>CAWEEK010000001.1:0-2178678 GCA_963808065.1 uncultured Chitinophagaceae bacterium
TATTCGGAGTTATTAGTTCATCAAACCCAAACATTGCTAAGGTATGAATTTAAGAATTGCTTGCCAAGCCTATCCCAGGAGGAAGGTTTTAATCAAAACGTTGCTAGTCATGAAATTGACTATTTTCCTTTTAACAGCGTTCCTGCTCAATGCCAGAGCTAACGGAATTTCCCAAACCATCACCTGGTCTGGAAAGAACGTTTCGCTTGAAAAGGTCTTTTCGGCGATTAAAAAGCAAACAGGCTATTTTGTTTTTTACAACCATGATTTATTGAGAGATGCACGTAAGGTAACCCTTGACCTTAAAAATGTAAGTCTCGAAGAAACGCTCAGGCTTTGCTTTAAGAATCAGCCCCTCAATTATGAGATAGAGCATCGCACAATCGTTGTGGTGAGGAAACAACCTCCAAATATAACTAACCTCTTGCCGGTGGTGGTACAGGATACTACCCGAGAGGTCCGAGGAACCGTTGTCGACGAAAAGGGGGAGCCCGTTTCAGGAGCTACCATCATCGTGGCAGGTACAACCATCGGAACATCTGCCAACACAAACGGTGAATTTTCACTACGGGTTCCAAACGGCAGAGGCCTGGTGGTCATTTCTTCCGTGGGTCACGAAAGCAAGGAGGTGCCCATCTCCAAATCGAATACCATGGGCATTGTGCTGAAAGAAAAATTAGACCGCAGTGATGATGTTGTGGTGATCGGTTATGGTTCAGTGAAAAAAAGCGATCTCACCGGTTCAGTGTCCTCGATCAGTAAAAAGGATCTTGGAGATCGTCAAGTGTCGGACATCGGCTCGCTGATCCAGGGTCGCGCAGCCGGCGTTGACGTGTCACAAGGCACGATACGTGTTCGCGGCATCACAACCTTCAACAACACCGATCCGCTGGTTGTCATCGACGGGTTCATCGGAGGCAACCAGGCAGCAATCAATCCAAATGATATCGAAAGCGTGGAGATACTGAAAGACGCTTCTTCAACCGCCATCTATGGTTCGCGTGGAGCCAATGGGGTTATCCTGATTACCACGAGAAGCGGCAAAGGAGGTCCGATGAAAATAGGTCTGTCTTACTATGAAGGCATTTCACAGGTACCACGAAAGCTTGATGTCCTCAATGGAGCTCAATACGGTGACTATGTGCTGGACATCCTGGAAAAATCCGGAACAACGCCTACTGATAAAGTGTTATCTGATGAAATCCGACAGGACCGTACCAAATGGCAGGACGAGGTTTTCAAGACCGGGCACAACCGCGAACTGAATCTCAATTTTTCGGGTGGGTCGGACAAGAGTACTTTTTTTGTTAGCATGGGTTACAGAAAAAATGCAAACCCCACCTTTCTCGGATTAAAAGAAGATAATTTATACTTTAGGCTCAAGAATACCTATAATATTAAAAAATGGTTGAGGTTCGGAAACAATTTTGCTTTCAACTACAGGTCATACAAAGGCGGAGGCGAATATGGGAATCCGGGCAACATGGATCATGCGATCAACGCTCCGCAGTACTTTCCGGTAAAAGATGAGAGTGGCGAATATTCCCTTTCAGACCGTAACACTGACATTGTAGAATTCTCGAACCCCATAACTACCGCGGTACATAACCACCTGGAGGGCCGCGGCATTAATTACCAGGCTGCTTTATGGGCCGAGATTGAACCGTTGAAAGGACTCACCTATAAAGTTCAGGCGAGTGCGAGTGGTGAATTTGGGCTTACTCAAAATTCCAATGATTCCTACACCGGAGGAATCGCCGGCAATGCCCTGCTTCCTACCAAATTATCGAAGGGAAACTATTGGGGTTTTTCTCCATTGATAGAACAATATATTACCTATCAGAAATCCATCGGCCTTCATGATTTTTCTGTAATGGTGGGAAATACCTGGCAGAATGGTTCTGCCGGCGGGCGAACAGGCATCCGTGGTCAGGGTCTGGATCTTGCCATTAACAGTGTGCTAACCGCGCCCACAAACCTGGTCATCGAAGATGCCATTTCAAAGTATGCCTATCTCTCCTATTTCGGACGTATCAATTATCAGCTTAATGACAAATATCTGCTTACCCTGAATATGAGAACAGATGCTTCACCTCGCTTTGCACCTGGCAACCGCTGGGCCACATTTCCATCAGTTGCCGTCGCCTGGAAATTGCACGAAGAAACATTTATCAAACAGCTTAATGTTTTTGATCAGCTGAAACTTCGTTTGCAATGGGGTATATCAGGCAACGACGATATCGGTGACTTCAGGTATGTCTCACGGGTATACACCAATAATGTGTACTATCCATTCGGAGCAGACGGAGCGCGGGTAAACGGGGCTACCATTTTGGAAAACGCCTCGTCCGACATTCAATGGGAATCCACGGAGTCAAGTGCCGTAGGACTCGACCTCGCTTTTTTTCAGAACAAACTAAACTTATCGATTGAATACTACAATAAAAACACCAGGGACATCTTGTACCCGGTACCCCGCGCCACTTCATTGGGGTATGGGAGCAGCACTGAAAGCGGAAGCGCCACAGTAAATGCGGCAAGTATGACAAACAAAGGCTTTGAACTTGCCATCGGGTACCGGTCAAGGATCGGCCAATTGGGTTACGCAATTAATGGCAACTACACACATAATAAAAACGAGGTGACTTCTTTGGGCGATGGGTCATACCTGGATGCTATCAATCGTACGGATATTGGACATCCTATCGGATACTTCTACGGTTTTGTCGCCGACGGAATTTTTATGAACCAGAAAGAGCTCGACGCTGCAAATAGTTCAGCGGCTGGAAAAGGCTTTTCTCAATACCAGCTCGCCACAACAAAACCGGGAGACGTTCGATTTATTGATATCAATGGTGACGGTCATGTAACAAATGACGACCGTACCTATATCGGAAGCCCGCACGCACCTCATCTGTTCGGTTTGAATCTGACGCTGGACTTCAAAGGGTTTGACTTCAATATACTAATTCAGGGCCTGGCAGGTTCCAAAAGTTATGATGCCAGCTACGACAGGATCCGCGGTGGCAATTATGTGCTAAATCAAAGCACCTATGTTCTCAACCGCTGGGTCAGCGAGACGGAGTCCGGAAATGGGATCGTACCGAGGGCGGTCATCGGCGACCCTGCCGAAAATAACCGGCCATCAACGTTGCGGCTAAACCCGGGGAAACTACACTAAGATCAGGCAATTGTCTCTGGGGTATTCACTCAATAAAGAAATAACAAAAAGGTTTGGCTTCGACAATTTGAGGGCATACGTCAGCGCTAGCAACTTCTTTACTTTCACGAAGAACAAATTTGTATACGATCCTGAGGTCGGCGGTTCGAATTTACATAGAGGAAGTGAAGGACTTGGATTTCCCAGACCAAAAACACTCGTAGTCGGTTTTCAAGTCGCCCTTTAATCATTTTAAAACTATTGTTGTGAAGAAAATATTTTATCTGCGAATCTGCGCATTCATCCTGAGTATGTTACTCGTTGGATCATGCAACAAAAAAATCATGGATTATCCGGATCCAAATAGCAAAAGCATCGAAAGCTATTTCAACACCCCTGAAGAAATTCAGCAGGGGGCAGTAGCGATCTACTCATCATTCTTTTCTAACAGCGCATTTACCTGGCGGCTGCCGGAAATGTTTGACGGACTTGCGAATGAATTTGATGGAAGGCCAAGTTCAACCGGAGAAACATACATTCAATTGCTATGGCGTTATCAGCATAATAATTCCTCCGAGCCCATCTGGCAATTCTGGAGGTTATTATATCGAATGATACTGCGCTCAAACCTGGTCATATTTAAAGGCGATCAATACACCGCAGCCCATGGAAACGATGAAATGGTGTCGCATGCGCTCGGTGACGCATATTTTCTGCGTGGCTGGGCCAACAGTCAGCTTGCGTTTCACTGGGAAGTGTGCCACTAAGAACTTCCTATGTTTTCGAGGATGGAGGCGACGCGCCACGTGTTCCCGCTGAAGAGGTATGGGCACAGGCAGAAGCAGATTTTAAAAAAGCTCAGGAATTATTACCGGACGTATGGCCGCCCGAATTTCTTGGAAGAGCAACCAGGGGCGCGGCGACAGGTTTTCTTGGAAAACTGTATTTATACAATAAAAAGTATGCTGAAGCAGATGCTGAATTCGCGAAGATGGATGGGAAATACAGTCTTCTGCCAGGAGACAAATGGGACAGTAACTTCGGAGAAACCGATGAAAACAATTCGGAAAGTGTTTTTGAAATTCAGTCATTCGACTATCCCGGGACAAATACTGGATCTTCTATGTTCGGTGATCCCGAAGAAAACGGCAATCCCGGCCGACAAAATGGCCATGCACAATTGTACAGCTGGACGGACTGGAGCAACTGGGCATTCCAACCACGCAGGGTAACCGATTTCCAGTATAAGGACGAAGTCGGCAACGCTTATGTCGACTCACGGGCACCACTTACTTTTTACGGCGGTATTGGAGACAATACCTTTTGCGATAATTGTTCAGAAGGCATTAAGAATTTTGATTTTGCGGGCAACGGATACTGGTATCGCAAGGGGACAAATAAAGAGAACAAGCCATCTGAGAATGGGATTCATTCTGGTAACAATATTCGTCTGATGCGTTACGCCGATGTCTTGCTAATGAGAGCCGAATGCCAGATTAAGCTGGACAATGTAGGCGAGGGAATTAGCTACATCAATCAGATACGCAATCGTATCGGTGCGTTTGAATACCTCGGCTCATACACTGCAGATCAGGCTTTTGAATTGCTGAAACGCGAAAGACAGATCGAATTTATGGGCGAACAGATCCGCTACAATGATCTCAAACGCTGGGGGATTCTAAAAGACGTTATGAATATTGAGACGCAGGCCACATTCGGATCGCCGAATGTTCAGGACAAACACTATTTCTTTCCAATACCACAAATAGAAATAGACACCAACAAAGACCTCGGCCCCATCTCCGACAATTGGAATTAGTATTTGGCCTTAGACCAATCACGATAAGTTCACAAACCATCAGCACTTCATATTGAACGGCGAAAAGTCTTTTAGATTACCGGAGAGCAGAAGCTAACTTCGGAAACCGCCGTCATTATAATCGATATCAATGTTTAGATTCATTAGTCAGGCGAGCATACTTTGGATAACCATTTTACTGCTTACACCGGAACTTTCAATCTCTCAAACCCAAAATGTTTCATATACCGTACTCAAAGGTGTGATCTATTGTGAAACCGGGATACCCGAAATACCACGATGGTTTGCTGACAACCGTCTTGCGTTCAGTATGGACGATTTGGGTATTACACAAGTGGATTATTACAGTACACTCAAAGGGCAGGGTTTGCCAACGCTTTTCTTACGACAGCTTTGGGATGGATTCCGATATTTTTTGGAATGTGATAATAAAACATACAAACCAGAATACCGTAACAGCAGCATATGGCCGTTTGGTATCGAATCGCAATGGACATTTCAGGGTGCAATAATCAGACATCGTGTTATGGCTATTAATGGGTCGATTGTTATCCAGGTGACAGTTCCCGAGAATATTCCAGACAATACAAGATTCAAAATGGAATTCTTCGAGGCTTTCGCATTAACAAAAGGAAGCAGGGACGACCTGCGTTTTTCTGACGGTGGAGTGCTCCGAAAAATGGATGATTGGAAATTCTCTGAATCTTCCAATACTCTGGAAGGCGGTTTTCTTTTTACCACGCCGAAGGAAAACGAAAAAACTGCGCATAAGAATTGTGTGATCGGGGCAGATTTTCCGATAGAACATTCGGTGCGTGAGATCAACGTTAAACACATGCTGAAAAGCCCGCTGCTCGAAGCGGGCAAGACTTATAGTTTCTGCATCAGCATCGGGGAAGAGGACGCCCTAACGGTCGACAAAAATCATGTCCTCACCAAGAGCCTGGGGGAGTTGATACACAGACAGTTTGAAAGATATGAAAAAGTAGCAGCGAACAGTCCTTCCTTGCAGAGCCCATATCCGGAGCTGAATAATTTTATAAGCCTGGCACCCATGTATCATGAGGCATTAAAGATTATTGACATGCCCGGGGCAATGCGCGCAAAAACATCCAACTATTGGGTTTGGGGCTGGGATGGAATGACAAGTAACTACGCAACGGCCTACTGGGGTGATGTGGAGCATATGAAGAGCATGCTGGAATTTTATGAAACCACGGCCGACAGCGTCAAAGGTATTGGCCATGCTTTCAACTACGATATGAGTGTGGCCAGCATCAGCGCCTTACCTGCCCAGGGAATGTATGTGTCGCTGCTTCAGTTGTATTATGCCAACACAAAGGACATCAGGACCCTGAGAAAACATTATCCGTTTGCGAAAACTATCTTTAATCGGATTGCGAAAAGCGAAGTGGCGGCAACGGGATTTTGTTCCGGCAGTTCCCTTTTTCCTGATTTCCCGGAAGCGATGAAAGAGACGGGGGACGACCTCAGCGGGTTCAACAACACTGTTTTTTATTGTGCAGCCCGATCGATGGAATGGATGGCAGCAATGACTGGCGATAAAGAACAGCAGCGGAATGCGGGCGACATCATCCGAAGATTTGAAGCCCATTTTACGTCATTGTTTTTTAACCCCGGGAAGCAGTTCATTGTTTCTTCAATTGATTCGAAAACGCTTCAGCAGCGTGATTCTTACAGCGCCAGTGCAATCCGGTGGGAAAATAATTATTGCGCTGACATTACCGACAGCATCAACGGTGACTGTCTGGAGTTTTTCAAAAAAAACGCAGTTACGCCGATGGGAATTCGGGAGATCCCGCTTTGGAATTCTTCATATGACATGGATGCGAATCAACTCCATTGCTGGTGGCCTGTCACAGGAGAGTACTTCATGCGAGTGGTCAATGCGTATGATCAGAAGCAGCTTGTAGAACAATGGATAAAATGGGTGAGCTATTGGACAAAACATCTGACGGTTCCGGAAGGCATCTCCTACTACATAGAAACGGATGAGCCGGAATTTGACCGCTGGACTTCGCAAAAGGGTACGTGGCAGGCCTATTCGATGCGCGGCTGGTATCAGGCCGCACTGCATGGAGTGGTCGGAGTGGGAACAGATGTCGGTGGAATTACCTTTTATCCATACAGTGGAGAAGAACTGACTTTGGCGGGGTTAAATTATCTGGGCAAAAAGTTTGATATAGAGATGAAGGGCACCGGTAGGTTTATCGAGTCGATCCAAATTGATGGAACGGTGATCAGGGGCTCCAATAAACTTCCAGCAGATCTCTATTCAACGAAGGCTCGGGTCAAAGTGATTGTCACCCGGACTGGTACCAACCCAAATCCGATATTCATATCAGAGGGAACTGGTATCGAACTTCACAATTATACAAAGAGAAATAATATGATCAAGGCAAAGCTTGTTGGTGCAGGCGTTTGCCGATTAAAGCTTATCTCGAAACATAAACCGCGGGTGAAACTATCAGGGAAAATGACACCGATTAGTTATGATCCCGAGCGGGGTATCGCGACCGTGGAAATCAATCTGCAACCGGATCATTCTGTTCCCATCCAAATCTATTGAAAGCAAAATTTCTTATTATGCCGCCTTGTTTCTTTCGAGTAGTCAGGGTATCCGGACTAATTCTTGTTCTGATGTTGTCCTCGTTATCGGAATTTTCCCAGCAGTTGATCTCCCCTGATAAAGAGATCTGGTCTCCAGAGCCCCGCATAGTTAAGCCAGGTAAATTTACTTTTGACGCTCCGTCAGACGCAATTATTCTATTTGATGGAAAAAACCTCGATGAGTGGGAGTCGAGTAAGGATCATTCGCTTTCCGCGCAATGGATCGTCAGCGACGGCACAATGACCGTTAATAAAAAAGTCGGTGATATTCAGACAAAGAAAAAATTTATCGACTATCAACTTCATGTTGAATGGCTCATTCCAGTAGACATCGCTGGCAAGGACCAGTCGCGCGGCAATAGCGGGATATTTCTGGTT
This sequence comes from uncultured Chitinophagaceae bacterium, assembly GCA_963808065.1. GTDB lineage: Bacteria > Bacteroidota > Bacteroidia > Chitinophagales > Chitinophagaceae > Flavitalea. The sequence continues at coordinate 7,989 of CAWEEK010000001.1, forward strand.
TCCATCTCTGCCAATGATTACGCTTATGAATTACAGGTGTTGGATAGTTACCAAAATAAAACGTACGTCAACGGTCAGGCGGGGGCAATTTATAAGCAATATGCGCCCCTGGTTAATGCGAGCAGGAAACCCGGCGAATGGCAAAGTTTCGACATGGTCTGGAAAGCGCCCAGATTCCATGACGACGGCACCCTGAAAAGGCCGGCCCGAATGACTGCATTTCATAATAATATTCTCATTCAGGATAATGTGGAACTGCGGCCACCATTAAGTTATCCGGTTGACGATCCCGATTATAAAAAACGCGGTTCTGCTGCTATCCGCTTTCAGGCACATGGCGATCCCAGTGCCCCGATCAGTTACCGGAATATATGGGTCAGAAATCTATAGCATATTAGCTATCATTATTATTATGAACATAGCGATTGTAATTTTTTTACTGCAATACCTCTTCATGCACTGAGCATTCTCCAAACTAAAATATCAGTTCCCGCTGAAGATCAGTTCCAATCGCCATTTCCTGGTCGAGAACCCGGAACGCTTTTCTTTACAAGACAGAGCATAGCGCCTGACCAGTATTCAGAGATTAGAGGCCAGGCCCTGGAAAAGATTTAACTTTTAACTTTTAACTTTTAAAGTTTAACCTGCCCCCTTTAATACCTTTGCGGCATGATTCTCAGAGACAAGCTAAAACAGCAGTTCGACCTGGAATATGCCCGCCTCAACGACAACCAGCGACAGGCCGTCGACCGTATCGATGGTCCCGTAATGGTGATCGCGGGTCCGGGCACGGGTAAAACACAGATCCTGGCCGCCAGGATCGGCAAGATCCTGCTGGAAACAGACGCCTCTCCCTCCAACATCATCTGCCTCACCTACACCGACGCGGGTGCTCTTGCCATGCGCCGCCGCCTCATCCATTTCATTGGCTCCGACGCCTACAAGGTCAACATCTACACTTTCCACGCCTTCTGCAACGACATCATCCAGGAAAATCTTTCCTACTTCGAAAAACAGGAACTGGATCCCATCTCCGAACTGGAGAAGATCGAACTGATGCAGGAACTCATCGACGCCTTCCCCAAGGACCACCCGCTGAAACGATATCGCTCCGACGCCTACTGGGAAACGAACCGATTGCTCAACCTTTTCTCCACCATGAAACAGGAAGGCTGGTCGCCCGATTATATCCTGAATTGCATAGAAGAATACCTCGCCGACCTGCCCAACCGTGCGGCTTACATCGCTAAAAAAGCCTCTGGCTCCTTCAAAAAAGGCGACCTCCGCGTCGACTGGATCGCCCGCGACACCGAACCGATGATCAAGCTGGCCGCAGCCGTAAATGAATACTCGAAATTCCAGGCGTTGATGCACCGCAACAACCGCTATGATTTCGACGACATGATCAACTGGGTGATTCAAAGCTTCCAGGAAAACGAAACCCTGCTCCGAAATTACCAGGAACGCTTCCAGTATGTGCTGGTCGACGAATACCAGGATACCAGCGGTTCGCAGAACAAACTGGTGCAATTGCTGATCAACTTCTGGGAAAAACCCAATGTCTTTGTTGTCGGCGACGACGACCAGAGCATCTACCGCTTCCAGGGAGCCAACGTGGAAAACATGGAACGCTTCGTCACCAGCTATTCTACCGACCTGTTCAAGGTAGTCCTCACCCATAACTATCGTTCTACCCAACCCATCCTCGACATATCAAAAACACTGATTTCGAAAAATGAGGAAAGGCTGATAAGTAAAATGGAAGGGCTTACCAAGAATCTGGTGTCCAGTCACCCCGAGATCAGCCTCCTGAAGCATCCACCCATCATCAGGGAGTATGAATCGCAAAGACAGGAAATGATCGGCATCACCCTCGAAGTGGAAAAACTTATTGAGGCGAACACAGAGCCGGGAAAGATCGCCGTCATTTATAAAGAGAACATCTACGGCGAAGAACTCGGCAAACTCTTCCGCTTCCGAAATATACCGGCCTACAGTAAACGAAGTCTGAACCTTTTCGACATTCCTCTCGCGCAAAAGATCATCTCCATCTTCGATTACATCTCCGCTGAACTCGACGCGCCCTATGGTGGCGACGAGATGCTGTTCCGTATCCTGCATTCCAGCTTCTTCAACATCCCACCGATCGAGATCGCCAAGCTTTCCGTGGAAGTGGCGGAACGACAGTTCAGCGACAAGAGAACTTCTATCAGGAGGTTATTACACGAACGCGCCAACATGCCGCCACGCGACCTCTTCGACGCGGGCATCCATCCCAACCTGAAAAAAGCAGGAGCAGTGCTGGAACAGCTGATCTCCGATACACTGAACATGACCCTGCAGTCACTGCTGGAAAACATCATCAGGAATACCGGTATACTCGCGCAGGTCATGCAAGGCGATGAGAAGATCTGGAGCCTGCAGGTGCTCACCGCGCTCTTCGACTTCGTAAAGGAAGAAACTCGTCGTAAGCCCGACCTCACTCTCGCTGAATTCATGAGGACGATCCAGCAAATGGAAGAAAACAGGATACGGATTCCGCTGGTGCAGATTGGTGGCACCGACAAGGGCGTAAATCTGCTGACTGCGCACGGCTCTAAGGGCCTTGAATTCGAATACGTATTTTTTGCCGGCTGCAATGCCAAACTCTGGGAGAAAAAGAGAAGTCCCAATTCGTCCTTTGCGATCCCCGACACGGTATTTTCTTCCAAACCCATGGCCAGCGACCATGAAGAATTACGCCGCCTCTTCTATGTGGCCATCACCCGCGCACAAAAAACGCTTTATATCAGCTATGCCAACTTCGACAATGCCGGCAAGGGACTGGAGCCCACCCAATTCATCGAAGAGATCCGCGACGAACACGATCATCAGATCGAAAAAGTGCATATTCCTGCTGACCTGATGGCCGACTTCCAGGCTCAACTTTTTATTGATACCGCCGCACCTGAGATCGCCCAACTCGAGGCCGACTTCATCACAAGACTGCTCGAAAAATTCGTGATGAGTGTGACCGCGCTGAACACCTATCTCAAATGCCCGCTCGAATTTTATTTCAAGAACCTGATCCGAATTCCTTCGCCGAAAAATGAACACGCGGCATTCGGATCCGCCGTCCACTACGCCATTCAGCGCTTCTTTGAAGTGATGAAGGATGATCCCAGGGAACAGTTCCCAACCAAAGATCAACTGATCGGATTTTTTGAATGGCACATGCGCCGCAACCGGGAAAGTTTTCTCAAGGAGGCATTCGACCGACGCACGGAATATGGTCATAAAATACTGTCAGACTATTATGACCAGTATATTCACCAATGGAACAAGGTGGTGGTGCTGGAACGCAATATCCGCAACGTGGTGATCGATGGGGTGCCAGTAAAGGGCAAGCTCGACAAACTCGAATTCAACAACAAACAGGTGAATGTAGTGGACTACAAGACCGGCAACACCGATAAAAGAATGAAAAAACTGCATCGGCCAAATCCTGACGATCCAAATGGCGGCGACTACTGGCGGCAGGCGGTATTTTACAAACTGCTGGTCGACCATGCAGGTCAGAGCGGCTGGGTAGCCACAAGTGTGGAGTTCGACTTCATCGAGCCCGACAGCAAGAAGGGTTATGTGAAAGAGAAGCTGGTGATCACTCCCGAAGAAATTGACATCGTCACAAGGCAGATCACCGACACCTGGCAGAAGATCCAGAACCGCCAGTTTTATACGGGTTGTGGCAAACCCGATTGCGACTACTGCAACTTCATCAAGACAAACGAACTATATACTCACCTTCACGAGATTGAAGAAGAGGACGAAATTCCTGCCAATGCTTAAGTTGACCCGGCTCATTCCATTCATAGCGATTATTCTTTTCACCTCCTGGCTGCTGGCCATGCAATCCAGTTGCGCCTCCATCGTTCCTCCTACCGGCGGACCCAGGGACAGTTTGCCACCGGTGCTGCTGACGGTCAACCCCGCAGATTCAACGCTGAACTTTAAAGGCAAGAAGATAAGTTTTGGGTTTGATGAATACGTGCAGATCGATGAGGTGCAGAAAAATCTGATCGTTTCCCCAACACCAAAGACAAATCCAATAGTGAACGTCAAGCTGAAGACGATCAATGTGGAGATCAAGGATACTCTCGACCCCAACACCACTTACACATTTAATTTTGGCAATGCCATCTCCGACCTGAATGAAGGAAATGTCTTTCGTCAATTCACCTACCTGTTCTCAACCGGGCGGTATATCGACTCACTTGAACTGTCGGGGCGCGTTGTGGTTGCAGAAACGGGAAAGGCGGACAGCACGCTTATGGTGCTGCTGTATAATATATTTGACGACTCCGCGGTGGTAAAGGAAAGATCGAGGTATATGGCAAAGGTGGACACTTCGGGAAATTTTCATTTCATAAATCTCGCCCCCGGCAAGTACCGGGTTTTTGCCTTGGAAGACGAAGGGTCGCGAAGATATTTCGACAAGTCGCAGTTGTTTGCCTTCATGGATTCAACGGTGACGAGCCAATCGGAGCGCAACGACCTCATGCTCTACGCTTATTCGGAGGAGAAAGAAGAAGAGGGGGACACTACGACGCAAACCTCGGGATCGAGATCAAAGAGAAGACCCAATGCGAAGGATAAGATCCTGCAAACCGCCAACAACCTCGCAGATGGAAAACTCGACCTTCTCTCGAACCCGGAGATCGCCGTGCCGGTGGATCCATTCCGGAACTTAGACTCTACCCGCGTGCACCTGTTGAATGAAAAATTCGAACCGCTCACCCGTTATCGCCTTGTGATGGACACATCAAATAAAAAGATCTCGGTCATTCATCCCTGGTTGGAGAATACGAAATACAACATCCTGCTGGATTCAGGGTTTGTGCAGGACACCATGGGCCGCGTGGTGCTCAGGCCCGATACCATACAGTTTATCACCAAAAAGAAGTCGGAGTATGGTGCATTGAAGCTGCGTTTCCTCAACCTCGATCTCAAGAAACGACCAATATTGCTTTTCCTGCAGAACGACGAGATAAAGTACACCTATGTGTTCAAGAACAACCAGGTGAATATCGACCTCTTTCAGGTGGGGGATTTTGACCTGCGCATCATCTATGATCAGAACCGGAATGGCCGTTGGGATCCCGGTGAGTTCTTCAAAACACACAAACAACCGGAAAGGGTGCTGACCGTACCCCGTAAACTGAATATCAAGGCCAACTGGGACACCGAGGTGGACATCCAGTTGTGAGCGGTCTTCGTCGTATCTTTAACGGATGGAGTTTTCCTCTGCACTTTTGGAGAATGCGGTCAATGAATTTGCGCGTCTGCCCGGCATCGGGAAGAAGACCGCATTGAGGCTTGTCCTGCACCTGATCCGGCAGGAACCCTCGATGGTTCAGGGTTTCGGAGAGACCATCCTGAAGATGCGACAGGAGATTAAATTCTGTAAAAAATGCTGCAATGTGTCAGACGGCGAAATCTGTTCCATCTGTGCCAATCCGTCACGAAAACAGGAGATGATCTGCGTGGTGGAGAACATCCGCGATGTAATTGCGATAGAGAGTACACAGCAGTACAATGGTGTTTATCATGTTCTGGGAGGGATCATTTCACCGCTGGACGGTGTCGGTCCCGATGAACTGAATATCGAGTCGCTGATCGAAAGGGTCGAGGGACGAAGAGATCAAGGAGCTGATTTTTGCTTTAAATCCCACCATACAGGGAGATACAACAATATATTACATACAGAAACGGCTTCAGCCGCATACACTCAACATCACTACTATTGCGCGGGGCATTGCCTTTGGTGGCGAACTGGAATATGCCGACGAGATGACGCTGGCGAGGAGTTTGCAGAACAGAGTGCCTGTGGAAAGATTTGTTACTTACTAGAGCTTCATATATTAAAAATGAAAAATTAAAAGTTAAAAATGCTATTGCGCAGAATACCTCCAAAAGGCGTATCAGTTGTCCATTAGGATAACTTCTCTATTTATTTTTCATTTTTAATTTTTAATTTTTAACTTTGCATCTCAGGCCGATTTGTTTATTGTTCAGCCTGTGCAAAAACTGAACTAATAAACGCCAACGAAACACTCCTCTCCAGTTTCCCAAACGTTTAAATCTGTTCGGTATTAATAACGAGACATCGTTCTAAAATACTACCGTATGCCCAACATCAGGGAAGAACTGGAAAAAAGAATACTCATCATCGATGGCGCCATGGGCACCATGATCCAGCGGTACAAACTGCAGAGAAGCCGACTATCGCGGCGAACGCTTTGCCAACTGGCACACCGATGTCAAAGGCAATAACGACCTGCTCTGCATCACGCAGCCCCACATCATCACCGAAATACACAAACAATATCTCGATGCCGGCGCCGACATCATCGAAACCAACACATTCAGCAGCACGAAGATCGCCATGGCCGACTATGACATGCAAGTCCTGGCCTACGAACTGAATGTTGCCGCCGCGAAATGTGCGCGTGAAGCAATACAACCAATCGGGCAAACAACGCCTGGATTGCCGGCGCCATCGGTCCGCTGAATAAAACATTTTCACTTTCACCCGATGTAAACAACCCGGGCTTCAGGGCCGTAACCTTCGATGAAGTGGTAGATGCATACTACGAACAGGTAAAAGGACTGGTCGATGGCGGCGTTGACCTGTTGCTTATCGAAACCATCTTCGACACACTCAATGCCAAGGCGGCGATCTTCGCCATCAAAAAATATTTCCGCGATACCGGAAAAGAATCACTGCCAATGATGATCAGCGGCACAATCACCGATGCATCGGGCAGAACGCTCAGCGGTCAAACCTCGAAGCCTTCTACACTTCAATCGCGCATGCAAAACCATTGAGCGTTGGACTGAACTGCGCACTTGGTGCAAAAGAAATGCGACCGCATATCGAGGAGCTTTCGCATATTGCTTCCTGTTATGTGTCGGCATATCCCAATGCCGGGCTTCCAAATGCAATGGGAGAATATGATGAACAACCACATGAAACAGCTGCATTTATCTGAAGAGTGGGCACAACGAAGGATATGTGAATATTGTTGGAGGCTGCTGCGGCACCACCCCGGATCACATCAGGCATATCGCCGAGCACGTAAAAAATCTTGCACCGCAGGCACCTTGCCGGTTGTGGAAAAGGAATTAGTATAACTATGAACACATGAGTGAACAAACTCGGATCAAACCATATCTGCGACTTTCTGGCCTCGAACCCCTGGTTGTTCGCCCCGAAACGAATTTTGTGAACATTGGCGAACGAACAAACGTTACCGGGTTCGAAGAAATTTGCACGGCTCATCAGGGAAAACAAATATGAAGAAGCATTGAGCGTAGCCCGCCAACAGGTGGAAAGCGGCGCCCAGGTGATCGACGTGAACATGGACGATGCCCTGCTGGATGGCGTGAAGGCGATGACCACCTTCATCAATCTGCTGCAGAGTGAACCCGACATCGCGAAGATCCCGGTGATGATCGATTCATCCAAGTTCGAGATCATTGAAGCGGGCTTGAAATGCGTACAGGGAAAGTGCGATCGTGAACTCCATCTCCATGAAGGAAGGGGAAGAGAAATTTATCGACCAGGCCATCATCTGCCAGAGCTTTGGTGCATCAGTGATGGTAATGGCTTTTGATGAACAGGGCCAGGCCGATACCAAAGACCGAAAGATCGAGATCTGCCATCGAGCATACAAAATACTAACCGAACAGGTAGGCTTCGACCCGCAGGACATCATTTTCGACCCAAACATATTCGCGATAGCCACCGGGCTTGAAGAACATAATAATTATGGCGTTGATTTCATTGAAGCAACCAAAGAGATCAAGCAGCGGATGCCGCTCACCAGTGTCAGTGGCGGTGTGAGCAACCTCTCATTCTCATTCCGTGGCAACGAGCCCGTTCGCGAAGCGATGCACTCCGTGTTCCTCTTTCATGCCATCAAGGCAGGGATGAACATGGGCATCGTCAATGCAGGCCAGCTGGTGGTGTATGATGAAATAGAACCGGCACTCCGGGAGCTCTGTGAAGATGTGATCCTCAACCGCAACAACGACAACAACGAGGCCACCGAAAAACTGATCACCTTTGCCGAAACCGTAAAGGCAACGGACAAAGTGGAAAAGAAAGATGATGCCTGGAGAGAAACATCGGTGGAAGAGCGACTGAAGCATGCGCTGGTAAATGGCATAACCGACTATATCGATGCCGACACAGAAGAAGCCCGTCAGAAATATCCCACGCCACTCGATGTGATAGAAGGTCCGCTGATGGCGGGGATGAATGTAGTGGGTGATCTCTTTGGCGCCGGCAAGATGTTTTTGCCGCAGGTAGTAAAGAGCGCAAGGGTGATGAAGAAAAGTGTGGCAGTACTCACTCCTTATATCGAAGAAGAAAAAAAGAACAACCCCAACGCACTCCAGGGTGGTGCCGCCAAAATATTGCTGGCCACAGTAAAAGGCGATGTGCACGATATTGGAAAAAATATTGTTGGTGTGGTACTGGGCTGCAATGGTTATGATGTGATTGACCTCGGTGTGATGGTGCCCACGGATAAAATTCTGGACACTGCAGAAAAAGAAAACGCAGACATCATCGGTCTCAGTGGCCTGATCACTCCATCACTCGATGAAATGGTGCACGTGGCCCAGGAAATGAAACGCCGCAACATGAAGCAGCCCCTGCTGATCGGTGGGGCAACTACATCCAGAATGCACACTGCTGTGAAGATCGCGCCCCAGTACGACAATGGTGTGGTGCACGTGCTGGATGCTTCCAGAAGTGTTACTGTTGCGGGGTCTTTGTTGAGCAAGGAACAGAAACCAGCCTTCCTCGAAGGCATCCGCAATGAATACATAAAGCTGGCTAATGATTTCGCGAGCAAGAGAGCTAAGAAAGAATACCTCTCACTGACGCAGGCTCAGGCCAACAAGGTAAAGATCGACTGGAAAAATTACACGCCCCCTACTCCTGAATTCCTGGGTGTAAAACCCATCCACAACCAGGACCTGGGAGAGCTTGTTGAGTACATTGACTGGCAACCCTATTTCATCGCCTGGGAAATGCATGGAAAATTCCCAGCCATACTCACCGACAATGTGGTAGGCAAGGAAGCGACAAAGTTGTACAATGAAGCGAGACAGCTTCTGAAAAAGATAGTAGATGAAAGATGGCTGCGCGCCGAGGGCGTGATCGGATTCTGGAAGGCGAACTCTGATGGCAGAGACACCATCATCCTGAAGGAAGAAAAAGACAAAAACTCGCAGCCCGTGCACCTGGAGTGCCTGCGCCAGCAGGCGAAAAGGTCAGAAAAGCAACCCAATATTTCACTGGCGGATTATATCGCGCCTCAGTCAACCGAATTGACGGATCATATCGGCGCATTTGCCGTCACCATTCATGGTATTGAGGAACACCTGAAGAAGTTTGAAGCGGAGCATGATGATTACAACAAGATCAGTCTGCAGGCCCTCGCCGACAGACTGGCCGAGGCCTTCGCAGAGAAAATGCACGCCGACGTAAGAAAAAAATACTGGGGCTATGCGGCTGCGGAACAGCTGAACAATGAGGCCCTGATCAAAGAGGAATACATAGGTATTCGCCCGGCCCCGGGATATCCCGCCTGCCCGGATCACACCGAAAAACAAAAATTATTTGCTCTCCTTGACGCAACTAAGCATTCCGGTATCGAACTTACAGAGTCATTGGCTATGTACCCGGCGTCTTCTGTCTGTGGCTGGTATTTTTCTCACCCCGAGAGTAAATATTTTGGTGTAGGGAAAATCACCAAGGACCAGGTGATCGATTATTCTGCCAGGAAAAAGATGTCGCTGGAAACAATTGAAAAATGGCTGATGCCCGTATTGGAATATGAATGACGAACTGACAACCAACCTGCGCATCATCAGTTACAATGTCAACGGAATAAGGGCGGCTATAAGCAAAGGCTTCATCGAATGGCTGAAGACTGATCCGGCGGATGTCATCTGCGTACAGGAAACCAAGGGCGCGAAAGAGAACGTCGACGCCAAACTCTTCAACGATCTCGGCTTTCATGATTACTGGTATCCCGCTCAGAAGAAAGGATATAGCGGTGTGGCTATCTTCACAAAAAGAATTCCCGACCAGGTGCTTTATGGTAATGGCCATAAGGTGAGCGATGATGAAGGCCGTATCCTGCAGATGGATTTTGGCGACATCCGTTTGATCAACGCCTACTTCCCCTCAGGCACTACCGGCGACGTGCGCCAGGGTTTCAAATATGAATGGCTTGATCAATTTTATCTGTTCCTCCAGGAGCTAGTAAAACAACATCCCAAGGTGGTCCTTTGTGGCGATTACAATATCGCGCACAAAGAGATCGACATTCACGATCCCAAAGGCAATAAAAAATCCTCTGGCTTCCTGCCCGCCGAAAGAGGCTGGATGGATAAATTCTTTGATTCTGGATTTGTGGATACCTTCAGGCATTTCCAACCCGATCCGCATCACTATACCTGGTGGACCCAACGCTTTCCCACCGTCAGGCTGCAGAATAAAGGCTGGCGTATCGACTACATCAATGTTACGAAAACGCTGCAACCCTTTCTGGTAGGCGCGAAAATCCTTCCCGACGTAAAGCACAGCGATCATTGCCCGGTTTTCCTGGAACTGAAGACGATCATATGATCATCAGCAATATTACCACACTGGTCAGCTGGCAGGTCAAGGATAGGTGGCTGACCTGGCTGCGTGAGAAGCATCTGCCAGCTATGATGGCTACTGGTTGTTTTACGCACTACCGGATAGTGCAGGTGCTTGAAATTCCTGATGACGAGGGCCCGACTTATGCGGTGCAATTATTCACCGAGCACCTCTCCACGGTGGAGCGGTTCCGGCGGCTCTATCAGCCGGGCTTCGAGAGTGAGGAAAGGGCCACATGGGGGGATAGTGCATATTCATTCCGATCTATCATGGAAGTTATCAACTGAATGTGGATAATATTTAATTTCGCATTATTACAATTTTCCGGAAGACCTTCCTGCCAAACCCTTTGTGGGTGCAAGTTTCAGAGGATATGCGTTGCGATTGGCCATGGTAGCGGGTTTCAGCGGAGGTAGTGAAATTTCACATCAATTAGTATTTCTACGATTTGGAGTGAAAACCTTATCAGGCCTGAGTTTGCTTAAACCGGCACGATGATGGATTTTAACCTCAAAAAGTTTTCTTGCACCAAAAAAGCGTCTACATTTGTTACAGTCTAAAAAATTTCACTATGAATAAAGCTGAATTAATCTCCAAAATTGCCGATGACGCAGACATCACAAAAACCCAATCGAATCTTGCAGTCGATGCATTTGTTGAAGCTGTTACGAAAACACTGAAAGGCGGTGGTAAGGTTACCCTGGTTGGTTTCGGAACTTTCTCTGTTTCCAAAAGAGCTGCCCGCAATGGTCGCAACCCGCAGACTGGCGCCGTGATCAAGATTAAAGCGAAGAAAGTGGCGAAATTCAAGGCAGGAAAAGAATTGCAGGGAAAATTATAAAACTGCCTCATTAGTGTTGAAGGTAAAGTTTGGATCGGTGACCCGTAAAAAAGGTCCGCTGGTCTGAAGTTTACCTTTTACATTTACAGGAATCAAAAATCAATTTGTTATGGGCAGAGGAGATAAAAAAACCAAGAAGGGAAAGACTTTCGCAGGATCATTTGGCAAGTCGCGTCCCGCGAACCCAGTGAAGAAGAAGAAAGAGAAAGAGAAAGAGAAAGAGAAGTAAGAATCAGGAACAGAAACAGGAACAGGAAGAGGGAGAAACAGGAACAGGAACAGAAACAGAAACTGGAACAGGAGCTTCCCGTTTCATGACAGCCTTCTGATCATTACGAACAGCATTCGGGATAGTTCGTCGTAGTGTGAAAGCAAATCCGCAGACAAGGCAGTTGAAAGTTCATTTTCATCATTCAGAAACTGTATCAGGGAGGCGCATTCAAACACAGATCCTCTTGCGATTACGTAAAATTTTCTTCTATCCTTTTCCCCAATTTTCGCGGATCCCTCAGCAATATTCAACATTATACTTAAACTGGCGCGTCCGAGTTGATCTTTGGTATAGCTTGGGATACTGCTCACGTCCTTTGTGAGCCGATATATGATTGTATGGACATTCCTTGCTTTTTTATATACCTCTAAATTTTCGTAGGCAAACATGTGATCTTTTCAGAATGCTTCGGTACGAAGAAAGCATTTTCAGTATCAAATCAACACGGTCACAATCGCTGAATTGCATGTAAAAAAACGACGGGCTGCCCATCTTTCTGGCCCTGTTCCTGTTTCTCCCTGTTCCTGTTCCTGTTTCTCCCTCTTCCTGTTCCTGTTCCTGTTCTTCCCTGTTCCTGTTCCTGTTTCTCCCTCTTCCTGTTCCTGTTCCTGTTCCTGTTTCTCCCTGTTCCTGTTCCTGTTTCTGTTTTATTCTCCCTCACGGCGCCAGCCTCTCCACCTTCCAGCCCCCACCTTCTTCAAGCGAGTACTGTAGCCGGTCGTGCAGGCGGTTGGAACGGCCCTGCCAGAATTCGATGGTTACCGGGCGAACGATGTACCCGCCCCAGTGCTCCGGTCTTTTCGGATCTTCGGACCCGAGATCCTCTGTGAGCTTCTCAACCCGTAGCTCCAGCCATTCCCGGCTTTCGATCACCTGACTCTGCGGCGATCCGATCGCTCCCACCCTGCTTAGCGATGGGCGGCTATTGAAATACTCATCACTGCTTGCCGGATCCACTTTGCTTACTATACCGGTGATGCGTACCTGCCTTTCGATCTCTTTCCAGAAAAAGACCAGACAGGCGCGGGGGTTCTCGCCAAGCTGCTGACCCTTGAAACTGTTATAATTGGTGTAGAATACAAAACCTCGTTGGTCAAAACCTTTAAGTAAGACTATCCTTGCCGCAGGGAGCCCGTCGGAAGAGGCTGTGGCAAGGGTCATGGCATTCGGTTCGATGATCTCGCTGTGCATCGCTTCCTTCCACCATTTTTCAAACTGCGCGATCGGATTGTCCTCGGCATCCGATTCTGAGAGGGTCTTTAGAATGTATTCTTTGCGGATGTCTGCGATAAAGTCGAACATCGAGAGTGATTTCCCACAAAGGTAAGAAGGAGAAACAGAGCGGAGAAACAGGAAGAGGAACAGGAACAGGAAGAGGGAGAAACAGAAACAGGAACAGGAAGAGGGAGAAACAGAAACAGGAAAAAACAGAAACAGAAACAGGACGGGTGCTTCACCTGCTTTCACTCAATCGTGTCCACGTGATCATCGAAGCCGGACAAATCTATTAGGAAGAGCACAAACAATGAATTCGAAGTGAGAACGGATCTAAGATTGTGGAGTGAACTGAAGTAAGGAAAAGCCGTGATTTGCATGAACTTCCCGTTTCATGAAAGTTTTCTGATCATTGCGAACAGCATTCGGGATAACACCTCATATTAATCCTCTTTCTCTTCCTGTTCCTATTTCTTCCTGTTCCTGTTCCTGTTCCTGTTCCTGTTCCTGTTCCTGTTCCTGTTCCTGTTCCTGTTTCTCACTTCTCCATTGTCTTGTGCATAAGGTCTTCGATCTCGCTGATGCGCCTGAGCTGGGCCTCCAGTTTTTTGTGATGGCCGGCCACGTGTTGCAGGTCATTGGCGAGTTCTTCGAGGAAGACCACTTTCTTGGCGAGCTGTATCTTCTGGAAGTTTGAGTCGCGGAGTTTTTCCTCGGTGTCAGAGAGGGTGCGGGTAAGTCGCTGATTCTCTTCGAGCAGCGTAATATTCTTAATTTTTACCTCGTCGCATTCCTTGGTAATGCGGTAATAGGAATCCTGCAGCCCTTCGTATTCAAGCTGCCTCTCCTGGGGCTCTATGATGGTCGATTCGATCTTCTGAATCCTTTCCTGGAGGAAGTTGAATTCCTGGTAGGCCTTTTGGAGCCTTTCGGTCATCTCCTTGGACAAAAACTCATTAAGGTTCTGCTGGGCGATAACGAGGTCGGTGATCTTTGTTGCGGTAGCTTCTGAAGGCTGGTTTGTTGTGGATGCCTTATCCTTAAGAAGAGTGATCTTAGTCAACTCATCACGGGAGGCTTCCAGCTCTTTCAGCAGCATTTTTTCTGCTTCCTTTGTGCCTTTGAGCTCTTTTTCAAGCCGTTGCTTTATCTGTTCCTGCTGTTCCATCTGTTCATAGAACTCGAGCCTCCACTTGTCGTCGTCATCAATACTTGTCGACTCACCTTTAAAGATGCGCGGAATATTCGCAGCGGTGTTTCGACGAAACCAATAAAAATGAATGGAAAATCCGAGAAGAACGGCAGCAACGGCGAAGATGATAGTTTCGGGTAATCCAAGCACCACAGAATAACCAAGGATGATTATCAACTGACTCATAACGGTTCGGAGGTATTAATGTTGGGTAAAGAAACCGTTCTTCAAAGGATGCGGGAGAATTTGTAAAAAAAGCCACTTGAAAGTGGCTTCTGATACGGAAAATACTAAGGTAATCTGAAACTTACAAGTATAATCCCTAATAAGTTTAACAGTTATTGGCAATCAATCGCTTACAAGGGTTCCTACGGCATCTCCGCTTACTACCCGGTGCAAATTGCCCGGTTCGTTCATGTTAAAAACAATAATGGGGAGCTTATTTTCCATGCATAACGTGAAGGCAGTCATGTCCATTACCTTCAGATTTTTCGAGATACATTCCTGAAAAGTGAGGGTGGTGAACTTTTTGGCCGTTGGATCCTTTTCAGGATCGGCCGTATAAATACCGTCTACGCGTGTCCCTTTGAGGATGACATCAGCCTGTATTTCAATGGCTCTGAGAGAGCCAGCGGTGTCTGTTGTAAAATATGGGTTGCCAGTTCCGGCGCCAAAAATGACCACCCTTCCTTTCTCCAGGTGTCTCATGGCCCTTCTGCGGATATAAGGCTCGGCGATCTGTTCCATCTTGATGGCGCTCTGGAGGCGGGTATAGACCCCCACCTTTTCCAGCATAGCCTGCAGTGCCATCCCGTTGATCACGGTAGCCAGCATACCCATGTAGTCCCCATGCGCCCTTTCAATCCCGGTGTCCTTTTCATTCATCCCGCGGTAGATATTCCCACCACCGATGACCAGGGCTACCTGAACACCCAGTTCGACGATCCCTTTGATATCGCGGGCATATTGTTCGATTACCTTGGGATCCATGCCGAAGGCCTTATCCCCCATCAAAGATTCACCCGATAGTTTCAGCAGAATACGTTTGTACTTTGGAAGCATGGATCTCGGATATTTTAAACTGATGATTAACCCAGGGCTACTCTTTTGAAGTCAGTCACTTTCAGCGTGCCGTCAACGGACTTAAGGTAATCCGCAACACTCTTGCCTCCGTCCTTCACAAATACCTGAGCAAGCAGGGTTTGTTCTTTAAAAAAGGCATTCAGTTTGCCATCGGCGATCTTGGAGATCATTTCCGCGGGTTTGCCAGCCATCTTCGGATCGGCCTTGATCTGTTCAGTAACGATATCTCTTTCTCGTTCTATTGTCGACTGGGGCACGCTTTCTGAGTCAACAGCTACCGGATTCATAGCAGCGATTTGCATGGCAATATCCTTGCCGGCTTCGGACACTTCTTTGTTGAATCCAACCAGTACACCAATCCGGTTGGCTCCATGAATATAAGAGCAACAAAGGGAGCGTCTAGTCTTTCGAACTTTGTAATTCCGATCTTTTCTCCGATGCTGGCGAGTTTATCATTCACCAGGTCGGATATTTTTGCCCCATTGATGGTCGAGTTGTTCAGCTCTTCGGCACTTTTTACATTATTAGTAATCGCCGCGTCGCCGATGCTTTGAGCAAAGGCCACAAAATCGGCATTCTTACTTACAAAATCTGTTTCGCAGCTAACACAGAATGCGATGCCGGTTTTTTTATCTGCCGTTGTTTTGGCGATGACCACACCTTCTTTTGCTTCCCGGTCCCCACGAAGGGCCGCTACTTTGGCTCCCTTCTTACGTAGCCAGTCAATTGCTGCTTCAAAATCTCCATTGGTTTCGGTGAGGCTTTGCGGCAATCCATCATCCCTGCGCCAGTTGCCTGGCGAAGCTTATTGATATCAGCCGCTGTTATAGTTGCTGTTGACATTTTCTATAGTGTTTGAATGTGAACGAATGTGAAATCAAAAATGAAAAAGTAAAAATTAAAAAGTCGCCAGGCGATATAGCATTTTTAATTTTTCATTTTTAATTTTTAATTTATCTCTACCTGCCTCCGCCGGGTCTTCTGGGGCCACCGCCCGGACCACCTGGTCTGCGACGTGCAGGACCACCACCGGGTCCGCCGGGACCTGAACGGCCTCTGCCAGGCGCATTGCCACCAGCCGGACGGCCACGGCCGCTTTCAGCTTCGGCTTCCGCCTGCAGGCGGTCTGCTCTCTTTTCATTTTCATCCTGTGTGCATCATCCACGTCTTCATCCTTAGCTGCCTGTCTTTCAGCAAGACCTTCAGCAATAGCTGCAGTGATGTATGGGTGATGATGGCGATAGATTTTGTAGCATCGTCATTGCCAGGAATGGCGAAGTCAACTTTATTAGGATCGCAGTTGGTATCCACAATACCAAAGGTGAGTGATGCCAAGGCGTTTTGCTTCAGCCAGTGCGATGTGCTCATGACCGATATCGACGATGAACAACGCTGCAGGAACACGGCCCAGCTGGGAGATACCACCAAGACTTTATCCATCTTATCGCGGTCGCGTTGCAATTGCAGGCGTTCTTTTTTTGTAAGGCTTTCAGCGCTGCCGTCGCCCAGCATCTTATCGATGCTCTGCATTTTCTTCACGCTCTTACGAACGGTATTGAAATTGGTAAGCATACCACCCAGCCACCGTTCGGTTGCAAAAGGCATGTTCACCTGGCGGGCACATTCAGTCACGATTTCTTTTGCCTGTTTCTTTGTGCCCACGAACATGATCTTCTTTCCGCTGCGGGCAATCTGTTTCAGAGCGGCCGCAGCTTCCTGCAGATTTTCAGTGGTTTTATTAAGATCGATGATATGAATACCTTTCTTTTCAGCAAAGATGTAAGGCAACATTTTTGGGTTCCACTTCTTCCGCAGGTGACCGAAATGTACGCCTGCTTCCAGTAATTGCTGTTGTAATGAAGTGTTATTTTCCATTATTGTAGGTTGTAATTTGAAGGATAAAAATTAACGCTTGCTGAACTGGAAGCTTCTTCTTGCTTTCTTGTGACCGAATTTCTTACGTTCAACAGATCTTGGATCACGTTTCAGTACACCAGCTGCTTTCAGCGCAGGGCGAAATTCAGGGTTCAGTTCCACAAGGGCACGGGCAATACCCAGCTTGGCAGCTTCTGCCTGTCCTTTCACCCCACCACCGGTAGCATTGATCTTTACATCAAACTTATCCAGCGACTGAATGGTCTTTAAAGGAGCTCACCTGGTTCTGCAGGTATTCCAGGGAAAATATTCTTTATAGTCTTTGTCGTTCACTGTGATATTACCCTGTCCTTTAGAAAGAAAAATCCTGGTTACGGCTTCCTTACGACGGCCTACGGCATGTTTTTTGCTTTTCCATGTATGCTTGGAATTAGAAAGTTAATGGTTGTGGTTTCTGTGCAGTGTGCTGATGTTTGTCATCGGCATACACGAATAATTTTTTGAACATCTTGCGGCCAAGGCGATTCTTCGGCAGCATTCCTTTTACGGCTCTTTCGATCACTGCTTCAGGGCGACGGCCGAGAAGTTCCTTGGCAGTTTCAGCCTTCTGGCCACCGGGATATCCTGAAAATGTCAGGTATTCCTTGTCATCCAGTTTGTTGCCTGTGAACTTAACCTTGTTCGCATTGATAACAATGACATAATCTCCGCAGTCAACATGTGGAGTATAATAGGCTTTTGTTCTTCCCCCTAAGAACAGCGGCAATCTTGGCGCACATACGTCCAACGGTTTGATTGGTACCATCCACAACGTACCAGTTGTGTTTAACGGTAGCCGCATTCGCATGTTTGGTAGTGAAATGTAGTTTGCTCATTGATGATTTTTTGATCTCTCCGCCAACCCGGGGAAGAAATGAATTTAAAATGGAGCGCAAAGCTAGGAACTTAGTTTGTAAATTGCGCGTTCCGGGAGGGTTATTTTTTATCCTACCTTTATAATAGATTGATTTTCAATTAAAATTTTGCACGGAAAATTAAAAATCAAAAATAAAAAATCAAAAATGCTATGGAATTTCGGTTCATTGCAGCAATCGATCTTCAGTTTCGGTCTCCTGTGGCCTATTTCAACAATCTACTTACGTTCAAAAGGTGAGCATCTTAGAATTTTTACTTTTTAATTTTTAATTTTTGATTTTGCAATGATAAAAAAGATAGTCCTCGCCCTGGTTCTCGGCTTCCTGATCGGTACGGGGATTGTATTTGTTTTTATCCCTGGAACCCTCACCGTCGTCTCACTTCGCACCATGGCCTCTTCAATGCCCGGTTCTTACCGCTTTCTGGCCAATGATTCATCCTGGAGGTATAGGCTGAACTGCGAGGGCACCGACCTGAGCATATCGCGGAAAATACCCTCAGCCTTGCAAATCTCAAATGCAACACCGCTGACAGAGGAGGTCACCACGCTCCTCCTGCTCCAGTCTCATCCCGATTCCACCCGTCTCAAATGGGAGACAAAGTACCGGGCGGGCCTCGATCCTTTCCAACGGATCATCAATTACCGCAAGGCGGTAAAGTTTAAGTCCTGTATGAACAGCATATTGGCAACCGTGGATGACTACTTTCGGCACAATGAGAATCTCTATGGCTTCCGGATCTCACGGACAACACTAACCGATACTTTTCTGGTGGCGGTCAGATTTAAGACGCAGAACTTCCCGGAAACAGAAATGATCTATTCCCGGATAGATCAGATCAAAAAATATATTGCTGCCTCCGGCGCCCGGGAAATGAATGATCCCATGCTGAATATTATCAGCAATGAAGATGGCTCCAAAACGGTGACGGTGGGTATTGCAACGAACAGGGAAGTAAAAGATTCCGGGATATTCGTCACCAAGCGCCTCGCGCAGTATAAGAACCGCACATTGACAACGCTGGTGACTGGCGACCAAAAGGAAGTGGAAGAAAGTCTTCGCGCAATTCATCAATATATGGATGACTATCACCTGACCAGCCCGACTGTTCACTTTGAATTGCTCATCACCGATCGCAGAAAAGAAAAGGATGCCTCCAAATGGGTAACGAGGATTTTTTATCCAATAGTTTAAAACTCAGTTTCACGCAAAGGCGCAAATCTGCCTTCGGCAGACGCAAAGAAATACAAGTAGACTTCGCGTCTTTGCGTTTTCTTTGCGCCTTTGCGTGAGATTATTTTTTCACAAATCTCAACACCCGCAAACTATCATTATTATTTGCCTGCAGCAGCGCTGGCTTGCCGCCCACGGTGATGTTCAGCAGATGCCTGGCCTGGCCTTTCAGCGTCACTCCCTTCACCTGTGTCGCCCGAAAATTCCCCTGGCCATTATTGATCAGCAGGGTTCCAAGGTCAGCATCGTAGCGTCCCATTTCGATGTTGTTCTCATAATAATTTCCCGCAAGCAATACATCCGGCCATTTGTCGTGATTGGCATCCACAATCACCGCGTCCCTGCAGGGGCTCAATTGAGCCTCCCATGGCAGTGCCTGAACCTCAAACTGCATATTGCCCTTGTTAATTAGCACCGCGCTCGAAAAGAAATCAGCACTCAGCAATTCAGACTTCTCCAGTTTTTCGGGATCGATGATCTCATCAAGCGTGGCCTTCGCGAAGTCCTTCGCATACAAAAATTTCTTACGAAGAATCGGAATCTGTCTTTCCATTTCCGACTTGTTGGCAAAGGGGATCTCCTTCCCCTGCACATAGTATGTGAGCACCTGCTCCTTCTTGCCGTTGCCGTCAAAATCATTGTAGTATAAACGCACCGGTTCTTTCGCCGAAGCCTTCAATCTGCTATTCATCCCCAGGTTGCCCGCGACGAAATCCAGATTGCCATCCCCATTCAGATCACAGGGAAGTATAAAATTCCACCATCCCTGCTTAGCACAAAGCACGGTTTTCTCAAACCTTCCGTTCTTGTTTATATAAGCGTCGATCGTTCCCCATTCACCACAAATCACCAGGTCATTTTTGTTGTCCTTATTCAGATCAAGCCACCTGGCGTCGGTAACAAATCCCGCATCACTGAGACCGGGAGCAACCGAATTAGTCACGACCTTGAATTTTCCGGTACCATCATTTTGCAGGAGGTAAGACAAAGGTTTCTTCCCATATTGCCAGGGCACAGCCCTGGCCGCCAGGAACAGATCGGCCGACCCGTCTCCGTTAAAATCATTGGCTGTTATCCGCGAGGCGGAAGCGAAACAGGTGTCAAAGGCGTCCTGGCGCCTGCTGAGATGGCCCTGGCCATCGTTCAGGTAGAGTCTCGGCAGCGAATGCCGGTCGCGACCGTAATACTCATTACCGGCACTGGCTACCACCAGGTCGGGAAAACTATCGCGATTAACATCAACCCAAACAGCATCCACGTCTTCGAAACTGCTGTCGGCAGCAAACGCAGGCTGGTCCAGCATTCGGAATTTCCCGGACCCATCCTGCAGGCAAATACTGCTCCGTTTGCCTTTTGATGAACCGAGAAAAAAATCCTCCAGTCCATCCCTGTTTATATCGGCCTTGGCGAGGGCAGGTCCTTCCGTAGACACCATATGTGGTATCAGCGGCTCACGGTCAAATTCAGCAAAGGAATTTTCATAGTGCTTCACAGCCAGGTTCGTCGACTTCGTAATGTCCTCCAGCGAATCCACAGAAGGATCCGGTGCAATCTTCAACCAATTGAAATCAAATGTCGGCAGGCCGTGATGATACTGAAGATGACGCGAAGCGCTGTCACCACTTATCGCAATCTTTTGATAACTGTTGTCGGGCCAGACCAGCAAAACAGAGTCGGGTGCCACCCCCTCCAAACCGATCAGCAATGGGCCCTCGGCACTGGAAAGAAATCCATGCACGGGGTTCTTTTCGTAGGTGCGCCTCTCATTCTTCGCAAAAACCACAACTCTTGCTCCAATGGCGTTCCGGTTTTTCTCCGGTCCATCCAGGTGCAAACTCAGGTATTTCTGTGAGGCACTGTCGTTGGCGGTGTTGCGATAAAGTAAGGCTGCCGCATCAATGTTATTTACTACAATATCCAGGTCCCCATCATTGTCAAAATCAGCATACACAGCACCATTGGAATAGGTGCCCTTGTCGTGTCCGATATGATCCTTGAGGTCAAAGAATTTTAGGTCGCCCGCGTTTTTATAAAATTTATTGGGGATCCTGATCTGTGGAAATTTATCGATCAGCACCTGGTCTTTTTCGTCCAGCTTGTTGTCCCTGATCTTCTGCTGGATCTCCTGGTCGGAAATATAATTGATGTAATCGATGTCGTTCATCCGCTTGGGTATCCCGTTCGAAACAAAGAGATCCTTCAGCCCATCATTGTCGAAGTCAACCCACAACGGCGCCCAGCTCCAGTCCGTCGCCGCCACGCCTGAATAAAGACCCAGTTCACTAAAATTACCATTGCCCCTGTTGAATTGGAGGTTGTTGCGCGTGTACTGGTAATTATATCCATAACTGATCTTCAGAAAGAATATGTCGTAGTCATCCTCACCCAGGGAGCGCTTGAGAATGTACGGATCTTCAGGCAGCATGTCGGCGGATATGATGTCTGGCAGGCCGTCGTTGTTCACATCGGCGGCATCCACTCCCATGGTAAACTGACTGGTGTGCATCACCCGGCGGGTGATGTCATCAATAAAGGTTCCATCCTTCTGGTTGATGTAGAGATAATCGTTTTCGTGAAAATCATTGCCAATGTACATGTCGGGATACCCATCGTTGTTGATATCACTCACCACAACGCCGAGACCATACCCAATTGCTGTACTGTTGATGCCGGAAGATTTTGTCGCATCAGAAAAATGTGCGCTGTCGTTGCGGAATAATTTGCTGCCTGTGGTGGGATGACTCGTTCCGATAAATTCATTTCGCGCCCGGAAGGTGCCGTTCTCGTGAACCGAATGATTGAGCAGGAAAAGGTCCAGGTCGCCGTCCTTATCATAATCCAGGAATGCGGCCTGGCTGCCAAAGCCGGAGAAGTCAACGCCATACTCTCTGGCCATGTCTTTATACACCGGGATTTTCTCCGCGTTCAGTCCCTGGCAGATGAGGAACTGGTTTTTGCTGTTGAGGCTGCGGTACTTTCCTACCCTGCAGATATAAATATCCAACAGGCCATCATTGTTGATGTCGACCACCGAAACGCCCGTATTCCAGGCATGGTCGTCCGGAACACCCGCCGCTTTGGTTACGTCCCTGAACCTGAGTTTGCCTTCGTTAAGATAAAGTGTATTGGAACCCTGGTTGGAAGCAAAGAAGAGATCGATGAGTCCGTCGTTGTTGAAGTCACCAGCGCCCAGCCCGGCCCCATTGTAAAAATACATGTACTTGAAAAGGTTCAGTGAATCCGTTGACTCGAGTCGGTTTGAAAAGTCGAGACCCGTGAATTCACTATCCATCACCTCAAACAATTCCTTTTCGTCTTTCTTTTCTCCGCATGCAAACAGCGACAGTACGAATAGAAAGCAAAACAGCCCTGGTGGCGGGTTGCTCAAGTGCAAGCTGGCGATCCAAGATATAGGCTTCCTCATTACTAATTCCTAATACTGAACATTTTTGGAAAATCATCATTTCTCAAAAAGATCAGTTGATTTTTATTTCCATTACTGACCAATTTGATATCTCTTACCTCTCCGTTGATATTCAGGTTGCTTTGTGACGGTGTCGAATTGGAGAAACCACCGCGGCCATCATTCAGGAATACATCTCCGAACGATGCGTCGAGCTTCTGCAATTGGGGAGGGAAGCCTGACTTGTTTCCACCGGTAATGATGTCGGTTCGTCCATCATGATTCACATCCAGGCAGAGCACCGCATTCACCGACGACAGCTGCGCGCGAACGGGCAGTTTCTGAACAGTAAACTTTCCCTTTCCATCTCCGTAGGCGATAATTGAACTGGCGTAATTGAATTCTTTCACCACCGCCTTTTCGGTCATCTCTTTGGTAAAAAGGTCCTCTATGGATTTCAACGCGAAGTCGCTGTGCTTGAGGTTTTCTTTCTTGATGCCCGGAACCTGGTCCTGCACATCGTTCTTCAGGAAGACCGGCTTGTCTTTTCCGTCGATCTTCCTGGTGAGTACCTTATCCGACTCTCCATTCCTGTCAAAATCTGCCATCCATAATTTCACAGGGGTATCCTTTGTTGGGTTGAGATAGAAATTCTCGCCGATATTGCCGAGCACCAGGTCCATTTTACCATCCTTGTTGAGATCCGCTGCGCTCACGCAATTCCAGAGTCCATTCATTCCATTTAAATTCGATTCCACCCTATTGAATTTCCCGCTATGAACACTGTAGATCTGTGGATCCATCCATTCACCCACAACGATCAGTTCATTTGCGGAATCGCCCAGCACATCAGCCCATACAGCGCCGGTGATCATGCCTGCTTTGGTCAGGTCCGGAACGGCTGTCTTTGTTATGTCCGCGAAATGTCCTTTGCCATCATTCTTGAGCAGGAAGCTTGAAGGACTGATCCCGTAATCGCGGGAGGTACAATGTCCTCCAATAAAAATATCCTGGTCGCCGTCATGGTCAAAATCATAGACCGCGATGGCGCCAACATTCACTCCTGTTGGGGGGAAGGCAGAGCCCTGTAACGAAAAATTTCCCTTTCCATCATTCACCAGCAAACGGTTTTGCATCAGTCTGCTATATGGTGGTTCATTGTTTCCTGCGGGAGATACAATCAGATCCTGGTCCCCGTCTCCATCCGCATCGAAGAAAAGTGAGGGACCATCTTCAAATTCTATGAACTGGGAAAAAACTCTCTGGTCCTGTTTGGCGAACCTCCCCTTTGCCACCTGGAAGTAGAGTTGCCCGGGATATCCCTTTGTGCCACCGATATAAATGTCATCGAACCCATCATGATTCACGTCAGCTACGGCTGCCCTGGGTCCCTCACGCGACAGCATTTCGGGAACATTCCTTTCGTAATAAAAATCGATATAATCATCTTCCGTGTGCTTTTCAAATGGCGATGCCACTGAATCGAGCAGGGAAATATCGGCACCTGGTAAATGACCAGGAACAAAGTTTTCTGATTTGTTCCTGTCGATAATGATCAGACTGTCAATAGCAGGATTCAATATTCTTGTGCATGTTTTGTCGGGCCAGGTGATGATGATGGAATCGATCTGCTTGTTTTTTCCGATGCCAATCACCTGGCGGTAATCCATTGATGACTGAAACCCTCTGCTTGGTATGAGCTCACGATAAAATGCCTGGTTCTTTCCATAAGCTGCAATCTTGCTGCCGATGGCGAATACATTGCCTTTGGTCCCGATGAGCTTAAGGGAGATGGAATGATTTCCGTTCTGTTCTCTCGAATTATTCCTGTACACGAATGCTTCCTGGTTCTCATTGTTCACGATCAGGTCGAGGTCGCCATCATTGTCAAGGTCTCCGTATGCGGCTCCATTCGAAAAAGATTTCTCGCTGAGTCCCCATTGGTCGCCCGCGTCCTCAAAATGAAGTTTGCCGTCGTTGCGGTAAGCCTTGTTGGCAACTGGATTGATAGGAATATGTTTCAGCACTTCCTCTACATTGTCTTTCTTTCCGGTGAGCACCATTTTCTGCACTACATCGTTGGCGAAGAAATTCATGAAATCGAGATTGGTGACGTCACGGTTGACCCCATTGCATACAAAGAGGTCGTTGAATCCGTCGTTGTCTGCGTCGAAGATCAGTGCTCCCCAACTCCAGTCGGTGGCGTCCACATCACTGAAATTGGCGATCTCGGAGAAAGTGCCGTTGCCATTATTCAGCTGCATACAGTTTTTCATAAACTGGTGGTAAAACCCCAGCTTGACCTTATTGCGATAGAGATCCACATTGTCAAAAGCGCCCAGTGTTTTCAGCCGGTAGTCGCCTTCGGGTAACATGTCGGTTGTGAAGATCTCAGGGTAACCATCATTATTAATGTCGGCAATGTCTGCGCCCATGGATGAAAAGCTGATCTGCTTCATGCAGTTCTCCAGGTCATCCTTGAAGGTGCCGTCTTTCTGGTTGACATAGAGGTAGTCTCTCTCATAAGAATCGTTGGCAACATAGATGTCAGGATAGCCATCATTGTTGATGTCGCCAACGGAGGCGCCCATACCAAAACTCATCAGCGTGCCGTGGATGCCCGCTGCCTTGGTTACTTCGGCAAATTTTCCATTGTCATTCCTGTAAAGATGGTCTCCTCCATCGCTCACAAATTCTTTCACGGGCCAATCCTTTGCAAGCAGATCCCGTTTATTGGTGTATCCGAGGGTGTTTACGGGCATGGGGCTGTTTGCGATGATGAAGCAGTCGAGGTCGCCATCGAGGTCGTAATCGAAGAATGAGGCCTGTGTGGCGTAGGAAGAGATGTCGAGGCCGTAGGATGCGGCGGATTCGGTAAAACTGAGATTGCGGTTGTTGATATAGAGTTTGTTCTTCCGGTTTCCATTGTGCATGTTGCCGGAATTGCAGACATAGAGGTCAAGCCAGCCGTCGTTGTTGATGTCGGCCATGACGATGCCGGTGCTCCACATACTGTCCTGTTTCATCCCACTTTTAGCGGTGATGTCCTCGAATTGCAGGTTACTCTTTATTCAGGTAGAGTTTGTTCTCACCCATGTTGGAAGTCAGAAGTACATCGGCCAGGCCATCATTGTTGATGTCTCCGATGCCCACGCCACCTCCATTATAAAAATTCCTGAAAAGAAAGCTGTTGTTGAGTTCCTGGTCCGCGACGGCATTATTGAACTTAATGCCTGAGTTCCTGACGAGTTGGAACAAATGAGGTTGATCGGATTTGTTGTCCCGGCACGACACAGTGGCAATCATCACTATCATTGAACAGCCCAGTACAGCAGGCAATGATCTACGCTTCATCTATTGTAAGTAGGATATATATAAAAGGTAAAGGTCATTATTCTCATAATGACCTTTACAAGATAAACTAAACTTTATGATCAGTAACCGGGGTTTTGAACCAGGTTGGGATTGGCTAGTAATTCGTCGGGAGCAATTGGATAAAGCAGATTTCTTGAATCGGGATCTGCTTCTTTGAGGCCCCATGCTTTCAGGTAAACTCCAAAACGGATTAGATCCTGTCTTCTCCAACTTTCCCAGTACAATTCGCGTCCTCTTTCTGAAAGAAGCGTATTGGGATCGTTGACGTTTGATTCGTTGACAAGGGTAAGGCTGGCCATCGGAGCCGCACCTCTGGTAGTACGTAAATCATTAACCATCGTCAGTGCACCAGCATCATCTCCTGATCTTGCTTTGGCTTCGGCTACCATCAGAATAACATCGGCATAGCGGAAGATCTGCAATTGATTTTTCTGGTTACCGCCAGAATACGCATTGTAATCTGGTGGGTATTTTATCACGCGGATACCCGCAACTTCAAGTCTGTTCTTGTCGGTTTCAATCAGTTTTACATCCGGAGTGAATGCAAGGTCATTACCCTGTCTGTCCTTCATATTCGTACCGTCGGCATTTTTTTGAGTGCCTACGAGGAACCCAACTTTCAGACCCGAAACATCCGTTACTCCGGGATAGTCGGTTCCGCCAACGCGGCTATCACCAGCTTCGAAAGTATTATAAAAATCAGCAAGTGAAGTGAATCCGTTCCATCCGGCATTTGGTGATTCCTTTTTAAAGGAATTATAATGGAGGGTCATCATCCAGCGGGAGTTGATACCACCGGTGTTTCTTCCTTCTGCATCATTTGCTGCGCCGGTATTGGGCCAGCCTAGTATCATTTCCGTTGAGGTCGTTGCGTTGGTAGGGCCAAAATTGTCAAAATAGTTTGGT
The DNA here is from genome assembly GCA_963808065.1 of uncultured Chitinophagaceae bacterium. Lineage (GTDB taxonomy): Bacteria > Bacteroidota > Bacteroidia > Chitinophagales > Chitinophagaceae > Flavitalea. The sequence continues at coordinate 34,999 of CAWEEK010000001.1, forward strand.
GTAAGGCTATAAACTCCTCCGTCAATTATCTGGTTGCCCAGTTCGATGACCCTGGCCATGTCGGCATTGTCGAAAGACGGTGCTTCTCTGTTCAGCCAGGCGCCCTTGTTCAAGAGTACTTTCATCAACAAGAATCTGGCAGCATCTGGGCTCGCCTTGTATGGGGCATTTGAGGCTGGCAGAACGGTAATAGCTTGTTCCAGGTTGGCAATCATCTCGGCGATGGCCTCCGCCGGTTGCAATACCGCAGAAGCTTCGATTGAATTATAATCTGATATAGTCCGCACGGGTACCTGGCCCCAAAGGTCCAGGTAGTAAAACATGGAAAGAGTTTTGAGAAATAAGGCTTCGGCCCCTTGTTCGGCAGGTGGATTGAAAGCGAGAACAGTAACTGCGGAGCTCTGCAACGCGCCCAGGCCGTTGAAAACTGATTTGAACTGACCATGGATCGGCGTCCAGGTATGTGCATGAAGCACACGCCACACGCCATTGTCATCCCAGTCACCCCCACGTACAGGAATCAGCGCTTCGTCGGTTGTCGTCTCCTGAAGAGAAAACATCTGGTCCTGTGCGTGCATCAAACCGGTCATCGAATTGTATGAGGAGTTCAGCAGACCTGCGACATCGCCGCCACTACCTGAGGGTTCCAGGGTGATCGAATCGTTGAGTTTCTGATCAAGCTTAGTACATCCAGCACTAAGAACAATCGCAGCAATCGTTATATATCTGAATTTCATGATGAAAGTTTATTATTCAAGGGTTAAAGTGAGAAATTAAGTCCCAACAGGAAGGTTCTTTGCGTTGGGAAACCGATATAATCGATACCCAGTGAAGGAACCCCGTTCAGTTGCTTATCTACGTTAACTTCTGGATCAAATCCTTTGTATTTAGTAATTACGAATAAGTTGTTGGCGGCTACGTATATTCCCATGTTCTTTATGACTGTGCCAATATCACCTACATTATAACGGATGGTGGCGTTGTGGATTTTGAAGTAGTTTCCTTTCTCCATGAATCTTGTAGAGGTGCTGATTGGATTGGAAACACTTTCACCTGAATTCAACAGAGTCTCACTAATATTTCTACCGCCAATGATATTGGAGATATTCAGTACGCTCATCAGCGTATTGTTATATAGTTTGTTTCCATATGCACCGTGACCACCTATACTGAGACTGAACTTTTTGTAGGCCAACTCGGTGTTCACGCCCACTAAAGTGGTCGGGTTGGGATTGCCGGCGTAATCAGGAGCCTGTGAGTAGATACCGATACCGTCCTTATCAAATCCCTGAAATTCCGGAAGAAAATAGACATTGAGCGGTTGGTCGTGGGCGATTGCCTGGGCATAAGCGCCTGACGTACCCTGGCCGTGAAGCGCACCTGTCAGGATCAGCGGATATTTGCCGGCTTCCGGATAAACGAATTTGTTTTGCAGAAAGGTCAGATTACCATTAAGATTCCAGGTGAAATCTTCTGTTTTAACAATGTCGGCACCCAGGCTGATTTCAACACCTTTGTTTTCGACTTTTGCACCATCAAGGTTAAAGAAAATGCTGGAACCTCCTTCTGGCTGGGGCTGGGCAGCAACTTTCAATACAACAGGATCGTTGGTTGTCTTGTTAAAATAATCAACTGATCCATATACCCTATTATTAAGGATCGCGAAATCGAGCCCGAAATTATAGGAGCTTACTGTTTCCCAAACCAGGTCGGGATTGGCATTGTGTATTGTAGTAGGGTCATTGAAACCTGTTTGTCTAACCACCCTCAATGAGGCGTCGGCACCGAATTCCTGGTTGCCCGTCTGGCCATAGCCTGCTCTTAGTTTTAGTGACTGGAACAAGGTTACATCCTTCATGAAATCTTCCTTGTCGATATTCCAGGCGGCGGCTACTGAAGGGAAGTAGGCATATTTGTTATTTGAACCGAATTTATTGGAACCGTCACCGCGGATTGTAGCGGTCAGCAGATACTTGTCTTTAAGGTTTGCTGTCGCCCTGGCGAACACGCTCTGAATCTGCACGGTGGGGTCCTTTGAAGCAAAGCTGTTCAGGTTGGCCCTGTTACCCGCATTGAGGTTGTCATAATAATGCCTGTTATCGCGGGTTGCTTCTGTAAGATTGTATTTGAAATCAAACACTGCGCTTCCGTTTCCTTCATAATCAGTTGTCCAGTATTCATAACCGGCAAGGGCGCTCAGGTTGAAATCGTTGGAAATATCTTTATTAAAATTAAGCGTGTGCGTGAGGGTGGAAGAGGAAAGTTTATTTGAGAAGAATCCGGCCTCACCCTTGCCTGCTGTATTTCCTGTTCCCAGGAGCCAGCCCTGAACTTCCGCCTTACGGCTGCCGGAACTATAATTCACACCATAAAGTAATTTGTATTCCAGCCAGCTGGTAAACTTGTAACCTACGCTGAAACTAGCGAGCACTGTAGTTACGTCTGCATGGTCATTATAAGAGTCTGAAAGTGCAACCGGGTTGATTTGTCCGCTTGGGTTAGATTGGTTATAGGTGCCGTCAGCCTTTTTAAGTGCGAGGGTCGGGTTCCAGATCAGACCAAGCGAAATGAGGCTACCATTACTACCAGAGTTCTGGGCGATTGGTGCAATTTCTTCTTTCACGTTGGCAACAGATCCACTAAAATCAATACTCAGTTTGTCTTCGAGGAATCTGTACTGACCGTTGAAGTTTCCTACAAATTTCTTTAGACCCGTTTTTTTGAGGATACCTTGTTGATCTCCCATAAAGAAGGAAGCCCTGTATTTGCCGTTCTGACCACCGCCGCCAAGAGCAAGAGAATAGTTTTGTGTAAATGCTGGTTTCCTGATCAATTGGTCTAAAGCATTTACGTTGCTGCCTGAATCACTTAATGGAGCACCGAACTTTGCGAGAGCGGCCCTGTAGCCGGCGGCATCCAGCACATCAACCTTCCTCATGATATCTCCAATACCTGCTGTTGCATTCACGTCTACTTTCGCAGGACCGCTCACTCCTTTTTTAGTGGTGATGAGTACTACACCATTTGCTCCCCTTGAACCATAGATGGCCGAAGCGGAAGCATCTTTAAGGATGTCGATCTGCGCGATTTCGTTGGGGTTGATAAAAGTAAGCGGATCTGATGCAGGGCTTTCTCCTACTGAACTGGAAGAGAATCCTGGTTTAGCAGACCTGCCATCGAGTGGAATACCGTCCACTACATATAATGGGTTGTTGCCTGAACGAATGGAGTTGTTTCCTCTGATCCTTACAATGGTAACAGCACCGGGCTGGCCACTGGAGTTTGTGATCTGGACACCTGGTGCCTTACCCTGCAGCAATTGCTCCGGGGAGTTGATCTGACCGGTGTTAAATTGTTTTGCACCAATCGAAGACACAGAACCCGTAAGGTCTCTTTTTCTTACAGTTCCATAACCAACTACAACCACCTCGTTAAGGTCATTGCTCGTGGCCTGGGTAAGTGTTACAGTAATGGGGCCGCTGCCGATGGCTACCTCCTGTGTTGCAAAACCAACATAAGAGATCACCAGGGTTTTTGCAGTGGGTGCCACATTAATGCTAAATGTACCCGTTGGGCTCGTGTTTGTACCGATGTTTGTGCCCTTGACTGCAATGGAAGCGCCAGCTATGCCCGCGCCATCTTTGTCGCGAACTGTTCCGGAGACTGTCTTATTTTGGGCAAAAAGTGAGGTGGATAATAGTATGGCCAAGCTTAGTATAACCAGCCTGACACTTGAGTTTTGTCTCATAGCGCAATCGTTATTTAGTAATTTTCGGAGTTAGAAACTATGTGTATATCCTACACAATGATAAATAAATTTTTGAATCTAAAAAGAAAAATTAAAAAACTTATTCGGTTAGTAAGACACATCAATGGGTCGTAATGCTGCTGGACGGTACTACTTTATTTTAAATGGGTTAGAGCCGCTTTACTAACGGGCAGGGATGGGCTGAATGCGGCCGGATCGAATTTCAGATTTTTTTGATATGTCACTTTAAGAATTGGAAATCCTCGGATAAGCCTCACGGAGAGAAAGCGGGATTGTTAACCATTGACGGGGTGGACCTGTTGACCCTGGCGCGAAGCGGGCGCGTTATACCGATAAAGGCGGCCCGGGCGGTGCGACACATCGGCTTCCAGCTCGTCTATATCCACCAGCCAGTCCATCAGGAAGAACTTCTTCCTGAAATTGCGGCGGTCCATCTTTGTGTTGAGGATGGCTTCATAGAGGCTTTGGAGCTGACGGAGCGAAAACTTTTCAGGAAGGAGGTTGAAAACTATCGGGCGCTCGTGTATCTCTTCCCTCAGTCGTTCCAGGCAGGTATGTAATATACTATTATGGTCAAAGGCAAGGGTGGGGATTTCATTCACGGGATGCCAGTGAAGTTCATTGTGAGAGAGCTGGAGTTGGTGGTCATTGACATTAACCAGGGAATAAAACGCCGTTGAGATCACCCTGCCTCCCGGATGCCGGTTGATGGCGCTGAAGGTGTGAACCTGTTCAAGGTAAACATCGCTTAGCCCTGTTCGTTGTTTAAGCACACGGTAGGAGGCCGACTCCAGGTCTTCAGTCGGAAGCACCAGGTCGCCCAGCAAAGTCCATTGGTCTTTAAAGATCTCAAGGTCTGATTTGATGAGCAGTACTTTGAGTTCATTATCCGAAAACCCGAAAATTACGCAGTCGACAGAAACCAGGGCTTTGAGAAAATCTATGCCGGGGGATGACGGCGAAAGAAGGTTCTGGCCAGCAATCATTGACATGTTGTAAAAATAGATTCTTTAGTTAAATTTCCGGTATGTATTCGAAAGAACAGATCAGGGCATTGGAGAAAGTAACCAAGTCATTTCTCGCCGCTACAATAAAGGGAGTGGATAAAATAGCGGTTTCCGACATTGAAAAATTGAGAGATGTATTGCGTTTTCACGAGTACCGTTATTATATAGAGAATGATCCTTTGCTTGCCGATTATGAGTATGACCAGCTCTTTAAGGCGCTCGAAAAAATGGAAGCTGATGACCCTTCTCTGATCAGACCCGATTCGCCCACGCAGCGCGTTGCAACCGAGCTGACCAAGGCCTTTTACAGTGTTCCGCATCTGGTGCCGATGTTGTCGTTAGATAATTCTTACAACGAGGACGACCTCCTCGATTGGGACAGGAAGGCAAGAGAGGCCGCAAAGCTGGACACTATTGAATATTGTGTTGAACCAAAGTTTGACGGGGCCAGCATATCTATTATATATGAGAACGATCAGTTATTACGCGCAGTAACGCGCGGAGATGGCGTCGAGGGCGACGACATCACCGTGAATATAAAACAGGTAGGTTCGGTACCCTTGTCGGCCGGCTTTGCCAAACATGGCATTCAGACCATAGAGATCAGGGGCGAGGTGATGATGAGCAAGTCGAATTTCAAGAAATACAATGAGTGGTTGGTGGAGCAGGGCAATGCTCCTTTGGCCAATCCCAGGAACGCTGCGGCAGGGTCTTTGCGGATCAAGGATTCCCGGGAGGTAAAGAGAAGAAACCTTCAGGCCATATTATACCATATCAGCTATATCCAAAGCGAAGGCAGGCATCCCACTCACGAAGTGGACACGCATTCGGGGTCGCTGAGCTTATTGTGGAAACTGGGTTTCAAGACACCGGAAAAAGAAAAAAGAGTGTTAAAAGGTATAAGGAAGGTGATAGAATATTGCAATGAATTTGAGGCGGGCAGAGATGAGTTGCCTTATGAGATTGATGGCATGGTGATCAAGGTGAATGACCTTGAATTGCAGGAAAAGCTGGGCATGACGACCCATCACCCACGCTGGGCGATGGCCTTCAAGTTCAGGGCAAGGCAGGGCACAAGCAAACTCAATGCCGTGGAATTCCAGGTGGGCCGCACGGGTTCGATTACACCGGTGGCCAAGATCGAGCCCGTACCAATCGGGGGCGTGACGGTTACCTCGGTGTCGTTGTTTAATGAAGAAAACATCACCGAGAAGGACCTAAGGCTCGGGGACACGGTGCTGGTGGAAAGAGCAGGGGATGTGATCCCGTATATCGTGAAATCATTTTCGGATAGCCGGACGGGTAAGGAAAAAAAGATCGTCTTTCCAAAGAAATGCCCCGTCTGTGACGACTTGTTGGTAAAACCCGAGGAAGAGGCGGTGTGGAGGTGTGTGAATATCAACTGTGCGGCACAGGTAGTAGAAAGGATCATCCATTTTGGCTCAAAGGATGCGATGGACATCAGGGGCTTTGGTGATGCGCTGATCAGGAAATTCTTTGCGCTTGGCTACCTGCACGACATACCCGGCATCTACAGGCTGCCCTTCGACAAGATCGGGAAGATGGAAGGTTTCGGAGAAAAAAGTATCAGTAATTTATCTGGTGCCATAGAAAAATCCAAGACCCAGCCCCTGCATCGGCTGATATTTGCCCTCGGCATAAGATATGTGGGGGAAACTACGGCCAAGGTGCTTGCCAACTCGGTGCATCATATCAATGAGTTTAGCAAATTCAATGTTGAGCAGCTGCTTGAACTGGAGGATGTTGGTCCGAAAGTTGCCATGAGTATATTTCAGTTCTTTAACAATCACGACAACCTGAAAATGCTTTCCCAGTTGGAGGCATTGGGAGTCACCCTTGCGAATACACGTAAACAGCAAAGAGCCTCAGGCAGGTTGGAGGGGCTTACTTTCTTGTTTACCGGTACCTTGCCCACGCTGAAACGCACGACCGCAGAGGAAATGGTGGAACAGAATGGTGGCAAGCTTCTTGGAAGTGTAAGCAGTAAGTTGAATTACCTGGTTGCGGGTGACGAGGCTGGTTCTAAACTGGAAAAAGCAAAAAAAATTGGCACGGTTCGGGTAATTTCTGAGAAAGAATTTCTCATGCTGATCCAAAAGTGAGCATATTCATCCCCGTTATCTACCGTGATCATTTTGTAAAATCTTATAAACTAGACTATCAATGAAAAAAATCACAGGTGAAACTTGGAAACCACTGCAATTTTCCGGATGGAAGCACCTTCGTAAAAAATATGCGCTTTCTTCTCTTGGGAGGATTGCCAGTTACAATGAAGACATACAGGAAGACGGCAAATTACTCCAGGGATCTCTCACCACTGGTTATCGTACGTTGAATCTCCATCGTCCGGGCGACAACGGAACACTGTATATCCACAGGGAGATCGCAAGGTTGTTTTTGAAGAAGCCAACTGCCAAGGCACGTTACGTGATCCACGTCAATCATAATAAGCTGGATAATTCGGTGAAGAACCTGCGTTGGGCCACGCTCGAAGAAATGATTGCGCACCAGCAGAAGAGTCCTGCGAAAATTGCCTATAAGAAAGTACAGGCTAACCGGAGTGAAGGTCTTAAGTTGAACGCGACCCAGGTACGAAGTATTAAGAAGATGCTTGATGACAGCAGGCGTAAGCTCACCATCAAGAAACTGGCAGAGAAATTCGGCGTTAGTGAGATGACCATGTACCGTATCAAGAGTGGTGAGAACTGGTCGAGGATATAAACTTAAAAGTAAAAGGGAAAGCTTAAAAGTGTGTCTCACGCAAAGGCGCAAAGAATATTACGCAAAGGCGCAAATAAAATCACGCACAGGTGCAAAAAATATCACAGACGCAAAGTAGATGCAGGCTGCAAAAATCAAAATGTATTCTTTGTGGCTTTGCGTCCGCCGAAGGCGGCTTCGCGCCTTTGCGTGAAATCAAGTTTAAGCTTTAGTTAAATCAACCCATTGCCATTCAGGTACTCTGCAATCTGCACAGCATTCGTAGCGGCACCTTTCCGGAGGTTGTCGCTCACTATCCACATATTCAGTGTGTTCTCCTGGGTTTCATCCCTTCTTAGTCTTCCGACAAACACATCGTCCTTTTCGTGAGCATCCATGGGCATGGGATAGCGCTGGGCCGAAGGATCATCAACCACCGTCACCCCGGGGGCAGCTTCAAGCAGATCACGGACCTCCTGCAGATCGTAGTCGTTCAGGAATTCCACGTTTACGCTTTCGCTGTGACCGCCAACCACGGGTATACGCACGGTTGTTGAAGTGACCTTGATGGATTCATCCCTCATGATCTTGATGGTTTCAAGCACCATTTTCATTTCTTCCTTTGTGTACCCATTTTCGAGGAATACGTCGATCTGCGGAATGGCATTCAGGTCGATTGGATATTTATAAGCCATCGGGTAGGCCTCGGATCCGTTTGCCACCGCAAGATTCCTCTCGCCCATCAACTGATCAACAGCTTTTTTACCGGTACCCGTCACGCTCTGATAAGTTGAAACGACGATTCTTTTGATCTTATATTTTTTGTGCAGCGGGTTGAGGGCTACCACCATTTGGATGGTGGAGCAATTGGGATTGGCGATGATCTTGTCCTCACGGGTGAGACTATCCGCATTGATTTCCGGAACGATTAGTTTCTTCGAGGGATCCATCCTCCAGGCGGAGGAGTTGTCGATTACAGTAATGCCCGCTTCGGCGAATTTTGGCGCCCATTCCAGAGAGGTGCTGCCACCTGCAGAAAAGATCGCGATGGCAGGTTTGGCCTTGATGCCGTCCTGCATTGACACTACAGCATAAGGTTTCCCTTTAAAAAATACTTCCTTGCCAACTGAACGTTCTGAGGCCACGGGTATGAGTTCCGTGACGGGAAAATTTCTTTCGGCTAATACCTGTAACATTTTGGTACCTACCAAACCTGTGGCGCCAACAACTGCGACTTTCATGGATCCTCCTTGTTCCTCTGTTGTGAGGGGTTTTAGTGATGAATAATAAAAAAACAAAAGGCCTTCCTGATGGAAGGCCCTGCTATATTCTTTACATAAAGATACTAAGCGCCTTCCGCCGGGGAGTCGGTCTTGGTAGTCTTTATGAGTTTCATTGTCAACATGCGGGTTCAAAAGTAAAAGACAATTGGTATTGTACCAAATAATCCTTGTGATTTTCCATTCGGTTTGCGAGGTTTATCCCAGTGGATGGACTGCTGCCATATGTAATATTGCTCATGCTGCCGATATTAATCATTGCAACACTGATGTGGAATTACTCATGCCAGGGCATGTTGAAGGAAGCCAAAGGCTCTTCAAAAGTAAGGAGTGGAAATATTGAACTCGTAATCACCGAGTTGTTATTCAACCCGGCACCTGACGGCTATGATTTTGTTGAGATCTATAACAAGGGCCCTGATGAAATAGACCTGGGTCAGCTAAAGATTGGAAACAGGAACAGCACCGGAGATCCTGCGGCGCTTAGAGCCCTTGCCGATACGACGACCCTGCTTGGCAGCGGGCAGTATTGTGTGGTTACCGCCAACCTCAGGTGGGTGGGTCAGCATTACCAGGTCGCTGCGGATGCAATTGGCTGCGAAATTTCATCCCCGCCATCCTGGCCCGATGATGAAGGCACTGTGTTGGTGATGAACAGTGATGATAGTGTCATTATTGATGAACTCCACTATAATAAGGACTGGCATTTTTCCTTACTATCAGATCCCGAGGGTGTGAGTCTGGAAAGAATAAATTATGCCAAGTTCACGCAGGATCCCAATAACTGGAGTTCGGCATCCTCATCGGCGGGTTATGCGACTCCCGGGGCGGAAAATTCGCAAAGGCGGGATCTGCTCGCTGTGCAGGGCGCGATTTCGGTGACACCGAATGTATTCACTCCGGATGGTGATGGCATAGATGATTATTTGCTTGTCGGCTATCAGATGCAGGAGACGGGAGCCCTGGCCAACGGAACAGTATATGACGTCTCGGGAAGGCTGGTAAGACATTTGGTGCGCAATGCCCTGCTTGGGAGCAGCGGGCAGTTTAAATGGGATGGACTGGACAACAACAGGAAGGCCATTGCCGCGGGACTGTATGTGTTGGTGATGGACATCTTCACCGACAAAGGCAAGAAAACCAAATTCAAGAGAGCGATTGTGGTTGGAAAAATGAAATATTAAAAGGCGCGAAGAAGGTTTCACGCAAAGAGCAAGTTTTGGTTTCACGCAAAGGCGCCAAGAATGCGCAAAGGCGCAAAAAGGGCATGTATTACCTGCCTGCCGGCAGACAGGCTTTGCGGCTTAGCGACCACCGCAGGTGGCTTTGCCTTTGCGTGGAATCCTCGTACTTCCGCGCCTTCACGTGAAATCTTCTTCCCTCCTTGCGGCATGCACACGGTTCCGCACAAAAGCATTTTTTATTTTTAATTTTTAATTTTTGATTTTGAAACCCATTCCAGCGTGTTGATAAGATGTTTCATATCCACTTCCAGGAAATCATTTACAATGCCCAGGGAGTCCGAGTTCGGAGTAGCATCGAAATACAGGGCACCGCGGAGAAAATGCTTCACCGAATCGGTAAGAAAGAACTGTCTGGCTGTAGCCGCGTTCCCTCCGACCTTGAAAAATATCCCCGGAATCCCATTCGGAGTGCGGATCAGTGAATCCCTGATAGCCGTCGCCTTCGAGCTGTGTTTGTAGGTAAGTTTAAAGGCGTCATCGATCAGTTTGCTGAATTCGTTGTTCCTGATCTCCTTATAACTGATATACACCTTACCATTAAGCGAGGGAAATTCGATGTTGATCCAGTAGGGATTTTCGGGCTTCTCATCAAAGTATGTCGTGTCCTGAACCACGTTGGCATAAACAGGATATTCGAAACGGTATGGATATCCCGGTTTGTCGAAAGTCCGGTATTCGTGCTTTGGAAAATCAATTCGGAAATACCCCTTCTGACGAATCGTGTAATCACTGTTACAAGCTGCGAGCACGATCAGTGCAGCAAAAACCAGGTATTTGAATGCATGCTTGTTCATTAATTATTCACGGTGATGCTGATTTTCTTGATACGATTCCTGTCAACTTCCACGATGGTAAATTCGAAATTGCCCACTGACAGTTTATCATTCACTTTTGGGATTTCACCAGCCACTTCCAGTATCAACCCGGCAATGGAATCACTCTCGCCCTTTACATCATTAAAAGTGTCCTGTGGCAGGCTCATCAGCGAGCAGACTTCGCTGATCATGGTCCCACCTTCAACGATGTAGGTCTTCTCATCAATTTTCTTATTGCCCTGCTCCTCCTCATCAAATTCATCGTGGATATCCCCGATGATCTCCTCGAGAATATCTTCCAGCGTCACTATACCACTGGTGCCGCCAAACTCATCAACCACTATCGCGAAATGTATCCTGCGTCGCTGGAATTCCTTCAGCAGGTCTTCAATGTACTTCTGCTCATGAACAAAGTAAGGGACACGCAGAACACTATGCCAGTTGAAGTCGTCTGGCTCATTGAGATAAATGATCAGATCCTTCGTATGAATGATGCCTGCGATGTCGTCGAGGCTGCTTTTGTAAACCGGAAAACGCGAATAATGAAGTTCTTCCACACTCTTCTTTAGTTCGCCAAAGGTCAAATTGAAGTCTACGCCATGCACATCCAGACGGGTGCGCATGATCTGCTTCACGGTGATGTCCCCAAATTTGTAGATGCCGGTGAGAATCCGTTGCTCTTCTTCTTCCTGAACGGTGGACTTGATCGCTTCCTCCAGCTGCTGCTGCGAACTGGCTCTCGACACCCGGCCGCCAAAGAAGCGTTCGAGGTTGTCCGTGAGGTTGATCAGGCGGGTAGCCATCCGGTTAAAGAGATAATAGAGAATTTCAACGAGGTAGGAGGCCTCGTAAGCGAAGCGAAGGTTGTTCTGCGTGGCACGAACCTTCGGCAATACTTCCCCAAACAGGACCAGCACCGAGGTGATCACCACCACCTTGACGCAAATTACGATCAGTTTCTCCCACCAGAGGACAGAGTTGACCACGATGATCTGGTCAATCAATACGTTGGAAAGGATGATCACAGCAATGTTCACCAGGCTGTTTGCTATCAGCAGGGCACCCATGAGTGTCTTCGGTTCTTCCAGCAGGTTGGCTATTCTTTTCCAGCCCGCATCTTGTTTTGTTTTCAGCAGGTTGACATCCTTGTAAGTCAATGAGAAGAAGGCTATTTCCGCTCCGGAGATGAAGAAAGACAGTATCAGGAATATTATTATTGTGAGCGCCAGCATCACCGAAGCCTGGGTGTTGGCTACCAGAAGCAAGGGCTGGAAAATTTCACAAAATACAAAGGACTTTATCAGGTTCTCCAAAGCAAATGGTTTCTATAAATCTTGATCGCCCTCTTCAACATGCCGGCAAAAATAAATTAATGATTTGTATTCTGGTATTCAAATAAAATGGTCATGAGAAAAGCGTTCAAGAGGTGTGCATGCGGCGATTTGTGAGTAATAGATCAGAATGGAAGATCCTGTGCCGCATCTGGCATGGGTGGGATCTCTGTATTGAACCCTTCGGGTGCTTCGTGATTCGAAGGGCCAGGAGTTCCATGTACTCCTTCAGTCCTTTTATCAAGCATGATCAGGTTGTCGCCCACCACTTCGGTAGCAAATTTTTTGTTTCCTTCCTTGTCTTCCCAACTCCTGGTCCGAAGACGACCTTCTATATAAACAAGGCTTCCTTTGTGAAGATATTTCTGAGCCAGTTCTGCGAGCCCTCTCCACAAAACGACCGTATGCCATTCCGTTTGTGAGATCAGTTTACCCGCACGGTCCTTAAAGGTTTCGGTGGTTGCCAGCGGAAATTTCGCAACGGCGATATTTCCTTCAAGATGCTGAACATCAGGGTCCTTACCAAGATTTCCAATCAACATTACCCTATTTACACCCCTCATATATTTAAAATTGATGGTGACGAATCATCTGTCTGTTTACTCCTTTTTAAAGTTAAAATTTTTCATAGACAAAGCTCCAAATTCTTTGATTCAAATCACCTTGGCTAATCGAGGACTACCAGGGATTTTAACATTGTTACAAGAGCTGAGTCGTCAGCTGCAAAAAAAATAATCAATGGTGCAGCCAGCGAAATTCGATCCAGGTAAAAAAAATTTTTTTCCCACACGAATAACAGCTGCACCACACTGCGATTACCTGCCATCATAGACGCACAGTTTGTGTGGAACTGCGTGCATTGCTGGACGCAATAGGCGAAGAAGGTTTCACGCAAAGCCTGTCTGCCGGGAGGCAGGGCGCAAATCTGCCTTCGGCAGACACAAAGGCAATAAAATGAATACGTTCTCTTTGCGTGAAAATTATTGTAAGCTCATGCATCTATGTTAAGATGATCATCACAGGGTTTATCAGCGTTCTCTTTCCAGGTAGGTGTTTATCAGTCTTGGGAAGGCATACTGTCCCAGTTCCGCATCCGGCACCAGCCGGTATCCTGATCCCAGTTCGACGGGACCGGAAAGAAGAATTTCAACAAAACGCCCGTGAATGCGCTGATGTGTAAGTTGCTGTGCAAGGAATTCACTGGTATGCTGAACCCTGTATCTGGTGCCCTGCAATATCTCGGCAAGTGAAAGTCCTGTCGGATCTTCCGCAGGGTTTTCTACTTCTATCAGCACAAATTCATGGAGGTTTTCCCAGATGTCACCCGCTCCTCTTTTTCGGATGTAGACACCCTTGTTGTGTCTGAGTATATAGTAATAGAACCACCTCGAACGTCGGATCAATGTTTTGTCCTTCACAGGCAGCTGGTTCGTAAATCCATGGTTGAATGCCTCACATTCGGTTCTTTGCACGCAACTATTGCAAAGCGGATTTCTCGGCTTACAAATTACCGCCCCAAAATCCATGATGGCCTGGTTGTATACTGCCGGTGAGGTGATGTCGATGAGTGACTGGGCAAGCCCGGCATACATCGACTTGCCCGCAGCCGTGTCCACCGGGGTGGAAATACCAAAATACCGTGACAGCACCCGCTGCACATTTCCATCAACCACTGCCCTGCAGTCGTTGAACGCAAAGGAGGCAATGGCGGCAGCCGTGTACGGACCGATTCCTTTAAGTTGAAGGATATCCGCGTACTCCGATGGGAATACGCCGCCATATTTGTCGGTGATCACCCGGGCCGTTTCGATCAGGTTCTTACACCTGGTGTAATAACCCAGCCCCTCCCAAAGCTTGAACACCTGGGTGTCAGGCGCGGCTGCCAAGGCCCTGATGGTTGGAAAAGCAGCTAAAAAACGATGATAATACGCCATCCCCTGCTCAACACGGGTCTGTTGGAGGATGATTTCGCTGAGCCAGATGCGGTAGGGATCGGTTTCACCTTTCCATGGCATGGCCCTCTGGTTTTCCAGTGCATTCCAGCTCAATAGGTTTATCGTAAATTCAGAGGGCATAGATACTGTGATAATTATCGCTTAACCGAGCCAATATATTGCCACCAGGACGGAACAAAAAAATTAAGTAAATTCATTATCAATTATTTACAGATTTCTTGCTTATTGTGAAAATTATCATTTAATTTCATTAATGAATTGATTTCGTGGTAATTGCCTTATGAAAAAGTTAACCCCCACCGGTAAAATTCAATTATTATGAGAAAAGCAGACCTCGTTAACCAAATATCTGAAAAAACAGGTATCCCAAAGGTTGATGTCTGGTTACCTGGAAACCATGTTCAAAGAAGTAAAAGATACCCTTGCCGCAGGGTGAAAACATTTACATCCGTGGATTTGGAAGCTTTATCACAAAAAAGAGAGCTGCGAAGATCGGCCGAAACATCAAGAAGAATATTGCCGTTCATATTCCTGAACATTATATTCCTGCATTCAAACCAGCAAAAGAATTTGTTGCAGAAGTTAAAAAATTACAATCAGTCAAAGAAGATCAGCCAAACCCCGATGATGAAGCGTAAATTTGCTGCTTAAATTCAGATTGATTGAAAAAGCAGCAGCTCATTCTTGTTAGGCAGGTGGCAGTCATTCTGTTTTCCTGATTTATTTTTTTGGCAAGACCATTCCGCCAAAAACTACGAAGCCCAAACCTGCTGTCGCTGCCAGATGCTGAAGCTCAACACATTCAATATTAATACCATTCTTCAGGCGTCAAGATCACAACTAACTCCAGCAACAGCAGGCTTATGTTGCTCAACTGGAATCCTCGGTTGTCCGTGGCGACGTAAAGAACCAGCAGGCAGCGTGTTACCGGCAGCTGGCTGATTTTGGAAAGACACCGCTCATCTGCTTCTTCCCTTATGCCTATTATACTGCCGAAGCTGCTAAATTGGAAAATTCTGAAAAAAGTCTCACCTTTGCTGCCCATTTCTTTTTAGAGAGCCTGCGCAGCAGGATGAACGAGGAGTTGAAAAGGTGGATGGCGAACAGAGTCAAAGGAGTTATTTGAAAAAGCATTGGAACTAAATCCGGACAATGATTCCCTGAAAATTGGACTTGGGAGCTGTTATCTTTTCGGGAACATCAGCAGACAATCCGATGCAGGGCATCATGATGATCCGGGAAGTTGCAGAAAGAGATCTTCACAATATGTATGCCCAGTATATGCTAGGTATGGGAGCGATGATGTCAGGACAGTTGGACAAGGCGATCGAACGTTTGAATATGGTTGCCGCAAAGCAACCCGACAACGTTGAGGTCATGTTGATGCTGGCAGAAGCATACGAAAGAAAAGGTGAAAAACAGCAATGCGGTGAAATGGTATGAAACATGTAAAAAGCTCATGTGAATAATCCGGATGTATCGTAAAGAAATCGAACAACGGATAAAGTCGCTTAAAAAATAATCGTTTTATATAAAAAATTATTAAAATAATTGTTTAACTAAATCATTGGTGAATTATGCCTTGTGGTAAAAAAAGAAAGCGTCATAAGATTGCGACGCACAAGCGTAAAAAAAGACTGAGAAAAAACCGTCATAAGAAGAAGATCGTTAATACTTCCTTGTATACGGGGCCCGCATTGATGGGCCCATTTCTTTCTGTCGCTGAACCTATTATTTGTCATTTATTGCTGATTGCTTGCACTCCAACCGATACCTGACAAGTAATTCCTCTTCAGCAACTTTCCTGTCAGTGATGATGGTTAGACGCAAAAGTGATTACGCTTGAACAAGGAACTAATTATAAATGCTGCTCCCCAGGGTGTAGAAATTGCCCTGCTTAGAGGATAAAAAACTGGTAGAACTGCATCATGAAAAAACCGATGCAAGTTTTGCTGTGGGAGATCTATACCTGGGAAAAGTAAAAAAACTTATTCCCGGACTGAATGCTGCATTTGTTGATGTGGGATTTGAAAAAGATGCCTTTCTTCACTATACCGACCTTAGCCCCTATGCACGTCCCTACTGAAATTTACCAGCATGGCCATCAATGATAACAGCGAAACGGATTTGACTTTGGCAAATTTCCAGGTAGAACCAGAAATCATCAAAACCGGAAAGATCAATGAAGTATTAAGTGGCAAACCAAATATTCTGGTACAGATCCTAAAAGAACCTATTGCTGCAAAAGGACCCCGGCTGAGTTGCGAAATTTCCCTGCCCGGACGTTTTGTAGTGATCACTCCATTTAACGATATCGTTGCTGTTTCCCGAAAAATTCATTCTTCCGAAGAAAGAAAAAGACTTCAGAAGATTGTCGAAGCAATCAAACCAAAAAATTTTGGTGTGATTGTGCGAACAGCAGCAGAAGGAAAAAATACTGCTGAACTGCATGAAGACCTTTCGATGCTGGTAGAAACCTGGAAAATCATCCAGAAAAATCTGAAAGGCGCCGTCGCGCCTGCAAAAATACTGAGCGAACAGACAAAGACCACCAGCATGCTGCGCGATCTGCTGAATGAAGATTTCAACAAGATCGTTGTGAACGACCGGAACATTTTCAACGATACAAAAAATTATATACAACGGATCGCTCCTGAAAAAGCAGATATCGTTTCCTACTACAAAATGGCCTGCCGATTTTCGATCAGTTTGGCATTACCAAACAGGTAAAAGCTGCCTTTGGCAAAACAGTGAACTTCCACAGCGGCGCCTACCTGATCATTGAGCATACAGAAGCACTTCACGTAATAGATGTAAACAGCGGTTATAAAAGCGTAAGCAATAACCAGGAACAAAATGCGCTGGAAACCAACCTGGAAGCAGCTGCAGAAATTTCCCGGCAACTGCGGCTGCGCGACCTTGGTGGTATTATCGTGGTGGATTTCATTGATATGAAGCTTCCGGACAATAAGCGGAAGCTGATGGAGGCGATGGAAGAATTCATGCGTCCCGACAGGGCCAAACATGCGGTGCTTCCGATTTCCAAATTCGGCCTGATGCAGATCACCCGGCAGCGGATGAAGCCGGAGATGAATATCAATACCCAGGAAGTTTGTCCAAGCTGTAATGGAACCGGCAAAATCTCTTCTACCCTGTTACTGGAAGATGAAATTGAAAAGAACCTGCAGTTACCTGCTCACCCATCAGCACAACGACCTTACACTGGTCGTACATCCTATCCTGTATGCTTATCTCACCAAAGGCGGCTGTTTTTCAGGTCAAAGCTCTGGAAATGGAGATGGAAATATGGCCAGAAGATCAAGATCAAGGAAAATACAAACTATCATCTTACCGAATTTCATTTCTTTGACAAGCACGAGGAAGAGATTAAGTTCTAAGAACTAAACCGTAAGATCTCAGGAAAGGCTCAAGATCAACACCTGTCCGTAACATTTGCTGCCGCTGCAAGCCTCCTTAAATGCTTACACTCAGGTTCTAAGCTTAATTTCTCCTGCTCCCACTCAGATAAATCATAATATACTGTACCAGGGTAGCAACTGAAGCCAGGGCAGCTACCACATAGGTCATGGCGGCCCATTTAAGGGCATCCTTTGCCTTTGGATATTCTGTCGGCTGGTAATCCTGATCTGTTCAACCAGGCCAGGGCTCTCCTGCTGGCATCAAACTCCACAGGAAGGGTAATCACGGAAAACACGGTGGTCACACCAAAAAGTATGATACCCCCAGCAAAAGCTGGGGAAAGGCGTTAATCATGAACACGCCAGCCAGCAAAATCCATTGAACGATGCACGGAACTAACTGCACCGCCGGAACCAGCTTGCTTCTGCAGCGTAAGCCATTGATAAGCAGTGGCATGCTGCACCGCGTGGCCGGTATTCGTGGGCAGCAACCGCAGCAGCGGCGATCGACGCTGCCATTATACACTTCGGGACTGAGGTTGATGGTTTTTATTGGCAGGGTTATAGTGGTCGCTCAGAAACCCGTCCACAGAAATCACCTTCACATCATAAATACTATTCTCCCGCAGCATTTTTTCCGCCACTTCCTTACCGGTCAGACCGGAGGCCAGGCCGATTTTACCATAAGCAGTAAATTTGCTCTTCAGGATGCCAGAAACCAGCATACTGATCCCAAGAAAAACAAAGAAACAAACAAAATTGATGGTGTCATTATCTCAAATCGGTTTTAGATTACACGTACATAGATATCAAATCAGTATCCAAGATTTTTAGACCATTTTGAACTGAAGTTCAACTTATTTCTGGCCTTTTTGTCATTAGATAAGTAGGTGAAAAACAAGGGCTGCCATTTTATCACTATACCTGATATATTCCTACATACGCTTTCGCAATACATTGATAATTAGACATTTAGTAATTTGTTAACATTGAAATTCAAACTTTCCCTGCGGCGCTAAAATTTATTCACACAGTTAAAAAATAATTTTGTTATGTGGCGCTAATTTGTAATTTAGTGCAAGAATTTAATGGGTTAGTAAGTAAGGGGTCAGCAGCAATGTTGACCCTTTTACTTTGTAACGATTTTTCCTCTCTACTGCGCCCGTTTTTATACTTCAACTTTCATCTTGCTTCGATCGTTCTAACTTCATTGACATGAGCAAAGTAAAAACAGCGTTTTTTTGTTCGAATTGTGGATATGAAAGCTCCAAAATGGATAGGAAAATGTCCTTCATGTGGCAACATGGAATACGTTTTGTTGAAGAACTCATTCAAAAGAGATACCTCGAGGCCTGAAACGGCTGGAAAGAATATCCAGGGAACAACACGCGAAGTAAAAACAATTGCCCTGAACGACATCATGGATGTCACCCTCGAAAGAATAGTTACTCCCGACAATGAACTAAACAGAGTACTTGGTGGTGGCATTGTTCCCGGAAGCATTGTACTCATTGCAGGCGAACCAGGTATCGGCAAGTCAACCTTATTCTTGCAGAATGGATTAATGATGACAGAATATCCGGATCATGTACATCAGTGGCGAAGAAAGCGAACAACAGATCAAGATGCGTGCTGACCGGTTGAACATCAGGCATAACGATTTCTATCTGCTCACCGAAACTTCTACGCAAACAATATTCCAGGAAATAAAAAAATTGAAACCCGACCTGGTGATTGTTGATTCCATCCAAACCCTCCAGTCAAATTATATCGATTCTTCACCGGGAAGCATCTCGCAGATCAGGGAATGCGCTGCAGAATTTCAGCGGTTTGCGAAGGAAACCAACACTCCTGTATTTATGATCGGTCATATCACCAAAGATGGAACCATTGCGGGTCCAAAGATACTGGAACATATGGTGGATACGGTGTTGCAGTTTGAAGGTGACCGCCATTATGCTTATCGAATTCTGAGAACACTGAAGAACCGATTTGGAAGCACATCGGAACTGGGCATCTACGAGATGACAAGTGATGGCATGCGTGGAGTGACCAATCCCAGCGAAATGCTGATCACACAAAAAGAAGATCAACTCAGTGGCATCGCCATAGCAGCAACCATCGAAGGAATGCGTCCGCTGCTGATCGAAGTGCAGGCACTGGTAACGCAATCAGTGTATGGCACGCCTCAGCGAACGGTTTCCGGCTTTGATCTGAGAAGACTGCAGCTACTGCTGGCCGTGCTTGAAAAGAGAGGCGGTTTTCACTTTGGTGTCAAGGATGTGTTTCTAAATATTGCGGGTGGTTTGAAAGTGGAAGATCCATCCATCGACCTCGCAGTGATCTCGGCCTTGTTGAGCTCATTTGAAGATGTACCATTGCCACAGCAGATCTGTTTTGCGGGTGAAGTAGGACTTAGTGGAGAGATAAGAGCGGTAAACAGGATCGAGCAAAGAATCGCAGAAGCAGAAAAACTCGGTTTTGAAAAGATCATCGTTTCCCGTTACAACATGGGCAGCGGAAGAAAGGGAGAAAAGAAACTGAGTGAACAGCAGTTTGGCATCGAAGTGATCGAGATGACCAAGGTAGAAGAGTTGTATAAATACTTGTTTTAATTCAATTCGCAATATGATATGGAAAGATGCGGTCGATGGTATCGCCCACCTTTTTTATCCATCACTTTGTCCTGGCTGTGGTACCGACCAGATCCAGGCCGGTGAATTACTTTGTTTTCTTTGTCATGAAGAACTTCCTTTCACCGAGTTCACGCCGATGTCTAGAAATCCGATTGAACAACTATTCAGGGGAAGGATCGGTCTGGTTGCGGCAACCTCTCTGCTTTACTTTAGCAAACAGTCTGTCATCCGCAACCTGCTGCACCAGTTTAAATATGAGGGTAATAAGAAAATAGGTTTGTACTTTGGCCGCAGGATCGGTGAAGCTATCATGAGTAGTGACAGGTTCCGATCACCAGACCTGCTTGTGCCCCTACCACTGCATGCCCGCAGAGAGAAGAAAAGAGGATACAATCAGGCAATGATACTCTGCCAGGGCATGAGCGCAGTGATGAAAATCGAAATTGCCGAAGACCTTGTGATCAGAAAAAAAGAAACAGAGACCCAGACTTTCCGCAACCGTATCGAGAGATGGGAGAACATCAGCAGTGGCTTTGAACTTAGAAACACCTGCAATGCAGAAGACAAACACCTCTTGCTGGTTGACGACGTTGTCACTACCGGCGCCACACTGGAGGCATGCGGCGGCGAGCTGCTTAAGAATAAAGGAGCCCGGTTGAGTATTGCAACACTTGCCTTTACCACACTATGAAAGGACCCCGATACATATTGCTGTTTACAATCATACTTGTCCTCTGCTCGTGTAAAAAAGATCAGGCAGGGAATAACGGGATGGATTCCTTTCACATTTCTGAAGACATCATCTACTTTGATACGCTCTTCACAACCACAGGTTCTGTTACACAATACTTCAAAATCTATAACGACAGTAAAAGGACGATCCGCTTGCCGGCGATCACACTTGCAGGTGGGGCCGCTTCACTTTTTAAGATCAACGTAGATGGTGTGGCCGGTCCCAGCGTTTCCAATGCTGAGATCGCGGGAAAGGATAGTCTCTATGTTTTTGTATCTGTGAAGATCGACCCGCAATCCGGTAATCTTCCTTTCCTGGTGGAAGACAGTATTGGAATTGAAATGGCCGATGGCACGCGCTGGATCCAATTGCAGGCATGGGGACAGGACGCCAATTTTATCAGGTCGGGTTTGATAACCGGGCGCAAGATCTGGACAAAAACAAAACCGTATGTCATCATTGGTGCGCTGCAGATCGTTGAAGGTGCAGAGCTCTCAATCGACAAGGGGGCAAGAATTTTTCTTCATGCAGATGCTGCGCTGATCGTTGATGGCACGCTGAAAGCCAGGGGCGAAAAATATGACAGCACTCATATCGTATTTACCGGTGACAGGCTGGATGATGGATACAAAGAATTTCCCGGTGCCTGGCCAGGCATTTTCTTTCGTGAATCAAGCGTCGACAATCTTTTGAAATTTGTAGAAATAAGAAATGCCTACCAGGGTATCGTAACGAGTGGACCAACGCTGAATAGTTTTCCTAAACTGACCATGGAATCCTGCATCGTCACCAATTGTTATGATGCGGGTATCATCGGTCTTTCATCTGATATGAAATTAAGCAACAGTCTCATCAGCAACTGCGGCAAAAACATTCTCTTACTCCAGGGTGGAAATTATTCATTCACACATTGCACGGATGTAGCAGTCACGAATGCATATATTCTGCATAAGCAACCCGTGCTTGCGCTGACAGATTATTTTAAAGTCGGCGACCAGTTAGTTGTCGGAGACATGAAAGCAGAATTCATCAACTGCATATTCTGGGGCGAGAACAGTGTTGTTGAAGACGAGGTCGTTGCGGACCGTGAAGCTGCCGGCGTATTTAATGTGAGTTTCATCAACTGTCTTTGGAAAATGAAAACCATTCCGCCTGACTTCGTCAGCGAAGCAATGATTCTGAACCAGGACCCCATGTTTGTCAGCAGCGGTTCTCCGGAAACGCCCGATAATTTCCGGCTCACCGAATCCTCACCTGTTAATAATATGGGAAAGCCCGCCGGTATCCTCACCGATCTCGATGGAAATCCGAGAGATCCGTCAAATCCCGACCTTGGCGCTTACGAATTCGGCTTTTAGGATTAACTTTAGAATTCCAATTTTAAAAACGTAAAGTCATGCTTAAGCTTTTATTTTTATCAGGCTATATATTTATTGCCATGTCCGTTTATGATTTCAAAGTAACAGGTCTTGATGGTAACAATCTCGACCTCTCTGCTTACAAGGGAAAGAAGATCCTAATAGTGAATACGGCTTCCAAATGTGGTTTCACACCACAGTATGCAGATCTTGAGGCGCTGTACAAACAGTACCAGGGTAAGTTGACAGTGATAGGTTTTCCCGCAAATAATTTTGGCGAGCAGGAACCAGGATCAAATTCCGAGATCAAGGAATTCTGCCAGAAGAACTATGGTGTGAGTTTTCCTATGGCTGAAAAAGTTTCCGTAAAAGGCAAGGACATCCATCCATTGTTCAAATACCTTACAGCCGAGGCGGCGAAACTGGGCGTTGAAGATCCCATCAAATGGAACTTTACAAAATTCCTCGTTGACGAAAAAGGTAAGCTGATCGCAGTATTCGACAGCAAGGTGAAGCCAACCAGCCCGGAAATCACCAGGCACCTTAATTAGCCGCGGCGCTTATGCAGTTTAAGGACGTGATCGGTCAGCCCGTTGTCAAAACGCAGCTGACAGAGTTGATCAGGCAAAACAGGCTGAGCCATGCCCTGCTGTTCAGCGGCAGGGAAGGTAATGGTGCGCTCGCGCTGGCGATGGCCTTTTCGCAATACATCATGTGCGAAAAACTGGCCTTCAGAAAGTCTGAACTGTCAGCACCCAGTCTTTTTGGCGAAACTACCACCGACGAGAAAATACTCCCGGCCGATGCCTGCGGAGTTTGTAATTCCTGTCTTAAGGCAGGTGCCATGGTTCACCCCGATATTCATTATTCCTATCCGGTCATCCCGAAAAAATCCGGCGACAAACCCATCAGTACCGATTACATAGCCGAATGGCGAGAATTCATGGCGGGTATGCCCTATGGAAATGTGTACGACTGGCTGCAGTTTATCGGCGCCGAAAACAAGCAGGGCAATATAACCGCTGAAGAATGCAACGACATCATCCACAAGCTGAGCTTGAAGAGTTTCGAAAGCGATTACAAGATCCTCGTGCTCTGGATGCCCGAATACCTGGGTAAGGAGGGAAATAAATTGCTGAAGCTGATTGAAGAGCCACCTCCTGACACCATTTTTATCCTGGTGACCGAAAATGAGGGCCTGGTTCTTCCCACTATTATCTCAAGGACACAACTCGTCAGGATCCCTGCCTTGCAAACTGCTGACATGGAAGCCGGACTGATATCAAAAGGGGTGGCAAAAGACCAAGCCAGGCAAATTGCTTCGGTGTCGGGCGGTAATTACCGGGAATCTCTGCAACTGATCCAGCATGCCGGCGACGACTGGCAGGCAATGCTAAGGGAATGGCTGAATGCAATAATGAAGACGGGGCCGGTTGCCCAGGTGAAGTGGGTCGAGGAGATCAGCAGGATAGGCAGGGAAAAACAAAAGCAGTTCCTGAGGTATTTCAATCACTTGCTCGAACAGGCTATCAAACTACAGGTGATGGGTGGCCATGACTTTCCAATGGAGGAAAATGAACGGGATTTCGCTGTCAGGTTAAACAAAATGGCCGACATAGGGCAGCAGCAGGCTATTATCGGCGAACTGGACCGTGCGGCGTTTTACATCGAAAGAAACGCCCATGCCCGCATGCTCTTCCACTCGCTGACCATCAAACTCTACCATATCTTAAGGGATAAATCCGTAATTTTGACAAATTGACTTTTATAACATTCTAATTTACTGCACGTTAAACAGTAAATTTCACAATATAGAAAAGATAAAATGGGATGTAGTTCTTGTGGCACAGGCGGCAAAGCGGCTGGATGCAAAAGTAACGGAGGTTGTGAAAGCGGTGGCTGCAACAGGATGAATGTGTATGATTGGCTCGCCAATCTTCCCTTCTCGGATCCCGAAAGTTCCTGTAGAGTGGTGGAAATCAGCTTCAATAACGGAAGCCGCAAGGATTATTATCGCAATAGTACGGTTCAGCTTTTTGAAAAGGGCGACATGGTTGCCGTTGAGGGTGTGAGCGGGTTTGATGTTGGTAGCGTGAACCTTACCGGTGAAACGGTGCGGCTACAACTGAAGAAGAAAGGAGTGATGGAATCTGACCCCGACATGCGGAAGGTGCTGAGACGGGCGGTGCAACGCGATATCGATTTGATGGATCAGAATAAGTTGCGCGAACCCGAAGCGGTGATCCGTTCGAGGGCCATCGCCAAGCAACTGAACCTTGACATGAAGATCAGCGAGGTTGAATTTCAGGCAGATGGCCGGAAGGCAACCTTTTTTTATATAGCCGATGACAGGGTGGACTTTCGCGAACTGATCAAGGTTTATGCGAAGGAGTTCAAGGTAAAAGTAGAGATGCGCCAGATCGGGGCCCGCCAGGAAGCCGGAAAAGTGGGCGGGATCGGTAGTTGCGGCCGTGAGTTATGCTGCAGTACCTGGCTCACCGATTTTAAGTCGGTCAACACCACCGCCGCCAGGTATCAGAATCTGTCCATTAATCAGAGCAAGCTCAGCGGACAATGCGGCCGGTTGAAATGCTGTCTGAATTACGAACTCGACACCTACCTCGACGCTCTCCAGAATTTTCCTGAAAATGCAGACACACTGCAGGTTGCGAAAGGAACGGCCCTGCTGATCAAGAAAGATATTTTCAAAAACCTGATGTGGTATGTGCTGCCCGACAGCAGCAAACAGTATCCGTTATCAATTGAACGGGTACGCAAGATAAAGGCGGAGAATATTAAGAATGTTATCCCGGAGGAACTCGAACCCGTGGAAGTGACAAGTGGAAAGCCCAAGGAGGTGGAACCCGAATATGTTGACCTGGTTGGTCAGATAACATTAAAGAGCCTTGATAAGGCAGACAGGAAAAAAAGAGGAGGCTCTCAGCAGCAGGGCAGACGGGATGGTCGTCCCCAGCAACGCTCAGGAGGCGGCAACCAGGGTGCGCCGAATTCCGGCAGGCCCGAACAACGCGGTGGTCCGAATTCGGGTCGACCCGAGATCAGACCTCAGGGAGATGCTGGTTCACCAAGACCCGATCAGCGCGGTGGTAATACAGGGGGTAATGCTGGACGTGGTGGTTCCGGAAACCAGGGAGGTAATCAGTCCGGCAAACCCAATCAGCGCTCGGGCGGTCCCAACCAGGGGCGGCCGAATCAGCCGCGATCAAATTCAGGTTCGGGCGGGGGAAATCCTTCCGGCAGACCCAATCAAAGACAAGGGAATCCAAATGCGAATCGTCCCTCCGACGGTCGCAACCCGAATACACCCAAACCCCCACAGAATAATCCCGACGAAGGAAGGCAATAATCAGAAAGAGAAAGAGAAAGAGGAAGAGGAAGAGAAACCCGGTAACAGCCGCTGATAGGCATACATTGGAAAGACGTTAAGAAAATCGAATCGAAGGGCGCCACCCGCCTTCGCAAAACGTCGGCGAGCGAGGAAGAAAAACAGATGTTTCTGCGTCCGGGACATATTCTTTGATCGTAAGTCCTACCAGGGCCGGGATCTATTCTAATGTTGTGACTTGTTTTTCTTCAGCCCGAAGAGGCGATTTTTAGTCTTTTCAATGTGGCCTTGATTTTTTGCCCGCTTTTTTATCAAGAAAAAAGCGGAAACCCTCACCATCCATCCCCATCAAGTGCATTGCCGATACCGCCCAGAATGCTGCCTTCTTCCTTACGTTTAACGCTGCCATAGGCAAGTATTCTACCCGCGAGACGGCTGATTGGAAGCGTTTGGATCCAGACTTTGCCCGGACCACGGAGAGTCGCGAAGAACAAACCTTCTCCGCCGAAAATAGTATTCTTGATGCCGCCAACAAACTGGATGTCGTAAGTGACAGTCTGCGTAAAGGCGACGATACACCCTGTGTCGATCTTCACCAGTTCACCTGGTTGCAATTCTCTTTCGGTTACATGACCGCCTGCGTGTACAAATGCCAGGCCGTCGCCTTCGAGTTTCTGCATGATGAAACCTTCACCACCAAACAGGCCTGTGCCGAGTTTGCGCTGGAACTCAATGCCCACCGAAACGCCTTTGGCGGCGCAGAGAAATGAATCCTTCTGACAGATCATTTTTCCACCCATTCGCAACAGGTCCAGGGCGATGATCTTGCCGGGATATGGAGAGGCGAAACTCACTTTCTTTTTGCCAGGGGAGGTGTTGGTAAAGGCGGTCATAAAAAGACTTTCGCCGGTCAGCAGGCGCTTGCCCGCCGACATCAGTTTGCCCAGGATGCCCTGTTGTTGCTGGGAGCCGTCACCGAAGATGGTCTGCATGCCAATGCCATCGTCCATCATCATAAAGGCGCCGCTCTCGGCGATCGCCGTTTCTGAAGGATCGAGTTCGATCTCCACATACTGCATTTCTTCACCGTGGATCTGGTAGTCTATTTGATGATTGGTAATCATATTTACAAAATGAAAAATTAAAAATTAAAAATCAAAAATGAATATTCAAACATCCGCAAAGTCTCTACAAAGTCACTAGCTCATCGTTTGAGCTGAAAAATTACAAATAATTTGCAAGTATGTCGCCTGGCCTGCGCCCTTTCAATGAAATAAGCAAAAGTTAAAAGTGAACACAACCAATCACCGAAATCCATGCTAAGAAAATTCCAATCCAACAACCCTTTCACTTTTAACTTTTAACCTTAAGGTTTTATTCTTTCGGTCACCGCCGTTCATTGCCATCTCCATTCTCAAGAAATTCTAATCCATCTAAGGCTGTCCACACTTTAGAATTTTTAATTTTTTATTTTTGATTTTTAATTTAGCCTTAGTACCAGCCTCCCATAAGCGCCTTGTCATGGGCCAGTTCGGGCATCTTTCTCTTTCTTCTTCTCCTGTCAAAGAGATGAGCAAAAGAGGTGATGATCATCATCGGTATGAACAAGAGTGTCAATGGCGGGATACCCATCATGGACACCCACTTGCCACCATACATTCTGCGCATGGGCCTTCTGAGTCTTTCGGCAACCAGATACATTCCGGGAACGATCACAAGCGTCATAAAGAACGCGGAGATCAAACCGAAGATGATTGTCCATGCCAGCGGAGCCCAGAACCTCGAGCTGTCACCACCAATGAATATATGCGGGTTGAGGTGTTCGAATAGTGAAATGAAGTCGATGTTGAAGCCAATACCCAAAGGTATCAGACCAAAGATCGCAGCCAGGGCTGTCAGCAGCACCGGGATGATACGCGTCTTACCCGCCTGTATCACCGCTTCACGCGTTTTCAGTCCCCTTGATCTCAGCTCATCGGCAAACTCGATCACCAGGATACCATTCTTCACTACGATACCCGCGAGACCCACTACACCAAGACCGGTAAATGCCACCGACACCTGCCATCCGGTAAGAGCGAAGCCAAGGAGTACCCCGATCACACTGAAGACGATCTCGGTAAGAATGATTACCGACTTACTTACAGAGTTGAATTGAAGCACCAGTATCAGTAGAATCAGCATTAGCGCTACAAGCAAGGCGTTGCCAAGGAAGGCACCCGTCTCGGCCTGTTGTTCACCTTCACCCGTCTGTCTGATCGTTACACCAGGCTGAGGCTGGAACTTGTCGATGTATGACTTTATATCTGCATTCACCGCCGTTGGCGTATAACCCTGTGATTCGAGTACGTTCGACCTTAGGATGATGGAACGCTTCTGGTTCTTTCTCTTTACAGACCCAAGCGTGGTAGTATAGTCCACCTTCACGAGGTAACTGATCGGTATGTGTTTGATGCCTCCTGTGGAGATGTCGCGGAATGTAATATTCATGTTCAACAGGTCCGCCAGGCTCTTGCGCTGCATCTCCGTGTTACGTAATTGTATTTTGTATTCATCTTCCCCATCCTTGATCTTTGAAACCTCGCGGCCGAACAGGGCAGTTCTGATCTCCTTGCCAATCTGCGAAGAGGAAACACCTTCGATCAGCGCCCGCTCACGGTCAACAATAAGCGAAACTTCGGGGTTGGTCAGGTCAACATCCATCTTCAGTTCCTCTACTCCCGGCACCCTGATGGAATCCAGGTAGTTTTTTAACCCTACCGCCGACTTGATGAGGTTGTCAAAATCTTCACTCGCTATTTCAATATTGATCGGTGGGTCGGTTGGCGGTCCACTGCTTTCCTGGTCCACCGAAATTTCAGCGCCTGGTATGCCTTTCATCGCCGCCCGGATTGAATCGAGTATCAGCGCCGTGGATTTACCATGACGATCCTTGAACTCCACAAAGGAAACCTGGATACGTCCCAGTTCGGGCCGTGTACTCTGATCGCCACTTGCAGGGTCGGCGGCACCCACACCCACGTTTGAGATCACACTTTCCACAATGTCATTCTTTGTTCCTTTTTCATTGTCTATGCCCAGCACCTTATACACTCTTTTCTCAAGCACCTGGGTAACGGAATCGGTATAATCGACATCTGTGCCCACGGGCTCCTTCAGATATACATAAATAAAATTGGGATCCGCATTGGGAAAGAAGACCACCTGTACCCTCCCGGCATTCACCGCACCAACGAAGATCAGCAGGCTCACCAGAAACAAGGCCACAGTTCCAAGCAACAGGTATACTGGTCTCCATCCTTTGAGTGACCACCGCAGCAGCCGCTCATATCGCCGCATCACTGCGGGCAGCACACGATGCTGGAATCCGTTGATGACCCACTTCAACACAAAATGGTTGAGCAATACCATCAGCACCAGGAACAAAATCAGATTACCCCAGAAGGTGACGCCGGCAAGATCCAGCAGGATGCCAAGACCAACACCTATCCACAGACCGGGCTTTTTGAATATGGTCCATTTGGATTCTCCGGTGTTTTCTTCATGATTCATGAAATCCACGGCAAATACCGGGTTCATGATAAAGGCTACAATCAGCGAGGCGGTGAGCGTGAAGATCAGCATCGCCGGCAGATAGATCATGAACTTTCCGATGATCCCCGGCCAGAACAGTAGCGGAAAGAACGGCGCCAGAGTTGTTAGCGTACCCGCCAGCACCGGTATAAAGATCTCACCTGCCGCCATCATGGCCGACTGTTCCGAATTGATCTTACCCTTGCCGCTTACAAATATGCGGTGGGTATTCTCGATCACCACGATCGCGTCATCCACTATAATACCAAACCCGAACAGCAGGGCAAACAGTACGATAAAGTTCAAGGTTACGTGCGCCCCTACCATGATGTCCGCAGCCGGAAGAAACATAAAGGCGACAAACATACTCAGCGGCACACTCAGCGCCACGAAGAAGGCGTTGATCACACCCATGAAGAACATCAGGATCAGCAATACCAGGATAAACCCGATAACAATCGTGTTCACCAGTTCATTGAACGAATTGCTTGCATTCTTACTCTGGTCACCAGTCATCACAATCTTCAGATCCGGAGGATAACTGGCCTTCTGCAGTTCGTCGATAGTGGCCTTCACTTTCGCAGAAGTTTCGATCAGGTTCTCGCCAGCTCTCTTGATAATATTAAGCGTGATTACATTCTTTCCATCCAGTCGGGCATAACTTTCCCTTTCCTTGGTCGTGTCCTTTATGGTCGCGATGTCTTTAAGATAGATGGGGTCGCCGTTTGTATTTCTTACTACCACTTTTTCAATCTCCGGCGCGGTCTTGAACTGACCTTTTAGCTGAAGGGTTCTCTTCATATTTCCCACTTCGAGCAAACCGCCAGAGATGTCCATATTCTCCCGGGAAACGGCATTGGCAATATCATCGAAGGTGATATTGGAGCTCTGCATCCTGTAATTGTCGACATTGATCTGGAACTCGCGTTCAGGAGCGCCGACAATGTCCACACGGTTGATCTGTGAAAGCTCTTCCAGTCTGTCCTGCATGTCATCCGCATACTCTTTAAGCCGCATAGGATCATAGTCACCGCTAAGGTTCACATACATGATGGGCTGATCCGAAAGATTCACTTCTATCACCGTTGGTTCTTCGGTAAGGTCGGTAGGCAGGTCCTGTTTTGCCTTGTCCACCGCGTCCTTTACTTTCTGCAGGGCCACATCGATGTCTACAGAAGCGTCAAATTCCACAAGTATGGCTGAATAGTCGGCCTGTGAAGTGGAGGTCGTTTTCTGGATCTTCACCCCGCTGATGGATTTCAATTGCTTTTCGATCGGCTGGCTCACCAGGTTCTCGATATCCTTGGGCGAGTTACCTACGTAAATCGTTTGTATATAAATGTTAGGTATGACAAGATCGGGGAACTGCTCCTTGGGCAGAGTTACAAACTGGTAAACCCCGAGCATGCTCACGAACAACATCAGCAGGTAGATCGCCGTCCTGTTCTTTATACTCCAGGTAGTGGGACCGAAATTTTTTATTTTACCATGAAGGTTTTCTAATACGCTCATACTACTTCGTTTGAAATTGACTTTCTTGATCCTGTCTTATAAATTCTCGCTTGTCATCACCAGCTGCCCGTCATACAATCCCTGGAATCCTTCTGATATCAAAGTATCACTTGTAGTCAGTCCTGATTTGACTTCAAGATCATTGCCATAGAGTTCACCAACAACTATCGGCCTCTTCTTTGCCAGTTTCTTCCCATTCTCATTCACTGCCACAAATACATATTTTCCTTTGTCGTCGGTCTGCAACGTATTCATTGGAATAGTTACCGCATTCGGAGAACTGTAATCCTGGATCTTCACGATCACGATCTGGTTAGGACGAAAGCTCTGGGAAGATGGTATTGCCGCCTCGATATAAAACGACCTGCTATTGGCATCGATGGTACTTCCTTTCACTTTCACTTTTGACTTCAACACTTTGTCGGAGCCGGGAAGACTGATCATTACCGAAGATCCTTCCTGAACCTTGCTCAGGTAATTTTCAGGCACCTGTGCCACCACCTTAAGGGTGCTGGTGTTTACGATCCTTATGCCCAGTGCAGTGGCGGTCTGCGCGCTGAAATATTCGCCCATTTTGATGTTCACCATGTCGGCCACGCCGGAAATCGGAGCATATATATTGGACATTGATAACTGTTCCTCGAGGAGTGAAACTTGTTTGTTCAGGTTGTCGACATTGTTCTTTGCCTGCAGCAGTTCCACTTCGGTACCGATCTTCTGGTCCCAGAGCTTCTTTCTGCGGGAATACAGTGTCTCAGCCAGGTCTAGCTGTATCTTGACCTGTTCGATCTGCTGGCTGGTAACGGCATCGTCCAGTTTCATCAGCAGCTGCCCTTGCTTTACACGGTCGCCCTGTTTAACAAAGATGCCCTTCACCTGTCCGCCCGCACCCCGGGGGGTGACATATCCTATATTTTCAGCATCCACCTTGCCCTGCAGGTCGATATAATGCGTAAATTTTTCGGTTGCTACCGGTTTGAGCACAACCAGCTTCGCGTTAACGGCACTGGCAACGGAAGTGTCGGTCTTTGCGAGTTCTTCTTCCATCTGCCTGACCTGCGTATTCAGCTTGGTCTGTTGTTCCTTGAGCTGCTGCAACTGGGCAGTTTTATCCGAACCCCTCGCTTGCTTCTCCTGCGCGTCACTTCCGCAGGCCGCTGCCAGAACTACGATAAGTACCAGGCTGGTGATTTGTTTAATGGTATTCATATTGAAATGTTTGACTGTCATAAAAGTTATTTGGCGTGTTATAATTTTCCGGTTACCCTGAGTAATTCTATGCGTGCAACAATGGCATCATACAAACCAGTATAATAATTATTCTGGGCGGTGATCATTTCAGCCTGGGCGTTTGTGATCTCCAGGTTGGAACCGAGTCCCTGTTCAAATTTTAACCTGGTCTGGTTGTACACTTCCTCGGCGAGGCTCATATTCCTTTTCTGGAAATCCATGGTTACCAGTGCCGAACGCAGGTTGAGGCGGGATTCGTTGATCTCCTTGTCGATCTGCAGTTCAAGGTTTTCCATGCTGTTCTTCGTCTGCTCGAGTTGAAGCTTCGCCGTTTTAATCCTTGCGTCCTTCGCGAAACCGTCAAAGATGGGAACATTAAGTCTTAATCCGATGTAGGAAGACGGATACCAGGGTTCACCGGATTTAAAGATGTTAAACTCATTGCGCTGTGCCAGCTGCGAATAATTAGCATTGATGGACAATGTTGGCAGGTAACTGAGTTTATAGCGTTTGATATTGTATTCGTTCAATTTTTTGTTGAGTTGAATCTGTTCATATTCCACGCGTTCATTATAATCAAACCTTGTATCCACCATATCCTGGGTGAACATCTTTTCTGGCAGGGTGTCGGTCAGGACCAACGTGCTCGATGATGGCATGCCGATCAGTAGTTTCAGCCCAAGCGCCGCGGTTTGCAGCTGATTTTCAATCCTGCTTTTCTGGGTGCGCAGATTGGTCAGGCTCACTTCGGCCTTGCTTACATCCAGTTGCTCTGCAAATCCATTTTTGAATATCTCCCTGGTGTCGCTGAGCAATTTCTCATTGCGCGCGATGTTGGCATCGATGGTGGAGATCTGCTGGCGGCCAGCTACTACCTGGTAATATATTTTGTACACGTTCGCCTTAACCTGTTCCTGAGTTACTTCGGCAGTTTTTGACGCATATTCCATAGCGGTTTTTCTTGCCTGAAGTCCCACAAATACCTGTCCGTCAAATATCAGCTGGGTCAGATCCACTCCACCCGATGCCGTGTAACTTGTTCCGAACTGTGCGGCGATCACCCCAAAATCATTAGGCGCCACGACTGGTTGGCCGTTGCCTTTGTTAACTCCTTCCTGCACCAATACGCCGTAGGTGGCCTGTGCGATGAAGTTGGGAAAGCTTTGCACAGGAACATTGGGATAATAATTTATGTTACCGGTTGCACTGAGTTGCGGGTAAGCCGAACCGGTAATTTCCCTGTTGGTCTGATGCTGCAGTTTGATGCCAAGCAGGGCGTTTCTAACCTGCCGGCTGTTTTTGGCGGCATAGTCGACCGCCTGCTGCACGGTCAGTTCGAAAGTACTATCCTGATTGGCGATAGAACCTGGAACAGGTGAAGATGTCTTGCTGGCTGCGCTGTCCTGCGCATAACCGGGTATCCCTGGAATGCAGATCAGTAAGAGTGCTAGTGTCTGCACGAATAATTGTTTCCTGAAAGCTGTCATTTGTCTAGGCTTTTTAATCTTTCCTGTTGATATTTTAAAATAAGCTTGTACCCTTTTAATGATGCAACACCGAAAAGAAAATGTTCAATAATGGTCTGGTGGGTTTCCACCAGGTTGAATTTGCTGGCCGGATATATGTCAGGATTGAAGGCCAGCATCATTCCTTCAAGTCTGAATTTTGCGATGATCTCTACATTCAGTTCGGGACGAAAGAGTTCCTCCCTCATGCCACGGTGGATGTTGTCCTTGATCATGTGGTAGAGATATTTGTTCTTATAGTCAAGGAAGATTCTGTAGGACCGGACGTGAAACCGTTCGAGATCATGTATCATGGACGGATTCATGTCCTTGAACAGATCCTGGATAAAATCCATCACCTGGAACAATTCATGAACCGCATCGCGGGAATTATCCCTGTTGAAATTGCAGGTTTTCTCAGAATCCCTGATCACCCGTGTTACAACGGCCTCCACAAGCTCATCCTTGTCAGAGAAAAACTGGTAAATAGTTTTCTTCGAAACACCAAGCTGGGCAGCTATTTCATCCATCGTCACCGACTTAACTCCATAGCGGCAAAACAAATCGTTGGCCTTTTGTTGTATTCTCTCTTTCATTTCCATAATTCACCGAAATAGCTCGGCAAAACTATGGAAACTTTTTATGTAACCAAAGTTTCCGTGAAAATTTTTGGGAGAATTTTCAACACTGACAATTTTTTATACTGTTTCGTTACGGCTAGTCCTACTTATTTTTGAGAAAAATTTATGAAAGGCCGGCAAACGTTAAGAAAGATCTTCCAATATTTCCTGCAGGGCCTCATCATCCTTGCACCGATTATTATTACGGTGTACGCCGTAACCGCACTTTTCAATTTCATAGATAATATCATACCAGATGTGCTGGCCAGAATATTTCCTTATGTGTTTGGCTCTGGTGGAGTCGGCACCCTCAGGATACCGGGTCTCGGTTTCATACTGGTTGTGCTCACGGTTGTTACTGTGGGCTATGTCTCATCATCATTCATCGTTGGAAGGCTGGTAGACCTGCTTGATCATGTACTGGAACGCACACCGGGTATCAAGATCATTTATTCCACGCTCAAGGATTTTTTTGAAGCCTTTGCCGGCAACAAGAGAAAATTCGACAAAGCAGTGCTTGTCAGTGTGGTAGACCCCGAAGTGTGGCAGGTGGGGTTCATCACACAACAAGACGCAGTGCAGTTCGGGCTGGAAGCCCATGTTGCCGTTTATGTGCCAAAATCTTATGCCTTCGCGGGGCAGCTCTACTTTGTAAACCGCAACCGTGTGCGCCTCCTCACCGACATCAGTTCGTCCGACGCCATGAAATTTGCCATCTCAGGCGGTGTGACGGAAATTGATGAAGACGTCCCGCCAAAAACTCCCGGCACTTAAAATGTTTCAGGAATTTCTTCCGAATGAAAATGTTCATATGATGTTGCAACAAAGAGTGCATGAAGGATAACTACACCTGTTAACGTGTAACATTTTTTTTCGCAGACGATTTCCGCAAAATACTGCCATCCAATGCGGATAAAACAATGGCCTTGACTGAAAGCACGGCATGAATTCAAAGGTTCTGGTCGAAATTGTTTTGATGAAATCGCTGCTCCTCGTTTGGATAATATTGTTGCAAGGGCTCGATGGCTTTTGCTGGGGATTTTATGCGCACCGCCTGATCAATCAGCAGGCGATATTTCTTCTTCCTCCCGACATGCTGATTTTCTACAAACCACACCTGGCATTTCTCACAGAACATGCCGTTGACCCCGATAAACGGCGTTACGCCATTGAAGAAGAGGCCCCGCGTCATTATATTGACATGGACCATTATGGCATTGCGCCTTATGACAACCTGCCGAGAAAATGGAAAGAGGCAGTGGACTGTTACACAGAGGATAGTTTGAAGACCCACGGCATAGTTCCATGGTGGATACAGGTGATGCTCGCCCGGCTGACAAATGCATTCCGCGAAAAGAATCAGTGGCGGATCCTGAAATTGTCGGCTGAGCTGGGGCATTATTTGGCTGATGCCCATGTGCCCCTGCACACCAGCAGCAACCACAATGGGCAGTTCACCAACCAGCAGGGAATACATGGATTCTGGGAATCGGTCATCCCGGAACTGCTGGCAGAAAAAGAATGGGACCTCCTGCTTCCGCGTGCCGCCATTATCAGTGATCCTCTCGGGTATGCATGGTCGACAGTGCTCGCAAGTGCTGCGGCAACCGACACCGTTCTCGGTTTTGAACAGAAGCTGACAAAAAAATTTTCACCCGACCGCAAATATGCGTACAGACCGAGAGCGGGACAAATGCTGAGGCAATATTCGGAAGCTTACACCATTGCTTACGACAGGATGATGGACCACATGGTCGAACGAAGACTGAGGCTTTCCATCACAACCGTCGCCTCCTTCTGGTACACCGCCTGGGCGAATGCTGGCCAGCCCGACCTTGCCACAATGGGTGGCATAGAGCCGGATGAAGACCAGAAAAAAGAGTTTGAGAACCTGAACCGCGAATGGGAGAAAGGAAATCCCAGGGGAAAATCTTGCGGTTAAGCCCTAATGGCTATTTATTATCTTTGCGGCCCACTTAATGTTCACAAACAAAGAACCGACCGTGACACAGGTAATTCACAATTTCAACTCAGGCCCCAGCATTTTACCAAGAGAGGTATTCGAAGAAGCCAGCCAGGCGATAATGAACTATAACAACTCCGGCTTATCCATCCTGGAGATCGGACATCGGACCAGGCTTTTCCAGGAAGTAGTGGAAGAAGCGGTTTCATTGATAAAAGAACTTATGCACCTGGATAGCGACCATGAAGTCATCTTCCTCCATGGCGGTGCTTCTACCCAGTTCATGCAGGTGCCAATGAACCTGCTCAATGAAAACGAAATTGCCGCCTTTGCCGACACGGGTGTCTGGTCGACCAAGGCCATAAAGGAGGCAAAACTGTTCGGACACGTTGAAGTGGTGGCCAGTTCAAAGGAAGACGGCTTTCGCTCCCTTCCCAAAGGTTTTATTGTTCCGAAAACTGCCAAATACCTGCACATCACAACAAATAATACCATCTATGGCACCCAATGGCAGGACCTGTCCCAGTTCTACCAGACGGGGGTACCCCTGGTGGCGGACATGAGCAGCGACATACTGAGCCGGGAAGTCGATTACAACAAATACGATCTTGTCTATGCCGGCGCCCAGAAAAACGCCGGTGCTGCGGGCGTCACCATCGTTGTAGTCAATAAGAACATACTGGGCAAGGTAGACAGGCAAATCCCTTCCATGCTCGACTACCGTAATCACATAGAAGCCAACTCTTTATTTAACACCCCACCCGTGTTCGCTATCTATGTTTCCATGCTCACCCTTCGCTGGCTCAAAAAAATGGGTGGACCGGTGGCCCTCGAAAAGATTAACAAGCGGAAGGCCGCATTATTATACAACACGATCGATGCCTTGCCGGCTTTCAAAGGATTAGTAAAGAAAGAAGACAGGAGCCTGATGAATGTTTGTTTTACGACGGTTGACCCCGCCCTGGAAAAAGATTTCCTTGAAATCTGTGCCCGGGAAGGAATGGTGGGCGTAAAAGGACACCGGTCTGCCGGGGGGTTGAGAATCTCGCTCTACAACGCGCTGCCTTACGAGAGCGTTGAAGCGGTAACTGACCTTATGCGGGAATTTGCAAGTAGCAGATCCTGATTAAATAAACTTTAAATTATTCAATGGCCAGAATCATTCCGTTCGCTGCGCTCCGACCCGATCCCCAGTTCGCACCCAGGGTGGCTTCCCCGCCTTATGACGTGCTGAACAGTAAGGAAGCCAAGGTGGTAGCCCAGGGGAATCCATATTCTTTCCTCCACATTACCAAGTCGGAGATCGACCTTCCCGAAGACACCGACATTCATAGCAAGGAGGTGTATGAGAAGGCCCGGGAGAATCTGAATGCCTATGTCCAGCGCCGTGTTCTCTTCCGTGAAAGCAAACCCTGCTTCTATATTTATCAGTTGGTCATGAAGGGCAGAAGTCAGTCAGGTCTGGTAGCGCTGAGCTCAATCGATGACTACGAAGAGGACATCATAAAAAAACACGAATTCACGCGGCCTGAGAAGGAAAAAGACAGGATCGACCATATCATTGGCACCCGGGCCCAGACCGGCAACGTTTTCCTGGCTTATCGTAACGTTGACGACATTGATAAACTGGTGAACGACTGGAAATCAGCCCACGACCCGGTGTATAATTTCATTGCCGAAGACGGTGTGAGCCATAAGGTTTGGGTGATCAATTCCGATGATGTGAACAAAAAGATCACCGCTCTCTTTGACTCAAAAGTTCCAGCGACCTATATCGCCGATGGGCATCACCGTGCAGCTTCCGCGGCGAAAACAAGGACACAAACGGGAGAAAACTATTTTCTGACTACCCTATTCCCCGAAAAAGAGCTGAAGATCATGGATTACAACCGCGTGGTCAGGGACCTGAACGGACTTGACGCCAAGGAATTTCTGGACAGGCTACATGAGGATTTTTCGGTGGCCCCATCGACTGAGCCCGTCAGGCCCACGGCACTTCACGAATTTGGTGTTTACATCGATCATGCCTGGTATCGACTGACTGCAAAAAAAGAAAGCTACAGCGAGGATCCAATCGGTGTACTCGATGTGTCGATTCTCTCTGATAAAATTCTGAACAAACTGTTGGGCATAACCGATCAGCGAACAGACCAGCGGATTGATTTTGTCGGTGGAATCCGGGGATTGTCGGCACTGGAAGCCCGTGTAAACAATGGTGAAATGGCCGTCGCGTTTAGTCTCTACCCTGTGGCTATCGACCAGTTGTTTGCCATTGCCGACAGTGGACAGGTGATGCCTCCCAAGAGTACCTGGTTCGAACCGAAGCTGAGGGACGGCCTGCTGACTAACCTGGTCAATCATTAAATATCACCGCAATTCATGATGAAGAAGATCCTTGTTTCCAGTCTGCTGATATTAATACTGTCGATTGCCACCCAGGCACAGGACAGTACCGGCACCGGTCCACTAGCCACAGCCCGCAAATATTCGCTCCATGGCGACTACAATAATGCATTGGTTGTGCTGAACAAGGCGCTCGAGAAAGACAATTCAAACATTGACCTGAAAAAGGAAATCGCGTATACATATTTTCTTCAGCGGGACTATGGAAAAGCGCTGGCGTTCGCAAAACCTCTCGCCGAGAACCGTAATGCCGATGTCAAGTCCTTCCAGATCCTGGGGATGATCTTCGCCGCCACCGACGAAGTGAAGATGGCTGATAAAATGTACCGTGATGCGCTGAAGAAGTTTCCTGAAAGCGGGGCGCTCTGGAATGAATACGGAGAATTGTTGTGGAACAGGAAGAATTTTGCCGAAGCTGTGAAGCATTGGGAAAAGGGTGTCGAAGAAGCGCCGAACTACTCAGGCAATTATTATAATCTCGCGAGGTATTACTTTTTTTCGGAAGACAAGGTCTGGGGTCTGCTTTATGGCGAGGTCTTCGTCAATCTCGAAAGCTTCAGCAAGCGCACTCCGGAAATAAAAACACTCCTGCTTGAGGGATACAAGAAGTTGTTCCGGGAATCGGACATCGCTAATAAGCAGGAAGTAAAGAATAATTTCATCAACGCATACCTGACGGTGTTAAAGGACAAATCGGACCTGGTTTCAACAGGAGTCAGTCCAGCCTCGCTTTCCGCGCTGCGGACGAGTTTCCTGCTGGATTGGTTTGCCAAAAACGCGACCAAGTTTCCTTTTCGCCTTTTCGATTACCAGCAGCAGCTGGCCAGGTCGGGACTTTTTGAAGCATACAACCAGTGGATATTTGGCGCCGCCGATGATCTTTCAGCCTTTCAGCAGTGGACCGCGAATAATAACGATGCATACAGTCGCTTTACCACTCTGCAAAAAAGCAGGGTCTTCAAACTGCCTGAGAGGCAATATTATCATTCGGGTAAATAATTTACGGGAATCGACACAGAAAAGCCGTCAAAGGGCCATACATACGCAGAATTTAACACCGCCTATCTAACCGCATTGAGGATATCACTAAGCTTACTCTAAACGTGGGAGCTCTTTCTTGAAATGGTTTATCGTGATCGTGATCCGCTTACACTTCTACACCTGACGCCAGCACGATAGCGACGACTATTGTCAGGGTTATACCGCCACCCAGTATTCCAATACCAGCCGCTCGCCATAATGAGTAGACGTTTCCGCCCGCTTCAACATGGTCCTTGACAGCATTACCCTGGTATTTGCCAATCACTAACTGGGCGATCAACGTGTAGACCAAGGGAATTAGAAAATTTGGCACCTTTCGGATCGCAGGAATCCAAATAATACTTCCAAAAACGACTACCGTAGCGACGATAGCAATTAACCAGGTGATGCCGATCCTTTTACCCTGTCCCAGTCTTTTGAAATTTTCTGCCGCAAAATAGCCGGCCGCCAGCGGACCGCCCAAAAACGTTCCCAGATAAACCGATCTGTCATTGTACAATTTGAAGTTGGCAGGGGCCACCAAAATAGCTTCTTCCATAGTAAAGGGTTAAGGTTGGAGTGTTACAAAAATGACTAATGTAATATTTCTTTTCCGGCGTTGCAAGTGGGTTACTTGGCATTTCGGATGATGCTTTTCACACTACAAAAAGCAGGGTCTTCAAATTGCCTGAGGGTCAGTACTATCATTCGGGAAAATGATTTAACCAATGTACTATGGCTTAAATGTTGGCTGGCCATCAACTCCTGCACACTCTTTGAAGTTCTATTTATTGCTTGAATGAATTATCTCTTTAATTTCCTCATCTTCTTTGCCGATATCATCTCTTTCACAATTATAGGAGGCAAGAATTAATGTACTCTGTGTCAAAAACAGCCAGTATTCCCAGTATCTCCCTTCTTCATCCAAATAATTAGTTGAAGCATAATTACCATTTACGCTTATCTCTATATACCCATCTTTGTTTTTTAAAAATGCCGAAAGCTCAGCTTTAAGATTGATGTTTTTTTCGGGATTCGAGTTAAGATAAGTAGAAAATTGTAGTACCCCTACGCCATTAATGGGATCGTAAACTGACAATACATTATCGGTTAATTCTGCGTTCCAGCTGTCAGGATATAATAAATCTAATCCCTTAGCTTTATTACTATATGCTTTTTTACTCATCTCTTATTTTTCACGAGTTCATAAACCCGCTCACCTGGAATTTGAAATTGATTGGTAAAGCTAAACACTAAACTGTCGGTTCGCAGAGCTGAAAGTTTCTGGATGCCAGTCCAAAACCAAAAATAGCGAGGAACAATTCGATAAACCTGGCATCCACCAAAAACGACGCAGAACCAGATAATTTGTCATTTCCCTGGGCCGGCTTCGCCGGCCTTATTCTGAAGGCACAAACGGCAAAGAGAAACAGAAAGAGATGAGAGGGGATGCAGTAATTTCTCTCCAACTGCCTCTTTCTCTTTCTCTTTCTCTATCTCCCCATTGTCTTCTGGCCTTCG
Source organism: uncultured Chitinophagaceae bacterium (assembly GCA_963808065.1). GTDB lineage: Bacteria > Bacteroidota > Bacteroidia > Chitinophagales > Chitinophagaceae > Flavitalea. Next base: position 75,960 of record CAWEEK010000001.1, read on the forward strand.
CGGAAAAGGCGAGACAAAAACCGGATCGCAGGGCGTAAAAGAAAAACAGCTGATACTGCACTCGAATGTTATTCTTTGCACGTAAGTCCTACTACTGCCCGGATATATTCTTCAGTTGTGACTTGTTTTTCTTTAGCCCGAGAGACGGTTTATCGCCTTTTCTCGCGACAGCCAAAGTTTTTTTGCCGACTTTTTTTCAAAAAAAAGTCGGTTAGGTTTCCTCTTTCCCAAAGAGTTTCCAAAGAGTATCCAGAAGAAGCTTCACGGTAGTTAATAGAGTCCAAAGTCACTTATCGCCACACATACAGGTGACTTCAGAATGCGTAATCTCACTTTGCCGGATGTAAACAGAGCTGAAAGATTCACGATGGCAGACCAAAATCACTAACAACGGAAACACTCGATAAACCTGGCATTCACCAAAATTGACGAAGAACCAAATAATTTATCATTTACCTGGTGCGCAGCCCTTATTTACTATGAGGTTTATTGTTTTTTGGCTAATTTGACAATGAGCGAATTTTAATGCGCAGCCATATGTCAGAACCCCAAAGGTTATACGATTACCTCGATGCCATGCGTAGTTTGCCCGAAAAGCCGGACTTGCTGGCCGGGAAGGAAAATGGTGCCTGGAGAAAATTCAGCACAACCGAAGTGATCACCCTCGTGGACCAGCTTAGTGCGGGACTCCTGGATTCCGGCATTGGTTTGGGTGATGGATCAGAAGAAGGCAGGTCGAAGGTTGCCGTGATGTCGAAGAACAGACCCGAATGGCTGATCCTTGACCTGGCGGTGCAGAAATGCGGCGCGGTCCTGACACCGGTGTATCCCAACATCAACGTCAACGAACTGGAATATGTTTTCAATGACGCTGCTGTAAAAGTGGTTTTTGTCAACGACGCCAGTGACTATCAGAAGATCATCTCCGTCAGGGACCGGATACCCAGCCTTGAACATGTCTACACCTTCGAGGACATTGGCGAGCCCAGCTACTGGCGCAACCTGCTAAAACCCGTTACACCCCAGGCAAGCGAGCAGCTCAGAGCGATTGATTCGAGGATTAAAAACAGCGACCTGGCCACCATCATTTACACCTCCGGAACTACCGGCCACCCGAAAGGGGTGATGCTTTCACACAATAACATCCTCAGCAATGTGCTGGCTGCGGTGCCCTGTCTTCAGGTAACTGTGGAACTCAGGGCATTAAGTTTTCTGCCGCTCAACCACATCTTTGAGAGGATGATCACCTATTACTATCTCCAAAAGTACGCGTCAATATATTATGCGGAGAGCATGGAAACGATCGCCGACAACCTCAGGGATGTCAAGCCAAACATTTTCACCACAGTTCCCCGCCTGCTTGAAAAGGTGTACGACAGAATCATGCAGAAGGGGGCGGATCTAAAAGGGATGAAGAAAAAGCTTTTTTTCTGGGCCCATGAACTGGCGACGCAATACGAGATCAACAAGAACCAGGGTGCCTGGTACAACCTCCAGTTGAAACTGGCCAACAAACTCATCTTCAGCAAATGGAGGGAAGCGCTTGGTAACCGGATCATCGTGATCGTATCGGGTGGCGCCGCCTGCCAGGTGAGGCTGATCCGCATTTTCACCGCCGCCCGGATTCCGATCCTTGAAGGCTACGGACTCACCGAAACCTCGCCCGTGATCTGCGTGAACCGCTATCCTGAGGATACGCGCATGTTCGGCACCGTTGGGCGTGCAATGGACAATGTGGAGATCAAGACTGCCGAGGATGGCGAGATCCTTTGCAAGGGACCAAACGTGATGATGGGCTATTATAAAAATCCGGCACTGACCGACGAAGTGATGATTGACGGCTGGTTCCATACCGGAGATATCGGGACGATAGTAGGTGACGGCTTCCTGAAGATCACCGACCGTAAAAAGGAAATGTTCAAAACCAGCGGAGGCAAATACGTGGCACCGCTTCCCGTTGAAAATAAGCTCAAGGAATCCATGTACATCGAGCAGGTGATGGTGATTGGGGCTGACAGGAAATTTGTGGCTGCCTTGATCGTTCCTTCATTTCCCAACCTGCGTGAATGGGCCCGCGTAAATAAGATCAATGAACCAGACAACGAATCACTCATCAATAACAAAGAGGTCGTGAAATTTTACCACGACCTGGTCGATTCTTTCAACAACTATTTCAACCATGTGGAGCAGGTGAAAAAATTCCAGCTGCTTCCCCGCGAATGGACGATCGATGGTGGGGAGATGACGCCAAAGCTGAGCCTGAAAAGAAAAGTGGTGATGGAACGGAACATGGCGGCCATTGAGCGTATATACGGATGATTACTGGGTATTGTATTATCTTGCCAGTAAAATCGAGATCGCTATGTTGAAATCAATGACCGGCTTTGGGAGAGCGGAGGAGGCTGTCGGTGACAAGACTTTTCTGGTTGACATGAAATCCCTGAACGGCAAACAGTTTGAGCTGAACCTTAAGATGCCCGCATTCTTAAAACCCTTTGAGTTCGACATCACGCAATATTCTTTCCAAACACCTGAACCGTGGTTCTATCGACTGCACCATAACCCTGAAAGAGACGGGCAATGCAAAGCCAGTAACCATCAATACCGACCTGGCCAGGGCCTATTTCCAGCCAATAGCTGAATTATCCGCCGCCCTCAACCTGGACTCCGCGCACATCCTCAGCACCCTGCTCAAGTTGCCAGAAGTGATCACCCCCACAGGTGAAACCCTGACAGATGCCGAGTGGACGGCCTTTCAACGGATCGTGCTCAAAGCAATCGACAACCTCAATCAACACCGCGAGGAAGAAGGAAAATCTTTACAAATAGATCTGACTCTTCGCATTACCAATATTCTAAAACAACAGGGGGAGGTGAACAAACTGGAGCCCGCCCGTAAAACCAGGATAAAGGAAGGCCTGGTGAAGATCCTCGAAGAGAACCTGGGCAAGGAAAATTATGATTCAAACAGGCTCGAACAGGAAATCATTTATTACATCGAAAAGATTGACCTCAGTGAAGAACAGGTAAGGTTGAAGAATCATTGTGATTATTTCATGAGCATCATTTCCGAGCCAGAGGACGGGAAAGGAAAAAAATTATCCTTCATCCTGCAGGAAATCGGAAGGGAGATCAATACCACCGGGGCCAAGGCCTACGATTCAAGTATCCAGAAATGCGTTGTGCTGATGAAGGATGAACTTGAAAAAGCAAAAGAACAGGTATTAAACGTTTTATAGGTCAAGAATGCTGAGCAGATTCTCCCCTACCGTTATTCTTATGGCGGCCCTCGCACTCACAGCGGGGTCCTGCTCCACCGTGGATGTTTTTGAAAAAAACGTCGTAATTCCCAAACAACAATGGGAAGCATCATTCCGTCCGGAGATCGCTTTCGAGATCAGCGACACCATGGCCCTTTACAATATCTATGTTGTCGTCCGGCATACAGACGCTTACCGGTATAATAACCTATGGATGAATGTTTACACGCAGGTGCCCGGCGATTCTGTGAACAGGCAGCGCCTCGACCTCAAACTCGCTACCGATGATAAGGGCTGGCTGGGTACCGGCATGGACGACATCTTTGAACACCGAATTCAGATTACCAGGAATCCTCTCCCCCTTAGCAAGAAAGGTGTGTACAAGTTCAGGCTCGAGAACATCATGCGCGAAGACCCCCTGCGGCACATTATGAATGTCGGCATCAGGGTGGAAAAGTCAAAAGGATGAAGACCAAGATTGCCTAATGATACTCAAAAAACAACGGCTCAGGATCATCACAATCGTTTACTGGTTATTGTTAGTGTACATCGTCGCTGCGCTGGTTTGGTGGTTTATCGAACTGGAAGGGCAGAACCGGCAGATGGCTAATTATAAACTGAGTGAACTGCGACTCGACGACCCCGGTTTTAATCAGAAAATGGAGGTGGTGGAGTCGGACAGAGCCAGGAAGACCACGCAATATATTTCCGAAGGCAGCACTTTTCTTGCACTGATCATCATCGTGGCGGTGTTTATGTACAGGGCCATCCGCAGGCAGTTCACCCTGCAAATACAGCAGGAAAATTTTATGATGGCCGTCACACACGAACTAAAAACCCCGATCGCCATCACCAAGCTGAACCTGGAGACATTGCAGAAGCATCAGTTGGATGAAGAAAAAAGACAAAAGCTCCTGAACATGACGGTCCAGGAGATCAACCGCCTGAATTCACTGGCGAGCAATATTCTTGTTTCCGCCCAACTCGAAGCAGGAAGTCCCTTTGCCAAGGAAGAGCTCAATTTTTCGGATCTCGTGAAGCGTTCGGCCACAGAATACATGCATCGTTATCCGGACAGGCGCTGGACCATTGAAGTGGAGGATGAGGTGGAACTCAAGGGAGACGCCCTGCTGCTGGAAATCCTGGTCAACAACCTGCTTGAAAACTCGGTAAAGTATTCGGCAGCTGGGACGCCCATTGGGTGCTCACTCAAAAAAGAAGCGCAGGCTATTGTGCTGCAGGTCCGCGACCTTGGTCCGGGGATACCTGCGGATGAAAAGAGAAAGATATTCCGTAAATTTTACAGGCTGGGCAACGAGGAGGTAAGATCTACCAAGGGAACGGGTCTTGGATTGTATCTTTGTAAAAAGATCGCTGCTGATCATCACGCCGTCATCAGGATAGAGGACAACCAGCCGCAGGGTTCTGTGTTCGTGATTAAATTTGCACCTCAACTTTGATTCATGTCTTCCGACAAACTTTCTGTTTTACTGGTAGAGGACGAGGAAAATCTCCATGATGCGCTTAAGCTTAACCTGGAGCTGGAAGGATATGATATTACTTCGGCCTATGATGGAAACCAGGCCCTTCAGAAAGTGGAGCAGGAATATTTTGACCTCATCATTATGGATGTGATGCTGCCCCTGCTGGATGGAATCAGCGTCACGGAAAGCATCCGCCTGCAAAACAACGACGTTCCGATACTCATGCTTAGCGCCCGCAATACCAGCGCCGACAGGGTCTTCGGCCTCAAGAAGGGCGCCGACGACTACCTAACCAAGCCTTTCAACCTGGAAGAACTGTTGCTCAGGGTTCAGAAGCTAATTGAGAAGAACAAGAAGATGCAGGAAAAGGATTCTGTAGGCGATCTCTACACCTTTGGTAAAAACGCCATCGACTTTCGGGCGCAGGAAGTCCATACAAGGAAAGGCGAACGGCTCCAGATCAGTAAGAAAGAAGCCATGCTGCTGAAGTTGCTGATTGAAAACAAGAACGAAGTAGTGCCAAGAGAAAAGATCCTTCAGGCAGTCTGGGGTTACAATGTGTACCCGACTACCCGAACGATCGATAATTTCATTCTGGGATTCCGCAAATACTTCGAGGAGGACAGTCGCAATCCTCAGTATTTTCATTCGGTAAGAGGGGTGGGATACAAATACACAGAATAACCAAATTATGAATAACCAGCTACTGCGCGATCTTGATGAACTAGTCAGCCGCAGCATCATTACATCAGAATCGGCAGCAGCAATCAGCCAGTATTATGATGCAAAGAAAAGCAGTCAGTCGGGCAAACTTACCCTGATCCTCGCCGTTATGGGAGGTATCTTGCTGGGCTCCGGGGTAATACTCGTGCTCGCGCATAACTGGGAATTTATCAGCCGGGGGGCTAAAACCCTTATTGCCATTTTGCCTCTGCTCACCGGCCAGATCCTCTGTCTGCTCGCACTGATAAAACACAGGGAAAACAGAAGCTGGATGGAGGTAACGGCCATACTTCTTTTCTTTGGGATAGCCGCCACGATTTCGCTCATCTCCCAGATCTACCAAATCAGTGGCGAGCTCGGTGACTTCTTACTAACCTGGATGGTGCTGGCCCTGCCCATTGTATATATAACCGGGTCTTCCGCAGTATCCCTGTTCATCATCGTCCTGGCTACCTGGTTTGTATTTGAGAAACAGGAATATGCCACATTCGGAAGTGAAATGGGCAATCGTATACCCTATGCTTATTTTCTTATTCTGTTATGTTTGATCCCAAAATACCTGACGCTGTTGCGCAATGTGGGAAGCAGCAAGAATTCTTTCTACCTCCACAATTGGTTCTTTGTATTGTCGACGATGCTGGCGCTGGGAGCCTTTATTCCTTCAGGCATCGACCAGTTTGCATTGGTCAGCAGCGCCTATATTTCCCTTGCGGGCATATTTTACCTCGTGGGCAAACGGGAGCTGTTCAATGAAACGAGGCTTTTCCTTAATCCCTTCCGGCTGGTTTCACTTCCGGTGATGGTGGCTATACTCTGCTTCTGGACCTTTGCTGATTTCTGGACAGAAGCTGCGCGCAGGCCGGGAATCGGACAATTACTTCATGTATCCTTTACCTACCTGTGCCTCCTTATCGTCCTGATCTATCTCATTATTTTAGTCAGGAATATTTCAAAAACATTAAAGACCGGGATCGACCTGATTACGCTGACCCCGCTGATCTTTCTTGCCTGTCTGTTGTTGTTTCGGCAAGCGCCATTCATGGGCATCTTCATATTCAACATCTGCATATTGGTTACGGGGGTGATCTACATCTACCGGGGAACAAGCCGCGACCACCTGGGCTACCTGAATCTTGGCCTGTTAATCCTGGCAACCCTTGCGCTGATCCGATTCTTCGACACAAATATTCCATTCATGTGGCGTGGCCTGATGTTCATCGTTTCCGGGGCAGGGTTCTTCATCCTCAATTCGATGATGATCCGCAGGAGAAAAAAAATCACTGAAAAATCCGCGCTATGAAGAAGATCCTGCTTTATGCTTTTATCATTATGGCGGCGGCGCAGTGGTTTGTTCCGGTACAGATGCTTTGGTCGAGACATAGGGTACTAAACCAGGGAGAACTGTTTAAATTCAGGACCAGACCCATTGATCCCGTGGACCCATTCAAGGGCCGTTTTGTGTCTTTGTCCTTCGCCGATGAAACTATTTTCGTGAAAAAGGGATCTGCCTTTCACTATGGACAGGATGTATATCTTACCCTGGGAACTACCGCAGGTGGACATGCGAAGATTGAAAAAGTTTTTCATCATGTTCCTTCAGGTGGAAGGAATTACCTCAAGGCAAAGGTGAATTATGCCTCGAAGGAAAATGACAGCCTCTGGGCCCTCGCGTTAAATTTTCCCTTCGACGAATATTATATGAATGAGTTCAAGGCTCCCCAGGCTGAGAAAATGTATCGGGATTCTTCTCGGTTAGACGGTGACACCTATGCGAAAGTGAAGATTTACAATGGCACCGGAGTGCTCGAAGGTGTTTACATCAATGACAGGCGAATCGAAGACCTCATCAAGCAGTGAGTTTGTTGAGCACGGTTTCAAGCCGTTGATAGGCTTCCTCCATGTTCTCGGCAACCGCATTTGGGGTGTAAAGCGCCAGCTCTGACTCATCAAGCAGACTGGACAATTCCTTCACCGAACTTTCGTCCGCCGACTCTTTTCTCAGGTAATAAAGAATGGATTGCTTGGAGAGGGCAGTTGACGGCAGATTGAATTTCTTGCCCATTACCGTGTACACACTTTGTTTCAGTTGCTGATAAAATTGAGGATGGTCTCCGGCATTCAGGGCTTTCTTTACCGGGTAGATCATGTCTTCGAGGAGCACGATGTCTTCACCTTCGGGCTCAGGAGTTTTGACCATCGTCGCAGGTGCGAGTTTTGTCTTGCCCTTGCTCCGCTGCTTGCCAGACCGGACCACCTGCACGATGATCCACCCGATGATCACCAATACGATGAACGCATAAAAATACCATTGCCTGGGAATCAGAGGTTCGGTGACGGCAACAGGGTCGGCATCCCTTTTCAGGTTGAATGAAGACTGTTCGATGCTGAAAAAGAATGGGTCCGTCCTTGCATCCCTGTAAGTTTTATTGATCGGGTCGAAATAAGAAAAAACGATGGATGGTATCTCAAAGGAACCAGTGTCCCTGGTGTCGATGGTGTATTCGAACACCTTGGTTCCCGAAAGCGGGAATATGTATTTGTTTGTTTCTTCAATTACCCGCGGATCGCCGGGTTTGATACCCTTTGGCCAATTGATCGGGGGGGGAGTGATCAGGGGAAAGTTGCCGGTGCCGGATATGACCAGTTTGACCGTGGCGGGTTCGTTTTGTTTCCAGCTGTGGTCCTTTGCTTCCATCCTGATGGCAAAATTGCCAATGGCTCCGCTGAAACTATCCACTGCTGTGGCCTGCTGGGGAAGAGGCAACACATCAATGGCCACTACGGGGGTGTATGAGAGGATCTTCTTATCCAGCAGGGAGTCGGGGAGCAGTTCTTTTGAGCGGTCGGCGAGCGGGTCGTTGAAATTCTTCGAGGTCGATTTAAGTCTGAGGGGATGCCGGAAATGGATAGTGCTTTCGACCTCGGCAGGCTCGAGTTCAAAATGGCCGGGCTGAAGCGGGAAAAGCTGAACCTTCCTGATAAGATGCACATTGTAATATTTTCCGTCCAGTTGCTCGACGTCAGGCAGACTGCTATAGGAGTCGACCATTTCCACCACGCTGAAACCAGTGAGTGAAGGCCTTCGCACCACCTGCGAGTTGGCCGTGAGGCGGGAATAGGCCTTGAAAGTAGCCATGATCGGTTCCCCAACATAGCATTGTGTCTTGCTTACTTCGGCACGGAGGAAAAAGTTCTTGCGAATCTTTTCTTCCATATTATCCCTGGAGGCAATTTCTGACTGATCCTCTACCTGGTTCTTGTCGGGAACCTTCTCATAATTGCTCTGGGCCGTGGTTGTCAGCAAGCTGAAGGCCAATGCAATAATCAGGATAATCCGTTTGATTTGAGCCTTTTTAATCATGGTGTTTGGCAAAGATAGACAAGGGAGATGAGGGATGGTAGCGCGGAAAGGATGTTTGGGATGAACGGATGAAAAATCAAATGTTAAACTATTTGCAACCGGCTTTTTACTGGTCAGAATTAAGCTCAAATGTCCCCTAACTGCGGCCTGATGACTATTTCTTCCACGCAGGCCCTGGGAGATAATTTTGAGGCTGCATGGATCATCTTGGCGATGTCATCGGCATCCATCAGCCTTTCCGCGGCCACCCCGCTACCTTCCCATGAAGCGGTGTTAACAGCTCCGGGGAATACGGATGTCACCTTAATATTCTCTTCCCTTAATTCATGCCTAAGGTTTGCCGAAAAACCAGCAAGAGCATGTTTTGTGATGCTGTAAGAGCCGCCGTTGTTGTAAGCCTGCAAGGAAGCTATGGAGCAGATGTTGAAGATGTGCCCGCTCTTCTTTGAGATCATCAGGGGCAGCAGTGCCCGGGTAAGGTAATAGGCGCTGTATAGGTTTGTTTCGATCAGTGTTTCCAAAACGCCCTCATCTTCATCTTTGATCTCACCCGGATTAAAACTGCCAGCATTGTTGACAAGAATATCTACTCCCCCGGCCTCCTTTTTTACCCATGCAGCAAACTTCAATACCTCAGATTTTTTTGCCACATCGCAGACCAGGTAATTTATCGCTGATGACGGGTGTGTACTCCCAATCTGGTCCGACAAGGCCCTGAGATCTTTTTCGTTCCTTGCGCAGACCCACAATGAATCGCCGTCTGCCGCAAACTTTTCTGCAACTGCCTTTCCGATCCCTTTTGAAGCTCCCGTGATAATGATGTTCGATTTCAAAATTAAAAGTGAAAAATTAAAAATTAAAAATCCTGTTTATCAGTCAACAATTGAAATCTACGCTTAGGTTTTCTGGTTCCCGCCGAAGCCACGAATTGGCAAAGTAAGATAGTTCCCTTTGATTTTTAACCGTTCGTCATTAAGCTTCAAGACACTTCAATGTGTAATTTCGCCCCATGAAGTACCGGCATCTTTTTTTCGACCTCGATCACACGCTCTGGGACTACGTTTCCAACGCGAGGTTGACGATGCAGGATATCTACCGTGAACACGGCCTGGAAAAAAGAGGGGTGCATGATTTCGACCTTTTTTATACCAGCTACACCACGCACAACGACAAGCTCTGGGAACGATTCCGCAATGGCGAGATCAAAGGTGCCGACCTGCGTTGGAAAAGAATGCACCACACCCTTATGGATTTCCGGGTTGGCGATGAGGCCCTGGCCCGCCTGCTTGGCGACCAGTTCACGGAAAAACTTCCTAACTACAATCATCTTTTTCCCGACACCATCTCCACCCTGGATTACCTAAACCGGAAAGGCTACCAACTGCACCTGATCACCAATGGTTTTGAACTTACGCAGCAAAGCAAACTGAAAAGATCGGGGATCGACAAATTCTTCATCGAAGTGATCACCTCGGAATCCTGCAACAGCATCAAACCACAAAAGGAAATTTTCGATTATGCCCTCATGAAGGCAAAAGCATTGCCAGGGAACAGTATCATGATCGGTGACAGTGTGGAAGTGGACATTGCCGGAGCAAAGAACGCAGGCATCGACCAGGTATTTATGAATCACACCAACATGGTCTGTGCGATTGTTCCTACATATATCGTCCGCTCGATGAAAGAACTGCAGACTATTTTTTAGAAAGTAGCCAACACGGTCACACCGCCTTTGACCGCTTCATTGAGTTTCACGAGCACTGTGGTTCCGACAGGCAGCAACACGTCTACCCGGCTACCGAATTTGATGAACCCCATTTCGGCGGCCTGATCCACCCGCTGACCCAGTTTCAGGTAGTTCACTATCCTTCGGGCAACCGCTCCCGCGATCTGTTTCACCAGCACTTCGGCATATTGGTTCTTGATAACCACACTGTGCCTTTCGTTCTCTGTAGAAGATTTGGGATGCCAGGCCACGAGGTACTTGCCCTTATGGTACTGGTTATAAACAACCTCACCGCTGACCGGATTACGGTTCTGGTGCACATTTGCCGGGCTCATGAATATGGAGATCTGCAGCCTTCTGTCTTTAAAATATTCGTCGTCATAGGCTTCTTCGATCACCACCACCTTGCCATCGGCAGGACAGATCACCGATTGTTCGGCGGCGGCCAGGGACCGCCCGGGGATTCTGAAAAAGGAAATGATGAACAACCAGACGATGATGGTTGCGAGGAAAATGAACCAGCTGAGCCAGGGATAATAGAAACTAAGAAAGAAGAAAGAGCCAAGGTTGATGGCGCCGAAAAGGATGGCTGTTATTACAATCGTTTTTATTCCTTCCTTGTGGATCGTCATGACAGCTTGGTTGAGCCTCAAAAATAGGGAAGATGAGCGCAGATCACCTCATAAAAATTTCAATGTAGCCCCATACGAAAGGAGTTGCCACCAGCAGGGAATCAAATCTGTCGAGGAAGCCGCCGTGGCCGGGCATTATCCTTCCACTGTCCTTGAGGCCCGCCATTCTTTTCAGTCTGCTCTCTGCGAGGTCCCCAAAGGTTCCGGTAATACTGGCAATCAAAGAAATCATCAGCCAGTGTATCCAGCTGAAATCCTGCAATACGACTACGTAATAACTGGTGATGGTCACTGCCGTTACACTTAAAACAATTCCACCAATGGTTCCTTCCCAGGTTTTTTTGGGGGAGATGGAAGACAGGGGTGTTTTGCCGATCAGCGACCCGACGAGATAGGCCATGGTGTCATTGATCCACATACAGGCGATCAGTACAACTGGAAATAAAGGCACAGATTGAAAAGGCAGTGAAGGGAAGATCAGCAGGTCGATCATCAGTCCACAACTCAGGGAGATGTAAATGAGACCGAGGAATGAGTAGGCAATATTTTTTAATGAGATCGTGTTGGCAAAGAGCAACTCCGTGAGTGGCAGCAGGAACGCGAAAAGCAGGCCAAGCCACCAACCCACGGCGTGAAAGACAAAATCGCCGAAACGAAAAGTATTATTGGTGAAGTAAAGCAGACAACACCAGCCAGCAAGCATGATTCCATACTTATGAAAGGCTGTTATGCCCGAGTATTCGGGATCGATCTTCGCGATGATGCGCTGGAATTCGAACCAGCATCCAAAATGGATCACGCTGAAAAGAACGAAAAATGTGAAGTTGCTGGTGACCACACCAAAGATCATGACAGCAGTAAAAACCACCGAAGTCACTAGCCGGGTCTGAAAGGTGGAAATGTTCAGCGCCATGAGCAGGAAGTTTTATGCGATGAACTGGTTGAATTTATTGAGCTCGTCGGGTTCGTAAACTTTTTCATAAGTGACCGTGGAAAGTGATTTATACAGCCAGATCACCGCCAGTACGGCGAGCGCACTGATCAGGGCGGCAATGAATGGAATGGATGGATCTTTTGTGGCAATGTCCGGCGCATAGGACACCGCTACCACCTGCACGGCATTGTTGATAAAATGGGCAAGTATACTGGTCCAGAGGCTGCCACTGTACCAATAAAGTGCGCCAAGCAGGATACCAAGGAACATACGGGGAAGGAAACCCTGGAACTGGAGATGGAGAGCCGAAAAAATGATCGAAGCGACAATAATCCCAATCCATGGGCTCCGGCTGAGGTGTATGAGGATACGCTGAAACGCTCCCCGGAAACAAACTTCTTCACAGATGGCGGGCAGCAGAGCGACCAGGAACAGGTTCACCAGGATATCCATCGTTCCACTAACCTTCAGGAAGGCTTGCATTTGTTTTTCCGCCTCAGCTTCCATACCCGTCATCCATTTTGGCAAAGGCAGGCCCTGGTTGAGTTCGCCCAGCCAGAATACCAGAGGAAAAGCCACCAGGATGATGATCATGGCCAGCGCATACATTTTGCCGGGGTGTGCTCTTTTAAAACCAAGGAACTCAAGTGGTTTCCGGTTGAAAACAATCAAAGCGAAGGCAATGGCGGGAAATAGAAAAATTATCACGGCAGAAATGCCCTGTATCAGTTTCATGGTGCTCAACATGCGTGGATCGCCCAGGTTCACATTTTGCAAGTTGGTTAAAGGGATGCCTCTCGACATCAACAGAAAGGACATTACCAGCATGGCAAGGAGCCAGGCAGCGCCGAATAAACCAAGGAAAATTGCTAACTGAGACCAGGGACTTTTAACGCGCAGGTAACCGATCATAACCAATTAAATGTAAATTTGCAGCCGTTTGCTTTACAAGATACGGATAAGCTATCTGACGAAAGCCAGGCGATTGCGCTGTTCGCTCAGCAAACCCGGCCCAAAGGCCCGACAACATGGTAACCATCGGCAACATATCACTTCCCGAATTTCCCCTCCTCCTTGCACCCATGGAGGATGTGAGCGACCCTCCATTCCGGGCTGTTTGTAAGGACAATGGTGCGGACCTGATGTACACCGAATTCATATCCTCCGAAGGATTGATCCGCGATGCCATCAAAAGCAGGAAAAAGCTCGACATTTTTGACTACGAAAGGCCCGTGGGCATCCAGATATTCGGAGGAGATGAGGATAGCCTCGCCCTGGCCGCAAAGATAGTCGACGTCACCAATCCCGATCTGCTCGACATCAACTATGGCTGTCCTGTTAAAAAAGTGGCCTGCAAGGGAGCAGGTGCCGGGGTACTCAGAGATTTGCCCCTGATGGTTCGCCTTACTGAAGCGGTGATCAGGTCAACCTCACTGCCTGTAACCGTAAAGACCCGGCTCGGCTGGGACGAAGACTCCAAAAATATTGAGGAAGTAGCTGAACGGCTCCAGGACATTGGAGTTAAGGCCCTGAGTATTCATGGCCGGACCCGGGTGCAGATGTACAAAGGATCGGCGGACTGGAACCTGATCGGCAAGGTGAAAAACAACCCCAGGATACACATACCCATATTTGGCAACGGCGACATAGATTCACCGGAAAAAGCCGTTGAGTACAAAAACCGTTATGGGGTGGATGGAATCATGATCGGCAGGGCCGCGATTGGATATCCCTGGATCTTTAGCGACATAAAGCATTACATGAAGACAGGGGAACAGCTTCCGTCCCCTACTATAGAGCAACGTATCGAGGTTTGCAGGAAACACCTGCGCAGGTCCTTTGAATGGAAGGGCCCCGTCGTGGGCATCCTGGAAATGCGAAGACACTATGCGAATTACCTGAAAGGTCTGCCTAATATTAAGGACTACCGTGCAAGGTTGGTCACCCTCAAAACACTCGAAGAAATAGAGGACGTGCTAACAGAGATCGAAGGACATTATTCCGGATATGAATTTGAGCGTTCAGCCATAGTGCTCGAAAATTATCATTCGAAATGCGCAGTCTGATTTTTGCAAGGAGTTTAAAAACTCATTCTTCGATATGCAATATTCACAACTCGGTACTTCCACACTGTATATCTCTTCAATAGGTTTTGGCTGTATGTCGCTTCCAAAATATGACAAGGAAGCCCTTTCGCTTTTGGACCACGCCGTTGACCTGGGCATTAATTTCTTCGACACTGCGGACATCTACGATGATGGAGACAACGAAACAGTCGTTGGCAAAGCCTTTAAGACAAAAAGGGACAAGGCCGTCATAGCCTCGAAAGTGGGCAACCAGCGCAAACCCGATGGATCCCTGAGCTGGAATCCCAGCCCGGCGCACATCATCAGTTCTGTGGAGGGCAGCCTCCGGCGACTTCAGACCGATCATATCGACCTCTACCAGTTACATGGCGGCACCATCGATGATCCCATTGATGCCACTATCGATGCTTTTGATACTTTGGTGAGACAGGGTAAGATCCTCTATTATGGCATCTCATCTATCCGGCCAAACGTTATCCGGCAATGGATTTCCCGCTCTTCCATGGTCAGTGTGATGATGCAATACAGCCTGCTCGACCGAAGACCAGAAGAGACCTGCCTTGAATTATTACATCAGAACAATATCGGTGTACTTGCCCGCGGCAGTGTGGCCCAGGGTCTGCTGGTAGACAAGTCGCCCGCTCCCTACCTGGGACAGGGCCACGACAGGGTTGGTTCGGCGGCAACTGCAGTCGGATCACTATCAGACGGGGAAAGGACCAGGGCGCAGACGGCCATTCAGTTCGTGTTGCATAACCCCTCGATCTGTTCGGCAGTAACGGGCATCCGCACACTCCAGCAACTCGAGGAAGCGGCCACTACCGTCGACATGGAAAATTTGACCTTTGAAGAAATAAATATCCTTAAGGATGCCATCCCTGCAGGAAAATACACCGATCATCGTTGAATAGCACAGTTCCCCGAAATTTCCCCGGGCCCCCTTAATTGCCCCACGAACAGACCTTACCTTTGGCCGACTTTTGTCACACGAAGAAAATTCTACTCCGGCATAGGGGTATCGGAAGCCTGCGTTGTCTGATTTAAATGGCAGTCGCAGTAGGTGCAGTCCTTGAAAAGACGAAGATTCAAAAATACAGGATGGAAATACCGGAATCCGGCACTATTACATTGGTTTCCAAAGACGAATTAAGTTTTGAAAGGATCTTTACGTCTCATTTCAAGAAGCTCTACGCGTATGCCTTTACGATTGTGAAAGAGGAAGTCACCGCCGAGGAAATGGTTCAGAATGTATTTCTGAAGATATGGGAGAAGAAAGGCATGATCAATGATGTGCATACCTCCCTCACAGCCTACCTGTACAAGTCGGTCTACCACGAAAGCCTCAATCATCTCAAACACCAGAAAGTAAAATCGGCCTATACCATGTATGCCGCCCGACAAAAAAATGACGTCGAGAATACATCTTCCAAAGTGCAATTGTCGGAACTCCAGGAAAGGATTGACGCTGCGCTCAGAGATCTGCCGGAACAGTGCAGGACAATATTTCAGATGAGCCGTTTTGAAGAACTTAAGTACCAGGAAATAGCCGACAGACTCGGATTGTCAATAAAAACAGTAGAAAACCAGATGGGTAAGGCGCTAAGGATCCTTCGGGTGAAACTGGCAGACTATCTTCCGTTGATTGCAATTCTCCTGGCACCAACCGTAAACCATCAATTGTTTTGAAACATCTCGACCCAAATAGTATTGATGAACTGCTGATCAGCTACCTGCTGAACGAAGGCAATCCGGAAAACCGGAGAACGGTGGAGGACTGGGTGGCAGCGGATGCGGGCAACCGAAAATATTTTGATCAGTTCAGGCTGATCTGGGAAAACAGTCAGCAGCTGGTGCTGCCTGAAGAAATGGACGAACAGGCTGCCTGGCGCAGGTTCCAGCAAAGGGTGGTCACGGTGGAAAAAAAACCCCGACTCGTTCGCCAGATGTCTGATGGATTTTTCAGGTTCCGCGCCGCCGCTAGCATCATCCTCGTCATAGGTGCGCTCACACTTGGTTACCTGGTTTGGAATAATAAAAGTTCGGCCCCGGTGGTTTTCGCTTCAGGTCCGGTATCCAAAGCGGATACCCTGCCCGATGGTTCGGTGGTCACGCTCAACAAAAATTCAGAGATCACTTATGCCGGAAAACTGAAAGGAAACGAGAGAAAGATCAGTCTTAAAGGTGAAGCTTTCTTCAAAGTCACACCTGACAGAGAAAAACCATTCATTGTCAAAGTAAATGATATGACGATCACCGTCGTGGGCACCGCTTTTAATGTCAAAACCAGGGAAGGAAATACCGAAGTGATCGTGGAATCGGGTGTGGTGAAAATCAAAAGGCACAATAAAGAAAGGATACTGACCAAAGGCCAGAAACTGTTAACCGGAAACAGCGACAGTCTGCAGGTACAGCCAAACCCGGATGAACTGTATAATTACTACCGCACCAAAGAATTCATCTGCGACAACACCCCATTATGGAAACTGGTGACCATCCTGAACGAAGCTTATGATGCAAACATCATCGTTGAAAACAAATCATTAAATCAATTGCCGCTGACCACTACATTTTCAAATGAATCATTGGAAAATGTGCTCCATGTCATCGGCGAAACCTTCGGCATCACTATCGAAAGACGAGGCGAGGACATTATTCTCAAATAAAAACAAGATTTTAAGGTATCATGAAAAGGCCAAAAAAGATAAGCCAGGCAATACTATTGATCATTCTGCTAAGTAGTTCGATCAGCGGATATTCACAAATGCTGCTCTCAAGAAATATAACAATCACTATCAGTAATCAAAAACTGGATGACGTACTGGAGATCATAAGTAATAAGGAAAATTTCTATTTTTCATATAATAGCAGGATCATCAACAAAGACACCCTGGTGTCGGCAAATGTCAGTAACCTACCGATCGGTGAAGTATTGAAGCAGTTGCTCGGCAATGGTTTCGAATTCAAGGAAAGCGGCAATTATATCATTCTTCGTAAGGCGCCATTAAAGCTGAGGGTCGTGACCAGCGCCGCGGAAACAGAGAATAAGTTTTATTACATCAGCGGGCATGTGGTAGACGATCAGACGGGAGAAAAAATTGAAGGCGCCAGCCTTTATGAAAAGGACAGACTGATCATCGTTAATACCAACAGCAAGGGATTTTTCCGGATGCGGCTGAAAAGCAGGTACAAAAAGGCAACGATCTCGGTGAGCAAAGAATTTTACAAGGATACCAGCGTCGTGCTTACGCCACGATTCAACCAGACCGTCACTGTTACACTGGTTCCACTCCTCACAAAAGAGCACACGGTCATCATCGGCCCCGATGGTTATAAGGCACCTGAGTCAATCGACCTGGAGGTTCCGATGAACGACAGTACCTCCTGGCTTTACAGGTATGTGAAAGCCGATTCAGAACTGGTGGATAAGAAAACGCTGACGAAGTGGTTTGTTTCATCCGGGCAGAGGCTTCAGAGCATCAACCTGAGAAACTTCTTTACGGCGAGGCCATGGCAGGTTTCCCTGCTGCCGCGCCTGAGTACAAATGGCAGACTCAACAGCCAGGTGATCAACAATTTTTCTCTGAACGTCCTCGGTGGTTATTCCGGAGGCACGAGGGGATTCGAAATCGGAGGGCTCTTCAATATCGACAAAAGGGAGATGGGTTATGTGCAGGTGGCAGGACTTTCGAACCTTGTTGGAGGCGATGTGACCGGTGTACAGGTTTCGGGTCTGAACAATACCAACCTGATGGACTTCGTGGGTGTTGGTGTAGCCGGCATTGTTAATTATCAGCATAAAGACCTGACGGGTATACAGCTGGCCGGGATTTACAATCACGTCGGGGAACATACGAAGGGCATACAGATCGCCGGCATAGCGAATTTCACGAACAGGACCACAAAGGGATTGCAGATCGCTGGCGTGGCAAACATAAGTACCAGGCAGACAAACGGAATGCAGATATCTGGCCTGTTTAATTACACCAGGAGACTGAGGGGAGTGCAGATTGGATTGATCAATGTGTCCGACACTTCAGAGGGCTATAGTATCGGCCTGATCAATATTGTGGCGAAAGGCTATCATAAATTGTCCATTTCCACCAACGAAGTCACCGACCTGAACGTCGCCTTCAAAACGGGTAACAGGAAGTTTTACAGCATTCTTCTTGCGGGATACAATACACCATTAGAACAACAACTATTGAGTTTCGGTTATGGATTGGGATCAGAGATCCAGATGGGGAAAAAATTCAGCCTAAACCTTGATCTGACCAGCCAGTACTTGTACAGGGGAACCTGGGATTATACCAACATCCTGAACAGAATCAACCCTGCGCTGACCTTCAGGATTACCAAATTCCTGTCAGTCTTTGCCGGCCCGTCATATACGTTTTTTGTTTCTGATCAGGATATTCAGATCCCTGGATACAAGTCCACCCCTCCCGGCGGGTACAACACGCATAAGTTCAGCGATCAGGTTACGGGCTGGATCGGTTGGAGTGCGGGTGTTAATATTTTCTAAAATAAAAATAGACGTAGGGGTAAGGCATCCATTTGTTGTCATGAGATAAAAACAATTAAAAAATCATGAAAAAGTTACTCGTGGCGGTAGTTGCAGGCCTTATTTTGTTCAGCCTGAATTCCTGCCGCAAAATCGTAGGAAATGGCCCCATCGTTACCGAAAAAAGAATTCCCGCACCATTTACCGAACTGGAATTCGAAGTTCCTGGCGAACTGGTTTTCATTCAGTCCCAAGTCGAATCAATCACCCTTGAAGGACAACGCAACATTCTGGATATCGTTGAAACAGATGTGAGCAACGGCGAGTTGAAAGTAAAACTCCGTCATAACCGGGTCATCTCTGCAGGTGAACACCTCAGGATCACTGTCGAGGGTCCAAATGCAAGATCATTCAAGGTCAGCGGTTCGGGTAATCTTTTTGTTCCGGACAGTCTTTCAGCAGATGACCTCAAACTCCGGATTAGCGGTTCAGGCAAGATCCTGGTTACTACCCTCAAAGCAAACAATCTTGAAGTGAAGATCAGCGGCTCGGGCAATGTTGAGGCCTTGAATGGCCTAGTGGGCTATCAAAAATTGGATATCGAAGGCAGCGGCGACATCGACCTCAGCAATGTTCCCGCAGAAACAGCCGACACGGAAACAAGTGGTTCCGGGGACATCAGGCTTTTTGTCAATGAGCGGTTGAATGCGAAAATCGCAGGCAGTGGAGATGTCTGGTACAGGGGAAGGCCCTTGATCGACACCCGGATTACCGGTTCGGGAAATGTGAGACGCATTGATTAAATGAATGTTATTATTTTCGTGGGTCGATGACCCACGAATTTTTTATGCAGCAGGCGCTGAAGGAAGCGAGAAAAGCTTTCGATGCACAGGAGGTTCCGGTAGGTGCGGTGATCGTACAAAGTGACAGAATAATTGCCAGGGGGTGCAACCAGGTTGAAACCCTCAACGACCCCACGGCTCACGCAGAGATCATCGCGCTTACTTCGGCCTTCAATTACCTTGGCAGCAAATATCTTCCCGATGCTGCGATCTACATAACCATCGAGCCATGCCTGATGTGCGCAGGTGCAATCTACTGGAGTAAGATCGGCGCTGTAATCTACGGGGCCGCCGACCCCAAGAACGGTTATCGCAAATATGCTGCTTCGAATATCATTACTCCGTTTCACCCCCGCACAGAAATATACTCCGGCATTCTGGATGATGAATGTGCTTTACTAATGAAGGAATTTTTTCAGTCAAAAAGATGATTGTCTGATGTTGGTATAATTATTATGTAATTTTGCCAATCATTTAATCAACTATAAATTCTTTAGTTATGGCATTCACATTACCAGCTCTGCCTTACGCACACGATGCACTGGAGCCTCACATTGATACAACGACCATGCAGATACATCATGGTAAACACCATCAGGCCTATATCGACAATCTCAATAAAGCTATAGCGGGTACACCGAATGAAAATAAAACGATCGAGGAACTGGTTGCTGCTGCAGGCTCAATCAGTCCTGCTGTCCGCAACAACGGTGGCGGTCACTGGAACCACAGTTTCTTCTGGGAAAGCCTGGCACCAAATGCGGGAGGCAAACCATCCGGCAAGCTGGCTGAAGCGATCGATAAGGAGTTTGGATCATTTGACGCGTTCAAAGAAAAATTTAACGCCGCCGGCACCACCCGCTTTGGTTCCGGTTGGGCATGGCTGATAGTAAAGGATGGTAAACTCGAAGTCAGTTCTACTCCAAATCAGGACAATCCCCTGATGGATGTGGCCGAGGTTAAGGGCAAGCCAATTCTTGGTGTTGATGTGTGGGAACATGCTTACTACCTCAAGTATCAGAACCGCAGACCCGAATATCTTGGCGTGATCTGGAACGTGATCAACTGGAAAAAAGTGGGTGAGAGATTTGAAAAAGCCTAGTTAGAATTGATTTCACGCAAAGGCGCCAAGAATTCGCTAAGGCGCAAAGGGAAACCTGTCTTTTTTTGCGTCTTTGCGTTCTCTTTGCGCCTTTGCGTGAAACAAATTTGGTAAAAAATAAAACCTCTGGTCATGAAATATCCTCTTCTGTTTGCGGTAATTCTCCTCGTCTCCTGTTCATCGGGCGGAGACAAAAAAGTACTTGTTGAGTCGAGTGGAGATATTGAGATCAAGGGCAACACCATCACGCTTACTCCCGGTGGCTCGCACAAGGAAACGGTGCTTGTACCCGATGGAGACAGTGTGGTTGTGGTTTCTCCCAAAGGAACTCAGGGTTTTTCAGTAAAGGAACCGGGCTATTACCTGTTAAACATCAAGAAGGACACCCTGGTAGGCAGCTATCAAAAAACAGGGACCGACAATTCACGCACAGTGATCAACGAAGCTGACCTGATCAACAGGATAGACAGTCTCCACGCCCTGATGGCTGGCACAAACGTCAGCGACGCGGCGAGGAATTATAACATACCACCGTTCAATATCAAACTCGTCACGAAAAATACGGATGCGCAGATCATCGGACCATACCTGCACATACCAGGTTCCTTCGACCCATCAAAGGAGCATGAGGTTTACAAGTTTTTTACCAACAAGGAGATTGCAGCAACTGCGGAGAACCTGAAGAAAATGGTTTCAGGCCAGAAAGAAAACTAAGCGTCTGTCCGGATCTCTTCATTCCTCATCTGGGGAAAAAATAGCACGTCCTGGATAGAAGGCTGTCCGGTCATCAGCATGCACAAACGATCGATGCCGAAACCGATACCGGCTGTTGGTGGCATACCATACTCGAGGGAGCGGAGGAAGTCGTTGTCGATAAACATGGCTTCGTCATCTCCCCTTTCGATTAGCCTGGCCTGTTCTTCAAAACGTTCACGCTGCTCTACCGGATCATTGAGTTCAGAGTAGGCATTCGCCATTTCCTTGCCATTGATCATCAGCTCAAACCTTTCTACCAGGCCCGGCTTTGAACGGTGCTTCTTGGTTAGTGGACTCATCTCTACCGGGTAATCTATGATGAAGGTCGGCTGGATGAAATGGGGTTCGCAGGCCTTGCTGAAGATTTCATCAACCAGTTTGCCCAGGCCCATGCTGTTATCGACATGGATCGACAATTCCCTGCAAATTTTTATCAGCCCCTCTTCGCCCATGCCCGTAATGTCGTGCCCGGTATATTCTCTGATGGCGTCGTACATGGTTACCCGTTTGTATGGCGCCTTGAAATCGATCTCCTTGCCGTCGGCTACCACCTGCGTGGTCCCGTTAGTAGCGATGGCGGCGTTTTCGAGCATTTGCTCAGTGGTTTCCATCATCCAGTTGTAATCCTTATAGGCCACATAGAATTCCAGGACGGTGAATTCGGGGTTGTGGGTGCGGTCCATCCCCTCATTACGGAAATTCCTGCTGAACTCATACACCCAGTCGAATCCGCCTACGATCAGGCGCTTGAGGAAAAGTTCGTTGGCTATGCGCAGGTATAAGGGGATATCCAGGGCGTTGTGATGAGTGGTGAAGGGGCGTGCGGCAGCTCCGCCAGGAATATTCTGTAATACGGGTGTGTCTACTTCCAGGGCGCCTTTGGCGTTCAGAAATTCCCTGATGGCGTTGATCATCTTTGTCCTTCGAATAAAAGTTTCCTTCACGTGCGGGTTGATGATCATGTCGGCGTAGCGCTGCCGGTATTTGAATTCCGGATCGGTCACCGCGTCGAAGGTTTCGCCTTCTTTCTCTTTTACAATGGGCAGGGGTTTGACCGATTTGCTTAGGAATTGCAATTCTCTCACGTGTACAGATACTTCACCGGTCCTGGTAGTAAACACATAGCCTTTGACACCGATGATGTCGCCGATATCGGTCAGGTGTTTCCAAATCTTGTCGTAGAGTGATTTGTCTTCACCGTTTGCGATGTCATCCCTTTTTATGTAGAGTTGGATCTTGCCTGAACTGTCCTGCAGAACCGCGAACGACGCCTTGCCCATGTCCCGGATTCCCATGATCCTTCCTGCGAGGCAGACTTCGGTGAAATCTGCTTCATTCTGGTTGGACACATAGTTTGCCTTTATGTTGGCTGCAGTAATGTTCACAGGAAAAGTCGCGGCCGGATAAGGGTCGATCCCCAGGGATTGCAGCTCCTTTAGCTTCTCCCGGCGAATGATCTCCTGTTCTGATAAATGCATTATGTTTTTTGACTGTTGAGGCGCAAAAATAAATGATTAGGCCCAACCGGGAAGTTGTAAATCAGATTTCCTCCGCTATCACTTCACTTGTGAGCGTGCCCAGCCCATCTGCTTCCAGCTCTACTATGTCGCCATCTTTCAGCCATCGATCGGTGTGCGAAGGATTGCCTCCATTCCGGGCTTCGTTGAGTCTCAACATAGGCGCGGTTCCCAGGGATCCACAGCCGATCACATCCCCCGGATAAATATCGACACCGTCGGACGCCAGTTCGATGAGTTCTGCGAAGGTGTGGTTCATATCGGCCAGGCGAAGTAGAGCAATCTCTTCCCCGTTTAAGCGGCAATGGATCTGGATATTCCAGCATTTGCCCTTTCGCCCTTCCGTATTGGGCACCTCTGCGGAGGCCAGTTCATCCGCCGACACCAGCCATGGACCTGTGGCGGTACCAAAGTCTTTTGATTTGCCCGGTCCGGCGCCGGAAGCCAGCTCCTGCCGGCGAATGTCCTGCGCCGTGAAGCTGTTCAGCAGCATGAAGCCGCCGATATGGTCATCGGCTTGTTCAGCCTTTATATTCCTGCCGTGACGGCTGATCACAACGGCCACCTGCGGGGTGAAATCGAGTTGGGTTAACTGAGGCGTTGTGCATCCCAATCCACCCGGGCCCTTGATACTGTGATGGTTCAGAAAATGAAAAAATGGCAGCTTCCCGGGAAGGGAAAACGCCTCACGAAAGGATGAGGGAAATGGTACAGGGGCAATCAGTTCTGCAACGGAAGGATCATTTCCCTTGTCATCGGTGATCCGACCCTCTTTTACCATTAGTTCACCACCAAAAGCCATTGGAAAGGCATCGTCCCAGTACTGGAGAAAAAGGCCCATTGTGTTGGGGATGTCGGGATGAAGGTTTTCCATGTCATAGAAAAGGCCGTCGACCATCAATGCCAGGTGGTCATGACCGTCGTAGAGATATGAGACAAATTTCATCAGGCATTTTTTTTGCTTTAATAGAGGCGGAGGTAAAGATAATTGGAATTGGCTGGGAATGAATTGGACTATTTGTATTTTTGCACTATCAAATCGAGTGACATGAAATTTGATAAAATTCATAACAAAGGACAGGCGCAGCTATTTAGAAACGGCTATCTCGAAATGTTGACGAAGACACATCCCCTGGTAATCTGGGGCATGTATCTGCCGATTTCGGCGGGACTAGTTTATCACTCTTATCAACAGGGGTTTTCATGGAATACAATTGCGCTACTCTTCCTGGCTGGAATTTTTCTTTGGACGCTGTTTGAATACATAATGCACCGTTTTGTATTTCATTTTATCGCCGACAGCGACCGGCTGCAGAAAATCATTTATGTGATGCATGGCAATCATCATCACTACCCCCGGGACAGGGAAAGGTTATTCATGCCGCCTGTACCCAGCCTCATCCTGGCTTCGGCAATCTTTGCTTTGATCTATGCGTGCATGGGAACAATGGTCTTTGCATTTTTCCCCGGCTTCCTTATCGGTTATCTTATGTATGGGTCCATGCATTATGCTATCCATGCCTGGAATCCTCCATTTAAATGGTTAAAGCCTTTATGGAGGAATCACCATCTTCATCATTACAAGAATGACCACCGTGGCTTCGGGGTGAGTACAACACTCTGGGACCATGTCTTTGGTACCATGTTCGACCTCACTCTGGAAAAAGAGGACAAGGAAAAAGTGAGAGAGCTCATGTATAGAAAGAGTGAGAGAGCCCATGCAGAGATAGAGTAAAGGGGCTTATCTTTATAAAAGTGCCTCGCTTTGATTTCCACGATACCATCAACCTCATCTCAAAGATGACATTCCGGCGTGCCTGGAATGCAACAAGGGTTACAGCGAGCTTTTACCTCAGCAAATGGTCGGGCAAGCCTGTCCAGTGGGGATACCCTGTTTCCATTTCGGTGGAACCCACAACCTCCTGCAATCTGCGCTGCCCGGAATGCCCAAGTGGGTTGAGAGCTTTCACACGTCCGACGGGAATGCTGCAAAATAATTTTTTTCGCAACACCATCGACCAGGTCTCCAGGGATCTCTTTTACCTGGTTTTTTATTTCCAGGGCGAGCCCTATCTCAATCCTGAATTCCTCGACATGGTTCGTTATGCTTCCTTAAAGCGGATCTACACGGCCACCTCAACAAATGCCCACTATCTCAATGATGAAAACTCGAAGAAGACCGTCGAGAGCGGGCTCGACAGGCTGATCATCTCGATAGACGGAACCACACAACAGGTGTATCAGCAGTATCGTGTTGGCGGAAATTTAGACAAGGTGATTGCGGGGGCAAAGAATATTGTTGCCTGGAAAAAGCGACTGGGAAGTCGCAAGCCATTTGTTATCTTCCAGTTCCTCGTGGTCAAACCAAACGAACACCAGGTAGAGGAAATAAAAATACTTGCAAAGGAAATAGGTGTGGACGAGGTCAGATTCAAAACTGCGCAAGTCTACGATTATGTAAACGACCCCAATAACCTGATCCCTGAAACACAAAAGTTCAGCAGGTATAAGCGTGACAAGGAAGGGAGGTATCGGCTGAAGAATAAAATGTCCAATCATTGCTGGAGGCTGTGGCACGCTACGGTCATAACCTGGGATGGAATGGTGGTGCCTTGTTGTTTTGACAAGGATGCCACACACCGCCTTGGCGACCTGAAGGGTATGCCCTTTCGTGACATTTGGAACAACAGTGATTACAAAAGTTTCCGTACCCAGGTACTTAGTAGCCGGAAGAATATTGATATTTGTTCGAATTGCAGTGAAGGCACAAAAGTATGGAGTGACTGAGGGAAATTATTCACCGAAATAACCAGATCTGTATATGAGCATAGAAAATGACATACACCAGTCTAAGTTCAACAGCGAGTACCACAAGATGAATGTGAACATTATCTATACTTACAACTGGATAATGGAACAAAGCAAAAGATTTTTTGAAAAGGCGGACCTTACTCCGCAGCAATTTAATATTCTCAGGATCCTGAGGGGCGCAGCCAAGCCTATGTCGACACTTCAGATCCGCCAACGCATGCTGGACAAGATGAGCGATACCAGTCGCATAGTCGACCGTCTGATCAAAAAGGAGCTCGTCCAGAAGATCGTGTGCAAAACAGACAGGCGACTCGTCGACGTGACCATCACCGAAAAAGGCCTCAACCTGCTGAACATGCTTGATCAGGCTACCCACGAGCTCGATTCCAACCTGAGCAGTCTGTCGGTTGAAGAAGCGGAGAAAATGAATTTGTTACTGGATAAACTCCGGCGCTCCGCGTGACCGGCCTGCAGGCGGTCATCTCACCTCCCCACCCT
The DNA here is from genome assembly GCA_963808065.1 of uncultured Chitinophagaceae bacterium. Taxonomy (GTDB): domain Bacteria; phylum Bacteroidota; class Bacteroidia; order Chitinophagales; family Chitinophagaceae; genus Flavitalea. The sequence goes on from CAWEEK010000001.1 coordinate 102,194, forward strand.
TGAGCAAACGAATGGCCAGAAAGAAAAAAACAGACAGGATCTGGCGACTGTTGATCATTTGCATCGGCGCAAGCATTGTCGTTATGCTTGTTCTATGGGTGTATGAATTGGTCATGGCGCGTAAGGCCACCTATGTTCGCTATGCCGAGTTTGGCATCGACATCCCCCTCAATTTTTCAGTTCATGGCATCAGACGTGTCCAAATACCAGCAAACAATCAATTGGCCCAGCGTGAAGTCGATGGAGGTTAATGACGTGCGGCTCAGCTTCGCTTTTATCAAGGCCACCGAGGGGAATATCAATGAGGACAGGTTCTTCAGGCGCAACTGGGCAAAGGCGCGGGAAGCAAAGATGGTAAGGGGTGCTTATCATTTCTTCCTGGCAACGAAGAGTGGAAAAACACAGGCGGAAAATTTTATCAGCAATGTGGATCTGAAAAGCGGTGACCTTCCGCCGGTGCTTGATATTGAACAAACCTATGGTGTTGCCCCGGAAAAGCTCAGGGAGAGGGTGAAGGAATGGCTGGTGACCATCGAGGATTTCTATGGGGTGAAGCCGATCATCTACACCAATGTCGATTTTTATAATTTCTACCTCGACGAAGCCTTTGATGAATACCCATTATGGGTGGCGCACTACATGACTAAGGGCAAACCCCGAATCTACCGCGACTGGCACTTCTGGCAGTACAGCGAAACCGGGCGCGTGAATGGAATACTGAGCAAGGTTGATTTTAATGTGTTCAATGGAGACAGTGCTGCGTTTGAAAAATTAAAAATCAAAAATTAAAAATTAAAAATGTTAAGTGCGGAAAGCATGCGGAGCGATAATGGTTTTTAAGTCGTGGGGGTGCCGCGCCTTCATCTGAGAATTCTAAATCAATAACCTCAGGCATTTACCACTGAAGAATCCGCGACTCATTAGGATTTTTAATTTTTAATTTTTAATTTTTGATTTTTTTAGAATCTCAGAACATTAAGGTCTTAAGATAGTTCGCATCAATCTCCGCGCTCTTTATCGGCGTGCTGTTGTCATACTTTTCCTGTTCAACGATGTAGTATTCCATGCCGCTGCCTTTGGCAACTTTGAGAATTGATTTGTAATCAATCGAGCCCGCGCCTATTTCGGTCGAAGCATCCGCTTCACCTGCCTTTGCATTTTTCTGTCTGTCCTTTATGTGACAGAGCCTGAAACGATTGGGGTATTTCTGCAACCAGGTGATGGGATCCTCTCCGGCAGTTACCACCCAGTACATGTCCATTTCAAAATCAACAGTCTCCGGGTTGGTGTTTTGCATCATGATGTCCTGCGGAAATTGTCCATCGACCTTTTCAAAAGAATACCCGTGATTGTGATATCCGAAACGGATGCCATTCTTCTTACAGATGTCACCAGCCTTGTTGAATTTGTCGGCCGCTTTCTTGTAGTCGTCGAGTTTTTTTTGCTTGCCCAGGTGTGGACAGAGCAGGTACTTCATGCCAATCTCACTGGCCTCGGCTGCTTTCTTTTCAAAATTCTTTTCATAGGCGCAATGACTGGAGATCATTGTCATGCCCAGGCCATCGATGTAGGACTTGAATTCCTTATTGGTCATCCCCCAGTAGATGCCCATTTTGTCATGTTCAAATCCTTCGAGTTGTTTGTAACCAAAGGCCGACACCTGTTTGAGGATACCTTTTGGATCCTTGGGCAGTACGTCGCGAAGAGTGTAAAGCTGGAGGCCGAATTGGCCAAGCACTTGTTCTGCAGTTGCGGAAGCAATGGTGTCTTTTTTGGTGCTGTCTGCACCCTCTGCCGGGTCTCCGTTGGAAGGAGAGGCACATTTAATACCCGTGATGGCAATTGCGGAAGCAAGCAATCCGGTTTGTCTTAAAAACAGGCGTCTGTTATGCGTCATTATCGATCAGTTTCTGATTACAAATGAGCGGCACAGAGGTAGGAGCACAAAAAATCTAAGAGGCGAGGCCAGGTCAGATTGCCCAGGCTTTATCACCTTTTTTATAGTCGTAGTTCCCGTCATATTTGCCGGGGGATTCAACATAACGAAGCGCTTTGGTGGCCCCGATCTCCGAAGTAAAATAGCCGAGGAGGGTCAGTTCCTTCATCAACCTGAAATAATGCGGATCCTTATCGGCCGGATCATCTCTCAGGTTCGCCGCGGCATCCTTATCCTTCTCCTTCTGCTTCGCCGTGTATGCTTTTTGTTCTTTATCTAGTTCGTTAAGGAGTTCCGTCCGTTGATCGGGTGTGATCTCCATGTATACTTTATCAAACTTCTTTTTGGCAACGTCATTAATTTTTGACATTCCTTCCATAAACGTTTTCTGCTGCTTTTCGGTGTAGCAGTCACGGACCATGACGGTCATGAAGGCGCCAACTTTCGCGGCCTTGGCACCCGGACTGCTTGCTGTAGTGGGAAGGATGGTGTCTGCAACCTCATCGAGATAGGCGATATCCTCGGCAGAAAAATCGTTGACGGAGGCTAATTTCTTGCCTTCCGGTTTACAACCTTCCAGAAAATAACTGGCGCCGATGACGGTACCTCCTAAAAGTAGACCTACACGACTTAATGCCTGACGTCTGTCCATAGTATTTCTTATTAGATCGTTATTAAGTTACAGGTTTTTCTTTTTTAGTTCGCTAACGGCAAAATCAACGGCCCTTGCGGTCATGGCCATATAGGTGAGCGAAGGATTCTGGCAGGCCGCGGAAGCCATGAAGCCACCATCGGTCACGAATACATTCTTTGCGTCCCATAACTGGTTGTGCTTATTCAAAACCGATGACTTGGGATCCTTACCCATCCGTGCTGTGCCCATTTCATGAATGCCCATGCCGAGCGCATAGCCATTGTCGTAAGTCTTCACATTCTTCGCCCCTGCTGCTTCGAACATTTCCTTAGCGTCTTCCATCATATCCTTTCTCATCTTCTTCTCATTGTCTTTGATCTCGCAGTCGAAATCAAGCACCGGCAAGCCCCACTTGTCTTTTACGCTTTTATTGAGCGTGATCTTGTTCTCGTGATAAGGCAATGTTTCACCGAAGGCTGTCGCGCTGATGGTCCATTGACCAGGCTCGGTCAATGCATCCTTGTACTCGGCACCTATGTTCATCTCGGCAACATCTTTGTGCCAGCCGTCGCGGCTTGCTCCACCCTGGTATCCAAAGCCACGCACGTAATCTCTTTTTTCACCGTTGAGATTGCGGAACCTGGGAATGTATATGCCGTTGGCACGGCGACCGAAATAGTATTTGTTTTCGTATCCTTCCACGGTGCCGGCGGCCCCGCAACGGAAATGGTGGTCCATCAGGTTGTGACCGAGTTCGCCACTGCTGCTGCCCAGTCCGCCATCCCAAACATCTGTAGCGGAGTTGAATAGCACCCAGGTGGAATTCAATGACGAAGCGCAGAGAAAAACAACCTTGGCCTTGTATTCATATGTCTGTTTGGTCTGCGCGTCAATAACCTCTACGCCGGTAGCTTTTTTGCTGTCCTTGTCATACAACACCCTGGTTACAATTGAATAGGGCCTGAGGGTCAGGTTGCCTGTTTTCATCGCCGCAGGCAGTGTGGACGACTGTGTGCTGAAATAAGCGCCAAAGGGACAACCGAGCCAGCATTTGTTCCGGTACTGACAGGCCGAACGGCCGTTATGAGGAACAGTGAGGTTCGCCGTTCTTCCGATCGTCATCATGCGTTCCCCTTTAAATTCTTTTTTGATTCTGGCGGCAACGTCCTTTTCCACCACGTTCATTTCCATCGGTGGAAGAAATTGACCGTCTGGCAGTATCGCCAGGCCATCCCTGTTGCCGCTAACGCCAATGAATTTTTCAACATGGTCATACCAGGGAGCGACGTCTTTATAGCGAATTGGCCAGTCGGTGCCTATTCCTTCTTTTCCGTTGGCTTCAAAGTCGATTTCACTCAGGCGATAACTTTGCCTGCCCCACATCAGGGAACGCCCACCCACGTGATAACCCCGGTACCAGTCAAACCTTTTTGTTTCTGTATACGGGCAGTCCTTTTCGTTGGTCCAGTAATTCAGGTTGATTTCATTTAAGGGATAGTCTCTCTTGAGAACAGGATAGTCCTCGACCATTTTCTGCGTTCGCCCTCCGCGGTGTGGAAATTCCCAGGGACCTTTAGTCGCGTTTACATAATCCTTTATGTGTTCAATGTTTTCTCCTCTTTCGAGCATAATCACCTTGAGTCCCTTCTCCGCAAATTCTTTTGCGGCCCAGCCTCCACTGATACCGGATCCAACTACAATTGCGTCATAAACATTATCAGCCATAACCCTTGATTAAAAACAAAAGTGAATAAATAATATTCAGAGGATTTGTTAAACGTCACATATTTTGACGCCATTTTTCAGCGCAGCCAGTTGTTGCGCCTTTTCTTTTCCCTTAGGAATAAATTCCTGAGCGAGATAACCTTTAAAACCAGTATTGAGAATTGCCTTTACGATCGCAGGGTAATAAAGCTCCTGTGTTTCGTCAATTTCATTTCTGCCTGGTACTCCACCTGTGTGGTAGTGAGCGAAATATTGGTGATTGTCCTGGATGGTCCTGATTACGTCGCCCTCATCGATCTGCATGTGATAAATGTCATAGAGCAGTTTGAAATTCTCTGATCCCGTCCTCTTCACCAATTCAACACCCCAGGGCGTTCGGTCACAATTATAATCCTTGTGATTAATCTTGCTGTTTAGCAATTCCATCACAATATTCACCTTGTGTTTTTCTGCGAGCGGCATGATCTTCTTCAATCCTTCAGCGCAGTTTGCCCAGGTGATTTCATCATCCACACCACGCTTGTTGCCACTAAAGCAGATGATATTGACATATCCAGCCTTTGCCGCCAGAGGTATCATCTCCGTATAATTGCTGATCAGTTTGGCGTGGTTCTTTTTCTCGTTCCATCCGTCTTCGATATTGATCTCGGCGCCGTTGCACATAGACGAATAGAGGCCGTGTTTCTGCAAGGTTGGCCAGTCTTTTGGGCCCACCAGGTCGATGGCGCTCATGCCTATGTCTTTTACCGCTACGCAGAGCTCTTCGAGCGGGATGTCGTTATAACACCATCTGCAGACAGAATGTTTGATATTATTCTTCAATTTTGATTCTGTATTATCACTGGGATTGTCAAATGACGTAATGAGTGTACCTGCAGATGCTGCCGCGACGCCTCCAACCAAATTCCGGAGCATGTTGCGGCGCGAGGATGAATTTTCCATGTATGCAACCGTTAAAGCTGAAAATTAATAAATGTTGTGATAAACATACTGCGTTTATGCAGACTTTCACAATTTAACATCATAATAATGATTTTGCCGTAATTTCACCCCCGCTAAAAATTACGCATAAATGTAATTTTTTTATTTTCTCGAATGCCTTGTTGTTTAACTCTTTCTAATTTCTTTTTTCATGAACAGAAAACTTCGAATGGGAATGGTCGGTGGAGGCAAGGATGCTTTCATTGGCGCCATACACAGACATGCCGCTTATATGGATGGATTGATTGAACTAAGCGCGGGTGCGTTAAGTATCAATCCGGAAATTGCCCGTGATTCAGCAAAGGCCTATTTTCTTCCTGAAGACAGATCTTATCTCAATTTTGAAGAGATGATCGAAAACGAGAGCAAGCTCGGCGACAAAAAAATTGATTTTGTCACTATCGTCACGCCCAATTTTGCGCATTTCGCTCCGGCGATGATGGCGCTCGACAAGGGTTTTCATGTGGTGATAGAAAAACCGATCGCCTTTACCCTCGACGAAGCCAAACAGCTCAAGAAGAAAGTTGAGGAGACCGGCCTGATCCTCTGCCTGACGCACACTTATTCGGGATATCCCATGGTGAAGCAGGCCAGGCAGATGGTGAAGGATGGCGTCCTTGGAAAGATCAGGAAAGTATATGTGGAATATCCCCAGGGATGGCTAAGCAAATTATCCGAGAAAGAAGGCAATGCACAGGCCGCCTGGAGAACAGATCCGAAAAAAAGTGGCAAAAGCGGCTGCATGGGCGACATAGGCACTCATGCCGCACACCTCGCAGAATATATATCTGGTCAGCAGATTACCCAGATCTGCGCCGACCTCAACGTCGTGGTGGAAGGTCGACACCTCGATGATGATGGTGGCGTGTTGCTTAAATTTGGAAATGGGGCTGCGGGGGTACTGATGGCCTCGCAGGTTGCCGCGGGAGAGGAAAATGCCCTGAAGATCAGGGTCTATGGAGAGAAGGGCGGATTGGAATGGGCACAACACGAACCCAATACCCTGCTGGTGAAATGGCTGGATCAGCCAACGCAGATATTCAGGGCAGGGGCGGGTTATGGCTATCTTTCAAAAGCCGCCACATCCAACTGTCGTACACCGGGTGGTCATCCTGAAGGATATCTCGAAGCATTTGCAAATATTTACCGCAATTTTGCACTTACCTTATCGGCCAGGATCGATGGAAAACAACCGGCGGCAGAAAATCTTGATTTCCCCGGTGTTGAAGACGGGATCCGCGGGATGGCATTTATTGACAATGTCGTTGCCTCTGCCAACTCCAATGAAAAATGGACCAAACACATCATCGCCTAATTAGAGTTTATGAAAACACTGAAAGGCCCGGGTATTTTTCTTGCACAATTCCTTGGCGACACTGCACCGTTTAATGATATTATTTCCATCTCCAAATGGGCTAAAGACCTTGGCTTTGTCGGGGTGCAGATCCCGACCTGGGATCCGCGATGTATTGATTTGCAAAAGGCAGCGGAAAGTAAGACCTATGCCGATGAATGGAAAGGAAAGCTGAATGAGGTTGGCGTTGAGGTTACCGAACTCTCTACTCATCTCCAGGGTCAGCTGATTGCTGTTCATCCGGCCTATGATCAGCTTTTTGATGGATTCGCTCCCCCGGCGTATCATAATAATCCAGGCAAGCGTTACGATTGGGCGGTCCAGCAGCTGAAATACGCGGCCCGGGCCTCGAAGAACCTCGGATTAAAGGCACATGCAACCTTTAGCGGTGCCCTTTTGTGGCAGACCGTTTACCCCTGGCCCCAGCGCCCTCCCGGCCTGGTTGAAACGGGCTTTGGGGAGCTCGCAAAACGATGGCTTCCGATACTAAATGAATTCGACGCCAACGGTATCGACCTTTGTTATGAAATTCATCCTGGCGAAGATCTTCATGATGGTGTTTCCTATGAACGTTTCCTTAAGGCAGTAAATAATCATCCAAGGGCATGTTTATTGTACGATCCCAGCCACTTTGTACTGCAATGCCTTAACTATCTTGATTATATCGACATTTATCATGAAAGGATAAGGATGTTCCATGTCAAGGATGCCGAATTCAATCCCACTGGCAAACAGGGCGTATATGGCGGTTACAGTGGTTGGCTTGATAGGGCCGGACGATTCCGCTCCCTTGGAGACGGGCAGGTGGATTTTGGCTCCATCTTCAGCAAGCTTGCAGCCTATGATTTTGACGGATGGGCTGTGATGGAATGGGAATGCGCCATCAAGCACCCAGAGCAGGGTGCCAAAGAAGGAGCCCCATTTATCAAAAATCACATCATCCGCGTAACTGAAAGAGCCTTCGACGATTTTGCGGGCACAGGAAGCGATGAAAAATTCAATCGTTCTGTATTGGGTCTGGAATAATTATTTATACAATTACGCTAAAATAACAAGATGAAAAAGGCATTCATTCTCCTCTTCGCTACTGCTGTGATCTATTCATGCAATTCAGGAGGCGACGCAAAAAAAGAAGAAACTAAAGCCCCTGACACAACAGCTGCCCCCGCCCCTGCTCCCGCTGACGCAGGACTGCCAAATGAAAAAGGCCTGGAGCTGATCGGAGCCTCAGACTGTACAACCTGCCATGCGATTGACAGAAAGATCATTGGCCCTGCGTACAACGATGTGGCTAAGAAATATGCAAAAGCTGACGCGTCAATAATTGACACGCTCGCACATAAGGTCAAAGTCGGTGGGGTTGGTGTATGGGGAAATATTCCGATGACCCCGCATCCTACACTTCCTGATAATGATATCAAGGAAATGATCAAGTATATTCTTACATTAAAAAATCAATAAATTATGCGGTTATTCATGCCCGTTTTTCTTGCCCTGTTAACCGCTTGCGGTTCAGGTTCCGATTCTTCTGAAAATTCCGAAGAACCGAAGGATTCAACTATGACTTCACAGGTACAAACAGAAACTGACAATACGCTTACTCCCGGTGAGGTCGCCGAAGGATGGGTGTTGCTTTTTGACGGCAGCAGCAAAGCGAACTGGCATCCCTACCTGAACAAATCGGATGGGGCAAGCTGGAAGGTGCAGGAAGGCGCATTGGTGTTAGATACAACAAAAACTGCCGAAGGCACCGGGCATTCCGGCGACCTGGTCAGCAACGATGAATACGAGAACTACCACCTCAAGGTAGACTGGAAGATCAGCAAGAATGGAAACAGCGGCATCATCTTCAATATGAAGGAAGATCCCAAATACAAAGCAACATATGAAACCGGCCCGGAAATGCAGGTGCTGGATAATGATGGTCATGCGGATGGGAAGATCAAGAAGCATCGCGCTGGCGACCTCTATGATCTTATTTCATCGAGTTCAGAACCTGTTAAGCCAGTAGGCGAATGGAACACTGCCGAGGTCATATCCCTGACGGATTCCATTGAACTCATCCTCAACGGCGTTTCCGTAGTGAAAACAGGTGCCTGGGACAAGAACTGGAAAAAAATGATAGCGGGATCAAAGTTCAAGGCATGGAAAGATTTTGGCACTTTCAAGCGCGGCCATATTGCCCTGCAGGATCATGGCAACATGGTCTCGTATAAGAATATCAAGATCAAGACATTTTAAGAAAAAAAGCCCCGAATTTTAACTAAGAGCTCCGAAGAAATTTGGGGCTTTTTTAAATTAAAAATGAAAGATTAAAAAGTAAAAATGCTATGGTGCAGGCAGTTCCCTAAGCTCCTTGCTTACACTGACGGTGTTGCCCTATTAACAGTGCCAAAAGCCTATTGGGATTTTTAATTTTTAATTTTTAATTTTTCATTTCCCAAGTTGATCTAAAGCTTGGGTAACCTATACCCATTCTGATAATGGCTGTTGATATATTTCGTGTTGATGGCTTCGTCTTTGAACTTTCCTGTTGCGCCGTCTCCATCCCAATACAATTTCTGTCCGCTGCGGAAGGCAATATTGCCCATCTGCGAAATGGTAGCGATATGTGCACCTGTCTCAATCGGGCAGCGCAGTTTGGTGGCATCCTTTGCCCGCACTGCTTCGATGAAATTCACCCAATGCAAGTCCAGTCCGTTGCCGACCTGCGGCTTCCTGGGCACAGTAGCCTTGGCCACACTTTGCTTTTCTTCCACCACTTCCCATCCTCCCCTGTCAAGTTCAAGCGTGCCATTGTTGCCGATAAATGATATTCCGTGGTCGCGCAGGAAAAGTCCATTGTCGATGCCCATGGCATGATCCCAGAGCAGGTTGAACTTGTCAAATTCATACATGGTCGACATCGTATCGGGTGCTTCCTGGTAGAGTTCAGGATATGCGAAAGGCCCGCCAATGGCAGTGATTGTTTTTGGCAGCCCCGCGTCCATTCCATAAAGTGCATAGTCGATGAGGTGCACACCCCAGTCGGTCATCAAGCCCCCTGCATAATCCCAGAACCACCTGAAATTGAAATGAAAGCGGCTTGAGTTGAAAGAACGCTTGGGTGCTGGTCCCAGCCAGGTGGTGAAGTCAACACCGGGAGGAGGCGCAGTGTCAGGCACTATAGGACCGGGTTTCATCCAACCCTGGTAGCACCAGACCTTCACTGTGCGAATATTTCCCAGCTTACCGGTTTTCAGGTAGTCTACTGCATCCACCATGTGCGGCTGGCTGCGTTGCCATTGTCCTACCTGTACGATCTTGTTGTATTTTTTCTGCGCGGCAACCATTGCACGACATTCCTCTATTGAATTGCCAACGGGTTTTTCCACATAAACGTCCTTGCCCGCTTCACAGGCCTCGATCATGATCAGGGCATGCCAGTGATCCGGAGTGCCGATGATGACCGCGTCCACGTCTTTGTTGTCCAGCAACTTGCGGTAATCCCCGTAGGTCTTGATCTTGGAAGCATCAACTTTCAGTTCGGCCAGTTCGGCGAGCCTTTTATCCAGCACGTTCTTGTCAACATCGCAGAGCGCCACGAGATTCACCCCGGGAATTTTCAGTGCAGACTTCACGTTGGACCACCCCATTCCATTTATACCAATTGCCCCGATATTCACCTGGTCACTCGGCGAAATCGGGTTTTTGAAAATGGCAAAAGCATTATTATCGATTGATGAAAGCAGGGTGGAACCGGTAACAAGCATACCGGCATTCTGTAAAAATTTGCGTCGATCGGACATTGTCAATTTTTTGAATGAGCAATCTGTGAGAACTGTTTAAAAAGGAGACTGAAAATACAACCCTTAATTTGCATCATGAAAAAGATTTATCATCTCGGTACCTGCACCACCTGCCAGCGCATCCTGACCGACATGGAGGCAGAAAAACTGGGGTTCAAGCTGCAGGATATCAAAACAGAAAAGATCACTCCGGCTCAACTTGATGAAATGAAAAAACATACCGGCAGTTATGAATCTTTGTTCAGCCGCCGTGCTTTGAAATACAAGGAAATGGGGTTGAAGGATAAAAAACTAACTGAGAAAGACTACCGCGATCTGATATTGAAGGAATATACTTTTCTCAAACGACCTGTAGTAATTGACGGGAAAAAGCTCTTCACAGGAAGCGAGAAGAAGACGGTTCAGCAGTTGAACAACCTGAAAAATGAAAAATCAAAAATTAAAAATCAAAAATCCTAAAATTCGGGCATGCGGGGCAATGGCAGAAAGTTTTAAAGTTAAGATATGTCCTCCTGGCGTAAATCTAAACCCTCTACGTTGTAGCATTTTTAATTTTTAATTTTTGATTTTTGATTTCTTCTGTTGCACGAGGTATTCCAAACTCTGCTGGTAGAACCTCGAGCACATCCAGTCATTGTAAGCCGCAGGAACGGCCAGGTTCATCAGTGTTTCCTGGGCCGAGTCGGTCTTAGCATTGTTGGAAAGTTTCTGCATGTCATCCAGGTATTCATACAATGTCCGGAGGTCTTCCTTCTGTGATACTTTGCCATACGCAGGCACATAGATGGTGTAGAGCGTGTCTTCATAGTATCGCCGCAGTGACTCCTGCCAGGCAACCGGATCGCCATCACTGATCCAGGGATGGTATTTGTTGTTCAGCAGGCCACCCATGAATGCGATGCCCTGTTTCGGTATCAGCAGCACCACATCGCTGACCGTATGTCCGTTCTTTCTTTCTTCCAGTTTAATTTCCTTTTTTGTGCCGGTGATCCAGAGGGAATCCTCGAATGTTTCATCCGGAAGCGCAACAAATTCATCCTGGGAGGATTCGACCATGCCCTCATAATAACCAATCCAGTACGGAAGTTCAACATCCGTAGTACCGCTGTTGCTCATGCGCGTTTTCAGCGCCTGAAGCAGTCTTGGCGCATGCGCGCGCTCCCATTTTTTTTCTTCGCCTTCGTTGTCCCTGATCATTTCGCGGGTGATCCTGCTGCTCATTATGACGGCCGTAGGAACGAAGGCCTGGTTCCCTCTCACATGATCGGTGTGAAAATGACTGTTTATCACGAGGGTTACCGGCTTGCCCGTAAGTTGTTTGGCGATGTTCTTGAGTTCCCAGGCTGCTTCCGGTGTCATGAATGCATCAAAGACAATGGTTTTATTGCCTATGTCGATGATGCCCGCATTGGATATTGCTTTGCCGTAATTTTTGTTGTTAATGGCCGCCCATACCCCAGGGGCAATCTTCTCGATGGTGAAATTTTCCGAGGTCTGCACTCTTTTCCTGCCGAGCTGTGCAGAGGTGGTGGAGGGAAAGGCCAGGATAAAGAGATAGCCGACAGCATACAGTTGCATCGTCTTTCTCAAACTTAAAAGTGAAAACTTAAAAGTTAAAAATGAAGAACATTCAATGTAAGTTCTCAAAACAACTTTTAAGTTTAAGATTTAAGATTGACTTCAGGATCCCAGTATTCTCAGCTTCGCATAGTTAAGCATGATCTTCTTCTCCCCATTCAACTGAAATTTCACCGTGGCAATAGGATTGTGTGCCGATCCTTCCACTTTGATCACTTCTCCGAACCCGAATTTCTGGTGTTCGACACGCTGTCCGGGTTCCAACGAAGAGGTGTCACTTGCGGCAAAATCAGGTGAGGGGATGTGTTCGACAGTCTTAACGGTTGGCTTGGGGCTGATGTAGGCGGGTCCGGACTTCCCCGGAGGGCCATATTTTTTTTCCGCCTGATCTGCGTTTCCATATCCTCCGTGAATCCGGTCGAAGGCCGATGCCGCGCCCCCGAAAAAGCTACCCTGCTGGTTTCTTGCACCGCCTCCCGCGAAACTGCGGTCGAGATGCATTTCGGGAAGTTCGTTGATGAACCGGCTCGGTTCATTCTGAACCAATGAGCCAAATTTGTACCTTGTATTGGCATAGGTGATCCAGAGATCTTTCTTGGCCCTGGTGATCACCACATAAAACAAGCGTCTTTCTTCTTCCAGTTCTTCCCTCGTGTTGATCGACATTGCGTTTGGAAACAGCATTTCTTCAAGGCCGCAGGCAAACACACAGGAAAATTCAAGCCCTTTGGCGGCATGAATGGTCATCAGTTTCACGGTGTCGGCATTAGGATCTTTCTCATCGGCATCCGTTAGCAGGGTGATCTGCTGCAGATAGGCGCCAAGGCTTTTATCACCCACTTCACCGTCTTCGTTTCCCGGCGTTTCGGTGAATTCTTTGATGGAGTTCAGCAATTCCTGGATGTTTTCATACCTGGCTACTCCTTCAGTGCTCTTATCATTGAACAGTTCTTTCACAAAACTGGTTTGTTTGCCAACATGCAATGCCACTTCATACGCATTCTTATCCTTCAGCATACTGGAAAAGGAACTGATCATGAGCACAAAATCCATTAATCGCTTCCAGGGTGCCTGCCTTGAATCCGTGTTGGGCGGCGTTTTCCAGCACTTCCCACATGGAAATGTTCAATGTATTTGCAGCCAGGATGGCCCTGTCGATCGAGGTCTTTCCGATGCCCCGTGCAGGATAGTTGATGATCCGTTTCAGGCTTCTTCATCCTTTGGATTCACGAGCAATGCGCAGGTAGGCAACAAAATCCTTGATCTCTTTGCGCTGGTAAAAACTGATACCGCCATAAATGGTATAGGGAATGTTCATCCGCCGCAGGCTTTCTTCAAAAGCCGGCTTTGTGCATTGGTGCGGTAGAGAATGGCGAAATCGTTGTTGCTATAATGGTTGCGCAGCTTTTGTTCCTGTATGGTGTCGGCAACAAATTTTCCTTCATCATTATCGGTCATCGTGCGCACCAGCCTTATCTTTTCGCCTTCTGTATTTTCTGTCCAGAGGTTTTTTGGAATTTGGTCCTTTATTGTTGTTGATGACTTCGTTGGCCACATTCAGAATGTTTTGCGTGCTGCGGTAATTCTGTTCCAGCTTGACCACTTTCACATCATCATAATCTTTCTGGAACTGAAGAATATTCTGGATGGTGGCGCCGCGGAAACTATAGATACTTTGCGCATCATCACCCACCACGCAAACATTTTCATGCACGGCTCCCAGCAATTTGATGATCTCGTACTGCGCCGGGTTGGTATCCTGGTACTCATCGATCAGGATGTATTTGAACTTGTGCTGGTATTTGTGAAGGGCTTCCGGAAAGATTTTCAGCAGTTCATAGAATTTAAACAGCAGGTCATCAAAATCCATCGCGCCATTTTTAAAACAGCGCTTTGCATAGGCATCATAGATCTGCCCGATGGCGGGCCGGTTCGCGCGCATGTCTTCCTGCTGAATGTAGTAATCTGCTGCATATTCCGCTGGACCCACCAGTGCATTTTTTGCGGTCGATATCCGGTTGTAAACGGTTGCCGGCTTATAATGTTTATCGTCGAGGTTCAATTCATTGACCACCGTTTTGACCACACTTTTGGCATCATCGGTATCATAAATGGTGAAATTGGATGGGATAACCGAGTCTTGGCGCTTCGCTCGAAGAATCCTGGCAAAAACACTGTGAAAGGTTCCGATATATAAATTCCTGGCTTCGTTGTTGCCCAAGTATCTTTTCTACCCGCTCCTTCATTTCCTTGGCAGCCTTGTTGGTAAAGGTCAGTGCCAGTATATTAAATGAATCCACGCCATGATGCCATCAGGTGGGCGATACGGGTAGTGAGCACTTTGGTTTTTCCACTTCCTGCCCCGGCCACAATCATCAGCGGGCCATCCTTATGTAACACAGCTTCCCGTTGCCGCTCATTCAATCCCGCGAGGTATTCTTGCATTAATCAAAAATACGATAAAAGCCCGCCCTTATCGGGTCAGAAATCAAATTGTTGACAAGGAAATCATGGTTCTGCAGTGCGTATTTCACCAGTTGTCAAAACCTTCACTATGAGCATGTATTATCAGAGGAAGAGGTCGGGAAAAAGTGGCCCCCCGGGGGTAACCGCGTAATCATCAAAATTATTTATACCATTTTCGCGGAGGATGTCTTCGTCAATAAAAAAATTCCCCGAACAACTTGCTGATGGCCGTTGCAGAATATAAAATGCCGCGTCAGCAACGATCGATGGTTTCCTGCTTCGCTGGATGAGTGCTTCGCCGCCCAGGAGATTTCTTACAGCAGCTGTGGCAATGGTTGTCCTTGGCCACAATGCATTGACCGCGATGGGATATTTTTTCAACTCCTCCGCCAGGCCCATGACCACCATACTCATTCCAAACTTACTCATGGTATAGGCCAGGTGCTTGCCAAACCATTTTGGAACGAGGTTCAAAGGCGGAGAGAGATTTAAGATATGCGGGTTGGCTGATTTTTTCAGGTGTGGTATGCAGGCCTGACTTACCAGAAAGGTCCCACGCACATTGATCTGGTGCATGAGATCCAGCTTCTTTGATGGTATTGTTTCGGTGGTTGAAAGGTCGATGGCACTTGCATTGTTAATCAGTATGTCGATCCCGCCAAATGCTCCAATGGTCTGTTCAATCAGCCCGGCTATGTCAGCCTCATTTCTGATATCTGTCTGGCAGGCCAGGACCTTGCTGCTTCCCGCCTGGCGGATCTCTTCCGCTGCTGAATGAATGGTTCCTTCCAGCCTGGGGTGTGCTTCGATTGTTTTGGCCGCTATGGCAATATTGGCACCTTCAGCGGCAAGTCGCAGGGCTATGGCCTTGCCGATTCCCCTGCTTGCGCCAGTGATGAGAACGTTCCGGTTTGTGAAAAGCATGGCTGAATATATTGAGGGTCAACACCTTTTAAAGAGATGGTAAAAGTATGGTTAAAGATGACACAGGTTGCCTCGGATGTTTACTATGGGAAAACTAGTGTTTTACCATTAATCGGGTAAAACCTGAACCCCGAAAATCCAGCAATAATGCGCTTGTACCTGCTCCTCCCCTGGATTATGTTTGTATTCTCGATTGGATGATCGAGGAACCCCAAAACCCAGTATCCGAAAAACCAACAATGTCCAAGTCCTGAAAAACCAAGTCCAAAAATCCAAGAAAAACCCGGTTCCTAAATCATTTGACAGAGATCCAAATTCCATTTAATCCATGAAAAATCTGTAGAATTTGTACCTATTGATGGCCAAGTAATGTTGTTAAGGTTGTACAAAGTTTTTTGAACAGCTCCGTTAATCCCGGGGCTGTTCTGCGTTTAGAGTAACGGGTCAAATGTGTCTCAAGGCAGCTTATCCGGATTGGTAAGCACTGTTCCGGTAATATGAAAGATGTCGTACCAGGACATGTTCTGCGCAGCCTTCAGCCCCTTGCCATAGATCGTCTTATCAGGCTGATAGATACGTACCGGCTTATCGGTGTAAAATTCTTCTTTCTCCTGGTCCCACCAGAGTTCATCAGTTTTTAATGTATCTCCATTTGCCAGGTTGATCACGACAACACTGTCCTTCAGGAATACCTTTCTTTCAAATTCCCTATAACGCGCATAACGGGCATCAAGGATGCGATCTAAGGCCTTGGTGGTGTCGTTATAAAAATCGACGTGGACGGTCCTGGGATACTCGATAAAGGCCGAATCGGTCTGGTGGCGCAGCATATAAGGCGCCGTGAGTTTGGCCTTCATTATGCCCTGCTGACTGAGATAGGCAGTCACACCGGTCCCCTCCTCAACAGCGGTTTTTTTCTTCATCAGGTCATCGATCTTCTTTATGTCATTCTCGCAGGCTGAGATAAAAAAGCAGCTTGTAAAACAAGCTGCCAGGAACAAATATTTTGGTAACAGGGTCTTCATGGCTAATCATACTTTCTCTTCTGGAACCAGAGATCACTTAGTGTAAGTCCGAAACCGACCCTTAGAAAATTCTCACGTATCAGCCCATCATTCTTGCCCCGTTTTCCAAATTCAATGGTCGTGTTGATGACGGAGAACTGGTTGGTGTAAGCCGCCGGGCGCATGGGGAAACCGAAACCAAGGCTCACCGTCCACACCGGAAGATCTTCTGTGATCTTTACATAATCCTGGCCATAGCTAAAGCCCGCGCGGTAGGCAACCCGTCCCCAGTATGATTTCGCGTTGAGGGCATTGGGTATTACCTGGCCCCCAATATGCATAAGCCAGGAATCCTGTACCGCATCCTGGTCGCCAAAATACCGGTATTCCGACCAGGTTGTCTTTGTGAGATCGGCTCCAATAAACCATTTTTCACCATTGTGATAAACAAATCCCGCACCATAGGTAGCGGGATAAATGATTTTTCCCTTTTCAGTGCTGCTCACAATATTGTCAATAGTGTCGATACCGGTGGTGGTGTTGAGCGCATAGGTGATTACTTTCTCGTCCCTGGTGCTACTGAGTTCACGCCTGAGTGATCCAAAAGCTCCGAGCTTCAGGGTCTTAGTCTTCGATAATTTTAGATTGTACTGGATGCCCGCATTTCCAAAAAGGCCTCCAAAACTCGCATTGGTGCTGTAACGAGCGGGGAGGAAAGTAGTATAGGACGAATCTCCGGTGATCGTGCGGGAAGTCATATAGTCTTTGGAACCAAAAAGATAGCCCAGATTGACACCCAGGCTCAGGTCCTTGATCGCGAAGCCAGTGCCAGCGTACACTTCATAAGCGCCGCCATTGCCTTCAAAAGTGGTGTTGATATTGTTTACGCCCGGCATGGGCTGTTTCTCATTCCGTTCGATCTTGTAGTTAATACGCGTAACGGGCCGAAGGCCCAGGTTCATACCCCAGTTTCGCTTCTGCGAGAGGGGGAGGCCGAGTTGAATATAGGAGATGATTGGTGTTGCGGATGAAAACTTCCTGGGTGGATCGAGTACGCGAAGCGTCCTGGAGTCGAGTTCTAGCCCAAAATCAAAACTTGCCCTTTTTAGTCTGGAATAAGAAGCAGGATTTACAAAATTGACTGTGATGGGGTCGTTGTAGGCCGCGGTAATCCCCCCGATTGCCCGGTTGAGCAGATTCATCGCAGGCAGCTGATCGCCAAGACCATATCTTGAGTAAGGAGAATTTTCTGTTTGTGCCTGAACCAGTGTGATTCCCAGTATCCCTGTAATGACTAAAAGCTTGATTTTCTTACACATTGTTGAGCTCGCTGATAACATACAGGCCTTTAAAGATGAGATTGAGGTCTGCAAATATCTTGTTTTTAATATGGTAAGCAAAATAAGCCGAATCACCCCCTGTTAACAGCACGTTAAGCTTCCGGTACCTATCCTTGTACAAATCAATGGTTCCGTCTATTTCCTTAGCCATCCCCAGGATCACACCGCTGAGTATATTTGTCCGGGTGTCGTAGCCCACCAGCGGGAAGTTCCAGTCTTTTTGGATCAGCGGTAATTTCGCCGTAAAAGCCGGCAGGGATTTGAAGCGCATCTCCATTCCGGGCGATATCCCCCCGCCCAGGAATTCCGCACGTTTGTTCAGGAAATTATAGGTGATGCAGGTGCCAAGGCCAACAACAAGATTATGTACTCCAGGAAACAGATCATGGGCCGCAACCAGCATGGCCAGCCGGTCGGCCCCGATGGTTTCTGGCTTGCCAACGGGAGTGGTAATGGGAATTTTTGAATGATGATCCAGCAGGTGAAAGGAAGAGGTCGCCGCAAGGGTCTTTTCTATTTCGGGATCGTGTTCGATGACTGAGGAAAGGATCGTTTTTTCGGGATGATGTTTCTCCAGCACCAGCTCGACAGCTTCTTTGGTCCCGGCCTCCAGCGTTTCCACGGCAGTCAGTTCACGATTCTCAAATACACCGCATTTAAGGCGGGTGTTCCCAAAATCAAAACACAGCGTTTTAGCCATCGGTTTTGGTTGTTTTTATGGTCCGCCCCGGCTGATGATAATAGAACAGAAAGAGAAAAAAGGTAAAGAAAATCAATTCCTGTTGTACTTCGAAAACCGCCTCTATCATGGCATGAAAGGCAAAATGGAGAATCCCAAGCAGCAGGAGATAGCTTCCTGTGCGAAGGGCTGCAATCAATATCACGCCGATAATGGTCAGCAGCAGGACCAGTCCCGGTATACCGGACATCAGAGTGGTTTCAATGTATTGGTTATGGGTATGCCATTTCCTGACATAGCCCATTTCATACCCTCTTTTTTTGTATTCCATCAGGGTTGCTTCCCGGCCTCCCTTCAGTCCGTAACCAAGTATGGGTCTCTCCCTGATCAGATGAAGCCCACTCTTCCACATTAGCAAACGGATCGCCAATCCATTTTGGTCGTCGCCCTGACCCTGGTATTCTTTCAGTTCGACTACAGACAGCCGGTACTTCAGGTAACTCAGGTTCCTGACCGCAAAGAATCCGCCCAGGATGATAAGAACGGTTGCGGTTATGGAAGCTACCAGGTAGCCTCTCTGGTAACCGAAATAGATGAGAGAGAAGATGATCGCCACTACCCCCAGTACAATGACCATTTTCGACGAAAGCAACAGGATCAGGAAGGCGAGAAAAATCACCGCACAGACTGTGAGTATCCGCAAAGCAATGGTCATTGAGTTGCGGAGTATCAATCCGAAGTATAGAAGCCAGAAGATCGATGCAAGACAATAATTAGAAAGAAAGATGGCATTGAGGTGCATCTGTTCGCTGAGGTAATGATAATAGAATACCCGGTAATCCCTGGTCTGCTGATACTCGAGGTAAGATTTCAAAAGGCAGATCAGGCAGATCAGGATGGTCGCGGCAGAAAAAGCCAGGCAGGTGGTCTTCAGTTGACGGCGGGAAAATGGCGGTGCAATGGCCATGCCTAATGGAATAAAAGCCAGTCCGGCATATCGTTCTACCTGTTTGATCGTGAATCCGCCACTGGTATCCCAGAACCAGGTGCATATCATCCACAGGAAATAGATGAAGGGAATCATCCAGAATTTATTCTTCCGAAGACGCTGCAGGGAATCCCGGACAGGAGTCTGTAGGGCTGCTGCAAAGACAAAGATGATGGTAAGTATGCTGTTCAGGTTGTTGAACAGCGGGATCGTAACCGCCGCGGCTACCATCGAGAGGGTAAGGAAATTTTTCTTCAGACGGTCATTGATCACGAACATGGATTTTTATTCCCCCGGGGGATTGATATTCAGGTCCAGCGGCGAGAGATTTCGGAAATGTCCGTTGAGCTTCACCTTTTCTTTCAATTGTTCCATTTCCATTAACATGGGCAGCACCTTCTGAACATGTCGCTTCAGGTATTCCTGCCGGTATAGTTCCTTGAACAATCCCTGGAACTCATACTCTTCCTCCAGGGAAAGACCGGCATGATGGGCGATGTCATAGGACCTGAGTTCATCCTCGGGTTTTTTAAAATCCTTGGATATATTTAGCAGGCGATGTACTTCCTTCACTCCGTTAATAATAAACTTCATCAGTTTTTCATTGCCGCCTTCCAGGTCATTTTCGGGATAGTTCACGATGGCTCCGCTGTAGAGTTTTTCCGGAACCTGGTTGATCGCTTCAAGGATCCGGAATACCGCCACACCCGTCGAATTGATGTCCATTTCACCGGTGTCATATTCTTTCACAATTTCATTGAGTTCGATGAGGGTACCCAGTTCCTGCATCTGGTTCTTGAGCACTGTTGGAATGCCAAATGGTTTCTTGGCTTCATGACATTCCCGGATCAATTGCTTGTAGCGGGGTTCGAAGATGTGAAGGTGTAATCTTTCACCGGGATAGATGACAATTTCTAAAGGGAATATTGGAATGAAATTGGTCATAATCGCATTGAAACTCGTAATATATTTAGAAATATGTTGTTCTTTATAAATGTTAAGGACTAAAGTATGAAAATATCCGGGTTCACTATCATCAAAAACGCGGTCGACAATGAGTACCCGGTGGTGGAATCGATACGCTCCATTCTTCCTGTAGTGGATGAAATGATCGTGTTAACTGGCGACAGTAATGATAGCACAAATCACCTCATAGATTCGATCAATGATCCGAAAATCCGCAGACTCGATTCTGTCTGGGATCCTTCACTCCGGGCAGGTGGAAAAGTGCTTGCCGTTGAAACCGACAAGGCGTTTCATCAGATTGATCCTTCCAGTGACTGGGCGTTTTACATCCAGGGCGACGAAGTGCTGCACGAAAAATATCAGCAGGTGATCCTTGATGCCTGTCATAAGTATAAGGACGACCCCGAGGTAGAGGGACTCCTGTTTAAATACCTTCACTTTTATGGCACTTTTGATTATGTTGGCGACAGCAGGAAATGGTATCGCCGCGAAGTGCGTATCATCAGGAATGACAAGACCATCCATGCCTTCCGCGATGCACAGGGCTTTCGGAAAGGGAAGACCAGGCTGAATGTGAAGGAAATCGATGCATGGATCTATCACTATGGGTGGGTCAAGAGCCCGTCTCAGATGAAACAGAAGATCGATAACTTCTCGAGGCTATGGCATGAAGACGACAAGATCAAGGAACACCTCATTGCTGCCGAGGTTTTTGATTACCACGATTTCGATTCACTGGTGAAGTTTACCGATACACACCCGCAGGTGATGCAGGAAAGAGTAGACCGATCAAACTGGCACCTGGATTTCGACACCAGCATCAAACGCTTTGATTTCAAGGACCGGCTGCTCTATTACATCGAAAAACTCACGGGAAAGAGGCTGTTTGATTTTCGCAACTACAAAAAGATATGAGAATCAGAAACAGATTTCACGCAAAGGCGCAAAGATTAATACAAAAGCCGCAAAGAAATACAGCTAGACTTGGCGCCTTTGCGAAAACTTTCCTTTGCGCTCTTTGCGTGAAATGATTCTTTCTCTTTCATCTTTCTGATTCCCCTTACTTCATCGCTCTCGTAATAAGCGCCAGATTCGTGCCTTGCTTCAACACCCGGTTCACCAGCCTGGAAAATAATGACCGATTTGAAACTGGATCCCTTCTGCTGTAAGTGTAGTATTCAAGGATCTCAAAACGGTGCTTTGCCAACAGGTACTTCATGCTTTTTATTGTTGGCTCGAAGAGGTGATCCGGAGTGCGCGAGGGGTCAGCCCAGTCGTTCGCAAATTGTTTCTTTACTCCGGTTTTATAAAACAGATGCTGCATGCGATTGCCGATGCCGAATTTATTCGGCACATTGATCACCAGTATGCCTCCCGGCTCCAGCAGCGCACGCGAATGACTGATCCATTCATTCGGGTTGGGTACGTGTTCCAGTACATGACTCATGTGTATCAATGAATACTTCACCTCGGGAAAGTATTCTTCATACTGTGTGATGTGCACCGGCACTCCAATGTTCTCCTTTACGAAGGAAGCCATCTTCACCGACACGTCAAGGCCGGCGATATTATTCGGGTAATATTTTTTTGCGGCAAGCAGAAAAGTTCCCATGCCGCTTCCGATATCCAGCACACCGGTTCTTGCAGCATCATAACTGATCAGGTGCTTCACTTCATGCGCAAACATCTCCGCAGATGACTCATTGATAGAATGGAGGTCGTCAACGGATATATTGTCAGCATACTGGTAATACGACGCATATGCGGCGTCGATGAAATGCTGATTGTAAGCGGGTCTTGGATTGCAATAAACAAGTCCGCACTGCCTGCACAGGACATAGGTATACTGTAATTCACTGCCGAATTTTTCATACACTGCATAATTGTCGCCATCGCAAAAAGGGCAATGAACAGTATCCCATTTGTCAGGAAAATAGACAGGTTTTTTATTTGGGGGCTTGTTCAATTTTTACTTACTTTTCAAGTTATGCGCAAAATTACTGACTATCATGAAGCTTTCGGTTGTAATAATAACCTTTAACGAAGAAAAAAACATAGGCAGGTGCATCGATTCCGTTGCGAATGTTGCAGATGAAATCATCGTTCTCGATTCCGTATCCACCGATCGCACTGCCGAAATCGTCAGAGCAAAAAATGCTACGCTCCACAATCAACCCTTCCTGGGTTATGTTGAACAAAAAAATAAAGCGCTTACCCTTGCCAATAATGATTATGTGCTTTCACTCGACGCAGACGAAGCCCTTGACCCCATTCTGCTGGACTCGATACTCACTTTAAAATCCACAGGATTTTCCGGCGCCTATGAGATGAACCGCTGTACCAACTACTGCGGCAAATTCATCCGGCATGGGTCCTGGTACCCCGATAGAAAGGTCAGGCTGTTCAACAGGCACGAGGCTTCCTGGGGAGGCGACAACCCGCATGACCGCATAATCCTGAAGGATGGTGTGCAACTTCGGCTGATCAAAGGCGATATACTACACTATTCCTATCACAGTATCGAAGAACATGTTCTTCAGAATAATAAATTCAGCACCATCTCAGCGGACACCCTTTTTAGAAGAGGTAAGAAAACAAATCTCTTCAAGATCATCGTTCATCCCGCCTGGGCATTCATCCTTGGATTCTTTATCAGGAAAGGATTCCTGGATGGATTTTATGGACTGGTGATCTCCAGGCAGGTGGCCCACCTGAGCTTTCTGAAACACGTTAAATTATACCTTAAACAAAAATCCTCTTCACTGGTTTCATCCTGAACCTTATGGACTGGGAACAGTTATCAATTGACATTTCAACGGGCAACTGCCAGGCACTCTCAAGGGCGATATCCCTTGTTATCAATCAGTATAACGGCTATGAACAGTTGCTTGCAGGCGAGAACGACGTTGCAGTCACCCCGGTCATCGGCATGACCGGCCCTCCCGGCGCAGGCAAAAGTACCCTGCTGGACGGACTTATCAGTGAATTGATACGCGACGGTCATTCCATAGCGGTTCTTTGCGTGGACCCCTCCTCTGCTGTTACTCATGGGGCCATCCTCGGCGACCGCATCCGAATGCGGGGGTGGTACAACAATCCACAGGTTTACATCCGTTCACTCGCTACCAGGGGTCAGCTCGGCGGACTTCCACCCATGATCAAAGAGATCATCGAACTGGTAAGAAATGGAGCCTTCGACTATATTTTTGTTGAAACCGTAGGTGTTGGTCAGAATGAGATCGGCATTGCCAGTCTCGCCGATGTAACGGTGGTGGTACTGGTCCCCGACGGGGGAGATGAAATCCAGGTGATGAAGGCCGGTCTGATGGAAATTGCTGACATCTTCGTGGTCAACAAATGCGACAAACCGGGCGCGGATGATTTGTACAGCAACCTCAAGGCAATGAACAGGGATAGGCTCAGCTCAGTCAAGGTGGTGAGGACTGTCGCCAGCAGCAGGCAGGGAATGCGAGAACTGGTAAGTGCAATCAACAGTTTTACGGAAGAAAACGAAGACTAACCGTCTGATCAGTCTTGCCGGTTGCTTTGCCACCACCTGTATCCGATGTACCCAACGATAAGAAAGGGAGCCGCAACGAGGTAAAGAATACCGCCATTTAGACCGCGGGCTGCGTCTTCACCGAGCTGGGAAGCGGTTTTTGTGCAGATTGAACATTGCGCAAACCCAGGGATCTGGATCAGAAAGGAAACCAGCAACAGCGACACGATCTGTAAATAATTCCTCATACTGCAAATTTAAGCTTCCTGGAGAAATTTGAGAATTCCCCTGGTTGATATGACAAGCAGGCTGTGTTCAGTACATGTGAAAGGTCCTTAGTTTGAAAACTACTATGACTGTGCACCGGCCATTGACTTCTGCACCTTCTTGCGGTCGTCTTCATTGAGGATTACCTTCCTGAGTCTGATGTGTTTGGGCGTCACTTCTATACACTCGTCCTGCTGGATGTATTCCATACATTCTTCGAGGGTCATGAGAGTTTTAGGTGCGATCCGCGAAGCATCATCACTTCCGCTTGCCCGGTGGTTCGTCAGTTTCTTCGGTTCCGTGGCATTCACCACCAGGTCGCCTGGTTTGATGTGCTCGGCGATGATCTGACCCATGTACACTTCTTCACCCGGATCTACGAAGAATCTGCCCCGGTCCTGAAGTTTGTCGATGGAATAACCGGTGGTTTTTTCCTGATTCTTGGAAAGCAGCACCCCATTGTTTCTTCCGGGAATATGACCTTTCCATGGCCTGTATTCCAGAAAACGATGCGCCATTACGGCTTCGCCGGCAGTATTGGTAAGCATATTGCTCCGAAGACCGATAAGTCCTCTTGATGGTATTTCGAATTCGAGGTGTTGCATTTCACCCTTGCTTTCCATGACCAGCATCTCACCTTTTTTCTGTGTGACGAGGTCGATCACCTTCCCACTGTATTCCTGTGGAACATCAACCACCAGGTTTTCAAAAGGCTCGTTTTTCTTGCCTCCGATTTCTTTTACAATAACTGTTGGCTGTCCGACAGTGAGCTCAAAACCTTCTCTTCTCATGGTTTCCACCAGGATGCCAAGATGGAGTATCCCTCTTCCGAAAACGAGAAAACTGTCCGCGCTGTCGGTGTCTTCCACCTTCAGGGCAAGGTTTTTTTCGGTTTCCTTCATCAGGCGGTCGCGAAGGTGACGGGAGGTAACAAATTTGCCATCCCTGCCAAAGAATGGTGAGTTATTGATGCTGAACAGCATGCTCATTGTGGGTTCATCCACGCTGATAACCGGCAATGCTTCAGGATTTTCGGGGTCGGCGATGGTGTCACCGATGGTGAAATCCTCCAGACCTACTACTGCGCAGATATCCCCTGCAAACACTTCTGTGGCCTTCTTCTTGCCCATACCCATAAAGGTGTAGAGTTCCTTCACCTTTGCCTTTCTGAGGGCACCGGAAGCCTGTACCATCACAATATTCTGTCCTTCCCTGATAGAATTCCGGGCTACTTTTCCAACCGCAATCCTGCCCAGGAACGATGAGTAATCAAGCGAAGTGATCTGCATCTGCAGGTTTCCATCGGTAATCTTCGGTTCGGGCACGTATTCGAGGATAGCATCAAGCAAAGCCGTGATATTATCGGTTGGTTCGAGCGTAGTATTCATCCAGCCCTGTTTTGAAGAGCCGTAGATGGTGGGAAAATTAAGTTGTTCCTCGGTGGCGTCGAGGTTGAAGAACAATTCGAAAATGGCATCGTGCACTTCATCGGGGCGGCAGTTTGGCTTGTCCACCTTGTTGATGATTACGATGGGCTTGAGATTGAGATGCAGGGCTTTTTGCAATACGAAGCGGGTCTGGGGCATGGGTCCTTCAAATGCGTCAACCAGCAGCAGCACGCCATCGGCCATCTTTAGCACCCTCTCCACTTCTCCTCCAAAATCCGAGTGACCAGGGGTGTCGATTACATTAATCTTCACTCCCTTGTATTCAACGGCGGCGTTCTTACTGAAAATAGTGATGCCTCTTTCTTTTTCAAGGTCATTGCTGTCCATGATCAGTTCACCTGTGTCCTGGTTGTCCCGGAAAACTTTGGTAGCGTGAAGGATCTTGTCAACCAGGGTGGTTTTTCCATGGTCAACGTGGGCAATAATGGCAATATTTCTGATATTCATAGTCAAATTTCGAGGCGCGAAGGTACGCTAAATACCCCGTGAGGACAAGGGTTCCCCGAAACTTATTGTCAGCATATTAGACCCTTACATATATCTTTTTCTTGTCCATGAACCATCCTGTTAACCAACAGATTAACATAAACGTCATAGCGAACAGTAAAGAACCCCAATAGGGGCCTGCATAACTGAAGACCTCGGTATAGATCGTAGAGTATAAAGGCTTGCCGGAAGGAACGATGATAAACCATAATAAGATGACGAGTACTTCCGAAACAATGTAAATAAACAGGGGATTCTTGCCGAAGACCTCGAAAAACCTCGTCCAGCGGGTGAATTTCAGGAAATCGATCACGTAGATAATGCCGGCGAGTACAACACAGTCAATGCCCGTCGTCAGCGTTACAAAGGAGCTTGTCCAGATCTTCTTATTGACGGGAAAGAAGAAATTCCAGCAATAACTGATGAAAATCAGGAAGAACCCGGCTAATAGCAATTTTGAAAGTGTTTCATAGGTCTTTCCTTTCTTCATGATGAGCTTCCCAGCCAGGAAGCCCACTATCACATTACCAACGGAAGGAAGGATCCCGAGTATACCTTCGGGGTCAAAGGCCAATCCCTCTCCATGGTAAAGGTGGTTGGGTCCCATCGCCCAGAGATCCAGTTTGAGTGCGGCATTGCCTGTCAAACTGAAAGGATCGCCAGGGTCGCCAAAAGAATACATGAGTATCCAGTATAGTAAAAGAAAGATTACACTTACGACAACTGCGCCCCGCGTTTTGAGAAAATACAAAAGAAAGCTGCTAACCATGTACGTTAGGGCGATCCTTTGTAAGACGCCCAGGATCCTTACCTGTGCAAATGATTTATATATCAGTTCGTGCTGCTCATTGTACCTGACAAAAGGAAACCAGAACATGATCATTCCAATCAGGAAGATGATGAGCGTTCGTTTTATGATCCTGAAACTTACCTCCGATGCCGGAAGGGTTTCCCATTTCGGAAGCACAAATGCCAGCGAATTTCCAACCGCGAAAAGAAAGGAAGGGAATACAAGATCAGTAGGAGTGAATCCATGCCATTGGGCATGCAATAGCGGCGAAAAGGTCTCCTCGTTGCCCCCGGTATTCACGATGATCATAAAACAAATGGTCATTCCACGAAACACATCAAGTGCTTGAAATCTACCGGTATCGGACATATATACTTCGTTTGAAACAAAGATATGGTTGCATTTTCTCTAATTTCACGCAAAAGTTCGACGATGCGGAAAAACCGATGGGTCCTTGTGCCGTTAATGATCCTAATTATCTATCTCATTGGACCAAAGCCATCCAAACCAATATTCAGCAACGATCTTCCGGCTGTTCCCGTTTCGCCTTCGGCACTGGATAATTACATTGCTGAAAAAGAAAAACAGCACAAGCTGAGGAAAGACAACGAGGCCAGGATCGTGTGGGCGGATTCTTCGCATACTCCCACTGATTATGTGTTTCTCTACCTCCATGGATTTTCCGCATCCCAGGGTGAAGGTGATCCTGTTCACAGACAGGTCGCCGCGAGGTTTCATTCCAATCTTTTGCTGACGCGTCTGTCCGAACATGGCATCGACACCACAGAAAAGTTGGTGAACATGACAGCGGATGGATTGTGGAACTCGGCCAAGGAATCTCTGGCCCTGGCCGGCAAACTGGGAAAGAAGATCATCCTCATGGGCACATCCACAGGAGGCACACTGGCATTGATGTTGGCCGCGAGGTATCCCAACATTGCAGGGGTAGTGCTCTTGTCTCCGAACATCGAGATCTTTGACAAGAGCGCACGAATCCTGAATGATCCCTGGGGACTGAACCTCGCCCAATTGATCAAAGGTTCAGACTATATCTACTCTGAAGACACCAGCGCGCTCTACAAACAATACTGGAGTTATGGTTACCGTATCGAAGCCGCCGTTCAGCTGGAAGAAATGCTGGAGACCGCCATGATCCCCGAAACATTCCGCAAGGTAAGCCAGCCACTACTGTTACTTTATTATTACAAAGATCCTGTTCACCAGGACAGCGTGGTCAGCGTGGTCGCCATGCAGAAAATGTACAGCGAGCTGGGTACACCACCTGCATTGAAGAGAGAGAAGGCGATACCCAATGCAGGCAATCATGTGATCGGGTCTTATATCCGCTCCAGGGATGTTGAAGGGGTAAGAGCGGAGATCGAAAAATTTCTGAACGAAGTGATGAAATTGAAGTGAAGAAGTGAATAGAAAAATACTCTATATCATCAATCCCATATCTGGGACGAAAAACAAAACAACACTTCAGAATTACCTGACCCGTAGCTCCAGTGAGGCGGGGCTCGCATTCGAAATCATCCAGACCTCAATTGATGGAGACTATGAATTTCTTGCCGGTAAAGTCAGGGAAGAAATGATCACAGACGTGATAGTTTGCGGAGGAGATGGTTCTGTGAGCCGGGTCGCCGCGTCCTTACTTGGTGAAGATATCAATATTGGCATCATTCCGATGGGCTCGGGCAACGGACTGGCGCTCGCGGCAAGGATACCCGCATCCACGAGGGGGGCGCTGGCTATCATTCTGCGAGGTAATGCCTCATTCATTGATGGATTCATGGTCAATGAAAAATTTTCCTGCATGATGTGCGGCATGGGTTCAGACGCCCAGGTGGCACACGACTTCGCGGCGGGAGCAACGAGGGGACTCAAAACCTATCTGAAAATTTCAGCTGGTCAATTTTTCCGGGCGCGACCTTATTCATTTACTATCGAACTGCCGGGCAAGCAGATCAGCAGTAATGCCTTTTTCATCAGCATTGCCAACAGCAATCAATTTGGGAACCATATCACCATCGCGCCAAAGGCCAGCCTCAGCGACGGTTTGCTCGACATTGTGGTGGTGAATAAAATGAGTAAGGTGCTCCTGCCCTTTCAACTGTTGCAACAGATCTCGGGCAAAAACCGGCTGCGGCAAACGCATAAGGAGGATAAACGAAATATTTTATATTTCCAGACAGACAAGGTCATCGTTCACAATCACGACCTGGCTCCGCTGCATATAGATGGAGAACCTGAGCCACCCACAGAAAAAATATCAATTAGGGTAATGCCTAAGGCTTTCCGGCTATTACAGCCTTCTGCCTGATGGCGTCGTTGCTTTCGCTGAAACGAAGGAATTCCGCAAAACATGCCTTGTTGAGGTCATTGTCAAGGGCTTCAAAGATGTTTTGCTTTTCTCTCCTGGTCAGTCTGAAGTTCAGGGCCGCAGCCGCGTCTTCCTTTTTGGGTACATACTGAAAAGTGATGCGGTGAAACTTTTTTCCCATTGACTCCTGGGTAAGGCTCAGGAGGTCATTCTGGTTATAGTCCTGCATTTTGTACCAGTTGTATTGAATGATAAGGAGTGGTTTTGTAAACATTTCTGTGATGTCGGTTGACTCATAGGGATGGTCCCAACCACCGATAACCCTGTCACGGATCTGGAGCAATACCACACCCGAAGTATTTTCCTCTATCCATTCTTTGAACACCTGGATAAAACGTACTGCGGTTTCGGGCCCGTAGTTATCGCGCAAACCGGCGTCCATCACATCAATGACGGGCCTGCTGGGAAGCCAAACATTCGGTAGCACGAAAGGAAAGGTTGCATTCATTCGCAGTGCGGTAAGCAGGCGGATGTTCAAGGGATTCTGTTTGGCGAACATCGCCTGAAAGTCAATGGCGTCGGGATCTATATCTTCATCCATCGTTGAATCCATGAGAGGCCTCATCATAAAACTCACCGGTTGGGTGCTGAGGATCATTTTCCTGCCATCACGGGTCACTACAGAATTGAACAGCATCAGTGGTATCCTGGCATTCCTTTCATCGGCCTCGAGATCCTTCAGCTGTTTGTTCAAAACACCAAGTGTATTCTCATTTAGCTTTTCTTCAAAAGCATAACCTCTGTCCTTTACATATTCGTAATCACCCACTTTGAATTTCTGGGCAGGTGCGGCGAGGTCCCGCGCAACCAGTGAAGTAAACACCGCATTCAGCAGGTCCTGGGAAATCAGGTCAACAGGACTTTTCTTACCAGAAGAAACCAATATCGGATGCTGCCTCGCCAATTCCCGATAATATGATGCGCCCAGCATGCCACCGGAAGCACCGCTGATCATGAATATTTTGTCCATCAGGTCGCCACCGGAAAGACTGTCCATTCTCATCAGCGTATTCATCGTAAAATTAGCGCTGCGATTGCCGCCGCCGCTGGTATTCAGAATAAATAGATATGGCTTGTCAGACTTCTGTTTCTTTTTCCATTTGTTCAGAATGGAGATCATCGCCTGTTTGTCCTTTTCCACTTTTTCGGGTGTACATAACTGTAATAAAGCCTCCCTGTCGTATGCCGGCCGCTCGTTCCGGTTGGTATAATTCAACCCATAAGCCTTGTTGCTTGGATCTATCACATTATACCGGTAGAGTACATTGAGGAACAAGAGCAAAAACACCATGAAAACAATGCTCCAGTTTCGCAGGAAGTAAGAAAATGCCCCTGACACCGCGATCAGAATGGCAAAAAATATGGTTATCGCCGCCGCAGCCGGCAACTGAAAGTAGGGACTGTCCATCCAGAAGCCGATGATGATCAGGAATAAAAAAGCAATGAATATGCTGACCACTGAAGCAAAGTGGTGGCGGCTGAAAATGGTTTCGATGAACTCGTGACTGTAGTGAGTAACATCGCGGGTTTTTTTCACGTCGAAATGTGCATTCAGGTACCATTGGACCTCGATGAGTCTGCTTTTGTACATCTTCCGTTCGAGCGGCCTGAACTTTTCCTTGAAGAGAGCGGGGTTACTCATTACCGGCGCCAGCGTCCGGATGATGGAACGGTCGGCCCTGAAAAAATAAAGAAAAGAGATAGCCACCAGCGTAACCATGCCAAATATCATCCCTGCAACAAACAGCACCATCTCCCATCCCGACATCAGTTCCTTGTACACGCCGAAGTAGATCACCCTGATGAAATAATAGGCCAGGAAAACCAGGGGTATCACCGAATTATTAATACAGTATTTGAGAAAGGGATTGGATGTGGTGGCGAGGAAGCGGAAATGCCGGCTGAAAAGTATGAAGGTGGTGATGTTCCAGCTCATCACGAATATCGCAATGGAAAAACCCATTATAGTTGAACTGGCTATATTAATCTTTCCCAGGTATTCCGGGGCCAGGAACAACGAGTCGGCACCATAACTGTTCATGAAGGTTCCGGCTACGGTGGCAAATAGCAGGAACCAGAATAATAGCAGTACCTGGAACCTTTTAAAGTGTAGAAGGACCAGCTGAACCGGGAATGAATGATATAATCCTATTAAAAATGATTTCATGGGAGCAGGCTCTCTCAAAATAAACAATTCCTATGCGAATACATAGTGGTCGGAACTATTGTTATGAATGGTAATGTTAAACTTTACCCATCCTGGGAATATTGAACTGTAAATCCCCTGACTCAGATCAATTCGGCCTTAGGCCCCCTGGTTTTTTACCGCCCGTGAACAGGTAAACTACCGTGATCAAACTCAGTACCAGAAGCATTCCCGTCACTTGGTGCAGTTGCGCGAACCATTCGAAACTGCCCCACTTTCCCGGCACTATGGATCTGCTGAAAGACAGTGATGTAATCCCGAGAACGGCCTGGAGAAGCACGAGAATGAATGGCAGCATGCGGTAGCGTCGGATCGAGGTTGGGACCTTGCGATTCCGGGTCAGGTTCCAGGATAACCAGCAGATCAGTACGATCAGAAGATAGGCGAGTGAGCGGTGGATAAAATGAATGGTAATCTTGTTGTCGATCAGGTTAAGGATCAAGGGGGAATGTTGAAACATTCCGGTAGGAATAAAATTACCGTTGATGTCGGGCCAGGTTGGGGCTGCGGTCGCTGCTTTATGACCAGCCATCAGCGCCCCGAAAACAAGCTGAATGCTGGTCAGTGCTACCAATATTACTGCGAACCGGGCGGTTTCCGGCCGCCTTAACCTTTCCGCCGCGGGGATCCACAGGTCGAGCAGGAACCAGAATGCATAAGCTATCAGGCCCATGGCAAAAATAAAATGGAGGGCTAGTCTTGTCGGTTTAACATACACTGCATCACCCGTCAGCCCACTGGCCACCATGATCCAACCCACTGCTCCCTGTAATGCGCCTAAAAGGAAAAGGATCAGCAGGGGCCTGACCATTTCTTTCTTCAGGTAACGTCTGGCAATCAGGTAAACAAAGCCGACAATAAACACAACGCCGATGAGTCGTGCCCAGAAACGGTGCAGCCATTCCCAGAAGAAGATGAACTTAAAGTCTTCGACCCGGAAGTCCATGTTGAGCAGCTGAAACTGTGGCGTCTGACGGTATTTGTCAAATTCGGCTAACCATTGACGTTCGGAGAGCGGAGGGAGGGTGCCCGTGACCACGTTCCATTCGGTGATGGACAATCCGGAGCCGGTTAGCCTGGTAACACCCCCGAGTATCACCTGAATTATTAGCATGATCACACCCAATCCTATCCAGATTGCAACAGCACGCGAGCCATCATTGAATTTTTTCATGACGGTTGCAAAGGTATTGAAAGGAGGGATCAGGAATCCTGGAGTTCTTCAAGCGGGGCCGTAAGATCTTCCAGTCCCCAGTTAAAACTTCTGCGGTGATATGGTGAAGGGCCATGTGTGGCTATTGCCTGGCGGTGCTCTCCCGTGCCATAGCCCTTATTGGTGTTCCACTTATAATTTGGGAAATGGTTATGAAGGTCGCGCATGTAGGAATCGCGATAAGTTTTGGCAAGAATGCTGGCGGCAGCGATGGATGCGTACTCACCATCGCCTTTGATTACACACTGGTGGGGAGTTCTGCGGTATTTGACAAAGCGGTTACCATCGATCAGGAGTAGTTTGGGGCGTTGCTTTAGCAAGTCCAGCGCGAGATGCATGGCCTTGAAAGAAGCCCTGAGGATGTTGATCTTGTCGATCTCGTCGTGATCCACCCTGGCGACGCTGTAACAGATCGCGTGATATTCGATGTAGCTGCGTAATTCATTGCGAATCGGCTCGGGTACCTGTTTAGAGTCGTTGAGCAGTGGATGGAAAAAGCCAGGTGGAAGAATGACGGCGGCGGCGAACACGGGACCAGCCAGGCAGCCTCTCCCGGCTTCATCGCAACCTGCCTCTACTTTCTTGTCCTGATAACTCGACTTCAGCACTCCTCGTTTTTTTCAAAAGTAAGTAGACTGCTGTCATCTTTCCATTGCAGGATATCCACATTTTTTAAGACGCTGTGATTTGACACCCTGGAAAATCAAAAATGGAAGCCGTCAAACCAGTTCCGCGAAAAAACTTTTTTTTCTTTCCTGCCATTCAGATCTCAGCAGACTGAAATACAAACTGTCTCTTCGCCGGTCCGAATGCATCAGCATGTGACTCCTCAGCACGCCTTCCGGGATCATGCCGATCTTGAGCAGGGCTGCTTTCGATCGCTCATTCAACACATCAGTCTTCGCTTCCACCCTTTCCATTTTCATGACTTCGAAAGCATAACTCAGCAAAGCAAATTTGGCCTGTTTGTTTACGCCCATCCCAATGTAGGAAGGGGCAAGCCAGCTCCAGCCGATTTCCAGCCTCTTATCATAGAAGGAAATATTGCCATAGCTCGAACTTCCGCAGATCTCCTTTGTGTCCTTGTCCGTGATCACAAAAGGCATTCTTCTTTTTTCTGCTTTTTCCTCCAATGCAGCCTCCACCCAGCTTTTCAGCTCTTCCTCCTTACTAAGGTCTTTGGTGAAATATTTCCACGTCTCCGGGTCATGGCAAAGAGGGATGAATGTTTCGATATCCCCGGGCTGCATGGCTCTGAGGGTAACTCTTGGTGTTTCAAGGGTAAAGTTCTCAGGGAAGTACTTGTCGAAGAGGCTGGCCGAACTGGATGACATCCGAAAATTTTGTTCGGCAAGTTATTGAATCAGGGTCATTATCTTATTGTTGGGCCATGGCCGGTTCCCATTTTCCTGCCCCCTGCCTGATCAGGACGGGCTCGTCCTGCGTACAGTCGATAATGGTTGAAGGCACCATGCCCCCGATGCCGCCGTCCAGGATCGCGTCTACCTGTTTGCCAAATTTGTCATTCATCAATTCCGGGTCGGTGTACTCCTCAACCATCTCTCCGGGTAGAGAGGCGCTGAGTATGGGATGACCGAGCTCCCTTACAATAGTCCGTGCGATAAGATTGTCAGGGATCCTAAGACCCACCGTATTCTTTTTACTTTTCAGGAGTTTGGGCACTTCCTTGCTTGCGGGAAGTATAAAGGTGTATGGACCCGGCAGATAATGTTTGAGCATCCGGTATAAAGAGGTAGGTATCGTTTTGATGTACTTGCTCATGTCGCTTAGATCATAGCAAACAAATGAAAGCATTGCTTTCGCCGGATCGATGTTTTTGATCCTGCAGATACGTTGCACTGCCTTCGGTTGATGAATGTCGCACCCAAGGCCATAGATTGTATCCGTTGGATAGATGATCACGCCGCCTTCAAGAAGGATGTCGGTGACCGTTTTGATATTGCGCTGCTGGGGATTCTGAGGATGAATGTGTAAATACATATGCGCTAATTTAATATTAACTTTGTGCAAATTTTTGAAGATGCGTTTACAACCTATTGAGAAAATAGGATAGATCAGTGACGAGGATTTTAAAGAACAATATTACAAACCGGGTATACCGATTGTGCTGACTGACCTTGCAAAGTAATGGCCGGCATATAATAAGTGGACCTGGGATTATTTCAAAGAGGT
This sequence comes from uncultured Chitinophagaceae bacterium, assembly GCA_963808065.1. Classification (GTDB taxonomy): domain Bacteria; phylum Bacteroidota; class Bacteroidia; order Chitinophagales; family Chitinophagaceae; genus Flavitalea. The sequence goes on from CAWEEK010000001.1 coordinate 137,042, forward strand.
GGTTGGGGACAAGGAAGTCGGCATTTATAACAACATCAAAAGTGATGCCTATACTCCGGTGAACAAGGCCGACGACTACATCAGGTTTGGCGAATATATCGACATGGTGTTGCAAGGGTCCCGCGGAATGGCGCATATTCCTTTTTAATATATTCAATCACGCCCCGCAACTCAGCAGAGATTTTACCTGGCCGGATAACCTGATGAAAGGATTTGTCAAACGTGTTCCCATGCTTTTTGTGGGCGGATCCACCAGCATAACACACATGCATTTCGACATCGACATTTCACATATTCTGCATACCCAGTTTGTCGGCCGGAAAAAAGTGCTGTTGTTTCCCTATGAAGAACAACGTAAGCTCTACCGGAAGCCTTTCGAAGTGTTAAGCCTGGCGGATTTCAGTCATTATGACTCCGGCAATGGAAAGCCCGATTATGAGAAATTCCCGGCCCTGAAACTGGCTAACGGATACGAGATAACGCTGGAGCATGGCGACACGCTGTTTATGCCGGCAGGATACTGGCATCACATGGAATACATCGACAGTGGCTTTGCCATGAGCCTGCGTGCTGTTCAGAGAAATATTCCCGGGATTGCGAAAGGCGCCTGGAACCTTGTGGGCATGCGGCATATCGACACACTGATGAAAAAAATGCTGCCCCAAGTGGTGGTATGATTACAAACAGGAAAAGATATTCAAAGCCGCGGAGAAAGAGCTCGCCGTGCTGAGATCTAATTGATTACATGGATGATGTGGCAAGTCAATAAACTGAAAATTATTTTTTTATTTGTTGATTAATTTCCAAACGTCTTTACTTTTAGCCTCGTCATCGGGATTATCCAACGAATACCGATTTTTCGCCAAGCCAATCCCCAATCCACCCCATGTCAAACCCCGGGCCGCACCGTTTAGGTCATAATATCCACCTTATCTTAGTCAACTAATTACCAGGAAGCATAACTATATCTACCTACATTAACTACTTTCTTTTTGTGGTTTCAGAGGTAAGCACAGGCCGGCGATTTTCATCGCTGGCATTTTTTTGCCTGGCTGAGAAGGGATAGCTCCGGAAGCGTTCCCTGCGAGAATTTGACGATTCGGAACGGCGTATGTTAGAAGTTAATAAATGGTCCAGGTTTCGTTACCTCTGAGCAGTTTATCGAGATCACCCTTGCCTTTGCTGCGCGATCACTTCTTCGATCTGAAGTGTACATCAGGTCTTCGTAAGTCAACGTTCGGTTTCGTAAAACACACCGAAAGGCCGTGGAAGATGGCCTTCGATCCGTGGATCATCGAACATTCTGACCAATATCTGGGCTTTGTAAAAATCATTTTCATCATGCACCCAGAGGTCATCCGCCGAACATCCATTGCCGATTTCAACCACCACCGGTTTGAAGCCATCAAGCCGGATGCCTTTATTCTGCTGCGGCACCAAAGATCAGTGGCTTGCCCTGTTCGAGGAACAGCGTTTCGTCGGCTTTGCTAGATTTTTCCGTAAAAATCTCAAAAGCGCCGTCGTTGAAAATATTGCAGTTCTGGTAGATCTCCAGGAACGAGCGCCCTTGTGCTGGTTGTGTTCTTATCAGAGCTTGCTGCAGGTGTTTGGGGTCGCGGTCCATGCTGCGCGCGATAAAAGTGGCATCAGCGCCCATGGCCAGCGCAAGCGGATTAAAGGGATGGTCAAGGCTTCCGTAAGGGGTTGACTTGGTTACCTTTCTTGGATTCCGAAGTGGGAGAATATTGTCCCTTGGTAAGCCCGTAGATCTGGTTATTGAAAAGCAGGATGTTGATATCGAAATTTCTTCGCAACAAGATGAATGGTGTGGTTGCCGCCGATGCTGAGGCCGTCGCCATCGCCGGTGACCACCCAGACACTAAGTTCAGGGCGGGTTGCCTTCAAGCCCGAGGCAATGGCCGTAGCTCGTCCATGAATGGAGTGCATGCCATAGGTGTTCATGTAATAAGGGAAGCGGCTGCTGCAGCCAATGCCCGAGATGATCACGATATTCTCGCTGGGAATGCCAAGTCCCGGCATAATTTTCTGAACCTGGGCAAGAATCGAATAGTCGCCACATCCGGGGCACCAGCGGACTTCCTGGTCGGTGGCAAAATCCTTCGCGGTGAGTGGAGGAAGCGGGGTTTGCAAAACTTCGCTCATTCTACAAATTTACTTATCCTTTCGCATAATTCATAACGAGAGCAGGAAAGCCTATGGAATTCATTAAAATGTTAAAATTCTGCTCCCGATATTGGATTAGGTTGGTCTGGTCACCTACCCCAATTGTTCTTCAACCCGCGATATGCTTTCCTGGTTATGGTGGATTTCTTCCTCGGTCTCGATTTCTTCTTTTTCTTCCTGGCGTTAATGTTGTTCACCAACGAATTGGTCACTCCCAGTTTGTTTTTGCGTTTGGTGGCGAGTTTCTTTTTTGGTATCGCTTCCTTTTTTGCAGTCGACTTTCTGCCACTTTTTTTACCAGGTAGCTTTTTCTTCGGTGCCGTTTTCTTTTTGGCCGCCGACTTTTTTATGGTCTTTGATTTGACTGCCGTACCCTTCTTTTTTCGCGCAGTCGAAGAACCAGGTTTTTTTCGTGTTTGTTTTGCCATCGCTCCTGAATATAAAGCTCAGAACAACCTGACCACGGTCTTGTTTAACTAATTTCTGTGAGTGATTTTAATGCTTAAACAAAGACGAATTACTCATGAAATTAGCAAATAATTGCTAAACATATTAGTAGATTTGAAGATGGCTAACGAAGAGAGGTTGATGCAAAAGCTCGGGATTCTGGCCGACGCCGCGAAATATGATGTGTCCTGCGCCTCCAGTGGGAGTTCAAGGAAAAACAACAATAAAGGACTGGGTACTACAGGTCCAGGGATTTGCCACGCCTACACCGAAGATGGCCGATGCGTTTCCCTTCTGAAGATACTGCTGACCAATCATTGCATTTACGACTGCGCATATTGCGTCAGCAGAAAAAGCAATGACATCAAAAGGGCTGCCTTTACCGTGCAGGAGGTGGTCGACCTCACAATAAATTTTTACAGGAGAAATTATATTGAAGGCCTCTTCCTAAGCTCGGGAATTTTTTCAAATGCCGATTATACCATGGAGCGTTTGGTACGCGTGGCCAAAAAGCTCCGGACCGAACACAAATTCAATGGATATATCCACCTCAAAACCATTCCCGGCGCCAGCGACGAACTGGTTAACCAAGCAGGATTGTACGCCGACAGACTGAGCGTGAATGTTGAAATGCCCACAGAGCAAAGTCTTCGCCTGCTTGCACCCGACAAGAAAAGGGAAGATATGATCAGGCCGATGAAGTTCCTGGCTTCTTCGATTCTCTCACACCAGGAAGAGCAAACTAAATTCAAACACAGTCCCGTTTTTGCTCCGGCAGGTCAAAGCACCCAGATGGTAATCGGCGCCACACCGGAAACGGACTTCCAGATCCTGGCTATCGCCGACCGTTTCTACCAGAAATTCCAGTTGCGAAGGGTTTATTATTCAGGTTATGTTCCGGTTAGTAACGATAACAGGCTTCCAGCCTTCGGCACTCCCGTGCCCATCGTCAGGGAGAACAGGTTGTACCAGGCCGACTGGCTGATGCGCAATTATCATTTTCGGGTGAACGAGATTGTTAGTCCCGAGCATCCCTTGCTCGACATGGACATCGATCCAAAACTCGGCTGGGCCCTGAGAAATATTGACATCTTCCCATTGGATATAAACAAGGCCGACTTTCACATGATCATACGTGTGCCGGGTATCGGGATCGAGTCCGCAAAAAAGATAAGGGAGGCGAGAAAGTTTTGCCGGCTTGACTGGACCCACCTGAAAAAAATTGGCATCGCGGTGAGCCGGGCCAGGTATTTTATCAGTTGTGGTGGCGGGGAAAATGATTTTCTGGACTTCAGTCCTTCACGCATCAGGGAACAGATACTGGCGATCGGCAAAAGCAAGTACGCGCCCAACTTCTCGCCCCAAATAAAAATATTCTGAGATGGTACTCGTGGTGTATGACGGCAGCTTTGAAGGTTTTCTCAGCGCGGTCTTTGACGTGTATGAATACAAATTCACTGACGTAAAATTTTCCCGCGATCCCAATTACCAGGAACCGGTTTTCGGCACGGTTCACAAATCCATTAATGAGGAGAAGAAGTGTATGCGTGTGTGGAAGGGTTTGCAGCAACGTGTTTCGAATCACACCCTTTCTAAACTTTACCAGGCCTTTCTTTCCGAGAGCAGAGAAATCGACCTCCACCTCCTGGCGTTTGTCCGCTATGCATTCTCTAGTCAGAAGGTGATGGAAACAGACTACAGTAATCCAGCAGTGCTCACGGTGATACAGACAGCAAAAAAAGTTCATCGCGAAAAGCACAGGATGGAGGCCTTCATCCGTTTTCAGCTTACCCGCGACCAGCTGTATTACGCTGTGATCGATCCGGATTTTGATGTGCTTCCACTGATCCGAAAACACTTTACTGACCGTTATGCCGATCAGTCATGGATGATCTACGACCTGCACCGCAAATATGGACTTTACTATGATGGCAAAGAAGTGTCAACGGTGACCCTCTCCTTCGCAGAAGCAGGGGTAGAAAATATCAAGGTCATCAGTGATGAAAAAGAAGAATTGTATCAAAAGTTATGGCAGCAATATTACAGTAGCGTAAATATTGCCGCCAGGAAAAATATGAAACTCCATATTCAGCACATGCCGAAAAGGTATTGGCGGTTTCTGACCGAAAAAAAACTCTGACCCTAAGCGACAGGAACAGTGTCGTAGACAACCACTTTTTCCCAGAGAGCTTCGTTCTCTTTGATAAAATTCAGGTGAATGGGATCCTTCTGGTATTCTTCTTCGGTTTCCAGGGAATCAAAAGTGAGCATCCATGAAATGGCATAAGACTTTTCGATTACCGGACGGGTGGTGCCGGCATGTTGGCCGATATGAAATGATTTGATGGTTTTTACTTTGGATAATTTTTTAAGCCCCTCGACCAGCTTAGCCTTGTCTTCCGCGCTGGACGGATTTTTAAGCCAGAAAAATACATGATGTATGAAAAAACTGCCTGCACCCATATCGTTGATATTGTTTGCTGCAAATATACCGGAACTACCTGCAAGTGCAACCTTACCAGACGTTGCGATAAATGATCGGCGGGATGACTGACTCATGAATAATGGACGATTTAAAAATTTATAAATTATACTTTCCTTCCGAAATAATTTTTGCAGCGATCCTTCTTCTTGCCTCCTTCACATTGAAAGGGCTTGTTTTTGTGAACCGTTTCAGGCCGGTCATAAGCATCCTCTGCTCATCGCCTTCCATGAAGGAATTGACGGCATCCTTTCCATCCTTTGCAATTCCATCGGCAACATCATAAAGATAGACCCTAAGGACGTCGACTTCAAAACCAATGGCCTGCTCTCCCCGTTTTTCAGCAAGGCTCATTACCCGCAGCAAGGCGCTTTCCGCAACAAAGGCCTTGATGGTCATGTCGGCCACGTGCATCAGGATCTCCTGTTCATTCTCGAGCTTCATCATCAGTTTTTGAACAGCCGCCCCTGCTGTCAACAGTATCGCTTTTTTAAAATTAAGTACTGATTTTTTTTCGGCCGCAAACATTTCATCTTCATCGCCAGAGTTATCCGGAATACTCATCAGTTCTTTTGACACAGCCATAGCGGGGCCCATGAGATCTAGCCTGCCTTTCATCGCTCTTTTCAATACCATGTCCACTGTCAGCAGGCGGTTGATCTCGTTGGTTCCTTCAAAAATCCGGTTGATCCGGCTGTCGCGATAAGCCTTGGAGATCAGGTATTCGTCACTGAACCCGTTGCCGCCATGGATCTGCACGCCTTCATCGACCACAAAGTCCAGCACTTCACTTCCATACACTTTCAGAATGGCGCATTCGATGGCATATTCTTCGGCCGCACCAAGTAAGGCCTCGTTGAAGGGTTTGCCTGCCTCGAGCAGTTCGTGTTCCTTATCATCGATCCATTTGGCGGTCCGGTAAAGAGCGCTTTCGCATACCCATATCTGTATGGCCATTTCGGCGAGCTTGACTTTGATGGCACCGAAATTGGCAATAGGGGTCTTAAACTGTTCCCTTGTATTCGCGTATTCAACGGAAACAGTTGCTGATCGTTTGGCGCCACCCAGGGCGGCGGCGCATAGTTTCAGCCGGCCGATATTCAGGATGTTAAATGCGATCACATGACCCTTGCCCATCTCACCCAATAAATTTTCCACCGGTACTTTGCAGTCCTGGAAATATAATTGAACAGTGGATGACCCCTTGATACCCATCTTGTGTTCTTCGGGGCCCTGCGTAAATCCTTCAAAACCTCTTTCAACAATAAAGGCGGTGAACTGGTTGCCGTCAATTTTTGCAAAGACAGTATACACATCAGCGAAGCCGCCATTGGTGATCCAGCATTTCTGCCCATTGAGGAGATAATATTTTCCATCCTGGCTGAGCGTGGCCGTTGTTTTCGCACCCAGCGCATCACTTCCGCTGTTGGGTTCGGTGAGACCATAAGCTCCCTTCCATTCACCGGTGGTCAGTTTCGGAATATATTTTTCTTTCTGCGCATCGGTTCCAAAATAAAGTATCGGTAGGGTTCCGATGCCCGTATGGGCTGAAACGGCAACAGAAAAAGAAAACCCACCACCAAGGCCTTCGTTCACCAGCGTAGACGTAATGAAATCCTTACCCAGGCCACCATAGTGTCGGGGATCGATACGCCGAGCAATCCCTGCGCTCCCGCTTTGTCAATGAGCGATGGCATCAGTCCGGCTTCCAGTTTGTCGATCCGGTCGACTATGGGCAACACTTCGGTGTCAAGGAAGTCAGCACACATGTCCTTGACCATCTGTTGCTCTTCATTGTATTCTTCGGGAATGAAAGTGTCGGAGGCTGTTGATTCACGTACCAGCCATTCTCCTCCTTTTATTATTGTTTTTTCCGCGGCAGTGCTCATCATATATTTATTTAAGGTTATCGTATACCCGCTGCAGGATTTCCTTGCAGAGGTTTATGTGTTCAGGTGATATGCCGCTAAGGGCTTCGTTCAGTGTTTCCTCCGCGAGTTCCATCGCCTGCTCTTCCAGTTTAAGTCCCTGTTTTGTGAGGTAGACCAGGTTGATCCTACGGTCCGCCTCCGAAGGCACTCTTTTTACGAGCTGTCACTTTTTCGAGGTTGTCAACCAGTCGCGTAATACTGGGTTTGTCGCGGAAGGTCCGCTTGCAAAGGTCCTGCTGACTGCTTCCATCCTGCTTCCAAAGCTGATAGAGTACACTCCATTGTTCTATGGTCAGGTTGAGCGAGGCCGTGTTGAATTTCTTCTGCAGCCGCCTGGCAATCGCTATCGATGCCTTGCCCGTAATAAAACTATAGAGTTCGCCCTTCTTAAATTGGTTGTTTGGCATATAGTTGTTTATACAACTATATAAACTTAGTAATAATATCTGTACTTTCCAAGCCATTGCCGCCCCCGATCTGTGAATAAATCAAGCGATCATGACCATCGTTATTCTCCTGTGTTTTGTGCTGATGATCGCTTATGGAATTCAGATCGACGCCTATCGCAGGGCATGGAATTCCATCCCGGTTTTGGAGTATCCGGCTACCCGGGGAAGTTCACCCCTGGTTAGGGTCTCGGTGCTGATCGCGGTGAGAAACGAAGAGGAAACTTTGCCCGATATTTTCAGCGCTCTCGCCGCACAGGATTATCCAAAAACGCATCTTCAGCTGATCTTCATCGACGACCATTCTACTGACCGGAGCAGCGATCTACTCGAAACATTTTCACACCAGCACGAGAATTTGCTGGTCCTTCACCTGCCGGAAGGTCTTGAATCGAAAAAGAAAGCAATCGAAGCCGGGATACAGGCCGCTTCGGGTGAGTTGATCATCACAACGGATGCGGACAGTGTTCAACCCCAAACCTGGGTCAGCACCATCGCAGCCTGTTACCACGCCACTGAGGGGAAGTTTATCGCGGCGCCCGTGAAGATGAAAGCGCGAGCGTCATTATTGGGCGTCTTTCAAACACTGGATTTTATCACCCTGCAGGGAATTACGGGGGCCGCGGTGAGCAAGGGCATGCATGCACTATGCAATGGCGCCAATCTTGCTTATACCCGCGAGGCCTTTCTGGAAGTGGGCGGATTCGAGGGCGTTGACCAGTTGCCTTCCGGGGACGATGTCTTCCTGATGCAAAAAGTATTCAGCATTTATCCCTCTGGTGTGCGTTATTTGAAATCGTCGCTCGCGACCGTGGAAACACCAACAGAAAAAACCTGGGGTGATTTCTTCAATCAGCGTATCCGCTGGGCGAGCAAGGCGGTTCATTATAAGGACAACAAATTGTTTTTCATTCTGCTGGTCACCTACCTCGCTAATCTTGGCTTCCTGGTGCTGGCTGTCGCATCAACAATCGACAGGCAATGGCTGCCATTTCTTTTACTGTTGCTGGCGGGGAAGATCATTCTTGAATTTCCCTTTGTCAACACCGTGGCGCTCTTCTTTGGTCAGCAAAGACTGATGTGGTATTTCGTTTTTCTTCAGCCCCTGCATATTCTTTACACAATCATCGCAGGATGGCTGGGAAGGTTTGGCTCATACAGGTGGAAGTCGAGAAGGGTCGTGAATGTGGGCAGCAAAGCCCATGATAAATAATGTAATTTCAGTCATGATCCTGGGTTCCAATCAGCGAAATACATGGAGGAGATTGTTCAGAAACAAGAGCGCACTCTGTGGTATGGTGATCATCATCCTATGCGTACTGATTGCCGTCTTTGCTTATTTCATCAGTCCCGATAGTTCTCCCGATGCAAACCGCATGGTGGTGGAGATCGGCGGTCTGAAGCCCGGCACCTCGCAACAATTCTTAAGATTGGTAAAAGAAGAGCAGCCGGCTTACGTTTCACTCCTTCAACGTGTGGTTTATGGTCTGCCGGACCGTTATGATTATATCCCGGTGAACGCGTGTCATTTTATTGAAGACAGTGTCATAGCCGAGAAATTCATCGATGAAGGAGTAAGCGAGAGAATGGCCGTTCCCCGAAACATCGTGGGCGATCCTCCCGTGGTAATTAAAAAGTTTTACCTGGGCACCGACAAGTATGGACGCGACATCCTCAGTCGCTTGCTGGTGGGCGTTAGAGTGAGCCTGGGCGTGGGACTGGTGACGGTGATCCTTTCCGTACTAATTGGCGTGTTGCTCGGTGCGCTGGCGGGTTATTTTCTTGGCAGGGTCGATGCAGTGATCATGTGGTTCATCAATGTGGTCTGGAGCATCCCTACGTTGTTGCTGGTCTTTGCGATTACCCTTGTTCTGGGCAAGGGATTCTGGCAGGTATTTATTGCCATCGGCTTAACCACATGGGTGAATGTGGCCAGGCTGATCAGGGGGCAGGTAATGGCCATCAGAGAACTGGAATACGTCGATGCCGCGCAGGGTACTTGGATTATTCTCCGGTGCGAATTATTGGCAGGCATATCCTTCCCAATGTGATGGGACCGGTGATCGTAATCGCGGCATCCAATTTTGCATCGGCGATCGTAATCGAAGCGGGACTGAGTTTTTTAGGTGTTGGTGTGCAGCCGCCGCAACCCAGCTGGGGATTGATGATCAAGGAGAATTACAATTTCATTATTACCCACAACCCCATGCTGGCCTTGGCGCCGGGTTTTGCCATTATGATACTGGTGCTGGCTTTTAATATGCTGGGCAACGGTTTGAGGGATGCGCTGGATGTGAAAACTTAGGGTACGGTAGGGCCAGGCTCGTAACGATCCGGAGTTCTTTCTTTGCTAAGTGATGCCATCAGCCTGTCTGTGGTTAAACAGGGCTGCGAGGCACGACGTCAAATTCTCTTCGCCGGTTTCGGGTTTTCATCAGGGCTTGTACACCTGTGCGTTCCGCATAAAACTTTCTTCCAGTGAGATGAAGGTTTCGGTTCTTTCGATTCCTTTGATCTTTTGCAATTCATCGTGGAGCACGGACGCGGAGTTGATTTATGTCTTTGCAGACGATTTCGGCAAACATGCTGTAGTTGCCGGTGGTATAGTTGAGACGTGATAATTTCCGGGATCTTGTGCAGTTCCTTGGCTACAGAATCATAAAGCGAACTTTTTTCAAGGTAGATGCCGATAAAGGCGATAACATCATAGCCAAGTTGCTTCAGATCACGTTCAGTCTGGTACCTTTTACTATGCCTGCTTCCTGGAGTTTTTTGATCCGGACATGGATAGTGCCGCCCGAAACAAAAAGTTTTTTACCCAGGTCGGCATAGGAAATTTCGGCGTTGTCCATCATCTCGTGAATGATCTGGAGATCGAGTTTATCAAGATTCAATTTCTGCCCCATTTTCAATAGTAGATTTTTGAAATCATTAATAGGAGACCACAAATATTTGAATATTTTCGAAAGTTTCAAAATATTTCTTTAAATATTTCAAACAATAGCGCGATTTCTTTAGTTTTGTGTCAGTAAAGTTCTTTCAACGAGATTATTCAAGATTGTGGAGTGATGGAATCTTGGCAGACATGCCCTCTTGTCTCGGGGGTGGGGATCACGGGATAAACGTAGCATAATGCCGTTTTGAGCAATCAGGGCGACTGGGGTTGACCACCACAAAACATTGTGCTATAGCTAACCGCCTCGTGGAGGTTCGAGTCCTCCCTCTACAGCCAGTAACTTTCTTTTGATTTTCAAATAGCCTGTAAATTATTGATTTGCAGGCTATTTCTGTTTTTGGGCTATTGGAAATATCAATTGCTGAATATACCAGTGATTGATTTGGTAGCAAAGCCGCGACAATAACGCAAGATACACGGACAAAAGATGAAGGGGGATGGACGAAGGATTGCGGGTCGATTTAACAGCGAGAAGGCCCCAACATTAATGAGGTCAAAAAAAATGAAAGCCGTACGATCATACTACTTGGGGTCAGTATTACAACGTACGGCTCTGGAGTGTTAATTATCTGAACAACTATCGCTGAGTAAGTCGACGGAGCAATCACGTAATTAGAAATCCGATTTCTATCACCCTTATCGGATTGTAAATCCCGGTTATGACGAAAATAACCAACCGAACACTCCCCAATTGGGGATTCAGGAGCATGGGTAATGGGAATTCATTTTGTCCAGACACTTTATTCTGATACAAGGACATTCATATTCAGTCGCCGACGATATTCACTTGGAGTCATTTTCTTTATTTTCTTAAACTGCCGGTTGAAATTAGCCAGGTTGTTAAAGCCGCACATGTAAGAGATGTCAACCACATTGTCATCGCGCTCGCTTAAAAATTTGCACGCGTGTCCCACACGTACATTTGTCAGGTATTCTACAAAAGTAACGCGGTAATGTTCCTTGAAAAAATTACAGAATGTGCTCACGGCCATGTTCGCGATGGATGCAATTTCTTTAAGAGAAATATCTTCGTCGAAATTGCGCATGATGTAGGCCGTTACCTTGCTGAATCTGTCGGTACAGTCAAGCTGGCTGTGTTTTACATAACCCGGACTTGCCAGCAACTCATATTCATTGCTGTCGCACATAACATCAAAAATGGTGAATAGTGCGGCGAGACGTTGGATGCCATTCATGTACAGCATCTTCTTCATAAGGCTATTTATCTTTTCCCTCGCAATTCCTTTTATCACCATGCCGTGTTTCGAAAGCGTGAAAAAGTTTTTCAACGGTTTCATTTCGGGCAAATCGAAAAAATTCTCTCCAAGAAAATTATCCACAAAATGTATCACGATTGCTTCGGCCTCTGTCTCAGCCTGTCCATTAATGTATTCAGGATCGTTGATCCAGAGGTGGGGCAATACCGGTCCCAGAAAAACAAGGTCTCCTTCATCAAAATAACCCACATTGTCACCCACCATACGCACGCCAGTGCTTTTTGTTACCAGCACCAATTCGTATTCGGGATGATAGTGCCATGGACATGGAAAGAATTTGCCCTTTTCCCTGAAAACAATAAACGATTTATCAAATTCCTTCGGTAAACGGTATTCTACGGCTTTCATCTTCAAAAAAGATAATGTGATTTAAATGAATTTAAGCATTGCGACCGAAATTCCGGGCATATATATAAAAAAGTATCATAAATGTATATGATAGTAACAGTGGGGCGTATGACTGTATATGCGCGCTGTTCTTTAAATAAAGAAAGTGGAGGCCGGTGTTGTGAACGAAGTACCGGGGCTTATGGTAGTTTAAGAATATTTGTGCGATTAAAGTGGCTGAAGTTCAGCCTTCCGTACAAACATTTCAGCGCCTTCTGACTGGATCTGAATTCGCCCTCTGGAAGGAACGACATCGAAAGCCTGGTTGACCAACACGCCGTTCAGCTTTATTGTAACTTTATTTCCTTCTGCGATGCATTCCATTGTATTCCATTCACCCGTCGGTTTTTCAATGTCCTGGTGACCACGAAATCCTTTAACGTCCTTCCACTCCGGATCTCTGCCGTACCAGTTGATACGTCCGCCGTGAATCGTAACAGTGTCACCGCCGGGCTGGAAGATGTAAGTGTTTTTTTGTTTTTGCGGTGCCACCTTGCTGGAGAGCGAAAATTTATCGCTGCCATCTCCCACAACTAGGAAATCGCCCGTGCCGCCTTCTATGATCTGGCATTCGATCGAATGCATCCAGATTCCCGAATACCCTCCGTCCTCACCTGAGGAATGTATCAACACGCCATTATCGCGTGCATTCTCTTTCCTGGGTTCATAGCACTGTGTTCCCCACTTAAATTCAACCACAAGCTTGTAATTGCTGTACTCCTCATTTGTGACGATGCTGCCGTATTCCTCACCTGAAATGTGAATCACACCATCCTGAACGGTAAATACTTTCTTTACATCACTATTCTTTCCCCTGTGCTGGATGAATGGGTACCATCCGTCCAGGTTTTTCCCATTGAAAAGCTGAATTGTCTTACCCTGTGATTTCGCAACAGAATGTTGGGAGGATTTCGCCGGGTGGCATGCTTGCATGATCATCATCGCAGGCGAAACCATCAAGAAAAATATAACCGCTTTTGTCATAACGCCTTTTCGTTTTAAGGTTTGTATCAATGATGTTCATTGCCATGACCGCCCATTCCATCTGGAAGTGAGGTAAGATAGGCCATCAGATCTGAGAGCTCATCGTTGGTGAGTTGCTTGTTGAGGCCCGGTGGCATCATCGAAAAATTCTGAGGCTCGATCTCTTTTATTTCGGACCGTTGAACACGTACGCGTTGTCCGGGCCCCGTTTCGATGATGATCGCATCCGTCAGCTGCTCTTTGACAATACAAGTATACGTGGTAGAGGTAGTTACTATTTTCGAAGTTTCATGCTCCCTGGCGAAGCTGGCGCTTGGATACAAAATGGCTTCAAGTATATCATGCCGCGACCTGATCTCGCCTATGTTTGTCAGATCGGGCGCAAAATCGGCACCCTGTCCCTGTACCGCATGACAGGTAGAGCAGATCGCTTTACCAAAGAAAAGCTGTCGCCCCTGACCCACGTCTCCTCTTTTTAATTGCGCATCCACTGATTTTAATTCCGACAACCGTGCTTCATTCTTTTTTCTAAGGCTTGCCACAAGCGGTTCAGCGGATGTTTTCACCGGCTCGGGGTATCCACTGAATAATTTGTCGAGGTCGGGCTCCGAAATATTCTCCAGCCTGTCGGATGACGTTTTCAGTGCATTAACCAATGCAGTACCAACGGCAGGATTGCTGTTACCACCGAAAGGGGCAATTAAACTTGATAATAAAAACACATCTGTCTTCGCCACCTCTTCATTCGCCAGCGTAACAAGCTGATCATTGGAGAGCTTCGCAGGAGCAAAAACACGCGCCGCGAGTTGCCTTTCAGGCGACTCATTATTCTTACCCAGATATTGAAGCAGCATCTTGAATTCATCATCAGATAAAGTTGGATCTGCGAGCAAGCGTGAGTTCAGCGCTTTTAATCTGAAGTCGGCAGGCGTTTGTCGATTGTGGACTATTGCATTCAACTGAGGATTCAGTGATTTGATACCTCTTGACTCGATCAATCCGAGCACAAGTGAACGGATCGCCGGATCATTCGACTGCAGAAGTCTACCCGTTTGCTGTAGCCACACTGGAGGCAATTCCTTTACCGCAGAATGACTGATCACATCCATCAACAGTGCTTTCCTCGAAACAGGGGCATTAGCATCTGCAAGTTGCGCGGCAACAAAATCCTGTAGTTGTTTATTTTCACTGAATGTAATCATCAGGTCCCGAACCTTTGCCGCATCATCAGCAGAAAGATCCTTAACCCGTAAAATGTTTTTCAAAAAACCAATAACTATATCGGCCCACTCGGCGTGGTGCGATGCCACCCAAATGCCGGTGCTTCTTAATGTAGGATTGTCGCTCGCAAGAAAAGGAACAAGCTGCTGCTTTTGCAAAGGCGTACCATCCATTTGGTCAAGCGCAACAACAGCTACCTTTCGAACATTTGGCGAAGCATTGGTGAGTGCGCCGGCAACTAAGGTGGGAGATTTCAGACTGATCAATGCATAAATGATCGAATGCTCCAAAACCCGATCCGCAGTATCTGCTGCGGCGTTTAACAGTGCCTGCACGGCGCGCGTGTCGCCTATTTGTCCCAAAGCGGTTGCAACCTGTCGCCGAACCGCCGGCTTGTCTTTCTGTACAATATCCATGAGCAATGCAACCGATTCCTTATCCCGGGCCAGTCCAAGTACTCTCGCCGCCGCCGTTCTTACAATCTCGCTACTATCACCAAGTGCAGTTCTGGCTTCGTTCAATGTATTTCCAGTATTGATCCTGTACAAAGCAAATACTCCCGCGGCGCGGATCTGCTCATTGTCCGATGCAAGCATTGCGCTCTTTATCTGACGCACCGCAGAATCACCCTTCGCGATCAGGTGTTCGATGGCATTATCCCGTACAGCAAGTCGCTGGTCTTTTATGTATTCTGCAAGTTTGTCTGCGGAAAGAGATGAAAAATTAAGTTGATGGCCCCAGGGATCATTTATTTTCTCCGCATCGTTTTTGCGAATGCGGTAAATTCCTCCGCGAACGTCCAGCTTGGCAACACGCGACAGCGGGCAGCCCGCTACAAACCATCCACCTGTATTCAGCACGAGCATACTGCCATCGGCATCTTGAAGAACATCTGTGGGATGAATGTCTGAAACCGATGAAGTAATAAAAGGCTCGTCCTTTGTTTTAAAAGTGCTCCCATCGGGAGTAATCTGATGCCGCATGATACGGCCGGTATTAAACTCTGCACTGAATAAATTTCCATCATATTCTTTTCCGATCGCGGTGCCGCGGTATCTCAACAACCCTGACGGTGCCACGCGGGCCATTTTTGTCATCACAGGCATCAGGTCGCCTGTAAGTTTAAAATGATCCTGCTGGATAACTGAATTCGGTTTGGGATAAACTCCGCCTTCTACCCAATGCATGATCGCATCTCTCATTCCTCCCTGTGGATCGATAAAATAGGTCATCGTGCCGACCGTCTCACCCGAAGGCATGAATGCCAATTCTATTGCATTGTCATAGCCTCCGCCCGACATCGATTCCAGTCCGCTACCGTCCGGATGACATCGCCATATTCTTGCACTGTTTCCCTTCAGGTTAACACTTTCTTTTGTTGTAATATCAAATCCTCTCCTCGCATCAGTAAGATACAACCACCCATCCGGACCAAAGAAAGGGCCTCCAAGTAACGCACCGTTGTGACTCAACACCCAACCCGTGAGCACTACCTCGCGCTTATCTGCCACACCATCCCCATCGGTGTCGGTCAGTTTAAGGAGATCTGGCGATGCGGTCACGTACAGGCTGCCCTTATAAAACACACCACCCTTTGGAAACGAAAGTGAGTCGGCAAAGATTTTACTTTTATCAAAAACTCCGTCGCCATCACTGTCTTCGAGAAGACGAATGTGATAGGGTGGCTTTTTCAACATGTCTTCCGTCGATGGCGAGCTGCCATCCGACTCGAACACAAATAGTCGTCCGTCGCCGTCGAAAGATGCGAACATAGGGTAGGTTATCATTGAGGAATCAACCACGCGTTCGATGGTAAATCCATCAGGAACCTTCATTCCATCCAACTCTCTACCATTTGCATTTTTTACTTCATTATTGCCGGTATTACAATAACAAAACATTACGCATAGTACAATTCCGATAAGGGTTACACGGACTACGCTCAAAGCGCCTGCTCCATCTCCTTCCCTGTACATCTTATTATATTTCATTAATTGATGATTGTAATTTACCATCCCTCGTTCTGAGTAAGATTTTTATTCAATTCAAGTTCTTTTTGCGGTATCGGCCAAAGGTAGTCGCGTTGCAGAAAACTTCGCACAAAAGCGGGCTGGACGACTGTAGCAAGTGTTCCTCCATTGTCATATGTGAGGCCCTCAATTGGTTGGTTTAATACCTCAATTGCAGTGCCCCAGCGCCTGATATCAAAAAACCTTTGCCCTTCAAAAGCAAGCTCTACCATTCTCTCATGACGAACTGTTTCCCTTATTTCATCCTGCGTTTGAGGATCCGCTATTGCGGGCATGTTCACATCTGCACGTTGCCTTACTTCGTTGATGGCACTAAAAACAGAGGCGTCAATGTCGTTCAGCTCTATTTTTGCTTCCGCATATGTCAGCAGTATTTCTGCATACCTGATTAAAATGATATTGATTCCACAGTTCGCAAGGTCCGATGCATCCTCCGCATTCACGTACTTCTTCACGTCAAAGCCTGTTACCGATACCTGGTAATTCGAACCGGCCGCGTCGACTGCCCCACTGTTAGGGCGTGAATCAAACGTTCCTCCCGTAGGCAGCTGATCGCCCGGTACAAAAACAGAATACTGCAAGCGCGGGTCACGATTCGCATAAGGGTTGAACGGATCGAAACCACTACCGCTCTCATCTATATTCTTGCCATTCGTCATCTGGTACGCATCCACTACTTTTTTCAACGGCACCATCACAACACCATTCGACATTATCGAGAACGGTGCAAACAGTTCCATAACATCATTGGGATACACATTCGTCACAAACTGTTTATCGAGGATCACCTCGTTGTTATTTTCCGCAACGTAAGAAAACAAATCTTTGTAAGAAGGGTATAAGCTATAGACCCCGAGATCCATTACAGCTTTAGCCAATGCTGCTGCCTGATCGTATCGTTTGGCGAAGAGCATCGCACGCGCGTTCAGTGCAAGGGCCGCTCCCTTGGTGATCCTTCCAGGTTCGCTGGCCTCAATAGGCAGATCCTCTGCAGCAGCATTAAGCTCGTTGTAAATAAAATCCCGTACTTCGTCGGACGACGTCTGCGTAACATTCTGAGCTTCTTCAATCGTAAGCGACTTAGTGATCAGCGGCACACTACCATACAAAAAAACCAGATTGTTATACAGATAAGCCCTGATAGCGCGCACTTCTCCTTTAAGATGAGTGATCACCTCGGGATTAGTTGCAGGCACTTTATCGATGTTCTCCAAAAAGTAATTGGCGCCATGTATGCCTTTGTAGTCGTTCGTCCATTCATCTTCAACAACAGGGCTGAGTGCATTGTAAGAGCCTGTCTCCATAGCCTTATAGTCCCCGTATTGAGTATTCGTATGCGCGATGTCCGTGAACACATCTCTGTGCAGCTGGCTCGTATTATCAAGAAAGGTATACAGGGCGTTCGCAGCTATCATCGCATCTTTTTCTCTTTTCCAGAATACTTCCGAAGTGATACGGTCGTTAGGAATGGTGTTGAGCAGATCCTTCTGACAACTGCAGCAAGAAATGACTAAGAGAGCTGCATATAGTTTGATAATGTTTTTCATAATGTGTTTTTTCTCTTGACAAAACAGTTAGAGGTTAGAATGTAAGGTTGAGGCCAACGGTGCGTAAGCGAAGCTGTGGATATGAACGCAGGCTCGTATTGAATTCAGGGTCGAAGCCCCATTTGTTTACCTTCGAAATGGTGAATACGTTCGATGCCGCAACGTAGAAGCGCAGTCGCTGGATCTTCACGCGCTGTGTGAGACCGGAAGGTAATGTGTATCCAAGCTGAATATTTTTCAACTTTAAATAAGCACTATTCACGATCCAGAAATCTGCATTCACCCAGTCTTTATCGGCAAAAGCTTCAGGACGCGGGTACTTCGCATCCGTATTATCGGGAGTCCAATAATCTTTCTGAAAATCCATTACAAAGCTCTGCCATGGCACATTGCCCGCCCATTCGCCAATCATCGCGTCTGATTTTCCTACACCCTGAAGAAAGAAATTCATGTCGAAATTCATGTAGTCGAAATTCATATTCAACCCGAAAGTAAAATGAGGAATGTTCGAACCGATAGGTATCATGTCGGACGAATTCAGCACTCCGTCGCCATCTACGTCCATGTACTTAAGGTCGCCAGGTTTTGTTCCCGGGAATAGCGTAGGATAGTTGTCAACCTCTTCCTGGGTCTGGAACATTCCAAGGGTTTTGTAACCAAGAAAAGAATTTATTGGAAGGCCTTCTTTCTGAATGGTAGTCACCCAGAATTCGTTGTTGATGTATGGTCCTGTACCGGCGAGATTCGTGATCTTGTTCTTTACATCCGAAATATTGAACACGACGCCATAATGAAAATTGTTGATCGCCGATTTATGTGAAATCGCCAGTTCCCATCCCTTATTTTCTACATTGCCGGCATTCTGAGGTGGTGCATTGAGGCCGAGTGTAAGGGGAATAGGCAGTGAAAGAAGAATTCCTTCTGTCATCTTCTGGTAATAATCGAAGGTAATCCCGAACTTTCCATTGAGGAACGAGGCATCAACACCAATATTTGATTGAGTGGTGGTTTCCCATGTCAGGTCTTTGTTGGCAAGAGTAGCCTGGTATAACCCCTGAACAGGCACGCCCCCAAAATTATAGTCGAGCGCCGCAAGGGTTTCAAGGTAAGAATATAAGCCAACGCTCTGGTTCCCTGTCTTACCCCATGACCCGCGGATTTTCAATTCATCAGCTATGTTCGACAGATCGCCCCAGAATTTTTCTTTTGAAATTCTCCATGCACCTGAAACCGAAGGGAAGAAACTGTACCTGTTATTACCTGTAAAGCGCGACGAACCATCATAACGCGCATTTACTTCCACAAAATATTTTTCAGCATAGTTATAGTTCAACCGTCCGAAGTAGGAACGAAGGCCCCATGCTGATTCGAAACCATCGTTCGCTCTTGAACCAAGAGAACCCTGCGAAATGGATTGCACTTCGTTATTATAGAAGTCCTTTCTCGTGGCAGAAAGAGTGTTGTATTTGAAGGCTACCTGCGAATATCCAGCAAGCGCGGTGAAGGCGTGTTCCCCAAGGGAAGTTTCATAAGTAAGAAGGTTATTGAGCGTAGATTGCTGCGTGTAATCGCGGGACTCTGTAAGAGAATTGGTAGTCACCTGCTGCCTGATAATACTCTTGTCGTAGAAATCACGGATCTCGTAAGCATTTGTAAATATCTTCTGGCTCAGACCACCGAATGTGAGGCCGAATTGCGTTAGAAATTTCAGGCCTTTCAATATCTGGATATCTCCTTTCAGGTTCACGGCGCCATAATTATCCCTGAAGTGCGACAATCCCCGTAATTCCGCTTCCACTAACGGACTGATTCCATCCGAGCTCATGCCATAGGTGCCATCGGGATAACGTGGAACGGCAAAATTAGAGCTGGCCCACATGTATTTGATAGCAGATTGTTCACGTGTGGGTGACCGGTAGTTCTTGATGCGGTAGTTAAAGTCACCCGAAAGATTAATCCTCTTGGATACTTTAAAATCGGTGTTTAATCGAACACTATTTCTTTCCGAATGCGAGTTGGGGATAACACCGTCCTGATCGAAATGATTCACCGATAATATTGTCTTTATTTTTTCCGAACCACCCGAAATGCTTAGTGTATGATTCTGTTGCGGAGCGGGGCTGAACATCACATTTATCCAATCATTTACCAGGGGATATTTTACTCTGTCGGTACTGGTTACCCAGGTTTGAATAAGGTCTTCGGGGAAGGGAGCCGGTGCGCCCGCGTTGGTATATGCATCGTTCTGAAGGTGCATGTAATCTTCCATACCAATCTGCTTCGGATGAAATATCGCCTTCTGCTGTGCTAAGTAGCTGTTTAGGTTGACAGATAATTTATTTCCCTTACCCCTCTTGGTGGTAACGAGCACAACTCCATTTGCAGCCCTCGACCCATAAATAGCAGTGGATGCCGCATCTTTCAGGACGGTTAATGTTTCAATGTCGGCAGGGTCGATGTCTTTCATTGGTTGTTCTATGCCATCTATGATAACCAGCGGATCATTACCACTAAGCGTAGTAATACCACGCACACGGATCGATACTTCAGATTTGCCGGGACCTCCTCCACCATCTGTCACGGTTACACCGGGAGTTAACCCCTGCAATGCTTGTTGCACGTCTGCCACCGAACGCTTGTTCAGATCCTCGCCTTTGATGTCGGCGACAGCGCTGGTAAGGCTTGTTTTCTTTTGTGTTCCATATCCCACGACTGTCACTTCGTCCAGGGAGGTGGCAGTGGACACCAACACAAGATCAATTGTATTTCTTCCCGAAACGCGGGTCTCCTGTGGCAGGTAACCGATATTGCTGAAGACAAGGATTGCATTTGCCGGAACGTTGATAAGATACCGACCGTTCTGGTCAGATGTGGTTCCGCTGGCGACTTTCTTCAGCTTTATGCTCACTCCGGATATGGCCTCGCCCTTTGAGTCCCTCACTACACCGGATACCCTGGTTTGCGAATAAGCAATAATGCAGAGCAATTGCATAAGCAGAAAAATGTATGCAGCTTTTTTTCCAGGGCTCATCCATTTAATGAATGCCGGCATACAACTGCTGTGGTTGCAGTCTGGTAAAATAAACTTCATAATGGAGGTTTTAGTTTGGTTTTTCTGTGTTTACTTTTAAATCATTTATGGCAAATGCTTACCCGCTCAGCTGTCGGCTTTTTTCCGAAGGAGGCAAATGAAAAAAAATAGAATTGCTTTTTACCAGGAAATGTTCAACGCCCGTACATCATTTGCAAAAAAATCAATGTGAGTAAAGGCAGGTCAAATATAAGTTTCATGGATGGTCGAGTCCGATACTTCTGTTTACATTCATAATACTATTTTTCAGAAATTGCAAATGCGCTGGGGTACACACTGTTGTTTTATGAACTGGCGCTTTCGTCTATTCATTAAGGAAATGTAATTTCAATAACCTGTGCGGTGCCATACAGTAGAACACATATGCCATCTAAAATATTGAGGGAGAAGTAAATCCGGGGGTTCAGATTCAATATTACCAGCTTAGGAAATGCGGTTGTCCTCTTACTTTTATGCGAATTGGGCCGAACCAAAAAAATCACGAAGGTGAAAATCTGGTTCCGGCGATTCAATATTGTTCCAAACAACGAAATGCGGGTCCGGAAGGTCATCACCACACTTATAAAAATTAACCCTGCAGGCCACTTGGGACAGTGTTGTCAGTTTATGATAATGAAATGCCCCCAACGGTATCGCGAGTGTTAGCTCCCAACAAATGCTCGATTTACCTGTGGCGCCAGTTTTCAGCAATGTTTGATGCCGGATGACATTAATTGCGTCCTTCGGTAGCATGCGTCGGTCATTTCTATGCCGTCCGAAACCTGCGAGGCAGGTGCCTGCTGCGTTGAATTCGAAATTGTAATACTCTTCTTCGTGTTCGAAGGAAATAAAGAATTCAACACAACTGTCTTTATAAACCGGGTCATTTGAACGACCATAGATTGCCCTGACGAATTTTTCGTTCACACTATACTTCAGAAAGACGGCATCTGTGCAGTGAGCAATAGAGAATTGTACATCCGGTCTGTACGCGAATTCTGCCCACGGTGTGATATCAATCAGGTGAAAACCCGATTCAATGAGCTGTTGTGAAATTTCGTGCAATGAAGCATCAGAGGCTGCCGCTATCAGCGGAACTTGAATATGCTTCATATATTTCGATTCATTCGAAATACACTATAAGTAAGATTATACCAGTTCTTTGCCATGAAGGACAGCCATTTTTTTCTTCACCACATCTATGGGATACTTGAGCGCGAGCTTTCGGATCTCATAGCTGAATTCAGTAAAAGTCTCTTCCCATAACTTCGCTTCTTCCTCAGTGTATGAGTAAAATCCATGCGCATTGCTCACGCCCCTTCCGCCAGCCTTCACAATATCATCTATCAGTTTCGGCATTTCTGTACTGTTACACAAAGTTGGAAACAAATCCTTGATCACATTATGATATGCAGGCACGCCGGTAAGGTCCATCCACCTGAAGACGCCTACGAGCGTCATCCAGTAGCCGGCGTTATTCCTGCAGGCTCTGTCCACATCCTCCACCGTGGCATAACCGTTTTCCACAAGGAAGAAGGCTTCGCGATACGTGGCATACATAAGCCTGTTGGTAATGAAACCGCGGATATCTTTTCTTACAAGCGTGGGCTCCTTGCCCCAGGACTGCGAAAGGTCGTACAGGAACTCGCCTTTGCTAATATCACTCAGTTCACCGCAGATCACCTCCAGAAATCGGGTAGTATGCGAGGGCTCAGCCCAATGCAATCCGAAAAATCGTTCGGGTCTCTTCGATAATCTCTGCAATACGCTAATAGGAATTGCCGAAGTATTGCTCGTCATCAGCGCATCATCTGCAATCACCGCTTCTATTTTCCCGTATACGGATTTTTTTATCTCTTCATTTTCAATGGTACATTCTATAACGAGGCGGCAATTTTTCAGCGCGGTATAGTCTTCAGTGATCAGCAAATTCTTTAAATAGTATTCCGGAGATTCCTCTACTAATCCCTGTTCACGAGACTTGATAAAGTGAGCCTTTATCCTTGCGAGCGCGTGATCCATATCTGCGCTGATAGGTGCGATAGCTACTACCCTGTGACCGGCCATTAACAGACAGGTTACAATGCTGCAACCCATAAGGCCGAGGCCCACTACACCCATCTCAATATGTTGATTACTCTCTGACATAATATACTATTAAATATTCAGGATGAATATGTGAAGTCTGAACCTATAAGATAACTACCCTGCCCGTTTTCACGGATTCATCACAGGCAAACGCGATCCTGAGGCTATTTACAGCATCGTCTGCATGCGCACTCAGATCGATATCTTCCTTGATCGCCTTTAAGAAATATCTTTGCTCGCGGTTACAAAGCTCCTGGTGATCGGGCTCATCCTCAAGATTTATCCATGTATCTTCCTTCGCGAACTTCTCGTTTTTATCGAGATCGGCATGATGAAAACGCAGCGCTTCCGTTTTCGTGTGCGCTTCAATTGAAGAAGACTTGCCGGCGCCACCCGCATCCTTTGCCACAATAGACACAGAACCCTTTGGGCCAAAGACATCCTTAACAAAAAATGCGGTTTCACTTACCATCGGACCCCAGCCTGCTTCGTACCAACCCACTGAGCCATCTTCAAAACGTATCTGTAATTGCCCGTAATTATAATTTCCTGCCGGAATCTCTTCGGTCAGCCTTGCACCGATCGCATAGACCTGTAAAGGCTTGGAGCGCGTCATCTGGCACATCACATCTATATAGTGCACCCCACAATCCACGATGGGGCTCAGACTGTTCATCAGGTTGCGATGGAGTGTCCACATGCTGCCATCACTCTGCTGGTTAAGGTTCATACGCATTACGAGAGGTTTACCGAGTTCCCCGGTAAGTTCAACAAATTTCGCCCATGAAGGATGATGACGAAGAATATAGCCTACAACAAGCTTTTTATTCGCCTTTTTCGCCGCCGCCACTACTCTTTCAGCGCCTTCGACCGAATCAGCAAGGGGCTTTTCTATGAAAACATGACACCCTTTCTCAAATGCCTTTAACGCGAATTCCTCATGCGAATCGGGATAAGTAGAAATGGATACAGCGTCTGGCTTTGTTGCGTTCATCGCCTCATCCATATCATCGAAAAGTGCATACTTATTGCCTAACTTTTCATTAAGCTTCTCTTTAGATTTTCCGCGTGATACCAGTCCGCAGATCTCGAATTGGTCAATGTTATGATAGGCAGTCGCATGAGACACCCCCATGTTTCCGCAACCTACTACCAGCACGCGTAAAGGTTTCTGTTGTTTTTCCATAACAATGCCGTTAGCTGTTTTGGTTTCTATAATTACTTTAATTCCTTAATGCTGATGTCTTTCCAGCGGAGTTTAATGCCGCCGCCCGAATGTATCTGCAATGCGATCACCCCATCGCCTTTTCCTATTAATGAATCCTTAATGGAAACCATTTTTTTACCGTTCAGCAAGCTCGTCACCTCATCCCCTTTTACAGTAATTACCATATGGTTCCAATCTCCGAATTTGAGATTTTTTTCAGCTTCTGGTTTGGGTTGTATCAACCAGCCACGTCCATACGATTCGTAAATACCACCTGTGTGCATGTCCGGAGGCGCTATTTCCACCTGCCAACCATTAATTTTTGTACCCTCCACGGAAGACCGTATGAACACGCCACTGTTTCCATTCGCCTCTTGTTTGAAATCCAATGTAAGAATAAAATTCTTGTAGTGTTTGTCGGTAGTCAAATAACCATACTCTTTATCAGGACCGCTTTCCGCAACAAGTTCACCACTTTCAACATACCATTTCTCCGTTCCGTTGATTGTCCAGCCGGTAAGATCCTTATGGTTAAAAAGCGAAACAGATTTTTGGGAGAACGACCTGCTTATAGTAACCAGAGAAAGCGAAGCGACGAATAGGAATCTGATCATAGCGCATCGTTTAGATGATGTCAAAAATAGCCCTCGTATCCCGAAATAAATGATACTTCTATTTAGATTCATGGTATTATCTTTCAACAAAGACGTGAAAGATAAACACTTAAGGTAAGAGTTCGCCCTAATAGATTATCCTTTAATAGAAGATCCGAGACTTTTCCAAAATAAAAAATCTCCAACCGTTATTTCACTACAATATTTTTTCTACCCGTTCAAAATATTTCTTTCTCAGCCTGTGATTTTTTTATCTTTTAGGGTAATAATATAGAATAGCACAGCGCAATGAGTCCACAAACTGACGAAGAAAGATTTATTCTGCTCCTACGGGAAAAGAGGAATATCATTTATAAGATCTGTAACTCTTATTGCAAAAGTAGTGAGGACAGGAAGGACCTTGCACAGGAAATTATCATTCAACTATGGAAATCTTTGCATAAATACAACGATGAATATAAACTGTCCACCTGGGTGTATGCTATAGCCCTCAATGTGGCGATGCGTTTTTACCGGGATAAGAAAAGGAGCAAAGAAATATTTCCAGGAACGGATGGTATAGTTGAAATTAGAGAAGACACTACACTAAGGGAAGAACAGGAAACGAAGCTGCAACTCCTCTATCAATTTATAAACAAGCTGGACGAATTAAACAAGGCCCTGATGATATTATACCTTGATAACAACAGTTACAATGAAATAGCTAAAATATTAGGTATTACCGAAACAAATGTGGCAACAAAAATTAACCGCATTAAACAAAAGATGAAACAAGAATTCACCACCACAACGCAAGTATAATTATGGAACTGGAAGAGTTAAAAAGTATTTGGGTCCAAAGCGATCAGCAGGCTGAACAAGAGTTTAGAATTAATTTTGAAAGCTTAAAAAAGATAAGCCTCGAAAAAGCGAAGTCTTCATTGTTCCCTTTGAAACTCGGAGCCATTATTGAAATCATCGTTAATGCTGCCTTTCTTCCTCCGGTGGTGCGTTTTCTGATAACCCACAAACCACAGCTAGAATTTGCGTTGCCGGCTTTTGTATTGGCAATCCTATTACTGTTTACAATTGTTTGGAATATTTACAGTCTAATATTTTTGGCTACCATTCATTACCGTTCTTCAATAATAGACACACAAAAGAAATTACAAACCTTCAACTACCGAAACACCTTCAGGCAACAAAGGTTACTGTATATTCTTTATCCCATAGCCCAAACCTGTTTTTTGATTCTTTTTTGCAAAGCTGTTCCAGGTATCGACCTGTATGAGTTTCCAATATTTTTACTGTTTCAATTTTTGATCGGTATTGCCATTATACCGGCAATCATATGGATCATAAAACTATCTCCTGACAAAACCATGGATGCTGCGATCAGCTTTTTAAACGATATAAAGGAATTTGAGAAGGAATAAGAAGATGAACTTTTGAGTAGTTTTTGTAAAAAAAGCCTGTAAGTCAAATGCTTACAGGCTTTAAGTCAGTTCCGGTGCTCCTGACCTTTTCAAATTCGAATCCTACCACAACCTTAACTCTTCTTAGGAGTAACCACGCCCGCCGTCTTCTGGCCGTTTATGCGCATACTTCCTTGATAAGTCAGGGTTAGTGCGTTATTCGATTTTTTCATCAGGTCCAGCACCTCCCTGACGGGAATAATCATCGCTCCGTTGTCTTCAGATCCGGTGAAGGTCCATTCCCTTACCGTTTTTCCACCGGCATCCCTGATCATGATAGTCCTGTTTTTATCCATCGCATCGGTTGGGTGACATTTTTTGAACATCACCACCAGGTTGTCTGCTGAATTGGCTTCCGAAATAGGAAGCGCTTTCAAATCTATAGGCTTGTTGGCTACCTCCGACATAATCAATTTCTTATTCAGGTAAATCTCAACAACATCACTGCCGACGCCCGCCTTCCACCCCACAAAAGAAGAACACAAAATCGCCAGACCAAAAGTTCCGGCCATCATCGCCCTGATCATTGTCTTTTTCATAAAAACTGTTTTATTTGATTGAATAATTGTTCATACCAAAGAAATGATATGCCCATGGCGAAAAATAATTAGTTTGACCAACTGTTTGAATTTCATGACGAACTGTAGAATCTGATAACCCCGGATCAAATAGCATTTCGTCAAGAAAATGGCCCTGTTTGAATAAAGGCCATTTGTTTTTCCCCGGTTGAGCGTAACTTTTAGTGTGAATTATGTCTGGAAATACAAACTCGACCACCTTATTTTCTGGCTGATCACTGTGCTTTTTTATGCTTCTCTAAAAAGCCACCTGATCACGTCTGCGGGCTTGTTATTTTTTCTGGAAGACGTGGCCGTTCGAAACATCCTCATTGCCGCGGTTTGTTACATCAATATCTATTTTCTTTTCGACCGCTATTTCAATAAGGGCCGGTATCTGATCTATGGACTCCTGCTGTTAGGGCTCTTTGTGATATATGCCGGACTCCAGCAGGTTCAGGACGATTGGCTTCGAGCCTATGCTCAATCCGACTCAGGGAGAAAAAATATTTTTCACAATGCTTACTACAATATTTCCATTTGCATTTTTTATGCAGGTTTTACCTTATCCCTGGAACTTAGCAAGAAATGGTATCAGCAACAATTACTATTGCATCGGGTTCAAACCGAAAAACTCAAAACGGAATTGCAGTTCCTGAAAGCACAGATCAACCCACATTTTCTATTCAATTCAATCAACACCATCTATTTCCAGATCGACCGCTCCAATACGGAGGCCAGGGAATCGCTGCAAAAATTTTCCGAACTGCTGAGGTACCAGTTATATGAATGCAATGAAGACCTCATACCGGTTGAAAAAGAGATCAGTTACCTCGAAAGTTATGTGGACATGCAGCGACTGAGAAAAAATAGCCATCATTCCATCCTTTTTACAACTGATGACAGTGTAAAAGGGTTCAACATCGCTCCACTATTGCTGATCCCATTTGTTGAAAATGCATTCAAACACCTGTCCAATCACAACAACATCAGCAATACCGTAGAAGTAAACATGAGTAGAGAAAACGGCAGTTTCTTGTTTAATGTAACGAACTCCGTTGACGAAAATAACCCGAACCGAAATGAACCCGGCATTGGCCTGAAAAATGTAAAACGGCGACTGGATCTTTTGTACAACGATAAATACCAACTTAATATCAACAGAAGCCCATCCAGTTTTTCCGTAGAACTTCAAATACAGTTGTGATGACAATCAAATGCATCATAATAGATGACGAACCCATTGCCTGCAAGGGTATGCAGGAATATGTTGAGCAGGTCGATTTTCTCGAACTGGCCGGAGTTTATGAAGACTCCCTGCAAGCTTATTCTATCCTCGATACCCAAACCATCGACCTGATCCTGCTCGACATAGAAATGCCCCGTTTGTCTGGAATTGATTTTATCCGTTCGCTTAAAAATCCCCCCCTGATCATCTTTACTACTGCCTATTCCAACTATGCCCTGGAGGGTTATGAACTCGATGTTGTAGACTTTCTTGTGAAGCCGGTATCATTGGCGAGGTTTGTCAAAGCCGTTAACAAGGTAAAAGAGCTGATGCCGGTGAGATCAATGCGAAAGGCGGAAGCTGCCGTGGAGAACAATCATTTTTTTATTAAGGAGAATGGCCGTTTTGTCAAAATACATTATGATGACCTGCTGTACGCAGAGGCCATGCAGAACTACATTGCACTCCATCTGCGCGAAAAGAAACTGATCACCTACATCACGTTATCCCTTCTGGAAAAGCAATTGCCCTCGGCCCAATTCATGAAGGTTCATAAGTCCTACATCGTCGCTCTGCAGAAAATATCAGCCATCGAAGGCAATACGGTTTTGATCGGCTCCGACAGGATAACTGTAAGCAGGAATTTAAAAGAATCGCTGCTTCAAAAGCTGATGGAAAATAAGCTGTTAAAAAGGTAGGTCTTGTCCGTTCCCGCTACTCCAAGTCCCGCGCGCACATAATCCCTCCTTTCAATATATTTACAGCTCATCTACGATTCCTGAAAATGACCAAAACCATAAGCATCATCCTGCTTTATCTCTCCCTCATTGGGCCGGTCGGGGCCCAAGATCCTTGGATCATAAAGGCCGACAATGTTGATCCTTCGAAATATTATGGCGAAACAGTTGCCAACGGCATGATCGGCATCGTTTCTTCGGCAGAACCTTTCAAGGTGAAGGACGTGGTCCTCGCCGGGGCCTATGACCTGTATGGAAGAGGCCGGGTCAGCAACTTTCTCAAAAGTTTCAACCTCCTGAACATGAGAATGGAGATTGATGGTGTGTCAGTGGACAGCTCGAAGATTTCAAAAATTCAGCAGCAGCTCGACATGCGCCATGCCTCCTTCACTACCACACTCACCCATGCGAATGCAGACATCACCTATACCTACTATGCTCTCCGCCAGCTGCCCTTCACCGTATTGATGGATGTCAGCATCACACCCAGGAAAGACATCACCATCACATCGGCAAGCGTGATGGAAGCTCCCGACGCCCTGAAAGACGTGCAGAATTATTACAACGAGATCGACAGACCACATGTGGTGATCAGTCTGCTTACCTCGAGCGCGAAGAGCCCGACGGGCAAGCTGACCATGTGCGCTTCGAATACATTTCTCTTTAGCGAGCCGCATGGACAGGAACCCAGGGTGATCCATGAAATGTGGGACAACAACCTCCACCTGATCAAATTCACAAAAAAACTTAAAGCAGGCGCAACTTACCGGTATTCAATCGCGGGATCATCGATCACTTCAGCCCATCACGAAGATCCGCTGAACGAGGCGGAACGCCTGACCATATTTGCAAAACTGGAAGGACGGGAAAGATTGCTGGCCTTCCATGAAAAGGCCTGGACTGAACTCTGGTCATCGGACATCGTAATTGATGGTGACAACCAGTCGCAGCAAGACGTGCACAGTATGCTCTACCATCTATATTCATTTGTACGAGAAGGCTCCGCACTATCTCCTTCGCCAATGGGTTTGAGTGGACTGGGCTACAACGGCCACGTATTCTGGGACACCGAACTCTGGATGTATCCGGCGATACTGGTGATGCATCCTGAACTCGCAAAAAGCATGATCGATTACCGCTATGACCGTTTGGAAGCGGCAAGACGAAACGCCTTCGGCAAAGGATATAAGGGAACGATGTTTCCCTGGGAGAGCGCCGCCACAGGTGTGGAAGAGACGCCTGTCTGGGCACTTAGTGGTCCGTTCGAACATCATATCACTGCCTGCGTGGCGATAGCGGCATGGAATTATTACTGCGTTACACAGGACAAAACCTGGCTGAAAGAAAAGGGGTGGCCTATACTTTCCGGTGTGGCTGAGTTCTGGGCCAGTAGGGTTGAACGCAATGGCCCAGGGAAGTATGAGATCAAAAATGTGGTGGCTGCGGACGAATGGGCTGAGAATGTCGACAATAATGCTTTTACCAACGCGGCCGCAAAAGCCAGTCTTCGGTATGCCGCAGAAGCTGCCAGGATCGTTGGCATTGCGCCAAATGCCGACTGGGCAAATGTGGCTTCCAATATTCCCATTCTCAAATTTCCGGATGGAGTGACGAAGGAACATGCCACCTATGCCGGGGAAAAGATCAAACAGGCTGATGTGAACCTTCTTGCTTATCCTTTGCATGAAGTCACGGATCCAGCCGTGATCCAGAAAGACCTGGATTATTATCTTCCCCGTGTTGGCAATGGTCCCGCAATGACACATGCGATATTTTCCATTCTTTTCTCCCGTAGCGGCAATCCCGATAAAGCACTCCAGGCATTCAAAAATGGATACCAGCCCAACCTCCTTCCGCCCTTCAATGTGATTGCAGAAAATGCAGGCGGCACCAATCCATATTTTGCAACCGGTGCAGGCGGCTTGCTCCAGGCTATGATCAATGGGTTTGGTGGAATAGAGATCACGCAAAAAGGGTTGACACAACTAAAAACTAAATTGCCGGCTTCCTGGAAATCTCTGACCATTAAGGGTGCGGGAATAAATAAAATCACTTACACCGTCACAAATAAATAAAGCGAAGACCTGGCCTTCACTGCTTTTTTTTAAACCTGAAGTCGCATATTGCTGCGCCATTGGCAATAGTTCCCGACCTAATCAGTTCCAGACCCGCAAGTGAAGAGGTCACCTTGTCAACTTCGCAAAGTATTGGGGTAAATGCTGCGGCATCGTGCTTTACAAAAAGCTTACAAACGCCACATTCCAGGATGTCGACTCCATATCCGAATCCATAGGTGGTGGTTTTGTCGGTGATAATTTTTGCCCTGAATCCTCCTGGATGATCCAGGATCATGGTTTTGGCGTCCAGTTTTTTAAGAAAAGATCTGGCAGGCCACCAGCCGATCAGTTTAGGAGGCAGTTTTTTCAAATACTGCTGGATTGAATTTTTTGGTGTCACATAGTCATAAACTATTTCAAGACAAAGGGACCTGATAAAGTCATAACTATAACCCTTCTGCTCCAGTGTTTTGATCAGTGCTAAAAAATAAGCGATGAAGTCCAAACGTCGGTCAATCGGGTTCGCTGATTTAGCTGCAAAAGAGATATCCCGGGATATTTCTGTATATCGGCTCCCGGTTTCTATAATCAGCTCTTCGGTTTGGTCAGGAAAATGGGCCCTGATCGCTTTCGCAAAATATTTTTTATACCCAGTTCCCACAGTTTTAAAATTATTCTTTTTTTCTCAGCAACTGTTCAGCATATTGCTGATCCAATGGATATCAGTCAGACCTCCCCCGTACCCGCAAATCTCTTAAGAGCAAGAAATGCGACAAGGTTTTTCTTTCTGGTCTGTGGGCTTGGCGTCGCCAGTTGGGCCCCACTTGTTCCTTTCGCAAAGATCAGGCTGAACCTTAATGATGCCGAACTAGGATTACTGTTGCTGGCGCTCGGTGCCGGTGCCATATTTACGATGCCATTTACCGGTATACTGATCAACAGATATGGAAGCCGGATGATCATACTGATCAGTAGTTTACTCATCGCCATAGTTCTGCCTTCACTTTTGATTGCTTCCACGCCATTCAGCCTGGGACTGCTCCTTTTTGTTTTTGGGTGTTCCGCCGGAGCCATTGATGTGGCCATGAACAGCCAGGCTGTGGTGATTCAGAATAAAATTGATAAGCCGATCATGTCTTCATTTCATGGCCTGTTCAGTGTCGGTGGCTTGATGGGATCCGCTATTCCTGGACTACTGATGAATGAAGGACTCAAACCGCTGTACGCGATCATTGCGATATCAGCATTACTGCTGCTCATTACGATTACGCAATACCAGCGTTTGCTTCCGGCTGCAGATGAGCCAAAGCACACTGGAGCCGTTCTGGCGCTGCCCCGCGGCCCGGTACTCGCGCTTGGCCTGATGTGCTTTGTTGTTTTTCTCGCAGAAGGAGCGTTGCTCGACTGGAGTGCTGTATTTCTTCAATTCAACCGTGGATTCAGTCCCTCATTCAGCGGCCTGGGTTATGCTGCATTTTCAATTGCCATGGCCGTGATGCGATTGACCGGTGATAAAATTGTCGCGAAGGTCGGCACATCCAAAATTGTTTTGTATGGTGGCCTTGTTGCGTCTGCTGGTTTTTTGTTGGCTGTGCTTGTGCCCATGCCATTCGCTGCCCTCGCCGGTTTTGTGCTCGTGGGTATTGGTGCCGCGAATATTGTTCCCGTATTTTTCAGCGCTGCGGGTCGCGTGCCCGGTGTTCCGCCTGCAATAGCCTTACCCGCGATCACCACTATGGGATATGCGGGACAACTTGCAGGCCCCGCATTGATCGGTTTTGTAGCCGAGGCCGTTTCACTGCCTTTTTCACTCGGCCTTTTATCCTTGTTTTTATTCATCGTAGCAGTGAGTTTCCGTGCTTCTAAGTGAACTCCACCTTATGTATTGTGTCTTAGAGGTTCACATATCATCAAAACAAATATTGTGTAACAGATAGAAAGATTGTGCGGAAAACCACAAACAAAACACATGAATTCATTTGTGGAGAATCGTGCTTTTACTATTGCAATCCTTCTTTTTTTAGTAGATATTTGTTCTCACTCCAACATCCTTTTGCAACCGCAAACAATTCCAATTCTTAAGAAATACTTTTATTCCATTCCTGTGGGCATTTAGGTTTCCGAATCTATCCACTAAAAAAAATGAAAGTATGAAAGCAACAACTGTACGTAACCGTTTTGGCGCAGCTCACTCTAACTACATCAAGAATGCGTCTGTAAATTTTATTTCCATGATCGCCCTGGCGACCTTCCTTTACCTGGCTTTCAATTAAGCCAAAGCTCTATTCAGAGGTGTATTCATAGTTATATCCATATTTAAGGTAAAGCATCAGCGAAGCCGACAATAGAGCCACAGATACGATGTCTATGGTGCCTGTCATTGTCGCGATGAACCAGCCTGTCAGTATCAGGAAACTGACGCTGAGGAATTGTCTTTTATTGAAATGGTGAACTCCGGCAATAGAAGCAATGAAGGTCAGAGAACTGACTGAGGCGAGGGCGAATGACAATCCATCAGCAGGATGAAGTCGTACCGGCAACAGGACTACAATCGTCAGCAATTCAGGAATCAACAGGATCAACAGGAGCAGGGCCGTGCGCATCCACCTTCGAACCAGTGAAATGGGCCCTGCCCTCATTTGCTCCAGATGAGCATAGCTGAATTCGGTCATTTGAATGATCAATATACTGTGCGCGACAACTCCTGTGATGAAGAACAGGAAAAGCAATTGCACTTCGTAGTCGGGCGGAAGATTATTTCTGGCGGCCAGGTAGAGCAGACCACAGGTGAAGCATTTTATAGCCACCAGTGCCCCAGGCAGTTTTCTCATAATAAACTGTAAGTGGATGCCGGTATAGGTCGTATTTAACCAGGAAATCCGTGAAATCATTCTGTTGAACAGACCGGCATATGTTGTTTCTCCCGAAATGGCGGAACTGTATACCATTGCGGGGCGGAAATGGAAAAAAGAAAGAAAACCGAAGACCATTCCGGCTTGCACAAAATACTGATGCCTCACTGCCACCACGATGATCAGCAAACCATAAAGACTTATGATGGGTAACAATAAAAGCTGCATGGATAATAGCAGGGTTATTTTCCTTTGGTAGGATATGGTGTTTAGGATGGCAAGAAATTCATAGTCTGGCCGGCGTATTCTTTGCAATACGAATCGCTCGACCTTCCGCACATACAGATACCAACAGAACATCACGAGCAGCAAAAACAAATAGTTATCCAGCAGCCCCAGGATCAGCGCGAGATGATACTTAACCGGCCCCGCACCGTTGAGGTGGCCCACAGCAAAAAGCATCAGGGTGAGGAAGAAAATAAACGTACCCGCATTTTCCCGGTAAAAGGGTGTCACTACGGACCTGAATAACACTTTTGCAGGGCTCATGATTCTGTCGATACCTGATGATTGTGGATCTTCAATTCCCGGAAAGACGGAAGGCCTACAGCGTCCTGGTGCGTACTCATCAGCACCAAACTTTTTTGATCTTCATGCATCCTGATAATTAGTTTTTTTACCTGTTCCACGGCATGGTCGTCCAGGGTGATGAATGGCTCGTCCAGCACCAGCAATTTTGGTTGTACAGTAAATGCAAGTATGAGTGAAAGTTTCTTAAGCATCCCACTCGAATAGGTGCCTGTTTTTTGATCAATAAATTCACTCATGTGCAGGAGTTCAATAAGCTCATCATGCCCGGACGAATTTTTACGCCGGAGCCCTTCATAAAAGGCGAGGATCTCGTTCCCCGTAAGAAAGTCGGGAAAAAGAGGTTCGGCGGCCGACCAGCCCACAGCTCCGCGATAGGCCACTGGTGCAGCTTTGAGGTCGACTCCATCAATCTTGATTTCGCCATGAAAGGGAATCAACCCGGCAATCATTTTAAGGAGGGTTGACTTTCCAGACCCGTTCTCCCCCTTTACCACGTATATGTTATTCTCCAGGGTGAGCGAAGCAATCGAAAGGATTTCCCGGCGGTCATAATACTTACGGACATTTTGAAGCAGAAGCATGAATGAAAATAGATTATTTTGGTTATGGGTTTTTGTGGGTGTCCGTTAATGTTAGATGAGCGGGTATTTATACTTGCAGAAGGCGTAGTGCAATTTTGGGCGGATGTCAAAATGCCGGAGATTTGGTCCTGGATCCCTTCTTACCAAAAATCTTCCTTATCCCGGGAGATTTAAATAGTTTTACTGCCATAGATTCACATTATGACAAAAACAACCGGACTTTTATTGACGCTGATTTTATTTTCTGCTATCCCTGTATCTGCCCAGAAATCGCCCGGCAAGGGTTTTGTGCAATTATTCAATGGGAAAGACCTGACCGGATGGAAAGGGTTGGTCGGCGATCCCATATCCAGGCAGAAACTGAGCAAAGACAGTCTGGCCATCAAACAAAAGGCGGCCGATGAGGTGATGAAGTCTGGCTGGAAAGTGGAAAACGGCGAACTTCTGTTTACCGGTACGGGCGAGAACCTTGCTACCGTTAAGCAATATGCGAATTTTGAACTGCTAGTCGACTGGAAAATTTACGACGACGGCAACAAGAAGGGTGATGCGGGCATCTACCTGCGTGGAACGCCCCAGGTGCAGATTTGGGATACTTCACGCAGAGAGGATGGGGCAGAAGTTGGATCAGGCGGCCTGTATAATAACCAGGTGAACAAAAGCAAGCCCCTGAAAGTTGCGGACAAGCTACTGGGAGAATGGAATCATTTCAGGATCATCATGAAGGGCGATAAAGTGACTGTTTATCTCAACGATGAACTCGTAACCGACAATGTGGTACTTGAAAATTACTGGGACCGTAATGCGCCGATCTTTCCAAAAGAACAAATAGAACTGCAGGCCCACGGGTCAAGGGTTGGGTATAAAAATATCTATATCCGCGAGTTGCCGTGATTAAAGTCTCCGGCTATTCTTTTTAGTCGACCGAACCGGATTTTTCGCAATCAGGCATAAAAAAAGCGCATCTTTTATTTTAAAGATGCGCCTACGTTCACAATTAGTGTTACGTGTGCTACTCAATCCCGGTACCACTGTCCCTTCGTTTTTCGCTTTGTAAATTTTAAAAATCAGCGTTTAAAGGACCAAGGTTTCCACGCTCTGATTTCTGGGTGGAGCCATAGCCAGAAGTCTTTGACTTTGCAGTCTTTGATTCCGAACCGGCCCTGTGAGAAACATTTGTTTGAATTCCTTTCTCACGATTATCATCCCAGTTTTCAGTAGATTCCTGTCCTATTAAAGGGCGGACATCAGGATCAGTTTCTTTATGTTTTTTATTTTTTTCTTTTGTTGTTTAACACCCGTCACAAAATTTCAACCCTTCTCTTCTACAGAGTTAAGGATAAAATAAATGCCAGACAAGAGGAAAAACTTTGCCCATTTGAAAAAATTGTAAATGAAGCATTTATACATATCCTATTAAGCAGTATCAAATGGCCCGTGCAAACTGTCGAAGAAAATCCCTGAATTGTTCTATCTATTACCCTTTCATGCAGGGAACAAGGCCTGGTCGTCCGCAAAGACCAGATCATGGTGATGGGGCACCAACGTCCATCTTTAATTTTTAACTTTTAACTTCCCTGTGATGGATTCGGCTGAAATACTACCTGCAGCGCTTCTGAGGATCAGGGAGATCATCCGGGAAACGGAAGAGGCCAGGTCTTTTGTCCTTGAACCGATAGGCGTTGCACCTGAATACAAGGCAGGGCAGTTCCTGACCTTCCTGTTCACCTCGTGGACCGGACTTCCCGCACGCAGGAGTTATTCCATCTCCTCTTCGCCGAACCTTAATGAGCCCTTAACCATTACTGTCAAGCGGGTGGTAAATGGTGAATTCTCGAGAAAGCTGGTCAACAAAGCTGAGGTAGGCGATGTACTTGAAACCATCGGCGCTTCTGGATTTTTTATCCTACCACCTCAACCGGATGACTACGAGGAATATGTTTTCTTTGCTGCCGGCAGCGGCATCATTCCCGTATATTCTCTCATCCGCACCCTTTTGGATCTGCACCCGCGTAAAAGAGTGCTCCTCATCTACAGCAATACCAGTGTCGCCACCACCATATTCTATGAAAGGCTCCGCGCACTTGAAGAAAAATATGGACCTTATTTCAGAATCCGGTTCTTGTTCAGCCAGCGTTCCATCGTTTCTGAAGCGAGGTTGAGCCCAGAGTTGCTCGAGGACCTCCTCATAGACTACGAGGTTCCTCGGAATGCACTCTTTTACCTTTGTGGTCCACCCGCCTACATGCGGATGATCTACTTCAAACTGCTCACCCTTGGTGTTACCGCAGGCAGGGTTCGCCGGGAAATCTTTCGGGCTGAGAAGATCATTGAGATCAGGAAGCCTCCGGACCTGCGGCCTCAAAGCGTAACTATCCAGGCTGGTGGGAAGGAGTTCAGGATCAGCGTGCAATACCCGGTGACCATTTTACAGGCCGCCCGGCTTGCAGGCGTTATGATCCCCTATAGCTGTGAGGCCGGCCAATGCGGCACCTGTGTCGCCACCTGTGTTGAAGGAGAGGTCTGGATGGCTCAGAATGAAGTGTTGGTTGAGGAAGACCTGCAGATGGGAAGAGTGCTAACCTGTACTGGTTTTCCGATAGGTGGGCCTACGGTACTCAAACTTTGAATAAATAGGATATTTTTGGATGTCGGGGCCGGAAGGTCAATGAATATTATGTTCATTGCTGTAACCTTGCTGTGAGAATCTCAGTCAAACCAAAAAATTGCGACAATGAATAAATCTTCACTACTCTGCCTTGTTCTCGTCCTTTTTTCTTCCACTTTATTGATCACGTCCTGCAAAAGGGTCAGGGGTGATGGCCACCTGGAGAAAGAGTCCAGGAGCGTCTCTGGTTTCAAAGGCGTTAGGTCCCATGGCTCAATGGACGTTTATCTAACAACAGGAGCAAATTATTCGGTTGAGGTCGAGGCCGACGGCAACCTGCTTGAATACATTGAAACTGAAATAAAAGGGGACGACCTGGATATCGGCACCCGCGACAATGTATCGCTCCGGCCCCGCAGTCACATGAAGGTGTACATCACAGCGCCTTCCTTTGACAAGCTCACTGTTTCGGGATCAGGGAATATCTATACAAAGAACAAAATTCAAACAGAGTCTTTGGCACTCAGGGTGTCAGGCAGTGGCAACATCCAGACTGAAGTCGATGCGACATCTGTGGATACAGACATCTCCGGCAGCGGGGCGATCGAGGTCAAGGGCAATGCAAAAAAACTCCATTCGGAAATCGCTGGTAGTGGTGAACTGTCGGCAAATAACCTGGTGACCGAAGAAGCCGAATTGCGGGTCGCTGGCAGTGGCAATGCCCGGGTAA
Organism: uncultured Chitinophagaceae bacterium; assembly: GCA_963808065.1. Taxonomy (GTDB): domain Bacteria; phylum Bacteroidota; class Bacteroidia; order Chitinophagales; family Chitinophagaceae; genus Flavitalea. The sequence goes on from CAWEEK010000001.1 coordinate 175,308, forward strand.
ATGTGAGCAAGGAATTGAAAGTGAGTATTGCCGGCAGCGGCGATGTTCAATACACCGGTGATGCCCATGTCAGCAGTAACATAGCAGGAAGCGGGTCGGTGAACAGGAAAAATTAAATGCTGGTTCTTATGACCACCGTTTCGGCGATGAAGTCGCGCAGGGAACGATGTCGTGGATGGACCCATGCGATCAGGGTATCTAACAAGATCAAACTCATGCCTGGTATGGCTATCCACTGAGAAGCATTTTTCACGTCTACCAGGGAATAGCCGATGCTGATTAGTATCCAGAGCATTTGTCTCCAGATTGCGTGTTTCCATTTCAGGGGAAGGTGGTGATGGGTTCTGACTACTTTAAGGCCCAGTAATCTTTTCCCCAATGTGCGGCCGTATTGAGCATGCCCAATGATATAATAGCTGTGTTGAAGTATCAATATCATCACACCCAGCAGGCCCAGGGCATTGCCTTCACGGTTCGATTGCACGATGATGAGGGGCCAGAGCAGAAGGCTGTCGAGAAATGCCGCTACGACTCTTAGCCAGAATGTTTTATAAACCATACCCGAGTGCAAATAACGGCATTCTTTTGAAAATGGACTTTTGGTGGGCGCCAGGGCCGTATTGTTGCATTTTTTCTATTAGTTACTTTTTTTCTTGAATTGATTAGTTACTCTCTTCCTACTTTTTTGAAAAAAAGTAGTCAAAAAACTGTGGCGCTGTCAGAATAAGACCTAAAATTTTCTGCGTGCCGCTACGGCGAAGGAATGCTCCGATCGGCTGAAGTAATTCTCTTCTGCTGTTGTAACTATCCTCTGTATATTTTCAATCCACATCTTCGCCGTTTTCCGCGTCACTTGAAAATTTTGCCTCCGCCCCGCCGTCGCTGCTTCGCAGCTATGGCGGGCAAGGCCGGTCTTATTCTGAAGGCGCAAATACAGATCTCACGCATAATTCGTCTTTTGCTCTTCGCTCTCTTTCTTCGCACTGATTGCTGGCCGGTCTTATTCTGAAGGCGCAAATACAGATCTCACGCACAATTCGTCTTTTGCTCTTCGCTCTCTTTCTTCGCTCTGATTCCTGGCCTGTCTCATTCTGAAGGCGCAAATCGTTCTCTCGTTCACTTCGTCTCTTCTCTCTTCTCTCTCTTCTCTTTCTCTTTCTTTCCTCTTTCTTTCCTCTTTCTCTTTCTCTCTCTCTTTCTCTTTCTCTTTCTCTTTCTTCTCTCTTTCTCTTTTTCTCTTTCTCTTTCTCTTTCTCTTTCTCTTTCTCTTTCTCTTTCTCTTTCTCTTTCTCTTTCTCTTTCTCTTTCTGTTTGGGCCTTGAAATATAAAAGGCCTCCAAAAGGAGGCCCTTCTACTTACTAACCCATCAAAAAAAATTTACCTGGTAATCATATTACAACCGAATTCATAGAGGGACCGGGCCACACGTGACAGGTACGCCGCTTGGTTGCGACAATAGTTCGCGCCAGATCAGGACGTTGCCTGTCTTCCTATCCGGAATTCTGAGGTAGCCGGACAGTTGTCAACCATGAATTTCCTGGTGTATGAAAGCGTTTTCGGATCAGGCTTCCTGGAGTTCCTTGAGCTTTTCCCGAATCTTCGTTTCTATTTCAAGACCCAGTCCGGGATTGTCCGACATCAGCTGTTTGACGGTTTCCCTTCCCTGACCAAGCTTGTCGCCATTGTAACTAAACCAGCTGCCACTCTTCTGAATGATATTCAACTCTACGCCCATGTCGATGATTTCGCCGGTCTTGGATATGCCTTCGCCAAACACAATGTCAAATTCTGCCGCCCTGAACGGAGGCGCCACCTTGTTCTTCACCACCTTTACCTTAACTCGGTTGCCAACAGCTTCGTCGCCGTCCTTGATCTGGCTCATCCGGCGGATGTCGAGGCGGATGGAAGCATAAAACTTGAGGGCATTTCCGCCGGTGGTCGTTTCCGGGTTCCCAAACATCACACCGATCTTTTCCCTGAGCTGGTTGATAAAAATACAGATCGTGTTGGTTTTACTGATCGTGGCCGTCAGCTTACGGAGCGCCTGTGACATAAGGCGGGCCTGGAGACCCATCTTGCTGTCGCCCATTTCTCCTTCCAGCTCCCCTTTAGGTACCAGCGCCGCCACTGAATCAATCACCACTACATCGAGCGCTCCGGAGAGAATCAGCCTGTCGGCAATTTCCAAGCCCCTGCTCGCCATAATCCGGCTGAGAGATGAGCAGATTGTCCACATCCACTCCCAGCTTCTTGGCATATACGCTGTCAAATGCGTGTTCCGCATCGATGATCGCGCACATTCCGCCCTTTTTCTGGGCCTCCGCTATAACATGGATGGCGATAGTTGTTTTACCTGAAGATTCAGGACCGTAGATCTCTATGATCCTTCCTTTTGGCAAACCGCCGACTCCCAGGGCCGTATCCAGGCCAATCGAGCCAGTGGATATCACCTCCATCGCATCCTGCGATTTTTCATTCATCATCATTACGCTTCCTTTCCCAAAATCCTTGTCGATTTTGTCCATGGTGAGCTTCAGTGCCTTGAATTTTTCAGTATTTGACATGCGTTTAAATTTAATGGGATCAAAGTAAATGTTTGACAAATCTATATAAAATTATCTTATCAACACTAATAAATTTAGTAGAAAAAAACTAACTTATTTGGAGAAAAAAACAACGTTAAAACAGTGATTTTCTTCACAGGAGGGCCGGGCTTTGGGCCCAGGTCGCAAGAACAGCCACGCCGGCGGGCGAAGAAACAGAAAGAGAAAGAGGAACAAAAACAGGAACAGGAACAGAAACAGACTTCGCCCGCCGAATTGCCCGCAGTAGCTGCGACAGCAGCGAAGGTGGGAGCCTTGGCGAAGGCGGGAAGAGAAAGAGAATGTATTCCAGTTTCTTGTATTTGCGCCTTCAGAATAAGACCGGAAGAAACAGAAAGAGAAACAGAAAGAGAAAGAGGAAGAAAAAAATATGGAATGGCCTTCAGGCAAAAAACGTAAAGAAAACCTGACCCGCCTTCGCTAAAGCTATGGCGGGCAAAGTCGGCATTCAGGCAAAAAACGTAAAGAAAACCTGATCTGAATGCGAAGCCCACCTTCGCTGCTGTCGCAGCTTCGGTGGGCGAAGAAGAAAAACAGATGTTACTAATGCCCGGATTTATTCTTTGCCGGTAAGTCCTACAAATGCCCGGATATATTCTATAGTTGTGACTTGTTTTTCTTCAGCATGAAGATCAGGTTTTTAGTTTTTTGCCTGAGAGCCTTGATTTTTTTGTTGCTTTTTTTATCAAGAAAAAAAGCAAACAACGGTTTCAAGAAAAAAAAGTAACAGCCTAATCAAGAAAAACAATTATTACATGAAATTCTGACCCTGAGAAAGAGAGAGCTCAGGAGATCCAATAAGCCACTGCCTGACAGAATGCACCGATCACCAGTCCCGCGTAAAGTTCAAACGGCGCATGAGCCCCGAGCAGCAACCTCGAAGTAGAAACAAGACCTGCAACCAATATCGTCGCCGCAAAATATTGGGCGCTGCCCCCCGCGTTGAGATTTAATACCAGGAACATAAAAAAACAAACCGCTCCCATCGACAGCCCGTGCAAACTCACCTTGAAGTAAATATTCGCCAGCCAGGCGCCAATGAGCGTAAGAAAACATCCAAAAAGAAAAAGCCTGAACAACATCGGGATCTCCGAAAAATTCTTCAGCACAAACCAACCCCAGAAATAAAATATCATCGCGGCAGCCAGCGGAATGATCCTGTCTCGCTGTGTATCCATCTGTAATCCACTGATAAATTTCAACCTCCAGCAGAGAAAAACAGTTATGGCCGGTAACAAGGTGAGGTTGACAAACACCGTCCCCAACAGCTTCAGGCGCGAAGAGAGGTCATACCCCGCAAACAAAAGAGGATGCAAAAAAAGAAGGAAACAACTTACATATATTGGAATAAACAAAGGATGAAAGACCACCGAAACCAGGCCGGCAATGACCCGGATGATCCATGGCTGTTTCTGAACGATTCTACCGGGGTTCATCTTCATGGTGAGCTCTGTCATAATTCTTTTCTTAACCTGGCAACAGGAATATTCAATTGCTCACGGTATTTGGCCACGGTCCGGCGTGCAATATTATACCCTTTTTCCTGCAACAGTTCGGTGAGCTTCTCATCGCTGAGCGGCTTCTTTTTGCTTTCTCCTTCAATAAAATTGCTCAGGATTTTCTTAACTTCCCGGGTGGATACTTCTTCTCCGCTTTCCGTACTCAGCGATTCACTGAAGAAAAATTTAAGCCGGTAAGTGCCAAATTCCGTCTGCACAAATTTACTGTTCGCCACCCGGCTGACGGTTGAAATATCCAAGTCCCGTCCGCTCCGCAATATCTTTCAGGATCATCGGGCGCAATACGGTTTCATCTCCGGTAAGAAAAAATTCATGCTGGTATTCCATGATGGTTTCCATCACACTCGACAGCGTATGCTGCCGTTGCTTGATGGCATCAATAAACCATTTTGCGGCATCAATTTTTTGTTTGATGAAGATTACCGCTTCTTTCTGCCGTTTATCTTTCTTGCTGCCCTTGTCATACTCCCGCAGCATATCCCTGTATCCCTCGCTGATCCGCAGATCCGGGGCATTTTTTGAATTCAGTGTCAGTTCCAGTTTGCCCGCATTGTTGTAAATAAAAAAGTCAGGCACTACATAACTTTCTGCCTTGTTGATGTCGCTATGATTGCCGCCCGGTTTGGGATTGAGCCTGATGATCTGGTTGATCACGTCTTTCAACTCCTCGTCGGTCAGGTTGAGACCGCGCTGGATCTTATCGTAATGCTTCTTTGGTAAACTCATCAAAATATTGGGTCAGCACCTCGATGGCCATCTCCACCTCTTTTTGCTGCACTCTTATGCCGCTGCAATTGTAGCAGCAGGCATTCCTGCAGATTCCGTGCGCAAACACCGGGAGGATCAAATTGCTGGATCAGTTGAGATCACGGCCTCCACTTCTGCTTCGTTGCTTTCAATATTCTGCCGGAAAGCAAGGTCATCCACAATCGCAGCAGTTTCTCGTCGCAGATAGCCGTCATCATCAATGCTCCCTACAATCTGCTCGGAGATCTTTTTCTGCTTCTCATCCAGCTTCAGCATGCCCAACTGCTCCTGCAGATGTTCGTGAAATGAGGTTTCAATTTTATAGGGAACTGTCTTATTTTCATCTATCTCCGGATAATTGTCATCCCTCATTTTATAATCGGCGATTTCACCGTCATCATCCCCTACATATTCGCTGATATCAATATTGTCGTACTTCATCCTCACTTCCATCGGCCTCAAAATCGTCGTCTTCGGCATTCTCAAATTCATCCTTCTGCTCGTCAAACTGGTCATCGTGATCTTCTTCCGATTGCTCAAGGGCAGGATTTTCTTCAAGTTCCTCCTTGATGCGCTCTTCCAGATTGGCAGTAGGAACCTGCAGCAGCTTCATTAACTGAATTTGCTGAGGAGATAGTTTTTGTAGTAGCTTTTGCTGTAAACTCTGACTTAGTGCCATAATCTGAACCGGGGTTAACATTTGAAAGACCGAACCTGGAAAAAAAGTTCGCGCCCTCCACAAAAATCAGGCCGTAAATTTACGAATAAATCAACAGGGGTGAGGGAACGATTTTCTAAAATTATTGTTGTGTTTTTGCTCCTGTCGGGCAGCCAAAACATTCAAAGTCAGTCCCTTTCCATTCCAACAGCTCAAACACCCCTTCTCGTTTCTTATTCAGCCACCTTCAGTACCATTGAGCTGAATACCTTAATCAAACGGGATAGAACGTCAGTAATTGCGTCTTATCACCCACCGGCTAAGTTTTTCGTCAACTCATTTCAGACCAGCACCGGAGAAACAGAGCGCGTCGCCGGCCATAGCTGCTTCGCAGCGAAGGCGGGAAGAAACAGTGTGAAGAAACAGAGCGAGGTCGCATTCTGGTCAATGAGTTCTTCTCAAAGGCCGCAAACCCTCTGCAGTCAACGCCCAGCGCTGTTCACAGGCAAAGACCGGGAAAATGAACTGGCAGCGCCTTTTGCTGTCGTCCATTCAGTGCCGAAATTCGGCGCGGATTACTATAGTTCGCACCTGGCCTTCTTCTGCAGGCAGGAGCTGAGGTTCGAAAAAACAACCGGCCTCCCCCTGAAGTTCCGCGTTGGCTCCCTGGAGCAATCCAATAAAATGGAGGGTAAATAAAATCGGCCTTCCCATTAAGCAGGAATCTTCTTCAGCGATTTTTCAATCGCGTCCACAAGCTGCTGGCCCTTTGTCTTGAGTTGGGCCTCGGTCCAGGATAGGTTGATCAGTGTGGAAATACATCTCTCCATGATCCTGTCGCTGGCGGAAAAATCCTTTCCTGCCTGAACCATCAGTTTATCCCTGTACTCCGGATGAAGCGCATTAAGGGTCGAAGAATTTTTAAGGTGGTCCCATTTACGGATGTAGTGCCAGTTGTTCTCAAACCAGTAAAAATTACCCGCAAGTGCGCCCTGCGCTCTTAATTCCTGAACCACAGCACGGGCCTCGCCGGCGCTGGGTAGAAACCAGGTGAGGAAGGTACAACTGTCTCCCTCCGGATCAGGAATCCTGCGGAAACTTACACCCGGGATCTCATTCAGCAGGTTCCTCAGGTAGTTATGATTCTTCCTTTGCACTTCAAGTATCCTGTCGAGCTTTCCGATTTGCGCGAGTCCCACAGCAGCATGCAACTCAGAGATCCGGTAATTGTAGCCTATAAATGGATGCAGGTCGGCTCCCCTGTCTACTCCCTTATGATCATGACCATGGTCGCTGTACGCATCCGTTTTCGCATATACATCCGGGTTACTGGTCATCACTACGCCACCTTCACCGCAGGTCAGCGTCTTCACAAAATCAAAAGAGAAGGCGCCGGCGTCGCCGATGGCACCAAGGAATTTTCCCCGGAAACTGGCGCCAATACTCTGGCAGGCGTCTTCAAGTATAAGGAGTTTGTTTTCCCTGGCGATTTCTTGCAGGGCACCCATGTCGGCCATGCTGCCGCACATGTGCACGGGCATTATACATTTTGTGGCAGGGGTGATCGCTCTTCTCACAGCTGCCGGGTCAAGTGTCAGCGTATCGTCGATATCAACGAGTACCGGCAGGGCTCCTACGCTCAGCACTGCTTCAAAGCTCGCCACAAAGGTGAATGAAGGCATGATTACCTCATCGCCATATCCAATGCCAAGGGCCGCAAGGGCAGAAGTCAGAGCAGCCGTGCCATTACACACCAGTTGCGCATATCCGGCACCGAATGTTTTGACGATGGCCTGTTCCAGTTCCTTTGACTTCCACCTGTCCTTGCGCGCGGCGTCAAAACCGTAGCGCATAAGTATCCCGGTTTCCATTACTTCTCCAACCTGCTTTCTTTCTTCTTCCCCAAAAAATTCATAACCTGGCATATCTGGTTGATTTTTATCAAAGGTAAGCAGTTAGCATTTTCCCGTCAAAGGCAACGTATCTTCTTCGGATGGTGAATCAAAACCGCTCCATAGCACCAAGTGGAAAAAGAGCAAAGTCGTATTTAACGGGATCCTGAGGGTCTAATACACGCAGCTGACTTGTGAGCATGAGCGCGGCGCGCCAGTCGGGCAGCGGGCGCTGCAGCAAACCAAAGGACCGGGCCACCCTTCCCACATGCAGGTCAAGCGGGCAAATCAGGTGAGCGGGAGAAATCCGTTTCCAAAGTCCGAAATCAACCCCTTTCTTATCATTCCTCACCATCCATCTTAAGAACATGTTCAAGCGCTTACAACTCGAATTCCTGAATGGCGCAGCAATATGTTTGCGGGTTCGCGCGGGTATGTGTTCCAGTGAAAAAAAATTATGGTAGAACTGGTCCAGTGCCTGCTCCATTGGTTCCCTGCTATCATCGGGATCCTTAACAAGGAATGCGTCCTCCAGGCTGCGATGCTCCTGGTAATGCTTCTTCAGAAAGGAGATGAAATAAAGCAGGTCGGTGACATTGAAAGTACGGTGACAAAAACCCTCCATCCGCTGCAAATCCCGCTCCTTATGATTGATGATAAAATCATGTGGACTATCGTCCATCAATGCCATCAGCTCCCTGGATTTGTTGATGATCGTCGTTCGGTTGCCCCATGCAAAACTGGCTGCAAAAAACCCGGCGATCTCCCTGTCCTGCTTCTTTGAATAACGGTGCGGAACCGAAATGGGGTCGCCTGGAATAAAGGCCGGTGTATTGTATTCCCGGACCTTTCGGTCGAGGAATTCCCTTAGCTGAGCTGGCTCCAATAGTAATAATTATAAGCTGCCGATCCCCTGGGCAAGATCTGCAATCAGATCGTCGACATCTTCAACACCAATGCTGATCCTGATCAATGAATCGGAGAGGCCGTTTTTCAAACGCTCTTCACGAGGAATAGAGGCATGGGTCATCGAAGCGGGATGACTAAGCAAAGATTCAACCCCACCCAAACTTTCGGCCAGGGCAAATATTTTTGTAGAGGATAGAAACCGGTTAGCCGTTTCCAGGTTGTCATCCTTAAAGCTAAAGCTCATCATACCGCCGTAACCGCGCATTTGTTTTTTGGCAATGGCATTACCGGGATGATCTGGAAACCCACACCAATTGACTTTTGCGATCTTCTTATGGTCCCTGAGGAAGTACGCGATCTTCTCGCCATTGTAACAATGCCTTTCCATTCTGAGGTGGAGAGTCTTCATACCTCTGAGTATGAGAAAACAATCCTGCGGACCAGGAACTGCGCCGCAGGTTTTTTGAAGAAAATACAACTGCTCACGAAGATCGGGGTCGTTCATCATCAGACAGCCCTGGATCACGTCACTGTGCCCGCCAAGATATTTTGTGACAGAATGCATCACTATATGCGCGCCGAAATCGAGTGGGTTCTGTAGGTAGGGAGAGGCAAATGTGTTGTCTACACAAACAATGATTGCCTTCCCCCTGGTCAGATCAACAACAGCCTGTATATCCACGACACTCATCAAAGGATTTGAAGGAGTTTCTACCCAGATCAGTTTTGTTTTATCACCTACCTTCTGTTTCACCAGATTAACATCGGTCATGTCCACATAATGGAAAGTGATCCCGAACTTCTCATACACTTTGGTGAACATTCTGTACGTGCCGCCATACATGTCAATCCCTGCTATCACTTCGTCTCCGGGTTTGAGCAATCGCATCACGGTGTCGGTAGCCGCCATTCCACTGGCAAAGCTGAGCGCGAAGGCAGCATTCTCGGTTATGGCCAGTGCTTTTTCAAGTACGGTGCGGGTCGGATTCTGTGAACGTGCATACTCATACCCCTTATTCTTGCCTGGCGCGGCCTGAACATAGGTTGAAGTCTGGTAAATCGGAGTCATAATCGCACCGGTAGAGGGATCCGGTTCTATACCGCCATGAATAAGTTTCGTTGCAAGCTTCATAGTGCTCTTTTAATGAATTGCGAATGTACTTTGTTTATTTTTGTCCTGATGGGCCAGAAAAAATTACAGCGCTTTGCCGAGATCAGAACCTTCCCTAATGTGCTGGAGTATCCTGTCCACATGTCGGGAAAATGGACCTCGTTCTTTAAAAACAATTCTCCGCTGGTTCTGGAACTCGCCTGTGGGAAGGGAGAATACGCAGTTGGGCTTGGGAGAATGCATCCGGATAAAAATTATATTGGCGTGGACCTTAAAGGTAACAGACTCTGGGTAGGCGCAAAACAAGCGTTGGAAGAGGGGCTGGACAATGTTGCCTTCATCCGTACACAGATCGACAAGATCGCGCAGTATTTCTCTAACGATGAGGTCGATGAAATCTGGCTCACATTTCCCGACCCGCAACTGAGAACGTCCAAGGCGTCGAAAAGATTAACACATCCGAAATTTCTGCGGCTCTATCAGCAATTTCTGAGGCCGGGAGGGAAGATCCACCTGAAGACCGACTCACCTGACCTCTACAGGTTTACAAAATCGGTGATTGAACTGTATCAGCTCAAGCTCACCGATGAAAGCGACAATGTATATGCTTTGCCGTTGATTCCTGAAGAGTTGAAAATAAGGACGCATTATGAGGGCCTCGATATCGCAGGAAGTAAAAGAGTATTCTACCTGCAATTTCTTTTACCCGAAATTGAGCTTGCCAATCATGATGAGGCGCTAAAAAAACTGATCATTGAACAAGAAGCCACCATCCGATGAAGAGTCAGAATCGTATTCCAATGATGATGGCTTCACCATTTTCACAGAAGAATACCTGCTTAAGCGCGGCTACTGTTGCGGGAATGCATGCAGGAATTGTCCTTATGATTATATCAATGTAACAGAACCCCGGAGAACCTTTTTATTGCAACAACGAAAAGCCAATGACAAAAGCAGCTAAGCCACGAACTTCAGCAAGGGAAAAACTCAGATCGGTCAACCCTTCGGGAAACAAGGACAGTAACTTTTTCGAACTGGTGTTCCAGGTCGTGGCGCAGATTCCAAAGGGCCGCGTGACCACCTACGGGGCCATCGCCGCATGCCTGGGAACAAAGTCATCAGCTCGCATGGTCGGTTGGGCGATGAATGCGGTGCCCAAGGGGCCGCCCCGGCTACCGGCGCACAGGGTGGTGAATCGAAACGGCATGCTTTCAGGCAAGCACGCCTTTCCAACACCGGATGCCATGCAAAAAAGACTGGAGAGAGAAAAAATAAAAGTAGTGAATGACAAGGTGCAGGATTTTAAAAGATTGTTCTGGGATCCGAGTGAGGAATTAAATTAAAAATGAAAAATTAAAAATCCTAAAGTGTCAACTGTTGAATATTAGATGACATCCCGCAGTTAGCATTTTTAATTTTTAACTTTTAATTTTTCATTTATAAAAGGGACTAATCATCAGGTAAACTATCACCCCTGTCACGGAAACATAAAACCAGATCGGCCAGGTGATGCGGGCCAGTTTCTTATGATGTAGATATTCCGCGATCAACGCGCGATAAGCCGTGAACAAAATAAACGGAAGTATGATTGCGGCGAGGAAAATGTGCGTGATCAGTATGATGAAATAGACATACCTGATCGTTCCCGTTCCCCCGAATTTTGTATCCCCGGAAAAAAGATGATGGCAGATATAAGAAACCAGGAATAATGCCGACAGCGTAATTGCAGTCAGCATGATATTTTTGTGCAGAACGAAACGCTTTCTCTTCACGGCCACCAGGGCCGCAATCAGCAAAACCGAAACAATCGAATTGATGATTGCATTAAATTTCGCGAATACGTGCACATCAAACCCACCTCCGAAAGGCAGCTGCACTTTGCCCAGGACAACCACAGCCGCAAACACAATAACAGAAACAATCAGAATGACAATCCTTGCTCTTTTATCATTCTTGGCTAATACGGGTCCCAGCATAATTGAGGCGCTTCTAAAATAATTTTCTTTTCTTTTTTTTGTCTTTCTCCAGCATCAGTATCGTCAGGTCTTCAGCCAGCTTCGACAAAGAAGCCGTATCAAGACCATTATAATAACCTCTTACTACCCGGTTACGGTCCAGGAGCACGAATTTCTGAGTGTGTATGAAATTGGAATCTATCCCTTCGCCATCCTGTAAACCCAGCTTCAACTCATTGAATGCAAAATCATAAATCGATTTCTTTGGTCCGGTCAGCAGCCACCAAAGGTCAGAATTCACCCCATATTTATCCGCATACTTTTTCAGTACTGTTTCGGAATCCCTTTCCGGATCGACGCTGAAAGAAAGGAAATGAACAAAATTGCTATCGAGTTGATGCCTGAAATCTTTCATCTTCAACGCATCCTGAAGACCGCGCATGTTTTTGGTGAGGGTAGGACAGATGGATGGGCAGCGGGTAAAGAAAAAATCGGCTATGATGATCTTGCCCTTGAGGTCGTTGAGCGACACATTTTCTCCGAGCTGGTTTGTAAGATGGATGTCAGCCACAGAATGCCAGACCGTATCAGAAGTGTTTTTTCCGTCCACTACCTTATTGATCACGGTATCCGGAAAATACCTCGGGGGCATGTTCACCGCATTTTCGCTGATTTTGCTCACCAACAGATAACTGACCACAGGAAGTAGTGCCGCGATACATAATGCCAGTATTGCCTTTTTGCTCACATTTTCAATTGTGCCGCAAAGGTACGACCCTATTTTAAATGTTCTTGTTCACCGTGAGCAGGTGCGTGAGATTTCGATTCTACTTTTTGTACGTCCCTTGGATTAATGGTATTGCGAAGGTGTTTGAAGGAATTGCCGTCCCAGAGAAAGGCACCAAGAAACCAGAGAAACAACATTGCTGGAACGGCAATGGTCATCACAAGGTTCTTGATCTCATGACCCAGGTGCATGAATTCCGCGATAATATAAAATGCTTTGGCGGCGGTGAAAATGACATAAAGGATGTTGAACCAGATCTTGGTATGGTGTGGGAAGGCAGGGGCGATAAACATACCCACAATCAGTTCCAGGCAGGTGATGACAAGCAAGATCCAGAAGGTGCGCCAGATTGCTTTTTTGCTTAGTCCATGAGCCTTGCCTTCGGTGCCTTCTGCATGTGTTGGATGTTCATGGGTTTCTATCTTTGCCATACGCTGGTTATTTCTTGTTTAAATATCAGAAAAGGTAAAAACAGGTGAATACAAATACCCACACCAGATCCACAAAGTGCCAGTAAAGTCCGGCCTTTTCGATCATCAGGTAATGCCCCTTCCTCTCAAAAGTGCCGTTCAGCGCCATGATCAGCATGATGATATTGATGATCACTCCTGAGAAAACGTGAAATCCATGAAAACCTGTTATCGTGAAAAAGAAATTGGAAAAGTTTGTTGTGGATTGGGTGCCATCATAATTAATAAATGGATTACTACCCCACCATGCTCCCTGATGATAAAGATGCGTCCATTCCCAGGCCTGGCAGCCAAGGAAAGCAATCCCGCCAACGATCGTCCAGAACATCCATTTCACAACACCCATCCGGTCATTATTATGACCGGCACCCACCGCGAGCACCATCGTCACCGAACTCATGATCAGGATAAAGGTCATCAGGCTCACAAATACCAGTGGCAGATGCGTGTGTCCCAATAAGGGGAAGGAAGAGAATACCTGGTTGGGGTCGGGCCATGCATTGGTAGCAAATCGGATGGTGCCATAGGAGATCAGGAAGGCGCCAAATGTAAAAGCATCACTCATCAGGAAATACCACATCATGAGTTTGCCATACTCCACATTGAAGGGACTTTTTCCGCCTCCCCACCATTTTTGATTTGCAGATAATACTTTGTGCCATGTTTCTTATTTAATATTAGTTCTTTTTATCGTTCTCAAACAGTCCAAAAGAAAAATACGAACAGGTAAATCCATAACAGGTCTACAAAATGCCAGTACGTGCTTGCCAGTTCAATGGACACCGGATTATAGTTTCTAATCCTGGAACTGAATGCTTTGAAAAACATGACCAGCAACGCCATAACCCCGCCGAGTCACGTGCAACGCATGCAATCCAAAAATAATATACAGGAACTGGCCTGCACCCGATCCGTTGAAATTGACACCCCTGTTCCACATCTGGTTGAATCCAATCATCTGCATTACGATAAATGCAATGCCAAGAATCGCAGTAACAGTGATCAGCTTCCTGTATTGTTGCATCCTTCTCTCCTTAACATCTTCAGGGCCAGCTGCACGGTGACGCTACTGAACAGAATTACCGCTGTACTGAATAATAAAACAGTCTTGGTATTTCAACAGTCGTCCATTCCGGCTGGGCACCCTTTACAATATATGCACTGGTCAGGCCAGCAAACATCATGACGATGCTGCCAAGGCCTACCCAAAGCGTGAACTTGTGGGGATGAATTTTTTTTCTTTGTGTACTCACTGTTGCGGTTAACACGATGATCTTTTAACATTAACTAAACTTTTTATCTTTAATTTTTATCTGCCAGCAGCGCCAACAGCACCACCGCCAGATATATATAACTTCCGAACATCACTCTTCTTGCCGCCTGTTACTTTCATTTCTCTATACAGTCTAACACACTGCCAAACCATTACCAGGTTGGTCAGCAACACGATCCAGAAACTCACTACCCCGCTCATGCCTGCAAGATAGGGAAGAACCCCAACCGGCACCAGCACCAGCGAATAGATGACCGACTGGATCGCCGAATATTTTGTCTGGTCCTTCCACCGAAGGCATCAGCTTGAAGCCTGCATCGGTATAATCCTTGTGCGCGATCCAGGCAATTGCCCAGAAATGGGGGAACTGCCAGAAAAACTGGATCGCAAACAATATCCATCCTCCTGCGGTTAATTCATCCTGCCCTGCCGCCCAGCCGATCAGACAGGGAAGCGCTCCGGGAACTGCACCCACCAGCACCGACACCGAACTCACTTTTTTCAGTGGTGTGTACATAAACGCATACACAAACCAGCTGAATGCGGCGATGCCGGCCGACAACCAGTTGAAGAAATAACCAAGGATCAGCACACCGGCAAGTCCGGCAATCGATCGCAAAGGTCCATCCTTCTTCGGCACTCATTCTTCCGGAGGCGATTGGCCTTTTGGCCGTCCGTTTCATCAGGGCGTCCGTGTCCTTCTCCACTACCTGGTTGACTGCATTTGCGCTGCCGGTGACCAGCAATCCTGCCACAAAAAGCAGCATGATCATCAGCCAGTCGTACTCGACGATATTCGGTGCCAGCAGATAACTGACCACCGCAGAAAATACTACCATGAAGCTGAGACTGAATTTTATCAGCATCATGTAGTCGCGGATCTTGCTCGCAAATGTAAAAGAACTGTTATGCTTCATCCCGCTGCCTTCGCTGCGGGCCAAAACGATCTGATCAATGGTTCCTTTCATCAGGTGCTACCGGTTCTGTTTGAGGAATAAATTCTCTTCCATCCTTACTGTAATCATAAGCCCAGCGGTGAACTTCAGGAATTTCACCGGGCCAGTTTCCATGACCGGCGATGTATCGGCGTGGTCCATTCCAGCGTGTGTTGCACCCCATGGATTCTTTACTGTCACTCTTCCTTCCTTTGAATATGGAATAGAAGAAATTGAAAATAAACATCAGCTGAACGGCAAACACACCATTGCAACTGTTGAAATAAATTTATTCAGATCGCTGAATTGATTGAATGATTCCCAGTTGGAATAGTCGAGATAACGGCGGGGCATACCTGCCAGACCTTCATAGTGCATTGGCCAGAAGATCAGGTAGGCGCCGATCATCGTCACCCAGAAATGGATATAGGCCATGGTGTTGTTCAAATACCGTGCCATACATTTTCGGGAACCAGTGATAAATGCCGGCAAACATGCCAAAGAAACCCGCCACACCCATAACAATATGAAAGTGCGCAACTACAAAATAGGTATCGTGCAGATGAATATCCAGTGTTGAATTACCAAGGAAGATGCCGGTCAGTCCACCGGAAATGAACAGGCTCACAAAACCAAGCGAGAACAACATCCCGGGTGTAAACCGGATATTTCCCCTCCAGATAGTGGTCAGCCAGTTGAATACTTTGATCGCCGACGGAATCGCGATCAGCAGGGTCAGCAACACGAACACAGATCCCAGGAATGGATTCAGTCCGGTCACAAACATATGATGCGCCCAAACCAGGAAGGCCAGCATGGCGATCGCGAACAGGGAGCCCACCATCGCCATGTAACCAAAAATGGGTTTCCTGGCATTTACACTCATCACTTCCGAAACAATACCCATGGCTGGCAAAATGATGATATACACTTCCGGGTGACCGAGGAACCAGAATAAATGCTGGAAAAGAATGGCGCTGCCTCCTTCATTGGGAAGGGCGGTGTTGTGTTGAAGCCATATAAATGTCAGAAAGGTAAAAGCTGGTTCCTGCGTGACGATCGAACAATAACAGGATTAAGCCGGACAACAATACCGGGAAGGACAAGTACGCCAAGTACCGCCGTGAAGAACAGCGCCCAGATGGTAAGGGGCAGCCTTGTCATGCTCATTCCCTTGGTACGCATATTCAGGATGGTGGAAATATAATTCAGACCGCCAACAGTGAGGACACCACGAAAAGCGCCATGCTCGTGATCCAGAAGTCCATACCCGATTTTCGATCCCGGCGAAGCGTCACCGAGTGCGCTCAATGGCGGATAAGCTGTCCACCCCCCGCTGAACGGACCGGTCTGAACAAAAAGTGAAGAGATCATGACCACACTGGCCATAAAGAAGAACCAGTAAGAAAGCATATTCAGGAATGGGGATGCCATGTCTCTGGCGCCGATCTGCAAAGGGATGAGGAAGTTGGCGAAGGTTCCGCTCAACCCGCCGGTCAATACAAAGAACACCAGCACGGTTCCGTGCATGGTCACCAGTGCATAATAGGATTCAGCGGTGATCTTTCCACCCTTGGCCCATTTTCCAAGAATATCTTCCAGGAACGGAAAGGTCTGATCAGGATATCCAAGTTGCAAACGGAACAATACCGACATCAATCCACCGATGACGGCCCAGACCATTCCCGTGATCAGGAATTGCTTGGCGATCATTTTATGATCCATGGCTGAATACATACTTCGTAATGAAGGTCTCTTTATGATGATGCACATGGTGCTCATCATGGTGCGCTTCATGAGTAGTAACTACTTCTGGTTGTCCGTGCATTGCTGCTTCGTCGCTCATGACAATCTTTTTAAAGTTTTTTGGTGCTTCCGGTCTTTGAACTAGTCATCGCTACAGGAGTCGCTGTAGCTGACGCTGTAGTGTCTGCCGCTGTTTTGTTACTGGGATCCTTGTCCGGAAAAGCCATCAGATACTTTGGCTTTTGCTTGGCTCTCCACAATACAAATTCATCTGGTGTAACAACTTTAATAATACCCTTCATGGAATAATGACTGTTGCCACACATCTGGTCGCAGGCAATTTCATATTCGAATTTCGAATTACCTGTAATCTTCCTCATTTCCTCCGTGGTGTACTTCGGGGTAAAATGTACATGTTGTAGGCGTGCCCGGAACCGCATCCATCTTCATCCTGAAATGCGGCAGGCCCACATCATGAATCACATCTCTGGAAAATATATTGATCCTCACCGACTGGCCTTTTACCAGGTACATGGCTTCTGTGGTCACAATGTCATCATGACTGTATTTATCATCCCAAAGTATACCCAGTTCATTATTATTGGTTTCGTCAATATTCTTATAATATCTTTTTCCGTAAACATTATCCTTACCCGGGTAACGATAGATCCAGCCAAACTGTTTCCCGGTGATTTCAACCTGCATGGAATTCTTCGGCGCATCGCCCGTAATATTGTACCAGTAGTACAAACCAAAACCGACCAGCACAACAGCGCAATCGCCGGAACGGTGGTCCAGAGTATTTCCCAGTTCGTATTATGGGGATAGAAATAGGCCTTTCTTTTTTCGTTGTACTGGTATTTATAAGGAGAACCAGAACAAAAGGATCTGGGTAAGAAAGAATACAACACCCGTAACCGCGATGGTAATGAACATCATGTTGTCGATCTTCTCGCCATGTTCTGAAGCGGAAGGAAAGGTAGCAGTGTTTTTTTGATAAAACAGGTCGTGGCACCACCAGATACCCGATAAGCCCGAGCACAAGGAAGACTACCAGCAGGAAGGCGTTGATCCTGTTGCTCTGCTCAAAGGCTTTCTTTTCTCCCTTTAGCACCGAAACATACTCACTCGCCTTTGCGATCTGAAAGGTGATCAGGAAACCAAGAGCCAGTATAGCCAACAAAAAAATTGCAGTTGTAGACATGAGGTTCAAATATTTTTACACACAATCATGCACCAATAACAGGATTAGGTATGATGAATAATACTTTCTTTGATGAAAGGATGATTTTCTCCACCATGGGATACTTACTCAGTACCCTGCCGGTGACTAGCATAATAATTCCTACAAATCCGAGCGCCATTCCAAAATCAAATAAGTTCAGCTCCACATGTTCCGACGCCACACTTGCGAATACCATCTGGTGAAAATCCAGCCAGTGACCAAAAATCAATAGCAACGACATAGAGGTCACCGTTCTATAATTACTCTTTGATCCCCTCTTCATAAATAACAACAATGGGGCAACGAAATTGATAATGAAGCTGAACCAGAATATTCCACTGTATGTACCCTGAGAGTCTTGGATTGAAATAAACTGTTTCTTCAGGAATATTGGCATACCAGATCAGCATAAACTGGGAGAACCACAGGTAGGCCCAGAAGATGGAAAACGCAAAATGAATTCCCGATATCATGTATGTGTTCATCATTGGTGTATTCCAGGTAGCCATTGTTTTTCAAGTAGACCACAAAAAGCAGCATCAGCGAAAGGCCTGCAACCCAGGTGCTGGCAAAAGTGTACCAGCTGTACATGGTAGAATACCAGTGTGCGTCGATACTCATCAGCCAGAGCCAGGGTGTGGTAGACATTACGGTAAGCGCAAACCAAACAATAAACAATGCGGCCCAGACGGTATTTTTCCAGACATATTTTTTCCCTCTCGCTACATCCATCGGAGCTGCATCGTTTGCACGGGATATCCTTCTGACCTTATACCCCAGAACTGCCCAAAGGCCAATAGTGAGGATGGTCCAGATGGTAAAAAATGAAACATTAAGGAATGGTGCTTTTACCTTTTAATATTGGATCCTTGGCCACCGCTTCGTGATCCGTCCAGTGATAAATATGGGTCATATGGTGCCCGCCAAACACAATGCATAACAGGATGATCAGTGTGATCAATCCAACTATGGGCACGGCTGCGCATATTGCTTCGGCAACCCTGCGGAAGGCCATCTGCCAACCGCTCCAGGCCAGGATGGTAGCGCAGATAAAAAACATACAGGCATTGATCATAAGCAGAAAATAGATGCTGTTATGAAGAAGCGTGGCCCAAAAACGGGTTTTTTCATGAACATCACCCGTCCCGTACAGCATAAAGCCAACGATCAGTGACAACACGCCGATGGCGATCAGGCCGATGGACCAGTTCCTGTAATCGGTTGGTGATCTGAAATAATTCTTTACTTGCCATGCTCACCTTTTTTCTTTTCTGTTGCCTTTTTTAAAATTTGAAAGCGGTCCCATTCTTTGTCGCCGGTTCACCTCCGCTGTTTACCAAAGCATCATTTCGCAAAGTTCCGACAGCGGTAGCTTTTTTAGCGGGTGAAACGGAATCTTTTTTGCCCGCAGACGTGGAATCCTTGCCCGAAGACGGAGTTTCCCCACCTTTCTGCTTAGACTGAATATAATGAACCACCATCCACCGCTGGGTGGTGCTCAGCTGGGAACCATAAGGCCCCATCTGACCTTTTCCATAGTAATAGAGTAAAACATCTGTCCGTCAGGCATCACTTTCACCACCGGGTCCTCGATCAGATTCTTGGGGGCAGCGGCAAAGGACCGTTTCCTCCATTATATATGGACCATTTCCATCGAGTTTCATCCCATGACAAATGCCGCAGTTAACCAGGTATAATCTTTCTGCTTCCTTCATCTGCACTGGTATTCAAAGCTGGAAGTGGATTCGGGATCTGGCGTGAAAGCACATAATTTGTTGAGTCACCCGACTTATCCTGGGAAAGTGGAAAGGGAAAAATTCTCCTCTTTTTATGGTGCCCGGTACGGGTCATCTTGTCATAATGAATGCCATGCGAGTCGAGATTCGCCGTGACTGGCATAGGTTTCATAGGCCCTGCTGTATGCCATGTCCGGCATATAAGCCCTTCCGGGACTTCTTCTGACGTCAGCAGCAACCCCAGATAGACAACCGCCAGCACCAAAACAGATATGATCGATAATTTTTTCATTTGCGTTGCATAAATTTATCTCCACTGAAGCCGGTTCCAATGTGTTCCGTTCTTCTGCCAATAACTTTTGTTGTTTGTCATAGCGACCAAGCCACCAACCTGTTTCGGCATGCTGCACATTGACCTCAGTGGCGCCCAGGCTGCTCAGAAATGCACTCACTTCCGCTTCATTGTTTTCGCCGAGCAGTCAATGACCATTACAAATAGATCATCCGTTGCCCGCGGGTGAAAATGATGTTTCCTTACAAACGGGGCCATCTGGCAGAGATAGCAGAAAGTAAGTACCATTCCCACCGCACGCAAAAAGACGGTCAATTCAAACATGATCGGGATCCAGGCAGGCAAAGCAAAATGTGGTTTGCCACCGATATTCAGTGGCCAGTCTGCTGTGAACACCCAGGACATCAACTCCAAGAGCCGTGGCGGTGCCGGTAATCCCATAGATAAATCCTGCAGTATGAATGCTGGTGTCGCGAAGCCCCATCTCCTTATCCAGTCCATGGATCGGAAAGGGTGTATACACGTCGTGAAGCTTATACCCGGATCTTCGAACTCTTCTCACTGCTTCAAACAATCGCTTCTTCCTCCTCAAAACAACCGACAACAAATTTTTTTATAGCCATTTCAGCTTGATTAAAAATTCAAAATTAATATCAATGATGTTCCGCATGTGTTTCATGATAAAACTCCTCTGACGGTTTACTTTCCAAGACATCCATTTGCTCCTTATATGACTTCGCCTGATTTCTTCAGGATATGTTTGATCTCCGCAATTGCAATCACCGGGAAGAATTTCGAGAAAAGGAAATAACAGGTAAAGAACAACCCGAATGTTCCCAGGTAAAATCCGATCTCCCAAATGGTAGGCGTATAATAAGTACTCCAGCTACTTGGCAGATAATCCCTGATAGATCGAAGTAACAATGATCACAAAACGTTCGAACCACATACCGATGTTCACGATCACCGACATGAAGAAAGTCACAGTAATATTTCTTCGCATTTTCCTGAACCAGAATATCTGCGGCGACAACACGTTACAACTCATCATCAGCCAGTAAGCTCCATCCATAAGGACTGAAATGGATTGGCCCTGTTTTCCATGAATGCCCAGCTTTCATAGTTGTTCTGCCCGTACCAGGCCACGAACAATTCCGTCAGATAAGCGATACCCACTATTGATCCTGTGAGCACGATTACCTTGTTCATCACTTCGATATGTTCGAGGGTAATGTATTCTTCCAGGTTCAGCACTTTCCGTGTCACCAGCAGACAGCGTTTGCACCATGGCAAATCCCGAGAAGATGGCTCCTGCGACGAAGTAGGGCGGGAAGATGGTTGTATGCCAGCCCGGAATAACCGAGGTGGCGAAGTCAAAGGATACCACCGTGTGTACTGAAAGTACCAGTGGGGTACTCAGACCCGCAAGTACCAGTGAAAGACTTTCATGACGCTGCCAGTGTTTGGTTGAACCGGTCCAGCCAAAGGAAAGCACACCATACATCACTTTTCTCCATTTCAGTTTGGCGCGGTCGCGCACGGTCGCCAGATCGGGCAGAAGACCCGAGTACCAGAACAGGAGTGAAACGGTAAAATAAGTTGAGATCGCAAATACATCCCACAGAAGGGGAGAGTTGAAATTCACCCACACAGGTCCGCGTGTATTGGGATAAGGAAGTACAAAGAAGGCCATCCACACACGACCCATGTGCCAGATCGGGAAACTGGCCGGCGCACATTACCGCAAAGATGGTCATCGCTTCAGCCGCACGGTTCACACCGGTTCTCCACCCCTGCCTGAACAGCAGGAGGATCGCGGAGATCAGCGTACCGGCGTGACCGATACCTACCCACCACACGAAGTTGGTGATATCCCAACCCCAGCCCACGGTTTTGTTGAGATTCCACTGGCCGGTTCCATAGATCACTTCACGGGTAACCGAATAAACTCCGAATAACAGCAACGCAACGGATACCAGGAAACCCATCCACCATAAGCGGCTCGGCTTTGCTTCGATTGGCCTGCACAATATCTTCGGTAACCTGATGATAATCCTTGTCGCCATCTACCAGCGGAGGCCTTACCTGTGATTCGTATTTTAATAATGCATAATGACTATCTTTGTATCTTAACCTCTTATTATCAAGTTCTGCTCAATTATCTACTCTTAATGTTCCGCTGTCTTCCGCTTCCTCATGATGACCTCTCCTGCATGAACTCGGTGAGTTTCTCACCTTGGCCAGGTAACTGACACTGGGCAACGTATGCATCTGCTCAAGCACATAGAACAACCTGTTCTTTGTTTCATTCCGCACCTTGTTGATCATGCTTTCCTTGTTATTCACATTGCCGAACACGATCGCGTCTGCGGGGCAGGCCTGTGCACAAGCCACACTTGAATCGGAATCAGCAAGCGCCCTGTTTTCTTTCTTCGCCTTCAGCTTACCTTCCTGCTGACGCTGGATACAGAAAGTGCATTTCTCCATCACCCCACGGCTGCGAACTGTTACATCAGGATTCAGTACCATCCTGGTCAGGTCGTCATTCATCATAAACACCGCGTCATTCAGTTCACCAACCCTTCGTCGATGCTGGTTATCAGGGAAACTGTCTGCTCCGGTATAATCGGCCCAGTTAAAACGGCGTACTTTATAAGGACAGTTATTGGCGCAATATCTTGTTCCGATACAACGGTTATAAATCATCTGGTTGATGCCTTCGCTGCTGTGATTGGTTGCCGCAACCGGGCAAACATTTTCGCAGGGCGCATTGTCGCAATGCTGGCAAAGCATCGGCTGGAATACGGTTTGGATAGATTCCGGATCATTAAGATTCCCGGTGAAATACCTGTCAATCCTCAGCCAGTGCATATCATGAAAACGCAGCACTTCGTTCTTACCAACAACCGGCACATTGTTCTCGGCATTGCAGGCGACAACGCAGGCGCCGCAACCATAGCACGAGTTCAGGTCGATAGACATGCCCCAACTCGCGCCGGGCCTGTCAAATACCGGGTATGGTGATCCTTCTTCTTCAAATTTATCGAGGCCACCCCAGGGCTGCCATCTCCGCTTTGCGCTCATCGAGGATGGTGGTAGGGTTCTTTTTAATTTCATCCAGGGTCAGTTCCTGCACAACATTGTGACGGTCCTCGTAGCTGTTATGGGTCTGGTTCTGGGCAACCTTGTACATGTCTCCGGTTAGGGTAAGCGTCACCGAAGACAGAGTGCGTTCGATCGTGGCTCCATTGTAGGAAGTAAACACATAAGCATTTTTGCCTGCTCCAACCACAGCCCGGCCGATCTTTCTTGCCGTGTCTTCGTCGTTGTTGCTTGCGCTTCTCCGGCCATATCCAAGTGCGATGCCAATAGTGTCGTCATTCATACCCGGTACGATCAGGGCAGGAAGAGCAATTTCTTTTCCACCCGCTTTCACAGTTACCACAGCACGGTCCGGATGCACTTCGTATTCATCTGCATCGCGTTGTTTTGAAATATCCACCTTCAGCAATTCCCTTCCCAACTTGGGTGATACCATTACATAATTATCCCAGACCGCCTTTGTAATGGGGTCCGGCAATTCCTGCAACCATGGATTGTTGGCCTGGCGGCCATCGCCCATAGCCACATTCTCATACAGCACCAGTTCGAGTCCGCTTCCTTTGGGAAGTGATCCAATCGCAGATACTGCACCCGCGACCACTCCGGCATTGAACGTTCCTCCTGCGGGTGCTGTAGAACCAGGCTCGATGACTCCCTCTTGCAGTGCTTTATTATAATTATCCGCACCGCCCAGTGTTGTCAGCCAGAAATTGCGGAAAAAGTTTTCGTAATTAGATGCATGACCTGCCCATTTCAGGAGTGATTCCTGGAACTGCCTGGTTGAAAACAGGGGGGAGATCGTGGGCTGCATCATGCTGACAAACCCGGTGTATGGCTCGGCATCACCCCAGCTTTCGAGGAAGTGATGAACGGGTGCACTGTATTTGCATAACTCGGCGGTTTCGTCCTGCTTGTAGCTCATCGCTATCGAGGCAGGCACCTTTTTCAGGCCATCGGCAAAGCCTTTGGCGTTGTGATAATTATAAACAGGGTTGACGTCATTGATGATCAGCGCGCCTATCCGGCCGGCATTCATATCTGCCACCAGCGCGCTTATTTCACTGTCTATGGATTGTTTGGTCTGCAGGGTTCCGCTCCAGTCGATGGTTTTTCCATTAGCGCCGATAGCTTCGTTGATCGCATTAACTACAATCTGGATATTTACATTATTACTGTTGGAGACAACAAGGGCGGCACCACCTGCCGCTTTCAGGTCTGCGGCAGCCTTCTGAATTCCTTTCTGAAGCTTAGGGTTGCTGATCCCGGATGCACCATTACCTGTGATGGCATTGTAGATTGCCACTGCGACGGCACCAGTTTCGCTGGGTTTGTGAGTAAAGCGTTCATCGGCGTTGGCACCAGTCATTGTAAGTATGCTCTCGAACTGATAGTGTTTGCTCATAGAGAGCTTGCCATCCAACACCTTCCTGTTCTTGGAGTACCAGCGTTGGTAGGTGACAGGATCGAGCCAGGTGCCGAGAAAATCAGCGCCGAGACTAACGATTACCTGTGCTTCCTGGAAATGATACTTAGGCAAAGCCCTTTTACCATAACTGGATTCATTGGCCTGCAGCATGCCGGAATATGAGGTCGCATCGTACTGGACATGCCTGAGTGAAGGATATTTTGCTTTGAATTCGTTGATGACCAGTTTAGTGGTGGGGGAGGTGACGCTTCCGGTGAGCAAAACAATGGGCTGCGACCCAGCTTTTGCCAGGGCAGTGGCTATTGATTTATCCAATTGCTCCCAGGATACGGAATGCCCGTCGGCCATGGGAAAACGCTGTCTGGAAGTGTCATAAAGGTCAAGTACCGAGGCCTGAACCCGGGCTGAACTACCGCCCTCTGTATAGGAAGAAAGATTGTTTCCATCCAATTTGATCGGACGCCCGTCACGCACCTTGGCTACTACAGGCACGGACTCTCCTTCGGAAACAAAAGTTGTGGCATAGTAATCCGACACACCAGGCACCACGTCCTGGGGTTTGTTCAGGAAGGGAATTACCTTCCTTACCGGAACCTCACAGCTGGCAGCCAGCGCGGCGGCAGCGGTGCTGAATCCCAGATATTTCAGAAAATCCCTCCTTGAAGAGCCGGAACTATCGGAGTCGGCTTCCCTGCCGGCATTAGGACTGATAATAGGAAGATCTTCCTGAAATTCATCAGCAGCCAGCTTTTCCTGCCGGACACTTTCGTTGAATTCTGAAAAACTTTGCCAGTATTTTTTCTTAGACATATATGATATTTTGCCACAAACTCCGAGGAACCGGAAAACCTTGTCGCAGTTGAAAAAAGATCTGGTGCCGGTTAACCTTCCGACTCCCTTGTATTAATAATGGCATTTTTGGCACTCGATACCACCGATGTCCATGACGGTAACGCTATCTCGCTTACCACTCTTGATCTCATCATGATATTTTTCATAGATGCTATAGAACTGGTTGCCCTTGTCACCTGCTGCGTTGTTGAAATTCACTTTCGTTGTCCTGTGGCAGTTAACGCACCAGCCCATGCTTAGGTCGGCAAACTGTTGAACCTCATCCATTTTCTGGATTTCACCGTGACAGGTCTGACATTGTACCTGACCGGCAACTGTATGTTGGGAATGATTAAAATAAACATGATCAGGAAGGCTGTGGATCTTCACCCATTCCACCGGCTTGGTTTCACCAGTATAGCTTTTGGTGCCGGGATCCCAACCGGAGGCGGCGTAGATTTTCTGGATCTCAGCGGTGCCGTCTACCTCGCTGCCGTCTTCGCGGAATATTTTTTCACCAGTATATTCATTGATGGTCATGTGGCAGTTCATACAAGTGCCGATCGAAGGCACATTGGCATGTTTGCCTTCCATCGCGCCGCCATGACAGTAAAGACAGCTGATCTGGTTTTTGCCTGCGTGCACCTTATGGGAGTAAAATATGGGCTGAACGGGTTGATAGTCTTTCTGACGACCGAGTCCGATCGCTCCTTTTACCACATAAAATCCGCCAACCACGAACAGTATCAGGGTCAGGAGGGTGATATAGCTTTTATTACGATAAAAAGGAATGGGTTCATGTGAACGCACCCCGTCCCTGTCATCGGCAAGTTTTTTCAGATTACTGTTCACCTGTAGCATCACCAGGGCCACAACCGCAAGGATCAATGTGAGGATGCCGTATAGTATGGAGTTGTCGTCGTCGTCGTATTTGGCCTGGGTCGGATCCACGGCCGCGCCCGCGGCACCGGCTGCGGGAGCTGCTGCACCGGCTTTTTTAACATAATCGAGTATGGCGTCAATTTCTTTCTCTGAAAGTTGTGGGAAGGCCGTCATCAATACATTTCCGTGCGACGCCTTCAAGCCCTGGGTGTAAGGGTCCGTCTGCATGAACTTGGCCGGATTGTGGATCCAGTCGTACAGTTTCTTGCGATCGCTCCAGGGCCCCCTTTCTTCAACCCCTGCCAGTCTCGGTCCCGTAAGGTCTTTGTTCACCGCGTGGCAGGATGCGCAATTCTGTTGAAAGATGACAGCGCCATCCTGTGAAAACGACTGAGTGCCTGACAACAATAGGAGAACGATGAGGAAGGATACAAGACTTATAACACCTGGTCTTTTGTCAATCATATCAGTTGAATCTGACTCAATTATGTGGAAAAATCTCCGGTGATTGGGTGCAAAAATAAGTCAGGATTTTAACATTCTATCAACATGTTTAAAAAAATTTTAAGTCAATGCCAGCTTGGGTTTCAGAAGATTCAACGAAAGCTTCGTAATTGCGTTTTTTTAAATTGTCATTCAATTGTCAAGCGGGATTTCATAATTTTTTTCCACTAGTTTTGAGCATGACAAGGATCGCCATTTTTGCTTCAGGCGCTGGTAGTAATGCCAGGAAAATCATCGAGAAATTCGCCCACCACCCATCGATATTCGTTGCCCTGGTCGTCTGTAACAACCCGGAGGCGGGGGTCCTCGGCATAGCGGCTGAAAATAACGTGCCTACCCTTCTGATCGAAAAACAAGCCTTTTTTAACAACGGTTATCTCAAAGAACTCTCAGAGGCGAGGATCGACTTCATCGTCCTTGCCGGCTTTCTCTGGAAGGTGCCAGTCACCATAATCAATGCCTTTCAGGGTCGAATTATCAATATACACCCGGCTCTCTTACCTCTTTTTGGTGGCAAGGGTATGTATGGGAGTAAGGTACACGAAGCTGTGATCAAGGCAAAAGAAGCCGTTACAGGCATTACCATTCATTTTGTTGATGAGCATTACGACAATGGCGACATCATCTTCCAGGACCGGGTGCTGGTAGAAGCTGACGACACCCCCGAAACACTGGCCAATAAAATCCATGAGCTTGAGCATAAACACTTTCCTAATGTCATTGAGCAGGTGATCGACCTGCAAAATCAACGTTAAATCCCTGCTTTGGGAATGGCTTTTGATCACCTTAGCTTAATATCACACTAGAAAATTGGTTTTTCCCAGGTTTTATATTCCCATTTGCCTCCTCACACTGCTCTCGGCGTGGCTTCCTGTCTTGTCTCAGGCGCAGGTCAGAGTGTCGGGTAGGGTGTACGACTTTTCGCAGTACCGGCCGCTTGAAGCCGTCAGTGTGATGACCACCTCGGGCAGGGGAACGGCATCCGATTCCCTGGGCCGCTACTCCATTATTGCCAATACAAATGATTCCATCTGGTTCTCATATCTTGGGCGACCCACACCAAAATATCCCATCACTTCGATTGGCAACCTTCAAAACTTTGAGATTTCCCTGCATGTGAATACTGAACTGCTCAAAGAGGTAAGAGTGATGCCCCCCAGCTATCGCCGGGATTCCATCGAAAACCGGCAGGACTATGCGAAGGCCTTCAATTTCCAGAAACCCGGTATCGGCAGTTCGCTTTCCGTCAACCAGGGCAGCGTGGGCCTGGACCTTGATCAGTTCATCAACATGTTCAATTTTCGCCGTAACAGGAGAATGCTGGCATTTCAGAAACGATTGCTCGAGGAGGAAGAAATTCACTTCATCGATCACCGGTTCAGCAGGGTGCTGATCATCAAACTCACTGGTCTGAAGGGAGAAGAACTCAACCAGTTCATCGAAAGATATCGGCCCGAAGCAGACTTCGTCCGCTTTGCAACCGACTATGAATTGCAGGAATACATAAAAGTTTCGTACCGGCATTACCGGAAGTATCTTGATCTAAGAAAGGAACTTCAGGGCAAATGATCTTCCGGCGATATGCCTTATCTTTCTGTCAAATAGATATTAAATCAACATGAGAAGATCAATTGGCCTGGCTTTACCGGCCTTTTTAATTATCGCAAGTCTCCAGGCCCAGAAACCAAATCCTCCCGCTGTCGCCACTTCGGCAAAACTGACAGAAGCATCAGCGGAGTCAGTGAACATGTCGACAGCCCGCCTCCAGCGTATCGACAGAGTAGTAAAAGAATACATCGACAAGGGCAAAATACCCGGCGCCGTGGGCCTGGTGATCCGAGATGGAAAAATCGTTTACTACCGTGCCCTCGGATATGACAACAAGGAAGAAAAAACTCCCCTGAAGAGAAACGCGATCTACAGGATTGCCTCACAAACCAAGGCGATCACCAGCGTGGCGGCGATGATACTTTACGAAGAGGGAAAATTCCTGCTCGACGATCCGATCTCCAACTACATACATTCATTCAAGAATCCGCAGGTGCTCGACAAATACAATCCTGCCGACACTACCTATACCACCGTTCCTGCCAAAAGGCAGATCACCATCCGCGACCTGCTCACTCATACTTCCGGTATCGGATATGCGCAGATTGGTGGCAAGGAAAACAACGCGATCTATGCAAAGAACAACCTGGTTTCCGGCCTTGGTTCGGGAAAACACATCCTGGCCGAAGACATTCAACGTCTCGGTTCTCTCCCGCTGATGCATAACCCCGGTGAGAAATGGACCTATGGACTCAATTCAGATGTGCTTGGCTATCTCGTGGAAGTTGTTTCAGGAATGCCGCTGGATAAATTTCTCAGGACAAGACTTTTTGATCCCCTGGGGATGAACGACACCTGGTTCTTCCTGCCCCCCGCAAAACACAACAGGCTCGTGACACTGTATGTTGGTGATTCTACCGGAAAACTGCAAAAGGCTCCGGAAGTAATTGACCAGAACGGTCCGATGATCACCGATTATCCAAAGATGGAGGGTACTTATTTTTCAGGTGGCGCGGGGCTGTCTTCTACCGTATATGATTATGCGATTTTCCTCCAGATGCTTCTCAATGGTGGGGTCTATGACGGCAAAAGGATCCTGGCCAGGAATACGGTTCGGATGATGACAATGAACCAGATCGGCGATGGACTCTTTGGTGACAATGAATTCGGCCTGGGTTTCGGTGTAACAAGCAAAAAAGGAAGTGCAAAACTACCTGCCCAGGAAGGAACATACGAGTGGGGCGGAGCGTATTCGACGGAATACTGGGTGGATCCCAAAGAAAAACTCGTTTGTTTATTTTATAACCAGCTCTGGAATGCCAATACAGATGGCCTGGGTGAAAAATTCAAAGTGCTCGTTTACCAGGCGCTGACGGACTAGTCTCACCCATTTCGTGTGAATTTTCTGTCGAAGGAAAACAGGTCCATGTTCCTGTGTTTTTTCCCCGCGATCAGCGCTGTGATCAGCTCAGCGGCGATCACACTGAAGGTTATGCCATTGCCTCCGTAACCCAGTGCGAATAAGCCATTGGGGCGTTTAGGATAAGCGCCGATATAGGGCAGGCTGTCATCTGTGGATCCAAAGGTTCCGGCCCAACTTAACTCTCGATTGAAGGGGACATCGGGAAATAATTTATTAAAATCTCGGACAAGCAGGCCTGCCTTGCGCACCAAAAGACGGTCTCTTTTCTTTGGATGATAACCATCCTCATCTCTACCCCCGACCAGTACTCTCCTATCGGTAGTCACGCGCATGTAGAGATATGGATCGCCCGTGTTCCAGATGACCGATTTCAGGTCGCAAATACTGCTCTTCTCCTCCTGCTGCTCGCTAATCACAACATAAGTAGACTTGAGATCGAGGATCTTCTCGTCGATATAGTTGATGGCTTCATAACCGTTAGCGAAAACAACATACCTGGCATTTACCACAGGTCCCGATTCGGTCTTCAGTCTTACTGATCTCTGTCGGTGATCAATATCCGAAATATTGGTCCTGTCGTATACCCTGCCTCCGCGGGCCAGATTGTATTGGTGCAACTCGTGTGTCAGCAGGTACGCATCGGTCTGGCCCGCCAAAGTAGAAAGCAGGGCACCAGGAGCATCGAACCCAAATTGTTTTCTGATGTCGGACCTTTCGAGGAAGTCGATTTCGAAGCCGGCTTCCCGGCGGATGCGCAGTTCATCGCGCAGCAGGGGGATATCCTTTGATGATGCGGCATAATACAGGCTGCTTTTGAATGAGAAGTGCTTGAAATCGAGTTTCGCCGCAATCTCTGCGATCGTATTGACGCTGTCGCCACAATATTGATAGGCTCTGATAGCCTGGCTCTTCCCAATCTTATATTGCAGCTTACTGAGTGGAAGGTCGAGTTCGTATTGTAATAAAGACGTGCTGGTCACCGTGCTGCCCAGGCCGATGGTTCTCTTGTCGAAAACGGCGCAGGCATAACCCGCTTGTGTAAGATAATAAGTGGTCAATGCACCGGATATCCCGCCTCCAATCACGGCCACGTCAACTTTTAGGTCTGTGGTCAATTTTTGATAGTCAAATGGAAGACCATTCCTTACGAGCGAATAAGGATAGCCAGATGTAAGATCCATTTTGGTTTATGTAATTAATAGTCAATCAACCGAAAGGCATATTCCTCGATTCTCGACTGTGCGAGGAAATTCGTTTCCAACTCCTTATTGAAAGGGACAGGTGTGTCCAGTGAAGCACATCTCAAAACCGGCGCGTCAAGATAATCAAAACATTGTTCGCCGATCCAGGCAGCGATCTCGCCTCCTATCCCACCGGTGAGTGTGTCTTCGTGTAATACCAGCACCTTGCCCGTCCTTTTTACCGCTGCCCTGATGGCTTCATAGTCCAGCGGAATCAGCGTTCTCAGGTCGAGTATATCAACAGCAAGATCCTGATTTTGTTCGGCAAAATTTAATGCCCAGTGAACCCCGCTTCCATAGGTAATGATCGATAGATCCCTTCCTTGTGAAACCACACGCGCCTTTCCAATTTCCGTTTCGTAATACTCCGGGTCGACCTGACCGGAAACGCTCCGGTAAAGTGCCTTGTGTTCGAAAAATAACACGGGATTGGGGTCATTGATGGCGGCAATCAGCAAACCTTTGGCGTCAGCAGGGGAAGATGGATAGACCACTTTCAAACCGGGAGTATGCACAAACCAGGCTTCGTTTGTTTGTGAGTGGAAGGGACCACCGCCTACACCGGCGCCGCATGGCATACGGATAACCACGTCGGCCGGTTGACCCCAACGATAATGGATCTTCGCGAGGTTGTTGACGATCTGCGTAAACCCTGAGCTGACAAAATCTCCAAACTGCATTTCAACAACAGACTTAAAGCCACAGAGTGACAGGCCCAGTGCGGTCCCTATCACTCCGCTTTCGCAAAGAGGGGTATTCCGCACCCTGTGTTTCCCGAATATCTCGTGCAATCCTTCCGTGATCTTGAATGCTCCGCCATATTCTGCTATGTCCTGTCCCATGAGGATGAGTTCATCATGCTGTTGCATGGATTGATGCAACCCTTCGCTGATCGCGTCAATAAATCTGACCGGTTGGCGTCCATCCCGGGCAGCCTCCGCCACGGGTTGATCTAACGGTGATGGATAAACGGGCGGCGCATAAACGTCCTTTAATTCTGCATAGGTTGAGGCTGGGGTGGTGTCGCTTTCAAAAGCGTCGGAGATCTCCTCTTCAATATAATTCCTGAATTCTTCCCTAATGCTTCCTTTAAGTTCTTCCGTAAGAACGTCTGTAGTCATTAGCCATTCCTCAAACCTGGCCACAGGGTCCTTTCTTTCCCATACTTCGAACAGGTAATCGGGAATGTATTTTGTGCCGCTTGCTTCCTCATGGCCGCGCATTCTGAATGTGGAACATTCAAGCAGGTAGGGTTTTTGTCGCTGAAGGCAATAGTCCCTGATTCCCCTTACGGTGTCATAAACCGAAAGTAAATTGTTGCCATCGATCCTTATGCCTTCCATTCCATAACCGCGGGCATGGGCAGCAATGCTTTCGCCACGATATTGCTCTGTAGAGGGCGTGCTCAGCGCATAGCCGTTGTTTTCAACAACAAAAATTACCGGCAGGTCCCAAACAGCCGCGATGTTGAGCGCCTCATGAAAGTCGCCTTCACTGGTGCCGCCTTCACCGGTAAAAGTCACTGCCACTTTGTTTTCCTTTCTTAATACTGAAGCGAGTGCGATGCCATTGGCGATGGCAAGCTGTGGGCCAAGATGTGAGATCATGCCACAAATATGATGTTCGCTGCTTCCGAAATGAAAGCTTCTTTCCCTGCCCTTCGAGTAACCATCGGCGCGACCGAGCCATTGCCGGACGAGTTTGCGCAATGGCATATTCCTGTTTGTAAAAACACCGAGATTCCTGTGTAGGGGAAGTATCCATTCATCGGGTTGAAGTGCCAGGGCGATGCCTGTGGATATGGCTTCCTGTCCGATGCCACTGAACCATTTGCTGATCTTCCCCTGCCTCAATAGAACCAGCATTTTTTCTTCGATCATCCTCGGCAACAGAATGCTGCGGTAGAAGTGAATCAGTTGATCCCCTGACAGATTCTTGCGGTCGTAAATCATAATCAACAGGTTCGTGTGCGCTGAAATTAAATCACAACCAGCTCATAGAATTCATCGGGAACAAGATATTTTTTGGCCAGGTCCTGCAGTTCCTCGCCGGTGATTGTTTTGATCACATTTATCACCTCATTAAAATACCGGACATCAAGATCATTCAGAACAAGACTCTTCCAACGGCTCAATACCTGGAAGGGGCCGTCAAGTTCTCCAAGTATGGACCCGATCATATAGTTGCGCGTCATCCTTAATTCTTCTTCATCAATTGATTCTTCCCGGATCTCTTCCATTTCCTTGTATATCTCGGACACAGTGGCTTCACTAACATCTCTGCCTGCTTCAGTGCTGATGATCCAACCGCTTTCCTGGATGAAATTCATCAGGTAACTGTAGATGCCATAGGTGTAGCCCTTGTCTTCCCGGATATTGGTCATCAGTCTTGAACCAAAAAACCCGCCATAGATGTTATTCAGCACCATCGCCTTCTTGAAATCCGGATGGTGCCGGTTGGGAAATGGCCTGGCTATCCTGATCGCTGCCTGCACTCCTTCGGGATCATTGATCAGTACTTGTTTTTTTTGCCGCGATGGGTTCAGCAAGTGACTTGTAGAAATATAACCTGCCTGGGGCGCGTGGAGGCTGAGGCCTCCGAATTCTTTTTCCAGCAGTTCGAACAAACCGGGTGGGAGCTTACCTGCGACGAAGATGATGCACCTGCCCTTGCGGTAGTGCTCATCAAAAAATGCGAGCAGGTCTTCCTGCCTCAGGGCGTCATAGTCAGCAGGTGTGCTGTATTTGCCATATGGATGTCCTTCGCCAAAGAGGTGCGCGTCTATCAGCCTGGAGGCCACGAATTCACATTTCTGCAAACTGACCTGTAGTTTTTGTTTCGAGTTCTGGATAAAAATATCCAGTTCTTTCTGTGGGAAGCGGCTGTCCGAAATGATCTCAGCAACCACCGGCAGCAAATCGTTGGCATGCCTGGACAAACAGTGTAATACAATGTCCGCGGTTTCATGATTGCTGTGCCTGCTCAGTGAGGCGCCATGGTATTCGAAATGCTCGTTCACTTCAAATGCCGACAATCTTCCTGTGCCGTTTTTTAAAAGCTGGCTGGTAGCGGTTGCCACCAGGTTTCTTGTTTCATAACTGTTTCCCGCGTGAAAGGTCCAGTTGACCATCAATGTGTCTTCCGTGCCCATATTCAGGGAGTAGACTTCCACTCCATTTCTCAGGATGTGTTTGTCGCAGGGAGGGAGATTTACATCAAATTCGGTGGGATCCTTAATAGGCGGTGGAACCGTTCTTATCAGCATAATTTTTTCCTTTCTTTATCGATCGTCAGTTCTCACTGTAATAATGAATGGTATTGGAATTCGACTTGTCGAAGATCTTTCTGCTGTACTCAAGTACGTCAGCAGCGGTAACCGCAAAATATTTATCCCTGTCGGTGTTGAACAGGGCCGCATCACCAAGTATTTCATAGAAGGCCAGGTTATTGGCCCTGGTCATCACGCTCATGTCTTCAAAAGCAATTGCCGCCTCTGTTTTATTCTTGATCTTGGTGAGCTCCTTGTCACTGATCAATTCGCGCTTCATGATGTCCAGCTCTTCTTCAATAGCCTTTTCAGCTTCGTGCATCTTAACTCCTTTGACGAGTTTGCCTTCAATGGCCATCAGTCCCGCATCTATGGAACCGTAATGATAGCATTCGATATTACTCAGTAATTGCTTTTCCTTTACGAGCCGTTGGTAGAGCCTGGAAGAGCTTCCACCACCAAGCACCTCAGAAATCAGATCCGCAACATAATAACCATGATCCAGCCTGGCATCCATGTGCCAGCATTTGTAGATCGCGTCGAGGGGCACACTGGCCTTGATCTCCATCGACCTGGCCTCCGTCTGTTTCGGCTCCTGTGCTACATCCCGGTTGTATTTTTCTCCGGCAGGGATGTCGCCAAACCATTTTTCAACCAGTGGTCGCACTTCGCTGGTCTGCACATTTCCTGCTATCACCAGGATGGCGTTTGTTGGATTGTAATGTTTGCGGAAAAAATTCTCGACATCCGACAGCGCGGCATTTTCGACATGCGAAAGTTCCTTTCCGATGGTCATCCAGCGGTAAGGATGTTTTTTGTATGCCATCTCCCGCAGTTTGAACCATACATCACCATAGGGTTTGTTGATGTAGTGTTCCTTGAATTCTTCGCAGACTACTTTGCGCTGAACGTCCAGGCTTTTTTCATTGAAAGCGAGGGATAGCATCCGGTCGCTTTCCAGCCAAAGTGCTGTTTCCAGGTTTTCTGCAGGAAGTTGAATGTAATAATTCGTTACATCGTTGCTGGTATAGGCGTTGTTTTCTCCTCCCGCCATATTCAAAGGCGTTTCAAAATCCTCAATGTTGATGCTTCCGCCAAACATCAGGTGTTCAAACAAATGGGCAAACCCTGTTTTGGAAGGATCTTCGTCCCTCGCGCCAACATCGTACATGACATTCACCACGGCCATCGGCGTAGACTTGTCCTCATGTACGATCACTTTTAGCCCGTTATCGAGTGTAAAACGATCAAATTGTAGCATAAGGGACGCAAATTAATCATTTTAACAGACTCCCCACCCTGAGGTTCAATTGAACAGGCTGGCTGTTTCGATAAACGATCACCTTGATTTTTTTCCCGGGAAACTGCATCAGGTTTTTAAAATCCTGGATGCTCCCACGTGGGTCGTTGTCCACGGAAACGATGATGTCTTCGGGCAGAAATCCAGCCTTTTCAGCCGGTGAATGCTTCATAACGTCCACCACTTTCACGAGGCCATCCACCATATACATTCCCAGGCCGGTGTAGGAATAATCAAATTTTTCCCTGAAATGAGAGTTGGGCATCATGTGGATGTCCTTTTTTTCATAATTGATAATCAGGTTGAAGCGCCGCAGCAGGTCGTTCCCCAGCAGCCCACCGAGAAAAGGATAGGAGGTGATGTTAAAGTCGTCGTCAAATATATAAGTCGGTACCGAACGGAACTTGTATGGGCCAAGTTTCACCTGTTTGACCACCCCCTGTTTCATTGGTGTTTTGCCACCAAGGCCTTCGGCCTGGGACAGCTTCCAGTGGGTTTTTGGCCGCAAAAACATGCTGTCTTCCACGAAGTCGGACGAGAGTAACAGACACATGCCTGCGCCGGTGTCGAAGTAAAATTTGCCGGTGATCTGGTTTTCATCCCGGATGGTCAGGGAGCTTACCGGTATGTTCACCAGCAGGGGTTTCATCAGGTATCCTCCGCGTGGGTAGCGGACAGTTCCCTTGGTGTATACAAAGATCTTTGAGCTGTCGTAGTTAATATGCAGGATGTAGCGCGATATAAAACTAAATCCAATGATGCCATCGATCTTCTCTCCGTATACACTGGAGAGAAGGTCATAGTCGTTGATGTGGAAATTGAGGCTGTCGACCGTGAGACCTGGCAAATGGAGGGGCTTATTATACCAGAATTTCACTTTTCGAATGCCCGCAATGCCCCGGATGGTCCGCTGTGATTGCTCGGTTTGCAATTTCATACGCGCAGTGGTAAGCGAATCCAGGGAGATGCCCCCACTACCGGTGTCCAGGATGAAATTCAGACTATCCGGGAAGTCGCCAATTTTCGCCTTAAGTATGATGATGCCACCGGTAAGTAGCCTGAAGGGAACTTCAGTTACGTATTTTGAAGGGGTTTGAACGAATTCTTCCTGGGCACGGGTGGAAGAAATGGAAAACAGCAGGAGGGCAGTTATTGATAGTTTCCAGACCATGAAATCTCTTTGGAATCAGGCAATCGTTTTAGCACAACTTAAGTTAGTTCATTTAGTACTTTTGCAGACAACAGATTTGATATGAATGTTGATGAACTGTACCACAAAGCGCTGAATTTCGGGTTTTTGTCTGTTGAAGAAGGCGTTTTTCTTTTTGAAAATGCTCCCCTTGCCGATCTGATGTTCATTGCCGACCAGCTTCGGAAGAAGCAGGTTCCACACGGCAAGGTCACCTGGATCATCGACCGGAATGTAAACACCACCAATGTCTGCATTGCCAATTGCAAATTCTGCAATTTCTACCGGGTTCCCGGGCATCCTGATGCCTATATCACCGATATTTCCACCTACAAAACCAAGATCGACCAGACCTTCCGGTATGGCGGAGAGCAGTTGCTGTTGCAGGGTGGCCACCATCCTTCCCTTGGTTTGTCGTTCTATACCGACCTGTTCCGGGAGCTGAAAAATCTCTATCCCACACTCAAATTACATGCCCTGGGTCCTCCCGAGATTGCCCACATCACCAAACTGGAAAAATCCACCCATGCCAAAGTGCTTGCCGCGCTAAAGGATGCAGGACTGGATTCATTGCCAGGTGCCGGAGCCGAGATCCTTACCGACCGCGTCCGCAGACTTATCTCCAAGGGCAAATGCGGATCACAGGAATGGCTCGACATCATGCACGAGGCACATAAGGCCGGCCTGACCACTTCCGCCACCATGATGTTCGGACATGTGGAAACGATTACGGAACGATTTGAGCACCTGGTCAAACTCAGGGAGGTCCAGACCCGGAAACCAGAAGGAGCCAAGGGCTTCCTGGCCTTCATACCCTGGACTTTCCAGGATGTTGACACCCTGCTGACAAGAATCCGTGGCGTCCATAACCTCACGACACCGGAAGAGTACATACGTATGATCGCCATGAGCAGGATAATGCTGCCTAATGTGAAAAATATCCAGGCATCCTGGCTTACGGTGGGCAAGCAAACAGCCCAACTCTGCCTGCAGGCAGGAGCCAATGATTTCGGAAGTATCATGATTGAGGAAAACGTCGTCAGCGCCGCCGGGGCACCTCATAGATTCACGTATAAAAGTATCCAGGAGGCCATTTCCGAGGCCGGCTTTGAACCCCAATTGAGAAACCAGCAATATGAGTTCCGGAAAATACCCGAATTAATTGAGGAACAGGTCATTGATTACTGATTATTTTTGAATTTTACTTCCGGTTTCTCACAATTAAATCGGGGTTTGGCAGTTTAACAGGGGAGTCAATCCGTTGAACAACCAATGAAGACCCCTTTCCGTAAACTTGTTGGGATAGCTATCATACTGATCACGCTCATCATTTTATTCAACTTTTTTGGGTATTACCTGGTAAGGTCCAAATCAGCACAAAACGAAAAAATGGCGGGCGTGGTGAATTTTGCTGCCAGGCAGAGAATGATCACGCAATCCATCATCAAGGATGCGCTTCTTTTGCTGTCCCTTCACGAAACAAATACCACCGAGGCGGAAATTCGCACCAACCTTAGGAAAGAGCTTGCCGAATTCAATAAAAATCAACAGACTCTTCAGGCAGGGCTCAACCAGCAGAAAATATTCGGTCCTAAAGCCGACGAGATCAATGCGATCCTTTCCAGGGCAAGGGTTTATGTCAACAGCATAACCGGGGTCGCCAATGAGGTAGCTAATGCCTCATATTCCCAACTACGCATCAACCATGACGATTACCTTACGAGGCTGATGGAAAATGAGCGCCAGCTGTCCCCATTGATGGAGCAGGCGGCTCGTCTTTTTCTGAGCATCATTAATGAAAAGATCCAGGAAACTTCGACCATCAACACCAGTAAACTCGTGTCGCTGATCCTGGCACTGATCGTACTGGGCGTACTGGTACTGGAACCGCTGTTCAAAAGCAATCAGAAGAATTTCCGGGAATTGCAGGCCGCAAAAAACAAACTCCTCAAAGAACAGAAATACCTTTCCTCCATACTCAGTTCACAGACCAACTATGTGATCCGGATCGACCGTTCGGCATTGTTCACATACGCCAATGCCCAGTTCCTGAAAACTTTCGGGTATGAAGAACACGAATTGATCGGTCAGCCTTTTCAAACTACCATTTTTTCTAAGGATATTCAGCGCTGTCAGCTCGTTGCGGACGAATGCTGGAAGAATCCAGGCAGGATATACAAGCTTCTTTTCCGCAAACCAATTCGCAAGAACAATGATTTTGTATGGACCGAATGGGAGTTCATCAGCCTGCAGGACGATTCGGGTATCGTGTCCGAGATCCAGGGCATCGGTTTGAATGTAACTGACAAATTCCTCGCGGAACAGTCCAAAAAGGAAGCGGAAAATGCGTTGCAGGAAAGTGAACAGAAATTCCGTTTGCTTGCAGAACATTCTGAAGATATCATCTCCGAACACTCGCCAAATGGAACGATACTGTATATCAGTCCTTCGGTTGAAAAAGTACTGGGCTTTACCAGGGAGGAATTGGTCGGAGCGCGTATCCTCGACTTCATACATGTTGATGACCTGCATAAATTTCTGCCGAAAGAAGGCGGTCCTTCATTGATCGAACTGGGTTCACTTACTATCAATTTCCGGATAGAAAACAAGGATGAAGAATACATCTGGCTCGAAAGTATTCTCAAGCCCATGAAGGAAAACGACGTGATAGTAAAGATCATCTGCACTTCAAGAAACGTCACAGAACGGAAAAAGGTTGAAGGGGAACGTGAGCAGTTGCTCATGGAAATGAAACAGTCCGAAGAGCTATTGCGCACGGTGATCAACTCCACCCCCGACTGGATATTTATCAAGGACCTGGGCCATCGGTTCCTGTTGGTGAACCAGGCTTATGCTGATAGTCTGGCGATGACGCCACAGGATT
The DNA here is from genome assembly GCA_963808065.1 of uncultured Chitinophagaceae bacterium. Lineage (GTDB taxonomy): Bacteria > Bacteroidota > Bacteroidia > Chitinophagales > Chitinophagaceae > Flavitalea. The sequence continues at coordinate 214,766 of CAWEEK010000001.1, forward strand.
TTGTGGGTAAGGATGAATTCGAGGTCGGTTTTCCTGAAGAGGTGGTGAAGGGTGATCCGATGAAGGGCATCCGTGGATTTTGGGCCGATGACAAAGAAGTAATCAATTCAGGGAAGGCGAAGTTCATTATGGAAGAACCTTCATTCATAGATAGTGTACCGCAGGTGATGAGTACAGTGAAAGTACCACTGATCGATGCGGAAGGTTATGTGTGGGGCGTGCTTGGTTTTGCTCACAATATCACTGAGATCAAGAAGACCGAGGAAAGTCTGCGCAGGAAGGATCAGTTGCTCCAGGCAGTAGCTGAAGCAACACACCAGCTGATCATCAACAACAGTCTGGAAGAAGCCATCGGCGAAGCGATCCAGCTGCTTGGTATAAAAATGCACGTGGATGTGGTTAATGTTTACAGAAATTATTACAATAGGGATACAAAGACGAGTTTTAGCAGTCAGCTCGTCCACTGGGACAGTTTTAGTGGAGAACTCACGACCAATGATCCCGCCTACCAGGATATTGAACTGCCCGACGATTCCGAGATGGTCCAAACCCTGCGGAAGGAAGACATCTATTGTAATAACGTCAGCAATTTGCAGGAGAAAGACCTCAAGCGATATTATCAGACCCCGCAGATCAAATCAGTCTCAGCGATCCCGATTTTCACACTCAATCACTTCTGGGGATTCGTCAGTTTTGCCGATTGCAAGAACGAACGCGAATGGACGATTACCGAATTCTCCATCCTGCAATCCTTTGCCTCCACACTCGCTGCCGCCATCGAGAGAAAACAAATGGAACAGGAATTGGTGCAGGCAAAGGACATCGCCGAAAAAGCCAGCAATGCCAAAAGTGAATTCATGGCCAATATGAGCCATGAGTTAAGAACACCAATGAATGGTATCATCGGCTTCACCGACCTGGTACTGACCACAGACCTGCAGAAATCGCAAAGAGACTACCTCGGCAATGTAAAGAAGTCTGCCTACGGATTGCTCGAGATCATCAATGATATTCTGGATTTTTCCAAGATCGAAGCTGGCAAATTGCATATCGACAATACACCTCTCAGGCTGGATGAACTTGTTGAAGAAACTGTGGATATCCTTACGGTGAAGGCCTTCGAGAAGAACCTCGAAATGATCTGCTACATCGATCCGGCGCTCCCTTCCATATTTACAGGTGATCCCGTGAGGATCAGGCAGGTCCTGGTCAACCTCCTGGGTAATGCCATCAAATTCACGTCAGACGGTGAGATCCTTATTTCGGTTACACCTGCAGGTGAGATCTACGTCAAGGACGGAAAACGATTTCTTGACATCGAGCTGTCGGTTAAGGACACCGGCATTGGAATCTCCAAAGAAAAACTCGGAAAGATATTCGAAAGCTTCACCCAGGCCGATTCCTCCACCACAAGGAAATTCGGTGGCACGGGGCTGGGTCTGACAATATCCAAAAGTCTTGCTGAACTGATGAATGGCAACCTGACAGTTAAAAGCACCATTAACAAGGGCAGCGAGTTTACCCTGCATGTGCCGCTGGAAGTGGTGAACCACATGCCTCAAATATCCTCTGCTTATCGTCCTCCGTTGAGGAAAGTGATGGTGATTGATGACAACGCCACAAGTCTCTGGCTGATACAGAAGATCTTCAAATTTTTCGACATTGATTGCGAAGTGGCGCTTGGTGCTGCGGAACTCTTCCCGATACTCGACAGGATAGAAGCCGACAACGAAGCACTCGATTTAATACTTATCGATTACAACATGCCCGGTATGGATGGTCTCAGTTTGTCAAAGGAAATAAGGAAACGAATGCCTGATAACCTTGGCGCACACATACTCATGCTCACTCCGATGGAGAAGAATCTCTACCAGAAAGAAGCCGATGAGGCGGGCATATATAAGATGCTGAGCAAGCCGGTGAAGATGTATGAACTCTACGCCATGATCTGCTCAATGTTTGTTGCTGCCAATATCGAGGAGAAAAAGCGGCCCGTTGTACCCCGGATAAAAAGATTCGGATCGGCCTGTGTGATGGTAGTAGAAGACGATGCGGTGAATATGATGTTGATCAATGAAGTGCTTACCCGGATGGGGCTCACCGTATTGAAAGCAGAGAATGGGAAGAAGGCGCTCGAAATCCTTATGCTGAACAGTCCTTCGCTGATATTCATGGATGTCAACATGCCCGAAATGGATGGGTATGCCACCACAAGGATGATCCGGGGTATGGGAGACCAGTGGAAGGACCTGCCCATCATCGCCCTCACCGCAGATGCCATGACGGGCGACCGGGAAAGATGTATTGAAGCGGGGATGAACGACTATGTTTCAAAACCCTTCAGAATCGATGAGATAGAGACTGCGCTCAGGAACTGGGTGATGATCAACTGATCATCAATGTACCGGATGTGCAAATGAAAAATTCTAAGAAGCCTGATAGTGAAAAACTATGGTCAGGTGACCTCAATGGCATACTGGGGTCATAGATGAATCTAACTGAATCTTGTTATCTCTTACCCGGAATCTGGGTCATCCGGTGTATTATAGGTGGAAGGAGGGAGTCATATTTGACCAGCTGGTCGGGCCGGCACATTTTTCTCACATCTTTAAAATGGCGGATCACCTGCAGGTCAATGTCTCTCTGGAGGTTTCCAATCTCACTGGCTTTGCTTACCAGGATGGAATCGGGGATGGCGGGGTCGTATAACTGGAGATAAAACTGCTCTTTTGTGTTGTGCATGGCCTCGAACCGGCTGTTCATCATGGTCCAGAAGGCTTTCTTTTTTGGTTCGAACACCTTCATCTGGTCTTCGGTGAACCCCACTTCCTTTCTCAGTCGTTCCGTGAATCCCGGTCCTTTTCGAGGGGGGTCGGATGACCTGTTCATCGAAAAGATGAATAACAACATCCCGATGTTGGTAAGGAGGAGAAGGACGACAATGGCCAGCAGAACCTTATTTCTGGAAAGACTATTCATCAGGGTTGCGCATTTTCAATGGCATAATAAGCGATGGTTTTGTTGTACTCATCGGCAATTGCCATTTCTGCGTGTTCGGGTACTTCTGTAGAGGCTGATGCTTTGTTGATGATGACTGCGGTGTTTATCATAAGGATAGCCATAACGCCAAAGGCCGCGATGGCCGGCCGGGTCAGAACGCTGGTCGCACGGACCCAGAAACTGGACTCATGACGGCTGATCCTTGCTTGTAATCTCGTGAAAAAGAATGGGTTAGGCTCGGCGCGCTGAATATTGTCAATACTTGCCAGGGCTTCATCCACCTGTTTCGATATATGTATCTGTTTATTCATTGCCTATTATTTGACGTGAATACATAAAAAAACTTGTGCTAGTCCTTGCTTTCAAGATAAGTGGTTTCGAGGATTTTTTTGAGGTTTTTCCTTGCCCTGTGCAGCAGGGATTCCACCGAAGCGAGACTCATTTTCATAATCGCACTCACTTCCTGATAACTAAGGCCTTCGATCCGGTGAAGGGTAAAAGCGATTTTTTGATTTGGAGGTAGCTGATCAATGGCGCGAAACAGTTCCCTGGCCCTTTCCTTATTGTCCAGGCTCACGCCCGGGTGAACAAAGTCGGGAGGATCGTGAACCAGTTCCTCGTCAGCGCCAAAAAGGCTTTGTACGAACGCAAATCTTTTCTTCCTTTTTTTTCTCCTGAGATGGTCCATGGCTTTGGAGATGGTAATCCTGTACAGCCAGGTGGTCAGTTTTGATTCGCCTTTGAAAGAGTTGATGGATTCATAGAGCTGAACAAATACTTCCTGGGCAACATCTTCGGCATCTTCGGCACTCTGAACAATTCCAAGGGCGGTATTGTACACCAACCCCTGGGAGCTTTCCACTATTTGTTTGAAGGCGCCTTCATCACCCTGCTTAAGTCTTTCGATTAAGATCGCTTCATTCAAATCGCCTGATTGTGCCTTTGAAGCAAACTTAACCCTTAAAATGCAAAAGCGGAAAACGAGGAAAATGAAAAACTCCGCCGAAGCTTTAGCGAAGGTTGAAGCCCTGGCGAAGGCGTGGCTCTTTCTCTTTCTCTTTCTGCCTCTCTACCGGCCTTGTTTGGAACTACCTCCAAAATTCCTCAACCGATAACTGAACGTAAGCATGAAATATTGCTGGAGTACCGTGGTTTGGAGGTCTTCGATATAGGTTTCGGTGGTGGTCCTGGAAATACTTCGGTTTTGCTTCAGCAGATCAAATACGCCGATTCGCAACTCGCCCTTTTGATTCTTTAGGATCTTCTTGCCCGCATTTACATTCCATAGCCAAAAACTCTGGTTAAATCCATCCGTCAGCCCACTGTAACGCTGGTTGTTGATGTCGGTTTGAATGAACCAACCTGACTTGCTCAGCAGACTGATCTGCGCCCCGGCGGTCTGCGTGAAATAATTATTGTTCAACTCGGGTTGGATGGTATTCTTCACATCGTTGAAATTCGCGGTGTAAGAGACCGTAAAGTCAACATTCTCGCTGATATTGCTCGCAAGCACGGCTCCCAGGTTGTAATTGCTGGTCTTTGAAATATTCGACACCTCATTGATCATGCCCGGTGTCTTGCCATAGGTATATCCTACGTTCCAGTTGAGGTTTGACTTCATAAACTTCAGCGGCATGCCAAAAGTAAAGAAGGAACGCAGGCTCCAGTAGCCATCGTAATTCAGCGGTTTGGTGAGCTGTGACCCCCTGTAAAGGATGAGCGAATTCGACAAGACCGAATCGGAACTCGCCACATAGGTGGCATTGCCTACATAATCCTGAATTGTTTGGAGAAATACATTGCCAAAGAAACTCAGTCCTCTTGCGGGATCGGTGTAAGTGTATCTGGTTGCCAGGCGATGAGAATATTCCTGCTTTAGGTCTGGATTGCCGGTTTTCAGGAACAGTGGATTGCTGTTGTTGATCACCTCCTGCAACTGATCAATCGACGGTGGATCGGTGCTTGTCCGGTAAAAGATGCGCAGACTGCTGCGCTCGGAGAGCTTTTTGCGGAACATCAGGTTTGGCAGGACGTTAGTGAATTTTCTATCTACCGCTGAACGCGAAGGGAAAAACTGGTCGCCATCCAGCTGTGCCTGTTGGTATTCGATTCCCGCGGACAGCATGTTGTCACGGTTGCCGTAACGGTAACTGAGCCCTCCGTTCTGGGTAGTATAAAGATTGTCGTATTGGTTCGACAGACTGGTGTCGAACCGTGAATATTTCTGTGTGCTGTTCTCAAACTGCCAGGCCAGTTGCTCGGCCCTGGTCTTTGTCCACGAAGGATTATAGTTGATCTGGATCTGTCCTTTAGCCCCTACCGGTTCCGTATATGCGATATTGGCATCGATTTGCGAACCCCTGGTATGCTGTTCGGTCAATTGTGACAGTGAGTCTGTGCGCAATCCCCCCTCCGTATAGGAATTGAGCGCCTGGAGATAGGTCTCTCCTTTTCTTTCATTCGCTCCGCTGTTCAGATTCACTGATATTGTCCTGCCCTTTTTTGGAAAAGCATGTCGATAAAGTACACCCATCCTCAGGTTGTATCCGTCCGTGTTTCTTGAATTGGTGCTGACCGACTGACTGGTAGTTCCGTTCCCCTTCACTGAATTCACACCAGTGGTGCCATTGAATGAATTGTTGTCCTGGAAACTAAGTGTCGGGGTAAACAGCAATGTATTTGAAGAATCGATTTTCACTTCCGCCCTCAGGTTAAGCCGATGATTGGTGTTGTTGGCGGTGGAGTTATTCTCTTCATTGTAAAACTGACTTGAGTCGCCAGTAAGAAAGAACTCCCTGCTTAGTTTATCGTTGCTCGTGTTTTTACTGTTGTTGAAAAAATAACTGGCTGCCACCTCCACGTTCTTGCCCCAGAGATCCGAAAAATTAACACCGAACGCATTGGTGCTGCTGATCCCATTTTGCTGGCCTACCAGGAAATTGCTGTTGCCACCTCTTCCGCCACCGCCACTACCACCTCCACCACCATTTGGCCTTCCCCCACCACCTCCACCGCCCTGGCGGCCGCCTCCCCGGGACTGGCTGCTGGTTACACCCAGCAGGTCTTCGGAAGAGAAGTTCTGCTGATTCACATTGTTTGCCATGCCAACCAGTGACAATCTCCTCTTCCCACTGAAAAAGCTGACATTTCCGCCGGCGGAATAACGTTCATCGGTTCCATATCCCGCATAAACCCTTCCGAACTGCCCGTTTCGCATGCTCGCCCGGGTTATGATGTTGATCGATTTCGTGGTATTCCCGTCCTCGAATCCCGTGAATCTCGACTGGTCACTGAGCCTGTCAAATACCTGGATCTTGTCGATCACCTCTGCAGGCAGGTTTTTAAGGGCTGCCGTGGCATCATCTCCAAAAAAATCGCGGCCGTCGACCGTAACCTTCCTGACGTCCTCTCCCCCCGCCTTTACGGTCCCATTCTCAACGGTTATGCCTGGCATTTTTTTGATCATGTCATCAGCATTGGCGTCAGGATTCACCTTGAAAGCCGATGCATTGTATTCCAGGGTGTCGTTTTTCTGTTTAACCGGGGACGGAGTTCCCTGGATAATCACTTCGGCCAGCATGGAGGATCTCTTCTGCATCGGGATCACCCCGAGGCTGTTGGAAAGGCCGGTGATACTAACCCTTTTGAAAACCTCTTCATATCCCACTGAACTCGCCCTCAGCTGGTAGTCGCCGGGTTCAATATTTGAAAATATAAATGAGCCGTTTCGTTGGCTGACGGCTGGAATGCGGATGCTGCTGTCTGAGATTGGAAGAAGGACTATCGTGGCTCCTGAAAGGGGTGTCTGGTCGATGCTGTCCAGGATAAAGCCACTAATCCTGCGAACCTGGGCATGTATGGATAGGGAACAGAATAAAATGCAAAAGAGCAAAGCGGTTTTTGCGGGCATAGATTTTCACTGTAACTTTTGGACGACAAGCCCCCCGGAAACATGCGGATAAAATCATTTATCTTGCAGTCCTTTTTTTAAACACCCAATATGGAATACGGAAAAATCATAGCAGTAACAGGATTACCAGGTCTATTTGAATTATTGAGTAGTAAGAATGACGGCGCGATCGTCCGGTCGCTTGAAGATAAGTCCAGTCGTTTTGTTTCTTCCAGGGTGCATAATTTTTCTCATCTTGAAAGCATCGAAGTATTCACGCATAAAGACAATGTGAATCTCATCGATATTTTCCACGCAATGGAACAGGATGGGTCGAAGGCCCCCGACGGAAAAGACAATGCAGACCTGAAGAAATATTTTCAGAAAGTTTTCCCCGACCTCGACTTCGAAAGAGTCTATGCAAGTGACCTGAAAAAAATGGTGAAATGGTTCGAAGTGCTAAAGAGCAACAACATCGAAATCAAACTCACCGAACATCCTGAAGAACTTGAAGCGGTAGCTGTTGAAGAACCTGCTGAAGAGCCTGCCAGGGAAACCAAAAAAGAAGAAAAGAAATCTCCCAAACCGGCGAAGACGCCGGAAAAGCACGACCTGTCAGCAGAAGTTAACAAGGATCTGAAAAAGGAAGAAAAGAAAACATCTCCAAAGAAAAAAGCTGCCCCTGCCAAAGAAGAAAAAATTGAAAAAACTACATCTGCCAAGTCTGCCCCCGCAGAGAAAAAAGCAGAGAAAAAAGTAACCAAGAAGGCAGCACCAAAGAAAAAATAATAATGACAGCTGATATTAAAAAACTACCCCGGCAATTATTGCCCGAGGATTTTGCAGTGAGTACGTGGGAGAATCTTGAACCCTGGTTCCGGGAACTGGAAGACAGGCCATTGAAGTCAAAAGCCGATCTTGAAAAATGGCTGAAGGACATGAGTGAGCTGGAATCTGTAGTAAGCGAAGATGCGTGCTGGCGGCAGATCCGGATGACCTGCGACACAGAGAACAAAGCATTGGAAGAGGCATTTACATTTTTCTGTATGCAGATACAGCCGAATATTCAGCCCTATGCCGACCGGCTGAATAGAAAACTGATCGATTGTGAATTTACTGCCGAACTCGATCAGAAGAAATATTTTACTTATCTCCGGAATATCCGAAAGAGCATCGAACTGTTCCGGGAGGCCAATGTGCCGATGCAGGCCGAACTCAGTGTGTTGCAGCAACAGTTTGGGGTGATCTCAGGAAAGATGACCGTGACGGTTGATGACAAGGAATACACACTCCAGCAGGCCGCAAAATTTCTCGAGGATCCCAAACGCGCAAAGCGTGAAGAAGTGTACCGCAAGATCAATGAAAGAAGATCACAGGACCGCAACGAACTCGATAATCTTTTCAATGCCCTTGTCGAAAAAAGAAACCAGGTCGCAAAAAACGCAGGGTTCGATAATTACCGTGATTACAAGTTCCGCGAACTGGGTCGCTTTGATTACACCAAGGAAGATTGTTACCAGTTTCATGAAGCAGTCAAACAACATGTCACCCCGCTTGTAGACATGATCTACAGGAACAAAAAGAAAAAACTCGGTCTTGATACGCTGCGTCCCTGGGACCTTGAGGCAGAACCTGAAGGTATACAGGCCCTTCATCCATTTACCGACGGTCCCGACTTGCTGAATAAGACCATCAGGTGTTTCAATGAACTCAATCCTTTTTTTGCAGCCTGCCTGCAAAGAATGAATGAAATGCAACGACTCGACCTCGACAGCCGCAAGGGCAAGGCTCCCGGTGGCTACAATTGTCCGCTTGCAGAAACAGGAGCTCCCTTCATATTTATGAACGCGGCGGGTCAGACCAGTGATGTCACCACCATGGTTCATGAAGGCGGACATGCCGTTCATTCATTCCTTGCCCATCCGCTCGAGCTTAGTTCCTTCAAGGAATATCCGATGGAAATTGCAGAAGTGGCCAGTATGGCGATGGAACTGTTCAGCATGGACCACTGGGATGTTTTCTTTGCAAAAGAAAATGATCTCGCAAGGGCAAAGCTAAAAGAACTTGAAAAAGTGATTACCATTTTCCCCTGGATTGCGACTATAGATAAGTTCCAGCATTGGATTTATGAAAACCCCGGACATTCAGCGCAGCAACGTACTGAGGCCTGGGTGAGAATTCTTAATGAGTTCACCAGTAGTGAAGTTGATTTCAGTGGGCTTGAAGATTTCCGGGAATCTGCCTGGCAGCGTCAACTTCACCTCTTTGAGGTACCCTTCTATTATATCGAGTACGGCATCGCCCAACTCGGTGCAATAGGACTTTGGATGCAGTTCAAAAAAAACAAGGAAACAGCTTTGAATAATTATATGAAGGCTTTGAGTCTTGGAGGCACAAAAACACTTCCTGAATTGTATCAGGCGGCTGGTTTGAAATTCAATTTTGCACCTGAGTATATCCGTGATCTGATGGTTTTTGTTAAGGATGAGATGGTTTCGCTCGAAAATAGTTAAGATTTAAAAATACCCACATTGTGGTATTGAAAGTCTTGAATCAAGAATATATCTTTATGCCGCAACACCAGCAAATAGAGGTCGCTGCGCACAAAAAAACGATAATAAAATAATTCGAAATAGCTACTAATCAGAGCCTTAACCAAAAAGTCCCGATGTTTCCACATCGGGGCTTTGTCTTTTTAAGCCTGATCTCCTGTTGATTACCGAATACCACGATGGTCGATTTTTTCGGCGCTTAAATTTGTCCTGAGGCGCTTTCTAAAAATTCGAAGTATGAACGTCTGCTTTCTAAAAAAACTTAAGAAGAACGGCGAGTTGAGCTAAAATGATTTGCCTAGCGGCAATCTTCACAAACTCCAGATACGATCATCTGCCGGTCTGTGGGTGTAAATCCTTCCGGGAGTTTTACATTGGGTATGGTCACCGTGTCGAGGCAGATGGTTTTCTGGCAACCTGTACAAAAGAAATGGACATGGTTGTCGTGATGATGCCCTTCGGTGCAGTCCTGTTTACAAAGCGCATAACGAATGGAGTTACCGGCAGTCGGAATGGTGTGAATAATGCCTTTTTCCATAAATGACTGCAAGGTCCTGTAGACCGTGACGCGGTCAAATTTTTCTTCGGTCATTTTTTCAATGTCGGCATGGGCGAGCGCGCCCTCGCTCACAAGGAACAACTCCAGTATTCGCTTCCGGCTGCCCGTTACACTCAGCTGATTTTTTTTCAGCAGGTCGTTCAGTTCAGAAGTTGAAGCCTTTGGTATGGTCTGTACTCCTTTCCTCATTGTGAGAATAGATTATTCACGAAACGGACATCGGAGGCTGGTTCCTTTAATAAAACGGAGATGTCATCCTCCAGTTCTTCCAATTCTTTCTTCTTTAGCCCGTCATAGATCTTCTTCCTTACCCTGCCGTTCTTATCCACCAGCGCGAAATACTGGGTATGAAGAAACTGGTCTTCAATACTTTTTACATTGTTCTTTGGATCATCAAGCAGGTAACTCATCCTCGCGGCATTGTACAGACTTTCCTTGGAACCAGTGAGAAAATACCATTTGCTGGCGTCCACTTTCATGGAATCAGCATACACCTTCAGTCGGGCAACGCTGTCGGTTTCCGGGTTACACGTATGAGAAAGGATCAGGAAATTGGGCTGATCGCGATATTTTTCATAAACCTGTTTCATATTGCCGTTGAGAATAGGGCAGATTCCGGTGCAGGTAGTAAAGAAGTACTCCGCTACATACACCTTCCCATGAACTTCCCTTTCGGTGATCTTTTTCCCATCCTGGTTCACAAAGGAAAAGGGCTTCACCTGGTTCAGCACCGAAAACTTTCTAACCCCGTATCCGGGAATTATCGCTTTCAGCGTATAGAAGAAACCCACTACCAGCAACAGGAAAAAAACTGTGTAAAAAATCGACTTTCTGCTCATATCCGGGTTTGGCCATAAAGTTACGATAGTTGCCCGAATTTGTCTATGCAACTGAGTTGCAAAATAATTGTCAAAACCCTGCATATTCTCCCGGTTTGACTATTTTTGTAACTAAATTGTGTGTTATGATAAAAACAGGAAATCCCGTTATCAGCATATATACTGAAATGACCCCCAACCCGGAAACCATGAAGTTTGTCGCCAACAAACTCCTTTATCCCGGTAAAAGCCTTGACCTGCCAGATATTGAGAGCGCAAAAGTTTCACCTCTTGCCACCGAGCTTTTTGGCTTCCCTTTCATCAGAGCGGTGTTTATTGCCAGTAATTTTGTCACGCTTTCAAAAACAAACGAAACCGAGTGGAACGATGTGATCCCTTCAATCCGCCAGTTCCTCAAAGATTACCTGGAAGACAACAGACCGGTGATCAATGAAGAAGAAGTGGCCATCATGAAGCAGGAAAGCAGCAATACGGTTAGCGTGGACGATGATGACGTTGTGAAGAGGATCAAGGAATTACTGGAAAACTATGTCAAACCTGCCGTGGAAATGGATGGCGGAGCAATACAATTCAAAAGCTACGACGAAGGTGTGGTAAATCTTATGCTCCAGGGATCCTGCTCAGGCTGCCCATCATCAATGATTACCCTGAAAGCCGGTATTGAAGGAATGATGAAAAGAATGATTCCTGAAGTAAGGGAAGTAGTGGCTGAAGCTGAATAATAATTCCGGAAATTGTTTAAATACGTAAACCTTTCTCTTACAGGGAAAGGTTTTTTCTTAATCATCAATTGACCATCGGTGCAGGACATCCTCCGGCAGTTCACAAACGGAATCATGCATTCGCCCTGGTATGAGATCGTTGCTGTAGTTTTTGGCATTGCCAGTGTCTGGTACAGCAGGAAGGAAAACATCCTTGTCTATCCCGTTGGCCTGGTGAACACACTGATCTATATCTACCTGAGCGTAAAAGGACACCTGTTTGGCGAAGCCTCGGTGAATTTGTACTATTCAATCATGAGCGTATATGGCTGGGTGCGCTGGGCCAGGAAAGACAGTGAGCACCAGCCTGAGCTGCGTATCACCTGGTCTTCGGGGAAAGACTGGATATCCCAGCTCCTTTTCTTTCTTGGATTTTTTGTGGTGATCTATTTCTGCCTGGCCTATCTGAAAACCGGATTTGCTCCGGGCGTTCTTCCGGTTCCCGACGCCTTTGCTTCCGCCACAGCCTTCACCGGCATGTGGCTGATGACCCGCAAAAAAGTGGAGAGCTGGTATTGGTGGATAGCCACCAACACAGCTTCTATCCCGCTTTACTTTGTCAAAGGATATGTTTTCACCAGTTTTTATTACCTGGTGCTATTTGTTCTGGCGGTCGCGGGACTGATCGCCTGGAAGAAAAAAGCCAATAGCCAATGATCACAAAAGTCGTCGCCATCGGGCCGGAATCAACCGGAAAAAGTATGTTGTGCGAACAGCTTGCCCACCATTATCAAACGATCTGGGTGAGAGAATATGCGCGTGAATACCTTTTGCGTCATGGAAAACGATACAGCCTTCCCGATCTGCTGACGATCGCCAAGGGCCAGCTTCAATTGGAGGATGAAGGGCTGCAGGAGGTCAGGAAAAACATTATCTTCCTGGATACCAACATGCAGGTAATGAAAGTATGGAGCGAATTTGTTTTCAATGCATGTCACCAGTGGATCCTCGATCAGATAACAGAAAGAAAATACGACCTCTATCTTTTATGCAATCCGGATATTGACTGGGTAAGTGACGAGCTAAGAGAGTATCCCGACCTGGAATCGAGAACCAATCTTTATCATATTTATCGCGACCTGCTGATCAACCAGTCTACACCCTGGGTCGAGATCCGGGGCGAAGATTCGGTGCGCACAGCTACTGCCATTGAGGCCATCGACCGGTTATTGTAGCAGGACCTGGATATCCGGGTCGCGCATCAGGTACGACATCTGCCTCATGATGCGGTTCTGCGAGATCTGCACATACCGCGATGGCGGAACCACCGTATATAGTTTCGGGTTTGGCAGGCAGGCGGCGATCATCGCGGCTTCCTTTTTCCATAATTTCTTAGCAGACTTTTTGAAATATGCCTGGGAAGCGGCTTCAATTCCGTAGATCCCTTTGCCGGTTTCGGCAACATTGAGATAGACTTCCAGTATCCTTCTTTTCCCCCAGACCAGTTCGATCATAAAAGTAAAATAGGTTTCCAGCGCCTTGCGGATCCAGCTTCTTCCCTGCCAGAGAAACACATTCTTCGCCACCTGTTGACTGATTGTGGAGGCGCCCCGGACCCGGTTGGGTTTTTTCCTGTTGTATTCCATCGCACGGGAGATGCTTTTCCAGTCAAATCCATTATGGTCGGGAAAAGCCTGGTCCTCCGAAGCAATGAATGCCAACCTCGCGTTTGGTGACATCTCATCTATTGAAACATAGTCGCGCTTTAAACCGTCGCCCCGGAAGAGACTGCCCAGCTGAGTTAGAGTGATGGGTGGGTTTATCCATTTCAACACGAGGATGTATACGAAATGCAGAAGGAAAAGAATGATCAGCACTCTCCTTATTCTTCGCCATAACCTAGGTACGAGGCCTTTGGTCTTTATCGCCATCCGGTGCAAGATAAACAGAATCAGAAACAGAAACAGGAACAGGGAGGAAAAAACAGAAACAGAAACAGAAAGAGAAAGAGAAAGAGAAACAGAAAGTGGGTTAAGTGGTTATCAGCATGGTGCCGATAAGCAACGCAATCCCAAATCCGATGAGTATGGTTCCCGATACCTTATTTATAAGTGAAATATTGTGAAGGGTCAGGCGCGTGCGTAGCTTCCCGGCCATGAGCACCTTGATGACATCCGCGGCTATATTTATCGACATGCATACTCCGAAGATGATGATCCTGTGGTATAGTGAGTATTTGCTGGCAAATGCCGTGGCGGCGCCAAGCCAGAACAGGAAGACGTTCGGGTTGAGGGTGTTAAGGAAGAAACCGGAGGAAAAGATCCTGACCATTTCGGTCTTGCTGAACTTCATGATGTTTCCTGCATTGTTTTGAAGTCTGATCTTTTTGAAGAAGACATAAAACACGCCCATGATAATGAGGAAACAACTGCCGACGATGCCCAGAAGTTGCCTGTATTGAAGAAGACTCGTGACGAGTTCGGAGAAGGCGTTGCTGACAATTATCAGCAGGAAGTCGCTCAGCCAAACTCCTGCAATGAAACTCATGCCACCATCGCGGCCGTTGTCAAGGCTCTGTTTGATAATGGTGAAGATGACCGGACCCACCGAGATCACCAGTATCAAACCCAACGTTATTCCGCTAACGACTGCTTGCCACATGCTTGTAAATGTACCAAATTGTGCCTGCTGGTTTTTATTCGAGAAACCTTATCCAATCCTCATACATCTTTCCTTTCATCACCCGCGGAAATTTGTGCTGACCGCCGATTTTTCCTTTCATGTCCATGAATTCCAAAAACCTGGATTCGGGAAGAATTTCCAGGTAGATGTCTTTCAGGGCGCTTTTTCTTTCCACCGCATAGTCGTCATTTAGTTCGACAAGATGCTGGTCGATCTTACGTCGAAGTTGTTCGGGATCTACCTTGTCGTCGCAGGCAACCCACCATTTGTGCGCGAAGAACAACCCATGAGGGACCCCCGCAACTGTGAATTCCGGAATGCAAATATTTAATTCGGCGCTGGCAAGGTTAACAGCCTTGTTCATATTGTCAACGCTAAGGTGTTCACCTACCAGGCTAAGAAAATGTTTGGTTCGCCCGGTGATGATGATCTCGCTGCGTTTGACATCCACCATTCTGATGGTGTCGCCGATGAGATATCTCCATGCGCCCGCGGAGGTGCTGAGTAGGATAGCGTAGTCCACCCCTTCCTCGAGATCGTCTATGCCGAGGATCTGCGCCCTGGGAGAAAGGTTGCCATCCACATCAAAATTCTTTTCATTAAAGGGAACGAATTCGAAATAGATGTGCTCGTTAAGGGCCAGCTTCATTCCCTTCGCATGCTGCCTGTCCTGGTAGGCGATAAAACCCTCGGAAGCGAGGTAGGTTTCAATATAGGTAAGTGGTTTGCTGATGAGTTTTTCAAAACCCTTCCTGTAGGGTTCAAATGAAACGCCGCCGTGAACAAAAAAAGCGAGGTTGGGCCAGATGTCGTGTATGGAGGTCAGGTTATAGCGTTCGATGATTTTCTCCATGCACATCTGGATCCAGGCTGGCACGCCGACAACAAAACTGATGTCCCAGTTCGGGGCTTCTTCCACGATCCTGTCGATCTTGTAATTCCAGTCCCTTGTTTTTGAGATCTGTTTGCCAGGCTTATAAAAGGGAGAAAACCAGAAGGGGGCTTTTTTTGCGGTAATACCGCTGAGGTCCCCGGAATAATACCCCGGACCTTTTTGCAGGTCAGTACTTCCGCCGAGGAAGAGCCAGCCCTTGCCGATACTGCGTACGGGTATGTCGTGATAGGTGCGGAGGCTGATCAACTGTTTGATCATAATTATCCGGTTTCCCCTCATCAGGTCGCTGGTGATGGGAAGGTATTTGCTCGAGGACTCAGATGTGCCTGAGCTCAGGGCGAAGTATTTGATCTTGCCAGGCCAGCATACATCGGGTTTGCCTTCGAGCGTCCGATGCCACCAGTCTTTGTAGATCTTGTTGTAGTCAAAAAGGGGAACTCTCTTCCTGAACTCGGCAATAGGATCAGCGCTCAGCAATATTTCGTCGAAGTGGAAGGTTTGACCGAATTCGGTGAATCTCGCCTTGTTCAACAATCGCTTGAGAACTTTCAATTGCTGCCTGCCCGGAGACTTACCAGGTAATCGAAGGGCTTTAGCAATTGTTGGCGGCAACGAGATATCAAATAGAGCCATCCGTTTTTTTCGGCCAGCTTTGTACCAGCAGGCTCAAAAGTACGTGATTGGGCTGAATAAGCGATTGGCGCCCTTTGTATATTTACCGCTAATTCAATGCCGTGTGACACTGTCGATCATTATTGTCAGCTACAATGTAAAGGACTTCCTGGAACAATGTCTTCTTTCGGTGAGAAGAGCCATCAGCACCTTAGATGCAGAAGTGATCATAGTCGACAATGATTCACCTGATCAATCGGCCGTTCAACTAAGCTCGTTGTTCCCGGAATTCAGATTTATAGTCAACGACATTAACCGGGGTTTTTCAAAGGCCTGTAACCAGGGGCTGTCGGTAGTCACTGGAAACTATATTCTTTTCCTCAATCCCGACACCATCGTTCCGGAAGATGCTTTTACCTCCTGTATTGCTTTTATGGACAGCCATCACGATGCCGGAGCGTTGGGTGTTCGGATGATCAATGGCAGAGGGATCTATCTGCCCGAATCGAAAAGAGGTTTCCCTTCAGCATGGGTTTCTCTGTGGAAGATGACTGGAATGGCTACGCGTTTTCCGAGGTCCAGAGTTTTCGCTGGTTATTATCTCGGACACCTGAATGAAGATGAACCGAATATCATTGATGTCATTTCGGGAGCATTTTTTTTCGCGCGCAGGTCTACGCTCGAAATTACTGGTGGATTTGACGAGCGATTCTTCATGTATGCGGAAGATATCGATCTGAGCATTCGTGTGAGTAAATCGGGTTTCAGTTGTTATTATTTTCCTGGCACTACCATACTGCATTATAAAGGGGAGAGCACTGTTAAGGACAGCGACTATGTAAAACAGTTCTATTATACGATGAGCCAATTCTCGGAGAAATATGCAACCGGGGGTTTTTCAAAGTTTCTCCGCCCGGTGATTGAATTGGGTATCCGGATTAAAATGCGGCTGACGCTGGGGAAAAAATTCGAAAAACAAAAAACGCCACCACATATTTTGCACCTGGGGCCGGACGAATCCGTCAAATCGCTGATCGAGTACATGCAGCAAAATCCCGGTGTCAGCTACCGTGTCGAACTTAAGCGTGATGAAAATAATTCAAGAGAATTATCACGTGTAACATAGCATTTCACGAAAAGAACGCGCAAAGGCGCAAAGTGAGTTTGCCACCCCCCCTCTTCCTCTTCCTCTCTCTCTTCCAGTTCCTGTTCCTGTTTCTGTTTCTGTTTCTGTTTCTGTTTCTGTTTCCCTCACGTTTTCATTCCTTCAAGTTGTTTCTTCAGTCTGAACATTTCATCGCGTAACCTTGCCGCTTCCATGAAATCCAGATCGCGGGCAGCCTTCTCCATTTCTTTTTTGATTTTCGCAATACCCTTTTCCATCTGAGGTATGGTCACATATTCTGCCTGCTCTTCAGCAACAAGTGTGAGTGGTGCGGCTTCCGCGTCAAGCGCCCTTGGATTCTTCGGATCGTATCCTTTTATCTCCAGGACTGAAGACTGTGCAAAGACCTGCTCCTTACTCTTTATAATAGTCCTTGGTGTAATGCCATGCAACTGGTTGAACGAAATCTGTTTTTCCCGGCGTCTTGTTGTTTCATCGATGGTCTTCTGCATGCTCTCGGTCATCTTGTCGGCATAAAAGATCACCAGTCCATCCACGTTCCTTGCGGCACGGCCCGCGGTTTGTGTGAGTGACCGTTCATTTCTCAGGAACCCTTCCTTGTCGGCATCCAGTATCGCCACCAATGAAACTTCAGGAAGATCGAGCCCTTCCCTCAGCAGGTTCACGCCAACCAGTACATCGATCACACCCAGTCGAAGATCCCTCAGTATCTCTACTCTTTCAAGTGTGTCTACTTCGCTGTGTATGTATTTTGATTTGATATTGATCCGGTGCAGGTACCTGTCCATTTCTTCCGCCATTCTTTTGGTCAGTGTGGTCACGAGCACGCGGTCACCCTTGGTGATGCGTTTGTCGATCTCGTCTAGCAGGTCATCAATCTGGTTAACGCTTGGGCGGATCTCAATGGGCGGATCCAGGAGGCCGGTTGGCCTGACCACCTGTTCGATCACCACTCCTTCAGTTTTTTCCAACTCAAAGTCACCCGGGGTTGCCGACACAAATATTACCTGGTTGACCATATTTTCAAATTCATGAAAGTTCAGCGGTCTGTTGTCGAGCGCCGAAGGCAAACGAAATCCATAATCCACCAGCACAAGTTTCCTGCTCCTGTCACCACCATACATGCCACTCACCTGCGGTATGGTCTGATGACTTTCATCTATAACGCAAAGAAAGTCCTTAGGAAAATAATCCAGCAGGCAGAAGGGCCGGCTCCCCGGTCTTCTTCTGTCAAAAAACCTTGAATAGTTTTCGACACCATTACAGAATCCGAGTTCCCTGATCATCTCCACATCAAAATTCACGCGTTCGCTTAGTCTTTGTGCCTCGATGAATTTGCCCACCGTTTTGAAATAGTCAACCTGCGCAGACATCTCGTCCTGGATCTCCCTGAGTATCTGTTGCATCATGTCCTTGGGCGCCAGGTATAGATTGGCCGGAAAAATGGCGGCATTGTCGAGTTTCATGATCCGCTTTCCATTCGATACGTCGATGCTTTCTATTTCTTCGATCTCGTCCCCAAAGAATGAAATCCGGTAACCGTAATCAAGATAGGGCAGGTTGATGTCCACCGTGTCACCCTGCACACGGAACGTCGCTCTTCCGAATTCTCCCTGGGTGCGGGTGTACAACGAGTTGACCAGGCCATGCAGGAATCCCTGTCTTGAGATCACCTGGCCCGGCTGGATCCGGATAATGCTGTTCTCGTATTCCGTTGGGTTACCAATACCATAGATACAACTCACCGATGCCACTACGATGATATCCCTTCTTCCACTCAGCAGTTGGGCGGTAGCCTGCAACCGAAGCTTGTCGAGCTCTTCATTGATCGACTGGTCTTTTTCGATATAGGTATCGCTGACCGGCATGTAGGCCTCCGGTTGGTAATAATCATAGTAACTGACGAAATACCCAACCGCATTTTCTGGAAAGAACTGGCGGAACTCGCCATAGAGTTGGGCCACAAGTGTTTTGTTGTGGGTCAGCACCAGCGTTGGGCGTTGCACTTTCTGGATTACATTGGCGATGGTAAAAGTTTTGCCGGAACCCGTAACTCCGAGCAGAGTCTGGTAGCGGTCTCCCTCCAGCACGCCATTGGCAAGCTGTTCTATGGCCTGAGGCTGGTCGCCTGCAGGTTCATATGTAGTGTGTAAGTTGAATTGCATAGATGATTTAATTCTGCCTCGTGGAATCCCTCACAGCCTCTTTGTTTTGCACGGACCGCCTGAAGGGATCCCAGGATAATTTCAATTTGCCATCGTCCCCGGTCCTGGCGCGCAAATGCAAACTTAATCCTTTCTTGTTTTTTCCGCCCTCACCCAGGTCGGTATTCGCCTGATTCCGGGTCAGGTTTCGGACCGGCAACCGGATACTCATATCCGTGCCGGTTTTCACGTCATAGATACCCTCGACAAAAAGCGTAATAGCCGTCGACCTTATTTCCATCTGGTTGATGATAAAGGTGGTGCCCTTGAGCTCCAGCCGGTTCTTCAGATCCGCAAAGCTGATCTCCTCGAAGTTCTGCTTCTTGAAGACCTTTTCCCCCACCTTCAAAATTGGCTCAAAATGGTTTAGTTCGCCATTCTGCAACAGGAAATCGATGGTTCCCCTCGAACTACTGGTGACCATTTTGGCCTTGTCGGAAATGGATGAAGTCAGGTTGATATTTGCCGACAGGGTACCACTGAGGTTCTTATCCGTGATGGCGTCCTGACCGAAATTGTCGAAGGCGGCGAACAGAAGTGGAATATTCATGTTGGTCATCCTGGTCTGGACGGTCACGGGGTTGTTGGCTGGCTTGTTTTCAAGGGTGCCTGTGATATCCATGGAACCGCCGGCATGATTGAAGTGCGCCCTTTGCAGTTCCAGCAATGACTTTTTCAATACCACCTCGCCCTCAACATTTGTGCCCTTGAATTTCTTATAAGTCATCAGCGGGGCAGAAAGGCTAACATAAACATTGCCTTCCTGGAACACTTTGTCAATCCGGGCCGAGGCCTTGCTGAATTCTCCTTTCTTCTGGGTCGGGGTTTTACTTCCCTCACTTGCCGGTTTGAGAAAGGTCGTAAAATCTTCCAGCCTGATCTCGCGGGATTTGATCTTCCATTTGGTTTCCAGTTTTTCGGGGCTCTTGATCAACATCGTGAGAAAATTGTTGGCATATCCCGTAATCTCTATCGGCGTTTTGCCAATCATCGCAGTTACCTTATCAACCGACAGGTTATGTCCCTCGAATACGAGAGAGCCGTTGAAGTCTGACATCAGGAAGTTTCGGGGCAGGTATTTCACTTCGGCTCCAAGGATTTTCACCTGACCGTCTATATTTGGCGCCCCCGGTGCATTTGCATCAACGGGACCTTTGTACTTCACGTTGATATTGCTTTTACCCTTTTGAAACTGAAAGGTCGTGCTGCCGGATACCTTGTTAATTGTTTTCATGTCTACTTCGGAACTGATATCACATTCCAGCAGGGGGGAGTCAAAATTGGATATCCTGACGTCTTTGGATTTGAATGGTATACCCGACCAGTTCGCGGAAAAATCCGTAAACTGAAGCAGGGAGTTCTGGTCGACCCGTTCCTTTCCTTTCTCCATTTCATTGGTGAAAAAAACCTTGAAGCCGCAGTTTTTGAAGGTTCCCTGGGGCGCAGTGATCTCGCTGCCGACAACGGTGGCCCTCAGCTCAACCCGGGGTTCACTCTTAAAAACTGTTTGTCCCTCAATGATCACATCGATATCCAATGGCTCGCCGATGCTGTATTTTTTGAGTTTTTTGCGGATATGGTCATTGACCACGGCCAGACCGCTGTCGTAGAGAATTTGCCGGGTGTTAATCTGCAATCTGAACTCAGGCGATTCCCGTTCTACTTCAAAAAAACCGTTAAAGGTATAGGGATGATCATCTATTTCCAGTTTCACGTCGTTCAGGAGCAGGGTTTTCTTTATTTTGTCCAGCACCAGGTTGATCTGGCCTTCGACAGGCTTGTCCCTGGCAAAACTGCCTTTTCTGGTATCGAATTCAAGGTGGCGGATCTGCATTTTGGTCCTAATCTTCAGCACGGTTTCCTTTTCTCCATCTTTCACCGAACATATGAGATCGTTCAGCTGGCCCTGATAAAATTTTCTCTTGGCAGCGTTGACATGGGTGAACAGCATATTTTCCAGCACGATGTCCGGATTTGATGCCGGCTTTCCGGAACTGCTGCCTTGCTTTTTGTCTGATTTCAGGACGTAAAGATTTGAGTATCCTGCCGAGTCCACCATCAGGTTAATGCTTCCATTGCGGATGATCACCCTGCCAAGTGCGGGTTCACCCTTAACGAGGGCCAGAAGACTGAGTTTAAGATATATATCTGAAGCTTTTAGCAGATCCTGGTGGTGGCGGTTGTAAAGGCTGTCGCGCAGCACGATCTCCTCCAGTTGTAGCGAAAGAATGGGGAAAGTGCGGAAAAGACTCACCGAAACGGACTCGATCTTTGTCTCACCCCGGGTTTTTTCTGTTATGGCCCTGGATATTTTTCCGATGAGTTTCTCCTCATTCAGGGTCACATACACCAGCAGGCCGATCCAGAGCACCACAATGATTCCAAGTATCCATAGCACCGCTTTCAGACCAAATCGCAATACTCTTTTCACCTTTTCCTTCCTTTTTTATGTTAATGTCGTTAAAGTCTAGGGCTCAATTTTTCTTTTCAGGTAGCTGCTGTAATCCGGCACTGTCAACTCATAATCCACCAGCATTAAAGGGGAGGTCAGCACAAAATCGGCCGTTGCCCTGTCACAGGCAACGATACAATTCCAGGCGATGGCCACCCTCAGCAGTGCCCTTACATCACTGTCGTGCGGCTGTGCTTCCATCGGATCCCAGAAAAAGATGAGGATGTCGATAAACCCTTCCGCGATCATTGACCCGATCTGCTGGTCTCCTCCGATCGGCCCGCTCAATAATTTCGAGACCGGCCGGTCAAGTTGCTCCTCCAGCAGCCTGCCCGTTGTACCAGTAGCATAAAGTTCATGCCGCTGTAGCACCGTCCTGTTGAATTCAACCCATTCAATCAGGTCCTTCTTCTTCCTGTCGTGCGCCACCAGGGCGATGCGCTTTCTGGAAAGTATCTTTCTGGTCTGGATCATGCGATGATTTTTTGACAATCTATACCAACGAATAAGTTATGTTTTTTTAAGTTTTTTTAACGATAAAAAAATAATTTTCAACACGATACAGAGTTTTCCACAATGAGACCATAGCTTTGTGAACAACTTATTACGACTCTACCCATTAGATTCTATGTTGAGATTACTGCTTTGTGCATGCGGAGCCCTGTTTTCCGTATTTTGCCTTGCACAGGATACCGGAACCAGCAAATCAAAACCATCGGAGATGGTACTTGAAGACCCGGCCCGGTTATTACTCGATTTGACTGCCGTCTTTCAGAAGAATGGCAAGGCTATGCTTACCTGGAAGGTGAATGGTGAACTCCCCGATTTTTTTATGGTAGAACGAAGTGATGGAGGTGATCGCTTTGAAGTAAAGGCCGTTTTGAACAACCTGCTCCGGAATGATATTTCAATGGTCAGATGATTCCCCCCACAAAGGAAAAAACAACTACAGGATTCGTTATGGTTTCAAAGCCGGGGAACAGAGGTATTCGAAGACCGTTTCTTTCGTGCTTACCGGTGGGCAAAATCTGAAGTTTTATCCCAATCCGGTTGATCAAATACTGATCGTACGTTCGGAGCAACCCGTGGATGTCCGGATTTCCGACGGGACCGGCAAACCGAGAATTTCAGCGATGAATGTACAGGGCCTTAGAACCCTGAACGTATCGGACCTGGAAAAAGGTGTTTACCTCTTGCGTTTTAGCAACAAATTGACCAATGTTATCTCCCAGGAAAAATTAATAAAAAACTGATCGCGTAAAAGTACTCGAGATTCATTCCGAGTTGGGTATATGATATTAACCCATTATTTTTACAACGGTTTTTCATAGGATATTGGATTTTAAAAACGGGGTTGAATTTCTATTCTGACCCCTTTTTTATGCCCCTTATAGGAAGTATGGTGTACACATTATCCCAGGCCATACTCAATCCCACCTCTTTTTCCAGCCGCTCGAACTTCATGGTGAACACTTCATATCGGCTATTGGTCAACGTTATTGGTACGTCGAATCGATAAATATCCAGTCGCTGGTTGATCTTCAACCCCCAGGTATACAGATCACCATTAAATACAATGGTCCACCTGTTTTCATAAGGCACACAATAGAGCGCGTATCTCCCTCTTTTTACTGTCTGTCCCAGGATGCTCACATCCCGAAACAATTCAATCTCCGTCGCTTCATTTGCACCGAGTCTCCACGGCGCTCCATATTTAACCACACCGCCGAATATGATCCTGCCGTCTTTGTCGGGCCTGCTGTAGATGACCCTCGCTATCGGTTGGCTGTGCAGTTTACCGGACATTTTGAGTACAGGATAATCAACGGGATAATAGATCATATCCATGGGAGATTTATCGAGCAGGGGATTACGGTTCTGAACTGGCAATGGAGAATATGAGCTGTCCGCCGGCGCTGGCTTCACGGTTGGATCAGTTCGACCACAGGCGACGATGACTGCGAGACATAGCACTGCCAGGGAAATTGACCTGGTGGTTGGTAACATTCAGTGAATATCTGAATATTTCCTCAGAGAGAAATTGTATAGCTCGGGAAAAAAAAGTCGGAAATCATCATTTAACTGATCATAATGTTTTCGCAATAACTGGTAAGCGGTAGTGCTGTCGGAGAGATAAGCCGCCCGGTGTACCAGGCCCGCGAAACTATTTTTTATGCCGTCATCATACTGATAATTGAAAAGCCAGTTGTCCCTGATCATATAAGGCAGCATCCTGGCAAAACCGACTGGCAACAAATTGATCTGCTTCTGGAGTTGCCAGTACACCCCATCGGTAAATTCTTTAAACTGTCCCTCCGCTGCGAGTTGCCGGGCCAGGAAATGGTCATAGACCACATCTATAAATGCTGAACAATACAATCCGTAATGCGGCCGATAAATGTCCGCTGACCCTTTGGATACCGGGTGGTAGTCTGTAAACCTGTCAATTTCCCGGTGAAAATCTATCCCTGCGAGTATTCTTGGGGGGTAGTCGAATTTCTTTTTTCCCTTTATAAAGTCGCTGATCATATTTCCGGCCAGAACTTCAGGGTCGCCAAACGACAGGTAAGCATGCGCGAGGTAATTCACTAAAACAATTTACAAAAAAACCCGGCTGGGGTGTAACATTTATTCATGGGTTGCGTCTGATGGATATAACGCGTTGAAAAAAATAAAAACAAAAATTATAAAAAACATCAAAATGAAAAAGGTTTTAGTTGCCCTCTCTTTATTGATCGCTGTCGTATCAGGATCATCATTTACCACTGCACCCGAATCGGTTAACAGGAATGTCCTCAGCGCATTTAACAATTCATATGAAAGTGCAAAAGACGTTAGCTGGGAAGTAAAAAAAGATTTCGTGAAGGCTACCTTCACTGTGGAAGGAAAAGTATTCTATGCCTACTACAAGCAAACCGGCGAACAGATCGCTACAACCAGAAATCTGAACATTGACGAACTTACTGCCTCACTACGCAACGAACTCAGGACTAAATACGAAAAGAATTTCTGGCTCATCCAGCTTTTTGAAGTCGTTTCCGATCAGGAAAATGCTTACTACGCATCGCTTACCGATGGCAAAAAAACAATCGTCTACAAGACAGATGGTTTGAGCAGCTGGAAGGAATTCAGTCGTAAAATAATCAACGAATAATCCGGCCCGCATATATCGCAGTTTGATGTTTAATGCAATTGGAGAAATCCAATTGCATTAACTTTGGCGGCACAATCAAGGATATGAGCAAAGGGCCGGTTTCTGAATTTATCCAACATCATTACCGGCATTTTAATGCAGCAGCACTGGTGGATGCGGCAAAAGGTTATGAACGCATCTGATCGAAGGTGGCAAAATGATGATCACGCTTGCCGGGGCCATGAGTACCGCTGAACTTGGGGTTTCACTTGCGGAAATGATCCGGCAGGACAAGGTGCAGATCATCACCTGTACAGGCGCCAACCTTGAAGAAGATATCATGAACCTGGTGGCGCATACTCATTATAAAAGAGTCCCGAATACCGCGACCTGACTCCGCAAGAGGAATGGGAACTGCTGGAAAAGGCTTAAACCGCGTTACCGATACCTGTATTCCGGAAGAAGAAGCATTCCGCACGATGCAGCAACACATCTACAAGATCTGGAAAGATGCTGATGAAAAAGGCGAACGATATTTCCCGCATGAGTACATGTACAAAATGATTGTAAGCGGAGTAGCTGAAACAATATTACGAGATCGATCCCAAGGACAGCTGGATGATCGCTGCCGCGGAAAAAAATCTTCCGATCGTTGTTCCGCGGATGGGAAGACAGTACGATGGGAAATATTTTTGCCTCCTACGTTATCAAGAACGAGTTGAAGGCATCCACGATGAAAAGTGGTATCGAATACATGGTTTGGCTAGCTGAATGGTACAGGAAAAATTCAGCGGGCAAAGGGCGTTGGATTTTTCCAGATCGGTGGCGGCATTGCCGGCGACTTTCCGATTTGCGTTGTGCCGATGATGTACCAGGATCTTGAATGGCATGATGTTCCATTCTGGAGTTATTTCTGCCAGATCTCCGATTCAACAACTTCATATGGTTCTTATTCCGGAGCAGTTCCCAATGAAAAAATCACCTGGGGAAAACTGGATATTCAAACACCAAAATTTATTGTTGAAAGCGATGCCACCATCGTGGCGCCGCTCGTATTTGCGTATGTGCTTGGCTGGTAGTCTAGCAGGCGATTTTATCCACGCTGTTCTGGTGGCGGCCTCCTTCAAACTCTGTGTGAAGAAATACATCAACCATTTCTTTTGCCTTCTGCCAGGTCTAACAAAACGGCCCGGTAGGCAAATGATGTTAGCATTGTTGTGCGAACGTGCAAGTTGCGCGATTTCGGGCTGCCAGCAAAGCGCCGCCCGGATGCCCTGGTGTTTGTTTGCAGTGATTGAAACGCCATTGCCGCTGCCGCAGACCAGGATGCCCAACGACACTTCCCTTTTTTCCACGGCATAGGCCACTGGGTGCGCAAAATCGGGATAGTCCGACAGACATTGTTCTCATAGAGCCCCATGTCCTTTACCTGCAACCCTTTTTCTTCGAGAAAATTCACAAGTTCAGCCTTGTATTCGAAGCCCGCATGATCGCTGCCGATAGCTAAGGGTTGTGCAATGTCTGGCATATAGAATTAGTTTTGACTGCCCTGGAGGCTGTCTATAAATCGAAGGTAAGTTTTTCTAGGAATTCATCTTGGCCTGTTCAGCCTTGTATACCCTCTTGGAGAGGAGGATACTGAATTCATAAAGAACATAAGCGGGATGGAAACGATCATCTGGCTCATCCAGTCAGGCGACGGAGTGATAATGGCGGCGACGACCAGTATCGCCACAAAGGCATACTTACGGTAGGTCTTCAGAAACATAGGCGTCACCAGTCCGATCCTGGTGAGCACATAGGTGACGACTGGCAACTGAAAAGCAAGGGCGGACCAAAGGTGATGTTGACAAGGTTGTCTACATAATCCGACAGCATCGGTCTGGTTTCGAGCATATTCATATTGCCGAGCTGGTAGTTACCCAGAAAGCTGAAAGTGAAAGGCGCCAGCAGGTAATATCCAAAAGCCGCGCCGGTAAAGAAGAAAACGGAGACAAAAAAAATGGCAAACCTGGTGGTGTTCAATTCTTTGGCAGTCAGAGCCGGACTTGATGAAACGCCAGAATTCCCAGAACAGATAGGGGAAGGAAATGATGAATCCGGACACAAAGGCGATGGAGATGCTGGACATGAACTGAGACCCGAAGGTTGTTGCCTGGAGCTTCGTCTGCACAATGGGAACGCAGAGACTGTCTCCCAGGTGAGCCCAGTGGCTGAATCGGCACAGCGCATCATAACTGACAAAATCAGGACGGATGGCCCCATGATCACTGTGTCAAAAAACACAGTCCATGTTCACGAAAATCACTATCGCCAAATACGAGTATAGCGATCAAGGCATCCGCACAATGTGCCAGCGAACTCTTCAAGGTGATCCACAAAAGCTCATTTCCTTGTCCTGGCTGCGCTTATTTAAAAAAGATAATGCCATTTTTTTGTTTCTCTGTATTACGCAGAGAGGCGCAAAATTAAGGGTAAATAGGAGTTTCTGCCTACTGAAGGATTTTCAGACGGACCATTTCGATCGTGGTATCGCTGACATGGAGGATCTCAAATTCATAATCATTGATGATGATCCTTTCTTTCAACTTGGGAATGGCTTCATACTGGTGAATAATAAAACCCGAAAGGGTTTCTGATGACTCATCGGGAAATTCAAGGCCATATTTTTCTATAAGATGGTCGAGTTCCAGCCTCCCCGAGAGAATGATATTCTTCGTCCGAAATTTTTTTCTCTTCAAATTCTTCGACATCATATTCATCTTTTATTTCCCCAAAAATTTCTTCCAGCATATCTTCCATCGTCACAATTCCTGAAGTGCCTCCGAATTCATCCACCACCCAGGCTATGCTTTTCCTTTCCTTGGAGAACTTGCTGATCAGGTCTGTGGCGCTCATGCTTTCCGGGATGGCTGGTATGGGTAGCAGGATCTCCTTTATCGTTTTTGGATGCCTGAAAAGATCCAGCTGATGTACATAACCCACGATCTGGTCGATATTGCCATCATAGACCAGCAGTTTGCTCAGCTTGGTGTCAACAAATTTATTCCGCAGCTCTTCCACGCTGGTGTTCAGCTGCACTCCTTCGATTTCTTTCCGCGGAATCAGGCATTCCCTCACTTTTACCTTGTGCAGCGAGAGGGCGGCTTCAAAAAGATCCGTGTTCAGTCGTGGCTCATCGTCATTAAATTCCCTGGTCTGCTGAAAAAAATGGTCGACGTCGGCGCGTGAAGAATGCCTGTTTTCGTTTGTCGATCCGCATGTCAAAAATGATGGTAAGTATCCATTGCGACACCCGTACAAAGGCAGCGGCAATGGGATAGAATACGTTGTGGCTGAGTCCCAGCAGTCCTGACTTCGCAAAAAAATCAAGCAGCTTGTCGCTCTTGGTGCGGAACAGCGCTTTTGGAATGAACTCACCCAGGATGATCACAATCACGAGCGAGAAAATAATTTCTGTAAACAGGCGCGCCGGCAGGATAAAAGACCGGGTAATACCTATCTGATTTAGCAGGAGGTTACTATACGTACTCAGCAGGAGGATGAAAATTACCAGGAACAGGTTGAATCCAACGAGAACGGTTCCAATAAATCGGCTCGGATCTTCGGCCAGTTTTGCAAGCAGAATTCCACTTTTGAACCCCTGTTTCTTTTTTAATTCGATGCCCAGTCTGTTGGCGTTAGCGAATGCGACTTCAATTCCTGAATAAAATGCCAGAAGCAGGATTGCCAGGCAGATGGCAACGATTACTAAAACATCCATAGTGTAAGGTAACTACGAAAATGAGAAGAAAAAAGTGTCGACTGAACCCAACTTTCTTTCGAGCGGTTAATTTTCAGGTTTTTTTATAGCCGGGAAAAGAAAATTTCTGACGATTTCACAGGCTTCTTTTCTGGCGGTTTCAAGGTTTTGATTAACAATGGTGTGGGTAAAAGAATTCTTGAATGAGATCTCGTAGGCGGCTTTGTTGATCCTTGCCTGGAGAGATTCCTTTGTTTCTGTACCCCTTGTTTGAAGTCTTCTCTTGAGTTCGCTGATGGAAGGAGGTTCAATAAAAATAGACAGGGTCTTGTTCGGAAACTGCTGCTGAACGTGGATCGCTCCTTTCACGTCGATGTCCAGCACAGGCACCTTCTGATTCTTCCAGATCCTTTCCATCTCTGATTTCAGGGTACCATAATATTTCCCTTCATAAACCATTTCCCATTCGATGAATTCATTCTGCTGGATCTCTGGTTTTAAATTCTTCCAGGCTCATAAAATAATAGTCCACACCATCCTGCTCATTGTCACGGGATTCCCGCGTGGTCGCCGAAACCGAAAAAGTCAGTTGCGGAAACTGCTGTATCAGGTGTGTGGTCACAGAGGTTTTTCCTGCCCCGGAGGGTGCGGTGATGATGAGGATCTTCTCGGTAAATCTATCCATTAACAGGGCAATTGTGAATTCAGTGAATTTTTTGATCAGCCGGATCTCCTGATCTCGGCGCCAAGATTTCGCAATCGATCATCGATATACTGATAACCCCTGTCGATCTGTTCGATATTCTGGATGGTGCTGTTGCCTTCGGCGCTGAGGGCAGCGATCAGCAGGGCCACACCGGCCCTGATATCCGGGCTGCTCATGGTGATGCCGCGGAGACTGTGCATCCTGTCTAGTCCTATTACCGCGGCCCGGTGAGGGTCACAAAGAATGATCTGGGCGCCCATCTCCATCAGCTTATCGACAAAAAACAGTCGGCTTTCAAACATTTTCTGGTGGATCAGTACCGAACCTCTCGCCTGGGTGGCCACCACCAGCACGATGCTCAACAGGTCGGGTGTAAAACCCGGCCAGGGATGATCATAGATGGTAAGGATGGAACCATCAAGGAAGCTTTGGATCTCGTAGCTGTCCTGTTCCGGAACATGAATGTCATCCCCTCTGAATTCCATCTGGATGCCGAGCTGTCTGAATTTCTCGGGTATCAGTCCAAGGTCACTAATGCCGGCATTTTTGATGGTGATCTCTCCCTTGGTCATGGCGGCCATGCCGATAAAGGATCCCACTTCGATCATATCGGGCAGGAGGCGGTGGTCGGTGCCTCCAAGTTATTCCACGCCTTCGATGCTGAGAAGATTACTGCCGATGCCACTGATCTTCGCGCCCATTCTGTTGAGCATCTTGCATAGTTGCTGAACATAGGGCTCGCAGGCGGCATTGTAGATCGTGGTTACGCCACTGGCCAACACCGCAGCCATTAGAATATTGGCTGTGCCGGTTACCGAAGGTTCGTCCAAAAGCAACTGAGTAGCTTTTAGACGGTCTGCGGAAAGGTGAAAAAATCCGTCATCGGTGTTGTAGGAGAACCTCGCGCCGAGCTTTTCAAATCCGATGATATGGGTGTCCAGTCTCCTCCTCCCTATTTTGTCACCACCGGGTTTTGGAATGAAGGATTTTTTAAACCGCGCCAGCATTGGGCCCGCCATCATCACAGAGCCTCTCAGTCTTCCACTTTTGCTCCTGAATGCTTCACTTTCCAGGTGGGAGAGGTTCACATCATCGGCCTGGAAAACGCAGGTATCCCTCGCTGATCTTTCTGTTTTTACCCCCATGTCGGATAGCAGTTCGATCAGCAGGTTGACATCGATAATGTCGGGGATATTACTGATGGTGACCTTTTCGTCCGTCAGCAATACCGCGCTGATCACCTGGAGCGCTTCATTCTTGGCGCCCTGTGGGGTGATCTCTCCCTTTAATTTCTTCCCTCCTGTTACCTCAAAGGATCGCATGTGCCGGTTTTTAAGAGTTCCTGTATGTGAAATAAAAACCCTGACAGTGAATTGCTGTCAGGGCTTGTAATTTAGTTTCTTTCCCGGCGTGGAGAAATTATTTGAATCTTTTCTTATTGTTATTTCCAAATTTTCCTCCGCCACCACCAGGGCGGTCATTCCTGTCATTTCGATCGTTACGGTCATTGCGATCATTTCTGTCGTTCCGACCGCGAGGCTGAAATTTCGGATTGCGCTTGTTGCGGAAATCGTTGAAGTTTCTTCTTTCGTTGTTGTTGCCTTCGTTTGTTCTCGGCGTTCTCACGAACGGCGTGTTGGTGAAGGCAAGCTGGCCATCGGTGATGCTCGACAATTCGCTCTGAATGGCGTCGTCGTGCACCTGTTCCTTGTGCCAGTTGGTGTAGGCCAGTTTCATATAGTAGGCCACTGCATTTGCGAATCCCTGTTTCTTTTCAGGGTTTTCTTCTTTCAGCGCCTTATTGATCACTATTTCAAGATTCTTACCCAGATGCGCAAATTTCGGATAACGCTTGGGGTAAGGAAGCGGTTTCGGCTTTGCCCTCAGGGTTTCCCTGGTAGGGATCGGATATGGGGATTCCACATCGAGCTTGAAATCAGAGATCAGAAACAGGTGATCCCAGAGTTTATGTCTGAAGTCTTCAACATTCTTCAGGTGCGGGTTGAGAAAACCCATCAGTTCGATTACTGCATATGCGTTTTTCTGACGTAGATCTTTGTCTTCAATTGTCAGGAGGTACTCGATCATTTTCTGAATATGCCTTCCATACTCACGCATGATCAACTGGTTCCTGCCAGTGTTGTATTCCATGTCCTCAAGATTGTACATTAGACAAAAATAAGCTTTTGACGTATAATACAGTATTTTCCTGCTTCTTATCTCGCAAACAACACCTTGCCGGAATATACCTTTTTTGATGCTTCATGACGGGCCCTGATGTAGTAAAAGCCTGCCGGCGGTGTGTTAACCACACTCATCTGAAGAGTGGTATTGTTGCTGGCAAAGATCTTATTTCTCTGCAGGACCTGGCCGCTAAGACTGATCAGTTCAATCGTAAGGTTGCCGGAAACGGGCTCATCAAGTTCCATATTGATCGTCCTGACGACAGGATTTGGGTAGATCCTGAGGTCGGTGGCCGAGCCGTCTTGGTTGAGTGCTTTTATCTCTGAGTATCTGATTGCTGTTCCGCTTCCGTGCTTGATCCTGAAGTATGACTTCCGACTAGCAGGTTTATCAGGGTGGTACTGATACTCGTATTTTGTTTCAGAACCAGAAGCAGATCCAGTTGAAGTGCTTCCGACGTTTTGGAACGTAGTCGCGTCTTCGCTGACTTGGATTTCATAGTTATTGATTTTGGACTCGTTTAGGGCGATCCATGATAACGAAACATCGTCCCCGCTTATTTTCCGAACTTCAAAATTCCGGATATTACTTTTTAGAATGATGTTGGAGCAATAGGAATAGGTGAGCTGGAAATCGAGGACGTTTTTAGAAGAAACGCCAAGGAGATAATAGTCACTACCAAGCGCATAGGGGGTTACAGAAGATTTATAGAAAAAATCCACTGTTCCTGCGCCCAGGTAATTCACCGTATTCGTGGTGTTGAGCTGGTAAAGCAATTTATTGTAGACCGTGTCGGGGCCAATGGCCACATAGTCGGGACCCTGGTAGCTGCCGTTGCTGGCGGCCAGGGAATAGGGCCCGTATGATTTGGTGACGGCTCCAACGATGGGACTGGCGATGCCAGGTCCGGTAAAGGTGTCCTTTCGGTTGTAGTAAGCAGTGTAATTCACCGCGAAAAGTTCGTCATTCTCTAGTGCCAGCCTTACTACACTTGTCAGGTAGATCTTGGCATTCACGCAAACCAACATCCCGGTGGATGGATTGAACTGTGGCATGGTGATTAGCTTGGTGCTATTACTGGAGAAGATGATGGAGGTGTTCCTTACTTCTGTAAGGGCCGGCGAACCATCTGAGCAGGTGCATTGCGCCTGGGATATATTCTGATGAAACAAAGAAAGAACGACAAGTACCGGGTACAGAAATGTGTTAGGGTAGCATTGGTTCATAGGTACTGATTTAGGTCAGGGATTTGGATTCGGTCAATTCCAAAATACGCCGGTATCTGCTGGTCTGCAAAGGACTATTACTGCCTGTTTACGGGTAGTTTCAACGGTCCTGAGGCATTGGTATTTTATGCAATTCCGGGCTGAGTTCCTTTACTGAGCTGGACCTAAAGGCATTACCTTTGCGGCAATAATGAGCATGATGGAATCAGTAATAAACATAAATGTTTCCCTGGATGGGAACCGGATGCCAGAGAAGATTACCTGGTCCGCAAGCGACAGCACGGCAGATGAAAAAAGAGAGGCCAAGGCAATGCTCCTTGGGTTCTGGGATGGTGGGGACAAGACAGCCCTCAGGATCGACCTCTGGACCAAAGACATGATGATCGATGAGATGGCAGATTTCTTCTACCAGACGATGATGTCGATGGCGGACAGTTACAACAGGGCGACGAGGCAACCGGAACTGGTGGAGGACATGAAAAAATTCGCGCAGGAGTTCCACACCAGGTTCCAGGAAAGTCAGTTGAAGTCAAACAAAGCATAATCATAGTATATGGGTCTGGAACAAAAAATTATGGGCGAGCTGAAGACTGCGATGCTTGCCAAAGATGAAAAGACAGTCAGGAGCCTGCGGGCGATCAAGGCCGGGATCATCCTTGCGAAAACATCGGAAGGTGCGGGAGGAGAGATCTCTGAAGGTGAAGAAATTAAAATGCTGCAGAAGCTGATCAAACAAAGGAGGGATTCCCTGGAGATCTTCACAAAACAAAACAGGCCCGAACTGGCTGCCAGGGAGCAGGAAGAAATTGAGGTGATTGAAAGATTTCTGCCACAGCAACTGAGTCCGGAGGAATTGCGTACAGAGATTTCAAAGATCATCAGTGAAACGGGCGCTTCAGGTCCGGCCGAAATGGGCAAGGTGATCGGTGAGGCAAGCAAGAGACTTGCGGGGAAGGCCGAAGGGAAGAATATCAGTTTAACGGTCAAGGAACTATTGTCAAAATAATCGGCTGCCACATTCGATGATCATCGACTTCCTATTTCTGATGGCTATGCTGGGAGCCGTTTTCCAGGGATTCCGTAAAGGGCTGATCATCGCTGTCTTCTCATTAGTGGGCTGGGTAGCCGGTCTGTATGCCGCCCTGAAATTTTCAGGAAGTGTAGCAAGCTATTTTCAGAGTTCGGTAAACTTCAGCCCGAAGTGGATGTCCATCATCGCATTTGCAGTGGTTTTTCTGATTGTTATGCTCCTGGTAAGGATGGGCGCCATCCTCATCCAGAAAACAGTCGAACTGGCATTACTGGGTTGGGCAAACAGGCTAGGGGGAATTCTTTTTTACGTATTTTTATACACGTTTATTTTAAGTGTGCTTTTGAATTTTGCAGAAAGGGTTCGATTGCTAAATGAGGAAACCATCTCCTCTTCAAGGGTTTATCCCTTTATCAAACCTGCGGCGCACATCATCCAACTGCCTTTTTTACGCTAAAACGCCTATTTTAGCTATTAATTGACGAAAGTAGAAAGACTGAAAGATGGATTACGATATCAAACAGGTTGAAAAATTCAAATTCATAGAGGTTGGTACGGGGGAACCCCTCGTGCTCCTGCATGGTTTGTTCGGGGCGTTAAGCAATTTTACCGATCTGATTGAATACTTCAGGCATCATAACAAAGTAATCGTGCCCATGCTTCCACTTTTTGAACTCGACCTTCTTCACACCACGGTCGGTGGACTGGAAAAGTTCGTTTACAAATTCATCGAAGCGCGCGACTACCGTGACATCCATATGCTTGGGAACTCTCTGGGCGGACATGTTGCCCTACTGCACGTGCTTAAACATCCGGAAAGGATCAAGTCAGTCATTCTTACTGGCAGCTCCGGCCTCTTTGAAAGTGGCATGGGCGACAGTTATCCAAAAAGGGGTGACTACGAATACATCAAGAAGAAGACGGAACTTACCTTTTACGATCCTGCCACCGCAAGCAAGGAACTCATAGATGAAGTGTATGACACAGTGAATAACAGGTTGAAAGCGATCAAGATCATTGCCCTGGCCAAAAGCGCGATCCGAAACAATCTTGGTGACGAGATCAGCCAGATTAAAAAACCCACCCTCCTGATCTGGGGGAATAACGATGCAATCACGCCTCCCTTTGTCGGCAAGGAATTTCACAAGCTGATCACGACCAGCGAGCTGCACTTCGTGGACAAGTGCGGGCACGCTCCAATGATGGAAAGGCCCGGTGAATTCAATGCAATCCTGCATAAATTTCTGACAAAATTGAACACTCCTGCAGCGGTAGCCTGAACTGTGCCGTCTGATACTGGAATTTTTACGTACTTTATAGGAAGAGATATGTTAAACAGACAACTTATATCCACTTCCCTTCCAACGTTGAAACCCGACGATCCGGTTTCAAAGGCTATTGACCTGATGGCAGAGTTCTATGTCAGGCACCTGCCTGTGCTGGAAGATGAGAAGTTCACGGGGCTGGTATTTGAAGATGACCTGATGAACGCTGATGAGAATGCAAACATTCAAAGTATCGCAGATCATTTTTCCAAGGTAGCGGTGCACGGTGAAATGCATTTCTTTGATGCCGTTCAAACGGCTACCGACTACCACCTTTCACTGATCCCGGTCGTGGAGAAGGACAACGAATACGCCGGAGTAATTCTGGTAACGGACCTTTTGCGCCAGCTGAGCGGCATCACCGGAGCCGGAGACCCTGGAGGACTGCTGGTGCTCGAAATGGATCAGCGCAACTTTTCCTTCTCCGAAATCAACAAGCTGATCGAAACAAATGACGCCCAAATCACCCAGCTTAATACTTCCTGGGACGCCGAGTCAGCCTCCTTCCTCGTAACAATCCGCATCAACAAGTTTGAGATCTCAGATATCGTTGCTACTTTTCAGAGATACGACTACCAGGTGAAATATTATTTTGGAGAGGAATTATACGAAAACGAGCTGAAAGACAACTACGACCACCTGATGAACTACCTGAGTATCTGATCCGTAACACATAAAAAAGTATTACAGGCTTCCTTGTGGTGTCTGAGTGCATGCCGTTTGAAAACATATATCAATGCCTGATCAGGACGCTGACCTGCTGTTGTTTCAGCCTGCAGCTCTGTGCCCAAACGGGCAATCCCGCCTCCGGCACCCTTAATGTTCCCACATTTTCCGATCATTCTGCACCACGACCAGATAGCAACTCTCCCCATGAAGATACGCTGACCCCGGTGGTCGTCAATGAACGCCCGGCCTTTGTGATCGGTGAGATCATTGTGACCGGCAACAAAAGAACAAAAGATTACGTGGTCGCAAGGGAACTTCCCTTTAAAAGCGGTGACTCGGTTAACCTCACAGATCTGGTGAAACAGTTCGAAATCGCAAGACAGCAGCTCATCAACACCAAGTTGTTTACAGAAGCGGTAGTAGCACTAAGCGCATTCAGAGGTTATACCGTCGACATACTTATCGATGTAAAAGAAAGATGGTACCTGTTTCCGTTGCCTTATTTGAAACCCATCGACCGCAACCTGACCGAGTGGGCCAAACAGGGTTATGGCACCGACAGGCTCAACTATGGATTCAAATTCACCCAATACAATTTCTCGGGAAGAAATGACCGCCTCAGGTTGTGGCTGGTCACCGGCTACACCAAGCAAATCCAGTTTCAATATGATCAGCCCTATGCCGACAGGACTCTGAAACATGGTTACAAACTTGGGTTCTCGTACTCGGCAAATAAAGAAGTGAATTATGCCACGGTTAACAATCAGCAACAATTCTCCGACAGTTTTTCCGGCGTCACCAAATGGTCGGGCAACGTGGAATACAATTACCGGCCGGGACTGAGAACCTTTCATTCACTCAGATTCGGATTTACCAGGATGATCATTGACGAAAAGATCGCACAGCTCAATCCAAAATATTATCACGAGGGAGTAAATAAAATTGACATCCCGGAGATTTCCTACACATTGAATCATTTCAACGTCGATTATATTCCCTACCCGCTGAAAGGCTGGATGGGAGAGGCTTCGCTCCTCAGAAAAGGGATTCATCCATATTCGGAAATGTGGCAGCTTAGCACCAAATACAACATATCCTTTCCCCTCGGAAACAAATTCTACTTCAACTGGCAGGCGCAGGGTATGCTCAGGCTCCCATTTGATCAGCCATTCTACAACACCCAGCTTTTTGGCTACGGCGACTTCTATTTGCGTGGACTGGAAAAATATGTGGTGGACGGTGTAGCCGGGGCGATGGGAAGGCAGACGTTGAGAAAACAATTGTTTGACTTCAGCCTTCCTACCTTTCTTGGCTCAGGGGCGCATGCCCGGATTCCCATCAGGATCTTCGCCAAGATCTTCACCGATGTCGGATATTCATTGAATAAAAATGCCCGCGACAACTCACTGGTTAACCAGATGATGTACACCACAGGCGGGGGCCTTGACCTGGTTAGTTTTTACGATTTTACCCTGAGAGTTGACTACAGCTTTAATCAGTTAGGACAAAACGGTCTATTTTTACATCTCAAGAATGATTTTTAGGAGCAATAATGAAGGTAGCGATCTATAGCAGGGTAATCGACTTTGACCAGCAGGGAGATGTTCAGCAACTGTTTGATGAGCTGGCCCGCAATAATATCCAGTCCGTCATTTATTATCCTTTTTTCGAAACCATACGCTCCTCTTTTGCAAAAACAGATTCGGTCCAGGTTTTTCATCATTCTGATGAACTCGACGAAAGCATCGACTTTGTCATCAGCCTCGGCGGCGATGGCACCATCCTGGACACGGTGACGCTGGTGCGGAATAAGAACATACCAGTGTTGGGCATCAACTTCGGCAGACTGGGTTTTCTTGCGGGTATCGGCCGGAAAGAATTACACACCGCAGTTCGCGCACTCGTCAACAGTACCTATGTGATCGACAAACGTTCGCTCATCCACCTTGACGGCAGCAAGACCCTTTTCAATGGAATGCCCTTTGGGTTAAATGAATTTGCCATCCACAAAACGGATACTTCACCCATGGTGAAGATTCACACCTATCTCAACGGAGAATTTCTGAATACCTATTGGGCCGATGGGGTGATCGTGGCCACGCCTACAGGATCTACCGGTTATTCACTGAGCTGCGGTGGTCCTGTCGTTTTCCCGGAGTCGAGCAGCTTTGTGATCACCCCCGTGGCACCTCACAACCTGAATGTCCGGGCAATCGTAGTTCCCGACAACAATATTATCTCTTTTGAAGTGGAAGGCAGGTCCGACCATTTCATCTGTGCCCTGGATTCCCGCAAGGAGATCGTCGAAAAAAAGATCCAGCTTGCGGTCCGGCGCGAATCCTTTACCATTAGTCTCGTCCGGCTCAATGAGAACAACTTTCTGCAAACCCTGCGTGAAAAGCTTTCCTGGGGGCTGGATACAAGGAATTAACTTTTCTTCGTACACGAAAACCTCCTTAATCGCGTTATTGCTAAATTATTATCTTGCGTTTATGAAGAAAATCATATTGGCCTTGTTGCTGTTGGGAGGTTCTGCAGGTTTGACCAGGGCGGTGGCGCAGTATGAAAGTACGGTGATGGAAGGTGAATTTGGCATCTCGGCCGGAGCAGCCCATTATTTCGGTGACCTGAACACCAGGGCGGCTATCAACAGGCCAAAACCGGCATTCGGCCTTTTTTTCCGCAAACAATTCGGCAATTATATCGGGATGCGCATCAGCGGTCACTATCTCCAGCTGGGTTATTCAGATATCTACAACACCAACAACGAGTTTCAAAAAAGAAGGAACCTGAGTTTCAATACCAATGTTTTTGAAATTGCCCTCCAGGGTGATTTTAATTTCTTCAAGTTTGTTCCCGGGGACCCCTACCATAGGTTCACGCCTTATGTAACCCTTGGCGTTGGGGTATTCAGTTATGATCCCTATGCCTATTACAGAGGTCAGAAGATCGCCCTTCGTAGTTTGGGAACGGAAGGACAGGGTAATGCCGCCTATCCCGACCGTCAGCCTTACGGAAGTATGGGCATTTGCCTTCCCTTCGGAGTTGGGGCGAAGTATTCCATTAACCCCAGAATGAATGTTGGCCTCGAAATCACACACCGTTTTACCAACGCCGATTATTTGGACGACGTGAGCAAAACCTACGTTGGCGCCAGCCGCTTTCCTTCCTTACCCGATGGACAGCCTTCGATGGGTCAGCTGATGCAGGACCGGTCATATGAAACCGGCGAACCCATCGGCATAGAGGGAAGACAGCGTGGACTACCTAATCAGAAGGACCAGTACGTGATCGCCGAGCTCACCTTCTCCTTCAACCTGACTTCATACCGCTGCCCTACTGCGGACTAAGAGTCTCCATTTTCATTGCAGTTTCCTGATACTTTTCAATCCTGGATTCGTCATTGATCCCCACGCTTTTTTCAGCGTCAATTACATCAGCTTTCCTGTCTTATTCATCTACCTGCCTGACTATTAAGTTTTCTGGGAGGGAGGCAAATTTTATTACCTTTGTGCGCCAAAAAAAAGCGCACTCATTTGAAAGAACAGATCGACATGAACCGGCTTCCCGCCCACATCGCCATCATCATGGATGGCAATGGCAGATGGGCCAAGGAAAAGGGTCAGGACCGGCTTTATGGTCACTTTCATGGCGTGGAAAGTGTGCGGAATATCGTTGAAGGCTGTGCCGAACTGGGCATTGGCTACCTGACCCTATATGCTTTCTCCACCGAAAACTGGGATCGTCCCGAGAACGAAGTTGCCGGGTTGATGGAGTTGCTGGTGCAGACCATCCGCAAAGAAACCGACACCCTCAACAAGAACAATATCCGGCTTCATGTGATTGGCGACCTCAAAATGATGCCGCAGGACGCTATAGACGAATTGAATGAATCGATTGGCATCACCAGCGGGAATACGGGCCTCAACCTCATTATGGCCCTGAGCTACAGCAGCCGTTGGGAGCTGGTGGAAGCTGCCCGGCAGATCGCTGCGGACGTCAAAGACAAAAAACTCAAGCCTGAAGAGATCGACCAGGATAAATTTCGTACATATCTCTGTACAGGCAAATTTCCCGACCCCGAACTGATGATCCGCACCAGCGGAGAGTTCCGGATCAGCAATTTTCTCCTGTATCAGCTCGCATATGCTGAATTGTATTTTACTGAGGTCCGCTGGCCGGATTTCAGGAAGGAAAACCTGTATTCCGCCATCCTCGATTACCAGTCGAGGGAACGCCGGTTTGGTAAGACCAGCGAACAGGTTATGGTTTAACAAAAACTTTTAATAAATCAAGGTTATTTTGCCCTACATTAAATATCCCGGAATGCAGCGGAAGTTTACGCCAAGTGCAGTGTTGCTGTCATTTTTCATTTTTATTGGTTGCACTGTACGGGCCCAGCTAACTGATACTCTTCCGCCTGTCCGAAACCCGGCGACGGACTCCCTGCCCGCATCGATGCAGGCAAAGGATAGTTCTAATGCTTCAGTACTAAAAAAAGATACCCTTCCAACTTCAGTTGACCCCGAATTACAGGAATTAAGCACATCCAAAGTTCCAAAAGAATACAGCCTCAGGTCGATCAAGGTCACCGGTACAAAATACCTCGATGAACAATTGCTCAAATCTATTTCGGCACTGACCGTTGGCGAAAAGATCATGATCCCCGGCGGCGATAATTTTAGTAAGGCGATCATGAACCTGTGGAACCAAAAACTCTTTGCGAATGTGGAGATCTATTATACAAAAGTAGAAGCAGGAAATATCGACATCGAGATACATGTTACCGAAAGGCCCCGCCTCTCGAAATTCATATTCAAGGGCATCAAGAAATCAGACGTAGAGGAACTCGAGAAGAAGACCGGCCTGGTAAAAGGACGGGTTGTAACGGAGAACACTAAGCGAACTGCCGTGTCCGCCATCCAGAAATTCTATACGGAGAAAGGCTTTCAGAGCGCTACCGTGAATGTTTCGGAGGTTGCCGACAAATCAAAGGCAAATTCTGTTACCGTAGTTTTTAATGTTGTGAAGGGACCGAAAGTGAGGATCAACGAACTCAGCTTCTACGGCAACGAAAGCATTGACGACCTCAAACTGAAGAAAAAAATGAAGGGAACCAAGGAGAAATCAAGGTTCACTCTGCATCCAGTTCCGGTGGTAAGCACTTATGGCGTGAACAATCCAATGAGTTTCCGGGATTATGTCAGCGACCTCGGATTTCTTTCTTTTTCCAAGACCAAAGAATACCTCGATCCCTATTTCCGTTTCAAGCTTTTCAGTTCCGCTAAATTCAACGATAAAAAATATTCCGAGGATAAGGACAAGGTGCTTGGCTACTATAATTCACTCGGCTATCGTGATGCGAATATTGCCGCGGACACACAGTATATCAACCGTGCCGGTAGTCTGAATGTGGACCTGAAGATGAGCGAGGGAAGAAAATATTATTTCGGCAACATCAGCTGGAAAGGAAATACCAAATATTCCGATTCCGTACTCAACGTGATCCTTGGTATACACAAAGGAGATATTTACAACCTCGAAACGCTGAACAGGAAACTTGGCAAGGAGATGACCCAGGAAGGTGGAGACATCAGCGGCCTTTACCAGGATGATGGTTATCTGTTTTTCAGCATTGACCCGGTTGAAACCGCGGTTTACAATGATACCATCGATTTCGAGATTCGCATGGTGGAAGGTCCGCAGGCGACGATCAAAAACATAACCATTTCCGGTAACGAAAAAACCAAGGAGCACGTGATCCGCCGGGAGATCAGAACACTTCCGGGAGAAAAGTTCAGCCGAACCGACCTGATCCGGTCACAGCGTGAAATCTGCACAGCTTGGTTATTTCAACCAGGAAAAGATCGGCATCGAACCCGGTGCCCAATCCTGATGACGGAACCGTGGATATCAACTACACGGTTGAAGAAAAATCTTCTGACCAGCTGGAACTTTCTGCGGGCTGGGGTGGTGGTATTGGTCTTACCGGTACGCTCGGTGTGTCTTTCAACAACTTTTCTATCAGAAATATCTGGAACAAGAAAGCCTGGGATCCTCTGCCAACCGGTGATGGCCAAAAGCTGAGTCTGCGCGTACAATCGAACGGCAGGGCATATCAGTCCTACAACTTCTCATTTACCGAACCCTGGCTGGGTGGCAAGAAGAGAAATTCGCTAACGGTCAGTATGTACAAAAGTGTATTCAGGACCGGTGGGATCGATTTCGAATGGCCGTTATTTCTTCAGTGACACCAACCGTCTGAAAAACTTTGGTGCCTCCGTTTCACTGGGTAAGCAGCTCAAATGGCCAGATGACTTTTTTACCCTTGTCTATTCATTGAACTACACACAGTACAAGCTGCAGAATTATCCGCTGTTCTCAAGCTTCATTTGACAGTGGTACCTCGAACAACGTGAACCTGAAGATCGCGCTGAGCAGAAACTCATGCGGGTCCCAATCCGATGTTCCCGACCAGTGGTTCCAACTTTTTGCTGAGCGGTCAGTTCACTCCACCTTATTCGTTGTTTGACAAGTCCATCACGAGGGAAAACAGTTTCAAGCTCCCTGAGTTTCATAAATGGCGCTTTAATGCGGAATGGTATATTCCGATTGGCAGTCCAATGGGCGCAGACAAGAGCAAGCAGTTTGTGTTGAAGGCCGCCGCCAAGTATGGATTCATGGGCAGGTACAACAAGGATACTCGACTTCTCACCATTTGAACGGTTCCAGGTGGGTGATGCTGGCCTGGCCAATGGAAACTTCATCCTGGGATATGATATCATTGCCCACAGGGGATATCCTGTGTATGAAAATTCAGATCCCAAGATCAATCCCGATCAGCAGAATGCCCGCACCTTCTTTACGATCTTCAACAAATATCAACTGGAGCTGCGGTTCCCTTTCACCACCAATCCAAGCAGTACTATTTATGGTATGGCCTGGTTTGAGGCAGCCAATGGATGGTATGATTATAAAACCTACAATCCATTCCGTTTGCGCAGAAGTGCGGGTTTGGGTATGCGGTTCTTCCTTCCGATGTTCGGCTTGCTTGGATTTGACTATGGAATCGGGTTTGATCGCATGACGCCGGGCGCGAAACTGAAGGATGCTTCCAGGTTTACCTTTATGCTTGGTTTCGAACCCGAATAAATCAACTTCAATCATTATTTTACAACCTAAATTTTTCGATATGAAAAAGATTGTTTTAGCCGCCTGTCTCGTTGCCATTTGCAGCATGGCTGTTCAGGCCCAGCGTTATGCGATCGTCGATACCAAGTATATACTGGAAAAAATGCCTGATTATGCCGAGGCCCAGAAATCACTGGACGAGATTAGTGTGCAGTGGCAAAAAGAAATTGACACCAAGCAGGCTGAACTGGACAGAATGTATAGGAATTATGAAGCGGA
This sequence comes from uncultured Chitinophagaceae bacterium, assembly GCA_963808065.1. Classification (GTDB taxonomy): domain Bacteria; phylum Bacteroidota; class Bacteroidia; order Chitinophagales; family Chitinophagaceae; genus Flavitalea. The sequence goes on from CAWEEK010000001.1 coordinate 257,702, forward strand.
ACAGGTAATGCTAAGTGATGAGCTGAAGAAAAAACGTGAAGATGAACTGTTTATGCGCGAAAAAGAACTTAGGGATACTCCAGCGCCAACGTTTTGGATTTGAAGGCGATCTCTTCAAAAAACGCCAGGAACTGGTAAAACCTATCCAGGACAAGGTTTATACCGCCATTCAGAAAATTGCAGTGAACCGCCAATATGATTTTATTTTGGACAAAAGTGAAGGAATTACTGTTATCTTTGCCGACCCAAAACTGGACCGGAGTGAAGATGTACTGAAGGAATTGGGTGTTAAATAAATCTAAAAGGGCCCGGACGATACAACTCATTTTCTATATTTTCCAACTTAAATATCCAAGGGCGTGACAAAAGACTACATGCCTAAACCAAAAATGTACAAATGAAAAAATTTTTAACTGCTGCAATCATCACAACAATCGCAGTATTCTCTCTCTCAAATGCAGAAGCCCAGTCAAAATTCGGTTACATCAGCACCGAGGAACTGATCAGCATCATGCCTGAAACCAAGAAAGCTGACTCCAACCTTACCCAATTCCGTACTGCCCTGGTACAGAATGCCCAGGACAAACAATCCACCCTCCAGTCCGCTATTGAAAAATTCAACAAGGATTCCGTTAGCATGAGTAATTCTGTAAAGGATGTAAAGAGTGGAGAACTGCAGAAAATGCTTACTGATCTTCAGTCTGAAGACCAGAGGATCCAGCAACAGCTCAGGCAACGCCAGCAGGAACTGATCGCTCCGATCAACAAGAAAGCTTTCGATGCCATCCAGGCCGTTGCCAAGGAAAGTGGCTACACTTATGTATTCGAAAAAAATGCATTGCTCGTAGCGCCTCCCGGGGAAGACATTCTTCCACTGGTAGCCAAGAAACTGAATGTAAAGATTCCAGCGAAGGGTCAGGCACCTGCCAACCGCGGACAGCGCCCCGCACCTGCCGACAACAGATAATCTGATTCCATACACTATTGATTCTTGTATTAGCCGTTCCGTAGATCCGGAGCGGCTTTTAATTTGTAGGCAATTGGTGGTCGCCTGGCAAGAACAGAACTTCACTTAAATTCGCGAATGTCTGCTAATGGTCCTATAGGTATTTTTGATTCTGGCTATGGCGGCCTGACCGTCATGAAGGAGATCGTCAGGAAATTGCCGCATTATGACTATGTCTACCTGGGCGACAATAGCCGGGCGCCCTATGGCAACCGGTCATTTGAAACGGTTTACCAATACACCCTGGAGGCGGTCACGTGGTTCTTTGAGATGGGTTGCCCCCTGGTAATCCTGGCATGCAATACGGCCTCGGCCAAAGCATTGAGAACGATACAGCAAAACGACCTTGCCCGGATCGGTGCCGCAAACCGGGTGCTCGGGGTGATCAGGCCCACAACCGAGATCATTGGCCGATTCACCAAAACAGGTTCATAGGCATCCTGGCCACCACTGGAACGGTGCAATCCGAGTCTTACCTGATCGAAATCAGCAAATTCTACCCTGATCTGAAGGTTACCCAGGAGGCCTGCCCGATGTGGGTGCCACTGATCGAGAACAATGAACACCAGACTCATGCCGCGGATTACTTCATTACCAAACACCTGGATCAGCTGCTCTCCGCGGATAAAAAGATAGACACCATACTCCTGGCCTGTACCCACTACCCCCTGCTGATGGATCAGATCAGAAAACATACTGGCGATCAGATCAGGATCGTAGCCCAGGGGGACATCGTGGCCGAAAGTCTGGCTCAATATCTTAATAATCACCCGGAGATAGAACATCGCTGTACGCGTTTGGGAAGCAGGAAATTCTTTACCACGGATTCAGCCATTGATTTTAACAGCCACGCGGGCAGCTTTTACGGCGAGCCGGTACAGGCTCACCATCTGTCGCTGGTTGAAAAATCTGTTGGATGAAAAGGTGATTTGCCCTACCTTTGCCGACCTTTCACAACAAGAACAAAATAGAATACAATGAAACGTACATTCCAACCACACCGCCGCCGTCGTAAAACCGTTCATGGTTTTCGCAAACGCATGGAATCAGCAAATGGCCGCGCGGTGCTGGCCTCACGTCGCAGGAAAGGTCGTAAGAAACTGAGTGTGTCCGACGAGAGCAAGCTGAAATAGCCAAATCCCGGTTCAGATAATATTATTCATTAGCCTCATTTGAGGCTAATTTTGTTTGTATAAACTACCAGCAATCGCAAAGGCAAATTCCCTTGGGAAGGATCAGCGGCTGAAAAGCCGTAAGCTCATCGGGCAATTGTTCGAAACAGGGCAGACCATGTCATTGCCTCCCCTGCGGGTCACTTACCTGAGGTCCGCCCCAGTCCAGGCTGGAGAATTTGCTCCTGAACCAGTTTCGCGTATCAAAAAATCGGAGGGAGTAGCTATCAGGGCGGTTGTGGAACCGGGAAAACCTCAACAGCTTCCTGTCTCCGCCTCAGTTTCCGGCCGTTTACAGGCCGGGTTTGGCGTAAGTACCCGGAATTTCAAAAAGTCGACCGACCGAAACCGGATAAAACGCCTTATGCGGGAATCGTACCGTACCAACCGTACGTCGTTATCCGAGGTTGTTTCTGCCCAGCCCTATAACCTGTCCATTTTTATCATGTACACGTCAGGGGAGCTGCCTTTGTGGCCATCAATGAATCTGAAAATGAAGGAGCTCATCGGCAAACTCACAAACAAGATCCATGAACCTGCTGCTAAGAATCGCTAGTGCGCCGTTCATACTACTGATCAAACTATACCAGTGGATCATCTCCCCGGTGCTCAGACCTTCCTGCCGGTTCACCCCAACCTGCTCGCAATATGCCCTTGAGGCCTTTCAGAAATACGGACCGTTCAAGGGATTCTGGTTGGCCTGCCGGCGAATCGTCCGTTGTCACCCCTGGGGCGGGCACGGGCATGATCCGGTTCCGTAGAAACTCTCAGGTGAAAAGAAAAGACGCCCATTTCGCCGTTGATTCTACGCTTTAAGTTTTAAGCTTTAGGCGCGCTCCTCAACAGTTTTTATCTTCGCCAGATGACGAAGAAACTGTTTTTGCTGGACGCCATGGCTTTGATCTTCCGGGCGTACTATGCCCTGATACGGAGTCCCCGGATCACTTCGAAAGGCCGTAACACCAACGCCCAGTTCGGATTCACGAACACACTGATCGACCTGATCAACAACCAGCAGCCATCACACATGGCCGTTTGTTTCGACACGCACGCTCCGACGGAACGACATATCGACTTCACCGATTACAAGGCCAACCGGCAGGAAGCGCCCGAGGATATTCTTTCAGCGGTGCCGGATATTAAAAGGATCATAGAAGGTTTCTGCATCCCCTGCATAGAAAAAGACGGTTTCGAAGCCGATGACATCATTGGCACGCTGAGCCAGCAGGCGGAAAGGGCAGGATACGAAGTGTACATGGTGACACCAGACAAAGACTACGGCCAGCTGGTAACGGAAAGGATACTTATCTACAAACCAGGTTACCAGGGCAGTGATCCGGAAATCCTCTCCGCTTCAGATGTTTGTGCGAAATGGAATATCAAGGATGTCAGCCAGGTTATTGACATACTCGGGTTAATGGGTGATGCCGTTGATAATATTCCAGGCATACCCGGTGTAGGGGAAAAGACCGCCGCGAAACTGCTGACAGAATTCGGATCACTGGAAAATGTGCTGGCGAATGCCGATGGAATAAAAGGCGCGCTTGGCGAAAAGATCAGGAATGGCAAGGAACTGGCGGTGATGAGTAAGAAACTGGCTACGATCATCACCAATGTTCCGGTAGAATTTCATGAAGAAGACTTCAGGATCAAGGAATGTAATAAGAACGCACTCAAAGAAATATTTCTCGAACTCGAATTCAAAACAATCGGCAGAAGGTTGTTCGGCGAAGACATCAGCGCAGCGCCGGCTTTGACCAAAGGACTGGTTGATAAAGTAATTCCTTCCGGTGTGCAGACGGATCTCTTCGGCAATGTAACCGAAACCGCCGAAGAAGAAAGGCCGGTATTGGGAGAACAAATTGAATCGGTCATCCAGCAGCCTACGGGCAACATAAAGAACACCCCGCACGACTACCAGTCAGTGCAAACCGACGAGGCAATCGCAGCACTTGTGGAAGAGCTAAATACAAAGACCGAGATCTGCTTCGATACGGAAACCACGTGTATCGATGCCAACAACTGCGAACTGGTGGGCATGAGCTTCTCCTATGAAAAAGGAAAGGCCTGGTATATTCCCTTTCCACACAATGACCAGGAAGAAACAAGGCGTCTCCTAACCTTCTTCGAACCGCTTTTTTCAAATCCTTTCATCATCTGGGTTGGACAAAACCTCAAATACGACATGCTCGTACTAAAATGGTACGACTATGAATTGAAGGGAAACATTTTTGATACGATGCTCGCACATTATGTCATCGAACCGGAGGGCAAGAGAAGCATGGACCTGTTGAGTGAACAATACCTCGGGTATGAACCCGTGCCGATTGAAGAACTCATCGGTAAGAAAGGAAAGACTCAGGGCAACATGAGAGATGTGGCGCTCGACAAGATCACTGAATACGCTGCGGAAGACGCGGACATCACCCTGCAGTTGAAACATGCTTTTACGCCTTTGCTTCAGGCGAAGGAAGTGGAAGAAGTGTTCACCGAAGTGGAGAACCCGCTCGTGAAAGTGCTTGCCGACATGGAGTTTGAAGGCATCAGGGTAGACACCCGGTTCCTGAATGATTATTCTGTAGAACTCGAGAAAGAAGCCAGGAGCAGCGAGCTTCGCGTCTACGAACAGGCGGGCGTGAAGTTCAACCTCTCATCCCCGAAACAATTGGGAGAGGTGTTGTTTGAAAAACTGAAGCTGGATCCCAAGGCGAAGAAAACAAAGTCGGGCCAGTACGCAACGGGTGAGGATGTGTTGATGAAACTGGCGCATAACAACCAGATTGTCGACGACATCCTGGCTTATCGTCAGCTGACCAAGCTCAAATCAACTTATGTCGACGCCCTGCCGCTGATGATCAATCCTAAAACTGCACGTGTGCATACCAGTTATGCCCAGGCCGTTGCTGTAACCGGAAGGCTTTCCAGCAACAACCCCAATCTGCAGAATATTCCGATTCGTTCGGAAAGAGGCAGGGAGATCAGGAAGGCCTTTATACCAAGGGATTCTGGACACATGCTGTTCTCGGCTGATTATTCGCAGATCGAATTGCGGATAGTTGCGGCAATCAGCGGCGACCCCGCGATGTGCGAAGCCTTCCAGCAAAAGAAAGACATCCACAATGCCACAGCAGCCAAAGTGTATGGTATTGAAGAATCCGCTGTCACCAAGGAACAGCGATACAAGGCCAAGAGTGTAAACTTCGGCATCATATACGGGCAGGGTGCCTTCGGCCTGGCGGACAACCTGGGCATTAGCAGAACCGAAGCCAAAGAGATCATCGACAACTACAAAAGACAGTTTTCAGGAATTCAGAAGTACATGGATGAAACCATCAATTTCGCGCGTGAACACGGTTATGTGAAAACATTGATGGGAAGGAAGCGCTGGCTGAAAGATATCAACTCGGCGAATTTTACTGTACGCGGATTTGCCGAACGGAACGCCATTAATTCACCGATCCAGGGCACCGCCGCCGACATGATAAAGATGGCTATGATCAAGGTGCACCACGAATTCAAGGCAAGAAATTTCAAATCAAAAATGGTATTACAGGTACACGACGAACTTGTATTTGATGCGCCGATTGAAGAAGCCGAGCTGATCAAGCCGGTGATCCTCGATTGCATGCGCAGCGCTTTGCCGCTTCCAAACGGTGTGCCGGTGGAAGCAGAGATTGGTGGGGGTGCAAATTGGCTGGAAGCACATTAAATTTGCGCCTTTACGCTTTGACGCCAACACTTATATACTGTTACGACGCCTATTGCGGCTGGTGTTATGGATTCAGCCCGGTGATTGCAAAGATCGAAACGACCTTTGCAGACCGCATGAACTTCGAAGTGCTCTCCGGCGGCATGATCCTCCCCGAAACACCGGTACCCATCGGTGCCACAGCCGGCTATATTCGTGAGGCCTACAAAAACGTTGAACAAAGAACCGGCGTAAAATTCGGAGAAGATTTTCTCTGGCATATATTTCATCCTGAAGAAAGCGACTGGTATCCGAATTCAGAAAAACCTGCCATTGCCCTCTGCATTTTCAAAGAGTACCGCCCCGACCTGCAGATCAGTTTTGCCGGCGACCTTCAACGTGCCCTGAAACTGGAAGGCCGTGACCTCACCGACGACGAGGCTTACAGACACCTGATTGAAAAATATGAGCTTCCGGTTGACGCGTTTTATGAAAAGCTGAAAGAAGAAGAATACCGGCAAAAAGCACTGTATGAATTTGCGCAGGTGAAAAAATTACAGGTTAATGGGTTTCCTACCTTGCTGGTCCAGGCAGATGAGACCAGGTTTTATCTCGCTTCGAGGGGATACACAGAATATGAACCCGTCAGTGCTATACTTGAAAAGATACTTCATTCCATCGCCACGGCATCTTCCTGATCATAAACCAGCACCGACATCTTCCATTCTGTGACCAGGAATTCCAGTGTGATTTCGACTTTCAGTTTTCTCGTACTTCCGGTGGCCGGTAGCAAAAACAGTTCACTTGAAACAAATCTTTTTCGTTCCGTGGGCTCCTGGAAGGTGCCATTCAGTATGTAAGGTTTGTCACCTCCGATCTTAATAATGCTGTTGCGTACCTGGTCGTAGACTTCCTTATATCGCCTGGCTGCCGTTTCAAAATCTTCCGACTGGGTAAGCAGGCACTTCCAGCTGTAGATCTCTTTTTCAGGGCTTGAACTGTACCGCGTAACAACGGCGCTTATCGACCCGGGAATCTGCACGGTAGAGGCATAGTCTGTACTCTGGGGTTCCTGATTTAGCAGGTTTCCCCTGATATTTTTGAAATTGTTGGCATAGTCGCCAATTACTGTTTGGAGGGTGGTGTTCGCGTTGTTGGTGAAGACACCTTGGGCTGAAGTCAGCACAGGTGCAGACAGGATCAGGGCGAGGATCAGGTTCTTCATTCCAGGGGGATTTGCCCCAAAATAGAAGTTTGATTTTAACAATACAATAGAAAAAATACTTAGTAGTTATACACAATAAATCCACAAAATTTGCCGTTATTGCAATACCCCAAATTTATTAATCTGTCCAAACTGTTTAGAAATGTTGAAGAAATCGATGTATTATGATGTGCAGTACACCCGCATCAACAAGGCACACTACAAACCCACCATCGGGGTTGTTTCCCTGGTCAAAAGTGTTTGCTCTGTAATAGTGAGTGGTGTATCTCCCTTTATGCATTCAGCAACAAAGAGAAGGATTCACTAGGAAATCCCCCTTTTCTAACTGAAAAGGTATTCGACGTCCGCCCGGGACAGGCTTTTCACAAAACCTTCGTCGTCCGTGATCAGGTCCTTGGCCAGATTCCTCTTTTTCTCCTGTAATTGCAGAATTTTATCTTCGATCGTGTCCTTGCAGATCATGCGGTAGGCCATAATATTCTTGGTTTGGCCGATACGGTGCGTTCTGTCGATCGCCTGTTGCTCAACAGCCGGGTTCCACCATGGATCCACGATATAAACATAATCGGCCGCCGTCAGGTTCAGACCCACACCCCCAGCCTTTAGTGAGATCAGGAACACCCGGCAGTTTTCATCATTTTGAAAGCGCTGAATTGCCTTTTCACGGTCAATGGCCGATGTGCTGCCATCAAAATATTCGTGATCGACCCCCAGTTCCACCAGTTTTTCCCTGATCAAAGCCAGCATACCCAGGAACTGCGAGAATACCAATGCCTTATGGTTACTGATGTTTTCCGTGATTTCCCTGCCCAACTCCTCCAGCTTGATACTGTGGTTCGGGAATCTGTCGGTTTCATTGAGTATCGCCGGGGAGTCACAGATCTGCCTGAGCTTCATCAACCCCTGCAGGATGGTGAGCTGTGATCTGTTGATGCCCTGTTGTTCAATGGTGCCGAGGATCTTGTCGCGGAAGTCGTTCCGGTAGGCCTCATAAATATTCCTTTGCTCGTCATCCATCTCACAATAGAGTATGGTTTCGATCTTTTCGGGGAGGTCCTTGGCCACCTGCTCCTTGGTTCTGCGAAGTATGAATGGGAAGAGGATTTTTCGCAGATGGTCCTTCCTGTCGGGTTCTCCAAACTTGTCTATGGGGATCGAGAATTCCTGCCGGAAGAACTCGATGCTGCCCAGCATCCCGGGGTTCAGAAAGTTCATCTGGGCGAAGATGTCAAAAGTATTGTTTTGCAAAGGCGTACCGCTCATGCAAAGCCTGTTTTTTGCTTTCAGCAGGCTGGCGGCTTTTGTCACCTTGCTCGAAGGATTTTTTATCGCCTGGGATTCATCGAGGATCACATAATCCAGTGGCAGTTCAACCAGCATCTTGATGTCGCTGCGAAGTGTGCCGTAGGTAGTGATGACAATATCGCGCTCAATGAAAATGTCGCGGTTCTTGGTACGGTCCGCGCCATGATGAATATGATAGGTCAGGGAGGGAGTAAACTTTTTGATCTCATTTTCCCAGTTGAACATCAGAGTGGTTGGACAAACCACTAACGCTGTCAGCTTTCCATAATGATGCCTGTAGTAATGCAGATATGATAAAGCCTGTACCGTTTTACCCAGACCCATGTCGTCGGCGAGTATGCCTCCCCAGCCGATTTCCTGCAAATAATTTATCCAGTGAAAACCGTGTTCCTGATAGGGCCGCAGGATATGCAGCCAAATGGACAGGCACCGGTATTTCTTTTATCTTATTGAAGTTTCTCAGTTGGTCGTATTTTTCTTCCAGCTTCACTACCAGCTCTTCTTCATTGCGTTCATCATACAGTTCGTCGATCACGCTCATGTGGTATTTCGATAGACGCAATTGATCATTTTTCCCTTCACCGACTCTGAACAACAGGGAATATTTCTTGATCCATTCTTCGGGAAGAATTCCGAGTGTGCCATCGTTCAGGGGAACAAACTGCTGACGGTTAGCCAACGCTTTCTTAACATCGGCGATGGTCACTTTCTGGTCGCCAAATACAATGTCCACCCGGGCATCGAACCAGTCTGTGTTACTGCTGATGTGGATCTTGGTCTGTGGCTTGGCGGTATTGAACCGGAAATTCTTGAGTGCCTCATAGCCGAATACGGGCACCTTCATTTCCTTCATCGCATCGACAAATAGGAAGAACCAGTTGTTCTTGAGCACATCATTGCCCTTGAGGGCCAGCTGTTGTCCTCCTTCGGGTCGGATGAAATTGGAATGGAGCATTTCGAGCTGCCGGGTAAAGGAATTTTCTTTTTCCCTGTCTCTTTTTACGATCATCACCTTGTCTCCCGCTGGCACAACAAGGTCATCCTTTCCACCAGGCTTTGTCTCAAAACCCTTGTAGGAAAACAGTGGTTGAAAAACCAGGTAATCGCCCTTCTCCTGCAACACCACTCTCTTTTCGGGCTCACCATCCTTTACCTGGGTGACGAGCGAAGGGTCAAAGTCGACATGATAATCCTTGGTAAGTGGCAGTATGAATTTGCGCAGTTGTTCGGGCCAGTCCTCCTGATTGAATACGAGTTTTCCCTTTGACATGAAGCGGTCGACCAGGTTCACGTCTTCGGGTTTATGCCAGAGATAAAGATTATGGTTCTGCACGAAGATCAGGCTGGACTCCACCTCGTTTGCTGTTACGGGAACCGGTTGGCCGCTGAGTCTGACCCAGCATTCCATTACGTATTCGTCACCAACCTTGTTTACCCTAAAATAGGGATCGATGTGGTGGGTGTTGACGCCGACCGGTTCAAGGTTGTCGGTTTTGAATGGCTTCTTCGCGGGAAGAATAAAAACAAAAGGATTCTCGGATAACTCACCCAGTAATTTCTTCAGCTTCGGATGTATGTACTCTACGATGAGTGATTTTGTTTCTTCGGGCAGGTCATCATCTTCGTGGTGAATAATATTCTCCCAGATACCACTGAATGGAGAATTCCTGTTTAGGTATTTGCCGATCTCGCCCTCCTGCAATTTGCGGATTGAAGGCAGCAGTTGCCGGTCCGATTCAGGGAACAGATCTCCATTGATGTATTTGGCGAGATCTAGTTTCACCACCTTACTTACATAAGTATCCTGCTCATCGGATGGTTCACCCGAAACCGACTCGACAAGAAAATTCGGATATGCATTACTGTTAAAATTAAAAACAATTCCCAGTCGCTGGGCAGACGTTTCCATTTTCTCGGGCACAATTTCGTTGATGTCTGTGAGCTGTGGCTCCGATACCGGCACGGGCATTCTTGTCCTAGACAACTCCTGGGGCGTAACTCTTTTGATCGTTGGATCGAGTAATCTTAAGAATGGCTTGCCATCTTTATATGAAAATTCAAATTTGCCTTTGAGGTCATCAGTGATGGAATAACCATACAGTTCCAGTAGTTTATTTTTTTCCTTGTCCCAATTCCTGATCGTATCAAAATAATAAGGACCACCGGTATTGAGGAGTTGCAGGAACAGGATCACTTTGGGCAGACACAAGGGATATTTGGTGTCTTCGTAATCACAACTGGTGTCGAAATTCCTTTCTTCATTTTTGCGAATGACCACTTTGTATTCACCCTCTTCCAGTTTCACGGTTGCCATGACCAGTTCATCTTTTGCGGTGATGATCTCGGCTTTATTGTTGCGCACATAATTGTCGGCCGCCGCATAGGTTTCGGGAGAGCAGAGCAATCTCAGGGTCTTAAGATCGATGAATTTCATTTTTACGACCGTGTGTTGTTGGTCGTAGTCAATTTTGTCCGCCTTCAGAATATTCTTATCCAGCATTTCCTGGAGCTGGATCAAAGAAGCTGCTTCGTGGCGACAGATATCACCCAGATTGTAAGGACAGGTGCAACGCACCGAGAGTGTCTTGGGGTCTTTGAATTTTTGAATGTTAACCCTGTAATAAGTGCTGTAACTGTCGTCTTTTACCCTGAAGGATACAGCATCCAGAAGTTCATCAAAATCAACGAGTTCCACATAGCCGATGGCGTGTATCTTCTTTCCCCTTCTTATAACTTCATCTGTGCCATTGGTGTAGACATACTTGATTAAATGTGGTAACGCCATAATGTGAATTGGACAATCTGCAAAAGTAAAGAAAAAATCATCAGCTTCCGAAAGGATTGTTAGATATGAGGCTTTCTAAAATGTATTAACAAGGATTGGTATGGGCTTTGACATGCATACCTTTGACTCCTTCTATCGGGATCCTCCAAAGCGTAATAACGACATATGAATTCTCTGTTCATTGCCCTATCACTTATCCTTGCCTTACCCACGATTTCCTCTGGACAGCATTTGAAAAGATCCGACCGCCGCATGGTGGCTGCACTGGAACGCCATATCGGGTACCTTTCTCAACCCGGCGGGGCTGCTGATTCCGCCCATTCCAGGGCTTCAGAATACGCCAGGAATCAATTTGAGAAATTCGGCGTAAAGGCCAGGGGTGATAAAGGCTCCTGGTATCAGCATTTCACCATCAACAATGGCCGCGACATCATGACCGGCACCAAATTCTCGGTAAATGGAAAGGCCCTGAGTTTGAACGATGATTTTTTTCCGTTCTCATTCAGCCCCAACAAAGATGTGAGTGCTTCAGTGGTGATGGCCCTCGCAGAGAAAGGTGTACCCTGGTTCGCTGACCTCAAAGACATTCTCAACACGAGCCCCGGAAACGCAGGCAGAGATACCCTGGTCTCTATCCTGAAGAAGGCCGAGCGATCAGCCGCAAAGGGAGCATCCGCGTTGATCGTTTACGATAAGTCCATGGCACCAGATATGGTATTCCATCCCCTGATGCAGGAGCAGCTCTCTGCCATACCCGTGCTCTTCATCTCAAAAAATGCATTCGGAAAATACTTTTTTGATGACTCCGAGCCGCTCGACATCGCTATGCACACCAATCTGAAATTCAGTTCCACCAAGGGATACAACCTTGTAGGATTCATCGACAATGGGGCCGACAGCACCAGTGTCGCAGGTGCTTTGATGACAAATCCGAACGACCTTGCGGTGCTGCTCGAGATGGCTTCGCTTGCTGGCAAGACTAAACGTGCGCCGTACAATTATCTTTTTGTTGCGCTCGGTTCTGAAAAAGCCAGGCAACGGCTCACAGCCGGCAACCTGAAGCTGGATAAAATAAAACAAATAATCAGTGTGGATGCCCTTATGCCAGGAACTGCGCAGGATGCTGACGGGAGGACCTTGTTGAATAAAGTCAAAACCGGGGTGCGACTGATGAATGGTGAGCAGCCTGAGAACACCGTCAAATCTGTAAATTGAGAAAAGAACTATTGTGGCCATGAAACTCAAACTCGACGTTGATGAACTTGCGGAAGAATTCTTCCGTGATACACGTCTGGTGGGCATTGTAGCGCCTGTCAAGGATTACCAGCTCTGTTGGCAGCTGAACCAGTTGTTGAGCATTGACCTGAGAAATAATAATGACATCGAAATTCAACTGAAGCGGAAAAACCGTGATTATTACTTTGCGGTATTTCAGTACTGTGAAGAAAGCAATGCGCTCATACACTATCTATACAACAACCAGTTCGATGGTGAATATCTTTTACCCGAATACCGGCACCTCGATTTTCTTTACCTGCTCAAGGGCGACATGGTTCATGACGATTACTTACTGATGCTGATGGATACAATTAAAACCATCAACGGTGTCCAGCTGACCATGGAGATTATGTGCGATAAGATCAGGAATAAGGGGCATATGATTTTTTGAAATGTTTCACGCGAAGGCCTAAGCCACCTTCGCTGGCCGCAAAGGCGCATAAAAGAATTCAGATCTCTTTGCGGCCTTGCGCTTTCTTTGCGCCTTTGCGTGAAATCCTTTGCGTGAAACCCTTTGCGTGAAACCCTCTCCCTGAAACTGGTTTTCAGTTAAGCTCCAATAACGGTACGAACTATCGACTGCAGTTTCCTATAAATGAATCATCTGAAAGGTTCAGATTCATATCGCATACTTTAGCAGCTCGCCTTATCTTTCTGTTCGGTCGCTTACTAAAGTAAATAAACTGAAGGCCCCGATTGCCATGACGATATCACGCACAGCGACATCAAAATATTTCCCCGTAAGCAGCAGATTAAGGGCAATCCCTAACAGCCATATGCAAACAATAAGGCTGCCGATCTTCGGTTTCACTAAAACAATAACTCCGGCTATTATTTCAATAACTCCCACGATAAGCATAAAGGTGTGTGCCGAGAAAGGAATCATATCTGCGATTACTGGTGCTAAATATTGATCCCAATTCACCAATAAATGCATGAATTTATCTGCTCCTGCAACAATAGGCACGATACCATAAGTAATTTTCAAAAGCGATACTACTCTTTCTATAGCAGATCTTTTCTCCGTCATGACATTAGCTTGCTTGGTGTAATCAGATGCAACCGTACTCATAACTGGTATAATTTAATTTTTCGAAAATCAGATGATTAAGAGCTTAACTCACATGATATTAGAGCTATCTGAATAGTAAAGGTTACAAAAAGTCAGAATTTATATATTGAAGCCAATAATAGTCAGAGCTGTGTGCGGAGTTGGGGGTGCGGAGAAGGGCATCGCCCGCCGTAGCTGCGTCAGCAGCAAAGGAGGGGAAAAACATCTTAGAGCAGGCAAAGAAAGTGCTCAGATTTTGTAACCAAATAGGCACGCAATCACTCTAACTATTATAGTTTTCATCCCCCCTACTGTTAACCAAAGCACCTGACCCAATCCGGGCTCTGTATGTGCTTAAATATACCAGTATCCCGAACCTTTAAAATGGCAGTATGAAAATGTATTTACCCAAAACAACAATGGTTATTGGAATAATCATGTTCACAGTAGCCGCAACACAGTTTATTCAATGCAAAACAACTAAACGCGATACAAGGGCCGCACCGGACATGACTGGAGATCCCAATGATTTTGATGATGATATTGAAAAAAACTCAAAAGAACTGTTTGAAAAAGGGAAGGCCGTATTTCGTTTTGACACCTTTGGCGATGAAGTATTCTGGACGGACAAACTAAAGTTGCATAAAGCAATTGCGGACGAAAAGCACGGTGGTACAGGGAAAGGGCTAAGTCCCAAAGATGCTTTAGCCGCGGGGTTAAAAGTTGATCTTGCTATTCTGCCTAAATTTTTGAGAAAAAAGATACAACAAGGAACCTTTCTTGATGATCCCTGGGTAACGCTTCAATTATTGAAAATAAATGCGGTAGTTGGAACGATTGGAAAATTTGATGGCGATGGAAATTTGAAGTCAATAGGCATTACTTGTGCCGCTTGTCACTCTACGGTAGACAATGCATCAGGAATTGGCAAACGACTTGATGGATGGCCAAACCGGGACCTCAATGTAGGAGCAATTATTTCGATGTCCCCTGACCTAAGTGCCTTTACCCAATTATTGAACACCGATGAGGCTACTGTGAAAAAAGTGCTTGCCGGCTGGGGACCGGGCAAGTTCGATGCCGAACTCAACCTGGATGGAAAAGGCTTCCGGCCAGATGGCAAGTCGGCAGCCACCCTCATCCCCGAAGCATTCGGCCATGCAGGCCATAACCTGCATACCTGGACGGGCGGTTGGGGAAATGTTACTTATTGGAATGCATATGTTGCCAACCTCGAGTTGCAGGGTCAGGGAAACTTTTATGATCCAAGATTAATGAATGCAAGCCAATTTCCAGTAGCCGCAAAAGCTGGTTTCGGCAATAAGCGGAGCGATTCCGATCATGTCACCAGCAAACTTGCCGCTCTGCAATTTTACCAGTTGGCAATTCCATCACCAAAAGCTCCGGAGAATTCATATAACAAAGAAGCAGCAGACAGGGGAGGAATCATCTTCAATAATAAAGCAAAATGTGCAAGTTGTCATGTTCCGCCTCTCTTTGCAGAACCGGGATGGAATACACATAAGCCGGATGAGATTTGTATCGACGATTTTCAATCAAACCGGTCTCCCGAAAAAACATATGTAACACAGGGCCTGCAAGGCTTATGGGCGCATAGTAAGGGTGGTTTTTATCACGATGGGCGGTTTGCCACACTAATGGATGTTGTAAATCATTACAATGATTGTAAAAAGCTGGGGCTGACAGAACCGGAAAAAGGCGACCTGGTCGAATATCTGAAATCGCTGTAACCCGGAGTTTTTTACTAACAATCTCTGTAAAATTCATTACAGGGATTTTTATGTGAATGGGTGAGCCTTGATTAAATAATTCGCTAATGAAAAAGGTAGAAAAAATAATTGGTTCCACCAGCGATGAAGATATAGTTAGAAAAATAGTGAATGGTGAGACAATACTTTTTGAAATACTTATGAGACGGTATAATGGCGTACTGTATAAAATAGCTAAGATGTATGGCTTTACTTCTGATGATGCTGAAGACATTGTGCAAAAAGCACATATAGCCGCTTTAATGGAGTTGAACAAATTCAGGCATCAATCATCCTATAGAACATGGCTATGTAAGATTATGATACATAAGTGTCTTTATGAAATCAAACACGGTCGTTTTAAGAATGAACTATCGTCGAGCCAACTAATTAACGAAACAAAGAGACCTATTCATGTTGCGGATGTGGCATCGGACAAAAAAGTAATCAATCAGGAACTTCTAAAAATATTGGAATTTTGTGTGCAGAAGATACCGCTAATCTATAGAACAGTCTTTGTTTTAAGAGAGGTTGAGGGATACAGCGTTTCAGAAACCGCAGATTTGCTGGAGATAAGTTCCACAAACGTTAAGGCGCGACTTAGCAGAGCTAAACTTTTACTAAGAAAGGAGATTTACAAATTTTATGCTCCTTCTGATCTGTTTGATATTAAGCTGGATAGATGTGATTATATCGTAACACAATTTTTTGATAAGTTAGGAACAAATGCCGGGGAAATACGACTTAGCATCGTTACATGATAGCGTTTTCCAGATCTGACTCAGTATATCGGTCGTATTCTTTCAAGTAGGCCTGATGTTATACCTGGAACCCCTCTCCAACTTTTGTGGCAAAATTTTTCGCAACTCAATGGTGTGGCTTAGAACCCGTAACTGAATCGGGAAGATCATTTCCATTATTAGCCGAGTCGCGGACGTTAGAAGAATCCTTCACCGCGTCTTTGGCCCTGGCGGCCTCGGTTTCGGTGCCGCTATTTTGCACAGGCTGTTCCTGGATCTGGTCGTCACCGCTGCTCTTTGATGGTTCCCCTTCGCCGCATGAGCTGGCAAGCAATGCAATGGCGAAAAATGAGGTGAATATGCCGGCAGACTTTTTCATTTGATTTTTAATATTCAAGTTAAAAAATCATGCCCAATGGGAAGAACGGGAAAGTAAAATGCCGCCTACTGAGAGACGGCATTGATTATGTTTAGATGGAACTGTCTTATCCGTTCATGCTGGCGAGGAACTCCTGGTTGTCCTTGGTGCCACGCATTCTTTTCAGCAATTCATGCATAGCTTCTTCTGTGTTCATATCGCTGAGGTAAACCCGAAGCAGGTTGATCCTCTGCAATACATCTTTTTCCAGCAAGAGGTCATCGCGGCGTGTAGAGGAAGCCACAAGGTCGATGGCAGGGAAGATGCGTCTGTTGGCGAGTCGCCTGTCGAGCAGCAGTTCCATGTTACCGGTTCCCTTGAATTCTTCAAAGATCACTTCATCCATTTTGGAACCGGTTTCAATAAGTGCGGTAGCAAGGATGGTGAGTGAACCGCCATTTTCAATCTTTCTCGCTGCACCAAAGAATTGTTTGGGTTTTTGCATCGCGTTTGCTTCCACACCACCCGATAACACTTTACCGGAGGCAGGCGCTACGGTATTGTGTGCACGGGCAAGACGGGTGATTGAATCAAGCAGGATCACCACATCATGACCGCATTCTACAAGTCTTTTTGCTTTTTGAAGAGCGATGGTGGAAACTTTTACATGTTTTTCCGCTGGCTCATCAAAGGTTGACGCGATCACTTCGCCGCTGACACTTCTTTCCATATCGGTAACTTCTTCCGGACGTTCATCGATCAGCACGACCATCAGGTAACACTTCAGGATGATTGGCCGCGATGGCATTGGCCACTTCTTTCAGCAACACCGTTTTACCGATTTTTGGCTGCGCCACGATCAATCCGCGCTGTCCTTTACCAATTGGGGTGAAGAGATCCATGATCCGTGTGCTATAACCATTCGGAGCTGTAAACAGATTCAGTTTTTCGAATGGAAACAACGGAGTGAGATAATCGAAGGGAACACGGTCGCGTGACATCTTCAGGACTTTTGCTGTTGATGTGTTCCACTTTCAGCAGGGCAAAATATTTTTCGCCTTCTTTCGGCGGCCGCACGGCACCATAAACGGTATCGCCTGTTTTTAAGTCCAAATAATTTTATCTGTGAAGGAGAAACATAAACATCATCGGGAGAACTGAGATAGTTATAATCACTGCTGCGAAGAAATCCATAACCGTCAGGCATCATTTCAAGCACGCCTTCGCCCATGGATCACACCATCAAATTCAATATTGAAAACCGGTTCACGGCGGTGCGGGTAATTTCTTTGCTGGGCATCGGTGCCATTAACCCCGCCATTACCATTCTGCATGCTGCTGCAGATTTTCAACCTGGTTGTCGTCTTTCGACATCAACCTGCTCCTGGTTTGATTGCGAGTCGTCCTGTTCTTCCGTTTGCGGCTGGCGGTCGCGCGATGACTGACTGCTCTTCTCTTGCTATGTAGGCAGGTTGCTTCCTGCTCATCATCTTCCTGTTTCTTTCTTCCTTTCTTTACCGGGATGATCGTTTTTTCAACCGGCTTTTTCAGGCGCTTTTTTCCTAAGCGCTTTTTTCACGTTTTATTTCTTTTGGCTCATCACCACTTTCCACTACGGCTTCTTCGGTAGAGTTTGCTGTAGTTGTTTTAATAATTCTTTTTCTTTTTCCTTTATCGTCTGCTGAAGGTTTTGCGTCACTTGCACTAACGGCCTGTTTATCCAGATTTATAAATGAGATCTTGTTTATTGAGTTTTTTTGCATTAGGGATTTTTAACTGCTCGGCTATATCAAGCAGCTCAGGAACGAGCATGTCGTTCAATTGCAGAATGTCGTACATAAAAAAACTTGAGAGTTTACCACTTGATCAAAACAACCAACTTGGTCTGTTGAAAAAATCTTTTGAAATGAGTT
This sequence comes from uncultured Chitinophagaceae bacterium, assembly GCA_963808065.1. Lineage (GTDB taxonomy): Bacteria > Bacteroidota > Bacteroidia > Chitinophagales > Chitinophagaceae > Flavitalea. The sequence goes on from CAWEEK010000001.1 coordinate 275,992, forward strand.
ATATATTGACTGGAACGCTAAAAACTGACGAGTTAAGAGAGTGCCAGGGGTGACTAATCAGTCTCAATTCCTTCACAATAATACATCTAAAATTAGAAAAAGCAAAAAATTTTAGCCCCTCGAATGCGTCACTAAGCGCTCATTTTCATAGAATGGGAGCACGTTTGCGACATCGCGTTGAAAGGCAATATCTGAGGTCTTTTTCAAGTCCAAATCCGGTAAGCCGCTGATAGTGCGAAGCATTCTTTTCCTTTAAAAATCCATAAAGATCACCTTTAGCTGTTTCATAAAGCGTTTCTGCGATCTGCGATGAATCGCAGTTGATGGAAAAATGCTCCCTGATTCTGCTGATCACTGCGCCCGCAAAAAGGGTGTCTTCAATATTCACCCTGTTTTTCCATGCCGAGCATGCAATCACCGGTTTTTTCTTCGCAACCAGGTAATCGCAAACCGCCGAAATATTCGGAAAGGATCCGGTAATGATATGGCTCGCGCCTTTTTCCAGAGCCATATGCAGCATCTTGTCCCATTCGTTGTTGTCAAGACCAATATCTTACCCTCGATAAATTCCCGTGGATATTCAAATGGTGAATTGCCATATTGCAGACCCTCCGCTATTTTGCCGTCCCTTTCCCCCGCTGTGATACCACCAAGGTCCTTGCTTATTGAGATGCAGGCATCTATTTCCTCCACCGGTACCACTGCCTTTGCGCCATTATACAGGGCCGTGGCAATGGTTGAAGTCGCCCGCAACACATCGATCACCACCACAATGGCATCCTCCACATCATAAAGCTCCAGGAGGGAAGGGGAGAAAACGGTATGTAATGAAGGTTTGGAATTTTCCATTGATCAGATCGCCTGTCAGGAAAGCACCGCCCGCCATTTTTCTGTTTCCGCATAACTTCGAATCACTTCATTACGTTTCAGCACCAACTGTTCAAGATATTTTTTCAGATACACTTTGCCCAGCAATTTACCGATCAGGTCACGGGGTGTCCCAAAATCTAATATGTCGATAATTATCGTGCCATTTTCAATCTGTCGGAAATGATGTTCGTGTTTGAAGTTTTCCAGATCACCCTTTACCTGTTCTTCAGTAAAGGCAAGTGGCTTCATGAATTCTGTAATCTTCAGCAAAGACACCCGGGTTTTTCCTGCATGTTTTACGTTGATTGACATCGTCTCGTTCTTGGCAATAAGGTTGGAACCCGTAGCAGCACTGAATTTTTCGTTCCTGTTCTGAAATAGAAATTTATACAGGGCCAGGTGCCTCGAAAGGTCGAAATACCCTTTCGACTGGAGCCGCGATAAACGTTGTAATATGAATTTTCGACATGCCCTTTTTATTATTGGAAAGGAATTTTAACCACCTTAGCTTTTAATGATTTATCCCTAACCTTAACAAATAATTCTGTATCAAGCGCAGAATATGCGGTATCAATATACCCCATTCCTATGGCTTTCGACAAAGAAGGTGATTGCGTGCCTGACGTTATTTTGCCGATGGTCTTCCCCGTAACATCCTTCACCGGGTAATCATGACGTGGAATTCCTTTTTCGATCATCTCAATACCCGCCAACTTTCTCTTTACTCCTTCTTTTTTCTGCTGTTCAAATGCATTTGACGAAGGATAAGATTTGTTAAATTTTGTTACCCACCCTAATCCTGCTTCCATTGGCGAAGTACTGTCGTCGATGTCATTTCCATACAAACAATATCCCATTTCCAGCCGCAATGTGTCGCGGGCACCGAGGCCAATGGGTTTGAGACCCTGCGGTCCGCCGGCTTGAAATATGGCGTCCCAGATCTTTTCAGCATGCATCATTTTTATTTTCAAAATAGATCTCCACCCCGCCGGCCCCCGTATAACCCGTTGCGCTGATCAGCACATTGTCCACGCCCGCAAACCTTCCCTTCACAAAGGTGTAGTATTTCAGATTGAGTATATCCGTGTCGGTGAGTGGCTGAAGTATTTTTGTTGCATGGGGTCCCTGGATCGCCAGCAGACAGGTCTTGTCGGAAATGTTGTGCATTTCCACATTCGCATTGTTAAAGCCGCTGATCCAGTTCCAGTCCTTTTCTATATTCGAAGCATTGACTACGAGCATATATGCCTTATTCTCTTCCAGGCAATACACGAGCAGGTCATCCACGATGCCCCCTTCATTATTTGGAAGGCAGCTGTATTGCGCCTTGCCGGCTGTTAGCTTCGAGGCGTCATTTGTGGTCACCCGCTGGATCAGGTCGAGAGCGCCTGGACCCTTGAGAATGAATTCGCCCATATGACTGACATCGAAAATACCCGCCCTCTTGCGCACGGTCTGGTGTTCATCATTGATGCCCGAATATGAGATGGGCATATTGTACCCGGCGAATTCGGCCATTTTTGCCCCGAGGGCAAGGTGTTTGTCGAGAAAGGCAGTGGATTTCATCCTGAAGAAAGCGAGTTGAATGTGCAGCAAAAATAAAGGTTGCCCATTAGGCAACCAATTCATTTACTGATATCCAACAATCAGTCAGTCATTCACTCTTTCGGGACGGCCATCTTCCTTCATCAAATAAGTCCTTCCAGGGATCGGTCGATAGAGGCTGCTGGTTTCCCGCTCGTCATCAAAATCATCGTTGTGATGATAATCATTATCATCGTCAAAATCATCGATATTAAACCTGTGTCGATCGTAGTTGACGGTAAACCAGTTGTATCCTGAAATGTTTTTGCTGAAGCTGATCTTCTTGCCTACCGGGATTTCCATAACCATCCATACCCTTTGATTCCTGAACTTGGATTTTTTCGTGATGAAAAATCCCTTTGGCAGGAAGACGGTACTGTCATTCTGTGTCACATCAAAATTTATTGTTGAGGCGGTGTTGGTTGCTTCTTGTATATTCCTTCCGCGGCTCGAGCGTACCCGGTAAACATGATAGTCGCTGTCGTTGCTTTTCACCATGCTGATCCTTACGGTAGTGAGCATGATGGAGTCCTGGTGGATATTATCAAAGCCCCAGTCCAGGTCCCAGTCATCGTCGGCTTGGAAACCCATCCAATTGAGCCGGTCATATTTCTTCCAGTCCGGACTTGAAGTGGTGACATTCAGGATGCTGTCTGGCTGGGTGATGGAAATCGGCTCTTCATCCAGGTTGGCGACACGGCGGTAATTGCCGGCCACATTGTAAAACAGCATGCTGGCGCAGATAAGCCCCGCCAGCCACAAGGCCGCGAACGCGAAGCCAAGGAAATGTCTCTTCGAACGGACACCCATGATCCTTCTGACGCCCCAGGTGATCAGCGCTATCAGGGGTGTGCCGAAAAACAGGAAAAGTGTGAGCCAGACCAGTGAGTTCTGGAAGGAACCCTCCAGCACAAAGTCTTTGAGAGGAGCCAGCGCAATCCCGCCGAACAGGAGCCCGATGAGGACCCCGAACAGGGTGATGGCCACGATGGCAAAAATGAAAATCAGGAAGGCCTTGATGATTACACCGATGGCATGACCGAGGCCGTTGGAACCTCTCCGGACTGCCGGGCCGGCCTGAGCCGTGAAGACTTTCGCCTGTTCTGATGCCCTTTGCCCAAGATTTTCAGCTGTTTCCTTTAATTCAGTACCCCATTTTTCCGTTCTGGCCTTAACATTTTGAAGGTCTTTGTTTATTGCCTGGCGGATGGAATCGAGGTCCACCTTCTGACCCCGCATTTCCAGCTTTTCGGCCGCGGTATTAGCCACCGGAACGGCAATCCAGAGTACGATATAGATCATAAACATGCTTCCGCCAAATGAACCTGAGACAATATTTGGAACGAAACCGAAGTCCCAGTCCCAGAACGGACTGAACCCGCTGGAAATAATGGCAAAGAGGAAGGGAAGCGCGAAAATCAGTCTTGGTATCCAGACCTCCATATTAAAGTAGGCCGCCAGACCCCCGCAGACTCCGCCAAGCACTTTCTGGTCGGGATTACGGTACAGCCTTTTCGTGATGCTGGAGCTGACTGATTTTGAAGGTACAATTATCCAAAGGAGGATGTAAACCCAGAAGAGAACGCCAAAAAATACGACGAAGAGGATCCTCATGATCACCGGATCGATCCGGAGATAGTTGGCCAGTCCGCTACAAACCCCGCCGACAATCTTATCGTCTGCATTGCGGTAGAGGCTGCCCCTGCCCGGCACGTTGCCGGTGGTCCAGCTGGTAGAGGTGGTGTGGGCCCCTGTATCGCGGGCACCTGCCGTAGCTGCTTCTGGCTCTTGTGGATCAAAGTCTTCCGGTCGCCCCATGCCGGCGATGACCGAATTGACGTCTGCGTCGGTGATGCAGTTCGAGCCGTTCTTCAGTCTTTCTGAGAAGAGTTCTGCGATACGACCTTCGATGTCGTTGATGATCTCATCGCGACCTTCTTCGAATGCGAAGTACTTTCTGAGGCTTTCGATGTATTGCTTCAGCAATTCATAAGCGGTTTCCTCGATTGGAACGACCCTCCCCTGAAAGTTTATATTAATGACCTTTTTCATTTTCTGTTCGGTTTGTCTTTTATTTTAATTGTTTACCGGTGGTTCGCTGGATTCATCCTGCTGAAAAGTGGATTCTTCCTGATTTGATTCTTCCTGATTTATAGCGGTTGAAAAAACTTCTTTTTTGCTGGTTAATGCGTTAACGGCATTGGCCAATTCGAACCAGGTGGCCTCGAGTTCCTTATAGAATCCCTCGCCGGTAGGGGTGAGTGAAAAGTATTTTCTCGGAGGCCCGGAACTGCTTTCGACCCATCTGTAGGTAAGCATTGTTGCATTTTTAAGCCTGGTCAGGAGGGGGTAAAGGGTGCCTTCAAAGATTTGAAGGTTGGCCGCTTTCATTTCCTCTACGATGTCCGAAGGGTAGGCTTCACCTCTGCGGATGATGGAGAGTATGCAGAATTCCAGTATGCCTTTTCGCATCTGACTCTGCGTGTTGTCAATATTCATTGTCTGCTGTTTTGTGCATTTTGAAAACGTTGATTGCACAAATCTAGGTAATTAATAAGTACTATGCAAAACAAAGTAGTAATTATTTTTTAGTAACTGCCTTAGGCGGGTTCTGTCAGAAGAGAAATTGTATATGTTAAATGGCACAGGATGGCCGCCAGGCTTGATTCGCCGGTAAATTGCAACTGAATCTTAAAATTGAGCTTTGGGGCTAAATTTCGTCCAAAATTCTTGTGGGAGGTTAGAACTCTGCGTTTTTTGGTGTCCTTGGGAAGGCGATCACGTCGCGGATATTGGTCATGCCCGTAACAAAGAGCACCAGTCTTTCAAATCCAAGTCCAAACCCAGCATGGGGTACGGTCCCAAACCGGCGGGTATCGAGATACCACCACAACTCCTCGGCGGGCATCTGCATTTCTTCCATCCGGGCCAGAAGTTTGTCCATTCTTTCCTCCCTTTGTGAGCCACCAACGATCTCTCCGATGCCGGGCGCGAGGATGTCCATGGCCGCGACGGTCTTGCCATCATCGTTCTGACGCATGTAAAAGGCCTTGATCTCCTTGGGATAACCGGTGACGATCACGGGCTTTTTGAAATGTTTTTCCACCAGGTAGCGCTCGTGCTCACTTTGCATGTCGATACCCCACTTGACATCGTACTGGAATTTTTTCTTTTTGAAAGCCGGACTGTCAAGCAGGATCTCGATCGCCTCTGTGTAGCTGATCCTTTCGAACTGGTTGTTGACCACAAATTCCAGTTTTTCAATCAAGCCCATGCCCGACCGCTGTTGCTGGGGGAGTTTGTTTTCTTCTTTCTCGAGACGCTGGGCCAGGAAGTCCAGGTCCTCCCTGTTGTATTCGAGGGCATACCCGATAATATATTTGATGAACTCCTCTGCGAGGTTCATGTTGTCCTCGATGTCATAAAATGCCATTTCGGGCTCGATCATCCAGAATTCAGCAAGATGCCGGGTAGTATTTGAGTTTTCGGCACGGAAAGTGGGTCCGAATGTGTAGATCTCGCTGAAGGCCATCGCCGCCAGTTCTCCCTCGAGTTGTCCGGAAACAGTGAGGTTGGTGGCCTTTCCGAAGAAATCTTCAGAGAAATCCACTTCCCCCGATTCAGTCCGGGGCGTGTTATTGAACGGTAGGGTGGTTACTTTAAACATTTCCCCGGCGCCTTCGGCATCGCTGGCCGTAATCACCGGCGTGTGCATGTAAACAAAACCCTTCTTGTGGTAAAATTCGTGAATGGCAAATGCCAGAGCGTGGCGAACCCGGAAAATCGCTCCAAAAGTGTTGGTCCGGAAACGCAGATGTGCCTTTTCCCTCAGGAATTCCAGGCTGTGTTCCTTCGGCTGAAGCGGGTATTTTTCGGGGTCTGAATCGCCCAGGACCTCGATGTTGCTGGCTTTTATCTCCAGCTTCTGACCCTTGCCAAGGGAAGGGATTACCAAACCTTCGACTTTCAGCGAAGCACCTGTGGTGATCCTTTTCAGTTGCGTTTCGTCGAGAAGACCAAGTTCGGCAACCACCTGCAGGTTGGTATTTGTAGAGCCATCGTTGAGCGCGATAAACTGGTTGTTTCTGAATGTACGCACCCATCCCATGACAATCACCTCACGGCCATCCGGCTCCGCCGCAAGTAAATCCTTGATCTTGATCCTGTTGTTAAACATCTTCTGTTTTTTGGAAACTGGGCCCAAAGATAGTCAGTAAGCGAAATAAGTTTTACCCAAATCGTAACATGACGGTAGGCATTAAGGGGTAATTTTGACCCTCGTGTCAGGTCGAAGTATCAATATAGCTTTAGTAGGCAACCCAAATAGTGGCAAAAGTTCTCTCTTCAATACCTTAACCGGCCTCAACCAGAAAGTTGGCAATTTCCCGGGGGTGACCGTCGATAAAAAAGCCGGCCATTGCAGGATCAGCGATGAGTTGAACGCCCTGATCATCGACCTGCCCGGTTCTTACAGTTTATACCCCAGGCGCGAAGATGAATGGGTGGCCTACCGGGTGCTTATGCACCAGGATCCCCGGGTGAACCCCGAGCTGCTGGTGCTGGTGGCAGATGCCAGCAATCTCAAACGAAACCTGCTTTTTGTGTCGCAGGTGATAGATCTGAAGACTCCCGTGGTGATCGCGCTGACCATGCTCGACATAGCCAGGCAAAAAGACATTGACATCAACATCGATGAATTGGAAAGGGAACTCGGTGTGCCCGTGATACCGGTCAACCCCAGGAAGAATAAAGGAATCGCCCAGCTGAAGAAGGTTATCGAACAGGCCGTCAACCAGGCCGGGCGGTCGCCGGTGAGGGACTTCATCAACAACGAGTCGCTTGCCAAAGGAGCGATCCAAAATGTTCGCACACTGATGCCGCAGATCAGTAATTACCGGGCTATACATTACCTGATTAATCATGAGTCTTTCACAATGAATGATGGTTTTCAGGACAGGATCGAAACCATCGAGCAGGACCATCAGTTCAACCATACGAAGGTTCAGGCCGAAGAGATCATGCAGCGATACCAGCGCATCTCTCACGTGCTCAAACAATCCGTTTCGGAACCAAGCGCCATCAGCAAGAAGTTATTCACCGAAAAGGTCGACGATATCCTGCTGCACCGCGTTTGGGGTTACCTGATCCTGTTTGTAGTGTTGTTTCTTCTCTTCCAGAGTATATTCTGGCTTGCTGAATACCCGATGAACTTCATCGAATGGTCTTTTGCCAGGCTGGGATCCTGGTTCACTAATGTGCTGCCCGTTGCCTGGTGGTCTGACCTATTCGTTAACGGACTGCTCGCGGGTTTGAGTGGCATACTCGTGTTCATCCCGCAGATAATGATCCTCTTCGGGCTCATCAACATACTGGAAGACACCGGGTACATGGCACGGATCAGCTTCCTTACGGACAAGCTCATGCGAAAAGTGGGTCTCAACGGAAAAAGTGTGATGCCCATGATCAGTGGCTTTGCCTGTGCCGTTCCCGCCATCATGAGTGCCCGGAATATTGAAAACAAAAAAGAAAGACTATTAACGATACTGGTGACCCCGCTGATCAGTTGCAGCGCAAGGCTTCCTGTTTACACCATCCTGATCAGCCTGGTGATACCCAAGACGATGCTCTTAGGGTTTCTCGGTCTGCAGGGCCTTGTAATGATGGGTCTTTACCTGCTCGGCGTAGTTATGGCGCTGGTGGTTTCTTATGTGGCCCGCTGGTTTATCCGGACAACTGAAAAAAGCTTCTTCATCCTTGAGTTGCCGGTCTATAGGTCTCCCAGATGGAAGAACATCCTCGTGACTATGATCGAGAAGGCGAGGATCTTTGTATTTGAAGCCGGAAAGGTGATCATTGTTATCAGCCTGATCCTCTGGGCACTGAGCACCTATGGCCCTCCTGAAAAAATGAATGCCGTTCACAAGCAATACGCTGTACTCGAACAAACCAATCCCGGGGCGAATCAGGTGCTTGAAAAACAAAAGGGCACGGCCCTGCTGGAACAATCATACGCCGGCATCATGGGGCGAGCCATCGAGCCCGTGATAGAGCCGCTGGGCTTCGACTGGAAGATCGGCATCGCGTTGATCACCTCCTTTGCGGCACGCGAAGTGTTTGTCGGCACCATGGCCACGCTCTATAGTGTGGAGGACGACGGTGAAGAGAGTTTGTTGTTGCGCGAAAAAATGCAGCAGGCAAAAAATTCACGTGGCGAATCGGTGTACACACTCGCGAGCGGTGTGTCGCTGATGATCTTTTATGTGTTCGCCATGCAGTGTATGAGTACGCTGGCGATCGTTAAACGTGAAACCCGTTCATGGAAATGGCCGGTGATACAGCTGATCTATATGACAGCGCTGGCTTATCTGATGAGTTTGCTTACCTATCAGATATTAAGTTAAACGACGGCCGGCGCAAAAACAAAGCGTACTTCACGCAAAGTATTTCACGCAAAGTATTTCCCGCAAAGTATTTCCCGCAAAGGCGCAAATCTGCCTTCGGCAGACGCAAAGGCAATAAAATGAATACGTATTTCTTTGCGCTTTCTTAGCGGCTTTGCGTGAAACCTTCTTCGCCTTTGCGTGAAACTCTTGCCTGTTATAGCACACCCACCGATCTCAATTCCTCTTCCAGCGCTTCCGGAGATGTAAAATGAATCGTGTGTATCCCCATTTCCTTTGGCACGGTAAGGTTGCGTGCGTTGTCATCAATGTAGATCGCCGTGTCGGGATTGATGTTGAATTTTTTTATGATCGTTTCATAGATCGGTCGGAAAGGCTTGCGCATCTTTTCCTCGCCAGACACCAGTCTGCCATCAAACCAATGCAGAAAGTCGAAACGGTTCAGGGCCACAGGAAAGGTCTCCGCGCTCCAATTGGTGAGGGCATACAGTTTCAGATCTCCCTTTTCTTTTAGCTTTCTGAAAACTTCCACCGTTCCATCAACAGGGCCCTTCAGCATGTCTTCCCAGCGATCATAATATAGCCTGATGTTTTCTTCCTCATGAGGAAATCTCGCGACGAGTTCTTCGGTGGCCTCCTTTAGTGTTCGGCCTTCGTCCTGTTGTTCATTCCAGTCCGGTGTGCATATGCGGGCATAGAAATCATTCATCCGCACATCGTCATTGAAGATCGGCTTGTACAGATAATCGGGGTTCCAGTCGACGAGTACTCCACCCAGGTCGAATATTACGGTCTCGAATTTTGACATGTTATAAATATCATGAAGAGTTTCTGAAACATTTTCACGCAATGGCCCACAATTTCACGCGGAGGCGCAAAGCGTCGTTGCGACGCGGAGCCGCAAAGGGATCAGTATTTATTGCGACTTTGCGTTTCCTTTGCGCCTTTGCGTGAAACAAATATTGCTTGGCGGCTCCGCGTGAAATTCTTCATGCCCGGCCTGAATCCTCTTACACCTTCATCAATCTCTCCACCGCCTTCTCCAGCGTGCTCTCCTTCTTCCCAAAACAAAATCGCACCACTTTGTTGTCCTTGCCCGACTGATAAAATGCCGACACCGGAATAAGTGTAACCCCTGCTTCTTTGGTAAGCCGTATCGCGAAGTCCCGATCCGGTTCGTCACTGATCCTTTCATAAGACCCACAAATAAAGTAGGTGCCGGCCGAGTTCAGCATGCTGAATCTTGTCTCCTTCATCAGACTGATAAAATAATCACGCTTTTTTTGAAAGAAGGAGGATAGCCCGAGATAGGTTTCCTTTTTGGATACAAAGGATGCAAGTCCAACCTGGCCGGGTGTGTTCACACTGAAGGCGTCGAACTGGTGGACCTTTCTGAATTCAGCCGTGAGTTTTGCCGGCGCGACACAGTAACCAATCTTCCAACCCGTGCAATGATATAATTTGCCAAACGAAAAACAGACAAAGCTCCTCTCGAGGAGATCAGGATAACGGAGCATGCTCAGGTGCGGCCGGTCATCATAGATCAGGTGTTCGTACACTTCATCGGCAACGATAAAAATATTTGTCCCGGCGGTCAACCTTCTCAATGATTCGATGTCATATGCGGACAACACACTGCCGGCCGGATTATTTGGCGAGTTAATAACGATCGCCCTGGTTCGACCGGTTATGGCGGTTTCAACCGCGTCCCAGTCGATGCTGTAATCAGGGAATTTCAGACTGACGAACACGGGCCTGGCGCCGCTCACCAGGATATTCGGCACATAGCTGTCATAACAAGGCTGCATGACGATCACTTCATCGCCAGGCTGGAGAATTGTGGTAAGCGCAGAATAAATTGCGTAGGAGCCCCCGGGTGTAATGGTGATTTCATTTGATGGATCGAGGTTGGTTCCATAAAGTGATTGTATTTTTTCCGCGATGGCCTCGAGTAATGGTGGCCAGCCAGGCATCGGCGCATACTGATTATAATCATCTGCCATCGCCTTGCCCACGAGTTCGGTGAGGCCGGGGTCCATGCTGAAATCCGGAAAACCCTGTCCTAGGTTCACCGCCTGGTATTCGGTAGCCAGACGGCTCATGGTAGTAAAAATCGTGGTCCCTGCATCAGGAAGTTTACTCCTTATCTCCATTGCCTATTTGAGTTCGATGTTTTGAGAGGCAATCAGCGGTTCGCGAATCATCCTCAGGTAGACCTGGGCCATCGTGATAACGTCCTTCTGGCAATAGTGTACGATCCTGGCAAGATCGTGGTCCTTCCAGTAAACCGGTCCGACCATGCTTCCGTCTATATCGTCCTTGGAAGTGGGTATGCCAAGCACGTGTGACAAAAGATGAAGCGAGGTATAAGTTTTATAGTCTCCGAATTTCCACATCTCCATGGTGTCGATGAGGTTGACTTCCCATGGTTTCTTTCCACTGATCATCAGCAGCGAGGGTATGCATTCGTTGTTGATCAACATCCTGCGGCATAAATAAGGGAAGTCAAATTCTTTCCCATTGTGCGCGCAGAGATATTTCTGGATGCCGGCACTCCACTTGGTGAGCATGTCGCAAAATTCCTTCAGCAATGTTCTCTCGTCATCGCCAAAAAACGATTTAATCGTCATGCTCCTGTTCTCACCCTCACCCTGGATTATTCCGCAGGAAATGCAGATGATCTTACCAAACTCAGCGTAAATCGCGGCCTTGTCATAAATTAAATCTGCCGTCAGCAATTCCTTGCTGTTGCGCAACAGACCTTCTGCTTTCTTCGACCAGAGATCCTTCCATGCATCAGGAAGTTCGGCATAGGTAGGGTATTGCGAAACCGTTTCGATATCCAGGAATAATATGTTGCCAAGCGCGGTCACAGGTATTTTTCTCCCTTTTGTCTTTTCACGTCGCCGACATATTCCTTGATTTCCTGCTCCTTGTCTTTTCTACAGATCAAGTAGCACGTCATCGGTGTCCACAACTATGTAATCCGTGAGTCCCTGTATCACGATGAGCTTGTTGTCCTTCGCGTGTACGATACTGTTGGTGGTATCTATCAGCATAGCGTTGTGTGAAGAAACCGCGTTGGCATGGCTGTCCTTCTGCAGGTTTTCATATGCGCTGTTCCAGGTACCAAGATCGCTCCATCCGAAAGAAGAGGGAATCACATATACATTGTCTGCCTTTTCCATGATCCCCACGTCAATGGACACGCTGGCAGAAAATGGATAGATCTGCTGCAGGGCTTCTTCCTCTTCGAGTGTGTTGAGTTTATCTTTCTGAGAAAAAAAGAGGTCGAATACTTCGGGCAGGTGTTTCTCAAAAGCGGTGATGATGTTCTTCACCTGCCATACAAAGATCCCCGCGTTCCAGAGAAACTCGCCGCTGGCAAGAAAGGTTTTGGCCAGTTCAAGATTTGGTTTCTCTGTGAAGGTTTTTACCTTGAACACATTGTCGGAAACGGGTTGTTGTTCGTATTGTATGTAGCCATAACCCGTATTCGGATAGGTCGGCTTGATGCCCAGGGTGATGATGGCGTTGTGCTTTTGGGTAAAACTGAGGGCTTCCAGGCAAACCTTCTTGAATGCGATGTTGTCAGAGATCAGGTGGTCGGCGGGCGCCACGATAAGCAGTGCATTCGGATCCAGCTTGTTCAGCTTGAAAGAAATGTAAGCGATACAGGGCGCCGTGTTCTTCCTCGATGGCTCGGCCAGGATATTCTGTAACGGAAGTTCCGGCAGTTGTTTTTTCACGATGTTGACATACTCCCCGGAAGTCACCACATAAATATTCTCCAGCGGGATGAAGGAAGAGAAGCGGTCGAAGGTCGACTGGATCAGGGTTTTCCCAATATTAAGAATGTCGAGAAATTGCTTTGGAAAGTTGGTACGGCTTTTCGGCCAGAAACGAGTGCCGATCCCACCAGCCATGATCACTACGTATTGGTGCTTGTTCATTGTAATTTGTTATGTACCGGCCTAAATGATTCCTTCCCTCACAAGGTCGTGCAAATGAATAATACCCAGGTATTCGTCGCCCGAGGTCACCACCAGTTGGGTGATGTCGTTCTTCCTGAGCAGGTCGAGGGCATCGACTGCCAGGGCCTCAGGGCTAATGGTCTTGGGGTTGGGGCTCATGATGTCCCTGGCGATTACCTTGTCGAGCGAGGCATTCTTTTCGAGCATTCTCCTGAGGTCACCATCGGTGATCACACCGAGCAGTGCGCCGCCTTTATCAACTACGGCGGTAGCGCCGAGCCGGTTGCGGGAGATCTCCACGATCACTTTGCTGAGGGTGGCATCCGCTGGCACCGCTGGTTTTTCGTTGCCGGAGAAGAGGTCGGAAACCCGCAGATAAAGTTTTTTTCCCAGTATTCCGCCCGGATGAAACTTTGCGAATTCGGCGGTTCCGAAACCCTTCATCTCCATCAGGACAACCGCGATCGCGTCTCCCATAACCAGTTGGGCCGTGGTGCTGCTGGTGGGAGCAAGGTTATTTGGGCAGGCTTCCTGCTCAACGGTGGTGTTCAGGATGATGTCGGACTGACGCGCCAGATAAGAATGGATGTTGCCGACGATGGCGATAATGGTATTGCCAAAATTCCTGATCAGGGGCAAAAGCACTTTGATCTCGGGCGACTCCCCGCTCTTGCTGAGAATCATCACGACGTCATCCTGCTGGATCATTCCAAGGTCGCCATGTATGGCATCGGCGGCATGGAGAAAAATAGAAGGTGTCCCTGTGGAATTCAGGGTGGCAACGATCTTCTGGGCGATGATGGCACTTTTGCCAATTCCACTGATCACCACGCGACCCGTGGTGGAGGAAATGGTCAGGACGGCTTTCTCAAAATCGTCATTGATCATTTTTTCCAGGGAGGAGATAGCCTCGGCTTCTAAACGTATAGTTCTCAGCCCGGTAAGCTTGATATCCGACAGTGCAACAGATCCCATTTCAGCGCAAACCTACGCTGACATTTAACAATCACCAAATGGGAAACTTGGGTAAAACCCCTTAAAAAGATTAAATTCGCGCTCTTCCAACACACATAATACTTACCTCTAATATTACGTGAAGAAGGAAATAATCATTCATGGCTACAGTAAAAAAAACCTCTTCCACCAGCGGAACATCTAAGAAAACAGAACCCGAATCTGAACTGAATACCGCGACTGGTCGGGCCTCCCAATCAAAAACCCCCGTTGCGAAATCAACACTTTCGACAGGCAACTCTACGCTTAAAGGAGTGAAGTCCGCTGATGCGGATACTGTCGTCCTGACAAAAGAAGACGCGACGGCTGGTCCGGGGCGGAAGATAAACGAAACCAAGGAAGCCAAAACGGGTTCTTTCATGGATCACGGTTTTCTGAAAAAGGCCCTCCAGGAGAACTTTGGGTTCCCCGACTTCAAGGGAAACCAGGAAGCGATCATCAAGAACCTGCTTTCGGGCAAGGATACATTTGTGATCATGCCAACTGGCGGCGGTAAAAGTCTTTGTTACCAGTTGCCGGCGATCATCAGTCGGGGTTGCGATCATCGTGAGCCCGCTGATCGCACTGATGAAAAACCAGGTGGACCTGGTACGAGTTACAGCAGCAACGATGACAGTGGCGCATTTTCTGAATTCCACCCTTAACAAAAAAGCAAATCAAAGCAGGTTCATGATGATCTGCTGTCAGGCAAAACAAAGATGCTTTATGTAGCTCCTGAAACACTGACCAAACAGGAAAACCTTGATTTCTTCAGCGATCTGAAAATATCCTTTTTTGCGGTTGATGAGGCGCATTGTATTTCAGAATGGGGTCATGATTTCCGGCCGGAATACCGCAGGCTGCGGGAGATGATGATGCAGATCAATCCAGATGCACCGGTGATCGCACTGACAGCCACGGCAACTCCGAAAGTGCAAAGCGATATCGTCAAAAATCTTGAGCTTGCGAAATGCCGAATATTTTTATTTCTTCTTTCAACCGGCCAAATCTTTATTACGAAATACTGCCCAAGATCAAGAAAGAGCAGACCGATGAAAAGCATCGTGAGGTTTATCAGTCAGAACAAGGGCAAGAGCGGCATCATTTATACCACTCAACCGAAAAACAACCGAAGAACTGGCCGAGTATGCTGATGGCAAATGGTATCAAAGCTGTGGCTTATCATGCCGGGCTCGACAGCAAACTGCGGGCCGAGCGGCAGGATCAGTTTCTGAATGAAGATGTGCAGGTGATCGTTGCCACCATTGCCTTTGGTATGGGCATCGATAAACCGGATATCCGTTTTGTGATCCATTATAATATTCCAAAAGTCATAGAAAATTATTACCAGGAAACCGGCCGTGCAGGCCGTGATGGACTGGAAGGAAAATGTATTCTGTATTATTCGCATAAGGATGTTTCGCAAGCTGGAACACCTGATGCGCGACAAGCCCTTAAGTGAAAGGGAAGTGGGTGCGCAGCTGATCAATGAAACGGTTGCCTATGCCGAAAGTGGCGTTTGCCGGCGCAAAATGCTGATGAGTTATTTTGGTGAAGAATATGAGACCGAAAATTGTGGCAAATGCGACAACTGTCTGCATCCAAAAGAAAGGGTAGAGGCAAAAGACAATGTGGTGAAGGTGTTGAAGGTCGATCAAGGCCTTGGATGAACGGTTTGCCACAGATTATGTAGTCAATATCATTACGGGAACGCTCACTCCGCAATATCACAGATGTTCCGTCATGAAGGCATTGCGGAATTCGGCATCGGCAAAGATGAGCCCGATCATTACTGGAATTCACTGATCCGGCAGATGTTACTGGAGGGACTGATTGAGAAAGGATATTGAAGAATATGGCGTGTTGAAGATTACGAAAGAAGGGCAAGGATTTTGTAAAGAAACCAAAATCATTCAAGATTGTCATTGAACAATTTATTTGAAGATGCCAATGGCGATGACGATGAGGAAGGAGCCGAGGCTGGTGACCGGTACGGCGACTGATGAGAAGTTATTTGAAATGCTGAAGGAGCTGCGGCAGAAAGAAGCAAAGAAGAAGATCCTTCCGCCATTTGTGATCTTTCTGGAAACTTCGTTGCAGGATATGGCAACGATGTATCCAACTACCATCGCAGAACTGGAAAAATGCCAGGGCGTGAGCAAGGGAAAGGCAATGCGTTATGGCAAACCCTTTGTGGAAACTGATTGCCGAATATGTGAAGGAGAATAATATTGAGAGGCCGGATGATTTTGTGATGAAGAGCGTGGTGAACAAGAGCGGCAATAAGGTGTACATCATACAGCAGGTAGATAAGAAGATCCCGCTGGAAACCATTGCCAAGAACAAGGACCTTCGGCTGGATGCATTGCTGGAGGAAATGGAGACCATTGCTGCCAGCGGTACAAGGCTAAATCTGGATTATGCCATTGATGAGATGCTGGATGAAGATGAGCAGGAGGAGATCATTGAATATTTCAAGGGTTGCGAAACATCATCCTTGCAGGTGGCCAGGAAGAGCTGGCAGACGGTAATTTCACCTGGGAGCAGTTAAAGATCATGCGGATTAAGTTTTTGAGTGTGTATGGTAATTAAAGTAAAAATGCGGGCGACCCTTGTCGTTTTTTGTGTTTTATGTTTTAATTTTTAGTTTATTCTCTCTATTTTTGCTGTCCGCTATAAAAGAAACTGGTGCGGTAGCTCAGTCGGTAGAGCAAAGGACTGAAAATCCTTGTGTCGGCGGTTCGATCCCGCCCCACACCACAACTAAAACCTGATAAAAAGCTAAAAGCGCTAATTATCAGGTTTTTTGTATCCAAAAACCTGTATTTATCTGCTACTGAGAAGTTCAAGTTCACGGGGATCAAAGGGACATCTGCACTGATATCTCCAATTTTCGCCTTACTGGATCAAAGGAATTACTTGCTAAAAACAGCAACAAAGTCTGTTTCCTTAGAGCCTAAGAATTCCTCTCTATGAATCGGAATCTTGTGGCTCTCCAAATAAGGCAAATGAAATAATTTATAACCTACACTTTCAAAAAAATCTGCTATTTTTTTTCTTTGTTCGTGACGTTCATTCTCCTCAAAAATTATTATTGGTTTGAATTTCTTTATTGTGTTAATCGCGCCATTTAAAACATTCAGCTCATAACCCTCTGTATCTATTTTAAACAGATCCGGGACAAGGTTCTTGTCCGCTAAGTATGAGTCTAAAGTAATTACATTGGTCTTAACCTTGATTAAATCAAAGTTCTTATTTTCTAAACTTTCTTTCGTTTTTTCCGACAAAGTTCCTAACCAGGTATCTCTTTCCGGGAAGGATAATTCAGTTTCATAATCCCTGTCTCCCACCGCATTCGGCACTATTTCTCCTTTTAGGTTATTTGTTTCTAAGAACTTTCTAAAAACAGCAGTACAATTTGGATTAGGCTCGAAGGTTATCGTTTTAATCCCTTGTGATACGAATAGAAGGGAGTGAGTTCCATAGTTTGCTCCGATATCAAAAAAACAATTTACTTTTTTACGTTTAATTAAATCCTCGTAAGTTTTTTTGATAGTAATATCATGGCCTAAGATTGAGACGGCCTGATCCCACTCTAACCATAAATTCTTTTCTGTTAGAGGTAGCTTAACATCCTTATCATTAAAATTTACTGTCCATAAAGCATCTTCAAATTCTATTTCTTTGTTTCTAAATGTTTTTGAGAAAAAAAAGTGAAAATTAGCTTTACCCTCATACCCCAATTTGTTATATTGTCGATTTAATCTTTCCCTGCTTCTGGTTTTTTTTAAAACGCTTATTAGCCAGGATTTCATAAATGACCTCTTAAATAAGAGACGATTGAAACCCCTCTTTAAAATATTACTCAATCTCATGTTTTTGTCTTTGTGTTTTCTTCGATTATTATTTAAATAGAATAAATTTTATATATGTTGGAAACGCTTTAATAATTATTTAGGGCTGTTTTCAGAGCGTTTGACAAATTTTCGAAAAGTAAGGTAATTATTCATTGGAAACAAGTTTGACAGACATTTAGTCTGAATTCTTAAACGTTAATGACCTTGTTCCCATATCTGGGGCATTTCAGTGAGAACTTTTCTATTAAACTGCCCCCAAGCTTAATTTATTTGACTATTGAGGAAGCCCTGAAACTTCTTGTCGACTGCCTGGAGTTTACCATCGGACGCCATGAATTAAATGTAAATCGTCCATTTTGTGTGGTTGAGAAAATGGTTTGAGAATCGCCCATGAGGAACAAGGAATTTACGATGAGGGGCAAACGGCTGGGATCTTAATACAGCAGTAGTGATGGTAATACTCAAGGGCTTTTCGGTCCCTGCGTCGGCGGTTTGATCCCGCCCCACAGCACAGAAAAAGCCTGTTGTAAATTGATCATCAATTTCTGACAAGCTTTTGTGTTTTCTGAATAGTCGGTTACCGGTTTCAGAATCTTAGATTCCTGAAATTTTTTCTGCACTTAACCTGGTAAGCATATAATTCCGGTATTTAATAGGTGACATAGACTACACTGAGATTGTTACGGCCAAAAGTCGAATAGCCAAAAGGCCATCCGGGTGCTGCACTCTTTTGGGGCAGGTTTGCCGAATTCGTAATGAGTGGAGCAACGCGTTCATGAGCGCTATAGTCCTCAAAAATCTGTTGCCAGACTTTGTGCGTTTTTAGGATCGATTTCGCGGTGGCATAGGTGAAACCATACCTTCTTACAACGGAGATGCCGCCCGGGCTATAGGTTCGTATTTGTTTCAGGGTCATGTCTCCAAGGCTATTGTAAGAATAGGTGGTCAGGGTACTATCCCAGACTGGAGCGTCTCCGAGGAATGGCCCGGCTGTATGCATTTTTCTTATAGTCTCGAGCCGACCCGAAGCGTCGTAGGTAAAAAAGCTTAGGTCAATAAAAAAACCTCCGTCATCGGGATAACGGGAAAATGTGCTGTCCCGGAATGGAAGCAGGCTCAACCCCGAATAGAAATAAGTTCGGACGTCATCATCAAGATTCAGAATTTTGAGGCGACCAATTTTGTCGTAGGTCATCCTCAGGTTTATTGGGTGCCTGGGGTCATAGCCATTTATATTGCGATAGGTGACACTGAGTGGGAGGCCAGCGGCAGAATAGTTGAAGTCTAGCCAGGAGGATACGGGCGTTGATTTAGAGCTGGGAACTACTACGATCTGCTTTATCCGCCATTGGGGAATCAGGGTGCTGTTGTTGGAGACAACGGCAGAAGAAGTGTCTGGCTTTGTGAGTAATTGCTTCTGGCAGCTCAGCAGGCTAATCAGACTAATTGCAATCAAGATACTTTTCATCGTTTGTGTTTGCCGTACTGTCGTCAAAGACAGGTCGCCGGGAACACATCATCGAAATCTTTTATTTAATTGTCAGGCAGGCGCAGTGCCACTATCCCGGAATCCTCATGGGAGCTGACAGGGCAGACAGACGTTTGGATTGTAATTGATCGCGTAGATGTCTACGTTGAGATAGTAAGTATTGTAATCGCTCCCACCGCCTACAAAAAGTCTGCCGCTGGCAGTAGCCATGGCCAAGCCACCCATGCGCTGGGATAACGACATCGACCCCCAGGTACCGGTTTCAGTGTTGTAGATATCCATTCTATTGCTGAATTCACCTGGACAGGCAAAACAGCGTCCGCCGGCAAATACCACATACTTTCCAAGATTGCCTCCTCCCATGCCGGTCTTGCTCTCGGTCATGTTTTTTATTGCCCATGAGTGATTCTGGGTGTTATAGATGTCTATCCGGTTAAGATCCTTCCCACCGGCAAAAAGTATTTTCTTTCCGGCACCGGCACCTGCATCAGGCGTTCTGACCAAACTTAATGGAGATGAAAAGGTCCAACTGGGTGGATTAACATGGTACACTTGTACTTCATCGTTATTGCTGTTCACTAATTCACCTGCGATCGCAATCCAACCATCGGTCGCCGCCGCAATCGGCAAGGATTTCAACATGCCCCAGTTTGATGAAGTCCAGGTATTGGTGATGACGTCATACATATCGATCCTGGTTGTGTTTTTCCCAGCGCTGTTGAGGCCACCTGCGAACATAATTATATTGCCTGCTGCCGCGGCTGTAAGGTGTGATCTTGCCTGGCTGAGTTCCGCGGTCGTCCAGGTATTGGTGCTCACATCATAAATATCTGCCCTGCTGCTAACGGTCCCATTGGCAGATTTTCCTCCGGCGATAACGATTTTATTTCCGGCTCCGGCTGCTGCATGATGGAATCGGGCAAGACTTAGATTAGCGGTTGTGCGGACATAAGTAGTCGCGTCAAAAATATCCACTGTCGAAAAAGCGGTATACAAGCCTGTCGTTGCGTTAAATGATAATCCTCCGGCAAACAATGTTTTATTTCCAGCACCTGCAGCAACAACTCCCGTTCTGTAATTTGACAACTGTTTCGTTGCCACTTTTTTGAGTGTTGTAAATGCAGGCTGCGTTGGATCGCCAGGGCCAGCCTGATTATCGGCGCTTGTGGCCAGTATGTTCGATTTACTATCACCGATAGTTTTAACGCATCCGGTAAAAATAATGGCAAGTAAAAATGTTGCAGACAGGCGAATGCCGCTGAAGAAAACAGTCGTTGGTTTCATAACAATGAATTTGCGTCCGTGGTGAAGAAAGATTTATACGCGTAGCAACACGGACATACTCGGAGTTTGGTCGTTAATGATAATGATCTGGTAACAGGAGTAAAGGAAGGACACAACGGGGAACTAATAAATACCGCGATAGTGGGATGGACAACCGAAGACTTAGTATTTCGAAGGGGTCTTTCGAGCGGAACTACCGCTAATAAAAATGCTCATCGATTTATTGGTTGCGTTTCGCACTGGTTTAAGGGAAAAATCTAATTTGAGTTCCTTTTGTAAAATTTGTTTTATCCGGTTGGCAAGCTTTTCCTCATTTGAACCATTGTATCGGATCTCATTGCCCGAAGCATAATATGCGGCGCCCGTATTTGTTGGATTTCTAAATGTTCTTCTGGCTACCGTATACTTTGCTTTCTGCAGCAGGTCAAATACCCTGTCGGCGACAGCGTTGTCTTGTTCTATGCTATTGTCGACAAAAAGGTCGATCCTGACCTGGGGAATCAATCCGGCAAAAATATTGGAAGAGATCAAACCGACTGAATCGGTTGTGCGGTAATTAAACGAATCTATTTTCAGGTTATAGTTCATTGCCACTCTCACCTGCGCGGTATACTGTTTGAATGCTTTCAGCCGGTCCGCAAGTATATTTCCTTTTTCTATGTAGGTCAGATATAAATGAGTGGAATCGCTCAAAAAATCAAAGGTAGAGTCTACAAGATAGTTTTGAATTTTACTGAACCGGGCAATAGAGTCTGCCCTGGCCTGGATAGTTTGAATAGATATATTTCTAAACACACCAAAGGCACGTACGGTATCGTAAAAGAAAGTAGGCGCTAAAAGTTTTCCGGCGACTAACGAACGATAGTAATCATGAAGTATAGACAAACATTTATCTCCAAGTACCCCATCGATCTGTTGTTTAATATAAGCAGAGGTATCCTGGTACTGTTTGTCAAGCGCATGGTAATTTTTCAGCATCCTAAGGTTAAAGGCAATATCCTGGTTGGAAGCCGTGGAGTAAGCGGTAACGAAGTCTGCATACATCAGTCTCTTATCAACCGCACCCGCAGAATTCGCGGGCATACCAGAGTCGCTTTTTGTAAAGCGATCAATTAGAAGATAAAATGATATAATGAGAACGGAAATGGCTGAGGCATACAAAATAACATTATAGGTCGACTTTGACCTCGCTTGAGCTGATACAGGTGACGCCATAGTCGGGGAGTCAGACTTTCTGGATTCCAGTGCACGTGCAATTCCTTCCTGGATAAGCACACTGTTGTCTTTAATGTCTTCTCCCTTTACTTTCTTTATCAGACTGTCACGCGAGTCTGTCAACAAGTGGACATCTTTAAGGTCGTTTGCAAGAATCGCTGCGATCGTTTCATAAACGTAGCCGATCTCGCTCGTGTCGGTGGTAGATCTTTCGGTCACGGCCAGCCTTTCACCATAGGCATACAAAGTTTTGTATGGGATTCTTACCTGGTTAATGAGTTGGGAAGGAGTAACGATATACTCGTTATGTTTGTTTCGCGGCAGCCAGGCAAGCATACTTTCCGACTCCTTACTTATTTTGGCCATCCATTCGTCAAGAAGCGTCGTTTCTGCGTATTCAATTCGACAGGGTATAGGCAGCGTTCGAAGTTGAAACCGATCATAAATGATCTGTTTTTGCCCCTCGACTGCTTTTCTCGCGACTTCGGTAACGCCGTAAAAACTTTGCTCATTCGGCGTAAACATCAAAACTAGAATGTCGGGCATATGTATCGAGCAAATTCCGCTGCTATCGGTGAGTCCGGTTCTGCTGTCGATTAGTACGAGGTCATATTGATCCAACCAATGCTCCCTTAGATTTTCAAGATATTCCCCTCCATTATGCGATTGATAAAATGAGATGTAGTCGAACTGCCTGACTTTTTCAATGTATTCTTCGTCTCGTTTCCCGGCGCTGATCAGGTGCAGCGGTGTCTTACCAATATTTATCTCGTTAATGTAGTCTCCCCAATGAATTTCGGCTGGTTCAACAAGTTCGCTGTTTAATTTTAACCTCAATAGGTCAATCACCCCGCATTTGTTTCGTACTTTTTCCAGATCAAGGTATCCCGTAAAGTAATTTTCTAAACCTGGGGCTTCCAGATCCCAGTCGATCACCAGCGTTTTGTAATCCCATTTGGCCAGGGCCGCAGCAACATTTGCCAAAGCCATTGAACGCCCCACGCCGCCTTTGTACGAATAAAAGGTAATAATCCTGTTTACTCTTTTGGCCATGTGATCGGGTTTTGAAAGGGATTATCGAAGTTGTCGTTTTGTTCGAGATAGTCTTTCAATCCTGATATCAACTTGTTGCTTCCTTCTGGTGTGTCCCAGTATTCGTTGTACGCGGGTGCGTTAAGGATAATGTTTACGAGGGAGGCGATGTCCGTCTTCAGTTTTTTCTGAAGGTCAATAATTAACGGGCTCTGTTTTACCGGCCCCACAAAGTTATAGTCACTATAGTCCAGATAGCTAATACTTTTTACGGCTACTGGCAAAGGCTGGACAGTTCTGTACATGATAGGCCAGACCAGCGTTTTAGGCATCGTAAGCGCGCTAAGCTGGTAGTATTCCTGCTTGTATCGCATCGTTAGGAATTCTTTCAAACACCATTCTGATCGCCTGAAATAGGGAGGCGACCAAATTGAAACAAGACATTTCGAGAAAATCAGGTTGCTGAACAGCTCGTTACTGAAGTCCACACCTGGCGTAAGGCCCGTTTTGTCAACAAAGATTTTTGGTTCAAAGGGAAGCGCATTATTCAGTTCGTCATAGAAGAAAGGATAAAAAACGTCTTGCAACCATTCTTCGCTGATCTTCCCTCGTTTGTAGGAAATAAAGACATCATTTTTATACGGCATACAAAGGGGCTTTACAGGACCGGCAGACCCTGTTGGATAATTGTTATGTGGTTTCAGGGAGTCGTTTTTGCAAACCTTCCTCCATGTCTATAGTCGAACCTTAATCTGCAACAGTAACTCCTGGACTCAGGAAACAGAGAATTCTTGGGGAATTAATAGGGTTTAGGGTTGATCAACTTTAAAAATAGCCGTTGTATTTGAGATTGCAAAAAAATTATGCCTTGACAGTAGACGCCGCGCAAATATCTATGATAGTTTTTTGCTAGTCCAAAAATCACGGTAAGAGATGGCTCAAGTCTTAAATCGAATGAGCATCCCCACAGAGCACTCATCGCCCATACTTGCTATTCCGAACGCAAAGATTTTATTGGATTTGCCATCGCGGCTTTGATAGATTGAAAGCTGACTGTTGTCAATGCAATCAGAATGGCGGAACTACCTGCAGCCATAAATATCCACCAACTCATCTTGACCCTATATTCATAATTTTGAAGCCAGTCATGCATAATCCACCAGGCTGTGGGAAATGCGATGAGACAGGCGACAATGACCAGTGCTACAAAATCTTTCGACAACAACATTGCTATCCCGGAGACAGTTGAACCTAATACTTTACGAATTCCAATCTCTTTTATCCTTCGTTCTGCGGTGTAGGCAGCAAGCCCAAATAAACCTAAGCAGGAGATCACAATAGCCAAAGCAGCAAAAACGGTGGAAACTTTACCAACTACTGTTTCATTCTGGAACATTTCGTGAAACTGGTCATCTACGAATTTGTATTCTGGTGGATAAGCCGGGTTATTTTTCTTCATCACATCCTCTAATTTTGTAAGCGCCTCCTGAACATCGGCCCGCGGTCCGATGCGTGCATAGATAAAGCTGTTAGATTCGGACGGTTTACAAAACATAATCAGGGGGCTGGCCTTGCCGTATATATTTCCGTAAATATAATCGCTTACTACACCGATCACAGTCATGTTAGTAAAGACCCCATCCGGGTTGCCACGAGGTGATTGAATGATCTTCCCCACAGCGCTTTGCTTGTCCACGAGTTTTGCGAGGCTCTCATTAATGATAACATGCGAGTTTTCCGATGGGCCGTTATTAAAATCCCTCCCTTCAAGAATTCTCATGCCTGAGGTAGAAATAAATTCAGGACTCACGTTTCGGTGAGCAATGGATATTTGTTGTTCCTCTGGCTTTTCCTGCCACCTAAACCTGTCATCAGTATCGCCGCCATATAGCGTAGTGTGGTTTGTGAGCGCAGCGTTTTCAAATAAGCCGGTCCGCAACAAATCTTCTTTGATCGCTGGGAAGGTTTTTGAAATATCATACTGCGGATTTATTTCGATCAGATTGTTTTTGTTGAAGCCCAAGTTTCTTGCTTGAATATTCCGAAGCTGCATATAAACCACAATGGTGGCTATGATAAACACAATGGATACGACGAACTGTGTTACTACCAACCCCTGTCTTACAAGGGATGCACCGCTTGTCTTCATTTTGATTCCTTTCAAAACGGCAATAGGATTAAAAGATGAGAGATAAAGGGAAGGATAACTGCCGGCAACCAATCCGCAGATAAGGGCGATTGCCAGTAGAAAGAAAATATGAAAAGGCGCAACCAGGTTTAATACCAATTGCTTTTGCATGATGGAATTAAACGCGGGAAGTGAAACGTACATAATCAGCACAGCGATAAGGGTAGCTATCATTGACATCAGTAATGCCTCTGCCATAAATTGGGCAACCAGTCTTTTTTTTCCTGATCCCAGCACCTTACGCACCCCGACCTCTTTTGCTCTTTGCTCACTCCGCGCAGTAGCAAGGTTCATAAAATTGATACAGGCAATCAGTAAAATTATCCATGCGATCAGCGTGAGCATGCGCACCTGCTCGATCCGTCCGCCGCCTGTTGGTTTGCCATTGGCAAATTCACGATAAAGCCGCCAATCCTTCATTGGAAACAAAAACGTCTCGGCTTTCTCCTCTTCCGATTTTCTAGATATAAAACCCTTCAAATGTTTGTTAATAGCTTCAGCGCTCGCTTTTTCATCGAGTTCAACATAAGTCATCGGGCCATAACTGTCCCATGCATTGGCGTCGTCACGATTCCCGGCGATTACGACTTCATAGGGCGCCAGCCATCCAAACTGAAGTGAGGAGTTGACTGGCATATCTCTCACAACCCCGGAGATGACATAATCCTGTTTATTATCAATCCGGACCGTCTTTCCTATCACATTCCCAGGCTGGCCGAATAACATTCTGGCGGTGCTCTCGGTGATAACGAGTGAATACAACTGGGGATATGGGTTACTGGAATTACCCTCTATAAACTGAAAAGTAAACATGCTAAACAATGAAGCATCAGCATAGCGGCCTTCGACATACAGAGCCTTATCTTTAATTCGGAAAAGGAGCCGCTGTTCACCATCCGAATACCGTGCGGCGTTGGCAATACCGGCAATTTCGGTTTTCAATGCAGCAGCCAGTGGGCGCGGCGTGGAGGGCATGGTAAAACTGTTCCCATCGTAAGCCATGTTTACATTTAACTGGTATAACCTGTCCTTTTTCAAATTTGACTGATCAAAGGTCAACTCGTCTTCGGTCCACAAAAAAATCAACCCTGTGCATGCTATCCCTATTGCCAGCCCTATGATGTTAAGTAGACTGTAGCCCTTGTTTTTTCCGAGGCTACGCCAAGCCGTTTTGAAATAATTTGTAAACATCCGCAGGAAGATTTCAAATTGATTAACAAAGTTTGACCCATGAAGCATTTAGCTGATTTGCAATAACTTATTCGAAGGAAATGCAGGGGCACGTTCGCTTTTGATACAATCGTTGTTTGCTTTCAAAACATGTTGACCCGTCCTAAAATAACTATACACGGTTAATAGAAATCCTGAGATCGCTATACGTGCTGGCCTGGTTTAGGCCAGAGGCTGTATAGCGGTCCAAGTTTAATGATTCCCGAACCGAATGACTAAACAGCGTCTCTACCAATATCAAATCTTCAGTGGCGATCCTTGATCTGCGAATGATGCTGACGATGAAACGCCGAACAAACTACCCAAGATATTCATCACGAGTGTCCCCAGAAGGTTGGTGTCGGATATTTCCATCCGGAAAATCCTCTGTTTTTTTTCAGGGTTTTTCCTGTTTTTCTCAAAAAAAACCCCTGTTTCCGGCAAATGCTCGCTGACTTTGTACCCAGAAATCTATTTTTAATTCTTAATAAATCTACCATCATGAGCACCTTCATCAAAAATCGTCTGGATGACTTTGCAGACTGCAATTCCGAAAACCTGGGTATTATCGGTGACAGAGTGATCCAGGAGAATTACGATACCTCGATCATTACAAATCAGATTCGCGCCTTCGACCAGGCAAAAAATGAGTCGCCTGATCCCCGCATAAAATCGATATTCAGGGCGATCTCTTTTCCAGTCGCCGAGATCAAGAGAATGTTGTCCGCAGGGGATGTAGCATACATCAGGATTTACAACGCCTTGCTTGATAATGGGCAGTATATTGCTTACGCCGCTCCAATCAAGACTAATTTTGAATCCTTCGACATGCAGGATCCCATTGCGGCAAATACGATCTGTGCTCCCTGCTGCCACTGCAAACCGTGCCGACTGGATAAGTTGCTGAATCCTCCTATGAGAAAGTAAATCATTGAGTATGTCGAGAGAACTGGATGTAGTGTTGCATTTTACCTTCCTTACCGCAAGTCTGGCGGTGTGGTTTTACAGGAGAAAATTCTTAAAGGAAAGACGATTTTTATTTGTTGGCCTCTTCTTACTGTCGACTTTTATTTTCGATGGGCTGGCTACCATCATCATGTTCAATTCTTACCTGCAACAGGTTTTGGAAAATTCGAATCTCTTCCTGTATCATATCGTGACACCCATCCGGTTCTCGTTGATAATGTTATTCTATTACGAAGAAATTCGAAACCCTCATATCAGGAAAGCCATTTTAATTACAATTCCGGCTTATGTAGTAATGTCTGTCTTTCTATCACTGTTTGTCCAGGAAATTCAGGAGTATAATGTTTATCAAATCCTCGTCCACCACCTTTTGACAACGGGAGCCGTCCTGTACTATTTCTATGAATTAGTAACAATTATGCCCTTCGTGAAGGTGTATACTCAACCGGATTTCTGGATCAGCGTGGCCTTCCTCTTCCATTCAGTATTGAATGTATTGCTGGAGGGGTTCTCAAATTACCTTTCCACTTACAGCGCCGAGCAATATGGAGTCATTTATACATTATTTTCACTTTCCAACTATTGTCTGTTCATTCTTTTAACATTGGGCTTTTATCTTTCTGGCCATAAATTAAATGCCATTAATGAAGATGTTTCTGGAAATAAGAGGTGAGGTTGTATTCAGTATTCTGATTGCAACAACAGTGTTATTTCTCCTGGCAGCTTTTATTATTGTCTTTATTATAGTGTATCAAAGAAGGAAGGGCGCTCATCTTAATGAAATGACTGCGATAAAAAGCCACTTTCAAAAGGTCCTGCTTGAAACAAAGCTTGAAATAAAAGAACAGACGCTTCAGCATATCGCTACCGAACTTCACGATAATCTTGGCCAGATCGCGAGCCTGATCAAGATCAACCTTAACACCCTTTCATTGGAAAACACGAAGGCTCAAAATGAAAAACTGGAAGATACTAAAGAACTTACCCGGCAATTAATTGCCGATGTGAAATTACTTTCACTGAGCCTGAATAGTGACCGCATTGTGCAGGTCGGAATTGCAAAGTCCCTGGAAATAGAAGTCTCCCGGCTGAGCAAGAGTGGTTATTTTCAGGCATCATTTGTGCAGTCTGGCGAGGTGCCTGTGCTCACACCTAATTTTACGATCTTCCTGTACCGGATGGCCCAGGAAACAATCAACAACATTGTCAAGCATAGTCGTGCCAGGCACATCACTGTTAACCTGGAGTGTTTCGAGAAGATGCTTACATTGATTATTTCAGACGATGGAAAAGGATTTGATAAGGACCTTGAGTTGAAAGCCGGGGGTTCTGGTTTAACAAATCTTTACTCCCGGGCAAAATTGATGAATGCCAGCCTCGACATCAGAACCGGCCCTGGTTTAGGAACCACAGTTTCAATACAATTACCATATTAGACAATGAAACGGACGACACTTGCTTTAGTAGACGATCATCGATTATTTAGAAGAGGGTTAATGAGTCTTATCGATTTGATTGGTGATGAGTATGAGATCTTGTTTGAAGCCGACAACGGGTTGGATTTACAAACAAAAATCGATGCCAAAAATCCCCCGGATATATTTTTGATGGATGTTAACATGCCAGACATGGATGGATTCGCAACAGTCAATTGGCTTCGCGAAAACTTTCCTTTAGCAAAGGTGCTGGTCGTGAGCATGATCGAGAATGAGGAGATCATTGTAAAAATGCTGAAGTTGGGCGTGAAAGGGTATTTATGCAAAGATGTTGAGCCCCAGACATTAGGTGATGCCCTGAGAGCTATCAAAAACAAGGGCTTTTATTATACAGATTACATCACCGGGAAATTGGTTCACTCACTCCAATTTCCGGAAACCAATGATTCATCCCAATCATCTGTCCAGATCAGTGAAAAGGAAAGGACTTTTTTGAACCTTGCGTGTTCGGAGATGACTTACAATGAGATCGCAAGCAAAATGTTTCTCAGCCCCAAAACGATTGATGGATATCGAAACTCACTCTTCGAAAAGCTTGAAGTAAAAAGCAGGGTCGGATTGGTTCTTTTTGCCATAAAGAACGGGTACGTGGATTTGGGCCTGGATTCAAAATAATTTATTACGATGTATTGGTGACTCTTAGCTAATAATCAGAGCGAAGTGCGAATAGCGGAGAGCGCTTTGTTTCTCTTTTTCTTTCTCTTTCTCTTCCTGTTCCTGTTTCTGTTCCTGTTCCTGTTCCTATTTCTCTTTTTCTTTCTCTTCCTGTTCCTGTTCCTGTTTCTGTTCCTGTTCCTGTTCCTGTTCCTGTTCCTCTTTCTCTTTCTCTTTCTCTTTCTCTTCCTGTTTCTGTTCCTGTTCCTCTTCTTCTTTCTCTTTCTCTTTCTCTTTCTGCTTACTTCCCCGGGGGGGGTTTTGTCCTGAACTACGGGAAAAAGCCCGGTAGTAGTCGGGCGTTAACAATTCAATAAGGTGGTTTTAACGGTAACAAAAACGGGATAATCCCTCTTTGAACCGGCCTCTCATCAACCCCATATTTGTACCGGTACTTATTTCCCTCATTTAGACCATCTTATTATGAAAAATTCTCTCAGCGTAATCGGCGTCCTTTCATTATCCGCACTGCTCATCGCATCTCAGCCTGAATTCATCTCTGATATCTATCCCCAAAATATCAATCGTCATCATTATAACAAGACGGAGACAGATACGCCAAAGGTATTTGACCGGGAGTATGACATTGTGATTCCCAGATTTCAATCTCCCCTCGAAATTCCGCTGCCGCTTCGGGCCAATCCATCTCTATACAATACCACCGTCCGCACCAATTCCACAAATTCTCGAAGCCATCAGGCTCGGTCGCCCTATGCGGCCAAAAAAGGGAATGTGATTTCCAGGGCCAGGGTTGTTTAGAGATCGATGGAGGAGACTGTTGAGAAATGAAAAATCAAAAGTTAAAAATCAAAAATTAGTTGCCCGTTTGTGGGATTCGTAGTCAAGAGATTTTCGTATTTGATTTTTAATTTTTGATCTTTGATTTTTAATCCACTAGTTTATAAGTAAAATATAGTCTTGTGAATGACCTCAAAATCTCTACCGCTCATTTCGAGCACAGAAACGGTGACAAGGATTATAATCTGTCTGTAATTGACAGACTCTGTGGGGAAGCGGCTCTCCAGGGTTCGCGGGCGGTGGCTTTTCATGAATGTTCTGTTACGGGGTACACCTTCGCCAGGAATTTGTCGAAAGAACAAATGCTTGAGCTTGCTGAACCGATACCCTCAGGGCCGAGTATTCAACGGCTCAGAGAAATAGCCGCCAGACATGATATTGCTGTGCTGGCAGGCCTCTTTGAAAAGGACGAGAAAAACAACCTTTACAAACCATATGTGTGTGTAGATAAAACCGGGGTGATTGCGAAGTTCAGGAAGCTGCATCCATTTATCAATCCTCATTTAACCCCTGGCGATCAGTATTGCGTGTTTGACCTCTATGGATGGAAATGCGGAATCCTGATCTGCTATGATAATAATATCATTGAGAATGTCAGGGCCACGACACTCCTGGGTGCTCAGGTCATTTTTATGCCGCATGTTACGATGTGTACTCCTTCCACCAGGCCGGGGGCGGGCTTTGTAAATCCTGAGTTGTGGTATAACCGGGAAAAAGATCCCACGTCTTTGCGAGTAGAATTTGATGGTCTGAAGGGAAGGGCCTGGTTGATGAAATGGCTCCCGGCGAGAGCATACGACAACGCCGTTTACGTAATTTTTTCGAACGCGATCGGAATGGATGATGATCAGTTAAAAAATGGATGCTCCATGATCATTGATCCATTTGGCGACATTATTGCAGAATGCAGGGCATTGAGCGATGATGTTGTTACGGGCACTTTGATCGCCGAAAACATTGTTCGCGCGGGAGGCAACAGGTATATAAAAGCCAGGCGCCCCTCTCTTTATAAGGATATTCTCGGACAGGATCACCAATCGGAACAAAAGGTGGTCTGGCTGGACTCAGCTCCGAATCTCAAAATTCCTGAATAATCAATATCCCGCAGCCTGGCCATCTTTTCGCGAATCTGAGGCCCCATAATAAATGCCGTCTTTCAGCATAATCGCCTGGTAGCCGCCGAATACACCGTATCCATAACCAACCTTATGGCCGAACTTTAGCAATTCCCGTACTGACTCGTAGGAAAATCCGGATTCAAGGTTGACGTCACCCACACTATTAGCAGTTCCATCATTCCCACCCCGGTGTGAGATACGAGGCGCATCACCCGCTTCCTGAAGATTCATGCCAAAATCAATGATGTTCAGGATCATTTGTGCATGACCCTGAGGCTGCATGGACCCTCCCATAAGTCCGAAACTGAGGAAGGGTTTGCCATCTTTGGTAACAAATGCCGGTATGATGGTATGGAAAGGCCTCTTGCCAGGTGCATATCCATTGATATGCCCCTGGTCAAATTTAAACGCCGCTCTGTTCTGCAGAACAAAGCCCAATCCGGCAGGAGCTTCCATAGAACCAAATATGCCGGAATTACTTTGAATAAAGGACACCATGTTGCCGTCCTTGTCAGCAACAGTCAGGTAGATCGTATGATTGCCCGATGAAACCGTGCGAGTCACCGGACCGGCCTTATCCGGCCTGATGAGTTTTCTCTTTTCATCAGCATATCGTTTACTGCACAGACTATCGATAGGAATTTTGTTAAAGTCCGGATCACCGCAATAAGTGGCCAGATCCTGATAAGCAATTTTTTTGGCTTCAACGAGGTAATGAATATGGCGGGCGCTTCCAAATCCGAATGACCTGATATCGTATCCTTCAAGAATATTAAGCATTTGCAGAACGGCAAATCCCTGACCATTTGGTGGCATTTCCCATACGTCGTAACCGCGGTAATTAGTTGAGATCGGTTCCACCCATTGAGACGTGTGTGTTGCCAGGTCGTCGACGGTTAGAAAGCCACCTTCCTTCTGAATATGCGATGCAATCGCTTTCGCAATCCGGCCCTTGTAGTATCCGTCTCTTCCCCCCTGTGCAATGGTTTCAAGAGATGACGCCAGTTCCTCGTTTTTGAAGATCTCCCCTTTGCGTGGGAACCTTCCATTGGCCATAAAGAGTTTCTCAAACGAAGGATGCTTTCCCGTCTCGTCAAACTTCACCATATCACGAAAATGCTCTTCCATAAAATCGGAAGTTTCCTGCGTGATAGGAATTCCCTCTCTTGCGTACCTGACCGTTGGAGACAGCAACTTATCCATCGGTACTTTCCCAAAGCGTTTGTGTAACGCAAACCATCCGTCAACGCAGCCAGGAACTGTTATCGACAAAGCGCCCGTGGGGGGAATCTCGCTGATACCCTTTTGTTTCAGCAACGCCATCGTTTGATTTTTTGGTGACCTGCCGCTACCATTAAGTCCATATAACTTCTTTGAACCCGCGTCCCAAACGATTGCAAATAAATCACCTCCGATTCCACACATACCCGGATCGGCCAGCCCAAGGAAGGCGTTCGCCGCGATGGCTGCATCCACCGCAGAACCTCCCTGTTTCAGGATATCAAGCGCAATTTGTGTGGCCAATGGATGATTTGTTGCCACCATGCCATTCCTGGCGAGCACCTCGGAACGGCTGGTAAACGATTTACCGGACAGCCGATCCTGGCTAAGCAGCGTGACGCATTGAAAAAAGGCGAGACTAAGTAAAAAAGTAAAGCGAAGCATACTGTTGGGAATATTTACCGAATATAATTAATCAGAGCGAAGAGCGGAGAGCGGAAACCGAAGAGCGAAGAGCGCTCTCCGCTCTGTTCCTGTTCCTGTTTCTGTTTCTGTTCCTGTTCCTGTTCCTGTTTCTGTTTCTGTTCTGTTTCAGGTGGCATAAGTATTGAAATGCCTGATGATATCGTCACATCTAAAAAAAATAATTTTATATGTTCTACCATGTCCAATCTTTAATTAATCCCATCGTGCCTGAT
Source organism: uncultured Chitinophagaceae bacterium (assembly GCA_963808065.1). Taxonomy (GTDB): domain Bacteria; phylum Bacteroidota; class Bacteroidia; order Chitinophagales; family Chitinophagaceae; genus Flavitalea. The sequence goes on from CAWEEK010000001.1 coordinate 309,039, forward strand.
CAGCCCGACCCCTCGGCGGCTAATGCCCTCCAGGAGGGCCTTGGAGGGCAGTTCGGAGAAATGCGCACAATGATGCAGTACCTGTTTCAGAGTTTCAATTTCCGCGGAGATGGCAAACCCTATCTCGATCTTATCCAGGGAGTAGGAATAGAGGAAATAAGCCATGTTGAGCTTATCTCCAAAACCATCAGCACGTTGCTGGACGGTGCCCCAGGTTATAATGGAAGCAAGTTCGACGTGCCAGGCAAGGGCGGAAAACCCACAATGAACATGGCCAAGGAGCAAAAGAATCCGCATCATTTTATCGTTGGTGCTCAGGGATCCATGCCAGTGGATGCAGCGGGCAATCCATGGAGCGGGTCCTATGTTCACGACCATGGCAACCTGGTTTTGAACCTTATGGACAACCTGGTACTGGAGGCTACCGGCCGACTTCAAAAATGCAGGATATATCAGATGTCTTCAAACAAAACCTTAAGGGCTACAGTTTCTTTTCTGATTGTGAGGGACGAGGCACACCAGGCCGCCTTTGCGAAGGCATTGGAAACTCTTGGTGTGGATTGGGGAAAAGTACTACCAATTCCCAAATTCGATTCTTCCCAATTCCCCGAAGTTAAAAAGTTACTTGACTACGGTATTCATCGTGAGCAATACACGTTTCGACTCGACGGTTCTATGATGGATAAAATATTTAGTGGCTCTGCGCCACTTAATGATGGCTCGGAACTGGTGACCCTGAAGGAGCCAAAGCAAAGCTATCCAATTCCTCAGGCACCTGAGCGCCCCGAAGAATTTGCCCCAGGACTGGATGCCGAATTACAGCAATTAGCGGATGCATTAAACGAGTTCAAGGCAAAAAATGCCAAGTCCCCGGCTGCGTCAGCGGTGCCAAAAAAGAAAACCAAAAAATAAAATCATTTGAGGTTAAACAATTTAAGCGCGATGTAAAAATCAACATTTGCATTCTCAAATACATCCCGGAGAAATTTTCTTTCTGATCAGGATGTAGGATCGGGATATTGCCTTAAGGGGATCAAACTGCCTGTTGCAGTCTGATCCCTTTTTTGAAATATCTTTAGGCAATGAGAAAATATTGCTTCCTCATCGTCTTTATCGTTCTCGTCAACAATTCATTTGCGCAGCAGCCAACTGTAAAATCCTACACCAGGAAGAATTACAAAATCGAAGCAAGGGACGGCGTCAAGCTGTATACGGTTGTGTATACACCGGCAGACGCAAAGGGATCATTCCCGATCCTGATCCAACGCACCCCATATGGCTCCGACAGAGGTGACGATTATGATGTGTTGAAGGACCCCTATCTAGCTGCCATGGCCTCGGGAGGATACATCTTCGTGTTTCAGGACATCCGGGGCAAGTTCAAGAGCGAGGGCAAATTCGAAATGAACCGACCACTTTACCATCTGCGAGATAAGAACAAAACTGATGAGAGCACGGACGCCTGGGATGCGACCGACTGGATGGTCAAAAACCTGCCAGCCAACAACGGTAAGGTGGGCATATTCGGAATTTCATATCTTGGCTATACCGCACTGGACGCCATCAGCGATCCTCATCCCGCACTAAAAGCCAGCTCTCCCCAGGCTTCTCCATCCGACATGTTTCTTGGTGACGACTTTCACCACAACGGTGCATTTCGTTTGAGCTATGGTTTTGAATATAGTTACATGGTGGAGAATGAAAAAAACAGCAACAGCAGTTTTCCTTTTAAGGAAAAGGATCTTTACAACTGGTACCTGAAACTCGGTTCTCTCAAAAACGTAAACAGCAAATATTACCATGCGCGTATCCCTGCCTGGAACAGCTTCGTGAACCACCCGAACTACGATGAATTCTGGCAGCAGGCTTCTATGCTTTCTCAGATAAGCTATCCCCAGATTCCAGTAATGCACGTAGGCGGTTATTATGACCAGGAAGATCTCAATGGTCCGCAGATCATGTATGAACACCTCGAGAGAAAAGACAGTTCCAGCCGGAATTATCTTGTGCTCGGCCCCTGGTTTCATGGCGGATGGGCCGGATCTTCGGGTGACAGCCTCGGATCCATATCATTCAAAAGCAAGACCTCCATTTACTTTCAGCAATTGCAAAAGCAATGGTTCGACTATTGGCTCAAGGGAATAGGCGACGGAAAATTTGCCGAGTCGACCTGCTTTCAGACTGGCAGCAACGAATGGAAATCTTATGATGCCTGGCCACCCGGTAATGCACAACAATCCAAACTCTTTTTACAAGCCGACAAAACCTGCGCCTTCATCAAAGCTGTTGACGGGGATTCATCGGTGAGTTATGTTAGTGATCCGGCAAATCCGGTTCCCTACCGCACCCGGCCAATCGAACCCACCTATAGTCGGGGTAGCCGCTGGCGAACCTGGCAGGTGGAAGACCAGCGTTTTGTTGTGTCAAGACCGGACGTACTGAGTTTTCCTTCCGACCAGCTCAAAGAACCGGTTACGGTTACGGGTAATGTGAAAGCGCATCTCTTTGTCAGCACAACGGGTACCGATGCAGATTTTGTTGTGAAGCTTATCGATGTATACCCGGACAGTGGAAGGAATGCCACAATGGATGGCTACCAGTTTCCCGTGGCGATGGAAGTATTTCGGGCCAGATACCGCAAGAGTTTTGAGCATCCCCTGCCCCTGGTTCCCGGCAAAGCAGATGAGGTCGTGATCGACTTACATCAGATCGATCATGTATTTCTTCCCGGCCACCGGATCATGATCCAGGTGCAGAGCAGTTGGTTTCCCGTGATCGATCGTAACCCGCAAAAATTTGTTCCGAATATTTTCGATGCAAAGGAAGACGATTATATCAAGGCAACGCAGACCATCCATTGTAATGGAGAAAATGCATCCTTTATTGAGATGCCCGTAGTGGGAAAACAGCCCTGACCATAATGTCGGTCCATTCTGGTCTGCGCTCGACCAGGATGCTCAATAAGAATTTTCATCGCATGAATTGAATGAAAATTACTCTCTAAACCATGGGCCAGGTGAACTTGCTGACAAGATCGATCCTTTGGCCGGTGGATTGGGATTTCCTGGTCGCTTCCATGATTTCCAGAACATGCAGCGCGTGCTCCACATTGATTCTGGGCTCAATGCCCTTAACCAGCGACTCCCCAACCTTGGTTGCCCCTTCCTGCCACACATATCCTTCTGAATCCTTTTGATAGAGTTTAGCAGGTTCGGTGTTTGAGTTGTCAAGAATTACCCCATTGGTTTCCCAGTCGTACCCGATCAGCCGCAGGTTGCCGCTGTCGCCGAAGATCTGGATCGAATGCAGTGACTGTGTGCCGGCTTCGTGTCCGTGCGGATCAAAAAAGTTGAAGCCGCACATCACGTGTGAGATAACCCCCTTATCGTGTTGCATCAATATGTGTGCGTTGTCTTCCGCAACTACTTTTACCGTGCCTTTGTCGTCAACCTTGCGTTCGGGCTTGACCACCGAGGTCATACCCATTATAGCCCGGGCGGGTCCCAGCAACCCGGTAAGGGTTGCGATATTGTAAACGCCGAGATCTGGCATACTGCCACCTCCCTCTTCATAGAAAAATGCCGACCAGGTTGGGCCGGTATGGCCATATTGCCCGTGTGCGCTGGAAAGGATGCCGAGCTTTCCATCCTGAATGGATTTGCTCATGAAAGCAAACTGCGGACTGTTGACCACTGCAGGAGCTCCCCAGATCCTCAATTTCTTTTGTTTCGCCAGGTCCACCAGTGCCTTGCCTTCCGCATAACTATTTGCCAACGGCTTCTCGCTCCATACATTTTTGCCCGCCTCCAGGGCTTTCTTGTTCAGCATTCCATGTGCCTGCATGTCGGTGAGTGTGATCATCATGTCGAAAGGCTCTCCTCCAAGCAGGGCTTCGATATTGGGATAGGTCTTTGCCTTGACCTTGTATTTTGTATTCTGTTCAACAGCCCTGTCCGGCTTGATGTCGCAAAGACTTACGATCCTGATCAGCTTTGATGTTTGCAGATGGGGAATATACCTGTTGCTTACGCTGCCACATCCGATGATTGCTACGCGCAATTGTTTTTCATCAGAAGGAAGGGCAAAGCTTTCGATGGAAGATAATAAGCTGGCGGCACCGGCAGACGCAGTGTACCGGAGAAACTGGTTTCTTGAAATATGGCGGCTCACGTTTAGAATTGCAGCGGATTTTTTTCCGTTTCAAGGGCATTCGCTTGCAACTATGAATGTACAGAATTTGTCGGTTCCAGAGCTAGCGCACAGCGGCGATCATCCCAGCCCTTATCTTTGAAATCATGAAAAGACTTACCGCCTTCACAATCATACTGGCCCTTTTGTCGGCCTGCCAGCAAAACAATAACAAATCCGATGCAGATGCGGCGGTTTCGTTCTCAAGGGATAGCCTGCTGGAAGATATTCAGATCCTTGCCTCCGATTCCTTCCAGGGACGTAAACCGTTTACGAAGGGTGAAGACCTTACTGTCTCCTTCCTGACCAACAAGTTTCAAAGTTTCGGGCTTGAACCAGGTAACGGCAACAGCTTCGTCCAGGAGGTTCCTCTCGTTGAGATCACACCCAATCCGGCTCCGGAATTAATTATTTCCGCACCCAGAGGAAATTTTAAACTGAAGAGCAGGCAGGACTATGTGTTAACCACGCAGAACACTGATTCGATAGTTCGGTGGGATAATGATGAACTGATCTTCGCCGGTTATGGTGTGGTAGCGCCAGAGTATAACTGGAACGACTATGCGGGAATCGATGTAAAGGGTAAGATCGTGCTGGTGATGGTAAATGACCCGGGCTTTGGCACTACCGACTCCAGTCTCTTCAAAGGAAAGGCAATGACCTACTATGGCCGGTGGACCTACAAATACGAGGAGGCCGCCCGCCAGGGCGCAAAAGGATGTCTCATCATCCACAATACTGCCGCCGCTTCCTATCCCTTCAGCGTTGTTCAGAACTCCTGGGGGTCTTCAAATCTTTACATGGACAGCAGGCAGTCCCCTTCTTACAATGTGCCTCTGAAAGGATGGGTTACAGGCTCCGCGGCAAAAAAAATCCTGGCAGGGGCGGGTAAGGATACCAGCCTGCTGGCAAGTGCGAACAAGCATGGGTTCCGGGCTGTCTCACTCAATGAACGACTCACTACCTCGGTTAAAATACAGGCAAGATTCCAAAACTCGCAAAATGTGATTGCTAAACTCGTCGGAACCAAACACCCCGATGAATACATCATTTACACCGCGCATTGGGACCATTTTGGCGTCGGCTCCGCGGACTCCACAGGTGATACGATATACAACGGCGCAATGGATAATGCCAGTGGTACCGCGGCCCTATTGGAAATGGCAAGGGCCTTCGCTCACCTGGATACAAAACCTGAGCGCAGTATCCTCTTCCTTGCGGTTACAGCAGAGGAACAGGGTCTGCTGGGCTCCGATTATTATTCGCAGCACCCGGTGTATCCCCTGGAGAAAACAGTGGCCAACCTGAATATGGATGTAATGAACTCGGGGGAACGAACCAAAGACGTAGTGATCTCAGGGCGAGGGCAAAATACACTGGAAGATTACGTGGACTCGGCTGCGCATAGACAAGGCCGTTACATAGCCCCTGATTCGCACTCCGAGGGTGGCGGCTATTTCCGGTCGGATCATTTCAGCTTTGCGAAACGCGGCGTACCCTCATTAAGCATGGGCAGCGGTGATGATGTGGTTGGCAAGGGTAAGGAGTACGGGAAGAAAATCGGCGCTATATATGGTGAATTGCACTATCACCAGCCCTCCGATGAGTTCGACAGCACCTGGACCTTTGACGGCGGGCTTGAAGACATGACGCTGCTTTACAATATCGGCCTCAAACTCGGCAATGAAACCACCTGGCCAAAGTGGAACGAGGGTTCCGAATTCAAGGCCATCCGGGAGAAAAAGAAATAAGCAAGAACCGGGTTTCCAGTTTGTTGTTAAGGGTCTAGTTTTGGATCATGATACCGCATCTCTCCCTTGGAAAGACTGCATTTAGTCGCAGTCGCCAGTTGCGTCTGCTGATCAATACCGCCGAAGTGAAATTAGCCGGCAACAGCAGGGAAAAGATCTATGGTATGCTTGGCTGCGCCTCGGGCAAGAGAATGAAAGTTGAAAACCGGGTGTTTTTCAAAACCAAATTAGAAGCCATTCAGGCCGGATACAGACCCTGCGCGCATTGTCTTCCCGAAAGATATCGCTCCTGGCAAGCTAATCACTCAAAAAAGCCTCATGATGACATTGCACGAAAGACTCAATAACCAAATTGGAAAATTGCCACGAATGCCTTGTCTGGAGAGCCTTTATTTTCGTAAAGGATTTGCACGGTTCGGTTGAATATTCGGCTTTGATTTGGCGACGGTTCGGAGGAATTACAGGCAGAAGTGAAGACTAAACCAAAGGACGCAGAAGTTATCCGAAGGCAATTTCCATTTTACAACCTGATCCTGGCGAGGAGTTAATGTTAACCACGCCATTATAAAGCGAGGCCCGATTGTTTATATTCATTAGGCCGATACCGTCGCCGTGTATGCCAGCGTCGAAACCATTGCCATTGTCCTGAATAACCAGGTTCAGTCCGGCCTTTACTTTTCGTAAAACAATCTCCACCTCTGTGGCTCCGGAGTGTTTTAAGATGTTATTCATCTGTTCCTGAATAATCCGGTAGATGACCGTCTTTAGACCGGCTTCCGTCTTTTTTTCCGGGAAAGTAGAATGCCTGAATTTGATCTTGATAAGTTTCAGGCTTTCTAAATCTTTAATGAATTCTCTAAGAGCATCAACCAGTCCCATCATTTTATTATCGGCCGGCCCAACAAGGGCGTGTGACAACTTTCGAATCTCGTCCATTGAAGTTGCAATGTATTGCTGTGCCTTGACGATAAATTCCGGATCGCGGCCGTTCGCGAGACTATGATCAAGGTAGAGTTGGGCAGCGGCCAGAAGTTGATTTACATTGTCATGCAATTCTTCCCCAATTACTATGCGTTCCTTTTCCTGCGCAAAAACTACGGCCTTGGTAATCTCCTTTTGGGTATTCATTTGCTCCTTTTGCAGTTCCTGTTCCAGGGCTTTCTTCTCGGTGATGTCTTTAAAATAGACTGACAGTCCGGTAGAAGAAGGATATGCGCTGACTTCAAAAGATTGATTCAGGGGTTCATAAAAGGTTTCGAAATGCTGCGCGGCATTGTCATGAACCGCCTTATGGTAATACTTAAAAGAATCGGAATTAAGTGCATCGTCGTAAACCGCCCACAGATTATTACCCAATATTTCCTCTTTTGGCCGCTTGAGAATTCTTTCGGCTTCTTTATTCCAGTATGTGACGAACCAGTTTTTATCCACAGCAAAAAAAGCATCACTGATGCTTTCCAGGATAATATTTTTCTCCTGGTATACTTTTAAAGCTTCTATCTCGGCCGATTTATTAGTGTCGATATCCTGGAAACTACCATAAACTCTGACACATTTACCTTCGATGAACTCCGCTTCCCCAATGACTCTCATCCAACGCTCATTTTTCTTAGCAGTGACGATTTGAAGTTCCAGGTCCCACGGAACTCCGCTCTCAATGGCCCGCTGGAGCACACGTGTAATCGCTTTTCTGCTCTCGCCCGCTTTATAATAGTTGATTGCCGTTTGAAGATCGGGAGTGAATTCCTCATCCACTTCGTGTATCATTCTGATTTGGGGTGACCAATAAATGGAATTGTCGATCAGGTTGACCTCCCAGTTACCAATGCGCGCCAATTTATTTGTCTTATCCAACAAAGTTTCCAGACTCTTCTTTTCAGTAATGTCGGATACCATTGCAAGGGCACCGCGATAGTTTTTCTCATTATCGAATACGGGATTCGCGGACACTTTGGCCCAAATAAGCCTACCTGACTTCGTGGTAAACTGCAGAATGACATTTTCATCTATGCCTTTCCTCCGCCTTTCTAGTGATTTAGTCGAATTCTTAACGCCGACTTCGTCCAGAAAATAAAAGTTTTCTTTGCCCACCATCTCCTCCTGGGAATAGCCAAGGATATCACATAGTTTTTTATTCACGAAAGTGGTAATATTATTTTCATCAATCAACCAAATCCCCTCCTGGGCGGTCTCCACAATCTGCCGGTACCGAAATTCACTTTTACTCAATGCCTCTTCCGATCTCTTTCTTTCAGTGACGTCTCGATAATTAACAACAATGGCTTGAACACTTTTTTCCTCCAGCAAATTGGTAAGCGTTCCTTCGATCCAGATATAATGTCCTTTTTTATGTGAGATCCGGTACTGGAAATGATGAGATATTCCCGGCGTCGCTGATACCAGTTTAAAAAGTTCCATACCTTCCTGAAGGTCATCCGGATGAATAAAGTCGAATACTTTCTTCCCAAGTCGATCTTGCATTAAATATCCCGTGAGGCGATATACCGATGGGCTTTGATACACAAATTCCAAACGTCTTCCGATCAAAACGATCGCATCATTCATATTTTCAATAAGTTCCCTGTAACGTTTTTCATTTTGAATGAGCGAGTCTACAACCATCAGCCTCTCCTTTTCCACACGGAATTTTTCCAGCAGGTTCATTATCGAAGATGGAAGCCGTTGTAGCCTATCCTTCAAAATGTAGTCATGGGCACCGCGCTTGATCAGGTCTACGGAAAACTGTTCAGATACATTTCCTGTTATCAGGATGAAGGGGATCTTTAATCCAGTGTCCCGGAAGAGGTCCAGCGCCTCATGCGAATTGAAAGAAGGAAGATCATGATCTGCCAGAATCAGGTCAGGAGAATAGTCTGCTAAAGCTTTAACAAACCCGGATTTTGAATCCACCACCAACATCTCGAAGTTCAGATTTGCTTGCTTAAGGATGTGACTGACCAATTTAGCATCGCTTGCTGAATCTTCTAAATGAAGAATATTGAGTTTCTTAAGCTGCATCAATGAGGAATATTGTTTATCACAAGCCAATAAGAGGCGAGATCTCCAATCGTCTTCGAAAAATCTGCAAATACTACGGGTTTTACCACATAACTGTTTACCCCCAGTTTGTGACTATCTACGATATCCTTTTCTTCCTTCGACGAGGTAAACATAACGACGGGGATACTCTTGGTTCGCTCATCACCTTTAATAATGTCCAGCACTTCCAGGCCGCTGACCTTTGGCATTTTCATGTCGAGTAATATCATTTTCGGCTTGTTTGCCATATTTCTGCCTTCAAATTCTCCTCTGGCGAAAATAAAATCGAGCGCCTGTGCTCCGTCAATGACGTGAACCAGGTTGTTTGCCATATTGTACTTCTCCAGTGTTCGGATTGTCAGCTTCGCATCCGATTTATTGTCTTCCACCAGCAGCACTTCAATTGTATCGTTAAACATAGGTATACGTTGACGGTTTTGAATTAATCATTGGGTAGCGAAATATAAAAGGAAGCTCCATTGTCCACCGATCCTTCTGCCCATACTTTGCCGCCATGCTTCAACACGATTTTCTGTATGATGGCCAATCCTACTCCCGTACCTTCAAATTCACTGGTGCTGTGCAATCGCTGGAAGACACCAAACAATTTATCATAATAGCTCATGTCGAATCCCGCACCATTGTCCTTTATATAATAAACGCAGTGCCGGTCTTGAACATAAGAACCAATACTCACCTTGGCGTTCTCTTTTTTCCCGGTGTATTTGAAAGCATTTGAGATCAGGTTGATAAACACCTGGGCAAGCATATTCTTATCTCCTTTTATGTTGTGGAGTTTGTTTAGCGTAATCGAGATCTGACGTGTGACGTCTGCCTGCCTGAGTTCATGAATGATGGACACCACCAGGTTTTGTATGTCAACATTTTCCATGGTGACCTGCTGCTTTCCAACACGAGAGAATTCAAGCAGGTTGTCGATCAATTCACTCATTTTTTTTGATCCGGCAATGATTTCTTCCATTACCATTTTTGCATCATCGTTTACATTTTCCAGGTGATCTTCCATTAATATTTGCGTGAATCCATTTATGGACCGCAGAGGGGCGCGAAGATCATGAGAAACGGAATAAGAGAAGGATTCGAGTTCTTTGTTGGCGGCTTCCAATTGTGCGGTGCGTTCAACGATCTTCTGCTCTAAACCAATGTTTAGTTCAACGATCAGATGTTCGGCCTTCTTTAATTCAGTGTTGGCTATTATTAGTTCGGCGGCTCGCTTTTCCTTCTCTTTATTCTGGTAGATGAGTTCTTCGTTTGCGATGATTAATTCTGCAGCCCGCTTTTCCTTTTCCTTATTCTGGAAGGCGAGCTCTTTATTGGCAACAATTAATTCTGCAGCCCTGCGCTCCTTTTCCTTGTTCTGAAACACAAGTTCCTTATTGGCAATGATCAGTTCGGCTGCTCGACGTTCTTTTTCCCTGTTTTGAAAGGCCAGTTCTTTGTTGGCAACATTTAATTCCGCGGCCTTGCGCTCCTTTTCCTTGTTCTGGAACAGTAGTTCCTTATTGGCAATGATCAATTCGGCTGCCCGGCTTTCTTTTTCCTTGTTTTGAAAAAGAAGTTCGTTATTGGCGATGATTAATTCTGCTGCGCGCTTCTCCTTCTCTTCATTCTGATAGTTCAGCTCAATATTGGCAATCGCTAATTCTGCCGCACGCTTGTCTTTTTCTTTTGTTTGATAGACAAGCTCCTTGTCAGCAATAATTAATTCGGCAGCTCTTTTGCCCTTTTCTTTTGTTTGATAAACTAGCTCTTTATTGGCAATGAGTAATTCCGCAGCTCTCTTCTTCTTCTCAACGTTTTGAACCGCAAGCTCCTTAGTTGCGATGGTTAGTTCGTCGGATTTTTTGGTTTTGCTCATAGTAAAGGGATGTGGAGAGGGGGTCGAAATGTAAAGTAGGCTTTTAAGCCTTATCTGACATTAAAATCATTTCAAACCAGGTATAAATAGTGGGCTATCTGGCGAAAATCTATTGAGAGAGGAAGTCCCCGGAACCAGCATCAGGCTAACAAAATCATTACGAAAAGATGCAATATGTTGATCCTGATCACAAATTTTAATCCTGAAAAAAGAGTCCAAGGCGATTGCCCGGAGACTATGAAGCTTTATCTAAGTCCGGTGTATAACGGCCATAGACACATGATTCACATCATCATTAGGATGCACTGACTTAAATGCTATATCTGGTAAGATTGGAAAACCGTCTGCCATCATCTACTCCTTCCACACAAAGCTACCCACAGCGCCGGGATTCAGTGGCAGGCTGGCAAACATTCCCTTATACTGGATTTTTACCGATGAGGTGCCCGGGGTATCATTTGCCACGATCAGTACAATTTTGCCGTCGGGTGTCCTGAACGCAACATTAGGCATTACATTGCTATTCTCTATAACCGTGGCCCGCGCAACCTCGGGTCTTTCTTCATCATTGGTGAGTGATACGGCCTTGTCTGTTGGTGAAGTGGATGAAATGCGAACAGAGCCGGGGCGCACAAATTTCGAGGCATGCGCAATAGTGTAGTATGCAATGTTCCTTTTTACCTCGTCTTTGTCGATTGTGATCGCTCCCTGGCACATAGAACATCCGCCATTGTCGGTATGCGGATCATTAAGCTTGTCCGCCGCAAGGTTCCAAAGGATCAGGTTCCTGCTCCAGTTGCGCATCGTGCCGATTACAAGCCGCTTCACCTGCGTGGCAATGTTTATGGTTGTGCTTGCCGGGTCTTCTACTACCATCTGCTCCGTGAAATAAAGATTCTTGTCCGGACGGGCAAGATGCACAAGAGACATAGTACTGATCTCTCCGCCATAGTGATGAAAGGCTGAACCATCAACATAGTCGGAAATTTCCGGGTCGTTCATGATGGACAAAGGGTAGTCCGGCCGGTCCAGATTATGGTCGAACAAAATGATCTTCGTTTTGATGCCTGCCGTCTTGAAGGCCGGGCCCAGTCCCTGTTTGATAAAGGTCGCCTGATCCTGGTCACGCATCGGCATGCTCGGAGTGTTCTTTGCATTGAGCGGCTCGTTCTGAATAGTGATCGCGTCAATCGTTATCCCCTCTTTTTTCATGGCCTGGATGTACTTCACAAAGTACTGCGCATAAGTATTGTAGTATTCCGGCTTCAGCGAACCGTTGCGAACATTGTTATTTGTTTTCATCCACGCGGGAGCCGACCAGGGAGAGGCCATCAATTTTATCTGCGGATTGATGGATAGAATTTCTTTCAGAACAGGGATAACATGATCATAGTCATGACCCAGGTTGAATTTCTTCAGTTCGGGATCTGTCTGACCGGCGGGCAGGTCGTCATAGGAATAAACAAAACTGTTGAGGTCGGAAGCGCCGATTGTCAGGCGCAGGTAGCTTACTCCGGCACCTGTGTCGACAGAAAAAATTTCATTCAACACTGCTTTCCGCGCGCCGGCACTCATATTGTGCAGGTGAAGTGTGCTGCCCCAGGTGAGCGCGAAGCCAAAGCCGTCGACAGTTTGGAATTTCTGGTGATCATCAATAATAATTGGTAATCCACGACCCTTGGTCTGTCGTTGAAAAACAATTGGGGTGGGCTGCTTTATAAACAAAGCAGACCGGTCTGCATTTGTTATCCAGGATTCAATGGAAGAAGTCGCGTTGTTCTGCGCTGTTGCCGGTACGGCGTAAGAAACGATAACAATGGAGAATAATAATTGAAGACCCTGTTTCAATGTCATAGCAATCGTGTTGAACATAAAGAATCTGCAATTTATGCACTTACACCCACAAGGTTTACTTGCAAAGATTTCACGCCGCCAAGATTTCACGCAAAGATTTCACGCTAAGGCGCAAAAAGGACACTTGGATCTAAAGGGCTTGGCGACCAAATCAACTGCCACAATATGCAACATTGTTGCATATCATAATTTTAAGATACCTTCGGGCCATGAAAAAAAATACGCAGGTTGATATTGTTATAGTTGGTGGCAGTTTTGCCGGTCTTTCTTCCGCTATGGCTCTTGGTCGTTCGCGGCGTAACGTGCTGATCATTGACAGCGGAAAACCCTGCAATGCGCAAACACCTCAGGCCCATAACCTCATCGGTCACGATGGCGAAGCACCATCTGCGATCACAAAGAAAGCGCTGGAACAGGTATTACATTATCCGACGGTTAAATTGGTGGCCGGCAATGTGGTAAACATAACGGGTGAAAGTGGAAAATTTAGAGTTGTTACCGAAGACGGAGATGAATACCAGGCTTCAAAAATCCTGCTGGCAACCGGGGTCCGCGATATACCATTGCCCATACCTGGTTTCGCGGAATGCTGGGGCATCTCAGTATTACACTGTCCCTATTGTCATGGCTACGAAGTGCGGGATGAGCCTCTCGGGATCATTGCGAATGGCGACATTGGTTTTGATTTTGCAGGATTGATCCATCACTGGTCACAGCAACTTAGTGTATTCACAAACGGAACATCCAGCTTTAGCTTGGAACAAAGAACCAGGCTCAATGCCCACAATATTCAGATTGTCGAAACGCCGATCTCGGCAATTGTACATGAATCGGGACTGTTAACGCACGTCGAATTTCAGGATCAAACCAGGATCCCTTTGAAAGCAATTTTTGCAAGAGCTGAATCGGTACAACATAGTTCCATTCCGGAAAACCTGGGTTGCACCATATACAGCGAAGGCCATACCAAAGGATTGATACAGGTAAATGAATTGGGGATGACGACTGTCCCGGGAGTATACGCCGCGGGCGACAATAGCTCGCCGATGCGATCTCTGGCTGCAGCGATAGGCATGGGGTCGATAGCCGGAGCTGCCCTAAACAGAGAGTTGATTAAGGAGTCATTCTGATCATCAGGCTTATCGAACAGGACGGCAATCCTTGTAATGGTGTGTCGCAGCTTGAACCTGGCTCCGGTTTCCCACAAAAATAGCATGCGTTCGACGGAATCGTCCGGAAACGCACAGTCAGAAATCCTACCTTGCCCGCTAGATATGTTATTCTCAGCGACTTAGAAAACTGGCCACGATCTTGCTCACTTGTTTGCCAAAGTTCCTTTGCTATGTTTAGAAACTTCATAAAAATGGCCTGGCGCAGCATGCGGAAGAATCCTGTGGTGTCGCTGATCAACCTCGCCGGACTTGCCATCGGCATCACCTGCTGCCTGTTGATCCTGGTCTACGTCCTCGATGAACTGAGCTACGACAAGTACAATAAAAATGCTGAACAGGTGTACAGGGTGGAGCGCACCTTTCTGAACCCCTTTAAGAAAAGCATTTCCCTGGAACTGGGGGCCATTGCTCCTCCTGCCGCGCCCCTGCTTAAGCACGACTTTAAAGAAATCAAAGCCATAACCAGCTTACTTCCTGGTAGCACAGCAACCCTGCAATACGATGACCGGATATTCACCGAACGCAATATGTATTTTGCCGACGACCAGCTCTTCAAGGTTTTCGACCTCACCCTGTTGAAAGGAAACCCCGCCACGGCATTAACAGAACCGTATTCAATCCTGCTAACCGAAGAGGCGGCGAAGAAATATTTTGGGACAGAGGACCCTCTTAACAAAATGATCAAGGTCAACCAGCAATTTCCCGCGAAGGTAACAGGGGTGTATAAACGCCTGCCATCCACCGCACACTGGCATCCCGATATGATGATGTCCTTTTCAACATTGCGCGACAGCGCTATTTATGGTGAAGAGAATTTGAGAACAAACTGGGGAAACAACATGTTCTATGATTATATCCTGCTTCCCGAGAATTACAATCCAAAGCGCCTAGAAGCACAGTTTCCGGGTTTTGTCGACCGACATATACCCGACGGCAGTAATAAAGCTTCGACCTGGACCTCCCTTTCTTTGCGCAAGCTTACCGACATTCATCTCTATTCACATAAGGATTCGGAAATAGAAGAGAACGGAGACATCGGCAGGGTCTATATTTTCGGCCTGATCGGAGCCTTCATCCTCCTGATCGCCTGTATCAATTATATGAACCTGGCTACGGCGAGGTCTGCTTTGCGCGCAAAAGAGATCGGGATAAGGAAGGTATCCGGAGCTGTCAAACAGGAACTGATCGCGCAATTTCTAACTGAAAGCGTCCTGATTTGTGCGCTTGCCACCATCATTTCTTTTGGCCTGGCGGCTCTCATCCTGCCGTCGCTGAACACGATTGCCGAAAAACAATTGGGCATCGAACAGCTCCTGCAGGCACGTGTGTTGGTACCCGTGTTGTTGATACCCATTCTTATCGGTCTGCTTTCCGGCATCTATCCTGCGCTCTTCCTCTCATCTTTCAAGCCGGTTAAAGTATTGAAAGGCATAATTAAGACTGGTGGCAGATCGGTTTCGATGCGCAAGGCGCTGGTTATTGTCCAGTTTTCCGTGTCAATTGTTCTAATCATCAGTACAGTCATTGTTTTTCAACAAGTGCAGTACATTCAGAACAGGGCTTTGGGATTCAACAAAGACCAGATCCTTGTACTCAACGAAGATCCTGGTTTGAACGAATCCTTTCCCGCATTCAGACAGGAACTGCTGAGCGGAAGTTCAATAAAGAGTGTCGCAAGGTCAAGCCGCATCCCTTCCGGCCGCTTGCTTGATGCCAACGGTTCACAGATCAGTTTTGGAAACGGACTAACTCCCTCCAAGGCCGACATCAAGTATGTGGAGGCCGACGAAGGATTTCTAAAGACCTACGGCGTTGACCTTATAGCAGGCAGGGATTTCAATGGCCATGATGGCAACGACACCAATTCGTTTATCATCAATGAAACCGCAGTAAAAATACTTGGCCTGCCCTCAATTGAATCCGCCCTTGGTAAACAATTTCAGTACGGCGACAGGAATGGACAAATTACCGGCGTGATCCGTGATTTCAATTTTGAATCCCTGCATCAGCGCATCCTTCCGATCGTGCTTCGTAATTCGAGAGAGCGGAACAATTACAACCGGATCTCGGTCAAGATCTCCGGCAACGCGCAGACTGCAATAAACCAGGTGTCGGCTGCCTGGAAAAAATTTCTACCCAATGTTCCATTTGAATTCGGCTTCCTCGATCAGCGGTTCGCCGAATTGTATAAAGCCGAACACCAGCAACAGGTTCTCTTCATGAGTTTCTCATGTATCGCCATATTTATTGCCTGCATGGGTTTGTTTGGACTGTCGGCCTTCACCATCACCCAACGTATCAAGGAAATCGGTGTCCGTAAGGTACTGGGAGCAGGGGTTTTCAGCATTGTTGGTCTGGTGTCCAGGGACTTCCTGATCCTGGTTGGTATATCCGCATTGATCGCATTCCCGCTAACCTGGATGGCAATGAACAGCTGGCTCAGTGACTTCGCCTACCATACTCAGATTTCCCCCTGGGTGTTTGTCCTGGCTGCGGTGCTGGCCTTGCTGATCGCTTTCTTTACCATCAGTTTCCAGGCCATCAAGGCAGCATTAACAAACCCAGTGAGCAGTTTGAGAAGCGAGTAATAATTATTTGCGAAAATCGAATGGACGAACAGGTAAAAAAAAGAGAAACCCCGGGTAGACACCCGGGGAATCATTAAACCTTATCCTATGAAAGAGCTCAATATAATGCTCAAACATCAATTTGAGAACGCTTAAATTCTTGCCTTATTTTTAAGCTGATTCAGATCAAATAATGATCCCCGATAGGTTGACGATTCGCGAACGAAATCTTGTGTCTCTGCTACCACAAAGGCTTGTTTTCTGCACTGCCAGCGGGCAATATTTCTCTGAGAGAATGAATTATTTCTCTTTAAGGTTTAACTTTTGACCAGAGTCTCTGTGCTGGTTACAAATCCACTACACTAACTAATTACTTCCAGTTCAGTAAATTGCAGGCCGTCTCTACCTTAACCCAAAGCTGAATTCAAATGAACTATTCGGAATTAATCGAAGAAGCAGGCAGGTTTGTGAGTCACTTTATGGACCAACACAAGGGTAAAAACCTTAGCTATCACGGGATTGACCACACGAAGTCGGTTGTCGGTTCTGCAATTCAGATTGCCAATCATTACCAGCTGAACGACATTGATTTCTTTGTTGTGGTGATCGCGGCCTGGTTTCATGATACGGGGTATTTCAACGGCCCAGCTATCAACCATGAGGAAAGGGGGGTTGTTCTGGCAACGGAGTTCATGGAAAAAAAGCAGGTAGACGCCGCCGTCCAGGCTGGCGTGGGCAGGTGTATACTCGCTACCAAAATGCCACAGAATCCTTCCGGCCTCCTCGAAGAAATTGTTTGTGATGCCGACCTCTCTCATTTCGGCACAGAGGAGTTCAGCAGGAACAATAAATTGCTCCATAAGGAAATCGAATTCACACAAAACAAACATATTTCGAAAGAGGAATGGCGAAGACAGACGCTCAACCTGCTGGAGCAACATCATTATTTTACCGACTACTGCCGCTTATTGCTGAACGATAAGAAACAGGAGAACGTCGAAAAACTTAAAAGGAAACTACACACCCAGCCTGCAAATCTGGCTTCAAGTCCGCCTGCACAAGCCGGAAGCCCGCCACAGCAAGGAATAAACCCCAACCGGGAAAAGAACAATCCGGGAAGGGGAATTGAAACTATGTTCAGGATCACCTCCGGCAACAACCAGAGATTGAGTGACATGGCCGACAACAAAGCGCACATACTCATAACCGTTAATTCCATCATCCTTTCGGCAATTATCAGCCTGCTCTTGCGAAGACTCGAAGACAGTCAGTTCCTGACTTATCCAACCTTTGCACTCATGGGGGTGAGTGTGCTGACCATCGTCATCGCCATCATTGCTACCCGGCCTTCTATTCCCAAAGGGATCTTCACGCAACAGGATATCGAGGACAAGAAAGTAAACCTGCTGTTCTTTGGCAATTTCTACCGCATGACTCTTGAGGATTACAGCGCCGGTATGCGGAAGGTGATGCGCGACAGCGACTTTCTTTATGGAAGCCTGATCAAAGACGTCTATGCCCAGGGGGTGGTGCTCGGCAGAAAATACCGGTACCTCAGAGCGTCATACAATATTTTTATGTACGGCCTGATCATATCTGTGCTGTGGTTCGCGGTTGTTTCGATTATATACAGTAAGTAAGCGATGCCCTGCCAATTAACTATATCAAGCTATGAATGAGCATTTGTTTTTCAGCAGGGATATCAGCTGGTTGTATTTTAACGAAAGGGTTTTGCTTGAAGCCGCAGACGAAGCGGTTCCTCTGCTGGAAAGAATAAGGTTTCTTTCGATATTCTCCTCAAACCTTGATGAATTTTACAGAGTGAGGATTCCTGTGCTCCTCGCATTGCAAAAACTGCAACTATCAGAAAAAAACATAGGGACTCGCGAGAATCCGGAAGTCGATAATTATCAGGAGGCAAATGAGATCATCCGTCGCCAGCAGGATCTGTTTGGAAAGCTGCTCACGGAGAACATCATTCCAGATTTGCGCCGAAATGGTATCGACCTGCTCTACAATACAACCATACCACCAGGCATCATTCAAAAAGCCAGGGACTATTTTTTTGAATCCCTGGCGGGCCTGATCGAGATCACCTGGTTATCCAGGGACAGGTCATTTTTTCCGGCAAATAACAGGATCTACATTGTGGTCATGCTCGAGAAAGACCGAAGTACAGACCTGGTGATACTGAATATTCCTTCCGACACCGTTTCCCGCTTTTATTCAATCACGTCCGACAATATTCAATCTGTCCTCTTCATCGATGATATCGTCAAGGCCTGTCTGCCCTATATTTTTCCTCGCTACACCATAAATTCAGCGTACAGCATTAAAATTACGCGTGATGCGGCACTCGACATCGATGATGAGTACGAAGGGAACATAGCGGAGAAAATTGAAAAGCAAATCAGCAAAAGGGATATGGGTCTGGCCACCAGATTTCTCTACCCGCCAGATATGCCGCTTACACTGGTGCAATCACTTGCTTCAAGATTCAGCCTGGCGAATTCAGGGAAAATACAGGGTGGCTCCTATCACAACATGAAAGACCTGATGGGTTTTCCGGTAAATGATAGCAGTCTTCTTTATCCGAATCGGAACGCCCTTGCCTTCAGAGTACGCAATGAGGCGCAGTCGCTTTGTGCGGAAATTCAGGAAAAGGACGTCTGGGTGCACACTCCCTATCAATCATATAACACTGTACTCAGGTTTTTTAATGAGGTGGCGATCGACCCTGAGGTTGCTGAAATATATACGACCATGTATAGGGTGGCCAAAGGCTCGCAGATTGCGCAGGCGCTGATCACAGCCGCTGGCAATGGAAAAAAAGTGACCGTCTTCATAGAACTGAAAGCCCGATTTGATGAGGCTAACAATCTCAAATGGGCAAAGAATCTGAAGGAAGCGGGAGTCCGGATCATATACAGTATCCCAAAGTTGAAGGTGCATGCCAAAATCGCATTGGTCAAGAAGAAGAAAGGAGCAAGGCAGGTATATCTGGGCCTGCTTGCCACGGGAAACCTTAATGAGGGCACGGCAAAATTTTACACCGACCATATCCTGCTTACTGCACATGCGGGACTACTGCGTGAACTCGAACTGGTATTCTTATTTCTGGCGAGAAGAAAGAAGCCCGGCGACAACGACCGGATCTCATTCCGCCATCTGCTGGTAGCGCAGTTTAACCTCCAGGAAAGATTCCTGCAACTGATCGGCAATGAGATCGCCAATGCAAAAAAGGGCCTGGCCTCGGGCATCACCATAAAGTTGAACAACCTCGAGGAAAGAACCCTGATCAGCAAATTATATGAGGCGAGTACAGCAGGCGTAAAGGTCAGTCTTATCGTCCGCAGCGTTTGCTGTCTGATCCCCGGCATACCGGGCATGAGTGAGAACATCACCATCAAAAGAATCGTAGATCGTTATCTCGAACATGGTCGGATCTTTGTATTCAATAACAATAATGAACATCTCCTGTTCCTTGGATCATCAGACTGGATGAATCGCAATGTGTACAGGAGAATCGAAGTCTGCTTTCCCGTCTACGACCAGATATTAAAAAAAGAGCTGATGGACATGATCAATTTGCAATTGCAGGATGATGTTGCCGCTGTATGGCTGAATGAATCACTGCAGAATGTTCCCATCACCAATAAACCAAACCACCTCCGTTCACAGGAAGCGATCTATGATTATTGCTCCCGAAATACACTCACCTACGCACAACCATAAAGTATATCATGAAAACTAACCTTATCACATTGGTACTCATTTTCCTGTTCTCCTGTTCCGCCAACGAGCAGCAAAAGCCTGTCGACCTGCCATACGACCTGAGTGCTCCTGAAAAATTTATCATGTCCAACGCCCTTGCAGAAATTTCAGGGATTGCCATCAGACAATCCAGCGACACGATCTACGCGATCCAGGACGAGGAGGGTATCCTGTTCAGCTTGGTACCAGGATCCGACAACGTCACCACAGCGAAATTTGGAAAGAAGGGAGATTATGAGGACCTGGCCATCGTTGGAAATACCGTGTACATCCTGAAAAGCAATGGCGCCATCTATTCGGTTCCCCTCAACAAATCCGCAAGGAAGGCTGAAGATCAGGTGGAGGAATTTAAAGACCTTGTTCCCCAGGGCGAATATGAAGGAATGTATGGAGATGAGAGCAACAACAAGCTTTATATTCTTTGTAAAAATTGCAAAAAAGTCGGTGAGGGTGCAGGATACACCTTGTCTATAGCGGCGGATGGACAATTGTCTGCTTCGGAACCCTTCAGTCTGAATGTGGATGCCATTCAGGAAATTACAAACAATAAGAAAGTAAATTTTCGCCCGTCAGCCATCACAAAAAACAAATCTACCAATGAATGGTTTGTTCTGTCGTCGGTCAACAATATGCTGGTAAGAGCCTCGGCAGACTGGACAATAAAAAACGTATATTCCCTCGACCCATCAATTTTTGTTCAGCCCGAGGGCATTGCGTTCGACAGTAAAAACAATCTCTATATCAGTAATGAAGCGGGTACCACCAGCAATGGCAATATTCTGAAATTCAATTATCGGCCGGCAAAATAAAATGAACCACTTCCATCGAACCATATTAGCATTTATTCTCACGATCCTTTGCATGGTCAATGGAAACTTCAAATCGTTCTCACAGGATTCTATAAAATCAAGGGTGATCTTTATCGGAGACGCGGGAGAAATTGATGGGCAACAACAGACTGTACTTTCAGGTGCATCGCGAATGATCATACCGGGCAAGACCACAGTGACCTATCTCGGTGACAATATCTATCCGAGTGGATTTGGCTTAACTGAAAAATCCGCTGCTTCATCAAAAGAGATTCTGAGAAAGCAGTTTGAGCCCATGCGGGCGCGGGGGGCCGCGGTGTATTTCATCCCGGGCAATCACGACTGGGACAAGATGGGCCGCAAGGGTCTCGAAAAAGTTCAGAAGCAGTGGGCCTTTGTGGAAGAACAGCATGATTCGCTGCTGAAATTCGTGCCTCCTAATGGTTGTCCTGATCCTGTCGAAATCAAGATCTCGGACCGCGTGGTGATGATCGCCTATGACAGTGAGTGGTGGCTGTTTCCCTTTAACAAGACAGACCCTGATGCTGATTGCGAATGTTCCACAAAAGATGATGTAATAGAAAAACTGGACGGTCTGTTTTACAAGAACCGTTATAAGATAATTCTCCTCGCGGGTCATCATCCTTTTCAATCCTATGGTCATCATTCAGGATATTATTCGGTGATGGACCATATTTTCCCATTCACTAACGCACACCCCAATCTATTTATCCCGTTGCCGGTGATCGGTTCGCTCTATCCCTTGTTAAGACAGATATTCAACAGTCCTGAGGACCTTCGGCATCCGTTGTACCGGGGAATGGTCAGGCGGGTAGATGAGGTTTTTGAAGGCTTTCCCAACCTGGTGCATATAGCGGGCCATGAACATGGTTTACAATTTATCAGCGACAAGCAGATCCAGGTGGTCAGTGGATCGGGCTCAAAGAATGCATATGTCCGCAAAGGCAAGTATTCCCGGTTTGCGGACAAGAGAGGGGGCTTTGTTACGATCGATCAATTAACAGCCAACCGTATCAGAATATCTTATTACCTGGATACTTTGTTGTCGCCTGCCTTCAGCTACCTGCAGCCTTACACCGATTTCAGGGAAAAGGAAAAGCAGTTAATGAGCACTGCGGTAACCGGCGACAGTGTGCTGGTTGCCGCAAACACGTCATACGACAGCGTGAGCCGGGTGCATAGAAGATTATTCGGAGAGAATTATAGAAAGGAATGGTCCACGCCAGACACCTTACCTGTACTTAGAATTTCGAAACTAAAAGGCGGTTTGACGCCATTGCAAAGAGGAGGAGGGCATCAATCGAAATCATTGCGACTGGCGGATTCGAAAGGTCGGGAATACGTACTGAGATCGGTGAACAAGTTTCCAGAAGTTCTCCTTCCCGAAGCGGTGAGAGAAACATTTGCAAAGGATGTGATCAACGATGCAATGAGTGCTCAGCATCCGTATTCCGCTTTGGTAGTTCCTGTGATTGCCAATGCTGCCCGGGTACCGCATACAAATCCTGTAATTGGTCTCGTTGCTCCTGATAGCAGGCTCGGCATTTTTCAAAATGATTTTGCCAACACAGTTTGCCTGTTCGAGGAAAGGGAGCCTCTCGGTGAATCCGACAATTCCAGGAAAATGTACAAGGAACTTGTCGAGGATAATGACAACGGTTTCGACAGCAGCCTCTTTCTTCGCGCGCGATTGCTTGATCTTTTCCTTGGCGACTGGGATCGCCATGAAGACCAATGGAGATGGGCGGATGTTCAGAAGGGCAAGGGCAAACGATATGAAGCTGTTCCACGCGACAGAGACCAGGTATTTCACCTTAGCGAAGGAGTATTTCCCAAAATTGCTACACTGCCCTGGATCGCCCCTTTTCTTCACAATTTCAGTGGCAGGATCCGGGAGACGAATGCCTTCTTTCTTTCAAGCAACCAGTTGAATAAACGATTTCTGAATCAATTCACGCATGAGGAATGGATGAAGGCCACGAGGGAATTTACGTCGGCAATGACAGATTCGCTGCTGGAAACGGCTTTGCAAAAATTACCCGCACAATCCTACCGGTTACGACACGATGTGCTCATGCAGAAATGGAAAGAAAGACGCGATGGAATTCCAAAGGCGATGGAGGGTTATTACCGGTTCGTGAACAAGGTCGTGGATCTGCAGACTTCCGACAAGAACGAATTTGTTTCCATTACCGATGCGCCGGACCAGGGCCTTAGCGTTGAGATATTTAAGAAGACCAAAACCGGTAAGGTCGACAACAAGCTCTATCAGCATGTATTCTATCCTAAGGTTACCAGGGAACTCAGGCTCTACGTTCACCAGGGTGATGATAGTGTTGTGGTGAATACCCGCTCTGACATAAGGATCCGCGTCATTGGCAAAAAAGGAAAAAAGAAATACAACATCGTCAATTCTGGCAAACGAGTCATGTTGTATGACAAAATGGAGGATGTCTTTTTGTCCGGCGACCGATCCAAGGTCAGACTTCATCAGAAAAATGACAGTTTGCTGACAGCCTATGTTCAGGCCAACCCATATAACAAGATCATTCCTTCCCTGGTTGTTGGGTTTAACCCCGATGACGGGTTTCTTGCCGGGGCAGGGGTGAAGTTCATCAATCAGGGCTTCCGCAAATTTCCCTATGCGAGCATGCAGCAATTTTCTTTCGCGCACTCATTCTCCACCAATGCCTACCGGTTCAGGTTCCAGAGCGAATGGCTCAAACTCGTTGGAAACGCAGACCTGGTAATAAATGCGAAAATATTCGCCCCGGAAAACACACAGAACTTTTTCGGCCTGGGAAATAATACACCAATCGATAAATCAGGCGATTATAAAAGGTATTACAGGACTCGTTTCAGCATCTACCAGCTGGATCCCTCCCTGCGCTGGCACACTGGCAAGACGGGACTCTTTTCCGCGGGGCCATCGCTTCAATACTATGTGTTTGATAAAGATGACAACCTGGGCCGGTTCATAAACAATGTGTCCATGTTGCACAGTCCTGACAGCGCCAGTGTCGAGGAAAATAAATTCTATGCCGGACTTGTGATGAATTATACCTTTGACAACAGAAATAATAAGCTGTTGCCCCAAAGCGGCTTCTTTCTAAATCTCAAAGTCCAGGGCTATGCCCCAATGGTGGGTGGCACTGGTTCTTTCTTACAGGTGATTCCGGAACTGGCATTCTATCAGGAATTGGGAAGACAGTCGAATTTGGTTATTGCAAACCGCGTGGGAGGCGGCCTTACAATCGGCAAACCAGCTTTTTATCAGTCATTGTTCCTTGGTGGCCACGAAAACCTGCTGGGTTATCGCCAGTACAGATTCGCCGGCCAGAGTATGATCTATAATAATGCCGAAGCCAGGATCCGACTGGCACAATTAGGCGGATACATCGTCCCGGGTCAGTTTGGCATTATTGCCTTTTATGACGCCGGCAAAGTCTGGAAGAAGAACTATAATAGCGGCATTATACATCAGAGTCTCGGTGGCGGATTATACTTTGCGCCTGCACAAATGGCAGTTTTTCAATTAGTGGCGGGCTATTCGCAGGAAGGCTGGTATCCTTATTTCACGATGGGATTTAGATTTTAAACATTAGAATGGCCAAAGCTTTACCAGATGCAAACCACGAGATTAGAAATCAGCCCCAACCCCGGCTCGAGTTTATACAGGGGAGAGGTTGAAATTACCTTCAGACATTTCATAAGTTATCTCGAGAAACGTGTTGTTGAAGAGAATTCTGTAAAAAAGAACTTTTTTGCCTATGTCCTCCGCAAATTCAAGGCACAGAAAGAACTGCGAGAGACCGTATCACTGGAAAATATATCAAAATACAAGGACGAGCTTACCCTGTTATACAGTTTGCTCATGCCCGTTATATCAAAGGAGAAAGAAGATTACTGGGCACTTGCCGCGCCCGTAACTCCTATAGTTTTTTATGGGACGAATACTTTCTTTGACCTGCTCAGAGATGAATCCACAGGATCGATCAAGTGCAATTTTTCTTCGCAGGTCCTTGACAAGCAGCAGGAATCACGCAAGGCTCAGCATATTTATTCTTTTATTCTTCAGAAGTTATACAACTACCATCTCCCTTCTCAACACGAGATGCTTCTGACCATCCCCGACGAGGTGACACGGATGCCGAGGTATTTCTCGGTAAGTATCGACACCCGGTTTGTTGAGGTCTTTGCCAGGGAAGAACTGCCGGAGATCCATTTCGAAAAAATGCAGCAGCAACAAGACCTGCAAGGGCATTTCGACTGGGAAACCCTGTATAAAATTCTCCCGCTTTCTAAATTGAGGTTTGAAGGTTTTACCATTCTCTGCCTCAAGGATATTACCTCAACACAGGCGTTGGAAAACATCAAGTCCATCATACTGAACAGGTCAGAGTCGGAAGATTCAGAATATTACCAGAAAGTAAGACTATCGCTACAGGTCCTTGCCGAATCGGGGGATATCATGTTCGATCTGTTGCCCTGCCTTCGCATCAACAACAAACTGGTATTTGATGACCAGGCCAGTCAGGAAAGCCTGCTGGTGAAAACCAATCTGAAATCGGGCAATACTGAGAGCCAGCTGTCAGACATGGCGGAGTTGTTTTTGCGTAATCCTAAGGTCCTTTTCTATCGCAAGCTCACCGATGAAGACGTAGATAAGGTACCGATACTCGAGCCCATCCGGGACGCCGGCGTGGTCTCTTATGCATTGATTCCTGTTTATTACAACAACAATGTGGCCGGTGTGCTTGAAGTCTTCAGTCACAAACCAGACCTGCTCAACGATACCGTGCTGGCCAGGATGGAAGCGGCAACCCCGTTGCTTGCCCAACTCCTGCAAAAAAGCATCGAACATTTCAATACCAAGATACAATCGGTCATAACAGAAAGATTTACTTCCCTGCAACCCGCGGTCCAGTGGAAATTCAATGAAGTTGCCTGGCATCATTTGCGCCACGATGAAAGGGGAGATAAAAATGGAGTACAGAATATTTTGTTCAAGGATGTCTATCCCCTGTATGCTGCCGTCGACATCAGGAATTCAACTCTTGAAAGAAATGACGCGCTCAAGTCGGATCTTAGCATCCAGCTCAACCTGGTCATAGCTGCGGCAAAGGAGATTAAGAAAGTTCAGAATATTGCCATTGCTGATGAGCTGATCTTCAAGTGTGAAAAATGGCTGAAGAGTATTGAAGAACAGCCAATGGAAGAATACCAGACCTTTATCAGGGATTTTCTGGATTATGAGGTGAACGATTTTCTTTCGCATTTTAAATCATCCGACTCAACGCTGGCTCCGATAGTGGCGCATTATTTTGATGAGATCAATGAAGAAACCGGCAGCGCCTTCAAGAACAGGAGGGCCCTGGAAATTTCCATCCAGCAGATCAACACCGCAATAAATAAATACCTGGAAGTATTTAAGGCCGGAGTACAGGAATCTTACCCCTGGTATTTTGAAAAATTCCGCACAGATGGCGTTGAATTCGACATGTACATTGGCCAGTCCATTGCGCCGGAGAAACCCTTTAACGTTCTCTATCTTAAAAACCTGCGTCTCTGGCAGCTGACCGCCATGGCCGCGATCTCCACACTCACACAGCAACTTCTGCCAACACTTAGCAAACCCTTGCAAACCACGCAACTGATATTTATTCATTCCAATAGCATCGATATCAGCTTCCGCAACGATGAAAGGAGATTTGATGTGGAAGGAGGATACAATATCCGTTACCAGGTGATCAAGAAAAGGATAGATAAAGTAACCATCAAACGCACCAATGAGCGTCTTACCCAGCCGGGAAAAATAGCGATGGTGTATTTTAATAAGAAAGAAGCCGACGAATACGTCGAATACATCAATTACCTGCAGAATAAAAATGTGCTTCTTCCAGGGATCGAATACCTCGACCTTGAAGAACTGCAGGGAGTAAGTGGACTGAAGGCACTGCGCGTTGATGTGAACATCGAAGGCGCCTGAGTTCTCGTTATTGCCATTGAAACGTTTTGAAAGACATACCTGATTCGCTGTATCGGACGTCTTTGAATACGGCATTTTTTACCTCTGTGAACCCAAACACCTTCCCTGCCTGATTTCTGTTGACAGTTAAGAAGACGCTGTCCAGTTGCATGGTGTTCACATTCCTGAAATAGATACCCCAAAATGGCAATGACCTTGCTTCGGTGCGGGGTCGTGCAATCGTTGCCTCAGTCGGGTTTGCGTCATCATTCAGTTCCCAGGAGAGGTCAATATTTGAGAGCTTAAGATTTGTAAAGCTGCTTCCGGCCGTCCATGCCTCAACCGAACAGGGATTCCGGGTAATTCCGGATGCCTTCAGATTGTTGACACGAATGTTGTTGCCGCTATTTCCTTCGTTGAGTACAAACATGAAAGCTGTCTGAAGACCTCTCATCCGTATATCATGTATGTAAACGTCTTCCAGTTTGCCTGGTCCGATTCCCCAGGCTCCAGGTTGTAGGATGATCCCTGCCAGCGAATTGTAGACCAGCGGGTTCGATTTTGAACCCCTGTGGTGGCCAAAGACTCCAGGACCCGAGATTTGACAATTAGCTATCTCGAGATGACTCGCAGGCAAAATAAGGCGGATTCCATTACAGGAACTGTTGATCAGACAGTCGGAAATCTTCATATTGTCCCAGTAGCCTCCTGCGATAGCATCATCGCTGGTATAGAACTTACAGTCTTCGATCACAAGGTCCTTACCCCTGCGGATATGGATGCCGTCCGAACCTTCAGTGATCGTCAGTTTCGAAAAATGGCAGTCCTCAACGTCAAGTCCAATGATATTGTAATTTCCCGCCCTGGAGATCCGGATCCCTGAAATGACGATGTGTTTCGCATTACCCAGGAATATACCATGTGGCCCCCTTCTTCCTTCTTCTCCCTGCTTATCTACTACGGCTGATCCATCAATCGTTCCCGAGCCGGTGATCCGTACATTTTCTACCCCATCGCCCAGGACCAGGGCGCGGCACCAGCCTCCACTATCCCTAACCGTTATATTGATTGGCCGGTCGGGATCTCCCTCCGTGAGTATGTAACTTTTGTACTGGCCAAGATCATGTGTACCCACTATCGTTGCTTCATTGTCAATTTGAATGGTGACATTACTTTTCAGGATGATTGTGCCGGAAAGATAGCGGCCCGCGGGGAAGAGCACGGTTCCCTTTGAACTCTTAGCGCAAGCGCTGATGGCTTCATTGATCGCTTTTGTGTCCAGGGTGGTGCCGTCGCCCCTCGCACCAAAATCTTTTACGTTGAAGGTGGCCTTTTCTGAAGAGCCTGTGGTATCCTGTGTTGCCAGCCAGGATTCTTCCGCAGCCGCAAAACCATGGATACCTGCCGTGAAGATGAAGATGAGCATGAATTTCATTGTGGCATACATTTTCGGGTAAATGCTAAATTATAAATTAGTGATGATCGAACTGGTAAAAGGTGATATTACAAAAATACGGGCCGACGTAATCGTGAATGCTGCCAACAGTTCGCTGCTCGGCGGTGGAGGAGTTGATGGGGCGATACATCGTGCTGGCGGGAAATCCATACTTGAAGAATGCAAAAAGATAATAGCAAAACAGGGTGGTTGCGAAGTTGGAGAAGCCGTCTTCACTACAGCCGGCAATCTTCCGGCAAAATGGGTGGTTCATACCGTTGGCCCAATTTGGACGGGCGGCGACAACAAGGAAAAAGTTCTGTTACAAAATGCCTACCTGAACAGCCTGAGACTTGCCGCCGAATTAAAAGCAGAAAGCATCGCCTTTCCGAATATCAGCACCGGCGTTTATCATTTTCCAAAACAAGATGCCGCCGAAATAGCGATCGGCGCAGTGAAGGATTTTCTCAACCATCCTGGCTCCGTCCAAAAAGTGGTTTTCGTCTGCTTCGATGACCAGAGCTTTCAGATTTATCACCAGATACTTTATCCTGCTCCACCTGCCAGTGAACGCCTGGTTTAGAGGGTCGTAATTTTAACCCGCAGCATTCCCGGTGGCGGCGACGCCAACTTAAGCAAAAACTTCTCCATTCTTCGACGGGCCGGAAGATTTACTCCTAATGGTTGGTGCCGATGATATTTTGCTGTTCTTCCCGGATGGTTATTTACGACTATTCATCAGCCGCACGAATCGAATATTTAGTACTTTCAGGTTCTTCCCTGTATTCAAGCGCATCCTTCCAGATCCCGTGTTAACCAGTTAAAGCAAAACAGCTCGAATGTGTACATCCCGACCGGTCGTCCACCAAAATGTGTCATGGTCTGCCATAACCAGATCTGTGGCATTACTGACCCTCTGGCTGGTTGCCTGTACAGCATTAAAAGCGGAAGGCGAGGACAGCACAAAACATTCACTGGCCTCTCTCCCGGCCTCCTCATCCGATTCGCAGGTCATTGCACTTACTGTTGTGGCGCACGGACTCATCGACAGGAATTCCGACTCCGCATTTTTACTGGCCCGGCGCGCCCTGGACTTTTCTTCGGGCAGGGGTTTTCAGTCTGGGGTTGCCCACGCCTGTAATACCATTGGATGGGCTTTTCTATCCAAGGGTAGATATGATTCATCCGTCTTTTATCTTCTAAAAGCAAGACAGATTTTTGATAGTTTGGGATCCCTGAGAGATGTGGCAAGAGTGAGCATTAATTTATCTGAGGCATACACCAGGCAGAGCCATTTCTCTACTGCGATCGAACATTTGCTCGAGGCCGAAAGCGCCGCGACAAAAGCAAAAGACGAAAGGATACTCACTGACGTAAAAAGACAACTCGGCATCATCTATCGGGAAACGGGAGAAAAACAAAAATCGATCTCGTACCTGAAGGAAGCGCTTGTGGGTTTTGAGAAGCAGAAAGATCTGCGTCGATACATCAATGCGGCCGTCAGCCTGTGCATCGTGTATAATGAAGTCAATCTGCTGGATAGCTCCCTGGTTACTCTCAGATCCTGTCTCACTAAATCCTCTTTAATCCCCAGAAACGAATACCAGCAGGGAATGATCTATGAGCACTTAGGCAATACCTGGAAAAGAAAAAAAGAGTACGGGCAGGCGCTCAACAATTACTTACTGGCATATCGCAACTTCCGCAAGATTGGCAATACGGCCGACATTGCGTACGAAGCCATCAACATCGGCAGGGCCTATGTTGCTCTTAAATTATTCGACGAAGCCGAAACATTCTTTACCGAAAGTCTTCATCTTGCCGACAGCCTCGAACTCACGAATTATCGTCAGGAAATAGCACAATACATGTCGGAAATGTATGTGGCCAAAGGAGACTGGAAGCAGGCATTTGAGTACCTGCAAAAAAGTGTCGAGATCAGCGACAGCCTGTCGGCCGCCGCCAGTCTGGCGCAGACCCGGGAATTGACCGAGAGATATGAGACTCAAAAGAAAGAACAGGAGATTGTCATGCTGAAAAAAAACAACCAGGTAAACCTGCTTACTATGCAAAAGCAGCGCGCCTGGCAGCTGGGTGCCGGAATCGTGGTACTTCTCCTCGTGCTGATGGGTGCGTTGGCTGTTAACCGGTATCGGTTGATGCAGCGCTCCCAACGGATCATTGAAATAGAAAAGATGAGAAATGACATTGCCAGTGACCTTCATGACGATATCGGTTCCACCCTGACCAGTCTGAATATTCAAAGGGCGACACTAAGCCGGCAGTTTGAAGACAACCCCGTGGTAACAGCCAGCCTGAAAAAAATGGCGGAGCACACTACCGAAATGATGGAAAGCATTTCAGACATTGTCTGGGCCATCAATCCAAAAGAGGATACAATGGAAAGTGTGATTTTCAGGATGAAGGAATTCACCGCAGAAGTTCTTGAACCACAAAACATACAATACCGTTTTGATACCCGCGGGAATTTGTCGGGACAGCTCAATCCGCGGCAAAGAAAAAATCTCTACCTCATATTCAAAGAGATCATAAACAATGCTGTGAAATACAGCAAAGGCAACAACGTACAGATCGAAGTGGTTTCCGAAAATGACTGGATCACAATCGATGTGAAGGACGACGGCATCGGATTTGACGAGGCCACTGTCAGGAGGGGGAATGGATTGAGAAACATCAGGGAGAGGGTGACTGAGCTAAAAGGCTTTGTTCAGCTGGAAAGCACATTAGGCAAAGGCACCTTTGTCAGCCTCCAGCTTCCCTACCATGATTTAGGTATGAAAACTTCAGATATTAAATCTATGTTGCCTTCGAATCAATCGTTTCGCGAATCATGAAACCCACACTCCTGTTGTTTGAGGACAATGACCGGCTGAGAGAGAGCCTGGTTAACCTCATGTCGCTTAATAGTGAGTTTGAACTGCTCGCGGCCTTCGCCCATTGTCGCGAAGCGGAAAAGCAGGTGATGTCTTTTCGCCCGGACATTGTGTTGATGGATATTGACATGCCAGAACGCAACGGCATTGAAGCTGTGCGACAAATCCGGAAAACCAATCAGAAAGTCCAGATCATTATGATCACTGTGTTTGATGATAATAGTCATGTGCTGGATGCCATCAAGGCGGGTGCGAATGGCTACCTGTTGAAGAAGCATCTTTCGGATAAACTCTCCAGTGCCATTCGTGAAGTGCTTGAAGGGGGCGCCCCCATGAGTCCCTCAATTGCCAGGATGATCATTGGTAATATGCACGATGCCACGGGGGGAAAGGATTATGCCCTATCCACAAGAGAAAAGGATATACTTCAGAGCCTTTCGCAGGGCAACAGTTTCAAAATGATTGCGGCAGAGTTGTATATCAGTGTGGAAACTGTTCGCACCCACATCAAAAGCATCTATGAAAAATTGCAGGTGCACTCCCAGACCGAGGCCGTGAGCAAGGCCATCAACGAGAGGCTGGTCTAGCCAATATCCCCTGATTGCGGTATTGGATCAAATAAATAATAACTGAACTTTACGACGGTCAATATCAAGCTGGCCAAACCCCTAAACCTTTATTTTTTACTCTCCTCACTATCTCGGGTTATCGCAGCGTTCGTTTTATTATTGACCAGTGGTTTTACCTTCGACCCAACAAGTTCAATGGCATTCATCAACTCTGCATGGGAAAGTTTGGCATTGTCCATCTGGAATGTCAGTCTCGATATCCCGCCGAGGGCCTTGCTGTGCCTGATTATTTTTTCCGCAACGTCTTCCGGACTGCCAACGATCAATGCGCCGAGTGGTCCGTTCTGGGCATTAAAGCTTTGCCTTGTTGTCGGCGGCCAGCCCCTTTCCCGGCCAATCCTGGTAAAGGTTTCGGCGTACCCGGGAAAAAATTCTTCAATGGCCTTCTCCCTGGTTTCGGCTACATAACCCAGCGAGTGGACGCCAACCTTCAGTTTCTCGGGAGGATGACCCGCCTCCTGCCCGGCCTTACGATATAAATCCACCAATGGCCGAAAACGATGAGTCTCTCCGCCGATAATCGCTACCATCAGGGGCAGGCCTAATAAACCTGCGCGGTAAAAGGAAGCAGGTGTGCCGCCTACGCCAATCCACACGGGAATCGGTTGTTGCACCGGTCGGGGATAGATCGTTTGATTGATTAATGGTGGCCGGTATTTTCCCGACCAGGTTATTGATTCGTTGTCCCTGATCTTCAGCAGCAGGTCCAGCTTCTCAATAAACAATTCATCATACTCCTCCAGGTTCAGCCCGAAAAGCGGAAAAGCTTCGGTAAATGATCCCCTGCCCACCACCATCTCGGCTCTGCCTTGAGAAATTAGGTCGAGCGTGGCTGCATTCTGAAATACCCGCACCGGGTCAGCGGCGCTGAGCACTGTGACTGCGCTGGTAAGCCGGATGTTCTTCGTTCTTCCCGCCGCCGCACTCAATATATTGAAAGGTGCCGCATCAAGAAACTCCTTACGATGGTGTTCTCCAATACCAAAAACATCCAGACCAGATTGATCGGCGTGAACCATCCTGTCGATCAAAAGTGACATGGCCTCCACATTGGTTTTCGCAATTCCCGATTCGGCGCCGGCCATTGCGGCGAAACTATCTATCCCTATTTCCATTGATTTCTTTTAGCTGGGACAAAGCTACGGTGCCATTCATGGTTGCCACTTTTTCCTTGAATCTTTTCTGCCACTTTTTCCTTGATGAAAAAGTGGCCAAAAAATCAAGGCTGTCGTTGAAAAGTCTAAAAAACGCATCTGCGGACTAAAGAAAAACAAATCACAGCTACAGAATATTGCCGGGCATTTGTAGGACTTACGGGCTGGAGGAACATCTGTTTTTCTTTTACGTCCTTCGATGCGTTTTTCTTTACGTCTTTTCAACGAAGGCCTTTGCGGTTTTTCGGGAAACTTTCCATCTAGGTCCGGCATTTTTTAAATTGCCTGGAAAGCAAAAGCCCTTGCATCCCATTTTACAATTCTCGGTTCGCCAGTGTGAATTGCCAGACGGCCGCGCCGTCATAGATCGGCCAATCCTGGCTGGTTTGTAGAAAATCGTTGTCATCCCTGATGAATCCCCAACCCTGGTTCAGCAATGCACCGCGGTAATACGAGGTTCTCTCGAACTTGCGCTGGGTGAGAATATTGTCCTGTGTTTTTACTTTCACTTCATAACCGACCTTCCCATCAACCTTTGCAATCTTACCCGGAATACTCACACTTACGTTCAGACTGCCGCTGAACGTTGTGCTGCCCTCCGTGTCGTCTTCATACACCGCATAGATTTCTTCCTTATCCGTGGTGGCCCAGTTGGGGTCCCAGATGCTGAAGATTCGCTTCCACCGCGATTTTCTGATCTCACCCCTGGTAAAATGCACCGTCACCAGGTCACCCATAAATCCAGTGACCTGCTGGTTGGTTGTTTTAAGGTAGGCGCTGATCCTGCCGAGTTTGATCTCGGACCCACCACCATTACCCGTGAAGCTGATCAGCTTGTCCATCTGCCGGGTTAATCTGCCCCATCCATGATACACCATGTTCACAACCGTCTCTTTCGCCGGCTCAATCTGTGGCTTTGTCGTAGGATCCGCTCCCACACCGACTATATGCGTGGCGTGATTGAAAGCATAATTATCATCTACGAGCACCTGCCGGTAACAGATGGAACCGAGACTGCATTTGTATGGTTCCCTGCCCGGGCCCGAATCAGCATGCCGGTCGGTTGACACAATAGTTGCCGCCACTCCGCTGGCATTGATGCTCCCAATAAGATGTTCCTCGGAGTAAGGAAAGTAAATACAAAGTTTGTTGAGGGAAGCAAGCCCTGAACCGGTTGATGCGGGTTGAATCACAATTGCGGATGCATTAACGGTGCCGCTGTTCTCTCCCAGCTCCGTCTTTACTCTTGGGTAATGGCCCGTCCTCACCTCTTCTAAAAATCTTTTACGAAAACTGCCGGCGACCGCCTGCCGCTCCCTGAATTCCGGCGATGCATACAAACTACTTCGATCCGGATCGAGGAGGTCTCCCAGCAATACTCTTTCATCCTGATAATACCCACAATATATCGTCGCGTTTACTTCCCTGTATGCAAGACTGTCCTGGTAAACTTTCTCGAGCAATCCTGCCACCTCCCTGGTTAGTCCGGCAAGCGATTCCTGTTCGGCTGTTCTTTCAACTAAAGGATGCGTAAATCCCCGGGGCGATAAGTCGACCTGCTTTCTGCACGAAATGATGGCCATGAAGAATGCACTTCCCATCAATATTGTTTTGATTGGTTTCATAAATAGTGGTTTTGGAAATGAAAAAGAATAGTCTGTCTTAGGTTGCTAAAAAAGCCGGGGGAGGGCGTCCGGTCTTGAATATATTGTCGATCATGCTGCACTGTTATGTCAGCAAGATTCGCATTTGAATAAGAGTTGGAAAAGGGAAAAACAACGGGGGCGAAGGTTGCTTTTCGTTAGAAAAATCAGACCAATGCCTGATAAAGAATTTCAACAGTGTGCAATGCCCTGACACCGGTGCCATCCTTGATCTGATGCCTGCAGCTGGTGCCGGGTGCCGCAATGATCGAATCTTCATTTCGCTTCCTGACAGCCGGAAATAAAACCAGGTTGCCGATCTGCATCGAAAGATCAAAATGTTCTTTCTCGAAACCGAATGACCCGGCCATGCCACAGCACCCGGAAGGGATGATTTTGACAGAATAATTTTCAGGAAGGCTTAGTGATTTCACTGAAGCATCAAGGGAGCCGATGGCCTTCTGCTGACAATGTCCGTGCAGTAGCACTTCCCTGGGTTCGTTCGTAAACAAGGTTGAATTGATATTGCCATTCTGCACCTCTCTCGCTATAAATTCATCAATGAGGTATGCATTGGACTTCAAGCTGCGCGCGGCTTCAAGGTTTGAGTCCGTGGCAAGGTCGGGATACTCGTCCCTGAAAGTCAGTATGGCGGAAGGTTCGATGCCGATCAGCGGTATCGCATGACTGATGAGTGGTGCGAGCAGTTCGATATTCCTGTTGGCAATCTCCTTTCCCTTTCGCACCAGTCCTTTTGATAACCAGGCCCGCCCGCTTTCTATATGTTTTGGAATGATCACCTCGTAACCCAGCCTTTCCAACAACTGGATGGCCTGGATGCCGATTGAGGCATCATTGTAGTTCGTAAACTCATCGCAAAAGAGATACACCTTCCTTGTCAGCTCATTAACCGGCAACTCCTTTTTGTGATCCTTGTACCAGGCCATAAGCGTGGTGCGATCCAGGGAGGGCATGGAACGATCCTGCGCGAATCCCGCGAAATGCTTGATGGCATTGCTGGTCAGCGGAGACCTCATCATAAAATTATAAACGGTAGGTGCAATCGTTCCCAGGCGGGAAAAGAAACTGAAGTTCGCGATCAGTCTGGATCGCAACGGAACACCGTTCTCATCATAATAGTGCTGTAGAAATTCCGCTTTCAGTTTGGCCACATCTACATTTGAAGGGCATTCGGATTTACAGGCCTTACAACTCAGGCAAAGATCCATCACTTCATAGATCTCCTTATGATCAAATCGGTTTACCTTATCGGATTTCGTTAAGAAATTCACGAAGGATATTTGCCCTGGCCCTGGTGGTATCCTTTTCATTTCGGGTAGCCATAAACGATGGGCACATCGTGCCTCCGGAGATATGCGTTTTTCGGCAATCACCGGATCCATTACATTGCTCGGCGTGTTGTAATATGTCCTGGTCGTGGAACCTGAATACAGTTTTGAATTCCGGCGTTTGCTGGCCCGGCGTATAACGAAGCATCGTATTCATCGGTGGCGTGTCCACGATCTTATTGGGATTGAAAATATTGTTGGGATCCCAGCTCTGTTTGATCGTTTTGAGCAGGTCATAATTTTTTTCGCCGACCATCTGTCTGATGAATTCGCCTCTTAATCTTCCATCTCCATGTTCGCCGCTGAGTGAGCCCTGGTATTTTTTTACAAGACTGGCGATTTCTTCCGCGATCTGCCGGAACAACTTGTTGCCTTCTTCAGTCTTGAGGTTAATGATCGGCCTCAGATGCAGTTCGCCTGACCCTGCGTGCGCATAGTGCACTGAATAAAGATTATATTTCCTCAGTATCTCATTGAATTCCCTGATATATGCCGGCAGGTCTTCCACATCAACTGCTGTGTCTTCAATAACGGGTACTGCTTTCTCATCTCCCGGCAGATTGCTTAACAAGCCCAGTCCGGCCTTTCGCAAGGTCCAGATCTTTTTGATGTCGCCACCGAACAACAGAGGAAAATGATAGCCCAGTCCTGCCGCTCTCATGGCAGCCTCGGTTTTCGCGGCCTTATCCAATACTTCATCCCTGGTGGCTGGCAAGAATTCCATCACCAGTATCGCCGCGGGATCGCCCTGTACGAAAAACCGGTTCCTCGCTGCTCAATATTATCCTTTGTGCATTCGAGTATATAATGATCGATCAGTTCGCTTGCGCTTGGATTGTATTTCAGTGCGATGAGATTGGCCCTGAGGGCTTCGTCGATAGAATTGAAATGAACACAGAGCAGACCCGCTTCTTGGCGCGGGAAGCGGAACAACATTCAATTTGATTTCGGTGATAAATGCCAGGGTTCCTTCTGATCCGGCAATCAGTTTGCAGAAATTGAAATCTTCACCTCCTGCGGTGAAAGGCGCTGTCTCAAGCAGCATGTCAACGGCATAGCCCGTATTCCTTCTTTCCACGCTTTTCTTTGGAAATTCTTTTCTGATTTCTACCTGGTTACCATAGTCGCTCAAGCAGGCTCCGTGTTGTCTTATAAATTTTTGCTTCCAGTGAATTTCCTTCGCATTTCTGGTGAAAGCTTCGGGATCGATCTGATTAAAAACGGCTTCGCTCCCATCGCTGAGCAGGCATTTCACTTCCAGCAAATGTTCCCTTGTGCTTCTGTAGACGATGGAATTGGATCCGCAGGAATTGTTGCCTACCATGCCCCCGATCATTGCGCGGTTTGCCGTGGAAGTCTCGGGTCCAAAAAAAAGTCCGTGTGGTTTGAGGAATACATTCAACTCATCTCTGATCACCCCTGGCTGAACTCTCACCCAGCCTTCTTCCTTATTTAATTCGATGATGTTTGTGAAATGCCGCGAAACATCCACTATTATTCCGCTTACCCACAACCTGGCCCGCAAGAGAGGTGCCCGCGGTCCTGGGGATGAGGCCCACCTTGTTAGCGTTTGCAAAACGAATCAGTGTTTTCAGATCTGTGGCGGATTTGGGAATGGCCACTGCGAGCGGCATCTCACGATAAGCCGAGGCATCGGTGGCATAAAGGATCTTCGTCCCTTTGTCGGTATGCAGCTCGCCATCCAGGTCATGAGCCAATTTCATCAGGCTTGAGGTGCTGCTCATTTCACCCATTCTATTTTCTCTTCAAGAGGAATCATGCGACTTCCGGCCGGCCATGGTTCATCGGTATAGCCCATGTACAATATTCCTACAACCTTGTCTTCCTCGCCAAGATTCAGCATGGCGCTGAATGCGGCGTGGTAAGCCATTCCTCCGGTACTCCAGAAACAGACTATTCCCTTTTCGGTGGCCCCAAGCAGGATGTTCTGAATCGCACAGGCGGTGGCGGCAATCTCTTCTGATTCGGGAATTTTATGATTGGGAATTCTTTTCATCCATACGACGATGATATGC
Organism: uncultured Chitinophagaceae bacterium; assembly: GCA_963808065.1. Classification (GTDB taxonomy): domain Bacteria; phylum Bacteroidota; class Bacteroidia; order Chitinophagales; family Chitinophagaceae; genus Flavitalea. The sequence goes on from CAWEEK010000001.1 coordinate 347,201, forward strand.
GACACGCCGTTCCCCAGGTTTAACAAATTGTTGTATTTCTGTTGGGTAAATGCGGCCTCGCCCGTAAAGGTTTTATACATGTCAGCGTGGGTAATCGCGAATGACTTTGCCTGTTGGGGACCATACACCACAAATCTCCAGGGCTCCGTTTTCGCGTGGGTCGGCGCCCAGTCTGCCAAAGCAACCAGTTCCTGAATCACCTCATCCTCAATGAGATTGCCATTCATACGGTCTGGCTTAACCGTTCTTCTTTTCTTGATTATCTGTGAGATACTGTTAAAATCGCTGTTCATTCCTGCAAGTTAATATAGGTGGCGGCAATTCTACGGATTAAGCATTTTCTACTCGGGGCATATGATTTGTAATGTTAGGGGTAAATCGATCTTGTTTATTTAAAGTAATCAATTATGAAGAAACTAAGTTTTATAGCGATCGCCTGTCTTGGACTATTTTTTTTCCAGTCCTGTCAGGATTCATCTCCCGACAGTATAGACAGCGCCAAAGAATCCAATGACATTAAACAGGATTCTGCCGAAAATACCTCAGGAGCCGAAGCTGTTCCTGTCTCTGAAGCCGATTCAAAATTCGCAGTTGAAGCGGCCGGAGCAGGTATGACCGAAGTTCAGTTGGGAGAATTGGCTCAACAAAAATCTTCGAATAAAAAAGTAAAGGCATTTGGTGAAATGATGGTGAAAGATCATACCGCTGCCGGCGATGAACTCAAGGCCATTGCTTCTTCCAACAATATTACCCTGCCACCTTCTCCCGGTGAAGAACAGCTGGACCATATCAAGAAGCTGTCTGCCAAGTCCGGAAAAGAATTTGACAAGGACTATATTGGAATGATGGTGAAGGATCATAAAAAGGTAGCAGATGCCTTTGAAAAAGCATCCAAGGATTCAAAAAATCCTCAGCTTCAGGCTTTTGCAACAAAAACATTACCCGTCGTCAAGTCGCACCTTGATTCGGCAAAGGCCATCCAGGATTCCTGGAAATAACCTAACACTTCAAATCCGAGCTATATGCAAGGGCCACCGAGTAGGTGGCCTTTGTATTTCGTGGCATGTTTTTTTCGCTTATGAAAGAAATTTAATATCATGAAAAAATTATCAGATACTCAATCCTTTTCAAATTTGGATGATTCCGCCAGGGATCAAACTGACGAAGAAGACGCAGAGAAAAAAGAAAAATACCTTAGGGAGGCCGGCAAAATAGAAGACCTGCCCAACAATGACGAGCTTGAAAAAATGAACATCCCACAAGCCTTAAGGAATCAGTTTGACCAGGGCGGACAAGAAAAAAACGGAGATGATGTCAGACCAGGCAAACGCGTTGAAGACAGCAACCATCGAAGAAACAGTTTATAAAAAATATGAATTATGTATCCCGAAGACATAGAAAATTCAGGAAACGCTGAAGGCGGGCATGTCAATGAATGGCAGGACAGGGCCCGGGTTATACTGGATATGAAAAAAGAAATGAAAGCCAATTCTTCTCCAAAACAAAGCCCTGCAGAAGAACAAACCAGGGAGGATGTTGAAGAAAAAAGTCCGGATGTCGAGTCGCCCAAAAAAGATCCGCCTTACTGAATTACAACGCCTGCTAACATACATACGCATACGATAACGGGCGAAGGCAGGCGTGTGTAGGCGAGGCCCAGCCACGTCAATAACACGATGAGCACATTTATCACGAGTGTTGAGGGAAAGTCGAGCGACGTAATGTCCCTGATCATGTAAAGAGTCGACGCAACCATGATCCCTACAGTTACCGCATTGATGCCTTCAAGGGCGCGATAAACGACGGCATATTTCTTCAGGTTGTGCCAAATGGGGAAGAAGAACAGCACCAATAGGGCGCTGGGAAGGAAAATGGCCAGGGATCCGATCGCACAGCCGAGCAGCTGCCAGAGAGGCCCCCGTCCCCGGAGGGCCAGTCCTCCCGTAAAGGCGGCGATCGAGAATACCGGGCCCGGTATGGCCCTTACGATACCTGCGCCAATATAAAAATCATCGCGGGGTATCTCGATTACATTTTGTGTTTTGGTCAGGTTCTTCCTTTTTACCAGCGGCGAAGTAGGGCGGGCAACAAATTGTTCATACATCATTGGAATCAACACCTGGCCACCACCAAAAACCAGGCTCCCGAAACGATAAGTATTCTCAAATAGATTCAGGGCATTCCTTTTTGGCCAGTCGTTTTTCCTGGCCAGTTCACTCAGCGTTCCCGCCAATAAAAAAATAATGGCGAAGAGCCAGATGTTCCACCATTTTATTTTTTTCTCGGTGAGTTCAATTTGCGGAATACGTTTTTTGCTGAGGTTGGATATGATTCCACCCACAACAAGAAGCAGTGGAAAGATCCAGGGACTCCTGAATAAAACCAGTGTTACGATGGTGCTCACGATAAGCAGTAACCAGGTAATCGGGCCCGCAATGGAGATTTTGAATGATTTTCCTGAAGCATAGGCAAGAAATCCCACGGCCATCGGCCGCATGAATTGCAGGGCGGCCGTGGCGCCCGGTTTTTTATCAACGAGGTAGAGCAGAAATGAAAACACACTCATCAGCAGGCAGGCCGGAAAGATCCAAAGCAAGAGCGTGAGAACCGCCAGTGGCACGCCTCCCCGCTTAAAACCGATCAGTGTGAGAATTTGTGTTGACGAGGCTCCCGGAAGTAACTGGCAGAACGAATTGTATTCCATCAACTCTGCTTCCGTAATATCATGGCGCTGCTGAACAAAAGTTTTTATCATCATCCCATAGTGTCCCTGGGGTCCACCAAATGCGGTGATGCTATGCAGAAAAACGGCTTTCAAAAATGGAATGTGACGCAAGAGTATCATTGTTCCTTCCTCAGATATTTACCCGGCTAAACTAAGAATTAACCTGCAACCGATTTGTAATAACTGTTTCTTTCTATTTCATTCATCACACTATCGGGAACCAGATAGCGGATAGATTTCCCTTCCCTGATCGACTCACGGATATGGGTACTCGAAATTTCAAGTAAGGGTGCTTTCAGAATGATGATGTTCGGATTCTTTTCTTCGGGACCAATTTCAAAACCCGGTCGCTGGTAAACAATCACCTGATAGTGTTGGAGTATCTGTGCATAATTTTTCCATGAGCGCAGATTCTGAAAACTGTCGCTGCCCATGATCACGGAGAATTGATGCATGGGATATTTTTCCTGCAGGTAGGTAAGTGTGTCGATGGTGAACGATGGTCGCGGCAGGTGGAATTCAACGTCCGACGCCCGCAGATCGGTACTGCCTTCAACAGCCAGCTGAACCAGGTAGAGCCGATGGTATTCATTGAGCAGGGTCGCCGATTTTTTCTGGGGATTCTGTGGGGAAACCACGAACCAGACTTGTTGGACCCCGGTGTGCTGAAGGATGTGACTGGCAATGATGAGATGACCAGTATGGACAGGATTAAAGGAACCGAAATACAACCCAATTCTCATACAATACAGTGATAATCAATTATATATCCCCTTCCTCCACAAAAATGGAGTGCGCTTCGTTCAGCCTGAGACTGAGATTGTAGCCCGAAACCGCTATAGAGATGGGGTCGCCGAGCGGTGCTACCTGGTCAATCCTGATCTTCTCTCCCGGGAGGCAGCCCATTTCCATTAATTTCAAAAAAAGTTCGTTGTCTTCGAAAGAATGTATGGTCAATGATTTCCCGTGCTTTATCTCCGATAGTCTTTTCATACTGACAACAAATGTAGTTTTGTAACAACTATAATCCAGCACTTTTAATTGATGACCAGGCATTCCGGTGTTCATACCCAAATTCATCTCCTCGCGCCATACCCCTTACGGAATCGGACTCATCTGAAAAATTTCATCTCATCGATTTTTAAAAAAGAACAGCGAACCCTGGGCAACCTGGATTTGATTTTTTGTTCGGATGCATACCTGGTTCAGATCAACCAGGATTTTCTGGGCCACAATGATCTCACAGACGTCATCACTTTTGATCTCTCGGATGAGTTGGAATCTTCTGCCGAGATTTACATCAGCGTCGACCGGGTCAGAGAAAATGCCAAAACGTTTGGTGTTTCGGTCGAGAACGAGCTCCACAGGGTAATCTTTCATGGCGTACTTCACCTCTGTGGCTACAAGGACAAAAAACCTCGAGACATCAAAATGATTAGGTCAAAGGAGAACGAATACCTCCAGAAATACTTTGGATGACGTTCCACGTGGAACATGAGGTTCTTATTTCGTTCGGTTTCAATCGTCCGTTAGATTCATCATAGACCTAAGGAAGGAACAAGGTAAATCTGACGACGGTGTTTTCGCGAATTATGTTCCACGTGGAACAGGATTGCCCCTTGTAGCAGACGGCCGAAAAAATTCAGCGGCCCAAGCGAGGAGCAAGGTCAATCTCTGGCATTCTTCTTCATGAAACTTGTTCCACGTGGAACCGATTCCAGTAAAGAGCATAAAAGGATAACTTTGCGCCATGTTTCCCAAATACGATGTAATTGTAGCTGGCGCAGGTCATGCTGGTTGTGAGGCTGCAGCGGCGGCCGCCAATATGGGGTCAAAGGTGCTCTTGGTGACGATGAATATGCAGACCATTGCCCAAATGAGCTGCAATCCCGCGATGGGTGGTATCGCCAAGGGGCAAATCGTTCGGGAAATCGATGCCATGGGCGGATATTCCGGCATGGTCACCGACAAAAGCATGATCCAGTTCAGGATGCTGAATAAGTCGAAGGGACCTGCGATGTGGAGCCCCCGGGCTCAAAACGACCGGATGCTCTTTGCGGCCACCTGGCGCGAAATGCTTGAACAAACGCCCAATATCGACTTCTACCAGGACATGGTGGGTCGTTGATCGTCAATAACAGGAGCGTCGAGGGTGTCATAACCGGCCTTGGACACAAAATCACCGCAAAATCGGTAGTAATCACGAGTGGAACCTTCCTAAACGGCATCATTCATATCGGCGAAAAGAAATTCGGCGGAGGCAGGGTAGGCGAGAAGGCCTCAACGGGCATTACCGAACAACTGAGAGAACACGGATTTGAAAGCGACCGGTTGAAAACAGGAACACCTCCAAGAGTTGACGGTCGAAGCCTGGATTATTCAAAGATGGAGGAGCAGAAGGGTGATGAGGAAATTCAGGGTTTCTCTTTCCTCAACATTCCCAAGATCCAGAAACAAAGAAGCTGCTGGATAACCTATACCAACAAGGAAGTACACGACCTACTAAAAACAGGCTTTGACCGAAGCCCAATGTATACCGGTAGGATCGAAGGTACCGGCCCAAGATACTGTCCGAGTATTGAAGACAAGATCAACCGTTTCGCCGAAAGAGACCGTCACCAGCTGTTTGTAGAGCCGGAAGGCTGGAACACCGTTGAAATCTATGTCAACGGCTTTTCAACCTCCCTGCCCGAAGAAGTACAATACGAAGCTCTTCGTAAGGTGCCGGGTTTTGAAAATGTTCGGATGTTCCGCCCGGGATATGCGATAGAGTACGACTATTTCCCACCCACCCAGTTGAAATACTCATTGGAAACGAAATTACTGGACAACCTGTTTTTTGCAGGGCAGATGAATGGAACCACAGGTTATGAAGAGGCCGCCTGCCAGGGTCTTATGGCCGGCATAAATGCCCACCAAAAAGTCCGGAACCTGGAACCCCTGATCCTGAAAAGAAGCGAGGCCTATATCGGCGTTCTTATCGACGACCTCATCAGCAAGGGAACCGAAGAGCCATACCGAATGTTTACTTCGAGGGCCGAATTCAGAACCCTCCTCAGGCAGGACAATGCAGACCTGCGACTGACCGAAATGAGCTATCTCCTGGGGCTGGCTACACAGGAGCGAATGTCATTGCTTAGGACAAAAAAGGAATCAATTGCTTTGCTTACCCAGGAACTCAAAAAGACATCGCTTCAACCCGAAGATATTAATAACTATTTGATTACCAACGGATCATCTCCAATTGATCAGAAACAAAAACTGGTTCAATTACTCGTAAGACCAAACGTAAACCTTCAGGGAATGAAGTCCGGATCCGTGAAAATGGCGCAGGCACTCAGCGGCTTCACCGATGAAGTACTAGAGGAAACAGAGATCCAGATCAAATACGAAACCTACATCGAAAAGGAAAGGGACTTGGTTGCACGGATGTCGCAGCTGGAAGAATTACAGATACCCTCCAACTTCAATTACGATCGGATACAGGCACTCTCATCCGAAGCCATGCAGAAGTTTAAAAAGATCCGTCCGTCCACCCTTGGGCAGGCCAGCCGCATCAGCGGCGTTAATCCGAGTGACATCCAGATACTGATGGTGTTTATGGGGAGGTGAGTTTCAAAATGAAAAATCAAAAAATTAAAAATCCTATCAGGCGGATATTCCGATCAATTGCGGAAAGTTTGGAAGTTCAGATGTGCGACGTCTGACTAAAACCGAACCTTTTCAGTTATAGCATTTTTAATTTTTAATTTTTGATTTTTAATTTGTTTATAGTCCATACTTCTTACTGATTTCCAGCATCCTCTCAATCGGTTTTTTTGCCGCCACCCGAATCTCCTCATCCATCAGGATTTCAGGGAGTTCGTACTTCATACACAGGTAAAGCTTCTCTAAAGTATTGAGTTTCATGTGCGGACAGTCATTGCAGGCGCAGTTATTCGTAGGCGGGGCGGGAATGAAAGTCTTAGCCGGCGATGATTTCTGCATCTGGTGTAAAATGCCGGTTTCTGTTGCCACGATGTATTCCTGACCTGAGTCGTTCTGGCTGAACTTCAGCAAACCAGTCGTGGATCCGACAAAATCAGCCAACTTCAGAATATGATCCTCGCATTCAGGGTGGGCCAGCAGTTTTGCCCGGGGATGCCTGATCCTGAGTTTCATGATCTTCTCCATGCTGAACATCTCATGGACCATGCAGGCGCCGTTCCAAAGGAGCATATCCCTTCCGGTTTTTTTCACCAGGTAGGCACCAAGGTTTTTATCCGGCGCAAAAATGATGGGCTGATTCACGGGTACACTTTCGACGATGTATGGAGCATTGCTGCTGGTGCAGATGATGTCACTCAGTGCCTTGATGCCGGCAGAACAGTTGATATAGGATATCACCACGTGGTCAGGGTGACTATCCCTGAATTTTTTAAACAGCACCGGCGGAGCAGAGTCGGCCAAAGAGCAACCTGCTTTCAGATCCGGGAGCAATACCTTCTTATCTGGATTCAGGATCTTTGCCGTTTCCGCCATGAAATGTACTCCGGCAAACACTATGATCTCCGCACTGGTCTTCTCCGCAAACTGAGCCAGGCCAAGACTATCCCCGATATAGTCGGCAACATCCTGAATATCCGACTCCTGGTAGTAGTGCGCAAGCACCACCGCATTCTTTTCTTTTTTCAGATTTTCGATCTCCTGGAAAAGATCGAGTGTGGGATCAATCTCCAGATCAAGGTATCCATTTTTATCAAGCTTAGATATCGCCGCGCTGGTGTTCATAACTACTGTAGTATTTAATAATATATCTTATATATATAAAAGACCTATTACTACTATGGGTGTGAATTTGTGGAGAAGTAACAGACTCATTTATTTGGCAAAGTTACAAAGATGGATTGATCACCCTTTGTCCACAGCTCATGCACAACCTGCCCGGCTGCTAATAGAAGGTTTCGGTAGTTTATCAAGGGATGTGGATGAAAATGAGTCTGGAAAAAATCATCATCCCAAACAGGCATTTTCTATGTTAGTTGATGAGGCAAAAATCTGCTCTTCTAAACAATAATACATGTCACTGTCCGTTGCCAGCCAATTGCTACCCGACTGTCCACCGTATCCGGCCGTCGAAAACCGCGCTTATTAACAGGTATTCCGGGTTTTCAACCCGGTGATGTTAATGTTGTTTCCACGCTTGTTTCACAGGGTTTTTAGCCTATTTTTGCCCTCCGTTCAAAAAAAAGACAGTAAAAGATTATGTCCATTATTCAAACAATCCGTGACAAGGCTGCGTGGATTATTATTGGAGCCATTGCACTGGCTCTTATCGCTTTCATCGTTCAGGATGCATTTCAGAACCAGAGTATGTTCAGCGGTTCCACCACTACTATTGGAGTAGTGAACGGAAAGGACATTGACGCCGTCTCCTTCGAAGAGAAATTCAAAAGGGCCGAAGAAATGTACAGGCAGCAGGGTTACCCTCTGAATGACATGATGAGAGGTAATATCCGCGATGGCATCTGGAATGAATATGTAGACGAAGCGATTATGGGTGATCGTTATGAGAATCTCGGCATCAGCGTAAGCGACAAAGAACTCAGTGATATATTATATGGAGCAAATCCTCCCCAGGATCTCAGGCAACAGTTTACCGATCCCAAAACTGGTCAATACGATCCTAATGCAGCTTACCAACAGATACAGGCGCTGAGGAAACAGAAGACTTCTCCAATGTACCAGAGTTTCTTCGGCCAATACCTGCCTGCCCTGGCAACACAAAGACAGAAAGAAAAATATATTTCCCTCCTTGCTGCGAGTTCCTATGTTCCCAAATGGATGGTTGACAGGATCCTTACTGATAACAGCCAGAGAGCTGCGATCAGTTACGTGAGCGTTCCTTATTCTACCGTCAGTGATTCTTCTATCAGAATTAATGACAAACAGATTACCGACTATGTTGCCAAACATGCGGACGAATACAAGCAGGAACAAACCAGAACGATCGAATATGTGATGTTTGATGCAGGTCCAACCAAAGAAGACAGCAACGCAATACTCAACCAGGTGAACGCGGTGAAAGAAGAATTCCGGACTACTGACGACATTGCGGCCTTCATGGTAAGAAACGGCTCAGAAACTAATTTTACCGGAGCCTTTGAGCAAAAGTCAAAGATCAATTCTCAACATGCAGATTCTCTTTTCTCGCTGAAAGAAGGTGAAATGACAGGGCCCTATCTGGAAGGTGGAAATTATGTACTGGCCCGACTCATCGGCAAGCGCACAATGCCCGACAGTGTGAAAGTGCGCCACATCCTGATAAAGTCGGCCGACCAGGGCAAGCCAACGATTCCGGATTCAATCGCGAAAAAAAGAATGGACAGCGTGACCAACGCCATCAAAGGCGGTGCAAATTTCGACAGCATGGTTGTCCGCTACAGTGATGATCAGGGAAGTAAGGACAAAGGTGGTGAGTACGATTTCGCATCAGCGCAATTTGGCCAGATCAGCAAGGAATTCGCCGAAGTGGCCTTCTACGGATCCGTTGGCGACAAAAAAGTGGTGAAGGTTGACAATTCCGCCTATAGCGGATATCATTATATAGAAGTGCTTGGTCAGAAAAAGTTTGAACCGGCATTCAATATCGCTTATTTCACAAAGGCGATAGTTGCCTCAGATGAAACCACCAATCGCGAAATGGGCATCGCTTCGCAGTTCGCAGCGGAAGCCAGGAATAAAAAACAGTTCGATGACAATGCCCGCGCCAAGAAATACAACAAGCTTATTGCCGTTGACGTGAAACCACTTGATGCCACGGTCAGCAACCTGGGCAGCAGCAGGGAACTGGTAAAATGGATCTATGACGCCAAAACCGGCGATATATCCGAAAGACCCATTCAGGTAGACGACAAGTATGTAGTTCCAATGCTCACCAAAGTTTATGAAGAAGGAACCATGTCAGTGGACAAGGCCAGGCCGATGGTGGAAACCATCCTCAGAAATCAACTGAAGGCCGAACAGATTACCCGCAAAATAGGATCCGCTTCCACAATCGATGCCGTGGCGAAAGCAACCAGTTCTCCGCTTGCCAAGTCAGACAGCATTCTTTTTGGAACGACCTTCATCCCAAATGTTGGACAGGAAGCCAAGGTGATTGGCGCCTCTTTCAACAAGGCATATCAAACAAAGGTTTCACCCCCGATTGCCGGGAACGCGGGTGTATTTGTACTGAAGATCGACAATCTCAGTGCCGTCTCAAGCGCCGATGCCAACCCTGCCCAACAGAAAGAACAGATGGAGCAGATGCAACAGCGAGCCTTCTCGGATCCGCGTCAGATTACTGAAATCCTTAAAAAAACAGTAAAGATCAAGGACAACCGCCACAAGTTCTTTTAGACGTCGTATTTTTGCTGTTGAACATGGCAGAAGAAATTGTAAACAAAGTAGCGGGAAGTGCGCTCATGGAACTGGACCTGGAAGATTATTATCCCAGGGACCAGGTGGTGGTATTCGACCTGAAGCCTATGCTCTTCATGGAACTGATCCTCAAAGAGAAAGATTTCAGAGAAGCACTTACAAAATTTGACTGGTCACCCTATCAGGATAAGATCGTGGCAGTTACCTGCACCGCCGACGCGATTATTCCGGTCTGGGCTTACATGTTGGTAGCCGTTTACCTGCAACCCGTAGCGAAGGACATCATCCTTGGCGACGAAAAAGCAGCCCACCAGCAAATGTTTATGGAAAATATTCGCGCGATCGACGTCAGTCAGTATACCGATAAGCGAGTTGTCGTTAAGGGCTGCGGAGATCAGCCGATCGGCGAATTCGCCTACTTGCAGATCACCAAGATGCTGAGGCCCGTTGCGAAGAGCATCATGTATGGTGAACCATGCAGCACAGTTCCCGTTTTCAAGAAGAAGTAATTCAGCTCCGCAAGAAAAACATCAGAACCATTTTCTTTTTTTGAAGATCACCAGCATCACTGCCGGTATTAAAAGGGTGATAAAAACAGTCAGGTAAAAACCCACTTTCTCGTTTGCAAAAGGGATGAACCGGAAGTTCATTCCAAAGATCCCGACGATCACGGTTGGTGGCGCCAGCAGGCAGGTAACAATGGCCATCACCTTCATCACTTCGTTCATCTTTAAATTCACGTTGTTGATATAGAGGTCCTGAATGTTCATCAGCACATCACGGTAGTTCTCCGTAAGGTCATGGGCCTGGACGATGTGGTCGTAGATGTCTTTGAAATATTTGGTGTTTCTTTCCTGAAGCAGGTCACTGTCGCTTTTGATGATCCCATTGATGAGGTCCCTTACGGGTGTGATGTTTCTTTTAAGAACGATCAGCTCCTTTCGCAGTTTGTTGATCCGGGCGAGTGAACGCGTGTTGCTGTTGCGGATCACGTCTTCCTCCAGTTGCTCGATACATTCTCCAAGGCTTTCCATCACAACAAAATAATTGTCCACGATCAGATCCAGCAAACTATAGCAGAGATAATCTGCGCCGTTTTGCCTGAGTTTGGAATGAGCAATCTTAAGCCGGTCCCTAAGGGGATTGAATACATCACGTTTGGCGTCTTCCTGGAAAGAAATCACGAAATGCTTGCCAAGGATGATGCTGATCTGTTCGGGCTCGACAGATGTAGTAGTGTCGTTGTAATAAAGCATGTTCAGCAGGCAATAAAGGATGGTATTGATCTCATCCATTTTTGGCCGCTGATTAATACTGAGAATGTCCTCGATGATCAGGTTGTGGATTTCAAATTCCCTGCTGATCAGCTCCACATCTGCTTTCCGAAGACCGTCAATGTTGATCCAGGTCGTCCCGTGTTTTTGTTTTAAATGAAGACAGGCTTCTATATTTTCCACCTGATATTCTTTCAGGTCATTGTCCTGGTACTCATAAACGAAGATCCGGACTTCGGCGGCTTCCTCTCTCACCGGGGCAATCGTGGGATTGACCGCGAGTATTTTTTTGGTGCGGTCAGTGCCGAATAGCGCAGGAACGCCAAGGAATCGCAGGTATTTGTCGGGCTTGAGGTCCATGAAGAGCAATTGAGTTTACAGCTGGCCGTATAGTGCGCGCAGCTTATCCCGCGTGATAATCTTTTCCCAGTCCTTCCCCAGGGCATTTTCCCACAAGGGCTTCATGCCAAGAGAAACGTTGATCATTTTATCAAAATCTTCCTCGCTCAATCCTTTCGTGATTTGCTGAGGAATGTCCACGCCGTTCTTTTTCACCATGTATTTGAATTCGGCTACACCTTCGGGGTAGTATTCTTCCAGTTTGTCGAACACTATGCAGTTGCCGATGCCATGCCTGGTTCCGAGCAGATAGCTCAGGCCGTAACTAACGGCATGGGCCACCCCAACCTGTGAGTAAGCGATACTCATGCCCCCAGCATAGGAGGCCATCATTAACTGGTCGTCGCGATTCATCGTTCCAGCTTTCTTTTTCAACAAATACTTTCCGGCAAAGATCCAGCGCTTTGTCGCCATACGATTTACTGAATTCATTCAGGTAGGTTCCCTGGAGGCTTTCAATGCAGTGAATATAACAATCCATGCCCGTGTAGAACCGCTGGTTTACGGGAGCGTCCGTGGTTAGTTCGGGATCCAGCACGATCTGGTCGAATGGGGTGAAGTCGGAGTTCATCCCCAGTTTCTTCGTTGGACCCGTAAGCACGGTAGTTCTGGAAACTTCGGCCCCTGTACCACTTAGTGTAGGGATGCCGACTTTATACACGCCCGGGTTTTTTACCAGGTCCCATCCCTGGTAATCGGCAGAGGATCCGGGATTGTTCATCATCAGTCCAACCGCTTTTGCCAGATCCATTGCAGAGCCGCCCCCGATTCCGATGACGCCGCTTACCGTACCGAATTCTTCCCGGAGTTGTTTGGCAATGGCGTCAACATAACTGGTCTTTGGCTCATAGGTGACGTCAGCGAAGATGATCTTGTCCTTCCCTTCGGCAGGCACCCGTGATATCAGGGGTTTGTTTTGAAAAAAATGATCGATGAGAAAGATCATGGGGGCATCCTGCTTCCTGCGCGGTGCTATGATCTCTCCCAGCTGGGAAAAGCAACCACGCCCATACACTACATAATCCACCATTTTAAAATTCCGGAACTTCATACGTATTGAATTTGCGATTTACTGGTTGTCGACGAGGGCGGCGGCACCAAAAACGCCGGCGCTGTCGCCCAGCGAAGGCTTGAGGATCTGCACGTCCACCCTGTTGTTAAAAATAAATTGCTGTAAAGATCGGACGCCCTCGGTATAGATCAAGTCAATATTTCCCACGCCTCCACCTATCACGTACACGTCGGGGTCGAGGATGTTGGTGACAACTGAAACCGCTTTTCCAAAAAAGTGGATGAGGCGGTCTACGGTCTTTTTCGCGGCCGCATCGTTACCGGCTTCATATCTGCCGATGATTTCCCGGAGTTTCAGTTTGTTGCCCGTGATGGATGTGTAATACTTTTCCAGGCTGGGGCCCGATAAAACCTTTTCGACGCAGCCGGTTTTCCCGCAGTAACAGGGCCCGCCGGACTCATCTAGAAAATTATGTCCCCATTCACCTCCGATACCATGTTTCCCGTTCCACAGACCGCCATGAAATACAAGACCACCGCCAACGCCCGTACCCATGATGATACCGAAAACTACCTTGGCATCGGGGGCTTTTTCTTTTACGATCCCCCACTTGGTTTCCGCAAGGGCGAAACAGTTGGCATCATTGGCCAGCGTCACCGGCACGCCAAGCAGTTTTTCAAGATCTTCCTGCAAAGGTTGACCGTTCAATGCTGTTGAATTGCAGTTTTTCATCGTCAGCAGTATCGGGTCAAGTACTCCCGGTGTGCCAAAGCCGATCTTTTTTGGCGCCTGACCGGACTCCGCTTCCATCATTTGTACCAGCTTCCTGATCTGCAGAAGAATGGAGTCGTATCCTTTCTGAGCCTCAGCATCGACTCTTAGCCTGACCAATGGTTTGGGATTTTCCAGTGATTCAAGAACGACCCCTTCAATCTTTGTTCCCCCGAGGTCGATGCCCCATAAACGTGAATTCATATCAGCAAGCTTTTGAAATGTTTATATTGATCAGATCAGGGCCAGCGCGCGCTGCAGGTCCTCGGGAGTGTCAATTTCAACACCCATATATTCAGTGAGCACCATTTTCAGGCTGATCCCATGTTCAAGATAGCGAAGACATTCAATTTTTTCTGCAGCCTCCAGGGGTGTGACTGGCCAGGACGTGAAATCCAGTAAGGCCTGTTTCCGAAAGGCATAAACGCCGATGTGTTCGTAATAGGGAATGCTGATCTCTTTGTTCCTGGCATAAGGTAAAACACTCCTGCTGAAGAACAAGGCGTTGAATTCCATGTCCACAGCAACTTTTACATAGTTGGGGTCGCTAATGGTCGCAGGGTCGGCGATCTGCTGCATCAGCGAAGCCACCTTCACGCCGGCACCCTTTTCCCCTTCAAATACTTTCAGCAATTCCTGCAGGGGTGCCTTCTGCACAAAGGGTTCGTCGCCCTGAACATTCACGATCACATCGGTTTCAAGACTGGCGGCGATCTCGGCAATGCGGTCGCTTCCACTTTCATGCTGGCGCTGGCTTTTCACGGCCCTGCCCCCACGCGAAGAAATTTCATCAAAGATGATGTCGCTGTCGGTGACCACGATCACCTCATCAAACAAACCGGTAGCAAGGGTATTGTCGTAGGTGTGGCTTATCACGGTCTTCTCTCCCAGTGGCTGCATCAGTTTTGCAGGAAACCTGGTCGCGTTATACCGCGCAGGAATCATGGCAATTATCTTCATTCCATACATTATCTTATAAAAGTAAGGCCTGATTAATAAGGGAAGGAAATTAGTGTTTTGTTTTTTATATTTGGTTGAGTCCGATCTTTTCCTGCCTATCGATTGATCTAGCCGCCATTTGATGAAACTTCAGGTATGAAAGCCGACGAACTGCTTAATAATTATTTTGTGGACTCCCAGACATGGGACGAGATGTACACCAACAACCAACTGCGGGAGCAGTACCGGAATGTGGTGGAATTCATGCATCAGCTAAGCGTGGAGGAACTGAACAAGAAGGAAGAAATGGCCAAGAGGCTTTTCATGAGCCAGGGCGTAACCTTCACTGTGTACAATAGTGGCGAGGGCATTGAGAAGATCTTTCCTTTCGACATCATCCCCAGGATCATTACCGCAGTAGAATGGGACCATATCGAAAAGGGTATAACACAGAGGCTGAAGGCCCTCAATCTTTTTCTCAAAGACGTTTATAATAACCAGTTCATCATCAAGGACAGGGTGGTGCCCGCCGACATGGTGTACAGCTGTCCGCACTACCTGCGGGAGATGTACCGTTTCCCGGTACCCTATGATATATATGTCCACATTGCCGGCATCGACCTGATCAGGAACAGCGATGGATCCTTTTATATACTCGAAGACAACCTCCGGACTCCGAGCGGGGTGAGCTATATGCTGGAGAACAGGGAGATCACCAAGACGGATCTTCCCGGATCTGTTACCCGCGAATAAGGTCAGGAGCGTGATGGAATATCCCAGCCTGCTTCATAAAAACCTGATGTCTCTTTCGCCAAGGCAGATAGCCCATCCGACCATCGTGGTCCTTACACCTGGCATGTATAATTCTGCATATTTTGAACACACGACCCTGGCCCGAATGATGGGGGTTGAACTGGTGGAAGGCCGCGACCTGGTAGTAGACAACCACAGGGTGTACATGAAAACAACCTCCGGTCTTCAGCAGGTGGATGTGATCTACAGGAGGGTGGACGATGAATTTCTGGACCCGCTGGTGTTCAGGCCTGAAAGCACACTGGGTGTCTCGGGCATCATGAGTGCTTACCGGAAAGGAAATGTGGCCATCGTCAATGCTTTAGGCAATGGCGTGGCCGACGACAAGGCCATCTACAGTTATGTACCCGAAATGATCAGGTATTATCTAAACGAAGAACCGATTTTGAAAAATGTGCCGACCTATCAGCTGGGTATACCCGAACAGCGCGATTATGTGTTTAAGAACGTGCAGAACATGGTTATCAAAAAAACAAATGAAAGTGGTGGCTATGGAATGCTGATGGGACATTCCAGTTCGGATGAAGAGATCAGCAATTATCTGGAAGCAGTGATGCAGGATCCGCGGCAGTTTATCGCGCAGCCGATCATCAGCCTGTCGTCGGCACCCTGTTATATGAATGGAGCGCTAGCGCCGAGACGGGTGGACCTGCGGCCCTATGCACTCTGTTCGCCCAGACGGCATTGAAATCGTTCCTGGTGGATTGACCCGCGTAGCGCTGAGGGAAGGATCGCTGGTTGTGAATTCATCGCAGGGAGGCGGAAGTAAGGACACCTGGGTATTATCGAAATAGAAAATTAAATTTCTTGCATGTTAAGCAGGGTTGCGGATAGTTTATACTGGATGAGCCGTTATATGGAACGAAGCGACGGCATAATAAGAATGCTTCGCGTTAACTATGCATTTTCCCAGGAAGACTTCAAAGGGTTTTCCTGGAAACCCGTCCTCAAAATGTTCACCCTTCTGGATGAGGCGCCGATCAACTCCCTGACCCGTAACAGCCGGGCGGTACTTCAATACATGGTGAGCAACCGCGAGAACAGAAATTCGATCATCAACATTATCACCAGGGCAAGAGAGAATGCGCGGAGTGGGCAGGACCATATCACCAAGGAACTCTGGCAGTGCCTGAATGAATTCTATCATTCCATCAAAGAAGAACAATTGAATTCTGCTCTGCTCAAAGAAGACCCGATCACCATCCTCGATGGCCTGACCAGGCAATGCGTATCCTATTATGGAACGGCCGACATGACCATGATCAGGGGCGAAGGATATTCCTTTATCAACATCGGCAAGTTTCTCGAACGCGCTGTGCAGGTGGCCGACATCCTTGGGGTAAAATTTGTTGACGAGAATGAAGGTATATCTGAAGACGCCGGTGCCGAATACTGGAAACACCTGCTGAATTCGATCAGTGGTTATGAACTATACCTTAAAACCTATCGTGGCGGTCTCGAAGCGCGAAATGTGATCGAACAGGTGATACTCAATGGTAACTTTCCCAGGTCGATCATTTACTCCATCAACCGTCTACACCGATACTTTGAAAGGCTCAGAAGCGAACAAAATACGGACGGATACAACAAACTCAATTTCATGATTGGGGAGTTGCACAGCCGGGTGAGGTACTCAACTGCCGACTCAATCATGAAACAGGGTTTGCATGCCTACCTCTTCCGCGTCAAAGAAGACTTGTACAATATTGCAAATTCCCTCAACCAACATTATTTTGCATACTCATTATAATACGCAGATCCATGCCCCGATTTAAGATCCATCATGTCACTAAATACAATTACCACGTTCCGGTAAGGGACAGCGCCAACCAGGTCATCCTTTTTCCAATCAAGGACGACTACCAGGAAGTGCTGAAACAGAATCTCATGATCACCAGCAACCCGCCGGTGGAGATCTACAATGATTATTATGGCAATGAAGTGGGTCTGTTCATGCATGCTGAACCCCACACCGAACTGGTGATCGACAGTAAGATCGAAGTGGTGACCCATCTTCGAGAACCTGCCCAGGACGTGATCAACCGTGAAGAACAATGGGAACACCTGATCAGCCTGAAAAACGAGCTGCCCTTTATCGATTTCTTTAAGGTTGTGAAGGTTTCCATCGGATGGCGAAATGAGAGAGATGGTAGAACAATACGACCACAAGCTAAGCCCGTTGGAGGTTTGTAAGCAACTCACCGACTTCGTGTACAGAAATTTCAAATACATCAAGGGGATAACCACTGTCGAAACAACCATTGAAGAGGTATGGGTGCTGAAGGCAGGCGTCTGCCAGGACTTTGCACACATCCTGATCGTGATGTTGCGGATGCTTGGTGTGCCTGCGCGATACGTGAGTGGGTACATCTGCCCGAATAAGAACGGCATGCGGGGTGAAGGCGCTACACACGCTTGGGTGGAAGTGTATATTCCATTCTATGGATGGCTGGGGCTCGACCCGACGAATAACTGCATAGTGAGCGACCTGCATGTGCGGCTTGCTGTGGGAAGGAATTTCAGCGACTGCTCACCCGTTCGCGGATCTTATAAAGGTACTTCCCAACACGTGCTTCATGTGGGCGTTTCCGTGAGTTATGAGGATGGGCACCGCCACGAGGACAATATGATATTGCTGACACCTCAACCCGCCCCCGGTAATAATGATGGGGATAGCAATTCGTACAGGAGATATATGGAGATGATTCAGCAACAACAGCAGCAGTAGTAGTAGTTTCACGCAAAGGCGCCAAGAAGATCACGCAAAGGCGCAAACGGAAACCTGTCTTTTCTTTGCGGCCTTCGCAAAGTCAGCCGTAGGCTGCTTGGCGGCTTTGCGTGAAATCCTTCGCGTGAAATACCTGTTACGTATTCAGCATCAACGGCATCACCAGCATCAGCAGCTCTTCGCTGTCTTCCTGTGTGGCTGGTTTGAGAATCCCGGCCTTGGTTGGCGTTGACAGGTCGATGGTTACCTCTTCGCTATCTGTAGCATTCAGCATTTCGATCAGGAAACTCGCATTAAAAGCGATCTGCAGATCCTCTCCATTGTACTGGCATTTCATACGTTCCGTTCCTTCGAAGGAGAAATCTATGTCCTGCGCCGCCAGCTGAAGTTCACTGCCGTTGATATTTACCACGACCTGGTTGGTGCTTTTATTACTGAATATGCTGACCCTCTTTAATGCGCTCTGAAATTCCTGTTTGTTGACAGTTAGTTTGTAGGGATTGTCCAGGGGGATCACCACTTTATAATCGGGGAAGCGAGCGTCGATCAGGCGGCAGCTCAGTTGGGTAGTGCCATGTTTTACAAAAAGATGGTTGCTGTTATAACTCACGGTCAGTTCATCCTCATTCATCGGCATGGCTGACTTCAGCAGGGTAAGCGGTTTTTTGGGAACGATCATGGAATCCGTAGCGGGACAATTTACATCAGACCTTTTAAAACGGACCAGCCTGTGCGCATCGGTGGAAACAAACTGAAGCGAATCCTTTGACATTTCAAAATAAACACCCGTCATCGCAGGACGCAGGTCGTCGGTGCTCACTGCGAACAGCGTCTTATTGATGGCAGTCACCAAAGCTGAAGAATTGATGGTAAAGGAAGTTGTTTCGTCAGCGGCGGGTTCCTTGGGGAAGTTGTCAGGGTTCTCGCCCATTACCTTATACTTACCGTTATCGCTCGTAATCTCGATCCCAAAATTCTTGTCGATATTAAAAGTAAGGGGCTGGTCGGGGAGGTTTTTGAGGGAGTCGACCAGGATGCGTGCCGGTATGCAAACCTTTCCGGCGCCGTTGGCCTCCACTTCAAGCTGTACTTTCATCACCGTCTCCAGGTCAGTAGCAACAACGCTCAATTTATTATTGTTGATGTCGAACAGAAAATCTTCAAGAATGGGAAGAACCGTATTGCTGTTGATCACACCACTGATCTGCTGAAGTTGCTTTAATAAGGCTGAAGATGAAACGATGAATTTCATGCGAGATCTATTATGAATTTCAGCAAACCTAAGGGAAAATGAGCAGAATCCCACATGTGCCAAAACCACTATCATCACCGACGCAGCGCGTTGAAAAAACGTTGTTTTTTTACTGAAAATCAAGCAGGTTATGTAATTTCTCCGTCAATTTGCAAGACAATCCTTTTCTATGGTATTAGACAAACTGTTTGGCTGGTCGAAGAAGCAGGAAGAGGAGCCGCAACTACCCTTCGGAAGGTATTCCGACAACAACAAAACAGTTGATCAGGTGGCGCAGTGGACAGAGGCCGACCTGCTATTCAGAGAAAAGGAGTATTACAAAAGCATCGAAAAGATTTTTGCTTACCTCACAGACCCCAAAGAAGAAAATGTTATTCTCGAATCCATCCCCGATGGCTTCAATTTCCGGCTTTACCAGGGTTCAAAGCTCGTAAGGGGACAGATCAATGCCTCAAGATTTGCAGCCGAGGTCCAACTCGCTAAGCTGGACAAGCCCGCCGTACCGGTGATGAGGCGGCTGCTCGAGATGAATTTCAACCTCTATTACAGCCGGTATTCACTGCGAGACGGTATTATCTACATGAAATTCGATTGCGACCTGAGTTCCGCGAGCCCAAACAAAATCTATTATGGACTAAAGGAACTGGCCACAAAAGCCGACAAACAGGATGACCTCCTGCTTGATGAATTCAGCAGCCTCAGTCCAATCGACCACGATCATGTGATCCCTCTGGCCGACGCAGAGAAGGAAATCAAATTCCGTTATTTGCGTCAATGGATCGAAAGCTCGTTGCATATCGTCGATTCACTTGATCAGGAGAAATTTTCCGGAGGCATTTCCTACCTGCTCCTTTCTCTCGTATTCAGGATCGATTACCTCACCCTGCCGGAAGGCAAGCTCCTGCAGGACCTGGAAAAAATTGCTTCCGCTTATTATGGCAAAGAAGACAAGTCTGCCCCGGAAAGAAATCCCCTGATGATCGAGGGTTTCAAAAAACTGCTCGGCAAAACCAATGAGGATCTAGCCCTTCATTTTTTCAGATCCCGGCACAGTTTTGCCATCGTCGCCCCTGGCGCACACAAGACGGTCACTGATGCGATCGATACCTCCCTGGAAAACATGAAATGGTATCGCGACAATAATTATCCGGAGATTGCACTAAAGGTGATGGAGTACGGTTTTGCATACTGCCAGTATTCTTACAGCATGCCCTCCCCATTGAGCCAGCTTTTCAAATTGTTTATGAATATCAATTACCAGGATTACTTTTTTGACCTGGGCTTTCGTGTTAAATACTATGACGAATCAAAAAACGAATTTTTCAGAAATGACATAGAAGAGGCGATCATGGAAGTGATCAATTCCTGGACATCAAAATACCCTTCCCTGAATTTCAACACAAGGGGGTTGGAGTACGGCACGCTGATTGACTTTGATGAAAGTTTTTTGAAAGAGATAGCACAAATGGATTTCGATTAATGCATCATGGAATTTCAAAGCATCATAGAAAACTTTCAACATGCCGTTATCCAGATTAACGCCAATGGTAGCAGCGGTACGGGCTTCTATCTTAAGGCTTATGACCTCATCGTTACAAATGAGCACGTAGTTGGCAAGGCCGCTGAACTCACCATTGCCGGCAAGGCCTTTCCCAAGCGCCTTTCCGAAGTATGGTACACCGACAAAAAACACGACCTGGCATTTATCCAACCACCTCCTAATGCTGAGTTTCCCGACATCCTGCTCGGGGATGATAAATTGCTTAAGGATGGGGACGAAGTCATGGCGATCGGACATCCCTATGGATTAAACTATACGGCAACCCAGGGCGTAATATCCAAAGTTGACAGGGTGCGACAGGGATTGAAATTTATTCAGATCGACGCCGCCATAAATCCTGGCAATAGCGGTGGTCCGCTCGTCAACGAGAAAGGAGAAGTGATCGGCGTAAACACCTTCATCATCAAAGGCGGCGACAACCTTGGATTTGCGTTGCCTGTTTCCTACCTGAAGATTGCGCTCGAACTCTATTTCCCTTACCGCGGATCTCCTTCGACACGTTGTCCAAGTTGCGATTTCCTGGTGCTGCTTTCAAATATCGAGGCAGGAAAGTATTGTCCTTCCTGTGGTACTTCAGTTGAAATTCCCGAAATACCACTGACGGACCTCTCACCCTCGGGTCCCGCGCGTTTAATCGAAGAAATTTTAAAGGACCTGGGGAAGAACATCCGGCTCGCAAGGGAAGGCACCAATAAATGGGAAGTGCGCGAGGGCAGCGCCAGGATCAGGATCGCATACAATACGGACAGCTTCTTCATCAGCGGGGACGCCTATCTATGCCAGTTGCCGCAGGACAGTCAGCGGATCAGGACCCTTTATGAATTCCTGCTCAGGGAAAACCATTGCATTGACGGACTGGTGCTGAGTTGTTCGGGACAGAACATCGTACTTTCGGGCGTGCTGAACGACCTCGATCTGAACAAGGAAACCGGCACGAAAATGTTTGGCTTGTTGTTTAAAAAGGCGGAAGATTATGACAAGATCCTCATCCAACATTATGGATGCACGCCAAGATTGGAAGAAAGCTGATTGAACGATGATTCAGAAAAACTATCTCACGCCGGAGCAGGCTTTTCAGAAACTAAAACATTTCTGTGGCTACCAGGAAAGGACCCACCAGGAAGTGAAAGACAAGCTATACTCACTGGGTTTATGGAAGAAGGACGTTGAAATAACACTCTCCAGACTGATTGAAGAAGATTATCTCAATGAGGAAAGGTTCGCGAAGGCTTTTGCAGGGGGAAAATTCAGAATGAAACAATGGGGACGGGTGAAGATCATTTATGAAATGAAGCAGAAAGGTATTAGCGCCTATTGCATGAAGATTGGGCTTCGGGAAATTGAACAGGATGAATATGAAAAGACACTGAGAAAATTGGCGGAAAAAAAACTGGCAACACTGAGTCAGGAGAAGAATGCTTTTATAAAAAAAAGAAAGCTCATGGATTATCTCCTGCAAAAAGGATATGAACGCGATCTTTGTCTGGCAATAATTAACGAACAAACCAGCTCAGAATGAAATCGCCATCCTTGCTTGTTACGACCGTACAGTCTGATCTTCATTGGGAAAACCCTGAGGCGAATCTGAGGATGTTCGAAGAGAAGATCAATGCGCACAAAGAGAAGATGGAAATTGTCATCCTTCCGGAGATGTTCAGCACCGGCTTCTCGATGAATCCTGAGCGGTTCGCAGAAACCATGGATGGCCCATCGGTAGCCTGGATGCGAAGCATGGCGGCATCAAAGGGTATTATCATTGGCGGCAGCCTGATGATCAGGGAAGGAGGGAAATTTTACAATCGATTCGTTTGGATGCTGCCCCAGGGAGAATTCGGATACTACAATAAACGACATCTTTTTGGTGCAGGCAGGGAAGATCAGCATTATACTCCGGGCAACAAGCGACTGATCGCTTCTGTCAAGGGATGGAAGATCAACCTGTTGATTTGTTATGACCTGAGGTTTCCCGTCTGGGCGCGTCAATCAGTGCCGCTTGATCCGGTGAAACAACAGGCTGTTGCTGCTATCGTCGAACCTGAATATGACCTGATCATCTATGTGGCCAATTGGCCTGAACCAAGAATACACGCATGGAAAACATTGCTGCAGGCAAGGGCAATTGAAAATCAGAGTTACGTTGTTGGTGTAAACAGGATTGGTCTGGATGGGAATAACATCAACCACACGGGTGAATCCCTGATCGCAGATCCACTCGGACAGGTGCTTCACTCTTCTGGTCAGCAGGATGAAGTATATACAACCTCTTTGTCGGCAGAACGTATTGATGAATTAAGAAAGAAATTGCCTTTTCTGAAAGATGCCGACAGTTTTATTGTAGGAGATGGCGCACAACATCAATTGTAATGCTGCATGAGTATCAGCTCCCTGACCTTTTCCACCTTGACGTCCCGGCCCTCACGTATGTCATTGGGTGTTGGCGACACTTCAATATCGGGGAACACTCCTCTGCCCGCATGAACCAGGTCCTTTTTCATCACCAGCCTGAATTTTGGAATACCTATCCGGAGTTTTGTATTCGGCAAAGTCAATTCCGGAATGATCCAGGCAGTGTTGCCATATCCTCCACCACCAGTTTCTTCACCAACAATCGTCAGGTTCTTTTGTCCCTTGAGTTCCCGCACCAGCAAGGTGGTGGCCGAAAATGAATTGCCACCTGTGAGCAAATATATCTGCCCGTTGAAATGATGGGCGGTTTTGGGTTTGAACTTGTGCCGTTCGAAATATCCGAAATGAAACTTGCCATCGGCACGCTTCTTTGTCACGGCCTTCATCATGAGCCAGTATATCGGTTGAAATGGAATATAGTCGCGGTACCGCGTCGTTCTTTTGATGGTGTACAACGAATCGGCGATACGAAAAGGATGGTCCACGAGGTACTGTGTAAGAAGGGTTGAATTACTTGCGTCGCCTCCGCTGTTTGAACGAAGGTCGATAACAAGGTATTTCAATCCATAGTTATCCATCGTACGAAAAGACCGGTGGAAGAATTTTTTCAGGCCATTGCCCCGGGCGAAAGTATTCAGTGACATGTAGCCGGATTTTAGGAGGGTGTCCACCTGTAGGCTCCTGGTAGATAGCGACCGCAGATTTCGCCTTTCCCTGGCTGTGTATTTTTCAGGTTTCAGCGTGTCGGAACTGGAGGAGTCTGATACCGGCTTGAATACCGGGATCAATTTTTCCCTGGTGTAACCCTGGTTGTCAACATAACCGATATTAAAGGTGTCAGACAGACCGATAACGTTCCTGTAAAGCACTCCGAAGTTTCCCCATGAACTCAGTGACTGCAGCCTTCCGGTTTTCGAATAGCCGTCCCCGGTAGTGTAGTCTATCAAAGTATCGATCAATGAAGCCGCTGAACGGCCGTTGATGGACGTGACTACCGTTCCCCTGCTCAGCACTTCGTCTTTCTCGTCGAGGTTCCTGGTGATTACCAATGTGTCGTCGAGCACTTTAAAAAGCAAGGGAAACAATTTCAGGTCGGCTGTGTCCAGATATCGAGAGTATTTTTTTGAGTAGGACACTGAGGTATGTCCGCAGCGCATGGCGGCCACAACTTTCAGCAACCGGGTCCTGAACTCGCGTTCGGTCAGGGAATCCTGTATGCCGCTGTAGCCCGCGTTGAAAATCAGGTCCATGCTGTCTTTGGGCGTGAACCAATATAAACTGGGATGAGATTCCTCAAGCGCACCGCGGAAAATCTGAAAGTCTTTTTTTAATTGGGCCGGCGGATATTTCCTGTTGACAACATTTTTTGAAACCGAACAGGAAAACAGTAACAGCAACATCAGGCACCCTGATAGGGAAGCAAGCAATTTGCATTTAAGGTTTCCTGTCTGATTTCGGATTACCAAGGATATCATCATTTAAATGCGTTCCAGCCCTGGGCGGTCAGCTTATACTGATTCCCACCTTTTGTAATGATCTCTGTTCCTTCCGCCACGTCGGTCATATAACCAATCACGCTGATCTGCTCGTTTAGAACGAGTTTATCATGTTCGGATTGTGGGATGGTGAAGAGAAGTTCATAGTCTTCGCCTCCACTGAGCGCGCAGGCGGTAGGATCGATTTCGAACTTATAGGCCGCCGCCTTCATTTCATCGGCGATGGGTATTTTTTCTTCGTAGATCCTGCAGCCCAGCTGACTGTTATGGCAGATATGCAATAATTCTGAACTGAGCCCGTCGCTGATGTCCATCATTGATGTTGGGATGATGTCGTTGGCTTCGAAAAATTCGATGATGTCCTTTCTTGCCTCCGGCTTGAGCAGTTTTCCGATCACATATTTTTCACCTTCAAGGTCTGGCTGTACGCCGGGACTTTCCAGGTAGATCTTTTTTTCCCGCTCCAGGAAGAGCAGCCCTATGTAAGCAGCACCAAGGTCGCCCGAACAACAAATCAGGTCACCCGCTTTGGCGGTATTCCTTCTGACGATTTTTTCCGGGATGATTTCCCCGATGGCCGTAACAGAGATGATAAAACCCTTCTGTGAGGTGCTGGTGTCGCCTCCGACCAGGTCCACCTCGTATTTTTCACAAGCGGCATAAACCCCATCATAGAATTCTTCGAGCCCTTCGAGGCTGAACCTGTTGCTGAAGCCAATACTCATGGTAATCTGCGTAGGTGTCGCATTCATGGCATACACATCACTGAGATTTACCACCACGCTTTTATAACCCAAATGGCGCAGTGGCGTGTAGGCCAAATCGAAGTGGACGCCTTCGATCAGCAAGTCGGTAGTGATCACGGTTTGTTTGCCAAAATGGTCGATCACGGCGGCATCGTCGCCTACACCAAGGATGGATGATACATTCCGGAATTCTATGTTCCTGGTGAGATGGTCAATCAGTCCGAATTCTCCCAGGGAGGTGATCTCTGTGCGGTCAGTCATCGTGCTGCAATTTAATTGGATCGGGTCATCACGGATTGATCCATTGAAGGATCTCGTCATGGATCAGTCCATTGGTAGCCACAATTCCCGGCTGATAAGGGCTGTAATATGTTCCTGTCAGGTCGGTAACCCTGCCCCCGGCTTCTTCAACCATTAGAAAACCGGCAGCGCTATCCCAGGCCTGAAGCTTGTGTTCATAAAAACCATCAAATCTTCCCGCAGCTACCCAGCACAGGTCCATGGCCGCAGAACCCAGTCTTCGGACCGGCACCCCTTTGCGAATAAAACGGTCGAAGACCTGGAGCGGGCCGTTAGGATTGTCCAGGTACGTGTAGGGAAAACC
The DNA here is from genome assembly GCA_963808065.1 of uncultured Chitinophagaceae bacterium. Taxonomy (GTDB): domain Bacteria; phylum Bacteroidota; class Bacteroidia; order Chitinophagales; family Chitinophagaceae; genus Flavitalea. The sequence goes on from CAWEEK010000001.1 coordinate 373,328, forward strand.
GGTCACCAGGCAGGCATCCATCACTTTTTCCTTAGCACTTACACGGATCGGGTCGCCATTGAGGGTTGCACCTTTGCCACGTTCGGCAATGTAGAATTCGTTAATCAGGGGATTGTAAACGGCGCCCAGGATCATCTTTCCCTTGTGTTCGAGCCCAATCGAAACACAACAGAGCGGGATACCATGCGCGTAATTCACCGTGCCGTCGATGGGATCGATAATCCACTTATATTCCGATTCGGAACGGATCTCACCCACTTCCTCACTTAGAATAAAATGATCCGGAAATTGTTCCCTGATGGTTTCGATGATGGCTTTCTCGGCTGCGTGATCTGCCTCGGTAACGAGGTTGTTGACGCCTTCCTTGTTGCTGATCCTGAGGTTCTTAATTGCAAAATAGTGTTTCAGTACGGCTGCTCCTGCCTCCGTTGCATTGATAAGGATCTCCTTTAACATGGCGCAAAGATACAGGCTGGCTATTTACCTGCATAGCTAACCCTGTAAACCGCATTGGCATGATCATCTGAAATCAGCATCGAACCATCTTTTAGAAAAAGGACATCAACGGGTCTTCCCCAGGCTTCGCCGTTTTTCAGCCATCCGTCAATAAAGGGTTCGTAAGATTTGACGCTTGCCCCTTCTATTGTAGCCAGCATTATCCGGTAACCGATCGGTTGGGTGCGGTTCCAGGAACCGTGTTCGGCGATGAATACCTGGTTTTTATATTTGGCGGGGAACATGGAGCCTGTATTGAATTTGATTCCAAGTGCGGCGCCATGAGGAGTGAGTTTTCGTGCAGGGGGCATGTAGTCCTCGCATTTCTTTCCGTTTCCAAATTCAGGATCCAGTATTTCTCCGGCATGGCAATAGGGATAGCCAAAGTGTTCACCCTTCTTTACCGCGATGTTGAGTTCATCCGGTGGAATATCATCCCCCAGCTGATCGCGGCCGTTGTCAGTGAACCAAAGTTCTTTGGATTGTGGATGCCAGGTCATTCCCACGGTGTTTCTGATGCCACTTGCATATACTTCGAATCCTGTACCGTCGGGGTTCATTCGTGTGATGGAGGCAAATCGTGGATCTTTTTCAGGGTCATTGCAAATGTTGCAAGGTGCGCCGACGGGTACATAGAGTTTGCCATCGGGACCGAAGGCTATGTATTTCCATCCATGTTGGGTATCCTTGGGCAGGCTATCAAAAACGAGGACGGGTTTGGCGGGGTGCTCGAGTGTGGATTCGATGTTGTCGATCCTCCAGATCTTGCTGATCTCGGCAATGTAGAGAGCGCCATTATGGAAAGCCACACCATTGGGTGAATTCAGGTTCTCGGCAACGGTATATTTCTTCTCCGCGACACCGTCACGGTCGGCATCTACCAGGGCAAAGACATTTTTTCCTTTACGGCTGCCCACGAAGACGGTACCCTTGTCGCCAAGGGCCAGAGACCGCGCATTGTCAACATCGGAAGCAAAGAAACTGATCTGAAACCCTTCCGGAACCCTTAGTTCGGCCAGTCTGGGTTCATCCTTTGGTTCCAGGGCTTTATTCTTTTGTTGACAGGCACTGGCTATCAGCACCATAATAATCAGGCAGTAAACCGGTATTCTCATATTTACATGGATTGATGTTCTCAAACCTAAGTTACTTATTTAAGGGTTGACTATACCCCGGTTTGGTGGAATTCACGGTCCCAGGGGCTGAAGGATTTGAATAAACGGGCCAGAAAGACCGAAAAAGAGGATTCAAAATAATTGTCCTGGAGAAAAAGGTTCGGATATGCGTTTTTCAGATGCGCAATGTGCTCAGGGCCGGAGGATTGCGCCCCGACCCTTTGAAAACCGGAGTGTTTTGTGGGCGATTCGGACGGCCTGGAATGAGGTCTTTTTGGTCAGGAATTTAGATTTCGGCATTTATTACCGACCTTTGGTGAAATACTTATATCCGATGATGTATGTTCATGTCTGGACTAAATACCTGCCGATCATTAAAATACTAATGAAAAAGTCAGCCGCAGTTGATCAAACACTTGATCTAAACAGGGTTGATTTCGAGAAGGCAGGGAGTGGTCGGAAAGCGGGGTATAAATTTACTATTGAGCTGGTTCAGGGAAGGGTTGGCAATGTAATCAGTGGTTCACCGTTGGCCAGTGACCTTGCTGCCGTATTGCTTGGGGATCCTGCAGCACGCACTATTCTTCAAACAAATGACCTGAACATTAGCCTGAATACAAAATTTCAACTTTCAATAGTTAACAAGACTGCCGAGATGGTGAAAGCCGAACCAAAGGAAGAACCGTCGGAAGTGGAGAAGGACTAAAACGCGAAAGCGTAAAAGTTTGCTCCCACCTTTTAAAATTTATTTCTTCCTAAGATTCCTGATCAGTCCAAACAAACAAGCTACCGCAACTATCACTATTCCTCCCTGTATCAACCAAATGATGGGTTGATAATCCTCCTTGTCAACCGCAATACGCATTTGCATAATTCCATAAAGTCCCCAGATCACTACAAGACCGAAGGCTACATTTTTCTTACGGTTAATTACCCCCACAGTCAGCAACACGGTGACCGCGATCATCGTCAGTGCCCAGTTGATCGGTGACACATTCCAGCCATTCCAGTGTATGGCGGTAAGCCAGCTGCTGATATCGGCAATGGTTGCAATGGTGATCCACCCCAAATACACGCTCAGCGGAAGCTGCGTGAAAGTTTTATTCGCGAAAGAACGCGAATGATTATGTATCCTAAGCCGCTGGTGCAGGATGATCAGCGTCACCAATAGAACGAGTATGAGCAAAACAGAAATAAGGAGCTGGTCATGCACCCAGGAGATCAGCCATAATGCCGCGCCAATATTATTAATGGCAAACTGGTAACCCATCTTTTTCAGATCCCGGTTGGCATCATGTTCGGGTGGATGCTTCCACGCATGAACCAGGTGATATGCAACAAAGGCGATCAGCAAAACATAGATCACACCCCAGATGGCGAAGGTTGAGCTTGCAGGCGTAAACAAAGAGGGATATTCATCAGAGACCTCCCCTATATCCTTCATATTGATCAACCGAAATTGCGTCGCATAGGCAACACAAATATGCAATAGTAAACCGGAGGCATTGATCACTGCCAGTTTGCGAGTGGTCGGCATGATGGAATTAATTTAACGAGGGGTCCGAAAAAGTATCACCCTCCGAGATGTCTCCTGATTCAAAACCTTTCTTGAACCAGTACATTCTTTGTTGGGAGCTGCCATGAGTAAAGGCATCGGGAACAACGGTTCCCTGCGATTGTTTTTGAAGGTTATCATCTCCAATCGCATTAGCGGCAACGAGGGCCTGCTCAATATCTTCATTTTGAATTCTGTGTTCGCGGTTCAGGTAGTGCGCATAGATCCCGGCATAAAAATCTGCCTGAAGTTCATTCTTTACTGAAAGTTTGTTGTATTCTACTTCGGACATTTGCTGGCGGGCGCGGGCAAGTTTGGCGGATGTACCCATTACGGTTTGCACGTGATGGCCAACTTCATGAGCCACCACATACGCCATGGGAAGATCACCCGGAGCATTAAAACGATTCTGAAGCTCTTCGAAGAAAGAGAGGTCAATATAAAGCTTGTTGTCTCCGGGGCAATAAAAGGGCCCGGAGGCGGCGCTTGCGTTGCCGCATCCGGACTGCACTACACTGCGAAATAATACGAGCGTTGGTTTGGGATATGATTCCCCCGACTTTTTGAAAATATCATCCCAGACGTCTTCTGTGTCCGCAAGTACGGTCTTTACAAAGTCCGCTCTTTTCTTTTCTTCAGGGCTTTCATCAATTGGTCCCTGCTGGGTACCCTGCTGTTGACCGGGGAGTAATTCCGGGAGTTGGGATACATCCGCGTCTCCACCAAGTAACATATTCAATACAACAACGATCACCCCGATGATACCCCCGCCAACGGCGAGTCCACCAGTGGTCGACATTCCTCTTCTGTCTTCAACGTTTGTGCTTTGACGTCTTCCCTGCCACAACATGGCGATGAGATTTAAAGGTTAACTTTTTTTCTCGAGCAATTTGAAGAACTGATCAAGCTGCGGCTGGATCACGATCCTGGTGCGACGGTTGGTTGCCCTGCCTGCTGGCGTATCATTGGCAACCAGTGGCGAATACTGACCCTTGCCGCCCGCAGTCATCCTCAATGGATCGATACTATATCTATTCTGAAGGATCCTCGTCACAGAAGTAGCTCTCTTGGCCGAAAGATCCCAGTTATCAACAACACAATTATTGGTGATGGGCACTGAATCAGTATGGCCCTCAACAAGGATATCCAGCTGCGGATTCGCGTTCAGCACCTGCGCAACCTTGCCGAGCACGGTCTGAGCCGCGTCAGAAACGATAGAGCTTCCACTCTTGAATAACAATTTGTCTGAAATAGAAATGAAAACCACTCCCTTTTCAACCTGGATGTTCACATCCTGATCATTCACATCGTTCAGGGCTCCTTTGAGGTTCATCACGAGTGCCATGTTTAAAGAATCTTTTCTTGCGAGTGCGCTGTTCAGATCCTGAATATAGGCATCCTTTGATCCCAGGTTTTCCAGGGACTTCTTGACACTCTCTGCCTGCGTTGCCGACAAGACGGAAAGGTCTTTCAGCTGACCCAGCACATTGGTGTTGTTTTCCTTGAGATAGGAATTTTGTTTGGTCAGGGCATCGATGTCTGCTTCGAGCTTGGCTTTCTGTCGCGCGCTGAAGTCTTCACAATTCTTCAGATCAGATTGTATTCTTAGAAACTCACTGTTCAGGGTTTCGTACTTGGCCTGAGAGGCCTTGTACTTCTTTGAACTTACACATGAAATCAGGGAAACGGACATCAGAGCAAACAGAAAAACGTTTTTTAGCATATACATATAGTGTTTAGGCGCGGTAAAGGTAAGTTTTAGAAAGAAATCAAAATGGAGAATTCTAAAAACTAAACAGGCCACTCCCCTGCGGAAGCAGCCCGTTCAAAGCTCCTGTTCAATTGCCACTAAACCATTCTTACCTCGTAGTCGATGTATCTACAGGCAAAGTAGAAGTAGTGTCAACCGGAGTTGTTGTAACTGTATCGGTTGGCGTTGGCGAAGATGTTGAATCCGACATCGGTGGCGCGCTTTCGGTGCCGGTAGTTGATTCTGGAGTATCGCAACCAATGGTTGCAATTGCTAAAAAGGCAATGAAAAGTATGCTTTTCATGAGTGTTACTTTAGTGAATGAATGTTGTGAATTACTATAGGACTATATATTCTGAAAAAACTATTCCAAAAACTGCCAACAGATCGGTAAAACCGGCAGTGTCACATGAGGAACTATTTCAACAAACTGTCTGTCAGAAGGTTAAATATAGACTATTATTCTTCTATTCAAAGAGAAAAACCTGGGCGCGGGGTATAAGTTCTACATAAAAGAAAAGCCCAATCATAGGGTACGAACCTAAATTGAGCTTTTTCACCTTCAAACCATCTGAGGTTTACGTGCACTCAGCCATTTAATATCTTAGACTTCTGTAAGTATTGTTTAGTAGGATGGTATATAAAAAGGCAGCTGCCTTCTTTAATATTGTTGATTACTTCTTCTGTTTCATCAGAGGGTATCGCAGGACAGCCATAGCTTCTTCCGCTAAACGGATTGCTGATCAGAAAATCATTACCTACATACTGGCAGCCATGAATCACCACTCTTCGCGCCAGAGCCCTGTCATTAATGCCCTTTTCCAGACCAATAATTCGAAGGGAAAGTCCGTGTTCACCGACATAGGGCGTACCTGTTACATAGAAGCCAAGACTGCTTTTATGTGATTCCGCCCTGTTGGAGAAAGTGCGCGCGAATTCACCACCGGATTTTCGCCCATGGGCCACATAGGTATTTCGTTCAACCTTCATCGTGCGAAGATTGATGATATATAATCTTTTGTTTTTTGACGACTGGCTGAAATCACAGATCGACAAAAAGTTGGTGTTTTTAAGTTTTCCTTTCCGCTTCAATTTGAGGTATCCTGCCCAGGCATATCGAAAAGCCTTGGGGTTGAGCCCAATCTCATCCAGGCCCAGACTATCATATATAATGGCAGATTCCCTGAATGCGGACAGTTTTTTATTGGCAACCGCCGAAGTAGTGGTGCGTGTAATCTTTTTATCTTTCTTGTAACCCGGATTTGATGCGGCATAGTTCAACCCTGGAGCCAAAAATAGCAAAGCAATGCAAATGATTGAAGGAACCGGTATTCGGGACATGCTCACGGGTTTTTCGGATATATATTGGACTTCTTCTTTAACGATTGACAGTTCCAAAATAGTATCAGTACCCATGCATAGCAACAGTTATACCGAATATATTTTATTGTTTGTTAAAAACGAAATTTTTCCCGTTTTAATAATAAAACCTTAGCGCCACCTACGTGGGTTCAACTCTGCCCTTTCCAAACTCATTTGAATATATTCTGATCATCACAAGAAAAAGAGAGATAAGAATTGGACCGAAAATCAACCCGATAAAACCAAACATATTCACGCCAATAATTACACCAAAAACCGTGATCATCGGATGTATGTCCACCAGTTTTTTCGCAAGCCAGAAACGGAATATATTGTCGGCGCTCCCAACGATCAGAAAACCGAATGCAAGCAGGATAACCCCTCTGACCGGATCGCCGTCAGCGAACAATAACAATCCGAGCGGAATATATGCCATCGCCGCTCCGATGACCGGAAGCATCGCCGTGATGCAGGTGATCGCAAACCAGAACAAAGGTTCGGGAACGCCAATGATGAAGTATCCTATCAGGGCGACAATACTCTGCAGAATCGCTATAAGCGGTATCCCTATTGCGTTTGCGAGCACCATGCCATTCATATCCTTACGCAGCAGCAGAATATTTTCATCCTTTAGTGGTGCCCACTTGTAAAAAGCCGACTCCATTTTTTTGCCTTCGGTTAACATGAAGTATAGAATAAAATACATGAGCACGATGGCGAAAATTGAACTGAGTGTGCCGGTGAGCAATTTTGGTAAGGTCTGCGCGCCAAGCGATGTGAGCCTCTGAATATTGGTGTCGGTGAAGATATTTATCGAATATTTTTTTTCGTATTGCTGGATGAACTGCTTCAGGGATTGTAACACTTCAGATGAATGCTGAATTGCGAAACCAACTTTCGATGCCATCATATTTGCCAACAGAAAAAACGGCAGCAGGATCACAAGGAAGGAAAGAAACATCAGCAATGCCGCAGCGAGGGATTTTTTCCATTTATATTTTTCCTGGAGAATGAACATGTATTTCCGCATCAGCACATAGAGGGTGTATGAACCCAGGAAGGCGGGAAGGAAAGCATTGAGCTCGAGGTAGAGGATAACGCCAAGCAGAATGATAAAGGATAACATCAATACCTGCCTGACCTGGTTATTTGGAATCTGGTTCATACAACAAAAAAAGGGAAAAGGTAGCATAACGGGAACGCCCTTCCCGAACCGGGAAACCATGATGTTCAACAAGATGGCTATCCTTCTTAGAATCAATCAAATAAAAACCGGCTCCCTTTGTGTATAAAGACTGCGAATCCACGTTATAATACTATCCTATGAAGAAAGTCGCTACACTGATCGGATGCATATATCTCCTCTCAACCTCCCCAGTTCTGGCCCAGAACCTGGTAGTGAACAGTGGATTTACAAGCAGCACCACGGGGTGGACTACACTTTGCACCACCGAACTCAACCCTGAGACCACCTACGGTGGAAGCTCTTCAACGAATTTTGTTACTGAAATAGATGTTGAACGCTGTATCAACCAACAGGTGTGCATCCTCCCGGGAGCCACATATCGTTTCACCTACAGGGGATCCAGAAGAACACAGCCTACCACTCCGGCTACTGTAGGCCTTACGGTAAAAATCACCGGTGTAAACACCGGGACCGAATACCTCAACGTTAATCATACATACAACAATACGGTGTGGGGATACACGACACACACCTATGATGTGACCGTGCCCGCGGGTTCGGCAGACAGACGGTTAGATGTCTCCTTCGTGAGTTACAACAACACAGGTACCTATGGAGTGCTGATAGATGACATCAACCTCATCCTTGGACCAAACCCAGCACAGCAACTTAGCATCGGCGGCCCCAGTGTGGCTGCACTCAATACTCCAGTGAACTTCAGCTTTGTTAATGGTCCCGCCTCGGGCGCGGTTTATACATGGAATTTTGGCACGAATGCGACGCCTGCAAGCTCATCCCTCAGAAATCCGACGGGAATCAGGTGGTCGACTCTTGGCAGCAAAATAGTCATGGCCAGACTTAACAACGGGACCTGCAATGTAATTACGCTAACAAAAGTAGTTACTGTTGATGCCGTCCTGCCAATGAAAATGCATTCATTTTCCGGCACGGTAAACGGCGGAGTCAACCGTCTGGATTGGACAGCCGAGAATCTGAATCGCCAGCAAGGCCGGTTTGTTATAGAAAGGTCAGCTACCAACGGCTTTGATTCCCTCGGTACAGTGCTCATCGACCCGTCTGCGGGAACCAGGAGCTATGTCTTTACGGATCTTAATCCCTTGCAGGGATCTAATCAATACAGGCTGAGAATGACTGGTGACAAATCCGGATTGTCATATTCAAAGGTGATAGCCCTAACCAATGACAATGAAGCCACTGCCATGAAATTGTTTCCCAACCCTGCCACATCATTTCTTGACGTAGCAGTTGTTAGTAAAAATAGCTCTTCCGCTGTGGTGCAGGTGTTCGCACTAACAGGGGTCATCCACGCATCTCAGAGATGGAACATTATGAGCGGCAACAATAAACTCCGCATCGACGTTAATTCGCTAAAGCCAGGCAGTTACGTCGTGAAAGTAGTCACGGCGGTGGGCACAGTCCAGGCGGCAACTTTTGCGAAGCGCTAACCCGAACTTTGCCACTATTAACACCCGGTTGTCATAATTTACGCGTAAATTGGCAGTTTGTGAAAACGATCACCTCCCGCCAATATGAAGAAGAATGTCTTTCTCACTATTCTGGGTATTATATTAATAATCGTACTTGCAGTTTCCTGCCTTGACCGCAAGGACCCCACGGGGGCAGCCGCGATACCCGACAAGATTAGCTACAATTTCAACATCAGGCCTATATTATCGGATAAGTGTTTTGCCTGTCATGGGCCCGACGTATCCAAACAAAAAGCCGGACTAAGACTCGACATTGCAGACTCAGCATTTGCCCCATTAAAGGAGAGCAAGGGGGAGTTTGCCATCGTTGCAGGACACCCCGAGAAATCAGAAATTTACAGGAGGGTTACCTCCAAAGATCCATCTTACCAGATGCCTGCTCCCGAATCGCACCTGAGCTTACTCACCGAACATGAGCAGGAGCTGATCAGGAAATGGATCAAACAGGGCGGCAAATATGAACGCCACTGGGCTTTCAACAAACCCCAGAAAACGCCGGTGCCCGTTAACGAAGACAAGGCCTGGGCAAAGAATGAGATCGATCGCTTTATCATGGCGAAAATGGAGACAAGGGGCTTTAAACCAAATCCTGCGGCCGACAAGGAAAGATTGCTTAAACGATTATCGCTAGATCTGACCGGGCTGCCGCCTTCATTGGAAACAATGAATAGTTTCCTTGCCGACACTTCGGCAAATGCATATGAAAAACAGGTTAACGCCCTGCTGGGAACTACAGCATATGGCGAGAAAATGGCAGTTCACTGGCTCGATGTAGCGCGCTATGCGGATTCCTATGGCTACCAGGACGACAATGTTCGCACGCAATGGCCTTACCGCGACTGGGTAATACATGCCTTTAATAAAAATATTCCATACGACAAGTTTATCACCTTGCAGCTCGCGGGCGACCTGTTGCCGGGCGCGAACAAGGAAAAGATATTAGCCACCGCATTTTTGCGAAATCATAAATACACGGAAGAAGGCGGCGTCATCCCTGAAGAGTATCGTGTCGAATATCTGATCGACAAAACAAAAACTTATGGAAAGGGCATCCTCGGCCTGACCGTAGAATGCGCACAGTGCCACGACCACAAATATGATCCTGTTTCACAGGAAGACTATTATAGACTCTTTGCCTTTTTCAACAATACTGAAGAAAAGGGATTTGAAGGGGACGTATCGACATCCTATCCCGGCAAAAACACCTATGACCACTATTACTGCCGATGAGGTGCAGAAGCTTTACTCGTTCATTAATCACAGTGATACTTCTTCCCTGCATGTGTCGATGATGAAGGAAAATAAAGACACCGTCCGGAAAACGTATGTGCTTGAGCGTGGGCGTTTACTCGTCACATGGTAAGGTAGTGAGGCCTGCAGCACCGAAGGCGGTTATGAGATTTGATACGCTGAAATATCCACGCAACAGGCTGGGCCTGGCCGAATGGACAGTTAATAAAAATAACCCATTGACCGCCCGCGTGTTTGTGAACCAGATGTGGCAGGAAATTTTTGGTACAGGGCTGGTAAAGACTTCGGGTGATTTCGGCATGCAGGGTGAACTGCCTACACATCCCGAACTGCTTGACTGGCTGGCCGTGGATTTTATGGAAAGCGGATGGAACATGAAAAGGCTGGTGAAGAAAATTCTGATGTCTGCCACATACAGGCAGTCATCGGTCATCTCCCCGCAGCAAAAGGAACAGGATCCGGACAACGCATACTATTCACGTTATCCACGGAATCGCGTAACCGCCGAGTTCGCGAGGGACATTATACTTTCGAGCAGCGGATTGCTGAACCGCACCGTTGGTGGTCCCAGTGTGAAACCCTATCAGCCTCCGGGCTTATGGGAAGCCTCCACTTCAGGAAGGGGTGAACTGGCCACTTACCGGCAGGATCATAAAGACAAATTGTATAGAAGAGGGATGTACACCTTCATCAAACTGACCCTTCCTCCCCCGTCCATGATGATGTTCGATGCCAGCAACAGGGATCAGTGTGAAGTGAAGAGAATGAAAACAAACACACCGCTGCAGGCACTGATCATGATGAATGATCCGACGGTAATGGAGGCTTCACGCGTGCTGGCGGAAAATCTTACAGCAGAGAAAATGGACGACAAAAACGCACTTGAGAATGCATTCAGAAGGATCGTGCTGCGAAAACCGAAGGAAAAAGAGCTGGCAACCATTACGGGATATTACATTGATCAACTAGCACAATTCCGGTCGGGAAAACTAAATGTAAAAACAACCCTGGATCAGGGCGAGTATATACACAACAAAAAAGCCGATCCGGTGAAGGCTGCAGCTATGATGAAAACCATACTGCTTATTTATAACCTGGAAGAAGTACTAACAAAGACCTGATATGAACAAACATCTGTTAGAAACGGGCCTGCATGTGAACAGGCGTCACTTTCTATCCAAACTGAGTCTTGGGGTGGGAAGTGTGGCACTGGGATCATTGTTACTTCCCGATCTGTTCAAGGGCAGTCAGGAAGAGCAAATGGACAAGATTATGTCAGGCCTGCCTCATTTTGCTCCAAAGGCAAAAAGAGTCATCTATCTGTTCCAGAATGGAGCGCCTTCCCAACTCGATCTTTTCGACTACAAGCCTATGCTCAACAAAAGCCAGGGCGAAGACCTTCCCGAATCCATCAGGAAGGGGCAGCGGTTGACGGGTATGACTGCCGGCCAGGCGCAGTTTCCGCTGGCAGGCTCCAAATTCAAGTTCAACCAGTATGGTGAGTCACGTGCATGGATAAGCGAACTACTTCCACATATGGCTTCAATAGTCGATGACCTGTGTATAATCAGAAGCCTGAACACGGAAGCCATCAATCACGACCCGGCGCTTACATTTTTCCAGACAGGAGCCCAGGTCGGCAACCGCCCCAGCATGGGAGCATGGTTGAGCTATGGTCTGGGAACTGAAAATAAAAACCTGCCTTCATTCTGCGTGCTGCTATCAAAAGGCAAAGGAAATGGTCAGGGAGTCTATTCTAAATTATGGACCAATGGATTCCTGGATTCAGTACACCAGGGTGTTCAGTTCAGCAGCGGCGAAAATCCAGTTTTGTATCTCAAGAATGATCAAAGTATCGATATGGCCGACCGACGCAAAATGCTGGACAAGCTGGCCGAACTGAACAATGAATCCCTACGCGGAATTTGACGATCCTGAAATTGCTGCCAAGGTGCAGCAATATGAACTGGCTTACCGGATGCAGACCGCAGTTCCGGAAGTCACAGACCTGAGCAAGGAGCCCGAATCGATTATAAAAATGTATGGCCCCGATGCGCTGGTTCCCGGCACCTATGCTGCCAACTGCCTGCTGGCCAGGAAACTCACCGAAAATGGTGTGCGTTTCGTTCAGCTATATCACCAGGGTTGGGATGCGCATGGCAACCTCCCCAGCCAGATCGTTGGACAATGCCAGGACGTAGACAGATCAAGCGCGGCTCTGGTAACAGATCTGAAGCAAAGAGGTTTGCTCGATGAAACCCTGGTGATCTGGGGTGGAGAATTTGGCAGAACCAATTATTGCCAGGGGAAACTTACTAAAGATAATTACGGACGGGACCATCATCCCCGCTGCTTTACCGTTTGGATGGCAGGAGGTGGTGTAAAGCCCGGCATCGTATATGGCGAAACAGATGAATTTGGATATAATGTCGCAAAGGATCCGGTTCATGTGCATGACTTTCATGCAACGATACTTCATCTGCTTGGACTTGACCACGAAAAACTTACTTTCAAACATCAGGGGCGGCGTTATCGCCTTACAGACGTTGCTGGAAAAAAGGTCAGCGGGCTGATAGCATAAAAGAAGCCGTACCGCACACATGCGCTGGAGAAACATCTTATACAATACCGGGTTCGCGATTACCTGCCTGCTTGTCTTTCTACTCGTTTTTGAGAGCAGGCTTTCGGTTCCCGTGTGGCTGCAGGTTTTTGGAAGGATACATCCCCTTTTTCTGCACATTCCCATTGGTCTTTTATTGTTGTATGCGATAACAGAATTGCTGTCATCAGAAAAAGGGACGCCCGGAATTTCTGTTGAGCTGCGCGATTTCCTGCTTGTAGTGGGTTATGCATCTGTGGCTGCCACAGCATTGATGGGTCTCTTGCTTTCAAGAGAAGAAGGTTACGATGGAACGGGAGTGGCCGCCCATAAATGGTGGGGAACCGCTCTTTGTATATTTCTTATGTTCTGGTACCAGTGGCGCGAAAAGTTACGCAGGAACCGGATTGCCAACAGCGCGGTCGCTCTTGCATCCATTTTAACCATCACCATAACAGGGCATCTCGGCGGCAGCGTAACGCATGGAGAAGATTACGTGCTGGGGCCGGCCGTAAAGAAAAGCAAACCCATACCAGTAAAATTCGAAGAAGCGATAGTGTACCGCGACATGGTGCATCCGATATTGTCGGCTAAGTGCATCTCCTGCCACAACGAAAAAAAGGCCAAAGGAGAACTGGTGATGGCAACGCCTGAGCTTCTACAAAAAGGCGGCAAGAATGGCAAACCCTGGGATACTGCCTCAGCTGATCTTGGTCTCATATTGAAACGCGTACACCTTCCCTTGGATAATGATGACCACATGCCACCGGCCGGCAAACCACAGCTGACTGAAGACGAGATCACCATCCTGCAGGCCTGGATCAAAACAGGAAGCAATTTTGTAAAAAAAGTTTCAGAGCTTCCTAAAGACGACACCCTGAGGTCCGTCGCGGTTAAGTTATTCAAATCAGACCAGCAGGATCAATTCAATTTTGCCTCAGCAGACGATAAAACCATCAGATCACTAAATAACTTCTATCGCGTTGTCAATCCAATTGCCGAAAATTCTCCGGCACTCAATGTGAGGTATTTCAACGCCGCCAATTTCAACGACAGTTCACTTCAACAGATTGAAAAGGTAAAACAACAGGTAGTAAATGTTGACCTTAGCCGAATGCCGGTGAAAGACAAACAACTTGGTGAACTGGCTAAATTCACCAATATCCGTAACCTCAACCTCAGCTTTACGCCAATCAATGGCGAAGGACTGACGGCATTGAAACCCCTGAAAAACCTCAGGGAGATTTCTCTTTCAGGCACCTCAGTCAATGTCGATCACCTGAAGGCCCTGAGTGGATTTCCCGCTCTCAAGAAGGTATACATCTGGAATACAGCGATCACCGATGCCGACCTGGACAAGCTTAAACGCAGTTCAGGAAAGATTCAGTACCAAACAGGATATTATGGCGATACCGTGGTACTGAAATTAACTCCACCCATGATTCAGAACGACAAATTCGTTAACACCGAACCAGTGGAGCTCAAATTGAAGCACAATATCAATGGTGTTGCCATACACTATACCCTGGATGGTTCGGAACCAGACAGTGTCCGCTCTCCCGTTTTCAAGCCCGGAACCATGATCGCAAATAATGTTACGTTAAAAACCAGGGCCTACCGCAAAGGATGGATCAGCAGTGATGTGCAGGTGGCAAGGTTTTATCTCGGAACAATAAAACCCGACAGCATATCCCTTGGCGGACCTCCTGATTGGCCATATCCCGCGAATGGCGCAGAGAGCCTTGTGGACGGGCAGTTGGGTACAAGCTCGCTGAGTGGCACAGACTGGCTTGGATTTAGTTCACCGAAGAAATTTTCTTCGCTGTTGAAATTCAACCAACAAACAAAAGCGAAATCATTGATTCTGACCAGCTATTTGAATAAAGACAACAGTTTCTTCGCACCCGAGCAAATCAATGTGTGGATGGGCAATGACCTTTCCAGTATGAAAAGGGTCGCCAGCCTTAATTCAGGATTGCCGCCAAAGAATTTTGAAGCCGGCAGCACAGATTTTGAGTTCAAACTTCCGGATCAGCCTTTCAAATATATCAGGATCGAAACCAAAGCTATCTCCGGGAAACTTCCGAAATGGTTTGGAGGCCCCAAGAAAACACCCTGGATGGTTTTTGACGAAATCGTCATCAAATAAAAATATCTTTACGTCAAATCTTCAAGACATTGACGTATGAAAAGTAAATTATTATTGACGCTAACACTGCTCGCAGTCATTGCCACTGCCTTCAGACCCAAGCCAACCGAATATGTGGTGGACAGCAAGAAAAGTACTCTGGTGTGGACAGCTAAAAAAGTAACGGGAAGCCATACCGGCAATATCACACTCAGTTCGGGGTCGCTGCAGATAGAAGGCAGTGCGCTTAAGGGAGGCTCTTTCGAGATCGATATGAGCACCATCACAGACACTGACCTGAAAAACGAAAAGGACAGGAATAAACTGGTGAAAGATCTGAAAAACAAAGATTTTTTTGACGTTGAGAAATTCCCCACAGCGAAGATGGACATCCTGTCTGCTGCGGCTAAGGGCGGCAACAATTATGATATCAAAGGAAATCTAACCATCAAAGGCATTACTCAACCTATCCAGTTTCCGGCAACATTTGTGATTAACGGTGCTTCGGCGAATGCCACGGCAAAGGTTACTGTCGATCGTACCAAGTATGATATCAAATACCGGTCAGGAAGTTTCTTTGAAAACCTTGGTGACAAGGTGATCTATGACGATTTTGAACTGAATGTTTCGCTTGTGGCCAATCAGAAATAAACAGACTCACTCAAATTCTGTAATGAGCGGAAAAACCTGGCCGTATTTCCAGATCTTGTAGGCTTTCACGAGACCGCGGGGCGCTGGCTTGACCACCACTGAATCCCTTAGTTCACGGGGCTGAGTCTTTCTGTGCTTTTTCTGTGCCCACCGATGTCCAAGTTCGTCGAGGGCCTGGGGGTGATATTCGGTTACATAGTCAAAAAACTCCTTTTGAAGGCCAAGGGTGAGCTCATCATCGCTATTGAAGAAATTTATATTCGCGCTGCCTGAAGGAGAAGGAAGACCTGTGACGAGTTTGTCGCCGAGCTCCACGATATCTTCACCCATGATCTGTTTGAAATTCGCATAAGCCGAATTTTTTCCGCTGGAGCTGGTAAAAATGATTTTACGTACCGACCGTCCTTCATTCAACAGGTAATCTTTCAGTTCAAGGTTGTATTTAACGATGCGCAGGTCGGCGTCGTCGGGAGACTTGATTTGTTTGCGGCTGCAGCTGTGCACCGTGTCGGAAATACCAACACGGAATCTTTCCTGCCACAATTTGATCTGCCGCAGTCTCTCCCCCTTGTCTGCCGCCAGAAAATTGAAACCCAGGGGCTGATAGATGTCGTGTAGTATCCTCCAGAAAAAGCCTTTGTTTCCATAGAAATAATCAACGAAAAGATCCTTTTCGTCCCTTACCTGGCTGTTGGGTGGAAAGGTGCCGACAACAAGGTATTGCCACTGGAAGGATCTGTCAAACAGATGAAGGTGGGGATGGTTTTCTATCTCGGCTGTCATTGTTTATTCGGTGTCGTCTTCCGGAAGCTCACCTGGTATCAGCGCTGTGATATCCGGCAGTGTTTCTTCCGGGCGGGTTTCTATGTTTTTTAATCTTCGCGTGATCGCCCTTGTTCTGGTGCCCAGCAGTTCATCTACATGGCTGCTCGCATTGTGCAGATTTTTCTGAGTCTTTTCGAGCAGACCACCAAAACGGCTGAACTCGGATTTCACCGAGGCCAGCACTTCCCATACCTCGCTGCTCCTTTTTTGTAGGGCCAGGGTCCTGAATCCCATCTGCAGGCTATTAAGATAAGCCGCCAGAGTTGTTGGGCCAGCAACGGCCACCTTGAATTCATTCTGCAACTGATCGATCAGCGAACTTCTTCTGATTACTTCGGCATAGATGCCTTCAAAAGGCAAAAACATCAGTGCAAAATCGGTGGTATGAGGAGGATCGATATATTTATCCCGGATGTCCCTCGCCATCTTTCTGATCGTATTCTCCAGGTTTTTTATTGCCGTGTCAATGTCGTCCGGCACGGCATTTTCATAAGCATTGATCAGATGTTCATAGGCGTCTTTTGGAAATTTTGCGTCCACTGGCAGGTAAACGAAACTCTTTTCATTTTCATCGCGACCAGGTAGTTTGATTGCGAACTCTACCGACTCCGAGCTGCTGGGCTTTGTTCTTACGTTGGCCTCATATTGACCTGGTGCGAGAATCTGTTCCAACAGGATGGCCAGTTGCACTTCACCCATACCGCCTCTGATCTTGACATTGCTCAGCACTCTCTTAAGCCCGCCCACGTCCTGCGCGAGACTCTGCATCTCTCCAATACCTTTCTGTACATTTTCCAGGTGCTTGCTAACCTGTTCAAAGCTTTGACCCAGCCGTTCATTCAGCGTACGGGACAACTTTTCGTCAACGGTTTCTCGTATCTGGTCCAGTTTCTTTTCCGTGCTATTGACCAGTGAAGTCTGTTTTTCTTCGAGGCTGGAAAATCTTTCCCTGAGTGCATTTGAGAGGTCGGTGCTGAGGTTGCGGACGGCGCCGGATAATTCCTCCCGGGTCTCCCTGGTAACAGCAGAGATCTCCCGCCGGTTGGCCATGAATTCCGACCTGATGGTAGCATCGAGGCGGTTAACCGCCTGATCAAGTGATTCGATCCTTGAACGCAAGAGTGTCGTCTCAGACGAAGGTTTTGGCCGGAACAAGATGATCAGTATGAGACCGACAACCTGAAGGACACAGATTATGATGAGAAGATTGTCCATAGACATCAGTTTAGACTGATGCCGCAATTTACTCTATTTCTCCACCACGTTTTTGAAGGACTGTAGTACCTGTCCCCAGTTGGATTCAGAATGTTCTTTTGACTCCCTGGTGGAATTGTTGTCCTGCGTGATCGTGAGTCGGGTTTGCTCACCCTCGGGACTTACTTTGTAATAAACATGGGAGTAATTCTCGGGCCTGTCTTCCTTGCCACTCATGGAACTGTAATAAGTCGTATGAAGCAATTTCTCGGGGATAATTTCGATGATGGTGCCTTTGTCCTCATACTTTTTTCCTTCCCATTCACCCGTGTAGGTGATGGGACTTCCTTTCTTCCAGTCCGTTGTTGTTTCAGTTCCAAAGAGGTATTTTTTGATCTGCTTAGGATCGGTGAGGGCCTTCCATACTCTTGCAGGGGTGGCGTTAACCGTGATGGAAGCTTCGGCTGTTAAGGAATCTGACATAAACCAAAATTTGAAGAATTGCAGCGATAATTATGCCAGTGTAAACATTTCACGCAAGTAGGCCAAAGGAGTGATATTATTGCGACTTTGCGTTCATTTAGGGCTTCACGTGAAATGTATTTTCACGAGTTCAATAATTCCCAGATGATGGAATAAACCTCAGTCGCATCGAAGTTGTCCTTGCCGTCACTTCCATTGGTGATCAGCACCGGATGATAATCCTGCGCCACGGCGATACTTCCGTGAGACCCTTTGATAAGTGTTGCATCCAGTGGTATCACATCCATCACGTACCTGAGTCCCGTTTTCTTCCTCAGCAATTTGTAAGCAGCCCTTGCCTTTGAGGTCATGAATAATTCAACGGGGTCGTAGCCGGGTTTTTTATGTATGTCAACTGCGCGCGCGTAGTCGGGCGCCAGGGCATCATCCTCCCAAAAATAATAGGTAAACCAGGAGTTGTTTTCCGCCATCAGTACAAAATCACCCGCACGTTCATGATTAATGTGATAGGTCCGCTGTTCTTCCTTGTTCAGCACCAATGCCACCCCGGGGATCGTCCTGAGAAAAAGCTGTACCTCCTCTTCAAGTGAGGGTTCATTGAGGTAGATATGCGCCACCTGGTGATCAGCCACTGCAAATGCCTTTGAGGCACCGGCATCGAGTAATTCAAGACCCCTTTCCACCCGGATAGCCAGCAATCCTTTTTTGCGCAGATAACGGTTGAGATGAATGGGAGTATTTACCGGCCCGATACCATATTCCGAGAGTAAAATAATGCCCGCGGCTTTGGATTCGTAATATGTCACCAGGTCTTCCACAACCTTGTCAACCTCCAATAAAAAACTGCTGATTGAAGCCGGTGCCGGCCCAAACTTTTGCAAACAATAGTCAAGATGTGGCAGGTAGATCAGGGTGAGGGTCGGGTCATATTTTTTGTCGGTGATGATGGAAGCGTCTGCGATCCATTTCGTAGAACTGATGTCAGCCCCTGGTCCCCAGAATTTGAACAATGGAAACTGACCCAATTGTTTCTGTAGTTCATCCCTGAGGCCGGCGGGATGTGTGTAGCAGTCCGGAATCTTCCTGCCATCGGCCAGATAGTTGGGGCGGGGTGTAGCAGAGTAATCAGATGTTGAATACATGTTGTACCACCAGAACATGTTAGAGACGGTAAAGGCGGGATCGGCTTTTTTCGCCCTGTCCCAGATTTTTTCCTGTTGAACCAGTTTATTTGACTGTTTCCAGAATTTGACTTCAGCGTCCGTACGATCGTACCAGCCATTTCCCACTATCCCTGTTTCAGACGGCCATTTGCCCGTGAGATAAGTGGACTGAACCGAAGTCGTGACGGCAGGCAGCATGGGTTTGATGCGTCTGAGTTTTTTGCCGTCAAGGTATTTTTTTATGAAGGGGGTGAATTCCCCGATGAGGGAAGACGACAATCCCACGATATCAATCACAACGGTCTTCTTCATTTTTCAAATCATTTAGTAAGCAGCTCCTTCACAAATTCAACTTCGCGTATGATCGACTCCGTTAGTGGCAAACGCAGCTCTGCCGGAATCACTTCCCATGTGTAGGTTTCGATTTCCAACTGATCGGTAAAGGGCTGTTCCCGAAGTATGTCGAGCACCTTGACAATGTCCTGCCGTGTCGACAGGAGCAATTCATAGCGGTCGACAAAGATCGGAACATGAAAATGCGCACGCCACTCTACGGATGGCGTAGCGGCCGCATTCGCCAGTGCCTCGGGCAGATCCGCGTACCGGATCATACTGCCATCGGCCTGACGGGCAACCACCTGATGCAGGTAAGTGGGTTCATTGAAACGGGAAAAAGCCTCAGCGACCGCATTTCTGCCTTCCTGATCAGAAGGAAAATTTCCTTTCAGTGCAGCGCTGATCTGGATCTTACCCGTTTTGATCCGCAGTTTCTTCAATCTTTCGACCTGGGCAAGGTGGTCCTCAAATCCAACGGCATAGTGACATATATCGTAGCAGAGCCGGATATGATCCCTGATGATGATGCCGGAAGCTCCTGCATTCACGCCCAGTTTTTCCTGCAGATACATAGTTCCCAATGGAAGGAGGTAGAGCATGTACCAGTCCATAAATTCCGTTCCGTTTCCAAGCATTCCGTCTGGTTCCGGTTCAATATCGATGTGGATGAGTTTTCCTGAATTTTTCTGTATCTGGATCAGGCGATCCATCACCTGCAATAGGTTTATAGTGGAGCTTTTGAACACATCTGTTTTCCTGCTTGGCGAATGCCAGAACCTGTAAGACAAGGGAGAGGTGGAAATCCCGCCGTGCATACCTTCCGGTAGCAATTGCGCCAGGATGTCGGCTAACCGTATTGTATAATCGACGCGAAGCTGAGAGAGCCAGTCGGGAGAATGAACATGGTCCTTGACCACGGTGTTGTGGAAACCGCCATAAGGAAAGCCGTTCATGGTGAACACATAACAATTCTCCTCTTTAAGCCAGGATTGAAAGGCCTGCAGCTGCTCCGCCTTTATCAGTTCCAGGCTTGCCTCATTTGACAAACGTAAACCGATGCCAAAGGGAATCTCGGGAGCCACCTGTTTTTTTATCGCCGGTATATGTTCCTTCAGCCTGGCAAAATGATCCTCCCAGCTTTCGCCAGCATGTATATTGCTGCAATAAGTGAGATGTCCGGCAGATGTTAACATTTATTTCTTTTAGAAATTATTCCTGATCCACTTGCTGGATTTGATCAGAAGATCAGTATCCAGTTCATGCACTTCGGTGCCATGCCCTATTGCATCGAGGAGCATGATCGTTAGCTTGCCGCCCAGGTGTTCCCTGAATTCATTGAGTCCTTTCAGCACAGGGCTCTGCTGGTTGTCAATGTTCATCAGGTCATGCTTAACTGGCAATCCAACTGCAAGCAAAACCTGTATGATGTCCCTTGCATCCGCTTCGCTCAGCCTTCCCGAGACGAAGGAATAGGCAGTATCGAGGGCGATACCCATCGCAACAGCTTCACCATGCCTGACGGTGAAATGGCTCAACTGTTCGGTTTTATGTGCGCTCCAGTGCCCAAAATCAAGCGGCCTTGAAGAGCCGAGCTCGAAGGGATCTCCAGAGGCGATGTGATCCAGGTGCAATTCTGCGCATTTCTTCACCAGGTATTTCATCGACTCTCCATCCCTGGAACTGAGCAGACCAGCCTTCTCCTTCAGCCATGCATAAAAATTTTTATCCTTGATCAGGGCAACCTTAACCGCTTCGGATATCCCTGCCCGCCATTCTTTATTGTCAAGTGTTGTCAGAAAATGAAAGTCGTTGAACACCGCCACGGGAGGGGCGAAGGTGCCAAGAAAATTTTTCTTATTGGCGTAATTGATGCCATTTTTCACTCCAACACCCGAATCGTTTTGTGAAAGCACGGTTGTTGGTATCCTGATATGCCTGATACCGCGGTGGGACACAGCTGCGGCATAGCCGACAAGGTCCAGGATGGAACCTCCGCCAATCGCGACGATGAACGAATGCCTGTCGATTCCGGCCTGATCCACCGCGTCAACAAGTTCGTAAAATAAAGGAGCCGAATTTTTTGCGCTTTCTCCACCGGGCACTACCCTGATTTCCTCTACGAGTGAATATCCTGCCTGTCCCTTCAAATAGTCCTTTATCTGACTCGTCAGATCCGGATGCCGGAGATGTACCAATGAATCGATCACGAAGAAGATCTTTCTCACGGTATCGGACGACTGCGAATTCAGAAAATTTCTGAATACAGGATTGTTCTGATCGAAAAGGTGTTCGGTAAAAAAAACTTTATAGTCGAATCTGACACTGAACGATTGCTGTAAATAATCCATTACTGATAGTACAAAGACTTAACCCGATTAGAATCGATAAAATTAAGGAATTGACAAAAGAAAGCCATCAGGTGACGGCAAATACTTTGGCGATGACGAGGGAAAGCGGTAAGAGCAATACGATCAACAGGGCATAGGGAATGGCGCCAAAAGCGGCTGCCCATCCGGCATTCATCAGGATCAGCCCGAGAACCGCCATTTTTACCGCTTTGCCGATCCTTGGTCCTTCCGGATTTTGCATGGCTTTTATCAGCGGCAGAAAGATCATGATGCCGAATACTGCGATAAAAGGCAATGTCTTTGTTAATTGTTGATTGTTGTATGCAACCGTTGCGATGGCAACCAGCACAACAAAATACAGGACGCCCGCAAAACTGATGATCCGCTTGCGGCCACCATGAACCTCGCCACGGGAGATCATGGTTATGGCAGCGATGTAGATCAGGGGGATGATGCCTAGTTCCCAGAACATCCCTGGCGTGTCTGTGATTATGGTCATTCCAAGTAAAAGATTCAGCCCCCGGCACACGCCCATATTCAGCGGGCCAAGCAATGGATGGTGCTTTCCGAATTTATCATAGACCAATGCCGCAATTGCAATTCCCGCGGCTAGAAAAAAAGATATGGAAAAGAAATGATGGGGCTGAACAAAGCCGGCGAACAGAATACCTGCAAGCAGAAGGACCAATCCAAACCCAGCCGCGAAATTTTTCCTGATGAGTCCTGAAGGGATCGGTCGTTCCGGTCTTTCCACTTTATCGAGATCGGCATCAAAGACATCATTCATCACTACACCGCCTCCATACAAACAAGCTGTTGACAATAACAGGAGAATGAATGCCGTGAGATTTGTCGTTTGACCGTAGAGGTTAGTGAAGTATCCTGAAATCGCCATACCGGCCAGAATATCAGAAAATGCGGTGATGATATTGGCGGGCCGCATCAAACGCAATAAACCCATCAGCTTCTTCACGCGAGCTTATTTGATGATGAGGGAATCCTTGTCTATCCGGGGTTGTTGTCCGCCCCTGAGGATAGTGTTGCCGCTAAACTTCTGGCTTTGGTCCACCCCCGCAACTACTGCGAAATCGGCCTCGTCGATCTGCCCGCTTTTTCCAAACGCGGTGATCGCATTCTGATAGGTGACCAGGCGTATCGATTCATCGCTGATACCACGGGCCTTCATCAGGGCTGCCGTTTTTGGTACGGCGAGCGGATCGCTGATTCCCCAGTCCGCCGCTGAGTTGATCATAATCCTTTCAGCGCCGTATTGTTTCACCACATCTACCATTCTTTCATTACCCATTTTGGTAAAAGGATAGATGGTGAACGCGGCCCAGAAGCCCCTGTCCAGCACTTCCCTTACCGTTTCTTCATTGTTGTGATCAACAATCACCATTTCCGGCGAAAGACCGTGTTCATCGGAAATATCCATACTCCTTGTGGTGCCTTTCTTCTTGTCCCGGTGTGGGGTATGAATCTGAACAGGCAGGTCGGATTGTTTCGCCAGTTCGAGCTGAAGCCGGTAATACTTGTCTTCGGCGGCAGTCTGATCATCGAACCCGATCTCGCCAACGCCAACCACTCCTTCCTTACTTATGAACAGGGGGAGGATCTCCATTACCTGTTCGGCGAGAGCCTCATTATTTGCTTCCCTGGAATTCAGTCCGATCGTACAATAATGTTTGATGCCGAATTGTGAGGAGCGAAATCTTTCCCAGCCGATCAGGCTGCTATAATAATCTCTGAAACTATCCAGGCCCGTTCTCGGTTGTCCGAGCCAGAAAGCTGGTTCGATGAGGGCAACTACACCGGCATCAGCCATCGCCTGGTAATCGTCGGTAGTGCGCGAAGTCATGTGAACATGAGGATCGAAAAAACGCATGCCACTGATCTGGCCCAGATAGCTCGTGTCGCGGCTTGCGGGACTCAGATCCTGTTCTGTGAAATTATTGCTGCAGCACATATTCAGAGGATTTATCCGACATCTTTTTCCAGGACAGCTTACCTGATTCGATAGCGGCTTTCAAACTTTCGTGTTGATCCAGCCAGGAGCTGGCTTCGGGATAAGATGAAACCGAACAGGCCAGGGCCGCGGCTTCCAGGTCATATTGATTACCCGTTTTTTCCAGGCGCAGAATATTTTCAAAAAGATCCTTATTCAAAAAAAGACCCAGACATCGCCAGAGCTGTGGATTCACCGGGCGATGCGCGGACCATCGCTCATGTGCATAGTCGGACAGTGTATTGGCAAGATGAAGATTGGTTCTCTTGTCCAACCCGATGATCCTGTCGACGGGCTTTTCCGTAAAAAATGCTTTTAACACGAGTTGATTCCATGCGGGCTCGTCGAGATTTTCAGAAGGATAGGGGTTATCGCACATAATCACCTCAAGCACATCGCTGATGTTGTTCCGGATTCCCTCACTGCAACGGTTCACCCATAATTCGGGAAAAGCCAGCAGGGGCAAAGCGGAATAAAGGGCAACCAACTCGTTCACCGCTGCTGCCTGAAAAAGACTGTCGATGGATTGAAAATATTTGTCCTTGTCTGTCACCGGCAATTGTAAAAGCAACCAGACCCTGGCCAATCTGTCTACGGTCCATCCGCTGATCTCCAGGCCTGGCCTGGATGACTCAATTTCACTTGCCTGGGACTCTGTAACAACTATCGGGTTGTGACCGGTTTTCCGGGGAACAAGCGCGAAGGCGGAAGTAAGGTTTTCTGTCAGGTCGTTCACCGACCTTTCAGTGAGCCATTCCCAGCCACCAGGGGCGGCATGGGCAATGATCAGTTCAGAGAAGACCGATTGTAAGTTTTCGTGCTGATAGTAATACATGAGTTCTCCTTTTCTTGCACAGGTATCTATATTCTGCGAAGTAACATCAATTTAAAATATAATACTTTTCAAATTTTGGGCAGGGATTTTTAATTTCAGGCATCTGATTATACTATGCATATCGTCTTAATCATACTTAACGTAATCTTCTGTATCGCCTTCATCTGGTTTGCAAAGTTCAATCTCAACGACAGTGATTCCTGGCTTTGGGTACCCATCTACCTGGTGGCGGCTGCGCTTTGTGGACTGGCCGCCTTCAACATCTATCTTCCTGCAATTTCTGTTGCCGCTGTCGCCTTTTATCTTATCTATGCAATTATTCTGTTCTTTGCCAAAGACGGTGTGAGGGACTGGATAACGAAATACCGGATGGAACACATTGCAGAGACCATGCAGGCAACAAAACCTTATATTGAGAAGACAAGAGAGTTTTTCGGGTTGCTCATCATTTCAGCAGCACTGATAATTAATCTGATTGTTCATCATGAGTTTTAATAAAACTTATTTATCGGTTATCGCAGTTCTCGGGTGGTTTGCTCTCATCGCCCAGCTCTATCTTATCATCGACAACCGCGTAGTGTCCGTACCGGCAACGCTCCTGCGCTTCTTCACGTTTTTTACCATACTCGTCAATATCCTGGTTACGGCCTGTTGCACCACCCTGGTTTCACCCAAACCGGGTCCCATGACCGATTTCTTTTCGCGGCCTGGTGTACTGACTGCAATTACCGTCTACATCATGGTTGTTGGATTGGTTTATAACATTATTTTGAGAACCCTCTGGGACCCACACGGTCTGCAACAGTTTGTTGATGAGATTTTACACACGGTGATTCCAATACTTTTTTTGTTTTTCTGGATCATCTGGGTACCCAAAACCCCACTAAAACTGCGAATGATACCGGGCTGGCTGATCTTTCCCGCTGTATATGCTATTGTGGTACTAATACTGGGTAAACTCACTGGTCACTACCCCTATCCTTTCCTGAACGTCAACGAACTCGGCTTTACCCGAGTCGTCCGCAACAGCGGCTGGCTGGTGTTACTTTTTCTCATTTTTTCGCTCCTGACTATGGCCCTGGCCTCCATCCACCGAAAAAGACAGGCCTGATCTGCTGGCACTATTTTTTACCTGGTTATGAAAACGATAACCATGACAAATCCTGCTATACAAAAAAAGCATGCACTCGTCACCGGTGGAACGAGTGGGATTGGGTATGAAATTGCCAGACTACTGGCCCGTGATGGCTATGACCTGATCCTGGTGGCCAGGTCGGCCGAAGGCCTGCAAAACGCGGCCCAGGAGCTTCAACTGGAAGGCGGGTTGGTGAGCACTATTTCAAAGGACCTGATGATACCCGGTGCCGCCAGTGAATTATTTGAAGATATTAAGACTGCGGGCATCACCATTGATGTCCTGGTAAACGACGCGGGCCAGGGCGAGTGGGGAAAATTCACCGACACGGACCTCGATCGGGAAATCGACCTCATCCATCTGAATGTGATCGCACTCACCAGCCTGACCAAATTCTTCCTTAAAGAAATGGTTGCCAGGGGTGAAGGCAGGATTCTGCAGCTGGCGTCCTCGCTCTCAAAGGTGCCATCGCCCTACACCGCCGTTTATGCGGCCACAAAGGCATATGTATTCTCCCTTACCGAGGCCCTTGTTCAGGAACTAAAGGGCACAGGAGTCACTATAACCGCCCTGCAGCCAGGCGCAACCGATACAGACTTTTTTCACAAGGCGGGAGCCCAGGAATCAGTCGTTTACAGGGAATCCGACCTGTATGATCCGGTTGAAGTGGCAAAGGCGGGTTACGCCGGCTTGCTCGAAGGCAAGGACAAGGTAGTTCCAGGGATGAAAAATAAGCTCGAGGGCGCGATGGGGGCGCTTCTGCCTGATACGACCGTCGCAGCCAATATGGGCAATCAAATGAAGCCCAGCGAAGAAGCTGAAGGCAGAACCTTTAGTCACCACCTCCCATCACGAAAAGAGCGCGAAAGGATCAAACGGGAGTCCGGGAAACAAACGGGTGATGTGGATCAGCACGAAGGACATTTTCATGAAGCCCACTAAGCACCAGTATTTCAAGGCAATAAATATGTATGGCTACTAAACCGGGAAAAAACAGACCACGAAGTTTTTTTAGACTCAAGGCGACAAGAATAGTCCTCATCGTCATTGCGATACTGATAATAATCAGACTGATCCTTCCCTATGTAATACTCCATTATGCCAACAAGACCCTGGCTAATGTGCCTGGTTACTACGGGCATATCGAGGATATTGATCTTTCGTTGTACAGAGGAGCCTATCAGATCGACTCCATTTACCTGGATAAAAAAGACAGCGCAACGGGCAAGCAGACGGACTTTTTTAAGGCCGGAAGAATCGATTTGTCAGTGGAATGGAAGGCCCTGTTTCATGGTTCACTTGTCGGGGAGTTAGAGGTAGACCGCCCTTCGCTTATTTTCACAAAAGACAAAACAGAGTTGGGTGATGTAAAGAAAGACACTAATGATTTTCGCCAGGTGCTCGACAAGTTCATGCCTTTGAACATAAACAGGTTCGAAATAAGAAATGGAAGACTTCGCTATGAGGATTACGGGTCAAAGCCCAAGGTGGATTTAACGATGAAGGAAATTTATGTGCTGGCAAAAAATCTCAGGAATTCATACGACAGTGCTAAACTGCTCCCGGCGTCCGTAAAAGCGAGCGCCAGGGCGTATGAGGGCACGCTAGATCTGAATATGCGCCTGAATCCGCTTGCGAAGAACCCGGTGTTTGACCTTAACGCGGAACTGAAAAACACCAACATGGTGTTAATGAATGATTTCATGCAGGCTTATGGAAATTTTGATGTGAACAAAGGCCGCTTTGGGTTGTATACTGAACTGGCAGCCAAGGACGGAAAGTTTGAGGGCTATGTGAAGCCTGTTATCAAAGACCTTGATGTAAGAGGCAAGGAAGACAAAAAAGACAGTTTCTTTCATAAAATCTGGGAGTCGCTCGTGGGAGCTGTTGGTGTGGTGTTCAGAAACCAGAAGAAGGATCAGATTGCAACAAGGGTGCGTCTCGAAGGAAGTTTCAAGGATCCAAAAACAAACACGATCGATGCCATCTGGGAGGTATTGAGGAACGCATTTATTCAGGCCCTTGTGCCTAGCGTCGACAACCAGATCAACATCGCTTCATTGGATAAGGACGAAAAGAAGGACGACCGGAACCTGATACAGCGCATATTCAATGGAAACAAGGATAAGAAAGAAGAAAGAAGGGAGAAAAGACAGGAAAGGAAGGAACGAAAGGAAAGAAAGAAGAATGATTAATAGATCGGTATATTCATCAATACCGCTGATGACTTGAAAGACAACAGTTCTAATGAAATACAATGAATTAATATGAGCGGTTCCGTCGGGAGATTTATGAAAAGAATTCCAAAAGTCTTACTCACCACTTTCAAAAGTTTTTCGGAAGACAAGGGGCTAAAACTTAGTGCCGCACTCGCTTATTATACGGTCTTTGCCATGGGCCCATTGTTGCTGTTGTTGATATCAGTGGTGGGATTTATTTACGGGAGGGACGCTACAGAGGGCAAGGTATTTAACGAACTCAATGGGCTGCTCGGAAATTCTGCGGCAGCGCAGATTCAGGAGATCATCAAGAACATTGAATTGTCGGGTCAGACCAATTTCGCGCTCGTCATCAGCATTGTTACACTGATCATTGGCGCAACCAGTGTTTTCATAGAGATCCAGGATTCAATAAATATGGTTTGGAAACTCAAGACAAAACCAAAGCGAGGTTGGGTGGAGTTCCTGAAAAACAGGCTGATCTCCTCTTCACTGATCATCTCGCTGGGATTCTTACTGGTGGTATCGCTGATCGTGAATGGTGTTATTGAAGCGGCAGTGAGTTTGCTCAGCAAGCGTTTCTCCGAGGTGACGCAGTACGTGATGATCGGGGTGAATTATCTTTTTACCTTCATTGTGATCATCGCACTTTTTGCCATTATTTTCAAGTTCCTGCCGGATGCCAAAATCAAGTGGAAACATGTGCGTTCGGGTGCCATCTTTACCGCGATACTCTTTATGATCGGCCGCTACCTGATTGGACTCTACATCACCAAGACCGGGACCGAATCAACCTATGGGGCGGCGGGGTCGATTGTCATTATTCTTGTCTGGATATACTACAGCGCGGTGATACTATACCTGGGAGCCGAGTTTACCCAGGTGTATACCGCTGCCACCGGCGGCAGGATTGAACCAGCGGGATATGCCGTCCATATCGAACAACGGGAGATCGAAAAAGAGGGTGCTTCCCTTCCTGTGGAAAACAAACACCTGAAAGCCGAAAACTGAAGGACAACTCATGTCCCAAATCCCCGATAAATATTGAATTTAGTCGCGTATTAATTAACTTTCGGTACGCAAAGATTCCTTCATTCTCAAATCGCGGCCATGAAAAAAGACTTCAAATTCAAAAGTTGCATTGATGAATGTCTTTCCTGTGCCTCGACCTGTAATTATTGTGCTGCCGCCTGCACAAAAGAAAAGGATCCGGGAATGATGGCGGAATGCATCAGGCTGGACATGGAATGTGCTGCCATTTGTTATGCCGCCGCGCAACTGATGTCCTTACATAGCAAGCAGTCGAAAGCGATTTGTTCCATCTGTTCGGAGATCTGCATAGCCTGCGCCGATGAGTGCAGTAAACACCATCATGATCATTGCCGGGATTGCGCTCAGCAATGCCGCGCCTGCGCCGAATACTGCAGGCGGATGGCTGCCTGATGAACTTTTTTTTAAGCAATCAATAATAATAGTATATGGGATTCGACCAGTATCATGAACCGGCGGCTGAACTGCCACAGGAAGTAAGAACATTCGCACGGATGATCAAATCTTTGATAGAGGAAGCGGAAGCCATTGACTGGTATGAACAGCGCATGGCTGTTGAAAAGGACAAGGAAGCAAAGAAGATCATGGAGCACACGCAACAGGAAGAGTTTATTCATTTCGCGATGGACCTTGAATTCCTGACGAGGAAAAAGACCAAATGGAAGACCATTCTTCAGAAAGTACTCTTCAAACCGGGAGATATCATCGAAAATGCTGAAAAAGCGGAAGATGCTGTAGAGGAATAATGAGAAAGAGAAGAGGAAAGAAACAGAAACAGAAACAGAAACAGGAACAGAAACAGGAACAGGAACAGAACAGGAACAGCAACAGGAACCGGAAAGGAGAAAGAGAAACAGGAACAGAAAGAGAAAGAGGGTTTGGCAAACTCACTTTGCGCCCTTTGCGCCTTCTTTGCCGCCTTCGCGTGAAATGAATCCAAAAGAAAGAGTTCACTTGTCGATCTTCAGTCCTATCCCTGTTCCTCTTCCTCTTCCTGTTTCTGTTCCTGTTTCTTTTTTTGTTTCTCCCTACCTTTAGAATTTTACGAGCCCCAGAAGCATATGGAAACAAAACTTAGAAGTGAAAAATGGTTTGGCCTGACGGGCAAGGATGGATTTATATACCGAGCCTGGATGAGGAACCAGGGCATCCCATCACACGAATTTAAGGGCAAGCCCGTGATCGGCATCTGCAACACCTGGTCGGAACTCACACCGTGTAATGCACATTTCCGTGAACTTGCCGAATCTGTTAAAAGAGGGGTGCTTGAAGCCGGAGGTTTTCCACTTGAATTTCCCGTAATGTCGCTGGGCGAAACCCTAATGAAGCCGACGGCCATGCTTTTCCGAAATCTCGTGAGCATGGATGTGGAAGAATCCATCAGGGCCAATCCGATTGATGGTGTCATCCTTTTATGTGGCTGTGATAAAACCACGCCAGCCCTGGTTATGGGGGCCTGCAGCGTCAACATCCCCACCATTGTTGTTTCGGGAGGACCCATGCTAACGGGTAAGTACAGGGGCAGAGATATCGGCACGACCGACATTTGGCGATTCACTGATGATGTGAGGGCAGGGATCATGTCCGAGGAAGAACTTAACATCGCGGAAGCCGGCCTCTGCCGCAGCAGGGGACACTGTGCGGTAATGGGCACGGCATCTTCCATGGCCTGTATGGTGGAGGCATTGGGTATTTCATTGCCTGAGAATGCCGCCATTCCTGCTGCCGATGCCAATCGCAAGGTGCTTGCCCAGTTATCCGGGGCAAGGATTGTTGAGATGGTGAACAAAGGCGTCAAGATCTCCGACATACTTACACGCAAAGCTTTTGAGAATGCTATCAGGGTGAACGCGGCGATAGGTGGCTCAACAAATTTTGTTATTCACCTGCTTGCCATTGCAGGACGGATTGGTGTGCCGCTGACCATTGATGATTTTGATGGACTGCCCACAAAAATTCCATTGCTCGCCAATCTGCAACCTTCCGGGGCCTATTTCATGGAGGACCTCTATTACTCAGGAGGACTCCCGGCTGTGATGAAGCAACTCGAATCTTTTTTGCATACTGATATACTTACGGTAAATGGAAAGACAGTTGGCGACAATATCCGCACGGCGGTGAGCCTGAATGACAAGGTGATCACGGGCATGGACAAACCATTTAAGCAGGACTCTGGTGTGGTTGTGTTAAAAGGAAATCTTTGTCCCAATGGCGCGATACTGAAACCGAATGCCGCGACCGAGCGCCTGATGCAGCACACCGGTCCGGCGGTAGTTTTTGAGGACATCGAGGATTATAAAAAAAGGATCGACGACCCCGGACTGGAAGTGGATGAAAACTCGGTGCTGGTTCTGAAAAATGTAGGCCCGAAAGGTTATCCCGGCATGCCGGAGGTTGGAAACATGGGGATTCCAAAGAAGCTGCTTGCAAAGGGTGTAACTGATATGGTGCGGATCTCGGACGGCCGTATGAGCGGAACCGGTTTTGGAACGGTGGTACTTCATGTTTCACCGGAAGCCGCAACAGGAGGAAATTTCGCAGTACTCAGGTCAGGAGACATCATCGAGCTGGACATCATTGCAAGGAAACTGAACGTTAAACTTTCTGACGAAGAACTTACGGCGAGAAAGAAAACTTTTTTTGATCCCGAAAACAAGATTAACAGGGGTTATGCTCATTTGTATATTCAGCATGTTGAACAGGCGCACCTCGGAGCCGACTTTGATTTTTTAAAAGGGAGTTCCGGCAGCGAAGTTTCGCGCGAATCCCATTAACGAAATCTGATGATTGCAAGATCTTTCAATGACAAGGTAGCCATAGTAACAGGCGCCGGCCAGGGTATCGGATACTGTATCTGCAAGGAACTGTATGAAGCAGGCGCGACGGTGATCCTGAATGACATCGACCCCGCCCTCGCAATTAAGGCCGCAGCCTCTATCAATACGGTCTCCGAAAAATGTATCGCAATGCCCGGCGACTCCGCCGACCTCCGCTTCATCCAGGAGATGGTCGATAAGGCTGTGGATTCATTTGGCAAACTCGACATCGTGATAGCTAATTCGGGAATCACCCTTTTCGGCGACTTCCTGGATTACCCGGCGGAATCGTTCTACAAGGTGCTCAACGTGAACCTGGGAGGAAGTTTTTTCCTTGCCCAGCGTGCGGCAAGGCAAATGAAGGAACAGGGCAATGGCGGCTCCATTCTATTCATGTCCTCTGTAACCGGCCACCAGGCACACAAGAACCTCGCTGCTTACGGCATGACCAAGGCGGCGCTGGAGATGCTCGCCAGAAATCTGGTGATCGAAGTATCTGAATACAATATTTCGGTGAACTGCGTGGCGCCCGGAGCCACACTTACGGAAAGAACTACGGATGACGCCAATTATGAATCGACCTGGAAGAAGATCACGCCCATGAAAAGACCAGCCACCGTTGTGGATATTGCCAACGCCGTGCTCTTCCTCGTCGCCGACGAATCGCGCCATATCACGGGCCAAACGCTGATCATCGATGGAGGCTGGACGGCCATCAGCCCCTCGCCTTTCTGATTGATCACGAAGGATTCACTCGAAGCTCCGCGCTTCGTTTATCTTTGATGAATTATTTTCTAAATGCCGGAAGACAAGGAATTTGAATCAGCGCTCAGGGACATCCTGCCACCAGAGCGGATTAAAACGAGATATATAGACAGGGTTTCCTTTGGCGCCGATGCCGGTTTCTATTACCTCTTGCCAAAGGCGGTAGTAAGGCCAGAGTCGGAACAAGAGGTTATTGCGCTGTTTGCGCTTTCTCACCAAAGACAAATTCCGTTGGTCTTCCGTACTGGTGGCACCAGCTTGTCTGGTCAATCCATAACTGATGGTATCCTCGTGGATCTGAGCCAGTACTGGAGTCGCCTCAGCATCGAAGAGAATGGTGATCTGGTGAGGGTGCAGCCAGGTATCACCGGCCAGATGGTCAACAACTACCTCAAAAAATACGGGCGCAAGATCGGTCCCGACCCATCCAGCATCAGTTCGGCAATGATGGGAGGCATTCTCTCTAATAATTCCAGCGGCATGTGCTGCGGCGTGGTCAACAATGCCTATCATACTACAAAGCATATCCGGTTCATCCTCCCCGACGGAAAAAGTTTCAGTACACAAACAGCCGGTGATTATGACCGTTTTGAAAAAGACTGCTCCGCGATCTTTAATGAATTATCAACAATCAGAAATGAGATCCTCGCTAATGAGCAACTGACTACAAGGATCAGAAAAAAATATAAGACAAAAAACACTGTCGGCTACTCCATCAATGCCTTTCTGGATCACGAACATCCTCTGGATATACTAGCCAGGTTGCTCATCGGCGGAGAGGGAACCCTTGCCTTCATTTCCGAAGCAGTACTGCGAACCATTTCCGACTATGCCTTCAAAGCAACTGCGCTATTGTATTTCCCGGATATTTACTCAGCCTGCCAGGCGATAATTCCCCTGAAGACCGCTGGTGCGGAAGCGGTTGAGTTAATGGACCGCGCCTCGCTTCGTTCTGTTGAACTTTTACCCGGCATGCCGGCCATCGTACAAACTCTGCCAGAAGGCGCAGCCGCTCTACTGGTGGAATTCCAGGAGGATAGTGAATCGGTGCTGGCAGATAAAGTAAACGGATTCCTGCAGACCGCACCCGGACTGTCATTACTTTCAGCTCCTGTTTTCACAAGTGATTATGAAGAACAGGCCTTTCTTTGGAAGGTGCGTAAGGGCCTCTTCCCGGCGGTTGGTGCCGTGAGGGTGAGTGGGACCACAGTGGTGCTGGAAGATGTGGCCTTCCCTTTGGAACAACTCGGCAATGCAATTATCGACCTTCAGGATCTGTTCCGTAAGTTCGAATACACCAATGCGATCATTTTCGGTCACGCCAAAGATGGCAATCTCCATTTTGTCATCACACCTTCCTTTAATTCTTCCTCGGAAGTAGATCGCTATGATCGTTTCCTGAAGGAAGTAGTGGAAATGGTTGTAGGAAAGTATGATGGGGCCCTGAAGGCCGAGCATGGAACCGGCAGAAACATCGCCCCCTTTGTGGAAACCGAATGGGGCGGAGATGCCTATAACATTATGAAAAGGCTGAAGAAGGTCATTGACCCGCAGCTGTTGCTCAATCCAGGCGTCATCATCAATGCCGACAGTCAATGCCATATTCATGACCTCAAGGGCCTGCCGACAGTGGAAGCGGAAGTAGACAAATGCATCGAGTGCGGCTACTGCGAACACAAATGCCCCAGCCGGGACATAACAACCACGCCCAGGCGAAGAATTGTGATCCGCAGGGTATTGAAGAACCTCGAGGCAGCAGGGGATCGCGCCAACCATCAGTTGCTTCTGGATCAATATGAATATGATGGACTTGAAACCTGCGCCGTGGATGGTCTCTGCGCCACCGCCTGCCCCGTAGATATCAACACGGGCGACCTGGTGAAAAGATTAAGGAGGGAGAACCACTCGGCCTTCGCAAATAAGCTGGCTTCCTTTGTGGCAAGAAATTTCAGCACTGTCGAAACCCTAGCCCGCTGGGGATTGAAGACCGGTTTGTTTCTTAACCGGCTGGCCGGCGCGCAAACCATGAAGAAACTGACAGTCATGCTGAGGCGGATAAGTTCCGATATTCCGATCTGGTCGGATCAGCTGACTAGTCCACCTGCCATCATCAGATCGAAAAAAATGACTGGAGATGAACAGGTCGTTTATTTTCCGGCCTGCATATCCAGGCTACTGGGAACCGGACTGAATGGAAAGATGGATATCATGGAAACCATGATTAGTGTATCGAAAAAAGCGGGTATCAGCGTTTCAATATTGAATCACTTAAAGGGCAGTTGTTGCGGTCAGATCTTTTCTTCCAAAGGATTTGCGAATGCCTACTCCCATACTGCCAATAATATTGTGGAGCGACTATGGGAAGCAACGAATGAAGGCAAGTATCCCGTGGTAATTGATGTGAGCTCCTGCGCCTACACTTTGCACCACCTGAGGCCGGTGTTGTCGGCTTCCAGCCAGCGGCGTTTCGATGGCATGAAGGTAATGGACAGTGTGGATTATCTGCACGACATGGTGCTTCCTCGCCTACCCCCGGTAGTGAAAAAGGGAAGTATCGTTTTGCACCCTGTTTGCTCTTTACAGAAAATGGGAACGGAGAAAAAATTCCTCGCCGTTGCCGCCTTCTTTGCTCAAAGCGTCACAGTGCCTCTGCAAGCCGGATGCTGTGGAATGGCCGGAGATCGTGGCTTCCTGTTTCCGGAACTCACTGCAGCGGCAACCGCTCCCGAGGCAGCTGAAGTGCGTCAACAAAATTATGAAGGTTATTATTCCTCTACCAGGACCTGCGAGATGGCAATGACCGAAGCTGTAAAGGCGAACTATGAATCCATTCTCTATCTCGCCCACGAACGTCTGGTATGATAAATGTTAATTAAATTGAAAGTTCGAAAAGAAGCTCAAGCTCAATAATTTTTAATTTTTCACTCATGAGTTCATCACGCCGAAAATTTCTACGAAAAATCACTGGCACCGCGATAGCCATACCAGCGCTTTCCTTCACGGAGGTTTCAAAAACGTCAGGGAAACCAAAATCAGAAGAGCCATATCAAGGTCCGGTGTTGCGCGTAGCCATCATGGGTCTGGGAAGCTATGGCACCCGGGTGGCGGAAGCCATGCAGGAATGCACGAAAGCAAAACTCGTGGGGGTGATCAGCGGCACACCTGAGAAGATCACCAAATGGCAAAGCAAATACAATATCCCCGAGAAGAACTGTTACAATTACGAAAACTTCGACAAGATAAAAGACAATCCGGATATCGACGCGGTTTACGTCATCACACCCAATGCCCTGCACCATGACCAGGTGATCCGCGTAGCAAAGGCGGGCAAGCACGCCATCTCCGAAAAACCCATGGCTCTGAACGGCAAGGAGGCCCAGGAAATGGTCGATGCCTGCAAGAAAGCGAATGTAAAACTGCTCGTGGGCTACAGGATGCACTTCGAGCCAAAGACACTTGAAATCATCCGTATGAGAAAAGACGGCGAGCTGGGCAAGGTGCTTTTCTTCCAGGGCCTTTCCGGTTTCAAGATCGGGGACCCTTCGCAGTGGCGACTGGATAAAAAACTTGCGGGGGGCGGGGCAATGATGGACATCGGAATTTACTCGGTTAATGGAGCGCGATATATGATCGGCGAGGAGCCGATCTGGGTCACTGCACAGGAAACAAAAACCGATAAGGAATTGTTCAAAGAGGGAGTTGACGAAACGATCCAGTTCCAGTTGGGATTTCCTGGTGGGGCTGTGGCCTCCTGTCTGTCCACATACAGCATGTCGAATCTTGATCGATTTTTCCTGAATGGGGACAAGGGGTTTGGTGAACTTATGCCTTCCACCGGTTATGGACCAATAGAAGGTAGAACAAGCAAGGGTCCGCTGACACAGCCTCATAAAACGCACCAGACGGTTCAGATGGATGAATTTGCCGGTATCATACTCGAAGGAAAAACCCCGATAGTCCCTGTCGATGGGGAAGAGGGAGCGAGGGATCTCAGGATTATTGACGCCATCTACCTGGCTGCGAAAACGGGAAAGAAGATTTCTCTAAAAGGGTAAGTTCATAAAAACAAGAATGACTCCGGAAGAGGAGCCATTCGATTCGTACATAACCAGCAAAATTATCTTAGTTGATCATCAATTTAAAACTCTGTGCAGAACCGGTTGCATCTGTAACTCTTACAACATAACTTCCTGCGTTTACACCATTTACCGACATCTGGATGTTACCGTTCCCGTTGGTCTGTTTCAGGATCTGACCATTCAGGTTGATCAGCTGAACATTCATTTTGTTCGCGTTGTTTTTAGCAGTTATTACCACATATTCAGTAGCCGGGTTAGGGAAGATCTTCATCTCAGCAACTCCGCCCTGTGTTTTTACAGTTTTGATCGGGCTATAGGCAAAGGTTTCATCCTGGTCAACAATCTTCAGCCTGTAACTCATTACTGATTCACCTTTAAGAATATCATTGTATGCGTAGTTAACCTTTACAGTTGAATTTCCCTGAGCCTTTACAGAACCGATCCTGTTCCAGCTAATTCCGTCAACACTACGTTCGATCTCGAAACGTGATGACTTCTGTTCGATGTCTGTGGTCCAGGTAAGGTTTGACGTTACTCCGGTAAGCTTAACATCGAAAGCAGAAAGCTTAACAGGCAGGATAGCATTTGTACCTACACCGATTATAGTTAAACCCGCAGGGCCGTAAACTACCGGAGCAGAACAGGCAGGCTTGCCAGCAACACCACAATTGAACGTATTGAAAGCAGTGGTAATTGAGGTAGTAGCCTGGTTATAAGGGGCCCAGTTAAAATAAGTATTGTTTACACCAAGCAACGTGATATAGGATTGATCATATTCGTTCAGGACGCCTCCGTTGAATTTAATAAAAGCTGCGCTGGTTGAAGTTCCGTCGCCGGCAATGAGCGAACTTGAACCCGACATATTAAAAGCAGCAGTTGATTCCATACCTGCATCACCTAAAAACTTCATCGAGCTGGCTGTCATGTTTACAGCAGCCCAAAAGGTGGCTTTAGCGCTACCGAGATAAGTAAAAGTTGAGGTATTGATAGTCAACGCGCCAGAGGAAATCAGTGTGGAGCCGTTTGCGAAATTGACTTTGGTATTTGTGAATGAACCCGGTGCCCAGAAAGTCATAGTCTTATTGGGATTCACATTTATAGTGCCACCATCAAAACTTACATTCTGCAAATACTGATCACTGTTCAGGGTCAACGTTGCACCGTTTGAGATGACGAACCGGCAGTTGTTACACTGTGAAGGCACATTCAATGCCGAAGTTGTTGTGTTAGAAGTCACATTGTAAGTGGTCTGAGCCAGTGTGCTGGTGATTGCTACGAGGATCAGGAGGGTGGTAAGAGTAATTGTGGTTTTCATTTTGCGGGATATTAGCTGACAGTATCATGTCCAACCCCGAGCCAATTCTTATTTCATTGATCTTTAGTTCTTTGTAGCTGGCACGATGCGCAATATTTCCCATTACCGGAACGCCATTCTGAGTTTTGGAAAAAAATCCATCGCGGGATGGGCGCCCACCGGTGTAAAAAACAGGAAGGCCTCTCATTGAGAAGGCCGTATATACTTCAGGGTTATTAACCCCAATGCAGGTATAAAAAAAGAATGACCCCGGAAGCGGGGCCATTCAATTCGTACATAACCAGCAAAAATATCTTAGTTGATCATCAGTTTAAAACTCTGTGCAGAACCGGTTGCATCAGTAACCCTCACTACATAACTTCCTGCGTTCACACCACTAACAGACATCTGGATGTTACCGTTCCCGTTGCTCTGCTTCAGGATCTGACCATTAAGGTTGATCAGCTGAACATTCATTTTGTTGGCGTTGTTTTTAGCAGTGATTACCACGTATTCGGTAGCCGGGTTAGGGAAGATCTTCATCTCAGCAACTCCGCCCTGTGTTTTTACGGTTTTGATCGGGCTGTAAGCGAAGGATGCATCTTCGTCAATAATCTTCAGCCTGTAACTCATCACTGACTCACCTTTAAGAATATCGTTGTATGCGTAATTAACCTTTACAGTTGAATTTCCCTGAGCCTTTACAGAACCGATCCTGTTCCAGTTGATTCCGTCAACACTACGTTCGATTTCGAAACGTGATGATTTCTGTTCGATGTCTGTAGTCCAGGTAAGGTTTGATGTTACTCCGGTAAGCTTAACATTGAAAGCAGAAAGCTTAACAGGCAGGGTGGCATTTGAACTAACACCTCCCACAGTAAGAGTTGAAGGACCGTAAGTAGTTCCGGCAGAACAGTTGTTAAAACCGAGGACCCCGCAATTTATCTGAGTCAGAATTGACCAGATCGCGCCTGTGAGCAGGTTGTAAGGGCGCCAGTTGATATAAGAGTTGTTTGGACCAAGCATCGTGATGTACGACAGATCCAATGTACTAAGGAGCCAGGTGTTGAAATTGACGAAGGCAGTACTGGCGGGAGTTCCGTCACCGACAATCAGCGAACTTGCACCGGTCATATTAAAGGCACCATCCACTTGCATGTGAGAAGATCCTAAGAACTTCATTGAGCTTGCGACCATGTTTACAGTACCAGTAACGGTTGCAACAGCGGTGCCAAGAAAAGTAAAAGTTGAATTATTAAGAGTCACCGGAGCTGAAGAAACCAGGTTGGAGCCGGATGCAAAATTCACCATGGTGTTTGTGAGCCTGCTGGCAGTTGTGTTGAAGGTTAAGGTCCTGCCAGTGTTTACGTTTACATTACCACCGGTGATAGTCGCGTTCCGTAATGTTTGATTTTGTGTGAAAGTCAACGTAACACCGTTTGAAATATTGAATGTACAGTTGGTACAAGTAGTAGGAACACTAAGCGATGCTGCTGTCCTGTTAGTAGTTACATTGTAAGTCTGAGCCATTGCGCTGATCGCTACGAGGATCAGGAGGATTGTGAGGATGATTGCGTTTTTCATTTTGCTGGATATTTAGCTGACAGCATCATTTCCAACCTCGAGCCAATTCTTATTACTTTGATTTTAAATCAATTACAATTGGCACGCCACGAAATATTTCCCATCTTCGGAATGAGATTCTGAATACTGGAAGAAAATTCATAGTGGGACAGGCTCTCACAGGGGTAAAAACAGCAAGGCCCTCTTACAAAGAGGGCCCGCATATACATCAAGGTTATATTTGTCCGGCTTTAACTCTGGTTCTTTCGCTTTACCACGCAACCAATGGCCTTGGTACTGGTGACTGCGGGTTTCTGATCGTTCTGTATTGAACTGATTGCCTGTTCAACATATTTGATTTTTTCAGAGTTGGTATTTTCTGTGTCATTGTCAATCGCTCCAACGTATTCAATAGTGTTTCCCTTTTCGCTCTTACTGATCAGGAAAACATGTGGGGTGTTTTTGGCACCATATTGATTGGTGAATTTCTGACCTTCGTCGTACAAATAGGGATAACTGATCTTGTTGTCTTTAGCCCTTTCCTGCATTTTGGCAAAAGATTCCGCAGAAGACATTGCAGGGTCGTTGGCATTGACCGCGATAACCGGGAAACCTGCGGAAGCATATTTCGTGTTTAGCTCTTCCACCCGGCCTTCATATGCTTTGGATACGGGACAGGTGTTGCAGGTGAAAATGACAATAAAACCTTTGGCGGTTGGATAGTCTGCAAAAGACACCTGTTTGTTGTCTACATTTTTTAAACTTATTTCCGGAGCGTTTTCTCCTGGTTGTAGTGTGGTGACCTGGGCCTGTGTAGACAAGGCTATAACGGCCAGCACAATGATGAGTACCTTTTTCATACTTGCTTATTTTAAGTTTTGATATTGCTGCAGTAATTGCGGGTACGTAAAGGATTTTTCCATGAAGCGTCGTTTGTCTTTGTATACAAACAGCGTTGCCGGAATTGTTCCCGACCAGCTGCTGTCGATCCTGTCGATATACTCCTGCTGGTTTTTTTCGTTCAGTAAAAATACATCATTCTTCAATTTCCTGCGTCGGACAAAGGATTTAACGGTTGATTCCAGCTTCGATTTGAAATCAACACTCACAAGCAGTACCCTGGCTGCCTCATTTTTAAGTTCCTGTTGCAGCCGTTGAAAATGTGGCAGCTCCTCTACGCAGGGTACGCACCAGGTGGCCCAGAAGTTAATGATGTAGGCAGTGTCTTTTCCGTTGGCAATTCTTTCGTTGAGTTGGTCCACTGTGAGGAGATTCACTTCCTGAGAGATGCAGGTTGATGCGGAACAGCAGAAGACAATATAAACTAAGAGACCCCGCATCAAAAATGAAACATTAAAAGTTAAAAATTAAAAATGCTATGTCGTCGAATTTCCTCCTTGGTTCAAAGCTGATTCGAAGCGCGCATGGCTATCGCAGTTTTGGATCAGGCTAAGATCAAAATTCAGGATTCTCAGGGGTATTCGGATTGTTATCTGACTCCGCAAAAGGATAAGGGAAAAAATTCCGTTTGCGCTCTTCTACAGGGCGGCCAAATCTACGCATGTCTTCCAGTTTCATCCCGGACATGAACAATTCAATACAACGCTGCCGATAGATCTCTGTCAGGATCTCATCTTTTGTGGTTCCCGCAAATGGACTCAGTCCTGCTCCCACTCCGTAAATGTCGTCAGCCGGCTCCTTCGTGATCACTTCGTTTAGTGCGATAAGGGCTTCCGGCAACCTGTCGAGCCGGGCCAGCGCTTCTGCCTTTATCAGCTGCACCTCACCTGACAGCACAAAAGGCACCTTGGTAGAGCCAGAAGCATAAAACCCTTTGATCCGGTAACGTGGAAGAATGTTCGGGTTGATGCCGATATAAAAAGGTACGCGCTGGTCAGAAAGATCCGGAGCAAGCTCGGCAGGCAGTCCCATGGTTGAATCCACCGGTTGATATACGTTGTTGGTAGAAGTGGCGGATTCAAAAACAGGATTCAGCGTGATGGCGTCGAAACTTATGACAGAAGAAGTGGTAAGTGCAACACTGTCCGTGGCGTCAAGTGCTTCCTGATAATTACCCGCAAACAAGTGATAGCGGGCTTTGAGCGCGCGCAACGTGTTAATGATGTTTACATCTGTCGGCAGCCTGCCGGTTACCTGGGTATTCGGCGGGTTTGCAAAATATGTCGCAATTGCATAGTCGATT
This sequence comes from uncultured Chitinophagaceae bacterium, assembly GCA_963808065.1. Taxonomy (GTDB): domain Bacteria; phylum Bacteroidota; class Bacteroidia; order Chitinophagales; family Chitinophagaceae; genus Flavitalea. Next base: position 415,241 of record CAWEEK010000001.1, read on the forward strand.
ACAGTCACTGCTTTGTTGAATCCTTCGATCCGGTCGATGAAGTTCACATTCAGTCCGGTAGTGTCCGGCACACTTTCCCAAAGCATCGACATGTTGCCCAAAGACAAGGCTTTAAAAATCGAAGCGAAACCAATCAGCCCGCTTGCATATGACTTGTCAGGCAACCTGTTTGCGAAACTGATCACGCTGTCGGCATCAAAGATGATCTTGTTGCTTTTGGTCCAGACGTTGAGCAGCACGGTATTGGCTGCATCTACCGCGCTGCCGCCAGTAGACAATTGCAGCTCCGGAACATTGCCCGCGTTGCGAAGTATGAGTTCACCTGTGGTAAAACCATTTGCGTCCACCAGTGCATACAGTGCACTCCCGGCACCGGCTGTGTACACTCTTTGCAAACCCGCTGCTATTGCTGTTACCGCTCGTTCGGAATTGTACACCTCCTCGAAAGTCGGCTGGTTTGGATTTGGATAATCCTTTGTGCAGGAAGGAAATAATAGAACCACTGCAAGGATGCCTGTCAGTATAAATATTTTTAGATTAGACATGTTGTGTTTTTTGGATGATTAGAATTTCGCGGAAAGGCCGAGACTGAATACTCTTGGAATGGGGACGGCACCAAAGTCAATGCCTCTGAGCACCGTACTCTGTCCACCCGCATTCACTTCCGGATCATAGCCTTTGTAGTTGTCCCATGAAATCAGGTTACGCCCGCTGGCGCTGATCGTGAGGTCGCTCATACCCCTGATCCTGCCGAGGCGATAAGACAACGACACTTCGCGAAGCTTGACAAATGAACCATCATCGATCCTCCATTCCTCAATCGCATAGACGCCGGCGATATATCCCCTGGGCACCAGCCCTTCGTCTTCCATCTGTGAAACTTCACCGCTGCCTACACCCTGCCTTGTTCTCCAGTCTGCGTTCCAAACGTCAACACCCTGCACCGCATCAAGTTGAATGCGCAGGTCGAAATTCTTATAACTTAATTCATTCACCAGGCTCGCCGTATAATCTGGATTAGGATTCCCTAATACCTTGCGGAGAGTGGTTGTGCCCGATGGCAGATCATCTGTTCTCTGCGGGGTGTAGGTAAGCACACCGTCCTGTATGCCTTTTTCTATTTGGGGTATCCCGGATCCGTTCTTCAACTGTGATCCATCGGGATTGGTAGCAAAGAAGGATCCATAAAACACACCTACTGGCTGACCTTCAATGATGGCCACGGGTGCACCGGCATTGAGCGTGAGCAGGGTCAGTGCCTGACCGATGCTGAGTGCCTCATTCCTGTTTCGGTTGAATATAGCCGTTAGGTTCCAGTTGAAATCCGCAGTTCTTACCGGGGCGGCGGTAAGAACGACTTCAAATCCTTTGTTACGCAACGACCCGAAATTGTCGAGCAGGTTTGAAAATCCCTGGGTTGGGGCGATCACCCTGGAGATCAGCAGGTCCCTGACATTCTTTATGTAGTAGTTGAATTGTAAACCGATCCGGTCGTGAAAAAATCCAAGGTCGGTTCCGAATTCAAACTCTTCCTGTCTTTCGGGTTTCACCTGTTCGTTGGCCTGCTGTGTTGAGGAAGTGAATGATGTTTTGCCGAGATAGGAGTTTGAAGAATAACTGTTGAACCGGGAATAAGCGCCGATACCTGTTAGATTGCCCGACTGGCCATATGCCGCGCGGATCTTGAAAAGATTCCACCAGTCCGACTTCCAGAATTCTCCTCCCGAAATAATATAGCTGCCACTGCCCTTCACATAGACCTGGTTTCTCTGGTCGGGACCAAAAACGGATGACCCATCCACGCGTATTGCGCCTGTGAGGAACAACTGGTTATTGTACTTGAAATTCTGCTGAAAATAAGTACCTGAGATCGAGATCCTGGTTCTCTCATCTGCCGGAGGCAGGATGGTGCTTGCTCCTGTGGCTGTTTGCACTACTGGGGCAAGACCCCTTCCCTGAGCAAGGATGTAATGATTTTCTTCGTATTGAAGTGAATAGCCCAACTGGCTTACCGACACCAGTCTGTCGCTGATGTTGAATTCATAGTTTGCACTGAGGTCGTTGTTCACCTGGAGAAAGCTGTTGTTGGCGGCGCCGGCATAGCCGTTCAGTGAGTCGTTTATGGGAAAGCCACCACCCCAGAAGGCCGAGTTCACATTGTAAGAATATGGCGGAATGAAGGTCGTGCCGTTCTGACCGTAATTGTCAAAGCCTATGGTGTAATTAATATTCAGGTTCTTTATTGGCGTGATCTTCAGACCCGCATTGGCGAGTACACGGCTGGTGGTTTGTTTTTGTTTGATGTCCTCGATCACTGAAACAGGATTCACCCTGCCTCTTTCCCCAACCGCTTTCAGGTTGCCGAGTACATCTCTTTCGTGAATGTTGTGAAAGTTGCCGATGATGGTGACGGAATTCACAGGAGAGAAAAAGGAGTTCCCATCGGGCTTTTCATTTGCCATGCTGTTGACGTAATTAATGCCCGCGGATACCGTCAGCCATTTTGATATTGTCTGATCGATATTCGCCCTGAGGCTGTAGCGCTGGAAATCTGTGTTCTGCACTATTCCCTGATTTTTAAAGTAGGAGCCGGAGACAAAGTATTTTGTCTTGTCCGTTCCTCCACTTACCGAAACATTATTATCTGTTCCTATTCCGGTTCTGAAAATATAATCCTGGTAGTCATAGCGTGTCACATCGGTGGTATTCGTTGGCAGTGACGGAGGTGTGCCTGTGGTGCTGATCAGGTCCTGTGTAAACACATCGGGAGATCCTCCGAATTTTATGGGAGCCTGGTTCACATTAAGCTTCTTGCGTAGAGAGTTGACAAGAAAGTTGGTGGAGAAATTTACCTGGGGTTCGCCGCTCTTTCCTCTTTTTGTGAAGATCTGAATTACTCCCGCATTGGCGCGGGAACCATAGATGGCGGCGGCGGCAGCACCATTCAATACTTCTATGCGTTCGATGTCGGCAGGGTTGATGTCCACCATTCTATTCTGACCTATTGTGCCCACGAAATTGGCGCCATCATAATTGCTTGAGGTATTGGTCACGCGGGTAGTTGCATTGTTTACGATCACCCCGTCCACTATGTACAACGGCTCGGAAGAGGAAGAGATGGAACTGATGCCCCTTAGACGAACAGAGATTCCACCTGCGGGATCGCCGGAATTCTGTATGATCTGCGCGCCGGCGGTTTTACCCTGAAGGGCCTGGAGCACATTACCCGAGGCGCCTTTGGTAAGATCTTTTGCAGTGACCGTACTGATATAACTTCCAAGTTGTCTTTTGGTGGTTCCTGCCGAGGTTCCGGTGACGATCACTTCATCCAGGCCGATCGCGTCGTTCACCATTTCCGAATTGATGGTATAGGAAGCTTCCGTGCCTACCTGAAGGGTCGCTTCCCTCGAACGGAATCCAATGCCCGAAAAATGCACCACATAGGTGCCCGGCTTGAGGTTGGTTTCTAATGAATATTCACCGTTAGCTGCAGTAGCCGTGGCGAAATTGGTGTTGTTAACACTGACGCTGATGCTGGGTAGTCCTTTGCCGGCGGCATCCCTGACGGATCCCCGGATCACCACCTGCGCGGACGCCATAAAACCACAAAACATAGAAATGAACCCTAACAAAATCGCAGACTTCGCCCCTTGAACAAAGACTTTTCTCATATGCATGTTTTTAGTAATGATTCAACGTGACCAATATTAATGAGGGTCACGGTTACGGAAAAGAGCCTGGGGGAGTTTGTGAGTGGAAATTTAACTCATTCAATTCAAAAAATTGTTCCGGCCGACAACTTTTCCATGCCTGGCAGATAAGTGATGATGACCGGAAAGCTTTGAAATATAAGGACTGGTGCGTATTTTACCAGACCCATCCAACCCCAGATCTATGAACTCCTCATCCGTACGAATCGCAACAAACGACCCGTTGCATAGTCATATTAGTGAACCCCGGTTTTCTGAACAAGACGATTGGTATACGAACAAGCATTATTCCTTTTTCTCCGGTCAACGCGCTTACTGGAAACCGGTGATTCCTTCGAGGACTTATGTCATTACACCGCTGATCATCTACCTCAATATATTCCTTTACATTTTTTTAGAGACCGGTGTACTCTCGCAAAGAATACCCCCCAATGAGGGGTGGAAGTTCCTGTTCAGCACTTTTATTCATGCCGGTGTCATTCAGTTGCTGGTGAATATGTATGGGCTGATGGTCATAGGGCGGGAACTGGAATTAGTGATCGGTTCCATGCGCTTCCTGGGCATGTTCATTTTCTCTGCGTGGCTGGCGTTCTTCAATACCATATTATGGAATGATCAGACGGTGAGTTCCGGCACTGCTGGAGGAATCTTTGGCTTGTATGGGTGTTATTTTGGATTGTTGATTTCGAAGTTTATCTCGGGCTCCAACAGCGAAAGCGTCTACAGAACCATAATCGTCCTGGTGGCCTATCACTTATCCATGGGTTTCCTCGGAAATTTTGACAACGCCGCACACCTTGGTGGTTTGTTATACGGGGCCCTGATGGGAGTGCTGGGAGGCAGGTTTCTTTTGCGGAAAAACATTTACATCAATAAAACTGGCGCCTAACATGGAATATGCATATATATACCTTACTATTATTATTTTGTTGCTCTTTTTTGCTGTAGTTACAGCTTTCTTCTTCTATCAATATCATCTGCTGAACAGGATCAAGGTAGAAAACCGCATGATGCGACCAGGATATGTATGGTTGCAATTGATCCCGCTATTTGGTTTGTACTGGCAGTTCAGGGTGGTCACCGCGATTTCAAAATCGATATATGGTGAGCTGGAATCCCGCCTCGATAAAGGTTCTCTCATCTTCTATGAAAGCGATTCGCTTATTCAAAAAAAGCCGGCATACACCGAGGGAATTGTCTATTGTATCCTGGTGTGCGCGTCGATAATACCAATCCCGATAGTAAAAATCCTGGCATCCGTCATTGGCATTGCCGCCTGGATAAGGTATATCATTGTGTTAAGACGATTTGAGCGAAGGCTGAAAAACTATTAAGTAAAATGAAAAAGGGGTGATCATCAATCACCCCTTTCTTTTAGTTAGCTAATTGGAATGTTGTGCTGCTGCTGTTCCGATTGAGGAACCAATGGCAGACTTACTTCAAGAACACCGTCAGTATATTTTGCGGTGATCTTCGTGGCATCGATGGATTCATTCAAACCGATGGTCCTGGAGAACCCGCCGCGGCTGTATTCTCTCATCACCCATTCCGGACGGGGAAACCCATCGGGAGGAGTGTAGGAAACAGTGAGCTGGTTGCCCTTGACCTCAAGTTTAAAATTCTCTTTAATGCGACCCGGAGCAAATACCAGAAGTTCATAACTGGTCTCCGTTTTGTAAATGTTGATCGATGCTCTTTGCATCGAACGAATAGCCAGGTGTCTGTTCCTGGGTCCGTACTCGCCTTTTGCGGCGCATGCGCTTTGATAATGCATGTTTTTGGATTTAAATGAAAAATAATTGTTCATTGGCCTTTTGCGGCCTTGGTCTAATTTAAGAAAATTTTGAGCTCGACCCACACAGAAAACCCCCTCCGGTGGGAGGGGGCTGTTGCACCAAAGGAACGGTCTCACTTGCGCCTTTACTTCTTATTCGCCTTATCGTTTTTCTGTTGTTCCATCATGTATTGGCGGCCCGGTCGCTGGACGATCCTATTGCCTTTTGCCATGGGTGCCATGCTTTCTTCGATGCACGGTGGTGTCCGAAACCGCAGCGGAGGCGTTACTGGCCGTGGCCGGATTTCCCGCCTTTTTGGCTTCTACCCGTGCATGTTCTTTCTTTTCCTTTGAGTTTTTCGCAATGTGTGTTTTGACAGAATCAGGTTTTTGCCCCGTAGATGCCGTCTGGGCAAAGCCGGAGGCACTGAAAAAGATCAGGGCAAAAGCAGCAATCAGAATTTTTTTCATATTGAATTTTTTTGTGAAGAGCCGGTTAGATTTGTTAATTACCAAGGGTGCTCTGCGTGTAAAAATACTCCTGACCCTAAGGGTTCTCATCCCCGAATCGGTGAACAGGCAATTTGAATCGCTGGAGGCTGAAAATATTTAACCGCTTGCTGATCGACGGATAATAACTTGCACCTTGAAACAGAAAAGAAACAGGAACAGAAACAGGAACAGAAACAGGAACAGAAACAGGAACAGAAACAGAAACAGGAACAGAAACAGGGACAAGTCTATGAAAAAACTATGGACATTCTGAAATACATTCTGGCCATGGTGCTGATTTCTTCACATCTGGGTCTATGTGCCCAGCTTTCCGACATCATCACGGTGAAGAAGAAAGGACGCGTGGTGAAGAACTTTGGCGCAGGATCGAAGATTCATTTTAGTACCATCAATGATGAAGAAGTTGATGGATATATCAGCCTGGTGCGGGACGATTCTGTGTTTATTAAACAATATAATATCAGGATGGTGCCCACCCAACAGGGATTTAATTATATAGACACGGTCGCCGTTTATCACTCGGGGTACCGGTATACTGATATCAGTTCCATCCAGCTTTTTAAACGTCGTGGGTTTCTCGATGGCAAACTGTCGACAATTCTCATGATCGGCGGTGCGGGCTATCTGTTGCTTAATGCCGTCAACCGCGATCATAAATTCTCCGAGCCTTCCAATCTCAGGACCATGGCCATTTCCGCGGGTGTGTTCGGTGTGGGTCTGCTACTGAACAAAACTGTTCGTGATTCTCGGTTCACCGGCCCCAAACACAGGATTGAATACATCAGGTTGCGTTGACCTCGTAAAATTCGATTTCACGCAAAGGCGCAGAATTCGATTTCACGCAAAGGCGCAAAGAAAACGCAAAGGCGCAATTGAGAAATTCTTTGCGGCTTAGCGTCAGCCGCAGGCTGCTTAGCGGCTTGGCGTGAAACCCTTCGCATTAATTAAATAACAACTTTCACCCATTAGCATTTATGTTTCCCTTATAATTCCTTTATTCGTAAATCAGATTCCACAATTGAGAACTTCTTAACATCAACGTGGAATACTTTTGCGCCATGAAGTGTTACGGACCTGAGTTGGCAGGCAAAGTTGTCACAAGGCTTTGATGGTGGTTCGAATCCACCCGTAACCACGACCAACAAGCAATCGTTAGTATCGCCCCGTGTTTCTACATGGGGCTTTTTCTTTAACTTGACGAACCGAAAAAAAAATAAATCTTGCCAAATGATTTTCAATTCGAACAGGAGAAAATTTCTTAAGCAATCTGGTCTGGCGGGTCTCGGCATTCTAACCCTGCCTTCCTTTGTGAACGCGCCGGGTAAAAAAGCAGTAGGCGTTCAATTGTATTCTGTAAGAAAAGAAATGCTGGAGGACCCAAGAGGCACCCTCAGGCAGATCGCAAAGATCGGATTCACGGAACTTGAATCGGCAAGAAGCGACAAAGGCAATTACTACGGCCTCAAACCGAAGGAGATCAAAAAGATCGCCAACGACCTGGGAATGAAAGTTGTCAGCGGCCACGTGCATGTCGACGATCAATGGAGCCGCAGTGTGGACGAAGCTGCCGAAGCCGGACAGCAATACCTGATCTGCTCTTCCATGCCTACCGAGGGCCAAACTGTTTCGAATTATGAAAAGGTTGCCGAAATATTTTCAAAGGCAGCCGAAGATTGTAAAAAGGTAAACCTGAAATTTGGATACCACAATCACGACTATGAATTCGAAAAGGATGGGGACAAAGTACTCTACGACGTGTTGCTTGAAAAAACTGATCCCTCGCTGGTGAATATGGAACTCGATCTTGGCTGGGTCATCGTTACGGGCAATGACCCCGTGAAATATTTTGAAAAATATCCCGGTCGATTTCCCTTATGGCACCTGAAAGACATGGACGTGGCAAAGAAACACAGTGTGGAATTCGGCAAGGGTCAGATCAATGTTGCCAGGATGCTGAAGAATGCTGGCAAATCAGGAATGAAACACTTCTTTGTTGAACAGGAAGAATATGCGAGCACGGCTATCGAAAGTCTCACCGAAGATTTCCGCTATCTCGAAAAACACCAGTAATATTATTTAAATCTGCGATATGCCTAACAGAAGGAAATTTCTTTCTCAGCTCGGAACTACCGCTGCGCTCATCACCTCTGGCTCCCTCTCGGCGGGTGCAACAAAGAACGATTCAATAGAACTCCCCGAGCCGGGGAAAATATACAGTGCAAATGACAAGATCAGGCTTGCGGGAATAGGCATGGGCATCCAGGGTTTCAGCGACATGGACTCCGCGTTGAAAAATCCGGGAACTGAAGTTGTAGCCTGTTGCGACCTGTATACCGGAAGACTGGATCACGCAAAAGAAAAATATGGTGCCCATGTCTTCACCACAAAAAATTACAGCGAGCTCCTTGACCGCAAGGACATCGATGCAGTGATCATTGCTTCCAGTGACAGTTGGCACTCGAGGATCAGTATCGAGGCTTTGCAGAAAGGCAAGGCGGTATATTGTGAGAAGCCGATGGTACACAAAATCGAACAAGGGTGGGACGTGATAAATGCACAGAAGAAATCGGGGAAGACCTTCCAGGTAGGAAGTCAGCGCGTGAGCAGCGTGACCTACGCAAAAGCGAAAGAGCTGTATATTTCTGGCGCGATTGGCGTTCTGAATAGTGTTGAAGCAGTGACCAACCGGCAGAGCGCCCTGGGAGCCTGGGAGTACACGATTCCTCTCGATGCTTCAGCCGATACTATCGACTGGGAAAAATTTCAGGCCGATCAGTCAAAGAAACATCCTTTCGACGAGAAACGATTTTTCTGGTGGAGAAATTACCGCGAGTATGGAACCGGGATGGCAGGGGACCTCTTCGTGCACTTGCTGAGCGGACTTCATTTTATCACGGGATCAAAAGGACCTTCCAAGATTTTTGCACTTGGTGACCTGTCCTACTGGAAAGATGGCCGCAATGTGCCTGATGTAATGACCTCCATCCTGCACTACCCTGATTGCAGCGAACACCGACCATTCCAGGTAACCCTTCGTGTCAATTTTGTCAGTGGAGAAGGTGATGTGAACTACACGAAAATCACGGGATCAGAAGGTGTGATGTTTCTCAGCCAAAATAAGGTTACCGTCAAAAGAAATAAGATGCCCGCGGCACCAGGCATTGGCGGATGGGATTCGCTTAACACATTCACCGAAAGTATGCAAGCCAGGCTGAAAGCAGAACATCAGAGAAAGTACAAGGAGTCAGACACCAAGTCCGGTCAGCTTCCGGATCTCAGCTTCTCTGCACCGGAAGGCTATAGCGAGCACGTTGCCCATCTGGGAAATTTTCTTGAGAGCGTCAGGACGGGCAAGCCGGTGTTCGAAGACGCTACGTTTGGGTTCCGGGCGGCGGCACCCTGCCTTGCCTGCAACGAAAGCTATTTCCAGAGTAAACCTCTTGAATGGGATCCGGAAAAAATGATGCTACTCTAAGTAACAGCCTCAAAATTTCTTGAAACTAGCATAGTCCGGCGATTCATGTTCGTGTTTGATCTTCCATCTCTCACGTTGTTTTATCAATACACCGGTGTAATAAAATTTCAGCGTATCCTTTGCGGGCTTTTGATTCCAGTAAAAGATCGAGGCCACCAGCGCGATGGAAGTATCCAGCATTTGTACGTCCATGCTGTCCCATTTAAAATAAACTTTGGATTTGGAATAACGCCCATATTTTGCTTTCAGTGAATCCATGGGGTGAAACTCCTTTTTATCCCCACCGATGATGATCGCGCCCAGGGTATCATAGAGAAAGGGAACGGAATCGAAATTGCCCTCTCTGATCAGATTGCCATATTCTTCCATAAAATCATGTACTGATCCTTCAAGGTCGTCGGTGGGAAGTACGCGCGCAGGAGGATCTTTTTTCTCCTGGCATCCCGCCAGGACAATGAGGAGGAGAAAGGAAACCAGTAGACGTTTCATCATCCTAAAGTACAACAAAAGAAGACCCTGATTGAGGGTCTTCTGACAGGCTACTACCACACTGTAAATTCAAAACAGAGTAGCAGTCGGAAATGGAAACTGGAATAGCCAGATCTCATCAGCCTGATCCTGGACAGTCTTATTAGAATCTGTCCCAAAAAGGAGGCGGCTCGATGCCCAGCGCACGGAGATAAACATAGCCCTGACCACGATGGTGTATCTCATTGTCGATGAAATAAAATAAGGTTCCATAAATGGGCGCTTCGTAGAGACCGAAAGCCAGTTCGACTTCCTGAAAACGGTCGGCGGCTATACTTGGCCACCATGCGTTGATCTCGGCTGTCACTTCATCCCAGGTAGCCAGTAATTCTTCCTTGGTGGCCGGAGGAGCGTCCTTGAATTCACCCCAGTTGCCATTGACGATACCGACGATGCCAGGTCTGGTCATGCCGATCATTTCACCAGCAAGAGCAGAGAAGGGTCGCATTCCACCAATTGAGAAGGTAAAAAGTTCTTTTTCGGGAAATGCCTCGATCACCCGGCGGGTGAGCTGTCTGTGACCCTGCCAATGTGCCAGCAGGTTTTCGGAATTGATCACTGTTGTCTGTTTTGGAGCTGTGGTAGTGTAGGTTGCCATGATTATTTGTTTTTGTTCTACAAAGAAACCATGGGGTAGTGACAGCCCTATGTCAACAGGTATTGAGAATCTGTATAATTTCTGAATTATCTGACCTTGACGATCTTCCGCTGGACGATCCGGTCTGCGTACCTGAGTACAACCAGGTAGATTCCGGAGGGGTTGCCCGAGAGATCCATATTGTACAGGCCCAAACCCGTGTTGCTCACCGAAATCTCCTTCAGTTTCTGACCAGACATCGTAAACAATGAAATAGAACGCAGGTCGGTAGGTGGTGGGTAGAACTGGATGGCGATGGAATTCCTGGTGGGGTTCGGACTGATCAGGATCCCCCTGGCCTTCAGGTTGGGATTCACCGTTATCGTCCTGAGTTCTATATCATCCAGGTAAACGTTGTTCTGCCCTGCTCCGCCATTACGGAATGAAATAAGCAAATCGCCCTTGCCGACATAATCCGTGAGGTTGATGCTGTCGGCTTTCCATTCCGAAGCGGAAGGCTTGTATTCGTTGTCACTGGTATAACCGGTGGTTGACAATGAATTCCCGGATTTGCTGAACAATATGGTGTTATTCACACCACAGTCAGTTGAGAGCAGTACCTGCAGTGTATCTCCTTCATCAGCTCTTGCGGCACTGGAACCGTTGCGTGTCGCGGCAATTTTGAAACCGAGGAAGGCCGAATCAACATTGTCAACACGGACGGAGCGCAAACGCAGGTCGGTACGACCGGCTGTAGTTCCAAAGTTCGGCGCCAGGTATGATGCATTTCCGTCTGCTGCGGTTCCGTTGATTCTTCGCCAGGACAGAGAATTCTTTTTTATTAAATCCCATCCCGGGGGAAGCAAAGTTGATTCGAAACTTTCAGATAGTTGTTGAACCGAAGGATAATACTGTGTGCTTATGGACAGGCTGTCATTTGCCGGCTTTTCATCGGAGGCATCATTTGGTTGACTGGAAATAAACCGCAAATTGTATTTGCCTTCACCAGGCAAGAGAATTTGCGGAAGACTGATGGTAGTTGAAGCGAGGTAATCCAGCGACCCCGTCCATTCGTAGACCTGGGCACTATCATCGTTAATGAGCGTCGAGATTTTCAGCTTGGTGAGGGTCTCGTTGCCCAGATTCTTTATCACGAGGACTGGAATGAAATTGTTCTGACAAAGCCTTTGCTCAGGGCTGGTGGCCTGAACCAACGCAACATCGTTACGGGTCGTAGACAAGGGTTGGCAGACCGTTGAATTCAGCAGACCAGGGTAGTAATTTGAGAGACTGGCTTCCATCCTGGTCATCTGATCCGGGGTGAACATCACGAGACAGGCATCGGGAGTATAATCCATGTAATTCTGATACATAATCCCATTGCCTGAACTGGTGCAGAAGTCGAGATCAATGCCGTCGCGGCAACTGGAAGTGGAATTGCCCTGGTTGGGTGTGTCGTCAATAAAATCGGTTCCGGAGCAATCGCCGTTATCATCCCCCCAGATATGATAGAGGTTGAAAAAATGACCTGTTTCATGTGTGAGGGTCTTGCCCGCGTCATAAGAAGAAAAGGATCCGCCCGGAAGTGCGCGGTAGTCAATCACCACTCCCTGTTCATCGGGAGATCCGTCATCTGGAAAGCTGGAATAGCCGAGGATGCCACCAGAAAGAGAAGTGATCCAGATATTCATATACTGGTTATGATCCCAGCTGTCGGTGCCACCTCCAAAATCATGCTTGACATCTTCACTTCCTACCGAAAAGCTGGTCACCCTGGATGTAACCCGATGAATTCCTGTCGTGGGCTGATTGTCAGGAGATCTTTGTGCGAGGCAGAACCTGATTGAGGATTTTCCGAACAACCCCTTAAACCAGGAAGGGATCTTTGAGGAATCCCCATTCAATCCACCATAATCTTTATTCAGGGTGTCGAGCTGGGCGAGGATCTGGGCATTGCTTACAACGGAAGGATTTGGGAGAACGATATGAAAAACTACCGGGATGGTGTTGATCGTGTTTTCCAAAATGAGGTTGTTCCCTTTAGGACTCTTTAATCGCTGGTTGAATAGTTGGCGACCCTGTATGAAGTTTTGCTTTAACGTTGCATTGGACAGTTTCTGTTCCAGCCGTTCCACCGTGGCACAGCGCTGAATACTGTCCTGGGCGGCTGCCTGGATACTCATCAATAGGAAGCCGAGGCATCCCAAAAACCGACCAAAACTTCGCATATCTGTAAATACGCAAAACAAATCGATAATCTGTTAAGAAATTCCCAGTATCGATGAATCCGCGGATTGTCCCGGCAAATGAAAACAGCGACATGCTTCCCGGGTAGCAGGAGCATTTATTGTAGGATGCCACAATCGAAGGGGTTCAAACAGTTAGGCAGTGTTCTTGTACAATTCATCTAAATTTACCCCGTCCTACGGGACGAGACATAGATGGAATCACATTCGAAAGACAAGGTTTCCTTTGGCGGCTTGCTCATAGCGCTGGGTATTATTTATGGCGATATCGGTACCTCTCCGCTCTATGTATTCAATGCCATCATCAGTGGCAAGACTATTACGGAGGAATTGGTACTCGGGTCTCTTTCGCTTGTCATCTGGACCCTGACATTGCAAACCACCATCAAGTATGTAATCCTGACCCTAAGGGCCGACAACCGGGGGGAAGGTGGCATCTTCGCACTTTTTGCGCTGGTACGACGAAGAAGAAAATGGCTGGTGATACCGGCGATGATCGGTGGCGCGGCTCTGCTTGCTGATGGTATGATTACTCCGACTATTTCGGTGACATCGGCGGTGGAAGGACTGAAACAGGTACCCTTTCTGGAGAAGATCGGCCAGTGGGCGATCATTTACATCGTCATCGGCATACTCACTTTTCTTTTTCTTATCCAGCAGTTCGGAACGACCTTCATCGCGAAATTCTTTGGCCCCATCATGTCGGTCTGGTTTGTGATGCTTGGAGTATTGGGTGTGGTGCACCTCAGCGACGACCTGGAAATCTTCAAAGCCTTCAATCCCTATTATGGTTTCAGGCTCCTGAACAACCACAATCATGGTTTCTACATTCTCGGCGCCATCTTCCTCTGTACCACCGGAGCAGAAGCCCTGTATTCTGATCTTGGGCAGTGTGGCAGGGGGAATATCCGCATCTCCTGGATCTTTGTGAAAACCTGCCTGATCCTGAACTATATCGGGCAGGGCGCCTGGCTGCTTTCGCGACACCGAAATGAGTCCATCACGCCGGCCATGATCAGCGATGGTTTTAACCCCTTTTATGGAGTGATGCCCGAATGGTTCATTTATTTCGGAATCACCATCGCCACCCTCGCCGCAATTATCGCGAGCCAGGCTTTGATTTCAGGGTCATTCACCCTGATCAGTGAAGCGATGCGACTGAACCTCTGGCCAAAATTCCGACTGAATTATCCAAGTGAAGCCCGCGGTCAGATCTATATCCGCACGATAAATTTCCTGTTGTTTGCCGGATGTATTGGCATCCTGCTGTTCTTCAAAAAAGCTTCCAACATGGAAGCCGCCTATGGGCTGGCCATTACACTTTGCATGATCGCCACATCGATATTATTTGCCAACTACCTGGTGATCCGCAGAACTCCCCCCTGGCTGATCTATGTATACCTTATCGTTTTCATCACATTAGAACTCGGTTTTCTTTTTGCCAACATCGGCAAGTTCGCCCACGGTGGCTATGTGACAGTGATAGCAGGTGGCTTCCTCTTCCTGGTAATGTTCAACTGGTACAAGGCACGAAAGATCAAGAATCGTTATGTTGAATTTGTGCGGCTGGAAAATTATATTGGTAAGATCCAGGAGCTGAGCAACGACAAAAAGATCCCGAAATACGCCACCCACCTGGTCTACCTTACCAGTGCGGACAATCCCAGGGAAATAGAACACAAGATCATTTACTCCATACTCAACAAGAAACCAAAGCGGGCAGACATCTATTGGTTTGTACATGTCGACACACTCGATGACCCCTATACTTCAGAATACCAGGTGGAGCACATTATTCCAAATGATATCATCAGGATTGAATTTCGTTTGGGCTTCCGGGTGCAGCCACGCATCAACTCCATGTTCCGGATGGTGGTGGAAGACCTGGTAGCCAATAAGGAAGTGAATGTGCTCAGCCGTTATGAAAGTCTTGAGAAATCAAAAACGGTTGGTGATTTTCAATTTATCGTACTGGAAAAATACCTCAGTGAGGAGAACGAACTTCCTTTCTGGGAAAAGCAGACCATGCGTTTGCATTTCTGGCTGAAAGGGCTGAGTCCTTCTGAGGAGCGCGGTTTCGGACTGGATCCGAGTAACGTGGTAGTGGAGAAATTCCCGTTGATCGTGTCACCGGTAATCTTTCCGGATATGAAACGGGTGGAGGATTAATCAGAAAGAGAAACAGAAAGAGAAACAGAAAGAGAAACAGAAACAGGAACAGAAAACAGGAACAGAAAACAGAATGAGAAAGAGGAAGAGCATACTGTTATAAAGCATTTTAGAATGAATGGTTCGATATTGATAATTGATGATGAATCGCAGCTCAGGAAGTTATTATTCAGGCTGATTTCATTGGAAGGTTTCGAAGTGCAGCAGGCTGCCGATCTGAAATCCGCAATTGCCATTTTAAAGCATCATCCAGTACAGGTAATCCTTTGTGATGTGAAATTACCCGATGGCAACGGCATCGACTTTGTCTCTGTTATCAAAAAAAATTATCCACTATCCGAAACAATCCTCCTGACCGCATTTGGTAATATTTCCGATGGTGTGCAGGCCATGAAGAATGGAGCCTTTGATTATATTCTAAAGGGAGATGAAAACAGCAGGATCATCCCACTGTTGCACCAGGCGGTGGCTAAAGTAAGGCGACAGTCTGAATCCGCAGTAAAGATCAGTGAAAAGACGGATAACGATTTCAACTCCATAACAGGCAAAAGTGTTGCAATTCAAAATGCCCTGGCCCAGGCACGGAAAATTGCAGGTAGTGAAATTGCCGTTTTATTACTTGGAGAAACGGGAACGGGAAAGGAAATTTTTGCGAATGCCATTCATCATCACAGCAAACGGAATGGTAAGGCCTTCGTCGCCATCAATTGCAGTACATTCAGCAGGGATCTTCTAGAAGGAGAATTGTTTGGACATAAGGCGGGTGCATTTACCGGCGCAACCAGGGATAAACAGGGACTGGTTGAAGTTGCAGACGGGGGCACGCTGTTCCTCGATGAAGTGGGGGAACTGCCCCTGGAACTTCAGGCGAAATTGCTCCGCTTTCTCGAGAACGGAGAGTTTATCAAAGTCGGGGACACCAGGATCTCCACGGTGAGTGTAAGAATTATTGCTGCGACAAACCGAGATTTGACAGTAGAAATAGACAAGGGGCAGTTTCGGGAAGACCTTTATTACCGCCTGAATGTTTTTTCCATCTCACTTCCTCCACTCAGGGAAAGAACCGAAGACATAGAAGCCCTGGCCAATAGTTTAATCAGGCAGTTTTCCCTGCTGGAAGGTAGGCCAGAGCTAAAATTGAACAGGCAGGCACTTGGCCTTTTGAAAAACTACAATTGGAAAGGGAACATCCGGGAATTAAAAAACGTGATACAAAGGGCCCTGATCCTCGCCGACGGCGACGAGATCCTTAGTTCGAACCTGCCATTTGAAATTCAATCTTTCTCAGGAGAGCCATCTAATGCCTACACGCTCTCTTCTGTTGAAAAGCAGCATATACTGCGCATGCTGGAATACACCAAGGGCAATAAGACCAGAACCGCAGAGTTGCTGGACATCGGCCTGGCCACACTGTACCGGAAAATTGACGAGTACCAGATTGGTGCCGGACTGCCAAAACGATAAACCACCCTCTCAAAATGAGAGCCTTTCGAAATTTCCCACCTTCCATCTTCATTACGCACAATTCTTCAAAACTCAGTCTGTAAAGGCTTTCGACTCATCCGTCATTGTATTTAACGAATGGGCATTCCCTTTGAACCTCCCGGGAAAACTTTTCCAATGCTCATATCATCATTACTACTTGCCGGGCTGCTCTGTTTCTGGCTATTCTTCAAGTCCATAGAATTCTTCGATAAAATCTAAAGCTCATGATGACAATACTCTTCATTCTTGCCTTAATGGTTTTTGTCTATCTGTGTTATGTGTTGATAAAACCCGAAAAATTTTAAACAATCAGTTATGAACAGTGAAATTATTGGCATTGTAATAACATTCGGCGTGGCCATCCTGATCTCGTTCCCGCTTGGCAAATACATTTCGAATGTTTTTGCCGGCAAAAAAAACCTTTTGGATTTTTTGAATCCGGTGGAAAGGCTGATCTATAAATTATCGGGAATAGATCCTCGCCAGGAGATGGATTGGAAGCAAAACCTCAAGGCCATGCTCACCATCAATATGGTTTGGTTCGTCTATGCTTTTGTAATGCTGATCACACAAGGCAGCTTATTTCTGAATCCTGACGGCAATCCCTCCATGTCACCCGATCTGGCATTCAATACAGCCATTTCCTTCATGGTGAATTGTGATCTGCAGCACTACAGTGGTGAATCCGGAGTAACCTACCTCACGCAGGTAGCAGTAATAGCATTCCTGATGTTTGTTTCTGCTGCCACGGGAATAAGCGCCGCAGTTATCTTTTTCAGGGCGCTCCGCGACAAGGTGTCCGACAAGCTGGGAAATTTCTGGGTCTTTTTCGTTAAGTCTATCACCCGGATACTTATCCCTATTAGTCTGGTGGTGGCGCTGGTCCTCGCTTTTAATGGCACACCTACATCGCTTGATGCGAAAGACAGTTTCATCAGCCTGCAGGGTGACACGGTTAACGTCAGTCGTGGGCCCGCCGCGGGCATGATCGCTATTAAACATCTCGGCACAAATGGTGGTGGCTGGTTTGGTGCGAACTCGGCGCATCCCCTGGAAAACCCTAACTATTTTACCAACAGTGTTGAATTGATTGCGCAGCTCATCATACCCCTCGCGATGATCTTTGCATTTGGTTTTTTTATCAACCGAAAGAAACTCTCCTATGTGATCCTGGGCGTGATGACCATTGGTTTTCTTGTACTGGCCATACCCACAGTAATTCAGGAGATCAATGGAAATCCTGCGATAGCGGGGCTCGGCGTCATCCAGCCAACAGGTGCAATGGAAGGGAAAGAGGTACGGATTGGCCCTGCGGCTGCCGGGTTCTGGAGTGTGGTCACCACGGTTATTTCCACTGGTTCTGTCAACTCCATGCACGACAGCTCCATGCCCTTGTCGGGAATGATGCAATTGCTGGGGATGATGATCAATTCATTTTATGGTGGATGCGGCGTCGGGTTACTTAATTATTTTATCTACATCATAGTGGCGGTCTTCATCTCGGGCCTGATGGTTGGGAGAACCCCTGAATTCATGGGACATAAAGTGGAAGCCCGGGAGATAAAGATCGCAGCGATCATCACCCTGCTGTCTCCTTTTTTAATACTTACCGGGACAGCTCTTTCTGCATATTTCAACGCCCACCATCCCCAGATTGACTGGGCTGTGCAGCCGGGCAACTGGCTGAACAATCCCTCCTATCATGGGTTCAGCGAAATGCTATATGAGAATACATCTGCGAATGCCAATAATGGAAGCGGTTTTGAGGGATTAGGCGACAACAATATATTCTGGAATGTAGTTACCGGTTTCATCCTGATCCTGGGAAGATTTCTGCCCATTATTGGTCCGGTGGCCATAGCAGGCCTGCTTGCGAAGAAGAAATACATTCCCGAATCAGCGGGAACGTTGAAAACAGATTCAATCACATTCGGTATGATGACCCTCGCAGTGATTATCATAATCAATGCACTTTCTTATTTCCCTGCCCTGGCGCTGGGACCAATTGCAGAATTCTTTTCTATCAAATAAAGCATTTTCAAAATGTCAGATAAAAGTTCAAATACAAATAAACTCTTTCAGGCCGATCTGGTGAAGACAGCCCTGAAGCAGTCCTTTATCAAATTGAACCCCGCCGTGATGATCAAGAATCCGGTGATGTTCACAGTGGAGATCGGCACTTTCGTAATGTTGATGGTCGTCCTATACGCATTGATTACCGGCGACCGGTCACAGGGATCTACCGGTTATAATTTCGCGATCTTTGTCATACTCTTTCTAACCGTAGTTTTTGCCAATTTCGCCGAAGCGATTGCTGAAGCAAGAGGAAAGGCTCAGGCCGAAAGTCTTAGGAAAGCCAGGCAGGACACGCCCGCGAAGAAGATCTTCGTTCTTGGCGAAATGTATGTTGATGAGGTCAAAATAGTATCTTCTTCCCAACTAGAACTGGGCGACAGGTTTGTTTGCGAAGCCGGCGATATGATTCCGATGGATGGAGAGATCGTCAAGGGTATCGCCACCATCGATGAAGCGCAATTACCGGGGAATCCGCCCCTGTGATCCGTGAAGCCGGTGGAGACAAATCGTCCGTTACAGGGGGAACAAAGGTCCTGTCCGACAAAATCATAGTCAAAGTGACTACCCAGCCCGGCGAAACCTTTCTTGATAAAATGATTGCACTGGTGGAAGGCGCTAACAGGCAGAAAACACCCAATGAAATTGCGCTAACCATTCTGCTGGCTGCATTTACTATCGTGTTTATGATTGTATGCGTTACCCTGAAACCGTTTGCTGACTATGCAAACACGCCGATCACTATCGCCGCTTTCATCTCTCTGTTTGTTTGCCTGATACCCACCACCATTGGCGGTTTGCTTTCTGCCATTGGTATTGCGGGAATGGATCGTGCGCTGAGGGCCAACGTCATTGCAAAGAGCGGTAAGGCAGTAGAAACAGCAGGTGATGTAGATACATTACTGCTCGACAAGACCGGCACGATCACAATCGGTAACCGCAAGGCCACAAATTTTTATCTCAGCAGAAGGAATCAGCGACACAGAGTTTATTCAACTGGCGGTACTGAGTTCCTTGTCCGATGATACTCCGGAAGGAAAGTCAATTGTTGAACTGGGCAGGGAAAAAGGCATCACCATGGCGAGGGAGGAAACCATGGAATTCATTGATTTCACTGCAGAAACCAGGAGCAGCGGGGTAAATATGGTTCCCGCATGAAAGATCCGGAAAGGAGCACAGGATACTATCCAAAATTCTGTTACAAGAACAGGCAATTCATTCCCAGAAGCCATGACGAAAAGGATAAAGACGATTGCGGAGAATGGAGGCACCCCATTGGCAGTTTCTGCAAATAATGAAGTAAAAGGTGTGATCGAATTACAGGATATTATCAAGCCCGGCATCCAGGAAAGGTTTGAAGGCTTACGGAAGATGGGTGTGAAAACAGTGATGGTTACCGGCGACAATCCGCTCACGGCAAAATACATAGCCGACAAAGCAGGCGTGGATGATTTTATTGCAGAAGCAAAGCCGGAAGATAAAATGAACTACATCCGAACGGAACAGGGTAAGGGCAAACTGGTAGCCATGATGGGCGACGGCACCAACGATGCACCGGCATTGGCGCAGGCCGATGTTGGCGTGGCCATGAACAGCGGAACCCAGGCCGCCAAGGAAGCAGGCAACATGGTCGATCTCGACAATGACCCCACCAAACTGATTGAAGTAGTAGAAATAGGAAAACAATTACTCATCACCCGGGGAACATTAACCACTTTTTCTATTGCCAACGACGTGGCTAAATATTTCGCAATTGTTCCGGCTCTTTTCATCGCCTCCATACCGGCTCTGCAGGGATTAAATATTATGTACCTGAAAAGCCCGGAATCTGCGATACTATCAGCGGTGATCTTCAATGCCATTATTATTCCCATACTGATTCCGCTTGCCTTGAGAGGAGTTGAGTACAAACCGATTGGCGCTTCCGCGCTGCTTCGAAGAAATCTCCTGATCTATGGCCTGGGCGGAATCATTGTTCCCTTCATTGGCATCAAGATCATTGATCTGATCATTGGAATATTTATGTAAACAATCAACCCGAAATGAAAAATTATATATCAACTTCAATAAGAACAACGATCGTAATGATCATTTTATGCTGTGTCATTTATTTCGGCATAATCGCCCTCATCGGAAGACTGAGTCCTGGCAGCGGTTAAGGAGAAAGGCTGGAGGTGAATGGCAAGGTGGTGGGCTACGAACTGCTCGGACAAAAGTTTACCGAAGACAAATATTTCTGGGGCCGGCCTTCTGCTGTGGATTATAATGCGGCAGGCTCTGCCGGCAGTAACAAGGGGCCTTCCAATCCTGACTACCTGAAAACAGTTCAGGACAGGATCGACTCCTTCCTGGTCCACAACCCAACTGTAAAAAAAGAAGACATTCCGGCCGAAATAGTAACCGCTTCCGGTAGTGGTCTGGATCCGCATATTTCACCGGTTGCTGCAGAAATTCAGGTCAGCAGGATCGCTGCCGTAAGAAAACTCGATACAGAAAAGTTAAAGGAACTGATCGTCAGGAATACTACAAACCCGGTTTTTGGTCCCGCCGTTGTGCATGTGCTTCGCCTCAATATCGAATTGGATAAAATCTCTCCCAAATAATAAATCCGTTTTATGATTACACAATATGAAGCACCGTCAATTATAAGAAAGGAGATTCCTTCCCTATCCTGGATCATTCATCCCGGGAGGGCATCAATGGAAGTGTATGCTTCCATCCAGGATCTCACTGACTGTGCCAGACAAAGTGTGGAAGAACATGATCTTATCCTTGCGCGTCAATGTTTTGAATTGGCGGAAAGACTTTATCGCCAAGGCGACAACGTCGTAAGGATGCTCATCGAAAATATATTTGTATTTGCCTTCTCCACTTTTATTCCACAGGAGAAGGTTGAGCATTTACTCATCAGAGCAGCTATTCCTGAAAACCTTTATGCTATCTATTTAAAACAGGTTCAGGAAAGCGGTTGTTGACAAAATAAAAAAATGGAAACCGATAATATATGTGTAAGAATTGGCCGGCAAAGTGATGTGAAGTATGCTGCGCAGATCTCGGAAGAAACCTTCGTTTCGGCACAGGCAAGGGGAACTGGTATTTCCCGCCGCTCCCCGGCTATGATTGCTGAAAAGCTTAGCAGCGGCAAAGCCGTGATTGCGCTGACCAAAACAGGCGAATGGGTTGGATTTTCCTACTTTGAGGTATGGGCCCACGGCGAATTTGTTTCAAATTCCGGACTAATCGTTGCCCCTGAATTCAGAAACCTGGGCGTAGCACACGCGATAAAAGAGCAGGTATTTGAGCTAAGCAGAAAACAATACCCCAACGCAAAAATATTCAGTATCACTACGGGGATTGCCATCATGAGAATGAATGCGAGGCTTGGTTTTGAAACCGTCACCTTTGACGAGATTCCCCACGATCCGGCTTTTTGGGAAGGCTGCAGAAGTTGCGTCAACCATCACATCCTTCAAAGCAAGGGTTGCAGAAATTGTTTTTGCACGGCCATGCTATTCACACCCGACAATCACCAACCATTGATTTGCGATGAGTGAAGCCCAGTCTAATATCGGCCCAATGTCGATCTCTTCTTTCAGGACAGGAAAACTGAAGGTCTATATTGGAATGAGCGCTGGCGTGGGCAAGACCTATCGTATGCTGCAGGAAGCCCACCAACTACTAAAAGACGGCAGGAACGTTAAGATCGGCTACATTGAAACACACGGAAGGAAGGAAACAGAGGCGTTAATAGATGGACTTCCGGCAATCCCCCGCAGGTCGGCATTCTACAAAGGCAAAAAACTTGAAGAGCTGGACGTTCAGGCGATATTATTGATGCATCCCGAGGTAGTATTGGTCGATGAACTGGCGCATACGAACATCCCGGGCAGCAAAAATCAGAAACGCTGGCAGGACGTTATTGAGGTGCTTGAGTCTGGTATCGATGTGATCACCGCGATCAATATTCAACACATTGAAAGCATCAACGAGGAAGTCAAACAGATCACCGGGGTGGAAGTGAAGGAAAGAGTACCGGATAAGATCCTCCAGCTGGCCGATGAGGTGGTGAATATCGACCTTCCCGCGGACGAGCTCATCCGTCGTTTGCGTGAAGGGAAGATTTATGACCATACAAGGATCCAGCAGGCACTGACTAATTTTTTCCAGCCGGAGAAAATCCTCCAGCTTAGGGAACTGGCGCTGAAAGAGGTCGCCGGCCAGGTGGAGAGGAAGGTGGACTATTCGATCACGGCAAAAACACATCCATTTCGTCATGAGCATTTACTGGCCTGCATCTCCTCCAATCATGAAATTGCCCAACGGATTATCCGCAAAACGGCAAGACTCGCCTCATATTATAACAGCCGATGGTTTGTGTTATACGTTCAAACGCCAAACGAATCGTCTACCCGTATCCGGTTGGCAGCACAGCGTCACCTGATCAACAATTTCAAATTGGCAACCGAACTTGGGGCGACACTTATTCAAATAAAAGGAAAAAATATTGCGCAGGCCATGCTTGATGTCATTGAAGAACGTGAGATTACCACCGTGTGCATAGGAAAACCCCATTTAAAGCTCTGGCAGATCATCCTGAAAACAGGGGTCTTCAACCAATTGCTCACAACACTTTCTAAAAACGATGTTGATCTGGTAATTTTATCCTGAAATGCTGCAGACCGTCAAACTGAAAATACGCTGGGGAACTCTATTCCTCTTTCTTCTGCTCCTGTTGTTGGGCGGAACAGGTATCTTCTACATCGTCCGTTTGAAAAACGACTCCGGAATCATTCTGCGAAATAATTATGAGTCGCTCGACTACTGCCATCAGATGCAGGGAGCCCTTGACAGTATCTCCCAGGATCCGCCGGCATATCTCCATCAGTTTGACAGCGCGCTTGATCTTCAGGAAAAGAATTTTACGGAACAGGCGGAAATCGGCCCCAGTAAAAAAATCCGGGAACTGTTTGAAAAACTGAAAACCGGCAATTATTCACCGGCATTAGCAAATGAGATCAGGGCGAACATTCAAATCGTGCTTAAAGCAAATATGATAGCCATTGAATCGAAAAGTAACAGGGCCAATACAACTGCGGAAAGGGCGCTTACTTATATTACCCTGATAGCGACCATCATCTTTCTTATAGGGCTGAGTTTTTCATATAATTTTCCCTCAATAGTTACCGGTCCAATCGAAGCCTTCACCAGGGGGATTCAGGAAATAGCCACAAAAAAGTATCATCACCGTATTCACCTCGACCGAAAGGATGAATTTGGTCAGATGGCGGACGCCTTCAATGCGATGGCTGCACGCCTTGAGTATTTCGAGAGCAGCAATCTGAATCAGATCATCTTCGAAAAGACAAGAGCAGAGGCGGTCATCAATAGTCTGAAGGATGCGAGTATTGGCATCGACGGCAATGGCAGGGTATTGTTTGCCAATGATCAGGCCTTGCAACTGATCGGTATGAAAACAGAAGACATCGTATCAAAACCGCTTGAAGATATTGCAGCCAGGAATGACCTGTTCCGGTTTCTGCTGGAGGAAAAGGGGGCCGCTCCTTTTTCTGTGGTGGTAAACAACAGGGAGAACTATTTTATGAAAGAGGCGTTAGAGATCCCCAATGCCGAGAATTATGCGAAAGTTATCGTGTTAAAGAATATTACCTCCTTTAAAGAAATCGATGCAGCAAAAACTAATCTGATCGCTACCATATCTCATGAATTAAAAACTCCCCTGGCTGCTTCGGACCTGAGCATAAAACTGCTGGAAGACGAAAGGACTGGAGAATTAAACAAAGAGCAAAAGGAATTCGTAACCAGCCTGAAACAGGACAATCAAAGGATGCTAAAGATCCTCAGCGAACTGTTAAATATGGCACAGATCGAAGCGGGTAAGATCCAGCTTGATGTGCACAATGTGTCTCCCTATGCTATCGTTGAAAAAGCAATAGATTCAGTATTGTCGCAGGCGAGGGAACGCGATATCACTATTACCAGGCATTTTCAGGAAAACCTGCCTGAAGTACTGGCTGATGCCGACAAGACTGCCTGGGTGCTGAATAACTTTCTTACAAATGCCGTGAAATATTCGGCTAACGGTAGTTCCATTACAATCAACCTGGTGCAATCGGAAAATTCCATAGAATTCTCGGTGAAGGATTTGGGACCTGGTATTCCCAAAGAATATCAGTCAAAAGTCTTCAACCGTTTTTTCCGTGTACCAGGAACGCAGAGTGCGGGCAATGGACTGGGATTATCTATCAGCAAGGAGTTCATCGATGCGCAGCAGGGAACAATCTGGGTTAGAAGTTCGCCTGGTGAGGGAAGTACTTTTGGATTTAGTTTGCGACACACCATTTGATCAGAGCGAAAGGTTTCACGCAAAGCCGCAAAGCAGCCTGCGGCTGACGCTAAGCCGCAAAGAGTTTCTCAATTGCGGCTTTGCGCTTCCTTTGCGCCTTTGCGTGAAACCCGATATTATCACCTCACTACCGGAAACTGCGCCACTCGCAGCCTCGTGCATCCGTAAGGTATCAGCGTTACTTCTTCTTCGGCGGCCGCAGCCTGGCCTGAACCCACCCGATAAGGCAACTGCCCGGTCATGTCGTTGTACAAAGTCCATGTCGGAATTCTTTTTGCTTTCGTTGTAATGATAATTGGCGCATTTGAAGCATTCCACGGATAGGCATTTGAGTTAGACCGTGTAGTCACCTTGTATTGATCTGCAATCTTATTTGCCGGCGCGTCCATCAACCCATAATTCCATGAAGTCGTTGGTCTCAGCTCTGTGTAGCTAGTTCCAAATTCAATGGAATCAGGCAGATTGGTTACGAGATTTTCCTTTTCACCAATCTTTAAAGCATAGGCCAGCGGCCCCCTTTCCACTGAGACGGAGTTCTCATACCAATTGTTGTTGAACACATGCATCGGCAATTTGAGTTCCACCATGTCACTCGATTTCCATTCCCTGACTATTTTCACCACCTGACTGCTGTCCACTTCTTTCCAAACCTTGCCATTTATGCTGATGGTTGCTTTTTTGCACCATGCAGGTATACGCAGACTAAATGGAAATTTGATCGGCTGACGGGTGTCTTTTGTTTGAAGCGTGAACCTGATGGCCTCATCAAAGGGATAATTTGTCTCTTCTTTAAAGGTCACCTCTTTTCCATTTGCCACATAGGCCTTCACTTCGGATGGTGAATAGATCAGAGCAGCAAGACCGCTGTCTGGTGTGGCATACCAGAGATTCTGGGTGAACTTGGGCCAGCCCTGGTGCATGTTCGATGTACAACAGGGGTAGCCCGTCATCAACCCATAGCAAAGGTCGGTGCCTGCATGATCGGTGTCGAAATTGCGCACATGCCGGGTAACCATCACCTGGTTTGCCTGTTGAAAGTATTGACGGTTGATGCCGTCTTCGGCGATTTGCGTGGGCAATGCATTGAAAGCAATTTTTTCAAGATGGTCGGCATAAGCGGTCGCGCCAGTTATCCGTATCGTGTTCTCGAGTGTGAACATCATCTCCACCGCAGTACAGAGTTCCGAACCCTGGGTGGGATTATTGCCATGCAGGGCTTCATCACCCCCATAGAGTCCATGAACCATGCCGTTAAACTTCCGGAGATCCTGGAATCCTGTTACAATAGCCTGACTATATTTTTCTTCCGGATGTTGTTGATAATAGATGATGGGCTCCTTCATTCCCTGGGCCAGGTTGACACCATGCACACTGCCCGTGGTAGTGAGCAGGTCTGTGTTCAGAAAGGAATTGGTAAAATCAAAAGTTTGCCCGTGCATGAGATCAGCAAGCTCTAGCAGAAAAGCTTCGCCGGTGATATTATACAACCAGTACACTACGCTCAGGTTATCGCCCGCGCGGTACCGTGCCCAGAAAGTCCAGTGGTCCAGGTGCTTTTCTGGCAGGGTCTTTAACTGGTAGCGAAAATAATTTGTGAGAAAGGGAATCACTCTTTTGTCCTGGGTGGCCAGGTAATATTGCTGCATCACTTTCAGCATAACCATTTTCGGCCACCAGTCGTGGCTGTTCTCCGTTTGTATTCCCGGCTCTCCGGGATAATCCTTTGCCGGACCAAAGTAACCATCGGGCTGCTGACTCTTCAGGGTCCATTCTATCCAGGGCTTTGCCTTGGCGATTAGTTTCTTGTCGTTGAGTATATAAGCCAGGGGTAGCAGGCCGTCGATCCAGTAAGGTCCGCGTTCCCACTGATCACCATCGCCCCCAAGCCATCCATTTCTTTTGCCCATCACCAGGGGATAAAGTGAGTCGAGGTTTCCGGTGGCACCATTCTTCTGCCGGATCAGCATGTCTTTCAGCCAGCCCTGTGGCTTGATGGCGCCAAGGGGTAATTCAATATAGGGATTCTCTCTTAGTGGTGCGCGATTGTGGATATAGCGTTCCTGTTGAGCAGACAATCCATTAATTATTAATGTGAGTCCCAGGACCAGGACGAGGTAATTCGGATGTTTCATCACAAGATTTTTATCAATCCTAGAAAGGATAAAAATAATGGTTATCAATATAATGGACTCTATTTTTACATCATGGCAGAATTTAAGATGGAACGGGCGATTCTCCTCACGAGCAACAAACTGGATACCGGAGACGCCAAAACAGCGCATGGCCTTATCCGTGAGAGCGGTCGGTATCAGATTGTTGGCGTCTGCGATCAGAAACATGCTGGCAGAGATGCCGGCGAAGTACTTGATGGGAAACCGAGAAAGATCCCGGTCTTCGGAAATGTCGCCGAGAGCATGTCGGTGAAACCAGAAGTCTGCATTGTAGGCCTGGCCCTTACCGGCGGAATGTTTACTGAAGAATTGCTGGAAGAAGTAAAAACTGCGATAAGACATAAGCTCAGCATCGTAAGCGGGCTACACGACAAGCTAAACGAAAGACCGGAGATAGTAAAGCTCGCGAAAGAAAACGGCGTGGAACTAACCGACATCCGCGCCGCAAAAAAGTTTACTGACCTGCATTTCTGGACCGGCAAGGTAAAGGAGATCGCCACCCCTATCGTTGCGGTGATCGGCACCGATTGCTCGCTCGGCAAACGCACCACCACAAAATTTGTGATCAATGCCTGCAGGGCGGCGGGGATCAATGCGCAGATGATCTACACCGGGCAGACGGGGTGGTTGCAGGGTGGTAAATATGGATTCATACTCGACTCAACACTTAATGATTTTGTATCAGGGGAACTAGAGCACGCGATCCTGTCCTGTGAGCAGGAGACGCACCCCGACGTGATTTTTATCGAAGGTCAATCCGCACTCCGCAACCCCAGTGGGCCCTGCGGCAGCGAGTTGCTGATCTCCGGTAATGCGAAGTCGGTGATTCTGGTGCACGCTCCGGCAAGAGAGTATTATGAACACGATCCCGCCTGGGGTGCCATTCCAACGATTGAATCCGAGATGGCTCTGGTACGCCAACTTGGTTCATCCGTGATTGCGCTGGCATTGAATACCGAAGGGCTCAGTAAAGAAAAGGCCCTGGCATTTCAAAAGGATTATCAGGAAATGTTTAATATACCGGTAGTGCTTCCAATTATCGAAGGTTGCGAAAAAGTTGTTCCGGCAATTCAGCGATTAAACAGGCAAGCCCAGGCAATCACCTGAGCTTGATTAACAGTATACTACCAATGAAATCTTTGAATTATTCGGCGGTCACATTAACTGTGACGTGGGTTCCTCCATCAAGGGTTAAAGTGATTGTGCCCGACTTTGTAGGAGTGCCCTTTGCATGCAGCCTTATCTTTTGTATTCCAGTGGTATGGAGTACTCCTTTGCCATAAAACGAAACACCATCAACAAAGGCGGTTGACATCTCCCAGGCGCCGGTACTCACTGCATTGATACCCACATCAACCGTTACGGTTTCGTCTGAAACCGAGCCTTTAACAAGTGTACCCGAGGCTACAAGAGTCGTGTTGGCATCATCGTCCAGTACATAGGTGGCCTGACCGGTCAGGTCATTATCGTGATCTTTTTTTGAACAACTTGAAAAACAAAGAGAGAAGGAAACTAAAGCGAGGCAAATAATTGACAGGCGGAATGTTTTCATACGATTGATTGGATTGTGGATTTGCAAGTATACAAATCCATTCCGGTTTATCCAAACTGCGATCGATGAGAGCTAGTCATTGCGCAGGTACAATTTGTCCCGCCCCCGCATCCGGTGCGGCAAAATCCAGGACCAACGTATTACCATCAATGTTGATGAGATGATAATCCGGGTTGCATCACCTAAACAAATCTTATCTACTAGTTGATGCAGCGAAGAATCCGGAGATACCATCGTAGAAACACTATCCTTCGAAAACTAATCGAGCCTACTCATGATCAGGTCGAACTTCACCAACGGTCAGTAAGTGCGCAAATATTTGCGTATCACATCCGGGAATGTCAATGCAACGACCTCGCCGATATTTACTTTGACTTCTTACGCGTCAATTTTATCCTCACCACAAGGTCGTCACTGAATTCAGGGAGCTCAACTTTCAACCCGGATGAGGAGGCAGTCAGGCTTTGCTCACTTATGATTTTTCCGTCCAACGGATCTATCCACCGAAGTTGGTAGGCACCTGCAGGCACTATGAACGAAGCCTGGCGGTAGTTCACCATACTGTCCTTGGTAAAATATGCCAAATAGTCCTTGCCTTCAAGACCGAGACCATAAACCTTCAAATGAGCAGGGAGCTTCCCGGCAAACAGAGTGTCCACAGGTTTGGAATGAACAAAATCGAAACTGTTGATCTCCCTGATCAGCACCTGCAGCTGATCCCGCACTTCTTTACCACTGCGTCTGGTACCATAAGCATTCCTGCCAAGACCAGTAACATCATCGGTGGCAAAAGAAAAATCAAGGTTGTTGTACACGGCGCCACCAGCCAGCAAGAAAGCCCAGGCTTCCTGTCTTTTTTCCGGCGCATTCAGCCCCCTGCTGGTTTCGTCGTAACCGATTACTTTGTTGAATTGATAATTGTCCGTTACCGAACGCGGCGGGTAGGCATAGTGGAAATTATACACCGACACCGCATCAAATGGATTATTAATCCTGAGATAAACATTCGCAAAATTTTGCGCGATCAGGTGTTTCTTTGGCAATTTGCTTTCTGTTTCAACAACCGCCTTTGCGATAACCTGTTGCCATGCTTCCACTTCGGGTGGAAACTGCTGGGTCTTGATTTCAAGCTCCACTTCGGGTATGCCCTTTAGCCAATAAGGTTCATTACAGAGTTCGTAATAAACGTTCTCGTGTATGTTCAGTTCCGCGACGATCTTGCGAACCATGTCCAGTTGGCGTTTGATAAGGGCCTCATATTTTGGAAGAAAGATCTCGTTGTAGGGAACGGAATCTTTCAGGTTGATATTATTGCTATAGTATAAGGGTGAATTTTTCCAGGTCGCGGTTCCATAGTTGGCGGAGAAAAAGACGATCTCCACCACAATGCCGCGGGCTGCGGCCTGCGTGCAAAAATCATTTAACCTGCGGAAGTATTTTTCATCCCATTTGTCGAGGTCAAATTTGTTCCCACCATTTTTATAACCGGGCTGATCGCTCCTTGCCCAGGGGGTAATCAGTTTGCCGGGCCTTATGCCCAATGTGTTCTGATTTTCAGCCCATGGATGTACCTCGCCCGGATCGAAGTCGAGGGTCTCTCCTTCGCAATAGCTGCCAACAAATACGCGGGTAAGATTGAACTTATGTTTCTTCAACACGTCGAGGTATTTGACGTAGTCGATGTCACTGTTGATGACCGCCCCATAATGTTCTGCTGAGGTGATCAGGACGGTGGGTTTATCCTTGTAGATGAAATAATGGGGATTTTGGGGATGGAGAGCAATGGTTTGGGCTGATCCGGCAAGGGTAATCAGTAAAATAAAGAGTAAAACGGGCAGGCGCATTGGGATACATTTTATATGACGAATATAAATCGGTTTCAGTCAACTGGTTCTACAAGTATTCACCACGCGCAGAAGGCTAAGAACCAGGGTATTTGTGCTTTTTGCCGGAAATATTGGCTTTTTTTCACAATAAAAATCTCACTCGCCTGTGCTTGCACCTGAGCTAAATCAGCAGTATTTTCATCACTGTTCTAGACCCTATATATCCAACCTATGAAAACAAAAAACGTAGCTGCAATTATTGAAGCTTCAAAGTCCGGTTTCGGAATCTACACCAACGATCTCCCCGGCATCACCGGATACGGCGATACGATTGATGAAGCAAAACATGAATTTTTTGATGCGTTCCGTGAAGTCCTTGCCACCTACAGGGATGAATGTATTCCAACGCCCACTGACTATAACAATGGCGACGTACACGTAAACTTTGTTTATGTTTCCCCTCCCGCTACGGTGTATGTGAGCTAAAACTTCACTTCTGTAGTATCTGTTATCAGCGTGGGTACAAAATACCCGCCCGTATCAATGATCACTTCTTTAAATAGTGTTTTCAATGCGGGGTATTCCTTTCTGTCAATGCCTGTGTGGTACACATAGACCGACTTCAATGTCTTCAGGTCTTTCAGGCTCTTCAACCCATTCGAACTGATTCCCGTTCCCACCAGGTTAAGATACTTTAGCTGTTTAAGTTTTGATAGTTCCAAAAAACTGGTGTCCGATATTTTCGTGTTGTTCAGATTAAGTTTTTGCAGGCGGGGTAATTGGGATATGTATTTCATCTTCGCATCATCCATCTTCGCATCGGAAAGATCCAGCCAGATGATCTGCTGCTGCAGGCTTGGGAGTATGCGCAAAACCGAATCCGGCGCGGAGGGCTGATTTACAAAACTCAGTGACAGGTAATTGCTGGTTTTTGCGATCTGCAGCACGGTGACGCCGCCTTCCTTTAATTTTTTTATCGATCCTTCATCAGGCTTGCCTACGGGTTCAAGCGGTATGTCTCCCGCTTTTGCGACTTCCACGGTTCCGGACTCTATTGCCGCCAGCACGCCTTTCATCTTTGGGTCCTGTGGAAATTCAGCAAAGGTTTTTTTAAAATCCGCGCCATTGGCGATCCACCAATGGATCAGCGAAATCTCATTCGGCGTCAATTGCGTTTTACTTCGCGGAGGCATGTGGTCATCATCTTCAATCGGCAACTTCAGTCGATCCACCAAATTACTTTCATCGACCTTACCCGGAAGCACAACCTTGCCATCTTCGCCTCCCTTGAGAATGAAGTCGGGATTATCAAGTCTAAGTTTGCCTTTCACCTTATTGGGACCGTGACAGGAATAGCAACGGGCCTTGAGTAGTGGCTCAACAGCAGAAGCATAAACTGGAGCCTGCTGAATGTTCTTAATGGGTGGTATCGCGGGTCCTTTATTGCTCTCTTTGAATGCTGAACTCAGAAAGTCGTCACCATGAGTGAGTTCAGCGCCGAGGTGCCCGGCAATGACCACCAGAACAATCAACAGCAATGAAAACATACTGAATAATCTTGCGGCCATTTTCTTATACATGAACAACATCAGCACAGAAATGACGGCGACGCTAATCCCTGTCCACTTATGTGTATTGACGGCATCGCTCTCGTAGTCGTCTCCACTGGAAAGAATTAGACCCGTAATTACCGAAATGATCGCGCTGATCATGCCTAAAGCGAAAAGCAGCCTGGTGGCGGGGGCCAGCGATTTGACGTAAGTTCTGCCGGAAAATAATTGAAGGAAACAGGCGAGCAGCAGGAAGCCGATGGGAAAATGAACCAGCGCCGGGTGCAATCGTCCTGTGAGGTCAAATATGGAAATTAATGTCATCTCAGGCTATGATGTCATGGATCACTTTTCCTCCGACGTCGGTGAGCCGGAAAGGCCGGCCCTGGAAAGGAAAGGTAAATTCTTCGTGATTAAATCCGAGCTGATTGAGTATGGTAGCCTGTATGTCGAATGCGTCCACTTTTCCGCTGATAGGATAATAGCCGATCTCATCGGTTTCACCATGGGTGTATCCTTTTTTAATTCCTCCACCCGCCATCCAGATGGTGAAGGCGGCAGTATGATGATCCCTGCCCTTATATGGGTTCTGTGCTCCATTGCGATTTTCCATCATTGGTGTACGGCCGAACTCTCCTCCCCATACCACCAGAGTTTCTTCCAGCAGTCCTCTTTGTTTGAGATCCAATAGTAAGGCAGTGATGGGCTTGTCTACGCTACGGTATTTATTAAGTATGCCGATGTTAAGCGCATTGTATGCGCCGTCTCCGTGTGCGTCCCAGCCCCAGTCGAAGAGCTGCACAAAACGAACGCCCTTTTCCACAAGCTTCCTTGCAAGAAGCACATTGTTGGCGAAGCATGATTTTCCTGGTTTCGTGCCGTACATCTGGTGGATATAATCGGGTTCGTCCATGATGTCCATAACTCCTGGTGCTTCGATCTGCATGCGGAAAGCCATCTCATATTGGGAGATCCTTGATAGTATTTCGGGATCCTGGTAGGACTGATATTCCTGCCTGTTAGATTCGTTAATGGCGTCAATAGAAGCCCTTCTCAGGTCCCTGCTCATGCCTTCAGGATCCTTGATAAAGAGTACTGGATCGCCTTCACTGCGGCACTGTACGCCCTGGTAAACAGAAGGCAGGAAGCCGCTGCC
The DNA here is from genome assembly GCA_963808065.1 of uncultured Chitinophagaceae bacterium. Classification (GTDB taxonomy): domain Bacteria; phylum Bacteroidota; class Bacteroidia; order Chitinophagales; family Chitinophagaceae; genus Flavitalea. Next base: position 448,410 of record CAWEEK010000001.1, read on the forward strand.
CCAGACACTCTTGCCGGCATCGGGGAAATTGCCCCCGCTGGTCAGCACCACAAACCCGGGCAGGTTCTGGTTTTCAGTTCCGAGCCCATAAGTTACCCAGGAACCCATGCTGGGCCGGCCCAGCCTCGCACTGCCAGTATGTACTAACAATTGCGCAGGTGCATGATTGAACTGATCCGTGGTAACACATTTCAGGAAACTGATTTCGTCTGCGACGGTACACAGGTGAGGGAGATTGTCGCTGATCCAGGCGCCGCTCTGGCCACGTTGCGCAAATTTGGCCTGCCCACCCAGCATCTTTGGAACCCCGCGGATGAATGCGAAATTCTTTCCTTCCAATAAAGATTTCGGACAATCCTGTCCATCCATCTTCATCAGTTCCGGCTTATAATCGAATAGTTCCAACTGAGAGGGCGCACCTGCCATATGCAGGTAGATCACACTCTTCGCCCTGCCGGGCAAGGGTGGTGATTTTGGCAAAAGTGGATGCACCGGGTCAAATGTGGAAGTCATATAATTATTACTATTGCCGCCGGTACCACAACTGCCCAGCAGGCTGCCGATTCCAAGCGCACCAAGTCCCATCGCACTTTCCCTCAGAAAGTGTCGTCTGGTGTGCATCCTGATGCGGGCCTCTTCGGCTTCTCTGGCCAGTCGCTTTGCATTCAATTCATCGCGGGTCATGATGATCAGTTTAATGTGTTAATTCTTCGTCACTATTTCATCAAGGTTCAACATGGCGTTCGCCACCACAACCATGGCAGCGGACGAAGGGTCGGGATCTGGATCGCTTTTTCCGGCAAGCTCTTTCATGGCTTTCTTGTCCTTTTCAAATGTGGCTTTGGCCTTATTGAAAAGCGTCATCATCACTTCGAGTTTGTCCTTCGGTATTTTTTTGTAGAGCATCAGTTCATACCCATGCTCGATCTGGCTGGCCGGTGTACTTCCCGCTTCTTTTTTCAATCTCTTTGAAAAATGGCGGGCAAGATCGATGTACACCGAATCATTAAGTGTCACCAGGGCCTGTATTGGTGTGTTGGTGCGTATCCTGCGTGCGCTGCAGATATTTCGCTGGGGCGCGTCGAAGGCGATTAGTGAAGGATAGGGAGAAGATCTTTTCCAATAGGTATAAATGGCCCGACGATAGTGATTTTCTCCCGAATCGGTCTTCCAGCGTGCATTGTTATATGGCGACACCCAGATGCCATCGGGTTGCCAGGGCATTACACCGGGACCATGCATTTTAGTGCTCAGCATGCCGCTGATATGCAGATCCTGGTCGCGCAGCTGTTCTGCGCTTAGTCTTAACCGTGGTCCGCGTGAGAGCCATTTATTATTCGGATCCTTCTCGATCAACTCAGGATTGGTTTTTGAGTCCTGGCGATAAGTTTTGCTCATCACCATCTGTTTCAGGAGCGTCTTGGTGCTCCATTTCCAGCTGTGCATGAGACTATAAGAAAGATAGTCGAGCAGTTCACGGTGAGTGGGCAGGATGCCCTGGGTGCCCATGTCTTCCAGTGTTTCTACAATGCCGGTGCCGAACAGTTGTTCCCAGAAACGGTTGACCAGGGTCCGCGACACCAGCGGGTTTTTCTCATTAGTCAGCCACATTGCCAGTCCCATCCTGTTTTTTGGCGCATTATTCGGCATTGCGAATTTGAATATCGCAGGCACGTCTGAGTTGACTACGGCGCCCTTCGTGTTCCAGTTGCCTCTCTCGAACACATTGGAAGTGCGGTGCATGGATTGATCGTTCTCCACCATTACCGGTGTGCCGTCCGTTTCCTCAAGGATCAGATTTTTGAATAGTTGTTTCTTGCGGGCGTATTCGGCGGTGCCTGCCCCTGGAAGGTCGGGATTGAATGAAAACCATGAGAAATAAGCCTCATCCTCTTTCCGTCCACCGGGGTTCAAATAAGAAATGTACACGTCATGGGTTCCCTTTTGCGCGGGGAATTCTATGATAGCCGTCTGCCACTCCTTGCCCCCGTTCAGCTTTTTACTTACCACGAGCGGACCGTCGGATTTGTCGAGAAAGACCTTGAGGGTGCCGGTTGGGGAATTGCTATAATATTTGACGATGAGCTGTCCCACGTTTTCCATGTCCACGCCGTTGTAGGTCATAAACGACTGGTCCTTCGCCAATAGGTCGCCATTATTGTTGAGGATCAGGGCATTTTTTACCGAGTCGACACCACCTGAGTACATTGACGGCTGCAGGGTTCTCACAAGCCTGTCGACCCTCATGGCTTTGTCCGGAGAGCTGTGTGATTTCACCCAGCTGGTGAGTTGCGCTATCTGTTCTCTGGCTGTGTCATTGAACTGTCTCAGCAGCGGAAAATCACCGTTGGCATCTTCGTCGCGGGTGTCGTTGAAGTAGGCCATGAATTTATAGTATTCATCGTGCCGGAAAGGGTCGTAGGGATGGCTATGGCACTGCACGCAAGCGAAGGTGGTGCCCATCAGGGATTCCCAGGTGGTATTCACCCGGTCGAGCACTGCAGCGGTGCGGAACTCCTCATTGTTAGTGCCCCCTTCGTCGTTGGTCATGCTATTGCGGTGAAAGGCCGTGGCGATATACTGATCATCGGTTGGTTGCGGAAACAGGTCGCCGGCAATCTGTTCGGTAAGAAAAATATCATAGGGCTTGTCGCTATTGAAAGCATCAATCACCCAATCGCGATATTTCCAGATGTTTCGTCCGACGTCTGCCTCGTAGCCCTTTGTGTCGGCATAGCGGGCAATGTCCAGCCATACAGACGCCCATCTTTCACCATAACGGGGAGAAGCGAGCAGGGAATCGACCAGGGATTCGTATGCGTTGGGGCTATTGTCCGAGAGGTATTTTTTGGCGAGCGAGGCGGTTGGGAGTGTGCCTGTCAGGTCGAGGCTGACCCTGCGGAGCAGGGTTTCTTTCGACGCTTCGGGTGAGGGCTTCAGCTCCTGTTCTTCCTGCTTCTGAATGATAAAGTTGTCGATATCATTATATCGATTTGCGGCATCCGTTTCCGGAACGGGGATTTGTTTTACCGGTAGATATGCCCAGTGGTCGCCCCATTTGGCGCCCTGTTTGATCCAGGCCTCGAGTATGTCGATTTCTTTGCCGGAAAGGGGCTGGTGTTTATAGGGCATCCTTTCTTCGGGATCATTGTGCTTGATGCGACGGATCATCTCGCTGCGTTCCGGATGCCCGGGAACGATGGCGGGCTTACCGCTTTCAGTCTTCCCCATGGCGTCTTCTCTGAACAAGAGGCTGAATTTCGACTTCGCCTTCACGCCTCCATGGCAGGTAATGCATTTGCTATTGATGATGGGCTTTACGTCGGTACTGTAGTCGACAATTTCATCCTGTTGGAAGGTGAAACAGGCTCCGGCGACAACCACACAGGTGGTAACAGCGATGATGGTTTTACTGTGGTTTAACAGTTTCATTGGCAGCTTTAATTCAGTGAGATAGAAAAATCGGCCTGGTAAGCAGTGCTAATATAGCCAAGTGACCAATAAATACCAAGAATCAGAGCGGAGAAACAGAGCGGAGAGCGGGTGAATCAAAGCGCTTCTCCCGTCCTCTTTCTTATTTCCCAAATATTGTGTTAAATACGCATCAAAATTCAGGGATGGCCGAAGGAAATGAATTTCATCGCAATCTGGAGGAGATATTGTTGGTGATTTCCGCGAAATACAGCTTGAGAAAAGAAGAAAACCTTCAGTTTTACCAAGCGATCCTTCAGCAGTTTCATACTTTTCGCGGACAGGAAAATATTGATATCCAGGATGCCTGGGTGCTGGATTTTGGTGCCGGGAATTTATTGATGGTGCTGGTATCGATAGACTTGGTTATAAAATTCGACACCCATATTGCCCCGATGATCTCCACGCACAAAAATGAACACCTTTTGTGTTTATTGGAAACTGCAGCTGATTTTCCGGAAACACTCATCACCCCAAAGACGCTCAGGGATAAATTCGTTGGGCTTTTTTCATTTTCGGCTGCTATGTCAGGCATGCCGAGAAAATTTTCAGAGAAATATCAGTGTCTTAGTGCAAATGAAGAAAGATTGCGGTTGGTAATGAAAAAGGAGCTGCCGCGGTACCTGGCGACCATCCGCCATATCTCTCTGGAATTTTTTGGACACAGTTGTCTTGTGCAAATCAATAGCTCGTTGATCAGGAAAAAGGAGACCCTGCAGCTAATAGAGGCGAGCGTGCAGTTGAGCAGCATGCTGGGGAAGTGAGAGCGATAAATGAAGATGGAGAAACAGAGCGGGGAGCGATAAATCAGAGTGGAGAAACAAAGCGGAGAGCGCCGAGGCCCACATCGTCCTTCTCGCTGATACTTCGCTCTTCGCACTCCGCTCTTCGCACTCCCCTTTGATTCTTTACTGCTGAACTATCTTTGCATTGAACCGGCCCCCGGTGATGACAAGAGGCGCTGCCTGCTGATCTTCCTGTGCATACAATTTACCCGTGAATGTTCCCTTAACATTGGTACTTGTTCTTTCGGTAATCTTCACTTCTACTTTTGCAGCGGCGTTTTCATTTATGGTAAGGCTATGATAACCTTTGGTGTTTTCCAGATAACTGATAAAACCCTCGGCATTGCTGCTGGATGTGGATTCATTGAATGTAAAACCGCTTTTTATCGCGTAACTGCTGCCGAGCGTTATTGATAATGCACGTGTAGTGTCATCATGGCTGAGCGCTGAAATGCTCACAGTCATGAAGCTGTCTGTACTGTGAATGTCTGCTATGCAGGTTGTGAATTTTGTTTCAGCACCATTGAGCTCGTAACTCATGCTGTTTTCGGCTACTGTTGCGTTTGATGGATTGTCATTTGACTTGTTACAACCGATGAGCCAGGCAAAAAAGGATACAAAAACGAGGGCAAAAAGGATGCGTTTAGAGTTGTTCATAGAAGGGGGTTAGTTGGATTTTATTGATTCGAGTGCAAAGATATAACAGGCTTTTCGCCTTTGCAAGCCCGTTATACAAAATATTTTATTGCCTCGATATAAATGAGCGATGGTACCAGGTCATAAACCCTTCCTAGCCACCCTGAAATGTCTCCTCATCAGCAGTGAGAGGGGCAGGGAAATCATGAAGAAAAGAATGGCAATCGCCTTTAGCGCCTGCCAGAAATCCGGAGGTTTCCCCGATTGGGGAATATTGCTCAGGGGCACAATTACCCTTGTTGTGATCAGCCAGATCAGTATGCTGTACAACAAAGCGCTGAGTATCGGGAATCGAATAAAAAAAATGAACCTGGGATAAAGGACATAGAAGACTAACGTACATGCAAACGCGATAATGAAGTGACAAAGCAATCCCCATAACATCATGGATCCCGGGCCGCTGAATGCCTGTTCTCCAAACAACCCGCTGGCGATGTATCGCAGTACGCCTTCAGGCCCTTTTCCTGTGTTGATGTAATAATTTGTGAATGCGGCAATAATGTCCAGTGTACCCACCAGTAAACCCGTTGAGAGCAAAAAAAGCCATGTACGTGACCGTTGGTGTGTGGTTGTTGAAGAAGGCATATACAGGGTTTGTAATAAAGGTAGGGGTTGTTAAAAAATAAATTTATTAGTAAACACGTTAAAGAATGCAACAGGCTATTGTCCAGGCCTGTCATGCCTATAAACCTTAAGCTATGAAAAAAACCCTGCTTCCCTGCCTGTTGATCATATCTATTTTAAGCAGTTGCACCCGGTATGCATATTACCAGAGTCCAACCCATGCAAATGCCAGCGCCTACCGGGCCATGCCCATGATTCGCGACAGCGCAAAAGCAAAACTTTATTTGAGTGGCTCTTTCATAGGTGGTCTTGCAAATCAAAGACTGCGTGACAACATCAATGGTTTCAACGCCAGTGCACATGTAGCACATCATTTTGGAAACTTCCAGGCTTATTATGGACTGACCGGAACCCTCGGTAGCTACAAGATAGATTCAACACATGGCTGGTTCAATACGGACGAAGATGGATATCCCAGTTCTTCCCTGCTCAACTCAATGACCGGCAGTAAATCTTTTCGATCTTACGGTGCCTTTGGGGGAGTCAATGGAGTCATTCCTTTTTCCGGGGGCGAGTGGCGCTTTTTAGGGACGGAATTCACCTACACCAAAGAGTTTGGGCAGTACCTCGACTTCCGCCAAAAACTTCCCGTCAGCTCCGCCAACCTGGTGGACCAGAGGGATCACTTTTTTACGGCGGGACTTAGTACTGACCTCGTGTTAAGGCGAAGGAGCAATTCGCTTGGGTTTAGGGTTGCGGGCGTCATGGACCTGGCCACACTGAATCGGTATTATCAGGAAGACAATCCAAGAGTGCACCGTTCCTATTATTTCGTTCATACGATACATTTCGCAAAGAACCGGGTTACGGGATACTTCCAGGGAGTGACGGGCATTTATGCCTTCACGATCCAGGGAGGAGCGAATATCCGCATCGGGAAATAAAATACGTTTTTACTTTTTTTCTTGAAACCTTTACTTCCTTTTTTTCTAGTGGCTGTTGCGCTACTTATCTTAATACGAGGTCCTGTTTGTCGTCTGGTTTTTAAACCATATTTCATTTCGCTGTACTGGTAAATTTCAAAAAAATGTTCGGGTCAGGCGTAAAATGGCTCAAAAATCCGTCGTGTAGCTTGTTTTTCAGACTTTCTCTCATTTCCTGAACCATCGTTTGCACTAACAAGGATTTGTGTTTTAGTAATTTCTTTAAATTAAAGGCCGCTGCTGATAATGTCAGGCATTTGTTTGCCTGCTTAAGCCCTTTGGTATGCACTTTTTTCATGCCCTGATAGTTGATCAGGGTGCCGATCACCGGCTCAACAGTGCTTTGCCGCTTCTTCATTAATTTTTTAGCTCTCTTGGTTTGCATCCTTTCATGCATCCTTTGATAATATGGTTTGTCAACTGTTTCTCTGATTACAGTCGTATACTTTCTATAGGCAGAACATTTGGTTTTTAATGGACAGTCATTACATTCTTTTCTGCTTGCTCTGTATTCCTTATTATAAATACCATCGAGTGTTTCGTATGTGCCTTTATAAACCAACCTATGGTTATTGGCGCAGGTAAAATAATCACCTTCGCTGTCGTAAGTAAAGCCCGGCTTTTCAGAAACAAACTGACCTCTGTTTGGAATGTAACCCGTAATGTTATTGTCCTCTAAGGCTTTCAATGCCTCGCCACTGCTGAAGCCCTTATCGGCTACAATCTCCTGCACACACATACCATTTTGTTTGAGGTTCTCCACCAGATTTTCTACCACTGACGGTAAACATTGGCAGTCCCGTTTATTTGCCTCAAAAGCCTGTATATGAGTGATTATATGTGAACCAGTATCAACACTAACCTGCCCCAGATAGTTGAGGGCCGTGGCTTTGCCTGGCTTAACAGACATTTTTGCATCCGGATCTGATGGGCTAAAATGTGTTTTGTTTGAGGGATTCTTCTTTGGTGGGAGCTCATCATATTCTGTTGGACGATCTTTTTTAATGTCTACTACAGGAATATTCACTTCTTCCTGGTTCGCATCCAGCTGCTGGCTGTAGCTGGTTGCATCAGTAAGTATCTCCCGTTCAACCATGCTGTCCAGAGATGCATTAGCTTTAACGTAAACACCATCCACGGCCTGTCTTCTGCCGGAGACCATTCCCTTATCTATGCATTGTTTCAACACAGCCCTGAAGACTTCCGTAAACACATCCTGTCCATATAATTGCCGGGTTCTGCTCAAAGTGCTGTGCCAGGGAAGTTCTTCATCCAGATTATAGCCGAGAAAATATAAAATATCCAACCGCAGTTTGGCAGTACTGACTATACGTCTATCGCTGTTTAAATTTTCAAGATATCCTACAAGCATGAGCTTCATAAACACAACAGGATCCACGCTTTTTTGGCCTTCTTTCCCATAGTAAGCAGCGGTTCGCTTGTATAGAAAGCTAAAATCGATCAGCGTCTTAAGACGTCGGTAAAAATTATCTTGCGGAACATGGTCTGAAAGCTGAAAACTCACAAAAAGTTTCTCCTGGTATTGCTTTTTCCCTTGCATGTCCTAAAATAAAAACAATCCAAAACTGAACTGAAACTAAATATCCACTGAGTGTGAGTTGTGCAACAGCCACTTGATAAAAAAAGCAACAAAAAAATCAAGGCTGTCAGGCAAAAAACTAAAAACCTGATCTTCATGCTGAAGAAAAACAAGTCACAACTATAGAATATATCCGGGCATGTGTAGGACATACCGGCAAAGAATATGTCCGGGCATTAGTAACAACTGTTTTTCTTCCTCGCCCGGCATAGCTTTAGCGAAGGCGGGCAACGCATTCCGATCAGGTTTTCTTGACGTTTTTTGCCTGAATGCCAATCCATATTTCTTCTTTGCTCGCCGTAGCCTTGGCGAAGGCGAGCCTTGCTCGCCGTACTTCGCCCACCGACTTGTCCGCCGCAGCTTTACCGTAGGCGGAAGCTTCAGCGTATGCGGGTGGCAGCTAAGGATGTCCGCATGTGGCGCAAATGAATTCCGCAAAATCCTAAATTGCGATGGATGAGAGCAATCTTCAAAGCAAAAAAGGGAGACTACCCGGAGTATGCGGAAATGTACATGAAGTTGTTGCCGGATGATGGTCTCATACTTAAACACCTCGAAGAAAATTTGAAGGCGGTGAAAACCTTTGTCTACAGCCTGCCTCCCGAAAAATTGTTACATCGATATAAGCCCGGGAAATGGAGCATCAAGGAGGTCCTGGTGCACATCATTGATGATGAGCGGATCTTCGCTTACCGCGCTTTGTGTTTTGCCCGGGGAGAAAAAATCGCTCTGAGCGGATTCGATCAGGATGACTATGCCCGGGCTTCTGAGGCCGACGCCCGTCCCCTCGACAACATCTTTGAAGAATATGAGGCAGTCCGCAGGGCAACTATCACCCTGTACAACGGCCTTCCCGAAAGCACCCTCGACAACAGGGGAAACGGCACCGGATCATTTAGTGGAGCCACGGTGCGCGCGCTGTTGTTTCATCTCGCCGGTCACGAACTGCACCATATAAACATCATCAGGGAGCAGTATTTGTAAGCAGAATGCTTTTACGCAAATACGCGAAGTCTCCCGCCTACGCTAAAGCTTCGGCGGACAAAGCCCGCCTTCGCTGCCTGGGGCAGCTTCGCCGGCCAAAGTCGGCATTCAGGCAAAAAACGTGAAGAATACCTGACCCGCCTACGCTAAAGCTACGGCGGGCGAGGTCGGCATTCAGGCAAAAAAACGTCAAGAAAACCTGACCCGCCTACGCTAAAGCTACGGCGGACGAAGCCCGCCTTCGCTGCCTGGGGCAGCTTCGCCGGACAAAGTCGGCATTCAGGCAAAAAACGTCAAGAAAACCTGACCCGCCTTCGCTAAAGCTTCGGCGGACAAAGTCGGCATTCAGGCAAAAAACGTCAAGAAAACCTGATCGGAATGCGTTGCCCGCCTTCGCTAAAGCTATGCCGGGGGAGGAAGAAAAACAGATGTTACTAATGCCCGGATATATTCTTTGCCGGTAAGTCCTACCAATGTCCGGATTTATTCAATAGCTGTGACTTGTTTTTCTTCAGCATGAAGATCAGGTTTTTAGTTTTTTGCCTGAGAGCCTTGATTTTTTTGTTGCTTTTTTTATCAAGAAAAAAAGCAAAAGTGGTTTCAAGAAAAAAAGAAAATTCTATAAAGTCTTCCTTTAACTGTGTAACAATCACGTCCGTCATCCAGCTTAGCTTTGTGGTATAAAACAAACGAAATGGAAACAGTGCAATTCAAGACCAGCCTTCATTGCTCGGGCTGCGTGGCAAAAATTACCCCAGCGCTCAATGCAAAACTTGGCAAGGAAAACTGGAGTGTCGATTTAAACAGTCCCGGAAAATTGTTAACAATAACCAAAAATGAAGCCCTTCCAGACCAGGCCGTTGTCAGGTCGATGAATAAGCTTGGTTATCAGGCCGAGAAGATCAGTTAACCACGTTCTGATTTCCTATTAACCGTGGAGCAGATTTTGCATTGATACTTTCGGAAAAGGCATTGAGGCAAAAAAAACGTTAAAAGAAGGCTGGCATGGGATCAGGGAAGGAATACATTAAACCAATAACCCATTAATTCGTCCAAAATTATATACATCGTCCAGGGCATTCTATAACTGTCACCACACTTATTCAGACTAGCTTTGGACCACAAATGACGCGTATGAAACAGACTGTGATATTTTCGCTGGTTATTGCCGCAATACTGACCTTGCCGACCGTATCGGTAAGTCAGCAACCCAACTCACAGGTTGCCTCCCTGCTGCCTGATTATTACAGGATCAAGGACGCCCTCGTGAAGAACCATGCTGGAGGCGCCGCCGCAGCGGCAGCGGATTTCAGCAGGAGCGCGGAAGCCCTGGCTCTTTCTAAGTCTGCACCAAAGCAAAAAAAATCAAGCAATATTCATAGCCGGATGATTGACGATGCTATCAATATCGCGGCCACCCAAAACCTTGCAGAACAGAGAGCTTCATTTCAAAGTCTTTCTCAAAAGCTTATCTCTTTAAGCAAGGGTGCAAAATTGCCCCAGCCGGCTTATATAGCCTATTGCCCCATGAAAAAGGCATACTGGCTTACCATGGAAAAGGAGATAGAGAATCCTTATTACGGCAGCGAGATGCTCACGTGCGGAAACATCACCGGCACGATCAAATAGTTCCATTAAAGTATAAGGCCCGATCTTTCCGGATCAGCGATAAAGAAACATGAAGACGAAATACTTCTCCATCCTTGCCGCATGCCTGTTCGGTACGTTTTTTCTTCATGCCCAGCACATGAGTATGAAGGAAAGCGGCATGCGGGAACCGTTTTTGACAAAAACAGGAGGCAAGGTGATCTATCATCTGTATGTCACCGACACAGTCGTCAATTACACAGGCAAGAAGGCCAGGGGTATCGCCATCAACGGCACCATTCCTGCTCCAGAGCTGAATTTCACCGAAGGTGACACAGCGGAAATCCATGTTCACAACCTGATGCACATGGAAACCTCCATCCACTGGCATGGGCTGATTCTGCCCAACGAAATGGATGGTGTACCCTACCTCACTACCCCGCCCGTCAAGGGAAATTCGACCTTTGTATATAAATTTCCCATCGTACAGAACGGCACCTATTGGTATCATTCGCATTCGATGTTACAGGAACAGTCCGGTCTCTATGGTGCTTTCATCATTCATAAAAAATCCGCTGAGACAAAACAAAAAGAACATACCGTAGTGCTGAGCGACTGGTCAAATGAAAACCCAAACCAGATCGAGCGCTCACTCCACAATGCCACCGACTGGTATGCGATCCGCAAAGGCGCAACCCAGGATTACCTCCATGCAATAAGGGAAGGCCGGGTAAAAACCAAGCTGACAAATGAATGGAAACGCATGCTGGCCATGGATGTAAGTGATGTGTACTACGATCTTTTTACGGTCAATGGCAAAGCGCAGGAACAGGTCAGGGACCTGAAAGCCGGTGACAAGATCAGGCTTCGCGTAATCAATGGAAGCTCGTCAACATATTTCTGGCTGAGGTTCGCGGGTGGAAAAATCGCGGTGGTGGCCAGCGATGGAAAAGATGTCGAACCAGTGAAGGTCGACCGTCTGATGGTGGGCGTATCTGAAACCTATGACCTGGTTGTAACGATCCCGGCCGATGGCAGTTATGAATTCAATGCCACCTCGGAAGACAGGACCAGGAGCAGTTCCCTTTGGTTGGGAGAAGGCAAACAAAAGCCTGCAGGACCAATGCCCAAATTAAAATACTTCGCGGGGATGGAGATGATGAATGGGATGATGAAAATGGACGGCACTATGGACGACATGGGAATGAACATGAGTTTGCAGAAAATGGATATGAACATGGTAATGTATCCGGAGATCGCAGACAGCAATCAAACCATAAGGACATTAAATTATTCGATGTTAAGGGCGCCTGCAAAAACAACCTTGCCAAAAGGGCCGCTTCGCGAGATGAAATTTGAGCTCACCGGCAATATGAACCGCTATGTGTGGACAGTCAATAACAAAACCATTTCTGAGTCGGACAAGATACTGATCAAAAGAGGTGAAAATATCAGGATGATCATCACCAATAATTCCATGATGCGCCACCCCATGCACCTGCATGGCCATTTCTTCAGGGTGTTAAATGGACAGGGTGCGAATGCACCATTGAAAACAGTGCTCGACATCATGCCCATGGAGACGGACACCATAGAATTTCACGCATCTGAGGCGGGGGGTAACTGGTATTTTCATTGCCACATCCTTTACCATATGATGTCGGGCATGGGCAGGATATTTAGTTATGTGAACAATGATTCGGCAGCAACGACTACTTACAAGTCCAATATGCGCAAGGTTTACCAGGACGACCGCAGGTTTTATGCTTCGGCACAAATCGGTTTGGAAAGCAATGGCAGCGATGGTGAGATCGCTTTTTCAAATACACGCTGGAGCCTGCAAACCGAATGGCGATTAGGCTTGAATGATCGCAAAGGATATGAAAGCGAAACGCATATCAGTCGATACCTGGACAAGAATCAGTGGGCGGTGGCCTATCTTGGATTCGACTGGCGCTACCGAAAACACCGGGAGGTGGAAAAGAACCTCTTTGGACAGGCGAACACAAAAGACCAACGCGGTGTGATTTGTGTGGGACTGCAATATACTTTGCCGATGCTGGTACGCGCAGATGCGCGGGTGGACATGGATGGCCGGCTTCGTGTCCAGTTGGGACGGGAAGACCTGGCACTCACCAAACGACTACGACTGAACTTCTATGCCAACACGGATAAGGAATACATGGCGGGATTGAGATATGTAGTAACGAAGTATGTTTCATTGTCTACGCACTACGAAACAGACATGGGCTGGGGTGGTGGATTGACGATAACTTATTAGAATTTCAGGCAAGGCGCTGCTCACCGGTGGGCGTTGGTAAAATCAACCCAATAAAAATGGGTGCGCTCTCCGGGCACCCATTTTCCAAAATAGATATAAAGAAAAATTTAAAAACCAGTTGGTTCGGCCCGAGCCATCATGTTGGTAAACTCTGAGCTGCAAGGACGGGTACTTCTTATTGTCGCATTCCCCGCCGCGGATGGCAACAGTTCGGGATGAGCTAAAAACAAAAACTCCCCTCAGATCGCTGAGGGGAGTAGGTATTAACGTTGTTAAATATTAATCCTGAATCATTTTGGCGTGGAATTTTCCTTCAGACACAACATAGGCCTTGGTATCATCTTCATCTTCTGAATACACCTTGCCTGAGAAAGTCCCTTTAACGTTTGTTGCAGTTCTTTCGGTAATGTGCACTTCGATGGCCATTTTCGACAGCTCAGAAGCAAAAACGGTTGTAAAATTAGTTCCCCCTTTTGCAAAGCCAATGGTGGCCTGGATCTGAGATCCACCGTCAAAGAAAACTTTGTTGGCGCTGTAGCCAGTGGCGACTGCTGTTTTACTTCCTACATATACAGATAAAAAATCTTCATCAGCGGCGGTAGCGTTGCCTGTAATGGCCAGACCGGATATGTCGCCAATGGTCTGGTTAACTGCCACACAACCGGTGTATGTGTTTGCAGTGCCATCCATTTTGAAAGTCATTGTAGATTCTGCCAGGTCAACTTCGGGTGGAGTAACAACCTCATCCGAGGATTTCTTACAGGAAACAGTAAATGCAAATAAGGAAGCTAGGAGAATAGAAGGAAGAATACGCTTTGCGTGGTTCATAGGGTTTGTTTTTTGGATTTTAATAGGTCAACAGAGGGTAAATATATATTTCGCTTTCTGTATTTGCAAGCCAGCAAGCCATCTAATTCCTCGAAATGGTGAAACAAGCACCGAAGCCATATTGAAGTCGTGACAATGAAAAAAAATGACCATTTTTCTTTGCCTTCATACAATAAATCAGTGCAAAGTGCGGAGAGCGTAGAGCGGCATTAATCTCGCACTGTTTCTCCGCTCCCCACACTGATTCAAAATTCTTTTGGAAATGTAAAAGATCACCATATCTTTGGTGTGCTAGATTACTAGTACACTAAAGTAACAATACATGGTCGACATCCAGGATCTTCACTTCCGCTACCGAAAAAAATCGGTCTTTACCGGACTCTCCCTGCAGCTCTCACCAGGACATATTTACGGCCTGCTGGGGAGAAATGGAACCGGCAAGTCTACCCTCCTCCGATCGATGGCGGGCTTGCTTGAACCCGAGAAAGGCAAAATCTCCGTATCGGGTTTCGCTCCTTTTGAAAGAAATCCCGACTTCCTCGCGCGGGTGTTTATGGTGCCCGAAGAGTTCTACCTGCCAGACATCACTGTTTCGAGGTACCTGGATTCCAATTTGCACTTTTATCCGGATTTTAATGAAAGCAAGATGTCTGCCTACCTGAAAGAATTCGACGTTCCCGCTACTGGCACCCTGCAGCAGATGAGCTATGGCCAGAAGAAAAAAGTTCTGATCAGTTTTGCCCTTGCCGCCAACACGCCATTGTTATTACTCGATGAACCCACGAATGGACTTGACATCATGAGCAAGAGTCAATTCAGGAAGGTCATTGCCTCAGCAATGAGCGAAAATAAAACTGTGGTCATTAGCACCCATCAGGTGAAGGATATCGAAAACCTGGTTGACAGGATACTGATCATTGAGGATGGAAAAATACTCTTCGATCAGGGTCTCGATATGATCAATAAGAAACTCACCTGCACACTGTCATATGAACCAAATGCGATCGCGGGAGCCTTCTATGTCGAAGCATCCATTCACGGAACTTCAATCATCACCGCAAATCTTAGTGAGGAAGAGGGCAGCCTTGACCTGGAAATGCTGTACAAGGCTATAGTTACGAACGGAGACAAGGTCAGCGCATTATTCAAAACAAAAACGATCAACTCCCTCCCATGAGCCAGACAATCAACTTCCAAAGACTATTAAAACTGATCCGAAAACACGGAATAGAAAATGGCAGGGCCCACCTGATGTCCATGCTGGCCATGTTTGGCTGCCAGGCTATTTTTATTGCCTTTTGGGCGACGGCTATGGGTCCTGAATACCAGGAGGTATTCTTATACATATTTTATGCATGTGGACTTATTATCGCGGGATCTGTTTTTTCAAGTATGGCCTTTTCTTTCCTGGGCGACAAACCCAAAGGTATCTACTGGCTCGGTGTTCCTGCGAGTCACCTGGAGAAACTCATCACGATCATCTTTTATTACGCCATTTTGTTTTTTCTGCTTTACACCGCGGGCTTTTTTCTGCTCAAAATGATTGCGGTGACTTACATAAAAGGACATTCCGGTTATACGTTTATTCCCATGGTCCGGCGCCAGGGCTTCGCCAGGGTTTTGCCCGACTTTCTATATGGATACTTGTCTTTTCAGGCTTTCTACATGATGGGTTCGGTGTATTTCGCAAAACTTTCATTTGTAAAAACGACACTGACCGGCGTGGCGGTCATCATTGGATTTATCATTTTCAATAAATTATTGATGGACAGTCTTGATGAAGGATTTGTGTGGAGTTTTCCAAATATTCTGGATTTAAATGGCAGGGATGCGAGCAACGTAAAAGTGTATTCTTTGTCATCTACCGCCAATGAAATTGTCAGTTGGACTCACCGGTTGATCTGGGCACCGCTATTTCTGGTGACGACCTGGTTCAGACTAAAGGAGAAACAGATCTGAATATTATTTTAAATCTTTTATTCCTGCAATATGCAATTCAATACAAACGGGCAGGCAATATACCTGCAGATTGTAGATTATGTGTGCGACAAGATCTTACTCAAGGAATGGATGCCGGAAGATAAAATTCCAAGTGTTCGTGAGCTGGCAGTGTCACTTGAAGTGAACCCGAACACGGTGATGCGGGCCTATGAGTTTTTAAAAAACCACGATATCGTTTACGACAAACGGGGTATAGGGTATTTTATCAGTTTAAATTCGGTCAAACAGGCTACGAGTTTCAGGAAAAATGAATTTACGCAAAAGGAGCTACCGCTTTTTTTCCGCACCCTCTTCATCCTGGGTATCGAACCCGGGGACCTTTCCGCACAATTTGAAAAATTCAAAAAGAAACAATCTTTATCATAGTCATTCCATCAAGATGAAAACAAGCAACGCCATTCTCTTAATCGCCCTTGTCCTGCTTTTAGTTATTGAGCTGGTGAGCTTTTTTGTGGTCAGGGGCAAGATCGGCACCAATGATTTTACGATTAAAAGCGGATCAAAATTCGAGATCAAAGCGGAAAAATGAGAAAGAGAAAGACAAAGAGAAAGAGGGCAGAAAGTGTGCGGGCGAGGCGTTCTCCGCATGTCCGCGCATCTTCGTCAGCTGTAACTTCGGGAAAATTGAAAAGTTTAGCGTAGACGTGACTTCCTCCGCTCTTTCTCTTTCTCTTTCTCTTTCTGCCCTCTTTCTGTTCCTGTTTCTGTTCCTTCCTCTTCCTCTTTCTCTTTCTCTTTCTGATTCTCCGTGGCGCGCAAATTGTAGATAGTCAGTCGTTATATTCTCCGAATGGCCATTCCTGTCGGCAAAATGCTGTATATCAGCAGTTTCTGAATGTGGGCCAGTGGGACTTCTAACCAATAATTGTAGAAATGGCTAAGAAAACTCAGGCAAGGCTTGTTGATCAACAACTCAAAAAAGCCCCTACGGGCATCAGCGGTTTCGATGAAATTACCGGCGGGGGCCTCCCAATCGGACGTCCCACCCTCGTTTGTGGCGGCGCCGGCGCCGGCAAAACCCTGTTTTCCATTGAATGCATCGTAAGGGGTGCCATGGAGTTTGGTGAACCTGGGGTTATTATTGCCTTTGAAGAAAATCCTGAGGACCTCCAGATGAATGTAGCTTCTCTGGGGTTCGATCTCAATATGCTGCAGAAGAACAAACTTCTCAGGATCGACCATGTTTATATCAATCGCAGCGAAATTGAAGAGACCGGCGAATACGATCTTGACGGACTCTTCATCCGGCTGGGGCATGCCATCGACAGCATCGGCGCGAAAAGAGTGATGCTCGACACCATCGAAAACCTTTTCTCCGGACTGAAGAATGAAAATGTACTCCGGACAGAATTGCGAAGACTGTTCACCTGGCTCAAAGGCAAAGGGGTCACCGCCATCATCACGGGAGAAAAAGGAGAAGGAACCTTAACCCGTCATGGCCTGGAAGAATATGTGTCTGACTGCGTCATCCTTCTTGACCACAGAGTGGTTAACCATGTTTCAACCCGTATGCTTAGGGTGATTAAGTACAGAGGTTCACTGCACGGCACCAATGAATATCCTTTTCTCATCGATGAAGAAGGCATCTCGGTTTTGCCCGTGACCTCACTAAGGCTCGATCGTCCTGTTTCTTCGCAAAAAATATCGTCTGGCATACCCAGCCTCGACGTGATGCTGGCAGGCAAGGGGTTTTTCAGAGGAAGTTCAATTTTAGTTTCCGGGACTGCCGGCACGGGGAAGAGTAGCCTGGCCGGGGCCTTTTGTGCAGCCGCCTGCGAGCGAAAGGAAAGAGCCCTCTTCTTTGCATTTGAAGAATCTCCGCAACAGATCATCCGGAATATGAAATCAATTGGCTTCGGTCTGCAGGATTATGTAGATCAGGGGTTGTTGAAATTTAATGCATCAAGGCCAACAATTTATGGACTGGAAATGCACCTGGTGACGATACACAAACAAATAAAAAAATTCAAACCGGCGGTTGTTGTGCTGGATCCCATTACCAACCTGATCACGGTAGGTTCGGTAGGAGAAGTGAAATCCATACTCACCAGGCTAATTGACTTTCTGCAGGCCGAGAACATTACTGTCATGTTTACGGCCCTGACGATTAACAATCCGGGGATTGATCAGCCCGATGACGGAGTTTCTTCCCTGGTCGATTCCTGGCTGATGGTTCGCGACCTCGAATCCAACGGCGAACGGAACCGCGGATTATATGTTATGAAATCGCGCGGTATGAAACATTCCAACCAGGTAAGGGAATTCGTGATCACCGACCAGGGTCTTCAACTGGTGCCTGTATATCTGGGTCCCGATGGCGTACTCATCGGTTCAGCCAGAGAAGCACAACAACTAAGCGATTCCACGATTGAAGAATTACGCACTCATGCCATTGCCTCAAAGGAACGCGAAATCGAAAGGAAGCACAGAATGCTGGAATCCCAAATTTTATCACTCAAGTCAGAGTTCGAAACGGTAAAGGAAGAACTTAACAAGTCGTACCAGGAAGAAGATCTCCGTAAAAAAATTATGGAAAGGAACAGGAAGCGACTTGCTGACATAAGATCAAATATTACAGATGATGGCAACAAAAACAAAAAATAAGAAATTGACTATAGCCCGTAAAGTGCGAAAGACAACGCCTCCCAAGTGGGAGCTGAGGTTGTATATAGCAGGAAACACGCCCAAGTCACTGGCAGCCCTGACTAACCTGAAACAGTATTGTGAAACGCACCTGGCGGGCGAATATTCTCTCGAGGTGATCGACCTGCTGTTGCAACCTCAGCTCGCCGCTGGCGACCAAATACTGGCGATTCCAACCCTGGTTCGAAAAGTTCCCGTGCCGATACGAAAGATCATTGGTGACCTTTCAAATGAAGAAAAGGTTTTGGTTGGCCTGAATCTGAAGCCTGTAAAATAACTGCATGATAAAAAAAGCGGACATCCATCAGCCTAAAAAACAAAAAAACTCCGAAAGGGCGTTTGTTCTGCGCTTGTTCATCGCTGGTAGCTCGCCCAACTCTCTTCGGGCAGTGACCAACATCAAACGCATCTGCGACACTCATCTGCCAGGTGAGTTCAAACTTGAGATTATCGATGTATACCAGCAGGGAGAGCTGGCAAAAAAAGAACAATTGATAGCCCTGCCGCTATTGATAAAAAAAATGCCGTTGCCGGAGCGAAGGCTTATTGGCGATTTGTCTGAAACAGCAAAAGTATTAAGTGCACTTGGTTTATAAAAATGACAGTATGAAGTCAAAGCCATCTTATGAAGCACTGCAGTCGGAACTGGACGAAGTGAAGCACCAACTTTTTGAGGCCCATGAGATCATAGAAGCGATCAGAACCGGCCAGGTGGATGCCCTCGTGGTTGAGCAGGAAGACCAGCACCAACTTTATACGCTTAAAAGTGCCGACGTTGCCTACCGGGTGTTTATTGAAAAGATGACAGAAGGGGCCATCACCCTGGGTAAGGATGGCACCATACTCTATTGCAATTCACAGTTTGCGAGGTTGGTAGAAAAACCTATCTCTGGTATCATCGGTTCATCATTGTCGGACTTTATTACGGAACAATGCCAGGAGGAATATAATAAGCTGCTTGCACAATCATTCCAGGGTGAAGGCAAGGGTGAAGTGGAATTCTTTGGGTCGGGTCAGTCGATTCCTGTACTGATCTCCATGGCGAAACTGGAGATAGAGGAAACCGACATTTTGAGTGTGATCATCACAGATCTCAGCCAGCAAAAAATGACGGAACGTCAACTGGCACTAAACAACTATCAGCTGGCTGTCAGTAATACCGACCTTCAGCAGTTCGCTTCCGTCGCCTCACACGATTTGCAGGAACCACTACGGAAGATCCAGATTTTTTCTAATTTCCTTAAAGAAGAGGAACTGTCTCATCTCACAGGTAAGGCAAAGAATTACCTCGACAAGATCATATTCTCGGCGGCCAGGATGAAAGCGCTGATCGTTGACATTCTACAATATTCCAGATTGTCCTACGCGCAACACATCGACGATAAGTTTGCATTGCAGGAGCTGATCGAGGAATTAATGGAAGATTTCGAACTGGCGATTCAGGAAAAAAACGTGAAAGTTGAAATGAACCTGAGAAAGCTACCCCTTATCCAGGCCAACCAGGGTCAGATGCGCCAGGCCCTGCAGAATATCATCTCCAACGCCATAAAATTCTCAAGGTCCGAAGGCCAGCCTCAAATAGTGATTAGCGGAGAGCGGGTAAACCGTATTGATGAAGGCATGCCCGATCCCGAGGGACCTTATTGCCGGATTACCATCAGCGACAATGGTATTGGCTTTGATCCCTTGTATGCCGAGAATATCTTTGCACTTTTTGAGCGCCTGCATACAAAGAATACCTACGAGGGCACCGGGATGGGTATGGCCATAACGAAAAAAATCATCGAGAAACATAATGGAAACATAAAAGCTATGAGTGCAAACGGACAAGGTGCTACATTTAGCATTAATTTACCTATCAGACAAAATATCTAAGTTTTTATATGAGTGTCCCCAGGCGATTGTTGGTTGCTGAAGATGATCTGGACGATCAGGAATTGATGAAGTTTTTTTTGGCGGACCGTTCAGATATTCAGCTGATGAATTTTGCCAACGATGGGGTACAACTCTGGGAAACACTCGAATTGATTCCGGACGAAAAACCATTGCCCGACCTGATCATCCTCGATCAGAACATGCCCAGGCAAAATGGAATTCAAACCCTGCAGGCACTAAAATCATCCAAACGCTATAACAGCATCCCGGTCGTGATCTATTCGACCTATGCTGATGAGATGTTGATCAACAGGGCTGTTGAATCCGGGGCTACCCTGATTCTTACCAAACCCCTGAACCGACCAGGCTATCACGAGATGATAGATACGATAATTCAAGCCATCTAATCAGAGCGGAGTACGGAGAGCGGAGTTCGGAGAAAGAAACAGGAACAAGAACAGAAGGAACAGGAACAGGAACAGGAACAGGAAGAGCCACGCCTTAGCTAAAGCTTCGGCGGGCGAGGGAAGAGGGGCTGGCAAACTCACTTTGCGCCTTTGCGTGAAGACTTTGCTTGAGTCCCTTCCAAAACTTTTCGTATATTTAGTAACCTTCCAATCCTTCTGACTCCCCATACTTCGTCCCCTCGCACCCACACCCCCTAACATTGCCATTATATGAAACCGTTATTAGCCTTCCTGCTCACCCTGGGTACTTTATTCAGTGGTTGTCAGAAATTTGTTGATTTAGTTCATCATCATGAAGACAGGAACCGGATACCCTGCAAAATCATGAGAACATTTTATGAGGATCCGCTGAATCGAAACAGCGCCGATTACCATTATAACGCCGAGGGATACCCGACAAGCATTGATTATTCTTATTTTGAATTGTTTATACCCCGCCCGGATGACCCAGTGCCCGACACCATCCCGATTTTGACCGAGTTTACAGTCAGCTACAATTATGATGCACAAAAACGCCTGATAAAAGAAACCTCAGATTTTTTTTATGCCCAAAGACTACTCCATTTTGCGTATGAAGGGAATTCAAAAATGCCAGTCAGGGATTCCTTTCCGGGAGCAGCCGGTGATGAATATGTAGAGGACATTGAATATGATTTTTTAAACCGAATCATAAAAGTGACGCTAAGGATCACCGAATACGGACCCGTTGAAGAATTCCCTACCCAGGTGCGCAAGTATTATTATGATATCCGCGGCAACCGCCAGGAAGATCCATCAAACCCGGGATACCCGGGCGAGATCATCTACAACAACAAACCCAGTCTCTATAGTTTGCACCCCGCCTGGCAACTGATCCACAAAAATTTCAGCAAGAACAGCGTCGACTATGGGGCAACCTACAACAGCAAAGGATTGCCGTTGACTATCAAAAAAGAGCCGGTGCCCTATTTTCAACCCTTTCTGGGCTTGGCTCCGGGAGTTGAGATCACCTACGAGTGCGACTAGCACCGATTCTATCATCCATAAATTCGTGTTCAAATACTTTTATGACGGTAAAGGCAACCGGTAGGAAGATCCTGCATCCTATTATATATTTCACTGAGTCATTTTAGTAGAACTACGCATACGTAAAACAATAATACCTTTGTTTTACATACGATTGATCCTAATCAATTCATTATAACGATCACGGACAACGTATGTTAGGACGGACTTGGGCGGATAAAAAAGGCAGTTTTACAACCACACTGTTGATTTAAAACGGTACATTGGGACTCTTCGACCTTCATAATCCACGTACTATAGAATTAAGTGCTGTTAGATACTTCAATGACGGCAGTATACTTTCAGACAATTTGAACGAAATCCGTAACAATAGCACAGAAATTGTTGCTTTATTCACCTACTGAACAGGACTCAAATCTGATTTGAACTCAGGTTTGAACATCTTCCGGTACCCAGCAGACTCGTCCTGTTCATCGACCATACATAATTTGGAACAATGAAGACCAAAGCAGTTAAGTCTAATAAGGACAAGGTGAAAATCCTTTCTTCCAATCTTTTCCCTGTTGTTGGTGTTGGTGCTTCCGCTGGAGGGTTAGATGCTTTCAAGCAATTATTGAAAGCTATTCCTGAAAATTCCGGTATGGCATATATACTGGTGCAGCACCTGGATCCGGCTCACGACAGTATTCTGACAGAAATCCTGCAAAAGGTCACCAGGATTCCGGTTCAGGAGATAACAAATAATATCCAGGTTGAGGCGGATCATATCTATATCATTCCTTCGAATAAACTACTTACCGCCACAGATGGCGTTCTCCAACTAAGTGCCCGACTTCCCAAATCCCAACAAAACCTGCCCATCGATGTTTTCTTTACTTCACTCGCGGAAGTTCACCAGAATCATGCTATCGGCGTTGTATTGTCGGGAACAGCTTCGGATGGCACATTGGGTTTGAAAGCGATCAAAGAACACGGAGGGATTACATTTGCCCAGAACCGGGAGTCCGCTGCATATGAAGGGATGCCCCAAAGTGCCATTGAAGCCGGTGTGGTCGATTTTATCCTGGCCCCGGATCAAATTCCGCAACAGTTATTGGAGGTGCATAAAACGTTGAACGGGATCTCTGGAAATGGTGCAGGCACTAAAATACTCAATCAGGAAGACAAATTCCGCCAGATCATTTCCATACTGCGTATCAGGCGTGGGGTCGATTTCACTTATTACAAACAAACCACAATACGACGCAGGATCACCCGGAGAATGGCATTGTGCATGAAGCCCGATCTTGGCGAATATCTTGACTATCTCAAAGAAAATAATTCAGAACAGGATAATTTATTTCAAGACCTGCTGATACCTGTAACGCAATTCTTCCGGGATCCCAAGGTTTTCGAAACATTTGCCGAAACAATGTTCCCCGCTCTTATGAAGGACAGGCAGGGCAATGAGCCACTGCGTGTTTGGATCCCAGGCTGTTCAACCGGAGAGGAAGCCTATTCCATACTGATGAGTTTCCAGGAATACCTCGGTGACAAGGCATCAACAGTAAAGATGCAGGTATTTGCAACAGACATTTCTGAACAGGCCATCACAAAAGCGCGAACTGGGCAATATTCCAAAAGTGAAACGGGGAGCCTTTCTTCAGCCCGGCTTCAACAATTCTTTACAAAAACAGACGGAGCCTTCAGACTCAATAAAAATCTCAGAGACTGTTGTGTGTTCGCGTCCCACAACTATCTGAAAGATCCTCCTTTTGCGAAAATTGACCTGATCAGCTGTCGTAATTCGCTGATCTACCTGGAGCCCTTTTTACAAAAAAAGGCACTTACGACTTTTCATTATGCATTGAAGGAAAAAGGCTTTTTATTGTTGGGGAAATCTGAGACTACGGCGCAGGCGTTGGAGCTCTTTAATACTTTTGAGAAGACGAATAAAATGTACACCAGGAAGCCGGTGAAAGGCAATTTCCTGCATGTATTAGGCGATCGTACCGGACAGGGGATTAGAAATGGCCAGCATACGATGATTGCGCCGGAAATCAATAAAGATGATTTTCAGAAAAGCGGAGACGAATTGTTGTTGTCCAGGTTTGTTCCACCGGGAGTGATCGTGAATGACCTGATGGATATTGTGCAGGTTCGGGGAGCAACTGGTCCCTGGCTGGAATTTTCATCGGGAACACCGAGTCTGAACGTGCTGAAAATGGCACGCGAAGGGCTGGCATTTGAATTACGGAATGCACTTCATAAAGCCAAAAAACAAAAAACCGCGGTAATCAAATCCAATATCGCCGTAAAATACGCGGGAAATGAACGCCTGGTGAGCTATTGAGGTTATTCCACTTCCGCATACTATTGAGCTGTATTTTTTGATACTTTTCAAGGATCTCCCATTAGAACCGGAACCAAAGATCACCAAACCCTCCGGGAAAGCTAAACCGGAACGTTTTGATGTTAAGCTCAGACAGTCGCTGTCGCGCAATCAACACCTTCAGAAGGAACTGGCCCAGGTTCGAGAGGATATGAAAACCCTGACCGAAGACCAGGAGGCGGCCAACGAGGAACTTCAGAGTGCCAACGAGGAATTGTTGTCGGGAAGTGAAGAGCTGCAAAGCCTGAATGAAGAATTGGAGACTTCAAAAGAGGAGGTGCAAACCAGCAACGAGGAACTGGTTATTGTGAACCAGGAGCTTTATGACAGAAATGAGCAATTGAATGCATCCCGGTTATTTGCTGAGTCGGTTGTTAGTACGATTCGCGAACCTATTCTTGTACTTAACAAAGCGCTAAAAGTAAAAAGCGCAAACAGATCTTTCTACGAGAAATTTCACGCTACCCCGGAAGGAACTGTGGGAAAACTGTTGTTCGATTTAGCAGGTAAACAATGGAACATCGCAGGATTGCGCGCGATGCTTGAGAAAATGCTTCCTCATGAAACCAGTATCGAAGATTTTGAGGTAACGCACGATTTTCCAGGTTTGGGAGATCGCACCATGTTGTTCAATGCGACGCAAATCATCACTGAGCACCAGGATGAACAGTCGATACTGATAGCAATAGAGGATGTGACAGAGAAAAGGAAAGTAGAAAAAGAAGCGAAACTATTTGAAGAAACACTCGAGAAAAAAATACTCGACAGAACTTTTGAATTACAGGAAGTACACAATGACCTGCAGCTTACCAATGAAAACCTGGAGCAGTTTGCTTACATCGCTTCTCATGACCTGCAGGAACCTTTGAGAAAAATCAGGACTTTCACGGCTCTTCTACGGGACAGGCACCTACAGGAACTGCCGGAACCGGTTCAGGAGTTGGTGGCCAAGATCAACAGTTCATCAGAGCGAATGTCGTCGCTGATCAGCGAACTGCTGAATTTCTCCACTGTATTGCACAGTGACCCGGTGTTCAAACGGACAGATCTGGATGAGATGGTAAGCAAAGTGCTGATTGATTTTGACCTGCTCATCAACGAGAATAAAGTAATTGTTGAACGTGAACCACTTCCAGTCGTTGATGCCATCCCTTTTCAAATGAACCAGTTGTTTTATCAACTGATAGGTAACGCCATTAAGTTTTCGAAAGAATCGACTCCACCCGTGTTAAAGATCGGCTCCAGGATATTAAGCGTAGGAGAGGAAGTAAATGTTCTTGGTATAAATCCCAAATTTTCCTATTGCGAAATCAGCATCAAGGACAATGGAATCGGCTTTCAGCAAAAGTTTGCAGACCAGATATTTTTAGTCTTTCACCGCCTGCACAACCACTCGAAATATTCGGGAACCGGAATTGGGCTGGCATTGTGTAAGACAATTGTTGCCAATCACAATGGATTTATCACCGTCGCATCAAAAGAAAAAAAGGGCAGCGAGTTCAAAATACTCTTGCCCCTGACACGATGATCTGAAAATGGGACCTTAATACTAGGATTATGAATAGAAGTTCAAGTTGCCAGGAAAAGAATCTCGACAAGGGTACTGAACCCTTCGAACTGGCAAAGGATACAAAAATGAATTCCAGTAACACCGAAGGCCGCATGCAGCGGCCTGAGGGCCCCCCGGCAGCATCAACACTTGATTACCTCTTTAGGCTGGACAATACAGAAAGCTACCGATGTCTGGTGGAAAATGGTGCCGACCTCGTTAGTATCATCGACCAGAATGGCAATTACCTCTATGTTGCTAACAATTCCAAAGCATTGCTCGGCTATGATTCATCCTATTTTAATGGAAAGAATGCCTTTGCCTTCATCCATCCGGAGGATGCGGTTGCGATGCAGGAGAAACTCGGATCTTTCGGTGAAGAAAGGGTCGTGGACTTTGCCCCTTTTCGGTTTCTCGCCGCGAGCGGTGAATGGCGCTGGATTGAAAGCAGGCTGACCAACCTCTTGGATAACCCGGCGATCCATGGAATGGTGATCAACTCAAGAGACATCACGGATAAAGTGGAACTGCAAGAACAACTAAAGGAAGCAAGGGCACACAGGGAACGTGAGATTACTCGCGCGGTAGTATTTGCGCAGGAGAAGGAAAGACAGGGCATTGGAGCCGAATTGCACGACAATGTGAACCAGCTGCTTGCTTCCGCAAAATTATATTTGGACGTGATGCGGACCGATCCTACGGAATGTGAGTCCTGCATTCAAAAATGCACGGCCACCATCGAGTCGGCGATAGAAGAGATCCGAAAGCTTTCGCGGAAACTGGTGGGGCCAAAACACCAGGGCCTGGGTTTAGAGGATGCGCTCCGGGAACTAATGGCTTCATTCGCCATCAATGCCCGTGTTCACTATCATTATCATTCCGTTGATCTTTCCCTTTGCCCAATAACAGAAGAAACAGAGCTGGTGGTCTACCGCATCGTGCAGGAGCAGTTTACGAATATATCGAGACATGCACATGCCACTGAGGTGGACATTTCGCTGAAAGGCAGTCCAAAGGAGTTACAGGTCACAATAACCGACAATGGACAAGGTTTCGAAGTAGATGGAAGAAAGGAGGGTATCGGTATTTCGAACATGCGGAACAGGGCACACGCAGCGCATGGAACAATCCAGGTGACCAGTAGTCCGGGACATGGGTGCCTGCTGCATGGCGTTTTCAAGGTGGCCCAGGAACAGGAGGATGCCAAAGCAGCCCGTATCGTCGACATCCACTCCTCTCAATAAAATGGGATCTCGAAATTGATGAGTTGAATAGTTTCAAGCCAAGCCGTAAAAAGATCAGTATTTATTGCGCCTTTGCGTTTTCTTGGCGCCTTTGCGTGAAGTCTTCCTGCATACGGCAAACAGGCTTTACTTCTTTTTCGCGACCTTGCATGAAATCTGACCGGCCTCTATGCCTTCGAAACCCACGCTCAACGAAGACCAGAAAGAAGTATTCAAAATCATCCAAAGATTTCTGGACTCAGCAGCCGACACATTGGTCCTGAAAGGGAATGCGGGCACCGGCAAGACCTTCCTGATGCAATATGTTGGCAAGTGGCTGAATGAACAGAAACACCCCTTTTCCATGCTCGCTTCCACCGGCAGGGCGGCCGCCATCCTTCGGGGCAAAACAGGGTTCTCTGCCAAAACAGTCCACAGCGAACTCTATAATTTCAACAGAGTGGAAGGCGCTGACGACGAGATCTTCGATGACGCGACGGTGGACAAATATGGCCAGATGACCATGCAGTTTTCCCTCCGGAAGCCCGATGAGGAAAAATGCCTCTACATAGTCGATGAATCCTCGATGCTCTCCAGCGAGTTTTCGGAAAATGATGCGATGCTCTCCTTTGGATCAGGGATCCTGATGAGCGATTTCTTCGAATCCGTGGGCAACAACAAGATTCTTTTTGTCGGCGATCCCTGCCAACTGCCACCAGTTGGACAAACATTCAGCCCAGCCCTCGACATGGACTGGCTGGCCACGGAAAAAAGAATAGCGATCGCAGCCACATTGACGAAAATTGAAAGGAACGAGCCCAATAATGACATCCTCTTGCTCGCCAACAGTCTTCGCGACCTTTCCCTGCAAAACGAATGGGAACGGTTTCCGAGAATTCCTGCGAAGAACAGGAACAACGTAACCCTGCATGCCGATGATGAGGATCTGCTGAAAGATTATTTGCAATCGTACAAGGAGTATGGTGTTTTGCGCACCATTGCTATTGCAAGGTCCAACCGATTGGTCAATGCCATAAACACGCAAACACGTGCGGCATTGTACGGTACTGCGGATCTGCCGATTCAATTGAACGATGTATTACTGGTTGTGCAAAACAATTATTCGGTGCCCCTGACCAACGGGGATTTTGTCATGGTCAGCAGCATGGGTGCTGTCAGCCTGCACCTTGGTATGCATTTCCTCGAGGTCAAAGTCAAATCCGTGATTTCAGATGACGAATTCGAGATGCTCATCTCTCTTGACATACTCTATGGTGGGGACTCAAATTTTTCCAGGGAGCAACAACGCATGCTGATGATCGATTTCAGTCAGCGGATGAACAAAAAAAAGATTCGTGGGAATTCCGAGGCTTTCAAGGAGAAGATGCGTACGGATCCTTATCTGAATTGCCTGAAAGTGAAGTACGGCTATGCGGTCACCTGCCACAAGGCACAGGGTGGCGAATGGGATTTTGTGTACCTGTTTCTTGACAAGAAGATCTATGGCATGCCCAAACCGGAGTTTTTTCGATGGCTGTATACCGCCGTTACCCGAACAAGGAAACAATTACATCTTGCGAAGGGTTGGTGGATCATGTAACCTGAAGTTTTCATTTCACGCAAAGGCAGAGACCCGCCAGCGGCGGGTTACGCCAAGGCGAAGGAAAACTAAAGGCTAAATTATCCAAAGCGCAAAGCGCATTTATTTGCCTTTGCGTTTCCTGCCGCCAGGCAGGCCTTTGCGTGAAACCTTCCTCTTCCTCTTTCTCTTTCTCTTTCTGTTCACCCTTTGCCAAAACCCTTCCTGAATTCCAAAGGCGTCAGCCCCGTTTTTTCTTTGAATAGTTTCGAGAAGTATGGAGTGGACTCAAAATTCAGATCATAAGATATCTCCTTGACAGACTTCGACGTGTTCACCAGGTTCTCTTTAGCCTTTTCCAGTTTCAACTGAATCTGGTAAGCAACAGGCGCAAGACCAGTGTATTCCTTGAACAATTTGCGAAAACGTGAATAACTGATTTTTAATTGTGCCGCAATTTCCTGCGGAGAAATTTCATCCTCAACCGACGACCTGATGATAAGTCGGGCGTGATTCACGATCTGCTCTTCATCACCAATAGTGAACAATTTCTGTCTGGCGGAAGTGTGCAGTTGCCCCAACATATACATTGCGGCTCCGCATACCAGCGGCTGGTACCCGGGTTTCTCACTCTTGATGGCTTCAATGATCTGGACAAACAGGTTTAAGATCATTTCATTATACCCGATCTTAAAAACAGGATGTGCTGCCTCGAAGAAGTTCTTCTCGATAATGTTGTTGATGATGGGACCATTGAATCCAAACCAGTATTCCTTCCAACCAGTATCGGGATCAGGTCTGTAACGATGCCGCTCATTTGGAAAGATGATGATGACCGAACCTCCTTCGATAGCGATGTCTCCGCTTTTCTCGGAGTTGAAGATCCCTTTGCCTTCGGTAATATATATTAATGCATAGTCGTTGAGTATCCTGCCTTTGTCCCAACGAAAATAATGATGTGATGGATGATGCCTGTCCGGGTATTCCCCACCGGGTAAATACTTCTGGCATCCTGCATTTAATAATTGTAATCCCCATTCTCTGTCCTCTGTGGAAACAGGGAGGTATTTATAATAATTATCCATACCGATGCAGAAGCAAAAAGTTACATGAATAGATCATAAAGTGTAAACGCGTGGCCTGGCCAGGTGTTTACATTTGTTTAAACGAAATGTCTTAACGATTGCCTATGATGAAATTACGATGTTTGCCGCTGTCTGAATTAATCCGATTACCAGGAGTTAACCTTCAGTCTTCCTCATAACCTCCTGTTCATCATCCATCCAATCAGTTACCAGATCGCAGCCCGGCCTGTGTGCAGTAACGGCACATTTTAGTCCTTCCTCTCATGAACAATTAAACGGGATCTGGCCCGCCTTAGGCTATTTTCTTCAACCTTAATTAAAAACGACTGCAATGCGAAAATTTATTTTTGAAAGCCCATTTCAAAACAGGAAATTCCTGCTCTTCGTCTTCTTCTTACATATTTGTCTTATCTCCCTGGCTCAGGAAAAAGTTTCCTTAAAAGGTAGGGTCCTCTCCGATAGCGCTGTGCAAATGCCCGGGGTATCCATTCAGGTAAAAGGCAGCGCAACCGGAACCACCACCGATGCGAACGGAGTGTTTTCCATCACCGTCGACAAGGGTGCCACCCTGGTCTTTTCCAATCTTGGATATTTGGAAAAGCAAATCAGGGCAGATAGAGACAACAACTCTTTGGCCGTCACGCTTATTAGTTCCAAGCCTTCGTCCCTGAATGAAGTGGTTGTAGTTAGTTACGGAACTCAACGAAGACGCGACGTCACCGGTTCGATCGCGCAGTTGAATGTGGCCGAAGTCAAAGACATGCCGGTGAGTAATATTGGCCAGAAACTGCAGGGCAAGTTTGCCGGGGTGCAAATCAATCAGAACAGCGGCCAGCCCGGCAAGGAACTCTCTTTCAGGATCCGCGGTGCGGCATCTATCAACGCAGGCAATAGCCCGCTGATCGTGATCGATGGTTTTCCAACCGAGAGCGGGCTCGCGTCCTTAAGCCCTGACGAGATTGAGACC
Organism: uncultured Chitinophagaceae bacterium; assembly: GCA_963808065.1. Classification (GTDB taxonomy): domain Bacteria; phylum Bacteroidota; class Bacteroidia; order Chitinophagales; family Chitinophagaceae; genus Flavitalea. Next base: position 478,954 of record CAWEEK010000001.1, read on the forward strand.
ATCACCGTTTTAAAAGACGCCTCCTCTTCTTCACTGTATGGATCCCGCGCGGCCAACGGCGTGATACTGGTAACAACAAAACAGGCCCGTACCGGCCGAAAGAGCATCAGCTTCAGCGCCTTCAACGGAATCCAAACCGTAGGAGACAGGGGCAGGCCCGACCTGATGAATGCTCCTGAATTTGCCACCTTTAAAAAAGAATATTATGAAGACGCCGCGATCTTTGAAGGCTATACAGGTGGCGTGCCCGCTGAATACCAGGATCCTTCGCAATACCAGCCAGGCGACGGCACGGACTGGTTCGATGTGTTATTAAGAGACGCACTTTCACAGAACTACAATCTATCTCTTACCGCCGGTACGGAATCGATCAAAACGGTAGCCAACCTGAATTACAACAGGCAGGACGGAGTGATGCTGAACCAATGGGCAGAAAGATTCACAGCAAGGAGCAACAGCATATTTACCGTGAACGACAGGGTTACTCTCGGGTTGAACCTCGGTGTCATCTACCGCAATCAGAACATCACGCCAAATTTGGGTGAAGGCCGAAACATCATCCAGGTGGCCTATCTGACCGACCCCACCCTGAATTATAAAAACGAGGACGGCAGCTATCCCATTGGTTTTGCACCGCCCGGGATGTTTTCGACCCCCAACTATTACCAGGTACTAAAACTGGCAGTCAACCGCGAAAAAAGCCTGAGCCTTATCGGCAATGCCTATGCGACCGTGCAGATTCTCGACGGACTGAAGTATAAGCTCAGCGTGAATATCAATACCGACAATACTATTGCCCGGACATTCAGCCCGTCCACCATACTCGGGGGCACCACACCAGCATCCTCCGCGGCTGGCAGCTACAACACTAGCAACTTCATGTCCTGGCTGGTAGAAAATACGCTGACCTATAACAAATCAATAAACGACAAACACAATTTCGAAGTACTCGCAGGATATACCGCACAAAAAGTGACAAGGGAGAGCAGCGGAATCAACGGTTCCCAATTTCCCGACGACAATATTCAATGGCTGAATGTTGCCGCCACGAGGATTGGGACGGTTGATGCCAATGATTTTTCCCTTGCTTCCTTTATCGGTCGCCTAAACTATAATTTCGAAGGCAAGTACCTGCTCTCGCTCGCATACAGAAGAGACGGCTCATCAAAATTCGGTTCTAATACCAAGTATGGAGACTTTCCATCCATATCTGCGGGATGGGTTTTATCGGATGAGGCATTCATGAAGAATTCCAGGAAGGTCAGTCTGTTGAAGATCCGCGGCAGTTATGGCAAAGTGGGAAACAACAATATTGGAAACTACACCTATCTCGCCGGTGTAGACCAGAGCAATTATGTGTTCAATAATCAACTGGTTGCCGGCAGCGCGCTCAACGGCATTGGCAATCCAAATCTTACCTGGGAAACTACCGCGGGTTATGATATCGGCCTTGACCTCGGTCTCTTCAATGGCAGGATCAACTTCATCTATGATTATTACTGGAAGAAAACCGATGGTCTATTGTATGCCATCGACATTCCCGTACAATCAGGCTTCAACAGCGTGACCTCCAATATCGGCCGCTTCGATTTCTGGGGACATGAATTCACACTGGAAACCATCAACACCGTTGGTAAATTAAAATGGAACACGGCTATAAATGTTTCGGTTGACCGGAATAAGGTAAAGCAGCTTGGCACCAGCAATGCAGCCATCGGAGGATACCAGGAATACTGGGACGACAACCGGACGGCCGTTGGGCATCCCATTGGATTGTTCTATGGTTATATCAATACGGGTGTGTACATGACGCAGGAGGAATTCGAAACCCAGCCGCACAACGCCACCGCAATGGTAGGTACGGCAAGGTTTGCTGATGTCGGCGGCCCCGATGGCAAGCCCGATGGCGTCATCGATGCCAACGACAGAACCTGGATCGGCAATCCTAATCCAAAATTTTCATATGGGATGACCAACACCTTAACCTATGGCGACCTTGATTTTAGCATCGTTGTTGCCGGCACCGTTGGCAATGATATAGCGGACGATGCCTATCAATCCACCGAAAACCTGGATGGTGTATTCAACGTCAGAAAGGCGGTGGCCAAACGCTGGAGGTCGGAAGACAACCCCGGTGAGGGCATCTACCCCAGAACAAGATCCGGCACCACCGCCGATCTCAGAAACTTCACCTCCAGGCAGGTTTTCGACGGATCCTACCTGATGGCTAAGAATATTACGCTGGGATATACTTTTCCCATAGGCGAAAACTCAGTAGTGAAGGGTGCAAGAATCTATCTCAGCGCGCAGAATGCTTTCACTTTTACAAATTACCCGGGAATGAATCCTGAAATCAGTTTTATGGGTCTAAACGGGTTGAACCAGGGACGGGACTTTACGGCCTTCCCTATTGCAAGAATCTATTCAGTTGGCGTGAATGTTAATTTCTAAAAAAAAGAACATGAAAATTCAAAAGATATATTTCGTCGTCATCATAGTCATCGGACTCTCGTCCTGTAAAAAGGATTACCTGAACCTGGTGCCGCCTACCGCATTGAGTGAAGCGTCCTTCTTCAAAAACAAACAGCAGTATGACCAGGCACTTGTGGCCGCCTATAATAATCTGCGGACTGTCGTGCACACTGGTTTTTACATGGACGAAATGCGTTCCGACAATACTTTTTTCACCAGGTACAATGCCAACCGGGGATTGGAAACCAGCACAGAAGCGCTCGCCGAATTCCTGGACGACGCCAATTCCAGCGCTGAACCCAATTCTCCCGGGAACAGGTATGGCAATGCTTACTCAGGTATCGCGAAAGTCAACTCCATCTTAACGCGACTGGAGACTTCAGATTTGTCTCAGGCCGCCAAAGATTCTCTTTCGGGGGAAGCCTTATTCCTTCGCGCGTTTTATTACTACGACCTGGTACAGCATTATGGCGGCGTTCCCCTGCAGCTCAAGGAACTGAAACTTGCGGAGGAAGCCTTCCAGCCAAGGAACACAGCAGAAGAAGTGTATGCCCAGATCGTTGCGGATCTGAATTCCGCAATTCCGCTGCTGCCGGTGGTAACAAGTTTTCCGCAATCCGGCAGGGCAAGCCAGGGTGCGGCAAAAATGCTGCTTGCCTATGCTTATATGTCGCAACCCACAAGAGATTATGCCGCAGCCGAAGTGCAGTTGTTAGACATCACCAACATGAATTATGAATTGCTTCCCGATTACAAAGATGTGTTCGACCCCAACAATAAGAACCATGCGGAATCCATCTTTGAGGTACAATACATGTCGGACCTGGTCAGCGGACAGCAAAGTGATTTTGCCTGGATCTTCATACCTAAAACCACTAATTCCGAAATACTCACAGGTTTTCACGGGGGAACAATGAATATCTTCAGTGGATGGAATGTGCCCACCCAGGAGATGGTGGAATCCTATGAGACAGGAGATCTCCGGCTGGATGCTTCGATTGCCGTTGTTGAAGGTACGATCAGTGGGGTCGAAGACTTTACCGCCTCTGGTATGAAGAGTCCGGTGGGCTATACACCCACACCGGGACTCACCTATTTCTATATGATAAAGAAGTACTTTCATCCTCCTTACGAATTGGAGTTCAACACACCGGATAATTTTCCCATCTTCCGTTATTCTGGTGCACTATTATTGCTGGCCGAATGTCTGGTTGCCGAGGGCAAAGCCGGTGAAGCCCTGCCTTATCTGAACCAGGTTAGGGCGCGTGCGGGTCTGCCGGCAACTGTAGAAGCGACCGCCGACAATGTGGCTGATGAAATGCGCCACGAGCTTGCTTTTGAGAACCACCGATGGACGGACCTGATCAGGATCGGCAAGGCAATCGAATTGATTACGGCAAAAGGAGATAGATTGAAAGCCCTCTATGGATGGCTTTTACCCGCGTCTTTCAATGTCACAGAAGAGAGATTCGTTTATCCAATCCCTTCAAGGGAAATCCAGATCAATAACCTGCTCACGCAAAATCCAGGATATTGAAGAAACAGAAACAGGAACAGAAACAGGAACAGGAACAGAAAGAGAAACAGAAAGAGGAAGAGGAAGAACGCAGGGTTTGCGCTTTTGCGTGAAATTTTCTTTGCGCCTTTGCGTGAAATTTCTTTGCGCCTTTGCGTGAAACTTTCTTTGCGCCTTTGCGTGAAATTTCCTTTGCACCTTTGCGTGAAATAACTGCTCCTTATCAATCTTTAAAATTTCTATAATGAACAGTACTCTTACAGCAGAGCAGATTGCTAAATACCAAAAGGATGGCTATCTGCTGGTGGAAAATTTTCTTAGCCCCCAGGAGTTAGACTTTTGGCGCCAGGCCGTTACAGAAGCCATCGAAGAAAGGGGTGGAAAAAAACTGCCTTATGGTGATCTAAAGGTGGGCGATGACGATGGTATCAACAAGGACAGCGACTACTATGGAAAAGTATTCGACCAGATGCTCAACCTCTGGCAGACCAATGAAAAGATCAAGAAAATTATGGTTGATGAGGAATTGGGGAAGATGGTGGCCACCCTGGCCGGATCGACCGGCACCCGAATCTGGCACGACCAGGCGCTGATCAAACGGCCCTGGGCCAACCCCACCTCCTGGCACCTCGATACGCCATTCTGGTCATTCAGCGACAGGCGCGCCTTGTCCATCTGGGTAGCGCTGGATGATGCTACCTATGAGAATGGCTGCCTCTATTTTTTACCCGGTTCTTTTCACAGCACTACTTTTGAAAACCCGGGCATCGGTAAAAATATGGATGCCATCTTCGAGTTTTACCCACAGTTCAGAAACTCAAAGTCTGTGGCCGTTCCCATGAAAGCAGGCAGCTGTTCCTTTCACAATGGGATGACCATCCATGGAGCAGGAGCCAATATGACCAACGGTTACAGACGCGCTATGACCTGCGCCTTTATGCCCGATGGGGCAACCTTCAATGGCATTCAGAATATTCTGACCGATGAACAGGTGGCGAAATTAAAGGTTGGAGACCTGTTAAATGATGAAGTACAGAATCCATTAATTTACCAGGCATCCTGAAATTGTTTGATCTATGTTTAATTCGACAAGGCTTTATTTTTTGTTTGTTTCTGTCTTCACGCTGGGTTGTATCAGCAATTCCGTGGGTCAGAATATAACAATCGACGCAAATAATAAGCAGGCAGTAATTAGCAATCAGAAAATCAAAATCACCCTCGATTACAAAGACAAAGCGAGGGTCTCCTTGCTGGCCGTCAACGGTGAGCAGGTACTGGATGATGACAGCGGTATTTACTCCATGATCAAAACAAAGGACGCGGCCTATACCAGTTTGCACCTGTCAACTGCTCCCGTGCTGAAAGTTTCCGGGAATAAGGCAACCCTGAGCGGCATTACCTATGGCGATGATGAACTGACCATAAAAGAAATATGGAAGTTCACCGTGACCGATGATGATCTCCGGTTTGAGATTGAACGAAATCTGTCGAAAAACATCGTCGCCGACCAGGTGGCCCTTCCTGCTTTTACGTTCAGGAAAATCAACACCTGGGAAGGCGCCTACCAGGGTTACGGTGGACTGGCCTGGTTCTATCTCTTTAATAAAAAACTGGACACCTATGGAGTACACACCGATTTCTCGCAATTCTGGAACAGTAAAACCGGCAATGGTTTAGAAATAAAGGTTGATGCACCGGACAGGGAAGTGGCGATGACCTACAGCCGCACGGCCCAGGATGCGCTGAGTTACCGCATCGCCGTGTCGCCGGAAGAAATGATTCCCCGCTTTGATTCAGGTACGCACCGCAGGCGCTACATCCGCGACCGCACAGATGTATGGTCGCCATTTGAAATGAAAGCTGGAAGCAGTAAACAAAACATCAGCCTTACATATTTTGATTTCAACAAAAAGTTTGGCCGTGGACAATTTACCGGCATCAACCAGGACCAGGTCAGTGCGGTGTTGAATACCATCGCGAGGATCGGTGTGATCGACAGGAAACATTTTGGCGGCAACAGCTGGCACACACCATATGGTCCGATCTGTTTGCATGAACAATACATTGCCCAGTTTGGCCTCGCGATCAACGACAGCAATTATTTAAATGGATATCAGGATTGCCTGGATTATTATCGCGACAATGCCATCAAACCCGATGGAAGGGTATGGCCGCGCTGGGCCTACTCCAATGAAGACATGATGCCGGGTGAGGTGACCACCAAAGGTTTTTATGAGGCGCAATGGGGCTATCTGCTCGACGCCAACCCCGACCTGGTAACCAATGTGGTGGAATTATACGACCAGACTGGAAACAAGGAATGGCTGAAAACGCATAAGGCGTCCTGTGAGAAGGCGCTTGACTGGTTACTAAAAAGAGATGACAACAGTAATGGACTCGTGGAGATGATCACCGACAGCCATAAACAAAAAAGAGGCAGTGACTGGATCGACATCATCTGGGCGGCCTATGAAAATGCCTTTGTCAATGCCAAGCTCTATCATGCGCTGATCCTGTGGGCGGATGTGGAAAGACAACTCGGAGATGGCGCCAAAGAAAAACTGTATGCAGGTTTTGCCGCAAAACTGAAAGCAAATTTCAATAAGCCAATCAGTGAAGGAGGTTTTTGGGACGAGGAGAACAAATGCTATGTTCACTGGCGCGACAAGGATGGCTCCATACACGGCAGAAACATGGTTACACCGGTCAACTTCATGGCCATAGGCTATGGGATCTGTGAGGATTCAAATCGTACCAAAACTATACTGGACCGGATTGAAACACAGATGCAGAAGGAGAAACTTTTCTTCTGGCCGCTTTGCATGTATTCTTACAAGGAAGGCGAGGGCAACGACTGGCAGTTTCCATTTCCCAATTATGAGAATGGTGATCTGTTTTTGTCCTGGGGGGCGATGGGTGTGAAGGCCTATGCTGCCTACAAGCCCGAGCTTGCTGTGAAATATATAAAGAATGTACTGAGGCAGTATGCAAAAGATGGTCTTGCTTTCCAGCGCTATGGCAGGGTAAAACAGGATGGGTTGGGTGATGATATTCTCTCCGGCAACTGCAGTTCAGTCGTTGGCCTTTACCAGGGGGTCTATGGCATCAATCCCATGCACAATCGTTTTTATCTTGATCCACATATAACTCCTGAGCTTGCTGGCACAAAAGTGAATTACCAGTTCAGGGGGCAGACCTTGTCGATCGATCTGGACATGAACCGGTATGCCATCTCAAACGGCCAATTCAAGATTACTGCTGCGCGGGATTTTGGTTTTTACGCATCTGCCAATCGCTTTTCATTTTTCAATGGAAGCAGTGATCGGGCCGGTATCGAAGTAAAGACTGCTGCAAAAACCAGACTGGCGATGATTGTCAAACATTATGATGATAACAGCGTAGCATGGACGCAAACATCAACGGGTTCTTCGTCAACTCAATTGACCTGTCAGGTGCACGGCCTTAAACCCAACCAGGGGTATGCGATTCTGGTGAATAAGCAATTATTGCAACGCGTCAAAACCGATCCTGAGGGCAGTCTGACCTTTAACCATAAAACGGGAAGGCAGGAAGACGAAATTGTGATTGAAAGCAAATAGGGATTTGTTAGATATCCATCGGATATCCATCCAATGCTCAATCGTTTAAGTTGTTCTCACCGCGCCATCGGTCACTATTCGTTTTTGGCGCTACTTTAAAAAGTTTTAAAAGTCTGCTAAAACCCGGAGAATCAGCACCAATGCTGGTTCTGAGGCTTTCATTGTGCCTCTTTCATGGAGCCTGAGTTAAGAAAGTCACGAAAAAAAAATAACGTTTGAATATGTTAAATGTTCTAACATTGTGACATATTAGAACCTGAAGCGAAATCGATTGTTCTAATTAACGCCCCGAAGACCTTAAACCAAGACTGTAGATCAGGACCCCCCGCCCTGAACGTTTAAAAAAAACGAACTGCTATGTCGACTTTCTGCCGATGTCTGGGACAAAACTGGCTGCAACACTCTTCGCACTTTCAGGTGCCTTCCAAACCTCCATAATGATTCCGCGTACCCGTTTCCGAACTGGAACCGCTGATTATCCATTTTCATACTGCAGTTAAACTACCTACGATTATGTTAAGAAATTTAATCATCACCATTTTTTCGTCCTTCCTTGCCGTGGCGGCTATTGCCCAGCAAACGGTGACCGGAAGAGTAACGAACTCGAGGGACAATACTCCGCTGCCAAATGTGAGCGTGACCGTCCTCGGCACTTCCCAGGGTACCACAACAGATACCATGGGCAATTTTAGAGTCAACGTGCCTGGCACCAGGGCGAGGCTTGTATTTTCCTACACTGGTTTCACGCCGCAGACCCTGTCGGTAAACGGTCAGGGCGCACTCGCAGTATCGCTGACAGAACTATCCAACACGTTGAATGATGTGGTTGTGATCGGTTATGGTACAGCCCGGAAGTCGGAACTGACCGGAGCTGTTGGATCGATCAAGGCCGAGCAGATTACCGACAGACCAGTGGTCAACATCACCCAGGCACTACAGGGTAGGATTGCGGGTGTGGAAGTCAGCATCAACTCAAATGCGCCCGGTGCTGGCGCTAAGGTGCGCGTGCGTGGTATTGGTTCCATCAACTCCAGCCTCGATCCTACTTATGTAGTCGATGGTGTTATCGGCGTTGATGTGAATACGATCAACCCGAACGACGTAGCCTCTCTCGAAGTGCTGAAGGATGCAGCCGCTACTTCCATCTTCGGTGCGCGCGGCGCCAACGGGGTGATCATCGTCACTACCAAACGCGGCATTCGCAACCAGACAAGGCTCAGCTATGATGCCAATGTGAACGTGGTTGAACTCACCCGCCACCTGCCGACGCTGAATTCGCAGGAGTTTGTTGACATCTACAACCAGTCGTATGCCAATGGCAAGAACTTCGATCCGGGAGGGGTTGAACAGGTTCCCCCGGTTCAGCTGAATCATGCGAGCCTGCCATTACTCTTTGATGAGAACGACCAACCGCTTTACAACACCAACTGGGAGAAGGAAGTTTATAAGCCAGCCGTATCCCATAGCCATAACCTGAACCTGCAGGGCGGCAGTGATAAGTCTTTGTACAGCCTTAGTGCAGGCTATCAGGATCAGAACGGTCTGATGATCAACTCCTGGTTCAAAAGATACAATGCGAGGTTTACCATGGACAACGATGTGACCAACTGGCTGAAGATTGGTGGTGCGGTAAACATCATCAAGACCACCCAGCGTGTGGTTTCCGATGCCAATGGTGCATTGAACGTTCCACGCATGGTTACGGAAGAAGTGCCCATAGTACCGGTGAAGTATCCCGACGGAACCTGGGCAGGCAACTTCGACATCGCAGGTCTTGAAGGTGGTCCCAACCCGGTTCACATTTCACAGAACCGTTATACACTGAACAACCTCACAGCTGGATTAGGCAATGTGTACCTCGATTTCATCTTCAGTAAGGAACTGGATTTCAAATCCGACTTCGGATTCACCACAGCGAACTATAATAGCAATTTCTATTCTGCTACTGATCTGCCCCACCTTTCACAGGACCAGGGCGGTGTAGCGAGTATCCGTAATAATTTGTTCAATTACTGGCAGACAGAGAACTACCTGACCTGGAAACATGACATGGGTACAAATTCCCGTATCACCGTATTGGCCGGTGCCTCATGGCAAAAACAGGTAAGTCAAAACTCTTTCGTGGAAGCACAGAATTTTACTGATGACCTCCTGCAATACAACTTCCTGCAGGCCGGTGCATTGAAGAGCCAGGCACAGAGCGGTTTTGGGCAGAGCACGCTAAACTCTTACTATGCCCGTGTGCTCTACGACCTGAACGGCAAGTTCAACTTCACGGCTTCCGGCCGTTATGATGGTTCGTCACGGTTGGGTTCCGCCCAGAAGTACGACTTCTTTCCTGCCGTGGGTGCGGCCTGGCGTGTGTCTGAGGAAGACTTCCTGAAGGGCAGCAGCCTGTTCAGCAATGTCAAGCTCCGTGCGAGTTATGGTGCCGTCGGTAATCAGGAGATTGGTAACTATCAGTCGCTGGCACAAATCCAACCAGGCACAACCGCCATTGGCGGGGCACTCAATACCATCTTCTTTCCGCAATATGTAGGTAATCCGAACCTGAAATGGGAGAAATCCTGGCAGGCAGATGCGGGTCTGGAATTCAGTCTGTTCAATGGACGAATCAGTGCTGAAATTGACTACTACAACCGCGAAACGCGCGACCTGTTGCTGCAAGCCCCAATCGCCTGGTCGAATGGACAGAGCAATTCCAACGTAACAAGAAATGTTGGCAAGGTGCGCAACGCTGGTGTTGAAGTCGGCATAAACACAGTGAATATTAAGACTTCCAATTTCACCTGGACCTCTACCTTCCTCTTTGCTTCGAACAAGAACACTGTGCTGGCTCTGAATGAAGGCAATGCCGACATTTTTCCCGGTCCCAATTTCCTTGGCCAGAACTATGTGATCCGTGTGGGTGAACCCCTGGGATCATTTTATGGTATGACGCGTACGGGTACCTACAGCGACAAAGAAGCCGCCGAAGCCGCCGAGCATGGTTTGCGTGTGGGTGACCGCAAGTATATCTATAATGAGGATGGAAGCAATTACTACAGCATCATCGGCAGGGCCTATCCAAAGTGGACAGGAACCATCAACAGCAAGTTCATCCTGAGTAATTTCGACTTTGAATTCGACATTCGCTTTGTGCAGGGTGTGAACGTGGGCGCAAATTACAAGCACTCCGTAGAAGACCGGCAGACGATTTCCAACAGTCTTACCACCGTGTTGAATGGCTGGAGACCCGACAATCAGAATACGATGATCTCGCAGGTGCGCAATTACAAGTATGCGCAGGACTCGCATTTCGATACCTGGTGGGTGGAAGACGGATCCTTCATCCGCGGGTCGAACTTCATCCTAGGATATAATTTCGGGAAGAATATGGTGAATCGGGTGAGGGCTAACAAGGCAAGAATCTATGTGAGCGTGCAGAACCTGTTTGTGATCACCGACTACAGCGGTTATGATCCTGAGGTTGACTCCTTCCTGTCTAGTTATGGTCAAAACACAAACTCATCGCAGAACCTCGACTTCTTCTCATATCCGAGACCAAGGACCTGGAACGTGGGACTAAATGTCACATTTTAATCATCCGCGGAAAATCTAAAAAAACAAACACATGAAATCATTAAAATATACAGCGCTGGCCCTGATGATCGTGGGAAGCTCCTGCACAAAATTCCTGGAGGAAGATCCCCAGACCTTCCTGACGCCGGAAACCGTGGCGACCAGTCTGAAGGATGCGCGCGCCTTTGCGGATGCACCTTACGAAAGGCTGCATGGCCTGCTCAACGGGCAGGACGGATCATACGGAGGAAACACATATAACCTGTTGGAATTTCTTACGGGAAAGGCCAATTCAGATCTCGGTCAAACCGGTTACGTGAATTTTCAGACCCTCACGTACGGTTCAACTTCATTCTATGTAGACACCTGGTGGCGTCAGATGTACCAGGGTATTGGCGCGGCCAATCTCGCGCTGTCGTCCATACCAAAGATCGAAGCAGTGGGACTAACCGATGACGTGCGCAATAACATGCTCGCCGAAGCGCACACGCTAAGGGCATTGTTTTATTTCGACCTCGTTCGCTTATATGGAGCGGTACCCCTGGTAACTGGCGTAGTGACAAATCTCGATAGCATCAAGCCGACACGTACCGATGCCAAGGCCATTTATGACCAGGTGATCATCCCCGACCTGCTCGCCGCCGAGGGATCTACTTTGCCCTGGTCAGATCCTTCTGGCCGCGTAGGCATGGGAGCTGTGAAATCTTTGCTCGCAGATGTGTACCTGACCTATGCCGGCCAGGCCATTAATGGCGGCGATGAGTTCTATGCGGAATCTGCGAAACGTTCACTCGAGGTAGTTGAAGACGGCGGGTTTACGCTATTTGATGAGTACACCGACATGATCGATCCGGCAAACAAGAATACCGGGGAGTTTATTTGGCAGAGCCAGTATGCGGCTTCACAGAACGTGAACAACCCGCTGACGGCGCTGACCATCCCCAACTTCTCCGGCATTTCGAAGTACTCAGATGAGTATGGCTCAGTGTGGCCTACCAATGAGTTTATCGCTTCTTATCCCGCCGGCGACAAACGCGTGGAGGAAAAGGAATTTTATTTCTCCGAGTATCCGGCGATCAATGGTTCCGGTCTGAAGACTTTTGATCATAAATACATCTACAAGTATTTTGATGTGAATGCGGTGACCGAAACCGCGAAGTCGGATTTGAATTATACCATCTACAGGCTCGCCGATGTGATGCTGATGTATGCCGAGGCTTCGAACAGAGCCGAGGGCGCACCAAATGCCACGGCTATTGATTATGTGAACCAGATCCGCGATCGCGCCGAGCTGGCTCCCATCGGGGCTTTGGGCCAGGAGGCCTTTGAGCAGGAAGTCTGGTCTCAGAGGTATTTCGAGCTGGCCTTCGAAAACAAGATGTGGTTTGATATCGTACGGACGAGAAAGGTTCGCAATGACGTGACAGGTAATTTCGACGACTTCGTGGGACATACGAGGACCATCGGTGGAACTTTCGCCGAGAAGAATCTGCTGATCCCCGTGCCCAAGCAGGAGTTCGACGTGAACCCGAATGTGTTGCCAAACAATCCTGGGTATTAAGTTTAATTTTTTAGGTTGATAGGAGCCCCGCTGATGCGGGGCTTTTTTTGTGTCTTCGCATCCGGGTTTGCGGCTTTGCGTGAAACCTTCTATTCTCCTGCGTATATGAGCATCCCAAGACCGGCAATGAAAAACAGGAACATGGCTGTGATGTAAGCGTTTGTTTGTTTGGGGGCGTTACGGAATTCCTTCCAGATAAATACTCCCCACAATGCTGCTATCAGTGTAGCGCCCTGACCAAGACCATACGAAATGGCCGGCCCCGCCTTGCCAGCTGCAATCAGGTTGAAAGAATTGCCCAGCCCCCATATCAGCCCTCCTAATATTCCCGTCATGTGTGGTTTAAAATTCCCGGCAAAATATTCGCGATAACTGATGGGCTCACCCGAAATGCTCGGCGCTGTTAATAATGAAGGGATCGACACCAGGTATATTTTTTCTGATGCCAGGCATCCTTCGGGAGTTGCCCTGATCACCGTGGATAAGAACGGTGAAAACTGCATTGCCGTCGCTTTAGGGGCAAATGCATCATTGAGCAGAACAGATCTGGAAAAAGCGAAGGAAGTTATCGGACCGCCTCTATTATATTAATGCAACTGGAGATACCTATTGATTCGGTGAATTATGCGGTCTCGGTTGCGGCGGCTGCGAGGGTGAGAATTATTCTTAACCCGGCTCCTTACCAGGAATTGTCGGAGGAGCTGCTAAGCAATATTTCTATTATCACGCCCAACAGAAAAGAGGCGGAGATGTTAAGTGGCATCATCGTAACCGATACGGCAACGGCCGAAAGAGCAGCATGGGAGATACGCAAGAAGGGCGTCGGAATTATTATTATCACCCTTGGGGTGCAGGGTGCGGTGGTCTTGGAAAATGATGTTGTTACAGTTGTTCATGCCACAAAGGTTGATGCTATGGATTCGACTGCAGCCGGCGATGTTTTTAACGGGGCGCTGGCAGTTTCACTTGCGGAAGGAAAATCTGTTATCGAGTCTACCACCTTTGCCTGTCATGCGGCGGCTATTTCAGTTACCCGCGTGGGTGCGCAGTCGTCTGCTCCAAAAAAGCATGAAGTTTTGTCTACGCTGCCGCAACGGAGTTAATGATAAGATAATTCTCTGGTTGATATTCGACTTTTGAGGTTCCATGATTTGCAGGAGTATTAATAAAGCGGTAGTTTCATGTACGTATTTGAAAACAGCAGGCTACATATTAACACTAATCCTCGTTTTTCTGACCGTTCAACCGGTAATGAGTTCGGCTATTGAGCCTGCCGCCAACACCGAATGTTGTTCCAAAGAAGGTGGTTGTTCCAATAAGGAAAAGAATCCATGCAGCGAGAATGCATGCAACCCGCTTCGTACTTGTGTTTACGGCAACTTTTTCGTTGTAGCGGTTTTAGACCTCCCAGTTGTCAATTCTATACTGAGTGAGTCAAAGATCCCAACCATAAATGATAACCGCAGATTCACTGCATTGTCCGATTGCTGGCATCCTCCCCGGGTGTCTCCTGCATAGCACAGTTAACAACAATTATTTCAACTTTTAATTAGGTATATGAAAAGAATATTTCTAAGCCTCGTGGCTATTACTGTCATGTCAGCGACCCTGCTTGCGGACGGCGGTAAGAGTCCTCAAAAGGCAAAAACAGAATGCTCGCAAGCCTGTTGCGACGCCTGCGGCTCTACCTGCACTTGCAAGTAGGCGGCAGTGAATGATAGGGCCCGCTCCATGATGGGGCGGGCTTTTTTAGTTTCACGCAAAGCCGCCAAGGAAGCGCAAAGAATACGCAAAGAAGGCGCAAAGGCGCAATTCAGGTTTCACGCAGGCGCAAAGTAAGCGCAAAGCCTGTCTGCCGTAGGCAGGGCGCAAGGCCTGACGGATGCAATGAGAACAAGTGTACCTGTATTTTCTTTGGCTTTGCGTCCTGCCTCGGGCAGGTTTGCGACTTTGCGTGAAATCCACCAGTTTAGAGCATTTGGATGGGCGGCAGCGTCGGAATCGCTGCGAAAGAATAAGTTAGGATGTGAATAATTGCCGCCACAAATATCCCGACACCATGTCTATTATCATGTAAGATTCTTGATGTATGATCGGTTTATTTCCGATAATCTATTTCATTTCTTACATGGATATGTAAATTTATTTGTTGATTATCGGAATATTTCCGATATTACTGCAAATTTCTTACATGAACTTTGGTGAGCTTATTAGGCCATTTGCCGAGGAACCCTTGCCCCTCCAGGTCCTTTTGGGTTTATTAAAAGAGTACAAGAGGCCATATGACAAGATCAATGAGCTGGTCAAAAAAGGCGAACTGATCATGCTAAAAAAGAGCTTTTATGTTTCCGGGCCTCACCTTGATATTCAAAGGCCTGAATCCTTTTTAATTGCCAATCACCTGTGGGGGCCCAGCTATGT
Source organism: uncultured Chitinophagaceae bacterium (assembly GCA_963808065.1). Classification (GTDB taxonomy): domain Bacteria; phylum Bacteroidota; class Bacteroidia; order Chitinophagales; family Chitinophagaceae; genus Flavitalea. The sequence goes on from CAWEEK010000001.1 coordinate 494,084, forward strand.
TTCACTCGAAAGTGCTTTATCGCATTGGTCACTGATACCGGAAAGGGTTTATGAAACCAGCTCTGTAACCATGAAGGCTGCCAAAACCTATCAAACGCCAATTGGAAGATTCAGTTATCAGCGCGCACCGATACCTTATTACTCTTTTGGAATCAAAACTGTGGCCCTGACGAAAAAACAATTTGCATTGGTGGCGTCTCCTGAAAAGGCGCTGTGCGATAAGATAGTGATGACCTCTGGAATTTTTCTGAGAAGCATGATCCAGGTGAAAGCGTTTTTGCTGGAAGATCTTAGAATGGAAACAGATTCCTTGCGCCAACTTAATTTATCAGTGATGGCATCATGGACAAATGATGCGCCTAAAAAAACCAGCCTTACCATGCTTATAAAAACCCTGCGAGATTTATGATTAAAGAGTGGATTGATGAATACAAACCGACCAATAAAGAAGAGGCAGAAGCTGCCTTACGGGAAATCATGCAGGAAGTGGCACTAGCAGGCTTGCAGCGAAGCGGCTTTTTCGAAAAAGCAGCCTTCTACGGAGGTACAGCCCTGCGAATTTTTTATGGCCTGGACCGGTTTTCAGAAGATCTTGATTTTTCGTTGCTTGAGGTGAACCCTGAATTTTCATTGGAGTCCTATTTGAATGGAATGGTCACAGAGTTTAAGGCTCTGGGAATGGAGGTAAGTGTAAAAGAAAAAAAGAAGACTGCTGAGACCAATATAGATTCTGCATTTCTGAAATCCGAAACGGTTTGGAAAGAATTGCTACTGGAAAACATCATCCCGCAGACAGGGCTGGCTACAGCACCTGGCATAAAGATTAAATTGGAGATCGATACCGAACCACCGCCTGGATTCCAAACAGAAGAGAAACTCTTACTCAGGCCATTTTCCTTTTACGTAAAATGCTTTACACAACCTGACCTTTTTGCAGGAAAAATGCATGCACTACTCTTTCGCAAATGGAGGAACCGGGTAAAGGGGAGGGATTGGTATGATCTGGAATGGTACATAAAAAAAGGCGTGCCGTTGCACCTTGAGCACTTTCTGAAAAGAGCGCAAAACAGTGGAGATTGGCCTAAGGAAACGATTTCCGAGTCAGAATTCCTACAACTGCTTCAAACCCGAATTGAAAATGTTTCTTTCGATAATATAAAGGATGATATTGCCCGTTTTATTAAAGATGCCAGGGTTTTGGATATCTGGTCGCCTGCCTACTTTAAAGACCTGGCGCAAAGAATCAAGTTCAACTGATTGATGACATATAAAGTTGTTCCAGTAGTTCCACTGATCATTCAGGAATTTCATAAATGATTTTCTTCACCCTGCAGGTTTAAACTGTAAGAAATTTGAGGGAGTAGTACGGCAATGTTTACTTCGTTTGTGTTAAAGTTCGAGGCAACGTGGGACTACTGCGTATATTTAAAGAACTTATAGCTTCTGAAGCGCTTTTTGATACTACATCTTAGTATCAGTTGACTCAAAAAAACCTTTTGAAGTGAGAATGTTTTTGAACTATTACAAGGATATTCAGCTCATGAATCTTCCATTGTCACTAGCTGCTGGCATTCTTGGGAGCATCGAAGGTGTTTTTCTTAAAACCTTTATCGTAACCTTTCTTAGTGTCGGCTTTGTGACAGCCGTATATTTCTTTGGCCAAAGAAAGGCAGGGCAATATTTCTTCTACTATAACAAAGGGATCTCAAAAGCAAAGCTTGTCATTTCTACCTGCCTCCTGAATGTGTTAGTGGTCATCTTAGTGTTAATTGCAATAATGGTTTCCAAATGAAGAGCCATGAACTAACGGTAGAAGGTGTAAGGTTTAGCTATGGACCTCTGGAAATCCTTTCAGATGTGTATTTAAGTTGTCGAACCGGAGACATTGTCGGATTATTCGGGAGAAATGGCAGCGGAAAATCCACATTACTCCAGATTATTTTCGGCACACTGGATTCTCCAGATAAAATTATTAGAATAGACAAGAAGGCATATGCAAAGCCATATCTGATAAATGACTTAATATCTTACCTACCACAATTCAACTTCCTACCAGCAAATATTTCCTTGAAAAGGATCGTACTGATGTATGTCGATTCCATTCGGCACAGGAGTTCCCTTCTTGAAGACAGTGCTGTTAAACCTCACCTCCAAAAGACAACTGCTGAATTGTCGGGCGGAGAGTTAAGGTATTTCGAAATCCTGCTCGTGCTATCATCAAAAGCAAAATTCATCTTACTAGATGAACCATTCATGGGCATTGAACCCATTTATCAGGAGAAAATAAAGGAGTTGATTGTTTCAAATAGGGGTGTAAAAGGATTCATAATCACCGACCATACGTATTCCGCGGTTATGTCGATAAGCAATCATAAGCTCATAATTTCCAAAGGGAAAGTGGATAAAGTTTCGACCGAGGACGAATTAATGGAAAAGGGCTATCTGCCTCTACGACAATCCGCAATTGCTCCTTCAAATCAAGTGATTCCGGCAACACCAACCAATAGTGAATTCGAAATAGACAAGCAGACACTTAAAGACCTGGGATTATTTGACGATAATAGGAATGGTGCATTTTTCAAACTATTTAGCTCGGTCAAAACGATCGGTGGAAATTCAGTCTTAATCAACATGCTGTTGAATCCTACCTATGATATTTCTTTTTTGGAGAGCAGACGGAATTCTATTCAATTCTTTGTTAAGCATAAGATTGAAATGGGGCTGAACAAGGTTCATATGGAAATGATTGGCTACTATCTATCCTCGACTGCTCTCCACATGCGGGATGATATTTTCCATACGATTCAAGGGTGGTTGAGAAAGAACGATAAACAACGCAATGATGAACACATCATAAAGAGTGGAGTGTCTTTCCTGCTCTCGCTGTTGAAACAACTGAGTCAAGTCGCTGAACTATTGTCTGGCAAGGATGTGCCCCACTACCTCCTCGCTGTGTCATCTACAATCGAAGCATTTATCTCGGCGCCCCCATTGGTAGATTTCCTTCGCTTTCAGAGGGAACTCAGTCCTGCTGATTTTGCAAAACTCGATAAGCTTTTTCGAGTTGACAAAGTGACGGAACTAAAGACAATACTTGGAATCGCTTATGAAATTGAAGTTTTTGAATGTTTGTCGGATTTGGTTAATGACCTTCATTTTTCACTTCCTGAATACTCGGGCGATAAAGAAGGGGGAGTTCAAATAGCGGGCTTGTTCCATCCCCTTATTCAAAATCCCGTAGTCAATGATTTTACAATTGGAGAAACGAAAAATGTATGCTTATTGACGGGTGCAAATATGGCTGGTAAGTCTACTTTTTTGAAATCGTTTAGCATTTGTGTGTATTTGGCGCATGTTGGATTTCCGGTTCCTGCACATTGCATGAAAACAAGGTCCTTCAAGGGACTTATTACGACGATCAACTTGCCTGACAACATAGGCGAAGGCCAAAGTCATTTTCTGGCCGAGGTAAGAAGGGTTAAGCAGTCAGCCTTGCTCATCAGAGATCGCAAGGATGTCATCGTGATTTTTGATGAGTTGTTTAGAGGAACGAACGTAAAGGAAGCATATGAGGCATCATTGATGGTTACCAATGCATTCTCAGACTTCGGCTCCAGCCTGTTTTTGATCTCCACGCATATCACGGAGATATGCAACGAATTGAAGAAACAGGAAAACATATGTTTCAACTGTTTTGAATCAGAATTACTGCATGAGGTGCCTGTATACAGTTACAAGATAAAATCTGGAATTTCCGAGGAAAGAATGGGAATGGCCATACTCCGGAATGAAAACATCCTGGAGATTCTTAAACAGGCAAAATCCGGGGAATAGCTTCTATAGAGTATACGGACATTGCTCCCACCGCAAGAGCGAAATACGCAAGGGACTGTTGCAAAATCAAAACTTGTGTATTACTTTAGTGCTTTTCGCACCTATCCAGTTTCCCCCATCTTTATTATTTCATCACAACCGAACCATAGGTCAACCCGACCCGTATGAAAGTAAACGTTCCTCTGCTTGCAGTAACTGCGGCACTATTCATCTTTGTATCATGTCAAAAGGATATTGAAGACTCATTGGAAACCGGGCAGATACCCCTTCCGCCTGCCACCGACTCGATACCAGTGTCGAATCCGAAGAGTCCCTATCCGGATAATATCATCACAACAAGTTTTCAGGGAAAAGTTTTGGATGAGAACGGCTTGCCGCTTAAGAATGCCCAGGTAATGAGTGGACAGAAAACGACCCTGACAGATAATTATGGAATTTTCAGACTTTCAGAAGTAGCGGCTTCTGAGCAATCTGCATTCATAAGAGTGGTAAAGGAAGGATACCTGATGGGTTCAAGGACCATAATGTCGGAAGCCAATGGGCTTCATTTTGTTCAGATAAAGCTTTTACGGAAAACGCTGAAAGCGACCATTGATAATGCTTCCGGGGGCGTAGCAACCATTTCCCCCAAGGCCCAGGTACGATTTCAATCCAATTCGGTCGTTACTGAATCGGGTCAGGCCTATTCAGGGAAGGTCCTCGTTTATGGGGCTTTACTTGATCCGACAAGCGAAGACTTTAGTGCGATAATGCCTGGTGACCTGAGAGGTTTGAATGCCGATAGCGTGGCTGTGGCCCTCAAAAGCTATGGCATGCTCAACATTGTGATGGAATCGGAAAGCGGAGCGAAGCTCCAACTGGATCATGAGAAAATGGCGACGATTTCTCTACGGGTCGCTGAATCATTGTTGCCGTCAGCTCCCAAAGAAATTCCTCTTTGGCATTTCAGTGAGACCGACGGTAAATGGAGAGAGGAAGGCAAGGCCGTGCTCAATAATGGAATTTACACCGGCGAGGTGTCGCATTTTTCTACCTGGAACTGCGACATGCCAATGGAATTTGTGTCTGTTACATTGAGGGTAACAGGGTTAAAAGGCAGAGTCCTTGCATATACTCATGTAAAGTTTACGGATACCCGAAGCGGGTATTCCGATACATATACCGATTCGACAGGATACCTGGTAACCTGGGTTCCAAAAGGAACGCCCCTGGTCATTGAAATTTTAAATGAGTGCAATGGAGTATTATTCTCAAAAACCTCAGGGCCATTGAATAAGGACACAGATTTGGGAACAATCCAGGCTGGTTCTGTGCAAACCGTAAACATCAGTGGTACCGTTATCGATTGTAATGGGCAACCAGCTACAGCGGGTAAAGCCACCTTATATCATCAGGGTCTGTATTATTCCACCGGCATTGTTGATGGAGAATATATTATTTCTATTGATAATTGTGAAACAAGTTCAAGTGACCCTGTGTTGTACGTCAGTGATCCAGCCACCCACTACTTAACTGAACAAAGGGCGATTCGGATTAGCGGACGGAATGTGGACGGAGGACAGTTTACCATCTGCAACATGCAACTCCTGGACTATGTATTATTTACGTTGGGTGCAGATTCTGTTCACATGCAGATCCCCAATAGCGCTACGATCAAATATGATGAATTCACTGGCGACGGTGCGACACAGGTATATTTCACACGGGGAACTTGGGACCTGGGCAATTGGAATGAAATAACCATTGAATTTTACGACACTATTCCTCACGTGGCTAACATTCCCAACCCGCTGCCCATCCGATTGATGAATGAGGAATATGTTGCGGTCGGGCCGCTTGTGGTAGACGTTAAAGAGATAGGCAAGATTGGAGAAGAGATTTATCTGACATTTTCCGGTGTTTATAAACATGCATCCAATCAAATCCAGGTTCCGTTAAAAGGAGAAATGCGGGTGATCAGACAAAAGTAAATTGACCCTTCTCCTAATTGCGTCTTCGCTTTTTCTTTGCGTGAAACATTCTTTGCGTGAAACATTCCTGCGTGAAACTCCGGCCCTGCGTACAATACAGCACCTCAGTCATGCTGAGGTTTGTCCCATCCAGAAGCGTCGTCAAGATGCCTGCACCATTGGCTCCTCGCTGGCCTGCGCATTAATGCCGCCTTCCGCGATGGTCGTCAGGATGGTGTCGGTGTCTTTCTCTTCCTGAAGTACGGGAGCCAGCAGTGCCGTTATGTCGGAATGGCCCAGGGTGTTGGCGAGTGTGAGAAGGCTTCCGTAGCAGGCAATTTCATAATGCTCCACCTTTTGTGCAGCGATGATCAGAGCTACATCGCGCTGGGCGGAGCCTTCTTCGGTTTCATCAATCACCTGCCAGCCCTCATCAAACAGCCCCTGCAGCCCCACGCTGGGTTCGGCCTGCGGCTCAAAGCCCAACAAGGCAAAAATTTGCTCCAGGGTCTGAGCATGCTTCATCGTTTGTTGCCGGTGCAGGTCAAAAGCTTTTTTTAGCTCGTTGGTAGTGGCCGCTTCGGTCATTGTTTGCAGGACGTTGATGAGGTTGGTTTCGGCCCAGTACAGTTCCTGAACGGAAGTCACAAAAAAGCTCTGCAGCGCAGAATTAAGAGTAGGAGTATCGTTGTTCATATTGATAAGTTTAATCAAAATCGTGTATATAAATGTTGTGCCAAATGGGTTGTTTGGTAACGGCATGTTTTTTTAATAATTCAATGGACTAAGTATGACACCCTTGAGCTAAAATGCACGTCATGAAAAGATTGTTTCGGAACAACGGATTATCCATTGTCTTTTTCTTACTTTTTGTGTTCAGTCTTGCCGGCCAGGTGACGACGGGTATCGCCGAGTACAATCAGGAATTATCGGAACTGGGTGGGCAGCCAGTGGATACTATCGCATATTTGCAGTCCGGCCATTTCCTGCAGTCCACTTTTGAAAATTGGGAAAGTGAGTTTTTACAAATGGCGCTCTTCCTCATTCTCACGATGTTTCTGTTCCAAAAGGGCTCTTCAGAATCCAAGGATCCGGATAAGAAAAACGAAGTGGATCGGGAACCCGATCCCCACCGGAAAAATGTACCCTGGCCAGTCAAGAAAGGCGGATGGGTGCTTACCGTCTACCGCCATTCTTTGTGCTATGCTTTCTCACTCATTTTTATCCTTTCCTTTTTAATACACTGGAACGGCAGTTTGAAGGCGTACAACGAAGAACAGATCCTCAAGCACCTGCCGACCGAAACGTCCTGGCAGTATTTGTCCGGCTCCAGGCTGTGGTTCGAATCTTTTCAAAACTGGCAGAGCGAATTCCTGTCTATCCTCGCAATGGTAGTGTTTACCATATTTCTTCGCGAGCAATATTCACCACAATCCAAACCGGTGGATGCACCTCACTATCAAACCGGAGAGTAGAAACCACGGCATCCGATTATCTCAAAGTGTGTTTTTTGAAAAGCGCTTTGGTGATCGTCTCACAATTACGGACCATATGTTTCAGGCTGCAACCCTTCAGACATAAGTTCTGCGGCAGACCCATTTGTTCTTCAATCCATTCCATAAGCAGCGGGGCTTCTTCTAATCTATCCACCGAACCCTCCAACATGTCATATAATTCTTGAGCGAATTGCTTATCCGTGCCGATGGAGAACCGGGCCAGCAACATCATTTCATCACCAGTCCGCATGCGGATGTCGATAAAAAAGGTCTTGTCCATTTCCTCTTTAATAATGACGGAAGGGCTGGGTTACCCTTCCGTCTTCTGGTTACCATTTCCGTATCACTCAATATTGATCTGCCTGTTGACCGGCCTGGCCTGTTCCTTCATGGGAAGGGTCAGGTACAGGATGCCTTCCTGATACTTGGCGGCAATGGCACCGATATCGATGCTGTCATCGATTGTAAAAGCGCGCCAAGAGGGTTGCGGCTGGAATTCGCGGGTAATCCATTTCGCAGAGAAGGAAGCTTCAGTGTCTTCCTGGGTCTTTTCCTTTTCTTCGAGCGACACGGTGAGTGTCATTCCTTCCAGTCGGATGTCGAAATCATCCCGGCTTCGGCCGGGAGCGGCGAGCTGGATCTCATAGTGGTTTTCGAACTGGCGGATATTCATCGGTAGTTGATTTCCTTCACTTACCGGCTTCAACCCCCAGAAGGCATTGTTGTACAAAAGGTCAAATGGTTTGGAAAAAAGCTGATCTACCACAGTGCCCAAGTCCGCGGGCCGGTGGCCATTGTGCGTTTTGATTAAGTTGGTCATAGTCGTAGTTTTTGAGGTTTATTTTCCACTACAACGTCAATGCCAGCCCATCATTTCCCGAAAATTTGACAGTTTTTTGGCGAGATACTGCAAAGAATTCATGACATGCTCAAAGGTTAATTGACTTCTGCTGATCATCAAAGTAAGCAGAAACGCCTTCTGCAAGTGCCACCAGGTACTCGTGTTCTTCTGGCTCGGGCTTCAGCCGGGTGACAATACTGCCGTCCGCTTTCTGCAACAATACCTGAACGCCAAAACGGTGGAACAGGTCAGGGTCGTGCGGGGTGATATGCAGCTCAGTGGTGCCGTCAATCGGAAATGGTTGACACTCGGCACTATACTCCCTTTCCTTGTAAACAAAATTAAACTTGACTTTCAGCATACATTATTCTTTAGTGTTGGACTATAAAAAAACGGACCGTCGGAAGCTATCTCTTCAAAGAGCGGGCCCGTTATCATCCGATGGCCTTTCCATATGAACCGGATTATTGGGTTGCTGTTCTAATCAGTTTTAAAGCCCAGGTCATAACGCGTTTGCATGTCTTCACTTTACATCCTGCCTACGGCAGACACGCTTTGACAGAAATCTTTGAAAAAAATCCCGGCCTGCCGGCAGGCTTACGTCTTAGCGTGAAACGATTCCATAACTTCACTACGAAAGAGTTTACATGAAATTATCAAATCTATTTACACTATTTACAATGTGCGTAGCCGTTAGTTTCTCTGCAATGTCGCAGACGAGCAGCACAGGCTTTGCCGTAGAAAATTATTACAAAGTGAAATGGGGATATGCCGATGAATTCATCTTCCTTTGGAAGACCAATCATTACCCGCTACTCAAAAAGGCGAAGGACAAGGGCGATATTCTGTCGGTGGTTGCCACAAAGCCAATTCTTCATAGTGGAGAAGACACGCGCTGGGATTTCAAGGTGACGATTGTCTTTAAAAATGAGCACCTCGCCTTTGATCCGAACCTTACCACTCCATACAAGAGCCAGCTCTACCCGGATTCAGCAAAACTGGTAAAGGACGAACAGCATCGTTTTGAGTTGTTACTGGCGCATTGGGATGTGATGACGGAGACGCTGAAGCTACCTTAAGTGGAGGTCTTGACACCTTTGCATGAGACTCAAAGTCAGAGGACTACAGTTCGCAATAACTTACCATCGGCAAATGAGGCGGTAGTTAATTAGTTAGAAATAATTGTTGGTTCATTAGTCCCACCGAAAGTTATGAATAGGTGTATGTTTGTGTGGTCTTAAGCCCAATACTTATGAACCAATACATACTGTTGAGAGCCGGCTGCACGGCTACAACCCATCTTCCTTTCCTGCAGCCACTTGCCAATACAATTCGCATTTCTGCAAAACGAATTCCTTATTTCTTACTTCTATTTTTTTTAATAACTGGTTCATTGGCGGGTTTGGGCCAGGCGACCAAAGTAGTGATCACGACACAACCAGTTCCCGGCTCCGGACATGGAACACTGATGCCCGTTCAACCAGTAGTTGAGATTAGAGATGCAAGCGATCTACTGGTAACAACAAGTACCGCGCAAGTGGAGATCGTAATAGCCTCAGGAGCCAGCGGCAGCCTCGGAGGAACCACCAGAATTAATGCAGTAAATGGGATAGCAACATTCACCGACCTGACATTTACCGGGATCGCCGACGAACCGTATGCATTTGAGTTCAGGTCTGCGCCCGTTATTGTCTCCGAACCCTTTGCATATGGAGGTGGTTCTCTTACTGGTAACACTGGTGGTACTGGTTGGTCGGGTGCGTGGTTTGGTCCGAACGGAGCCTTCGATGATCTTGGTGTTAATACAACAGGATTTAGTTATCCAGGCTTCGCCACCAGCGGCGGCCGTGCTTCTTATATAGGAAGTACTGGCGGAGACGGCGGACGCTATCTGGCGGCTGTCTCGAATGCGACTTACAATGTAGTGTGGCTGGCATTCCTGGCTAACTATGATGAACAAGGCGGCGGTTTCAACAATATTCGCCTGTTTTTACCCGGTGGACTTTCCGCAGGCATTGGGGGAAATGCCTTTATTTCTAATTGGTCCATTCTCGGCGCAGCCCTGACCACCGCCGCTCCTACTTCGATACCTCTGAATGGCACACTACGGCTTGCCTTGTTGAAGATTGATTATACAGCTGGTACTTCTTCTCTATGGATTGATCCAACCGTGTCGGGATTCGACGGGACCCAAACACCTTCAGCGACAGTAAGTTTCGCCCCGGTGTTCGACCGCATTGAACTTTATAATAGATATTTCGACATTGGCACTGATGAGATCACCTTGGCATCGACATACAAAGCGGCCCTGCACCTGGAACAAAATCTTGTGGCTGCTGTATCTCTGGCAGCAGTCGTTCCTGTGAAATGGACATATTTTACCGCAACCTGTGATGGCCCTCTTACCTTACTCAAATGGGGAACCTCCAATGAAACCAACAACAGTCATTTTATTGTAGAGAAAAGTATTGATGCATTGACATGGTCGGTTACTGGTAATGTGCAGGGCATGGGTAATAGCAGCGTTGACCAGCACTACCAGTTTAATGACGGTGCGTCTTTATTGAAGACCTATTATCGTTTACGCCAGGTTGACTTTAACGGCAAGGCCAATTTGTCAAAGGTGTTGGTGGTAACTTGCGACGCCACCGGTGGTAGTATGTTGCGCGCATTTCCAAATCCCGCCACCGACTTTTTGCAAGTCACAGGGGCTCAACCTGGATCACGTTATGATTTAATAAATGCAAAAGGACAATCGGTTAGAACGGGAATAGCATTAAGTGGGACCACTGGAATTTCATTGTCCGGCCTTCCAGCAGGCAGTTACTTTCTGAGGCTGGCAGGATACAATTCCCGGCCGGTGAAAGTATTGAAAACGAGACGCTAATCGAAGGTGACAACCTTGTTCCCCACTTCGCTCAAAATGAAAATTATGAACTATCTTTTAGTAATTCAATGATAATACAGGCTTAATAATTCGGATCACCTGAAACGCGACATTTGATTACCTAAAAAATGTTGTATGATTACCTCGCTAAGACTCTATGCACTGGCATTGACAACTGTCAGTTTTTTATCCTCCTGTAATAAACTTTGGGACAGAATTCATCGGGACAATCCAATTGACCATAATCAGATCGAACTAAAGGATTATTCCGTAACACCTTCCCTGGTGAAGATGTTCCCTGGGTATAACAGTGTAGCGATCAAAACGCTTATCAGCAGCGATGACGTACTTCCATTAGCGCCATCTTTTATTTATGGTGCCCAGCCTGATGGTGCTGGTTTGATAAAGGATCCCAATTCTACAGGATATCTGCTTATCAGCAACCATGAAATCCTTCGGTCGGTTTCACGGGTTTACCTCAATGAACATTTTAAGCCGATAAAAGGCGAATACATCGTTGACGCAGATGGTGGTCAATGGAGACTTTGTTCGGCAACCATGGCAACACCAGCCGAACATGGATTTGGTCCGGTGTTTCTGACGGCGGGCGAGAGCGGTGCCGACTCCCGGGTACACGCAATCAATCCACTTGGTTCTGTTGAAGACAAGAAAAGAACCGACAGGGTTTTGCCAGCTCTCGGTCGTCAAAGCATGGAAAATGCTGTTCCTTTTCCGAAAGGAGCCTTCCCCGGCAAAACGGTAATAGCCGTTGGTGAAGATGATACAAATGGTCAGGTTCTTATTTACATAGCAGAAAGTACCGGTGACCTGGAAAATGGGAAACTGTATTTCCTTAGACGGACAGATCTTGATCCGGTTGAGACAAATATTACAGTTGACAGCTCATACGACGTTGAACTGGTGGAGGTAGATAATTCCAGGACGGCAACAGGCGCTGAGGTGGCACAGCAATCGATTGACAAGAAAGCCATACAGTTTGCAAGAGTCGAAGACCTCGACTACAGAAAGGGAGGTGGCAATAACGACAGAGAACTTTATTTCACAGCCACAGGGGTAAAGGACCAGGTAGGAAAAAATATGTGGGGCCGGGTTTATAAATTAAACCTTGAGAATGGTAACCCGATGAAAGGGAAACTGGTGGCAATAGCCGATGGCGGTATTAATCCAGGCAACGACCTGATCAACCCGGATAACCTCTGCGTGACTGAAAACTATGTTTACATTCAGGAAGATGGGGATTCGTTCTACCCTGATGCAAAACATGATTCATACGTGTGGAGCTACAATATTGCCACAAAGAAGTATCAGCCTTTTTTAACTGTGGATCAACGCAGGGACAATGTCGCTTTCAACGCTAAGTACAATACTGTTGCAAATAACAATTTGGGCACCTGGGAATATGGTGCCATGCACGATATTTCAAAAACAATAGGTGTACCAAATACCTTTCTTCTCAATATACACCCGCATACGTGGCAGGAGGAAAAATTCAAAGACGCCGATGGCACAACTGTGACGGGGAACAAGGAGGGAGGACAAACACTGATATTGCAGAATGTTCCAAATTAGCTTTGGGTTAATGGATGTAACAATCCTGTGGAAAAGTCTCTGGTCAGTCAGGGGCTTTTCCATTCTTATGATTGTTGTTTCGCTTGCAACCTGCGCAGCGCCCTCGAAGAAACAGGAAGCAACGGTGCAGGTTCATGAGTTTGTAAAAATTGGAATTGACTCACTGCAGGAATGGCTGCGTGCTGATTTCATAACAGCCGTAAATAAAAAAGACCCTAAGGCAATTAAAACTTCATTTTTACATGGCAGAATTTTGTACAAAAAGATTGAGTTTGCTGTGGAGTATTTTATGGGACACGCTGCCAGATCTATAAATGGCCCTCCGCTTCCAGAAATTGAGCCAGAAGAGCATCTGGTAATTGACCCCGGTGGTTTTCAGGTGATCGAGGAATTCCTCTTTCCCATAGAACAAGACAAATATCCCGACCTGTTGCGCGAGGTTAAGCGACTGGAAAGCATGCTTGCCAGAATAAAGATGATTTGGGAAACCCTATCCTTTCGGGATGATCAGATATTTGACGCGGTGCGTATGGAGTGTTTTAGAATGATTACCCTGGGCATCACCGGGTTTGATACACCGATCTCGCTTGTAGGGTTAAAGGAAGTGCCTCAAACACTAAATACTGTCCGTGAAGTTTTAGCTTACTATGATGAAGGCTCAAAATTATCAATGCTCTTTGATGAAGCCATCGGTTACACAAGGAAAAATAGCAGCTTCGACGATTTCGACCGCATGTTTTTTATCAGGCAGTATATTAATCCGATCACCTCGGAAATAGTCAGCCTTCAAAAATCTTTGAAAATTCCATTTATAAAGGGTGCGTATGGACTCAGCGGCGACGCGAAAACATTGTTTGATTCCTCAGCATTCAATCTTGATTATTTCAGTCCGGACGCAAACTCACACATCACAACTGAAAAGAAGGCGTTGGGAAAAAAATTGTTTTACGATGTTGTCCTTTCGGGCGATAAGAAAATTTCCTGCGCTTCCTGCCACAAACCAGAACTTGCCTTTTCTGACGGATTAACAAAAAGCAGGGCCCTGGCAGGCAAGGGTTTTCTCAATAGAAATACGCCGTCGCTGTTTAATGCAGGTTTGCAAAAAGGACAATTTTATGACATGCGGTCTTTGTATTTGGAGGACCAGGCTAAGGACGTTATTCAAAGTAAGGATGAAATTCATGGAGACCTTGCAAACTCAGCAAGACAACTAAATGTGGATCCCGAATACCGGAAACTTTTTGCAGAAGCATTTCCAAACTCACCTGACAGCGTCACAGAAAGGTCTATACAAGTTGTGTTGTCTTGTTTTCTTCGGTCACTGACCTCTCTGAATTCGCGGTTCGACCAACATATTAGTAGCCGAAATTCCGTATTGACTGACATTGAAATCAAAGGTTTTAATCTTTTTATGGGAAAGGCGAAATGTGGTATTTGTCACTTCATGCCTTTGTTCAATGGCACCGTTCCCCCGGCATTTACCTTTACGGAGAGTGAGGTTATCGGCGTTCCCAGGGACGTGGAAGGATCAGGTATCGATGCTGATCCTGGCCGATATGGAATCTACAAGATTGAAAATTTCAGGCATGCATTTAAAACTCCTTCAGTAAGGAATGCGGAACTCACGGCGCCATACATGCACAATGGTGTTTACAGTACGCTTAACCAGGTTGTAGACTTTTACAATCGAGGGGGAGGAAAAGGCCTTGGATTTCCAGTTGAAAATCAAACGCTTCCATTCGATTCCCTGAGGTTAAGCAGCCTCGAACAGGAATCGATAGTCGCCTTTATGAAAACTCTCACGGATATCACATCACGCTAGCAGATGATCATGCGGAAGGGGAACTTATTCGGATTTCATTGAAACTGGTCAACGGAATTGGATGATTGCGTTTCGAGGTGAAGTTTGACTTCCAGGAGCTGAATTTCCTCGTCACTAAAAGAGCTAACTGACAGAATTCCAATAGCTATCTTTCTGATTTTGGCGAGTTGATGTTCCGAGAGTACCGGAAGGTATTTGTAAAATCTTAGATAGTCGCTAGCCGGAGGTAAATTAACTGCTTCCATAATAGAGTGGCAAGTTCGTGAATGTCCGGAAGGGGCCAATATTAATTTTAGCATTTAGTGGATCAAAACCGGCATTTTCAAAACTTAACATTGACAATATTATCTTATTGTTAAGTTTGCTGTCAATAATTTACAAAACGATGTCGAAATCAAAAAAAATACGGAAAACAGTTAGGAATACAGTTTCTAACCGGTTAAAAGAAACATTCAAGGACTTCCAGGAAATACTGGGCGAAGCTAAATTCAAAAGGAACATTAAGAAGGCGAGTAAAGCGATGGCTAAGGAAGTGAAGGGTTTAAAGAATGATTCGGGTGAGGCGAAGAAAAAACCTGCGCCGTCAAAAGTGAAGAAGGTAGAAGACAAGGTTGAAACAGCTTAGATTCGAATATCGGCCAACTGAATAATAATTGGAAAAAATATCAAGGTGTTTTGCTATCTAGTATAACTGGTGTATTGCTTTTGCCCATTATAATGACTTTTGCATTCTGGGATTTGGCGATCTCCAATTGGGCCTTTATAGATTCATACTGTAGCTGCCTGTCCGTTAAACTCTCACTGATGATACGCTGGTAGTCAGCAATGCCCCGTGCTTCCACTCTTTTGCGCTCCGCTTCCTGTTTTTCTTTCTGTAGCACAAACTGCATTTTCTGCGCGTCCTGCTCGGCATTGATCTTCTGCTCGATGGTCGCCCTAACAGATTGCGGCAATGTAATATTGCGCACCAACAGGTTTTCCAATAGCAGTCCGCGCTTTTTAAAATCAGCTTCGATATTTTTAAATATGCGCTGCTGAAACTCATCCCGTTTGGTAGAATATAAAGCGACCGCATCGTAGTAAACAGCATTATCCCGTATTCTCGTTCGGGTGATCGGCCGAACAATCTTATCCTCATAGTTTGCGCCTGTTTCCTGCAGTAATTTGGGCGCATCATTGGTAATGAGCCGGTATAGTACAGAAAGATCAATCGTCACTTCCAGGCCGTCGGCAGTGAGCACACGAATAGCATCGTCCCCGGATTTTAGCCCTTCGTCCTGTATACCGCTCATGGTATAATTCTGCGTTTTCACGTCAAGTTTTTCTATTTCCAGTAACGGATTGATTAAATGCAGCCCGCTACCCAGCACCTGCGGCTGTACTTTCCCGAATAACTTTTTCACGCCCACCTCCCCGACTCCGACCTGGATAATGCTGGATAATAATACGCCGAGCAGAATGATCACCACTCCTGTTGCGCGCAGGGGCGCCACTATGCGCCTTAATCTTTCATCACTCCTGGCGACGAACCCCGCTATAATTAAGATAACAAAGCCAAGTATTATAAGGATCATATGGATGCTTTAGGAGTTAATATAGATAAACTATTAGGGTTGATGCAATGATACTTTCAAGTGGTGCCACCGTTTGCCGGATCTCTATGTAGGAAAATCTAACCCATTGGCTATCGGTTGTCGTCGCGACGACGCGTCCAATAATTAACTATTGGTTCAAAAGTCCGTAATCCTTTGATAGGGGGTGCTATGAGAAAGCTATTTACCAGCCCCGGAATAGTTCTCATAATTTCATTGAGCGTCTTTGGTGAAGATGATTTCACGCAAAGTCGCAAATCTGCCTTCGGCAGACGCAAAGACACAATTGTAGTTATTTTGCGCCTTTGCGTCTACTTTGCGCCTTTGCGTGAAACGTTCTTCGGCTTCGCGTGAGGTCCGGATGCAATGGATAGTTTCACGCAGACAAGTGTCTCTGTATTTTCTGAACCGAGATGGTTCAAGCGACTGATCCGCGTAATACCTGCAAAGTGAAAATGGATTACTTTGTAGCCTTCGGTATGTTCTATATAGTATTCAATGAAAAGTTATGCAGGAATTGTGGCGTGAATTTATTGTCGAGATCGCTGCCACAAGCTGGCCGGTCTGGACGGCTGTTATCCTTGGTGTGGTGCAGGTATTGTTAGCAAAATCTAATAGTATTTGGCTCTATCCGGCTGGCATTATTTCTTCGGGTCTTTTTGTATGGATTTTTATCGACGCAATGCTTTATGCGGAGTCTGCATTGAATGGCTACTATGTGGTCATGAGTATTTATGGCTGGTGGTATTGGGCCAGGAAAAAAGCAAAGCCGCTCGTCCCGATCACGGTCACCAACCAAAAGGAAAAAATGATCGTCGCTGTAATCGTTGTCGCAGGTACAGTGTCAATTTGGTGGGTACTTTCGAACTTCACGAAATCTAATGTGCCCTTCTGGGATGCTTTGGTTTCAGCCACTGCGTGGGCAGGAATGTGGTTGCTGGCGAGGCGAAAGATCGAGAACTGGATATTGTTGAACATATCGAATGCCTTCGCGGTGCCATTGCTATTCTACAAGCATCTCCCTTTGTCCGCACTGCTAACGGTATTCCTGTTTATCATTGCCGTACTGGGATATTTTAAATGGAAAAGGATTGTGCAAGAAAGCGGTAGTGATGGTTGAATTGCATAGCCTCGGTGAAAATGGCAATCAAGGGAAACCGATATTAGGCCATACCAACGCCCCGCTGCCCAGGCAAAATGTTGTATTTTTTATTGAATAGCGCTATGAGAACCGGGATTAAAAGGTAGCTACATCAAGAAATGGAAGCATTTGGTGTAATTAGCTGACAAGAGCTGCCATTTTTAACGAATTTGGAAAGAATTAATCTCCCGGATATGCGAATGATCTCTTCCTCCGGCAAGTTTTTGATCACTACCACTCTTGTGTTGTTGCTGATAGGTTGCAAGAAGGACCAGGGAAGTCCATTGCCGCACTGGTACCCGGAAACTAATGAACTTGGCGATCCTGTTTCGGGCGTATTTGAAAGCACAATCCCGTGTGAGGATTGTGAGCGGTTGAAGTTTTCGATTGTTATCTATGAAAACGCACAAACCCATCTGCTGACCACTTATCTGATGTCACGCATTTACGTAGGCAAGAGTGATGAAAGGATAACCAATGCCGGTAGTATCATTATCTCTACCGGCACATCACTGGATTCTTTACGTACTATTTATCGGCTTACTTCAGGTGCGCCCGCGGAATTCCAGTCCTTCTGGAAAATTGATGAGCATTTACTTCTCATACTGGACGAAAATCTTACTCCGATGGTCGGCGATGCCGGTTATGAATTTGTGTTGAACCGGGTACGGTAAGCACCAATCCGGAAGTTTTTTTTCAAGTCTACGCATATATGCCATGAAGGAAGTGCGGTCCTTTATTTCTTCACGGAAAAATTAGCAGTGATTTCCGAAGCTAAATTATCGATAGAGATACCATACCTCAATTGGCTAAGCGGGCCGTACTTAAGAGTGCAATGATTTTTACAGTTATTAAAAGTAAAGGCCACCGAAGCGATCTTTGGATAATCCAGCAGTAAATCCAGGATGACAAGAGGAAATCAATTTCCCTGAGGAAGTAATATTTCTTACGGGAACCTTTTTCATGAGATTGATGCAAGTATAAAAAGTAAGCAAAGATTATATTCTCAACTTTTTGTTTCTTTACCAGCAGCCGCACCAGGCGGATGGAACCCGGAATACCTCCGCATCGCCAATGCTTCAATGTTAGCTGCAAGTATGCCAGACGACACAACAAAATGACAACCGAGCAATTCTTTATAAAAATAAGGACATATAGCTGACCTTTCAGAAGAAGCCGAAACTGGCTGGCTAAAATTACTTAAAGAAAAAACCTATCAAAAAGGGGACAACTTTATCCGCATAGGACAGACGCCTAAAAAAGTGGCCTTTGTTGTTAAAGGGCTTTTTTCGCAATGCTACATCAACGACAATGACGAAACAATTATAAAATATTTCTTCCCGGAAGGAAGAATTGCAGGCTCAATGCCGGCAACATTAACACAATCAGAAAGTTTATTTGAAATAACAGCACTTGAAGAAACAACTGTTCTTGAATATGATTTTAATGAGTTCAAAAAGTTGGTTTCAACATTCAGTGATGTAGCTAAATTTTATGTGTGTTACTTAGAACAGCATTGGGTTATCGATAAGGAGCCTTATGAAGTTTCGCTGAGAAGCGATTCGGCCAAAGTCCGCTATGCCGACTTTTTGCGGAAATACCCCGACCTTATAAAAAGGCTAAAGAAACATCACATTGCCGCATATCTCGGCATCACTCCTACTCAGTTAAGCCGGATTTTTGGCTATAGCAAATAAATTTTGCCTTTCTCAACATATGTAAAGGTTTTTTCATTTTTATATTTCCACTTTTGCGGTTGTAATTAATCTAAAATGCACAAAATGAAACAGGTATTTATCAATTTAGCAGTTGAAGACGTTGCCAAATCAATGCACTTTTACACCCAACTTGGGTTTACAATCAACCCAAACTTTTCTGACGACCAGGCAAAATGCATGGTTTGGAGTGAGGCAATTTTCGTAATGATTATGAGCCACGAAAAGTTTAAGACATTTACGAAGAAGCCTATTGCCGATACAAAAAGCGGCATTGCAGGCTTGTTTGCTTTATCAGTGGAAAGTGTCAAAAAAATAAATGAAGTTGTTGAGCATGGATTAAAAGCAGGTGGCACAGAGCCAATGCCCATGACGGATTATGGCTTTATGCAACTGCGAAAAATTGAAGACTTTGACGGACACACCTGGGAAATATTTTTTATGGACACAACAAAAATACCTAATCAGGAATAGCCGCATTAAGCATTTACTTCCGACTACTTTGCTCATACGTTGAACATTAGGTAATTATGCTGGCCCAGAAACAAGCCGAGCCTAAGTTCAATATGCCATGGTGTAGTTTTTACTGTGGCGGTTTTAATAATTACACAATCAAAAAATAGATAATAATGAGCGCGACAAACAAAATAGACGAATTTATAAGCAAACTCAAACATCCGATGAGAGCGGAAATTGAGGAATCAATCAAAATAATTCGTGGTGCAAGCAAGGACTTAGAAGAGGATGTAAAATGGGGTGGTCCAAGTTTTGACTACAAAGAGCCAATGGCGACAATGAACCCGAGGATAACCGAGTATGTCGTTTTCATTTTTCATAAGGGTGAATTGATAAAAGACAAGAGTGGATTACTTGAACCTGCTCCTAAAGGTAAGGCCTATTTAAAACTTCGCTCAATGAAAGAAGTAAAGGACAACAAAGCGAATATTCAGAATATTGTTAAGACCTGGATAAAGATCATGAACGCGTAAAAGAAAAAAATCCCGGCAGATGCGCTACACTTATTGATCGACGACATTTCAATAGAGTAGAAATATGCCTGCCCTTTTCAAAAATTCGAAACTGATCGAGTTAGAATGCTGGTCGTGGTGTCCAATAAAATATGGGATGATTTATTTGGTTACAAAGGCACTTTTAATTTGAATATGTGCCCGTAGTATGTGATTGCTGGTTTGATAAGTAAACTATTTCGTCAACAGCAGCGGTTTCGTTTCTCGGAACTCCGAGGTTGGGGAGGTTACTTTTAGTGTGTAGAAGTATTGTTGCGAAATCAACCTACCTGCAGCGAATAAGGCCTGATGGCTGCCGGCGGCTCGTTTACCGTTGACGAGTGTGCTTACCTCTCTGCCCGATACATCATATATTTTTAAAGAGACTTGTGCATCAAACGGAAGATCGAAACGGATCACCGTACTGGATTTGAATGGATTTGGCGCGGCGCTGAGTTTGTAATTTGAAACCGGGCTGATGAGGCCAATTGGTTCGAGTATTGAATTTGCAATTTTCACTTTGGCAGGATTATATTTCAGAAGCAACAGATCTTCCAGAAGCTTCACCTCTTCCCAGCTGGCCTCAGCGGCGGTCCTCGTCCTTACTGTAGTTCCGGCAACGTATACCAAAGCCGTTGAACCAGAACCATGAATTCTCAGGCGCGTGCCCATAGCCCAGGGACTGGGATCGGTTTTGGGACCGTTGTACGTTGTCACCCAAAGCTGGCTTCCCGATGGACTGTACTTAACCGTAGTCGCCTTGGGTTGTTTTACTGAATAAGATTGCATCTGTGCTACAGTAGCACTGCTCCCTGTGACGTAAACGTCGCCCGCCGCGTCCAATGCAATATGCGATGGAATATCCCACGTCTTATCACCACCGTTATATTTTGTATTCCAGAGAAGTACGCCTCCCGAGCTGATCTTATAGGTTGAATAATTATCATATTCGAGTCCGGGGCCATCGATTACTGCTGTGAAATAACAATTGCCAGCAACATCGGTGGCAGAACTAAATGCTTGAGAAGCGGGAGCTGAAAATTGTTGAGGCATCGCCAGACCCGTTGTAATTTTTGTCCATACCTGGGTACCCGCATTGTTGTATTTGAGAACTGTGACGGCCTTAGTGAAAATACCTTCGGCAGATGAGCACAGGAAAAGATAGAGGTTTCCGGCACCATCTAATTCAAGGTTTCGGCCGAAACCATAATATGACGCGCCGTAAGAATAATTCCTCGACCATTGAAAATACCCGGCGCCGCTGTATTTGATTGTTGTAGTCTGCCTGGATTTGACTCCTGACCTGGGGTCCTGTTGCATCGTTGAACCCGTCACATAGCAATTACCCGCTCCATCAACGACAATATCGCTCGCATCATCGTTTCCGTTCGCAGTTCCATTGTATGTGGCGCCCCAGGATTTGCTGCCGGTTTTGTTGTACTTAAAAACGAGATAATCCGTCGGAACGTTAGCCGAAAAAATATCATATTCCAGTGTTGCGGCGACATAGATGTATCCCAACTTATCTACTGCCATCGCCCTTGGTTTAATATTTATTGATTCCAGCTTCTCTACCACGGACCACAACAATGTTCCACTGCTGTTGTATTTCTGCAGCACCATTATGTGATATGGGCCAAAGGGCCGGACTCTGACCAGTATGCAGGTGTTTCCTATGGAATCTGTATCCATGCTTACCAGGGTTAGATCCTGGTAATTAAAATCGGGAGTGTAAATTTTGCTCCAGATCAGCGTGCCGGATGAGCTGTATTTCGCTATCCGTACTTTATCGTTTCCTGAGGGACTCCGATATAATGTTGCACCGATGTACACATTTCCTTCCAGGTCTGTGTCGACATTACCGGGGGCATCCTGTTCGAAAGCTATGCCATATACTTTCACCCATTCAAGCCCTGGTGCCTGAGCAAACACGATGAGTTGAAATGAAAAGACAACAAGGAAGAATGCCCTTTTCATGGTATTGCGGTTTAGGAGTGAGATTCAAAGCTAAAATCAATTTACGCAGATACAATACCGCAATCGGGTGAATCTTGGGCCGCTGAGCGACCTTTGCATAATCCTGGAGGCGATGATCAAAATAATACTGCTGAAAGAATAAGGGTTGGCTATACCAGCCGATGAGGAATCAAACAGATGACATGTTTGCAGCAGATGCCCAATTAGATAAGACCTATTCCGATTTCAAGATGTTCGCCGGATTAGCCATTGCCGCTTTAACCGATTGAAAACTTACGGTCAGTAGTCCGATTAATAGCGCGATCATGCCTGTGATTAAGAACATCCACCACTCTATTCTTACTGCAAAGGCGAAGTCCCGTAACCATATCTGCATTGCCCACCATGCAACGGGTGTGGCAATGACAACAGATAAAAGAACCAACTGCACAAAATCCTTGGCGAGCATCTGTACGATGCCAGGGACAGATGCCCCCAACACTTTTCGTATGCCTATCTCCTTACTCCGCTGAAAAGAAACAAGCGTTGCCAGACTAAAAAGTCCCAGGCAGCTGATTAAGATAGCAATACCAGTACCCAGGTTGATTATCGTCGCCATCCTAGTGTCAGGCTCTATAATTTGTGCGATTGTTTCGTCGTAAAATTTGTAATCAAATGGAGTTTCCGGGTATAATTTGGCCCACTCTTT
This sequence comes from uncultured Chitinophagaceae bacterium, assembly GCA_963808065.1. Lineage (GTDB taxonomy): Bacteria > Bacteroidota > Bacteroidia > Chitinophagales > Chitinophagaceae > Flavitalea. Next base: position 516,623 of record CAWEEK010000001.1, read on the forward strand.
TTTCACCCAGTTAATTGTTGCATTCCAGTGCTGGCCGTCACCGGCGCGTAACCGGACGTTAAATCTTGCTCGCTCATTCGAGGCAATAATGGCAGCCGGTGCAATGGGGTTGTGAAATCCAAATTGGTGATAATCTTGTACTACACCCACTATTGGAAATGCTGTTCCACCGTAATCATTATAAAGTAATTTGCCAACCGCATTCTCGGGGGTGGAGAATCCAAATTCTTTGACTGCAGCTTCGTTTATTAAATATTCTTTGACTGTATCAGAAGCTGAAATATTCCGACCGGAGAGTAGACGGAACTTATATACCCCGACGTATCCGGAATCTGCATATTTCAAATTCAACTGCCCTCTGGTAATACCTAAAGGAGTTTTGCTATATACAACTGTTGCCGACATGCTATTTTCCATGGGTCTGTCGCCCAAAGACGCATTCAAAATAGCTGGATTTCGCCTTAACTTTTGCAGCAGTATTTGTTTTCTGTTTGAGTGAAGGGAGTCCATAGTAATGTGGTATGGCACATCTATCGTTAAGACTGCTTCTTTATCGAAACCAAGGTCTTTAGTCAGCATAAAATGCAGCTGTTGCCCAACTATAAAAGCCGCAACGATAAACACCTGGGCTATAAAAAACTGGAACACGATCAGCGCTTTCCGTAATGATATACTATATTGACCGGTACTTTTTGCCGTTTGGCCTTTCAGAACTTCGACGGTATTTACTTTTGATGATAGCAACGCAGGATATAGTCCGGACAACAAAGAAATCCCCGCAATTAGTATTAAGATAAAAAAGATCATCCGCGGATAGTTCAAGTAATCCGTCATTCCTGCGGGCATGAAATCACTGAGCTGCTGTATCCCCCATCTTGACAACGGGAGGGACAGTATCGCCGCTATTGATGTGATCAAAGCTGTTTCGGCGACAAAGCGCCAGATCAGTTGGCTGGAAGAACTACCCATAGTTTTACGTATGCCGATCTCTTTTGCGCGTTGAGGTAGTTGAGCGGTGCTAATGTTAATATAGTTGATGCAGGCAAGCAACAGGATAAAAACTGCAACGGCCGCCAGTCCTGTAACCACATTTCTGTCAGCTTTTCTTATCGGAGAATCATAATCAGTCCTGAAGTGCATTTCCTCCACTGGAACTGGTGAAATAAAGGAGTTGTAATGATACTTCTCAAATGCTTCTCTGTTCTTGTTTTTATAAATCTTGTTGACCTGATTCACGACCTGGCCGATACGCACTCCGGGTTGTACCTTAAGAAATAACATGTTGTTTGACATGAGCGTGCCCCAATCGTCGGCGTCTATCTCTTCCTCTGATAGAAGGTGAAATTCATCCATTGAAAAGCTGCTAAGCTGAAGATTGGCTATTACTCCAGAAATAACTTTATGGATGCTATCATTATAGATTAGTGTTTTCCCGATAACCTCTTCTGCTGTTAGTTGCGGAAAGTATTCTTTTGCTCGTTTTTCAGTAATGACGGTCTTCTCCCGGCTTGACAGTGCCGTATGTTTGTCTCCGGCAAGCCATCTGTATGGGATCATATCGAAATACGATGCCAGGGTATTGCAGAACTCCAGGTTGTCGTCCTTTTGAAACTGAATTTTGTTTCCAGAAAAGATCTTGAGTGAATTGTAGTTATTTTGATAAATAGGTACCACCTTTTCTACCCCACTAACCTGGTTTTGAAGCACCGGCAAAGCAGCTGTTGAGACCGCTCCCGTCCCATTTTCCGAGCCATTTGACTTGCTTATCGTAACCAATTGAAAGACCCTGTCGGCATCGGGATAATTTTTGTCGATACTGAACTCATATTCTACGATCCTGTAAGTGATCCAGCAAGCGCTGATGCCTATACTTAGACCTATGATGTTTAATGTGACAAATAGTTTGTTGAATCGAATGAATCTGATGCACGATCTGAAGACGTTTCCAATCATGAAGAAAGGTTTATGGCGTGAACTCGTCAACAGAGGTTTCTACCAATTAAATGCCGCAAATCTAAGTGCTTGAATATCAATTGAATGTATTTTATTTCCTCTAGCCACAGATGTTCATTTTCGCACAGGATCGAACAATACTGTCGATGGCGAAATGGTTTGTGGATCAGATAGCTGAAATATTTATTGGCTAAAGAATCCTTCAGGTGAAACTCCGTAATAAGTTCACGGACAAGTTTTCTATTACATTTACAAATCGCCGTCTTTGCATTTTTTGCATTTTTCCAATCCGGCCTTTACGTCGTTGAAGATCTTTTCGTGATCCTTTTGCGTGTCTTCCCAATACTTAATTAATTGGGCAGCAATTTCCTTCTTTTCAGGATCGGTTTCGGAATTGGCTTTTGACATGGCCTCATTATACACTTTCTGCACGTCGTTTCGTGCGTCGAGGCATTTATTTCCTTTTTCTATCCTGATGTCTGTGTCGGAGATATCCGTTTTTAGACTGGTTTCTTTGAATTCCAGTTCTTTTGTTTTTTCTTCGAGTTCCTTTTTCAGGTTATCGATCTTGTTTTGTATCTCTTTTTTTTCATCATCAGTTTTCCCGTTAGAAAGGTCGCTTTCCAGCTTGCTTATATCATTTTTTCGGACTTCGATGTTAGAAGTGCGGCCCTTTATTTCTTCACGCAAAGATTTTGTTTCAAGACCGTCGCAGGTCCAGGAGTCTGTTTTACAGGCCTCATTCATTTTTTCCTGTTTGGATTTGGCTTCGTCACGCAAACTCGAATAAGGGATCGATTCGGGGCCCTTGTTGTCTTTGGCGGCGGCGAGGGCGGCCTTAAATTCATCAAAAGTTTGAGCGGTTGAGATTTGGGTGGTTAGGGCAATTACAAATGCGAGAAATGCCTTTGCAAGAATTTTCATACAAAATGTTTTTTAAGATGGAAGGGAGGAGGTTTTCGCGGGAGGAAAACAAATGTGGCCATTCTCTTGCACTTTCCGATCCCTGCAAATTAAGAAAATTGTATTGGAAAGTTTGACTGGAAAAGGAAGCTTGTAGTTTCACAACTATTTCGGGTCCTTCTTTCCCGGCACAAGTCCTGCCCTTCTTACATTTACCAGTTTTGCAAGTATATCAAACCAAAACGGAGCCCCCATGGATATACAACCTGCAGCGATGGCCCAACCCAACAGCAACCAGAGAATATTAAAGACACTATCACGCACAGAATAATTACCGGAACTGTCTCTTCCAAGAAGGGTGTTCAAAACGCCGCGGTTCCAGCCGAGCGGAATGCCCGCTACATTTACTTTCTGGTACAACGAATCAATGTTTTCGAGACTTTTTTTATTGTACAACTTAATAGCTGTTGCCTGTTCGTCGGCCATTTGTTTCTGTATATCTAAGCTATCCTGGGCATTTTTGGCGCTGGCAAGCCTACCCCCGAAAACATTTTTTATTGAATCGAGCGCTGCGCTTCGTTCCTGGCCAAGATAAGTATCCATCAATTCCTGATTCGCCTGTGTATTCATCGCAGCGGTCGCAACCACCCCGCGCAATTGCGAATTCGTAAAAATTTCATGGGTGAGTTTAATGACATTGATATTAAAGAAAATGGTAACTGCAACAGCGATTAGCCGGAGTGTAGTGACAGTATTAGATTTGTACCAACCAGTAACACGCTGCATATAGTCATTAAACCACGCCTCAATCTTATACTGTAACTCTCTAATGTTTGCAGACGTTGCTACCAGGTTTTCCAGTACAATAAATATCTCTTTAGATTTATCTGTATTGAGGTCTAAGGCTAATTTGATATTAGAAAAAAGATCTGTTGTCTTTTTGTCGGCCGGCACCCTTTTGCCTACAAGGTCCATAACTGCCAGCGCAAAATTGGCGGAAGGAATATATGAAGGATAACTGTTGGGTGTTTTTCGCAAAGTAAATATCTGCGGGTGACTGAACAGGGCGTCGGTATTTGTAGCCTGGCCTGTCTTTAGCTTGTTTTTACCAAGATTCTTTCCTTCCTGACGGAATCCATCCAGCAATTGAGCAATTGATTTCCACAGAAGCCGGCCCCGGTATTCCAGATTCACGGCTATGATCTCCTGAAAAATATAGGCGATGATACTGAAAATGAAAAAAATAAACACAAGCGAAAGGATCGTGTCAAGATAAATACTCATAAAAAAAATTTATTGAATGGAGTGATTCGGGTCGACAAAAACAAGAAGGAGTTAAACAAGGGATGCAGACAAACTTCAAACCGTATCTGTCTCTAAGTTAATAAATACCATGAAATCCAAATGCGAATTTGTCTGTTTTTAAAGCACTGGAAAACAGGGCAGGGTTGCTGTCCAGCGAAAACAAGAAGCATCTGAAATTCTAAAAACTAATGAGTATCTTGGTTTTGAAACCTTTCGGATTATATTCTTACCCGCCGTGAAAAAGCTAGTTCCCTGTTTATTTCTCTTACAAACTTTCTCATCCATTAGCTTTTCGCAGCAATCCAGCCGGATTGAACTCAAGGCATCAGCTAAATTTAGCAGTTACGCAGCTTTTCTTTATGAAGCTAACGCAGAAAAGAAAAAAGGTCAATTCAACAACTCAGTGACCGGACTGGATTTGGGTTACCTCTGGAACATAGGCAAGAATCAATTCCTTAGAACAGCCATAGGATATTCGGCAACGCAATTCGATAAGCAACGAGGCACTGCACAAATCGTTATGGAGGACGTTTACCTGCACACTGATTCCTACTCATATTTTTGTATTCCTGTTACACTTGGCTTTGAAAAGGCTAAGATCCTGGATCGAGGGTTTCAGTTTACCTACGGAGGAAACATAGTCAATTACTTTACCTATCGACAAAAATATTCTATGCCGGGACTTTCATATTTCCACAGACTTCCATTGCTCAATAGTCGCAGGGATGATTTCCATGAAACGTCGAAAACCAGGCATTTTGCAGTTTCTGTCTTAGGAAATCTGGGATTGAAAAAACAAGTCGGCAGATTAAGGATCGGATTGGAAGCTATCATTCCCATTTATGAAATGAGTGGGAAAGATGAATTTTTCCCGAACGAAAGCAATCGACAGTACAGAACCAATTTCTTTCGGGGTATTGGAGGAGCTTTGACTGTCGATTGTCGGATAGGCTAAGCATTCTATTAACGGGTTGATTCAATCCTTGATACTATCTGGTTAAGGGTACATTACGTTTCTTCACGAAATGTATTAGGATATTTCGGCGAACCCATTATCCGCCCAGGCTATTTATTTAGTGTTACTGTACTTATGCCGTTATTGCATGATCACTCCGAAAAGCTCGCCTTTCAATGCTTCTGCTTTTTTTGCCAAATCACCTTCTACCAACACGCCAAGGTTTGTCGCGAAAAACAAATAAGTTTTTACCTGCGGAATATACATTAGCACACAACCTGCCCCGACACCGCCGCCGCCATGACCGTAAGCCTTGATTCCTCCCAGGTCAAAATGAAACATGCCCATTCCGTATCGTGGCTGGCCGTTCTCATCTTTTACGAAGTGCATCATTTCTTTCATGGATGAGTCGGATAATATTTTTCCTTCGAATAATCCTTTTAGAAAAGCGGTGGCATCAGCGGGTGTACATACGATGCCATCATCGCCTTTAAGACTTGATACATTCGTCGTCTGAAACGCTGTTACATTAGCAGGCCGTCCCGTATTCAGAACGTCCCAATACGAGTCGGTCACATTAAGATTTTTGAGGTACCGGTGATCATTGGCATAAAACGAATTTTTTAATCCCAATGGTGTGAAGATATGTTTAGTGATGTAGGCCGCATGATCGCCTGTTATTCCATCGACAATTATTGAAAGCAGCATGTAATTCGTGTTGGTGTACCTGTATTTACTCCCGGGCTCGAACTGTAAAGGTTCATTTGCGATTGATTTCAAACAATCTTCCCGGGTGAAGTTGTGCAGCGGATGCTCGATTATATCCGAGGTGAAAGATGGCTGAGTTGAATATTCAGGCAGGCCTGAGGTATGATTGAGCAGCATCCTGATGGTCACTTTCCTGGCATCGGGAATATAGCTGGAATGTCGGGCTGACAAATAATTCGTGATACTGGCGTCAAGGTCGATCAGTCCTTTTTCACGCAATTTGAGCACGGCGACTGCCATATACGTTTTTGTGACACTTTGCGTATACTGGAGGTGAGTAGTCTGCATAGCCGTTTTCTTTTCAATATTCGAATAGCCGGATGCACCTGCCCACCAGCCTTCCTTTTCTGTAAAAATGGCCAGGGAAACGCCGGGAAGGCCCTGGGCGGTATATTTATCCATTGCTGCCTGCAGTGCTTCTGCCTTTGAATAATCGGTGTTAAGCGCCGGTGTGCTTAACGTCTTTGATGAATTTCCAGTTTGCCCAATTGAATTGAAAACGCATCCGGTTAAAAGAATCGCGAGAATAATTGTCTGTTTCATTTTAATTTTTGTTTCCGCAAAGAAAACCTGAAACGGACGCTGAATAGAGGTTTTAGGGCGCGAGTTCCGTGAGATGTACCTGATTTCACCCTGAAATGCAGGCAATCTCCAGGCATTCAGATGACTTCTCCGTCAAGTGCACTGAATGGCATCCTAAAATGATAGCTTATTCCTGCCTGAACCAGGTTCTAAATGCGCCAGCTTTTATTCGGCTTACTTGTATGGTTGCAGGAATGTTGGGAAATTCATTGGTGAGCACATTCAACTTTCCATTTTCAATGCGGGTATAGCCCCTGATGGCCTTCCGCTGAAATATGAACTGCCTGTTCAGGCGAAAGAACCATTCAGCGGGAAGGAGTTCTTCGCAGTTGTCCAGCGACTGGCTTATGAAATATTTTTTAGCGGTGGTGGAAAGCAATACAACGTATTCAGCATCAACGTACAAACACGATATTTCATCAAAAGGGATTGAGAGGTTCTGTTTACCCTGGTTTACGATGAAACCTTCTTTTCGAATTTCCTTTTCTTTTTTACGCAGCGACTCCGAGTCGTTCCACTCACCATAATAATGAAGTCCGATATAAATTCCGTTGATCACAAAGATCCAGATGGCAAATATGAATATGTCGAATAGGTAAAAACTCGTCGGCACCGGGTGATCTGCGAGCATCCGGTTAACACCTTCCGTCACAAGTATGATGATTAGCAACCCGCAGACTGTCGTGATAAGAAGCTGCACCAGTACTCGTCTCAGGGGTTTGCTTCCATATGGATATTTCTTATCTAAATAGATGATAATCAAACGTATTCCAAACCAGAATAAATATCCCGTAAACGTATCAATGACAAATGTGATAAGCGTGTAACGGGTGAACTTAATAGAAGGATAAGTAAGGTAATAGTTTAGCGCGTTGATCACAGGAACCAACACCAGGAACAACGGAATATCCCTGTAACGTCGGTGCTTAAAGCCATCGTCTAAAATATCTGCAGTAGGCATGAATTCAAAAGGAGATGCATTCCAGGAAATAAGATGAAAATCTGCTTGTTATATATGAAGCTTTATCAAGTTAAGATACTTTCATAAAATAATTTAAGAACACGATGTGACTATATTCAACAATATTGATACACAGAATGTTGCATCTGTTTCGGCCAACTTATCCTTTGCCTTAAAACCAGGTTAATTCTATCCACAATAGTTATAGCATTTTTCGGTTGCCTCGGTTTGAAAATTTAGTTACTTAATTTTCATATCTGAGATAAGTGGGTCGCCCTCCACTAATTCAAGAGATTTGACCATGTCTGCGGTTCCATTTTTATACTTCAGGAAGTGGGGAGTCTTTATGTGCGATCGATAAGCACTGGAATCGGCATATATCTCGAGTATTGTTAATCGATTTGGTCGCTCCTTTTCAAAGACAGCGTATAGCGTAAGTACCCCCGCCTCAACTTTCATAGAGGTTTCAATTTCCTCCTTCAGAAAGCTTTTATAACGGCCAAGTAATGCTGAATCTATCTCCAGTTTAGCGAGCCGCACCATCTGATTTTGTGCTGTCGCTTTTAGGGAAAAGAACATGGCTAAGACAAATAGATACTTCATCTTGAAAGTTACATTTTAATAGGAATAACTGATTACCCAGCCTGCCGATCACTGGGCTATCCCGCACCGCCAAGTGCCACGATCGCTTTCCCTGACTCGGCCAATTTGAACGGGCACCGTCCGTCAGCCAATTGTACTTTTACCTCACGATTATCGGTATCGATACAGTCTTCCCGTTGACAATGGCCTTCAGTACGTAGAATCCCTGCTTGAGCCCTGCGGGATAGATCGTACTTACATTATTGCGCATCGTAGTCGTGAACATACGGCGTCCACGGCCGTCGAGAATTTCAACATTGGCCGGCCGCTGGGGCACTTCTGAAAGAAACACAGTAATCGCTCCCCTGAACGGATTCGGTGTCGCCCTCAGCACAAAATTGTTCGGACCGCGTGCTCGGGATGACATAGAGAAAATCGAATCTGAAACCGCCTGACATCCGGAATGGTTTGTTATTTTCACCTGATAGTATCCTGCCTGTTGCGGAATAAAATATTGAGTTTCTGCACCCGCGACGACTTCACCATTGAGCATCCATTTATAGGTTTCGCCTTCTGAGGCCATGAGGACTGTATCGGTTTTGGTGATCCACGGTTTTTCGGCCACCGTGTTGTTTATCGCCACAACCTTTTCTGTGGTCGCTTCATGGCCGTCGGCATCGCGTACGGTAAGCTTAATGGTATAGGTGCCGCTTGCGCCGTAGACATGTGTAACCACTGCGTCAGTACTGCTCTGACCATCGCCGAAATCCCAGGTCCGGCTGGCGATAGGAGCACTGCAGTTGGTCGAACTGTCTGCAAGCTTTACGCTTGTTGATGAACAACCCGGGATGATGGAATCTGTGATGACCGGGTTGAGTGAATTGGTTTTTGTCAGGATGGCTGTGTCATAGATATAACACATGAAACCGTATTCGCTGCGCCGATTGACTCTTACCGAATAGGTTCCGCTCTCGTTGACGGTGAGCGCATTCGTGGTATCACCGGTACTCCAAAGATATTGTTGATTGCTATTGCCCGCCACGAGTTCTGTGGAGCCGCAGAATGAGCGGTCATTCAGCGGTTGCACAACTGGTGAATGAAACGGGAATTTCTCTTAACAAACCGCCATTGTACCACTCTTGCTCTCCTTTTCTGATGGTCATTTCGGTACGATATTGTCCGGGTTGTGCAAAGTGGTGAACAGGGTTCTGCAGGTTGCTGGAGTCCCCGTCACCAAATACCCAAAGCCAGGTCACGCCTTCTTTTCCGCAGTTATAAACAGAATTGTCAGTGAACTGGATATCTCCACAGGTCAGCAGGGAGCTTTCATTCCAGTTCCCGATAATTACAGGCGAAGATGTAAATACCTTTATTGAGTCATACTGGCGGCATCCGCCGCCATCGGTGACGGCTACACTATAGATTCCCGCATTGGTAGTGGTCAGTGTCTGCGTGGTTTGATGAGCGCCCGCGGGTGTCGTCCACACATAACTGAGTCCGGGATTACCCGCGTCAAGCTGATATTGAGGCAAGCTGCCTTCGCAGGTGACCTTGTCTGGTCCGAGATCAACACTGAATAACGTGTCGGCTGAAATATTGAGGTGGATACTATCGGTGGTGCTGCAACCATGAGCATTCGTCACTGTCACCGAATAATCATGTGTTGAATTAACGTTGATGGTCTGTGAAGTGGAACCACTGCTCCATAGGTAAGTGCTTCCCGGATTGCCGGCATTGAGCGTAACCGATTGGGCGCTGCAGTAGCTGGTATCGCGTCCGAGATCAACCTGTGGTTTTTCAAGGTTTGTTAATACCACGGTTTTTTCAGTGGCGGCTTCATTGCCTTCGGCATCGCGAATGGTAAGCCTGATGATATATGTACCACTTCCGGCATAGGTATGCGTAATTATTGGCTCAGTGCTGTTTTCGCCATCGCCAAAATCCCAGGTCCGGCTGGTAATAGAGGCACTACAGCTGCTCGAGCTATCTACAAGTATTACACTTGTTGATGAACAACCCGGCATGATAGAATCCTTGATGACCGGGATGAGTGAATTAGTTTTTGTCAGGATGGCTGTATCATAGATATAGCAGTTGGTGCCGTAAGGGTTACGCAGATTGACCCTCACAGAATAAGTTCCACTCTGGTTTACGGTAAGGGTGTTAGTTGTATCTCCGGTACTCCAGAGATATTGCTGACTGTTACTGCCCGCTACCAGTTGTGTGGATTCGCAGAATGTGCGATCAATCAGCGGTTGGACAACAGGAGGGCTAAAGCCAATTTCTCTCAACACGCCACCCTGATGCCACTCCTGTCCACCTTTTCTGATGGTCAGTTGCGTATAAAGTTGTCCTCCTTGTGTAAAGTGGTGAACAGGATTCTGCAGATGGCTGGAATCTCCGTCGCCAAATTGCCAAAGCCAGGTCACCCCTTCTGTTCCGCAGTTATAGGCAGAATTGTCGGTGAATTGCATATCTCCACAGGTCGGCAAATAAGTTTCCTGCCATCGGGCAATTATTACCGGAGAGGATTGGGCAATCTTTATCGAGTCATATTGACGACATCCCAAACTATCAGTCACGGATACCCGGTAAATCCCTGCATTATTAGTGGTCAGTGTCTGCGTTGTTGGATGGGTGCCTATAGGTGTTGTCCATATATAGTTCATCCCAGGATTACCCGCGTCAAGCTGGTATTGGGGCAAGGTACTTTCACATGAAATTTTGTCGGGCCCCAGATCAAGTTTGAAAAGGGTGTCGGCTGGAATAATGAGATGAATACTGTCGGTTGTACTACAACCATGGGCATTCGTCACATCCACGAAATAGTCATCTGTGGCATGGACACTGATGGTTTGTGAGTTTGCACCGGTGCTCCATGAATAAGTGCTTCCCGGATTACCGGCATTGAGTGTAACCGATTGGGCGCTGCAATAGCTGGTATCCGGACCGAGATAGACGGAAGGTACCTCCAGGGTCTGAATTACCACAGATTTTTCTGTTGAGTCCTCCACTCCATATTCATCTCTAACAATCAGAAGCACATTATAGGTTCCGTTTGCGATGTACGTATGAGTAACTATACCATCATTGCTGCTCTGACCATCGCCGAAATCCCAGGTGCGATCTACTATCGACGAATTGCAGCTCTTTGAGCTATCAACAAACAGCACATCGACAGATGAACAGCCGGGAACAATTTTATGGCCGATCACTGGGATCAGCGCCGGAGATTTTACAATATTAATGGTATCGTATGCAAAGCAGCTGTTGGGAAGATTGACTCTCACCGAATAGGTGCCGCTTTCTTCAACGCGAATAGATCTGGTGGTTTCACCGGTGTTCCACTGATATTGGTGGTTATTGTCTCCGGCTGTAAATCGCACCGAATCGCAGATGGTCTGATCAGGCCCAAGATTAACGGTGGAGACGTTCCTAATGGTAAACTCTGCCAGTATACCGCTGTAAAAAACTGGTACTCCATTCTTATACACATCGAGGGTGGCGTGATAGCCTCCCCCGTCGTATACATGCGTTGGATTTTGTTCGTGACTGATTCCGCCGTCGCCGAAGGTCCATGTCCAGGAAAAACCTTCGGTACCACAAGGATAGACGCCGAGGTCGGTGAACTGATAAGTGGCACAGGTATCGGTAAGTCTGAAAGAAAAAGAACCACCTGTTCGTCCACATGTGTCGGGGACAGGATTATCTATAGGAGCCGCATTGCCGGCTGAGGCAAGAAGTAATAGCAGTCCGCAGAGTGCGGAGGTAAGATTCTTCATAGGATAGGTTGATTATGGCGACGGACGAATGATTTTCATCCAAAAACCACGCTTACAAACGCTTTTGGGTCACTATTAGTATGTAGAGATAGACTGAAATTCAGCAGGCAACCGGCTCTAAATGAAGGGATTGAAAGGAGGGTCAGGTCTTCCACATTGATGTTGAATCACTGAGGCGCGGGATCGGTTTAGGGGGTGCTTTACGCTAACCGGATCTAATACAGGCATGAACTGATATTGGGATTCTTATTTGGCGTTTGCGAATTTTCCACGGGTATTTTTCCCGGAAAATTGATTAATAATACCCCGGTCGAACCCTTCAATGATTACAATCTTTGAGTGACAGCAACAGGATGTTGAATTTTAGCTAAAGATGTATAAATTTATTATGTCTTCTTGCACCCTGGCAATTCTTCATCCCGTATCTATTACAGCCCTAAAGGAAATCATATGGCTCAAGGTATTAAGATCGTAATCGTAGATGACCATGTCGTGTTGCGAAACGGACTGGCAGAGTTGATAAGGAAGCTCGGCTATACAGTGTTATTCGAAGCGGGAAATGGGAAAGAGTTTATTGATCAACTCGACGAATCAGACCTGCCCGATCTCGTTCTCATGGATATTAATATGCCTACTTTGGATGGTTTTGAGACAACCGTCTGGCTGAAGGAACACCATCCGGAGATAAAAGTGTTGGCATTAAGCATGTATGATGATGAAATCGCGATCATCAGAATGATAAGGAGCGGTGCCCGGGGGTACATTTTAAAGGAATCTGATACACCAGAATTGAATAGGGCAATCAATAACCTATTAACTAAGGGTTTCCATTATTCTGAAATTGTAACAGGTTCATTGATCCACGCCGTCAGCCAACCGGGTATGAATCAACAAACAGATCATTTAAGCGACAGAGAATTAGAATTCCTGAAATGGGCTAGTACCGAACTGACATACAAGGAAATTGCGCGTGAAATGAAGTTAAGCCCCCGTACTATCGACGGCTATCGGGAACTGTTATTTGAAAAGTTGAATGTCCGGAGTCGAATAGGACTGGTCCTTTACGCGATCAGGAACAAAATCACTTATGTAAATCAATATTAACTCAAACACTAAATACTAAACGCTATGCCCGCCTTATCTGTAATTCCAGCAGGAACCTTTGCGATACGAGATCCCGCAGAATTGTCCATCGATAGCTCAAATACGGAAATATCGTTCAAGAATCAGCCAAATCACATAGAATTAATTTTGAAAATTAAAATCACAAAGAGTGATTCGGTGGTGGCCGGTCCAAATACCGTTGATTTTGACCCCTATGCGCAATTTGAGCTTGACAGGCCAAGTATCCAAAATGGACCATTTACCTCTCTGGTAATGCTGATCGACGTGGATCCTGCTGACCCTAATAATGACGACAGGGCTACAGTGCGACTCTCCACCGAAAATTCAGAGTTCGACGTAAAAACCGCCGGCAGAAAGAAACGGAGTGGTGGTCCGCTTGCACCTAACCGGTGAGTCAGTGAAAGTATCCGTTGTCAGGATAAATTGTGTCGATGAATTCACGCCATTCGGCAAGACCAGTCTGCAGTAGAGAATCATTCCGCACGTTGTCCTGCACATTCTTGTTTGTACATGGGAACTGTGGGAAGAATATCGTATAGGCAGTTGTGGGCATGGCGATCCAGGGCTGATTGTCGTTGTACAGTTTTCGGCCCTTCGACATGCATAACACGATAGAGGTATCGACACTGCCACGTTTAACTTCATTTATCAAAGAACGGGTTGCGAGGGCCACGGCCTGGCTTACTTTGTACGGCTGACCTTGCGGACGGATAATTTCTATCAAATCGATACAGTCCAACCAATTGATGATGTCAACCATAATACTCACTTCGTGTGTGAAATCAAAGCTGAATAATCTGAGGTGTTTAAAGAACTGAACTGCTTTTTCCGAATTCTTCGCCGTCTCCTGCAACTCTTGTATAACTGTTTTTAATTTCGATAGGTGCCTATCGATAATTCTCTCCCCATTATATTTCTTCTGTAAGTCCACGGCAGCGATTTTCCAGGTGTCAATAAAATTTACATTATCGTCCCAAAACTTTTCGGCTCTTTTCCTCGCCCTTTTATTGACAGTTTTGCGGACACATTTTTTTGCAATAGCTTCCGCGAAATTTCCTGCGCGCTTATTCCGGTAGATAAATTCCAAAATTTCCCGATAATTATAACCTGGATAGCTGATATCTCCAACTGGCGCCACGAGGTAATCAACACAATCTCGAAGGGCGAACATGGTATGAAGGTTCATCATCCAACAATTCATCATCAACAACACGCTGACATGCTTACCGTTCATCCAATGCTTGATCACTTCGGAAAGTTCATCGTTACGCAGGATTTCCCTTACACCAACTTGCTCCAATTCCACAACGATGTCGGTTGGGCCCCGAAAGTTAATATCTGGTTTGGCTGAGGATAATTTGCTGAGCCCAGACGATAACCGTCCTGACTGATCCGCCCTGTTTTGATTCACAAGTTGTAAGTTCCTCAATATGGTATCGGGTCTCTTTTCGTCAGAAAGTTTCTCAGAATCTGTAGAATTAAATGCATGATTACGAATTTGATAGACTGCTGACTTTTCCTCAATGGAATATTGTTGCGCATTTTGTGTGCGTTTTTTTATAAAGTCAGCGAGATCTGTATTGTCCGTCTCTAATTTCGTCCAGAAAAGCTGGAGGTATGGAAGGCCATCGAAATTTTCCGTTATTGGTGTTCTTATCTTGCTTTCATCTGCAGTGTCACGGAATATACCAAACGCCGATCCGTGATCCCAGGTAATCAACATTACTTCCTCATTTGCATGGGGCATAACGTGTTTGCGTAATATTTTTTTCAAGACCTCAGGGGTTTGAAGCGGATTTTCCGCCACACCATTGTCGCCGCGTTTAACGTGAATGTCTATAACCTTCGCTTTAAGAATCTCATTGTCACCAGCGACATTATCATTAGCGATGGTAAAAAGCATTGTTTTATTGGCTGTAACGACTTTATCACCAGGCTTCTCCCGATAATTTATACCATTCAAAATTACGAGCAGCCTCGCCCGGTCTGGGTTTAGCCTTACTTCCATAATGCTTTCGAACATTAAGTTCAAAGAATACTTCATGTCTTTTGTCAACGTAATGGTTTCAGCATCATCTTCTTTAGTTGTTCTGAAATCTGCATATATTAGGAAGACAATCAACCATTTCTTTTGAATTTTGGACATATCTTATGGTTTTTGGGGTTAGTTCTGCTGCCTGCCATTGAAGGTCTTGGTCAACTGAACGATTCAATTGTTATTCGAAAATTTACACAGAAGGACGGACTCCCCAGTTACAATATCCGGAAGATCATTCAGGATAAATGGGGATTTGTATGGATAGCGTCACAAGATGGAATTAGTCGTTTTGATGGGCGGGAATTTTCCAATTATACTCGCAACGCACCGGCAAAACACCGAATCAGTGGTGCTGACGTGCGCGAACTTGTAGAAGACTCGGCGAGCAACTCTCTATGGTCAATTGCGACACAGGGCGGGATTAATCGAATCAGCACACTTACTGGCGATGTGCTTCAGACTGTAACTGTGCCGGGTCTCGGATACGAAGACTGGAATCAGTCAATGCTCAAAGCTAAAAACAAATTGTGGATTGGTACCACAACTGGAACGAGAATTTTTGATGTTGAAAACGGGCGTTTTGAACCAGGGCCTCCATTACCGAACAAACGCCAGGTAATCACAGACTTCTCTGTCAATTCGATTGAGAAAGACTACCTCGAAAACATATGGGTTTGTTATGAGGGCTATGGCATTGTCATCTATGACGGCGAGTCTAAGGTTACAAAGGCCCAAATTCTGTTGTCTGATTTTGAGTATCGGCAGCCAATGAATGAGGTGCAGTTTTTCAACGATATTGAAATAAAGGGAGGGATTGCGCTTGTTGCTACCAGTCACGGATTAAAGAAAATAGAATTTTCTGATAACTACGATCTGACCGTTGAAAACCATCCGTTGCCAACGCTTTCGAAGATGGACAATGCAAACATCTCCTGCGCGGTATTCGGACCAGACGGCGACATACTGGTGGCTGGCAATGAGCACCTCTATACCTTAAAGTCTGATTTCTCTCGATTCAAAGTGTTGGAAGAATTCGCCACGGGGTCGGAGAGCAATTGGCTGAACTCGATTTATCGTCTGTATTTTGACGAGCACAATAATATCTGGCTGGCTTGTGATGAAGGTCTGGGTTTAATCTTTCCTGGCGAAAAGGCATTCCTCCCTTGCAGTTATGACCTTCAGTCAAACATAAAACTGGATCATGTTCTTTTTGTTGCACCAATTAACAACGACAACATCCTCGTCGGCCTGGCCAATGGTCTTGTTGAGATCGAAAAATCCAATGGAAAATTCAGTCTCAGGGATCCCTCTCATTCATATCATTTCATTTTTCAGGATAGATACAATGTCATTTACGTTTCCAGACCAGATGGTCTTTTCGTCTACGACAAAGGTTCGGTCACCCCAATAGCTGAGCGATATCCTGAATTTGGCCGCTATTCTTCTTACTCCTTTAACAGCATCTTGGTGCTCAACGATTCCATTACACTCTTAGCGACGGAAAACAGCAAGGGCATTCTCGTATGGAATAATGTTCGGCGGAAGATTTTAGTTTTTGATGTGCATAGCACTCCACTTGCGCTTCCGTCGAACATAGTCAACAATTTATTTCTTGATCACGATGGAAACATTTGGGTTCTCTCGGACAATGTCATCACTATCCTTGGTGCAGACCTGAAAACTCGCCGGGAAGTTGTCCTTAAGGAACCGAATGGTGACTTGCCATACAAGTTGTTCTTTGATATGTGCGAGTGGAAAGGGCATTTTTATATAGCTTCCTATAGTTTTGGAATCATCCGTCTTGACTCTGCTTTAAATGTTGAAAAAGTTTATACCACAAAGGATGGACTGTCAAACGACGGTGTCTATCAAACTTTCATCGTCAATGAACATTTTCTGCTGGCCACATCAAATAATGGCCTTTCTTATATTGATCTCGATAAGGACAAGATCCGAACCTACTATGCAAACGATGGCCTTCACTCCAATGCATTTGAAGAAGCTAGCGGAATTCAAAGAAACGGAAAGATATATGTTGGTGGGTTGGGAGGATTCACAGTAATAAATCCGACAAATCTTGTGGCGAGCACACCGACGCCAGTTCCCTATTTTACGCGAATTGAGATTAAGACCGAAAAAGGCCAATTCGACACAAGCAACCTCAGAATCCAGGATGTAGATATTCCAAATGATGTCGTTCAGACCGAGATAACCTTTACAGCGCTCGGGTACAAAAATTCAAAGCGAATCCAATTTGCTTATCGAATACTTGAGCAGAGCCCCGATTGGATAGACAATGGTAACGATAACTCCATCCAACTTGTTGGATTACCTCCCGATGTTTACCACTTGCAATTAAAAGTAGCCAATGAAGAAGAAAAATGGAGTGAGCCTATCACGCTAACATTAAACTACAGGCCAAAGTGGTACCAGACGGCATTGTTTAAGCTTATCATCATTGTGCTATTCATTTCTTTGTTTTATCTCGCGTACCTCTACAGGATCGGACAGTTTAAACGAGAAGAATCAATACGGAGAAAAATAGCCCGGGACCTCCACGATGATCTCGGAAGTACGCTAAACGGTGTAAAAGTTTACGCTAATCTGGCAATGCTGGATCTGCAAACAAGCCAAACATACCTCTTAAGGATAAAGGATGGCACACAAGATGCAATTTCAGGAATTCGGGATATTATTTGGATTCTGGACAACAAAAATGATGACATAAGAAGTCTTTTCCAAAGAATTGGTCAATTTTCCAGGCCACTATGCGAGGCGAATGGAATCTCTTATGAAGAAACACTGGATCCCCACAGCGCTGACTACACTATGACGAAAGAGGAGAAACGGAATATCTACATGATTGTGAAAGAAGCAATAAACAACAGTATCAAGTACTCCGGGTGCAAAAAAATAACTGTTCAGTTAACGGGAGACAAGAAGTTTCTTAGTGTTAGAGTGGTTGACGATGGCGTCGGCTTCGATCAATCCAAATCACAGCGGGGAAATGGGCTAGTCAACATTGAAATGCGAGCCGCCGAGATAGGGTTTAATTGTCACATAAGAAGTTCGCCTGGGAAGGGCACCGAAATCGTAATCAAAAAGGAAAGAAAAAAGATGGCGTTTCGCTTCCTATTTGGGGAAGGGAGATGATTAAGAAACTCGTTCAATCTTCTCTCTGGTCAATCTGGCTTAGCGCATCTAAAAAAATATACACCAAATGAAAAAATATCAATGCAAACCGTTCGTAGTACTGTTGTGTGGTTTGTTTATTGTAGCCTGCGCTCAGGAGAAAAAGGAGCAAGGCCTGGCGGGCTACTGGAAGTTCGCGGGCGATAGCAAAGATTACTCGGGGAACAATAACCATGGGATCAATCATGACGTACAACTCGATAGCGGCAAGTTTAATGGCACCGGGGCCTTTATTGAAGTGCCCGCAAGCCCATCGCTGAAATTTGGCACGGGGGATTTCACCATCAGTGCATGGATAAACGCAGATAGCGCTTCGGGAGATATCGTGGGAGATATTCTTGACATGTACGATCCGGTCAGGCGAAAAGGCATAACCCTGTCGGTCAATTCAAGCGCCGGCGGGTACGTTAGTCAGAGCGCCGATCAGATGCTTTATTTCGGGATCGACAATGCAACAAAAGAAGAGTGGCGGGACTGCGGTCGCCCGAACGCTACGAGCAATTACGTGAGCAATTCGCTGACTGTGTACAAAGGCAAGCTTTATGCTGCCACTATGAATGGTCAGAATGAGAAAGACTGGGCGCATGTTTACCGGTACGATGGCGGACAGAAATGGGCAGATTGCGGTAGAGTTGGCAATAGACGCACTCCTGGCGTGGGGCCGCTCATTGTTCATAACGGAGACCTGTATGCGGTAACAGGAACATACGATTGGACAAGGGTGGATCATCCGGATTATGAATCGGGGCGGGTTTACCGGTATAAGGGAGGAACCGAATGGGAGGAGTATGGTGAACCGGCCCAGGAGGATAAGACGCTGAACCCGATCGCCAGCTATAAAGGAAAGCTGTACGTGGGTGGAGGGCCCGCAACCTGGGCGGTTTACACGCAATCGGGTGACACAACATGGGAACCATCGAAGATATTTTCGAAGGAGGGATCCCAGAAATGTTTCCCCCACAGTATGCGCGTTTACCGCGACAAATTATTCGTGGCTTTCCAAAGTGTGCATTATTTTGATGGGAAACAGTGGACCTATGCGGGACTTCCCGCCGAGCCCGAAAATACACTTCAGGCACACTCCATGACGGTTTACCGCGGAGAGCTTTGTGTAGGAACCTGGCCCAGGGCGAAAGTGGCGAAATACCTCGGGGGCGAACAATGGCAGGATATCGGAAGAGTGGGTGAGGATGGAACTGAAGTCAATTCACTCGTGGTATACAACGGCAAACTGTATGGTGGGGCGATTCCCCGTTCGGAGGTCTGCCGCTATGATGGCGATAGTACCTGGACTTCACTCAAGCGATTTTATTCGCCAGATGGGTGGACGCCCGTTCCCCCAATCGAAAATGGGGGAAACCCAACCAGGAACGAACTAAATGAATGGAGCAGGGTGACGAGTATGACCGTATTTGACGGGAAGGTATTCGCAAGTACCGGCAGTTGCACGAGTTCTCCGCTCGACGCACCTGCCGATGTAAGGGGAAAAGTTTTCAGCATGGAAGCCGGTAAGATGGTTTCGTATGACCAGCACATTGGAAGCGGATGGAAGCACATTACCGCTATCAGGGAGTCTGGTAAGCTTAAATTGTATGTCGATGGCGAGCTTGTGAAAACTTCCGACGGGTTCGATCAATCGCGTTACGATGTTAATGCTGAGCAGCCACTCCGGATCGGGTTTGGCCAGTCGGATTTTTTCCACGGAAGGATATCCGAACTGAAACTGTACAACAGGGCATTGAACGCGGAGGAAATAAGATCAAACGCGACAAAAAAGCCTGGCAATGACACTGGAGAGTAAGCGTAATATTTAGATTAAAGCATGGTGTCGATGAATATTTTATGGACGGCCACTAGTCACCCCATAGTTGTCGGTCTTACCTAGGGTCAAATCCTGAAATGGTTTTCATCTTTGTGCTGTCAATAAATTCAAACTAATCAATTAACGTTTTTATGAGAAGAGTATTTAAAGGATTTAATGTTCTCAAACCGGTATTAATACTCAAACGAACGATTCGGCAACAGTCTCCCCCCAGCCCCTCTGCGTGTTATTTAAGCACATAGGTTGCCAGTACATTATGTACGTCGTAAACGTTCACTGATTTATTGAACTGTTTTTTTACGCTGGGATCCAGTTCGCTTGAGACCCAAATTTTTAATTCCGCATCTAGTTCGAATGTTCCCGCTGTTTCAATACTGAACCGGGAGATGCTTTTATAAGCAATAGATTTGTACTCTGTCTTTCTGCCTGTCAGCCCTTGTTTATCAACAAGAATAAGCCGTTTTGTGGTGAAAATAAAAACATCGCGGATCAATTTGAACCCAAGTTCTATCTCCTCGCCTTCGATCAGTAGCTTGCCGTAATCTTTCGTTAACTCTTCCTGACTGACCGCGCCTGCGTTTCCCAGTAATGCTGAAAATAGTCCCATGTTGATGTTTTTAATTTCCTACTTGTGTGGCCTCTCGGATGTGCCTCGTTTTTGTCGGGCTCTGGATTCCCGTGTTTTGAATGCTGTTCGGCATGGGTATTCGTCCAGGCAACAAGTGCTCGATAAAGATATAGAGTACATGTCATATTCAAAGGTTTTATACGTAAAAGAAAGATCCAATTTAGATGATCAGCCATTCATTTTTGGTGAGAGCTGACAAGAAGTAGATTGACGGCGGGGGCACAATTTTTGGTTAATTCACAACATGAGCAGACAGATTTTTAACAGATCAATTAATGTTGATGGGATCGATATTTTCTACCGTGAGGCCGGAGATAGAAGGCATCCATCCATATTACTCTTACCTGGTTTCCCAACCTCGTCAGTAATGTTTAAGAATTTGATGACAGCGTTATCAGACAGGCTTCACCTGGTTGCTCCTGATTATCCGGGATTTGGATTCAGCGCTTTTCCGCCTAAAGATGAATTTGAATATTCATTCAGTAATATATCAGCATATATAAACAAGTTTACGGATGCGATAAACCTAAGGTCATTCACTATCTATCTTCACGACTATGGATCTCCTGTCGGTCTTCGACTATGCGTCAACCACCCCGAAAAGATCGAGGGAATTATTGTCCAAAACGGTAATGCCTATGAGGAAGGTGTTTATCGGATCTGGGATGAAATGAAAGACTATTGGGAAAACCCTAGTCCTGAAAAGAAGAATAAACTGTACGAATTTTTAAGCGAGGAGGGCGTGAAGGAGCAATATACTGCAGGGTTACCTGAAGGATTGCGATCAACAATTAGTCCTGAATTATGGATGCTTGACTGGGACTCTATGAAAAGACCTGGGAATATTGATATGCAGTATGAACTGAATTGCGACTATAAGAATCACATCAACATGTTCCCTGTCTTTCAGAAGTATTTCCGGGATCACCAACCTCGGGCCCTTGTCATTTGGGGAAAGTATGATCCGTTTTTTAATGTGGAAGAGGCTGTCTGTTATAAGAGAGACCTACCTGATGCCCAGGTTCATATTATTGATGGCAGCCATTGGGTACTTGAAACAAATTTTGATGAGGTGCTGAATCTTATTAGTGATTTTATGAAATAGTTTGACCTGACGATATAATTGCCTTGCGTCCCTGGCGCCTTCGAAAATATTGAAAAGAAATTTCCTAACTTACTAGTCAATCTTGGTTTCCTACAATTCCCCTTCCCGCGTTTTGCTTGTGCTATTTACTGCCGTGATGCCTGTTCGCGAAACAAACCTTATCGGTGTTTAATCATTCTTATTGATAACCATTAAAGATTTGAGCTATTGCACGACACAACAATGGTGCAGAATCGGGCTCTATAGAGGTAATGCCAACTTTACCAATGTCATCTTTCACGATAACTGGGCACGCGCGACCAGCTTTAATGCTATAGCTAATAATTTTTAGCACAGCGAACTGCAACATATTTCAACGCCTAAAATGGGCGTTGGGTCGATTTCTTTTTCGAAGGTATGAGCTTACAAGTGGTAAGTCTGCGCTACGATTCCTTTTGGGAAAACCTTTGTCTCCACCAACTTCAGGTAAAGCGGTATTTTGAGACCGGTGAAGATTGGCAGCCCCAAACCTAATGCGACAGGATGGATGGCCAGGTGGTATTCATCAATGAGACCTGTTGCGATAAGGCTCTGCATAAATCCCGCACCGCCAAGTGCTACAATTGGTTTCCCGGACTCGGCTTTAAGCCCCCTGATCGCTTCAGCAAGATCGCCATCGAAAACCCGTGCTTCGACCCAGGAAGCCACGGCGGGCGACTGCTCCCCAGTAATCAGAGAATCGATGCCGCTAAATCCATTCTTTGTAAAAATGGCCTTGGGGATCTCGTTCATAGGTGCGGCAAAAGGCCCGGTAGCTGTCGGCCAGTAAGGGGCCATCGTCTCAAAGGATTTCCTACCCATAATAATCAGCCCTGCCTGCCGGATTTCGTCGACACTCCAGGCCAACGACTCTTCGTCCCCAGTCTTGAAAAGCCAATCTTTTTTGTCATCAGAGTCGGCTACGAAACCGTCGAGCGAGACCGACATCTTCATTATCAACTTTCGCATAATTGTTTTTCACAAATGTATCGAGCTCTATGTCAGGCCAAGCTGGGCTAAAACGACAATCTGAAGGGGCGATTGCGACTTGACCTTACGTTTGTTGGAAGTCTTTAATGATGGTCACAAACCCACGCTACTATTGCATTCTAATTTCTTGTATCCTTAGAACTTCCAGAGAGACTATTGCGCAGAGTATTGTACAAAGGCACAGCTTTACATTACGCCGAAACAAATTCAATCCTGCTCCATTTTTCCGGTAGGTGGGTATCATAGATACCGTGACTGTTTAATGCCATGGCGGGATGCGGTTCTACTTCATTACCGTTAAGCAGTAGTCTTTGAAAACGTCCGAGAAATATTTTCCATATATCACCGTTTGCCGGAGGTATGTTTCTCCCGTCCGCCAACAACTGAAGACTGGTCCAGGGAATCGCTATTTCAAGGCTCCAGCCTTTATCAATATCACGATTATCATTAATTGTACCGTCAATCTTTGTTGCGGTTTGTAAACCGGGCAAATCGAAGTTGGTAAATGCCCAGCGGGTACCGCGGGGATGCGTTCCCTTCCAGAATGAAGTGCCACTCCGGTCGTAGTTGCCTCCAAACGTAAAGACCTGTGGGTGATGTACGTCAAACAACGGAATATCAAAACGGCTGTCTTTTGTATATGCATCGCGCCAGATAAAAAATACTTCATAGACCGTATTCAGCGCGTTTACTTCCAGTTCGTAATAACAATCGCCGCCATCGATAAAAAGCTCGAGATCATTTTCCAGGAAAATAATACTATCCCGTTCCGCCAGTTTCGCCTCCACAAAAGGTTCTTCGGCTTTAAATGCGATGTACAAATAATCGTCGGTCCATAACACTGCGGCTTGTGTATTATAGATGGCCGGATCACCCTTTACCATGTCCACAAAGCGGTTGCTCCAGGTCGCGTTTTGCCAGGGTACTTTATTGACATCGCCATCAATAGTGATGGCGGAAGGAGTCTTTCTGGCTATATAGTCAGGTTTATTCATGCTGGCATTTATTAAAGCAATGCAAACTTACGCGATCATGCGGTTGACAATATAGAGAAACTTAAATCGAATTGACAGGCGAATTAACATATGGAACTAGTATACTTGGTCGTGTCCAAATAAGCCCCATTAAAGTCTAAATTACCACCTGAACGTTTCTATCCAGGATAATAACTTTGATGTCTGAATTTGTAAAAAATAATAAGGAGGTCAAGTATGTTACTAAAAAATAAGAACGCAGTTATTTACGGAGGAGGCGGGGCCATCGGTGGAGCCGTTGCTCGTGTATTCGCAAGGGAGGGCGCAAGAGTGTTTATTGCTGGGCTAACACAGGCAAAGCTCGATGCTGTAGCGGCAGACATCACCGCGGCAGGCGGAACGGTCGAAACCGCACTAGTTGACGCCTTCGACCAACAGGCGGTCGAAAAGCATGCCGCCGCAATTGCGGCGAAAACCGGCGGTATCGACATCGCCCTCAACGCCGTAAGCGTCATGCACGACCAGGGAACTTTGCTTGAGGACCTGTCGTTGGAAGATTTCATGAAGCCGGTCGATGGTTTCCTGCGGACGCTTTTTATTACGAGCAAATCTGTGATACGTCATATGGGTGGAAAGCGTCCCGGTGTGATACTGACCTTATCCACGCCGGGTTCCAAAATGGCTGCAGCAGGCGCTTTAGGGTACAGCGTAACCTGTGCGGGTAAGGAGGCTTTCTCACGGGTTCTGGCCGCAGAATTAGCGCCCAAAAACATCCGTGTTGTTTGCCTGCGTCCACACGCTATCGCAGACGCTCCGGCGGCGGGTTCCTACACGAAGGAACTCTTTGAAACGCTCAAGTGGTATAAGGAAACTGCCAACGGCCAGCCGGTGGAAAAATGGCTCCCGGGCTCGGCGATGGCCCAAAGCACGTTGTTGAAACGGTTGCCGACTCTCTTCGAGGTAGCAGAGACCGCGGCTTTCCTGGCTTCGGATCGGGCTGGAGCCATGACGGGAACAGTGGTCAACCTGTCTTGTGGCGCACTCGTTGATTAACTGAACTATAGTGAAACAAAAAGGTATGTAAAAATCCAAAAGCAGATAGAGGGAGCTGGGGATACCGATGTCAGGTTTCCGAATAAATTTATAGTTTAGAAAATTTCAATGCTTGTTTCCAACTTCCGGATAATGCCTGCAAGTAATATGAGCCTGGGTTTATTCCGATTAGCGGAATAATAATTTCATTATTTCCCTCCTGCACAGCAATGGTTCTTTCAACGACTATTGCACCTAATGCGTTTGATATAATTATTTTGATTTGACTCTTGCTTACACTGGTAAAAACAGTCTTTAATTGAGTTTGAACCGGATTGCCCAGCAATTTCAAGTAATTACCAGATGCAACATTTACTTTAACTATTGGCGAATATTCAAATCTGCCATCAATATCTATTTGTTTGAGGCGATAAAAATTATTGCCACTAACAGGCGACACATCTGTAAAATGATAATCGATACGATCGTTACTAGTGCCTGCGGCGGCAATACTGCCGATGCGAATAAAATCATTTTTCTCGCTGCGCTGAATTTCAAAACTGCTGCTATTTTGTTCCTGGGCCGTGCTCCAGGTTAATTCGGTGTTACCAGCTTTCCAAATTGCGTCAAATAATATGAGCCGTACTGGTAATACCGCTGGCGATACGCCAACCCAGTTAGAGGTGCTTCCGTTTAATGTAAAATTGGTGAGCGTACCGGTATTATTATTTGCTGATCCGTCTATAGCCGTTGTTTCGGTTGAATTATTGGCTCCTCCCACTCC
Organism: uncultured Chitinophagaceae bacterium; assembly: GCA_963808065.1. Taxonomy (GTDB): domain Bacteria; phylum Bacteroidota; class Bacteroidia; order Chitinophagales; family Chitinophagaceae; genus Flavitalea. The sequence continues at coordinate 542,122 of CAWEEK010000001.1, forward strand.
CTGGTTAAATGAATAATACATGGACAGGTTAGTCTGGCCCGCTGGATTCAATTCCGAATTCATCGTAGCCAGTATTTCCGCTGGGGTACGTGCTATATTCCACAATCGAAGTTCCTCCATATTGCCAGTAAAGAAATTGCCTAAACCCAAACCCTGCGTACCAATATAGATGGCATTATCGATGTTGCCATTGGACAGGGACTGACCGCTATTGTATGGCCCATCCATTACTCCATTCAGGTAAAAATAAATGACTAATTGCGGACCTCCAGCCTGGACCGTCACCGCTACGTGCTGCCAGGTATTCTGCACATAGGTTAGTGAGGATCGAATTGTACTTCCGCATTGGGATTGATCCCAGAATACCAGGTTGCTCGTGCTTCCGCAGGAGCCGAGCCCTCCTTGTCCGCTGAGGGCAAATCCATAGCCGTAGTTTCCTTTCATCAGGATATTGCCCCAGTGATCGTTGGTTGGATACACCCAGGCTTCAATAGTAACTGCATTGGATATATCGTGGGTGGGGCTAGATGCTACTTTGATGTAGTCGTCAACACCATCAAAATTGAGCGAATTATTTTGCCCGGAAGCAATACCGGCGGACAATATGAATAGACAAGTATAAGTTAGAACAGCGGATAATTTCATGATGGATCTATTGGAGTTACCCCAATCTAATCTTTATTTAACCGGTCTAATCTTATTTAACTGGTAGAAGCAAATCATACTGTAAATAAAAAACCCACTTCGAAGAAGTGGGTCAATTTTTATCTCTTGAGCGTTAATTAGTCGATTTTGCCTGTAAGAGCTACTGAACGTTTTGTTCTCAGGATTCTTGATCTGGTACGATCGGATAGCGATAGCAGTGAGCAGGCATAGCCTCGAAGAACAGTTTGCCAGTCTATTGAAAGTTATTGGCAATCGAGCTCCACCATTTTGCACGCGCCCAGTTGTCGTGGTAGAGCACATTGGTGAAGTTACTGGCGTTGCGATACAAACCGAGCCTGATCCATGACTGTGTCGTAACATAAGAAGGACCCCAAGGGATGCGGTTATCGGGTACCCTGGGGTGATTGTCGACGTCAAGCGCCGGCCAGTCCTGATTCCTGTACAATTGCATTGTCGGAATGTTTGTTTTGGACATCACCATCACCCAAGTCTTCTCCCATTGCATCTTGTGCCAAACCTGAACAAGGCCTGTATTGTTGGGAGTGAACTTGATGCGAACGACGAAATCGTGCCATGCATTCTTGGCAAAATTCTTCACCAGCGGAAAGGTGGCTCTGTAGGCGTAGTTTTTATACCAGGTAGCCGGCAAGGTCACCAAACCGCTGTAGATATTAAGGCCGATGGAATTGTCGGTCCCGATAAAGACGGCTACGGGTGAAAATGTACCGGCCCTCGTATGCCACTGAGCGATTGTGCACCAGCCTGTGGGTGTTGTCCAGCCGCTGGGAACGTAGGTGGACCATCCGTAATAAAAATCGTCGTTAGGTTTTTCCTGCGTGTAGCCGTGGTGGATGTCATAGTAATGCGCCACTTCGCAACGCTCGCCGCTAGAACCGTTGGCTTCCCGGTCGCCGGGCCTTACGATAAAACGGCCAGCCCAGTTGCCCTGGCGAACGGGAATCTGTGAGCGGTTGCCAATCAGGAATTGTTGCGAAATGTTTCTACAAGCCACCTCATTCCATTGCTGGTCCCAGGGCTGTTTTTCGAAGTCGCTGATGAGTTCCTTGGAATCGACCAGGTCGTTAGAGGAAACGGTGTAGGTGGAAAGTGGGGTTTCTTCTTTTACATCTTTGCGACAGGACCCGAGTGTAACGGCAGCAAGCAAAAGAGTGAGGAACCCAAATAATCCTGAAATTTTTTGCATAACACGTTGGTTTTGATTTGCAGGGACTTAAATAATTTAGAGAACTAGCTGACTATCAATGAATCGTGGAGGTTAATGCTCAAAAAGTGTAGTAATCTCCCCAAATGGTCATTCTGCTCAACGATCTCCCCAAGGCCAAAAACCGTGCTACAATTGTATAAAGCGCGCCGGCCAGCTGAAAATTCGCATTTAAATTTCTTGATCTCAAGGTTTCTGGATAGAGATGCCTCGACACCCTGCCCCATCTTATGAGAAAAAAAAGGAGAATTAGACGGAAAGCGACGATTTGGGTCATGGCAAAACGGACTGGTCCGGAAACTTATTGCAAGACTAAACTTTTTCGTTGGTCCAAAGCGTCACGTGTCCAAAGCGATAAGACATCAGTTGATCTATACTGGAAACTCGATGGAGGACCTCTCCTGATTTCTTCGCGGATATTACGTTTACAGTCTGTACTCATTAATCATTATAGATGAATTACTCAACAATTACTTCTGATTAATAAACTTCATCGTTCGTCACATTTCCATAAATTTTCACAAATCAAAAAAGCTGGAAAAGGGAAGCAATATGCACTTGTTGCCGAACAACAGACTACATCAAAATTGAAATTGACAGTAGGTAGTCAATATCCAATATTTTCGGTCGATGAATGGATTGTATCCTAAAATTTATTAGATTCATACCGCTTTCCGGAAGCATCCCGTCCGCGGAAATAGGCTAAGCCTACCGGAGTGGTTTACGAACACATATTCATTAACTTAACTTCTTGCCTTTTTGCGGACAGGGCATATAAAAGAAGGAAAGTTATGTCAACAGTCTCCCGCGGCTTACCCGCACAGCCTCACCTCGATGTTCCCAAACAACAGGCCCGCGAACTGCTCACGCAGTGTAAAGCAAAATCAATCGATGCGATCGATCGCGTTCGACGAACGGCATCCCAAGTTCCATACCGCGGATGATGACGCTATCAGCTACGCGATTTAAATTAAGCGGCGCACAATTGGTTATCGCGCGGGAATACGGGTTCTCTTCATGGACACAACTCAAAGAGCGCATTAACGGCAATACAGTGGCGCAACCTGATCGATCATGCGATTCGTGCGAGTGATGCGGTAGCTGTTACACAATTGCTCACCGCTTATCCCAACTTATTGCATGTACCTGTCAGTAGTGGCAATTGGGGTCCACCCATGAGCCATGCCGCCACCATGGGCTTGTTTGAGATGGTCAAGATCATCGCCGCACTGGGCGCAAAAGATTTTCAACATGCGTTCGACCGGGCATTGTTACACGGCGACATTGAAACAGCCCAATGGCTACGTGAACAAGGTGCGCAGTTAGCACCTGGAATTATCATGGGATCGTGTGAAACACTCAATGAACGTGGCTTTGGATTTTTGGATGATGCAGGCGTTCCATTTACGAATGAGAAGGGTGATCCATTGGCTCCTCTGGGGCTGGTGTTGGAGACATATAGTCGCCATCCCAAAAGCAAACATGCGATTTTAAAACGCTTCCAGGCAAGAGGTTATCGTTGGGCAGATACTCCTATGATGGCTTTTCACTGTGGCGATCTGGAGCAGCTCAAAATGCATTTGCAACATGATCCGGAATTAATCTACCGGCGATTTAGCTATCGCGAAATATATCCTACCGAACTGGGTTGCGCAGACGATTTCATATCAGGTTTGCACGGCTACACCAATTGATGGCACTACGCTATTGCACCTGTCAATCGATTTCGACGAACAGGAAATATTCGACTGGTTATTGGAGCAGGGAGCGGACGTAAATGTTGCTGCTATTATAGACAAAGAAGGTTTCGGCGGACATACACCTTTGTTTAATGCCATCGTAAGTTGCGCCTATGTTAACGGCAGACAGCGGGATGCTTATATGGTCCGTCGTTTGTTGGATTTGGGCGCTGATCCGCAGGTAAGGGTCAACCTGAGAAAATATTTGGATTGGGTGGAAGAACCGGGATGGCACATTGCTAAGAATGTAACGCCACTGGAGTGGGCAGCTGGTTTTCCGGAAAGAGGATGGGTGAATAAAGAGGGGTTTAGGATGATTGAGGATATGGACTAGTATATCCGTTAATATATTGTACCGAGAAAATGAATAATAATGTGATGAATCAAGACAAAGCCTTCAATATTAATGATTGAAGTCTTTAAAAGATTCCGATTGTTTGCAAATACTCAAAAAGAAAAGGGTCTCAATCTCTTGAAACCCTTTCTGGTGGCTGCTCCCCCTGCCCGACTTGAACGGGCGACCCTCTGATTAACAGTCAGATGCTCTAACCAACTGAGCTAAGGAGGAATATGTCCCTGTTTTGCAACAGGGAGGGCAAAATTAAGTCTTTTAAGCAAAAATCAAAATCTACTTTGCCCCTCTAAACTATGATTAATCAGAGAGTTGATCCACGCAACTTTGGCGGGCCGGCAAGAGAACAAGTGGCAAAACGCTAGCCAGGAAAACTCCTTGTATTCAGGGACTTATCGAACTCACGCGTGAGGAAGTCTGGTGATTGAAACCCTTTGGCTGGTCGGCCGGAAGACGACGTAGATCCTCCGAGCAAACCGTCTCAGTTCTTCATATATTAGTAACACAGTTCAGGCACTTGGCATAACCGGCCGTAGCGGAACTAAAAACATTGAAACGTATCGCGATATCCCTCACTCTGTCCTCAGCGTCCTCGTCGGATTGGCCAAAGCCACCTTGATCGCCTGGAAACTGACGGTACAAAGCGTAATCAATATCGTCCCCGCAGCTACAACCGCGAAGATCCACCAACTGATCTGGGTCCGGAACTCGTAACCGGCCAGCCATTTATGCATGGCCATATAAGCAAGCGGTGCCGCAATGATCAGCGAAATACCAACCAACATGATAAACTCTCCCGACAGCAACCGCCACATCTGTTGAATGGATGCCCCCAACGCCTTGCGGATGCCGATCTCCTTGTTCCGCTGCTCTGCAACGAACGAAGCCAGTCCGAATAAACCCAGACAGGAAATGAATATTGCCAACGCCGCGAAGACTGCCGCAAGATTCCCTATCCTTTGCTCATCGTTGAACTTGGCCGCATATTGGTCGTTTACAAACTGATACACAAATGGCGTCGACGGATCATATCGTTCGACGATCTGTTTTATTTTATCGACCGCCGAACCGGCACCAACCTTCGAATTGAGCTTGATATCAATAACGCTGGCGTCATTCGCATTCATGGTGTAAAATGTCGGATGTACTTTCTCAAACGGGGAGGCCCTGATCAGGTCCTCAGTGACACCGATCACCTGGTACTGTCTACCTCGCGCCCTCACCATCTGACCCAACGGATCCTTGAAACCCATCAACGCCGCAGCAGATGCATTCAATATCATCGCGGACGAGTCCGTAATAAATGTCCTGGAGAAATCTCTGCCGGATCTAACCTTCCATCCAACCGTCTTCCCAAAATCCTGACTCACCGCATTGCTCATGATCAACGGATGCTGATCCGGGGTTTTTGTTGTCCAGCTGATGTCGGTCGTGCCGCCATACTGCATGGTAATCGGGCAGGAAGAAGTTGCCATACTCTGCACCACGCCAGTTGCCTTAAGGTCGGTGTACAAGGCATCGAAATGGTTCCGCAGGGTGTTGTTCGTCACTTTTATTTCCATCAACTTTTCACGACTGTACCCGGAAGGCCGATCCCTCACATACTGTACCTGGCGAAACACCACTATCGTTCCGATGATCATGAAAACAGAAACCGTAAACTGCAACACCACCAGCGCTCTTCTTGGTAATGAAGCCAAACGTCCCACCTTCATGTTTCCCTTCAACACCTTTACCGGCACCAATCCGGAAAGATAAAATGCCGGATAAGAGCCTGCCACCAATGTGGTGAAAATCCCAAAACCTATAATTGAAACCCAGAAGTAAAGGTTTGCCCAGGGAATACTCATCAGCTTACCTGACAGATGATTGAAGAAGGGCAGACTCAATGCAACAATCAGTAATGCGAACAGCGTGGCCAAAAATACATAGACACCAGACTCTACAAAAAACTGACGAATCAGCTGGAATCGCATGGACCCAATGGTTTTTCTTATGCCTACTTCCTTTGCCCGCTTCACCGAACGTGCAGTACTTAAATTCATGAAGTTGATGCAAGCCAGTAACAATACGATGACGCCAATGATCCCAAACAGCCACACGTAGGAAATCATTCCTCCCGTATTCACCCCGTTGGTGAATTCTCCATACAGATGCCATTTGCTCATCGGATGGACAAAGAATTCGGGTTTGTAGGATGGCGGGTCCGCTTTGCTCATCCGGATATTCTTAATCTTCGCAGAAAGCGCGGCAAAGTCAGCGCCCTCATTCAACAGCACAAAAACCATGTAATTATTATCGTCAATCTCGGTTCGGGAATACCGCGCACCAGCATCGGTAGCTTCCAGCAATGACCAGGGTGCAAGAAACTTTGTTTCTTTAAACCTGTTGTTCTCGGGAAAGTCTTCGTAAATGCCGGCAACTTTTACAATAGAAGTATCGTTCAATCGGATCAACTCGTTTAGTCCTTCCTTGTCCCCAAACAACTGCTTTGCCATGCTGCTGCTCAACAGAACGGAATGCATGTCTTTCAAGCCGTCCCTGTTGCCCGACTTCATCCTGAGCGACATGATCTCCGCAAATTCAGGCTCTACATATTGACCAGTAACCGAAAATTTATTGTCACCTTTCGCCAGAACTACGACATTGTCTTTCGACAGGCTGGTGAGCTTCACCTCAGGATAGTTTTTGCCCAGGTCTTCGCGCAGAGGAACGGGCATTACATTAAACGCTGACTTCTCGACATCAAAACTTACAAACTGCCAGATCTCTCCGACACGATCATAATTGGCAATCGACTTGTTGAAACTCAACTCACCTTGTACCCACAACCCGATGACAAGGGTCACGGCCAAACCCGTAGCCAATCCACAGATATTAATGAGCGAATACACCTTGTTTTGCGCCATATTCCGGAACGCAATCTTGAAGTAGTTTTTGAGCATACCCAAATACCACTAAAAAAATGCCGATTGGTAATCTGATGATTTTCAGTGAAATAGAAGCAAATATGCGAGAAGGAATCGTACGATTTTGATACTGATCGCACGAACGACGTTCGGTTTGACTGGTCCTGAAATCGCTATACATAATATAAGCTGTCCTAACGTATCACAGCTTAGGCACTCGCCTTCTGATAATTCTGCCGATAGGTCTTGGGCTGGCAGAGTTTGAATTTCTTGAACTGCCGGTAGAAAAATGGGATGCTCTCAAAACCCGACTTGTAACAGATCTCGGTGATCGGTTTATCCGACTCGATCAACAGCTTGCAGGCGCAGTTGATCCGGTACTCATTCAAAAAGGTAAAAAACGACTTCATCATCGTCTTACTGAAAAAACGCGAGAAGGATTCTTCGCTCATGTTTACCGCGCTTGCCACCTCAAACAAGGAAATCTTCCTTCCATAATGCTTACTCACAAATTGGTACACTGAATTGATGCGCTCGTTATTGCTGTAATTGAGTTCATAATTAAACCCGTTCTGCGTCAGCAGATGATAATCCTTCTGCCCCGCTAGTGAATGCAACACCTGCATCAACAGGATGAACTTCTCAAACGGCGGCGCATCCACGATCTGGTTCAGCTGTAACTCCATCTCCGCGGCCACTTCCTGACTGAACTTGATGCCCTTCCCGGAATTCCTGAACATGTCCATGATCTCGGGAAACTGACCGTGGTTGAGCCAGTTGATAAACTCTTCGTTCAGGAAAATGACGATGGCCCTGGAAAACTTTACCTCGCCTGAATTGATCCAACAATGCGGTAGATTTGAACCGAGCAGCACCAGGTCGTGATCGAAATAATTCTCGAGGTTGTTGCCCACATAGCGCACACCATGACTGTTCGAAATGAAAGTCAGCTCGTACTCCGGATGATAATGCCAGGGATAGTCGAACTCCTGATCGGTTTCCTGCTTTTCGATACGGAACAGCGCTGCATTTTCCTTGGGCACTGGCTTGAAAGCGGCTTTCATTAATATCCTTTTCGAATGAATTTAATCAAAAAATAATATATACCCGTACAAGATAGGGTAGTAATTAGCCAGAATCGGATAAATTTCCCCGATCTTCTGGTTTTACATTTACCATGAAAGCAGAGAACAATAACGAGATCTAACACCCGATACCAACCTTGACGAAGACAAATACATCTCAGAAAACCATCGATTGGGCCCTGGTCATCATCGTAAACTTCATGTGGGCCACCCAGGTGCCGGTGATCCGACTAATCGGCGACAGCATGGGCGCGGTGACAGTAGCGTTTGTACCGATGATCCTCAGCTCCCTGATTTTCCTCCCCATCCTCGCTTTTGAAAACAAAAAGCGCGGCGTCGGTTTCAGGTACCGGTTCAGGGATTTCAAAGTCTTCCTCCTCCCGGCCATCATCGGCGTCTTCGTGATGCAATATGCCTACACCGTCGGCTCACGCTACACACTGGCGGCGAACGCGGGCATCATCACGCTCACTATTCCTGTCCTTGTGGCGGTATTCGCAGCCTTCTTATTAAAAGAAAAACTCAACGCCATCAGGATCATCAGCTTCCTCATCGCGATCATCGGCGTGCTGATCACCTCGGTCTCCGACCTACGTGCGGCCGACTTTGGCAAGGGACAGTTCCTCGCCGGCAACCTGATCTTCCTCTTCGCGTCTGCCTGCTGCGCCTTCTACAACACCTATTGCAAACTCCTTGTCGACAAGGGCTACACCGAACTGGAGATCATGGTCTACAGTTCACTTATCGGCAGCATACTCAGCATCCCGCTCCTGATCTGGATGGAACCATTCAGCCTGACACAATTCCTGAGCTCCGGGTCAGTGCCACTATTTGGCATCCTCGAACTCAGCGTGATCGTGTACGGTCTCTCGATGATCCTCTTCTTCTCGGTGCTGAAAAGAATGGACGTCACGCAAGCCACGCTGGGCAATTATCTTCTGCCCTTCTTCATCGCGCTTTTGGGAGTATGGCTGCTAAACGAAAAGATCACACTGACCATGCTGATCGGCGGGGGACTGATCCTCGCCAGCACACTGATGGTGACCATATATGAAGAACGCCTCTTGAACTATTTTCGCTCGAGGAGAAAAATCAATCCAAAACCAACCACCCTGCATTCAATAAAAAACTGAACGGATGAAGATCACAAAAGTATCGGCCCTTATTCTTAAACTACCCGAGATCTCTACAGCTGCCGATGGCACACAGGACGACCTGGTGATCACCGTGGAAACGGACGAAGGCATCACTGGCTACGGAGAAGCCGACACCTCCCCACTCGTGGGCAAGGCTGTCGTCGAAGCGCACATGTCGCACGGCACCTGTTATGGATTGAACGAAGTGGTCACCGGCATGGATCCCTTCGATTACGAACAGATCTGGACGGCCATGTGGGACAAGACTTATTATTATGGCCGCAGCGGCCCCGCCATGCACGTGATGAGTGGCATCGACATGGCACTCTGGGATATTATGGGCAAGGCCACTAATAAACCCGTACATAAATTATTAGGTGGAAGTTATTCAGACAAGGCCAGGGCCTATGCCAGCGCCCTGATGCCAGAGACAACCGATGGCGTAAAGAAGATGGTGGACTCCTACCTCGAACAGGGATACACCGCAGTGAAATTCGGCTGGGGTCCTCTGGGTTACGATGTAAAGAAAGACCTTGAGCTGATCAAAGCCGCGAAGAAAGCCGCCGGCGACAAGAACGAGATCATGATCGACATCGGCAAACGCTATCGGCTGAAATCGGCTATGTATGTGGCCCGCGCGATGGAACAACTCGACATCTACTGGCTCGAAGAACCACTGCCCGCAGAGGACCTGGCCGGCTACAAAACACTCGCCGCTTCAACCACCATGCGCATCGCCACCGGTGAAGAGGAAACTGGCAGACTGGCCTTCCGAACGATTGGTTGAAGAAACGCATGTTGATGTGATACAGCCCGACATGTCGCGCTGCGGCGGATTAACCGAAGCCAAGAAGATCGCGGCGATCGCTGCCGACAATAATATTCTCTGCATACCGCATGCATTTAAAACTGGTATACTCGTGGCCGCCTCGATCCAGATGGTGGCGGCGATTCCGAATGCGCCCTTCCTCGAGTTCACGGTAACCGAATCTCCGCTCCGCAAACACCTGGTAGTGGAACCCTTTGTGATGAAGGACGGATATGTTGAAGTTCCGCAAAGGCCGGGTCTTGGTGTTTCACTGAATCCCGACATCATAAAAAAATACCGCGTGAATGCTTGAGTTGATCGACTTCGGTGGCTGGAAGAATTGCATCCGCATTTCTAATGCGGATTGCGAACTCGTGGTGAGTACGGAGGTCGGTCCGAGGATACTGAGATTTGGATTTATCGGTAGTCAGAATTTTTTTCATCTCGTGCCGGATGATGCGGGCAAGACTGGCGGCGAGAAATGGCGACTCTATGGCGGTCATCGTTTGTGGATCGCACCCGAAGCGATACCCAGAACTTTTTATCCCGATAATTATCCGGTGAGGTATGAGCGCGATGATTTATCTGTTCGCCTCACCTCCGATAAAGAAACGGTTTCTGGCGTGATCAAGGAAATCGAAATCCATTTATCGCGTGATAAAAACCAGGTTCGGGTAAATCACCGTCTTACCAATATGAATGATCATTCGATTGAACTCTGCGCCTGGGGCCTTTCGATGATGGCACAGCATGGCCGTGCGATCATCCCGCAGGAACCCTGGGGTGATGGCGATGACTACTTGTTGCCCGCGCGCACGATGGCGCTCTGGCAGTACACAAGGATGAGTGATCCTCGCTGGACCTGGGGTAATAAATACATTCAGGCCAAACAGGATCCAGCACATCCATCCGAACAAAAGATCGGCGTCACCAACAAACAGGGATGGACGGCCTATTGCCTGAACGACGAAATATTGATCAAGAAATTTGCCTTCGATCCCAAAGGCGATTACGTTGATGGTGGCAGCAATCACGAGACATATATTAATGGCCAGTTTTTGGAAATTGAAATCTTGAGTGCGAATAAACTGGTTGAACCCGGCGAAATGATCGAGCATACCGAATACTGGTTGCTGGATAAAGTGTCGAGCAATGAATCGGAGGAATCGATCGACGCGATGGTGCTGCCACTGGTAGAGAAGTTTAAGACGAACGAATAAAAAGAATATTATCGACATGAAATCCATTATTGCATTCTCCTGTTTCATCTTGCTTCTTATTACTTACACTGGCGTGCAAGCGCAGTCATCGAAGAAACCACAGCGGCCCGAACCGCAGGGCTGGTACACGGGCGACATGCACGTGCATCGCAATTGTGGGAATGACTCGGTAACTGATGTCAGTCAGCTGAAGACGATGATGGAGGTCAACAACCTGGACGTGATCTCGGTGTTGGCCGACATGGGAAATGGAGAAGTAAAGTTTTCCGAAAAGGACCTGATGAATGTGAATGGCAAACCTGCTGCGGAATCATCAGACAACAGGATTGTCAACTGGGATGTGGAATGGCACTGGGATGCGACATATTCTCAATTTGCAAAACAGGCACTCGGTGGCCACCTGGTATTGTTGGGATTGAATAATGCCAAACAGATCTGGGAAGAATCGCCATACAAGATTTTGGATTGGGGTAGAAAACAGAATGCGGTTTCGGGATTTGCGCACATGGAATACCTGAACGATTCTGTTCAAACCAAACTGAATTGCTGTATACCGATCGACTATCCCGTGGAAGCTGCACTGGGCACGATAAACTTTATTTCAGAAGACGTCTTCGGCGCGACCTCTCCGAATAACGGCAACTATTATGCAGACGGCGCTATCAGCGCCTATTATAAATTGTTGAACTGCGGATTTCGTTTGGCACTTGTTGCGGGAACCGATTACCCCTGCAATGACAATGAGCCACTCGGCACCCTGCTCACCTATGTGAATGTGCCCGAAGGCAAATTAACTTATCAAAAATGGGTTGAAGGAATACGCCAGGGTAAAACAGTTGTCTCCCGCAATGCCCACCATGAGTTCCTCGACCTCTCCGTCAATGATACCAAGGGTCCGGGTGATACGATTCTCCTGGACAAACGCGGTGGTGTGAATGTGAGCGTCACCTGGTCGGCCGATCAGGAATTGTCGGGCACCGTAGAGATCGTCCAAAACGGCAAGGTGATCGCTTCGCTGAACGACACGCTCCAAACCGACAGCGTCGCCATACTCGCAGTCAATGCATCTTTTTTTCAGAGTGGTTGGATCTGTGCACGCAGGATGAGTCCGACCGGCCACATGGTGCATACCTCGGCGGTTTATGTGTCGGTTAAGAACAAACCTGTTCGTGCTAGCGTCGCTGATGCTGATTACTTTATCAGTTGGATCAATAATATCATCGCCAGCACCAAACCCGGTGCCGACTGGAATAAATACTTCCCGGAGACCTATACTTCAGTTGCCAAACGCTATTCGAAGGCGCTGGGTGTTTATAAGAAGATTAGGAAAGAGGCGGTGACTGCTGCAGGTCGATAGATTTTATTTCACGCAAAGGCGCGCTGCGATATTTTGTTTCACGCAAAGGCGCAAAGAAAGCGCGAAGGCGCAATAATACTGATCTCTTTGCGTCTCTGCGTCCTGCCTTCGGGCAGGTTTGCGTCTTAGCGTGAAATCAATTATTCCCAGTGCTCCACTATGCCCTTTTATAGATGAAAATCTTGTTCCTGGTGAAATTTAAAATAACCCATAGTGCAATATCCTTATGGGCATCTCTTTCTATTAAATAGTAACCCTGGTCGTCACTTTGAATTTCTTTTGCAAATGAGTCCTTCAGTATTAAGTTAAAAGGTAATTTTCTGTACCCTAATGTTGTAAGGCCAATTCGAAACAAAACTTTGTCAAGATTTGGGACATGATAAATTGCCAGAACAACCCTGTCTTTATCAAACATTCCGCTCAGTTCTTCATGAAAGGATTGTATCTCGACACTGTCGAGGTTGGATAATTTGGAATTATCATACAAAAAATTTATTCGGCGATGTCTTTCTGAAAAAAACCCACACGACGCTAAATAAAGCAAAATTGATGTTACCAACAGTAAACGCATGTACGTGATTTACAGTTCTAATCCCACTCACCAGCCAGCACTATAGGATTTTTAATTTTTAATTTTTAATTTTTCATTTCCCTCAGGTAATCCACAGAATAGGGTAACTATTGGTCAAGATCGGATAAGAACACCGCTTTCTCCAATTCTATATTTGATCTGCACCTTCCAGAATTTCATCTTAAGCTAAAACTAATGCAAATGAAAATTATTCATCAGACGTGTCGGTCCTATGGGAAGGCCGTCATCCTCCAATTCCTCTTCGTCTTCCTTGCCCTCGCCGCTTCGGCACAGGAAAAACACAATATCTCCGGAGAAGTGACCGACAACGGTCAGCCAATAGAGAACGCCTCCGTAAGCGTTAAAGGCACAAAGATCGGCACCACCACCAACGAACAGGGTGTCTTCCAGATCACCGCATCAAAAGGTCAAACCCTCGAATTCTCGCACGTGGCCTATGCCACCAAATCAATAATCGTCGGCGATGAACTGAGGATCTCCCTCAACCTGGCCTCCAACTCCGACAAGGAGCTCAGCGAGGTAGTGGTGGTAGGTTATGGCACACAGAAAAAGGCCAACCTCAGCGGCGCGGTCTCCACAGTATCCGCAAAAGAAATTGAATCAAGACCCGTAACCAACGTAACCACTGCGTTACAGGGCACCATGGCCGGCGTCACCGTTGTCCAGAACAGCGGCCAACCGGGTAAGGACCTGGCCAGCATCCGCATCCGTGGTATCGGCACGCTGGGTAACAGCGACGCGATGGTTGTAGTAGATGGCGTGGTCTCCTCCATGAACGACGTCAACCCGAACGACATTCAATCGGTGTCCGTACTAAAAGACGCCGCATCCGCATCGATATATGGATCCAGGGCGGCGAACGGTGTGATCATGATCACCACCAAGCGCGGCAAAAAAGGCGAAACCCTCATTCATTACAACGGATACATCGGTAAACAATCACCGATCAGCCTACCCAAATTCCTCGACTCCTGGCAGGCGGCCTCCTTCTTCAACGAAGCCCTCGCCAACGAAGGACAAAACCCACGCTACACCGAAGCGGAGATCCAGAAATTCAAGGACGGCTCCGACCTCGACAACTATCCCAACACCGACTGGCTCGACCTCTTCTACACCGGCTCGGGCTTGCAAACGAGCCACCACGTGGACGTGAGCGGCGGCAACGAAAAAAGCCAGACACTGGTTTCCTTTGCTTACTTCGACCAGGATGGTATCGTAAAAAGCACGGGTCTCAACCGTTACAATCTCCGTTTCAAGAATACGACAAAGCTCGGATCTAAATTCACGGTCAACAGCAACATCGCCTACTCAGTACAGGACTTTAAGGAACCCGCGAATCCACTTCGTCGTGGCTTCGACGACTTCTTCTGGGAGATGAACCGTATCGGCAGAAACATTCCCTACAAATATTCAAATGGTTACTACGGCTACAACGATGGGGGCAACCCGATCGCCTGGATCGAATCAGGATCCTATCTCAAGAATCGTCAGCACACTTTAAGAGGCATACTCGATGGCGACCTGGAAATCATCAAGGGCCTTCATTTCCGTCCGCTCTTCGGCTACAACCTCGACATGAATCAATCAAAGGAATTTATAAAAGATATCCAGTACTACGATTGGAGAACCGGTGAACCCACTACCTACCAGGGTCCGAACAACCTCACTGAAAACACCAACAGCTTAAGCGTGATCACGCTGCAGGCCGTATTGCAGTACGAAAAAACCATCGGCGACCACAGCTTCTCCGCACTCGCAGGTTATTCTCAGGAAAAAACCACTTTCAATTACCTCCGTGGTTATCGCTTCGGCTTCCTCAACAATTCTTTGAGCGAACTTGATGCAGGACCGGTAACGGGACAGGAAACCAGCGGCTCATCTTACGAGATCGCGCTGCAATCAGGATTCGGCAGATTGAATTATTCGTATAAGGACAAATACCTGGTTGAAGCAAACATCCGCTATGACGGGTCGTCAAGGTTTGCCAAGGGAAAGAGATGGGGCACCTATCCTTCCTTCTCAGCAGCCTGGCGCGTTTCAGAAGAACCCTTCTTCAATGGCGCAAAAGGCATCGTTTCCGAATTCAAGCTCCGCGGATCATGGGGTATGCTTGGCAATCAGAACATCGGAAGCTATTATCCTTATATCGCCACGATCGCATCGGGGATGAACTATTCCTTCCATGATGTAGTGGCCAATGGCGTGGCACCGATAGATGGCGCCAATCCGCTGATCCAATGGGAAGACACCAAATCGACAGACTTCGGATTCGACGCGGAGTTTCTCGGCGGCAAGATCACGCTCACTTCCGACTACTTTATTCGGAACACCAGCAACATGCTCATGAACATTCCGGTGAGCAATGTCTATGGATTCAATCCTCCCGTGCAGAATGCGGGCAATATTCAGAACAAGGGTTTTGAATTCGAACTCGGCTACCATGGTCGTCACACGAATTTCACCTACGACATCTCGGGTAATGCCTCCTTCATCCGTAATAAGGTCACCAATCTTGAAGGCACCGACCCAATCATCCAGGACTATACCTTTCTGAAGGTGGGTTATCCCATCAATTCATTTTATGGTTATGAGTCAGAAGGAATTTTCCAGTCGCAACGCGAAGTGGACGAACATGCAACACAGAGTGGTGGAGTGATTGCCCCGGGTGATTTAAAATACAAAGATCAGAATGGCGATGGCGTCATCAATGGCGATGACCGCGTTTACCTCGGGACGTATTTTCCAAAGGTTACCTATGGCCTGAACATCTCTGCTGCCTGGAAAGGTTTTGATGCCACCATCTTCATCCAGGGTGCAGCGGGCCTCAAAGGATTTCTCCGCGGAGAGATCATGGGTATGACCGGTGACAAGATCGGCAAACCAACTGAAGTCTTCCTGGACAGGTGGACGGCAGACAACCCCAGCAACAATTTTCCAAGATTCTGGAATTCGTATTCGCAGAACAATCCGAGTAGCAATGCTTCTTCATTTTGGATTCGTGACGCAGGTTATATGCGCTTGAAGAATGTGCAGCTGGGTTACACCATCTCTGCCAAATGGCTCGGACGCGCAGGGCTGAAGAAAGCCAGGATCTACTACAGTGGGCAGAACATCTTCACCGCGACGCAGTTTTACAAATGGGTGGATCCCGAAGCGCCCGCAGGAGAATCAGGCTACACCTATCCACAGGTGAAAGTCAATACCCTCGGCATTAACCTCACCTTTTAATCATTGCTAAAGATCAATAAAATGAAAAATATATCCTTTAGTATAATTTGTTCACTCGCCCTGCTGCTGAGTTCCTGCAAGAAGGATTTCCTCGACCGCCAGCCGCTGGACGCTTTCAGTGAATCTTCCTTGTGGTCTACCGTCAGCGATGCGCAGGCCGCACTCAATGGTTGTTACAATAACTGGGAGAACGGCGAATGGGTTTATTATATCGACTGTGCTTCTGACAACGCGTTCAACCCCTATCCCTGGGAAGGCTATTCCATGATGGGCAACGCGGTATTGCTTACGCCGACAAACACGGGCATCAACCCCTGGAATTTCACAACGATCCAGCGCGTCAACTGGTTCCTTGAAAATATTGAGAAGATGGACATTGACGCTGAACTGAAAGGAAGAATGATTGCGGAAGCAAGATTTCTCAGGGCTTACCGCTATTTCATCATGACGCAGGCCTATGGCGATGTGCCCCTCGTGACAAAGAATCTATCCACCGAAGAAGCGAATGACGTGACCAAGACCTCAAAGTCAGAAGTAGTGGCTTTCGTCTTAAGCGAGCTAAAGGCCTGCGCCGATGCGCTGCCCGAATCCTATGAAGGTGACGACGTCGGAAGGATCACCAGTGGAGCAGCCTGGGCCTTAAAAGCCCGCGCTGAATTGTACAATGAAATGTACGCGGATTGCATTGCCTCCTGCAACATGATCATGGACAAATATGAACTGTTCCCGAGTTATCCCGATCTATTCAGGATCCAGAATGAAAACAATTCCGAGATCATCCTCGATGTACAGTTTGTCCAGAACACGAATTCCCTTCGAGTGGGTGTGCTGCCTCCACAAACATCCGGCGGCTGGTGGTCGGTGAATCCCACACAGGCACTGGTCGACGAGTATGAAATGGCGAATGGCAAAACCATCAATGAAGCCGGGTCCGGTTACAATGCCGATGATCCCTATAAGGATCGCGATCCGCGACTGCAGAATACTATCGTGGTTCCCGGGGCCTGGTACGACAAAGGCTATTTCGATCCACTCAATCCTTCTTCATTCGACTACTACGCGGCTTACAACTACACCGGTTATGCCGGCAAGAAATACACACAGAACATGTCTGACTATGATGACAAGTGGAATACGGGCCTGAACATACCGGTGATCCGTTATGCCGAAATCCTGTTGACCTATGCGGAAGCAAAAATCGAGAGCGGAGAAGTGGACAATACGGTGTACGAGGCCATCAACAAGATCAGGAGTCGCGCTGGCATGCCAGATGTTGACCAGGCCGTTTACAATTCTCAGTCCACATTGCGTACTTTGGTACGCCGGGAGAGAAGGGTTGAACTTGCGCTTGAAGGCCTAAGGTGGTTCGATGTACAACGCTGGAGGATAGCCGAAGAAGTGATGAACGGACCAGTGTACGGATCAAGACTGGGCACGGTGGATCCCGAAACCGGCGCGCTGAACCTGAGCGATGACAGGATCCTTTCCGAACAAAGAGTATTCGACCCTTCAAAAAATTATCTCTGGCCGATACCCCAGTCACAAATCGACATCAATAAAAATCTTGGACAGAACCCCGGGTACTGAGTATTTGATCAATCATAATAATTGAAGTGAAAAGAACATTCATCCTTATCGTATTGTACCTGGTTGTTCTAAAGGCTGGTGCACAGAGCAGCAAAGCCGTTCAGGACTCTGCTATGGCCCGGTTCCAGGCCAATACCCACACCGTGGTGCTCGATGACCAGTCGAAGATTATTCCCTGGAGTAGTCCGAAAGCCGGGGCCTATGACCGCTTCTTGCGCGATCGCTGGAATTTTATCAAGACAATGGTGCCGATGAGTCCAGGTCCTGCACCGAGGTCGTCATATCCGCAGTATTATTTTTACTGCGCCTATCGCTACAAGGGTGACACGCTGCAACCCGATCAGTGGATGAACGATGTAGGTGAGAAGATTCCTAACTGGTTTGAATCCGCGCGGCTTTATTATGCTTACACGGGCGACAGCTCGGTGATGAAGATCGTCAGGGATTTCATCGATTATTCTATGGATCATGGGAAGAGTCCATCAGACTATGCCTGGCCAGATTTCCCCTACACTACCACCAATGCCGGGGACACATTGTACAGGGGTTTCACTTCTTCAAAAAGATTTGAACTCCACGAGGTACAGGTTGACCATGGGAGTGAAATGGGTTTAGCCTGGTATAGGCTCTACCAGTACACGGGAGATAAGAAATACCTGGATGCCGCCAGGAAGGTGGCCAATACATTGGCAAGCAAGGTTCGCACCGGCTCGGCTACGCAATCACCCTGGCCCTACATCGTGAACATAAAGAACGGCAAGGTAGGCAGCGAATATGGCGCCAACTGGTCGGGGGCTTATCTCTTGCTGACTGAACTCGCGAACGCTGGTATCGGCAAGGTGGAGGCCTACCGGGTAGCGGCAAAAAAGGCGAAGGATTTCTTATTGAATTTTCCGATGAAGACGGGTTACTGGACCGATGGTCACTCGGATGTGAAGATCACCAGCAACAAATACAAGAGCAACCTCAGTGCGAGCAACCTTAAACTGTTCATGTATGATCATCCTGAATTCAACCCCAACTGGAAGCGCGATATTCCGATGCTGATCGAGTGGACAGAAAAGTATTTTGTGCACCGCGGTGATTCGAGTGAGCCCGGCACCTTGTGGGGCGCGAACATAGTTGGAGAGCAGGATGACTTCTTATTCAAGATGGATTACCAGACCGCACGTTATGCCGCTGAATGCGCCCAGTGGTATGCCATCTCTGGCGACAAGTCCTATAAGGAAAAGGCTTACCGTTCTCTAAACCTGGTCACCTATTGCAGTGATTCCAACGGCATGGCATTCGAAAGCCCGCTATCGAAGGATATTTCCAACTGGTGGTCCGACTGCTATGGCGAAGGACCCCGGATGTTTTACCCGGCTCTTGCGGCAATACCCGAATGGGCGCCACCCGGTGAGAACCATATTCTCTATTCCAAAGACGTTTTAAAGGATGTGATCTACGAATCTGCTCAGGTAAGTTATACCGCCACGGGGAAGAATGGCACTGAAACGATCAGGCTGAACTTCAAACCCGAATCCATCACACTAAACAATAAAAAACTTGTGGAGAATGCAAAATCCGGTTATGCCCTTAAGTCGCTCGGCGATGGAGATTATGTAATCAGGATTTCGAGAACAAACACCGGCAACATTATCATTGCCGGTTCAAAATAGTTTTTTCAGTAACAAATCATCAATTGAAATCAATGAACCAGCTATCCAGATGTATAATGATCCTAACCTGTTCCTGCCTGCTTGCATTCACAGCGGGTGCACAGGAGAACAAGGATTCCTCCGACAGATTTGTCCTGAAAGTAGATGCGGCACAGAAGTTCCAGCGTCTCGATGGCATTGGAGTGAATGTAAACACGCGGAGCTGGGATAGCACCAGGCTTGAGCCCGCAATCAACATCCTCCAGGACTCATTGAATTCGACTATCTGGAGAGTGATCGCGGAAACCGTAGAGAACTGGGAAGTGGAAAATGACAACGAAGATCCCTTCAGTTTCAACTGGGACTACTATGACAAGCTATATGAGACCACCAAGTTCCGCAGGGCATGGGACATGATCGCCTATTTGAACAAGCGCGGGATTACCGGCAACCTGATGATCAATTTCATGGGTGTTGTGCCAAAATGGATGGGTGAAGAAAAAATCCTGCCACAACATGAAGACGAGTATGTAGAAATGATCGTCTCGTTTTTTTACTATGCAGTAAAAAAGAAAAACCTGAAAATAGGGTTGATCTCACACATGAATGAACCGGATATAAAAAAAGAAGGCCCAACCGTAAAGCCGAAGCAATACGCTGACATCTTTTCAAAGTTCATCAAACGCATGCAGCAGGTCGGTCTTGGCGACATTAAATATGTTGGACCCGATGTGGCGGGCATGGGCGCGGGCATCAACGATTACCTGCCCGAGATGATGAAGGACACTACAATTATGAATCATCTTGCCCATGTGGGTCTGCACTCTTATGCCGGCTCTTATGCTCCCGTTGACTCCACACTGAAGCTAACCGCCTATCCCAAAACGGACTACTGGATCACGGAATGGAACGAATGGTGTCCTGGTTGCGACGATGGTAAGATCGGCACCTATGACTTCGCTTATGCATCGAGGTCAGTCAGGCACATGATAAACCTGCTCGAAAAAGGCGCATCAGCCCTGATGCTCTGGGAGGCGTACGACAGCTATTATGAGCACCATGCACCGAGCCCCTTCAGTTATTGGGGCGTGTTGAAATATGAAAAAGCTACAAAGACCTATACGAAGAGGGCACATTTCAACACCATCTCCCAGATCTCGAGATTCATTCATCCCGGTGCCACACGGATCGGCTCTACCGCATCGACCAAGAACTTTTATATTATCGCAGTTGAAGATTCTACAACTACTGTTCGCCTCCTGGGTATCAACATGCAAAGCATTCCTGTTACGATAGAAGGCAGTATTGAAAATTCAGGGAAGATCAAGGGGTTTCATATGTCGCACACCACCGCCACGGAGAACCTCTATCAGGACAAGGACGTGAAAATCAAGAGTAAGAAATTCAAAGTGACCATTCCAGCCAATGCGGTATTCGCGCTCAGCAGTTTTTAAATTAACAACAATTATTCACCTTATGAATTTGCGCTTCAACTCGTTTCTTGTACTCTTCAGTCTCTTCGCATTTAGTCAATGCCAAACTGATACAGGGGAAAAGGCGGGCAACCCAATACTATTACTTGCCACGCAAGACCATTTTGGGGCCTACACGAAAGAAATTCTATTGACAGAAGGCTTCAATGCAGTTGACCTTGATTCTCTCGGCGGCAGGGATTGGTCTGCCGATAAGCTTGATGGTTATGATCTGGTGATCCTGGCTCAATCCGAGCCCAATCAGGCGCAGAGCGAGGCGTTGAGGAGATATGTAGAAAATGGCGGCAACCTGATCGCATTCCGACCCACAAAACCCTTGTACCCACTGTTTGGGATAACCGAAAAGCCGGGATCACTCAGCGATGGATATATTTCCATGGATGCCGGCTCGAATCTTACCGATGGTTTCCCAAAAGAATCACTTCAGTTTCATGGAAGCGCAGATCTCTACCAGATGACAACGGGCAAACTCATTGCTTCTTTGCTCAACGATACAGCGAATTCAGCCGGCGCTCCGGCCCTGGTGATGAATAGTTTTGAAAAGGGCCGAACCTTTGCGTTTGCCTATAATCTCCCTGAAAGCATTGTGTTGACCCGCCAGGGAAATCCAGCGGATGCCGGCAAGGAGATGGATGGCATCACCGGCATCAGGTCAATGGACCTGTTCACTGGCGGCTGGGTGAATTCGTCAAAGAATACGCTAAACCAGGCCGATGAACAGATGCGCTTGCTGAGCAGGTGTATAGAGACTGCCACCGCTTCCAAAAGACCGATGCCCAGGCTCTGGTATTTTCCGGATTCTCTTAACTGCCTGGTGACACTGAATAATGACGGAGAAGATTCAAAGGAGGCGGAGTTCACCCCCCAGTTTGAAGATGTCGATGCCAAGGGCGCGAAGATGACGCTCTACATCAAAGAAACCGACCGGGTTTCCGCGGAATGGGTGAAACACTGGTCAGATAAGGGTTTTGAAATGGCGGGTCACCCCAACGACACCCATCAGGCAACGGCTCCGGATTGGAATACCATGGACAGTGTACTGAAGGAGTTGAAGGGTAGAATCAAAACAAAATACGGCATCGCCGACCTGCATACCAATACCAATCACTGGTTTGTGTGGGTGGGCAAGCATCCGAATGACGAGCCGGATCATACCGCCATGGCTAAGCTGGAAGAGGAACATGGCATCCGGCTCGATTGCAACTATGCCCATTATGACAATGGATCGAAGTATGGGCATTTTCTGGGCAGGATGGGCACGGAACAAGGAAATTACACCGGCAGCGGACTGGCCATGAAATTCGCGGACATGCAGGGCAGAACGGTCAACGTTTACCAGCAGCTGAACAATGTGTACGACCAGCAGTACATGGAAAACAAGGATCGCGACGGTTATTTCAATGCCTTTAAAGGATTGATGGACCGAAGTCTTGAAAAAGACGTATTTTCTTGTATCAGTGTAAGGGCGCACAACAACGAGTATTATTTCTCCAAAATACCCTTGATGAAAATGTTGGACTATGCCAACAGCAAGAAGGTGCCCGTCTGGACTGAGGTCAACCTGCTGAGGTTTTTGCAGGCAAAAGATGAGGCCCGGTTTACTGAGATCCAATGGAAAAACAATGAACTTTCTTTTATCCTGAAATCCGGATTGTCTCATTCCAATGGAATAACCATCATGTTACCCGGAACCTTTGGGGGCAGTAAGATCAGGAGTATCACAGAAAAAGATGCGGCACAACCATACCGGCTTCAGAAAATAAAAGGAGTTGAGTATGCGATGCTGACTGTGCAACCTGGCAGCGATCATGCTATTAAAGCGAACTATTGAAACTAAATCCTGAAAAAAAAGAATTGAATGAAACCTTACAAGAGTGATGAAGAGTTATTTGGCTTTTTTCATGATCATTTATACGTGGCCGCGGTCTGCGATATTCTGGATGAGCTCGGTCATCGTAACCAGGCCATGCACCAGCGGCTCCGGCCCTTGCTGCCCGACATCAAGGCGTGTGGATTTATTGGGAGGGCAAGAACTTTTGACTGGATGGAAACTGATGCCATCATTGAGGAAAATCCATATGGTCTTGAAATAGAAGCCATGGATTCTTTGGGGAGAGGCGACGTGGTAGTGCACTCCACTGATGTTAATGGCACCAATGCGCCCTGGGGAGAACTGATGTCGACCATCTCCAAGAGAAAAGGAGTAACCGGTTGCGTTTGTGACAGCCAGGTACGGGATTGTGTGAAGATCATTGAGATGGGTTTTCCGGTGTATTATGCGGGCATTCGTCCGCTTGATTCAAAGGGTCGCGGACTGGTGGTGGGTTACGACAAACCCGTGATGTGCGGCGATGTGCTTGTACATCCCGGTGATTTGATCTTTGCCGACTTTGATGGAATAGTTGTTGTACCGAAAGGATTGGAACAACAAGTGTATGAATTGGCGAAGGAAAAAGTAAACAATGAAAATCTTTCGCGCAAGGAACTCCTCCAGGGATTGTCGCTGCGCGAAGTCTATGACAAATACAAATCATTATAGATATGGCGGTTGACCTGAATAATAAGACAGTGGTGGTTACGGGTGCTGGGTCGGGCATTGGCAGGGCCTGCGCCATAGAATTCGCAAAGGCCGGTGCGGCTGTAGTAATTGCGGACGTAGATGAGGAAGGGGCTGAAAAAACCTTAGCGCAGATAAGAGCGGAAGGTGGATCGGGTTCGGTGTGCAGAACGGATGTGGCCGATCCTGAATCGGTGAAACACCTGGCCAGCTTCGCTGTGCAGCGTTATGGCAAAGTGCATGCATTGGTGAACAATGCCGCGATACAGGTAAACAAAACTGTGGAAGACACGAGTTTTGAAGAATGGAACCGGCAGTTGGCGGTGAACCTGGGCGGTACTTTTTTGTGTTCGAAGACCTTTCTTCCTTATTTGAAGGAAAGCAGGGGAAGTATAGTAAACATGTCGTCGGTGAATGGCTTTTTTGTAGAGCCCACCTGCGCTGGTTACTGTGCCACCAAGGCCGCGATCATAGGGCTGACCAAGGCCATGGCCATCGATCATGGTCATGAAGGCGTAAGGGTGAATTGTATTTGTCCGGGTTATATTGATGCCGGTCTTGCGGAAGGGTATTTTCAAAGTCAGCCCGATCCGTTAAAGGCGCGTGTTGAAGCCGGCAAGCTGCATGCCTTGTGGCGGATCGGCAAGCCCGAAGAAGTAGGGAGGGTTGCTGTATTCCTGGCAAGTGAGGATGCGTCTTTTATTACCGGTGCCTCGATTGTTGTTGATGGAGGTTTTGGTTCGGGGTTGCCGCCTAAATAAAGTTTTACATCAATAAAGACTCAAGTGAAATCAAGGATCGAAAAACTGGTCGTGGCCATTGAAGCGCATCAACTTGATGCCTGTCTCATTACTTCGGCTGCATCTCTCCGTTATTTTTCGGATTTCTATTTTTATTTTGAATATGGGGCCTCGCCCTTCCATGTGTTGCCGGCCGTTTTACTCGTAGATAAGTCGCTGCTGGGCACACTCTTGCTGGCAGACAGCGAGACCGCGCCAGCAACAGCTGCTGCTAAGAACCTGTCGGTCCGGACTTACAGCAGTTATGTGTATGAGACGCCACTGGATTTCAATCGAGATTTCCTTAATCAGCTGAAGTCGTTGTTTGGCGACATGAATTTCCGGACTTCCCGGATCGGCATTGAGAAGAATTCACTCCCCTTCGTGATTACCGAACTGCTGATCTACCTGCACCCATCGATCGAGTTCATCGATCTCAGCCCCGACATTGACAGGTTAAGAATCGTGAAAGACGACGATGAGATTGAGCAGATCCGTGCGGCCTGTGGTCTTTGCGACATAGGTCAGACCGCGGCCATGAAATACGCCAGGCCTGGGATCACCGAACTGGAATTATTTACGATGATGCGTGCGGAGATGGACAATGCGGTGGGACTAAGAGTGCCCCTGATGGCCGATCTCGTATCTGGTTCGCGCAGTGCTACGGGTGGCGGCATGCCTGCGGACAAAGTGATTAGTGAGGGAGACCTGATCCTTTCTGATCTTACGCCTTGCCTGAATGGATACTGGGGCGATTCCTGTAACAGTTTCGTGGTGGGTGAGATGAACAAGAAACAATCCGGGACCTTTGCATTGGTGCTTGAGGCGTTGGATATCGGCATTGGCGCGATACGTCCCGGTGTGAAGGCGTCTACAATTGATGAATTGATGCGTAAGCATATTGGCAGTTATCCTCATCACAGTGGTCACGGTGTGGGTCTGCATTATCACGAGGAGCCAAGGATCGTTCCATACAACCATATGGAATTAAGAAAGAATATGGTGATTGCCCTGGAGCCAGCGATCTATGAAAAAGATTATGGAATAAGGCTGGAACACCTGGTTGCGGTTACCGATGATGGGTGTGAGGTGCTGACGCAGTTTCGACATACCTAGTTTTCCTTGGTTACTTTTTTCTTGATAAAAAAGTAACCAAAAAATCAAGGCTATCAGGCAAAAAACTAAAAACCTGATCTTCATGCTGAAGAAAAACAAGTCACAGCTGTAGAATATTACCGGGCATTTGTAGGACTTACCGGCATAGAATATGTCCGGGCATTAGTAACATCTGTTTTTCTTCCTCGCCAGCCGAAGTCTTGCGAAGGCGGGCGACGCATTCCGATCAGGTTTTCTTCACGTTTTTTGCCTGAATGCCGTTCCATATTTCCTCTTCCTCTTTCTCTTTCTCTTTCTCTTTCTGATTTCTTACTTGTTCCGATTAATCGTAAGCATCAGCGCCCCGATCCCTGCCAGTGCAGCCAGTCCAAACCCTGCGACCTTAGCAGCAGGTTTCATTTCTTTTCGCCATCCCCCGTCAATGCTGGTGCCGAAGGCCACCGGTGCGAGGACGTTCCCCGAAGTCATTTCAATCTCTGGTGCTTGTTTTAGGTAAGCGCGGATGATGTATGCCGTGATATTCCGCGTACAGGCGGGGAAGAGCGAATAGGATAATCTCAAAGCCGCTGTAGGGAATCCGATGGTCTTCCTGGGTTTGGGATTTACCAACAGTCGAACCACCGCTTTAGCAACAGTCCGCGGATCAGCCAAAGGCGGCAGAGGCTTGATCACCCTGCCTGTGTAATTGGCTGCGTGCTGCAGGCCCGGTGTGTCGAGAAAACTGGGATAAAGATCTACAATGGAGATGCCCGGGAAGTGTTTTATCTCGCCTTTCAGCGCTTCGGAAAAGCCCCTAAGGCCGAATTTACTGGCCGAATAGGCGGTGGCATAGGGAGTGGGCAACCACCCCCCGACAGAAATATTGTTGATGATGATGCCATGTCGCTGTCTTTTGAATATGGGCAGCGCCACCTGCGCGCCATTGATGTACCCGAGCAGGTTGGTGCGGATCACTTCCTCATTAATTTCGGGGGGCACCTGGTCCAGGGCTCCGATGGCCATGACTCCGGCGTTGTTGATCCAGGCAAATAATTCCCCGGTGAGGGCGGTTGCCGTGTTTGCGAGGTCCTGCACTTCTGCGGCTTTACGTGTGTCGGTTGGGATGGCATAGCTGACACCCCCGAGCTCCCGGCATTCTTTCGCCGTTTCCTCCAGGGCCTCTTCGTCGCGGGCCGCCAGTATGAGGATAGCGCCCTGTTCTGCCAGTGCGTTTGCCATCGCCCGGCCCACCCCGCTGGAGGCGCCGGTAATGACGATCACTTTTCCGGTTAGTAATGGCATAAGGAAAATTTTATTTACCCCGGCAATAAATGAGCCAGTGAATCAGAGCGAAGTGCGAAGAGCGGAGAGCGACAAAGCAGTGCGAAGAAACTTCGTAAAGTCGCGGAGGCCTGTATTTTCTTTGCGCCTTAGCGGCCGCCAGGCTTGGCGCCTTTGCGTGAAACCGGCTTTCTGTTCCTAACTTTGCACCGCAATACACCAACAAGACAAGACGATGAACGTTAATGCGATGCGGAAGATTGACAAGTGGGCCGGGATCCCCCTATGCTGGTTCGCTTCCTTACTGTCGCGCATCAGGCACCTATTTGTTGCGCGGAAATTACCCGACACGTCCAGAACACTGTTCATCGAACTGTCGGAGATGGGCAGTGCCCTGATCGTCGACCCGGCGATGCGCAAGCTGCGTCGCGAAACCAATGCTCAACTTTTCTTTGCCATCTTTAAAGACAATTCAAAAAGCCTTGAGATACTCAACACCATCCCGGCAGACAATGTCTTCAGAATGGATGCATCGAACCTGGTGGCGCTGTTTTTCAGTGTGTTGAAATTCATCGGCTGGTGTCGCCGCAGGAAGATCACCTGCGTGATCGACCTTGAACTCTTCTCCAGGTTTACGGCTCTACTTTCCTTTCTTAGCGGAGCACATTCAAGGATCGGCTTTGCGAGTTTTCATGATGAAGGACTCTACCGCGGCAGCATCATCAATTTCCCGGTTCGTTATAATGCACATGTGCACGTAGCCGTAAACTTTGTTTCGCTGGTGAACAGGGCGATGAACAAATTCGAAAACCCTTACGCTACGGTTCCATTGGTTGAGGGAGATCTCGAACTGGTACGGGCGGAAGTACATCCATCAGCCATGGCCAAAGTAAGGTCAAAGATCAAGGAAATTTATCCGCCGTGGCGGCACGAGAAGGTGGTGCTCTTCAATGTAAATGCTTCGGACATGCTACCCCAGCGCCGCTGGCAGCAGGAGAATTTCGCGATCGTTGCAAGACAGCTCCTGGATCGGTTTCAGGACATCATCATCATTGGCACGGGAGCTCCGGGCGAAAAAGCCTATGTACAAAAAGTGATCGACCTCTGTGATAGCCCACGTTTTGTAAACTCTTCCGGCGTATTCACTTTTGGCGAATTGGTGCCTTTGTATTCGATGGCGCAGATGATGCTGACCAATGACTCCGGCCCTGCGCACTTTGCTTCGGTGACACCTCTCAAGGTCTTCGTGCTCTTTGGACCGGAAACGCCTGCTCTGTATGGCCCCCTAGGTGGCAATGCGGAACCCTTCTATCTCAAGCTTCCGTGCTCACCCTGCGTGAGTGCTGCCAATCACCGTAAGACTACCTGTGTCACAAGGCCGTGCATTACGGGGATATACCCAGAGCTTGTGGGAGGTCGACTCAGCGAATGGTTGCTGGAGCAACAGATTGCCTGAAGCAAAATCAAAAATAAAAAATTTAATTGGGCTGACCGCTAATCAAGCACATTATGCCACTGCATGACGAAGCTTCGTCAAAAGGACCCCATTTTTGATTTTTAATTTTTAATTTTTAATTTTTTGACCTCCCTACAAAATAGCATAGTGCTTTGACAATTTAAGCGAAAAACACGCTTGTGCCCCTGAGTATATTTGGTTGGCCTTATCGTCTGCAGAAAGGACAAAACAATTCATAAGAAACATAACAGTTGATAGTTATTGAAATCAATAACGGATTAGCTGATCAGGTAAAGTTCGCCAATACTTTATCCATCTTTCCTAAGGATCTATTCAACCATTTCAATTGCTAAATCATCGCAAAACAAGCTATTATGAGAACATGGAAAACATTCGCAATTGCGCTCTGTCTACTCTGCTGCTTCGGTGTTAGCGCCCAGGTAAGAACTATCCGGGGCACGGTGTTATCAGCCAGGGACAACACACCAATTGCCGCGGCCTCCGTCCAGGTCAAGGGAAGCTCTACCGGAACAGTGACTGAAAAACGATGGCAGTTTTTCATTGAATGCTCCCGCAGGAAATCTTACACTTGTCATATCCTATATCGGATACACCGCCATTGAAAGACGCATCGAAAGCGGGTCATCAAATATTTCTGTAACTCTTACAGAGGATCAAAGCGAACTGGGTGGTGTAGTAGTTACCGCGCTGGGCATAACCCGCCAGGCGAAAACATTGGTTTACGCAACCCAAACAATAAAGCCCGCAGAGTTGGTGGAGGCAAGGGATCCAAATAATATATTGAATTCGTTGCAGGGTAAGATCGCCAATGCGGTGGTGACACAGGGATCTGGTGGCCCGGGCAGCGGTTCACGAATTGTATTAAGAGGCAACCGTTCCATCCAGGGATCTAACAATGCACTGATAGTGGTTGATGGCGTTCCAATTAATAACTCGACGAATGGAAGACCCTCCAGCGATTTCGGTGGTGTGCAAGGATCCGATGGCGCATCAAATATCAACCCTGATGACATCGCCTCCATGACCGTTCTCCGCGGTCCTTCAGCCGCAGCTTTGTATGGAAGTCAGGCTGGCAATGGTGTTATTGTCATCACTACAAAACAGGGAGCAAGGGGCAAACTGCAGGTAACGCTCAATTCAGGTGTTGCCAGCGAAAAAGCCATTGGGTTGCCCGCGGTTCAAAATAAATATGGTCAGGGTAACAGTGGAATTCTGGATACTGAGGCGGGGGAAAGCTGGGGACCCGAAATGGACGGCCGCAGCTACACGAACTATCATGGCAAAGAAGCGACCTACACTTCGCAACCGGATAATATAAAAGATTTCTATAGAAATGGTGTTAGCGTCAATAACGCGATAGGCATTTCCGGCGGCAGTGATAAGATGCAGGGGTACCTGTCCTACACAAACAACTCTATCCAGGGTATAGTACCAAAAAATAATTTGACACGCCACACGGTAAATCTGCGTGTTGGCCACAAAATCAGCGAGAAAATCTCGACAGATGCCAAGATCACTTATATCATCCAGGATGTTAAAAACAGACCGACCGGCGGTCCAGGAGGTGCGCCTTTTCAGATGTACCAGATTCCAAGGAGCGTGCCAACCTCTGACGCCGAGCAATTCGAAGTACCGGATGCCATGGGCATACCCGAACCAGCTCCTTTTCCTGCCGCCATAGCGGCCCTCTATCAAAACCCGTACTGGATTGTCAATCGTAATGCGCTTAATGAAACCAGGAAGAGGGCAATTGGCTTTCTAACGGCCAAATACCAATTTACAAACTGGTTAAGTTTGTCCGCAAGGGGTAACCTTGATTGGACCTTCGACCAGGGAGAGAATCCCATCTACCAGGGTAGCCTAAGCGCAAAGGCAGGTGGAGGAAATTATTCTCAGAATTTTATCACAAAGACAGAAAAGTGGTTTGACGTCATTCTCGAAGGGAGCAACAACATCACAAAGGACCTCAAAATCAAGTACCACTTGGGAGGTATTTACCAGGACAGCAGATCCGAAACAAATTCCGCTTCATCAAATGGTCTCAATGTGGCTAATAAATTCAGTATGAATTTTGCCGCTGCTCCATCACTGAACTCCTCCTTTTACAAAGTGCTTACACAAGCAGTGTTTGGCCAGGTGAATTTGTCCTGGAAGGACATGATATTTCTCGATGCAAGTTTGCGCAACGACTGGGACTCACGATTGCCCAGCCCATATTCCTATCAATATCCATCCATCGGTGCTTCAGCAGTATTGTCCGATCTGATCACACTGCCTGAAAAAATCTCATTCTTGAAAGTAAGTGCCAACTATGCACAGGTAGGCAACGGTGGACAGTTCGGGCTTTTGAACCCGGTTTATTATTACGACCAGGGAGCCGAGAACGGGTATATGCAGCGTGGATTGACCTACCCAATCCCGGGACTGAAACCGGAGATCGTAAAAAACCTGGAACTTGGCATTGAGGCAAGATTCATCAACAACAGAATAGGGTTTACCGTTACCTATTACAAGAGCAATTCTTTCAACCAGCTGCTACAGGTAGCCTTGCCTCCCGCCACGGGATACGCAAATAAATACATCAACGCCGGAAACATTCAGAACAAGGGTGTTGAATTAACAATATCAGGAACGCCCGTCGACGGTCAGGATTTTCACTGGGACCTTGCCCTAAATGCGGCACTGAATCGTAACAAGGTCATTGCCCTTAGTGAAGACGTCAAGATATTTTATCTCGGTGGAGGCTTTGGAAGATCCGCAACGCCAGTTGTTCAGGAGGGCGATCCTTATGGGCAACTCCTGGCTTTCAAATGGGCCACCGATGCAAAAGGCGGCCGACTGGTTGATGGGGATGGCAAACCCATACTAAGCGAAGAACAGGAGTATGTGGGCAATTACAATCCAAAAGCAACAATCGGTTTCACAAATACATTTAATTATCAAAACTTTTTCGCACGCGTATTGATCGATGGTCGCGTGGGTGGAACTGTAGTATCGGGCACTGAGATGAACCTGGCCTTTGGCGGCATTCCGGAAGCGACGGAAAAATATCGTGAAGGTGGATGGGATCTGAATGCAGTCGATGCAGACGGTCAGCCCGTGACAACCTCTATTACGGCGCAGGATTTCTGGCAAACCGCTTCCAGCAAGGATTATGGAGCCGGCGAATTCTTTGCTTATGATGCCACCAACTTTCGCCTTCGCGAAGCTTCGCTCGGCTATCAGATTCCGATACAGGCGAGCAAGTTTATTACCGCAGCCAGGATTTCTCTCGTGGGTAGGAATCTTTTCTGGTTCTATCGTGGCAAATCGCTTCTGGATATTCCTGGTCTTGGCAAACGGAAAATGAAATTCGATCCCGACCTGACACTTGGAAATGGAAATTGGCAGGGTGTAGAATACGGTGCATTGCCTTCCACACGCAGCCTTGGCATTAACCTCCAACTAACTTTTTGACACTTCTACAACAGACTGACATGAAAAACAAAAACTATTTTTATCGTTTTACAGCACATCTGCCTGTTCTGTGTTCTTTGCTATGGGTTTCCTGTACAAAGGATTTTGCCGAAAGCAACAGCGACAAAAATACCATTGCAACGGTAGGTCAGGCAGAATTACCTTTTCTTTTTGCAAAGGCTCAGCAATCGGCGATTCCCACCAACGATACCTATGAAATATCCCAGCATCTCTTTGCTGATCACTACGCGCAATATTTTGCTTGTACCGCTTCATACTTTCCTTCCGATCGTAACGTGATCAGAATGGACTGGATCTATTCGGCTTTCGATCCAATCTACACCGACATGGTTCCGCAGCTGCAAACAATTTTTTCAGTTTCTGATCCCGGTTCCGCAGAGTATGCCCTGGCCAATATTGTGTGGGTACTCGGTTTTCACAAGGTGACGGATTACTGGGGTCCCATTCCTTATTTCCAGGCGGGTCAACCGAACAATGTTATGCCTTATGATGCCCAGGATCTGATCTATGATGACTTCTTCAAAAAACTTGACTCATCAGTAAATACATTGAAAAATTCCACCTCTGTGTCTTATGGCGACTACGACTTGATTTATCAGGGCGACCTGAGCAAGTGGATTAAGATGGCCAATACTTTGAGACTTCGCCTGGCTGTTAGAATTTCAAATGTTGATCCTGCGAGGGCGAAAACCGAAGCCGAAACAGCTTATGCAGCTGGTGTTTTTGAAACCAGTCCCGATGATGACGCGCTGATCAAGAAGAGTTTGAAAGGCAAGGATTACAATGGCCTTTCCAACATGACAGCCTGGGATGAATTCCGCATGAGCGCCGCGATGGAATCAGCCCTCACTGGTTATGAAGATCCCCGTTTACCTGTATACTTCTTGCCAGCTGGCGCCAGCGCCGAAAACCCTGAAGGCACTGGTCATTACGAAGGATTGAGAAACGGACTTACGACTACTCAGCTGGTCGAGGCCGCAAACAAGCCAGCCAATCTCTCCAATCCCGGTCCCCGCTGGTCATCTCCGGCTTACGGAGGCACAGCGGGTTATCTCGAAACACCACAAAATATTATGTGTGCCGCCGAAGCCTGGTTCCTGCGCTCGGAAGGCGCAATGTTGGGTTGGAACATGGGGGGAACAGCCCAGGAACTATATGAAGGTGGTATCACAAATTCGCTGAATCAATGGGGAATAACTGATCAGGCGGTGATTGACAATTATATCAATAGCTCTAAGGTTCCCATCGCGCCGGGAGATTATCTGAATTCACCACCTGTATCGGATGCGCCTGTAAAATTTTCTGCTGATCCTGCGATGCAGAAAGTGCAGATCGGCATACAAAAATGGCTGGCCTTGTTTCCGGATGGGTATGAAGCCTGGGCCGATTACCGGAGAAGCAGAGCCTTTGTGCGATATCCTGTTGCCCATTCAGACAATGCCGACATCACAAATACCACTACGCAGTGGATCCGGAGAATTCCTTTTCTGCTTGCTGAAACGCAGCGGAACAAGGCGGCTGTGGATGCGGCCCTCCCTTTACTTGGCGGACCGGATAAAGTGACGACGCCGCTTTGGTGGGACAAGAATTAAGACGGTTGCCTACGCAGCGTGAAATATTTCCGCACTGCAGACATCCTGCTCGTGAAAAATAATTCAGGAACGGGTGGCAAAATAATCTCTCGGATTGTCGATCAAGAAAGTTTTGATCTCATCCAGGCTGAACCCCGATTTTAGCAGCATGGGCACCGCATCGGTAATCATATATGCGAAGGTTCTCTTCGAAGCACTCTCATCAAGGTGTGGTGCTTCAGATCCTTCGTATTTTTTTTGTCCATTCACCCAATGCCAGTTGCTGTCAATGGATATAAATAGCTGCCTTGCATAACCCGCATCGCATACGGATCTTATAAATGACACGAGCAGAGATTCAGGAGTATAAAAACTCTGCGCAAAGGTGTCTACTTCGAGGTAGGAGCCCGCCTTTAAGAGTTTGATCAGATCACCAACCTTACCCTTGCGGCCCACATCCACGTGTGAGAAGTAAATACGGTTGGGATCTGCTCCCTGCTTTGTCAGCAGATCAAATTGTTCAACCGCATTGCCGGTATGCGTGACGATATGAACGCCTGTCTTTTTTTGCACCCTTGCCGCGGCAGTAAACACTTTTGTTTCCCAATCCGACATCGGATGGTGTTGTTGTGCTACTTTGATTATTCCCGCCCGGAGTTTCGTATTGCCAATACCCTCTGAGACCTCCTTCGTCATGTAATCCACCATGGCCTTCTCCTCCTTCATATCCACAAACCAGGGTGGAAGTTTAGACTGCCTGTAGAATCCGGTTGAGACAATGATTTTGACTTTGCTGCGTTTGGCTATCTGCTCATACAGATCGATGGGCCTGTACGGTCCGACGTCCACCAGTGTATTGATACCCACCCTGGCTGCATCATTTAATTTTTCGACTACAAAGTTTACCGACTCCTCTCTCAGATTGTCGGGAATGGATTGGAAACCGGGATCGTCGGGTGCGGCGCCATTGAAAAACAACAAATGTTCATGCATCAGTGTAATCCCGAGTTTGTCGGGTTCGATGTTACCTGTTAGAGACGGTATCTGGCCTGAGCTCACCACCGGCGTGTTGATTGAAAGAGCGCCCAAAAGGGGCAGACGTGCTGTTATGAATGCGGATGCAGTCAGGGAACTGGTATTCAAAAATTTTCGACGTGAAAATGGATGCTGATCGGGGCTCATAATTTGATGGTTGAGTTGGATCTTATGACAATAGCATCCCGACTGGCTGAGGGAGAAATAACTGGTTTGAAGGGATGCTTACCTTCTAAAGTTAATTCAGACCAGTATGATACGATTATCCTATTTAGTGTAATAGCTATGCTATTTTGTAGGGTGGTTCTAATGGGTTGTTGTTCTGGTAGGCGGCTTGCTCCGGACTGAGTCAGGAAAATAAAGAAGGGGTAAAACACTATCGATCTTAACTCATAAAGTCGCCTTCTGATAATTCAGTCGGAAGGTTCTTGGCTGGCAATGCATGAATTTTTTAAATTGTTTGTAGAAGAACGGAATACTTTCGAAACCCGATTTATAACAGATCTCGCTGATCTGTTTGTCCGTTTCGATCAACAATTTACAGGCGCTGCCTATGCGGTATTCATTCAGGAAAGTGAAAAACGATTTCATCATGGTCTTGCTGAAGAAGCGCGAAAAATTTTCTTCGCTCATATTCACGTGGCTGGCCACTTCTTCGAGGTAGATCCTTTTCCCATAATTCTTACTCACATATTGATACACCGCATTGATGCGTTCACTCTTCGTTGGGGTAAATTCATTCGTGAACCCGTAGGTGGAAAGAAGATGAAAGTCTTCTGTGGAGGCCAGTTCCTTCAGTATCTGCATCAGGATAATGCATTTTTCAAAGGGGTCTGCTTCCAACAATTCCGGCAGCTTGGCCTTTACCCGCAATGCAACTTCCTTGCTGAATTTAATTCCCTGGTTCGACCTTTTGAATAATTGCACGATACTGGGAAACTGGTCGTTGTTGAGCCAGTTGATAAATTCCTCATTGAGGAAAATAACAAACGCTTTTGGTATTTCCTTTTCTTCTGCAGAGTTGATCCAGGTATGCGGCAAATTGGAGCCCAATAACACGAGATCATGGTCAAAAAAATGTTCAATGTTGTTTCCCACGTACCGGATCCCATGCCTGCTCAGGATGAGGGTAAGTTCATATTCCGGATGGTAATGCCATGGGTAATCAAAATCCTGATTGGTCTCCTGTCTTTCAACCCGGAACAAGGAACAACTGTCTTTGGGAATGGGTTTATATGCAGGTTTCATGCAGGTTAGTTTAATTCAATTTAATAAAAAAATACGGAAATGGCGATAGACAATATAGAATAGTAATTCATCAGGATTGCATAAAAACCGGGAGGATGGCGAAGCTAGATTTGCATCGGTTTATTGTTTAACGGGTGGGAAAAATCAATACCCGCACCCAATTCCTGGATCATTAATGCATTTCGATGAAGATCACAAAAGTCACTCCCATTATCTTAAAGCTTCCGGAAATTTCAGATGCAGCCGACGGCACACAGGACGATCTGATCATTATCATAGAAACCGATGAGGGTGTCACCGGCTATGGCGAGGTGGACACGGCTCCTTATGTAGGCAAGGCCGTGGTCGAAGCTTACATGTCGCATGGACAATGTTATGGTCTGGCCGAAGTGATCATAGGAATGGATCCATTTGATTATGAACAGATCTGGAATGAGATGTGGTTCAAGACATACTATTATGGGCGAAGCGGGCCCGTGATGCATGTGATCAGTGGAATTGATATGGCGCTCTGGGACATTATGGGCAAGGCTACCGGCAAACCTGTTCATAAATTACTGGGAGGTTCTTACGTTGAGAAGGCAAGAGCCTATGCCAGCGCCCTGATGCCGGAAGCAATTGATGGAGTAAAGAAACTGGTTGATGCCAACCTGGCCCTGGGATACACGGCCATGAAATTCGGATGGGGACCGCTGGGTTATGACGCGAAGTTCGACATTGAATTGATAAAGGCTGCGCGGAAGGCTGCGGGGGATGGCATCGAGATCATGATAGATATTGGTAAGCGGTACAGACTCAAGCCCGCCATGTATGTTGCAAAGGCTTTGGAGCAATTGGACATTTACTGGCTGGAAGAGCCATTGCCCGCAGAAGATCTTGCAGGGTACAAGACACTGGCCGCTTCAACAACCATGCGGATCGCCACGGGAGAAGAAGAAACCGGTAGGATGGCATTTTCACGACTGATAAACGAAACACACGTTGATGTGATTCAACCGGACATGTCGCGATGCGGCGGCCTGACCGAGGCCAAGAAGATCGCATCAATTGCTAAAGACAATAATATCTTATGCGTACCCCATGCGTTCAAAACCGGAATTCTTGTGGCTGCCTCTATTCACCTGATTGCGGCCATTCCTAATGCGCCCTTCCTTGAATTTTCGGTTACCGAATCACCTATCAGGAAAGGAATACTCCAGGATCCTTTTGTCATGCGCGATGGCTATGTTGAAGTTCCCCAGAAACCTGGGTTGGGCATTGAATTGAATCAGGAGGTGATAAAAAAATATGGGATTGAAAGAAAAAACTGAAGTTATCACCGCGGGGATCGGGTCGGAATAGAATAAATAATCATCAAGATAGCATAAGAACAGCGCGGGCGGGTGTATTAAATTTGGATGGAACCGTCAATTGGGTTCAGCCATAATGAGGGCCTGTGAATTTGCCTCTACAATCATTTTCTATCCCCTTAAAAAAGAGGGGCGCAACTAACTTTTTAAACATGTTGATTTGAAAAAGGAAGCTTTTGCATTACTTTTTGGTCTGGCGGGTTTTGTCTGTGTTGCGCAAAATGATGCCGGCCGGCAAAAACGCCTTGAAGATTCCGCCAAGGCCAGATTCCAGAAAAATACACATCAGGTTGTGCTTGACGGCGAGGGCAAGATTATTCCCTGGACAAAGCCGCAATCAATGGCTTATGACCTGTTTCTCCGAAAGCGCTGGAATTTTATCAAAACCATGGTACCCAATAGCCCGGGTCCGCCACCAAGATCGAATTATCCCCAGTATTACTTCTATTGCGCGTTCAAACCGAAGAACGGCGTGTTAGAGCCCGACACCTGGATGAATGATGTTGGGGAGAAACTACCAAACTGGTTTGAGTCTGCGCGACTGTATTATTCCTATACCGGTGATAGTTCCGTGATGAAGATCATTACCGACTTTCTTGACTATTCACTTGAACACGGAACAAGTCCGGCTAACTTCTCTTGGCCAAACTTTCCTTACACTACTACCAATGCAGGCGATACTTTATTCAGAGGGTTTACTTCGGTAAAGAGGTTTAAACTCCATGAGATCCAGGTGGATCACGCGGGTGATATTGGATTGACCTATTACCGCATGTATCAATACTCCGGAGAGGAGAAATTCCTGAAGGCTGCAATCAATACGGCCAATACCCTGGCGGAAAAGGTAAGGGTGGGAACGGCTGAGCAGTCTCCATGGCCATACCGGGTAACAATGGATTCAGGGATGGTTATTGCCCCATACGGTGCTAATTGGTCGGGTGCCTATTTATTGTTGAACGACCTTGCAGAGGCGGGTCTGGGCAAAGTGGATGCTTATCGCAAAGCCTGCAAAATTGTTCAGGATTTTATCAG
This sequence comes from uncultured Chitinophagaceae bacterium, assembly GCA_963808065.1. Classification (GTDB taxonomy): domain Bacteria; phylum Bacteroidota; class Bacteroidia; order Chitinophagales; family Chitinophagaceae; genus Flavitalea. The sequence continues at coordinate 580,057 of CAWEEK010000001.1, forward strand.
GGAGTTCCCAATGAAAACCGGATACTGGACCGATGGCCACACCGATACAGATATTAAAAGCAACACCTATAAGAGTAACCTTAGCGCCAGCAACATGACGCTGCTGATGCTTGACTACCCCGAGTTCAATCCTAACTGGAAAGAAGATGTGCCTATGCTGATCAAATGGACAGAAAAGTATTTTATCGAACGCGGCGATTCGAGTGAACCCGGGCAGATGTGGGGGGCAAATATCGTTGGCGAACAGGATCAATATAATTTTAAGATGGATTATCAGACCGCCCGTTATGCCGCCGAATGTTCGAAATGGTACACTATTTCAGGAGACAAATCATTTAAGGAAAAGGCCTATCGTTCACTAAACTGGGTGACTTATTGCAACGATTCCAACGGAATGGCATTCGAGTGTCCGCTTAGTGTCGGCATTTCTAATTGGTGGTCGGACACCTACGGTGAGTGTCCAAGGATGTTCTACCATGCGCTGGCAGCAGTTCCCGACTGGGCACCTCCCCGTGAGAGCCATATCCTGTATTCGAAGGATGTATTGAAGAAGGTGTCTTATCAGCCAAAAAAAATTCAGTACACCGCTACGGGGAAAAATGGGATTGAATCTGTGAAACTCGCATTCCGGCCATCGAAAATTACTTTGAACGGTTCTGCGCTTTCAAGGCGTACGGATAATAACGGAAAGGGGTATACTATAACTAAATTAAGTAGTGGAGATTATACCGTGATAATTAACAGAACTACTGATGGAGAAGTAATCATCACCGGTTCCTGAATAGAAACAAATACTCCTAAAAATACTTTGATGCGGCAATTTAAAAATGACACCGAATTGTTTCAGTTTATCCGGGAGCATTTTTATGTTGCCGTAGTTTGCGACGTACTTGACGAGTTGGGTTATTGGAATCAGGCCATGCACCATCGCCTGCGACCAATTCTGCCTGATATGAGAGCCTGTGGATTTGTCGGAAGGGCGAGGACCATTGACTGGATGGAGACCGACCGGGTCTATGATGAAAATCCATATGGTCTTGAGATCGAAGCGGTGGATTCGCTAAATAAGGGCGACGTAGTGGTGCACTCCACTGATGTAAATGGAACTAACGCCCCCTGGGGTGAATTGATGTCGACAATCGCGATGCGAAAGGGTGTAAGCGGTTGTGTGTGCGACAGTCAGATCCGCGACTGCGTAAAGATTATCGAAATGAACTTCCCGGTATTTTATACCGGCATCCGCCCGTTAAATTCTAAGGGCCGGGGAATGGTGATCGCTTACGACATCCCGATCAAATGCGGGGAGGTGCTGGTTCATCCCGGCGACCTGATCTTTGCCGACTTTGATGGTGTAGTGGTAGTGCCAAAGCAGATTGAAGAGGAGGTTTTTCAACGGGCTACGGAAAAAATCCAAAATGAAAACCTATCCCGCCAGGAACTGCTTGCCGGGCAATCCTTAAGGGCGGTGTATGATAAATACAAAACGCTCTGATTATTTTGGGGCCGGTGGAGACGGGCAGGAGTAAAAAAATACCCAGATTCGATGGAAGGAACTCGTCAGGGTGTTGGTATTGGTTTTGAACTGAAGAATCCAAACCATTAACCATGATCAACCAAAATGAATTCCCCGGAAGAGATGATTCCGGTATGCCACCACGTAATAGCGAAGCCGACCGCACTACATTGTTCCCCGAAAACAGATCCATGAACTTCGAAGAGGCCGCTGCAGCTGCCATGAAGAATGCCAACCCTGGTGTCCCAAACACCGATGATATTGCCGTTCCTTCCGGCAATGAAGAACCCCTCGATGATGGAATACTCGAAGAAAACAATCTTACTGATGACCTGGCAGATGATGGTGATTGGGAGCCAAGGAGATAATAACGGATCTACCTCTGTTGTGTGAACATCTTCAACAGGTATTTAACTTCCACGGCCTCATCGCGGGTTTTCCTGTTGATGAATTTGCCATTCAGTCTTGTCACCGGGAAATCCTGAAAACTTGTAAGCACCTCATACTTCAATCCAAGAGAATCCAGTTTGGATTTGCCGAGCGGTGAAGTAAATACAAACTGCTTCATATTCCCCGCACTGATGCTGTCTATGGGAACAACGGGAGTCGTCCGATGCAATATCAGGTCGGCGGCCGATTGCATGTCACCGGCAAAAACCAATTGTCCCGCGTCCAGTCCCTGGTGTTGGAAGTATTCCGCCACTCTTGTCTCGGCCTGGTATCGCATCAGCGCAGGATAGAAATCCCGGTTCACATAGTAATTGACGCTGACACAAACGATAGCAGTGGCAAAAAGGATTTTCTTGAGATACATTCCTCTAAGGGAAAATAAATAGAACCCGCCACCAAAACCACAGATCAGTATAATAATAGTATCCGTCTGTGGCCAATGGTTGAAGAAGAAATAATTCAGGGCACTCAGGCCGGCAACCAACAGACAACAAGCGACCAGGTGGATGATTGAAAACACCCGTATGGTTTTACGGTTCTGGTCGAGGAGGATTGCCGTAGTGAGAATTGCCAGTAAGGGAAATAAGGGATTCAGGTAAAACGACAACTGAAACCTCGAGAAGGAAAAGACGAGGAACAGACTGATGAATCCAAAATAAGTGTAGGTCTCGGTCTTATTGATTCCCCTGATCAGTCTTCTTGTTTTTTGATACAACGCGAAGAAGGCGAGAAAGGCCCAGGGAAGAAAGGCCCAGATCATTGTGTGAACAAAAAAGAGGAGGTCGCCCTTGCCCTTAATCGGGCCTGTATTGGTGAACCTGCCCCATTGGCTGGTCCAGAGGAAGAATTCGACACCGGATACTCCCTTTTGTCCGAACACCGTCTTCTCGGGATGTTGGTCAAACTGCAGATAATATCCGTACAAAGCGGGGGTAAGAAAAATAAATGTCAGCAGAATGGCGAGCAGCCATCGCCAATCCAAAATGGCCTTCCAGTTTTTGTGGAGCAATAAACTTAACCCGATGCCTGCGCCAACCGGCAGGATGGTAAACAGGCCCTTGGTCATCATCAGGCAAGCCAGACCGAGACTGCCTGCGGCGAGGTCGATGTATTTTTTCTCATCAACATATTTGGCAAAATGAAAAAGCGACATGATGAGCAGCCCGGTCATGAAGGGTTCGGCGCGTACATCCTGGTTGGAGATAATGATGTGTTGGGAGGTGAGGAGGATAAGTACGGATATCCATCCATGTAAGGATGAGTAATATCTTTTGCCAAACAGATAGGTGTAGATGCCGCCGAGCAGGACGAAGAGAACGCCAGGGAGTTTGTATGCAACTGCGTTGACGCCAAATATTTTGTAGGAAATGGCTGACATCCAAAATGGAAAATGTGGCTTGTCGAGCCAGTCCTGGCCCTTCCAGAAGATAGAGAGGAAGTCGTGCCGGTCGTGCATCTCCATGGCCACCTGGGCGTAGACGGCCGCATCGGGTTCCATGATGGGTATGTAGAGGCCAACTAAGTACACGAGCATCGTGAATACGAAGCATATGAACCAGAGAGTGGAGGCGCGGGAAAGTTTGAAAGGCGGCTTCATGGTTTTCAAAATCAAAAATCAAAAATTAAAAATTAAAAATTGAAGCAAGTGATTTCACGCAAAGGCGCAATTGCAGTTATTTTCTAATTGCTAACAGTTCAGCGCAAAGGCGCAAAGAACGACAGGCTTCCTTTGCGACTTTGCGTCTACTTTGCGGCTTTGCGTGAAGTCCAGTGCACGCGGTCATATGGGGTTTTTAATTTTTAATTTTTGATTTTTAATTTTGTTAAGCAGCCAATTCTTCATCAGGACATAAGCCAAAACCCCAACGCAACTCCCAAGCAGGGCCCCCACTAACACATCGCCGGGATAATGTTTACCCACATACACTTGCGCATAGCACACAACAAATGCCCAGACCCAGAGCAGCCACCATCTTCGGTTACTCATCCACGAGATACTGAGATACCAGAAGCTGGCCAGCCCAAAATGATTGGAAGCATGAGAAGAGGGCATCGAGTATCTGCCGCCGCAGCCCACCAGGCCACGCGTATAGGCCTGTAATTCTTCGATGTGACAAGGTCGCACTCTGCCGAATAACGGTTTAAATATCGAGGCGCTGCTGAAATCGGTAATGGCAAAACAGATCAGGCTGCAAAGAATGAACGGCGAAGCGTATCTGCGTTGATAGCGAAGGACATAATAGAGGATGAAAGCATAGAGTGGAATCCAGGTGTACTGGTTACGCATCAGGGTCATCAGTTCATCCAGCCAGGGGCTGTGGGCCCCGGCAATGATTTTGAACAGCTGACTGTCTGCCCTTCCCAGCCATTGCAGGAAGGACAGGAGATATATGGCAAGCAACGGCATCAGTTAGTAGAAGAATTCAGATTTGTAAGGATAGCGCACACGGTACATCTCGCGAACCTTGTTCACGACCGTCTTTCTCAACAATTCTATGTTCCTCTTTTCGATGGCCGCGATGAACACACAATTTCCATGCGTTTCGCGTTCCCATCTTTCTCTGAGATCTTCCAGGATCTCCAGTCTCACGGATTCTTCCAGCCAGGGGTCGAATGTGTTCTGCTCATAGCTGTCCATCTTGTTGAAGACAGTGATGGTCGGTTTGTCGAAGGCCTGCAGTTCCTGCAATGTTTTATTCACTACGCCAAATTGTTCTTCATAGTTGGGGTGTGATATGTCTACCACGTGAAGCAGGATGTCTGCCTCCCTAACCTCATCGAGGGTGCTCTTGAAACTTTCCACCAGGTGATGCGGCAGTTTGCGGATGAAACCCACGGTGTCGCTGAGCAGGAAAGGAGTGCTTTCAAAGACCACCTTGCGCGTGGTCGTGTCGAGTGTGGCAAAGAGTTTATTTTCGGCAAAGACCTCGCTCTTGCTCAGGATGTTCATGATGGTCGACTTCCCCACATTGGTGTATCCCACCAGCGCCACTCGAACAAATTCACCACGGTCCTTGCGTTGAACGAAGGCTTGTTTGTCGATGACGGATAGTCTTTTCCGCAGAAGGGTGATCTTGTCCTTCACGATACGCCTGTCTGTTTCGATTTCGGTTTCACCCGGGCCCCTGGTTCCGATACCTCCTCCGAGTCGTTCGAGGTGACTCCACATCCCCTTAAGTCTCGGCAATATATATTGGTATTGGGCAAGTTCAACCTGCGTTTTTGCCTGGGCTGTCTTGGCCCTGGAAGCGAAAATGTCGAGGATGAGATCCGAACGGTCGATGACCTTGATGTCGAGCACCTTTTCAATATTCGTGATCTGGGAACCGCTGAGCTCGTCATCGAAGATGGCCAGTTGGATGTCCTTGTCTTCAACATAACGCCTGATCTCTTCCAGCTTTCCTTTACCCACAAATGTGCGACTGTCGGGTGTGGACAGACGCTGGGCATATCGTTTCACTGCTTTGGCGCCCGCGGTTTCGGCGAGGAAGGCAAGTTCTTCCAGATATTCCTTCACCTGTTCCTCAGTCTGGGTCCCGTGGATCAATCCGACTAAAATGGCTTTTTCTTCCTGGATACTGGTCTTCTTATTTAGCATGAAGAGGCAAGGTATTATAATCCGCTCAACGAGAGTCCGATGGAATAAGGGCGGATATCTGGTCCAAAGCCTTCCTTGATGAAGGCATTGATCTGGTAGCTGGCAAAGAGGGCGAAATTGCCGATACCCAATCGTCCGGTAAGACTCAGGCGGGTACTATTAAAAAAGCGGCGGGATTTCTCTTTTTCCGTAATGCTCAGGATGGTCTGACCCGTGCTGCTTTGCAGGTTCTTGCCCTTGGTGACGGCGGTGAGCATGGTTCCCACCTTGAGTCCGACAGCGGCTTTAAAGGATTTTTTGGGATGAACCGGGTCCTTAACATATCTGAGTTCCACCGGGGCCTCGAGAAAGCTGTTCATGAGCTTGTATTTCTTGAAGTGGGTTGTGTCGGATACATCCTGGAAATTCAGGCTACTTGTGGTAGTCCTGCCCGCTATATCTATATAGGTGTCTTTGAAATACATGTTGCTGGTTGAAATGCCCGCTCCGAGGCCCACGCTGAACTGTGGACTCGCCTTGAAGGGGAAGTCGAGCATGAAATAGACATTGACGCTTCGGCTAAGGCCCTTCAGGTTGATGCTATCTGGTTTGCCGGCCCACATGTCGTATCCAAGTTGGATAAGGAGGTGGTCCTGGGTGCGGCTTTCGAGGTTCATTGCCGCCCACTTGTTCTTCCTGGCCGGGCGCTCGGGCATCACTGGTTTGGAGGAATCGGGGATGATGTTGGGTAGGGTGTCGCCTGGTACGGCAAGCGGGTCGGGTGCGGGTGTTGCAGGGGGTACGACCACAGAAGAATCCTGCGCGTATATCATCATCACTGAAGCGGTCAGGGCGACAAACAGCGCCAATACTTTTTTCATCCGTTAGTTTTAAATGGAGACCTGACCGGATTTTATAGCGGCCGGAGCAAATCCGGGCAAAATTAAGCGAATGGCAACAGCCGCCAACTAATTTTGGGTGGGAAACCTTTACTTAACGTTAAAAATGAGATGGTTAATGCGCGAACGTTTTGCAGCCCGGCTGTGAAATCGCTTACCCCGCGGGATCCGGTGGTTTCGGTACCTGCTTTTTTGGCAAGCGCAACACCCGCCAATGCAGTGGGCTGGCAACCGGCCGTTCATCCCCAAACAGAATACCCCAATGCTTAAAATGGTTCGACCGGTCGAACATCACCTTCAGTATCGCGATGATCGGCAATGAGAGAAACATTCCCGCCACGCCCGCCAGACTTCCCCCGACGATCACCCCAACGATACTTGTCAACGCGTTGATCTTGACCTTGGAACCCACGATCCGCGGCATCAGGATGTTGTTGTCGAGAAACTGCACGATTGCGATGGTCACCAGAACCGTGATGATCGGCGACAACTCCTGCGAGGAGGTAAGAGTGAGCAGCACCCCAATGATATTGCCCAACAAGGCGCCGACATAAGGAATTAGGTTGAGGATCGCGAAGACCACACCGATCAGCAGGGCATGTTTGATACCCATGATCATCAGCGCTCCACCCAGAAGGATGGTGATGTAAGCAATTTGTATGAGCAACCCACCCAGATAACTTTTGATGATCAGCCTGGTTTCGCCAACGGCTTCTTTCACTCTATCATGATCTTTTTGGTCGAACCAGGAAAAAAGGAAACGCAGGAGCAGGTTCCGGTAGAAAAGGAAGAGAAATATATATATAGGTATCAGACCAAAGAATACAAAGATGGAGGTCAGGGAAGAAGCAACGCCGCCAATATAACCGCCTGCGAAATTCAACAGTTTTGAACTCTGCTCATTGAGGATGGCCAGTTGCTTGTCAGTGGAGAATTTTGTTTTGGTGTTGATCCATTCGCTCAGGCTCTGCAGGTGCAGGGTTACATTCGCCCGCAGTGTGGGGAAATCCTGGATCAGCCGCGACACCTGTGCCGAGAAGAACCAGACCACCCCGGCCATAAATATCAGCAATAGCAAAAGGCAGACAGAGATCGCCAGCATTTCGGGGAACTTCCTCTTTCTCATGAAACTGTAGACGGGAAAGATCAGGATAGTGAGAAAGAAGGCGATAATGAGGGGAGACAGGATGCTAGATGCATAGCTCAGTAGCATGACGAGAATGGCCAGGCCCACCGCTTCTATCGAACGTTTGACGGTCAGTGGTAATTCAGAAGGATTCATGAATGAACAGGATGAATGATGAATAAGAAATAAAGATCGCCTAATTCAGCCGATTAAGGGGATCGGTCTGGTGTCTGCGATTACTACTGCAAATACTGTTCTAGGGATGAAATGCCATCATGACGGTTGGCAGGAGAAGAAGGGAACGTTATTAATACTGGCGTTTGATCCTGAGTTCTCCGGAAATAGTGTGTGTGTCAGAAGGATCCTTGTCCCACTGCATCATTCCTGAAAACCTTAAGAGGATATCTTCATTCGGCTGACCATATTGAATCAGATCAAAGGAAAGATCACCATGGGGATAGTAGTACTGACCTTTATAATGGACAGTTCCTCTAGATGAGGAGTATGATGATGTGTATGACCGGGGTATGGTATCGAGTATATTTATCCATATACTGTATTGATGCTGATTAATAGGAAATGGATCCATGATGGTAATCTCTGTGACCTGGTAGTCTGGCTTGCCGTAAACAAGACTATCGCCCGGCACGGTTAAGACTACCGTATCGCCGTCGAATATGTAGTAAACGTATTGTTCGGCTTGTTGAATCCTGGTTAGAGCGGAAATTGCCGGGTTAACAGAATCCACGAAATCCACGGAATCCACTGAACCCAATGAGTCTAATGAATCAAGGGATGAATGTTGGGGATCCGGAGTAAGTGTCAGCTGCACCTCTTTCTGACAGGAGAGCACCAGCAAACTGGCTGCAAATAGGGCGATTAAAATTAGGGGTGACTTCACTAGGGTCTAAAACTAATATTTATATCCTGAATTTGCAAGTCGCGGGGCTGGCGAGAAAAACTTCAGGGCGGTTCGAAAGACGATCAGTTTTTTTTCATTAAATTGCTATTCTTCTGCCAGCGTCTTCACTGGTTAATTCCTTTATCTCTTGAACGACTTTCACGATTGAGCCAATGGCACTCAAAATTGGCAGACTATGGTTTCAAGATGTAAACAGTCCTGTTGAACAGGGATAATCAATATGATGAATTCTCTTTGCTGCAGCGCCTTGCGCGTGGCGACGACAGTGCATTTGACAGCCTATTCTATCAACACTGGGATCCGGTTTTCTCCGCGGCGCTGATGATGACCAAGTCTCAGGAACTGGCCAACGACATTGCACAGGATGCCTTCCTCGCCATCTGGAACAACAGGCGCGACCTTGACACTATTGGCAATTTCCGCGGCTATCTATACACCATCGTAAAATTCATTGTACATAAACGGCTCAGAAGGATGAAGGTGGAAGATGCCTATGCGCACTACCTCGCTTCAAAAATTTCTTCCATCCCCGGACTAACCGAGCAGGAAGAATCTTTCAACCTGAAACAACTGCAACAATCAATAATGCAGGGGATCTCCAAACTTCCTCCGCAGCAACAGCGCGCTTTTCTGCTGAGCCGGGAAGAAGGCCTGACTCATGACCAGATCAGTGAATTGATGGGTGTGAGTAAAAAAACGGTCAAGGACTATATCGTCCGCGCGATCGCCTACCTAAGGCCGTATGCAGAGCATTACGGGTGTTTGGCATGCGTTGTTTTATTATATTAAGTTTCACCCAAGGGGAACCGAAAGTCTGTTTAACGCAAAACCGCCAAGCCCTGCCTGCGGCATGGTACGCTAAGCCGCAAAGAGGCCACATTTATTGCGCCTTTGCGCCTTCTTTGCGCCTTTGCGTGAAATAATGCGCGAAATAATGCTAACCCCATCACTTCCCTTTTCTCCGTTCGCGGTACATCACTCATGCAACCCGCCGATCTGCAACGTTTATTGGAGAAATATTTCGACGAAACCATTTCGGAATCTGAATTTAAAGAACTCTGGGAAACACTTTCCGAAAGCAGTCACGATGCAGTTTGGTTCAAAGTCATAGAATCCTCACTCCACGACAAGGGCCTTCACGGCCTCTCCGATCCGCCACAAGCTGCCGAAGCACTCGCCAGTATCAAACAAAATAAACCACCGGTAAGAAAGATGGCAACCATCGGCCGGTTTTTCAAATACGCCGCCATCCTCCTGCTTATCGCCACTGCGGCCTGGCTCTGGCAGCAGCCATCCAAACAGCGTCCACCAGCCGTTATTGCAGAAAACAAACCCGTACCCCATGACCTTCAACCGGGAGGCGACCGCGCAATGCTTACACTGGCCGACGGCAGCACCATCGTCCTTGACAGTGCCGCCAACGGGCAGATCGCCAAACAGGGATCAGTGCAGGTAGTCAAATTGTCCAACGGCCAGTTGCAATACCAGTTCCTTAATGGCAAGGTTCCAGTGCCAACCACGCTCCAATACAATACCATGTCGACCCCCCGTGGCGGGCAATATCGCTTAACCCTCCCCGATGGGACCCTGGTATGGCTGAATGCCGAATCTTCAATTACCTATCCCACAGTTTTCGGCGCGGCGGAACGCAGTGTAACCGTTACCGGCGAAGCCTATCTGGAAGTGGCCAAAGAGAAAAACAGACCCTTCCGGGTAATGGCCGGCGACGCCAATATCGAGGTGCTCGGCACGCATTTCAACATCAACGCGTATGCGAATGAAGGGCACACCAAAACCTCATTGCTTGAGGGCTCGGTGAAGATCAACAGCCGGATACTACAACCCGGACAGGCATTTGCCAACGGAGAAGTTTTCCAGACAAACGTGGCGCGTGATGTAGCCTGGAAAAATGGCGTCTTCAATTTTAACGATCAGAACCTCGCCCAGGTAATGCGCCAACTGGCGAGGTGGTACAACCTTGAAGTGGAGTATCCATTGGGTGTTCCGAAGAAAGAATATGGAGGGGAGATGGGAAGGAACCTAAGCCTAAGCCAGGTGCTGAAAGGATTAGAAAGCACCGGTTTGCGCTTTGACCTGAACGAAAGAAAATTGACAGTGAAACCTTAGATAAGATCGGTCGAAAAAAAACCTGAAGCGGTTCGAAGCGCCTCAGGGAATGATTCAGATCGATCACAAAATACAAGTCGGGCAAGACTGCTTATTGTTCATCAACCCAAACAACACAAAGCTATGCAAAAAACTGCTTTTTGTTTCCGTTCGGCCTGGGGCAGGCATCGGAACATTTCCAAAACGCTGAAAGCTATGCAACTCACTGGCATCCTGTTACTCACTCTCTGTCTGCACGTTTCGGCACGCACGGTTTCACAAACCGTGACTCTGTCGGGCAAGAACCTCCCGGTGCAAAAGGTTTTTGAAGAGATCAAAAAACAAACCCAGTATTCGGTCTTCTATGAAAAGGGACTGCTCGAAGGAGCCAAGCCCATCACAGTTGACGCGAAGGACATGCCCCTGACGAACTTCCTTGAGTCGGCACTCGAGGGTCAACCTTTCAGCTTCTACATCGAAAACGAAACCATCTTCATCAAGAAAACTGCGTCAACCAGTTACACGGCTGCCAATCAACCCAAAACACCAGCCGCACCACCTGCTCCTCCGGTGACGGGAACGATAGTCGGGTCTGATGGCCTCCCACTCGCCGGTGTGAACGTTATCGTCAAGGGCACCCGGAGAGGAACAGCCACCGATGAGAATGGTCGCTTCACCATTGAAGCCAGGGCCAACCAGGTACTGGTTATAAGTTCCGTAGGCTTTGCCACCCAGGAGGTAACAGTTGGAACTGATCCCATCGAGATCAGGATGACAGAAGAAAATAAATCGCTGAATGAAGTGATTGTAACGGCGCTGGGTATACGAAGATCAGTGAAGTCACTGACCTATGCGGCACAGAATGTGAAAGGCGATAAACTCAATAAGGCAAAGGAAACGAACGTAGTGAATGCCCTTCAGGGCAAGATCGCAGGCGTAACGATCACCAAGGATGCCACCGGTCCGGGCGGCGACTCAAAAGTGCTGATCCGCGGCAACCGTTCTATCACTAACAGCAACGAACCGCTATATGTAATAGATGGCGTCCCGCTTAGCGGAAACATCGGCATGCTGAGTTCCGATGATATTGAAAGCATGACCGTACTAAAAGGCGCCTCCGCGGCTGCGCTCTATGGCAGCCAGGGTCAGAACGGCGCCATCATCATCACCACCAAACGCGGCAAAACCGGTGAAACTCAGGTTACCTACAACGGTGGTGTCACGATCGACCAGGCAGCTGTGCTGCCCGAACTGCAATTCGATTATGGACAGGGCGACGTGGGCGAATACAACGCCTCCTCCGAACACAGCTGGGGTGCGAAGACGGATGGCCAGCCGGTGGAATTATGGAACGGCGACATGGCACCATACACTGGTCAGCCCGACAGGCTAAAGAAATTTTTCAGGAAAGCAGCCACCTTCAACAACAGCTTAAGTATTAATGGGGGCACCGAAAAGATGCAGACCTATTTTTCTTATGCGAACATGACGGCGCAGGGCATCATGCGCAACAACGATTTGGGCCGCCACAATATCGACCTGAAACTCACCAACAACATCTCCTCAAAACTTACCTTTTTTACAAAGCTTACCTATATCAATGAGCACGTAGCCAACCGCGTGGAACCCGGCGATGCGGGCACTTACGCACTGCCTTCCATCTACCGTTCACCGGTAACCATCCCGCTTAGTGAAATGGAAAAATTCAACACCTTCGATGAAACAGGTGCCGAACTGCAGAGTTACTGGAACCCGGGGTCTTCCGTTCAGCTTAACCCCATCTGGGCGCTGAACCGCGTGCTGTATTACCAGAAAAGAGAACGTTTTCTCGGACTTATTTCCGCGAAATACAGTTTCAACAGCTGGTTGAATTTGCAGGTCCGTGGAAGCTTCGACAGAACGATACAAAACAACGACCTTAAGGTATATGCCGACAATTACTTCAGCCAGGTGGGCTCCACTTACGAGCGACATGAAAACCGGAGACAGGGGATGAACATGGATGCTCTCCTTTCCTTTAATCACAAAATCAATAAGGACTTCAACATCTCAGGAAATCTTGGCGCTGCCATCCAGGAAAGCCGTTATGAAACCAGCGACGAAGACGCCAATGGACTGAACAAGTCGAACTTCTTCTTCATGACCAATGCCAGAAGCCCCATCGTTGCCAATGGATATGGAAGGTCACCTAGGGTGCAATCTCTGTATGCCACAGCCACATTGGGTTACAGGGATTACTTATTTCTCGAGGCTACCGCAAGAAATGACTGGTCGTCTGCATTGCCCAAAGCCAACCGATCTTATTTTTATCCCTCACTCGGATTGTCGGGTATTCTTTCTGACATGTTCAGCCTGCCCGCATGGATTACCTATGGCAAGGCCAGGCTTACCTACGCGAGTTCTGGATTCGGAGGTACCGAATACCTCGACCGTGAATACTTCAGTGTAGGCACAGGTGGATCGATACAGACACCTTCAATCCGGTCGCTTGGTGACTACAAGCCGGAAATTACACGGTCATTCGAAGCAGGACTCGACTGGCGGTTTCTCAACAACAGGCTGGGTTTCGAACTGACCCTTTATCATACCAGCACCAAGGACCAGCTGTTGTTGATCGGCATTCCCGATCCGACTTTATTCCCACAGAAATACATCAATGCGGGTCTGATCCAGAACAAGGGTATTGAGATAACCGCCGACTACACACCCGTCCGCACGGCCGATTTCTCCTGGACTGCCGGACTGAACTATTCAAAGAACGTCAACAAGGTGAAACGCCTCACCGACAACATGAAGTCGGTGATTCTCTCCGAGGGTGACGCGGTTTATCTCATCAAGGTGGATGAAGGAAGCAGTTATGGCGACGTGTATGTAAGAGGATGGGCAAAGAATGCCAAAGGCGAAAGACTGGTAGATGAAGACGGTTCACCAACACTAACCGACGGATTGAATGCCTTTGTTGGCAATTACAATCCCGACTTTATGCTTGGATTTTCAAATTCATTTACCTACAAGGCCTTTGCACTCAGCTTCCTGATCGACCACCGGCAGGGTGGCGTAGTGATCTCCGGAACACAGGCGCTGATCGATGCTGACGGTCACTCTAAGGAATCTTTGAGAGGCCGTGAAGGCGGTATAGTACTCGATGGCGTAAAAGCAGATGGATCAAAGAATACAACTCCCGTTGAATCACAGAAATATTTCGGGTTGATTGGCGGAAGATATCCCATCGCTGAATTCTACAGCTACTCAGCCACCAACACCAGGCTCAGAGAAGTCATCCTCACCTACTCTATTCCACAAAAGGCGTTGACAAAAACTAAAATAATAAAGAGAGCGGAAGTTTCCGCTGTGGGAAGAAATCTTTTCTTCTTCAACCGGTCGGCTCCGATAGACGCTGAGATCACGCGTGGAACGGATGGTGGTGGACTGGAGTATGCGGCCCTGCCTTCCACCCGCAATTATGGACTGAATCTGATACTGACATTTTGATATCCTGTTTTCATCGCAGTTGAAAATTAAAACAGGGATCTAAAATAAAAAAACAAGAAATGAAACACCCGAAACTATCAATCAAGGGCTCATTATACATCAGCACCCTTTTCATACTTGCAACTGTCAGCAGTTGTACAAAGAACTATGGTGACATTAATACCGATCCAACCAGGCTCACTACACTCGCAACAGAAGACATCAGGGGACTGTTCAACAATGCCGAGTACATGGCCATGTATTCCGGAGACGGATCCGCAGAGTACCAGTATGCGCAGGGATTTTTTGCCGACCTCTACGCGCAATACTCAGCCATCACCGCAACCTTCGACCCCACAGACCGATACAACATAACCCAGGAATGGGTGCAGGAACAATGGATTGGCACTTTCAGGGCGATGGCTCCACTGGTGAATATCATCAATGCAACTACTGATCCCGATCAGATCGCGCTGCATTCCATAGCGAGAATCTGGAAAGTATGGACCGTTCACCGCGCGACCGATTATTATGGACCGATGCCTTATACTTATATCGGTTACGATAGCACGATTGTTCCCTACGACGCCCAGAAAGACATCTACATGGATCTGTTCAAGGAACTGACAGAAGCGACTGCCGACTTGCAGGCCAATCTCGATAAGCCATCGTATGGTGAATCGGATGTGATCTTCCACGGCGACGACCACGAACAGAATGAAAAATGGATGAAGTTCGCCAACACCCTGCGCCTGCGCCTGGCCATCCGCATCTCCGGCGTGGAACCCGCAATGGCAAAGTCTGAGGCAGAGGCTGCGGTTGCCGGCGGCGTAATGGCCGAACTCAGCGACGATGCCTACCTGGAGAGCTCTGGAGTGAATTACAATGGATACCTGAGGCAATCAGGCTGGAACGAATTCAGAATGAGCACCACGATGGAAAGTTACCTGGTTGGTTATAGCGATCCTCGACTCGAAAAATACTGGCAGCCTTCTGTGAACACCGATGAATACAAGGGTGTGAGAAATGGAATGAACACCGAACAGATCGTGGCTCCCGAAAATGAACCCGACAACACTTCCGGGCCAAGCGATTATTTGCTGCCCGAGAATTCGGCTACCACACCCTCAACGGTGATGTACACCGCCGAGGCCTATTTTCTTAGGGCGGAAGGTGTGCTCAATGGCTGGGAGATGGGAGGTACTGCAGAAGAATTTTACAACAAAGGCATTGAGATGTCGCTTCGAACCTGGGGCGTCACCGATGACAATGCGATCAATACCTACATCAACAGTTCCGCAGTTCCTTCCGCACCGGGAGGCTATTTCAACAGCCCTGCCGTGGCCACCATCCCGATAAAATTTGCCCCCGACCCCGAAACACAACGAGAGCAGATCGGCACTCAGAAATGGATAGCCTTATTTCCGGAGGGGCATGAGGCATGGGCTTCGATACGACAATCTGGTTATCCCAAATTGTATCCCATCGTTCAATCCGACAATCCAGCGGCTCCGGCGGGTACCTTCATCAAACGTATTCCCTTCCTTAATTACGACAGGGACAGGAACGGACCCGCGGTTGAAGCGGCCGAAGCTTTACTCGGGGGGCCTGACAATATTTCAACCCCGCTATGGTGGGACGTAGATTAATCAACACTAAAAAACAAAATACAACTCATGGAAACGAAAAGACGATTTGCACTAAAACAATTGGTAGGCTCCGCACTCGGTTTGTTCGGACTGGGATTTGTGGCCTCTGCAAAAGGCACAGTTGAAAATGGAGAAGAGTTCGAAGCCGGCAACATCTCGCCATTCCAGGAAGTACCCATGTTTTCGAATCATACCAAATTTGGAAAGCTGGTCTTCATCGCAGGCAAGGGGGCCCATTACGCCGGAGACATCAAGGCACATACAGAAACCGTATTGCAGGAACTAGAGAAAGAGCTCAAGCTGGCGGGATCGTCCATGAACAAGGTGCTGAAGGTGTCGGTATTCCTGAACGATATTGCAGATTTTCAGGGTATGAACGAAGTGTACAAGGGAAGATTTGGCCCCAAACCACCTGTGCGCACTACCGTGGCTGTTGCCAAGGGCGGCGTTCCCGGTGACTCACTGGTAGAGATGGACTGTATCGCGTATATCTGATCACCATATAGAAAACTAACGGATTTGCGCATGCGAAATATCCACGCTGTATTAATCCTGTTGATTGCCCTGTTAAGCCCCGGCTTGATTGGTGCCCAACAGATCGACATTCTGCTCAAAGGCGGGCACGTCATCGACCCGAAGAACAAGATCGATGCTATAATGGATGTGGCCATCGCTGAAGGAAAGATCCTGAAGGTGGCCACAAAAATTCCTCCGAGTGACGCGAAGCGCGTGGTTGATGTCACCGGGATGTATGTCACCCCGGGCATCATCGACATGCACGTTCACGTATTCTATGGAACCGACACTCAGTCCTACCTGGCAAATGGTCCGCACTCCGTTCCCCCTGATGCATTCACCTTCAGGGCTGGAGTTACCACCGTGGTCGATGCCGGATCTTCGGGATGGAAAAATTTCCGGCAGTTCAAGGCGCAGACCATCGATCACTCCAAAACCAGGGTCCTCGCTTTTCTGAATATTGTGGGTGCGGGTATGTATGGACGTTTGGAAGAACAGGACATCAATGACATGAATCCAACCATGACCGCCCACATGATGACGAAGGTTTATCCCGACCTGATCGTGGGGATCAAGTCTGCACATTACTGGGGCGACTTCACCCAGGTTGACCTGGCCGTCAAGGCGGGTGAACTGGCGAAGAAACCCGTTATCGTTGACTTTGGCGAGCACAAGCCGCCACAATCTATTGAGGAACTTTTCATGAAGCACCTCCGCCCCGGCGACATGTTCACGCACACCTTCGCGAATGGTCCGGAGGACCGTGAAACCATTGTGGACGACAAGGGCAAGCTTAAACCCTTTGTACTCGCTGCACAGAAACGTGGAATTGTATTCGACGTGGGCCATGGTGGTGGCGCCTTCAGCTGGGTGCAGGCCATACCTGCGGTTAAACAAGGCTTTCTTCCCAATACAATCAGCAGCGACCTCCATACCGAAAGTATGAATGGCGGGATGAAGGATATGGCAAACCTCATGTCGAAATTCCTCGCACTCGGGCTGCCGCTAAAAGAAGTGATCCTGCGGGCGACCTGGAACCCGGCCACCGTGATTGGACGACAGGACCTCGGTTCACTCACTGCCGGGTCTGATGCAGACGTCGCGGTGTTCAGTTTGAAGGAAGGCAACTTTGGTTACACCGACGTGAGAGGGGTAAGACTGAATGGTAAAACCAAACTCGAAGCGGAACTCACTATTCGCGCCGGCAAGGTGGTCTGGGATCTAAATGGCGTCAGTTCGTCAGAAAAAATGAGCCTTTAATTATGCAGATGAGACCGATGAAGAAATATTTGCTGTTTGCCTTGCTACAACTTCCGTTGCTGGCTGGGGCACAGGAGTACGACCTGCTGATAAAAAACGGGAAGGTGATCGACCCCAAGAACAAGATTGATGAGAACAGGGATGTTGCGGTAAAAGATGGCAAGATCGTGAAGGTCGCCACCAACCTGGCGGTCAAGGATGCTAAGAAATGGATCGATGCGAAGGGACTTATCGTTACGCCTGGATTGATCGACATACATACTCATGTTTTTGTCGGAGGCACTCCGGAGAAATTTGCCAATGGTTCCTACAGTGTTTCACCAGATGATTTCACATTCAGGGCGGGTATTACCACCGTGGTGGATGCAGGCACATCGGGATGGAGAAATTTCCCACAGTTCAAAGAACAGGTGATCGACAAATCCAAAACCAGGATCCTCGCCTTTCTGAATATATCGGGCAATGGAATGACAGGTGGGGCTTCTGAACAGAATCTGAACGACATGGATGCCTTCCTGACCGCCATGGTGGCCAAAGAAAATCCCGACATCATTGTCGGCGTGAAGATTGGCCACTACGAAGGCAAGGACTGGGCACCATTCGACCGCGCCCTTGATGCCGCCAAACAATTCGATCATCCCCTGTTTGTTGAGTGTCATCTGCCACAGTACACATTGGAAGAGCAGTTGAATAAAATGAGGGCTGGAGATATTATCACGCATTCGTATGAGAAGGTGGATGAAAGAATGGCCGTTACCGATGAACAGGACAAGGTTCGTCCCTTTGTACTGGCCGCACAGAAGAAAGGAGTTTTGTTTGATGTGGGACATGGTGGTGCGGGCTTCTGGTTCAGCGTGGCAATACCCGCTTACAAGCAGGGCCTCGCGCCAAATACATTCGGCACCGACCTGCACCGGTTCAGTATGAATGCGGGGATGAAGGACATGCTGAATGTGATGTCGAAATACTTCAACCTCGGCATGACCATCGAAGACGTGGTACTCAGGGCTACCTGGAATGCGGCAAAATCGATAAAGAAGGAAGACCTCGGTAGCCTGACGGTTGGATCAGCAGCGGACATCGCACTGATTCGAATCGCGGAAGGGGATTTCGGATACATGGATGCTGGCGGTTTCAAATTACAAGGAAATAAAAAACTGATTGCTGAATTAACGGTCCGCGCGGGCAAGGTGGTCTGGGACCTCAATGGGCTCTCCGGAAAGCCTCTGGAAAAATAACTACGATCTGCACAAAAGCAGGGTTTAATTAAAAATTACCTGAACATGATAACTTCCCTTGACTTTCTGAGAAAGTCAGTATTTCAATTTACAAAACGAATCTTCCCATTGGTCATGCTGTCCTTAATGCTCACAACCGGGTGCAGCGACAAGCATGAACTTCCGCCCTCCGATCCTGACAATGGCGGTTTATTGCTCCCTGAAAAATTTGAGGCGGTTGTAGTGGTGGATAGTATTGGCAGGGCCAGGCATATCGCGGTGAACGACAACGGCGACATCTATGTGAAACTGACCTACAACGACGCCATGGACGGCTCGGGCGGTACGGTAGGGTTGAGAGACCTGAACAATGACGGCAAGGCAGACTCGATCGTATATTTTGGCGACTACAAGGATGAAGGCGGATCCGCGGCAGGCATGAGCATACATAATGGCTACCTGTATACGAGTACGGTTCGCCAGGTACTCCGCAACAAGTTAACACCAGGGGAACTGGTGCCCACCAGCAAAACGGAAGTGATACTCACCGACATGGACAGCAATGTGGTGAGGAACTGGCATACCACCAAGCCAGTCGCCTTCGACGACAAGGACAGCATGTATGTGCCCTTTGGTTCACCAACAGACGCGGGTCAGGACATCACGAAATACGGACCAGTGGGTATACCCGGTGGGAGAGGCATAGACCCCAGTCCTGAACTAAAAGAACATGCCGGAATCTGGAGGTTTGATGCGGCAAAGGAAGGGCAGGTGCTGAAGGATGGCTACCATTATGCTTCGGGTATACGTAGTGTGTTGGGCATCCAGTGGAATAAAAAGGACAAACATGTTTACGCAGTCGTAAATGGGATTGATAATTTCCATACGCTGTATCCAAAGACTTATTCTTCCTGGCAGGCGGCGGTGTTGCCTTCCGAAATCATGATCAAATTGCATGATGGCGCCAACTTCGGCTGGCCCTATGCTTATTTCGATCAGATACAGGGTAAGAATGTATTGCAGCCGGGCTACGGAGGTGATGGGAAAATCGTTGGTCGGGCGAAAGATTTTGACGTGCCGGTCATTGGTTTTCCCGGTCACTGGGCGCCGATGGATCTCTTGTTCTATGATGGAGATCAGTTTCCGGAGCGGTACAAGAATGGCGCTTTTGTGGCCTTTCATGGTTCAACAGACCGTTCACCCTTTCCTCAGGCCGGCTATATTGTGTGTTTTGTTCCTTTCGAGAATGGTGCTCCTACTGGAAAGTATGAAGTGTTTGCTGATGGGTTCACGGGTGTGGACACGGTGATCAACACTAATGACGCGAAGTATCGACCGATGGGACTTTCGACCGGACCTGATGGCTCTCTCTATATTACCGATTCAAACGATGGCAAGATCTGGAGGGTAATGTACAAGGGCAAGAAAGAAGAGTTCGACATGAAGCAACTCGATAAAATGAAGCCCAGTGAATCCAGGTCGTATGTAAAAACACCGCACGAGGAAAAGGACAACCTGCGCCGCGGCGACCGTCTTGAAGGCAGTATTCTTTACGAGACCTATTGCGCCACCTGTCACCAACGAAATGGCCTGGGAGACAACAATCGTTTTCCTCCCCTCGCGGGCTCCGATTGGGTGAGTGGTGACAAAGACAGACTGATCAGAACGATCCTTTTTGGTTTGAGTGGACCAATTATCGTGAGCGAAAAAAAATATAATGGGTTCATGCCACCTCATTCGGAGATCCTCGACGACCACGCACTAGCCTCAATAGCTACCTACGTACGTCACAAGTTTGGCAACAAAGCATCGGGCGTGACTGAAATGGAGGTGATCAATGCGCGCAAAGCCGGACCAGCGAAAACGACGGCCAAATGAAATCCGGATTCCTGATCATACTATTGCTGATCACGAAGATTGGTTTTTCAACTAATTTTGTATTCAGGCCAGGGGACTCTGTACTGGTGATTAAACGATGCACTGATTTTATTATTACCGGCAAGGGCGACAACAAGGCATGGGAAGCAACAACCTGGTCTGAGCTCGGAAAAAAGGTGGATGCCGGTGGAAAGAATTACAGGACCGAATTCAAAATGATCTATGCCGACAAGGGTATTTATTTGTTGTTTCGCGGAGAGGATGGCAAAGTAACGACGAAGAACTACAAGGATTTTGAAGAGATCTATGAGGGCGATGTGTATGAAGTTTTCTTTCATCCGGATCCTGCAGTGCCGCTGTACTTTGAGTATGAAATTAACCCGATGGGCAGGGAACTTATTCTTACCCTGGCAAGGTCAAAAACCAACAACCTGGCCTGGGCTCCGTGGCCGACGGAGTATAGACAGAACCGGCTGGTGCAGCGGAAAGTTTATGTTACTGGTGGGCAGGCCGGAGTTGGAGCAAATATAAATTCCTGGACCGCCGAGATCTTCTTTCCATATGCGATATTTGGACTGCTTCCGAAGTCGCCGCCTCTTTCAGGTACCAAATGGAATGCAAATTTTTGCCGGATAGATTATGACAGCGGGCACATGGTCCAATGGTCCTGGTCGACGAGGATCAAAAAAGACTTTCACGAACTCGAAAACCTGGGAACTATAGAATTTCAATGAAAACGCATTGTTCAACATTTAAAATATTGTTATGAAACGAAGAGATGTTATCAAAGGGCTCCCTTTTTTACCCATGGCGGGGGGACTGATGGCTGCGCCGCTAACAGGCCAGGCAGGAACCGTGGCTGGAGCTGCAGCGACCACTGGGGATGGATTATTAGGTAGCCCGGACCAGAATATTTTCAGGTCCCTTGGTGTTGAACCCGTAATTAATTGCAGAGGAACCTTCACGATAATTGGCGGTTCGCTCGAAAGGCCATCTGTCCGCGCCGCCATGGAAGCGGCTTCGAGGTCTTTTGTGCAGTATGATGAGCTGGCCGATGGCATTCACAAACGTTTGGCGGAACTGACGCAGGCCCCCTGGGCCATGGTTTCAGCTGGCTGTGCTGCAGGACTGAAGCACGTTACTGCTGCTTGTGTAACCGGGGGCAACCCGGAGAAGTTGGTGCGCATACCCTATCTCACAGGACTTGATAAGACTGAAGTCATCATACCCATCAGTTCACGTAACGTTTATGATCATGCGATCAGGAATATTGGCGTGAGAATTACCAATGTGTATTCGATCCAGGAACTGGAGGCTAAGGTGAATCCCGGAGTTGCCATGATCTATCTCACTTCCGAGGCAGAGGGTTTTCCGTTGGAGCAGGTAAGTACGATTGCGAAGAAGCACAAGGTTCCGGTGCTGGTGGATGCCGCCGCCGAGGACCTCACCGTTCCGAATGTTCATTTGCAGAAAGGCGCCGACATCGTGGCCTACAGTGGTGGGAAGGCGATGTGCGGACCGCAGTGTGCCGGCCTTTTGATTGGCAATAAGGATATACTGATGTCGGCCTGGCAGGCCAGTTCACCGCATCATGGTCCGGGTCGCGACAACAAAGTGGGCAGGGAAGAAATGATCGGCATGCTTGCAGCTGTGGAGGCATGGGTAACTATGGATCACAAGGAGCAATGGAGCACGTGGCTGGAACGACTGGGTCGGATCTCGAAGGTCGTGACAAAAGTAGAAGGGGTAACTGCGCAGGTCAATGAACCAACAGAATTGTCCAACCACAGTCCGACACTGGAGATTAAATGGGATGCGGACAAACTGCACATCACGGGTGAGGAAGTGGCCGAGGAACTTGGCAAAACCAAGCCCAGGATCGCGCTCGGAAGCGGCGGAGCGAAGGTTGGTGAGCCTGGTGAGACGAGCGTTGACATCACCAGTGGACAAATGCAGGCGGGTGAAGAGAAGGTGGTTGCGGAACGGGTTCGTGAAATACTTTCGCAGAAGCGGGAACCAAAGTCTACCGCCATGGAGGCGCCGGTGGCGAACCTCACTGGAAGATGGGATGTTCAGGTGAAGTTTTTCAGCAGCGCTTCGATGCACAATTTTACCATCCAGCAGGATGGCAACTGGATCAGCGGTTCGCACAAAGGAGATTTTTCCGTTCGCGACATGGAAGGTTCACTGTCCGGCAAGGCCATCAAGCTGCGTAGTGTTGACCGTGCTCCGGGTGATCATATTACATTTATTTTTTCGGGTGAGGTGACTGCTGAAAACATGTCAGGATCCATATTCATGGGTGAATATCGTACAGCCACCTTTACGGCCGTCAAACAAAAGGAGAAGAAAGGAAGGCGGCCGTTTATGATTCCGAGTGGACCGCCTTTGGCAACCTAACAAAATCAAAAATTAAAAATTAAAAATTAAAAATCGAAGTAGTTGGAGATTCATTTTTGATTTTTGATTATTCATTTCTGCGAAGCACTTTCCAACGATAGCATTTTTAATTTTTAATTTTTGATTTTTCATTTCTCATGACGAAAAACAATCTATTCTTTACAATTCTCCTGGCTTTTTCTGTACAGGCTTATGGTCAAACCACCGGCCTGCTCATCGGATCCTACACCGGGTCGCAGGACAGCACAGGCATCCGCTATTATTCATTTGATACCAATACCGGGGCGGGTAAGTTAGAAACAAGTGTTAACGGCATACCCAATGCTTCCTACTTATGTTACAGGAGTAATAGCAAAACTTTATTTTCTGTGAGTGAAACAGGCAAGGGTGCAGGCAGCATTTATGCTTTTCAGGCCGACCCCGTCTCAGGAGTGTTCACCTTCGATAGCAAGGCCAGTTCCGGTGGAGGCGGCCCCTGTTATGTCGAAGCTACTGCGTCCGGAAATTTTGTATTTGCGGCGAATTATGGCGGTGGAAGTTTAGCCGCCATTCGTGTGGATGACGGTCATCATCTGACAGATGCCGGCAGCCAGGTAATTCAACACAAGGGCAGCAGTATCAACAAAGACAACCAGAACAAGCCGCATGCGCATTCGGCGATACTGTCCCCGGATCAGCGGTTCCTGCTGGTATGCAACCTCGGTACGGACCAGATATTTGTTTACCGTTTTGATTCAACGGCAACACAGCCGCTGACGCCGGCTAATCCGGCTTTTGTAAAAGTGAAGCCAGGGTCGGGACCAAGACATTTGACCTTTCATCCCAATGGGAATTTTGTATATGTAGTGAATGAACTCGACGGATCTGTGGATGCGTATGGATATTCGGAAGGCAGGCTCAGTCCTCTGCAAAGGGTCTCCATGCTTCCAGAAGGATTTAGCGGTACAATTGAAGGCGCGGACATTCATGTGTCTCCTGATGGGAAATTCTTGTATGCTTCCAACCGTGAAATACAGAATGCGATCTCGATATTTAAAATAGATAAGAGTGGAAAGCTGATACTTGCAGGGCGTCAGTCTACGTTGGGCAGGGCTCCCCGGAATTTTGTCATCGATCCCAGTGGTAAATTCCTGCTGGCTGCCAATATGAATTCCAACCAGGTGGTGATTTTTAAAAGAGATCAGCAGTCGGGTTTGCTTACCGACACGGGTCTAAGGATTGATGTGCCTAAGCCAGCCTGCCTGAAGTTTATCGCAAAGGATTAACTGTTATTACTTTTTTTCTTGAAGTTCTTGTTTACTTTTTTTCTTGATAAAAAAAGCAACAAAAAAATCAAGGCTCTCAGGCAAAAAACTAAAAACCTGATCTTCATGCTGAAGAAAAACAAGTCACAGCTGTAGAATATGACCGGGCATTTGTAGGACTTACCAGCATAGAATATGTCCGGGCATTAGTAACATCTGTTTTTCTTCTGTAGCATTCCGATCAGGTTTTCTTCACGTTTTTTGCCTGAATGCCATTCCATATTTCTTCTTCGCCAAGTTTCGTTAGCACTGATAATTAATAATTGTATTTGCGCCTTCAGAATAAGGCCGGCCGAAGCCCGCCGTCGCTGCGAAGCAGCTATGGCGGGCAAGCAAAATTTTCAAGTGCCGCGGAAAACGGCGAAGATGACGATTGAAAAACCGAAGTCGATAGTTGCAACTGCAGAATACAATTGCCACAGCCGACCGGAGCATTCCTTCGCCGTAGCGGCAGGCAGAAAATTTTAGGCATTATTCTGAAAGCGCCAGGTTTTTTTGATTACTTTTTTTGTAAAAAAAAGTAATTAATGCAAGTCTACCGCTCCAGTATTTCCTTCAGTAATTGCAGGTCCTTTTTCACGAGCCCTTCATCCTGAAGATATTCTTCATCCGTTTTTCCGGGGAGCCGGAACAAACTGAATACCACTTCTGCGCCATGGTTATTGCGTAGTACCCGTATGGGATTTTCAATCGTATCGCCATTGGACAATATGACCTTGTGGTCGACGATTCCCAGCGTATTAACAGGAGTAATGAAGATCTTAACGGGACCTGCAACTGTCTGGCCGATCCATTCATTTCCCTGCTTACTTACAGAACTCACAAAACCCGGAGCCCAACCAGGTAAGGTCTTGGGGTCAGAAATAAGGGCATAGACTTTTTCAGGTGTGGTATGGATCGCAACGCTAAGGTGCTTAACGGGGAAAAGTTGATCGACTGAGTTTGACGCTTCCATATGTGAATGAGGATGTTTTGGCCGACACGCGCCCAGCGCGATAATCACTGCCAGCCAGATAAAAGAATGTTGTTTCATGTCTTTCACAAAACTAGCGGGAAGGATCTAGGCGTCTTTGGAAAAATCCGGCAAAAACTGTTGGCAGAATCGGTCAGAATAATTCTGAAGGAATCATTAAGGTTTTAACGCATTAGAGATCATAAAGCACATTACAGCCAAAAGTCTGGAAGGCGCCTTCATTAATTCCTTTTTTGTAAAACAGTCCAATGGTGATGGCATGCCCTCCCCAGGATTCATTGTTTGACCCGATTCGCACGCCACCCCTGAAAATGGGTCCGATTGATTTTCCTTTGAAATCAGAAGATTCACTTTTTGAAACGGCTACACTGGAGTAACCAAAGCCGGCACCAAAATAACCGCCAAAGGTTCCTTCATTGTCTGGTGTTGACTTGCAGCCAATGTTATAATCAAGTACCAGTGGAATGTCGTATGCGAAGGACAATCCATAATCTTCATAGTAAGAATTGGAGGCAATTCCAAATCCGATACCCAGTGGTGCACCGAGACTGATTGATGAGTTTTCGTTTTCAACAAAATTATAGCGGGGAAAATACGATAACATAGTCTGAGACATAGTGTAGTTCGAACTATTATACTGGTCGCCGGTTGTGCCGGTGATGACCGAGATGTTAGCTCCGAAAGAATGCATCAGTGATTGGGCAGAAAGATTGTTGAGCGCAAAGCATAGCGCAATTACAAAGAAGTATTTCTTCATAGTGATAGGGATTTAGGGTTTAGCGCGCTAAACTAATATCCTAAATGCAAAACTGCAAGTAATCCAGCATCAGATTTCCACATGGTTTTCTGGCCTTGCGGGCATAGTGGATTTGGGCAGGAAGGCGATGACTATCAGCCAGAGTGTGGCGACAACCTTACCGATCAGGCCGAGGGTAAGCAGCATGTTGCCTCCTTCGAGATGAACGATTTTAAGATAGGCACCTGCCAGAAATCCAAGGAAAGAAAAGATCAAAAGAAGTAAAGGTTTTTTAATTGACCCATGAAGATTGGATTTGGCAAAGAAGGACATGATGGTCAGCCAGAGGGTGGCAGCGATGATTCCACTCAGGGCAATGGTTAATACAGTTTCCGCGTTTTGATCTTGAAGTAATTTGAGGTAACCGCTTACGAGAGCTGTAATAAATGCAAGCACAAGGAGGAGTAAAGGTTTTTTCATAATTGGCGAGCTTTGACTGAAGGTACCAAAAAACTGGTAAAATGGATCTCCCAGTCCATTTTAAAACAATAATATGCGGCACGAAAAGTGGTATTAAGCTTTATCGTAATATTATTATGTGCTGACAAAAAACCCATTTCCATCAAAGTTGAAAAACTGGAGATGCTTGCTTAATATTCATAAAGTGTTCACCCAGCTTTCAGGCGAACCCCTGCTCAGTGAAGACAGGCTTGATCAGGATTAACTTCTCGCTTGAAAATCGTCCAAAAATATTTCCTCATTTAAGACTATTCTCAGTTAATCAACGTTTACGGTAAGGTTGAGACTGACTAGTAGAAACGCTTATGGGTTGACAAGAGGTGGGAAGGTGTGGATGAAAGCTGTCGACCAGACGTTTATCGATCAGGACTCTAATCTCGTACCTAAGTTTCATAAATATGAAAACCCTTGTTCTGATGCTCTGGCTAGGATTACTCGTTACGGGGATCACGGCATTGTTCTGGTACAACGAATGGAAGTACACACTTCCTACACCCGTTCCTGAACATTATCAGCCGGTCAGCACAGGAGTTGCGATCTCATTACCTCAAAATTTTGGTTCTGAAACAGGTAAACCACTGTTTATCCACTTCTTCAATCCCGATTGCCCCTGTTCAAAATTCAATGTTCCATATTTCAAGACCCTGGTAAAGGATTATAGTAGCAAGGTCGACTTTGCCATTGTGGTGCTGAACAATTCCCGCTACAGCAGCGACGAGATCCGGAATAAATTTCACCTAGACATACCCGTTAGCTTCGACAGTTCTGTTGCGGCCGCATGCGGAGTATATTCAACACCCCAGGCCGTGTTGCTCGACAAATCGAGAAAACTGTATTACCGTGGGAATTACAACAGGAGCCGCTACTGCACCGAAAAAAAGACCGCCTACGCGCAGCAGGCGATAGATGGACTACTCAATACCAATCACAATATTTTCTTTGATCAGTTTGCACTGAAGGCCTATGGCTGCGAGCTGCCAAACTGTACAAAACAATAATTGTTTATGCATCACTACAACCCCATGGAAAAATCAGATTACAAGGCCGTCCGGCATTTGGAGGTGAAGAAAAGGTCTGACCGGTTAATGAACTATTTTCTGCCGCTATATTTTCTGACTGGGTTGCTATTTGCGGGATTTTACAGTACCTGGAGTATCGCTATCGGTGTAGGCGGACTCTCTCTTATAGCCTATTATTCTACAAAGTTTTTATTTCCTAACTCTGATCTTTCGGGCTACGTATTGAGCGCCGTTTTGGGAATTTTTATGGCCCAATTCATCTATCAGATGCACGGGCTGTTTGAAATGCACTTTTTTGCTTTCATCGGTTCGGCAATCCTGATCACCTTCCAGAAATGGAAACTGCAGTTGCCATTGATGATTATCGTTGTCCTTCATCATTCCATCTTTGGATATTTGCAGAATTCAGGAAACGAAATGGTTTATTTTACCCAGCTGGATTATTTCAGCCTCCAAACCTTTCTTATCCACACAATGCTGGCCAGCGTGATTTTCTTTATTTCGGGCCTCTGGAGTTATCATCTCAAGAAATATAATGAGCGCGAATACCTGCAGACTGTGCAAATGATCAAGTTGAAAGAGGAGGCTGTATTAAGTGAAGAAAGAACCAGGCATCAGGCCGAGCTTGAACAATCAAACAGGGAACTTGTACAGGCCAATATTCAGCTCGAACTCGCAAAAGAAGAAGCGGAAAAGGCAAACAAAGCCAAAAGTATCTTCCTGGCCACTATGAGTCATGAGATAAGAACCCCGATGAATGGGGTGATCGGAATGACCTCACTGCTCACTGAAACTCAACTAACGGACCAGCAGCGCATGTATACTGAGACAATTGCCACCTGTGGCGACAGTTTGCTGAACGTGATTAATGACATACTTGATTTTTCAAAGATAGAATCGGGTAACATGGAGTTGGAGAAGGAAGATTTCGAACTCCGCGGCTGCATTGAAGATGTACTTGATATTTTCAGCACCAAGACAGCAGAGAGGGACCTGGACCTGATGTACCTTATTGATCCCAACGTTCCGGCACAGATAATTGGGGATCCGATGCGCCTGAAGCAGGTATTGACCAACCTTGTAAGCAATGCGGTCAAGTTCACTCATCAAGGCGAGATCTTTGTTGGTGTCCACCTAACTTCTGCTTCAACCGCAGACCAGATTGAACTAGAATTTGAGGTGCGAGATACAGGCATTGGCATACCCGAAGAAAAACTGGACCGGCTTTTTGTTGCATTCTCGCAGGTGGATTCTTCTACTACGCGTAAGTATGGGGGCAGTGGTCTCGGCCTGGCGATATCGGAAAAACTGGTGGGCCTTATGCAGGGAAAGATCTGGGCGGAGAGCGAGGCGGGTAAGGGATCTGTTTTTCATTTTACCATGCAATCGGCTGAGAGTCTGAAAATCTTGCCCGCAACCCAGGTCTATAGTTCGATATTTCAGCACGAGAAAAAAGTGCTGATCGTGGATGACAACCATACCAATCTCGAAATTCTTCATATTCAACTTACATCATGGGGCATGATTCCCGTAAGGGCTGCTTCAGCTTCAGAAGCACTCGACATTTTAGCCGCGGAAAGTGGCTTTGATCTTGTGTTAACAGACATGGAAATGCCACATGAGGATGGGTTGAAGCTTGCTGGCAGGATCAGGGCATATTTTCCCGATCTTCCATTGATCCTGCTTAGTTCCATCGGCGATGAATGTTCCAGTCACAATCTTCAGCTCTTTAGTTCAATACTCACAAAACCAGTTCGTCAACATATTTTGTACAGACAGATACAAAAGGCTTTGCAGAATAATTCAGGTCCTGAGTTGACTGCGCCGCCTTCGAAAATGCCGGCAGATTTTGCACTTCGGTTTCCTTATGAGATTTTAGTCGCGGAAGACAATCCGGTCAACCAGCAGGTGATCCTCCAGATTCTTCAGAATATGGGATATGCCCCTGATCTTGTAGACAATGGCCAGATGGCGGTCGGCGCTGCAGCAGAAAAGAACTACGATATCATATTAATGGACATGCAGATGCCGGAGATGGATGGGATCGAGGCTACAGGAAAGATCCGAGCAAGGGGCAAGCATCAGCCAGTGATCATTGCGTTAACCGCTAATACATTGCCTGGTGACGAGGACGAATGTCTGAAATCGGGTATGAATGATTATCTCGGCAAGCCGATTAAAATAGATGACCTCGTTAGCAAGCTCACGCGGTGGAAGGATGCAACGCAAATGGATCATTTGGCAGCCTAAAATCAGAGCGGAGTGCGGAAGGCGTGGGGAGAGCGAAGAGCTGCGGCGCTATTTACTCGCTTTCGCGTATTGCTGCCTGTCACAGTTTTGGCGGGGCAAAGCGCTCTCGCTCTGTTTCTCCGCTCTATTCTTAGAATTTCAGCTCCCTTGGCTTCAGACTAAAATTAATTGACTCGCTGATCTTCCTGAGCGCGATAGCCAGTTGATTGTCGATGGTCTTTATGGAAATGTCCAGAATCTCCGCCACTTCGCGATAAGGCAGCCCGTCTTCGCGAACCAGCTTGAATACCAGTTTGCATCTTGGGGGAAGACTTTGAATCGCTTGCTGAATTCGTTTCATCATTTCCGCGGAAATCATGATCTGTTCAGGATTCAAAAAGGGGGAATGCTCCTCCTGCTTAAGTTCATCCAGATTGAGGAATTCAGTACGCTTCTGGCGGTCGAGGTAATTGAGCGCAGTATTTTTTGTGCTGATGTACAGATAGACACGGAGATTCTGAATCTGAGTGATGGTCTTTCTCTTCTCCCATATCTTTATAAAGACGTCTGAAACCACTTCTTCCGCCAGTGATCGGTAAGGAATGTATGAAAGCGCGAAATCAACGAGCGGAGTATAATACCTGAGAAAAACCTCCCTGTAAGCAGGTTCGTCATCGTATATACCGATACGTCTTTGAAGCTCCAGAATGTTGTCCGTGATGATCATTAGCAAGCAGGTCTGTAGACCTCGGGGAAGGTAAATTAATTTTCTATAAGAAAACCCGCGTCCCATCTTTGTTTTTTTCTAATTTTGGCGCTCCCCGAATAAGGGGTTAGGACCCTTAGCTCATTTGGTTAGAGCAACAGACTCATAATCTGTGGGTACTCGGTTCGATCCCGAGAGGGTCCACAAAAGAGTGCGGAGTGCGTTGAGCGGTGTGCGAAGTAGGAAGTAATGAGTTGTATAGTCGCACCTTGCTCTCAGACTTCGCACTGTCTTAAGTTCCCTTACCTTCAATCTATTTCCTTGAAACAGAGCGACGTGCGAAGTCGAGCTGACTCCATTTAGTAAAGTTTTCACCCAATCAAACCTAACAAGCATGACTGCCAGAATCCCTTTGCTCTTTGTCTCCCTCTTCCTCTTCCTGTCTTCCAGCGCTCAGCATCCCGATAGCATCCTGTTGAAAAACTATCGCCCGGTATCTATCTATAAAATACCACAATCAAACATAAAGAAGGCCGCATATCCTGTTATCGACATGCACTCCCACGACCACAAACAAATCGGTGCGGCAGAGTGGATTAAAACGATGGATTCTGCAGGAATACAAAAATCGATTATCCTCACCTACACCACCGGCAAGGCCCTCGATTCCGTGATAGACAAATACAAAGCCTACCCCGACCGTTTTGAAATCTGGTGTGGATTCGACTACACTGGTTTTGGTCAGCCAGGCTGGTCGGAACGCGCCGTAAAAGAATTGGTCCGCGGCCATCAAAAGGGCGTTAAAGGCGTTGGTGAATTGGGTGACAAAGGCGAGGGTGAACTATACTCCGATCCGGTCCCGGGCAAAGGCATCCACATCGATAACCCTGCCCTCCAGCCCCTGCTCCGCAAATGCGCTGAACTAAATATGCCCATTAGCATCCACGTTGCCGAAGACCAATGGATGTACGAAAATCCGGATTCAACTAACGATGGACTATTGAACGCAGCCAAATGGCACGTTAACATGAATGTACCCGGCAAACTGGGTCATGATGAATTGCAAGCCACCCTCGAACGTGCCGCTGCCAACAATCCAAAGACAACCTTCATTGCGTGTCACTTTGCCAATTCCTGTAGTGACCTCAACAAACTGGGCGCCATGTTCGACAGACACCCAAACCTATATGCCGATATTGCCGCACGTTTCGGCGAAGTCGCCCCAATTCCCCGGACCACAGCTGCCTTTTTTACCAAGTACCAGGACAGGCTCGTCTATGGTACCGACATGGGCTTAGATTCGGACACTTACCAGATAACCTTCCGGATCCTCGAATCTAACGACGAACATTTCTATGCTTTCGATCACTTCGGTTATCATTGGGCGTTAAACGGACTCAATCTTCCCAAAAAAATACTGCAGAAAGTGTATCACGACAATGCCGCGAAAATTCTGAACCGCAAATAAACTTGTGGTCGTTAGAAAAACGTAGCGAAGTCCTTTCAAATGCCAAAGGCCTTCGTTGAAAAGGCGTTAAGAAAAATGCAGCGAAGGACGTAAAAGAAAAACAGTTGTTCCCCCAGCCCGGATATATTCTTAGCCCGTAAGTCCTACTGATGCCCGGACATATTCTGCAGTTGTGACTTGTTTTTCTTTAGTCCGGAGATGCGTTTTTTAGACTTTTCAACGACGCCTTGATTTTTGGCCACTTTTTCATCAAGGAAAAAGTGGCAGAACAGGTTCAAGGGAAAAGTGGCAGAACAGGTTCAAGGAAAAAGTGGCAGAAAAGGTTCAAGGAAAAAGTGGCAGAAAAGGTTCAAGGGAAAATGGCATAAAAAATAAAAAGAGAAACCATTTAGTAGATCGATTCGTAAAGCTTGTCTTTACCCAGTTATGCTCCACGACAGAACCTGGGTCTTACTGGGAAGAAAAATGACTGGTGAAGCCAGACCCGAAGAACTCAGAGAACTGGAGGAGATCCTCAAACATGACCCTGAGCTGTATTTCTCCCTGCACGCCATCGCCGAACTCTGGCACCGCAACCCACCAGACACATCAGCCGAATTACAGGAAGCCTACCAGATCCACCTGCAACGCATGAAGGACCGGGGTATCCCGCCACCGGCCGATCTCATCCAGCCCATTGACCAGGAGGAGCTAACCGATGTCCCTCCGCCCCGTAACATACCTACAACACGGATGCTTATCGGTTTCATCGCGGTCAGCCTCATCGCCTTCGTGATCTATGTAACCGCAGCACTCGTAATGCCGGACCCGCGACCCGGCCCCGCTTCGAATAGTGAGATCTCCACGCCCAGAGGATCCAAAACCTCGTTAACGGCACCCGATGGCACGAGGATCAGGTTGAATTCAGGCAGCACCCTGAGCTATGGCAAGAATTTTGGCGACAAGGTTCGCGAACTCACTCTTAGCGGCGAAGCGTGGTTCGAGGTCACGCGAAAGTTATCGAAACCACTCATCGTTCATACCACCTCCATGGATATTAAAGTAGTGGGCACACGGTTCAACATCAAATCCTATCCTGAGGACCACAGCGCGGAAGCCATTTTACTACAGGGAAGCATCGAAGCCACGCTGAATAATATGAAGGGAAGAAAGATCAATATGCAGCCAAATGAGAAATTGACGATTCGGAATCGCCTGCCGGAATCAACCGATAGTTCATCATCAGAAATACAGGCTGCCAACGAAACCATGATCAACCTGGTCCAACTCAGCCGGCCTGCCGCAGACACAATCATTCCCGAGTTGGCCTGGTTGAACGACATGCTCATCTTCAATGATATTTCATTTAAAGAGCTTACCGGAATCCTGGGCAGATGGTACGACCTGGACTTTCAATTCGAAGACCATTCCCTGGAGACGCTCAACTTTACGGGCAGTTTTACCCATCAACCCTTCACAGCCGTCCTGGATTCCCTGCGATTTTCGAACCGGTTTAAATACCGGGTTCAACAAAAGACGGTCTTCATCACCAAGCCAGAATAACTGAACAAAAGGAATACACGTATTATATAACAGAAGGTTCTTCCCTTGGCAAAACTGAACGGAAAATCATATTGTAATGAAAGCGTACAGCCATCGCTCTACATGCCAAAAGACAGGTCCTCAGAACTTTGCATGCAATTTTTTGTTAAATTAACATATATTCAAGGCAGCTTTATCCTGTAACGGGTTGTCTTGAATCATCCTTACGATTGCTGATTGCGTAAATCCACCTCCTGGTGGGTAATCAAAAACGTACGGAGTGACCAAAAACGTACAGTGAACTAACGAACTAACTCTGGCATGAAAATCAAACCTCCCGAATAGCAGGCATGTGTCCCTCACACCTACCTTCTCCCATTCCTTCGACCATTTTATCTTATTCAAACAAACGATGATGCACATGAAATTAAGACGACCAGGTCTTGACCGGCCAGATCGAAAAGGTCTCTGCCAACTGCTGCGAGCAACCAGGCTATCTGCCTTTATTCTTCTGACAGCAAGTATCCCGGCAACTGCTCACAACTATTTTCCCGCCTACGACTATCAGCAACAGGCAGCTCCGATTACCGGGGTTGTGGTTTCCGCTGCCGGTGAACCGGTTTCCGCTGTATCGGTAACGATCAAAGGATCCTCCACAGGAACCAGTACCGACGTCACCGGAAATTTTTCCCTCAATGCACCAGCTGGCGCCACGCTGGTCTTTTCTTCCGTGGGATTTCTTGAACAGGAATTCAAAACCACCGGCCCCGGACCGATCAAAATAACACTGCAACCATCTAACAACACGATGGACGAAGTAGTGGTTATCGGTTATGGCGTGGCCAACAAAAGAGACCTCACCGGTTCGATCGTCAAGATCGAGGGCAAACAGGTGGCCGACAAACCCAATACCAACCCCGTCACCTCTCTCGCCGGTAAGGTTTCCGGTTTGTCAGTAATACCGAATGCCACACCGGGCAAGGCCCCGGACATCCGCATACGCGGTACAGTGAGTATCGGTGCGGTAACCCCGCTGTATGTTGTAGACGGCATCCTGCAGGATAATATCGACTACATCAACCCAAATGACATCGAATCCATCGAAGTACTGAAGGATCCTTCTTCCCTTGCCATCTTCGGTGTGCGCGGCGCCACAGGCGTAATCGCCATCACCACAAAACGCGCCAAGTCAGGACAGACCGTGGTCAACTTCAACACCACTTATGGATATAAAGAGTTGGTGGACAAGATCAAACTGGTCGACGCGGCCGGCTTTGAGAAACTCTTCGCCCAGGAAAGGTTGAACAACGGAGTTACTGATCCTTTTGACTATTCAGGACTTACTGCTAATACTGACTGGATTGACCAGGTCACCCGCAAAGCCCAGTTCAGCGCCAGTAACCTGAGTCTTTCATCCAGCACCCAAAAGAACAAATTCAATTTTGGTCTGGGGTACACACTCGACGAAGGAATTATCAAGCACGAAAAACTTCAGCGCTTCCTGGTTTCAATAAATGATGAAGTAAAAATTAATGACGCCTTCAAAATGGGCTTTAATCTGAACGTATCCCGGCAGAACAACCCCTATACATTAAATTTGGACGCAGATCATATCCTGGATGATGCAAGGAAACCGATTCCCCAGATCTCCCCGGGCACCAAGAACTTCTTCGTCAGAGATCCCTATGGAAGTGAGTTCGACAGTATAAATGTCGATGCCTACTCCAGGCTTGAAGAAGGTCTCCAGGGTTCCGGAGTTGTAAATCCATTGTTTAAAGTGGAAGAAGAATGGGACAAAACCAAAAACATCGAGTACCGCACGGTGGGCAGCGTTTTCGCTGAAGTCAACTTCCTGAAACATTTCAATTTCAGGTCTTCGGTCTACGCCGATATCAGCAACATCAACAAGCGCCAGTATTTCCCGCTTTATTATGGCTACAATCCCAGAACCGAGGTACCCTCGCTATACACACAGACTACCAAGGTGTTGGAGGATGATGAAACCTACCGTAAGTTTCAGCAGGACCATGTGCTGAACTACAAGAATAATTTTGGTGATCACGCATTGACACTCACCGGGGGATTCACCACCTATTATTTTGGATACACCAAAAGATCCGGTGTTGCCTCACAGGCTGGTGACAATCCTATTCCCGACGATGAAAGGTTCTGGTATGTAACCAGCGGTTTTGAAGATCAGGCGAACACATCCGCCAGCTCCAGCCAAAGGGAAAACACCACAGTTTCTTACCTGGCCAGGGCCCTTTACAACTATAAGGGAAAATATTTTCTAAATGCTTCCTTCCGTAACGATGCTTCTTCTCGTATTCCTAAAAAGAACAGGAACCAACAGTTCTACGCGATCGGCGCAGCCTGGGAAATCACCAAGGAAGGTTTTATGGATCAGCAACATATATTCGACTTCCTGAAACTCAAAGCCTCTTATGGCAAGCTGGGCAACCAGTCTGCCTATAAGTCTATCGATAATACGCCTTTGGATTACCCTTCTTACCCTACCCTGGTTACGGGAAATACAGCTGCGGCCATCTTCGGCAGCAATGTTTTTAACGTGGCAGACGCGGAATTCATAGCCAATCCGGATTTGAAATGGGAAACGGTAACTGCTTATGAGGGAGGTATTGAATTCGCCGCCCTCAGCAACCGCCTGAATGGTGAAGTCAATTACTTCGTCAAAGAGACCAATGATCTGATGACCTATATCAGCCGTGCATCACTGGGGTTGAAGGACAAGCTGGTGAATGGAGGAAGTATCCGCAACCAGGGCGTGGAAGTCTCTCTAAACTGGAATCAGCAATTCTCCAAAGACTGGACTTTCAACATTGGTGGAAACATCACCTTCCTTAAAAACAAGGTGCTTACGTTGAGCGATGAAATACCAACCGGTCTGCTGATCCGTGCCAACCAGAACAACGGCGCCGCCGAAAGCCGCACCGCTGCTGGTCATCCGATTGCTTCATTCTTCGGGTATGAAGTCGAAGGAATTTATCAGGACCAGGCCGATATAGACAAGTCTCCTGAATATACCGGCGGCGAATCCTATGGTCCTGGGGATTTCAAATTCAAAGATCTGAATGGAGATGGTGTAATAAACAAGGATGACCGAACATTTATCGGTAATCCAACCCCCGATTTCACCTATGGCGCTTCAGCCATGCTCTCTTATAAAATGTTAAGTCTGTCCATAGACATCACAGGTGTTTCCGGAAACGAGATATTCCGCACCTGGGGTTCACTGGAATCACCCTTCCAGCGTGTAAACTATGCTGCTGACAAACTCGGCGCCTGGAGCGGACCCGGAACTTCCAATACTATTCCAAAAATAAGCCAGGGAAGCAGGGTCAACTACAACGGATCTACGTATAATATAGAGAGTGGTAGTTATCTCAGGATCAGGAATATCCAGCTGAGCTATGGTTTGCCAACGCAAATGTTATCGAGAGCAAAAATCAAAGCACTCAGGGTTTTCGTAAATGTTCAGAACCTGAAAACATTTAAGAATAATCTCGGTTATTCTCCTGAATTCACCGGGGATGCTACTTCCTTTGGTTACGACTTTGCCGGTGGTGCTATACCCGTTGTAGCCACAGCCGGATTAAACGTAACCTTTTAACGAACAAACATTATGAATATGAAACATATAAGATTAAACTTCTGGCTGTTGTTCGCGGTCTGCGCGTTAACAGGCATGTCTGGTTGCCAGAAATTTTTAGACCGCCAACCGCTGAAAGCCACCCTGGATGATCTAAACACGGGCAAGCTCGAAGCACAGGTGCTCAACATGTATTCCCAGTTACGCACTGCAGGAGGCTTTGCTTCCCTGCCATGGATCGACTTCCATAGTATCAGGGGTGACGATGCTGCCAAAGGAAGCGATGCAAGTGATGGTGCGGAAGTAATTACCGAGTTCGACACCTACCAGTACAGCAAGGACGACTGGGCGCCGAACGATTACTGGAACGGCCATTACACCATGATCAACACTACCAATAATGCCCTTGCCACCTATGTTGAAGATAGCATTGCCAACCCTGGTGTGACAATTCAGCCTGCCACTTATCGGAATATTGGTGAAGCCTGCTTCTTCCGTGCATACGCCTACTTCGAACTGGTGAAAACCTATGGGGATGTGCCGCTGTTCAATTTTCCATTGGTTACTCCCGCAGACGGTCTTGTAGATCGCACACCCAAGGAAAGGATTTATGAATTCATCGATTCAAATCTGGCGGTTGCGGTCGCACTCCTGCCACTAAACTCCGAGGATTATGGCAGTAAGTATCCCGGAAGGCTTACGAGCGGCGCGGCAAATACCTTATGGGCGCAAACCTATCTCTTCCGCGAAGAATGGGCCAAGGTGGTAGAATTGACCCAGACAGTCATTAGTTCCGGCAAGTATTCACTCCTGCCCGAATTTTCCGAGCTCTGGAAGGATGACGTAGGAGGTGTGGGAAAGAACAGCGCAGAATCCATTTTCGAAGCCCAATCTTCGGTAGGACTGGGCGCCGCCACAAATAATGCCGTATGGTTTGGTTCGCAATGGGGTACCTGCCAGCAGGTTCGTCCGAATGGCGCCCCCAACGACTGGAATCTTGGATGGGGCTGGAACGTGCCTACGGACAAACTAGAGGCGGAATGGCCAGAAGATGATCCCCGGAAACGCAAAACAATTTTGTACTCCGGGCAATATGATGGCGGTCCCGAACAAGGTGGTCATGGAGACAGCATTCCTGCTTACACCAATCCGGATGGCGTCAACGGTCTGGCCCAGAAATTCTGGAACAAGAAACTATACACTGGCAACAGTCCCGCCATGCGCGCCTTCACAGGATACGCAAAACTTGGAGATGCGGGATGGATCAACCACAGGATACTTCGTTATGCGGATGTGATCCTCATGTTGGCCGAAGCATCCAACGAACTTGGAGACGGTGGTACGGCTGAAGCAAACCTTGAACTGATCAGAGATCGAGCAAGCGGAGGTCAGGGTGAAGGCCGAACGATCGTTCCCAAGATTGCCTTTGGTGGCCAGGAACAGATGCGACAGGCCATCAAGGACGAAAGAAGATGGGAGTTTGCGATGGAAGGCTACCGTTTCTATGACCTCGTAAGATGGGGTGACGCGATGGAAGAACTTGGACCCCTGGGATACACGGAAAGGGCGAGGTACTACCCGATACCCCAGCAGGCGATCAATTTAACGGCTTCGGAATCTGGGCAGCCCGTGCTTACGCAAAATCCGGAATGGTAATCATAACCCAATACTAGATATTCAAAGAAGGTCGGCCGAAAAATGCCGGCCTTTTTTATTGCTTCATACCCTTCATCATCGTCATCACTTTTTGCGTTTCATCCGGGTAAATAGCGATCAGGTGCGACCTGATCTTAGCGGCGAGCGGAGAGATTCGTCCCGGGAGCAAAACAGCGATCGCTCTTGATTCCTTCAACGGCATATGACAATCCACACAATTCGAAACGATCGACGGTCCGATTGTCTTCTCCATCGGACAGTGTTTTTCTTGTGCATCATTGTGACAACTCATACATTTTTTGGAAAACATCTCCATCTGTGAACGCTGTTTTTTGTGCGGATCATGACAAGTGCCACAGGTCATGGTTTCACTTTGCAGGAAACATTTACTCGATCGCAGCAACCCATACTGGTTGCCATGAACATCCACTCGCGCCGGATCCGGAGGCAGGGTGTCGACTCTGAAAAAATCAGCCAGCTGATCACCGGGCTGAAATGAAAAAGAAGGCCTTGTCTTCTCTAAGCGGCCACCATGGCAGAGTGCGCAAAGATCCAGGTTTTGCTGGCGCGTAAAATGTGCAGGGTTGACAATGAATTTTGCAGAACTGTCCTTTGGGTCTGCCAGGTGAAAGGCGACATGTTTCACACCGGAACCGTGACATTTTTCGCAGCCGATGCGGTAAACGATTTTTGCAGGATCAAAAGTTTCGGGATCTATGTCCGGTGTTGAAATTGTTTTCGCATAAGAGGTATGACATTCCAGGCAACGCGAGGTAATGCCTCGGTTGAACACCACCTTGTCAGGAAACCCCGGACTGTTCGACCATCTTTTCGCCGCGCTGAAATAAGTAATCGGCAGCTGGAACAAACGCTGATCACGCCAGGTGAGAAAACTCTGACCCATGGTGCCTGAACCGATCACGATATCAAATCGAAAGGATTTTTTGAGCGTGTCCCTGAAATATTCGGTCTGGTACAAGGAATCACCTTTTTTCTCCATCGCCACCACTACGCTTTTGTTGAAAGCATACTTATTTTGTCCGGGTTCGAAACTGCCCATGACCGAACCAGCATTTGCCGTATCGGATGTGAGGAAATGAGCGGTATGAATATGATCGTCATAGATGTCCTTGTGACAGGACCTGCAGCTTTCCGATCCAGCAAGTTCCGGTTCAGGTGGGGCCTCGGCTATCTTCTGTTCCGGCTGCTGCGTTTCGTTCATGCATTGGGACAACACAAAAACAATCAGCATCATCGGAATGATGATCCTGATCTGCGGATAATAGTGCCGGAATATTTTCATTATGGTTGAAATCGAACTCATGAAATCCTCCGAAAAAAAATACCTGTATCTTTAAAATGGATATTTTCTGATCTTATAAAATATACGTATGGCCGTCAAAGGCTTTATCCCTGTTTGCCTGCTTTTCTGTTTGCTCTTCTCCAGTTCCTGCCAGCGTAATCACGATCAATTTACCGCTTTGCCCGCTTCGAAAACAAATATTGATTTTGAGAATGTGCCAGAAAAGCATGAACTGCTGAGCATTCTCTATTATCTCTATTATTACAATGGAGGAGGCGTGGCCGCGGGCGACATCAACAACGACGGTCTCACCGACCTTTATTTTTCCGCCAACAGCAATGGTCACAACAAACTCTACCTGAACAAGGGAAACTTTGAATTTGAAGACATCACCACGAAAGCAGGGGTAGCCGGCAGTTCCGACTGGTGCACCGGCGTGACGATGGCCGACATCAACGGCGATGGGTTTCTTGATATTTATGTTTCTGCATTCAGCAAGGCGCATGGTTTGGAAGGAAGGAACGAACTATTCATCAATAATAAAGACAACAGCTTTACCGAAAGCGCCATTGAATATGGGCTTGACTTTTCCGGTTTCTCCACCCAGGCAGCGTTCTTTGATTATGACCATGATGGTGACCTGGATTGTTACCTGCTAAACCAGTCAGAGAAACCCAACCAGAATATTGTGGACACCAGCAACAGGAGAAAGGTAGATGTCGTTGCAGGCGACAGGATG
Source organism: uncultured Chitinophagaceae bacterium (assembly GCA_963808065.1). GTDB lineage: Bacteria > Bacteroidota > Bacteroidia > Chitinophagales > Chitinophagaceae > Flavitalea. Next base: position 620,824 of record CAWEEK010000001.1, read on the forward strand.
TATCGCAATGAACTTATCACCACGAATGACGAGGGATCAAAGAAGTTCACGGATGTGTCAAAGGCAGCCAACATCTACCAAAGTAACCTCGGATATGGGCTTGGCTTGTCTATTGCCGACTTTAACAACGATGGTTGGGACGATGTATACGTAGGCAATGATTTTCACGAAAACGACTATTACTATATAAACAAGGGTGACGGATCTTTTTCAGAAGAAGGGGCAAAGCACTTTAATCATTACAGCCGGTTCAGCATGGGAAACGACGCGGCAGACTATAACAACGATGGACAGCTGGATCTGGTTACCGTGGACATGCTGCCCGACAATGAAAAAGTACTCAAGACCTATGGCAGCGATGAAAATGCCGACAACTACAAACTGAAACTGATCAAAAACGGGTTCCAGTACCAGGTTTCCCGCAACACGCTGCAAAGGAACAATGGCGACGGAAAATCTTTTAGTGATGAGGCATTGCTCGCCGGCACGTATGCCACCGACTGGAGCTGGTCCCCGCTGTTTGCCGACTTCGACAACGATGGCAACAAGGATCTTTTCATTTCGAGTGGCATTGTCAAACGCCCTCTGGACCTGGATTATATTCGCTTCGCTTCCGACCTCTACACCAACAAGCAATTCAATAAAACCAACAAATACGATGAGGAGGCCCTGGCGGCCATGCCTGATGGGAGTTCACATCCATTTCTCTTCAAGGGAAACGGTGGCACACAGTTTCAGGATTTCAGCAACACCTGGGGCACCGGCGAGATGAAGGGTTATTATAACGGAGCTGCCTATGCGGATCTTGATAACGATGGCCGCCTCGATCTGGTCATCAATGCCATCAATCAGGAAGCGGTGGTGCTGCAAAACAACCTCCCTAAACAGAACGCACTCACGATTTCATTTGTCGGCAAGACCGCCAACACAAAGGGCATCGGCGCCAAGGCCTATGTTTTCTATGGCGACAGTATGCAGTATCAGCAGCTGATGCTCACCCGAGGATTCATGTCTTCATCAGAAACGCGATTGCATTTTGGGTTGAACCAGAAAACAACCCTGGACAGCATACTGGTCGTATGGCCCGACCAGCAATACCAGGTCCTGAAAAATATCCCGGTAAACAAGTCATTAATCGTAGAACAGAAAAACGCTGCGGGTAAATTCAGTTATGGTGATTTTTTCAAGCCTTCGACCGAAGGGATGACCAGGCAAAACAATCTTGTCAATTGGAGACACCGGGAGAATGCCTTCGAGGACTTCAACAACCAATACCTTATCCCGCATGCGGAATCTACCAGGGGTCCGAAGATAGCTACCGCTGATGTAAACAAGGATGGCCTGGAAGATTTGTATGTGTGTGGCGCTAAAGACCAGGCCGGTGAATTGCTGATTGGACAGAAGAATGGTGGTTATCGTTCCGCCGACACTGCCGTATTCAATAAGGGAAGAGCTTCAGAAGAAGTGGACGCGCTTTTTGTTGACGTCAATAATGATGGCCATCCGGATCTGTATGTGGTCAGTGGTGGCAACGAATATACTGGCGCTCATCGGGCACTACTGGATAAACTGTATATCAATGATGGCAGGGGAAGGTTCCAGTCTTCCGAAAATGCATTGCCTCTTATCCTCGAAAATAAATCCTGCGTTACAGCGGCGGACATTGACAAAGACGGGGACATGGATCTTTTCGTCGGCACTCTGGCCAACTCAAAAGCCTATGGAGTTGCCCAAACTTCTTATCTCCTGCTCAACGATGGTAAAGGAAATTTTTCGCAGGCTGACCCTGGTACCATTTCGCTGACTGATATCGGGATGGTGACTAGCGGCCAATTTGCGGACATGAACAAGGATGGCTGGGTTGATCTTATCGTTGCGGGAGAATGGATGCCCCTTGATATTTTCATCAATGAGAAAGGCAAATTTCGCAAGGAATCAATCCCTGGTTCTACCGGTCTCTGGCAGACCATATTTGTAGATGATTTGAATAAGGACGGGTCGCCAGACATCATTGGTGGAAACTGGGGATGGAACTCGAAACTATGGAGCGGAAAGAATGGACCGTTGAAATTGTATGTATCTGACTATGATAAAAATGGTCAGACCGACCAGCTGATGTCTTACACCCTTGAGGGCCGGGAATATCCTTTCCTGGCCAAGGATGAGGTGGAACGATCGCTTCCTTTATTAAAAAAACACTACCTGAAATATGGCGAATACGCTGGAGTGGAAATGAAGGATGTTTTTTATGGTTGGGTGGATAGCATCAAACCCATACAGGCGGAGCGGTTAGGCTCAGCTATTTTTTATGGCAATGGCAAAGGGGGGTTCCAGGTCAAAGACCTTCCTGCCGATCTTCAACTCGCCCCGATCATGTGTTTTCAGAAAATGAGCAACGGCTTGGCCGGTCCGGATATCTATTTTGCAGGAGGAAACTTTTTCGATGTCATACCATACGAAGGACAGTACGATGCCCAGGCAATGAGTGCATTCCGGTATGAAGATGGAAAGATAACAGTGTCGCATGATCGTTTCAGCCCAATGTTCAAGTCGCAGGTCAGGGACCTGCAATGGTTGAAGATCACTGGCACCGACAGTGTACTGGCTATTGCGGCGAATGATGACAGTCTCCGTTTATTCAGGATCAACAGCGCCAACCTTTTCACTGAACCTCTAAAATAATCTGACAAATGAAAATATTCCGCGTTGTCATATTGGTTTGTATTGTCATTATCGCCTCATTTGCAGGGGTGGCGCAGAGTATCCCGGTGGAAAAGAGGATCCTGAAAAAACTTTCCGACAGCGCCCTTCTCGACCTGGTGCAAAAACAAACCTTCCGTTATTTCTGGGATTTTGCGCACCCCGTTAGCGGTATGGCCAGGGAAAGAAGCAACATCACTTCTGAATATGGACACGAAGTGGTGACTGTCGGCGGCACGGGTTTCGGCATCATGGCGATCGTTGTGGCAGTGGAAAGGAAATGGATCACGCGCGAACAAGCCGTGGAGAGAATGAACAAGATCATCGGCTTTCTCATGAAGGCAAATTGTTATCATGGCATGTATCCGCATTGGCTGGATGGATCCACAGGAAAGACCATTCCTTTCAGCCGTCGCGACGATGGCGCCGACATTGTTGAGTCGGCCTACCTGTTCCAGGGTCTGCTGACAGCGCGGGAATATTTCGACAGAGATAATGAGCAGGAGGATTTCCTTCGGAGCCGGATCACCTGGATATGGAACGAAGCCGACTGGACCTGGTTCACCCGGGGTGGACTGAGCATGTTGTTCTGGCATTGGAGTCCCAACAATGGCTGGGCTATGAACCACGAGATCCGCGGCTGGAACGAATGCCTCATCACTTATGTGCTGGCGGCGGCTTCGCCGAATTATAGCATAAGCCGGGATGTGTATGAGAGTGGATGGGCCAACAGCAGTCATTTCAGGAACGACCGTGAATACTATGGTATCAAACTGCCGCTGGGCTTCGACTATGGCGGACCGTTATTTTTCGCGCATTATTCATTTCTTGGAATTGACCCACATGGCCTGAAGGATAAGTACGCGGACTACTGGCAACAGAATCTGAATCATACATTGATCAATCACAAACACTGTGTGGTGAATCCAAAACATTATAAAGGATACGGAGAAAATTGCTGGGGACTGACCGCCAGTGACAATCAGCACGGATATGCCGCGCATTCGCCAACAGAAGACCTCGGAGTGATCAGTCCAACCGCGGCACTCTCATCCTTTCCTTATACACCGGAATTCTCGATGAAGGCACTCCGTCATTTTTATGAGGACCTTGGCGACAGGATCTGGACGGAATACGGATTTGCTGACGCTTTCAATGAAACAGAGAACTGGTATGGAAAATCGCATCTTTCCATCGACCAGGGTCCAACCATCGTGATGATCGAGAACTATCGCAGCGGACTTTTGTGGAAATTGTTTATGAGAAATACGGAAATACAAAATGGATTGAGGAAATTGGGCTTTCAGAGTCCTCATCTGAAAAACATTGCGCCATAAAATCTTGTCATGAAACGATCCATGCTTCGCCTGCTCCTGGTTTGTGTTTGCAGTTCACTGCTCGTATCTGCCTGTTCTCAAAATTCATCCGACCCATTCAAACCCGAGATCGATGCATTCAAGGCGGCCGATAAAAAATCATTTCCGCCGTCCAACGCCATCCTCTTTATTGGCAGTTCATCCTTCACCATGTGGACTGATGTGCAGAGTTATTTTCCTGGTTATACCATCATCAACCGTGGCTTTGGAGGATCTGGTATCAACGATATCATAAAGTACGCGCAGGATATTATCCTGCCCTATCATCCAAAACAGGTAGTCATCTATTGCGGCGAGAACGATGTGGCCGCGGGTAACGTTACGGGCACCGATGTGTTCCAACGATTCACGCAATTGTTCAACTTTATCAGGAACAGGGTCCCTGAAGCCAGCATAGTTTATGTGTCGATGAAACCCAGTCCCAGCAGGGAGAAGTTCAGGCCTATCTTTGAAGATGGAAATAAAATGATCCGGGACTTCTTATCGGGCTACCCGAAAACCGGATTTGTTGACATCTACCCTCTCATGTTGACACCAGATGGGAAGACGCGGCCGGAATTGTATCTTGACGACCAACTCCACATGAAGCCTGAGGGATATGCGATCTGGAAACAGGCCATTTTGCCCTTTCTTCTGAAATAAAAGCTTACTTAACTTCCTCGAAATCAATGTAGTCGTCCGCTTTGGGACGCGGAGAAGCGGTGCCTGAATGCGAAGCTGAGGATGCTGATTTTGCGGACCCGTTACCGGCTGTATAGGTAGAACCGCTCTGGTAGCCATCCTGATGAGGATAGGATTCATAACCGGGGCGCTGGCCCTGCATCTTGTCCTGGAAGTCTTTTACCTGGGAGCGCATCTGACGGGTTGCCTGGAAGATGGGCACAACGAAATTGAAAATAAACCTGAACAGAAAATAGAACACCAGGGTCCATATAATGTAGCTGATCATGACATAAAATTACGGTAATCAGGGATAAGAAATTGTTAAGAGCCCTTCCAGATTCACATAAGTTTGGAACGAATAGGCAAACAGTCTTACCTTTGCAAAGGCAAAAGACAAAATCGAAGGGAACGGAATCGTTCCCTTCTTTATTTCGCATGACGAATGAATCGCAAACAAAGACATTGCAGCAGATGGTTGAGGGGCTTATCTCCCAGGACGAAGATTTGTTCCTTGTCGACATCAGCATCAGACCGACGAACAATATAAAGGTCTTCCTCGACGGAGACAAAGGCATATCCATTGAAAAATGCGTGGCGATCAATCGGCAGCTATACCGCCAGATCGAAGAAAGCTCCCTTTTTCCCGCGGATGACTTTTCACTCGAAGTATCATCGCCGGGACTGGATGAACCCCTGAAATTGTTCAGGCAGTACAAGAAAAATCTCGGCCGGAAGGTGGAAGTAGTTGGAAAGGACGGAGTCAGGTTGGACGGCCTGCTGAAGGAAGTGACGGAAGATGGCATCCTCGTCGAAGAGCAGAGGGGCAAGGGAAAAAAGCAGGAAACCATTTCCCATACCATTTTGTTCGAATCAATTAAAACAACAAAAATTCAAATAGTTTTCTAAACCCTGTTTGAAAAACAGGAAACAAACCGGATGTTATGGCCAGTATAAACCTCATCGACGCTTTCCAGGACTTCAAAGAAGCCGAAAACATTGACCGTCCCACCATGATGAAGGTGGTGGAAGACGTTTTCAAAACTCTTCTGCGCAAAAAATATGGCAGTGATGAGAACTTTGACGTGATCGTAAATGCCGAAAAGGGTGACCTTGAAATCGTCCGCCGGCGCATGATCGTTGACGATGGTGCCGTGGCCGATCCTCTTGCGGAGGTCGCATACAGCGACGCCGTCAAAATCGAACCCGACTTTGAAGTGGGAGAAGAGCTCTATGAAGAGATCAACATCATGGATTTTGGCCGCCGCGCGATCCTTGCCGCCAAACAAACGCTCGCCAGCCGCATCAGTGACTTAAAAAGAATGTACTGGTCAAGAAATACGGTGAACGTGTCCGGCGAGATCATCAGCGCTGAAGTTTACCAGGTCTGGAAAAAAGAAATCCTGCTTCTGGATGAAGAAGGCAGTGAACTGATCCTTCCCAAATCGGAGCAGATCCCGCAGGATTATTTCAAAAAAGGAGAGAATATCCGTGCAGTGGTGAAAAAAGTAGAACTGAAAAATAATTCACCGGTAATCATACTTTCCCGTACTTCTCCCTCATTTCTGGCGAAATTGCTTGAAATTGAGGTGCCGGAGATTTTTGACGGCCTGATCGTGATTAAAAAAATTGTTCGCGAACCAGGAGAAAGAGCGAAAGTTGCCGTAGAATCTTACGACGACAGGATCGATCCGGTAGGTGCCTGCGTAGGTATGAAAGGAAGCCGTATCCATGGCATCGTGCGGGAACTGAAGAATGAGAATATCGACGTGATCAACTGGACCAATAACACCCAGTTGCTGATCCAGCGGTCGCTGACCCCTTCCAAGATCACCAGCATGGAGCTGGACAACGAGAAGAAGCACGCCAATGTATACCTCAAACCCGACCAGGTTTCACTGGCCATCGGCAAAAAAGGGGTAAACATCAAGTTGGCCCAGGAATTGACCGGCTATACGATCGACGTGTTCCGCGACACCGAAGGTGAACCACAGGAATTTGATATCGATCTGGAAGAATTCAGCGATGAAATCGAAACCTGGATCATCGACGAATTCAAACGCATCGGTTGCGATACTGGCCGCAGCGTACTGGCCCTGACCCCGGAGGAACTGGAAAGAAGAACAGACCTTGAAATCCAAACGATTGAAGACGTCCGGAAAATATTAAAAGCAGAATTCGAAAAGGAATAACATCATTTTGCTCCATTTGCCGGAGCAGCTGGTGTGTTAATCAGAATCTTGAGCTGTGCAAACAGCGAACAGAGCAAAATAATTGTCTTAAAATAACGAATGGCAGAAACAACAACACCCAGATTATGGCGGCCGCCAAGGAGTTCAACGTTGGTAAGGATACCTTCGTGGACTTTCTGGTGGCCAGAGGATTTAGTAAGCGATGATCTGAAACCAACATCCAAGCTAGCGGAAGACATGTACCGCTCACTGCAACAGGAGTTCGCAGGGCGACAAAGTGGCCAAACTGAAAAGCGATCAGATCGATCTGCCCAAAGGAGCCGTGAAGCGAAGAAGAAGAAAAGAAGACGAAGCGATCCTTTTCAGAAAAGATGTCAAGAAAGCCTGTGAAGAAAAGGAAGAGGAACCAGTGCCAAACGACAGTAGCTCCGGTTGAGGAAGTTAAAGCCGTAGCAAAAGCGCCGAGCCACCGCCACCAGTGTAACGAAACCAGTTGCCGGAACACCGAACCAGTAGCCTGAAGAACCAAAAGCCTGCCGACCCGAACACGTAAAAATAGAGCACCCGAATGGAAGCCCCGTGGTCCTGGACAAGATCGACCTCTCAACAATCGATTCTTCCACCCGCCCTAAAAAAACGACGAAGAAAAAAGAAGAAGCGGCACCTGCTGCTTCAGTGGCTAAGACCGCTGACGCGGAAGGAGTCACAGCAAAGAAGGCTGCGGCCGCTGAAACTTCAGCGAAGGCAGCTACGCCCGCCGAAGCCACGGCGAAAGCGACTGCGTCCGCCGAAGCTTTAGCGAAGACAGAAGGCCCCGAAGTAAATGCTGACGAAAATGCCCCGGTGATCACGAATATTCGAGCGGAGAAACTGGAAGGCCCCAAGATCCTCGGCAAGATCGACTTCCCTACCAGCGGCGACACCCGAAGCCAGCAACCAACGACGAAAAAAGACAGCGCAAACGCATACCGATCCAGAGAAAGGATACGCCCGTGCAACGAAATGATCTCTTCAAAAGAAGAGACGACACCCCAGCGTCCAGCCCGGACAGGGTGGGGTATCGGCCATAGCGGCGGGGGAGCTACATTCCGTCCCGGACAGAATCGCAGCGGTCCCGGTCAGCATCGCCCGGCTGCATCTGGTCCACGCCCGGCATTTCTGCCTCGCGAACAAAAAGAGATCGATAAGAAAGAGATCCAGGATAAGATACGCGAAACCCAGGCCAAGCTTGCCGGTTCGGGTGGCAGAGGAAAAAGCCTCAAGGCTAAATACCGTCGCGCTAAACGCGATGAGGTTGCAGAACACGCCGGTGGAGAAGAACTGCAGGACAACAAACTGCAGCTGACCGAATTTATCAGCGTCAGCGAACTGGCCAACCTGATGGATGTAAGCTATGCCGAAGTAATCGGAAAATGTATGAGCCTGGGACTGATGGTATCCATCAACCAGCGTCTCGATGCGGAAGTGATCGAACTGGTAGCCAGCGAATTTGGTTTCGATGTCGAGTTCATCGACATGGAGAAGCAGCTGGAAATGGAAGAGATGGAGGAAGAAGATGACGGATGAAGACCTGAGCTCCACGGGCACCGATCGTTACCATCATGGGTCACGTTGACCATGGTAAAACCTCACTTGCTCGATTATATCAGAAGTGCCAATGTGGTAGCCGGTGAAGCGGGTGGTATCACCCAGCACATCGGTGCCTATGAAGTGACACTGCCCAACGGCAAACACATCACCTTCCTCGATACACCGGGTCACGAAGCATTTACCGCCATGCGTGCCCGTGGTGCGAAAGTGACTGACATCGCGGTGATCGTAGTCGCTGCCGACGATGCGGTGATGCCACAGACCAGAGAGGCGATCAGCCACGCCCAGGCCGCAGGTGTGCCGATGATCTTTGCGATCAACAAGATTGATAAGGAAGGCGCCAACTCCGCAAAAATATATGAACAGCTGGCCGGCATGAATATCCTGGTTGAAGCATGGGGCGGTAAATTCCAGAGCCAGGAGCTGTCTGCCAAAACAGGGTCTGAATGTCGACCTGCTTGCTCGAAAAGATACTGCTGGAAGCTGAAATGCTCGACCTGAAAGCAAATCCCGAAAGGGAAGCCATCGGGAACCATCGTGGAAGCGACGCTCGACAAGGGCCGCGGCTATGTGGCTACTGTACTGGTACAGAACGGTACACTTCAAGCATGGCGACCTGGTGGTTTCCGGGCAATATTTCGGCAAGGTGAAAGCGATGTTCAACGAACGAAACAAGCGTTCTGAAATAGCTCCTCCATCTACCCCGGTACTGATACTGGGACTGAACGGTGCCCCACAGGCCGGTGAAAAATTCAAGGTCTATGACGATGAAGCAGAGGCCAAGGAAGTGGCCAACCGTCGTGCCCAGATCTTGCGCGAACAGGGTATCCGTACCAAGAAACACATCACACTCGATGAAATCGGACGCCGTCTTGCACTTGGAAACTTCAAACAGCTTAACCTGATCATCAAGGGTGACGTGGATGGTTCTGTTGAAGCCATTGAGTGACTCATTGCAGAAACTATCTACTGAAGAAATAGCCGTGAGTATAGTGCTGAAAGGCGTCGGTGCCATCACAGAAAGTGATGTGTTGCTGGCCACTGCTTCCGATGCCATCCTCATCGGCTTCAACGTCCGGCCTTCCATGCCAGGCATCAAGACTTGCCGAAACTGAAGGGGTGGAAATCAAGACCTACTCGATCATCTACAACGTGATCGAAGAAGATCAAGAGTGCGATGGAAGGCATGCTTGAACCGAAGATCCAGGAGAAGATCGTTGCGAATGTGGAAGTGAGGAATGTGTTCAAGTTCGACAAGGCAACGCGTGGCAGGATGTTATGTGCTGGATGGAAAGATCTACCGCAATTCCAAGGTCAGGCTGATCCGCGATGGCATCGTGATCTATCCAACCGGCGAAGGCGCTTCTGCTGAACTGCATCCCTGAAACGCTTCAAGGACGATGTGAAGGAAGTAAGCTCAGGTATGGAATGCGGACTTACGATCAAGAACTACTCGGACATTCAGGTAGGGGATATCGTGGAGGCCTACGAAGAAGAAGAAGTTAAGAGAACACTGTAAGTTTTGCATTTCCTTAGGATGATCAAATCTATTTTTGAAAGGTGAAAATTTTATCAATAATACTGGCGGCCGGATTGTTGTCCGTGACTGCTGCCGCGCAGCAGAGAGTGGTGGCCGACAAGATCGTTGGCATCGTGGGCGACAAGGTGATACTGCAGTCGGACATCACCAATGCGGTCAGTGACCTGCAACGCCAGGGAACGCAGCTGCCTCCGGATGTGGAATGTTACATCATGGAGCAGCAACTGATCAACAAGGCGTTGGTGGTACAGGCTGAAAAGGATTCGATCGTGCTTGGCGATGACGAGATCGAATCACTCCTCGACAACCAGATCCGTGGCTTCATGAATCAGTACGGTTCAAAAGAAGCCCTGGAAGAGATCGCGGGTCGCACGGTTTACCAAATCAAGGAAGATTTCCGCCCCGCATTCCGGGAAAGAGAGCTTGCCAAAAAGATGCAGCAGAAGATCGTTGAAACGGTAAAGATTACGCCGCAGGAAGTGAAGGCCTATTTCGATAAAATTCCACCCGACAGCCTCGCCTTCATACGAATCAGAACTCGAACTGGGAGAGATCATCGTGTATCCCAAAGCCAGCCGCGACCTGGAAAAACTGGCCATGGATGAACTCGCCGACTTCAAAAACCAGGCAGAAACGGGTAAGACCAGATTTGAATCTCTCGCCTCGCTGTACACCGATGATCCTGGCAGCAAGAATACCGGGGGCAGTTATAATATTAACAGGACCGAAAAGACAATGGACGCCGCATTCATCAACCAGGCATTCAGGTTGAAGGAAGGCCAGATCTCGCCCGTATTCAAATCCAAATTCGGCTATCACATCATCCAAATGGTCAGTAGGGCCGGCGATGACGCGGTGGTCCGACATATACTCAGAATTCCTAAAGTAACGGAAACCGAAGTAAAGGAAGCAGTGCAGAAACTGGATACGGTCAGAAACCAGCTTGTTGCCGGCACACTGCCTTTCGGAGCTGCGGTTGCCCGCTACAGTGAGGAGGAAAGCTCCAAGTACACAGGCGGAATGCGCCAGGGCCGTAGTGGTAATGGAAATTTCCTGACCATCGATGAACTCGATAAGGACCTCGTAGGTGTACTTAAAGATCTGAAAGTGGGACAGTACTCCAAGCCAACACCTTTTACCGACGAAAGAGGCAAACAGGGCGTGCGGATCGCCTACCTCAAGTCACGGACTGAGCCACACAGGGAGAACCTCAAGGACGACTACAACCGGGTTGCCCAGAGAGCCCTTGAAGAGAAGAAACAGGGGGTGATGGAAAAATGGTTCGCTGAAAGGATATCCTCCTACTACCTGCTGATCGACAACCAATTCACTCAATGCGGAGGCCTGAGTAACTGGATCAGATATGCCGCAAAAGCCGGAAACTGATGCAGTTACAGACGTAAACTCACTAAATACGAAGCCCCGTGCAATTTACGGGGCTTTTTTACGCTATAACTTATGCGCTCCTGTGCGCAAACCGAACAAAGCCCAGACCCGGGAAACTATGTCAACAAAAAACCAGGTAAAGAAAAAAATTACTCGCAAGGCGCCGAAAGTGACAAAACCGGCCGCAACCGAAACCCGACTTCGAATGAAGTTATCGGCCCTTTCCAAAAAATTCGATCAGCTTAAACATATTCGCAAAGATTATGAGGAAGTGATGCAGAATGCAACGGAGGCTATTTTTAAAATAGACGCGGAAGGAAAATTCTATTTCGTCTCCGGTGAATTCGGTCGTCTCCTGGGGTACTGCCAGGAAGACGTGGAAGGCCGACATTTCACCTCCATCGTTCATCCCGATGAACTGGAGACAACTGTTGAAATAGTCAAAGTACTTATGCAGTTTGGCAAAGCCAAGGATAACCTGATATTCCGCGTCAGGCATAAGGATGGATTTTACCTATGGGTGAACTGCTCGGCGCTCTGTTTTTTTGACGAAAAGGGCGCGCCCACACATATCCTGGGTTTTGCCCATGATTTCACCCAGCAACAAAAGTTAATCGAGGAACTCCGCAGTTCTGAAAAAGCACTAAGGATAAGTGAAGAGAGATATCACTCGCTTTTTGATGCCATGGCCGAAGGCATTGTTATGATGGACGCCACCGGAAGAATTATCACCTGTAATAAAAGTGCCGAAAGGATATTCAATGTTTCCAGGGAACAGATATTAAAATTCAACAGAGATGTTCAGGAGGATTATGTGAGGGCCGACGGGTCACCATTTCCCGCTATGGATCACCCCGCCTACGAGACCCTGAAAACCGGTCAGGGATACAAAGAAGTAGTAATAGGTATACATCGGAGTGTATCAACTATATGGATCTCGGTTAATACGGCGCCAATATATTACACCGAGGATAAGTCAAAGCCAGACGCGGTAGTCGTTTCATTCATTGATATCACCCAGGCGAAATGCGACAGGGAGGAACTTCAGGTCAACCAGCAGTTTTTGCAGTTGGAAAAAGAAGTCCTTGAACTGAATGCGCGTCCAGCCATCACCGTTGGTGAAGTGGCAGATTGCTTTTTGCAGGGTCTTGAAAGGATCTTTCCGGGTATGTATTCCACACTGCTTTTCCCACATCCGGATGGTATACACCTGAAGATTGTATCCGCACCTGGATTGCCGGAGATTTTTTCGGATGTTTTACCACGTGTCGAAATCGGTCCGAACTCCACGACCAGCGGAAAGGCGATGTTCCTGAAAGAAGTTGTGATCACAGATAACATCGCGGTTGACGGCAGTTGGCGCCACCTCTGGGGTTTTGCGGAGCAGTTCGGCTTCAAATCTTCCTGGTCATTTCCAATTCTCAACCGTTCAGACGAAGTCCTGGGAACGATTACTGCGTATCATACTTATCATGCGCTTCCTGAGAACAAGGAATTCAAGATCTTCGACAGGGTAAGAAACTTATTAAGGATCATCATTGAAAATAAAATGGCCGAGGAAGAAGTGAAACTAACTAATGAAAAATACCTTAGCGCCACTAAGGCGATGGCCCAGGCGGTTGTCGACGCACAGGAGAAGGAGCGCGCCGACATCGGCTATGAACTGCACGACAATGTCAACCAGATTCTTTCTACATCGAAACTTTATCTTGAATTGGCCAAAAACGATGAGGTACAGCGGATGGATCTGATTTCGCGGAGTATTTCAGGTATAGGCGCCGCAGTTGCGGAAATCCGGCATATTTCGCAATCCCTGGTGCCCGCAAGCATTGATGATCTCGGGTTAATTGCCTCGGTTGACGACCTTTTGGAAAATATTCGCTTCACAAAAGCGTTAAATGTTGAATTCTTCCATACCGGGGAGGTGGAATCCCTCATCCGTGAGAAAATAAAACTCGTCATTTTCCGGATCATACAGGAACAGGTTACCAATGTGTTGAAGCATGCTGAGGCGACCAATATTTTTATTGATCTGGTGGCTGAACCCGGAGTGATCGAGCTTTCCATCTCTGATGATGGGAAGGGATTTGATGCAGAACATATTAAGACAAAAAAAGGCGTGGGCCTGAAAAATATTGCAAACCGGGTTGAACTGGTCAACGGTAAGATCCGGATTGAATCAACACCAGGAAAAGGGTGTAAATTAAGAATCAGTATTCCTATTTAAAGCTAAAAATCTGCGCGATATGGAAAAGATCACAGTATTGATTGCTGACGATCACAAACTCATCAGGGAAACCTGGAGTTTTATTTTGAATGGGGATCCAAGGTTTCAGGTAGTCGCCGAATGTGGAGATTCCGAAAACGCTGTAGAAATGACCCGGCAGAAACACCCAAACATTGTTTTGATGGACATCAACATAATGCCGATTTCAGGTTTCGAAGCCACCGAACGCATCAGAAAAGTATCTCCCAAGACGCGCGTTATCGGTGTCTCCATGCATTCGCAACCGGCATATGCCAAAAAAATGTTACAAATTGGCGCCAAGGGCTACGTGACCAAGAATTCCTCCAAAGAAGAAATGATCATGGCCATCCTGGAAGTACATGCTGGCAACAGGTACATCTGTGACGAGATTAAAAATAACATCTCTGAACTCGTAATGGACGATACCCGCGACACTCCTAATGTTAACGCGTTGACTGAAAGAGAGATACAAATCATCAACCTCATCAAGGAAGGGCAATCATCCAAGGAGATCGCCTCCAACCTGAATATTTCCCTTAAAACCGTGGAAGTACACAGGCATAACATATTGAAAAAGCTGAAGCTCAAAAATTCTGCATCGCTGGTCAATTTCATTAACCAGTCTACGAATGCATAATTAATTACTACCTTTGCGGGCGTCATGAGCGATGAAATAAAACATGAATGCGGCCTCGCATTCATCAGATTAAGAAAGCCATTTTCTTATTATCAGCAGCAACATGGCACGGTGATGTGGGGGCTTAACAAGCTCTACCTGCTCATGGAAAAGCAGCACAACAGGGGCCAGGACGGAGCGGGTGTTGCCGCGGTGAAATTAAATACAGAACCAGGGTATCCTTTTCTGCACCGGATCCGGAGTTGTGCCAATCAGCCTATCGCAGACATCTTTCTCACGATCAACAAGGAAGTTCAGGAACTGCAAAAATACCAACCCGACATTCTCGCCCATCCGGGATTGATGAAGGGGCATATTGGTTTTCTGGGAGAACTGCTGCTGGGTCATCTCCGATACGGCACCCAGGGGAAAAACAATGTTGAATTCTGTCATCCCTTCATAAAAAGACACACAATTCCTGCCCGCAACCTTGCTCTTGCGGGCAATTTTAATCTTGTCAATACCGACGAGCTATTTGCCCTGGTGAATATTGACCCGGGGGTGTTTCAGAAACAAAGCGACCTCGCCGCGATGATGGAGGTGATCCATCATTTTCTGGTCAGCGCTGATGAAGAATCGCCCGGCGACCTCGACATCGCAGGAGTACTGCGCAAATCCGTTTCTCTTTTCGATGGCGGTTACACTGTGGGTGGTGTTCTTGGCAATGGCGATTCGTTTGTATTCCGTGATGCCCATGGCATCCGCCCGGCCTATTACTATGTGGATGATGAAGTGGTGGTGGCAGCATCCGAAAGAGCCGCCATAAGAACGGTGTTCAATGTAGGGGAGAATGAAGTGCAGGAACTGATGCCTGGGATGAGCATGATCGTTAGGGCCGATGGAACTGTCAGTTTTGAGAAACTTCTTGAACCAAAAGAGAGAAGGGCGTGTAGTTTTGAAAGAATTTATTTTTCGCGGGGCAGTGATGAGAAAATTTACAGGGAAAGAAGCAACCTCGGGTATAATTTAAGTAACCAGGTGCTTGAAGCAATAGAATTTGACACAAAGAACACCATACTTTCTTTCATACCCAACACCGCGGAAGTGGCCTTCTATGGCCTTTGGAAAGGTGTCGATGACTACCTGAAGAAAGTGAAGATCCAGCGGATCCTTTCATGGGGAGGCGATGTGAACGAAGAAAAGCTTTCGGAAATGATCAACCGAAAGATCCGGATTGAGAAGATAGCTACCAAGGATGTCAAGATGCGCACCTTCATCACCGAGGATTCGAGCAGGAATGAAATGGTGCAGCACGTGTATGATATCACTTACGGAACGGTGCAGAAAGGGGTTGACACCCTGGTTGTGATAGATGATTCGATCGTAAGGGGTACCACCCTCAAGGAAAGCATAGTTACGCATGCTGGCCAGACTCGAACCCAAAAAGATCATTGTGGTTTCTTCCGCACCGCAGATCAGGTATCCTGATTGCTATGGCATCGACATGAGCAAACTGGGCGATTTCATCGCCTTTCGCGCGGCTATTTCGCTGATCAGGGAGAAGAATAAGGAAAATTGTCTGCACGAACTCCACGATAAATGCAAGGAACTTCATCGATCCGGTCAACTGCATACCGAAAATGTTGTACAGCAATTATATCAGCATGGTCACTACCCAGGAGATTTCGGACAGGATTGCGAAACTCATCACACCAAAAGGAGTGGAAATTCCCATCCAGGTCATATTTCAGACCATCGAATCGCTGCATGAAGCCTGTCCAACCAATACCGGTGACTGGTATTTTACCGGAAATTACCCGACACCAGGGGGTAACAGAGTTGTAAACAAGGCATTCATGAATTTCATGGAAGGAAAGAATATACGCGGATACTGATTCCTGTCATAGTTTATTAACGAAGTTGAAAGATTACCCGGAATTCAGTAAATTGGATGGTAATGCTTGTAGATGAAATCCGATGAGAACCTTTTGTCTTTTCTCCAGCATTCTGGAAGCGTATATAACATCCTTATTGATCTGGAGGGAAACTACCTTTACAGCAACGACCTTTATAAGAAGATATTTTTCAAACCTGACACCGATATTCAGGATTCGAATTTTACCTCCAGTTTGATCGGCGAAGATGTTACGTTATTCAAAGATGCACGGTCTGAATGCCTGGCTTCTCCAGGAAAATCAGTTTGCGTAGACCTGCGCAGGACTCGCGAAGATGGCAGCAATTTCTGGATAAGGTGGGAATTCTGCGCCCTGGTCCTTGATGAAAGGATCAGAGGGTTGCAGGCCCTCGGCACGGATGCCAGCGAAAGGAGAAGGGCCGAGATCGAAAAACTCGACGCCCAGGCAAAACTGGTCAGGGAACGCTACCTCCTCCGAACGCTGATTGACCACCTACCCGATTATATTTACGTGAAGGACACCGGGTCGAGACATATTCTTACCAACAAGGCCAACCTTGAATTATCCGGAGCGAGGCGGGAAGAGGACATCGTAGGAAAAACAGCTGTTGATTATCTTGACGAGGATTCCGCACTAGCACAGATTGGCCGTGACCGTGAGTTTCTTGAATCGGGGCAATCCATGAGCAGCGAGGAGGAACTGGTAGTGATGCGAAATGGTGAAAAGAAATGGCTGCTCACCACCCGTGTTCCACTCAAAAATGATCGACAGGAAAATATCGGGCTCGTAGGCATAAGCAGGGATATCACCGACAGGAAAAAAATTGAGGAATCACTGCGGGTTAGCGTGGAAAGGTCAAATATTTTGTCAAGAGCCACCAATGATGCCGTCTGGGACTGGGACCTGGTTAACGATGTGGTGCAATGGAATGATGCGCTGCAGATATTGTTTGGTGTGCGGCTTGATGATGTCGTAAAAATGCCTGATTGGTGGGAACAGAATATACATCCCGATGACAGGGTGAGGGTGACGAAGAGGATCAGGAATCATATTGACAAGGCCATCGAAAACTGGCAGGATGAATATCGTTTCATGTGCAGCGACGGCAGCTATAAATCGGTCTTTGACAGGGGATATCTGATGCTCGACAAGAACAACAAACCTTACAGGATGATCGGTGCCATGGTTGACCTTACCGAACGGAAGAAATTACAGGAAGAATTGTCGACACAGACTATTTCCCGGCAAAGGCAGATTACTGAGGCGACTATTATGGCTCAGGAAAGAGAGAGGGCGGAGATTGGCAGAGAGTTGCACGACAATATCAACCAGATTCTGACAACCACCAAGATGTACCTCGATATGGCGCTTACCGAAAAGGACATCAGCGAGGAGTTAACTATAAAAAGTCATTCGAATATTTCTACGGCAATTGAGGAGATCCGGAGCCTGTCCAAATCACTGGTTCCACCATCTCTTGGCGACATTGGGTTGAGGGCTGCAGTGCAGGAGATGATCAATAACCTGAAGATCTCTCCAAAGCTCACCATCACCCTCAAGACGACAGGCATTGCAAAAGCAGTAATTCCGGGAAATATCCAACTCATGGTCTTCAGGATCGTTCAGGAGCAAATGAATAATGTTCTTAAACATTCACAGGCAACTATAGCCGAAGTGAAGTTGGCGCTGGCAAAACATTTGCTGGTAGTAACGGTGACGGACAACGGTGTGGGATTTGATCCCAGGACGAAAACGAAAGGCATTGGGCTGAGTAATATCGCTAGCAGAGCGGAAGTGCACAAGGGTGAAATGGAGGTGATCAGTTCACCGGGTGAAGGATGTATCCTTAAAATTTCAATACCAATTTAAAACCCTGAATATGCCAAAAATTACCGTCATGATTGTTGATGACCACACCCTGATCCGTGAAACGTGGGCTTTTTTGCTGGGAAGGAATGAAAACTTTGAAGTTATTGCGGAGGTCGGTGACGGACAGAAGGCGATTGACATTGCCCGCGACAAGCGACCGAATATAATCCTGCTGGATATCAACATGACACCTTTGAATGGATTTGATGTGTTGAAAATGGTGAGAAAACAATCCCCGGGATCCAAAGTCATCGCAGTATCCATGCATTCCCAGCCTGCTTACGCGAAAAAGATGTTACGCCTTGGGGCCAAAGGATATGTGACCAAAAATTCACCTCGACAGGAGATGCTGGATGCCATCATGGATGTGTCAAAGGGGAACGTCTATATCTGCCAGGAAGTGAAGAATATTCTCTCCGACCAGATGCTCAGTGAGGAGGACACGACCACTGGTCTCAACCAATTGTCGGAACGTGAATTGGAGGTGATCAATCAGATCCGCGATGGCCTCTCTTCCAAGGAAATTGCCGACAAGCTGGCCATCTCCATAAAAACAGTTGAGGTCCATCGTCATAATATCCTCAAAAAACTTAAGGTGAAGAATACCGCATCTCTTATTAATTTTATTAATTCCAGTGGCCTATAATTCAAAAATTTACTTTCGGAGCAATGAAAACAATTCTGATCATCAGGCACGCCAAAAGCAGCTGGGAGAATTTTACTGTTTCAGATGAGCTGCGACCGCTGAATGAAAGAGGCAGGAAAAATGCCACCGAAATGGCTGCCAGGCTGATGGCCAAATCCATAACAGCCGACGAGTTGATCTCCAGCCCTGCAAAAAGAGCGCTGACCACCGCGCAGATATTTGCCAGCGGCTGGAAGATGGATCCGAAGGCAATCCGGATAGTGCCAGCCCTCTATAACGCCCAGCCGGAGGCATTTACCACCGCCATCCGGAATGCCATGCCTGCAGCCAGTACCATCGCCCTGTTTTCGCACAATCCGGTGATTACCGATTATGTGAACCAGCTTACCACCGCCCGGATCGACAGTATGCCCACCTGCGCGGTGTTTGCGGTAAAGTCCGACATTGGCATTTGGGCAGAATTTCAACCCTCGGGCAATGAATTTTCCTTTTTTGACTACCCCAAGTCAGATCGGGCGAACCGGGGTTAAAAGGAACTTCTGTGGCGGCCGATCCGGCGTAAAAACCTGTGTGGCTGTTCCAAGCTATCCCCTTAGATTTGTGATAATTCAAATGTGTAGCCATGTGTATGCCAAGGACTCAATCCCTTAACAAAGCCCGAATACAGTTCATTTTTTTTCCTGTTGATTTCATTTTGTATTCACGGCTATGGACAATCGACGGGCTGTATCAATTACCTGGAACCCGGTGACTTTCCCAGAACAGTAAGCCGCGTTACCTACCAGTATAATGAAGCCGCATGGAATTTTACAGATATCAATCAGACTAAAAAATCCGGGCTGAATATTTACAACAATATGTTTCGCGGACTGCTGGAATATCTTCCATCAGGATATAGTGCGGAAGACAAGGAAACTAAGTATCCCGTGATCATTTTTTTTCATGGTGGGGGGTCCAGGGGTGACGGTTCCGAAAGACAACTTTGCCGCCTGTTCAAAGACAGGGGTGACGACATGGCCACGCATAAATCCATACCAGGCAGGATCGCAAGGAAGGAATTGCCACTTATACAGCAGTACGATGACAAGACTTACAAATTCATCGTTATCTCCCCGCAGTTCATCAAATACGACAGGCCATTTGACGAATACGCAGCAGCCGATTATCCCAGCGCACCTCATGTGGAAGCAGTGATCAATTATGTAGCTACCCATTACAATATCGATACGAACAGGATCTATCTCACTGGATACAGCAATGGGGCCAACATGATCGTTGAGTATGCGGCAAGTAGTGTCGCGAGGGCAAAACGTGTGGCCGCCATCATGCCTGTTTCCAACTGCACTTTCCTTAACTCGGTGCGGAATGCCAATGCCAACCTTAAACCCGCGAATATCATCAATGGAAAACTACCCGTCTGGTTTGTGCAATGCGTAACCGATATCCCCTGTGGCCTGGCACCAGCGCAGGATTGGTATAACGCCATAAAAAACACAGCCGGTAGTGTGGTACCAAGATTCACAATCCTTCGCGACAACCAGAGCGATCCGCTTTATCAATGCAGCGACACGATACTGCACGATGCCTGGAGCCGGGCCTATGACCCCATTTTCCGAAAGAGTTTCGTAAATGGCAATGGCGCCAATGACAACATCAACCTGAATATGGTCGAGTGGTTTATCCGGCAAAGCAGGGGAAAGGTTACGCCACCGCCACCACCGCCCCCACCTCCGAAGCAACCCGGGTTAGTTGGAAGGGTTAAGAACGGTCGGGTAGAACTCGAATGGGAAACCGATGGAAACATCGCCAATCCTGTATTCCTGATACAACGATCAGGACCCGACAAAGTGTTTATCGACCTGGGAAGATTTGAACCAAACAACGACCTCCCCGAACTGCCTCACCATTTTGATGATCCTTCTCCCCTTACGGATATCAGTCATTATCGGCTGTTGATCCTGGACAGCACAGGAAAGGTCAGCAGTTCTGCCACGACTGCAGTAGTGAATGCCGTGAAAACCAGATCCCAATTTGTTGCTTCGCCAAACCCTTTCACGTCCAGCATTGCCGCTTACCTGTCCCTCGACAAGGCACAGGAAGTAGTGTTTTCGCTTACTGATATGAATGGAAGGTTGATCAGGGTGGTGAAGGGTTTTTATGCAAAAGGAAATTCGGCGGTGAAGATCCCCTCTGGTGATCTTTCCAGCGGCGTCTACCTGTTGAAGGCTACGGGCAGCAATTTCAGGGATACCCAGAAGATCGTCAGGAAATAAGTTCAGGCAAATTTTCCAATCCAAATCACCAGGCACTCACTTTAGAAGTGGCTAACGGGCCAAATGAGCCTCGCGCCAGTGGAAACTCCGAGCCGCAAGAGTGCAGTCCGTAAGATTCGTGGTTATTTTAGTCTCCCCACAAAATGCGACACCGCCTTTTGATAACCCTGGAAGCTTCCCCCGAATTCCTGGTATGCAAATGTTTTCGCTTCATTGAGCAGAACCGGAAGGTCAAGGCCATTTTGTTCTGAGCTGATTACCATCTTTTTCTGATGAAGGTAATTGCCCAGGTATTCCTGTTCGGCCTGTCCCGGTGTCGGGATCACGATGAGCTTTTTCTTGAGTTTCAGCATGTCCATGATGGTGGTATACCCGGGACGACAGATCACAAAATCAGACTCGCAGACCAGCTTGTTTAATTCTGCAGTACCTGCATAATTGATAACCCTCAGAGATGAAATATCCTGACCGGAGATGTTCTCCAAAGGTCTTCCTCTAACCAATACAACCCGGGCAGGCAGTCGGCCAATCTGTTGCAACAGTTTTTCTTCAAGGATGGTCCGCTGGGGTTCGGGGCCAGAGAGCAGGATAAGCAAACGGACTTCATCCCCCCGCCCGGCCGGGTCAGCAATTGGTGAACAGGGTTCGAACCGGGAATATGGACCGATATACCTGATGTCGGTCCCCCTGAAAAATGGGTAAGATGGATGAGAAAGTGCACCTGCAAGATTCCCTTCGCCGTGCAGATCGGGTATCCAGCATTCGTCAAATCTGGTGACGTATTTTTTAACAGTTATTCTGCAAAGGCGGTCGGCCAGCTTTCCCAGACCCGTGGCCGGCCATAACTGGTGCGTGATGAAAACAGACGGAAGTCCCGGGCTATACGCGCCATATCGATTGTCCGAAACCACCGCGGCGATGCCCTCCTGGCTGGCAATTTTCCTCACAACCCTGATTTCGGTCTTGATTCTAATCAATATTTTTGGAACCTGGAGCAACAGTCGGATGAGAGTGGTTGTCCTGTTTTGCCCGTATTTCAATCCAAAGCCTTTGAGGTGCGTAAATTCAAGGTCGGAAAACTCCTGCGTTAATATTTCCTTTTGCGTTGAATTACAAGCAACTAGCACCCTGCATCCACCCTCCAGGAAGGCCCTGATCACGGGAATTGATCGGGTTGTATGGCCCAGCCCCCAGTCAAGGGGCGCGTAAAGTATTAGGGGTTTATCCTTAAAAGGTTGTTTTTTCTCCAAACGGGTCAATTTGGGGTACTTTATTTGATATAAAATAGATTAATTTAGAAGACCAAATTATGAAGAAGGTCAACCATCGATTGATTTATTTATTAATAACAATGAGTGTACTTGCAGTGCAGCTGTAGCGCGGGCAGTCAAATGGGTGGAACTCGAAGAAATGCGGCTGCGGTATTCAACAAAGGCTTTGTTGGTTATTAAAATCCATATGAAGAGATGAAAACACCTAATCGCGATTTGCTTGTACTGGTGAAAGATGATCACCTCGACAAAGATGCCATTGAATTCGAGTTGGAGCAACTTAATCAGTTGTTATTTGTATTTGAAACGGTTGACAATTTTTGCGTTGCACATGAAGTATTTGACATGAACAAATACAAGATCATCAGCAATTCAAGGACGATCCGACAGATCATGAATCAGAAGGAAATCAAGCCTTTTGTATTTCATTTCAAACAAGAACTGATTACCGCCTCTTCTGAACATCTCTGATCTTCCTCTATCAGCGCATGCTTTTCAAGCGTCTTCAACTAGAACTTCACTTATAGTTTCCTTTCTGCAGGTGCCGACACTCAGCCGGTACCACGGCGAATTTTTGGGCGCACCAAATGCGTAAAATGGAACCAACGCCAGCCTTGCTTCATCCAGCAGATAAGCAGTGACATCGGCTTGTGTTTCCAATGTAGTTCCGTCTTCTCTTAACTTTCCGGCCAGGTCTATTTTTACCGTGAGATAAATTGCGCCCTCGGGTGTGATCGCATCAACCGGCAACCCTTCTTTCTTCAATGCGATCGAATCCCTCAAAAATCTTCCTCAACCGCTCTTCTATTTCTTTCTTAAAATGATTCAGGAATTTATCTATTGCCGGCCCATTCTTCAGAAACCGGGCTACCGCCTTCTGTTCTGCCATTGGCGCCCAGGCTCCTACATGGGTGAGAATTGCCTTCATTTTTGACATCACCTCTGCTGGTCCCATTGCCCACCCGACCCTGACTCCGGTGGCGGCAAACACCTTGCTGATCGCATCAATATATATCGTGTAGGGGCTCATTTCGGGCCTGAGGGAAACCGGGTCATAATGTACAGATTTTGCCAAAGGTCAGTTGCCAGTACATCTGGTCGTACAACAGGTATAATTTCTTCTGCCCGGGGCCCCTGGAAGCATTTTCCTCGAGTACCAGGTCGCAGATCTCTGACAATGCTTCCTTCGAGATGGTAGTACCCGTCGGGTTCTGGGGTGAACAAAGTGTCAGTAGCGTGGCGCCACCGATGAGCGGCTGAATGTCCCTGGCTACGGGCATGAATTTGTGCTCGGGACTGGTCTCGATCAGCAGGTGGGTACCATCGACAAAATGGGTGTAATGATTGTTGTTCCAACTGAGGCACCGCATAGAGCATTTTGTCGTCCCCGTCGCAGATCGCGCGGAATGCAGAATAGATCAGCGGGCGTCCGCCACTCGCCACAAGTATTTCAGAAACATCATAGGAAAGTGACTCACGTTGCTGTATAAACGAAGATATCGATTCTCTCAGGTCGAGGTTGCCTTCCGCAGCGGGATAATTCGTGAAGTGTTCGCGATATGCGTTGATGATCTCTTCTTCAAGCGCTGTGGGTATGGGAAAGATGGAAGGATCGAAGTCGCCGATCGTAAAATTGTAAATTTTGTGACCCTGCCGCATTTTTTCCCGGATGTCTCCGCCAAGTTTGACGATTTCTGATCCTAATAAGGTTTCAGAAAGTTGAGAAAGTTTCATGCTCGCGAAATTACTTCTTCCCGGTCCACATCTGATTAAATGTTTTTTCTGGAAAATTCAGATCTCCACGGTGGCTTGTCCACCCCTTGAACATTTTATTGACGAGCCAGTTCTTTAAAGACTGCTTGCCTGTGTTCATGAGTTTTCTATTGAGGCTGGCTTTCTTCCAGGCCTTCCAGGCCAGTGTTTCCGCCCAGCTGGTGGCGCCGGTCTCAACAGCTTCGCTCCTGTTTTCGAGCAGCAGTTCGTGCAGATTGATTTTTACTGCGCAGACCTCAGTGCAGTTTCCGCAGAGTGAAGAAGCATAGCTCAGGTGTTTCCAATCCTCCATTTTTTTCATCTGGGGTGTGATCACCGCGCCTATCGGTCCACTATAGGTAGTGCCATAGCTATGGCCACCAATATTTTTATAAACAGGACAGGCATTCAGGCAGGCACCGCAGCGGATGCAATACAGGCTCTCGCGCTGCTTTGCGTTTGCGAGGATATCGGTCCTTCCGTTGTCGAGCAGTATCACATACATGTCTTCCGGACCATCCGTTTCTCCTGGCTGTCTTGGCCCGCTGACAATCGAATTGTAAACGGTTATCGTTTGTCCCGTACCATAAGTAGCGAGCAATGGCCAGAATAAAGCAAGGTCGTGAAATGATGGAATGATCTTTTCTATTCCTGCAATAGCGATATGCGTTTTTGGAAATGCGCAGCTGAGGCGTGCATTGCCTTCATTTTCGGTAACGGCGATACTGCCCGTATCGGCG
Source organism: uncultured Chitinophagaceae bacterium (assembly GCA_963808065.1). Taxonomy (GTDB): domain Bacteria; phylum Bacteroidota; class Bacteroidia; order Chitinophagales; family Chitinophagaceae; genus Flavitalea. Next base: position 645,599 of record CAWEEK010000001.1, read on the forward strand.
ATCAGGAAGTTTGCTCCCGTGATCCCGATTTCGGCCTGAACATATTTTTCGCGGAGTTTTTCGCGTGCTACCATGCGTCAGCTGTTCGGGTGTCAGATTGGGTCTTGTGTGTAGTTTATTGTTGAACAGCTGGGCCACATCCTCCTTGCTTTTATGCATCGCCGGCGTAACAATATGATAAGGAGCTTCGCCGTCGAGTTGTTGAATGTATTCACCCAGGTCGGTTTCGATGCTTTCTATGCCGTGCTTTTCAAGGAATTTGTTCAGATGAATTTCTTCGGTGACCATGCTCTTGCTTTTGACAACCATCTTGCATCGCTTGGTTTCTGCAGATCTTCAGGATCGCATCTGAGTGCATCTTCCGGGGTTTCGGCCCAGATCACCTTACCGCCCCTGGCAGTAAAATTCGCTTCAAAGGCTTCGAGGTACTGGTCCAGGGATTCAATAGCGCGCCACTTTATGTTCTTGGCTCTTTCCCTTGCCAGGTGCACATTGGGAAATTGTTGCTTGCCCCGTGGGAACGGTGAGATCGTATCTGCTGATATTGAAATTGACCTTATTCCGGTGATCAAGATCAGCAGTCTTAATAGTGCTTTTGGCAAGAAATGATGAAGCGGTTTCATTCATGGGGTAACACGCTTGAGAAAATTATCTTTGGGGCCGTTGTGGTCTGCGGCTACTTTCTCCAATGCTTCGTAGAAAGTTTCCCCGTATTTTCTGATGATGGGTTCCTTGAGAAAGAGATAAACAGGAACTTTTAATTTTTTACCATTGACGCAGGCAGGGTTGCAGAGTTTTTCGCGGGGCTCGTAATTCATCCGGTCGAAGTCGCCCTTTTTTTTTGCTTTGTTGGCGATGATCGGGTAGAGGTGGCAGCTGATCGGCTTTTTCCAGGTGATCTTGCCGTCGCGGTAAGCCTGTTCTATGCCGCATTTGATAATGCCTTTTTCATCCCTGAATCCATATACGCACATCTTGCCCTCTATGGTTGGCGTCACCCAGCCAAATTCCCTATCGTATAGATATCGGCCATGTTTTTCAATCCAGCGAATGCCTTCGCTGGTGAGATAGGGCTTTACCTCTTCATAAACGTCGTTGATCAGTTGCAGCTCTTCTTTTTCCAGCGGGGCGCCGGCGTCGCCATCTTCACAACAACCGCCTTTGCATTTCACGAGGTCGCAAACAAACTGAGCCTCCACCACAGCATCACTTATCAGCACATTATCTATTGCGATCAAAATTGAAAGGTTTAAGAGGTAAAATTACCGCTATTTAGGCTATGAAGCCTAAACCAATTCAATGTCGAAATTCACGAGGTTCACAAACTGCCTGATGCGGCTGTCGATCTCTGATCTTGTGAGCGTTCTCAGGCGGTTGGGGCCGAATTGTTCCACGCAGTAGGAGGCCATGGCAGAGCCTACGATGATCGCCGTTTTCATGCTATCAAATGAGATGTCACCGGTTTTTGCCAGGTGGCCGATAAAGCCTCCCGCAAAGGTATCGCCGGCGCCGGTGGGGTCGAACACATCTTCGAGTGGAAGTGCCGGGGCAAAAAACACTTCGTTGGCATGAAAGAGCAGGGCGCCGTGCTCGCCCTTTTTGATGATGAGGTATTCAGGGCCCATGGCCATGATCTTTCTGGCAGCCTTGACGAGAGAAAATTCACCGCTTAGCTGACGGGCTTCGCTGTCGTTGACCATCAGCACGTCTACTTTTTTCAGCACTTCCATAAGACCAGCAAGGGCGATCTCCATCCAGAAATTCATGGTGTCCATAACGATCAGCTTCGGACGCACGCGTAGTTGTTCGATCACCTTTAGCTGGACCACCGGATCGAGGTTGCCAAGCATCAGGAATTCGGCTCCCTGGTAGGATTCAGGGACAACGGGGTTGAAGTCGGCGAGCACATTCAGGTCTGTCACCAGGGTGTCGCGGGTATTCATGTCGAGGTGATAACGGCCGCTCCAGAAGAATGATTTTTTTCCTTTCACTTTTTCAACCCCTTCAAACTGCACACCCCTGGCACTCAGATCGTCGAGCTCGGCCTGGGGGAAGTCTTCCCCGATAATGGATATCTGCTGAATCGGTTTTACAAAATTGCTGGCGGTGTAAGCGAGATAGACCCCCGAGCCGCCGATGATCCTGTCTACTTTTCCAAACGGGGTTTCAATTGCGTCAAAAGCCATACTGCCCACAACGATCACAGCCATAACAAAGAATTTTTCAGATGAATGATAAATTTCGGTGCGCAAACCTAAGGAAAAATTGCCCATCTGAACTTCCCGCTCCCTCCTGTTCCTGTTTCTCTTTCTCTTTCTCCTCTTCCTGTTCCTGTTTCTGTTCCTGTTTCTGTTCCTGTTTTGTTCCTGTTCCTGTTTCTGTTCCTGTTTCTGTTCCTGTTCTGTTTCTGTTTCTGCCCTATTACCATAAAAACGTAGCAGCCGCACCCAGCGGGAGTTTGGCGGTGGTCCACTTGTTGCCGAACTTGATATTGAAGTCGGTTTCTTTTCCTGAATCGTTGTAAACGATCAGTACTTTCTTTCCATCAGGTCTTCTGAATGCCACATTTTGGATATTGTTTGTTACCGAACTGCCGATGCGCAAGGACCCAGGTATGACAAATTTTGAAGCGTGGGCGATGATGTAATAGGCAACATTTCTCGAGATGTTTGATCCCTCGATGGTCAGCGCCCCTTTGCAGGTGGTGCAGCCACCGGGCGTATGCAGGCTGAACGCGGGATCATTGGCCAGGTTCCACTCCAGCGCGGTCTTACTCCAGTTGCGCGTAGTTCCGATGATCACATTTTTCATATGCCATGCCAGGTCGCCGGCAAAGGTGGAATTACTGGCAGTGTATTGTTCGGTAAAATATATATTTCGATCGGGGTGCTCATTGTACACCCTGGAAAGTGCTTCTACTTCGCCAGCATATAAATGGAAGGCGGTTCCATCGATGAAGCCCTTTGCCTTCCTGTCGTTCAATATGGTCAAAGGATACTCCGGCGCGTCACAATTGTGGTCATAGATGATGATCTTGGTTTCGATACCTGCATTTCTAAAAGCGGGGCCCAGCCACTGGGCGATAAATTCTGCCTGCTGTTCCGCGGTCATCAGCATGCTGGGGTTGTTGCCATCATGACGGGGCTCATTCTGCACGGTAATAGCATCGATGTTCACCCCTTCGGTTTTCATCTTCTGAATATATCGCACCAGGTAAAGCGCATATGCCTCCATGTATTTTTCTTTCAGGGAACCGCCGACCGTAGAGTTATTGGTTTTCATCCAGGCGGGCGCCGACCAGGGCGAAGACATAAATTTTATGTTTGGATTGATCCTGACGATTTCCCTGAGGATAGGCAGCAAATTCTTTCTGTCGGGAAGAATACTGAAGTTTTTCATTGTAAGATCTTCTCCTCCATCGGGAAGGTCATCATAGCTGAACACGTCTTCATTGAGGTCTGAAGCGCCGATGGATAGCCTGATATAGCTGACGCCTATGCTGTTCTCGCCGCGGCCGAATAATTCAGTTAACAAGGCCTTCCTGGGTGATGGGTCCAGTTTGTTGATCAGCATGGCGCTTGCTCCCGTTAATGTATAACCGAAACCGTCGATAGACTGATATACATTCCCGGAGTCGACATTTATCACGGGAAACGAATTGGCGACGGTGTCGAAATAGGTCGGCCGCTGTTGTTTCAACAGCCAGGTTTGATCGGGTTTGGTGATCCAGCAATCCACTTTGTTTGCTGCCCTGGAAGCGGCATTCAGTGCGCGGATGTAAGCAGGATTGTCGGGGGAACTGCATCGACTGAAAAATAACAGCAGGAAGACGGCAAGGGTGGAAAGGATGTTTCTCATATCAGGGATTAGCAGGGTAGATACCTATTGAAGGGTATTCCTTTCGAAAGATAATATTTTTAAAGGAATGCTGGTAACTTGCGGTCGGATGGAGAAAAGCAATTTTATTGACTATATCAGGGTCTTCTGCCACAGCGGGCACGGAGGTGCCGGGAGTAAGCATTTTATGCGCACCAAATTCAATGAACACGCGGGGCCCGATGGCGGGGATGGTGGGCGCGGTGGGCATATCATCCTGCGTGGCAACCAGAACCTCTGGACATTGCTTCACCTTCGCTATTACAAAAATGTGCTTGCCGAAGACGGTGAGGGTGGCAGTGGCAACAATTCAACGGGAAGAAGCGGCAAGGATGTCATCATTGAAGTGCCACTGGGCACCATCGCCAGGGACGAGGCAACAGGGGTGAAACAGGCCGAAATACTGGAAGACGGTCAGGAAGTGATCCTGATGAAGGGCGGAAGGGGCGGCCTTGGCAATGCGAAGTTCGCGACGTCCACCAACCAGGCCCCTGAGCATGCCCAACCAGGCGAAGATGGGGAGGAAGGCTGGAAACTGATGGAACTCAAGGTACTTGCCGATGTGGGTCTGGTGGGTTTCCCAAATGCCGGCAAATCAACGCTCCTATCCGTGATCACCGCAGCCAAACCCAAGATCGCCGACTATGCCTTCACCACGCTGACACCCCAGCTGGGCATGGTGGAATACAGGGATGGAAAAAGCTTTTGCATCGCCGACCTTCCCGGGATTATTGAAGGTGCCGCAGAAGGCAAGGGTCTGGGACACCGCTTCCTGCGACATATAGAACGAAACCCTGTGCTTTTATTTCTACTCCCTGCCGACAGCAACGACCACACAAAGGAATTTAAGATCCTTGTCAATGAACTGGCTGAATACAACGAAGAACTCCTTCATAAACAATTCATCATAGCCGTAAGTAAAAGTGACATGCTTGATGATGAACTGAAGCAATCTATTGCTGCAGAACTACCTGCAGAAGTTCCTCATATTTTTATTTCCTCGGTTACTGGTAAGGGTTTGATTGAGCTGAAAGACCTACTCTGGAAGACGTTAACTCAGAAATAACAAAAAAATTTTCAACTACTCTTGCAGATACAAGATTGGCGTTGTAAATTTGCTCTTGTAATACTTCGATCGACTACGTAACTGCTTGCCTTGCAGTTCATACTTCTCTAACGCAATTTTTGCCTCCCGCTTGTTTCGCCTTTCATGACGTTTTGTTATTGCCGCACTGACGACTGCAGCCATCAATTTATTCGTAAACTCAAACATTTTAAAATGAAAAATCAATTGATGCGCTTTGTAACTGTTTCCCTTAAGAGTAAATTCTTCAAAGCCGCGATGGTAGTGGCTCTTATCGCAGGAACCAGCAATTTCGCTAATGCCCAGACAGTAGTGAGCTCCGATTTTATCGCAAGTAACGAACCTGTTCTTAACAATGTGGTAGTAAATCACATCTCAACAACAGACGATAAGCTCGTGTTCAACGTGAAAATACCAAACACAGAGGGAAAAAAATTCATCGTGATTGTTAAGGACACAGATGGCAACACACTGTTCCACAACTCTTACACCGAAAAGAATTTTAACAAGAAATTCCAGCTTCCAAAAAGTGATGACGGAAAATACACATTTATCATCAAGGACGAATCCGGAAGTCTGCCACAGACCTTTGAAGTAAATTCAAAAGTCCGGTTCGTTGAAGAAGTGATCGTGAAGAAGATTATCTAAATCATTGAATGGTTCATGAGCTGCACACAGAAGTGCGGTTCATGAATAATTCTAATCACGCCCTTTGGGAAAGGATTTCTGAAGATCACGCAGTTGAAACTGACGGCCTGATGGCATTAAAAATTTTGCTGTAGGTTTGTTTTTATAACTGACGTATCATGAAGAAACTGATCCTGGTTTTTCTGCTCCTTGGCTCTATTTTCCGCTCCTTCGCCGATGAAGGCATGTGGTTGCCTATGTTGCTTGGCAAGCAGGTGTATAACGACATGGTGAAGCGTGGACTGAAGCTTACCAAAGAACAATTATACAGCGTCAACAAGTCATCGCTCAAAGATGCGGTTGTACTTTTTGGCGGTATCTGTACCGGTGAAATGGTAAGCAATGAGGGCCTGCTTTTCACAAATCATCACTGCGGCTACAGTACAATTGCCAGCCACAGCTCGATTGAAAAGAATTATTTGCGCGATGGATTCTGGTCGAAAAGCAAGGCGGAGGAAATTCCAGCCTCCAATCTCTATGTTGAGTTCCTGCTCAACATTGTTGACGTCACCGACAAGGCGGAGGACTCGGTTAAAGGCCTTGAAGGCACTGAACGCAGGAAACGCCTGGTCGAGGTACTTACCGGCCTGAGTGATTCCTATTCCGATTCTTCCAAAGGGATCAATGCAAGGGTCAGCCCCATCTTCAAATCCAACCAGTTCCTGATTTTTGTTTATCAGCGTTACAACGACATACGCCTGGTGGCTGCCCCTCCGGAAAGTCTCGGCAAATTCGGGGGAGACACAGACAACTGGGAATGGCCAAGGCACACTGCCGACTTCTCGGTATTCCGTGTATATGCGGGTAAAGACGGTCTTCCTGCGCCGCACGCAGCCGGCAATATACCTTTCAAACCGAAGCATGTGCTGCCCATCTCTATCAAGGGTCTCAAGGATGGCGACTATGCGATGATTTATGGCTATCCAGGCACAACAAACAGATATGAGAGCTCATACGGTGTGCGCCTGAAAACAAGCGTCACCAATCCGGCCCTGGTCGACCTTCGCGACATGCGGTTGAAATTCATGATGCCGGAAATGAAAAATGATCCCCTGGTGAAGATCCAGCTCGGACCCTATTATGCGTCGATCGCCAACTATTGGAAATTTTACGATGGAGAAACCAAACAATTACTACGTTATCATATTGCCGAACAGAAAGAGAAGGAGGAGGAACGATTTATTGAGTGGGCCTATGGCAAACCTGAATTTGAAAATCTTTTTTCCAACCTCGCCCAGACCTACGAAAACTGGAGGCCTTATGCCAAACATCACATGTATGTAAATGAAGGCATTTTCGGGTCGCCCCTGCTGGCCTTCGCGGGCGTAATGCAACAGATCGAGAATGCGCTGGTGAAGACCGGAAACTCGAAGGACATCAATTCCACACTCGTCGCTATCGACAAGGTGAGAACAAATTTTATCAGTGGTGAGAACCTCGTCTCAGACCAGAAGATCGTAGCGGCTGTGCTTGAGAGATTTTATCATGACATCGAAAAAAGCCAGCATCCTATCGGTTTTTATGAAGCATTGAAGGCGGGGTTCGGAGATCTTAAGGATCCGGAAACCTACGAGAAATATGCTGCCAACTTGTTTACAAAAACCTTTCTGCTGGACAGTGCCCGGTGGAAGGCCTTTATGAAAAACCCTGACGCGACGGTGCTGCAGGCTGATCCAGGGTACGCCACCGCTTCCGCATTTCTAAAAAACTGGCAGGGAAAATTCCTGCCAAGACTTACCGAGTTCAACGTAAAGAATAATGAGGCAGGAAGACTGTACCTCAAAGGCATATTCCAGATGGACAGCGTCAAAGCGAAGAAGATGTATCCCGACGCAACATTCACCATGCGTGTGAGCTTTGGTAATGTGAAGAGTTACAAACCCCGTGACGCTGTGCGTTACGACTATATAACCACGATGAAGGGGATGATGGAAAAATACAAGCCGCTGGATTATGAATACGACCTGCCGGACGACTTCCGTATGCTGGTTGCGAAAAAGGATTTTGGACAGTACATCGACAAACAACGCAACGACCTGGTTGTTGGCTTCATCACTACCAATGATATCACGGGGGGCAATTCGGGATCACCGGTGATCGATGCGAACGGCAACCTCATCGGTCTTGCATTTGACGGCAATTATGAAGCACTGAGTCACAAGATTGCGTTTGACAAGGAACTCAACCGGACCATCTGCGTGGATATTCGCTTTGTGCTCTGGTGTATTGACAAACTCGGCGGCGCGAAGAACCTGATCAAAGAACTTAAGCTGGTCAGGAATTAAAACAAAATCAAAAATTAAAAATTAAAAATTAAAAATCTTAATAAAGACTACTTACCCTTCGCGCCCTTTGTTGTTTTCTTTGCGCCTTTGCGTGAAACCGATTTCGTTTTCAGGTTAACTGCATTTGCGCCTTTGCGTGAAACCTTCTTCGCTTTGCGTGAAACCGATTTTGTTTTCAGGTTAACCGCGTTTGCGCCTTTGCGTGAAATTGATTTTGTTTTCAAAGGCGTGGCCTTCTTAGGATTTTTAACTTTTAATTTTTCATTTTTCATTTTCCCTTCGTCTTTCCATCGCCACAAATACAAACAGGCATAAGTCCGGTAAGGCGCCCAGTCCTGCGAGATCCGCTCCATGTCGCCATAAAATTTTTTCTTGTTGCTCCGGTCGAGATTGAACAGACCGATCATCGCGTTCTGTATACCCAGGTCGTCGAGGGCGAAAAGATCCTTGCGGCCTAACGTAAACATCAACAACATCTCCACCGTCCAGCGACCTACACCCTTGATCTCTACGAGGTAATCGATCACCGCTTCGCTGTCCATTTTTTCCAGCACCTTGTCATCCATCCCTTTCTCGATCGCGAAGCGCGCGACATTTTTTACATAGGCCACTTTGGCATTGGACAGCCCAATGCCGCGAAGCGTGGTATCGGGAGTGTCAAGCACCTGTTGAGGCGTGGGTTCCTCACGCTCATATAATTCCAGGAATCTTTTGTAGATGACTGCAGCCACCTTAACAGAAAGCTGCTGGCTCATGATCGACCCGCAGAGTCTGATAAATACATTCTTTCTTTTGGGAAGATCCAGCAGGCCATGGTCGGCGATCAGTTGTCTGAACTGCCTGACCCGCGAGAGGTGCAGGTGGTGCGGTTTCATCTTAACCGATGCTATAGCTGATGTTGCCATTCTTGTCGTCCTTGAGCAGGATGCCCATTTGTTGAAGTTGATTGCGGATCTTGTCCGATGTAGCGTAATCTTTTTTGTTCCTCGCGTCTTTCCTTAGTTCGATGAGGAGGTCCAGCACGCCTGGAAGCTTCCCATTTTCGGCGTTGTGATTGTTGTGCAGCCCGAGGATATTTTCGAGGTAGTCGGTGAAATACTCCTTCAGCATTCGCATGGTTTCGGAGCTGATCACCGAAGGGGCAAAGTGTTTGTCTTTGATGGAATTGATCACTGGCACCAGCTCAAATAAATTTGCCAGCACTTTGGCGGTGTTGAAGTCGTCGTTCATGAACTCGTCGAGTTCGCCGAGCAGCCGTTGAACCTTTCCCTCCAGTTCAACGTCATCGGGATGAAGGTAATCACCCTGGGGTAGCTTCATCAGGATCTCGTAAGCCTCCCAGAGGCGCTTGAGTCCCTTCTCCGCCGCCTGCAGGGCTTCATTGCCGAAGTCCAGCGTGCTGCGATAATGCGTCTGAAGTATAAAGAACCGAATGGTCATCGGGCTGTAGCCCTTATCCAGCAAGGGATGGTCGCCGCTGAACATTTCCGTGAGCTTGATCTGGTTGTTATAGCTTTTGCCCATCTTCCTGCCGTTGATGGTGATCATGTTGTTGTGCAGCCAGTAACGGGCAGGCGTATGCTTATTGCAGATGGTGCTTTGTGCGATCTCGCTTTCGTGGTGTGGGAACTGGAGGTCCATGCCGCCTCCGTGAATGTCGAATTCCGCACCCAGGTATTTGGTGCTCATGGCTGAGCACTCGATGTGCCAGCCCGGAAAACCCTCGCCCCAGGGACTATTCCAGCGCATGATGTGCTGCGGTGGTGCTGCCTTCCAGAGCGCGAAGTCGGCCTTGTTTCTTTTTTCATCCTGTCCTTCCAGGTGGCGGGTTGTTTCGAGGAGGTCTTCGACAATCCTGCCGCTGAGCTTGCCGTAGGGATAGTTTTCAGTGTATTTTTTTACGTCGAAATAGACTGACCCGTTCACTTCATACGCGTATCCTTCGTCGATGATCTTCCGGATCATGTCGATCTGCTCGACGATGTGACCGGTTGCAGTGGGTTCGATGCTGGGATCGAGGTTGTTGAGTTGTGCCATGGCCCAGTGAAAGAGGTTGGTGTATTTCTGCACCAGTTCCATTGGTTCCAGCTTTTCGAGCACGGCCTTGTTGGAGATCTTGTCTTCGGCTTCCCTGCCTTCTTCTTCAAAATGCCCGGCATCGGTAATGTTGCGGACATAACGCACTTTGTAGCCCAGGTGCATCAGGTACCGGTATGATGATGTCGAAAGTGATATATGGCCGGGCATGTCCCAGGTGGCTTTCACCGCTCACGGTTGGCCCGCATACATACATGCCCACATGGCCTGGGGTAATGGGGGTGAAAACTTCTTTCTGCCTTGTATAAGAATTATAAACCTTCAGTGAGGACATGCATTCAATTTACTTAAATGGGGTGCAAAAATATGGATCAATTCTGGTTATCGCGCAGCAGAAGGTCCGCTACAACAGGATAATGATCAGAATATGGCAAATGGTCGGTTTTGTATTGCAGCACGTCAAATCTTCTATCGGCCATTATGTAGTCAATCCTGAGGGTTGGCGCAATATTGGGGAAGGTCCTGCCGATGCTTCTGCCCGCCTCGATAAAGGCATCCTTCCGGTCGCCCCTCATCCTGAAATAGGTGTAGGAATTTGGTACGTCGTTGAAGTCGCCGCAAATGATCTCCGGGTAGGGACTTGCATCAAGATTTTTCCTAACGATGTTCACTTGTTCGCCCCTGAAACGGTAGCCCTGGACCAGCTTCTTTACCACCGATTTTGAGGCTTCATACATACTGTCATCGGCATTCTTGATGATTTCCAGACTGCGGTAATCCGACTTCTGGAACAAGACTGATTGCAGGTGCGTGGTATAGAGTCGCATATTCTCACCATTGATCTTCAGGTCGATGCCAATGAGGCTTTCTGCTGCCCTGAAGCTGCGGGGACCTGGGTAGCGCACACGAAAGGTGTCGAGGATCGGATATTTGGAATAAATGGCCACTCCCGCCTGGAACCAACCCTTCCACCCATAATAATCTACTGCCACATAATGATAAGGATAGCCAAGTTTTGTGATGTCGTCCATGTTGTTGTAGTCCAGTCTCGGCGTGTTTGGTTCAACGTATTCCTGGAAACATAGTATGTCTGCACCCTGTTTGCCGATATAGTCGAGCATCTGTTTGCGGTAGGTGATCCGTCCCTTGTTTGGGCGTGATTGCTCATCAAACCAGGTGACGTTCCAGGTAAGGATTCTCAGGGATCCTTCGGGTTTTTCCATCACAAAATCTTTGGTATAATGAAAACCGATCATGGCGCGGATATTCGTCCAGGCGATGATCAGGCAGATAATGGGAAGTAGAAGCCACTTAGACTGAAAGAAGATCCAGAGGATCAGGAAACCAATCATCAAACCGAGCAGATAAGGAAGGGCAAGGCCAAGAAGAGCGAAAAACCACCACTGTTCGGGTTTGAGAAAGGAGTTACAACAGCCAAGTAAGAAGAAGCAGGCGGTAACGATATTGGAAATGATGAAAACCCGTTTGGTGAATTTCCGGAATACAAGGGCCATGGGCTAAAATTACAAATGTTCATCTTCCGAAGCCCTTTTGAGAATTTCTTTTTCTTCGTCGCTGAGAAAACGGTATCCCTGTTGGTTAATCTTATCCAGAATTTCGTCTATGCGTTTCTGTGTTACATTGGCCACCTTCCTGTAGGGAGTAGTGCCCTTTGTTTTGTAAAAAAGTTCTTTCCGCGCGGATTTCTTCCATTCCTTTTTATCCGGGTTGAAAAGATTATTGCACCAGCTGAAAAACTGGTTCATCCACAGGCTCCAGTCATTGCCCCTCCTCATTTGCAGTACGAAAAGCAGTCCGATAGCCGCGCCACCAAGGTGGGCGATATGTCCACCTCCGTTGCTACCGGGTATGGAAGCAAAATCAATGATTACAAAGAGGATTGTAAGTACCCAGAGGGGAATGCCACCATTCAGCATGGGAAAAATACGATAATCCGGTGCGATAGTGGTGGTGGCGATCGCTACCGCCATCACACCGGCGGAGGCGCCTTCGAGGGTTCTGCCATCGATCTGTGAAGCGAAAACCGGAAAGAGATTGCTCGTCACCACAAAAAGAAAAGCACCCGCCAGTCCGCCATAGATAAATAGTGGAACGAGTTTGTTGTTGCCCGCGAGGTCCTGCAGGATGAAGCCAAATGCCCAAAGCCATAGAATGTTGCCGAGCAGGTGAAACACGCCGTCGTGCATGAACATGTAAGTGAGAATGGTCCAGGGACGGGACAGTAGGTCCTCTATTTTTGCCGGGAGGATAAACCAGTTGAATATGTTTGAATAAAAGGACTCCTTACCCAACCCTGCGAGGAAATAAGTGACATAGATAAATTTGAATATGCAGAAAACCAGGGCCAGGATCACAATCATCAAAACGAGAGAGTTACCATCCTGCCCCAAAATCATTTTTTTCCTGTAACGATCCTCCTGTAGCACAGATTTTTTTTATGAATGTACAAAAGGATTCTGAACAAATCACAGGCCAGACGGGCATCAAACCGTTAATAAAAGTTCTTCCTGTTGTTTTTATTCCAGTAGAAAACCAATAGAAATCCAACCAGGGCTCCGCCTAGATGTGCCCAGTGTGCAACATTGTCGCCGGCCGAATTGTTTACCCCCAGCCACAATTCCATGGCAGCATATATAATCACAAACCATTTGGCTTTGATCGGCAGAAAGAGGTAAACATAGATCAGGGTATTTGGGAAGAGGTAGCCAAATGCGGCCAGGCAGCCGAATATGGCTCCTGAGGCCCCGACTGTGGCAGTATTGATCTTGAATCTTTCTGAGAACAGCAGGGATCGCTGCTCGTCCAGGGGCAGGCTGTGAAAGGCTGCCATTACATCCTTCATTTCAATGTATAAGACGCCAAGATGCAGGAAGGCCGCACCGAGTCCGCAGGCGACGTAAAAAATGAGGAAGCGTTTGCTTCCCCAGAGATTTTCGAGCATGCTGCCAAACATCCAGAGTGCCAGCATGTTAAAAAGGATGTGAGTCAGGCTCCCATGCATGAACATGTGGGTGATAATCTGATGGGGACGAAAATACACTGAGTGCACATCGTGCAGAGCGAACAGGTTTTCCAGATCGAAACTGGTACTGTTCGCAAAAATATTCTGGGCAAAAAACACCAGGAAATTAATAATCACAAGGTTCTTGATCACGGGTGGGACGGACTGAAAATTGCTCATCCGGAAATCTGCCATTCAATTCAATTTAAGCGCGAAGATCGTAATGTTTGACCGAATCGACGGAACCTTAACGATTATTTCAGCCTGAGTTGCACAACGTTCTCGATGTGGAGTGTGTGAGGGAACATGTCCACTGGTCTTACCCGGGTAACGGTATATTTCTTATCCAGCAGTTGCAGGTCCCTTGCCTGGGTAGCAGGATTACAACTAACATAAACCACGAGCGGCGCGGCCATGTCCAGTATGGTATTGACCAGGGTTTCGTGCATACCAGCCCTCGGCGGATCGGTGATGATAACATCCGGTTTTCCATGCTGTTTAAAGAAAGCGTCGTTACATATCGCGGACACATCGCCGGTGAAGAATTCGGCATGGGCGATGTTATTCAGCTCCGCATTTTCCCGGGCATCTGTCACCGCTTCACCCACGAGTTCTACCCCGATAATCTTCTTTGCCTGTTTGCTCAGGAAGATACCGATGCTGCCGGTACCGCAGTAAAGGTCATAGACGGTTTCATTACCTGACAACTCCGCGAATTCGCGGGTGATCTGGTAGAGTTTCTCGCCCTGCGAAGTATTGGTCTGAAAAAATGATTTGGGGCCGATCTTGAAGCGGAAGTCTTCGAGAGTTTCGATGGCGTATCCCGGGCCAGTATAAATAATGGGTTCCAGGTCGTTGAGACTGTCGTTCTTCTTGGTATTGATTGTGTACAAGAGGGTGGTGATCGAAGGGAATTGCTGACTGATGTGATCCAGCAGCGCGATCCTTTTGGGCTGGTCCTCATGCCCAAAGACCATGTTCGCCATGATCTCTCCGGTACGGCAGATCCTCAGCTGCAAGGTTCTTAGGAAGCCGTAATGTTCCCTGATGTCGTAAAATGTGTAGTCATTTGCCAGTCCGAAATCCCGCACGGCCAACCGGATGAGATTGGTAGGCTCTGCCTGAAGGTGACATTGCTGAATGTTGACCACCTTGTCGAAGATGCCGCGGGCATGAAACCCGGCTACATTCAACTGGGTATTGATTTCTGGATCCTGGAGTTCGGAACGCAGGAGATAGCGTTTGTTTGAGAAGGTGTATTCCAGTTTATTTCGGTAGCGGGTTAGTGGAAAGGCGGCCTCGATGGGCTCAAAGGGTGGTAACGGTATCTTGCCGATCCTTTCGAGGTTGTCGCGTACCTGTTTCTGTTTGTATTCGAGTTGTTTCGGATAGGGGAGCATCTGCCACTGACATCCGCCACAGACTCCAAAATGCTGACAGAATGGTTCGATCCTGTCTGGTGAGTAACTGTGAAAGAAGGCGGCCCTCCCTTCGGCCCAGTCTTTTTTTGTTCTTCCCAAGCGCACGTCTACCACGTCACCGGGGATGGCATCTTCAATGAAGATCACCTTGCCGTCGACTCTTGCCAGGGACCTGCCTTCGGCCGCATAGTCTTCCACCAGCACTTTCTGCAGGACGATATTTTTCTTTTTTCGCAACCCTGCGAAGTTAAGAGAAAGCCTCACGGAAAGCCGCCACCCTGCCTTCCCGCCGGGAGGAATTAACACAAGAGGAGCAAAGACTTATTTGCACTCTGCCTTTGTGTGAAATTTAAACCAGGATTTTAGTTCTTATTTTTTTCGTCGTAATTCTTTTCAGCCGCTTTGGCCTTTTCGAAATCCAGCACCACTCCATTAATGCAATACCTCAGGCCGGTGGGTGGAGGACCATCTTCAAACACATGCCCTAGGTGTGATTTGCAGCGACCGCACATGACCTCGGTGCGCTTCATGCCGTGTGTATTGTCGACTTCGTAGATGATGCTTCCCTTCGACACTGGCTGGTAAAAACTCGGCCAGCCACAGCCGCTTTCAAACTTCGTGTCGCTGAGGAATAATGCATTGCCGCAGACCGCGCAATAATATGTGCCGGGTTCCTCGGAAGTTTCATACTTACTGCTAAAGGGACGTTCGGTGCCTTTCAAACGGGCAATCTGGTAAACATCTTTCGGCAGCACCTTTTTCCATTCTTCATCACTTAGCGTCACCTGTGAACTGTCTGTTCGTGAATACACCGGGTTGGTGTCTTTCTTGTCGTTTTCAGTCATTTTATCCTGTTTTTTGTCCGATGCAATCGGGTTGTTATGGCATTGCTGCAACAACATCACCATAAATACAAATATCAGACCTTTGAGTGTGTTCATATACTTTGGGATACCAAATTTACGAACAACGGATCGGCATGGATGCCGGCTGGCAGTCTGTTAACTGTATTTATTTGTTAAAGGAATTTACCTCCGCTATATTATATTTACCGCCCATAACCCAGATTTGGGACTTGTTCAATGACTAGATTAGTAGCGTATGTTTAATATCATTCTATTTGGGCCGCCAGGGAGCGGAAAAGGCACACAATCGGAAAAACTCATCGACAAGTACCTGTTGGTCCACCTCGCTACCGGCAATATTCTTCGCGAAGAGATCAATAACAAGACCGCCCTGGGGATGGAGGCCAAGCAATTTATGGACAATGGCCAGCTGGTTCCCGACGCAGTGGTTATCGGCATGATTCGATCAGCCCTCCTGAACCACAAGTCGGCCAGGGGCTTTCTTTTTGACGGGTTTCCAAGGACCGTCGCGCAGTCCAAAGCCCTGGACGAGCTGCTGGCCGAATATAAGTCCGAGATCAACGTCGTTCTTGCCCTCCAGGTCAGCCAGGATGAGCTCATCGCCCGGCTTCTCAACAGGGGAAAAACCTCCGGTAGAACGGATGATGTAAATGAAGACATCATCAGGGCAAGGATAATGGAGTACGAGAACAAAACCTCACCAGTGGCAGGATATTATGAGCAGTTTGACAAGGTGGTGAAAATAAAGGGAGAAGGTGAGATCGAGGACATATTCGATGCCCTGACTGCGGCCATTGAGGCCAGGCAAGCGATTTAAAACAGAAACAGGAACAGAAACAGGAACAGGAAGACGTCGGTCTATCGGAACCGTGGCCGTTAAGCGGACGAAAACGCCTCCTTATCTCCCTTCCAGAGCTATGGGGGTAACGGCAGCTGTCGCTCCTTCGGAGCTATGGGTGGTAAGTCGATGAAGCGCTCTCTTTAATTTCTTAGTCCTCTTTCTGTTCCTGTTCCTGTTTCTGTTCCTGTTCCTGTTCCTGTTCCTGTTTCTTCCTCTTTCTGTTTCCCTCATTTCCTTAACACTGAATCTGCCTTCTCCAGCGCGTTGAGTATTTTCTGTCTAACGGCTTCAACCTGGTCTTCCTGCACCCTGAGGTATTTCACCCTGTTGCCGCTCTCGGATTGCGCGGAATCCACGCTGAATTTATCCATCCATTCATTCATTTTTTCTTCCGCGGCCCGAAGGTCGGCGTTTGTCCGTCTCAGAGAATCCAGGAAGAATTTTGCTTCTCCGGAAGCTTTTTTACCGAGCGAATCGATTTTCTTGCTGATCTGTTGCTGGTAAGATTTGAGCTTGCCCATTTTCGCCATGGCCTCGTCATGACCCTCCATTACGCTGTGAAACAAAGAATCTCCCAAAGTTTTGGGCGTTTCAGAATAGCCGTCTTTTCTTTCGGAGCCCGACTCGCCGCAGGACAGGAGAAACAAGCATAAAACAGCACAGACAAATAAGTTTTGCATCTCATTAATTTATCGGTAAAAACAGAAGGAATTGCAAAGATATAGCACGGCTACTCCCTCTTGATAATTTCAATTAGCTATTTTCGTAACATCATTGTTCAGTGATGTAAACAGCAAAATATGGCGCTCAAGGATACTCAGGGTTATGTAAGATCGGAAATTCACAAATCAATAGCTACCATAGAATTTTATCATCCCCGCGGCAACTCCCTCTCTTCAGTTTTACTTGACCAGCTGGCAATGCAGATCCACAGCGCGGGTCAGAACCCTTCTACCACAGTGATCATCATCCGAGCCGGAGAAGGCAACGCCTTTTGTGGGGGAGCCGCCTTTGACGAACTCTCCGCGCTTACCACCGTTGCGGAAGGAACTGAATTCTTCACCGGCTTTGCTGATGTGATCAACGCCATCCGGCAATGTCCCAAACTGACGATAGGCAGGATACATGGCAAATGCGTTGGCGGTGGTGTTGGCATCGCAGCTGCCGTGGATTATGCCATCGCGCTTGACGGAGCAGACGTAAGACTCAGCGAGCTGTCGCTGGGCTTCGGACCTTTTGTTATCGCTCCCGTGCTTGAAAGGAAGATTGGACTCACGGCATTCAGCCAGCTGGCCATTGATGCGCATCATTGGCGTAATGCCGACTGGGCAAGAAGAAAGGGTTTGTACTGTGAACTGCACAACGAACTCCAGGGCCTCGACGAAGCCGTTGGCAGGCTCGCTGATCATCTTTCACATGCGAGTCCCGCGGCAATGCTGGAACTGAAAAAGATCCTCTGGCACGGCACCGACAACTGGGCAACGCTCCTGCCCGAACGAGCGGCCATCAGTGGTAAACTGGCGATTACGAATTTTACGAAGGCAGCGCTGGCGAAGTTGAAGGTTAAGAATTGAAGCGCCTGAGAAATCAAAAATGAAAAATTTAAAATTAAAAATGCTAAGCTAAAATCCGATCGCCTTCCCGCGAGACTTTAACACATTAGAATTTTTGATTTTTAATTTATATATTAAGTCCTCCACACGCACTCAACACCTGACCTGTTATATATGAGCTGAGATCCGAGGCGAGAAACAAGGCCGTGTTGCCCACTTCTTCTCCAGTTCCAAAACGACCCATGGGTATTTTGACAAGGAACGCCTTCGCCACATCTCCTTCCTTCAGGTAATTGGTCATGTCGGTATCGATGAACCCCGGAGCGATAGCATTACAACGAATATTTCTGCTGCCCAGCTCATGCGCCATACTCTTGGTAAAGCCAATGATGCCCGCCTTGCTGGCCGCATAACTCGCCTGGCCTGCGTTTCCCCTCACTCCGATAATCGAGCTCATGTTGATGATCGATCCCTTCCTCGCCTTCATCATCGGTTTGATCACCTGTTTGGTAATATTGAAAACGCTTTTCAGGTTTATATCAACTACTTCATCCCATTGGGCCTCGGTCATCCGAAGCAGGAGATTGTCTTTAGAAATGCCCGCATTGTTCACACAGATATCAATGTTTCCGAAATCCGTCATCACTTCGTTTACAAATGCTTCGCTCTCGGCAAAATTTCCTGCATTGCTCCTGTAGGCTTTGCTTTTCACTCCAAGCGCATTTAACTTTTCCTGAAGAGCCTGGGCTTTTGGAGCGCTGGTCTCACTGACATAGGTAAACGCTATCCGTGCACCGTGCTCGGCAAATTTCAGGGCGATCGCTTCACCGATGCCTCTTGCGCCTCCCGTGATGATAGCCACCCTGTTCTCCAGTAATTTCATAAGTATTATTTTTCTGCTGTTTCAGGAATGTCATCGGCAAATTCCAGTATTTCCTCAAGTATTGTGCGGTCATTACTCAGCCTGGGCACCTTGTGCTGCCCCCCGAGTTTACCCTTGCTTTTCAACCAGTCGTTGAAGGTACCTCTCCGCAATGACCTCAATCTTGGCAAACTCAGCGCGATGTCCTTGTACCGCTTCGCCTCATAGTCGCTGTTCACCGACTGCAGTGCCTTGTCGAGCTCAATCGTGAAGGCCATGAGATCCTCCGGTTCTTTTTCGAATTCCACCAGCCATTCATGTGCTCCATTGAATTCCTCACTGAAATATACGGGTGCGGCCGTGTAGTCGTTCACAACAGCCTCCGTTTTTTTGCAGGCCATGGAAATGGCCATGTCGGAATTGTCGATGATCACTTCCTCTCCAAAGGCGTTGATATAATGTTTCAGTCGTCCGCTTACAATTATTTTGTAGGGACGCAGTGAAGTAAACCTGACGGTGTCACCCAACAGGTATCTCCATAAACCACCATTGGTGCTAATCACCAGCGCATAATTCTTCCCCAATTCAACCTTGTTCAGGCCGACGGTCTGGGGATTTTCTTTCCCGTATTCATGCACGGGCATGAACTCCATGAAGATGCCATGATCAACAAAAAGCAACATGCCCTCATCGCCGGGATTCTCCTGCGCGGCGATGAAACCTTCGCTGGCATTGTACATCTCGAGGTAGTTGATTTTTTTTCCAACCAGTTTATGAAATTGTTCCGCATAGGGTTTGAAGGAAACGCCGCCATGGATATAGAGTTCAAGGCTGGGCCAGACTTCCGCGATGCAGGACTTGCCGGTGATCTCGAGTATGCGCTTAAAGAGTACGAGGGTCCAGGTGGGCACACCCGAAATGGAAGTGACATTTTCCCTGATTGTGCTCTGCGCCAGTTTTTCGATCTTGTTCTCCCACTCATCCATCAGCGCAATGCTCAGTTCGGGCGTTTTTATCCAGCTGCCCCAGAATGGTGTGTTTTGCAGCAATACCGCGCTGAGATCGCCATAGTGTACTTCGTCATTCACCTGGTGAACGGTGTGGCTGCCACCAATGACCAGGCCCTTGCCGGTGAGCAGATCGGAATCCGGATTATAACAATAATAAAGTGTGAGCACATCCTTGGCTGCCTGGTAATGGCAGTCCTGCAGGCTCTCATCAGTCACCGGTATGAATTTGCTTTTGTCGCTGGTAGTGCCACTGCTTTTGGCGAACCAGGATACCGGTGTATTCCAGAGCACATTGGGCTCGCCATCCATGATCCGCTGGATATATGGTTTGATGTCGTCATACTCGTGAATGGGCACGGTCTGTTTAAAAGCCTTGATATTGAATAACCGCGAGAAATTATATTTCTTTCCGAACTCGGTGTATTGGGCTGAGGTCACCAGGTCCTGTAGCACTTCACGCTGGGAGTCGTGGGGATGCGTTTTCCACGCTTCGATCCGCCAGAGTCTGAATCTGGCGAGTTGCGATATTGCTGGAGAAAGCAGTTTCACAATCCACCCCTTGCCTCCTCGTGCAGGTAATCTTTTCTTTTAAGTTCAAAGTTCTTGCCGAGGTAGAGGCGCCGCACCTGTTCGTTGGCGGCCAGTTCTTCGGCTGTTCCGTGCTGAAAGATCTTTCCCTCTATAAGCAGGTAGGCCCGGTCGCAGATGGAAAGAGTTTCATTGACATTATGATCGGTGATGAGTATGCCGATGTTTCGGAATTTGAGTCGCGCAACCACCGCCTGGATGTCTTCCACGGCAATCGGATCAACTCCGGCGAAGGGTTCGTCGAGTAAAATAAATTTGGGGTCAACGGCCAGCGCACGGGCGATCTCGGTTCTCCGCCTTTCGCCACCACTCAAAGAATCGCCATTATTCTTTCTTACATGATGAAGACGGAATTCATCGAGGAGTTCTTCCAGCTTGTGCATGCGTTCCGCCCTGGTGAGATTGGTCATCTCCAGCACGGCAAGGAGATTGTCCTCAACACTGAGCGTCCGGAATACGGAGGCTTCCTGCGGCAGGTAACCAATTCCCTGTTGCGCCCTTTTGTACATAGGCTGCCTGGTGATCTCCCGCTGGTCAAGGAAAACCTTGCCCTGATCGGGTTTGATCAGACCAACCACCATGTAAAAGGTAGTCGTTTTGCCCGCCCCATTGGGTCCCAGCAATCCAACGATCTCGCCCTGCTTTACGCTCACCGAAACATTGTTTACTACGGTCCGGTTGCGGTAGGATTTAATAAGCTGGCTGGTATGTATCTCGCTGGTCAACTATATGGCTTTGGGCAAAAATACCGGAACAAATTGATTTATGAGTAGCCTGTAGTCCTTGTTTGCCATGCGGAAAAGCTACCCTATTTTTGCAGGCTATCAAACAGGACAGCTAAGATTCACAACTGTTCTTCAAATTTTAACTGTTCAAACAGGATGAAAGTAATTGACCATATCAGGCAGGCCAAGAAAACCCTGATCTCCTTTGAAATTCTACCGCCCCTGAAAGGGAAGACGATCAACTCGATTTACGAGCATCTTGACCCCCTGATGGAATTCAAGCCTTCCTTTATCAATGTCACCTACCACCGCAGCGAACACGTGTTCAAAAAGAAGATGGACGGCACCTTCGACAAGGTGGAAGTGAGGAAAAGACCTGGGACTGTAGGCATCTGTGCGGCTATCATGAACTACTATCATGTTGATGCCGTTCCCCACCTGATCTGCGGGGGCTTCAATAAGAGAGAAACCGAGGACGCCCTGATAGACCTGAATTTTATCGGGGTCGACAATGTGCTTGTGCTGCGGGGGGATGCGGCGAAAAATGAAACTGTGTTCGAACCCGAACCTGACGGTCACAGGTATGCGATTGACCTCCTCAAGCAGGTTGTCAACCTGAACAACGGGATATATCAGGAAGAAGACATCAGGGACGGATTCAGGACGCGGTTTTCAATCGGCGTGGCTGGCTACCCAGAAAAACACTTCGAGGCCCCGAATATCAACTCAGACATTCAGTACCTCAAGGCCAAGGTGGACGCGGGGGCTGAATATATCGTTACGCAGATGTTTTTCGATAATAAGAAATACTTCGAATTTGTTGCCAACTGCCGTGCCGCGGGCATCGAAATTCCCATCATTCCCGGGCTGAAACCCATTACCAGCAAGCGGCAGCTGACCGTGCTACCGCGTACGTTTTATGTTGACATTCCCGACGACCTGAGCATAGAGATCATGAAATGCAGAGCCGATGTAGATGTGGAGAAAGTAGGTGCAGAATGGTTGCTGCAGCAATCCCGCGAGCTGAAAGAATCCGGCGTGCCGGCCTTGCATTATTACACCCTGGGAAAAACAATGGTGATCTGGAATGTGGTCAAGGATTTGGTTTAGGTGGCGGCAATGACTTCAACACCTTCCTGTTGATTTTCACGGGATATTTTTTCTTCAATTCCGCAATCCAAATATTTTCCAAAGCGTCCTGGTAGTCTGTGATCACCGCTCCACGTGCCTCGTTGAACTCTTTCCTCTCCTTGTCGCGGTGCAACCGGATGATGTAGGAAAATGTAGCGGTATGATCCAGTTCATTGTTGACCGGCGCAGTCACGAGGTGTTCCGTAAAATTGGTACGTTCCACTATGGGTAGTTGACTGAGCTCAAACCTTCCTGAATCGATCAGTATAGAGTTGCCGCTGGAAGCGGAGATTTGACGCCAGGAGGCTGGGCTTGATTTGATGGTTTCCTGTAAAAACCCGACGCTGTCTGGACTGGGCGTGGTAACGATCAGCGCATCGGCGCTTTGTTCCCACCAGTATTTGTTGGGATGTGAGTTGTAAAAGCCGAGCTGAGACGTTGAGTCGGCTGAGGCAGGATCCCAGATCTTTTTCTGCATGATATTGAACAGGAGGTTGCCGTCTTTGAATTCAGCCAGTTGTTCCGCATATTCGGAGTTGTATTTCTCGATGTTCTTGCGGTAGAAGCCGAGCACGGCAGAATCGTTGGCCGACTGTCCGGCAGGCATGTCCTTGCCCACCAGGTTACGGATATGATTTACCAGCTTAGATTGGGCAACAGTCATCCGGTCGCTCCTTTCAATTTTCTCCTTCAGCAGATCGCGGTATTCCCGCAGGTTTTTGTCCTCGATAACCGGTATCGCGTGCAGTCTTTTCAGAATGTGAAAACCGAAGGTGGTTTCAAACGGCTGGGTAATCTGGCTGTCTTTGGCAAGTGAAAACGCCATTTTTTCAAAACCGGGATCATAGTCACCAACCCCGAAATCAGGGAGTTCACCCCCGGTTTTCCAGGATAGATTGTCATCGCTGTATTGCTCAACGAGTTGCCCGAAATCGGCTCCGTTTGTCAATGCCTGGTAGACCGAGTCCGCCTTTTTCTTCATGTCCGGTTTCGTATGTCCGGGAGTGTTAGGTCGCACCGCGAAAAGGATCTGAGCCACTCTGACCTTTCCTACTGCCTTCCTTTGTCCTTCGTTTTTGAACACGTGAAATCCGGCCTTTGTTCTAAGTGGTGCCGATACCGATCCTGGTTTTGTTGAGTAGGCAAGGTTTTCCAGGTCATATGGCAGGATGAAACAGGTGATCCATCCGAGGTCGGGGCTGTTGTACTTCGAAGCCAACTCTTTAAAGGAAGCCCCTGAGCTCAGGTTGGCGTGAAGAGAATCAATGGTTTTTTTCGCTGCCTGTACAATGGAATCCGGTGCGTCAACGGGCACTGGAATAAAAATATGCGAGAGATGAATGTCGACCAGGCTTCTTTCAAAAGCTTCGTCGATCATCATGTTCAAGCTGGCATCGTCTTTCATGAAACTTTCCGCCAGCTGTATCTTAAAGGCATCCAGTTCTGCCAGTTGTTCGGGAAGAGTATCCATCCCGGCATCAAGGGCCGCCTGAACTTTCAGTTTGAATCGCAGGTAGAGTTCCAGATATTCATTATAGGAGAGCGTACCACCGGTAGTGTCGCTGTTATTTTTCTGGTAGGCATGGAGAAACTGGTTTTTGGTGACCTTCTGTTTTCCATAGCTGAAAACCACTTGTGCAGAAACAGATGTGATCAAAGAGGTGGTCAGAAAGACAAGGATCAGGATGGCCGACCAGGTCTTTTGAAAAAGCAATTGGTTTTGATTACAGTGATCCGGGTCTGTCGGGGAACACATGAGTGTCAGGGTTTGTTTGATTTGAGTTTTAATGCTATCACCTCGTCAATCTGAAGGTAACTGAGTTTTTTGGCGATGATCCTTTTGTCTTTGTCAAGGAGGTAGAGCAGCGGAGTCTGGTATACATCATACAGTTGCCGGAAACCGGGCCTGCCTTCCTTCTCTTCCAGTTTTTGTTTTGCTTCCTGCTGGTACACATGTTTCCAGTCCCGGAGGTGATGGTCGTGAATAAATTTCAGCCACTCGGCTTTTGTGCCGTCAACTTTTACCCCGTAAACCTGCACACCCTGTTTTTTCCATTTGGCCTTAAAGATCGAATCTACCTTCGGCACCACTTCCTTGCAATGTGAACAGTTCGGATCCCAGAAACAAATAACCACAAAACTTCCCTTCACACCATACAACGGAACGGCACGGCCTGCCGTGTCGGTCATATCCAGCGGTGGTGCCGCCTGGCCGATCAGGTTGGCCATCAGACTATACGCCCTTTTGGTCGCGAAGTCGCGGTACTGTGCAGTAAAGAATTCGGCCTTCCCCGTGTTGATGTATTTCTCGAAGAGATGGACAAATACTGCATCCTGGCCCATGTACTGCGGGTTGACGAACCTTTGTACAAAGGAGACCATGAGGTATCGGTACATCTCGGGCGCGGTGCGTGATTGCAGCAGCATGTTATCCGTTTCCTTGATCAGTGAGTCCGGGTTGGGAGCCACAATATCCTGGAGGTATTTATCCAGTTTGGGTTCGAAGAAAGGCGTGCGCACCAGCCGGTCGTCGGCAAACGATATACCATCCCAATAGTGTTCCTTATAAAAATGATAGACAAAGTTGGAATCGTATTTTCCACCCGGTTGTTCCTTCGCGGTCGGGATCTTTGGCTCGTTCATCGCGTTGAAAAGCGCGGAGAGAAAGGACGCTGAGTCTTTCTTAATCGTACTGTCGCGGTATTTGTTCAGTTCATTGGTTAGCGACTTCACCCCGGAAGCGATAATCACCGAGTCCTGTTTGGTTTTAGCAGACGCATAACTGTTGTTGAGCGAATTGATCTTCCTCCCTGTGTTGCCGGCGAATATCGAATACTGCTGGAATTGCGAATTGTCATCTGATCCTTTAAATTCAACACTGGCGGGCAATTTGGAGGTGTCGGCCACTATGCTAAATTGCTGGTCTTTGTCGATCAGTAATTCAAAAAGAATCTGTTTAGAAGGGGATACGAGAAAGTAGATCCCACCTGGGAGGGGTTTGGCACCTTTGAAACGCCCTTGCGAATTGGCGTCAAGCATTACTGAATCCTGCAGTGCCCTGACCTTACCATAATAATAACCGAGATAAAGGAATTGATTATGATAGGGCTTTACCTGTACCGAAATATCGTAACCCTGCTGCGCAATCAGTCGGGTGGCGGATAGAAAAAGAATTAGTGAGCAGAACAGCTGTTTGATCATCGACCACAAATTTGAGAATCACATTTCATACAAATATATGGGCGATTGCCCCTCAAGTATTTACTTTGCCGTATGCTTCTTGTATATTCCAAACAAATAACTTCCCGCCTGGAATATATCCTTCAATTTATTGGCGACCAGCTGTTTGATGAACCCGTAAAAACCACAACCAGTGTTGCCGATTACCTGGCCTTTCCCGGTCCCAAAATAAACTATTCTTTGGTCGACCTTATTGAAGATGAATTTTTGATACAACCCGTTGCACTGCTTTTTGAGCAGGACATACGCCCGCACCGGGTGGACTGTTTTGAACTGAATTATCACAAGGCATTTTTCCAGACTTCCGGCGATCTGCATTTCGACCTCTTCGCCGCATCATTTTACCTGCTTAGCCGTTACGAAGAATACCTGCCTCATGAAAAAGACCTATATGGCCGGTACGCCCACAACAATTCCCTGGCCTTCCGTGAAAACTTCCTGCATCAGCCATTGGTAAACATCTGGCTCCATGAATTCAGGATCGCGCTGGAGGCAAAATTTCCCGGCATTGCCTTCCGGATGGAACAATTCGCCAATTTGGTCACCTACGACATTGACAACGCTTATGCCTACCTGCACAAGGGTTTTAAAAGGTCTGTAGGAGGTTTGATGAAAGCGCTGTTCAAGGGTCAGTTTGCAGAGGCGCTGGAGCGATGGCGCGTTCTCACCCGAAAAATAAAAGATCCCTTTGATTGTTATGAATGGCTGGATGCCCTGCACCTCTATTGCCGTCTCAAGCCTTATTATTTTTTCCTGGTGGCCAAATCTCCCGGTCGTTACGACAAGAATGTTTCTACGGCGTCGCGACATTTCAGGGAACTGGTAGAATACTATTGTTCAACTTACACCGTGGGCATTCATCCGTCGTGGCAGAGCGGTGACGACAAGTCCCTGCTAAAGGAAGAAAAGGAGTGGCTGGAAGTAGTTGGTGACAAGGAGGTGGCGACCAGCCGGCAACACTATCTTCGGTTTACCATACCCGGTACATTCCGCACCCTGGAAGAGATTGGCATTCAGAAGGAATTTTCGATGGGATACGGCACGATCAATGGCTTCAGGGCCTCGGTTAGTTCGCCTTTCCGTTGGTACGACCTGGAAAAAGAGACATCCACTTCACTGACGGTTTACCCCTTCTGTTTTATGGATGCGACCTCATTTTACCGTAACAATAATTCCCCGGAACAGGCATATCACGAGCTGATGCGCTTATACGACATTGTGAAAAAGGTGAATGGGATGATGATTACGATCTGGCACAACGACTTTCTTGGTACCGACAAATCGAGGCAGGGATGGCGGGAAATGTTTGAACTCTACATGAAGGAAACGGTATACTGGGATGCGTATTATGATGGACGTTAGTTGTACCTATCATTATAAGGATCCTGCAGGCAGGGAGCACATGAGTGAAACCAACTAGGTCGTTTCCGCCGGTTCCCCGCCCGAATTCACCTTCCGCAAGGCCTGGTTGATCAAATAAACCCCATAGAGCGTGACAGCTCCTCCGGCGATGATAAAGGGGGTCAGCCGCTCTCCAAACAGCAAAGCGCCCAGCACAACGGCAACTACCGGGTTGATATATGCGTAAACAGACATCTGCTCTACTGACAATCGTTGAAGCGCATAGAGATAGGCCGCGAAAGCAAATACTGAACCGAAGATCACCAGGTAGGAGATCGCCGTCCACGCCTGCCAGGGAATTTCGGTGAGAGGTATCGCGATACCACTGGCATACGACCCAGCGAGCAATACGATGCCTCCCAGCAGCATCTGAAGCCCAAGGCTGAAATAGGGGTTAAAGTCGCGCGCTTCTTTTTTTGTGAAGATGGTGCCAAGCGCCCAGGTCCAGGATGCCGTTACCGAGATAGAAATTCCAAAAAGAAAAGCGGGGTTGAGAAAATCCGCCAGGTGTTCGTAGAAGATGATACAGACGCCCGCGAACCCGAGAAGAAAACCCTTTAAGGCCGCCACCGGGATGCGTTCCCTGGAGGTGAACAGACCGATGATCACCATCCAAAGCGGAAAGGTTGCGGCGATGATGGCACCCAGGCCGGCGGAAATATACTTTACTCCCCAGGTGGTAAGGCCGTTTGTACAGAGTATGTTTAGCAAACAGAGCACTCCGATAATGTACCATTCCCTCCCCCTTGGCCAGGGCATTTTTTTGTATGTGAAGTAGATGACATAAATGGCGCCGGCCAGTAATTGTCGAATCCCCGCCAGCTGAAGAGGAGGCATGAAGAACACACCCTGTCTTGACGCAATCCAGGTGGTGCCCCAGAGAATGGAAACAATGCCAAGGCAGATCAATGCGCGGGATGGGTAACTGATTGTGGTGGGGATTACTGGCATGGGGAAGCTTAAAGGAAAAAGTAAAAGTCGACATCAAAAACTGAAAATAAAAAAAAGCGTTAGTAGCTCAGTTTGAAATTTACTACTCAAATGGCTTATTAAAATCCCTTATTTGTTCTGCGTTCTCCCAATTATCAGTCTCAGTATATTCAGCCCGAAACATTACATCCCTTGGGTCAAAAGTGGCGACATCAATATTTTGTTTTAGACTTTCAATATCACCGTTTGCCAAAAACAAAATGCATCTGATAATTCTCGGATGGTTTAAAAATCCCACCTCACTTATCGCTTCGTTCAACAAAAGTATAGCCTCGGCACAATCATCACCAAAGTCACGGATTATTCGCTTTTGTATGTCCTGTAAATCCAACTGAATTGCCAACTATGATATTTTGAAGTATGATTATAATACACAAATGAAGGCAGAAAATTGGCAAGTCCGCGCTTGCAATTTTTTGAGATAGTAATGTTTTTGTCAGTGTTTAAAATGTCTCATCCCCGTAATCACCATTGAAATACCATTCTCTTTCGAGAAAGCCAGTGAATCCTTATCACGGATGGAGCCGCCGGGTTGAATGATGGCGGAGATACCGGCTTCATGAGCCAGTCGAACGGAATCGTCAAATGGAAAAAATGCATCAGAAGCCAATACCGCTCCCTTCAGGTCGAACTTAAATTGCCTCGCCTTGTCCAGCGATTGTCGCAATGAATCAATACGGCTGGTCTGTCCGCAACCCTTGCCAACTAACTGGCGGTTGCGCACCAGGGCGATTGCGTTTGACTTGAGGTGTTTGCAAACCAGGTTGGCAAATTCGAGATCCGCTCTTTCTTGCTCAGAGCACTCCCGCGTGCCGCTGTAGTCCCAGGTATTGTAATTTCCTTTATCCAAATCCTGCGTCAGTGTTCCGTTGAGCACACTTTTATACATCCGGTCTTGCGGTTTGAGAGAGGCATTGTATTTCAACAATATCCTGTTCTTTTTTGAACGAAGCAGATCCAGCGCTGCCGGGTCAAATTCAGGGGCCAGCAAGACTTCAAAGAATATATCATTGATGGCTTCGGCCATTGGGGCCGTGATGGAAGCGTTGCATATCAGTACACCGCCAAAGGCAGATTCGGGGTCTGCGGCCAGTGCCGCCTGCCAGGCTTCCAGCGGATCCTGTCGTAGCGCAACCCCACACACATTGGTATGTTTGATGATCGCGAATCCGGTTTCGTCAAATTCTCCGATCAGCTGGATGGCGGCATCAATGTCAACCAGGTTGTTGTAGGATATCTCTTTTCCATTTAATTGCTCGAAAACATCGCTGGTATCTCCATTAAATATGGCCTTCTGGTGCGGGTTTTCGCCGTAACGTAGTATGGATTCATGGCCGCCGCGTACTAGTTCAATCGGTTTATCAGGGTTGAAATAATTTGAAATGGCGATGTCGTATTGTGCGCATATTGCGAAGGCCCGTGAAGCGAATCCTCTCCTTGTCTCCCGGCTGGCGATTCCACCTTTCTCTTCCAGCACTGCGGCCAGATCCGAATATTGCCCAGGGGAGGCCACGATAAGCACATCCTGGTAGTTCTTT
Source organism: uncultured Chitinophagaceae bacterium (assembly GCA_963808065.1). Taxonomy (GTDB): domain Bacteria; phylum Bacteroidota; class Bacteroidia; order Chitinophagales; family Chitinophagaceae; genus Flavitalea. Next base: position 674,756 of record CAWEEK010000001.1, read on the forward strand.
GCTGCAGCGCGGATCAACGATACCCCGCCAATGTCTATCTTCTCGATCACCGATTGCTCTTCGCTGGTGGTTTTCAAAGTTTCTTCAAATGGATAAAGGTCCACAATCACCAGGTCAATTTCCGGAATGCCGTATTGCTTCATTTCTTTCAGATCGGTATCCAGGTTCCGGCGACCCAATATGCCTCCGAAGATATTAGGATGAAGAGTTTTCACTCTGCCTCCCAGGATAGAAGGATAGGTAGTCAGGTCTTCAACCGGTATAACGGGAATGGATAGTTGCTCAATAAATTTTTGTGTGCCGCCTGTTGAATACAATTTTACGCCAAGCTCGTGCAGTTTGGTTACGATGACATCCAGTCCATCCTTATAGTAAACTGAGATCAATGCAGATCCGATCTTCCTGTCCATTCTTATTTTTCTGATTTGATGCCCGGATATATTCCGGAACGCTGTTAAAAAGCTGCAAAACTACTGGAATTAGGGGGCATCCGCTTCTCAGCCACTCATAGTTTTGAAATAAAAAAACATATGGCCGAAACAAGTGCCAGTGGCAGAAAACGCTTGTCACGATGCAGCAGCCACAATGCCAGCAGAGTAATCATTGCATATACAATCAATACCTGATGGGCTGCCAGAGGAATATTTTTTAATGTCGAGAACGGGAGTTCGCCCGAGTATTCGATAATACTGTTCATCCAGCTGATCAGCAGGCCCAGCATCTGTCCGATGAGCTTTGCCAGCCATGGAACAATGGAAATCAGGCAGAGCAGGATCTCGCCTCCGAGTATGATACTGGAAAGGGGAACAGCGACGAAGTTGGTAAACAGGAACAATAACGGGAACTGGTGGAAATGATAGATACTGATTGGTGTTGTAAGCAGCTGGGCCGAAAGCGTGACTGCGTTGAGTTTCCAGATTTCGTCAAGGATTTTTGATCGGGGCCTGATCAGTTGATAGATAGGTTTGTTAAACAGGATGATACCTGCGAGTGCGGTGTAGGACAACTGGAAACCGATGTCCCAAAGCCAATAGGGTTCGTACCAGAGCAAAACGAAGGCGGAGGCTGCCAGGCTGTTGAGGACCATGGATTTTCTGTGCAGGATCTCACCCGTCACCAGGAAGCTGAACATCACGGCTGAGCGCAACACCGATGGCGAACTCCCGGCCATGATGCTAAATGCCCAAAGACAGCCAAGGATGAGCAGCGCGCGACAAACCCTGCCTGTCAGCCGCTTGTCCAGACCAAGGGTCAATCTCCTGAGCAGGGCATAGATCAGGCCGAGATGAAGACCGGAGATCGCGATGATGTGCACTACGCCCGTCAGCGAATAGGATTGAACCAGCGTCTTATCCAGGTCGCCCTTGTATCCAATCAGCAGGGCTTCCGCCAAACCGGCTTCCCTTTTTCCCGGAATGTAGAGACGCAGAAGGTTCAACACACGGTTTCTTACCAGGTCAAGGATTTTGTTTAGTTGAGAGGCTTGTCCCTCACCCGTTGATATGTATTCGCCGGGACCCAGAAACACCTGGTAGTGGATATGCTGCAGCGCACAGTATTTTTTGTAATCGAAGCTGCCCAGACCAGGAGGATTGGTAATGGGACCCAACCTCCGTGTAACCACGATCATCTCGCCCTCATGTGGAAGATGGAATTTCGGCATCATTACCAAATTGTCAGCAACCGGCTTCCGAAAGTAGAGGAGGACTTTCAAAACCGGCGGCTGCAATCCCACACCCGGACTCACGGACAAAATTGAAGCCTCGGCCTTCCAGCTTGCTTTTTTCTCCACGGGGGTTTCATTCAACCGCAACAGGTAGACCGAATTCTGCGTACGGGCCTGATCGATTATTGAAATCACCTGGCGCGGATTCTGTGCCGCGGTGATGAAAGACCCCAGGCTAGTCACCAGCAATTGGATAGCGAGACCTCTGAAGGCTGACAATGCAAACTGAAGTCGGACCGACAATCTTGCCACAACAAACAAAAAAACGATTGGCAGACCTATCCATATCCATCCTACCCAGGCAGGTGGCGAAAGATAATAGCCGCAGACAATGCCGGCAGCAAAAGGAAATAATAGTCGCAGAAACGGTGTGGCGATCCAGAATGGCATGACGGTACAGTCATGACGCAATCTATTTCAGCATCGCCAGGCGGCCCTGATTAGAAAACTCCTGGAAAAAAGAAAAATCCCATTTTACTTACTCAGGTACATACTGCGGTCTTTGTACAACTGCCTGAAGTAGGGATCCCGCAGGTCTTTAATAAAACGGATGGCTTCGCCCGTGCTTTTCATTTCCGGCCCCAGCTCCTTGTTTACACCGGGAAATTTGTCGAAGGAGAATACCGGTTCCTTGATCGCAAAACCTTTGAGCTTCTTCTCGAATTTGAAGTCTTTCAGCTTGTGATCACCGATCATGATCTTGGTAGCGATATTCAGGTAAGGGATCTGATAGGCCTTGGCGATAAAAGGAGTGGTTCTTGAGGCCCTCGGGTTGGCTTCGATCACGAAAACATTTCCATCCTTGATGGCAAACTGTATGTTGATGAGCCCCTTGATCTTCAGGGCCCTCGCGATCTTCTCGGCGTATTCTTCCATGGTGTGCACGATCAGCGGCGACAGATTGAACTGGGGCAGCACTGCATTGCTGTCGCCACTGTGTATGCCCGCCGGCTCGATATGTTCCATCACGCCCATGACGTGAAAATTCTCGCCATCGAAGATGGCGTCGATCTCGGCCTCCTGGCACCTGTCCAGAAAATGATCGATCAGGATCTTGTTACCGGGGATGTGTTTGAGCAGACTGATCACCGCCTTTTCCACTTCATCGTCATTGATTACGATCCGCATTCTTTGACCGCCCAATACATAGCTGGGGCGAACCAGTACAGGATAACTGACCCTGTTTGCCACCTCGATGGCTTCGTCCACGGTGTAGGCAGTGCCATAATTGGGATAGGGAATTTCAAGTTCCTTCAGCATGTCGCTGAATCGTCCCCGGTCTTCGGCGATGTCCATGCTGTCGAAGGAAGTGCCAATGATCCTGATGCCTTTGTTGTGCAGGTGTTCGGCGAGCTTGAGGGCGGTTTGTCCACCAAGCTGAACGATGACGCCGTACCGGCTTTTCCAGTTCCACGATCTCCCAGAGATGTTCCCAGTACACCGGTTCAAAATAGAGTTTGTCGGCGATATCAAAATCCGTGGATACGGTTTCCGGGTTGCAGTTGACCATGATGGCTTCATAACCACATTCCTTTATCGCCAGCAATCCATGTACGCAACAATAGTCGAACTCAATGCCCTGGCCAATCCTGTTTGGGCCCGAACCAAGCACAATGATCTTTTTCTTTTCGCTTACTATGCTTTCGTTGGCCAGACCATTTTCGAAGGTGGAATAGAAATAGGGAGTCTTTGCTTCAAACTCTGCGGCGCAGGTGTCCACCATTTTATATACCCTGGTAATGCCGGCTGCCTTCCTTTTTTCATACAATGCCCGGTCGTTGCCGTCATTCATGATCCGGCAGATCTGTTCGTCGCTGAAACCCATCTCTTCGCTTCAATAAGCAGGTCGTTGGGCATGGTGTCGAACCGGTAAGTTGGCGATCTTTTTTTCCAGCGTACAGATCTTTTGTATTTCATAGAGAAACCAGCGGTCGATGCCATTGGTTGCTTTTGATATCGTGCCCACGGAAATTCCCGCCATGAGGGCATCCTTGATCCGGAATATGCGGTCCCACTTGGGCATCTTGATGTATTCCAGGAGTTCTTCCACCTTCATCAGACTCTTGCCATAGTAGCCCAGACCGACGGCATTGTTTTCCAGGCTCTGGCAGGCTTTCTGAACGGCTTCTGTGAAACTTCTGCCGATGGCCATCACCTCTCCCACGCTTTTCATCTGCAGGCCAAGGGTGTCATTGGCGCCCTTGAACTTGTCGAAGTTCCACCGCGGCATTTTTACGATCACGTAGTCGAGTGCAGGCTCAAAATAAGCGGAGGTGTTGCCTGGTGATCTGGTTTTTCAGTTCATCGAGATTGATAGCCGATGGCCAGCTTGGCGGCAATTTTCGCGATGGGGTAACCGGTTGCCTTTGAGGCAAGCGCTGAAGAACGGCTCACCCGAGGATTGATTTCAATGGCAATGATTTCTTCGGTATCGGGATTGAGGGCAAACTGCACGTTGCAGCCGCCGGCAAAATTGCCGAGGTCGCGCATCATCGCGATGGCGGTGTTGCGCATGAGCTGATAGGCCGTGTCGCTGAGGGTCATGGCAGGTGCCACGGTGATCGAATCGCCGGTGTGAACGCCCATCGGGATCAAAATTTTCCACGGTACAGATGATCACCACATTATCGGCAGCATCGCGGAGCAGTTCCAGTTCGAATTCTTTCCAGCCCAGCACTGCTTTTTCCACCAGCACTTCGTGAATGGGCGATGCCTTCAGTCCGCGGTTCAGGGCTTCATCGAGGTCCTCCTTGCCATGAACAAAGCCGCCTCCGGTGCCGCCCAGTGTGAAGGAGGGACGGATCACCAGGGGAAAGCCGATCTCCTGCGCGAATTCCTTTCCTTCGAGATAGGAGTTGGCCGTCTTTGCCTGGGCTACCGGCACGCCGAGCTGGATCATCCATTGCCGGAATTTTTCCCGGTCTTCCGCCTTGTCGATGGCTTTGATGTCGACGCCGATCAGCCTCACGTCTATATTTCTCCCAGATGCCGAGGTCTTCGGCTTCTTTGGCGAGGTTGAGGGCGGTTTGACCGCCCATGGTGGGAAGTACGGCGTCGATCTGGTTTTCTTCCAGGATCTGTTCGATGACTTTCGACGGTGAGCGGAAGCAGGTAGACCTTGTCGGCCATCATCGGGTCGGTCATGATGGTGGCCGGGTTGCTGTTGATGAGGATCACCTTTATGCCTTCTTCTCGCAAGCTCCTGGCAGCCTGTGTTCCGGAATAATCAAATTCACAGGCCTGTCCGATGATGATTGGTCCCGAACCGATGATCAGTACGGATTTAATAGAGAGTATCTTTTGGCATTTTTTTTCCTCTTGTTTTTTAAAACAAATTGCGCAAAAGTAAAGGTTTTTGCATTTCGCAGAGGAGAAACTATAAACGTGCGGAGGTAAGCCGCCTAAAAGCCCGCAAAGGGCTTTGTTTCTGCCACTTTTTCCTTGATGAAAAAGTGGCCAAAAAATCAAGGCTGTCGTTGAAAAGTCTAAAAAACGCATCTGCGGACTAAAGAAAAACAAGTCACAGCCGCAGAACGTGTCCGGGCAGCAGTAGGACTTACGGGCTAAGAATATATCCGGGCTGGTGGAACATCTGTTTTTCTTTTACGTCCTGCGCTGCGTTTTTCTTAACGCCTTTTCAAGGAAGGCCATTCCAGGTCTGGACGGAGAAATCAATGCTGAAAGTAAACTTGCGGGTTAAGATATTACTACTGGGAAAAAGTGGCAACTTAGTCAGTTGTGAAAAGCGGCAATCTCGATGTCATCGAGCGCCACACCACCGGAGCGGAGGAGTTTCTTGTGTTCTGCCAGCTGGCGTTTGTGTTCATCGCGGTTACGCATTTTGAACAACCATTTCTGCCGGGCTTCATCACCTTTGACGAATCCAATAAATGTCCCCACAGCAAACATCACACCTAGCACCCATTTATTGTTGATTTGATTCATATCCGGTTTTTTAAAATTGGTACTTATATTGACAAGTATTTACGTGAAAACGCTGTATCAAGATTGTAAAAATTCCTACAGCAAACAAGGTACTTTTGCTCTTTAATAATTATTTAATCCTACCTGCTGAAAATGAGCACCTGTTCAACATTTTCTATGCAAACCAACCCCCTGAAAAGGCTTGTTTATTTCATTTTGCTGGTGTCCGCCAGTCTTGGTATAAAGGCGCAGCGTCAATACCCGCAGGGTTATTTCAGAAATCCATTGGCGATACCCATGAACCTCGCCGGTAATTTCGGGGAACTTCGCCCCAACCACTACCACATGGGGATCGACATCAAAACTAACCAGCGTGAAAATCTGCCGGTTTATGCCGCTGCCGAAGGCTTCGTTTCCAGGATAAAAATTGAACCAGGCGGTTTTGGCCGAGCGATCTATATCACTCACCCCAATGGATACACGACACTTTATGCCCACCTTAACGACTTTGTTCCGCGGATCGAAGCCTGGGTAAAGCAGAAGCAGTACGAAAAGCAGTCATGGAAGATCCAACTCGACCTGCAACCCGGCCAGTTTATTGTAAAAAAGGGTGAACAGATCGCCTTCAGCGGCAACACTGGTGGCTCCCAGGCCCCGCATGTTCATTTTGAGATCCGCAGAACTTTGGACGACGTAAACCTTAACCCTTTGCTTTTTGGACTTCCTCTGACGGACAACGTGAAACCCAGGATCCTCAGGCTGGCGATCTACGACCGCACCCGGAGTATCTATGAACAGGCACCCAGGATCATCCCGGTGAAACTGACCCCAAGAGGTTATGTGACCAGTCCGGCCGTAATCAACCTGAGCTCCCCTCTGATCAGTGTGGCCGTCACGGCCTTCGACACCCACACTGGCTCCTCCAATAAGAATGGCATTTTCGAAGGCGTTCTCAAGGTCAACAATCAGGAAGAGGAAACCTTCCGGATGGACGACATCAGCTACAATGACACCCGCTACCTCAACGCGCATATTGATTACCGGTACAAAACCCTCGCAGGAACCTATCTCCAGCACTTCTCGGAACTACCGGGTTATCTCAATTCCATTTATTCGAACGACACGACCCGCGGCGTGATCGACATTAGCGACAACGATCTTTATGACATTGAACTGAAAGTTTCGGATGCTGAAGGAAACAGCTCCAAACTGCTGACCCATGTTCAATACGAGTACAAGCATCCGCCTCCCCCGCCACCGGCGGGAAAAATGTTCTACCCACTCATGCTCGATGGCTTTGAATCGGAAACCTGTGAATTTTACATCGGAGAAAACTGTCTCTACGACTCAGTCCATCTCAACCACAAGGCATTCAGTTCGCCAAATCCCGATGTGATCTCGGATGTGCATACTATCGGGGCCTCCTACATCCCCCTTCACGATTCCTTCATGGTACGGCTGCAGCCGCTCACGCTCATTTCCGAGTTAGACAAACAATGGACCGTAATGCAATGGTTCAGCGGCGCGCGTTCAAGTGCGCAGAGAGTCCAATGGCAGAACCAATGGGCCACGGCCAACTTCCGGGACTTCGGCAATTTCATGCTGGTGATCGACACCATCCCGCCTGTCATCATGCCCCTCGATTTTAAGGACGGGGCCGATCTCAGCAAGAGTCAGCGCATCAGGTTCACGGTGAAGGAAAACCTGCCCGTAGTGCAGAATGTGCGTGCGGAGTTGGATGGTAAATGGCTGAGGTTTACCAACGACAAGGGGAAGAACTTCATCTACGCGTTCGACGAAAAATGTCCTCCAGGGAACCACGAACTGGTAATTACCGCTGAAGACGTTGCGGGCAACAAGGCCCGAAGTAGCTATCATTTCACGAGGTAGCCAGTTCTGAATTCAAACAAATACTACCTCGCCCACGGCAAACCGTCTTTCCATGGTATCGGTGGTCACCAACTCTCCGGCTGCGTTCACGCTGGAGATCCTGGTCTCAAAAACAATATTTCCCTGCCTCACCCTGGTATTTTGGCCCCGCCGGTAGAGCAAGCCATTGTATTCCTCAAGCAGGTATGCGGGGTTAAGCGTTGCGATGGCGGAAGTCCTTCGCAGAATATGACCGTGAAGCCTGCGCGCCAACTCAATAGGATCAAAATCCGTCTTTTTTTCAAGCAGGAAGGATGTGGCCGGCTGGCCCACCAGGGGGAAGGTGGTCTGGTTAACGTTGATTCCGGTGCCGATCACGGACCATACGGGTTGCCCTGACCTGACCAGGTTCTCGATCAGTACGCCTCCTGCCTTTCTGTCATTGATATAAATGTCATTGGGCCATTTAATTTGCGCGCCGCTGATTCCGGCTTCCACCGCCAGGTCACACAGGCAAGCGCCACGGACGCGGAGAGGATAAAGGGGTGATATTCACTGCCAGTAAGGCTTATCACGGTACTCATGGTGATATTACTGCCGGGATCCGACTCCCAGTTTTTCCCCATTTGACCCTTGCCCTTCGTCTGTTTAATCGCCATCAGACAACTGCCTGGTTCTACCAGTCCTGACTGAAGTTTTGCCATGGCATAGTTGTTGGTGCTTTCCACCTCTGAGAGCAGAATAAATGGCTTGCTGAGCCTATCATTGGGAAAGGTTTGTGAGAACAATATCCTACTTTTGATTATTCTGAAATCCGGGTGCCCATAATATGCCCATTTCTATTCATCACAAAAAGTTTTGATTATTGGAACAATTGTCAATTTTAAATACCGCCGAGGAACGGCCCAGTGCAGGAAAATTAACCAAGAATTCAAAATTAATTAAATCCATCATCACCGCGATCCAGGAAAGAAAAGGAGAAAACATCATTTCACTGGATCTGCGAAAAATACCTGAAGCTGTTGCGGATTTTTTCATTGTCTGCGAAGCAAGCAGCAATACTCAGGTGAAAGCCATCGCGGACTACATTGAATTTTATACCAAACAGACTGTGAAGGAATCAGCCCTACCACTCAGAAGGGCAACAATCCGGGCAATGGATCCTTTTGGATTATGTCAATGTAGTAGTGCATATCATGCAGCCCGAAACAAGAAAATTTTATAAGCTGGAAGAAATGTGGAGCGACGCAGTAACAGAAGAGTTCAATGCCTGATCACTGCGCCGGCAAACCAAGCTAAACAGCTGACTCATATATCCTTTTATCACCAAATAATCAGAGAGAAGAAGCTCATAAATTATGGCACAAGATGACCCAAGACAGAGCGAGAGAGACTTTCCTAGAATAAGACCCAAGGACGATGGCAGTAATCCCAAAAAGGGACCACGATTTAACATTTACTGGATCTGGGCAATCATATTTGCCGTACTGGTGGGTTTCCAGTTTTTCGGATCCTTTGCCCCTGATGCCAAACCACTGGATTCCGAACAGGAGTTTCGCACCCGAATGCTCGAAACCGGCGACGTTGAAAACTCGTGATCGTTACCAACAAAAACATTGTAAGGGTTTATATCAAAAAAGACAGTTTACAAAAACCCTATTACCAGGATAAAATCAGCAAAGGATGGCCTTCTGTAAAAGAAGGAGGGCCACAGTTTGAATTTGCCAGTTACCAAAGCCGAAGAATTTGAAAAAAGATTAAACGCCAACTTCGCCAAAGATCCCTACCTCGAAGTGCCCTATCAGATTATCACCGGAAGGTGAATGGTTCGGCCACCTTCTGAATTTCCTGCTGCCCCTGCTCGTGATCGTACTGATCTGGATCATGCTGATGCGAAAGATGGGCGGAGGCGCAGGTGGCGGAAGCGGTCCCGGCGGGATTTTCAATATCGGCAAGTCAAGGGCTACCCTTTTCGACAAGGGCACCAAAGTAAACATCACATTCGCTGATGTGGCCGGACTGGACGAAGCCAAGGTGGAAGTGATGGAAATCGTTGACTTCCTCAAGAATCCAAAAAAATATACTGCCCTCGGCGGTAAAGATCCCCAAAGGTGCGTTACTGGTTGGTCCTCCGGGAACGGGTAAAACCCTTCTTGCAAAAGCCATGGCCGGTGAAGCGCAGGTTCCTTTCTTCTCCATGTCGGGCTCCGATTTCGTGGAATTATTTGTAGGTGTGGGTGCCAGCCGTGTACGTGACCTGTTCAAACAGGCAAGGGAAAAATCGCCCTGTATCATTTTCATCGATGAAATAGATGCCATCGGCCGTGCCCGTGGAAAGAACGCCATCATGAGCAACGACGAAAGGGAAAGTACCCTGAACCAGTTGCTGGTGGAAATGGATGGTTTCAGCGGCGAAAGCGGAATCATCGTTCTGGCAGCCACCAACCGTCCCGATGTACTCGATACGGCCTTGCTGCGTCCAGGAAGTTTCGACAGGCAGATATCGATCGACAAACCTGATCTGAAAGGACGGGAGCATATATTCAAAGTGCATCTTAAACCGATCAAGATCTCCACAAAGGTGGACATCCATAAACTTGCTGAACAAACTCCCGGATTTGCCGGCGCCGACATCGCAAATGTCTGTAACGAAGCAGCACTGATCGCCGCCCGAAAAGGCAAGGAACATGTTGAAATGGAAGACTTCCAGGATGCAGTTGACCGGGTGATCGGTGGACTGGAAAAAAAGAACAAGATCATTTCTCCCGAAGAAAAAAAGATCATCGCTTATCACGAAGCGGGCCATGCGATCTGCGGATGGTACCTCGAACATGCCTACCCGTTGTTGAAGGTTACCATCGTCCCAAGGGGCGTGGCGGCACTCGGATATGCGCAGTACACACCAAGAGAACAATATCTCTACAACACCGACCAGCTGATGGACCAGATCTGTATGACCCTTGGCGGCCGGGCAAGTGAGGAGATTTTCTTTGGCAAAATATCCACCGGTGCCCAAAATGATCTGCAGCAGATCACCCGGATGGCCTATTCGATGGTAACTGTCTATGGTATGAATGCTAAGGTGGGCAATGTGAGTTTTTATGATCCTGCAGCCGAAAATTCCTTTACAAAACCATATTCTGAAGAAACTTCGAAGCTGATTGATCAGGAAGTGCGAAAACTGATCGACGATGCCTACGAAAAAACAAAGGCATTGCTGAGAGAGAAGAAAGATACAGGTGGAAAAGCTGGCCGAAGCACTGCTGGATAAAGGAAGTATTGTTCCAGAGCGATGTGGAGAAGCTGATCGGTAAACGACCTTTCAAGGAAACGAAAACGCTTGATGTGGACGACGAAGCCTGGTCACCATTCAGAAAATGGTGCGATCAGTGAAGGAGTTCCACCTTATGACAGCAATGTCACCAATCATCCCGGCTACCTAGAAAATGCACTGAAGATGCACGTATCAGCCTCAAAGGAAAATATATTGAAAAAAATAAGGAAGGCGTTGACCGAATCAACGCCTCTTCCTTTTCCGGGCAGTGAGGGCATATCCAGTGTATTTCAACCAAGCCAGCAGGAACTGGAAATTGAATTCGCGGAACAGTTTTCAACACTGCTGGGCAAATTTGTCTATTGTTCGGGTCCTGAAGAATTCGCCCTTCAACTCGAGGCGATCTCGATTCATCAGAGGTGGGAAAATATTTACCTGCGGGAAGAAGCCCTTCTTCCACTCCTGCCCGCAGCTTTAAAGAACAAACCCCGGTACAAGGACCTTGCCATGGCCGATGCGGCCATCACCAGCTGCGAGGCATTGATTGCCCGGACCGGCAGCATCATGATGACCTCCGCCCAACAAAGTGGCCGCACTACAAGTGTTTATGCCGCCATTCACATCTGCATTGCTTACAGCGATCAGCTCGTGTATGACGTGAAGGACGGACTGAAACTTATCCGGGAAAAACATGGAGGCAGGCTGCCATCGCTTGTTACATTCGCTACCGGACCAAGCAGAACGGCCGACATCGAAAAAACTTTAGTCGTTGGCGTCCACGGACCAAAGGAGGTCTATGTATTTTTGATTGAAAGAAATTCCAGTACGACCTGAGCGGGTCAATACCACAGCCATCATCAATTCATCCTGTGCACGAAAACAAAAAGGTTTATTTTCTCTCCGACTTTCACCTTGGGGCTCCCGATGCCAAATCCAGTCGGCAGAGGGAAAAACTGATTGTCGATTTTCTCACCGAAATCGCACCAAGTGCATCCACGATCTTCATAGTGGGCGACCTCTTTGATTTTTGGTATGAATACCGGCAGGTGGTTCCGAAGGGATACACCCGCATACTCGGTAAGTTGGCCGAACTGACAGATGCCGGCATCGCCATCCATTTTTTTGTAGGCAACCACGACATGTGGATGCATGATTATTTTGAAGAAGAACTGAGTATCCCGGTCTACTTTGAACCCAGGGAATTTGAATTCGGCGGTAAAAGCTTCCTGATCGGCCATGGAGACGGTCTCGGCCCCGGAGACCATGGATATAAAATGCTAAAAAAGGTTTTCCGCAGCCCGGTTTCTCAATGGCTTTTCGGCATACTGCCACCCGCAATAGGAATGGGGCTTGCAAATTATTCCAGCCGCAAGAGCCGCCACGCCACTGGTTCTCACGATGAGGTATTTCTTGGAGAAGACAAAGAGTGGCTGATCATCCATTGCAAAGAACTGCTTAAGTCAAAGCACTATGATTACCTGATCTTCGGCCATCGTCACCTTCCGATTGACTTCCCGATAAATAATAGCCGCTATATAAACCTTGGTGACTGGATCAGGTATTTTTCCTATGCCGTCTTCGACGGACAACAACTGACCCTGAAGTCCCGTTATCCTGACCTAGACTTCAAGATCGTCCGTAAATGAGATACCTGCTGGTTTTTGTTGTTAGTTTCTTGGCGCTCGCCGATCAGGCAAGCTGCCAGGAGGACAGCCTGTTCCACTTCCGGGCAAGCTACCGGCAACAAATAACCGATTTTAACGTCGATAATATCGGGAACCTCTACCTGCTCTTACAAAACGGCCAGTTGAAAAAGATCAACCCCAACGGCGATTCAGTTGCAGTATACAATAATGTACGGCGATTTGGACAGCCTTATTCTCTGGACGTGTCCAACCCACTCAAGGTTCTCCTCTATTTCAAGGATTTCGGTACGGTGGTGATACTCGACAGGCTGCTCAACAGCAGGTCGGTGCTGGATCTCCGCGCCCAGCGGTTGCTTCAGGTAAATGCCATCGGACAGTCATACGACAACAATATCTGGATCTTTGATGGCCTGGAGAACAAGCTGAAGAAAATCGGAGATGATGGGAAACTGCTCGATCAGACGACTGACCTCAGACAGGTGTTCGATTCCACCCCTTCGCCACAATTCATACTCGACCAGGATCAGTCGGTTTATCTCTATGACTCGCTGAAGGGCGTCTATGTGTTCGACTATTATGGTGGTTTCAAAAACCGGATACCATTTACTGGCTGGACCGATTTCAGGGTGATCAATAAATCATTATTCGGCCGCGACCCGAATTTTCTTTACCGCTACGACCTGGGCAGTCTTGATCTTCAGAAAATGGCGATACCATCTTTTATGAAAGGGTCCGAAAAACTCGTGATAGTGCAAGGGATGGTTTATGTGCTAAGGGATGGTGAGCTGAAACTGTTCAGCTATCCCTGATCCGTCTGTCTGAAACAATTAACTTTACCCCGATGATCGCGCGCCTTTTCGATTATACTTTTCTTGGAAACACGCTGGGCAATTACTTCCTGATCGTGGGCATTATTATGCTTGCATTCTCGGTGAAGAGATTCATGTCCCGGCATATTGCAGGATTGGTTTTCGGCCTGGTAAGGAGAATTGCGAACGGAGTCGACAAAAAGAGTTTTGTTGACCTTGTGGTTATTCCGCTCGAGCAGTTTTTGCTGATTCTGATTACTATTATCGCGCTTGATAAACTTCATTTTCCCGACCTGCTGAATGTGTATGTATTCAAGGTCAGGCTTCAAAGAATAATTGAGGTGGTGGCGATAGTGATACTGATTGTTTCTCTTATCACCCTAATGCTGCGCATCATTGAATTTGTTGCGATCATTCTCGAAGAGAAATCGCAGGGCAGTGGCAAGGCCAGTGAAAACCAGCTCATTCTTTTCTTCAAGGATTTTTTCAAGGCAATGCTGGTTATCCTTGGGATACTCATGGCGCTGAAGTTTGCATTTAACTTTAAAATTACGAGTCTGATCACGGGACTCAGTCTTGCCGGTGCGGCCATTGCATTGGCAACGAGAGAGAGTATAGAAAACCTGATCGCATCATTCATCATTTTTTTCGACAAGCCGTTCACTACGGGCGATATGATCAAGGTGCAAAACATCCAGGGTACGGTTGAAAAGATCGGCCTGAGAAGCACGCGGCTGCGCACCACACAAAAGACTTATGTGACGGTACCCAACAAGCAGATGGTGGACAGCATCATGGATAACATCACCCTGCAAACACAGCGCAGGGCCTTTGTTCAACTTGAGCTGCATTCCGAAACCACGCATGACATGATCCATCTTTTGACCGGCAGGATCGGCGAATTGATGCAGCTGAACCCCCGGATCGAAAACCACACCGTATTCCTTGCGGACATTGTAAAGGGTGCATACATTGTTACTGTTGAATACTTCACTGCAACCATACCCGCGACAGACTTTAATGAATTAAGGCAGGCTGTGAATCTCTCTATTATTGAAATGATGGAGGAGCTGGGAGTGAGGCTCGTCAATAAGGATGGGGGTGAGGTGAAAGTTTAAGCTTTTAAATTGAAGCTTTAATCTCCAGTATGAACGCTTTCACTTTTTGCAATGACTGAATCATTTCGAAACGTTCCTGTGATTTTTTATTGTTACGAAGAAAATCTTTTGCTCCTTCAATGGTTAATTTTCTTCGCCGGAGCAGGTCGTAAATGAGTTGCAGGTTTTTTATGTCAACAGGCCGGAAATGCCGGTCACCCTTCCTGTTCTTGCGCGGCTTGATTATGTCGAATTCAGACTCCCAGAAACGAAGCAGTGAAGCATTCACTTTGAACATCTGGGATACTTCACCTATTGAATAATACTGCTTGGAGAACAATTGTTCGTCGTCGGGGATGCAAACAAGATCCGCTTCGGCGGCGAAGGTTTTCTGCGATTTACGTCCACGGCCGGAAGGCTTGGTGGCTATGACGGAAGCGGGCTGATCCCGCGGTTGGATCACTACCACTGAATGGTCTTTGAGAGCGGTAGCGCGACTGTCTTCAAGAGCCACAGGTGGCGCCTCGGACGCAGCGATTTCTGCCGGAGAGAAATCGAAGGTTATCTGCGAAAAAGTCTTCGTCATATATCAAAGAGTTTTAAAGAAATTCACCGCAAAAAGTCAGCTAAAATAGAAAAATTATGAGGTAAATATACGTACTCTTAAATAAGGTTATAAGGCTTAATTTTCGTACTTTTACAGATACTCTCATTTCCTATAAATCAACGGATTATCCGCGCAAACATGAATGAAGCTACTCAGGAAACCTTAGCCCCGACGGCATCCGGATATGGTGCCGATAGTATACAGGTTTTAGAAGGTTTGGAGGCAGTTCGGAAACGACCCGCCATGTACATCGGCGACATCGGCGAAAAAGGTCTTCATCATCTCGTCTATGAGGTGGTGGATAACTCCATTGATGAAGCCCTGGCGGGTTATTGCTCAAGGATCGATGTGACCATACATGAAGACAATTCCGTTTCGGTGGATGATGACGGCCGTGGCATCCCCACAGGCATCACAACTAAAGAAAAGAAGAGTGCGCTGGAAATCGTAATGACCGTTCTGCACGCAGGTGGTAAGTTCGACAAGAACACGTATAAGGTATCCGGTGGTTTGCACGGCGTTGGTGTCAGCTGCGTCAACGCGCTCAGCAGCCGCCTGCACGTCACGGTCTCCCGTGATGGAAGCATATTCGAACAGCAATACCATACCGGTATTCCCGAATACCCGGTTCGCGAGATCGGTAAAAGTGATCGCACCGGAACACTGGTGCGTTTCTGGCCCGACTCCAGCATTTTTATTACGCTTGAATACAAGAAAGACATTCTCGAAGGAAGACTTCGGGAGCTGTCCTATCTCAACAAGGGCATCACCATCCAGCTCACCGACCTTAGAGAAAAAGACGACGAGGGAAAGGCATACGAAAAAACCTTTTACAGCCAGGGTGGTATCGTTGAATTTGTGGATATGCTCGACAAGAACGCAGGCAGAACCTCCATTCTTCCCAAGGTGATCTATGTGGAAGGAAGGGATGAGGCCAGCAATGTGGTGGTTGAGGTGGCCCTGAGTTACAACGACGGCTATAGCGAACACATCTATTCATACGTCAATAACATCAACACCATCGAGGGAGGCACCCACGTATCCGGTTTCAGAAGAGCACTCACCCGGGTATTCAAAAGCTATGGCGACAAACAGGGGCTCTTCGAAAGGGCCAAGGTGGAAATTGAAGGTGACGACTTCCGGGAAGGGCTCAGCAGCATCATCTCGGTGAAAGTGCCGGAACCCCAGTTCGAAGGACAGACCAAAACCAAACTGGGCAACAGCGAGGTTATGGGGGTGGTTGATTCCACGGTGTCCAAGGTGCTGGTTGAATACCTGGAAGAAAATCCGAGGGAAGCCAAGAACATCATTCAGAAAGTGATACTAGCCGCACAGGCGAGGGCAGCAGCGCGGAAAGCCAGGGAACTGGTACAGCGCAAAAGTGTGCTCAGTGGTGGCGGACTGCCGGGCAAACTGGCGGATTGTTCAGAAAGAGACCCGGAAAAGTGTGAACTATACCTGGTGGAAGGTGACTCCGCGGGGGGAACGGCTAAACAGGGACGCGACCGCAGTTACCAGGCCATCCTTCCTTTAAGAGGAAAAATCCTCAATGTGGAGAAGGCCATGGAGCATAAAATCTACGAAAACGAGGAAATTCGGAATATGTACACCGCCCTCGGTGTTACGGTGGGCACCCCGGATGATCCTAAGGCGCTGAATATCAATAAGCTTAGGTATCATAAGCTGATCATCATGACCGATGCGGACGTGGATGGCAGCCATATTGCAACACTTATCCTGACTTTCATCTACCGGTACATGAAAGAACTGGTGGAGCAGGGGTATGTTTACATCGCCCAACCGCCACTCTACCTGGTGAAGAAAGGTAAGAATCAGGGTTATGCCTGGACAGAAGACCAGCGTAAGAACCTGGTGATCAGATTTGGACAGGGCAAGGAGGATTCGGTTAACATACAGCGGTACAAAGGATTAGGTGAGATGAATAGTGAACAACTCTGGGAAACAACGATGAACCCGGCCACCAGGACCCTGAAACAGGTGAGCATCGACAGTGCCGCAGAAGCGGACCGGGTCTTCAGTATGCTGATGGGCGATGAAGTAGCCCCGAGGAGAGAATTTATTGAGTCGCATGCGAAATATGCGAAACTTGATATCTAAAGAGTTAAAATTAAATATATTGGATGCTGGTATTCAATAATTCCTATCTTTAAAAACAGGGATTCAAGCTGAATCAGCTTGTTCCGTCATTAACAAACAAATAAAAAAATACAGTTATGCCCGAAGTAACGCTAACAGCCTATAACGTCAAGACCAAAGAAAAAAATGTTCCAATGAAAGATGCAGTAATCACCAAGACTGCAAAAGGCGCCTACATGGCGCAGGGTAACGATGGAAAAGGAAACAAGCTGACCACGCTTCTTGGAGAAGCAAAGGCACTTGATGCCATCAAAGCTGGAATTGCCAAACAAGGCTGGTAGTCTTCATAAATGGTTTGAGCTGTTCATCTTTTAAGGATGAACAGCTTTTTTTTTCAGGATAGCGGAAGCAGGAGCCTGCTCCGGGAGCTTGATCTTATGATTTTCTTTGCCGCGGATCCAGTTGCCGGAACAGATTTTGCCATGAGGACCCGATGGTTCTGAAAAAATCTGGTGAAATACGTGTTCTATGGCTTTTGATGCTTTGTCTGCCCGCCTTATCCGCAGAAGCTCAAAATGATGAAACTCCTTACTTCCTAAACGGTCAGGCCTTTTCAGAGAGCTGTAATTGCTATACCCTCACCCCCGACGCACACAATGTATCTGGCTCCGTGTGGAATGTCAATAAGATCAATCTCAACCAATCCTTTGACTTTAAGTTCAAGATCAACCTTGGCTGCAATGATGACCAGGGCGCGGATGGCATTGCCTTCGTCCTGCAAAATCTAAGTACCAATCTCGGCACTACCGGCGGAGGCATGGGCTACCTGAATATTGCCCCTTCCGTAGGCATCGCCATCGACACCTGGCAAAACACAAATTTCGCGGACCCTCCCGAAGACCATATCACCATTCACACCAATGGAAATATCGATCACCAGGGCGAGGCGGCTGGCCTGACGGCTGCCGCTCTTCCAAATGGAGGGAATATCGAAGACTGTAATTTTCACGCCTTCAGGGTCACCTGGGATGCATCAACGCACGTATTGAGGGCGGAAGTAGACGGCGTAACAAGGGTGCAAACTACCATAGACATCGTTGACGACATATTCGCAGGTGATCCCATGGTATTCTGGGGATTCACCGGGGGTACAGGCATCGGCAGCAACAGGCAAAGAATTTGCACAGCGCTGGATCCGCATTTCTACTTTCCCGAGGATCAGGTTTCCTGTTATCCCGAACCCTTTAAGTTCCTGGACAGTTCCCAGTCCTTCAGCCCGATCGACAAATGGCATTGGGATTTTGGGGACGGCACCACAGCCGACACCGCGCACCCCCCGCCACATGTGTTTCCGGCACCCGGAGAATATGAGGTGAAATTGTCGATACTTGGTTCCAACGGTTGTCAGTCCGACACCCTGATCAAAAAAGTGATCTCAGGCTCAAAACCCGTTGCGGGATTCAGGTATTCACCAGCACTCATGTGCGACACACTTCCGGTAAGTTTTCTTGATTCATCGACAGTAGAGTTCGGCACAATCAAAAGCTGGAACTGGACAATTGAAGGCAAGTCCGATTCTGTCCGTGATCCAGGATTGGTTCATTTTGCGAATGACCGACAGGTGAGCCTGACCGTAGGCACACAGGAAGGATGTACCTCTGATGTGTTAACTCAAGTGATCCCGGTTGCTCCGCCGGATATCCTGGAGCTCGAATTTCAGGCCGCCTGTGTAAATGCGCCTGCTGCTTTCCAGGCGATCAATAAAGACAGTTCCCTGCAGGTGGTGCACTGGTTATGGGATTTCGGTGAGGGTGAAGGCGAAGGTCAGGACAATGAAGCATTCAATTTTGAGCAGGACGGTATCCACCCGGTCAAACTAAAAGGTATTCTCTCGAATGGTTGCACCACGCAGGAAATCGTCAGGGAAATTCAGATCAACAAACCCGAACTGTCTGCGGGCAATGACACCGTCGCGGCCCCCGGCCAGCCTGTACAGCTGTCGGGAAGTGGCGCCGTCAATTACAACTGGTCGCCAGGTGCAGGACTTGATGACCCGGCCAGCCCGAATCCAGTGGCCACCAATGGCACCGATGTAAGCTATGTACTCAGCGGTACGGACGAAAATGGATGTATCGGCACAGACACCGTCAACATCAGGATCTACAAAGGCCCCGACATCTATGTGCCTTCTGCCTTCACACCCAACGGTGACGGAAAAAATGACAAATTCACCTTTATCGCTTCAGGGATCAGCAGTATTGAATTGTTCCAGGTATACAACCGTTATGGACAGCTGGTTTACACCTCAGGAGATCTGCAACCGGGTTGGGATGGCAGGATGAATGGCACTCTTCAACCCAGCGGCACCTATGTGTGGATGGTGCGTGGCAGGGACTTCCATGGACAGCCACATTTCAAAAAAGGAACGGTCACACTTATACGCTGATTGGTATTACCTGGAGAGATGAGTCTGACCGCCAAAGTATTTCTGGATAGGATCAGGAATTCTTATTCCTTCCTTTTCCTGGTTATTCTCCAGTAGCGCCGCAAGGATCCTTGGCAATGCGAGGGAACTGCCGTTCAGCGTATGCAACAGCTGGGTCTTGCCACTTGCTCCCTTGTACCTTATTTTCATCCGGTTGGTTTGAAAGGATTCAAAATTAGAAACGGAACTTACCTCCAGCCACTTTTGCTGAGCGGCGCTGAACACTTCAAAGTCATAGGTGAGGGCCGAGGTAAAACCCATGTCGCCTCCGCAGAGGCGGAGGATGCGATAGGGAAGCCCCAGCGACTCGATCAGGCCTTCAACATGTACCACCATTTCTTCGAGGGTATCATAACTTTTCTCAGGCGTGGTGAATTGAACCACTTCCACCTTGTCGAACTGATGAAGACGATTTAGTCCACGGACATCCTTCCCGTAACTTCCGGCCTCACGTCTGAAGCAGGGGGTATAGGCCGTTAGTTTCAGGGGGAGGTCGCTTTCTTTTACAATTTCATTCCGATAAATATTGGTAAGCGGAACCTCGGCCGTGGGGATCAGAAAAAAATTGTCGACGGTGGCGTGATACATCTGGCCTTCCTTGTCGGGCAGCTGGCCTGTACCGAATGCGGAGTCTTCATTCACCATGTATGGAGGCTGGTATTCCACATAGCCAGCTGAGCTGTTGTAGTCGAGAAAATACTGGATTAGCGAACGCTGGAGTTTGGCTCCCTGGCCAGTGTAAAATGGAAAGCCACTGCCAGTGACCTTGTTGCCCAGTTCAAAGTCGATCAGCCGGTATTGTTTGGCAAGATCCCAATGCGGCAAGGCTTCTTCCGGAAGTGCAGGAATCTGTCCGCCGGAACGCACCACTACATTGTCTTCGGGTGATTTGCCTTCGGGGACCGCATCGGCGGGCAGGTTGGGCAGGATGACGACCAAACTTTCCAGCAACGTTTCTGTTTCATTTAGTTTTTCTTTAAGCGGTTTTTGAGAGGCATTCAGCGCTTCCACCTCCTGCTTTCTCGTCGCCGCTTCTTCCCTAAGGCCCTTAGCCATCAGCGCACCGATCTCTTTGGACAGGGCATTGGCGCGTGACTGGAGGTTTTCGGCTTCCTGTTGAATTTTTTTTCTTTCGTCATCTGTTGAGATGATCTGATCTACGATCGACAGATCCTTGAAATTCTTCCTTGCCAGTTTTTTTTTCACTTCCTCCGGATCCTTTCGGATCATGCTGATCTGTAACATGCTGAAAATATTGAATCGCAAAGATAGGAAGCCGGGGTTGAGAAGGTATTTGACAGCGCTTATCTTTGCGCCATGCGTATTCAGGATGATTTGCAAACGAGGTGGTGGGATTTGGAAGGCAGGCTCCTTGAAAGATTTGGTAAGAAACCCGACCTGGAGGCCATTCTGTTTCTGATCGGCATCCAGGAATATGGGGTGTTGAAAGAAAAATATACCAAGGAACAAAAGCAGGATCTCATGCATGTCGCGATCTGTTCATTATTTGCACAAAGCGGATATTATGAGGTCGATGGGGTGGATGAAGAAGGGTGGCCACATTTCCGGCAGTTAAAGGAATTGCCCGTCATGAACATGATCGAACAGGAGAATTTTATCAAGGACCATGTGCTTCTCTATTTTGAAACTCATGAATTTTGAGCAGGGCGATAATTAAAAAATCCAGATATTTATTCATCTTGCAACTTTTAAACTTTCCAATATGACATTTCCGGAGAAGCTGAGATACACAAAGGACCACGAATGGGTAAGACTTGAGGGAGACACCGCCGTTATCGGCATCACGGAATTTGCACAAAGGGAGTTGGGTGATATCGTGTATGTAGAAATTGAAACCGTCGGAAAGTCCCTGGAGGCCGGGTCCGTATTCGGCACAGTGGAAGCGGTGAAGACGGTGTCTGACCTTTTTCTTCCCATTGCGGGAACAATCACCGAACTGAACCCTGCACTGGCTGCAACTCCGGAACTGGTGAACAGCGATCCTTACGGCGAAGGATGGATGATCAGAATCAAGGTGAAGAACCTGCCTGATGTTGACGAACTGCTGGACGCCAATTCCTATGGCAATGTAGCGGGGGAATAAATCCGCCAAATCCCGTACTTCGTATATTGATGAAAGATTACCCTAACCAAATTTTCATATCTTGAGCAGCATCGGGTAATATCTTGGGTAACACAAATACATATAGTGAGAGCGAGCTCGTGTCGTTGCTGAAAAGCAGGGATGATAAGGCTTTTGGTTATCTGTACGACAACTATTCGGGGTCGCTGTTTACGATAGTTTCCCAAATCGTTAACGACATGGAGCTGGCAAATGACGTACTTCAGGAAGTGTTTATCAACATATGGAGAAAGATAGAAACCTATGATTCTTCCAAGGGCCGGCTGTTCACCTGGATGCTTAACATCGCGCGCAACGCCTCGATAGATACACTGAGATCGAAAAGTTATCAGAACAGCCAGAAGAATCAGTCAATCTCAGAAAGCACTGAGTTCTCCTCAGCTCCGGGAAAAACGCAATCAGGCAATAGATAATCATCGGCTTCAAAAAGGTGATGGAGCGACTAAAAAAAGAACACCGGGTGCTGATCGATCTGGCTTATTTCAAGGGTTACACACATGAGGAAATATGCGGAAATTGAAGACATGCCACTGGGGACCGTGAAAACACGGATCAGAAATGCACTGTTACAATTAAGAGAATATTTGAAGTGAACATTCAGGAATACATATCAAGTGGAATAATAGAGAGCTATGTACTGGGTCTCGCTACCAACCTGGAAAGGCTGGAGTTCGAGCGCATGTGTGCTCTTGCACCCCGAACTGGTGCGTGCAAGGGAGGCCTTCGAAATAGCGCTTGAGGAATATGCTATGCTGAATCAGACCCAGCCTTCAAAGAATTTGAAAAGCAAAATCTTCGCCGCCATCGACATTGAATCGGACCAGGAACATTTCAGCACAGAGGCGGGAAGAGCAGATGAACTTGGTAATGAATGATCCCCCTGATACGGTCTTCAAACGCCCGCCAGGAGTGGTTTCAATGGGGAGGACCCGTTTTCTTGCAGCTGCCTCTTTGATATTACTGCTATGCAGCATCGCACTGAATTTTTATTACTTCAGCGAAATACATGGACTATAATACCAGGTATCAGGCCCTCGTGCAAAGCCAGATCGGAGCTTGCAGATAACAACCAGGTGCTTCAGGCAAAAATGGCAGAATATGAAAGTACCGCTGAACCTGATGAAGGATCCACGCATGTTGGTAGTGAAAATGCCGTCCATCCCTAAAGGTCCTGATTCGGCAAGCATGACAACCGTTTATTGGGATAGCCTGTCGAAAGATGTTTACCTCAGTGTCATTCACCTGCCTGATCCTTCCGAGACGCAGCAGTATCAGCTCTGGGCTTTGCTTGATGGAAAACCCATCGATGCTGGTGTGATTGAGCTGAAGAAGGGAGTGGCCATGGTAAAAATGAAAAATATTCCAAAGGCGGATGCATTCGCCATCACCCTGGAAAAGAAAGGCGGAAGCCCGAGTCCAAACCTGAAGCAGCTTTATGTGATGGGCAAGGTTTAAATTCTTGTTACACCCGCAGCACGGATTTATCAACTCGGATTTTTGAATTATCTTCCCGCTTTATGCGGGCCCTGATTACAAGATTTTTCTCCAATGCGGTAATTCCTGTTATCTGGACGGTCACTCTAATAATCCTCCTTTGTTTGCCGGGATCGATGGTGCCGGGAACCGGAATTTTTTCAATTGAACATCTTGACAAAGTTGTGCATGTGATCCTCTTCGGAGCTAATGTGGTTTTCTGGGGATGGTACTACGTAAACAGGTCCCATCCACAAAATCAAAACCGGATCTTCCTTTCTGCCGGCTTTATCACTATCATACTGGGTATCGTTCTGGAATTCGTTCAGATGTACTTCATTCCCAACCGTTCGTTCGACGGTTACGATATCGTAGCGGATGCCGTTGGGGCAGTGGGGGGAACTTTTTGGCTTTTTAAAGAAATTTAATTCTTAGAAACTGTGCAGCACATTACTACATCTCGTGGTCTCGTATAAGCGACCCTTCGAAAACTATCAACCAAAATCAGTCATAACATAAAATAGCCCCTGTAGAAACAGGGGCCGTAACCAAAACTAACTGCTTATGAGAAAATTGAATATTCTTTTGAATGCCTCCTTTATAACTTTCTGTGAAGGTATTTATATAAACGCAAATCGGGTGCCATTAGTGTTTTACACTTTGTTAAACCCGGCGTCTTATAAAAATACTAAAATCTCCACAACATTTCATACCACAAAAGTAGCATCTTGTAGATATCTTTTCCCTTTTAAAGGGTGATTTCTCAAACCTTAACACGGCTTTTACTGATGCTTTTACACTACCTTCCGTAAGAGAAAGAGAAGGTCAGTTCTGTTTTGCCAATTTTTCTGAATTTTCTGCAAATTGCAGGGCATCGATAAACTCCTGAATATCACCATTTAACACACTGTCGAGATTGTAGACTGTCAGGCCGATACGGTGGTCGGTTATCCTGCCCTGTGGGAAATTATAGGTCCTGATCTTGGCGCTCCTGTCGCCACTACTCACAAGGCTTTTGCGGTGCCTGGAGATTTCTTCTTCCTGTTTTCGCACCTGTTCTTCGTATAGACTTGTGCGAAGCATCTGCATCGCTTTTTCCCGGTTGCCCAGCTGCGATCGTTCTGTCTGGCAAACCACCACCGTACCGGTGGGAAAATGGGTGAGCATGACTTTGGTTTCCACTTTGTTTACGTTCTGGCCGCCTGCGCCACCGCTTCGGGCTGTTTCCATCTTAACATCGGCCGGGTTGAGCTCAAAATCCACTTCTTCAGCTTCGGGCATCACGGCCACCGTTGCTGCCGATGTATGCACCCTCCCACTGGTTTCTGTGTCCGGAACCCGCTGCACCCGGTGCACCCCACTCTCAAATTTCAGGATGCCATACACATCATCGCCTGTCACCTCCAACTGAACTTCTTTATAACCACCCACCGTACCTTCGCTTTCGCTCAGTATGGCCGTTTTCCAGCCCCTTCTTTCACAGTATCTCAGGTACATCCTCAACAGGTCGCCGGCAAACAGACTGGCCTCATCGCCACCGGTTCCCGCCCTGATCTCAATGATCGCGTTCTTATCATCCTGCGGATCTTTGGGTATCAGCAGTTGCCTGATCTCACTTTCCATCTGTTCTTTCCTTGCCTCGAGAGCCGGGGCTTCCTCTTTGGCGAGGTCCCTCATTTCCGCATCATCTCCATTTAGGGCTTCACTGATAAAATTCGACATCGTCGAGGATTTTTTTATAGTTGGCATAGGCGTTTACGATCTTTTCCAGACTCCTGTATTCTTTGCTCGTCTCCGTAAACTTTCTATTATCGTTGACAATCTCGGGATTGGTCAGGGCCATGCCGAGGTCATCAAAGCGGGCTTTTATTGCCTCTAATTTATCTAGCATAGATTGATTTACTTTTGGTCAGATCGGGAGCGCAAAGTTAATTGATTCATCAATCATGGGTTACAGGAAATTCAGTGCCGACCGGATTTTTACGGGGCAGGAATTCAGCAAACAAGATCAGGTATTGGTAGTTGAAGATGACGGAACCATTGCTGACCTTGTCGATCGTGATCGGGCTGGCGAAGACGTTCAACACCTCGATGGAATTCTCAGTCCGGGGTTTGTAAACTGTCATTGCCATCTTGAATTATCGCACCTCAATGGAGTGATTCCGGACGGACAGGGCATGGTGCCCTTCCTGCTATCGGTTATGAGTAGCCGAAGTGTTGAATCCGGTGTTATACAATCGGCCATTAAGCTCGCTGAGGAAGAGATGTTGGCGTCGGGCATCGTTGCGGTAGGCGACATATGTAACACTGCCGACACCTTGCCGCAAAAAAAGAAGAGGAATCTTTATTATCATCATTTTGCGGAAGCCCTGGGCTTCACCGGCAGCACCGCACCGGCCCGTTTTCACCAGGCTATGGAAGTGTACCATGCTTTTAACGAACTGGACCCGGGAAAAACATCGGTGGTGCCCCATGCGCCTTATTCGGTATCAAAAGAATTGTTCGGCCTGATAGACGCGCTTGATCCCGAAGCATTGCTCAGCATCCACAACCAGGAGTCGGCCGCAGAAGAAGAGTTCTTCAGTAGCGGTGGCGGCGAGATGCACAAACTTTTTTCCAAGATCGGGGTCAACACAGCAGACTTTATCGCGCCGGGAAAATCCAGCCTTCAGTACCACCTGCCAATGATCAGGAATACACATAGGCTGCTGCTCGTGCATAATGTCACCACCGATGAGAACGACCTGAAATGGATTGGTGTTCACCAGCAAGAATTGCCGCAACTGTCCTGGTGTCTCTGTCCCAACGCGAATCTTTATATTAATGGTGTTCTGCCTGATCTGGCGTTATTCCGGCGCTACGGGCTCGACCTGGTGGTAGGCACCGACAGCCTGGCTTCAAATTATGCACTGGACATGATGACTGAACTGAATACGATCCACACCTATTTTCCTGAAGTTCCGCTGAAGGAAATGTTGCAATGGCTGACCTTCAACGGCGCCCGGGCACTGGGTATTGAAGGCCGGTATGGGAGTTTTGAAAAAGGAAAAAATCCTGGACTGGTCCTGATCAGGGGAGCGAAGGGCAAGGATATATCGGAGGCGTACTCGGTAAGAGTGAATTGAATCTGTGCGGAGAGCGAAGAGCGGAGAGCGAAGGAAGGAATCAGAGCACAGAAAGAGGAACAGGCTTCGCCCGCCGAAGCCTTGGCGAAGGCGGGAACAGAAAACAGAAACAGAAACAGGAACAGAAACAGAAACAGAAACAGAAACAGAAACAGAAACAGAAACAGAAACAGAAAGAGAAACAGAAACAGAAACAGAAACAGAAGACAGAAACAGGAAGAGAAACAGAAACAGGAAGAGAAACAGAAGACAGAAACAGAAAGAGGCTTCGCCCGCCGAAGCCTTGGCGAAGGCGGGAACAGAACAGAAACAGAAAATGAATCATAAAACCAGGGGCATAGTTCTAAAAACGGTCAAGTATGGGGAGACCAGCCTTATCGTCACCATCTATACTGAACTATTTGGTTTACACTCCTACATCGTTAATGGCGTTCGCATCTCCTCAAAAAAAGGCAGTGGCAAGGCCAATCTTTTCCAGCCGGCGGCCATCCTGGATCTGGTAGTGTACCAGAATGACCTGAAGAACCTGCAGCGCATTCGTGAATTCAAATGGGGAAAACTCTATCAGCACCTATTCTTCAATGTATTTAAAAATGCAGTGGCCCTTTTCATGATAGAACTACTGCACCGCACTGTCAAGCAACCGGAATCCAACCCTGACTTGTTCAACTTTGTCGAAGACGCTCTTACTCATCTCGATCAGTCTTCCGATGCGGTAGTAGCAAATTTCCCCTTATACTTCGCGCTCCACCTCAGCGGTTTTTATGGTTTCCGGTTTTCGGATAA
Source organism: uncultured Chitinophagaceae bacterium (assembly GCA_963808065.1). Lineage (GTDB taxonomy): Bacteria > Bacteroidota > Bacteroidia > Chitinophagales > Chitinophagaceae > Flavitalea. The sequence continues at coordinate 701,817 of CAWEEK010000001.1, forward strand.
ATATTCAGAGAACCTGAATATTATCGACTTGCAGGAAGGTCAGTTCGTCAATACCAGACCCGGGCATTCCTATTTTCTGGAAGGAGAATACAGCGAGGTTACTTCACAATTACTGAAGGTGATGCAGCCCGCCGAGCTGGCACAGATCAGGCTCAATCAGGAAACGCGAAGGGTATTGCTGCATGCCTATGAAACATTTTATGCGCTGCACATCCAGGATTTTGGAAAATTAAAAACCCTGCCCGTGCTGGAAGAAGTACTAGGGTGAATCAGAAAGAGAAACAGAAGAGAAGAGGAAGGACTGAGAAACAGAGCGAAGGCCAAATATCGACCCCTTCCTGTTTCTGTTTCCTGTTTCTGTTTCTGTTTCTGTTCCCGCCTTCGCCAAGGCTTCCGCCTTCGATAAATCTACGGCGGATGAGATCGGCGGGCGAAGCCTGTTCCTGTTCCTGTTTCTGAAAGTTAACCTTTGGGAAAGGAAATAAAGTTCGCCGGGACAGGCAAAATAAGTTTCTTTGCGCGATCTCATTCTTCAGCTAAAATCCATAATCAGTCATGTGGGGAAGTATTGCTGTATTTGTTCTCCGGTTCCGAATACCATTGCTGGCCATCGTTCTTGCATTGACAGTTTTTATGGGCTACCAGGCCTCGAAGGTTGAGTTGAGTTATGAATTTGCAAGGGCCATACCCACCGACAATCCGAAATACCAGGCCTACCAGGATTTCAGACAAAGATTCGGGGACGATGGCAACTTGCTGGTGATTGGATTTCAGACCTCCGATTTTTTTAAAGCAAGCCTTTTTAATGACTACGCGGAATTGATCGACCACCTCAAGGCAACGGAGGCGGTTGAAAGCGTATTGAGTGTGCCCGGTGCCACAAACCTGCTCAAGGACACCAGCAGTGAATCGCTAAAGGCCTTGCCGGTATTCCCCAAACCGCCGGTGTCACAGGCCGCACTTGACAGCGCCAGAAAAGTTTTTTTGAACCTGAAGTTCTACCAGGGTCTGCTTTACAATGATTCAAGTCATGCCTGGCTAGCGGGCGTCAGCGTGAATAAGGCGGTGATGAATTCCAAAGCAAGGAACAAGGTAGTGGCCTCCATCGTTGAGCAGGCGGAAGTATTTGGAAAGAAGAATGGCCTGGATATGCATTACAGTGGGCTGCCACTAATAAGGACCAACCTCGCTACCCGAGTGGCGGATGAGATGAAATGGTTCCTGCTGGGATCAGTACTTCTGTCGGCGGTGATATTATTTATCTTTTTCAGAAGTCTGAGCGCGACCCTGCTTTCTCTGCTGGTTGTGATCATTGGTGTGCTCTGGAGCCTGGGCACCATGCATCTCTTCGGCTTCAGGATCACCCTACTCAATGCTCTTATTCCTCCGCTGATCGTAGTGATTGGCATTCCCAACTGTATTTATTTCCTCAACAAATACCACAGCGCCTACAGGGATACCAGCAAGGCGCAATCAATTCCTTCTGCCAGCATCAAGCACCAGTCGCTGATTGCCATGATCTCTGGAATGGGCATAGTCACCCTCTTCTGCAACATCTCTGCAGCCATTGGGTTCGCCGTTTTTGCTTTGACGAAGAGTGCTGTACTCAAGGAATTTGGAATAGTTGCGGGGATAAATATTTTTGCCCTCTTCTTTATTTCCCTGGTCATCATACCGGGAGCATTGAGTTATTTGCCTCCACCAAAACCCCGGCATACAAAATATCTCGACAATAAGTGGCTGCTCAAAGTGCTCGACCGTCTTGAAATCTGGGCAATACACCACAAAACCATCATCTACACTACTACTGTGGTGGTTTTGCTTTTTTCCGTCGTTGGCATTTTCCGGCTGAAGTCAGAAGGGTTTATCGTCGACGACCTCCCAAAAACCGACAAGATCTACACTGACCTGAAATTTTTCGAAAAGAATTTCAAGGGCGTGATGCCATTGGAAATAATCGTGGACACCAAGAGAAAAAATGGACTTAGAAGAAATCCAATGAAAACTTTTGCAAAGATCGATAGTCTCGCGGCCTATCTCGGCGCAAAACCCGAGATGAACCGACCCCTGTCTATTGTAGAAGGAATGAAGTTCGCGCGACAGGCTTACTATGATGGGGACAGCACCAACTATGGACTGCCCAATTCTTTCGACATCGCATTCCTGTCACAGTACCTGGGCACCAAGGGTGAAGAAACCGGGGGAAGCCAGAACAGTTTTACGAAACTGGTCAGGAGTTTTATGGACAGTACCAGGCAAAGGGCAAGGATCAGCACAAGCATGGCCGACATCGGAAGTAAAAGACTGCAGGCTATGCTCGGCGAGATCGACAGCACCAGCAGGACAATATTCGACACTGCCTCATATCGGGTAGTGCTCACCGGTAGCAGCGTCACCTTTCTTGAAGGAACCGCATTCATCATTAATGGTTTGAAGGAAAGCATACTCTGGGCCTTCCTGCTAATCGCATTGTGTATGCTCTACCTCTTCCGCTCGTTCCGCATCCTGCTGTGCTCGCTGATCCCGAATGTGATACCGTTGATCATAACCGCGGGGGTAATGGGCTGGGCCGGTGTGAGGATCAAACCTTCCACTGTACTTGTGTTTTCTGTAGCGCTGGGCATCGCAATAGACATCACGATCCGCTTCCTGGTGAATTACAAACAGGAGTCAAAGGGGAACAAACATGGAGGCACTTCCGTCGTCATCAGTACCATTCATAAAACGGGAATCAGCATTATTTATACCTCACTGGTGTTGATCGCAGGCTTCGTGATCTTCTGTTTCAGCGGATTTGGGGGCACCCAGGCGCTGGGCTGGCTGACCTCGCTTACACTTGTCATGGCAACGGTTACCAACCTGGTCTTTCTTCCTTCAATACTGATCTCTACAAACAGAAAACGAGATGACATAACTGTGGTCAAAGACGAAGCGCTTATTCAAGAAGGAAAGAATTAGTGTTGATCATCTCATTCGTCGTTTGGAAATCTGGATCCTGGTTCCGGCTTCACTTTCAATACCTACGCTTAACCGAAAAGATCTTTAATTATGCAAAGACATAAATCGCTGGCGCCACTGTCCCGGGAACACCACGAAACCTTAATACTGGCAAGGCTGTTACAAACAAATGCACCCGCATATAAAAATCTCCCGGATACACCGGAAGAAAAAATGGCTTATGCCCTCAACCTGTTCGAAACAACAATTTTGCGCCATTTCATGCTTGAAGAAGCCATGCTTACCCGCGTAGCCGGCTCCTATTCCGGAATTGTTCAGCTTGCCTCCGAAATACTTACCGAACACCAGGAGATCAGCAATGATTTCAGCTCACTTCGCCACGCCGGCAACCTGGTTGAGGCGCTCGATAGCCTGGGGAGTAAGCTTGAGAAACATATCCGCAAAGAAGAAAGGATTCTGTTCCCAATGATTCAGGAACACTGTTCAGAAGAAGTTTTGAATGAAGTATATGTATTACTCACCGAAAAAGGTTCGGTATGAAAAGAGATATTAAAAATCGGGAAGATATCGAGCTGATGGTGGATGAGTTCTACGAAAAAGTAAAAACGGATCCTATTATCGGTTTTATCTTCAATGATATCGCAAAAGTGAATTGGAACAAACTTCTGCTCACGATGTATGATTTCTGGGAAAGCACTATTTTCCTTACCGGCGGTTATGATGGAGATCCTTTGAAAAAACACAAGCAGTTAAACCAACTCATCACCTTGAAGAAGGAGCACTTCAGTCAATGGAATCAATTATTTATTGAAACTGTCGATGCATTGTTTGAAGGCAGGAATGCCTCCCTCGCAAAACAAAGGGCGGTCAATATTTCCGCAGTGATGCAGATAAAAATAATTCAGGATTAAAAATCTTTGCTCTGGAAGGCCATCGGTCTATTTTTTCAACACTTCTTCCAGCCTGGCGAATAGTTCATTGCCGCGCAGACCCTCCGCAACTACAACGCCATTCTTGTCGAGCAATACATTGTATGGAATTCCCTGGAAGCCGAAGGTTTCCACTGCCGCGCTGTTCCAGAATGCGAGGTCACTGATGTGGGTCCAGGTGAGCTTGTCATCTTTGATAGCCTGCAACCAGTTGCCTTTCTCTTTGTCGAGGGAAACACCCACGATCGTGAAGTTTCGGTCTTTGAAAGTATTGTAGGCCTTCACCACATTCGGATTTTCTTCGCGACAAGGCATGCACCAGCTGGCCCAGAAATCAACCAACACATACTTTCCTTTGAAGGAAGATAGGGATACCGATTTACCATTCACATCGGGCAGGGTGAGTTCGGGAGCCTGTTTACCGATCAGGGATGACTTCTGCGTTTGGGCAGTCTGATTTTTCCTTTGTGAAAGTTGTTTCTTCAGGAAGTTCAGGTTGGGATCCGAAGGATGCTTGGCTGAGGCCTTGTTCAGTTCGCTTTCATATTCGTCTTCAGGAAAGGTGCTGGCAGCGGTTCCCAATACAAAAGCGGTCACCACCGTGTTCTTCACACTGGAGATAGACTGCTTGACAAAATCGTTCAGGCCGCTCACGGCCTGGTTTTTCTGATCGGTGGCCATCATCACCGCTACGTCCTCGGACTTGTACATTTTCAAACTGTCGAGTCTTCTGAAAGCATTGTTGGCAGCGGTGCTTTTTTCGCTGTAGCCAAAAATAAAATTCCGGATTTCTGAACTTGCTTCCGATCCCTGCACGTCGTAATATTTTTCCTTGTTCACCATGTCCACATTCAGCGTCATGGAATTTTCATCATTGACGATCGGTATCATAGGGCCATTTTCCACCATCACATCGTAGAGGCCAACGCTTTTCACTGGTGCCCGGAGTGTGAATTTTGTATTTTTTGCGCTGACGGTGGTGCTGTCGAGTTTCACGGGAACCGCATCATTGCCAAAGGGCACTTCATAGAGGAAAACCTTGACGGAGTCGGTAGGGAAGGTTTGGGGAAACTGCGCCATGGACGCCTGGTAGTTTTTGAATTCGCCCTTAATCTCGATCTGGCTTGCGCTGTCGCTGTGGTTGCAGGAAAATACCGCCAGCGTACAACAAATAAAAACCCATTTATACAAAATTGATCGGTGCATTGTTATCAGGATTGAAGTTTTTTTAATAATAATTCGTTGGTGATCCGGGGGTCTGCCTTTCCTTTTGATACTTTTTTTACCTCGCCCACGAACAGGCCGATCAGTCCCTTTTTCCCTTTGCGGTATTCCGAAACCTTCTCAGGCATGTTGTTTAACACCTCGTCTACCCATCCTGCGATCAGGTCGGCATTGGCGTCCTGGATCAGGTTCTTTTCCCTGGCAACCTGCTCTGCTGTCTTAGGCGGATGGCTGACCAGCTCGGGAAAAATTGCGGATGATGCGGCGGAGAAGCTGAGTTTGCCGGAGTCTATAAGGGCGATCAGGCCTGCAATGGCCGCAGGCGGCAGGGTGAATTCTCCAATGCCCAGGCTGTGGTCATTCAGCCAGGCCCTTACCGGACCAAGCATCCAGTTTGCCGCTGCCTTATAATTGCCAGTATGCAGAATGATCTTCTCAAAATAATCTGAGAATGCCTTTTCTTCAGTCAAAGTAGTGGCATCATAGTTACTCAGCTGATAGGCGGAGGTATAATGCTGAATGCGATCTTCCGGCAACTGCGGCATAGCCGATCGGATGGCAGCAATAGTTTCGGCGCTGACGGTAAAGGGTACCAGGTCGGGATCTGGAAAATAGCGATAATCATTAGCCTCTTCCTTTGAGCGGAGAGCGAACGTGGTGTCGCTGCCGGCATCGAAACTCCTCGTTTGCTGGATCACCTGTTCACCACTGTTCAGAATGTCGGAGAGCCTTTCCGCTTCAAATTCGATGGCGCGCCGGACATTCCTGATCGAATTGAGATTTTTGATCTCAACCCGGGTACCCAGTGTTCCGGATCCTTTTGGTCTGAGTGACACGTTGGCATCGCAACGCATGCTGCCTTCTTCCATGTTGCCATCACAAACCTCGAGATATCTCAGCATTTTTCTGAGTTCCGTTAGATAGGCGGCCGCCTCATCCCCACTCGAGATACAGGGTTCGGTTACAATTTCCACCAGGGCTACCCCCGCACGGTTGTAGTCCAGTGCGGTATTTTCCGGATCGATTTCATGCAGGCTCTTACCCGCATCCTCTTCGAGGTGGATCCTGTTTAATGCGATGTTTTTTTGGCCTTCCCCGGTGGTGATTTTTACAAATCCGCCCACACAAACCGGAATGGTATGCTGGGAGATCTGATAGCCTTTTGGAAGGTCGGGGTAGAAGTAGTTTTTGCGGGCGAAATAATTGGTATTGGTGATGGTACAATTACAGGCAATTCCCAGTTTTACAGAGAGTTCAACTGCTTTTTTGTTCAGCAGGGGAAGTGTGCCCGGATGACCGAGAGTTATGGGTGAGATATGCGTATTGGGTTCAGAGCCGAAGACGGCACTGTCACCGCAGAATAACTTACTTGCTGTGAGGAGTTGGGCATGGACTTCGAGTCCGATTACTGTTTCGTATACTGTTTCCACTGGAACTGGTGCTTTGGCCTTCGCCGCCGGGGTGCAAAACTACCCAAAAAAAGCCGCTTTTGGAGAAAAGCGGCCTGGAGATAGTGTCATGAGATCTAAAATTTCACATATCGAAGATCACAATTGTGTGGTCCTCAATTTTTTCGGGATTTTAATTTCGATATTCTGGGTCTTTCCCTTGCGGTTCACCTCCAGTTTCAGCGGGGATTTTTCACCTGCTTCCCGGGATAAATTAGACAGTTCTTCCACGCTGCCAATAGGTTTACCATCAAAAGAAGTAATAACGTCATCTTCTTTCAGACCCGCCTTGTCGGCAGGGGAATCATGGTCCACATCCAATACAACGACGCCCTTTCCATCCTCGGTATCCTGGGCCTTGATGCCCAACCGCGGTTTGCCCTTGAATTTAAAGGCGTGATCGAAATCGTTATTGTCCCATTTGAAGTTAAATGCATGTGGAGGAATCGGAGGAATGGGAGGGATGTGAATGTCCATGTCTTCGGGTGATTCCGGAGTTTCCGGGGATTCTGGAGTTTCAGGTGCTTCTGGTCCGAAATAACGGAAAGTCTGGTTTCTTGAAATCCGCCTGCCCGCCAGCGAGATGTCCGCTTTGTTCTTCTTGCCATTCCGGGTGTAGTGCACCGTTATTTTATCATTGGGCTTGTAGCCGGATATAGCATTTACGAGTTGTTCGTGGTCGAAAACCTCCTTGTCGTTAATCTTTGTGATCACATCCCCTGGTTTGAGCCCGGCGTTTTCTGCGGGGCTGTTGTCGGAGACCTTGACCAGTTTGGCGCCGGCGGCCGAACCTTCAGCTGCCACGCCAAGAAATGCTCTTTCGGGACCACTGTCTTCACCTTCGGGTGTCCATGTACCGTCCTGGATAAAAGGGGATGTGTTAAGTCGAAAGCGTTTTGGGCTTCGGATTTTGATGGCGATCTCGTCATCGACAAAATCATCAATGGGTTTACCATCTACAAAAACCTCGTCGCCCTTGATTTCTACGGTCACCTTACCATCTTTGTTTTTATCCTTTCTTTTTATGATGATCTCATCGTATTCGTTGATCTTCCCGTCTTCGGATTTGGCGTCCTTGTTTTTTGTCTGGGCGCTGATGAACCCCGATGCCAGGAGGACGGAAGCGATTGTGAAAAGGATTTTTTTCATATGCTGATTTTTTATTTTGATTCTACGTTGATCTTCGTAGATCAAATATAGGGAAAGGAATCAAATACGAAAAGTTTCGGAAATGTTAAATGGGGAAGTTGGCTTTTAAATCAAACCTTTCACGGTTTCCAGCACCTTGTCCAGTTGACTCGCATCCTGCCCTCCTGCGGTGGCAAGGGTCTTTTGCCCGCCGCCGCCACCCTTTATCATCGGGGCGACATGTTCGCGGATGATCTTTGCCGCATCCAGGTTGCGGGCGGCTGCCACCGTTTCGGAGATACCGATGGCTACAAAGGGTTTGCCGTTAATATTGGCGCAGACGACGGCAACATAGTCATGCAATTTGTTTTTCAGATCGAAACAGAGTTTTTTGAGCGCGTCCGGGTTACTCACCTCGACAATGTCCCCAACAAAAGTGACACCATTGATGATCTCATCGCGTGTGAGCAGATGGTTGCGGAGCTGCACCAGCTGCCTGGCTTCCAGCCCTTCGATTCTTTTCTCCAGGCCGAGTTTTTCTTCTATCAGTTTCTCAACCGCTTTCAGGGGTTCCCTGGTACGCAGCAGGTCGTTGAGTTGTTTGTACTCGGAGACTTTGTCCATGTAGTAATTCATCGCGGTAGCACCGGTGATGGCCTCGATCCTTCTCACACCGGCTGCCACAGAGCTTTCAGAAAGGATGGCGAAAACCCCTATCATGCCGGTATGCTGAACATGGGTTCCCCCACAGAGTTCGACAGAAAATTGTGGGTCGGCAGTAACCACTCGTACGGTGTTGCCATATTTTTCTCCGAACAGGGCCATGGCTCCGAGCTTGAGGGCTTCCTCCTTCGGCATTTCCGTGATCACCACGGGTATGTTCTGCCTGATCCTTTCGTTTACGATGCGTTCCACTTCGTGGATCTCTTCATCCGTCATCTTTGTGAAGTGAGAGAAGTCGAAACGCAGGATCTCGGGAGAAACCAGTGAGCCCTTCTGAGCTACTTGTTTACCCAGCACCTGTCTGAGCGCCGCATGCAGCAGGTGTGTGGCCGTGTGATTATAAGTGGTATTTAGTCTGGCCTCCAGGTTTACAGCCGCGGTCACCGGCATCGTAATGTCGGTGGGAAAGGCATCGGTAAAATGAATTGTGAGGTTGTTCTCTTTCTTTGTGTCGGTCACATTGATCAGGTCTTCACCGAATTTCAGTGTGCCCCGGTCGCCCACCTGACCGCCGCTTTCGGCGTAAAACGGTGTGATTTCCAGAACCAGTTGATACTGCGTCCTGCCTTTGGCCCTGACCTTGCGGTACCGGGAAACCCTGGTTTCGACCAGCAGATCCTGGTACCCGACAAACTCGCTCCCGGCTTCCGCGTTCAGGATCACCCAGTCTTCCGTTTCCACCGTTGTGGCGGCCCTGCTGCGGGTTTTCTGTTGCTGCATTTCTGATTCGAAGCCGGCTTCATCAACCGACAAACCGTGTTCGGCTGCGATCAGCCTGGTCAGGTCGATTGGGAATCCGTAGGTGTCGAAGAGTTCAAAAGCAGTTTTGCCATTGATCACTCCGGCCGGAACATTGGTAGAGTCCTTATTTGCAGTGTTTGTGACCGTTAGTATCTCATCAATTTTCCTGAGACCTTTTTCGAGGGTTCGCAGGAATGCCTCTTCTTCTTCCCTTATTACTTTTGAACAGAATTCTTCTTGTTGCCTGAGTTCAGGGAAAACAGTTTTGAACTGCTCGCTAACCACGGGCAACAATTGATACAACAGCGGCTGACGATAATTTAATGACGAATAGTAATAACGAACCGCCCGGCGGAGGATTCTGCGTATAACATAACCCGCACCAGTATTCGAAGGCAGCTGTCCATCCGCTATCGTGAAGGCGATGGCGCGGATGTGATCGGCGATTACGCGGAAGGCAATAGCCTGTTTGCTGTCGCCGCGGTCATAAGACTGTCCAGTTATCTTTTCCGTTGCCGCTATCGTTCCGGAAAAAACATCGGTGTCATAGTTGCTCTGCTTACCTGCTGGATTACCCGCACCAGTCTTTCAAAGCCCATACCTGTATCTACATGTTTTAGCAGGCAGTGGAACCAGGCTGCCATCTTTCAGGCGGTTGAACTGCATGAACACATTGTTCCAGATTTCGATCACCTGCGGATGGTCCTTGTTGACGAGTGATGCACCTTCGATTTTGAGGCGCTCTTCATTGGACCTTGCAATCGAAATGAATCTCCGAGCAGGGACCGCAGGGGCCGGTGTCGCCCATTTCCCAGAAATTATCTTTCTTATTACCCCGCAGGATCCTGTCCTCGGGCACATATTTTCTCCATTCATTCAGCGCTTCATCGTCCATTTCGCAGACCTTCCTGTTGCATCGCCGGCGAATATCGTAACGTACAGCCTGTTCTTGTCGAGTTGATACACGTCGAGTCAGCAGTTCCCAGCTCCAGTCGATGGCTTCTTTCTTGAAATAGTCGCCAAAGCTCCAGTTGCCCAGCATTTCAAACATGGTGTGGTGATAGGTATCTACACCCACTTCTTCCAGGTCGTTGTGTTTGCCGCTTACCCGCAGGCATTTTTGTGTGTCGGCTACCCGGAGGTTTTCCGGCTTGCGGTTGCCAAGAAAGAAATCCTTGAACTGGTTCATTCCCGCGTTGGTGAAAAGAAGTGTAGGGTCATTCTTGATTACTATGGGAGCCGATGGAACAATCTTATGACCTTTTGAATGGAAGAAGGCAAGAAATTGCTCGCGTATCTCCGAGCTATTCATCATATCGGGAACAATTGTGTGTGGTATATTGAGGACGGAAAACTATTTTTGGTTACTTTGTCTACGTTTAACACCGGGCAAAATTAAGGAAACGATTGCGGATGAGCCCCTTCTGCCCAAGGTCATGAAAAAGATAAAGTACTTCTACAATACCAATTCGCTACGGTATGAAAAGCTGGTCACTCCTCTCCGGGTGAAACTGCTAAGGGTGCTCGGATTCATTTCTGCAGCCCTGGTGACCGCGCTGATCATCGTTTCTGCCGCCTATCGTTACTTCCCTTCAGCAAACGAAAAAAGACTTCTGCAGGAAAATTATGCCCTGAAAGAAAATTACTACCTGCTCGACGAAAAGGCGAAGAAGCTGCAGTTCAGGATGGGGGAACTAGAGGCCAGGGACAATGAAGTATACCGGGCAATCTTCGAGGCGAACCCGATCCCCGACAGTGCCAGGCTGAAAGAGCTCGAGCAACAAAAGGAAATGAAACTGGTGAACAGTCTCAATCAGTATGAGCTGGAAACCTCAGTAATGAATACGCTGCTAAAACTGGAACGGCGGATGGCCGTCCAGGACAAGTCCTATGTGCAGATCGCGGGATTTATCAAAAACAAGGAACAACTGCTCGCTTCTACACCGGCCATTCAACCAGTGAGTAACACCGACCTCAAAAGGGTGGCTTCGGGCTTTGGGTACCGGATCGATCCGATCTATAAAACGCCTCGTTTTCATGCTGGTCTGGATTTCACGGCTCCGCAGGGGACACCGATTTATGCTACGGCGAATGGGGTGGCAAAAATAGCGGGCAATTCGGGCAATGGCTATGGGAATCATGTGTTGATCAACCACGGATATGGTTATGAAACCCTCTACGGGCATATGTTCAGGGTGAAGGTCCGGACAGGACAACGCGTGCGCAGGGGCGAGATCATCGGGTATGTGGGCAGTACCGGTAAATCTACCGGACCGCACTGCCATTACGAGGTGCACAAGAACGGTCAGCGCATCGACCCCGTTTACTTCTTCTACAACGACCTTACTCCGGCCCAGTTCAATCACATCATCAAGCTGGCAGCTGCCAGTAATCAGAGTTTTGATTAGGGAACTTAAAAGCTGAACCGTATTTCACGCAAAGGATTTCACGCAAAGAAAGACGCAAAGGTTATCTGTATTTTCTTTGTCTTTGCGTCCGCCGAAGGCGGCTCCGCCTTTGCGTGAAATACCGTACAACTTTTAAGCTTGGACTTTTAACTTTTGATGGTTTCATGACTATTCTTGACGAAGAAGTCAACCCGGACCCTTAAATTTGCACTCGTGTTCAACCCCCCAGACATACTCGCATTAGCCTACAAGCAGCCAGTGATGGAGAATGAGCTGAGGCTGGTTTATGAAAAGGAACAGCAGATCCCGGGTTCTGTGCAGTATTTTATCAAAAGATACCAGAGAAATCCGCAGTGGAACATGGAAGACACCGGGATGATGGTCTACCATTACAAAAAAGCCGATGCCCGGGACAACTATCTCGAACTCAAATTCTGTATCACAGGCAACGTCTACTGCAACCACCAGGGCGGGGAATGCGAAAAATGCCTGGTCAATGCCGATAAAAACTGTTCAAACCGCGTAAGCACGATCGACGTGCTGAGTTTCCGCTTTTCGGGACTGCACGTGTCGCAGTTTGCGGGTTTTGGGAACCAGGCCAACCGGCTCTCGGAGGACATCCTCAACTTTCGCCACCCCTCATCCTTTGCGAAGATCCTCTCTATCTGCGGCAGAAGCTCCATGGTCCTGGAAGCCCTGCTCAATCATAACTACACCGACAGCCTCGAAAATATTTACATCAATGCACAGACCCAGATGCTGCTGCTCTACAGCCTGGAATGCATGATTGGTGAAAAATCTATTGAAGGATTCCAGTGCAAATTCCTGTCCAACGACCTTGATCGCGAGAAGATCATCCGCTCAAGGGAGATCCTGCTTCAGCATATTGGCGAGCCGATCACCATCAAGGAATTGAGCAAGAAGGTCGCTATCAATGAATGTTATCTGAAGAAGGGATTCAAGGAATTATTTGGCACCACGATCTTTGATTTCTACCAGAGCCAGCGTATGGAACATGCCAGGTATCTGTTGTACGAAAAAGGACTCAGCGTTACCGACGTGTCGATGATGCTTGGTTATTCGTCCATTTCACATTTTTCTACCGCGTTCAAGAAACACACGGGGCTGAAGCCTTGTGAATTGTTGTTTCATTAAGGAAGACATTGCACGCAAAGCCGCGAAGCCGCCTTCGACCGGCGCGAAGGCGCAATAAATACAGCTTATTTTGCGGCTTTGCGTCTTCTTGGCGGCCTGCCTACGGCAGACAGGCTTTGCGTGAAATCTTGCTGTGAAATCTTTGCGTGAAGCAAACTTTAAACTTTCATCTCCTTCAGACTTTCTCTCGCCGCATCAACCGTTCTGTCAATATCGGCCGTCGTCAGCGCGTTAGACAGGAACCAGCTTTCGAATGCCGAGGGAGGCAGGTATATGCCCCGATTCAGCATGGCGTGAAAGAAACGACCGAACTTCTTTATGTCGGCAGCGCCGGCGTCATGAAAGTTTTTCACCGGGTTCTTGCTGAAGTGCAGACTAATCATCGACCCAATTCTGTTTATCACAAAGGGCTCACCAGAATCTTCCAATGCCTTACGCAGCCCCTGTTCGAGTAGGGCTCCTTTTGTTTCGAGTTGTTCATATATTTCAGGATGATCATCAAGTTCCTTGAGCAGGGTGTAGCCGGCAATCATCGCAATCGGGTTGCCACTGAGTGTGCCCGCCTGGTATACCTTGCCCAGTGGCGCGATGTGTGACATGATTTCACGACTGCCACCAAAGGCACCTACGGGCATGCCGCCACCAATCACCTTGCCATAGGTCACCAGGTCCGCGGTAATGCCAAACCGCTGCTGGGCTCCGCCCGGCGCCAAACGAAAACCCGTCATCACTTCATCAAAGATCAGCACTATGCCTTCACGTGTGCATATCTCGCGAAGGGCAGGCAGGAAACCTGGTTCGGGGAGAATGCATCCCATGTTTCCCGCAACAGGTTCGATGATAATTGCCGCAATGTTGCCGGAATTGTTCGCCACAAGGGTCTTCACCGCCTCGATATCATTGTATGGTGCAGTCAGCGTATCGATGGCCACTCCTTCGGTTACTCCCGGTACCGCCTGGATTTCCAGCGTGGCTACGCCGCTGCCGGCCTTCACAAGGAAGGAATCAGCATGTCCATGATAGCAGCCTTCGAACTTGATGAATTTGTTTCTGCCCGTATATCCCCTGGCGAGCCGCAGGGCGGACATGCAGGCCTCTGTTCCACTGTTCACCATCCGCACCAGCTCGATGCCCGGACACATCTTCCGGATCAGTTCAGCCACCAGTGTCTCGATCTCCGTTGGCGCACCAAAAGAGGTTGAATCCGCCACCCTGGCCTGGATGGCGGCCACCAGTGGCGGCCAGGCATGACCTAAAATCATCGGCCCCCAGGAATTGATATAATCAATATACTCCCTGCCGTCCTCGTCGATCAGGGAGGCGCCTTTTGCCCGCCGGATGAAGACCGGCGTTCCGCCCACACTCCTGAATGCCCGTACCGGAGAATTCACTCCGCCGGGAATCGATACGGATGCGCGACTGAACAATTCTTCGCTTCTGCTCATGTTATCTGGTAAATTGAATTATCTAAATAGGGTTTCAGGCATTGAGCAGACGACAGGCGTCCTTCGTAAAATAGGTGGCAATGATCCCTGCCCCTGCCCTTTTGATCGAAGTCAGCGTTTCGAGTATTGCCTTATCCTCATTCAGCCATCCCATCTTCGAAGCGGCCTTGATCATGGCATATTCACCACTCACCTGGTAGGCACTAACGGGAACCTGCACACTATTTGCCACTTCCCTGATGATATCCAGGTAGGCAAGCGCCGGTTTCACCATCACGATGTCCGCACCTTCCGCCACATCCGCAAGCACTTCTTTTATTGCCTCCCTGCGGTTGCCTAAGTCCATTTGGTAGGTCTTCTTGTCGCCGAAACCTGGTGCACTATCCAGTGCGTCGCGGAAGGGACCATACAAACAGGAGGCATATTTCGCACTGTAACTGAGAATTCCGGTGTTGGTGTAACCATTGTATTCCAGCGCCTGCCGGATGGCGATGATCCTGCCATCCATCATGTCACTTGGGGCAACAAAATCTGCTCCTGCCCTCGCATGCGACACACTCATTTCCGCCAGCACAGCCACTGTCGGATCGTTTACGATCTCGCCATTCTCCACGATGCCGTCATGACCAAAAGTTGAATAGGGGTCGAGCGCTACGTCGGTCATCACTATCATTTCTGGTTCTGCCATCTTGATGGCTGCGATGGCGCGCTGCATCAGACCATCGGGATTCACTGCCTCTGCTCCCTTATTGTCCTTGCGGTCGTCGGCACATTTGACGAATAGCAGCACGCTTTTTATTCCAAGCGACCATAGTTCACGCACCTCGGTCCTCAGCAAATCGAGACTCATCCGAAAATATCCCGGCATCGAGGCGATCTCTTCCTTCTGATCCTTTCCTTCCACAACAAAAAGCGGCGCGATGAAATCCGAAGGGGAGAGGATGGTTTCGGCCACCATCGCCCTTATTGCTGGCGACCTCCTGATGATTCTGTTTCTGTGTATCATAGAAATTTATTTTCGGGGACAGCATCAACTGATCCAATCCCTGGGTTTCAGATATTCTAATAATTCGGCTTCACGGCTGCCTGGCTTTGGCTGGTGATTGTACTCCCATCTCGCGCGTGGTGGCAGGCTCATCAAAATGGACTCGATGCGTCCATTCGTCCGCAGGCCAAACAAGGTCCCGCGATCGTGCACCAGGTTGAATTCAGCATAACGTCCCCGGCGGATCTCCTGCCACTTCACCTCTTCTTCGGTGTAAGGAAGTTCCTTTCTTTTTTCGGCGATAGGCAGGTAGGCAGAAAGAAAGGAATCGCCCATGGTTTTCTGAAAGGAAAGCCATTGCTCTGCTTCTTCTGTATCTACAGGCCTGAGATAGTCGTAGAATACTCCGCCGATTCCCCTGGCTTCATCGCCGCGGTGTTTGTTGATGAAATAGTTGTCGCACTGTTGCTTAAACCTGGGATAGTATTCTGTGCCAAAGGGATCCATCGCCGCTTTTAATGTGCGGTGAAAATGTTTTCCATCTTCCTCAAAAATATAGTAGGGTGTAAGGTCGGAACCACCGCCAAACCAGCTGTCGATCAGTTCCCGTTGATCATTGTAGAGTTCAAAATACCTCCAGTTGGCGTGCACCGTTGGAACGAATGGATTCACGGGATGAAAGACCAGCGAGATGCCACAGGCGAAAAATTGTTTGCCTTTGACACCGAGCGCCTCCACCATCGATGCCGGCAGCTCACCATGGACCGCGGATGTATTCACGCCGGCTTTTTCAAAAACTTTCCCTTCGGTCATCACCTTCGTGATGCCACCTCCGCCTTCCGGTCTATCCCATCTGTCTTCCAGGAAACGGGCCCGACCATCAAGTGCCTCCACCGCAGCGGTTATGGTTTGCTGCAACGCAATGATGTATTGAGAAAAATCATCTTTTATCGATCTGTTCATTTTTCATATGCTTTCACCGCATCTACAAAGGCTCGCGCATGATCAACGGGTACATTGGGCAGTATGCCATGACCGAGGTTGGCAATATATCGTTCGGTGCCAAAGGCGTCAATCATTTCCTTAACGCCTTTACGAATCTCGGCAACCGGTGCGAGCAGACGCGCGGGATCAAAGTTACCCTGCAGTGTTGTCTTTTCACCGGCCATCTTTCTTCCAAAGTCAGCGCTCACGCACCAGTCGATACCAAGCGCGTTGGCACCCGTTTCACTCATCTCTTTCAAAGAAAACCAGGCTCCTTTGGCAAACAATATGGTCAGGGCATCTTCCCTGACGGCCGAAATGATTTGCCTGATATAGCGAAGCGAGAACTCTTCAAAGTCTTTAGGACTCAGCAGGCCGCCCCAGGAATCGAATAATTGAACAACATCGGCACCCGCCCTGGCCTGTCCTTTCAGGTAGGCAATGGTTGTGTCCGTAATCATTTGTAACAACTGGTGCGCGGCCACAGGCTGGGTAAAACAAAATGCCTTGGCTTCGTCAAAGGTTTTGGATCCTTTTCCCTGGACCATATAACAAAGCAGGGTCCAGGGGGCGCCGGCAAAACCAATCAATGGCACCCTGCCAGCCAGGGTTTTCTTTGTCAGAGAAAGGGCATCAAAAACATAGCCCAGCGATTCGTTGACATCGGGGATCCGGAGTTTTTTCAGGTCCGTGATCTGTTTTACCGGGTCGGGCAGGTAAGGCCCCTTGCCTTCGACCATCTGTACTTCCATACCCATCGCCTGCGGGATAACAAGAATGTCGGAGAAGATGATCGCTGCATCTACACCAACCTGGTCTACCGGTTGAACGGTGATCTCGGTGGCCAGTGCCGGATTTTGGCAGCGCTCGAAGAAGGAATATTTTTCCCTCAGTTTAATATAATCGGGCAGGTATCTCCCCGCCTGTCGCATCATCCATACAGGTGGCCTGTTCAACTTTTCCCCTCTTAGTGCTCTTAATAACAGATCATTTTTTAAACTGCTCATCTGATTCATTTTTGCCGACCAGGTAAATTTCCAATGCTTCCAATAAACTTTCTTCAGAACTGGTATCGGCTGTTATGATGGTGTTCCCTGTATAACCACGGAGTGCCCGCGAAGTTGTAGACCCAATAGAAAAATAAATCGTCGCCGGGCCGGGATGATTATTAATAAAAAAACTTTCCACGGCGGATGGACTGAAAAATGCGACGCCATCAAATTCACCAGACACTGCCTGTGGCACCAGGATCGTCTGATAAACGATGATTTCGCTGACCCGGATACCAGCCTTCTTTAGCATTTCAGGCAGTTCGTTCCTTCTCAGGTTGCCACAGATAAAAAATACCTCTTCTGTCTTCCTTTCTCTGATGATCAGCCGGGCAAGCATAGCGGCGTTGTTCGCAGTGCCCAGCACCTGACCTTTTTGAAAATACTTTTCTGCTTCCTGCCTTGTTGTGCCATCGAGCGTATACAAAAGAAATCCTTCCAGAGATTTGTGCTGGCCGACGAAAAATGTAACGGCGTTGACACTTGTAAATGCCAGCACCGCATCATGGGTAATTTCTTCGACCTGCCTGTCGTGATCGGTCAAAGCCTCAATCCTGATGAAAGGTAGCTCGGTAAATTCAACTCCGTATTTTTCTGCAAAGGCCGGGTAGGAGCGCTTCAATTTTTTTGTAAACAACATGCGGAAAGGTCTCATGACAGATCCGACGTTGGTGATTGTGCCCTGATCAGCAGGTCGATTTCCCTGCCACCATGCTCGAGTATTTCTTTTGCGGCTTCTTTTCCAAAATCAATCTGGAGTGAACGCTGCCAGGTTTTTTCGATCTCTGTTTTTTTTGTTCCATCGGGAGAGAACATGTTACCCCTGAAAAGGATCTCGTCGCCTTTGATTGTGGCGAGGGCCGCAACGGGTGTGGAGCATCCGCCCATCAGGCCACGGAGGAAACTTCTTTCAATTGCGGTGCAGATGGCCGTGTCCGGATGATTCAATACTTCACAGGCGTCAATAGTTTTATCATCCTGCTGCCGCGCCACTACCATGATAGCGCCCTGTGCGGGGGCGGGTAACATCCAGTCGAGTACGAGGCTGTTTGCGGGGCGGATAGCAATCCGTTCCAGCCCAGCCTGCGCAAATATGGCTCCGCTCCATTGTTCATCATGGAGTTTTTTTAATCTCGTCTGCATGTTTCCGCGTAGGTTGTGCAGCCGGTGCCGCGGATAACGATGCAACCATTGCGCCCTCCGCCTGATGCTGCTTGTGGCGATGTCGGCTATGGTTTCGGAATTTTCAAGGAAAGAGAGATCCTTATTGTATACCAGCAAATCATTGACTGCGGCTCTTTCCAACACGGCCGCCTGAACAAGACCTGCAGGCAAACGCGTCGGCACGTCCTTCATTGAATGAACCGCAATGTCGATCTGATTATTGAGCAGGGCGTCATCGAGGCTTCTGGTGAAGATGCCCTGTACGCCCATTTCGTAAAGAGGTGTGGTGAGATTGAGGTCGCCTTCGCTTTTTATATAAACCATTAAGCCTTCATAGCCATTTGCCTTCAGTGTTTGAAGAACGCTGGATGCCTGCCATGTTGCCAATGGACTGTCTCTTGTGCCTATCCTGATCGGTGTGACCATAGCCTTAATTTACCACGGGAGTCATGAACTCGTTGATCGCTTCGATATAATGACAACCTTTCTGATTCCTCTCTCTCATTTTCACAGCCATTACATTGATCACTTTCTGAATTCTTTCCTGGTGGTCGGCCACTTGAATTCCGGCAAAACCAGTGCTGGTGATGCCCTGGCAGAATACCGGGTGCCCGTGGATCTCCTGGAGCTTGGTCTTAACGGCCCTTAGCACAGGAACGTGCTTACGCATTTCATGCCATTCGGTGAAGTCGTTAATATGTTCGCTGATGATGGCCTCGGCCTTTGGCACTTCGGCCTCGCGACGGTGCAGGGTGGAGTCCTTCAGCTTTGATAATTCGTCCACATTCACCAGGCGGATGCCGGGAAGCAACTGCGCGGAGGCTTCAACGTTATAAGGGATGGAAAGATCGATGATCAGTTTGTCGCCGGCATTCACAATGTCCTTTGCGAGGATAGTGGGTTCCGGAGCATTTGTGGCCACCAGGATGATGTCCGCTTCACGAACCTGCCGGGTAAGGGTGGCAAAAGAAGCGAATTTTAGTCCGAGCTCGCTGGCCAGTAAACTTGCTTTTTCATCCGTGCGATTGATCAGGGTAATATTGCTTGTGTTGAGGTAGTCGACCAGATTGCGGCAGGTGTTGCGGCCGATCTTACCAATGCCGCAAAGCAGGATCTTTTTATGCTGAATGTCCTTGATCTGCTTCCTGATGAACTGCACGGCAGCAAAGGAAACAGAAACGGTACCCCCGCTTAGGGCCGTCTGATTCTTGATGGTTTTGGAAGCCTGCAATACACTGTTGACCAACCTTTCGGTGAAGCCTGCGATTGACCCTCTTTCTTTGGAGAATTTCACAGCCTGTTTGATCTGGCCCACGATCTCGTAGTCACCTAGTATTTGTGAATCCAGCCCGGCAGACACCCGGTAAAAATGGTCGATGGCATCCATTCCTTTTTTTGTATAAGCCATCTCCCTGAAACTGGTGAGGTCGCCGGCTGTATGCCTGCAGAGTAACTCGGCCAATAACGAGGGATCATGTGCAAGGCCATAGATTTCCGTGCGGTTGCAGGTGGAAAGGATGAAGATCTCAGCAATCCCTGCGCGGGATGCATCCAGGAGTATCCTTTCATAATTATCATTGCTTACAGCAAATAACCCACGAACTGCGGCGTCTGTCTTTTTGTAATTGATCCCTGTTACAAAAAACTTTGGTATGTCCTGAAGACTCTGTCCGTTCATTCCTACATAATACGTTGCAAAAATACTTGTGGACAGCCGACGATTCTAATTTTTGTGTCATTGCAATGTCACATTTTAATCCGTTGTTCCATTTGAGCTAATTTCGCATCGAACTATGGCAAAGGGTATAAAAAGAGGAATCCTCCTTATGAATCTGGGATCTCCAGATTCTACTGAGGTTAAGGACGTCAAACGCTATCTCGACCAGTTCCTGATGGATGAAAGAGTGATCGACAAGCCCTTTCTGTTAAGGACCCTGCTGGTCAAAGGAATCATCACTCCAACGCGGGCCCCGAAGTCGGCCGAGGCGTACAAGACTATCTGGACAAAGGAGGGATCTCCACTGATCGTGTTGAGTAAACAATTGCAGCAGGCCGTTCAACTGCAGGTGGAGGAACCCGTTGAGTTGCTTATGCGCTATGGCAATCCCGATCCGCAAACCGCCTTTGGCAACCTGGTCAGCAGGGAACCTGCGCTTGACGAGGTATTGGCCATCCCACTTTATCCTCACTATGCTATGTCGTCTTTTGAAACAGCCGTCGAATATGCAAAGGATTACCACAAGAAAAAAAACTATCCGTTTCAACTGAAATTTCTAAAACCCTATTTTAACCATCCTGACTATATCGATGCATTGGCCGACCGGATGAGCCCCTACCTTGCCAGTGAATTCGACCACCTGCTTTTCAGTTATCACGGAGTACCGGGCAGGCATATACGCAAAAGCGATATCACCGGTCGTCACTGTCTCGCCTCAGCGAATTGCTGTTCGATGCCTTCACCCGCGCATGCGCGTTGTTACCGGCACCAATGCTTCACCACCACCAGGCTGGTCACCGAAGCATTGAATATTCCTAAAGAGAAACACAGCATTTCATTTCAGTCGCGATTGGGCAAGGGATGGCTGGAGCCATTCACCGACATCAGACTGGAAGAAATGCCTGCGGAGGGCATCAAAAAACTCCTGGTCATCTGCCCCGCATTTGTGAGCGATTGCCTGGAAACGCTGGAAGAGATAGCAGAGAGGGGCAAGGAAAGTTTTATGAAAGCCGGTGGGGAATCTTATGAGATGATACCCTGCCTGAACACCCATCCCAAATGGGTGAAGGCCTTTCGGGATGGATTGAAGCGTACCGAAACGGCAATGAGGATCTGATCATGCATCAATAGCAAGTCATGTATCTATACGTCAAAGCACTGCATATTATTTTTATTGTAACCTGGTTCAGCGGCATGTTCTACATAGTCAGGCTGTTTATTTATAACACTGAGGCGGGGGCCAGGGAAGAACCAGCATCCAGCGTGCTGAGGGAACAATTCAGTATCATGATCAGGAGGCTCTGGCTTGGGATCACCTGGCCCTCGGCAATACTTACCCTGGTCCTGGGTATCTGGATGTGGACAATGCTTGGCAGCACCCCGGCCTGGTTGCACATCAAACTCGCCTTCGTGGTCCTGCTTTATCTATATCATTTTTCTCTCCACCAAATCTACCGCCAGCAGATGGCGGGCAAATTCAGCTATTCCAGTCAACGGCTCAGGATCTGGAACGAGGTGGCCACCTTATTCCTGGTGGCAATCGTGATGCTGGTTGTTGTTAAACAGCAGCTAAGCTGGCTCTGGGGAATCATTGGTTTACTTTGCCTGGGCATTCTGCTGATGACGGCGATCAGGATCTATAAAACGGTAAGGAAAAGCTGAGGTCTGATTTTGGGCCAGGCATAAAATAACCAAGCCTCTTCCGCAGAAGAGGCTTGGTACTGGTATAGTTTTCCAGGACATCGTCCTAAAACGCAGGTTTTATCAAGATATGGAAAGCCTGTGCGGCTATTAGAGATTAAAAACGGGTGGGGTGTCTGTAGCGTAAGGTTCACTGGACAGTGAGCCAACCATTTCGGAATTCAGTGGAAAAAGGATTGATAGTTCAATCGGGAGAGGATCAGACCAAGGTTGAAGGAGGAAGTTAAAAAGGAAAGGGGAGTAGGAATACTCCCCTTATTAACCCCTAAACCCTAAACCGTAGAAAAAATATGCATCAAGGTAGATGTATCTAAAATATTTATAATGTCATGTTCTGCATACGCAAATCCTCGAACTCCGACTGACTGACCTGCTGATAGTTCATAAACTATGCCAAAATTGAAATTAAGCCGGTTTCTAAGAGTAAGCATGTAGAATTTTATGATTTTATACTTTTCCATATCTACTCATTAGGTTAGGACGACATCACTCCACAAAACCTTCGCCGAAATACTGTAACTTCGCACAATTTTTTTATCATTCGATTCATCAGGGAAATATCATGGCAGGCAGATATAGGGAATTTCACAAACTGAATTTACCCTCGATTGAGCAGGAAATTCTTGACTAAGTGGACTGAGGATCAGCGCTTTTGAAAAAAGTGTAAGCCTCAGGGAAGGAGCAAAGCCATTTGTATTTTATGAGGGCCCGCCAAGCGCCAATGGAATGCCCGGTATTCACCATGTTATTAGCCGAACATTAAAAGATCTCGTTTGCCGGTACAAAACGATGCAGGGATTCCAGGTTAAAAGAAAAGGTGGCTGGGATACCCATGGGCTTACCGATTGAACTGGGAGTGGAAAAAGAACTGGGCATCACCAAAGAAGACATTGGAAAAAAGATTTCCGTTGAAGAATATAATGAAACTGCCGCGAAGCGGTGTTGAGATACAAAGATAAATGGGATGAGCTGACCCGGAAGATGGGCTATTGGGTAGATCTGGAACATCCCTACATCACCTTCGAAAACAACTATATTGAAACCCTCTGGTGGATACTGAAGGAACTTTATAAAAAAGGGCTTACTCTATGAAAGTGTGAGTATCCAGCCTTATTCTCCTGCTGCCGGACCGGTTTAAGTTCACATGAACTGAACCAGCCCGGCACTTATAAATGGTGAAGGATACTTCGGCTGTGGTCGATGTTCAAGGCGCATCAGAAATAAAAAATCAGAATTTCTTTTCAAACACCTGCCGGAAAAAGCCGAAGAACTTTTTTTTCTCGCCTGGACCACCACACCCTGGACCCTGCCTTCCAACCTCGGATTGACTGTTGGACCGAACATCGAATACGTGCTGGTGAAAACCTTCAATCCTTACACCCATCTTCCGATCAATGTGATTCTTGCGAAGGAACTTGTTGCATGAATATTTCAAACCGGAAGGGAAAATGGCAGATCTTTCGATGCATACAAAGAAGGTGATAAAATCATTCCATGGAAGATCCTGACCACATTCAAAGGTCAGCAGCTGGAAGAACTGCCGGTATGAACAACTGCTGCCTTATCGAGGCAAATGCGCCGCAGCAAATGCAGGTGGCGATCCTTTCCGATTTTGCTCGGTGATTTTGTAACCACCGAAGATGGAACCGGTATCGTGCATACTGCCCCGGCTTTCGGTGCGGATGACTATAAGGTGGGAAAGAAATATGAAATCGGCATCTGGTGATGGTTGACCGGCAAGGAAAATTTGTCGACGGCCTGGGTGAGTTCAGCAACCGCTATGTAAAGAATTATAAAGATGAAACAGATTATGTTGATGTGAATGTAGACATCTGTGTAAAACTGAAAAAAGAGAACAGGGCTTTTAAAGTTGAAAAATACGAACACAACTATCCGCATTGCTGGAGAACAGATAAGCCCGTATTTATATTATCCGCTGGATGCATGGTTTATCAGAACCACAGCAGTGAAGGAAAAGATGGTGGCGTTGAACGAAACCATCAACTGGAAACCAAAATCAACCGGCGAAGGCCGATTTGGCAACTGGCTGGAAAATATGGTGGACTGGAACCTCAGCCGGTCAGCGATTCTGGGGTACCCGCTTGCCGATCTGGAGAACGGAAGATGGGTCAGAAGAGAAATGCATCGGCTCGATCGGCGAACTGAATGAAGAGATCAGAAAGGCCAATCGATACGCTGGGCGGTGATGTAAACCAAGCATTATCTGCACGAAGGCATCCTTGACCTGCATAAACCTTATGTGGACGAAATCGTACTGGTAAGCGATACGGGTAAACCGATGCACAGGGTGCCCGACCTGATCGATGTATGGTTCGATAGCGGTGCCATGCCCTATGCGCAATGGGGACTTGATTATGACAAACTGAAAGCTGGTGATCGAGCAACCATTCAACAAGCCTTTTGATCCAATTACCCGGCAGATTTTATAGCCGAAGGCGTTGACCAGACCAGGGGCTGGTTTTATACCCTGCATGCGATCTCAACGCTGTTGTTTGATTCCGTGGCTTATAAGACCTGTGTTTCAAACGGACTGGTGCTCGATAAGAACGGCAATAAGATGAGCAAGCGGCTCGGAAATGTGGTCGATCCTTTCAAAACCATCGAAGAATTCGGCGCCGATGCAACCCGATGGTACCTGATCACCAATGCTTCTCCCTGGGAGAACATGAAGTTTGACCTGGAAGGCATCAGGGAAGTGCAGCGCAAATTCTTCGGTACCTTATATAATACCTACCAGTTCTTTGCACTCTATGCCAATGTGGATGGATTTTCTTTCAAGGAAGAACTATATCCCGCTGGCCGAACGGCCTGAAATCGACCGCTGGATCCTGTCATCGCTGAACACACTTATCAAAACGGTAACGGCTTACATGGATGATTATGAACCTACCCAGGCAGGCCGGGCAATAGAAGATTTTGTAGATGAACACCTGAGCAACTGGTATGTGCGGCTTTGCCGCCGCCGGTTCTGGAAAGGAGAATATGAACAGGATAAGATCTGTGCTTACCAGACCCTATATGAATGCCTGGAAACGTAATCGTACGGCTGATGGCACCTATCTCTCCATTTTTCAGCGACAGTTTATTCCGGAACCTGAATGCGGTTACCGGGAGATCATCAGCAGAGTCTGTGCATCACGTGCTGATTTCCCAAAGCCAGGATCGAGCGCGATCGATCAGGCGCTTGAAGAAAGGATGCAACTGGCGCAGGATATTTCTTCGCTGGTACTGTCGCTGAGGAAGAAAGTGAATATCAAGGTGAGGCAGCCATTGCAACGGATCCTGATCCCGGTTACTGAACGACAGGATGACAAACCAGATAGAAATGGTGGAAGACCTGATCAAAACCGAAGTGAATGTAAAGGAGATAGAATACCTCGATGGACGATAAATGGTTTCATCAAGAAAAAGATCAAACCCAATTTGTGGCACTGGGAAAGAAACTGGGACCGAAGATGAAAGCCGTGGCTGCAGCACTTGCAGCATTCACCCAGGAACAGATCGCAACACTTGAAAAAGAGGGTTCTATTTCATTGTTAATTGATAACGAACCTGTAATATTACAGATACAGGAAGTTGAGATCCCAGCGAAGATATTCCCGGCTGGATGGTGGCCAACAAAGACACTCTTACGGTTGCCTCGATGTAACCGTAACTCCGAGCTTCGTCAGTGAAGGCAATGCCAGGGAATTGGTAAACCGCATCCAGAAAATCCGGAAAGACAGTGGTTTTGAACTGACTGACAGGATAGTTGTTAAACTGTACGGAGCACGAGCAACTTAAAAGACTCTATCGCGCAATTTAATAACTATATTTGCGCCGAAATTTTAGCAGATCAACTTGAAATGGTGCCTGAACTTGCCGAAGGCACCGAAATTGAAGTAAATGATATTCCATTAAAAGTGTTTGTTACAAAAAAAGCCTAACAATATGGCAACCAAGAAGAAAGCAGCCAAGCCTGCTAAAAAAACCACACCAGTAAAAAAAGCAGCCCCTGCTAAGAAAACCTGCTGCCAAAGCCGCCAGTCTCGCCAAAGGCTGCAAAGCCTGCTCCTAAAAAAGGCTGCAAAACCAGCCCCAAAGCATAGCTCCTGCGAAAAACATGCGCCAAGCCCGGCAGCCGCCAGTTGCCAAAAAAGCTGCATCTGCCAAACCGACTGTTGCAAGCGAAACCCATTAAAACACGCAGAAGTGAAGAAACCAGCTGTACATGCTCAACAAAAGAGGAAAAGAAAGCTGAAGCAAAGAAGGCTGAAGTAAAAAGAAACCGGACACTAACACCAATCACTCCTACCACCACACAAAAAGCCAGCGCCACCGGCAAAGCCCGCTAAAGTTGTAATACCAGAAATGAAAACAAAGACAGTCAAGGAAATATGAACCGGAGTTTACCAAATCTGTACTTGATCAACCAGAAATAATCCAATCAGGACCAACTATGAGATATAGTGATGCAGAATTGCAGGAGTTCAGAGAACTGATCCAGAAGAAACTAGACCAGGCGAAAAAAGAACTGACCTACCTGCAGGGTTTGATTACCCGTAAAGATGAAATGGGTGGAGATGAAAATGAGAACCGGTACATGACCATGGAAGATGGCAGCATGAGCATGGAAAGGGAGCAGCTTGCCCAGATGGCCAGCCGCCAGATCAATTATATCGATCACCTCGAAAAGGCCATGATGCGAATTGAAAACAAAACCTATGGTATTTGCCGGGTTACCGGAAAGCTGATCGATAAGGCCCGTCTTCGTGCCGTGCCTCATGCTACCTTGAGCATCGAGGCGAAGCAGATGATGAATAAATAGGTTTCACGCAAAGGCGCAAAACCGCCTTCGGCGGCCGCAAAGACGCAAGAAATACATCGTCTTTTTGCGCCTTTGCGCTTACTTTGCGTATTCTAAGATTAGAATATGACCAAATTTTTTTAGTTTTTTAGGGTTGGATTAAATATTTATGCTGCTATTGGGAGTGGTTCAAAGGGTGTTTGGCGTTTAACGACAGCAAAGATTCTGTACAAAAGTTTGTTTCTAACCACATTAATCGTACTCATCTTTGGCTTGCCAGCTGCGGTTCTTCTGCTATAATATTGCTTTAGTTCGGCATCATACCGGATGGCCGATTTTGCCGCCAGGTCCAACAATGTTTTCATCCCTTTATCGGCCAGGTGGCTCACCCTTGTTCGGCCTTTGATGCTGGTGCCTGAGGTGTTTTCAAAAGGCGCGGTGCCACAAAAACAGGCAAACTTTCTGGCATCGGTGAACCGGGTAAAGTTTTGGGTTTTGACGATCGTAGCCAAAGCCAGCACCTTGCCCACTCCTTTAATCGTCTGGACTAAGCGGTAGTTCTGATCCATGCTCTTGTCGGCCTTTACGATGTCAGCGATTTGGGCTTCAAGATTTTCAATCTGCTGATCAAAGCTTTTAATCATCTTTCGTTGCGAAACAATTACCGGATCGGTGTCTTTGAGCTCGTATGCTTCCTGCATTTCATTTACCGCCGTCTTCATGGATGCGCGGTCACGCACGAACCTCTCGCGAGTGGAATACAGCATCTGCAGGCGTTGCAGGCCCTGGGCAACGGGTTGAGCCGGGACCAGCTGGTCAGTCTTATCCATACCATAGCGGGCGATTCTTTCAGCATCCTGCTTATCGGTTTTACCGCGGACCAGGCCCATGGACCGCTTGATGGCCAGGGCGGAGACTTTGACAAAGGGCAGGCTTTGGCTGTACAAAAACTGCTCGAAGTGGTAGCTGTATCCTCCGGTGTGTTCCATAACCAACTTCAGCCGGGATCGGTCGATGCCCTGCTCAGTGATCCAGGTGTTCAACGTTTTAAAACCATCCTCATCGTTGGAGATCCTGAGGTTCTTTTTTGTCACCGAGCAGGCAAAATCAATGGTTTTTTTGGAGAGGTCTGCTCCGATAATTTGTGGAAGTTTCATAACTTTAGTTTTTAAGGTTACTTAAAAAAAAGTTGCCTAGCCTAAGACCTTTAATTAGTCTTTAAGGACTTACTATTCTAAATGGGCCTTGGCAACCGTGAAGGAGGATGGGGACTAATACACAAAATAGATCGTAAGTCTATGTCTTCGTAAAGTTCACCCCATTCTCTTTCACAAATTTGAAGCTTCCCAATTCAACTCTCTAAAATTTATGAAAAAGGACACTTTGATCTAAAGGTCTTTGCGTGAAATCAATTAACGAGTTGCTTTCACTTTCCCTTCCCCAGCAAATACTTCTCGACAAACTTCATTGTCTCCATAGTGCTGTGCGCGAGTTTCTCGTCATGAAAGCCATGCCGCTGACCGGGATAGACCATCATTTCAAAATGCTTCCCCTGGTCCTGCAGCAGGTCGATGAGCTGCAGCGAATTCTGGAAATGCACATTGTCATCCGCGGTTCCGTGATTGATTCTTAGCAAACCCTTGTACTTATTGGCATAAGTAAGCACTGATGTGTTCTTGTATCCTTCCGGATTGCTTTGCGGTGTTTTCATGAATCGTTCCGTGTAGTGCGAATCGTACAACTGCCAGTCGGTAACCGAAGAATTGGCGATCCCATGGGTGAACACAGCTGCGCCATAAGTCAGCGCCATGCAGGTCATGTAGCCGCCGAAGCTTCCTCCTGTGATAGCGATCTTGGAGCTGTCGACCCAGGGCCGACCGCGCAACCATCGGCCGCAGGCCATGAAATCCTCGGTCTCCCATTTGCCCAGTTGTTTGTATATGTAATTGATTCCCTTCTTTCCGAAATGACCGGAACTTCGGTTGTCCATGCTCACCTGGATCACACCCTCCTGTGAAAACCACTGCGCTATGCCGTAGGGCATGGTCCAGCGATCAAAGACAGCTGTAGCCTTGGGTCCGCCATAGACCGACACCAGGACAGGATATTTTTTTGTTGAATCAAATCCAAGCGGGTACCTGATGATGATGGGAAGGTCGAAGGCCCCGTCCGCAGATTTTACGGTCTTCAGTACGGGCTTCGAAACAAAGTACTGGTCGAGCTCTTTTGTTTTGCTGTTCGCAATTTCTCTTATCACCTTGCCATTGTTATTTATCAGCACCATAACTGGTGGTGTGGTCAATGAAGAATATGTGGCGACGATGTATTTTCCTGAAGGCGAAACTTCCGCATCGCTATAATCGTAATTCCCTGCGCTGATGCGTTTCACTGATCTGCCATTAAAAGAGACGCGGTAAAGATCGAACCTCGTAGTATTTTCCTTCCTGGCCTTGATGTAAACCTGTTTTTGTTTAAGGTCGATCTTTAGAATAGTGGTTCCCCAGTAATTGCCGTTGGTGATCTGGTTTACCAACTTGAAATTCTTGTCGTATAGATAGAGATTTTCCCAACCATCCTTGTCGCTCTTGACAATAAATCCCTGGCCTTCCGGAATGAAGGTCAGGCGGTCCGTGTCCTTCAGCGTGATCCAGGTGTCCTGGTGTTCGAGGTAAACCTGCTTTTTGGTTCCATCGGTGTCGACCGCATATTGTATCAGCGTATCCTGATCGCGGTTCATCCAGGGAACCCAGAGTTGGGCATCTTCTGTCCACTGGGGCATCCCAAAATACTGGTCCGCTTCGGAATCGAAATCCGCCCAGGTAATGCTGCTGTCCTGAATGCCGGAAATGCCAATTTTCACGGTCGGATTGCGATCGCCGGGTTGAGGGTAGTGCCTGGTTTCGAGATAGCCATGCTGGCCATCGGGCACATAGATCGGGAAAACCGGAACCTTCGAATCGTCGAAGCGCATAAAGCCGAGGTACTTGCTGTCCGGCGACCACCAGAAGGCCCTGTACTTTGTTGGCCTGCCGAGGATCTCTTCAAAATATATCCAGGAGGAATAGCCATTCAGTATGGAATCTGAACCGTCGCTGGTTAGCGGTTTTTCCTCTCCCGACTTTGCGTTGAGAAGGTAAAGGTTATGGTCTTTTTTTGTATAGGCGATCCACCTGCCATCGGGGGAAGGAGTAGGATTGATGAATTCAGGGGAGGTGTGTGCGGGACGATTTGACTCCGGTGCGACACCATTATATTTACTGGCCTTACCGGACAAAGCATCTATGGATTCGAGAGCGCCCGACGAATTGCGTTGCAGGTAGTGTTTGTCGTCCAGCCAACCCAGCACGTTAGGCAGTCTCTGGAATATGTTCTCCGGATAGGCGCCACGGAAGAGCTGATCATAGGTGAAGGGTTTGTTCTGGCTGATGGCAGTGAAAGGGAGGGCTAGGATAAACAACAACAGGGTTTGTGCGGATCTTTTTTTCATGTTGACTATGTATTGATACAGCGCCAGAAAACTATTTTACTTCCTGCAAATCTACCAACCTTTTGTATGTGCCGCCAATGGCGAGGAGTTCATCGTGGTTGCCCCGCTCAACGATCTGGCCTTTCATCAGCACGATGATCTCGTCGGCATGACGGATGGTGCTCAATCGGTGGGCAATGACCACACTGGTTCTGTTGAGCATCATTTTATTGATAGCATCCTGAACCAGGCGTTCGCTTTCGGTGTCGAGGGATGAGGTGGCTTCGTCGAGGATTAGTATTGGCGGGTTTTTCAGGAGGGCCCTGGCGATGGTGATCCGCTGACGTTCGCCGCCACTGAGTTTGGAGCCACGGTCGCCGATATTGGTTTCATATCCGTCTTCTTTGGCGAGGATGAAATCATGGGCATTGGCTACCCTGGCGGCCTGCATCACCTCTTCGATGCTGGCTTCTGGTTTGCCCAGCCGGATATTAGCCTCGATGGTGTCGTTGAAAAGAATGGGCTCCTGCGTAACGATGCCCATGTTGTGGCGGAGCGAATCGAGAGAATATTTTTTTATGTCAATGCCATCGATCAGCAATTCCCCGCCACTGGTGTCATGAAACCTGGGGATCAGGTCGGCGAGTGTGGATTTGCCCGCGCCTGAGGAACCGACCAGTGCAATGGTTTTTCCTTTGGGGACAAGCAGGTTGACGCTATTCAGGATGGTAGTGTCTTCATAATGAAAACTCACGTTCCTGAATTCAATGCTGACTTTGAAATTTTCGAGGAAGACCGGGTCGGGATCCTCGGCCACTGTAACCGGCGCGGAAACGATTTCCTCAATTCTCTTGATAGCAGCGCTACCTCGCTGGGCATTGTAAAATGCGGTGGACAGCGCCTTTGCCGGGTTGATGATCTGGGTAAAGAAAACGATGTAGGTGATAAAGGCTTCAGGCTGCATGATATGACCTGTGAACACCAGGCGACCACCAAAAAAGAGTACACAGCAGAGCACCAGCACGCCCAGGAATTCCGACATGGGTGAGGCCAGGTCGCGACGAAAAATGATCCTGTTTCGGAGATTGGTCAGGGTATTGTTACTGGTCAGAAACTTGTTGCTAAGCAGCTTTTCGGCATTGAAGGCCTTGATCACCCGAAGGCCACCCAGGGTTTCATCGAGGATCGACATCATCGTTCCCATTTCTTCCTGTGCCGAGGTTGATTGTTTCTTTAGCGAGCGACTCAGTCGGCCGATGATAAAACCGGTAACCGGTAACAACACCAAGAGAAATAATGACAGCGTGGGGCTGAGGAAGATTAAGGTCGTGAGTATGATGATGATGTTGATGGGCTCCTTGATCAGGCCTTCCAGGGTGCCAATAACACTCCATTCGATTTCATTGGCATCATTGCTCATCCGGCTGTTGATGTCGCCTTTCCTTTGTTCGGTGAAGTAGCCGAGGGGTAGTTCGAGGATCTTGTTGTAGAGGTCTGCGCGCAGGTGGTTCATCACCTTGTTGCGCATGGGGCCAAGCACACGGTAGGAGAGATAGATGAAGACGTTCTTAAAAAAAATGGCGACGATGATGATGACACAGATGGCCGCCAGGGCATAGGCCTCATTGTGTTCACGGATCAGGGTACTCAGGTAATATTTCAGCGAGTCGAGCAGTCCCTGGGCGCTGAACCGGAACCCTGGTTGGGTGGTTACCAGTTGTTCCCTGTTAAAGAGCAACTGCAGGAAGGGCGCCAGCATGGCCAGGGAGACGAGTGAAAAGACTACGGATAACAGGTTGAAGAGCACATAGAGCGCAATTTTGCCTTTCTGGTCGCGCAGATGCCGAAGTATGGTGGAGAAACGTTTCAACTGATGTAAATCAAATCAAATAAAATCAAAAATTTAAAATGAAGGCAAAGGTAATGGAAACCGGATAAGGCCCGCTTCGTCCTGGCTTAGTCGGTTAAATCAAAATCAAAAATTAAAAATGAAAAATTAAAAATGCTAATATGCAGAGCGCCTGAGAGTATGTCAGCCGGTTCCGGCGCGTATGGCCTTGCGTTTAAAGGGCGAAATATGCTGCACTATAGGATTTTTCATTTTTAATTTTTGATTTTTCATTTAATGTCAGGGCTCCCAATTTCGTAACTTTACCCAATGGAAGAAGGCAAAAGGCAAAAGCAGGTCGGTGGTTTGTTGTTTGAAGAGCTCAGTGGTATATTTCAACGGCTTGGCCTGACGATGCTGGATGGAGGGATGGTTTCGATCAGTTCGGTGAAAGTGACTCCAGACCTGCTGGAGGCCCGCATTTATCTCAGCCTTTACCAGGTAAAGGACGACGCGGCTGCACTGAAGAATATCCAGGAAAGAAGCTGGGAGATCAAGAAGGAGTTGTCGTCGCGCCTGGGAAGACAACTCAGAAGAATGCCGGTCCTTGTATTTTTTCACGACGACACCCTCGACCAGGTATTCAAGATGGAAGAATTGTTTAAAAAGCTAAACACCGAAAACAAGGATCAGTCCCCACAGGATTAGACCATCAGCAAATCAAATTCCCGCAATTGAACCTTCTTTTCGCCTGGCGATATTTCAAAGCCAAAAAATCGACAAATGCCATAAACTTCATAACGAGGGTCAGCACGGCTGCCATCATTATTATCACAGCCTCCTTTATAGTTATCCTCAGCGTGTTTAATGGTTTTGAATCGCTGGTCAAATCACTCTATTCTTCTTTTTATTGCGACATCAGTGTGTCGCCGGCAACAGGCAAGAGCATTTTCATCTCCGATGACCAACTGGTACAATTAAAGTCGACACAAAATGTGAAGGCATATTCCCTGGTTGTTGAAGACAAGGCGTTGCTACAGAATGGCGAAATCCAGACCGTGGTTCAGCTCAAGGGGGTTGATGAAAACTATGGCGAAATCACTTCGGTGCCCCAAAAGATCGTTCGCGGAAAATTCAATCTTGGCACGGGAGACAAGGCATCTATCGTATTAGGCAGCGGCATCGAGAGTGCACTGGGACTACAATCCGACCGTAACCTGTATCCGGTAACGGCATATATATTCCGGCGGGGAGTGAACGTCAATTCTGTGGATCCTTATGACGCTTTCTCGGCAGAGAATGTGTCCACCACCGGAACCTTTTATATTCAGCAGGACATCGACAATACTTTTGCCATCACCAACGTCGACTTCATGAAGAAGATGCTTTCGATGAAGCCGCGTGAATTCGGCAGCGTTGAAGTGGCATTGAAGAATCCCGCCCAAATCAACGCTACCCAGAAGGCCATCCGGGAGATCTTTGGTTCGGGATACCTGGTACGGACCAGGTTCGAACAAAACCAGAGTCTGTTCAGCACCATGATCCTGGAGAAATGGGTGATGTATGGCATACTCACGATGATGCTCGTGGTGGCTTCCTTTACGATGATCGGGTCGCTGACGATGCTGGTGTTGGAAAAACAAAAAGACATCCAGGTGCTCAAGGCGCTTGGCGCTGACAATGCCCGGATCAGGACGATCTTTCTTACCGAAGGGCTGATGCTTGCCGCGCTCGGTTCCGTTACGGGGATCCTGCTGGCTGTTCTCATCTGCTGGGCCCAGGTAAAATTCAAACTCATTAATATCAATGGGGGCACCTTCCTGATCGATTACTATCCCGTGAAAATGATCGCTACCGACTTTCTGCTGGTGATGATCACCGTTATTGTGATTGCGTTCTTTGCGTCGTGGTTCCCCGCGAGAAAGGCGTCTGTGCAGCCGGTGACGTTGAAAACTTAAGACGGGTTCAAGATGACGAGGAAATTAAAAATCAAAAATTAAAAATTCAAAATGCAAATATGCAGAGAAGCTGATTTTGAGTCTGCCTCTTACTTCCTTGGAACCTGCCCTGCGATTAGGATTTTTGATTTTTAACTTTTAATTTTTGATTTAATCAACCTCTCCCCTCAGCGATAAGTTGTTTACCTTGCAGTTTCAAAATTTATCTATGAAGCAATGGCGATACAGCCTCATGTTCCTTGTGCTGGTATTATTCAGCGGCTGTTATGAAATGACCGAAGATATAGTGATCAACGAAAACGGCACGGGCACCTACACGGCGAAGATGGACATGAGCGCCCTCCTGCAGATGGTGCAGAGCATGGCCGGTGATGACGAGATGGTTAAAAAAGGCCTCGACAGAGCCATCGACACCGTCATGTATCTCAACAAGGTGATGGACTCGGCAAAAGACGCGACAGAAGAGCAGCGCCGCCTGTTCAAGGACGGCAAGCTCAACCTCAAACTAAACATGGCCGAGAACGTTTTCAAAACCGACATCAATTTTCCATTTCAGAACCTCGGCGACCTTCAGAAACTCCTTTCGGGAGCCGGCACTGCAGGGCTGGCACAGGCCTTCAAAGGCGCATTTATGAAAGACAGCGCCATGGGAGCGGCAGCCGCTTCGCCAATGAACAATGAAGGCATGGATCAGATAAATCAGATCTATACGATCAAGGTCACCAAAAATGAATTCAGCCGCCACCTCGACACAGTACGTTTCAAGGCCCTGATGGCCAGGCCCGAGATGCAACAGATCGAGCAGGTGAAGAGCATGGGTATGGAACTATTGTACACCACTACGCTGAAATTCCCAAGACCCGTGAAGAAATCAGACAATCCCCTGGTCAAATTATCAGAAGATAAAAAGACAGCAACCATAAAATACGACCTCATCAAATTGCTGGATGACCCTTCAAAATATTCCTATAGCATCAGTTACTGACATTTCCATGGAAACAGATTTTCTTGTAATAGGCTCCGGCATTGCCGGGATAACTTTTGCTCTTAAGGTGGCCAAACAGTTTCCCGAGAAAAAGGTGTTGATGATCACCAAGGCTCAGGCAGACGAAACCAACACCAAGTATGCCCAGGGCGGAATCGCGGGAGTGATGGATTCAGAGAAAGACAGTTTTGACAAACACATCGAGGACACGCTGATTGCAGGAGACGGTTTGTGCAATGAGAAGGTGGTGGAAATCGTGGTGAAGGAGGGCGTCGACCGCATTCGCGAAATCATCGGATGGGGCGCCAACTTCGACAAGGAAACGGATGGGGACTTCAAGCTTGGCAAGGAAGGCGGTCATAGCGAATTCCGCATACTGCATCATAAAGACGTTACGGGCCGGGAAATGGAAAGGGCTCTGTTGGCCCAGCTCGAGGCGCACCCAAATATTAGCATCTACAAACACTGGTTTGTGCTTGACCTGATCACCCAGCACCATCTTGGCTACCTCGTAACAAAGGCCACACCTGATGTGGAATGTTACGGAGTCTATGCCCTAAACAGGGAAACCAACCAGATCGAAACCATTCTGGCCAAGGTAACCCTGCTGGCCACCGGCGGCAACGGACAGGTGTACCGGTCGACCACCAATCCTTTCATCGCTACTGGCGACGGCGTAGCCATGTTGTACAGGGCAAAGGGACGAATTGAAAACATGGAGTTCATCCAGTTCCATCCGACGGCACTGTATGAACCCGGCATCGTGGGACAATCCTTTCTGATCACCGAAGCCGTTCGTGGCGACGGAGGCATACTAAGAAACAAGAATGGCGAAGCCTTCATGGAACGATACGACAACCGGAAGGACCTGGCACCGAGGGATATCGTTGCCCGCGCGATAGACAATGAGATGAAGATCACGGGTACGGAATATGTGTATCTCGATGTGACGCACATACCATTTGAGAAATTTATAGAACACTTCCCGAATATTTACGAGAAGTGTTTGTCGATAGGTGTTGATGTAACCAAACAGTTCATTCCGGTATCACCAGCCGCACACTTCAGTTGTGGCGGTATCAAGACCGATGAATGGGGCAGAACTTCGATCCGTAACCTCTATGCTTGTGGGGAATGTGCGAGTACCGGTTTGCATGGCGCCAACCGACTGGCGAGCAATTCTCTGCTCGAAGCAATGGTGTTTGCCAACCGTTGCGCTGCTGATTCAGCATTGAAGATTAACGAAATTGAATTCAAGGCGGGCATACCGAACTGGAACAGCTCGGGAACTTCGGAGCCCAAGGAAATGATCCTCATCACGCAAACGCTGAAGGAGCTGCAGCTGACGATGAGCGACTACGTGGGCATCGTGAGAGCAAACGTGCGCCTGGCGCGGGCAATGAAGCGGTTGGACCTGCTCTGGGAAGAAACCGAAGAGTTGTACCAGGCTACCACCCTGTCGCCGCACCTCTGCGAACTGCGCAACATGATCACAGTGGGTTACCTGATCGTCAAGTGCGCGCAACTGAGGAAGGAAAGCCGCGGGCTGCACTTCAATACCGACTACCCAACGAAGAACGCAATGGAAGAATACATTGTACTTTGAGTTGATGATGATTTTTTTCCCGAACATTTATAGAAGAAAGAGATGAAAGGAATGATACTCGCTGCCGGCCTGGGCACCAGGTTCAAGCCGTGGACAGACAAACATCCCAAGGCACTCGCGGTGATCAACGGCAAGAGCCTGCTGCAAAGAAATGTTGAATATTTACAACGGGCAGGTATAACCGAAGTGGTGGTGAATGTGCATCATTTTGCCGACCAGATTGAGTCGGCTATAAAGAAAAATTCCGGGTGGGGTTCTGATATCGTGATCAGCGATGAGAGCGACGTCGTACTGGAAACGGGAGGAGGGTTGATGAAGGCCAGGAACTTATTGGAAGACGGTTCATTTGTTTTGATGAATGTGGACATACTCACCGACCTGGATCTGAAAACCATGATTGCGATGCACAAGAAACTACAGCCTTTGGCCACCATTGCCACCAGTGATCGCAATACATCGAGGTATTTTCTTTTTGACCATTTTGGAAATCTTTGCGGATGGACGAATACAAAGTCGGGCGAGGAGAAGATCGTGCGAGAAACCGCCGATCGGCAAAAAAGGGCCTTCAGCGGCATTCATGTGATCGATCCGGGGATCTTTTCTTTGGCGAAACTAAGCGGCAAATTTTCCATGGTGGATCTTTATCTATCACTTGCCGGGGAAGAAATCATCAAGGGGTTTGATCATAGTGAAACGCGTTTCATCGATGTAGGCAAACCCGAAGCAGTTGCACAGGCGGAGGCCTTGTTCTATTGAAAGGGTTTTACCGAGCCAAATCAAAAATTAAAAATGAAAAATTAAAAATGCAATAGGCCGATGAACTCGACATCATGGGCTTTGGCATTAATGGCAAGTGGCCCGGCATGTTAGGTCTTTCATCATATAAGTTGATATTTCGCGGTTATCACCTCCGCACTTCTCAAAGTGCTGATACTCAATAAAATTTTTAATTTTTTACTTTTTATTTTTAATTTTCGCTTCCATTTAGCTAAAAATATTAGTAAATTGTACTAAAATAATTAGCTAAATGGAAGCATTAATGCCGGGGTATAAGTTGAATGAATACCTCCTCGTGCTGAGCCCGAATAACGAGCTCAGGGCCAGGATCAACGAATCAAGGAAATATTTCAACGAGCAGTTTGAACCCTCGATGCCTTTGTCTGGCAAACCACATATGGCCCTTGTCCGCTTCGTTACCTGGAACATGAACGAGGACAAGCTCGTGCAGCGATTCGAACATTTAACTATGGGCGTCACACCATTCAAAATAGAATTAAAGGACTATGGCAGTTTTCCCACTCATACGATCTTCATAAATGTGACCACCAAGTTGCCCGTTCAGGAACTGATCAGGACGTTGAAGTCCACCCAACGGATGATGAAGGCACATCCTGACCATGATCCGCATTTCATCCAGGAGCCCTTCATTCCAATCGCACGCAAGCTGCTGCCCTGGCAGTACGAGAAAGGTTGGCAGGAGTTCTCGCATTTGCATTTTCATGCCCGTATGATTGCCGACGGCATGCTCATGCTCAAGCGCCCGTTAGGAGAGAAAGTATACCAGATTGTAAAACGGTTCGAGTTCAGGAATCTGCCTGTGACTACAAGGCAGGGCGAGTTGCTTTTCCAGGGCCCGGGATAAAAAGAAGATTATGGATGAATCAGAAGAACCCGCTTACCTCAAAGGCAGGGGAGCCCAGATCAATACACCTAACCGTTTTTTAAAAACGGAAAGGGTGAGGGAACACATAGAGTCGATCGACGACTGGACGGAACCCAATGAGGCCACTCAATATCTGATCGAGACGGCCAAGGGGATCGTGAACAAGGTGGAGAGCCCCGACCTGGGGATGATGTACAGTATGAATCCTTACCAGGGTTGCGAACATGGTTGTATCTATTGCTATGCGAGGAATTCATTTGAGTTTTTCGGCTATAGCGCCGGGCTTGACTTTGAGCGGAAGATCATCGTCAAGCAGAACGCCCCTGCCCTGTTCAGGAAATTCCTCATGAATCCAAAGTGGGAATGTGTACCCATAAGTCTTAGTGGCAATACAGACTGCTACCAGCCCGCGGAGAAGAAATTTCATATTACCAGACAACTGCTCGAGGTGTGCCTGGAGTTCAACCAGCCTGTGGCGATGATTACAAAGAATGCTGGTATGCTCAGAGACATGGACCTGTTGAAAAAGCTGGCGGAAAAAAAACTGATTTCTATCCTGGTCTCGATCACTTCGTTTAGTGAAGACCTGCGAAGAGTGATGGAGCCCAGGACCACGACCGGTGTGCAGCGAATAAAACTCATCAGGGAATTAAGTAATCAGGGTGTGCGCATGGGCGTTATGTTGGGGCCGATGATACCGGGTCTGAATGATCACGAGATGCATAACATCATCAAGGCCGCGAGTGAAGCGGGTGCAAGTTTTTCGGCCTATACTTTTATCCGCCTCAATGGATCAATCAAACTCATCTTCCACGACTGGCTCTACAAAAACTTTCCGGATCGCGCCGACAAGGTCTGGCATTTGATTGAAGGGAGCCATAATGGAAAGGTCAATGACAGTCGTTGGGGAGTGCGCATGCGCGGCGAAGGAAACATCGCTGAAATGGTGGCCCAGCAGTACAGGAAATACACTACCAAGTACGGGTTGAATCACGAACGTCTCGAGCTGGATTGCTCCACGTTCAGAAGACCCGGGGAACAGGGCAGATTATTTTAATGCAAGAATCCCCGGCACTGGCCAGGCATTAGTGTAGTTGAGAAATTTAAAAGAGGTCCGATCGGTCAGACCGTGCCTAGTTTCCTGAGCATTCGCGCATGTTCCCAAAGGGCATTGCGGAAGGTGGGCTGGCTATGATACGGTATGTGATAAGCCAGGCAGGTGGCCTTTACGATGGGAGCCAGTTTCCGGTAGTGGACATGACAGACATTGGTAAATAGGTGGTGTTCG
Organism: uncultured Chitinophagaceae bacterium; assembly: GCA_963808065.1. Lineage (GTDB taxonomy): Bacteria > Bacteroidota > Bacteroidia > Chitinophagales > Chitinophagaceae > Flavitalea. The sequence continues at coordinate 741,177 of CAWEEK010000001.1, forward strand.
ATCTGGAAATTCAGTCCACCTGCGAACCAGGTCAATATTGCATTTCTGGGAGCAAAATTGGTGGTGTTGACCACTTCATGAATTGCCCAGCTGTCTTCCATGTGTGGCATTCCTGCTTTCATCACCGGAGCCGCGTAACCCGAATTTTCCATCACGTGGGCGGGTTGGAAAATGCTGGAAAGTATTAGGCCCGAGATTACATGCATGGAAAAGAAACCTATTAATACCAGCCACCAGGGCATGCCAGAGAAGAGCAAAGGCAGGACCAGGATATATGCGTAATAAAATAATTTATAAAAGGTCACGCGCTGCAGTGCCTGCATCAGTGTTACTTTTTGATTGGACAGCAGCTGATGCCGATTGTACCTGAACACGGCCTTGTAATCCTTGACGGTCATCCAGAACAGGGTCATCATGCCGTAGAGCAACCACGCATAGAGGTATTGGTAACGATGGAACCAGGCTACAGGCAGCTGCGGTGAAAGGCGAAGCAGTTTGGTACTGCCGATGTCTTCATCGAGGCCTGCCACATTGGTATATGTATGGTGAAGCAGGTTGTGCTGTATTCTCCAGGTAACGCGGTAACCGCCAATCATGTCCAGTATACGGCTGATGACGTTATTAACTTTCGGATTGGCCGAATAGGTGCCATGGTTGGCATCGTGCATTACAGAGGTGCCGATGCCGCTCATACCGAATGCCATGAGCAACCAGCATCCCATGAAGAGCCAGATGCTGACGGAGGCCAGGCCACTGACGATGAGTGCATAGGGTACGAAATACATCATCAGCATGGAGGCTGTCTTTATCCACATCTCGTTATTGGCGAAAGGACTCATTTTTTTTGAGTCGAAGTATTCTTTAACATTCCGAAGCACTGCTTCGTGGAAACTGTTGTCGCCCTTTGCCGCAAAGCGGACTCGTTCCAGTGTTGGTTTTTTCACTTGGCAAAATTTTAAATTATGTATTATTCAGCACAAAATCCTGTTTAGAATTTTGCGGTCACGAACGAATAAGTTTTGTGATTGTTTGGTTGGAATTGGTTAGGGAATAGGTCAGGATCGCTCATCTGTTAGACGGCTCAACTATAACCATTACGGGAGGAGACTGGCTGAGTTTACTTACGGTGAGTATGTATGGAAGGTAGACTAAATAAACGGAGGACTGGTGTTAAAATTGCCGAAAGTATTCAGATCGGTAATTGATGCGAATCGGGGTCCATTCGATCGAAAATGTAGTAAAGTGGTGACTCTTCCAGCACCGTGCGTTTTCCTTTTGTTCCATCGGGTTTCCACTTCACCAGGCGGATCATGCCGTCGGCGATCTCGATGCCGGTGAGGTCGCCATCCCGGAAACAACAGCAACCGGAATTGAAATAACTGGGCTTAAGCATTGTTTTCACCAATTCTTTTCCCTCGTATTCTTTTTTTCTGCGGGCCAGTTCCTCATTAATCGCTTGCTGAGTCGCGGTGTCATTGTTGGCTACGGCTTTTTTCAATTGAGTATTCAGGCGGTCGATATGATCCATCGAAGCGAATACCGGTTTATGGGTATGACCTGAGATGAAGAGCAGGTTGTTTTGTGTAGCGCTCCAGTTGTACATCATGATATTGTGTTTGTCAACCAGCTCGTAGGAGTCCGAGATGGTGTCGATGCTTATTTCGAGAAAGCGTTGGATGGGTGTCCAGATTGCGGCAACGAACCACATGCTGAATGCATTGCCGTCGCTACGCTGGTCGCCCTGGTGGCCATGGGCCAGAAAGATGGAGTAATTATTTCCATTATACTGGGTGGTGAATTCCAATCCTTCGTGGACGATGAGTTTGTTGCCGAAGATCGGTTTGAGGTAGAGGTTTTGTTGGATGGCATATTTCCATTCGAGGTCGTGGTTGCCATAGACGCGGTAGTAACGTCCGGTGGCGAGAAACTGGGCTTCTTCCAACAGGGTAAGCCGGTTTTTTGTGATGACGGTTGAGGGTGTGGATTCCCAGAGTTCCTCGCAGTCGCCCAGGTTGATGAAGGTGAAGTCCTCATCATAATAATATTGAAGGGCGGTCATGTAATTGTTTTCGGTGTTTCTGAAATCATCCGAATAGTCTTTGCCGCCTTTGTGCTGATCGCTGAGTATGATCAGTTTTGCGGTGTTCATGTCGAAGGGTATGGGTGCGGTGTAACCCGATTTCTGGTCGCGGATGTTTTGGAGGAGCAGGGAGAGGGAGTCGTATACCACCTTTTGATGGGGGGAGGAAGATAACTTCCGGGCAAGCCAGGTGACAGGTTTATTAAGGATCCGCTGTAGTAGTTTCCGCATTGAGCCTTAGTTAGTTCCGTATAAAAATCCCCTATATTTGCTATAACAGGAAAAACCACAACTAATTGTTCCGATATCTGCAAAAAATTGGATGGGTATAAAAGTATTGTACAATACTTATATGCCCTTTTTTTATTTGGTCAAGTAAATACGAAGGTGGAAAAGTTTGCGTTGATAGCTAGCCAGTTACAACCGTTTGTGACTGAGGAGGCGAAGCTCTGTCTTCATTTATGGTTCGTTCGGGAGGGTCGAAGAGAATAGATACAGATGAAGTATATAGCGCATAATACGGCGGTGATTGATGAGGGTTCTACGATTGGAGCGGGCACAAGGATCTGGCATTTTTCCCATATCATGCCTGGTGCGGTAATCGGCGAGCGGTGCAATCTTGGTCAGAATGTGGTGGTTTCGCCGGGTGTGGTGCTTGGAAATAATGTAAAAGTGCAGAATAACGTGTCGATATATGAGGGGGTGATTTGTGAGGATGATGTATTTCTGGGGCCTTCCTGTGTGTTTACGAATATCATAAATCCAAGGAGTGCGATTATCCGAAAAGACCAATACCGTAAGACTCTGGTGCGGCGTGGCGCCAGCATCGGTGCAAATGCGACAATTATTTGCGGTAACGAGATTGGGGAGTTTGCGTTGATAGGTGCCGGAGCGGTGGTAACCAAGCCGGTTCCTGCTTACGCATTGATTGTAGGCAATCCTGGCCGACAAACGGGTTGGGTGAGTGAGGCGGGGCACAGACTGGAGTTTGATATTGCCGGAATCGGGATTTGCCCCGAGACTGGAGAACGGTATGAATTGATGGGAGGGGTGGTCAGGAAAACATGAATGTTCTATGATGATGATATTGAATAAACACACTCTGTAATGAAGAACAGTGTAATAAATTCAGGGTTTGTAATTATTGTGATAGCGTGCCTTTTGTCTTGCAGCGCAAGCAGGAAGCAGCCCATATCCTACCTGGCGCTTCCTTATGACACAGCTGGTGTTTCTACACTGAATGCAAATGAAAGAGTGATACAGAAAGCAGATTTGCTCGGTATCGTGGTTTATAGCGACAACCCTTCTGCAACGGCCATATTCAATCAGCCGGTTGTCAACGCTGATATTGTGAGTGAAAGGCTGGCATCAAACCCTTCAACAGGATATTTAGTGGATGACGCGGGCAATATTCAATTTCAAAGCCTCGGGAATGTTCAAGTGGAAGGATTGACAAAACAGCAAATCATGGATTCACTTGCTGCGAGGCTTAGAACATATCTTACCAATCCTTATTGTTCAGTAAGATTGCTGAATTATAAGATCACAGTGATGGGAGAGGTGATGAAACCAGGCACATACAATATTTCAAATGAAAGAACGAATGTGCTCGAAGCGATCGGGCTCGCGGGGGATGTGACCCTGTATGGCAAGAAAAACAACATTAAAATATTAAGAGAGGTAAACGGCAAACGTGTCATCGGAATGCTTGACGTGAGAAACCCGGATATATTCAAGTCTGAATTTTATTACCTGCAACAGAATGATATCGTAATCGTAGACCAGGTTAAAAACAAACAACAGGCAAGTGATCAGGTCACGATCAGAAACATAAGCATTCTCGCCACCATAGTTTCGACATTTGCAATTTTATTTTCTGCCCTTAGGAAATGAACCACTTAAACCAAATTTTTCTGAATGGAAGTTGTTGAACAAGGAGAAGGAGTGAAAATAACCTTCAGGGATTTTGTGACTAAGTACGTACGGTATCTTCCCTTATTTATCCTTTCTGCAGGAATTTGTCTTGCTCTGGCCTATCTATATCTCAGGTACGCGACTCCCATTTACAATGCACGGGCTACGATCCTGATCAAAAGTGAGAAGAACCCCTATGGAACTTCGAACGAAGAATTCGAAAGCATTTTTCTATTTAAGGGTGGGAGCGATGTAGATAACGAGATTGAAATATTACAATCCAAGAACATTGCAAAAAGAGTAGCAAAGTCGCTCGGGCTGCAGAAAATGTATTACACCATCGGGAATGTAAAAACATCCTTGTCCTACCCTCATTCACCATTTCAAATTGATGTGATCAAGCTGGCCGATACAATAGATAATACCAATCTCACAATTAAATTTGTCAGTGCTACTGAGTTCAAGGTTGGGGACGACGACAATTCAAAAACATACCGGATTAACCAGTCATTCAGTATTCCTGCCGGTACGTTTACTTTACGAAAATCAGATACACTTTTTCACCAACTTCAATATAAGAACTATCAAGTGATTCTCAGTAGCGATGAATCTGCGGCGGATTTTGTGCTGAAAGGTCTCAAGGTGAATCCAATTAAGGACCGATCGAATGTATTGCTGTTGTCATTCCAGGGTGTTCAACTTGAACTCAGCAAAGATATTCTGAATCGGATTATGGAGGAATACAGGACATCCAGCATCGAGGACAAAAACCAGATTGCCATTCAGACCAGCAATTTCATAAACAAGCGGTTGGATATTATTGGGGACGAACTTGGAGATGTTGAAAAGAACTTACAAAATTTCAAACAGAAAAATCAGTTAATAAATCCTCAAGCTCAATCTGAAATTTTTCTTAGCAGCCAATCGGATGCTGAAAAGGAGCTGGCGCAACGTGATATTCAGCTAAGTATCATTCAGTATCTTCTGGAATATGTGAACGACGATTCAAACAAGAATAATATAGTTCCATCATCTTTGGGTATTGCAGATCCAATATTTATGCAATTGGTAAAATTATACAATGAATTACAGCTTAAGCGTGAAACGGAACTCAAAACTACCACACCGAATAACCCAATTGTCATTGCCCTGGCTACCCAGCTAGATAAAGTGCGCTTGGACATGAAAGAGAATTTAAGGAACCTGTATTCATCAAATAAGATACTTAGAGACCAGTCTATAAAAAAAATAGGTGCCTTTCAATCTAATCTGAGCACAATACCTGTAAAGGAAAAAAATCTCCTTGATATCACCCGTCAACAAGGAATTAAACAAAGCCTCTACTTATTCCTTTTGCAAAAGCGAGAGGAAACGGCTATTTCGCTGGCTTCTACGATATCCAATTCACAGGTTGTTGATGCAGCTACGGGTTTGCGGACACCAATAAAGCCGAATCCCTTTGGCATCAAAGCAATTGCGATCTTTATAGGGTTGCTGATTCCTTTGTTGATAATCTATCTCCGCGAATTATTCAATGACAAACTTAGAAGTCGTCAGGATATTACAAAAACAACTCAAACGCCAATTTTTGGAGAAATAGCGCATTCAGACGATCCGCAAACCCTTGTAATGACAAGGAACAGCCGAAAAGTAATCTCAGAACAGTTTCGGATGATTCGAACAAATCTGGGTTATCTTGTCGGGACGAAGGAGCATCCTGTTATTCTTGTTACTTCTACATTTAGCGGGGAAGGGAAGTCATTTATCTCGATCAATGCTGCGGCTGTGATGGCACTCGCAGGAAAGCGAACCATTATTCTCGAACTTGATATCAGGAAACCCAAGATCCTGGCGGGGCTAGGAATTCCAAGGTCCGAAGGCATTACAAATTACCTGGTGGGCGACCAGGATTTGTCATCAATTGTCATACCTGTCCCCCAGGTCGAGAACCTTTTTGTGATGCCTTGCGGGCCGATTCCGCCAAACCCCGCGGAGTTGTTACTGGAAGATAAGCTGAAGGATGTGTTCGATTATGCTACAAAGCATTTCGACGTTGTTATTGTTGATACGGCTCCCGTTGGTCTGGTGAGTGATGCGCAGGTCCTCAGCCGGTTCGCCGACTGTACCTTCTACATAACCAGGCTAAATTATACGATGAAGAAGCATGTTCATTTCATCAATGATTTGTATCTGAATCAAAAGCTGCCGAAGATTGCTTTACTGGTTAATGACATCAAGGCGACCTCGGATTATTATAGTTACGGCAATTATAATGGCTATGGTTACGGTTACAGCTACTTCGAAGACGGTGCGGACCAGGATCGTAAATGGTTCCAAAAATTATTAGGCAGAAGAAGTCGAAATCGTAGAAGAATAAAATCATGAAAGTTGTGATTCTTGCAGGTGGCCTTGGCACTCGATTAACCGAGGAGACGACAGTTCGCCCTAAACCCATGATAGAGATCGGAGGCAAACCGATTTTGTGGCATATCATGAAAATCTATGAACAATACGGCTATAATGACTTCGTCATTTGTCTTGGGTATAAAGGATATTTCATCAAGGAGTACTTCATCAATTACTACCTGTATAATTCGGACATCACGGTTGAGCTTAGTTCAAATAAAATGGACATCCATTATTCAAGTTCCGAGTCGTTCAAGGTGACCCTGGTAGATACCGGTTTAGAGACAAATACTGCCGGAAGGATCAAACGCATTCAGTCTTATATAGGCGACAATACTTTCATGCTAACCTATGGTGATGGAGTTGGGGACATTAATGTCAAAGAACTGATCGAGTTCCACAAATCTCATGGCAAACTGGCTACGCTTACTTCGATCCCACTCCCTGGTCGTTTTGGAACCATGGAAACGGATGAAAATAACCTCATTCATCAATTCCAGGAAAAGCCTGACAGCAACGAGTTATGGATAAATGGTGGGTTTTTTGTTCTTGAACCTGGAATCTTTAACTATCTCGAGGGAGACATGGATGCAGTACAATGGGAGAAAAAGCCGCTTGTAGAGATTGCAAATGACAAACAACTGGTAGCATATAAACATCATGGCTTCTGGAAATGTATGGACGCCCTTCGCGACAAAATAGAACTTGAGGAACTTTGGAGTTCACCTACACCGCCATGGAAAATATGGTAATTCAAAGCCTATGAGAATATTTGTAACAGGTCACAATGGTTATATCGGACCCCATGTTGTCGAGCTTCTTAAAACAGCGGGTCATTATGTTACCGGCTGTGACATAAATCTTTTCAAGGAAAGTCAGATAGCTCCTGTTATCGCTCCTGACCGGGATATAGATAAGGACATCAGGGATCTTTCAGTAGAGGATCTGCGTGGATTCGACTGTGTCATGCACCTCGCGGCCATTTCCAACGATCCTATGGGTGACATCAACCCTGACATTACCTACAGCATAAACATGCACGGGTCCATACGCCTCGCGCAGATCAGCAAGGAAGCCGGGGTTTCCCGTTTCTTGTTTTCAAGCAGTTGTTCCATCTATGGGAAAGGAGAGACCAACGATCTGACCGAATCTGCGGCGCTAAATCCATTAACCGCCTATGCAGTTTCGAAGATTGAAACTGAAAAGGCATTGCAAAGAATGGCAGATGACACATTTTGCCCGGTATATCTAAGGAATTCAACCGCATATGGATTCTCTCCAATGTTCAGGATTGATCTGGTAGTCAATAATCTGTTGGCCTGTGCACTGTCCAAGGGCGACATCCAAATGAAAAGCGATGGCGAGCCATGGCGGCCATTGATTCACTGCAGGGATATTGCCCATGCTTTTGTGGCGCTGGTTGAGGCTCCAAACAGCCTTGTTCATAATAAAGCAATTAATATCGGATCAAACGATCAGAATTTCCAGGTTAAGGAGATAGCGGCAAAGGTTCATGATCTTATTCCTTCTGCTAATATTGTCTTTACCGGTGAAGTGGGAGCTGATCCCCGGGACTACAGGGTAAACTTTGACTTGCTGACAGCTATCCTTCCCGGGTTTAGATTCGAATACACATTGGACAGCGGCATGCAGCATTTATTTTCTGTATTGAAAAATATGAATTTCTCAGCGCCGGACTTCGACGGCGAACGCTTTGTCAGGCTTCGATTGCTTAAGAAAAACCTCGCACTGGAACCCCAGTTATGATATTTCGGGAGACTTCACTGAATGGGGCCTTTGTAGTTGAGACGGATCCAGTATTAGATTCAAGGGGCTGGTTTGCCAGGGTGTATGACAAGAAGGAATTCTCGGCTGTTGGGCACAATAGCGAGTGGGTGCAGATGAATGCTTCATTTACTAACCAGGAAGGCACTCTTCGGGGAATGCACTTTCAGTATGCACCATTCTCAGAAGCTAAGCTGATTCGTTGCATTGCCGGCAATATTTATGATGTGATTGTTGATATACGTCCCGATTCGCCGTCTTTTTTGCAATGGTATTCTGTCGAATTGTCGGCGTCAAACAGGTTGATGATGTTTGTGCCTTCAGGTTTTGCGCACGGATTTCAGTCCCTGACCGCCGATTGCGAGCTATTATATTGCCATTCTTCATATTACACTCCCGGTCATGAGGGTGCGATTAAGTATGACGATCCAATGCTTAATATTGCGTGGCCGCTTAAAGTAACTAAGATATCGGATCGTGATCTCAACCATCCCTTCCTTACTCCAGAATTTAAAGGAATTACCAGACCTTGATGCAGTGCAGATTTTGTAAGACGGAGTTGGTTCATGAATTCATTGATCTCATCAATGCCCCTGCCTCGAACTCATTTTTGTCTCGCGAACAACTGAATGAACCGGAAGTTTTTTTTCCATTAAAAGTATTGGTCTGTCATAAATGCTTCTTGGTTCAGGTAGATGAATACAAGAAGTCAGATGCTATTTTCGATAGCGATTATGTGTATTTTTCGTCTTTCTCCACCAGTTGGTTGGCGCATGCAAAGCAGTACACAGAAATGATCACTGAACGTTTGGCATTGACATCCAATTCCAAGGTGATCGAAATTGCCTCAAATGATGGTTACCTTCTTCAGAATTTTGTAAAAACCGGAATACCAGTGCTTGGCATTGAGCCAACAAAAAATACGGCTTCGGTCGCGGTTCAGAAAGGAATAGAGACCATCACTGAATTTTTTGGATCAGCGCTTGCAAAGCGACTGGCCGATTCAGGTACAAAGGCAGACTTATTCCTCGGAAACAATGTGCTCGCGCATGTGCCCGATATCGTCGACCTGGTGAAAGGGATGAAAATCATTCTTAAACCTGGGGGCGTGGTTACTATGGAATTCCCGCATCTTCTTCAACTGATTCGGCACAGTCAGTTCGACACCATCTACCACGAACATTTTTCATACCTCTCTTTTTATTCTGTTAAACAAATATTCGAATCTCAGGGATTAGAGATGTTTGATGTGGAGGAGATTCCTACGCATGGGGGTTCATTGCGCATTTACGCCAGGCATTCCGGGAATGAGGACCATGTTATCAAAGGGTCGGTTCAATTGTTGATTGACAAAGAGATTAATGAAGGAATTGCAGATCTTGACTACTATAATAATTTCAGGGCCAAAGTCATGAGTGTTAAGCTGGGCTTTCTTCAGTTTTTGGTTGATGCCCAAACAAAGAATCAATCGGTGGCTGCTTATGGAGCGGCCGCCAAGGGCAATACATTATTGAATTATTGTGGTGTAAAGAATGACCTGATTTCATTTGTTGTAGATGCGAATCCCAATAAACAGAATAAGTTTCTGCCGGGAAGTCATATACCTGTCACCAATGAACAAATGCTGAAGGATGAGAGACCAGACTTTGTCGTTATTTTTCCCTGGAATCTGAGGGACGAAATTGTTCAGCAATTAAGTTATATAAGGGCATGGAACGGAAAATTTGTCATTCCTCTTCCTGACCTGGAAATAATATGAAAGTACTGGTTACCGGTGCGAGTGGATTCATTGGCCGCTATTTGATTCCCTCGCTTTTAACAACTGGCAACAGTGTTGTAGCCAGCTCGACCAGCGCCCTCAAGGCGTCACAATTCGAATGGTTCCCAAAAGTGCGTTTTATTGAATACAGAATTACGGAGGCTTATGATGACCGCGACCTGTATGCTTTTTTTGAGGAGCCCGACATTCTCATTCACCTCGCATGGGATGGACTTCCTGATTTCAAGGGATTTCATCATCTTGAACGGAACCTCCCTTCCCACTTAAATTTTCTTGGTAATCTTATCAACAACGGACTGAGTGACCTGACGATAACAGGCACCTGTCTGGAGTATGGAATGGTGGAGGGTGAACTGAATGAAAATACGGCTCCGCAACCTGCGTTGGCATATGCAATAGCGAAAGATCGCCTTCGCCAGTCCATAGAACTCATCGGATCGACGGTTGCCCTCAACCTTAAATGGGCAAGATTATTTTACATGTTCGGCGAGGGCCAGCATTCTAATTCCCTGATTCCTCAATTGAATCGAGCTCTGCTAAATGGTGATCAGGAATTTAACATGTCAGGGGGAGAACAATTGCGGGATTATCTGCCGGTAGCCGAGGTGGGAAAATTATTGTGCAAAATCGGCCTGCAGTCCGAAGTAACCGGGATCATTAACTGCTGCAGTGGAAAACCAATATCGGTAAAGCGTTTTGTTGAAAGTTATATTTCATCGAGAGGTGCAAAGATCAAATTGAACCTGGGAGTTTATCCTTATCCGGATTATGAACCGATGGCCTTCTGGGGCGATACTAGCAAATTGAATGTCATAAGCGACTATGATTCTTGATAACTTCTCTGATCTGGATACCAGTAACACCATTTACACTCAGAAAGGATTACCAATCTTTCAGAACAAAGTATATAATTCTCCGAAGGAGGCTTCAAGTGGTACAATGGGAACAGTGGAATTGGTGCAATCGCAAACTTCGGGTTTTATTTTCAATAAGAAATTCAACTCTGAATTGATGATTTATGATCAACAATATCAGAATGAGCAAGGAACATCAAAGTACTTTTTAAAACATTTAGATCATGTATATCAGATACTTGATAGCTATGGTATTCAGAATAAAAAAATAATTGAAATTGGATGTGGAAAAGCGTTATTTTTTGATATCCTGTTGAATAAAGGTTTAAATGCAATTGGATTTGATCCGACATATGAGGGAGAAAATTCAAGGATTATTAAAGAGTTCTATTCTAATAAATCCAATGAAGTTGGCGATGTAATTATTATGCGGCATACCTTAGAACACATTCCTAATCCATTTTCTTTTTTACACACGATAGCTGAAGCTAATAAATTCAAAGGGTCAATTTATATAGAGGTTCCAACATTTGATTGGATCATTGGGAAAAACGCTTACTGGGATATTTTTTATGAGCACTGTAATTATTTTACTGAATCTTCTTTGAGTAAAATGTTTCATGATGCTAAAACTGACTCTTTTTTTGGAGGACAGTATATTTATCTGATTGGAGACTTATCTCAATTAAAGAATACTATTGACCATTCTGATTCTGTCCTTATTGACACTTCTGGGTTCTCAACTCAGCGTGATACTCATGCGGCCCTCGTTAGGACACCGAAATCCAAAGCAGTATGGGGGGCAGGAGCAAAGGGTTCGACCTTCCTCAATATTATGGATCCGGAAAGAATTTTTTTTGAATACGTTATTGATATTAACCCCGCGAAGCAATTCAAATTTATCGGCGGTACCGGCCATCCTATCTACTCACCCGATGCTCTACAAACCCGGCCGGTGGATGAAATATTTGTTATGAACGAGAATTACCTGTCAGAAATTCAATCCATTGTGGGTGATTCGCCAGTCTCTATATATACTATTTAATTATTAAGTATGGATCCTATCAAACAATTTCACGAAGAAACCAGGCAAAGGGTTTCGATGCAAGGGAAAAACGCTGAATTAAACCAAGTTGCTCAAAGCTTTCTTCTTTCCACAGTCCAATCCGGCTATTCTTACAATTTTACGTGGATGGGAAGACCTATTATACAGTATCCACAGGATATGGTTGCCATGCAGGAAATTATCTGGAATGTGAAACCAGACCTCATTATTGAAACGGGTATCGCCCATGGTGGATCCTTGATTTTTTATGCATCTATAATGGAATTGATTGGCCATGGCGAGATATTAGGAATTGATATTGATATCCGGGCTCATAACAAGGCCGAAATTGAAAACCATCCCATGAAGAAACGGATTTCCATGATTGAAGGGTCTTCTATTGCGTCCGAAACAATTCAAAGAGTCAAAAAATTCGCTGAAGGAAAGCAAAGGATTTTAGTAACGTTAGATTCAAATCATTCCCATGATCATGTGCTTTCTGAACTGGAACAATATTCGAACTTTGTGAGTCTGGGTTCTTATTTGGTTGTATTTGATACTGTGGTGGAGGATTTGCCCGCGGGTACATTTCCTGGCAGGCCTTGGGATAAAGGTAATAATGCCAAAACCGCGGTGTCTTCTTTTCTCCAGAAATCGAATGATTTCGAAATTGATTCTAACATCACCGATAAGATTTTGGTTTCGGTCGCTCCAGGGGGATACCTAAAGCGGATTTCAAAATAATGAGCGCCTTAAAGATTAATTTTCTATCTAATCTGGTAGGTAACATCTGGGTTGCGGTCATTGGATTGATATCCGTACCTTTTTATATCCAGTTTATTGGAGTCGAAGCTTATGGATTAATAGGGTTTTACAGTGTATTGCAAGGTGTGTTTTTAATTTTGGACCTCGGTTTTAGCGCATCGGTCAACCGAGAAGTTGCGCGGTCGGTTGTGAATCTACACGATTTCAAGATCGCTTCCCTGGTTCGTACTTTAGAATGCTTTTATTGGGGTATTGGAGTATTGCTGGGACTTTCCATCATACTTTTTTCTTCATTTATAGGGGACCATTTTCTTGAATCGACGCTTCCCCGAGCAACCCTGGTGAACTCTATCAGGCTGATGGGAGTCTTAGTTATGTTCAGGTGGCCAGTCGCGATTTATATGGGTGGGCTGTTCGGACTCCAGAAACAACTCCACTTTCAAATTGTTAACGCTTTCACGGAAACGGCAAAGGCAGTAGGAGCGATATTAATCTTCAAAAATATCAAAGCAGACATTCAATATTTTTATTATTGGCAGATTGTTGTTTCCGTCTTTTCTATTTGTATTCTGTTTTATCTTTTTTGGAAAAACTTCCCTTCGGAGTATCGTATTTTTGACACCGGTTCTATCAAATCTATCTGGAGATTTTCGTTTGGTGTGAGCGGAATCACCCTGGTTTCCATTCTAATTTCCCAAATGGATAAAATTATCCTGGCGAGCGTGCTGACCCTGACCAACTTTTCGTATTACATGCTGGCCTATTCCGTATCCTCTGCCTTATCTCGTTTGAGTAACCCTGTTGCTCAATCTTTTTATCCCAGATTTGTTCAAGGCGTCGCTTCGGGTAACCAGAAGGAGTTATCCTCATTGTATCATAAATCCAGTCAATTGATGGCCCTGATGGTAATCCCGGCGTCACTAGTGATCTGTTTATTTGCCCAAGATATTATGATGCTTTGGACTGGAAGCCTTGAGACTGCTAGCCGGACCGGACCGATCTTAAGTATCATGATTGTTGGCTTTGCCCTAAACTGTTTAATCACGGTTCCATATCATCTTCAATTAGCTTATGGTTGGACAAAGCTCGCTTTTTATCAAAACCTAATCTCCCTTGTTATCTTGGCTCCGATCCTCTACTTTTTTGCAAAGGAATTTGGCGCTATCGGCGCTGCAATTCTCTGGGTAACGCTTAATCTTGGCTATGTCCTGATCAGTCAACAGATTATGCACCGGAGGGTTTTACGTTCGGAAATGACTAAATGGTACTTTTCTGATTTGCTGTTACCAGCAATAACTGCATTCCTGATCGTGATTTCCGCCAGGTATTTTTTGAATCTGGGACCTGATCGATGGTCCAGTCTGTTTATTTTACTGAGTGTATTTCTTCTAACTGCATTGGCCACATTGGTTTCAGTCCCACTTCCCAGACAGGCCCTTTTCCAATTTTTCAACAAAAGAGTTTTGTCTTGAACAAGTTCACCATAATTCTTCCGACCCGGGAAAGAGCTGACACACTTTATTTCGCTCTGAAAACCTGTGTGTCTCAGAATTATCCTGAATTGCAGATCCTGGTGAGCGACAATTGCAGTCAGGATAATACCTATGATATTGTCCATTCTTTTAACGATCCCAGGATCAGCTATATCCGTCCACCTGAAAGATTGAGTATGTCTCATCACTGGGAGTTTGCATTAAGTCATGTGGGAGACGGATTTGTGTGTTTTCTAGGAGATGATGACGGGTTCCTCCCAAATTGTTTATACGAAATTGATTCCCTGATTGATCGACACGGAGTTTCCGCAATCAATTGGCGATCCGATCAGTATTTGTGGCCATCTTTCAATTTCAATAAAAGGGCCAACCTCCTTAAGATCAGCCTTGATAACAGCCACACAATCCTTAATGGAGCAACCGAGTTGGCTGGCCTGATTTCTTGCATAAAAGGCTATGAGATTGTTCCATGGCTATACAAGGGGTTCGCGGATATCGCTGCCATAAGGCGAGTGCAAGAAGCTTCGAAATCTTTCTTTTGCTCAAGAATCCCCGATGTCTACTCTGGTATAGCCTTGGCTACTGTCATCGATAAATACATTTATTCTTATATCCCATTTACATTGGATGGTATTTCTGGCAATAGTAACGGAGCATCGTTCGGTATGGGAACAAAAGAAAAAGCGGCAGCGAACCTGTTCCTTAGCGAAAACAATCTGCCGATGCATGAAGGATTTCTGTATTGTCAATCAGCCCACCTTTTGACTGCAGAAAGCGTGTTCCAGGCGATTGATCACCAAGTTCTTGATCCAAAGGAATTTAAGGTAGACATTATTCCATTCCTGGAAGCTGCCTTTAACGAGGTGCAGAAAGAACCCGAATCCCGTTATGACAATGTAATGGAGGCAATAAAATATACAGCGGAATATTTTAAAATTCCTACGGAAATCATCGCCAACCTGTCCAAACAGTATCCCAACAAACCGGTGGATGAAAAGTATGACAGAAATGTAGAAGGATTCAACCGGTTTAAAAATCGAATTGAAGTAGATGCATCTAAATATGGTGTGGAAAACGTGTACGATGCTGCACTGTTGCACGACAAGATTCGAAAGAACCCATCAGCCTACCTGGGTACCCTGGCGGTCGCAAAGAGCACTGCCAAATTCGTTGTCAGGGAGATTAAAAAACGGTATTTCTAATCATTCAGATTGCGCGTCAGACATAAACTCGCATTTTTGGACGGCCTCAGAGGCTTAGCTGCCTTGTATGTGATGATTGGCCATGCACGGTCCTTACTCTGGGAAGGCTTCACCCAAGGATTTTTGCAACACCCCCAGGAATACAATCTTTTCAATAAAGGACTGGTGTATTTTTCTGTTTTATTCCGCTACGGAGTAGAAGCCGTATTTTTTTTCTTTGTATTGTCAGGGTTCCTCATCCATCTGAAGTATGCCCGCCTTTTTAAAGCGGAACCGTCGGCGAAATTTAAATTCTTTGACTATCTGATCAGGAGAATTAGACGGATTTATCCGCCATTCCTATTTGCCTTGCTACTCACCTATGGATTGGACACGCTCGGAGCCTCGCTGGGGTTCTGGACTCCTGCCTTTATTTCAGGCATTAATAAAATCGCCACCATTACAAATTTCCTTGATATCAAGACCTTGTTCGGCAATCTTGCATTTTTATACTTAGCCTACACGCCAATCTTTGGGTCGAATGGACCAGCCTGGTCGCTTAAATATGAATGGTGGTTTTATATTATCTATCCTTTGGTATTCCTGGCTGTCAGAAAAAAGGTCATGGCTGCTACAGCCATCATAGTTTTTCTTTTTATCCTCAGTTTTTATCCGGGGCTCTGGCCCGAAGAATTGTCGCGTGATATTTTTTCGCTGATGGTCTGCTGGTGGCTCGGGGTTTTATTGGCTGAAGTATATGCCGGACGCATTTCCATCCCGTTGAAATATATTTCCTGGCTGATTGGTATACTTCCATTTATGCCGCTGGTTAAAGACCTTCCAGCTCCGATCTACTACACTCTTTTTTCTCTGGGAGTTACGGGCATTATTGCTTTGTGCTTATTTCTTCAGCAACGAAAGTTCTCACTGCGAATTCTTGAGCGTTTTGCTTTAATTGGGTCCTTCTCATTCACCCTTTACATGATTCACTACCCCATATTCGTATTTATTCGCGGCTGGTGGCAACTGAATCATAACGGAGCATTGCCAATGAATTTTGGATTGGCCCTTGCCGGAATCCTGGGTATTAGTGTTTTAGCCTACCTGGTTCACTTTCTGACAGAATTACCTTTTCTGAAGTTGGGTAAGAACCCGGCTAGACTTCCTTTAAATGGTCAGATAGTTTAATGGGCGATCCGAAACAGGTAATTCTTGCGCATTCCGGTAGGCAGCATTCCTACTATATAGCCCGAAATCTTCAATTACTTGGGTCATTGAAGGCTTTTTATACCAGTGCCTATGTTGCAAGTCCAACTCTGCAGCGATTTTTCCTTTCACGGAAACTGAGCTTTTTTTCCAAGAGATTCCTGGAAGGATTATCCGGACCTGTTATTCATCCTATGTGGAGCCTTGAATTACCAGAATTCATTGCCAGATTAAAAAAAAGGGAAGCGGCTAAAGTAACTGATCTCGTCTGCGTACGAGATGAGCGTTTTGATAAGATATTATCTCGGAAATTGAAGGACTTAGAGTTTGATATTTATTGGGGCTACCAGGGAAGCAGTCTGAGATCACTAAGGTCAGCCAATCAATTAAACAAAGTTTCTCTAATTGAAATGACTACGCCATATCTTCCTTTTGTTAAATCCTTGTTGACTGAGGAGGCCTTATTTCATCCGGAGTGGAGCGACAGTATTGATACTGTATCATATACGGCTGGTTATGAACAAAGGCTCATTGAAGAACCTCTGGAAGCCTCGAAGGTAATCTCCGTATCATCCTTCCTGAAGCGAACTCTTACCGACCAAGGGGTACCATCGGAAAAAATCCAGGTACTTCCCCTGGGCTTTGATCCATCAAGAATAATATTCAACGAATGTGACGAAAGGAAGCCTGGGCGTCCACTTAAGTTGCTGTTTACTGGCAGGATTACTCAAGCCAAGGGGATGAAATACATGCTAGATGCCATCGAACAATTTGATAGAAAAGATGTCGAGCTTCATTTAGTAGGCAATATTATTGGATCGGGTAAGGCTCTGATGAGCAGAAAAAGTTCATTTATTCATCATGGTTCAATGGCCCAGATAAAATTGTTTGAATTCTACAAAGATTTCGATGCGTTTTTGTTCCCAAGTCTGATCGAGGGTTTTCCACTTTCCGTAATCGAAGCTATGGGAGCAGGTTTGCCCGTGATCACAACGCCTAATACGAGTGCTGACGAGCTGATAACAGAGGGCAAAACAGGATATCTTGTACCTATTCGGGATTCAGCAGCTATTGTTAGCGCCATCCACCAATTATTGAATTTAAATAAGGACGAATTTCAGCAATTGAGGCTAAATGCCCGAAATAAAGCACTGGAGTACACATGGGCCGCTAATAGGGAAAGAACAAAATATTTTCTGGCAGACTTATGACCCGAAAAAAATTGTCCGTATACACAAATATGCCCACCCCTTATCAATTGGACTTCTTTGATAGCCTGAGTGAAATCGTTATGTTGAAAGTTGTCTATTTTTCAAACAGGGAAAATAATCGGCAATGGACACTACCGGTAGAAAGCGAAAAGTACCAAACGGAGTTGTTGGCCGACAATTGGCTTGCAAGGCAGCTTCAAAAAAAAGTGCCCTCTTTCCACTTCAGCAACCAGATAATGAGAATTGCTTTCCGGGAGCAAAGTGATTGCGTAATAGTAAACGGCACATATTGGATTCCCAACATAATCATTGCACTTTTAATTTTAACGTTAAGGGGAAAAAAAACCTATTTCTACGGAGAAGCTATTTTCCCGGTAATTAGCAAGCTAAAGTTTATTGTTAAAAAAATCCTTCTGTTTCCCGTGAGCGGATTAACAAATGGTATCCTTGCCGTGGGCAGCAAAGCCGTCGATTCTTACAAACAATATGGATATAGAAAGCCGATATTGAATGTTCCCTATAATATTGATCTAAGTCCATTTTCATACGAGAAAATTGATAGGAAGAAATTGACCCAACTAAAAAACAGGTATGCCCCTTTTGGAGAATTTATCTTCCTGACTTCTGGTTCTCTAATTCCCAGGAAAGGAATAGATACTATTATAATGGCGTTTCAGAAACTTGATAGGTCGGATTCAGTCTTGTTGATCCTGGGCGACGGAGAGGACAAACAGAAGCTCATGAATTTTGCAAACGGAAAATCAATTATCCATTTTCCGGGCTTCATCGAAAAAGAGGATGTCCCGTATTATTTTCTTCTCGCTGATTCTTTTGTCTTTGGAAGTTGGTATGATGGCTGGGGACTGGTCATCAATGAGGCGATCGCAGCCGGGCTACCAATCATTTGCAGCAATAAAGTCGGCGCTGCCGCGGACCTATTAGTCCATGATCAAAGTGCTTTAATTTGCAATCCCGGCGACATTCAAGAGTTCGCTGAGGCGATGAGGCGGGTAGCCGATGATGAATCGCTGCGCAACTCCCTTAAGCGCAATGTTTTTGCATTAAGACGAGACATATCTTCCACCTATAACGCAAGTAAAGTTTATGCAGTTCTCGGAGTTGACTAATGAGCATGTATTGCTGCTGTTTTTCCTATTGGCGGTTGTTTTAGCCATCGGAGTTGCGTTAGGCATAAAAAGGGGAGGGTGGAACCAGCATCTTCCTTATATGTTCACACTCATCATCAGCATTCAGTATTACCTACTCAGCCCATTGTTCTTTTATCTTACCGAAAAGAGAATAATCATTGGTACGGATATATCGGGCTATTATGGTTTAGGAGTTTTCTTTCCACTGCTGGGTATGCTCTTCTTTCTACCAGGCTACTGGCTGGTTAACAAAAAAACAAAGGCGGTTGAAATTCCAAAACTTGCAAAACCACCCACCCCCAAGGTCAGGCGTTACATCATAATTCTCTTTTGTATTATTTATAGCATGGTGCTTATCAACATGGCCATCAGTGGAATAGATATTGGGAATCTGTTTCTTGGAGATGAAACACTTGGTTTGGGAGCAAGGGGAGAAACTTATTTTCTTCAAAACTTTGCGGACTCTCTGATTACACTGATAATTATGGGTTACATCTATGGCGCTAATAAGAGAATATTGATTGTCGGTATCATATTTTCCTTTTTCCTTTTTTCGCTTTTGGGTTTCAGATACCGAATCCTCCTCACGTTGTTTGGTCTGGCATTCGCTTATCTGTATTTTCACAGGTTGCAAACCCGGGCGGTTGTCGTGGGAATTGTTAGTATGTTGATCTTCTTCTATTTTATTATGCTGATTACGGAAAACCGCTTTTTACTAATTCAAAAAGAGTATTCACAATTGAACTTTGACCCTTCAGATTTTGACTACTCTAATTATTTTGAACAAACAAGAGGCTCGCTTGCGGACATGGCTATTTATAAAGCCTATGACAACCCAAATAAAGTTGTCACCCACGATTATGGAGCTTCAATGTTTGCATACATTTTTGTTCGGATGATTCCTCGGGTTGTTTATCCCGACAAGGACGAATTCTATCCTCCTCCTCAGAGTAAAGTTCAATTTATAGCATATGACGCATGGTGGAGTAAGGTAAGCGGTGAAGCGATTTTGAGTTGCGCATGCTTTTATATTGCATTTGGGTGGTTTGGGATTATTCTATTTCATTTTCTTTGGGGTGTGTTATTGGCGAGGCTCAAAATGAAATTGAATCTTAATGATAGGATTCAAATGATGATGTACATAGTTGTTGCCATGACGTCGTTCCAGTGGATCACCCGAGCTTATCTACCTCAAGCAATCGATCACGCTGTTTATCTCTCAATACCATTATTTATTTTGCGGTATTTTATCAAATCTGAGTCGCGTGTTTCCATTCCTTTAAAAGCAATTAAGACATGATGGACCCTGAGAAAATTCAGCAAGAGTATTACAGGAATTCGGCCGCGCAATATGATGACTATCATACTTCAGGTCAGGACTCCGAGCATGATATTTCGCTGTTCTTTTTGAGTGCGGTATTGGAAATGAATGCAAGCAAGTCGATGCTTGATGTTGGTGCTGGTACAGGAAGAGTAATGAAATTTGTTTCCCAAAAGTTTGGTCACATTCAAATCAGCGGCTTAGAACCTGTTGACAGCCTACGCGAGATTGCTTACTCCAAAGGAATTTCGAGAAATGATCTAATAGCGGGGGATGGTACTTCAATACCGTTTCCAGACAATTCTTTTGATATAGTTTCCGAATTTGGCGTACTCCATCATGTTAAGTATCCTGAAAAAATGTTGCGGGAGATGATACGGGTATCGAAACAGGGGATATTCATTTCTGATTCAAACAATTTTGGCCAGGGTCCCTTACCTTTAAAAATGATGAAATGGTTGCTCAATTTACTTGGCGTTTGGAAATTGTTCGACTATTTTAAAACAGGAGGGCGAGGATTTCGTGTGTCCGAAACCGATGGGCTTTCATATTCTTACTCGGTTTTTGATAATTATTCCCTCTTAAAGACAGTATGTTCTGAAATTTACTTTTTTAACTTGCAGGGGCAAAAGGGGATTAATCCATTCAAGAACGCCGGCCATATAGCCCTCTATGCAAGGAAGAGTAATTAATATTGTGGATAATGTAATGTCTACCAATTCCGGGGTCTGGAACGCCGCAATTTCCACTACTCAAGAATTGTGTGATAGATTTTGGTTTAGTGAGCTCTGGTTTCCAGATTCTAAACCACCGACAGTCGATTTGCCGGTGCAACTTTATCAGCTTCGCAGCCAGAGGTTATCTGAAATTGACGGCATTATCAAGGACAGAGACCTCAAAAAGGATCGGGATTTAATCGTTACGCATGGCTGCTGGAGCTATTGTACCAGATGGGGCAGGGCATTTCAAAGAAATGGATTCAAATGGATTTACACTCCTCATGGTATGCTTGAGCCTTGGGCTTTGAAACAGAAATCATTCAAGAAAAAAACCTATTTCAAATTCATAGAGAAGCCTAGCGCTCGAACTGCTAGTGCAATTAGGGCTGTAAGTGAAAATGAAATGCACAACCTAAAGGCCCTCTTCATTTCTCAGCGAATCGAAACAATTCCTAACGGGATCAAACTCAACTCATTTCAATCGCACAAACAAACTGAGCTTATCCAGTATCTTTTTCTAGGTCGATTACATAAAAAGAAAGGGATTCTTGAATTGGTTGATGGGTGGAAGAAGTCTGTAGTAAATAATGATATGCGCTATAGACTTGTTATCGCAGGGCCCGATGATGGAGAACTTTCTAATTTGAAGGCAAGAATATCCCCAAACAGCAATATCCATTATGTGGGACCGATATTTGGGAAGGAGAAAGCAAGGCTTTTGGAAGAATCCACTTTCTTTGTACTTCCTTCTCACTCAGAGGGCTTCCCCACATCTATTCTCGAAGCAATGTCATATGGATTAACTCTGTTAGTATCATCTGGCTGTAATTTTCCACAAATATTTCAGCAAAAATTCGGTATTCAAACTGAACCCGACGTAGAAAAGATTCGACATAGCTTATTGTTAAGTACTGAGATAGACAAAGATGTCATTGAATCAAATCGACAGCGAGCCCGTCACTTTGTGGCGTCACAGTTTTCTTTAGATTTTATTGCAGTTAGACAAATTCAATTATATAAGGACTTGTTGAATTCTACAATTCAGGAATGAGGATATCTTTCAACAATTGGCATTACTTCGAATGCAAACTTCCGGGAGGACTAGGTAGTTCCCAATTCATCTATTTTCAGTTTTAACTTCCCATGTATACCCTAGGCCTTAACGCATATCACGCCGACTCTTCTGCGGCCATATTTCAGGATGGTCAGTTGATCGCGGCTACTGAAGAAGAGCGGTTCCGCAGGGTCAAACATTGGGCCGGATTCCCGGACCTGGCCGTAAAATTCTGCCTAAACGAAGCCGGTATATCCCTCGATCAGGTTGACCACATCGCCATCGGTAGAGATCCGCTGGCCAAGTTGCATAGAAAAATATTCTATTTCCTCAGCAATCCAAAGGGTTTGTTCAGGGCGGCTTCACAACGTGCTAAGAATGCCATCCATGTATCATCACTGGAAGAGGAGTTTGTAAAAATCGATCCTGGCGCCGATCCGAAAGTCATAAAGAGAAAGATTCACCAGATCGAACACCACCGCAGCCACCTGGCCTCGGCTTTTTTTGCTTCCCCCTTTCCGGAATCAGCCCTGCTGTCTATCGACGGTTCCGGCGACTTCTCAACCACGATGACAGGGAAAGGATCAGGTAACTCTTTTAAAGTCCTCGGTTCATTGGATTTCCCTCACTCTGCGGGACTGTTCTATTCATCCCTCACCCAGTTCCTTGGCTTCCCTCACTATGGAGATGAATATAAGGTCATGGGACTGGCCCCATATGGCACACCCCTGTTTGTGGACAAGCTCAAAGACATTCTTCAACTCACCGACGATGGGTTTTTTAAACTTAACCTAAAATATTTTAATATCGCGAGGCAGAATATCATTTCATATGGCGACGACCATATACCAGTAGTGTCAG
This sequence comes from uncultured Chitinophagaceae bacterium, assembly GCA_963808065.1. Taxonomy (GTDB): domain Bacteria; phylum Bacteroidota; class Bacteroidia; order Chitinophagales; family Chitinophagaceae; genus Flavitalea. The sequence continues at coordinate 764,000 of CAWEEK010000001.1, forward strand.
AGCTCTTCTCCGAACAATTGGTTTCTGTTTTCGGTCCTGCCCGCAAATCCGGCGATGAGCTTACCCAGTTCCATAAAGACCTCGCTGCTTCCGTTCAACGGCTGACTGAGGAGTTGATTTATCACCTGCTCTCCGCCTTACACAAAAAAACAGGTCTGGACCAGGTTTGTATTGCGGGCGGCGTGGCGCAAAACTCGGTGGCCAATGGCAAACTGACAAGAAACACCAAATTCAAAAAAATATTCATTCCATCGGCAGGCCACGATGCCGGGATTGCCATGGGTGCCGCTCTCTATCACTATCACCAGGTGCTGAATAAAGAAAGGACCACATTCTCGCCCACAGCATTTACGGGTAGTCAATTCTCAAACGAAGAGATCGAATCCTTCCTGCATAACAAAGGCATTCAGTGCCGGAAATATGCAGACAAGGAATTATTTGACATCGTCGCCGATCAAATAATCGATTCAGGAGTGGTAGGCTGGTTCAATGGTCGGGCAGAATTCGGCCCTCGGGCACTGGGCGGGCGTTCGATCATTGCCGATCCTCGACGTTCGGATGCCAAGGACCTGTTGAACCATAAAGTCAAACGAAGGGAAAGTTTCCGCCCCTTCGCGCCATCTATATTAAAAGAATATGTTTCAGAATACTTTGAAGTGACAGACGATGTGCCTTTCATGGAGAAGGTCTTCCCGATACGCCCGGAAAAACGGGCGCTGATCCCCGCAGTTACCCATGTCGATGGCACGGGTAGACTGCAGACTGTCGACAAAGAGGTCTCACCCCGATACTACGGACTTATTGAAAATTTCAGGCAGAAAACGGGCATACCAATTCTGTTGAATACTTCGTTTAATGAGAATGAGCCAATAGTAAACACCCCCGAAGAAGCACTGGATTGTTTCCTGCGAACAAAAATGGACATGCTGGTGCTTCAGAATTGTGTTATTACAAGGCAGTCCTAGACTATGAAATTCTCCATCATCACCGCCACATACAACAGCGCAGCAACAGTAGGAGATACCCTCAGAAGCATACGGGATCAGGACTACCCCAATATAGAACACATCATTGTTGACGGTCAATCGAAGGACAATACCCTTGCCATCGTGGCGCAGTTTCCCCATGTAGCAAAACAGGTTTCGGAAAAAGACAATGGCATTTACGACGCCATGAACAAAGGCATCGCCCTGGCCACCGGTGATGTAATCGGCATCCTCAACTCCGACGATGTTTATTTCGACGAAAAAGTGATCAATGAAGTCATGGCCGTCTTCGCCAATAATAAGGTTGAGGCCGTATTTGGCGACCTGCAATACGTAAAACAGGACGACCTGAATAAAGTTACCCGGTACTGGAAAGCCGGCATGTTCTCAAGAGCAAAATTCTATTTTGGATGGATGCCCCCGCACCCCAGTTTTTTTGTACGCAGCGAAGTGTATAAGAGAATCGGTGGGTTCAATCTTTCCCTGCGTTCATCCGCCGACTACGAATTCATGCTGCGTGCGCTCCTGATTCACAAAATCCCCGTTTCCTATCTACCCAGGGTGCTGGTAAAAATGAGAGTAGGAGGAATGAGCAATGTCACGCTGCAACACAGGATCAGTGCAAATAAGGAAGACTGGCAGGCCTGGAAAATCAATGGCATCAAGCCCCATTTTTTCACCATTCCCTTCAAACCCATCAGGAAAATATTTCAATTTATCCGCAGGTAACCAACATTACATGAAACAACAAGATAAAATATATGTTGCCGGCCACCTTGGACTTGTGGGTTCTTCCATCGTAAGAAAACTCACACAGGAAGGATTCAATAATCTTGTATACAGAACCTCATCCGAACTGGATCTCCGCGAACAGCAAGCCGTCAACCAGTTCTTCGCCACCGAGAAACCGAAATACGTTTTTCTCGCGGCCGCAAAAGTGGGAGGCATCGTTTCGAATAACACCTATCGTGCCGAATTCCTCTACAACAATATGATGATCGAGGCCAACGTGATCCACGCCTCCTATGTTAATAAAGTTGAAAAATTATTTTTCCTTGGCTCCTCCTGTATCTATCCAAGGATGGCCCCACAACCCCTGAGAGAAGAATTCCTGCTGACGGGTGCGCTGGAGCCCACCAATGAACCCTATGCCATAGCGAAAATCGCCGGTGTCAAACTCTGCGAGGCCTATCACGACCAGTATGGCTGCAATTTTATTTCGGTGATGCCGACCAACCTCTATGGCCCCAATGACACCTATCATCCGGATAATTCTCACGTACTTCCTGCATTGATCAGAAAATTCCACGAGGCGAAGCTCAACAACCAGAACAACGTAACCATTTGGGGCACCGGATTTGCACGAAGAGAGTTTTTACATACTGAAGATTTTGCTGATGCCTGTTTCTACCTGATGCAGCATTATGATAAAAAAGAATTTGTGAACATCGGTTGCGGTGAAGACATTTCCATCATGGATCTTGCCATGCTTATTAAAAATATTGTCGGATTTAGGGGTGACCTGCTGTTCGATCACAGCAAACCGGATGGTACTCCAAGAAAATTAATGGATATTTCCCGCTTATCCGCCCTTGGTTGGAAACCAAAGATTAAATTAGAGCAGGGAATCACTTCCGTATATAAAGATTACGAAGTCAGATTCAGCGAAAACAAACTGAACGCGTATTAATGATCTCTATCTTTAAAAAGAAAGCGCCCGAAAGGCCTGATCTCAGCACCCTGGTTAGCGACATGCATTCCCACCTCGTTCCCGGCATCGACGATGGATCCCCAAACGTCGAAACATCCATTGAACTGATCAAAGGTCTTTCCGAACTCGGATTCCAGAAATTCATCGCCACCCCGCATATCCTTTGGGATATGTACAAGAACGACAAGTCCACTATCGAACCGGCATATCTCGAACTGGCGCAGGAAATGAAGGACCAGAATATGAAGATCCCCTTCCGCTTCGCCGCCGAATACTTCCTCGACGACCACGTCGACGACATCATCGAAAACGAAGAGGACATGCTCACCATTCAGGACAACTGGGTCCTCGTGGAATTTTCCTTCATCAGCGCACCCCTGGATCTCAAAGACAAGCTCTTCGCTCTGCAAATCGCCGGCTATAACCCAATCATCGCACATCCCGAACGATACAACTACTACTCTAAAGACCGTAAGATGTACGACGAACTGAAAGAAGCAGGCTACCGCTTCCAGCTCAACCTCCTCTCCCTGACGGGCTATTACGGCAAAAGCACCCAGGAACTCGCCCAATACCTGGTGAAAAAAAATTATGTCGACCTACTCGGCACCGACCTCCACCACATCCGCCACCTCCAGGCCCTCCAAAGCAATCCTCAACTGACCGACATTATCAAGGGTCTCCAGGACAGCGGCCGATTGATGAACCACATGCTCTGAGTCAGCGACTGCCATAGTTTGCAGGCAATATTTCCCTTCTCTTTATTTTTCTCCGAACTTTTGGCATTCCCGCTTGTAATACCTGAGGTATGAATGCTTTCACCATCAAGGACCTCGAAAATCTGTCCGGCATCAAGGCCCATACGATCCGGATCTGGGAGCAACGCTATTCCTTCCTGAAACCCCAGCGTACCGACACCAACATCAGGCACTACCGAAACGAAGAGCTAAAGATCCTCCTGAACATCGCACTCCTCAACAAGTACGGATTCAAGATCTCGCACATCGACAAAATGACCCCCGACGTCATGCGCGAAAAGCTGCTCAGCCTTGCTCACGCTGATGCACAACAGGAAAGAATCGTCAATGACCTGCTCCACTTTATGGTGGACATGGACACGACCACCTTCACCAAAACGCTTGATCAATACATCCTCATCAACGGCATCGACAAGACCATTAGCAACCTGGTCTTCCCCTTCCTCAAAAGAGTGGGCATACTCTGGGTCACCGACCACGTGAAGGTGGCACAGGAACACCTGGTATCGAACATCATCCGCCAGAAACTGATCATGGGCATCGAAAATGCCGTGAGCTCCGCCCCTATTAACAGGACCATCCTGCTCTTCCTTCCCGAGGATGAACACCACGAAGTCGGATTGCTCTATGTTCACTACCTGCTCAAGACACGCGGAGCCAATGTGATCTATGCCGGCGCCGACCTGCCTGCCGAAGACCTCGAATTCCTCTGCAGAATAAAAAAACCCGACTTCGCCTACTCCCATCTTACCAGCCTGCCCGCACGTTTCAACCTTGAAAAATACTTCGGCACCATCCGCACACACGTGCCCCCCACGCCCATCGTCATCTCGGGAGTGATCGCCCAGAACTACCACAAGAAATTGCCAGTTGGCATCATCGTGAAAAGAAGCTTGGATGAGGTGCTGGAACAGTTGATTGGCGCGTAAAATCATTACCCGATTTCACGCCAAGAATACGCCAAGCCCTGCCTGCGGCAGGTGTGCGCCAAGACGCACGAAAGCATCATCTGCGACTTTGCGTCCTGCCCGAAGGGCAGGCTTTGTTTTGCTTTGCGTGAAATTCTTTCCACGATAATCCTTTTGGTAATTCCATTCCCCATTCCGCCCGTTCTGTTTAATATTTCCCGGTCATCAAACTCAATCGCTCAACAACCCTGAAGAATTCCGCAGGCATGAACTTTGTTTAAAGAATATTGTCATAAATTAAACAAAGATCTGCATGAGCCAGCCGGAATTTGATAACATTCTTCTCGATAATTCGGAATTTCTAAAACCCTTTGCCGTCACCCTGACCCGCGACACCGAAGTAGCCAGGGACCTCTTCCAGGAAACCCTCTACCGCGCCCTGGCGAACCGCGATAAATACCACAACGGCACAAATATCCGCGCATGGCTCTACACCATCATGCGCAACATCTTCATCAACAACTACCGCCGCCAACGTAAACAACGCGCAGTGGTCGACATCAGCCCCTATGAACTCGTCCTCGACTACCTTCCCGAAAACCAGCACCACGGCAATCCAACCTACTCCACCCTGCAGGTGAAAGACATCAACAAAGCCATCTACGATCTCCCGGAATTATTCAGAAACCCCTTCCTACTTTACTTCGAAGGATTCAGATACCATGAGATCGCCGGGATGCTCAAAGAGCCCCTCGGAACAATCAAGAGCCGGATCCACTTCGCACGAAAAATCCTTAAAACCACTGTCGAAAGAAACTAACCTCATTGAATAAGGCATACATCATAGGCAGTGGTTTCGCAGGAATGGCCGCGGCATGCTTCCTGGCCAAAGCCGGCTGGAAGGTCACCGTACTCGAAAAAAACGATGGCCCCGGCGGCAGGGCCAGGCAACTTAAAGCGGACGGGTTTACCTTCGACATGGGCCCAAGCTGGTACTGGATGCCCGACGTCTTCGAGAAGTTCTTCGAGGCCTTCGGCAAAACCACCGCTGACTTCTATTCCCTCCAACGCCTTGATCCTTCCTACCGCATATTCTGGCGAGACAGTTTCACAGACATCCCGGCAAACATCAACCAGCTCAAACAACTTTTCGATTCCTGGGAACCCGGGGCCGGCAACCAACTGGATGTATACCTCAAAGAAGCGGAATTCAAATACAAAACCGGCATGGGCAAACTGGTATTCAAACCCGGTGTTTCCGTGCTTGAATTTGCCGACATGGATTTTCTCAAAGGACTGTTCCGCATGGATGTCTTTTCCTCGATAAAAAACCATGTTGGCCAGCATTTCAAAGATCCCAGGATCCGCCAGCTGATGGAATTCCCCGTACTCTTTCTCGGCGCGCTCCCTGATAAAACACCCGCACTCTACAGTCTCATGAATTATGCGGACATCTGCGGTGGAACCTGGTACCCTTCTGGTGGCATGTACAGCGTGGTGGAAGCCATGTACAGCCTGGCTCTCGAACTGGGCGTCCAGTTTCGCTTTAATGAAGCGGTGACTTCGCTTAAGGTAGAGGGAAAGAAGATTGAGAAGATAATCACCACTGCGTCTACTTTTCTGCCGGATCTGCTGATCGCAGGAGCCGACTACCACCATGTCGAACAACAGCTGCTGCCCCCGGAGGCCAGGGAATATTCTCCTGTTTACTGGAACAGCCGCCAGATGGCGCCTTCCTGCCTGATCTATTATGTGGGGATCAATAAGAAACTGAACCATGTCCGTCACCACAACCTCTTCTTCGACACCTCTTTTGCAAAACATGCGGACGAGATCTATTCAATTCATGCATGGCCCGGTGAACCTTTGTTTTATCTATGCGTTAATTCATTGTCCGACCCCCAGGCCGCACCGGAAGGTTGCGAAAATCTCTTCTTCCTCATCCCGGTCGCCTCGGGCCTGAAGGGGGATGACGAAATCCTTAAAACAAAATATTTCAACATGATCATCGACCGCCTCGAACGCCATACCGGTGAGTCGATCCGTGATCATATCATCTACAACCGATCTTACAGCAGCTCGGATTTTTTTATGGATTACAACTCATTCAAAGGCAACGCTTATGGCCTGGCCAACACACTAAAACAAACAGCCCTGCTCAAGCCTAAATGCCGGAGCAGTAAAATAAACAACTTATATTACACAGGACAGTTGACAGTTCCCGGCCCCGGGGTGCCACCCAGTCTGATCAGCGGCGAAATTGTTGCCCGGCTGGTCGCAACCAACCATCCAAACCCGATATCATGAACCTGCAAACATTTCATCTCCTCAGCCAGCATTGCAGTAAACTAACTACACAGAAGTACAGCACCTCATTCGCGTCTGCCATCCGGCTGCTTCACCCGGATCTGAGAGAACCCGTTTATAATATCTATGGCTTTGTGCGATTTGCGGACGAGATCGTAGACAGCTTCCATGATTTTGATAAAAAACAAATGCTGGACGAGTTCAGATCTGAAACCTTCAAATCGATAAAAAGAGGGATCAGCCTCAACCCGATACTCAATAGCTTCCAGCTGACCGTAAATCAATACCAGATCAGTCATGATCTGATCCTGTCCTTCTTCAAAAGCATGGAGATGGACCTGCACAACAGATCCTATGATGAGCAGGGATATAATGAGTACATTTACGGCAGCGCGGAAGTGGTAGGACTGATGTGCCTGCACGTTTTCTGTGATGGGAATAGCGAGCAGTTTAACAAACTACAGTCTCCTGCGCGAGCGCTGGGAGCGGCTTTTCAGAAAGTGAACTTTCTGCGCGACATCAACGCCGATTTCCATGGTCTTTCAAGAACCTATTTTCCGGGAGTGGACTTCAGGAACTTTGATCCCGAGATGAAACTCCGCATCGAGGAGGACATTGAAAAAGATTTCGATCAGGCCTTTGAGGGGCTTATGAGCCTGCCCTGGAAAGCCAGATTTGGCGTGTATGTTGCCTACAAATATTATTGGTGCCTGTTCACCCGCATCCAGCAGGTGCAGGCCTCAAGGATACTAAAACAAAGGATCCGAATTCCTGATTACGTGAAAGCGATGATCGTGATGCGGGCCAAACTAAAGAACCAGCTAAATTTAATCTGAGGATTTTACATGTTGAATCAGGACGTGATATTGGTAAATGCAGCAGATGAACCCATTGGAACGATGGAGAAAATGGAGGCGCACCGCAGGGCCCTGCTGCACCGTGCCTTCAGTGTTTTCATTTTTACCCCAAGAGGACAGATGCTTTTGCAACAGAGAGCGGATAACAAGTACCACAGCGCGGGACTCTGGACCAATGCCTGCTGCAGCCATCCCAGCCCCGGCGAAATTACCGAGAAGGCAGCCTCGAGACGATTGAAAGAAGAACTGGGATTCACTACGCCGCTGGAAAAGGTATTCGACTTCACTTATCGTTCGGAATATGAAAATGGTTTGACGGAACACGAATTCGACCACGTGTACGTGGGAATCTATGATGGAAAAATTGATCTGAACCGCGCGGAAGTAAAGGACGTTTGCTTCCAGGATCTCAGCGAGATCGCCTCGTCTCTTGAGTCCTTCCCGAATAAATACAGTTCATGGTTCCACCTTGCCTTCCCGCTGATCCGCGACTGGGCTGAGGAGAAATTCGAAAAACGAAACGCTACTGCTGTTCAAAGAGATTAATTATGCATTGGCTTTTATATTCGGGTTTAATCGTGGTAACCTTCCTGGTAATGGAACTCATCACCTGGCTGACACACAAATTTGTGATGCATGGATTTCTCTGGTATCTCCATGAAGACCATCACCAAAAACGAGACAGCACTTTGGAAAAGAACGATGCCTTCTTCCTCATCTTCGCCGTGCCCTGCTTCCTGATGCTGCTCTACGGCACCATTGAAAAAATCTATTGGCTACAGGCAGTGGGGTTTGGGGTGATGGCCTATGGCTTCGCATATTTCATCGTTCACGACGTGATCATCCACCAGCGATTGAAATGGTTCACCCGCTCCAACAATTCTTATATTCGTGCAATCCGCTGGGCGCACAAGATGCACCACAAACACCTCGACAGGCATGATGGTGAATCCTTCGGCATGCTCTGGGTGCATAAAAAATACCGAGCTAAAATAAAACGAGACAAGATCGCCCAACACATAAAATGGTCCGATACGACTACATCATAAGCGGTGCTGGTGCTGCAGGTCTCACCCTGCTGATGCGAATGATCCATTCCCAACAGTTCAGTGATAAGTCAATCCTGCTGGTCAACGATCACCCCAAAATCAAAAACGACCGCACCTGGTGCTTTTGGGAAAAAGGGCCGGGCTTCTTCGAGCCGATCGTGTTCAGGGAGTGGCAGCAGCTATGGTTCCACAGTCATACCCAATCCAGGCTGCACGACATCAAGCCATATACCTACAAACTGATCCGCGGCATCGACTTCTACAATTATTGCTTTGCCTCAATCAGGGCGCAGCCCAACATCACGGTCCGTTATGGAGAGGTGCAGGAATGTTTCAGTTATGAAAATGAAACAGGTATTGTCATGAATGGAGAAAAGCTTTATGCTGACTATGTTTTCAACAGCATCCTCTTCCAGAATGCATTGCTCTCTGGGAATCATCACTACCTGCTGCAGCATTTCACCGGCTGGGTGATTTCCGTTCCTTCACCTGTTTTCGTTCCAGGGGAAGCGACATTGATGGATTTCCGTACATCTCAGCAACATGGAACAACCTTCGTGTATGTAATGCCGTTATCTGCCTTTGAAGCACTTGTTGAATACACAATATTCTCGGAACAGCTGATCGATGAAACACTGTACGCCAGGGGTCTTGAGACTTATTGCCGGGACATCCTGAAACTAAAGGAGTATTCCATAGTTGAAAAAGAATTTGGAAGTATTCCAATGACCACTTATCCTTTCCAGCATTCACACAATAACCTTGTCAATCTCGGCATTGCCGGAGGCCAGACCAAGGCTTCGAGCGGGTATACCTTTCAGTTCATCCAGGAACAGACCGAAAAAATTGTGAGGGCGCTGCTGGATAGGGGCGAGCCTTTCGTGAAGCCCGAACCGTCAAAAAAGCGATTCGACTTTTATGATGCTGTCCTGCTGAACATCCTGGCAAAAAAGAAGATGAAGGGTGAAGACGTGTTCGACAGGCTGATGTCGAAGAATAACATGCATGCGGTGATGAAATTCCTGGAGAACAAAAGCAGTGTTTCTGAAGACCTGCGTTTGATCCGGCACCTGCCGAAGCGAATATTTTTGAAAGCTGCTACGGAAGAGATCTTTAAGAAATAATTTGGCGAAAAAAGGATTTCACGCAAAGGCGAAGAAGGTTTCACGCAAAGACGCAAATCTGCCTTCGGCAGACGCAAAGAAATACAAGTCTCCTTCGCGACTTTGCGTCCGGCCTTCGGGCCGGCCTTGCGCCTATACGTGAAATCTCGTGTAAAACTAAAAAGCCCCTTAGCTGCTTCGCTAAAGGGCTTTTTTGTTAAATGCCTTGATGGCGCAATCTTACCTGTCTGCATCCATGTCAGAATCCCCCGACATCTTACCTTTTGAGGTGGATGGATTTTCATCTTCATCTGATGATGTGTTGGCACGTTTGCCCGCATCGTTACCGGAATTTTTGCCCAAATTAGGATTGGCCCGGCTGCTTTCCTGACCAGTTTGGTCCATGTCACTGCCTGACTGCTGCTGACCGGGCATGCCCTTGTTGCCAGCTCCGGGACCTTGTTGGCCCTGGTTGCCCATCCCGGCTTTCTGATCCTGACCTGAGCCTCCCTGGTTTCCTGTGCGACCCTGATCGGATCCGCCCGGACGGTTACTTTGGTTGGTGTTGTCTGCCATGATTGTAGTTTTAATCATGTGAATAATATAATGACCATAAGGAATGATGAAAATTATGTGCCCGGGATACTTTGCGGGAAATAGCTCCTTAATAACCAGCTATGTAGAATCAATTCATCAGAAGGGATAGCCAATACCCAGGTTGAAAATCAGGTTCTCTTTTCTCCAGGAACTCGACCCGAACTTGATGTCATTTATCACCCATCTGTCTTCTTCTGGCAACCAGGGTTTGCGTATTGGGAACGCGACATCCAGGCGAAGTACCAGTATGGATATGTCGATCCGCAGACCGAGACCTGTGCCTGCAGCGAGCTCTTTCAAAAAACTACTGCTGAACTTCGCACCGGGCTTGTACGCATTTTCCCGGTACAACCAGATGTTACCGGCATCGACAAACATTGCTCCGTATACCGGCCCGGCAATGTTGAACCGCAATTCGGAATTGATTTCCAGTTTGATGTCTCCCGACTGGTCGGGGAAAAAGCCGTCGTCCCCAAATCCCTTGTAGGTTCCAGGTCCCAGTGACCGGCTCCTGAATGCCCTAAGGCTATTGTTCCCACCCACAAAAAACTGCTTAATGAAGGGAAGCTCTTTCGAGTTTCCATATGGGAAGCCAACACCAAGTATGATCCGGTTGGCCCAGCTGTTCTTTTGCGAAAGTTTCCGGTAATACCTGAAGTCGAATTCTGTTTTCAGGTATTGCGAAAACGGGGCGCCGAATAACCTTGCCGTGTCCCCGCCTTTGATCACATTCCTTTTCACCAGTCCGGCAATATTGCCCGAGATGTCAAGCAGCCCGTTGAAGTAAAATCCATTGTCGGAACCCCGTCTTTCGACGTCGGTCAACAGGTAATTGTAAGTTGCCCCCAGAATAAACTGGGTGTCGACGACCTTGGCCAGTGTGGGGTTGTCGACTATACTGGCCTTATAGAGGTCAGTAATATTTACCGGTTGCACATACTGTACGCTAATTGGATAAAAAGTATGTTCCTTCTTGGCGGTCTCTTTCCAGATATATCCATAGGCCGCGCGTAAAGAATTCAGTGTGTACAATTTTTGTTTTGTCAGCACCTCGTAGCCCGCCTGGATATTGGTACGTGGCACAAACCCGCCACGCGGATTCACATACACCAGCGGAACCACAAACCTGGGTATGGTCAGGTTGCCCTCCGCTCCCAGGCGATAAGTATTGTAGCCCTTGTATTGCCCACTGTACTGCACTTCAAACCCTCCCGACACATTTACGGATAAAATTTCACCGCCGCGGAAGGCATTTCTGTTTGTAAAGCCTACCGTCAGTTCCGAACCGGCGAGGTTGTTCGATTTTGTGGTTCCGCCCACTTCCATCCTCAGTGATTTTTTTGGCATGGGAGTGAGGTAGTAATAGGCGTTCAGCAGGCTGTCGCTATCCTTAACCGGTTCAAACCTGTTCTTCACAAATTTGAATATGCCCAGGTTGATCAGACGATTAAGCGTCGCATTGTGTTCATTACGGTTATAGAGGTCACCGGGACTGAACTGCATAGCCTGCTGGAATAATTTCGGCTTATACATTTTTGATGAGTCAATAACTATGTAGTCCCGGTACTTTTCAGCATACTTGCGGGTGGTGTCATCACCGGATTCCGTCAGACTGTAAGTAGGATAAATGACCACTTCATTTATGCGGTAGTGATTCCTCGCCCGCTTGGGTGTCTGTGGTTTGAGATTGACATAAAGATCAACCTGGTGATTGCCGATCGTACTGTCCACATCGATCAGAATATCATCGGGATTAAAATAGTAATATCCTCGTTGCTTCAGCCTGGCATCAATACGATCCCTTTCACCCTTGATCATGTCGAGATCGAAAGGTTTTCCCTTCACGAGAAAGGTTCTCCTCTTCAGCCGGTTGATGGCCGCTATGATTTCTATACTGGTGTCCTTTTGAAAGACGACCTGGTTGATCGTGTATTGTGTATTGGTTTTGACCGAATAAACCGCGGTTGCCCTTTTCGACTTGATAATAGTGTCTCCACTAACGCTTGAACGGAAGAAGCCTTTGTTTTCCAGGAAACTCTGGAGTATGAGGCTATTCTTTTCCAGGTCGACGTCGCTGGCCAGAACCGGGGGCTCACCCATATTTTTGATCAGACGTTTTACGGAGAATTTTTTCTTTGGCGTACCCCCGATATTCCAAAACCAGAGCTTTGGCCTTAATCCCAATATGCTCTTGTTGGGGATGGGTCGGGTAAGATCTTCGAGTTCGGCATTGAGAACTTTCTTTTTCTTTTTTGGCAGTTGTGGAGATTCAATCTTGATCTTGGCGCCGGTATACAGTGCCTCGTTAGCCGGCAGATATTTGGTGTTGCTGCAGGAGACCACACCCAAACCGATGGCGGCAAAAAAGAGGAACAGAACGATTTTCTCCATACTCATTTTACTGGTTTTCCACGCTTATGATCACAAACCCGCCTTCCTGGTGTCGACGGGAGCCGTTTCAGTTTTTTTTGATTTCGATTTCACATTTTTCTTCTTCTCAACAGGGCTGTGAAATAATTCCCGCACCCGATTGTAATCGAAAGTGAGAATAAAGTTCAGGCCCGTTTCAATGATGTAGCCGTCGAGCAGTCCTTCATACTCATTCTTGCGATAAGCACGCAACATGTAACGGCCATCCTTACTGAGCATATAATCGAGGGCAACATTGGGTGCGATATTACTCTGTTTCTGATTGCTGTTCTGTGGACCTTCCAGTTCAAAATTGCTGCCTACGGTTACCTTCAGCCTGTCGTTCAATAAATCTTTCGACAGGGACACATTCAGGTCTGTCCTGTTTTCCCGGCTTCCTGTAGTGTAGTCATCGGAGGATTCAAGATCAAAGTTCAGGCTCACCCCATTGATGAGGTCAGCGGCCAGGTTGTTGAGTTGCTCGGTGAGGATCTTGCTCACACTCTGTCGGGCTGCCGACTCTGGACTGAAGGCGTCTCCGCTGCTGGCAAAAGGATTCTCGGTGATGAAGCGGTTCAGCAGCAACAGAGCGAAGACCTGTTTGTTCAGTTCTGAGGGTTCGGCGCGCAATTGCGCGAGCCTGCTGTTCACCATTTCAATAACCTGACCCGACACCACTACTTTCTGCTGTTCGGGCAACAGGAGGTCGAAATTGATCGTGGGTTTCATGAGCTCACCAGTCAGGATGAGGTTTACCTGGAATGGTAGTTTTTGCTTGTATAAGTTTTTATTTTGTCCGTTGGGCAACTGACTTTCCACAAGTGTCAGCGGTGCTGTACTGGCATTATACAATGCGGTAAGATTCACATTGGCCTTGGTTGGTTCACCCAGCCAGACGATCTTGCTGCCTTTCTGTATGTCAAAACGCCTTTTCAGAAGATTGACCGAAAGCTCGTAAGCTCCTTCATCAATCTCGTAGGATCCGGCCAGGGTGGTTTTTCCACTGGGGTCAACCCCACCGGTGAGTTGCGCTGCTCCCTTCATCCTCAGGAAATCTCCGTTGCCTTCGTCCACTATCAGCGTCAGTTCTGCCTCTTTTTTGATTTCTATATTCACGGCTACGTCCATGCCCGTCACGTCTGTTTTCGCCAGTGAATCCGCCAGCGCAACGTTGAATGAAGTATCCATTCTCATTGAATCCATGTCCACAAAACGGATTACCCCGGCCCTGTCTTCCACTCCGGGTTCGTCCTGTGGCAATACAACGGTGAGTTTGGTATTGTCATTCACCACCAGGTCTCCGTCAATCTTCGGGCTCGTCGGTGAACCCGTTACGTGCAGATCGGTGTCGAAATAGAATTGCCCCCAGAATAATTTGCCTTTCCCCTTGCTGCTGTTCAGCGCCTGGAAATTATCCGCTGTCACATCGAGGTTGAGTTTGTAATCGGTAAGATTGTCTGTTAACACTTCGCCATCTATATTCAACTCATTCTTCGCAGAATCACGGATACTGAATGAATCGAAACTGATGCCTTTGTTGTTGATTGCGATCTTCTCCTTGTCGATGGTGAAGTAACTGCCGAGGAGGGTTGGACTGAATCCCGTTTGATTGAACACGAGTTGTCCTTCGACATTCGGTTTTTCAAAGGTGCCATCGACATCGAAATTGCCGGTGATAAAACCGGTGGCCCTGGATATGGCACCAGCGGAAAATGCTTCAACCGATTTCATTTGCAGTTTACGGATCTGCATCGACAGGTCGATCAGACTCTGGTTCGCGGGCTTCACTTCATAGTCGCCTGTAATAGCGATGTCGTTTCCTTTGCCTGTGAGGTTGATGTCGGCATTGAAAATATTCTTTTCGGTATTATTCACCTTCATCGAAAGATTGCCGACGGTGTCCTTCCTGAACGAAAGGTTGGCTACATTCAGGTCGCTGGTGAATGTGGGTTGCTTCTGAATATTATTTACCACTACCTTCCCATTGATGGTTCCATCGGCCAGCGCGGAATCCTGTTTGGCAAAGGCGGTGATGGTGCCGATCCTGAAATTTCCGAAGCTAATCTGCATGGGCGCATTCGCCGAGTCTGAAGCACTATTGATCGCCAGTTGCTGACCCTGATTACTGATCGTGAAATTCCGGATATTGATGTCATTGCTGTCGACCCTGATCCTGTTCTCGCTTGCGATCACCCACTTGTCGTAGTTCAGGAGGAGGGAGTCAGGATTCAGGGCCAGGGTGTAAACGCCTTTACCCGGCTGCCGCAGCCAACCTCCAAGCCTGTATTTGTCTCGCGCTCCGTTGTCTTTCAGGTTCACCAAAAAATTGATGTCGTTGTGCGCGACGGTGGCATTAAGGGTGGTATTAAATATATTAAGTGTGGATCCGCTGTTGAACCGCTGGAAGCCACCAGCAATGTGTATGGCGCTGTCGTTTCCGAGTGCTGCCCGTAGTCTGAAGCTATCCACGCGGTTACCCTGCATCATGACCAACGGGGCGCTGATATTGGTTTCCCAGGGTTTGCCGGACGCAAAATGACCGCTGAGGTTAACCGGAGCAAGGCTGTCGATGGTTGGAACGATAACCTTGAGCAACGGCCCACTGAGTACCTGGGCCCTGAACCTGAAATCGTAATCCGAAAGCGTGTCGGGTTTGGTGTTGCCGCCCAATGCATAATAAGGCTCGATGGATTGCTGAAACACCGAACCCAGTTGTGCCAGGTCATATTTACCGACAAGCTCCATGGAAAATGCTTCAGTGTTTATGCGGATGAACTTACCGCCGTCTTCGTCGCCCGCCATCAGGGACATGGTGTCCAGTGGGAAAACCTGTGAGTTTACCTTCAGCATAGCCTTTGTCACCAGCAAACTTCCTTTCAGGTCTGAAGGATCTGTGCTGGCGAATACAGCGGCGATGGTCCCCTTATAGATCATGGTATCCTTCGTAAAGTGTAGTGGCAGTAGGTGCAGACTCTCAATCCCCCCGCTCATTACGATGGTGGGGTATTTCCCTGCCAGGTTGGACCTTCCTTCAAGCTTGAGCCGCAGGTTCGGATCGAGGCTGACAACCTTATAGGTTGCTTTCTGTTCTGCGATCTGTCCGTCCAGCACAATGTCGTGATACCGGTACCTGTTGTACGACGCTGAAACGATCTTGGCCTGAACCTTCGCGTTTGCTGCCTTTTGCGTATACCCGGTACCGGTAGCAACGAAGTTGGCGGTTACAGGGCCGTACAAGGTGTCGTTTTCCAGGATCGTTCCCAGCTGCACATCATTCAGGGCAAGGGCCAGGTCGTATTTCGCGCGGATGCTGTCTGTCGGATTCGACAGGGTGCCTTTGACGGCGGCCGTTCCGAGGCTGGTGTTGAGCCTGAGGTCGGCCTTTACATCATTCATACTACCGGCGATACTACCACGAAGAGCCAACTGGTTCGGTAACGTGAGATTTGAAGGCAGCGATCCTTTAGGAGCCAGCATTTCTATGTCACTCCGCGAGCTGCTGAGGTTCCTGATGACCAGGTCTCCCCTGAGCTTCTTTATGTCGGGAAGGCCGGTAATGGTTCCCCGAAGATCCAGCCTGGTATTCTTAAAGGCAGAGAGCTGCAATTTTTTTATGTTCATCTTTCCTACTCTGCCGGTAACCAATCCGTCTGCATAGAAAGTGGCATCGGGGTTGGTGAATCCGGGCTTGCCTTCAAGCGAAGGAACGAAGGTGAGTATGTCCTTCACCTGCACCCTGGACTTATTCAAATCGACATCCAGTTGCAATTTGCCAATGTCTTTCTGAATGGTTTCCATTGAAGCGAAATGCAGGTCCGCGGAACGCTTCAGGGTGGTACCGGGCGTTTGCACCAGCAGGTTTCTCAGGTAGGCCTGTTGCGGGCCATAAAAGAAATCAGTTTTGAATGTTTTCAATGTGAAACCGCTTCTTTCGTATAGCTCTCCCTTGACCACGGCCCCTGTTACCGAATTCTTGTTGTACACCAGGTTGTCGGCATGTAAACTGATCCCCTTGGCCACGATGTGGTTGTAATCCATTCCATTCTCCTGTGGCTCAACAGTAACATTATTGTAAACGATGCTGTTGTTGTTCATTCTGAAGGTCTTGATCTTTACCAGCCATCCGGTTGTAGTGTCGGAGAGCAGGACAGTGTCCTTCACATTTTGTGGTTTGTCCGTCTTACCCATTTGTACGGCGGCAATGGCCTTATTCAGGAACACGTTCTTTAGCTGGATCTTCCGCTTCACCAGGTCGAAACTATCGGCCTCCACCACAAATTCCCCGAGGTTAATATTGGCGACCATAGCATCGGGCACGCTGCTGTAGTCGACATAGCTGTCTTTAAGTGTGAATTTTTTGAATTTGAACTGCAGCGGGTTCTGTGGCGCAGTGACGATCGCGGTGTCAATTTTTTTGACCGCAGCGATCAGCGGCTTTGTCTGATGCACGTGCGCGCGGATGCCTGAAATGGTGGTCCGCGGCGCATTGAAGATCATCTTGTCGAGGTCGAAGGTCTGAAACTTGGTATCCAGGTGACCAAGCACAAAGTCTACATCGTTGCCTGTGACCACGTCTTTATACACTAAACGGATGTTGTCAAATACCAGATTCTCCACAATGATCTTGGTGGCGGTGGTGTCATTTTTCTTTGGCTCTGCCGGTTCGTCCGAAGCAAATGCATCGATGATAAACTGATAATTAAAAACGGTATCGGGCAGAACTCGGCTGACCTTTGCCGTTATATCGTTCAGATTTATTTGGTTGATCTCCACAGACCCCTCGAGCAACTTCAGCATTTCAATATTGAGGTCAACCTTCCCGGCGGCCAGCAGGGTATCCTTTTTAAGGTCTTCGATGTAGATGTTTTCAAGGACCAGCTTCTTGGGAAAACCAATGTAGATCCGACCGACCGACACCTTGGTGTGGAGTTTGGCAGAGAGCCAGTTTTGCGCCTTGGAAACGATAAACCGTTGGACAGGAGGAGTTATGATGAGTAAGGCCAGGATAGCCACAAATAGGATCAATGCACCAATCACCCGAACTATTATCCGTACAATCTTCCTTCCCTTAAGATTTTTCTCAGGTGTTAGTTTCTGCTCCTCCATATAGTTTCAGTCCCCGGCTCCCCCTCGGCCGGTATTTAACAAGTGCAAATTACAAGCCCCAAACGGTGTAGAAAATTTTACCCTCCTATTTTTCCACCGCAAAATGCTGAATTGGGCTGGCTTTCAGCAGATATTAACATTATGTAACAATGAACCGCAGAGCCTTTCCGGGGATATTAACATTGTGTGACTTTTTTCGGAGGGTTTTTTAGTGGCAGTCTTAGTAGTATTGTACACACCTCCACGGTTCAAAGTTTCCCAGATTCTCCCAAGAATAGTGATGACTTGGCTTTGGCAGCGCTAACTCTGAAAATATCAAAAAACCATTGTGACCCATGAGCAACCAGGAAGAATTGTTACTGAAAGAAAACAAGGACCGGTTCGTGATCCTACCCATCAACTATCCCAAGGTTTGGGAAATGTACAAAAAACACGAGGCCAGTTTCTGGACCGCAGAAGAGATCGACCTGAGCGGCGATCTTCAAGACTGGGCCGCCCTGAATGACGGCGAAAGACATTTTATTTCGCACATCCTGGCCTTCTTCGCCGCCAGCGATGGCATCGTAAATGAGAACCTTGCGGTGAATTTCATGAGCGAGGTGCAGCTCCCCGAAGCCCGGTGTTTTTACGGGTTCCAGATCATGATGGAAAATATCCATTCGGAGACATATGCCCTCCTGATCGATACCTACATCAAAGATCCCCAGGAAAAGACCCGACTTTTTCATGCCATCGATACGGTCCCGGCCGTAAAGAAAAAAGCTGAATGGGCTCTTCGCTGGATCGAGCAGGGCAATTTCGCCGAAAGACTGGTGGCATTTGCCGCCGTGGAAGGCATTTTCTTCAGCGGCAGCTTCTGTTCCATCTTCTGGCTGAAGAAAAGAGGGTTGATGCCGGGCCTGACCTTCAGCAATGAGCTGATCAGCCGCGACGAAGGACTGCATTGCGAGTTTGCCTGCCTGCTCTACAGCATGCTGAGAAACAAACTCTCCAAAGAAGCAGGTGTTTGACGATCATTGGCGATGCCGTAAAGATCGAAAAGGAATTCATCACCGAAGCCTTGCCCGTTGACCTGATAGGCATGAATGCCAAACTGATGCAGCAATACATCGAATTTGTGGCGGACCGCTGGCTGACCGAATTGGGTTACCCCAAAATGTTCAACGCCACCAATCCATTCGACTTCATGGAAATGATCTCCCTGCAGGGAAAAACCAATTTCTTTGAGAAAAGGGTAGGCGACTACCAGAAGTCCGGGGTCATGGCCGACTGCCAAAGACTCCCAGACCTTCAGTCTTGAAGAAGACTTCTAAACCACACCTAACAGTCCACTAACCATAAAAATCCGAGTACATGCATGTACGTAATAAAAAGAAACGGAAAGAAAGAGACATCAAGTTTGAAAGGTCACCGCCCGCCTTGAAAAATTATCTTACAGCCTTAGCCCGCTGGTGAACGTTATCGAAGTGGCGAAGAAAGTGATCGAAGGAATCTACGATGGAGTACCGACCACAGAACTGGACAACCTGGCTGCCGAAACCGCCGCCTCACTGACTACAAGACATCCCGATTATGCGCTGCTGGCTTCGAGGATCGCGGTAAGCAACCTGCACAAGAATACGATCAAGTCGTTTTCGGAAACCATGAGGATGCTGTACCAGTATACCGACAATACCAATGGCAAACACATGCCCATGCTGGCCGACGATGTGATGGAGATCATCGAGGAGAATGCAGAATTACTCGACAGCACACTCATCTACGACCGTGATTTTGGATTTGACTATTTCGGTTTTAAAACGCTGGAAAAATCATACCTGCTGAAAGTAGATGGCAAAATCGTTGAACGCCCGCAGCACATGTACATGCGCGTGGCAATCGGCATTCACAAGCATGACATCGAAAGCGCGATCAAAACCTACAACCTGATGAGTGAACGATGGTTCACCCATGCCACACCTACATTATTCAATGCCGGCACACCAAAGCCGCAGATGAGCAGCTGCTTCCTGCTGACCATGAAGGAAGACAGCATCGACGGCATTTATGACACACTGAAACAAACCGCGAAAATCTCGCAGAGTGCCGGCGGCATCGGCCTGGCTATTCATAATATCCGGGCAACCGGTTCTTATATTGGCGGCACCAATGGCACGAGCAATGGTATCATTCCCATGCTGAGAGTGTATAATGACACCGCCCGCTATGTGGACCAGGGTGGTGGCAAACGCAAAGGCGCTTTCGCAATCTATCTCGAACCCTGGCATGCCGATGTGTTTGAGTTCCTCGACCTTCGGAAAAACCATGGCAAGGAAGAAATAAGGGCGAGGGATCTTTTTTATGCCCTCTGGATACCCGACCTGTTCATGAAACGCGTGGAAGCCAATGGCGAATGGAGTTTGTTCTGTCCCAACGAAGCTCCGGGCCTGAGTGATTGCTGGGGAGCGGAATTCGAAGCGCTTTATACGCAGTATGAAGAGGAAGGAAGAGCAAGAAAAACCATCAAGGCACAGGAACTTTGGTTTGCGGTGCTGGATGCACAGATCGAAACCGGCACTCCCTATCTCCTTTATAAGGATGCTGCTAACAAAAAGAGCAATCAGCAAAACCTCGGCACGATCAAAAGCTCCAACCTCTGCACAGAGATCATCGAATATACTTCTCCAGATGAGGTGGCGGTTTGCAACCTGGCATCACTGGCCTTGCCCAGATATGTGATCAATGGAAAATTCGACCACGAGAAATTGTATGAAGTAACCTACGAGGTTACGCGAAATCTGAACAAGATCATTGATAACAATTATTATCCTGTCGAAGAAGCAAGGAACTCCAATCTTCGTCATCGTCCCATAGGACTGGGTGTTCAGGGTCTGGCGGATGTATTCATTTTGCTGCGACTGCCCTTTGAAAGCGAGCTGGCCAAGTTGCTGAACAGGGATATATTTGAAACCATGTACTTTGCCGCGATGACCGCGAGCATGGACCTCGCAAAGGAAGAAGGATACTATGAAACGTTTCCCGGCTCGCCATTGTCAAAAGGAATCTTCCAGTTCGACATGTGGAATGTTCAGCCAACCGACAGATGGGATTGGGAAGCATTAAGAAAGAACGTAGTGAAACACGGGGTCAGGAATTCATTACTGATGGCGCCCATGCCCACCGCCTCCACTTCGCAGATACTCGGTAACAACGAATGTTTCGAACCCTATACTTCCAACATCTACACCAGGAGGGTATTGAGCGGAGAGTTCATCATCGTCAACAAGCACCTGCTCAAAGACCTTATCAACCTGGGTTTGTGGAACAACGACATGAAGAACAGGATCATCTCGGCCAATGGATCCATTCAGAACATCGATGCCATTCCAACGGAGATAAAGGAATTGTATAAAACGGTCTGGGAGATCAAACAGCGTACGCTGATCGACATGGCCGCGGATCGCGGGGCATATATCTGCCAGTCGCAGTCGCTGAATCTTTTTGTGGATACGCCAAGTCCGTCCAAACTGACTTCCATGCATTTTTATGGATGGAAGAAGGGGTTGAAGACAGGCATGTATTATCTCAGGTCACAGGCTGCCACGCAGGCTGTTCAGTTCACTATTGAAAAACAGGGTAGCGAGGAAATGCTGCCTGTGATTCCTGTTGCGGCTCCTGACGTCGCCAGTGTGGACGAGATCACTACTGATTTCACCGGGGCCGTCTGTACCATGGAAGAAGGTTGTGTTACCTGCAGTTCTTAGTACTCATTCATCCATCTATAATAACACGGGCCGCCCCATCAGGGGTGGCCTTTTTTTGGATGACAAAGGCAGCTTTCGGTTATCTTAGTAGTTCACCTGACCGCTAAAAAAAATAAAATGGAAAAGCGCATCATCGGAATTGTCCTGATCTTATTGGGCATTGCAGGATTGATAGTAGCGGGCTATAAATTCGTGAATGGTCCGGGTGGCGGACAGGGAACCAAGGCCATCATTATGTATTTCGTATTGGGGATCATCTTTTTCTTTTCCGGTATTGCGCTGTTGAAGACGACCAACAGCAAGCCTTCGTGATGGAGAAGCTACAGAGTTTTTAACATGCCGCCTCGCCGCCAGGTGGGTCTCTAATCACAGGAATATCTAATTTTAGCCTATGTCAATATTGGATTTTATTCGCCAGCCATGGGCATGGTGGGTTTCGGGCATTGCGATCGCGGCGATCATGGTTCTCCTGATTTTATTCGGAAAGAAATTCGGTCTCTCGACCAATCTCGAAACCATGTGTACGATCCTGGGTGCGGGCAGATCGATCGAGTATTTCAGGGTAGACTGGAAAAAATCTGCCTGGAACCTGCTCTTCCTTGTCGGCGCAGCACTTGGTGGCTGGGTATCGGCCCACTGGCTCAGTTCACCCGAGCCTTTGAAATTGTCGGCAGCCACGATGCGGGATTTACAACAGCTCAATATTCATTTTGACGGACAGACCGCTCCTTCGCAATTGTTCAACATGGGTTACGGCTTTACAGCAAGGGGATTGCTCCTGTTCCTTGGCGGGGGAATATTGATCGGATTTGGGACCCGCTATGCTTCAGGCTGTACATCAGGCCATGCCATCAGCGGACTTTCCAATCTGCAACTACCATCTCTGATCGCGGTGATTGGTTTTTTCATTGGCGGACTCGTGGCCACCCATTTATTGTTTCCTTTAATTTTTCAGTCATGATGAAAGGGTTAAAATTCATAATTGCCGGTGTTGTGTTTGGGATCATCATGAGCAAGTCGGAGGCTGTTTCCTGGTACCGTATCCAGGAGATGTTCCGGTTTCAGTCCTTCCATATGTATGGGATCATCGGCACCGCGGTGGTCGTGGGGATGATTGCGATAGCCATCATCAAAAAAAACAGGTTGAAGGATATTTCCGGAAAGTTGATTGTGATTTCGGAAAAGGAAAATGGCTGGAAGCGATACCTGTTCGGTGGTACCATCTTTGGCCTGGGATGGGCCTTCACCGGAGCCTGTCCCGGCCCCATATTTGTCCTCCTTGGCCAGGGCTACCAGGTTATGCTGCTGGTGATCGCGGGGGCCTTGCTCGGAACCTGGCTCTTCGGAGCCGTTAATAAACAACTGCCATACTGAGATGCTTTTCAATATTAAATCAATATTAAGCTGACCATCATGTCGATTGATTTTTACAACCAAATGTCTTCATTTCGTAATTTCGGGTTGTGAAAGCAGAAACTATTCAGGAGTTCTATCATCGTCACGCTATAGTCAATGAACTAACGGAAACTCCTGCTTCCAGGGGTCAGTTCAATGTACACCGCAGGGAGGATTTTTGCAAATCCCAACCCACCACGTATAACAGGAGGGATTTTTACAAAATATCCCTGGTGATTGGAACGGGTAAATTATATTATGCAGACAGGGCGCTGCTGATCAATGCGCCAGCCCTGATGTTCTCGAATCCCCTGGTTCCCTATTCCTGGGAGCCGCTATCAGCCGACCAGCGCGGATATTTTTGCGTATTCACCGCTGATTTTTTGAATGAAACCGAGGCCACGCATGCCATATTTGATTCCTCACTGTTCAGGATTGGTGGTAACCCCGTTAGTTTTCTCAATGAGCATCAGTTGGAAACCGTCTCCGGAATTTTCGAAAAGATGGCGCAGGAGAATCAATCAGACTACGCTTTAAAGTATGATCTGATCAGAAATTACGTGAACCTTCTCTTCCATGAAGCGATCAGGTTGCAGCCGACAGATAATTTCATCCGCCACAACAATGCTTCAGGCCGGATCGCCTCCTTGTTTATAGAATTGCTTGAACGGCAATTCCCTATTGAATCACAGGCCCATCCGCTGCGACTAAAGACGGCAAGTGCCTACAGCCAGGCGCTATCCCTGCATGTGAACCACCTGAACCGCTCGGTAAAGGAAATGACGGGCATGACTACAACGGAACACATATGCCGCAGGATCATTAAGGAAGCAAAGGCATTATTGCTGCATACAGACTGGGATGTGTCCGAAATCGGTTATTCATTGGGGTTTGACACGCCTTCTTACTTTAATAATTTTTTCAGGAAACAGACTGGAGCGACGCCGCTTACTTTCAGGGATTGAAAGGGTTTCACGCAAAGGCGCAAAGAAAGCGCAAAGGCGCAAGCGAACCTTTCTTCGCGACTTTGCGTACCCTGCCGTAGGCAGGGCTTGGCGTCTTGGCGTGAAATCCGACTTTGCGTGAAACCCCCTTTAGGCCATTGTTTGAATTTTATAATCATTCGTTTGAATCTGGCAATTGCGGGCTGAACCATCCGCCTACCTTCGATCTACAAAACACTACACATATGAAATACAGATCACTTGGAAAAACCGGGGAAAAACTTTCCGCCATCGGGCTGGGTTGCATGGGGATGAGTTTCGCCTACGGCCCACGCAACGACAAGGAGTCCATCGCCACACTAAACAAAGCTTTGGAACTGGGCATCAACTTTTGGGACACCGCCGACATGTATGGTGCGGGACACAATGAAGAACTCATCAGTGAAGTGCTGGTGCCCAACCGCGACAAGGTTTTTATAGCCACAAAATTCGGATTCCGGTCTACGGCAACGGGACAGGACATCTCTGGCTCACCCACTTCCTACATCGATGGGTCGCCAAAATATATTGCCGAGGCAGTGGAGCTTAGTCTCAAGCGCCTGAAGATCGACACCATTGATCTATACTATGCGCATCGCATCGACCCTAATGTGCCGGTGGAAGACACCGTTGGTGCCATGTCAAGACTGGTGGAAGCGGGCAAGGTTCGATTTCTTGGACTGTCCGAAGCCTCCCCCGCGTCGATAAGAAAGGCACACAAGGTTCACCCGATCGCAGCACTGCAAACCGAGTATTCATTACTCACACGGGATCCCGAAGGAGAGATTCTCGACACCGTACGCGAGCTCAGCATCAGTTTCGTTCCCTACAGTCCGCTGGCAAGAGGATTGATCACGGCAACCGTTACCGACAACGAAGCGCTTGCCGCAGACGATTTCCGCAGGACCCTACCTCGCTTCAAGGATGAATCCTGGAATAACAATACCAACCTGGTGAAAGAGTTTGCTGCACTCGCTGAAGAAAAAGGCTGTACACCATCCCAGTTGGCACTGGCCTGGGTACTCGCGCAGGGTGAGGACATCATACCGATTCCCGGAACAAAGCAAAGAAAATACTTAATTGACAATTCAGGCGCAGTTGACATAGAGCTGAGCAATTCAGATCTTGGGAAGATTGAAGCTGTTGTGAAGAAGTATCCAAACACTGGTCAACGTTATAGCGACGGCGCGCTCAAACTCGTGAATCGCTAGAAAGGAAATGGTCGATCAGGGCAGCGACCGGAAAATTCATTAATTTAAACGATGAAATTTCCGATTGCTGTCATTTTTTTTCTTCTTGGTATTGGTGCAGCACCTTCAACATTTGCGCAGTCCAATGATCCCCGCCCATCAGAACCTCATCGTCCGGCATTTCATTTCACCCCGGCAACCGGATGGATGAACGACCCGAACGGCATGGTTTATTACAAAGGGGTTTATCATTTATTCTTTCAACACTATCCCGATAAAACGGTCTGGGGGCCAATGCACTGGGGTCATGCCACCAGCACCGACCTGGTGAACTGGAGAGAACTTCCCATCGCTTTGTTCCCTGATAGTCTTGGTTATATTTTTTCGGGAAGCGCCGTTGTTGACTTCAACAATACGACCGGCTTCGGTAAGAACGGTCAGATACCACTGGTTGCCATCTTCACCCATCACAATCCAAAACTGGAAAAGCCCGGAGGGACCCAACATGAATACCAGAGTCTGGCCTACAGTGTGGATGATGGCAAGACCTGGAAGAAATATGAAAACAACCCTGTGCTGCCTAATCCCGGTATCAGTGATTTTCGGGATCCCAAGGTGACCTGGTTTGA
Organism: uncultured Chitinophagaceae bacterium; assembly: GCA_963808065.1. Classification (GTDB taxonomy): domain Bacteria; phylum Bacteroidota; class Bacteroidia; order Chitinophagales; family Chitinophagaceae; genus Flavitalea. The sequence continues at coordinate 789,731 of CAWEEK010000001.1, forward strand.
ATCCGGCAGGAAATGGATCATGACCCTGGCCACAAAAGACCGCATCAGTTTTTATTCTTCTCCCGACCTCAAGGCCTGGACAAAGGAAAGTGAAATTGGAAACAATTTCGGAGCTCATGGCGGGGTCTGGGAATGTCCCGATCTTTTTCCTCTCAAATACCAGGGCAGAACCCATTGGGTGCTGCTGGTGAACATCAACCCGGGCGGGCCAAACAAGGGTTCAGGCACTCAATATTTTATTGGTGATTTTGATGGAAAGGAGTTTCATCCTTCGGATACCCTTACCCGTTGGATGGACTATGGTCCGGATAATTATGCCGGGATCACCTGGTCAAACACGGGTGAACGCAAAATCCTGGTGGGATGGATGAGTAACTGGCTTTATGCGGATAAAGTACCTACAGAAAAATGGAGAAGCGCTGCCACCATACCGAGAGAACTTGGTCTGCGGAAGATAAACGGCGCGCTTTACCTGACCTCCGTACCGGTGAACGAAATCGGAAAGTTGCTCCTGCATCCGATCGTGCAGAACAATGTCCAGATCAAGGGCAACTACGACCTGACCACCGCTGTAAACAACAAGACGGGATTGTTTCGTCTTAAGTTCCGAGTGCCCGAAAGCGACGTCTCAGTCATCTTGTCGAATGAGGCGGGTGAATCCGTGGAGATAGGCTACAATTCAAGGTCAAATGATTATTTCATCGACAGAACTTATTCGGGAAAAACGAAGTTCAGCCCTGGATTCAGCGGTCGCCATACTATGAAGAGATTAAATGACTCAAGGCAGATTGACTTTGACCTGGTGGTGGACCTTGCCAGCGTGGAGTTGTTTGCCGACCAGGGTCTTAACGTAATGACAGAAATATTTTTTCCTTCTTCACCATTTACAAAAATTGCACTCAGGTCTGTATCAGGCACCAGTGTTTCGATGTTGCGTTATGATCAGATCAGGGCATCAAGAGTACATTGATATTACTCACTTAACTTTATGGTCATGTATAAGTTCCGTTTCCTTCTGATCTGTTCTATTTGTTGTATGACAGCGAACAGAATCGTTGCGCAATCACCTGCCGCAGCGGCAAAACATTTCATCAGTCTGCTCGACTCGACCCAGTATCATGTGGCGGTTTATCCGTTTGACGATGAAGAGCGGTATGTATATCATTATTTTCCGGTTAATGACCGTAAGGGATTGCCGCTCGACCGAATGACGACAGCGCAACGGGATGCGGCCTTTGCCCTGGTGCGGTCATGCATCGACGGGCAGACAGAAAAAAAGATCCGGGAGATTATTCAACTGGAAGTTTTATTGAAACAAATAGAAAACCGCGCGGCCGATGATCATTTCCGCGATCCCGGAAAATATCATTTTACCGTATTTGGTATTCCTTCGCCAAAAACAATTTGGGGATGGAGGATCGAAGGCCACCATGTTTATTTTAATTTTTCGGCGAAGGACAACAAACTCGTCGGAGGCAGTCCTGCCTTCCTTGGATCAAATCCTGCTATTGTGCAGAGTGGACCAGATAAAGGGAAGGAGGTACTCAAGGAAGAAAAGGAAACCGGTTTGGCACTGCTGAAATTGCTGAATGCCGATCAGAAGAAGCAGGCAATATTTTCAGACGAGGCACCAGGAGAGATAATTACCGGCATCAAGAGAGACGCAACAATGGAAAATAACCAGGGCATCACCTTTGCCTCGCTAAATCCCGCGCAACAGGAGCAAATGCTCGCCATTATCACCCTCTATGTACACCGTTTTACCAAGGTCTTTGCCAGTGACATGCTGGATGAGATCAGGAAGGCCGGGCTGGCCAACCTGAGGTTTGCCTGGGCGGGCGACCAGACTACAGGCCCGGGTCATCCCCACTATTATCGTATCCAGGGTCCCACCTTGATCATTGAATACGACAACACGCAAAACAATGGCAATCATCTTCATACCGTGGTCAGGGACCTGAAGCACGACTTCGGCGGGGATGCGTTGCTGGAACACTACCGTACAGGGCATTCCAGGTAATTTTCAGGCGGATTTAGCGTTATAGCATATACTAAATCCCGTTCCGTGAAAAAACTCTACTTTTTTTTCTTGCTGTGCCTTTGTGGGTTATTGGCTTCCGGGCAATATTCCGTTGACACCAGTGGCAAGCTGAAACAGCAGAAAGACAATATCATTACCGCCTCAACTATTTTGAAAATTGAGAACCTTGGCGTCAAGGTCAATTCGGACCTGGCAGAGCTGAGGCCAACGGTTTCCGCTGACGGCAACCTGTTGTTCTTCATTTGCGAGAATCATCCGGCAAACACGAAATATAGCGATGTTCCGAATTCACAGGATATCTGGTACTCGGAAAGAGACAGCTTTGGCATCTGGGGTGAAGCCCGGCATCTGAGGTATCCTCTAAATACGATGCAATACAATGCCGTTTACTGGATATCGCCGGACAATAACAGGATCCTGATCCGTGGTGCTTTCAATGATGGTGGGGCCTACATGGGCAATGGTTTGAGTCTTTGTTACAAGGAAAAAAATGGCAAGTGGGGCGAACCCGCTATGTTGCGAATAAAGAATTATTTCAAGTACGACAGGGGCATGCAATCAGGAGCCACGATGGCGCACGACGGGCAGACCCTTCTCTTGTACATGTCACCCGTCCCGGGCAGCTACGACAATGATCTTTTTGTTTGTTTTCTTACTGCGGATGGCACCTGGACGGAACCGAAGACTCTTGGTAAGAAAATCAATTTCCCGGATACTGATGAGATGACACCCTACCTGGCCTCGGACGGAGTAACGCTGTATTTCAGTTCCAACCGTGCTGGTGGCCTTGGCGACAATGACATTTACATCTGTAAACGTCTCGACAAGAGCTGGCAGAAATGGAGCGATCCGGTAAACCTTGGTGCGCCGATCAATACCGAAAACTGGGATGCATTTTTTACGCTTGATGCGGGTGGGGAATATGCCTACCTCACAAACAGTGTGGAATCCTATGGCGAGTCGGACATCGTGCGGGTCAAACTCCTGGAGAAGGAGCGTCCTGATCCGGTGGTGATCGTCAGCGGCAACGTGTATAATTTAAAAACAAAACAGCCCTTAAGCGCAATGCTGGTTTATGAAACGCTGCCCGATGGCGCGGAAGTGGGTAATGCTGTTTCCGGTGCGCTTGATGGTAGTTTCAAGATCGTGTTGCCCTACGACAAGAACTACAGCATCAGGGCCACGGCTGATCATTTCTTCTCTGTTTCCGAAAACCTAAATCTGGATTCGCTGGTGAAGTCGGGTCTGCGTGAAATACACAAGGATCTTTTCCTGGCGCCGATCGAGATCGGACAGGTGGTAAGACTGAACAATGTATTTTTTGACTTCGACAAGTGGGACCTGCGTTCTGAATCTTTTGTTGAACTCGACAGGGTGGTGGATTTGATGAATCAGAATCCAGGTCTGGAGATCGAAATGAGTGCGCACACGGATAGCAGGGGCTCCGACGATTACAATTTGAAGTTGAGTGATAACCGCGCAAGGTCGGTGATGGACTATATCGTTTCGAAAGGTATTTCGTCATCAAGGATCGTTTCTCATGGTTATGGCGAGACGAAGCCCGTTGTGGAGAACGACACCGATGATCATCGGCAGGAGAACAGAAGGGTTGAATTTACGATCATGAAGGATTAGAGATTCACTGCATCCGGGTTTCACGCAAAGAAGGCTTCACGCAAAGGCGCAAATCTGCCTTCGGCAGACGCAAAGGCCAACTAAAACGCTGCCTTTTCTTGCGTCTTTGCGGCGAACTGATAACACTCGGAGAATGACTGCAATTGCGCCTTTGCGTGAAACCTTTTAAGAGCCCTTGCGTGAAACTTTGTTAGTAAAAATTTGAGGGCTTTTGGGATTGGGAGATCCATTCGTACAGTCTCCACGCATCTTCCTTACGAAAGAGGTGTGTTCCGGGATTCATGGTAGCGGCCGTGCCACAAGCCACGCCAAAGCGTACCATTTCCGCGAGGCCCTTGCCCTTGGCCATCATGTAGATCATACCGGCTACGGCACTGTCGCCAGCTCCAACAGTCGTCATCTTCTTTACCGTGGGAGCGATCACATATTCATAACCTTTCGCGGTTACCGCTAACGCTCCCGAAGCGCCGAGTGAAACTACGATCACCTGGCAGCCAAAGTCGCGGATCAGTTGCACGGCGGCACTTTGAACTTCCTGCATTTCAAGTGTGTCTTTATCCACAAGCCTGGCAAGCTCAGCAACATTGGGCTTGAGCAGGAAGACTCCGGATTTTAACGCCAGCCGCAATGGATCGCCTGATGTGTCAACAATATATTTCGCATTGAATTCTTTAGCGACCTGTCCCAGCTGTTCATAAAAATCTTCGGGAAATTCGGGAGGCAGGCTGCCGCTTCCTACTAAAATAGTCGGCCGGGGATTGAGTTTTTTTATTACCTGCAGACACTGGTCTGCTTCCTTCTGCGAAAGCGGTGCGCCAGGCATCACAAACCTGTATTGTTGGTTGGTACTGGTTTCGAGTATACTGATGTTCTCTCTGGTTTCATGACCGATGGTGATATGATTTGATCGCACCTCGTGTCTGTTCAGTTCGTCGATCACCATTTGTCCGTTGTTGCCACCTGCGGGGAACACTGCGCAGCTTTCTACACCCAGTTCTTTCAAAGCCTTGCTGACATTGAGTCCCCCGCCTCCGGCTTCGACCAGTAGTTCTTCGCATCTCAGTTTTTTCTCCGCCACCATCTTTTCAACACTGGTGCTTTTATCCAGGGAAGGATTCATCGTCACTGTTACGATCATAATAGTCTAAGATTTTATTCTCCGGTTTGTGAATGGGGAGCATCCACCGGCTTGGATTCAGGTGAACCCTTCTGCCTAAGCCACACCGAAAGTAAGACTATCGACGCAACGGCGAGAAATTCGCTCTGCCAGTTCTGAAAAGACTCAAACCAGAAATGGGCATTTTGCAGATATTCACCGGCTGTGAGTTCTGGTTTTTGTTTCAAGGTCTGTTCAAGGTTGTATTCCTTCAGGGAACCAATGAAGTGAAATATGAATGAAAAAAGGAAAAGAAGAGATAACGCGATGGATAAAGAATAACTGTAGATGGTCAGCCAGATGCCTCCTTTTCTCACCGGCCAGGGCGCGCCCGGGCCCGGCTTTGGTTCTCGGTCTACTTCTTCCGCCTCCCCCTCTCCCTTGAGTTTCTTCGATTCCGCGGAACCCTTCTGTCTTAAGGAGACGGTCAGCAAAACATAGATGGCCATCTGAAGGAATTCACTTTCCCAATTTTCAAAAGTCGCAGAAATAAAATGGCCGCTGGTAAGGTACTGGCCAATGGACAATTCGGGGGAGCCATGTTCCTGCATTTCTTCGTTGTTGTCTTTCCAGCCGGTGAGCATCTGCGCGGTCCAGAATATGAGCATCAGTACCAACAATACGATGCTAAGACCATTGCGATAGAGAAAGCCGTATTTTTTCGGGGACATAGTCTACTTGTCTTTCTTGCGTCTTCGCGCATTCTTTGCGCCTTTGCGTGAAATTAAATGCCACCACAGACGAAATCAAAAAGGCAACGACTCATCATCCGATGGACTTGAATCAGCATAAGTATTGTTGCGCGCAGGATCGATAGTCCCTGATTCAGATGCCAGGTCAATTTTCCAGGCCTTAATATCCGTGTACCACTTGCCATTGTACTCACGGCTCTCCACATCAAAATCAATCGTCAACATGGCGCCCGGCCTAAGCTTCTGCGCGTCGATTTTATCACCCCAGATCGACACACACACTTTCTTGGGATACTGTCCTTCTGTTTCCACTATAATGTCCTGCTTTTTCCACTGGCCATTTTTGCCCGTGCCCGTTTGAAGTGGAAGTAACTGGGAAAGTTTTGCGGTTAACTGCATAATGAATGATCTATGTTCTGACTATGAAAGCAGGCATCAATTTACATCGAATTCAGTTCTCAGACCACATGCTTGTTGAACCATTTGTTTGTATAAAGAAGCGGTAATAGCAAAAAGGAACACAGGCCGATGATGATCAGCAATCCGATCAGCAAACCCGCGAAAGCTGCTGATTGTTCGGGATTTGTCGAACGCTCTACAAATTCAGCCTTGTAAACAGTAAATGCTCCCAACAGGATGAATCCCACGATACATATCAACCCTCCATAAGTGAAGGCTCTCTTGAGTGCAAAATAGATCAGACCAAGCACAAGCAATAACAGGTTAGTGATGAAAATGATCGAAGACACATTGATAAGCTCGGACATGGCAAATCCGGTGATCATACGGTACACAATATCAAACAACAGGCAAAGGCAGGTTGCCACGATGCCTGCAAACAGGCCGACCAGAATTCCTTTACTCAAAGGACTTTGTTCAAATTCGTAATCCATAAGATTGTATTTAGATGATTGATGAATTATTTTTCATTAATAGTTTTCTTCCCTGCACAATTATTCTCCGGGTTCTGCCTGGCGACGCATAGGTGTGCTGCTGATGTTTTTGCTCACTGTAAAAACCGATGACGGCCGCCGAACTGAGAGAACCGACGGGTGTCATGGAATGTTTGTTGTCCACGACCTGGATGCGGTCGACCTTATACTTGCCCATGAGTTCAACGGCAAACCCAACATCGTCATGCTGAAATACGAATGGCGTTTCTTCTGACGATGCCTGGGGTTTATTCATCAGCTTGCCGCAGGTAACACCTTTGAAGATATCGGGTTCAAATGCATCGGGTGTGATCACGCCCCGCCTCTGAATCTTTTCAGTCATGATTGATCCCTTCATCAGGAAGAAGGAGATAAAGTATGAACTTAAGCTCGCAGCCAACACCGGCAGCAAACCATTGATCTGCCCGGTAGTTTCAAGTACGAAAACGATGGAAGTCAGTAAGGCTCTCGAAGCTCCCGCAAACATGGCGGCCATCCCAATCAGTACAGCGGTGGTAAGCTGGATAGGCGCCGTAGGAAAATAATGCAGGAGGAAATAGCCGAGCAGTCCACCGAATGCCCCACCGATCGTCAACAAGGGCGCCAGGGTTCCGCCGGAGGTGCCACTGCCGAGGGAAATTGACCAGGAGATGAATTTGAGGAAACACAGGGAAAGCAGAAGGGTAAGCGGTACGGTTCCGGTCAGCAGTTGCTGGATGTTTTCGTATCCAACACCCATGGTGTAGGGCGCAAAATAGCCGGTCACTCCTATCGCCAACGCCCCGAGGGCCGGCCACCACATCCAGGGGATGGAAGACCGTTCAAAATAGTCTTCAATAGTGTACACTGATTTCGAAATATAAGATGCGGCTATCCCGATCAACAACCCAAACAGCATGTAAATGGCCAACCCGCCGATGGTAACCTGGGGTATGGCCTGCATGTCGAAAACCAGCTCCTTGCCAAAGAGCAAAATATGCATCCCTGCTCCCGTGATGCAGCCCACTGCAACCGGGATGATGGATCGTGGTGAGAATTCAAACAACAACAATTCAACTGCGAGCAGTAGAGCTGCCAGTGGACTGCCAAATATCGCGGCCATACCCGCGCAGGCCCCAGCGGCCAGGATGATCTTTCGTTCTGCCGGATTAATGTGCATTAATTGCCCGGTCAGGGATCCAAAGGCTGCACCCGTTGCGATGATCGGTCCTTCCGCGCCGAAGGGGCCGCCAGTGCCGATCGACACCGCGGCAGATATGGGTTTCAGAAAGGTAAGCGCAGGCGGAATCTTGCTGTCGGCAAGTATGATCTTTTCCATCGCCTCCGGGATTCCATGTCCCGTAATCGCCTTGGACCCGTATTTTGCCATCAGACCAACGATCAACCCGCCGGCCACGGGTACCAGGATTACCAGCAAGCCCAGGTGATGATTTGAGGGAGAACTGGGAGCGAATGAAAACCGGTGATAAAAGGCGAGGTTGGTGATCAGGTCGATCAGGAATATCAGCAGTTTTGCCACCACACCGATGACGACCGCATTCAACAAAGCCTGGATGCTCAGATAAAGCACCCTTTTATTTACCGCCGTCCTCTTCTTCTTTTTTACATAAACCCGCTTACCCGGAAGGGAGTTGGTCAGCGGTATAAAATCTCCACGCTCGCGCATTCTGTTTTCCGCAAAAATATTGCATAATTCATATTTTTCCGAATTATGCGACAAATTATAGCGATTAATACCTGGGATAAACTATATTTCAATGAGTTAGCTACCGAAGGAATAATTTCCTAGTATTGCGCATGGCCACGCATTCCTGTAACCTGACCGATTGTTTTTTATGCAGGTCCTGCATTCCGGAGTGGAAGGACCTCATCAGCATAAAAAAAACAACCTCTTTATTTAAACGTGGCCAGCAGATTTTCAGAGAGGGTGAACCTGTGCGCGGCATCTTCTTTGTTTATACTGGAAGCGTAAAAGTTCATCGAAAGTGGACCAATGAAAGAGAACTGATCATCCGCCTCGCAAAGACGGGCGACGTTCTGGGTCACAGGGGGCTGGGTTCTACACATATCTACCCGGTTACGGCCACAGCCCTGGAAGATACCAGGGTATGTTTTATCACGGAAGAATTCCTTGAAGTCAGTCTGAAGACGAATCCTTCACTTTTGCATAAGCTGATGGAAATGTATGCTGGTGAGCTACAAAAGGCCGAGACCAGGATGAGCGACCTGGCGCTGATGGACGTTAAAAGCAGGATAGCAAAAATATTAATCGAACTTCACGATGAGTTTGGAATTGATGATGAAGGTTTCTTGCGCGTGGTACTAAGCAGACAGGACCTTGCCTCCTATGCTGGCACCACCTACGAAACGATATTCAAATTATTCGTTCAGATTTTAAAGGATGGAATTGTCGCCACCTCGGGTAAAAAAATAAGGCTTGTAGATTTGAATGAATTGAGATCGATGATTAAGCAAAATGATGAACAGATCTCTCCTAAAAATTAATATAAAAACTCACCGATGGCTGAGAAGCATGACGAAGCAACAAAACGACCGGAGGGTGAAATTCCGATTGAAGTGGATCAGAGACGAGACATAGCCACCGACATGGATATCGAAAGCCTGGTCAACTTCTTTTATGAAAATGTAAGGCAGGATGAAATCCTTGCACCCATATTCAACGCGCGCATCGGTGATCGCTGGGCTGAACACCTCCCGAAGATGTATGCCTTCTGGGGTTCCGCATTGCTCGGCAGAGATACCTACCGTGGCAGTCCTTTCCCGCATCACGCAGGTCTGCCCATCGATCATGCTCATTTTTCCCGTTGGTTGGAGCTCTTCAATCGGGCCACCGATCAGTTATTTGCAGGCGAAAAAGCAGAAGAGGCAAAATTCCGGGCTTCAAAGATGGCTGAGCTGTTTGAATCCAAACTCGATTACATCAGAAATAGCGGGATGAAGAATTTGATGTGAGAAGAAGGCTCAATCGACAACCAATTTTCCTTTCATCATCGCGTGGATCGAACAGAGATAAACTGCATTTTTTGTCACCGCCATTTTCCAGGTCTGACCTTTTGAAATCACACCGGAACTCCATTCCTTACCGGTTTGTTCCACTACATTATGATCAACAATATCCTTGTTTTCCCAAACCACGGTGTCGCCTGAATTCACATGCAGTTCTGCAGGGGTGAATTTCATTTGAGCTATTGATACAAATAGAGTTTTTGGCTGATGGATATCCTTGTTCTGGCCGCCCGAACAACCCATCAGCGACAAGTTTACAAAGAGTATGATCAGGAAGCCCGGGCCCCTCATTTGGAAGCAACCGTTTTTTGAACCATTTCGGCATGTTCAAGATGTGCCTTCAGCGTAGGAACTACGTTTTCGAGCAATTGTTTCAGCTCGGGATTGGATGCCTGTGGGATCAGGACGCCTTCCACTGCTGCGATAACGGTCTTGTGATAACTTACCTCATTGTCGATATAGGTCTTATTGAAACTACTTGCGGAGGCAGCCTGTAATTTCTTCTTTGTCGCGGTTGCATCTGCAGTCAGCTTGCGGCTCAGGTCGTTGTCTTTTGGTGTTACTTTCAGCTTTGTCACGAGTGCCACAGCCTGGTCTATCACCGATTGATGATCTTTTGCCATGGTTTCAGCAAATTTCAGGACTTCCTGATCTTTTGATTTCTCTTTGGCGATTTTTGCGAAGTCAATGTCGCCTTGATTGGCGACGACGGCAACAGAAGCAATTTCATCATCTGCCAATTTTGGGGCTGCCTGGCCCAGAACCATGATGGAAATTGAAGTCGAAAGAAAACCCATCAATATGATTTTCTTCAGATTTTCGGAACTGTTCATATTTGTAAATTTAATTTTTTGAATACGCTGTCTTTTATTAGAATGGAAACAGAATAAAAGGTTACAAAAATTCCGGAGAGGGGAAATAACTTCATCAACCGGCTAAAAGGAATTTGTAACCTATTGACGATTGCGCAATCTAATTTTCAAATCATGAACAGACTAAGATGCTGAATTCGGCCGTGGCGAACTCTTTGGAACTGTCGGACCCTGATCTTATTGCCCGTGTGATCCATGGGGAAACGAGACTGTACGGGGTTATCGTAAAGAGATACAATGCGAGACTATACCGGGCTGGGATGTCGATACTGGACAACGAAGCCGATGTACAGGATGCTATGCAGCTGGCCTACCTGAATGCGTACGAAAACCTGGACAAGTTTCTTTTTAAGTCCACATTCTCGACCTGGCTTACAAGAATAATGATCAATCAGAGCCTGCAGACAAGAAGCAAGAGACAGCGCTCATTGACATTGAATAGTGACATTATGGACCATACCCAACATCCCGTGCAGGCCGCCGAAGCAAATGAGGAGGATCACCAAAAGACGAATACCCATCTCAAAGAAGCACTGGAACATGCAATCAGACAGTTGCCCGAAAAGTACCGGACGGTATTCATGTTGCGCGAAATTGAGAATATGAATGTGGCAGACACCAGTGCCTGTCTGAATATCAGCGTCATAAACGTGAAAGTGCGATTGAACAGGGCTAAGACCAGGTTAAGAGATTTGTTGCTTTCCACCTGCAATCGCGAAGAATTGTTTCATTTTCATCTCGTTTACTGCGATAAGATGGTCGAAAATGTTCTAAATCAGATTCAGAGCAAATGACAATTCTGTCTGTCCTCGACTGAAGGCCATTGCTTTTTCGATCCTCCGCGTTTACCTCCCAAAACTCCCTCATCCCTGTTCATCTTTTTGACCGTCATAACCTGCCCCGGCGTGCCCAGGTTTACGTATCCGGCCTTAGCCGGGGAATCCGCGCAATGAGGCTGTCTATCAGCATTTTACGATCAAATCTGAACTTCTGCGCGCGATCTGCGGGTCAAATGAGGTCCAGCAGGGGAAAGGAAACCCCTATACCACCTATATAAAAGCCGCGTGGCATACCGTTCCAGCACAAAATTCGTTAGGGTTGATATGTTAGCCAGGCGCATTTCTTTCTTTCTCATGGTGTTTTTGGTCTCAGTGACCGTCAGCGCTCAGAAGGACGTGCTCGAATTTTCACACCTGACTACCGCCGACGGCCTTACCCATAGCAATGTACCTGTGTGTTCCAGGACAGTCATGGTTTCATGTGGTTCGGCACCGAAGACGGCCTCAACCGATACGATGGCTACCACTTGATTTCGTACAGAAAAGATGACAAACAACAAATTTTCCCTTTCCAACAATTACATCAAGGACATCGTAGAAGATACAAATGGCGACCTCTGGATCGGAACCATGGGCGGTGGGTTGAACCGTTACGACAGGAATACTAACAGGTTTACCCAATTCAGAAACCAAACTTGGTGATTCAACGACCTTGTCGAACGATTTTATCGCGGATCTGATGACGGACAACAAGGGCAGGATCTGGATCAGTACTTCCCAAGGGCTTAATGTGTTTGACCCGAAGACTTACAAATTCAAAACCTATTATCATCGGAATAATGAACCAGGGTCATTGAACGAAGACCAGTCCACCTACGCCTTTCAGGACAGCAAAAACCGTATCTGGATTGCCTCGGCTGCTAGTGGCGTGGATCAATTTGATGAGACCAGCAATAAGTTTATTCATTTTACCCACAATCCCGCCATCAAAAATTCTCTTAGCGGTAATAAGATCACGACCCTGTTCGAAGACAGCAAGCATAACTTCTGGGTGGGTACGGCGGGAAATGGACTCAACCTGATGGATCCCGTCACGGGTAAATGCCAGGTATTTCTGCGTGAAAAAAATAATCCGAACAGTTTATGTGATAATGTCGTTTTCTCAATCACCGAGGACGATGAAAATAATCTATGGATAGCCTCAGAGAACGGCGGGATCAGCATATACAATCCATCCGAAAAAACATTTCATTCCTATGTGTCGAACGAACTCGACAATACGACACTCAGCAGCAGTGCGGTAAACTAGCATTTATAAGGATCATCAGGGCAATATATGGATAGCGACTTACAACGCGGGTGTCAACTACATCACAAAGAAGATGAGGACATTTATCCATTACCGGCATACTACTGAGAAAGCAAGTCTCAGCAGCAGCAAGGTTTTGTCGATCATGGAAGATAGCCAGCAGAACCTGTGGGTAGGCACCGATGGCGGCGGCCTTAACCGGCTCGACAGGAAAACAAACAGCTTTATCCATTACAGGCATAGGGAAGGAGATCCGAAATCGATGTCCGGAAATCATGTGCTTAGCATAATTGAAGACAGCGAGCACAATATCTGGACAGGCACCTGGGGTAATGGAATCACTATATTCAATCCCAGGACGAATTCATATAAACACCTTCTTAATAATCCTGCCGATCCGAATACGATCTCCGGTAATAATGTGTGGGTGATTTATGAAGACCAGGATAAATACATATGGATAGCCGCGCAGGAAAAGGGCCTTGACCGGTTAGATCCAAAGACCGGCAAGATCAAACATTATACAGCAGAGCTCAGCGGATTGTCCAGTAACAGTTTTATCTCCATGTTCCAGGACCGCAGCGGAACCCTATGGGTTGGCACAGTAGGAAGTGGACTGAACAGCTACGATCGGAAGACATGATCGTTTCATCCCTTTTAATTATGAAGATCTCGCGGCGGACAACACTCCCAACAGCATGCTGGAAGACAACAAAAGGGAATTTCTGGATTGCCACGAATAATGGTCTTGTTCTGCTCAACAGGAAAACCAATGTTATCACCGCCGCCTATCATGTTGCAGACGGGCTGGCTGGTGAAGTGGTATATGGGATGCTGGAAGACAAGAAGGGAAACTCTATGGCTCAGTACGAACAAGGGAGTCTCCGAATTTAACCCGGAGTTGAAAGACTTTTAGAAATTTTGACGTATCCGACGGTCTGCAGTCCAATGAATTCAAAACCGCATACTGGAAGAGCCCTTCAGGCAGAATGTATTTCGGGGGAAATAATGGGTTCAATGAATTTTTCCCCGATAGCATAATGGTGGACAATTATGAGCCAAGACTTGTATTCACAGACTTTCAGATCTTTAATAAATCGGTCGATATTTCCAGGAATGCGCGTGATCAATCGCCTTTGAAAAAAAGCATCACCGAAACAAAAGATATCGTACTCCCACATGGCAGTTCAGTTATTTCTTTTGAATTTGCCGCGCTCGACTATTCATCTCCTGAGAAGAAACGGTACTCCTACCAGATGGAAGGTTTCGATGCAGACTGGAACGAAGTGGGTACGAAACATACGGCCACATATACCAATCTCGACCCTGGATCATACAATTTTAAGGTAACGACGATGACCGCAGATGGAAAGTGGTCAACACAACCCGCAATGATCCACCTGACCATAACGCCACCTTTCTGGTTGACCTGGTGGTTTAAAGTGGCCAGTCTATTGGCGATCGTTGGCGGAGTGAGTGGTTTCTTCCGCTACCGGATGAACATGATGAAATACCAGAAAAAGGTGCTGGAGGTTCAGGTTCTTGAGAGAACGACCCAGCTTGCGCGTTCAACAGAGCAGGAGCGTAAAGCCAGGCAGGAAGCGGAGAAGTCAAGAAACGAGGCGCAACATGCCAATAAGGCCAAGAGCGTGTTTTTGGCAACCATGAGTCATGAGATCCGTACGCCAATGAATGGAGTGATAGGAATGGCATCACTGCTTACCAAAACACAATTGACGCCCGACCAAAGAACCTACGCTGAAACGATCAGCACTTGTGGCGATGCCCTGCTGACCGTGATCAATGATATTCTGGACTTTTCAAAAATTGAATCCGGGCACCTGGACCTCGAGCATAAAGCGTTCGATCTGCGGATCTGTATCGAGGAAGTGCTGGATGTATTCGCAAACAAAGCCGCGCAAACGGGTATCGACCTGATATACGACATCGACAAGCGGGTTCCTACGCAGATCATGGGCGACAGCCTTAGGTTGAGGCAGGTGTTGATCAACCTGGTGAGCAACGCTGCGAAATTCACGCACCAGGGCGAGATCGTGGTGGAGGTGGCTTTGGTTGAAGAAAGGCAAGACAAAGAGATAAAACTGGTTTTCCGCGTTCGCGATACCGGAATTGGTATACCCGCGGATAAAATACACAAGTTGTTCCGCGCTTTCTCGCAGGTAGATTCATCTACTACCAGGAAATATGGCGGCACCGGGCTAGGTCTGGTGATCAGCGAAAACCTCGTTCGCCTGATGCAGGGAACAATGGAGGTGACAAGCACTCCGGGAGAAGGAAGCATTTTTTCGTTCACGATGGTTACCACCCGGGTACTGACCTCAGTGAGCCGTCCTGCGCATACCAACATGAAGGCGCTTGAAGGCAAGCGCGTACTTGTGGTGGATGACAACAAGACCAACCGGATCATCCTGCAGAAACAATTGGCCGAATGGCAGATGGAGACTGTGCTGGCCTGTTCGGGCAAAGAAGCCCTCGATTTTATCCGGGACCAGCCCTCTTTTGACCTGGTGATTACCGACATGCAGATGCCTGAAATGGATGGCATCGAATTGGGTATGGAGATCAGGGATTTGCATGCTGACCTGCCGATTGTGTTGTTAAGTTCTGTCGGCGACATCCGGAGTAAGGAGCTGAATCATCTGTTTAACTCAACGATAACTAAACCCATCAAGCAGCTCTCACTGCTGGACCATTTAATTCCAGCGCTGACTGCCACTAGCGTTCATGTTAAATCCTCGAGGGAGCCTGAGCAGAGTACACCCACTCAACTGTCCGGCCTCTATCCCATGAATATACTGGTAGCAGAGGATAATATAATTAACCAGTTGCTGGTACAGAAGATGCTGGCTACGCTGGGGTACGAGCCCGTCGTCGTACAGAATGGTCAGGAGGCTGTTGACCGGGTGAAGAAAGAATCTTTTGACCTGATTCTTATGGACGTGCAGATGCCCGTTATGGATGGCTTCGAGGCC
The DNA here is from genome assembly GCA_963808065.1 of uncultured Chitinophagaceae bacterium. GTDB lineage: Bacteria > Bacteroidota > Bacteroidia > Chitinophagales > Chitinophagaceae > Flavitalea. The sequence continues at coordinate 805,167 of CAWEEK010000001.1, forward strand.
ACAAAAGAAATAAGGCTTTTGCCAGGCACCCAGCCAGTGATCATCGCCACTACTGCCAATGCGATGCAGGGTGACGAGGCCGATTGTCGCAGGGCCGGCATGGATGATTACCTGAGTAAACCCATCAAAGTCGAAAACCTCAGAAAACTTATCCTCCATTGGGGCCGTGAATTCCAGATGCGGTCGGTGGGGTAATCTTAATATTAAAAATTAAAAATTAAAAATTAAAAAAGGAAGACATGGCCTCTCCTGTCGCTTTTTTCATAAGGCTGGTATTGATAATTCTAAATAAGGTGTGGTTCTTAATTTTTGATTGTTGATTTTTTGTCTCAACGGTTGATATTCCTCACCAGGGTTAGGTAGCCGCGACATCCTTCGCTGAAGGATTGAGATGTGGCTCAACATTTTCTCCGCTGTTTTGGTATTCGATGGGTGACATGCCAAACTGTTTGCCAAAATCGCGGCTGAAATTCGACGGGTGTGTGTACCCAACCATCATTGCTATTTCATAAATCTTATAATTTTTTTCCTTCAGCAGTTCGGCCGCTTTTTTAAGTCGGCTGATATTGATCAGTTCATTTAAGGTGAGATTCGAAATAGCCTTGATCTTACGGAAAAGAGTCGGACGGCTCATGTTCACCAGACGGGCGAGTTTCTCGGCATCGAGTTCAGTATCCTCCAGGTTGTTGTAAATGGTTTGGGTCAAAGTTTCTAAAAAATGTTCATCCGCTTTTGAATAAGCAATGGTTTTGATATGTACCAACGGAGATTTAGCGAAATAGTCCATCAGTTTGTGGCGGTTCTGTAACAGGTTAGCAATCTGCACTTGCAGGTGTTGTTGCGAAAACGGTTTTTCGATGTAGGCATCGGCACCCATTTCCAAACCTTCTATCTTAGACTGCATGCTATTTTTCGCTGTTAACAGAATAATTGGAATATGACTCGTCTGGAGGTTTTTTTTGATGGCAGTGCAAAGTTCTAATCCATCCATGAGAGGCATCATTATATCACTCACCACTATCTGCACGGCCTTTTCTTGAAGGATTTTTAACGCCTCGATTCCGTTGCCGGCCTTACAGATGCAATAACGACTGCTAAGTTCACCAGCAATGAAAGATAGTATTTCACGGTTATCGTCGACCAGGAGGATAACGGGTTTGGTGGCATCTTCACTTATTTGTTCCTGTTCGGCGATAATCACCTCATCTTCCTGCTTTTCGGGGAAGAGGTCGAATTCAGTTTCCTGGTGAATGGGAAGGCTGAGTTGAAATACATTCTGGTTGTTTTCAGGAGAGATTAGTTTTAGCGAACCTTTATGCAATTCGGCGAGGGATCTTGACAAGGCCAGTCCAATGCCGGATCCGGTTTCTTTTTCGGTGAATTTAATCCGGAAGAAAGGTTCGAATATTTTTTCTCCCAGCGTTTCTTCAATTAAATAACCATCATTTTTTACCAGTATAGTGAAATGGAGGTCCTCGCTGTTGAAAGGCAGCATGTGTACTTCAATATTCGACTTCGCATATTTCACGGCATTGTTCAGCATGTTGCTGAGGATCTTGGTAAATGCTTCAGGGTCTATATAAGCCTGTAGCGGAATACGCGGCAATTTAAGTTGCATCTGGATGCCCTTTTGTTCGCCGGCAGGACGGAATCTGGCAAACAAATCCTGCACAAGACTACTCGCATTTGTTTTCACAAAGGTCAGGCTGAAATGATTGGACTCCGTTTTACGAAAATCAAGAAGTTGATTGGTCAGATCAACCAGCCTGTCTGTATTCTTTTCCATCAGTAATAAATTATCCCGGAGGCCGGGTGTGTTTTCGGTTGACGCTATAATTTTTTCAAGTGGTAATTTGATAAGGGTAAGGGGCGTCCTGATCTCATGTGCTATGTTGGTAAAGAACTCTATTTTGGCCTGATATATTTCCTTTTCTTTTTCATGCTCCAGGAATTCAAATTTATGACGGTTTTTTTCGTTGGTGCGGTTGTGGTAAAATCGAAAAATAAAAAAAAGTGCACCTGCTATCAGAAAGATATACGCGGTATATGCCAGCTTGCTGGCCCAGAATGGCGGGGCGATCTGAATGACAACACGGCTTTCGTTTTTATTCCATTCAACCAGTCCATTGGCTGCCTTTACTTTAAAAGTATAAGTGCCCGGAGAAAGTTCGGTGAAGTATACCTTCCGGTTTGATTTAAGATAGGTCCAATCTTTGTCCAGGCCTTCCATGATGTAGGCATACTGAGTCATTTCCGGGGCGGCATAACTAAGAGCGGCGAAGTCAATGCTGAAAGTGGATTGTTCATGTGAAAGTGAGATGCGGTTGGTGTAGGTGATAGAATTTTCCAGCGGAGTCCCTTTCTTTCCCGCTGTCACTTCATGGTTGTCGATTTGAAATCCGGTAAAATAAACAGGTGGGGAAAAGGTATTTTGAACCAGCAGGGAGGGGTGAAAACGGATTAATCCACTTACACTTCCAAAATACATATTGCCAGCCTTGTCGCGGAGTGCGGAACTATAATTAAACTGGTCAGTGAGCAGACCGTTGGCTTTTGTGAATACCAGAATTTTACGGGTTGCGGGATCCAGCCATATTAGTCCCTTTGAACTGCTTACCCATAATTTGCCATTGTCGTCTTCAAGCAATCCGTAAATAATATCGCTGGGAAAGCCTGAGCTGGTGCTGTAAATAGTAAAGTCACCCGTGGCCTTATTATAGCGGGCGAGCCCGTTTTCCGTAGCTACCCAAATGAGGCCGTCCCTGCTCTCGAAGATCTTGTTGATTCGATTACCTGGCAAGCTCCTGGCCTTTTTTTCATCCCATGCGAATCTCTTTTTTTCTCCTGTTTGAGGATGATAAGAATACAATCCGTCGCGATAGGTGCCTGCCCATATGGTTCCCTTGCTGTCTTCAAGCAAACAGGTATAAAATAAGTGTTCCGGCACTTCTTTGATTATTGTAAAATCGTCGGTACCCCGGTTGTAGCGATGTAGCCCGCCAGCTGTCGCGATAAGAATCGTATCCGAACGAAGTTTTACTATGGCATGAACAAAATTGTGCTGAAGGTCGTTGGGCCGTGAACCTGCGGAATAGTGTTTGATCACTTTTTTTGTGCGCAGGTCCATCCTGTCCAGTCCGTGCTCGAAGAGTCCGATCCATAATTCATCTTCTGTTGCAAGCAGGCCGTGAATGTTGCTATAGGAAATGCATCCTGTTGTATTGGTTGGTTTGAATTGGGTAAAACGTCCTGTTTTTTTATCAAGCATGTTTAGCCCGGCGTCTTCGGTGCCGATCCACATGTTGTCGTACTTGTCTTCACATATTTCGCGTACAGCGTTTCCACTGATGGGATTGGAAGAACCAGGGAAGAATTTTTCGAAGGAATTGAATTGACTGGGGAAATAGTTGATCCCACCGAAATAAGTGCCGCCCCAGATTCCACCTTCTTTATCTACACAGAGCGTGTAGAGGGCGTTGTCGGAAATTGAATATGGATTGCCATAATCCTTCTTCAGATTTTCGACTCTTCCTGTTTCAGTATGGTAAATGAATATGCCCGATTCGGTGGCTATCCAATATTCATTTGGATTCCTTTCGATGATATCACGTGCAAATATCGCGGTGCCATCATCATTATAAGTAATTACATCGCGAAGCTTGCCATCGGGAATATTATATTCCTTGACGCCATGATAGCCAGTGCCTACCAGTATTTTATTGTTGGACGTCACCAGGATGTCTTCGATCCATTTTTCGGCAAAGGGACGATTCTCAGGAATAATGCGGAAATGTGTGAAATGATCGCTATTGGCGTCATAGCTTGCGACCTTTCCATCAATCAGCGCGATCCAGATATGGCCGTCGGGTGAAAGAGTTATGGAGGTGGCAACCAGTTCAGGCATTGCATCAAAAGAAAAATGCTTGTTGATTTGCGGGTTGTAACGGTGCAGGGACCGGCCCAACACATACCAGATATTGCCAAGACTGTCTTCCTGTATGTCCCTTATTTCATCGTTTGCCGTTCCTTCCACGAGACTGAATTCTTCATTTGTGGCATCGAACCGGTATAGGCCGCGGTAGGTGCCAACCCAAAGAACACCCTGCCGGTCTTCCTGAAGGCTAAGGATAAAATTATTGCCGAGAGATTTGTGATCATCAGGAATGTTGCGAAAGATCTTAAATACATATCCGTCGTAACGGTTCAGTCCGTCTTTGGTGCCAAACCACATAAAACCCTTGCGATCCTGGATGCTGCAGATGATCGAATTGTTGGAAAGGCCATTCTCTACTTTATAATGTCGGAAATAATACTGTTGAGCAGTGCAATCAAGAGCGATCAGCAATAATAATATTGAGATTAGCTTTTTCCTCATGGCAGCAGGACAAATATAAAGTTGATTCCGGTAGCAATAGACGATTGATACTATTTGATACGAATTTGATACTGTACAATCGGCCCTTGCGGGACGAAATGATTTAATTGCCGATAATTTCTCTTCACGCCAAACGATTGCCAATACTCTTCACACATTCATCCAACCAATTCAAACTGCAAACAATGAGAAAACGATTGCTAAAGTATCTTTTTTTTGCACTGATCATTCCCTTTCTAAGTACCAGCGCCCGGGCGCAGCAGGAGATTAAAGGGTCTTGCGAAGCCGATGGCACAGTGCTGCAAGGGGTAACCATTACGGTCAAGGGGACCTCGAGATCTGTCCTGACCGACGATAAAGGGCAGTTTAATCTGAATGCCGCACCGGGATCAGTACTGGTGGTCAGTCATACAGGATATAAGTCAAAAGAAGTTAAGGTTACCGGCAGCGGTTTGATCAACATCGACCTCGAGGCTGATGCAGGAGACCTGCAACAGGTGGTGGTTGTCGGATACGGCACTCAGAAAAAGAAAGACCTGACAGGTGCGGTTTCTATTGTTGATCCCGACCAGCTAAAAAAGCGACAGGCCACCACGGTAGCCGAAGCCATGCAGGGCCTTGCTTCCGGAGTTTATGTCCGGGGCGGAGGTCAGCCGGGATCTGAGGCGAATATCCAGATCCGTGGTATCAAGAATCTCAGTAACACGCAACCTCTATACGTTATTGACGGCATGATCACTACGGCCAACCGCGATTTCAATCCTAATGACATCGAGTCTATCCAGATATTGAAGGATGCCTCCGCTGCTGCTATTTATGGCTCGCGTGCCGCCAACGGAGTAATCATTATTACCACCAAGAACGGCAGCGAAGGACCCATGAAGGTTGAATTTAATGGCAAAAGCAGCATTCAGATCATGCCCAGGTATAAGCTCGCAGAAACCGAGGAGTTTACCCGCCTCAATTATATGGCTTATGATAATGCGGCTGTGCCACGTCAGCAACTTGAAACCGCAAACAATACCGACTGGCAGGATGAGGCTTATCAATCGGGATATCTCCACGATCTGAACGCAAGTTTTTCCGGCGGAAGCAAGAGCGGAAGCTACCTGGTGTCGGCTAATTATTTCAGTAACAAGGGCACCGTTATCAGTACAAAATTCGACCGACTGAGCCTGAGGGTAAATAGCCAGGCCACCAAAGGCATTTTTAGTATAGGGGAAAACATCGCGATCAGTAATGCTAAGTCTGATGAGATGTCTGGCAATCCAATCGCAGATGTTGTCAGGTTATTGCCCACCATACCCGTGTATGATGATGCCAATCCCGGCGGCTATGGCTACGGCAATGAAGCAAAGGCCCGCACTTTCGGCACCAATCCGGTAGCTATCGCAGATTTTGAAGACCGTACCAACGAAAACCTGCGCATCCGCGGAAATATCTGGTCTGAACTAAAATTTGCTCCCTGGCTCAAATACCGCTTCAACCTGGGTGGTGAGACAAGCAATGATCATTACCATTATTTGCGTAAAGAAGGGAATTGGACATTGAATCAGCCATTCGATCCCGCAATCGCCAATGAGAACATGGGAAAGTTCAGGTCTTACCTGGTGGAAAATACACTGGCTTTTAATAAGACATTTGGTGAGCATAGCGTTAACCTCCTGGTCGGTCAAACCTATCAGAACGATACTTATGATCAGATCTGGGGAACTAAGCGCAACCTGCCTCGCAATCCACTAGGTGGTTATTACACAACGCTCGACCAGGGTAATGAACCTCAAACCGGCGGTTTCACCAATGAAAGCGGTCTGATCTCTTATCTGGGACGACTCGAATACAATTATGCAGACAAATACCTGCTAAATGCAGTTTTCCGTCGCGACGGAACGAGCCGCCTCAGCACAAACCAACGCTGGCAAAACTTCCCATCTATTTCCGCCGCATGGCGTATAAGTAAAGAGAAATTTTTTAATATCTCCTGGATCAATGACCTCAAGTTGAGAGCTAATTATGGTACTCTTGGAAGCGGAAACATCGGTTATTGGGAATATCTGGCTGTGATCAATTCTTTCTCCACCATTGCCATGGGTGCCGACCAGCATATTGAACCAGGTGCAACCCAGGTAAGGCTGGTAAACGAAAATCTGGGCTGGGAACAACTTACCCAGCAAAATTTTGGAATAGATGCGGTATTGTTTAATAACAAACTTTCGCTGACGGCGGAATATTTTATTGCAACTACAAAGGACGTTCTAACCGGTTTGCCTATTGCGCTAACCACAGGTAATGACGGTGGCAACCCCGTAGTGAATGCTGCAAGTCTTCGGAACAAAGGCTTTGAACTGTCGGCCACCTATCGCAACAACGACCGCCCTCTTAATTACTATGTTGGTATTAATCTGACCACGTTAAGTAATGAGGTGCTTGACCTCGGATATGGACGCACAAATATTTACACGGGATTGACCAAAACAGAAGTTGGGTCACCCATCGGCAGGTGGTATGTACTGCAAACCGACGGATTGTTTCAGAATATTGATGAAGTGAATAATTACCAAAACAAGGACGGCGTTGTTATACAGCCTGATGCAAAACCGGGAGACATCCGCTTCAGGGACAATAACGGTGATGGCCAGATTACTAACGATGATAAAGTAGTCGTGGCCAGTCCCTGGCCCGACGTGGAACTGGGGCTCAACATGGGTGCGTCATGGAGAGGATTTGAATTTACCATGAACTGGTTCGGATCATTTGGAGCAACAGTGTATGATTCATATACAAGTCTTGTAGATAGATTTGATGACAACTCCAATTATCGCGCTGGTGTCAAACCATGGACACCCGAGGATCCGAATACCGATTTTCCCCGCGCATACTATGCTTCAACATTGAATTCAAGAGGAGATTCAGAAAGATGGCTCGAAAAAGGCGACTTCTTCAGGATGAAATATGTCGGTCTTACCTATTCACTGCCCACACCCTGGGTTAGTCGCATAGGATTCAGCAACGCACAGGTTACGGTGTCGGGACAAAATCTTATTACACTCACGAATTACCTGGGTCTTGACCCCGAGTTTAACAATGCGAACATCCTCGAACGCGGACTCAATGGCTTCAATTACCCTAACCTGAAATCTGTTATGCTCGGGCTTCAATTTGGATTCTAAAAACCCGCAGACAAACAATAAAAAATAAACAGATGAAAAAATATATTCTAATCATATTCTCGCTTGTGGTGTTGCTGAATATTTCTTCGTGTAAGAAAGCAGAACTGGAAATAGAAAACCCAAATTCACTCACCGAAGACCTATTCTGGAAAACAGAAGATGATGCCCAGAAAGGATTGAATGCAGCTTATGCCATGTTTTATAAACCAGGGCTTTGGTCACGCTGGATGTATTTCCGTCTTGATCTTACATCCGACGAGGGGTACAGTATCAGTCCCTGGGTAGAATTAGCCGACTGGACAAGATTTCAGTACATCAACTACAATTTCTGGGAAGGCAATGTGAATACCTGGAGAGATACCTACAAGGCAATCTTTCGCGTAAACCAGGTAATTTCAAATATTGAGGATATCCCATTTTCAGATGAGGCGGCAAAAGCGCAAATCATTGGAGAAGCAAAATATCTGCGGGCACTCCATTATTATTATGCTGCTCTTTTATGGGAAAATGTACCATTGGTTTTGGAGCCTTCCAAACCGGAGGATCTGCCTGCACAAAACACACTCCAGCAGGTTTTCGATCAGGTGGAAGCTGACCTGCAGTCGGCATTGGCCGCATTGCCGGTAAGTTATGATGATGCCCATCGTGGCCGGCCTACCAAGGGCGCAGTGCAGGGCTTGCTGGCAAGGTTGTATATGCAACAACACAAATGGGACCTGGCCAAAACCGCCCTGGATTATTTTTTTACCGGAGAAGGCAGTGGGCAATATGAACTGATGGCTAATTACCAGGATAATTTTAGCTATGACGTCGAAAATAACAGGGAATCGGTTTTCGAAATTCAGTTCTCTGATGCCAACAAAGGTGGAGATGGTGACGATCCAAATGCCACCATGAGCACAAATCGTCCGCAATTTTTTGCACCGCGTGGAATAGGTTGGTCGGATGGACAGGCCCGTTACTGGATGGTGGATGAGTTCAAAAAGGAAATGACTACTGATGGTAAAATTGATCCACGTCTTCGGTATACTCTTTTCTATCCAGCACTGGAAGCTGATTTTGGCGACAAGGTCTATGGCCGCGACTGGGAATGGGGTGACAATGAGGCGTGGTTTCGGAAATACTCTCGCGATTATGCCCGGAATAATGAAGATTATTTTGCCCAGAGTAATTTCAGAATGATTCGCTACGCCGACATCCTGCTGATGTACGCCGAAGTGCTCAATGAACTGGGTCAAACAACTTCAGCATATGAATATGTAGACGAGGTAAGAGCCAGAGCGGGTATGGCAGACCTGGCAACAGCCTATCCGGCTATCGGCAGTGATAAAGATGCGTTCCGCGAGAGGTTGAAAACGGAACGTATGCTTGAACTTTGCGGTGAAAGCGTCCGCTGGGCCGACCTGAAGCGTTGGGGTGACCTGGATTCCCAGGCCGGGGTGGACATAGTGAAACAACGTGATCCCGATTTTAATAATTTCAAAGTAGGAAAACATATTCGTCTCCCTATTCCCCAGATCGAAGTGGAAAATAACACTCAAGTTCAGCAGAACCCGGAATACTAAAAACAAAACCACCGAACCAAAATGGCGGGTCTCTGAATCCTTATCAAACCAGGCATACCTGGTTGTATCATCAATTAAAAATTGACGTCTTGAGAAAAGCTGTCCTTAATGCCTTCACTTTTAGAAAAAGCCATCGCAGTGGGTTGGCGATATTTTATTCTTTGCTGGTTTCAGTGCATTCAATGGCTGCGGATACGCCTGTGCCGCTGGCCGACCCAACTATATTTTACGATAAAGGCACTTATTATCTCTATGGCACCGGCGGACATGCTGATCTGGGATTTACGGTCTACACCTCAAAGGATCTGGTACATTGGCAAGGGCCCGCCGGAGTTGACAAGGGATATGCATTGCTGAAGGGAAAAACTTATGGCGATAAAGGTTTCTGGGCCCCGCAGGTCTATCGCTATGGCAATAAATACCGGATGGCCTATACTGCCAATGAACAGATCGCCATTGCCGAAAGCAATTCGCCGCTGGGACCTTTTCATCAGGAAGGGATCCGCCCCATATCGGGAGAGGGCAAACAAATTGATCCTTTTGTATATACTGACGATGATGGAAAACGCTACCTATACCACGTGCGACTTAAGGAGGGTAACCGGATTTTTGTGGCTGAATTAGATGCCGATGGAAAGGACATCCTCCCTTCCACCGTGAAGCCTGTCTTGCATGGCGATCGTGAATGGGAAAATACGGAGAATGTCAAATGGTCTGTAACAGAAGGTCCAACCATAGTAAAACACAAGGGGAAATATTATTTACTCTACTCAGCTAATGATTTCAGGAATAAGGATTATGCTGTTGGTTATGCCGTTGCGGATCATCCACTGGGACCCTGGACCAAGACAGACGATTCTCCCATCATAAGCAGGAATTTAATTGGCCTTAATGGTCCCGGTCACGGCGACCTGGTGAACATGCCCGACGGCAGTATGAAATACGTATTTCATATTCATCATGATTCCACCAAGGTGATACCTCGGCTTTCCGCAATGATAGACATCCGGTTCGAAGGATCAGGTCCATTTGACAAACTGGTGGCTGATGCAAAGAGTTTTCACCTGCTTCAATCTGGAAACACAGTTAATGGGAATAAGGAAACCACATCACAGCCAAAAGAAATAAGTAACCCGGTAATTAATTCGGACTTTCCCGACCCTACAATAATCAAGGCAAACGGGGCGTACTATGCCTATGCCACTCAAACTGGGAGGGCGGGGAAGATGATCAATATCCAGGTAGCCCGATCCGTAAACCTTCAGCAGTGGGAGATTTTGGATGATGCTTTACCAAAAAAGCCGGCCTGGGCCTCTACCACACAGGATTTTTGGGCACCACATGTTTCATACGACAAGGATCTTGATCGGTACGTGATGTTTTATTCTGCGGAGTCGGACGAAAAAGCTACGGACAAGTGTATCGGTGTGGCTTTTTCGAAAAAGCCGGAAGGGCCTTTTGTTGATATGGGCAAACCGCTTGTCAGCGGAGTGGGTTTTGTAAATATTGACCCCATGGAACTAACCGATCCGGGCACCGGCAAAAAACTTTTGTATTGGGGTTCGGGCTTTGAGCCGATCCGGGTGCAGGAATTGAATCCTGATTATCAGAGTTTCCGGGCCGGATCTTCACCAGTAACCGTAATGCCACCGGGCAAAGAAGGCAATTATACTAAACTAATTGAGGGCGCCTGGGTAGATGTAGAAAATGGAAAGTATTATCTCTATTATTCGGGTGACAACTGTTGTGGTGCCAAAGCAAATTATGCAGTAATGGTAGCCAGGGCAGAGCATCCACTGGGTCCGTTTAAACGGATGGGTGAGGTCACGGGTAATGGCAAGAGTGTTATCCTTGAAAAAAACAGCCAATGGTACGCGACCGGGCATAATTCCATTTTCAAAGATGAGAATGGAGATGCCTGGATCGCATATCATGCTATTTCCAAAGACACGAGCAACGGGCAGAAAAGGGTGATGTGTATTTCGCGCGTCAAAATGAAAAATGGATGGCCTTATGTTTTGCAAAATTAAAACCCCTCATATGAAGTTGATAAGGAGAATTTATTTTTCGTTGCTGGCCACAACTATGATCGTCGCTACGGGCTGCAGAACTGAAGCCGAAAAACCAAAAGAAGTGCGGACGGAGGTCCGCAAAGTATGGAGTGCCGAAAAGGCAAATGAATGGTATGCCAAACAGGAATGGATGGTGGGCGCCAATTTTATTCCGAGTACTGCGATCAACCAGTTGGAAATGTGGCAAAAAGAAACATTTGATACCGCCACCATTTCGCGGGAATTGGGATGGGCTTCTGATATCGGCTTTAATACCATGCGGGTTTATCTTCATCACATTGCTTGGACCCAGGACAAAGAGGGATTCCTGGATCGGGTGAGCAAATACCTTGACATCGCCGAATCGAAAAAGATCAAAACCATTTTTGTAATATTCGATGATTGCTGGAACAAAAATCCTAAACCCGGTGTTCAGCCTCCGCCTGCAAAGGGTGTGCACAATTCGGGCTGGGTACAGGACCCCGGGGATCCTTATTACAAAGACAGCACGCTTTATCCCGCACTTGAATCCTATGTAAAAGCAGTGATCGGGCATTTTGGTAAGGACCAGCGCGTTTTGCTTTGGGATCTTTATAACGAACCCGGCAATGTGGGCAAAAAAGAAGGTTCGCTTCCGCTTCTTGCAAATACCTTCAAATGGGCGAGAGAAGCTAACCCGGATCAGCCGCTAAGTGCGGGGCTTTGGTCATGGGATTTTGAGAAACTGAACCAGTTTCAATTAGAAAACTCGGACGTAATCACTTACCACGATTATGAAGATGCGCCCTGGCACAAAAGGGTGATCCAATTACTGGAGATATACGGCAAGCCACTTATCTGCACAGAATACATGGCGCGTAGCCGTAACAGTAATTTTTCCAATGTATTGCCATTATTAAAGGAGCAAAAGGTTGGCGCAATCAACTGGGGCCTGGTAGCAGGTAAAACAAATACTATTTATGCATGGGACACTCCTATGCCCGATGGCAGGGAACCAAAAGTATGGTTTCATGATGTATTTCGTAAGGACGGCACTCCTTATAGCAAGAAGGAAACTGAATTAATCAAAAGCCTCACAGCTAATTAATTCACTTCTGGATTTCCAAATCATTTTAGATAACTCATGCGGAGATCAAAAGCATTTTTTGTTGTCGCCCTGCTGGTTTGCGGTTATTGCACAAGGGCGCAGCAAACATCTAACATACGATGGACGGATTCCATAGTTATCAATGACGAGCCGGTTTTTACGGATAAGGGTGTTGTGCCGGAAGCTGGCGGCACCGGGGGCCGGTCGCACGGAAAATATGGCTCACAATATGCCCGGCTTTTGCAATGCAGCGATGGGATCTGGCTGGCGGGTTATACGGTGTCCCGAAACAACGGTTACCGGAAGGACGCGAAAGGCGGACTGCAAATTGAGGTAGCATCCAGTACCGACCAGGGTAAAACCTGGAAGGCTATTTCTTTGATCACCGATCCTGGTCGCGATGTGGACAATGCGCAGTTGATCGAATGTCCGGACGGATCCATTTTGCTGGCCTGTCGTTCTGTACGATGGCAGGAATCGTACCGGATGCCGGTGTATAAGAGCACAGATAAAGGAAAGCATTGGAAATTGCTGAGTACTATTGATGCCAATGAAGGAAAACCCGGTGAGCTTGGCAAACCGGATAAGGGTATTTATGAACCTCATTTTCTTTTGCTTGATGATGGCCGGCTGTCGGTGATGTATGCCAATGAAAAACATGTGACCGAACAACCCGCGTATAGTCAGATCATATCTCAAAAAATTTCAGGGGACATGGGCAGTAGCTGGGGAAAAGAAATCTGGGTGGCCTTTGATTCTGCTTCACCGGCTTCACGGCCAGGTATGCCAGTATGGACCAATATGAAGGATGGAAGATTTATCGTTGTGTATGAGATCTGCGGCCCCCAAAAATGCAACGTGTATTATAAGATCAGCGCCGATGGCGTTGATTGGCCGATGGGTCTTGGAACAGCAATTCCCGCTCAGCTTGGAGGACCTTATATACTTTCCCTGGCCGACGGCACGCTGGTGGTAAGTTCGAATTCGTCTTCCGTATCCGTTAGTAACGATTATGGCGAGAGCTGGCAGCCGGTGTCAAAGGCCTGGAAAAGGAGTCTCTGGGTTTCTATTTATGAGCTGGCGCCAGGTAAGATTGGTTTGGTCAATTCGGTCTTTCGTCCTGTCGGAGGAAATAATATCCAGGTGAGGATAGGGGAAGTGGTTCGGTAAAAATTGCGTGAAACTAATCCATAAAACAGGTTAAGCGAGAACTTGTTTTTTTTGCGTCTTTGCGCAGAGCTGATAGCGTTGAAAGAATAACTACAATTGCGCCTTTGCGTGAAACTAATCCATATAAGAGGCGAAGTGAAAACGGTTTTTTTGCGTCTTTGCGCAGAGCTGATAGCGTTGAAAGAATAACTACAATTGCGCCTTTGCGTGAAAGCCCACCACATGGTGACGGCCCGTAGGCAATTGAAGATCAATTTTTTGATGAACGGCACACTGCCCGGTTCACCAGTCGCGTATATTTAATGTCACAACCACGGGCATGAAAACGATCACATTCTTTCTATTGTTGATAGCAACCCATGCATTCTCACAATCGAAACCAGGTTTCGTATCTATTACGCGTTTCGATAGGAGTAGGGCGGCGATAGATGAACAAACGGAAAATAAGTTTGGTCGCATCATACAGATCAATCTATGGTATCCTTCAGAAGAAATTGGTGAAAGCGTGACATTCGGCGATTACGTTACCCTGGCCGGATTAGAATTGGATTCTTCCAAGGCGCACACCTGGCAGGAAACCGGGATCAGCAGGTATTTTGCCTGGCCCGAATCCGCAAAGGCAGACAAGAAAAAGTTTTTGGAGTTCCTGGATAAGAAAACCCCGATGAATGCGGTCAAAAGTGCGCCCTTGTCCGGGAAGAAATATCCACTGGTTATGCTGGTGCACGGTTTTGCTGCCGACCATGCCTACCTCGCTGAGCATCTTGCAGCGCATGGTTTCGTGGTCATGCATGTTCCGGTGAAAGGAACGACGAAGTATGAACTCGATTACCAGGACAGGGGATTAGAATCACAGGTGCTCGACTATGAATTCGGATTAAAAATAGTAAAAGAGGAATTCCCTGTTATTAGCGAAGAAGTAGCTGTGGCTGGATTCAGTTTTGGTGGCCAGTCGGCCATGGCCCTGTCCATCAGAAACCCTGAAGTAAGTGCGGTGGTAAGTCTGGATGGAGGGATTGGTTCGGCCTTCGGTGCCAAGTTGCTGCAATCACAGAGATTCTACGATACGAAAAAACTCAAGCAACCGGTTTTGCATCTCTATAATCCCCGCGACACCTACAATGATCTCTCCTGGCTAAAATCCATACCGCGTACGAAGAAATTCCTTGTTGCGATGAAGAACATGGATCATGGACATTTTACCAGTTTTGGAATATTAAATAAGGCCTTGCCAGGAATAATGGGAAAGGATGCGCCCGATCCCGGCAGGGGATACGAGGGAGTAATTTTGCTTACGACACTATTTCTCGAGACTACCCTAAAGAAAGAGATTGCCCCCGCTGATGATTTTATTTCAGCCACCATGCAAAAATATCCCTGGTTGAAAGGGGTAATTGAAAAGCAGGAAGTTGTTTCCTAAATGGGAGATGTTGAAAATGTAATTGCAGGAACGGGAAGGGAGGCAATAAAATGAAGTCGTGCGAAATTACCTTGATGACCGTAGAGAGATTGATCGTAAAAGGGCCGCCCACCCCTCATCAAAGTTCATGATCTAAGCAGATAACATCCTTCAGAAAACTACCTGGGGGTTGCAATCTTTTATTTGGTCGCACGGACGCATCCTATTGCGTAGCGTAAACTTTGGAGGAAGTTGTTTGGTTACGGAATTTTCGATGACAATTCATCCGTATGATAAAAACCTTTTTTATCCTTGATCTTCTCTCTTACCATTTTTACTTTTTCAGGAGTAATAGCCGATGCTTTGTTTCCAAATGAATTCCGGACGTACGATAATACCGCAGCAACTTCTGCATCATTCATCAATCCTGCAAAAGGCGTCATTGGAACCTGGCCATCATACTTCTTTCCATTTACTTCAATTGGACCCTGCAGCCCTTTTAGCACGATCTTTATCAGTGTTTCTTCATCGCCAAGTACAAGTGGAGTCTTGCTTAGCGGCGGAAACCCTGAATTTGGCAAACCGTTTCCATCCGGCTGGTGACAGGTGCCACAATATCCTTCTTTGAGGTATAATTCTTTGCCTTTTACAAAAAATGCCGGATTCATGCCGTTCAATTCGGCTCCGCCGAGAAGATCCTGCACCACTTTTACCTGGCGGCCATTCAGATGTGCCTCAGCAGTTTCGTATGCATGTATCATCCACCGATCGAGCGGTTTTTTCGCGGCTTCTTTCAAAATAGATAATCCATCAGCTTTGTCGAGCCATGATGCAGCGACAATTGCTTCCAATCGTACCCGGCCATGTTCATCCTGTGCCGCTTCTTTTAGCAGCGCCAGTTGATCTTTTACCTGGTGACCGGTATACCGAAGTACACGTGCAGCTGCAGCCCTTGCTCTAAAATCCTTTGCTTTGAGTACGGTACGCAGTAACGACTCATCCACTTTGTCTGCACCCCATGTTACCCAAAGCGCCTCTGTAATATTGTGCTCATACTTCGGATCGTTCTTGTCGAGATGCTGAACCCATGTTTTTATATGTCCCACTACTTCATCGGCATTTCGTCCTCTCAGTTCCCGGCGTGTTCTGTACCGTGTTCTGTATTCGGGAAGTATCAAGTTATCCAGGAGTTCGTCAATGGAAGCGCCGCTCACTTTTGCAGGCTTTACCAGCGGCCTCGATGGATAAGTGATCCGATAAATACGACCATGCGAATGATCGCGCAGTGGATCACGCGCGTTGTGTTGCATATGTCCGATCAGTATATTGTGCCAGTCGGCGATATACAATGATCCATCAGGAGCAAACTCCATGTCAACCGGCCTGAAGTTTCGATCATCAGATGTTAACAGGTCAATCTGGTGTTTGCTTTTGTAACCTGTGCCATCATCTTTCAATACATGCATTTTTGTGCCGAGAAAACCAATGGTATTATTTATCAGAAAGCTCCCCTGCGTGTTGTCGGGAAAGTGGCGGCTGGATACAAATTCTAATCCTGATGTCGGACGCACCCTGTGCTTTGCTTCGATAAGGTTATACGATTTATGTGTAGCCACACCGTAGCGTGGCTTCACGGATCCTGGCATCATCCAGAGAACATCCGGACCCGATGTCTCTGCAAAAAAATTCTCACCCCATTCGTCGAATGCAATGCCCCAGGGATTGGGAATCGAAAGTTGTGCGGTACGTTCCAGTTTGTGCCGCTGCGGACTGTACCTGTAAAATCCGCCATTTGTGGCTCTTACTGGTCCATAAGGAGTTTCCACATTGGTGTGCAGAAACACGCCTTCACCCATGTAAATAGCACCGGAGGGATCGGACGTATAAGCGTGATGGGCATGATGGGTGTCATGGTCATCAAAACCGCTTAGGAGTATTTCTTTTTTGTCAGCCTTATCATCTCCATCAGTATCGGTAAATAACATGAAGTTGGTACCCTGCGACACATACACCCCTTCTGCGGCAATCTCAAATCCCACCGGCAGATGAAGCCTATCAGCAAACGTTGTCTGTTTGTCTGCTTTACCATCTGCGTTGGTGTCCTCGAGAATAATGATCTTATCATTCGGTTTGCGATCTCCGGGTTTGTAGTGAGGATAGCTTGGCATCACAGCTACCCACAATCTTCCTTTATTGTCGAATGTCAATTGAACCGGTTTTGCCAGATCGGGAAATTCTTGTTCAGATGCAAACAAATCTATTTTATATCCCGGCGGAACATGTAACTTATCTAACGCTTCCTTGCCATACAGGTATTTAAGTGCGCCATTTTCTTTAGGATTAAAATTGGTTTTTACATCCGGTACACGTGTGGTTTTTGCATCGGCAGCCACCAGATCCATTTTTTCTCCCTTTGCTGCTTTCCAAATCGCTTCGTCCCGGATCGCTGTCATCTCCCTGATCTTTTTCAACTCTGCAGGATAGTTATCTGGTCCAAAAGGATCATACCGCCGTCCGAACACATGCACGCCATTGGGGATCTTATAGTCGTTGTGCCACATCCAGTTTTTCTCAATTACTGCTGCATGTACTAAGTTCCTGTGCTCTTCGGCAACTGGTTTGTCTTTACCAAATGTATTGTCTGCGAGCAGTTTTGAAAACTTCAAATATCCATCACTGTTAAGTTGTGCGCCATCTATAGTAAGTTGTTCCTTACTTTTATCAAACCACTCTTTGGTTGGTGTATAGGCATCTATAACATGAACATTATTTTTGCCGGCGATCTGCTTTATGGCTTCAGCGTATAGGGATAGGTTTTCATTTTCCTTTTTACCGTTAGGAAGATCCATTTTTGATGAAAGATCCTGAAAGGAAATTGGTGTAACGAGCGCAAGCTGCGGCGCAGAAACGCCATTGTATTTCTGGTTCAGTGTGTACTTCACAAATGAATCGAGTTCAGCTTTGAAATTTTCAAGTCCTGACCTTCCTTCAAATGATTCGTTGTAGCCGAAGAAAGCGATGATGATATCAGCTTTGTGCCTGGTGAGCCATTGATCGGGTGTTTCAAAATGGCCTTCGCTTTCTGAGTTGGTGGCAAGCTCAGTCTGGTATTTTTCAGCTCCCGGAAATGCCCACGGATTCCTCCTGCCCGAATGTGGCCTGAAGCCCGGTGTTTCTCCTCCATCGCACATGTTCCTTATATACAACGAGCTGTCGGGGTACCGTACATGCATTTCAGTTTCAAAAGAACCGTAGTTCATCATTCTCGACCCAAGGTTATTGCCTATTAGGACGATGTGTGCACCCTTGTTTAATTTGATTGCCGGTTTCTCAGCATTGTTGCAGCTCAGAAACATCAGTATTACACTACAATAAAAAATAGATTTCTTCATTCTGTGAAAGATGCAATAGTTATTTAATCAGGTATTTTGAGGGAAAAGGTCTTCTATAAATCCATCGAAACCAAAAATTATCGGCTGGTAAGGTATTACAAATTCTGCATCGGCAATCACAGGCTGCGTTGAATTCACATAATACGATGCTTGCCGAAAATAGAAAATTTAGTGAACCGAATACATTGCCTCTTCGCATTCGCACAATGATTGCCTGCTTGTTTGTTCAATCTTCTGATCTAATGGGAAGTATCCTCATCGCTCCGGGAACGCTAAATCAGAAGACTGTGAATTCAAACATTTACCGAAAAATTTTCTTTATGCAGCACTCATTTTCTGCTCATATTATCGGACGATTGCCAGGTGAAGATTGTTGTCAACGAAGTCGTGGAAACTGGTACGAAAAGGCGGAAGTGAAACGTGCATCGGCGGCTTCCCAAAATGAAAAATTCCTTCCTAAAATCGGACAAACTTCCTTAACTCCTGGGTTTGAACTCTTTCCCGTTTCCCATGTGAACTATTGACAATAAATAAGTTATAATTTTCAATTTTGCGATACTAAATCTGGTGATATTGTTGTTATAAGGTACCAAACTTAAAATCTATAACTATGCTATTCTGGACCGTTGTACTCTTTATCGCTTATTCACTTGTTTACTTCATTTTTTCACAAATAAAAATGAAAAGATTACAGAATGACATCGTCGCTCTCAAAGTTAACCTGTACGAAAAAAACCATCAGGTTCAGAGGAAGTCGAAACCACATTATGAAACTAAATTCGCAAGCTGATTAACCGCAGGCACATAAAATATTATAAATAAAAAACGAGGAATTTTCCTCGTTTTTTTTATGAGGTCTCGCTTCGATCGAACTAGTCGTTAAATTCAAATTTAGACTCAGGCTAACTTCCTGTCTATTTGTACTCATACCAAAGCTTTTCACCGAAAATTATTAACTTCATCTGAAGTCAATGACCTTATCAGATGAAAATATTCTTATTACTATTACCGGTAATTTCTCTCTTCATCGGCTATTGGTACTATCGATTGCAAAAAGGATTGACTGCCAGGGCAATACTTCTTGCAGCAATATCATTGGCCCTACTGTTTTAGGTGTTTTACATCACCAATACCCGAATAATCGGTGAAGAAGGAGATTGGACGCCTTTTATTCTTGATTAACTTTCGATAAGGGTTGTGTGTTTCAATTGTTGCGTCAAAAACATCGAAAATGGGTTCGAGTTGTATTTGGTTTTTCGTTAATGCCGAGCATACTCTTTTCAATCAATGCTTGCTTCATACTTTGTGCCTACTTTGTTAAATATGGCTAGAGGAATTTGTGAAATCAAAGATGAGTGACAATTTTGACTACATAAGAAACCTTTTAAAACAGATTTTAGCCCAATAACATCGCAGTTTGAGATCGTGACCAGCACTCAGGCGACGCGCTGGTAGCTGAGCGGGTGCGTGTATTCGTTAGGCCCGGTAAGTCAGAATCACTCGGCCCGACTTACTCGGTTCTGCGTGCACGAACTCGAGCGAGTGCCGTCGCACAACCTTAAAGAGCGGCTTGCCACTGCCCAGGACGACCGGGTGAACGATCAGCCGCAACTCGTCGATCAGGTCCGCATCCATGAGGCTGGCGACGAGACCTGCTCCACCGACGACGTAGGTGTTCTTTCCTGGCGTGCCCTTCAGCGCACGAACCTCGTCGAGGTCCCGGACGATCTGCGCCTTGGGCCACGAGATGCTCTTAAGCGTGGTCGATAGAACAACGTGAGGTGTCTGCGCTGCGAGCCGCGCGTACGCGATCTCGTTGCTGGATGGGAGCCGCCCCTCCTGCGATGGGACCTCCGGATTCGGCGGGATGCGCTGAGGGTCCGAATGGATCGATCCCCAGTACTCGCCGTAGCCCGGAAACATGTTGCCGCCTAGAAGAAACATGTCGACGTCGTCGATCAGCTGGATCGCATCCGCCCACGAATCGACCCAGTCCGTTTTGCCGTCGGCGTCTTCGACGAAGCCATCTAACGAGACTTGCATTGCAGAGATAAATTTCCTGGAGGTGTTGGCTGTCATTTTTTCACTGGTTTACTAGTAAGTGTAATGTTTTGCCCAACAAATGTACCCCTGACCGTTATCCAATGAAGGTGGCAAAGTGGACATTCTAGCGGGCTTATTTGGACAGTAAACTACTGTCATTGATATTCGGACGAATATTCAGAATAAGGTAAGTTGAGATATTTTTTGAGTCCGCCTAAATATCAGGGAATGATCCTGTTTTTTACCCTCGCCATAAAAGCTTCGCGATAAGTGGCTCCAATCGCAATGACTTTAGTTGTGCCAGCCATATGTACCATATTGTGTTGGATCATGGTGATATATTGAGTGGCCAGCAAGAAAGATTTATGTACGCGTATGAATTTTCCAGCAGGCATCCGGCGTTCCAGTTCTTTAAGGCTTATCAGGGAGAGAAACCGCCTGTCGTGACGGCTATGGATGCTCACGTATTGTCGTTGCCCTTCTATGTAAACGATATCGTCGATGTTCACTCGCAACAGTTTCCCTTTACATTCCGCATTCACAAGGATGAAGTCATTTTCCACTGAGTTACTGGCTTCCTGTAACGATAATAATTTTCGGGCACTCTGTAGAAAACGAGTAAAGGTTACCGGTTTAAGTAAGTAATCGACAACGTCGTTATCAAACCCCTGTATCGCATAGTCTTTATACGCGGTTACCAATATAACCTTGCATCTACCGTTCAGCATCTGCATGAATTCTATTCCCGACATCTCAGTCATCTGTACATCCAGAAAAACAACATCCGCCTTTGTGTCGAATACTAATTGTAAGGCTTTCACCGGACTCGTTGTTGAACCTACAAGTTCAAGGAAACCGGTCTGTTTGATATGCATCGACAATAATTCGATGGCATGCGATTCATCATCAACGATTATGCATCTGATCATTTTTGTATGTTAGCGTTAACTCGGCGACATAGAATTGCTGATCTTCCCTGACCTGAAAATTGTGCCTGGCCCCATAGATCAATTGCAGTCTTTGTCTTACGTTAACAAGCCCTATGCCACTTGATAATTCTTTTAAACCTTTCTTTTTTTTGTTCCTGATAAAGAAACATAGCTTTCCCCTGACGACTTCCATTTTTATTTCCAGCGGGTGGTCCTTGTCGCTCAAATCGCCGTGCTTAAAAGCATTCTCTACCAACGTAATCAACACCAGCGGCGGGATGCGAACGTTGAGATTATCGATATTTTCCAGAAACCGGATCTTTAAGTCATCATTGAAACGCATCTGGTTCATTTGAATCACATTTTTCATGTGATCAATCTCGGTCGAAAGGAGCACCAATCCTTGCTGGTCTTCTTCCTTCCCGAGCGCATAACGCATAATCTCCGATAACAGACTTACGGCATTCGCCACCTCATCGTTTTTTCCCACCGCTTTAGTATAAATAAAGCTCAGACAATTGAACAGGAAATGCGGGTTGATCTGGTATTTAATGGCTGCCAACTCAGCCATAGCCTTGCTTTTCTCCAGTTCGCGCTGGCGCTTCGCTTTTGCCCTTACCTCAATTACGATCGCAGTGAGCAAACTGATCAAAGAGATCGTGATCCCAATCCCAAGCTCCCAGAACATGTAGTCATAAAAAGTAAGGTGTTGACGCTGTGCAGCAGAATTCTTTGTTTGAAAGACGATAAAATATTCATATCTCGTTAACAGTGCGAAAAACAGTATGAGCTGTAAGAGTTTGAAGAATATCGTCTTCAACTCTCTCAACCGCACTATGGGCAGGAATATCCAGAAAATAAGAAAATAATATACAACAGTACATTTTATAATATTATGTACTATATCAAGAAACCGCCGATTCGGTGGACCGTAGTTTTTGTACATGGCATCTGGCCCATCCAGATAAAAAAGAAATAATAGCACCAGCGCAAATACTGTGTAACAAATCAAAATGGTAAGCCATCGTATCCAGTATTTTCGGGAAACAGCCTTCCCCCCTCGAAACACCTGCATCAATTTATGTGTATAGTTTAATGATTGTCTTTTGAAAAGAAATCCTTCCGGCAAAAATACCAAAATCAACTTTGCTGGGCCAGGCAGCCAGGCTTACTGCCTTCTACAGATAATACCAATCTGGAGATTGGTAATGTCGTACCCCGTCTCTACATTAAAGCCGAAATTTGGTGAAACAAAGTAGGAAGCACCCAGAAAAGCACCTATCGCGGGCACAATGTCATTGTGAGAATAGTGACTGTGAGTATTGCGAACTGAATACTCTTTGTTTCTGAAACCCACGCCCGCCGACCAGCCTGCATAGGTATCAAGCCCGGGCACATTCCATCCGCAATGCCAGGCGCCCCTGGAGTTTACTACGAACACACGGGATTTGTAATTGTCTTCAAAGCCTCCGAGGGAGAAAGATCCGCCAAGCGCTCCACCCAATGTAAAGACACCCGGACCAGCCTGCCATAAGCCGAACTCTATTGCAGACTTAGTTGCATAAGCAAAATTGTGATAGGTATCCCCGTACTTGGCGCCCATCCCGACACCCGTGGTGACGACAGTGGTGCCGACCGTAACTTCGTTCTTCAGGCCCAAACTATTGTCAGATTGAGCAAAACCAGCAGTGCTAGCAACAAGCAACAATGTACTTGTAAGCACCGTAAGAAATGCGGGAAAAGAATATTTTGAAAGCCAATTCTTTCCCCGGGTTTGGTTAAGGACATTGAACCTGGACACGTTGTATGGTTCACAAACGAACTTCGAAAGGTTAAAGCGTAAACACTCCATAGATAAAAAATTAAACAGATTGTTGTGATGAAAAAAAAAATCGACGAACACTTCTGTCCAAAAATATTGCCCGATGGCGGGAACTTTAAGAGAATTGAATCAACTGCGTTATTGAATGAATGAACGAGGTCTGTGATTGAATGAAAAGGAAAACTCATCACTTAATTTGGGGTTAGTCTAAGTTCCTAATGCAGACATGAGTGAATAGATCGTTGACTTAGTCGTGCACCCGACAATCTTGAGAAGGGCTATGAGACGCAGGTGCGGCTGCCGTGAGTGATGATCCTGAAGCCAGGGTGAGTGGTCAGTACCTGCACCATAAAAGAAAAGCGCTTGTATCACCGGCGACTAAGGGTGCTCTTGTACAGGATGAGTATCTTGCGGTGCGCGAACAGATTACGGGAGTAAATTTTGTTGACAAATAGTACAGAACGAATGGACGATCCTGTGTTTGTGTATATGTTTGAAACGAAAGATGATCTATAATTGTATTGTCGGCGAAGGCAAATTCAGTATGTTAATGTGGTAATTAAAGTGATTGAATATGGAAATAACTCGAATAGGTTCGAAACCTTCAGCTAAAGGGCCCGAAGATTGGTTCACCGGAGCGGTGCGTATTGATCCTTTGTTCGATGCCAATGAGGCAAGAAGGGGTGCCGCCGTCATTGTTACATTTGAACCAGGTGCAAGAACGGCATGGCATACCCATCCGGTTGGTCAGACATTGATTATCACCGCAGGCGTTGGTTGGGTGCAGCGGAAAGGTGGGTTAGTCGAAGAAGTGCGGCCCGGCGATGTGGTCTGGTTTACTCCCAATGAAAAACACTGGCATGGAGCAACGCCGACAACGGCCATGAGCCATATTGCCATTCAGGAAACGTTCAACGGGAAGGTTGTGGAATGGATGGAAAAGGTTACGGACGAACAATATACTAAAACGAAGTGAAGGGAAGTCTTCCTTCGTCTCGAAAATCGTACGAGTGGAAGTGACTTTGCCGAAAGTAATAAGGTGAAATAGATCCTCACAATATTCATTTCATTCATTTAAAAATAAACTTTATGACTATTAAGGCCGCTTTAGCCACTGTTTACTGTCTTTTTCTTTTTTGTGCTTTCGACGCAGGCGCAGTCAGCAACAAATGACGTTGTAAAAGAATGGGAAAGAGCCAAAGCTTACACGAAGGAATATTTAGATGCCATGCCCGAAGCTGGTTTCGGATTTAAGCCGGCACCGGAAATGCGATCATTCGCTGAGCAGATGCTTCATTTAACAGACGCCAACTATGGATTTGGTTCCGCTGCTACAGGAGGAAAAAGTCCTAATGGTGCGGGCGAATTGGAAAAATCCACTGACAAATCAAAAGCGGCTGTCACGAAGGCTGTAATGGGGGGATATGACTTTATCATCGATGGTATTAAAAAGATGACCGTTCCACAATTCGACGAAAAAGTAAAGCTGTTCGGCAGGTTTGATCTGACCAAGGCGCAAGTATTGATGAAGGACTTCGAACACCAAGCGCACCATCGTGGCCAAACGACCGTTTACCTTCGTTTGAAAGGTGTAAAACCACCAGCTGAAAAACTATTCTAAAGCTTCTGCCAAATTGATTGACATAGTTACTGGAACGTTTCCCGACAAACTCAGGAAGTGAGCGGTATAACCGAATTGTAAAATAAGGGCAGTCGGGATGCCGGAGAAGGAAGATAATTCTGCTGGTTGTTTTTATTGCGGTAATAATTTATGGATTTATGAATTGTTTAAATCTAAAGCGATAAAAGATGGAGGAGTTTTTACTAAGGCTACAGTGATTAATTTGAAAGGCTACAATGGTGGAATCATCATTACACTTAATTACGTATATCGGGGAAAGGAATATGCAAGGGTAGTAAATAGCGATCGGGGTAAAAGCAATCACAAGCACTATTTGTTCAGGATTTCTTTGCGGATCCTGAAAAAATAATATCGCAATGCTCAATATTGGAGGGAGGGCCAACTTAGCCAACAGTATGCGCTGTTCAATGTCACAACAAACTAAATGTACCGGCATGGAAGGCCATTAGCTTGTAAACTCAGATTTTCTCTATTACTTTCGTGCAAACCCTTCCTATGAAAACCCACCATCTGCTTTTTACGATATTCGCTATCGACTTCTTCATGGCTTGTACAAAGGACCCCTCCGGCGATAAAAACAATGACCTGCCATCGGATCCTCCGATTTCGATACCCGCTCAACTAAAACTATCTCAATGTATTACACGTTATAAGCAATCTGTATCGATGGGAGGGGGATACCGTGTAGACACTGTAAACTTTTTTTATGATGACCAGGTACGACTGATAAGAAAAGTGAGTAGCACAGGACAAAAGGATTATTTCGATTATGAAAACGGAAAGCTGGTTAGGTACTCGGTTCAATATCCAAATGACACATTAAAAAATGTTCTTCACAATATTGTTTATTCGGCGGACAAGGACACTGTTCTATTGAATTATGATATCAAGTACCCTGGCACAGATACGGTTCCGGTAACATTAATTTTTAGGGACAGTATTTTTACAGATTACTGGATTCGAAGCAATGCCACTGCTAAGCTGCAAAAAGAAAACCATTTGTATAATTCCGAGGGAAATGTCATGAGTGTCGCGACCACAAAAGAAGGCGACACAGAGCCGAATGAAAAGATCACGATTCTGGCTTGGGACGATAAAAATAATCCCTGGTGGAAGCAGCCCTCCCTGAATCAATTTTTCACGAGGGTCGGTGTCTCGACCATTTGTTCGTCCAGGCATAATACAACAGAGTACAATGATGGATTTGCGACGCATGTTATTGAGTATACCTACAATGAAGATGGCTATCCCATAACCGCGACGGTGAAAGATGATGATTTTTTCTTCTTCGAATGGTCGTATGAACCAATTAATCCTTAGGAAAGTAAGATGCCATCAACACTATCCGTCGTACCACGTAGCCGCTCATGAGGAAAATGGTACCTAAAGCTGGTTTCTTTTCAGCTCCAAAAACCGCGGATCGTTTTTTAATTCTTTGAATACAGGATATTCGAGAAAGAAATTTATGGGTGCTGCGCGGCGCGCCACACATCTTTCAAGGTGATAAAAAACTTTGTCGAGGTCACCTATCGCGAAGTACATACCTACCAGGTCGCCGTCGAGCACCAGATCCGGCTCCTGATGCTGGCGCTCCTCGACTTTTTGGATACATTCCAACGCTTCTTCTTTTCTACCAAGTTTCCCTAACGCAAACGCCAACTCCCATTAATCCCTTTAGCGGATGATTAGTGAGCCGGTGCACCTCAAGAAATAATTCCAATGCTTCCTTCCAATCTCCCTTTAGTCCCGTGCCCCAGGCTTTCAATTCAA
Organism: uncultured Chitinophagaceae bacterium; assembly: GCA_963808065.1. Lineage (GTDB taxonomy): Bacteria > Bacteroidota > Bacteroidia > Chitinophagales > Chitinophagaceae > Flavitalea. Next base: position 831,582 of record CAWEEK010000001.1, read on the forward strand.
TCCCGATACGCATGCCTGGTTCAAGCTCAAGTACTTTTTCCGCCTGCGCGATCGCGTCGTCGTAGCGCTCAACAAAAATGTACATGTTGCCCAATCCCTGGTTTAGGGCGGCAGAGAGGGGATCAATTTGCACGGCTTCTTCGAGAATGCTTACAGCGTCTTGCTTTTGTCCCATGGTGATGTAGTAATAACCAAGCATCCTGTATACGGGAATGGATCCCGGATTCAGCTCCATCGCCGTTTTCAGATGCATCGAATGCTTCCTTCCATTTCCATTCGTAGTATAATAAACGGCTTGCTTTTGCAACATAGCCTTCAGCAATGGAATCATCCAGCTGCAATGCTTTATCTGCATTCTCGTTAACTAAGTCGAAGGCCTTGTGGGGCGACATCTGGCCGGTTGAGCCAAGATAACTGTAGGCCTCTGCAATCATCGCATAGGCCAGCGCATAGTGCGGATCTGTGGCAATGGCCTCTTCAAAAAAATTAATTGCCGTGCGGGCATCAGCGGGAGTGAGTTTATTGCGGTAGTGAAGGCCCTTGAGATAACTTGTATAGGCTTTTATGTTTTTGACCGAAGACTTTGCCTGGGGCTTTGCGCCAATAAGATTTTCTCTTAAACGGTTTGCAATGATGCCGCTGATTTCATCCTGCACATCGAAGATATCGGTCAGGTCGCGGTCGTAATTTTCGCTCCAGATGTGGTATCCATCAGCTGCATTGATCAATTGCGCAGTGATCCGCACACGGTTGCCGGATTTGCGGACGCTTCCTTCGAGTATCTTGTCGACATTCAATTGAATCGCGATGTCGCGGATGTCGTCATGCTTTCCCTTAAATGCAAACACCGATGTTCTTGATGTAACCTGAAGGCCATCCACTTTTGTTAGTGAATTGAGCAGCTCTTCGGTGATGCCGTCGCTGAAATATTCGTTTTCAGGGTCGGCGCTCATGTTCACAAAAGGTAGAACCGCCAGTCGGTTTGATGGCGAGCTGGTTTTTCCTTTCATCGATTCGCGTGAAGGCACCACAACGCCAAAGTTGCTTATCGCATGAACACGTATCGGCTGTTTTACGTGTTTAAATTCGAAATATCCCAGTTCAACAGATTTGATTGCTTCCTGATTTTTGATTTCGTCGAACACTTTATCGGATATCAGGATGCTGCCGGGTGCTGCAAGCGACTCTATACGCGAGGCGACATTCACGCCATCTCCATAGATGGCTTCCTCCTCGATGATCACGTCTCCGATATGAATTCCCATGCGAACATCCACTTTCGGTGCCGCTAGCAGCAATTGTTGCATATCTAATGCACTGTTTACCGCATCGATGGCGCTGTTGAAAATGCTGAGTGAACCGTCGCCATAATACTGCAACGTTTTGCCACGAAATTTCGAGATTGATTCATCAAGTACGCTTTTAAGTTTCCTCCGGTTATCGCGCGCGCGTGTTTCATTTTCCTGCATCATGGCGGTATAGCCCGTCATGTCGGCGAATAATATGGCAACGAGTTGTCGCATTGTGCAGCAATATACTGGTAAATGAAAAAATGCGGATGTAGCCGCATCAAATCAAATATTTACAAAAAATAAAAGCTGAAAGTGGTCTCGACAGAAATCCCTGCCTGCCTACCGGAGGTAGGGAACTATGTTAATGGTCTCGACCGGAATCCCTGCCTGCCGGCAGGCAGGGAACCTGTATCAGTGGTCTCGACAGGAATCGAACCTGTATCCAGGGCTTCGGAGACCCTTATACTATCCATTGTACTACGAGACCAATATTTCAAATATCCTTTTTGCTTTTGGTCTCGACCGGAATCCCTGCCTGCCGGCAGGCAGGGAACCTGTATCCAGGGCTTCGGAGACCCTTATACTATCCATTGTACTACGAGACCAATATTTCAAATAGTCCTGTTGGCTTCAGGAATCTTTACCTACGTTACGCAAACTCATTTCCTTTTGGTCTCGACCGGAATCCCTGCCTGCCGGCAGGCAGGCCTGCCTACCGGAGGTAGGGAACCTGTATCCAGGGCTTCGGAGACCCTTATACTATCCATTGTACTACGAGACCAATATTTCATTACTTTATCAACCCAGCCACATTCGAACTGAAGATCTTTACGGCAATGGCGAGCAAAACTACACCAAAAAACTTTCGCACCGCAGTCAATCCCGCAGGTCCCAACAACTTCGCGATGTACTTCAACGAATGAAGCACCAGGTAAATAAAAACCAGGTTGATCAGTATCGCCAGCAACAAGGGAATCTTGTCATAGTTGGCACGCAACGAGATGATCGTAGTCAGTGTACCTGACCCCGCGATCATCGGAAACGCAATAGGAACCAACGTACCCGACCGGGGATCCGCCTCGGTTTTAAAAAACTCCACACCCAACACCATCTCAAGGCCAAGGATGAAGATCACTATCGAACCACCTACCGCAAAAGAACTGACATCAACCCCAAATATGCTCAGCAGCTTCTCTCCAACAAAAACAAAGAGGATCATCAGCGCCCCGGAGATCAGCGTGGCCTTGGTCTCGCGGATCCCACCCATCCGGTCCTTTAACGTGATCAGCGCAGGCACCGATCCAACTATGTCAATGACCGCAAAAAGGGTGAAGGTGACCGTCAACAACTCATCAAAGGTCCAGCTCATGGGATTGTTTTATGATGGAAACACCAAATTCAAAAACCTACCAGCCGTAAAATACGGAGATGCCAGCCGCAAAGTTAGCCCCCGGCGCCGCATTATAATATCTTCCGCCCAGCGCATTGATGTCGTTACCCAAACTGTATGTAACGTCAAATATATTGTCGGCCGAAAGGTAGAGGTCGAGGTTGATATTGCTCCTCAGCGCTTTTTTGAAACCCACTCGTGCATTCAGGAGATTATACGATGAGGCAAAGGCGGTGTTGGCATCGTTCAGCGGAATTTTGTCACTATAGTAATAGGTGATGTTTCCATAAAACCCGGGAGTGGTCATGGCATCAACACCCGCAACAAAGAAATGTTCGGGTATGCTGGGCAAACGATTGCCGGAATAATCGTTCAGGTCATCACCCACCTTGATGTAGTTGCGGTAATGGAAATTGTGCCAGGTATGACTCGCCCAGGCCTTGACGCTGTAAAAGGCACCGGTCGGCCTTTCCAGGAAATTATATGAGAGATAGGTTTCCACACCGTTCTGCCTGGTGTTGCCCGCGTTGACAAAATAATCGCCGCCGGAGGCATCCCTTCTCTGAACAATCGTGTTCTTCAACCCGAAATAAAACAAACTCAAATCCAGAAAGAGTCGGTTCCGGAAAAAATTTCCTTTCAGCCCCAGCTCGGTATTCCAGCCGGTCTCAGGTTCAAGATCGGCAGTGATCACACCGGTGGATGGCAGTATCTCGGCCGTTGTCGGCGGAGAGAATCCTTTGGCCACGCTACCGTAAACGGACAAACGAGGATTGATCTTTTTCAAAACCGCCACTCTCGGTGCAGCCTGATTGTTGTATTCTTTCTCCTGGTACGACTGTGGCCTTGAAAACCTTTGGAGTCTCACGCCAAACAGGTTGTAACTTAACCCACCGGTGAAGCTCCATCCCGAAGCAAGCTCAAACACACCCTGGGTAAACACCGATGCTGCCTTGTTGGTGACCTCATCATCGGTGGTAAGGGAATCTGCATTACCCTGCACATTTGTATATACGCGTGATGTAGTAAATCCCTGCTGTGCTTCGATGCCACCTATCCAGGTGAACTTTGTTTTTCCGAGAAGTGTTGTATACTGGAGCTTGCCCCGACTGCCATAGTGCGGCTCGGTCCTTCTTTCGTAATTCCGGGTGGTGGGATTGTTCAGCCTCGAATAGGCGGCATAAAGTGCCACCGAGTTCTGCCAGTGTTCGTCCCAAACCGAAACATAGCTCAGTCCACCCATAAATAATTTCTGTGAGATGGCTGCCTGAGCTTCTTCAGCACCCGGCGTCTGTCCGACCCTTGGTCTCGCTGCCTTCGGGTTGGCAAGAAACTCCGCTGCAGTCAGCGCACCGGGTGTTTCATAAAATAAATCTCCCTGCATGAAATGCGCCCTGAGCACGCCCTTCTTTCCCACCTTGGCTTCCATATCCGAACTGACCACCCTTCTTTCCATCTTCGTTTGATCACGGTAGCCGTCGTTGTTCTGATATTGAATCCTCATTGAAGAGTTGAATATCGGGGTGCCTCCCCTGATATTAGCATGAAAGCTGTTTCCGCCATAGCTACTACCGGTGTAGTCCACAGTGGCCCCTCTTCTGAAAGGAACCTGATCGCTGCTCAGGAGTAACACGCCGCCTGTCCCCGCGCCATACAAACTGCTGCCGGGTTCTTTGAGCAGTTCCATTGAAGTGATATTATAGAAACCAAGCTGGTTGAGATAGGTATTGCCTCCCGGATCAGTATAGGGAATTCCATTGTAGTAGACCTTTACATTTCTAACGCCAAAGGGCGACCGAAGAGAACTCCCTCTGATGTTTAAACGGTAACTTCCTGGTGATCTTTCTTCCATTCTCACCCCCGCGGCAGTGTTCAGTGCGGAAACCAGGGAAGTATTGTTGAACCTGGTCAGCTGCGACTTACCGATCACCGTAATGGCAGCCGGCACGTCGATCAATTTTTTATTGGCCTCGAAAGCGCGAACCATCACCTCTTCCAACACCGTTGCAGAATCTGATGGAGGCTCGGGCGGTTGAGAGTTTTGAGCATAGCCAACCGAGATCATACAGATCAATGTCACACCAACAACAACAAAATTCTTCATGAGATATCTTAGTAAAATAAGGAACTAAAGATAGGCTCAAACGACCGATGGTGTGAATAAACAGCGAAAACTCACTGAATTGCAAAAAAATACTGCACTCCTGTTTTCAATTCCTTTTATTTTTGCCGCATGAATTTGAGAAAAGCTTCTCTTTCCACCCTATTGTTGCTGGTTAGTTTTTTTGCGATTTCTCAGGACCCCTGGACCCTGAGAAAGTCCGTGGAGTACGCGCTGGGAAACAATATTTCAGTCAAACAGGCCGACATTCAGTCGCGCCTGGCGGTGCTGACTTTAAACCAAAACAGGCTGCAGCAGATCCCCAATCTCTCTGCGGGACTGAGTTCGGGGTTGAACTTCGGGCGTTCAATCGACCCCACAACCAACCAGTTTACGACAACACAGTTATTCAACTCAGGATTCAGTATGTCCTCCGCCGTGACGGTTTTTAATTTCTTCAGCATCAGGAACAACATCCTGGGAAGCCGTTACGACAGCGAGGCTTCGAGGATCAATGTGGAAAGGATCAGGAATGACGTGGCCCTGAATGTGGCCACAGCCTATCTGCAGATACTGGTCGCCGAAGAACAGGAGAAAATCGCCAAGGTGGCCGTTCAACAAACCCTTCAAAACCTCGATAACACCCGAAAAAGGGTGAACGCCGGCGCGCTGCCTGAACTGAATGTGGCCGAGCTCGAGGCTCAGCTGGCACTCGACAGCTCTTCATTATTTACGGCAAACAACACGGTCCGTCAGAATCTGCTGCAACTTAAAGCGATCCTTAACCTCGATGCGGGCACTCCCTTTGCCATCGAATCACCACCCCTGGACAAGATCCCGGTTCTTCCCCTTGGCGAACTCCAACCCGAATATGTATATAATATCGCCATTCAAAACCTTCCTCTGCAGAAGGTAAACGCACTTCGAATACAGGCCGCCCAGAAATATGTTCAGGCCGCACGGGGCCAGCTCTATCCCAGCCTTTCCCTTTTTGGTGGGCTCGGATCGAATTATGCAAACAACAAAATACCTAGCGCAATCCAGATTCCCACGGGATCATTGGATACTACCGGTGCGAAGGCGCTGGTCAACGGCACCCTCTATGACATCTATGCTCCCGGATTCAATACGGTGATCACCAGCAACAAGATCCCTTTCAATACCCAGATCAGCGACAACTTCCGGCAGAACATCGGAGTGCAACTGAATATCCCCATCTTTAATAATGGGGTGGCCAGGACGCAGCTGCAACGGAGCAAACTCAATGTCACCTCGCTGGAATTACAAAGAGACCTCGACCTGCAGACCCTGAAGCAGGACATCTACACCGCATACAACGATGCGGCCAGCTCGCTGCAACGTTTTGGAGCGGGAAAGAAAAGCGTGCAAACTGCCGAGAAGGCATACAACTTTGCGCAGAGAAGATATGAGCTTGGATTGCTGACCACGATCGACCTGCTTACCAATCAGAACAACCTGAACAGGGCACGCGTTGAGCTGGCCCAGGCCCAGGTAGACTATATATTCCGTTTAAAACTCCTTGAATTTTATAAAGGTCAGGGAATTAAGGTTGATTAAGGAAACACAATAAATTTGCATCATGCGTAAAAAGACCTGGATAATCATTGGCTCACTGCTGGCCATCATCATCGTGTTCGTGTTTCTCAAAACCAGCGGGGTGATTGGAAAGGAAGAAGGCGTGAAGGTCACTGCGGAAAAAGCCGCGAAGCGAACCATCATAGAAACTGTAAATGCCAGCGGCAAGATATACCCCGAGATTGAAGTAAAGGTGAGTCCAGACATCTCGGGAGAGATCACAGAACTGGCGGTCCTTGAAGGCGACAGCGTCAGGAAGGGTCAGGTGCTGGCAAAGATCTATGCCGACATCTACACCACTCAACGCGACCAGGCCTCAGCGATAGTCACCCAGGAGCAGTCCAGAGTGGAAAACAGCCGGGCGCAATTGCCGGGTTTGCTCGCAGCGCGCGATTTTGCTAAGAAAACTTTTGACCGGCAGAAACAACTGGTCGATGACAAGGTGATCTCCCGTGCCGAATTCGAACAGGCGCTCAGCCAGTACCAGACCGCGGAAGCAAATTATAACGCCGCAGCGGAAGTGATTCGTGGTGGCCAGGCCAGTGTGCTAGGCGCCAGAGCGAGCCTGCAAAAGGCGGACAAAGACCTTAGCCGGACGGCAGTGCTTGCACCGATGAACGGGGTAGTAAGTCTGCTCAGCGTTAAGAGAGGTGAAAGAGTAGTGGGTAATTCCATGATGGCTGGCACAGAGATGATGCGGATCGCGGACATGAGCAAGATCGAAGTCAGGGTTGACGTGGGAGAAAATGATATTCCCAAGGTAAGCCTCGGCGACTCGGCACTTGTAGAAGTTGATGCATACAACAGCCGGAAGTTCCGCGGCGTGGTCACGCAGATCGCTGCCAGCAGCGCGCTGGCTGCCTCACAACAGTCAAATGCTTCTTCCCAGACCTCAACCGACGTCACCAATTATATGGTGTATATCCGACTCCTGCCATCATCATATACCGACCTGATCGATCCTTCCAGGCCGAAAAATTTTCCGTTCCGCCCCGGGATGAGCGCAAGCGCCGACATCCAGACCAACGTGAAGACCGATATCCTTTCCATCCCGATCAATGGTGTCAGTACAAGAGAGAAGGATTCCAACCAGCCTGCCGGCGAGAAGAAGAAGGATGAAAAAGCGCCTGAAACTGGTTTACAGGAAGATGATAAATCCTCTTTGTCAAATGACCTTGATGAAGTGGTGTTTACGGTAGACAATTTAGGTGTGGTGAAGAAGCACAAAGTAAAGACGGGGATTCAGGACATCAACTACATCGAAGTGCTCAGCGGACTGACTGACAGTGCAAATGTGATCTCCGCTCCCTATAATGTGGTAAGCAAAACCCTGAAGGATGGAATGAAAGTGAAGGTAGTGCCAAAGGAACAGCTCTTCACGCCTACGAAATAGTGCTCATCATTTAAACTCACTGAATGCGATTTGGCATCATCGGCAGCGGCAGCTGGGCAACCGCCCTGGCCAAAATCCTGACCGGCAACAATCATACAATTCAGTGGGCGGTACGAAGTGAAAAGGTGATCAATCACCTGAATCTGCGGCAGCACAATCCGAACTATTTGAGTTCGGTCTATTTCGACATCTCGAAACTTCGGTTACACACCAGTGTCAGAGCAGTGGTCGAATCATCCGACTGTATAGTCATCGCCATTCCCTCGGCTTATGCAGTTGATGTGCTGAAGGAACTGGATGCAGGCATACTGAAAGATAAAATGGTACTGTCTGCTATTAAAGGCATACTCCCACTGAATAATCTTCTGCTCAATCAATTCCTCAATCAGCAATTTGGATTTCCTGAGTCTCGATATTTTACGGTGATGGGACCCTGCCATGCCGAAGAGGTGGCTGCCGAGAAATTATCTTATCTCACCTTTTCAGGAACCGTTCCCACCGTCACCCGCGAGATCGCCGCCTGTTTTACAACGGAATACCTGAATACGGTGGTGAATGACGATGTGATGGGAGTCCAGTTCGCGGCCATCCTGAAAAATATTTACGCACTGGGAGCGGGCATTGCACACGGGCTGGAGTATGGAGATAATTTCCTGAGCGTGCTGATCGCGAACTGCGCCGATGAGATGGCGGGGTTTCTGCAGAGATCGGGTATCCCACACATGGAAGTTGGCGTGCATGAGGCGGAGGACGGCATTACGCACAAGAAGAGTCCAAATTATGCCGCCTCGGTATACCTGGGTGACCTGCTGGTCACCTGTTATTCGTTGTTCAGCCGTAACCGGTCATTCGGAACGATGATCGGCAAAGGCTATTCAGTCAGCGCAACGAAACTTGAAATGAACATGGTGGCGGAAGGGTACAATGCGAGCCGTTGCATTCATGAGATCAATAATCGTGTAGGTGCCGTGATGCCGATTGCGGACACTATTTATCAAATCCTCTGGGAACAATTGTCACCCGCAAAGGGTTTTAAGATGATTGAGGAAGGACTGGTGTGAGACACAGAAACAGGAACAGGAACAGGAACAGGAAGAAGCAGAAAGAGGAACAGGAAGAGAAACAGGAAGAAAAAGAGAAACAGAAAGAGGAAGAGGGGTTGGCAATCTCACTTTGCGTTTTCTTTGTCCCTTTGCGCATTCTTTTGTCTTTGCGGGAAATGAATTTATAAAAGCCCGGGTCTGATTGCAATCGGGAAAGTTGTGCGCTAGTTAGTCGCAAGCGTATTCTTCATAGAACGCCATATTGTCCACTTCCTGTTCCTGTTCCTGTTTCTGTTCCCGCCTTCGCCAAGGCTTCGGCGGGCGAAGCCTGTTCCTGTTTCTGTTCCTGTTTCTGTTCCTGATTCATGAACATTTCCGACGCAATATGATCCGCAAATAATTTTCCTTCCCGCGTGAGCACCATCCGCTGCTCAGAAGCTGAGATCCATCCCTTGCCAATAAATTGATCACGGTATTTCAACAAAACAGGCGCGTGGACCGGACCGGCCATCTGCAGCGCCCTGCCCAGGTCAGTACCTTCCGATGTGCGCACAGAGGTCATCAAATATTCATTGAAGCGTTGCTGGTCATTCAGCAATTCCATTTCCACAGCAGGGACTCCGCTGTTCAAGGCCTGTATGTAAAGCGCGTTGTTCGCAATGTTCCATTGCCTCGAGCTGCCGTTGAATGAGTGCGCCGATGGTCCCAGGCCGAGGTAGCTGACACCGCTCCAGTACGAGCTGTTGTGCCTGCTTTTCCAGCCCGGTCTGCTTAAATTGGAAATTTCATAATGATCGAAGCCCTCCTGCTGCAGAAAATCGGTCATCAGCAGGAACTGCCTGGCCTGGTCCTCATTGTTCACCGGTGTGACCTTTTTTTTCCTGATCATCGAATCCAGTGCGGTGCCCGGTTCCACGGTCAGCGCATAGCAGGAGAGGTGGGGCACGCCAAGCGCAACGGCCTTCGCCATGTTGCTTCGCCAGTTGTCATCAGGCATGCCCGGAGTGCCATAGATCAGGTCGATGCTGATGTTTCTGATGCCCGCATCCTGCGCCATAGGGATGCAATCCATTGCCTGCGCGGCATTGTGGGCACGATTCATCCAGCGCAGGTCTGCCTCGTAGAACGACTGCACCCCGATGCTCAGGCGGTTGATGCCCAGCCTCACCCATTCTGCCAGCAGGCCAGGGGTGATGTCATCGGGGTTGGCCTCCAGGGTGATCTCCGCGCCGGTATCTACCGGGAATTTAGACCTTAATTCGTCCAGAATGCGTTCGATCTGGGCGGTGGGCAGCAGGGATGGGGTTCCCCCGCCAAAATAAATGGTGCCGATGGTTTCACCGGCAGTATAATCCCTTCGTAACTCTATCTCTTTCAATAAAGCACCCAAAAAATCGTTTTGAAGCTTTAATGATGTGGAAAAGTGGAAATTACAGTAATTGCAGGCCTGCCTGCAGAAAGGAATATGTACATAGATGCCCGCCATTCAACCCATACATTTGAAACCGAATGGCAAAGGTAAATCGATATTACCATAGTGCTGCCCTGATGCTGGTCCTGCTTGCCACCGCTTCCTGGAGTCAGGCCCAGTATAGCCTGGAAATAAATCCCGCGGACAAATCTGCCCATTTCATCCAGGATACGCTCCGCCTGCGCCGGCAATTTGCCGGAAAAGAGGCCTGCCGGCTCTATGTGAATGGTTTGCCCGCTCTGCTGAGGAACAAAGGATACATGTCTGCTTCGGTTGATAGTGTCCGTTATGACAGTGCGAAGGCTTTTTGTGACCTCTACGTTGGCGAACCCTACACAAGCGCAATCATCAACACGGATTCGATCGACAGGTCCCTGCTTCAGCGCGTGGGCTGGCCGGTAAGATCGGCCAAACCGCTCACCATGGACCAGTTTAGCAATTACCAGCAGAAACTTCTCGACCAGCTGGAAAACATGGGCTATCCTTTTGCCGCGATACTCACCGACAGCGTCAGCTTCCGCAACAATTCCATGCATGCCGTTCTGAATATCGAAAAGGGACCACTTTATAAAATAGACAGCATCCGCAACTATGGCAAGGGTTCAATCTCCTCTTCCTTCCTGCAACAATACCTGGGAATTCCGAATGGCAGCATTTACAGTAAAGAGAAACTGGCCAGCGTTAGTAACCGCCTCAGGGAACTTCCCTTTCTACAGGAAAAACAACCCTGGGACATGACCCTGCTGGGCACGGGTTCCGTTCTGAATCTATACCTCGATCCCCGAAAAAGCAGTGAAGTAAATGTGCTGATTGGCCTGCTGCCCGCAAATAGTCAACTTGAAGGGAATAAGTTACTCGTCACAGGTGAGGCCACGATCAAACTGAAAAATTCGCTGGGCTCCGGTGAAACCATTGGGCTCGACTGGCAGCAGCTGCAGGTGAAGTCACCGCGGCTGAATTTGCTGTATCAGCAACCCTATCTGTTTGGCTCACCCTTCGGGACCAATTTCAATTTCGACCTTTTCAAAAAGGATTCATCATTTGTCAACATCAGTATCCTCTTGGGTGTGTCATATGCCGTTTCGGCGCGGCAAACGGGTACAGTTTTCATACAACGACTCACTACCAACCTCCTGACGGTGGACACGCAAAATGTAAAAAACAGCAAACGCCTCCCGCCGGAAGCGGATCTGAACAGCACCAACCTCGGTGTGAGTTATGAATGGATCACCACCGATTACCGGTTCAATCCAAGAAGAGGGAATGAATTTTCGATCAGTGGATCTGCGGGTACAAAAAACATCAGAAAGAACAATGCGATCGTAAAACTGCAGGACCTTTCAGATCCTTCCTTCGATTATGGCAGTCTTTACGACACATTTCAGCTGAAGTCTTACCAGTTCCGGTTGAAACTTAATGCAGCCCATTACTTCCCGCTTACCAGAGGATCTACGATTAAAACATCATTGTCGGGTGGATGGTTCCAGAGTCCGGATATATTCCGGAATGAATTGTTCCAGATCGGCGGTTACAAACTACTCAGGGGTTTCGATGAGGAAAGCATATTCAGTTCTCAATATGGAGTGGCCTCGGTGGAATACCGCTACCTCCTGGGGTTGAATTCGTTTTTCTCAGTCTTTGCAGACTACGGTCTCAGTACAAACCGTTCTCTGCCCGCTGCCGACACGCAGCATTTTCTGGGAGCCGGACTGGGTATGTCGTTTGAAACGAAGGCGGGGATATTCAATATTTCTTATGCGGCAGGCAAACGTGATGAGGATAAATTTAATCTGAGGCAGTCGAAGATTCACTTGGGGTATGTGAACTTTTTTTAAAGTGAAAGTTTTTTTATTTTTTCATTTTTAAGTTTTGATTTTTGCACTGTAAACAATTCCTGTTGAAATACGCGTTCCTACTATTATTCTTCTCTTTATCACTCACTATAAGGGCGCAATCGGATTCTGCGACTGTCATTGATACGCCTGCCATTAATAAGGCTGTTATTAAAAAGCCTACTATTAAAAAGACTGCGATTGATACCGCAGAACTAAATAAACAGGAACAACTCAAAACACAGTTGCTTCGTGAGACACAGCAGCACATCAACAATGCTGCGGACTCGCTTAGAAATCAACTGGCCATCACGAGAAGACAGGATCTCATTGATGGCGTACAAAAACTGCTGGCGGCTAATCCCAACTACCGGTTTGGCGCATCCCCTGTTTCGCTGGTGGTTGAAGAAAAACGAACGATCCATCACGAAGGCATTTTTTATTTCATCCTGTCCCTCGTTCTTTACCTCGCTTTGATGAGGCTCTTCTTTCCAAAGTACATGTCAACAATGTTTACCCTGTTTTTCAGGGCCACCATGCGCCAGCAACAGCTGAGGGAACAAATGCTCCAGTCGCCGCTGCCCGCCCTGCTACTGAATATATTTTTTGTGATCGTCACAGGAGCCTGGCTTGCCTTCATGGCGGGGAGGATTGGCTTTTTTCCAGCCGCCGGTCTCTGGACCAGGTTTTGGCTCGGGGTGCTTATCGTTTCAGCCGTTTACCTGGGTAAGTTTCTTGTACTCAAGACCTTTGGGTGGATTTCGGGAATTTCACAGGTGACCAACACGTATATTTTCATCGTATTTCTCACAAACAAAATGATCGGCATATTTTTGCTTTCATTTCTGATCCTGCTTGCGTTTCCTGATCCCCGAATCCTGCCGACGGTGACGATTCTTTCGTATATCATGATAGCAGTAATGATTCTGTACCGTTTTATCATATCCTTCCGGCCTGTGAGAGCGGAAATAAAACTAAACAGATTACATTTTTTTCTTTACCTTTGCGCTTTTGAAATAGCACCTCTATTATTGATTTACAGGGTGTTATTGGCTTATTGCACACAGCAGTTTTTAAACAACATTGTAATCCATACGTCACTAATATGGTTAAAAACGGGGTTAAACAACATCTACGAACACGGTGAAAAGCATCCTGATCACTCAACCCAAGCCAGATACCGAAGATCACCTTATTTTGAGCTTGCCAGGAAGTATGATGTCTTTCTTGATTTTCATCCCTTTCATCCGTGTTGAAGGGATCCCGGCAAAAGATTTCCGGAAGCAGAAGATAGAGATTTCTGGGTTCACAGCGGTCATTTTTACCAGCCGCAATGCCATCGATCATTTCTTCAGGCATGTGCGAAGAAATGAAGGTGATGATATCGCAGGACACCAAGTATTTCTGCATAACGGAATCGGTGGCACTCTATCTTCAAAAATTCATACTCTACCGCAAGAGAAAGGTTTTTTACGGCGCCGATGGCACCAACAAGAGCATGTTCGACGTCATCAACAAGCATAAGGAAAACGAAAGATTTCTTTATCCCTGTTCGGAAAATCAGCAGGACAATGAGATTGTCAACTGGCTGAAAACCAACAATTGCGGATATGCCACTCCATTTATGTACCGCACGATAAGCAATGATGTAAAAGAGATTATTGGCAGCAAAAGCTACGACATCATCTGCTTTTTTACTCCCAGCGGAGTCAAAAGTCTCCTGGACAGTTTCCCCGGATTCACGCAAAATGGCACCCGACTCGGCGCCTTTGGCATTAATACTTCCAAGGCCATCGAGCAGGCCGGATTAACCCTTGACATCAAAGCCCCACAACCCCAGACCCCTTCGATGGTTGCCGCCCTCGAGCAATACCTTTCTGCTATCATCATGAAAAGATAACGTAAACTTTTCTGCTTATGCCCAACAGGCTAATCAGCGAAACCAGTCCATATCTGCTTCAGCATGCCCACAATCCAGTCGACTGGTATCCCTGGGGCAGAGGAGGCGCTGGACAAGGCAGAAAATGAAAACAAGCCGATACTCGTCAGTATTGGTTATGCTGCCTGTCACTGGTGTCACGTAATGGAAAGGGAAAGCTTTGAGGATCAGGAAACTGCGGACCTGATGAACAGACTATTTGTCAACATCAAGATCGACAGGGAAGAACGGCCCGACCTCGATCATATTTACATGGAAGCCGTGCAGACGATCACTGGCAGCGGGGGCTGGCCACTCAATGTATTCCTCACCCCATCAAAGAAGCCATTTTACGGCGGCACATATTTTCCTCCCACACCCATTTACAACAGACCATCCTGGAAGAATGTCCTTACCTCCATTTCTTCGGCATTCCAGGAGAAAAGACACGAAATAGACGCGCAGGCGGAAAATCTGACCGACCAACTCAATGCATCCAATCGTTTTGGCCTCTCAGCGCCAGGGGATGGTGATAAATCGTTCAGCAGGGAGGAACTGGGTGAACTGGCAAGCAATCTGCTCAAGACTGCGGACACAAAGGATGGGGGATTTGGTCGCGCGCCGAAATTCCCGCAGACCTTCACCATCCGTTTCCTCCTCCACAATCATTTTTATACCAAAGATCCAAAGGCCCTGGACCAGGCCTGTCTCAGCCTGGACAAAATGATCGACGGTGGCATCAACGACCAGATAGGAGGCGGTTTTGCCCGGTATTCAACTGATGAGGTCTGGCTGGCTCCGCATTTCGAAAAAATGTTGTACGACAATGCCTTGATGGTCATGGCATTGAGTGAAGCCTACCAGATAACCGGGCGAAGAAAATACCTCGAAGCCATCAATACCACGACTGGATTTTGTAGAACGTGAACTGATTTCTCCTGAAGGCGGGTTTTATTCAGCCCTGGATGCCGACAGCGAAGGGGTGGAGGGCAAATTTTATGTCTGGACTGCAAGAGGAGATCGAACGAGGTTTTAGGGGAGGATGCTGACTTTTTAGCAAATATTACGACATAACACCGGAGGCAACTGGGAACATACCAATATCCTTCATGTGCTGATTCCGTCCGAAACTTTTGCAAGGAAAATGGATTGGAATTCACCGTCTGGAAGAGATTTTACGTATCTCCAGGGAGAAGCTCCTGGTCAGGAGAAGTGGCAGGGTGCGGCCGCAAACCGATGACAAGATCCTGCTGGGATGGAATGCGATGATGAATACCGCTTACAGCAAGGCTTTCGCGGCCACGGGCAACGAAAAATACCGGATGTTGGCGGTGAAGAATATGAAGTTTTTACTGGACAAGTTCCAGGGTGAAGACGGAAGTGGAGTTCTATTCATACCTATAAAAACGGGGTAGCAAGGTATCCTGCTTTTCTTGATGACTATGCCAATCTGATACAGGCATTGATCCATTTGCAGGAGATCACGGCTGATCAGAGCTACCTCCGAAAGGTAAAAACTTTGGTAAAATCGGTGATTGAACAATTTTCGGAAGAGGAAACAGGTTATTTTTATTTTACTAATCAGCAACAGGAAGACGTAATAGTAAGGAAAAAGGAATTGTACGATGGCGCAGTACCCTCCGGAAATTCACTAATGGCATGGAATCTTATATTATTCCGGAATCGTTTTCGATAATCAGGAATGGAAGGAGAGAGCGGTTAAAATGTGTGCCGGCCTAAGGGAAGTGATCAGGAAATACCCGGGATCTTTTGGGGTCTGGGCTATCGGTGATTCAGGCTCTGTCCATAGGAATTCCCGAAATTGCCCTTACAGGATCATCAGCCGGTGACACTTCTTAAGGAATTATTACGTATTTTCATCCCCTTCCGTATAGTTCAATCCTCCCCTTCGGAAGCTAAAGATTTCCCCTTATTGGCAGGAAAATCGTTTTCCACAACTCCAGTGATCTACCTATGCAAAGACTATTCTTGTCAAAGTCCTGTAAATGAAGTTGATGCATTAAAAATTCTGCTCGCAAACTGTTTAAAATTTAATGTTTATATTGATACAATATTTAGTGTTCCATGCCCGTTTAAGGATTTGGCAGATGATGTTATTTGAAGTTTTAATAATTAAATTCTAAACATTGTGATGAAGTCGGTAAAACATATTTTTGCCCAATACCCTATAATAATATGAAAATGAAAAACCTGTCCGCTTTGTTCATCCTGGCTGTCACTTTGTTCGCAGCCGGTTGCGGCAAAGCTGGAAGAAGTCCTCAAAGGGTACTGCCCAACGATGGTCAGCTCCATGGAGTTGCTCCCGGCAGCAAGTACAACCTGACGAAGCCTCCCGGAATGGTGTACGTTCCACCAGGAACTTTTCACATGGGTCCCAGCGATGAGGATGTAAACTTTGCTTATACTGCACGTAACAAGCAGGTTTCCATCAATGGCTTCTGGATGGATGCCACTGAAATCACCAACAACGAATACCGCCAGTTTGTAAACTGGGTAAGCGATTCAATTGCTGCCACGCTGATGCAGCTTGGTAAAGAAGTGGACGGCCGTTTTGCCATTGACTGGAAAAAAGCGCAGACCATCAAATGGGATGATAAAGTCAACTGTCGAAAAGATCGATCAGATGATCCTTTCTCCTGAGAACAGGGTTTTTGGCAAGAAAGAACTTGATCCTTCAAAACTGGTTTATCATTCTGAAACCTTTGATCTGAAAGAAGCTGCAAAAAGAGAAAATGCCGGCAAGCCACGTTCACAGTTCATCGATCAAGAGCGATACTAAGATTTATCCTGATACACTGGTATGGATCCGTGATTTCAGCTTATTCTTACAACGAACCAGCTGACAAAAAGATATTTCTCTCACCCCGCATTTGGAAACTATCCTGTAGTTGGTGTAAACTGGAAACAGGCTACTGCATTCTGCGAATGGAGAACGCATTACCTGAATTCATTACCTTGAATCAAAGAAAAGAACTACGGAATCTGATTTCCGTCTGCCAACAGAAGCAGAATGGGAATATGCAGCACGTGGTGGCCGTTCACAATCAATGTTCCCCTGGGGTAACTATTACCTGAGAAACAAGAAAGGTTGTTTACTGGCCAACTTCAAACCTGGTCGTGGTAACTATCCTGAAGATGGTGGTTTCTACACAGTACGTGCAGATGCATACTGGCCTAATGATTTTGGTCTGTATTGCATGGCAGGTAACGTTGCAGAATGGACTTCTTCATTATATTATGAAGGTGCTTACAATTTCCAGCACGATATGAACCCTGATATTCGTTGGAATGCAAAAGATTCTGATCCTCCACGGATGAAGCGTAAAGTAATCCGTGGTGGAAGCTGGAAAGATGTAGGTTACTATCCTGCAAACCAGCACCCGTACTTATGAGTACCAGGATACAACAAAATCTTATATCGGTTTCCGTTGTGTAATTGATTTACCTGCCAACCCAGAAGAAACGATAAAATTCTGTTATAAGGTAAAATTTTAAACTAATCATTACCGTTAATGACATTGATTTCTGAAGTAACACAATATCAAAATAAGCATTCTATTTCTATAACCCATATATAATCCGTTTCAAAACCTATTAAATCTAATTAACTATGGCTGGAGTTTCAAAATCCACCGAAAGAATTGTAAACGTCATTGTCTGTATGGGTGCAGCAATTGTAATCTTCGGTGCATGGCAAAAAATCACTCACCAACCTCTGGCTGATTTCTTCCTCACAGCAGGATTGATCACTGAAGCTATCATATTCGTTGTATATGCATTCTTACCCCCTCCCGGTGGCGAAATGCATGCTATCGCAGAAGCGCTTCCTAAACTTGCCGGCAAGTAATTCAGGAAATCCTGCTCTTGCCAAAATGGACAAGATGCTGCAGGAAGCAGACATCACTCCAGCTAACCTGAGCCGCCTAAGCGAAGGTTTCAAAAAACTGGGTACTTCAGGTCGACAGAATCTGCTGATGTATCTGATGTGGTAAAATCACAGGTGATTACTCCGCAAAAACAAAAGAAGCTACAGCAGCACTGGATGCAATGAAAGATGCTTACCAGGGTGCTACAACTACAATGGGTCATTTCAATGCTGCTGCAGAAGGAACAAACAATTTCCACGAGCAGGTACAGGTACTTACCAAGAATCTTGGTTCATTGAATGCGATCTATGAATTGGAATTGCAGGATACCAACAATCACCTGAAAGCAATGAATAATTCTATGGCAACCTGGCTACATGCTTCGCAAACAATGCAGGACAGTGTTGAAGATGCTAAGAAAGCGCACGAGCAGATCGCGAAACTTGCAGGTAACCTGAGCAACCTGAATACCATTTATGGTAACATGCTTAAGCGCAATGCAAGGAAGATAATTAAGACACAAACGATATCCATATCCCGGTTCACAGATGAATAAAACATTGTTTAAAACCGAAAAACCTAATTCCCATGTCTTTACCTAAAGAGCCCCGGCAGAAGATGATCAACATGATGTATCTGGTGCTAACAGCATTGCTGGCACTGAATGTATCAGCTGAGATTCTGAATGCCTTCAAAACAGTAAATAGAACACTCGACAACGCGAACGGCGTGTTGAATAATAATAACGATGTTATTTACAACTCCTTCGCAGAAAAAGAGAAGGATCCGAAAACAGCAGCGAAGGCAGCAATCTGGAAACCAAAAGCCGAACAGCTGCCAAGGCCCTTTCCAGCAGTCATGGTATGACCGAATCGAACAGATCAAACAAAAGATTAAACTAGCTTCCGGCTTCAAAGTAGGTGCTAAAGACAGTCTTGGATACGAAGCCAACCTCGATGGTCCAACCAGAGTGATGGACAAACGAAGGCGAAGGTCCGAAACTGCAGGCTGAACTTGCAAAACTTAAAAAAGATTTCCTGGCTATCGATCCGGAAATTGGTAATGAGTTTGCCAACAAGCTGCCCATCGATCTCAGTGTTCCTCCATCACAGACGGGAATCAAAACCCAAGACTGGACGACCAACTACTTTCACATGACCCCGGCCATCGCAGCGATCACCATCCTGAATAAATTTCAGAACGACGTAAAGACCTCAGAAAACCAGATCGTGAGCTTTTGCCACAACAAGATCGGTGAAGTAGCTGTTCGGTTTGATAAGTATGGTTTCGTAGGTGGACTTAGCTCCAGCTACCTCATGCCTGGCGAAAAACTGAAAGTGTATGCTGCCCTTGGTGCAACCGCTTCAGGAGCCGCTCCCAGCATCAGCATCAACGGCAAGCCTGTTTCTGCCAATGGCGACGGTATTGCTGAAACTGAATTCCCTGTTAATGGTTCAGGTACAGTAAACGTTGTGATCCGTTACAAGGATCAGGACGGTATCGACAAAGTAATTACCAAGACCCTGGAATACACTGTAGGTCAGCCTTCAGGTGTTGCTGTGTCTGCAGATAAGATGAACGTACTTTATATAGGTGTTGAAAATCCGCTGACCATCACAGCAGGTGTTGGTGCTGAAAAAGTAGGTGCCAGCTTCTCAGGACAGGGAACAATTGAAAGGGTAAACGGACCAAAATGGGTTGTTAAGCCATTAGCTGCTGCCCAGGGCGAGAAGTTTGTCAATGTAATTGTTGACGGAAAATCTACCCCGGTGAAATACCGTGTAAATTCCTTCCCAATCCTGCAGCATTTGTAGGTGGTAAAAGAGGTGGTCCAATGTCCGCTTCTGAATTGAAAGCAGGGCGGTGTGATCGCCAGGCTCGAAGATTCTGAATTCGAAGCGCCGTTCAGAGTGATCAGCTACAACGTCGGCGCATTGGGTGGAAAATATCCCGTTTACCAGACCTCACTCAACGAAGGCAACAGGTGGGGCGGAGCTGCGGCTACGATCATCAACAACGCTACACCAGGAACAAGTATCTTTTTTGATAACATCAAGGTACATGGCCCGGACGGCAAAGTCAGGGATCTGCCCCAGATGTCATTCAATTTGAAATAAGAAATTATAAATAGGGAACAATGAAAAATCGAATGATGAGGTTGTGTCTGCTGGCATGTGCGTTCTGCTTCGTGGTTGAAGCCGCTGACGCACAGACCAGAAACCAACGAGAAAGAAAACAAAAAGAACGGCTACTACCAAGAAGCCTTCCACCAACAGGAGTAACAACGGCGCCAACGCACAGCTGAATACCGCTCCCAAGGATACCGCTGTCACGCCGCCTGTGGTTGAGCTGAAGATCGACGCCCCGCGTCCCTCCCTGCGCAACGACAACGCTATCCAGCGTAACCTGGTTAAGGATCGAACACCCCTGGCCTATGAACACATCCGTGAAGACGACGCTACTTATATGCAGCGAGTATGGCGCGAGATCGATGTTCATGAAAAACTGAACCTTCCTTTTGTTTACAAAGCAGAAGGCGATAATGGCAACCAACGCTTTATCATGATCCTGCTGAATGCCATTAAAAAATGAGATCACGGCTTTCAGCGCCGCAGGTGGAGATGATCGTTTCACTACACCCATGCCCTTTAGCAGATCGCTGAACATGCTGGTTGGTAAACCAAAGACTCAGCAGATTCCTGACTGGGCCAATGACCCCGATGGTTCAAAAGGTATCATGAAGGATACAGTTATCAGCGCAGAATTCAATCCCGATCTGGTTGAAAGATACTGGATCAAGGAAGATGTGGTTTTCGACAAGGAATCTTCAAGAATGTATACCCGGATCCTGGGTATCGCTCCGCTGAAGACCATCTGAATGAAGATGGTTCCTTCAGAGCGGTAACTCCGCTTTTCTGGGTTTACTATCCTGATCTGAGGCCGATGCTTGCCAAGTTCGAAGTGTACAACGGAAGAAACTATGGTGCAAAAATGAGTTGGGAAGAATTGTTCGAAAGCAGGATGTTTGCCAGCAGGGTAATCAAATCAACTATCAACAACCCTAACGACCTTTCATCAGTTCTTATGTAAAGGATCCTATCCTTGCTTTACTCGAAGGAGAAAATGTAAAGGAAAAGATCTTCAATTACGAACAGGATCTCTGGTCATATTAATCAAGTTAGGTAAACATATTAAAGGCGTCGTAGATTTTACAGCGCCTTTTTTTTTAGTAACCTCCGACTAGATATATAAAAACGCTATTTCTTTAGATACCATCTAAATCCAAAAATGGGAAAAACTGCGCTGCATTCAATAGGAACGGTTTCAAACAATATCATTTTTTGAAAATACCCTAACTAGGGTATTGTTTTATAAACTCGTTTTACTATTTTTACAACGGTTTTTCATAGGATATTGGATTTTAAAAACGGGGCTGGATTTCTATCCTGGCCCCTTTTTTTTTATGCCATCCTTACAGATCTTTCGTCTGCTCCTTTCCGTTAGTAAAATAATTCCATATTAGTTTCGCCTTTGCTGCTCCAACCGCCTTCACCAATTCCTCTTCAGATAATTCCCTGATATTTTTAACCGACTTGAATTCCTTTAAGAGCTGATCGGCAGTATTTTTTCCAATGCCTTTAATGTCTTCCAGTTCGTTTTTAAATGTTCCTTTACTTCGTTTTTTGCGATGAAAACGTGATACCAAAGCGGTGCACCTCATCCCTGATCCGTCTGATCAGATTCAGGCTTTCACTGTTGTAAGGCAAGCTTCATGGATTCCTTGTCTCCCGCGAAAAAAATCTCCTCTTCATTTTTGGCCAGTCCCACAAGTGTCATGTGACCCTGCAAGTTCCAGTTCATCCATTGCTCTCCATAGCAGCGCTTAGCTGGCCTTTACCGCCATCAATGATCACCAGTTGAGGAAAGGGTTGCTCTTCTTCCTTAAGCCGCTTATAGCGCCGATAAACCACTTCTTTCATCGTTGCAAAATCATTGATGCCCTGTAACCGTTTTCACATTGAAGTGCCGGTAATCATTTTTACTTGGCAACCCATTCTTGAAACAGACCATCGCAGAAACCGGATAGCTTCCCTGGAAATTGGAGTTATCAAAACATTCAATATGAACGGGCACATCGGGAAGCTGAAGGTCTGTCTGCAACTGGTACAACACCTTCTTTCTTTCCATATCATCCTTGCCTTCCAGCTGCAGAATTTTTTTCTTCTTGAGTTCTTCGCGGAAATAGTTCACGTTCTTTTCTGAGAGCTCGAGCAGTTTTTTTTTGTCGCCTGCCTTTGGGAACGGTGATCATTACTCCTTCTTCCGGATATTCGATCGGAAAAGGAACAATCATTTCTGTTGAAATGCTGTTAAATGTTGAACGCAGTCTGCGCGATGGCAAAGGCCAAGATCTCTTCGTCGGTTTCGTCGAGATGGGTTTCCAGCTGCGAGGTATGTGTCTGAACGATCGTTCCGTTCTGCACCATCAGATAATTCACATAGGCAATGTCGCCCTCCCGCAGTATCGAAAACACATCTGCATTGTTCACATGCCTGCTGACAATCACCGATCTTGCCTGGTAGTTTTCCAGATGTTCGATCTTCTTTCGGGTCAATCTCGGCTTTTTCAAAGTCAAGATCATCGCAGTATTTTTTCATTTCCTCTTTGAAATGCTGTATAACCGGGTTGAGGTTTCCTTTCATGATGTTTTTCACCTGGTTCAGACTCTGCCGTATATCTTCACTTGTTTGTATTCCTTCGCAGGGCCCTTTACAATTGCCGAGATGATATTCGAGACAAACCTTGAATTTCCTTTACTGATATTGTTCTCCGTGAGATTCAGTTTGCAGGTGCGCAGCTGGATGGTAGCCTTGATAAAATCGAGCAGCTCTCGCACCTTGGCAACCGAAGTAAAGGGTCCCAGGTATTCGGAACCATCGTCGATCTTTCTGCGCGTGAGGAAAATCCTTGGAAAGGGTTCATTCTTGAAAACGATATAGGGATAGGACTTATCATCTTTCAGGTCGATGTTAAACCTGGGCTGGAATTGCTTGATCAGCGAATTTTCAAGCAGAAAGGCATCCTGTTCGGAATTGACAATGGTAAATTCGATATGGTGGATTCGCTGAACCAGTTCATGCGTTTTATAGGTGGTAAAGGTTTTGGTGAAATAGGAGCTTACCCTTTTGCGCAGGTTTTTGGCCTTGCCCACGTAAAGCAGTTCATTATTGCTGTCGTAATATTTGTAGATCCCCGGTTCCAGGGGAATGGTGTGCGCAATATCCTGAAATTCTGTTCTGCGTCATATTTCTTAATCCCTGTTGTCCCAAACCACTTTCACCACTTCAGTTACGGGCTTGGTGTGGCCGGTGGCCTTCTGGGTGATGGTCTGAAAATATCTTCCCGGCTTCCAGTACATTTTTTTAATGATAACGGTGTCCTGGTTGCTGGACATTTTTTCCAGGTAGATGCTTTTTACATTGTCGTACACATCTCCTTTCGAAGAAATTACGTCGATCCGTTTTAAGCTGGGCTTATTGTCCTTTGCCGCATAGTAAAATGTGCCTGAACCATTGGAATTGTCGAAGAAGGAAGCTTCGGTAAAATTTTCCGTAAAATAGGGTTCCGACAATTCATCCGGAATATAGTCTGCCGCCAGCTCATGGAATTCGGCGGCTTTGATGTACCCTGAGTCTTGCTTGCCTCCCTCTGTGATTATGTATTTCATGATCCCTCCGGGCAGGGAGTCAACTTCCCTTATCTGGCTCTGGAGGTAGGGCTTCACCGGAAAATAGGGCGTCGCCCGCGTTTGGGCGCTGTCCTTAACAGGAGTTGAAGGGCCTGAGGGCCTTTTTTCTTTGCACGATACAAGCAGCGTCAGAAAGGCCAGGAGGATTGGACGTATCATCCTGTAAAATTAACCAATCCGGGTAGCAAATAAAAAAGCTGCTGTAAGAACCAGCAGCTTTCGCATCGCAATCGTTAGAGCCTCATCAGCGAATAGTCTTGGTTACACCGATCTTGATGCCATATTCCATCAGGTATTCTTTGATCGGGTACGCATTTTTATAACTTGACAAAAGCTGGTAGCGGAACTGAGGTCCGATCTGCCATTTTACTCCCCCGCGGTCATAAGAAAGGAAGGCTTCCAGGCCAGTGTTCATATTCCATTTTCTGACCAGTGAAGGTGCTTTTGTGTAATTCTTGTAGTCGTTTGTAATCAGGTAAGTGTTGCCATTCAGCAGATAAGTCGGCTGGATCGTGCCCGCGATGTTCAGCTGAACGCGGTCGTTTCCAAGCAGACGAAGTTCCAGACCCACGGGCAAAGACAACTGGAAATACTGGTTCTTCAGCTCTTCGGAAGATGAGCCGCTGAAATTCCGGATGTCGGTATAGCTGGTCAGCGTGCCAGGACTCTGGAATGCAGTCGCGTTCAGAGAAATCGTAGCCAGTTCAACCCTGGACTTGTAAGCGTGTATGTCGTACTTGGAATAGTTGAACTGAATACCACCTTTAAGGGTGAGGCTCCTGGTCAGCGAAAGCATGCCATGGGTGCCCAGTTCAAATCCAAGGGCAGGTTTATGATCGAGAAGCGAGTTGATGTCTCCGGGTATGTTCAGCGCCAGCGGTATGTTTCCTGAACTGGAGTTCAGCCTTGCGTTCTTGGCACCGGTCATTTTCCGGTAATTCACCGTTGGTGAGAATGCGAGCTGCCAGCGGACATGGCGGGAAGGTGTTGTCTTTATTTCCGGGACGGCCTGATCCTGAAGCCAGTTGAAATGGTTGTTATCTGCTGGTGAAGTCAGTAAATCAGGATTCAGGATATTGTCCTTGCTGCCTGTTTCGGATGCAGTGGCCTCTTCGTTGTTTGAGACAGGAATGAGGACCGGAAGCATAAACCTGAGGTTGAAGGCATTGGCAGTCTTTGGATCGATTCCGGCAATGATGAGTGACTGTGATGGAGCCTGAACTTCGGAAAGCTCATTGGAAGGCGAGGTAATTAACGGTATTTCCAGGGTGGTGATCAGCTGATCGTTTTTCTGGATGACAAATCCGTTTGGTATAAGGCGATCAGTTTGGTCATCCTGTCTGTCGGCTATAGGGTCAGCTGTAAATGGGGTGATCTGTGGGGTACTGAAGGCAGGAGGGGCAGCTGGCCGCACAACGGGCTGTTGGATCCTGACAGGGGCGGATGGCTTGATGAGTTCGTTGACGGCAAGATAGCTGATGCCGGAAAGAAGGACTACAAACCCGGTCCAATACCATTTTCTTCTTGAACGAAGCGAGCGGTCGATGCCCTTCCATACTTTGTCGGAAGGGTACATCTTATACTGATCAGCCTTTTCCTTGAGCAAATCCTCAAAATCAGTATCGTAAAAATTACGCTCCATTTTGGTCGATGTTTGTACGGACTATGTTTTTCAAAGTATTCGGATTATTGTCGTTAGAGGTCACTGGCCGGTAGCAGTCAAACCAAACCAATTTCCTTTTATTCTTGCAGGCTGGATGATGTTCTTCCGTATCAGTATATCTTCCAGCATCTGTTTTGCTCTTGTGTACTGCGAACGACTGGTGCTTTCTTCAACGTCCAGCATTTCGGATATTTCCTTGTGCGAGTATCCTTCGATCGCATAAAGGTTAAGTACGGTGCGGTATCCGATCGGTAAAAGCCTGATGCACTCCACCACCTGTTTGGCCTGAACGATGGATGGAACCGATTCCTCCCTCACTTGTACTCCGGTTGCATGGATGATGTCCACGCTTTCATTGAACTTTTTGTTTTTCTTCAGGTGATTGATGCAGGTATGCACTATGATCCTCCTTATCCACCCTTCAAAAGCGCCTTTGTTCTGGAAAGTGTGTATCTGTGAGAACACTTTGATAAACCCTTCCTGTAGCATGTCTTCTGCATCTTCCCTGTTGTGGGCGAACCGGTAACATACCGACAGCATCTTTGGACTGTATTTTCCATACAGTTCTCGTTGAGCTACCGGGTCGTTAATGTAAACAGCCTGAAAAAATGGCTTCTTCGGTCATGATATACCGTTTGGTTGCCCTGTAATTTAGACAAATTATCAGAGTAAAAGCTGCACGGCGAGAAAAATAGTTTGGGCAAAAATCAGGGCCATTAGATTGAGTATTACCTTCCAACAAGCACGTCCCCAGTCATCTCCGGAGGTATTGGCAGGTCCATGAGCGTGAGTATGGAGGGAGCGATGTCGCCAAGCTTACCGGGACGGAGGCTCCCCTGCCATTCCCTGTCGATCACAAAGAGTGGAACAAGATTGAGTGTATGTGCCGTATTCGGACTACCATCCTCGTTAATCATGTAGTCGGCATTTCCATGGTCGGCGGTGAGAAATACCGCATAGCCATGTTCCAGGGCAGCGGTCACGATCCTTCCCACACAGGTGTCAACAGTTTCCACGGCCTTGATGGCAGCCGCAAATACACCCGTATGCCCCACCATGTCGGCATTGGCGAAATTCAGGCAGATAAAGTCGGAAGTTTCTCCTTCTATTTCGGGAATGATGGCGTTGGTCAGTTCAACTGCGCTCATTTCCGGTTGCAAGTCATAAGTGGCCACTTTCGGCGATGGAATCATGATGCGTTTCTCACCTTCAAAGGGCAGTTCCCTGCCACCGCTGAAAAAGAAAGTTACGTGAGGATATTTCTCGGTTTCGGCGATTCGTATTTGTTTCTTGTTTTGTTGTTGAAGCACTTCACCGATGGTGTTATTCAGGTTGTCGGTTTCGAAAACAACCTCCACATTCCGGAAAGTTTTGTCGTACTCCGTCATGGTGATGTATTCCACCGTCAACTTCTTCATACCAAATTCAGGCATGTCGTTCTGTGTAAGTACCTGTGTGATCTCACGACATCTGTCGGTGCGGAAATTAAAAGAGATCACCACGTCGCCATCCTTTATACTTCCTGTCGGCTGGCCGCCAGACATGATAATCGTCGGCTTGATGAATTCATCGGTCACATTATTCGCATAAGCGTTCTTAATCGCTTCAATCGCGCTGGGCGCCGTTTCGCCCTTACCGTTAACCAGTGCATCGTAGGCGAGCTTCACTCTTTCCCAGCGTTTGTCGCGGTCCATCGCAAAGTAGCGGCCGCTGACCGTGGCAATGGCGCCGACGGTCTTTTCAGTGTATTGCTGAAGGTCGGAGATGAAACCAAGACCACTTTTCGGATCGGTATCACGACCGTCGGTAAACGCGTGGATAAGCACTTCTTTTAATCCTTCGCTGTAACATATGTCGAGTATGGCTTTCAGATGATTGATGTGTGAGTGAACGCCACCGTCACTAACCAGGCCGATCAGGTGCAATGTCTTGTGTGCCGACCTCGTATTTCTAATTGCCGACACAAGCCTGGCATTCTGGTGGAAGCTACCATCCCTGATGGCCACATTGATCCGCTGTAACTCCTGGTAAACGATCCTTCCCGCACCGAGATTTAGGTGCCCAACTTCGGAATTTCCCATCTGCCCATCTGGTAATCCGACTAATTCGCCGCAGGTAGTAAGGGTTGTATTAGGGTATTTACTATATAACGAACTAACGAATGGAGTCCGTGCATTTTGTATTGCATCGGCCGTTTTGACTTTTCCTAATCCCCATCCATCCATAATCAGCAGCATTGCCTTTTTTGACATATTCTTCTTCCTGTTTTTTGTTAAGATTATGACATAAAGATAGTATAAACCCGCGCTGATGTTATTTTTGCCAGTCCCAGTACTTTGGCATGTTTTTAGCCTAATTCTGGTTAAATAAACAGTTATGAAAAGGTTAATGGGAACAGCGCTTGCTTCGGCTGCTCTATTCCTGGTTTCTTTTACCCCTTCTTACTCTATTGAACAGGTGCTGGATGCTTTGCGCGCAGGAAATGCTTCTCAACTTGCAAAATACTTTGATAGCAGAGTGGACATCTCACTTCCAAATAAAAGTGACAACTTTTCAAAGAACCAGGCAGAAATGATCCTCAAGGATTTTTTCGCCAGCAATGAAGTCCGGAGTTTCCAGGTAAAGCACAAAGGTGAAAACAACGGATCGCAGTTCTGCATAGGTCTTTTGCAGACAAAAAACGGAAATTTCCGCACCAAGCTCTACATGAAGCAAAAGGGCTCGGAGCAGGTCGTTCAGGAAATCGCATTCCAGGCTGAAGAATAATACATCCAGACAACAATAGGGAAACCCATGCATGGCCATCGCATGGGTTTTTTATTTTGTAGTTTTACCACATGCCCGGGTACGATGAACAATTACAGCTATTAATTACATCCGCTCTTGTCGAAGACATGGGTGACGGTGATCATTCAACGCTCTCCTGCATCCCGTCCGCTGCAAGGGGCCATGCCCGGCTAAAGATCAAGGATGAAGGAATACTCGCGGGTGTGGAAGTGGCGAAGAAGATCTTCCTGATGATTGATCCTTCCGCGGAGTTTAGCAAAATGAAAAAAGACGCTGAGCCGATCGTGTCCGGTGATGTTGCATTTGAGGTAAATTCTTTCGTTCATACGATACTGGGAGTGGAAAGACTGGTGCTGAATACGATGCAGCGCATGTCCGGTATCGCTACACTTACCCGCGCTTATACACAGAAGCTTGCCGGCTACCGCACGAGGTTGCTGGATACCAGGAAAACAACTCCAAATTTCAGGCTGCTGGAAAAAGAAGCGGTGAGAATTGGTGGTGGCCTGAACCAT
The DNA here is from genome assembly GCA_963808065.1 of uncultured Chitinophagaceae bacterium. Lineage (GTDB taxonomy): Bacteria > Bacteroidota > Bacteroidia > Chitinophagales > Chitinophagaceae > Flavitalea. The sequence continues at coordinate 860,220 of CAWEEK010000001.1, forward strand.
CGCATGGGTCTTTACGACATGATCATGCTAAAGGACAATCATATCGACTATGCCGGTGGATTGGAACAGGCGATCACCAATGCTTATGAGTATGTGCAAACACAGAAGCCCGGACTGAAGATAGAAGTGGAAACCAGGAGCCTCGATGAAGTGCGCAGGGTGCTGGCCCATGGAAAGGTTGACCGCATCATGCTGGATAATTTTACACCGGCCCAGGTGACGGAGGCGTTACTCCTGGTAAAAGGAAGCGTCGAAACCGAGGCCAGTGGTGGCATCGATCTGGATAATATTACAGACTATGCAAAAACGGGTGTAGACTTCGTGAGCGCCGGTGCTTTGATTCACCAGGCAAGAAGTCTCGATATGAGTTTAAAAGCGTTTCATAAATCAAAATCAAGTTCAAAATCAAAAATGAAAAATTAAAAATCAAAAATGTAATTGTTGAAGGGCTCGTCTTTTTGTTAGACGCTCACGGCTTAGCATTTTTAACTTTTCATTTTTAATTTTTAATTTTGGCAACGCCATGGCAAAGAAAATAGTCCCTACTAACGGTATCGTATATTCGACTGATCCGGGTTTCCGGCCCGAGACAGATGACTCACCTTCGCAGGAATTACTTCCGCCCGCGAAGCAGCCTTTAAGAATGAAGCTGGACACCAAACACAGAAGTGGCAAGGCAGTGACCCTGATTGAAGGATTTCAGGGGCCCGATGATGAATTGGAGAAATTGGGAAAGCAGCTAAAGACCTATTGCGGCACCGGTGGTAGTGTAAAGGACAGGCAGGTAATCATCCAGGGCGACCAACGCGCAAAAGTTTTGGAATGGTTCAAGAAGAATGGTTATTCTAAAATTAAAAATTAAAAATTAAAAATAAAAAATGCTAATCGGTAAACTCCTCGACAGAAAATAAAACTGTGAAAGCGTAAGATTTTTAATTTTTAATTTTTGATTTTAATTCATCACTGTCCCTGCGCCAGGCTATACCCTCTCTTGTCACTCCACATATTCAACAACTCAAGACTTGGAATTTTAAAATCACCACTGAGTCCAACGTATAGCCCGATGATATCCTGTTGATTCAATCCTTCACCATCCAGGCTCTCGAAGCGTACATTATACAGATTCACAAGATTCGTAAAACGGCTGCCTGTTGGCCAGACCTGCGTGCCACGATTACTGATGTTCACCAGTTTGAATTTCACCCCACCATGCCTTTCACATTTTTTTGCGATCACAGGCGGTTGGAGATTGCTTTCTATGAACATATCTACGCCAATGATCTTCTCTTCCACACCTTCGGCAGTTTCCATCATGGCATTCTCCTGGAGATGCAGAACTGTACAGGTGCTGGGCACGTCGGTGAGATCAGGTTTCGGGTTGTGATTCGGTTTCTTACCAAAGTTGGCAATGATCGCATCGGCGAACTGCGTCGTGTTGACAGCGGGGATGGACTTGTCGCCAAAATCACCGGTGTGCACGCCATTTTCCAGGGTATAAAGAAGTGCATTCTCAATAGTCACGGCGCTTTGCAACAGGCCAAGGTGTCGCAACATGCCAAAACCACTCAGCAACAATGCAGTGGGGTTGGCGATATTTTTTCCCGCAATGTCCGGAGCGGTGCCGTGCACGGCTTCGAAGATCGCGATATGGTCGCCGATGTTAGCGGAAGGAGCGAATCCAAGTCCACCAACAAGACCTGCACAAAGATCGCTTACGATGTCGCCCTGAAGGTTGGTGAGTACCACTACATCGAAAGTATCGGGACGGGTGACGAGCTTCATACAAAGGTCGTCGACGATCACGTCATCGGCCTTAAGCTCGGGATATGTCCTGGCCACTTCGTAAAAGCATTCGAGGAAGAGTCCGTCGGTAAGCTTCATGATGTTTGCCTTGTGGCCACAGGTGATCCTCCTGGCTCCTTTCTGTTTGGCCATGTCGAAGGCATATTTGATCACCTGCAGGCTGCCCGGTCTGGTGATGAAGCGCCGGCTCAGTGCTACGTCGTGGGTGAGCATGTGTTCGATGCCACCGTAAGTATCTTCGATGTTCTCCCTTACGATTGTAATGTCGATAGGAATACCTGCCTTCGAAAAAACAGTGTCAACACCGTGCAGGGTCTGAAACGTCCTTTTGTTGCCATAGGTATTCCAGGTTTTTCGCGCGGTGACGTTTATGCTCTTTACACCCTTGCCCTTAGGCGTTTCCATTGGCCCCTTAAACAAAATGCCGAGTCGTTCTATGGCCTGGAGCGCTTCGGGTGTCATGCCGTTGTTGAACCCTTTGTCAAACACCCATTTACCCATATCAACGAACTCATATTCGAGGGGAACATTTGCGGCATTGAATATATTCAACACGGCATCCATGATCTCAGGACCTATTCCATCACCTTTTGCTACGGCTATTTTCATATCTCTTTCTTTGGATTTAGCATTAATCGAACTAAGCGCGTAAATTTAGCAAGCTATAGACATTTCACTGTTAAATATTGTGTTTAACCGTTGAACCCCTGTTTTTTTTATAATTTTATGTCAAATCAACCGAATGATATCTAAAATATCAGAAGGTGTTGAGGTCAGTGTGGAAACGTTCTATCAACCGGATTACTCCAATCCCGTTTCCGGAGAGTACATGTTCGCTTACCGCATCACCATCGAAAATCATAATATTTTTTCAGTAAAACTGCACCGGCGCCACTGGTATATCGTGGACAGCAATGGCACCACCAGGGAAGTGGAAGGTGAGGGAGTGGTAGGCGTGCAGCCCATCCTTCAACCGTCAGAAAAGTACCAGTATGTGAGTGGGTGCAACCTGCGTACTGAGTTTGGCAAGATGCATGGCACCTACACAATGGAAAATCTGAACAACAAATCGAATTTTGAAGTTAACATCCCGGTTTTCGAAATGATTGTACCCTTTAAAATGAATTAATCATTTCGTGGATCATCATTTTCTCAGCCCCACCCGGTAAAGCATGAAAGCCATCAGGCTGAAGAACAACACGCCGAGGAAAAAATAACCTCCCTCATTCAGTGCATGCTGCAGACCTTCTTCCATTGAAACGGCAGCCAGGAATCTTGAGCCCGCATCGGAACCCGCGACGAAAGCAATCAATACCCCCGCAACGGCCCCTCCCGCCACAAGTCCGGTAGCAAAGAGATTGCCTTTGCCTAGTTCTTCTTCTTCTCCAACAACGGGCACCGAAGATTTTTTCTTACGGCCTTCGACGATGCCCCTGACGGCTCCGCCGATAAAAATGGGAAGGGTAGTGGAAAGTGGCAGGTAAGTACCCACCGCAAAGCTCAGTGATCTGATGCCGCAGAGTTCCAACACTACGGCTACGAACATGCCTACAAAAATATATTGCCAGTCGAGGTTCTGAGACAGTATCCCTTTGATCAATGTGGCCATCAGCGTGGCTTGCGGCGCGGGGAATTTGTCTGTGCCGATGGCATGGGTGATGCCCTGCTGGGCCATCTCAAGTGTGGGCCGGTCGAGAAAACGGATCGTAATACCAATGACAATTGAGGACACGATCGCTCCCACAAAGAGCGCGATCTGCTGGTTGCGGGGCGTGGCGCCTACAATAAATCCACTTTTCAGATCCTGCGATGTAGCCCCGGCATTGGCGGCAGCTATGCAGATCATTCCGCCAACCACCAGCACAAGCGGTTCATAGGCCTGGCCGCTCCAGCCGACGCTGAGAAAAATAAGGCTGGTTCCCATCACCGTGGCAATGGTCATCCCGCTGATGGGGTTGTTGGAATTTCCGATCAGTCCGACAATCCTCGATGAAACGGTGACAAAGAGGGCGCCGAAGACCACCACAAGAATTCCGATAAGTAATTTCTGAAGAACGCTGTCACCCGGCACCTGTGGCAAAAGGGTGATCAGCACAACGAGTGCAAGACTTCCGAATCCCACCACTTTAAGGCTCAGGTCGCGGTCGGTCCTGGCAACGGCAGTGGCTGTTTTGCCTGCATTGTCTTTTATCGAGGTGATGCTGGAGCGAACAGAAGACACAATGGTCGGGATGGTTTTCCCAAGGGTAATAATGCCGGCGGCAGTAACGGCGCCTGCAGCAATCTGGCGGATGAAGGCATAATAGATAGCTGAAGCGTAGTTCGCGAAACTATGGGTCACCGGGTCCCAGACACCCTGGCCGCCGGGTTTGGTGATGTCGGCCAGGTAACCAAGTTTAACGAGTTGCAGTGCGATAGTATCGGGGGGTATCATTGTGGCCAAGAGTGGGATGAACACAAACCAGCTCAGTACACCACCCGCCACGAGCACACCCGATATCTTCGGGCCGATAATGTAACCCACACCCAGGTATTCAGGCGTGATCTCGCCACTAACCCTGGCAGAGGGGAAAAACTTGTTTGTCTGTTTCGTGGCATAATAGGGTAGTTCCGCGATCACATGCATGATCTTTTGAAGGATCGCATACAAAAAGGCAACACCAAGCCCCCAGAATGCAGTCTTGGCGAAGTCGCCACCTTTCTCACCAGCTTTGAGCACATCCCCGCAGGCTGTTCCTTCGGGGTAGGGAAGATTGCCATGTTCGTTGACGATGAGGGACCTCCGCAACGGGATCATCAGCAATGTTCCTAACAGACCGCCGATGATTGCAAGTATGAGTATGGTGAGGTAGTTGAAATAGGCAGCACTGTCGGGTGAGGAAAGAAAGATGAAACCGGGAAGGGTAAAAGCAACGCCGGAGGCAATGCTTTCGCCCGCACTGCCCGTGGTTTGGATGATATTGTTCTCGAGAATGGTTGTCTTAAGAAACTTACGGCCAAGGGTAATCGCAATTACCGCAATGGGAATGGAAGCGCTTACTGTCAATCCGGCCTTCAGGGCCAGGTACACCGTAGCGGCGCCAAAGATAACCCCGAAGAGACTGCCCATCAGTATCGACTTGACAGTAAGCTCGGGAATGTTCTTCTCGGGAGCTATAAAAGGCTGAAAGTTCTTTCCGGTCATATCCGTTTTTTTAAAATTGCAAGATTGATCAGCGTGCCGTGGCTTCCACCACCACCCTGTTTAGTTTTTTAACAATTGGAAATATGATGATACCCGCAAGCAAGGCCGGAATGGCACTGATGGCGAAATAATAACCCTTGTTGTCGAACTGATCCCAGAAGCCGGCGAGTATTCCCGAGAGCTTGGCCCCGAGTGAAATAGTAAGGAACCATCCGCCCATCATTAGTGAAGTAAATCGCTGTGGCGACACTTTCGATACAAGTGACAACCCAATGGGACTCATAAACAGTTCGCTGATGGTGTAAACGCCGTAACTGCTGACAATCCATGCGGATGATACTTTGTCATGATAGATGTCAGTGGAAAGACTGGCTATTATCATGACAATTGATGAAAGGCCCGCGATCGTCACGCCCCATGCCATCTTGCCGGGCGTAGAGGGCTCTCTTCTCCTTGATCTCAGCCAGGAGAAGAAGGTGACAATAACGGGTGTGAGTGCGATGATCCAGAATGGGCTCACGGACTGATAGATCTCTGTAGACAATAGTTTGAGGTCCTTTCCCGGTGGTGGCCATTGCTCTTTGGGAAGGTTCTGCAAATAGAGGTCGGTACCCTGTGTAGTGATCACCCTGCCCCTGTCGTCAGACTTTGGCCTGAACTTTTCATCCACCACGGGCACTTCCTGGATTCGCGAATCCACGGTCTGCAACAAGCCAAATGGTTTTAACACCTTCTCCAGAGCCTTTGGTGTTTCCCGGTGGGTATAAGTTTCTGCCCAGATGGTCAGCGTCGTTGAATTCTGATTGTAGATACTCCAGAAGATGATGGCAATGGAAAACAGAGCCAGCAATGTGCCCAGTCTTTTCCTGTCAAATCCTTTTGCGCGGAGCCATAATGAAATATAGAAACCGATTACGGGAACACAGGCGAAAATAAAGGCATCGTTGGAATCGGAACCGACAAGGTTGCCAGGCATCATCCAACCCAACACACCGGCCAGCAAAGCCGGTACGAAAACCGACATCGTGATCTTTCCGAAGCTCATGTCACCTGGTTCGGGGGGCTTCATCACGTCACCTTCCTTTACATGTTTTCTTCCGGCGACTATCAGGATCAGGCTGATCATCATGCCCACACCAGCGGCCGCAAATGCGGCACCCCATGTATAATTGTTACGCAGGTAGGCGGCGAAGAAATTGCAAACGAAGGCGCCGGTGTTGATGCCCATATAAAAGATGCTAAAGCCGGCATCTTTTTTTGCCTGTAAATCCGCCGTGTTGTAAAGATTGCCGAGGAGGGTGCTGATATTCGGTTTAAAAAATCCATTGCCCACTATCACACAACCAAGGCCCATGTAAAGCCAGACATTGCTACCGGGGATAGATATGAGAAAATATCCGGAACCCAGGAGAATGGCACCCAGGTAGATGGACCTGATGTATCCAATGAACCGGTCGGCAATCATGCCACCGATGAAGGGTGTGAGATAAACAAGTGCGGTGTAACTGCCAACAATCCCCACGGCTGTAGCGTTGTCCATCCCTTTGCCTCCATTACCGGTAGTGTCGGTGAGATAAAGGAAAAGGATGCCAATCATAAGGTAGAATCCGAACCGTTCCCATAACTCCGTAAAAAAAAGCACATACAATCCTTTCGGGTGCCTGGCAGTTGTCTTGCTTTGGGCCATTTCAGGAAAATTTGAAGGCAGGCAGTTGAATTGCCTAATGTAACGATAATTGTCACATGCAGCTTTGGGAGGGGAATTTTCTTGCGGAATCCATTACGGATTCACGAAATTCGCGCACACAACACAAAGAGGAATACATCAGATGAATATCTTATTGATTGGTAGTGGAGGAAGGGAACATGCGCTCGCATGGAAAATTGCAAAAAGCCCGCATTGTGATCAGTTGTTTATTGCTCCCGGAAATCCGGGCACGGCGAAATGCGGCACCAATGTAAAAATGGATGCCACCGACTTTGCGGCTGTTAAAGATTTCTGTCTTACCGAAAGCATAGGTATGGTGATCGTTGGCCCCGAGGAACCACTGGTAAAGGGAATTGTTGACAGTTTTCTCGAAGACCCGGCGGTGAAGGAGATTCCGGTCATTGGACCTTCACGCGAGGCCGCCCAGCTGGAAGGAAGCAAGTCATTTGCCAAGCAATTCATGGTTCGTCATTCGATACCCACCGCTTCATACCAGGAATTTGACGCCTCCAACTATCAAGACGGTATTCCCTTTCTTCAGCAGCATGCACTACCCATCGTTATTAAGGCTGATGGACTGGCAGCGGGCAAAGGGGTGATTATCTGTCAGAATCAGATCGAGGCGATCAGCGAGTATGAGCTGATGATCCAGCAACACAAATTCGGTGATGCCAGCAAGAAAGTAGTGATCGAAGAATTTCTTGACGGGATCGAGATGAGCATATTCGTGCTTACGGACGGCATCAGTCATGTGGTGCTGCCCAACGCTAAGGACTACAAACGGATACATGAAGGCGACAAAGGACCAAATACCGGCGGGATGGGTGCTGTCAGCCCGGTTCCATTTGCCGATGAGGTTTTCATGAAAAAGGTGAACGAAAGGATCATCCTGCCTACAATGGAGGGCCTGAAAAAGGATGGGATCCGTTATGTGGGTATCGTGTTTATCGGTCTGATCAAGGTGAAAGATGAACCCTTTGTGATCGAATACAACTGCCGTTTTGGTGATCCGGAGACGGAAGTGGTGATTCCCCGGTTGAAAAATGACCTGTTGGAGTTGTTCATGGCAACGGCAAACGGCACCATTTCGGACGTAGTCATCCAGGAAGATCCAAGGGTGGCCTGCACCGTTATGGCAGTTAGCGGAGGTTATCCAGGTAATTTCGAGAAAGGTTACCCGGTGACTGGAACCGATGTGAAGGTTCCGGGAATCCTGGTCTTTCACTCGGGAACTGCGGAAAAGGATGGGGAAGTGGTGACCGCAGGTGGCCGTGTACTGTGTGTTACAGCCTATGGAGAGACCATTGATGAAGCCGTCCATAGCGCCGTTGACGTGATGGGTGAACTCTCATTTGAGGGTATGTTTTACAGAAAAGACATTGGTTGGGAGTTCAGGGATTAATAAAAAGAATCTACCGCACTATAATAAACGACACGCATTTTGTGTTTATACTGCAAGTCAATGGTTTACTTTGCTAATTCGGATTATTTCCGTCAATTTTGCCGGCATTAGGATTAATTTTAAAATCTGACCTTGATAAAATGGGATTATTCAATTTTCTAACGCAGGAAATAGCGATGGATCTGGGTACCGCCAATACCCTGATCATCCATAATGAAGAAATAGTAGTAAACGAACCTAGTATAGTGGCGCTGGACAGGAACAATCCCAAAACAGTTCTGGCTGTGGGCAAACGGCCCTGATGATGCACGAAAAAACCCATGAAAGCATCCGAACGGTCCGACCCCTGAAAGATGGGGTTATTGCCGATTTCAATGCTGCAGAACTGATGATAAGGGAGATGATCAAGATGATCTATCCCAAAAAGCCATTGTTTCCTCCAAGCTGGAGAATGATGATCTGCATTCCGAGCAGCATCACCGAAGTGGAAAAAAGAGCTGTACGCGACAGCGCCGAACAGGCCGGAGCCAAAGAAGTTTACCTGCTTCATGAACCCATGGCTGCTGCCCTGGGTATCGGCATTGATGTGGAAGAGCCAGTGGGTAACATGATCATCGACATCGGCGGAGGTACAACCGGTATCACCGTGATCGCCCTGGCAGGTATCGTCTGCGACCAGTCGATCCGTATCGCCGGTGATGAATTCACTGCCGACATCATGGAAGCACTTCGCAGATATCATAGCCTGTTGATCGGTGAACGAACTGCCGAGCAGATCAAGATCAATATCGGCGCTGCCATGAAGGATCTGGAAACCCCTCCCGAAGATATGCCGGTCAATGGCCGCGACCTGGTAACAGGTATTCCCAAACAGATCATGGTCAGCTACCAGGAAGTAGCCGAAGCGCTCGACAAAAGCATTTTCAAGATAGAAGAAGCCATCCTGAAAGCGCTGGAAATGACGCCTCCGGAACTGGCGGGTGACATCTACCGCCGCGGACTATACCTTACTGGTGGCGGAGCATTGCTGCGAGGGCTTGACAAACGATTAAGCCAGAAGATAAAACTGCCCGTTCATGTTGCCGACGATCCGCTGAAAAGTGTGGTCAGAGGAACTGGCCTTGCACTTGAAACATTACGACAGGTATCCATTTGTAATGAGGTAATGCTATAAAACTTATCTTTGTGCGTAATATTTTTCTCTTCATCAGAAGGTATTTTAATTTTCTCTTCTTCCTGGTGTTGCAGATAATCGCCTTATCCTTTCTTTTCAGATACAACAAATTTCAGAGGCCGCCTTTATGGGCGTGGCCAATGAACTTACCGGCCGTATCAATACCAGGTACAGCAATGTTGAATATTATTTCCACCTGAAAAAAACAAACGAATCACTGGCTCAGCGAAAATGAACAACTGCTCAATCCAGCTATCAAACAATTTTCAACCGGCCGACACGGCTTAGCAAAACTGATCCAGGATACCATCCCATACGACACGCTCGGGAATCACAGAGATATCTATGGAGAGGCGCAAGGGTAGTAAACAATTCCGTAGCCTGCAGAACAATTATATCACCATTACACCGTGGCGAAAAACAGGGAGTGACAAAAGACATGGGTGTGATCAGTCCGCATGGGCATTGGTGGGCATGGTGGTGAATACCAGCGAAAATTTCTCCGTGGTGATGACCATGCTCAACCGGCAGAGCAGCGTAAGCGCCAAACTAAAAAAATCCGGAGAGATCGGCAAGGTCCAGTGGGATGGCGAATCCCCATCTGCATGTTACAATGAACAACATTCCGAAAAGCGCGAATGTGGCCAAGGGCGATTCCGTGGTTACCAGCGGATATTCACTTTCATTCCCACCCGGCATACTGATCGGCACAGTGTCGGAGATCATCGATGAGAAAACAAGTAATTTTTACACACTGCGGCTAAGCCCTCAACAAATTTTTATACTTTGAATACGTGAATGTGGTCAGACAACCTGCAGAAAGATGAACAAAAAGCGGTGGAGGAGGCAGCATTGAAAAACCAATGAGCAAGTTTGTAAAAAATATCATCCGTTTTGTGCTGTTCATCCTCGTACAGGTGTTCGTGTTGTTCCAGGTGAAACCCCTGCACCAGTTCATTGTTCCTTATCTCTATTTTCTTTACATACTCTGGCTGCCTTTCAACACGCCAAGGATCACCTGACGCTGATCGGTTTCGTCTTTGGCCTCACCCTCGATTACTTCACCAAAACGCCGGGACTGCATGCCGCGCCCTGTACACTGATCGCTTACCTGAGGCCCTTTCTGGTAAACATCCTGATCAGGCAGGAGGGAGCAGAACAGAACTACAGTTCGCCTTCCATCACCAGCATGGGACTTGCGCCATATGCGACCTATGTTTTCATTTTAACATTGATACATAACGGCTACCTTGTATTTTTGGAATGGATGAACTTTGGTACCTTCCTTTACTTTCTTGGAAAAGTACTGGCAACTACAGGAGTAAGTATGCTTCTTATCTTTGTACTGAAATATTGTTTTTCAGAAAAGAGAAATTCAGGACCAATACCGCCTAATCTATTAATATCCTATGTCCGTTTTTAACCAGTCGAGAAGCAACATCATCCGCCTGATATTCCTTGGTGTGTTTCTCATTATCATACTTCAGCTGTTTAATCTGCAGGTTATTTCTGGCAACTATCGCCAGTTGGCGATGAACAATGCTGTATTCAAAAAAGTGGTTTATCCGAACAGGGGCATCATCTACGACCGAAAAGGAAGAGCAATACTCAACAACACCATCATGTACGACCTGGTGGTGACACCCACTGAGGTAAAAAATATCGACACAGCAGAGCCTCTGCAGCCTGCTGCAGATCGACACTGCAGAATTCACAAAGCGAATGACGCGATGCCAGGATCAAAAACGGCAGGTATCGTCCATCCATCTATCGAAGATCTCCTTCCACCCGATATCTCATGCACGGCTCGATGAAAATATCTGGAAATTTCCTGGTTTTGCACCTTGTTGAACGTCCGGTGAGGGTTTATCCCTTTAATGCCGCGGCGCACATCATGGGCTACGTAGGCGAAGCGGATTCAGGCATCATCAAACGATCGAAGGGCTTTTACCTGATGGGCGATTATGTGGGCAGGAGCGGGCTCGAAGCATATTATGAAAGCGTGTTGATGGGTCAGCGTGGCGTTAACAACCTGATCAAGGATAATAAGAACCGGCTGGTAGGCAGCTATGAAAATGGCAAATTTGATACCGCGGCCATTCCCGGACGGAGTCTTCAGACTTATATCGATATCGAAGTACAGCAGCTGGCGGAAAAACTGATGACAGGCAAGGTGGGAGCTGTAGTTGCCATCGATCCGAAAACGGGAGGGATCATCGCGATGGCTTCAGGCCCCAATTTCAATCCCAATGAACTCACGGGTCCAAACAAACAAAAAAATTATGGCAGGCTGGTACTGGATGTGGCGGGCCCGTTACTCAACCGCGCCGATCAAGGGAAATTATCGAGCCGGGCTCTACATTCAAGCCGATTGGAGCGCTTGATGGCTCTTGACGAAGGAGTAATCACACCCGAATTCGGGATTATCCATGTGCTGGAAGATATCACGGCTGTGGAATCGACCAGCTGAAGTGTACGCGAAGAATGGGCCGGTCATGCCGCCAACCTGCGTACTCGCGATTGCATATTCCTGCAATTCCTATTTTACTCAAATGCTTATCGCCTGACGGTCGACAATCCGAAGGAGGGTGGAGTAAGAAAAGGATATGCCAAATGGAAAGAATACATGAATCAATTTGGACTACGGCAGAAAACTTGGCGTGGATATGCCAGGTGAAGACAGAGGTAATATTCCCGACACAGCGGTTTACAACAGAGTGTATAGAGATTCATGGAATTCCTGCACCAATCTAACGTTGGGCATTGGCCAGGATATGATGCAGGCAACGCCTCTCCAGACTCGCAAATGCGCATGTGCATCGTTGCGAACAAAGGATATTATTATCCGCCCCATTTTGTGAAGAATATCGATAAAGAGACCGAAAAGGACACCCTGCTCAACAGGTTCAGGAAAAACACGAGGTGCTGACCAAGATTCCAGACGACGCCACTTTTGAAGCCGTGATCAGCGGCATGCAGGATGTGGTGGAGATCGGCACCGCTAAAAGAGTGCAGATTCCCGGCATCAACATCTGCGCAAAAACAGGAACCGCCGAAAAATACAGAAGCATCGATGGAAAAAGGATCAAGCTGAAAGATAATTCGATGTTCGTATGTTTCGCGCCGAGGGAGAACCCAAAGATCGCCATTGCCGTGGTGGTGGAGAACGCGGGTTTCGGCGCCACCTGGGCCGCGCCCATCGCATCGCTCCTGATGGAGAAATATCTGAACGACACCCTCCGCACCGGCCGCGACAAGGAGATCGAAAGGATCGCCTCAGCCAATCTGATGCCTGGCTACCTGGGCAGGCTGCAGTTTATCGAAGATTCCACCAGGGCACGCAGGTGGTTTAACATGACAAAAGACAGTGCCTATCTTCATAAATATCTTAATGGTGTTTCTCCAACGATTCCCGATGAAGAGAAACCAAAGAAAATTCCCGCGAAGACGGTGTTGACCGCTCCCGGCAATAACATTCGGACCGTCGTTGCCGATAGGAAACCAGGTACAGTTTCCCAGACGAAGCATGTTTCCTATTTGCCACAGTATGGCCATGATAAAAATGGCAGGCCTACAACCATTTCCGGATCAGAACTATTGGAGTCGAACGAGATTTGAACAAGCCCGAAGGTTTTGCTTTCCTCTCGCTGATCCCATTCTGGACCTATAATTTCAGTAAACACAAATCACCAACCGCGGACCGTTCAATTCAATCAACCCCCTCATGAACCAGAAAAACGCTTCCATATCCAAGGGTGTTGACTGGTTGATGATCTGGTTATATATGATACTGGTGGCCATCGGCATACTCAGTATATTTTCTGTTACCTATCGTGAAGGAGAAAATGTGCTCGACGGATTTCTCAAACTGAAAACCGACTATGGCAAGCAGTTCTTTTACTTTCTCATCTCACTCGCCATTGGGTTATTTATACTGCTCACCGACAGCAAATTTTTCACGGCTACCGCCAATATCTGGTACGCGCTGGGCATCTTCATGCTTCTGCTTGTCTTTCCCTTTCACACCGAAGTAAAGGGAACTGAGTCCATCATCCGCTTCGGTGGATTTCAGATTCAGCCTGCGGACATCTGCAAGATCTTTGTGGCACTTGCGCTTGCGAAATACCTCTCGCGGGTGGAAACCGAATTTGAAAAACCCCGATCTCAGTTGACTGCTGCGGCCATCGTGCTGGTGCCGGCATTGATTACCATTGCACAAAAGGAGACAGGGCTTGCACTGGTATTCTTTGCCTTCTTCCTGGTGATGTTCCGTGAAGGTCTGCCGGCTATTTACCTGGTATTGGGATTTTCTTTCGCAGTATTGGTAGTGGCTACCTTGCTGGTGGAAAAAAATACCCTTGCCATCATACTCACGCTTATAGCCGCGACTGCGATCTACCTGCTCCGCAAGCAAATCAAACGACGGCGTCAGGTGCTTATCTCGATAGGCATTGTGTGGGTGGTCTGTGTCAGTATTCAGCGCTTTGCCGTTCCTTTTCTTTTCAGTCATGTGTTGCAGAGGCACCAGGTGGAACGCATCTTCTCGCTGATCGGCAGGGAGAATCCATATGCGAACCTGAACAGCGTGGAAGCAGAGGAAATCGCAGCCGCCAAATCAAAAGACACTGATTACAACGTACGGCAGAGCAAGATCGCGATAGGCTCGGGTGGCTTTGCGGGCAGGGGCTTTCTGAAAGGAACTCAGACCCGCTTCGACTTTGTGCCCGAACAAAGAACGGACTTTATTTTCTGCACAATCGGTGAGGGCTTTGGCTTCCTGGGAAGTTTTGTATTCCTTGGCGTCTATCTTGTGATGCTCCTGCGCATGGTGAACCTGGCAGAGCGACAGCGAAGCGTGTTCAGCCGTTGTTACGCCTACGGTGTGGCCTCGGTTTTCTTCTTTCATATCGCCATCAACATTTGCATGACCATCGGGTTGGCGCCCGTCATTGGCATTCCGCTGCCCTTCATTAGTTATGGGGGCACCTCACTGGTCACCTTCTCCATCATGCTGGCCATTCTTATCCGCCTTGATGCCGACCGGCAGATGGTATTGCGCTAAGGATTAATTTTGGATGATGAAGATCATTCCATTGAGCGAGGGCGCGTTCACCGTTGACGCGACCAAGGTTTTTACTCCATTCGACGAATCAAAGGACCAGCTTGGCGACAGGCCGACCGGCAGTATACTGGTAGAGGTGCAACCCTTTGTGGTGATTACCGACAACGACATTCTCCTGCTCGACACCGGCCTCGGATTCAGCAATGACCAGGGCGTATTACAAATTCATCAGCACCTCACCGACAATGGCATCAACCCTTCGGAAATCACAAAGGTGCTGATGAGTCACCTGCACAAAGATCATTCGGGTGGGGTGGCCTCGGTTTCAGATTCAAAAAAGCTGGCTTTTCCGACAGCGAAGTACTATGTGCAAAAAGAAGAACTGGCGATCGCACTCAGCGGAAAGTCGGCCTCCTATATTATTGAAGATCTTGAAGCGCTCAGGGATGCACCGCAGGTGGTGTTGCTCGAGGGTAATGGCATGCTCGACGATTACATCCAGTATGAATTAACGTCTGCGCATAGCCGCTATCACCAGGTCTTTTGGATCAGGGAAGAAGGAAAGACCATTTTCTTTGGTGGCGATGATGCCCCACAGCTTTCGCAGATGAAGAGCCGCTATGTGGCCAAGTATGATTTTGATGGGAAGAAATGCATGGAACTGCGCAGGCAATGGTGGGAGCAGGGCGCCCGTGAACACTGGACCTTCCTGTTTTATCATGACATAAAGGCTGCGGTAGTGGAAGGCTAGACCTTAAAGCTTAAGCCTTGGCTTTCCGCTTCATCACCTTTTCCACGGCCTTCACCACATCGGGTGTATCAAGACCGTATTTGACAAGCAGTTCGGTGGGAGTTCCGCTTTCGCCAAAGGTGTCTTTGGTTCCAACATATTCTATCGGTATCGGAAAGTGAACAGCCGCGGCCTGAGCAATAGCATCACCTAAGCCACCAATGATATTGTGTTCTTCCACGGTAACCGCGCAACGCGTTTTCCTTATTGACTTCAGCACTGCCTCTGTGTCCAGGGGTTTGATGGTATGTATGTTGATGACTTCCACGCTTAGTCCTTCTTCTTCCAGTTGTCTTGCTGCTTCGATCGCCTTCCAGACCATGTGCCCGCAGGCAAAGATCGAAACATCGTTGCCTTCGGAGAATTGCTGGGCCTTGCCGATCACGAATGGCTCGTCGGGATTTGTGAATATCGGCCAGACCGGACGTCCGAATCGCAGGTAAACAGGGCCTTCGAAATCTGCGATGGCCAGCGTGGCGGCCTTTGTCTGGTTGTAGTCGCAGGGAACAATAACGGTCATGCCCGGCAGCATTTTCATCATTCCGATGTCTTCGAGTATCTGGTGTGTGGCCCCGTCTTCGCCCAAAGTAAGGCCGGCATGTGAGGCACATATCTTCACATTCTTGCCGGAGTAAGCGACACTCTGCCGGATCTGATCGTAGACCCTGCCGGTGCTGAAATTGGCGAAAGTGGTGGTGAAAGGAATCTTCCCGCCGATGGTCAGGCCCGAGGCGATGCCGATCATGTTGGCCTCTGAAATACCGCACTGGATAAATCTTTCAGGGAACTCTTTCATAAATTGATTGAGCTTGAGCGAGCCCGCAAGGTCCGCAGTCAACGCGACTACATTCGGATTCTTCCTTGCCGCCTCTACAATTCCATCCCCAAATCCGCTCCTGGTGTCTTTCTTTCCGGTTACCTGTATGTCTTTCAGCATGATTTAAAATTCGAGTTGCGAAAATAAGATTTCACGTTCTTTATTTCACGCAAAGAAATCAGTATTTATTGCGCCTTTGCGACTTGTTGGCGCCTTCGCGTGAAATCTTGGCGTGAAACCATTCAGTTGAGGTCTATCGGCCTGCTCTGATAAAACTTCTCGTCGACCTTGAGCTTTTGCTCCCATTTCCAGGCAGTCGACAACATTTCTTTGAGGTCGTATTTTGTTTCCCAGCCCAGCTGTTTGCGAGCGTATTCGTTGTTGGCATAGATGGCAACCACATCACCAGGACGGCGCTGGCCGATCTCGTAGTTCAATTTCTGACCACTCACTTCTTCGAAGGCTTTGATTGCTTCCAGCACGGTCACCCCGTTGCCCGAGCCCAGGTTGAACACATCACAGGGTTTCCTGGACTTCCCTTCGATCAGGTATTGCACCGCAAGCGTATGCGCATGAGCGATGTCCGACACATGGATGAAGTCCCGTAGACAGGATCCGTCCCTGGTGTCGTAGTCATCGCCGTACACCGTCATCTTGGGAAGTTTGCCTATCGCGGTCTGGGTTATGGCAGGAACCAGGTTGGCCGGGCGGCCGATGGGCAGTTCCCCAATTTGAATTGAAGGATGCGCACCAACCGGGTTAAAATATCGAAGCAATATGCTTTGAGAAGGATCCGCTTTTGAAAACTCATTAATGATCTGCTCACCCATTTGCTTTGTGTAGCCATAAGGAGATTCCGCGGGTTTAGGTGGAGTTTGTTCCGTCACAGGGATTACATCCGGGTTGCCATACACGGTGCAGGATGAGGAGAAGACGAAATAGGGCACATGAAATTCCTGCACACATTTCAGCAGGTTGATCAGTGAAACCAGGTTATTCTCAAAATACAGCAGCGGCTGTTCGACCGATTCACCCACCGATTTATATGCGGCAAAATGAATGATCCCGTCGATGTCGTCATTCTCCTGGAAGATGGCAAAGGTGTCGTCGAAATTGCAAAGATCGACCTTATAATTCTTGATCCGTTTGCCCGTGATTTTTTCCACGCCTTCGAGGATCCTGGAAGATGACCTTGAATTATTATCAACAGAGATCACCTCAAAATCGTTTTCCACCAGGTCCACAATCGTGTGTGATCCTATATAACCACATCCACCGGTAACCAGAATTTTCTTCATTTGTTTTGGTTTAGCATTTAAGCAGATCGTCGGACAATCAGCAAAGATCAGCTTTCGTTCGCCACTTCCATCAGATATTCACCATAACCGCTCTTCATGAGTGGCTGGGCCATGGCGATCAGTTGTTCCTTGTTAATGAATCCTTTGCGGTAGGCGATCTCTTCGATACAGGAAATCTTGATACCCTGACGTTGTTCGATTACCTGAACAAACTGGCTGGCCTGCATCAGCGAATCAAATGTGCCGGTATCCAGCCAGGCCGTGCCCCGGTCGAGGATGGACACTTGCAGGCTTCCCCTGCGCAGGTATTCCTTATTCACATCGGTGATCTCATATTCTCCCCTGGCACTGGGTTTGAGCCCCTTGGCAATTTCCACTACGTCGTTATCATAAAAATAGATACCCGGAACCGCATAATCGCTTTTTGGTTTCATAGGTTTTTCCTCGATGGAGATCACCTTGTTATTGGTGTCAAATTCCACTACGCCATAACGTTCAGGATCACTGACATGATAGGCGTAAACGATGCCACCTGTAGGATTTGCGTTCATGGCGAGCTTGGCCCCAAGGCCCTTGCCATAGAATATATTGTCGCCCAGGACAAGGGCAACACTGTCCTTACCAATGAATTCTTCACCTATAATAAATGCCTGGGCGAGGCCATTTGGTTCGGCCTGCTCAGCATAGTTAAAGGAGATCCCCCATTTCGAACCATCACCCAGCAACCTTTCGAATTGAGGCAGGTCATAGGGCGTGGAAATAATAAGAATCTCGCGGATACCAGCCAACAGAAGGGCTGAAAGCGGATAATAAATCATCGGTTTGTCGTAAACCGGAATAATCTGTTTGCTGATCCCGTAGGTTATCGGATGTAAACGCGTGCCAGAGCCGCCTGCTAATATGATGCCTTTCACTCAGGTAATTTTAATTGCCCAAAATAACAAGAAAACAGCCGAACTACGAAAACGGGCACTCCTAAAAGAGGAGTTTTAAAAGATAATAAACAATCGCGGCAAGAACGGCACTGACGGGTATTGTAAGGATCCATGCCCAGAGCAGGTTGATCGTGACACCCCATCTGACAGCGGAAAGGCGTTTGGTGGCGCCGACGCCAATGATTGAACCCGTGATCGTATGCGTGGTGCTCACCGGAATACCCAGGTGTTCGGTCAGATAGAGTGTGATGGCTCCGGCCGTTTCGGCGCTGACGCCTTCAAGCGGTGTGACCTTCGTGATGCGGGTGCCCATGGTTTGCACGATTTTCCAGCCACCACTCATGGTGCCAAAGGCTATGGCTGTGAAACTGGCCAGCGGCACCCACATATACTGGTTCACGAATTCGTTGAAGGTGAGGTCGATTCCTTTTTGCTTCTGATAGAAGATGATGGCCGCGCCTATGATGCCCATTACTTTCTGGGCATCGTTCCCTCCGTGTCCCAGGCTGAAGAGAGCCGAGGACACCAACTGCAATCGCCTGAACCAGCTGTCCGCCTTGTATGGATTGGCCTTCTGGCATATGTTGACGATGAGTATGGTAATAATAAAGGCTACCACCATGCCTATCAGAGGTGCGAGGAAGATAAACGCGAAGGTCGGAAGCACCTTTGCATAATTGATCACATGTGCCCCATGTTCAGTAAGGCCTCCGGCATGGGCAATGGCCGCACCCATAAAGCCTCCGATCAGCGTATGCGACGAACTGGAAGGAATCCCAAACCACCAGGTGAGCAGGTTCCAGGCAATGGCCGCGATCAGGCCCGCGAAGATCACTTCGAGATTGATGAAATTCTCATTGACCGTTTTGGCGATGGTATTGCCAATCTTGAATTCGCCGATAATATACTTGGAAACGAAAAAAGCCACGAAGTTGAAAAACGCTGCCCAGAGCACCGCCTGAAACGGAGTCAGCACTTTGGTGGAAACAATGGTGGCTATCGAGTTGGCGGCATCATGAAATCCATTGATAAAATCAAAGATCAGTGCCAGCACGATGATCACTACCAGGAAGCTCATGATAATTAGGCGTATTTGATAATGATCGATTCGATAACATTCGCAGCGTCTTCGCATTTATCCGTGACGATTTCCATCACCTGGTAGATCTCTCTTTTCTTGATCACTTCTTTGGCATCGGGCTCGGTTTCGAACAGACGCTCAATGCTGAGATCGAATATATCATCTGCCTGATTTTCAATACTGTTCACCTTAACCAGGGCTTCCGTGATCTTGCGCATTTCTTTCATGTTCCGAAGTTCATGCACGGCGATCCTGATCTGTTCGGAACCCTGTTCAATCAGATCTGCCATCTTCTGAATACCCTGGTCATTGGGGTTCACCTTATAAAAATTGATCTTCTTGGCGGTTGCAAAGATGTAATCGCATACGTCATCCAGCGAGGTGGCGAGGTAATGGATGTCTTCACGGTCGAAGGGAGTGATGAAGTTTCTGCCGAGTTCGGTGAAGATCTGGTGCGTAAAATCGTCGTTCACGTGTTCAAGGTCTTCGATCTGGGAGATCAGTCCGGCCCTTTTGTCAAAATCAGGCTCCTTAACCACTTCTTTCAGCACCTTACCCATTTTCGCCATTGTATCCGCCACCTGTTCGAAAAGGGTATAGAACACCCTGTCCTTAGGCATGAAGATCTTCATTATCGAATTCAATCCCATCTAGTGCGATATTTGGTCAAAAGTATAATTACGATCAGGAGCAAAGGGTCAGGGTCTGATTGGTAATAATTTCTTAACACGCAAATGTACTCCCCTCCTACATTTGCACATAACCATTTCGGGGCATGAAGGTAAGGGTATCCGGGTACATAGCATTATGGTTGATTTCGTTGGGGCTTGGCAGTCAGAGACTACAGGCCCAGTTCCTAGTCGACCTCATCGACACCGCTTCAAATGCCGACAAGGGTCTGTGGGCAATTTACAAAAAGGCTGACCACCTGATGATCAGTGGCTACTTTCAACCGCAATTCCAGGTAGCATCCGAGAAAGGGGCAAAAACCTTTAGCGGGGGCGACTTTGCCAAAAACTCCAACAACCGGTTTATGATCAGGAGAGGAAGGATCCGGTTCGACTATGCCCATTTTGCGCCTGACGGCAAACCCCAGGCTCAGCTGGTATTCCAGTTCGATGGGTCAGAGAAAGGAGTTGCCATCAGGGATTTCTGGGGCAGGTATTATGAGAACCGCTGGGAACTGTTCAGTTTTACGGCAGGAATGTTCGCACGTCCCTTCGGGTATGAAGTAAATCTTGGATCCGGTGACCGCGAGTCGCCGGAAAGGGCCAGGATGTCGCAGACCCTTATGCGAACAGAAAGAGACCTGGGGATGATGGCCACCTTTGAGCCAAGAAAGAAGAGCAACCGCCTGAGAATGTTCAAAATCGACCTTGGTGTTTTCAATGGCCAGGGTCTCACCGGACCCGACGAGTACGACAGCTATAAGGACCTGATCGGCAAGATCAGTCTGAAATCGACACCGGTGGCGAAAAATATTTTGCTCTCTGCTTCGGCCTCCATTCTGGAAGGCGGCATCGAACAGAATTCGAAATACGTGTACAGGATAACGAAGGAACAGGGAGCGAGAGCGTTTGTTGTGGACTCCAGCCTGGCAAACCTTGGAAGGAAGGCTCCAAGGAAATACCGCGGAGCAGATGCCCAGTTGAAATTTCTAAATCCCTGGGGCAATACGGAATTGAGGGTGGAATATTGGTGGGGGACACAATCATCTGCGGCGGAGGAAACTTTTACCCCAGGGCTTCTTCTTAATGAACCTTATTATATCAGGCGTTTTCAAGGGACCATTTTTTATTTTCTCCAGAACGTGTTTTCAGAAAAACACCAGGTCGGTTTTAAGTACGATTCCTATGATCCCAATATTGACCTGAGGGGGAACGCAATTGGCAAAATAAACACGAATTCCCATTCCGGGGATGTCAGGTTTCATACTATCGGTATGGGCTACACGTATTGGTTTAGTAAGCAGGTTAAACTGGTGTTGTGGCTCGACCTGGTTAGAAATGAGAAAACCAGTCTGACAGGCTATTCCAATGACATTCATGACAATGTTTTCACGTCAAGGATACAATTCCGATTCTGAGGCTATAATTATTTTTCAATATTTTTTAGTGTAAACCCTTAGGATTTTGCCAGATTAGGACAGGGATAACTTACTTCTGCTGAAAAACTTGCATTAATTTTTGACCTCAATTCCCTTTTCGGGACAGTTTCCCAGGTAATTCCCAATTTAATAGTACATACTGAATAAATAGTATCCGGCGTTTAGAGTGTTATCTGATTCCTAATTTGAACCCGATGAAAAAAACTGTACCCTATTTCTTATGGATTCCCCTGTCATGCCTGTTGCTGGTATGTACGCAAGCAGGTTTTTCTCAGTGTCCTGCAGGTTATTCGCTACAGAGCATCAGGCACGACGCCCTGGCCGTCGGGAATGGTAACGGAACTTACAATTTCAATTTCCCGCAATTTAACCCAGCATTGGGCACCCTGATCGGTGCAGAGATTATTGACAGTGTAAGATCCAGGTATACTTTTTCTTTATATCCATCCCACCTATACCGGGTTTTTCCAGACCCGCATAATCAGGACAGATGAAATTACCGGATCGGCGATCAGCCCGCCCGGTTCGGTCCTCACCACAGACATGGACCCGAAATACAATCTTTTTGTGCCCGCGAACACAACAGTGACGCGTGGTCCAGTAGCTCATAATTATGTTCGGAAGTATATGGTTAATGATGGCCGACTTTCCAATTTTATGGGAGGAGGAACTGTTTCTCTTGATCTAGAGAACACGAGTACGATCAATGTCCAGGGTCCAGTTGGTTATATATTAAACTTCCTGTCTGACGTTGATAGTGTCTTTTTTTCTGTCACATATACCTACTGTCAGCAAATCGTCTTACCGGCCAAACTGGAGCAGTTTGAAGCCAGGCGCAAGACGGCAGGGCTGGTCGTTTGCGATTTTACTCCGCAGGCAACAGCACGCGGTTTTAAATACACACTTGAATCGAGTATCGACGGGAATAATTTTTCAACCGTACCCGCAACACTTTCGGTTATAGGTAATCGTTACTCATTTTCATATGGTCAGGCGCCTCAGAATAAACTCTACCTGAGAATAAGAGCCCTGTCTCCGAACGGAACACAAAGTCTTTCGCTGGTGCGTACTGTTGCTGCGAACGGCGAGTCGCTTTCGGATGAAATCAAAATCTATCCCAACCCCGCGCGCGACTATTTTTCAGTCGTTGTTCCCGAAGAACAGAGAGGCAATTGGACCGTGAGAATACTTGGCCCTGCAGGAAACTTAATGTCAGAACAGACATTCTTGAACATAAGTCAAATGAATATTTCATTACCACCGGCTTTTCGGAACGGCCTCTACTTCATAGAAATGCTGAACCGGCAAACGGGTAAAAGAACCACCTCGCGGCTAAGCGTCAAAAGATAATCGAATCACTAACCCTATCGAAAACCCCAATCCTACTTATGAGAACCTTTACACTGAGAATTATTATGCTCGTAGCCGTGCTGGCATCGTGCATTGCGGGCTATAGTGCCCCACCCAGCGTAAATCTCGGCAACGACACCGCCATCTGCGATGATGGCAGTTTTATTACACTTGACGCAGGTTTTTTCCCCGGTACAACAACCTATTCGTGGAGTGACGGTTCTACCGACCGGTACCTCGTGGTTTATTCAGCCGGCAATTACTCGGTTACAGTAGATGTCGATGGAGAAATCGGAACTGATGACATAGAGGTTAGCTTTCTTACACCTACTACAAATGTTCAGTTTTCATGGGTTCCCACCGGAACCTGTCTGCCCATCACTGTTAACTTCACCGATGAATCGACAACTACCTGTACCAGCATTCTAGCCTGGGATTGGGATTTTGGTGATGGTGCAACAAGTACTGCCCAGAATCCTTCACACATATACACCACACCTGGTCCTCAGAATGTAAAGCTGACGATCACCAATAGCCAGGGAGACCTGACTGTAAGAACTTATTTGGTAGACTATAGCCCGATGGCTGTAGTGTCGTTTGACCTGGGTGCCGACACCGCGATCTGCCCCGGCGGATCGGTATTATTGACAGCACCCTCTGCACCCGCTCTTCCTCTCGGCACTATATATACTTATTTATGGAGCACCGGCGCGACCACGCAGTCCATTACGGCCAACGCCACAGGAACATATTCAGTGGTTGTTTCAAATAACTGGGGTTGCAACGCAACGGATTCCAGAGTGGTTACGCCAAAAGCAGGACCAGTCATTTCTCTTGGAAACGACACCACCATTTGTTCGATCAATTCCCTGGTACTTGACGCAGGAAACCCCGGATCCACCTATGAGTGGATTTATGGAGAGACGACGCAAACCCTTACTGTTGACTTCCCTGATACCTATTGGGTGAAAGTGACCGATCCTTCTGGTTGCGTCGCTTCTGACACATTTACCCTCAACATGACCCCATCGATGTGGGCAAATTATGACTATGAGATAACCAGCACCTGTCTGCCGGCATCTGTAAAGTTTTCAGACAGCACCACCACTTGTGGAGTTACAGTCGACAGTTGGGACTGGGATTTCGGCGATGGGCAAACCAGTACGCAACAGAATCCAACACATGTATATACAAGCAACGGTCTTTATTCTGTTAAACTTACTGTAACAGACAACCTGGGCAACTCGCTTACAAAAAGTCAGGGAGTCACTATCGCGGCATTCACTCCGCCCGTAGTGAACCTCGGAAATGATACAACTATTTGCTCGATTAATGCCGTTACGCTTAATGCCGGCAATCCCGGTTCAACCTATTTGTGGGACCTCAACGGAGAAACTATCCAAACCGCAGTCGCTGACTTTCCCGCAAAGTATTCAGTGAAGGTAACCGACATCAATGGCTGTTCGGCATCCGACACCATGGAATTGTTCATGAATCCCTCATTACTCGCCAACTTCGGATTTGTTCAGTCAGGAACCTGCCTGCCCGTTTCCGTGGCATTCAGCGACAGTACCACTACTTGTGGGGTTACGATAGACACCTGGGCCTGGGACTTCGGTGATGGCAATATCAGCTCTGCACAAAATCCAACACATATTTATCTGGCCAATGGAACCTATGCGGTTAAACTTACGGTTACCGACAACCTGGGAAATTCACTGACCAAATCTATCCCGGTTACGGTTGCGGGGTTTGCAACACCCGTAGTAAACCTTGGAGCCGACACCACCATTTGTTCTATCGATGCACTCACGCTGGATGCCGGCAACCCGGGTTCTACCTATGCTTGGGAGTTCGGTGAAACCACGCAGACCTTATTCGTCGACTTCCCGGGAACTTATTCGGTGATAGTCACCAGCCCTGATGGTTGCGAAGCCAAGGACACCCTGGTTCTGGATATGTTGCCTTCATTGTACGCCGACTTTAATTTTACGCAGTCAGGAACCTGTCTGCCGGTTACCGCCACATTTACGGACAACAGCATAAAGTGCGGCGTTACCATAGACACCTGGGCCTGGGATTTTGGTGATGGCCAAACCAGTTCTGCTCAAAATCCAACACATGATTATGCAGCCAACGGAACTTATACAGTTGAACTAACTATTACGGACAATCTCGGAAACTCATTGACCCAATCGAAGCCCATAACCATATCGGGAATCGCAAGGCCGATTGTGAATCTGGGAAATGATACTACTATCTGTTCTATAGATGCATTGACACTTGACGCGGGTAATCCTGGATCTACCTATGTATGGCGTTCGGGTGAAACCACCCAAACCACGGTTGCCGACTTCCTGGGAACCTATTGGGTAAGGGTGACCAATCCGTCAGGCTGTGTTACCTCTGACACTCTCGTGTTGAATATGACGCCTTCACTGCTGACCAACTTCGGATACGTTGAAACAACCAATTGTGTTCCGGCGAATGTTGACTTCAAAGACAGCACCACAACCTGCGGTGTTACCATTGCCAGCTGGGCCTGGGATTTTGGAGACGGACAAACAAGTACCGCTCAGAACCCATCACATATTTATGCGGCCACTGGAACTTATTCTGTGACGCTCACCACGACAGATAATCTCGGCAATTCACTACCGAAAAATATTTCGGTGACAGTCACCGCTACGGGAATGCCAATCGTGAACCTCGGTGCTGATACCACTATATGTTCAATAGACGCACTCACTCTTGATGCTGGCAACCCCGGCTCTACCTATGCATGGGAGTCAGGTGAAACCACCCAGACTCTATACGTCGACTTTCCGGGAACCTATTCGGTCATCGTTACCAGCCCCAGCGGTTGTGTGGTAAAGGACACCCTGGAAGTAAATATGTTGCCTTCATTGTACGCGGACTTCAGTTTTACTCAGTCAGGAACCTGTCTGCCTATTAATGTGGCATTCACAGACAACAGCATAATCTGTGGTGTGACAATAGACAGCTGGTCATGGGATTTTGGTGACGGCAATCTTAGCTCGGCACAAAACCCGACGCATGATTATATGGCCAATGGAACCTACAATGTGACGCTTTCAATTACAGACAACCTTGGAAATACATTATCAAAAATAACACCAGTGACGATCGCGGGTTTGGTCACTCCTGTGGTGAACCTGGGAGCCGATACAACAATCTGCTCTATGGACGCCCTGACCCTTGATGCTGGCAACCCCGGTTCTACTTACGAGTGGAGCTTTGGAGGAGAGACCACACAAACTGTTTTAGCCGACTTCCCCGCAACCTATGCGGTAAAGGTCACCGGTGCTAACGGTTGCGTCAGCTCAGATACGCTGGTGCTGAATATGAACCCTTCCCTGCTCGCCAACTTCGGATACGCGCTCACCGGAGCCTGTCTTCCACAGACCGTGGACTTTTCAGACAGTACTACTGTTTGCGGTGTAACGATCGATAGCTGGGCCTGGGATTTTGGCGACGGACAAACAAGTTCAGCACCGAGCCCCACACATATTTATACCGGAAATGGCACATACGCTGTAACACTTACAGTGACGGACAACCTGGGTAATTCGCTTACCAGCAGTAAACCGGTGACTATTTCGGCCTTCACACCTGCCTCGCTTTACCTTGGAGCAGATACCATTATCTGTAGCGGATCATCTGTAACCCTGGATGCAGGAACCCCAGGATCTACCTATCTCTGGAGCACCGGAGCGTCAAGCCAGACCATCGCGGCCACCAGTGGCAGCTATTGGGTTGAATTGACAACTCCAGGTGGTTGCGTGTCGAAGGATACGATCGAAGTTACCAGCAACGCAATGCCAGTCTTCTCGCTTGGTGCCGACAGAATCGCGTGTGGCAACATTACCCTCGATGCATTCAACCCCGGTATGACCTATGTCTGGAGCACCGGTGAAACGACCAGTGACATCGAAGTGATGAGCTCCGGAACATACAGTGTGACAGTAACCAACCTGCCAGGATGTATAAAGTCAGACACGGTTAATATTACGTTCCAGCAACCAGTAGTTGCTCAGATTGGCCAGTCGTTCGCAGGTACCTGCAGCAACATGGTTCAGTTCACCGACAATTCTATCATATGCAGTACTGTATCCATTGTCAGTCGCACCTGGGAATTCGGGGATGGTACAACCAGTACACAACCAAATCCGTCGCACACTTATACAGGAAACGGAATCTTCATTGTTAAACTGACACTGAATGATGACCAGGGTGGTGTTAATGTTAAAACCAGTTCAGTATCAGTCATGGTAAATCCTCCGGTGCCTGATCTTGGAAACGATATCGATGTGTGTCCGGGAACTCCTGTCACTCTCGATGCCGGAACAACTGGTGGAATCTACAAATGGTTCCCTGCAGGTCTGACTTCAGACAGCACCAGCCCAACGCTGACCTTTATTCCAACTGCTGACATGAATGTGAAACTGAGTGTAACGGCTTGTAATCAGACGGGCTGGGATTCTATAAGGATCTATGTCCGCAACAATACCAAGCCAACGCTTAACATGGTTGGCAAGGCTCTTCAGTCTTCAGCTGCTAATTCTTATAACTGGTTTGTGAATGGTACTCTCATTCCATCCGCTACCAATAAGATGTATACACCGAAACAGCCGGGTTACTACCAGGTAGGAACGATCAATGATTACCTTTGTCCGAGCCTTTCCGACTCAGTATTCTACATGCCGACAGGGAAATTCAAGGCTGGAGACATCACCATCAGGCTGAGCCCGAACCCGACAAAGGGAGTCTTCACCGTATGGCTTTCAAAAGCGCCAACCAAGCCCGTGAGGATGGAAATCTTCACTGCCGATGGAAAGCTTGCCTACAACACACTGATCCATTCCCAGGTGAGCACCATCTACCCGGGCCACCTCACCAGGGGAGCCTATATGGTAAGGTTCATCATCAACGGATCAGTTGAGACGATCCCGCTAATAGAACTCTAAAAAAAAACCCGCAGATATCAAAAGGCCCCGCAGTAGTTGCGGGGCTTTTTTTTAAATCAAAAATCAAAAATTAAAAATTAAAAATGTTTGATCGCCAGAGGTTGACAAAAAGTAAGAAGGTTAATTTGTAATTTTTGGTATGGAACTCATTCTATTCATATCAAAAAGCGTTAGTTCCACGAGTTCTTACACCATAGCATTTTTAATTTTTAATTTTTGATTTTTAATTTTATTGTATGCACCCGCAAAAAAACACGCAGAGAATGAGACCCTTGTTAATATTTTGCATGTTGATGTTATCCTTTGTAAAGTTGTTTGCACAAAGTAACTCGCATTATATACGTATTGCCAAACTGGTAATTGATTCAACTAAGCTGCGAAGTTATAATGCAGCACTTAAAGAGCATGCTGAAACCGCCGTTAAGGTTGAACCAGGAGTACTAATGCTTTATGCCGTTGCCGAAAAAGATAACCCAACTCGTGTTTCAGTCTTTGAAATATATGCCAGTTTGGATGCCTACAAGTCACACATAAAGACACCTCATTTCCTGAAATACAAAAAAACAGTTCAGGACATGGTAAAATCTCTTGAACTTACTGACGTTGACCCTATCGCATTAGAAGCGAAAGAAAAAATGTCAAACTAAGGTTCTACCTAAGCTCTATTCTAATACTTCCTGAAAGCGACGAAAGATTTTTAATTTTTCATTTTTAATTTCTTCCGGTTAAAACTCCCCCATGGCTTTGCGGTAGGCTTTAATGAAGATTGCACCGAGATTTTTGTAAGGTGGGATGTAGTCGTCAAATTTTTCCTTGGCCGCTCCTTTGGGAAAGCGGAGCCGCAGTTCACGCCACATTGGGATCCAATCTATGTTCTTACCAGCCACCAGTTGGTTGTTGATCGCCTGCAGGATGGGCTCGTTGACGGTTTTTGTTCCCACCTGTTTGGAAGATATGATCTGCGCGTCGCGGCAGATGGTGAGCACTTCGTTCAGGTTGTTGTAACCGCCGCAGGAGCCAAGCACAACGATCTTTGCCGTTGGAGCAAGTTGTTTTAGTGTGTACTGAAGGTGATAGCTGTGCCCGCGATGAATGACGATGGAGGGTTTAAATTGTTTCTCTTCCAGGTATTCGTTCAGTCTGGCCTGTGCCTTTGCATCCGGATCATCTTCACCCAGCAAGGGCCGGTTCGCAAATATCAAGACCTTCTTGCCTTTGATTGAAGTAATGGTGGCCCAGTCTGCGTTGGTCTGCACCTTCCACAATGCACGGTTGCGAAACATGTTCATGAAGTTCACATAGGAATTCTGTCCGTCCTTGTCTTCATCACCATAGAAGAAAACCTGTTGGATCACCCTGCCACTGTCATCCGTCAGCGAACGATAGTCCTGCCCGTAGATTGAAGCGATGCCGAGTTCTTTCGAGAGGTTGACTTTCCGTGTGGTGTCAGCCGATTCAAACAAAACCCTCAGCAGATTGTAGATGACGATCCCGCGTTTGTTATTTGCGGCCACATTCCTGTCGAGGTTCCATTTCACCTCCGATGAGATGAATTTTGAAAGCTGGGGATTTTTATCGGTGATGCTGCTGTATGAATCGGCGACGTCCACGGCTTCTTCCAAACCATCGGTGGATTCAAGGCGTATTACAAAGGCCTTCATGGTGGTGGTGGAATTTTCTCTGTCCATCCTGCCGAGGAAGTCATTGAGCGTATTGTAACCCGCGGCCATCTTGATGAACTTTCGGAAGAAGTCGCCATTGACGCTGAGCAGGAGGCTGTCGCTACCCGGGTTGGTCATTCGCTGAAAGATCTTCTTATAGACGTTGAGATAACTGGAGGTGTAGATTTCGTCTTCGCCCAGCACGATCAGGTAATACAATTCCTGAGGGGTCAGCCCATCGAGTCTTTTGAAACGGATGTTCTCATTCTCTACGGTATGAAGCGCGTTGATCTCGCGGATAAAATACTGTTTGGCTTTGTTGGCCATGCGATCTGTCAGAGCATTCATTCCCATGACAGAGTCCTTCAGCGGTGGTAGTAGCCGTTTGGCATATTCGATCCGCGTTTTAACCATGAGCCGGTAGTAGAGCAGGTCATTGTCCTTCACCTTGTCGATGTCGTCCAGGGTGATCTTCCCGCGCATCAGATTGTCGAGAAAAGGGAAATACAACTGACCGCTTTTGCTGGAAGCGATGGTAGCTATCATCCTCACCAGGGAATCGGGGTGGTTCCTGATCTTACTGCCCAGCGTATTCCTGGCCGCGGCATAATCGTATAATTTTCCAAGATCACGACGGGCGGCGATCTGGATGAGTTTGTTGGCAAATGGGAGGGAAGGATTCTTGTTGAGTTCCGGCAGTATTTCATCGGGGTGAAGCGCCAGGTATTTTTCGATCAGCAGGAGCCGGGATGGTTTTACCCCCTGATTCTCAACGGGAAAAACAAAACAATCCACCAGCAGTTTGCCCACTCCATAATCACTCCTGACGATCACGGGTTCTATACTCTCTTTTTTGCGGTCGATGTCCAGGGCTTCACTAAAGGCCGGGAGCAGTTTTGGAGCGATAGAAGCCGGAAAGTCCCTGGTATTCCTGTTTGCATTGTAGCCTTTGAGGAGGGTTTCAAGGCTCTTTAATGATTTGATCTTTACCTGGCTGGAAATCAGCGTGTCGGCTTCGATCTTCTCCTGCAGCTCATCAACCCCCCTGATAAGCACGTCGGCCACCTGGAGGTTCACCGACTCATCATCGGTAACCGCAAATTCTCCTTTCTTGTTAAAGAGGCGAGCCTGCTGTTTGTCCACGAGGTCGTGGAACAGCATCCGGTCGGTGGCGATCTTAAAACTGTAGGATTGAGCTGAGCCAACAGCGGGAAGGGTAAGAATTAAAAGAACAATGGTCAGGATTCGTGGATTCATGTAGTCACGGTTCGTGCAGATGAAGAGCGAAAATACGATTAATAGGTTGCTCCCCGGAAGGGGCTGTTAACAATTTGATAATGTCAGGGGCACATCCACGTCTTCCTTAAAATTACCTTTGCATAAATTTTTAAGTTCATGGATCCTTCCCCACATAAAATTCTTATCGCTGATGATGAACCCGATATCCTGGAGATACTGGGCTACAACCTCAGCCGGGAAGGGTATCAGATCATTACCGCAAAAGACGGGGACGAAGCTATAGCACGAGCGAAATCTCAGAAACCCGATCTCATCATCCTGGATATCATGATGCCGAGGAAAACCGGGGTGGAAGTCTGCGGCATCCTCAGGGCCCAACCCGCGTTCAAAGACACCCTGATCATATTTCTCACCGCGCTCAGCGATGAGAACTCACACGTGAAAGGGCTCGAAACCGGCGCCGATGATTATGTGAGCAAGCCGATCAGCCCCAAGGTTCTGCTTAGCAAGGTTAATGCACTGTTCAGAAGGATTCACAAGGAACCCGAAAACGGGGTCATCAGTATCGACAGCCTGGAGATTGACCCGGTGAAATACGAAGTGACCATTGATCATAAACCGGTTACCCTTGCCAAAAAGGAATTTGAGCTGCTCTACATGCTCGCTTCTAAACCTGGCCGGGTGTTTCTGCGTAACGAAATCCTCAATCAGGTCTGGGGCAACGATGTGATAGTAGGCGACCGTACGATCGACGTACACATCCGCAAAGTGCGTCAGAAACTGGGGGTGGAATGTATAACTACTGTTAAAGGAGTAGGCTATAAATTTGATTTATAAGGCTAACTTTAGAGATGTTTGCTGCCCGAAACCTTAGTCCTGCAAAGGTTTGCGCGCTGATCGCGCTAACCATCAGTGTTCCCTCCGCCGCCGGCGTTTACTTTATCAGCGGAAATCCAACGATAGCACTGGTTTTCCTGGCCCTGATCGGTCTGTCAATTTTTGGGCTTACCCGCTTCATGTTCGAGCAATTCATCTATCGCAAGATCAAACTGATTTATAAACTCATCAACCAGACCAAGGCAACGAGGAAGGAAGAAGTGTATTTTAAATATGTTCTTCCCCGCAAGAATATTGACCAGGCAGGTCTGGATGTGCAGGCCTGGGTGGAAAAGCAGAACAAGGAAATAGAGACACTTTACGCCAACGAAGCCTACCGGAAAGAATTTCTGCAGAACCTCGCCCATGAGTTCAAAACACCGGTGTTTGCCATCCAGGGATATGTTGAAACTCTGCTCGGTGGGGCAATGGAAGACGAGCAGATCAGGAAGAAATTCCTCGAAAATACTGCCCGTAATGTAGACCGCCTTGTAAACCTCGTTAACGACCTGGATGAGATCACGCGTCTGGAAAGCGGCGAACAGTTGATGTACAAACAGAACTTTGTGATCCAGGACCAGATTCGCGACGTGTTCGATTCCCTTGGCATTAAAACGCAGCAGAAGAATATGACCGCCACCATCAAGAAAGGCTGCGAGGCACCAATTACGGTTTACGCCGACAAGGAGAAAGTGCGGCAGGTACTAACCAACCTGGTAGAAAATGCCAGTAAATACGGCAAGACGAATGGGGCGATAGTGGCAAGCGTGTATCCCACCGATGGCAGGCATGCGCTCATAGAGATCAGTGACGATGGTATCGGCATTGAAGAAGAGCACCTCCCCAGGATCTTTGAACGGTTTTACCGTACCGATGCGGCCAGGAGTCGCGACAAGGGTGGAACAGGCCTGGGCCTGGCCATCTGTAAACACATCATCGAGGCGCACGGACAGAATATTCATGTCAGGAGCACAACGGACGTTGGCACTACCATTGGATTTACGCTGGCGCTAAGGAAGGAATGAGGGAGATCCTGGAAGTCGAAACTTGAAAATCAAAACTTAAAACTTAACCCGGATCATTTCACTTTTAACTTTTGACTTAGTTTCGCATAATGTCCCTGAAGGTAGGTCGTCGTAAAATTTTCAATTTCAGTTTACTCAGCAGGGTACTTCGATTTGCTGCACCATATAAAAGACGGTTCGTCATTTCGGTGATACTGGCAATCATTCTTGCGCTATTTTCCCCTATCCGGCCCTACCTCGTTCAGCTGACCATTAATGATTATGTCAGGAAGGGTGTCTCCGGAACCGAACTGGTGCGATCGCATATGGGTGAACTGATCATCTGGATTACGATTATCCAGGTTGCTTTACTGATCATTGAATCCGCTTTTCGATTTTACTTCTCCTTCCTTACTGCCTGGTTGGGTCAGACCGTGGTCAAAGATCTGAGGGTTAAGGTTTATGAAAAGATCCTACACCTCAACCTCGCACAGTTCGACAAGACCCCGATCGGCACACTTACTACCCGTACGATCAACGACATTGAATCGATCAACGATATTTTTGCGGAAGGCCTGATACCGATCATCGCCGACCTGCTTTCCATCGTTTGCATACTTGGGTTCATGTTTTATGTTGACTGGCAGCTGACCCTTATTTGCCTTGCGCCTTTTCCTTTCCTGATCGCAGCTACCTGGGTGTTTAAGGAGAGCGTGAACAAATCTTTTATCAGGGTCCGGAATGCTGTAGCCAGTCTGAATGCCTTTGTGCAGGAACACATCACCGGCATGCAGATCGTGCAGGCTTTCGCCGCGGAAGACAAAGAGTCCGGCAAATTCAGGAAAATCAACAAGGAGCACCGCAACGCCAATATCAATGCAATTTTCGCCTATTCCATCTTTTTTCCCATTGTGGAAATTGTACTGGCCGTGGGCACTGGTCTGATGGTGTGGTGGGCAGCCACTCACGCGCTGGAACTGAGGCCGGAGGTGGCAGATGCCCTGATCGGGAAGATGATCGCCTTTTATCTCTGTCTGAACTTACTCTTCCGGCCGTTGCGGGTAATCGCCGACAAATTCAATGTGTTGCAGATGGGCATGGTGGCCAGCGAACGCGTTTTCAAGGTGCTGGACAATGATGATATGGCAACAGACACTGGCCAGTATCGTCCCGAGAAGATCAACGGGAAGATCGAATTTAGGAATGTCTGGTTTGCGTATGTTGATGAACGTTATGTATTAAAGGATATTTCATTTATCGCAGATCCCGGCGAAACCGTGGCGATCGTGGGGCATACTGGCAGCGGAAAAACATCGATCATCAGCCTGCTGAACAGGCTCTACCATATCCAGGCGCGGTGAGATACTGATAGATGACGTTCCCATAAAAGACTTCGAACTAAATGCACTGCGTCAGGACATCGGCGTGGTTTTGCAGGATGTGTTTCTTTTCTCGGGATCGGTGATGGACAATATCACACTAAGAAATCCATCTATTTCCAGGACGCGGGTGGAAGAGGCCGCGAAACTCATCGATGTGCATGATTTCATCATGCGGCTGCCCGGCGGTTACGATTATAATGTGATGGAAAGAGGCAGCACCCTTTCCCTGGGTCAGCGGCAGTTGATCGCCTTCATCCGGGCGCTACTTTATAATCCCTCCATCCTGATTCTTGATGAGGCCACATCATCCATCGATACTGAAAGCGAAATGCTGATCCAACAGGCCATTGACAAACTGATCAGTCGGGCAGAACGGCGGTTGTCATCGCCCACCGCTTGTCGACCATCCGGAAGGCGGACAGGATCATCGTGCTCGACAAGGGTGAGATCAGGGAATCCGGCACTCATGAAGAGTTACTGGCCCTGGGAGGATTTTATTCCCGTCTGCATTTCATGCAGTTCGAAAAGGCAAGCGTCTGAGGGTTGGGAACTGGCCCGAAAGCGGCCACTAATTAAACTTGCACTTTTTTCGTAATTCGTTTTCAAAAAGCGGAATTTAACTGCCCCTTGCTTATCTTTGCGGCAAATTTACAGAAAGGTATGATTAAGGGGAGACTTAAATGCTTACTGGTACTGGTTTTCAGCGTAATTAGCCTGTCATTTTTCAATGTTGCAACTGCGCAGGAAAATGATCATGTTGGGCATGATGAAAAGGCACCCGAAACCACTCAGAAAGAGGAAAAAGTCTTTGATGCCAACGAGGTGATTTTTGACCACGTTCTTGATGCCCATGAATTTCATTTTCTAGCTATAAAGATGCCGAAGGTCACGAGCACCATGCCACCATTCCTCTTCCCGTAATTCTTTATTCCCCACAGAAAGGATTTTCTTTTTTCATGTCTCTGCTTTTCACCATGGTGAACACGAAGTGGAAGGATACAGACTGGTGGGTAACAAGATTGTTCCCGTGGATCCATCTGTGAAGGTTTATGATCTTTCTCTTACCAGGAACGTGGTTCAGATGATCCTCGCGCTGACGTACTGGTGGTTATCCTGATCAGTATGGCAGGAAAATATGCCAGGGGTATCGGTACGAGTAAAGCGCCCACAGGATTGCAGAATGCGATTGAGCCAGTTATCACCTTTGTACGCGACGAAGTGGCGAAGCCAAATCTCGGACACGATTACAAGAAGTACCTGCCTTACCTGCTCACTATTTTCTTTTTTATTCTTATCAACAACATATTCGGACTCATTCCAGGTTCGGCCAACGTAACCGGAAACATTGCTTTCACAGCGGTACTCGGTGTGATCTCCTTTATCGTGATCTCCTGTTAATGGAAACAAGCATTACTGGGGACATATTTTCAACCCCCCGGTTCCGGTGGGGATCAAGCCGATCCTGGTGCTGGTAGAAGTGCTTGGGTGTTTTCACAAAGCCTTTTGCCCTGATCATACGTCTTTTTGCAAATATGCTGGCGGGACACATCATCATCATTTGTCTGATATCGCTGATATTTATTTTCGGCGGACTGAGCGCGGCTATCGGTTGGGGCTTTTCACCGGTATCCATCGCGTTTTCTGTATTCATTTACCTTATAGAAATCCTGGTGGCTTTTATCCAGGCATTCATCTTCACCAACCTGACCGCGGTATTTATCGGCCAGGCAATTGAAGATGTACATGACGGTCACGATAAACACCAGATCGGCCGATGATCCGGTATAATTTAAAATTACGTCGTCTATTTTTTTAATATAATATAAAACACACAATTATGGATTTACTGACAGTATTGTTAAGCGAAGTTGCCTGGGCGAACGCAGGTGGTGCTATCGGTGCAGGTTTGCTGCAATTGGCGCTGGTATCGGTATCGGTCAGATCGGTAAAGGTGCGGTTGAGGCTATTGCCCGCCAGCCAGAAGCGATCAACGACATCCGTGCCAACATGATCCTGACAGCTGCGTTCGTTGAGGGTGTTGCCCTGTTCGCGGTTATCGCAGGTATCCTGGCAATGTTCGTTTAGAACAAACATTAATACTGCATTCAAAGCACAGGGCGGAGAATGCAGTACATTTTATCTTTCCGCGGATCCGACCAATCCGCGTAGATTATAAAACCAAGCACAAAACAACTATGGATTTACTAATACCCTCCTTTGGCCTGATCATCTGGACGCTGCTGGCCTTCCTGATCGTGTTTTTTATCCTGAAAAAATTTGCATGGAAGCCCATCCTTGCTTCGCTGAACGAAAGGGAGACAACCATTGCTGATTCACTGGCAACGCTGAAAGGTAAAGGCCGAAATGGCCCAGCTGAAAAGTGAAAACGAAGCATTGCTGGTAAAGGCACGTGAAGAAAGAGGACAGATGCTGAAAGAAGCCAGGGACACAAAAGAGAAGATCATCAACGAAGCCAAAGAACAGGCAAAAATTGAAGCCAACAAGATCATAACGGACGCCAGGCGGCCATCGAGCAACAGAAAATGGCGGCTTTGACCGATGTAAAGAACCAGGTGGGTCAGCTGGTGATAGAAGTATCAGAAAAAGTGCTTCGCCGCGAATTGGGTAACCCCAGTGACCAGGAAAATTATATCAGGCAACTGACCAATGAAGTGAAACTTAACTAGTACAAGCTGAATCAATATGCTTAATCCACGTTTAGCAGGCAGGTATGCAAAAGCACTTCTCGATCTGGCCATCGAAAAAGAAATGCTCGAAGCAGTTTATGAGGATATGTTGTTCCTGCAGGCTATTTCAAGATCCAATAAGGAATTTGTAAGCCTCTTGAAGAGTCCTGTGATCAGCTCCGAAAAGAAGGTGGCGATACTTGAGCGCAGTGACCAAAGGCAAGATAGGGAGCTTACCCACTCATTTATCAGCCTGCTGATCAAAAAAGGCCGTGAACCAAACTTCCTGAAATCGCGAACGCGTTCATCGAACAATACAAGAAATACAAGAATATTTATACGGTAAGGCTGACAACCGCACATCCGATTAAGGACGCGTTAAAACAGGAAATTGTAGAAAAGGTGAAAAGCCAGTCCGAAATGCAGAATATAGAACTCACCACTGAGATCAATGAAGAACTTATCGGTGGCTTTGTACTTGAGATGGGCACCATCCTGGTAGACGCAAGCATCGCCTATGACCTGAAACCATCAGGAAACAGTTTTTAAATAACGATTTCGTTTACAAGATTAGATAAACACAATATATGGTTGAAATTAAATCAGACGAGATTTCCGCGATACTCCGCCAGCAATTAAGCAACTTCAATGCGAACGCTGACCTGGAAGAAGTGGGTTCTGTACTCCAGGTCGGTGATGGTATCGCCCGCGTTTATGGACTCAACAACGTGAGCGCCGGGGAGCTTGTAGAGTTTGAGACAGGCGTTCAGGCCATCGCCCTTAACCTTGAAGAAGACAACGTAGGTGTGGTATTATGGGTGAACCAACCGGTATCAAAGAAGGGTCAAAAGTAAAACGCACCGGAAAGATCGCATCGATCAGGGTGGGAGAAGGAATGCTCGGAAGGGTAGTAAACGCTCTCGGACAACCCATCGATGGTAAAGGACCACTCACCGGTGACACCTACGAAATGCCTCTTGAGCGCAAAGCTCCGGGTGTTATCTTCCGAGAACCTGTAAAGGAACCGCTGCAGACAGGAATCAAGGCCATTGACGCCATGATCCCCATTGGCCGGGGACAGCGCGAACTGATCATCGGTGACCGCCAGACCGGTAAGTCCGCGATCGCGATCGACACCATCATCAATCAGAAAGAATTTTATGCCGCAGGCAAACCTGTGTTTTGCATATATGTCGCAATCGGACAGAAAGCATCCACTATTGCGGGTGTTATGAAAACCCTTGAAGACAACGGTGCCATGGCTTATACGGTCATCGTTGCCGCTTCGGCTTCCGATCCTGCTCCGCTCCAGTTCTATGCTCCGTTTTCCGGCGCAGCGATCGGGGAATTTTTCCGTGATACCGGCCGGCCCGCATTGATCATCTACGATGATCTTTCTAAACAGGCCGTGGCTTATCGGGAAGTGTCGCTGCTGCTCCGCCGACCTCCAGGACGCGAAGCATATCCCGGTGACGTATTCTATCTCCACAGCCGTCTTGCTCGAACGCGCGGCGAAAGTCATCAATGACGATAGTGTGGCGAAGAACATGAATGACCTGCCTGAGAGCATCAAACACCTTGTGAAAGGTGGTGGTTCACTCACCGCGCTTCCGATCATCGAAACCCAGGCTGGTGACGTGTCGGCTTATATTCCTACCAATGTGATCTCGATCACAGATGGACAGATCTTCCTTGAATCAAACCTTTTCAATGCTGGTATCCGTCCTGCGATTAACGTAGGTATCTCCGTTAGCCGTGTGGGTGGTAATGCCCAGATCAAGTCGATGAAGAAAGTTGCGGGTACGCTCAAGCTCGACCAGGCACTCTACCGCGAAATGGAAGCATTTTCCAAATTCGGTGGCGACCTCGATGCCTCTACCAAACTGGTGATCGACAAGGGAGCAAGAAATGTGGAGATTCTGAAACAACCACAGTACTCGCCTTACAGCGTAGAAAAACAGGTAGCTATTATCTACCTTGGAACACAGGGATTGGTAAGACAGGTTGCCGTCAGAAAAATGAAGGAGTTCGAAGAACATTTTCTTTTGGAAATGGAACACAAGCTCCCCGAAGTGCTGGCCGAATTCAAAAAGGGCGTACTTGCCGATGAGAGTCTGAAAAAGATGACCGACCTGGCAAACGGACTGGTGGGTCAATACAAATAAGCCTGGTAAGAAACGAATTCATATAAAACCGCCCTTGTGGCGGTTTTTTTTGATTCTAGTAGTTTTACTATTGCATCTCAGTGATTTCTTGACAATCTTTGTTCTGCAGAAACGCTCCAATCCTCGGAATACCTCGTTTGAATCTTCCATCTTTTTGATCCTCATCCTCCGAATCACTTCTCCATTTTTCCTGTGGTCAACCGTTCAGCAGTCTTCCCTGCTTAATCATAAAAAGTCATGAGAACGTACCCATTTCAGCCTGTTTATAAATCCTGTTTAATCTTTTCGCTTTGCCTGTTAGTATTTGTTTCATCCCGGCTCAAACCGGCTGAAGACATTACCATGAAGGCCCTTGTTTCATCCGATTCTTTTTATTCACGTGAACACATAACCGAATTATCAGCAGTTTCCCTGATGCCATTTGTAGTCATCGGAAACCAATCGATTTTTTAAAGGGTACGATCAACAAAACAGCCGGGCTTTTCCAGGCCTGGCATTTTTTAACCTTTAACCTGCCATCATGTTTCTTACTAATCTGATTCACCACCACAGTCAAAAAGATCCTGCCGTTCCTTCACCAGATGGCGGATCAAAATTATCCATAGGACACAGAGTCGCTCGCTCGGTTATCCAGTTTTTCGGTTTACCGGTCGGGAGTCATTACAGGAAGAGCCGTATTGTTAGACGGACTTCCCGGAGTTTTGACAAATTCATTTTTAAAGGGTACGATCAACAAACGCCGGGTCTTTTCAGGCCTGGCTCTTTTAAAGGGCTGAAGATGCTCTGTAAAAACTGAGGTTTTACACAGAATTTGGAAATGATGGTGATGTATATTTAGGACAAATTCACCTCATGGTTATTGATAGTCATGTCCATTTCTGGAAATACAATCAAAAGGTCTATCCCTGGATTGATGACAGCATGAAGCTGATCCAGAAAGATCATCTCCCCGGTTTATTTGAACTTACACGTAAGAGAAATAATATAGACGGCTGCATAGCCGTTCAGGCCGACCAGTCGGAGGTTGAAACTAAATTTCTGGCCGAGCTCGCAAAAACCTACTCCTTTATCAGAGGCGTTGTAGGCTGGACCAACCTTAAAGCTCCGGATCTCATTCGCAAACTGGATGAACTTCGTTCATATCCATCAGTCAAAGGCCTCAGGCATATCGTTCAGTCCGAAGCCGATGATTTTTTGTACGACCCGGCCTTCCGAAGCGGTATCAGTCAGCTACCTGCTTATGACCTTACCTACGACGTGCTAATCTATCCCCGACAACTAAAAGCGGCGATCGACTTTGTTTCCGCCTTCCCCAACCAGGTGATGATCCTCGATCATTGCGCCAAGCCCGTGATCAGGAACAATGAAATAAATGAATGGGCTGCCGGCATTCGTGATCTGGCTTCAAATAAAAATCTGAGTTGCAAACTTTCCGGGCTTTTGACCGAGGCAAAATGGAATCAATGGAGTCCCGCGGAATTTTACCCTTATCTGGATGTGGTTTTCGATGCTTTTGGAACAGACAGACTTTTATATGGCAGCGACTGGCCGGTGATGCTGATCTCGGGGATGTATGTTCAATGGAAAAGCCTGCTGGAAAAATATATGGAGAAATTTCTTCCGGAGGAGCGCGAAGCGGTGTTTGGACTAAACGCCGAGAGGATATATAAAATTTGAGTAAAGTCCTGCCGACGAAATTTGTGCTGATACGGGTATCATTATGCGCTAGGCCTGGTTGAGGGAAGCGCTTTGGTATGACTGGCTGAATTTGCCGAACAATCGACCCGATGAAACGGAAATGAGCAGGGCCAGTATGCTCGCATAGCTTCCTGCTCTTTCTATCCATTCGAAAGCAGGGTAGGCTGGATACCAGATCTCGCTCACGATCTTCCAGACCAGAAGAATAAGCAGTAAGGGAGCAAAGGGCCTGATCAACACAAGCAGAGCACCCAGCATTTCAAAAATTCCCACAGTTTGTGCAACGGCCACCGGGTTTCCAAAGCCCAGGGACTGGTATTGAATTAGCAACCCGGGTTTACCGGTGAAATTCAGCCACCCATGACCCAGCAACAAGAGGAAAACAGTAACCCTCAGGCAGAGCATTGCGCGGTTTACCCTGACCGGATCAGACGCTAAAGGTGGATAAATGGGTTCCATCAGGGATTTCCAGGTGAACCGCGTACCTCCAACGAGCAACAACAGAGCAAGTGGAGTTCCATAATTTCCTGCTCTTTCGATGAACTCCGCAAACGGTTCGCCCGACAGAGGACGGAGCAGTGCTGTAAACAATCCCCAGAGAACCAGCCACGCAGGGATCAGCCTCAGCGGGTAGATCAACACAATGACACCGAGTAACATGTCAAAAACGCCAAGGGGTGGCATTAATTTAAAGGCCATTTGCTCGCCAATGCCAACCACTCCAAAGTAGTTGCACCACACGGCCTTAGTAATGATCCCAAAGGCGCCATGACCGATAAAACAGAGGGCAATGGCCACCCGGAGGGGATAATACAATTTTTGTTCGACTGTTCGTTTCATCATCTGACTTGCACAAAGCAAAGCTATCAGAATTTGGGCAGAAATGAAATGGGAGCCCCCGCCATCAGATTAAATTGGACTTTCGCGCCCGGAACAAGCATTGCCAGGGCAGCGTTTCGACACCGTTCCACCTTGTTGTTGAAAAACAAAAAAAAGTTTACCTTGGCAGTTGACTAACTGTGAAACAGGCGCTTTCCATATTGCTTCTTGCCATTCTCTCCTTTAACTGGTTTGGATACCGCATGGTTTCAGGGCTTTTAGAAAACAAAGCAACTGTCTCTCTTCAAAAACAAATTGATAGGTCGGCTTATCAGGACGACCAGCTCCTGGAAATCAGGGTCCCACTGAACACGCCCTATATGGCAGGTGCTTCCAATCAATTTGAGCGTATTGAAGGCGAGATCGAACTCAGCGGTAAGACCTACAGGTACGTGAAACGGAAAGTGGACAAAGGGGAACTTGTGCTGCTCTGCCTGCCAGACGAAAACAGTTCCCGTTTTCAGCAATCGCGAATGGATTTTTTCAAACTTGTCAATGATCTCGGGCATTCTTCCCAGGGAAATAGTGAAAAACACGGGAATGTGATCAAGGCCTTTGTTGCCGAATACAGTCCCGAAAAGAACTCCTGGACCCTGACCGGCCCTGGTGTACTCCAACAGAATTTCAGCCGAATTCCGGATGCTCAACTGAGTTATTCGTACTACGATGTGCTGAAACGCCCTCCGCGCGCCTGATCCCGACACGATCATGTAATCAGTCTTCTCATCTATCTTAATGCGAATTTTCAATGAGGCTAATTGTAGCAATCGCCTGTGCCTGCGTGGTAATGGCTTCCTGTAAAAATGGTGACGAATATAAAAAGTACACCAACGACCCGCTTCTGTTTTCCAAAACTGTCAAGAAGCTGAACAACATCGTGTTAGAAAACAACTTCCCACCGATGATTGCCGCACGGAATTATGTGTATGCGAGTATTGCAGCCTATGAGTGCATCGTCGCCGGCGACAGCAACTTCATCACCCTTGCCGGGCAGATCAAACACATGTCGCCGATGCCGAAGCCGCCAGCCGGGCAGACTGTCGACTTTCATTTTGCCGCTGCGCTGGCCTTCACGAAGGTTGGGAACGCGGTAACATTTCCTGAGGGTAGCATGATGACCTATTACAATGAACTTATTGAAAAAGCTGATGACGAAGGAATGCCCGACGATGTGCTGGAGAACAGCAAAGCATTCTCCGACACCATATTCAATGCAGTGATGGCCTGGTCGAAGAAAGATAATTATGCCCAGACCCGGTCGGCCAGCAAGTACACCGTCAACGACACCGATGGCCGCTGGGTGCCTACTCCACCGATGTATGCTTCCGCAATGGAGTCGCACTGGAGGGAAATACGCACCCTGGTGCTCGATTCGGCGCAGGAATGCAAACCAATCCCGCCACCGAAGTATTCGATCAAAGACACTACTACCGCTTACTATAGTTCCCTTATGGAAGTAAAAAAAGCGGGCGACTCGCTTACTGACGAACAAAAGCATATGGCGGATTTCTGGGACGACAACCCATTTAAAATGAATGTGAGCGGCCACGTGATGTTTGCTACAAAAAAATTCTCACCCGGCGGGCACTGGATGAACATTGTGGGGATCGCCTGTCAGAAGGCCAATGCGGATTACAACACTACCGTATACGCTTACGCGAAAACTGCCATCGCTCTTTTTGATGGTTTTATCAGTTGCTGGGACGAAAAATACAGAAGCAATACGGTGAGACCCGAAACAGTGATCAACAAATACTTCGATCCGGAATGGCGGCCCTATATACAAACACCACCTTTCCCCGCCTATATCAGCGGGCACTCAGTGGTCTCTGCTGCAGCAGCCGAAGTGATGACGAATATTTTCGGCGACAATTTCAGTTACAAGGATACATCGGAAATAGAATTCGGTATCGATCATCGTTCTTTCACCTCTTTTCATCAGGCAGCCTGGGAAGCCTCGATGTCAAGAATGTACGGCGGTATTCATTATCGCTTTGATCTTTTGGAAGGCAACAGGATTGGAAGAGACATTGGTAAACTTGTAGACGA
This sequence comes from uncultured Chitinophagaceae bacterium, assembly GCA_963808065.1. Classification (GTDB taxonomy): domain Bacteria; phylum Bacteroidota; class Bacteroidia; order Chitinophagales; family Chitinophagaceae; genus Flavitalea. The sequence goes on from CAWEEK010000001.1 coordinate 903,559, forward strand.
CCGACTCCATATGCGGCGTCGCGATAAAAATACAACCACTAAAAACTAACACTAACACTAACTGCAATTATGAAGCACTTAACCAGAATGAAAATATGTCTCGTCGCCGTCATTAGCCTGACGATGAGCAAGACAACAATGGCGCAGACAGACGTGGATGCTATTATGATGAACAAAAACCTGCTGTGCGCGGGTTTGTCATACAGCCACAGCAGCTGGACGGATTACTGGGAAGGCACCTATAAAAGAGACAACCAGAATCTTGGAAGGGTGTCAACCCAAACCTACAGCATCATGGGCAACTATGGCATCAGCAAAAAATTGAATTTCCTTTTTAATGTGCCTTATGTCCGAACGCACGCATCCGCCGGAACCCTTCATGGCTTCAAAGGTTTTCAGGATGTTTCGGCAATGCTTAAATGGATGCCGGTGCTGACCCACCTGGGCAAGAAAAGCATTCTTTCCTTTTATGCCATCGGAGGTGTTTCAACACCCATGACTAACTATGTAGCCGACATTCAACCTTTAGCTATTGGAATACATAGTACGAATCTGGCCATCCGGCCGATGGTCGACTTTCAGCATGGCCATTTGTTCGCCACTGCTTCAGGTGTGTATATGCTTAGAAGCAACATCACCATCGACAGGGATGCGTATTACACTACTGAAATGCATTATACCAACCAGGTTAATCTGCCTGATGTGGCCGGATACAATGTACGCGCGGGATATCGCAGCAATACCTGGGTAGCCGAAGGGTTTCTTGATAATATGACCACACTGGGTGGTTTTGACATCCGCAAGAACGACATGCCCTTCCCCAGTAACGAGATGAACGCCACCCAGGTTGGCCTCAACTTCAAGTATTCCGCCTCATTTCTAACCGGACTTGAAATCACAGGAGGCGGTAAGTACACCGTTGCCGGCCGAAACATGGGCCAGGCCACCACCATCTTCGGAGGAATATTCTATATAATGAATTTCAATAAGAAGGCAACCAAAAACGCTAACCAGAAACCCGCAGCATTATGAGAAATCAGATCTTAAACATCAGAACAGTTGTCATTGCCATGGCTGTTCTTGTATTATATTCATGTAACAAGAACCTGGATGACCGCTCTTACAATTATCCATCCCTACAGCCTTCCAGTCTGGATGCTAACGCCGGCACATGGAAAACCGTGTTGCTCTCTTCCCCTGACGAGGTCGCACTCGACTCCCCACTGCTACGCACAGGCCCTGCATATACTGCCGAACTAAATGAGATCAAGGCATTTCAGCGCAAGCTTTCAGAAGAGGACAAGAACATTATAAAATACTGGCAGGCCGGAGCCGTTCTCAGGTGGAATGAAATCCTGAGAGAACTGGTGGCAAGGCATAACCTGCCCCCATACCAGAATGAAGATGGCAGCTATCCTGCCCCCAATCAGAACAATCCATTTGCCTACCCACAATTCCCATTTTCAAATCCTCCATTTGCAGCGAGGGCCTATGCCTATGTGAGTGCCGCGCAATACGACGCGCTGGTTGCGGCCTGGCATTATAAAACGCTCTACAATCGCCTTGCTCCTTACAAAAATGACTCTTCTATCCAGGCGCTGATGCCAGCCTCTGATCTTCCTTCGTATCCAAGCGAAGATGCTGTGGTTGCAGGTGCATCCATAGAAGTGATGAAACTGATGTTTCCGACTGAAGTGGCGTTTATCGAAGAAAAAGCGGCAGAACACAAACTCGCACGCATCATGAGCGGGGTGAATGTTCGCAGCGAAATTGAAGCCGGCGAACAGCTGGGACGGAAGGTGGCTGAAAAATTCACGGCCCGCGCAAGAACCGACAGGGCAGGAACCGCAGGAGGAAATCCTGTATACTGGAAATCACTGGAAGAGCAGACCATGGCCAAGGGAGAAGTCTGCTGGTTTAGTCTTGAGTTTCCAAAGCGGCCACCCATGCTTCCATTGTTCAACAAGGTGAAGTCTTTTCATTTCGACTCCGCAACCCTGGTTTCGTTAAGGCCCAGTGCACCGCCATTAACCAATACTGAAGATTTCAAAAAAGAAACGGAAGAAGTACTCTGGTACACCACGCATCCGACAAGGGAAAGGACGGCCATTGTCCATTACTGGGCTGATGGCGCGGGTACTTCTACACCAACTGGTCACTGGAATACCATTGCCGCCGATGAATTTGTAAAGGAAAATTTCAGCGAGGTACGCTGGGCAAGAAATTTAGCCTTACTTAACCTTTCACAGATGGACGCGGCCATTATTTGCTGGGACACCAAATACTTTTATTTTAACCAGCGCCCTTCTCAGGCTAATGAGATGATCAAAACACTGACGGGGATTCCAAATTTCCCCGCCTATGTCTCTGGACATTCCACTTTCAGTTCGGCTGCTGCTGATGTGCTCGGTCACATTCTTCCCGACCGCGCGCAGAAGTTCGCAGATATGGCCCAGGAAGCGTCAATGTCGAGGTTGTATGGAGGTATTCACTACCGCAGCGATTGCACGGGTGGACAGGTCGCCGGAAGGGCAGTTGCGGCATTTGCCGTAGCCCGTGCCCAGCAGGACGGTGCGGAATAAAACAAGGCAGTATGAAGTACGGATTGTTTCTTACGCTGACACTGATTTCTTCTGTATCCTTTTCCCAGCAGAATTCAGATACACTGAGTCCAAAGTACCTGGACAGCGTGACGATCATTTCCTATATCAGGAATGTGAACATCATGCGTCTGGCGGAAATCCAGGGAACCTATAGTTTCGCGGGCAAGAAAACCGAAGTCATTCACCTCGTGAATGTGGATGCCGACATCACCAATAAAAGTGGAAGACAGGCGTTCGCTAAAGTGCCGGGCATCTTTGTTTATGACATGGATGGCGCGGGCAATCAGTTGAATATTTCTACACGCGGCCTCGACCCTCACCGTGGTTGGGAGTTCAACAACCGCAAGGACGGGATCATTATCAATTCCGACATGTACGGTTATCCGGCAAGTCATTACAGCATGCCGTTGGAGAGCATCGAGAGAATTGAACTCGTGCGAGGCACCGGTTCTCTTCAATATGGAGCGCAATTCGGCGGCATGCTAAACTATGTCAGCAAAACAGGAGACAGCTCAAAGCCTTTCAGTTTTGAGAGTATTAATACTGTAGGCTCTTATAACCTGGTCAGCACTTACAATGCCGTTGGTGGTAGGATCGGCAAACTGAGATATTATGCCTATGTCAACAAAAAATCAAGAAATGGTTACCGGGATGTAGAACACACCAACAGTGAAGCGGAGGATATCATGCTTGAATACAGACCCACAGATAATTTAAGCATCCGGGCAGAATGGGCAAGATCGGTTTATCAATACAAAATTCCCGGCGGGCTCACCGACAGTCAGTTTCTGGCAAACCCGCGCCAGGCAAGTAGATCTAGGAATTATTTCAGTCCCGATATTCACGTGCCATCAATCACGATCAACTGGGAACCTACAGCAACTACCAGGATCCAGCTGATCAGTTCGGCAGTGCTTGGCGCACGCAGCAGCGTGCAGTTCGACAAACCTACGAATGTCAGGGACACCATTGTAACAGCCACCCTTCAATATAATAACCGCCAGGTGGATGTCGACCGCTTCCATAGTTATACCACGGAACTCAGGGTGATGCAACAATATGGACGCGGAAGAAGAAACGGCACCCTCACAGCCGGTATACAATACATGAACAATGATCTCCATCGCACCCAGCTGGGCAAGGGTACAACAGGCTCAGATTATGACCTGACTCTTGTCGATCCACAATGGGGAAGAGATGTGCATTTTAAAACAAAGAATTTCGCCGCCTTTGCCGAGAACACCTTCAGGATATCCCCGAACTTTTCTGTTAACCTCGGTGCAAGACTGGAAAGTGGCGGCACCGATCTAACGGGAACCATAAACTATTACCCGGAAAACGAAATTCCGGTTATCATTTCACATCATTATCCACTATTCGGTGCGGGATTTTCTTACAAGCCTTCGCAAACGATAGAAATATATGGTGGCTGGTCGCAGGCTTATCACCCAATGCTTTTCAAGGACCTCATCCCCATGTCATTGTATGAAAAAGTGGATCCGGACATCAGCGATTCAAAAGGATACAACGCAGAACTGGGCACTCGTGGACAATGGTCCATTCTCAAATGGGATGTCTCGGCCTTCCTTGTTAAAATCAATAATCGCTTTGGCACACTTTCGCAAACAGACGCCCAGGGCCAGTTCTACACCTATCGCACCAATATTGGCAATTCGCTCAATTCCGGACTGGAAATATTCGTCCAGGCAGACTGGCTGATTGGTCATCGTTCGGCACTTACGTTTTTCACTTCAACAGCAGTTATGCATGCCCGTTATACCACCGCCGTTGTAAAATCCGGCGATGCGAATATCGATATCAGGGGCAACAAAGTGGAAAGTGCGCCAGACCTCATCACCCGTAATGGTGTCACCTATCGTTTTCGTAAACTGAGTATTTCTGCGCTCTACAGTTACACGGCGGCAACTTATGCCGATGCCCTGAATACAGAGATTCCCCCCGCGGCAACGGGAGCTGTTGGGCTGGTTCCCGCATATGGACTTTTCGACCTGAACGGATCGTTTAAACTTTCCCGCATGCTTGAATTCAGGGTCAGCCTCAGCAACCTGACCAACAGGCATTATTTCACCAAGAGGCCTTCTTTCTATCCTGGTCCTGGCGTATGGCCATCCGAAGGAAGGAATTTCACCGGAACGGTGATCTTTCGCCTCTGACCTGTTTTTTCGGGAAACAAAAATGAGGACTACCCTACCTTTGCGGCCATGAAAATCTTTCGACTATTTGTTGCGGTTCTGGCAACAATTGTTCTGGATGCCTGTGCCACGAATAATATTGAAGAAGACCCGCGGATTGGAGATCACATGAAGGCTGAGGGCCTGACGGGTTGTTTTGGCCTCTTCGACAACGGCACGGGGGAGTTCACTATCTACAACGTAAACAGATTCAGGGACAGCGCCTATCTGCCTGCCTCAACATTCAAAATAGTCAACGCCCTGATCGGAGTTGAAACCGGCAGGATAAAGGATTCGCTCACGGTGATCAAATGGGATGGAATCGAAAGGAAAATTCCGGAGTGGAACCAGGACCTGACCCTCCAACAGGCCATCACTTATTCGGCCGTTCCCTGGTTCCAGGAGCTCGCGCGCCGCATCGGAAAAGATACGATGCAGCATTACCTGGACACCCTCGGCTATGCCCGGAGGATTCGTAAACCTGTGATCGGCGACAATATTGACAGTTTCTGGCTCGACAATACTGTGAAAGTCACTGCTGACGAGCAACTCGGCCTTATGAAGAAGCTCTATTTCAGCCAGCTCCCTTTTCAACCCCGGTCGCAACGCATTGTAAAGAATATTCTGCTCAGGGAGAACAATTCAAACTACAAGCTTAGCTACAAGACCGGCATGGGCCAGGATGAGCGTCATCATACCATCGGTTGGCTCGTCGGCTGGATCGAGGAAAACCGGCACCCCTATTTTTTTGTACTCCAACTGGACTCCCCTGATCCCAAATATGATATGAGTCCGGTGAGGATAAAAATCCTTAAGCAAATCCTAAAAGACCAGGGTTTTATGGAAGGCAGGCGCTGAACTGGGACATTCGGGTGGAAGATGTAAATTTGCAGAATGGCTTTTCAGTACCAGCACCCTCAGTTTTACCTTGCTTTTGTTGTGGTGCCTGCTATTGCCGTCCTCTTCTGGTTCCTCATCAAATGGAAAAAAAAGGCCGCGGCCAGGATTGGTGATGAACGGCTGGTTGGTGAACTGACCGCCTCTCATTCGCGATTCCTGTTTTTTGTGAAGTTTGTTTTCATCCTTATTTCTGTCAGTGCCCTGCTCATGGCCATGATCAATCCTCAGTTGCCGGGTAAGATGGATAAAGTGGAAAGAAAAGGTGTGGATGTAATGATCGCACTCGACGTGAGCAACAGCATGCTGGCCGAGGACATCAAACCAAACAGACTGGAAAAGGCCAAGCAGGTGGTGATGCAAATGATGGGCTCGCTGGAAGAGGACAGGGTAGGACTGGTGCTCTTCGCGGGAAGGGCCTACATGCAGATGCCCCTTACAACGGACCATTCTGCGGCGAGGATGTACATACAAAATGCAGGACCCGGTGTGGTTCCCACGCAAGGCACCATGGTGTCCGAAGCACTCCGGCTCTGCGCTTCGGGGTTCAACAGCAAGGAAAGGAAATACAAGATCAATTGTACTGATCACCGATGGCGAGGACCATGATCCCAGTACACTTACAGTAGCCCAGGAACTTGCTACAAATGGTGTGATGGTGAATACCATCGGCATAGGGTCAGGCGAAGGCACACCGATACCTGATCCATCAACAGGCCAGTATAAACAGGATGACGCAGGGAATACGATTATTTCAAAATTGAATGAAGGACAACTCAGACAGCTCGCATCCCTGACAAAGGGGATCTATGTGGGCCCCGACAGGTTAAATGATGCTTCCGCCGAGATCATGAAAAAATTGTCTACTATCCAGGAGACAGCGCTGGAAGACTCGGCCTTCAAGGATTACATTCATTATTTCCCCTGGCTCGCAACCCTCGCATTACTGTTCCTGCTCGCCGAATTCTTTCTGCCTGAAAAAAAATTCAAGACCGCATGAACCCTCAGGCAAACAATATCATTCTCTCTACACTGTTGGTGATGTCTGCTTCTTTGGCATTGGGCCAGGGACAGGCCGCACTGAGAAACGCCAACAAGCTGTACAAGGCAAGCAAATTCCAGGATGCCCTGCCAGAATATCAGAAAGCCATTGAGGCGGGAATTAAAGACCCTCCCACTTTTTATAATCTTGGCAATGCTTATTTCAAAAATCAGAAATATGATGAATCGACAAAAGAATATCACAAGATCATAAGCAAGCCAAATACAAAGTCCCTGCAACAGAAAGCCTGTTACAACACGGGTGTGGTCATGTCGAAACAAAAGAAACTGGAAGAAAGCATTGAGAACTACAAACAGGCGTTGAGGATGAATGCTACGGACAATGATGCCCGTGCGAATCTTCAGAAGGCCCTCGAAGAACTCAGAAAGAAAACACCACCGGATCAGAATAAACAGGATCAGGACAATCAGAAAAATAAGCAGAAACAACAGCAGAATAAACCACAGCAGCCACCTCCCAGCAGGCTAACAAAAAAACAGGTTGAACAGTTGCTGAAAGCATTGCAGCAGCGTGAGCAGCAGGTTCAACAGAAATTGCAGCAGAACAAAAACAGGGCTGGTGGCAAACCCGAAAAGGATTGGTAGATCCATAAAACAAAAACATTTGTCAATTACTGAAGCAACATATTCCAATAGAATCGACACGCTGGAAGTAAGAGTGGGCGACCTGCTGATTGGTAATCACCACCCGGTAAGGGTGCAAACCATGACCACCACCGACACTATGGACACCATGGGCACCGTGGAGCAGGCGATCCGTTGTATCGAAGCCGGGGCAGAACTGGTGAGCATCACTGCGCCAAGTAAAAAAGAAGCGGAGAACCTTCGGCTGATAAAAAATGAATTGCGCAAACAGGGCTACCACACGCCTCTCGTAGCGGACATTCATTTCACCCCCAATGCTGCCGAAATCGCCGCAAGGATAGTGGAGAAGGTGCGGGTGAATCCCGGGAATTATGTTGACAAGAAGAAATTTGAACTCATTGAATACACCGATGCCGAATACCTCGAAGAGATAGACAGGATCAGGGAGCGATTTACTCCCCTGGTGAAGATCTGTCAGGGAATACGGCACCGCGATGCGCATCGGCACCAATCATGGTTCGCTGAGCGACAGGATCATGAGCCGCTATGGCGATACCGCCATGGGCATGGTGGAAAGCGCCATGGAATTCCTGCGCATTGCCCGAGACGAAAATTATCACAACATTGTGCTGAGCATGAAATCGAGCAACCCGCTGGTGATGGTGCAGGCCTACCGCCTGCTTGTTCAAACCATGCACAATGAGTTTGGGGTGATCTATCCCCTGCACCTTGGCGTTACAGAAGCGGGCGATGGTGAGGATGGAAGAATCAAATCCGCTATCGGCATCGGTACACTGATGGAAGATGGCATCGGCGACACCATAAGGGTGTCACTCACCGAAGATCCTGAATTTGAAATACCGGTTTGCATGGACCTTGTGAAACGCTATGCCCGCCGGCGATCAAACAAATCACCCGCTATTGAGTACGCGCCTGATCTTCCGTATTCACCATTCGATTATTCAAAACGCCGGTCGGTTCCTGTGGGAAATATCGGAGGAAATCACGTGCCTGTGGTGGTTGCTGATTTTTGCAACAGGAAGATATCGCCGCTTCCGACCTTGCGGCTATTGGTTACCGTTATGATTCACCGACTGACAAATGGAATATCGGCGATGCGGCGGCGGATTATATTTATACGGGCGCGCAGATCCTGGATTTTGCGATGCCCGGTACCTTGCAGGTGATCTGTGATTATTCTTCCTGGCTGAAAGCACCGGATAAGGCAAAATACCATCCGCTTGTTAAAGCGCGAGATTTGAAAGATGTGTCAACTGATACACCCTGCTTTCTTGAAATTGACTGCGCGGATAAAAGCGGAATAGGGCCGCTGATGAATGAACTCGCCCAGCGACCCCATGCAGTGGCCTGCCTGCATTCAACGGGCGACCATCCCCTGACCGACCTGCGGGAATTCCTGGTTGCAGCCGCGAGAAACGGCCTCGTATGCCCGGTGGTGATAGGTATTGAAAGCCATGATACCACTATCGACGAACAGCTGATCCATTTTTCGGCGGAAGCGGGCGCATTATTGCTGGATGGAATTGGCGACGGAATCTGGCTGAGAAATGACCCATCGGTGATCACTAACCGAAAAGTAAGCGGGCGTACTTATCTGGAGACGAAGAACAACCATCAGTTCCTGAATAACACTTCTTTTTCTATACTACAGGCCACACGAACCAGCATCAGCAAAACAGAATACATATCCTGCCCCTCCTGCGGCCGCACCCTGTTTGAACTGCAGGAAACCACTGCAAGGATAAGGGCGGTGACCAATCACCTCAAAGGAGTAAAGATCGCGATCATGGGATGCATAGTAAACGGTCCCGGAGAAATGGCTGATGCCGACTTTGGTTATGTGGGCAGCGGTCCGGGCAAGATAACCTTGTACAGGGGTAAGGAAGTGGTGAAACGGTCGGTAAACAGTGAGATCGCCGTGGAAGAGCTGATCAGTCTTTTAAAAGAAAGCGGCGCCTGGACGGATCCTGTGCCGTGAATTTCTCCCCAATTCAATAATCTTTCAACTCCTTCAGCTGCGCGAGCGCCTTTGCCAGCTGTTCGTCATTTGGTGCCACACCATGCCAGTTATGGTCGTTTTCCATAAAGTCGACACCCTTGCCCATCACGGTGTGCATGATGATCATCACTGGCTGACCCTTGCCCGTCATGGTTTTGGCTTTTTCGAGACCCGCGACAACGGCATCCATGTCGTTGCCCTCCATTTCCATGGTTGCCCATCCAAAGGCGTCAAATTTGTCCTTGAGGTTACCCAGCTTCATCACCTTGTCGGTAGGTCCGTCGATCTGCTGTCCGTTATGGTCAATGGTGGAGATGAGATTGTCGACTTTTTTGGCACCCGCAAAGAGGGCGGCTTCCCAGATCTGCCCTTCATCCATTTCACCATCGCCATGTAGGGAAAATACGAGGTTGGATTCGCCATTCAGCTTCTTGGCCAGCGCAGCACCAATAGCAACGCTCAATCCCTGGCCCAGAGAGCCTGAAGCCACCCTGATGCCCGGCAGATGCTCGTGGGTGGCCGGATGACCCTGTAGGCGCGAATTGATCTTCCTGAAGGTGGCTAATTCGCTGATATCAAAATAACCCGAACGCGCAAGCGAAGCGTAAAAAACGGGGGAAATATGACCATTTGAGAGAAAAAAAACATCCTCGCCTTTGGCATTCATATTGAAGGCGGGGTCATGTTTCATCACCTTGAAGTACAATGCAGTAAAGTATTCCGTACAGCCCAGAGACCCACCAGGATGACCGCTGGCGGCCCCGTGTACCATCCGAACAATGTCCCGTCGGATCTGGGAGGCGATTGCCTTTAAATCTTGCATTTTCAACAGTTAAGAGCGCAAAACTAGGGAATTCCGGGTTGAAAGTCCCGGCCGTACAATAATTATTCGATTCGCGTGTTTAAACTAGTAGTCATCCGGAAAGAACGGCTGGAAATAATTGGATTTCCAGAATCTGAAGGGTAATTTGCAGGCACCCGGTTAGACCTTGATAACCGTAAAAATACGAACACAAATCGACCCGATGTTTGACGTACTCTTATCCTTGGCCTTGTCGTTTTCGGTGGCCTACCTTGCCATACCGGCCATTGTTGTCATAGCCGCGAACAAGAAATTGTTCGACTTGCCTGATGAGCGGAAAATCCACCAGGCGCATATACCCTCATTGGGTGGCATAGGCATCTTTGGTGGTTTCGTCCTGGCTTCACTGATCTGTATTCAATTCTCCTCAGCGTCCGAGTTTCAATATTTTTTTGCAGCCGCCAACGTGGTCTTTTTCCTGGGCCTGAAAGATGATATTCTCATCATTTCCCCGATAAAGAAATTCGTTGGTCAGGTGATCGCCGCTGCGCTGATCATACATAAAGGAGGCATACAGATTTCGAGTATGCATGGCTTCCTGGGCATTCAGGAGCTACCCGCAATGTTCAGCGTTCTGCTTACTTATTTTACGGTCATCGTCGTCATCAATTCTTTTAACCTGATCGACGGCATCGACGGCCTCGCAGCTACGCTGGGAACCATCGCCGCAGGGATGTTTGGATTTTATTTTCTGAAAGCGGGTTTTCCTGCTTATTCGATACTCGCATTCTCACTCGTTGGCAGCCTTGTGGCCTTCCTGATCTTCAACTATCATCCGGCCAAGATCTTCATGGGTGATTCGGGGTCGATGCTGGTTGGATTGATCAATGCGGTCCTCGTGATTAAATTTATCAACGTCAGTCAGTCTGCCACAGCCACGCTTCCTGTGGATGCCTCACCCGCAATTGGTTTTATCGTCTTGTTGATACCGTTGATGGATACACTCCGCGTGTTCAGCATCCGCATCTTTAAGCGCCGTTCACCATTTAGTCCGGACAGGAACCATATTCACCACTTGATGCTGGATAGAGGAATGTCACACAATGCCATCACATTTGCCCTCGCCGGCTCCAGCATAATGCTTACGGCCGCCGCCTATTTCAGCAGGCAAATGGGGTCTACCATACTTGTTTTCGCCGCCATCGCAAGTTTCTCATCCGGAATCGCGTTGCTCTACTTCACCCGCAGGCCAAGAATCTATGTTGCCAGAAAACTCATCAAAGAAAAACAACTCACAACAGCCCACCTCGTACCGCTTGTCAAGGACATCATCCTTGAAAGCAAGAACTAAACACAGTTTTGTCCATTTTTTTAATTGACGTAGGTTTGCATCGGATTAATGCAAACAGCTTATGTCAGATGAATTGAACCTGATCATTGAGGATTCAAGGGAATCAATGGAAAAAACAATTGATCATCTCCAATCAGAACTCGTTAAAGTAAGGGCCGGTAAGGCAACTCCGAATATTGTTGATGGCATCGTAGTTGACTATTATGGAAACGCAACCCCTATCAGCCAGGTAGGCAATGTGTCCGTGGCAGATGCGCGCACCCTCACTATACAGCCTTGGGAAAAGAACATGCTTCAGCCCATTGAAAGAGCCATCATAGCAGCGAATATTGGTATCAATCCCCAGAATGACGGCAATATGATCAGACTTTTTCTTCCACCATTAACTGAGGAAAGAAGAAAAGAGCTTGTGAAAAGAGCACAGGGTGAGGGAGAACAATCCAAAGTGTCTCTGAGAACAATCAGAAGGGATGCAATGGAACAGGTAAAAAAGTTACAGAAAAATGGACTTAGTGAAGATCTTTGCAAAGATGCAGAAACGAACATCCAGGATCTGACGGACAAGTTTATTGCACAGGTAGAAAAGCAGCTGACGGTTAAAGAAAAAGAAATCATGACAGTTTGATAAACAAATTTTGTTTAGAATGAGCATTATTTTTTAACCTTCAATCACTTCAACATGGGCTTTATTTCTGAGTTCAAACAATTTGCCATCAAGGGAAATGTTATTGACCTCGCGGTGGCCGTCATCATCGGCGCGGCGTTTGGAAAAATTGTGGATTCTCTGATCAAGGATCTGATCATGCCATTGATCGCGGCCCTTATTGGCACGCCTGATTTCAGCAATGCCTATTATGCCTTCACCCCGGTGCCCAAGGGTACACCATTGGCTAAAGCCCAGGAACTCGGCCCCGTGTTTGCGTACGGCAACTTCATCACGGTGGCGATTAATTTCCTGCTGGTTGCAATCGCCATTTTCATGATGGTAAAATTCATCAACAAACTAAAAAAGAAAACTCCACCGCCGCCGGCACCAGAAGCAGCGGTTTCATCTACCGATAAATTGCTGATTGAAATAAGAGATGCCCTGAAGAAATAACGAGGCACAATCTTTTATTCGGATTCAACTTAAAATTCATAAGAATGAAGAAATTTTTCTTTCTCGTCATGGTCATGTCTGCCATGCAGGTCACGTACTCCCAGGATAACACTATTAAAGGGCTGCAAAGCGATGCCAACAAGAAATTGGAAGAAGATACCACGTTCAAAAAGGGATGGAAAACAGGTGGCTTTTTTACGCTTAATCTTGCCCAGGGAGCCTTATCTAACTGGCAGGGAGGCGGCGATAAATCATCCTTCTCCGTACTCGCCCTCACCAGCCTCTATGCCCGGTTCAAGGAAGGCAAGCACAGGTGGGACAATACGCTCGACCTGGGTTATGGCATAGTAAACACTACCAGCCTGGGTAGCAGGAAAAGCGATGACCGCATCGACCTGCTTTCTAAATACGGATACCAGCTGAGCGATAAATGGTTCGCGAGCGGCTTATTCAACTTCCGTACACAGTTTGCCAAAGGTTATTCATACGAAAAGGATTCCGTAGGCAATCAGGTGCCGACGCTTACTTCAAATTTTATGGCGCCGGCCTACGTGCTCATATCCGCGGGCTTTGATTTCAAACCCACCACCTATTTTTCATTGTTTATGTCTCCGCTTACCGAGCGTTTCATCATCGTTGGCGATGATTATCTCTCTTCTATTGGCGCTTTCGGAGTGGATACCGGCAAACACGTCAAAAATGAACTGGGTGCCTTTGTCAGCGCCGAATTTAACAAGGAGATTCTCACGAATGTGACCTATAAAGCGAGGTTTGATGCCTTTTCCAATTACAAGTCAAAGCCGGGAAATATCGACATCTTTTGGACAAACCTGTTGGCATTGAAAGTTAATAAATATCTTTCGGCCAATATCGCCCTTGACTTCCTGTATGATGATGATGCCATCGCGCGAACTCAGATCAGGGAGTTGTTGGGGATAGGATTTTCGGCAACCTTTTAAAGAATACTATTGAGCCAGCAGTCATACCAAATCAGACTACCACAGTTTGAAGGGCCCTTCGACCTGCTCCTTTTCTTCATTGAAAGGGATGAACTGGATATTTATAACATCCCGATCACTAAGATCATCAATGATTTCCTTGAATTCATTCATAAACAGGAGAAGCTGAACATTGAATTGTCCAGTGAATTTATCCTGCTGGTTTCAACGCTGATGAGGATTAAGGCGAAGATGTTGTTGCCAAGAAAGGAAATCGATGCGCAGGGCAATGAGATCGATCCCCGCCAGGAACTGGTTGACAAGATTCTTGAATACCGTCGCTTCAAGGAAGCCGCGGGAACACTGGCCGAACTCGAAGCCACCCGTATGCTGATGATCAAGCGGGGAAATGTTCAGAAAGAATTATCCCAAATTGGTGATGAAAGCGGCGAGGGTACAGAGATCCAGGCCATCACGCTTTTCAAGCTGATGAAGTCTTTCGAGAAGGTGATGAAGCGACTCGAGGAGCGCAACAACAAACCCGTTCATACCGTTGTCAGGTATAATTACACCATGGAAGGCAGCCGTGAACAAATGCTTACGGTGGCCAGAACAGAAAAGGTGCTTTCTTTTGAAAGTATTTTTGACAACTGTTCAGAACGACTGGAAGCAATATTCACTTTTCTCTCGCTGCTTGAACTCATCCAGGGAAAATACCTCACCATCAGTATTGGAGAAGGAAAAAATAATTTCATCATCGAATGGAACGAAGAAAGACAAGAGGAAATCGAGGTTGAATTCGAATAACCGTTGGGAAATTACTGTAGCAGATGACCGGTGGTGATTTTTTCACCCATCATCTTTTTTACGGTGTCGATGATGCCAGTCGAATCGAAGCCACATTCTTTGTGTAAATCCTTGAGTGTTCCATGTTCCACGATCCGGTCGGGGATGCCGAGGATCTTTAGTTTTGCGGAATAACCGTGCTCGGCCATGAATTCCAACACGGCGGAGCCGAATCCACCGCTGATTGTGCCGTCTTCAATCGTAACCACTTTATCATAACGGGCGAACACTTCATGCAGTAATTGCTCATCAAGAGGTTTGGCAAAACGCATGTCGTAATGTGCTGGGTCGATGCCCAGTGTTCTAAGTTCCCTTATCGCCGTTGCCGCGAAATTTCCCGGATGACCAAAAGACAGGATAGCGATCTCTTTACCGTCTTTAAGTTTTCTGCCTTTGCCAATGGTGATTTCCTCCATTGGTGTTTTCCATTCCGGCATAACGCCCTCGCCGCGGGGGTACCTGATCACAAACGGAAGGGTGGTTGACTCCAGCTGGGCCGTGTACATCAGGTTCCGTAGTTCGGCCTCATTCATGGGTGCAGAAATGATCATATTGGGAATGCAGCGCATATAGGCGATGTCATAAGCACCATGGTGGGTGGGACCATCTTCGCCAACAAGACCTGCCCTGTCCAGGCAGAAGATCACCGGTAGTTTCTGAATAGCCACATCATGTACTACCTGGTCGAATGAGCGCTGCATAAAGGATGAGTAGATGTTGCAGAACACCTTCATTCCCTGGGTTGCCATTCCCGCGCTGAGGGTAACGGCATGCTGTTCACAGATGCCCACGTCAAAGGCACGGTCGGGCATCTGATCCATCATAAATTTTAAAGAGGATCCGGATGGCATGGCAGGAGTGATGCCGAAGATTTTGGCATTCTTTTCTGCCAGCTCGATGATCGTATGCCCGAAGACATCCTGGTATTTTGGCGCCTGTGGCAGTTCGTATTTTTTTGTGTAGATCTCACCGGTAATCTTATCAAACTGACCCGGTGCGTGCCAGACGGTCTGGTCTTTTTCCGCCAGCGCATAACCCTTGCCCTTGACGGTGATAATATGCAGCAACTTGGGTCCGGGTATGTCCCTGAGATCCCTCAGCGTATCCACCAGCTTGGTGATGTTGTGCCCGTCGATCGGGCCAAAATAACGCAGCTTGAGAGATTCAAAAAGATTGGTGCTCTTGGAGATAAATCCTTTTACACTGTGTTCCAGTTTGCTGGCCATTTCCCGGGTGAAGTTGGCTCCCACAGGAAGTTTTCCCAGTATTTTCCAGATATCGTCCTTCACCTTGTTGTAAGTAGGTGAGGTAGTGATGTCGGTGAGGTATTCCTTGAGCGCCCCCACATTTGGGTCGATGCTCATGCAATTGTCGTTCAGAATGATCAGCATGTCGGTGTCGGCGACGCCGGCGTGGTTCATCGCCTCAAAGGCCTGGCCCGCTGTCAGAGCGCCGTCGCCGATGATGGCTACTGACCTGCGACTTTCGCCTTTGTATCTCGCCGCCATGGCCATGCCAAGTGCAGCGGAAATTGAAGTAGAGGAATGCCCGACACCGAAAGTGTCGTATTCACTTTCGCTTCTTTTTGGAAAACCGCTCAGACCACCGTATTTACGGTTGGAGATAAAACTTTCCCTGCGTCCGGTGAGAATTTTGTGCCCATAAGCCTGGTGGCCAACATCCCAAACCAGCTGGTCATAGGGGGTGTTAAATACGTAATGGAGCGCAATGGTAAGTTCAACCACGCCCAGGCTGGCCCCAAAATGGCCGCCATGCACGCTCACCACGTCAATAATATACTGGCGAAGCTCATCCGCTAACTGCTGTAACTGGTCGCGGTTAAGTTCTCTGAGATCAACGGGAGAATTGATCTGTTTCAGCATGGGCCCCGGACTGATCTCCATTAGGTTGATTTAGGGTTCAAATTTACTAATTTCCCGTAACCGCGGGGCGATCTATTGTGCCACATATCCCATTTAAACGTTCCAGGTGGCCCAAAGGTTTAAATTTGATCTGGTCAATATGCAAATTCTTAAAAAAATACCGGCTTACTGGTTGTGCCAGATGGCGGGATGGGGACTGCTCGGTGTTTACCTCCTGTTTACCGGTTTCAACTACCTGGACGTCACTTATACGTGGTTGTTCAAGGTCCTGATCCAGATCTTCCTGGGTATTATGCTCACACACCTGCTCAGGCTGGTGATCAAAAGGAACAACTGGCTGCTTCTGCCTGTTGAGAAAAGCGTTGCCATTCTTGCTTTGGCGAGCATCCTCACCACCATCGTGTACAGCCTGATGATTATGGGATAAATCAGATGCTGGGCTTTGACCTGAACAGGCGTCACCTCGACTTCCTTACCCGCCTGCTGAGTAATATCCTCAACCTCAGCATGCTTATCATTCCCTGGGTTTTCTTTTATTATTTCTATCATTATATTGAAAAAAGTTCAAGGCAGCAGATGGACACGCTGAAGCTGGAATCCCTTGTAAAGGAACTTGAGCTAAAGACCATTAAATCTCATATCAACCCGCATTTCATCTTCAATGCCCTGAATAGCATCCGCGCACTGATCGATGAAAATCCCGCAAGGGCAAGAAGCGCAGTCACGCACCTGGGTAACATCCTCAGGAGCAGCATGCAGTCTGAAAGCCTGGCAACAGTGCCATTTGAAAAGGAATTGAATATTGTGAAAGATTATCTTGCACTTGAGCATATCCGATTTGAGGACCGGCTGACCGTAGAATACCACATCGATGAAGACACTCTTTCGCAACCCGTGCCACCCATGATGCTGCAAACTCTTGCGGAAAACGCGATCAAACATGGCATAGGCAGGATTGTGGATGGTGGGCTGGTTAAAGTGATTTCCAGGTTTAATGGGAAAAATCTGGAACTGACGGTGCAGAATACAGGGAAATTGAATGGGCAGGCCCATTCTCCCGGATTCGGATTGTCGAGCACCTACTCCCGTTTGAATCTCCTTTTTGGGGACAAGGCTAACTTCGAGATCAGTGAGAATGAAGGGCTGGTTGAAGCAAAAATTATCATACCTCGAAATTAAATTTCGTTACATGATCAGGACAATTATTATTGATGACGAAAGACTTGCCCGCACCGAGCTGAAAAAATTGCTCGCGGATTTTCCGGAAATCGAAGTGGTGGCTGAAGCTGCCAATGCCGGGGAAGGACTGGAGAAGATTGATGCGATGAAACCCGGACTGATCTTTCTCGATATTCAGATGCCAGGAAAAACAGGCTTTGAGATGCTCGCCGAAATGGACACCATTCCAAATGTGATCTTCACCACAGCCTACGACGAATATGCGCTAAAGGCATTTGAAGTAAATGCGCTCGATTACCTGCTCAAACCCATCGAACCGCGCCGCCTTTCCGACGCCATCCATAAGATCAACCAGGAAGACAGGGACAACCATACTGACGAAGCTCCTTCCGCCAACCGTTCCATTCTCAACGAAACAGACCAGGTATTTGTAAAAGACGGTGAACGATGCTGGTTCGTGCGACTGGCCGACATCAGGCTATTTGAAAGCGTGGGAAATTATGCAAAAGTATATTTCGGCAATAACAAACCCCTGATTCTTAAATCACTGAATGCGCTGGAAGAAAGACTTGATGAAAAAGTATTTTTCAGGGCGAACCGAAAACACATCATCAATCTCCGGCTGATCGAAAAAGTGGAACCTTACTTCAATGGCGGGCTGATACTGGAGATGAAGGGCGGTGAAAAAATTGAAGTGAGCAGGCGACAGACGGTGAAGTTTAAGGAGATGATGAGTCTTTGATCAGGAGAACCTCTCCATCACTATGTCCATTTCCTTACTGATCTCTTTATTGCAGAGGTTTCCGATGCTGCCTTCGTGGGTATGATTAAGCCCCTTTGAAAAGTCAAAGGCAAACTGCCCTTTTTCGATTTGATCCCCGATCGTTTTGTAAGCTTCGCGAAACGGTATGCCCTGGTTCACCAGGTTATTCACTGCTTCCACGCTAAACAGGAATTTATATTTCGGGTCCTCGAGTATTCCCTCTTTTACGGTTAAGTTCGAGAGCATCAACTTTGTCATCTCCAGGCAGGAATCCAGTTCGGCAAAGGCCGGAAAAAGGATTTCCTTCGTGAGCTGCAGGTCGCGGTGATAACCTGAAGGCAGATTGTTCAGCAACAGGGTGAGTTCATTGGGCAGTGCCTGGATCCTGTTGCAATGCGCCCTTACCAGTTCAAATACATCAGGATTTTTTTTGTGCGGCATGATGCTGCTTCCGGTTGTCAGTTCGGCCGGAAAAGAAATGAATCCAAAGTTCTGATTGAGATAGAGACAACAATCCATCGCAAGTTTGCTCAGCGTGCCAGCTACTGAGGATAGCGCCTGCGCCACAATCTTCTCGGTTCTCCCACGGCTCATCTGGGCATACACTGAGTTGTAATTCATTGTACGAAATCCAAGCAGCTTTGTGGTCAGTGACCTGTCCAAAGGAAAAGATGAACCATAACCTGCGCCGCTGCCCAGGGGATTTTTGTTTGTCACCTGGAAGGCGGCTGCGAGCATCTCGAGGTCATCGATAAGGCTTTCCGCATATGCTCCCAGCCAAAGACCGGCGGAAGAGGGCATAGCAATTTGCAAATGCGTATATCCAGGAAGAAGGATGTCTTTGTGTTTTTCACTCTGCGCGATCAACAGGTCAAAAAGGGTTTTGATCTTGTCTTTTATTTTCAATATTTCGGCACGCAAAAACAACTTGATGTCCACAGCCACCTGGTCGTTTCTGCTTCTTCCACTATGAATTTTTTTTCCGGCATCACCAATCCTGCGGGTAAGCATGAGCTCGATCTGTGAATGAATGTCCTCAATGCCCTCTTCGATGGCAAAATCTCCAATGCTGATTTCGGTCTTGATATTTTTGAGTTCGGCTACGGCGCTGTCCGCCTCTGCTGCAGGCATGAGGCCAACAGCCTTGAGCATGGTGACGTGTGCAATGGTACCCGTGACATCATGTTCGGCGAGCAGGAGGTCGAATTCCTTGTCCCGCCCGACAGTGAAACTTTCAATTTGTCCTGAACTGACCGTGTTGTCTTTACTCCAAAGTTTCATGAAGGGGAAAGTTAATGGTTAATGAAGGACATTTTCAAGCAATTGAATGTAGATACTCAGTCCATTCCTGATCTCTTCAACATAAATGTACTCATCAGCAGTATGACTTCTGGCCGAATCACCCGGGCCGATCTTGAGCGCCGGAAAGGGCATCAGTGCCTTATCGGAAGTGGTGGGGGAGCCGTAATAGGTGCGTCCCAACTTTAAACCTGCCTGCACCAATTCATGACTGACAGGTATCATCGAAGACCGCATTCTCAGACTTCTCGGCGTGATTACCGCTTTCACATGTTTTTTTATTTCCGATATGATCTCTTCAAAGCTGTAGAGTTCGTTGACCCGCACGTCCGCCACAAAACTGCACTGCGGGGGCACCACATTGTGTGCCTTGTTTTCGGTCTGGATCACCGTGACACTCATTTTCACCGGCCCCAGCAGATCAGAAACCTTGGGGAAACGGAAACTACTGAACCATTCCACGTCTTTGAGGGCCATGTAGATCGCGTTCACTCCTTCATTCCGGGCCGCATGACCAGCCTGTCCCGTTGCAATACAGTCGAGTACCAGCAGGCCTTTTTCGGCGATGGCCATCTGCATCTGGGTGGGTTCTCCCACAATGCCAAAGACAATATTTGTCAATTCGGGCAGGATAAGTTCTATGCCCTCCTTTCCGGAGATCTCTTCTTCGGCCGAAGCGGCGATGGCAACATTGTATTTTAGACCCTGTTGTTCATAATAATACAGAAATGTGCCGGTGAGCGCTACCAGTGCACCACCCGCGTCATTGCTTCCGAGTCCATACAATCGTCCATCTTTTACCAGCGGTGCAAATGGATCAAGGGTATAGCCCTTGTTAGGGCGAACCGTGTCGTGATGGGAGTTTAACAGCACCGTGGGCCTGGAGGAATCATAATATTTGTTGAGTGCATAAACATTGTTTCCTATGCGGGTATGCACAATTCCCCTCAGTGCAAAAAAACGGCAGAGAATGCCCGCGGTCTGGTCCTCCTCCTTACTGAATGAAGGTGTGCCGATCAGTTCTTTCAGCAGATCAATGACCTCAGTCTGCAGTCTTGTTATCAGCGAATCATTCATGTAAATTAATTTATTGCACTATGCTTTGCCGTTAGTAATCGTTGTACCGGCTTTTCCGCCTGTCAACTGTCCGATCTCTTCGGCCCTGCCGATAAGCACATTTTTCACCCCTTTGTTGATTGCGGCAAACGCATTGTCGAGCTTGGGAATCATTCCGGCAAATATTTTGTTTTCCTTTTTCAGTTCTTCATAGTATCCATGAGATAAGGAAGTAATGACGGTATTGTCATCCTCTGCGTCAAGCAATACACCAGCTTTCTCAAACCCAAAAACCAGTTGAACTTCAAACAGGCTGCTCAGTGCGGTAGCAAGCTCCTGCGCGATCGTGTCGGCGTTTGTGTTCAGCAGTTGTCCTTTGCCATCGTGGGTGATGGGGGCGAAGACAAGCGCATCATGATTGCTCAACAGTTGGGCCAGACCCGCGGCATTGACCCTGTCGATGTCGCCCGCAAAACCATAGTCAATCGCGCCCCTGATCCTTTTATGTGCGGTGATGGCATCACCATCAGCACCACACAGACCCAGTGCATTACAGTTGGCAGATTGAAGCGCGGCTACTATGTTTTTGTTGATATAGCCCGCGTAAACCATCGTAACTATCTTTAGCGTCTCTGCATCGGTGATTCTGCGTCCGTCAATGAGTTCCTGTTCAACACCAAGGTCATTCGCAAGTCGGGTGGCTAGTTTGCCTCCGCCATGCACCAGGATCTTTTTTTCGGGGATGGCGGCAAAGGCGATGAGAAATGCTGCCAGTTTTGTTTCATCATCGATGATGTTGCCTCCTACTTTGATGACGAAGAGCTTGTTCATCTGGAGTAGTTGGAATTGAGTATTTCAGCAAGCACGGCCTGGGCCGCCCAGACCCGGTTGGAGGCCTGCAGGGTGACCAGGCTGTCGGGCCCATCAAGTATTTCATCGCTGAGTTCCACATTTCTTCTCACTGGCAGGCAGTGCATCACTTTGGCCCGATTGGTTGCGGCCAGCCGGGAATTGGTCAGCATCCATGCCGGGTCGTTGCTGTAGATCCTCCCATAGTCCTCATAAGTGCTCCAGTTCTTAACGTATACAAAATCGGCATTTTTGAGGGCCGCAGCCTGGTCATGAATGATGGTTGCGCCCTTGGTGAAAGCAGGATCCAATTCGTAATCTTCCGGATGCGTAATCACAAAATCCGACTGTCCCCAAGCATTGATCCACTGTGCGAAGCTGTTGGCCACGCATTGGGGGAGTGGCTTCACGTGCGGTGCCCAGGTGAGTACGATTCGTGGTTTTTTAATACCCGGTTTTTCTTTCAGCTGCTCGGTGATGGTAAGTACATCCGTCAGGCTTTGCAGGGGATGGAGGGTGGCGCTTTCAAGGCTCAACACAGGAACACCTGCGTAGCGGATGAACTGCTGCATATGCAGTTCGCTATAGTCGTCTTCTTTATTTTTTAATGAAGGAAAGGTGCGCACGCAAAGAATATCGAAATACTTTCCCAGTATCGGAGCCGCTTCTTTAACGTGTTCAACAGTGGTGCCGCTCATAATTGCTTCTTCCTCGAATTCAAGCGCCCATCCATCCTGTGTTACATTGAACACGATGGCTTCCATCCCCAGGTTCTGCGCCGCTATCTGTGTGCTCAGCCGGGTTCGCATGCTGGGATTGAGAAAAAGCAAACCGATCCTTTTGTTTTTTCCAAGTTCCCTGTGCATCAGTGGGTCGGCCTTGTAGGCCAGGGCCTGTTTTACGAGCCTGTCTATGTCGTCAACATCCTGAACAGAAATGAAGTGCTTCATGTGCTATCTTTCTTTTAAGCTTTTGGCCGCAAATTAGCCATTGACGATCACACCAACTTCTTCTTCTACGGCTTCAAGGAATTGATCGGCGTCTTTTTTTCTTAGGGCGAGTGAAGGCAGTAACCTGATTGTATTGGGCTTGGCCTCACCGGTGAAGATCTGGTGTTTCCAAAGCAGGTTGCTGCGCAGATCCTTAAGTTCGGGGGGAACGTCAAACCCGATCATCAACCCGCGGCCTCTTACATTCTGCAGCTGGGCGATTTTCCTGAGTTTGTCTAATATATATTCGCCAACCTGGGCAGCATTTTGGAGCAGGGATTCCTGTTCGATAACCTCAAGTACCGACAGGGCGGCGGCGCAGGCGAGATGGTTGCCTCCGAAAGTTGTACCCAGCAGGCCATGCTTCGCATGAAATTTCGGTGCAATGATGATACCCGCAACCGGGAAACCATTGCCCATACCTTTGGCCATCGAGTATATGTCGGCGTTGATTCCAGCGTAGTCGTGTGAGAAAAATTTCCCCGTCCTTCCATAACCGCACTGAACGCTGTCAGCAATAAACACGGCATCGTGGTCGTCGCAGGATTTTCTGATCGCCTGCAGGAACGCTTCGGTAGCCACATTGATTCCACCAACTCCCTGGATGCCTTCAACGATCACAGCCGCGATCTCTTTTCCCATCGCGCTGAATGTGGCTTCCAATTGCGGCAACATCGTTGAATGGCAGAAACAGCACGTTGTCGGTCTCGTTCACCGGCGCGATGATGGCTGGATTGTCGGTGGCGGCCACAGCGAGTGAGGTTCTTCCGTGAAATGATTTGCTAAATGCGATGACCTTTTTGCGTCCGTTATAAAAAGAGGCGAGCTTCAGGGCATTTTCATTCGCCTCAGCGCCTGAGTTACAAAGGAAAAGCTGGTAGTCGGTCTTTCCGCTGACCTGACCAAGTTTAGTGGCCAGTTCCTGCTGCAGCGGAATCTTTACTGAGTTGGAATAGAACCCAACCTGATTGAGTTGTGTGGTAAGCCGTTCAACATAGTGCGGATGGGTATGACCGATAGAGATGACCGCGTGGCCACCATACAGATCGAGGTATTGCTGGCCCTGTTCGTCCCACACATATGATCCTCTGCCTTTGGTAATGGTTATGTTATTGAGCGGATAAACGTCGAATAAGATTCATGACTTAATTCGTTTGTTATTAAAAAGCGTTTGCCTTCAGTTTCAGTCCCACGGTTTCTTCCAGGCCAAGCATGAGGTTCATATTCTGCACCGCCTGTCCGGAGGCTCCTTTCAGGAGGTTGTCGAGAACAGAATGGATGACCAGCTTCGTTCCCACTTTTTCCAGCTGGATCAGGCATTTATTGGTGTTGACCACCTGTTTTAGAAAAATTGGGGTTGGGCTGATATGCACGAATGGTTGATCGTGGAAATAATCATTGTACAAAGTATGAAGTTCTTCAGCCGAAAGGTCGGTTCGCAACTGCGAGCTGATGAAGATGCCCCTGGTGAAGTCGCCGCGCCAGGGCACAAAACTCAGCGGCATGTCCTTGTCGGAAAAACCCGGCTGCAGGCTGTCGAGGGTCTGATGAATTTCATGAAGGTGCTGGTGGGTCAGAGTTTTATAGGCCTGTATATTATTTGACCTCCACGAGAAATGGGAGGAGGCAGAAAACGACTGTCCGGCACCGGTAGATCCGGTGATGCCGGTTGAGTACACCTCGGTCAGCAGCCCTGCTTTGGCGAGTGGAAGCAGTCCCAGCTCTATGGAGCTGGCAAAGCAACCCGGGTTGGCAATGTTTCGCGCCTTGCGGATCTGCTCCCTGTTGAGTTCGGGAAGGCCATATACAAATTCCCTTCCCTGGAAAGTCGAATTTTTCTTTATTCTGAAGTCCTGTGAAAGGTCAATGATCCGGATTCGCTGGTCGAAAGACTGCTGATCAAGAAACTTCTTTGCTTCGCCATGACCCACACAAAGGAACAGGACATCTATGTCCTGGGTGAATTCACCGGCAAACTTCAGGTCTGTTTCTCCGGCAAGATCGCCATGAACTGAGCTAACCAGGTTACCACTGTTGCTGTTGCTGTGTGCGAAACTGATCTCCACCTGCGGGTGGTTTATCAGAATCCTGATCAGTTCCCCACCTGTATAACCAGCTGCACCTGCTATGCCTACCCTAAACCTTGCCATTAGCATTCTTCTTTTACCTGGTGATAGATCATCGTCTGATTTCCGAATATCTTACTGAAGCCCCTAACATCCTCGCCCGACCATCCCGTATTCATTTCACCATATTTTCCAAACTTGCTGCTCATCAGATCATAACGGCGATTCGATACCCGTAATCGTGAATCGATAGGGCATCAACTGTACAAAAACATCCCCGGTGACATTTCTTTGCGAAGCTTCGAGGTAGGTTTCAATGTCGCGCATCACCGGATCCAGGATCTGTCCCTCATGGAGCCAGTTGCCATAGAACTGCGCAAGCTGGTCTTTCCAGCTAAGCTGCCATTTGGTGAGCACATGTTTTTCCAGCGCATGATGCGCT
Organism: uncultured Chitinophagaceae bacterium; assembly: GCA_963808065.1. Lineage (GTDB taxonomy): Bacteria > Bacteroidota > Bacteroidia > Chitinophagales > Chitinophagaceae > Flavitalea. The sequence goes on from CAWEEK010000001.1 coordinate 928,480, forward strand.
TTGATGATCACCATGGGGGCTGCTGCTTCAAATCCCACTCTTCCTTTTATACCAATGATGGTATCACCCACATGAATATCTCTGCCGATCGCATAGGCCCCGGCGATAGATTGCAGGTATTGAATCGCTTCCGCTGGATGATGGAAGCTGTGTTGATTAACTTTTTTCAGTTCGCCATGTTCAAAATGAAGTTTTACTTCTTCTGTGCCATTGTTGGTAAGCTGTGTGGGCCATGCTTCTTCAGGGAGCATGCCTCTGGATGAAAGCGTTTCTTTACCACCAACGCTTGTACCCCACAATCCTTTATTGATAGAATACATGGCTTTGGGAAATTCATTTCACGCCCTTTTCCTTTAGATAATCGATCTCCTGCTCCCGGCTGAGCTGCAGGTCGCGGATGGGAGTGAGAATGTCAATACCGGGGATCATGATATTGAAGATCATGTCAAACCGTACCTGGTCGTTACCCGCGCCGGTGCTGCCATGAGCAACGGCCGCGGCGTTTAGTTCCTTCACATGATCGGCGATGTGAAGGGCCTGGCTGAGCCGTTCTGCGCTTACACTTAACGGATAGGTGTTGTTCTTCAGACACATTTCCAAAAATCAGGTACTTGATGATTGAATCGTAATAAGTGCTTACCGCATTGATGGTTACATGACGTTTTCACGCCGAGCTTATAAGCGTGCTCTTCGATCTGTTTGATCTCGGCATGGCTGAACCCACCGGTATTAACAGTGATACTGTGAACTTCATATCCCAGGTCGTCGTGGAGGTATTTTACACAATAGGATGTGTCGAGGCCACCGCTGAAACCTAAGACAACTTTTTTTGCAGACATGCTTTGATTTTTCTTATGAGAAATACTGGAACACTACAGTTGGAAAAAGGCCTGAAGTAAGGACTTGCCCTTGGCCTTTGTCGGCTGGGTGCTTTTCTTGAGAAAAGGCTTGAGCAGCTTCCATTGTTTGATACGCATGAAGCGTTCATACAACTTTGAATGCTGTCTGAAAATCCTCTCTGGTTTCGGCAGGCTCGAAATGATCCTTGGGATCATAAAGCATGGCTGTGCACATGCAGTTCTTTCTTTCCTTCTCATAAGGATGTCGTAGTTGACGCAGCTTTTACAACCGTTCCAGAATGCATCATCCTGGGTAAGTTCGGAATAGGTAACGGGTTCGTAGCCCAGTTCGGAATTGATCTTCATTACCGCCAGTCCGGTAGTGAGTCCGAAGATTTTGGCTTCAGGATATTTTTTTCTGCTAAGTTCGAAGATCTTTTTCTTGATCTCTTTGGCGAGGCCGCCTTTTCTGAACGCAGGGGCCACGATCAGTCCGGAGTTGGCCACATAGTCGCCATGGCTCCATGTTTCGATATAGCAGAAACCTGCCCAGATGCCATCTTTGTTAAATGCGATCACGGCTTTGCCTTCCCGCATTTTCTCTTTGATATAGTCAGGGCTTCTTTTGGCGATGCCCGTTCCCGGGCTTTGGCAGAAGAGGCCATCTCATCGCAGATGATCTCTGCAAAGCTTTCATGCGTTTGATCCGCTATAATAATTTGAAATTCCTGGTCCTGATTCATTGTGTAAAGGTGAAATGATAAATGATCGCCATCCGCTGCTGAATTAAAGCAGAGAGGCAAATGGCACGACTGTCATGATGGGGAGGTATCAACGTCGTACCCTAACGGGAACCGGGCTAGTAAAAAAACTGCACAGGACTGTACAGGGAAAACCCTACGCATGCAGGTAGCTTCGGTGGCTGCAGCGATGATATTTTCAGGTTTTTTTTGCATTTCACAAATGGCTATTGCTTGAGTAAAACATTTAGCCACGCAAAGTAAATATATTTTTCAGTAAGGTTTTGTGAATTTTTTTAAAAAACGGGCACCCCATGTACGGAGGCACTCATTTCGCGGATCAGCGCCGGGTCATTCTCAATAGCGGTGCCTACTACGATGAGATCAGCGCCCGCACGGCAATTTAGATAGGCCAGCTCCGGGGAATTTATTCCTCCCCCTACGATCAGCGGCACTTCCACTCGCGCAGCAACCGCGGAAATCATTGACTGGCTGACGGGCCTTCTGGCTCCGCTTCCCGCATCCATATAAATCAGGCTGAGTCCCAGCATTTCTCCAGCCATGGCAGTGCAGAGCGCAATCTCATTCTTGTCTGCGGGTATGGGTTGGGCGTTGCTTATGTAAGACACGGTAGTCGGCGCACCGCCGTCGATCACCATATAACCTGTTGACATGATTTCAATCCCACTTTGCCGGACAGCCGGCGCTGAGATCACATGCTGTCCGATCAACAGGTCAGCATTTCTTCCTGAGATGAGGGACAGATAAAGCAGGGCATCGGCAAACCGCGAGATCTGCGTGGGGCTACCCGGAAATAGTATCACGGGAATGTCACAGTGCTTCTTGATCCGGATGACCACTTCATCGAGCTGATTGCTGATGACAAGGCTGCCACCAACAAAGAGATAGTCGACATTTGCATCCACCGCCATTCTCGTAATGCGGTCAACATCAGATAGTTTAACCTTATCTGGATCTACGAGTACCGCAAACGATTTTTTGGATGATCTTTTTCTGGCCAGTATGGATTGATAGACGCTATTCGTCATGTAAACACGGTTGGTGAACGCTGTTGATAGCTGCAAAAATGCAGAAAGTTTTCGAGACTCGGCAAACACAAAAGGGCTGCCGGCCAATAGTGTTCAGGCAATTATGCAAAGTCCGCCACCGTGACAGATTGTACAGCTTTGGCCACATTTTTGTAATTATACTAAGGGTTATTACCAGGCCGGTTGCTTTTCCACAAGCTGTTAATATTTACCTGGTGAAAAATCCCATACACAAGAATATTTTCGTCGTCGCACTATTACTTAAATTGCTGCCACCCCTAACAATACACCCCTAATAATACTTAAAAGGTCTGACTATGAAAAGCAGTGAAAACACGCCGAAAGGATTGCCATTCCCCCGCCGTTTTACAAAGGATGATATTTCTGTATTTGATCAGTTTGAATATGATTACCGCACTTCGGTGATCCGCAATCCGAGCGGTGAGATGGTATTTGAAATGAACAATGTGGAAGTGCCAAAACAATGGAGCCAGATTGCAACTGATATTCTTGCCCAGAAATATTTCCGAAAAGCCGGCGTTCCTCAGCCTGATGGCATCACTGGGCAGAGAAACATCCGTAAAACAGGTAGCTCACCGCCTGGCCAATTGCTGGAAAGTATGGGGCGAACGATATGGCTATTTCGCATACCGAAAAAGATGCCACGGTTTTTTATGAAGAACTGGTGTATAGCATTCTTGAACCAGGCCTGTGCGCCCAACAGCCCGCAATGGTTTAATACCGGCTTGTATGAAAGCTATGGCATCAAAGGAAAACCACAGGGCCATTATTATGTTGATCCAGCTGATGGTCAATTGAAAAAATCAACTTCTGCTTACGAACGTCCGCAGCCACATGCCTGTTTTATCCTAAGTGTGGATGATGACCTGGTGAATGATGGTGGCATCATGGACCTCTGGGTTCGTGAAGCAAGGATATTCAAATATGGTTCCGGTGTAGGAACAAATTTTTCCAACATCCGTGGCGAAGGCGAAAAGCTAAGCGGTGGTGGTACATCCAGCGGCTTGATGAGCTTTCTGAAAATCGGTGACCGTGCTGCAGGCGCTATCAAAAGCGGTGGCACAACCCGCCGTGCAGCCAAAATGGTTTGCCTCGACCTGGATCATCCCGAGATCGATGGATTTCATCAACTGGAAAGTGGAAGAAGAAAAGAAAGTAGGCGCCTTGATCGCTGCAGGTTATCCGAGCGATTATGAAGGAGAAGCTTACAAAACAGTAACCGGTCAGAACTCAAACAATTCCGTACGCATACCAAATGAATTTTTTGAAAAACTAGAAAAAGATGAAGACTGGGAATTGAAGGCAAGAACTGATGGCAGGGTGATGAAAAAAATTCCCGCCAAAGAAGTCTGGAACCAGATTTCTTATGCAGCATGGCGTTGTGCCGATCCGGGTACCCAATACAATACCACCATCAATGAATGGCATACCTGCCCCGAAGGTGGTCGGATCCGGGCTTCCAACCCCTGCAGCGAGTACATGTTCCTCGACAATACAGCCTGTAACCTTGCATCAGTCAACCTTCGCCGCTTCTTTGACGAAGAGACCAACACATTCGATGTAGAAGGTTTTGAATACACTTGCCGGTTATGGACAGCCGTACTGGAAATATCTGTGCTGATGGCGCAGTTTCCTTCAAAAGAAGTGGCGCAGCTTTAGTTATGAATACCGAACACTCGGTCTGGGTTATGCCAACCTCGGCTCCATGCTGATGGTAAGCGGCATTCCTTACGACAGCGAAGAAGCACGAGGCATTGCAGGTGCGATCACAGCGATCATGACCGGTATTGCTTATAAAACTTCTGCAGAAATGGCCGGCGTTCTGGGCGCATTCCCGCGGTATGAAGAAAACAAGGAAGCATATGCTGCGTGTAATGCGCAATCACCGGCTGGCTGCATATGATGCCGATGAATATGAAAATCTCGGAATTAAAACCACAAGGAATCAAAGCACAATATTGCCCCGATTATTTGCTGAAAGCTGCCACCAAAGCCTGGGATGATGCGGTGCAGCTGGGAGAGAAATATGGTTACCGCAATGCACAGACAACTGTAATTGCACCAACAGGCACGATCGGCCTGGTAATGGATTGCGATACTACCGGTGTTGAACCTGATTTTGCACTGGTGAAATTTAAAAAACTAACCGGTGGCGGTTATTTCAAGATCATCAACCAATCTGTTCCTGCAGCATTAAAGAATCTGAGATATAGCGAAAAAGAAATGGATGCCATTATTAAATATGCAGTAGGATCCGGAACATTTGCCGGCGCTCCGTATATCAATCATCAGACACTGAGTGAAAAAGGATTTATTGCCGAAGAGATCAAAAAACTGGATGCAGCAGTTGGATCCGCTTTTGAGATCGGATTTGTATTCAATGTATACAACCTCGGTGAAGAATGTCTGCAACGTCTTGGATTTCAAGCCCGAACAATATTTCAATTTCGAATGGAGCCTGCTGGAAGCACTTGGATTCACCGATGAACAAATAGAAGCAGCAAATGATTATGTATGCGGCACCATGACGGTTGAAGGAGCTCCGCATCTGAAAGACGAACACCTGCCCGTTTTTGACTGTGCCAACAAATGCGGCAAGAAAGGCGAGCGCTTTATCCATGCGCATGGCCATATCCGTATGATGGCTGCTGCACAGCCTTTCATCAGCGGCGCTATTTCCAAAACCATCAACCTGCCCAATGAAGCAACTGTGGAAGAGATTGCAGATGCTTATTTGCTAAGCTGGCAGCTGGGATTGAAAGCCTGTGCTCTATACCGCGATGGTTCAAAATTGTCCCAGCCGCTAAGCAATAAAAGCGATAAGAAAAAGAAGACTGAAGAGCCGAAGTGCAGAAGCCGAAGCAGAGTACAGAAGCACCAGACAGCCAGCGGAATCGAATATCGTTGACCTGGGCAAACTTACTGTGGAAGAGTTGCTGGAAGAAGTACAGAAACGAGTACAATCTTCACCCGATACCAAACTGAAACGACAGCTGGCAAGCATCGTTGAACGCAGGACACTTCCTGCCAAACGCAGGGGCTTTACACAGAAAGCCAAAATCAATGGACAGGCGCTGTTTCTTCGAACAGGCGAATACAGCGATGGAACAGTAGGTGAGATATTCATCGACATGGCGAAGGAAGGCGCCACCATGCGCAGCATGCTGAACTGTTTTGCAATCTCCATTTCCATTGGTTTGCAATATGGCGTGCCACTGGAAGAGTTTGTAGAGAAATTTGTATTTACCCGGTTTGAACCAGCCGGAATGGTAGAACATCCGAATATCAAGACCACTACCTCGATCGTCGATTTTATTTTCCGTGCACTGGCTTATGAATATCTGGGCCGAACGACCTGGTGCATGTGCTGGACAAACCGGAAGTGATGAATACGGGTGAAGAGGAATGGGACGAGTCGGGATCATCCATCGCCCCCTCCACTCCTGAACTCAGTGATATCAGGATCCTTGGACCTGTGTCGAAACCAGGTCAGGAACCAAGACCATCTCAGGAATCAAAACCTGGCCCTGATGGAAAACAATCAAAAAAGAGCAATCCCCCGAAACCGGATCTTGCCAACATGGATGCCGTGAATGCTGCTGCCAAAAGCATGCAAAGTGATGCCCCTGCCTGTAATACCTGCGGCCATATCACCATCAGGAGCGGCACCTGTTATAAATGCCTGAACTGCGGCAATAGTATGGGTTGCAGTTGAGCCTCAGGAGAATAGACTCGACTTTGGACGGTACAAATACATATGGACCACCTGCAACTGCGGGTGGTTTGTTTTTTACCCCAAAAATTTTCCCTTTCCGGCGATGATGCTAAGTTTTTTTGTGACCTGAACGATTATCTTGCAGAAATGACGATTGAATTCTCATACGACAAGAAGCAGGTTATCCAGGGCCTGCGCTACCATTTTCTCAGTAGGCCGGAAATCAAGATCCTCCTGATACTGGTTAATATTTTCGCCATCTTCTCGGCTGTACTCCTTTATTTCAAGATCATTCAACCCCTGTCTTTTCTCTTATTTTCGGTGCTTTGGTTTCTCCTCATGTTAATCTTCTGGCGGCTGCTGCCACAAAACATCTACAAGCGCTCCCATACCTTCCAGGATCATTTCAGTTTGGATTTTGCAGAAGAAATGGTGACGCTTCGAACGGAAAATGGAGAAAAAAGCTGGCCGTGGAAGTCATTCAGTAAATTCGTGGAAAGCCCTAATTTTTTTCATCTTTATTTCGATTCCCGCTCATTTTTTCTCGTTCCGACTGATTCCTTCATTGATCATGATCAAATGATTGCCGCCAGAAACCTAATCAAATCCAAGGTGCGTGTTTGACCCTTGGGAAAACAATTAGTGTTTCCATGTAATTTTAGAATTTTAACAGAGTCCATGCAGCGTTTCCTGACTGTATTCGTATATCTTAGCTACAATGGCTAAAGTAACTTTCAAGAACGGCGATAAAGCGTTCTTTAATGACTTAAAATGCGGCGTAGACCAGTATTTTAATGAAAATAAGATCAAAAAAACTGGAAATTTTTCGCTTTTTCTTAAAACGATGACACTGGTTCCTATTGCCGTCGTTTTATACATCGTTCTATTAACCGTTTCCCTGCCCGTTTTGGCGGGTGTGGCCCTCAGCGGTCTCTTTGGTTTCGTTCTTGCCGGTATTGGTTTCAACATCATGCATGACGCCTGTCATGGCAGTTACTCCAGCAGGAAATGGGTAAACGACACCCTTGGGCTGTCTCTGAATGCATTGGGAGGCAATGCTTTTATCTGGAAATTCAAACATAATATCGTCCATCATACTTATACCAATGTCGATGGAATTGATGATGATATCGCAAAAAGCCCGGTGATGCGCCAGTGTAATACGCAAAAATGGTTTCCTGCCCACAGGTTCCAGCATTTTTATGTGGTGCTGGTTTATGCCATTTCTTCCTTTGCCTGGGTTTTCATCATGGATTTCACGAAGTATTTTACAAAGAAGGTATTTGCTACACCCTTACAGAAAATGAGTTCGAATGAACACCTCGTTTTCTGGCTCAGTAAGGTTTTATATGTCCTCTTTTATATAGTAGTCCCTGTATCCTTCGTCGGCTGGGGTCCCTGGGCCATTGGCTTTGCTTCTATGCACGTAATGCTGGGTCTCACACTTGCGCTGGTATTTCAGCTGGCTCATGTGGTCGAACACACAGAATTTGAGGTCGCAGGCATCAACCCCACACTGATTGAAAATGAGTGGGCCATTCACCAGGTGAAGACTACCGCTAATTTTGCTCCGGGCAATAGGATGATCTCCTGGTTTGTGGGTGGTTTGAATTACCAGGTAGAACACCATTTGTTTCCCCGTGTTAGCCACGTTCATTATCCAGCCATCAGCAAGATCGTTGAACAGGTTTGCGAAAAACACGCACTCCCCTACAATGTTTACGATTCGATGAGTGGCGCCGTTGCCTCACACTTCAGGATGATGCGTCAGTTGGGCAAAAAACCCGTCACACATACTCCGGCCATGGCAGTGCTTCCAACTATTTAGGACGGTACCGGCTTTCTTCGAAGAGTTTTTTTGCATCCATTTTCATCAGGCTGTCTGGTGAAAGATCTTCATGACTGCTCATGTATTTTTTTACAATCTGCCAGCCAACGAATAACCCGATATAACCGGGTGCGCCTTCTCCGAATTCGGGGGTATTCGGTGCATCGCCGATATAATTCTTGATAATAGAAGGATCATTGTTGTACACCAGTCCGTTGGTGACAAAATTATTCCAGATCAGCCCTTCGTTGGTGTAACAACCCTTTAGTTGTTTGTCACTGTAACCGATCTTCAGTGTGTCACCGAGGTCGGGTAGTAACAGGTCGGCCAGGTAGATCCGTTTTCCCTTTTCAATCATTTGTTCGATCAGCGCCTTGTCGGCGCTCTGATCCGGGTAGAGGTCATCAATAATATTCTTAATGCAGTTAACCGGTATGTATTCCCTGCTGAACTTACGAGATACATAGGCGGGAAAAAGAGCAAGGCCCATCTCCGTGTTGTACATCGAAAATCTGCTGCCCAGGTGCAGTTGTAATCCCACTGCCAGAGCGTCCTGGGTAATTACATCGCCATAACCGCCGGTTGATCCCTGGAAAAAAGCATCCATGGGTCCAATGAAAGTGATGAGTCTCGAAGGAAGTTTGTAAGAAGGGAAATAATATTTTACGTGTTTGAGGCCAGTCACAATCTGTTCCTCCTCCCTCGAAATATCGGGAATCAGTTTGTTTACCGAATCATACACGGAACGATAGTCGCTCAGGAACTGCCTGAACACCTTCATGGTTTGTATTCCCGAATCGTTAACAGGGGGTAGGCCAAGGATGTTGGTTGTATAGTCCTTAAAAAAACCGGGATAGCGGTTATAGAGTTCATCGAGGGAACGCGAGAGGTTGTTGGTGTCGATCGCAAAGAGAGCTTTTTCAAATCTCTCTGTTTGAAGCTGCACCTTGATACCCGTAAGGTCCGGTCCTTTTTTATCACCGCAGGAAATCAGAAGAACAAGGAAGGATAAGAGGATAAAAGAAACCGGTTTCATTTTTGAAAAGTACGAAATTTGGGGTATGAAGATCGCGCTGGCACAACAGAATTATCATATTGGAAATTTCAAGTCGAATGTTGAGAAAATTATCAGGGGCATCGATGCTGCAGTGAAAGAGGGAGCCGACCTGGTCGTGTTCTCCGAACTCTGTGTTTGTGGGTATCCTCCAAGGGACTTCCTGGAGTTCAATGATTTCATCAGGCAATCCTATAACGCGGTTGAACTGATAAAAAACCATGCGCCGGGGATTGGAGTGATAGTAGGAGCTCCCGAGAGGAATTCGTCTCCGGAAGGCAAGGATCTTTTCAATGCTGCCTGGCTGCTCTATGAAGGCCGCGTACAGGGCATCGCGCGAAAGACCCTTTTACCTACCTATGATGTTTTTGATGAATACCGGTACTTTGAACCGGCTTTTGAATGGCAGGTGATAACCTTCAGGGGTACTCGAATAGCGCTGACCATTTGCGAGGATCTCTGGAACCTTAGTGACAATCCTTTGTACCGCTCTGCCCCGATGGACCAGCTGATTGGCCAGCACCCGGATATCATGATCAACATCTCCGCTTCACCATTTGACTATGATCACGACGATGACCGGGAGGAAGTAATCCGGGCAAACGTGTTGAAGTATGGCATTCCGATGATCTACTGCAATACGGTGGGATCGCAAACAGAGATCATCTTTGATGGCGGCAGTCTCGTTTTCGATAAGAACGGCGAGAAGGCGCTCACGATGAAATATTTCGAAGAAGATTTTGGTACGGTGGAACTGTCAGAACTGACGAAGGGCAGGGCCAATAAACATAATGAGAACAAGACCGTCGAAATTCAGCAACTGGACAAGGAGATGAGAGTGGCCAGGGTTCAGGATCCTGAAAAGATCATCGGTTTTCTTACCAGGGAAGATAATATCGCACAGATCCATAACGCGTTGTTGCTGGGTATCCGTGATTATTTTACCAAGATGAACTTCACCAGGGCCATCGTTGGTTCTTCAGGAGGAATAGACAGTGCGGTGACCATCGCACTGGCCGTTGAAGCACTTGGGGCCGAAAATGTGCGGGCCGTACTCATGCCCTCTGTATATTCAACAGGTCATTCGGTGAGCGACGCGGAACAACTCAGCAAGAACCTGGGCAACCCATATGACATCATCCCTATTAAAGAAATCTATGACAGTTTTATCGCCACATTGAAGCCGGTATTCAAAGACCTGCCTTTCAACGTTGCCGAAGAAAATCTTCAAAGTCGCTCAAGAGGCAATTTGTTGATGGCGCTTGCGAATAAATTCGGTTACATATTGCTCAACACTTCCAATAAGAGCGAGTTGGCTACGGGGTATGGAACGCTTTATGGAGACATGGCCGGGGGACTCAGCGTGCTTGGTGATGTTTACAAGATGCAGGTATTTGCACTGGCGTCATATATTAATAAAACGAGAGAGCTGATTCCTGCTAATATTCTTGCGAAACCCCCATCGGCTGAACTGCGCCCCGGACAGGTGGACACCGACAGCCTGCCCGACTACAGCCTTCTTGATAAGGTATTGTATCAGTATATTGAAAAGCGACAGGGGCCGCGCGAGATCATCGCAATGGGCATCAATGAAGCCCTTGTTGCCAGGATACTCAAGTTGGTTAATACCAATGAGTACAAACGCAACCAGTTTTGTCCGATCATCCGCATAAGCAGCAAGGCCTTCGGTGTCGGACGAAGAATGCCTATTGTCGGGAAATATCTATCGTAGCGCGGTATTTCTATTCAACATCAAACCATAATTTAGTCGTCAGCAGGTCCGCCCCCTGTTTGGCGACCGCCTGCTGGTAGTTGTTACCATTCAGCGACTGCTCAGTTCCGGGATAGAGGAATCTTACCGGAATGTTTCCTTCCAGGACAGCCGCGTTGCCGGGTTCCAGTACAGGATAATCCAGTCTTCTCCATTCAGCGAGGGATTCCAGTCCGGATCCGAAAAGCGCGATCCATTTTTGTTCGCCTATAGATTTACGGTAGTTCGACGGATCATATTTCACCGCGGCCTGACCAAGATAATTTGCAATAGCTGTCTGATCCGATATGCCGTACTGGTTCAACGAGGCAGTGATGGCCTGGTTGTAAAGGGCCTCCGCATCACCCGTAATAAATCCCCGCGCTGCGGCTTCCGCTTCATAGAACAACTCTTCGGCATAACTGAAAATTACGGCCGGAGCGTGGGGGGCCAGGAAATAAGCACCGGGTTTGGATGTTTTGGCAAAACCAAGGTTGCTGGCATCCGTAACCGTGAGTCCATTGGGCACGCCGACATAATCTGTGACGCTGTTGTCAGTCGGTTTACTTGCATAGACAGGCAGCCTGGGATCACTCAGATCATGAAGCCGGTCTACAATTGTTTTCGAGATCCGGTAGTCATCACGGGTGTCGAACCATGCACTCGCTGGATTGTGCTGCGGCGCATCAGCATAGATCAGCTGGGTTGTTTCATCATTTGAATTGATGGTCTCACCGCTGCCCAGGATTTCCGCAATGATGGGACCGGCGATTTCGGGTTCCCGGTCTGCGATGCGAAAGGCGATGCGTAAACGAAGGGAATTCGCGAAGTGCTTCCATTTCTGGATGTCGCCGTCATAGATCGCGTCGCCGGTGACAGCCTCGCCATTGGGATCAAGGGCCGTCCCGGCATTTTCCAATTCGGTCAGCAATCCTTCGTACACCGTCTTCTGGTCGTCATACTGAGGAGTCAGCGTAGAGTCGATCTGTCCCGCCTGTGTGTAAGGAATACTTCCATAGGCGTCAGTAAGCAGCTGAAATACCCAGGAACGAAGAATTACGGCCACATTCTTATAATTCGGATTTGCCTTCGTATCCGGCAGGTTGATAATCTCATTCAGATTGGTGATGCTCTGTGAGTACGCATTTGTCCAGAGCGAACTGAAACTGCTATTTGTAAAAATATACCTGTCGGGATCGGTATACTGGATTTTCGCCCATTGCTGAACGATCAGCAGCGAGGCATCGAAATTATTTTCCGCGCCCCAGTACAGGTCCGCGGATTTTTTTTCAGCCGCGGTAAGCAGGTAATCCGGTTGTGGATTCTCCGCGGCATTGGGATTTTTATTGATGTCTTCCAGTTGTTTTTTGCATGAAGCTGTAGTCAATACAAGTATGGCGATCAGGAAGAAAAAACGATATCTGGTCATTGCCGGGGAATTTAAAATTTAAGATTGAGGTTAACACCGAAACTTCTTACAGTAGGCAATCCGAGGTCTTCAAGACCCTGTGCATTTCCGTTAGTAAAAGCGGTCTCCGGATCGATATTGGGAACGTCCTTGTATATAATCCAGAGATTGCGGCCAACGAGGGCAATCGTGGCACCGGCAAGGCCCGCCTTTCTTATCCACGCAGAAGGAAGGGAATAGCCAAGTCTCAATTCGCGGAATTTGACATAATCAGCCTTATAGATGAATTGTTCGTCAATATCATATTGAGCCTTGTAATACTGCGAGGCCGGGATAATCTGGGTATTTGTCTTTCCATCCGAGGTTACCCCTGTGGCGATGATTCCATCGTCGTGGGAGGCTATGCCTGCAGGAGCCTCACCCGCGACGGGCAGCTGTGCATTGTCGTTACCCGGATAATAATATGAGAGACCACCATTAGCTGCGTCCCTGCCTGGCATCGTAGAGGCGAGCACACCGGTGTAAGTGCCGGTGGCATTTGTTCCTGAATAAAGTGAGCCTCCGATACTGGCATCTATAAGGAATGAAAGGTTAATTCCTTTATATGAAAAGCTGTTGTTGACGCCTCCGATCCAGTCGGGAGTGTATTTACCAAGGATCTTTTTGTTTGGATCTGCTTGTGGCAGCCCATCGCTGCTGATCACGATATTACCCGCCGCATCGCGGAGATAAGCATTGCCGAAGAGGGCGCCGTATGCCTGGCCAACAGTGGCGACCACCTGCACCGTGCCATCCGAACCAAGAACATAGTTCTGCAGGCGTTTTTCATAATCGAGCACAACCACCTTGCTGCGATTGGCCGCATAGTTCAGATTGACATCCCATTGGAACAATCCGGTTTTAACCGGTGTGAGGTCCAGTTGGACTTCCACACCTTTATTATTTATTTTGCCGGCATTCAGCAATTTCTGCGTATAGCCGGAGGAAGCCGTCACATCTACTTTAAGGATCTGGTCGATACTGTTTGTATTATAGAAACTCAGATCAAGTCTCACCCGGTTTTTAAAGAGCCCGGCCTCGATACCAAATTCTGTGGAATTGGTGCTTTCTGATTTCAGGTTCTCATTTAGGTCTATGCCTGAGGAGATGAGCTGAGGGTTTCCCTGAAAAGGCGCATCAAAATTATAGGTATTCACGAGACTGTATGGGTCTGCATCACTCCCTACTTTCGACCATCCGCCTCTTACTTTGGCAAAGCTGAGCACATCACTTTGAATATGGAAGGCCTCGCTGAAAACAAAAGTGCCATTCACCGAAGGGTAGAAATAAGAAAGATGTTCTACCGGCAGTGTTGAAGACCAGTCATTCCTTGCAGTAAGGTTAAGAAAAGCAAAGTTGCGGAAACCCAGCTGTGCTGATCCGAATATGCTCCAGGTCTTGAGTTTTGAAGAATACCCGGAGGAGATAAGCGGATCGCGGGAATTATTCAGCGTGTACACATCTGCCACGGCCAGCCTCGGAGCTTTCTGGTCGTTTTGCTCATAGGTTTTGTTGCGAAGATTTGTTCCCGCCAGCACGTCCAGTGTGAAGTCGGAATTGATTGGCTTGTTGTAACGCAAGGTTGCTTCCGTGTTGTTCTCGTTCACTGTGTAGGCATCCTCTTCGTAAGAGCCGAATGGAGTTCCATTTGTGCCATAGGCGATCCTGATCTTTCTCTTGTCGTGGTAATAATCAGTTCCCGACCTGATGTTGAAGTCAAGACCCTTGGAGATATTGTAATTCAGGTTGACGGTTCCCAGTATACGATTACGCCGCTGACTTACGGTGTTCTCGTAAGCCACCCAGAATGGATTGCTGTAATAGCTGTTGTTCCAGTTAAATGTGTTGCCATCAGCGTCCTTGTAGTTGCGAAGCTGGTCAATATCTACCTGGCGGCCAAACCAGGTGAACTGAAGCATGGTGCTTGTCGACCGCTTCCCACCCGAGCCTGGCAGATTAGGCGCGTTCTGATCGATGTAATCCGCGCTGAAGCCAACTTTGAGCTTGTCGGTGATATTGTAGTTGGCATTAAAGGCGAGGTTGTTCTTCCCGGCACGGCTGTTTGGGATCACACCAAACTGCTTTTCATTATTGAAGGACAAACGATAGTCGGATTTGTCGTTAAACCCGGACAGTGAAATACCATTGCTGTAGGTGACGCCGCCGCGAAAATAATCCCGCACATTGTTTGGATGTGCAATGAAGGGAACCGGGGTGCCGTTTGAATTGAATTGCGGAATCAGCTGGCCATCCAGCCTGGGTCCCCAGCTTTCATCAACTCCATCGTTGGTGCCCCCTCCCTTTCCGTCTACATAACTGAATTGTCCGTCGGCACCCTGGCCGAAAGTATTCTGGTAGTCGGGCAACACTTGTAGACGCGAGAAGGTTGTGTTAGAATTGACGGTGATGCCGATCCCCTTCTTGTCCCTGCCGGTTTTTGTAGTTATGATAATGACGCCGTGTGCCGCGCGCGATCCATACAACGCTGCGGCATTGGGCCCTTTGAGCACGCTGATATTATCGATGTCTTCGGGATTGATATCGGATATGGCGTTCCGGAAATCACGCGAGCCGTTTGTGCCCAGTATCTGGCTGTTGTCTACTGGTATTCCATCCACGATGAACAATGGTTGATTATTTCCCGAAATAGAAGTCTCGCCTCTTATCACAATTCGTGATGAGCCCATGTCTCCCTGGGTGTTGGTGATGCGCACCCCGGCAACCTTGCCCGCGAGCGAATTGACGATATTGGTTTCTTTTGCCTGAGCGATGTCGTCATACTTCAATTCCTGGGTGGCATAGCCTAACGATTTTTTGCGTTTTGAAATACCCAGGGCCGTGATGACAACCGCATCAAGAGAATTTTCTGCAGGGCTGAGTATTACGACTGCATTTCTCAGCAGGGAGTCGCTGAGAACTTCTTTTGTTACATAACCAGTGTAGGAAAAGACCACGGTGTTTCCGGGAACGAGGTTCAGACTGAACTGACCATTGGGTTGAGACAAGATCGATTTCTTTCCTTTGAGATCCTGAATGGTCACATTTTCCAGAAACTGACCGGTTCCTGCGGATCTAACGGTGCCGGTAATGTTTTGCGCATTGATGAGGACAGGAAGCAGTAGCAAGGCTGCTATGAGATGTAGTTTGGTCATATATAAATTTTTATTCAGGCATCGAAGCCTGAAAGAATAGCGGGGTTGATGACATCGCTGTCAGTTAAAAAAAATCTGGCAAGATTGAAATAAGGAGCAGTGAAAAGTGAAGATCAGAAACAACAGCGGCATGCTGATGCGAGGCCGCTAGTGGCGGGTAAAGCATATCCGGGTGGCGAAAGAAAATTGTCGAGCTTTCTCATTTCTATTGAATTTGGATTATGACTTGACTGCTTTGAAATGCAATATTATTTCAAAACCGGTATCCTACCAAAATAATAGACTGTAGATGTTGAGAGAAGACTTAATCGCAGGATTTTATGTCCAACGCAAATAATTGTAATGTTGGGAGTTGTGGAGAGATGAATTCCTGTAAAAAAGAAAAGTTAAATCTTTAAAAATTTTTTCACGCAAAGGCGCAAAGAAAGCGCAAAGCCGCGGGGTATAAGGATTTCACGCAAAGAAAGCGCAAAGCCGCGAAGGTTACCTGTATTTTCTTTGTGCCTTCGCGTCAGCCGCAGGCTGCTTTGCGGCTTTGCGTGAAATTCTGACGTGAATGAACGTTATCTCTTCAGTGTAATAATCAGGTTTGCTTTGAAGGGAATCGGTGTAGTAAGGTCAATAGCCTTTGACAAACGCAGCGTGGTAGTTGACAATTCGAGGATGTTGGCATCCCCTTTCAGCTGTTCAACAATGTCCCCGGTGATTGACATAACTGAATCACTCTTGAGGCTCCAGCCAAAATTCGTTTGCTGTGGGTCGCTGTCGTCACATTTACTTGCTCCTTCGTCGGCGACGCCAGTGCCGTCAGCGTTAAACGTAAAGGTATTGTCCGTGTCGCATTCCTGTTCGAGCGCGCCCAGGGGTTGATCAGCCACGCCATCCTTGTTTGTATCAAAAGCCGCTGTGTCGTAGTTCCAGGTGTTTGAAAGTATCTGGGAAGGGGAAACGGGGTCATCACTCTTTTTTTTACAGGCGGCGATACCCAATAAAATCGTTCCTGTCGCTATAAGAATAGCTTTTTTCATAATATATATTTACTTTTTGTAATTGAAGGGGTAACCTTCGGTTTGTGAATACTAATACATGATAACTTTCGTTAGGCGGATTTATTGTGTCAGCAGAGCGTAATCCGCCATAAATAACCTTTTATTAAGTAGACCCGTAACTTGCTTCTCCTTTCGTATTTTGCACGAATAACAAATATATATGGTGCTTACAGCCAACGACATTCGCGAACTTAATGAAAAGATAAACAACCAGAGCGGGTTTATCGACCGGTTGAAACAGGAGGTTGGAAGGATAATTATCGGGCAGAACCAGATGCTCGACCGCTTGCTGATTGGCCTGCTTACCAATGGCCATATACTGCTTGAGGGCGTTCCCGGTTTGGCAAAAACGCTCACGATTAAATCTCTTTCGCAGGCGGTCCAGGCGAAATTCAGCCGCATCCAGTTTACTCCCGACCTTTTGCCCGCCGATGTCATTGGTACCATGATCTACAATCAGCAGAAGCACGAGTTCATTGTGAGAAAGGGTCCGATCTTCGCCAATTTTATTCTGGCGGATGAGATCAATCGTGCTCCTGCCAAGGTCCAGAGCGCGCTCCTGGAAGCTATGCAGGAACGACAGGTGACCATCGGTGAAGAAAGTTTTCCGCTGGATCAGCCCTTTCTGGTACTTGCTACCCAGAATCCTCTTGAACAGGAAGGAACCTATCCGCTTCCCGAAGCGCAGCAGGACCGTTTTATGATGAAGGTGATCGTCGATTATCCTACCAAGGAAGAAGAACTGCAGATCCTTCGGCTGAATGTACAGGGAGGAAAGCCACCCCAGATCGGCAAGGCAGTGTCGGTACAGGAAATACTGGAAGGCCGTGAACTGGTAAGGCAGGTGTATATGGATGAGAAGGTGGAAAACTACATACTCGATATCGTCTTTGCCACGCGGAACCCGGAAAAATATAAACTCGAGAAACTTAAGCTGCTGATCGCTTATGGCGGGTCGCCCAGGGCGAGCATTAACCTGGCACTGGCTTCCAAAGCGCACGCCTTCCTGAACAAGCGCGGTTATGTGATTCCTGAAGACGTCAGGAGTATATGTAATGATGTATTAAGACACCGTATCGGGCTTACTTATGAGGCGGAGGCAGAGAACGTGAAAGTAGAAGATGTGATCAATGACGTAATCCGGGCAATACCAGTTCCATGATTGTTACCTTCCATGAACAACTAGTGAATGCTTACAACGGCTGAAATATTAAAAAAGGTCAGAGAGCTCGAGATCAAGAGTAAGAAACTGACAAGGCACATCTTCACAGGTGAATACCACAGTGCCTTCAAGGGCCGTGGCATGTTATTCAAGGAAGTGCGCGAATACCAGCATGGCGATGATCCGCGGTTTATCGACTGGAATGTGTCCGCAAGGTTTAACCATCCTTTCACCAAGGTATTTGAAGAAGAAAGGGAACTTACACTGATGCTTATGGTCGATGTCAGCGCGAGTTCGCTGTTCGGCACCATCAATGCCAGAAAGAAGGATCTCACAGTAGAAATTGCCGCTGTTCTTGCTTTTTCAGCCATCAGCAACAATGATAAAGTAGGCGTCATCTTCTTCAGTGACAAAATAGAAAAATTCATTCCGCCGAAGAAAGGCAGGGATCATGTTTTGTACATCGTGCGTGAATTGCTTACTTATAAGGCGCTGGGCAAGGGAACCGACCTTAATAGTGCATTAAGGAGATTCACCAATTCCATACGCCAACGTTGCATAGCCTTTGTGCTGAGTGACTTTGTCGATGACAATTTCGAGGATGCTCTGAAAGTCGCCGGTAAAAAACACGACGTGATCGGAGTGAAGATCTACGACAAAATGGACATGCGCCTTCCACCAATAGGATTGATCGAAACAAAGGATCTCGAGACCGGCACAACCCGGTGGATCGACACAAAGGATGTGATCACCCGACAGGAGTATGAATCAAATTTTTTTACCTGGACGGAATACTGCAAAAAAATATTTCTAAAGGCGGGATCAGACCTGCTGCATATCAGAACAGACGAGGATTATGTGAAAGTGCTGCAGAAATTTTTCATCAGCAGGAACTGATCCACAAATATGAAGGCGGGCTCTAAACATATCATTCCGGTACTTTTCTTTTGCATAGTGGCCTCGTCTGTACAGGGCCAGGTTACCATAAGAGCGTCGGTTGACAGGGACAGGATACTCATCGGCGAGCCTGTTGAGCTTACCGTGGAAGCATTCACGCCGTTGGGAGCGCCGGTCGGCTGGTTTGATGAGGACAGCATCCCCCATTTTGAAGTGGTCAGCAGATCCCCGCTGGATACGGTGGAAAGTATCGACGGAAAAAAAATTGTACAGCAGCTGGTGATCACAAGTTTTGATTCGGGAAGATGGCAGATCCCACCTTTCCAGGTGAATGTTTCCGGCCAGCCGTATTACAGTGACACTTCAGTGAATATCTCAGTAAATTATGTGGCCTATAATCCTGCCGATGACTACCGGGATATCAAACAGATCATTGAAGTAGCCAGTCCTTCGCTGAAGTACGTTCCCTGGATACTGGCGATCGCGTCGCTGGTATTTTTTGCAGCATTTCTCTGGCTGTTGCATAGGCGCAAACATCCCGCAAGGAAACAGAGAACCCCGCCACCGGTCATCATTTCACCATACGAGGATGCCATGCAGGCACTCGAAGAACTGAGTCAGCGCAAGATTTCGGACGGGGAGGAAAAGGCGTATTACACCGATCTCAATGATGTGCTCAGGATCTATCTCAACAGAAAATTCAACATCTCAACAATTGAGAAAACAAATGAACAGCTGATACTTAAAATCAAGGACCTGAATCTGCCCAAGGACAACCTGTTCAAACTCGCACAATCCTTAAAGATGGGCGACTTTGTAAAATTTGCCAGGTATCGTCCGGAAGTAACAGACAATAAAATCAATCTTGAAGTCGTGAGGGTAAGCATAGAGATACTGGATAATAATTATATAAGTGTTGTATAGCTGGTTCCAACATATCAGTTTTGGTTTTCCGCAGGCTTTCCTGTTACTGCTTCTTTTGCCCTTAATGTACCTCTGGTACCAGAACAAGCAAACCAACCAGTTCAGCAGCCTGCTTGTGACAACTATTCGTTCTTTCGGCGCGTCAAGATCCTGGAAAACACAGTTCAGGCACATCCCATTTGTACTACGAATGGCGGCCATTGCCTGCGTTATTATTGTGCTTGCCAGGCCACAGACCAGAAACGATCAGCAGATGGTCAGCGGCGAGGGTGTGGACATCATGCTCTGCATGGATGTGAGTGGCAGCATGCTGGCGCAGGATTTCGAGCCGAACAGGCTGGAGGCCATGAAGCAGGTGGCGGTAAATTTCGTGGACAGGCGACCAACAGACCGGATCGGGCTGGTGATCTTCGCCGGTGAAAGTTTCACCGCGTCTCCTATTACTATGGACCGGACATCGCTGAAAGCCCAGATCTACAATGCCCAAAGTGGTTACCTGGCCGATGGCACCGCAATCGGCGACGGATTGTCGACCAGTGTCGAAAGGCTGAAAAGCAGCAAGGCCAGGAGCCGTGTCATCATCCTGCTTACTGATGGTGAGAACCAGGGCGGACTGATTGATCCATATTCGGCAAAAGAAATCGCCAAGTCGGTGGGGATAAAGGTGTACACGATCGGCATGGGTACGGAAGGCTTCGCGCCGGCCCCGATGCGCACCGAAACCGGGGACCTCACTATTCAGAACCAGCGGGTGAATATCGACGAAAAGCTGCTTCGTGAAATTGCTTCGGAAACAGGTGGGCTGTATTTCAGAGCAAGAGACAATGGCAGCCTGCAAAGAATATATACCGAGATCGACCGCCTGGAGAAGTCAACCATCGAGATTACCGCTTTGAAACGCTTTAGGGAAGAGTATTTGGTTTTCGCGATCCTGGCCCTGGTGCTCCTGCTCGCGGAAGTTGCACTTAGGTACACGCTTTTCAGGAAGTTTCCATAACGACGGGTATTTTTGCAGTTTAAGCAAAGCTGCCAAAGAGATTTCACGCAAAGTCGCCAAAGCGGTTTCACGCGAAGCCGCAAATCCGGCCCGAAGGCCAGACGCAAAGGATTATCGTATTTCTTTGCGCCTTAGCGTCAGCCGCAGGCTGCTTTGCGCCTTTGCGTGAAATCTCACTCGCAATAAAGGTTTCAAACAAGGACGCAATGAAGACACCACGATCAACTTTTTTACATCTTGAAGGCTTACATCTATAAATCCACAGGCAGCTGGTACATCACCAAAACTGATGATGGGAAGGTGTACAACGCCCGCATAAAGGGGATATTCAAAATTGACGATATCACTTCCAGCAATCCCCTGGCGGTGGGTGATGAAGTGGAGATCCAGGCTCAGAACGATTCCGATGACACCGCCATGATCACGGAGATATACAGCCGAAGAAATAACATCAACCGCCAGTCGCCCGCAAATCGCCTGCAACAGCACATTATTGCCGCCAACCTCGACCAGTCGCTGGTATTCGCCACACTTCGCGAACCCAGAACATCACAGGGTTTTATCGATCGATTCCTGATCACCTGTGAAGCTTACCATGTGCCCGCCATCATTGTTTTCAATAAAACAGACCTGTACAGAAAAAAAGAAATGGATAAACTGGAGCACTTAGCGCGGATGTACACGTCCATAGGCTACCAGGTTTATCCAGTGAGCGTGAAGGATCTTACGGGGATCGAAGGTCTGAAAGCCGTGCTGCAAAACAAAACCACGCTCATGAGCGGACACTCCGGCGTGGGAAAATCTTCATTCATCAATGCCATCTTTCCCAATTTTCACCTGAAAACCAAGGACGTTAGCGGATGGAGTGGCAAGGGAATGCACACGACTACCTTCGCAGAAATGTTCGACCTGCCCGGGGGAGGAAGGGTGATTGATACACCTGGTATGAGGGAATTTGGCATCATCGACATCAGCAAACAGGAGTTGTCGCATTATTTTCCGGAAATGCGAACACTGTTGCCCCAATGCCAGTTCAACAATTGTATCCACATTGCCGAGCCGGGCTGTGCAATAAAAAAAGCCCTTGGGGAAGGGCTTGTCGATGAAGAACGATATATAAGTTATCTGAACATACTCGAGAGCATGGATCAGAAATACTAGGACAGATATTTTTTAGCTGAGTGAATCATTAGTTTTGTTTCAAGAAAACGGGCTACTTCCACCACAGCATCATTTTCCTTTCTCACGGCCTGCCTGAACTTGCGGGGATAAATTGAAATTCCTGTGTAGATATTGTAATAAAGCGTGAGCACGTGGTTGCGAAAAACAAAATCCCAGGTAAGGGTGTCAAAATCGTCTTCCTTGTTGGTAAACTTGATAGAAAGATCGTCAGAGAGAATGTTTGCAACTTCGTAGAATCTTTTCAGACCGCAGTCATCGTCGATAATTGCTTCGGTACAACCGAAATCGGTTCTAAGGGTAAGGCTCATATGGGTACGGGGTTTAGGGTTTTCAATGTTGTGCCTGAGCTCGGGCCTCATGCCTTGAATTTCCTGGTCTTCGGCGGCTTTTCCCCACTCAATATCTTTTCAGCACCGAATGCTTTTCCATTGGTCGGGCAACCCCGTTTTGGAGCAAAGGCCTTGTTCCAGACAGAGCAGGAAGTGAGGCCGGTGATGACGATAAATAAGGTGGCAAAAACGACGGTACGGCGGATTGTTTTCATAAGGGATTTATCTATTCTAAACGTACTTAAAGCTATAAATATTATCCCGGAAATGCAATACCCCAGCTTATTTCAGGACTTTTCAGAACTAAACCAGCCTGCATATTTCACGTAGTTTTCCGCTATCCTGTTGATTTCCCCTTTAATAAGTTCCTGGGAGACGTCCTTTACCTTTTTTGCCGGGATTCCGGCGTAAATAGTACCCGGTTCAACACGGGTTCCCTCGAGTACCACCGCGCCTGCGGCTATGATCGTATTGCTGCCAATTTCGGCATTGTCCATCACGATTGCACCCATGCCAATCAGTACGTCGTTGTGAATGGTGCAGCCATGCACGATCGCGTTATGTCCTATGCTTACATTGTCGCCGATGATGGTCCTGGTTTTTTCAAAAGTGCAATGAATCACAGCGCCATCCTGCACATTTACCCGGTTACCCAGCCGGATGCTGTTCACATCACCCCGTACTACCGCGTTGAACCAAAAGCTGCAATCATCTCCCGTAATCACATCCCCCACGATTGTGGCGTTGGGTGCCAGAAAACAATTCTTTCCAAAAGCCGGAGAAATACCGAGAACAGGTAAAATAAGTGCCATCCTGAAAAGTTAGGCAAAATCTGTTTTTCTTTGCGGATCGCCTTAATATGGATACCAGAAGAATGTTCCTCCGTCATGTAGCTCAAACCTCGTCGTCACCGATCGCCATTCATGTGCAGAACGCCAAAGGCAGCAGGATTCGCGACATGGATGGCAGGGAATATATAGACCTCATTGCCGGAATCTCTGTATGCAATATCGGCCATCGTCATCCTTCGGTGCTCCGGGCGATGAGGAAACAGATGGAAGAATACCTGCATGTGCTTGTTTATGGCGAAATGATCGAAACCCCACAGGTGGAATACGCTACTCTGCTTGCTGAGCACCTGCCACCGACGCTTAACTCGGTTTTTTTCACCAATTCGGGAGCAGAGGCTGTGGAAGGTGCGATGAAGCTGGCCAAGAGAGCCAGCGGACGAACAGAGATCATTGCCTTCAATCAAAGCTATCACGGTTCCACCCAGGGTGCATTGAGCATCATCGGTGACGAATACTGGCGAAATGCCTACCGACCATTGCTACCAGGCATCACTCACACTGAATACAATTCACCTGAGGCAATCGACCTTATCGGAGAAAACACCGCCTGCGTGATCATGGAAACAGTACAAGCCGAAAGAGGGGTTTATCCCCCTTCTCCGGATTGGATCCAGGCTCTCCGTAAAAAGTGCAACAGCACGGGTACACTTCTGATCCTGGACGAGATCCAGACGGGTTTCGGCAGATGTGGCAATCTATGGGCCTTCGAAAAATACGGCATCGTTCCCGACATCCTGCTTCTTGGCAAGGCACTGGGCGGAGGGCTGCCCCTGGGAGCGTTTATTGCAGAGAAGCAGCTGATGCGGAATTTTACCGTCGACCCCGTGCTTGGTCACATTACCACATTTGGCGGACATCCGCTTTCCTGTGCTGCTGGCCTTGCCGCTTTCAGGGTATTGATAAAAAAGGACATGCACTTGAAGGTTGCAAAAAAGGAAGCGCTCTTCAGGTCGTTGCTAAACCACCCGGGTATCAGGGCGGTTCGTTCCAGTGGATTACTGATAGCGCTCGAACTGGAAAACGCCGATCGGGTGCAACAGGTTGTCAGTTTCTCGTTGACAAATGGTGTACTCACCGACTGGTTCCTTTTCGCTCCTCAATGCCTGCGCATTGCTCCTCCTTTGAACATTTCAACGACAGACATTACCCTGGCATGTGAGGTAATACTTAAAGCGCTTGATTCCATCAATCCCGCCGCTTCCTGATGAATGATTGCTCAGAGCAAACATTTTGATGAATGGTATGGTCTGCCGATTTTTGAGAACTATATTCAGTAAGGGATGATCTAAACTCAACATCAAATTTGTGTAACCATGAACTGCCGCGTAATTATTCTTGTTTCTGCACTCGTTCTTTCTGGTCAATTTGCAAACGCCTTTACCGCATCAGGTGATCCGCTTCGTCGCGATACAGGAGCCAGGGACAGTGCCTTTGCCGAATTCAAAGAACTGCCCCTGAAGCCTGAAAGGACAATCTCATTCTCCACCACCGAAGGCACATGGATTTCGCTGGATGTTAGTCCCGATGGAAAAAACATCGTCTTCGACCTCATGGGTGACCTCTACACGATTCCCTTTGGCGGCGGAACCGCAGTTCCCATCACAAAGGGCCTGGCCTTCGACACCCATCCACGCTACAGTCCCGATGGTAGCAGCATCCTTTTTACTTCCGACCGCTCAGGTTCAGAAAATATTTGGTACATCGACACACAGAAAAAAGACACTGTACAGGTGACAAAGGATAAGGATCAGAATTATCCATCCGCCTCCTGGACACCCGATGGCAATTACATCATTGCTTCAAAAGGCAGGCTCGACATGAAGCTTTGGATGGTACACCGGCTTGCCGGGTCTGGCGTTAAGCTGATGGACAGTAACCCGGAAAAAACTATCGATCCCGCAATAAGCCCCGATGGCAGGTACGTGTATTTTTCACAACGAAACAGACCCTGGGAATACAATGCCCAGTTGCCACAATACAGTATTGGGGTGTACGACAGGGAAACCGGTAAGAAACACGAGGTATCTGCACGATACGGCTCTTCCTTTACGCCGGTGTTGTCGAAGGATGGAAAATGGCTGGCCTATGGTTCGCGCTATGAAGACAAAACGGGATTGATACTTCGGAATTTGCAAAATGGCAACGAGAAATGGCTGGCCTATCCCGTGCAGCGCGACGACCAGGAGTCCATAGCCACCATGGGTGTGCTCCCCGGTATGTCATTTACCCCTGACGGAAAATTCCTGGTCGCCTCGTATGGAGGTAAGATATACAGGATACCCATTGATGGAAGCCCCGCCATTGAAATTCCTTTCACTGCAAACGTAAAACTCGAACTCGGCCCAAGACTCCAGTTCAAATACCCCGTTTCTGACACAAGTCATGCGATAGTAACTCAGATTCGTGATGCCGTTCCTTCTCCGGATGGAAAAATGCTGGCCTTCACGGCCCTGGACCGGCTATACCTCATGGACTATCCATCCGGCAAACCAAAAAGGCTTACCGATGGCAAGTACACGGAAGCCCAACCGGCATGGTCACCCGATGGAAAGACGCTGGCCTTTATTGTCTGGCGTCCGGATGGAGGCTCACTCAATAAGATCAGCTTTGGCGCGAAGGGAAAAATCAGCTCTGTTCAACTTTCCAGCCTGCCCGCCCTTTATTCCAGCCCGGTATTCAGCCCGGATGGTGATCGGATCGTGTTTATCCGTGAACCCTACAGAAATTACAGGGCATCGATAGGCCCGCAGGAAGACAGGAGCGAAAACCAGCTCTGCTGGGTACCAGCTGCGGGTGGAACGATCGGCATAATCAAAGCCCAGACCAGTGATGCCGCCAATCCACATTTTGCCCGGGAAAAAGACAGGATCTATCTCAATGAAAACAACAAACTCGTTTCCATCCGCTGGGATGGCACCGATCAAAAAACACATGCTGTCGTTACTGGTATCACCACACCAGGTCTGAGTAATCTTTCCAACAAAAAGGATCATCACCATTATTGCCTGATGCCGGAGGAAATGGAAGAGATGGGAGAGATCCAGGTTCCTTCCGAAGCCAGCCAGATCACTCTTTCACCAGACGGAACCCGGGCAGTTGCTCAGGTGAACAATGACATCTATGTGACCGTGATACCAAGAATGGGTAAGACTGTGGAGATCTCACTTGCCGACACCAAGTCTGCGAGTTTTCCGGCCAGAAAACTTACGCAGGTTGGTGGTGAATTCTCCGGCTGGGAAGCAGACAGTAAAAAGGTACACTGGTCGCTGGGCAATGCATATTTTGTTTACAATGTTGATAGTGCACAGGCTTTTGATGACAGTCTGCGCATCGCAAAAAAACTAAAGGCACAGAAAGGAACCGATTCGTCATCAAAAAAATCCCCTTCTGTAGTTGCCGGATTTACTTACCCGCTTTCGCAGGCTCAGGTCAGCGATACACTGTCCCCTCAATCCGATTCGATACCGCAGAAGAAAGACAAGGATGACAAGGATCCGGAGTTCAAGCCCGAAGAACACCAGGTGACAATCTATTATCGTCGGGACCGTCCTGAGGCCTCAGTGCTATTGAAAGGAGCCAGGCTGATCACGATGAACAAGGATGAAATTATTGATGAGGGGGACATCCTGGTGGTAAACAACCGAATAAAGCAGGTAGGCAAGACCGGTAGTTTTCCTGCTCCTTCGGGTGCTAAGGTGATCGATGTGAAAGGAAAGACGATCACACCTGGTTTTGTTGACACGCACGCGCACATGTGGAACCAGTTTGGGATCCATAAGAACCAGTCGTGGATCTATGCTGCGAACCTGGCCTTTGGTGTCACCACTACCCGCGACCCACAGACGGGGACCACGGATGTGCTTACCTATGGCGACATGGTGGAGTCCGGCGACATGGTCGGGCCCAGGATCTACTCAACAGGTCCGGGCGTGGGGTACTGGCGTTACAATGTGCGTGACTCCGCCCAGGCGAGCGATATCCTGCAACAGTACAGCAAATACTTTCATACGAATTATATCAAGATGTATGTGACCGGTCCACGACAGGTCAGGGAGTGGATAATTGCTTCATGCAGAAAACAAAAGCTCATGCCTACAACGGAAGGCGCTTTGAACCTTAAGCTGAACATGACCAACCTGCTCGACGGTTACCCCGGTCATGAACATGCGATACCTGTTTACCCCATTTATAAGGATCTGATCACTGCGGTGGCCAAATCAGGGATGGCGGTAACGCCGACCCTGCTTGTTTCTTACGGAGGTCCCTTTGCAGAAAATTATTTTTTCGAAACCGAAGATCCATATCACAACAAGAAGATGCAGCATTTCATGCCTTATGACGAACTGGCTTCCAAAACCAGGCGCGTAAGAGGCTGGTTCATGAAAGAGGAACAGGTATTCACCAAACATGCGAAATCAATGAAGTCAATGGTAGAAAGCGGTGCCCTGGCGGGGATTGGCAGTCATGGTGAATTCCAGGGACTTGGTTATCACTGGGAAATGTTGGCTATGCAAAGCGGCGGAATGAAAAATGCTGATGTGCTGAGAGTGGCCACCATCCTGGGTGCTGAAGCACTGGGGCTCGACGGCGACCTGGGAAGTATCACTGTCGGCAAACTCGCCGACCTGGTAATCATGGACAAGGACCCGTTGTCGGATATAAGGAATACCAACAGCGTGAAAATGGTGATGAAGAACGGGCGGCTTTATGACGGGGATACACTGGATGAGATCTATCCTACTCCCCGTAAACTGGAAACCAGTGAGTGGGATTTCTCTAAGCCGTGAATAATACAGGCCTCAAAGAGTAAAAAATTAAAAATTAAAAATTAAAAATTAAAAATCCTACACTTCAAAGTAGTTACACCCCACAACAGAATTATAGTTCATCTTAATACTCATACAATCCACGTTGGGTGGTGCACATTAGCATTTTTGATTTTTAATTTTTAATTTTTGATTTTGTTTGCTGCCAAACCTAAAAACCTACTCTAAAGCTTCCAAAAACCCCGAAACGCCTTGACTTCTCAGGAGGCAGGGGTGTGGGCTGCAGCCTCCAGATGAATTCGATCCGGAATAACTTAAAGATGTTGTCAATACCGGTTCCAACTTCCAGGTAGGTTTTGCCGTTGAGCGATTGAAAGGCAAAGTCACCATTCGGAGATAAATTAAACAACCTGTTTTTTTCACTCAGGCTTCCCCAGAGCCCACGTGCGCTATAGAACTGCCTGAACTTTAGCTTTCGCAACAACGGGATGAAGCCAAGCAGTCCATTGCCAATATTGTGTTCGAAATTTACTCCCGCGTATTTATCATGAACAAATTCATATCTGTTCATCAGGTTGAAGGCATATTTGTTATAATAATAAATCTCATTGCCTGGGGCGATGTCAAGTAGCATGTAAGGATTCGTGCCGAAGGTCTGCCCAGCAAACACATTGTAATAAATACTTCCTAATGGAGGTACTTTTTTGTAGTGAGAAATGCCGGCGCTTATTTTATTGTAATCATAACTGCTTTTGAACAGCCCCGAGATGCCCTTGGTATATCTGAACTCGACGATCGGATAGTCGCTGCCCAGGCTAAACCTGTTGAAGGTTGTCTCAAGGAATTTTTCAAGAAAGGCATAGCGGAACCTCAGGCTTACCTCGGTGGTGGCCAGCACCTGGTTCTTACCGTTCTGCGAAAATATCGTCTTCGGTGGAAGATTAGCGAGCGGATCAAATTCCTTGTGGATCCCGCTGAGGGTTAAGGACATGCCGTTCGACCATGATTTGAATCCATCGATTCTTTTTTCATCCAGCATCATGAACTTGATGGGAACACCATTTTTCCGGATCGCAATGGCGAAGATATTGTCCATACTGATCTCGTCGTAATAGGTCTGACCATAATCCAGATCCTTCTTATAACTCACGCTGATGGAAGTCCTCGGATTCTTGTTGATCAGATAGAGGGCATCCATTTTGTACTTCCACTGCCTGTCACCAAACCCATAAGCCGCATAGGCATGCAAAAACCATTTCTTGCTAAAGCGGCTATTGGTTCCGAGATCCCATCTCGCCCTGAACCCTTCCTGGACATTGTAGGTTGCCCAGTTGAACCAGGGGCCAATTTCATAATTGCCAATATTATAGTATCCGCCGGTGAGGAAGTAAACCAGTTTTTTGGCCCGCTGAAATGCGGGTGTCTGAAGTAGGGTGTCTACCATCTTATAAACGCCAAGCTCGGTCTTGGTCAGACTCTCATGCCGGGAATTTTGCCAGAATTCGTCAGCCTTGTTCTTCGCGGTATCCGGAAGGATGGTTTCTTCGAGTATTTTATTTTTGTTCAGCTCCGCAACCACACTGGAGTTGTTGATCACTACATCACGGTAGGTAGTCGTTTTCCTTCCAACAAAAGACATTCTCGATCCGCCGAGTGGAGCGATATCCACAACAAATTTATCCTTGGTAAGAAACCAGGTGCTGTCGCTCAGCAGTGAATATTCCTGGATCAGGCTCAACTCTTCAACAAAATTCAGGTTGGCCTCCTTCGTCAGGCGCAAATTCATTTTCTGCACCGCGAAAGTGGTGTCGTGCACCCAGCAGTCTCCCTCGAAGGTGTTGGATCCTTTTCGTTTGGCTGTGAACGATAGATGGATCAGCCGTCGGCCCGCCACAAACTGACTGTCCAGCACTCGGTACTTGTAATAGTTGTCGCCATTGTCGCTGATGGGGCTGACAAATAATTTATCAAAGACCGGGATGAAGTTGCTGTAGAAATTGACGTTCTGGTCCATCCCACCCAGGAGGCGGCTCACGCTCTCATTGTTGACCCCAACGGTTTTAGTGCCCTTGATCACCTCGCGCCTGCGCAATGGATTTTTCTGGTAGTAATAGTCCGACACCGTTTCCGTGAGATAAACCGGCAGCACCGGTTTGCCTTCGGATGTATCAACATTGTCGAGGATGAATTTGAAATTCTTTACAACCGGCAGGTTGCCGAAACGTTTCTTATTAATATTCTTGAAGTCCAGCTCCAGTTTGTTGTACAGTTCATAGGAGAAATTCTGGAAACGGTAGCGGTCATTTACCGGTTTGCGGCGCACAATCCGCCGCCACATCAACAGGCCCCTGTCGATCTTCCTCCGGATGACTACCTCTGTGGCATATTTTCCGCGAACCAGGGATATGTTCACATTGACCACACCGTTCTGTTCTTTTGCCACCAATACTCCGTCTACGGGCAGCAGGTAATCCTCGTATCCCACATAAGAGACCACCAGGGTGTCCTTTGGCCAGCCGTCGAGGGTAAGTCTGAAATGCCCGACCGAGTCGGTGAGTTTGCCGGTTCCTGATCTTTTGAATTGCACCGATGCAAAGGGGATCGGCTCACTGCTGTGGATGTCGCGAATATTTCCCTGCAGGATTTTGGTCTGGCCCCGGGTTTCTATACAAAAGGCCAGGCAGAGGATCAGGCTCAGGGAGGCACAAAGGGATTTTAGCACAGGTAGATCCATTGCCGCAAAAATAGGTTATAAAATCTCTAAAAGTCTACCCCCATAGCGAAATGGAGTAATGGTTTACCACGGAAAAAGCCACGCATTTCCCAGCCGGCATCCAGTCTGAGGAAATAACCCAGTAATGTGCTCCGGGCGCCAAATCCGTATCCTCCCACAAAAGGACCAATGCCTCCAGCTTTGAGGTTCACCGTAACAAAACCATCGTCACTCGGAAATACCTGAGTGGGACGTTCAATCTTATTGTATGCTCCATTCCAGGCCGTTCCCAGGTCAATGAACTGGATGATCTGGAAATTTCTCAGGAAGGCGTTGTTGATGGGCTTGTTAAATAGGGTAGAAAAAACCGGCAGCCGGAATTCACTGTTCAGTACAACGGCATTGTTTCCATTGGCCACATTTTGTTTGAATCCCCTCATATTCACAGCAAGCGACTGGAATGCATAATCAGGATCCTGTGGTTTTGGGAACTCATTGTACTTCGGAAACATGCCCCCATCGACGCCACCGAGATAGTAGATGATCTTCTGATTGCCCAATGAGAAGTCTGCCGCACCACGCCCTGCCCAAATAAAATTGCGGTAGATGGGATAATAATACCGGATATCAGTACCCATGTTGAAGTTAAAGCGTCCCGGTTTCAGGTTGCCTTCGCCCGCTTTGTTTACCTGTGCATTCAGGTCTGCATAGATCTTGTATCGCAGTCCGTGCATGATATTCGTGGCCTTCTGGATGGTGTTATCATGAACATATTCCAGGCGGGAGATCGCAAAAGTTTGTTTGTTTACGTCTGGCGATCTTAAGAGTCGCGGTGTCAAAATTCGTTCCCTTGACCACTACCCGGTCTGTGCGCATACCAATGGACAGACGCAGACTTTTGACCCTGTTGAATGGATATTTGATGACAGCCTGGTAAAGGTTGCTGTACTGCTTTCCTTCACACTTGTGCGCTGCTTCCCGGTATGAATGCGCCGCCGATCTCTGTTTTGCGATAATAGACCAATGAATAGTCGAACTTCTTCTTCAGGTAATCCGCCCTGGCGAACCATTCCCCACCACCGTCGAAAAGCGACTGGTTGACTGGAAGAAAGACGCCCACGCCGCCGTTACCCCCGCCGGGAGGATCGAAGCTGGTTCCCGTACCAAGACCACCAATCAGCGGAAGTCTTAATGCCCCGGTGAACCGGATGTCTTCAAAAAGATCAAATACGGAGGCTTTGATCATGCCGTTGAAGGCGCCGCCACTCTGTAGCACTACGGGCAGCGAACCGGTGTAAGGTTCATACCTGTTTATGAGGATATCATTATTAAAAGCGGTAGAGAAATTGTCCACCGAGAACTTCAGTTTATAATCAAAAAGTTTCGCTTTCTGCAGCACAGGTTCATCCTGTGGCTGTTGATCAATTCGCAGACTGGGTGCAGAAGTATCGGGTTCGAACTCCGACTCAAAGGCATTCGGGTTGGGCACCGTGTCAGACTGTGGTGCGGTAGTGTATTTTTTTGCCTGTCCGCCCGCCATTTGCATTTCAGCAAGGTTCTCTTTCTGTATTCGGTGGGTTTAGCGTTGATGTTTCTTTTTTTCAGCGCATTTTCATCCACCTTCAGCTTGTAAAGGAACTTCAGGTTGCCTTCCTGTCTCACTTCACTAACCTGACCGTTGATCACCCGCTATTTTTGTTTCCAGCAAACCACTCTGATAGTTGCTGATTGGAAACACATAAGCAGAATCCTTGGTGATAGAAAAAGTGAACATGGAATCGGGTTCCGACGTTTTGCCCATTCGTAATGTGGTGTCGAGGTCGATCTGATCCGGATTGCGCAGGTATTGTCCGTCGATCACATAGATAGTATCCACACCAGCTCTTGACGTGGTGAAGAAACCGGCATACCGGTTAGCCACACCATTCTCATCACTGATAAAAGTGAAGTGGGAGGTGTTGTATGGAGACGGATAACGCGCATCACCATACTTCATATTCGTCAACTGGGTGATCTGCCTGAATTCAGATTTATTATAATTATCGGCAAGAAAAATATTGAACCTGTTGAGCGGCATGCCAGTGTCGGCTCCCTTGATCTTTGGGTTAGGTCTGTTCGAAGAGAAGATAATTCCCGATTTGCTTGGGGAAAGCGACAAATGTCGCGTCAAGGTCGGCATAGGAGTCATTTGTCACCTGCTCATAACTGTCCTTTTCAATATTGTACACAAAAATGTCTGACTGGCCATTTCTCACGGCACTGAACAGCAGTGTGTTTGGATTAAGCATGAATTTCATATCCTGTATCTGCTCGAAGTGGGTGATCTCTTTTTTTATACGTTTGAATTTAGCCACCATGTCGTAAACAAAGAGTTTGACCTTTCCTTCTATCCCAGTAGATACAGGCCAGTCTTGTACCTTTTCCGTCCCAGGCGAGCAGCGGGATAGTTCGGGTTGACTTCATTTTCATTTGTTCTTACGCCTGTTTTCAGCAACACTTTTCTGTCGGAAAGGTTATCATACAGCACAACACAGTATTTACCTTTTATATATTCAACCACAGCATAGGTCTGGCTGCGGGGAGCAGGGTTGGCGGTAAAGCGGATAAAATCCTTGTTATGTTTTACTTCTTCGACAATCGAAATCGTTCCTTTTGGAAATTCTTACTGCCCCGGATGTCGAGATAATATTTTTCTTCATTTTCGGTCATGAAATCCTTGAGCACTTCCTTGAATTTCTTTTTAGCGATCCGTTGCGAAGCGCTGTTAAGGTTGCGGTAAACTCTTGCCAGGTAGAGAAAATAGGTAACATTTTCCTTTTTATATTTTTCAGCAATATAATTCCAGAAAGCGTGACCGGCAAGTAATGGCTTTTCATATGCGAATGCGTAGAAATTTTTGTATTCTCCGGAAAGCAGGGCTGATTTCAGCTGATCATCGAGGTCGGTACTCCAGTTTTCGGCAACATAGTCGACATAGCCATCCATCAGCCATTCTGGAAGATCGAGCAGGGCCTGGTTGGCGGCAAATTCTCCGAGGTCATCGCCAAAGAGCATATTGTCGACCAGTGTTCTCGCAATACCCTGGCGTACCTGTTTTCGAAGGTGGGCATGATTGCCGTCGAAATAAACGATCATCTTGTTGTTTACCAGCTTTGGTGATGCCGCCGGTGGTTTGCCAGTCGAGATTCAGACCGATATTGGATTGTTTCAGTTCGTCGAAATCATTGTAGATGGCGATATTTGCGCGGCGCTGCAGACCATATTCCACAAACTGTTCTATTTCAGGCAATTCCTTCTCTGCGATCTGTGCGACATATTTGGCGATTGTTTCGCCATTTTCGTAGAAATAAGCATTGAAATTATCTGTCTGATAGTATTTCCATTTGAACTTTCTATATTGAACCCTGTTCTTTCCAAATTCAACTGTATTCACCTGGGCAATAAGACTTCGTTGATGAAGAATATTAAGGCGAGGGCAAATGCAAAAAATTCTTTCCCTTTTCGCATATTCTGTTGAAATTGCATATCCGGTCTTTAGTAATTTTTAAAGTTATAACAATCCCTAGTCCCGGTAAAAAATTCTATTTCGTTCAAACCTAGCACGTTCTATGCTGACCATCAGGCAGTTTACATTCAATCCCGTGCAGGAGAATACATACGTAATTTATAACGAAAAAGGTGCGTGCTGCATTATCGATCCGGGATGTTATTTCGAAGTGAACACAAAGAATTAACAGATTTTATCGATAATAATAAGTTAGCGCCTAAATGTTTGTTAAATACCCACTGTCACCTCGACCACATCTTTGGCAACAACTATATCTCCGCGAAGTACCAGTTGCCCTTGCGCATTCATCCAAAAGAAAAGGTGGTGCTGGACTATGCGGCCAAGGCAGGGGAAGCCTGGGGCCTGCCACTTGACAACTATGAAGGACAAGTGCTGTTCATGGAAGAAGGCGAAAGGATCCTGCTTGGTGAAGACCTATTGAATGTGTTGTTTACCCCCGGTCATTCCCCGGGATCAGTGAGTTTTTATTGTGAGGCACAGTCCTTTGTCATTGGCGGCGATGTTTTGTTCAGGGGAAGTATCGGCAGAACGGATCTTCCGGGAGGAGATATGGACACGCTGCTCAACAGTATCAGGACCAAACTCTTTGTACTTCCCGACAAGGTAGTGGTTCATTCTGGTCATGGTACGCAAACTACTGTAGGTTATGAAAAGGCATACAATCCTTTCCTGACCACAAATCCAAGGCCCTGGTCATGATTGTTCCAGAGAGATTTCTGAAGTCTAAGCCATCTTCGTTCCCGAGAGGAAGCGTCCGATATATGGAAGCCGTTCCAGTTCTTTTCGTTCTACTTTCAGGATCAGCAAACCGAACAATGCAAGGAAGAGAAAAGAAGTTCCGTAATACACCATGTTATGCGATGATGACCCGGGGACCAAATATCCAGCGATCGTTTCGTGAATAACATAGAGCAGGGCGGATATCGAGAGGTAGGCGATCAGTTTCTTCTTTGCATAGGGAATGGGGTAGTGTTTCTGACCCTGGTAAAAACTGATACCCATCATGAAAGCATAACATATCAAAGTGGCCCAGGCCGAACCTGTGTACCCGAATATGGGTATCCACCAGATGTTCAGGATGATAGTGATCGCGGCCCCGGCAAGAGTGATGTAGGCGCCGAACATATTCCTGTTCGTCAACTTGTACCAGATCGCCAGGTTGTAATAGATACCCAGGAAAACAGCGCCCATGGCCAGGATGGGAACCACATGCAGGCCCTCTGCATATTCGGGGCGTTTCGATGCAATGAGCACTTTCCATACATTTAAGAAGAGTGTGATCACTAGGAACATAAAACAGCAAACGATCACAAAGAATTTCATCACCCTGGCATAGACCTTCCTTGCATCCTCCCGGTTAGACTGATTGAAGAAGAACGGTTCTGCCGCCATCTTGAAGATCTGAATGAAGATGGTGATCAGTACCGCCAGTTTGTAATTGGCTCCAAATATCCCCAGCTGCCGGCTTTCCTCTATTGAGTCCCCCGGGATCACTTTTTTGTAAATCACCCTGCTCATCATTTCGTTGATCATGCCCCCGAAGCCCACAATGATCAATGGGTAGGAATAATACATAATATCCTTCCAAAGCTGTTTGTCGAATACAAAACGCATGGCCATGAATTCTTTCCACAGCAGGAAGAGTGTAAGGGCACTGGCTGCGAGGTTGGCCAGAATGAAATACCCCACGCCGGTATCGGGATCATAGATGGCGCCCGGAAACGAGGTTTTATCCGTGGCATAACCATTTCGTGCATACACAAGAAAGAAAACAACAAAAAGGATCTGTATAATGCTTGATATGATATTGACAAAGGCATATTTGCGGGGACGTTCTTCCAGTCTAAGTTTGGCCTTTGGCATCACAATGAGGGTGTCGAAGAACAATATCCAGATCATCCAGGTGACGTATTCAGGGTGGTCCCTCAGTTCGAGGAAACTGGTTACCGGACCACGGAGTGCGAGGAGGATGACAGTGAACAAGATAGTGCTGACGATCATCGACACGCCGAGAGTGTTATAAAGCTTCTGCCGGTCGGTTATCTGGGCATACCTGAAATAGCTGGTTTCCACTCCATAGGTGAACAGGATGTTGAGGAAGGGGATGATGGCGTAGACCTGGGTCAGATCACTGGTGGTTACCGCATCGAACCAGCGGAAGGCCAGAAGTTGCAAACCATAACCCAGGAAGCGGCTGAAAATATTGGGAATCCCATACCAAATTGTCTGGCCGGCGAGTTTTTTTATACCGCTCAATAGGTGAATTTTACCCCATAAAATTAACGTATATTGTTGATCTTCTTCATTTATGTGAGATTGCAAAGAATAATGAAAACCCAAAAATGTTTTATGAAAAATTTTGTACTTGTCTTAGTAATGTCCATGGCGGGCAGCGCCATGATGGCACAACCCGTGGCTACAGAAGGCAGGGTGGAGTATCAGAAATCAAATAAGTCCGCAGCACTTCTTGAGTTGCCCTATCCGGAAGAGATCATTGAGAAGGCCATTTCAGAAACGATGATGAAAAAGGGCATCCGCGAAGAAAAGATCAAGGATTTTTCTGTTTACAAAGGCGCAAGGCTTAGCACGTATGACCCTGAAGTGAATGATCTTTATTTCAAGGTTGACAGGAAAAGCAGGAAAGACAAAGGCGAATCTCGTGTGTACCTGATCGTAGGGAGGCCCAGCGAAAACCTTGGTGTGCGTACCGACGCCGATGCTTACAAACTGACCGACGGAAAGACTTTTCTGAATGAACTAGTTCCTGCCATTGAAGCTTACAACCTTGGAATGAATATTAAGGATCAGGAAGAAAAAATAGCGAAGGCCGAAAAAAAGCTCAGGAGCTTACAGGAAGATCAGGTAGACTTGGAAAAAAAGATTCGCGGGTTGCAGGATAAATTAGCACAGAACAAGCGCGAGCAGGACAACCAGAATGCAGAATTGAATACTCAGCGTTCTGCACGCGATGCCATGAACGCCCGCAGGGTTCAGCAGTAGTCATCGATCATTTTGCTTTTGCTCTGTCTTCTTGTTGAAGGCAACGAGGCAGCTTGTTGCCTACCCGTTAGTGTAGATACAGTCCCTCATGATGAAACAGTGCGAAGTGCGTAGAGCGGAGTGCGTTCCCGAAGCCGCTCTCGGCTCTGTTTCTCCGCTCTGATTTGTCGCACTCCGCTCTACGCACTACGCACTCCCCGCCTTCGCTGAAGCTTCGGCGGGCGAAGCGCACTGATTTACTGGTCCGACAATTGCATCAATTACCTGTATTAAAGCCAATTAGATGAAAAACAAAGTATTAGTATTATCATTTGCCCTGTTTTTTGGTGCCGCCGCCAACGCATTTTCACAGGTCGACAGCGCAGCCCTGGCTACGCAACAGAAAGCCATCGAGAAGAGTCAAAAGTCAGTTGACAAAATGGAAAAAAGCGTCCAGAAAACTGACAGAAAAATCGCAAAGGCCGAAAAGAAGGCAAGACGCGCCGAAAGACGTGCAGAGAAATCAAAAAATAAGGCGGAAAGACAGTCCCGGAAAAGAGAGAGAAAACAGGATAATCTCGAAAAAAAAACACAAGAACTCCAGGAATTACAGAATGCAAATCCGCCGCCAGCTCCAAAATAATTCAACTCGGACGGGTGAGTTTAACGGGATTAATTTCCGCAATCTCGCTCTTCGCACTGTTTCATTTCGCTCTCCGCTCTACGCACTTCGCACTGATTCATTCCGGTTTTGCCAAAAGCGCATTGTTGATGAATGCACTGTCGGTGAGGGTCAGCAGGAATTCGCCGAGGTAGAATTTATCGAGGTCAGACAGTGGGATGCCATTCTTCAGTAACGGGTCAAGTGTAGGTCCATCGACAACGCCATTGTTGTAATGGTCCAGCATTTCAGAAAGAAATTCCAGTCGGCCATCATGTACATAGTAATTAGTGGCTCCGACATTTCTTAATGAAGGCACGCGGAATTTCAGCGAATCGGAGGGGTTGCCTGTGACCATCATCCGGCCATAGTCGTTGTGTTCGGGATTTAATTCAAACCCGTTATTCCTGAAACTGCCATCTGTGAAGAGTGGTTCGGAATGGCAGGATGTGCATTTTGCCTTGAATATCTCATATCCCGCCGCTTCTGATACATTGAATTCCGCCTCACCTCTTTTAACCTGGTCGTATTTCGAATCCGCGGATACCATGGAATAGATAAACTGTTCCAGGGCTTTGAGCAGGTCAGTACTGTTTACATTTTCGTCACCGAAGGCAGCAAGAAACATCGTTTTGTAGTCGGCGTCATCCTTTAGTTTATTGACTATCTCGTCTACATTCCTGCCCATTTCATTAGGGGCAGTGAAATGAACGATCGGTTGCTGAAGCAGGTCAGTGATTGCTCCGTCTTGCTGAAAACTGCTTTGCCAGGCCTTGTTAAATAATCCCGGTGCATTTCTCGTCGTGTGCTGTTTGAATACACCATGACTCAGGTCATGATCGAAGGTTGTGAAGGCAGCAATTTGCTGGTGACAGGACGCGCATGGAGTCTTGTCGTCGGCCGATAGCCGGGGTTCGTAAAACAGTTTTCTCCCCAGTGCCACGCCCTCATTTGTGAGCGGATTGTTGCTCAGATCCACTGCGGGTGCCGGAAATCCAGGGGGAATCACGAAGTCATAAGCCGTAGCCGGCGGTGCAGAACGACGCCCCGATTTCCGACAGGAATTGATAAGCAATACGCCTCCGAGTATAAGGCAGATCGTTAGTATGGTTAGTTTGAATTTCATTGTAATAGACTAGTTCTTATTCTTATTCTTCTTCTTTCTCTTTCTCTTTCTCTTTCTGTTCCTGTTCCTGTTTCTCCTGATTATTCTTTTATTCTCCTTCGATTTTGTTTGTGTTCCGAATTGATCTTCTTCGACTCCAGCCTTCTCTTCTTCGACGCCGCCGTGGGCCGGGAAGCCAGTCTGGGCTTCTCTTTTTTCAACGCCCTTTCAATCAGTTCAGCCATCTTGCGGATGACCTCTGTTTTGTTGCTGAGTTGGGAACGGTGCACCTGACTGCGCACCTGCAGTTCACCAGCCAAATTGATGCGGTTCCGGAGTTTTTGCAACACCATCGCCTTTTGGTCATCATTGAGGATGGTAGACTGCCGAATATCCAGTGATCCTTCCACCATCGACTCAACTTTATTTACATTCTGTCCTCCCTTACCACCGCTTCTGGCGGTTTTAAACCTTATTTCAGCGGAAATATCGACAGCGAGGGCCATGCCTGTAAATTTACACGGAAAACTGAAAAAATGGAATTATCAATCAATGAGGCCCAGCATAAGGTGGACCAATGGATCACCACTACCGGCGTGAGGTATTTCAATGAACTCACGAACATGGCCATCCTAACTGAAGAAGTTGGTGAACTCGCGAGCATTG
Organism: uncultured Chitinophagaceae bacterium; assembly: GCA_963808065.1. Lineage (GTDB taxonomy): Bacteria > Bacteroidota > Bacteroidia > Chitinophagales > Chitinophagaceae > Flavitalea. The sequence continues at coordinate 967,924 of CAWEEK010000001.1, forward strand.
TCGCCAGGAAATATGGTGAGCAATCGTTCAAACCCACCGACCGCAATAAGGACCTTGGTGATGAAATGGCCGACGTACTCTGGGTATTGCTCTGTCTCGCCAATCAAACAGGAATCAACCTAACCGAAGCGTTGCTGAAAAATTTTGAGAAGAAGGATACGCGTGATGCCACCCGACACAGGAACAATGAAAAGCTTTAATTTTACCTGATATGGCTACAGACAGCAACAGGTTTCAGGCGATCATTTCCCATTGCAAAGAATACGGTTTCATCTTCCCCTCCAGCGAAATTTATGACGGACTCAGCGCAGTTTATGACTACGGCCAGTGGGGCGCCGAATTGAAACGGAATATCCGGGACTACTGGTGGAAATGGATGACCCAATTCCAGGAAAACATCGTCGGTATCGATGCAGCCATCTTCATGCACCCCACCACCTGGAAAGCCAGCGGACATGTCGACAATTTCAGTGACCCGATGATCGACAACCGCGACAGCAACAAGCGCTACAGGGTTGACCACCTGATTGAAGCCTATGCTGAAAACCTTCAGAAAAAGGCTTACGATGAAACCGCTCTGATCGGGGGAGGCCAGATGGACCCCTTTTCCGGCGGAGCAGAATTCATTTTGAATTCCGGTATTGCCATACAATCCCATCCCGACTGGATCGAGGCAGACAATACCATCAAACAAATGGAGCAGTTGCTTGGTGCCAATGATTATGAAGGCCTCCGTAACCTGATCATTGAGAAAAAGATCAGCTGCCCCATCAGCGGCACCGTCAACTGGACGGAGATCCGGCAATTCAACCTGATGTTCTCCACCCAGCTGGGAAGCGTGTCGGAAGAAGCAAGCGAGATCTATCTCCGTCCCGAGACGGCGCAGGGGATCTTTGTAAACTTTCTCAACGTGCAGAAGACCGGCAGGATGAAGATCCCTTTTGGCATTGCCCAGGTAGGCAAGGCCTTCCGCAATGAAATCGTCGCCCGGCAATTCGTATTCCGGATGCGAGAATTCGAACAGATGGAAATGCAGTTTTTTATCCGTCCCGGCACACAAAAGGAATGGTATGAATTCTGGAAGGCCGAAAGAATGAAATGGCACCTTGGCCTGGGCATACCGAAGTCGAAGTACCGTTTTCACGACCACGTTAAGCTTGCCCATTATGCCGACGCGGCTTGCGACATCGAATATGATTTCCCCATCGGGTTCAAAGAGGTGGAGGGCATCCACTCCAGAACCGATTTCGACCTGCGGAGTCACCAGGAATTTAGCCATAAGAAGATCCAGTACCACGACCCTGAATTGAACCAGAGTTATATCCCCTATGTGATCGAAACCTCAATCGGGCTGGACAGAACTATATTCATGGTGCTAAGTGAGGCCTACCAGGAAGAAGACCTGAGCACTTCAGAAAAAAAGGATTCCAGGGCCGTTCTGAAACTTCCTGCGGCCCTTGCCCCCGTCAAACTGGCCATTTTGCCCCTCACGAAGAAGGATGGCCTGCCCGAGATCGGCAAGGAGATCATGGTAAATTGCCGCATGAATTTCAGGTGTTTTTACGAGGAAAAAGACACAATTGGAAAAAGATATCGCCGAATGGATGCTATCGGGACACCTTTTTGCGTTACTATTGATCACCAGACGAAAGAGGACGGTACCGTTACTCTCCGGGACAGGGATACCATGGCCCAGGAGAGGATACCAATAGAGGCCATCTCTGAAATAATCAAAAATAAGGTGTCAAATTCGCTTAAATATTGAGAAATTCAACTGCTTGTTGTAAATTTAGAGAACCCTGAAGAGGGCGTGATTATCTGATATCAACCTGAGCGCTATGCTTGCTATTGAAATAACTATTAATATAATACCCCTCGGGCTTATCCTCCTCACAGCCGCAGCAACTGGTTTTCTCCTGAGGAGTTCCCAGCTAAAATCATCCCGGAAGAAAGTCATCGAACTAGAGAAGGAAATGCTGAGTAACCATGCAGAAATCCTTGAACTTCAAAAGGAAAAGGCCCACCTGACCAGGCACATGAAGGAATCAAGCATCCCCGTCATCGCCATGAAGACGGTCAAGGAGGAAGGGGAACATGCTGACCATAAGAGCCGCCGGATTAAGTAAGATTACCCCTTAAGTTTATTCATTGAAGAAATCCAGCGATCCCCAGGAAGCTGGTCACGGCCAAAGCACCCAAGAGGCCAATAGGATTTTTAATTTTTGATTTTTCATTTCCCGAAAGGCACAAAGGTCAATTATCCATAAAGTTCCTGGTGAATGGATTTTCTGTCATAACCCATTGTCAGCAGCCTTTGTTTCGCCTCGTCGATCATGTTTTTCCATCCGCAGAGATAGAAATAAGCCGGTTTCAGCACCTTCGCCCCGTTTTCATCGATCGTCGTTTCCTTTTCACAAATCGTTTCATACACCGCATGAACATATCCATGCCGGATCGAAGCATCACTTTTGTCTTCCCTCGAATAGGTGGGGATATAGTTGAATGAGATCTCGCCGCTTGCCTCCAGTTGCTTTAGTTCTTCCGAATATAAACCATCGCAGAGCAGCCTGCATCCAAAGATCAGGCTGATCTGCTGGTGGGGTACCTTGTGCAACTTTATGAACTGAACCATGGACCGGAAGGGAGCCACACCTGTGCCGGTGCAGATCAGGAAAAGGTCCCGGTCGATGAGTTCGGGCAATACAAATACGCCCTGGGGACCGCGGAAAGTCAACTCCGAGCCTACACTCACTTCGTTGAAAAGGTAGGTAGTTCCCAGGCCACCCTCCAGCAGCACAATGATCAGCTCAAATACGTTAGTACCGTCTGGCCAGGAAGCGATAGAATAGCTTCTCCATCTTTTGTTTGGCCGTTCATGAATGGGTAGGTCAAGCGTTACAAACTGGCCCGGCCGGAAGTCAAATGACTCCATTTCAGGTACCTCTATCCAGTATCTTCTTGTTGCTGCAACTTCGGTTTCAATCCTAATTACTTTTCCGGTGCGCCATGGCTGAAGCATGTATCCTTTTTTTAAATGTACAAAATGAATTCAAAATAGCATTTACCTTTGCTGCGCTGTTATGAATCTGCAGTCGCTGCTCGCATCTTTTGTTAGTGATAATCCCCGGCTTTTTCAAATAGCTGACAGGATTTCTATGTCCGATCCGCAGCATCTTTACTGCAGCAACCTCCGGGGAAGCGCCCCCGCCTTTCTTATTTCCTCTGTGTTTCAACATAAGGCCTTTGAAGGTTGGAATCACCTGGTCATCGCCGAAGACGCCGAGTCGGCCGCCTATCTGCACAACACCATCGAGAACCTCACCAGGGCCTATGACCTCTTTTATTTTCCTTCCTCATTCAGGAACAGGAAAAACTTCAGCCTGCTGAACAGTAGCCACATAATGCTGCGAACAGAAACGCTGACCAAACTGAGTTCGGGTGGCAACAAGAAATTACTTGTATCCTACCCTGAAGCGCTTTTCGAAAAAGTGGTCCTGCCCGGAACGCTGTCTGGCAATATCATACATATCAGGAACAATGATGTGCTGGATGTCGACGGTCTGATGGAGAAAATGGTAGGATATGGCTTTGAAAGAGCCGACTTCGTGTACGAACCGGGGCAGTTTGCCCTAAGGGGCGGGATCCTGGACATCTATTCGTTTGGCAATGAAAAACCTTACCGAGTCGAACTTTTTGGAAATGAGGTAGACAGCATCCGCATCTTCGATCCGGAGACCCAACTGAGCGAAAGAAAGATCATACAGGTCAGTATCATTCCCAATGTGGAAACGCAGTTCAGCGACGAGAATAAAATTTCTCTGATCGATTTCCTACCCGCGAATACGATGGTCTGGATCCAGGACTGGTCACTGACGATGGAAAGACTGCTGACACAGGAAGAGGACCTGGAACTGTTTCTGGGTAATGGCACTACCGCCGTTTCGGACGAGCCCGTTCTGCAAAAAGCAAAACTCTCATTGGCCGACTTTTTGACGGCCAGGGAACTGGAAACACAATTAGTGGATCGGCATACACTGGAATATGGACACCAGGCCACCTGGCCCGAATCTTCGGAGATCGATTTTCACACGAAGGAACAGCCGGCATTCAACCGACGCTTTGATTTCCTGATACGGGATCTGAAGGAATGGGAAAGAAAGGGATTCGGTTTATACCTCTTTGCCGACAATCCCCGCCAGCTCGAAAGGATGCACAGCATCTTCGAGGATCTGAAGGTGGAGATCAATTTCACTCCAATACCCATTTCCATACATGAAGGCTTTATAGACGAAGACGTGAAGGTGGTCTGTTACACTGATCACCAGATTTTTCAGCGTTACCACAAATACAGGGTCAAGCAGGCCTATAATAAAAACAAGGCCCTCACGCTGCGCACACTCAGGGAACTGCAGCCTGGCGATTATGTAACCCATATTGATCATGGCGTTGGCGTGTACAGCGGTCTGCAAAAGATCGAAGTCAAATGGCAGACTGCAGGAGGCGGTCCGCATCATTTATAAGGACAGCGACATTCTCTATGTGAACATCAACTCGCTGCACAAAATCTCGAAATACACGGGCAAGGAAGGATCCGTTCCGAAGGTAAATAAACTCGGCAGCGACACCTGGAACAAGCTGAAGGAAAAAACCAAGACAAGGGTCAAGGAGATTGCCTTCGACCTCATCAAGCTGTACGCGCAACGAAAGGCCCAGACTGGGTTTGCGACATTCTCCGGACAATTATATGCAGAATGAGCTGGAAGCATCATTCATTTATGAGGACACACCCGACCAAAGCAAGGCAACAGCAGATGTAAAGAAAGATATGGAGTCGCACATCGCCGATGGACAGGCTGGTTTGTGGAGACGTTGGCTTCGGCAAAACGGAAATCGCCATCCGGGCGGCATTCAAGACCTGTCTCGATGGCAAACAGGCCGCTGTGCTTGTGCCAACGACCATTCTTGCTTTTCAGCATTTCAAGACTTTCAAGGACAGGCTGAAGGATTTTCCCGTTACCGTCGATTACATCAACCGTTTTAAATCATCAAAGGAAAAAAAGGACACGCTGAAACGGTGGAAGAAGGAAAGGTGGACATTATTGATCGGTACCCATGGCATCCTGGCAAAAGACGTAAAATTCAAAGACCTCGGCTTGCTGGTCATTGATGAGGAACAGAAATTTGGTGTGGCACATAAGGAAAAGATCAAAACCCTGCGCACCAATGTGGACTGTCTTACCCTCACGGCAACGCCTATCCCAAGAACGCTGCAGTTCAGTCTGATGGGTGCCCGCGACCTGAGCATTATCAATACGCCGCCACCAAACCGTCAGCCCATACAAACCGAAGTGCAGGTATTCAACCAGGATTTTATCCGCGATGCCATCTATTATGAAACTGAACGAGGCGGGCAGGTGTTCTTCATCCACAACCGCGTTCATGGGTCTTGCCGAAATGGCCGGGATGATACAGGCGCTTTGTCCCGACTCTGAGCATTGGCTATGCCCACGGTCAGCTGGAGGGGCATGAGCTTGAAGAAAGGATACTGGATTTCATCGACAAAAAATACGATGTGCTGGTGTGCACCAATATTGTCGAAAGCGGAGTGGACATTCCAAATGTGAACACGATCATTGTCAACAATGCCCATCAGTTTGGGCTCAGCGATCTTCATCAGTTGCGGGGCAGGGTGGGGAGAAGCAACAAGAAAGCATTCTGTTACCTGCTTGCTCCGCCGATGAGTACGCTCCCAAACGATTCGAGGAAAAGACTGCAAACACTGGAGCAACACAGCGAACTCGGCAGCGGTTTTCAGATTGCCATGCGCGACCTTGATATCAGCGGGGCGGGAAACATGCTGGGAGGCGAACAGAGTGGCTTCATGGCCGAGATCGGATTCGAAATGTACCAGAAGATCCTGGACGAGGCCATCAAAGAACTCAAACGCACATCCTTCAAAGAGCTCTTCAAGGAAGAGATTGCCAAACAGGAAGACTTTGTACAGGATTGCACCATCGATACCGATCTTGAGATACTGATACCCGACCGTGTATGTGGAAAGCATCACCGAGCGGTTATCGCTTTACACCAGGCTCGACAATTGCCGAGAATGAAGAGGAGCTGCAGCGAATTTGAGGATGAATTGAATGACAGATTCGGACCCGTGCCGCCGCAGGTAGCGGGATCTTTTTGATACGGTGCGGTGCCGGCAGATAGCCGTGGAACTGGGTTTCGAAAGACTGATACTCAAAGATGAATTCCTTAAATGTTATTTCATCAACAACCCGTCATCGCCGTATTTTGAATCGACAACTTTCAAGTCGATCCTCGACTTTATACAGCAAGGCACAAACAAAGCCAGGCTGAAACAAACCGGCAAGCTCTTCATGCTGATCGTCGACGGGGCAAACACGATGGAGTTGATTCTTGCCTTCCTGAGGCGGATGAAAACTTTTGTGGATGGAAATAATTAAATTGTATTCAAACTCCCTCTCATGAATCAGCAGAATACAATTTTTGGAACAGAAGAGGCCACTGTAATTCCTCCTACAAGCGATGAGAAAACAATGGGCATGCTTGCTCATATTCTCACGATTGTAGCCGGTTTCATTGCCCCACTGGTCATTTACATTCTCAAGAAAGATGAATCTTCTTTTGTACAGCGCATGCGAAAGAATCACTGAACTTCCAGCTAACGGTGATCATCGCCTATTTCATTTCCTTTATCCTTATGTTTATCCTGATCGGCATACTGCTGATGATCCTGATAGGCCTGGGTAGCCTGGTCCTTGTCATCATTGCCACTATCAGGGGTCGGAGGGTAAAATCTACAAATATCCTTTCTCGATAAGATTTATCAAGTAAACAGTCCCTTTTCCATTACCACGTGCGGAAGGGTGACTTCTTCAAATTCATCGCTGGTGACTTCATATCCCAGTTTTTCATAAAACCCGTGGCGGTTTTTCGCGCATGCATCATTATTTTGCTTGAAACCCACTGTCGCGGGCAATATTTTCGGCAAATTGCATCAGGCCCGGCCGAATACCTTTACCCTGTAGATTGTTAGTACGGCCATCTGTCTCAGGCGGACGTACAGGGTCCGGATTTGATCAGCATACAGCACCCGAGCATCTTTTCTTCTTCGAAAGCGGCGATCAGAATCTCGTCTTTTTCCTTTTCCAGTTCTTCCGGGTCAAATTTCAGTCCAAGCGGTTTGCGCAGAATATCATTGCGCAATTGAACCATCTGCTGATATTCAGGTGAGCCATGATCAATGAGTTTGAGCGCCATGAATAAGTAGTTAAAATGTTGATGGATTGGTTATTGCAAGTATAACAATTTACATTTTACCGGATTCTGATAATTAATACTGAGTGTTTTATTGTCATTATCTCAAAAATTATATTTTTGCAGCCGTAACTAAACTTTACAAAAATGTCAGACATCGCAACCAGGGTTAAAAAGATCATTGTTGATAAGTTAGGAGTGGAAGAAGCAGAGGTTACCAATGAGGCTTCATTTACCAACGATTTAGGAGCAGATTCTTTAGAACAGTAGAATTGATTATGGAGTTTGAAAAGGAATTTAATATTTCCATCCCTGATGAGCAGGCTGAAACAATCACCACTGTCGGTCAGGCTGTTGCTTACTTGGAAGAACATGCCAAGTAATACTGACCCTGGTATCAGCACTACAATAAATTCTACATCCGCTTTAGCAGAACACCTCCGCGAAAGCGGATTTGTGTCTTACTATAGCCTTGTTTTCACACGTATGAGAATTTCTTCATGATGAAACTTAAAACGAGTAGTTGTAACAGGTATCGGTGCGATCACCCCATTGGCAATAATTTACAGGAATTTTGGAAAAATCTTCTCAATGGTGTTTCCGGCGCTAATCTTATTACTCAATTCGATGCCTCTAAATTCAAAACACGCTTTGCCTGCGAACTGAAAAATTTCGATCCCCTCAATTATCCTCGACAAAAAGGAAGCCCGAAAAATTGACCGGTTTACACAAACAGCCCTTGGCTGCAAGCGATGAAGCCGTCAAACGATGCCGGTATTACGACAGTCGAAACTTCAATCCAGACCGTGTAGGTGTTGTGTTTGCCAGCGGCATCGGTGGACTCATCACTTTCCAGGAAGAAGTGATGAATTTCGCCAAAGGCGATGGCACTCCGCGTTTCAATCCTTTCTTCATTCCGAAAATGATCCTCGATATTGCTGCAGGGCATATTTCCATGCGTCATGGTTTCCGCGGCCCAAATTTTGCCGTGGTCAGCGCCTGCGCATCTTCCACCAATGCGATCATGGAAGCCTTCAACCTGATCCGGCTTGGGCAAGGCCGATATCATACTAACCGGTGGATCGGAAAGTGTGATCAGCGAAGCGGGAGTAGGCGGATTCAATGCCATGAAGGCATTAAGTGAACGAAATGAAGAATTCCAGAACCGCCAGCCGTCCTTATGACAAAGACCGTGATGGTTTTGTAATGGGCGAAGGTGCGGGCAGCCTTGATACTCGAAGAACTGGAACATGCAATCAAGCAGAGGCGCAAAGATATATGCTGAAATAGCGGGCGCCGGAGCTACAGCCGATGCCCATCATATCACTGCTCCTCATCCCGAAGGCCTTGGTGCAAAGAATGTAATGCTCGCCGCACTCGAAGATGCAGGCATGAAGCCCGGCGACATCGATTACATCAATACCCACGGAACCTCAACACCACTGGGAGATATATGCCGAAGTAAAAGCCATCATGGACGTATTTGGTGAAGCAGCTTACAAACTGAATATCAGTTCAACCAAATCAATGACCGGCCATTGTCTCGGTGCTGCCGGTGTAGTGGAAGCCATTGCCTGTATCATGGCGGTGCAGGAAGATATCGTTCCTCCAACAATCAATCATTTTACCGATGATCCCGAATCTGGATCCCAGATTGAATTTACATTTGGCAAAGCACAGAAACGAACAGTGAGGGCCGCCCTGAGTAACACTTTTGGATTTGGGGACACAATGCGTGTGTGATCATAGTATAAAAAATTTACGCTGTATCCGTGACCGAAGCGCTAATCGCATGTAGATCTGACAGGTATTTTTTTTCTTAATAAAATAATTGTAGATTGTAATTGTGGGAATCCTGGACCGTTTTTATTGGAAACAGAACACGTATTTCCTTTAAGAAGAATCTGCGCAATGTACTGGGGTTTACGCCCGGGAAAACCGCACTTATACAAAGCGGCGCTCACCCACCGCTCGGTTCGCGACAACGCCGACGAAAATAATGAAAGCCTGGAATATCTCGGTGATGCCATACTCAGCGGCATCATTGCCGATTTTCTTTTCAAAAAATATCCATACAAGGAAGAAGGCTTTCTCACAGAAATGCGAAGCAAGATGGTCAACCGGAACAAGCTGAATGAGATTGCCATTAAAATGGGTCTGAAAAAAATCACTTTCTTTAATAAGTTTGATAATTCGCTGAAGATCAGCCAGATATTTGGAAATACCCTGGAAGCGCTGGTGGGCGCCATCTACCTTGACAAAGGGTTCAAAAAAACGCAGCAATGGGTGCTGGAACGGATGATCATTCCCCATCTTTTCATGGAAGATCTTGAAAACCTGGAGATCAACCATAAGAACAAACTCTATGGCTGGGCGAACAAAAATGGCAAGAACCTGGAATTTGAAACGCATCAACGAAAAAATAGAAGGAGGAAGAAGGCTGTTTACTATCGGGGCCGTTGTAGACGGGGAGCTGATCGCCGAAGCCAAGGCCTACAATAAAAAAGATGCCAGCCAGGTCGCAGCCGCCGCAGCCCTGGAAAAGCTGGGTCTGCAAAAGATCATCGAAGCCAGTGAATGATCGGATTCCCCGGGGAAATTTGAAAATCCATTCAACTAATTCATCTTCAATACTTTATATCACCAATTCAATGTCATCGTATCTGAGGGCAGTCCTTCCCCTTCTTTTCGATAAAACATGTGATCACTTCGACAGTATCTAAGCCCGGCGGCCTTTCATCCCCGCTTGCATCGTTTTCAAGAAAACGGTTGTCACCCTTTCCGATTCTACTTGTTCTGTCTTGTAACACTGACTATTTAACAGTTTTTCGAAGATAGGAACAGATGTTGTGACCTGATTAGCAGCAATTCAAATATGTTCCCGCTGCGTCATAGTTTATTATAATAGCTCCTAAAATAGATTCATTTAGACTAATTTTGTATTTATATAGAGGAATTTAAAATCGAAGAGTTTATGTTGAAATTTCCAATTTATCTTGATCATAACGCAACTACGCCCTGCGACCCCAGGGTGGTGGAAGCGATGGTCCCATATTTTACACAGAATTTTGGCAATGCGGCAAGCCGTAACCACCCATTTGGATGGCAGGCAGAAGAAGGTGTTGACTATGCCCGTGAGCAGGTGGCACGCCTGATAGGTGCGACCCTAAAGAAATCATCTTTACTTCGGGCGCTACTGAAGGAGATAACCTCGCGATCAAAGGGGTTTATAACATGTATGCCAGCAAGGGCAATCACATTATCACGGCTACTACTGAACACAAAGCGGTACTTGATACCTGTAAGCATATTGAAAAAGAAGGTGGTGAGGTTACTTACCTCAATGTAAAAGCCGATGGTCTTATCGACCTCGAAGAACTGGAAGCCGCGATCAAACCAAATACCATCCTGATCGCTATCATGTATGCGAATAATGAGATCGGTACTGTACAGCCGGTTAGTGAGATCAGCACGATCGCAAAAAAACACGGTGTCCTCTTTTTCTCAGATGCAACGCAGGCTGTTGGAAAGATTCCCGTAGACGTGATGAAAGACGGCATAGACCTAATGGCTTTTTCCGCACATAAAATGTACGGTCCCAAAGGAGTCGGCGCGCTTTATGTACGCAGGAAAAATCCAAGGGTGAAGGTCACTGCACAAATGGATGGCGGCGGTCATGAAAGGGGAATGAGAAGTGGAACGCTGAATGTTCCGGGCATCGTTGGATTTGGTAAAGCCTGTGAATTGTGCGTAGAGGAAATGGATGCTGAGACCAAACGGGTGAGCGCACTTCGCGACAAGTTGGAAAATGCTTTGCTAAAGCTGGAAGAATCATATGTGAATGGAAACAGGGAACACCGGCTGCCGCATGTTACCAATATTTCTTTTAAGTATGTTGAAGGAGAAGGATTGATGATGGGATTTAATAAGAACATCGCCGTTTCTTCAGGATCGGCCTGTACTTCAGCCTCACTGGAACCTTCTTATGTGTTAAAAGCATTGGGACTGGGTGATGACCTGGCGCACAGTTCACTGAGATTCGGCCTGGGAAGATTCACCACAGAAGAGCAGATCGATTACACCATTGAACAGGTGTCTAAGACAGTAATAAAATTAAGAGAGATGAGCCCTCTTTGGGAAATGTACAAAGAAGGAGTGGATCTGGATAAAATAGAATGGGCAGCGCATTAAAACTTAAAAATATAGTAAATATGAGGTTTTCTCGCGAGTAATTTTGGCTTTTACATTTTGACTTTAATTCTTTTCACATTTAACAACCTAATCATATGGCATACTCAGATAAAGTAATTGATCACTACAGAAACCCCAAGAACGTTGGGACACTTGATAAAGCGAAGAAGAATGTTGGTACCGGACTGGTAGGCGCTCCCGAATGCGGCGACGTAATGCGTCTGCAAATCGAAGTTGACGATATCACCGGCGTAATTAAAGATGCAAAATTCAAAACCTTTGGTTGCGGCAGCGCAATAGCTTCTTCTTCACTGGCCACTGAATGGCTGAAGGGTAAAAGCGTTGATCAGGCGCTGGAGATCGACAACATGGATATTGTTGAAGAACTGAACCTTCCACCGGTAAAGATCCACTGTTCGGTACTGGCTGAAGACGCAATCAAGGCGGCTATCAATGACTACCGCATCAAGAATGGTCTGGAACAGATCGAATTTGAAGAAAGAATAGTTCATTAATAACCAAGTGACAAAATCCGGTGCAGTAATTAAAATGTACTACCCATGATTTATGTAAGTGATAAGGCTAAACAGAAGGTAGGTCGACTCATGCAGGATGCAAGCCTGACTGAAGGGTCGGATTACTTTTTGCGTGTGTCCGTGGTCGGCGGCGGTTGTTCTGGATTAAGCTACAAGTTGGATTTCGACAACGAAACCAAACCCATGGACCAGGTGTTTGAAGACAACGGAATTAAAGTAGTTACCGATCTGAAAAGTTTTCTATACCTGGTGAATACCACGCTTGATTTCTCCGACGGGCTAAACGGAAAGGGATTTTACTTTAGTAATCCCAATGCAAGCCGTTCGTGCGGATGTGGCGAGAGTTTCGCGGTGTGAGATTTCCTGCAAGCTGAGCGGGTTTCATGCCTGACCATTCTTCCCAATATCCCTTATTTTCGCGTTCATGTGGCCCGTATGTAAAAAAGAGATCCGCCAGTTTTTCAGCAGTCTGACGGGCTATATCGCGATCATTTTTTTTCTCCTGCTAACGGGAGTCACCCTCTTCATACTCCCCGATAATATCCTTGACAATGGATATGCCACCCTGGAGAAATTCTTCCAGATTGCTCCCTGGATCCTATTGGTGCTGATACCTGCCATCACTATGCGCAGCTTTGCTGAAGAGTTCCGCGCGGGCACTTTTGAAATCCTGCAGACCCTTCCTCTCACCAGAACCCAACTTGTAGGCGGAAAATACCTTGCCGCACTGATCGTGGTGGTCATCGCCCTGGTCCCGACACTAATCTATCCGTACTGTCTGCAACAGCTTTCTGCCGGTGGAGGAATTGACAGCGGTGGAACAGCTGGTTCGTATATTGGATTGCTGTTGCTGGCAGCCTCATTTGTTTCCATTGGGATCTGCTGCAGCAGTTTCACTTCCAACGCAGTGGTCGCCTTCATCGCAAGTGTTTTTCTTTGTGTGGTTGTCTATGGAAGTTTCACCGCATTAAGCAAGTTGAATGCCTTCGAAGGAGGAGCGGATTACTACCTGCAGATGCTGGGCATCGATTTTCATTACCAGAGTATTAGTCGAGGCGTAGTCGACAGCAGAGATATTATTTATTTCCTGACCCTGACCGGGGCATTTCTTATCATAACACAAAGAAATCTGATTAAAAGATAGCATGGTGTCCAGGTTGATGAAATCAAAATTTTGGTGGTGTGTTCTGATTGCCGGCATCCTGGCAGTCAACTGGATCGCATCATTGATTCATTTTCGCGCGGACCTCACTGCAGAAAAAAGATTCACATTGTCGTCGGCCACTCGCAAACTGATCCGCTCAATTCCCGATCAGGTGACGGTTGATGTTTTTCTTTCTGGTGAAATGCCTGCCGAATTCAGAAATCTTCGGAATGCCACTGAGGAGTTATTGCAGGAATTCAGGGAGAACAGTAAAAGCAAGCTGGTGATCAGGTTCAGCAAACCCGGTGAGGGAATGGATGATACTGCCCGGCAGGCCTTCCTTGTTTATCTCGACAGTATCGGGTTGCACCCTACCAACGTGAAGGTCCAGTCGCGGCAGGGTGAATCACAGGAAGAAAGACTGGTATATCCAGGGGCACTGGTGAGTCATAAAGGAAGAAATATCCCTGTCGACCTTTTGCAGGGTCAGGACATGACCGGCGAATTCAGCAGCGGGGCCCAAACGTTGAACACGGCGGCCGCTTTGCTTGAATACAAATTCGCCTCTGCCATCCAGAAACTAACAGATACTGAGCCGGCAGTAGTGGGTTATCTCACCGGCAATGGCGAGCCACTTAGTTATAATGTGTACGACTTGATCGAAAGGACCATCAAGCCGTCATATGGATTTGGTTTTGTGCCTATTGATAGTGTGCCCGTTCTTCCGCTTGATTTCGACGCCATGTTCGTCGTTAAACCATCCCGTCCTTTTACTGACAGGCAGAAATTGAAACTTGACCAGTATATAATGCATGGTGGCAAACTTATTTGGCTGATCGATAATCTCTACGCGGAGATGGACAGCCTGATGCGCAACCAGAGCGATTTCATAGCCTACGACCGCGGTCTGAATCTGGACGACCAGCTTTTCAGGTATGGTGTAAGAATAAACAGGGACCTGCTTCAGGACCTTCAATGCGACAAACTACCGCTTGCTGTTGGGAATTATGGCGACAAACCTCAAATGCAGCTTCTTCCCTGGTTCTACTTTCCCTTGCTGACACCCGCAAATAGCCACCCTATTTCCAAAAATCTCAATTCCGTACTTTCGATCTTCCCCAATTCCCTGGACACGGTAGAGGCGGAAGGCATCACCAAAACGGTGCTCTTGTCCGGTTCGGATAATTCCAGGTTGCTCAGCACTCCTGCCATCGTTTCCCTGAATAGCGTCCGTACAGAGGAGGACATAAAAACATTTACAAAAAAACACGTTCCGGTAGCCATGCTGCTGGAAGGCAGGTTTCGCTCATTTTTTGAAAACAGGATTGCGTCAGCCACAGCCGACTCGCTCTCCGGACTTTACAAGCAGCCCTATTTGCCCTCCGCGGAAATCAGCAACAAAATGATCGTGATATCCGACGCCGACATCGTTGCCAATGTAGTGACACAGAATGAGGGGCCGCTGGCGATGGGTACCAACCAGTTCACAAAGATCCAGTATGCCAATCGCGATTTTATTGTAAACTGTATCGAATACCTGGTCAACCCCTCCGGCATTCTGAACACCAGGAGCAAGAGCTATGTACTGAGGATGCTGGATCCCGCAAAGCTGGACAATGAAAAAACCACATGGCAAATCATCAGCGTTGGCCTGCCTGTGTTGCTGATCCTTGGATTTGCATTTGTGTATCAATTAATCAGAAACAGGAAATATAAAACATGACAACAGATCAGCTCACCTATCTGATTTTTGGCGTATTGGTTATCGTTGCACTGATCTTCGACCTGGGACTACTCAGCAGGAAGAGTAAACATGTTACCCTCGCTAAGGCTTTGTGGCAAACCGTCTTCTGGGTAACTCTCGCCATAGGCTTTATGTTTTTTGTATGGTACGAATACGGTCAAACGATCGCTATCGAGTACCTGAGCGCCTATCTCACGGAGTGGTCACTAAGCATCGACAATATTTTCGTGTTCATCCTGATCTTTTCATTCTTTGGCGTTAAGGACATTTATTATGCCAGGGTACTTCTTATCGGAATCCTCATGGCGATCGTGTTCAGGGTAATCTTTATCACAGTTGGTATCGCCCTGGTAGAACGATTCGTTTGGTTACTTTATATTTTCGGGGCGATCCTTGTGTATACGGGCATAAAAATGTTCACCGCCAAACACAGTGATGAACCCAATCTTTCGGAGAATAAGGTGTACAACCTGTTGAAGCGTATGTTGCCACTTACTCCCGAAGACGGAGGAGGCAAGTTCACGATGAGGAAGAATGGAAAGAAGTATTACACCAGCATCTTTGTTGTTGTTGTGATGCTGGCTACTACTGATATCGTATTCGCGCTGGATTCCATCCCGGCAGTTTTTGGGATCTCCACTCATCGTATTGTCATCTACACCTCCAATATTTTTGCCGTGCTGGGTCTGCGGTCACTTTTCTTTTTGCTCAAAGGTGCGGTGGGAAAATTTGCCTACCTGCAACAAGGGATTGCCATCGTGCTGGTGTTCATCGGTCTGAAAATGCTGGTCGAGATTTTTCACATCAAGATCCCGATATTCATTTCATTGCTGGTGATACTTGTATGTCTGGGCACTTCCATCGTATATTCAATGAGCGTGGCAAAGGCTACGGGAAGTGAGCCGATAAAGACCGGCGATGACATAGACCTTCATTAAATTTATACCATTGGCATACCAGTTCAGTCAGATCGCTTCAATCGTCCGGGGAAAGGTCACTGCCCTGCATGGCGACTGCCTGATCAGCGAACTGGTAATGGACAGCCGCCGGATACTGTTCCCGGACAGTTCATTGTTCTTTGCGCTGACCGGCTCCAGGAGAAACGGCCATTTGTACATCACTGAGGCCCACCGCAAGGGGATCAGGAATTTTGTGATTTGCGAACCCCTTTCCGAAATTCCTGCTGAAAGCAACCTGATCATGGTTGCGGACACCCATATTGCCCTGCAGTTACTGGCCGCATACCACAGGCATCGTTTCCATATCCCGGTGATCGGCATCACAGGAAGCAATGGGAAGACCATTGTGAAAGAGTGGCTGAACCAGTTGCTGGAGGAAGATTTTCGGATAACCCGCAGCCCCAGGAGTTACAATTCGCAGATCGGTGTTCCGCTGAGCGTATGGCTCATGAATGACCAGACCACGCTGGGTATTTTTGAAGCAGGCATTTCACAGAGCGGGGAGATGGACAAACTGCAGAAGATCATTCAGCCGACGATTGGCATCTTCACGAATATCGGCGACGCGCATGCGGAAGGATTTATGAACGCGCATCAGAAAATCAATGAAAAGCTAAGGCTCTTCAGCAATGTGGAAATACTTATTTACTGTAAGGACTACCCGGAGCTCAATGAAGGCGTTGCCTCACTCTGGCGACACAGGAAGACCGGCGATGAAAAACCCTTCAGGATGATCTCCTGGAGTAGTCATACGAAGGCGGAATTGTTTATTCATTCCAGGACAAGGGACCAGGACCGCACCGTGATCCTGGGCGATTACCTGGGGTCGGATTGCGCAATCGTCATTCCATTTACCGACGAGGCTTCTATAGAAAATGCCATCACCTGCTGGTGTGTACTGCTGCATCTTAATATCCCGGAAGAACAGATCCGCCAAAGGATGGAAAAATTATCCCCGGTTTCCATGCGTCTTGAACTCCGGGATGGCATCAACAACACTTCGGTTATTAATGACAGTTATAGTGCCGACCTCAGCTCACTACGGATTGCACTGGATTTTCTTGCCCAACAGCATCAGCATAACCGGCAAACAGTTATCCTGACCGACTTCCTGGAAACCGGGCGGAATGAAAGGGAACTATACCGGTCCATCGCCTTCTCGCTTGAGCAGCACGCCGTGTCCCAACTCATCGGCATCGGTCCGGTCATTTGTCGCAACCATGCCATCTTTGAATCGGTTCCCGGTCTGCAAACCCAGTTCATGGGATCAGTAAAAGAATTCCAGGAGCAGTTTCCGCGCATGAGTTTTGGCAACGAAAATATTCTCATCAAGGGTGCCCGCGTTTTCGGGCTTGAGCAGATCTATCACCTGTTTGAAAAACAGACACACCAGACCCTGCTCGAGATAGACCTCGACGCCCTGGTTCACAACCTCAGGGCTTACCAGCAATTACTCCGGCCTTCGACCAAACTGATGGCCATGGTAAAGGCCTTTTCGTATGGCAGTGGGAGTTATGAAATCGCGGCAGCCCTCGAATTTAACAAAGTGGACTACCTGGCCGTGGCTTACGCGGATGAGGGTGTGGAGCTGAGAAAGGGAGGGATCAGTTTGCCCGTTATGGTGATGAATCCCGATGAATCCGCCTTCCCGGCGCTGCTTAACTATAATCTTGAACCAGAAATATATTCCCTGAAACTTTTGGTTGCCTTCGCCCGGTTTCTCAGGCAGGAAGGCCTTACCCATTTCCCAATACATATAGAACTGGAAACAGGGATGAACAGGTTGGGCTTTGAAGAAAAGGACCTCGGAGAGCTTTGCCGGATGCTGGATACAAATACATTCAGGGTTCAGTCTGTATTCAGCCACCTGGTGGCAAGTGAAGATCCGGCCCTCGATTATTTCACTCTGGGACAGGCTGAAAAATTTGAGCGGATGAGCAGTCAGCTCAAAGAGAGATTGCCTTACACTTTCCTTCGGCATTTGCTGAATACATCAGGCATTGTACGTCATCCCGGTTTGCAATACGACATGGTGCGTACCGGAATTGGCCTGTACGGCGTAGATGCTACCGGCACCCTCGACTTGAGACAGGTAAGCACACTGCGTTCGGCAATAGCGCAGATCAAAGAGGTAGCGGGTGGTGAATCGATCAGTTATGGCCGTTCGGGCAAGGCAGAAAGGGACTCGAGGGTGGCTACTATCAGACTCGGATATGCGGATGGGTACCCCCGAAGCCTTGGCAATGGAAGAGGTAAGGTGCTGATCGGCGGACGTCTTCTGCCTACCATTGGGAATATCAACATGGACATGACGATGATAGACATTACCGGGGTGCCTGATGTGGACGAAGGATCCCCGGTAGTGATATTTGGCAAGGACCTTCCCGTTCAGCAGGTGGCGGAATGGGCAGGAACCATTCCGTATGAGATACTTACGGGCCTTTCCCAAAGGGTGAAACGGGTGTATTTCAAAGAATAGAACACAACATTGTTATTATCTTTGAGCCTCAAAAAAATCATTGTGAAGAGCAGAACAGTAGTCATTGTAATCCTGGCAATCATACTTGCGGATCAGGCTTTGAAGATCTGGGTAAAAACGCATATGAGCTACCAGGAACAGATTCCATTGCTTGGATCATGGTTTCGCCTGTTTTTCATTGAAAATGAAGGGATGGCCTGGGGCTGGAAATTTGGCGGCGATTGGGGCAAGATGGCGCTCACACTGTTCAGGCTTGTAGCGGTGATCTTTGGAGTGTTTTACATTCGCGGAATTGTAAGATCCAAACTGCATCCCGGGTTCATTATTTGTGTTTGTATGATCTTTTCCGGGGCGCTCGGCAATCTGATCGACAGCCTTTTTTATGGTATGATCTTCTCCAACAGCGATATAGGTTCTCCCCTTGCCCGGCTTTTCCCGCATGGGGGTGGTTATGCGGGTTTTTTACACGGCAGGGTAGTAGATATGCTATATATGCCAATAATCGAGGACAAAGTACTTCCTGCCTGGCTCCCGGTCTGGGGCGGAGACAGGTTTACCTTTTTTTCACCTATATTTAATATTGCAGACGCTTCCATTTCTATCGGCGTTATTGTAATATTGATATTTCAAAGGAAGTTTTTTCGGAAAATCCCCTTGGACAAGCCACAGACCACCCTCGAATCAAATGCTCCTGTGAACGACACCATCAGTGCGTTGTAAAGAATACCACAATAAAGATCCGCGAACATGAGAATTTCAAAGTATTTCATAAGTGGCATGCTGCTACTAGCCGTTGCAGCTGGATGTAGGAAGGAAAAAAGTTCGGAAACGGGCGCCCCGCCCGACGAGGTAACGGAAACACAGTGGGAATTCAAGGAATCAGATTCCCTCTTCGGCGGTCCGATGGACTCCGCTCTGCTTGCTGAATCCGATTCCGGCGCCATCGTCATCCTGTCGGGTCAAGCCGGAGATGGTCTGGGTGAAATTACGCTTCAGTTGTTTGACCCGGTCGCCATCAAAGTAGGCGAATATCCAAATCAGAATGTTCTCTTTCAATATTCAGAAAACGGAATCATACTTCTGGAAAATTCCGTCCAGCAAGCCGATCCATTTACGGTGACGATCACTGCGATGGATTCCCTTACCATTTCAGGTACTTTTTCTGGCATAGTGCAGGATGGACTGGGTAATGTGAAGGAAATCAGCGAAGGCAAATTCACAGCACCATTCCAGTCTGGAGGTGATACGACATCCCCTCCTCTGGATGTAACAGGAACACTGACTATCTGGTCGAAAACCACGTGTAGTGGCGGTGGAAGGATTCAGCTGATCGTTGCAGACCAGCTCGGAGAAATCATGCAGGCCGACGCGCAGGCTCCCCAGTGTGGAGCCGCAGGTACTACCAGCTTCAACCTTCCGATCGGTGTGTACACCGTCACGGGAATCTGCGAGGATACCGCTACCTACGAAGTGACCGTGGAACCCAATTCCTGCACCATACTGGAGATCGCTTTCGAAGATCCTGAAGATCTTCCCGGTGATTATTTTCCTACAGCTAACTGGTGGAGCTATGGCGATTCAAACAATCCAGCCGACACGCTGAAAATAGAAAGCCAGGGCAATACTACCGTGGATGGCCAAACATATACCTCCTTCTTCAATACAGGCACTCAGGAGAACAGATATTACCGCAAAGACGGAACAAGCTATTACGAATATGTGACCGGTTTCGGGGGTGTTACGTTGGATGAGCCGCTGGAATACAAATTCCTGCAGGATGATCTCAACGAGGGAGACAGCTGGGAATCTCCGGAAGGATCTTCGTCCTCTATCAATCCACCAGCCAGCTTCAAATTGAGACTGACAATGCAACGGAAAGGTTTCAACCGGATGATCAATGGCAAAATGTATTACGATCTCATAGAGGTAAAAACTGAATTGTTTGTCAAATTCGGCGGGGTGTTTGCTCCAACCGGAAGCCAGGTCATCACGATCTATGCTAAAGGTATCGGAGTTGTTTTGTTCCAGTCGCTCGACGGTTCACCAACAGACTGGACCATCCGCAATTATGACGTTGTACCCTGATCAATTTTTCTTCACCAGAATGCGGTTGATGAGTTGGTCCCCGATCCTCAGACGTAGATAATAGACTCCAGGCGTGATGTTGCCGGGCGTATTGATGATAACCGGATTGATGCCTTTCCTGGTTTTCACTGTCGATCTGTGTATCGGTTTACCAAAATTGTCCACTACTGAAATCTCGGCCTGCCCCGTAGCGATGGCCTGGATATCAAAATTGATCTTGTCCCTGAATGGATTTATCAGTCCGCGTATACCAGCCTCACCGGAGTTGGTCAGCCCAATGGTTTTGGAGTATTGATTGGTATTGAGCGACCTTGCCTGGATCCGGTAATATACTGGACCTGAAATTGCCACCGGGTCTGTGAAATTATAGCGTACCTCACCTCCTCCACCTCTTCCGTTTTTGGAGCCGATGGCATAGAAGATCCTTCCGTCGATACTTTTTTCAATCTGGTAAACAGTATTCTCTGCCTCCCGGTTATTAAACCAGGTCAGCGCAGCATGATGCCCGGAGAGGGTTCCTTTAAGTGAAAGCAAAGGATCATTCAGGATCACACTACAGTTGTTCACCATCACAATCAGCCTGGTGCTGGCAACAAAGGAGCATCCCGGATTACTCAGGTTAGATGCTGAAGTGGCCACAACAAACCGATATTGATTAAGGTGATGGGCGCTGTCGGCAAGAAAGGGTGGCAACGCAGTCAGGTACTCGTAACCGTTAGAAACGGGTGCGGGACTGCCCGTGCCGGAACCAGGAATGGTCCAGGTGAGGCCGTTGTCTGTACTTCTTTCAAAGCGATAATAAGTGTAGTTGTTGAAATAAGAAGTAACGGTGGAGCCGATGTCAACCTGTGAGCCGTAGCAAACCGCAGCGTCTCCGGAAGGGACAAGGTTCAGGTTCGGACTACAGGAAACGAGGGCGATGTCGTCAATTGCCCAGTCATTTCCTCCGCCTCCTGAGGCGTTATTTCTGATTGAAATTGTAATAGAAGTTTGTGAAGCGCCAGTCTGGAAAAGAAAACCTTTTTTCACCCATCCGCTGGTATCGATCTGCCCGGATGAATAGCGGTCAAGGCCATTGACGGCAAAAGACAGGTTTGGATACACACCCGGCTTGTAGGTCTGTGCACCGAGTGAATCCACACCGCAGACACTACATACATTCCTCACCCAAACCGAAAATTCATAAGCGGTGTTGCTACACAACCCCGAGATGGTCTGTTTGTAGGCCTCCGTAGTATTGTAGTCGGCATTGACCACCAGCATGTATCCTCCCCTTGTTCCGTTAACGGGATTGTTGCCGGCAGGTGTAGTGGATCCGGTATGGTCGCCGATGATATCCCAGTAGCCACCGAACATTCGGTTGTCACAGGATGCGGCGGCGGGTGGTGGTCCCCCGGCGGGTACCGTACAAACAGGACGCTTGTTCGCATTTCTGAAAGTACTTCTCCATGGGCTCAGGTTGTTCACCACGGCATATTTACCGTCGTTGAGCGCCGTAGCACTGCTGATTGGAGTATAAGTATAAGAGGGTATCAGGAAGGTAGGGGGATAGGACCTGTTCTGGGCCACCCCGCTGTCGAAGGTTCCACCCGCCTCACCCACGAAATTTGCACCCGTGGCATTGGGGCAGATCGGATCGTTATTTGAAATAAGAATCTTGTACTGAGTTGTAGTAAGAATGACATCGGCAGCCCCGGAGCTGTTGGTTGCTTTGTACACAAAAACACCTGCACCGAGGGTGATGGTGTCGTTGATGATTCCGGTGACCCTCACCTTGAACGAGGTACTGATGAGCAACCTGCTTCCGCCGACCAGAGGTTTGTCTTTAAGCGCCCCTCCTGTATAGATCGTTCCGGCGCCTGTGGTGCTGGCTAATGAGTGTGCTGAATTTGGGGCGGTCGCATTGCGGCCCATGTTAAGCCGGACATGATAATTCCCGGCAGCCGGTGATGCCTGGTAGGAGCCGGCATCATCACTCAGGGCAGGCGTAAAACGTTTATAAGTAAGTCCTTCGTTGGTTACCAGCCTGATCGAATCACTCACAAATGCGGTTTTGGTGGGAAGATTATCGAGGTATCTTACATAATAGATTTCGTTGCTATTGAAGCCTGCCGTGAAATAATAATTGGTTCTTATTTCAAGGGTGTCGCCGGGTTGAACGGCACCTCCGACCTTTTTTTTGGAAAGATTGATATAGCTGTTTCCCGGTTTGATTTGAGCTTCTACCGGTAATGAACCGCAAAACAAACTTAGAATTAGGAAGAGGGAAATACCACGGCAAGGAGTTACAGAGGGTAGTTTCATAGTTGGGATTCGTCACCCGTAAAGGATGGCTAGACGCTAAATTATACATTGCCCGGATCAGGTGCAATAGTAAAACCCGTAAACGTGGCCTAATGGTAAACATTTAGTGTTGAACTAAGGGTTTACCCTTAGTTTTTTATCGTAGTTTTCCCACCATTTCTTCTGGTACCACCCACTTGTCGAAGTCTTCCGGTGTCACATAACCGAGTTTAACCGCCATTTCCTTTAAAGTGGTGCCTTCCTTATGTGCTTTCTGGGCAATTTCCGCGGCTTTGTAATAGCCGATTTTGGTATTCAGGGCGGTAACCAGCATCAGGGAATTGTCGAGGTGCTTCTTGATATTGGTTTCGATGGGCTCGATGCCTGCAGCGCACTTGTCGTTAAATGACACGCAGCCATCTGCGATCAGTCTGGCGCTGTGAAGAAAATTGTAGATCATCATGGGTTTGAACACATTTAGCTCAAAATGGCCTGTTGCCCCACCCACATTGATGGCTACATCGTTGCCCAGCACCTGGGCAGCAATCATGGTGAGTGCTTCACACTGGGTTGGATTTACTTTTCCCGGCATAATGGAGGATCCGGGTTCATTGTCGGGAATGAACAGTTCCCCGATGCCGGATCGGGGACCTGAAGAAAGCATGCGGACGTCATTGGCGATTTTCATCAGGCTGACCGCAACGGTTTTCAATGCGCCGTGTGCTTCAACAATGGCATCATGAGCGGCGAGCGCCTCAAATTTATTTTCAGCGGTGATAAAGGGAAGACCTGTAAGCGTGGCAATATGGCGGGCAACATTTTCAGGATAATTTTCCGGGGTATTGATACCCGTGCCGACCGCTGTGCCCCCGAGCGCCAGCTCGGAAAGATGCGGAAGCGTATTTTTGATAGCCCTCAGACCATGATCTAACTGAGATACATAGCCGCTGAATTCCTGTCCCACAGTAAGCGGAGTGGCATCCATGAAATGAGTGCGCCCGATCTTCACTACCTGCATGAATTGTTGGCTTTTATTCTTTAGGGTATTGCGGAGTTTTTCAATACCGGGGATCACTGATTCCAACAGGATCTTATATGCCGCAATGTGCATGGCGGTAGGGAAGGTATCGTTGGATGATTGCGATTTGTTGACATCGTCATTTGGATGCAGTACTTTTTCCTTGTCGGTGAGTTTGCCGCCATTGATCACATGCGCACGGTAGGCGATCACTTCGTTTACATTCATATTACTCTGCGTGCCGCTGCCTGTTTGCCAGACTACCAGTGGAAAGAATTCGTCAAGCTTTCCTGCCATGATCTCATCGCTGACTTTGCCAATCAGGTCTGCTTTTTCTTTACTCAGCACACCTGCTTCCAGGTTGGTCATGGCGGCTGCTTTTTTCAGGTAGGCAAAGGCCCGGATGATCTCTTTGGGCATCCGGTTTATATCCTGTGCGATTTTAAAATTTTCGATACTTCTTTGCGTCTGTGCTCCGTAGAGTGCGTCTGCAGGCACTCTTACCTCACCCATTGTATCTTTTTCTATTCGATATTCCATTTGCATTATTTAAAAACAAAAAATCTTAAAAGAATTCAGACAAAGGTCGCAAAACTGTCTTCGGCAGAGCGCCCGGCCGCAAAGAAAGTTTGCATTTACTTTTGCGTCTTTGATGGCAGTTGATTTCACGCAAGGAAAATTTCACGCCAAGCCACAAAGATTCGCAAAGCCTTTTAGATCAGTATTTATGGCGCCTTGGCGTGAAATCCCTGCCTGCCGGGGCAGGCTTTGCGTGAAATAACTCATTGAATTTATCTCCCTGTAAATTTCGCGGCTCTTTTTTCCAGGAAGGCGTTCTTTCCCTCCTTCAGGTCTTCCGTTGCGAAGTATTCACCAAACAGTTTTGCCTCCAGAGCATATCCATCCTGCGTTTCGTCAAAGACTGCATTGACGGCCTGGATACAACCCGCAACGGCCAGTGGCGCTTTTGAATTAATCAGTCTCAGTATCTCTGCCGCTTTTTCAAGCAGCTGGTCAGCAGGAAAAACCTGGTTAACGAGCCCATAGTGAAAGGCCGTCTGCGCATCGATTGGTGTCGCTGTCATCAACATTTCCAAAGCTCTTCCCCTGCCAATAAGTTGTACCAGTCTTTGTGAGCCTCCATAACCAGGCAGGAGGCCAAGGTTTACTTCCGGTTGACCGAATTTTGCGGTTACGGACGCCAGCCTCAACTGGCAGCTCATGGCCAGTTCACAGCCTGCTCCCAGGGCATATCCATTCACCGCCGCGATAAACGGTTTTGCGGATCGTTCAATACTAAAAAATACTTCTTGCCCCGCCCGGGAAAGATCAAAGCCTTCCTGTTGTATGCCACTGAAGGCGGATATGTCAGCTCCTGCAACAAAGGCTTTTGGTCCCGCCCCGGTGATTATTGCTGATTTGATCTCCGGGTTGCGGTTCACCTCGGCCACAACTTCGCCGATCTCCCTCATCACTTCCGGGTTGATCGCATTTAATTTGTCGGGGCGATTGACGGTGATGGTCAGTATCGAATCATCCAGCGAAGTGAGCAAAGTATTATACATAGGCTATGTTCTGAGGTTAAAAATCCCTGTGTATTGCCACCCAGTCCCTGATATACTCGGCAATTTCGTCGGTGCGTGTACCGGGTGAAAATAATTTTCCGACACCCAATTCAATTAGTGCTTTCATGTCGTCGTCAGGAATGACGCCCCCACCAGTTACCAGCACGTCGTTCATATTCTTTTCCTGCAAAAGTGCCAGCAGCCTGGGGAACACTGTCATATGCGCGCCGCTGAGAATGCTGACCCCTATGGCATCCACGTCTTCCTGGAGGGCAGTGTTCACCACCATTTCCGGAGTTTGCCTCAGGCCGGTATAAATAACTTCCATGCCGGCATCGCGCAGGGAAGTGGCGATTACTCTGGCTCCCCGGTCATGACCATCCAGTCCAATTTTGGCAACAAGCACCCTCAGTGGTCTGGCTTGCCTGCTCATTGGGCAAAGCTAGGGTTCATACAATCAGGTTTAAGAGATGGTTCATTCTGCTGATGGTCTCATCTTTGCCAATCACTTCTAGAATATCAAAGACACCAGGTCCCATCTTCTGTCCAACAAGCATGATACGGAGAGGAAGGAGCACATCACCGGGTTTAATGCCGGCAGAGTTTGCAAGCGACTTGAATTGTTCCTCCAGTTGGTGCCCATTCCAGTCCTCAGCCTTCCTGAATAAGTCTATCGCCTGCCTGAAAAAAGCGGATTTCGCCTCATTCCATTTTGGTTTCACTGCATCAAGGTCTATCGTGGCGGGGGCTTGAAAAAAGAAGACACTGTTAGGCCAGAGGTCGGACAGCAAGGTACATCTCTCCTTAACCAGCCGGGCCACCTGGTTCAATTTGTCGGTGGAAATAATAAGATCTCTTGCCTCTGCTTCTTTTCTCAGTGCGTTTACCAGCAATTCGTCGTCGCTGCGTTTTATCCACTCGTGGTTGAACCACTTTGCTTTTTCAAAATCGAACTTTGCTCCCGAGCTGTGAACCCTGTCCATGGCAAACTGCCTGACGAGTTCTTCCTTTGTAAATATTTCCTGTCCGCTGCCATCATTCCAGCCCATCAGGGCGAGCATGTTGATAAAGGCTTCAGGAATGAACCCAAGTTCCCTGAATCCCTTTGTTAGCTCGCCTGTGACAGGATCTTTCCAGTCCATGGCAAAAACCGGGAAACCCAGGCGATCACCGTCTCTTTTCGACAACTTCCCTTTACCATCAGGTTTAAGAATAAGGGGCAGATGAGCCCATGCAGGCATTTCGCTTATCCATCCGAGATAGTTCCAAAGCAGTACGTGTACGGGA
The DNA here is from genome assembly GCA_963808065.1 of uncultured Chitinophagaceae bacterium. Taxonomy (GTDB): domain Bacteria; phylum Bacteroidota; class Bacteroidia; order Chitinophagales; family Chitinophagaceae; genus Flavitalea. The sequence goes on from CAWEEK010000001.1 coordinate 994,502, forward strand.
GCGCTGGGCAGCCACTCCTCGCCCCTGAACGCATGGGTGATCTTCATCAGATAATCATCAACAACCACTGCCAGGTGATAGGTGGGCATGCCATCGGCCTTCAGCAGCACTTTGTCATCGACCTGGCCGCAGTTGAAACTTACCGTGCCCCTGATCATGTCGAAGAAACTGATGGTTTCATGTTCGGGAACTTTTATCCTGATCACGTGTGGGCTGTTATTGCGCATCAACTCCTTTACTTCCGCTTCGGGAAGGGTAAGAGAGTTCCTCATTTTGCTTCTGATGCTGCTGATCGTATTGCGGAGATGGATTTTCGGTTGTCTTGTACCGTGACCTCATTTCCTCGAGCTCGTCCGGTGTGTCGAAGGCATAATAGGCATTGCCTGACGCTACCAGGCTTTCCGCGTACTGGCGGTAGAGTTCTTTTCTTTCACTCTGACGGTAAGGGCCATAGGGGCCACCCTTTGCCGGGCTTTCATCGGGTTCCAGCCCGCACCAGGCGAGGCAGTCCAAATATATTGTTCAGCACCAGGCACAAACCGGCCCTGATCGGTATCTTCAATGCGGAGAATAAACTCGCCACCGTGTTGGTGGGCAAACAGATAATTGTATAATACGGTGCGAACTCCACCCAGATGTAAGCCTCCGGTAGGGCTAGGAGCAAACCGTACCCTTACTTTTTTCGGCATAGCCGCAAATATACAAATTCAAAAAGCGTTTATATTGTAATGAAACTGTTGGTTACCTGCATATTCGCTCTAATATTTAACTCATTATCAGCTCAATTGATCTATGAGACGGTAGGTGTGGAATATGACAGCGCCTGGGAATATAAATCACTTAAGTTGATCCCTATTCGAGCAAAGGAACTGGTGGACGGGGTGGGCCAGGGTTCATGTCATTAAAAATAGCGCTTCAGCAGGGATTGGCCACTATCAGCGAACGAGGTTCGGCTTCAACCGAAAATGTCCACTGGCTTCGCATTCAGAACAAGTCGAAAAATTCCCTGTATGTCGCCTCCGGCCAAACTATCACAGGAGGAAGACAGGATCGGATGACCACCAGGGACACTGTACTTGCACCAAATGGGGGGGATCAGTACATTCCGGTTATGTGCATCGAGGAAAACAGGTGGAGCGAGAAGGAAAGGAAACTCATCTACAGTAACTATGCAAATCCACGGCTGAGAAAGGTATTGGATAGCTCGAGGAACCAGGTGTTGGTGTGGAAGGAGATCTTTGCCCAGCTCGACAGTGCTGATTTTAAGTCGTCAACCTTCGCGTATTCCGCGATCCCCCTTAATAAGGAGGTGCAGCTGAAGGAGAAGGCATATTTCGATTTCTTTATAGAAAAGTTCAAACGTTCGGACAGCTCCATCACCGGTTTTGTTTGTGTAAGTGGAGACAAGGTGATAGGAACAGATATTTTTTCCAACAGGGCGATGTTCTATGACGAACTCGAGCCCCTGCTCTATGGATACATCAACGAGGCCGTCATGAATGGCGCTCCGCCAATCATGGAACGTGAAGAGATCATATTATTCATGGATAAGATACTTACAAATGAAACCCTGCAGGAAGAGTACTGCAGGAAAAACGGAAAGATATTCCGCGCTGGTGGCAAAGTGTTGCATGTTACTGCTTACTGATCGTTTCGATACCTTTGCTTTCCTATGTTTTATGTTGTCAAGACACCATCGCTGGTGAAAAAACTTTATCCCGGATGCACCTGGAAGATGCCGGGAAACGATATGGTGATCTACCTGACTTTTGATGATGGTCCGCATCCAACTGCGACCGGATATGTACTGGATACACTAAAACAGTTTGATGCAAAGGCTACCTTCTTTTGTATCGGCAAAAATGTAGCAGCCCATCCCGGTGTGTACAAAAGGATTTTAAGTGAAGGTCATCGCATTGGCAATCATACAAATGATCACCTGGATGGTTGGAAGACACCCGACAAGGAATACATCAGCAATATCAATGAGGCAGCCAAATATATCGACAGCCGCCTCTTCCGTCCTCCTTATGGCAAGATCAGCCATTTCCAGATCCGGCTGTTAACCGCCGTTGAAAAGTCCAGGCGGACGTCGGTTTATAAAGTAGTGATGTGGGATGTGCTCAGTGCCGACTTCGACCTTGGTATCAGCGCCGAAAAATGCGCTGCCAATGTAACGCGTAATGCCGGGCCGGGATCGATTGTAGTTTTTCATGACAGTGAAAAAGCCTTCCCAAGAATGGAAAAAGCATTGCCTGAAGTATTAAAGTTTTTTATCAACCGCGGCTTTCGTTTTGAGGCGATAAGGGAGGAAACGTTGTAAAAATGGCAGTTGTTAAAATTTCCAGCAATGGGAATCAACCCTATAAAATAAGTTGGGCCTGGGTAGAAACCCTGGCCCGTTTTTAATCCGTACCCTATGAAAACTGATTTAAAGGTATAACTTTTTTAATTCGCCAAACTAATTTATAGGGGTCCGATCCGGGCATATCCGCTGTGGGATTGTACTTTGGCCGATTGAGAACTAATAAAAGAGGCATATTAACCAATTAATCTCCCCGGAGAAGGTTTTACGACATGGAGAATATTCAGCTTATTGATACCCATTGCCACCTTTATCTTGAAGAATTCAAGGCAGACCTGCCTGAGGTTCTGGAGAGGGCGAGGAAAGCGGGCATTTTTAAAGTCTATATGCCGGCCCTTGACAAGGCCCATTATCAGGCATTGATAGACATGGAACTAAGTAGTACCGGACTTTGTAAAGCTATGGCAGGTTTGCATCCCTGTTATGTTAAGGACACCGTGGAAACGGAGTTGCAAGCCATTCAGCAATTGACAAAAGAACGCAGTTTTTCGGCTATTGGGGAGATAGGCCTGGATTATTACTGGGACAAATCCTTCGTTGCTGAACAGAAGATGGCATTTGAATCCCAGATGGAACTTGCCGCCAGCCTGGGGTTGCCGGTAGTGATTCATTCCAGGGAAGCGATGCGTGATACCATCGACATGCTCAAAGGCAGGAGAGGAAAGGATCTGTTTGGGATCTTCCATTGTTTTTCCGGTACGCTCAGCGATGCCCGTGAGATCATTGAATGTGGTCTGAAACTGGGCATTGGTGGGGTGTTGACGTACAAAAAGGCGGGATTAGCTGAAGTAATTGCCGATATCGAATTGGAACACTTGGTTCTGGAAACGGATGCTCCCTACCTCAGCCCGGTGCCCTTCAGGGGCAAACGGAATGAACCCTCATACATCCGTCATGTGGCCGACAAGCTCGCCTTGCTGAAGAACCTGCCCCTGGCCGAGGTCGCCAGGGTTACTACGGCCAATGCCCAAAATATATTCGGAACCTAAGGCGGGTGAATGTATTTTTGCCCCCCTTCGCTGGCCCCTGGGACAGCATAGGACTGCGTCATTGCGCATTTATTGAAATATTGGAGAGGTGTCCGAGTGGCTGAAGGAGCACGCCTGGAAAGTGTGTATAGGGGAAACTCTATCGCGGGTTCGAATCCCGCCCTCTCCGCCTTCGCCCGCCGAAGCTTTAGCGAAGGCGGGTTTCGATTGCGGGCTTCGGCGGACAAGTCCGCCTTCGAAGGCAACGCAGCGCAGGCCATAACTTTAGCGTCGTCGCACGGACAAGTCCGCCTTCGAAGGCAACGCAGCGCAGGCCATAACTTTAGCGTCGTCGCACGGAAAAGTCCGCCTTCGAAGAACCGAATTTTACTGAATATTATTTAGTGACGACATTCAGGATGACATCGATCACTGCCCGAGAATCTCGTCTGCAAAAGCTGCAATGGAGCGCAGGTGGGCTTCGGAAGAAAACACCGACAATATTGTTTTTTTCACAGCCTTATTGTATGAAGACGCAGTAGCATTGCCCAACTATATGTGACATGCATTATGTCTATATTTTACAATGTGCTGATGGTTCATCTTATACGGGCTGCACCAGGGATTTGGCAGAACGTTTTCAAAGACACATAAATGGCTATGTGCCCGCTACGAAATCACGATTGTCTGTTCGGCTAGTCTTTTATTGTGTATTCAAAGATGAACACAAGGCTTTTGAATTCGAAAAATACCTCAAGACGGGTTCTGGCCGGGCATTTGTATCCAGGCATTTCTTATAAATTGCAATCCCGTACCCAAAATCAAATCAATCACATGTCCTACTGTTCCGCAATACTCACGATGACGGGTGAACGAAAAGAACTTCACAAAGACTATCACGATCATCACTATGGCTTTCCGCTTCACGATGACGATGAATTGTTCTGCCGACTGGTGATGGAAATCAACCAGGCCGGCCTCAGCTGGGAAACCATCCTGAAAAAAGAAGCGTCATTCCGCAAAGCCTATCACGGTTTCAAAATAAAAAAGGTTGCCGGCTACGCAGATGCCGACAGGGAAAGGCTGATGGCCGATGCCGGCATCATACGCAACCGCCTAAAGATAAATGCCGCCATCGAAAACGCCCGAAGCATACTCTTGCTTCAAAAGGAATATGGTTCGTTTGAGAAATGGTTGGAAGCGCAATTCCCAAGGAGTAAAGAAGAATGGGTAAAACTATTCAAAACAACTTTTCGGTTTACAGGAGGAGAAATCGTCAATGAATTCCTGTTAAGCATCGGCTATCTGCCAGGGGCACATACCACAGATTGCCCGGTGTATAAAAAAGTCCTCAGGGAAAAACCGCTCTGGCTGAAACATGGCTAACAATTCCAACTTATCCTGGCAGGCATCACGCAATTACTTTTTCCATCCTTGTAGACCTGGATCCCTTGATCAGCAGGCAGGCGTCCTTGAGGTTTGCAGACCGGTACCAGTCCGCTGCGTCATCTGAACTGGCAAAAACCCTGAACCCACTGGCGGTCTTCAAAAAATCGACCCCAACAAGCACCACATCGGTCCATTGAAATTGCCGAATCAAATCAACGATGGCCTGGTGCTCCTCCCGGCTTTCCTCTCCAAGTTCAGCCATGGCACCCAGCACTAGTATCTTATTGCTTTCTTTGAGTGCGGCAAAATTCTCTATCGCTAGGCGCATACTGGAAGGATTCGCATTGTACGCATCGAGTATGATCCGGTTACCATCCTTGTTGATCAGCTGAGAGCGGCTGTTTGATGGTTCATAATCCTCAAGTGCTGCGACGATCTTCTCATCCGCAACCTTAAAGTATTTGCCTATAGCCACCGCGGCTAGCACATTGGGCAGGTTATAACTGCCGACCAACCTGGTGTGGATTTCCATTCCATCTACTTCCACGCTCAGGTAAGGATCATTTCCGATTATCCTGCCATTTACGTCGGCTCCAGCCGTTCCATATTTCACGATCTTCTTTATTCCCTCGCTCATCTCGCGCAGATAATCATAGTCCCACATAACAAAAGCAGTTCCCTCTACCGCACGCAGAAAATCGTACAATTCACCCTTTCCTTTCTTCACCCCTTCATAGCCGCCAAAGCCTTCAAGGTGCGCCTTCCCCACATTGTTGATCATTCCGTAGTCGGGCAGGGTGAAGTTGCAATAAGAGGCAATCTCGCCGACATGGTTGGCTCCCATCTCTATAACCGCCATCTCTGCGTCCATGCCAATCTTTAACAGCGTAAGGGGTATGCCAATGTGGTTATTCAGGTTGCCAGCCGTGGTGTAGGTTTTGAACCTGGCCGACAATACTGCGTGGACCAGTTCCTTGGTGGTGGTTTTGCCGTTGCTGCCCGTGATGGCGAGGAAGGGTATGGTGAATTGATTCCTGTGGAATAAAGCAAGTTGCTGGAGGGTGGTCAGCACGTCATCGACAAGTATCATTTTTCCATTGCCGTGATAGTGCGCGTCGTCAATGATCGCATACTCTGCTCCGTTACTAAGCGAAGTTTCCGCAAAGGCATTGGCATTGAAATTCGGGCCCTTCAACGCGAAGAAGAGATCTCCGGGTTTTAACTGCCTGGTGTCGGTCTGAATGGAAGGATGGGCCTTGTAAAGTTCATATAACTCAGGGATGTTCATCCTTCAAAAATAAGCAGAAAAGGAAAAGCCACCCTTATGAGGTGGCTTTCCGTGCTTATAGGCAATTAGTTATCTCTTTCTGTTATTCTGTCTTCTCTGTTTGTATTCGATACCTGTTTTCCTGCCATTACCTTCAGGGCTACCCAGGCGGTCCATTGCGCAACGGAAACCAACAGTGCTGCTATGCCTGATCTTCTTCGAGGAAGCGGCGTGTACCTGGCGAAAGCCAGTAAGGACGGTCGTTCCAGCTACCACCTTTGATCACTCTTGATTTATCGCTGATCAGCGTGGTTTGTCCATAACCGCGTCCTGCAGTTGAATCGTAGCTAACTCCAACAGTGAGTGAATCACCATCAAGGTAGTTGATTACATTTCCTTTCTGATAGTTACGGCGGTTTTTGCTTTCTTCATCGGTAACAGTAGATGCGTCTTCACACGGCCAAGGCTGTCTTTTTCAAATTCGCCTTCGGTGTTCTTGAAATCCTTCTGGAATTTATTACCACGGAAAGGAGATACGTCGTCAACATCAACAAGTGAAAGGGGACGGTAAACGTCTTCTACCCACTCATTTACGTTTCCTGACATATTATACAAACCAAATGAATTTGGAAAGAATGAAGTTACAGGTGCAGTATACACCGCACGGTCATTCAAACCACCGGCAACACCCATGTTATCACCGCTACCGCGTTTGAAGTTCGCAAGGAAAGTACCCTGCCAGCTTCCACGGCGTGTATCACGAAGACCGTTCACATTCTGGCTCCAGGAGTAAACCTGTTTGTTGGTGATCAATTCTTCACCACGTTTGCCTTCCTTCCGGCTCACCTGTGGGTTCTGGCCGACGAGAGCGATCGCTGCATATTCCCACTCAGCTTCTGTAGGAAGCCGGTAAGCGGGTAACAGGATACCATCTTCAAAAGTTACCTGGCCTCTTGGTGTTCCGTTAGCATTCTTCAAGGGTTCTTTTTCGAACGTACGCCCGGACCGGGAGTAGGTGTAGTTAAACCAACAGGTATGATTTGGTGTTGAATGATTCAGAGCCCTGGCCCTGAATATTCTTCAGTGAATTCTTGTTGATGAATTGTTTGTCGATCAACGCCTTTTCATTTACACGATCAGTTCTCCAAAGACAGAAGTCATGTGCCTGTCTCCAGGCTAACTCCTACTACAGGGTAGTAGTTATAAGAAGGATGGCGGAAGTAGTATTCGACCAGCGGCTCATTATAAGCCAGCTCGCTGCGCCATACCAGAGTATCGGGCAGGGCTGCGTTGCGGACAGCAACGTACTCATCACCATCAAACACATTATTGATCCAGTAGAGATATTCACGGTAGTGAATATTCGCTACTTCAGTACGGTCGATGTAGAACGAGTTGACTGTTTTCCTTGTGGGAATATTGTTCCAGTCGCTCATCACATCTTCTTCGGTGGCGCCCATAGTAAAGGTACCACCCTGAACAAACACGAGCCCGGGGCCGGTGCGTTGTTCTTTTTCACGGGCAACCTGGTAGCCGCCCATGTTCTTATCGTTGTAATTCCAACCCGTTACATCGGATTTTGCGGTCTTTTTACCAAAGATTTTGCTGTTCTTGCAGGATGAAACCACTGCGGCACAGGAAACCAGGAAGAAAAGGTTTTTCAGATTCATTTTAATAACTTTTGCCTTTGTTCAATTTACATAAACGGGTAGCGGCTGTTAAATATTGTATACCCTGGGGATTGATTATTCACAAGGTGAATGCAGCGAATATAGAATTAATTCAATAAAATTGCATCTCCGTAGCCCGGCCTATTGCGTTAAAAATGAGCTATTTTTGTCTAGTTTCCCACCTTATGCGAATTAACGTCTAAAATAGAAGTATAAAACAATAAAAGCGGCTCATAACCGTTCGAATAACATCAAAATTTCCCTTTAAACAGAGTCGGCCTAGAACAGCCCCGGGTTTATGATAAAATACCACTTATGAAAAAATTGACCGCAAAACTAGCTGCTGCATTGCTCCTGCTTGTCTCAGTGTCTCAAACGCAGGCCCAGTCAGACCCCATTAATGTGGTGACTACAGCAGTTCCCTTCCTTAGAATCTCTCCCGATGCCCGCGCAGGTGGTATGGGTGACCTCGGTTTGGCTACTTCAGCAGATGCAAATTCTGGTTTCTATAATCTTTCAAAAACTCCCTTCGCCAAGAGTCCCTATGGCATTGGGTTGACCTATACACCATGGCTTAAAGACTTGGGTCTCAACGATGTATATCTTTTATCCTTTGCCGGATATTACAAACTCGATGAACTGCAGGCCCTTTCGGCCTCCATCCGCTACTTCAGCCTCGGGAATATCCAGTTTACTGACGGAGCGGGTAACGACTTTGGCAGCGGCCGTCCCCGCGAATTCGGCATCGATGCAGGATACTCACGCAAACTTTCCGAAACCATGAGCCTTGGTCTCGCCCTGAGATACATCCACTCCAATCTGGTGGGCGGCGACTTCGCAGACCAGGGCAGTGTGTACCAGGCGGGTAATACGGTAGCAGGTGACGTTTCTTTCTATTATAACGGAGCCAACGCAGGTGGACAGGGCTGGAGTTTTGGTGCAGTCCTCAGTAATCTCGGCGGCAAGATCGGTTATACCAAGGATGCCACACAGAAAGACTTCATCCCCGCCAACCTTGGCCTGGGTGTAGCTTATACAAAAGTATTTGACGAAGACAGCAAGATCCAGGTCGGACTTGATGCGCATAAACTACTGGTACCAACACCACCCCTGCTCACTGGAGACCTGACCGCCGACTCTACGGCAGTGGTAAAGTACCGCACCAAACCGGTCGTCAGCAGCTGGCTTACCTCTTTTGGTGACGCACCCGGTGGATTCGGTGAAGAACTCCGGGAATTTCAGATCTCCTTTGGAGCAGAATATTCTTACAAAGAACAGTTTTTTGCCCGTGCGGGATATTTTTACGAAGACAAGACAAAGGGTAACCGTAAGTATTTTACTGTTGGCCTCGGTGTGAAATACAACGTGTTTGGCCTTAATTTCTCCTACCTGGTTCCTTCAGGAGCAGGTATCAATCGCAACCCATTGTCGAATACGCTTCGTTTTGGACTCGTGCTTGACCTTGAAGCAAGCGGTGAAACCACCGAAACACCAGTAAGCAACTAAGATTCCCCGGAATAAATATATTTGAAGCACCTCCCCGAGGTGCTTTTTTTATTTAATCTGATTTTATGGGCTATCGAATAGGATCCGGAATGGACGTACACCAACTGGTAGAAGGAAGAAAACTGATCATCGGAGGTGTGGAGATCCCCCATTCCAAAGGAGCGCTTGGACACAGCGACGCCGACGTATTGCTTCATGCGATCTGCGATGCCCTGTTAGGCGCCCTCGCCCTCGGCGACATCGGCATGCACTTCCCCGACTCCGACCCGCAATTTAAAAATATAGACAGCCGTGTTCTCCTTGAACAAACCTTCACGATGGTTCAGGAACGAAAATACAAAGTGATCAATGTCGACAGCTCACTATGCCTGGAGGCGCCCAAAGTAAAAAAATACAGCGGAGCGATGAGAACTGTGATCGCCGACATCCTTCAGATCACCGAACAGGACGTGTCGGTGAAGGCGACCACCAATGAAAAGATGGGATTCGTTGGCAGGGAAGAAGGAATTGTTGCCTATGCCACTATACTTCTTGAATCCTGTTAATCCCGCTCCGGGGATAACTCGTCATCCTATATTTGCAGCATGCCGAAAATAAAAGTCAGTGTAATCAATCAATCAACAAACCCATTACCAGAGTATGTAACAGCAGGTGCGGCAGGAATGGATCTGAGGGCCAACCTCGAAGAGCCACTCACCCTTGAACCCCTGCAAAGGATGCTTGTCCCCACCGGGCTCTTTATCGAACTGCCTTCAGGATATGAGGCGCAGATCCGCCCCCGCAGTGGATTGGCCATCAAACATGGCCTTACCTGTTTGAATTCTCCAGGAACGATTGATGCCGATTACAGGGGGGAGATAAAAGTTATTCTGATCAATCTCTCCCAGGAAACCCACACCATTCAGCAGGGCGACAGGATCGCGCAGATGGTGGTCAATAAAGTAGAAATCGTGAAATGGAAGCCGGTGAAAAAGATTTCGGTAAGTGAAAGGGGCGAAGGTGGATTTGGCCACACCGGAAAAATTTAATCTATGAAGTATCAACATCAATCACTGGTCCTCCTCCTGGTAATGATCTTTGCCATTGGCTGCCGGTCAACGAAAACCATTCAGAATGCCATGTCCCGAAGGGATTCGGTGAGATCCCATCTGCCACTCAAAAACGGCCGGATTGACTCTCTGGCATACATGCAAACTATCTATCACGGCATCATTGACCGAAAGGTCGATTATCAGTCCTTCTCCGGAAAGGTGAAGGTGAATTTTGAGGGGAACGACGGAAAGAAGAATGACTTCAACGCAAACATCCGGTTAAAGAAGGACAGCATACTGTGGATTTCCGTCAATGCACTACTGGGAATTGAGGCTTTCCGCGTGATCATTACTCCCGACAGTGTTAAGGTTCTGAATAAGCTCGACAAGATCATTCAGCTCAGGTCGGTATCCTACCTGCAGGAGATCACGAAAATCCCATTCACTTTCGCAGAGTTACAGGACCTGCTCATCGGGAACCCCGTTTATCTCGACAGCAATATTGTTTCCTACAAGAATGAGGTCTCCGCCATCACCATCGTGAGTATCGGCAACCTCTTCAAACACCTGCTGACGGTGAATCCTGTCAACTACCAGATCCAGCACAGCAAACTGGATGATGTGAATACCTTCAGAGCCCGGACAGCGGATATCAGGTACGACGACTATGAGAACAAGAACAACACACTGTTTTCGACCTCAAGAAAAATAACGGTATCTGAAAAATCAAAACTGGAAATAGAAATGAAATTCAAACAGTATGATTTTAACATACCGTTAAACTTCCCTTTCAACATTCCAAAAAATTATAAATTGCAATAACCGCTAATCGAAAGCGTTGTACTTACGAAAGTCTTATTAATGCGTTATTGTTTTCTTCTCTGCATACTGTCCTTTTTTTTCCTGGCACCGTCCATAGCACAGACTGCGCTGCAGACCAACAGGTCCGAGCTCGAAAAACAGCGCGAAGAAATACAAAGAGAGATCCAGGCAGTGAAGGAGTCGCTGGATCAAACCAAAAAAAACCGCAAGGAATCTTTGGGGCAACTGGCGCTGCTCCAACGGAAACTCAGACTCAGAGAGTCGGCCATCCGTAACGTAAACAAACAGATCGACTTTATTCAAAGCGACATCGGCGAGTCGAGGGCCGAAATCACGAAGCTGAAAAAAGACCTGGATACACTAAAAATACAATATGAAAAAAGTGTCATCTATGCTTACAAGAACAGGAGCAACTACGATTTTCTGAACTTCATCTTTTCGGCATCGAGTTTCAATGACGCTTTAAAAAGAGTTGAATACCTCAAGGCTTATCGAATATACAGGGAACAGCAAACCAACGTGATTCGAAATACGCAAACACTGCTGCAGAAAAAAATCGGCGGACTGGAACTTTCCCGCAAGGAAAAGGATGAGATCCTCGAAAAGCAACAGAAACAAAAACTCGAACTTGTTGAAGAAAAGAAAGAGCAGGATGTGGTGATCAACAAGCTGCGCTCGAGGGAGAAAGAATTGTCTGCCGAACTCAACAGCAAGAAAAAGGCCGACAACAAATTGAGGGCCTCGATCAAAGCGGCCATCAACAGGGAGATCAGGATCGCCAGGCAAAAAGCGCTCGAGGAAGAAAGAAGACTGAAAGCGCAACAGGCACTCGCACTTGCGCGCAATCCACCAAAGAATGATGTTGCTGCGAACGAAACCGCGAAAGCCGCCGAACCAACAGCCACCCGAAAGAGCGTTTTTGACGCAACTCCCGGCGGAGAGATCATCTCGGATAATTTTGAAAAGAACAAGGGAAAGCTTCCCTGGCCAATAGAAAAAGGAAACATCAAGATACATTTCGGCAGGTATTCCATTCCCGGCACGAAACTAAATGGTAACAACCCGGGCCTCACAATGGAAACAGAACAGGGAGCAGCCGTCAAGGCGATCTTCGATGGCGAAGTTGTTTCCGTCTTTGACGTGGAGGGACAATCCAATGTGCTGGTAAGACACGGAAAATATTTCTCCACCTATGGCAACCTCGCTACGTCAAGTGTGTCAAAGGGTCAGAAACTCAGGGCGGGAGACGTACTCGGCAAGGCCGGTTCCAATTCCGATGGAAATGGTGAAATTGAATTTCTTCTGCTCCAGGAAAATAAGAACCTGGATCCCGCGGTCTGGATCAGGAACAGATAAAACCTACAGAAATTTTTGGTATAAAGCTTCATACCTCGGCACGATCCTGCTGATGTCGAATAATTTCGCATGTTCAATCGCGTTAGCCTTAAATTCTGCCAGCTTCTTTTCATCTTTGAGGAGACCAATGGCGAATGTTGACATTTCATCGACGTTTCCAACATTGCTCAGGTAGCCAGTTACACCATGCACATTGATTTCGGGAATGCCACCGGCATTGGTAGAGATCACCGAAACACCGGAGGCCATGGCTTCCAGGGCGGCGAGACCAAAACTCTCATATTCCGATGTCAGTAGGAAAAGGTCGCTGATGGCCAGTATCTCTTCCATCTGTTCCTGTTTGCCCACGAACCGGAGATCGTCACACATGTTGAGCTGACGGCACATTTCTTCTGCCATCGGCCGTTCCGGCCCGTCACCGACGAGCAATAGTTTGGCAGGGATTTCTTCACGTATCCTGGCAAAGATCAGGATGACATCACCGATTCTTTTTATTTTCCTGAAGTTGGACGCGTGGATGATGATCTTCTCGCCATTGGGTGCGATCACTCTTCGGAAAGCGTCGATCGGTTTTCTTGAGAACCTTTTTACGTCAACAAAGTTCTGTATCACTTCGATCTCCTTTTCAATCTTGAAGATCTTATTGGTTTCATCGCGCAGGTTTTCAGATACCGCCGTAATGCCGTCGCTCTGGTTTATCGAGAAGGACACTACAGGGGCAAACGTCTTGTCTCTGCCAACCAAAGTGATGTCGGTGCCATGCAAAGTGGTAATCACCGGAATATAAATGCCCTGGGTTTCCAGGATCTTCTTGGCCATATAGGCAGCGGAAGCGTGGGGTATTGCATAATGCACGTGCAGCAGGTCAATCTTGTTGTTGACGATCACGTCGACCATGGTGCTGGCGAGGGCGGTCTCATAGGGCGGGAAATCGAAAAGCGGATAGGTGGCTACCCTGACTTCATGATAAAAAATATTTGCATTGAATTCGCTTAATCGTACCGGTTGCTGATAGGTAATAAAATGCACCTGGTGTCCCTCATCTGCCAGCGCCTTTCCAAGTTCTGTCGCTAAAACCCCGCTACCCCCGAATGTGGGATAACAAACAATTCCTATTCTCATAAAACCCAAACTTTGAGCCGCGAAGTTAAACCGATTTTGAATTGCTACCCGATTTAGTGAACGGAGCTTCCTAACTTTAGCATAACCAATACAGAAATTGTATGAGAAAGTTCCTTTCGATCGTCATCCTCATAGTCGTTCTGATTCTGGCGGGAGTATTTTATTACCGTTATTTCTGGATTTTTGGGGAAGGCGTGAAGTCAGGGGAACTCAATTATGTTGTGAAAAAAGGGTATGTATTCAAAACCTTCGAGGGAAAACTGATCCAGGCGGGCTTCCGGTCGAGGTCACCAGGCAGCGTTCAGTCCTATGAATTCGAATTTTCGATCACTGATAAACGTATCGCCGACAAGCTGATGCTGAGCAGCGGGAAGGAAGTTGAACTCCACTACCAGGAATACCTGCATGCTCTGGCCTGGCGCGGGTACAGTAAATATGTCGTCGACTCCATCATTGCCATCAGGGAACCAGTACGCTAACTCGCAGCGAGCAGGCAGAAAATCACCGGTCGCTTATGCAGGTCGGGCATTTCCTTTCGCCAGTCAAGAATCGTTTTTGTTCTGATCCATTCGTTAGCTGAAGTAAGATCGGCGGCGACAGATAATTGTGTCTGTGGCTGGCAGGTTCTCACCAGAATTTCGAGCAACTGATTATTCCGGTACGGCGTTTCTATGAAAGCCTGTGTGCAGTTCTTCCTGGCAGATTCACTTTCCAATTGCCGGATCACTTTCAGTTTTTCCGTGTGATCGATGGGAAGGTATCCGCAGAATTGAAACTGCTGGCCGTTAAGCCCGCTGGCCATCAGTGCCAGCAGGATGGAACTCGGACCAACGAGCGGACGCACCTGTGCGCCTTTCTCATGCGCCACTCCTACCAGTATCTGCCCTGGGTCAGCAATGCCGGGGCAGCCAGCTTCACTGATTATGCCAATAGTCTTGTTGTTCTGAATACAATTGATGAATTGCCCTTTAACAATGGCCTCGGCCTTGTGAATAGTAACCCACTGATAATCGTCTATGACCATATCCTTTTGGATCTTTTTGAGAAACCTTCTGGCCGATCGCTCATTTTCCACAAAGAACACCTGGCATTTTTTCACTGCTTCACCCACATACGAAGGAATTACATCTTTAGCTTCCTCGCTTAGGAGAGAGGGGATGAGGTATACTACGGCTGTTGTTTGATTTACTGGAACTGGATTCATGGTTTTTCTATCTGATCATGCAGGCTGATGGTTGCTGCCACAACTGCATATGCGGGTGCAAATATCCAACCAATAACGGGAACCAGGTGCATGAGGTAGAAAATCATTCCGTTTCCGATGGCCAGTCCCTTATGCCGCCCGATGTATTCGATGCTGTCGGCACTGGACAATTTATTTCGTTCGCAACTATAATCAAGCATGGCAAAGCCATAATAGTAGCACTCTACAAAAAGCATCACCATCGGGGATGCCCACCCGATAAAGGGGATGAAGGTGATCAGCAATATTGTGATCGTGAAGACTGCCTGCCAGAGTGTATTCCTGACAGCAAGTTTCACTCCCCTGTACATGTCGTGAAGCAATTGCTGAAAGCTGAATGGGAATTCCCTTCCGCTCATGATGGACTCCGTTTTTTCACTCAGGTAGGCGAATAGAGGAGATCCAATGATGAGGAAAAGGTATTTGAAAAGGGAGAAATAAAAGAAGATCAGTACGAGTCTGAAGATCATTTCACTCATCAGGAAAATAAAACTTAGTACTCCACTGCTTTGGAGGTGGAGCCATCTGTCGATTCCCACCCTGCGAGTAAAATATGAAACGACTGCGTCTGAAGACACCCAGAAAGTAAACATACCGGCGACAAATAAAAGCATGTAAAGGATGCCCGGTATGATAATCCATTTCCATAATCGATGTCGTGTGATGAATCTGTGAGCCTTGAAATAGGAGGCCACTGCCGTAATAATTTCCTTGAGCAAGCTGAATTTTATTTACCCGTGAATGCCTTTGTCGTCCTGCGCGCCGATCCTGTTTCAAACATAACGATTATTTCTCTCAGGCTTCCAATCCTATCCACACAGCACCGCCAATACTGTTGCGGCTTGCACCGGTTACCGAGGCCAGCACATTGTTCTCTTCCCTCCATCGCAGCACACCCATCAAACCCATGATAATGGCTTCTTTGAAGTCCACCAGTTCGGGCTCGGGAATGATGAGGCGGACGTTCAGGGGTTCGAGCAACCGCTCAAGGCGTTTTATCAGGAATGTATTTTTTGCCCCCCCACCCGTAACCAACATCGTTTGCTGTTCTCCTTTGAATTCTGTTAAGTCGTGACTGGCCTGTAGATCTGCAACAGCTCGGGTAACCTGCACCGCAATATGTTCAACATAGGTTCTCAGGGCATCGTCCACATCATCATTTCTCGTCCTGATCATCGGGTACACCAGGTCCGTTCCAAAATCATTCGCCAGCGATTTTGGATAAGGCATACGATAGTATTCAAGTTCATTCAGCATTTTCAGCAGGCCTTCTTTCAGGTCTCCTTTTTCTGAGAGTTGGCCTCCATCATCAAAAGATTTTCCTGTTTCCTTCATAAGCATGTTGAGCACACGGTTGGCGGGACAGATATCAAAAGCAACATAATTGGAAGGGTCATTAAACGAAATATTCGCGATCCCACCGATATTCAGGAAATAAAGGTGGTCGCCCAATAATAATTTCTCGCCAATCGGAACTATGGGTGCACCCTGGCCACCCAGCGCCAGGTCCATTGCCCTCAGATCACTGACCACATTTATCCCTGTTTCGGCGGCAATGGCCGCACCATCTCCCAGTTGGCCGGTCATTCGCCGCTGGGGTATGTGAAATGTGGTGTGGCCATGGGAAGCGATAAGCTGAACCTGGTACTGGATACTCTGTTCACCAATGAACCGGTTCACCTGTTCACCCAGATAATGTCCGTAATCGACGTGGAGCAACTGATAATCAACGGCATTCATTGAAGTTGCCTTCCTCAGCCTTTCCCTCCATTCCGCCGGATACTCATATGTGGCCGTATTTCTGATCGTGTAGGACCATTTACCCGAAGTTTCCTGAAATTCTGCAAAAGCTATATCCAGCCCATCCAGCGCGCTTCCACTCATTAACCCAATTACCCGGTATACCATTCGATTAAATTTTAGATTGCAGATTTTAGAATAGTTTTGTCTTCACAGGGGTTAACCACAAAAATCGGGAGAATTATGGTAATCAATCTAAGTGACAGTTATTCCATAGTCAGCGACTGGATTGGAGAGCTCAGGGACATCCAGGTGCAGACCGACCGAATGCGGTTCAGAAGAAACCTCGAACGTTTCGGGGAACTGGCTGCCCTTGAGATAAGCAAGAGCCTGAACTATGAGACGCGTGAAGTGCAGACTCCGCTGGGAATTTCCAATTGCTGGACCCTGCAGGAACAGCCTGTGCTGGCAACCATCCTCCGTGCAGGATTGCCGCTGCACAGCGGCCTGCTCAACATTTTTGACAAGGCCGACAATGCGTATATATCCGCCTACCGAAAGCACAAACTCGATGGATCCTTTGACATCAGCCTTGAATATCTTTCTTCACCCGAACTAAACGACAGGATCCTGATCATTTCGGATCCCATGATCGCCACCGGGGCCTCCCTGGTCAAAGCCCTCCAGTATCTCAGGGAAGAAGGCCGGCCGAGGGAAATCCACATCGTTTCGGCCATTGCCTGCACCATCGGCCTTGAATTCATCAAAAGAACGGACCCCGATGTCACCATCTGGTGCGGTGCGGTTGATGATGAGTTGACTGCCAAGGGCTTTATCGTTCCCGGACTGGGTGACGCCGGAGACCTTGCCTTTGGGCCGAAAACCCAGGCCTGAGCGGCTTTATAATTCGCCTTTTTGAGGTTTTTTTGTACTTTGTCAGACAATATTGAAACTTACCCGATGAGAAAATGCGGCTTGCTGATATTGTGCTTTTGTCTGTTGAAAATCTGCTCCGCCCAGGATCCAAATTTTTCTCAATTTTTTGTTTCTCCACTAACACTTAATCCTGCATTAACAGGGAAATTCAATGGAAATGTCAGAGTCGCCGGCAACTATCGTGACCAGTGGCCAGACATCAGCAAGGCCTTCGTCACTTCAACCATTTCTGTAGACCTCCCCATACTCAGAGGTAAAATTTCAGACCTCGATACCTGGGGAGTAGGGCTGATGGCGATGACCGATAAAACAGCAAACGGTGTACTATCGGGCAACTTCATTTCACTGACAACCGCATATCATAAAGGACTCGATGAAGAAGGTCTGCAGCAGATCGGTGTGGGATTCCAGGGAACCTATTCAAACAAGCGACTGGATGGTACCAAACTAAATTTCCTGGACGAACTGGATCAGAATGGCGGCTGGACGGTGCCCAGCAGCGAGGCCATCGATAATCGCCAGGTGAACACGAGTTATTTTGACGTTGCGGTTGGTGCCCTGTACAACGGATCCACTGACGGATATGATAATTATTACCTGGGTGTCTCTGCCTATCACCTCAACAGGCCTAAGGAATCTTTTACAGGTGACATATTTTATCAACTCAGTCCAAGATTAACCTTCAACGCAGGTGGCGCAATACCACTGGCCGACCGAACCCGCACAATCTATCTTAGTTCGATGGTAAGCAGACAGGCTGGCGCTACCAACGTTATGGCGGGAGGGGCCGGCGGTTTCCTGCTCAATGACGACGAAGAGAATCCGACCAGTTTCTTTGCCGGTGCCTGGGCCAGGTTCAGCAATGTCAATGACGCCATCATACCCTACATTGGTCTTGAGTACAACGGTTTCCGTTTCGGAGCCTCCTATGATATCAATGTTTCGAGCCTTAAGACGGCTTCACAAAGCAAGGGTGGCATAGAGATCTCGATCATCTACATCAAACGCCCGGCGGGATACAAGGCCCTCGCCTGCCCCAGGTTCTGATACATCAATTTTACTAATCTTAATGACGACTACAGACCCAGCACTTCCTTGAGTTTGACAAAACCCGTCTTGCTTACGGGGATCTGTGTTCCGCTCTTCAGGATCGCGAGGTGGCTCTCCTTTTCATATGGATCGATCCTGGTGATTTCGTGAATGTTGACTATATAGGAGCGATGAGTGCGGACAAACTGCGCCGGGTCGAGCAAGCGCTCAAAATGGGCCATCGTCCTGTTCTTCAGAAAACTCCCGTCTTTGGTGAAAAGCTTTACATAATCGTCTGAGGCCTCCAGGTAACGCAGCTCATGAACCGGGATGATCCTGATCTTTCCTGCGGTTTTTACAACTATACGTTGCCGTTGGGCCGGCGATTCGGAAGCAGTTTCAAGAATGGCCATGGTGCCGGTATCGGCCTTTGAATTTCTGGCGGGGATCTTCTCAAGCGCTTTCCCAAACCGTTCTTTTGTAAAGGGTTTGAGCAGGTAGTCTACGGCGTGCAGTTCAAAAGCGCGTAATGCGAATTCATCGAAAGCCGTCACGAATATGACGGCAGGCGGATCTTCAACCAGTTCCAGCATTTCGAAGCCATTGATCCTGGGCATTTGTATATCCAGGAAGATCAGTTGTGGGCGGTGCTGCATGATGGCCTTGATGCCTTCAAAACCGTCACCGCATTCCTCCACTACTTCGATTTCGGGATACGCGGCAAGATATTCTTTAACGATCGACCTGGCCAGGGGCTCATCATCAATCAATACTGCTGAGATCATGCCGTGGAATTTTTATTGTTGTTGTGAATTCTTTATTCTCAGCCCTGGTTTCAAGCAGGTCATTCCTCAGGAAGAGCAGGTAAAGCCTTCTCCGGACAGATGACAGTCCAAATCCAGTGCCGGGTCTGGGAGAAGAGGTGCCCGGATCATAGGGATTGGTTACATCGATCTGCAGCAGATCCTTACTGGTGTTTACTCTGATTGATATCAACGCATTTTCTGTGGTGTCATACAATCCGAATTTGATAGCATTCTCCACAATCGGCTGCAACAACATGGGTGGCACCAGCACAGCGCGACTGGCCTCATCGGCTTCAATTGTTGTCGTCAATCGGTGACCGAACCGCATTTCTTCCATTTCAAGATAGAGACGAAGATGTTGAATCTCCTCATCAAAAGCGATCCATTCGTGGTCTTCTTTTTTCAAGGCACCACGAAGGAAGTCAGACAGTTGCTGTATCATTTTTCTGGCCTGGTCTGGTTGGTTGACTACCAGCGCACTGATCGAATTGAGGCTGTTAAAAAGGAAATGCGGCTGCAGCTGTTGTCTTAATTTATACAGCTCAGCATCCCTGGACAATTTTTCCGTTGCCGATTTTCTCAGCGTGGATTGTTTCTGTTCCTCCAGGTTGTACCAGAGCAGGCTGAGAATCGCCGAAGCGCCAATGATGAGAAAACTGATAACACCGCGGATGATGGTTGATGAAGCAAGGAAATCCAGGTAAGATTTTTCTTCAACGAAGATCAACCCGAGCAGGCACTTTGACAGCCCTACCGTAATCGCCGTTAGCGTAAGACACCAGACAACCAGGTAAAGGTATTTTGTGACATCGGGCCGGTAAAATTCCATGGATGTCACAAAAAGGATCGCACCTGCCGCCAATACCAGATTTGACAAGCCACTATCTGCAAGGGCCAGTTGAGGGCTGACCCCGAAATGCAACAGGATAAAATACTGGGCAGCAATACAAGCCGACCAGAATAGGACGATGGTCAGCCTGTTGCCTGCATTCTTCAGAGGTGATGTTGACAAGGCTTATTGTTTGACAAGCTGTGGCTCGTTGAATATCCCGGTATGAAATGTCTTCTTCAGCCAGGCAGCTCTTTTATTGATCACTTCAATAAAAGATCCCGCGTGTTCCTGTTCCTGGATGGTTGAATACAGTTCAGTGCCGTCTTCAAGCGCCGACAATTTATGCAATTCAGAAAGATTGATAAACTGCCAGCGGACTGTCTGTTGCTTGTCGTTAAGAAAACTTGTCTCCTCCTGCTGTCCAATCACGGAAGCTTTTTGAAATGCTTCCTGCTCATTCACTGCCTGAATCAACCTGAGTTGTTCATCGAATTGAGGGGCGTGACTTCCATCACCGCTGATGATCCGGAAAATTAGTTTGGTGAGATACCAGTTCATAAACAAAATGGTTAGGTTGATCAGAAACTTTTTATTTCGATGCCACCAAAGAACATGGTGCCATCAATTACAAGTGTTTTAGCCGGGGTGGGATCGGGGTTGGGTGGCCGTTTGTCTTCCACACTGCCGAATACCGTGGTGGCCTCTGTCCGCACCTCCCAGTTTGCCGGCACGATCAGTTTAGTACCCCCAAATACCTGCACACAGTCGATCAGGATGGGTGATTTGAAGTCGGCATTCATCAAATTGATTTCAGCGCCACCCATTACACAAACAATTTCTCCGCCTCCGAAAGTCTTTGACAACACCTTCTTCTTCACCGCGCCGAAAACCGCGGTGATATCAAGGAAGTCCTCTGTTATGGGGTCTCCGCCGGGATTGGGTTCGTAGCCAAACGGTCTTTCGGGGTTGCGTCCATTCCGGAAGCAGCGATTGTGTATCCGCCTGCGCCGGAATTCACTGTTGTGAGAATATTTTGGGGAGAGGAGGAACATGAGTCCTACCCCAATCACTACGATGGGAATGATGAATTGATTCACCTTCACGCCCGGCCAGACGTCATCCACGAGGAAAATGGCGCCGACCAGGAAAATAACCACCCAGCTCGGGTCTTTGAATCCTTTTCTCAAACCTATGCAGAGTGCGATGATGATCACGATCATTTCCCAGCCGAAGAGCCAGGAAGGAAAATTGTAATATCCAATTTGTCTGAGGATTAAGACGGCACCTACCAGCAATAGCAAAAGGCCTACCCACCTTTTCCCATTATTGCTGTCTTGTCTTTTTGGAACTATCTCTTCCATTGTTTTTTTCTCAAATCTATGGGGATGAGCAATGGAAGACAAGCGGGTTTAGGTTATTCCTGGGGGGCAGGTCGGTGAAACAGGGGGTTTGGTCGGTAAAAAAAATGCGGGAATTGTTCTAATGAACGAACCTGAATTCGTCTCCATCAAACAACCCAAGGTCGCTGAGTTTGAGCGCCGGGATCACCAGCAGCGCCATGAAAGAAAGCGTCATGAAAGGTGCCGAGAGGGTAGCACCCATCGATTTTGCCATGCCGTCTATTTCTGTGTAAGCACCGGCCACCTCATATCCGTCCGCAGCACTCATCAAACCCGCAACGGGAAGGGGCAGGATTTTTGAATCCTGATCAGAAACAGCACTCACACCACCCTGCTTCTCAATGATCATGTTAATCGCAGCGGCAAGAAAATCATCATTGGTTCCTACCGCGATGATATTATGACTGTCATGAGCAACCGAAGAAGCCAGGGCGCCGCTCTTAATCCCAAAGTTCCGGATGAATGCCACAGCAGGAGTGGAAGGCTGATACCGGTTCACCACAACGATCTTCAGAATGTCTCTTTCCGGATCGGCAACTACCAGGTCGCCATCCAGAGAGGGCTCAACTGATAGTTTTCGTGTGATCAATTCGCCGTCGATCGGTTCAATAACCGGCAGCCTGCCATCAATGAGCTGAGTGGAAGCTGGTGAAGAAAGAGTTTTCGCATTTATTGCCCGACACTTGAAATGATTGATGGCGGCGACGGGCAACGTATTGATAAGCGTGGCGCCGTCACGGGCAACACAGGTTCCGCGTATGTAGGTGGCCGTTACCCTGAAGGACTTGAGGTCCTCTACCAGTATGAAATCGGCCTGGTCGCCATCCCTTAAGAGTCCATTTGATAGACCGTAGTGAACAACCGGGTTGATACAGGCGGCACGAAGAATATTAAAGAGGGGTATGCCTTTGTTTACAGCTCTTTCGCAGAGCGTATTAATATGTCCTTTCACCAGGCTGTCGGGGTGTTTGTCGTCACTACAGAACATCATCTGCCCGGGAAATTCGTGTAACAACCCGATCAGCGCGTCAAAGTTTTTGGCGGCGCTACCTTCGCGGATGAGGATCTTCATGCCCAACGCCAGTTTCTCGCGTGCCTCCTCTTCAGTGAAACATTCATGATCCGTTGAAATTCCGGCGGCAACATATTTCCGCAGCGCTTCACCACGAAGCCCTGGCGCGTGTCCGTCTACGGGCTTGCCAACGGCTTTCGCAGCGGCTATTTTGGCAACTACCTCCGGATCTTCATTGATCACACCGGGAAAATTCATCATCTCGCTGAGGTATGGAATTTCGCTGAGCTCAAGTAATTCACGGACACCTTGGGCATCGATCGCCGCTCCGCTTGTTTCAAAAACCGTTGCCGGCACGCAGCTCGGCGCACCGAAACAGAACTTGAAATTCACCTTGCCTCCATTATCTATCATGAACCTGACCCCGTCCAGGCCGCAGACATTCGCTATTTCGTGGGGGTCGCTGACGGTAGCCACCGTGCCATGTACTACGGCCAGTCTTGCAAATTCAGAAGGAACGAGCATGGAACTCTCAATGTGAACATGACTGTCGGTAAACCCTGGAATAATATAGGGCAGAGCAGGATCCGTGTTTTCAGAGATAAACTCAATTGAGTGAATCAGGTCACCATCGATATGAATCAATCCCTGGAAGATCTTTTCCGACGGGATATTTACAATATTGCCGCTGATCGCTTCCATCCGGTGTATTCAGGTTTTGTTTTTCTATTCCTCTCCCTTTGCAAAAAGATCCGGTCTTCGTTCAGCGGTTCGCTGTTCGGACTGTCCATTCCTCCACTCGCTGACGATCTTGGGATCACCGCTCATTAATTCCGGAGGTACTTTCCAACCCCTGAAGTCAGCCGGCCTTGTGTACACCGGAGGAGCCAGCAGGTTGTCCTGGAAGGAATCCACTAGTGCCGAGGTCTCATCATTCAAAACGCCCGGCAATAGCCTGCCAATGGCATCCACCAGCACCGCTGCGGGCAACTCCCCGCCGCTGAGCACATAGTCGCCAATGGAAATCTCTCTCGTAATGAAATGCGCACGGATCCGTTCATCAATGCCTTTATAATGACCACAAATGATAAGCAGGTTGTTTTTGAGCGAGAGCAGGTTGACCACCTGCTGGTTCAGGGTCTGACCATCGGGTGTCATGAAAATGACCTCATCGAAGGGATGCTCGGCCGACAGTTTCTCAATGGCCAGGGCGAGTGGTTCCGGCATCATCACCATGCCTGCACCGCCACCAAATTGATAGTCATCTACTTGTCCGTGTTTGTATGGTGTAAAGTCGCGGAGATTGTGCACATGGATCGATAGCAATCCCTTTTCTCCGGCCCTTTTCAGGATGGAGTGGGCAAAAGGGCTTACAAGCAGTTCCGGAACAACTGTAAGGATGTCAATGTGCATGGCGTGAAAATACGAAATGAGCGGCAGTGATAACTATGGGGAAAGATGGTGAAAAACGGCGCCAGGGTTAAGGCCGGTTCCGGGAGGGGTACTTCCGGTTATTTCTTGTTTCGGCAGGATGGGCGCGAAAAGAACTCGGCGTTCTTTCCTGATTGGTAGACGTTTTTTCAGAATTGAGTAACTGATGCAGGCCAACAGGGATAAATAGGCCAACCCAGCTGTTACTAAGAATGAATTTGGTTTTCTCTAATACGAACTGTCTCATATCAGGATTACGGTTTTTTGACAAAGAATATCTGAATTTACATCAAAAACGGGCAAAGCTGAGATTATTATACGTTAAAACTGGCTTTTCTCCGGGAAATAAGCAGTTTCATTTAGTTTAAATCAAAAATTAAAAATTAAAAATCAAAAATTCTAATTCACAAACCTCTTGCGCTTTGTGCAATCCCCTTTGATGGCAGTTGATTTCACGCGAAGACGCAGTTGCAATTATTTTTCAATTTCGATCAGTTCAGCGCAAAGGCGCAGGAAAAGACCGGCTTTCGTGGCGCGTTTATTTCCAGAATCGCTGAATGCGCAAATGCACGCAGCTCTACGCAATAGCATTTTTAATTTTTAATTTTTAATTTTTGATTTCCTTCGGGACACTATTCCGACCGCAGACTCTTAATGGGGTTGGCCATTCCAGCTTTTAAGGCCTGTATGCTTACTGTTAGTATAGTCACTCCAAGACCACCGGTTACGGCTATTCCAAATATCCACCATTCAAGGGTTGTGCGGTATTTATAATTTTCAAGCCAGGCCGACAAAAACGAGGAGGCAAGTGGAATGGCGATCAGACAGGCGATGCCAACAAGCAAAACAAATTCCCTGGACAAAAGTTGCCATACGCTGAAGACCGAGGCCCCTAGTACTTTTCGAACGCCGATCTCTTTGGTGCGTTGCTCTGCAACAAAGGATGCCAGTCCATACAATCCTAAACAGGATATGAAGATAGCGAGCAAGGCAAAAACTTTTACGAGTTTACCCACCCTTTCCTCATCTGAGAATTTTTTACCATACTCTGCACTGGCAAACTGGTAAATGAAAGGGCTGCCCGGATTGTGCTTTTTGAACACTTTCTCGATTTTTTGTAGTGACTCGGATACGGAATGGGCAGGGGACAGCCTGATGGTAATGAATCTTGCCCAATCGGGATTCAGGTGAAAAACAATTGGTACGATAGGGTCAAAGGGAGAGTTCATGACCATGTCCTTGACCACGCCCGTGATGACGTGCTCCTTATCCAACCAACGCATGGTTTTACCTACCGGATTTTTTATGCCGGTAATCTTAACGGCGGATTCATTTAGTATAAAAGCACCGGAATCATTGAAGTTCCGCGAAAAGTCGCGTCCTTCTATTAACTGCCATCCGATCGTATGTCCGAAATCGTGACTTACCGCGATCGTACCAAAAAGAGGATCATTGTCGGCTTGTTTACCGGCCCAATTAAACCCATTGTTGTTGGAGTAGATGTCGGTGATCTTGCTGTTGGCCTGCGCCATCTCGATGGCGCCACCCGAACTAATCAGTTCGTTTCGTAAAAGATCGTAGTGACCAGATAATTCTGGTGTATTCATTGGAACAGAAATCAAGCCCTGGCTGCTGTATCCAATCGGACGCATTTTTGCGAATTGAACCTGCCGGTAAACCACAAGCGTTCCTATGATTAGCATAATGGAAACGGTAAACTGTCCCACCACTAGTATCTTCCTGGGTAGTGCTGAATATTTTCCCTGGGTAACCTGACCCTTCAGCACTTTGATTGGTTGGAAGGATGACAGGTAAAATGCCGGATAACTTCCAGCGATCAGTCCGGTTAGCGCAGCAAAACCGAGGAAGGCCAACCAGAACAAAGCCGAGGACCAGGGAAGCCTGATGTCTTTTTCAGCGACGGCGTTGAAAAAAGGTAGGGAAATAAAAATGATGGCGATGGCCAACGCGGCAGCAATCATGGACATCAGCAAAGACTCAGTCAAAAATTGATTGATCAGCTGTCCCTTATTTGATCCAATGGATTTCCTGATGCCTACTTCCCTGCTGCGTTTCTCACTTCGGGCTGTACTGAGGTTCATAAAATTGATACAGGCAAGCAACAAAATGAAAGCTCCGGTTATGCCAAAGATCCATATGAATTTGATCCTGCCTCCCGTGGAAATTCCATTGGTGAATTCACTATATAGGTGCAATTTTTCCATGGGAAATAGTGAGGTCTGCTCATTACTGGTGATATAGCCATGTTCTTGGGTGACCAGCCTGATTTTGTTGGAAGCAGTATTTATGTTCCGGGGGTTTCGCAATTCTACCAGCAGGTGGCAACCATGGTTCGCCCAGGCGTCTGTCTGGGTGTTCCGCGAGTTGTCTTTATTATACCAGGGGAGAATCATTTTTATCTCGGTGTAATCGGTATTCAGTGGGAGGTCTTCATAAACCCCACCGACCTTCATGTCGGTTTTATTGTTCACTTTCACCACTTGTCCTATAGGGTCTTTGCTTCCAAAAAGGCTCCTCGACAGGGAAGCAGACAGGAGCATGGTGGACGGGTCCTTGAAGGCTTGATAATTTCCAGCCACCATATTTAGTGTAAGCATTCCCGGTAGATCGGGCTGTGCCCAGAATCCTTTTTCAGAAATTTTTTTCTCTCCCTGGGAAATGATAAAGTTTTCTTCTGACAGCAGCGACAGACCGGCATAGTCATCGGCATGCTTCACTCGCAATTCTTGTTCGAGAGGCACAACAATAGAACGAAATGTTGTGGTCTCCTGGTTGAATGTCTGGGTAGACATGACATAGGCCAGCTTCGACGATTTCCGATGATACTTATTGAAGGATAATTCATCCGATATCCACAGCATGATCAATATCGCTACAGCCATGCCGGATGCCAGGCCAATGATATTGATGGCGGAATATCCCTTGTATTTAATCAGATTTCTCCAGGCAATTTGCAGGTTGTTTCTGAACATAATATTGTAAATGGTTCACGTTGATCTGCCAAGGAGGTGCCAGAATTCTTATCAGCTCAAAATCAAGCATATCCCCGATGACCAGACCGCCGGATGTCCGATTTTGTTACAAAAGGTAGTTCGTTACCGGGGAGACTGACTCGTCCTAAAAATCCCACAGGTGTCTTGTCCAGGTTTTACCCTTCTGTAAAATCTTCAAGATCTCTGCGCTGCTTTTTTGTAGGCCGGCCGATCTTGCTGATCCGCTTGCCGGTATAGAAGCTGGCTGCCTGCGATTGCAGGCGCTCCAACTCTTCGGCAGGCGTGATGTCGATATAAAATTTTATGGCTTCGGCATACTGTACACGGTGATCGAGAAGGGCAGTAACCTTGATCACCCATTTCCTTGCTTCTGTCTTGATCTCATACTCATCACCAACACTTACCTGTTTAGAGGCTTTCACCGCTGCACCCATGAATTTCACCTTGCCCTGGTCGCAGGCAAAGGATGCAAGGCTTCTGGTTTTGAATATCCTTATCGCCCACAAATATTTGTCAATCCTTAGTTTGTCCATGAATCAAACACTGTGCAGCCTGGCCAGGATCAACCGGCTGCCGGTTGAAAAATCATTTCTCTTCCGCAAAATACTGATGAAAATAGGGGATGGTTTCGATCCCTTTATAAAAATTGAAGACATTGAATTTCTCATTTGGGGAATGCAAGTTGTCACTGTCGAGCCCAAATCCCATGAAAATAATTTTTACGCCGAGTTCTTTTTCAAATAACGAGCAGATGGGAATGCTGCCTCCGCCCCTCACCGGCACGGGTGGCTTTCCAAACGTTTTCTCTATGGCCCTGGACGCCGCCCTGAAGCCTTTTGAATCGATGGGGGTCATATAGGGTTCTCCACCGTGGTGTTCCTTCACGGATACAGTAACACCTTCCGGAGCAATGTTTTCAAAGTAATCCGTCAACTTTTTTGTGATGTCCGCACTCGACTGATTGGGAACCAGCCTCGCGGATATTTTAGCAAATGCTTTCGAAGGCAGTACTGTCTTTGACCCTTCCCCGGTGTAGCCTCCCCAAATACCATTCACCTCGAGAGTGGGCCGGATACCAGTTCGCTCATGGGTAGTATATCCTTTTTCGCCCCAAAGTTTGCCGACGCCCAGGTCGGATTTGTATTCAGTTTTATCAAAAGGGGCTTTCGCCAGCAGCTTTCTTTCCTTTATTGATGTTTCCACCACCTGATCATAAAAACCCGGAATCGTGATATGATTATTTTCATCATGACAGGATGCGATCATCTGGGCGAGTATGGTAATGGGATTGGCAACGGCCCCGCCGTATGTGCCGCTGTGCAGGTCCCTGTTGGGTCCGGTAACTTCCACTTCGATGTAACTTAGTCCTCTTACACCCACATCGATCGAAGGATTTTCCATACTCAGCATAGCCGTGTCGCTGATCAGGATAACGTCCGACTTCAGGAGTGTCTTGTTTTTTACAACAAATTTTGCCAGGTTGGGAGAGCCGATCTCTTCTTCGCCCTCGATGATAAACTTAATGTTCACTGGCAGTGTGTTGGTCCTTACCATGATTTCAAGGGCCTTGACATGCATATAAAACTGGCCCTTGTCGTCACAGGAACCGCGGGCGTAGATCTTGCCATCCCTGATCACAGGATCAAAGGGTCCGCTCTTCCAAAGCTCCAGCGGGTCCGCGGGTTGCACGTCATAATGGCCATAAACCAATACGGTCGGTTTTTTTACGTCGAAGATCTTTTCACCATAAACAACCGGGTGACCTTCGGTTTCATACACCTCTGCCTTGTCGGCCCCGGCATCGAGCAATCTTTGTTTCACCAGGTCCGCGCATTTTTTCATGTCCTCATGGTGTTCTGTCCTTGCGCTCACAGAGGGTATGCGCAACAGTTCCAGCAGCTCCTCCATAAACTTTTCCTTGTGCTGGTCCTGGTATTCCTTCCATTTACTCATGTGCTTCGATTAAAATGTAATTAAATTTTTTCTTCAGCCTTTGCCATGGAATGTTTCTCATCCGAAAGCAGGTTGCTGACGGTCCAGTTGACCCTTTTTTCAAAGTTCGATTGCCGGACCGGGCAGTCATGCTTTGAGCAGATGCTGCATTGAAAATACAGGCAGCCATCGGAGTGCACAAACAACTCGATGGAAGAGCCAAACTCCTTCTTGATCAGGCGGCCCAGTTTTTCCACTTCGGCATGGGCTTCGTGCACATTGAGATACCAGGGTACGGTGAGATGGCAGTCCACATGCAATTGACCGCCATATTTTATTACTCTCAGGTTGTGCAGGTCGATCCAGTTTTCCTCACGGTTTTTATCAAGGGAACCGATCAGTCGCTGGAGCAGGCTGATGTCCGCTTCATCCATGATACCGGCAATGGATGACCGAATAATGCGATACCCGGTAACAATGATAATGATCGCAAACAGCAGGGCGATCACGCTATCCAGCCACAGGATTTTGGTATAGTAGATCAACACCAGTCCTCCGATGATGCCGAGGGTGGAATAGGTGTCGGAATGCAGGTGTTTTCCGCTGGCGATCAGTGCCATTGAATTGTTCTTCTTACCCCGGTATATACTGATCGACCCGACCAGGAAATTCACCACAGCCGTAGCGGCGATCAGGATCATGCCGTCGTCAAGCCGGTGGATCGCATGCGGGTTGATCATACTTTCGACAGACTGGTAAACAATGACCAGTCCGGAAAGGATGATCAGACTGCCTTCCACCCCGGCAGATAAAAACTCAGCTTTACCGTGACCGTAAGGATGATTACGATCCTTGGGCTGGGCAGCGATATAAAGGCTGTACAAACCTATGAAACCCGCGCCAACATTGGCGATGCTTTCAAGGGCATCGGTTAGGATGGAAACGGAATGGGTGATGTAGTAGGCAAGTATCTTGACACTGAATAAAACGACCGCAACCGCGACCACCAATTTTTGCACAAGTAAATTTTCTTTCCTGGGATCCAATGCGGTCATTTTGATCTGTTAATCCTCCATATCTCCCGCCACTTTTTTAGGGGACGGCAAAACTTCCACGTCTGTCGGAGAGAGAAATACCCGGCTGAAGATTATGCGTTTTTATCAAAACGGGTCTGAACGAAATCCCAATTGACCACTTTCCACCACTCCGTAATATAGTCAGGACGGCGGTTCTGGTAGGTAAGGTAGTAGGCGTGCTCCCATACATCCAGTCCCAGTAATGGATAACCTTTCAGGTCGCTGACATCCATCAGCGGATTGTCCTGGTTAGCGGTTGAACCGATTAACAGTTTCTTGCCCGGGCCAACTACCAGCCATGCCCAGCCGCTTCCAAATCTTGTCTTGCCGGCCTCACTGAATTTGGTTTTGAAATCGTCGAAGGAACCAAAATCTTTTTCAATCGCGGCAAGCAGTTTGCCCGAAGGTTTTTCCGCACCGCCCGCCTTGAGAGTTTTCCAGAATAGCTCGTGGTTGTAGTGTCCACCGCCGTTGTTGCGGACCTTCGTCGAGTATTTTGAAACTTTTTTAAGGACGTCTTCCAGTGGTTTACTGGTGTCGATCTTTTCCGCTGCAGCGGCTTCATTAAGGTTTTTTGTGTAGGTGGCGGCGTGTTTGGTATAATGTATTTCCATGGTTTTGGCGTCGATTACGGGTTCCAATGCATTGTAATCATAGCCGAGGGGGTCCTGGGTGAATGGCGTCGCATCCAGCGAGGCATTATAACCTGGTGATGCTGTCAGCGGGTTCGCGGATAGATAAGCGGGCATAGCAGAAAGGGAAGTAAGCGCTAGACCGGCCTTTGCCGAATTGCCAATGAATTGTCTTCTTGAGTTTTTACCCTGGTCCATATTTTTGGTTTTAATGTTTAAAAGTAAGTCAAACCTGATTAACGGGCGGGGGCACCTGTGGAGCTGACTTCCTGGTGAGGCTTTTTCTAACCTTGCGGAAGAAACGGTAGTAGAATTCCTTATTCATGAGTTGAGAGTCGTTCATTGCTTTGTATACAAAGAAAAGGCCAACCGGTAGTAGTATAAAGGTCGCCATCCAGATACCCGCTACGGGCTGGAGTACGTCTTCCTTTACAAATTTTTTTCCAAAATTATTAAGAAGAAAAAAGATCACGAAGAATATGACTGCAAAAACAACCGGGGTACCGATTCCCCCTTTTCTTACGATCGAACCAAGCGGAGCGCCGATCAGGAACAACACTAAAACGGCAATGGACATACTAAATTTAGTGTGCCATTCGATCAGTTGCAATCGCATTTCCTTGCGCTGATTGTTGTATTCCACGGCGCTGCCCTGGATGGAATTCTTTAATGCGGATGAATAGGAAATGCTTTGGTCGAGTACACGACTCCTTGCACTGTCGGGAATTAATTCGTCGAATTTTTTTGCCTTCGGAGCGGTCACAGATGTCTTCATCCACCCCGAGTCGATGAAGCGATTGAAGTCGACGTAAGGCAGGAGTTCATTCTTCACCCTGCTGGCGAAGGAACTGTTCTTTTTCTCCAGCGTATCAATGCCAAGACCCAGTTGCCGAACGCTTAACATTTCATATCGGTCCTTGTATGTACTGTCGGCAGTGAGGTTTAGTGCAAGCGAGCTGAGGTCAAGCACCTTCTTGTATTCATTAAATCCCAGCCGGATATAATCTGTACTGGTGCCCGATCCCCTCTCCTCATACCGCCAACCCTTTTTCAAAGTAAACACGAGGAAATGCTGGTCGGGCGTGACTTTCATGATACCATGGTCTGCCACGATCACATTATCCTGCAGGCCGGTTCCGGTTTCGTAAATAATAACATTCGTGAGTGTGGAATCGTCTTTTTCTTTCTTGCCCACCTTGATCGCATAACCCGGAATGGCCGTATAGAAAACTCCTTCCTTGAGATCGAAGGCTGGTTTTTTATTGACAATGTCGGTGTGCAGGCTGCGCATCTTAAGGTTCGCAATCGGGATCACGTTGTTGTTGAACAGGAAGGCGAGCCCCGACAGCAGAATGGCGATCACCAACAGAGGGCGCATGAACCTTAGAAGCCCAATACCGGCGGATTTGATGGCCACCAGCTCAAAAGTCTCGCCGAGATTGCCGAAGGTCATGATCGAGGAAAGCAGCACCGACAAAGGCAATGCGAGTGGCACCAGGGTGGCGCTGAGATAGATGATAAGTTTGATGAAGAGCGGACCGTCCACTCCCTTGCCAACAAAATCATCAATCCACAACCAGAAAAACTGAAGGATCAGCACGAAAAGGGTGATGAAAAATGTTGCTATGAAGGGCCCTACAAATGCCCTGATGATCAGTATGTCTAATTTTTTCAACACCGGAAAGATGGTTAATGACAGAGAAAGACCTCGTCGTCTGTTTAATTTCCCAGACGATGAAAAAGATCCTTTAACCTGGTAATCCCAGAGCTGGCTTTGGTCTTTAACTTCTCCTTTTTCAGCAAAATCCTTGATGATCAGAATGGTCAGATTGGTAACTTCTGACTTTTCAATTCTGAATTCAAAGTATTCTTCTTTTGGTGTATGTCGATCCAGTGAAATCGGATAAATTTTTCCGGTTCGCTTTCCGTCATTTCTGCCTTTTCTGTGGTACCATTCCACGAAAAACTAAATACATTTTCCCTCTCATCTACCTTATCTGCAAACCATTCCTGCAAACCTGCGGGGGTGCTCAGAAATTCATATAGTATGGATGGAGAACATCTAACCGGAAATTCTAAAGTAAATAATTGTTTCTTGCTCATCTATCACTCAATTGGTCTTTTGGATAACTGATATCTGCAATAATAGAAAAATCTGGCATATGCCGAAATTATTTTGTTTCAGTGGTCGTTATCGTCAAAGGCATTCATTTTAGCCCGGACTTGGGGAAAGATAATTGAAAACCAGTAATTTATAGATAATATTTTTGGCTGCTACGGGCTCTGTGCATCAGCACTTTAGGTTAGTGTTAGTAACTGTCAAACTTGCAGGTTAACATCGATATAACAAATGTTACGTTTCCACGTTTTTATTCGACAGATCCTTTAAAAAACTAAAACCCCGGCAACCCTATGAGCATGCGTCAACTCAAGATCACGAAATCTATTACGAATCGTGAATCTCAGAGCTTGGAGAAATACCTTCAGGAAATCGGAAAAGTTGAACTGATCACCCCGGAAGAAGAAGTGAGACTGGCTAGAATGATCAAACAGGGCGATCAGATGGCCCTGGACAGACTGACCAAGGCCAACCTCAGATTTGTGGTTTCAGTGGCCAAACAGTACCAGAACCAGGGACTGTCGCTTCCCGACCTGATCAATGAGGGAAATCTCGGGCTTATCAAGGCAGCACAGCGTTTTGATGAAACCCGTGGTTTCAAATTCATTTCTTATGCGGTGTGGTGGATCCGCCAGAGCATCCTGCAGGCACTTGCCGAACAGTCACGAATTGTGCGGCTACCGCTGAACAAAGTGGGGCTGACGAATAAGATCCAGAAAGCATTTTCCCAGCTGGAGCAGGAGTTTGAACGGGAACCTTCTCCGGAAGAACTCGCCGAATTGCTTGAACTGGACTCCCGAAGAGGTGTCGGCATCACTGGGAATTGGTGGCAGTCACATCAGCATGGATACGCCATTGTCTGAAGGAGAAGACAACACGCTTGTGGATGTAATGGAAAATCCAAATGCGGAAAGAGCGGAAACGAATCTTGAATACAAGGAATCCCTGAAACAGGAAATAGACCGTTCGTTCAAAGT
Organism: uncultured Chitinophagaceae bacterium; assembly: GCA_963808065.1. Classification (GTDB taxonomy): domain Bacteria; phylum Bacteroidota; class Bacteroidia; order Chitinophagales; family Chitinophagaceae; genus Flavitalea. Next base: position 1,028,177 of record CAWEEK010000001.1, read on the forward strand.
GCTTACCGAACGCCAGAAAGAAGTGATCTGTTACTTTTTTGGAATCGGTCAGGATCACCCGATGAGCCTCGAAGACATCGGTGATAAATTCAACCTCACCCGTGAGCGGGTGCGTCAGATCAAGGACAAGGCCATTACGAAATTAAGGACCAACTCCAGGACGGTTGAGCTGAAGGGCTACATGGGCTAGGCAAAATCAAAAATTAAAAAGTAAAAATTCAAAATATAGACTGAACACTACTTAATTCACTTTACAGATAAAAGGCAAGATGCGGGATTCCCCGGGTTTTGCCTTTTTGCATTGTAGGCTTTAACTTTCAAAATTTAGGTTTTAAGTTTCTAATTTTGCTCCATGTTTGAAAATCTCACGGACCGGCTGGAGTCGGCCTTTAAACAGATCAAAGGCGAAGGAAGGATCACTGAACTAATATTGCCGCCACAGTAAAGGAGATCCGCCGCGCCCTGGTGGATGCCGATGTGAACTACAAAATTGCCAAGGAATTTACCGACAAGGTCAAGGAAAAGGCCCTGGGGAAAAAGTGCTCAATGCGGTAAGTCCCGGCCAGCTGATCGTGAAGATCGTAAAGGATGAACTGGCTGAACTGATGGGCGGCAGCGAAGTCGAATTTATCACCAAAGGAAATCCTGCTGTGATACTGATTGCCGGTCTGCAGGGTAGCGGTAAAACCACTTTCAGCGGCAAACTGGCCAATTATCTCAAAACGAAGAAAGGGTCTGTCGCCACTGCTGGTGGCGGCCGACATTTACCGCCCGGCGGCGATCGAACAGTTGAAGGTTCTTGGCGAACAGATCAAAGTGGATGTTTACAGCGAGCCAGAAAATAAAAATCCGGTGATCTATCGCACCAATGCGATCAAAGAAGCGAGAAGCAAGAACAAGAATATAGTGATCATCGATACTGCCGGCCGGCTGGCCATTGATGAAGCGATGATGACCGAAGTGGCCAATATCAAGACTGCCGTGAATCCCCAGGAGATACTTTTTGTGGTGGATTCGATGACCGGCCAGGATGCTGTGAACACCGCCAAAGACCTTTAATGACCGGCTGAATTTCACCGGTGTGGTGCTTACAAAACTGGATGGCGATACCCGGGGTGGTGCTGCACTGTCTATCAAATACACGGTTGAAAAACCCATCAAGTTTGTCAGCAGCGGCGAAAAATGGATACACTGGATGTATTCTACCCGGAACGAATGGCGCAGCGTATTCTGGGTATGGGTGATATCACCACCCTGGTGGAGAAAGCCCAGGAGCAATTTGACGAGGAAGCAGGCCAGAAAACTGGAGAAGAAGATCAGGAAAAACCAGTTCGATTTTGAAGACTTCAAACAGCAGCTGGAGCAGATCAAGAAAATGGGTAATATCAAGGACCTGCTTGGCATGATCCCGGGGTGGGCAAGGCGGTTAAAGACATTGATATCAGCGATGATTCATTCAAAGGGATAGAGGCCATGATCAATTCAATGACCGTGCTGGAGCGACGTAACCCGGACCTGATCGAAGCCAGCCGGAAGAAGCGGATTGCCAAAGGGTCAGGGAAGGATATAACCGAGATCAATGCTTTTATGAAGCAGTTTGACCAGATGAAGGACATGATGAAGATGATGAATAAGATGCCCATGGGGCGGATGATGGGAAGAAGATGAGCGGAGACGGATAACAGAGGCTCGGCCGAAGCTTTAGCGAACGAGAACAGAGCGGAGTGCGGATAAGTCACAGCGGTTCAAAGTCGCTTTTCGCTCTTCGCTCTGTTACTCCTTTGCTGCCGAAGGCAGCGAAGACGCTCTCCGCTCTCCGCACTATTTCGCAGCCATAGGCTGCGAAGTCGCTCTGCCCTTCTTTGCTGCGGAAAGCAGCAAAGAATGGTTAAATGTTTCAGATAATTTTGAAAAAACCGTACGGATATTACATTTGCAATCCTGAAAAGGGAATAAACCGTATTCATTCACGCATTTAAATTTCTATTTAAAATGCCAGTTAAAATCAGACTACAACGTCACGGGTCTAAAAAAAGACCATTCTACTTCATCGTCGTGGCCGACGCCCGTGCACCAAGGGATGGCAAATTCATCCAGAAAATCGGCACTTACAATCCACTTACTGTTCCTGCTTCTGTTCAGCTTGATCGCCAACGCGCCCTGGACTGGCTGCATAAAGGTGCCCAGCCAACCGACACCGTTCGCAGGATTCTTTCTTTCAAAGGTGTTTTATACCTGAAACACCTGCTTCGTGGGGTTAAACTTGGCCTTTTTGATGATGCTGCTGCAATGGAGAAATTCCAGAAATGGCATTCTGAACATGAACTGACCATCAAGAAAAAACAGGAAGCAAACTCAGGTGAACGCCGCGCCCGTCGTGGTGGTGTCCCAGCTCCCACCAGGAAACCAGCAGATAAGGAAGAAACACAATCGTAATCGCTGAAGATTCCAACATATTCATCCCGGTGGCGTTCCCACCGGGATTTTTCCGTTTACCGACCACTCAATGAGTGCCGATATGACAAATTACTGTGCGATAGGAAAGTTCGTTGCCACCTTCGGTGTCGGAGGGGAGATGATCCTGCTCCACCACCTGGGCAAAAAAACCTCTCTCAAAGGGCTCGAAAACATATTTATAGAAAAACAAAAAGACGAACTGATCCCCTATTTTCTTGAATCCGTCAAGATCAAAACCGCCGACGAACTCTATGTCAGGGTGGAAGGCATCAACACAAAAGAAGCGGCAAGACTGCTCATTCACAAACAGGTTTGGTTAACCGAAGAAGAATTTCACAAATATGCGGGCAAATCCGCACCCATCTCCCTGCTCGGTTACCATATCATCAACGAAGACGACGACCTCGGCGAGATACTCGAGGTGATCGAACAGCCCCATCAGCTGCTTTGCCGCATATCCCTGGATGGGAAAGAAGCCCTTATACCCGTACACCAGGACAGCCTCGAAAAAATCGACAAAAAAAATAAACTGGTCATCGTCAGTCTCCCGGAGGGCCTGCTGGATATTTACCGATGAGTCACTTTTAACACAAAAATTCAGTCCACTCACCCGGTAGATTATTATCTTCGCAGAAGTATCAGCTCTTTTTTATCACCATTATAAATCCTTTTGTATGAGTTTACGTTTAGGGGATATTGCCCCCAACTTCCAGGCTAAAAGCACAGCCGGCGAAATTGATTTCTATGAATATCTCGGAGAAGGATGGGGAGTCCTGTTTTCCCATCCGGCAGACTATACACCGGTTTGTACCACAGAACTTGGTAAGACCGCCCTCCTGCAGGAGGAATTCGCAAAAAGAAATGTAAAGGCGCTTGCCGTAAGCGTCGACCCACTCGACAAACACCATGGATGGGTGAAAGACATCAACGAAACACAAAACTGTACCGTTGATTTTCCAATCATTGCAGATGAAGACAGGAAGGTGGCCAATCTTTATGGTATGATCCATCCGAATGCTTCCGAAACATTCACCGTGCGTTCCCTATTTGTCATCGGACCCGATAAAAAAGTCAAATTAACCATCACTTACCCGGCCTCTACAGGAAGAAACTTCCAGGAAGTACTGAGAGTCATCGATTCACTGCAGCTCACTGCAAAATACAGCGTAGCTACACCGGCCGACTGGAAAGCGGGCGAAGATGTAATTGTTGTTCCCGCAGTTTCAACTGACGACGCCATCAAGAAATTTCCAAAAGGAGTTAAAGTGGTGAAACCGTACCTGCGCTATACGCCGCAGCCCAATGTTGACTAGAGTTTGGTGTTAATAACGACCAGGCATGACCGAAAACGGTCATGCTTTTTTTATGTGCTGAATTTTTAAGGGGATGCTGAAGTGCCTAGGATGCTGGTTTTTTCCTCTTCGACAATTGCTGCAGGAGCGCACGCATGTCTTTTGGAAGCGGCGCACTCAGCGTATAGGTAATACCATCCACGGAAGTGAATATGAGTCTTTCCGCATGAAGCCCCAGGCGCGCAAGTATGGGACGTTCGTCCAGTTCTGACTTTGACAGGTTGATAATTTTTTTTGATGGAGGAAAGCAAAATGGGAGAGCCATCGCCATATATCTCATCGCATACGATCGGGTGACCTATCAGTTGCATATGAACCCTTATCTGGTGCGTTCTTCCGCTGTGTATCCTGAACTCAATATGAGCATAGCGGCCAAAATCCTCCAATACCCTGTAATCCGTAACCGCAGTCTTGCCTCGTTTATGGATCACCATCCGGGTATGGTTCTGGCTGTGCTGGGCAATCGGCGCGTCGATCGTTTTTTCTTTTTCCGCGGGGGAGCCTATCACGATGCCGGAGTAATATTTCTCCACGGTCCTATCCTGGAAGGCCAGGGAAAGATGTTTGTGAGCCAGTTCATTTTTTGCAAACACGATTAATCCACTGGTATTCCTGTCGATCCGGTGTACCGTGAAGATTTCGCCATACTTTTCTTTCAGCAACTGCTTTAATGAAACTTCTTCGCCTTCGCGATCGGGAATACTCAGCATGCCCGCGGGTTTGCTCAACGCAACGAAATCGTCGGTTTCTAAAATGATCTCAGGGATTTGCCTGTTCATTTTTTTCTCGCGTATGAAGCATTCATAAATTTGAGCAGACGGACTTCTTTTTCTGAAAGGAAACGCCACTTGCCCCGCTCAACATTTTTCTTGGTGAGGTTCGCATACATTACACGGTCGAGGTTCCTTACATCATAACCAAGTTTTTCAAAGATCCTTCTTACTATCCTGTTCCTGCCACTGTGGATCTCGATGCCGATGATACGTTTGTCCTTCGTATCTGTATAAGCAAGGGCATCGGGTGAAATGAAACCATCTTCAAGAGTTATACCCTGAAGCAGTTCATCAAAGTCTTTTTTGAGCAAAGGTTTGTCGAGGGTCACCTCGTAGATCTTCCTGACTTCATAGCTTGGATGTGACAATTTCTGGGCGAGCTCTCCGTCGTTGGTAAGGATGAGCACTCCCGTGGTATTCCGGTCGAGCCGGCCCACCGGGTAAACTCGTTCCGGTGTGGCTTTTTTCACAATGTCCATCACGGTCTTGCGTCCTTCCGGATCTTCCGTTGTGGTGATGTGATCCTTCGGTTTGTTCAGGAGGATATATACCAGGCTCCTGGTAGCTGAAACTTTCTTGCCCTGTACCCTGATCTCATCCCTCGCATTTACTTTGAATCCCGGTTCAATGATCACTTGTCCGTTCACACTTACCTTACCCGATTTCACCACTTCCGCGGCATCTCTCCTTGAACAAATACCGGCATGCGCAATGAATTTATTCAATGGCATAACCCCGGCCTGTTCAGCGGGCGTCTGCACCACGGCGTTATCTGCTCTATTTATTTCTGGTTTATTGGACTTTGCCGTGGGATTGACCTTCACTTTCAAAGTTGAAGGCGGCTGTTCTTTCGCAGACTTGTTTTTGGGAACTAACTCGAGGTGAGCACGTTTGCTGCCCGGGGCAGCGGCATCCGGCACCCTTGTGTGCTCAGGTTTCGAATGAAATTCACGGTCCGACTGCTTATGCGGATTGCGCCCCTGCCCACCATGAGTCACAGGCCTTGGCTTACCCGTATTACCGGGAATTTTTCCTCTCGCAGGTGCACGGGAATCCTTGCCCGGTTTGCCGGCAAAATTTCCCCTTCCGGGCTTGCTCTCAGGAATGATCGGGTGTTTTTCAGAACTCCTGTTGTGAATGGCCTGAATGTCCTGAGAAATCTGTCCTCTTGATTGTTTTTTTTTCTGATCGAAGAAAGCCTTTGTTTCCTGCCTTACCTTTTTCTTCTCCTGCCTGATCTTTTCCTTTAAACGGGCGCCCTTGTCTTCAGGTTTAATGAATTGCTGGAAGTTGTGCTTGCTCATGTAGTGAATTTGCTGTTTTACAACAGTATGAGCACCAAAATTAGATATTATATTTCAGAACTCCCGGAACCGCAATCGCATAGTATCCATTTGCATCTGGCACAGACCGCGGTGAAGCGTCCCAGGCGTATTTTTCCGGCTGCAGGTTGAGGTTCGAATTGATGGCCTTGTCCCAGTCGATCACCTGGCCACTGTAGGTCGCCATGCGTCCAAGCAAGGCGGTCATCGTGCTCTTGGCCCCATTCTCCGCATCCGCGAATTTGTATTCCCCTTTGGCAATGGCAGCAAACAGTTCGTCGTGTTCTGTCTGGTAGGCATCGTTATTGTTTTCTCCCTTGAGTCAAATTGATACAGGACCTTTCCGGATAGATCGGTGATGTTTGCTGCGCCGCACTGAATCTTGCCCTTTGTCCCGATCAGCAGCTCATCCACCTTGCTCATGGTGCCTGGAATATGACGGCACTGACTATTGAGAATAGAACCATCGGCATATTGAAATTCAACATAGTGGTGATCGAAGATCTCTCCGTATTCTTTGCCTATTCTTACCTGCCTGCCGCCCATACCCTGTGCCTTCACCGGGTAGCCACCCTTGAACCAGTTGATGACATCAATATTGTGAATATGCTGTTCGTTGATATGATCACCGCATAGCCATACAAAATAATACCAGTTGCGCATTTGGTATTCCATTTCGGTTTGACCCGGTTTTCTTGGTCTTACCCAAACTCCATCATTGTTCCACCAGGCCTGGGCGCTCGTGATCTCACCGATCTGGTCTTTCCTCTTGAATAGTTCTTTGTATGAGTTCTGGTAATGTCTTTGAAGACCCACAACCACATTCAGTTTTTTTTGTTTTGCCAGTGCGGCGGTTTCCAACACTTTCTTTATGCCTGCCGTATCGGTAGCTACCGGTTTCTCCATGAACACATGTTTATTCTGGCGAATACATTCTGCAAAATGAATGGGCCTGAATCCAGGAGGTGTCGCCAGTAACACCACATCAGCGAGGGCAATGGCTTTGAGGTAGCCATCGAAGCCGGTGAATTTATCTTTCCTCCGGTACCGCCACTTTTTTCTGCACATTGCCTTTCGCGCCATTAATCTCGGACAGGTCATCGGCCATGAGACTCTTGTAGCATTTGTCGAGGTTGTCGCGAAAAGCATCCGCCATGGCCACCAGCTTTACATTTTGTTTGGTGAGCAGGGCCTGCAGGGCGGCGCCGGTGCCTCTTCCGCCGCAACCGACGAGGGCGATCTTAATGGTGTCGTCTGCACCTGAGAAATAATTTGTGCGGCCGATGGCAGGAGCGGCAATCAATCCGCCGGCAAGCAATGAGGTTTGTTTTACAAACTCTCTTCTGGAAGAACCGTTAGAATCTGACATATGTGTAATTTGAATGGTTATCTGGTTAAAAACTTTTCATAATAAGCGTCCGCTTCAGCCGGAGATGGTTTGCTAACGGGGCTAACCAACCGAAAACCAACTGCCGCCGCGTCTGTTAGCCACCATTTACTCTTCGGCAGCTGTGGGTCGCGACGGTTCCACATCCTGTCCGACTTAAAACGGGCCGCACTGCGCATCATTCCTGAGCTGTGCTCGAAGCCGCCACCCCGCAGGCTTCTCGGATACCTCGATACCGGCAGAATTACAGGATCCGCGGCCCCGTCCTTCAGCGTATCAAAATATTTTGGGTCATACTGGTCCATCGTCCATTCACACACATTGCCCAACATGTCATATAGTCCCCAGGCGTTCGCCTTTTTCTCTCCCGTCTTGTGGTATTTGCCTCCGCTGTTGCCGGCGTGCCAGGCATATTCATCAAGCGAAGCAGAATCTGTTCCCGAGATAAAAGGAGTCTGAGTGCCTGCCCTGCAGGCATATTCCCATTCCGCTTCTGTCGGCAGTCGGTAAAATACGCCAGTCTTTTTGTATAACCACCGACAATACATCAGTGCGGTGTGCTGCGACATGCTGTTAAAAGGGAAGCCCCCCTGTTTGCCCATGCCCCAGCTCAGGTCGATGTATTGGGAGGTGGGCCTGGTAACGGCATCTACTTCCGCATTCGTGCTAATGGAATCGTCATTGAAAAATACCAGGAATTCGTCATGTGTTACTTCATGGCTGCCCATGAAGAAGGGCGAGATCTTCACTTTTTTCGCCGGGCCTTCATCGGCTGACCTCCCTTTTTCTTGTTCAGGACTACCCATCAAAAACTCCCCTCCTGGTATCGGGGTCATCGTGAATTTAACAGAAGTGCCGGGAATAGTTGTGGTATAGGGAGCGGAGGGAGCCTGCTGTGCCTTCACCATTATGGTACTAAAAAGAACAATGAACAGCGCGCCTTTTTTTATCACATCTTCTGATTGAAATTTCATTTTAAACATCTCAGATAACGCTGTTGTCTGTGGGATCATCCACTTTTTCGTCAACGGCATTCGCCAGGATAACCGAAGTTATTTTTTTCAGCGGATTTTTATGGTTCTCACGATAAAATTTCCGGCTTTCGATGATGTCCACACAGCCATAGATTGCGGCTATGAATGACGACTGATCCGCTTTGTTTTTTCCTGCAATGTCAAAGGCGGTGCCATGATCCGGTGAAGTGCGCACCCCGGGTAGTCCCGCGGTATAATTGAGTCCCTCATCCTTCGCCAATGATTTGAACGGGATCAGACCCTGATCGTGATACATCGCCAGCACCGCGTCAAACTTTTCGTGGTTGCCCCTGGCAAAAAAGGCGTCGGCGGGAAAGGGACCAACGACCAGGTAATTGTTCCGGGCTTCCTTTACCGCGGGTTTGATAATGGTTTCTTCCTCCTTGCCAATCAGTCCTTCATCGCCCGCATGAGGGTTAAGTCCGAGAATGGCAATCTTTGGCTTATCGATCCCAAAATCTTTGATCAATGAATTATGTATGATCTGGATCTTCGACAGGATACCTTCTTTGGTGATCTTACCCGCAATCAGGTTTACAGGAAGGTGTTCTGTAACCAGTCCTACCCTGAAATCGCCGGCTACCATAAGCATCACTACATCCTGTGCCCCGAATAAGTGTTTGAGATAGGGGGTATGACCCGTGAAATCAAAATCCGCTGACTGCGTGTTGTTTTTATGTATGGGGGCGGTGACAAGACCGTCGATCCTGTTTTCCTTTAGCGCGGTGGCGGCCGCAACAAGTGATTTTATAGCATAAATGCCCCCCGATGGAGTAATCTGGCCCGGCTCCACCGGAATATCTTCCTCCCACACGGGGAAAAGATTCACCTGGCGATGATTGATCCTCGTAAAATCCTTTATGATCTGAAAATTAAAGGGGAGCTCGCCAAGCGTTCTTTTATAGAAGCTGATCAATTTCACCGACCCGAAGATCACCGGTGTACAGTGATCCAGGATCCTGGTGTCCGAAAATGTCTTGACAATCAATTCTGGTCCGATCCCATTGATATCTCCTACCGATACGCCAATAACTGGTTTTTGCTGTGGGTTGTTCATCTCCATTTATAATCCCTAAAACTACGAAAAACGAATAACTGTATTTTTGCATGCAATGTTAACGGTTAAAAAGTCGCTGGGCCAGCATTTTCTGAAAGATGAGCAGGTATTGGAAAAAATTACGGCCGTCCTCAAAGAACGCCCTTTTGAGCGGCTGCTTGAAGTAGGTCCGGGCGGGGGCGCCCTGACCCGCTACCTGATTCAAATTCCTGATATAGAGCTGACCTGCGTTGAATTAGACCATGAAAAGGTGGATCACCTCCTAAGGAACTATCCACGTTTGAGGGGTCATATTATGGAGGCAGATATACTCGCCATTGATAAACCCTTCGATAAACCGTTCACGCTTATCGGAAATTTCCCATATAATATTTCCACACAGATTGTGTTTCGTGTGCTGGAATGGAAATCATCCGTCGAGACCATGATCGGGATGTTTCAGAAGGAAGTGGCACAGCGGATCGCTGCGCCTTCAGGCAGTAAAGTGTATGGGGTAACCAGCGTGCTGGTGCAGGCGTTCTTTAAGGTGGATTTTCTTTTTGAAGTGGATCAAAATGCATTCACTCCACCGCCGAAGGTCAAAAGCGCGGTCATCCGTCTGATCCCCAGGGAAAAGATACCCCTGATGAAAAATGAGAGGTTTTTTATCAACCTCGTGAAAACGGCCTTCAACCAGCGCAGAAAAACGCTTCGCAATGCCGTCAGATCCCTATTTGACGAAGGAACTCTGGAACAGGATATTTTTAATAAAAGGGCAGAACAACTCAGCGTGGAAGATTTTGCTGCGCTGAGCTTCGAGATGAAACAATGATAGAACAAACTTCACAACAACAATCCGATGATCACCCGGATGGACAACCGAAAGCGCTGATCACCTCCAGGGTACACGACTATTTGCCAGCTTATCTCAGGGAGCATGGCATGGAGGTTCAACAGAACACCGGCATCAGCTATGAACAGCTGATGGAATTGATCCCTGAAATTGAGGGCCTTATTGTAACCACGCGGTTGAAAATCGATCGTCCAATGCTGGAAAAAGCCCGCAAGCTCAAGTGGATTGGCAGGTTGGGCAGTGGAATGGAACTGATAGACGTTCCATTCGCCGAGAGTCTTGGCATTCGTTGCCTGAGCTCTCCCGAAGGTAACCGTACCGCAGTTGCCGAACACGCCCTCGGCATGTTGCTCAGTTTACTCAACAAAATTCCGTCCAGCAGTCGCGAAGTGGGAGAGGGCAAATGGTTTCGTGAAGCCAACCGTGGTACCGAACTGACCGGAAAGACCGTGGGCATCATCGGTTATGGCAATACGGGAAGCAGCTTTGCGAAACTCCTGGCGCCTTTTGAGTGCACAGTGTTGGCCTACGACAAATACAAATTCGATTTCAGCAGTGGCAGTGTCCGTGAGGCCAGCCTGAATCAGCTCGGTCGCTATGCGGATGTGATCAGCTTTCACGTGCCCCTGACGCCTGAAACGCACCATATGGCGGATGCTGCATTCTTCGACAGCCTGAAGAACCGCCCAGTATTTCTCAACACCTGCCGGGGCAAGATCCATGATACCACTGCGCTTATCAATGCCCTGAAGGAAGAGCGGATCTCGGCAGCCGGTCTGGATGTACTTGAAAATGAGAAACCCGACACCTGGAGTTCGAGGGAGGCAGAACAGGTAAAATGGCTAAGCACCAGGGATAATGTTCTGCTTACGCCACATATAGCGGGGTACAGTCATGAGGCATTCTTCAAAATGGCCAAGGTGATCGCCGACAAATTAAGTCTGTAGGATACTTAGGACCTGACCCGAATTAGGTAAATGGGAGATCGACCGGAAGGAAAACCTGGATTTTGTGATTGTTTTACAGGTAGATATGGCATTTCCAGGGTCTTTGAAAGGGTTTGTCTGGAAAAAATTCCTTATTTTTGTTTCAAATACTGCAACGCTTCAGTTCATCTGGGGCGTTGTTCTTTTTGCTGTTACTGGAAGGTAGCGGCAATTTTTTTCTAATTATCAATGAGTATATCATGGCTGATGTTATTTATGTATCCAAGGAAACGCTGGACGTGCTGAAGGAAGAATTGCATAGACTGAAATCCCACGACCGTCCTGAGGCGGCAAAAGCCATCGCTGAAGCAAGAGAAAAAGGTGACCTCAAGGAAAATGCGGAGTACGACGCCGCGAAGGAAGCGCAGGGTATTCTTGAAGCCAAGATCAAGAAACTGGAGGGAGATGTAGCGAGTGCCAGGATCCTCGAGGCTGAGAACGTAGACACAAGCAAGGTGTCGATTCTCACGAAGGTCACGCTCACCAATATGAATACAAAAAAGCAGATCACTTATAAAATTGTGTCTGAAAAAGAGGCCGATCTCAAGGCCGGCAAAATATCCATCACCTCACCAATTGGCCAGGGGCTGATGGGCAAATCCAAAGGTGAAGTGGCCGAGGTGCAGGTGCCAGCCGGTACGATGAAGTTCAAAATTGAAGAGATTACCGTATAACTACGTTCATCTATTATCGTTAATATCAATCGAATTTCTTAACACCTAGTGCTGATCGGGCATGACCATCTTCTCAAAAATCATTGCAGGACAGATACCTTCTTATAAGATTGCGGAGGATGAGCTATTCTTTGCATTCCTGGATATTTCCCCGCTGATGAAGGGGCATGTGCTGGTTGTGCCAAAGACAGAGACAGACAAATTCTTTGATCTGCCAGTGGAATACCTGTCAAGACTCTTTGTGTTTGCACGTCCCATTGCCAAGGCCATCGAAGCTGGTTTTCCCTGTGACCGCTGTGGGATCGCAGTAATGGGCCTGGAAGTGCCGCACGCGCATGTGCACCTGGTACCACTCAACAGCGCAGATGATATCAACTTCAGCAGGCCGAAATTGAAGCTCAGTGATGCTGAGTTCAGGGAAGTGCAAAAAACGCTGGTGGAATTAATCAAAAAACAAAACTGATCATTTTACCCTGAGGCGACCCGGGTTGAGACTGAGGTATTCTTTCCAACCACGCGTGCCGGAACCCTTGGTGATTTTGGGAGCGTTCGCCTGGAAATGATGACATACGGCTACTGCAAGAGCATCGGATGCATCGTGATTTCTGATCACCATATCCTGGAGATTGAGAATCTGCTGCAGCATTTTCCAAACCTGCTCCTTCGCTGAGTTCCCATTACCGGTGATGGATTGTTTGATCTTGCGGGGAGAGTACTCCGACACTTCCATGTCCGCATGCATCGCGGCTGCTATGGCAACCCCCTGGGCGCGGCCCAGTTTTAGCATACTCTGAACATTATTGCCAAAAAAAGGCGCTTCGATGGCAAAGTATTTGGGTTGATGTGCCGCAATGAGTTCCGTTACTTTTTGATGGATTTGCTGTAGACGGAGGTAATGGTCTGCTCTTTCACTCATTTTTAACACACCCATATCGATCATCCTAATCTGTTGCCCAGTAACCTCTATAATACAATAACCCATCATTAATGTGCCGGGATCAATACCTAGTATTATCTTGGATAGCTTTTCCAAACGGAATGGAATCATTTAATTTGCGCAGTAGACAGATGCGATACAAAAATAGGTAATTGAGTTACATGAAGATCCGCCGAATTATCACCATACTTTTATTCTGTTGTATTTTTCTTCCCTTGCGCGCAGTGGATGATAATTTCTGTCAGATCCGGAATACTTCTTTCGCAACGGGAGAATCTTTAACCTTCAAGGTATTTTACACCGTTGCGGGTATTTATGCGGGGGCAGGTGAGGCTACATTCAATTCTTCACTCGATAAACTGAACGGCCGTCCGGTTTACCATATTATCGGTGATGGCAAGACCTATAGTTTCTATGATAATTTTTTCAAGGTCCGTGACAAGTATGAGACCTTCATCGACACGGCAACCCTCCAGCCACTGAAGTTCATCCGAAATGTGTATGAAGGCGGCTACAAAAAGTATGAGAATGTAATCTTCAACAAGGCGACCAACACGGCCATCACCAATGCAGGGGTGTACAAGGTGCCTGAATGTGTGCAGGACGTGATCAGCTCGATCTATTACGCCAGGAATATCGACTTCAGCAAATACAAAGCGGGTGATAAGATCCCTTTCTCGCTATTTCTCGACAAGGAGGTTTATTCGATGTATGTGCGTTATATGGGTAAGGAAACTATCAAGACCAAATATGGCAAGTTCAGGGCGATAAAGTTCAAACCACTGCTGCTGAAGGGCGCCATCTTTGAAGGGGGTGAAAAAATGACCGTATGGGTCAGTGATGATGCCAACAAGATCCCGGTGCGCATAGAAAGCCCTATCAGTGTCGGCAGTATCAAGGTCGACATGATGACCTACCGCAACCTGCGGCACAGGTTGAGTTCGCTGATCAGTTTTCGATGAATCTCCATCCTGCAGATTAAAGTGATAAGCAGCATCCTAAAACTGCCGGGCAAGTTTTCAGATTCACTGAGCTTGAATTTCTTAAACTTCGTTTAAACTAAACGCAGTCCTCATCCTGATGCCCTTTTCGGTCATGTGCAGATCGATGCATTCATTCACGGGGTCGTGCTGCATCAGCAATATATATTTCTTATCAAGAGCTTCTTCAAGGAATGCAGTTTTTTCTTCCAGGGCAATCATGGGAAACATGTCATAGGAGGTCAGGTAAGCCACGGGTAGATGTCCAACCGAGGGCAGCAGGTCAGCCATGAACACAATAGTCCTTCCCCGGTAATTGATCTGCGGCAACATCATCGACTTCGTATGTCCATTACTGTATCTGACGCTGATCTCCTGAGAAAATGGCGACTGTCCTTCATCATAAAAATTCAGTGCACCCGCTTCCTGCATTGGAAGAATGTTTTCCTTCAGAAAGGATGCCTTTTCGCGCATATTCGGATGTGTCGCCCAGTCCCAGTGCGCTCTATTGCTCCAGTACCTCGCATTAGGATATGCCGGCACCAGCCGGCCGTCAACTTTTTTGATGCAGCCTCCACAATGATCGAAATGAAGATGCGTAAGAAATACATCAGTCACATCTGCCGCCTGAAATCCTGTGGCAGCAAGGGATTTATCCAGGGTATCGGTTCCATGGCGATAATAATGCCGCCAGAATTTTTCATCCTGCTTGTCGCCAAGTGCAGTGTCGATCAATATCAGCCTGTCATTGTCTTCTATTAGCAGGCTGCGGGAGGCCCAGTTACAGAGGTTGAGCTCATCCGCCGGGTTGGTTTTGTTCCAGATCACCTTCGGCACCACTCCAAACATGGACCCGCCATCGAGTTTGAAAAAACCGGTATTCAATACATGAAGCTTCATCTGGTCAAATTTGGGTTAATTTTCTTTTTGTCATCAGTGTCCAAACGAGGAACAAAGCACCAAGTAGAAAAAAGCTCATCAGCGCCAGCACCGAATTTCTCATCGACCCGGTCAGTTCCTCAACATAGGCGAAGCTGAACATCCCAATCACCAGTGCGATTTTTTCAGTGACATCGTAAAAACTGAAAAACGAAGCCGTATCAGCGGTGTCGGGCATCAGGTTGGCATAGGTGGAGCGACTCACAGACTGAATTCCGCCCATCACAAGCCCAACAACACCACCAAGCACATAGAATTGCATGTCAGTTGTGATGAAATAGGCGCCGGCGCAAAGGCCCACCCAGATCAACACCACAGCGATCAGGGTCTGGATATTGCCAAACTTCTCTGATGCCCTGGAGATCAAAATGGCTCCGGGAATAGCCACGAGCTGTATGATCATTATGGTGATGATCAGCTTGGTGGTTTCCATGCCCAGTTCTTTCGCACCAAATTGCGTGGCGGCGAGAAAGACCGTTTGGATCCCCGCGCTGTACCAAAAAAAGGAATAGAGAAATCTTTTGAGTAATGGAAGACCTTTTACCTGTTTCCAGACTTTTTTTAACTCACGAAATCCATTGGTGAAAACATTGCCCTGCCCGGGCAGTCTTGCATTGCCGGCCGGTAGCACCCTGAAGGGTATCTGGGCGAAGGCGAACCACCAGACCGCCACCAGCACAAAGGATATTCGCGCGGGCATGTAGGATTTCTCAAATTCGGTATGCAGTCCAAAGCCCTCCGGAAAAAAGACGATGATGAAACAGATGATTTGCAGAAGCACGCTGCCGATATATCCCATGGTAAATCCTCTAGCGCTGACCCGGTCGCGCAGGGCGGCGGGCGCGATGTCCGGAAGATAGGAATTGTAAAACACCAGGCTCGACCAGAAACCAACACAACTGATCACCATACACACGATGCCCAGATTCAGCGAGCCCTGAGTAAGGGTTGTGGTGCCCGGTCCCGTTTCATCCGGAGAAAAGAAATAGAGCGCCGCACAGGCCACTGCCCCAACCGTACAGAAGAAGCGCATGAAATTTTTCTTGTTGCCGCGCGTGTCCGCGATGGATGTGAGCACAGGAGAGATCAGCGCAACAATAATGAAGGCGAAGCCCAGCGCATACTCATACAATGCCGTGTTAATGAAGCTGCGCCCCATGAAGATCACTTCGTTGCCCGGAAGCCTGTTCTTGGTGATGCCTTCATAATATGCGGGAAAGATAGTGGAAGTGATGACCAGGTTGTACGCAGAGTTTGCCCAGTCGTACATGCACCAGGCATTGATCACCTTTTTGGGAGAACTCGCGGACATTTGTTGCGTTTTGGTTATTCAACGATGACACCCTTCCAGATCAGGACCAGCAATATCACACCCGCGATGATCCGGTACCAGCCAAAGAGGCGGAATCCATGTTTCTGCAGGAAGCCAATGAAGAACCTGATGGCCAGAATGGCGACAATAAAAGCAATGATATTTCCGACAATAAGTAGTTGAATGTGTTCTGTTGTAAAGGTTTTGTAACCCTGCAACAGCTTGTAACCAGTTGCCGCGCACATGGTAGGAACGGCAAGGTAGAAAGAAAATTCCGCGGCAAGTTTTCTGCTCAGTTTCTGTTGCATGCCGCCGATGATGGATGCAGCACTGCGGCTGACCCCGGGGACCATCGCTATACATTGCCAGATGCCGATGATGAATGCTTTCTTATAACTGATCTTCTCTTCTGTTTCGATTGTATGGACCTTGAACAGCCTGTCAATAAATAACAGGATGATGCCGCCCAACAGCATTGTCACCGCTACAGTAGTAGGGCTTTCCAGCAGAGCATCGATCCTGTCGGAAAAAAATTTGCCGAGAAGCAGGGCTGGGATCACCGCGATCAGCAGTTTCAGGTAAAATTGCCAGCGGGTAAAATCAACGAATTTTTTCCAGTATAGCACTACCACGGCCAGGATGGCGCCGAGTTGGATGGCCACCTCGAAAAGCTTGGTAAATTCGTCATGATGGATATTCAGCAGGCTGCTGGTGATGATCATATGTCCGGTGGAAGAAACAGGCAGGTATTCTGTGATCCCTTCTACGATCGCAATGATGATGGCTTCAAATAAATTCATTTAATCTAAGCCTTCGGTTTACGGAAAATCGCAAAAACTTCAATTCCGAGACCGATGAGGATCAGGATTGGTGCAATGGTGATCCTGGTAGTACTGTAAACTTCTTTGGGGTTGAAAACATTGGGGTCATCGCTCTTGCCCCCGGCCATCAGTATCAGCCCCAGGGCAATCACCGCAAGGCCGGTAACGATCCATACATAGTTTTCTTTGCCGAAAAGGCCGGGAGTTGTGATATTGGACGTGGAAGATTTCTTTTCACTCATTATTGATGCTTTAGGCTGCGCAATATAAACAATCTGCGTGGTTAGTACAGATCGTCCAAACTCATTTTCAGGTACTTTATCACACTACGGTGGGTGCTCATATAACTGATGCCGATACCAAGCACCATGAGGAAGCCAAAAAGATACAGGAGCATATTGTTATCCCGCAGATCCTTCAGGTAGGGAAGATAATTTTCGAAAAGAACGATAATGGCATAGATCAGGGCAATCGAAATTACGGCCGCGATGGCGCCATTGATCACCGCCCGAATATTCATTGGCTTGGAAATAAAGCCCCGGGTGGCACCCACCATCTGCATGGTCTTTATGAGAAAGCGATTGCTGTACATCGAAAGCCGGATGGTGTTGTCGATAAGGACGATTGAGAGTACCGAAAACAGGATGGCAAGGGCTACCAGTCCGAGCAGGATCCATTGCATGGTCGGGCCCATTTTTTCTACCAGTGAAGCCGGGTAATTAACACTCTGGACGATCATACTCTTGGCAAGGAGGTCCGTTTTGATCTTGATCAGACTGTCCTTCTGCACAAATCTGCTCGAAGTGTAGAAGTCAATGGATGCAGGAAGGGGATTCTCTTCAATCAATTCGGAAAAATCGTCTTCGCCAGAAGCCAGCCACCTTTGTTTGGCTTTCTCCTTGTCGATGTATTCCACGCTCTTGGTAAAGGGTTGTTTGTTCAGCCAGTTCTTGAGCGAATCGATGTCGCCCTGGGGAACATTGTTCCTGATATAAACCTGCACCTGAACCTCTTCCTTTAACTGGTCAATATAATGGCTGGCGTTGATCAGCACCCAACCGAAAATGCCCACAAAAAAAAGTACGATCGAAACCCCAAGGATGGCCATGAAATAGGATGGTTTTGAACGCTTTGCAGATGCTTTTCCAACTTGGGCCATGCTCCGGTTTTTTTAAAAAGTCAAAAGTAGTTAATTATCTTATGTTTGCACAAATCGCTAAGAATCCATGGAATATGATTTCAGAACCATCGAAAAGAGATGGCAGGATCATTGGAAAAATACCAACGCTTACAAGGTTTCCAACCAAAGTTCAAAACCATCTTTTTACGTCCTTGATATGTTTCCCTACCCCAGCGGGGCCGGACTTCATGTAGGCCATCCTCTGGGATATATTGCCAGCGATATCTATTCCCGTTTCAAAAGATCAAAAGGATTCAATGTTCTTCATCCGATGGGTTACGACGCCTTCGGCCTGCCGGCCGAACAATACGCCCTTGACCAGGGGATACATCCTGCTGATTCAACGCAGATAAACATTAAAAATTTCAGGGAGCAACTGGATAATATCGGTTTTTCGTTTGATTGGTCGCGTGAATTGCGCACCTCCGATCCTGCTTTTTACAAGTGGACCCAGTGGATTTTCCTCAAACTCTTCGGCAGTTGGTACAACCGCCAGACCGCCAAAGCTGAACCGTTGGACACCCTGATCGCCCTTTTCGAAAACTCCGGCAACTCCCTTGCGTCCTCGCCGGGTGAACCGGAGCTGAGCTTCAGCGCCCAGGACTGGAAGGGTTTTGACAAGAAAAGACAACAGGACATATTAATGGGCTACCGCCTGGCCTATTGTGGTCTTGGCGAGGTCAACTGGTGCGAAGCCCTGGGCACCGTTCTGGCTAATGACGAGGTGGTGAATGGAGTAAGTGAAAGGGGGGGCTACCCGGTGGTGCGTAAGAAACTCCGACAGTGGTACCTGAGGATCACCGAATATGCCGATCGCCTTCTCAGTGGCCTGGAGTCCGTGGAATTCAGCGATGCCTTGAAGGAGATGCAATCCAATTGGATCGGCAAGAGTTATGGTGCCGAGCTGGATTTTGCGGTAAAAACAAAGGCCGGAGGGGATGAATTGATTAAAGTTTATACTACCCGGCCCGACACGATCTTCGGGGTAGACTTCCTGGTGCTGGCACCAGAACACGCCTTGGTGAGCCTGATCACTCCACGCGAACATGAGGCTGCCGTGAACCAATACCTTACCTATGTAAAGTCACGCACCGAAAGGGAAAGGATGGCAGAAAAAAAGATCTCTGGTTGTTTCACCGGAGCATTTGCCCTCAACCCTTTCAACGATCGTCCGGTACCGGTCTGGATCAGCGAATATGTGCTGGCGGGCTACGGCACCGGAGCCATCATGGCTGTACCCTGCGGCGACGAGCGGGATCTTAAATTCGCCAGGCATTTCGATATTCCCGTCACCAATATCATCGGCGATGATTTCAATGGCAGCGAAGCCAATCCAACAAAAGACGCCATACTGGAAAACAGCGATTTTCTTACAGGGATGGTCATGCGCAAGGCCATCGATGTGGTGAATGCCAAAATAGAAGAGAAAGGCATCGGGAAAAGAAAGGTGAACTACAGGATGCGCGACGCAGCCTTCAGCAGGCAACGCTACTGGGGTGAGCCGATCCCGATCAAATGGATAGATGGTGTGGCAATACCCCTTGCGGAGGCGGAACTGCCACTGCAGCTTCCCGAAGTGGAAAAATACCAGCCTGGCCCAAATGGCGAGGGACCCCTTGCCAATATTCCCGAATGGACGGCCATGCAACTTGAAACGAATACGATGCCCGGGTACGCCGGCAGCAGCTGGTATTTCTTAAGATACATGGATCCCTGGAACAACCACGAATTCTGCAGCAGGGCGGTGTCCGACTATTGGGGCCAGGTGGACCTCTATATTGGTGGAGCCGAACATGCCGTAGGACATCTTCTTTACAGCAGGATGTGGACCAAGCTGCTCTTCGATCTTGGATACATCGGGTTTGAAGAACCTTACAAGAAACTGGTCAACCAGGGCATGATCCAGGGCAGTTCGCGCTTCGTTTATCGCATATCCGGCACCAATCAGTTTGTCTCTTATGGATTAAAGGGCAATTATGTCACCAACCAGCTCCACGTAGATGTGAACCTGGTTGATGGGTTGGAACTGGATCTTGATGCCTTCAGGGCCTGGCGCGACGATTTCCGTGACGCGACCTTTATACTTGAACATGGCAAGTACATCTGTGGCGCCGAGGTGGAGAAAATGTCCAAATCGAAATTCAACACACTCAACCCCGACCTCCTCGTTTCGAAATATGGTGCCGACACCTTTCGCATGTATGAAATGTTTCTGGGACCCGTGGAAATGAGCAAACCATGGGATACAAAGGGAATAGAAGGGGTGCACCGTTTTCTAAAGAAATTCTGGCGGCTGTTTTTTGATGAAACAAAGGGAAAATTGTGGACGGATGAGGCGCCTTCGGCAGCGGAACTCAAGATCCTTCACCGCACCATCCGCAAGATTGAAGACGACAATGAACGTTTTTCCTTCAACACGGGTGTGAGTGGTTTCATGGTTTGTGTCAACGAATTGACGGATCTGAAATGCCATAAGAAAGCCATTCTCCAACCACTCATTATTCTCCTTTCTTCCTACGCTCCACATATCGCCGAAGAATTATGGCGAGCCACCGGCAATGAAGACGGCGTGCTGGATGCGCCCTTCCCGGTATTTGACAAGCAATACCTGGTTGAAACTTCAATCAACTATCCCGTATCGGTGAATGGCAAACTGCGCACGCAGATTACATTGCCCTCGGATTATGGTCAGCAAGAAGTAGAGGAAGAGATCAAATCAAATGATGTTGTTCAGAAATGGCTGGAAGGAAGGTCGCCCTCCAGGGTCATATTTGTGAAGGGCAGAATGATCAATGTCGTGATTAAAACTTAGGACAGAAGGATTGTCTCCGGTCGCCATTGTATTCATCATACATTCCCCCGTAGATTAGTCCAAACTCCAGCGCACCGCGCCCATTGTTGAATTGGCTGAGTCCCGAAGTAGTGACGTCATAGCTGAACATCAGCCTGATATTTTTCCATTGATAGCCGATCACGGGAATGACAGCGTCGGTTGGACGGTAATATACTCCTCCGAACAGTTGCGACTCCCCATCACCCGATAGATTGTACTGGAGATTGCCACCGACGACAATCTCAGAAGCTGTAGCCTGCCTGGTGTAGTAGGCCATGGGGTTGACGATCACCTCGTCGTTAACTTTATAACTGGCATTAAGAAAAGCAGTATAACGTGGTGAAATGCGATCATCCGTCGTCGAACTGCTTTCATTAAAAAATGATTCTCTTGGCTGATTGAGGTGCATTACGGAAACGCCTCCGTTTACATACAGGTTTTCGGTTGGAAAGTAAGCATAGTTAAGCCCTGCCTGAACATCAAAATAATTGATGTTTGGGTTGTCCAGGAATACATTGGTAGGAATTTCCCTGTTGAAAAATTTTCCATCAAACTGATCGGGAAACTTCAGGTCTGCGGCATTCACCCGTTTGTTCACCCATCCCACATTAAACCCTGCTGAGAGCAAGTGAGCATCACTGACCATCTGATGATAAGCAATCGAACCATAAACCTTTGTTGAGGTAAGTGAACCCGAACCCGCGACATCGCGGAGGATCATGCCGCCCAGCCCCACCCATCCGCTTTCGATCCTTTCACGGAATACCTGGGCGTCGCCCCAGACGCTCATCGTCTTGTAGGGCACACTCATGATACTCGACCACTGGTTGCGGTAGTTGGCCCCAAGGCGATAATCCGCATCGGGAATGAAACCTGTGTTTGCCGGATTCGTCAGCAATGGTGTGTTGAACCATTGAGAGAATTGCAGATCCTGCGCCTGGGTGTACACTGCCATGCCCATGCAGGCCACCACTATCATTATCTTCTTCAGCATGTTTGTATGTTTATCCCCCGTTATCGTATTAAAGTGATATCCCCCGTTTTCCTCGATCGCGTGCCGTCGGCCATAACTACATCTAACGTGTATGTATATACGTCAACCGGCTGCGGTTTGCCGTTTAGTGTTCCGTCCCATCCCATAGTCCTGTCGTTAGTTTCAAATACCTTTTGTCCCCACCGGTTGTATATTTTCCAGCTCATTGTCAGTATCCCGAAACCTTCTACCCTGATCACGCTGTTCCTTCCAAATTTTCCAGGCGTGAAGGCCGTGGGCACGTCATATAAAGGCAGGATATCCGCCGTGACCGGATGCATCGCAGTGTCGGTACAGGAATATTGATTGTAAGTGATCAGCATGGGATGATAGGTACCCGATGCGTTGTACTGATGACTTACTGTTGTGGTTGCAGCTGTTACTGTTGAGTCTCCATCATCAAAAAGCCACTTGTACCTTATGCCTCCAGAAGACAGGTTGGTAAAATTGACTGGGGTATTCTGCTCAGGAACCGTTGGACTGGTGCTGAATTCCGCTGTTGGCTTGGCCGACACGGTGATCGTCATGGTCGTGTCGTCAATTTTGTTACAGGTGCCCTCATCCCTGGCGATCAGCCTGATGGTGTATACTCCGGGATCACTATAAGTATGTATTGGATTTATCTCATTTGAGGTAGACCCGTCGCCAAAATTCCACTCAAATGTTTCGCCGGCAGTGGAAGTGTTTACAAAGTTCGCGTCGTAGGGTGCGCATCCTGCTACGGGTGTTTCAAACCTGGCGTTTACCAGGTGGCTAACCCTGAGTTCCTGGACAAGTGAGTCCGGAGAATTACAATAAAATGTATCGCTCAGAATGAGCTTTACGGTGTAGATGCCCGGCTGTGCATAGGAATGGGTAAGGACACCCGCTCCGCCAACAATCCGGGTGCCATCGCCAAAGTCGTAAATAAAGCTCGAGTCATTGAATGGCTTGTTCTCATACGTGGAGGTATTCGTGAAACGGTAGTTGAACTGCTCACAGGGATCCAGTTTCTGTATCTGCCAGCCGATTTCGGCCTTATATTGTTTGACAATAATGGTAGTGTATGCCGTATCCCTCTCATTACAAGTGGTGGTGTCGATAGCGATCAGCCTTACGCGGTAGCTGCCGACATTCTCAAAAACATGGGTGACCTGGACTTCTGTGGTGGTGTCATCTGGTGTGCCATCGTCAAAAGACCAGATGTACGACTTCGCATTTTGTACCGTATCGCGAAGGGTAACGGTAAACGGTGCGCAACCGGTTGAGTCGGGCTTGTCTCCTGAAAAGGCCCTGGGCCCCGAGGCCACTCCTGCAAAATTGAAGGCAATCTTAACCGCCGCGAGGTTACAACCCGTGGGCAGGGCATTATTGGTGGGACCCACAACGCCGGCGGTGGTGGGAAACCTGGCGCCGCCTTCGCAGTTGGCGCAGATGGCCTGGTAGATCACACCCTGTTTGTCGTAACGGCTTGTTCCCCCGTCAACATGCTCGCCGTAGTGCCCATTATCCTGGCCAAAAAAAGTTCCGTATAAAAGGCCCGTCGCGTCTTTCTTGATGACTCCAAAATAAAAATCCCTGTTATCAGACTGAGCCTTGATAGCATCACCAGTGGTTGGCATTCCCACCACGCCAGCCTGGTCGTATTCATCTGTACCCGTTGATATCCATCCTCCCCAACCCGAGATGTACATGTTTTCACAACGGTCGACCAGGAAGGCTACAGGAGACATATTGGGTTTCGCAGAGCCGCTGCCAAAGGTGGTCGAGAAAACATAACTGCTCAGATCGGGTTGGAGTTTTGCCAGGAACTGTGAGGCGCCTGCATTGGAGTAAGTTGCATTCTGCACTGGAAAATTTCCTCCACGAGACACTCCCATTATATAAGGAAATCCTTTTTTGTCAAACTTCAGACCGTAGATCAGGTCGGCACTCCCAGTGCCGATATATGCTGACGCGTTTATCGATCCATTTCCCGGGCTCAGTATGGCTACCACACCATCTACATCACCATGAAAGGTTGGGCCGACGGATCCGGCAGCAATGCCGGGGAAACCTGTGGCCGTTGTATTGAAACCTACATATACATTCCCATTGGTGGGGCTGATGTCGAGAACAAAGGCGCCGTCGTCTCCCGCTCCACCAATCATTGTGCCCCAGGTCAGGCTCTGGCAATTGGGATCGATCTTAAGTACCAGGCCGTCCTGCTCGCCACCGGCTGAGCCAGTCTGCATGCCACTGATACCGGCCATGTCACTTGCGGGCGAACGGGTCTGCGCAGCAACATAAATATTATTGGAACCATCGAGTACCACTTCGCTTCGTGAATCATCACCATAATTCCGGAGCAATGATTTATTGCCGTGGTTGCCGTTTTGCTGCAGATCGGTGACGTTCACCCCGTCGTCGGACTTGCCGCCAATGCGAAGAGAACCGATAATGGCCGAGCCGTTTGTATTTAATTTGGTGACCACAATGTCGCAGCCTCCTTCGGGGCCGAGCTTGGTGCCAGGATAGTCACTGGAATAAGACCTGCCCATCACCACAAGGTTGCCCTGCGGGTCACAGAACAGGCTGTGTGGATAGTCGTCGCCCGCACCACCGATATAAGTGGCATAATCTCTTCTTGATCCGTTCGGATTGAACTTCATGATGCCGATGTCTACGCCTTCACCACTTGGTGCGCCGAAGCTCGACTGGTAGGCACCAGGGGTAGTAGGGAAGCCAGGACCAAAAACTATCCCACCGGAATACAAACTTCCATCGGGCCCGGGAGTTGCGGTAAAACCATATTGATTTGCCGGGCTGCCGGTAAAGGAAACAAAGATCACCTGTGGGTCGATGATCAGGGTGGCATTTTTGTCATACGGAGTGATCACTCTGAAATCTGACGGTATTTCCGGTAATGCTGTATTTCGTCTCAATTTTTTTTCTTCCCTTGATGTTATCCGTCTGGAAGCTGTAGGGATAAAGTTCCTTCACTTCTCCGATCGAAGTTTTTACAATCAGGTCATTGTTGCGAAGAAATAGTTTGTCTGCACCCTTATAAGTGAGCGCGATTTTCGACACATCTCCGCCGGGCTTGACGATCAGGTCGTATTTCAACTGCCCGTTTTCGGAATAGTATCTCAGGTCGATATTGGGATATATATCCTTATAAAGAACAGCCTGGAAGATCTTAACGCCCTGCGCCCATTTTGACCGGTCGTTGCCGATCAGGTAATTATTGACAGTGGGCAGGGGTTTGTCGGGGGTGGCCACAGCGTTAGGATTGGCTCCCGCGAATTCAACCTGGTAAGAATGGGAATGCACAATCTTTGGGGTATTGCGGGAAATGGACTGGTCGCTTACCTTGCCAGAGAGGTCCTTGCTGTAGTCTATGTTTTTTGACTTTTTGCTCCCGCCGGCCCTGCCATGATTTTGAAGCAAAGCGGCCAGGTCTTTCGGATTATGCAGGTCTACTGTAAATCCCGTTTTGCGCAGATAAAAAGCACCGGAAGAAAGTTCACCTTTAAATAGTATCTGATTATTCCATTGTCCTTTGTTCTCGATAAATTCAAATGAGGAAGGCCCGTCCTGAGCGAATAACCTGAAAAAGCTGCCCACCACAAAACACACAATTAATAACCCTGTTCTGCCCAAAATTTCTTTTTTACAATGTAATAAATAAGATCGTTAATGATAAGCAAATCTTGTCCTATCTATATACGTTAACTGCGGTG
Source organism: uncultured Chitinophagaceae bacterium (assembly GCA_963808065.1). Classification (GTDB taxonomy): domain Bacteria; phylum Bacteroidota; class Bacteroidia; order Chitinophagales; family Chitinophagaceae; genus Flavitalea. The sequence goes on from CAWEEK010000001.1 coordinate 1,053,787, forward strand.
ACTTAGCACCTTACGGTGAAGAGATTTTTTCGACTTCGGGGGATGGGACAGGTGTCGTCTGCCTGATGCGTTTTCCGGATTCGGGAAAAACTACATAAAGTTATGACATGCGTCGGGTATTCAATTCTGCTGCCTGAAGCAAATCTTCCTTTTCTTAACCGGTCAGGAGATTCTACTCCAGGGAGTTTTCCCGGAGAGCTGCGTCAGGAAATTTTTCAATGGCAGGTGCTCAGCGGTAGTAAGACCGGGATCTTTTTCAATTATCTCCGCGGCCTCAATTCCTGCCAATTCCAGCAATTCCCTGTCGGCAACAAGGTCCGCCAGTTTCAGATTCAGTGCACCGCTTTGTCTTGTTCCTTCGATTTCTCCAGGTCCTCTTAGTTCAAGATCTTTTTCCGCTATCCTGAAACCATCATTGGTAGCCACCATTGTCTTTAACCGCTCCTTCGCCTCCCTGCTCACTTTCTGGCCCGTCAGCAGAATGCAATAGCTTTTTTCGGCTCCCCGTCCCACTCGTCCGCGTAACTGGTGCAACTGCGACAACCCAAATTTTTCCGCACTTTCAATGATCATCACGCTCGCATTCGGCACATCCACTCCTACTTCAATCACCGTTGTGCCTACCATGATCTGAGTGTCATTTGTCCTAAACCGTTGCATGTTGGTTTCCCTGACATCGTTTGGCTGACGGCCGTGCACCATACTGATATAATATTTTGGTTCGGGGAACCATGCCTTGAGGTTTTCGTAACCCTGGAATAGATTCTCATAATCCAGTTTCTCCGATTCCTCGATCAGCGGATAAATTATATAGACCTGTCTGCCCCGGGCAACTTCCGCTCTCACAAAGTCCATAACCTGTGGCCGTGCCCGGTCGGACCGGTGAATCGTGAATATGGGCTTGCGGTTTGGGGGCAGTTCATCGATCACACTGTAATCCAGATCGCCATAGGCTGTCATGGCCAGGGTGCGTGGGATAGGGGTGGCCGTCATCACCAGCACATGCGGCGGTATAGTGGATTTTGTCCAGAGTCGTGCACGCTGCGCTACTCCAAAGCGGTGTTGTTCGTCTACCACGGCAAGCCCAAGCTGTTTGAATTCCACGGTGTCCTCAATCAACGCGTGAGTGCCAATCAGCAGGTTTACCACGCCGTCCTTCAATTCTGCGAGAATTTTTTTTCTCGCTGCCGACTTGACGTTTCCGGTGAGCAGTCTGACCTGGAGATCCATGCTTTGTAACATCCCTGAGATATTTTGATAGTGCTGCCGGGCAAGTATCTCGGTAGGCGCCATCAGGCAGCCCTGGTAGCCATTGTCCGTAGCAAGCAGCAGACAGAGCAGGGCCACCATCGTCTTACCCGAACCAACATCACCCTGGAGCAGCCTGTTCATTTGTCTGCCATTGCCCATATCCCTGCGGATTTCTTTAATCACTTTTTTCTGGGCATTGGTCAGCTCGAAAGGCAAATGGTTTTCATAGAACTCATTGAAGAAACGGCCAACCTGTGTAAAAACCACCCCCTTTGAAAACCGGTGTCTTTGCTGCCGCAGCATGCCCATCCGCAATTGGCCGATGAACAGTTCTTCGAATTTCAGCCTACTGAGTGCTGCTTCAAACGCCGCCGGGTTTGGTGGAAAATGAATATGGAGAAAAGCCGTATAACGACTTATCAGCTGATGTTTCTTTATCAAGTTTTCAGGAAGGTTTTCAGGAAGGTCCGTTTGCCGGATCATAACGAACAGCGACTGAACGAGTTTTGCGATCTGCCTGCCACCCAGGCCGCGTGCTTTTAATTTCTCAGTACTTGGGTACACGGGTTCGAGGTGCTTTGGCTGGTCGCTGTCGGGAACGATCAATTCGATTTCGGGGTGCGTAACCTGAGCATGTCCATTAAAGAAGCCAACCTTTCCAAATATGCGATAACCCCGGCCGGCCTCCAGCATTTTCTGTATCCACGTGATACCCTGGAACCAGACTAGTTCCAATGATCCGGTCGGATCGGTGATGGTGGCACTGAGTCGTTTGGCTCTTTTATCGCCCACAACTTCGGGGTTGCCCAGCCTGCCGGCCACCTGAACAAAGTCAGCGCGCATGATGGCTTCACTGATCGGAGTGACGACGGTTTTGTCGATATGACGGTAAGGAAAAAGCTCAAGCAGGTCCCTGAAGGTGAAAATCTCCAGTTCCTTTTTCAGCAGATCTGCCCTCGGGGGGCCAACACCTTTTAGATATTCTATCGGGTTCGATAATATGCTGGCCGTTCCTGCACCCATCAATCGTCATTTCTTTTGCACATAAATCTCTATCCACGCGTGTGCCGAAGGGTTACGTGGAACAGGGAAGGTATCAGTGCGGTGATAATTATCCAGTAATGCCTGTCTTACTTTGAAAGGGTAAATGTTGTTTGAATAAGGCACATATTCAAAGATCACCAGGTCATAAAAATTATTTCTGACCCTGTCGGCGAACATATTGGTTTCTTTTTCAAACATGCCAACGCCTTTGTGGAACCACAAAGGATATCCACTGCCTTTTTCGAGCTCGAAAGGAATCTCCTTAGCCAGGGTGGTGAGTTCCGACATGTTGAGTACCCTGAGCTTTTTGCCGCTTTTCACCAGCGAAGAATTCATCAGCCGTTCGATGCCGTCGGCCGTGGGTGCAGGCACCAGTATCTTATGCAGTGTAGGCAGACTGGTAAGCCTCCACTGGCTCAGAGGGATAGCAGTTGTGTCGAGTTCAATCATGTAGGTATTTCGGTTGACCACGTCTGCATAGGTATAACCCGCATGGGTATTCGAAGTGAAGACCTCTTCCCTGGCAGGTAAAACAAATCTTGAAATGTACTTCCAATACGACTGGCTCCACCAAAGTAAGACACAGGCAGAGAACACAATGGTTGTTTTCCAGGTATTCAGGTTTACCGGTAGGAAGCCGGAGAGCATAGTGAGGATGTAAACGATGGCAAAGGAATGGTAGAAGATATTGTTGTCAACCGGCAGGTAACTTGTCACCTGGAAAATCGCGGCCTCCGCAATGATGCCCAGTGTGAGAAGGGTAAAAAGCATTCTCTGCCTGTTTTGCAAAAACGACCTGAAATTCTTGATCGTTGCCAGCAGAATGACGCCGATCAGCGCCAGGTAAAATTTCAGCCACTGCGATGCGATCAGGAATTCTGTAAGAATATCGGCTATAGAAATCCTGGAACTATGTGGCGGTTGGCCGTGATTGAACCAGTAACCAAAATTATATCGTGTCAGCGGAAGAATGATCAGCAGGGCAGTGAGTATCAGCCCTCCCAGGAAACTGGCCAGGGGTACCCATCTCTTTTCCAGGATTGCATCATAGATCAACAGGGCCATGCAAACCAGAAAAGCAAGACCGCCGCCATCCTGCTTTGTAAAAAACGAGAAAAAAACAAAGGCTCCTGCAACCGCCGGAAGGACATAATGCCAGCTTCGTTTTCCCTGTGTAAGGAAATATACCAGAAAAGCAAGACCGATCAGTTCATAGACGATCACGGTGTGATTATACCAGGGCCAGTAGTTTGGAAGGGAATAGGAAAGGCAAAATACCAGGATGCCCGCGAAACGAATGGGAGCAGGCACCGCAAGGTTTTTTAGTATCGACCTGAAAGAAAGACCGGCGAGGATGTTGATAAACAGCTGCGCTTTGATGAGTGTAATCATCTGAACGCCAAACAGTTTAAAGAAAATCGCCGGGATCACCCAGAACATGTAACCAACTGGCATTCCAAAATCCCGGAACGGTAACTCGCCATTGGCCATCCTGTAGGCGCCCTCCCATGACAGGTAGGCGTTCAGGCGGTAAGGCAGATTGGGGAACAAAGGAATCAAGGCAATAACGATGATAAAAATGATTTCAGCGAGGGCCAGGATGCGTTTCATAATTTCTAATGATCTACAGTAAAAATCAATTGATTAGGGAGTGACACTAGCAGCAAATTTAACAGTCAGGAATATTGCTTCAAAGCCTTTTGTGAACTATCTTGTGCCGCCTGCGACCATGAAGCATTATATCAAACTCATACGCCCTAAACACTGGGCCAAAAACCTATTCCTTTTTGTTCCTTCATTCTTTGCGGGGAAGTTTTTTGATCTGAATAGTCTGGCCCTGCTTTCCGGGGGATTTCTTGCCTTTAGTTGCCTGGCCAGTAGTATTTATATCATCAATGATTACCGCGACATCGAAGACGACAGGAAACACCCTGAAAAATCCAAGAGACCCCTGGCCTCCGGAGAGGTGAAAAAGTCTTATGCACTCGTCTTAAGTGGCCTCCTCACCATTATTGGCATAGTTACGGCCTTTCTGATCGATGAAACAGGGAAATTCCTTTTCATCACCGGAATTTATTACTTGTTGAACCTCTCTTATTCCTTTGGCCTCAAAAATATCGCGATCGTAGACATCATCATCCTGGCGACCGGTTTTGTTTTACGGGTAAAGGGTGGGGCAACCCTCGCCGATGTACATACAACGGAATGGTTTGTGATCATGACCTTTCTCCTTGCCCTTTTCCTGGCGCTCGCAAAGCGCAGGGACGATGTGTTGCTCAAGTCGAGTACCGGAGCCGAAATGCGAAAATCGATGAAAGGCTATAGTCTCGAATTCCTGAATACTCTGCTGGGCCTGTTTTGCGCCATTCTCATCGTTTCATACATCAATTATACGGTTTCGCCGGTCACCAACCTGAAATTCGGAAGGCGTATGTATTACACGTCTTTGTTTGTGATCGCCGCCATGATGAGATACCTTCAGATCACTTTCATTCATAATAAAGCGGGTTCGCCAACTGACGTGCTGTACAAAGACAGGTTCATTCAGGTGACGCTGATACTTTGGGCAGCCAGCTTTTTTGTGATTCTATACTTACGCGACCTAACATTTTTTGAAAAATGAAACAGAATATTGCGAACTGGGGCAATTATCCCAGGATGAATAGTGAGGTTAAGAGTTTCACCATGGACGAGCAGCTGGATGAATTGATGGGCAAGACCGATCATTTCATTCCAAGGGGTAACGGCCGTTGTTATGGGGACGCTTCCCTGGCGGTCAACACCATCTCGACGCTCAACTTCAACCGAATTCTTTCATTTGACATCGAAAACGGCGTATTTGAGTGCCAGAGCGGCCTCACTCTCGACAAGATCCTGGATGTGATCGTCCCTAAAGGCTGGTTCCTACCGGTCACGCCGGGCACGAAGTTCATTACTGTTGGAGGTGCGGTGGGCAGTGATGTGCACGGCAAGAACCATCATGTGGATGGCTCATTCTCAAATCATATTCTGTCGATGGAGGTGATGCTGGCAAACCGCGAGGTAGTCAACTGTTCGCCTGCAGAACATGTGGATCTTTTTGAAGCAACCTGTGGAGGCATGGGACTGACAGGCATGATCACAAAAGTGAAGTTCAGACTCAAAAAAATTGAAACTTCTTTCATAAAGCAAAAACAAATCAAGGCCGCAAACCTGGATGAGTTGATACGCCTGTTTGAAGAATACAAGGAATATACTTATTCCATGGCCTGGATCGATTGCCTTTCCAAAGGAGAAAGCTTCGGACGGGGAATACTGATCGTAGGCGAGCATGCGAAAATGAGTGAACTCAGTGAGAAGCAGAAAAAACGGCCACTGGTAGCATCTCCCAAGGCAAAACTGACCTTCCCCTTCAATTTTCCTTCCTGGATACTGAACACGCTTACGGTAAAGGCCTTCAATTTCCTTTATTATGGGAAGAATTTCAGAAAGATAATCGAGAACGTGGTTCCCTATGAACCCTTCTTCTATCCCCTTGATGTAATCCTGCACTGGAACCGCGGTTATGGCAAGAAGGGCTTTGTTCAATACCAGTTTGTGCTTCCCCTTTCCGCAAAAGACGGCCTGGTGGCAATCCTGAAACGCATTAGTGATGAAGGGCTGGGTTCTTTTCTGGCCGTACTAAAAGTGTTTGGCCAACAGCAAAGCCTGATCTCATTCCCGGAAGAAGGGTACACACTGGCGCTGGATTTTCCGGTCCGGGAAGGATTATTTAAATTCCTGGATGAGTTGGACCTGATTGTATTGGAATATGGCGGCCGGCTCTATATGTCCAAGGACGCAAGGATGAAACCCGAAGTACTACAACGGGGATATCCCAGGCTCGATGAATTCAGAAGTATTGTTAGGAAATATAATCCATCAGGTAAGCTATCCTCGGTTCAGTCGGACCGCCTGTTGCTCACTGGTAACTAATCATTATTCATGTCAACAGTATTGATCTTAGGCGCAGGTTCGGACATGGCAATTGCCATAGCGGAGAAATTTGCATCCCGGGGTTGTGATATACAACTCGCAGCGCGCAAGGTGGAGCGCCTCACTGCTTTACAGACTGACCTTGCCATCCGTTTCTCTTCACGGGTAGGCCTTGTCGAATTTGACGCACTCGATTTTTCTTCCCATTCCGGTTTTTTTGAATCACTCAATCCCCTGCCGGATATAACCATCTGTGTATTCGGTTATCTTGGTGACACGGAAAAAGCTGCGACGGACTGGAATGAGTCTTTCCGGATCATTAACACCAATTATACCGGAGCCGTTTCTATCCTTAATGTAGTTTCGGCCCACTACGCCTCTGTTAAGCAGGGTACCATTGTTGGTATCAGTTCGGTTGCCGGTGAAAGAGGCCGGCAAAGCAATTACCTCTATGGCAGTGCCAAAGCGGGTTTCACAGCCTACCTCTCTGGTCTTCGCAACCGCATGGTCCGCTTCGGTGTTCATGTAGTTACTGTACAGCCGGGCTTTGTTTATACAAAAATGACAGAAGACCTTTCATTGCCCGCATTGCTGACGGCCAGACCAAGCCAGGTTGCCGACGCGGTGTATTCCGCGGTAAAATCCAAAAAGAACGTGATCTATGTGAAATGGTTCTGGAGATGGATCATGTTCATCATCAAATCGATCCCGGAATTTATTTTCAAAAAACTGAAGCTGTGAGTAAGCTTATAGCTTTCTTCGATTTTGACGGCACCATCACTACAAAGGACACCCTCCTTGAGTTCATAAAATACAGCAAAGGAAGTTTTCGATTTTATGCGGGCTTTGCGCTTCATACACCCGTACTCGTTGCCTACAAGCTCAGTATCATTTCCAATCAGCGAGCAAAGGAAATCATGCTCAGACATTTTTTTGGAGGGATGGATATCAACAAATTCAACAGTGTTGCCGACGAATTCTCCACCACAGTGGTTCCATCACTGATACGTCCGAAAGCAGTTTCAGAAATTGAGAAACTCAAAGTGCTCAATGCGGAAGTAGTTATAGTGTCTGCCTCTCCGGAGAACTGGATATCCGGATGGTGCGCCAGGCAGGGTATCAGGTGCATAGCTACCAGGATGGTTGTTGAAGAGAATAAGATCACAGGACGGATTCTAGGAAGAAACTGTCATGGCGAAGAAAAAGTGAATCGCATTCGTAGTGACTTTGATCTCTCTCTCTATTCGGATCTGTATTGTTATGGCGACACTAATGGAGATCTTCCCATGCTGGCCCTCGGCACTTATCGGTTCTTCAAACCGTTCAGATAAAAAAACGGCTGGTTTGCACCAGCCGCCTTTTTCGGGTTCAGATAATATTTCTTAACTATTTATTGCTTCACAAATTTCTGCGTGCCGATGGTCTTGGCGCCGATTGTCAGCCTTACCATGTAAACACCCTTGTTGAGCGAAGAAACATTGATATTCCTTGTGATCAGCTGTGGATCCTTATTGAACTGCTCTGCTTTCACCAGTTTGCCCGATACATCATAGATCGATACAATGGCCTTGCCCGATTCAGGAACGTTCATATTCAGGTTTACGAATGAGAGCGCCGGGTTTGGATACAGGCTCAGACCTGCTTTTGAGAATGCGCCTGGTCCGGTCCTTGAGAGTGCAAGCGAACTGTCTCCGAGTGATGTTTCATCCAGAGTGGACGCACTGGCACCGGTGTAACTTTTCAGTACATTCACCAGCATCTCATCATATGAAACCGCTCCATCGCCGTCCGTAGTGGTAACCCTGAAGGCATAGAGACCCGCATGGAGATATTCTACCCTGGTTACAGGTGACTTCGGATTTACGATCCAGAAATTTGAAGGTCCTGCCACTTTTGTCCAGACAATTGATTTGATCCATCCACCGGGATCACTGGATCCGCTAGCGTTGAGTGTAACCCCTTTTACCGGAAGCCTGATAGTCTGATCAGCGCCAGCTCTGCTGATTGGTCGCGGATTCACCCTGATGACGATGTCATCATACGAGACCGCGTTCTTATTGTCTCTGACGGTCAGTCTGAAAACATAGGTACCCGCAACCAGGTTGGTAAGTTTTGCATTGGCGAGGCTGCTGTTTTCGATCCTGAAACTTGCAGGTCCGCTTATCTTGGACCAGTTGATGGAACTGAGGTATCCGTCCGGATCATAAGATTTTTCTCCCGGCAATCTTGTGGAGTAATTAGGCAGGTGGACCAACAGATCGTTGCCTGCGCGTGCCAGTGGTGGTTTGTTGCCAGCCACCGGATTGGATGATGGAGGTGGGGGACTGGCCTGCCCCTTGGCTCTGACAACCACTGTTACATCTCCATGAGAAATCGCTCCACGGTTGTCCTTGAGATCAATTCGGAATACATAGGTGCCTGCGGTGAGACCGTACAACTTCACATTTGCCCTGCGAATATTGTCAATGCCATATGCAGCAGGGCCACTGATCTTAGACCACTGCAACCAGGATATATATCCATCCGGATCTGTTGACCTTTCACCGGATAAGCGGGTATAGTTCACCGGTAGCGTGAGATTAATTGTTGGGCTCACCACTGGAATAGGCGCCTTGTTGCCCGAAGTTGCGGGGGGCGCAACGGGCTTAGCGGGCGTTGATCCTGGTGGTCTTACCACTACAGTCACATCGTCATAAGCCGTGAGGCCCAGGTTGTCGGTTACAGTCAGGCGGAACACATAAGTACCTGCTACCAGCGAGTTGACATAGGTATTTAATGACTTCGAAGTTTCAAATTTGATTGAAGCAGGGCCACCAATCTTGGTCCAGGACACCGCCCTGAGCGTTCCGTCAGCATCCTTTGAGCCTGTTCCCAACAGCTGCGTTCTTGCTCCGGCTGGAAGTACTACTGTTTTGTTTGCTCCGGCAACGGCAACAGGACGCACATTACCTGGTACAGGCGCTGCGCTGCCACGCGAATAAGCCAACATCCATTCAAACACATTTGGACTCTGATATGCATGACCTGGGTCAAAAGCCTTAGTCCACACACTATGACCACCGTTGGGATAAACCGTTTTCAAAGGTTTGATGCCCGGGCCACAGGTCAGCACCGAATTTACAATTGTCGTGATGGCTGAGATATTTACCACCTTGTCGTCGTTGGCATGAAATGTCCAGAGAGGTAGTCTCGCGCTCGCGATATTGCAGTTGTTGTACTGCACCGTAGGAGCACAAACCGTGGCTATGGCCGCAAGCTTGCTGGCGTGAGCGTATGACTCAGAGGCATACCTGATGGTGCCACCACCACCCATGCTCAGACCCATAAGGTAGATTCTGCTGCGGTCGATATTGAGATTGGCTTCGGCATACTGGATCAGACCATCCACATAAAGGGACGGCCACATGCCATACTTGTAAGAACATTGGGGAGAAAGTACGATGAACTCATGCCATTTTCCATTTACATAGAAACGCATCTGGTTTCCGTTGGCGATGTCCTTTGGAACAGAGTTGACCTTTACTTTATACAGGTCGGTAGTTCCATTGCCTCTTTCACCTACACCGTGAAGAAATATGATGACTGGATATTTTGTTGGATTTGTTGGGTTGTAGGTCGTTGGTTTGTATTCCCAGAATCCGATGTTCTCACCACCATATGAAATATGTTTTGCAATTTGCTGGGAGAATAAATAAACGGGCAGAATAACGCAGATAAGAAGTAGGGTCTTCCTCATACAGTTAGTGTTTAAAACAGTTTTACAATAAGATGATGTGGGTAACAGAACTTACCCGATTTCAGTTTTTAATTAATGTAATAGTCTAGATAAACACTTTGAATCCGATCCATAATCAGAGGAAATCAAAGCCTTCACTTTTCTATGGTTGTTGGGGTGGGTGCAAACAAGGCATAGCAATGCCAACTGTAATTGCTTACAGCATTTGCATGAAGGGTTCAGTTATTCGGACTACCAGTCAGAACTCTGAATGGACCTTTGGACATGCGCTCGCAAACAATAAACAGATGTGGGAATAAATGCTGAATAAACTTCAGCTAATGAAGTGTAAAACTTTTTCATTTCAGATTGAATTTTGGACAGAGCTTATAAATAAATAACCAATTCGTATTCGGGGAAGGTACGTTTCGAGCAACCATGAACAATTACCATACCAAACAGAACTTTCGGAAAATTTTCTCATTTTCTGAGAAGAGAATTCTACAAATTGAGGAAAACTACCTGTCAAATTAGAAAATTTACGAAATCACATGCAAAAATTCATAAATATCAAATAAAAAAGGGGTGCTCGCGGCACCCCCTTTTTTGATACACTTTACAGCGTTCTAATTTTTTATAAAAGTGGAGAACATCCTTTTCTTATTTCCAACATTCACTTCGAGGAAGTACACACCTTTTTGCAACTCTGTTACACTTACTTTCTGCACGTAGGTTACTGTGCCCTTTTCTGCCTGGATGCTTTTTACAGCAACTCCATTTGAATTGTAGATGTAGATGTTGGTTTTTCCGGTTGTATCCGATTTTATCTGCAGGTTGAATTCAGATCGTGCCGGGTTAGGGTAAATACTTAGCAAGTCATTGACCGCGGTTGCTCCGCCGTGAACGGTCACGATAATTTCATCTGAAGCCAGTGCTCCCCTGATGTCGCTCACCCCAAGATTAAAAACATATTTTCCTTCGGTAAGCCCAACCAGTTTTGGTGAACCGGTTGTTGAATTCACTATTGTGAGGCCTGCTGGTCCGCTGAGCTTGGTCCAGCTGTAGTTCAGCAATTCGCCATCGGGATCATTTGATCCTGTGCCATTGAGCAATACTTCGCTCACAGGCAATTTTACGTCGAAGTCGAATCCGGCATTCGCAACCGGTGTTTCATTTGGCGTAGCAAGTACGGCGATTTCAACAGTGTCTACAGCTATGGCTCCGTCGTTGTCGCGAACCAGGAGCATAAAACTATATTTTCCCTCCACTAAATATCTCACGGTATCTTTTTCGAGAGCCCCGTCAACAATCTGATATTCGTTCGGTCCGCTGATCTGCGTCCATTGGTACCCCGTCAGCGTCCCATCTGTGTCTTCCGAGGCCGAACCATCCAGGATCACCTGGTCATTCGGCAGGTTGATGGTTTGATCTATACCAGCATTCGCCAGCGGATTATTATTTGCCGATGGCAGCCGGGCGGGAATTTCTTTTACTATGACGGAAACGGTGTCGGACCATGACCATCCATTGTTGTCGAATACCTGTAACTGGAATGCATAAACGCCGATTACAAGACCGTTCACGACTGTAACCGCCGCATCCGGATTTGTTATCTGGAATTGTTGCGGACCGCTAATAAAACTCCATTTGTACCTGGTGATCGTTCCATCCTGATCATAGGATGCTGAACCATTAAGCGTAACGCTACTCTCGGGAAAGGTAATACTCTGCGTATTCCCAGCCATCGCCGTTGGTGGTTTGTTTGCCGAAACGGGAGCTCGCACCACTGTAATCTGAACGGTATCATCATCGCTGCCTTTCCTGTTGTCCTTAACGTTGAGCCTGAACAAATAGGTTCCTTCAACCAGGTTGGTCACCGAGGTGGATACCTTGCCGGCTGCTGCGATATAAAACTGTTTTGGTCCGCTGATTTTTGTCCAGGTATAACCGGTGATCAGTCCATCGTTATCGGAGGACGCTTCTCCATTCAAAAGTATTTTATTCAAAGGCAACACGACCCTGGCATCTGATCCGGCGCTCGCTATCGGTTTGTTATTTATCTCCTGCGCGATGGGGTTCACAGCAATCGAGATAGTGTCGGCGGAGCTGGCTCCCTTATCGTCTGTGACGATCACCTTAAATACATATACACCCTGTCCAAATCCGCTGATTTTCGTTATCGACTTGAAAGGTGAAACGATAACGGCAACTGGTCCCGAAATCTTTACCCATTTATAGCTTACAATTGAACCGTCATTGTCTGTAGAACCAACGGCCGACAGCATGAATGATTCTAATGGCAGTGTTACTGTAGTATCGCGGCCGGCTTTTGCAACTGGAAGTGCATTCTTCCCGCCTGTATTAGATAACACGGTTACAACTACGGTGGCCGTGGAACTTGCGCCATCGTCGTCGGTAACTACCAGCGTGAAATTATAGACGCCCGCCTTAAGCTGGGTGATCCTGGTAACGGCTTTATTCGGTGATACTATGGTTGCAGCGGGTCCAGAGCTTCTGCTCCATTTATATGAGGTTATCTTTCCGTCTTCGTCTATTGATGTATTACCGCTCAGTGTCACTTCGGTTTGTGGCAAACTGACGGTAACAGAATTCGTCGCCTGGGCAATGGGATTCTTGTTGAGCGAGGCACCCCCTGAGGATACGACAACGGTAACGGTATCGACCGAGAAAGATGCCCTGTCATCGACAACGGTCAGCTCAAACTTATAGCTGCCGGATTTTTTGAGTCTTTCAACAGTAGTGATGGGTGCGGATCCCATCGCTGTGGTGATATTACCAGCTGATGGTCCCGATATTTTCTTCCACACATATCTTACGATTTTTCCATCTGCATCGCTGGATCCGGAAGCGTCAAGCGTTGCGATGCCTGTTCCATTGGTGATGCTGATCTGTCTTCCCGCATTGGCTACCGGCAATTTGTTAACGGGTGCTCCTTTCCATTGACCAAGGAACCATTCGTAAATGTTCACAGCCCCCTGGTAAATATGATTGGTATCAGTATATACCCTGTCCCAAACATTATGACCACCTTTAGGCCAGTAGTTGACAAGTGGTTTTACGGCAGGCTTGTTGGCATTTATTTTATCAATGGCTGTTTGAGTACAGGTCCAGTTCACTATTCGATCGTCTTTTGCATGAAACGACCATAGCGGCAGATTCGCTTTTGCGATATAGCCTCCATTGTTGAAAACACAGGGCGGACAGATCGTCGCGGAGGCCGCGAGTTTGTTAACCGCCGGCTGTGAGTTGGACATGTATTTATAGCTACCGCCTGCGCCCATGCTGAGGCCGGTGAGGTAGATCCGGTTTTCATCGATATTCAGATTCTTCTTTGCGTATTCAATCAGGTCATCCACCACCTGCTGTGGCCACATTCCATATTTTTTGGGACACTGGGGAGATAATACCAGGAAGGTTTGTTTTTTTCCGTTCCAGGTAAATTCCATTTTATTGCCGTATTTGATGATCCTTGGTAAACCGCAGCAGGCCACCCTGTCGAGGTCCTTTCCAACGCCGGTTCCTTTTTCGCCTACGCCGTGGAGAAAAATAATAAGAGGGTATTTAGTATCAGGATGCTGATTGTAATCTGCAGGCTTGTATTCCAGAAATCCAATCTTGTCCCCTGTGGAGATTTTAATGCTTTTATGTATTTGTTGGGAAGAAGCGGGAAGAAATGTTGCTGAGATTAGCACAGCAAGGCACAGCTTCCTAATTGAATAGGAAAAATTTTTCATCAGGTTGGCTTTTCGGTTTGGATTTCGGCTGACGGCTCAAAGAGCAATCAAAAAGATAACGGGGGAGCTGGCTGTTTTCTTGTTTTCAGTTTAACAATAACTATATTTTAATGGAAATAGTAAAAGAAACAAAGTGAAATCCCTATAACACCTAAGTATAACTGCTTATTGCAGAATATACTTTTCGTAAAATTACGATCGGCCTTTTAGAGGTCCCTGTGTTCTGTGAAGCTTTTTGGTGTATGAACAAATTCTTTTCTGCGCGGATTGAGACTGAGGGCCGCTTTGATGTAGGTGAAAATTACTGAGGGGAGGCTAAGAAATGCTTTCAGTGTGGCCATCGTAAAATAACGATCCGGTATGGAGAGCATCAGGGCGAGAACATACATCAGGCAGACGAGGACCCAGGACCTGTGTGCAATGCCGCTGAGGTTGAAATGCAATAAAGATCCCATGATTGCAAAAAACAGGATAATGCCGATCAGGAAGAGAAATAGTATGCGAGGAGGTATGAGATTGATAAAGAGTTTGTTCCAGTAGTCCCGGTTCTTATTCGCTACGTGATTTTTTGAATTGAAGAAAAGGCGGATATGTATGATCTGTGATTCAAGCCATCTGCGGCGCTGATTTTCCAGCACCTTCTCTGAAGATACTTTCTCGTCCAGCACATAGGCCTTGTCGAGGTATTCTACGGTAACTCCATGTCTCATCATCTCGAAGTCAACCTCCCTGTCGCAGGCGGGATTATCCAGGATGCCGGGTTTATTGTAAACGGCTTTCAGCCGGATAAAACGAAAGGCCATGCCAGAGCCAATGGTGGCTGCCGACAAATTCAGGTTTCTCTGCGCCTTTCGAAATAGATGATTGTTGATCTCCTCACTAATGGCGTCCAGGATCGCCAGGGAATTGTTCAGGTTTTTGGCTATCCGGTGAACCTGAACCGCATGCAGGCCATGTACAAAGGCCGCATTTACCTGTTTCAGGCAGCCCGGTAGCATGATATTGTCGCCATCAAGCACCATCGCGATTTCATATTCCTGCTCATCGATGGAGTTCAGCAAATGATTGAGCGACCTCGCCTTCGAACCCATTTCAAAATGCACCTCCTGTACCTCGGCGTCCAGCTGTCTTAATTTCTGGAGTGTTTCCCGCTTCAGCTGGTCGGCCGCCACGAAGACCCTGAATGCACCGGGCTCGTAGTCGTGGGCCAGCGCGGATCGTACCGTATTGAGAATTACATCGTCCTCTTTAAATGAAGTAATGAGCACTGCTATTTTCTTGAAGGGCCCCGTGATGGCTCTTGTTCCTCCCGAAGGGAACCGTCCTGCAATGGCTGCCACCAGCAGGTAAAATGAAATGATAAACAGGTATGAGTAAAAAATAAAAAATAAAATATGCATCAGCGCCAGCATCATATGATTGAGCTGCTGGTTGATTTGAAATTCCACATGATGCCCTTGATGAAGTATTTCAAATGGATGAATTTCTTTTTAAGAAAATAGTGGATGAGTGTTTTGGGCACCACAAAAAATATGAAGATCACGGAGAAGACCGCGAATTGAAATAAGCTTGAATTCCGCCGCATGTACAGGATTCTGTTGCGGGTGTGATAATACACTTTGATCGGATTGTATTTGCCCACAGTGAGCGATTCCTTGTGGTAGATCACCGCGTCTGCGGCATACCAGATCTTGTATTTGGCTCTCAGGATTCGCGCGGACCAGTCCCATTCTTCGTAGTAGAGAAAGAATTTTTCCGCAAACATGCCCACTCTTTCCAGTATTTCTCTTTTCACCATCATGGCGCAGCCGTGCGCTCCCGAAGTGAATTTGGATACATCATATTGACCCTGGTCTTCTTCCATCAGGCCGATGCTGGTCACCCGGCCCGTGTACACATTCATGGGATTAAAACCCGCATATTGAATCACGTTGGGGGTAGAAAAGTATTTGATCTTGGGACAGGTCACTCCAATCTCGTCATTTTCGAGAAACGGTCTGACGAGGTTGGTAAGCAGGTTCGGCGTGACTTCCGTGTCGTTATTGACGATGAACAGGTATTCGCCTTTTGCCTGGCGCATCCCCCAATTGTTACCGCCCGCAAAACCGAGGTTTTTTTTGCTTTTCAGGAGGATGGCATGGGGATACTTGCCGTTGGGGATGCTTGCAGAGGGGTCTGAGGCCGAGGCCATGTCGCAGACCAGGATCTCATAGTTTGGGTAGTCAAGAAGCCTTGTGGAGTCCAGAAATGCGCACGTCGCCTCCGTCTGATTGTAATTCAGTGTAATGATGGAGATAAAGGGTAGATCCCCCAATGGCATATGCGCTACTTTTTACGCAATATAAGAGCAATTCATTGATTTGAAATTCCGGCCAGTTGCAAGTCTCAGGCGTTTGTGCGCTGGATTACGGCATAGGGGGTATTGGCCATGATCCAAAGGTCAAATAGGAAGTTCGAATTGTCGGCATAGTTAATGTCGAGGTTGATCCGTTCTTCAGCAGTCATTGTTGCCCTGCTTTTCTTTTTGATCTGCCACAAACCCGTCATTCCAGCCGGTGCCATGAACCTTTTTGCCCATTCGTCGGTGGTAAGGGTGGCGGCCTCATAAAGGGGGAGCGGCCGGTTGCCAACCAACGACATGTCACCGAGAAAAACATTCCAGAGTTGAGGAAGCTCATCGAGGCTGCATTTTCTAAGGAAGGCGCCCAGTTTGGTGATCCTGGGATCATTGTCGATCTTGATAAACACAGGGCCGTCGGCCTTGAGAGGATTGTAAATATTGAGATGTGAGAAATCTGATATTTTCTTGTTCGCTTCCACTTCCATGGTCCTGAACTTATAAAACTTGAAGATCTTGTATCCTCTGCCCGCCCTTTTAGAAATATAGAACACGGGGCCTTTGGAGTCGAGTTTCATTGCCAACGCGATCAGCAGGAACAGCGGGCTCAGTGCGATGATGAGCGACAGCGAGATGACGATATCAAAAGCACGCTTGGAGTATTCGGCTACATAATTTCTTACGGGAGCAAAGTCGTCCTTTACCGGTTCCTGAACCTCATTGATGCGCATCTTTACATTCTTCCAAAACCTGATCTTGGAACCCAGTTTGTCGGGGCTCAGGTCGTTGACCGACACAATGTCTTCGGCCACGACATCGGTTCTGAATTTTTCAAGGTCCGTTTCAGCAAGGGAAGAACCTTCGATGATCACAGGAACAGAATTCAAAGCCTTTTGGGATACGATGTATTGAGAAAACTGAACAAGCGTATGGTGTCCCAACCCTGAATCAAGTATGATCACATCGGGAATGCTGCCAGTCTGCAACATCACTCTTCTAAGCATCCCTCGGGCATTGTCGGCATTTTCTGCGGCATAGCCACTGTCGAAGGTGCGAATGAGTGCATCGATTACTGCACCTGTTTTTCCAACATAGAAGAACTCAAGTTTTTTGGGTTCTGTAGCGAGGGCGCCCGGCTGCAGGTTGTAGTGCCGGTAGGTCTTCACCTGAGTTTTATCGGTGTGTAAAAAAGAGTCCATGATCAACGTCGGTTAAGGTTAAGGTTATGGGGGTGTCATGTTGGGTTAACTGAGAGAGGGTATATACCGTCCCCAGGTTTTTGGTCGCCCCGTCATGTCATTCACACTTTCCAGCAAGGCAACGGGGTTAAAAGGTTTAAAGAAATAAGCTGCCACTCCATACTCCTCACATTTCTTTCTCGTCAATTCCGGATCCAGTGAAGAAATCACAACGATCGGAATATTTCTATATAATATGCTTGATGACAATTCGTCAATAAGTTCCCAATCCTTCATGTCAGGCATCTGGGGATCCGTGATGATCAGATCAGGGATTTTTGTTTTTGACAGCCAGTACATCGCACTGCTTCCGTCGGGAGCCGTTACCACCTGGTGGTCCTTGCCGAGTACCGTTTGGAGCAGGAACCTTATGGCCTTGCTGTCATCGATCGCTAAAATACTTTTCTTCATTGTCGAAAATTAACCGTAAATAAGATGGCAAATCTTTCAACAGGAATCGTTTTGTAAGACTGGTCGTCGTCGAAGGAATTGGAGGTGCAATTATAGTGCCTTTATTGGATATAAAGACTTACACTTAGGTGGTATAGCTACCGTTCTTCAAGTGTGAATTTCGGTCGGTCGCTTAAGAATTAATGGATGTTCTGGCTACTAAACCAGCCTTTTCAAATGTCAGGAATCGCTGTTTAACCAGGGTTTCAGAGGATGAGGGAGAAGTAGAAGAGTAGGGTAAATGTAGCAAGCCAGATTGGTAAAAGCAAATAAAAATCCGGCTATATTTTTAACCTCTCCTGGCCTTTTGCCATGCCACATTCTGCCTCCCTTTTAAAAACCTGCCAAATCCGGCAAACACACAGTAATTCATCATCAGAAAGTAAAAAAGAACATATGCGATGCCGCCTTTTCTTCCACCCGTCGCCATCCACCATCCAATCAATGCCAGTATATAGACGGCGACCTGGGCATAAAAGGTAACATCATACAAAATTCCGGCTGCTTCCACCCAAAGAATGGTTGAGCTGATGAAGAAGATCAGCAGGGCAAGAGGGGCCAGGGTCCAGCGGAAGATCCGGTGAGAAAGGTATTGAAAGCTAAGCAGAGGATGCCTGAAAGGATTCAGCAGGCGGCTTAGGATGCCAATGGCCTGGAACCCTCCCGCCGAGATCCGGGTTTTCCGCTCAATTTCCTCCGACAGGCTAAGGGAAGCGGTTTCCAGGGCATATGCTGTATGGTCATATTTGATAATATATCCTTTCAGACAAATTTTAAGGGACTGGACAAAGTCGTCTAGTATGATTTCAGCCGGCAGCGGTTCGTAACAGCTGGTTCTGATCGAAAAAAGTTCGCCCGCGGCGCCCACCACAGAATTGAGGTCCGCGTCCATTTTCTTGATCCAGGATTCGTATTTCCAGTAGAGACCCTCACCCGTACCCACTGCATCCCGGGAAGAGTAGGACACAACTTTTTTCTCGCCCGACACCCCACCCACCTTGGGGTCCTGGTAATGCCTGAGAAGGTTCACCACACAATCGCGGTTTAGCAGCGAGTTGGCATCGCTGAAAATGACGAAATCCGTGGTCACTTCACCCATGGCCCTGTTAAGCGCATGTAGTTTGCCGTTACGTTCGGGTTGGTGTATGTGTCCTACGTCAGGGTAGCTTTCAAAAACAACCGTGGAATTGTCGGTGGACCCGTCTGTTACAAATAATAATTTCAGACTATCGGACGGGTAATCAAGATCCAGGGAATTGCGAATCTTCGCTTCCAGGATCTCGTCCTCGTTGAAGGCAGCCACAATCAATGTTACCGAGGGGAAGAATCCCGAATTGGGAATTTTTGAAGAAGAGCCACGAACGAGCCTTTTTATTGATACCAGCATCCAGAGTAAAAGCGGGTAGCCGGCATAGGTATAGAAGATAATAACAAGACTTATAATGAAAAGGCCCTTGAGAACCAACAGGATCATTGGGGCGAGATAAGAAAAAGAATAATATCAGCCAAATAATTTCATTTAACCGATTTTCTTTCTACTTTTACCCTTCTTCTTACCCCTCCAACAATCCCCTGAAAGCCAGTAGTGTTTTACTTCTGATCTTCAAATACCTTTCGAGCTGACCCTTACGGAGCAATCGGTTTTCTGAAGACATTATCCTCCAAATGACCCATTTGTCGCACTAGCGGCAGGTGCCCCTAAACTGTTAATTATACCTTTTATGAAGAGAATTTTATTTCTCGGCCTGGCTATTATGGGTCTGATCCGCATCTCCTTTGCCCAGAACGTCTTTAACCCTGATGACCCTATTGTAAGGTATTCCAGTTCCGCCGACTATGGTACCGCGCAAAAACCCGACTCCAGCATTCTCGGACTTTCCAAATGGGTTTCTGTAAGCACGAACGGTGTTAGCTCGGGTTCCGGAAGTTTTAATAATTCTTCCTACAAAGCCTACTACATGTATTTCTTCGGACAAAGGCTGGCCTTCCGATTGAAATTCCCAAAATCATACAAAGACAGTGTTAACAAGAAATATCCGGTGATGCTTTTCCTGCATGGCGCAGGAGAGGTTGCCTGTCCAGCGAACGGTGGAATCTACAACAACGAAAAACAACTTATACATGGGGGCAAATCCTTTATGGACAAAGTTGACAACGGAGATTTCGATGGTTTCATCCTCAACCCGCAATACCGCTCTCCTGATGCGACCTGCTGGGGAGAATGGGGCGTTAGCGGAAACTCCTGGTTCAATACCATCATCACTATCCTGGATTCGTTAAACAAGTATGCCCGCACCGACATTGACAGGGTTTTTGTTGACGGGCTTTCTGGTGGAGGCGCCGGTGCCTGGACGATCGCCGCACAGTTTCCGACCCGCATCGCCAAGATCGCTCCGACTTCAGCTGCCGGTTATCCCTATAACTACTCGACCTTCGTACATGTTCCCATCTGGCTTGCCACTGGCGGGCTCGATGGAAATCCAAGCCCAACGATGGCGGGGTATTCTGTATCGCAGGTGCGCAACCTCGGCGGTGATATTCGTCAATCACTTTACCCTGATCTGGGCCACTCATCGTGGAACCGTCATTGGGCAGAACCCGATTTCGTACCTTTTATGAACGATATGCACAAAGCGAATCCGCTTGTGTTTTATCAGCGTTATGATTTTTGTCCGGATTCGGCCATCAACGTCAAGATCGGTATTTCACCTGGCTTCTACGCCTACGAGTGGGAGAAAGACGGAGTGCTCATCGCCCGACGCACAGGAACGGTCAACACCATCGTAAACGGAGCTTCCATCATTTCCTACACCGGCAATGACATAACGGTAAGATCTTTTGGAACCTACAAGGTCAGGTTCCAGCGCGTATTGAATGGTGCATGGTCCGAATGGTCACCCCATCCTGCTGTTATCAAATCTAAAACTACAACCCAGACTCCTCCGATTGAAATCGTGGGTCTCAATAGCCGTACCCTTCCTGCATTGAACGGAAAAAACACCGTTCAGCTCCAGATGCCTCCGGGTTTCATCAATTATCAGTGGTTCCGGACCAGCGACAATGTGCAGGTCAGCGGCGCCCAGATATATGAAGCCCCGTTGGGTTCATATAAAGCGAGGTATTCCGAACCATTTGGTTGTGGTACGATCTTCTCACCGATATTCAAAGTGGTGCCCGCAGCTGGTACGCCAAAACCGGATGTGGCCAAGAACCTTAGTGTGGCAGCACTTTCACAGACCGTCCTAAGACTTGACTGGAGCGACAACCCGAACGCCAGTGTAAATGAGACCGGCTTTGAAGTTTACCGTGCTACAAAAGCAGGTGGACCCTACACGCTCGTCAAGATCACGGAAGCGAATGCAATTACTTATAACGACAGCTCCCTGACGCCGAATACGACTTATTTTTATGTGCTTCGTTCAGTAGCGGAAACCGGCGCCTCTGCGGCCAGCGCCGAATCCAGCGCTAAAACTGAAATAGACAACACCCCTCCGACAGCGCCTCTGGCACTCGAGTACCGGGGAAGCTCAACAGGTACTGTTGACCTGCGTTGGCAGGCAGGAACAGACAATGTGGGCATCAACCGATATGATATTTATGTCAACGGCACTAAAACATACAGCACTGCAAACCTGAGTTTTACTGTGGCCAATCTCGACAGCCTTACTTCCTACAACTTCACCGTACAGGCTGTGGACAAGGCTAACAATAGTTCGCCAAACAGCAACCAGGTAACCGGTTACACTCACAGGCAGGGCATGAATTACCGGTATGTGAATGGCTCTTATGCCAACCTCCCGAATTTCAATTCCGTTGCTATCACATCAAGCGGTATTACCGATACCATTGGTGTAGCCGCCGCCATCAGAACGCGGACGACTGATTACGCCATATTGTATGAGGGAAGGATCTACATTCCGGTTGCCGGCACTTATACTTTCGAAACCAATTCTGACGATGCCAGCGTAATCTGGGTCGATGTTCCTTATACCGGTTCTTCCACCAGCAATGCGCTCGTCAACAACAACGGCGCTCACGGTGCGCAGATCAGAACGGGTTCCAAGTATTTTTCGAAGGGTTATCATACTATCAATATTGGTTATGCGCAGGGCGGCGGAGATTATATCATGGAATTGTTCTGGTCCAGCAATGTTGGCCAGACAAGGGAAAGAATACCCATCAAGTTTTTCGCCATCGAAGATCATGCGGAAGACGCGGGACCCAATACACCGTCATCCTTCAGCGCCACTGCTGTGTCGTTCAACAAGATCGACCTCCACTGGGTTGACAACAGTAATGATGAAACAGGATTCGAAATTTCCCGCGCCACTTCCAAAACTGGACCATTCGCCACAATCAAGACAACTGCCCCGAATGTGACGAGCTATTCAGATTCAGGACTGACTGCCGGTACGCCGTTCTTTTACCGCATCCGCGCAATCAGCAATGGAGGAGCCTCTGCCTACAATTTCAATTTCGCAGAAGGGATATGGAATTTCAATAACAACTACACTGATTCCACTGGAGTTTCGGCCAACACGCTGGTGCCCAACGGAGGCAACATTACCTTCACCACTGCTCAGAAGAAAGAAGGCAGTCATTCGGTAAGCATTGCCAATAATGGATATATAAGCTTTAACACCGGATCTGGCGGATTCCCATCAGCCGGGCCATACAGCCAACGCACAATCGCAGCCTGGATTCGTCCAACTGCAACAAACAGCAAGCGAATCCTGTTTGATTTCGGCGGAAGTACCAATGGTATTGCCGTACGTTTCAATAGCGATGACCTGATGGCAGGAGTGGCGAGCAACAGCACGAGAACGGCCATTACCTATTCTAATTTTGCATCAAGCGCAAACTGGTCTTCAGGAAACTGGAATCATGTGGCCGTGGTGTATGAGTTCACTACATTAAAGCTCTACCTCAATGGTGTGTTGGTGGCTTCCAACAATGCACTTAGTTTCAATTCCATCCCGGCAACTACCGACGCGTCAAGGATCGGGAATACGTCCGCAAATAATGCGTTCAATGATAACTCCAGTCTCGTTACCTGGACCGGTTTGATCGACAACATGTATGTGATCAACGGGGCACTCAGTAAGGCCGAGATAGACTCACTGATGGCATTTAACCTGAGGCAGTCAACCGCAAGTACCTTCAGTCCCCCAAGTTCTCCTGCCGTTCCAACTCAATTGACCGCAGATGTGCTCTCTACAGAAAGCATCAAACTGACATGGAACGACAACTCAACTGATGAAACCGGTTTTGAATTATGGCGTTCATCAGGTGACAAAACAAACAACAGGGTTATCAGCAAGATACCCGGTGGCGGCGGTGCAGAGAAAACATTCACCGACACGGGTCTGTTCGCCAATGTTACCTACTATTATACGGTTCGTGCCACTGGCCTTGCAACGCCATCAGCATTTACTCCGGAATTGTCCGCGAAAACGCTCAATACCAAACCCGACATTAAAACGATCCGCGACTTCACCATGAAATATGGCACCACCTTCGTTCTTGAAGTGTCGGCTACGGACGCGGATGGCGATTTGCTCAGTTTCTCTACGGCCAATCTGCCCGTCTTCGGAACGATCATGCCGGGTACGAATGGCAAATTGAACATTTCTTTCAACCCGAATATCAGCAAACGCGGATCATACGCCATGAAGGTATTTGTCGATGACGCCAATGGCGGCAGGGACACTGCGAGCTTTATCCTTCAGGTAAACAGTAACGATGTTCCCGTGATGGGAGCGGTGTCAAACTTAACAATCAATGAAGGCAGCCAGGCTACTGTGGCTCTCTCTGCAACGGATAATTCTGGTCCGGGCGCCATGGTCTGGTATTTCGAAGGCCAGCCTTCTTTTGCCACCTTTACGAACAATGGCAATGGCACGGGCTCTATTCTAATCAAACCAGGATACTCTGCCTCAGGTGAATATGAAATGACTGCGTTTGTAGATGATGGTTATGGTGCATGGACAAGCAGGACATTTACGATCTCTGTTGTCGAAAAGGATCCGCTCGAGGTACTGCAGCTGAATTTCAGAACGCAGAGCGCAACGGTTCCAACCTGGAACAACATCAACCTGACTCCGTCATTTTCGCATGGTTTGCTGGTAGATACAAAGAATGGTTCAACAAATGTGTCACTGAGTATCACAAGAGGCACGATCACCGCTACCACATCAGGCTATTCAACTTTCAACAATACGGGAGTATATCCCGACCTGGTGATGAAGGACGCAATGCTGTGGGGATACAATCAGGCCAGCAATGCCAATGACACCGTGGTGATGAAAGTGAGTGGGCTGGATATTACCAAAACATACAACTTTGTTTTCTTCTCGAGTTATACGCAAGGCTCCGACGCTACGTCAACCACGACCTTCAGAATAGGAAGCGACGTAGCTGTGGTTAACTTCTACCTCAACACGTCAAGGACAGACACCATAGAAAACGTGGTGCCAAACGCAGCGGGTGAGGTCTTTATCACCATGAACGGAGACATATCCATTCACCGTGGTGGTATGTTGAATGCAATGGTGGTCAAGGCAAACTATAGCGATGGATCAGTGCCGGTGAAGCCGCTAAACTTCGTTGCAACACCGATACCACCAACCGGAGTGAAGCTGACCTGGTCTGATCGTTCATACAACGAAAACGCATACCTGGTGTATCGTGCCGGCGCAAGAACTGGCCCGTATACCTTAATGAATCCCGGAGCAACAAACCGCGACAGCACCAGCTATATTGATACTACCACCATTCCGGAAACAGAATACTTCTACTACATAACGGGCATTAATGGTTCCGGAACGGGAGTGTCCAGTGATACAGTGCTGATCAGCACAGAAAATAACGCACCCATCATCAATGTTGTAAGTGATGTGTATGTGAAAACCGACGCGGTGGACAATACAGACTTCACAGTAACTGATGATCCCGGTGACGCGGCAACTGTTGTCCTGGAAGGAAAGCTTCCATTTGTAAGCCTGCAAGACCTTGGTAATGGAAATTACCGGCTGGTATCTTCGCCAATTGTAGATCATATCGGCTGGTTCAACCAGGTGATCAAGTCTACCGACAACAAGGGCGCTGTGTCCAGGAAGACGGTCAGGATCAATGTTTCCGATAAAAACACCAAATCAGTATTCGTGAAGTTTGGCCGTGATGGCAGATTTGCCGCACAGCCATGGAATAACTGGCTTGGACCGAAAGGCAACAGCCAGGCCATCGCTAACCTGAAGGATGAAACCAACCAGGCTACTACCATTGGTTTAACCATCTTGGCCACCTGGACTGGTCTGAATGACCTTGGACACATCACCGGAAACAATAGCGGCGTCTATCCTGATTCTGTACTGCAGGGAGGGCTGATCGACAACACCGGGCCGAAGACGATCAGGGTGAACGGACTCAACACCGCGAAAAAATACAATATCGTGATCATGGCGAGCCGCAATGAGGGATTGCCTGCCGATGTAGAATATGTTTCGGGCACAGCAAAGGACACACTGAATGCGAGGTACAACACTACGCAGACGGCCAACCTGAATGGACTGACTCCTGCAGGCGACGGAACGATCTCCTTCACGGCTTCCAGACTCACCGGTTCAGCAAGTTCTTACCTCACTGCTCTTGTGATTGAAGAATATGACCCGGCTTTGGTGGCGATCATGAATCCGCTCAATCTCTACGCCGAACCGGCTGACAGAAATAATATCGATCTGAGTTGGTCCGACAGAACGGAAGATGAGGATCTGACTGGTGGTTATGTGCTGGAAAGAGCGACTGATTCCCTGTTCACACAGAACAATTTCTCAGTTGCACTTCCTGCCAACACAAGCAAGTACAGAAACAGCGGTTTGCAGCCAAACGTGAAGTACTGGTACCGGCTGCGTGCGAAAGCGGCGGGAGGCAACTTCTCCGATTACAGTAACCGCGCTAAATCGGTAACGCCTGCTTCAATCGTGTACATCCATTTCAACTACACAACAGATAACGCACCGTTCCCCTGGAACAATACCTTCACCGCGCCTACTTTTGAATTCACCCAGGACAACCTGATCAACCAGTCTGGCGGCAATTCTGGCATGAGCCTTTCGCTGACCAGGATCTTCAATGGTGAATTCACGGCAGGGGTGAATACCGGAAATAATTCCGGAGTGGTGCCTGATTTAGCACTCGGTTCCGACTACTGGCTGGATAAAACACAGGTTTCCCAGTTCAAGTTGTCTGGTCTGAGCCACTCAAGGAAATACCGTATCGGATTCTACGGAAGTTCGAGCATCAACGGCTGGTTCACCGGAAACTATACAGCTACCTATACCATCAATGGCAGGACAGTGTATCTGAATTCCTGGATGAACAGCACCAAGGTGGTGTACATAAATGATGTCAGTCCTGATGAAAACGGTGAGGTGGTGATGGATTTTTCTACAACGGCGGATGCGCTCTATGGTTTCAATGCCGGCATCATCGTTCAGGATTACTCCGTGCCGCTCGGTGGTTCATCGCTGAACATTGCGAATTTCAGCACCCTGGATCCTTCAATTGCCGCTATCAACCCTGCAACGCCTGCGGTTGTAGCTCAGGCTGCGGACGGAAAGAATACCGGAAAAATGTATCCTAATCCATTCATAGACTTCCTGAATGTTGACTTCTACAACGCAGATGCGTCTAATAAGATCAGTGTGGATGTGTATGATCTGTCTGGAAGACTGGCCTACCGCCAGAACTTTGGCCAGATAGCCAGGGGTGCCAACACCCTGAGGTTGTCTGCCTCAGACGCGAGCATGAACACCGGGGTGTACATAGTGACCATCAATGTGAACGGAAAAGCAGTACAGGCATCAAAGGTCATCAGGACCCGTAACTAATATTCAGTACATGATTGACAGCGGAATAAGCCGCTGTCAATCATTATTATATCTACCTGGCGCGAAAACCCATCACCAAATTTTTGTATATCTTACCTTCGAAAACACTGTGAAGTGAAAGAACCTTTTTTCAATTTTGGGAAAATCCTGGGCACCTCCAGGTATGCATGGATCGATTACGCCAAAGGACTTTGTATCATCCTGGTTACTTTCCGGCACGTTCAGGAAGGACTCCACCCCGCCGGCACTCCTTACCCATATCACGGACTCAAGTTTGCCGACGTTTTCTTTTTCAGCTTCAGGATGCCACTGTTCTTTATCGTATCAGGCATCTTTCTTGGCGGAACACTCAGGAAGAAGTCTGTAAATGATTACATCACAGGCAGGTTCAAGACCCTGGTCTGGCCATTGCTGATCTGGGGTGTGATTCAGATCACCCTCCAATTGCTGTTCAAGGACTATGTCAACGTCGACAGGCAATACATCGACTATCTCTACCTCATTATTAAACCAAGGGAGATCGAACAGTTCTGGTACCTGCATACCCTGTTCCTGACGGGATCCTTTTATGCCATCATGAAGATTAAGGCGAAATTCACTATCCTGCAGCAAATCCTGCTGGGCATCGTCCTGTATTCGCTGGTGGGTTATTTCAGGTACAACAAGTTTCACGAAACCCTCGGCATTACTGAACACATCTTCATACTTGATGTTTTCTTCTATTATATCTTCTTTGCTGTCGGTGATATGTTCGGCAAGGCGATACTCGACGAGAAGAATTTCAAAGCCTGGAGTTCGACAAAAACGTTTTTACTGTTTACTCCCGTATTTATCGTCCTGGAAGCATATTTCGCTCAGATCAATATTGCTCACGACTGGGACTATTATGTTCAGAACCACATGCCTGCCCTATTCCTGATCGTAGGGTTGGTGGGCGGTGCCTATCTCATCCATTGTTCATTCTTATTGCAGAAACTCAACATAGCCAAATTCATAAGGGTCATCGGCTACCATTCTCTGCATATTTATGTTATACACCTCGCAGTGACAGCGGCTACCAGGATTTTTTTCCGGCATGTACTTCATTACGACAATTTTGTGGTCCTCTTACTCGTCAGCACGGTGCTGGGTATAGGTGTTCCCATTCTGTTCTTTTATGTTACAGACAGAATGGGTATGTGGTGGTTATTCACACTGAAGAACCCCAACGAAAACAAACAACACCCGGACCCACACTGGAAAAACAGCCCGGGCAAGATTGCGCCTGAAGAGCCCATTTCAGCTATCAACCCGCAGGTGATCGAGAAGAACTGAGGTAACCATTTATAAGCAAGGATTTTCAGATGCAGCAAACCAACAACCCGGCGAAGGCAAAAATATTTTTTCCAAATCTCGACGGGCTCAGGTTCATTTCATTTTTCGTCGTTTTCCTGTTTCATTCGAACCAGTCGATACTGAGTTACCTGAATGATTCGCACCCTAAGCTCTATGCAACGATCGATTTTCTTTCCCGGCATGGCAACCTGGGCGTTAATTTTTTCTTCGTGCTCAGCGGCTTTCTGATCACCTATCTGCTGATCAAGGAAAAAGAGCTTACGGGCACCATCCATATAGGGAAATTCTATGTGCGAAGGATCCTTCGGATCTGGCCCCTTTATTACCTCTGCGTTTTTATCGGGTTTGTTGTCTTTGCAATCCTGAAGAAGATGAGCGGGGACCCTGCGATGGAAAACGCGCATCCCTGGTATTACATCAGCTTCTTTGCAAATTTTGACATCATGCATTCCTGGCCGGTTAAACCGGATGCACTGCTTCTGACCATCCTCTGGTCGGTGGCGGTGGAAGAGCAGTTCTACCTGAGCTGGCCGGTGATCCTGCGCTTCGTGCCATTGAAATGGTACAAACTCGTTTTCCCGGCCATCATGGTCTTTTCACTTGTCTTTAGGGCACTGCACACAGGTCCGGGAGAGACGGAATTCGCCATCCGGTATTTTCATACTTTTTCGGTTATCGGAGACATGGCGCTGGGTGGACTCTTCGCCTACCTGGTATCGTATGAGAACAAGTTCAAAACAGCAATCATAAATCTTCCAAAACCGGCGATCCTTTTTATCTATATCGCCGCCCTCGGCCTCGCTTTTTTCAAGGATGAACTATTCCAGAACACAGCCGGAATGATCTTCGATAGGCTGTTCATCGGTTGTTTCTTCGGACTCATAATCCTGGAGCAGAATTATTCGAAGAATTCATTGTTCAAGATGAGCAATTTCAAAACAATGAGCAAGCTGGGGATCTACACCTATGGCCTCTATTGTCTTCACCTGATGGGATTATATTTTGCCATCAAGGTGATGAATACCCTGCGGCTGGATGGGTCTGTCACCTGGGTCGCCTTTGCCATTTTTATCCTCGCTTTTGCGCTCGCGCTGATCATCAGCCTGAGCTCATATCACCTTTTTGAAAAATGGTTTTTACGCTGGAAGGATAAATTTGCGTTTATTGTGAAGAAATAAACGGCGCCCATGGATGTCAAAAACAGGTTCAAAGAGGCAGCAGCCGTCTGGTTTATTTCCTACCTGTTCTTTCTGTTTTTTCTCGTCAGCAACTTTTCCGCCGCTCACGATTCCATAAATTACCTGAATAATATTTCCAGGGGCGAGCATCTGTTTCACCAGCATCATCTCCTCTATCATTTTCTCGCCCGGCAGTGGCTGGTCCTCTGGAAATCAATTCTACCGGGAGTGCCGGAGCATTTCATTATTGAATCCTTCACCGCGGTGTGGGGGTCGGCGATCCTTTCGGTATGCTATCTTTTCCTGAAGGTCAGGTTTGGATTAAGGCCCCCGGCGGCAATCGCTGGCATCATGACCATTGGTTTTTCTTTTGGTGTCTGGTTTTACAGCACCAACATAGAAGTGTATACGCCACCGGCTTTTTTTATCATCTGGTGTCTTTACCTGGTCAGCGCCGAAAAACTTTCTGTTGGAATTGGATGGTTGGTCGGCGTGCTCAACAGTATGGCCGTCCTCTTTCACCAGGTGAATGTGCTTTTCGCGGTGGTGATGATCATTTGTTTGTATACGCGTCGCGGGTCCATACCTGCGGGGAGGGCATTTATTCAATACGCATTTACTTCCATACTGCTTGCCGGCGGAACCTATTTCCTGGTTGGGTGGTTTGTTGAAAGACATAATTCGTTAAGCGCCTGGATTGCCTGGATGGAAGGATACACG
The DNA here is from genome assembly GCA_963808065.1 of uncultured Chitinophagaceae bacterium. Lineage (GTDB taxonomy): Bacteria > Bacteroidota > Bacteroidia > Chitinophagales > Chitinophagaceae > Flavitalea. The sequence continues at coordinate 1,083,653 of CAWEEK010000001.1, forward strand.
GTGGGACATGGATATTGGCAACCACTGAGTCTGGCGACGCCTCTTCATGTAATCACTGGTTTTGCCCACGCATTTATTGGCGGACATTTTATTTTCAGACTGCCTGCGGTCGAAACCTGGCTGAAAACGTCCTTCGAGTCACATGGCCTCGCAGATGAGGTCTACCTGGCCTCCGCAATTTCGCATACCATGGCCTGGCTGCTGACTATGTTAACATTACTATTTACCCTGATAATGGCGTTGATGCTTTTCCGCTTTATCACAAACTGGAAAATACTCATGGGCAGGGCTGCATATATCTTTCAGCCGTTGTTGGCCTGCCTCGTTGTTTACAGTCTTTTCTTTTGTTTCTGGATGCCCGAGATCCTCGAGTTCTGGATCATCCAAATGATCCTGGTCTGGCTGATCCTGGCCGGAAGTCTGGCGTACATCACTACACCATGGAAGGGTGGTGCAACGGGAACGCTGATGCTAACGGCTGTCCTGCTTTTCACGATCAATTTTTTTGGGAGTATGAAGTGGCTGGGCAAACAGGGGTTTGATTTGTATTTTAAGAAGGTAGAGCCGCTGAGCAGAGTCGTCGGGCCGGGTGACCTGGTACTTGTACAAGATGGCTGGATACTCAGGGATTTCATGATCCGGTATTTGAATGCACCCGTGATCAGCACCGGGGATCCGGATTATTCCGCTACCGCGACGGCTGATAAAATTGAGCAAACCCTTGCCGGCAAAGGCAGGGTATATGTTTATTCCGGCACGGAAAAACTGGGCACGGCGCCCATAGAAAAACTGCTATTAAACTACGATGGCAGAAAGAAGAGGAAAGCTGGGGATCTCTTTTACGTGATTGAATAGATCATTCGATCCTGTTGAAGAGTTCCACCGGAGTGTCACAGAAGATGATCCGTTCGCCTAGCGGTTCATATAAGAAACCTTCCTGTTCAAGCATCCGCATATGGTTGAGGAGATGATTATAGAAGCCTCCGGAATTGAGGATATAGATCTTCTTATCGTGGATCTTCAACTGGTTCCAGGTGATCATCTCGAACAATTCATCCAGAGTGCCGAACCCACCGGGAAGCACAATCGCCGCATCACTCATCTCGTACATCATTTTCTTTCGGCTGTGCATGTCCGGGACGATCGCCATTTCTGTCAGGCCCTGGTGTTGCTGTTCCCATTCGATCAGCACCTTTGGCATCACTCCCATGATCTTGCCTTTGTTGGTGAGCACGGCTTCCGCGAGTATTCCCATCAAACCCTTTTTTCCCCCGCCATAGATGAGGCGCAGGTCCAGAACTGCAATTAGCCTTCCAAGTTCAGCGGCGTGTTTAGGATGAATGGGGTTTGTGCCTTCCCTGGACCCGCAGAATACCGCTACGGACTGTATCTTCATTACTGTTATTGTTTAACCGCACAGGGTGATCCCTCTGTCTATTTTTACCCGAATGACAAGATAAGGCTCCTTCCATTTGCGGACAATTTTATTATCTTGGGCAAGGTTCACCCCGCGTTGAATTCAATATTCGCTTATGTCTTCCGTTCTTCTGTTCTCTTTTGTCATCGGTTATTTTCTGGTCCTGCTTGGGGTCGCCTGGTATACTTCAAGGAATTCAAACAATGATTCTTTTTTCATAGGCAACCGAAATTCGAACTGGATGCTGGTGGCATTCGGCATGATCGGCACATCTCTTTCGGGCGTCACTTTTGTATCGGTGCCGGGCACCGTGGGTTCCGCGGGATTCTCCTATTTCCAGGTTGTGATGGGCAACCTGATCGGATACATCCTGATCGCATTCATCCTCCTGCCGTTGTATTACCGACTGAAGCTCACGTCTATTTATAATTATCTGGAACAGCGTTTTGGGCCGGTATCACATAAAACGGGTTCGCTGTTCTTTATCATTTCGCGAACCCTTGGCGCCACGGCAAGGCTCTACCTCGTGATCAACGTGCTTCACCTATTTATCCTTCGTGACCTCGGCATCCCTTTCTGGATCACCACCTTTGTGATCCTGCTGATGATCATGCTCTATACTTTCGAGGGTGGAGTAAAAACGATTGTATTCACCGACACGCTGCAGACAGTTTTTATGCTGGTGGGCCTGATCGGCTGCATCATCTATATTTTTTCGCAGGTGCAATACTCCTCAGCCGGGGTGATGGCGGAAATGACAACGCACGGGATCACAAAGATCTTCAATACCGATCTGAACAGCTCGGCGTTCTTCCTAAAACAAATCTTCGGGGGTATGTTCATAGTCATCGCGATGACCGGTCTTGATCAGGAAATGATGCAGAAAAACATCAGCGTTAAAAACCTGGGTGACTCAAAAAAGAACATGGTGACCTTTAGTATCATCAGCGCCTTCGTCAATTTCCTCTTCCTTTTTCTCGGTGGTCTGCTCTTCCTTTTTGCCAAAGACAATCATCTGCAGGTGGCCAATGACGATCTCTTTCCGACCATAGCGCTCGACCATATGCCACCCGCACTGTCCATTATCTTCATCATCGGGTTGATATCGGCCCTTTTTCCCAGCGCGGATGGTGCCCTGACGGCGCTTACCTCCTCCTTTTGTATCGATATTCTCGGGTTGAAGAAAAGGGAGGACCTGAACGAGGGTGGCAAGAAAAAGATCCGGCTTACCGTTCACATCACCTTTGCTCTGATCTTCTTCCTCTCCGTGATGGGATTCAAATGGCTCGACAACAAATCGATCATAGATGTGATCCTGAAAGTGGCCGGCTTCACCTATGGGCCGCTTCTGGGTCTTTTCGCATTCGGCATCCTGACCAGGCGCGTGATCAACGACAAACTGGCCCTGCCCATCTGCCTGATCGCTCCCATCCTTATCTTTGGGGTCGATCTAATTAATAATTTTGACTGGTACTCCCGGCAGTTGAACTTCTCACCTGGAATTGCCGAACCGATCAGGCATTTCTCACGGCAGGTTTTCGGCGATTTCAGGATAGGTTACGAGTTGCTGATCTACAACGGAGCCATCACCTGGCTTGGTTTGTGGGCCAGCTCGAAGCCGGGAAACCGCAACAAATAAAACTTCCTTGGAACTGATCCTAGCTTTAGCAGAAGCCTACGCCGAAAGATATTCCTCCCCGGAGACGCAGATCCAGGCACAGATCTCAAGTGACACAAATCGCTTACATGCGCAGCCGCACATGATGAGCAGCAGGGTGCAGGGAAAATTTTTGGAAATCTTTAGCAAATTGATCCGGCCTTCAAGGATCCTCGAAATAGGCACCCTGACGGGCTACAGTGCCATTTGCCTTGCAGAAGGGCTTCCCGAAGACGGGAAACTGCACACTATTGAGCTGCGTGAGGAAGACGCCGCGACCGCGGCGGCAAATTTTAGACTTTCTAAATTCAACGACAGGATAATTTTACACACCGGGAATGCGTTACAGGTCGTCCCCACGTTGAATGAGAACTGGGATCTGGTCTTTCTCGACGCCGACAAGACCGGTTATCTTGACTATTATCAACTTATTTTGCCAAAAATGAAGCGGGGTGGTGTGATGATAGCCGACAACGTGCTTTTTCATGGTCAGGTGCTTGAAGATCCTGTGACCGGAAAAAGTGCCATGGCTATCGAGGCCTTCAACCGTTTTGTGAGCGCAGATGAAAGAGTGGAGCAGGTAATGCTAACGGTAAGGGACGGATTGATGATCATCAGAAAAAAGTAAAAAAAATCCCGAGATGCGAGTTTTTGTTTTGTTGTGTTCCCTTTTGAGTTTTTCGATTGCCAATGCCCAGCCGACCGTTGACATTATTGACTACATCAATACTTACAAGAAAATCGCGATGGAAGAAATGCAGCGCACAGGCATCCCGGCTTCCATCACCCTGGCCCAGGGCATTCATGAAACCTATGCCGGCAAGAGCGAACTCGTGATGAAGTCGAACAATCACTTTGGCATCAAATGCAAGGCATACTGGACAGGAGAAAAAGTTTACCACGACGACGATTCCCGTGGCGAATGCTTTCGCAAATACAGTGATCCTTCCCTGTCATACAGGGATCATTCCGATTTCCTCAGAAGCGGCGAAAGATATGCCTTCCTTTTCCAGCTTGACCCTACCGATTACAAAGCCTGGGCCATTGGGATACGCAAAGCCGGTTACGCCACCAATCCCAAATATGCGCCGATCATTATCAAACTGATTGAGACTTATAACCTCCAGCAATATACGCTGATCGCAATGGGACGAATGCCGGCTTCTGAAGAAGTGATCGTCCAGGGCCCCCGGCCAGTTGGAGACACGATTATTGGCCAGCCGACAATGACCGCCGACATTCCACCACCCCCTCCTGCAGAGGAATTGCCTGTCGCCGAACAGGTGGCGCAACAGCAGAGATACCCGCTTGGCGAGTTTCTGCTCAACAGGACCAGGGTGATATTTGCAAGTAAAGGAACGCCGCTGCTTTCAATAGCACAGCAACATAATATTTCCCTCAGCCGGCTGATGGAATTCAACGACCTCAACAATACGGAACTACTTCCTGCAGACCAGCTGGTTTATCTTCAGAGAAAAAGAAAAACGGGTAACAGCCCTTTTCATATTGTTGCAGAGGGTGAAGACCTGTATCAGATCTGCCAGGCAGAGGCCATCAGGATGGAAAGCCTCCTTGAACTCAATCACCTGGAAGGGTACATGCGACCCGCAGTGGGAGAGAAGCTTTACCTTCAATCCAAGTCTCCCTCGAGGCCAAAACAATAAAATATGAATACCATCCGGGTACACGACAAGATCTTCAAACCATATCTTACCCAGGAAGAGATCAGTACCCGTGTCAGTTTTATAGCAGAACAACTAAACAGCGACTATGAAGGCAGGAAACCGCTGTTTCTGGCGATCCTTAATGGATCATTTATTTTCGCTTCCGACCTTTTTAAGAAACTCAACATCGAAGTGGAGATCTGCTTCATCAAACTGGCTTCTTACAAGGGTTCGAAATCAACAGGCAGGGTGGTGACCGCTATTGGGCTGGACGCCGAAATCTATGGACGAGACCTGGTGATCGTTGAGGACATCATCGATACGGGCAAGACGCTGACTGAATTCCTGCCCCAGCTTCAACACCAACAACCCTCTTCCCTTAAGGTCGTGGCCCTGCTGCACAAGGCCGAAGCAACAATCTTTCCTATCGTTATCGATTACCTGGGCTTTACCATTCCTGACAAATTTGTGGTGGGATACGGACTGGACTATGATGGGTTGGGAAGAAACATTCCTGAAATTTATACGCTGGTTGAATAGAGCTCTACTGATATTGTTCTTATTGCTTGCTTTTTTCTGCGCCAACTCCCAGTCTTATCTCAGGGGAGAGGTGAGAGATGAAAATAACAACCCCCTACCGAATGCCCAGATCATCCTGCATTCTACAGGTTACACCTACTATTCCGGCAATGGCGGTTATTTCGGCATCATGATTCCTGGAAAAAATGATTCGCTTACGATCTCACTCATAGGCTATCAGCAACAGTCAGTCAGCGTGAACGCCAGTATCTACCAGGTACTTGTACTGAAAACACTTTATTCGACCGTGAGCTTTCAAAAGAACAGGCTGGTCTCACTTACAAAAAATCTGCAGCTGGCCGATAGGGAAAACTGGATCGCTACCGGAGAATCCTACAGTTCCTTACTCGAAAACGAATTCATTGAAACGGATAAATACCCGGAAACAGGATTTGCCTTGCGTATCGACAAGGCTTCTTACAGCAACATCCGCCGCTTTCTGAATATGGACACCAGGGTGCCGCACGACGCCGTTCGGGTGGAGGAGCTGATGAACTATTTCAATTTCGGTTATACCCCGCCGTTAAATGAAGGAGACTTCGGCTTCAATTCTGTTCTTGGCGATTGCCCCTGGAATCAGAACAACCGACTCCTTTTTGTACAGCTTTTCGCAAAGAAGATCGACAGTGCACTGATCCCTCCCAGCAACCTGGTTTTCCTTGTCGATGTTTCAGGATCCATGGATATGCCCAATAAGCTTCCCCTGCTGAAGTCGGCATTCAAACTGCTGATCGACAATCTTCGTGACAAGGATACCGTATCCATCGTGATCTATGGCAGTGCGGTCGGAGTTCTTCTGCCACCTACTTCCGGCAGAGAGAAAGCAAAGATCAGGCAGGCCGTTGAGGATTTGAACCCGGGAGGATCCACTCCAGGGGCATCCGGAATCATTTCTGCCTATACCCTGGCGGCAAACAAGTTTATAAGAAACGGAAACAACAGGGTGATACTGGCTACTGATGGAGATTTCAATGTTGGTCAGACTTCAGACGACCAGTTGGAAAAGATCATCATCAGCCATCAGAAAACAGGCATCTATCTGACCTGTCTGGGAGTGGGTATGGGAAACTATAAAGATTCGAAACTCGAAGTGCTGGCGAAAAAAGGGAATGGAAATTTTGCCTACCTGGACAATGAAGCGGAAGCGGAAAAAGTGCTGGTCAAAGAACTAACTCAAACCCTCTATTCCGTTGCTGATGATGCGGCCCTGTCGATCCGGTTCAATGATCACCAGGTAAAATCATACCGACTGATCGGGTACGACAATAAACTAAAGGCTATAAAGGATTCCTTGATTGAGGTGGAAGGTGGTGAAGTGGGATCCGGCCATTCCATGATGGCGATTTTTGAACTGGAGCCCGAACAGTCAAAAAACCTGGCTTCCGGTGAGCCGATTGCGGATATCCATGTACGTTACCATCTTCCCTCAGACTCCACCAGGAAGGAACTGAGTTTTGCGGCACCCGCAAATTACCTCCCTCTGGCAAAATTAAAACCCTGTTTCCGCTTTGCGGCCTCGGTTGCTATGTTTGGATCCCTGTTAAGAGAATCGCCCTATGCGGGAAAAACCACATGGAGCGCGACCCAGTCGATGGCTACTGCTTCGGCCGACAAGAACGATGGCCTGCAAATGGAATTTCTGACCATCCTGGAGAAGGCAAGGAAGATTTATTCCAAAAAGAAAAGAAGAAAAAGGTGACAGTCTTCCGTCCGGAGAAGGGCTTAGGTAAACATCTCTCTCACCTTATCAAAAAAGCTTTTATCTGATTTTTCCGGCTGCGGTTGAAAATTCTGTGAAGTGTTGAGCTTTTCCAGGATGGCTTTTTCCTCCGCTGTCAGGTTCTGAGGCGTCCAAATATTTACCGAAATCAGCTGATCACCTTTTTCATATGAATTTACTGCCGGAAAACCCTTGCCTTTCAACCGGAATATCCTGCCGCTTTGCGTTCCGGCGGGTATCTTGATCTTTGCCCTTCCGTCGATAGTGGGCACTTCAACCTGGGTTCCGAACACTGCATCGGCGAAGGAGATATGCAATTCATGGCCAACATTGAGTCCATCTCGATGAAGTTCCTTGTGTGGTTCTTCTTCGATTAGAATTAACAGGTCGCCATTAGGACCACCCCTTTCTCCCGCATTGCCTCTTCCCCCCACACTCAGCTGCATGCCTTCCTGCACTCCGGCGGGAATATCGATGCTCACGGTTTCTTCTCCATATACCCTGCCTTCGCCCTTGCACACATTGCACTTGTGCGTTACCGTTGTTCCTTCACCGCTGCAGGTGGGGCAGGTGGTCACGGTTTGCATCTGGCCAAGGAAAGTATTGCTAACTTTTCTGACCTGGCCACTGCCACCGCAGGTACCGCAGGTCTGAACACTGTTTTTATCTTTTGCTCCACTGCCACCGCAGGTGGTACAGCTAACATATTTTTTTACCTTGATCTGTTTGGTTACGCCCTTGGCGATCTCTTCGAAATTGAGTTTAATCTTCACGCGAAGATTGGAACCACGGACCCCTCTTGTTCTCTGGCCTGACCTGCGGCCACCGCCGCCAAAAAAGCTCTGAAAGCATCGTCACCAAAAATGTCCCCGAACTGGCTGAAAATATCCTCCATGTTGGAGGCGTGACCACCTCCTCTTGAGGAGGCGCCCCTGACACCGGCATGACCGAACCGGTCGTATTGCGCGCTTTTGTCGGCATCGCTGAGTATTTCATAGGCTTCTGCGGCTTCCTTGAATTTTTCTTCGGCTGCCTTATCGCCAGGATTACGGTCTGGGTGAAATTGCATTGCCACCTTCCGGTAAGCTTTCTTTATTTCCTCAGCCGGTCGATCCTTTCTGAACACTAAGAATCTCGTAATAATCTCTTTTTGACATGTTAAGTTGTTATTTTCCCACTACCACCTTAGCGAAGCGGATGATCTTGTCATTCAGCAAATAGCCTTTTTCCACTTCGGCAACTATCTTTCCTTTCATATTCTCATCTGGGGTGGGGACTTCGGTGATCGCTTCATGCATGTCGGGATTGAATTCAGCACCAAGGGCCTCCATGGGTTTCAGACCCCTTGACTGGAGCGTAGCCCTGAGCTTGTTGAAAACAAGCAACACACCCTGCCTGATCTCTTCAACGTCCTCGCTTACCTGGAGCTGTTTTTCCGCACGCTCCGAGTCGTCCAGCACCACAAGCAGGGATGAAATGACGTCTTTACCCGCAGTCTGCATGGTTTCCAGTCTTTCCCGGGCAGTGCGTTTCCTGAGATTGTCATAATCGGCAACCTGGCGCAAGTACTTGTCCTTCAATTCTTCGACCTGTTCCTGAAGTTTGATGATCCGCAAATCCTTTTCATCAGCATCGGATTCAGTATTTATGTCAGTGTTCTGATCCTGCATATCCTGAAGCTGGTCAAGGTTCTCGCTTTCCTGCACATTTTTGTCTTCCATAGCTTAAAATTGTCGGCAAAGTTAAGCTTAGTCAAGAATGCTGCCAATGAGATTTTGAGGTCAAAATGTCGGTTATTTGGACACCTGGAACTTACCGGAGTCGATGATCTTGCCATTCCGGTCGCGAAGCTGAAAGATGTAGATGCCACGATAGAAGTCGGTGAGATTGACCACCGTTCTCGGGGTCACATTATCGATCTCCAGGACCTTTTTACCTACGAAACTGAAAATCTGGAAGTTCAGACTGGTATTATAGTCCTTCTGGAAGTCAAAATTGATGATGGACGAGGCTGGATTGGGGTAAAACTTGATTATACGGGAAACAAGGCTCCTGTCGGAGCCGGAGGAGGCGGTAGACTGGGCTTGCGCCTGAGTGGTGAGCAGCAGGATACAGGATAATATGTAAAAAATCCTCATCAGGGACGATATTTTACAGTTTGCTCTCAAGGTATCTCGTTTATGGCAATTATGCAATAGTTTACGACATAATTGTTTAGTTGGTTGGCTAAAGATCGTTAATTTTTTCTAATGTGAGTAATTTTCAAAACCTGGGGCAAAGGACTTTTTCCCGGCTACTCCCCAGTTTCTCCAGGAAGCCGACCCAGGAAAAGCTCAATTCGAAGCCGCCTCGGCCCTGGCTAAGGGTTTTCAGCGGCGAAATATTGATGTCATAACTGATCCCAACTGATATAGGCCGTTTATCGAGCCTGAGCACCGGGATCAGTGCATCACCCCACCTCAGAAACCCGCCCCCATGAACCGTATAGGTGGCTGTTTCGGGGTCCTCTCCAAGATTGAAGGAATACAACACCCCAGCGATGGACTCCCGCAAGGGCCCCTGTAATGATTGGTCGGCCTGGAGGGTAAAGGAAGTAAACTCTGTAACCCGGAATTTTACCCCCGCCGAGAAAACATATTTGGGGTCAAGGCCAAAACCGATGTTACGGTAAAAGGAGTTTCGGGGACGGTTCAGATGATGCATCGCCCCACCCAGGTACAAGGTGTTGCCGTTGTCAGTTCCGAAAGCGGTATTGAAACTGATTCCGACACTGGCATCCCATGAATTGTAGGCCGGGTTAGCCATGTTCTCTCCAGTGGCCAGACTTGGATTGAAATTGCCCATGTATTGCTGGTTGGTAGTCATTCTGGATACATCAACCGATTTTCTAACCAATCCACCCATAAAGCCCAAGGACAGGTAAACCGGTTTTTCTTTGCTCAGCGATTTGTGATAGTTCAGCGCAGGCAAAATTTCCGAGGTGGTAAGACCAACAGAACCTGCCTTGTCAAACAGTGCCTGAACTCCCGCAGTAATGAAATCATCCCCCGTACCCACCGGCATTTTGTATTCAGCATTGAAAGACCCCGTGCGGTAAGCGTTGGTGATGGAGTTCCACTGATCACGGTAGATTCCCTGCACCCTGATGTCACCTTCGAATATGCCTGCAAGTGAGGGGTTCCTCAGCAGCGGTGTTTCATAAAATTGTGAAAAATGCAGATCCTGGCCGAACAAAAGTTCTGCCCACATGATCATTAGCGTGACCAACAAATATCGTATGGTGAATGCAGGTTTCATCGGTTATCGCATCAGCATAATATTTCCCTTGAATGGAATGAGTTGGCCATTTTCACAGATCACCTCGATCTGGTAAACATACACGTCAGATGAGGCTGCTTTTCCTTTGATCATTCCATCCCACCCCGCACCTGCACTATTCGCAGGAAAATCCCGCTTGTCGAAGACCAGTTCTCCCCAACGGTTGAAGATCCGAAGCAGGCGGATCATCGCCAGCCCCGAGCCTCTGGGATAGAAGCTGTCATTATTGCCATCGTTGTTCGGTGAAAAGGTATTGGGTATGAAAAAATTCGACTCACTGCAGCTGACCGTAACCGTTACTTCACCCTCTGCCGTGCAACCCGCTGCATCTGTTACCCTCACCCGGTATTGGGTGTTATTTCCAGGACTCGCCACCGGATTGGGACAGTCATTACAACTAAGGCCCGTAGAAGGCGACCAGTGGTATGAACTAACATCCCCCGTATAAACAATAGGAATACTGAGTCCCTGACCACCGATTACACTCAGAGGAGCCGTTGGATGCACTACGGGAAGTTCCTTTACAAACACAGGTTTGGAAGATGAACCGTTGCAGCCGGGCATTAGGGTGGCGCTTATATTTACTACTTGTGTTCCGGGGGTGCCGAATTTTCTTGCCGGTTGTTCGTTGGCTGAACTAAGACCATCACTGAATGACCAGGCATAGCTGACCGCGGTCGAATCATCTTTAGGGAACCGCGTGGAAAATAAAACGGGGGCGTTCAAACAGACCGTGTCGGCACTTAGGATCTGGGGCCGAGGGCTGGTGTACACCCGCACAGTATCCGTATAGGAATCTTTGCAACCCGCACGCGTGGTGGTGGTGAGCATCGGTGTATATATTCCGGCTTTCGCAAAATGATGGACCTGGTTTTCACCTGCAGAATTGTCGCCATCTCCGAAATCCCAATGATAATCTATGACAGGATCATTGCCGATCGTGTAGTTGGTAAAATTCACGGTCCCTGAATCACAAAATCTCGCTCCGTCTTTTCCGAAAAGTGGCGCCGCCCCAATCACCCTGACCTCACTGGCCCCATCTAGTTTGTATTCGCAACCCGAACTGTCGGTTAGCAACAGCGAAGGCTGATAAAATGCGGGCGCGGAGTAGAGATGGGTAATCCGTTCTGATTGCGAGCTGTCGGAACTACCGTCTCCGAAATTGAGAACGAACCTGGAGCCCGCGGGGGGCGTGATGGAATAGTCCACATTCAGTTTGTTACAGGTTTCTGGGGCTGAATACGTAAAGGCGGTAAGTGCAGGATTTGCGACTGTTATCTTTTTGGAATATGCGCTGATGCATCCACCATTGCCCATCACAAATAATGTGGGATAAAAGGTTCCGAATCGCGAATAGGTGTGTTTGAGATCTTTAGAACCAGAAACCGCGGAGCCATCACCGGCATCCCAGAACCAGGAACTGGAATGCTGACCCTCGAAAACAAAGTCGGCTACGAAGGGCAGGCAAATGGAAGCGCTGTCTTTCATGCTGAAATGAGCGACAGGAGATCGAACCTGTACAGCCTTCTCGACCACCATCGAATCCATACAGCCCAGGTCATTCAATACTTTCAACGATACAGTGTAGTCACCGTCGTTGGGGCCATAGCGGTATTCTGCATGCTGCAGGTCCGATGTGCCGCCATCCCCAAAAGTCCAGTTCCAATGACTGATATTTCCGGAAGACTTATCAATGAAATTTATTGGAACGCCGGGGCACCACGTGCTATCAGCATTCGAGAAGGCCGCCCTTGGCCTTGAAACAACTACCTCTGATTGAGTACTGTCACTGCATTGGCTCTGATCCGTAACCAAGAGGGAGGCCAGGTATGTCCCTTCGTTTTCATAGTGGTGTGTAACTCCGGCAGTCGCATAGGATTCGACATTGCCATCGCCAAAATTCCATGTGTACTTTGCAACCGATGTTTCAATAGTGGATAGATCTGTGAACCTGGTGGCCGAATCACCACAGTGGAGTGCCGGGCTGTTGAAAGCTGCCACAGGCCCCCTCACAGTAATCATTTTGTCGGATGTGGAGTCCTTGATACAGCCATTAACATCGGTTATCCTGAGGCTGATGGGAAATTCGCCGTTTCTGTCCACCCACACCTTGATGGTTTTGCTATCACTGTTGAAGGACTGATCTCCGATCGTCCACTGGTAGTGGTTGAACGAATTTGCATCATACTCTTCATCCGCCGTCAATTCAAAAACTTCGCCCCGGCAAACGGCCGACTTGCTGGCACTCAGCCTGACCGTTTCGCCCGAAATGGTCACCCGGTTAGTGACGCTGGTTGTGCACGCCGTGTTTGGTGAGGAGGCGGTCAGCGTAACCTGGTAGGTGCCGGCGCGTGGAAAGATGATCTGGGGTGAAAAAAGATTTGAAGGTGCAATGGCCGGGTCCCCGAAATCCCAGGTGTAACGCATCTCACCGGAAGTGTCGGGTATGCTCTCATTGACAAAGCTCACTGCTTTGCTGCCGTTGCAATCCACGCTGGCCCTGAACCGGGCAAGAGGTGGATTGACAATAATATGCTTCACAGCCTTTACCGCGCAGCCATTGTTTCTCCCGGTCAGCACTACGCGGATCCTGCCTGTGTCAGTGAAATTATGCACCACTTCATTTCCTGACACCACATCATTCTTTCCGAAATCCCAGGAATAATTGATTGCCGGGTCGTTTCCGGCAGCCTTAAAACTTACCGGCTGAAGAGGGCAGACCTGCAGAGAAGATGCATTAATGTCAACAGCTGCCGGCGTTCCCACATTCACTTCACCCTTTGTTGTTGAAGTGCAGCCGGAAGCCGTGAAGATCGAAAGCGACAGCGGGTAATTTCCTGAAGAAGCATACCTGTGAGATGGTTTGGACCGTGTACTCGTACTGCCATCACCAAAACTCCACAAATACCGGGTGACCTTCTCAATGGATGACACCTCAACAATGGGAGAAAAAGACCCGCCTTTGCAAAGTTCGCCTGGTGCGTTTACAATTGTTGCGGAAGGAGCTTTTAGTATTACAGGATCAGGATGAACATATGAAGTAGCACACCCATCAGCGTTAGTAACAGTAAGAGATACACGATATTCTCCCGCCGCCGTATAGGTTTTTGCAGGGAATCTTGCCGTAGAACTGGTTCCATCTCCGAAGTTCCAAAGCCATTTAGTGGCCCCTGCGGTATTGTCGCGGAAATGAATGGTGGCGGGTATCCGGCACGCGACCACCCGATCCATGGATATCCTGACATAGGGATTGTTGGCCACCCTGATCATCCTGACTGCTGAATCCTGGCATCCCGAATAGGTATTAATCAATTTGACGCGGTGCGTGCCGGGGCTTGAAAAAGTGTAGGTAAGATTACGGTCAAAGCGGGTTTCATTGTCCAGCTGCCAGATAGATGACAGTGGGGGTTCCCCGGAGATATTGGTAAATGTGGAGGGAAAACCGCTACACGAAGGACTTGCCGAGAATTCGGTATTTATTTCCCTGAGCACAACAGTTTTGGTGATTGTGTCGCTGCAGCCATAGTTGTCCATGGTGTGGAGTTGAACGGGGTACTCACCTGTTGCCGGAAAACTGATCTCAGGTGCAATTGCATTTACGGAGCCAACACCACTGGTCCAGGTATAATTCAGGTTCCCGCTGCCCTGGCTTTGGTTCTGGAATTTCACAGCAAATGGTGGTTTACAGGTTGCTGGAATCGTGAAGTCGAATGCTGCCGTTACCCCTCCTGATATTTGAACGGTATTTTGCCTGCTGACCGTCGATGTGCAACCCCCGGCGGTCGCCGCTGTCAACTTCACCGTAAACGCTCCGGGCGAGGCATAGCTGTGTCTTGGATCCCGATCAGAAGATGAACTGCCATCGCCAAAATCCCAGTTCCAGCTGGTCAGGTTTTGCCCGGCCGTAGCCGAAACACTCGTGAACTGAAGAGGAACGTTGATACAATTGAGACTTTGGCTGACACCGAAGTCGACTTCCGGGGGCGAGGTCACCACTATGAGATCGGATTTGGTGAGGGAGTGTATTCCTGCATCGTTACGCACCACAAGGGTAACCGAATACTGTCCGGGTTCGGTGTAGGTAATGGTTTGGTTCTGGCCCTTGACCAGCTGGCCATTGCCAAAATCCCAGGTCCAGCCGGTGGGATCGCCAGCGGACTGATCGGTGAATTGTACAACAAAAGGCGCGCAGCCTTTGACTGCGGAAGCCGAAAAGGCTGCAACCGGGGCCTGGGCGGCGGCGACACAGAAAGAGGCTACCCCTGACAATAAGATCAGCAATGTTTTGATAACGCAGTTGTGAATAGGTGAAGGGTTATCCGGATAGTGGATGGGATCGGAGGGATATTAGTTTAGCCGGCCGCAAAGCATTTCGAAGGATGGTGATGAAATTCGGGGATATTGAAACAGACCCTGAGGTATATTCGTGAGGAGTTTGGATCAGGGGTTCAATCCGCGCCGCCAGGTGACCGCGTGGGATAGTGCGAAATTAACTATTCTTGCGCAAACGCAACAGGTTTTTAGTTCTGCCCGTCGTCATTTCTGCTTCCACAAAATCCATTTCTGTTTTGAGGATCTTCCAAATCCCATTTAGCTTCACCAAAGGGGTTTCAGTCGATGGAAAACTGGAGCTGATGGAATAATTTGTGAGATCTCCGACCCAGGTTCCGGGAATTTTTGAATCCCCTTTTTGGCCAATCACCGAACCATCGGCCTCAAATTGAAAATTATATCCGTTAAAGTCGTCGGTGACAGGTGTAGCGCCTTCAAGGTATTCCTCCACATGCCATTGCCCCCTTGTCATGATAGTGATCAGCAGGTCTTTCTGCTTTTCTTCCACAATCTTGGAACATGATCCAAGGGAGATAAGACATAACAGCACCGGGATGCTGCGAATCAACGTTTTCATTGAAATCGGGATTTTCATAAAAATTGCAATTTTTCTTCATATTAGCAAGTTCCGGGTGTCTTCCGGATTTCATTAATTTTGATGAACTTGCACGTTAATGAAGCAAAATCGGACGTTTTTTATTGTGGATGACGATGTTGATGATCAGGAACTGTTCATCGAGGCTGTCAATGAGGTTGATAAGTCCATCCGCTGTTTTTCCGCTACCAGCTGTGAAGAAGCTCTTGATGCACTGATACATGTGAAAATCCCCCTCCCGGATATCATCTTCCTCGACCTCAACATGCCCCGCCTCAATGGCAAACAATGCCTGATAGAACTCAAAAAAGAAGCCACATTGAAAGATATTCCGGTGATCATCTACTCCACTTCTTCAGAGAAGAAGGACATTGAGGAGACGAGCAGCCTGGGAGCTGCTCATTTTCTTACCAAACCAAACAAGTTCGACGAACTCTGTCGTTCACTGACTTTTGTGATTTCGCAGGATTGGGCCGTTAAAATCTAAGAGAATAGGCTTTTAAACCAGCATTCGCAGCGGTTCCTCAAGAAGGCCCTGCAGGGTCTGAAGAAAGGCTGATCCTGTGGCTCCGTCAACTACCCGGTGGTCGCAACTCAGGGTAAGTTTCATCACGTTGCCGGGTACTATTGCTCCATTCTTCACTATTGGCACTTGCTGAATGCCTCCGATAGCAAGGATACAGGCATCCGGCGGGTTGATGATTGCGGTGAATTCATCTATTCCAAACATACCCAGGTTGGAGATGGTGAAAGTATTTCCTTCCCAGTCTGCTGGCTGTAGTTTCTTTTCCTTTGCTTTTTTTGCGAATTCCTTTACTTCAACGCCGATCTGTGACAGTGACTTAGTGTCCGCGAAACGTACAACCGGCACCAGCAACCCTTCTTCAACCGCTACGGCCACGCCAATGTTGACATGATGATTGTACCGGATCTTGTCGCCCAGCCAGCTGCTGTTCACTTTGGGGTGTTGTTTCAGTGCAACCGCCGTTGCCTTCAGTATCATGTCATTGAAGGATATTTTTACCGGGGATACTTCATTCAGCCTGGTTCTTGATGCCACGGCATTGTCCATATTCACAGAAATGGTCAGGTAGAAATGCGGGGCGCTGAATTTACTTTCGACAAGTCGCTTGGCGATCACCTTCCGCATTTGAGAAACCGGCACTTCATCAAAGCTCACTTCCCCGACAGGTGCCTGTGATGGCTGTGGTGCCTGCGGTCCCTGAGCTTTCGCTGGCTGTGGCGCGGCCTTTTCCTGTTTGGAAGGAACAAAGCTGTCAATATCTTTCTTGGTAATTCTTCCATTTTCACCTGTACCCTGAACATCGCCGATGTTAATTCCTTTTTCGGCAGCCAGTCTCCTGGCCAATGGTGAAGCCTTGACTCGGCCATCGCCGTCGGTTTGTTCATCACTGGTTTCGCCTTCCGCGGGCTTAACGGCCTGCTGAGAATTCTCTCCACTCGCAATTTGTTCCGCATTGCTCTCCGCGGGTGCCTTTACTTCCTTGTCGGCTGCTGCCCCGTCCACTTTTGCACCTCCTCCACCTTTTGCAGCCGCCACGATCTTGTCGATGTCAACATTGTCGCCACCAATGATGGCCAACAGGTCGTTGACCAGGATCTTTTCACCTTCTTTAGCACCAGTATAAAGCAGTTTGCCTTCCTTGTAACTCTCCAGTTCCATGGTGGCCTTGTCAGTTTCTATGTCCGCGAGTACATCACCTTTTTTAACCTGGTCGCCGACTTTCTTGTGCCAGGAAGCAATGACGCCCTCTGTCATCGTATCACTCAGCCTCGGCATGAGTATAACTTCCTGCATGGTGGAGATATCTGTTCCGCCCTGTGTAGCCGGAGCGGGTTTCGCTTCGGCGGGTTTAGTTTCAGCGGGTTTAGTTTCAGCGGATTTCCCTTCAGCGGCTTTTGCTTCGGGTGCTGGTTTTTTCTCGGTTTGTTTTTCGTCTTTTTTTGCTGCGGGCGCTTCTTTGGCTGGTTCGGCTGCCGGGGCCTGTCCGGCGCCGCCTCCCTTGTTGTCCTTAATCAGCGAACTCACATCCTCACCCTTGTTACCTATGATGGCAAGCAGGTCATTTACCTGCAATTTTCCACCCTTGTCGGTGCCAATGTGCAGTAGCGTGCCATCCTTATAGCTTTCCAGGTCCATGGTAGCCTTGTCAGTTTCCACTTCCGCGAGCAGGTCTCCTTTTTTTACCAGGTCGCCAACTTTTTTATGCCATTCCGCAATCACTCCTTCAGTCATCGTGTCGCTCAATCGGGGCATTAATATCACTTCAGCCATATAAGAAATTCGATTTGAGGGGTGAAATTAGTCAAAATGAAGGAAAGTTGTCATCGGGGTAAGCATGTTGGTTAATAATCCAGTTCAAGTTTCAACCGGTCTTTTAATTCCTTTACCAGTGGGTATTGATCAACGATCGCGGCGAACTGTTCCTTTCGCGACAAAGGCCGCTCTCCGGCTTCGGCATGCACAGGATTGTCGGAAACGAGAACTGTAAAATGCAACAGTTTGTTTCGAAACTTTTCCTGAAGAAATTCAGACAACAATCTCTTCTCCTGCTCAATGAATTTCTGTTCAAGATTATTATTGGTGATCACTTCAAAGTTGCCTTCGCTTAGTATATTCAGCTCTGCAAGCATGAAACTTTGCGCCGCCGGGTTGTTGTTGTTTTTCAATGACTCCGTAAATAATTTCCACGCCTCCTTCAGCAGGCCCGGTTCCAAAGGAATCAGTTGCAGGGCATTTGCCTTCGACCTGCCAGCAACCTGTTTACGAATCTCTTCAAGGGAAGCAGGGCGTCTCGTTTCGCTAGTCGTCTTTGATTCAATCTCAGTTTTCGGAGCTGGCTTTGCTGCCGGTGAAACATTTTCAATTGCCGGTGCAATCGCCGGAGTGTTTCTGTTTTCGATTGATGGCTTTGTTCTCTTCGGTACGGCCGGGTCAGCAACCGGAGCTGATATCACCGTGTCTGGTTTTTCAGACCTGGTCTTTTTCAATCCCGTGGAACCAGTACCCGCATCGTCGATGATCAGTTTTGCTGATCCAGGTTTTCCTTTTGTGACCGGCTGAATGGCGGGGATTTGTCTGAAAGCCACAGGCCTGGCCGTTTCTGTTGCTTTGGTCTGGCTTAAGCCTTCGCCATTGCCACTAAGTTCCAATGCCTGCAACAGGTAAGTGAGCCTGATCAAAGCAAGTTCAACATGAAGCCTTTTGTTTCGTGCTGCCTTATAATTTATTTCTGATTCGTTTAGAATATTCAGTGCACTCACCAGATATCCAGTGCTCAGTTTTTTTGCAGTAGACAGGTAACGGCTTTTGAAACTTTCCACTACCTGGAGCAGTGAAGCAATCCGCTCGTCCTTCGACAGGAGCAGGTTTCGCAGAAATTCAGCGAAGTCTGTAAGAATGAGTTCTTCCTCAAAACCCTTTTGGAGGATGTCGTCAAAAAGAAGCATGACCTGGGCGAGGTCCTGGTGCAGCATGCATTCTATCAGTTTGAAATAATAATCTGCATCCAGAATATTCAGATGCTCGAGCGTATGCTGGTAGTTGACTTCACCGTTGGTGAAGCTGACGATCTTATCCAGTATGCTCAATGCATCGCGCATGCAGCCTTCGCTTTTCTGCGCGATCAGCTGCAGTGCGGCTTTTTCGGCTTTGAATCTCTTCCTTGACTGCGATCTCCTGAAGATGTTCAACCGTATCGTTGATAGTGATGCGTTTGAAGTCGAAGATCTGGCAGCGACTGAGAATGGTTGGAAGTATCTTATGTTTTTCAGTAGTAGCGAGAATAAAAATCGCATAAGGTGGAGGCTCTTCCAGCGTTTTCAGAAATGCATTGAAGGCTGAGGAGCTGAGCATGTGCACCTCATCGATGATATATACTTTGTATTTACCGGCCTGCGGAGCGAAACGTACCTGGTCGACCAGGCTGCGAATATCATCCACCGAATTATTGCTGGCGGCATCCAGCTCATGGATATTCAATGAAGTGCCTTCATTAAATGAAATGCAGGAGTGACACTCGTTGCAGGCTTCACCGTCGCTTTGTTTGATTTTCGCAGTTGATGGTTTTGGCCAGGATCCGTGCGCAGGTGGTTTTTCCTACTCCGCGTGGTCCGCAGAAAAGAAAAGCATGCGCCAGCTGGTTGTTCCTGATAGCATTTTTAAGTGTGGTGGTGATATGGCTCTGGCCCACTACCGTATCAAAAGTCTGCGGACGGTATTTCCTGGCTGAAACAATGAATTTATCCATGCTGCAAATTAATTAATAATCGGGTGTCTGCTGAATTCTTTCGCCTGTCGAACAGATAGCGGTAGGTCACGAGGCACGGCTTCTGTAGGTGCCAAGAGCGATGGCGATATTGACCATCTTCGGATTGAATTCTCCGATCCATTGCATTTCATAATCTTCATATAGATGCTGTCCCTGTATCACTTTTGCGCCTTCCATGATCATATAAGAATCAACTCCTTTTCCCTGCCATTCGGGAACAATGCCAAATACCAATCCGGTGAACTTTTGCATCTTCTTTGTGCCTTTACCCAAAAAAATTTCAGTTTGGCCAGCAGGTCGAATTTGCCGTTCAGATATTTGAACCATTGATTAAGATCGGGGATGTTGATCCAGATGCCGATGGGTTCTTCATTATGATAGACGTACCAGATGACTTTTTCATCCATCACTGGTTTCATCTGTTTAAACATTTTCAGGGCCATGTCGCTTCTTCATTTCTTTCAGACCCCCGTGCCCTGCCCAGGCTTTATTATACACGATGGTGAAATCTAGTGCGAATTTTTTCAGGTCGTTTTTTTTCAGGTGCCTGGACTGCATGCCAGGAATCTTTGCCACCGCATCATGCCGCTCATAAAATTTCTGCTCCACCCGGTCGTTCACTTTCAGCGAAAAACAGATCTGGTTGTAAGAATTTTTGAATCCATAACTTTCAAAAAGTTCCTGGTAATAGGGAGGATTATAATTCATGCAGTAGCCGGGTGGCGAGAACCCTTCCACAACCAGTCCCCACCAACGGTCTCGTTCCCCACAATTGATGGGACCATCCATCGCCTGCATGCCTCTGGCGGTCAGCCAGTCCTGGCGCGTCAAACAGCATGTCAGCGGCATCCTGATCGTTGACGCAATCAAAGAATCCGACCCCGCCCACAGGGAAATCATCACCCTTGTTCCTGTATTTTTTATTCACAAATGCTGCGATGCGTCCCGTCGAGTTTGCCTTTGCTGTCCCTGAGTATCCAGCGTATGATCTCTCCATGCCTGAGGGCCTTGTTGTTTTCTTTGTCGAAAACCTCATTGATGTCTTTGTCGAGTGGCCTGATATAATTCGGATCTCCTGCATTCAGTTCCACGTTCACGCGGATGAAATCCCTGGCCAGTTTCTCGTTGGTCACCTCGATCAGCTGCATTGAGTTTTTAGGCGTAAATGTAGTAGTAATTTTTTTCCTGATTTGTTCCGGATTAACCGCCAGTACCTTACCTTTGCAGCCGAATAAAAAAGAGCCTGCAACAACATGAATTTCTTCGTATTCAGCGCTCTGCGAATCGTTCAGTAAAACCTGAGACACATATGGCAAACGTTGGTAAAGTCAAACAGATCATCGGTGCGGTAGTGGACGTGCAGTTCGAAGGCAAACTTCCTGAAATCTATAATGCACTTGAACTGAAAAGAGCAAAATGGTGAAACACTGGTGCTTGAAGTGCAGCAGCACCTTGGTGAAGACAGTGTTCGTTGCATTGCCATGGATGGTACCGAAGGTCTGGTACGTGGAATGGAAGTAGTCGATACCGGCGCAGCTATCGCAATGCCAACAGGTGAAGGCATCAAAGGACGTCTGTTTAATGTAACCGGTGATCCTATCGATGGTTTGCCTGCCGTATCAAAAGTAAATGGCCGCCCTATTCATGCCAAACCACCTGCTTTTGAAAACCTGAGCACTGCTACTGAAATTTTATTTACAGGTATTAAAGTAATTGACCTGATCGAGCCTTATGCAAAAGGTGGTAAGATCGGTTTGTTTGGTGGTGCGGGTGTAGGAAAAACAGTATTGATCCAGGAACTGATCAACAATATTGCGAAAGCATATGCTGGTGTTTCTGTATTTGCAGGTGTGGGAGAAAGAACCCGTGAAGGAAATGACCTGATGCGTGAAATGATCGAAGCAGGTATCATGAAATATGGTGATGATTTCAAACACAGCATGGAAGAAGGCGGATGGGACCTGAGCAAAGTGAATATGAAAGAACTTGAAAGAATCAAAAGCAACTTTCGTATTCGGACAGATGAACGAACCTCCCGGAGCCCGTGCACGTGTGGCACTTAGCGGTCTGACCATTGCAGAATACTATCGTGATGGTGATGGCACAGGGCAAAGGACGTGATATCCTTTTCTTCGTTGATAATATCTTCCGTTTTACACAGGCAGGTTCTGAAGTATCAGCCCTTCTTAGGTCGTATGCCATCAGCGGTGGGTTACCAGCCAACACTGGCAACCGAAATGGGACTGATGCAGGAAAGGATCACTTCTACCAAAAATGGTTCAATCACATCTGTACAGGCGGTATATGTACCTGCGGATGACTTTACCGATCCGGCTCCGGCAACAACTTTTGCCCACCTTGATGCAACAACGGTATTGAGCCGTAAGATTGCCGACTTGGTATCTATCCTGCGGTGGATCCACTGGATTCTACTTCCAGTATCCTTACTCCGCTGATCGTAGGTGATGCACATTACAATTGCGCCAACCGTGTAAAACTAATCCTACAGCGTTATAAAGAATTACAGGATATCATCGCCATCCTTGGTATGGATGAATTGAGTGATGAAGATAAACTGACTGTGTGCACGTGCCAGAAAGGTACAGCGTTTCCTTTCACAGCCATTCCATGTGGCAGAAGCAGTTTACCGGTTTGAAAGGTGTACTGGTTCCGATCGAAGAAACCATCCGTGGATTCAATATGATCATGGATGGTGAAGTGGATGAATATCCTGAAGCAGCATTTAACCTGGTAGGTACTATTGATGATGCAATTGAAAAAGGTAAGAAACTGATGGCGCAGGCGCAGGGATAATTTCACGGCAGAATGTTTTTAATGAAACTGATAAAATGAACCTTGAGATTTTAACTCCCGAAAAAAAACTGTTCAGCGGCAATGTCTATGGCGTGCAACTTCCCGGCATCACCGGGTTGTTTGAAGTGCTCGAAAGGCACGCTCCCCTGGTCAGCGCACTGAAGGCAGGGAGACTGAAAATCTTAAAAGACAGAAATACCCACGTAAGCTTTTACGAAATCCAAAGCGGATTTGTAGAAGTACTGAACAATACCGTAACCGTTCTCGTAGAAGGAGCCTTACCCATTGAAGCATAATAAGTAAGCATCCATCCCTGACGGTCCATCATCCAAGTAAAGATCTGTTAGTTGAACCCCGGGTATCTACCGGGGTTTATTTCTTGCGGCAAAGTGCAGTATCAGTTTAATCGCGGGTCGGTAGGAAAATTGATCATCAGCGAATAATCACCTCCCAACTCCTTCACGGATTCCTTCCAGATCTCCCCGGCATCCTGCAGAAACACCAATCTTCGGGTAGCCTCCAGCGTTAGCCAGGATTTCTGCGTGAGCTCTCCATCCAACTGGCCGCCGGACCAACCTGAGTATCCGATATAAAACCTGATACCGCCGGCATCTATCTCCCCTGATTTGATCTGTTCCACGGCGAGTTCGAAATCGCCACCCCAGAAAATTCCATTGGAAACTTCGTAGCCACCTGGTATCTTGTCGGGATAGTGATGCAGGAAATGTATTGTGTCCATCTGCACTGGTCCTCCATAAAAGACCGGTATCTTCAGCCCCTCTGCGTTGTGCATCAGTTCATCCAGAGTGTGTTCAAATTCGCGGTTGAGCACAAAGCCAAAACTGCCTTCCGTATTGTGATCACACACAAAGATCACTGTTCGGCTGAAATTGGGATCTTTCAGGAACGGCTCTGCGATCAGTAGTACACCAGGTGCAGGTTTTATCATAATTGTAAATTAAGTCATATCGTCGAAATTTTCATACCCCCGGAACCGTAGTAATTCTGTTAAATTCAGGACACGAACCTCCGGGTTTCAGTAAATTTGTGACCACTTCCCCCAGACCATGGTAAAATTCCCGATGTGAAGAAGATTTTTCCAATCATAATCGTGCTCATCAGCCTATCTCTTGCCGGCACCATTTACATCCAATACAACTGGCTTGATACGATGCTCATTAATAAAAATGAGGAATTCAAGTTCAAGGCTACCATGGCGATGAGTGAGGTTGGCACCCAATTGATGGAACCGAGATCCGCTCTTCCCTCACTGAAAAATTTTCGTTCCAGACAGGGTTTCAACTTTCCATCTGAACAACTGCAAAGGGAACTGATGAAGCCCCCAACCATCGCCCAGAAATTCACCACTTTCGAGATAGCTGAAAAATTGAAGAACGCCCTGACCGCACAGGGACTGAAAAACATCCGTTTCGAATTCGCTGTCATTGGCGGCGAGGAGGGGCCTCTGTACTATGAATACAGCGTGCATACTGCAAATTTTATCATCCAATCCGAAGACACGGTCAACAACCTGCAGATCCTTCTGCCAATGCAACCCGCGGGAGGTACTGACCTGGAAAACCTGGTGCCCTCCGAAGCCATGGTACTGGTGATACCCAACTACAAAAAGGTAGTGTTCAAGGAAATGAAATGGATGATCATCGGGGCAGTATTCTTTACGCTCATGATCATCAGCGCATTCTATGTTACCGTAAACGCCCTGCTCCGGCAGAAAAAGCTGAGCGAGATCAAGAACGATTTCATCAACAACATGACTCACGAGTTCAAGACCCCATTGGCGACGATCTCGCTGGCGGTGGATGCCCTGCGAAACAAGAAGGTGATCGAGGACCGGACGAGGATGGATTATTTCAGCGGCATCATCAAGGAGGAAAACAAAAGAATGAACAAGCACGTGGAAACCATACTTCAGGCGGCGTTGATGGACCGCCAGGAAGCTGAGCCTCAACCGGGCTCCACTTCATGTGCACGAGCTGATTGAAGATGTGATCTCCAACTATACACTTCAGCTGCAGGAAATCAATGGCAGCGTGGAATTGAATCTCAAAGCCGACCACGACATCATCAGCGGCGACGTGGTACACTTCCGCAACCTGATTTCCAACCTGGTCGACAATGCCGTAAAATATTCCCGCGACAACCTCTTGTTGAAGATCAGCAGTTCAAACAACGGCGAAAAATTCCTATTGAAGTTTGAAGACAATGGGATCGGGATGAGTAAGGAAACGCTGAGAAGGATCTTCGAAAAATTTTATCGTGCCCACACCGGCAACCTCCACAATGTAAAAGGATTCGGGCTCGGACTAAGTTATGTGAAAACCGTTATCGACGCCCACGATGGCAGGATCAAGGTGGAAAGCGCCATAGGCAAGGGTTCTACATTCACCCTCGAAGTCCCTGCGTTGCGCGAGCCGGTCAATTCCTGAAAAACAAACACGCATCGCCATAACTCAGGAACCGGAAATCGTGTTCTAACGCATAGGCATATGCGCTTTTCCATTTATCTCCCGCAAATGCGGCCACCAGGAGTAAAAGAGTAGACCTCGGCTGGTGAAAATTGGTGACCAGTTGGTCCACCAGTTTAAATGAATAGCCGGGCGCGATGAGCAGCGAAGTTTTTGTGAACAGCAATTCCGATTGGTCTGCAGCCATGCGGTCAAGCACTGCCTGCAGGCAGTCGGCAACCGCTGGTGTTGTTTCTTGTTCGTAGGGATACCACTGCGTTATGTTCAATTCTTCCACTTTTATCTCCGGATCACGGAGCAGAAGGTGACCGATCCAGTATATGCTTTCGACCGACCTCAGCGAGGTGGTTCCCACCGCTGTAATACTACCCTTACCCGCATGCGCCAGGCCATTCTGAGCTGCTTGCTTTCTTTTCTCGATAAACTGAAGGAGGTTGACTACCAGCTGGCGGGGAATGCCGATGTATTCCGAGTGCATCTGATGGTCCTTCATTTTTTCGGCTTTCACAGGCAGAAAGGTGCCGGCTCCAACATGAAGGGTAATAAAATCCTTGCTGATCTTATGCGCGTCCAGGTCATCCAGTGTTTGTGCTGTGAAATGCAAACCAGCCGTTGGCGCTGCCACTGAGCCTTCGTGTCGGGCATATACGGTCTGGTATCTTTCAGCGTCTTCCTGAACCGGTTTTCTTTTGATGTATGGAGGAAGCGGGATGCTTCCAAATTCGTGCAGCAGGTCCGCAAAATGGAGATGGGCAGGCGTCCAGCGAAACTGAACCAGGAACTCGTCGGTTTTTTTTTCCAGGAGTTCGGCGTAGAGGGTGTGGGATTCCATTTCGCCAGGTCGCTCGGGATTTTCTGCGGTATGTTTTTCGAGTACCAGACCATTGGTCCAGGCGGCGGCATTGCCCACCAGGCATTTCCATTGAGCTTCGGCCTGCCGGCTCATGGCCCCACTGATCCCTTCACTCGGGTCTGCCGGTTCCAGGCAGAAGATCTCGATGGGGGAACCCGTCGGTTTTCGAAACAGCAGGCGTGCCTGCACTACCCTCGTATTGTTGAAAATGATCAGGGAGTCTTCGGGAAGGAGGGCAGGCAGCGAACTAAATTGATGGGTGCTGATCCTTTCATTTTCTACCACAAGCAACCGGGAATGGTCCCTCGGGGAGACGGGGTGCAAGGCAATTTTTTCTGGCGGAAGTTCAAAGCTGAAATCGGCTATGCACAGGCTATCCACAGGAATTCCCATTTAATCCACAGTATTTATACGGTTAGTAACCCATTTTTTGGCTGAAACATCGACTGACAGTGGCTTTAAGCCTGTCCACAAACTGTGGACAAATTATATTTTCCCGATTCCGGAAGCGGAGTGGGAAAAAGTGTTATTTTGTGTTAGTTTATTTCAAAATGACCAAAATTTCCTCCTAAATGATTGGTTTTCTGGGTGAATATGAAGCAACTGTTGATGCAAAAGGCCGCTTTTTGCTGCCCGCTGCCATCAAACGGAAGCTGCCAGAACAGTCAGCCGCGGAATTCGTGATCAACAGGGGATTTGAAAAATGTCTCACCCTGTACCCGGTAACCAACTGGAACCCAATATTTGAAGGACTTGGCAAACTCAATGATTTTGACCCGAAAATAAGGGAATTCAAGAGATATTTTTTTAACGGCGCCACAGAGGTTGAACTGGATACCGCAGGCAGGTTACTGATACCGCCAAACCTTAAGGATCACGCCAACATCAGCAAGGACATCGTACTGGTAGGCTCATACAAAAAGATCGAGATCTGGGATAGTAAGAAATACAAAGAGTTCTTTGATTCGATGACCCCACAGCGCTTCAGTGAACTTGCGGCGGAAGTAGTGCCACCGGGGATAGACCTGTAAAAACCTGCTCATGAATTCTGAACGGGACAACACAGGAAGATCTTCCGGAAGCTATCATACCCCGGTTCTTCTGAATGAAACCATTGAAGCGCTGCGGATCGACCCTGCCGGAGTGTATGTTGACTGCACATTTGGAGGTGGCGGACATTCGGCCGCCATCCTCAGCAAGCTCGGTCCGACGGGAAGGCTGGTTGCCTTCGACCAGGATGCCGATGCCAGGAGAAATCTGCCCGATGAGGAACGGACTGCTTTTCGTCCCGCATAATTTCAGACACCTGCAGCGATTTCTGCGCCTTCACCGCATCAGCGTCGTGAACGGCATCACCGCCGACCTGGGAGTGAGCAGCCACCAGTTCGACAGTGGTGAGCGGGGATTTTCGATCCGGTTCGATTCTGAACTGGACATGAGGATGGACAAAAGGCAGGAATCGACGGCAGCCACTGTTCTCGCGAACTATTCTGAGTCGCAGCTCCACCTGCTTTTTGAACGCTATGGAGAGGTGACCAATGCAAAAACCCTGGCTCGCACCATTGTTGCTGCGCGCAAGAACCTGTCGTTGAAAACTATTGCCGACCTGAAGAACGCGATACACCCGGTGGTAAAAGGAAATCCGAACAAATATTTGGCGCAGGTATTCCAGGCGCTGAGAATCGAAGTGAACGATGAACTGGGATCCCTCAAAGAAATGCTGACACAGGTGCCGACAGTACTTGCAGCCGGAGGACGGGTGGCGATCATCACTTTTCATTCACTGGAAGACCGGATGGTAAAACAGTTTTTCAGGGAAGGAAGTTTCGAAGGAGTAGAACATGATGAATACGGAAATAAAAAAGGACCGGAAGGATTGAAGCTGATTACCAGAAAACCGATCACTCCCGGTCCTGAGGAACTGAAGGTAAACCCGAGGTCGAGAAGCGCGAAACTGAGAGTAGCGGAAAAATGAGCGGATTGCAACCACATGAGCATGAAAGTAAAAACACAGGTTAAAGAAGCAAGATCAGAATGGAAAAGGAGACTCAACTATCAATGGATACTGAGAAATTTTCCTTTTTTCCTGTTCCTCTCTGTCCTTGCGGTGGTGTACATCTACAACGGTCACTATGCCGATAAGACGACTAGGAATATCAATGCCCTGAACAAAGAGATCGATGAGTTGACCTATGAATACAAAACATTAAAAAGCGAAGTGATGTTCCGCAGCAAACAGAGTGAGCTGGCGAAGGCTGTAGAGCCGCTGGGCTTCAAGGAGCTCGTGATACCACCCATTCTGATAAAAGACAGTTCAAACCAAACACCAAAGCGGTAAGCGGAAATATTGGAAATCAAACGCGACATATTATGGAGGGTTTACCTCTGCTTCATCGGCATAGTTGTGTTTGCTGTGGTAATTCTCGGCAAGGTGCTGTACATACAGCAGGTGCAGGGTAATTACTGGAAAGACCAGGCCCGGCAACAACAGCAGCGGTTTATAGAACTGGATGCCGACAGGGGTACCATCTTCAGTGAAGACGGCAACATGCTCAGCACCTCCATTCCCTTTTTTGACATCTACGTAGATTTCGGGGCCGATGGTCTTCGCGAAAAAGACGGAAAGAGATTTCGCGAAAACACAGACTCATTGTCAAGAGGACTGGCATTGTTGTTCCGCGACAAAAGCACCGCGGCTTACAGAAAAGAATTACAGACGCAGTACCGAAATAAGAACAGGTATTACCTGCTCAAAAGAAACATCAGATTCGACCAGTACAAGGCTTTACGTGCGTTGCCACTTGTGAGACAGGGTAAAAATAAAAGCGGATTCATCGCAGAAGTAAAAAACAAAAGACTGAACCCGTTCGGCTTGCTGGCCAATCGTACTATCGGTCTGTCACGTGAATTCATCGACAGCGACGGCAGGATCAGGAACAGCAATGTGGGCCTCGAGAACACATATGATTCGGTGTTGAAGGGGCAGAGCGGAAAGCGACTTGTCCGTTTTATCGCGGGAGGTGTATATGTTCCGGTTGAGGGAGGCGAGATTGATCCCGAACAGGGTAAAGATATTGTCACCACTCTCGACGTCAACATCCAGGACATCGCAGAAACTGCCCTGCTGCGAGTGATCGCCGAAAATGAATGTACCAACGGCACCTGTATCGTGATGGAAGTGAAGACAGGAAAGATCAAGGCGATGGCCAACCTGGGGCGACAGGCCGATGGCAGTTATCAGGAAGACCTGAACTATGCCATTCGTGCTTCTGAACCTGGCTCCACATTTAAACTCGCCACCCTGCTCGCGCTTCTTGAAGACAAACACGTTACACTCAAGGACAAGGTGAACCTGGAAAATGGTTCCTGGAAAGTTTCCAGGAGAGTTGTTTACGACAGCGAGCCGCATAAGAAGCCAGATGCTACAGTAAAGCAGGCTTTCGAGTACAGTTCAAATGTGGGAATGGCTAAGCTGGTTTGGACGCACTATTCAAAAGACCCGATGCCTTTTATAAGCCATCTGAGAAAATTAAAATTCAATGTGCTCTCCGGCATCGACCTGGTTGGTGAAACATCTCCCGTGATCAAGACACCAAAATCAAAAACGTGGAGCGCCACCTCCCTGCCCTGGATGAGCTTCGGGTATGAGGTCCTGGTCAGTCCGCTGCAGACACTGATGCTGTATAATGCTGTGGCGAATGATGGCAGGATGATGAAACCTTATCTGGTTAATGAGATCAGGCATTCGGGAGTAATGATCAGAGAACACAAACCCGAGGTTATCGAAGAATCTATTTGCAGCCCCGAGACATTGGGTCTGTTGCGGGAATGTCTCAAAGGAGTTTGTGCTGAAGAGGCAGGAACCGCCCGCGCACTTTTCATGAATTCATCCTACCCGGTCGCGGGCAAAACAGGAACCGCACTGATCGCGAATGGAAAACATGGATATGCCGATCGTATTTTCCAGTCTTCTTTTGCCGGGTACTTTCCCGCCAACGATCCCGAATATTCCTGCATAGTGGTGATTCGCAATAAGCCATTCGCCAAAAAATATTATGGTGCGGCCATCGCCGGACCTGTGTTCAAGGAAGTATCAGACAAATTATTTGCGCTGATGGTGGGCAGAAAGAACGAATCGGATCCTTATATCAATGTTCCCGACAGCGCCGATTACCTCTATGCGGGTTCGGGTGCTGATCTCAGGTCGGTTATGACTGCCCTGAAAATGAACTACAGTGATTCGTCCGGGTCGAGTGAATACAATGTGGTTTCCAATGTGAATCATCGCCCTGTGATCAAGGCGCAGGCAGTGAAGGGAAATCACATGCCCGATGTAAAGGGGATGGGGTTGAAAGATGTGTTATACCTGCTGGAAAACCGGAAAGTAAAAGTGCTGGCTAAGGGCAAGGGAAAAGTGATCGCACAATCAATAATGGCCGGAGAACCGCTTGCAAAGGGACAAACCGTAGTAATCGAATTAAACAGAGCGGATTAATAATGGCAATACTGCAGGACATACTATTTAAAGTGAACATACGCTCGGTGTATGGAACCACTGCCGCCAGCGTCAGTTCGCTGCAGATCGATTCGAGAAAGGTTGAAGCGGGTTGCGCCTTTATTGCCCTCAGGGGAGTAAGCGTCGACGGTCATCAGTTTATTGAAAAGGCGGTGAACGAAAATGCAGTGGTGATTATTTGCGAAATCATGCCTGAACGGAAAGCCGAGGGGGTCACCTATGTGCAGGTTGAGAACAGTGCAGTAGCCGCAGGCGTCATGGCGCACAACTTTTATGGACAGCCCTCAGAGCACCTGAGTCTGGTTGGCGTAACAGGAACAAATGGAAAAACTACCATTGCTACCCTGCTGTTTAAATTGTTTACAAACCTCGGGCATACCTGTGGGTTATTGAGTACCGTTGAAAACAGGATCGGACAGGAACAGTTGCCAGCCACCCATACCACCCCTGATCCCATCAGTTTGAATGCCCTGCTTCGTCGCATGGTTGATGCCGGTTGTTCACATGTTTTTATGGAAACCAGTTCCCATGCCCTTCACCAGCACCGTATCGCGGGCTTGCAGTTTGCGGGAGGTTTGTTCAGTAACATCACGCACGATCATCTCGACTATCATAAAACTTTCGACGAATACATCAAAGCAAAAAAAACATTTTTTGACAACCTGCCTTCCACAGCCTTTGCCATTTCCAACGCGGATGACAAGAGGGGCACGGTGATGCTGCAGAATACAAGCGCCTCAAAATATTACTACAGCTTAAAAACCATGGCGGAATTCAAAGGAAAGATCCTTGAGAACAGTCTGACCGGCCTGGTGATGATGGTGAATGACCAGGAAGTACATTTCCGGTTGATCGGAGAATTCAATGCTTATAATCTGCTGGCGGTTTATGGCGCTTCCATTTGTCTGGGTGAAGAAAAGGAAGCTGTCTTACTTCAGCTCAGCGCGATCACCGGAGCCGAAGGAAGATTTGATTATTTTCTCTCCCCGATACAGAAAGTGATCGGTATCATCGATTATGCGCACACACCGGATGCGTTGATCAATGTACTTACCACCATTCAAAAACTGAAGAAGGGCCATGAACAGGTGATCACGGTCGTCGGCTGTGGCGGCGACAGGGACAAAACAAAGCGGCCTTTGATGGCCGGGGCGGCCTGTGAATACAGCGACAAGGTGCTGCTCACTTCGGACAACCCGCGAACTGAGGATCCGATGACCATACTCAGAGACATGGAAAAAGGATTGAACGCAGCGGGAAAAAGAAAGATATTTCCATTGTCGATCGCAGAGAGGCGATTAAAACCGCAGTCACTCTTGCCAAGGCAGAGGACATCGTACTGATCGCGGGAAAGGGACACGAAAAATACCAGGAAATAAAAGGAGTCAAACATCCTTTCGATGACAGGCAAGTGCTGATTGAAATGTTTCAACTCCTCGAAAAATAACATCATGCTTTACCAGTTGTTCGAATGGTTTAAGGATGCAGACGTAAAATTCCCGGGTAGCGGACTGTTTCAGTTCATTACCTCAAGGGTATTGCTGGCTGTGATCCTTTCACTGGTGATCTCGGCGGTGTTTGGAAAGAAACTGATCAATTATTTGCGAAAAAACAGATTGGTGAAAGCGTACGTGAGCTGGGACTGGCGGGTGAACAGAGAAAAAGGGCACACCTACAATGGGTGGCCTCATCATTATCCTGGCCATTCTCATTCCCACCCTGTTGCTGGCCGATCTGCAAAAAGCTTATATCCGTCTGATGATCTTCAGCACGGTGTGGCTTGGGATCATCGGATTCATAGATGATTATCTGAAGCTGAGGGCGAAAAAAATTGCTCAGGAACAGGGCATCCCTTACAAGAAGGGCGACAAGGACGGGCTGGCCGGATGGTTCAAGGTGATAGGGCAGGTAGTGCTGGGAGTTGTTGTGGCTGCAACACTCATCTTCAATGCCAACACGCCTGTGTATCGGAGTACACGGGAGCCAAGACGGACAGTGTAAAGCTTGTGCAGCGGGAACTGAACGGAAAGAAGATCGCTTTTGTAATCGCCAATGAACCCATCACAACAATTCCGTTTGTGAAGGATCATGAGTTCAACTATTCGAAATTGCTTCCCCAGGGACTCAGGTCATTTACCTGGATATCTCTATACTGCGATTGTCATCTTCATCATCACCGCGGTATCGAACGGGGCAAATATCACAGATGGACTTGATGGACTGGCAACAGGGATCAGCGCCATCATTGGACCTGTCTGGGCATATTCGCCTATGCAAGTGGCAACCTGCGGTTTGCCGAATACCTGAACATCATGTACATCCCGAACCTGGGCGAGCTGTCCATATTCATCGGGGCCATGATCGGAGCATGCGTCGGGTTTCTTTGGTACAATTCTTATCCGGCGCAGGTGTTCATGGGCGATACAGGAAGCCTGACGCTGGGAGGGATAATTGCGGCGCTGGCCATCATCGTAAGAAAGGAATTATTGATACCGATATTCTGCGGAGTGTTCCTGGTAGAGAATCTGAGCGTGATATACAGGTAGCATATTTCAAATACACGAAGAAAAAATATGGAGAGGGAAGAAGGATCTTTCTGATGAGCCCGCTTCATCATCATTATCAAAAGCTGGGATATCATGAAAGTAAGATAGTAACAAGATTCTGGATCGTAACCATATTGTGTATCGTATTTGCGATCGTGACGTTGAAGATCAGATAAGAATGGAATTCATGCAACTTATTTGAAAAACCCATGGTTCAGTAACCGTACTCTGAAAAACGATCCGTAGGAAAAAGACTGCCGTGTAGTACTAAAGTCCAAACTATTGAAAAACCCCATTAATCCGGACCTTAATCTGATCGCACCAATGAGCAAACGTCTTGTAATACTGGCGCTGGTGAAAGTGGCGTGGGCGCGGCGATTGCTGGGCAAGCACAGGGATTATGATGTGTTTGTTTCTGATGGGTCGGCAATAAAAGAAAGATTATAGAAGAGAGCTTGAAGAAAACAATATCCTCTATGAGAGCGGAACAGCATACGGAAGAAAAGATCCTGAACGCGGACGAGGTGATGAAGAGCCCGGGAATTCCTGAAAAGGAGGCGATCGTGAAGAAGATCAGGGCGAAAGGAATTCCAGTGATCAGTGAGATAGAACTGGCCTACCGGTATAAAGGAACAGCAAGATCGTGGCGATCACCGGCAGCAATGGAAAAACCACCACAACCACGTTTGATCTACCACATCTTCAAAACATGCGGAAGTAGAATGCGCACTGGTGGGAAATATCGGTTATTCATTTGCGCAGACAGGTGAGCGAAGATCCGAAAGAGTGGTACGTGGCAGAGATCAGCAGTTTTCAACTGGATGATATAAAGAGTTCAGACCGGATATCGCCATCCTGACCAATATTACTGAAGATCACCTGGACAGGTATGAATACAAATTTGAGAATTATATCAACAGCAAGTTCCGAATCACGATGAACCAGACCAGTGAAGATATTTTATATACTGTGAAGATGATCCGGTGACTATGAAATATTTCAAAGAGCATTCCATTCAAATCTAACCCATTACCATTCACCATGAATAGAGAACTAAACACGAGGAGCATTCATCATAAACGGACAGATGACAATAAAAACCGGACGACGAGAAAATGCAGATGAGCATTTATGATTTTGCCCTGAAAGGAAAACACAATCAATACAATACCATGGCAGCAGGATTGGCGGCATCCATTATCGGGATACAGGAAATCGAAAATCCGGGAAGCGGTTCAGACATTTGAATCACTCGAGCACCGCATGGAATTTGTGATTACGGTAAGAGGGGTTGAATTCATCAACGACAGCAAGGCACAAATGTGAACAGCACCTGGTATGCGCTGGAAAGCATGAAGAAACCGACCATACTGATACTCGGTGGAGTTGACAAAGGAAATGATTATTCAATGCTGCGTGAACTGGTAAGAGAAAAAGTAAAAGCCATTGTTTGCCTTGGGCATTGACAACCGGAAAATCCATGAAGCTTTCAGAATGATGTGGCGCTGATCGTGAATACACGAAAGTGCAGAAGAAGCAGTGCAGGTCGGCATTTCATTTTGCCGAACAGGGCGATGTGGTCCTGCTGAGCCCGGCATGTGCAAGTTTTGATCTGTTTAAGAATTATGAAGACAGGGGTAATCAATTTAAACAAGCGGTGAAGAACTTTGAGTAAGAATGAATGATTTTGTAAACATACACAAAACAGCACCTCCACGACATCGGCCAGCAGGACCAGTGGCGACAAGGTGATCTGGGCACGGTTATGCTGCTGGCACTGGTTTCGTTGCTTGTTGTGTACAGTTCCACCGGCTTACTTGCCTACAGATATAACAAAGGCAATACTGAAATATATCTGTTCAAACAGGTGATGTTTATCACGATCGGTGTGGCGATCATTTATTTTGCCCACCGGGTCAATTATACCATGTATTCAAGATGGTCGAGAATACTTATTTCTGATCGCTATTCCCTTACTGATCTATACATTGTTTTTTGGCGTGAGGCTGAATGAGGGAAGCCGATGGATCAGGCTGCCAATCATCAATCTTACTTTTCAAACCTCAGACCTGGCGAAGCTTGCACTGTTTATGTATCTGGGCAGGATGCTCAGCCGAAAACAGGATGTAATCAAGGATTTCAAAAAAGGATTTCTGCCAATCATCATTCCGGTGGTTATTACTGTATGCTGGTTGCGCCGGCAAATC
Organism: uncultured Chitinophagaceae bacterium; assembly: GCA_963808065.1. Lineage (GTDB taxonomy): Bacteria > Bacteroidota > Bacteroidia > Chitinophagales > Chitinophagaceae > Flavitalea. The sequence goes on from CAWEEK010000001.1 coordinate 1,118,649, forward strand.
TTTCAACAGCATTGTTGATCGGCGCAACCAGCCTGTTGCTGATGTTCATCGGCCGGGTAAGTACGAAACATATTGGTGCAACGATTGGTATTGCCGCCATTCCGGTGATGATACTCTGTTCTGATCTCTATGGCCTATTATGATAAAGAAGAAGGCAAAAGTCAAAGATCTTCCGGCGGTGTTAGAAGTAGGGCGAATGCCAACCTGGATAAAGCGGGTGCAGAATTTTGTGTACGATGCAAAGAGGTGGACAAAGAAGAAAATTACCAGGTGAACCAGGCAAAGATCGCCATTGCAAAAGGAGGCTTCATTGGCTTGGCCCCGGCAACAGTGAGCAAAGGAATTTTCTGCCGCATCCTTATTCTGATTTTATTTATGCAATAATCATTGAAGAATATGGAATGGTAGGTGGAGCATTTATCATATTTATTTATCTGGTGTTTCTTGTACCGAAGTATACGGATATTCAGGAAATGTCCGTATGCATTTGGTGCATTTCTTGCACTGGGTCTAAGTTTCACTTTGGTGATCCAGGCGCTGATCAATATGGCGGTGAATGTGAATTTGTTCCCGGTAACAGGGGTGACGCTTCCACTGGTAAGTATGGGAGGAAGTTCATTTTTATTTACATGTCTGGCGATAGGAATCATTTAAGTGTGGCAAGAAATGTGGAACAACTAGAAGGAAACAGAACAATAGTGCGCAGGAAAAGGGATCATGAAATGATATGCAATGAACAAAAGAATAATCATAGCAGGTGGAGGAACAGGCGGACATATTTTTCCGGCGATCGCGATAGCCAATGCACTGAAGAAGCATGACCCCGGCAACAGAAATCCTATTTATCGGCGCGAAGGGAAAAATGGAAATGGAGAAAGTGCCGCAGGCAGGGTATGAGATAAGAGGACATGGATATAGCGGGATTCAACAGAAGTTCTTTGATAAAAAATATTTGGCTTGCCGTTCAAGCTGCATGAAAAGTTTTTTCCAGGTGAGGAAATATTCAAAGGATTCAAACCGGATGCGGTGATAGGAGTTGGAGGATATTCAAGTTTTCCTGTGCTGCGGTATGCACAGGCGAAAGAATATCCCACATTTATTCATGAATCGAATTCTTTTGCCGGCAAATCCAATATCCTGCTTGGGCAAAAAAGCGACGAAGAGTATTTGTTGCAGCGACGGAATGGAAAAGTTTTTTCCGGCGCAGAAGATAATGGTGACAGGAACCCGATACGTCACAACATAGCATGGGTTCTGTAAGCCGTATCGGAAGCGCTGAGATTTTTTGGCTTGATCCGGCAAAGAAAAACAGTACTGGTAACCGGTGGCAGCCTCGGTGCAAAAAATATCAACGAAGCCATCGCCGATTCGATTAGCGAGTTTTCAAAACGACCTCCAGTTGATCTGGCAGACAGGCAAGCCCTTTTTCGAAACAGCCAGGCAGGTTACTGAAGGAAGGAGGAATATCTGGGCGGGCGATTTCATCAGCCAGATGGAAAATGCATTCGCTGCCGCGGATATTGTGGTCTCGAGGGCAGGAGCGATGGCGGTATCAGAACTGTGCGTGGTGGGAAAACCCGTAATCTTGGTTCCTTATCCTTTTGCCGCGGAGGATCATCAGACGGAAAATGCCATGAGCCTGGTGAACAACGGGGCAGGTCTGATAATCAGGGATGTTGACGCAAAGGAGCATCTTTTCGCTGCGCTGGAAAGCCTCGCAGCTGATCAGTACAAGCAGGATTCACTAAAAGAAAACATAAAAAAACTCGCGGTGCTCAACGCAGATGAAGTGATCGCTGCTGAGATACTGAAAACGCTTAATGATTGACCTGAAGACCATACGACAGATTTATTTCATCGGCATCGGAGGCATCGGTATGAGCGCCCTAGCGCGTTATTTTGCATTTCACGGTAAGGAAGTGAGTGGTTATGATAAAACGCCCACCAACCTCACCAGGGCTTTAGAAAGGAAAATATTCCCATTGTTTATGATGATGATGAAACGCTGGCTCCAAAATCGGCCGACCTGGTCGTTTACACACCCGCTGTGCCTGCATCCCATCCCCAACTGAATTATTACCGCGACCATGATTACACCGTTGCAAAACGAAGCGACGTACTGGGCGCCATTACACAATCATCATTCAATATCTGTGTTGCTGGCACCCACGGAAAAACTACTATAAGTTCGATGTTGGCGCACATCCTGCGGGATTCGGGATATGGATGCAATGCATTTCTCGGAGGGATAGCGGCAAACTACAACTCCAATTTCTGGAGCAGTGAAAACAACACCTGTGTCATAGAGGCGGATGAGTACGACAGGAGTTTCCTGAAACTTTCACCCGATATCGCCGTGATCAGCGCAATGGATGCGGACCACCTGGACATTTATGGCACGGAAGAATCGATGCGTGAAGCATTTATTCAGTTCGGCGAAAAAATAAAACCAGGGGGAAGATTGTATATTAAAAAAGGAATATCCGGAGAAAATAAGTTCGATGCGCGGAAGCGATGTTCATACAGCATCAGCGATGCCACTGCGGATGTTGTCACCAGCGGTGTCAAAATTGAAAATGGCCACTATGTATTCAACACCAATATCAACCAGGAGCAGATAAAAGAGATCGTGCTGAACATGGGTGGGCTGCATAATATTGAAAATGCCACCGTGGCCATCGCGATAGCGAGACAACTGAATGTAGAGCCCGATGCCATCAAACTGGCTGTCGCCGGTTTCAAAGGAGTCAAAAGGAGATTCGAATACATCGTCCGGACTCAAGCCACAATCTATATAGATGATTATGCGCATCATCCCGAGGAGCTTACAGCGCTGATCCGTAGCGCGAAGAATCTGTTCAGCGGTTTTCCGGCGACGGTTATCTTTCAGCCCCATCTTTTTTCCAGAACCAGGGATCTGGCTGATGAATTTGCCGCCAGCCTTGACCTGGCCGATGAAGTGCTGCTACTGCCCATCTATCCCGCGCGCGAGGTTCCCATTAAAGGTGTGAGTAGCGAGATGATCAGAGAAAGAATGAGTAAGGCAAATGTACAGGTGGTTTCAAAGGAAGAAGTGATCAGCTATGTGAAAAAGAAATTTTCGGCAAATCAACCGCAATTGCTGATAACGGCAGGTGCCGGCGATATAGACACACTCGTTGAACCAATTAAACAAATACTCGGCAACTGACCATGAGCTTCACCTCAAATATCAGGAAGATTCTTTCGGTCATATTGTTCGTGACCGTAGGCGCCGCAGGGATCATATTGCTTCTCGCGGCCGTTCAGGTGAGGAACAGCAGGACCTGTACTGGTATTGAAATAGACATTAACGGCAAGGAAAAGGGAAATTGGTTCATCGACAGGAATGACATTATGCGTGTGCTGACGCAGAACAAGACCATTGAGATCAAAACTATGCCTGTTAAGAGTTTTGACCTGTACCTGATCGAATCAAGACTCAGGAATGAAGAATGGATCCGTGATGCGCAATTGTTTTTCGACAACAATGGAGTGCTGAAAGTAAAAGTGGATGAACGTGAACCCATAGCAAGAATATTCACCGCGATGGGTAAGAGTTTTTATATCGACAGCACGGGCAAGAGATTGCCGTTGTCCGACAAGCTCTCTGCCAGGCTTCCCGTGTTTACCGGGTTTCCGGCGGAGGGGAAAAAATGGAAGCCAAAAGACAGGCAGCTGATCCATGAGATCAGGGACCTGAGCATGTATATTTTGAATAATCCGTTTTGGATGGCACAGGTGGCACAACTGGACATTACGCACACCCGCGAATTCGAGATCGTGCCAACAGTGGGTAATCACCTTGTAGAATTCGGAAATGGGAAAGACTATGAAAACAAATTCACCAGGCTGCTGATTTTTTACCGGAAGGTCCTTGCAGGATCAGGCATGGATAAATATCACAGGATCAAAGTGCAGTATGATCAGCAGGTGATAGGGGTAAGGAAAACCGATACAACAATGAAAACAGAGAAAGACAACAACTAAAAACAACATACCACCATGAACACCGAACAACCCATTATTGTAGGTCTTGACATCGGAACCACCAAGATCGCAGCCATTGCCGGCCGAAAAAATGAATTCGGCAAACTGGAGATCCTTGGTTTCGGCCGGGCCAATTCCAATGGAGTAAAGCACGGACAGGTGCTGAATATTGATGAAACCATCAAGGCCATCAAGATGGCGCTTGGAAAATTGTTATGCTTCCAATCCCAACCTGGAGATCAGCGAAGTATATGTTGGTATTGCGGGGCATCATATCAAAAGCTTGCAAACCCGTGGTGATATTGTTCGCCAGGACAATGATGAAGAGATTTCACAAAGTGAGATCGATCAGCTGATCGCCGACCAGTACAAAACATATATTCCTGCAGGCGACCAGATCATTGATGTGATCCCGCAGGAATTTACCGTTGATAATTTTCAGAACATTCCGAACCCGATCGGTTATGGCGGTGTGAAAGTGGGCGCCAATTTTCATATCATCACCGGCGATAAAAATGCGATCCGGAATATCAACCGGGCTGTTGAGAAAAGCTGGCCTGCATACAAAGGATCTGGTGTTGCAACCACTGGCTTCATCTTCAGCGGTAATGGGGCAGGAAGATCTGGAAGCAGGCGTTGCCATTGTTGATATTGGTGGTGGTACAACTGACCTGGCTGTTTTTTATGAAGGCATACTGAAACATACCGCGGTAATTCCTTTTGGTGGAGAGAATATCACCAATGATATCAAGACCGGACTGGGTGTATTGAAAACACAGGCAGAGCAAATGAAGGTGCAGTTTGGATCTGCGCTTAGCCAATGAAGCAAAAGCAAATGCCTATATCACTATTCCCGGGTTTGCGGGGAATGCCTGCCAAAGAGATCAGTGTAAAAAACCTTGCCAATATCATCCAGGCGCGGATGAGTGAGATCATGGATTTTGTCACTTACCATCTGAAACAGGTTGGTCTGGATAACAAAATGCTGAATGGTGGTATCGTGCTAACAGGTGGAGGTTCACAGTTAAAGCATCTGATCCAGCTGACAGAATATGCAACAGGTTTGACTGCAAGGATTGGTTTTCCCAATGAACATCTGGCGCCGGGTCATATTGAAGAACTGGCCAAACCAACTTATTCAACCTGTATCGGTCTTATCTTAAAAGGATATAATGATTATGAACACAACCGCAAACAATTTGAAACAGATTATTCAGAGAAGTAGAAATACCTGAAGGTTTGAAAAAGTCAGAGGAAGTTGACAGACATTGATATTGAAGAAGAACTGTTAAGCAGACCAGGTAAAAAACCGAAAAGGGCTGAAAGATTTCTGGGGAAAGTTCAAAGATGGCATTGATCGACTTTTCAAAGAAGAGGAAGATCAAAACTGTGACAAAATCATAAATTAAAAAGTTAAAAATTAAAAATTTAGAATTGGATTGAAGTAGCTAACCCAAATGTATAACCGTAGCTAAAACATTTTTCAACTTTGATCTTAAACAGTCAGAACCCATTAAATACTAAATAACTATGATCCATTTTGATTTGCCAAAAGAAAAATCATCCATCATCAAAGTAATTGGTGTTGGCGGTGGCGGCAGCAATGCAGTAAACCACATGTTCAGCCAGAACATTGAAGGTGTAAATTTTATTATCTGCAATACAGATGCGCAGGCCATTGCGCAAAGCAAAGTACCCAACAGGGTTCAGCTGGGTCCGCATCTTACACAGGGGCTTGGTGCCGGTGCCAATCCCGACATTGGCCGGCAGGCAACGGAAGAAAGCCTGGAAGAGATCAAGACGATCCTGGAAGTAAATACCAAGATGGCTTTTATCACTGCAGGCATGGGTGGTGGCACCGGAACAGGTGGTGCGCCGATCATTTCAAAAATTTGTAAGGACCTGGGTATACTTACTGTGGGTATTGTTACCACTCCTTTTTCTTACGAAGGAAGGAAACGCCAGCTGCAGGCAGAAGAAGGCATCAAGATGATGAAACAATATGTGGATACATTACTGGTGATCAGCAATGATAAATTGCGTCACCAGTTTGGAAATCTGAAAATGCGTGAAGCATTTGAAAAAGCCGATAATGTACTGGCAACTGCAGCGAAATGTATCACCGATGTGATCAACAGCACCGGCCAGATCAATGTTGACTTTGCCGATGTATGCACAGTGATGCGCAATGGTGGTGTGGCTATCTGGGAAGTGCCGCCTGCGGAGGTGAGAACCGGGCACAGAGAACTATTGAAGAAGCGCTGAAATCTCCGTTGCTGAATGACAATGATATCCGTGGTGCAAAATGGATACTAATCAATATCAATTCAGCGGAAGGTGAACATGAGTTTACGATGGATGAAGTGGAGATCATTCAGAATTATCTGCTGGCACAGGCAGGTGAGGGCACAGATGTGATCCTGGGTATGGGATATGACAACACACTTGGCGACAAAATCGGTATCACACTGATCGCTACCGGCTTTGAACACAAGGATCCTTTCGATAAAGTGAAGCCGAAGAAGACTGAGCCGCAAAAAGACGAGAAGATTGTACTTACCCTGGAGCAACCAATCGAACAGAAGATCAACCATGCTGTTGAACAGAAGGCCCAGCAGGCTGCGGGAACCGAGGTGGCGAAAGCCGCGGAACTGCGTCCCCTGGCGCCTGCGCAGGAAGAAGTAAAACCGGTTAGTTATGATGAACCCCCGCTACGCGAGGAACTCAGCCCGAAACTGATGGAAGATTCGAGGGAAACATTTCAGTCGAACGGGAAGGAAAATAATTCAGAAACAATAAAAGACGATAATACTATAGAATGGGTACTTTCGAGTAATTCTTCTGTGTCTGCGGCTCAGGAGGATACCTTGTCGAGGCCTTCCAATATCTATGCTGAACCAGAACAAGGAAACTCCCAGCCAGAACCTGTGAAGGAGCCAGTCCACCAGGTCAGCAAAGATCCTGCTCCGGAAGAAGAACCTTCCCCGGCGATGCAGCTGATCATGAAAGATGAAGTTCCAACCGCGGCGGAAGAGTCTGGGGCCCACCAAACAACCGAAATTGTTACGGCAAATAATGCTGCTGCTGAGGAACCTGCACTGCAGGACGAAGCAGAAATACAGAAACGCCGGGCAGCTGAACGGATTCAGAAATTGCGCAATCTGTCGTTCAACATTAATGCTGCTGATCCTAACAATGAGTTTGAAACTGTGCCGGCTTATATCCGCCGCAATTTGGATCTCTACAACAGTGTCTCACACGTAGAGAATTTTTACAGCAATTACGAAGTGAAAGCCGATGATCGCAATAAAACGCAGATCTCTACAATAAATACATTTCTGGACGGTAAAAAGCCAGATTAAAGATTGTTATAGGTTTTTTAGTTGTGGTCCTCCTGTTTTGAACAGGAGGATTCTTTTTTACTTTTTTTTAGAAACTCTTTTACAAAGAGGAAACCTCATCTACTTTTTTTGAAAAAAAGTAGCAAAAAAACTTCGGCTGTCGCGAGAAAAGGCGAAAAACCGGCTCTCGGGCTAAAGAAAAACAAGTCACAACTGAAGAATATAACCGGGCAATAGTAGGACTTACGGGCTAAGAATAAGTTTCGACTTTTGTATCAACTGTTTTTCTTTTACGCCCTGCGAACCGGTTTTTGTATCGCCTTTTCCGCGAAGGCCGGAATACAATGATGATGACTGCGTCCCCGTCTTCCTCTTTCTCTTTCTGTTTCTCCTGTCGGCATACATTGGAAAGACGTTAAGAAAATCGAATCGAAGGGCGAAGAAGAAAAACAGATGTTACTGTAGCTGGGAAATATTCTTAGCTGGTAAGTCCTACAAAAGCTGGGATTTATTCTGGAGTTGTAACTTGTTTTTCTTCAGCCCGAAGATGCGATTTTTAGTCTTTCCAATGTCGGCCTTGATTTTTTTGCCCCGCTTTTTTTATCAAGAAAAAAAGCGGGAACAATTGTTTCATCTTGCATCAAGAAAAAAGCGAGACTCGCAGTTCATTCGACCTTTGTAAGATCCTTCTTACTCAGCCACCCACGTGAAGTGTAGCCGATATCATTGGTGTACACGACAAAAATGAATCCGTTCTTGTCGTCGAGCGCGCCGAGACGTACAGGATTCAACTGACTGATGAATGAACTTTTCATGGTGTTCTCATCAGGAGCCTCATAAAAATTTGCTTTCGAAGTGACCCTGTAAAAAGCGAGCACCCTCCTGTTCTCGACAGGTGGTGTCGTTGCGGGGGTATTTGACTTTGGAGTTCCCGTTACGGCGGCCGGGTTGGTCACCTGAGGGGCGGGCTTGTTGGCTGCGATATCTGTTCCGGGTGTAGTTGAGCTTTTGCCCTGCACCACGGATCCTGTAACTGGAGGGGGGGTGGTTTTAACTGTTTTTGTCTCTACAGGCTCCTCGATGGGGTCTTCCTCAACAGGTTGCGGATCTGGTTGCTTCTTTTTCACTTCAGCCTTCACCTCGGGTGTCTTTGCCTGCTGCCTCCTGGAATTGTCGACGGGTGGCTCATCAACAACAGGGTCATCATCCCGCACAGCAGGTAGCTTCCCGGCAACGATTTCTGTAGTATCTATCACTTTTCCATATGGGTCCTTGGAACCGTCGCCACTGTTAAATTGCGATTGTGCTTCAGTGGTAGTATCGTTGATCGCCGAACCGCTGGCTGGTGTAGTGGAAAAATCCTGAGGAAATAAATTCCCAGGCTTCTGGAAAAACTTGCTGTAAACAAAATAGCCCGCCCCGCCCGCAACGATCAGGAAAATAAAGAAGATGGCGCCCCCGGATAGTCGTTTCTTCTGAACAAAGGTGGGATAATCGGGCTCAAGAGTAGTGGTACCAAGAGAATGGTTCTTCAGATCTTTCAACTCCTGGTCAAGAAGTTTGTTGAAGAATTGTTCTTTCTCGAGGCTTTTTTTCACCCTTTCAAGCTCCCTGGCTAACTTTTCGGGATCATCTTTTGGAATACTTGACACATAAGTCCTGACCGGTTTCTTCTCCGGTTCTGAAGGATCTGTGTCAAAACCTTCATCAACCATAGTACTAAGTGTTTAGGATTCTATGCGATATTATCAATAAACAGTCCAAATTTCGTATTTAAAGTTCAGATTTTACTCAACTTTAGCAGGTTTCGTTCTTACCGATACCCCGTTTTCATTCACCGCCTCGATACTGAAATAATAGGTGCTCTGCCTGTCCATCGTTTTTAAGTAATATTCATTGGTCGAGTGGACCATAACACAGGTATACAGTTTATCCGGAGCGGTGCCATAATAGACGTTACATGCATAGGCATCCGCTGTGGGACGCCATTTCAGCCAGGCACTTCTCTTGTCCTTCTCGGTCCTGAGCACTACGAGATCCCTGACCGGGGCAGGCAGACTGCCTTCACCCTTTCCAAACACCCTCAGACCACTGATTGCAAATTTACCGCCCGGCATCCGGACATTCTCCAGTTTCACGAACCGGGCCCTTACCGGCTGACTGAGTTCGATGTAGTCGTGCGGGACGTCTTTTTTGTTGTTCCTCTTGTCTGTCAGCACTTTCCACTTCTTCCCGTCAAGAGAATAGTAAAGAACATATTGATGATAGAGACCTTCCTGTTTGCCCAGGAAGGTGGCATCCTGGTCGGCATAGTTTACCTGGACGGCCCGGATTGTTGCGGGATCACCAAGGTCGGTCTGGATCCATTCTCCCTTTTCGCCTGTTTTTGCGCTCCAATAGGTCTTGATCGACTCATCCACCGCGTTGTTGGCGGAAAAACTACCGAGAGTGCTGGAAACAGTCACGGGTTTGTTGTAATTCAGCAACATCCATCCGGTAAAACGCCCATGGCCTGAATCAGTTTGGGCAGCAGGCAGGAAATGAGGATAGTCGCCAAAGGCTGCGTTGCAATACATTATGCCGTCTTTGTCAAAGCCGGCCGGCCAGATGCCGTTTCTGCGCTCGAAATTGTTTTTGACTGAAATAGCAATGGTGGCTACATGCCAGTAGTTCTTCCATTTGTCCTGGAATGTAGATCCATGACCGGCTCCCCTGGCAAAACCGCCGGGTTTATAACTAAGTGGGTCCGGTTGCGGCGTGAAGGGACCGAGTGGATTGTCTCCAACAACAACCCCATCGCCATAACCGCTGAATTCTGTGCCGGGAGCACCATATTGCAGGTAGTATTTGCCACCATGCTTTGTCATCGTGGCTCCTTCAATAAAGGGATCCAGGAAGGTATTGTCCAGGTATTCGCCAAATCGCTGCCAGCCATAGCGCCAGTCCTCCAGCATATACATTTCCTTCCTTGTGCCAATGGGCTGAAATGTCTTGCGGTTGAGTTCTATTCCATAAAGCGGATAACGGTTGCTACTTCCATTATACATGTAGAGCCGTCCATCATCATCGGTAAAAAAGGCGGGATCCCAGCCACCGATCTCAAAGGAATCAAGCAGCGGCTTCCACTGATTGGATTTGGGATCGGTGCTCATCCACAAAGTAAAATTGTTGGTATAGGTCGACCCGAACACGATCATGGTATCGCCGATCACGCCAACGGCCGGTGCGCACAATTCATCGTACCCGCTGTTCCAGGGGCGGAGGAATTTTTTGGAGATGAAATGCCAGTCGAGCATGTCGGAGCTCCACCAATACCCCCACTGGTTGGTGGAAAAAAGATAATAGTCACCCTTATATGTGACGATCACGGGGTCGGCCGTTGCCCGATGCGCGCCCCATTGGCTAAAATTAGGAATGGGGGTGTACCCATAATCAAGATTGATTGGATTGCAATAGGTTTTTTGTTCCTGCCCGAAAACAGGAATACCAATGAGGAGGCTGAAAACCCAACAGACACAACGCATGCTCATATAATGAAATTTAATACAATTCTTAATTCTCGGAGGTATAATCCGTTCCGGCGATCACGATCACAATTTCGCCCTTCACGGCTTTCATGCTGAAATGTTCATGGATCTGTTCCAGGGTGCCGCGGAAGGTTTCCTCGAAAATCTTGGTGAGTTCGCGGCTGACACTGGCCTGCCGTAGAGGACCAAAATAGGTGATCAGGTCCTTCAGCGTTCGTAACAGGCGCATGGGAGATTCATAAAGAATGATTGTCCGTTCCTCTTTGGCCAGGGCAGTGAAAAAAGTTTGCCTTCCTTTTTTTAGTGGTGGAAAACCTTCGAAACAAAACCGGGACGCGGGCAGGCCGCTGTTGATCAGCGCGGGTATGAGGGCTGTAGGACCGGGCAACGATTCGATTGAGATATTATTCTTTATGCAAGCTCTCACCAACAGAAAGCCAGGGTCGGAGATGCCTGGTGAACCGGCATCGGAAATCAAGGCCATCTTCTTGCCATTCTTCAATTGATCCAGGAGGTGGGTAAGCACCTGGTGTTCATTATGCTGGTGAAATGGGGTGAGTGGCCGGTGTATGCCGAGATGATTGAGCAGTTTGGACGAGGTGCGGGTGTCTTCTGCCAGGATGAGGTCGACGCCGTTCAGTACTTCTATTGCCCTGAGGGTGATGTCCTTCAGATTGCCGATCGGAGTGGGAACGAGGTAGAGCACATCAGTTTTTTACTTCCACTTCAAAATATTCCATCACTTCGTTGGCGAGTAATTTCCTGGAAGCTTCTTCGGCAATGGTTTTTGCTTTTTCCTCGGAGTCGGCTTCTACCTGCAACTGGATGTTTTTGCCCACCCGAACGTCGGTGACATCGGGCAGTCCCAGATTCAGTAATCCGCCCATCACGGCTTTTCCCTGTGGATCCAGCAATTCTTTCAGCGGCATCACTTTTACCTGAACGGTGTAAGTCATTGAAGAGTTTTTTTCGTTGTAACTGAAATGAGGATGTAAAGTACAAAAACCAGCGGCACCGCCAGCCATTGTAATAATAGCGCGCTGATAACAGCAGCGGCCGCAAGGATGATCTTTGGCAGGTTTCCCTTTATGGTTTTGCTGGTGAATTTCATCGACATAAATTTCCATCGGCTCACCATCAACAAACTCAGCAGGACGATGACCAGGTAAAGAAACCATTTGTTGAGTAGGAGCACAGAGGCATTGAACTGATCATAGAAAAGGATCAAGGGCAGGGAAGCCACCACCAGTCCTGCTGCAGGAATGGGAACGCCCGTAAACCCATTAGAATTGCTGTCGGTGATATTGAATCTCGCGAGCCGCCAGGCGCCTGCACAGGGAAAGAACACGGCGGGCAATAACAGCACCAACGGGGTGTCGATGCCATCGGATTCCTGCATATAACTAAGGCGCAGCAACTGATAAAGGATGAGTCCGGGGGCTACGCCGAAGCTAACGATGTCGGCGAGCGAGTCCAGTTGTCGGCCCATTTCGGAGCTGGCTTTGAACAGCCGGGCAATAAAACCATCGAGAAAATCTACGATTGCCGCAAGTCCGATAAACAGTGATCCAAGCCAGATCCTTTCTGGCAATTGTGGCAGCCAGCTGTCATCATTCTGTGTGACAAACATCTCGCCGGTCTGCAGGATGCAAATTATGGCCATGAATCCGAAGACCAGATTCAACAGGGTGAAGAGATTGGGAATTTGCTTCATTGCTTATTTTTTCATCAGGCTTTCAATCTCTTCAACAGTGACCGGAATCTTTGACATCAGGTCCTCATTGCCAGTTTTCGTTATCCAAACATTGTTTTCAATGCGTACGCCCATTTTTTCATCTTCGATATAGATACCCGGCTCAACGGTTACCAGCATACCCGGTTGCAAGGGTCCGGTTCTGGTTCCCAGGTCATGGACATCAATGCCCAGGTGATGGGAGATGCCGTGATACAGGAATTTTTTATAGGCCCTGTTCTCGCGGTCTTCATTTTTCAGATCCTGCTCTTTAAGCAAGCCGATCTTCACAAAGGTTTTACCTGCCTCAATGCCTACAAGATCGGTGTAATCTACCAGGGATATGCCCGGCTTTAAAAGACTCTTGGCAAAGTTGTGGAGATGCAGGCAGGCATTGTACACTTCAGCCTGTCTTTTGCTGAATTTTCCGTTTACGGGAACAGTGCGGGTGAGATCGGCATTGTATCCGCCATAAGATGCGCCAAAATCCATCAATATCAGTTCGCCATCCAGGCATTCCTGGTTGTTGAACACATAGTGCAGCGTTCTGGCACGGTCACCCGAAGCGATGATACTGTTATAGGCCTCACCACTGGCTCTATTTGACAAAAATGAATGCAGGATCTCTGCTTCAATTTCGTATTCCATCACACCTGGGCGAATAAATTTCAAAAGCCGGTCAAAGGTCTTGTGTGTGATGTCGATCGCCTGCCTCACAACATCGATCTCGGCTGCGGTTTTTACACCCCGGAGTTCCCTTAGCAATACAGCACTTCTTTCATATTTATGCAGGGGGAATCTTCTCTTGGAATCCCTGATGTAGCGGTAGTCGCGTGAAGGTATCCTGCTGGAACGACGGTCATTTTCATTTGAATTCAGGTAGATGATTTCCGCAGAATGGATCCAGGTCTGCAGGCTGGTGTCGAGTACATCGAGCCAGATAACCGTCTGAATGCCGGAGAGCTTCCGGGCTTCATCGGCCCTCAGTCTTCTGCCATCCCATTTCTCCTTGAGTTCATTCGGCCTCAACAGCACCAACACTTCTCTGTATTTTTCTTCGGGATTGTCAGGATAGAGGATGAGCATGGTGTCTTCCTGCATGATCCCTGTAAGCCAGTAGAGGTCTGAATTCTGCTCAAATCTGTAGACGGCATCGGCATTTGATGGCACTTCGTCATTGCTGTTGAAAATGGCAATGGATGAAGGCTTCAGCCGTTCTACAAATCTTTTGCGGTTCTGGATGAATATACCAGGATCCAAAGGAAGGTGTTTCATATCGGCTGCAAAAATAGGCTTTGTTAAATATTGTTCGGATTTTACCAAAACGATAATTTTGAACGTTGTTTGATTCGCATGATACAGAAACTGCTGCTCATAATACTTTCCGCCCTGTCATCCACAACTGTGAATGATAACCTGATCGACTGGACCAGTTCACGCAAACTGGTATGGTCAGATTTTAAGGGCAAGCCCGACCCGGCTTCCCGAAATGCCGCGCTAACCAGCAGCAGCATTAACATTGAATTTGGTTACAACCGCACAGGACTTACCCATGCCATCAAATGCAGGTTTAATAAGACATTATCCTGGGTGAGGATTAAGAACGCATATATTCTGAATCACGAGCAGGGTCATTTTGACATCGCGGAATGGCATGCCCGGGTGCTGCACCGTCAACTGGAAGCATATGAATTCAAAGAAAAAACGGTAAGCAAAGACATCAATGAAATTTACGACAGGGTGATGCGCGCTCACGTAGAATCACAACAGCAATATGACCAACTGACGAATCATTCACTGGACACGGCGATGCAACGGCAGTGGGACCTCAAGATTGCGGGCATGCTCAAAGACAATGAGGCCTTTGCCAATTACGGCGGACAATCAAAAGAATTAAAATAAACCATAGAGTGTTGAATCGATCTTTCGGATGATTTCACCGAGGTGTTCATCGCTTTCTCCGAATTTGTTCTTGTCGATATCAATCACGAGTAAAGGCCCTTCACGATAGGATTCTATCCACTTGTTGTAGAAGTCGTTCAATCTTTTCAGATAATCCAGCCGGATGTTCTCTTCATACTCGCGGCCTCTTTTCTGGATCTGCGCCACAAGCGTGGGCACCGAACCTTTCAGATAGATCAGCAGATCGGGTGGCTGGACCATCGATCGCAGGGTTTCAAAAAAAGCAAAATAATTATCGAAGTCCCTTTTTCCCATCAACCCCATTTCATGAAGATTAGGAGCGAAGATTTGGGCATCCTCGTATATCGTTCTGTCCTGGATAACTGTTTCGGTTCCGCGCTGGATGTCGAGCAATGAGTTCAGCCTTACATTAAGAAAATAGATCTGCAGGTTGAAACTCCAGCGTGGCATGTCCTCATAAAAGTCAAAAAGATAGGGATTGTGGTCCACGTCTTCGAACTGTGGGATCCAGCGATAGTGTTTGCTGAGCAATTCGGTAAGGGTGGTTTTGCCGGCGCCGATATTTCCCGCAACCGCGATATGTTTTGGTTTTTTGCTTTTTGCCATTATTCCATTTTAACCCTGCTGGCAGGGGGGATTCGGTTTGCCGCGGTTGCGGAGTAGAATAAATATAATTCAAATCTTCATTGCCCTTAATAATAATCGAGCCCCATGGACTTTTTTGTAAGGGTGAGTGTGGTTGCTGCACTTTCGCGGGCTTTCTCTGCACCTTTTCGCATCACACTGTTCAGATAGTCCCTGTCTTCCAGCATGGCTGCGGATTTCTCACGGATGGGTGCTATGAAACGGATCATATCGTCCGCGAGTTGATCTTTCAGATCACCATATCGGATCGTACAGTTGTTGAAGTCGGTCTCAAATTTTTTCACTGTTTCCGGTGTGGAGACCAGTGCCAGCAGCTGGAAAAGGTTTTCTATTGCCTCAGGCTTGACGGCATTTGGAGTGGCTGGAACGACATCTGTCTTGGCCTTTTTCAATTTCTTTCTGATTAGTTCATCATCATCCGAGAGGTAGATAGTAGCGTACTGATTTTGGCTCTTGCTCATTTTGCCTGTGCCATCGAGGGCAGGCACCTTTATGAGTTCATTTCCAAAATTGAAAGCCTTTGGTTCGGGGAATACCTCCCCGTAGCGATGATTGAATCTGTTTGCAAAGTTTCTTGACATTTCCAGGTGCTGTTCCTGGTCCTTACCCACTGGTACGAGGTGCGCGCGGTGAAGCAGTATGTCAGCCGCCTGCAATACGGGATAAGTAAGCAGACCCGCGTTTATATTTTCCGGGTGCTGACGAACTTTGTCTTTGAACGTGGCAGTTTTCTCGAGTTCACCTTTGTATGCAAGCATGTTCAGGAATAGGTAAAGTTCCGCGGTTTCTGGTACATGACTCTGACAATACAGGACCGAGCGGTCGGGGTCGAGGCCGGAAGCGAGGTATTCCGCGATCACCCGGCGCACATTGGTTGACAGTTCCCTGGTATCGGGGTGCGTGGTAAGTGAATGAAGATCGGCCACCATGAAAAAGCACGAATAGGCATCCTGCAGCCGCACATAATTCTTTATTGCGCCGAAGTAATTGCCGAGATGAAGCAAACCTGTGCTACGGATGCCGCTCATCACGATCTCGTTGTTCAGCTTATTTTCCATAAGGCCGCGAAGATAAGCAGCATCGGGAAATATGAGAGCAGAACTCCATGAGATAGCGCGTTCGGGCGGTTTCGGGGTCGGTGAAACTGACTATCTTGCGACATGCCGAGTCTGAAATTCGAACTGACCCATACCAGTGGAAAAGCGAGGGCGGGAAAGATGACCACTGATCATGGCGACGTCCTGACACCAATCTTCATGCCGGTGGGAACCGCCGGATCAGTAAAAGCGGTTACCCAGCAACAACTTGTTTCTGATATCAGGGCGCAGATCATCCTCGGCAACACCTATCACCTTTATCTCAGGCCTTCGCTGGGGGTCATTGAAGCCGCCGGTGGCTTGCATCGCTTCAGCGGCTGGCAGAAGCCCATACTCACGGACAGTGGTGGTTACCAGGTTTTTTCCCTGGCCGGCACAAGAAAAATAGCCGAGGACGGCGTCACCTTTCAATCCCATATCGACGGTTCCAGGCATTTGTTCACTCCCGAATCCGTGATTGATATTCAAAGGAGCATCGGCGCCGACATAATTATGGCATTCGATGAATGTCCGCCATATCCATGTGACTTTGACTATGCCAGCAAGTCGATGGACCTTACGCACCGATGGCTGGAAAGATGTTTTGTTCAGTTCAATCGCACTGAGCCAAACTATGGTTATGATCAGAACCTGTTTCCGATTGTTCAGGGGGGTACCTATCCGGATTTAAGAAAACTGTCCTGCGAGAAAGTAGCATCAATGGGAGCAACGGGAAATGCGATCGGCGGACTGAGCGTAGGTGAACCGGAAGAGAAGATGTACGAGCTCACCGCACTTTGCTGTGAGCACCTGCCCGCGGAAAAACCACGATACCTCATGGGTGTTGGCACACCCTGGAATATTCTTGAATGCATTAGCTTAGGCATTGACATGTTCGACTGCGTGATGCCTACGCGCAATGGGAGAAATGGCATGATCTTCACCACTGCCGGTGTGATCAATATCGACAACAAGAAATGGGAGAAGGATTTTTCGCCCGTTGATCAAGGGTTTGACAGTCCGGTGAGCAATTTTTACAGCAAGGCCTACCTGCGTCACCTGATGAAGTCAAAAGAACTGCTGGGCCTTACTATCGCCAGTGTCCACAACCTGGCCTTCTACCTACACCTGGTAACTGAATCAAGAAAACACATCATTGAAGGAGATTTTCCCGTATGGAAGAATAGCCAGGTGGAAGTTTTGAAAACAAGGCTCTAGGCATCCCTCTTATTTTTTCTGGGCAAAGAGCCAATCAAGCAACGTGGGTTCCCTGAATGCATTCTTCCAGCTGTCGTGGCCTACTCCCGGGTATTCCGTGTAGGTCACCTTCGCACCAGCGGCTTTTAAGCTTTTGACCATTAACCTCGACCCCGATGCCGGAACCAGAAAGTCGCTGCCTCCATGAAAGATCCAGATCGGAAATTTATTTGCATAACGTTTTACCTGCCCGGGATCTCCGCCACCGCAAATAGCTATCGCAGCGGCAAAAAACTTTGGCTTTCGCCAGAGGAGTTCAAATGTTCCCATCCCACCCATTGAAAGTCCGCCGAGATAAAATCTGGAGCTATCTACCTGTGGTGTTCGCGCAAAGGAGTCGATCAGTTTGGAAACAAGACCCAGAGAAGGATTGAAGGGCCGGTTTGAATGGTATACATAGACCCCCAGGGAATCTTTCTTTGAGTTGTCCATTGACATGTTCGCCCAAAAGTCTTCGTTTGCGCATTGAGGGAAGATCACAAAGGCCGGAAATTTTGTTCGGTTAGTGGAGTCGGAGAAAAGAGTTCCACCCCATTTCAACTGGGCTTCATTGTCATTGCCCCTTTCACCCACTCCGTGGAGAAATAATACAACAGGATATTTTTTGTTTACATCATAGCGGTCAGGGTACATTAACCGGTAATTGAGGGTGTCGCCATTGCTGATGAATCGTGAGTATCTGTACAATGAACTATCCTGTGCGGCTCCGGAAAGAACAATTAACATGGTAATAATGGTCACTGGTACTCGCATAAAAGGAAGGTATAAAGTTTTCAATTACTTTTGACCGTTACAGCCTATGTTCAAAATTATCGATTGGTACATAATCCGTAAAATGATTTCCACAACGGTTTTCATGGTGCTGATCATGTCAGCGATAGCCGGCGTGGTGGATTTCAGCGAGAAAGCCGATGATTTTGTTAAATCGGGCAAGTCTGCATACTATATACTCACCAAATATTTTGCTGGCTTCATACCATTCATCATCTCGATGATATTTCCACTGATGGTATTCATTGCGGTGATCATGTTCACTTCAAAAATGGCGGGCAGGTCAGAGATTGTGGCCATGCTTGCGGGAGGGATAAAATTCAACCGCATACTTCGTCCCTATCTACTTGGTGCTTTATTCCTGGGCGGGATATTCTGGTATGCGACCCAGTATCTTATCCCGAAGGCCAATGTGCTGAGGGCAAATTTTCAGTCGACCTATATCGACAGCAAGAGTTCATATGAGGTGGGGCAATACCTGCTCAAGGGTACAAATTTTTATATCAGGGTGGATTCAAATACTTATGCCGGTCTGAGGAATTACGACACGACTACTAAAACTGCATATGGTGGATTTTTTATGAACAGGCTGAAGGGCTCGACGGTGATTTATAATCTTCGGGCGCAGTCGATGAAATGGGACACGGCAAAAAAGACTGGAAACTCGAACGGGTTGTTGAAAGGACGATATCGATGGGATGAATGAAAAGATAACTTCTACGCCAACACGCACGATCAGCCTTCTTGTGAAACCGGATGAGATTCGACTCGGACAAATACCTCAAGGATAAAATGACCACCCGCGAACTGAATAGATATCATAAAGCTCGAAGCAATCCCGTGGTTCCGAGGGGTTGAATGATTACCGCGTGGAGCGATATCGAAGGGATGCCACACCGGTTTCTGTGCTCATCCTTACTCTGATGGGCGCTGTGATCGCCTCGAGGAAAACGAGCGGAGGAAGCGGTTTGCACATCGCCATGGGCATCATACTGGCGGCAGTTTTTATAGTGATGGATAAGTTTTCGTTGACATTTTCAACCAAAGGAAATCTCCACCCCATGCTGGCTGCCTGGATGCCGAATTTTATCTTCAGCATTGTAGCCGTGTTATTTGTATCGGCGCGCCCCTAAATAAACATTTTTTAATTCTTTATATCAAAATTTCAGGGGTCGTAATTAAGTAATTTTGACGTCCTTTCGCTGAATCATCTTACCACTACCTCCATTTTATAAGCAGGATTAAACAATAATGAAAAATGGGAATTATCAAAGACAGGTTCAAGGCGAAAGCGGAGGCGGCAGCGGCAGAGATGAGGGAGCTTATAAAGGAGCACGGTAAGAAGATAATTGGTGAAGTTCAACTTTCCCAGGTATACCAGGGAATGCGTGGCATTACAGGTCTGGTTACAGAAACCTCCCTGCTCGATGCCCAGGAAGGAATCCGTTTCCGTGGATATTCGATTCCTGAACTGCAGGAAAAATTACCCAAGGCCAAGGGCGGCACGCGAACCACTGCCGGAAGGATTGTTTTATCTAATGCTGATTGGCGAACTGCCCACTGAAGAAGATGTGGCGCATGTGACCTCGGTATGGCAGCGCAGGTCGCATGTGCCCAATCATGTTTTTGATGTGATCGATGCATTTCCCGTTGAAAGCACATCCCATGACCATGTTTGTAGGTGCCATCATGGCACTGCAGACCGAAAGCAATTTTGCCAAGCGATACGCAGAAGGGATGAATAAGAAAGATTACTGGGAAGCAGCCTTTGATGATGCAATGGACCTGATTGCCCGGCTGCCAAGGGTTGCCGCTTATATATACCGCAGAAAATACAAAAACAATCGATCATATTCATCCAAATGGTCTGCTCGACTGGGCGGGCAATCTTGCGCACATGCTCGGATACAGCGACGAAAGCTTCAAGGAACTGATGCGTTTGTACATGACCATTCATGCCGATCATGAGGGTGGGAATGTTTCGGCACATACCACGCATCTCGTGGGCTCAGCGCTGAGCGATCCTTATTATGTGCCTGGCAGCGGGCATGAGCGGGTCTTGCAGGTCCCCTTCACGGCCTTGCCAACCAGGAAGTGATCAAATGGATATTTGAAATGAGGGAAGAATTGAAGAACGAATCGCCAACCAAAGAACAGATCGCTGAATATGTGGAGAAAACACTGAGCGAAGGAAAAGTGGTGCCGGGATATGGCCATGCGGTGTTGAGGAAAACCGATCCGCGGTTCACAGCCCAGATGGAATTTGGAAAAAAACACATGCCCGATGATCCGCTGGTTCAGACCGTGTGGAACGGTTTATGAGGTGGTGCCGCCCATCCTGCAGTCGCTTGGAAAGGTGAAAAACCCCTGGCCGAATGTTGATGCACACAGTGGTGCATTGCTGGTGCATTACGGGATGAAGGAATATGAATTTTACACGGTTCTTTTCGGTGTAAGCAGGGCACTGGGCGTGCTTGCCAGCCTGATCTGGGATCGTGCGCTGAGCCTGCCCCTGGAGCGGCCAAAATCAGTAACCACATCGCAAGTAAAAAGATGGCTGAAAGGTGAGGATGAGATATGGGGTGAATGATTATATTTGCAGCCCTTTGGGGAATTAGCTCAGTTGGCTAGAGCGCTTGCATGGCATGCAAGAGGTCACCGGTTCGACTCCGGTATTCTCCACACCAAATCAGAATTATTAAGTGAAATTGATAGTTTCGATTTTTACTTCGTCTGGGTTCGCTATACAAATCTGCAATGTAGGGGAGTGAACATTAGGCACACATCAATTTGGTTATGATTCCTTTTTTTATGATCTTTTGATTTAGCAATGTAGGGTGGACTGAGAGTTGCACCGGGTTCGCTCAATGAATGGTAAAGAAAAAGAAATAACTTTATTCGGTATCAATCTCATTATTATGAACAGAAGATCTTTTTTAGGGAATGCCGCTGCAGGAGTCGCTGGGTCCGGATTTCTCAGTTCGATACCTGCGGGACTTCTTGCTATGGCGAAAGGGAAAGCCATTAATATGCCGCTCGGCTTTCAGTCATACGTATACCGCGACGTGATTGGTCAAAAACCAGAAGAGACAATGAAACGCCTGGCAAGCTACGGTTACGAAAATATAGAATGGTGTAGTCCAAAAGGATACCAGGGGCCTTTCGCTCCACTCGACAAATACTCCGGTAAAGAGCTAAAAAAAATTACCAATGATTCCGGACTCCAGACAACCAGTTGCCATTTCACATGGAAAGAGATTACCGACGATAAAAGCCTGGTTGAACGTATTGAATTCGCAAACCAATTAGGTTTGAAAAATATGGTCTGTTCTGGTGGACTTAGTGCCAAAACTGAAGATGAGGTAAAGAAACGTTGCGACCAGATGAACCATGTGGGCGATATGGTAAAGAAGGGCGGCATGATTGCGGGATATCATAACCATAACGGTGAGTTTGACGAAAAATTCAATGGTCGTCCGCAATATGATATTATGCTTGAACACCTGAACCCTTCATTAGTCAAAATGCAGTTCCAGGTAGCTGCAATTACTTCAGGTTATAAGGCCCAGGATTATTTTCGCAAATTCCCAGGCCGTTTTATTTCGGCGCACCTTCAGGATTATGATCCTTCAGATCATAAAAAGGAAGTGGTTATGGGTACAGGCATCGTTGACTGGAAAGATTTTTTCGAAGCAGTTAAGGTCGGTGGCGTGAAATATATTTTTGTTGAGATGGAATCTGACCCAACCGTTATGCAGGGATGCGCAACTTATATCAAGAATAATTTTTAGGCGAATTTCTTAAAGCAGATCCCATTTCAGTACACAGAAACAGAAACAGGAACAGAAACAGAAACAGGAACAGGAACAGGAACAGTTTGCGCCTTTGCGCTTTCTTGGGGTCTTCTATAGAACTTACCCGATCTTTTCAGGCGGAACAGCACCGGCCAGGGATTCATATACTTTGCGCTAAGTTCAACGCGCTCTTCGTTCTGTTTCTCCCCATTCCCCTTCTTCTTCCTCTTTCATTGTATTCCGGCCTTCGTAGGAAAGGCGTTAAAAAAAACCAGTCGCCGAAGCCGAAAGAAGAAAAACAGATGATCGCCCTGCCCGGACTTATTCTTAGCCCGTAAGTCCTACCTCAGCCTGGCTATATTCTTCAGTTGTGACTTGTTTTTCTTCAGGCACAGGCACTGGTTTTTTAGTCTTTACTACGACAGCCGCAGTTTTTTTTCGCTTCCTTTTTTTTCCAAAAAAAAAGGAAGAAGGTGTCACTCTACTCCAGAGAAAAGCTACTATAGAACTTATCCGTTCTTTTCAGGCGAAACAGCACCGGCCACGGGCTCATTTACTTCGCGTGAAACCCGCGCGGACGTTCTCTCACGCAGCGAGCATAGTCAGAAAAAAAACTTAAATTCAGAATCAAAACCAATATGTCATCCGATATATCGCGCAGAAAATTCCTGGGAGACGCATCATTGGGCGTAGGTGCTCTTGGCGTGCCGAACTACTTACCCGAAAAAGAAAGTGAAAAAAAAGATCTCGTTAAGTTACCACATGCAGTTACTGTCGGCACCATTTCAATAGCGGATCTCACTGCCCCCAATACCCAGGATATGATCCAGCAGGTGCTTGCTAAAATGGAAGACATGGCTCGCTGTAAACCTGATATTATTTGTTTGCCGGAGATATTCGCTTTTGCTCACATACCCAATTTCAGGTATCAGCTTCAGGATGTGGCGGAGAAAGTTCCCGGTACCGTTGTTACTCCGTTTCTAAATTTTGCCGCCAAACATAAGTGTTATGTAATTTGTCCCACTTACTCCCTTTCAGGTGGAAATATTTACATATCGGCCGTATTAATCGACAGACAAGGAAAAGTAATTGGAGAATATCATAAAAACAGACCAGCCGCTGAGGAAATGAAAATGGGAATCAAGCCAGGAAAAACTCCTCCCCCTGTATTTCAAACAGACTTTGGGAAAATAGGAATCCAAATATGCTTTGACATAAAATATGATGACGGCTGGAATCATCTAAAAGACAACGGTGCCCAAATTATTTTCTGGCCCTCGGCTTATAGCGCTGGACGGGAAATAAATAGCAGAGCATGGCGTCACCAGGTTTATGTCATCACCAGCACTCAAAAAGATTCCAGTAAGATATGCGATATCACCGGAGAAGTTATCTCGCAGACAGGCAGATGGCAGAGCTGGGCATGCAGTTCCATCAACCTTGAAAAGGTATTTGTTTTGGCTTGGCCTGCCGTGAGTATGTTTCCCGATATTTTACGCAAGTATGGTGATAGAATCAAACTCAATACTTTTAGCGAAGAGGAATGGGCAATCTTTGAAAGCCTCGACAAAGATCTAAAGATCGCTGACGTACTGAACGAATTTAATATCAAAACGGCATACGATGCAATAAAAGAGCTGGCTATTCTGCATAAGAAATAAGAGGAGCAAGAATCAGAGCGGAGTGCGGAGTGCGGAGAGCGAAAGTCAGAGCGGAGAGCGTAGAGCCATCGGATTCATCCTTCGCTTTCGGCTTTCCCCGCGGATTTGTGTTCTGTTTCATTGTTCACGTTCAAAGCCGCTCTCTTATAAGTCCCTGGAGTTTGTCCGGTCACTTGCCTGAACACCCTGGAGAAATATGATACGCTTACAAAGCCCGTTTTCTGTGCGATTTGATTGAAAGGCAGATTCGTACTCGACAACAATAACTGTGCTCTTTCAATACGCTTCGACTGAATAAATGACAACGGCCGTTGACCGGTGTTTTCAATAAACAATCTGGAAAAATAATCTGTGCTGTGCGCTGCCCTTCCGGCCAGTTTTTCAACAGTAAGGGTCTCCTCCAGATGTGTCTGTATGTAATCAATCGCTTCCGAAATCTTCGAATGAATATGCTGTCTCGCATGCCCCGCAAAAACCTCAGGCGCGAGGAACCTCGAAAGAAGCTGCAACAGGATGCCACTGGTTTCCAGGAATGAAGACGCATGCATCAGGTTGTTGAGTTCATAGTAACTTCTCAAGACAGATTCTTTTTCATAAACCTGTGGGTTATACGAAAAGGTCAGTGCCCTGTTTGGATTTAGTGCCAATATCCTCTGGAAATTGACCCGGTCCTCAGCAACAGCTGGCAGTTTGAATAATTTCCGATTTGCAGAAAACAGAGAATATCCATCAGCCGATTCTTCGATAAAAGAAATGTAATACTGGCTCAGGAACTGATCGCAAAAATAATTACAGGTTGTAAAACTTGGGATCAGGTAGATGAAGCCGGCTTCCAGGTCAACTTTTTCCGCAGAGTTGTACAGGGTCCCCTTGCCTTCATCAATAAAATACATCCGGTAAAAAGTGCTGGTGATATTCTTGTAATCCCAGTTGTGGTCAAGTTTCACAAAATCAGTATTCAACAGGACAAATGAGGATCTAAAGATACTCTTGTTCATAATCTATGACGTCTGGTATAGGCAATGGTCAACAACCCGAAAGCTATCGATTTCTGCCATGTGGCCGATGCTCTTTTTGCAAAATACCCTGTCGGATTTGTATTATTTTTGGCGGTTTTTCTGTAAATATCCACGATCAGAGTTACCTAACTTCGGATAGCGCTTCACCTCAACGCATTGTCCTGATGAGAAAAACATTCATTGTTCTTTCTTTATTTGTATTGTTTATCGTTTCGGTTCTTTACTTCAAATCCGGCCGACCCGCCATGCCCGCCGAGGTAGCAGAAGCCTATGCCTCCATCGATGAATCTCCCGACTACAATGTTGATGTCAAACCCATACTGTCCGACAAATGCTTTGCCTGCCATGGCCCCGACAAGGCCAAACAGAAGGCAGGGCTCAGACTTGACCAACAAAATTCAGCTTATGCCGAATTGCCAGAAGACAAAGGCAAGGTAGCCATCGACCCCGGCAACCTCGACAACAGCGAACTCTATCACCGCATCATTTCCAACGACCCCAAGTACATGATGCCCACACCAAAGTCGCATCTCAGCCTCAACGCAAGAGAGAAGGCCGTCCTGCTGCGCTGGATCAGCGATGGCGCCAAGTACAAACCGCATTGGGCATTCGTTGCCCCCGGGAAACCCGCTGTGCCTGAATTGAAGAATAAAAACTCTACGGCACGCAATCCCATCGATCATTTCGTACTGAATAAACTCCTGGCTAAAAAACTCAAACCTTCTGGCGAAGCCGGAAAAGAATTGCTTTTGCGCCGCCTCTTTTTTGACCTTACGGGCCTTCCACCCACTATTTCGCAGATCGACAGTTTCCTGAACGACAGCTCTCCCCAGGCATACGAAAAACAGGTCAACAACCTGCTTGCCTCACCTCACTTCGGAGAAAGGATGGCCGTCGACTGGCTGGACGCCGCGCGCTTCGCCGACTCACACGGTTATACCGTTGACCGTATACGCGATATGTCGCCCTACCGCGACTGGGTAATAAAAGCATTCAATAAAAATATGCCCTATGACCGCTTTTTGCAATGGCAGCTCGCGGGTGACCTGATGCCCAATCCTTCCCGTGAAATGCTTATCGCCACTGCGTTTAACAGGAACCACCAGCAGAACATGGAAGGGGGTATCATAGAGGAGGAGTACCAGTCGGAATATGTGGTTGACCGAACCAATACTTTTGGTGATGCGGTGATCGGGCTATCAGTGGGATGCGCAAAATGCCATGACCATAAGTATGACCCCATCACCCAAAAAAATTATTATGAACTGTACAGCTTCTTTAACAATGTGAAAGAAGCCGGCCAGATCTCCTTCGATGACGCCATGCCCTCACCGACGCTCCTGTTGCCTGACGCGCAGAAAGAAAAAATTCTGGGAATGATCAATGATCAGATCAATGACCAGGAAGAAAAAATCAAGGCTGAACGCAAATCAGCAGACGGCAGGTTCACCAAATGGATGGCTTCGCGCGGATACCGCGAACTGCTGTCCTCAAAAATCCCTGAAAACGGGTTAACTGCGAAGTTTAGTTTCGACCGGGCCAACCTGCAGGCCGACAACAACCGCCGGTTACGGGGTGCGATGGTCCGCGAATCAGGTGCGCCCGCAGGAGATCCTGATCTCATCGACACCCATGGTGGCAAAGCCATCAGGCTGAATGGTGATGACTGGCTCGATCTCGGACCGACGGGCATATTCAAACGATCCGAACCATTTAGTGTAGGCATATCCGTTAATATTCCTGCCGAACTAAAGGACGGAGTCATCCTCCACAAATGCGTGGCGGAAAGATTATACAATTTCAGGGGATATTACCTCGCCATCAAAAATGGTAAGGCAGAACTGGGCATGGCCCATGTGGCACCGTCGAATGCTATCACCAAAACTTCACCCAACGATATTCCCAGAGACAAATGGATACATTTCACAATCACCTATGACGGATCCTCCAGGGCCTCCGGGCTGCGGCTTTATTTAAATGGTAACGAGTTACCAATGGAAACAGTCACCGATCAACTCACCAAGGAGATCACTTTCGCGGACCCCTCGCAAATCATCGGGGGAAAACAGCCCGGTCTGCAGATTGGCGGCTGGTGGCGGGGCGCTGGTCTGAAAAATGGTCTCGCCGACGACATTGCGGTGTACAAAAGAATGATCAGCCCTTTAGAAATTGCCATACTCTCCGGTAAGACAACCTGGGCTGAAGCGATTCGAAAGTCGCAAACTGATCCCGCACAAAAAGAAGACTTCAGAACATATTATCTCACTGCGGTGGATCCCGTGATTCGCTCAGAACAACTTGAGTTATCAGGCCTTCGTAAAAAACTTTCCGATTCTACAGAGAATATCGATGAACTGATGATCATGCAGGAGACGTCTGCGCCAAAACCTACCTACCTATTAAAAAGAGGCAATTACGACATGCCGGGAGAACGAGTTTATCCAGGCACTCCCGCAAGCATACTTTCATTCCCGAAGGACCTTCCAGGAAACAGGTATGGACTGGCCATGTGGGCAACCAACCGGAAAAATCCGTTGACGGCGAGGGTGGCGGTGAATCGCATATGGCAAGGCTTTTTTGGCATCGGACTCGTCAAAACTGCAGAGGACTTTGGCAACCAGGGTGAGATGCCCAGCAACCCCGAATTAATGGACTGGTTGGCGGTTAATTTTATGGAATCAGGATGGAATCTGAAAAAGCTGGTGAAGACGATTGTTATGTCCGCAACCTATCGCCAGGATTCAAAAGCCAGTCCCGAAGCCATAGAAAAGGATCCGGACAACAGGTTCCTTTCACACGGCCCATCTTTTCGCCTGACCGCTGAAATGATCAGGGACAATGCCTTAATGGCCAGCGGACTGATCAACCTGCAGACAGGAGGCAGGAGTGTAAAACCATATCAGCCACCCGGTCTATGGGAGATCAACAATACCTCCTATACACCCGATACCGGCAAAGCTGTGTACCGGCGCAGCCTTTATGTGATTGTAAAACGTTCGGTGCCCAACCCCACTCTCTCCACCTTTGATGCCTCCTCGCGGAGCTATTGCATTATGAGAAGACAGAATACGAACACACCACTACAGGCACTCGTTACGCTGAATGATCCAACCTTCGTGGAAGCATCAAAAGTGATGGGCGAACAAATGACACGTGAACAAGACAACACCAAGGCCATTATTTATGCATACAGAAAACTCACGGGCCTCAAACCAGATCAAAAAGAACTTGACCTGTTAACGGCTCTTTTTCAAAACGAGCTGAAAAAATTCAAAGCCCATCCGGGCAAACAGAAAGGTTGGCTGGACACCGGCCAATACCATGTCGATACTCATCTGGATCCCGCGGTAGTTGCGGCGAACGCGGTAGTGGCAAACACCATTTTGAATTCAGACGCTTCATTAACCAAACGATAGACCATGTGCGACCATCATGATCATGAAGACAATTTCAGACTAAACAGACCGGATCTTCATGCGTTGAACAAGCAACTTGACAGAAGACAGTTTCTGACAAAAACTTCCATGGGTATCGGGGCCGTTGCACTGGGTTCGATCTTTGGCGACAAACTTTTCGGTGACGTGCCCAGGCATGCAGCCGCCACGGCAGATCTCAACGCTCAACAAAAGATGTTACAGGCGCTCCCGCACTTCGCACCCAAAGCCAAACGCATCGTGTATCTCTTTATGGCCGGAGGTCCCTCGCAGTTTGAGACCTTTGATTACAAACCGAAACTCGTGAGCCTTGCCGGTCAGAGTCTTCCGGATTCGGTGAGGAAAGGACAAAGGCTTACGGGCATGAGCGCCAATCAGAGCGTACTGCCGATGGTTCCCTCATTTTCCAGGTTCAAACAGTATGGCGAATCAGAAACCTGGGTAAGTGACCTGATGCCCCATACCGCCAAGGTGGTAGACGACCTCTGTATAGTTAAATCATTATTCTCTGAACAAATCAATCACGACCCGGCGATTACATTTTTCCAAACGGGAAATCAGCTGCCGGGAAGGCCATCCATTGGATCCTGGATAAGTTATGGCCTTGGTTCGGATAACCATAATTTGCCAACTTTTATCGTGCTGGTATCGAAAAACGGCCGCAGAGATCAACCGCTCTACGCGCGGCTCTGGGGCAATGGTTTTCTTCCTTCAGAACACCAGGGAGTGCAGTTCAGGGCGGGCAGGGACCCTGTGCTCTATCTAAACAACCCCGAGGGCTATGACGGAGAAGACCGCAAGGAAATGCTCAACTACCTGTCGAAGCTGAATAAATTGCAGAACGACGCCTATGCCGACCCCGAAGTGGAGGCCCGAATCTCACAGTATGAAATGGCATACAGGATGCAGACATCCGTGCCTGAAGTGATGAGCATCGCTGACGAGCCTAACGATGTTTTCGAAATGTATGGCCCTGACAGTCGTGATCCCGGCACCTATGCCGCCAATTGCCTTCTCGCGCGCAAACTGCTTGAGAAAGACGTAAAATTCGTGCAGCTCTATCACCAGGGTTGGGACCATCATGGCAGCCTGCCTTCCGGCATGATCGAGCAGTGCGCGGCCACCGACCAGGCTACGGCCGCACTGGTAACGGATCTCAAAAGAAGGGGCTTGCTGGAAGACACCCTGGTAGTTTGGGGCGGAGAATTCGGCCGCACCGTATATTCACAAGGCAAACTGACGCCCACTGACTATGGACGTGATCACCATCCCAGGTGCTTTACCATGTGGATGGCAGGTGCGGGGGTGAAGGCAGGCATGAGTTATGGCCAAACAGATGATTTTAGTTATAATATTGTAAAGGATCCGGTACATGTGCACGACTTTCAGGCAACCTTGCTTCACCTCATGGGTATAGATCATGAACGCCTCACTTATAAACTCCAGGGGAGAAGGTTCCGGTTGACAGATGTGCATGGAAAGGTTGTGAGAGATATTCTGAGCTGATAAATAAATCCAAAATGACTTCCAGAAGAAATTTTATTGTAAACACAGGCCTGGCATCTGCTGCAGTTGCCGCCACACCCATTAAAAGTTTTGCCATTATGAAAAAAGACAGACAACCTGAAGATCAAGTTATAGGACAGGGAGGATTCACCTACAAGGTGGACAAAAATTGGGCAAAGATCAGCGCAAACTCCAATCCCCTGCTGGATTGCCACGAGATGGTGCAGGACAGCAAAGGAAGGTTGATCATGCTCGGAGACAACACACAAAATAACATACTCATCTTTGACAAATCCGGCAAGTTGCTTGATTACTGGGGATCTGCCTGGCCCGGCGGCCACGGCTTGTCGATCAGTAAGGAAGGTGGTGAAGATTTTTTGCTTATTACCGATTGCGGTTATTACCAGAATAAAACCGGTGGCTGGGATGCTCAGGCCGGTCAGGTGGTAAAGACCACACTGGATGGAAAATTACTTTTTGCCATCGGCCATCCCCGGACGATCGGAATTTACAAGGACGATGAAAAATTCCAGCCAACTGAAACTGCGGTTGCCCCAAATGGTGATATCTACGTTGCAGATGGTTATGGGTCCGATTACATCATACAATACAACAGGAAAGGTGAATACATCAGGCATTTTGGCGGGCACCACAATGCCAACAAGGAACACAACCTGCAAAATGCGCATGGGGTAGCCATCGACACACGTGATCCTGCAGGGGCAAGACTGGTTTGCACATCGAGGGAAGAAAATTGTTTTAAAGTTTTCACACTTGATGGCAAATTTGTAAAGCGCATAGACATGCCTGGTATGTATGTCTGCCGTGCAGTTGTACATGATAAGAATATCTACGCCGGAGTCTGCTGGTCAAAGGATGCCAATGGCAAAAGATTTGATTCATCCGGCTTTGTAACCATACTCGACAACGACAACAAAAATGTCTCAAACCCCGGCGGAAAGGCCCCAGTGTATAAAAATGGATCGTTGCAACCGGTGTTGCAGGATGAATCAGCCGTTTTTCAGCACGGCCACGATGTTTGCGTGGACGACGAGCATAATTTGTATGTGTGCCAGTGGAACGCGAACAAAACGCCACCGGTGAAATTAACCCGGGCATGACCTTGCTTGATATATTTACTTTTTCGGGTCGTCTTCATCCGCTTGTTGTTCATCTTCCTATTGGTTTTATTCTACTGGCCACGGTCTTCGACCTGCTGGCCTATTCAACAAAATACGCGCATCTCAGGCAGGCTGTGTCCATCACTCTTTTCTTTGGCTTTATTGCGGCGGTTCTCGCCTGCACCTTTGGATATATTCTATCCCTGTCGGGCGATTACGAGAAAAAGACGCTCTCAAATCACCAGTTTTCGGGAATACTGCTTGCGGTTATCGCTGGTCTTTTGTTTTACAGCACTACACCTGGCGGGGATAAGGTATTGCGCATCCCCCGCAAATTATTTTCTATGCTAATGGTGATGGTGATAGGCCTCATCAGCTACGCGGGTCACCAGGGCGCCAACCTCACTCACGGCAATGACTACCTGACATTACAGACGCTGCTGAAGCAAGAACGTAAGAAACCAGACAGTGTAGAGAATGCGATGATCTATGAAGACGTGGTTCATCCCATACTTGAAAAGAAATGCGCCCAATGCCACCGGGATGGAAAGATGAAGGGTAACCTGAACGTTGAAACGCTGAAGGGCTTGCTGAAAGGTGGAAAAGCGGGGCCAGCGGTGGTGCCGGGCAAACCGGAAGAGGGCGAACTCTACAAACGGGTTACCCTGGATCCAGACCACGAGGATTTTATGCCGGCTGATGGTAAGCCACCACTTACAAAGAATGAGGTTGCGCTGATCCGTTGGTGGATCGCAAAAGCGGGAGCAACAGAAGGCAAACTACTTACACAAATTCTTCAATCAGACAGTATCAAACCCTCGGTAGCCAGATACCTTGGCCTTGGCGGCCCATTCGATGAAGAGGACAACGAGGACATATCACGACCGGTCAACCCGGACATACCGCTAACAGTGCAGAAAGAACTGATCGATTCATTGAAAAGAAAAGGACTGATGGTGAGAATAATGCAGCAGAAGCCCGCAATGCTGGATGTGACCCTGCCCTCAGGCAGCGGCGTGAAAGCCGACATGATAAAAGCTGACTTAAGAAAGGTGGGCAGGAATATCATTTGGCTGAATCTATCCGGTAATGATTTCAATGAGAAGGACCTGGATTTTCTTGCTGCCATGCAGAACCTGGAAAAGCTGAGGATAGAGAATAACCCTGTGGGTGCTGATGTATGCAGGTACCTTGTCGGGCTGAAACATCTGGAATCAGTGAACCTAAACAACACTAAAGTGAATAAAGAAGATATATCGGTGCTGAAAAAAAATCCGGCGATTAAACGGGTTTATGTGTGGAAGGGTAAGTCTTAAGTGCTTTCAATTCCCTAACTGCTTCACCGCCAGGTAGGCCATCAGACCAGTACTGTGGATCAGCGCGTCCTCATCAATATTGAATCCGGGCGTATGAAGTGATGAATTAATTCCTTTCTTTTCATTGCCCACACCCAACAGGTAAAAACAGGAGGGTGCCTGTTGACCATAGTAAGCAAAGTCTTCGGCGGCCATCCACAAAGGCGCTTCAAGCACATTTTCTTCACCGAGGTATTCGCTTGCATGCTTGTGCACAAGTCCGGTCAGGGCTTCATCATTTATCAATACCGGATAACCTTTGTTGATAATAAATGTGCAGTGACCGCCCATCGCTTCGGCTATACCCTCGGCCATTTTTTTCATGCGGGCATGCGCTTCATCGCGCCAGGACAGATCCAGGGTCCGGAACGTGCCTTCCATATAAACGTTGTCGGGGATAACATTGATCGCGCCATTGGCCAGCACCTTTCCAAAAGACAATACTGTTGGCATCGAAGGATTGGCCATCCTGCTCACGACCTGCTGGAGCGCGGTGATGAGGTGTGCAGCGATCAGTACAGGATCGACATTTTGATGAGGCTGGGCGCCATGACCGCCTTTTCCGTGAACAGTAACAATCAGCTCATCCATCGAGGCCATATGCCTTCCCTTTCGCAAGGCGATTTTCCCGGCTGGTATAGAAGGCATGGTGTGCTGTCCGATCACTGCCCCGGGGACAGGACTTTTCAAGACGCCTTCTTTGATCATGAGGCTTGCTCCACCTGGCAATTTTTCTTCACCTGGTTGAAATATGCATTTGACTGTGCCTCCGAATGCGGACTTCAGTGATTCAAGAATATGTACTGTACCAAGTAGGGAAGAGGTATGCGCGTCATGGCCGCAGGCATGCATGATCCCTGGCTGTTGAGATTTATATGGAAGCTCGTTAGCCTCTGTGATCGGAAGGGCATCGATGTCGGCGCGCAACGCAATGACCTCCCCCGAACGCCTGGAACCATGGATCAACGCGAGTATGCCGGTATTGGCCATCCGTTTCCAGGGTACTCCCATCTCATCGAGGCGGGACTCCACATAAGCCGCGGTATTGTGTTCCTGGAAAGAAAGTTCAGGATTTGCATGCAGGTGCCGTCTGTCGGAAATTACCTGGCCGACAATCCCAGCTGCCATTTCTTTGATCTTCTGTAGGAGCATCTCCTTGAAAGTTACCAAGCTTTCTCTTCAAAAAGCCAATGGGCTTTTTCTTTTTTGTAAGTTGTTTAAAAATCATCATGAAATACTGGTTGCTTGCCGCGGTTATTCTTGGCCAGATGGCAGTTTATGCCCAGAATAGCGAATCCTATCCCCTCGACTCCGCATCCGTTGAGCATCCGGGCATACCCAAAGGCGAACTCTTGAAGTTCACCTTCAGTAAATCGACTGTTTACCCCGGCACTACCCGCGACTATTGGATCTACATACCAGCCCAGTATAACCCATCCAAACCCGCCTGTGTTTATATCAACCAGGATGGGGTCGGATGGAAGGCGCCTACCGTTTTCGACAACCTGATCCATAGTAAATTGATGCCGGTGACCATCGGCGTTTTTGTGATGCATGGCAGGGTCAAGTCACCGGACTCAGCAAAGGCGCTCGACCGCTTCAACAGGAGTTTTGAGTACGACGGACTGGGTGACGACTATGCAAGATTTCTCCTGGGCGAATTATTGCCGGACGTGGAAAAACACAAAGCCACTGATGGCCGGCCTCTGCGACTTTCGAAGGATGGCAACGACCGCGCCATTGGCGGGGCAAGCAGTGGCGCTGTCTGCGCCTTCACCGCCGCATGGGAACATCCCGAAGCTTTTTCCAGAGTGTTTAGTGCCATCGGCACCTATGTGGGTCTAAGAGGCGCCGATCGCTATCCAACGCTGATCAGGAAAACCGAACCAAAACCCATCCGCATTTTTCTGCAGGACGGCACATCAGACCTAAACATTTATGGCGGAGACTGGTGGAAGGCAAATGAAACTATGGAAAGGGCACTTACCTTCTCTGGCTATGAAGTAAACCACAGTTGGGGTGAAGGGGCTCATAATGGACAACACGGCACGGCGGTATTCCCGGCAGCGATGCGCTGGCTCTGGAAGGATTGGCCGACCGCGGTGAACGCGGGAAAATCTGGAAACAAGATGATCCAACAATTGCTGCCCGAAAACCTCAGCTGGGAAAAATCTGCCGAATCCGCAAATCCGATGTCGACTAAAGGATTTAAATTAAATAACGGTAAAGCATACACGACAAGTGATCTCCATAAGAAGGGCCTCACTGGAATCTGTGCCTCTCCTGATCAGACTCAGGCTTATTCCATCGACAGTATTGGTCACTGGGTGTGGATACATTCCCTTACACCCGATGGAGGGATCAGCAATAGCCAGCGTTTTGGATGGCTGCATACAAACGATGAAAATAATCGGGCAGAAGCGGAAGGTATAGCCTGTGATACGGCCGGGAATATTTACGTTGCGACAAATCTCGGTGTGCAGATTCTTGATCAGTTGGGTAGGGTAAATGCCATTCTGCCTGTACCCGATGGAAAGGCCGGAAATCTTTGGTTCGCAGGTCCTGGCAAAAATATTCTTTACATACTTTGCAATTCGGGCGTCTACATGCGAAGACTCAACACAAAGTTGGCTGTTACGTCCGCGGCACCAGTCCGACCTGCCTCACCGCATCTCTGATAAATTATTCTAATCACCACCTTGTCGTATTTTTTGGCGTCTTATGTTTACCTTGTCAGAAAGTTTGCTGCCGATGAACAGGATTATGTTTTTTATTTTAGGATTGATTAATTGCATTTCCCTTTCCGCTTTTTCTCAGGAAAGTAAAGACTGGACTCCACTTTTTAATGGTAAAGATCTCAAGGGCTGGAAGACCGCTGGCGGGGCAGCCAAGTTCTCTGTATCAGATCAAACTATTGTCGGAACTACGGTGCCGAACACAGGAAATACTTTTCTTGTCACTGAAAAACAATATGGGGATTTTCAGCTTGAGCTGGAAGTGATGATCGAGGACACGTCAGGCAATGCCGGCGTGCAAACCAGAAGTCATATTGATCCCAAAGGAAATAAGGGTAAGGGAAAAGTATATGGCAGACAGGTGGAAGTGGATCCATCATCCCGCAAATGGAGCGGGGGAATCTATGATGAAGGAAGACGAGACTGGCTTTATCCTCTCGAACTCAACACTGCCGCTGAGGATGCCTTTCGCAATGGTGAGTACAACAAGATGAAAATCGAATGCATTGGCAATGAAATGAAAACCTGGATCAATGGAAAGGCCTGTGCTTATGTTGTCGATACCATTGACCGGAGTGGATTCATTGCCCTGCAGGTACACGGGATCAGCAATCCTTCCAACGCGGGTAAAAAAGTTTTTTACAAAAACATCAGGATCAAAACGAGTAACCTTACTCCACTTCCTTTCGACAGGAATATTTATGTAGCCAACTTCAGGCCCAATGAACTCACCTCGTACGAGAAAAAAGATGGATGGCGCCTCCTCTTCGATGGTCATTCGGGCGAAGGATGGGTTTCAGCAAAAGACACGCAGTCTTTTCCTACCAGGGGTTGGAAGATAGCGAACGGAACATTCTCAGTTGAAGGATCCACCGGACAGGAAAGCACCAACGGTGGAGATATCATCACAAGGGAATTATTCAGTGTGTTTGATTTGTCCTTTGAATTCAGACTGACGCCCGGAGCAAACAGCGGCTTAAAATATTTTGTGACTGCACAGGAAAAAAATGAGGGATCTGCAATCGGTCTTGAATACCAGGTGCTCGACGATTCGCTTCATCCCGATGCCAAACTCGGCATCAATGGCAACCGCACCCTGGCTTCGCTGTACGACCTGATCAGGGCGGAAAAACAAAAGCGTTTTCTAAGGCCGATAGGAGCATGGAATTTCGGCAGGGTGATCGTTTACCCGGATAATAAGGTGGAGCACTATCTTAATGGTGTCAAGGTGCTCGAATATCACCGCGGCTCACCCGAATACAGGAAACTGGTTGCCGGTAGCAAGTATAAGATCTGGCCGAATTTCGGAGAGGCGCCGGCCGGCCACGTGCTACTGCAGGACCATGGCAACCAGGTCAGTTTTCGTAGTATCAAGATTAAAACAACTCTTTAAAACAAATTCATATGACAAAAACCAGAAGAAGATTTCTGAGAGATACCACCATGGCTGGAGCGGGGGTGATGATTTCCTCCTCAGCTATGTCGGCAAGCAGTTACCGGAGGATCATCGGAGCTAATGATCGCGTGCGCATCGGCATTGTCGGATTCTCCGACCGCCACAAGGACGCGCATATTCCCAGTTTCATGCAGCATTATAAAGAATTGAATTTCGACGTGGTCGCCGTATCGGACATCTGGAAACTCCGTAGAGAAGAGGGGGCGGACACCTGGAAAAAACATATGGGTCACGAGATCACCGCCTGCAGGAACAATGAAGAATTGTACGACAAGAAACTCGCTGACGCGGTATTCATCAGCACCGCCGATTTCCAGCATGCCCTGCATACTATTGAAGCGGTTAAAGCCGGTTGTGACGCCTACGTTGAAAAGCCTTTTGCCGAAACCATGGAGGACAACAGGGCCGCCTTAAAAGCGGTGAACGATTCGGGAAAGATCGTGCAGATCGGGTCCCAGCGGAGAAGTGGAGCCAATTATGCCGCTGCCGAAGAATATATTAAATCTGGAAAGTTCGGACCGGTAACCATGGTCGAACTGGTCTGGAACGTGAACCAACCAGGACGCTGGCGAAGACCGGCACTGATTCCCCTGCTAAAACAGGAAGATACTGACTGGAAAAGATTTCTGCTCAACAGGCCCTTTGAGGAATTCGATCCAAGAAAATATCTTGAATACAGGTTGTTCTGGCCGTATTCATCAGGCATGCCGGGCCAGTGGATGAGCCACCAGATCGACACCGTGCATTGGTTCACTGGCCTCAAGCATCCGCGTAATGTAGTGGCCAACGGTGGAATCTATGCCTGGAAAGATGGCCGCAGGAATTGGGATACGACTACTGCTGTTTTTGATTACGGTCCGGGCGATAAACCCGGCGATGGCTTCCAGGTGATCTTCACTTCAAGAATGCATAATGGCGAAGAAAATCCTTCGGAAATATATTACTCAAATGGGGGCGAACTAAACCTGGTGACAAACAAAATATCTCCAGAGGGAGGCCTCAGCGCCAATGCCGCCAAGGCCATGAAGATGCAGCCCAACCTTCTGCCCACCGTGGAGCTCAAGTCCGCAGCTAAAATCGTTGCCTCGGCCAATACCGGGGGAGACCAGCTTACCTCATCGCACGTGAGAAACTGGATGGAATGCGTCAGGAGCCGCAAAAAGCCAAACGCACCGGTGGAAGCCGGATACAATCATTCGATCGCGAATATCATGACCAATGCCGCGGTTCGAACAGGTGCGAAAGGCAACTTTTGATGAAAAAACCCAGGAAGTGATGGCGGGAGAAAAGGTATTCAAATATTAAATTTTTTTGTATTCTGTTTACTTTCTGCCTTTAGAACACGATTGAAAGAGTAAATATTGCTGTTTTTGGGCCAAAAAGGTCAAATACCACAATTTGGGGAGGCACGCGGCTTGCGGAACATAGGTTTTTTACTTAAGTTTATCCTCCCTAAACGGTAAAAACCGGCCTGATAATAAATGCAACGATTCATAACGCTGCGCGGACACAAACCCTCGCAGGCTGCCATATCGCCCTTAGCCAGTCTCAGAAATCAGGGAAAAAACCTGGTTTTTTCGATTGTGATGTTTCTAATCGCTTACTTTTTAGTGATGGCGATGGCACTGGGTCTTGCGTTTGTCTTCGGCTTTCTGGGGTTTCAGTTCCTCAAAAATGATCCCGGTCTGATTTCACTCTTCTGCGGAGGAGGGATGATTTTCATTGGCGCTTCCATTATCTATTTCATGGTCAAGTTCATCTTCTCCGTAACGAAAGATGAAAATCCAATGCGGATGGAGATCCGGGAATCTGATCATCCCCAGCTGTTTTCTTTTCTAAAAGAACTGACAACCGAAACGCAGACACGGTTTCCCAAAAAAATATTTCTTTCAGCGGATGTCAATGCCCGGGTCTTTTATGATTCCAGTTTTTGGAGCATGTTTTTCCCAGTGCGCAAGAACCTGGAAATAGGAATGGGTCTGGTGAACTGTATAAATCGCAGTGAGTTCAGGGCAATTATGGCTCATGAATTCGCACACTTCAGTCAGGGCACCATGAAGCTCGGCACATTTACGTATAATGTTAACCGTGTGATGAATGACCTCCTTTATAACAATACCGATTATGAAGAGTTTCTGAAAGGTTGGGGTAAGATGCACGGTGTGCTGGCCATCTGCGCCGGTGTTACCGTCCGCATCTCCAGGATGATCCAGTGGGCATTGAGAAACGTTCATCACCTTATTAATAAAAACTACCTGGCACTGAGTCGTCAGATGGAATTTGAAGCCGACCGCATCGCGGCCGAGGTGGCAGGCAGCAACAACCTGATCAATGCACTGGCACGCGTGCGGATTGCCACGGACTGTTACAATGAAGCTATTCTTCATATCGCGGATTTTGCGAGGACGCATAAAGCCACCAGGAATATTTTCAGCAACCAATTCTCCGTGCTTCGGTTCATGGGTAACCAATACCAGTTGCCCATCATTGATGGACTGCCCGATGTGTCGTACAATTTTTTTCAGTCGGTCACCAGTTCAAGAGTGCAATACGACGATCAGCATGCAAGCCATCCTTCGATCAAGGAAAGAAAGGAAAGACTCGACAGCAATCTCCGCAACCAGAGTACAGACACCATAAGTGCCTGGAGCCTTTTCACGAATGTGTGCCAACTGCAGGAGTCTATGACTGCCATACTCTATCAGACTAAATATGATGACGAAGTACATGAGATGTTCGATCAGCACTATTATGAAAAATGGCTGAGAGAGAAAAAGGAAAAGAATAATCTGCCCTCTCTCTACAAAGGATTTTACGACAACCGCCTGATGAGCCTTGCAAGCGATCAGATCGACCATCCCGAACACATTATCATCACACGCAGTTTCAAAGAGCTCTTTAATGAAGATCATGCCCGGATCCAGAAAGCCATTTCGGCCAATGAGTCGGACCTGAAAAAATTATTCGGCATCAAACAGGGTCTGATCGAAGCCGCTCATTTCCGTTTTGATGGTAAAACCTACAAGCACGCAGACCTTACGCGGATCATCGGCCAGTTGCAAAAAGAAACAGCTGACCTGCTACGACATCAGCGATCACTGGATATGGAAGCCTACGCATATTTTTATTTCAATTCGTCCAACAAGGAAAGGCTGAAGGCGGACTACGTCAATTATCACAATACTTCCGAAAAATATGCTGGCTATCTCGGACATTTCTGGGAGGCCATGGAGATCATCAACAGGTTTTCTGCCGGCATAGCCGTTCAACAGGCCATTGTTGAAGCAGACAGGCTGATGCACATGGACCAGCAGGTATTGAAACCGATATTTAAGAACCTGGTCAATGAGGGCCTGATCACAGCCGAAACAAGCGGCAACCTGCTTTGCCGGATCGAAACCTTCAGCGACAAACAGTATCAATACTTCTTTGACGAATCATTTCTCCATCACGAGGTTTCCGAACTTCATATTCTGCTCCTGAATATCGCAAGCGAATTGAATCGCCATAAATATGCTCTCCATCATCAACTGGTTAATAACCAGCTCAAAGGCCTCCGGAATTTCACCGGCATCTATATCGGACAATAACACTTTTCCTAAACTACCCAGCCAGTTAGATATTTGTTAAGAATGCCATTGGAATTCGTCTTTAGGCTTAGAAAGAACCAATTTTGTAGACCTGTATGCCAGGTCTCAAATTACCCGCATTATGAATAAACTTTACTTATTGATCACGGCTCTTTTTCTGGGTTCTCAGGTCTACTCACAAGAGGCCCCCGTAGAATGGACTTTCAATGCAGTCAAACTGAGTGAAGGAAAATATGAGGTTAAGTTGGTTGCAAACATCAGAAACTCCTGGCATATCTATTCATCCACGACTCCCGAAGGCGGGCCTATTCCCACGAGTATTAGTTTCACAAAGAATCCGCTGACGGTGCTGAGCGGAAAATTCAAAGAAGTGGGCAAGCTTGAAAGACACTACGAAAAGGTCTTTGGTCTCGACACACATTTTTACAATGGGAAGGTGGAATTTGTGCAGGCGGTCAACCTCAAAGGGAAGGGAAAGACCAACCTGACCGGCACGGTGGAATACATGGCTTGCACCGATAAGGAATGCCTGCCACCAAAAGAGGTCCCGTTTACTATCGCTCTGAAGTAAGTTTGCCGATTTTAACCCATTCCATACACCCACTGAAGGTATCGTCCCTGCAGCCTGTTGAAATAATAAAGGCTGATCGGGATGAGCAGGCAGATCCAGGTTAAGATGGCTGCTGAAGGATGATAGATCAGGACCCCCATCAGGATGATCACCACCCGGGAATATTCAAGATAAAACACCCATTTCGCCTGCTCCAGAATCGCTCCGCAATTGATTAGCGTTGCAAGAATAAAGAGCGTGAAAAGGGTCTGCATCTGCCAGTTGAGACTATGCTCAAGAAGTATGAAGAAAAACAGGATGAACAGGGTGGTTACCACTTGCCAGATTACATAACGGTTAAGCTCATTGCCTGCGGACGACTGGTTATTAAATATGTTGAAACTGCGTTCCAGGCCATCCCGGATACGGGGGTCGATATTGTCTGGCCTTCCGAATATCACTCTCAATTTGTTTCTCAGTCCTTTCTCGCGCTTCGCGGCTACGATCAACTCAAGAATGTAATGAAAATGCTGCCAGAGAAAACTGTGGCTCTTTAGCGGTTTGGTCAGTCCATACACCACTTCCTCCTCCTCTTTCTGAAAGGTTCCGAAGAGTTTGTCCCAGATGATCAGGACATCGCCGTAATTCTTATCCAGGTATTTTGGATTGGAGCCATGATGCACCCGGTGGTGTGAGGGCGTTACCAGGATGTATTCCAACACTCCAAGTTTGCCGATCAGGCGGGTGTGGATGAAGAAAGGGTAAAGGCCATGTACCAGAAGAACACTGACGATCATTTCTGCCGGGAAACCTATGATGGGGAGGATGGCCCAAAAGCCAGTACGCACAATCGCCTGAAAGACAGTGATTCGCGCGGAAACCGTATAGTTAAAGTCCTCGCTCTGATGATGCACGATGTGAGCAGCCCAGAAGATATTGATCTCATGCGCCAGGCGGTGGTACCAGTACCAGGTAAAGTCGGTGCAGATCAGCAAAGCCACCCACAACACCATGGAAGGCTTGATATCCAGGATTCCGAAATGTTTGTTAAGATAGTCGTAAACGAAGAAAAACAGTCCGGTTATTAGGGTATCCAGCAGTCTTTCTGCAATTCCTACGTTAATATTTGTAATGGAATTGGTAAAATTGAAAAAATTTTTGCCTTTCTTTTTGGCGACAAAAAATTCCAAAATCATCAGAGAAATAAAAAGCGGAACAGCGAATGCGAGATAATTTAATTGCATAAGGTGCTTTATTCGTTATCGTTGTGCAGGCCAAAGCTA
The DNA here is from genome assembly GCA_963808065.1 of uncultured Chitinophagaceae bacterium. Classification (GTDB taxonomy): domain Bacteria; phylum Bacteroidota; class Bacteroidia; order Chitinophagales; family Chitinophagaceae; genus Flavitalea. The sequence continues at coordinate 1,160,433 of CAWEEK010000001.1, forward strand.
TGACAAAATTGATTCTTTTTACCAGTCTACCTACCCGATAGACTTTTTTATAACAATTTTAGGGGCGTCTCATTTCCCTGGCCAGACGCATTAACGTAAAAATTCCTTTCGATATTTTATTATCTTTGTGCACTCAATAGATAGACTATAATGAGCCTCCTAACAAATAACAGCACAATGAATTATGCAACCTGCGAATGCTGTTGTTGTTGCTGACCCTCCCACTGTCGGTATTGATTTTCTCATTATTTGCGCTTACACATGTTAAAAGATCTACTTCCCCAAATCGAGGCCCGTTCACAGCAGCTTTCCATTGCCGATGTAATAGCGCTCCTTACTGGGTTGTTCCCGGGAAAGGTGACATTCTCGTCCAGTTTCAGTTTTGAGGATCAGGTGATTACGCACGAAATCGCGTCCAAGGGCTTTCCCGTGAGCATCTTTACCCTCGACACCGGAAGGCTGTTTGCTGAAACCTATTCGGTCTGGAACAGCACGAATGAACGCTACAACATTAAAATTCATCCTTATTACCCGAAACACGACTTACTCGAAAACTTTGTAACTCAGAAGGGTCCAAACTCTTTCTACGAGTCTGTGAACAACAGGAAGGAATGCTGTTTCATCAGGAAGGTAGAACCCCTGAAAAGGGCGTTGGCCGGCAATTCGATCTGGATCACCGGCTTGAGAGCGGAACATTCTCCGGCCCGTAAAGACCTGACCATATTTGAATGGGATGAGGGTAACCAGATCATCAAATACAATCCCATCCTACACTGGACCACAGCTGAGGTGAGGCAATATATCAATGACAATGATGTCCCTTACAATTCATTGCACGACCGGGGCTTTGTGAGTATCGGATGTGCTCCCTGCACCAGGGCGATAGCGCCCGGGGAAGATTTCCGTGCCGGCAGGTGGTGGTGGGAAGACGCCAGCAAAAAAGAATGTGGGCTACATGTTCACGCGGAGGCGACTCCGGAAGGAGTTCCGTCGATCAACTGATAATATGATTATGAAAAAATATACAATGGATTACCTGGATCAGCTGGAGTCGGAATCGATCCACATCCTGCGGGAGGTAGCCGGTCAATTCGAGAAGCCGGCCCTGTTATTTTCGGGGGGTAAGGATTCCATCACCATGGTTCACCTGGCCCTGAAAGCCTTCCGTCCGGGAAAATTCCCATTTCCGCTGGTTCACATCGACACTGGTCACAATTTCCCTGAAGCCCTGGAGTACCGCGACCGGCTGGCTGCCACTATTGGCGAAAAACTCATCGTGCGCAAGGTAGAGGACACCATGCGCACCAAGAAGCTGAGCGAACCCAAGGGAAAGTTTGCCTCCAGGAATGCCCTTCAGACCTTCACCCTGCTCGATACCATCGAAGAATTTCATTTCGATGCCTGTATAGGTGGTGCCAGACGCGACGAAGAAAAGGCCCGCGCGAAGGAAAGGATCTTCTCGGTCCGCGACGAATTTGGCTCATGGAACCCAAAACTGCAACGCCCTGAGCTCTGGAATATCTACAATGGAAGAATACACAAGGGTGAGAATGTGAGGGTGTTCCCAATCAGCAACTGGACGGAGCTGGACGTTTGGAATTATATCCGCCGGGAGAACATCATTCTGCCATCCATCTATTTCTCTCATGAAAGGGAAGTGCTGGAACACGACGGCCAGCTGGTGGCGATGTCGGAGTTTATCAGGCTGGAACCCGACGATAAGATTTCCATGAGGAAGGTGAGGTATAGAACAGTAGGGGATATGACGTGTACGGCTGCCGTTGAATCCGAAGCAGGACATATCGACGATATTATTGCCGAGATCATTGCTACTAAAACCAGCGAACGCGGGGAGACCCGGATCGATGACAAGGTTTCTGAGGCGGCGATGGAAGACAGAAAAAAGAATGGTTATTTCTAAAAAGATATTATGGATCTGCTGAGATTTATTACTGCCGGTAGTGTTGACGATGGCAAGAGCACATTGATAGGAAGGTTGTTGTTTGACAGCAAATCCATCATGATCGATCAGCTCGAAGCGATTGGAAAACAAACCCGGAACAAGGAAGATGGTTCTATCGACCTCGCGCTGCTCACCGATGGGTTGCGGGCCGAAAGGGAGCAGGGCATTACCATCGACGTGGCCTACAAGTATTTTTCAACCCCCCGCCGGAAATTTATCATCGCGGATGCGCCCGGGCACATACAATACACAAGGAACATGGTGACCGGGGCTTCAAATGCAGACCTGATCATCATCCTGGTCGATGCCCGGAACGGCGTAGTGGAACAAACACGGCGCCACTCCATCATCGCTTCCCTGCTCGCCATCCCCCATGTGATCATTGCGATCAACAAGATGGACCTTGTGCAGGACTCCCAGGATGTGTACAATAATATTGTGATTGAATATGCCGAAGTGGCCAAATCACTGGGACTGAAAGATGTCAGGTACCTGCCCATCAGTGCGCTCAAGGGCGATAATATTGTTGAGCGGAACGGAAGCTATCCCTGGTATGAGGGGCAATCCCTGCTTGAGATACTTGAAACCACGGAAGTGGAGAACGACATCAATCACACGGATGGCCGCTTTCCCGTTCAGTATGTGATCAGGCCCCAGACCGAAGAATTGCACGACTACAGGGGATATGCCGGCAGGATAATCAGTGGCGAATACAAGGTCGGCGATAAGATTATTGTTCAGCCCTCAGGCCATGGTTCCAGGATTACGCATATCGAATCAAACGGGCAGCAGCTCAGTGAAGCATTTGCGCCACAGAGTGTGGTTATCCAGCTGGAGGACGACATCGATATCAGTCGGGGCGACGTGATCGTCAATGGCGATACCCTGCCAAATATTGAAAATGAATTTGAGGCGCTGGTTTGCTGGATGGATGGCAAGCCACTCGTCGCCGGGAACAGGTACCTGCTCCAGCACAACAGCAGGATAGTAAAAGCAATCGTCAAGGAAATAAAATACAGGCTGGATGTGAACAGCCTTGAACAGAAAGCGCATCCCGCACAGGCCGAACTGAACGACGTCATCCGCGTCAGGCTCAGAACCGCCTCTCCGGTTGCGTATGACAGTTATTCCAAATCAAGAGTAAATGGCGGCGCCATCCTAATAGACGAAACAAGCAATGTTACAGTGGGCGCCTGCATGATCCAATAGATCCATCAGATGTACCCTTTTATAAAAGAGAATTCGCATGAGTAAAGCATTCGTAAAAAAGATCCATGAGCAGAACAAAAAAGTATCCGCTTCCTTTCCTGATAAAGAATCTACTCATGGATTTGTAGATCAACTTTTCAATTTTCTTTTTGTGCCGGGTTCCGGAAGGGACCATTCACTTTCGGAAGTTGAAAAGGAATTCGACTCCTTGCAGAGCTACATGTCGACACTGGTCTATGATGTTACTCATGACGGTGAAAGATCACAGTCGGTGACAGAAAAATTCTTCGCCACTCTTCCTTCCGTATACCTGGCCCTGACGAAAGATGCGGAAGCAATAGCGAAGTATGACCCGGCTGCTGCTTCTTTGGATGAAGTGGTGGTTTCTTATCCAGGATTCTATGCCATCGCGGTATACAGGATCGCTCACGAATTATATAAACTCGGAGTAAGAACGATCCCGCGGATGTTCACTGAGTATGCGCATGGTAAGACCGGCGTAGACATTCATCCCGGCGCAGTCATTGGTGAAGGATTCTTTATTGATCACGGAACAGGTATTGTCATAGGAGAGACCGCGGTAATCGGAAACAGTGTGAAGATCTACCAGGGCGTAACCATTGGGGCGCTGCTCAGTGCGGAAGAACGGAAGTCGGACAAACGCCATCCGACGATCGAAGATGATGTGATCATCTATGCCGGAGCCACCATACTTGGAGGCAACACGGTGATAGGAAAGAAAAGCGTGATTGGGGGGAATGTATGGCTGACCAGCAGCGTGCCCACGGGGACCTCTGTTTATCAGCAGAATAATATTACTGCGCTGTAGCAGAACAACAGGAAAAAGATCAGCGGGTATCCCGCTTTATAAGCAATGAGTGAGAAGCATAGAGATATTGGAAAAGTGATAATTGCCGGTGCAGGTCCGGGTGACCCCGAACTGGTCACACTCAAGACCCTTAGGTATCTCCAATCCGCGGAGGTGATCCTCACGGACCGGCTTGTCAGCCCTGAACTACTGAATTGTTATGCAAATCCCAGGGCGGAACTGGTGTATGTGGGCAAGCAATGCAGAAATGGCCGGTCAACCCCCCAGGGCTCAATCAATCAACTGATGATAGAGCATGCCAATGCCGGCAAACTTGTTCTGCGCCTGAAAGGTGGTGACGTTTCCATTTTTTCGAATATCCTTGATGAACTGGAAGCATTGAAGAGCAACGGCATCCCATTTGAGGTGATACCCGGGGTTACTGCCGCTCTTGGCGCGGCTGCCTATGCTGGCATTCCATTGACAGCCAGGGGATGGTCCACGGCCGTGCGTTTCCTGACCTATTACCGGTCCGACGTAGTAACCGATGAATATTGGAAGGAACTGGCCTGTACAAACGATACACTTGTTTTCTACATGTCGGCCGAAACAATTCATGGTGTAGTGGAACATTTGCTCAGGCACGAGATAAAGAATGACAGAAGGATTGCGGTTATCGGCCAGGCTACCACACCCGAACAACACGTTTTCACAGGCACCCTTGAAGACTTTTCCCAATCAGGGCCAACAGGATACATATCACCAACTATCGTAATCATCGGGAAGGTGGTTGCGTTGCACCAGGAATTTGGTTGGGTCATGAATAAGAAACTTCCCCAGGAATATTTTACAACAACCCGTACCGAAATTAAAATCGATTAATCTTATGCTTTCTCCGTTCAAGCAAAAACTGATAGAAGACCTGATCGCTACTTCAAGTAAAGAAGAGCTGATCTGGATCAATGGATACCTCGCGGGTCTCATCAGTTCCGGCGTACTTGCTGAGGAAGGAAAACCAGCGGCGGTTCCTAATCCAAAGGTGGGCAAGATCACCATTGCATACGGAAGTGAAACTGGCAACTCAAAAAAACTGGCCACGGATTTTGGATCAAAGGCGAAGAAAAATGGCATAAACGTGAAAGTGGTGAGCCTCGAACAATACCGGTTAACCGACCTGCCCAAGGAAGAATATTTTTTTACGGTGATCAGCACACAGGGCGAAGGCGAACCACCGGCAGGCGCAAAGAAATTCTATGACCATATTCATCAGAACGGATTTCAGTTATCGAAACTGAAGTACGGTGTATTGGCACTTGGTGATACCTCTTACCCATTATTCTGCAAGGCGGGTGAGGACGTAGACGCCCAGCTGCAGAGACTGGGAGGAGAAAGAATAGTTTCCCTAATGAAATGCGACACCGATTATGAAGAAGAAGCCGACAGCTGGTTCAGTTCGTTGATGGACAAACTCCATGACAACGAAACAAGTGTTTCCACTCCAAAAGCTCCCGTGCCGAAGAAAAGTTCGGGTAAGAAAATTCATTCGGGAACGGTCATCACCAATATTAACCTCAATGATCATGGCTCTGCCAAGCAGACAAACCACATTGAAATCGAGGCGGAGGATGTGGAATATTTGCCCGGTGACTCTATTGGCATTGTGCCACATAATCCCATCGCGATCGTAGAAGCCATTATTGCAACGGCGGGAGAAAATGCAGACAAAATGTTCAGTTTCCGGAATGAACAGTATAATTTGTTTGACCTCTTAAGAAATAAGGTCAATATCGTTTGTCTCCCCGACCGGGTGGTTGATGCTTATTCCGGCATTGTGAAACAACAGATCCCACAGACAAAGATTGGCCTGCTTGATCTGTTAAAGATCTATCCTGTTAAGGATGCGGAACAGTTTGAAGAAGTGATCGCGCTTATGGAGCCGATCACCCCGAGATTGTATTCAATAGCCTCATCACCCGAGGCACACCCCGGAGAAGTGCACCTGACTGTTGCCCGCGATAACTTCATTGTCAATGAAGAATTGAAATATGGTTTGTGTTCGGACCTGCTTTGCCTGTTGGAAGAGCAGAGCGAAGTAAAATTCTATATTCATCATAATTCGAGTTTCCGATTACCCGATGCCGGGAAAGACCTGATCATGATCGGTCCGGGAACGGGCATTGCTCCTTTTCGGTCATTCCTTGCCGAAAGAGACGCCACAGGTGCTGAAGGCAGAAACTGGCTCTTCTTTGGCGACCAGCATTTTGAAACCGACTTTCTTTACCAGACAGAAATTCAGAACTGGATAGAAACCGGTGTGCTGACTTCAGTAAATGTTGCCTTCTCGAGGGATCAGCAGGAAAAAGTATATGTACAGCATAAAATGCAAAAGCATGGCGTGGAATTATTTGACTGGATCGAAGGCGGCGGCTATATCTACCTTTGCGGCGCCAGGGAACCCATGAGCGTTGACGTGGAAAATACATTGCTGAAAATTATCGAAGAGCATGCGCCGAACGGAACCGATGCAGAGGAATACCTCAGCCGGTTGAAGGAAGAAGGCCGGTACCAGAAAGATGTTTATTGATATTATTAGAAAAAATCAACTCCCATAAATGAGCGATGCGAAGAATGAAAGTTCTGTAGAACGAATAAAAAAAGCCAGCGATGGCCTCAGAGGTACGATCCAGGAAAGCCTGCAGAACGAGATCACCGGTGCCATCAGCGAGGACGACCAGTCCCTGGTGAAATTCCACGGGATGTATCAGCAGGACGACAGGGACAGAAGAGAAGAACGAGCGATGAAAAAACTCGAGCGCCTCTACTCCTTCATGATCCGACTGCGCTTACCAGGAGGGTTTCTTACACCAGAGCAATGGATTGCCTTGCATGAGGTAGCAACCAACAATTCCACAGGAGTGATCAAGATCACTACCCGTCAGACCATTCAGCTGCATGGCATCATCAAGTCGAAGGTCAGACCAACTATCCAGTTCTTCAATGCCGTGAAGCTGGATTCCATTGCTACCTGCGGCGACATCAACAGAAATGTACTTTGTACTTCTCACCCAGGTCAGTCTCCGATTCACGCAGAAATCTTTGCCTATGCGGCCAGGATCAGCGAACATTTAAAACCCAAAACACGGGCCTATTATGAGATCTGGCTCGACGAGGAAAAGCTGCTGGACAAAAAATCAGAAGAAGATCCATTGTACCAGGACAGATACATGCCGCGGAAATTCAAGGTCGGAATTGTCATCCCACCAAATAACGACATAGATGTTTTTGCAAATGACCTTGGTCTCATTGCCATTATTGAGAACAATGAACTGAAGGGTTTCAATATTGCCATTGGCGGAGGTCTTTCCACTACCCATGGTAACCCCGACACCTATGCGCGGTTGGGAACCATCATTGGTTTCACGGAACCGGGGGATAAGGCCCTCAAGGCGATCTATGAGATTCTGACGGTGCAGCGCGACTATGGCAACCGTTCCGACCGAAAACTGGCGCGATTGAAGTACACCGTTGACAAGTACGGTCCAGACTGGTACAGGGCTGAAGTGGAAAAGCGCGCGGGTTTCAAACTGGAGGAGGCCAAACCTTACGAGCTTACCTCGAGGAAGGATTATTACGGATGGGAAGAGAACCATGAAGGCAAATGGTATTACACCCTCTTTGTGGAAAATGGTCGAATTCTGGACTCTGATAACCTCAAGATGAAAACCGCTCTTCTTGAAATCGCCAAAACCGGCAAGGCCAATTTTCGATTTACCTGCAATCAGAACCTCATTCTCAGTGATATTGACAAGAAGAACAAAACGAAGATCAATAAGATACTTGAAGACTATGGGTTGTTGCAACACACGGACACCGCATCTGTGGTCAGAAAAAATGCGATGGCCTGCGTGGCGCTGAATACCTGTCCGCTTGCACTTGCGGAGGCCCAGCGATATTTTCCATCCCTTATATCTAAAATTGAACCGCTGCTCGCCAATTATGGTTTGTCGGACGAAGACATCATCATGAGGATGACCGGCTGCCCCAATGGTTGCGCCAGACCTTATGCAGCCGAGATCGGCTTTGTGGGCACAGCGCTCGGACGATACAATTTGCACATTGGAGGAGATCATCTTGGTACCAGGCTCAACCAGAAGTATCGCGAAAGCCTGGATGAACAATCCATCCTGCAGGAACTTGATCAGCTCTTTCTGAATTTCAGCAGGGAAAGAAATGCAGGCGAGCGGTTCGGGGATTACACGTACAGAAAATTCTTTAATTAACGCGACGGAGGTCCTGAAATGCGCAGCCGGAATCTGATTTTTCTCTTCACGTCATTGTTGTGCTATTCCTCAGCGTTTGCGCAAAAACAGACAGAACACGTGCAACAGCTCTGGGCAGGATACGTAAATCAGACGAGGTTCAGTGAGCATTTTGGCTTCTGGGGCGAATTTCAACTTCGCACTAAAGAGAATTTCGTTGAAGACCTTTCCACTTCAATTGTCCGCTTGGGGCTTACTTATCACATTAATGAAAAGGTGAGGCTCACTGCCGGATATGCCTGGGTCAATGCCTTTCCAAATGGGCCCGTAACTGTTTCTCAACCCGAACACCGGCCCTGGCAGCAGGTGTTATGGCAGAGCAATTCCTCCAGGCTACGGTTAATGCAATGGATAAGACTGGAGGAAAGATTCAGGAGAAAGATCGAAGCAAATACGGCTCTGGGGGATGGCTATAATTTCAATTATCGTGTCCGGTATAATTTCCTGATGACCATTCCGCTTGGCCAGCGGGCCTTCGCAAAAAACGCGGTCTCTCTTGTTTTCAATGACGAGATACATGTGAACCTGGGAAAGGAGATCGTTTACAATTATTTTGACCAGAACAGATTCTTCGCGGGCTTTGCCTATCACCTGAATGCAAAAGATAATATCCAGTTTGGCTACATGAATGTATTCCAGCAACTTGCGGCGGGCAACAAGTATCGTAGTTTACATGCAGCGAGGATATTCTATTTTCATAATATCGACCTCAGGAAGAATCAAAAATCAAAATCTTAAAAATCAGGCATTGAAAATAGAAATCCCCGTTGTTCAAGCGATAGAGTCGAATCATCTCTTCCCCGTTTTTCTGAAACTGGAAGAAATGGAATTATTGCTCATTGGCGCCGGAAAGGTGGGCCTGGAAAAACTGGCTGCTATTCTCGCCAATGCACCCGCTACGAGGATCAGGGTGGTGGCGGTTGAGGTTGCTGAAACCTTTCGCCAAAAGGTAGATCTTCATCCCAACGTGCAGGTGAGCATCAAGCCCTATGATGCCAGCGACTTAGCCGGCGCGCAGCTGGTGATCGTAGCAGTTGACGATCCCACCCTCAGCGCTCAGATCCGTGAAGATGCCAAAGGCAAAGGGTTACTGATCAATGCGGCTGATAAACCCGAGCACTGCGATTTTTATCTCGGGTCGATAGTAAAAAAGGGCAATCTTAAGATTGCGATCTCCACTAACGGTAAATCACCAACGATTGCGAAACGCCTTAAGGACATGCTCAATGAGGTGATACCTGATGAAATCGATGAAGTGTTGCAAAACATGCACGTCATCCGGAACAAGCTCAGCGGCAATTTCAACGACAAGGTCAACAAGCTCAATACCATCACCAGGTCACTGACTATGCAGGACTCAATCGACCAGAGAACGGGTGAGAAAAGATGGAAAAGGATCGCATCCTATTTTGTCTTTGCCTTTGTATTCATGATCCTGGGGCATGTTGTCTTGTCATTTGTTCCTTTCCGCGACATGCTTCTCTCAGTTGAGACCATACCAACGAAGATCGAACCGCTGTTTTACTGGATGATCCTTGCGGGCTTCCTTGCCCAGCTGGTTGATGGCGCCCTGGGTATGGGATATGGCGTTACCTGCACTACAATATTGCTGACCCTTGGTGTCAACCTCCCGGTTATTAGCGGTAGTATACACACTGCTGAAATGTTTTCAAGCGGGATCTCGGGTTATGCGCATTACAAATTTGGCAATGTAAACAAAAAGCTCTTTCGGGCGCTCCTGATACCAGGCGTTCTGGGGGCGATCGGTGGAGCCATAGTTTTGTCAGTGGTTGGTGTGAAGTACGCCGATTATGTGCGTCCGCTGCTGGCGGTTTATACAATGATCCTTGGCATCAGGATCATCTACTCGGTGTACAAGAAGAGCAAGCCACAAAAAGTGAAACGAGTTGGCTGGCTGGCGGGTGCCGGCGGTTTTCTGGATTCGTTTGGCGGCGGCGGCTGGGGCCCGTTGGTAACCAGTACCCTCATAGCCAAAGGACGCACGCCCCGTTTCGTTATCGGTTCTGTGAGTATCACTGAATTCTTTGTCACATTCGCGAGTGCGGTCACCTTCTTCACCATGCTGGGCATAAGTCACTGGCAGGTGATCGCCGGTCTGATAGTTGGCGGGTTGATTGCTGCTCCTCTGGCGGCACGCCTGGCGGGAAGGCTGCCCGTGAAGACCATGTTCTTCTGTGTTGGTGGATTGGTTATCTTCTGGAGTTTGAGGATCCTTGTAAAGGCGTTGGGACTGGCTTAGTTCTTCCACCATTTCCGGATATGCGACGAGATCTTCTTTGATTCTACCATGAAGCCGTCATGCCCATAATCTGAATCTATCACTACCATCACCGCATCCTGCAGGTTTTTCAGCAGGAATTCCTGTTCTACCAAAGGACAAAGGATGTCGCTTTGTATTCCAAAGATCAATGTGGGTTGGGTGATCGTATTCAGAACCGCGATCGTATTTGGAGCTCTGCCTCTTGCCAGGTTGTGGCTGTCCATTGCTTTTGTGAGTATCCAGTAACTATAGGCATTAAATCGGCTGGCGAGTTTGTCGCCCTGATAAACCATGTAGGAAGAAGCCTGAAAACCGTCCATTTTGTCAGGGTTTTCATCGGTCTGTTTCTCGACGAGTATCTTGTGATTGCGGTAACTGATCAAACCTATTGCCCGGGCGGCTTTCAGGCCTTGCTTACCCGCCTCTGGTGAAGCGGTATTCCAGCTGTTGTCGGCTTCAATGGACATGCGTTGGGCTGTATGGACGGCGATGCCCCAGGCGCTTTCAGCTGCGGAAGTCGAAAGCAGGATCATCCTGCCGATGCGTTGTGGTTCCATGGCTGCCCATTCGAGCGCCTGGTAGCCACCCATGCTTCCTCCGATCAATAATTGAATGGTTTCAATATTCAGGTGGACTCTGAGCAGGATGTGCGCGTTAACCATATCCCTGATGGTGATAAATGGAAAATGCTGATAATATGGACTGCTGGTCACCGGATCTTCACTCAAGGGACCCGTGGTTCCATAACAGGATCCGAGAATATTGGCGCAAACGATGAAATGTTCTGCCGGGTCAATCAGGAGATCCTGTCCCACCATCCCCTGCCACCAGAGCGAGGCATCAGAATTTGCAGTGAGATGATGACAGATCCACACCACGTTGCTGCCATCTCCGTTCAGGCTGCCATAGGTATGATAGGCCACCGTGAGGCCTTTTATTATTTCTCCGCTTTCCAGGCGAAAATCCTTGTCATAACTGAAATGCTGCATCCGGGACGTTCAAATTGCCTGCAAAGTAAAGTGTTGAATATATTACATTTATAAAAATTTTCTAAAATGGCAAAGGTTGAAGTGACCCGGATGAACAATCTGTTTGGTTTTGACGCGAAGGATGCCAATGGCCATGTGGTGAAAATTGACACCAGCCCCGAGACCGGAGGGGTAAATTATGGCGTCAGACCGATGCAATTACTGCTGATGGGGCTCGGAGGATGTAGCGGCATCGACATACTGTCTATCCTGAAGAAACAACGCCAGGAAGTAGTTGATTTCAATATCTCGATTGAAGGGGATCGTCAGCAGGGTGTAGAACCGTCGCTCTGGACAAATATCACCATCGTGTTTACGCTCACCGGAAACATCGATCAGGACAAGGCCGAGAAGGCCTGCGCGCTTTCGATCCAGAAATACTGCTCCGTTGCGGAAACACTAAAGAAATCGGGATCAGTGATCAACTGGAAAGTAGTCATTCAGCCCGCCTGATATTTTTCTTACAAACCATACATTGATTATTAATGGAACTTCATCCTATTACCAAAGCTATCCGCACCCAGTCAGAAAGAACGGCCCAGATGGAACATTCCTCTCCATTGTTCCTGACCAGCAGTTTTGTTTTTGATTCAGCGGAAGACATGCGTGCAGCCTTCGCCGATGAAACGGATGACAACATCTATTCGCGGTTCAGTAATCCTTCGGTAAAGGAACTTGTGGACAAGGTTTGTGCACTGGAAGGGGCGGAGGCAGGGTATGCAACTGCTTCGGGGATGAGTGCCATCTTTGCCACCTTCATGGCCTTACTCAAACAGGGAGACCACCTACTTTCCTTCTCCGCAATATTCGGCAGTACGCATACTGTCATCACCAAATTTCTTCCACGTTACGGCATAGAGGCCAGTTATATCAATGTCAATGACCCTGAGGGGTGGGAATCAGCCATACGGCCCAACACAAAAATGATCTACCTGGAAACTCCAACCAATCCAGGCCTGGACATCATAGACCTCGAAAAGATTTCGGCGCTGGCCCGTAAGCATGATATTATCCTGAACGTCGACAATTGTTTCGCCACCCCAATTGGTCAGCGGCCCGTAGACCTCGGTGCCGACCTGGTGGTTCATTCGGCCACCAAGTGGATGGACGGTCAGGGCAGGGTACTTGGGGGAGTGGTTGTGGGGAAGTCGGAATTGATCTATGACATCTACCTCTATTGCCGAAGTACGGGGCCGGCGATCTCACCATTCAATGCCTGGGTTCTTAGTAAGAGCCTGGACACTTTAGATGTACGAATGGAGAGACACGCTTCCAACGCAGCTTTCATTGCCAAATCACTGGAAGGGCACCCGAAGATCAGGAGTCTGAAATACCCCTTCCTACCCAGCCATCCTCAATATGAGATCGCGAAAAAGCAGATGTTTAACGGGGGAGGGATCGTTTGCTTCGACCTGGCAGGTGGATTGGAAAGCGGGAGAAATTTCCTGAATAATCTTGAATTGCTTTCATTAACTGCCAATCTCGGCGATACGCGAAGTATTGCTTCTCACCCAGCCAGCACTACTCATGCAAAACTTTCGGAAAAAGAAAGGCAGGTTGTGAATATCACACCGGGGCTCATCAGGATTTCTGTTGGGTTGGAATACCGGGAAGATATTCTCAACGACATACTGCAAAGCCTGGATAAAAGTTAAAAGCGTGGAAATTGCTCCACAGAGGTTCCTTCGTTAAGGCAAATAATTTCTGGCATCATTTTCACATAATATAACAGTCTGTCTTCAGTGACAGATAGGGTTTAGGGGTTAAAAGTCAGGCAGAACGCCTGGCTTTTTTTTGATTAATATTCAGTGCTTATCACCCAAGTGATTCTGATATGGAAGAGGCGAAAAAGATCCAAAAGTTAAATGAAGCGGAACCTCAAATGGAGGTGGTCCCCCTTTCGCACAAGGAATTTATCCGCATCGACCGTGACTATGTAAAAACCGCAGAAATCGCGTCACTTGTGTATGTTGATCTTCGGACACCCGGTATTTCGCGGTTAAAAAAAGGAAAGGGCTTCAAATACATTTATGACGAGAAACCTTTGAATGGTGACGCTGAGATTGCCCGGATAAAAAAATTGGCGATACCACCGGCCTGGACCAATGTCTGGATATGCCCGCTGCCCAACGGTCATATACAGGCTACAGGTTTTGATCTTCGAAACAGGAAACAATACCGTTACCATCCACTCTGGAATGCGCTTCGTGATGAAACGAAATTTCATCACATGTATGAATTTGGTAAGGCGCTTCCCACCTTGCGCGCAAAACTCGAGACTGATCTGAGCAGAAAAGAACTCGATCAGGAAAAAGTACTCGCCCTGGTAGTGAGCCTGATGGAGAGGACCTATATCCGAATCGGCAACAGTGGTTATGAAAAATTATATGGTTCTTATGGCTTGAGCACCATGAAAGACAAACACGTAGCTGTTGACGGACATTCCATCCGCTTTTGTTTCAAGGGTAAGAAAGGTATAGATCAAAAAGTAACGCTGAGAAGTCGCAAGCTGGCAGCCACGGTGAAGGCTTGCAGGGATATTCCAGGCAAAGAGTTATTTCAGTATTATGATGAGAGCGGCCAGCGGAAAAGCATCGATTCTGGTATGGTGAATCAATATATCAAGGATGCCGTTAATGGTGGAGAATTTACCGCAAAAGATTTTCGCACCTGGGCAGGGTCATTGAATATTCTTTGGGCCTTTAAGTCTATCGGTGAATCGATGGATTCAACCGAGGGCAAGAAGAAAGTCATCGAAGCCCTCGACCTTGTCAGTCAGAAACTAGGTAACACCAGAACGGTTTGTCGAAAGTATTATGTGCATCCGGGTCTGATCAGGTTGTATGAAGAAAACAGTCTGCAGAAATACATTAGCAAACTGGATAAAATAGAAGAACCGGAAACGCCAGGTGGCCTTACCGGTTCTGAAAAAATATTAATGAAAATATTGAAGTCCCTCCAGGACTGAGTCCTGCAGAGGAAAAGGTTACCCTTTCTTTTTCGCAGGTCTGCCTTTCTTTGCTGCTTTTTTCTTCACAGCTTTCTTTGCTGCTTTTTTGGGCGCTGATTTTTTGGCGGGACGTCCTGCTTTTTTCTTTACTGCTTTTTTCGCTGCCTTCTTAGGAGCTGCTTTTTTCTTTGCTGCTTTTTTTGCCATTGTTGAATTTTTTGGGTTAGCAAATAAATTGATCAAATTTCAGTGCGCAAGATAGTCATTAAATAATAAAAATAAAATCAGGCCCGGCATCACGGCACAACTTTTTAATACATTCTGTCAAACAGTAAATCACTATTTAAATTTATTTTATGGCAACTAACAACGATAATTTAACTGAAGTGTTAAATGATCTCATCCGGATCAACAACGACCGAATTACCGGTTATGAAAAAGCAGCTGATGAAGCGCGGAACATCGACGTTGATCTTCGCACTATATTTTCAAGGATGGCAGAAGAAAGTCGCCAGTATGCCGCGGAGCTTACCCAGGAAGTAGTAAAACTTGGTGGTGAACCAGCAACCGGCACTACCAATTCCGGTAAGATCTACCGTGTGTGGATGGATGTGAAAGCAACATTCACAGGTAGTAACAGACAGGCGATTCTCGAGAATTGTGAATTTGGTGAAGATGCTGCCCAGAAGGCTTATGACTCTGCTTTGAAATCTGATGCGGAGATAAATGCCGACGTCCGCCAGCTGATTACAAAACAGAAAGCTTCGCTGAAAACTTCACACGATGTGATCAAGAAATACAGGGATCTGCACGCAGCTGTGAATAAATAAGTATAAGTTTTTGTACTATATTAAAACCAGTGCACAAACAGGAATGTTAATTGTACTCAGAAGCCGGTCATCACCGGCTTCTTTGTCTTTTTTTAATTTCTGTAAATCTTTAAACCATGATAGTCAACGAAAATAACTCCATGCCGTACATGAAAAGCCTTCCGGCATGTTTGGAAAAAATGATTTCTGAAGGATATACCGACGATTTCAAGGCGACAGAAGATGGATTGAAATCCCTGCGGACCGAAAAAATGTATCAGCCAGATCAGGTTAAGATCAATAATTTCTTTCGTTTTGAGGGTCCCTCTTCGCCCGATGATATGTCAATACTTTATGTCATTGAGACCAACGATGGTGTAAAGGGTACTCTTGTGGATGCATTTGGTACCTATGCCGACGAAGATGTGAACAATTTCATCTTGTCGGTCGAAAGGATCCAGAAAAAAGTAGTGAAAACGGACTAATTGCGAAAAAACCTCCCCACGACGAAAACTGTGGCATAGATTTTCCTTTAGGTAAGAGATATGATATCATTTTACGGCAACCAACCGAGGTAACTCAATAAACCTCAACTAAATATTATCAATGGAAAAGAATATTTCCGAAAAGGAAGAGGCTGTAAAGAAATTTAAGGAACTGGTGAAAGACGTCAGCGTTTGCATGTTTACCACCGTGGATGATCACAATAACCTGTACAGCAGGCCCATGTCTACCGTTAATATCGACGATGAAGGAAATGCCTGGTTTTTTACCAACGAATTCTCTGAGACTATACAGGAAGTTTCAAAAGACAATAACGTTCACCTGATATACGCGCATCCTGCGAAAAACGTTTATGTCACCGTCAAGGGGTCATGTACTGTGATTCTGAACAGGAAGAAGATAGATGAATTGTGGACCCCCTTGTTGAAGGCCTGGTTCCCCAATGGGAAGGAAGACCCCAAATTATGCCTCGTGAAGGTGGTGACGGAGGAAGCCAGTTACTGGAACAGTAATTCCGGCAGCATGGGTGTGTATTTCAAGATGCTCAAGGCGATTGCGAACCGTGAAAAGTATCAGGAAAAGGACGTTGGGAAGCTTAAATTATAGTTTCCTTAACAATTACTTAACCGTATAGTTAAAAGGAAATCCCTGCACACAATAAGTACCGTTAAATAACGTTTGTCTTAAGAAGTACCGTTAAATAACGTTAGTCTTAAGCAACGTGAGTCCCGGCACCAAAATATAGTAGCAAATCCGGTCTCCTTATCAAAAAGAACAATATGAAATTTACAAATTTAGTTTTTGCGTCTCTGATTTTCGTAGCGGCATTTTCTTCATGTAAGAAAGACTCAGACACCACCCCCCCGGGTGAACAGATTGATCCCGCAATTACTGCCAGGGCAGAAGAAATGAAGGCCTTTATAGTTGATAAGAAGTTTCAGATCAGGGACTTCTATTCCGACAAACCAATTGACTATAATGAAGAAGATGCGGACACTGCAAAGAAAACCCAGTTGTTTGAATACACCAGTCCATGGATCAAGGACGACAAAAATACTTTTGACCCAGCCACCAGCAAGGTGACTATCGAACAGGGGGCTAACAAAATCGCCGGCAATTCAGATGAACTCATCGTAAAAGATTACAGCATCGTCGCCGAAAAGGATGACGTGTATTTCAATTTCCTTGATGATGATTATCTCCCTCTTAAGTATCACCTGGTGTCTTTCACCGACAGCACGTTCCTTGTCTATACAGATTATCTTGAAGGGTCGAAGGTGTATACCAAGTTTGGTATCATAAACGAATAAACATCGCAACTATACTATAGTAAAAATCCCACGCTGTCGTGGGATTTTTACTTTTTGTACTACATGGTCATTCCGATTTGAAATAACTTATGATGCCTTCTTTTTCTTTGTTTCCAGGCTGGATTTGAGCTGTTCCATAAGATCCGCAGACCGAGAATGCACCACCTTCATTTCAGGCACCTTGAGTTTCTTTCCTTTGGCTTTGGCGGCGATCAGTTTCATCAGTTCCTTTGAATAGTTATCCTTGTACCTGGATATGTCGAATTCAGCTGTCAGCTGTTCTATAAGACTTATCGCCATTTTCAATTCAGCGGGCTTGACTGTTTGTTTTGGAATTTTTAACTCCGAGTAGTCCCTGATTTCCTCCTGGAAACGGATCTTCTGCAACAGCAGGGTGTCGCCAAGCGGCTTAAGCAAGGCAAGACTTTCTTTGCTGCGAAGAACAAAGGTTGATAAACCCAACTTCCCCGATTTTTTCAAAGCTTCACGCAGAAGGATGAAGGCCTTTTCGCCCGATTTCTGTGGCTCCAGGAAATAGGGAGTTTCAAAATAAATAGAGTCCACATCTTCTTCATTAACAAATTCAGAGATCTCTATCATCTTGGTTTTCTCCGGGCTGGCTTTTTTAAAATCTTCATCGTCCAACACCACATATTTGCCATCATAGTTGTAGGCTTTGACGATGTTGGCGTATGGAACTTCCTTCCCCGTTTTTTCGTTAACGCGTTTGAATCTGATATTTGAATGATCCTTCTTGTCCAGCATGTCCAGGTCCAGATCACTTTGCTGGGTGGCGCTGTATAGTTTAACTGGAATATTTACGAGGCCGAAGCCGATGGTGCCAGTCCATAAAGATCTCATGATGATAAGTTTAGAGAATATGAATTTAAACTTTTGTGCCATCTCCCAAATATTCCTCTTTTTCTGTAGAAATACTTCCTCGCAATTTTAATATGGATCGTTGATTATCAAATAGTTACTGAGGGTACGCGATTTGAACACCATACCCTGAACCAAAAGAATAGTGAAATGATTACTAGTAGAAAATGCAGGATCCTTACTCTTTTACTCTCAGTCGGCCTTTTTTCAACAGTCGGTCTCCTTGGGCAGGAACAGGCGCCAACAGGAGAAACACTAACCCCCACCTTTGGCATCAAGGGAGGGCTGAATTTTTCGAACTTCTATAAAACCGAGGTAAACGACAACAATATTAAATCCAACATCCATGCGGGCTTCTTTACCAAGCTGCCGGTGACAAAGGGGTTTTCTATCCAGCCAGAGTTGTTGTACAGCAGTAAGGGTGCGCAGGTATCTTATGATGCCGGAATATTTGGAGATGGTAAATTCAACTTCAATCTCAACTATGTTGAACTGCCAGTATTAGCCGTATTCAACATTGGCCCCAATTTTAATATTCATGCCGGTGCTTATGCCGCCTACCTGGCCAGTGCGAATATCAAGGAAGTTGACAACAATGGTGAGGACGATGAGATTGTAAGTTTTGATGAAGACGATTTCAACCGGTTCGACTATGGATTGAGTGGAGGCATCGGTTTCGACATTAATAAATTCCTGATCGGTGCGAGGTACAACTATGGATTGGGTGAGATAGGAAAAAGCGACAGGCTGATTACTTCGGGATTTAGAAATTCCAAGAACAGCGTCATCAACCTGTACATCGGATTCGCATTTTAGATCGGGGGAATCTTTGAGGTGGAACGGAGATCAGATCCTGTTCCACCTTTTTTTATCAATTGGTCTCGGCTGCCGGAAAACTGATTGTAAACTGAGACCCTTTTTGTAACTCTGAAGTCACTTCGATCCTTCCTTTATGTGCCTGCAGAATATTCAGTGTTGCCGCCAGGCCCAGTCCGAGACCATTTCTTTTGGAAGTGAAATAGGGCTCAAACAATTTAGACAGATTTTCTTCTGCAATCCCACTGCCGTTGTCGCGAATCTTGACAATATGGTGATTTTTCTCTGTTTCTACTTCAATTGTAAGAATGCCCTTGTCTTCCTGCATGGCTTCCACCGCATTGATAATGATGTTAAGAAAAGCGAGTTTTAATTTCTCGGCGTCTGCCTTTACAAAGGCTGGACGAGGAGTGTACCTCACCTGAAGCCGGATTTTCTGCAGCGTGATACGGTCCAGAGCGGCAGTTATGCTTTCATCCAGCATGACCTGTAAGGGCTTGTTTGTTAGTTGCATTTCAGCCGGCCGCGATGAGTTCAACAACTCTGTGATAATATCGCTGATCCGCTTGCTGTTTCGCTGGATGATCTCCATATAAATTTCGGAATCATTAGCACCATCCAGTTCGTGCTGCAATTGTTCAAGGGAAAGATTAATATTGTTCAGCGGATTGCGCACTTCATGCGCCAGGGTTTGTACCAGGCGGCCCGCAGCGGCTAATTTCTCGGCCTGCAATGTGGCTTTTTCAGCCTTCTTCAATTCAGTTATATCATGGAGCAATCCATGGATGTATTTCTGACCGTCGATCTCAATCTCGGTAGACAGGGAAAGAATGCAATATTTTTTCTCCCCTTCATTGGATCCAAGTTCTATTTCCCGGTCGTTGACGATACCTGTTTGTGATAACTGTCTTTCGATGTAGTCATTTTCCTTCTGCTCCAAAAGGTCATAGAGACTGACTGACGAAAGCTGATTTCTTGTGGATTGAAGAAGTTTGCAGGCGGCATCATTGGCATCCCGGAATATTAGTTTTTCGGTAGCCAGGAAAACGGCGTCCTTTGATCTCTCAAATATGTTGCGGTATTTCCTTTCATTCGCCCTCAGAGCTTTTACGGATGCTGCCCGTTCAAGGGAATATCGGATACAACGCTCGACCTTTTCGACGTTCAGTTCGGATTTTACCAGGTAGTCCATGGCTCCTGCCTGCATGGCTTCCCGGTCAATATATTGATTGCCTTTTCCGGTAAGCAGGACCATGGGTTCCTGGCAGTGGAGCGCTACGGCATCCTTGATCAGGTCGAGCCCAGTTTTTGCACCCAGGTAATAGTCTATAAAATACAGATCGTAATTACCGTTCCTGATGTGATTGATGGCATCGCTGTATTTGAAACACCAGTCGATCCTGAATTTCCGGTCCTCTATTTTCTTTATGTATTCACTGGTCAGGAAAAAATCATCTTCATCGTCATCGATGATCAGGATCCTGGTATTCTGAATGGAATCGGGCATAACTCAATTTTGTTTTTCAGGAAGAGTAAGATAAAACTGCGAGCCCTTCCCTGGCTCGCTCCGTGCATAAATTGTCCCCTTATGATTTTCTACAATCTTCTTGCATATGGCCAGGCCAATTCCTGAACCAGGGTATTCCGATTTCCCGTGCAGGCGCTGGAAGATTTGAAATATTTTGTGTGCATATTCCTGTTCAAAGCCGATACCCGAATCGCTGACTTCGACCAGATAATAGGTCTTGTTGGTTTTGAGGTGCTGTGATAATTTCTGTTCGGTTGTCAATTCCTGGCTGGAGATAGCGATGAACGGCGGCTGATCTTGTTTTTTGAATTTGATGGCGTTACTCAGCAGGTTGTTGAATAACTGCCGGAGTTGGGAAGGATAGCCTTCGATCTTTGGCAATTTTTGTATTTCGATCACAGCGCTGGATTCATCTACTTTAAGTTCGAGGTCGGCCTTAACTTCAGTAAACAGTTGGTTGAGGTCTACCCTGATTGAAGGCTCGGTAATCCTGTTGGTTCGTGAAAATTCCAGCAGGTTATCTATGAGCAGCCTCATATTGTCTGTCGCGGCAAGCATCCTGTTCAGGTAGTTTTCGCTTTCCTGGTTGATATCATCTCCGAGTTTCTCACGCAATCTTTCACTAAAAGAAGTGATCTTTCGAAGTGGCTCCTGCAGATCGTGGGATGCGATGTAGGCAAATTCTTCCAATTCCTTGTTCGACCTGTCGAGTTCCTGGATTTTCTCTTCAAGTTTTTGTTCATGGTCACGAACCTGCGTGATGTCGTGGGTAACACCAATGAGCTTCAGGGTGCGGCCGGCATTTCCTCTAACCGGTTTGCCCTTTGTATATAGTATGAGTTCGTCGTCCTGCCCGTTGATTATGGAATATGTAAAGCTGAAACCGGTATTGTTGCTAATGGATTCGCGGATGACCCGGTGATAACCCGCCCGGTCTTTGTCTACCACATGTTGAAGATAGAACTCCAGGCTTTTGTTTATGGGCGCACTGATCTTGTAGCCGAATATTCTCGACATTCCATCGGACCACTCCATATTTCCACTACTGATATCGAGGCTCCAGGTGCCGAAACTCAATCTTTGTTCGGTTTCATCAAGCAATTCCCTGATGGCAACGAGCTCGCTCAGGTTGTTGTTTGGCTGAAAAACTTCCTCGCCAGGACTTTCCATATGTGCTAATGATTATTAAATTCCTGGTACTGTTTCATTTTGTTGTACAGGGTTTTGCGGTCGATGTTGAGAAGTTTGGCCGCCTTGCTTTTGTTGAAGTTGGCCTGTTTTAGCGCTTCTATGATCATTTCGTATTCTGCATCGATGCTCGCCGCCTTGAGAGTAGTTTCGTCAAGAACGGTGCGGGCAGGAGCGGAAGGTGTATGATTCACACTGTGAGGAGATGAAATATTTACTGTGGGAACGGCTGCGGGTTCGGCCGTGGTGTCGAATGACAATTTGTTGAAATTTACGATTTCAAACGGCAAGGACCGGTCTTCGATCAATTCGCCGTCGGTGAGCAGGGTAGCCCGTTTCACCACATTCTTCAGTTCCCTAAGGTTGCCATACCAGATATATTTTTGAAAGATGTCTTCCACTTCGGATGAAAATCCTTTCACCTTCTTATTCAACTCCTCGTTTGTCAGCTTCAGAAAATGACGGGCAAAGGTCATGATGTCTTGCTTTCTCTCCCTTAATGGGGGAATGGTCATACTGAATTCATTGAACCTGTGAAAAAGATCTTCCCTGAATTTTCCACTTTTGGAGACCTCCCACAGGGGTTCATTACTGGCTATGATGATCCTTACATCCAGGTCGATATCCCTGGTTCCACCCACCCTGCGCATCCTTCTTTCCTGTACAACCCTCAGCAGGGAGATCTGTATGTCATAGGAAAGATTGGCAATTTCGTCAAGGAAGATCGTTCCGCCATTGGCCAGTTCAAAGCTTCCCGTTTTCTGATTCAGGGCACCGGTAAAAGCTCCTTTTTCATGCCCAAACAACTCAGTTCCTGCAAGTTCTTTGGACAAAGCGCCACAATCTATGGCCACAAATGGCTTCTGATGTCTCTTGCTCCGCTTATGTATCTCCTGTGCAATTGCCTCCTTGCCACTTCCACTTTCGCCATAGATGATCACACTGTAATTGGTCGGACCTACAAGTTCTATTTGTTGAACGATTTGCTTAAAGGCAATGCTGTCGCCAAAAATATATTTATCCGAACCACCACTTTCATTGGGATTTGAATCCTTCCGCTCAAAGCCCGATGGCTGAACAGGTTCGGATTCAACGATCTTCTTGGTGTCTTTTTTGTCCAGGGCTTTACGGATCGTGAGAATGATCTCGTCGGGGAACAGGGGTTTGGTGATATAATCATATGCCCCCAGTTTCATCACTTCTACGGCAATCTTTATATCGCTGTAACCTGTGATGATAATTACCGGCAGGTGGGGGTATTTTTCCTTGATCTTAACCAGCATGGTTTTCCCATCGATATTGTCCAGCCGGAAATCACAAAGAACAAGCTGGTATTCCGTAGTATCCAGAAGTTCAATGGCCCTTTTTGACGTGTTGGCTTCATCAACTTCATATCCATGTTTTGAAAGAAATCGCTTCAGCAAGAGACACATATCCCTGTCATCGTCAATCACTAGAATTTTTTGCATGAAAGTTTTTTTACTTTTTAATTCTTTGTGCTATTCAATGATTATGCCCACAAAGCCCTCATCTGGGCAACAGGGATCTGGAGCAATTCACGATATTTTGCCACTGTCCGCCTCGCAATACTAAATCCTTTTTGTGACAAAATCGCTACTAATTGCTGATCGGTAAAGGGCTTTTGCTTGTCTTCGGTTTCTATCACTTCTTCAATAGTCGTCTGAATTACCCTGTTACTGATGGTTTCACCCTCTTGATTGATTATTCCTTCAGTAAAAATGTCTTTAAGCAGAAGTGTTCCGAAATGCGTTGACACATATTTGTTACATGTGATCCGGGACACTGTTGAAATGTCGACGCCCACCATTTCAGCAATATTTTTCAGGATCATCGGCTTGATCAGTTTGATGTCGCCTTCCTGGAAATATTCATACTGCAGTTTAACGATCGCCCTTACGACTTTCAACATGGTGCTTTCTCTCTGCTTGATGGCGGAAACAAACCATTGTGCCGCGTTCAATTTGTTGCGGAGGTATTGTTTGGTGGCCTTGTCCGCCTGCTTGTTACCTTCGGTGGTCTTCACGTTCTCCATCCAGGACTGATTGATGTGTAGTGTACTCGAACGCTGGCGATAAAGTGATACCTCCAGTTCATCGCCATCGAGGTTGACAATAAAGTCCGGCATGATCTGCTGGTTGGGCTGAAATGATTCTGTGTTCTCAGTAATTGGCTTCATCTTAAGAGAGGCCAGCAACTGAAGCACAATCCTCAGTTCATCATCTTCAATCTTCAGGTTCTGCATGATGCGGTCCATGTTCCGGCTTCCCAGGTCAGGAAAATGTTCTTCGAGAAGGCGGATGGCCATTTTGACGTCAGGCCTTTTCACATTCATCCTGTTGAGTTGCAAAAGCAGGCATTCCCTGATACTTCTTGCCCCGATGCCCGGAGGATCGAGTTGCTGAATCTTACTCAGGCTTTCCTCCAAATCGCTGATCTCGATCCAGGTGTTGTTCCTGAAACTCAGGTCATCGGCAACGGCAACCAATTCCTGATCAAGCAGGCCGTTTTCATTGAGGGAATCAATAAGATAGGTGGCAAGCTGAATGTCCCGATCATTTGTGTACATCAGTTTGAACTGTTGTTTCAGCACCTCCCTGAAATCAGCAGTCTCCGGCAGCGGTCTGTCGGGCACCTTTTCGGTATTGAAGTAATTCTCATACTCTGTTTTGTAATCGGGAACATCATCATATCCATGTTCCTCCCAGTCGCTGAAATCCTGGGCATCTTCCTTGGCGAACTTGTCCACCTCTTCATTTTCTTCCGGAGCATTTTCTTCGAGCAGTGGATTCTCCTCAATTTCCTGTTCAATTCTGTGCTCAAGTTCGATGGTATTCAGATGGAATAGGTTCAGCAACTGGATCTGCTGGGGTAATATCTTTAACTGCTGTTTCTGGGCTAAGTGTTGGTGGAGCATACATCGTGATTTAGTACTATTAGATTTGCAAGGAAGACACCAAAAATCAGGAATGCGGGGAATTTCTTTCCGCATGCAGAAACAGCCTCATTTTCTTCCTTAAATGATTTTAATTTATTATATTTAAGAGGCTGCTCTCAAATCTCTGGTTGGTCGGCTGTAGACAACTTTCCCCAGGATGGGGTGACAAGGAAGGTTATGAAGCCTAGTAAAGATTGTACAGCATGAGGACGATGAAACCCAATTTCGCTTACATCAACATAGCGTTCCTTATTTCCATTGCCGTACTCACTATTTTGTCCTTCCTCTTCTATCAGCGTAGCACCTCCCATCTGAGATACTCCAAACAACTTGACGACAGCTATGCCGTGATCCTGGAACTCAAGCGTCTCGATCAAAGAATGCTGGAACTCGAAAATTACAGCAGCGGTTTTATGCTTTCCAGGGATTCCGCCTTCCTCATTTTATTTGCGGCAAGCCGCGATAGTCTGGTCCCCTCACTGACCATCCTGCAACAACTATTCGCCTCCAAGCCCGAGCAAAATCAACTTCTGCAGCAGATAAAAAACACCATCAGTTCCCAACTGAATGTCTACCAGCGAAACAATCGTAAGGTTTCAAAGATGGATTCTGCCAGCGCCGAGACGGCGGTATTATGGTCAAAGAAACAAATGGATAATTTCAGGCTGGAAACAAAGAAGATCGAAGATGGTGAAATGAAACTCAGGGATGAGCTCTTCAAAAACAAACAATTTTATGAAAAGGTTTTCCCTGGCTACTTCAATATCATTTCCCTGTGGGCAGGAATCATCACGCTCGTTTCCTTTTATTTCATTCATCGTGAGATGGGCATAAGGTCCAGGTACCAGACCGAACTAGAAAAAAAAGTGCAGGAACTCAACCGCTCCAATAGCGAGCTGGAGCAATTCGCATACATCGCTTCGCATGACCTTCAGGAACCGATGCGAAAGATCAGGACCTTTACAGACAAGCTGAAATTTAAATTCAGGGAAGACCTTCCCGCGGACCTGAAACTGGTTGTTGACCGGATCGAAGCCGCCGCCCAGCGCATGCAGGAACTCATCCACGACATGATCAATTTTACCGGGCTTATTACGGGTGAAGAAACCACTGTGCCGATCGACCTGAACCTGGTACTGGAGCGTGTATTAAGGAACTTCGCCGACATCACTAATTCACGGCAGGCATTGATCTCCTGGGACAGGCTGCCTACAGTGCAGGGCGATGAAAGGCAGATCAAATTATTGTTTCGCTCGCTGCTGGACAATGCATTTAAATTTTCTAAACCAAACCAGGCACCGAATATCAAGATCAAGTATATTCTGGTGAATGGCAGCGAAGAGGAAGAAGAAGCGCTGAAAGGTAAAAACTTTCACAAGATCATTATCGAGGACAAGGGCATTGGTTTCAGCAATGAATTCTCCGAAAAAATTTTCATGATATTTCAACGGCTGCATACTCAGCAGTCCGGTTATATTGGCAAAGGAGTGGGACTGGCGATCGTTCATCGCATCATGAGCAACCACAACGGACTGATCACTGCCAGGGGTCTGATCGATGGGGGAGCAACTTTTTTTCTTTATTTCCCCGCAGAGGATCTATCTGAGGAAAAAAAGAACCTCACATAAAAAATTTCTCCTTTTCTTACGTGAGGTTCGAATGGTAGTGCAGATTGATCAGATAACTAAATACTCAATTTATTATTACAATTTGGGAATCTTTCGTTCAGTATTCTCGTCGTTCTCACCTTCAAGGCGATCGGGTTTATCAACTGCACTGCCCCCGTCGGGATTGGTTTCTCTCGGAGTATTGTTTGTAGTATTAACCGGTGTTTCGGCCGCATCAGTGGATTCTTTGTAATCACGATCGGCTGGATTGATTGGCTTATTCTGTTCCTCTGAATTGACAACGGGCTGTCTGTCTCCGGGCTGGGGAGACGATCTGCCCTCATCATTTTTCTTCGTTCCTGTTTTATCAGTTTGGCTGCTCATCGTTCAGTGTTTTAATTGTGAGCAAATTGTTCAGTTTCACACCGGACTGTGATTGCTTGCAGGCTTCTTTTTGAAAATGCCGGCCAATCCGGAGGTTTTTAGTCTCTGGAAGAGGTTGCGTCCCTGGTCGACGACCACATGGGAAGAATAGTTCTTCACCAGAAGCGGGATCGCCAGTTTAGCCAGCCAGCCAGCCCTGGCGAGGACGAAATTTCTCAGGAGTGTGTCACTTGCCAGCTTTAACCCAACATTGATCAGCGGGTTTGATTTATTTCCCCGCGTCATTTTTCCAAGAATCCCGAAGGCACTGTTGACTGGCTCCAGCTCATGTTTTACGAGCGTCCAGTCATCAGTGACTCTCAGTTTTTGGACTTCCAGAAGATTTTTAAGCCTTTTCTTTTCCTCTACCAGTTCCTTATACGTCTTTATCTGCGTTATCATATAATTTATTGATGGTCCAGTTCCGGATGAAAGGAAATACAAGGTTTTTCTTGAAAGCCAGGAAGAGTACGATCAACAGCAGGTAAAAACCTGCTACAATCAGGTAGCCCAGCGCCGGATTGTCAATCAGGGACCCCAGCCAGATGCCCAGGGCCAATCCTGAAAAAAACAATACGAACAAGCCCAGGAACAGCAATACGATTGCTCCTACCACACCGGCGGTAAGGCCGGTAGCTTTATCCGTAAGATTTAAAACTGTGTATTTGTAGTAGGTCTCAAGGTATTCTGTTGTACTATCCATCAGATTACTCGCCTTTGCTTTGATGTCTTCCATTTAGTCCTTTAATTTGGTCTTAGCTCAGGTTTTCACGAACACTGTTGTACTTGTCTTCTGCGGTGTTCTGAATGTCTTTTGCGGTGCGGGTAGCCTTGGTTTTAATGTTGTTAAACTCTGTTTTGCCCTCTGCGAACAGGTCGGCCAGCTGTACGGCAAAGTCGTTTGCGGCATCTTTGACTTTCTGACGGATGTCGCTACCTTTTTCAGGGGCAAGGAGAAGACCAATCACTGCGCCAGCGGCTGCAGCGCCTACAATTCCAAGGATTACTTTCGATGTTGAAGTCATATTAGTTCGTTTTTAGATGAAAAAATTGGGTTGCCGGGTCAAGAGCCGGAATTTATAAATGATTAAATATTATGCCGGAAAAAATAACCATTTAATTATATGGGATCCCTCAATGGGTTCATTTCTTGTGTATAATCTTCTACAGCCCCCTTATAATTAATCTGGTAAGAAATTTTCTATAGATTTAAAGTATGGTCTCACGTAAAAAAAAGGTATTGATCATTGATGACGAAGTGGACCTGTGCCTTCTCCTCAAAACTTACCTCAACCGACGGAACTATGAGGTTTATTATGCGCACACCCTCAAAGAGGGGATGACCCAGTTTCAGGAAGTCGTTCCAGACATCCTTTTCCTCGATAATAACCTTCCAGATGGTATCGGCTGGGAAAAAGCTGCCGGGCTCATCGAGCAGTATCCGGGTCTGCAAGTTCACCTGATCAGCGCTTATCAGCCGGCAATGGAAGGCAACAGTCATGCCTTCAAAGTCTGGGAAAAACCACTCACACTCAAGGATCTGGATTATTATATGACCCACAGTCAGGTCTGAGCGCAATTTATGGTTTTGCTTCGGATATTCCTGCTCCGGTAACTTTTCAGATCCCGATTGGAAGTTTGCTTTCCCCCTGTTCTGTTAAAACTTATCATCACTTGCCCTTCCAATTAATTTTGCCGTCAAATCCCGTTATCTTTGCACCCTAAGACTGGAAAATGCGTGTTTATACTAATTTGATGTATTGTTGTCGCTCTTGGATTTTTCAGGAGTCCTGAATGTCAGACGTGTAAACGAACAATTCAACTGATAGGCTCCACCAAAAGTGGGGTCTTTATTTTTTTAAGATGATTTCAGCTGGAATTCAACCTAAAACTGCATTATATCACAAAGTCGTGGAGATCGGCCGGCAAATCGGCAACACTCCTCTCCACGATTTCACCCACCTGTCTCCAAATCCACGAGTTACGATACTGGCAAAAAAGGAATGGCTACAGATTGGGGGCAGCGTGAAAGCGAGAGCAGCCTATTTCATAATTCGTGATGCTGTGGAGACCGGCGCACTAAGCGACCGCACCATCCTGATGGATGCGACCAGCGGCAACACCGGCATCGCCTATGCGGCAATCGCAAGGGAAATGGGCATCCAGGTAGCGCTATGCCTTCCGGAAAACGCTTCGCGGGAAAGAAAGGAAATACTCCAGTCGCTTGACGTGGACATCATTTATACTTCCCCCCTGGAAGGAACTGACGGTTCGCAACAGGTTGCCCGCGACCTTGTTGACTCGCATCCAGGCAAGTATTTTTATGCCGACCAGTACAAAAATGAAAACAACTGGAAAGCACATTATCACACCACGGCCCTTGAATTACTCGAAGCCGTTCCGGAACTAACGCATTTTGTGGCGGGCATGGGCACCACAGGGACTTTTGTTGGAACGGGCAGAAGACTGCGGGAAGCCCGACCGGATATTCAACTTATTGCGCTTCAACCCGACAGTGCCCTGCATGGCCTCGAAGGATGGAAACACCTCGAAACTGCGGTAGTACCAACGATCTATGATCCTTCGGTGGCCGACAGAGTGATAGAAGTGACTACCGAACAGGCATACGACACCCTCACCATGCTGAACAAAAAGGAAAAGCTGCTGTTGAGTCCCTCTTCTGCTGCAAACATAGCGGGAGCCTTGCAGGTAGCGTCATCCCTGGACAGCGGTACTGTTGTTACCATATTGCCGGACAATGCAGACAAGTATTCAGAAGTAATAAAAAAACTCACTGGGAAATGATCACTATCGAATCGGAAGTGGAGAAACAAATGAACGAGGATGCCCTGAAGGCTTTCCCTGACGAATGTTGTGGGTTCATGTTTGGCAACGAAGATGAATCTGGTCACCGATGGGTCACGGCTTCTCTTGCTGTTCAAAATTCATCAGCAGACAACAAAAAAGTGCGTTTTGTGATCTCTCCCAAAGATTATCTTAAAGGAGAACAGTTTGCGATGGACAACGACCTGCAGCTCCTGGGAATTTATCATTCTCATCCGAGTCATCCAGCAGTGCCCTCTGAGCACGACCGGGTCGCGGCCCAGCCCTGGTTCTCCTACGTGATCATTTCAGTGGAAAAAGATGGTGTAAAGAATACCCGTTCCTGGGTGCTGAATGACACGGCTCGTTTTGAAGAAGAAACCTTTAATCAATCAATAAATACAACTCAATAGTATGGCAACGATCATTATTCCGACACCCCTGCGAAAATTTACGAACAATACAGCCAGGCTGCAGATAAGTGAAGGCACAGTTGGTGAAAGCATCAAAGAACTGACGACTAATTTTCCTGATCTTAAGAAACACCTACTCGATGAAACCGGCGGCATCAGGAGCTTTGTCAACGTTTTTGTTGGTGATGAAGACATCCGCGACCTGCAACAGGAAAAAACCGAAGTCCGGGCAGACACAGTTGTCAGCATCATTCCAGCCATCGCGGGTGGTGAGCAGGATCAGGCGATCGTGTTGAACAACATAAAATTCTAATATCATGAGTCTTGAAAACATATTTACGAAGGAAGAATTAGCCAGGTACAACCGGCACATCATCATCCCTGGGTTTGGAATGGAGGCTCAGCTTAAACTTAAAGCGGCCAAGGTACTTGTCATCGGATCGGGAGGCCTGGGCAGCCCGGTATTGCTCTATCTGGCGGCCGCCGGAGTGGGCACTCTCGGCATCGTGGATTTTGACGTGGTTGACGACAGCAACCTCCAGCGTCAGGTCATATTCGGCGTTGACTCGATAGGAAAACCCAAGGTTGAAGCTGCGAAACAAAGACTGGAAGCCCTCAATCCGCACCTTAAGGTGATATTGCACAGCACCCATATCAATTCCGACAATGCGCTGGACATCATCAGGGATTATGATGTGGTAGCCGATGGCACCGACAATTTTCCCACCCGTTACCTCGTAAACGATGCCTGCCTCCTGCTGAACAAACCCAACGTGTATGCCAGCATATTTCAATTCGACGGACAGGTATCCGTATTTAATTATGTAGATGCAAATGGAAACCGCGGGCCTAACTACCGCGATCTGTATCCTACGCCTCCGCCTCCCGGATTAGTTCCAAGCTGTGCCGAGGGCGGAGTTCTTGGCGTTTTGCCAGGGATCATTGGAAGTATGCAGGCTTCGGAAGTCATCAAGGTAATCACAGGTGTCGGCGAAACTTTGTCCGGCCGCTTCTTCACCTTCGATGCCCTCCAGTTTGAAACCAGAACCTTCAGGATTAAAAAGAGAGACGACAATCCCGTGAGTGGTAAGCATCCAACGATCACCAAACTCATCGACTACGAACAATTCTGCGGCATGCGTGCGGTAGAAGAAAAACCGCTGAAGGAAGTGACCGTTCGAGAGTTGTACGACATGCAGGTAAAAGGAGAACCATATCAACTCATCGACGTAAGAGAACCACATGAATACCAGATCGTGAACATTGGCGGCGAGCTGATGCCACTTTCCACAATCAGCGGACATGCTGACGACATTGCTCGCGACCGCAAGGTGGTGGTGCATTGCAAGGTGGGCGGAAGAAGCGCCAAGGCCATCCGCGAGCTGGAAGAAAAATATGGATACAACAATCTCTACAACCTGAAAGGCGGTATACTTGCCTACATCGAAGAGGTGGATCCCCAACTTACTAAATACTGATTATCACTGATCACAATTGATAATAGCCACCTTCGGGTGGCTTTCTTTTTTGAATCGAGTTGGCAGGCCGGATGAAGTGCGCCGGACCCGATAAATAAAACATTCAAGTCTGCACTTCTGACGCGTTGTTCGCCATCGCGTCAATCAGTTTTCTCCTTTAACTTTTGATCTTTACGCTTCATTTAAAGAAAAAGGAATAATTTATGCCGTGAAATTTACGATCTATCGCTTAAAACCGGTCTGCATCAATGTGCTGATCTGCTGCATTGCGCTTTTTCCCATTGGCATTCAATGCCAGCAAAATAATGGGACCGACCAATACAAGGCTTCCGTTTTTACACCAGTAAATAGTTTTCTGAGTGATGTCGAGGGGCCTGCCGTAGACAAAGAGGGAAATTTGTATGCTGTCAATTTTCAGAAAAAGGGAACCATCGCGCGAATCTCAGACGCTGGTGAGATCAGTTTGTTCCTCACCCTCCCCGAGGGTAGCGTTGGTAATGGCATCAGGTTCGATAGTCGTGGCAACATGCTGGTGGCGGATTATACCGGCCACAATGTTTACCGCATTGACCCAAAAACGTTGACCCCGGCAGTCCTGGCTCACGAGCCACGCATGACCCAGCCCAATGACCTTGCGGTAGATTCCAGGGACAGGGTCTATGCCAGTGATCCGGATTTCAAAACAAGCACCGGTAGGGTCTGGCGCGTTGATCCCGATGGTAAGGTAACCCTTCTCGATTCTACGAGCGATGGCTCGGCAAATGGTCTTGAAGTTAGCCCTGATGAAAAAACTTTGTATGTGAATGGCGGCCAGCAGATCTGGGCCTATGACCTGAAGGATGGACAGATCAGTAACAAAAGAGTGTTGATCAGGTTTGCCGACTTTGGCGTGGATGGCATGCGCTGCGATGTGAAGGGCAATATTTACATAGCCCGGTTTGGAAAAGGGGTGGTGGCCAAAATATCCCCGCAGGGAAAGATCCTGCAGGAAATCGCATTGGCTGGCAAGAGATGCACCAATGTTGCCTTTGGTGGCAGCGATGGCCGGACTGTATTTGTAACGCTGATGGACAAGGGAAATATTGAAAAGTTCAGAGCAGCCGACCCCGGCCGGGAATGGAAGATGCTGCGCGGACAAAAATAGATAAACACAAACGGCAGTGCTTCACCACAATCTGAACGACAGAGGGATAAAAAACAGGACGGCGTGGTATTAATAGAAGCACGGCGACCGGAACTTTAGCCTGGTCTCAGGAATCTATTCACAAAGGAAATTTTATCATCAATAACAAATAAAACATATGCAACAGCAAAGAAGGTCCACACTGAAGAAAATTCTGGCAACGATTGCGGGATTCACAGGAATCACTACTGCCGCCAGGGCAATGGATAATAGTTCCGCATCCATGGAAAAGGAAACAGGGGATATTGTTTACGACCAGGACGTTCCTTTGTTTGCGCAGTTCACAAAATTCAATGGCCTGGTTTACATCGCTGGCCAGGGCGCGCATTTCAAAGGTGACATTGCTTCCCACACCGATCATGTGTTAAAAGACCTGGAAGACAGATTAAAGAAAGCGGGCTCATCGATGGAAAAAGTGCTCAAAGTAAATGTTTACCTCAATGACATCGCTGATTACAAGGGAATGAATGAAGTGTACAAGGGACGTTTTGGAAAGAATCCTCCCGTGCGTACCACTGTTGCGGTGGCTAAGGGAGGTGTTCCCGGAGATTCGCTCGTAGAAATCGATTGTATCGCCATGGCGGATTGATAATGCTCATTTAAAATATAACTCATGAAACGCAGAGACCTGATCAGGGGCTTTTCGCTGCTGCCCATTGGCGGAGCGGTTGGTGCCAGCGTGCTTCCTTTTGAATCCAAAGCATCCGTCACGCGGAAGCGGGATCTTTTTAAGGAGCTCGGAGTGCGCACTTTTATCAACGCAGCGGGCACCTATACTTTTATGACCGCATCCCTGATGCATGAGTCGGTGGTAGATACAATCCGAAATACTTCAACCGATTTTTGCCTGCTTGATGAACTTGAAGACAAGGTGGGTGAAAAGATAGCGGCGATGACACATGCGGAAGCTGCTGTGGTCACTTCCGGTGCATTCGCGGCACTCACACTTGGATGTGCGGGTGTACTCAGCGGCACCGATAAGGATAAGGTGTCCAAACTGCCTTTTATTGAGGGTACGGATATCAAATCGGAGGTCATCATTCAAAAGGCGCATGCCATCGACTACAACCATGCATTCACCAACACCGGATGCCGAATCATTGTGGTGGAGTCGAGGGAAGATGTAGAATCGGCGATCAATGAAAGAACAGCGCTTATGCACTTTCTGAATGTGGAGACCGAAAAGGGCCAGATTAAGCACGAAGAATGGGTGGCGCTCGGAAAGAAACACGGCATCCCCACATCAATTGATATTGCAGCCGATGTGCCTCCGGTCTCGAACCTGTGGAAATTCAATGACATGGGTTTTCATTTTGTAACCGTATCCGGCGGCAAAGCGCTGCGCGGCCCGCAGAGCGCGGGTTTGCTCATGGGTAAAAAAGAAGTCATCGCGGGAGCAAGAATGCACATGCCTCCGAGGGCTGCCAACCTGGGAAGGGGGATGAAGGTGAACAAGGAAGAGATACTGGGTATGTATGTGGCCCTGGAACATTTCATGAGTGTGGACCATGATAAGGAATTCAAGGAGTTTGAAAAAAGAATAGGTCGGATTGAAGAGGCGGCGAAGTCTGTCAGTGGTGCCAAGACAAGAATCTTTGTTCCTCCCCTGGGTAATATTACGCCGACGCTGGAAGTCAGCTGGGACAAGCCCGGACTGATAGCCAAGGACCTGCAGGAGAAACTGAGGGCAGGAAGTCCTTCAATTGAAGTCATCAGTCAGCACGAGAATAGTATCAACATTACCGTTTGGGTGATGAAGCCCGGTGATGAAAAAATTGTCGCACGAAGGCTGAAGGAAGACCTTTCGGCATTTCTGGCTTAAGGACGGCACTGCTCTTTTTGAACATGTTAATATTCAGATTAGTTGAGATCGCGATTGTTTGATAAAAGGGGTTCGGGACTAATACTCTCTGGCCTACTCGGATTACTTATGCTGGCAGGAGCTTGCAAGACGAAAGAAACAGAAAACACCACAGACTGGGTGGCGCCGCCGGATGAAGCCCGCAAACTTTTCAATCCCCTGATAAATCTGGCGGAGGCCAATGGAAAAGGGAAGATCATGTACCAGAATTACTGTATGCAGTGTCATGGTGCCAATGGGTATGGTGATGGAGCGGCCGGCAACGCGGCGGCAGTAAAGCCAGCAAATTTTCACACCGACAAATTCAAAAAACAAAGAGGAGGAGCCGTATTCTGGAAGATCAGTCATGGACGTGGTCTCATGCCTGGATTCAAGGATGCCCTGACTGAGGAACAACGCTGGCAGCTTGTAACCTATATACGCGGTTTTGCGGAAAACAAGTCCGAAGAAAAAAGAGAGCCTCCCAAAGCATTAAGGCCCGATGTCAAAGTAACGCACCTGATGAAGGTGACACCCATCGCAGTCAGGCTCTTGCAAAATCCCGTAAGCGGCGACCTTTATTTCACTTCATTTGAAGGAGATGTATTTCATGTCAGAAACCTGAAGACTGCGGAGCCTTCGTATGAAAAAATATTGTCCTTCGCGGATCACGGAATTTCAAGGGTACAGGGTGCTTTGTTCGTAGGCAATGTATTGTATCTCTGTGGCAATGTAGACACGGCCAACAAGACCATCACCCGGGGCAAAATGGTTTCGGTTGACCTTGGCTCCAGGGATTCTGCGAAGGCGTCGATCGTATTCACCACTACTAATTACGGATCCAACAAAACCATTTACAACCACGGATGGAATGCCATGGCGCTAAGTCCTGACAAGAAATATATTTTCGTCAACAGTGGCGCGCGCACCGACCACGGTGAGGTGCAGGACAATGGAGGGTTGTTTCCGAATGCGCGTGACAATGCCTTAACCTCTAAAATTTTCAGAATCCCAGTCGGCGCGAAAGACCTGAAGTTTACCGATGACCTGAAGAAGCTGAAAGACGAAGGTTATCTCTATTCTGAAGGGATCAGGAATGCCTACGACATGGCCTTCGATCCGAATGGAAACCTATTTGCCGTGGTAAATTCTTCGGATTATGATAATCCGGAAGACATGTTCTGGATAAGGCAGGGACACCATTATGGATTTCCCTGGATCATGGGCGGCATAGAAAATCCGCAGCAATTTCCCGATTGGGATCCCAATCCCGAGACCGATAAGTTCATTAATAAATTCTCCCATTCCTGGCAGGTAAAATACTTCCATAACGACCCAGGTTTTCCGCGAAAGCCGGCAGGAGTAAAATTTTCACCGGGCGTGCAGAACCTGGGACCCGATGCGAACGAATACAGAGGGCATTCAGGAAAAGTTTTGGATGGAGATAGTACGGGCGTGGCCGTCAGTACCTTTACGCCGCATTGCTCACCACTCGGATTGTTGTTCGATACTAAACGGGACCTGCCTGGTGAATACAAGGGAAGTGGTTTAGTGATCAGGTACACCAATGGTTCGCGTGGACAAATGATGGGATCATTCACCAAACAGGGGTCGGACATGTTACATCTGGAGCTGGCCTATGACAAGGCGATGGATAACTATACCGTTAAGACCAACCGCATCGTGGAGGGTTTTGTTGAACCATCCGATGCCATCCTGATCGGTGACGACGCATACGTAATAGAATACGGAGGTTTTGGTGGCGACATCTGGAAGATCAGTTTTTTGAAAGAAGCTTCGGCGAAAAAATAAATAAATAAAATCCAATCGAATGAGATTATTGTCAGTTATTCTGTTTTTGGCATTCTGTATACAATCAAATGCCCAGAGCTATTCCATTGTAATCAAGGACGGTCATGTCATTGATCCGAAAAACAATATCGACCAGGTGATGGACGTCGCGATCACCGATGGCAAAATTGTAAAGGTGGGAAAGAACATAGATCCTAAACAGGCGATACAGGTAGTGAATGCAAAGGGTCTGTATGTGACACCCGGGCTGGTAGACATACATGGGCATGTGTTCTTCGGAACCGAACCAGATCATTACCTGAGCAATGGCCTGGTAGCTGTTATGCCCGATGGATATACATTCCGCGTAGGAGTGACTACCATAGTGGATGCGGGAGGCGCGGGCTGGAAAAGCTTTCCTACTTTCAAAAAGAATATAATCGACAATTCCAAGACGAGGGTGTTATCGATGCTGAATGTCGTGGGTGAAGGGATGAGAGGCGGCGTATATGAACAGGATTCCCGTGACATGAATCCGAAGATGATTGCGGCGGTGGCGAAATCAAACCGGGATGACATCGTTGGTATCAAGGTGGCGCATTATGAAGGGCATGAATGGACGCCCGTTGACAGTGCGGTGGCCGCGGGCAAACTGGCTAATATTCCCGTGATGGTGGATTTTGGGGGTGCGCATCCGCCGCTGCCGCTGGAAGAATTGTTCAGCACGCACCTGAGGCCCGGCGATATTTTTACTCACTGTTATGGATATCTAAAAAGCCGGGAGGCCATTGTCGACCAGACCACGAACACCGTAAAGCCACTTGCCCTGGCGGCAAGAAAAAGAGGGATCTTCTTCGATGTTGGTTATGGTGGCATCAGTTTCAGTTTCTCGCAGGCGATTCCTGCGATAAAACAGGGATTCTATCCTAATTCCATCAGCACCGACCTGCATATGGGCAGCACCAACGGGGCTATGAAAGATCAGTTGAATTGTATGTCAAAGTTTCTGGCCATGGGCGTGCCTCTGCAGGAAGTGGTGAAGGAGAGTACGATGAATCCCGCGATGGAGATCAAGAGAGAAGAATTGGGAAATCTGACCGTTGGATCCGAAGCGGATGTGGCAATACTGAACCTCAGGCAGGGTAAGTTTGGTTATTTCGACTACACCGGGTACAAGATAGAGTACGACAAGAAGCTCGAGTGTGAGATGACGATCAGGGCGGGAAAGATCGTCTATGATGTAAATGGAATTGCCACGCCGATTTTTGCACCGGTGAAACCCGGGGCCGGCAGATCCAGTGAACACTAGAGAGATTTCACGCCAAGGGGTTTCACGCAAAGCCGCAAAGCCCTGCCTACGGCAGGGTACGCGAATACGCAAAGAGATGCCTATTTATTGCCTTTGCGATTTCTTTGCCTTGGCGTGAAATCCGATTTTTTAATCTCCTTTCCTGAACTTTGAGTTAAATCGTTCCAATCAATGATGACCGAAGCTTTTAAAACGATCATACTACGAGATCTGCAAAAACTAAAAACGGAAATTGAATCATACCGGTACGAAGACTGTATCTGGTATATTGAAGAAAGGATCGCCAATTCGGCGGGCAACCTCTGCATGCACCTGGTGGGGAATCTAAATACTTTTATTGGTGTGGCCCTGGCAAACACGGACTATCGCAGGGATCGCGATCTGGAATTCTCGATCAAAAATGTTCCAAGGGCCGAATTGATCAGGAAGCTTGATGACACACTGGTTGTTGTCGAGGATGGTCTGAGCAAGCTTACCGATGCGCAGTTGAGTGATCCGTTTCCAATGTTGATCTGGGAAAAGGAAACAGAAATCGGGTACACACTGCTGCACCTGGCCACCCACCTCAACTATCATCTCGGCCAGGTAAATTATCATCGCCGGCTGCTTGACGAAGCCTGAGCACAAATCGTATCATCCTCCTGCGTATCTTGGTGACCGTTATCTTACAAGGATCTGCGATACTAATATGAACTGGACATCTACCTGCCCGGCCAGGCTTGCGGGAATCAGCCTGATATCAATATTCGTATTTGCGTGGACCTCCTGCGCGAACAAAGACAGGTCCTGGTCTGCATACAAGGCTGACGCGGCCAGCACCAGCTATTCTCCACTTGGTGAGATCAATGTCGACAATGTAAAAAGTCTCAAACTCGCATGGAGCTTTGAGCCGGATGATGCCATGCCCGAAGGCAGGATGAAAGGTAGCCAGTGCAATCCCATTGTTGTCGACGATGTCATGTATGTTGCCTCCGCGCGGCACAGAATCTATGCATTAAATGCATCGGACGGAAAAAAGATCTGGGGTTTCGATCCATTTAATGGTGGTCGCGGGGGTGGCTCATTCAGAGGTGTAACCTACTGGGAGGATGGTAGTGACAAACGAATTCTTTTTACAGCTGGAGACAATCTGTTCGCCGTCGATGCAAAAAATGGCAAACCCATACTGAGTTTTGGCGATAGCGGCAGGGTCAGTATGAATGTGGGCATAAGGGATGACCCCAAAATGATCTCAATAAAACCAACTTCGCCCGGCATCATTTACAAGGACCTGCTGATCCTCGGCAATGAAGTGTCAGAATTGTATGGCGCGCAACCGGGCTATATCCGAGCTTATAATGTGAGAACAGGGAGACTCACCTGGACCTTCCATACCATTCCCCTTCCTGGCGAAGTAGGTTATGAAACCTGGCCGAAGGATGCGTGGAGATATGCTGGAGGGGCCAACGACTGGGGTGGGATGAGTGTTGACGAAAAAAGAGGGATGGTATTTCTCGCTACCGGTTCACCAACCTATGATTTTTATGGTGCGGATCGCAAGGGTCAGAATCTTTTTGGCAACTGCGTGGTAGCGCTGAATGCGGCTACCGGTAAACATATCTGGCATTTCCAGACCATACACCATGATCTCTGGGACTATGATCTGCCCGCTCCTCCGAACCTGGTGACGATTACCAGGGAGGGCAGAAAAATTGACGCGGTGGCCCAGTGCTCCAAGATCGGGTTTCTGTACCTGCTCGACCGCGAAACCGGGGAACCCTTATTTCCGGTAGAGGAACGTCCTGTGCCGGCTTCTGATGTTCCGGGAGAAGAGGCATGGCCCACTCAACCATTTCCAACAAAACCGAAACCCTATGCCCGGCAAATGCTGAGGGAAGAGGACCTCGCAAATTATTCCGATGCTGACCATGACTCCTTGTTGAAAGTATTCAGGAGCTATAGATATGAGGGTTTGTTTACACCACCTTCGATTAAAGGCACCATCAATTTTCCCGGAACGATCGGCGGGTCGGAGTGGGGTGGAGCAGCCTTCGATCCCAATGCCCAGATTATCTATTTAAAATCAAATGAATCACCCGAGGTCGACATCCTTGAGAAGATCGACAACAACAGGGGTCCGGATCAGAGCAGCGTGCAGGTAGACGGAAAGAACCTTTATATGAATTACTGTGCAAGCTGTCATAAGGCCGACAGATCTGGCAACGAGCCCCTGTATCCCTCATTGATTGGGTTGAAGAATAACATCACCGAAGATCAGGCATTGTTGCGTATAAGGGAAGGCGCCGGTAAAATGCCTCCCTTCGCCAGGGTGTTGAATGGAAAAGAAAAGGCGATTGTTGACTTTCTCTTCGACAAGATAAATATCCCCCGGCACCGGAGTAATGAAGACCTGAAAGAAATTCAGAACAACAGGTTATCGAATATCAACATGAACGACACGGCGGTAGCAAAGGATACTGGTGTGATTTTTCTGAATACGAATGCCTATGTACAGATGCACGATGCCCGGGACAGGCCGGTAATCAAGCCCCCATACGCTACTCTGAATGCCATCGACCTGAGTAGTGGAGATTATCTTTGGTCGGTGCCGGCCGGGAACATGGAAGACCTGCAGCGGAGAGGCGATCCGCCCACTGGCGCAGAAGGATCCCCGGGACCCATTGTTACAGCCGGTGGCCTGGTTTTTCTCGGTGGGGGGCACGACCGGAAGTTTCAGGCATATGACAAAACCAATGGCAAACTGATCTGGGAGGTTTTGTTACCAGCTTATGCATCTTCTTCTCCCTCGTCCTTCTCGATTAACGGAAGGCAATACATTGCTGTGTCCGTTGCCGGCGACAGTTCATCACGTGGCGGAAGGATCATGGTTTTCGGTTTGTAATTGCGCCCCCCTTTTACTAGTCTCCTAATCAAAATATTAGCGCAGGCTTTCAGTATTGCAAACAATAATGTTTGAAATTTGTAATTTTTAGTTTGAAAATTATAAGTGACACTTGCCAGTATAGTTCTTTCTTTGCTGTTGAACATAGTAAGGGTAAGTCCTGGGGCTACAATGCGTACTGAAGAGGTTCAGTTCAAATCATCCAACTGCTTTATTTTAATCGGATACACTCATTTCTTTCGTGATGTTCCATAGTCTGAACCACCAATATTGAATACAACTGATCTTTCATGCATAAATATTATTGTCTTTTAATTCTCCCGCTTTTCGCGCTTAGATTCCAGGGGAGTTGCCAGGTACTTACACTAAAAAATGCGATCGACACCGGAGTAAAGAATTACGGAATAATCAAGGCAAAAGCAGATTACCTGAGGGCTTCCGAGGCATCGGTCAAAGAAGCGGCCTCGGAGTATTTACCGAATTTGAGCGTAGCTACGCAACAGGCCTATGGTACTATCAACGGTCAATTCGGTCCGGTATTTCCAATCGGCGGATTGAATGCGGCTTCTTCAGGGCCCCCATTTGCTTCTCAGAACTGGAATGCTGCATTCGGAGGTTTGTATCTCGCAAATGTAAATTGGGATTTCTTCACCTTTGGCAGAGTGCAACAGAGAGTAAACCTCGCCAGGGCAGAGGTTCTCCGGGAGACTGAAGATCTCGAACAGGAAAAATTTCAACATCAGGTACGCGTTGCCGCGGCCTATCTGAACCTGCAGGCTGCACAAAGACTAAGGCTTTCTCAGCAAAGAAATGTTGAGCGGGCAACAGCACTCAGGACTTCGGTGGTGGTACGTACGCAAAATGGGTTGAATCCAGGCGTTGACTCTTCTCTGGCAAACGCTGAACTGGGGAATGCAAAAATATCTTTTAACAACGCCATAAACTTTGAAAACGAGCAGGCCAGCCAATTGGCGGAATTGATTGGTATAAACAACCAGAACTTTGTTCTGGATACCTTTTTTGTCTATAACATTCCGGCAGCCCTTTCTGATTCATTCTCATCCAAACCTACTGAACATCCCCTCCTTAAATTTTATCAGAGCAGGATCAATGTAAGCAGGCAACAGGAAAAATATTTTAATCGGTTCAAATACCCAGTCTTTTCGTTACTGGGAGTGGCACAAAGCAGGGGGACTGGTTTTAGCCAGACTTACAGTGAGCAATCCCCCGATGCATATTCTCACGATTATTGGAGCGGCATCAAGCCAACGCGTAGTAATTACCTGCTCGGTATTGGCATATCCTGGAATGTGACGAGTTTGAAACGTGTTCAGCATCAGGTAGCATCCCAGCAATGGACATCGAGGGGTTTACAAAACGAATATGAACGAATAAGCCAGCAAATAAAATCGCAACATATTCTTGCAGACCAAAAGATGAAAACTGCAATTGCAAACTATAATGAGGTGCCTTTACAAATGAAAGCAGCTTCAGATGCTTATCTGCAAAAATCAGTATTGTACAAAAATGGGCTGACTGATATAGTAGATGTTACACAGGCTTTGTTCTCGCTGAACCGGGCTGAAACCAACAGGGATATATCCGTGAATAATGTATGGCAGGCACTGCTTTTAAAAGCAGCCGCGGCCGGTGATTTTGGGTTGTTTGAAAACGAGTTTTAATAATAAAATATTTCCTGATGGGCTTAATTAGAAGTGCGCTTAGAAAACCAATTTCCATCATCGTAATTGTCCTGGGTTTATTCGTTTTTGGAGTTAATGCCGTAACGAATATCAAGGTGGACATTTTTCCTAACCTGAACCTGCCGGTTATTTATATATCCCATCCATATGGCGGTTTCACACCGACCCAGATGGAAGCATTTTTCGGTAAACAATATGTTGGGCTTTTACTCTATGTGGCAGGTGTAAAAAATATTGAAACAAGAAATATACAGGGCCTTACCCTGATCAAACTGACGTTTTATGAAGGCACGAATATGGCGCAGGCCGCCTCTGAAGTCACATCAATGACAAATCGTGCCCAGGCAATTTTCCCGCCTGGTTCCCAACCACCCTTCATTCTACGTTTCGATGCCTCTACTTTGCCCATCGGGCAATTGGTTTTAAGTAGTCCGAAGCGATCCAACAATGAACTGATGGACCTGGCGAATGTTTATATACGGTCAACTTTTACTTCTATACCCGGACTTGTGTCACCCGCACCCTTCGGAGGTAATATCCGGACTGTGGTGATCAAGGTAGACCCACAGTTGTTGAGAGTGCACAATCTGACACCCGACCAGGTGGTTGAAGCTTTGAGAATAAACAACCAATCGACTCCAGCAGGAAATGTAAGGGTCGGAGATTTAAATTATTACACACCCGCGAACACCACCATAAAAAATATCAAAGAGTTTGGTGACATACCTTTGTTTAAGGGTGTTCAAAATGTATACCTGAGAGATGTGGCCACTGTGGAGGATGCTGCGGACGTCACAACGGGCTATGCCTTAGTCAATGGCAAACGGTCTATTTACCTTCCGATCACAAAATCCGCTGATGCTTCTACATGGGAAGTGGTGCAGAATCTAAAAAAAGCCCTTCCGCGTTTTCAGAGCCAGGTGCCTGAGGATGTAAAATTGTCGTATGAATTCGACCAATCGGTTTACGTTATTAATGCGGTAAAGAGTTTGGTTGTTGAAGGTTCTATAGGCGCAATTCTTACTGGACTGATGGTTTTGCTATTCCTTGGGGACAGGCGGGGCGCATTGATTGTTATCCTGACTATACCTGCCTCAATTATTGCGGGAGTATTGTTTCTTTACCTGTTTGGTCAGACGATAAATATCATGACGCTCAGCGGTCTCGCTCTTGCGATAGGTATCTTGGTGGATGAATCGACGGTTACGATTGAAAACATTCACCAGCACCTGGATATGGGAAAGCCAAAATCTCTTGCCATCTGGGACGCGTGCAAGGAAATCGCTTTTCCTAAATTGCTCATTCTACTTTGTATCCTCGCGGTTTTTGCACCTGCTCTCACGATGACCGGCATACCCGGGGCGTTATTTCTTCCGTTGGCAATGGCGATTGGGTTCTCCATGATTACTTCGTATTTCCTGGCACAAACATTTGTACCGATCATGGCGAACTGGTTGATGAAATCGCGTCATCAGGTATCTCCTGCAGACGGGCATATTTTGACAGATAATGAAGTATTCGCAAATCTTGGTCTTTCTTCGACTGGCGAATACGACACATGGGACCAGAAAAAAATGCTTCTGGAAAGGCAGATGAACAATGGTAATGGAAAATTGAGCCGATTTGATAAATTCCGTAACCGGTTCGTGAAATTTCTGGATCGTTGCTTTAATTACCAGAAGCCGTTGGTAATTCTTTATTTCCTTTTGACATGTGGAGCGGTAGCCATACTATTCATGAATATCGGCCGTGATGTGTTGCCAAAAGTAAATGGAGGACAGTTCCAGGTTCGTTTACGTTCACCTGACGGCACAAGAATTGAACGAACTGAGGATAGAACAATAAAGGCCCTGCATATACTGGAAGGAATGATCGGCAAGAAAAACATTGACGTTTCGTCTGCCTTTGTGGGCCAGCATCCCGGTCAGTTCTCTACAAGCCCGATTTATCTGTTTATGAGTGGCCCCCAGGAATCCGTGTTGCAGGTCGCATTGTCGGACAAGTATGGAGAAAGCCTGGACGAACTGAAAGAGCAATTCCGGGATACGATGAAACTGGCCATGCCCGATGTAAGGCTTTCGTTTGAACCGATTGAACTTACCGATAAAATTCTCAGTCAGGGTTCTCCAACACCTATTGAAGTGAGAATAGGAGGTAAAGACAAAAAAATGAATGAAGAATTTGCAAAAAAAGTGATTGCGAGACTGAATAAAATTTCCTACTTGCGGGATGTGCAATTGGGACAGCCGGTCAACTATCCTACAATAGATATTGAAATTAACCGGCAACGCGCTGCCCAAATGGGTGTGACCGTTTCAGATATTTCACGATCACTCATAGCTTCCACCTCTTCATCAAGGTATACAGAAAAGAATGTATGGATTGATCCATCCACCAATCAGAGCTATGGTGTACAGGTGCAGGTACCGGAAAACCAGATGAAGAGTGTTGACGACATCAGGGAAATTCCTGTGCTGAATAATGCTTCACGACCTGTGCTCAGCGATGTCGCAGAGATTACAAAAGGCACGTCCTATGGAGAAAATGACAATTTGGGCGCAATACCCTTTCTTTCAGTCACTGCCAATCTGAATCAAAAGGACCTGGGTACGGCAAGGGAGGATGTGCAGGCTGTAATTGAATCAATGGGTGAATTGCCTCGCGGGCTGACTATCGAACTAAAAGGCTTAACCGAAGTCTTATCTGATACTCTAAAAAGTTTGCAAACAGGATTAATTACCGCGGTAGTGGTGATTTTCCTGATGCTTGCCGCAAACTTTCAATCTTTTAAAGTTTCGCTGGTGGTATTGTCGACGGTTCCGGCGGTTCTGTTGGGATCCCTGATCATGCTGGTTGTAACGGGTTCTACTCTTAATTTGCAATCATACATGGGAATAATCATGGCGATTGGCGTGTCTATCGCAAATTCGGTATTGTTA
This sequence comes from uncultured Chitinophagaceae bacterium, assembly GCA_963808065.1. GTDB lineage: Bacteria > Bacteroidota > Bacteroidia > Chitinophagales > Chitinophagaceae > Flavitalea. The sequence continues at coordinate 1,205,371 of CAWEEK010000001.1, forward strand.
ATTACCAATGCGGAACATTTACGTCGCCATAACGGGAATGCGCTATTAAGCGCGAAAGAATCTGCGGCTTTACGTTTGCGGCCGATACTTATGACGAGTGTGGCCATGGTTGTGGGCATGGTACCCATGGCGTCTGGTTTGGGAGAAGGAGGTGACCAGGCATCGCCACTCGGTCGGGCGGTTATTGGTGGGTTAATCGCATCTACTTTTGCTGCGCTGATCTTTGTGCCATTGATATTTTCCTGGTTACAGGGAAAATCATCAACAACTTCGGTTTCTCTCGACCCTGAAGATGAGGAGAGCACTCATTACATTCCAGGTTTAAAGAAATCATGATGAGCTTTGTGACCGTTTTATCAGGAAGGGATTGTTATTAACCGTTCAAAATATTTAGCAATGAATTTGCGCTTAATGGGATCAGGTTTGTTTTATAGTCTGCTGATGTGTGGTTTTCTATCGGGTTGCGGGGCTCAGGACAGTGTCAGGGAGCAGGGAAAGGCACCTGAAGCCCCGGCCGCTGTAGAACTTGTTGTTCTGCAAAAGGGAAGGCTCTCGTCATCCTTGCAGGTTCCTGGTGAGCTGATTGCCTATCAGCAGGTGGACCTCTATGCAAAAGAGAATAGTTTTGTCAGAAAATTGTATGTTGATGTTGGTTCGGAAGTAAAGGAAGGGCAGCTACTTGTTACGATGGAGGCCCCGGAGATGGGTTCCCAGCTGGCGGCCGCTTTCTCAAATATAAAGTCCCGTGAAGCCATTTATGTTGCGAGCAAGGCTAATTATGGGCGTCTGCTTGCGACCAGCGAGACACCGGGCACTATTTCTCCAAATGATCTTGAGCAGGCCGCTGCCCGAAGGGACGCAAACCTGGCTGAATTGCAATCTGCCCAGGCTGCTTATAAGCAGATAACGCAAACGCAAGGTTATCTTCAGATCCGGGCTCCATTTAGTGGTGTCATTACTGTACGCAATGTAAATCCCGGTGCCTATGTAGGTCCTTCAGGCAAAGGTTCTGAATTGCCATTATTTACTCTTCAGCAGCAAAAGAAGTTGAGATTGGTTGTATCCGTTCCTGAGGCTTATTCAAGCTACCTGAACCATAAGAGCGAAGTGAGCTTTAGGGTCAGGGCTCTCCCCGACCAGCAGTTTAATGCGAGGGTCAAGCGTCTTGCCGGTGCCATAGATAACAGGCTCCGGTCACAGCGCGTCGAGATGGATGTTCCAAATGAGAACAAGAAATTATTGCCGGGCATGGTCGCAGAAGTAAATCTCCCTTTGCCGTCGAACGACAGCACGCTGGTAGTTCCAAAGTCCGCCATTGTAAATGCAACCGAAAGCATTTTCGTGATACGTTCTGTTGGTAACAAGGCTGAATGGGTACCTGTCAAAGAGGGGAGGGAGGCAAATGAAATGGTGGAAATCTATGGTAATTTATCAGCTGGGGATACCCTTGTAAAAACCGCCTCGGACGAAATAAGAAAAGGAAGTGATTTAGGAAGGGGAAAAATCGTGGAGAACTGATCTGCTGCTGTCTAAATTATTTCCGCTTTTTGCCTCTTCCTTCCCAGGAATTAATGTTGTCAGAACCTTATTGGGCAATGGTTTCAAAGTTCTTTTCGTCAATTGGGCTTTTTGGCTAAATTTGCCGTCCGAAGTACAAAAATACAATGACTCCCTAGCTCAGTTGGTTAGAGCTACTGACTCTTAATCAGTAGGTCCTGGGTTCGAGCCCCAGGGGGGTCACTTTGAATCAATCATTTACGAAGCCACCGCAAGGTGGCTTTTGTAATTTGCCAGGAAAATTGGTCGATAGTAGCCAAACGGATAATTAAGATTCGTGAAAGACTGACATTTATGAACAAAAAGAATATCTTCCTGAGGTAACGTGAAGAAAACGTCTCCATTTAATCCAATAGTTTTGAAAGTTTTTTTTCCCGTTTTGCAACTTCCCTTTCTTAACAACCGTAATTGTCATTGTTGGTGACATTGCGAAGTAGACGCAATCCCGTCATGATGTCGCAAAGAAGTATTTTTGAACGGGTTATCCAGTAAGGTCATGAAAGGGTTCTGATTTTTGGAAGATACGCTCACGATAATAATAGGTTGCAGGAAGTTTGATCCCATGTATCAAAAACTGCTGTATGAAAAGTATCGTCACTTTGCCCTGAAAATAGTGTTCCGTTATGTGTTCAACTACGAGGAAGCTATTGAAACGGTCAATGACGGGTTCGTTAAGTTCTTCCTGCAGATAGATAAGTTTGAAAACGGTGACGAAGGCCTTATCGAGAAACGACTAGCGGGCTGGATCAAAAGAATCATGATCAATACTTCAATAGACCGGTTACGAAGTAAAATGCTATTGCCTGAGATCGGGAATATTTCGGGGGATGTGTGGGAAGTGAAGGACCAAAATGCCGAGTCGGACAAAACTGCATTGTACAATGACCTCATCAGAATTGTAAAAAAACTGCCACCTATTTACAGGGTCATCTTCAACATGCATGTCATTGACGGATACATGCATTTTGAAATTTCGGAGGCGCTGGGCATCCCCGTAAACACCTGCAAGTCAAATTTATCACGAGCAAAACTTTTATTACAAAAATATCTTAAAGAGGCAGAAGCAATAATGCCATGGCATACACAGAAGACGATATAAATGATCTGTTACGTAAGGCGGCGGAAGACTATTCTCCCAGGAACAGCGAAAGCAATTGGGAGACGATTCTCGACCGGATATCGTCGCAGAACAGTTCCAAAAAACGTATGCCGTTTTTCATTGGCCTTGTAAAAAAATATTTTGGTGTTTTAATACTGGTTCCCTTATTGGTGGCTGGAGGATTGTGGATACAAAATTATCGTTCGGATGCCAGTATCGTTTCGACGGATGCTCCAAAAAAAGACAAAGAGAATTATAGTGCGGGTTATGAAAGTGGACATCCATCATCGGAATTGCCTGGATTAAAGAATAACAGCCCTCATACAAAATCAGTTTACACAGGCGGTTTACGCAAGTCCCCTGCTGTAGCAAAAGGTCCGCAGCGTTTTTTTAATCCTGACCAGGAATCAGCTGACGGCACGCTTGACCCCACCGACCGTACACTCTCAACGAAACCGTTTTTATACAGCCTTTATTCGCCTATCAATGCGAAAATTGCTTCTGCGCTTACCGACAGTATCAAGACTAAGCCGGCAATTTATTATCAACAGCAGAAAGATACCGGGTCATTGCAAACCAGACTTCACAGAAGAGGCGGTATTTATCTTGGTCCCGTATCAGCGATAGATTTCAGCTACGTAAAATCTTCCGCGATCAACCACGCTGGTTATGCTATTGGTTTTATTGCAGGATACAAATTCAATGAAAGATTTGATGTGGAGACCGGGCTGATCTTTAATAAGCGAAATTATAACAGTGATGGCAGGCATTTTAACATGGAAAAAGTAAGAGATGCAATGCCTGTCGCAATGCAAATTAATTCGCTCTACACTACCAGTTCGATCATTGAAATTCCGATAAAATTCAAATTTCATCTCTTATGGATGAAAAAATCAACTCTTTCTGCTTCCGCCGGAATGTCCGCATACCTTATTACTGCTCAGCAAAATGACTATGATGCATCCATGTACGGCAATAATGAGCAGTTTACGGGCATGTACACTAAAAATGAATTTTTACTACCCGCTGTACTTAATCTTGGTCTTGGATATGAATATTCTATTTCTGATAGACTGAACATTGGTGCAGAACCCTTTCTTAAAATCCCTTTGCGTGGAATGGGCATAGGTAATTTGCCAGTTACCAGTGCCGGGGTACAATTAAGTGTTACCCGCCGATTTGATTAAATCAAAAACGTAGTCTTTTTTATCTCCGTCAGAGGGGAAACTCTTCCTATGCCCGTACGCCATGGGCTCACGGTAAGAATGTTCCGCCTATTTTAAACAATTAAATATTATCAAAATGGAAAAGCTTAAAAGTGCAAAAGTTCTGGTTGCTGTCCTTTTTATTTCCCTGCTATTTGCCTGCAGAAAAGACACTGATAAGGTATCTGACCAGGTATCAGATGATTCGATTGAAAAAATGGTTGCCGAAGATGGTGCCAATCCGGATGAATTAATGTTTTTATCGGACGCGACTTTAGAAGTTGGGAATGCCGCAACTTTGGATAAACAACAGCAACAAAAAAATCACTTTGTTTATTCCCTGGCTAACACAACAGGCACAAATAAAGTCCTGGTTTTCCGGATAAAAAATGATGGCGCACTTCGTTACCAGGACGCTGTTGCGTCGGGCGGTGCAGGTACAGGAATGGGGTTGGGTTCACAAGGAGCGATCGCAATCAATGAAGAAAAAAACTTGTTGTTCGCGGTAAATGCCGGAAGCAACTCAATTTCTTCGTTTAAAATACTTGACGATGGCCAATTAAAGTTATCGAATACCATTAACTCAGGGGGAAGAACTCCCAACAGTTTAACCATTTACAGGGGGACTCTTTATGTGCTCAACCTGGGAAGCGATAATATTCATGGCTTCCATGTTAGCTGGGATGGTAGCATGACACACATTATGGGATCAACAAAACCCCTCAGTGAAATGATGGTCGATGCGCCGCAGATTTCGTTCACACCCAACGGACGCTGGCTTGTTGTTACTGAAAAAGCTACCAATAAAATAAGTTCTTTTAAAGTGATGAGCAACGGATCGGTGTCATCGGGCATATTTACTGCTTCTACAGGCAAAACACCATTTGGATTTGCATTTGCCCGAAAGAGCGTAATGGTGGTATCCAATGCGGCCGGAGGTGCTGCCGGAGCGGGTTCAGCAACCGCATACAATATAAAAAGCAATGGTATTCCTGATCCATTAAATGGAGCCGTAGAAAATTGGCAGGGTGCTCCATGCTGGGTGGCGACGACCGAGCACGGCAGGTTTGCATTTATCAGTAACACGGGAAGCAATTCGATCTCTTCTTACTACGTAGCTCCATGGGGATCGCTCTACTTGATAAAAAAAGCAGCTACTTCGACGGGCATGGCACCCTCTGACATCGTTGTAGCGGCAAATAATTATTTTGTTTATGCGGTAAATGGAAAATCAGCCTCGATCGGCGCTTATCATCGGACACGATTTGGAGGCCTAAGGCATATTGGGGATGTGTCTGGATTGCCTGCAGGAGTAACTGGCTTGGCCACTTATTAAAAAAACGCGGCAATGTAATTCAAAGGGCCGCCAATGCGAATGATACCTTAATACCTAAACTGCTGGAAAAAAAAGAGAGGTCCAAAAAAAACAGGCTGATTTACAGCCTGTTTTCATTTCATTTGGATCCATATCAAAGGCAGGTTGTGAAAATTCCTCAAAAAACAATTAAACTGGTTCTGGGTTCGAGCCCCAGGGGGTCACTTTTACTGTTTCATTGCACATCGTTTCCCCCTGTAAGAGCAATCTTCAGGGGGACTTTTTTTGTCTACCCCATGGTTCAGCTCGTTTGCCGTCGGAATCATGTCACCAAGAATTTGAAATTCGTCACCAAAATAGTAATCGACAATGGGGGCCTCTATCACCTATTACCCGAATGTATCGAAAAAAAGGAGTAAAACCGGGTAGAAACCATTAAGCTAATCAGATGCTCAATGACCTCGATAGTAGATTTCGTCAATTTCAGTTTAAAAATAACTGCGTTAAACCGCTACACTGCTAAAATATTGCGTGATAAATTGATGGGAAATGATCATGCAGAAAACCCAGGTTGATTACTTACTTAGATGAATACTTCGAAAAGGCCGTTTCCCGTAATAAAGAACGAGCTGCGGGAACGGCCAGAAATTATAGAAAAGCTATCAATCACGTCAAAGCATTTGTTGAGTTCGAAAAGCAAAAGTATATTCCCGTAACTGATGTGGATACAAAGTATTGCAGATTTAAACCGGAAAGAAATGACGGAAGTTTCTGCTTCAGGTATTTATAAAAAGTTCAGAGCTATCTTCGATAGAGCGACTGGACGAAAGAGACATTTGCTTCAACCTGTGAAAGATTGCCGTTTCCCGTTGGAGAACTGAGTAAGTTTTGGCCCAATGTCATGAAACCCATGGGACGCACTCATTTTGCGGGTGCCTGTGCAGACAATCTTAACTTGGGAACCGGCGCTGCGACAGGGTCGACAAACCGCGTAGCGAATGAAATCCATAGCGCTTGAAATAAATGAAAGAAGTTTTCCGGCCGCAAAGATTTTCTACCCCAATTAATAAAAATGAATACAACACTACCGATCCCAGAAAAAAAATCCACCAGGCTGATTTCTATTGACGCGTTGAGAGGGTTTGACATGCTTTTTATTGCCGGTGGTGGAGCTTGTATTGAGCTGCTCGAAGGCAAAACAGGTTGGGTGTGGTTAGATGCAATAGCAGGCCAGTTGCATCATCCGACATGGAACGGATTCACCTTTTATGATTTTATATTTCCCCTGTTCCTTTTCATTGCTGGAGTTTCTCTTCCTTTTTCCCTGAATAAGGGCCTGGAGTCAGGATTAAGCAAATCCGATCTGTATAAAAAGAGTTTTCGTCGGATGGTTATCCTTATCCTGCTTGGTATACTTGATAAGAATACGCCAATCACTTTTTTTGATCCTGCTAACATCCGAATACCCAGCGTTCTGGGCCGCATTGGCATTGCGGGCTTTGTGACGACCGTTCTGTACCTCAATTTTTCAACGTATAGACGACTGATCTGGGTTGCCGGTATTCTCCTTTGTTATTATGCGGCGTTATTTCTCATTCCCGTTCCGGGTTACGGGGCCGGCGATCTGTCATTCCAGGGGAACCTTGTCGGCTGGGTTGACCGAACTTTTCTGCCCGGACGCCTTCTTCAGAAAACTTTCGATGAGAACGGCCTGATTACCCAGGCGCCCGCCCTCTGCCTATGCATAATGGGGTCGGTTGGCGGCGATCTGTTGCGCAAACAATGGACACACAACAAAAAGCTTCTATGGCTTACTGTGGCCGGAGTGGCGGCAATCGGTCTTGGCTTACTATGGAGTCTGCATTTTCCCATCAATAAGCGTTTGTGGACCAGCTCCTTCATCATGTTGACTGGGGGGATGTCGTTCCTTGCCGTTGCGCTATCGTATTTGTTGGTTGATGTATGGCAGTTCAAAAAGGCGTCCTTCTTTTTTTATGTTGTCGGTATGAATTCTCTGACGGTCTACCTGATGTACCGGTTTATTGATTTCGCTTATAGTTCACGTATGTTGTTTTCCGGCATTTATGCTCCGGCACCCGAAAGGTTCCATAAATCTTTTGAAGCGCTTGGTGCGCTGATATTAATATGGTCCTTATTATACTTTCTGTATCGAAAAAAAATATTTATCAAGATCTGATATCATTCGTCATTACTCGCCTTTAAATGTTTAAAGATGAAACGAATTGCCTTGTTCATTGCCCTTATCGCCGTGACCACTTCTTTTACAAAGAAAGAAATCACATGGGTTGCCATCGGCGATTCTATTACCTACTTAAACGAACACCTGGATGAAACAGGAAATCGCGTTAACAAGGGATACCTCACACGAGTAGTCGAAAAGTTACCCAACGTACACTATATTAACCAGGGACACAATGGATGGACCAGCGGCGGGATTGCCGAAGAAATAGAAAAGCTCGGACTGGTAAAGGCAGATGTGTATTCCATTTTCCTTGGAACAAATGACTGGTGGGGAGGCAGGCCGGTCGGTATGTTAAGCGATTACATCAACAATACCGGCAATACAACTTTATATGGTTCGTTTCGAATCATCATCAATAAGCTCAAAATTCTCAATAATGAGGCTCGGATAATTCTGATCACACCATTGCAGCGAGCCGACTTTGTGTACATAACCGACTTTAAAAACAATGCATACGGATCCTACAAACCCAAAAGTGGCCAATCACTCGAAGAATTTGCAGGCGCTATAACCGCAATAGCCAACTATGAACATTTCGCCCTGATCGACCTGTACCACAAAAAAGGAATGGCCGTGAAAGACCTGGTAAAATACAAGCGACTGAAGGATCCCCAAACGGGTCAGTATAAGAATTATAGATACCCGGACTGGAAGGACATACCTTTTAATCCAAAGACAGATCAATACCCTTACCCTATGAAATCTATCAAGATGACATACGATGGCTTGCATCCATCTAATAAAGGAAATGAGGTGATTGCCGGAATGCTGGTGAAGATTCTGAGATAATGGTTCCTTTTTTTGTATTTGTAGTTGTAGTGTTTGCCGGAACAGCCCGACATTATTTCCATCCGCCACCGAGTGAGCGATACAATTCTACCATTGCGCCTAACTGTTCACTCCGGATAGCTGCAAGATCCAATTCGGCCTGCAAGGCATTTCCCTGCGCCGTTATCACTTCCAGGTAATTGGCCAGATCGCTTTTAAACAATAGTTGCGCATTGGCCACAGCATTGCGCAATGTATCCACCTGCCCCGTTACTATCTGGTGTTGCTGCTCCAGTTTATCCGCCTGCACTAATGCATTTGTCACTTCACCGGTTGCTGCTAATACCGATTGCCTGAATGTGATAACAGCTTGCTCCCTTTCCAGTTTAGCAATTTCAAATTGTGTTTTCAATTGCCTTCTTTTAAAAATGGGTTGAGCGATAGTACCTGCGGCTAAACCAAACAATGAACTAGGAATGTTGAACCAATTACTTGATTTAAATGATTCAAGTCCGCCGCCCGCTGTAATATTCAATGCAGGATACATATTGGCCTGCGAAATACCAACCTGTGCATTCGCTATTTTCAGCGCCAGTTCATCAGAACGAACATCGGGTCTGCGACTAACCATGGAGACAGGCAAACCGGTAGAAAGTTCTTTTGCAACGGTAAATTCATTTAATGAAACGCTTCGTGAAATGGAGCCAGGAAGTTGTCCTGTTAAGACCTGCAGAGCATTTTCCTGTATTGCAATATTCTGTTCAAACTGCGGAATCAATAATGCGGTTGATTGTTTTTGCGATTCGGCTTGCTGTACAGCCAATGAATTACCAATACCCGCATCTTTAAGTAAACGTGTAGCCGTCAAAAAAGAGTCGCTTAATAAAAGATTTTTCCGTGCTATTTCCAATTGCTTATCCAGCATCAGCAGGTTGAAAAAACCTTGGGCAATATTTGCGACCAGTTGTGTCTGCACAGCTTTTGCTCCTTCATAGGTTTGAAGATATTCGTGTTAACGCCACTTCTTTCTGCCTGCGGATCTTTCCCCATATATCGGCTTCCCACGAAAGATTAACCGCAGCCGAATAATTTTCAACATAGCTCTTCCCTAGGAAGTTTTTAAGACTAAGACCATTCAGGCTGTTATCTGAAGGGCGGCTGATCTGTCCGGAAATCAGCAGATTCACTTCGGGCAATTGCAAAGCTTTTGCCTGTTTTACCTGTCGCTGCGCAATATCAATTCGCTTGATAGCGATCAACAGGTCATGATTGTACTTAATTCCTTTTTCAATTAATCCCTGCAAAGTAGTATCAGTGAAAAAATTTTTCCAGTTCACATCTGCAATACTGCTGGTATCAGCAAAACTTACTCGTACTAAACTGTCCAGGCAATTCCAGTTCCGGCCGCTGATATTCTTTTCCTACTTTGCAGGAGGAAATGAAATAGGAGTAGCGGAAAGAGGAATGTAGATGTATTGTTTTCTATCTATTTTTTTCATCATTGTCTTATTGATTATTCTTTGCAACATTTTTATTCCGAAAGACCCGGGACTTTTTGCCTGGGCTCTCCTGTTACTTCTTTCCTGCAGGTATTGGAAGATGACAAACAACACAGGAATGATGAACACGCCCAATATCACACCGGTAAGCATACCACCTACGGCTCCTGTACCGATAGAACGGTTACCCAATGCAGAACCCCCTCTGACCCAGGTAAGCGGCAGCAATCCCACAATGAATGCAAATGATGTCATCAAAATAGGACGAAGCCTTAATTGAGAAGCTTCCAATGCCGATTCAATCAATGACATACCGAGCCCTTCGTCTTTGCACTGCATACTCCACGATCAAAATGGCATTTTTGGACAACAACCCCACAGCATGATCAATCCTATCTGCACATATATATTATTTTCAATGCCTGCAAAACCAATAAATGCAAATACACCCTAATATACCTGTGGGAATGGTTAGTATAACAGCAAGCGGCAGAATATAACTTTCATATTGTGCAGCCAGCAGGAAGAACACAAATATTATGCTCAGTAAAAAGATAAATGTGGTTTGATTGCCTGTTTTGATCTCTTCTCTTGTTACACCGGTCCATTCATAAGCATATCCTCTTGGCAGATACTGTTTCGCTGTTTCTTCGATTGCTTTGATAGCATCACCTGTACTATAACCCGGGTTTGGGCTGTCCGTTAATGGTAACGGCATTGAACAGATTATTGCGTGTTACTGTTTCCGGTCCATAATACCCGTTTTAGTGTTACCAGTGTCACTGGCCGGAACCATTTTACCGAGATTATTCTTTACAAAAATGCCATTTAATGAAGCCGGCATCGGTACGATAGGCAATATCAGCCTGCGCCATAACACGGTAATATTTTCCAAAGCGGTTAAAATCTGAAACAAAACTGCTTCCATAATAGATCTGCATGGTTTGCATCAGTTCAGTTATCGATACGCCTAATTGTTTTGCTTTTAAATTATCCACCTCGATCATGTATTGCGGGTTACCGGCTGCAAAAGTGGTAAAAGCAAAAGCAATTTCTTTTCGCTGCATCAATGCACCGATAAAAGCATAAGCCGTATTGCCAAGCTTATCCAATGGGCCATTCGTCCTGTCCTGCAACATAAATTCAAAACCACTCACATTACCAAAACCCTGTACAGTAGGAAAATTAAAGAAGAAGGTGCTGGCTCCTTTTACCTGCACTTACTTTTTGTGTTAACATACCGGCAATCTCTTCCGGGTTTTTTACAGGCTCCTCTTTTATCAAGGTCTTTTAGCCTGATAAAGCCGGCTGCATATGGAGATGCATTTGAATTGCTGATAAAATTCAATCCGTCTACCACATACAGATGGTCCGGTCGACGGCTTCTTTTTTAACAATGTTGTCTATTGCTTGCGTTGCCTGGCGGGTTCTGTCCAATGAACTGCCCGGAGGAGTATTAACTGCATATAACACAAAGCCCTGGTCTTCTGTAGGAATAAAACCGGTTGGCGTTTTTTGAACCAGCCAGAAGCTGACACCAGCTACAATCACCAATCCTGTTAATGCAATCCATTTGTGACGGATAAGAAATTTCAGGCTTTGAATATACTTGTTCGTCATGGATTTAAAGCCTGCATTAAATCCATTGAAAAAACGGGCACCAAATCCTTTTTTGGCTTGCATGCCCATTTCCTTCTTCTTCGCTATGCGGGTTTTTTAAAAACAAAGCACATAAAGCCGGGCTTAAGGTCAAGGCATTTACTGCGGAAATTAAAATGGCGATAGCCAGTGTAAATGCAAACTGTTTGTAAAAAACACCGGCCGGTCCTTCCATAAATCCAACGGGAATAAATACCGCCGCCATCACCAACGTAATGGATATAATGGCGCCGGAAATTTCATTCATGGATTGTATAGTGGCTGCTCTTGCAGGCAGTTTTGTTCGTTCCATTTTTGAATGCACGGCTTCCACCACCACGATCGCATCATCCACCACAATACCAATAGCCAGCACCAATGCAAACAAAGTAAGCAGGTTAAGGGTAAAGCCAAACAATTGTAAAAAGAAAAATGTTCCGATAATGGCAACAGGTACAGCAATAGCCGGTATCAGTGTAGAACGGAAATCCTGCAGGAATAAAAACACCATCAGAAACACCAGTATAAATGCGATCACCAGTGTTTCCCTCACCTGCTTAATAGATGAATCCAAAAATTCTTTTGAATTGTACATGATTGTGGTCTTAACACCTTTTGGCAGGTTGGCAGAAAATTCATCCAGCAACTTCTCCACTTCTGTAAGAATATCATTTGCATTAGACCCGGCTGTTTGCAGAACAGCAAACCCCGAAACCGGCTTTCCATCCATCCTGCTATTGGAAGAATAAGTGTAAGACCCAAACTCTACACGCGCCACATCTTTCAGCCGAAGCATGGAACCATCGCTGTTGGCTTTTATAACAATATTTTCATAATCTTCGCCCTGGTTTAATTTCCTTTATATTTCAATACATACTCAAATGTTTCAGTACTGTTTTGTCCCAGTCGTCCCGGAGCTGCTTCGAGGTTTTGATCTTTTATAGCATTCAACACATCCTGTGGAGAAAGATTATTTGCGATCAGCCGATCTGGTTTTAACCAGATACGCATGGAATAATCCTTTGCTCCAAATACCTGATGCCTGTCCAACACCGGGCACACGTTGTATCTGCGGGATAAGATTTATTTTGATATAGTTTTCCAGGAAAAGCTCATCGTACTTGAGCACTGTCTTCACTTGACACCGCCACGAACATGATGAAACTGTTCTGCACTTTTTGCGTGGAAATGCCTGCCTGCACTACTTCCTGCGGTACCTGGCTTACAGCTTTGGATACACGGTTTTGTACATTAACCGATGCAATATCCGGGTCGGTGCCTTGTTTAAAAAAAACAGTTATCGTCATGCTTCCATCGTTATTGGAATTGGAAGTCATGTAGGTCATGTTTTCCACACCATTAATGGCTTCTTCAATTGGAGTGGCAACGGAACGTGCCACAACTTCGGCATTGGCACCGGGATAAAAAGCAGTGACCTGGACACTTGGTGGCGCAATATCAGGGAATAATGTAACCGGCAATGTGTATAATGATAGTCCGCCTAACAAAAGCAAAATGATAGATACAACTGTTGATAAAACCGGTCTTTCAATAAATCTTTTAAACATGAGATCATATTTTATTTCTGCTGAGTAAGAAATAGAAGCCGTATAACGGTCTATGATCCTTTGTGTTGTACACTTTTGATGGAGCATTATTATTCAGCAGGCACTGCTCCGAAAAGCGAGGCTGTGCTCCGGCAACTCTCGTTTTATGGGGTATGAGGGTTTACAATGGTTTGACTTTAAACAAGCTATCCGTTGACATTGGTTGCGGCACAATCGCCATTCCATCTTTCAGGTTGCCAATCCCGGAAAAAACAATTTTTTCTCCGGCCTGCACACCGCTTTCAACAAAATAATAAGTAGGCGGTTTTGCCTGAGATAACAATAGGTTTGCTTGTTACTTTATTACTATCGCCCAAGTGCAAATACAAATACTTTATCCTGAATTTCGAACGTGGCTTCCTGGGGTACTACCAGAGCATTGGTCAAAACTTTTGGTATCCGGACTTTGCCCGTATTGCCGGAGCGTAACAATCTGTCTGTATTTGGGAAAGAAGCCCGAAAGCTGATAGCGCCGATACTATTGTCAAATTGGCCTGTCACCATTTGCACTTTACCTTTTTGCGTATAAATACTGCCATCAGACAATACCAGTTCAACCGGCGGCATTTTTTTTATTTTTTCTTCAATGGTATTACCTGCAAATTGGTTTTTGAACTGTAGAAAATCATTTTCACTCAATGAGAAATAAGCATACACTTCTTTTATTTCTGAAAGAACGGTTAATGGTTCCACGGTGCTCGTACCGACAAGGCTTCCCGTTTTAAAAGGAATTCTTCCGATATAGCCATCTACCGGCGCTTTGATCAGTGCATACCCAAGGTTGATCTGTGCATTGCTAACCATAGCCTGCGCCTGCGCTACATTGGCGGCCGCTGCATCGTATGCTGCTTTTGCAGTTTTTAATTGCACATCGGATATCACATTGTTCTGCACCAGCGGTGTTAATTTGGAAACATTGATCTCCGCAGTGGCAAGATTGGCTTTCGCAGCAGCTAGATTGGCTTTTGCATTATTCAGTTGCTCGCTGATAAGGCCGGCTATTGATCTGGAATAATGGCTGACCTTTTCTTACATGAGCTCCTTCATCTACATAAATTTTTTCCAGATAGCCTTCTACCTGTGGACGAATCTCAATATCCTTGCTGCCTTCCAATGAAGCTGAATATTCCTGGTAAGTGGTTGCAGGCGTATTGCTGACAATCAGTCACAGGCAACACTTGGCGGAGCCTGCTGATATGCGCCGCCCTCATTGCCTGAAGATGAATTGCAGGCAGTATAAAATAACAGCCGCAATAGCAATAAAAAAGAAGCTTGCCTTGTTGATTGAAAGATCATACGCAATAACTGATCTTTTCATTTTTTTTCCTCATAACAGAAAGGTTTAGGAAATACTGCTATTTCCCGGTTAATGATATAAGAGTTGTGAATTTTGAATCCAATAATTATCGGATGCTGCACGTTTCTACAGGTGGTTCAGATCATTGCAGCTATGACGGGTGGCAATCGTAGTGATAACAACATCACTATCTAAATTGTAGCTTCATCGAAAAAAAAATTTATCGTTCAAGGTTTTTAATAAAGCCTTCAATAGCATCATCAAGTACCATCTTGTTCAGTTCATCAGCAACGTTCAGAATAACTCAGCATTTTAATGGAGATCAATCCGTGCATCACCGACCAGTACGTATGGTACTTTAAACAGGCATTCACACCTTTTTTGCCATTGTTTTTATTAAGAATGGCAATGATCGGTTCCATCACCAATATCCCTGAACACCGATTCTTCAGGAATGCATTTATCCGTTTCACAACATTCGATACCGAGGCCAAACATTAACTGGTAGTATTCTTTATTCTTAAAAGCAAAGTTCCAGTATGCATCTGCTATCGCGGTAAGTTGCTCAGCAGGGTCAGTTGATTTTTTCTTTGCCTGTTGCAATTTTCTGATCAATAATCCAAAACCATCTTTACCAAATTGCAGCAGGATCGCTTCTTTATTTTCAAAATGATCATAAATAACAGGAACACTATATTCGATAGCCTCGGCTATCTTCCGGATAGAAAGAGATTGCCAGCCATCTTCTTTTACCAACTGCCAGGCAGTGGCCAGAATGCTTGACCTGATCTCCTCTTTTTGCCTTAACCGTGCGTTCTGCTATCCCCATATCACTATTATTTTACCTAACACTGTTAGCAAATTTAGCGATGTTCCCCGATCCGGAAAAAACTTTTTTCGGCTCGGTGTCACCGACGATGATGCATTTGAATTTTGATCCCGAATACAATGGTCCGGCTGGAAAAAATCCCGAAGTAAACGGCAGGGGCACTTTAAAAGATGAGTCGTGTATGAATAATTCCGTACGCGACTATCTTTAACAATTTTAACAGAGATAGATTTTTGAACCCTGTTTACTTTGATTTATCTTTAGGACGTGTCAAGTTCAAAGAACCATATATCTACTATCTTCCGCAGGCAGCCTTTGCCTGAATTGGGTTTTTGTCTGACCGGCGACCGCCGTGCATTTAAAGTCGGGTTGAATTTCTTTCCTACCTGTAAGGACTTTTATAATTATTCCCCGGTCTAAGACCTGCCGGGCCGGGGTTTCAGCACTTATTTACTTTCAGAATGGAGCTGCAGAAGACAGGGCAGCAGGGGACTGTTTTGCAATGATTTTTCTGAAGTTTTAGAAAACCTTTTTTCACCGCTCAAACGCAAACTATGGCATCCGTACCGGTGGTAGTGCCATCGTTGTGCTATTTGAACAAAAATGCTATTGATATGAATATCGGAAACGCCTCAAATGCAAAAGACAGATCCCAAATGATTAGTGCCCTCAGCTCTGAGCTGGGGTTATCATTTTCCAGCTATGTGATGGTCGGCAACAAACTGATTGCGCTCGACGGGATAGGGAAGAGACTTATGGTCACCGAAGGGGATAACGAGTGGAGTGAGCCATTGATTATTGAATTAAATAAACTTGCAGGCGTATTTGTCAAGAAGAGCTATGGAAGTATTCGTTCCGGGGAATTGAAGTACAAGGGATTTGAGGAGTTTTTGGAAAAGATCGATTTACAATTCGTATACGTCGGTGATGATGAACCTGTTGTGTTGTCATTCTATAACAATGAAACAGATCTCATACGCGAGCTTCCCGCGTTGGAGAGAATTGCCAAGAACTGGCAATTGATTCTTTCCGGCATGACAGTTCCAAAATCAAAAATTAACAGTTAAAAATGCTGTGTTCCGGCAAGTCGTACTATTCAGCCTTTGGGTTATCCGTTTCAAGACCAAGATAAAACTCCGAAATACCAACACGATCATAGATTCAGATTACTATTAAAATTATTACAATGAGAAATTCAATCGACCAGCTTGTGCTGAGACAGGACGACTATAGCCTGTTGCTGTCTTACCTCAATGGAGGATATGGAAGAACGGTCTTTGACCGCCGAAATGCGGAGGGTCTGCAGGCTGAATTGAAAAAAGCGAAACTCGTCAGCAAGGTCGACTTCCCGCCGGATGTGGTCCGCCTGAATTCTGTTGTAAGAATAAAGGCGGAAGACACAGACAAAATTATCGAATTAATGCTCGTAACTCCGGATAAGGCCAATATCAAGGAGAATAGAATCTCGGTTATGGCGCCGATAGGGACGGCCTTAATTGGGTTCAGGAAAGGACAAAAGGTCAAGTGGCAGGTGCCCGCCGGCAAAAGAACCTTCACCATCCTGGAAGTGATAAATGAAGAACAACTCGTTTAAACAAACGAATGCGGAAAACCAACATGTAAACACGACTGTCTAGTCGTTGAATGCCTTTGCCCCTTGCAAAGGCATTTTTTATGCGTCACCAAAATGCAGGTTTCCTCCATAAGCCGATAGGATATCTAAGTTGACGATGCAGTCTTTTTAACTCTTCTGTTTAGACCTGGCAATTGCCTTTACTGTTTCATTTACCGCAATTGGAATCAATCCTAAAACAAGGACATTTATCCATCCGTATATGTCAAGCATTTGAAGTTTAAAAGCTTTCTGAAGTACGGGTATACCCATGACAAGCAATTGCAACAATAGTCCGATCACTACGGCACCAAGCAGGTATTTATTGGCGGTAATACCGGTCTTGAATATTGACTTCAAATGATGCGTGAAGGTGATCGAAAATAGCAGTTGACATGAAACTATGGTCATGAAAGACATTGTTCTGGCATATTCGTGAACACTTTCCGGAATAGCGTTGTCATAAGGGCTGAAGCCATGTTCATAATATCCAAACCAGAAGGCGAAAATGGTCACCAGGCCGATTATTGAGCCATCAAGTATGATACGGAGCCCGGCACCTTGAGCAAAAAAACTCTCTTTTGGGTTGCGTGGTTTCTGCTGCATTACATCCGGCTCTCCCGGATCCATGCCCAGGGCGATGGCAGGAAGGGAATCGGTTATCAGGTTGATCCATAACAGTTGCGTTGCGATCAAAGGTGCTGGCATCCCGATAAGAATGGCGAGAACCATTGCGACAACTTCTCCAACGTTGCTGGCCAGCAAAAAGACCACAGATTTCTTTATGTTATTGTAAATATTACGTCCTTGTTCGATGGCGGAGATGATGGTGGAAAAATTATCATCGGCAAGAATCATATCGGATGCATTTTTCGCAACATCCGTACCTGTAATACCCATCGCCACACCGATATCGGCGGTGTTCAAAGAAGGGGCATCGTTCACCCCATCTCCGGTCATGGCGACAACGTTTCCGCCTGACTTGAACGCACGCACAATTTGTACTTTATGCGTTGGCGAAACCCGAGCGAACACGCGAAATTGAGAAATGTTCTTCACCAGTTCATCCTCTGAATACTTATTCATTTCTACACTATTGATGGCCTGTTCCGGTTTTTCCGCTATACCAAGTTCTTTAGCGATGGCAAAAGCTGTATTCTTATGATCGCCGGTGATCATAACGGTAGTAATACCCGCTTGTTTTGCTTTGAATATAGCTTCTTTAACTTCGGTTCTCGGCGGATCAATCATCCCAACCATTCCTATGAGTATCAGGTCTTGTTCCATCTCCGTCGGATCGATTTCCGAATCCACGGGCTTGTAGGCAGCCGCCAGGGTCCGGAGCGCGTCCGCTGACATTTTTTCTGCAGCCTGTTTGTAATTCCCGATCTGATCTTCTGTAAGCGGAACTACTTCACTGCCCACTTTTGCATGTGTACACCGGGGAATAAGGTTGTCAATAGCTCCTTTTACAAAAACCCGCAAACGTCCATCTTTATTTTCCAGTGTCGACATTAATTTTCTGTCCGAGTCAAAGGCTATTTCGTTGATTCGGGTATTTTCTCCAGATAGTTTTTTCCGGTCTATTCCCAGGGAATCGCCAAAAATCAGTAGCGCAATCTCGGTGGGGTCGCCTGTGCCAGACCCATTTTCATACGTAGCATCGGAACATAGTATCATGGCCTTCGCCAGCAATATTGCTTCTTCGGAGGGTTTTGTATTCCCGGATTCTGCGACTACTTCACTTTCTCCAAGATTAAAATAGCGTACGACGGTCATTTTGTTCTGCGTAAGTGTTCCTGTTTTATCGGAGCAGACAATAGTCACGGAACCCAAGGTCTCAACGGCGGGTAATTTTTTTATGATTGCGTTCAGTTTCGCCATTTTAGTAACGCCAACCGAAAGCACGACTGCAACGATAGCAGCCAGTCCCTCCGGAATTGACGCTACTGCCAGTGAAACTGAGGTCAGGAACATATCTGCGATATTCCTTCCCTGAAAGTAGGCGAGCGCAAACATGACAACACAAATGCCTACCGCAATTTTACCCAACGTTTTACCCAGTTCTGCCAATCGCTTTTCGAGCGGAGTTTGGATTTCCTCTTCCTGTTCTATGATCCCCGCTATTTTCCCCACTTCCGTGCTCATACCTGTTTCCACCACCACGCCCACACCCCTTCCAGAGGTTACAAGGGTTGACATAAAGGCCAGGTTTACCCTGTCACCCAATGCGGTTTCCGGATCAGCAAACACAGGCTCCGCGCTTTTTTGGGAAGGAACAGATTCGCCCGTCAATGCCGATTCTTCAATTTGTAAATTGGCCGATTCAATCAGCCGAAGATCAGCGGACACGAATCGTCCCGCATCCAGCACAAGGATATCGCCGGGAACTATTTTACCTGAGTCGATCTCTTTTACTATGCCATCTCTTTTTACCAGGGATTTGGGTGCGGAGAGATTCCTCAGGGCTTCAATGGCATTGCCTGCCTTTACTTCCTGCGCGACACCCAATATCCCATTGATGAGTATTACCAGTAAGATGATAACGCCATCAATGTATTCACCCATCAAAAAAGTAATGAGGACCGCGCCAAACAATACATAGATAAGCGCATCATTCAACTGCCCGAGAAACAGTAGCAGAATTGATTTCTTTTTTTTGACCCGAAGCTGATTAGCTCCAAATTTGCTAATTCTTGTTTCGGCCTCCTGCTCGCTCAGCCCGGTAACAGGATTTACATCAAGTTCTTCCAGGACCTGGTCTATTGATTTTGAAAACCACATGGTTATTGAGTTGAACGAGTCGGAGAACGTGTTGCAGCATTGAGGATCATACTTCCTAATTCATTAGTTTAAACCTGGATCTCCATTCCTTCCTTCGCAAACATGCTATTGGCAAATTCGTTTTGACAGGCCTTTTCCATTCCATCAAGAAAATCGTCGTCATGGTCCGGGTCATGATGGGTGATAATAAGTTTTTTCACGTTTGCCTTTCTGGCTACTTCGATTGCCTGTTTGTATGTACTATGTCCCCAACCTTTGAATCTTTTGTATTCTTCTTCGGTGTACTGCCCGTCGTGAATTAACAGGTCAGCATTTCTGGCAAGTTCGACGATGGTGTCGTCGATTTTATCAGGATGCTCAATATCGGTGCAGATAACCAATACCCGGGAGTCGTCTTCCATACGTAAACCATAGGAGCCACCGTGAAATTTATGGTGTTGGGGAACAGCCACCATTTTGGCACCGAAAAGCGTTTCCCTGTCTCCGAAAGTCATAAATTCAAATTGAGCTCCCATGGCGTCTAATTCCACCGGGAAGTAATCAGTCTGCATTTGACGTGAAAATATTTCTTTCAAATTTTTGGACTTTCGTTCATCCCCCATTACATAAATACCGATTTTCTGGTCTTTGATATAGGCGGGGGCAAAAAAAGGAAATCCCTGTATGTGATCCCAATGGAAGTGTGTGAAAACAATATTAATTTGTTCCTGTGTGAATCCGTGTGCTACCAATTGCTTCCCTAAATTCCGAATGCCTGTACCGGCATCGATTATGACTATCCGATTTGCCCTTTCGCGGCTGATACAAAGGCAGAATGTATTTCCGCCATAACGCTGGAATTCGACGCCGGAGACAGGAAGAGAACCCCGGACGCCATAAAATTTCACTTTCATATCGCTTGGAATTTATACAATATGTTTCATATTAAGAGAAGGAAACCCGCTACTTAATATGTTCCAGGCATCCGGCCGTTTGGTTTTAAACCAAGGTGTTGAAAGATTTTGCCACCGGTTCCCTCAAATAGGAATCTGGCACCGCCAGAATTAATCAGAATTGATTTCATACAGAAAGACGACCATTGGTCGCCTTTCACTTTTGAGGATTCGGGATATCTTATGTTTGGGAAGGAAGGAAGTTAAAAGGGTGGTATCGATTCGTTGAAGAATTTCAAAACCGCAAGTGGTGTACTTTAGGACAGCCCGCCCCCGAATGTTGCTATCGTTTGACCTGTGCATTGATGGTTTCGCCCTGTTTAACATTCCTTATTTCAACTGGTATCAGTCCATGTGCTTCTTTATGTGTGTTGGCAACGGATTCCGGGTTTTTTGCCTCAGATAAACACAAGACCACTCCTGCTTTTTCATCCACCCAGTAATTGATAAAATTTACACCGTACTTTCCCTGAACAGCAAGGTCCTTTTTGTGGGCGTCTGCCACTGCCGCGGCGGTAACATTTCCTGCGCCCAGTTTATGTATGTCCATGAAAAGTTTATTATTTCCTGTTAAAGGGGCTACTGCGCCATCTGTCACTTCCAGGGTATAGGCAGGCAACAACCCGTGGGCTTCAGCATGCGTTTTCCTGATTGAGTTGGAATCGGCGGATGATGAAAGGCAATAAACGAGCCCCTGCTCTGCATCAACCCAGTAGTTAAGAAAATGTACACCATATTTTCCTTCGACGGAAAGGTCTTTAGCATGCGCTTTTGCCACTTCTTCAAATTTTACCTTGCCTGGTTCCAATTGGTGAACATCCATGAACAGCTTTTTCTCATTTGTGGCGGCACCCGTGCTTGTTTGTGCCGTCGAATGAAGGGAAATGAGGCCGAAAATGGTGACCAGTGTCACCGAAAAACTGAATTTCATAACTAATAGTTTTAATTTTATTTGATAATTTTATTTCAGGTACAAAGCACGATTATAGCGACCTTCAGAGTGTAGGAGATCATCCCTATTTTAACCTTCCAATACCCCTATTTTACAAATCGTAGTCACAATGGCGTTGATCGAACGAGACGGATTCATGGAATCGCTGCAAGGATATTTCGATAATATCGCTGAAGGCGAGGGGCATTGTATATTATTAAGTGGTGAGGCAGGTATAGGGAAAACTGCATTGGTGAAGGCTTTTTGCAGAAAGCAGGCCAACGAGTGCAGTTTTTACCTGGGGGCCTGCGACGCCTTGTTTACGCCACGCCCCTTAGCGCCTCTTTATGATGTTCTCTGGCAGGTTAATAAAGAACGTTGGCCCGTTCCCCCGACCAATGAAGAACGCTCCGCACTATTTGCCAATTTTTTCCAGGAGTTGAGAACAAAAAAAGGGAAGCTGTTGATTGTGTTTGAGGACATCCATTGGGCCGACGAGGCGACACTTGACTTTATTATGTTTTTCTCAAGACGGATCGATCAATTACCCTGTCTTTTCATTCTCACTTATCGCGACAGCGAAGTTTATTCGAAACATCCACTTCGAAATGTATTAGGACAACTTCCCCCGGATTCATTTACAAAAATGGTACTAACTCCATTATCCAAACGGGCAGTTGTGGAAATGGCTACAAAAAAAGGGTATAGTGGTGAAGATGTTTATACCATATCAGGGGGCAACCCATTTTATGTAAATGAGATTTTGGCGAGCTACAGCCCCGGTATTCCTGATAATATTAAAGACTCCATACTTTCTGTATATGAACGACAGCACGAAGGCACGAAAAATGCCTGGCAAATATGGTCTGTTATGCCGGAGGGACTGGAAGTTGACCGTATTCCCAAGCTTAAATCGTCGTGGGACATAAATCATTGTTTTGCAATCAATGTGATCGTCGTTCAAAACGACAAAGTCGTCTTTAAACATGAATTGTACCGGAGAACCATTGAAGAGTCGCTTAATCCGATGAAGCGCATCGACCTGAATAAAATGGTGCTTGAAATGTTTCTGGACTCATTTGAAGAAAAGGGTGAGGTTGAGCGGATACTTCATTATGCTAAGAATGCGAATGAAAAAAAACTGGTGGTCAAATATGCACCAGAGGTCGCAGCCAAGGCTTCATCGATTGGGGCGCACAAAGAGGCTTCAAAATTGTTTCGTACGGCCATTGAATATTGTGAGGGAAACGATACAAGCCAATTAGCTAATCTGTATGAAGCCTATGCCTATGAGTGCTATCTCAGCAACCAGATTAAGGAAGCTATTGTTTTTACAGAGAAAGCTTTAAACCTCTGGAAAGGGAAGAATGATGTAGAAAAAACAGGTGACAGTACGCGATTTTTGTCGACCCTATGGTGGTTTGATGGCAACCGTAAAAATGCAATAAACTTCGCCCGGGCGGCTATAGAAGTCTTGAAGAACCAGCCGGCTTCGCCAGCAAAGGCACTGGCGTTTAGTAATATGTCACAATTAAAAATGCTTTCCGATGAACACGTCGAATGCAACTTGTGGGGAGAGCAGGCTATTAAGATGGGACAGGATTTAGGTAACGCAGAAATTCTCTCTTGTGCACTGAATAATTTGGGTAGCGTACAAATATGTATCCCTTCGTCCACACAAAAGGGCATCAGAATGGTGCAGGAAAGCCTGGAAATTGCATTACAGAATGCTTATCATGAACATGCCGCACGCGCCTACACTAACCTGGGGGCTGCTTCGGTAAGGATCAAAAATTATCCCCCGGCATGGAATGCGTTCAATGAAGGGACCCGTTACTGTGAAGAGCACGGCCTAAATTCCTGGACCAGCTATATGTCCTCGTGGAACGCAAGACTGAATCTTGAAACCGGCAACTGGTCAATGGCCCGAAGTATTGCAGACAATCTTCTTAAAAATGAAAATCAACTGGCGGTCATCAAAATTACTGTGCTCATCGTGTTGGCAAAGATAATCATGAGAGAAGGAGAGAGAGATGCAATGCCTTTTTTGCTTGAAGCAAAGGCTCAGTCGTTTGAAACGATGGAGCTGCAGAGAATTATTCCGTCAATGGTTGCCTTACTGGAATATGAATGGCTGTCGGGAAAAACGGTCATACAAAAGGAGGACATTGAACAAACCATTGTTCTTATGGATAATGCCGGTATAGATTCAGAAAAAAATGAATTTATGTTCTGGATGGCGAAGGCGGGGCGGAAGTTTCCTGCAGTCGAAGAAATTGACGAAGCTTTTAATACGAGCAGCGCAGCAAAGGTTTTGAAGGCAGCGGCATATTGGGAAAAAATAGGTTGTCCCTACGAACAGGCCCTTGTCTTGTTTGAAGGGAAAGATGATGATAAACGAAAGGCTATTGCTATGATCCAGGAATTGGGTGCCACAGCGGTATATGAAAAAATGAAACAGGATATGAGGAACCTGGGTATCAAAAACATTCCTCGTGGCATAAGACAATCAACCCGTTCGAATGCTGCTTTCCTAACCGGGAGGGAAATGGATGTTTTGCAATTGCTGAAAGAGGAACTGCAGAACAAGGAGATTGCCGCCCAATTGTACATCTCTGCCAAAACCGTTGACCATCATATTTCCAGCATCCTGTTTAAACTGGATGCAAACTCCCGCTCTAAAGCCGTTACCCAGGCTGTCCGTATGGGAATTCTAAAATAGGGTATTGGCTGCGTAAATTGGGGAACAACTTGTAACCTTGCCTGTGATCCTCGAAATACTTTTGTATCAGACAAAAAAATGATAGGATGAAAAAATTTATTATCGCAAGAGACCTGCCCGGAGCTGGAAATATGACCGAGGAAGAATTGCATGACCTTTCTAAAACTTCTGTATCAGTGATAACCGTGTTAGGAAGACCATACAGATGGATTGAATCTTATGTTACCAAAGACAAAATTTATTGCCTCCACGAAGCGGACAGTGAGGATGTAATCAGGGAGCACTCTAACTGTGCAAACTTTCCTGTGAGTGTGATTGAGGAGATAAAAGTCATAATTAGCCCGGCAACCGCCCGTTAAAATACAGTTGGGAAAAATTGAATCATACTTAGCGCCCAATCTTCTCCAAATCACGGAATTTGCAACATAACTCAAGGATTCATTCATCTTTTGCCCATAGAACAGGTAAAAATCACGGTTTCCGCCTTCATTTCGTTATATGAAAATCAGTCTTTCCGTTTTATTCGCTTTTTTGATCACATCCACAGGATTCACCCAGGCGAAAAAGGCCCTTTTCGTCATTGTTGACGGCATCCCCGCCGATGTAATAGAAAAACTCAATACCCCAAACATCAAAGCTATTTCAAAAGAGGGTGGCTTTACCCGGGCCATTGTGGGCGGAGAAAAGGGTGGATACTCCCAAACTCCTACTATTTCGGCCGTGGGCTACAATACCGTACTTACGGGCACCTGGGTCAACAAACACAATGTTTGGGATAACGATATCGCGGATCCCAATTATCATTATCAAACTATTTTCCGTTTCCTGAAGGATGCTGACAGTACAAAAAAAATAGCCATCTTCTCCTCCTGGACGGACAACAGAACAAAGCTTGCCGGGGAAGACCTGAAGCAAACCCGCAAGCTTCATTTCGATCATCATTTTGATGGCCTGGAACTGGACACCGTCAATTTCAAACACGACGAGGACGCAGCCTACATGCATAGAATTGATGAAACCGTGGTGGACAGCGCCTCATCTTACATTCACCAATACGCACCGGATCTCACCTGGGTTTATCTCGAATACACCGACGACATGGGTCATAAGTATGGTGACGGACCTCGATTTTACAATGCCGTGGAAGCCATGGACAAACAAATGGGCCGGCTTTGGGAATCCATAACTTACCGAAAGGAAAAATTCAACGAAGACTGGCTCATCATCATCACCACCGATCACGGACGCGACTCTGCAACCGGCAAGAATCATGGGGGTCAATCAGAACGCGAACGCAGGGGCTGGATCGCTACCAATGCCAATGGTCTTAATGAACATTTCACAAAAGGAAAGCCATCCATCGCGGATATAATGCCCACAATTGCCTCGCACCTAAATATCAGCATTCCGGATAAAGACAGAATGGAAGTCGATGGCATTGCCCTCACAGGAAAAATTAGCGCCACAGATCCAAAGGCTTATCTCAGAAAGGGCAAATTAATAGTAGAGTGGAAAAAAACAGCCGAAAAAGGGGATGCCAAAGTATGGCTCGCTAAAACAAACGATTATAAGACAGGAGGAAGCGATGAATATAAGTTAATGACCACCGTTCCCCTGGACCAGGAAAAAGTGGTATTGGACATAAGCCGGGACCCCTCGGTATTCTATAAAGTGGTGATAGGAACGCCATTTAATTTTTTAAACCGGTGGGTAGGGGCAGAAAGAGAGAGGAGAAAGAGATAGAGAGGAAGAGAAGAAAAAAAAGAGAGGGGAGAAAAAGAGAGACGAAGAGAGGAAATCCCCGATCAAAAACGTTTAAAGAAAATGTTCACAATTATGTAATTTTAGAGGAGGTTCATAAAATGTAGATTGTGTAAGTTGTTTTATGAACCAATCGCATCATGCTAACTGCTGCAGAACTAACTGATCGCTTGCGAGATGGAAATAAAGACGCCCTCTTTTCCATGATGTCATTCTATTACAATGACCTTTTCAGGTATGGCATCAAATTCACTGCTGACAAAGATCTTACCAAAGACGTCATAGGTCAGTTTTTTCTCCACATCTGGGATCATCGCGACAAATTCTGTGCTGCAGACAATGTGAAATGCTACCTGATTGTCTCGTACAAACGGTTTCTCATTGACTATCTTAAAAAAATCTCGAGGCAGTTGAACATACCCGAAAGTGAAAGTTCTTCTGTCGAATATTCGTACGAAGAATACATCATCGCCTGCCAGGACAGAGAGATTACAAAGTCTTTATTATCAAAGATCATCCAAACCCTTCCCCCGCGCGAAAAACAGCTGGTTCAAATGCGTTACTATGATCAAATGAGTTTACAGGAGATCTCCGAAAAGACCGCACTTTCTATCAGAACTGTATACAATAAATTACACGAAGCACTAAAGCGAATACGAGGTCATGCCTTGTCAGAAAACATCCGCCGCAATCTGCTCTGAAACCTCTTTGAAATAAATTCTCCGTTTGAAGGGTAAATTTTTCGCTTTCACTCCTCATTTGATAAAGGACGCCGATGGCATCGGATTATTCGATAGAAGAATTACTGCTGGATGAGGATTTCATAAAATTTTGCCTTCACCCCGAATCGGCGAATTCCCGAAAATGGGAGCAACTCATTGAAAATAAGGTGATTGACCGCGATATTGTGGCTGAAGCCAGATCCATCCTCAACCTTCTGAGCCCGGGCCTTTCTTCTACAGAGATCAGTGAGGAAGTCATGAAACTCAAGAATATCATTGACGTCGATAAAAAAGAAAGCAGTACAAATAACTCAGAAACCGGAAATATACGGCCCGAAAAAAGACCATTGATCAGGATTCTGGTCTATGGATCAGCGGTTGCGGCCATATCAATAGCCATATATTTTTCGTTGAAACCGGCTAAGCCCGCCACTCCGGTTATGGTGGCCAAATTCGAAACAAGAACAGGTGAACAGAAAAAAATAATTCTGCCGGATGGAACCTCTGTTATTTTAAATTCAAATACCTCAATCAGTTACGACAAGGGATATAACGGAACTCAACGAATTGTGCATCTTTCAGGAAAGGCTTTTTTCCGGGTAACCAAAAACCCCGGGAAGCCATTTTCAGTTCTCAGTACTAACTATTCAACGACCGCCCTGGGCACTTCTTTTTATGTAAGCGCAGACTCTTCCGAAGATTATTCTGTGAGACTTCTGGAAGGGAAACTAAAGCTCAGCGCCTTTAGCGGACACCAAACCGCATTCCTGAATGCCGGTGAAGAAGCATTGTGGCAAAAAGGCCAAAACAATTTCCTTAAGCATCATTTCGACAGCTCTTACCTCCATCAATGGCAGACAGGAAAAATCACATTTCTCAAGACACCAGCACCTGAAGCCTTTAATATTCTTCAGCAATGGTACGGCGTGGAAATTATCGACAATAGAAAGGAAAAGACAAACACAGCAATAAATGGAACCTATGAAAATGTTTCACTTGAAGACATTCTCAAGGTGACCTGTTTCACTCTTAACTGTCAGATTACATACCAAAACAACAAAATTATCATTCAATAAGTATTCCCTCAAGCCAAACTACCGTAATGAAAAAGCTAATCAATCAAAAAAAGACCATTGCGAAACGCCTGCTGATTTTATTCTGTGTGCTGGCCACGCTTTCTTTTAATACCATCGGGACGGCGAGGAAAGCGATTATTGAATTTCAGCAAACCCCCATAGAAGATGTATTTAAAAAGATTGACAGCATATTTGACGTAAAATTCACCTACGACCCGGGTATTGTTTCTCCCGACAGAAAGATCGATCTGCAAAGGAAAGAGAGAACATTGGAGGAAGTGTTGGATCAGGTTTCGGTAATTACCGGTCTGCACTTCATGCAAATCGGAAATCTTATCGGGGTCAAAAAATTGGCCATCAACCGCCCCGGCAAAAGAATAGCGGCGCTTGCAATAGTAGTCAAAGGAAGGGTCACTGATGCCCAGGGAAGTCCGTTGGCTGGCGTTACGGTCAGTGTTAGAGGGAAGAATCAAAGAACCACATCTACTAATGACGTTGGCGATTTCACAATTTCAGTGGAAAGAGGTGATATTCTCCAAATATCTTACGTCGGTTATACCACTCAGGAAATTACCGTTGACAACAGCGACGCACTGAATGTACTCTTAATACCCACAGACAAGGCGCTGGATGAAGTAGTGGTGACTACCGCACTTGGCATTAGAAAACAGAAGATAAAAACTACTTATGCCATGCAGGAAGTAAAGGGCACGGCTATTGAAAAAGCAAGGGAGCCTAATGTGATTAGTAACCTTACGGGCAAGGTTGCAGGATTGAGTATCAAGAATAAGACAACGCTGTTTGAGAGTCCGGAATTCAAGTTACGCGGAGACAGTACACTGGTTGTGATTGATGGTATTCCTGCAAATACCGATTTTTGGAATATTAATTCAGATGATATAGACAACATCAATGTACTCAAAGGTACAGCCGCCGCGGCACTCTATGGATCTTTGGGTATAAATGGTGCCATTATGATCACCACCAAAAAAGGCAAGACCGGGAAAAATGGAGTGGAAGTTTCCTTTAATACATCGAACCAGTTCCAGGCTGGTTATCTGAAACTACCTGAAGCACAAACAGAATATGGAATGGGTTGGAATGGCCAATATGCCTACAAGGATGGGCGAGGTGGAGGATTGTATGACGACTATGGTTATGTATACGGGCCAAAACTTAACCAGCCAGATCCTTCAACCCCAAGCGGATTTGTGGAATTGCCACAATACAATAGCCCTGTTGATCCTAATACAGGTGAACCAGTTCCTTTGCCCTGGATCACACGAAGTCAAAGTAATCTGAAAAAGTTTCTTCGGAACGAAATGATCACTACCAACAATGTAAGCATTGCAGGTAAGCATGACAACGGAGATTACAGGATTTCATTGACCCACATGTATCAAAAGGGGCAGGTACCCAACACGCAGCTTAATTCTACGACATTGAGCATGGCCGGATCCCTAAAGCTTTCCGACAAACTAAGAGTGGAAGCCACCTTGTCGTACAACAAACAGTACAGTCCAAATTATCCGGTAACTGGTTATGGCCCGGATAACCTTTTCTACAACATCCTGCTCTGGATGGGTCCTGAGGTGGATATAAATGACATGAGGAATTACTGGGTAAAGGGAAGGGAAGGAGTTGAGCAGGACACTTATAATTACACCTGGTATAATAATCCGTGGTTCCTGGCGAAGGAGAGGCTGAGAAATTACCAGAGAGATGCTGTTGTTGCGCAGGTCAATGCCACATACGACTTCTCGAAGGATCTTTCCTTCAATGTAAGGAGTGGCGCCAATGTGAATAATACTTTCAGGACGATAAAAACTCCCTGGAGTTTCATTAATTACGGCAACTCAAAAGCGCCAAACGGTAACTATGAAATTTGGAAACAAAATCAGTTCCGTATAGTCAGCGATGCCATGTTTACCTATAAGAAGTCCTTTCTTCAGGATTTCAATGCCGTTGTTTCTGCCGGGGCGAGCAGCAGGTATGATCATATAGACGAACAGAATTCATTTACCAATGGATTGAGTGTTCCGGGATTGTATAATCTTGGAAACTCTATTAACCCCGTGATTTCGACCAATATCATCAGGGAAAAACAGGTGAACAGCGTACTGGGATATGCCGAGATTTCGTACAAGAGCCAGGTGTTCCTGAATATCAGCGGAAGGAACGACTGGAGTTCTGCATTGCAAAAGCCGAACAATTCATTCTTTTACCCTTCTGCTTCACTTGGTGTCGTGGTATCTGAAATGGTGAAGTTTCCCGACTTTATTAGCTTCCTTAAATTGAGAGGTTCATGGGCGAATATATCGACCGATCAGATTTCAATTCTGGATGTACTTCCTGAATATGCTACACTGCCTGTGTATGTAAATGGCGTAAGATGGAACGGCCAATCAGCTCTTAATCTTCCTGGTAAATTGATTACTCCGGATATCCGGCCCAATAAAACCATATCCCAGGAATATGGAACCGAAATGAGGTTTGCAAATAACAGGATCGGCCTGGATTTTACCTACTATTCTTACCTGAATAAGGATTTTGTGGTGGCGGTTCCAATTTCAAGTGCGGGAGGGTATAACCAGCTCATTGTAAACGGTGACAAGGTTACGCGAAAAGGAATAGAAGTAATACTCACCGGATCACCTATTCGGAACAATCAACTGAGGTGGGACATTGCTGTTAATTACAGCAGGAACAGAACGGTTCAAAAGGAATTTTATGGAGCAGATTCCATACGCGACCTGATCGAAGTTGGAGGCAGGGCAGATATTTTACGTGGTTATAAATGGGACCGCTCTCCTGACGGAAAAATTGTTTATGTTGATGGCATACCCCAATATATCAATGCGATCACACGACTGGGAAATGCGGATCCGGATTGGGAATTCGGTATCACTAATAATATTTCCTACAAAAGCTTTTCATTTAGCTTCCAGTTCGATGGACGCATTGGTGGCAGTCTTATCAATGCCGTTGAAGCCAAACTGTATGAAGGGGGAATGCACAAGTCAACGGCAAATCAATTCCGGGATGATGCCTATGCCGGAGTTAACAGCTATGTGGGCGACGGTGTCGTAGCCACCAGCGGAACGGTTGAATATGATGCTTTCGGACGATTAGTCAGTGACACCAGGAAATTTTCACCGAACGACACGAAAGTCAACTACATTGACTGGGTATTTGCTTCTTACACAAATGGCATACAGGATGCGGTTCTATATGACCGAACTTTTGTAAAGCTTCGCGAGGTGGTTCTAACCTATAATTTCGGTCCAAGGTTGCTGTCAAGATTGCCTTTCAAAACGGCAAATGTTTCTCTGGTCGGCCGGAATCTGCTCGTTTTTTCGAAAGTGCCGTATATGGATCCTGATGGATACAACGACCTTGTTCTTGCCGAACCATCATACAGAAATATTGGTATAAATCTGAGTTTAAAATTCTAACATCTGATTCATCAAAAAGTATATACTATGCAACATCAAATGATAAAGCTTGTGATGAATGTGGTGATAATGATGTCCATCTTCACGGCTTGTAAAAAACACGAGTATTACCAGGCAAACCCAAATAGTCCTTCTACTGCAACGCCTGCTTTGTTATTAAATGACATTTGTAAAAATACCTTTGCAGTACCTCCAATGGATAATGCCTATGCGAGCAGGCATATGACCTATTACGAAAGACCGAACTCATATGTAAATTACAACTGGAGTTCCATAGCATTTGACAGATACGATATCCTCAGGCAGGTGCAGGACATGAACCGGCTGGCCGCGCTTGAAGACAATAAGAATTACCAGGGCATTGCTCATTTCTTCAGGGCCTATCATTTCTCCAGGCTTACTGAATCTTTTGGCGACGTCCCTTATACTGATGCGTTAACTGCGCAGGATGGCAATACCAAACCTGCTTACGACAATCAGGAAGTTATTTATGCGGGTCTACTGGGTGAACTGGATGAGGCCAATAACCTGCTTGATCCTTTAAACGGCGAAGTAACGGGAGACATTATATATGCCGGAGACGTAACGAAATGGAAGAAGCTGGTAAATTCTTTTAAGCTGCGTCTGCTCATTCACTTATCAAAAAAGGAAGACAATGCCGCTTTGAATATTGAACAGCAGTTCCAGGCGATAATCGGTGATCCTGGCAAATACCCTTTGATGGCGTCCATTGAAGACAATGGGCAGATCGTATATAATACCACAGCCGTAGATAATTATTATCCGCTTTACCAGGATAATAGCGTACCAAGTCTGGCGGCGCTTGAAAAAGGGTTTGTGAAAATATTGAAAGACAGGAAGGATCCACGCCTGTTTAAGATAGCTGAACCAGTGACCGATCAGCCTGCGGGCGTTTTCGAAAGTTACGAGGGAGTTGATGCAGGAATGGAGATCAGCGATCAGAATAATGCATCACCTTCTGCATCAAAAATTGCAAGACGATACATCCTGGACCAGGTGAATGAGCCAATGATTCTATTCGGTTATCAGGAACAGGAATTCTTGATTGCCGAAGCAATTGCCCGTGGCTGGATCACGGGTGATGCCGCCGAGCACTATAACAACGGTATTAAAGCTTCAATGCAATTTTATCATGTGGATGACGCCGAGATTTCCACCTATCTCGCCGATCCTCTGGTAGTTTATAATGCTGGCGATGCTATCGAGATGATCATCACCCAAAAATATATTTCCTTTTTCCTGAATTCAGGATGGGAACCTTTCTTTGAACATTTACGGACCGGATTCCCTTCTTTCAGTACCGGGCCGGGCACGCTAAACGACCAATTGGTGCCAAAACGGTTTCAGTATCCTCCCTCAGAATTCAACTACAACAAGGAAAATGTTGAAGCTGCAGTTGCCAGTCAGTATAGCGGCAGTGACAACATCAACGGAACAATGTGGGTGCTACAGGATTAAGTTCCGGGAAAAAATAAGGTACATGTAAAAAGCGGTCACGTAGTGACCGCTTTTTGGATAAATTAGTTATTAAGCCAGTGGAGTGTTAACCGCCGATTCTCCTACTTGCAGTTATATTCAATTGCTGTGAACGAATATGGATCGTCTGCGACCCCAGCGAAGGTTGTTGGCAAGCCTTTGTCGTTGTATGAAGTCGGGCCAGGCAATGCATTGTTCTTGCTGTAACTCCTGTAAATAAATTGCAGCACGGGATCGGTCCTGAGATAATCCACCTTGTCATCGAAGTTATCGTAGGTGCTCAGGTCGTCGTTGAACCAAATCTTGTTTAGATTCCCGTTGTCATTGTAGCCATACATCATTGATACAGAGGGAGTTATGTTTGATGGATCCTCATCTACAAAGGTAACGCCCGACGTTTTCGTGATTCTGCCCAAGAAGTCGTATTCAATATCGAGCACCTCCGTGTAAACGCCGGCAATACGAATGAAGCCGGTGTCCTGAACAATCCGGTTCCCGTCATATTTATAGTGATGTTTTCTTATATGGTGTTCCGGATCGCGGTCATAATATTCCGCGTATTCAATCAGTCGTTTCTGCTGATCATATTTAAAGAAACTGTTGCCCCTTGGAATATAGGAGTCTTCGGGCACTCTGATAATACTGTCGAGAAGACCTTTTGAACCGTAGTAGTAATTGTACTCAACACCGTCGGGGTAGATGATTTTTTTGATCTTGCAATCGACCTTGTTGCCATGCCCCTTTGGCCAATGGTCCAAAAGCTTCTGACAACTTACAAAAAAGACGATGATTGCAAGCATCGTCCCCAACTTAATAATCCGGGAAATTCGTTCCATAATAATTTGTTTAGTGGTTAATATTTTGAATAAACTCTCCTAAATGTCGTTTTTTACTCACAAAAGGCAATACCGAAATAGGGTGAGAAGGAATATATTATTGAACCTTCCCAGCCCACTTTAGACCAGCCTGCATCAATTAGCGGTGGCATGATTTTCACACATAAGGTAGTTTGTTTGACTCTGTACATACATGAAACGGAATGGCATTGGCGATGTGCGGGGGCAAAGAAATTATTCCAATATGCAGGATGTGTTTTTAGGAACCAGTGGCCTGGTTTTACCGGTTCCAAATAAGAGCTTTTACCCTGAGGCGTTCAAAGAGAAAAGCCGCCTGACATATTACAGCTCCCTATTGAACACGATCGAAATAAACAGTTCCTTTTATAAATTACCCAGGGGGTCGACCATCGCAAATTGGGCAGTAACTGTGCCCGACAATTTTGCGTTTACATTTAAATTATGGAAAGAAATTACCCATCGACCAGGGCTCGAATTTGAGCCCGGGAATATCGGGCAGTTCATGGAAGCAATATCCGCTGCCGGAACAAAAAAAGGATGTGTGCTGGTTCAATTTCCGGGAAAAATTGGGATTGATGATTATAACCAGATTGAAAAGATATTGTACTTTATCAATGAGTTCGATAGATCAAAAGAATGGAAGGTGCACGTTGAACTTCGAAATACCTCATTGTATGTAAGCGAAATCTATGAGCTGCTGAAGGAATATAATGCAGGAATGGTAATACATGATATAGCCAAATCGACCACGCCGCTGGCTACCTTTGAGGGAGAATCGGTATACCTGCGTTTTCACGGTCCTGAACCCGGGTACAGAGGTAGTTATTCGGAAAAATTTCTACAAAACTATGCCCGTCTGATCAAGGATTGGCATCGAAAAGGGAAACCTGTTTACGGATACTTCAATAACACGCTTGGCGCGGCATTCAATAACCTGACAAGGCTGAAACAGTTGATATCAATGTAACATAAAAGGCGTTGCCGGTTTCACTGTTCAGATGTGTCGTAAAGCCTTAACTCATGTTTGGCTTTGCTTGCTCCACTTCTGATTCTGTATTGTTAACTGTACCTGTAAGTTTTTTTTCAGCGTCTGACAGCCAGCCTTTTGCCCTCGTTTTCAATTCCTGTCCTTCTTTAGAATCAAGGAAATATTTTGCCGCAAATCCTAAGGCCAGCAGGGTGAGTATCTTTTTCATAAACGTGTTTTTTGTATATGTATAATTATCATGCCGTATACCGGTTGAAAGGTCTTCATAAAGGAAGTAGGCTTATTTAGGGATCGGACCAATCCAATATAAATGTAATAGATTTCACGTCAAGCCCCAGACAGGTTCTACACTATTTAATCGCCGAGTTTTTTCTCAAAATAAATTGTACCCGCGACCGGGCTGTGCCGGTATGGCTCAATTTCATAAAACCCCAGTTGACGATACAGTTCCTGCGCCCTTGTTTGTCCCGGTACGGTGTCGAGCCGGATAAATCGATAATTCAACAGTTTCGCCGCATCAATAGCTGATTGAAGTAAGCTCTTTCCCATGTTGAGTTTTCTGTAATCAGGGTTTACATAAAGCCTTTTGAGTTCTGCAATTCCTTCAGCGAATTTCCGGACACCTGCACACCCTACAGCATGTTCATTGTCAATAAAACACAGCAGCAACGCTCCCTCCGGTTCTCTGTACTGCCGGTTAATTGTACTAAGCTCTGTTTTAAAGTCCTGATATCCTAAGTCAAAATTCAAAGAACCCGCGTATTCTTCAAACAAGATTCTTCCCTGTTCAAATTCCTGTTCAGTATTGGCTATCTTGATCCTGTGTTCCGCCATCGGCTATTTATTTTTAAGTCACAAATTATTCGACTGTCGGGAACCATTCCTCAAAATAGGGCTGTTCGTATATTTTAATCCCCTTTATTGGCGCAAAATTGAATTTTCTTCAGGTTATGGCATATATCCTCCTTAAATTCATAAGCATCCTGTTCTCAGGTGGTTAAACAAATTCTATGAAGATAAATCTGGCACTGATAATATCTATCATTCTTAGTGTGGGACTGGTAGCGTTTGGTTTTACCGCCGTTCAAATCAGTTCCGCAAGACAACAATTAAGACAGGAACTCGCCATCACCACCATCAGCGGAGCCAATGAATACTTCAGCCGCTTCCTCGACAGACCAAAACGCCCCCGCGAAATAATTACCACCGGCATATCCGACAGCCTCGCCAACGCCTACGGCTTTCAAGGCATTGTTTTATACTTTCACCACGACAGCATTCTGCCTGTAAATGAGAAATTGAAAGAACTGGTAGGCCATTCACTTGACCATCTCTCACGGGCAGTATCCTCTGACTCTTCCATGGGGAATTATATCCGGCCGGATGGGAACAGCGTTTATGAATATATCAGGATAGTCAAGGAAGAGAACCTGTCATTCAAGGCCGTCATCTTTTATGCCGATGCCGACTACATCGAAAACAGCATGAATAACATCTGGATCAGCAGTTTTATTCGCTGGTTCCTGCAGGCCCTGCTGATATCCGGAGTGACCCTCCTCATCATAAGAAGAAGTATCTTTTTGCCGGTCACTAAAGTGGTGGAATGGCTGAAAGCCACCCGCCTGGGACAGGCGGAGAAGATTACGGCAAAACCCGACATTGAATTCTTACAACCTCTATACAAGGAAATCACGGGAATCGCCCAGGCCATGCAGGAAGCAAAAGCGATCGCCCAGGAAGAAGCCCGGCTTAGAACCACAAGCGAAGCAGTTTGGACTCCCGAGCGATTGAATGAGGAAATGAAGCAGGTGCTGGAAAATAAAACGCTCATAGTGGTTTCCAACCGTGAGCCCTATATGCATGTACACCGGGGCAACGAGATTGAAACCCTTGTTCCCGCAAGTGGAATGGTGACTGCTATGGAATCGATATTAAAGGCCTGCGGCGGGCTCTGGGTCGCCTCGGGCAGCGGAGACGCGGACAGAGAGATGGTGGATAAGGACGACAAGATGTTGGTTCCTCCCGGAGAAAACAAATACACGCTACGCCGCGTGTGGTTGTCAAAAGAACAAGAACTGCATTACTACTACGGGTTCTCTAATGAAGGTCTGTGGCCCCTGTGTCACATCGCCCACACCCGTCCAGTATTCAGAAAGATCGACTGGGATTATTACAAAGAAGTAAATGAATTGTACGCCAAGGCCATTTTGAGTGAGATAACCGAAATGGAATCACCTTTTATTCTCGTCCAGGACTACCATTTTGCTCTGCTGCCCATGTTGATCAAAAAGGTCAGACCGGATGCCCGGGTAGCTATATTCTGGCACATCCCCTGGCCTAATCCGGAATCTTTTGGAATCTGCCCCTGGAAAAGGGAGATCCTGAATGGCATGCTCGGGGCCGACCTGATCGGCTTTCACACGCAATTCCATTGTAATAATTTCCTGGAAACCGTAAATAATTCGATAGAGTCAAGAGTAATCTGGGAAAACTTCTCCGTGAAGATCGGCAATCACTTCACGCTCGTCAAACCCTTTCCCATAAGTATTGCCTTTACCTCGATTAGTCAACAACCTGCTCTGGAAACAGCACCCAGAACTGCAATTAGTGAACTATTAAAGCGCCACGGCCTGCAGGCGGATTTCGTTGGAATCGGTGTAGACAGGATTGACTATACGAAGGGATTGGTGGAAAAGTTTCTCGCGGTTGAGCGGTTTTTAGAAAAAAACTCTTTCTACGTAGGTAGTTTTACCTTTGTTCAGATCGGAGCACCGAGCCGGGCCTTGTTGAAAACCTATTCCGACACGATAGCAGGAGTTGAACAGGAAGCGATAAGGATCAATGCCCGGTTTAAGACAAGGTCATGGCAACCCATATTGTTCTTAAAATCGCATCATAGCCACGAAGAAATTTTGCCCCTCTACCAGTCGGCAAACTTTTGTATGGTCACCTCCCTCCATGACGGAATGAATCTGGTGGCCAAAGAGTTCATAGCTTCGCGAAACGAAAATGACGGCGTGCTGATCCTTAGTCAATTTGCGGGCGCTTCGCACGAATTGCATGGAGCGCTGGTGATAAATCCTTACGACCAGGAGGGATCCGCAGATGCAATCCGCTCTGCACTTGAAATGCCGAAGGAACTTCAAACCCAGAAAATGAAACAAATGAGAAGAGTTATCCTCAAGCATAACATATACAGGTGGGGAGCCAGTATCCTCAGGACGATGGCCTCCATCGAAAATTAACCTTCGTAACTTTGACGGCCGGATCCATTAATGGAATTTTAAACATGTCAATCATGAACAGAAAAAGCTTTCTTGCTAAAACCTCAGTCGCGATGAGCAGTCTTGTAATCACCAAGGATATTTTTGCCCGGAAGAAAGACCCGGTGTACGGTCAGGGCAATATGCAATATGGCCTGAACAACCAATGGGGCAAGCTGAACCCTCAACAACACCCGGTCAATGATTGTCATGAAATGGTGCAGGACAGTAAGGGGCGTATCATACTGCTCACCAACGAAACGAAGAATAACCTCCTGTTCTACGATAAATCGGGCAAATACCTGAGCAGCTGGGGCCATGATTTCCCCGGGGCCCATGGTCTTACGCTCACCAACGAAAACGGCGCTGAATTCTTCTTCATTACCGACACGGCGAAACACCAGGTGTACAAAGCCACCATTGACGGCAAGATCCTCCTTACCATCGACCCGCCAATGGAAACGGGGTTGTATAAAAAACCTGAAGAATTTGTGCCCACCGAGGTGGCAGTGGGCGAGAATGGTGATTTCTTTATCGCCGACGGTTATGGTCTGCAATATGTATTACAATACGACCGCGCCGGCAAACTCAAAGGACATTTCGGTGGCAGGGGACTGGGAGATAATCACCTCGACAATGCCCATGGAATTGTTTTCGACAACCGGAACGGACAACACAGCCTGTTGGTTACCGACCGCACCCGGCACTGCTTCAAACGCTTTACGCCAGATGGCAAACTGCTCGAGGTAATTAACCTGCCGGGAGCCTGCGTCTGTCGTCCTGTAATCAGGGGAAATTATCTCTACGCCGCCGTACTCACTTCGCCCGACCTGGGGACCAAAGGAAAAGGCTTCGTCACCATCCTCGACCAGAACAACAAAGTGGTTTCTAATATTGGCGGCACGGCACCAGTGTACGAAGGGGATAAACTAAAGCCCATGTCCCAGGCTGAACAGATCTTTGTACATCCACATGATGTATGTATTGACAACGACGAAAACATCTATGTTGCGCAATGGGCATCGGGCAAGGTCTATCCTTATAAATTGACCAGGGTGTAAAAAATTAAAAATTAATAATTCCAGGTATTGTCTGCGATTTTCGATGGCAGGAATAATTCGATTGGCCCGGTCCCATATATTGCTAAACACCGGTTTGTCGAATAAATACCCACGTTCGTATAATAGCATCCAGGCCGCCCGGTACAGATTATACTTTTGACGAAACAATTTCAAAAGTATAATCATGAAACCAAAACTTATTGCGCCTCTATTATTCATCCTGATCAGTATGCTGTTCGGTGTAGCAAGGATCCAGGCACAGATCTTTCCGTCATCGCGGTTTTACGCGGGTAACAACATGTATAAATCAGTTGCTGTACTTCCCCTTCGGTATTCCGGGGATGGAAGTGAATCTAAACTGGAGGACATGCCTTTTCATCTTCAGGACCTGTTGATCTCCTACCTTTCACAGTCGCCCAATCACCTTGATTTGAAGGATCCGGCTGCACTGAATGCCCTATTGTTCAAAAAAGAGATTCGAACTGAGAACATCAGGCAGTATGCGCCAAAAGAACTTGCCGAACTTCTGAAAGCTGATTATGTCGTGATTGGAACCGTGGTACAGGAACCCGGCAACCTGCGCACTGTTTCAACTAAGCAGAGATATGAAAAAGAAGAAGTGGGTCGTGGGCATCATGGCAAAAAAACGCGGAACCAACGCTACTCACACGGTACGGCCTATACGGTACAGGAATATCACACAGATGTGACGATCAATATCTATAATGCAGCCGGTGACAGGATCTTCAGTAATTCAAGGCAGTCAATCCTGTCGGACAATGACGCATATAAGGCGGCTATGCATTACATAGTCAAAAGAACACCCTTATATAAATGAAAAATTAAAAATTAAAAATTAAAAATGCTAATTCACACACTCCCTGCGCAATGTGCATGTGTCCTTGATGGCAGTTGATTTTACGCAAAGACGCAGGAAAAGACAGGAATCGCTCCATGCGCAATACACACGGTTCCACACGATAGCATTTTTAATTTTTAATTTTTGATTTTTAATTTTGGTTAATTGACAAGCTCCCTTAGTGTAGTAACAAAAATGCTGATCTCTTCCTCCGTATTGTAGTAGTGCACAGAAGCCCTGAGAATATTGTCGAGCTTATACTTCTGCATATAAAACAAAGTAGCTTTCGTAGTCGTCACGCTGAGGTTGATCTGGCGCTTTGCCAGTTCAGACTGCAGCCACATACTTTCTGTTCCGCTTACTGAAAAAGTCACGATTCCGCTTAACTCTTTTCCCCTGTCCATTACCGTTACCTGGGGAAGATTCGACAATTCTTGTCTTAAGATGCTTGCCAGCATTTTGATCCGCCCTGCAATTCGGTCCAGACCCAGGTTCAGGGCATATTCCACGGCCTTGCCCAGTCCAAGACGCAAGGCCCTGCTGTTTTCGAAAAGTTCAAATCTTTTTGCGTCGATTTTCAGCTGAAAGCCCTGTTCATTCATGTCGATGATGCTGAACTCATCCATTAACACAGGTTTCAGCAAGTCCTGGACGCTGCTGCGCACATAAAGAAATCCCGTTCCTCTCGGCGCCCTCAGGTATTTTCTACCGGTAACGGACAACATGTCGCAATTGATCTCCTTCACGTCTATGGGGAGGTGTCCAATGGACTGACAGGCGTCAACCAGGTAAAGAATATTGTGTTTCCGCGCGATCTGCCCAATCTCCGCCAACGGCAATATGCCGCCGGCACTGGATGCGATATGCGTAACCGCTATGAGCTTTGTTTTTGAACTGATCATCTCTTCGAGGGTGCTTAGCGAAAAATCACCGTCTTCATTATTTGGTATTATTCGTACTTCCACCCGCTTACTCCTGACCGCCAGGAATCCCAGAATATTGGCCTCGTATTCGTATTCCGAGGCGAGAATCACATCACCCTCACTGAATTCAATTCCATTGAATGCCATTCCCCATGCCGCGCTCGCATTTTCAGTGATGGCAATTTCTCCGGGCGTCGCATTGATCAGCCTGGCAATCAGGGTGTACACATTGGCGAGTTCTTCCCTGTGATTCTTCTCCATTTTATATCCTCCTTCAAGAGCCTCCTGCTGCAGGTAATTGATAACCGTCTGCACAACAGTATCAGGCGGAAGAGAGGAGCCCGCATTGTCAAAATGTATCCTGGAAGCTGTGCCGGAGGTGTCTGTCCTCATCTGCTGAATTTCCGAAGCGCTAAAGTTGTTGGTGGACATGATCTAAATTGAATAAGAATAAAGATACGCCCCGCCTTCTTTTCGATAAGTCGTCCCCCACCAAATTTTTGATCTTTACTTTCTTATGATAAGATAGCGGACTGATCTGCTCTCATGAGACAATAGTGAACTAACTGAGTCCATTATACCGGTGATTGAGATCACACTGAAATAAATGAAAGTGCCGGTGATTATCGTCGCCGGCACTTTCCAGATACGGGGTTTTTCATAGCCTGAATGGAACTGGACTCAGTTCCTCGATATTTTTAAGAAAATGGTCCCAGGCATTGACACCGTCTCCATACGAAGACAGATGAGAAGTCAATCCGAGGTGGGAAAAGTTGAGCAGGCTCCTGGCTCCTGTAAGCGGTTTAATACTGAAGATGACCTTTGTGCCTTCCCATTCTCCCTGGTGAATTTCATCCTGTATGACCGTCCATTCGACCCTTGATGGAAACAACAAATGGTCGATTCGTATTTTATTCTGTTCGCCACGCTTGATGAAATGGATAGTGAGTTCACCATTGATGGTGGAGTCTCCAAGCACTGGTTCTTCCCATAGTTCGCTAAGTCCATCCAGTGTGGTAAGTGATGAATACACGTCCTCATGCGGGCCGTCTATAATAATGGTTTTGCTATAGTTATGGATTTGGTCTTTCATTGGTATTTTCAATTATTACATCATCTTTGATGCCACAGGTCAGCTCCGGCGCTAACAGACTGACGATTAGATATATAGCAATGGAATTTCAGATGTGGTTTCACTACAACTGTCCATGCCGGTCATAACGGGGAATATATGACCGCTATTGCAGAAATCTGGCAGCAGGTTACTTCACTGTCTTTGTGTTCCTGCAGGAGAATGTATTTGTGTAGAATGCGGACCAGTCGGGCTTGTAGCTAATCCCTACCAGGTTACCCTTATTGTCGTAACGATGGTAGTAAGTAAAGTCTCGTCTGTAGTAGTCTTCACTATCGGGTGCGCCGTCGGCATGCCCC
Source organism: uncultured Chitinophagaceae bacterium (assembly GCA_963808065.1). Classification (GTDB taxonomy): domain Bacteria; phylum Bacteroidota; class Bacteroidia; order Chitinophagales; family Chitinophagaceae; genus Flavitalea. Next base: position 1,247,322 of record CAWEEK010000001.1, read on the forward strand.
CAACTGGTACTCAGGGTAAGCCTTTCCCGATTTGGCTGTGTTGGACCCCAGTTCAGTACCTCTACCAGATGATAGAAATAGTTGATGAAGGATTCTGTTGGTTCATACACCAGATTTTTCCCGGCGCCTCGGTCTGAATAGGTATAATCGAGTCCATAGTGGTTCTCCGTGCGAATAGAAAGAATATTTCCATGCTTGTCGAGCTTGACATCGAGGTATCCAAATTCCAGATTGATCCGTGAAAATTTGCCTTGTTTGTAAACGAATTCGATTTCTGTATGATTATTGGCCTTGTTGATCAGCTTTTGAAAATAATGTGTCACAGGGTCAAACCTGGCCTCAAAAACCACCGCCTGTGTGCTTTTCACAATTGGTGTGGAAAGGATATCGCCATCTTCATTGTAAATGGTGAGTTCTTTTACAGTACCAGTAAGTTTAGCAGCGTTCAAACTGGGATAGCTGATGTTCAGGTCGTATTCTGTAAGGTCATTGTAAACCTGTCTGAGCCTGGTATTTACGTGTGTCAGCAAACCCTTGCTGTCATAGGTCTTTTGATAAGTTGTCCTGAATGGCAATGGATCTGAACTGGTAAAGCTGGTCACCCGGCAGTTTGGATTGAAGCGGGGATCAAGCTGATCTTTTTTCACGCAGCCCGACAATATGAGCAGGGCGAAACTAATGCAAATTGAAAAAATTCTCATACGCATGATATGGCAGTTTAGGTTTAGAAGATAGCAATCACGTACGCCCTCGGAGCGTGGTTCATCGTATAAGAAATGGGATAATCAGGCGGATATGGCTTCTTGCAGATAAACGATTTTTCGTGGAAGAAGGACAGGTATTCTGATTCATTCAGTGCAAGTAAGCGATTGGAGACGCCGTTTGCAAGTTCTATACATACAGATCGAAAGCAAGTAATAACGGGGAGGAATAAAAAAGACTTGGATCGAGTACCCAATGAAGTTACTGAAAGGGATTAGGGTATTGGTTATTTGTCCGATCTTTTTGTTGAGCCAGGGATTTCGCTACGGTGGGAAGCGGTTATTTGCCAGCGGCCATCCCTGAAGATCCAGACATCGGTAAAACGGTAGTTTTCTGAAACTTTGCCTTTTTTATTTTTTCCCGACATCTGTAAGCGAAAAGTAGCGACCGCCCAGTTGTCGAAGGCCTGAACCTTGAACTGACTGATTTTATCCGGTCCTGACGCCTCAAAGTCAGAATCCTGGTATTCCGCCAGTTGTTCTCCTTTATTGTTCACTTCACCTGTTTTCCCGTTGGTCATCACGAGTTCGTCTGCCAGGTGCTGGTGGAACCAGTTCATGTCTTTCTTCTTCTCCGCCTGACTCCATTCAACTTCTTCGAGTTGCCTGATCTCGGTTTCGATCTGTTCGACCGTCCTGCTTCCCGGTATGACGGACGGGCCCTGCTTCTTTTCATCCTTGCAGGAAAAAAGTATTACCAACATGAAGATGACGATCCTGGCATGCATGAGAACTGAGTTTCGGTGTAGTGACATTTGAGACTCAATTTAGGGTTTTACCAACAAAAAAATGTGCCGGAGTGAAAGCTTAGTATAGTCTTGATCCCGGTGACCGGTTTAATTATGACCTATCTTAGTGCAAACAAAAATTTGTTCATAATGCATTTACGATCGACATTACTTTTCACCTTCTGTATATCTTTTGCAATGGTCTCCAGGGCCGATATTACCCTGCCATCCTTACTCGACAATGACATGGTGCTTCAACAAAACGACTCAGTCAAACTCTGGGGTTGGGCATTACCTCACGAAAGAGTGATCATCACCACCTCATGGGACAACAGGACGGATTCGGTATTTGCCACCCCCGATGCGAAATGGGAAATAAAAGTGCTTACGCCAAAAGCAGGCGGGCCCTATAATATTTCTTTTACAGGAAAGAACAGGATCGAGCTAAAGAATGTCATGATCGGCGAGGTCTGGGTTTGTTCAGGCCAGTCAAATATGGAATGGGGCTATTACCAGGGACTGAAAGAAATGCAGGATGAAATGAGCAAAGCTCCCAATCCAAACCTCAGGTTGTTTCACATCAGCAAAACCACATCGAAATATCCCCAGGACAATGTCCGTGCAAAATGGGCGGTCTGTGATTCCAATTCCCTCAAACCTTTTTCAGCTGTCGGATACTTCTTCGCGCTGAAACTGATTGACAGTCTCCATGTTCCTGTTGGCATTATCAACGCCAGCTGGGGCGGAACTCCTGCCGAGGTATGGACCCCGGCTGACATCATCGAAAAAGATACGGTTCTCAAAGCCGACGCATCGCTACTGGCCTTCAACGAGTCATGGACGATCAGCCCTGGCTATGCATTTAACGCCATGATCGCTCCCCTGGAAAATTTCAGCATCCGGGGTGCCTTGTTTTATCAGGGCGAGGCCAACACCGCCCTCCCCGCGAATTACAGTAAACTCTTTACTACCATGATCACCGCGTGGAGAAATGACTGGCACAAGGATTTCCCCTTTTATTATGTTCAGATCGCTCCATTTACTTACGGGGAGGCAAAAGGATACCTGGTGAGGGAACAGCAGGCAAAGAGCCTTGCACTAAAAAATACGGGCATGGTTGTAGTCGCCGACCTCGTTGACGACACCACAAACATCCATCCCATTAAGAAGCATGAAGTTGGAAACAGGCTCGCCAGACTTGCGCTTGCCAAAACCTATGGCAGTAGTCCGAAGGGCGCCCAGAGCCCTATTTTTAAAGAAATGACCATCGATGGCAGCAAGGCAAGGATCAGTTTCGACGACCCTGGTTCTGGCCTTGTGATCAATGGCAAGGGTGCCAGCCAGTTATTTATTGCCGGCACCGACAAGGTTTTTTATCCCGCGAAAGCGCAGATAAAAAATGATGTTCTGATGGTTTCATCCAAACAAGTAAAGACTCCCGTTGCGGTTCGTTACATGTTCTCTAATGCTGGTATCGGCAACCTGTCCACCAGGGATGGTCTGCCTGTAGCGCCTTTCAGAACTGATGACTGGTCGGATTAGTTCTGCTTGCTCAGCGAGACCACCCGGTGTGGGGCGAGTTTGCCAACCAGGTTTTTCTTGCGATGGGTAAGAGATAGTGCCAGCGCGGTGAAGATTACTCCACCCACAATATTTCCGAGTGTCACGGGGATTTGGTTTGACAACCACCAGTCGGCAAAGCTCACCCTGGCGCCGAGCATCATCCCGGCGGGAATCACAAACATGTTTACGACTGCGTGTTCAAACCCCTGTGCGAAAAAGATAAATACCGGCAGCCAGGCGGCAAAGATCTTCCCAAGTGTTGAAGTGGAGGTCAAAGACATCACCACACCCATTGTCACCATCCAGTTGCATAAGATTGCTTTTGTAAAGGCAGTGAACCATCCTGCCGCACCAAACTGCGAATAACCGATTGTTTTTGCTTCGGCTATTTTTACAATCGCAGCAGACAGTGGTGAGGTAACCGTGTGACCCGCATTGGTACTGGAAATCCAGAACAGAAGCGCATATACCACACCACCCAAAAGGTTGGCTAGAAAAACGATCAGCAGGTTGCTGAACATGGCCCTTCCGCCGATCTGTTTGTCAAGATAAGCGATGGGCAATATCGCGAAACTGCCGGTGACCAGTTCAAATCCCATGATCACCACGATGACAAAACAGGCCGGGAAGACCAGTGCGCCCACAATCCCAAGTCCGGTTTGAACCGTGGCCGTGATTGCCAGCGTGGTGCCGAAACCAAGTATGGCCCCTGAGAGAAACCCGCGAATCCAAAGGTCTCTGTTTGTTAAGGCTGTCTTGTCAATCCCCGACTGGATCATGGTGTCAACTACGTCGGAAGGTTTGCGGTAATCCATATGCAATTATTTATTGGGATGAAAAGCAAATTCAGGAGTGATGTTGATCATGATATAAACCCAGTCGGCGCCCTTGCGCGCATTGGGAATGTCCTTTACTGCGGATGAGGTAAGAAGGTTTGTGCTGAAATAATGACTGTACCCACCCTCAACATTCAGGTAGCGTGAGATCTGAACAGACGCATTGAGGTCGGCTTCCAGCCCGAGATTGTTCTGCGATCTGCCATCATACACTTGCCGGGTGGCGGTGTTGAACTGATGAAGGCCGACAGAAAAGAGAGAGGTCGCAACCGGTTTCCAGCTGCCTTTGAGGTAGTAGTCTGTCAGACCAACTTTGCCAAATGTTGAGCCGGCATAATAGTAATCCATGGCTCCCCAGAATTTATGCGGCGTACCGTAGAGTGGATCGAAGGATTTTTGTCTGCCACCGGAACTGTGGTCGACACCTCCGCTCACAACGAATTGGCCAACCGGATACTGTAAACCAAGATTGAGCATATAAGCATGAACTTTTTCGCCGGCCTGGTCATTACCAAGCTGATAATAGGTTTCCGCCGTAACTCCCAGCAGGCTGATTTTTTTTTCAAGATGAAATCCAAACGTGACCCTGCTCCAGTTGCCCTGCTGGTAAACCTTTGCCGATTGATTATTAACCGTGTCCATTCGATACCTGCTGAACTGATCACCGAGCAGCAGAAAACTCAGCACTCCTTTGTTAAGTTGCCTGGCAACATAGAGCATTTCCAATGAGGAATACATTGCTCCGCCATTCGTATTGGCGGCATAAGCTGCAACTGGCTGATAGGTGGTTCCAGATTGTTTTTCTTTATTTTGATTGAAAGCAAAGACAGCGTTCATATTCCATGGGCCTTTTGCATATTTCAACACGGCGGCATCATGTCTGCGCGCCTGTTGCAGCCAGTCGAGGTTGCCAACCAGGCGCTGGTCATCGTATTTCAGTTCCTGCCTTCCGATCTTTAATTGTAAAGCTCCTTTACCGTTAGAAGAGTCATTCACCAGCAGTTCGGCCCAGGCCTCATGCAGCATTAGCCCCGCATTGTCGGCGATCGTAGTACGGTTGATAGATGAGCCATCCTGTCCCCATACGCGCACGTCCTGCAGTGTAATGCCAAGTTTTAGTTTTGACTGACTGAAAACAGACTGTATCCTGGTGCGTTGTGAAGTAAAGATCGCGGGCCTGAGTCCCTTAGACAGTGGTGCCCCCTGGCCGCTTCTGAGTTCCGATCTTGTCCTGAGCTGGGCTCCGATAGAAAGCTGCGCGAACGATCGTTGGGTCCATAACAGTACTGCACCAGATAGTAAGGTGGTTAGCCACAAGGATTTTCGCATAAGCTCAATTTTGGTTTTTTGTCAAGCCAATGAATACGGTGTTGTTCTCTATTTTTACCGGAAAGGTTTGGATGGAATATTCCTGTTCGCTGCCAAGGCAACGGCCATCTATAAGCGAAAACGACTTTTTGTGAAAGGGGCAGGCCACCTTTGGCACTTCTCCCAGCGAACCGATCATTCCCCGGCTCAGCGCCATCTGGTTCCTGTGCGGACAACTGTTTTGTGAAGCATACCATTCGCCATTACGGGTGAAATGAAACAACGCAATCTGCTGCTCGCCGAGCTTTACACAAACACCGCCGTTGCGGGGAACATCATTTACCTGGCAGGCAGGATACCATTCCATGGCAATTAATTCTGGTGATTTCATAATAGGTTTGTTTTTAATTATAAGTTGGTTATTTCCATTCCATGGCTTTCTTCTGCCCACGTAAGGGCTCAAACTGCACTGAAGGATCTTTTGCCTTCGGGTCATTTACAAAATGCGCAAACTTTTTTCTTAATTCGGGACTGTTGACCACGGCCTTCCACTCGCAGGCATAGCTGTCGACGAGTTTCTGCATCTCCATTTCAAGTTCTTCCGCTATGTTCAGTGAATCGTTGACAATCACGTTGCGCAGGTAGTCGATCCCGCCTTCCATCTTGTTCAGCCAGGTCGCCGTTCTGGTGAGGGGATCACCGGTTTTGATGTAGAACATCAGGAAACGGTCAATGTATCGGATACAGGTTTCAGAGTCGATGTCGGAGGCCAGCAGGAGTGCATGCTGGGGTTTCGAACCGCCGTTGCCACATACATAAAGATTCCATCCCTTTTCCGTGGCGATGATACCGAAGTCTTTTGATTGGGCTTCCGCACATTCCCTGATGCAACCCGACACCGCCGACTTGATCTTGTGCGGCGCCCTGAGGCCACGGTATCTTTCTTCGATCCTGATTGCATAGCTGACAGAGTCGTGCAGACCAAAGCGGCACCAGGTTGAACCCACGCAGCTTTTCACGGTGCGGAGTGCTTTGCCATAGGCGTGTCCGCTCTCGAACCCTGCGTTAATCAGTTCTTCCCAGATATATGGAAGATCATTGAGATGCGCGCCAAACATATCGATCCGCTGGCCGCCTGTTATTTTGGTGTAGAGTTGGTATTTTTTTGCCACCTCGCCAATGACGATCAGTTTGTCGGGCGTGATTTCGCCTCCCGGAATACGTGGCACCACGGAATAACTGCCACCTTTCTGGATGTTGGCCAGATAGCGGTCGTTGGAATCCTGCGCGGTGTCGTTGCCATTTTTCAGGATCATGTCGTTCCAGATACTGGCAAGCAGGGAGCTAACCAGCGGACGGCAGAGTTCACAACCATGGCCCTTTCCTAAATGATCAAGGACTTCATCATATGATCTGAGGTTTTTCAGTTTGATGAGATCAAAAAGTTCCTGACGGGAATAACCAAAGTGCTCGCAAACATTTCGTTTTACATACTTTCCAAGCTCCTTGAGTTTGAATTCGACCAGGTCCTTAACCAAAGGCATACAACCTCCGCAACCCGTGCCTGCGCCTGTACATTTTTTTACCGCTTCCGGTGATTCGCAACCACTGTGCTCCACCGCGTTGCAGATCTGCAGCCTGGTGATTTGCTCGCAGCTGCAGATGACGGACTCATCGGGAAGATGAGTGACGCCGTTCTGATGAATGGTTTTCCCTGCGGCAGGCGTGAAGAGAATTTCTTCGGGTCTTTCTGGAATGGCGAGTCGGTTGATGGTCACCTGCAGCAACATATTGTATGCATCTGCGTCTCCGATCAGGATGCCTCCAAGCAATTGTTTGCCATCTTGCGAAAGCGTCAGTCTTTTATATACGCCTGTTACTTTGTTTTCGAAGATGACTGAACGATATGCATTGTCATCGGCGAAGGGCAGGCCAAAACTGGCCACATCCACTCCAACGAGTTTCAGTTTAGTGCTCATGTCGAACCCGGTGAATGATTTTTCTTTTTGGCTGATGACAGCGGCGGCCACGGTGGCCATTTCATAGCCCGGTGCCACAAGGCCATAGATACGCTCCTCGAAAAGGGCACATTCTCCAATCGCGAAGATGGAAGGATCGGAAGTCTGCATTTTCTCATTCACCACTATGCCTCCACGTGTACCTGTTTCGAGTCCGGCGGCGCGGGCCACCTCGTCTCGGGGCTGGATGCCGGCAGACACCACCAGCATGTCGGTAAGTAATTCGGTTTCATCCGCAAAACTCAGAGACTGAATTTTTTCAAGTCCATTGATCTCTATCAGTTCTTTACCGGTGTGGATCTCTAATCCCAGCGACCGGAGTTTGCCTGCGAGTACCTGGCTTCCCGCCTCGTCTATCTGCCGGGGCATCAGGCGAGGGGAGAATTCTATAACATGCGTGTCGGAAACACCGAGATCCAGCAAGGCCTTGGCGGCTTCAAGTCCGAGTAGCCCTCCTCCAAGTACAGCGGCCGTACGGGCCGAGCGGGCGTAATTCCTGATCTCGTCAAGGTCCTGGATCGTGCGGTAGAAGAACACCCCCTGTTTTCCAATGCCGGATATTTTGGGACGAAAAGGCGCCGAACCCGTGGCGATGACCAGTTTGTCATATTCCAGTCGCTGGTATTTGGTATGGACTTGTTGGTTTTCCCTGTCGATCCGGACCACCGGTTCCCCCAGGCAGAGGCGGATATTTTGTTGCTGGTACCAGTCGAGAGGCTTGAGCGAAAGCTCTGCAGCTGTTTTTCCCGAAATATAATCGGTTAGGTGAACCCTGTCGTAAGCAGGTAAGGTTTCTTCACCCAGTACGACAATCTCAAAGGACCGGCTCTTGTCTGCCAGCAATCTTTCACAGAATTTGAGGCCGACCATGCCGTTGCCAATAACTACAATTTTCATTTAAATGGATTAAATGGATGAGTTATGGCAAGAATCGTTTTAAAATTATTTTACATATGATATTGATCAGCGAAATGACAGGCAATCAGAGGCATAATTGATAAATAACAAACATATATTTATTATTCATATCATAATATTAGGGATAATTATTTAAATTGCTCATGAGAAATGTGATTTATGTCATATAAATATTTTAATAATGTATTTTTCTGATAGGGTGCTCTCCCTTGTTGGTGCGGGTCCGGGTGATCCTGAATTGATCACTATAAAAGCGGTGAACGCCTTGCGTAACGCGGATGTAATCCTCTACGACGCCCTCGCCAATCCTGCATTACTGGATTACGCCGGTCCCAATGCCATCTGCCATTTTGTGGGAAAACGAATGGGTTGCCATGCCTTGTCACAAATGGGCATCAACAACCTGATCCTCGATTATTCTCTTACCCACCGTCATATTGTTAGGCTGAAAGGAGGGGATCCCTTCGTTTTTGGAAGAGCGCAGGAAGAGATAGAAGTGGCAAAGCAGGCAGGAATCAGGGTGCAGGTTATACCTGGAATATCCAGCGCGCTGGCAGTGCCGGCTTCGCAAATGATCCCGGTCACCTGTCGGGGCATCAGCGAAAGTTTCTGGGTAGTAACAGGTACCAACCGCAATGGCGATCTCTCTGAAGATATTCAACTGGCGGCGCGCTCATCCGCCACCGTTATCCTGCTGATGGCCATGAGCAAACTCGAAGAGATCACAGACATCTTCCGCAATTGCGGAAAAGCCGACACCCCCGTTGCCATTATTCAAAATGGCACCATGCCCGATGAAAAAATTGTCACCGGTACTATTAAAGACATCCAGTTCAGGTCACAGTTCGAGGGTTTGTCCAACCCTGCTGTCATCGTTATTGGAGAAGTGGTCAGGCTACATAATGAGAAAGAGAAAGAGGAAGAGGAAGAAACAGAAACAGGAACAGGAACAGGAACAGAAAGAGGAATAGAAAGAGAAAGAGAAAGAGAAAGGGGGTAGAAAGGGAGAGAATGAGAATTACCGGCGCAGGGTTTATCGGGGCAACAACGTGAGTTCTTCAAGTTTTTTGTCGTTGGTGAGATAAATGCGCCTGCCGGCTACCGAGATGAGGTTCTCGGCAATGAGTTCGTTGATCATCCTGAAAAAGGTCTCATAGGTTGTGCCCACGAAGGAGGCAAGATCCTGTTTACTGATCTGGATTTTGATGGATCCATCTGGCGCCTTACCAAATTTTTCTTGCAATGTACACAAGGCCTGGGCGATTCGACCTTTGACAGGCATGTGGGCGAGGTTGCGCATGTTGCGTTCCGACTCCTTTAGTTCAGCCGCATAGAACATCATCAGGTCGAAAAGGAATTCATGGTTCACTTTTAGGGTGGAGATAAAAAACTCCATTGGGAAATAACAAAGCACCGCGTCCTCCAGGGCCGTAGCCGACACCGGATACAGATTATCCCTGCCGAGCCCCCGATGACCGAGTATGTCGCCCCTACCCGCGAATCGCAGGATCAGGTCTTTTTCTTCGTTCCAGTACTTGTGCACCTTCACCATGCCAGAGTAAACCAGATAGATCCCGCTAACCGTTTTGCCTTCTTCGAAGATTGATTCTCCTTTCCTGTACAAGAGATTCTGCCTGTGTTGGCCTACGGCAGACTTCCATTCCGGAAGACAACGTTGGCAGAGCATACAGGTGTTCAGATCGCAGTTGTACTTAATCGCTTTCAAGAATTAAAAATACTTGTTTAAGCCCAAGCGCTCAGGTTTTTTGTTACAGGTATCCTGTTCCTCTTCCTCATTCTCTTTCTCTTTCTCTTTCTGATTTCCCCCTGTTCTTTCTCTGTTCCTGTTTCTGCCTCATTCTCTTTCTCTTTCTTCGCCCGCCGAAGCTTTAGCGAAGGCGTGGCTGTGCCTCTCCCTGTTCCTGTTACTGTTTCTGTTTCTGATTCTTGTATCTTGCCCCGCTTATGAGAAATGGTACAATGATTCAGTTCTTTCACTGGTATGTGCCCACCGATGGAACATTTTGGAAACATCTGAAAAACCAGGCAAATTATCTTTCGGACCTCGGCATAAACGCTGTCTGGCTGCCACCCGCACACAAAGGGAAGGAAGGTGCCAATGCCAGCGGTTATGACGTGTACGACATTTATGACCTGGGCGAATTCGATCAGAAAGGGAGTGTGAGAACAAAATTCGGCACGAAACGCGAGCTCAAGGCGGCCATCAAGGCGTTGCATGAAAGACAGATCCAGGTCTATGTCGACATCGTGCTTAACCACATGGGCGGAGCAGACGAGACAGAAAGGATCAAAGTGGTAAGGGTGAATGAAGAAGACCGCAACGAGTTCATCAGCGAACCCTTCGAAATTGATGCCTTCACTAAGTTTACCTTTCCTGGACGGGCTGGAAAATATTCAAAATTCATTTGGGATTTCCGGTGCTTTTCCGGGGTTGACTATGCGCACGACCTTGGAGAAACCGCCATCTTCAGCATTCTGAATGAATATGGGGATCTATGGGAAGACGTGATTGATGAAGAAAAAGGCAACTACGATTATCTGATGTTCTGCGATGTTGAATTCAGGAATCCCGCAGTGAGAGAGGAACTAAAGAGATATGGCGGCTGGCTGCTAAAACAACTGGGTTTTGATGGCGTACGACTCGACGCGGTAAAACACATCGCGCCTCAGTTTTACGTTGAATGGCTAGAGCATATGCGTTACCTCAAACCCGATCTCTTCGCGGTGGGTGAATACTGGGCGCCGGGAGACCTGCCTTCCCTCCTGAAATATTCCGATGCCGTGGGCGGAAGAATGTCTCTGTTTGACGCTCCATTACATCACAACTTTCATCTTGCCTCCCAGGTGGGAAATTCCTACAAAATGAACACGATCCTGGATGACACACTGGTTAAAGTAAGTCCGGGCATAGCAGTAACAGTAGTCGACAACCACGACACCCAGCCGCTTCAGTCACTTGAGGCGCCAGTTGAGAAATGGTTTAAGCCACTGGCTTACGCAATAATCCTGCTTCGCGACGAGGGTTATCCCTGTATATTCTATCCTGATCTCTATGGCGCACATTATGTAGGCAAGGGTCGCGACGGTAATGATCATGAGATCTTCCTCGACAAGTGCGAAGGGATAGAACGCCTGCTTCAGGCAAGACAGCAATATGCCTATGGCACGCAAAGAGATTATTTTGACCACATGAACTGTGTCGGATGGACGCGTGAGGGCAATGATGAAAATGAGGGCTCTGGTTGTGCCGTGCTCCTGTCAAATGCTGACGAAGGTTTCAAGAAAATGGAGATCGGCCAGCGCCACAAGGGTAAAATATTCGTCGACTTCCTGGAAAAATATCCCGGCGAGGTGAAAGTCGGTGAAGATGGCTGGGCAGAATTTCACGTGAGCCCGGGATCAGCCAGCGTATGGGTGGAGAAAAAATAATCCTGCCAGAAATCAGAAAACATTCACCGACCATTCTCTTTCAAAGACCTGGCCAGGGCTCAGGATTTCAATGCCCTCCTTGTGTATCAGTTGCTGATCAGCGTTTACACTGTCGGCGAGCCCACACCAGGGTTCGATACAAACGAAATTGGCGTCCTTTGCGGACCACAATCCAAGGAAGGGGAAGCCACCGAAGTGAAATTCGAGTCCGTGAGGTGAACGATCCGTTTTTAACTTAACAGTTTTGGAATTCAGCCGTTTCAGGATGATGGCGTTGTTCACAAACAGGTCCCTGTTCAATGGCAGTTTTCTTTTGTGTTCCAGTAAGGTGGTTGGCATGGCTTCCACCAGGCCTTCATGCGAAAGTGGCCAGCGGCCGGCATTTTCCTCATCTGAAAATTCAAAATAATAATCACTGTACTCCAGTCCTTTTTCCAAAGGAATACAAAATGCAGGATGCCCTCCGATGGAGAAGTACATGGTATCGCTACCGGTATTAGTCACACGGTATCGGGCTGAGATCATAGCACCACTTAGCCTGTGAATGATTTCGAGCTGAAATGGGAAGGGATAACGGTCAAGAGTATCCGCAGAACTTTTCAGTGAAAAACCTACCGAATGCTTCTCTTCCGAAGTTTTTTCAAACATCATATTTCTCGCAAACCCATGGCGGGGCAGTTGATATTTATTTCCATTGTAGTAGTAAGTATCGTGCTTCAGGGTGCCTACGAAAGGAAAGAGCACAGGCGATCGCCCGGCCCAGAATGCGGGGTCGCCATTCCACTGGTATTCGAGTCCGGTGGTTTTTGAAAAAATTCTGCTTAACTCCGCCCCTTTCGGATTTACGTCGATGCTCAAGGTTTCATTTTCCAGTGTAATCATAAATGAGTTTTTCCTATTAATATCCCTCGGCGCTGTCGTCGCCGCGGTTGTCCCCAACGCCTTCCATGTTCCCCTTTTCCAGTCTTATCACTTCGGTTCTTCCAATCTCATTAACTTCCTCCAGTTCATAGCCCATTCTAATAAGTAACTGTCTTGTGGAATCAGGAAAGGATTTTTCGACAGTAATATTATCGGGTAGCCACTGGTGATGGAATTTTGGCAGATTGACCGCGTCGCCGACGGAAAGATTGAAGTCCAGCAGGTCAACGATCGTCTGGAACACAGAAGTGGGAATGGTTGTGCCACCCGGTGTGCCCAATACCAGGAAGGGTTTACCGTCTTTCAGCACGATCGTTGGGCACATCGAGCTGAGCATTCTTTTTTTCGGAACAATGGCATTGGCTTCTCCACCCACCGCGCCGTAAATATTGGGCGCTCCGGGTTTGGAACTGAAATCATCCATTTCATCGTTCATCAGAAACCCGGCGCCACCGACCACGGTCCGGCTGCCATAACCATTATTCAGGGTAGTGGTAACCGCTACGGCATTGCCTTCCGCGTCCATCACACTCAGGTGTGTGGTTTCCTTGCTTTCCTTCCATAATTTTTCACCTTCGGGCAGGTCCTTGCTTTTGCCCGCTTTGCCGACAACGAAATCCTTCATTCTTTTTACCAGATAGTTGCTATCTATCATTTTGTCTACCGGCGCCTTGTAAAAATCCGGATCGCCCATATACATGGCCCTGTCGGAATAGGCTCTTCGTTCCGCTTCGATCATCAGTTGTACGGCACTACCCGAAAGGAAACCATAGTCTTTCAGTGGCCGGTATTCAACCATTTTCAGCATCTGGTGCAGCAAGAGGCCACCACTGCTGGGCAGCGGCATGGTCACCAGCTGGTGTCCATGATAGCTGAACAAATGGGGCTCACGCCATTCGGCTTTGTAATTCTTCAGATCCTCAGTTGTGATGATTCCATTTCCTCTTTTCATTTCAGCCACGATCAGGTCTGCGGTTTCCCCTTCATAAAAACCTTTCACTCCCTTGTCGCGGATGCGCTGGAGTGTGTTTGCCAGGTCAGGTTGAATGAGTGTGTCGTTTGCCCGCCACGATGAATTCTTTTGAAATGCGGTCGGCCTCGTATTATAGTTTGAAAATTCGTCCTGCAGCGAGTTGAGCGACCTGGCCTCTCTTTCAGTGATCGCGAATCCGTTTCTGGCCAGCTCGATGGCGGGCTGGATGAGGTCGGCGAGTGGCAACTTTGCATATTTGTACGTTTCAAAAAGTCCGGCTACCGTGCCGGGAACTCCGCTGGATAAATGACCGTTAACACTTTCTCCCGGCCGAATATTTCCGGCGCTGTCGAGGTACATTTCACGGCTTGCCCGAGCGGGAGCCATCTCACGATAATCCAGGGCCAGTGCACCTCCATTTGCTCTTTGGGCTACCAGGAAACCTCCACCACCAATGTTTCCGGCGCCGGGGTAGACTACGGCAAGGGCGAGTTGAGTTGCAATGGCAGCGTCAAAGGCATTGCCTCCTTTTTTCAGTATAGCCACACCAACTTTGGCCGCCAGCGGATGGGCGCAAACCACAAGACCGTTTTTAGCGATGACTCTTTTGTTGATCTGGTAATGATATGGATCCTGCGCGATGTCCGCCTTTTTTGAACCTGGCCCACAGGAAGTGGAAATAAGGATGGTTACAAACGCAAACACATAGGGAATAACGTATTGAATCATCCCTCCAAGTTACAATCACATGGAACATGAATTGCACTGCTAGGCAAAATTGTGGTATGGCCAAAGCAACAAAGAAAGCAGCTGCGAAAGCGATAAAGAAAGGAGCGAAGCCAAAACAAACCCAGTCGCGCCCTGGCAAGGAATCGAAGATGAAACCCCAACCCGTGTATGATTATCCCGATCAAAAGGGTAGTGACAAGCTAAAGAATAAAAAAGCCCTGATCACGGGCGGAGATAGTGGCATTGGCAGGGCAGTGTCTGTACTTTTTGCAAAAGAAGGTGCCGACATCGCCATTGTGTATTTGAATGAGCGTAGCGATGCCGAGCAGACCAGGGAGGAGGTGGAGAAGTATGGGCGTAAATGCGTGCTCATCGCCGGCGACCTGGCTAAAGAATCTTTCTGCGCGAAGGCTGTCAAACAGGCCGTGAAGGAACTGGGTGGGCTCGACATCCTGGTGAACAATGCTGCCCTTCATTGGGTTGCGAAGACACTGGAGGAACTTCCTACCAAACAACTCATCAAAACATTTTACAACAATATATTCTCATATTTCTGGGTCACAAAATTCGCACTTGCCCATCTGAAAAAAGGTAGCTGTATCATCAACACTTCATCGGTTACGGCCTACAGAGGCAGTCCCACCCTGATCGATTATGCCGCCACCAAGGGTGCTATTGTAGCTTTTACCCGGAGTCTGGCCTCAAACCTGGCGAAGAAAAAAATCCGGGTTAATGGCGTAGCCCCTGGTCCAATCTGGACCCCGCTGATCGCCTCCAGCTTCGATGGCAAAAGGGTGGCAACACATGGTGAGGACGTGCCCATGGAAAGGCCCGGGCAGCCAGTGGAAGTAGCGCCCGCCTTTCTTTTCCTGGCCAGTGCCGATGGTTCCTACCTTACCGGCCAGTTCATTCACCCGAATGGTGGCGAAATCATTAATGGATGACCCGTTCCCTCAATTCGGCGTAAATTTGCGTCCTCAAATAAATATGGCTAAACAAAAATCAGGTCCTCCTGTTTCCCCAGTAATGGTGGCCGAGGATGAGTTTATAGAAGTGTTCGGAGCAAGGGAGCACAACCTGAAGAACATCGACATTCGCATACCGAAGAACAAGCTCGTGGTCTTTACCGGGGTCAGTGGCAGCGGCAAGTCTTCACTCGCCTTCGACACGATCTACAACGAAGGACAGCGCAGGTACATGGAAAGTTTTTCCGCCTATGCAAGGCAGTTCATTGGCGACATGGAAAGACCGGACGTTGACAAAATCACCGGATTGTCGCCCGTTATCTCAATTGAACAAAAGACCACGAACCGCAACCCCCGTTCAACCGTGGGCACGATCACCGAGGTCTACGACTTTATGCGATTGCTTTTTGCGCGGACTGCTGAGGCTTACAGCTACAATACCGGTAAGAAGATGATCAAGTTCAGCGAAGAGGAGATCATTCAGAATATTTACTCAAGATTCAAGGGCAAAAAAATATCCGTGCTTGCTCCCTTGATCAGGGGCCGTAAGGGTCATTACCGGGAGCTTTTTGAAGACATTCGTAAGAAGGGTTTCCTGAAGGTTCGTGTGGATGGTGAGGTTCAGGACATTTCTGCCAAAATGCAGCTAGACAGGTACAAGATCCACGATATTGAGGTGGTGATCGACCGGCTTGCGGTAACGGATGAGATGAGGGTGAGGCTGAGCCAGAGTGTGCAGAAGTCGCTTCAGATGGGAAAGGACCTGATGTTCATATTGCTGAATGACCTCGACAAAGTAGTTCAATACAGCAAGGAGCTGATGTGCGAGGATACCGGCATCAGCTATGAGGAACCCTCACCCAATTCATTTTCTTTTAATTCCCCATATGGGTATTGCCCCACATGCAAAGGCCTGGGTGACATTTACCAGGTGAACATCGACGCAGTTGTTCCCGATAAATCCTACAGCATCAATGAAGGAGCTTTTGCACCACTCGGCGAGGCCAGGGAGGCCTATGTATTCCGGCAGGTCCAGCAAGTTGCCAGAAAATACAAGATTGATCTGAACAAGCCCGTAGGTGAACTGCCACAAAAAGCCTGGAACCTAATCCTTTTCGGCAATGAGGACGGAGAGGGGGACACAGCTGTGGAATTTAATGAAGCGCCGGTCGGGGGGCAGGTATACACAGAAGAATATGAGGGCATCATTCCACAGCTCAAGCGCTGGTTTGCCGGAGGAACAAGTGAGTATCTGAGAGAATGGGTGGAACAGTTTATGGAACTGAGAACCTGTCCCGAATGCAATGGGGCCAGACTAAGAAAGGAAAGCCTCTGGTTCAGGATCGATGGAAAGAATATTGCCGAGCTCAGCAACCAGAATCTCGACAAACTCATGCGCTGGTTCTCCGATGTGGAGGTCAGGCTGAATGAAAAACAGAAAACCATCGGCAAGGACGTGCTGAAAGAAATCCGCGAAAGAATGCAGTTTTTGCTCGATGTGGGTCTGAACTATTTAACGTTGAACCGTTCTGCAAGAACGCTGAGTGGAGGTGAATCACAACGCATCCGGCTGGCCACCCAGATCGGTTCCCAGTTGCAGGGCATCACCTATATACTCGACGAACCGAGTATCGGTCTGCATTCGAGGGACAACCAGCGGCTGATCGACGCATTGAGAAACCTCAGGAATATTGGCAACAGTGTGCTGGTAGTGGAGCACGATAAAGACATCATGCTTGCCGCGGACCACCTGGTTGACATCGGGCCGCTGGCGGGAAAGTATGGAGGACAGATCGTTGCCGAGGGCGACCCTAAAGAAATTTATGAATCACATTCAGAAACCTCCAAATTCCTGTTTGGTGAGCAACTAATCAAGGTACCCTCGGAAAGAAGGAAGGGCAATGGAAAATTTCTTGAACTGAAGGGTGCCAATGGAAATAACCTCAGGAATCTGAATGTAAAATTCCCTTTGGGTAAACTGATTCTGGTTACGGGCGTCAGCGGCAGCGGCAAGTCGACCCTGATCAACGAAACACTTTATCCACTGCTTAGCAGGCATGCATATAATTCAAGAACGAATCCACTTGAACACAAAAGCATAAAAGGCCTGGAAGCGATTGACAAGGTGATCGAGATGGACCAGTCGCCAATCGGGCGCACACCAAGGAGCAACCCGGCTACCTACTGCGGATTTTTCACGGATATCCGCACACTATTTTCATCCGTACCTGAAGCAAAGATCCGGGGCTATACTCCAGGAAGGTTTTCCTTCAATGTGAAAAGCGGTCGCTGCGATGTTTGTGAAGGAGGCGGGATGAAGGTGATCGAAATGAATTTCCTTCCTGATGTGTATGTGCACTGTGAGAAATGCAATGGGAGAAGATACAACAGGGAGACTCTGGAGATCAGGTACAAGGGTAAGTCGATCAGCGACGTGCTGAATATGACGGTTGATGAAGCCGTTGACTTCTTTTCTGCCGTGCCTTATATTTTCCGGAAGATAAAAGTGTTGCAGGAAGTGGGCCTGGGTTATATCACACTTGGGCAGTCAGCGACTACATTGAGTGGAGGAGAGGCACAGCGTGTGAAATTGTCAACCGAACTCGGTAAGAAGGATACGGGCAAAACATTTTATATTCTTGATGAGCCCACAACGGGTTTGCATTTCAAGGACATCCAGTTCCTGCTCGACGTATTGAACAAGCTGGTCGACAGGGGCAATACCGTGCTTGTGATCGAACACAATCTTGACGTGATCAAAGTGGCCGATCATATCATTGACCTGGGGCCGGAAGGTGGTGATGGGGGTGGATTAGTTCTTTTTGAAGGTCTGCCCGAAGACCTGGTGAGGGTGAAGGAGAGTCATACCGCGAAATATCTCAAGCCAGAACTAAATGGCAGGTCCCTGAAATAACAAAAGCCGGCAATTGCTCATCGCCGGCTGCTGGAAAGTAAAATCAGAGCCTAAAATTATCTTTTACTATGTTTTGTTTTGAGTCGATGTCATGGACAGGACTTCAAAATAGTAAGTATGAATGAAACGGAAAAATATTCTAAATAATTGTCCGGGGTATTGATTTTTTCTAAGAGTGGAATTTAGTAAGCAGGTGCAGGGAGTGATTAAGAAAATCATAATCTACTATTAGGGTATAGGGAACGGACCAGGTTTTTGATCAACCGGATATTAGATTTTAATAATTTCCCTGCAGCTTACATTTTTTACGATCAACAAAGTTTTGGATTCAACGAAAGGTCAGTTGGCCATTGCCGATTCTGTCGTCATCGCTGAATACCTCAAAGAGATAAACACCTTTTTCAAGATCTTTTATATGTGTCGTCTGTTTGTTTCTGATTTCTGATTGTTTCACCAGTCGTCCTTCCATGTCAAACACAGAAAGCTGATAAATCTTTCCTTCCATGCCGGTGACGCTGAAGAAAACCACCTGCTGGGCGGCATCCGGGTAGAGCGCAATCCTGTAAGCTTTGTTTAAAACCTGTTTGTAGATATAAATGGAATCTGCTTTTTTCCGCGGCTTGTTAAATCCGTCATCGGTGCTACCGGCCCATAGGCGCAAAGCCTGGGTCAACAGCAGGAGCAAGGGCAGGAGTCGCAATAAAAGTTTGTAGCGTATAAAATCAATCATATGGTTTTCC
Organism: uncultured Chitinophagaceae bacterium; assembly: GCA_963808065.1. Lineage (GTDB taxonomy): Bacteria > Bacteroidota > Bacteroidia > Chitinophagales > Chitinophagaceae > Flavitalea. Next base: position 1,266,146 of record CAWEEK010000001.1, read on the forward strand.
AGGTATGGATTAGCGTAATCTTCGAATACAAAACTAGAAGCTGATCGGGCATCTTGTCGAATTCCGGAACCTGCCTGAATTCCCTAATACAAATCCAACTTTTATTCCGGCTGAATAATATGAGTCGTTGTTTGTCGGCGTTCCTCTTTTATCACCCGCGTGATAAACGGTCCCCGATTCTGTGTATCCAGACTTATTCGCCATCCTTTCTGCCAGTTGTGCCTGTTGCAAAGGCATGTTATTATAGAATGCCGTTGGATCAACATAGTTGGTACTCACGTCGTCGATATAATCGGTAAACGTTTTCCGATGGATGATCTCGAAGCTGATGTTGACATTGTCGCTCATAAAATATTTCACGCCAACACCCATAGGAATGTTGACCTGAGTGAGTTTGTATTCCTTACTTGCGGGGTATTCACTTAGTCCCTGTCCTTCTGTTCTCAGCGGGCGTAGCTCAACCCATTGGCCTGTCAGGGGATCCGTACCCATGGGATTAAAGTGAAAGCCACCGATGCCGGCAATGAGGTAGGGCCTGAATTTTTTGTATGAATCTGTGGGGTCGTATTCAAGAAAAGTGGTAGGGTAGAATTCGGCCATCAACAGCACTTCTGTAAACTTGGAACGAAAGTCTGAATTTCTTGTTTTCCTCGCTTCTTCCAATCCCCCCTTCGCTTTGATAATGGCGTCGTCTCCTTCCAGCGTTCCGTGATTCACGCCTAAACGAATAGCGTAAAGTTCATTTGGATGGTATGAAAGAAGCGCACCGTAGGTGAACTTTGTTTTTTGGATGTTATTGTCTTTGATAAAGGGTTTTCCTTTGCCGAGGTTGCCACCAAGGTCTCCGAGAAAGTTCGAAGGTCCGAGGGTGATGCCTGCCTCCAGGTGGGATGAACTTTCATTGCTAAGTTGCCCGAAGGAAACAAGGCTGAAGATCATTCCTAAAATCGCAAGGGCATAACACTTCCATTCAGAGGAGTGTAAATCCAGTTTCATGGGGATCAGATTTTTAGTTTTCTGTGTCTAAGGATCAGTCCTATTTATGGTTAATCCATTGACGCAGTATATAAACGGAAAAAGGAAATGATTTATGTGAGAACTCGGGAAATTATTTTTGTGGTACTGAGGATCAGAGAGTTGAAAAAGTCGACTCTCTAATCTCAAAAACACGAAGTAGAACGTGAAAATCAAAACTGGAAAAGTCCCGCTCTGGGAACGATTTAATTCATGTTTGAACATCTCCCAGGGAAGGACGAAGATCCACGCGCATTTCTATTAACCGTTGACTTTGCGGTGCTATTTTCTCAACATAATAATGTGCTCAATTCCGTCTTCGAGGTAAACATCGCCTTGAGTAATGAAGCCGAAAGAACCATAAAACGTCTTTAGATAGAGTTGGGCCCCTATGCGTATGGGCTGCAGCCCGTATTTTTTTTCTATAAACAAGATACACTGGGCGATTAGTTCTTTACCAAGACCGGACCCACGGTTAAGAGGTGAAGTCGCGACGCGGCCGATTGATATTTCCGGATAGGAGATTCCCGGAAGAACTATCCGGGCATATGCGGCGAGATGATCACCCTGCCACCCCATCAGGTGAACTGATGAGAAATCTTTGTCATCGGGATCGAGATAAGGGCAATTCTGTTCCACTACAAAGACTTCAGCACGCAGGCGTAGTATCTTGTAGAGTTCTGTTGAGGTCAGGTCGGTGAGCGGTTTGGCTATCCAGGACATCATGGAGAGGAAATTAAACTTATAAAGATAAAAGGATGTGTTTCGTCTCAGAACATTCGCTGATCCATTCTTCCGGTAATTGTCTGAAGCAAAATCTCAAAACCCTTATTATCTCTGTAAAAATCTGTAGCATTTTTTTTCAACACAGGTTCCTTTATATCTTCAATCCATTCATCGAATTTATTGGCAGCGGATTTGGTCTCGCCTGTTTGCTTAAGAATATTTGCAACCAACAATCCTCCAAAATCCATTCGCCTGTTTGACGGCCTGCGCAGCGCCTGAAGATTGATGTTAGCATTCGTAGTATCACCAATTGCGGAGTTGCATTGCCACTTCATCCAATGTTCAAAACGATCATCAACCTGGTCGGGATAAGGTTTCCCTGCTCCAAGGCTCAATGGCCAGATGCCGGTTTCTTCGATCTTTGTGAGGGCTTTTTTGAATTGTTTTTTTGTGATGAGCTGGTTGGCCAGCATCAGTTTAGTCTCGCGGTAAAGGTTATGCGCGTAACTCGCGTTTTCGTATGGAAGAACAACTATTTTACCCAGTGCCTTTTCTGCTTCGGAGTATTTTTCGTTTCTCATCAGTGCTCGTATGTAGACTATCCCGGTCATGTAATTGGCGGGGTGTTGTTTGTAAAATTTGCTTACCACATCCAGCGCCTCACTGCTCCTTCCGCATTGCAGGTAGAATTCGGCGAGCAGGTTGCGGTATCGCCATTCCTGTGGCTGGAGAGTTACCGCCTTTTTTAAAAATGTCTCTCTTGTTGCTGAATCCTTTACCAGCGAGGCGCGGACAGCATAAAAAGGCGCAAATGGTGGGTCGCTGATGCTATCCAGCATGGCGCGTGCTGCGGCATCCCGGTTTCTGAATTGGTAAATTAATGCCAGGAACCAGGCCGGTTTCCAATCCTTATTTTTTGACCTTGCCCAGTTCATTACTTCGGCTGTCTCTTGCCGGTAGGGAAACACAAGTGCAGCATCATCTGCGTTCGCTGAATCCATCAGGACTCGGGCATTATTCGTTTCCTTTGCAAGGAAGGCGCGCCAGTACAGGGTCTCGGCATCCTGTGGCGCCAGGGCAAGCAGGACGTTGGATTCCGCTTCACATCCGATATTGTAATACCAGATGCTAAGATCCAGCAGGGTTTGTGTCGGCATTTCGTTGGTGATGAATTTCAGGAAGGCTTGCCTGTTCTCATTTGTAGGCTCACGCCGATATCTTTCAAATCGAATAAAATGATTCAGCGGATCAATGCTTTCAATCTTTTCTGTTATCACCGATATGTCGCCGTTAGTACACCTGGTCGCCACATACTGTAATTGCAATGCGGTCAGGTTCTGCGTGTTGGTCAGCAGGCTTTTGCCTGCGTATTCCAGCGCCGATCGATATTGTTTGTTCTTTAGATAAATTTTAGCCAACTCGGTGAGTGCTGCGGAGGCAAAGGACGGCGACATCCCTGCTATTTCAAATCCATCCATCGCGTCATTTGATCGTCCAAGCCGGAGTGCCGACAACCCATAATAATAATTGGCCGCCGGGTCATAGGCGTCGATCGCCAACGCCTTAGCCGCAATCAGAAATGCGGAATCATAATTCATGCTGCGGTATTGCAGGAAGGCCGCCTGGTTGAGTGCCGGCAGGAAATTGGGATCCAGGGCAAGACTTTCTCTAATGATGGTCATCGCCTGTGCATAGTGACGCCCTCTTGCTGCCTCCCTGGACTGAAGGAACAGGCCATAGGCCGAACCGTGATCGAATCGGGCGGGCGACTCCAGCGGCCTTTCCAATCGATTACTATCGGGACTTACAAGAAACACTTCATCCCTGAGGGCAATCTTTGCCGGATCTCCGCTGGTTTTCAATGCGACTGTTTCGCTGAAAACTTCCAGGGGCTGAAGCCGAAGCAGGCGCGAATACAACAATTTGCCGGTGCTGTCGTAGATTTTCAAACTGTCGGCTATGACGGCAACAGAAGACACAGCAACAAACACGCTGTCGCCGGCCCGCCTGCAGTTGATTACGCCATTGAGTCCTGCATGTACCACGCCTTTTGTATTGGCAAAAGGGTACCAGTACTCTGTCCAGCCATCGCTCTGAAATGGAGAGAAAGTAATGTGTTTGAAAGGTGTCAGGCTACTTTCGGGCACATTCTGGTTGAAGAGCCTGCCGCTCTGGATCTCCGCATACTGGCCATTGGTGTCCGTCAGCAGTTTTTCCCAGATCTTTCCTTCATCGGAGAGGGCCCAGACAAATATTTTCTTACCTGGTTTGTCATGCCGGCTTGCGGAGTGAATCATGCCATTGTCGGTATTGCTGCGGTAGATGCCAAAATAATCACTGTGTGATCCCAGCACATGATAGGATTTGGCTCCTTCAAAGTCGTTTTCGGAATAATGAGAGAGATTTCTTCCCAGCGAATCGAATGGCCAGCTTCCCTTCTCACCTTCATGACCGATATAGGCCTTTCCCGGGTAGACAAACTCGAGGTCGGGACTGACTTTTACGGCGGCGTTCATCCAGTGATAGTAGGGTTGTTCGGTGGATGTGCCGTTATGCCAAAAGGATGTGGTAGTAAACCAGGCCTTGTCGTGCCTCAGTCGGATATCCACCTCCCAGCGGGTGCCGGTGAGCAGGTCGAGGGTGCCTATGATACAGCTCACGCTGCTGTCTTTGTTGATACTGGTCAGGTAATCGACGGGTGTGGCGCAGTTCGGTGTATGACCGATGATGCCAAAATTGACTTCGATACCTCCGCTGGTCCAGGGTCCGCGCATGGCAATGTCGCGGAATTTGACAACGGAGTTCTGGTAGAGGAAATTGGTGCCCCTCTTTTTATCAAATGCCGACCAGATCTTGCCGCCGATCTCGGGCAGGATGGTCAGCCGGATGTAGTCATTTTCGAGTTCTACCACCTTCCATTTTTTTTGGGAAGAGATTGTCGTGAATCCATCGAAGCGATAGTAGGGGTAGATGGTAGAGAAGGCAGGGATGGGATCAGGATCCGAAAACCCGTAGGTGGTGTAGGTTTTCAGGTATTCTTTGACGGTGGCTGCACCGGGTGGTTTGGGAGCGAAAGAGGACAGGAGAAAAGACAGGCTCAGGATCAGAAGGATCGACCGACCGGGATGATATGGATTGCTGCGCACTGGGTTTGTTTTACTGGAAGAATTTAGCGGTATAATTAACTGCCGGATGACGAAGATATTGATGTGGCCTGGGTGGGAGGTCCTTTTTCCCCAAAAATCCGGCGTTGCCGGGCACAAAAAAATCCTCCCGAAAGAGAGGATTTTTAGCCAAAGAGATATATAATAAATTTTAATAATCCCTGTTGTAGCCGCCACCGCCGCCGCCTCTGTTGAAGCCACCTTTCTTGTAGCCACCACCACCGCCGCCGCCGTTTCCGCCGCCGCCGCCGAAGCTTCTTTTCTTAAAGCCGCCACCGCCGCCGCCACCGTTCTGGGGTTTTGGTTGAGCTTCATTGACGATGATCTTGCGACCTAGAACTTCTGAATCGTACAGGCTGCTCAGTGCATTCTGTGCTTCAGTGTCATCAGGCATTTCCACGAATCCGAAGCCTTTGCTGCGGCCGCTTACTTTGTCCTTGACAATTTTAGCAGACGTGACTGAACCATACTGTTCAAATAAGGGTTCTGAGATCCTCATCGGTCATTTGCCAGGAAAGGTTTCCTACGTAAATGTTCATTGTAACTTGAATTTATTTTAAGTTCTGAAATCCGATTATGACAGTAGTTACTACAATGAACTGAGGAAACCAGGATATTAGGTAAGACGCTACAGAACAAGAGAACTAACTACAGTAATCAATAATGAAGGTAAGGAATTATTCTATTTACAAAATAAAATTTCTCCCGTCAAATATGGGGTTTTACTCGCCAACGACCTCGAAGTCCACCTCTGTGGAATTGCCGTTTCCGAAGTCGATATTAGCTTTGTACGAACCCAATTCCTTCACTTCTGAGATATAGTAATTTTCTTACGATCGATCTCATAACCTTTTTGCTCCCTGATGGCCCTGCTGATCTGAAGAGGGGTAACACTTCCGAAGATCTTTCCGCTTGTTCCTGTTTTCGCCCCGATTTTAGGGGTGATTCCTTGAGTTTTGCGATCACCTGTTCAGGTCGGCCAGCATTTTATCTTCTTTCTTGCGGACCTGCTTCATCTTTTCTTCCAGCTGCTTGAGGTTGGAAGGGTTGGCTTCCAAGGCCAATTTCTGTGGGATAAGGAAATTGCGGGCATAACCGTTGCGTACCTTTACCACTTCATTGCGCAGCACCAAGGTTATCTACATCCTGTATTAATATTACTTCCATGGTGTTTTATTTTAAAAGATCAGTTACGTAAGGCAACAATGCCATCTGACGGGCTTTCTTCACCGCCTGCAGAAACTTTACGCTGGAATTTCAGAGAGTTACCGGTAATGCGGCGGGGCAATAATTTACCTTGTTCGTTCAGAAATTTTTTCAGGAACTCGGCATCTTTATAATCGATGTACTTAATGCCCATTTTCTTAAAGCGGCAGTATTTCTTTCTGCGGCTTTTCGGTCTTGATCGCCGTCAGGTACTTGATTTCATTTGCTTTTGCCATGATTATGCCTCCGCTTTTTCGGTTCCTGTATGTACACCACTTCTCTTTTTTGCATTGTACTCGACGGCGTATTTATCGAGTGCAGTGAACATGTGACGCATCACATTCTCGTCACGCAGAAGCTGGATTTTCAGCTTCTCATTGAAGTCGGATGGCGCATTATATTCCATTACCCAGTAAAGACCAGTGGTCTTTTGTCTGATGGGATACGCCAGTGATTTTAATCCCCATGGATTTTCGTGCAATACTTCACCACCGTTTTCGGTAACCAGGGCAGCAAATTTTTTCTGAGCGGCTTTATATTCGTCGTCAGAAAGCACAGGGGTAAAAATCACCATCAATTCGTAATTGTTCATTACCCTGTTTTTTTGCCCATTACAGGCAGGTTTGTTAATAAATTTTATAAATGGGCAGCAAAGGTAAGGGTTTAGGTGGAAAACAAGGCAGCGGAGCTCGCTGCAATATCGGGCATGACAATTTTTCCTGAATTCCTGGTATTGAGCCATGTGGCACTTTCTTTGAAAGCCCTGTTTAAACAAATTTCCACCATGCAAAAAGGCGCTATACGGGTACAAACCGAGAACATCTTCCCCATCATCAAAAAATTCCTTTACAGCGACCATGAGATTTTTCTCAGGGAGTTGATAAGCAATGCAGTAGATGCCACCCAGAAACTAAAACCCTCTCTTCCATAGGAGACGTTAAGGGCGAGATCGGTGAGCTGAACATTGAGATCCGGCTCGATAAGGAGAATAAGACCATCACCATTGTTGACAAAGGAGTGGGGATGACGGCCGAAGAAGTGGACAAATACATCAACCAGGTGGCTTTTTCGGGAGCAGAAGAATTTCTGAATAAATACAAAGGTCAGAGCCGAAACCAATATCATCGGCCATTTCGGGCTTGGCTTCTACTCGTCCTTCATGGTCAGTGAGAAGGTGGAAATCATCACAAAAAGCTACCGCGAAGATGCACAGGCCGTTCGCTGGGAATGTGATGGCAGCCCCGAGTATGAACTGACAGAGGTCGACAAGGCGGAACAGAGGAACCGAGATCGTACTTCACATAAACGAGGAAAGCCAGGAATTTCTCGAAGAGTCAAGGATACAAACCATCCTGGAGAAATTCTGTCAGTTCCTTCCCGTTCCGGTGAAGTTCGAGGATAAGCAGATCAACATCACCAATCCCGCATGGACAAGAAAGCCATCGGAACTGTCAACCCAGGACTATCAGGATTTCTACAAACAACTCTACCCCTACGGTGAAGCCCCTTTATTCTGGATCCATCTCAACGTAGATTATCCATTTAATCTGACCGGCATCCTCTATTTCCCGAAGATCAAACAAAGCTACGAGATCCAGAAAGACAAGATTCAACTCTACAGCAACCAGGTATTCGTTACCGACGAAGTGAAGGACATCGTTCCTGAATTCCTGATGCTGCTGCATGGTGTGATCGACAGTCCGGATATACCACTGAACGTCAGCCGCAGTTACCTGCAGGGCGATCCGAATGTAAAAAAGATCAACAGCCATATCACAAAAAAAGTAGCCGACAAACTCGAAGAGATATTCAACAAGGAGCGAAAGGATTTTGAAGACAAGTGGGAGAGCCTGGGTCTGTTCGTGAAATATGGCATGATGACCGACGACAAGTTCCTCGAGAAGGCCAACAGGTTTCACATCATGGAGGATGTTGAGGGCGGCAAATTTTATACACTGGAAGAATACCGGTCCGGCACCGAACTGATCCAGAAAAATAAGGAAGGCAAGCTGGTGATCCTCTATTCCACCAATCCCGTGCAGCAGGATGCCTACATCCAGCGCGGCCCAGCAGAAAGGGTTCAAAGTGGTGAAACTCGAGACATTGGTGGATGCCGCCTTCATCAATCAGATGGAGATGAAGTGGGAGAATGTGCATTTTACCAGGGTCGATGCCGACATCGCCGACAACCTGATCGACAAGTCGGACGCGGTGGAAAGCCTGCTTGGACAAGAGGAACAGGAAAAGCTGAAGCAATTATTCGCCTATCCCTCAGGTGCAAGTGAACGTGACCGTGGAAGTAAAAGGATTGAGCACAGAAGCTCCTCCTGTTGTGGCTACCCGGCCGGAATTCATGCGACGCATGAAGGACATGTCCGCGATGAATGGCGCGATGGGTAGTTTTTACGCGAGCATGCCCGATGAGGTCAATCTCACGGTGAATGGCAATCATCCCATCTATCAGCAAATATTGAAAGAGTCCGACGAAGGTAAACAGGAGAAGATGGTCCGCAACCTCGGAGACCTGGCTTTGTTGTCACAAGGGTTGCTTAAGGGCAATGACCTAACGGTGTTCATTAATCGAAGTGTTGAACTGATGCAGAAGCCGGAAGGCCAATCAAAGATTATACTGGAGGCGTAAGAAATTAAAAATTAAAAATGAAAAATTAAAAATCCTATTGGTAAGGTGCAAAACGAATTGCCTTTAGCCAATAGGGTTTTTCAGACACAGCTGAAAGAAAAAGAAGTAAAGACTGAAAGGAAGCTCTTCTCCCATAACGTTTTTGATTTTTAATTTTTTATTTTTGATTTTGCAAAGTCCACGACTTTCATCTGCAAACTCTTCTGCCCGTTCCATTCATTTTCTTCCAGGTTGAAGACAATATCTATCGGTTCGCCGCTGAGAAGCAGCGATGATTTTTCCGCCATGTTAAACCCGATACCATTGATTGTGGTGTGATCGTCTCTAACGGAGAAGCGCAAGTGCTGATCTTTAATTAATTTTGGAATTGCCAGTGTCCCGAAGACGGCTGATGAGTAGCAATGGTTTTGGGTTGTCGGGTCCGAAGGGCTCCATCTGGCAGAGGATCTTGTAAAAAACGGGGGTGAGGTCCTGAAGTGAAATTTCGGCATCGATGCTCAGCTCGGGAGCCAGCGAAGACGGAAGTATGCTTCCGCTCACCACCTCTTCGAATTTTTCCCGGAAAGCGACGACATTATCTGGCGACATCGTCATCCCCGCGGCATAGAAATGACCCCCATAGCCCAGCAGCAGCTCACGGCATTCATGGATAGCCTCATACACATTGAATCCCGCTACACTTCGTGCGGACCCTGCTACCAGTTCTCCTGAGCGGGTCAACACAATCGTTGGCCGGTAAAAATGTTCGATCAGTCTCGAGGCTACTATCCCCACCACACCCTTGTGCCAGTGCTCCTGGTAAAGCACGGTGGTTCTGCTGTTCATCAGTTTCACATCGTCCCTGATCAGTTGCAGGGCTTCCATGGTAATAGAAGAATCCGCTTCCTTGCGATCCGAGTTGTCTGAATGCAGGAGCCTGGCATAGGACAGGGCTTCCTGGTAGTCACCCGCAGTGAACATCAGCACTGCCTTGGTGGCATCATCCATCCTGCCCGCTGCGTTGATCCTGGGGGCAATGAGAAAGACCAGGTCGCTGATGTTGAATTCGTTCTTTTTCACTCCACTCAAATGCCTCAACGCCCTTATGCCGCAATTGGGGTCCGCATTTGCTTTTTGCAAACCATAAAATGCCAGCACCCGGTTCTCACCCTGCAGGGACACTATGTCGGCAGCGATCGCGATCGCCACGAGATCGAGATAACGATACACTTTTTCATCGGGTAATGACAAGCGATTAGCCAGCGCCGTTATGAGCTTGAATCCGACGCCGCAGCCACAGAGTTCCTTGAAGGGATAATCGCATCCGGGTTGTTTGGGATTGAGAATGGCAAAAGCTTCGGGAAGTTGCACATCAGGAAGGTGGTGATCACAAACGATGAATCCAATGCCTAAAGATCGGGCATAAGCAATGAGGTCGCAGGATTTGATGCCGCAGTCGAGAGCAATGATCAGGGTGTATTCATGATCACGGGCAAAGTCGATGCCTGCTTTAGAAACGCCGTACCCCTCGCGATAGCGGTGCGGAATGTAGAAAGATACCGTATCGGGAAGCGCAAGCTCTTTGAGGAATGAATACATACAGGCCACAGCGCTGGTTCCGTCAACATCATAGTCGCCGTAGACCAGGATCTTTTCACCAATGGCCATGGCCCCGATGATCCGGGCGACGGCTTTTTCCATGTCTTTCATTAGCCAGGGGTCGTGCAATGAAGAGAGTGATGGCCTGAAGAAATCATAAGACTGCTGATAGGTTTCGATGCCTCGTTGAACCAGCAGGCCGCAGAGAGTGGGATGGATCCTGAGTGCTTCGTGCAGCATCCTTATTTTTTCCGGATCAGCCCGGTTTATGTTCCAGTTCTTTTCAGTCATAAGTGGCCGGACTAATGGTTTCTGTCAGTGGTATAACGAACCAGTTGTTCAAGTGCCTGTCTCACTTCATCATTGGAGAAGGTGTCGAGTATGTCCAGTGCCTCATCGCGGTATGTTTCCATTCTTTTTTTTGTGTAGTCGATCCCACCTTCACTGATTACCACATCGATCACCTGTTTCACTTTTACTTTGTCGCGGTTGTGATTCCTGATAACATCGATCAGTTCCCTGCGAACGGACCTGCTCACTTTATTTAGTGTGTAGATCAACGGTAGTGTGATCTTTTTTTCCTTGATGTCGTTGCCGGTTGGTTTGCCTACGTCATCGGAGCCATAATCGAAAAGGTCGTCTTTTATCTGAAATGCCATGCCAGTCTTTTCACCGAACAGGCGCATTTTTTCCGCGGTCTCTTCGTTGCGGGATGTAGAGTAGGCTCCTGCCGCGCAGGCAGAGGCAAGCAGGGAGGCTGTTTTGTTACGAATGATTTCGAAGTAAACCTCCTCACTAAGGTTGAGGGTACGCGACTTTTCAATTTGCAGCAGCTCCCCTTCACTCATAAGGCGAACGGCCTGGGAAAGGAGCTGGAGGATGCGGAAATCGTCGTGATCCAGGGAAAGCAGGAGGCCCTTCGCCAGCAGGTAGTCTCCTACCAGCACCGAGACCTTGGTTTTCCAGAGGGCATAGGTTGAGAAGAAATCCCTTCTTTCAAGTGACTCATCTACAACATCATCGTGCACCAGGGTGGCGGTGTGGAGCAATTCCACCAGGGACGCTGCCCGGTAGGTGGAGGCGTTGACCTGGCCCGACAACCTCGCCGAAAGCAGCACGAACATGGGTCTGAGCTGTTTGCCTTTCCTGTTAACAATGAAGCGCATGATGCGGTCAAGCAGGGGCACCTGGCTTTTTACGGCTTCTTTGAATTCTTTTTCAAAAATTATCAGTTCATCATGAAGTATTGTCTTCGGCTAGTTTCATCCCTTGTAGATCAGTAATCAAAAGCGGCTCAAATTACTACAATGCGCCTGATTCCAAATACAAGGTTAAATTTCTGCCGACCCGAGGTTTTCGATTGATTGACTTTTAGTTATACGTGTTTTGGGACTAAAAAAATTTGCTATTTAACTTTCAATTAATACTTTTGTGCCAGGTTAAGGTAAAAATTAACTCCACTTAAATTCTTAATATTCATATTAAAACTACCATTATGGCAACTAAAAAGCTCGTATTGTTTGCTCGGTTTATTGTGCCTGGTTGGGTCCAGTGCCTTCAGCCAGCAACCAACGGAGGGAACTACAACGTTCAGGACTCTTCAGTAATTCCTTCCAAAAGATTACCGCAGCACACTGAATTCATGGCGAACAATTACGCCTTCCCCGCCAAGCCCCGCAACCAGTGGGAAGTTGGACTTAAGGTTGGTGCATTTGCTGTTTCCGGAGATGTTCGCGCCAGTTATCCTGGTATTGGCATCGGTCTTCACGCGAGGAAAGCACTTGGTTACGTAGTGTCATTAAGGGGTGAATTTGGATGGGGTCAGGCCAAAGGACTGAATTACACGCCTTCGATGTCCTATATCAACAATCCCGCCTGGGGGACTTACAAGAATGCCCTCGGTGTTCCTGCCAGCGGAGTATTCTACAACTATAAAACCCAGATATTTGGATTTTAGTCTGCAGAGGGTAGTCAACATCGGAAATATCCGGTTTCATAAAGCCAATACCGGATTCAACCTCTATGCTTTTGCCGGTCTTGGTGGCATGATCTACAACACCGAAGATCGATGCGCTTAATGGAAATACGAACTTATGACTTCTCTACCATTCACCAGACACGGAACCTATTCTGACACGCAAAGAACTGAAGAAAGCGGTAAAGAACCTGCTCGATGGTGAGTATGAAACGGATCCCGAACAGGATGGCCTCAGAGGCCAAACTCTTCGGCACTCGTTCCGTCCCTTGTTCACATTTGGTGTAGGATTACAGTATAAACTCAACAAGAAATTCAGCTTGTCGCTGGAAGACAGGATCGGTATTCCCCTGTTTAAACGGATCTACTCGATGGTCATCAATGGCAGAGCAACAGCGTCCTGAACCCAGCCCAGACCAGGGATAACGATACATACAACTTCCTTTCACTTGGTATCAATATGGCATTCGGTGGCAAAGGCGGTTGAACCACTATGGTGGATCAATCCACTGGATTATGCTTACAACGAAATCAACAAGCCAAACCACATGAAGCTGCCAAAGCCAGTCTTGATGATGCTGATGGTGATGGCGTTACTGACCAGTTCGACAACGAACCAAACACACCTGCAGGTGCTCCTGTTGACGCACATGGTGTAAGCCGCGATACAGATGGTGATGGTGTTCCTGATTCTAAGGATAAGGAACTGATCACGCCAACACAGTGTCAGCCAGTTGATGCAGACGGTGTTGGTAAATGTCCTCCACCAGATTGCTGCAAGGTGATCGACTCACTGATGCAGTATGGCATCCGTGGACGTTGCAATATCGGCGATCTGCCAAGCATCACTTTCAAGGGTAAGACTGTTTCGCTGAGCAACGATGCAAGAGCCCTGCTGGCCGGCGTCGCATCCAAGATCCGTGACAATTCAGAATGTAAGATCGCGGTAATCGGATATTGCTCTTCAACCAAGTCTGAACAGCAGTTAAGCTGGGACAGGGTGAATGCAGTTATCAACTATCTCGTTGAAAAAGAAGGCATTAGCGCCGACAGATTGATCTTCAAATATGGCGAAGAAGGTGGCGATTGCAACACGGTTGATCTCAGGGATGGCACACAGGAAGAAGGACCAACGACAGTTCCGGCTCCGCATCCGAATCTCAGGAGAAGAAGATAATTTAACTAAGCTCATCATACAAAAAGTCCCCGCTATGCGGGGATTTTTTGTTTATTAACCATTATTTTCGCAGACTGTATGAGAATACTCGCCTTTGTGCTTCTGGTGTCACTGACCGTCATCCTGCTCGAAATTTGCAAAAGTTCAGAAAAGCAATGATTATGAGTACAAGCTGAAAATGGCTGAAAAGTACTATGACGAAGAAGAAATACAACTACGCTCAGCAGCTGTACCAAGAGTTGTTCCCCATATTCAAGGGGGATCCCAAGTTTGAAGACTTATTTTACAAATATGCATATTGTTCCTACAACCTGAAAGATTGGTTGCAGGCAGAAAACCTTTTTAAACAGTTTACCGAAGTTTTCCCTACCAGCCCCAGGGCGGAGGAGATGGAGTATATGCGGGCCTACACTTATTACCGGCAATCGCCCAAAATGGAACTGGATCAGACCAACACATTGAAGACCATAGGGTTAATGCAAACTTTCATCAACACTCATCCCGGTTCGACGAAGAATGCAAGAAGCCGGTAAGATCATTGATGAACTGAGGGCCAAACTGGAAGGCAAGGAGTATAAAAGTGCGGAATTATATTATAATATGGGACATTACCGGGCGGCGGCCATCGCTTATACCAGCCTGATGAATAACTTCCCGGATACCAAAAAAGGAGATGAGTACAAGATGCAGGTCATAAAGTCGTATTATCTTTATGCGCAGAACAGTTATGAGAGAAAAAGCTTGCCCGTTACGAGCAGGTGGTTACAGAGGTGAATGATTTCACGGATCGTTTTCCCGAAAGCGAACTGCTAAAGGAAGCCGAACGCTACGCCAATCTATCCAAAATACTATCAAACAAATACAAAATGAGCAGGTTAAGACGACAAATCAGTGCTAATACCGCGAACGTGGCAGAAACAAAGGATCTGAACGTGATCAAGAGCAAGACCGGTAATGTGTATGAGTCGATTGCGATCATTGCCAAGAGAGCCAACCAGATCAATATCTCCCTGAAAGAGGAATTGCACAACAAGCTGGAAGAGTTTGCGAGCCATACCGACAGCCTGGAGGAAATCCATGAGAACAAGGAGCAGATTGAGATCTCCCGGGCGTATGAAAGAATGCCAAACCCTGCCCTGCTGGCTACCCAGGAATTCCTGGAAGACAAGATCTACTACCGGAAGAACGAGGATGATCTGTTCAGCTAGTGGGCGGTTTAATTTATTGAATGATTCGAAGCGGCAGACAAGTGACTGTCGCTTTTTAGTTATAGGGTATAACCTCATAAAACCCTAATTTTAAAGTCATGTTCAAGGGAAAGAAGATCCTGCTTGCCGTTACCGGAAGCATTGCCGCTTATAAGTCTGTTTTGCTTGTCCGCCTGCTGATTAAGGCCGGAGCTGAAGTGAAAGTAGTGATGACGCCATCTGCACAGGATTTTATTACCCCGCTGACCCTGTCCACTGTTTCCAAAAATGCCGTGATAACCGGTTTATTTCCGAAGGCACCTGGTCAAACCACGTGATGCTGGGACGGTGGGCCGATCTGATGCTCGTTGCCCCCCTGAGCTGCAATACCCTGGCAAAAATGGCCAATGGCTTTTGCGACAATATGGTGCTGGCTACTTATCTGTCAGCCACCTGCCCGGTTGTTGTAGCTCCTGCGATGGATGAGGACATGTGGCACCACCAGACTACAAAAGACAACCTGGAGAGGCTGGAGCAGGCTGGTGTGCGGATCATCCCTTCGGAATATGGTGAATTGGCCAGCGGTTTGACTGGCGAAGGACGTATGGCCGAACCGGAGACCATCTTCAAGCTGATTGCGAATAATTTTTTTTTGACAAGGGACCTCGCGGGTAAGAGCGTACTGATCACCGCCGGGCCAACTTTTGAACCCATCGACCCCGTTCGTTTCATAGGAAATCA
The DNA here is from genome assembly GCA_963808065.1 of uncultured Chitinophagaceae bacterium. Lineage (GTDB taxonomy): Bacteria > Bacteroidota > Bacteroidia > Chitinophagales > Chitinophagaceae > Flavitalea. The sequence continues at coordinate 1,281,555 of CAWEEK010000001.1, forward strand.
CTCCTCCGGCAAAATGGGCATTGCCATCAGCGAGGAAATGGCGAGCAGAGGGGCGGAGGTAGAACTGGTGCTTGGCCCTTCCTCGGAGAAAGTGATCAACCAGGCGATCCAGGTGCGGAAGGTGAAAACGGCCGGCGAAATGTATGATGCCTGTTTGAAAGCTTTCGCAACGGCCGACATCGCCGTGATGTCTGCAGCTGTTGCCGATTATACCCCTGCGGTAAAGCAGGAAACAAAAATCAAGAAAACACAGGATACCATGTCCCTTGAACTCACCAGAACCGAGGACATTCTTAAGGCACTCGGACAAAGCAAACACAACGGCCAACTGCTTGTGGGGTTCTCGCTGGAAACGGACAATGAAAGGGTCAATGCACAGGGCAAGCTCAAAAGCAAGAATGCCGATCTCATTGTCCTGAATTCGCTGCGGGATGAGGGCGCGGGATTTGGAGTGGACACCAACAAGATCACCATCTTCGAAAAAAACGGCAACGAAATATCTTATGACCGCAAACCCAAGCAACAAGTTGCCCGTGATATCGTTGACAGAATAGTAAAAATGATGCATGCCTAGTAAGCTCCTGATATCATTATTATTCATGCTAAGCTGTCGCCTGGCAGTCCGTGGGCAGGAACTGCAGGCGCGAGTTTCCATTAATGCCAGTCAGGTAGGCTCATCTGTCGACAAAAAGGTTTTTCAGACCCTGCAAACTGCTCTTGTTTCTTTTCTAAACAACAGGAAATGGACCGATGATGAATTTCAGCAGTCCGAGAGGATCAATTGCAACTTCCTGATCACCATCACCAAGGGAGAAGACAATGTGTACTCATCCACGATGACGGTACAGGCGGCCAGACCCGTGTTCAATTCAAATTATTCTACGCCGCTGATCAACTTCCAGGACGAACTCATCACTTTTAAATATGTTGAATTCCAGCCGCTGGAATTCAACGAGAACCGGGTGGCGGGTAGTGACGGGCTCGCCTCAAACCTTACTGCTTCGATGGCTTTTTATGCTTATGTGATACTCGGTCTCGACTACAATTCATTTGCGCTAAAGGGCGGGCAGCCCTGGTTTCAAAAGGCGCAGAACATCGTGAACAATGCGCCCGATGGTCGCGAGATCTCCGGCTGGAGGGCTTTTGACGGGCAGCGGAACAGATATTGGCTGATGGAGAACCTCACCGACAGCAAGTATTCCGTAATGCACGATGCGATGTTCAATTATTACCGTAAGGGTATGGACTTTATGTATGAGAACGAACCCGAGGGGAGGAAGGCCGTACTGAATAGTATAACACAACTGACCACCCTGAATAATGACCAGCCTAACTCGATGATCATTCCATTCTTCTTCCAGGGCAAGTCAACGGAGATCTCCAGGATCTTTAAGAAGGCACCCCCTGATGAAAAGCAGCGCGTGCAGGAGATGATGATGCGGCTGGATATTTCGAATGCGAATCTCTACAAACAGGAGTTGAAATGAAGTGGGCCTGGGTAATCCTTCTATTAGTTTTCGCGGCATGCACCAACAACGACAAGATCCCCGACGGTATCATCGCGAAGCGTAAGATGGAAAATATTTTGTGGGACATGATCAAGGCGGACCGGTTTGCCAATCAGTTCCTGATGCGCGATTCGGCAAGCAAGAAGCGAAAGACATTCGAGTTGTATGAGAATGTTTTTCATATCCATAATATCAGCCGCGAGGAATTTTTAAAAAGCTATAAGTTTTATCTCGGGAGGCCCGACATTACGAAAGTAATGTTCGATTCTATTTCTGCCAGGGCAGAAAGGAGGAGGGCGGAAGTGTACCAGACACCATCAAAGGATTCACTCACCAGGGAACATGATTCCACAATGCGCGCCGTGAAAACAAGAATGCAACGCGACGCGATCAAACGTGGAGATTCGATGTTGCGCAGTCCGAAAACTACCAAACGGCTCCGCGATTCGATCATGAGGGCCCGTGATACCCTGCACCGGCGCCCAAACAGACCTTTACCCAGCCGGCTCGACTCCTTGCGGCGTTCCAAAATCAAAAATCAAAAATTAAAAATTAATAATTAGAAATGCTATTGTGAAACCGTATGGATTGCGCGTGGCAATTCTTGACGCGAAGGAGGTTTCACGCAAAGGCGCAGAGAAAACGCCAAGACGCGAAGTCTACTTGTATTTCTTTGCGTCTGCCGAAGGCAGATTTGCGCCTTAGCGTGAAATCTTTGTGAGAAATCTCTTTGCGTGAAACTAACTACCAATAAAAATGCAAAAGCGATTTCAATTTTTCACTTTTTACTTTTTAACTTCCCAGTCATGAATAAAGTTTTTAAAGACGGGGCTTCCGCAGTCGCCGGTATACAGGATGGCTCCGTTATCATGCTCGGCGGTTTCGGTTTGTGCGGTATTCCGGAAAACTGCATTTCGGCGTTGATCGATCTTGGTGTGAAAGAACTGACCTGCATCAGCAACAATGCGGGCGTGGATGATTTTGGCCTCGGGCTGTTGTTGAACACCCGGCAGATCAGGAAAATGATGAGTTCGTATGTGGGAGAGAATGTCGAGTTTGAGAGACAATTGCTGAGTGGGGAGCTTGAAGTAGACCTGATACCCCAGGGCACGCTGGCCACGAGAATACAGATGGCCGGGATGGGTATACCCGCATTTTATACTCCTGCTGGTTATGGCACGGAAATACAGGAAGGCAAAGAGATCCGGGAATTCAATGGTAAAATGCACCTGATGGAACTGGCGCTTTACGCCGACTATGCAATTGTAAAGGCGTGGAAGGGTGACCGTTATGGTAACCTGGTTTTCCGGAAAACCACCCGCAACTTTTCAACATCGATGGCGAAGGCCGGAAAAATTACAATTGCTGAAGTGGAAGAGCTTGTTGAGCCCGGAGAACTGGATCCCGACCAGATCCACGTTCCGGGCATTTATGTACATCGCATTTTCCAGGGGAAGGACTACAAGAAAAAGATTGAAAAAAGAACGATTAAAACCGGTGATCATGCCATTGGATAAATTCGGTATCGCGAAACGCATCGCCAGGGACCTTGAAGATGGAATGTATGTGAACCTTGGTATCGGCATCCCTACGCTTGTGGCTAATTACATCCCTAAAGGATTGTCGATCATGATCCAATCCGAGAATGGCATGTTGGGGATGGGACCCTATCCAACAGAAGCGGAGCTGGACGCCGACCTGATCAACGCGGGTAAGGAAACTGTGACAGTGTTGCCTGGTGGTTCATTTTTCGACAGCGCGGAAAGTTTTGGCATGATCAGGGCGGGGAAGGTGGACCTGACTGTATTAGGCGCGATGGAAGTTTCTGAAAACGGCGACATCTCGAACTGGAAGATACCTGGTAAAATGGTAAAGGGCATGGGTGGAGCGATGGACCTGGTTGCCAGCGCAAAGAATATCATTGTAGCGATGATGCACACAAATCCAAAAGGCGAATCAAAAATATTAAACGAGTGCACCCTGCCTTTGACTGGTGTGCGTTGTGTGAAAAGGGTCGTCACCGAATTGGCTGTGCTCGATCTCCTGCCCCAGGGCGGTTTCATGCTTATGGAATATGCTCCGGGAGTAAGTATTGCGGAGATCAAACAAAAGACCCTGGGCAGGCTGACCGTGTCGGACTTTGTAAAGGAGATGGAACTGTAATATTTGATTGCTGGTGCATCCGCCGCCTAGCGGATCATAAACGGCGTCAACACCTCTCGCCAGATCTTGTAACCCGCTGCGTTCATATGCACCTGCTGGGTTTTACCGTTGATAGTTTGCGTGATAAAACATTCTGTCTTGGGTGTGGGAGGATAGCCCAGGTTTTTCATCGCCCGGTTCATGTTGGCGATCTTTACATTTGAGCCACGCGTGGCAGCAAATTCCCTGAGCTTGCTGTTAAGCAGGTCTTCAATTTGCTTATTTCCCGCTTCGGCGATGTTGAGCCGGAAACCGGAATCAACCCACAAGGAAGGGCAAACCTGCATTAGTACACAGACCACTTTCAATTTGGGATTCTTTTGTTTCCAGTAATTGATGGCCCGGATGATATTGTCGTCAATCAGGTCCTTGCGATAGTTGGCGAGAAATTCATTTTCCCCGAAATACAGGAAGAGGTTGTCGGCATATTCCACACCCAGATCATCGAGGTAGGCCATCACGTGTTCGGCTAAAGCGCCACCAAAGGCCCGGTTGATGACTTTATACCTGGTGAAGTCGGCCTGTATGCCGGGCCAGTTATTGACCAGCGAGTTACCGATAGCGAGGTTGATCTTGTAACCCTGGGCCTTCAGCTTTTTCATTTCGGCATTACTGTTCACCCCTTCGGTTTTGTCTTTCATGATCTCATACCAATATGCGAGGGTGGTATTCTTTTGATTCATCGAAGCCAGCTCGCCAGGAGTAACAGATACTTCGGAAATGACGGTGAATGCATTGTCGTAAACATGCGCCGTTGGTATGGCGGATGATTCGGTGAGGGGACTTTCTTTTTTACAACCCAGAAGAATGAGGCAGAGCAGAAGGGAGGCTAGTAGAGGTTTCAAGGTAGTGGCTTAATGAAATTAATGGGTCTTTCTGACGAGATACTCTAACGAAATACATGCCATATTTCCGATCCAGCGCAAATACATTTTACAGTTAAGTGTTTTCGTTTATTTGAACAATTGCGAGTTTTGGTTATTCAGGATCCACTTTTCACTCTTCTGATCGTCTTGATGCTTCTCAGGGATAATTCAGAGGCATAAAGTATTGTCGATAGTTATATTTTATATTAATACGATGTGTGCTTAAGAAGAGTGATGAAATGGAAAAAATACAGTTCTCGGATCGCTAAGTGGATGGTCGTTCAGGTCATCCCTGATGTCAAAAAAAATGAACCCGGCGGTGGTAACTCGAAGCGGATTAATCGATGAGGTTATTCCTAACTGCGAAAAAAACGAGCCCGGCGGTGTTTTTTGCTCCGAATCTTTCCATTAACCGGTCTTTGATGGCCTCAACTGTGCGTGGGCTGACCTCTAGTTTCTGGGCGATCTCGTGGGCGGTGAATTCCATGCAGATGTATTTTACCACATCGCGCTCGCGGTCGCTTAGCGTAATTTCACTAGTGATGGTTGGGGCAATTTTCTGTCGGGCATGGGACTTTTTCAGCAGTATTCTGTTAACAAAATTGTTCAGGTAGTAGCCTTTCGACATCACTTCCATGATCGCTTTCTTGATTTCTGCCGGATCGGCGCTCTTGAGCAGGTATCCATTGGCCCCGATTTCCATCATGTGGCTGACGAATCTTTCGTCTTCATACATGGTAAGCGCTATGATGTGGATCTGGGGGTATTGCTTGGCGACGATCTTGGTGGTTTCGATGCCGTCTTTGAGGGGCATCCTGAGGTCCATCAGTATGACATCGGGTAGTTCAGCAACGACGGGAAGGTTGTCGAGCAGTTCCTGACCATTTTCGGCTTCCAGTACAAATTTGATATTTGTGTAGGGCCGGAGCGACAATATTACCCCCTTCCGGAAAATTTTATGATCGTCTGCAATGGCTACTTTGATGGGGCCCATGGGTGAATGATATTGGCGGGTAAAAATAACATTTAAATCACGATTATCCTCCTAATGATTTGCCTCAATAGGTCACTATCCGTTCATCTTTTACTGTCATAGCACTGATCTTTGGCACCTCGATGGTCACTTTAAAATAAGTTTGCGACAGGTCTTTTTCGAAGAATATTCTTCCCTGCAACAGCTTTAGCCGGCTCTGGATGTTTTTCAGTCCAAGCCCACCGCTGCTTTTATTCAGTTTTTCGAAGTCTGCCTGTGTGAGACCCTTTCCGTCGTGATGCATGCGGATATAAAGTTTGTCACCGCTCAGGTTCTGGGTCAGGTGGATGAAACTGGAATTGCTGTGTTTGAGAATGTTATTGATGAGTTCCTGGATTACGCGGAAGATGATGAGCTCCTGGTCGGAATGGAGGCGTTCGCGGTAGTCGTGGAAACGGCAGCTGGCGTTGAGGCTGCCAGAGCCGCTGATTTTCTGAAAAAGGTCGTTGACCGCTGATTCCAGCCCAAAGTTTTTAAGGGTGGGTGGCATCAGGCTGTGTGAGATATTGCGGATAAGCTGAATGGTGTCGTCGATAATCTGCTTGGCGTTGTAGATGCTTTGCAGCTGGGAAGCCTTGTCGAGGTTAACCAGGTTTTCGTTCAGGTAGAGCCTGGCGGTCGCAAGGAGGGGGCCGGCGTCGTCGTGGAGGTCGGCTGCGATTCTTTGTCTTTCTTCTTCCTGGAAGCGGATAGAGGCGTTCAGGAGGGTCTTCTGCTGTTCATACTCCAGCTTTTGGAGGCGCATCTGGTAGCGGATGACCTTCCGCTGGTGGAATATGATGAAAACGATCATGCCTATGGCCAGCACCAGCATGCCAATTGTTCCAAAGAACAACATCATCGATATTTCACTGCCAGCACGGGCAGCCTGGAGAAAGATCATGGGAGCCCTGAAATTCTATTAATGTGTTGATTTATTTTCAAATAATTCATCAAATGGCTGTTCGTAATCGGAAATCGTATTTTCATTTCTCTTTACTGAGAACGCAATTGCAAAGAGGATATTTTTGAGTATCGTGGCAAAATGATTGATTTTCCAAAAGTTATCTCTAGTGTCATTGTCGGGACATTATTGGCATGAATGAATAAAAATAGTGTTGCGGAGAGATATAAAATGAAACCGACAATAAACCAAAAATTTTGATCCTGATAGATGAACATCACCTGCGGCTTATTCAATTGATCAAATAAATAAAAAATGCAATAGATGACAATCAGAATTCATTCAATTGCGGTAGAAACTGAATCAAAATTCTGTTCTCTTCCGGCTAAGAGAATAACAAGCGACATTATTAGAAAGCAGGCTCCAGTAATTGCAATAATTAGACTGAAGTGTTTTCTTCTCAATGATGAGGTAAAGGACAGTTGCAAAGAAGGAGTATTCAATTATCGTAAAGGTACTTAATATATTGATAATGATCTCGTTGCCTTTTTTGCTTTTTATCAAAAGCAAGCTTGAGTCAACAGACAGCGAGAAAATAATATATAAACAAAGAACCTTTACCCATATTGAAGTATTTCTCTTGTAGAAAACTGCAAATACGAGTAAAGGTAGAAAATCTGATAAGTAGGCAATATTTCTTAGTAACTCGTCGATTTTAAGGGGTTTGGCCTTCCAAATATATAACAACAACGGCTACTAACAGAATATTCCCGCTGTTTAATCAGTTAGTCAAATTCCAATCATCAGAATCTGAAGTTCTGATGTTTCCGGTTTTGATACGATCTGCAACGATTCCTTTTTCGGCTGCCAGAGTTCCTTCTGGGCTTACAGTTGAAATGGAGGTCAGTGCTTTTCCTTCGCTGTTCAATCCAACGTAAACAAGAGTTTTTTCTCCCATTTCGTTGTAGGCATTGTACAGTCTCATTCCAGCGCAACCTGGCTGAGCGAGAATCTGATCGATGATGTTTCTTCCGATTTCGTAGAAATGAACATCATTTGCGTTCATTGTCTGATAATCGTTTACCATTTGATTTCCGAGTTCGAGACCTATTTCTTCGCCAATAGCGGATACAGGTTTCTGGAGGGTCTGAATGTTGTTCATAATAAGTAAGTTTTTGTGGTGGTGAAATCTTAGTTTCAGGGTTAAAACACCTCTAAAAAAAAATCATGGCCAAGAGGTTTTTAAAATTCTAAAAAGTTTAATTTGCCCGGACATCAGAACAGGCAAGGCTTCCAGGGGATGTTACGAGTAATTAATACAAGGTAAATAGAGAAAAAGCCCTAGAAGCTTACAGTATTTTTACCATAGCTAATCCACACCCCCAAGAGTGCGAAATCCCTGCTTCCGAGACTTATTCACAGAGAGCAACAAACTGTGCATAAGTGTTTACACTTATGTGAAATGCATTTAAAAACAATAAGTTAGAGGTCAGAAAGTCTGGGGCAAGATTTGAAATTGGCCCACCCAAATCGCGGTAAAACATGAATTGGTCCCGGCAAATTGGTGGGTGACGGGCGTGCCTTAGAATTTGAGCGGCGAAGACGAAACGGGTTTTTCGCGCCTATTGGAACTGAAAATTCTTTATTATATCTTAAATGCCTGAAACTGAACGCTGAATGTCAATCCAAAAGCCACTCTAAAAACTCATAGCCATTAGTAGCTCTATAACCCATTATTATTAATCACACCCCTTATGAGTGCAGAACTGGTAATTAAGGTTTCTTTAGCGGATGATCATAAAATCTTCCGGGACGGCATCAGGATGGCACTTAAGGACAAGGAATACTTAAGAATTTTGTGGGAGGCTGAAGACGGTAAGGACCTGATGCACAAAATGCAGTTGAAAAAACCTGATGTGTTGCTGATGGACATACGGATGCCTGAAGTAGATGGCGTGAATGCCATTGGCCTGCTTCGCAAAGAGTACGATGATGTGAAGATCATTGTTCTTACCATGTACGACGATCAGGAAATGATCACCAAAATGATGGAGATGGGTGCGAACGCCTATCTAACCAAGACTTCTGATCCGGAAGAGATCTATCAGGCGATCCTCGGCTGCATGAATGACGATTTTTATTTCAACGACCTGGTGAATAAGGCAGTATTGTCCAAATTGCAAACCAAACGCCAGGTTAGGCAGTTTTATCCTAACCCGGTAAAATTCTCTGAAAAGGAAATCAGGATTTTGCGATTACTCGCTGAGGACAAAACGACCGAAGAGATTTCCAAGGAAGTATTTCTCAGTCCCAGGACCGTGGAGACCATTCGACAGAATATGAAAACCAAGGTGGGGGCCAAAACCATCGCTGGTTTGATCATGTATGGCATGCGGAATAAATTTATCGACTAGAAGGTTTGTATGCCGTGCCTTATAGCATACATAGCCAGACCCACCCTGCTTTTTACATCCAGCTTCTCAAAAAGATTATCCCTCAGATTATCAACTGCCCGGGGATTCAGGTTCATCTGAACCGCGATTTCCTTGTAAGTCATTTCCGAGCACGCGAGCCGGAGAAAACGGATTTCAGTATCGTTCAGCATGGTCCGAAGCAGGGAAGACTGTTCATGACTTTTACGGAAAAGGTTTACCAGTTTCCCCGTAGTATTGTTGGTGTAGTAATAACCATACTGCATAACTGTTTTGATGGCGAATTTCAATTCTGAAGGATGAATGTCCTTTTTAAGGAAACCTTTCACGCCAACCTGGAGTAGTCTGATCATTGTCAGCTCAGTGTCGTACATGGTCAGCATCAGCACATGAGCGTCCGGAGCGTTTTGCTGGATCCACCTTGCCGTTTCAAAGCCATCGAGTTCGGGCATATTTAGATCCAACAAGATCAGATCGGGTTTCAGATTTGCCTCGATCTGTTGAATGAGTTCAGCTCCATTGCCGGCTTCTACAATTACCTTGCAACCGTCAAAACCATTGATCAGGTTTGCGAGGGCAGTTCGCAGGAGCATGTGATCATCTACCAATGCGATGCGGCAATTCTTAACTTCTGTTTCCATCAAATATTTAAGTTTTAAGGGGTTCGACCGATAGAGGAACATGAATTTCAAGAGTGGTTCCATGGCCATTTGAACTCATTATTTCAAATTTGCCATTCAACACCTGTACTCTGTTGCGGATGTTTCGAAGTCCTGCGGAATTTTTGAAATCATTGTCCCAATTGATGCCATTTCCTGTAAACCCGATCCCGTCATCCCGGATGACCATGTGCATTACGCAATCGCCATACTGGATGGCCAGTTTAATGTTTTCCGCCTTTGAATGTTTGATGATGTTATTGATTGCTTCCTGAACAATCCGAAAAAGGACCAGCTCTTTTTGATTTTCGAGATAAGCAGGGGTTCCGGCTACTTCAAACTTAACCTTGAAGACGCCCGCAGAATTCAAAAGTTCGATCTCGTTTTCTATCGCTTTTAAGAGACCATTGTTTTTAATAATGTCCGAATTCAGACTCCTCGAAATATTTCTGAGGTTTTGAATTGCATCGGAGATCAGGCCAACGGAGACTTCAATTTTTTCCTCAAATTCTGCCTGCTCTGAATTATGTAAGGTATTCAAATGCAGTTTCGACAGCGTGAGGCCTAATGAGATGTTGTCATGAATTTCCTTGGAGACCGCCTGAAATGTTTGTTCCTGAATTTCCAACTGGGTATGTAGCAGGCTCTTGTCATAATTCATGTTGATTTCCCTCAATTCTTGCTGGTAAGCTGATTGTTTCAATTGATAGAAGTATAATATAGTAACGATAACTCCCAGCAAAAGAAGGATTAATGCTATTGTACTTAGTACGAAAATTATCAAGTCATGATCTTGATTTGGCATCGTAGAGATATAATTAAGAAAATGAAAAGAAGGCTGTATCCTACAAAATTTAACGAGTACAATGGATTATAGATTGGTAAAAAATTATTATATACGTTATCAAGCTGTAAAGTCAGTGGAGTAAGAAATGCAAACAATAGAAGCATCCCCGTGATCGTCCAAAATTGAGGATTGTCGCTAAGTGGAATGGGAATGGAGTTTTGAAAAAGATCTAAATAATACAATAAACATGCAACTATAATCAAATATGATTCGATAATGGTAAAGGAAGACGGTGCCTGTCTAAATGAATCAGTGAAATACCAATTCCAAAAGATTGCAATTGTATATACAATTAGAACAACAATTAAAATCCTTCTTACTTTTGGTCTGTTTTTGAATATCGAAATAATGTAGGCATAAAATAATATGAACTCCATTAACATAAAAATGTTAATGGAGCTCTCTAATATTTTCTCAACTTTTAAACTGTATGGAACATAAGAGTTGAGATATACTCCAATGATGGACTGTAATAATGCCACTATGGCGTATGGCAGTAGAATTTTTAATGTAGTCAGTTTTCTAAAATTGATTATAGAAGCAATGATGAATATTAGATTCAGAATTATTTGAACTGGGACAGTATAAAAATTTTTAGCAAAATACTCTATCATGATTCGCGCTTTGAACGTTTGCCTAAATTATTCTAACCATTCAGTCCGCCGCTACGTATTCCCACGGTATTCTGGTGAGAAAAAAACGAATTTGTTTTAAGTGGCAGAAACTAAATGCATTGCGTGAGAGCTCTCACGGAAATCGAAACCTGAAGCGCGATCACGCGCAGGTCAGGACCACCGATGAAAACACCTCGAATAGAATAATGGAAGAAAGTGGCCTTCTCAGGCATCAGGAGTGGAATAGTTCCTTTCGGCAGGATGGATGGCGGTCAGTTTGTTATGAAAGTGCAGTTGTTCCTGGTTATCCTCCTGGAAACAACAAATTCCGGTGAGCAGGTCATTTGGCAGGCTGTAAGTGGCCGACACATAAAACCCGTCTACCCGGTAAAAAAATACCCTTGAATTCTCCTCAGCGTGTTGCGCGATCAAATGACCATACTGCATTATGGCAGTCACCTTGTCGAGGTCGTCCAAGCCCGTAAATTCAATAATGGTCATAAAAGAAAATTGGAGGAAATGGTTCGCCCACCGCCTAATGGAATTTACAATTATCCAGGGGCCTTGCCAAAATAAAAAAGGCAGGGCCCATAAACTATGTCTAACCGGGAAAATTTGCAGCCATCTGGTGCCATTGACGGCAACAAAAAAACCTGCCTCAGCGGCCAAAAGGCTGGGAAGCAGGTTAATTACGTGACGCACAGATCTTTACCGGGTCTGGTTCATCAATAGGGATTGGATCGGATGATACTGGATTTTTGGATTGGACTTTCGGAGGATAATTGAATAATCAGAGCTATAGTTCCCTTAGGATACGGATCATAGTAAGTTGATTGACGTCGAGCCTTAACAAAAACGGGGTAACATTGGATTGACAATTTCTTCTGGACGGTTTAGGACATTGGATGTTAATAACTTTCGGTCAATCAACTAATATGTCAAATATAGTTGTGGATAACTATGTGGACAAGAGCAGTATCACCTGATTATTCTCGTTCGGAATTTACCCGCGTGAGCGTAATTCCCATAGTTATTGTACTACCAAATTACCCGAATAACCTCTTTCCATCGTGTGGACAATCCCCAATGCCGTAGTTTTCCTATCTGTGCGACATAGTAGTTTTCCTATAGTAAGTATCATGAAAATATACCATCTTGTGGGGTCTTATACTATTCAGTCTTAAAAGAAAAACCCCGATGAAGTACCAGGAAACAGGAAAAACGATCAAAGTAGCAATCGCCGATGACCATGCTCTTTTCCGGGCCGGCGTAAGAACAGCACTCTCGATCAAGAAGGATGTAGAACTCATAGCTGAGGCCGACAATGGCATGCAACTACTTAATTTACTGAAACATATCGAGCCAGACGTTATCCTGTTGGATATTCAGATGCCGATCATGGATGGCATTCAAACCCTTCCCGAAATCCGTAAAATCAGGCCCGACGCCAAAGTAATCATCCTTTCGATGCACAACGATCACTCGATGATATCGAAACTTATGGAGATCGGCGCCAACAGCTATCTCACCAAAAATTCCGACTCCGAGACGATCTATGAAGCGATAAAGACCTGCCACGAAAACGAATTTTTCTTCAATGAACTTACCAATAAGGCACTCCTCACCGGCCTGCGCACCAAAAGGACCGATTCATTCGGCATCCCCGAAGCGGATCTTTCCGAGAAAGAACTACGCGTACTTCGGCTGATGTGCGAAGAAAAAACTACTAAGGAAATTGCCGACATCGTAGAGATCAGTCCACGTACAGTGGAGGCGATCCGCGACAAGCTGAAAACAAAAACGGGCGCCAAATCAATGGCTGGCCTGGTGATGTATGCAGTGAAGAATGGTATTATGGACGAAGCGAAATAACCTAACTTCGCGGGCCATAAATATTCATTCATTCTAAACAGCATTTCAGATGAAAGTTACTGTAGTGGGCGCGGGTGCCGTGGGCGCAACCTGTGCCGACAATATCGCGCGTAAGGAATTGGTAAGCGAACTGGTTCTGCTTGATATCAAGGAAGGCGTGGCCGAGGGCAAGGCCCAGGACATGATGCAGACCGCCGCCCTGCTGGGCTTCGACACAAAAATCACCGGATCTACTAGCGACTATTCAAAAACTGCGGGCAGTGATGTAGTGGTTATCACTTCAGGCCTGCCCCGCAAACCTGGGATGACCCGCGAAGAATTAATTGGCGTGAATGCCGGCATCGTAAAAGGTGTGGCCGAGAACATCCTGAAACACTCTCCCGACACCATTATTATAGTGGTAAGCAACCCGATGGATACGATGACCTACCTGGCCCTGAAATCCACCGGTCTGGAAAAGCATAAAATCATAGGCATGGGCGGCGCCCTCGACAGCGCACGCTTCCGTTACCAGCTGAGCCACCACCTCGGTGCCAGCCCGGCTGACCTGAACGCATTGGTAATCGGTGGCCATGGCGACACAACGATGATTCCACTGATCCGCCACGCTACCTGGAACAGCGCACCGGTTTCCGACTTCCTCAGTGCCGACCAGCAAAAACAAATTGTTGCCGACACCATGGTCGGTGGTGCAACGCTTACCAAACTGATCGGCACCTCAGCATGGTATGCCCCAGGCGCAGCAGGTGCAGCCATGGTAGAAGCGATCCTTCGCGATGAAAAGAAACTTTTCAGTTGCTGCGTGTCCCTGGAAGGTGAATACGGCCAGAAGGATATCTGTCTGGGCGTGCCCGTGATCCTCGGAAAAAATGGATGGGAGAAGATCCTCGACTTCAAACTGAACGCGGACGAAAAAGAGCTCTTCAAAAAAAGTGCAGAAGCCGTCCGAAGCATGAATGATGTGCTGAGCGCCTTGCCTGCATAGATTAAATTAATATATATCTGGAAGGGACAATGAATCGGATTCTATGTCCCTTTTTTATGTCCACTTCACTTGAGTCATGTAATCTTAACCGAAGGATTGCCAGGGCGATTGATATTTCCACGATTTGTAATATGTAACTGTTGTAAGACATGATGCGTAAGTTTTTCTAACTTCGATAATCCAGGAATTCGCATATCAATCAGTTCCCGGATAAATAATCCAATTAACATGTCCATCAACAACGAAGCTGAATTGACCGGAATGAAAAAGGCGGGTGAGGCAGTGGCTATAACCCTGAAAGAGATGAGAGACTATGCGCGACCCGGAATGACGACCAGGGAACTCGACGACTATGGCGGAAGTATCCTCAATGAACTCGGGGCCAGATCCGCACCACATCTTACCTATAACTTTCCTGGCTGGACCTGCATTAGTGTCAACAATGAAATTGCCCATGGTGTTCCGTCTGAAAAAAAAATCTTACAGGAAGGTGACCTGGTAAATATTGACGTTTCCGCAGAGCTCAATGATTTCTGGGCCGACAATGGTGGTTCATTTGTCCTCGGGACCGATCATCATCAGCATCAAAAACTGGTCAACAGATCGAAAGAAATTTTGCTAAAGGCAATCGGTCAGATCAAAGGTGGCGTCCGCATCGCCGACATAGGGCACCTGATCGAATCGGAGGCCAGGTCATCCGGGTTTAAGGTGATAAAAAACCTGGGCGGGCATGGGGTCGGCCGAAGCCTGCACGAAGCACCAGATAATATCCTCAACTATAAAGACCGGTACGACAGGAGGAGATTCAAAAAACACAGCGTTGTCGCTATCGAAACCTTTATCTCCACAATGTCAACATTAGCTGTTGAAACAGCCGATGCCTGGACACTTGTCGGTAACAAAGGCGGCTTTGTAGTACAGCACGAGCACAGTATCGTGGTTACAGACGGTTATCCTGTTGTGTTAACGGAACTGAATGAGATATGGGGATAGAAAAGCAGCGATCAGGCTCACCTCCCTAATCGGTAATTGATCCTTTGAACGATGTAGCTGATATCCTGAAGTTCCATGCATTTAAAATGTCCGAGCGGACATTTTTTGTTTCCATACTTGCTGCAGGGCTGGCAGGTCAGCCCCGGCACCAGGATGTTTTCATATGGCGATTCTGAGATCGTATTGAGATAAATCGACCCATAATATGGTTCAACATCCAGTCTTGGCGAAGTGCTCCCCCAGATGGCCAGCGTGGGCTTCCTGAAAGCAGAAGCGATGTACTGCAGGCCCGTGTCATTGGAGATCACCAGTTTGGCCCTGCGCACCAGGTCAGCCGATTCATTAAGACTGAATTTTCCGCACGCATTGTAAATCTTGGGTTTGTTGGTCGCTGTCACCAGCTCACCATGCATCCTGTCTTCCTTTCCTCCCAATAAAATGATGGGATGATTGACGGCCGTGCAAAGTGCAATCAGCTTGTGGACGGGTAATTTCTTGGTGTGATAGGAAGCGCCGATGACGATGGCGATGTAACCGGCCAGGTGAGAAGTTGGTATGTCCGACTCCCGCACCACATCCTTGTCCGGAATAAAATAATCCAGTCCGCCACCATCGTCCTTCACGCCAAATGGCGCCACCGTATCAAGGCTCCTGAGGGTGATGTGCCTGCCGGGCATCCGATCGACATGCAGTCGCGTGAGCAGGAATTTTTCGAAGTTGAGTTTGTCAATGGTATGCGATTTCTTTCCCAAGGCCTTCTTCACCTGGTTAGAGCGGAAATTATTATGGAGGTCGATCACATAATCATAGTCTTCCTGTTTGAGATCTTCAATGACCGCATGAATATCCTTGTCAAAATAAAAGAAACGGTCCACATAGGGATTGCCCTCGGTGACTGCTTTGAAACTGGTCCGCGTGAGAAAATGAACCTCCGAAGTGGCGATCTGCTTTTTGAGACACCTCAGCACCGGGGAAGCGAGTACAATGTCGCCGATGGAGGAAAAGCGGATCACCAGGAATTTCATTATTCTACATAGTTTAAGTCTTTGTGAAAAGTTTCGGTTGTGAAATACACCGCCATCAATCCCAGGGAGATCGCCACTATACCCGTGACTACACCACTGCGGGTGATGTTCCAGGCGAGCTTTTCCTGGAAGAAATCCATGAACAGAATATTCAGCAGCGGTAGGGAACCTCTTACCATATTCGGAATGGTGGTTGCTGCGGTGGCCCTCAGATTCGTGCCAAACTGTTCAGCGCCCATCGTAACGAAGATCGCCCAGAATCCTGTACTGAAACCCAATGAGGCGCAGATCACATACATCGTGCCATCCCCATTATTCAGCGGGCTGAAGAAAAGAATCACGGATAAAATTGTCAGTCCGTAGAAGATATAAAGGGCCTTGCGCCTGCTTTTGAAATACTGGCTCACAAAACCAATGGCGATGTCGCCGATGGCGATGCCGGTATAGGCGTACATAATGGACCTGCCGCTGTCCACAGCAGATCCTTCATAAAAACTCTTGGCAAAACGGTTGCTGTAATTGACCAGGATGCCGATGACATACCAGGTGGGCAATCCTATTAGTATCGCCAGAATATATTTTCGAAATCGTTCGCTGTTCTGAAAGAACATCAGGAAATTTCCCCGCTGCACCCCTGCATGGCTCTTAAGATCTTTGAACATGCCACTTTCGGCAACGCTTACGCGAAGAAGCAACAACAGGATACCAAGTACTCCGCCAATCTGGTAGCAGAGACGCCAGTCCTTGCCGGTGAATTCGAAAGTGAAGTAGGCGAAGACGGCGCCAAAGAGCCCAATCCCTGCAACCAGGGAGGTGCCGATACCTCTTTTGTTTTTGGGAAGCAGCTCGCTCACCAGAGTGATGCCTGCGCCCAGCTCTCCAGCCAGGCCGAGCCCTGCAGCAAATCTCGCCCAGGCATATTCATTGATGGTAGTGACATAAGCGGTAAGAAAATTGGCCAGTGAGTACAGCACGATGGAACCAAACAACACACTCAGCCTTCCTTTTTTATCACCCATTATGCCCCACGCGATGCCACCGAGAAGCAAACCCACCATCTGCCAATTGATGATCTGGGTGCTCGCCGCCAACATGCCCGAATCGATAACACCAAGTGCGCGCAGACTGGGTTCGCGCACTATGGTGAAGAGCAACAAGTCATAGATGTCAACAAAATAACCTAAAGCGGCAACGATAACGGGAATCGAAATGATCCCGTAATTCTTATTCGTCATTATTCAGAAGAATTAAGCGGTTCAGCTGGATCTTTCTTTTTACCGAAAAAGATTTTTATCAGCACAGGTCCCGTTGTGACAACAACGATACCCAGCACGATGATCTCAAGATGTTCCTTCAGGTCGTAGTTGAACTGCTCCATGAACAGTCTTTGCAGGTAGTGACCACCAGCCAGCATGGAGGTCGTCCAGGCAATGCAGCCCACGATATTATAAAACCCGAATTTCTTCCTGTCCATGTTCACGATGCCTGCTACAATAGGCGCAAAGGTGCGGATCACCGGCAGGAACCTCGCAAACACAACCGCGCCACCGCCGTGCTTGTCGTAGAATTCCTTGGCCTGATAAAGATAGTGCTGCTTGAACAGGAACCTGTCTTTCCAGGTGAACATCGCCGGACCAATCCTTCGCCCAAACCAATAACCCAGTGTGTTCCCAAGAATCCCGGCTATGGAAGTAAGCACGATGATCATCAACAGGTTCAGGAAATCGTTGCCTGTGTCATAGAAAGAAGCGGCCAATGGGGTGCTGAAGATCCCTGACACAAAGAGCAGGGAGTCCCCCGGCAGGAAGAAGCCTGCGAACAGGCCCGTTTCAGCAAAGATGATGAAAAGCACAAGCCACAACCCGCCATTGTCTATATAAAACTGTGGTTGTAATAATTGGGTCCAATTAAAAGCGTCGAGTAGAAACATATTTGATTACTTGGATACTGTAAAGTTTGGTATTTCCTCCTGATTTTCTAGCGCATTCTCCCATTTGCTCACCACAACAGTAGCTACGCTGTTGCCGATCACATTGGTAGCGCTCCTGCCCATGTCGAGCAGCGGGTCGATGCCGATCAGGAGGGCCAGACCGGCTTCGGGAATTTTAAAGGTAGAAAGGGTTCCGGCGATAACCACCAGGGAGGCCCTCGGCACACCCGCAATGCCTTTACTGGTAAGCATCAACACGAGCAGCATACTCAGCTGGGTGCCGATGGGGAGGTCGATATTATACGATTGGGCGACAAACAGAGAGGCAAAGGTCATGTACATCATACTGCCATCGAGGTTGAAAGAATAGCCCAACGGGAGCACGAAGCTAACGATCTTGTCCTTGCAGCCAAACCGCTCGAGTTCGAGCAGGGTCTTAGGGAAGGCGGCTTCACTGCTGGAGGTGGTAAAGGCAAGCAGCACGGGTTCGCGCAATCTCCTGATCAGCTTGAATATCCTCGACCGCACTACAAACCAGCCGGCGGTGATCAGCAGGGCCCAGAGCAGCAGAAGACCTAAATAGAACTCGGCGATAAAGATGGAATAGGTTCTAAGGATGCTCAGCCCCTGTTTGGCCACGATGGCAGTCATCGCTCCAAAGACCGCCAGCGGTGCAAGATTCATCACATAGCCGGTGATCTTCAGGATTACATGTGCAATGGCGTCAAAGGCCTTGATGATCGCCTGTCCGGGTTCCCCGATCGCGGCGGTGGCGACGCCAAAGAATAATGAGAAGACGACGATTTGCAGGATCTCATTGCGGGCCATAGCGTCAACCACACTGGTGGGAAACACGTGGTGCAGGAATTCCCGGAAGCCGAGGGCGGATTTGCCGATCATGTCTGCGGCATGACTGTCAGGTATGGGCAAGTGCATCGCAATGCCGGGTTGAAATATATTCACCAGCAACATGCCTAGCAACAGACTCAACAGGGATGCACAAACAAACCAAAGGAGTGTCTTGCCACCAATTCTTCCCACGGCTTTCATGTCGCCGAGTTTCGCAACACCTACCACCAGGGTAAAAAATACCAGCGGTGCGACGATCATTTTGATCAGCCGCAGAAAAACTTCTGGCAGGACGGTGAAAGGATCCGTTATTTTTTCGAGTTCAGATGAGTTAAAATTCTCACTTAAAATGAACCCTGTAATGATGCCGGCCACCAGTGCCAAAACGATGTAAAGAGTAAGCCGGTTGCCTTTTTTCATGATACAGCCGATGATAATTGTGCAATATAATATATATCTTCCCTGCCTCATTTTTTTATTTGCTCGCTTCTACATCAACCAAACATCACCATTAAGTATGAGTTTATTTGTTAAGAAACCGCTTGATCAATTAATGGCAGAGGCAGCAGATACGGAGAAGGGCCTCAAAAAATCGCTCACTGCCAGTTCACTGGTTTTGCTTGGAATTGGTGCCATCATCGGTGCTGGTTTATTTTCCATTACCGGCCTCGCGGCGGCAACAAATGCCGGACCGGCCATCACCATCTCCTTTATTGTCGCCGCACTCGGATGTGCGTTTGCTGGTTTATGTTATGCTGAGTTCGCATCGATGATCCCTGTTGCAGGAAGCGCCTATACTTATTCTTATGCTACAATGGGTGAATTTATCGCCTGGGTGATCGGATGGGATCTTGTACTTGAATATGCTGTAGGCGCCGCAACTGTCGCTATCAGCTGGAGCCGCTACCTCGTGAAGTTCCTCGAAGGCTTTGATATACATCTTCCACCCAAATTAACAGCAGGGCCCTTGGACGGAGGGATGATCAACCTCCCGCCGTCTTTATTGTTGTACTCCTGAGCCTCCTGTTGATCAAAGGAACAAGCGAGAGCGCCAAGGTGAATGCGGTGATCGTTGCTGTGAAGGTTTCTGTCGTTCTCATTTTCATTTTCCTGGGTTGGAAGTACATTAACAACGACAATTATATTCCTTACATTCCACCCAATGAAGGCGAATTTGGACGACTTCGGGTTTAGCGGCATCATCCGCGCGGCTGCCATCGTCTTCTTTGCCTACATTGGCTTCGACGCGGTGTCGACGGCCGCGCAGGAAGCAAAAAATCCCAAGCGCGACATGCCCCTGGGAATACTCGGCTCATTGCTGATCTGCACCATACTATACATTCTTTTCGCGCACGTGATGACCGGAGTCACCAGTTACACATCATTTGCAGGAAAGGACGGCATCGCACCAGTTGCCGTGGCGATTGAAAAAATGGGATCACCAGATGCTGCCGGTGTTATCCATCCGGATTATCCCTGGCTGAACCGCGCGATCGTCATTGCGATCCTCGGCGGATATTCGTCGGTAATCCTGGTGATGCTGCTGGGTCAGTCGAGAGTATTCTTCTCTATGAGCAAGGATGGCCTTCTGCCACCGATATTCCACCAGGTGCATCCGAAATTCAGGACACCCGCCAAGTCCAGCACCTTGTTCATGATCTTCGTCAGCCTCTTTGCCGCCTTCGTGCCCGCAAGAGTGGTGGGTGAGATGACCAGTATCGGCACCCTATTCGCCTTCATCCTGGTTTGTATCGGCGTATGGGTACTGAGAGTGAAACATCCGGATGTACCCCGGGCGTTCAGAACACCATTGGTGCCCCTGATCCCGATCCTTGGAATATTCACCTGCCTGTTTATGATGGTCTTCCTGCCGCTCGACACCTGGATCAGGTTGATGGTATGGATGATGATCGGCCTCGACGTATACATATATTATGGTATAAAGAAGAGCCATCTCTCCGACCACCTTCCCGCGACACATGCAAGATCCAAGAGGATCGTTTCGCTGACCGGGCTTTCCCTGTTGGTGGTACTGATCGTGGTGGCTCTTATCCATCATTCCAACGACAGCAAGGACGTGGGTCTCTTTTATTTCACACTGGTTTTTTCTCTTTTGCATATTCTTCTTTACTTGCAGCTCTTTTTTAAGAACAGGTCTGCCGTACAGAAATAAAATCGCTATGGGTCGCATATTTGAAGTAAGGAAAGCCACCATGTTCGCCCGCTGGGACAAGATGGCAAAGCAGTTCTCGAGAATTGGAAAGGAAATCGCCATTGCTGTCAAAGCCGGGGGACCCGACCCATCGATAAATCCCGGCGCTCCGTCGCTGCATGCAGAATGCCCGCAGCGTTAATATGCCCAAGGACAGGGTGGAAGCCGCTATCAAACGCGCCTCCGGGAAAGAAATGGCAGATTTCGAAGAGATGCTTTACGAGGGATATGCACCGCATGGCGTTGCTATCATGGTTGAAACTGCCACCGACAACCCCACTCGCACCGTAGCCAATCTGCGCTCACATTTCAACAAGGGACATGGATCTATTGGAAACAGTGGAAGCGTAAGTTTTCAATTCAAAAAAATGGGTGTGTTCAAACTGAAACCCGAGGGGATCAATATCGACGACCTCGAACTGGAACTGATCGATGCCGGCCTGGAAGAGATGGGAGAAGGCACGGGCGACAACGAGGAGACCGTCATCATCATGCGCTCTGCGTTTGGTGACTTCGGCAACATGCAAAAAGCCCTGGAAGAAAAACACATCACGCCGATCACCGCGGAAGTGGAATGGATACCAACTGTAACCGTGTCTTTGCCCGAAGAGCACGCACAGGAAGTGCTGAAACTGGTTGACAAACTTGAACAGGACGATGACGTTCAGAAGGTATTTCACAACCTCCAGTAATACTTATTCGTTCATCATCTCCATGATCGCGTCAACGATCTCTTCAGTATTGGGTTTGCTGAAATAATCTCCGTCGCTGCCATAACTGGGCCGGTGCGCCTGGGCAGTGATGGTCCTTGGGGATACATCGAGCCAGCGGTAACCATCCTGTTTTTCCATCACCATATTAAACATGTATCCCGCGGCGCCACCGGGCACGTCTTCATCGACGAAGAGGATCCTGTTGGTCTTCTTCAGGGATTCCACGATGGAATGATTGAGGTCGAAGGGAAGCAGGGTTTGCACATCGATGATCTCTCCGCTGATATTTTGTTTTTCCAAAATCCTGCAGGCTTCCTCTACAATGCGGAGTGTTGATCCGTAGGAAACTATGGTAATGTCCGAACCCTCGCGGATGATCTCCGGCTGACCGAGGGCAACACGGTAGTCGATCAGGTTGGAAGGCAGTTTTTCTTTTATGCGGTATCCATTCAATGATTCCACCATGATGGCCGGGTCATTTCCCCCAGTAAGGTGTTGTATAACCCGGCTGCCTGCACCATATTCCTGGGCACGCAGATGTGCATCCCACGGAGGGAGTGGAGCATGAGTCCCATGGGCGACCCACTGTGCCAGATTCCTTCCAGGCGATGGCCGCGTGAACGGATGATAAAGGGACAGCACTGCCGGCCCTTCGTGCGCCAACTCATACAGGCCGCGTCGTCGCTCAGGGTCTGCAGTCCGTATAATATATAGTCGAGGTATTGGATCTCGGCGATCGGTCTGAGTCCGCGCATCGCCATGCCGATGGCCTGGCCCACGATAGTGATCTCGCGGATACCGGTGTCGAAGATCCGGTGACTGCCGAATTTCTGTTGCAGGCCGGCAAAACCCTGGTTGACGTCACCTATCTTACCCACGTCTTCGCCGAAGGCGATGACCGTTTGGTTATGGGCAAAGAGTTCGTCGAAGTATTTATTGATGATCTCATAACCATTCAGATTAACTGCGTCCGCTGAATACTGAAGCTCATTGGTTTTGACCAACAGCGGGCTTTTCGGGGATTCATCATAAAGATGAGTGGTATATAATGCGTAGCCTTCTGTCTTGAGTTCCTGGTAATAGTCGCGGAGTTCTTCAGCACCAACCGCATCGCCCGCGGTGAGGATGGCCGTGTGAAGTGCTTTGAGCACGTCGCGGCGCGTGGGTTCGCGATTGGGAGTCAGCGTTTTGATGGCCTTGGCGATATCGCCGCTAATGTCCCGGCCCTGATTGACAAAATCTTCCAGGATCGACCCCGCCTTTTGCAACTGGGGAGTAATGCCCTCGACATACCTGGACCAGGCCGCCTGGCGACTTTTCTTTACATAGGCCTTGGCTGCGGTTTCAATGTTGACCAGTTCCTCTTCGCTGGCCAGCGCATTGGCCAGTAACCATTCCCGGAACTTCTTATTCGAATCCCATTCCCGTTCCCATTCGAGACGCTCTGGTGATTTATACCGTTCATGGCTACCCGAAGTGGAATGACCCTGGGGTTGGGTCATCTCTTCCACGTGAAAGACGGCAGCCACATGTGTTCTTCTCATCTCCCGCAGTGCCTGTTCGAATACTTCGCACATGCCGGCATAATCCCAGGCTTTCACTTTATAGATATGAACACCATTGGTGCCTTCTTTTTTCTGCATTCCGCGGATGGCCTCCGAGATGGAACCCTTTGTAGTCTGAATTTCCTTGGGGACCGATATGCCATAGCCATCGTCCCAGACAAAGATCGCCAGGGGCACTTGCAGCACCCCCGCTGCGTTGACGGTTTCCCAGAAATGACCTTCTGAAGTGGAGGCATCGCCGATGGTACAGAAGCAGATCTCATTGCCGTTGTCACTCAAGCGGGTAAGGTTCTTGAGTTCGGGGTTGTGACGGAACAATTTCGAGGCGAATGCCAGGCCCAGCGCCCGGGGCATTTGCGCGGCGGTTGGCGCCAGTGGGGCGGCAATCGTCTTCCGGTTGACCAGGTCAAGCCATTCTCCGTCTTTGTCTACGATGGGAGTGGAGAAATGGGCATTCATGTTCCTGCCCGAGCTGTGGGGCTCGTGGGAAGTATCCGGGTCGGCATACATCTGGGAGAAGAATTCTTCCATGGAGGCCTGCCTGGTGGCAAAACCGATGGTCTGGTCGCGGTAATAGCCCGAGAGAAGGTCGCCAGGTTGGAAAAACTTGGATGCAGCCACCTGGGCTACCTCCTTGCCATCGCCGAAAATGCCAAACTTGGCCTTGCCGGTAAGCACTTCCTTGCGACCCAGCAGGCTGGCTTCCCGGCTTTCACAGCAAACCCGGTAGTCCTGAAGCACTTCCTCGCGAAAAGTGTTAAAAGACAGTTTGCCGGTTTCCGTTGAAGGGATGTTTTCAACCTTGTCCATGTCGCAAACCTAAGGAATTTTGACTATTGGCCTGTCCGTTAAAAAATGCTTTAAAAATTAAAATTAATTGGCATGGCGGACGTTTTAGGAGTAATTTTAAAGCATCAATCCCGGCACATGATTCAAAGGCTGATCTTTCCCCTTCTCCTCACCCTTTTGGCCTTTGGTGGCTATGCCCAGAAAAAGGCAAAAGTTGTTACTGAAGTGCTGGAACTCAAAGAAACAAGTCATGATTTTGGCAGCATTCCGCAGGGAAGGCCGGTGACCTATGACTTTATCATCAGGAATGCTGGCAAGACTCCCCTGAAGCTGGACAATGTGATGGCCTCCTGTGGCTGTACCAGTCCCGAATGGTCCGTGGCACCGATCCAGGCCGGGGCCGCCTCGGTGGTGAAGGTGGGTTTCAACGCTGCGGCGGAGGGTCGTTTTACCAAAAACATCACCATCAGCTATGGTGGTTCACATACGAAGGTCCTGGTGATTACCGGGGAGGTTTTTTCAACCCCGACAACTTCGGCTCCCGTTAATGCGTCTTTATCTGCTATCAAACAAGTAAATCAATAGAAGTATGAAATCAATGTTCCTTGCTTTATCGGTATTGTTAATTTCCGCGGGCGTGTTCGCGCAGTCAAAGAAAGCTGAAGACCTGATGAAGTTTTCTGAATCCGTTTACGATTTCGGCAAGATCAAACAAGGTGTTCCCGTTACTCACGACTTCAAGTTCACCAACGCCAGCGACAAACCGCTGGTTGTAGAAAGTGCTGTTGCTTCTTGCGGTTGCACCACACCCACCTGGCCCCAGGCTCCGGTAGGCAAAGGCAAGGAAGACAAGATCACTGCCGGTTTCAATGCCGCTGCAGCGGGTACTTTCAACAAGCAGATCACCGTTAAGGTGGCCGGCGCCGAAGCACCTACCCAGATTACCATTAAAGGGGAAGTGCTGACTGCGGATGCCTATGCGAAATTTGCAGCGACCAAGAAATAAACTTAAAGATTTCACGCAAAGCCTGTCTGCCGTAGGCAGGGCGCAAAGAATTCGCAAAGGCGCAAAAAGAAGTGTTTTCTTGCGCCTTCGCGTCTGCCGAAGGCGGCTCCGCGACTTTGCGTGATACCTTCTTCGCTTTGCGTGAAATCCTCTCACTTTCCCGCGCCCTGCCTACGGCAGACAGGCTTTGCGTGAAACCATCAACTTTTAAGCCTTTCACTTTTAAGATTTTCGTTCCTTTGCTTCATGCCACAAATCAGCAACCGCGGGGAGCAGATGCCGGCCTCGCCGATACGCAAACTTGTTCCCTTTGCAGAAGCAGCAAAGGCCCGCGGTACAAAGGTCTACCACCTCAACATCGGGCAACCCGATATCGAAACGCCTAAAGCGATACTCGATGCGGTCCGTCACTCCGATTTCAAAGTTTTAGAATATAGCCACAGCGCCGGCAACGAAAGTTACCGCCGCAAACTGGTGAGCTACTATGCCCAAAACGGCATCACGGTGGATCACAATCAGATCATCGTCACCACCGGCGGTTCCGAAGCCATACTTTTTAGCCTCCTGGGTTGTCTTGACGCTGGCGATGAGGTGATCATTCCCGAACCCTTTTATGCAAATTATTCCGGTTTTGCTACCGAGGCAGGCGTTTTAGTGAAACCCGTTACCTCCTATATCGACAATGGTTTCGCTCTGCCCTCACCCGAAGATTTTGAAAAAGCCATCGGCCCCCAGACGAGGGCGATCATGATCTGCAACCCCAACAATCCTACCGGTTACCTGTATTCGAAGGCCGAACTGGAAGTGTTGAAAGACATCGTGCTCCGTCACGACCTCTTCCTTTTCTCCGACGAAGCCTACCGCGAGTTCTGTTACCAGGGAACACATTTCAGCGCGATGCAGCTGGAAGGACTGGATCAACACGTGGTACTGCTTGACACGATTTCCAAGAGATACAGTGCCTGCGGCGGCAGGCTCGGGGCGCTGATCTCCAAAAACAAGGGCCTGGTTGCCGCTTCGATGAAATTCGCCCAGGCGAGACTGAGTCCCCCAACCTTTGCGCAGATACTCGCGGAGGCCGCGGTAGACCTTCCGCACAATTATTTCGATGGCACCAGGAAGGAATACCAGGACCGTCGCGACCTGATGGTAGAAAGACTGAATTCCATGCCGGGAGTATTTTGTCCGAATCCGGGCGGCGCATTTTATGCCATTGCCCGCCTGCCGATTGATGATGCGGATTTGTTCTGCCAGTGGTTGCTGGAGAAATTTACGCTGAACAACGAGACGGTAATGCTGGCTCCCGCTTCCGGGTTTTATGCAACACCCGGACTGGGAAAGAATGAGGTGCGTCTCGCATACGTGCTGAATACCGAAAATATTTCGCGCGCCATGGATTGCCTCGAGAAAGCACTTGTGGAATACAAGAAAACTGAAAACAAACAGAAGAACGTAGTATTAGAAAGCTCCTCGAAGTGATCGATATTTCATGCAAAGTTCCAAAGTGAACTTTTCGCGATCAGAAAGCAGCCAGCATTTTTTTATGGTATAAAAAAATCCACCGCTAAAAAGCAGTGGATTTATTGTCCGGAACCGACAATGATGAAGTAAGGCGGGAATTCAGGGCGCACCACGTCTTCCTAATAAATCGGAAGATCCTTCACAACATAATTCACCCTTCTGGATTTGCCGGCCTGTTTTTCGTTCTTCCCTCTGTTGTCATTTTCACCTGACCTGTTCATAGCCGGTTCTGCCTTCTTTACTTCTTCTGCCTTTTCTTTGGGTGTTTTCTTTGTGGTTGACATAATGAATGGTATTTGGATTATGATAATGCAATCTGGATATCCAACCTTTTGTTGACGATCCCGTGCCTTTTTGCGGTTGACCTGTTAAGAGCAGGTGGACCGCAATTTCAATCGTTAGAGCCGTAGCTTTGTCTCCTACAATGTATTTGTGAGACGTCTATTATTCTTAAATATTTGTGCCATATTTTAGATAATTTTCAAATTCCTTAAACGCCCGCCCCACAAGGATTAGAGAATATGTTAAATTGACGCGTTGAAGAAATGAAATTTATCTGTGGTAATAATTCAACAAAAGGACAAATTATTACCTCACGTCCCGTATTGTTAAGTTAAACTAATACACGCTGTTTTCCCTATTTTTATTTTCCCATGATTGATGTTCCAACCGACAATAATTCAGGACAACTTACCCGATCGCTTGGCCCCTTGATGTTGTGGGGACTTGGGGTC
Source organism: uncultured Chitinophagaceae bacterium (assembly GCA_963808065.1). Taxonomy (GTDB): domain Bacteria; phylum Bacteroidota; class Bacteroidia; order Chitinophagales; family Chitinophagaceae; genus Flavitalea. Next base: position 1,308,793 of record CAWEEK010000001.1, read on the forward strand.
GGATATGTGATCTCGGGCATGTATTTCGGATGGAACCTCGGCCTCGAAAAAGGAGGTACCGGTGGCCTCGCCCTGGCAACGCTGCTGATCATCCTGATGTATGTAACCTTCACTTTTTCCTACACCGAGCTGGCATGTGCCATACCAAAAGCGGGAGGCGTCTTCGACTATGCCACGCGCGCGCTTGGAAAGGACCTTGGATTCATCGCCGGCATGGCCCAGATCATCGAATTCGTCTTCGCGCCACCCGCAATTGCGGCAGCCATTGGCGCATATTTTCATATATTTTTTCCTGCCATACCCGTAACGGCCATCGCCATCACGGCCTACCTGCTTTTTACCGCCCTGAACATCTCGGGCATAAGGGCAGCTGCGGCCTTCGAACTCATCATTACTATTTTCGCGGTTTTTGAATTGCTCCTTTTTGCGGGAATTACTCTACCCCATTTTCAAATGAAGCACCTTGTTGCCAATCCGCTACCCAATGGCTGGGTCGGTGTTTGGGCATCAATTCCTTTTGCCATCTGGTTTTTTCTTGGGCTGGAAGGCGTTGCCAACGTGGCGGAGGAAACCATCAATCCGCAAAAGAACGTTCTCAAGGGTTTCGGGTCGGCGTTGGGAACGCTGATCATCCTTTGTGTCCTCACCTTCGTTTCCTCCGTAGGTGTCGCCGGTTGGGAGGCCATCGTCTACCCCATACCGGGAGAGTCTACCACTTCTGATTCACCCTTACCCCTGGCACTCGGAAAGATCACGGGCAATGAGGGATGGATGTACCACCTGCTGATCACCATCGGCCTCATGGGTCTGGTCGCTTCTTTCCACGGCATCATCCTCGCTGCCGGAAGGGCCACCTTTGAATTCGGTCGGGTAGGGTTTATTCCCAAAGTCCTTGGAAAAGTCAACGCGAAATACAAGACACCGGCAAATGCTTTGGTTGCGAACATGGTGGCCGGCATTGTTGCCCTTCTCACCGGGAAAACCGGAGAGATCATCATCATGGCCTGCTTCGGGGCACTGTCCATCTACATCATCGCCACTATCACCATCCTTTCTCTCCGCAAAAAAGAGCCGGATTTAGAGCGGCCCTTCAAAGTGCCCTTCTACCCGGCTTTTCCGATCATTGCATTGGTCATCGCTTCCGTGAGCCTGATCGCCATGGCGACCCTGAATCTCATCCTCGCTCTCATCTATTTCTCGATCCTTTTCTTGTCATATATCTGTTTTCATTATTTTGTCAAAAACAATCCCGATGCAAAAGCGACGATCTGAAGACGAGGTGCTCCGGCAGTTGGAAAACGAAGACTGCCGCAAGGTGAAACTGGCGGTGACCGACATCGATGGCGTGCTGAGAGGGAAGATGATCAGTTTCGAGAAATTCAAATCCATACTCGAAAAGGGCTTTGGCTTCTGCGATGTAATTTTTGGCTGGGACAGCGCCGATCTTGCCTATGACAATTCCGCCTTCACCGGATGGCACACGGGTTACCCGGACCTGAATGCAGTAATTGATCCGGCCACGCTTCGCCGGATACCCTGGGATAACCAGGTTCCTTTTTTTCTCGCCGATGTGGGTGACGGAGACGCCGACGCAAAGGCGATCTGCCCGCGCAGCCTGCTGAAGCGGATCAGGGGCGAAGCGGAAGCCCTGGGCTATTCCTGTTTTTTTTCACAGGAGTTTGAATGGTACAACTTTGTCAACAGCAGCGAAGAACTTCACAGCAAAAAGTTCCGCGACCTGAAACCGCTGAGCCAGGGCATGTTTGGTTATTCAATGCTCAGGGCCTCACAACACGGTGGCTTCTTTCACGCACTCTTTGATGAGCTCACCGCCTTCGGTGTGCCGATTGAGGGCATCCATACCGAGACCGGTCCGGGAGTGTACGAAGCAGCCATACTATACGCAGATATTACGGAAGCCGCCGATCGCGCCGTCCTTTTCAAATCCGGCGTCAGGGAGATCGGTCACCGCTTCGGCATCCTGCCCACCTTTATGGCCAAGTTTAGTGAGCACCTCGCGGGCTGCAGTGGTCACGTTCACCAGAGCCTCTGGACCGCCGACAAGAAAACCAACCTCTTTGCGGGGAGCAACCATGCCGTGGGTATCAGCGACCTGATGGAAAGTTATATCGCCGGCCAGCTGCATTGCCTGCCCTTTATGCTGCCCATGATCGCACCGACCATCAACAGTTACAAACGACTGGTGGAAGGAGCATGGGCCCCTACCACAATTACCTGGGGCTTCGACAACCGCACCACCGCCCTGCGGGTTCTGGGTGGCGGCGAAAAATCCACCCGTCTCGAAACACGCGTGGTGGGCTCCGACAGCAACCCTTACCTGGCCATGGCCGCCTGCCTGGCGGCAGGACTCTACGGTATAAAGAACAAAATGATGCTGACCATACCACCCACTACCGGCAACGGGTATGCGAATAAATCGAATGGCAGTTTTCCCGCTAACCTTTGGGAAGCCACCCAGGCGATGAAACATTCCGTTATAGCAAAAGAATTATTTGGTGCAGCCTTTGTGGAACATTTTACGGCTACAAGAGAATGGGAGTGGAGACAGTTTTCTAAGGTCGTCACCGACTGGGAACTAAAAAGGTATTTTGAAATTATTTAATCAATCAGCCGCATGGCCATCGATTTTAACATCGTCCGACAATATAATTTTCCCACCACTATTCGGTTCGGCGCAGGAGCGGTCAACGAACTGTTGCCGCACCTGCTCGAAAAAGGATTGATGAATCCCTTGTTCGTCACCGATCCCAATGTTGCCGCACTGGAATTTTTTAGCAGGATCACGCAGTCGCTACGCGACAAGGGTGTTTCGGTGGAAGTGTTTTCGTCCATACATAAAAATCCGGTGAAGTCCGACGTGCTCCAGGGTGGTGAAGTGTTTCATAACACCGGCAGGAACTGCATTATTGGCATCGGCGGCGGCGCCGCGATGGACGTAGCCAGGGCCATCGCGCTGCGCATCCATCACCACCGGGATCTTTTTGATTACGATGACCTGATTGGGGGCGACCAGTTCGTCACCGAAGACGTGCCTTATTTCATCACCATTCCCACCACCAGTGGCACCGGCAGCGAGGTAGGCAGGAGCGCAATTATTTCGGAAGATGACACCCATCGCAAAAGAATATTGTTCTCACCAAAACTGCTTGCGAAAATTGTTTTCGCAGATCCTTTGCTCACGATGGAACTGCCACCGTTTATCACCGCAGCTACCGGCATGGATGCGCTGACGCATAACCTTGAGGCCTATCTCGTTAATAATTTCCATCCAATGTGCGACGGCATAGCGCTGGAAGGCATCCGACTAATCAATAGTTCGATCAGAACCGCGGTGAATGATCCAGATCTGGAATCAAAAAGTAAAATGATGATCGCTTCGCTGATGGGGGCCGTTGCCTTTCAGAAAGGACTGGGTGTGGTGCACTCACTGGCGCATCCCCTTTCATCCTTACTCGACACCCATCATGGGCTGGCCAATGCCGTCAACCTTCCCTATGGCATGGAATTCAACATCGAAGGCCAGGAAGAAAAATTTAAGAATATTGCGAGGGCGATGGGGCTGAAAAAGAAGACCGGTGGGTCCGTGGTTGATCACCTCCTGTCGCTGAACAAGAAGATCGGAATGCCGATTCACCTCCGAAAGATTGGGGTGGGCAGGGAACATATCGAGCAATTGTCGGATCTGGCCATTGCCGACTTCGCGCATCCCAATAATCCCAAACCGGTATCAAGGGAAGATTTTAAAAAACTATATAACACTGCATTTTAAAAATGAAAATAGGATTGACATACACCGGCAACGAAGCCAAACACAAGCGTTATGTGGATTGGCTGAGTGGGGAGGATATCGAGGTGATCAAATTGTCCGCGGGTGAAAACGGGAAAGAGTTGTTTGATCAATGTGACGCGCTGGTACTTTCCGGCGGCATCGACATGGAACCGGAATTTTATCGTGGGGCAGCCACCTACGCCAACATGCCCACGAATGGGTTTGACAGGGCCCGCGACCAGTTCGAGTGGGACCTTTTTGGCAAGGCACTTGACCGTTCAGTGCCGGTTCTCGGCATCTGCCGGGGTCAACAGCTGATCAATTGTTATTTACATGGCGACATGCTCCAGGATGGTGGCGAGCCAGGCAACAGCATACACCGATCCTTCAAAGACGAAAAAGATCAGCAGTTTGACAGGGCGCACGCGGTGAGGGTTGTTGAGAACAGTTTGCTCGGTGAGATTGCTGGAATCAAAAGAGGAGTAGTCAACAGCGCGCATCACCAGGCACTCGGAAAATTAGGTGAGGGATTGTTAGCCAACTGTTACTCCGACGACGGCCTGGTCGAAGGCATTGAGTGGGCCGACAAGAAGGGCAAGGGTTTTTTGCTTGCCGTGCAATGGCATCCCGAGCGTATGGTGGACATGAGCCTCAACGAATCACCGCTGGCCGGCAATATCAGGAATCATTTTCTTCAGAAGATCAAATCATTGGGTTAGTATGCAGATCATCAACCCGGCAACGGAAGAAATTATCAAGGACCTGGAAGAAGACAGCCGGGAAACCGTGCAGAAAAAATATGAAAATCTCCGGAAGGGACAACTGAGCTGGGCGAAGGTGCCTGTTGAAGAACGCGTGGCCTGTATACAACGATTTCACGACCTGCTGGACACCGAAAAACAGGTGCTGGCGGAGACGCTGACCCGCGAAGTTGGCAAACCTCTGCAGCAGTCTTTCAACGAACTTAATGGTGCAAGGAGCAGGCTGGGTTTTTTTATTCAGCAATCCGCAGCGCAGCTCGCCGATGAATGGGTGACACCGGATGGAGTGACCAGGGAAAAAATCGTCTACGAACCACTCGGCGTGATCGCGAATATTTCTGCATGGAACTATCCATATCTCGTTGGCATCAATGTATTTATTCCCGCGCTGATCGGCGGCAATGCGGTCATGTACAAACCTTCGGAATATAGTACACTCACTGGTTTGCATATTGAAAGACTGTTGAAAAAAGCCGGCATTCCCGGTGATGTGTTTACCACGATCATTGGCAGGGGAAATGTTGGCGGCTATCTGATCGATCTGCCATTGGATGGATATTATTTTACGGGCAGTTATAAAACAGGAAGATTGATCGCCGAACGCGTGGCCACCAAGCTGGTGCCCTGCCAGCTCGAACTTGGGGGTAAGGATCCGATGTATGTGATGGATGATGTGGCCGATGTGAAACAGGCGGCGGTGGCCGCAGTGGAAGGCGTGGTGTACAACAATGGTCAGAGTTGTTGCGCGGTGGAAAGGATCTATGTACAGGACAAGATTTATGACGAATTCGTGAAAGCCTACCTGGAAGAATTGAAAAGAATGAAAACGGGCGATCCACTTCAACCCGGCACCGACATCGGTCCGCTAAGCAGAAAGGAACAGGTTGATTTTCTGGCGGGCCAGATAGACGATGCTAAAGCGAAAGGCGCTGAATTGTTGTACGGGGGTAAACCGGTTGAAGGCAGGGGATATTATTTTGAACCCGCGGTGGTGGTGAACGTGAATCATGAAATGAAGCTCATGAAAGAAGAGTCATTCGGCCCTGTAGTAGGCATACAGAAAGTGAAGGACGATGCCGAAGCTACCAGGCTGATGCTGGATACGGAGTTTGGCCTGACTGCTGCCGTCTATTCAACTGATCAGCAGCGTGCGGAAGCAGTGATGCGGTCCATGCGCACGGGAACGGTTTACTGGAATTGTTGCGACCGGGTCAGTGCCAATCTGCCCTGGTCGGGCCGCGGTCACTCCGGCCTCGGCTCTACGCTCGGGGTGCAGGGCATCCGGGCATTTGTTCAGCCGAAGGCTTATCATCTGCGTTTTTAATTTTACTTTGCGGCCGCCTGGTATCGAATTACCCGGCAAAGATTATTCTAATCAGCAGTCAGACCATCAGGAACTACATGAAGCAACTATTATTTGGTTTAGTCCTGGTCCTGGGATCGGGGCCTCTATTTGCACAGGATTCGAGTTTTGTTACGGTTTCACTAAATGACCTGTCTCAGTTCAGGACCCAGTCGGGTAACTGGATCCTCGCGGGTAATGTGATCATGGATCCACGCAGGGATGTTCATGATACCGTGGCGCGGGTGGATAGTGCCGCCGCCCCACAGCCGAAGAAAAAAAGGCGCCGGAAAGAAAAACAACCGGATACGGTGGCAGTCGCCCCTGCGGTTGACCCTGTGAGCATCACTCCGGGGAAAGGGATCATTGTCAACGACACAAAAACAGGCAAGAAAGACAACCTGGTCACCAGCTGGGAGCATGGCGACATCGAACTGGAACTGGACGCAATGCTGCCAAAGGGATCGAATTCAGGAATTTATTTACAGGGTGGATATGAGGTACAGTTGTTCGACAGCTGGCGGACAAAACGCGCATCTTATGGCGACATGGGTGGCATCTACCGCAACTGGGAAAAGGACAGCGCTACCATCTACCTCGGTAAGGCGCCATCGGCCAGTGCCGCAAAGGCGCCCGGCTTGTGGCAGCATCTATCCATATCATTTCGTGCACCGCGGTTCGACGGAAGTGGGAAGAAGATCAGTAACGCCAGGTTTGTATACGTGAAACTGAATGATATTCTCATACATGATCAAATCGAAGTGCCCCAGTTAACAGGAGGGCCGCTGGACAATAAAGAAAAAGCGATGGGTCCATTGATGATCCAGGGTGACCATGGTTCGGTGGCTTTGAGAAATATCCGATACCGGTTGCTGACTGATACCAAAGACAGCACCACCCAAAAAGTGGGAGCACTGAAAGAAATTGTGAAGCCCGAAGAGATGGTTTCACCGGTACTTGTTGATGTGCAGAATGAAACTAAATTGCTGCGCGCGTTTTATGATTTTCGCGGCCTGGGGCCGGCACAAAGACTCACACGTACCATTGCTGTAGGAGATCCTGGTGGCTTGCATTATATCTACAATCTTGGCGCTGGAAATATCGCGGCGGTCTGGCGTGGTGATTTCATCGACGCTACTCCCATGTGGCACCAGCGTGGCGACGGATCCTATCGTACCCGCGGAGTTGCCCAGGTGTTGAGCGCCGGCCCCTCCGTGGCCGACTTGACTGATTCGACTTCAGCATTTCCTGCGAAGGCCGATTCGCTGGGGTTCAGGAGTCTGGGTTATACCGTCCACGACAGGCCTGCGTTTCAGTATACCTATAAAGGAACAAAGATCACCGACAGGATCTGGCCCGACACCGCAACCGGAGCCATTGTCAGGGAGATCCGGTTTGACAGTCTGGCTTCGAAGAATTTGTATGTGAAAGTCGCCGAAGGCAGGTCCATTGACAGGAATCCTGGAGGAGATTTTCTCATCGACGACAAATCGTGGTACATCAGGCTCATTGCTGCGGATCAAGCGATCATCCGCACAACAGCCGGCGGCACTAAGGAACTACTGCTAAAGGTCATTGGCCAACCCGTACGCTATTCCATTATCTGGTAATAATAATTCAACATGAAACAGTTCATTCAACATATCTTATTTGCCTCTCTTTGTTGCATTTCCATGGTGTTGCAAGCGCAGGAAGAGCCGGAAGTACCAGAAGCACCGGAACCAAAGAGCAAAGAACAGGATTACTACACCATCCAGACCATTCCCCTTCCCGAAAGCCTGCTTGCTGAAGTCGGTGGCATGACCACACTGCCAGACGGCCGCGTGGCTTTTTGTACGCGCAGGGGTGATGTGTGGCTGATGGAAAACCCCACGATGATTGGAAACACCAACCCCAGGTTCAGTCTCTATGCCACAGGATTGCATGAGCCCCTTGGACTGGCTTACAGGGACCATTCAATTTATGCCACCCAGCGTAGTGAGGTGACCAGGCTTACCGACACAGACGGCGATGACGTGGCTGATAAATACGAAACCGTTTATGCATGGCAGTTATCCGGTAATTATCATGAATATTCCTATGGACCCAAGTTCGCTCCCGATGGATCCATGTTTGTCACGGGCAATGTGGCCTTTGGTGACTCGGAGTGGTGGCGCGGTGAGAGCCGCTTTCCTGGCAGAGGCTGGGCCATGCATATCTTTCCCGAAGGAAAGATGGAACTCTGGGCGGCGGGCATGCGTTCGCCCTGTGGACTCGGTATGTTCGATGGTGAATTTTTTTATACCGACAACCAGGGAGACTTTGTTGGAACAGGCGGAGTATGGCATGTGAAAAAAGGAAGTTTCATGGGACATCCCGCATCTTTGAATTGGGCTGGAAAACCCGGGTCGCCAGTGAGCATCAGTCGACAGGATTTTGCCGCAAAGGTGAAAGACAAGCGTGAATTCAAAGACGGTAAATACATCAAACCCGAAAATGACGAGAAAGAAACCAAACCCCAGTTGCTTACAGATGTAAAAAAAGACTTCCCGCAGCTGCAGCTTCCGGCGGTGAAACTGCCGCATGCGATCCTGGGTATCTCAAATTCGGAGATCCTGGAAGACAGGACCGGTGGGAAGTTCGGGCCATTTGCCGGCCAGTTGTTTGTGGGCGACCAGGGACAGAGCAAGATCATGCGGGTAGTGCTCGAAAAGGTGAAAGGCGAATACCAGGGTGTGGCTTTTGACTTTGCTGGTGGTTTCCAGAGTGGTGTGCTGCGTATGACCTTCGGTGATGATGGGTCGATGTTTGTTGGCGAGACCAACAGGGGTTGGGGTTCAGCGGGTAATTCAACCAACGGAGTAGAGCGGCTGGTGTGGACAGGAGTGATACCGATGGAAATGAAAACGGTGCATGCCATGCCCGATGGCTTTGAGATTGAATTCACCAAGCCGGTGGATCGGAAGTTAGCAGGTGATCCTTCCCGTTATAGCGGCAGGAGTTTTACATACAAGTACCATTCAACCTATGGGAGTCCGCTGGTAAATGACACCGCACTTAAGGTCAGGGGTGTGCAGGTGGCGGAGGATGGATTAAAAGTACGCGTGGTGGTAGACAATCTTCGTCAGTATTATATTCATGAGCTGATAATTACTGGCATGCGTGGGGCCGACAAGACCGAGCTGGTTCATCCGTCGTTCTATTATACGCTGAACAATATTCCCGACGGGGAGAAACTGCCCGATGCGAAGATCATCCGCAAGAAGCCCGAGACAAAGAAGAAAGTGAAGGAGGTTGTTTCAAAGGTGGGAGCAGGAAAATCAGGCGTAAAAGTTCCGACTGCTGCGCAGATAAAAATATTGTTGGATAAGAACACCTGTTCTGCCTGTCATCAGGCCGATAAAAGACAGGTGGGTCCGGCATTCCGGGATATAGCAAGGAAAGGGTACAGCAATCAGCGGATCGTGGAGTTGATCTATAAGCCACAGGCTGGTAACTGGCCAGACTATGCGACCGAGATGCCGCCCATGCCGCAAGTAGACAGAGAGGAAGCGTTAAAGATCGCCGCCTGGATTAATTCGTTGAAGTAGAGTTTAGCGTGAAACTAAACTTTGCGGCTTAGCGTTTTCTTTGCGTATTTTGCGTGAAATTTTTCGCCTTATCGTGAAAAACGTGCTCAAGGCATGCAGTTTCACAATAGCATTTTTAATTTTTAGTTTTTAATTTTTGATTTTGTCAGTAGGAGATATTCATCAGGTCGTGCACGCTCCTGATTACTTCATTGATCTCGCAGTCCTTTGGAAGAAATACATTGAAAGCTTCTTCTTTCAATCCCTGCACGATTTCCGGGTTAGTGCTCCGGCACAGGCTCCATAGCATGATGGGGATTTTGAATCCGTATGGAGCTTCCATTCTCCGCACTTCTTTGGCGAAGTGGTACCCGTTATTACTTTTTTGTGTGAAGTCGGTGATGATCAGGTCAATCTTTTGATAAGCCTCGAGGCAGTTGTAGATGTATCGCAGTGTGGATTCAGGGTCGTGGAAACGCGAATAGAACACGCCTTCCACGTGTCTTTGTATGTGCATTTGGGCGCCGGTAAGGAAGATCTTATGATCATCCAGGTGCACGATCCTTCTTTTACCCTTCATAAACAACCGCTATTAGAAACTGAGAAAGTAAATATACTTAATGTTGGATAATGAAATCACCACCCCGGTGGCCAAAATTTTCGAACTTTATCCGGATTAACAAGACTTTTCAATGCATTTCCACCGCGCAATTTTATTCATAATTCGCCTCCTTCCCCTGATCATTTTCCTCTTCCTGTTGCCGGGCCTGAAGGCCCAGCCTGGCAGGGACTGGTCCCTCGACAGCAGTGTCAAAAACAACCCGACGAGCCAGTTCCCCACTGACCCCGCGGCCATACTCAGGGTCGATGCCGATGGACATCATTTTGTAGATGGCAACCGCCGGCACGTGTTCATGCTAGGCGACACGCAATGGGAGCTGTTCCGGGAGTTTTCGACCGACGAGGCTTCCGAGTTCTTTGATATTCGCCGGAAGCAGGGCTTCCGATACGTCCAGGTATTTGTAACCGGCGTTTTTCCTGAGGCTGACTCCTTTCGGACCATCAAATTCAGTTCATCCCAACGGGCCTGGGTAGATGGAGATCCGTTGAGGCCCGATGAAAGCTATTTCTCCAGGGTCGACAGCATTGTGGAGCTCGCGGCACAGCAGGGACTGGCGCTCGTCATCGGCGTTTATCATACAAAGGACCAGCAGATGGGGCGTATAACCATGACAAATGCGCGGGCCTGGGCAAGGTGGCTAGGCGCGAGGTATCAAAAATATCCGAACATTATCTGGAGCATGTACCCCAATTCCAAAGAGAGCGCCAAACCCTTGCTGGAGGAGACGATCAAAGGATTAAAGGAAGGCGATTCGGCGCATCATCTGATTACCGTGCATCCCGATCCCGGTCCCAGTTCATCTGGTTTTCTTGGCAATCCACCCTGGCTGACGTTTAATACACTTCAAACCTTTACTTCGGGCTTCGCCAACCATCGATTGGTGAAGGCCGATTTTGAGTCGCGTCCAGCCAAGCCCGTGATCAATGGCGAGGCGCGGTATGAGACCGAGGCGGGCACTACCGCTTTTGACATCCGGAAGTCGGCCTGGTTTTCGGTGCTGGCCGGTGGGGGGTACACTTATGGACATGGGATGAACTGGATGAAGCCCCGGCCTTTTCGGGTTTGGGTGGAGTCGGAGGGAGCAAAACAGATGAAGGTGATGGCAGATTTTTTCAGGACCATCAAATGGTGGGAGCTGAAGCCTGCGGATTCGACGAGGGTCAGCGGTGAGGGTGAAAATGCGCTGGCGGTGAGTGACGACGGAAGCTGGATGTTGGCCTATATCACGGAGAAGAGTAATGGAAATATCAGGGTGGGTACGCGGTTGCGTCTTGGTGCCATTGTGTGGCGGATCGACCCAAGGACGGGAGCGAAGAAGAAGATCGGAGTGATGGGGAGGATACCTGTGTTGCAGTTTCGTTTACCCAAGGGCTGGCAGGATATGGTTCTGCTGATTAAATAAATGGGAACGATTACAAACTTCGGTTGGAAAGCGCTTACAATCAACAGTTTCAATGGCTCGTTTAAGAGTGAATAATGATTGAAAAGTGATTTTCGATTCAGGGGAGATTGTTTTAGATTTGCAGCCCATTTGGCGGGGTAGCTCAGGCGGTTAGAGCGCAGGATTCATAACCCTGAGGTCTGGGGTTCAACTCCCCATCCCGCTACGGAAAGCAGTAATCATCAGGTTACTGCTTTTTTTATGACCAATTTTTTTGATCCTCTTATTAATACAGCGGGGTATGGTCCCGTATGTACGGGAGTAGCTCGTCGGCCTCATATCCGCCGATACCGCTATCAAACACACTATTTACAATTTATTTACAACGGTTACATTTTTATTTACAATCCTGACCCTTCAAGCTGAAAGAATCAAAGTAGTTTCGCTGTATCAAACTTTAATAGGATATGAAAAATAAAGGACACGTTTTGAACAGCCTGCTCATCATGCTGGCAAGACTAATTCACTCTCCTGCACAGGCTCAGCAGAAATATGACGCTCAGGGTGTCGTTTACCAGCTCGATGTCTAAAAAAGTAATGCAGCAGCTAGGTCTAGCAGTTTTTCTGTTCCCGATAATTAAATAGAGAAAATCATGAAATACGTACACGTATATACTTTGTTCTTGATGTTTGTTTTTCACACTTCCTGTGGACAAAACCAAACAAACCTACCACAAGAATAATATCAAGTCCGAAACCAAAGACATAGTCACTTCCCAGGTGCCTAACAGTATCGTTCGGAATATAAAACAAGATAGAAACGGAAACATTTTGATTGCTTCAAATGACGGTGTTTTCGATACGATGGAACATCGTTTACCAATATAACAAGTAAAATAAGTTCGGCCCGCTTTATTTCTGTTCTGGAAGATCGAAAAGGAAATCTTTGGTTCGCTTCTCATGATTCAGGTGTTTATTATTACAATGGGAAATCCTTTCAACATTTTACAACCAGGGATGGGCTTGCCAGTAATACAGTTATTCATATTTATGAAGATAAAGCCGGTAATATTTGGTTCGGCACAGGAGGTGGAGCAAGCCGTTACGATGGGAAATCTTTTCGAAATTTTACAACGAAAGATGGATTTCCCAATAATGATATTACATACTATCATTGAAGACAAAACCGGGAAATTATGGTTTGGCACAAGGGGCGATATCTTCGTTTATGATGGAAAAACATTTACCGTTTTAAACAATAAAGATGGCAAAGCGTTTAACAACGTTTGGTCAATAATCGAAGATAAAAAAGGAAATATTTGGTTCGGTGACGTTGATGGTCTTTGGCGCTATGACGGCAGTACCTTTACCAAGGTATCGAGAGGGGTGCTTATGCTATAATCGAAGATAAAAAAGGAAACATCTGGACTACTGGCTGAAGTAAATCCAGGGGGTCTGGGCACTTTCCCGTTATGATGCAAAGTCCTTGTACTGATAAAAAGCCCACTGTAACCGAAATAAAGTCAGAAGTGAAGGACATGATCTTTTCGGGATTTTAGAAGCTAACGATGGAAGTATTTGGTTTGGCATCTGGAGGTGGAGTGTATCGTTATGATGGAAAGACCATCACGGACTTTAAAAGTAAAGAGGGTCAGAAATAAATAATTAATTCGCTGAATCAATTTGAAGGATATGAAAAATATGAAAAAAGCCATCTATGTGCTGATCTTACCGCTGGTTGTGGTGAGCGGACTAGTATTTGCTAATCGTGAAATTAAAAATGAAACTAAGCCATCCCCAAAGCCGTTGTCTAGTTGCTGAAAGGAAAGCCCGCCTGGATGAAAGGAAAAAATGGGAGGCTTCTCCTGACGGTATAAAGTACAAAGAATGGGAGGTTTCTCCTGCAGGTAAAAAGGTGTATGCCAGTCATGATAAAATAAAGAAGTACATAAAGGCTTTCACCAATATGGAGGCCGTGGTAACCTCCGTTACTTTTCAGCGCAACGGGAAATCATCAGGAATAAAATGGCTTATAGTCAGGATTAATGGCGAAGAATACATGATGCAATTTAGTCCTAAGGAATTTCAGCAGTTAAATAGCCTGAAAGTCAACGACAAAATAATTGTAAGAAGCCGCAGCGCGGGGTATTCGCCTAATCATCCATATTTGATTATATCGGGCGACTATATTGAGCGAAATAGTAAGATACTTTTTAAACGTGACTTTAGCAAAAATAAAGGTTGCTGAGGATTACCGGCTTCGCGATTAACTGCAATAGCTATTAAACCGGCTCTAACGTCTCGAGAAACGCTAACAAGTGTTCAAAGAATCTCCCTTTTGGGCTAGAATTCATAAAGCTAAAAAATCTTCCTTTTTGCTACCATGAACCTCCTGTTAAACTTTTAGAAACAATAATAAGTGTTCAAAGTATTTCTCGTTCCCGCTACATTGGTCGCCATAGCTCGTAGAGCGAAGGAGACCGAACTAGCAGTTGAAGCTCACAGGACAATGTTTTGTGGGCTTTTCTATGGGTTTAGTATTTTAGCCAATGGACAGAACGGAGCTATTCAATTACTTGGAGGGGGCACTCTCACCAGCAGACATGCAGGAGAAAATTTGGAAGGAGCTGAAGACTTGTGAGTACGGTTTACTGGAACCTGGGAGGTCTGCGGAAATAATTTACAATGGTGACAATGAGAGTATACTATTCACTGCCAAGCATTTGAAGAGGCTCTGCACTGATTACCTTGATGGTTCTGTCAACCATGTTTTTTTGAGCTATTGTGCAGATGCCCTGCTGCTATCTGAACATACTATCTACGAGAGAGAACTCCTTCAGGAACATCTTGAGCGATTAACCGATCTTGGAACTAATGACCCACTGACAGATGGTGTGATTTGTGACATCTTGGGTGCGCTTTGAGTATAGCTGATTGATATCCGATGCAATACAGGTCACAAGCCAAAATTCAGGCTATGAATCCATCATCAGTCAAATACTATTGTATTACGTTAATCACATTGAGAAGGCCTATATTCATCTCTAGCAATTTTAAAACCTAAACCTTATCAAATGCGTTTTGCCTTGTCAATGGTCTTATGCCTTCTTCTGATCTCATGCCATCCATTAGTTAAAATCACGTTTAATCAACCGGATGAGAAAACTCTTATCACTTCGACACTCAAGGATTATTTTAAGAACCCGCGGAATGTCATTCTCCTGCGCATACCTACCAATAATAGCCTGGTAAGCAGCACATCAAAAGACACAGCCAGATTGTATGATTACATCGAGGAAGGATTCTTCAAAAGGGGCTTTGAGATTCGGGACAGGGCAATTTTTGAAAAGGTGCTGACTCAGTCTAGCAGTCTGGACTATGATAAGGTTGTGTTATTGACAAAGACAGATATTATTCTGGAAATTTCGATTACCCCCGAGAATTATTCAACAAATCGGTATTCAAAAAATGGGAACAGTAAAATATCCTCTTGCAATTTTCAATTTTCAGGCGACAGAATCGATGTTAAAATTATCAAAGTTCGAGAAAATCAAGTGGCTGCACTTTATCGTTTTTACCAGGCACCGTGCACGAGTGGATGTGCTTTCAAGTTGAATCGATGTCGTTTAATGCCTCCTACCAGAACAGTCCCTATCACTCGAACAGCATATTCCATTCATCATAGCGATCAAGACATTCAAAGTTTCGCGGAATCAATTGTCTCAAGACTAGCTCAGGAAATGATGTGATTACCATGCTACAACAGAGGTACTTTACGAGTGCAATCGCTTATTAGTGTTGGCCATCCATGACAAAATGAAGTATGCCGCGTCAAATATTCGTTTGATAAATGTAAGATGATCTTTTTTTCTTATCCCATGTGATATGTCAATGCATTTTAAAGATAAATGTCGTTTCAGAACCATAGTCGTTTCTAAACCCAGATGCTCACCTATCCGGAAAATATTATTTGATGTCGACGCTTCGTAATTGCCTCCATATATTTAAGTAACGATTTCGACATTAGATTGGCAAAGGCCCTCAACAACCCAAAAAAGATCAAATCATGAAACAGATGGTTTTTCTCTTATCAATATTAACCTGGACGTTTCCATCAAGAAGCCAATCTAGTGATACGCTTGCAGCGCGAGTAATATGGACCAGGGATTTTAAAGATTGTAAATTGTTTGGGCTGGTTTCCTCTTGTAATCCTAAAGATACAAGTGTAGTCATGTCCCCACACACAACAAATTTTACCAACAAGAGCTGGCGAAAATTGCAAACTGGTGCCACTTACCTTTTCGCAGTGGAGGAGGATATTATTATCGGTAGCCCACCAAAA
The DNA here is from genome assembly GCA_963808065.1 of uncultured Chitinophagaceae bacterium. Taxonomy (GTDB): domain Bacteria; phylum Bacteroidota; class Bacteroidia; order Chitinophagales; family Chitinophagaceae; genus Flavitalea. Next base: position 1,324,579 of record CAWEEK010000001.1, read on the forward strand.
TCCTGGTCAGTATTTAAATATCACGATACTGTTCTATGGACGAACAAAGAACCATATAACTTCAAGCCGAGGTTGTGTACAAACTGCATTGGAGATTATATTCAATGAATGTTCTATCCCAACTTATTTCATTCTGTAACTAATGGTACAAGAGTACTTAATTTCAAAGAATAGAAGACTAGAATTGTTTATCAGTTTGATTTTATTATTTGGCTGTATAAATCAAAACTCGAATTACGAGGAAGGTTCGGCCAAAGTAAAGTCGGAAGCTGAAACCTTATTGGCGGCCACGGCTACGGAAGAGACTGAGATTCGAAAGTTTTCTTTACCAGACAGTTCTATAAAAAATAAACTGAAGCTAGACAACGAAGTATCTTTAAAAGAGCTTTATTCCGGCAAGGTTAGGTTAATTGATTCCATAAGACAATCTCCAGTTGCGGCATTCTCCAATGAAAGCAAATCACAATATTTACTTGCATATCAATATGAAGGAAATACGAAAAATGCATTTAGTTGTTTTGAGATCGGATATAGCAGCGATGGTATTGCAATTGCCAGAACCAGTGTAGTCCCGGAAAAAGATTTCTCTACGGAAAGTGGCCTAAAGCTAGGAATGCCAGTCAAGGTTTTGATTGCCCATAAAGGTAAAGCCTACAAGCTCTCAAGCGATAGAGTGTGATCACCTACAGATTTGATGATTCGAATTCAAACTTCCTAAAAAGGTACAATATGCCTGGATACTTTTTGGAATGTCATTTAGCCAAGGGAAGGGTTGCAAAAATTAAATTCGGGTTTGATTATCCTTGAAATTCTCTCAGTTGTATGCTTCGGTATGCTTTCAGTTCCCTGATTAGTTCAGTCTCCATTGTACAGAAAAATGAACCACCAATAAGAGGGTGTCTCAAAAGTTTGAGATGGCCTCTTGGAGAACCAGACGATCGGTATTTTACCTCACTTTGGTTAGTAATACTCCTAAACTTTCCTTCTCCAATGAATGGCTTAGGTAGTGGTGTGAACCGAGCGGACCCCACTAACGGTTTATCGGATCTGATTCAATACTCGGTATGAGTCACAAAAACTCCCATTGTAAGCTTCTCTAAGAGACAGAAGTAAGCCAGTTCAAAAACTGCGGCATTTTCTCTTTGCTAATCAGCACCTGTTCCTCCGTCGGAATTGTTAGCTGAACAGTGAGTTTTCGCGAGGTGCTGTTTGTAGCTTGCACAACTGCCTTCCTATTCACCAGGAACTGCCTGTTAGCGCGAAAAAAAGTTGGCCCCGCAGTCTTTTCCAGATCGTCAAGGCTTTTTGTCATCAGGTATTTCTTATTGTCAAAGGTGGTGATGTGGATAACGGAATTCTTTACAAAAAAACATGCTATGGATGATGTTTCAATCGGAATTATCCTGTCGTTGTGATATACCAGGATCGACTTGCTGGCGTTGACTTCTTCCTTCTTTAATAACCCGATTATTTCATGCAGTGCCCTGGCTTGTTGATCCCGCGCGCCGGTTAGGAGCTTAAACTTATTGATAGCCTTCGCCACTTGCTTTTCATCAATAGGTTTCAAAATATAATCTATGCTATTGGTGTCAAACGCCTGCAACGCAAATTCATCGAAGGCAGTGCAGAAAATGATCGGCACCTGCAAATCTGACTTTTCAAAAATTTCGAAACTTGTACCGTCCCCCAATTGTATATCACTGAAGATCAGGTCTAGGTTCTGTGCCAGACCTGAAAGAAAGTTGCGGCTGGCTTTTACTGACGAAAGAATTGCTAAAATATTAGCCGTTGGCTCGATTTCAATGATTGTGTGCGCCAAATCATTGGCAGTAATTTGTTCATCTTCTATTATGATAATATTCACTGGTAAGAATTTTAATCCTGACGGTAAAGTTGATACTGTCACTTGTAATTTGAACTTCATCACCCGATAAAAGTTCGTATCGTTTAATGAGATTCAATAGCCCCTGTCCCGTTGAAACGGGCGGCACCTTTACCGGGCTTATATTATTCTTCACATAGAGGTATCCACCGTCCGAATACACGTCAATTTGCAGAGGATTCTCGTTGGTTAATTCATTATGTTTTATCGCATTTTCAATCAATGGCTGTATTGAGAATGACGGAAGGTATCCCTTAGAAAGACTTTCGGAATCGACCCCGATATTGAAGTTCAATGCGCTCGTAAAACGTAGTTTCTGCATCGCAACATAATCATTAGATATCTTAATTTCCTCTGCTATTGTTAATAGATTTTGTCTGGTACTGCCTATGCTTGCGCGTAAAAAGCTTGCAAGGTGAAGCATATATGTGTGCCCGGCATTGTAGTCTCGCTTATACAAACTATTCAGAACATTGAGGGCATTGAAGAGGAAATGTGGCTGAATTTGTTGTTGCAGAACAAGATTGATGGCCTCAACATTTGCTGCCCGGGTATTCGAGAGTTCCAGCTCAGTTTCAATCCTTTGCTGTCGAAGAAGGACCTGGTTATGCGATAACAGAATCAATATAGTGATCAAAGATGCACCTATCAGTTGTTCTAGCAACCCCTGCCGCGTTTTAAGATGAGCAAGCTTGGAGGGGTCCACGAACATACCCATTAAGACTTCCATGGCGAAAGTATAAAAAAGTGTCAGCAGGAATGTAATGGAATACCTGACCATGGCAGTTTTGTAAGCAGACAGTTGTGGAAATCTCTTGCGCATGTATCGCAGGATCAGTATATGCATGAGCCCTACAAAAATGATCGAAATCATGGTGTCGATCAGGATCCTAAAAGCGTTGGGTATCGATCCATTAACTGTCAGAAGGAACCAAAGTAGTACCGTAAATATTACTGCAGTCAGCACTGTAGTCACAATAAGTTTTTTTACCGGGATACTTTTGGTCATACATAAAGTTACGCACTTTGATTCTGCAGTTTAATCTGACCGTTCCCGAGAAGTCAAACTTGCCTCCCAAACGGACATTTGGGGTTTTGAAATTTATGAAGGTACTGAGTTGACATTTCTATTCCCCTGTCTTTATCGCGAATAGGGACTGCGATATATCCCTTTACACTTGATTCTTCGTTTGAAACCAATCTGACTCATAGATTGTCCGTTTCAAGCCAACATTCGGATGCCTTAACAAGCTGTGACTTCTGCGGCCCTCCAATCAAATTTACTTTCGTCTCATAAACAACATGAGGATATGAAAAAATATGTAAACAAAATTTTAATGGTGTCCGTTTGGGGTTTGGGGATGTGTGCTGTTGCCAAGCCTGCGCTGACAACGCCTAACAAAAAATTCTTTTCATTGATTGGTCCTGCTGCACAACAACCCACTTTTCCTGCTGTGTTTAATGAATTCCGCAGTTCAGATGAAAGAAAGTCTGAGTATAGGGGGAGAGTAGTTGCTTTCAGATCGCATCAGATTGTGGCCACACAGACTGGCACGCTGCAGGACTGGCTTATTGATCCGGGTGACCCAGTTTCGCAATTGGACAAAGTGGCTCTGGTTAGTATAAAGGTTCCATTCTCTGAGAATGCAGTTCTTCAGCGAAACAATGGAACTAATCAGTCCCCGATTTCACCTGGTCCTATAAGATATTCTATAGAGAAGCCGGATAAGAAACCGGTTGAGGTTTTGCAATCACCAGCTGCTGGCAAGTTGCAATCTGCAGGGGTCAAAGTTGGCGATTCCGTGTCCAGAGGGTCTACCGTCGCGCTCGTGATCAATCAGCAGTATTCAATTCTTAAGTTTAGCGTCAAAGCAAATGATTTTCGTCGTCTTAAAAAATCAAAGGGGGTCGAAGTGCGTACACCGAAATATCCGGGTGAACGATTTATTGGCCTAATCAAGTCGCTTAACAAGCAGAGCAAGAATGGGATCAACCAGGTTCATGTAGAAATTAATAACCTGCCGGATTTTGTATTCCAACCCGGAACCGAAGCAGTCGCAACCTTCCGATTCCCCGGATAATTGTCCTACACTATTTAAATACTTAACATAAAACATAAGAAGCATGAAAATCAACTTGTTATTAATTGGATTTATTACGATCTGTACTTCAACAACGTTAAATGCCCAGGTGCATCTGGGAGCGAAAGGCGGGGCGAACATTAGCAAACTTAATGGCATATCATATAGCGATAGCTACGAACTTGGATACCATTTGGGCGGAGTTATTGGATATGACTTTAATAAAATCGTAGGAATACAATCAGAAGTATTATTTAACCAAACAAATACAAAAGTTGAAGACGGTACCGGTGCAATCTTTGAAAACGCATTGTGGGGAAGGAAAAAGTTGAACTACCTGACTGTTCCTGTCTTAATAAAACTCTTACCAAATTCAATTGTGAGCTTTCATGCCGGGCCTCAATTTTCTATCCTTACGAACAGAAATAAAACAGTCCTTGAAAATGGGCAGCAACTTTTCAGGTCCTCGGATTTCGGTATAGTGGCAGGTGCAGAGTTAAACCTTGGCCCGATTGGTATTTACGGAAGATATATCTGGGGATTCAAGGACATTAATGATGTTGGAACAAAGGCCAGGTCTCAACAAATACAGGCAGGATTGAACGTAAAACTGTTTTAGAGCTGACATGATTGCACAAACATTACAATAGTATTAGAAATTCTAAAGACAAGTAAAAATTACTAAAATATAAAATGATATGAAAAAGACAACTGGCATTAAATTTTCAACACTCTTAACTTTGGCATTCTTTTCAGCATGCTCTGCACCATCTTATTTTGGAAAATCCTATCCCCCTACCCAAAATGTTGACGTGTATTATGATGCGGCGGATATTACAAAACCTTACACCACGATGGGAACTGTGGAAATTGACCAGGATTTGCGATCACTGGAGGCAACGCAACGAAAAGCCATAGAACTTGGCAAGTCAAAAGGAGCTGATGGAGTGATTGCAACGCTCACTGAAGAGGTCGCTGCGATTCAGCAATCCGGGGGCGGTATGGTAAATAAGAAAACAAAAATTAATACATACAGTTCTTCTTCTATTACAACGAATATTAAGAAGAAAAAAATCACTGCCACTTTTATCAAATATAGTTAGAGCATCAAGGCAATTGTGATGTCTGATGGAGAAGGGGTATACACGTTTTCCATCGACATCCTTGTTTGCATAATTATTGATAGTGTAGAATAGTCGTTCGAAAGGCCTGCCCCCTATTGAGGCAGGGCTTTCGAATATTTAGTATGCATTTCGGCGACCTGATATATTACTCACGGTAGGTAATTCGCCTATTCACTCCATGGGGATTGCAGGATAGCTTCGCAAAAATCCCTTCTCTGAAAACCGGGTATCATGTATGCACAAATATCCGCATTGATGTTCCCGAAAGTGGTATCAGGTTTGTGCTTGAAACCGTCAAAAAAAGTTGGAATGATATTTATCTTAAAGTCCGTGCGGGGAAACAGGGTGACAATTTCCCGACGCGCATCCTCAGCCACAGTCTCATAGCCCCGGCCTACTACATCCAGTGCCACACCGAAATTCAGTAAGGATACTTCAGCTTCTTTATATTCTGCAATCCCGGGTGTCGTATGTAAGGCAACGGCGTCCCACACCAGTTGAAGCGCCTGAGTTGAGAGTCCGTGCGTCATTAGAAAGTCTCGTGCCGCGTTGGCACTGTCCACTTCAAATCTTTTATCCGAACTGCTGTAGTGCGGCGTCAGTCCCAAATCATGGAATACCGAGCTCACGTACAACAATTCTGTATCATATGAAATTTCTCGCTGCTGTCCCCTTAAGGAAGCGAATATGAACGTACGCAGGGAATGGTTATATAGAAATTCGGTACCATGATCGAGCAACAGTTCCGTGGCCTGCCTGGCGATGTTGCTATCCGGTATCCTGATGCCCGCGACAACTTTTGGCTTATGTAATGACATGGTTGTAATAGTTTAAACAATAAAACGGGTTAAAGGGAGACCGTTTTCGTGGAGATACCTATACGATTCAAAAAATTGATATGGCATATGCTGATAATAAGATCCGCGATTTCGCCAGTACTAAAAAATGTTTTTGTTCTCTCGTAAGTTGAGTCCGAAACGCCATTGACAGATATGTGCGTGATCTCTTCTGCCAATTGCAGGACACATTTCTCCGTTTCTGTAAACAAGGGGCTTTCATTCCATGCAGCAAGGGCAAATATCCGGCGTGCTAATTCACCATGCTGCAAAGCTTCCTGCGTATGGTAATCAATACAGAAAGCACATTTATTGATCTGCGAAACCCTGATTTTAATGAGCTCAATCAAGCTCCGGGGTACGGAAGAGGTATAAAGACGTTTATCGATACCAGCAATATGTTGCCAATATAAAGGTTCCTGTTCCCAGACATCCAGCCGATGTTTAATAACTTTAAGCATATAGAAGATTTTTTCCAGAACAAAGTTGAATCTTAAAAATCTCCTTTTGCTTAAACCAGTTTAAGAAAGATGTTTTTTGCGAATTTCGCTAAGGTATTCCGGTGTGAAACCCAGGAAGGAAGCAAGCAGGTACTGTGGAACACGCTGGATGAACCCGGAATAATGAGCATTGAAATCACGATACAATTCCTCTTTGGACAACTCATATAGTATGCGCAACCTCATCTGCGATGCCGCATAGGATTTTTCAAACACATGATGAAAATAAGCGTTCAATTGCGGAACATGTGTCAGCAGTTCGCGCTGGCGGTCTGCCGTAATAGACAGCACACTTGTGGCTTCTATCGCACGAATGGAAAACTTAGCCGGCAATCCATTTTGAAAAGCAGCAAAGTCCGAGGTCCACCAGTTCTCAAGCGCAAAATCAATCGTCTGTTCTGCTCCATTTTGCTTCAGATAATACAGATGAGTACACCCTTTAACAATGAAAAACTTTTCATGACATCGGCTACCCTCTCTTAATAGTATTGTTTTCCTTTTGTAAGTTCTTGGCTCAAAGTAATTCTCGAGTAGATCAAGCTTATCTGCTTCAATTGAACAGTATTTGCTGATATGGGCTGCAAGGTGTTCTGTCATCGGTTCTGTTATTATAGTCAAAATTACCGTATTTGGTATTGCGTGGCAACGGCAAGACATTCCTTTGCGATCGGTAATTCCGGCACAGCGATTAGTTTTTGGTATAGTATGTGTTGGGTCGACTTGAATTGTCATTACATGATAAATTTAAAGCCATATGTGAAATATATTGAAACCCGGTTTGGTTCTACTTTCAATTGATTTTGGGTTTACGTTCGAGCAAGAAATAGCGACAATCAGGGAGTTGGCTAAAACTTTTAGAGGCCGTTCCACCTTTAAAAGCTAAAACGTGAACTTAACATTGACGTAAGCAGACCTAAAATAAATTTAAAACTTTAAGAAAATGGAAGCGAAAAGTACTCAGCCGTCTATTGCAGGCATCATGCAAATTGGTAGTGGTTTTTGGGCATCAAAAATCCTTCTGTCGGCGATAAAATTTGAACTCTTTACCAAACTGGCCACCAAGCCTAAAATGTCAGGGCTGGACATCAAAACTGAATTGAACCTAAAATGCACGGACAGACACGTTTTCGATTTTTTGGATGCATTAACTGGATTGGGGTTTCTTCATCGTGAAGGACTGTTAGAGACTGCACGCTATTCGAATACGCTTGATACAGATACCTTCTTAGATAAGAACAAACCCACCTATAGTGGTGGTATGCTTGAAATGATGAACAACCGCCTATATACATTTTGGGGGAGCCTTGAAGAGGGTCTGCTCACAGGACTTCCTCAAAATGAGTCGAAGAGAAGTGAGGATTTCTTTGGTGTAATTTACCAGGACCCTGAGAAATTAAGAGGGTTTATTAATGCAATGACCGGAATTCAAATGGGCAACTTTATGGCACTTGCTCAAAAATTTGATTTTTCAAAGTATAAAACACTTGTAGATGTTGGCGGTTCTGCCGGGTTGCTATCACTAATGGTAGCAAAGCATCAGCCTCATATGACCTGCACGACAGTTGACCTTCCACCAGTAGAACCAATAGCTAAGGAAACGATTCAAAAATTTGGCCTGGCGGATAGAGTGAAAACTAAAAATGGAGACTTTTTCGCAGACGCATTTCCTAAAGCAGATATTGTAACGATGGGCAATATCCTGCATGACTGGGACGAAGAAAAGAAATTACTGCTAATGAAAAAAGCCTATGAAGCGCTGCCTCAAGGTGGTGCCTTTGTAGTGATTGAAAGTATCATTGACGAAGAGAGAAAACAAAATGTGTTCGGTATGATGATGAGCTTAAATATGCTAATAGAAACGGGAACTGGTTTTGATTACACTTTTCCTGATTTCGGCAAATGGGCAAAAGGAGTAGGTTTTAAATCTACCACTCTGCTTCCTTTGGCTGGACCATCAAGTGCTGCAATAGCCTATAAATAGCATCTTCGCTAACAACGGCTTTGAAAAATAAGGGTTAAAGATAGTTTGCTCAGCAAACTATCTTTATTCAGCAGTAAGAAGTATTTGGGACTTAAGCTTCCCCCATGCCCTTAGTTCCCTAGCGATTCATTTTAATAAGTATATGTCAGATTTAAATTTCCAGCCTCATCATCAAATCTGTTTGGTTCTCATTACCCAGCCTGAAAACATGCTTATCAAATTCGATAAAGCCGTTTTTTTTGTAAAAATTTATGGCACGCGGATTTTGATCCCACACGCCTAACCACACGTATTTAAGCCGTTTGGATTTAGCAATTTCAATTGCCTTTTGATAAAGTAATTGTCCAACCTTTTGGCCATGAAATTCTTTTAAAACGTAAATGCGTTCTATCTCAAGAGAATTCGCATCTTTCAGCTCGGTCTGTGCCTCTTGAAAATTTACTTTGAGATAACCGATAGTTTGTTCTTCAAAAACAGCAATATAAAATTCTGAGTTTTGATTATTCAGTTCATTGGTTAATTTTTCAATGGTAAAATTCTCTTGCAAATATTCTGACATATTTTCCACTGTATTCCCGCCCGAGAAAGTTTCATAAAAAGTTTGTTTTCCGATTTTATGCAATAGCTCAACTTCGTTTATGTTGGCTTTCGATATTTTAATATTCTCCAAAACGTCAGATTTTCCATCCATAATTTTAACCATTCTCTGTATTCAGCACAAGTTACCACCTTCTAATTTTTTAAATGATATTGAAAGAAGCTATTGTTTTGATCTGACTATATTTATCCTCCAGTCTGTATAAAATATCAACTAATTTATCCGGACGTTCTTTCATCACATTGTGCGCACAATCTATTGTTTCGACATGCCAATCAGGAGAATTTTTTAAGTTCTCATATTGTTTCACAAAGGGAGACTGTTCCCAACCGCTGAGATAAACGAACGTACGGTTAAGAACACGTTCATAGTTTCCATTCAATTTTAACCTTTGCATAAATGTTGCCAGCGGATGCGGTCTTCTTCGATCGTCTAACCCGGGTCGATCTGCTACAGTGAAACCATCATTGCCGGCTCCGGCTACAAAACGCTGTCTGTACACTTCACTCGTCAGACTCCAGCAGGAATCTCCATCTTTAGGAATGTAGGCATCAATATAAACAAGTGCATGTATCCTTTCCGGAATTTTATCTGCAATACCTGTGATAACCAGTCCCGCATAGCTATGACCGCATAAGATTACATCAGTGAGGTTTTCTTTTAAGAAGACATCTATGACGAACTGGATATGCGTATCTAAATTTATGACTCTCTTTGGTATCCCTGGTTCTGATTCAAGACCCGGCAAGGTCAATGAAACACACTTTTTTCCTAACCGTTCCAGGTTTTCAGTTATCGGGTCATAAGCCCAGGCACCGTGCCATCCGCCCGGAATAAACACATAGGTTTTTTCGTTTTTCATCAGAGTTTGCTGATACTGGTTCTCAGTTTCCAGGTCTGATGGATTCATTAAAACAGGTTCCATGTCAACAGGACCGCTTTTAGCATAATTTTGACTTAAGTCGTCAAAGAAATCTCTTCGCTTTTGCATCTCGTTCGTTTTATTATTAATTTATGACGAGACAAAGATGGTCGCTAAGAACTCAAACAACACATAAGGTAACTTAAGAAACACCCTTAAGGTAGATTAAGGGTAACCGCTATTTTTGAGGAGATCTTTACGAACTTTACTCAGGAACTCAGGAGTAATCCCTAAGTATGAGGCAATTTGTGTGTTTGGAAGCCTTGACAGCAAGTGTGGGTATTGCTTTATGAACGCCAGGTAGCGCTCCTCGGCCGTTGAACTGATTGCCTGGAAAACCCTGTTCTCTGTTTCAACTAAACGGTTTTCTACAATAACCCTGAAATTTCTGTCGAACTTAGGATTATTATCAAACAAATGATAAAGATCAGGCTTAGAGATCTGGAATATAACCGATGGTTCTATGGCTTCAATATAAACACGGCTTGGCTTTCCGGAGTAAAAGCTAACGATCTCCATAAGCCAGTCGCCCTCGGCAGCAAACTGCAGGTTATGTTCTGTGCCCTTATCATCCACTTGGAACTTTTTAAAACAACCTTTAGCCACAAAGGTATAATGTCTGCAAACATCATTTTCCTGTAGTATGAATTGCCTACGTTTTATCTTTCGCTGGATAACCCGCCCCGCCAGGTCATCCTTTTCCGGCGAATTCAGTGGCAGATAATTATCGAAACTTGAAAATAGTTTGTCTATAAGCACAGATGAAATGGCAAAATTATTGAAAGCAATTGCAAAACTTCAATTTTCAAATCACAAAAAATCGATAATCTACATTTCAAAATTTTATGTCATTGGCAACGGTGTAAAGACTCTTATGGTCTCATTTGGTTACTCTTAATATTCCCTTCATTATTCGCCAATGGCCCGGGAAAGTGCAGATATATGGATAATCTCCCGGTGTGTCCGGGAGTTTTATCGTGAGGGTATATTTGCCTCCCGGATTGATAAGTGGCGTTGCAGCAAGAACATCTTTCATTTTTGGAACATATTGCATCTTCGCACCGTTCGCATCCTGCGCAAGCTTGTCTGCGGCAGCCCCGACCCTGTCTGTGGTTTTTGGTTTAATCAATACGAGATTGTGTTGCATAAAATCGGGATTTTCCAAAACAATCCGGATGGTTGTACCCGCCTTTGCACTAATCAGTTCTTTGTTGTATTTCATTACGTCTTTCACAACCTTGAGTGAAATGGTTTGATCGACCCGCGAAGTTTTGGAAGTTTTCACCGTAGCAGAATTAGCTTCCAATGTTTCCAATGTCGCTTTGGTGAGACTCCCCCTCAGAAAAAATGCAGAATCAGGATACGATCTTAACCTATCGTCGTTTTTTCGGTTTTCCATTCCGACACGAAGCGGGACTTCGAGTTCTTTTGTAAATACTCCCGGGGTTTTTGCAGAACCCATTTCTTTATTATCGACTATGAGCCGAAGCATTCCGTTTTTCAGCAATCCTGCTTTAAATGAAAACTTTTCAGGAACCTCTTTCGAGCTTGTAATCTGATAGGCTTTATTTTTTTGATTTACCTGGAAGTGCAATTTATTATCCATCAGGTACAATGCATAACCGTTTTGCTTATTCCCCTGCGTCGCGATCATACCCGAAAAACGATTTCGTGTAGATGTATCGTTCACAGGTCGTGCACTCGCAGGCTGGCGCTCGATCTCGCCCGACAAAAGAAACTCTTTGTTGATTATTTCAGGTGTCATCTCTTCGTTCTGCCTAAAAGTGCGTTTGAGCGGAATGGAATTAAGCCGCTTCCCGAACGCAAGCTTCTGTGCAACTGAGGCTTCAATAAACGAAGGATTGTCGTTCAATCCTCTTTTTTTAAACGCTGCCCGGAAATATTGTTCATTTAATTTGCCCGCGATAATGAGCGCCTGCCTTAGCCAGGTGTCCGCGGCATTTTCCTCCTTTTCTGCAATACCTACAAGTAGATTTCCAATTTCTGCAGAAGGTTTCATATCGGTAGCGAAAAGAACGGCCGCAAGTCGCACGCGCAGATCCTTATCTTCAAACGCCTTTGCGTTGACTATTGCCTGAAAACTGGCCATTGTTTTCGGCATTACCTGGATCGCTGCTCGTCTTACACCAGCAGCCGGATGTGTCAATGCTTTAATAACAACAGCCAAAGCTTCTTTGTTTGTGCCAGTCAACGCTTTCAAACCGTGCATCGTCCACAGAGCGTGGACTGCGGGTGCGTTGATGCCGATTTCATCTAACTGTTCGGTCTGTACAAGTCTATATAAATGTGGCAGAACACTATTGTCGCCCTTCTCGACCAACAATCTTTGCGCTGTAGTGCGCCAGAACATATTGTCGTTGGAAAGCGCTTTTAATAGACCATCGGTATCATTTATATCGAGTGACAGAGTATTTTTTTTATCATTTGTTTTATATGCCAAACGATAAATGCGTCCACGTTCATGATCACGCAGCGGATTGATATATGCGTTGCCTTGTCCATTTTCCGCTTTCAAACCTGCTGATTCAGCAGATGGTGTTGGATTGTGCTGTATTATGAAATCATACCAATCAGTGATCCATAGAGCGCCATCGGGGCCAACTTCAGCCTGGATAGGTCCTGCCCATTCGTCGGCACTCACCAGCATGTTCCACCCGTCTCCATCTTCTTTAAAACCTGCGCCGTTTTGCGCAAGAATATTTCTGTGAATTAGCCGGCCCGTGGGTTCGGTTACAAAAGCGATGCGGTTCCAGTATTCTTTTGGAAAATTTCTGGCTGTGTAAAGGCTGTGGCCCGCGGCAGCAGTAAAGCCACCGTGGACATCTACCTGCCGTAAATTTTTTGTGGCCACGTGCATGCTGTAGTGAGCGTCTATTTTTTCTACACCGGTTTCTTTAATACCCACCTTATCAAAATAGCGCCTGGGCATACCCAGGAAGGCAGTGTGCGTATTATTGGCTGTCGATATAAATACATCGAAATCTTCAGAAAAACCCAGCCCCCAGGTATTATTACTCGTGGAGGAAAGAAATTCCAAGTTTTTCGCATCGCGTGTGATACGATATACTCCCTGGGAGAAATCAACTGAGTCCTTGCCGATTTTGCCCTTGAAGCCAGAGTAGCCGACAACTCCCCATATATGATTATCCATCCCGTAACGAAGATTGGACGCCTGGGCATGTGTATCATCTTTGCCCCAGCCTGCAAGCAGTGTTTCCCGGATATCTGCTCTTCCATCTCCCGTAGTATCCTTTAGAAAAATAAATGACGGTGCCTCGCTAACCAAAATACCTCCGTTAATAAATGTAAAGCTTGTGGGGATGTTTAAGTGTTCCGCAAATATTGTCGACTTGTCCGCTTTCCCGTCACCATTGGTGTCTTCAAGTATCTTGATGCGATCATCTCCGACATCATCATTCTTTATTTCGTTTGGATAATCCACTGTTTCAATCACCCAGAGTCTTCCCTTTTCATCCCAATTGATATATATAGGGTTCACAACGTCAGGTTCAGATGCAAATAACTGAAGCTCGAATCCAACCGGCACCTGCATCAACGACATTGACTGTTGTGGAGTGAGCGCCGCCTGAACCTTTGGCGCGGGATCGCGTTTTTCGTAGTTAGGAACAGGACCATCAAAATATTTTGGATCGGCTAGCTGATAGGCTTTCAGGTTATTTTTGGCCTGATCACCAACTGCCCACAATATGCCGTTACGAACAAGACGAAGGAAGGCCGGGTTATTAAAAGTAATTTCATCGTGACCATATGCCGTATAAAAAACCCTTCCTTCACCATATGAACGAACCCAGGTATACGGCTCACGATGGCTCCCTTCGATCCTTTCAGAAAGTACCAGAATATTTTTACTGATCTTGTCATGCACATAGGTCTCATCCTTCGTTACAAACGCGGGTACTCCCTGCATTACCTCATGATTAGATTGGGTAATTACTGCCGGGAAGGAGTCGTACCCATGAGTCTTGAACTGACCTCCGATCAGTTCGACAACTTCAGGTGAATTGCGAAAACAATACGAAGCGCTGTGCAGGGGGATGAAACCTTTACCAGCCCGTACGAAATTCAACAGCGCCTTCTCCTGTGAGGTTGAGATCGAGTCGTAATTGGCGTAGACAATCAAACCATCGTAGTCTTTAAGAGTGGTATCGTTGAGATCGTTGGGATCTGTGGTGTAAGAGACGTTGATCCCCTCCTTGAAATATTCTTTTGTAAGAATACTTGCAAGTTGTTCAGAATCATGATGCTTGCTTTTGTGGCCGAGAAACAGTATTTCCAGCCTTCGCGGCAGATCGGCATCTGTCTGGACTGCGGTTCCCATCAGGAACAAGGAAAAGAAAAGGATAGATGAAAAGATGAAAAAGTTCTTGTAACGCATGGCTTAGATCATTCGCTTAAACTATATGTAAATCCTGAAACCCCAATGCCCTTCTGCTTTTTATTAATAGCGAGGGAAATTATGCTATTTGCACAAGAAGTTAACCAGGGATTGCTATTACTTATGGTTTTGTTTGTGAATTAATACCCAGGATTGGGGCTCAAATTGGCATTTTTATCTATCTCCGTTTTCGGAATGGGATATAAGGACCTATAATCGCCATTTGGTGCATGAGACAACCATGATTTTTTAGTAAATACTCCAAATCTGATCAGATCTGTCCTTCTCCTGGCTTCCTGGTTAAACTCCCAGCCCAATTCATCCAGGAATCGGCCATACTGAATATCATCGCCGCCTTCAACAGTCGACGACAAATGATTCCGCAGACCGTAGTCATAACTGCTTCCCTGTAATAATCCCGCTCCGGTTACAGTAGCTTTTGCTGGATTTGATTTAAATGCACGCTGGCGCACTTCCGTAACTATTTCTGCTGCTGCACCGGAATTTCCTAATCTTAATAACGACTCAGCCTTCATCATTAAAACATCAGCGTACCTGAAGAGCGGCCAGTCATTACTCAGACGATTGGTCGCACCCATCTCTATTTCAAATTTACCCAATCGGAAACCATCGACTTCCTCTGATAAATCAACGCCAGGCAACTCATTGCGATAAGCCAGCGGCTTTCCGACAAAAGCGCCCATGGTCCCGAGAATGATATCGCCTGTTGCGGTGTATTGTTGCCCTCTGATATAATTATCCAGCAAGCGGCTATCCTCCGGATCAAAGGTGTTGATAAATTGCGGGATTGCGCATACTCCACCCCAGGGAGAAAATTGAAGATTGTATGTCGTTTGATTTTCCGGCTGCAATGTTTGCATATGGATATCAAAAGAATTCCAGTCATTTACAAATTTGGAATCGAAAGGTAGTGCGAAAATGATCTCTTTCGAATTTTCGTTGTTTGTTGTAAACACATTCTTTTGATTGGGCTCCAGGATGAACGAACCGGAACTGACTGCAAAGTTGACTATAGTATCACAAACGGCCTGGCATTTCTCCCATTCGGGTGTGCCCGAATACACCTCTGCATTAAGATACATTTTTGCAAGCAGCGCGAGCCCCGCCCATTTATTGAATTTGCCATAAGTAGCAGCGCTTACTTCATCGGTCACCCTGGGAATGTTGGTGATAAGATCATTGACAATAAAATCATATACCTCCTTCCTTGTATTCTGTTCAGGCAAATATCCTGCAGGCACATCAAAGTGGTCGACAATAGGAACGTTACCATAAATGTCGCACAATATCCAATAGTAGGATGCTCTCAACAACTTCATTTCAGAAACCAATGCAGCAGTATCACTTGCAGCAACGGGAGTTGCAGCGGATTGCACCTGGTAAATGATACGGTTGCAATTGTTAATTCCCTGGTAGGCTCTTGTCCATATATTTATTACAACATCGTCTTCCGTTGTCCATTTATGTTCATGTATCCTTCGGTAAACACCCCCGTCCACCCACCCGTTCGGGCGTGCGGGGGTGAGCATTTGATCACCTGAAACTTCCTGAGCCCTGTAAACAGTATTCCATTGTAAAAGAAGGCCACGCCAATCTACATACGCGGCACCTGCCAGGGCGGGAAGCTCGTCGCTGGTAGGCCTAAAATCACCTGAAATAATCTGGTTGTAAGAGGTATCCTTCAATTTCGTGCAGGCAGAAAACATCACCGGCATGGAAAACAACATCAGAACGCCACACGCTATATTATGGTTTAGCTTTTTCATTTCTCTTTTAATTAAGGTTAGAATGTTACGTTTAGTCCAACACTAAAGGAACGTGTCGTTGGATATTTGAACGGTGAATCCATTCCCGGATCAAGACCTGAAGTGGGAACCTGTACCACGCCCGATTGAGCAGAAGAGGTTCCGTTGCGTAAACTAACCTCGGGATCTATTCCCTTATAACCCGTAATAATAAATGTATTTAGAGAAGCAACATAAAGCCTTGCAGACTTAATATATTTTGAACCGTCTACCTTAAAATTATGACCGAGCGTTATATTGTCGATCTTCCAAAAATCACCTTTTTCAATATAATAACTGTTGAATTCTACCGGCGACTTTAGTTGAGTTTTTCCAAACACCGGGTCATAAGCGTTTTTCAAAAGATTGTATTGTGCCTGTGTCGGGTTCTCAAACATCATCCGCTGCAGGTTCGCCACCTGAAATTCGAAGGCACCTCTTTGAGTGATTGCCAAATCCCAATTCTTATACTGGAAGTTATTATTCCATGCCACATAGTATTTGGGCAAGCCATTTCCAATTACCTGTTTATCTTCAAATGAGTGGCCAAATGCAGAATAATTCACCGGCTTCCCATCTGCTCCTTCATAAATCCACTGGCCATAATTGGCTGCATCAGATTCATCATTGCCAATATCCACCACTTTATAGCCATAAAAATCACCGACAGATCCACCAACCCTTAGCAGGTGTGAAAAAGTTTGAATTGGCGGGAAAATAGCTCCAACGCGAACGTAATCAGTTGAATTTTTATAAAGATCATTGGAAAGGCTTTTCAGTTTATTGGTGTTGGTGGAGAAATTAACTGTAGAATTCCATTGGAAATCTTTTTTTAATACCGGAACAAAATTAATCGATACTTCAAGCCCTTTATTTTCGAGCGTACCAACATTTGCCAATGTTCGGTTATATAAATTCGGAGGACTAGGCACCTCAAACAGGTAAAGCAGGTTATGAATCTGGCGATTGTAAAGATCAACACTACCGCTAATCCTGTTATCCAACAAGCTAAAGTCTAAACCAATATTCGTTTCCCGTTTTTCTTCCCATTTCAAATCAGGATTTGCATTTTGCGTCGGCACTATGGTTTGTATCCATGCTCCGTCTGATAAAACAAAGCCACTGTAACCGAGCAATGCAACCCCACGGAACAAGTCGGATGGCTGAGAACCAGTGACCCCGTATCCTGCTCTTAGTTTCAGGTCATTGATAATGGTTTGACCTTCCATAAATGATTCACGGCTGATTCGCCAACCCACAGAGACAGCCGGGAACATACCCCATTTGTTATTCGTGCCCCATAGCTGGCTGGCTTCTTCCCTACGCATGCTTGCCATGAACAAATACTTCTGGTCGTAATTATAAGTAAGCCTTCCAAAAAAGCCGACCAGGTTCGTAGTTGACCGGGAGTTTCGGATAAGATTTACAAAATCACCGCTGCTGACGGCCCTTCCCAGCGTTATGTTGTGCCAGCTGAACATATCTGTCGGGAAATCCCAATTTTCCATGTAATTGCTGTTGTAATCATTTTCCTGGTAACTATAACCGCCCAACAAAGTGAAATTGTGCATCGACAAAGACTTCGAATATTCAGCTGTTATTTCCGTTAAGCGATCTATTGATTCAGCACCGCCGGTATTTGCGTACCCGTTCCTGCTATCCCTTAATGTTGATGCATGTTGTTTGGTCTCGGCGTATCCATACGTCTGCATCCATTTTGAGTAAGAAAACAATGCAGATAATTTTAATCCTTTGACAGGTGTGTAGGCGATTGAGCCATTAAATCTGCTGCAGTACCTCATTTGTCTGCCCATCACTTTCCATCAGGTTGGATACAGGACTTTGATATTCAAATTTGCTTAACTCCTGGAACCAGGTACCGTCCGGATTCTGAACAGGAGCCGTTGGATTCTGCCTCAGGGCCTGAAGATAATTGGATGTATTGAATCCATTTAATTTTCTTGAGGAGCTGAAGGCATTTATGTTCAGTTTGAGCCGGTTGTTGAACATGCTGTGGTTCATGTCGAATCGACCGGAAAATAATTGGTTGTATGATTTCAGGAATAACCCCTGTGCCTCATCGAAATTTAAGCTTGCCAGGTAATTGGTTGTAGAATTACCACCACGAACGGTGAGGTTATGATCCTGGGAATATGGCGTTCTTGTAATTTCTTTCAGCCAATCTGTGCTTGCACCCTGGTCAATTAACTCGTTCTGACGATAACCTGCATCGATCTGCGCGCGCATGTCCTCTGCTGTAGACATGCCCAGTTTTCGCGCAATAGTCTGAACACTGGCAAAAGCACCGTAATCAACCGATGTCCTGTTATTTACGCTGGCTCTTTTTGTTGTAATAAATATAACGCCATTCGTGCCGCGCGTTCCGTAAATGGCTGCGGCGGAACCGTCTTTTAACACATCTATCGACTCAATATCCTGTGGTGTGATCATTCGTAAATCTCCAGGGACGCCATCGATTAAAACCAAAGGATTCTGATTAACGCCCATTAAGGTTGACTGACCTCTTAAAATAATTTGTGAAGAGCTGGTTGGATCGCCGCTTGGATTTACAACCGTCAATCCTGCAACCTTTCCCTGTATTAACTGACCTGCATCTCTTACAGAACCTTTGATAAAATTTTCCGCTTTTACAGAAGCCACGGCACTGGTTACATCGCCCCTGCGTTGAGTGCCATAACCTATTACGATTACTTCGTTCATTCCACCAACACTGGTACTCATAGTCACGTTCAAAGAAGCAGTATTTGCATTGACTTCTATAATTTGTGTTTGATATCCTACCGAAGAAATCTCGATGGTAACGGATTCGTTCCCAGGAACTGACAAGTGAAATTTTCCAGCCGCATCGGTAACCGTACCGATCTTGGTACTCTGTATAAACACAGAGACTCCTGTTAGCGGTTCTTTTTTTTCGTTTAATACTACACCAGAAATATCCCGGTTTATCCGTTTTTGTTCAAATAGACTCAACCCGTCAACGGAAATTTTATATTGCTGTTCGTCGTCTCTTGCATCATACAGGATGATCAGGTTGCCAACGGCTTTATAGTTGATGCCCAAAGGCTGTATAATCGACTTTAAGAATTCCGCTACCGTTTTATTCTCTATCGAAAAGCTCAACTTTCTTGTCACATTTATGATCGTCGGGCTAAAAACAAACTTTGCATCGGCACCTGCCTGTACTTTTTCCAATACAGATTTCAATTCGATATTGTTAACAGACATCGAAATTTTTCTGTTTAGTGCCTCCTGCCCATTCGCAGGAATAGCGTAGGAAGAAAAGACAGTACAGGCAATCAGTATTTGAATGATCATTATTCTCATTGCCAATCGGCTTAAAGCAATAAGTGAGGCTTTTTTCATAAATTGAGATGGTTTTGGACGTGAATAATCTGATCGGGCAAAACCCAACCTGTTAAGGTTGCTAAGGCCGGCAATACCACGAATATTGCTGGCTTTTATTTAATAGGTATCTAAGTGGGTGGATTCCTCATAATGGCAGTTTTTGGAGATTTATAAATTAGCAATCATTTTTCAAGGCAATCTTTCGCGGCTTTCAATAAAATCTTGGTGCCTTTGATCTCATAAGTTGCGTCAAAAACAAGGCAGATTCCTTCCAGTTTATTGAAAAGATTTTGTCCTGTCAGGTCACCGGTAAACAAGCAGTTTTTAATTCTATCGTTTTCAAGTACTATCTCAAGTTCATAAGTCCCTTCCAGGTCGCTCAACACCTTATAAAGAGGCGTTTCATTATAGATGAAATGAGTCTCTCTGTTTTTTGATTCATGAGGCACGGGTATTGGTTGATCCACTATTGTGGTGACAAAATGTCTTTCCTGCAAGTAGTAGGTAACTTTCTGGTTTGGCGTAATAATTACCCCGTTTGATTTCTTCTGTACATCGTTAAGTTTGATCTGTTCATTATTTTCATACACGGCTACTTTACCGGTTTTTACTGCTACTTCCACCTGTCCGTTCTTTCCACGGATGTCAAAACTGGTTCCCAGTACCTGGGTGACGATATTGTTTTTATAAACAAAAAAAGGCCGGTTAGGATTTTTGCTGATTGAAAAAAAAGCCTCTCCCTCGAGATACGCTTCTCTCTTGCCAACAGCGAATTGTTTCGGGAAAGCCAGTTTGGAACCCGGATACATAATAACAGTGCTGCCATCTTCCAATGACAGACTTTTCGGTGTATTGCTCGTATTGGATTGCTCCAAAAACCCCTCTGTGACTTTTTCTGCAATTACTGTGTCGGTTGCCTGAACTTCTCCGGTGCCCTGCATCCAGAGAATACTGGCAAACAACACAAGTCCCAGAAAACTTGCCGCAACGGCATACTTCCATGGAAATTTTTTCTCGGGCCTGACGATGGGTAAAGTGATTTTTTCGGACCAGGCTGACGTTATTTTATTCCAGAGGCGGCTTTCAACTTCATTCAACTCGCTGTGGGACAGGCTCATGTTCCCATTCCCCAACAGCTCATACCATTGGTCAATTATTTGCCTCTCTTCATCCGTACAGGAATTGTCCAGGTACCTTTTAAGTAACTGACGGAATGCTTCTTGGTTCATTTGAACGGTTTGTGGCACTTATTCTATAGTAGTCAAAATAAACTACGGTTACCCTAAAGCTGTGGTAAAAAAATATTAGGGAGTCCCGGCCAATTAAATATGGAAGTTGTCAGCCGTTAACAGTGGAAGGGCAACGAGGATGAAGTTTTTCAAGAAAAACCGCAGTGATTTTAATGATTGTGTGATATGATATTCAACAGCTTTCTCCGACAGCTCCATAGTCCGGGAGATATCCTTATTAGACTGTTTTTCAAACCGGCTTAACCGGAAAATTGCCTGGGTCTTTGTTGGGAGCTGACTGATCGCTTTATCAATAGCCGTGTGAAGCTCACGCGCCAGTAATGGCAAATCAGCTGGGTTTTCCTCCGTTTTTTGCAGCTCACTGAAACCTGCGAATTGAGCTCGCCTTGAGATTGCAAATTTAATGTAGTTGATAACCTGGTACTTTACCGCAGTTTCAAGGTACCCCCCAATACTATTAATGCTATGTCGCTCTCTCCGGACCCAAAGATCGGTAAATACACTTTGTACGATATCTTCAGCAACTTCCTTACTATTTATTTTGGATACCGCGGAACAATACAGTTTTCTCCAATGACGTAAATAAATTTCCTTATAAGCAAATTCATCACTTATTCTCAACAACCGGAGCAATACATCATCTGCAAGCAGCGCGTAATTCATAAATGTTTATTCGCAGTTCGTCAAAGCCAGAAGATTATACGTAAATTATACATTTATTTTTAATCGCCAAGGGATAATTACCTGATTTGGCATTGCCAGAACTAAGTGAGGCTGCACTATTTCTTGTTTTACCTTAAGTCTTAATGCTTTTCAAACTGTCTCCGGTGGGCCAACAAATGTTCGTGCGAAAATGCTACTGGAGTCGAAACTGTATGGGTTGTTTCTTGTATGATTTGACCTTTTTGCCATCAAGTTCCGCCGGGATCCAACGGGGAGATTGTCTAATAGCGTCCAGCGCTGCTGGAGCAAGAATTCGGGGGCCACTCAGCACCTCAGCGTCCTGAACGGTTCCCTTTTTGTCTACAATGAACTGCACTATCACAACACCTTCAACCTTTTTTCTGGTGGCCTTAGCCGGGTACACCAGTGACCTTTGAAGGAATTTGTTCCATCCCTCTGCTCCACCCTTGAAGGTCGATTCCTTTTCTACTTTTTTAAAAACGGTGTCTCCTTTGATAATATTATAACTACTGTCCTGGGAAAAGACTGGTACGGCAAGAAATAGTATGAGACCTAATGAGAGTATGGTTTTCATTGCTTTTCGCATGGATAAGAATTTCGATGCTAAAGTAATTACATCTTTTAAAGAATGCAAGGGTAGCTAGGGTCTCAGCTTGAATTTATTTAATTGGCTAAATAAAATCTCTTATGCTTTCGGGCAGGTGACAAGGAATTAAAATCCATCATTATAGGAGAACCTCAGTTCGGGTTTTTAAGACACAAAATGCCCTGGCAGACCGTCCATTACAGGGGTTTTGCCCCTAAAAGACCGTTTTGTATAATAAAATCGGAACTTTCTCTAACGGTAACCTTTAGAAGTTGGATAAACATAGATTTGTACAGTGTTGACGCAGCAGGTAAATATCTCGACTTACAGTAACCCCCTGATCAGATTTGTCTCAGACAGAAAATTCAGGTGGCTCAGACATATTCTTTTTATTCTGCTGGGTCTCTTACTCGCCTTCAATGGTGACCTCGGTGTAGGACAATCGTATTCGTCGAAGGAGGCATATCATACAATATTGAAAGTTGACATCATCACGTTCGCTTTTATTGTTGCTATGGTGTATTTATTAATACTCGTACTGATCCCGAAATTGCTCTTCCGCGGCAAAATGCTATGGTATCTGTTATCCGTATTTACGATTGTATTTCTAATTTTTGTCCTGGTGTGGGCACTTGACGTTTATCTTATAATTCCTGCGAACATCCCCAACTTGTTCCATGTGGAGTGGACCGTTCTCTCTATCCTGCAGATTGGTGCCGTTACCTCGGTACTGCTTGGCGCAGTAACCGGTTTGATGGTGTTCAAGAAATGGATCAATGACTCGCAGAGAATATCGGAGCTTGACCGGCGCAATCTAAAAACTGAACTCGAACAATTGAAAAGTCAGGTCAATCCGCACTTTCTGTTCAATACCCTCAACAATTTGATGGTATTGATGCAAACCGATGTAAAAAAGGCCTCACAAGTACTGATTGGTCTGTCTGACCTGCTCCGCTACCAGCTGTATGATACCACGAAGGAGAGGATCCTGCTCAATAAAGACATAGACTTCATGCGGAACCTGCTCGATCTGGAAAAAATCCGCAAAACTAATTTCAGCTATGAAATTGAAATAGTTGGGAATCCGAACGGTCTGAGGCTCCCTCCATTTCTTTTTATCCCTTTTGTGGAGAATGCTATCAAGCATGGTGCCTCCACTGTCGAGCAATCTTATCTTCAATTGAACTTCGAGATTGGCAGCGACAGACTCTTATTTACCGCAAGAAATTCAAAGCCTTCAATAGCAAATTCACAAATAGGGGGTTTAGGACTCGCCAATATTCGAAGGAGACTCGAGCTGCTTTATCCGCAGACCCATCAATTGAATATTTCCGATAACAAAGACGAATACTGCGTTACTCTCAGCATACCAGTTTGACACGTATTATTGTAGGGCCAGTCATCCCTCCAAAAAAAGTAAGCCCTTAAGATTTGCATCCAAGGGCTCTCAATTTATTTTGTAAAGGTCTTATTCGATGCTTTTAATGATCTTGGCATTAAACTGTCCTTCTGTGACCGTAAACTTAACCTCACCTGTAGAATCAGGAGTGGTAAATAATTTCGCGGTGAAAATTCCCTTTACCAGAGTTTGCGTTTTTGAAGTAATCTTAACATCAAACTGAGATTTATCATTCTGATCCACAGAAAGTGAAGCGTATTTTTTGCTATAATTATTATATCCGATGGTACCATTAGCCTCTCCAGATATACTTTGATTAACAGAAAATCCGGATTCAATTGGTTTATTATTCGTTAACACGATGGATAAGTCAATGCTGTCATCGTAAGGACCAGCGTTGATTGTTAGAACACTCTTACCTCCAACTTCCCCAAACTTCGCGGTACAATCATCATAGCTTCTGGAAGCTCCATCAAGTTTAAATTCTAAAACAGACACAGGTGATGTGACACCACCATTGTCATCAGAATTCTTGCTGCAAGCGCTGGCGAGAAGGAAAACAGATAAACAGATGGGAAAGCTTTTTAGGAAATTTGCTTGTGTGGTCATAGGATAGTTGGTTTAATGTGATTAGAAAGCGACTACGAAAGCAATTCTTTTTTGACATAATTGCTGACACGACATAAACGAGACCACATATCACTTATTGTGTTTGCTGTCAGGGTCTTCCAGGTGATTCTGAAAATAGAGAAAGCAATAATAAAAAATCATAATATCAAAAAACCCTTAGTTGGTATTGATTTTAACTGCTTGTCTTGCCTCTCGTTTATTCAGTAGAAAATTGACAGCCTTATTATTTTGAACTTTTTGTACGTCGCACAGATTCACAGGTGATTTATATTTTCCTTGTATATCATAAGGAGCCTTCGGCAATAACAATAGCCTAATACCTAAGAACTTAGTTGCATACCTAAAAAAATAGTTGTTTGCCTAATGATTTAGTTATAGATTTGTATAAACGTTTCAAAAATGAAGTCGCTCACTCGTGCAGAAGAACAAATAATGGAAGCCGTCTGGAAGATCAAAGCCGGCTTTTTAAAAGATATTATCAATGCGCTGCCTGAACCGAAACCCCATTCCAATACGGTGGGGACGCTCGTTAAAATACTTATAGACAGAAAATATATAACGTTCGAGCAATTGGGAAGAAACAATCTTTATAAGCCGGCCATAACCAGGGAGCAATACGCAAAGCGATCAATGGCGACGGTGATGAAAACCTTCTTCAATGGATCGCCGGCAAATGTGGTGTCGCACTTTATCGAGGACAATAAATTGTCTGTTGCTGAATTGCAAGCTTTGCTTAAGAAGATCCAAAATTCAAAAAAGTAATGCCATGGCTGGGATTCTATTTTATTTATGTAAAATGATTATCTGCTCGGGAGTAATGCTATTGTATTATTTCCTCTTCCTAAGAAACAAACGTTTCCATCAATTCAATCGGTTTTATTTGCTTTTTTCCGTCGCCCTCAGTTTAGTTCTGCCGGCCTTGCACTTTTCTTTTACTATGTCAGGAGATCGGGGCGGGGAAACTAGCTATATGCAAATGCTTGATCTGGTAGCAATAACAAGTGTACAACCTAAAGATATTTCTATCGGATATTTTGACATGCTGATAATTTTCTCCAGCTATTCGCTTGTAGTCTTAGCGAAGTTGACATTCGACATTCTGTCGTTGAATAAAATCCGGATTATGCGAAAGACAAATTCTTTTGAGCATATTGATAATATTCGATTATATAGGATTGAAGATCCAGGTGCTCCATTTACGTTCCTGAACAATATATTTTGGCCTCACGATCTTTCGCTTCATTCGGATGTAGGCCGACAACTCTTTTATCATGAACGTGTGCATGCCAGTCAGGGCCACACCTATGATGTGTTGTTGATGAGGGTTGTATTGGCGCTTGTCTGGCTAAATCCTTTTTATTATTTCATCAGTAAGGAACTGCTGTTGATCCATGAGTTCATGGCTGACGAGGAGGCCAGCACGGAGTCAAATAGAAATGATTATGCGGAATGTCTTCTATTCGAGGCGATTCAGCAAAAACGAGCCGCCTCTGTGGTCAATCAATTTTATTATTCATCTTTCAAACGCCGGATTTTTATGTTAGTTAATTCTTTCAAACAAGACAGGCTTGCGCGCCTGAGAAGATTGATGGTGATACCAATGATCGCCATGCTCTTTATTATTTTGGCTTTCCGTGGCCAAACAAAACCCGAAAACACCAATAAGTTGTTTTCGATTGAAAACTCTGATGCTAAGGGTGACATTGAGGATGCATCATATCCCGGTGGCCCGGAAGCGTGGATTAAATATCTTTTCAAAGCCGTTCACTATCCCAAGGAGGCGGAGGACAAGCAAATCCAGGGTACCGTAGTGGTTCAATTTAAAGTAGATATTGATGGACGGACAAGCGAAGTAAGCGCTGTTGAGGGACCGAGAGTCGGTGGGCTGCGGGCTGAGGCGACTCGTGTGATAAAGGAAAGCGGAAAATGGATACCTGCTCAAAAAAATGGACGTCCCATTTCATCTTACAAAAAACAGCCCATTCGATTTGTCTTAGAAGTCAAAAAATGACTAGTACTTTCCAAGGGCCGCCGTCTGGCGGCTTTTTTGTCAGAACACCATTTTGGCATACACTCAAAACCTGGTTCCCTACTTTAAGACATCTTTAATCGCTCCTCCTCCAGATCGATCTGGTACAATTGTGTGCGAATAATCTCTTCGTTCACTTTCGGATCTTTATTAAGTTCAGTAAGATATTGACGCTGGCTTTCCAGTAATTCTATAAAGATCCTCTTCGTCTTTTCATTCATTATGGTGTCGTCCGAGGCTTTACTTCGTTCTTCCCATAATTTTAAAAGCTTTTCGATGCCGGCGTGGCCATTTGCTTCATTTTCATATTTCTTCTTCAGAAACTGATAAACGTGTTGTTTCAACCCCTGTCTCATGCTGCGTTTGATCACGTCTTCTGACTCTTCGGGGATGGCATCGAATAATTGTGTCCGCTTTATAAGATAGGGAAGCGTAAGTCCCTGGATCACGAGTGTAAGGAAGATCGCAACGAATGTGACAAACAGAATCAGGTTTCGATGAGGAAACTCATCGCCATTTGCCAGTTTGATGGGTATTGCTAAAGCCGCGGCCAGTGACACAACGCCCCGCATTCCGGTCCAGCCCAGTAACAGTGGCATCAGGAAGAGCCTGGTTTTTGAGCTGAACCGGGGTGTTACGCTGGGCCGAAAAATGCGGGTCGCAATCAGTGCCACATAAGAACTGATCATCCTGGCCGCAATCAGCACACCGGTCACCAACACACCATAGCCAATGGCGGTAGTTAACGGGATGCCTTTGACACGCAGTCCTTCTACGATTTCCGGAAGTTCAAGGCCGATGACTAAAAACACTATTCCATTCAATACAAATACAAAACTTTCCCAGACACTGAAGCCCATGATCCGGCTGGCGCTGTTCAAGAAAACAAGACGTCGGGCGGACATAAACAAGCCCCCACTTACCACAGCCAACACCCCGGAACAATGAATCTGCTCCGCCACCCAATACATCAAATACGGCTCAACAAGGGTTAGGGCGACGTCCGATGAAGCACTGGTGGGCAGGCGACGGTGTGCCTGAACAAAGATCCAGGCCAGAAGCAGACCGCACCCCACTCCACCGACGACCATCCAAACGAAGCTGGCAGCCACGTTTTGCCAGATGACCTGACCCGTACCGACGGATACCAGGGCAAAACGGAAAATGATCAACGAGGAAGCATCATTCAATAAGCTTTCCCCCTGGAGAATAGTGGAAGTGGATCTGGGGATCTTAACAAACCTGGTGATGGCAGCCGTACTTACTGCATCGGGTGGGGAGACGATCCCACCCAGCAAGAAACCGAGGGCAATCGTGAATCCCGGGATGAAATGGTTGGCGACGACCGCCACGGAGAAAGCCGTAAAAAGCACGACCAGAAAGGCGAAGCTGCCAATTATGCGCCACCATTTTTTCATTTCTTTGAATGAGATGCTCCATGAAGCCTCAAACAACAGGGGCGGAAGAAAAATAAAGAAAATAAGGTCCGGATGAATCCTGACCATCGGCAATCCTGGTATGAAGCCGAGCAGCAGCCCCGCAACAACCAGTAGTATAGGGTAAGCAATTTTCAATTTGGTCGCCCACATTTCCAGCAGTACGATGACCACAATCATTGCAAGGAAATAAGGCAGGTTGGTATGCATGTAATTAGAGTTAAAACCAGACCTGAATTTACGGTTGTCCCTTTGAACTGGGCATTCATTTTCATTTTCCCGATGTTAATCGGTTACCCGGTTTCGGAGCCGGACTGGCTGATATGCCTGGGATACGGACCGGCCTTTAACGAGAAAACCATGTCTTGACAGGACGACTATTTTCTATTTATCGCAGCACCCTACAAAAAAGGCGCAAAAAATTGTTACGTCCCGTCCCTTTGCTACGTCCCATATAGTTGAAAATCATAATAACCCCATTGTAAGATCCGACCTGTGGTTGAATCGACTTTATACGTTCCCGACGTCCAACATACTTTTCATCATTAAATTATGACACAATGAAGCCGGCTGTAATGATTCTGGCATGCGCTACTGTGATGTTCTCTTTTTCGCTCTCTGGCAATAGCCAGATTCTTAAGAGTATTGGCAACCGTGTAAAACAAAAGGTAAACGAAAGGGTCAGTCGAAAAACAGACGAAGCTATTGATAAAGGACTCGACAAAGCGGAAAATGTCGGGAAGGGAAAAGATAAAACAAAAGACAGCTCGACAGTTCCGGACAATAATCAGGACAATGAAGTTGTCGCCGATCAGAATTCGGACACCGCGAACCATCAGGCATCCACAACCGCTGAACCTGCACTCCAGGTGTACTCAAAATTCGACTTTATCCCGGGCGATACCGTAATTGTCTATGACGATTTTTCGAAAGACGCCATTGGTGACTTTCCTGTCACATGGAACACCAATTCATCAGGTGAAGTAGTTACCTCCTCTACTCAAACAGGTCATCTGCTGATGGTCAGGAAGCCTGGCAAGTTCATTCCGGAATATATAAAGAGTCTTCCCGAGAACTTCACACTCGAATACGATGTTATCTGCAACGATAAATTCAGTTATTATTCACCCGCTCTTTCACTTTATTTCCTTACCGGGGTTGGCGGCAAAGAGGTCTTTGATTACAGCTTCATCGCCATGCAAAAGAGATCCGGCGTGAGGATTGGCGTTCATCCTTCCAATACGGCTTCTAACGGGGGCATAGCCTACGCTGAGAACTTCGAAGACGGTACAACCGTAATCAAAAACCAGATAAACACAGTCCAGTTTAATAGCCTCGCGGGCAAGACAAAGTTGCACGTTTCTGTGTGGAGACAGAAACAAAGGATACGCGTCTATTTAAATGAAGAAAAGGTGTACGACCTGCCACGGGCATTTCCTGCCGGAAAAATTTACAGTACCGTATTCTTTGAACTTTGGGGCGAAATGAATAATGACAACGATCGCTATCTTATCAGTAATCTCAAGTTTTCAACCGGCGCGCCGGATACCCGTAACAAACTCATTACCGAAGGTAGATTTGTTACGAGAGGGATATTGTTCGATGTGAACAGTGATAAAATCCGGCCTGAATCCTATGGCGTGCTGAAAGACATTGCCGGCGTTTTAATAGAAAATGCCGCGGTGAAGGTAAAGATTGTTGGACATACCGATGCCGATGGGAGCGATGCCGACAACATAGCATTGTCAAAGCGCAGGGCCGAGTCTGTGAAGAGCAGCCTAAAAAATGATTTTGGTATCGATCTATCGAGACTTGAAGCTGACGGCAAAGGAGAATCCCAGCCTGTTGACAACAACACAACTCCCGAGGCCAAAGCAAATAACAGGAGGGTAGAATTTATCAAGCTTTGAGCAGCATAAAACGGTTCCTAAATATTTGAAGTGCCTCCAATATCAAATTCTAGAAGCATTCTATTGTGTTGATGTTATCGTCAGGACGTGGTCAAAGGCGCAATAGAAACAGAATGAAAAATTGCAGCGCCATGCTTTACAAATAACCAGAGCTGATTTCCTTTTTCTTCTGGCAAGCGGTTAACTATGCAACGCCTGTTGCCGATGCATACGTCGATGATATCGTCCTTCACGATTACGTCAATAGAAATTGTATTATTCAATCCATCTACCCCATTTATTGAAGTGTTGTGGAGACTGACTTTGTGATCGTCAGGAACCAGGGCAACCTTATATCCTTTTCCGGCTTTCTCAGATGCGCGTACAATCAACCCATACTCCTCGATATTGCCAAGCGGCTCCACTTCCATGTGAATTTTCATATTTGCAGGCACATCATCAAAATAGAGACTTCCCATTCCGTTGTACGATGTGATTTTCATATCCCCATCGGGTAGAACAGTTGTAAGTGAATCGGTAATTGGCTTCAGGGAAAGCGGCTTTCCAGCTGCAGGCACCGTTTCGGGCGCAAACTTAGTCGCCAGCGAGCCGTCTTCCAGCTGAACTACTTCGCGGAGTACGATATTCCCGCCGAAGCGCTCATGACCATTGTCTTTGTTCTCATTTCTGCTGGGTATCCACCCCGCAGCTATCCGACGACCGTTTGTGAATTCTGCTGTTTTGACGACGTTTGACCAATCCTCGTTGAATGCCTGACTGGAAGGATATTCCCAGGGACCATATATGTGTTTTGATTTCAGATAGAAGGTGTTTCCTCCCTGCCCATAGATCAGGTAATACCATCCCTTCCAGTAGAAATAATCGGGACATTCCGGTACGTCGTTCTGATTCACGATCAGTGGCGGCTTCACTTCCCACTTCTGTAGATTCTTTGAAGTGAGGTGGACCATTGCGCCATTAGATGCGCTTACCGAACTGTCGGTTGCCGAGGAAACAAATAAGTGAAAAGTTCCTGTTGAATCAACTATCACTTTCGGATCCCGGAAGTTCCTCTTGCTGTACCCGGGGGCCGATGTATAAAGCGGATTGGGCTTCTGTTTTTTAAAATGAATGCCATCCTTGCTTATGGCATAACTAAGCTGCTCGTTTACCTTGCCTTCCTTATTAATAAGTCTTGTGGCATAAAAAGCATAAAACTGGTTGTTGGCAAACACTACGGAACCCGTACAGATCGATTTCTCCCAATCCTCGTCGATCCCGATTACAATTGGGTGATGCTTCCATGTTACCAGATCCTTTGAAGTGCTGAGCACCCATTGATGGCCCCCAAGGCCGTTCAATGCAGCATGATGCGCTGAATCGAGCAGCCAGTATAGATAGTAAGTCTCATTGTGGTAAAACGGAATGCAGTCTCCCACAAAAAGATTGCCCGCGGGTTTAAAGTATTGAATGTCCTTCACCTGTTGCACTGTGGGATTGTAATTCACGTGCATCTGGGCGTAAGTCTGCAAAATAAAAAGCTGCAGGCAACAAAACAACATCGTTTTCATCATACATTATTTCATTGGTTTTTTTAAGACCCCTGTGGATCTCCACTTTTTCAGCCTTGAATTTCGCAAACAATTTAGCACCTATACTCAAAACCCGGTTCATTTTCATGTATTAGGCTCCACGGTTGGTAAGGGCCTAAAACCCATGCGCGCGATCAAGTTTTTTTGTAACAGGAGGTTGGGGCGCTGATATTTCCTTATATTGTATATATGGGATCCGCATTCAGATGACAGTTATTATGTTTGTAATGAACTGCCCCTGTACCACTTGATGATGCTTTCTAGTCCGTCGTCCGCAAATACTCCAGTCACCCCCCGAAACAAACACTTTCTTTATAATTTTTTGGCTCGTCAACAACGTCACCCCAAACCTGCTATTATGATACAGCTTTCACGTATTCGCACGCTCGCGAAAAACACACCGACATTTCTTGTTTCCTTGTTGTTGCTTTTGGTTTTCAATTTGCCGCCCCAACAGGGTAGTGCTCAGGACTCGATGCATTTATATTCGGTTACTTATATAAAACTCAAGGATCCTTCATATGCAAGCCAGTATGAGAGTTTGCTCAAATATTACGGGAAAAGGACTGCTGAGTATGGGTTGGAATCAAAGAAAATTACCGGTTATTATGCACTTCAGGTCATAGTCCCAAGCGGAAGCAATAATGAGTACGATTACCAGGTCGTGGTTAATTCAGACGACATCAATGTGCTGTTAGACGATACAACTCCAATTTTGAAAAATGCATTCCCTGGGATGACCGATGAGATAGTGGCGAGCGTGGTAGATCAATTTAACAAGGTCCGGAAAATTGTAAAGACAGAAATCTATTCCAATGTCGATGCAGTTCCGCCTACATCTGACCCCCAATATGTACAGGTTGATTATATGAAGCCTGCAGCCGGAAAATATTCCGATTATTTAAAATCGGAAAGCACAACCTGGAAACCGGTTCACAAGGAAAGAATAAAATTGGGTGCATTATCAGGATGGCAGATAGACGCCAAAATGTTGCCGAATGGAGGAAAGGAAGACTATGATATAATAACTGTGAATTTCTTCAATAGTTTGCCAATGATGATGCAAGGAAAATATGAAGAGGGATTCAAAGCCGTGTGGCCAAAATTAAATATTGATAAAGTAGCAACAGAAATAGGAAATCTGCGGACTATAGTGAAAAGCAATCTGCTTAAACCCTTAGTAGGGGTGAATGCCGAAATAATGAAGAAGGGAAAATGAAGTTTTGATAGTCCTCAGCGTAACGTTCGAACTAGTAGTCATAGCCCTCATTCCGAAAGTTTTGAGGGTTTTTTTTGCGCGAGACGAGCTACGAAAGAGGGAGAAAAGTACTCGAACCGTTAAGCGGGCGAACCAGAAACATACCCCAAAACGGGGTGTGCCTCATTTGGGCCTAAAATTGAAGTGGTCCTCAAAGGGCATTTGTTTGCGGCATTGAACACTGGCATGGTGCTTCGCCCGACACGGAGATGAGTCATGTAGCCGTTTCCGGCAATATGGAAAGGGGGCCGGTTGTATGGTTACAGAAAGTGACCGACGAACAATATAATAGTTTGAAGTAGTTATAAATATTTATGTAGCGCAATCTGCAGCTATATTTAGAGTGGGTAAATCGATGTTAACATGGACGAATTCAAAGTTTCCGAAAATCAAAGCGAAGAAGGGAATGGCAACGAAACTCGCAGGGATTTCCTAAAACAAAGTACTCTGCTCGCAGCTATGGCCGCTGTGCCATCTTCCGTGGTTAAAGCCGCTGAACAGCGACTCGACGAGCAGGCTAGCGGTTATTTTGAAAAGCTAACCTTGTCAATAGAGGTGAATGGCACGAGACACAAGCTGCTGACAGAACCGCGTACTACTCTGTTGGATTTGCTCAGAGAACAACTTGCCCTTACGGGAACAAAAAAAGGCTGTGACCATGGACAGTGTGGCGCCTGTACCGTCCATGTGAACGGAAAACGTGTTCTGTCGTGCCTGTCCCTGGCGGTGATGCAGAACGGTAAAAAAATTTCTACTATCGAGGGGCTCGCAGAAGGCGACCGGCTGCATCCCATGCAGGAGGCCTTTATTAAACACGATGGGTTTCAGTGTGGCTATTGCACACCCGGACAGATCATGTCGGGAATAGCTTGTATCAGGGAAGGTCATGCCGACACAGAAGACGAGATCCGCGAATATATGAGTGGAAATATTTGCCGTTGCGGCGCTTACCCAAATATCGTAAAAGCGATTGCCGACGTGAAAAAGGGAGGGCATACTGTATGATCAATTTTGAATACATAAGCGTTACAAGTGCTGAAGCAGCGGTCAAAGCTTTAGCAAACAACAACAGCGCCCAATGGATAGCCGGTGGCACCAACCTGTTGGACCTGATGAAAAAGGGTGTAACAGCACCCGAAAAACTCATAGACATTACAAAACTTCCATTAAACGAGGTCAGAAAAGAAGGGAATAAATTGCATATAGGTGCATTGGCGCTGAACAGTGAGGTGGCTGACAATGAAATAGTGCGCAAGGAACAGCCGTTGCTATCATTAGCCTTTAACGCCGGTGCATCCCAACAAATACGCAACATGGCCACGGTGGGAGGAAACATGATGCAACGTACCCGGTGTTCTTATTTTTATAATACCGATATGCCATGCAACAAGCGTGAGCCGGGCAGCGGTTGTGGCGCTATCAAAGGATACAACAGGATGCATGCCATCTTCGGCGCATCTGAAAAATGTATTGCTGTGCACCCCAGCGACATGTGTATTGCGCTTGTCGCGCTTGAGGCAACGGTACTGGTTACCGGGCCAAAGGGAGATCGTCGGATTCCGTTCCAGGAATTTCATCGTTTACCGGGCGATACGCCACAGAAAGACAACACCCTCGAAAGAGGGGAACTGATAGTTGGAATTCAGATACCCGATAATCCCTATAAACAACATGTACATTATTTGAAAGTGCGGGACCGCACCTCGTACGCATTCGCGCTTGTATCGGCTGCCGTAGCGTTAGAAATGCGCGGAGATAAAATTATTGATGCCCGCCTGGCATTGGGTGGCGTGGCGCATAAGCCATGGCGACTCACAGAAGCGGAGAAATTCTTAAAGAATAAAGCGGCCTCGGTGTCGGTGTTCAGGCAGGCTGCAGAACGGGAAATGCGTACGGCGAAGGCCTACGGGCATAACAATTTCAAATTAAAGTTGGCGCCGAATACACTGGTGGAAGCATTAAAAACAGCAGCGGGTAAATCTTAATTTATGAAGAATGGAAAATTCTTTACTTCGAATGATACCATCGACCGGGTAGATGGAAGGGCCAAGGTAACGGGTAGTGCTTCCTATGCCGCGGATCATAAGATGCAAAACCTCGTTTATGGGTTGCTGGTTGGCAGCACGGTTGCAAAGGGCCGCATATCGAAAATAGATACAAAGGTTGCGGGTCGGGCGCCCGGCGTGCTTGCAGTCATCACGCATTTGAATGCACCGAAGGTTCCGGGTTATCAAACCGGCAAAGATCCCTCAAAACCGCCAGTAGGCGGACAGCCTTTGCGAATATTCTATGACGATGAAATCTTCTACTACGACCAGCCAATTGCACTTGTAGTTGCCGATACGTTAGAACGCGTGTTGCATGCGGCGAAGCTGGTGAAAGCGGAGTATACAAAGGTGCAGCACGACACTAATCTTACTGAACACCTTGAAAAAGCAAAGACTCCGGTCGGGCCACGCTTTGAAGATTACGAACGCGGCCAGGTTGACGCTTATAAAAAGGCTGCTGTCCGGGTAGACGAAGAGTATTATCATCCAGTAGAAGTACACAACCCGATGGAATTGGGTAGTATTATCGCGGATTGGGAAGGCAATGACAAAATCACTGTATATACAAAAACGCAGGGAGTTCAGGCCACTCAGCGGTCTATCAAGGAAGCCTTTCAAGTGCCGGAGGAAAATATTACTGTGCATGGAGAGCATATTGGAGGGGCATTTGGAATGGGTTTGCGTACATGGCCCTATGAAATTGCAGCGATCATGGGTGCCAAACAAACCGGCAGGCCATTGAAACTTGTCCTACATCGTGAGCAGATGTTCACCAATGTTGGTTATCGTCCTGCAACTGTTCAAACGATGGGATTGGGCGCCACCGCAGATGGAAAACTAACAGGCATCACACACAATGCCACCGGAAATACTTCGCCCTATGAACAGTTTACGGAAGCTACCGTGAACATCTCCCGGTTTTTATATGCTTGCCCCAATGTAACTACCCGTTACAAAATAGTGCCATTAAATGCCTGCACACCTATATGGATGCGGGGCCCCGGTGAAGCTACCGGTTGCTTTGCATTAGAATCAGCCATGGACGAGCTTGCATTCAAACTGAATCTTGATCCCATCGAGTTCAGGATGCGCAATCACGCTGATACAGATCCGGAAAACAACAAGCCGTGGTCGAGTAAGTATTTAAAAGAATGTTATCAGATGGGTGCGGAGCGCATCGGATGGAATAAACGGCAACTGAAACCTCGAGTCCTCAAAGAGGGTGATTGGCTGACAGGATATGGGATGGGTACCGGTTCTTTCGGAGCATATCGCGGAGCAGCATCCGTTAAGGGTATACTCACACCTGACGGTAAATTGTTGTTACAGAGCTCTGTCAACGATATGGGACCTGGAACCGCTACGATGATGACTGCCATAGCGAGCGAATCAATGGGGATCGGTGTCGACAAAATAGCGGTGGAAATGGGAAGTACGGGTTTGCCACCGGCCCCCTCGCAGGGTGGTTCCATGATCACCTCTTCTGTAGGAGCGGCCGTACACGAGCTTTGTTTAGATTTAAAGGAGAAGATCGCGTCGCTGGCCGGCAAGGTTGAATCTTTTTCACGCAATCAGTCGGTAGGGCCAGAAAACCTTACATTCTCGGATTCCGGAATCTCACTCAAGAGCGATTCAGCATTTAAAGTAAGCTACCAGGACCTGCTCAAACAAAATGGCCTTGCTACACTGGAGCTTCGCAAAGACTCTGAAGTAAAAGAAAATGAATACTCCAGTTATTCATACTCTGTGCATTTTGTAAAGCTGAGGGTACATCCGGCTACGGGCAGGGTAAAAATAGACCATATAGTATCCTGTGCAGACGCCGGTACCATTGTGAGTGAGAAGACTGCAGCCAGCCAGATGATTGGTGGTGCAGTGGGCGGTGTCGGTATGGCCTTAATGGAAGACCTCATCATTGACCACCGTTTTGGCAGAGCGATTAACAACAACCTGGCCGATTACCATGTGCCTGTCAATGCGGACATTCCGCCCATAGATGTTTTTTTCGTCAACAAAAAAGATCCTTATACTAATCCGATGGGCTCAAAGGGTATTGGTGAAATTGCTCTGATAGGTATGGCGCCTGCCATTGCGAATGCAGTTTTCAACGCTACGGGTAAACGGATTCGGTCATTGCCCATTACACCCGACAAATTGATCGAAGGGTAACAATATGTTCAGACCTGAGTCGAGGGTTCACAGCAAGCCAAATAGAATACAATGAAAAAGATAGCTTTATTCAGGATGTTGATTCTCGGCGAGCTGATCGTTTTATCAAGCCTATATTATCCGAGTTCTGCGCAGTCAAACTCAACTGATATTGAAACTCAAAAACTCAAGGGAACAATTCTCCATTTAGATAGTCTTTTTTGGAAGGCATACAATGAATGTGATACTTTAAATTACGATCGTTTCTTTACTGATGACGTGAAATTCTATCACGACAAAGGTGGGATTACCGACGGGAAAACTGCGTTGATCGCAAGCATCAGGAATAATGTCTGTGGCAATAAAAACCAACGAGTAAGAAGAGAGGCAGTAAATGGGGCCGTCGAAGTTCATCCTATGAGAAAGGGCAATATCATTTATGGAGCAATTATTTCCGGAGAGCATTATTTCTACGTTACGGAAACAAACAAACCAGAAAAGAGAGAGGGGTTGGCGAGGTTCGCACACCTCTGGCTACTGAATAACAATGAATGGAAAATGTCGCTTATTTTGAGTTACGACCATGGCCTCGCCAAGTAAATTAATAAGAGGCGGGAGTAAAATTGGAAATCAGTGAACAAATGGAATATGCAGAAAGCTATAAAAACCCGCAATTCGATAGATTTATTATTGATTGTTCGTGTTTAACCTAATCCAATTATTCCGTTCTTATTGACTTGACAGGATTCATTATGGCAGCTTTTATTGATTGAAAGCCAATGGTAATTAAGGCTATTGATATCGCTGCCATTGCCGCTAAAGCAAAAAACCACCAACGCATTTCTACCCGGTACGCGTAACCTTGTAGCCAATTGTACAGCACATACCAGGCAGGCGGGATACCTATAACAATAGCAACAAACACCGGACGCATAAAATCAGCCGCCAGCAATTGCACAATGTTTAGAATACTTGCGCCCAGTACTTTCCGAATTCCAATTTCTTTCGTTTTCACCTGGGCGGTGAAGGCGGTTAAACCCAGTAGCCCCATGCAGGAAATCAAGACAGAGATAATTGAAAAATAATTAAAAATTATCCCGATACGGTTCTCTGATTGATATAGATTATTATAATCTTCATCCAGGAAGCTGTACTCGTATGGGAATCCAGCATTATAACGCTTCCATGTCTGCGCGACGGCCGCGACAGCTTGATCCACATCCTTACCAGTTGTCTTTACATACATCTGACTGTTTTTCGGACGATATCTAAAAATGGCGGGTGCTATTTTTTGTTTTAGTGAAGCGAAATGAAAATCTTTGACCACGCCAATAATTGTTCCTTCATCACCTTCCAATGTAAATCGCTTACCGATTGGATTCAAAATACCCGCTTCCTTTACGGCAGTCTCATTGAGTATATAATGCGCAGAATCGGTAGCCAACCCATTGAACCCTTGCCCAACGATCACTTTTATTTTAAAAACAGAAAGAAAATCTTTATCAATTTCAAGCGGATGTATAAAGAAAGCCTGATCTGGGTCTTTTCCTTCCCAGTCGGTTTTCCCTGTCGTAGTACCAATATTAATAAGCTCATCATTAGCATAAGTCACACCGACTATTCCATGTTGTTTCGAAATCTCTGCTTTAACAACCTCTCCATACGGTTCGATATTTCTTGATTGCAGAGTAAATACCTGTTCTTTATCATAGCCTAATTCTTTTTTGTGAAGAAACGACACCTGCCGGTCGATGATCAATGTGCCGGCAATTAAGGATACCGAGAATATAAACTGTACCGTTACCAGGACTTTGCGGAGAAAAACTGAGCTTATCTTTGCGATGACTTTCCCTTTTAACGCGGTTATTGGGTCCATAGAAGCTAGAAGCCAGGATGGATAAATGCTGGATAAGATTAATGTAAACAATATAGTAATGCCAACAAGCCCCCATATTTTCGGATCTATAATATCAAAATGGATATTTTTACCTGAAACTTCATTAAATACTGGCATCATCAATTCTGTTAGAACCAACGCCAACGTAGATGAGATGATGAACACCACAGTCGTCTCTATAAAAAACTGAATGAATAACTGGCCCTTTCCGGCGCCTATAATTTTCCTTACGCTTATTTCTTTGGCCCTTAGAATAGAACGTGCGGTGGAGAGGTTTACATAATTAATACACGCAATCGCCAGGATTAGTATACCCACAATGATAAATATCCTTACCATCTGTATTTGTCCATCGCTGCCATCTATTTTATATAGATGGAGATTTGTCAAATGTTGCAGACTATAAGGTTTCTTGATTCCAATATCTTTATAATGAGTGCGCAATACTGAAGACAGTTTGTCTTCTACAGTATTAGTTGAGATTCCGGGACTGAGCTGTAAAAATGTATCATAAGTAAAGGTTCCCCAATCCTGATCAATAAACCTCCCATCATTCTGTTCACGATATACATTGGCGTAAAGACTCAATGGGAACAGCATATCATATCGTATACTTGAATTACCTGGGAAATCCTCGACTATCCCAACTACCGTAAAGTTGTGCTTGCTATCGGCAACTAGTACTTTACCAATCGGGTCATCGTCATTAAAATAACGTTTTGCAGCGGCAGCAGTCAGAATTACTGAATAATCCCCGTTAAATGGAGTTCTTACTGATCCTTTCAAAAGTTTGAAATCAAAAACAGTAAAAAACGAAGGATCTACATAAGCCGCTTTTCTTTCGATAAATTTCTTTTCGCCATATGTAAAAAGAGTAAAATCATGATTGCTCTTGATGCGCACCGCATTTTTTATTTCCGGAATATCCTGCCTTGCAAATATCGCTATCGGAGCATGAGAATTTGGCCAAATTTGTCGGCTGGTTCCTTTTCCTAAGTTTGAAAGTACTTTGTAAATGTTCGGGGCATTATGGTGAAAACTGTCGTAGCTTAATTCGTTTTGCACCCATATAAAGACGAGTATGCCGACCGTTAATCCAATAGTAAGTCCGGAAATGGTTATAGCTGTATAAAATTTATTTTTAACCAGGTTCCTCCAGGCGGCTTTAAGGTAACCTTTTGTCATGTCTCAACGTTTTCTGGATGACGACAAGAAGAGTGCCATGCATGCAGTGGCTGTTCTGAACTTGTAAAATCTGGTTCGATTGAACAACGCTGTTCGAAAATGAACAATACTGTCCGTTTTTAGACAGTTGTTGAAAAATATTTGTCGGTTAAAGGGACCGGGTTTATCTAAGAAAAATGGATAATGACGCCGTAAAAGCTGGTAAGGTTCCGCATCCACCTGGCCACACGAAAAAGATCCAAACAACTGCTAACCATGTTTTTTCTGGCAGATGGAATATCATGCGATGAAACTGAATAGCAAAAAATTACCTTTAGTATTTTCAGAAACGACTATGCTCATTCCATTTTGGTGTAAGACATAGTGCCCATCTCAGGCACGACAACCGTATATCCGGTCACTTTACCCTTATCGTTCTTGTCTATAGTAAGCCGGCCAGAAAGACCTTTCGAATAAAAATGGTCGGAGTTTTCAGCAATCAATTTTAGTTTCATGCCTGGACTTACCTGCAGGAACAGATTATTGTCCTTTTGCGTCATGAGCGTTGTATCCATATTCGACTTATATCTGCCCGTGTATTGAGCCAGGACCGTCCTATTGAGATTAACCACTGGCCTGCCATAGAAAAACTGAAATGAACGTTGCGTTGCATATGGTCCTGAGCTGGCATGTCCCATCTCCGGCACTATGTAACGCAGGATCTCTGCGCCGCTGTAATTCGATCTCTGCATTTGTTCTATGAATGTAGTAAGGTCACTTTTTTGATAGTATATTTCTTCAAATTCACCACTGCAAAAAAAGATCTTCGCATTGAGTTGAGAATGACTCTTTCTAAACTTTTGTTCCAATTTCATGATCATCCCGTTATCGAAATTCAGATATGGACTTCCAACATGATATCGGCTGAATAACTCCGGTTCATTGAACATTGCATAAAGAACAAACAATCCCCCATAAGAACCACCGCATAATGCATCCATGTTTTTATCTGTGCGATACATCGAATCGACCCGGCCGACAATTTCCTTCTTCAGCACCTGAAGGAATAGGGGAGCACCGCCCGTGTTGGGATCTTCTTTAACCCTAGTCGGTGAAAAATCCATCGCTCTACTGGTCTCATAATCTTTTCGAAAGGCGATGCCCACCAGGATTAGCTCAGGAAGTTCGCCATCGTATCGTAACCCGGCCACCAGTCCTGTCACTGTGGGATAAGACCATTGTCCGTCTAAAAGATACACGACGGGGTACCGTTTACCAACACTGTCTTTATAGCTGGCGGGCAGCGAGAGTTGAATGTCATAGTCATGTCCGTTGATGGCAGAAGTAAAATTGATTACCTGGCTTCCTGGTATTGTCACTTCCTGGTTCTGTGCTGTGACCTTTGTTGCGGAAAAGAACAATAGGCAAAGCGTAATGGCGTAATTCATTAGCGATTTCATCTGTTTCTTTGAATTTAGTAATGAAAAGAGGTGATGGTCTGCGTTCGAAGTGTGAGCATGGCTACAACGACCTTGGATATCGTTATCAGGGCAAAAGTCATGGCGCCAATGGCGATAACACCGTTAATAATCGTGCATATGAGTAAAAAAATCCTGGAGGCTTGCATAACGATAAGAGTTTAGGGGTTAATCTGAGATAAAACTACATTGCATAATCCCCGTAGACAATCACATAAATTGATGATTTTACAATCTAGAACACGGGAATTGTCCTACTGAAGCAGATGATTGGGTATCTTGTAAGTTCTCCGAAAAATCAATCCCAAACTCATGCTTCCTTTCAGGCGAGCGGTTTCTCTGTCTATTGCAATCTTGATCTTTAATCAACCAAGTAATGCACAGTCAGAATGGTTAGACTCGCTGAGAATGGATCTGTCCAGGCAGAGAGAAGACACGAGCACAATTAATACCCTTCTTATCCTAAGCTGGTCGTTTCAAAGTTGTTATCCCGATTCCGGTGTGGCCTATGCCTTGAAAGCACTAGCTCTTTCTGAGAAAATCAATAATGACGAGTTGTTGTTTGCATCGCAGAGTGCGCTCAATGCCTCATTGGATTATACCGGAGACTATCCTATGCAATTGGACAATACATTCAGGGCCCTGTCACTTGCAAAAAAGTTGAATACACCTTTCTCGGACGGATACTCGACAAGTCTGCTGAGCGAATTTTACTACAACATTGGCCAGTACGACAGTAGCATGATATATGGTCAGAAAGTAGCCTGGGCAATAGCCGTTCATGATCCCGAAATCGTACCAATGGCCTGGATTCTGCTTGCGAAATTATTTGCAGCGACTGGCCGCCCCGATTCGGCGGTATTTTACTCTAGAAAGGCACTTCAGCTTTTGCCTACCACAAGGAAAAGAGCTGGCAATGACAATCAATTTCAGAGCCTCTATAGCTTTTCATACCCGATCATTGGCAACGCCTTTTTTGGTGATCATCAATACGACTCAGCTCTACACTATTACCGATTGGGAGAGATAAAGTCGGAACCGATACAGCACTTTCCCGACATGATGGATGATTACACAGGTATGGCGGAAGCATTTCAAGCGCTTGGACATGACGATTCTGCGATCGACTACTCAACCAGGGTACTGCACAACTATACTTTTGTTGCCTATCCTGCTGCCAAACTCAAGGCAGCTACAATTTTGGCGAATATTTACGAGGCAAAGAACGTCGCTGACAGCGCACTTAAATACCTCCACGCCGCAACGGGGTTGAAAGACAGTCTGTTTTCACGCGACAAAATGCTTGCAATCCAACAAACTGCATTTAATGAAAGGCAGAAGCAACAAGAACTCGCGTCCAGTCAGGCTGCCTGGCAGAATTACCTTCGGACATTCGGGATTATTTTCACCATCGTTGTCCTGTTGGCCATTGTAGGGGTTATTGTAGCGCAGAGAAGAAAGAGGCAGTTGATGACAATGAGAAACAAAATTGCCGACGATCTTCACGATGACATCGGCTCCACATTGAGCAGCATTAGCATCATGAACGAGCTGGCGAAAGCGAAGTCGCCGGACGCACTGCCGCTACTCACCACCATTGGGGAAAGTACATTGACCTTACAGGAAAACATGAGCGATATCGTCTGGGCAGTTAACCCCGGTAACGACTCTATGAATAGCGTTATCGAAAGAATGAATGAATTTGCCAACTCGATACTTGAGAGCAGAAATATTTCACTGGACTTTGACAGCGTGGCCTCTGTCTTATCAGTCAGACTCAGTATGACACAACGGAAAAATTTATACCTGTTCTTCAAAGAGGCGATCAACAATGCGGCCAAATATTCAAATGCAAGACTGGTGAATGTTTTACTTGCAAAACGCGATCACCTTTTATCGATGACCATCATCGACGATGGTAAAGGATTTGATCCGGATAGAGTAGTGACTGG
This sequence comes from uncultured Chitinophagaceae bacterium, assembly GCA_963808065.1. Classification (GTDB taxonomy): domain Bacteria; phylum Bacteroidota; class Bacteroidia; order Chitinophagales; family Chitinophagaceae; genus Flavitalea. The sequence continues at coordinate 1,367,531 of CAWEEK010000001.1, forward strand.
CAATGGAATGGCTAGTCTGAGGCGCCGGGCGACTGAACTAAGCGGGACGGCTGAGATTATCTCGCTTCCTGGGAAGGGCACAAATGTAAAACTGGAGTTCAAAATCACATAAACAGGTGATCGATGAATCTTAATGAATAACATTCCTTTGTATCAATGCACATAAGGGCAACCATATTCGAGGATAATAAGGCACTTCGTGAAAGTTTAAGACAACTAATCGACAGTGCAGAAGACATGGTCTGTGTTGGCGCCCATGCAGATGCAAATAATTTACTACGCGAACTTAGGGCCGATCAACCGGATGTAGTTCTCATGGATATCAACATGCCTGGTACGTCAGGCATCGATGCCGTGCAACTGATAAACGAACATTTTCCGGCGGTCCGGATCATGATGCAAACGGTTTTCGAAGACAAGGACAAAATTTTTGCGGCGATTTGTGGCGGCGCATCCGGTTACATGCTTAAAAAGACGCCACCACCGAAAATGCTTGAAGCCATCCGGGAAACTTATACCGGTGGCTCGCCCATGACCTCCTCGATTGCTTCAAAAGTGCTGGAGATGTTCCGCCTCCAGCAAACGATGGGTAAGAAGGAATTCATCAATCTTTCGGAACGGGAAACAGAGATCCTCGCCCTACTTGTAAAGGGAAAATCATACAAAGCCGTTGCTGCGGCTTGCTATATCTCATTTGATACTGTCTGTACCCATGTGCGACACATCTACGAGAAACTTCATGTGCATTCGAAAAGCGAAGCCGTTGCCAAGGCGATTAATCAAAAATTAGTCTAGGGGAACCGGGTCGGCACCCGTAGAGAGTGAAACCGGCAGTTATCGCCTTCATTATTAAAGTTTTACGCTCTTCCTGTCGCTTACAAGGGCAAAGCCGAACAGGTAGCAGAAAGCCCCGATAACTCAAGCCCTGCGCAGGTTGGCTAAATAGATAAAATTGCCAATCAGTATGTATATTTGAAAACCCCTTTCTGCTTTATGTATAACATGTATTCCAAAATAGCAGGCAACCCCGGCAGTTTCCGACAGCTTTGCTGCGGTGAGTCGCTTATTACGATTTTTAATTGTCCCCTCGAGAATAGATTTCAGGATACCTGGAGCCATCATAATTATATCGTCTATGTAATGGAAGGACGTAAAATTTGGCATACCCCTAATGGTTCCTATGACCTTAATCCACCGCAGTGCGTATTTGTAAGAAAGGGCGCCTCTATAGTTGAACAGTTTAACGACGCCACATTCTGCCTGATCTTGTTTTTTGTTCCTGATGACTTTATCGTCGACGTATTGAAGTCCAAATCAAATCCTATCCGAAATACCCAGCAAAATCATCAGCCGGTTATTTCAATTAGTCATTCGCCCTCGACCCAGGCATTCTTTCATTCGATGATGCCTTATTTTGAATCTGGTCGCGAGCCGGACAGTTCGCTTCTTCAACTCAAATTCAGGGAACTTATCCTGTCCATTGCCGACAACCCGGATAATAAGGAGCTGCTGTCATATTTCAGTTCGTTGTTGCTGGAACCGCAGACTATTTCGCTACAGCGAATAATGGACGATAATTTTTGCTTTAATCTTAAGTTGGAAGATTTTGCAAAACTGAGCTGCCGGAGTGTATCGGCCTTCAAGAGAGATTTCCTGAAAATATACAATACATCTCCGGGGAAATGGCTGCTGGCCAAGAGACTTGACCATGCCCTGCACCTACTGAAAAATTTAGGCAAAACGGTGACCGATGCGGCCTTCGAAAGCGGATTTGAAAGCCCTTCACATTTCAGCCGTTGTTTCCGTGATCGTTTCGGCATGTCTCCAGCCGGCGTCAAACAAAAAGCCTTCTCCTGAGCTTTACAGTCATATTTATGAGCTTATAGGAAAAGTGACCTGCTCAATAGCAATCTAGCTTTGCTGATAAATAATCAAACTATTTATCATGAGCACAAAAACTATCCAGGGAAAACTGTGGAGCATTCAACCGCAGTATTGGTCACGGAATTTTGAACCATATTTTTTACCACTTTACAGGAAAGCACTTCTGGAAGTGCAACTAAACGAGAATGATTCTCTTCTCGATGCCGGATGCGGCGCAGGTATGTTTTCTTCCCTCGCCATTAAAACAGGAGCATACGTTGTCGGTGTGGATGCGGCACCCGCACTATTAGAAGTGGCAAGAAAACGTAATTCCAGCAATACTTTTCTGGAAGAGGATCTGGAAAAGCTGCCCTTCGCCAGCGAATCTTTTGATGTGGTGGTGGGCTTTAATTCTTTCCAGTACACCGGGAGTTTTGAAAATGCCTTAACAGAAGCCAAAAGAACGCTCAGACCTGGTGGTAAATTGGTAATTGCTATTTGGGATAAATCCGAATTGAGTGATGCTACCACGGTATTGAAGGCTATGAGTAGTTTGGTGCCTCCGCCTCCTGCTGGCACTCCTGGTCCGTTCGCCCTGTCCGAAGATGGTAAGGTTGAGTCGATATTAGAGAACCTCGGCCTGCACCTCGACTCCAAGAGTTCCGTCGCCTGCCCATTTATTTATTCCAGTCTTGCCGACGGAGTAAAAAGCTTCATGGGAACCGGACCGGCTGCAAACGCGCTGAATCATGTCGACAAAGCGACTGTTGAAGAAACCGTTAAAGCGGCCCTGGCGCCCTATTATGCGGTCGACAATTTCTATTTCCTGTTAAATCATTTTCTTTTATTCGTCGCCCGCAAGTAAAATCGGGTGGATTATTATTCATATTTAAAACTAAACTCAAAATGTGGTCTTTAATTATTTCTGGAAGCCTTGTATTTGCAATTTCTATCACAAATACCCAGGCACAAGGCGTTAACACAGCAGTCCTAAACGCTTTCGCATCTCAATCAACAATCGGAACAAATGACGTTGATGGCTCTTCAAGCATGGTAAGTGAAAAGGCGGTTCGTCGGTTTAAACAATCTTTCAAAGAAGCCGCTAGATGAACACTGGACTGTCGGAGAAGATAGTTACCGGGTATCGTTTGTCAGAGGGTCAGTAAAACACATGGTTGACTATCACTTAAATGGGCAATGGCGGAATACCATTCGTATTTACGGTGAGTCTCATTTGCCCCTTGACATCCGACGAGCTGTCAAATATGAATTCTTCGATAGCAAGATCATCCTGGTGAACGAGCTTCGCTATGGGAAGACGCTGGCCTATTTTGTAAAAATCAGGCAGGATGGCTGGACCAAAACCCTGAGGGTTATCGATGAGGAAATAGCAGTTATAGAAGAGTTCAGGGAGCAATAACGATCTTCAGTGATTGCAGTTTTTGGCTTCCAGATATATACCTCAGCCCTACAATCACCGTCGAAATGGATCGAAACGTAATACCCGGCCCCAGCCGGGTATTTGCATTTATGTGGGAACAGGGCTAGTTGGTGAGGTGTTCAAAAGATTCAATGACCAACCGAGATCGCTTTCTGGAAATTCGTAACTTAAATGCATGGCTGCAGGATGCCTTAACTGGCAACGCCTCAACCTCTTACTGCAAAAAAGAAGTGCTATGCCATTACAACTCCGTATTCTCGTGCTTTTGAGTTTTATTTCCCTTTCATCTACCGCACAGGATACACTTCCTGCTACGGTTACCATTGGCGACCCTGCTCCGCCATTGAAAATGCAAGCCTGGCTCAAAGGGACACCCGTACCGCAGTTTGAAAAGGGAAAGATCTACGTGATCGAGTTCTGGGCCACCTGGTGCGTACCCTGTCGTGCAGAAATGCCTTATATGTCTGCACTCGCCAATCGCTATCGGAGTAATGTGACGATTATAGGGGTGGATGTCTATGAGATGAAGAAAACGACAATGCAAAAAGTGCAGGCATTTGTCGATAGTATGGGCAAGAATATGGATTATACCGTTGCGGCCGGAGACACCAATTTTATGGTCAGAAATTGGCTGGAGGCGACGGGAGAAAAGAATATGGGCATCCCAAGGACGTTCATAATTGATAAAGAAGGCGAACTCGCCTGGATTGGACATCCGCATTATTTAGGTCCCGTACTCGATAAAATTGTAAATAACAAATGGGATAATCAGGAGGCGCTTGCAGAGCGTAATGAGGATCGTCGACTCAGACAGATGGATTATGATGCGTACTTTGAATTTTATAATTATCGGGACGACCCATACAAGGAGGGCAACACAGGAAAACCTGATTCTGCCCTGAAGTTTGTCGCCGAAGTTGTCAAAAAAGAACCCAAGCTAAAATATGCTCCAGCAATCGCCTATGGCACTTTCTGTGCGTTATTAGAGACCGATCCGCAAAAGGCTTTTGACTACGGAAAGCTGGCAATAGAAACCCCTACTTACGAAGAAGCTGCGTATTCAAGGATCGCTATGGCGATCGACATATATTCCACCAGGATGAAGCTGCCCATTGATATTTATCAGCTCGGACTTAAGGCTACGCAGCTGGAAATTGACAACATCTTTTATCCTGAGACGCAGAGCACCTGGAGGATATATAAGACGCAAGCTGGTTTTTATTGGAAATCCAATCAGCGGGACGAAGCTATAGCCGCCGTGCAGAAAGCCATTGAGAATCTAAAGTCAAGACCACTATACAAACTCAAGCAGCAGGACCTTGCTGAACTTCAAAAATTGCTTAAAGAATACAGCAACCAGATGTCCAATCTCCAATTGCAATAGGTCGTTTCTTCGAGATGGATAGTTCAATAGCCGGCTTGACATCATATTTCTGATGCAAAAATATGCCAGATCGATGAGGAAGCCTTTTTAGATTAACTTTCTCCTGTAAACTGATCGTTCAATGTTAGACATGAAGGTCGTTCATCTGGCACTTTGTCTGTTGTGGGCTGTGGGGGCGGAAGCACAAACATCTCGGGACACGACTTTGATCGTTTTTTTTGAATCTGGAAGTTCTGCGCTTGATTCAAATCAGATGAAGAACGTTGAAAGCTTTATTTCTTCTGTTGTAAAGGTCGAAAAAATAACAGGCTTTGCGGATACTGTGGGATCAGTATCGTCCAACCGCAATTTATCGAGACTGCGGGCGTACGCTGTTTGGGAGTTGGTCGGTTCCGACCCGGAGGTGCCATTTTCATTTCATGGTGAGGAATTTATGCATGGTCTGGAGCTATCTGTTGACAGAAAAGTTCAAATTTCAGCCCGGAAGAAAGAATCTGGATTAGTTCATGCGAAGTATCCAGTACTGGACTCGTTCGACATCGAAAACATCAATTTTATAGCAGATAAGCCGATCATCACTCCGGAATCGATGAATTCGATCCCAAGGCTGATCGGCAAACTGCGTTCATATCATGCCGCTCACTTTGACATCGTCGGGCATGTCAATTACCAAAGAAATTGGATCAATTTGTAAAGGACCTCTTAAACTTTAGAGGATGGAGCAAAAGTAATTTTAGCACTCTTACTGGACAATGGTTTTTCGAGGGAGCGTCTAAGTTACAAAGGTGTCGGAAATTCGCAACCATTGATCCCGGTTCCTCGCAATGACGAGGAACGAAAAAGAAATATGCGTGTTCAGGTTATTGTGAAGAGCCAATTCAGCGACAACTAAAAACTACGAAGAAACAGAATAGATCTCGATCCGTGGCAAGGGAAGGTGGCCCATACTCGATAATACATACTCAACTACATTCAATGAATACGCGTTTCAGGAGTCTCTTAATTTTATTTTTGAGAATCATTGTGGGTGTAACAATGATCTTCTACGGCATGATAAAGATTCTTCATATCCAGTTTGGAGTACCGGATGCAGTACTCATGCAGACAATCGCCCAGACAGATTTGATGACGCTGTCCTGGTATCTGGCAGACCATGAGCCTTTTCGAAGTTTTGTGGGTGGCACTGAAATAATTATCGGATGTGCTTTTTTCATTAAACGTTTTTTCTTGATAGCTGCATTAGCATCACTTCCGGTTTGGATCGGTATCTTAGTTATGGATTTGACATTTATGAGGTATAATTATCCCGTCATTGCCCTGGTGATTGGAATGTTGAGCCTGTCTTTGTTTCAAATATTCAGCTATCGACGGCACATGATCAATGCCTTTAATGAGATTATCAACTTATGAATGGGGATAAGAAGCGCCTTCACATTTCATTTCAGGAAGAATTCTGACTTTAGACATAGTACTATCAGAAATGAAGATAAAATGGTGAACCAAATTTTACTATTTGACGGCGTTTGTAATTTATGTAACAGGTTTGTTCAGTTCACGATTAGAAGGGATCCGGAAGGGAAGTTCAAATTCGCTTCATTGCAGTCTGAAAGTGGACAGGCACTACTTGAAAAATTTGGATTACCAAAAGAAGAGTTCCGCACTTTTGTTCTTGTTATAGGTGATAGATATTTTCTAAAATCCACAGCTGCTCTTCAAGTATTGAGGGAGTTGGGAGGAGTGTGGAAGCTATTTTATGTCTTTATTATCATTCCGAGGCCATTGCGTGACTTTCTCTACGGCATAATTTCAAAGTCGCGTTATAGGATCTTTGGAAAGCGAGACGCTTGCATGATTCCTACCCCTGATATAAGCCAAAGATTCCTGGAGTGAGCACTTCGACCCGATGCGCGCCAATCCAAAATCCTGCTTAATACCTAATCAGTCTAATTTTGATTTAAACATTTTACCGGACTGGCCAGAGCGGCTTTGAAAGTCTGGAAACCAATGGTGAGTAAGGCCATTGCCAGAGCCAGGACGCCTGCGGCAAAAAAATATAAGATATCCAGGTCTATCCTATAGGCGAAATTATTGAGCCATGATCTCGATATTAAATAACTGATAATGGAACCAAATAAAATAGCGAACAGTACAATTTTCAGGAAATCGACGGATAATACATAAACGATATTCATGTTACGGGCGCCAAACGTCTTGCGAATGCCGATTTCCTTCACTCTTCTTTCAGAAGTAAACGCCGCCAACCCGAATAAGCCCAGACAAGAAATGAAAATAGCCAGGGCCCCAAAATACTTCGAAAGGGCGCCTACGACCATTTCTGAAGCATATTGAGCTTGAAAATCGTCGTTCAGGAATTTGTAATCAAAAGCGAACCCCCGATTAAATTCTGCATAGAAGTTCTTTATAGCACTGATTGTTGATCCCTGGTTCTTTCCGTTAATACGTATCATAACCAGGAGCGTCACTTCCGGCTCGAGTTTGAAGATAAACGGCTGTATGCGCTCGTGCATTGAATTGAAATGAAAGTTTTTCGCCACGCCAACGATCCGTTTATCCTGCATCCCAGACTTTAATCGTCTTACCAATTGGCGCAGATATTCCCATCGCCTTAATTGCAGCTTCATTCACAATTATGCTATTGGTGTCGTTCCCAAAACTTCTGGAAAATGACCTGCCTTCGGTGATCGGTATGTCCAATGTCTCAATCATGTCATAATTGACAGATGTTTGATAGAAACGGATTTTATCATCATCATTCTTGCCGTCCCAGTAAACACCGGGTGCTGGCGTGAAAGTAGGCAGGACGACGGTATTCATAATCGTTGAGGCTTTTTCAACACCCGGAACCTTTCGCAGGTCAGTGAGGAAAACCTCTTTTTTCGCTGCCACATTTCCTTCCATTTCAAAATAAATGACATTGTCTTTATCAAATCCAAGTTCCTTCGACTGAATAAATTGTATTTGATTGAACACAATAAACAGTAAAGCAATAAATATAACTGAAATGGTAAATTGAAAGAATACCAGCTCTTTTCTGATAGAAACATCGTTACCCAACTGCACGAGTTTTCCCTTAAGCGTATCAACGGGTTTGAAGCGCGACAGATAAAGAGCTGGATAACTTCCCGATACCAACCCTGTGAAGAAAGTAATGCCAAAAATGGATAATATCAGCTTCGAATCGAAATGAAAAAACAAATGTTTTTCAGTAAGGTCACTAAAATAGGGAAGGAGAAAGGCGACGAGCAATAAGGCCACTCCCAGTGAAATAAAGGCCGTAATCAAAGATTCACTAATAAACTGAAAAATCAATACTGCGTTTGCTGATACCCAGTGCTTTCTTGATTCCTATTTCCTTCATCCTCTCAGACGATTTCGCCGTAGATAGATTCATAAAATTTATGCAGGCGATAAGTAGAATAAATATGGCTATGACGGAAAAGAGTCTGACATACTGAATCTTTCCGCCCACCGCTACACCATTTTCGTAATTTCCATGGAGGTAATAATCGGAATATTTAGCCAGGAAAAACGTGGAAGTAGAACCAGGTATTTTCGATTTACCTAAAGCAGTTATTTTATCTCCAAGGCGATCTTTGTCGGCACCATCGTTTAAAACCAGAAAAGTATTAAAAGGCCCCCCACTCAAATCCGCAATGTTCGGATCTATTGTCCAGGCATAATGTCATTCCAGGATTCGAGCGGTAAAACAAAATCAAATTGATAAGTGGAATTTTGAGGCGGCTTTTTGTAAACACCTGTGATAACACTCTGCCTTCCATAAGAAAACCATTTCCAATCCAGTGTTTGTCCGATCACTTCCGTAGTCTTAAACAGCTTCATGGCCAGCTCATCCGATATGGCAACAGAGTTTTTAAGAGAGAGGATGCTATTCTCATCACCTTTTACGAGGTCGTAGGAAAACACTTTAAAATAATCCTTTCCTACAAAATTTCCCTTTGACTTGACAATAGTTTTATTATCGCGTGACACGCTAAAAGTCCTGAACCAGTTGTCCGGAGTAGTGGTTACCGCATACTTCACGTCTGGGAAGGCAATTTTTAGTGCATCCCCCAGATTTGCGCTGGCTGCGTCCCGGGTAGTAATTCCGGCGGGGTTATGGTCATTAATCATCACCTTGTATAGATTCCGGTCATTTTGATGAAACTTATCAAAATTTGTTTCATCATATACCCAGAAATATATTAGCAGAGCACAAGCCAGCCCTATGGATAGCCCGATCAAATTAATAATAGAAGTTGATTTGTGACGACCAAAACTTCTAAAAAATAAAAGGATGATATGTCTAACCATTACCTCACTGGTTTAGTTTGATAAATCAATTTACGATAATCGCCTACAAATCGAACATGACGACCGGACCGCGATGGCGTTGAATATTGGATGTTGACAGAAGATTACTAATTTTCAACAATATTGCAAATCGCCCATATGAAAAACCAATTCATAATTTTCCCGATAATATTTTCGATGATCTTTACTGTTGGGTTCGCGCAAAGTAATAAAATAGGTCAATGCCTGTTAAATTTTCAACCGATGAATATGGAGCTGAAATCTGCTGAGCCAGAACGGCTTCCGAAGACCGCGAGTAGGGTTCGAACTTTGAAGACTGAAGGAGGTCAAGTTGAGATTTCATGCATTGACGGCTACAGGATTTTGTATAATAACAGTAAGAAGGCTCCTTTCGTAAACCTGAAAGTTGAACGATCTGAGCCGCAGTCATACCAAAAGGACATAAAGGGACTTGTCGATAACCTCAAATATTTGAATTCTGCTTCAAAAGGAATGGAAACTAAGGATCTGATCGAGCTCGATCTTAATGGTTATAAAATTTGGGGTTTGAGTAGGGGTTCTATTGAGACCGGGAGTACTTTAGGTACATTTTGTATGTTTCCTGGGGATAACGTGATCGTTTACTTTTATTTTAATAATCTGAAGCCGGAATGGCGAAATTTTGAAAGCCTTGAGGATTACAAGAAACAACGTGATCAATTTCTGGAAGAATACACCAGACACTTGAAACAATGTAAAAGTCATGAGTTTCTTATATCATAAGATGACCATTTATGCTTTCACCCCTTCGTCCAAGGTCCATTCCGGGCGCACCCAATGGCAGGTGTACCCATTCGGATGTTTCTGTAAGTAATTCTGGTGCTCCTCTTCCGCTTCCCAGAAATCTGTAGCAGGAACAACCTGGGTCACGATCGGACCGGGCCATTTTTTGGAAGCAGTCATGGCTGATATCAGGTCCTCGGCAACTTGTTTTTGCTCTGCATCGAGATAGAATATAGCAGAGCGATATGACATACCCCTGTCGTTGCCCTGCCTGTTAAGCGTGGTAGGATCATGCAACTGGAAAAAGAACTCAAGTAATTTATTGTAGGAGAGCTGATCGGAATCAAAGGTCACCGAAATAGCTTCTGCATGGGTGCCATGATTACGGTATGTGGCATTTCGCACATCGCCACCGGTGTAACCGACAACGGTCGACTTTACCCCCGGCATCGCACGAATCAGTTCTTCAACACCCCAAAAACAACCTCCGGCAAGTATGGCTTTTTGAATACTCATATATTATGATTTCGTTTACCCTGCAAAATTACATAAAAGACGGGCTGTACAACAGCAAAGTTCCGTGAGGAAATGTTAATAGCAAACTGAAATACCTGCCCTAATTCTCAGGCTACTGGATGAATAGATAATCGGCAAACGGTCTGCCCGTTTGGAAATATTGAACTGCTGTGGATTTTTGATGTCGTGATGTAAGATCACCGGTCTCCTCAATAATTAAGACAGGCCCACGAAGAACGAACCGCGAAGATTTAGGTATGCTCAACCTATGATCATTAACAAGCCAGGAGATTACTGCCCGCCAACATGATTGCTGCTACCGTCGCCGCTACCGTTGCCGCATTGGTGATCGTTGTAAGGTTGGCTGGTTGTAGTAGTGTCTTGTTGGTATGTCTTAAAAGTGGTGCCTGTAACACTAGTACTTGCAGGGGAAACGGTTTCTTTTTTACACGATGTTCCCATTGAAACGACAAGACCGATAGCAAGGATGGACAGGATGGAGGAGAGATGTCTCATACGCGTAGCTTTAGTATTTCTAAGTTACTACGTTTAATTGGTCCGAAGCGTTGCAATATTCCTCGAAAATTCCCGGGCCTCCCTGCCAGGTCAAATTCTGGATGCATCCGTCCGGTTTGCCATCTGATTGGTGGTGCGTGATCTGTGGTTGCTGACCGGAAGTCGTTTTTGGAATTCTGGGAATATAATCGGTTTACGATCAGCATATTGTATTATTCTTCTCTGAGCACCGCTTTGGTTTTATGCAACCTGAGGGTTATCAGTCGTATTGGTACGGGACAAAGGAGGCGGGAGCGTCGATCTGAGGACGATGAGGTTGATCGAACAGATTATCAGTGACTTAACTCCCGGGAAAATGCTAAATTCAGGGCGGCGCTCTAACTCTAAAAATACTCCACACATGTTCCGCAATTATTTCACCATTGCGTTCAGGAACCTCCGCAAGAATAAAATTTATTCCCTGATCAACATTTTCGGCCTGGCCGTCGGAATGGCCGCCTGCTTTTTCATCTTTCAATATGTCCATTTTGAATCGGGATATGATCGATTCAATGAGAATGCGGACAGGCTCTTTCGAGTGCCGATCTCCTATACTGGAAGTATGTCCAGTGTGCCCATCACGGCTTCCAATCACCCGGCCGTAGGACCAGCGATGAAAAAGGAATTTCCTGAGGTCGAAGACTTTACACGCCTGGTCAACATTTCGACCTTCGCTACTTCGTTTTACCTTTCATACAAACCCGAACACCAGGTCCCGAGGATTTTTAGCGAATTGGGAGTCTTTGTCGCAGACGGATCATTTTTCAACCTTTTTTCCTATCCGCTCATATCCGGTGATCGAAGAACCTGTCTTGTCCAACCGAAATCCATTGTCATCAGCGAGTCGATGTCCAGAAAGTATTTTGGAACAGCCAACGCCCTGGGGAAAGCATTAAACTTCAACTCGGATGGGCTCCTGACTGTCACAGGTGTGTTTAAAGATATTCCCGACAACTCCCATATCAAATTTACCGGGTTGCTGTCGTTTTCGACGATTGGGAAAGAATGGGGGTATGATGAGTGGCGGTATCCGGAATTTTACAACTACGTTTTACTAAGAAAGGGGGCAGATGTTGCTGCTGTGAAGAAAAGGCTTCCGGGACTGGTAACTAAGTACCTCGGCCAAACAATGAAAGAACTGAATTTCGCTTGTGCGTTGGAACTTCAGCCAGTGACAGACATTCACCTCAAATCGAATTATCACAAGGAGGCGGAAGCGAACGGAAGTGCAAGAGAGGTATCCATGTTGTCAATCATCGGCCTGTTTATCCTGGTCATTGCGTGGGTGAATTATATCAACCTGGCAACAGCCAAATCAATGGAAAGGGCGAAAGAAGTGGGACTAAGAAAGGCCGTTGGCGCAGAGAGGCGACAATTGATCTTTCAGTTTCTACTTGAATCGGTGATCATCAATTTTCTTGCTCTGATTATAGCAACAGGTATTGTGCTGTCTTGTATTCCATTATTTCGACAACTCCTTGGCAAGGACATCAACGCTGGGTTTTTCTCTTCCGGCCTCGGTGGTGAGGCATATTTCTGGGTTATGGTGGCAGGAATATTTCTTGCCGGTGCGCTGTTGGTGGGCGCTTATCCTGCACTGGTGATTGCTTCCTTTAAACCGGCCCTGGTCCTGAAAGGGGTGATGGTGACCTCCACTTCGGGCATTTCCCTAAGAAGGGTATTGGTAACACTGCAATTCGTACTTTCCATCGTACTCATCGCTGCCACCCTAATCGTTACAAGTCAATTGAGTTTTATGCGTAATGGTAACCTTGGCTACCAGAAGGAGCAGATGCTGATCCTCAAGGCACCACCGGTCTTCGATTCCAGTTCCCAGGTGAAATTTCAGTATTTCAACGCAACCCTGAGGCAGAATTCATCTGTTGCGGAGGTTACGGCTACCTCCGACATTCCCGGACAAACGATAAATTATCGTAACAGCGTGAGAAATATCTTCGAGGACAAGACATCGAACTTTACGAGCTACCTTTTGGAAATTGATGACCATTTTGTTGACACATACAAGGTTCCGATGGTTGCCGGAAGAAAATTTTCGTCAACCGATACTTGCTCGATGGCCCCCGGGTCAAGACCAAAGGTCATGATCAACGAAGTGACAACTGCCGCCCTCGGATTTAAAAATCCGGAAGCGGCGGTGAACCAGGACATTGTTTTGAAACTTGGTGAACATGAATACACCTGCCAGGTTGTTGGTGTGATGAAAAATTTTCATCAGCGTTCGATGAGGGAAAAATATGACCCCATACTTTGCTACTTTCCACGCTATTCGAGCATGCGGTACGTCGCAATAAATATCAACTCGACTAACATTCAATCTACGCTTGCCTCTGTTGAAACGCTTTTCAAAACCAGCTTTAGCGCCGCTCCTTTTGAATATTTTTTCCTGGACGATTTCTTCAATAAACAGTATCAGGCCGACCAGCGCCTGGGGAAAGTATTCGGTCTGTTTGCCGGACTCGCAATAATTATCTCCTGTCTCGGGCTGCTCGGGTTGTCTAGCTTTATCGTGAATCTTCGAAGGCGCGAAATTGGCATCAGAAAAGTGCTCGGAGCCACAGTTTCAAGCATCCTGGTTTTGTTTTCCAGAGATTTTGTCAAACTGGTGGTGATCGCCTCAGTCATTTGCTTGCCGATCATTTATTTCGGGGCTCAACAATGGCTGGATAACTTTGCCTTTCATATCGGGGTGAGCTGGGTGCTGCTGATTGTTCCGCCGCTGTTCCTGCTGGCCATCTCTCTATTTACGGTATCGATCCAGAGCATGAAAGCGGCACTGACCAACCCCACGAAGTCATTAAGGAGTGAGTGATTTGTTTCACGCAAAGGCGCAAAGTAGGCGCAAAGGCGCAAGGGAACCCTGTCTTTTCTTGCGTCTTTGCGGCGAACTGATAACACTCTAAGAATGACTGCAATTGCGCCTTTGCGTGAAATCACCTTGCGTTTTCCTGTCTACCTGACGGAACTCAGATTTCAGCTCTATCATGCATGCCGAGCAGAGGCAGTCGTCAAATTGCTTGCTCAAATAATCCCGCTCATCATCACTCATGTCCACAGCCGCGCACTGGCAAAGCAAGATGGATCCTACCTTACATTCAAACTGACTATTACAGCGTGGACAATATTTCGTTTCATGCGAACACATAAACAAATCATGTTTGAACGTTCTAAGAAACCGGTTCTTCAACAGTCGAACGAAGTTCTCTTGCGGCATTAACCATTTCGATGAGTGCCTTCCTGGTTTCATCCCAGCCTCGTGTTTTAAGTCCACAGTCGGGGTTCACCCATAGCTGTTCCATAGGAACGACGGATTTGGCTTTGTTCATCAGATAAATCATTTCGTCCTTCGAAGGCACGCGCGGAGAATGTATATCGTAAACACCTGGTCCAATGTCGTTAGGATAATTAAAATGGGCGAAAGCATCAAGCAATTCCATCTGGGATCTCGAACATTCGATGGTGATCACATCGGCGTCCATTTCCGCTATGTTTTGAATAATGTCATTAAATTCAGAGTAACACATATGGGTGTGTATCTGGGTCTCATCCTTCACGCCACTGACGGCAATCCGGAAAGCTCTTACTGACCATTCAAGGTAGTTCTCCCAATCCGATTTCCTCAGGGGCAGGCCTTCGCGGATTGCGGGCTCATCAATCTGAATAATCTTTATTCCTGCCTTCTCAAGGTCGAGGACTTCATCCCTGATCGCGAGGGCAATTTGTAATGCCGTTTCCGACCTTGGCTGATCATCCCGCACAAAGGACCATTGCAGGATCGTCACTGGGCCGGTCAACATGCCTTTGACTGGAAGACTGGTAAGAGATTGGGCAAATGATGTCCAGAATATCGTCATCGGATGCGGCCTTGAAACATCTCCAAAAATGATTGGAGGCTTCACACAACGACTGCCGTAGCTCTGAACCCACCCATTCTTTGAAAAGACATAGCCAAGGAGTTGTTCGCCAAAATATTCGACCATGTCGTTGCGCTCGAATTCACCGTGAACAAGCACATCTATCCCGATCTCTTCCTGCCAGCGTATCGCCCTGGTTGTCTCTTCTTTTATTTGTTTGTTATATTCCTCTTGTGTCAGTTCTCTTTTTTTCAGCCTGGCCCGCCATGAGCGTACTTCCGTGGTTTGCGGAAAGGATCCAATGGTTGTTGTGGGGAACAAAGGCAATGCGAGTGACTTTTGTTGCTCTTTCTTCCGTTCGTGAAATATACTTTTTCGTTTGGAGTCGCTGGCTGTAATTGCCGACACCCTGTTTTTCACATCAATATTATGTATCAGCGGGGACTTCCTCCGGCTTTCAATGGCCTTCTGGTTTTGAATATAATCGGGTGATTCCGGAACTTTTGAATTGACAAGCTGCTTTAGCACGAACAACTCGGTAAGCTTTTGTTTCGCGAATGCCATCCAGTTCTTGATCTCTGGCAGCAAAACCTGTTCGTCAGTTTCTAAATCCAGGTCACATGGTGAATGAATCAAAGAGCAGGATGGAGCGATCATGATTCTTCTTTCTCCCAGGATGCTCGCCGCCTCCGAAATAAATTTGAGAGACTGGGCATAATCATTAATCCATACGTTGCGCCCATCTACAATTCCCAGCGAAAGGGACATGTCTTTGGATAATTGAGTAAGTATGTCCTTTAGTTGTTGGGGATACCTCACGAGATCGACATGAATGCAACAAACGGGAAGTGAAACAGCGAGTGAGCTGTTGTCCCTAAGTCCTTCAAAATAGGTAGCGACCATTGTTTTCAGCAATGGAAATTCTGTTTTGATCTCAGTATAGGCATAGAGAAGCGCCTTCTTATCCTTTTCGCTCAGATCCAAGGCCAGGAATGGTTCATCGAACTGAACCCATTCAACCCCGTGTTCATCAAGTTTTCGAAGCAGCTCCAAATAAACGGGAAGGAGGTTCCTGATCAGGTCTACGCGGTCAAAACCGTCTTCTTTTTCTTTGCCGAGCAGTAGAAATGAGACGGGCCCGATCAACACGGGCTTGGTAACGATTCCCATCTGTTTTGCCTCAAGAAATTCGTCGATCACTTTGGTTGAGAGGAGCTGAAACTGTTGGTCCTTCTGAAACTCCGGAACGATATAATGATAATTGGTGTCAAACCACTTTGTCATTTCCATTGCCGTAATGTCGAGGCCATCCTTTTGGTGCCCGCGGGCCATGGCAAAGTAAAGGTCAAGTTCTGTGTTGCCCTTGTTGGTCATCACGTCTTTGTAGCGTTCTGGGACAGCACTCACGGTGAGCGACATATCCAGGACCTGGTCGTAGAATGAAAAATCATTGGAAGGGATCAGGTCGATCCCGGATTTCTTTTGCAATTGCCAGTTATCAAGCCTGATTTTCTTTCCAACCTGCACGAGGTCTTTTATGGATGATTTCCCGGACCAGTAAAGTTCGCTGGCTTTCTTTAATTCACGCTGGCTACCGATTCGCGGGTAGCCGAGATTGTGTGTAAGCATTTTGTTTGCTTTTAAGTTTAAGAATACTTTTAGAGCCGCACTTAGACAGTCAGGTATTACTTACACGAAATGAATTGCAGGGAGAAAAGCACGGCCACGCATATCTTGTTGAGATAGTGTGGGATGTTTCAATGCCTGACGGCTGCTTCAGATCGCGAAAGCAATGTCAATGCGTTAATGGTAAGTCTCCTGGCTTGTAACCGTTTTGTCGTTCTTCTCATCCCAACATACCGGGATAATGAACATATTTGTGACAAAACGCTTGTGATGTTACTTACAGTTGCGCGACAGCCCGTGATTTTCACACGGTTCCTTATTAATTCCCCTCAGGGAAACCAGCAACGGCTTTGATTTGTTTGAATGCAAAGAGCGAATAGATCGAAGATAAGCAAAAAGGGCGAACAGCATTAATCATCATCGTATGTTGCTCGGGGTCGACCGATTTTATCCATCCCGGTATTGATACACCCAAAGAAAATTATCGGTGGGTTTCGCTTTCCGAAAAACGACATCGCCCAAAACCGATAGCTTTTTATTAATTTTAAGATTCCATCTGCTTAGGAATTAAGTTTGAACCACAACGTAGATCATATTGACAACAAACTTTTTGCCCGACTTGCCAAAGGCGATGAAGAGGCATTCCGGCAAATAGTTCACTTCTACTTCAAACGGACACTTCCGTTAACCATTTCCCTCGTCAAATCCGATGCTGCCGCGAGAGATATCCTCCAGGACGTATTTCTTAAGCTGTGGTTAAAACGCGATACGCTGGCTGTCATAGACAATCCTGCGGCGTGGATGAAAGTGGTAATTGCGAACGCCACCTCAAATCATATCAGGGCACAATTGCGCTATGAACTGAAGATGAAGAACGCGGCAAATGCTCAAACCGACAACGAAGAGATTTGGGAGGATATTGATGCCAGATTTACCCGCACCTTTATTGATGAGGCCGTTGTTCAGCTGCCCTCTAAGAGAAAACAAATATTCCTGTTAAGCCAGCGTGAAGGCCTTTCCCGGAAGGAAATCGCGTCACTGCTTAATATTTCGGAGAATACCGTTCGCAACCAGTTGTCCGAAGCGGTACATTTTATCCAGGAACACCTTCGACGCCGTGGGGCCGTGATTATTCCATCCCTCATCGTCCTGCATAGCCTGATGAAATAGATTTTCGGTACAATAGTACATCCTTCCCCTCTGCGGTGTCAATTACAATGTGGGACTCAATGATACCTTAGACTATCTGCTACGCGGTCATATCAATGGCAGCCTCTCCGACAAGGAAAAACGACAGTTGCTTGAGTTTCTCGACGACAGAGAGAATCTGGAAAAATGCAGGGAATTGATCATCAAACTGTATGCGGATGCTAATGATGCATCTGGTTACCAGGAGGAAGAGGTTGAAAAACTCATCCACGTTATTCTTGAGTCTGATCATTCCGCCCCTTCCGTTCAACCCACTATCGGTATTAAGAGATTCACAGGCAACTGGATTAAATATGCAGCGGCAGTAATTATCTTGTTTTGCGCCGGACTGTATTTATGGCCGGAGAAACAGGCGAAGATCGCAGAGACAGTTCAGCGGAAACAGGCGCCCGTTGTGCATGATGCACTCCCCGGCTCGAATAAGGCGTTGCTTACTTTAAGCAATGGGAAGATCATAGAATTGAACCAGGCGAAACCCGAAATTATTACGGATGGGAAGCTGGCGATCAGGAACGAGAACGGTGTGCTGACTTACAGACAGTCAGACGTAGTGGCCTATAACACTACGAGTACGCCAAACGGCGCTCAATACAGGCTCACCCTGCCGGATGGAACAAATGTCTGGCTCAACTCGACAAGCAGCATCACGTATCCTCTCTCATTTCCGGGCCAGAACAGGATTGTGACAATTACCGGCGAAGCCTATTTTGAAGTGTTTAAAAATCCGAAGCAGCCATTTATCGTCAGAACTTTTAAAGACGAGATCCTGGTGACGGGCACCCATTTTAATATCAATGCTTATGATGACGAAGCCGGGATAAAGACTTCCCTGGCGGAGGGATCGGTGCGCATCGACAACAAGACACTCAAACCTGGTGAGGCCTTTATGAATGGACAAATACTCACCACCGACCTGGAACAGGACCTTGCCTGGAAGAATGGCGTGTTTGACTTTAATCGACGCGACCTGCAGGCGGTAATGCGGCAGATATCCAGATGGTATGATGTAGATGTGATATATGAAAAAAATATCCCGTCGATGCAATTCTACGGCAAAATGGGAAGGGATCTGAATCTGTCACAGGTATTATCTATTCTTGAAAAGTCTGGCGTTAACGCGCACTTCAAGATCGATGAAAAAAAACTTATTGTAAATCCTTAAGAAAGGGAGTTCCTGATAACAAAAACCGCCCCGAGGTCAAGTCGAAGCGGTAAGTAGTTCAGGTTTGCCCAATATACAATTGTTAGGACTGCTTATTGTTTAACCCAAACATCAACAAAGTTATGTATTTAACTGCGTGCTTCCATGCCAGCATTTCCTCAAAAAAGGGAATGTGGCTGAGGTCTTTAACCAAAACATCGTTAGCTATGAGGCTGACCATTTTCTTCTTAACCGCGGCTTTGATGAATGTGAGCGCCAATGGTGTATCGCAGTCAGTGACCTTTTCGGGCAAAAATGTAGCCTTGCAAAAGGTCTTTTCAGTAGTTGAAAAACAGACCGGGTTTGTTGTCTTCTGCAATTATGAGTTATTGAAATCGGCAAGACCGGTCTCCATCGATTCCAAAGAAGTCCCATTGACGGCATTTTTGAACCTGGCATTGAAGGGTCAGCGTTTGTCTTTTACCATTGTGAACAAGACAATTGTGATTACCAGAATCCCGGCATTACCTCCAGATCAGCAACCGGGTATTCCCGCGATTCCTCCGATTATTGTCAACGGAAAAATTGTGAATAAGGAGGGTGACCCTGTAGTGGCGTCGGTTATCATCAAGGGAACCAACAGGGGTGTCAACACGGATCCCGAGGGGAATTTTACAATCAGCAATGTGGATGAGAATGCCGTGCTGATTATTTCTGGGATCAACCTCGAGACGCGGGAATTTCCTGTCAATGGAAAGACAGAACTGATTATCCAGGTTTCAGCAAAAATATTGTCTGAAAATGAAGTGGTGATTACCGGATACTCCAGTGAAAGGAAAGGTGACATCACTGGTTCTGTTGCCGTGGTTGATATGAAAAATGTGAAGTCGATACCGACGGGCACCGCATCGCAGGCGCTCCAGGGACAAGCCGCTGGTGTAAATGTCATCACTTCCGGTGCTCCTGGCGGGCGCACGGATATTTTTGTTCGGGGCATTACTTCTTTTGGGAACACAGAACCCCTGATAATTGTGGACGGTATCCAGGGTAGCCTTAATAATCTTAACCCAAATGACATTGCTTCAATACAGATATTGAAGGACGCCGGTGCGGCGGCAATATATGGAGTGCGTGGTTCTAACGGAGTAATTGTGGTGACGACCAAAAAAGGAAAGTCGGGCGAGCCAACTATCAGTTACGATACGTATTACGGAATTCAAATGCCGAAAAAGGGCAACGTGTTCAACCTGCTAAACCCCACAGAATATGCAGCGATGTTAAAAGAGGTGAATCCGGGGACTATTTTGTTTGCGAATGGGGTGCCGGACTATACCTATGCCGGTCCGGGTAATACGGGCACCGCCATGGAGGGTGATCCGGCAGTCGATCCCGGAAACTATGTTTTTGATGCTTCGAATCCTGAGAATGACTACCTCATTCAAAAAGTGAACCGCGGTGGGACCGACTGGTTTCATGAACTGTTCAAGAACGCCCCCATACAGAGTCACACCGTTACCACAAGCGGCGGAACGGATAGATCAAGCTATCTTTTTTCACTAGGATACCTGAATCAACAGGGAACAATGATAGAAAGCTTTCTCAAGCGATACTCTGCAAGGATCAATACTCAATTCAAAATAAAGAAGAACATCCGCATTGGACAAAATGCCTACTTCTATTACAAACAGAATCCCGGGTTCACCAACCAGGATGATAACAATGAAATTTCATTGGCCTACAGGATAATGCCCATGATACCCGTGCACGACATCAAAGGAAACTACGGAGGAACCTGGCTTGGCCCTGAGTTGGGATCCGTAGGAAACCCTGTTGCCACGCGTGAGCGTTCGAGAAGTGAAAAAAATAACTTCTGGAATGTCAGCGGGAATATTTATGCCGAAGTAGATTTCCTCAAACACTTCACTTTCCGGACAACATTCGGTGGCAACATAGACAATCAGTACAATTACAATTTCAATTTTAACCGTTATGAGGACAAGGAGCAACACACCAGCCTGAATGGATTCAACGAAAATGCGTTGTACAACAGTAATTACACCTGGACCAACACGATCAGTTATCAACAGGAATTTGGAAAACACAAGGTAAAGGTGCTTGCCGGCTCTGAGGCGATCAAGAACTATGGACGCGGGGTGGGTGGATCGTCGGTGAATTTTTTCTCTACCGATCCCGATTACCTGGTACTTGGTAACGGCACCATGAATATTACCAACTATAGTAATGCTTATGTGAATGCATTATTCTCTCTTTTCAGTAGGGTGGATTATTCATTTGATGATAAATACCTACTCGCAGCTACTTTGAGAAGAGATGGTTCCTCCGTTTTTGGGTCGGACATGAGATACGGGGTTTTTCCATCATTTTCCCTGGGATGGAAGATCTCCAACGAAGGATTTATGAAGAACGTGCATTTGGTGAACGAGTTAAAACTAAGGGGTAGCTACGGAATCCTGGGTTCGCAGAGCAATATTGATGCGAACAATGCATTTACCCTCTTCAACTCAGGCTTCGGAACGTCGTACTACGACATCAACGGCACCGGTTCGACCAGACAGGGCTTTTACCAGTCAAGCATTGGGAATCCTGGCACAGGTTGGGAAGAAGACGTGATCACTAATATCGGGTTGGATGCGACAGTTTTGAATAATAAACTATCAGTTTCAATTGAATGGTATAAAAAATCGATCAACGGCCTTTTGTTCCCGCTTCCTCTCCCGGCAACCACGGGTGGCGCAGATGCGCCGACCATAAACATTGGCGACATACAAAACAAAGGATGGGATATCTCGGCGACCTACCGCGGTACAATTACGAGCGATCTGCAATTCAGTATCGGCGCCAATATTACAACCTACAAAAACGAGGTGGTTAAGATCCCAGATCCGGGATACTTTGATGTCGCTAACTCCCGGATAGGCAATCTTGTCCGAAATCAGGAGGGACATCCAGTAGGATCTTTTTATGGCTACGAGGTAGTAGGAATGTTCAGGGATGAGAACGACGTGTCGGGTTCGCCCGAACAAACTGATGCAGCACCGGGGCGTTTCAAGTACAGAGATGTAGATGGAGATAAAGCGATCACCCCGGATGACAGGGTATTTTTTGGCAACCCCAATCCTGATTTCACATATGGATTGAACCTGGGGATAAATTACAAACAGTTTGAATTATCGGCGATATTTTATGGGTCTCAGGGAAATGACGTTATCAATTTTGTCCGATACTTTACAAACTTCTTTGGCTCTGCGGAAGGAAGGGCTAAAAGCAATTTACTAAAAGATGCATGGACGCCGGACAACCCAAATTCCTCCATTCCGGCTGTGGAATACGCCAATACATTCAGTACAAATGGAACCTTCAATTCCTATCTAAAAGAAAATGGATCTTTTCTCAAACTGAGGTCGATCATCTTAGGGTACAATTTCAAGCCAGGTGCACTGCAACGAATAGGGATTAACAAGTTTAGGATTTATGGTCAGGCCGCAAATCTCTTTACTATCACCAGGTACACCGGGCTGGATCCGGAGTTGAATGGCAACCTTGGTGGTAGCCGTTCAAGTTCAGCCTTTGGAATAGATTATGGCAACTATCCAAACAATCAAAAGAATTTTTTAGTTGGACTTAACCTTAGTTTTTAACCGTCCTGTTCCAAAATTTTGAATTTATGAAAAAGTTATATACCCGCGTTTCTATACACAATTGTCTTTGTTTATTGGTATTCTTATCTGCCTGCAAGAAAGACTTCCTTGAAAAAAAGCCACAGGGAACACTAAGCGAAACAACCCTCGCCAATAAGGCTGGAGTAAACGGATTGCTTATTGGCGCTTATTCTCTGCTTGACGGTGTTGGGGGACCAACCGCAAGTGTCGGCGTATGGTCGCAGTCGATTAGCAACTGGCAATATGGTGGGGTGGCCTCCGACGATGCGCATAAAGGATCGGAATATGGCGACCAGACAGACCTGGAATTAATTGAAAATTACACTCATACTCCTGTCAATCCGTATTTCGATGGAAAATGGGTGGCATTGTACACTGGTGTTCAACGTGCCAATGATGTTCTCCGGGTGCTCACAAAGGTTGAAGCAGGGGCATTGACAGATGACGAAGCCTTACAAATCAAGGCGGAAGCGGTGTTCTTAAGAGCGGTGTATCATTTCGAAGCAGCAAAAATGTGGCTGAACATCCCGTATGTGAGTGATTCGGTTAGTTTCGAGAATAACAATTATCAGATACCGAATACAGAATCTGTTTGGCCAAAAATAGAAGCAGACCTGCAGTTTGCAGCAACAAATCTGAGTGAATTGAAATCCGATGTAGGTAGGGCGAACACCTGGGCTGCCCGGGCTTTCCTGGCAAAAGCATACATATATCAGCACAAGTTCGCGGAAGCGAAACCGTTGCTCGAGGATATCATCGACAATGGCACCAATCCGGCAGGGGTGAAATATGCGCTCGTGAACTATTCGGATAATTTCAACCCTTCGACCAAGAACAGCGCGGAGTCAGTATTCGCAGTTCAAATGTCAGTGAACGACAATGCCGGTGGCGAAAATGGCAATCTCGCCGATGTTTTGAATTACGGCGCTGGCGGACCTGCGAATTGCTGCGGATTTTACCAGCCATCTTTCAGTCTGGTGAATTCTTTCAAAACAGATCCTGGTACTGGTCTGCCCTTACTCGATACCTGGAACGAATCGGACGTAAAGAATGACCAGGGGATTGCATCCACTTCTCCATTTGACCCTTATACCGGAACACTCGACCCCAGATTGGATCATACAGTAGGGAGAAGAGGGATTCCTTACCTTGATTGGGGGATTATGCCCGGCGCCTCCTGGATCGTTTCACAAGCTGCCGCGGGGCCTTATCTTCCAATCAAACATATTTATTACAAGGCGGAGAAAACGACTACCTCGGAAGGGGGCGGACAAACCAATTCGAATAATTACACAATGATACGTTTTGCGGATATACTATTATGGGCGGCTGAAACAGAAGTCGAAATTGGAACATTGGCGGAGGCCCAGAAATATGTAAACCTGGTGAGGGCACGTGCAGCAGATCCTGCAAACTGGGTCAAGACCTATATCGACAACGATGACCCGTCAAAAGGTTTCACCAATACACCGGCCGCAAACTATAAAATTGGCTTGTACACAAACGAATTTGAAGTCCAGGGACAGGACTTTGCGAGAAAAGCTGTGCGATTCGAAAGAAAGATCGAACTGGCGATGGAAGGACATCGCTTCTTTGATCTTCAGCGCTGGGACAACGGATCAGGTTATATGGCCGATGTATTAAATAATTATATTTATCATGAAACGCACATTGCGGGTTACAATTACCTTTATATGAACGGAGCCAGTTTCACCAAAGGGAAAAACGAACTGTTTCCGATCCCCCAGGTACAAATTGATTTGAGCAAAGTGAACGGAACGTCAGTATTGAAGCAAAATCCGGGATACTAACGTTTAGTGATACCCTTAACACCCTTGTTGAATCGTGCAGAATATCATTGACGTATTCCGTGTTGGCAATTTCTCTTTTCGGAAAACCATGCGGCTTCATAAAATCTAAGCATGAAAAAGGCCTGCCCTTACATTTTTCCAGATTGTTTCGTTTCCATTATTCTCCCGATTTCTTTGTTCATTGCTATTGGCTGTAACAACAAGCCTCCTTCGCCATTCAGTAAAAAAGCGGAAGAGGCTTTGTCCACTTTTAAACTCGCCCCGGGATTTAAAATCGAGTTGGTGGCCAGCGAACCGATGGTGAACGATCCCGTTGATATGATGATCGATGAATCGGGAAAACTTTATGTAGTGGAAATGATGGGCGTTCCGTTCAATAAATCCGGTGTAGGGAAGGTGGTCGTGCTTTCGGACACGAATAGTGATGGGCGGATGGATAAAAGCGTTGTATTCGCTGATTCGCTGGTTCTTCCTTCCGGTATCATGCGATGGAAAAAGGGTGTCATTGTCACCGACCCTCCAAACGTATATTACTTGGAGGACAAGAATGGAGATGATGTTGCGGATTCCAGAACAATTATGCTGACTGGGTTCGATACGACTAACCTCGAAGCGAATGTGAATAACCCGGAATATGGTTTGGACAACTGGATCTATTTAGCGGATGTACCGGTCAACAAGGGAGGGGAAATTCATTTTGCCGGGGACTCAAATGACACCGGGTTAAAAGAAAGTACGCTCAGGTTTCGCCCGGATACGCGTGAAATCGAAAACACTTCCGGCAAGACGCAGTTCGGCCACACATTCGATTCATGGGGAAATTATATGATGGTAAATAACAGCAATCATATTTATCAGGAAATGATTGCAGAACGCTACCTGCGGCGCAACCCCAACCTCATCGTGCCTGGGGCCACGCAAACGCTCGGCAAACACGCCGAAGTGTTTTCCATCACCAAGAACCCGGAATACCAGATGTTGACGGATGTGGGAGTCTTCACTTCCGCTTGCGGTCTCAACGTTTACCAGGGTGGTGCTTTCCCGAATGAATACAACAACAATATCTCCTTTGTTGCGGAGCCAGCCAGCAATGTGCTGCATGCTGACCGACTACAGGATACCGGGGCGACCTTTAACGCCAATCGCCTTTTCGAACGGAAGGAATTTCTTGCCTCAACCGATCCTTATTCACGGCCGGTGAATACGTATGTCGGTCCGGATGGAGCATTGTATGTGGTGGATTTCTACAGGCAGGTCATTGAGGGTCCCGAATTCATGTCTGAGGAAGTACTTAAAAAAGTCGACCTCTATAATGGAACGGGGTTGGGGCGTATTTATCGCATCAGTGCCTCCGGTGCGCCCGCAGCTGACTGGACTAACGGCCTTCACCTCGGTGAAGCTTCCGATGAGGAATTGGTCGGAAAACTGAATGATAAAAATATCTGGTGGCGTCTCAATGCCCAACGTTTGTTGGTAGATAGAAAATCTGAACAGTCCATAGCGGCATTGATAAAGATGGCAGGCAATCACAACGCTGTCATGGGCAGGCTTCATGCGCTTTGGACGCTGGAAGGGATAAGCAAATTAACACCAGACATCATAATAAAAGCGCTGAAAGACCCCTTGCCTGGAATTCGGGTAAACGCAATCAAACTTGCCGAGCTACATCTCAGTAAGGATCCCCGGTTAGTATCTGCCTTGCTCGCCATGCGCAATGATACTGTGGCTAAAGTAAGGTTCCAGCTTCTTTGTACACTGGGTTTTGTGAACACAGCCGAGGCCGACGATGCGAGAGAGGAATTGCTATTCAGGGACATTAACGATAAATGGGTTCAGATTGCTGCGTTGAGCGCCGGATCTTCGCAATCGCTCCCCTTGTTGAATGCTATGATTGCAAGATTCGACTCTTCAGTTGAAGCACACGCTTCGTTGGTGCAGCTATTAGGGAGCATCATTGGCAAAAGCCAGGAACCGACGATAATCAGGCAGTTGCTTCATAAAGGAATTTCCGAGAGCTCAAATAGTCGCAACGGGTGGCAGAGTCCATTGCTCGAAGGAATATCGGAAGGGCTTGATAACAGAAAGCCCTTGCCTTCTGAGCTGGGCGGTGAACGACCGCTTCTTATACGGGCAAGTCTTGAAAATGGATCCGCATCGATCAGGAAGTCTGCGATGCACTTATTGGAAGTAATCGGATTGGCCAACGGATCAGAAACCGCTGCGGCAATGCTGAAAGCAAAAAAAATTGCCGGGGACAGGCAATTGAAGCAGGAACAAAGATCGGGGGCTATCGACTTTCTGGCTCTTAGAGATCCCAGCGCTTTTTCAACATTCTTAAAATCGCTAGTCCAACCGCAGTCGCCCATCCTCGTGCAACTGGCGGCGATCAGAGCCCTCAGCGCTGTTCCCGGAGAAGAAATAAGTAAGTACCTGCTGCAACAGTGGACAACCTTAACACCTGGACTACGAAATGAGGCAGTCAATCTGATGATGGTTAATCCGAAACGCGTCAAGCTGCTTCTTGATGAAGTGGAGTCAGGAGAGATCAACCGCGGCTCGATAAGCTGGCCGCAAAGTGTGCGTCTCCGCTCCGGGGGAGAATACATGGAACGGGCGCGGGTATTACTCACAGAAAATGATGTGAAACGAAAAGACGTTATTGATCAATACAAGGATGCGCTACAAATCAAAGCAAGCTCGGCTAAAGGTATGACGGTATATCAAGTGAACTGTGCGATTTGTCACCAGATAGCTGGAAAATCCGGCAGGGCATTCGGGCCCGACCTGGGGACGGTGCATGCCTGGTCACCATCGGACATCCTTACAAATATCCTGGACCCCAATAAATCAATTGCACACAATTACGATATGTGGCTGGTGAAACTCAACAATGGAAAGACTGCACAGGGAATTATCTCAACTGAAACTCCTACTGCAATAACATTGAGTAGCACCGAAGGAGAAACGACCAACATTGCGAGGCAGGATATTTCAACCCTTACAGCACTCGGAATGTCGGCCATGCCGATTGATTTTGAGAAGAAGATCAACAAACAGCAAATGGCTGATCTGCTGGCGTTTCTAAGGCAGGTAGAATGAACCAAATTCCAAATATGATCAGATCCTTCTAACTATTTCAATAAATTAATCGCATGAAATCGAATGCAAAATTCGTTAGGCTGTTGAAAACCTTTGTCTTTCTGACTACTGTTGTCTTTTTTAACAAGTTTTCGTTTGGTCAGCAATCAAAACCTGTATCCGGAACGATGCAGGTTGGTCTGGCGCGCGTGGATATTACACCCGATGGTCCAATTCGGCTAACCGGGTACGGCAGCAGAGAGAAATCCGAAACCAAAGGGATCATCCACCGGCTGGAAGCCAAGGCGATCGCATTTGGAAGTGACGATGAACATCCGTCCATTCTGATTACTGTGGACCTATTGGGGATCTCGGAGCGACTTACTTCGAAATTGGTCAGCGATCTTTCAAAGAAAACCGGAATAGGTGCTGCCCAGATCGCCATTTGTGCATCGCACACCCATGGCGCACCCGAAATTGGAAATGCGATGAACATTCTTCAATACAGAGATGGAAATTTCAGCGACTCCCTTTTATCGCTGGACCAATTGATACATATAGCAAAATACACAGAGGTGCTTAGTCAGAAGCTGGAAGAAGTAGCGCTTGCGGCATTGAAAAACAGGATGCCCGCATTGGTTGCGTGGGGACAGGGACAGGTTTCTTTTGCAGCCAACCGCCGTACAGAGGGAGGACCCGTAGACCCGGCGCTGCCGATTATGCGCATAACCAATACCGATGGTAAGTTGCTGGCAGTACTCGTGAACTATGCTTGCCATGGTACCACACTCGAAGGAAATGTCAATGAAGTTCATGGTGATTGGATCGGCGAGGCAAAGAAGCTCATAGAGACTAACCATCCAGGCGTGATGGCTTTGATTTCCATTGGCTGCGCTGCTGATGCCAATCCTAAGCCCAGGGGGAAAATGGA
Source organism: uncultured Chitinophagaceae bacterium (assembly GCA_963808065.1). Lineage (GTDB taxonomy): Bacteria > Bacteroidota > Bacteroidia > Chitinophagales > Chitinophagaceae > Flavitalea. The sequence goes on from CAWEEK010000001.1 coordinate 1,395,732, forward strand.
AGACGTCAATCAACACGCAAAGGAGATTTCTGATAATGTCGATAAAATGCTGGGATCCCAACTACAGCCATTGACATCTCCGCCAACTGGTAGCATAAAATGGGTAAAGGTTCCATTCTCCAAAATTCCATCTGTTTCCGACCTGATACGGTTAACGCAGGATACAGCCACAACCGGCCAGGCCTATTATGCCAGGCTGGCACTGGATCGTTTGGCAAGGGGCGGAATCATTCCATCTGCTTTAAATTACCCGGTTCAGGTTTGGGGCTTTGAAAATAAAATGGCGATGGTGAACCTGGCGGGAGAGGTCGTGGTTGATTTTTCGATCCGGCTTAAGAATGAACTCGGTGCCGAAATGCTTTGGGTAAACGCGTATTCAAACGACGTTCCCTGTTATATCGCTTCTGATCGGGTTATTAAGGAAGGCGGTTACGAAGCAGAATCGAGTATGTTCTTTTACGACAAACCTTCACCACTCGCGCTTGGAGCCGAAAATATTATTGTTGATGCCGTTCACGAAATAATTCCCGCTGCTTTCAAAATAGAACGAGACACGGCAAACCACCAGGAAATAGTAAGTAGTAAGAATGATGGCAGTTTAAAATTGCCTGCATCCCTTGCGGAAGCCATTGGCCCCAACGTCAAATACATGCGTGAATGGAAAGCATTCGGCTGGTTTAATACTAACAATCGCGCGGTCTGGAAGGTAAAGGTTGAAAAAGGCGGCAAATATGCGGTTTACCTAAAATGGTCCGTTGCCGACAATGAGGCAGGGAAAACATTTGTATTAACAGCCGGCAAAAAAACTATCAAGGGAAAAGTCGGCAAGACCGGCTCGTGGTTTACGTACCGAGAGGAAAAAATTGGAACCGTTCAGTTAAAACCTGGCGTACAGGAAATCTCCATGGGTTCAAATACCAATGAAAACAAAGGCCCAATGTTCGATTTGTTGGATGTAACCCTGGTTCCGGTTAAATAAACACATGCAAAACGCAGCCCGGTATGCGCGTATTTACCCTATTTCACCCTTAGATACTTCTCGATAATGATCCTGTCGATACCTGCACCTTCAACCTTTTCTACTCCTTGCTGGACCAGGGTGTCGTTGTTGAAAGAAACCGTAAAAGTGAATGTCTTTCCTTCCCAGTTCCTGTCGTGATAATAATCCAGGTGCTCAGTATACTGGTCGCCGGCAAGAGTATAACTGCCTCCCCCGGCGTCAAATTGATTTGAAGAATCCTTTGGCGCTGTGGTGCTATGTTTTAAGAAAGCAAAATGCGTGTCGTTGATGATCTTGATCATACTTAGGTTCTTTGTATAGTCGGTCACAACGGAATCTCCTTTCGTAATAGTTGTGCCGGAAAGCAATTTCCACGTTCCCTGTATGGACGAGGCATCGTCACCGGAATCGCACCCGTTACAAAAGACTGCAAGAAAAAATAGGGCTAATATTTTGTTCATAAGCATATGTTAGGGAAAATAAAGTTGATGGAGAAAGTTAGGTAAAGAATCGGATAGAATAATCCGCGAAATTGATAATCGCAGTACACCCTGAATTCCGGATTCTCCTATCTTTAAAAACACCTCGAAACTTATGTACAATTCTTGCCGACCATTGCTAATCATGCTGGGGCTTTGCCTCACATCGATCCATATTTTTTCCCAGCCTGATTTTCCCGTCCGTATCAGTGAGGACAAGCGACACCTCGTCGACCAGGCCGGCAAGCCCTTTCCAATACTCGGCCGCACGGCCTGGTGCGTCATTTCGCAGACCCCGGATGCCCATCGCGTATTTATCGAACACAGCAAATCCTTTGGATACAATTCCATCGAGATCAGTGCCATCCCTCATTGGCGGCTCGGCAATCATGCTCCCACAAACGGCAGGGGAGGGTTTCCGTTCCTAAAAAAGCTCGACGGCAGTGAATGGCGAGACTCGCTTGACTACAGTGCAAAACAAAACTCTCCCGATTTTACCACACCGAACGAAGCATACTGGAAATACCTCGATGAATTTATTGACTACTGTGCGGAACAGAGGATCCTGATCTTTTTGTTTCCGGCATACATCGGTTATCATGATGGCGACCAGGGCTGGATGGAAGAGCTTGCCGCCAATGGTCCAGAAAAGATCAGGACCTATGGTGCGTGGGTAGCCGAAAGATACAAGAACCGGAAGAACCTCGTCTGGATGCTCCTGGGCGATGATGGAAAATTCGCCACCGAGCAGAAAAGAGCTGCGGAGGCCGCTCTGATTGAAGGGTTGAAATCTGTTAAGGGTCAGCAGTCACTTTATTACAGTGCAGAATCATTTAGTGGTGAGAACAGTGCCGACAATGAAATCTTTGGAAAGGAGATGACACTGAACGGTGTGTATAACTGGGAACGACATATAGCGGCGCAGGGTCTTCGTGCTTACAAATATGAGCCGAGAATGCCCGCCTACTTGTTAGAGGAACCTTATGATGAGGAAGGCCCCGATGGCAACAACTATAACCCCAATGCAATACAGCCCGTCCGCCGCTTTCAATGGTGGGGATGGTTGACGACCATCGGAGGCTATGTGGCCGGAAATGGTTATATCTGGCCTTTTATAGATCCATACTGGAAACAGCATCTGAATTCAGCCGGTGCCCAGGATATGAAGCGACTCAATGGTTTTATAAAATCCATAAACTGGTGGCAACTCGTCCCATCTGGTGTCGACAGCATGAAAACACTAGTAACCGCTGGAAACACCGCCGACACTTCAGAAACCTATGTCGCGGCGGCCTGCACCAGGAAGGGGGATTTGCTGGTGGCCTATATCCCACCAAAACATCAGGGTTTGATCACTGTAGATCTGACAGTACTTGGAGGTCCGTCCATCGCAAAATGGTTCGACCCCACAAATGGAAAATATTCTTTGATCCGGGGATCCATCTACCCCAAATCATTAAAGCGTGAATTCACGACGCCCGGTAAAAACAGTGGAGGCGAGCACGACTGGGTGCTGGTCATTACAAAGTCTGGTTCTACTCCATAGTCGCGGTAAATGTTTGCTTGCGACTGCCAAACCACAGACTTTTTTCAAGGTCCATCGTGAGTTTGTTTCCATCAAAATGACAGGTGTAGGTTTCCGCATGCGGGCTTTCAATAAACCGCAAAACCAGTTGCAGGGTCTGCTGATCTTTCCAGCTGTAGCTGCCAGTGACCTTTGCGGGATAGAGAAACTCATCCTTTATATAGGACACGCCGGTATCCGCTTTAAGCAGAGATGGCACAGTCTTTTCGGTTGTTCCCTGGATCCATTTGCCTTCTCCGAATGAAAGAGGATAGCTGGTATTTGTGGTTTCAAGGTTTAGCGTTATTCCATTGTTGTTTGTGATAAACGAAAGGCTTTTGAATTGGAAATCATTGGCAGCAAACACGAATTTTTTTCCATTAATATGATCTGAAGGAACGGTCATGATACTTTTTGCGGGTGCCACTGCAAGGGCCTGCAGCCGGGTTCTTAATTTTTTCCGACCCTTCCTGTTTGCCGGCAACGGATCATTTTTGAAAGCAGGCAATAAATATTTCCAGACCAGGTCAATTTCTTCCTGCATGTCGGCAGTTTCCGCGGTAATGGCGATCGCCGCATCCTGGTCGGGCATCACGATCATAAACTGACCGAAAGCCCCATCTCCACGGTATGCATTGTTACGGCAGCGCCACATCTGGTAGCAATAGCCCTGCAGCCAGTCACTGGAATCTTTTTTTGACTGCGGTGCATCAGGGTTCTGCATGATCTTCATCGTGCTGGCTTCTTCTACCCATCCCTCAGGCAGGATCTGTTTTCCCTCCCATTTTCCTTTTTGTAAAAAAAGCTGCGCAAACTTCGCAATGTCCTCTGTTTTTAGTCTGAGTCCCCAGCCACCGGTGTTAACTCCTTTGGTATCGGTCTCCCAGTCAATGCCCGTGATGCCCAGAGGCGCAAACAGTCTTGGCTGCAAATAATCCAGTATAGGTTTTCCGGTCACCTTTTGTACGATGGCAGAGAGCATGTATGTGCCAAGGGTATTGTAGAGAAATTTTGTCCCAGGCTCATATTTGATAGGTGTAGAAAGGAATGATCGTATCCAATTGCTGTCCTTCACGATTTTATAAGTAGGATCCGGTTCCTGTCCGTCCGACATCATCAAGGCATCCTTGACTGTGAGTTGCTCGAGTTTAATGTCTGCCGTATCGGGAGCTTGTTCGGGAAAAAATGACTTGACCTTGTCGTCCAGGGAAAGCAATTTTTCGTGTACCGCAAAACCAACGGCGGTAGCGGTAAAACTTTTACTGGTTGAGTATAAAGTGTGTAACAAGTCCTGCCGGTAAGGATTCCACCAACCTTCGGCAATCACTTTGCCATGTCGCAGGAGCATAAAGCTGTGAAACGATGTTTTGCTTTTATCCGCCGCTTCCAGGAATTGAATTATTGCTGCTGAAGACACACCTTCCTTTTCCGGAACGCTTCGTGGTAGGTGGGTCTCCGTTTGTCCCGCAACGAAAAGGACGAATAATAAGTGGAAGAGCAGGGCCGATGTTGATTTTTGAATCTGCATGGGAAGCAATCGTTTAAGATTGCAACAATATTAAATCAAAAACCACAGATTTATGGAGGACATTCGGACCGCCCTCACTTTAGCGCCAGGCCCACAACAGATTTCGCCGGGAGTTGAACAACGATTCCTTTTGCGTCAGTTGTCACATCCTTGAACGCCTGCAGCTTCAATTTATCAGGCTGAGTGAAGGTATTGATGTCAGTGACCTTGCCGGAACTCAGCAACTGGCCACTCATGAATTTTCCAGTCAGCGGTATTTTGATGCTGTAGGGTTTGTTCGGATCAAGATTTGTCAGTGTGATGTGAGTGATCCCCGCGCTGTCTTTCGACGCCGAAATATTAACGGCATTTACTGAGTCGCTTCCTTTTATGTACAGTGGCGATTCTATTGACAATGGAATGAGCATGGCGTCCTGGTGAACCTTGAACAGGTCGAAGACATGATAGGTTGGCGTCAGTATGTGCTGATCGCCCCTCGTAAGTATTAATGAGTGGATCACATTCACGGTCTGCGCCAGGTTTGCTCCCCGCACACGTGCTGCATGGTTGTTGAAGATGTTCAATGTGCTGGCGGCGATTAAGGCGTCACGCAAGGAGTTCTGCTGGAACATGCCATAGCCAGGGGTTCCCGGCTCGGTGTCGGTCCAGATACCCCATTCATCAACGGTCAGTGCCAATTCTTTTTTCGGATCATACTTGTCCATGATCTCTTCATTGCGGGAAACTATTGTTTCCATTTTCAAAGCCGCTTTCAGTGTGTGGGCATACAATTGTTCATCGAAACTGGTAGCTGATCCTTTCTTGTCCCAGTTACCGGTCGGTATGGTGTAATAATGCAAGGACAGTCCCCATGCCTGATTCGGTTTGATTCGCTGCATGATCACTTCAGTCCAGTTGTAATCATCGCCATTTGCACCTCCAATGATCTTTTTCAGTTTTGTTCCGGGATAATCAGGACAAAAAGAAGCAAATTGTTTGTAAAGGTCTGCGTAGTATTCGGGAGTCATATTCCCACCGCAACCCCAACTTTCATTGCCCACGCCCCAGAATGAAATATTATATGGAGCCGGGTGTCCGTTCGCAGCCCGGAGATCCGCGAGTTGGCTGCTGTCTTTCAGGTTTAAGTATTCGACCCAGTCTTTCATTTCCTGGGGGGTGCCCGTTCCCACGTTTCCGGCAATATATGGTTCGGTGTTTAACATTTCACAGAGTTGCAAAAACTCGTGCGTGCCAAAAGTATTGTCTTCTTTCACCATGCCCCAGGTGGTATTAATGGTTACCGGTCTTTTGGAAACCGGACCAATTCCATCACGCCAGTGATACTGGTCAGCAAAGCAGCCACCCGGCCAACGCAGGTTGGGTATCCGGATTTTTTTCAATGCTTCCACGATACCTGTCTGAATCTTTCCATTACGATAGAACCCATCGTAAATAGACCGGCCCAGGTGTTCCGCAAATTGTCCGTAGATGTGTCGGGATATCATCACTTGGGTGTCCTTGTCCTTGAGCGACACCTGAACGGTTTGAGCTTTCGCACCGGTTAGATGCAGACCCAGAACTACAGCGGATAGCGTGAAGGTTCTCATAAGTTCAACTAGTTAAGCTAGACGCAAAACTAGAAAACTTTCTCTTAAATGCCAGTACTAAAAAACTCGGCATGAAAGTGTCAATGGAAACCTTAATCTCCCAAGGATTTCAAAGCGTTGGTTGGAAGGGGCCAGGTCATTCATTCCTGATGAGCCTTACTTAAGATGATTAAGATCTAACGAAGATACCAAAAGAGAAAAAGTCTTGACTCACTTATTGTGGATGCACATCATTCTTCAGGTTAATTTGATCTATTTCACACGCACAAAGCGCTCTGTCGTAAATTCTCAGCTCATCAATCACCCCGTTGAACCAGTATGGATATTCGGGATCTTGGTGGCGACCAATTAATAGATCAAATGGATTTGCCGTAAAAGTCACTGCTTTCTGCTGGCTATGTTTTAATTCCCCGTTTACATAAAGTTTGGATTGTTCGCCATCATAAGTATAGACAACTGTGTACCATGTTTCTTTTGTAATTAAACTGGTATCAATTCCGGCAAATGATGCCGTTCCTTGAGGAATATCGTCTCCATAAGTGCCGATAAAAAATTGTTTATTCTGATTTACCGGTGCATAGCAATCCGAATAAGTATCCATAAACCTTAGATTGTAATATCCTAAGACAGGATCGGGATATCCTTTTCCGAAAATCTGATTGGCGTGGCAAGTTCCCTGATAAAAGTCATTGACCTTTACAATAGCAACCAATGTTATCTTTTGGGGGCTCAAAGAAGCACTGTTAGTAGCCCTCATATAAGATGATGAGCCGTCAAATAAATACGCGCCGTTAGCATTTCCGAACCTATCAGTAGTTGGAGTGGCAGAATTGAAGACAATGTGATTGTTGAATCCACTACCATCCTGCAGACTTCCATCATCAAAATTATAGTATGCCACCATGCCTGCTTTCAAGTTGCAGATAGTATCCACCCGCGTTATGGTATCAGTAATAACTAATGTATCTCGGATCAGTACTGTGTCGTACTTGGTTTCTTTTGTGCAGGAAACTAAATGGGGGGTAGTGCCTAGTAAAAAGAAGATACCAAGAAGGTGGCCTCCTACAAGCAGTCGTAAAAATTTCATAAGTCGGGTTGTGGGGTTTGACCGCCAAGATAGTTGGAAGATTCAGCTATTCAAAGCAATACTGTGATTTTAATCACTTTTTCATAACTCCTTTGATAAACAGTATTTTTGTATAATACCTTATTTGTAATTACCTGTATTCAAACATTCTATGGATCAGTACACTGATGAGACTAAAATAGTTTTGGACGAGCGTTTTGATGAAACTGTCGATGGGATATACTACTCTCATCAGCCAATATATGGATATAGGTCAAAGTATTCTGCGGAATCCAACATTTCGCGGCATATGATTACCAGGTCAATTCTGAATACGCTGAATAAATACCGGTTTGCCAGCTTCATAGATATTGGTGGTGCTGAAGGTTATACTGCTTTTTTGGTACAAAAATTATTTCATGCCCGTGTGATGAGCACTGATTTATCCGAATCGGCGTGCAAACGAGCAAATGAAATTTTTGGAATAGAAGCGGTTGCTTGTGACATACACTCGCTGCCGTTTTCTGATCGCCAGTTTGATGCAGTATTGTGTAGTGAAACCATAGAACATGTAACCGATTTTAAGAAAGCAGTTCGAGAATTACTCAGAATCACAAAAGACGTGTTGGTGATTACAGTTCCTCATGACCCACCAGAAGAAGTTGAAGCGAATATCAGAAATAAAGTGCCACACGGACATATCAACCATTTTGATCTTACGGCTTTCGATTATCTTAAAGTCGAAGGATATTCGATAAAGGCTGAAAAGACCCAATCTCCATTCCTCGTTGTTCCCAGAGTCATTGCTGAAGGCACTCCAAAAGAAAATAGTGGACTGCCCTATAAGGTTTATAATTCACTAACCCCCATTTTACGAAAGGTTTTCGGTATCAAAACTGCAATCAAGTTGATCGACGTAGATGAGAAATTTTGTTCCATTTTTAAGAAGTATATGGGAATTACTTTTACTATCGAAAAAAACCCTGCGTCTCTCAAATCTCCGGAACCGAAACCGATTACCGCAAAGGATTTTGTGTATGAGAGGGTTGACTACTATCGACCGAAAAAATAGCTGAAACCCAGACTACTTCTTCTTCGCGAGTAAATCACTGATCGCTTTTTCGATCCTGCGCTGCCGCGTTTCTTCGGTTTTTGCCTGCCCGATAGGTAATACATGCCGTTGCTTGTTGCTATAAGATAAGCTTTCGAAAAACTTCTTTGCCTCGGGATGCTTGTTCAGCAACTTTTCAAAATCAGCCGGAAGCGCCACTACGCGGGGTTGATCATCCAGTTCCAGCCTCACTTCCAGCGCCTCGCCTCCCTTCACGCCAGCCTGCTCCCTGATCGCAGCGCTTACGGGGATCAGGAATTTGCCTCCCATTGTGGCGATGGTACTCCGGTAAGTAAACTTCTTAATACCGACAACTACGGGAGGCTTCTTCCCCGCCCCCAATTTCTCAACAATGGAAGGTGGAACTTCTATGCCGGTGTTGTTACCCAACTGCAGGATGACGGTTTTGAACGATGCTTTTGCTGGCATATGAAATCAATTTTTCGTGATGGGTGATTCAGGTTCAAAATGGATAATAAAATTAGGTTTCTATTTCAGAAAAGAGAAAAGGATTCCCACCCTTTTATCGCGCAGAAACAAGGCTGTCCATACCAGCAATCCGAAAATGAGTGAAAAGTATACGGGCTGATCGGCACGGGCCATAGTGAAAATCGCACCACCAAGATATCCTGTCAACAGGATGGCACCGAGTATGGCCGTACGGGGGATAACATAGATGATAGTAGAAATCAGCAACACGATTCCGATCGGCTGAATGATATGAGCTGGTATGCCCAACTGTGCTGAGGCTGAAGTGACACTCACGTGATTGATAATTTTGAAAATCGCATCGAATGCCAGAAAGAGGACTACAAGAATGGTTAATACCCGGCCGACCCATAATGAAATTTTTGAAGTGGATACGGGTTGTTTGATAGTTAATGAAGTTTCCATGATTGTTGATTGTGTTGTTAATGAATCAATTTGTTTACGATTCAAAACTAGATTACAGTCTATACAATCCTGGTAGGTGAATCAGACCAGTTGAGGGTGGTTTTGCGACATTATCCAATTCCTCATTTAGTATTAAAGAAAGATTTCACGCAAAGGCAAAGAAGGTTTCACGCAAAGGCGCAAAGAAGTTTCACGCAAAGGCGCAAAGGTGAAGAAGGTTTCACGCAAAGGTGAAGAAGGTTTCACGCAAAGGCGCAAAGAAGTTTCACGCCAAGGCGAAGAAAGCGCAAAGAATACGCAAAGGTGACGAAGGTTTCATGCCAAGACGCAAAGTAAGCGCAAAGTTAAATTCTGATATCGTTCAATTCACACGAGCTTATCTCGGATAGCTCTTGCAACGGCTTCCGTATTCGAATTCACGTGCAGCTTGGTATAGATATTCCGGATATGAGTTTTCACCGTATCCACTGCAAGATCCATGGCATCGGCCACCATTTTATAGCTCTTGCCTTCGGTAAGATGTTTGAGTACCAGTTTTTCTTTATTCGTCAGGTCGTACTGTTGCTGGTTTGCATGCTGAGGCATACCTGTTCTGAACAGTTCCACTACCCTCCGGGCGATACCGGGTGTCATGGGGGATCCTCCATTTCGCACATCCAGTATGGCTGCAATATAACCGGCAAGTGTAGTTGTTTTCAGAATATACCCTGATGCTCCTGCACAGATCGCCCGGAATATATAGTCATCCTCAAAGAAAACCGTTTGGATCAGTACCAGGACATCGGGAAAATTTGCCTTGATGATTGAGGTGGCCTCGATGCCGTTCATGCCTGGCATCTCAATATCCATCAGAACGATGTCCGGTTTTTCCCGTTCCATATTGTGTAACAGATCATTACAGCTAGTATGTGCCCCGGCACAGACAAAACCCGGGGTGCCATCAAGAACAATCTGCAGGCTTTCCCGAAGGTGTTTGCTGTCTTCAAATATCGTAATTCGTACGTCCTCCATGCTACAAACAAAAGAACAAAGAAATACCGACTTCCGGTATAGCGAATATGGGTGAAATTCAGGTGAGGCACGTTCCGGGTCCGAACCGATTATTTTTTATATTTATACATGCGAGTCTTTACCGCCCTGATCTTTTGCTGCCTGTACACCTGTGCACTGGCACAGACCAGGGAGACAGATTCGTTGCTGACTTTGTTGCAAAAATCTCCCGAAGACACCAACAAGGCAAAGCTGTTCAAGACCGTTGGGACCTCCGTGGTCTTCGCCGACCCCAGGCTCGCTATATCTTACTGGAAACAAGGGGTGGAACTGTCGAAGCGACTCGGCTATATTAGCGGGATCGCAAGGACTAGTTCTAACCTTTCGATCGGTTATTCCTTCCTCGGCAAACTGGATAGCTCCATGTACTATTCCGACACCGCCATCTACTATTCAAAATGGGTAGCGGATATGGACTTTAGGGCCCTGGTTTATTTGAACAGGGCCGATAATTACGCTAACCTTCTGATGTACACTCAGGCTTTATCCTATTGTGATACGGCTTTGAAGTTTGCCGAACAGTCGGGGAATAAAGACCGTCTCGCCCGTATCTACCATATTAGAGCGAGTGTGTATGACAACCAGCAGCAACATTCAACCTGCCTGGTCTATTATAACAAGGCGCTTGAATATTATCAACAGGATGAGAATTTAAGGATGGTTGCCCAGATCTATTCCGATTTTACCTTAGTCTATCTTGAACAACACGATCAGGAGAAGGCAATATTTTATATTCTCAAAGCCATCCATCTCGCGGATAGCCTCAATGATGTTAGAAACCTTTCGACCTATTATCTTGAATTGGCGACTATTTACCTTGACCAGTTAAAATTTACGGAGGCTGAAAAGGAACTGAAAAAAGCCCTCAAATATGCGCTTGAACTGGATAATAACCGTCAACTAACGGCGGTCTACTGCCGCTTGTGTTATCTCGAATTGAAAGAAAAAAGGTTTGAACGAGCCATAGAACATGGCAAAAAGTCCTATGAGTTCGCCCGTTTAGAGGGTGCGCTTGATTTTCAAAATGAAGTTTCTGGTTATCTCGCAGAGGCCTTTGAGGCCCAGGGTAATTTTAGGGAGGCTTTTAATTATTCCCAGATCGGCAAAAAGCTCGGGGACAGCATCGTCAGGCAGAAGTATGATGCCCAAACGTCTGCATTGCAAAAAGCTTTTGAGGTGCAACAAAAAGACAAGGAGATTGCGCTCCTGAATAAGGACGCACTTTTGCAAAAAACGCGTATCCGGTCCCAACGGTTTACTATCGCCGCCAGCCTGGTAATTGCAGTCCTGGTGATCGCGAGCCTGGTGATGATCTTTTACCGTTTCCGTTTGAGGCAGCGGATGAAGGCTATGGAACTGCGGAGCAGAATAGCCGCAGACTTGCACGATGATGTAGGCAGCTCGCTCAGCAGTATTCACTTGCTTAGCCAGATGGCCGCAATGAAATCTCCGCAGAATGCGGAACAGATTGATGTGTTACAACGAATGAGTACCAATGCCAGGGAAACTATGGAGAAGATGGGGGACATTGTCTGGATGATCAAGCCAACGGACCATGAAGGCATCAGCCTGGAACAGCGTATTGAAAGATTCCTTTATGAACTCTGTAGCGCCCGTAATATTGACTACTCATTTACCGGAGCGACTTTACTGGAAAATATCCGACTGACCATGGAGCAAAAGCGAGAAGTCTATCTCTTTATCAAAGAGGCAATCAATAATTCGGCGAAATACAGTTCCGGCAGTCGGATTGATTTGCATATCGAACCGGAAAACAAGGATCTGTGGATAACCATCTCTGACAACGGCAGCGGATTTGAACCAACACAGATTTCAACGGGCAACGGGTTGAATAATATGAAAAAGCGCGCAAAAAGCCTGCATGGCTCCTTTTCCCTGCAATCATCACCAGGTGAAGGCACAAAAATTACACTGGTCATGCCGTTTCTGCGTAGCGCTTAAATGGTTGCTTTTTTTTCTTGAAAGTTCTTGTTTACTTTTTTTCTTGATAAAAAAAGTAACAAAAAAATCAAGGCTCTCAGGCAAAAAACTAAAAACCCGATCTTCATGCTGAAGAAAAACAAGTCACAACTATAGAATATATCCGGGCATTTGTAGGACTTACCGGCGTAGAATATATCCGGGCATTAGTAACATCTGTTTTTCTTCCTCGCCCGGCATAGCTTTAGCGAAGGCGGGCAACGCATTCCGATCAGGTTTTCTTGACGTTTTTTGCCTGAATGCCTTCCATATTTCTTCCTTGCTCGCCGTAGCTTTGGCGAAGGCGGGAGGTGATCCAGCCCAAAGAAATGCACCTAAATTTGCAGCAAAGAACATATCGTATGAACTGGATCATTTTAATAGTGGCAGGGTTGTTTGAAGTGGCCTTTGCCGCCTGCCTGGGGAAGGCCAAAGAAACGCAAGGCAATCTCATGTACATGTGGTACGCAGCCTTTGTAGTTACCTGTGTCATGAGCATGGTTCTGCTGATCAAGGCTACCCAAACCTTGCCCATCGGCACGGCATATGCCGTGTGGACGGGCATTGGCGCCGTGGGCACCGTAATCGTGGGAATTGTCTTTTTTAAAGATCCTGCCAGTTTCTGGAGGGTTTTTTTTCTCACGACGCTTATCGGTTCTATTGTTGGATTGAAGGCGGTTTCATATTGACGGACTGTGCCAGTTTGCCGGCAACTACTGCATCTCATCTCCTTACTTTGTAATCAAATCACCTGCATGAAGATCCGGATCGGTTTGCTCTTCCTTTGCCTGGCACAATTCTGCATCACAGTAAGCGCACAAGATCCAACAGAGGATTGGTTCGAGTTCAAACCGACCACATCGCAACCTGGTTCGGCCATCAACCTGACCTCCTGGCTGGACGCCCCTGCGGGCAAGCATGGATTTCTAACCATGAAAGGCAAGGACTATCAATTCGAAGATGGAACGCCTGTCAAATTCTGGGGGGTGAATATTGCAGGCGAACATCCCTTCATGGAAGAACAAGAGGTGGCTGAATGGATCAAAACCCTGGCTGCCTATGGCATCAACGGGGTTCGACTGCATAAATTTACCTGGGAGGCGGCAGACACTGTCTACAGCACTAGGATCACGCCAAACAAATGGAAGCGGCTGGATTATTTTCTTTCCGAATTGAAGAAGTCCGGGATCTATTATGGCTGGTCACACATTTACGGACATCGCGTGCATACCGGCGACAGCAGCAGGTTGCTGGCCTATCATGAGATCAGGGATACAAAATTTCGGTGGTCGCACCTCAATGGCACCACCGCTTCATTGGTAAATTTCGCCGAAGACCTGCAGGCGCTGAACATCGAGTTGACCGTGAATATGCTCAACCATTTGAATCCTGTCAATGGATTGAAATATGCCGATGATCCCGCATTAAGTTTCATCGAACTGCAGAATGAGGACAATATATTCTGGGGCGCCATAGAAGAAAGTCTGAAACAGGCTCCCACCTACAAAAGTTTACTGCAAAGAAAATTTTCGCGCTGGCTGAGAGAGAAATATGGCACTCAGTCCCGATTAGAACAGGCATGGCAAGGTAAGGGACTGGACAACAATGCAAACCTCGACAAGGAAAATATCTATCCCAATCCCAGCCATCAATATTTTACGGCAGAGTGGACGAAGGCTGAAAAAAATCGAACTGCAGTGCCGCCTCACGTCGCAGACCGTGCCGCCTTTCTCTTCGAAGAGCAATCAAAATTCTATAGCAAGTTTGTAAAAGCAATCCGTGAGACGGGCTACAAGGGTGTCATCATCGGCAGTTGCTGGCAGGCGGGGAGCGGAGTTTCGCATTATTACAATCTGTACAGCGATTACCTCACCGGGGCCATCGACCGTCACAATTATTTCGGAGGAGGCGAGGGTCACTCCATGCATCCCGGCGAGTTCGACAATAAATCAATGATTGCTGACCCAGGCACAGGTTTGTTGAGCACGGGATTGCAACAGGTAAAGGACAGACCATTTCAAATCTCAGAATGGATGAGCCTGATTCCGAATGAATGGACCTCAGAAAGTTCACCATTGATTGCCGTTTACGGGATGGGGCTGCAGGGTTGGGATGCCTCTTATGCCTTCGCAATGGACCAGCCCGACTTTACCCCGACGATCCAGCGGGGCACCGGCATCTACAATGTAAATTCGCCAACCCAACTGGCTCTATATCCCGCGCTTAGTGCGATGATCATGCGCGGTGACCTGGACGAGGGCAGGGTGGTCAGTGAGCGGGTCATCAATATGAAAACTATCGGCAGCGACAAGGTGCCGCTTACCGACATGATCGTACAGGACCATGATCGTAAAATGCTCAGGTCCGTGCTCCCCAACAACATGCTCGCCCTGGGCCGTGTGGTGAATTCATTTACAGATACAGGCGCTTCCAAAGTTCAGGTTTATGACTCTGCGGGTGTGGATACGATTATCAAGTCAAATACCGGGCAACTGCAGTGGCATACGGGTACGGATAAATATTTTACTGTCAACAGTCCCGGCACGAGGGCGATAGCAGGCTTTTCCGGTAATAATAGAATTGACCTTGGTGAAATTTCTATTCAAACTTCCAACCGTTTCGCGAACATCTTTGTTACCAGCATGAACCGCAACAACGACCTGCTACACGCTGAAAGAATACTCATTACGACGATGGCCAGAGCGGCGAACACCGGCATGAAGTACAATGAAGCAGGAAATAAGCTGATCAGTACAGGAAGGAAGCCAATATTGCTCGAACCCGTGGCATTAACGATTTCATTTCCAAAAAGGTCAGGTGGCAAACTCTATGTGCTGGACCACAGCGGTAACAGAACAGGAGAAACGGTTCCATTGAGCGGGGGTAAATACCTGCTTGATGGTAAAAGATATAAAGCCATTTACTATGAGCTTTCTTTCAAGTAAAGTCGAGATTCAAAACGGTGCATAGGACATCCAGTCAACTTCCAGTTCATAAGGATGCAAGGGCTTTTCTATGGATTTAGGATTTGTTTCCACGGACCATTCATTGGAGTGCCAGAAATTCATCCGGTACAGGCTGTGATTTTGGGGTATGCCTCGGGGTGAGCCCTGGTAGTCCCACAAAACGATTTTCTCTCCTGATGTAGGATGCATGATCCACCAGCGCAGCCGGTTCTGGAACCAGTCGAAGCCATAAGTATAAAAGGCCTTGGACGCATCATATCCCTTAATAGCCGGGATGGTTGTTGGTTGATTTTGTTGACCGGTTAGTGGACTTTCAGTGCCATTGTGGTTCTCCTTATATATCGTGTTATAGATGATGCCTTTGGCCATATTGATGGTTCTGCCAATCCTTTGTAGTTTTCCGTTCTGGCCCGTCCAGGTGCCGATGTAAATGACGGTTGGATCTGCGATCAGCCACTCGAAGTCAATTTCACTGAGGCCGGGCACGCTGTCGACATTGTAGGTGAAATAACCCACGACTGCACCCGCATTGGGTTGAATGGCTCTTACGTCAGGAACCTTCAGCCTGGCCGAATAGCTTCCGAAATGCGTGTAATCTTTTGAAATAATCTCCGGCCCTCGTCCTGCACCGGGTTTTTCATTTGGGTCGATTTTGAATAGCAGAATATTTGAACCCGGTTCAATAACGGACCGGGCACCTGACTTCCATTTAAAATCTTCTTTGGTACCGGTTGATCCATACCTGAAATTCTTTAAGGCGGTATCAGTAAAATCCTCGACAAATGCAGGTGGAGTCGTTTTGGTTTGCGCTTTGGGAAATAAAAAACTCAATGCAAATGCAGCGGATAAAATAATTCGTTTCATTATGATTCAGTTGTTTTATTGTGAAGATATCCTCAAATAGAACAAAACCCACATGGAGTGGGTTTTGTTTTTTTTGCTGCGATGTTATTGGGCTTTCGATTTCGCATAATCATGACCCTCATTCATTGATCCGCTCATATTCTATCTCATACGGATCTCCCTGATGGAGGAAACCGAAGACCACTCCACCAAAGAAACCCAATGGCAGACCGGCATCATTGTAAGCCTTTGTTTCCTTCGTATTGTTCTTGCTGTAATTGCGTTCTATGAACATCCATACATCATTTGTTCGCAGGTAGCTTGGGTAGTTGTCATACTCAACCGGCACCGGGGGGCCGAAAGGACTATGCAGACGGGCAAGGTTTCCACGGTCATCATAATTATAGTTTACAGTGTCCCAGGTTTCATTCGCGCCTCCTTCATCGTGAACGAAACGTTCCTGGTAGATCCTTCCGGCACTGTCATAATCCAGGTAAGACACAGACGTAATATATTCAAACAGCACAGTAACGGCGCTGTCCTTAATGATTCGACCTTCATCGTTGTGCCAGTACCAGTGATGGGTTGAATTATTGGACAAGTCGCCAGGGTCTGAACCATAACGATACTCACTCAACTGGTTTTGGTCATTGTACTTGAAATAAAAGAAACGCTCAATGTACTGATTGCCGAGCGCGTTCACAAGTGAATCATCAAATAAGATGCTGTCGGGCTTGTTGTGTTGATTGTAATAAACGACTCCGTTCTGATAGGGTGGTGTAGACACAGCACGATAAGTCATCTTCATCTTTTTGATCCGGTAGTCTTCAACGTTACCTGTACTGTCGTCACCATTGCCATGACCATGTCCTGGCCAGTACTTGTCAATGATTTTTTGGCAACCGGCAAGCTGTAATACAGAAACCAGGATAAGCATGGCTCTGCACAATCGCATTGCATTTCGCATATATCGGGATTTTGATTACGTACAGATATGACGATATATAATGAAGTGTTGGAGAACTTTTGTAATTGCAAAGATCCTGCCGGAACCAGGAGGTTTGATGCCGCATTTTCAATGTTCGGACATGAGATCCTGATTAATGATTATATTGAATACTGTATTTATTAGATCACCGGTTTTCAGTTTCTTTATGTATACCCAACTACACGGGCAGTTAGCCAGGAGCCTGTTCTTTCTTTTAATTTCCACAATGGTTGTCCTTACTGCAAAGGCTCAGGCGCCAGTTCATGTCTGGGAAATGCAGGAACTCAGTTTCACATCTACAGTTCTGTACAAAAATCCATATACTGATGTAAAAATATGGGTACAACTATCGGGTCCGGGATTCAAAAAGCGAGTATATGGATTCTGGGATGGCGGAAAAAATTTTCGGGTAAGAGTCCTTGCTACAGATCCGGGGCAATGGACATGGGAAAGTGGATCGAGTACAAACGATTCCGGATTATCGGGGAAGCGAGGAAGTTTTGCCGCAATAGGTTGGACAGACGCAGAAAAAAAAGAAAATCCATTGCGCCGTGGATTTATCCGGGTTTCGGCGAACAAGCACGCGCTGATACACGCGGACAGTACGCCCTATATTGCCATCGGCGACACCTGGTTCTCATTGGGATCCGGCCGCTTCAAATGGTACGATGATACCATCACCAGACCCATTGGTCCCAACGCCGGGTTCAAAGATTATGTTCACCTCCGCAAGTCTCAAGGCTTCAATTGGGTGAACATGATTGCGGCGTTTCCAAACTGGAAAGATGATGATAGTTCCTGGCTGCTGCGAATGCACGACTCTGCAAGAACAACTGTCCGTTCGGCCTGGATGGAGTTTGGATCGCGCAGTGCCAAGAACATGGACAATGAAGGCGGCCGGCCATTTTTCTTTCCGGGCAAGGTGCCGGGATACGAAAATTATTTTCCCGACATGGACCGGATCAATCCGGAATATTTCAAATACCTCGACAGGAAGATTGCCTACCTCAATGCCAACGGTATCGTTCCATTCATCGAAGCTTCAAGACGTGATGCCAGCCTGCTCTGGAGTAAGTATTACGACTGGCCGGGATCCTATACACGTTTTGTGCAATATATATATGCGAGATACCAGGCTTTCAATACCACGCTCGGTCCTGTTCACCTGGATATCATCGATCTTACGATCAGCCCTGCCGAATACACCGCCGCCTTTCATGAAATGGAAAAAGAATATGGGCCACCGCCTTTTGGAAATCTGCTTTCTGCCAATGCCAATCCCTCAACACTTGAAAACTGGGGCGAGGATTCCTGGATCATGTTGCACCAGATAGGAAACAAGAGAGAGCATAATTATTACTGGTACCTGACTGAGATTTTCAATTTGAAGAATCCCGGGCCCGCACTCAATGGCGAACCTTATTACGCAGGATACAGCGATCCTCGTGGAGACGGTGCTGTGAACTATACGCGTGGGGCTAAAGGAGGGACAGATCGCGACAATACCCTGGTGCGTTCGGGTTTATATGGTTGCTTCTTATCCGGTGGACTTGCGGGTCATGTGTATGGCGCCGAAGGTATTTGGGGTGGCGACATCGAACCGGAGGCGCCCGTGAAAATGTGGGATGCCTTTACATGGCGTTCCGCTGCCGAAATGAAGTATTTGAAAAACTTTGCTTTGTCAATCGGGAACCGCTACCAGGATCTGGTTCCACTTGTTGACCTTGTTACACCAAACCGAACACATGATGTGCTCAGCTATGAGGGTTGGGCCTACTGCGCACGCACTGCAGATAAAAATATATTCATGGTGTATTTCGAAGCCGGCTGTCCCCGTTCGGAAATACGCGGTGCGCAGTTGAACAGTGTGTATCGCGCGCAATGGTTCAACCCGCGCAACGGCACCTGGACTGATGTGGGCAATGGGCAACTGGCCTCAAGCAAGATTGGTATCATCGCGCTCCCGCGGTTGCCCGACGAGACCGACTGGGGCCTAAAACTGGTGTATGAGGGTCCGCTCGAAACTACCAGGCTGTTCCAGATGGTGAAAAAGGAAACGCGTTTGGAAAATAAAGTAAAAAGATACGGGTATCCGGTGCTTGGCATTTTAGCCGCAGCGCTGGTTGTGTTCATCCTGATCAGGCGGCGCAGGCGTTAGGTGCGAAAATGTTTCGCGCAAAAGCGAGGTTTCACGCAAAGACGCAAAGCCACCTTCGGTGGTCGCCAAGGCGCGAAGAAAAAAGAAATACGTGCCCTCCTTGCGGCTTTGCGCTTTCTTTGCGTCTTTGCGTGAAATCTTTGCGTGAAATTTCCTTTGAGAAATGCTTTGCGTGAAATTATTTATTTTTTGCTCCCTTCGACCGGGTCAGATAACGAAACTCACTTACGATGCCGATAAGGAAAAGTAACAGGACCACCCAATAGAAGGTGTCAAGAAGGATACTGTATGTCGTTGTCGTTTCCTGCATTTTGTTTCAGATAATATATGGTTTTGGCAAAAAGGCAATAGAGGATCATGAATCCCACACTGAGGCGGATAGTGGTTGACCCAATTCCAAATTCGGCCTGATCGGCATACTGAACATATTTCAGCAAGTATTTGAGGAATACATAGGTCAGGACACAAAAAGGGGAAATATAGATGGCAAAGGCAGCAGCCCATCCACTGACCCTGAAATTCGATTTGAGTAAATCAAAGACGACCGTACCGGTAAGGGCAACGAAAACGAAGAGTACATAACCGCCACTGAGTAAGTACTCAATCTCCCTGGCGCAAAGATTTTCTTCCGACATCCAATTAATGAGATAGAGAAAGAGAAGCGGAGCAAAACCAAAAAGGACGGAACCCGCCAACCATACAATTGATTTCTTTATGTGTTTCAGGAAAACAGGTCCTTGGTCAACCATTTCAGCATTTGCTTGAGCTATCCAAATATAAAGGAATTGAGGATTGCGGGGAAAACGAACAGAGTGCGAACTGAGGCGGAGGCAATTCTACCAATGAGTTGAGAAAGCATTAACTTGGGATAGCCAGTCCAATTATTTGATGTCTTCAACGATTATTCCATGAAAAAACTGATTCGCTACCTGCTTGTGATCACGACCCTGCTCGGATTTTTTCAGATCACCGGTTGTCAGAAGCTCATTGAGGTGTACCATCAACATCATGATGATCAGGTTTATAAGGATACGGTATCCTGCGACATCAGTTCAATGGGTATGTGGACAGTTGAATATAACGGCAGCCCAGCTGTTTCAGGCGGATTTTTTAAGTATAATGAAGACGGGAAACCCGCTAGTTTCATATTTCCCAGTAAGCTTGGTTTTATGCCCTCCCACTATTTTTACTATGATTCCAGAGGACGGCTGAAAGAATACAAGGTGATCGACGCGGGTGACAGTACCATCATCATGCATCATTGGTTTGGCTATGTTGGCAATAGCACGATTGTACACACTGACACCGCTGAACGAATTTCTTTGAATTGGAGAAATATTGTCGCCTCGGTGTTTACCTACGATGACAAGGGGAGAATTATAAAGGAATCCAGGAACGCGCTCGATACGGTAACTGGAGCGCCCACGCTGATGGAACCTCTTTTTTACAACTATAGTAACAGTGGCAATCTGCTAATAAACCCGACATACGACCCGGCCGATTATGATGACAAGGTCAATTTTCTGAGAACTAATGCCATTTGGATGATGCTTGAAAGAAATTACAGCACAAATAATCTCATTGGCAGTACGACATACACGGCCGAAGGTCTGCCTTCATACTATCCACAAACTGGGTGGCATACGTTCCTTCATTATGGTGGACAAATAGCTGGTATCGCCTATACATGTGATCCCCAATGAGCTTGGGTGAATTGACGTCTTCCGCGCCCTCGTTTTTTATCAAGAAACCGCCCGGCACAAGACAGGGAACAGTTGTTATTTTTTTTTTCCTCGGCGATTTCCTTTTCGATTCGCAGGCTCTCCATATGAATGGCATGCATCAAATTCCTGATAAATTCCGGCGACAAATCTTCTTTTTCTCCCTCCTGTATGGCCCTGGCGAGCAATTGATCATAGCGCTTTTGCGCAAGAGGAGGAATATGATTTTCGGCCTTGTACTCGCCTACCTCCTTTACTATCTTTTCTCTTTGTCCGATCAGATGGATCAGTTGATGATCCAGGGAGTCGATCTGGTGCCTGAAACCGCTCAAGTCCTGGTTTACTTGCGCCTGGGCATGAGACGGGTTATGCATGAAGATGCAGGCGATAAGGGTTAGCATCACAATTCGTTGTTGCCTTCCCGGAGTGCAAAAAACCTGAAACATGAAAACTGAAATTGATTGAGAGAGTCGCATGCCGATTTCTTTGATTAAGTTTCCAGATGCATGTACCATGCACCAGCAATGGAAGTTTTTGAAACAAAACAACTTCATCAAGAAACCTGCCAAAAGAGAGCGGAGAAACAGAGCGAAGTACGAAGAGCGAAGTGCGAAGTCTGAAGTGCGAAAGCGTTCTGTTCTTCGCTCTTCACTCTGTTCCTCCGCTCTGTTTCTCCCCGCCTTCGCTAAAGCTATGGCGGGCTAAGCGCACTTCGCTCTGTTTCTCGCTCTGACTCACGCTCTCCGCTCTGATCCACGCTCTTCGCTCTGCGCAAGCTAGGTTCGCATAATTATGGCCCGGGTTATGCTTAGTATTTTTATATTTACCGCGTCTCCCAACCCCTTACAATGGCCATCCAGAAAGGAAAGAAAAAGATCTCACTAAAGGATATTGCAAAAAAAGCCGGCGTGTCTACTGCCCTGGTTTCCTATGTGCTCAATGGTAAGGACAAGGAAGGCCGGGTGGGAAAAGAGCGGGCACTCAAGATCAATAAGATCGCCAAAGAACTCAACTACCAGGTTCATCATATTGCCAAAAGCCTGAGGAGCGGGAAAAGCTACACGATCGGGCTTGTGCTGGCCGACATCTCGAATCCCTTCTTCGCGAACATTGCCCGGGTGGTGGAGAACCAGGCTAAGTCTTATGGCTACACGGTGATCTCGGGCAGTTCGGATGAAAACGCCGAAAAATCCTGGGATCTGGTCAAGGTGCTCATCCACCGGCAGGTTGACGGATTTATCATTGTGTCATCTGAAAATTCGCAATTCCAGGTTGAGCACCTCATCAAAGAAAATATTCCCTTTGTATTGCTCGACCGGTATTTTCCGGAAATCAGTACAGACTTTGTTTCTACCAACAATCATAAGGCTTCCTATCAGGCAGGCATTCACCTGCTGAACATGGGGTATCAAAAGCCAGGACTAATTGCCTACAAGTCGGAACTCTATCACATGCAGGAAAGGATCCGCGGATATCGGGACGCATTAAAAGAAACCAGGACAAAATTCAGTGCAGCATGGTTACAAAAAGTAAGATTCAGCGAAGCAGAAAAAGAAGTGAAAATCGCGATTGACAGGATGTTCGCCTGCAAAGAACCCGTAGATGCCATCATTTTTTCTACCTATAACCTTGCCGTCAACGGGTTGAAATACCTCAATGAACTTAAGATAAAAGTACCCGACGATGTGGCGATAGTCAGCTTCGGACAGGCTGATGTATTTGACCTCTACTATTGTCCCATCACTTATATCCGACAGGATCTTGATAACCTGGGCAAGTCGGCCGTTGACATACTGGTGAGAAAGATTAGGAACAACCCCGAGCAACCCGAACAGGTGTTGATGGATGCAAAATTGATCGAGAGGGATTCATCAAGGCAAAAAAAAGAAACCCTGGCCGCAAAAAATTAATCTCTTTTTGCGCATTTTGTTAATCGATTAACATAAATTATGCATTTGAAATTTCTGATTTAAATCCAATTAAAAATTGCTGCCATGAATACTTCCAGAACAGGCATAAACCGCAGGTCGGCTATCGAAGCCGTGCTGGGCGTGGCCGGAGCCGGACTGATGTTGCCTTTGTCGTCCTACGCCCACCAACCCGCACGCATACCCGACAAAGCGAATGTTAAGATCACCCGTCTTGAAACCTTCCTCATCAAACCCAGATGGATATTCCTGAAGATACACACCGACGCCGGTGTGCATGGGTTGGGAGAGCCCTTACTGGAAGGCCGCGCACTGACAGTACAAACTGCAATAAAAGAAGTTGAACCCTATCTTATCGGCAAAGATCCCAGGCATGTGATCCATCACTGGCAGGCAATTTATCGCCATGCCTTCTACCGGGGAGGTCCCATCCTCACCAGCGCCCTCAGTGGCATTGATCATGCGCTCTGGGACATCAAGGGCAAACTGCTGGGTGTGCCCGTTTATGAATTATTTGGCGGCCCAACCCGCGACCGTGTACGAATCTATGGCCGCGCAAGAACGCCGGAAGACATGAAGAAGAGAATTGCCGAAGGATTTACCGTGATCAAAACAGGGCTCGACCATAAGGATCCTGCCAACATCGTCGAGAACCCGAAATTCATCAAACATGCATCAGAAAGTTTCGCTGCACTAAGAGAAGCGGGAGGACCGTCGATGGATATTGGCATCGACTTCCATGGTAATATCTCGCCGCAAACAGCAAAGGTGATGATCAAAGAACTCGAACCATTTCAGCCTATGTTCATCGAAGAGCCTTGCCAGGCCCAGAATGTAGACACCATGGCAGATATCGCCAGGGGCACCTTTCTCCCGATTGCTACGGGTGAAAGGATCTTTACAAAATGGGGGTTCAGGGAAATACTGGAAAAGAAAGCGGCAAGCATTTTACAACCCGACCTCTGTCACGCCGGCGGAATCACCGAAGGACGCCTTATTGCTGGCATGGCCGAAGCCTATTATGTGCCTATCGCACCACACAATCCTATGGGACCGATCTCACTTGCCGCGGGTCTGCACCTGGCGGCTTCCATTCCAAACTTCCTGGTGCAGGAACAGGTAAGCCTTGGAGAAGGCTACATCAAGAATCCATTCAAATTGCAGAAGGATGGCACTGTACTCATTCCACAGGGCCCCGGGCTTGGTATCGAACTGGATGAAGAGGCTATCAAAGAAAAGATAGGCCACAACTGGAGAAACCCCGAATCGTACAACGCTACTGATGGATCAGTGACAGACTGGTAACTTATTTAATTGCTGCTGCCTGCTTCACTGCCTGCCTGGCCAGTAAGGTCCAACCGCCTTTTGTTTTCTGCCAGACCATCAGCACATAAAGATGCGCCTCATTGGGCTTCCCTTCGTCTGCGGTCTTGCCATCAAGTTTATTTCTTACCAGAGCAATGTCGCCAACGATCTTAATAGTCTGCTGGGTCAGCTCCATATTTAAAAAGTCGTAACGGCCGTCCTTTAGCTTGTCGATCAGTTCCTGTTTGCCTTCTACTTTTCCATCGGAATGTCCATAACTCAGATCTTTAGAGAGCAATGCATTTAATTTGGCGTCATCCGCGTCCACAACTGCATTCCTGAATGACTCGACTGCTGTGGCTACGGCGGTTTCCTTATTTTGGCCCACACTGCTTAGGGCGACTGATAATAATAACATAGAGAGAAAATATTTGGTGGTCATTGCTGCATAGTTAAAAAGCGCACCTGGCAGAAATCCACCAGGCACGCAAACGAATTAAGATAATTATGGACGGATGATGGTGCCGTCGTCGCGACGCACCTGCCATCTGGATTTTGTGCCGATCGGATATTTTGCCGCTTCCTTTTCATTTACATCTACCCCAAGACCCGGAGCTTCGTTAACATACATGTATCCTTCTTTCATTGTTGGGCAGCCGCTGAATATCGTCTGGAGTTTGTCGGAGAACTTCACCGCCTCCTGGATGCCGAAATTGTAGATCGGAAGGTCCAGGTGGGCATGAGCGGAATGCCCGACCGGTGAAACATCGCCCGGGCCGTGGAAGGCTGTTCTGACATTAAACCATTCTCCCAGCCTTGCAATTTTCATCGCAGGTGTAATACCGCCGATCTGTGAAACGTGAACACGGATAAAATCAAACCATTGATTGACCATCGGCATCTTGAACTCGTTGATGTTGTTGAACAACTCACCCATCGCGATGGGCACGGTGGTGCTAGCCCTCAATTGCTTAAACCATTCCATGTTTTCCGGGCTGAAAGGATCTTCTATGAAAAAGGGGCGGAAATCTTCAAGTTGCTTGATCATGTGGATCGCCTCCATGGGCTGAACCCTTTCGTGTATATCGTGAAGCAGTTCTATTTCTTCCCCGCAAACTTTTCGTACGGTTTCAAAGATCTTTGGAACCGACTTCAGGTACACCTGGGTGTTCATGTATTGGTCACCTTCGTAACCAAAGCCCGCTTTTCTGAAATCCGGTTCGCCGCTAGCCGCGCCGGTTGCGCCATAACCACCCATCTGAATCCTGATGTGCTTAAAACCTTCTGCCTGCAAGCGCTGAACGTCTGCCGCTACTTCCTCGGGATTTTTACCATTTGCATGGGAATAACAGTCGACGGCGAAACGGCTTTTGCCACCAAGCAACTGGTAGACGGGCATTTTTGCTCTCTTGCCTTTGATGTCCCAAAGTGCCTGGTCGAGTCCGCTGATGCAATTGTTCAACACCGGACCATTCCTCCAGTAGGAGCTGACATAAAACGAATTCCACATGTCTTCGATATTGTCAACATCCTTGCCCACGCAGAATTCATTCATGTAACTGTTGATAGTGGCCACAACAGAGGCGGCGCGCTGCGTGAACGTAGCGCACCCCAGCCCATATAGTCCGGGTTCCGTGGTTTCCACTTTTACAACGATCAGGTTGATCCCGTCGGGAGCCGTCGCGATGGCCTTTACGTTTTTAATTTTTACAACTGGCAAACCCTTTTTGTAGTCGGGAATTTTCGGGGCCTCCGCTTTGGCCTGCACCGGTGCGCCCAGCAATCCCAGCAGGCCAGTGGTCGAGCCCAGTGCCAGTATTTTCATCGCGTCCCGCCGGCTGGCTCTTGATCCGTTTTCTGTTTTCATGCAAATTTGATTTTAATGTAGATTTTTATAAGAGCTGACTGATCTTTACTTTTTGTGACCGGCGGGTAAGCAAATGCATGATGATCCAGGCTATCAGGTAGGTACAACCGCAGATGGTAAATAGCAGATTGTATCCCGCGGTTAAATTCCCTTCCGCCTTATAGCTGTCCAGCAGCGAGCCCACTAATATCGGAAATAATATCCCACCAACGGCGCCGGCCATTCCACCGATTCCTACAACTGAACTCACCGCCTCTGTCGGAAACATGTCGGAAGCTATAGTGAAGACATTGGTGGCCCAGGCCTGGTGCACGGCTACCGCGAGGCTGATCAAAGCCACGGCCATCCAGGCACTTGTGGCAAATTGCGCCAGTATGATCGAAACTTCCAGTGCGGCAAATACCAGGAGCACCGTTTTTCTTGCCTTGAGAACGGGCCATCCTCTGGCTATGAGCCGCGAAGAAAGGTAGCCCCCGCCGATACTGCCAATGGTAGTTGCCGCGTAGATCACCATCAATTGCAGGCTCGGCTTTTTAAGGTCGAGGCTGAATGTAGAAGAGAAGTAGGAGGGCAACCAGAAAAGAAAAAACCAGTAGATCGGATCGATCAGTCCCTTGCCGGTAATAAATGCCCAGGTCTGTGGGAGAAGAAATAACCTGCTCCATCTTACATTTTGCTTTGGTCCGTTATCCTCTGCATCCTGGCCGCTCATGATGTAATCACGTTCGGCCTCTGACAGTCGTTTTTGTTTTGAAGGATGATCATAATATCGCCACCAGAGCAGGAGCCAGACCAGGCCAAGTGCGCCGGTGATCAGGAAAACCTCCTGCCACCCATAATGATTTAGGATCCAGGGCGCGATCATTAGCGCGGCCACCACCCCAACACTCGTGCCCGCGTTGAAGATACCCGTCGCAAGGCCCCGTTCTTTTTTCGGGAACCATTCTGCTACGCATTTTACGGCGGCAGGATAGTTGCCTGCCTCTCCCAGGCCCAGGCCGATCCTGGCGATGCTGAAACCGACCACACTTCTGGCAAGCGCGTGTGCCATGCCGGCAACACTCCAGACGATAACCGAAAGTGAATAGCCCAGCTTTGTTCCGATACGGTCAATTAGTCTCCCCGAAAGCAACAATCCCACCGCATACGCGGCAGTGAATGCCATCACGATGTGCGCGAAATCCGTTTCGGTCCAGGAAAACTCCTTTTCCAATATTGGCTTCAACAGTCCGATAATCTGCCTGTCCAGGTAATTGATGGAAGTAGCAAGAAATAACAAGGTCACAATGATCCATCTGTAATTAGCTGTCTTCCTGCTGATCAATGGCGGTATGATTAAGTGCTTTTATGGAACTCATTTGCTTTTTACTTTGTTATTCGGTATCCCACCAGACCCGGGTGTTGATATCATTCGGACCCTGTTGTGCGATAGCCGCGTCTAAATTAGCTGTATTGGTAATGATCTCGCTGTCTGGATAGGGCATTCTGCGAATAAATTTTCCGGTGATCTCTGAGCCGGGATAGGGGTTTTTTTCAAGGTCGGGATACCCACTACGACGGAGATTGGCAAATAATTCTACTCCATTCAGAAATGAAACTACCCAGTATTGCGTATTGATAAGATCCAGTGCATTAGCAGGAGAATAAGGATGGGCGTCGATGTAGGCCTGAATGTCCTCCGGCGATATTACAGCAGCCGAGCCAAAGTCTGCATACTGTTCCATATTTGCCCTGATCGCGGATTCGTAAAGTGCGGCGGCATCACCTGCAACCCAATCGCGGGAAACAGCTTCCGCAAGCAGGAGTTGTGTTTGTGAATAGGTGACATGATACTCAGGAGCATCCAATTTAAGCACTGTGTTCAGGTTCACCTGTGAGTAATCGTAGAGACTGGCCACTCCGTAAGTAGCAAAAGTATTCTTGATCGAAACGTCGTCAAAGCCAATGGGCATGCCAATCTGCTGATCGGGATCCGAGGTGGTCCTTGGAGGAGCCTGGTCCGCTCCAGATGTGGCCCCCACGTGTCTCACAGCAATTGATTTGAGTCGTGGATCGCTGTTTGTTTTAAGATAATCCACAAAGGGCTTGGCAAGATAGAAGTTTGCTTTTTCCCTTGCTGTGAGATGAACCGCAATCCAGTTGTTGTAAAGAGAAGTATGTCTCATCACCGCATTGTCCGCATTTGATTCCATCAAACCGCCCGCAACTGCCTTGGCCACGTACTCCTGGGCAAGTGTCGGATTTACCTTCACTAATCGCATTGCCGCACGAAGCATTAATGAATTGCCAAACTTTTTCCATTTTGCTACGTTGCCTCCATAAAGGATGTCAGCAGCAGAGGCGTCTTTCGTGTCGTCAAGACTATTTGAGGCTTCGTCCAGTTCGTTCAGTATGTCTGTGTAAATGAGTTCCTGGGGATCATATTTGGGCTGGATGAGCTCTGCGGTGAATCCCTGTGCCGCTTCAGTATATGGGATGTCTCCATAAGTGTCGGTGAGGATCATGAATGCATATGCCTTCCAGATCCGTGCTTCATTGTAGAGGTTGCTGCGACCGGCGTCATCCCTGGTTTTCACGACCGCGTCAGTATTTTGTTTCAGAACATTCCTGTAGAAGTTCTGCCAAACCACCGAGGTGTTACCAGGGTTGAATATGTTATAGTTTCCTCCGGAAAGCGAACTTCCGAAAGGAGTGAGGATCTGCTGCACAATTGGAAAATTATAACAGAGCATCTGAAGGGTGGCGAAATTATCCTGGTAGGTAGACTCGATGATCGCTTTGTTCAGAACAAACTGCGGGTCGAGTGATGTAGGATCCACCCTGTTGGTGTTGAGCTCATCGAAGTTTTTATCACAGGCGGGCAGGGCCATCGCCGCGATGAGCAATGCTGGAATAAATATTTTTATATTTCGCATAACGAAAATTTAAAGATCAGTTAATCAGGTTAAAATTTGATGTTCAGGTTGACTCCGATACTCCTGGTAGGAGGAACCGCGGTCCAGAAATCAAGCCCTACCTCATTATCGGAGATGTTGGCCGTGTTTTCAGGATCCATGTTGTCGGTCCATTTCTTGATCACCCAAACATTATTAGCAACGGCGCTCAGTTTTATCCCTTTTATGACCTTGATGTTTTTCACAAATTTGGTGAAGTCGTAGCCCAGTGTCATCTGCCTCAATTTCCAGAAGCCTGAACTGAATACCCAGTCTTCGTTCACGCCGAGTACATTCGGTGTTTCATAAAAAGGCTGTATGTCACTATGAGTCTGATTGACGCTGCCATCTGGATTTACTCCCTTTCCGATCACATACCCTTCGGCGCGGCCTTCCAGTGTTTTCTTATGCAGGCCGTGACGCAGCGCATTCTGGTTGGAACCCGCAATCATTTTTGAACCCAGTTTGAAGTCTACAAGGAACGTAAAATAAATGCCTTTGTAAGACAGGGCGTTTGTAATTCCGCCGAAGTATTTGGGAAGCACATTGCCTACATAGGTGTCAGTTGCCTGGCGCAGTGGCCTTCCGCTGTTAGGGTCAAATACCTGGTTGCCTTTTGCATCCCGCTGATACATGAAGGTGTACAGCGCACCAATCGGCTTGCCCACCACCTGTTTCAGGATACGGCCACCGCCATTGCTGACGGCGATAACTGTATCTGCGGGATTAAGACCAAGCTGCAGGACTTTGGAGGTGTTGTATGAAGCATTGATGGTGATGTCCCAGGAAAATGAAGGTGTTGACACCGGCTTTGCTGTCAGCAACATTTCCAGCCCTTTGTTCATACTTCTTCCCACATTGATAAGCCTGTTGGTGTAGGAAGATGCGTCCGATATCTGTGCCGACAGGATCTGGTCGTTGGTGATCTTGCGATAATATGTCAGATCAAGACCAAGCCGGTTGTTCAGAAATTTCAGTTCAACACCGAACTCGGTTTCAGCCACCCTCAGCGGGCGGAGATTAGCGTTTGGCGTTTGTGAGGCATTGATGCCACCAACGGGGATCAGTTGTCCTGTAGGATTGGGGAAGAGATTATTATTCACCGAGTAGTAGAGTACATTGGAATAAGGAGCAACATTGTCGTCGCCCACTTCAGCATAGGCCGCCCTCAACTTGCCGTAGGTAAGCCAGGAAGGCATGTTCTGGAATGCATCTGTAAACACGAAGCTGGCTGTTACGGAAGGATAAAGAATACTCCTGTTTTCGGGAGAAAGAGTGGAAAACCAGTCGTTGCGGGCTGTC
The DNA here is from genome assembly GCA_963808065.1 of uncultured Chitinophagaceae bacterium. GTDB lineage: Bacteria > Bacteroidota > Bacteroidia > Chitinophagales > Chitinophagaceae > Flavitalea. Next base: position 1,426,001 of record CAWEEK010000001.1, read on the forward strand.
GCATTCAGGAAGAGGTAGTTCTTGTAGGAGAATTCCACCGCTCCGTACAATGAGTTCACCTTTCTTTCTGATTTCTGATACAGCGGATCCTTCGCCCTGCCGTTCATGATGGTGTACAATCCAGGCTGTACAAAATCCTGGACGGTGACGCTGTTGTATTCCATTTTCCTGTACATCTGGTTACCTCCCAGCGTCAGGTCAACACCAAAATCCCTGATCTTGTGGTTCATGCCCAGAAGGAAGTCGTAGTTTCTTTCCCTGAATTTTCTGACATCCTGTGTATAGCTGCCATTGATAAACCCTGTGGGGGCAGCCGGGATCGGCGCATACCCATTGGGGATATTATAATCCTGCGAGCGCGTGTAAATGTCCTGGGCGATCCTTCCCTGCAGGTACATCCATTTAGTGATCTGGTAGCGCAACACGATGTTGCCGATCAGCCTGTCGCGTTCAATATTCTCAAATCTTTTATTTACCGAATAGTAGGGATTGTTTCTTACTAGAAACCTGGCCATTACGAATTCATTTCCGTTTGGCAGGGTCTGATATTTTTCGAGTGCGTCAAATGGCATCGAGTTGGCCAGGGTGTAGAGCACAGTAGGCACTGCCATGTCCTGGGTGTTCACTTGTGGTGGGTTGCGGTTGTTCTCATTGGAGTAATTCGCATTCCCACTTACGGTGAGTGCCTCTGTTACTTTCTGGGTGAAGCCCAGGTTGATGGTCTTCCTGTTGAATTTTGAATTCGGCAAAATCCCTTTGTTGTCCGTATTAGACACGGACAAACTAAATCCACCGTTTTCATTTCCGTTTGAGAGGGTAATCGAATTGGTGAGATTGGTGCCTACATCATAGAATTTCTTATACCTGTCGTAAACCGGCTGATAGGGAAATTCAGTTCCGTCGAAGAGGATCTGCGTCATGCCGGGTTCAAATTTTTCACCGAAGCTCCAGACACCCGATTGAGGGAAGGCGGTTGTAGGTCGAACGCCTCTTTCGCCCTGACCATATTCATACTGAAAATCGGTAAAGTCCAGTGGTGTTTCGGTGGTGAAGTTGACATTGTAATCCACACCGATTCCCTTGCCTGAGCCTTTGTTTTTCGTGGTGATCATGATCACCCCGTCTTTGGCGCGTGATCCGTACAATGCCGATGCCGTGGCGCCTTTCAGCACTGTCATGGTTTCGATGTCGTCTGCATTCAGGCTGGAAAACCCGTCACCGCCATCGGTGCTGTTCACCTGTCCGCCCCTGAATCCATTCCCACCTCCAATGCCGAAGTTGGAATTATCCATCGGCACACCGTTGATCACAAGCAGTGGGCTGTTGGTACTGCTGAAGGATGATTGTCCGCGGATCCGCACCTTTGTCGATCCTGCCGGTCCCGTGCCCATGGTGGTGATATTCACGCCGGCCATTTTTCCCTGCAGTCCGGCGGCCACATTTGGAGTACGGTTGACAGCAATCTGATCGGCGGTCACAGTGGCAGTGGCATACCCCAAACGCTTGGATTCTTTTTTGATACCCAGGGCGGTAACTACCACATCATCCAGGTTTTGTACCTGGTCGGAGATTTTTACATTAATTTCTTTTCTTCCTTCCACGGCGATGGCCTGGTCGGGGAAGCCGACATAAGAAAAAACCAGGGTGGCGTTGTTTGGCACGGCTATAGAGAACCTGCCATTGTCATCGGTGAATGTACCCCTGGTAGTTCCCCTAACAGTGATGTTCACACCACTGAGGTCTTCACCAGCGGGGCCTGTCACTTTCCCCGTGATGGTTTTGTTCTGTGCGAAAATCTGGCCTCCGCACAGGAAGAGTAAAGCAGCAATTAGTTTCAGCGATCTTTTCATTGGTGTCAATTTTGGTGAGGATGGTAGAAAAAATTCGGAATGAATATGCTCACGGGATACAGATCATGACAAAAAATTTATTTACCAGTTATGGATGGATCCGTCGGGAGCGGTTAAGAACGGATGAGGATACTTCGTGTTGGCTGTGATCTCCATCACAAAGTCTGCTTTCTTCGGGTCGAATTTTACACCCAGACCTGGTTTTGGGTTAAGCGCAATTTTTCCTTTGTCGAAAAGAAGATAATCTTCATTGAAGTAAGGAGGTCTTTCCACATTACCTCCGCCAATTTCAATCATGCATCTGGAAGGACTGCTTGATCCCAGGGCGTGTACCAGTGTAGCTGTGGAAAGGGGACCAGTGAAATGTGGTATCATGCCTACATAATGCGTTTCGGCCATGGAGGCGATCTTCTTGAATTCAGTTATTCCGCCGGTGTTTGGGATTGTTACCCGGGTGTAGTCGATCAGCCGGTTTTCAATCAGCTCGTTAATATCCCAGCGGTCACCAAATTGTTCTCCAACCGCGATCGGCACCTTGGTCGACTGCCGGATGGTTTTGTACACGCCCGGATTCTCGGACCTTACGATGTCTTCAACGAAATAGGGTTCCAGTTTTTGTAGTTCATCGCAGATCTTCAGCGCTTCCGGCGTATCGAACCTGGTGTGGAGGTCGATGGCCCAGTTGCCCGAGCCGCCCACGGCTGCATCGATTCGTTTACTCAATTCGATGGTGGCCTTTGCATTGTAGTAGAAGTCAAATCTCTTGTCACCCATTCCCCCTGTGGGTCCGGTGCGATAGCATCGGAACCCCGCCGCCAGACAGTCTTTCGCCCTGTCCTCTTCATTTGGCGCCTTTGATTTGCTGTATCCGGTAGCGTAACAGTCTACAAATTCCCTGGTAGCTCCACCCAGCAGGTCATATACCGGAATGTTGAGGGCCTTGCCCTTGATGTCGTAGAGGGCCATTTCAAGCGCGCCGAGCGCATGGAGCTTTTCCCGGCCCGGTGGATAGAACATGCCCCGATAGAGATATTGCCAGATGTGTTCAATTCTGAATGGATCGGCGCCAATGATCATCTGGGCGCATTGTTCGATCATGTCCTTCGACCCGCCTTCACCTATGCCAATAATGCCGCCGTCTGTTTCAATTTCCACAATCCCGCGTGCTTGGTTGAACAGGGGTTTGTGATAATTGGGGGCGCTGTAATACCTGATTTTCGTGATCTTGAGGGCGGAAGCGGTTATGCGGGTCCAGTCCGTTCTGAGGGCAGACGGAGCAGCTGCCTGAGTCTTCAACAAGGGAAGGCCTGCGAGGATACCTGCGGAACCCCACAAACCTGTTTTCATAAAATGGCGTCTTTGCATCATGGAATCGTTTAGAAATTGAGCTGGATCTGAGTGGTAATGCTATGTTAATCGATTAACACCAAATATGAAAAAAAAGCTTTTCTGTACAAGCCAAGGGCACAGTGCAGGAACGCTACTTACCTTTCAGGGCTGCTGTAATGCTTCCCTGTTATTCGTAAAAATCAAAAAGCCTGTTTCATTAACTGAGTGGATAGAAATCACCCGGCTGATCTCCCGTATCTGCTGAAAATATTTCTTTGCTTGAAGCTTGTACCTGATTTATCAATCGTTAAAAATGCTATCAGTGAATCGAAATGAAAATGGCCTGCTTATAGTTTGTGAATCTAGAAATATTTTATTGATCAAGCAAAAAAAATCTGCCTGGTTTCACGCCAAGACCTTTTGATCGCAAGGTTTCACGCAAAGAATTTTATCGGTTTCACGCAAAGGCGCCAAGAATCCGCAAAGGCGCGGAGATAGAAGACTTTGAGCATTCGCGTTTCCTTGCCTGCCCCCAGGCAGACTTTCGCCTCCGCGTGAAACAAAAATATTGCAACGCCTTTGCGTAAGGTCCTTTAAAAAAGGGTTTCACGGTAAATTCTGATGGCATCATTTTTTGAAAGGTATTTGTCAAACATTACCAATATATGAACAGCATCAACCAGGAACAACCCGAAGACAACCACCTCTCACTGGAAGGCAAAGCTGCAGTAGAGAAGATCCGAGAACTTGCGAAAGCCGCATCTACCTGTTTTTTTTGTACGCGGCTGAAGGAATCCATTCCCGTCAGAACCAGGCCCATGGCCGTTCAGAAGGTCGATGACCAGGGCAATCTGTGGTTCCTGAGCGCCAGCGATAGTCATCAGAATAAAGAAATTGCCGCAGATCCCGTGGTGCAGTTATTCTTCCAGGGCTCGGCCCATTCTGATTTCCTGACTTTAACAGGAAAGGCAGTTATTTCAACTGACAGGAAGATTATTGACGAATTGTGGTCCCCATTTCTGAAGACCTGGTTCACAAAAGGAAAAGATGATCCACGTATCACGGTGATCAAGGTAATCCCTGCTGAAAGTTACTATTGGGATAACAAACACGGCAACGGTATCGCATTCATAAAAATGCTCACGGGTGCCGCATTGGGCAAGACATTCGATGATTCGATAGAAGGCAAGTTGAAGGTCTGAGACAAGGTGTACTCAACAGATATAAAAAAAACCGGCAGAATAATATGCCGGTTCTTTCTTGCTGACAATTCTAACTAAGCTTCTTCACTTGCTTCATAGTTCACATTGTTTTCTGCGATGCTTGTCAGAGTAACGTCTGTTTCTTTTTCTTCTTCCAGGGTAATGGCGAGTAATTCCGCTGCATCTTCCAGTCCGAGTGTGTGTGCCAGTTGCACCAAACCGCCATAGGTGGCAATTTCATAGTGTTCGATTTTCTGGGCTGCCATGATCAGACCGACGTCGCGGGTTGCTGTGCCTTCATCTGTGTCCTCAATAATACTTTCTCCTTCCTTGATAAGTCCTTCGATCGCCTCGCATTTTTTTCCCTTTGCTTTTTCACCCATTGTTTCAAAAACCTGTTCCAGCCGGCTGACCTGTTCCTGGGTTACGGCCAGGTGTTCTTCGAAAGCGTCTTTCAGCTCTTCGGAAGTGGCCGCCTTTGTCATTTTTGGAAGTGCCTTGGTGATCGCTTTTTCTGCATAATAAATGTCCTGCAGACTTTCTACAAAATATTCTTTCAATAATGTATCACCCTTGCCGGCACCCGAATTGGCGGGAGCATTCGAGGATGATTTCTGAGAAGCCTGACTTTTTTTAGGAGCGGCTTTTTTTGCTGCTGCTTTTGCCATGGTGTTGAGTTTTATAGTTGTGATTTAATTCATTTTCTTTTTTTCTACCGGTTCCTGTTGCTTGTGGATGGTGGCCGCGATCGTGCTATCGGGTGTAAGATTTCCTATGGCTACCTGCACCTTGTTTTTCCAACCGGAGACGATCTTGTCTTCCCCCGCCATCAGTGCCTGGTAGCCGTCTTTGGCGACGTCTTCAGGGTCGGCCATTGAACCTTCCTGGACAATTTTTGAGTGTTCCATGTCTGCCTTCTCGAAGAAATCGGTGTCTGTGGGCCCGGGCAGGAGTGCGGTAACTATTACACCCTTGTCTTTCACTTCGTCTCTTATGGACTGGGTGAAGGAATACACAAATGCCTTGGTGCCATGATAAACCGACTGCAGCGGTCCGGGTAGCTTGCCTGCTACTGAGGCCACATTCAATATTTTTCCCTCGCCACTTGCCACCATGTCCTGCAGGAAGAGTTTGGTGAGCACGATCAGGCTGCTGATGTTGAGTTGTACAATCGCCAGCTCTCTTCTTATGTCGGTGTCCACAAACTCACCATACACACCCTGTCCGGCGTCATTCACCAGCACGCTTACTTTTAAGTTTTTTAATTTGATCTCGTTATACAATTCAAACGCGTTGTCTGCATAAAATAGATCCTTTGAAATGGTATGTACATGGATGTCGGGAAATTCTCCGGACAGCTCGCTGGAAGCATTATCCAATCCTTCCTGGCTCCGGGCCACTAGTATCAGATTATATCCGTTTCTGGCAAATTGTCTTGCGAGTTCGAAACCGATACCGGCAGTACCACCGGTTATCAGCGCATGTTGATGTTGTTCCATACTTATGATTTTATAGTTCGATCTATTTTGTGGGATCGAGAACCACCTTCACACAGTTGTCCTCTTTCTTTTTGAAAATGCTGTACGCGTGCGAGATTTGCGAAAGCGGCAGACGATGAGTAATAATATCGTCAAGTTTTACCCTTCCTTCTTCCACATATTTCAAAAGTTTGTCGATGTGTTTCTGAGCTGGTGCCTGGCCGCCTTTCAGGATGATGCCTTTGTCGAAGAACTGACCCACGGGAAAATTATCATAGGTGGTCGGGTATACACCCAGAACCGACACGGTGCCTCCTCTTCTTACTGCACTCATGCAAGCTTCCAACACTTTTGGTGAACCTTTTTCCAGGTTAACCACAGCTTTCGCGCGGTCAAGCAAACCACGGTCGGGTTCAAAACCCACTGCATCCACACAGAGATCCGCCCCTCTTCCCGAAGTCATGGCTCTGATCTGTTCAATTACATCTTTGGCACCATCCTGCCAGAGTATGGTTTCGCAGTTCCCTGCGGCCCTGGCCTTGTCGAGCCGGTATTGGACTGTGTCAACGATCACGACTCTTGCTGCCCCGCGCAGCCAGGCGCTTTTTGCCGCCATGATCCCCACAGGACCTGCACCGAAGATGGCAACGGTTTCACCACCCTGCACGTTACCCCAGTCGATCCCGGTATAGCCGGTTGGAAAGATGTCCGTGAGGAATAAGACTTGTTCATCGGTCAGACCATCCGGCACCAGTCTTGGACCATAATCAGCGTAGGGAACCCTCACATATTCAGCCTGGCCACCATTGTAGCCTCCGTAGAGGTCGGTGTAACCAAACAAGGCCCCGCCTTTTTCGGTGAATAATCCACCCTCAGGTCCATAGTGTTCGGGATTACTGTTTTCACAATGTCCGGGAAGTTCGTGTTCACAGAAAAAGCATCCGCCACACGCAATGGGAAAGGGCACTACCACCCGGTCACCTCTTTTGAGTGTGGTGATCGCTGAACCTGTTTCTTCCACGATTCCCATGAACTCATGTCCCAGTACCATCGGCCTGGGTTGTGGAATACCTCCGGAATAAATATGAAGATCGGATCCACAGATTGCTGTGGCAGTCACCTTTAAAATGATATCCCTGTTGTTCTCGATTTTGGGGTCATCAACATTATCGCATTTTACATTACCGGGCCCGTGAATCACCGCAGCTTTCATCGCAAAATTCTTAAGAGTGCACAACCAAAATTGGCTGGATCGATAAATATGAAAACCATGCCAGCCGCAAATCAAATTGAAAAGCGGAGATGTATTCAGAATTGGGGTGTGCTGTGGATTTGCGGGGAAAAACTTGCTAGTAACCTTTTTGTTTGTCTACTACATTGAGCAGTGGTAAATCCTGACTGTAACGTCGCATATTTTCAACAACCAACTCCGTCAGGCGGATGGTTCTAGAAGGCGCTGCTGATGAATTGTGGGGAGTGATGACAAGGTTAGGGCAGGTCCATAGCGGATCGCTGGCAGGAAGCGGTTCCGGGCTGGCTACATCTAGTCCGGCGCCCCTGATCTTCTTTGATTTCAGAGCGCTAACCAATGCTGGCTGATCTACAAGTCCACCCCTGGATACGTTTATAAAATAAGCAGTTCGTTTCATCGCCTGAAATACCTGTTCATTGAACATTTTCCGGGTTTCTTTTGTTAGAGGGGCAGCGCTCATCAGCACGTCCGCCTCCGGCACCATTTCCATCAGCCAGGATGGATCCCTCAATTCTTTAACGAAATCAGGTCTGGGCATCGGTTTGGGATCTGTTCCCAGCACCTTCATATTGAAACCGTAATGCAGGCGCCGGGCGGTCTCAGAACCGATACCACCCATACCCACTATGGCAATTGTTTTTCCATAGAGATCATCAAGGGCAACATCATCTGGCGCATGTGTCCATTTTTTTTCCCTGAACGCGGGAATCGACACCTGGGTCAGACCACGGGTAAGACTTAGCAAAAGGCCGATGGCAGATTCTGCGATCACCGGTGCAAACACCCTTTGCATATTGGTCAGCCTGCAGGAATGGGCCTTCAACTCTTCCGGCATGTTTTCAACCCCCGCAGCAAAAACCTGCACCCACTTTAATTTTTTAGCTCTGCGAATGGTCGCGCCATCTGCCCACCCCAGTATCACCTCTGCTTCTTCCACGGGCGCTGATTCCAACGAATTTTCGACTATGTGCAGTTCAATATTTTTCCCGGCCGACTTTATTTTTCTTATCTGTTCCGAGCTAAGATTCTCCGTGCAGACTATTTTGATCGGCTGGTCCGGATCACGTGGGAGTCGGCCTGAAGAATCACTGCGGGAAAGAGAGCGGACAGCGGGATAACCATCTGATGTAAATTCCTGGGCACCGGCCCCAGCAGCAGCGCTGGTGGTGGCCAGCACGGAAAGAAAATTCCGGCGTGAGAATAAATGATTTGCCATAAGATTAATTGCTGCTTAGTGCACTCAAATATCCTGAATTCTGAATATTTTCAAGAATATCTATCAGCGACTGGGGAAGAGCCGGCTCTGTCTTCAGTTGATTGGCTTTTTCAAGCAACTTCAGTTCCGTTTCTTTGAAAGATTTCATAATCTTCTGATCATCACCTTGGTCCATCTCAGATCTCAGCACCCTGACCAGTTGATGATATTCATCCGTCCTGTCTACGCTTGCATTTGAAGCGTCGCCATACAGCGACAATTCATCTTTAAGGCGCGTAATCAGTTCATCGGTCTGCTGCATGGCTGTATCCTTAAACAGCAAGCCCTTACTTGTCATTTCAACGAGTAACTCTTTCCTGCTGGCATAATCCGCTAATAATTCCTGGGTAATCTGAACTGGTGTTTTGCCTTCTGTATCCATACGCGATGAGTTGGGAAATTCTGATGTGAGTTATGACCGGTTCTTTCCGGGTATCACATCAATTATTGTTCCCCATGAGGCATCAGGCACGCATCCTGCTGTGCTTTACCAGTAGCTTTTTCAGATCGTCCACATTGAGTGGTTTTGAGATGTAGTCGTCCATGCCTGCCACAATACAGGCCTGCTTGTCTTCGGCCATAGCATTGGCTGTAACCGCTATGATCAGCGGCTGGCGGGCAAAATCCCTCCTGATTCTGCCCGTGGCTTCGAAGCCATCCATTTCGGGCATTTGTACATCCATAAGGATCAATTCGAAAGCCTCCCTATTCATCATTTCGAGGACAGCCTTTCCATCCTGCGCGAGTGCCGGCTCGTAGCCAAGCATATTGAGCACTTTCAGGATCAATATCTGGTTGATCGTATTGTCTTCCGCCACCAGTATTTTGAAGGGGTTTTCTTTGGCAAAATCTTTATGCAGTATGTTGTACGACTTTTGTGGTTTCACCTCTTCCGTAACTTTATCGCTTTGAAGTGCCTGCCTTATCTCATTGAATAAGAACTGTTGCCTGACGGGCTTGGTGAGTATGGCGGAAAAAAGGTTCTGGTATTTCTTCCTGGTTTCGTCGCCAATGGAACTCAGCAGAATGACAGGAATAGCCGGGAGGGTTTTCCTGATTTGTTTTGTAAGTTTCACTCCATCCATCCCTGGCATCTTCATGTCGGTGATCACCAGATCAAAATCATTTGATTTCTCTAAAGCGTCAAGCGCTTCATATCCTGACTGGACGAGCACTACATTCAGGTGCCACTGCTGCAACTGGTTCCTGAGGATGATCAGGTTGGTTTCATTGTCATCGATCACGAGTATTTTTTTGCCTTCACATCCCGGCAGGTCGAGTAGCTGGTTCTTGCTGTCCGTTTTATTTCCTCTCAGACATTTGATTTTGAAACTAAAAGTGGTGCCTTCGCCAATGGTACTACGCAGGTCGATGGATCCACCCATCAACTGAATAAGTCGCTCACTGATCACAAGACCCAGGCCGGTGCCACCATACTTTCGCGTGGTGGAAGAATCAACCTGCGAAAATGCCTTGAACAGGTGCTTGCGCTTGTCTTCAGGTATGCCGATGCCGGTGTCCCTGATGTCAAATTGAATTAATATTTCATTCCTATTTTCATTCACCAGGCTGATGGCTACGCAAACTTCACCATTGTGGGTGAACTTGACAGCGTTACCGATCAGGTTCAGCAGGATTTGCCTTAAACGCGAATGGTCAGAAATCAACTGAACGGGTATGGCGGGATCAATTTCATAAATAAGATCGATGCCCGATTCCCTTGTTCTGGCAGAAAAAAGGTCGAAGACTTCTTCCACGCAGTGTCGAAGATTGAATTCATGGTGATCGATTTCCATCTTGCCGGATTCGATTTTTGAGAGATCCAGCACGTCGTTGATTACGCTCAACAGGGCTTCACCACTTTTTTTAATGGTTTCAGCAAAGGAGCGTTGTTCACTATCGAGCTTGGTTTCGCAAAGCAGAGATGACATTCCTATTACACCATTCATTGGTGTGCGGATCTCATGGCTCATCGTGGTAAGAAAAGTACTTTTTGCAGTGTTGGCCTCATCGGCCTTTATTCTTTCTTCCTGAAGACGAACATTCAAGAACAGCAGGTTTTCGGCCTGGATCCCCAGTTCTGCGGACCTTGCCTGTAATTCCTGATTCAGTTCCTGCAGGTGTTCTGCCTGTTTGATAATTATTTCCTGCGCTTTCTTCGCCGCGGTGATGTCTTTAGATATGGTGTGTACGCCGATGACTTCACCGTTTACGACCACGGGTATTTTGGAAACGTCGATGTAATAAGTGTCGCCGATGCTTGGAACAAAAAGGGTCTGTTCAAATTTTGTCGGCTGTCCGTTAAGGGCCTTCTGAAGATGAATCTCGGAGATCTCTCTCGACTCCGGCATGATAAAGGCGGAATAATGTTTCCCAATGACCTGCTCGGGTTTGAGGTTAAATATTTTTTCGCAGGTGCCATTGACATCCTGGATGAAGCCCGCTTTATCCTGGTAGTAAACCAGGTCTGGATTGTTGTCGAACAGGGACCTGTATTTTAGTTCTTTTTTTTGCAGCTCAATGTCTTTATTTTTCCGTTCCGTGATGTCCCTGGAGGCTACCACAATTGCACGGATATCTTCATTGTCCAGCATGTTGGTGACATAGGTTTCCAGCCAGATCCATTCTCCATTTGCTTTTTTGAGCTGGTAATCGGGCACATAGAAACTTGAAGTTTCGGAGATAGTTTTCAGCAAAGCGCTTAGCCTTGGCAGATCATCGGGATGAATCAATTTTAAAGCATTGCTTCCAACAAGCTCTTCCGTTTTGTATCCAAGTATTCTGGTGGTGGACGGCCCGCTGAAAATGTAGTTTCCCTTCTCGTCCACAAGTGAAAGCATCTCCGAACTGTTCTCCACCAGGGTTTGGTAGATCCGAGTTTTATCTGGCTTCCACTCATTTCCTCCACGCAGCGGGATCGGTGCCGGAGTTGTTTTATTGGAGTTTTTTCTAGCCATAGGGTTCGGAATATTGCCTTTTGAAGGATCGGGTATTTCTGCCACTAATAGAACGCGCGGAGGGGGGGGAAATGTTGTGCCCCGCAAGGGCATGTAGGAGGATTCAGGGAAAACGACTAAGTGAATCCCATTATCCCTATAAGTAACTACTTAGGTGCAATTTATGACTTGAAATGCGCTTTCATCTTTTCCGGGAAGTCTGCCAGGGCGATTTCCGGTTCGGCTATTTCGGGATGCCACATTTTTTCCCATTCAAAACTATAAAACCCCGGGTATCTGTTCTTTGCCAACAGGTCAATGGCTTCAAATGCCGGAACCTCTCCATCTCCAAACAACGTATACTGATCTTTGCCATTGACATTCTTCAGGTCCTTTAGATGGATATGCAGGATCCATTTTTTTATCAGACCATAAACCATGGTGGGTGATTCTTTCGTAACCGACCACATGTTCGAAATATCCCAGACGAGTCCGATGTTATCCTGGTTTCCGGCTGCTGTCATCACCTTGGCAATATCCTGCGCATAGATCAGATCCCCGTGAGTTTCCATCAGCACCTTGACGCCGCTTCCCTTTGCCACTGCGCCTAGCTCCGTCAAACCAGCACTGATCAGTTGCAGTGTCTCTTCCTTTGGCACACCGGCGGGCAAATTATTTGGAAAAACCCGTACACTACCGCATCCCAGGGCATGGGCCAGCTCGATAAATCGTTTTGCCTCGTCGAGAGCCTTCTTTCTTTCCGCAGTTTCCTTATGATGTAATGCCGCGGAAGAACCGAGACCCACGAACTTTAATGAATGGTCGTTGGCTTTTTTCCTACTTTCTGCAATCGCGGCAGGGCTGTTAAACGCCGGTGATTTTGTAAGGTCGAGTTCCCGCTGAATACCCCTGATCTCGATGCCCTGATAGCCATGCTTGCTACCGAATTCAATAATCTTGTCGAAGGACCAGTCGGGACATCCCAATGTTGAAAAGGAAAGGCGGGGAACGGCAGCCTTCAATACAGTTGTTCCCCCTGCGGCCGGAATCAGCATCATTCCACCTGAGACTTTGAGAAAATTTCTCCTGGTAAATATGGCCATAAGTAATGTATGAAGTTTCTAAATTAAGCTTTACAATGGAATACGTTTGCCCGCTGCCGCCGACCGCTTGGCGGCGTCAAGTATCTCCATTACGATCATGTTGTATTTCAAAGAAGAAAGATCATCCTCGCCGGATAACTGGTTCGAAAGTACCGCCGCGAGATACACCAACGGATCCTGAAGGGGCGCCTGTAGTGCAGGAGCGGTTGCACTGTCTTTTTTATTTTCCCTCATCCTGCTGACGTAATGGGTGTTGTCCAGTGCATGAAAGTATCCCGTCTCTCCAAATATTTCCAGGTCCTTGATGGAGAACGGCCAGTTCCAGGAGGCTTCGATCAAACCCGTAGCCTCCGGGTATTCCACCATAATAGTGGCATCATCATCCACCTTCGGATATACATCGGGTTTATAATGACGCAACACGGCTGTAACCGCAACCGGACGCTGGCCTTTCATAAACATCGTCATCAGGTCCGCGCCATAACAGCCAAAATCATTTAGTGCTCCTGCACCATTCTTCACCGGGTCGGTGAGCCAGCTGAGGAATTCAGTACTGCACCCAATTTCCTTGGGACCCTGATGACCATCATGTACTACCATCTTCCTGATCTTTCCGATCCGGTCCTGATCCACGGCCTTTTTTACCTCCGCGAATGAAGGATACCAGGTAGTTTCATAGTTGGTAAGCACTTTCACTTTGTATTTCTTCGCAAGTTGCTCAATTGCCTTCGCCTGGTCCAGGGTGGCCGCCAGGGGCTTTTCGACCATCACGGGTATACCAAGCGGCGCACAGACCTGAACTACTGCGAGATGATCGGCCACCGCATTGTATCCAAGAACCGCATCGGGCTTTTTATTCTTCAGGGTCTCCTTAAGATCCCCAGTAAACAATGAATCCGGGATCTGGTACTGCCGGATATATTTGGCCTGGAGCTCCTTGTTTTTTTCGGCAATGCCGATTACGTTCACCTTGCCTGCCTTATAATCGCGCAGGATGTTGTGAACATGATCATGGTTGAGGCCCGCGATCACTACTTTCAGCAGTGGTTGGCTCATTGAATGCAGATGGAATGACAAAAGCGATAAGAGGACGAAAGAAAATTTTGAACAAAATAAATCGCTAATGGCAACGGAACCGGACTTCAGAAAATATTTCATTTGCACGATAAATTTGAAAGAATGATCAATGGACCGGCCTGAAGCTGTCAACAGGACGGGAGAGACAACCAGTTGCCCTTAGATCAGCACTTTGGTGTTGCCTCCCTTGAGTATCTGGAGATCTACCGGCGCATTTGTTTTCCACGACCCTTTGGTAAAATCGGGCACATCTACAGAGGCAGATCTTTTTTCCAGGGACTTCCTGCTCAGTGGGGTGATGCAGCTCCAGGTGGCCGCGTCATACACGTCTATGTCCAATGGCAGACCGTTGCGCAGACAGTCGATCATCCTCCAGTCCATCAGGAAATCCATACCTCCGTGTCCACCTACCTGTTTGGCCATCTCCCCGATCTTTTTGACAATGGGAGGCTGATAGGTAGATTCGAGCTTGTCCATTTCTTCCTTCGACAACCATCCCTCATGGGAATTGGAGATGCGACCGGGTTCGGGATATTTCTGCGCCGTTCCCTTTGTACCACTAACCAGGTGAATCCTGGAATAGGGGCGGGGTGAACTGACGTCGTGCTGGATCATCAGGGTTTTTCCTCCAACGGTTTTTATTGTAGATGTATTCATATTTCCGCGGAAGGTCTTGTTGACATAAGTTTCATAGAAAGGATCCGTTTTTGCCAGTTCCTTTGCTTTCGCAGCCATGGAAAAATCATTCGAAGAAACCGAAACCAGGAAATCCATCCTGTCTCCCCTGTTAATATTCAGCACCTGGGCCACAGGACCAAGGCCGTGGGTGGGGTAAAGATTCCCATTCTTGAGGTTGGCTTTCAGCCTCCAGCTGTCGTAATATGTTTTCTGGTTGAAATTAGCTTCCAGCAGATCATGAATGTAAGCACCTTCGACATGAATGATATCGCCAAAATACCCCTGCCTCGCCATATTGAGGGTCATCAGTTCAAAGAAATCATAACAGCAGTTTTCCAGGATCATGCAGTGTTTCCGAGTTTTCTCCGATGTTTCCACCAGTTCCCAGCATTCTTCCAAAGTGGTGGCCACGGGAACTTCTGAAGCGGCATGTTTGTCATGCTTCATGGCATATACCGCCATCGGCGTATGCAGGTTCCAGGGGGTGGTAATGTAGATGAGGTCAATATCCTTACGTTCGCACAATTTTTTCCACTCATTCTCATTGCCGCTGTACAGGTCTGGCTTTTGGGTGGTGCCCTCCAGGCTTTTTTTTGCGGCTTCAGCTTTTTCGGGACGGATGTCGCAGAGCCCTTTAATCTCCACGCCTTCTATCTTACTTAGGCGCAGAATCGCTCCGCTGCCCCTGTTGCCCAGTCCAATAACACCCACTCTTACTTTGTCGAGTTTGGGAGCGGCATATCCGCTCATATTAAAATGGGCATCCCCGGGCAGTGTTCTGGCAATCTCCGGGACCACCGTGGGCAAGGCCTGGGAGGTAAAACTGGTAAATAGACCCGTGCCTGCGAGGCTGGTAAGTTTAAGGAAGTTTCTGCGGTCCTTATTCATAATCGTAGATTTTGATGAAAGATGGTTGGTCTGGGTAAAGTTAAGGGTGGCAGTCAGGATTTTGACAAGAACTGGGGCAGGGCATACTTTTTTGAGAGCTAAGTAAACTTTTATATTCTATGTCCCCGGTTATTTTGATCGATGATGACGTCGACGACCAGGAACTCATGCTCGAAATCTGCAAGGAGTTACGCCCTTCGTATCCGGTTCTTCAGTTTGAAAACGGTCTCCAGGCCCTGTCTTATCTTCAGTCTACTCTGCACAAACCCCGGATCATCTTTTGCGATCTGAATATGCCCAGGATGACCGGAGTAGAACTGCTCCGTGTTATACAAAATACGCCCGAGCTGCGAAGCAAGAGTATTCCGTTTATCTGTCTTTCCACTGCAAGTGCACAACTTTTTGTGCAGGAAGTCTATGATCTTGGTGTCCAGGGATTTTTTCAGAAACCTGCCAGCATGGGCCAGTTCAGAAAGATATTCCAGTGGTCCTTTGATTTCTGGGACCATTGCATACACCCGAGGCAGAGTTTGATCTAATGTTATCGGCAAGTTCTGATTCAGAAGCACTAAATTTAAGAAAGCATATACATTTCTATGACGGAATTGGGATTTCTAACCCTGAAATCAAAGATCCTGAACATGCTCACTGCCGGATTGGACCCAAGGCTTACCTATCATAACCGTCAGCATACTGAAGATGTACTGGAAAACGCCCAGCGAATCGCGGCAGCCGAGGACGTTTCTGATTCACGTTTGTTAATGCTGATAAAAATTGCTGCGCTTTTTCATGATACGGGCTTCCTTCACAGCTATGCCGGCCATGAGGAAGGTTCCTGCAGGATCATGCGGGACACGCTGGATTCTGAATTGTTTACAGCTGCTGAACTTGGTCTGATCGCCGACATGATCATGGCTACCAAAATGCCTCAGTCTCCGCTTAGGGTGCAGGAACGGATACTCTGTGACGCAGACCTCGATTACCTTGGAACAGAGGACTTCCCGGTGATCAACAACCGGCTCAAAAATGAATGGCTTTTACTGGGAATGCTTGAACAGGAAGATCAATGGAATGAGATACAGGTCCAGTTTCTGAATAACCACCATTACTTTACCAACAGTTCCATACACAACCGTACACCTGGGAAAATAAAACATCTGGAATCGCTGAAAATGAAATTGAATAAAGTTTAGCCCTAACCTGGAGTAGAAAAATTATGGCCCTTAAACCCTTGTTGAAGATATTAAATGTCTACCCCAATGAATGGTGGATAGTGAAAAGACTATACCTCCTGCAGTTCTTCCAGGGTGCAGGCATATCCTTTCTCTTTACCTCAGCCTTTGCCCAGTTCGTCGAAAGATTTCCCATCACCCAGTTGCCCTGGGTAATGATCTGGTCGGCATTGCTGCTTTGGGTCGCAGGGTTCTTGTACACCAAATTTGAGCATCGCCTCAGCTTTGCCACCTTCAATATTTCTGTGCTTGTGTTCATGACCGGAAGTATGTTCCTGATGTGGGTGGCGAACTTCAGCATCAGGGGAGATTGGTTCCTCTATCTGCTGATGGCCTGGTTCAACGTCCTGTACATGCTGAATAACATGGAGTTTTGGGGAATTGCTGCCCTGGTCTTTGACCTTCGTCAGAGCAAACGCTTATTTGCCGTGATCAGTGGTGGAGACATTCCGGCAAAATTTATTGGATACACACTTGCGCTCATATTCGTGCCCTATACAGGCACGCAGAATCTTTTGCTAATTGGTGCAGCTTGCATGCTCGTTTCCATACCTTTTTTTATCAGCATCATCAGGTCGGGTAAGCTGGATCATCTTCAGCATCAGACCAGACACCAGCATCAGCATGCTTCCCAAAAGAAGATTGGGAAACTGGTCAGCAACCTGGTCACAAACAATTTTATCCGGCGCATAGCTTTCATTTCTCTTATCACATCAACCTGTGTTATCCTTATTAATTATGGATTTTATGGTGAAGTGAAGAAGGCATATCATGATGACGTAACACTCGCCAGCTTCATCGCCTTTTTTTATGCCAGTACCAGGATCCTCGCTTTTGTAACCAAGATGGTTTTCAGCAGCCGGCTCACCGCATCGATAGGCGTAAGACCGGCAATGTTTATTACACCCATGGCTATGCTGATCATGACTATTATCATAGCATCGGTCCGGGGACTCACCGACGATCAGAAACTCATTTTCTACCTCTTTGGAGTGGGATCCATGCTGGTGGATGTGCTGCGTACTTCATTCAATTCTCCTGTGCTGCTCACCCTTATGCAACCGCTGCCAACACATGAGCGCCTTCGGGCACATAATATCGTGAAAGGGATAATGGATCCCTTCGCCTCCCTATTCTGCGGGATAATATTGCTGACTCTTTTCAACATGCACGAGAAAGTGGACCTGATGTTTCTCTGTTATGTACTTTTCGTTCTTGGTGCACTCTGGATCGCAGGCGTTGTCTTGGTGAACCGGCAGTATATGACTATTCTCATGAAGACTATCGGCTCGAGGTTTTTCAGCCGTGATGAGTTCAACCTCAGCGACGACAAGATCAGGGAGCAGGTCAGGGCCAAGATGATGAAGGGCACGGAAGTAGAAGTGATCAGCATACTGACCATGCTTAGTAGTCAGCAGATGGATTCGATTGCGGAGGACCTGATCACGCAGTTGCTGACTCACCCGTCCGACAAGGTAAAAGTGGAGGCCTTGCGTGTCATGAACAACCGAAATTTTTCCAATGCCCGCGATAGCATTATCGGCCTTTTACAAAATGAAACCGAGGAGAAGGTCAGGCTTGAGGCGGTGAAGATATTTTGCCGGATCGGTTCGGATGACTGGGGCATGGCTACCTATCTGGATTCATCTCAGGAAGGTTTGCGCAGTGCGGCCATCACCGGCATGCTGGGCAATGCGGCTACGGGCATCAGATCCAGGGCCGAAAACCTGCTCTCAGGTCTCTTGCATGCCGGTAACAAAGAAGAGAGGAGGGTGGGACTCCATATATTAAAGGAAGTGAAGGATCATTATGACCATCCCGATCACAACAGGCTGATCAACGATCCGGATCCGGAGATACAGGCCATGGCCATCCGGGCCATTGGCAAAGCTGCCACTCCGGACACCGTAAATGCACTGTTCGCGCTCCTCCATGTCCGTGAGAAGCTGGTACTGGAAGCCCTGTATAGTTCAGGCGATACGGCTGTTCCGGTTTTGGAAAACTGGTTCGATCGGGATGATCTGCCTGTAAATGTCCGGAAGAAACTTATCGCGGTCTGTGGAAAGATCGGTGGGCTACCGGCACAGCAACTGCTGCTCAGTCTGTTAAAATCGGAATCAATGCTGATGCAGTCGATCATTAAAGCGCTGTACCGAAGCAGGTATTCGGTTACCCCCGATCGTGAGAAAGAGTTTGAGGCCATCGCGAAGTCCTATCTTATTTATGGCGTTGAATTGTTATACATGCAGCAGGCCCTCTCTTATAAAGCCATTCATTATGATGTATTGTACAGTTCGCTGCAGGACGAGATCAACAATATCCGGGAGATCCTGCTTTCCTTGTTTGGGTGCATGTACGACAGGGAAAAAATGAACCAGGTGAAATACGGCCTTTCCGCCACACAGAAGGAGAGCATCGCCAATGCGATGGAGATCATCGAGCTCACTGTAAAAAAAGATCTCGGCCGGCAGTTCAATTCCATGTTCGAAACAACAAGCATAGAACAACGCTGCACCGCTCTGCGGGCCCTGTTTACGAATGAGCAGTTCGATCAGATTGAACTGATCCTGGCCAGGATATTGTCGGAGAAACCCATTGAATATTTTAACTGGACCAAGGCCTTCTCGCTGTATATTTCCAAAAAATACGTTCACCCGTTACATTCCGACCTGTTCAGTAAGTATGCACTTTCAGAGAGCAGGTTGCTCAAGGAAACAGCAATATTTGCCACAACTCCATAACTTTAATTATGTCCCAGACCGACCCCCAAAGATTACTTCTGGTAGAAAAGGTGCTTATACTCAAATCACTGAGCATCTTCAAAGACACGCCTGAACACATACTTGCCGACCTGGCGCCATTGATGGACGAAGAGGAATACGAAAAGAACACGGTAATATTCAAGGAAGGGGAGTTCGGCGACTGTATGTACATCATACACCAGGGAGAGGTCAGGATACACAAAAGCAATACCACCCTTGCCATCCTCAAAGAGCGTGAAGTTTTCGGCGAACTGGCATTGCTGGATCCGGAAGTAAGGTCCGCAACGGCTACCACAGAGTCGAATTGTATTTTATTCCGGATCGACCAGGAGCCTCTTTACGAGGTGATTGAAAACCGGCCTGAAGTGGCGCGGGGATTCATCAAGATCCTTTGTCAAAGGCTTCGCGCACAGAATGAGAAATCCATCCGTATGGGGTCCTGATCAAACTCCGGGGAAACCAACCTGCGCCTGCCCATCAGCCAGCGGTTAAATTTTTTCTGGTTCAATCCATTCTCAGACTCTTCGTGGGATTTGTGATGGCCGCATTATAGGCTTTTATGCCTACCGTAAATAAAGCGATCAGAATGGTCGTTCCCGCCGCCAGTCCGAAGATCCACCATTGCATACTGGTCTGGTACGCAAAATCCTGTAACCAGGAACGCATGAACAGGAATGCGACGGGGATGCCGATCACACTGGCCAGAAGAACTGGCTTCAGGAGGTCTTTAACCAACAGGACGATGATCTTGTTCGTCGACGACCCGAGAACCTTTCGGACTCCGATTTCCTTGATCCGTTTCATGGTAGCAAATGAGGCCAGGCCAAAAAGACCGAGACAGGCAATAAAAATGGCAAGTCCGGAAAAGATGCTGAGGATGGTTTGCTGGCGAAGATCCTTCTGATACATTTCACCAAATTTCTGGTCGAGGAAGCTGTACTCGAAAGGGAAGACGGGCGCGGCCGCAGCGTATATCTCCCTAATGTCTTCAATAGCAGAATTGATCCGACCGGGTTTGATACTGATCACGCCCATGCGTTTGTCGTATCCCGGTGAGATCACAAGGGGTTCCATTTTTTGTTTCAGCGAAAGAAAATTAAAGTCTTCGACAACGCCGACGATCTTTCTGCGCTGGTCGTCGCGAAAAGTATTCTGCAGCCAGGTGCCAATTGCGGACTCCGGGGTATAGCCGAGTTCCATTGCGGCGGTGCGACTGATGAGTGCGGCATTCGCAGAATCGGTCGGAAACGATGGAGACAGATCCCGTCCGGCAATGATTTTCAGCCCCAGTGTTTTTACATATTCGAAATCGGTGAAAGACGCCCTTGCCCTCCATGGTTCAGTCCTGCCTTCTATATTATATGTTTGCACGTCGAAAAAACCTCCCGGCTCGCCGGACATGAATGAAACCGAATGGATATTTTCATTTCGCTCCAATTCTTTTTTGAAAGTACCGAGGTGGTTGTATATGTCATCATTGTCCACTTTTACAAGCAGTCTCTGTTCGTTATTGTAACCGAGGTCCTTTGTCTTCACATAATTCATCTGTTTCATGATGATGATCGTGCCGATGATCAGAAATACAGATATGCTGAACTGGACAACAACCAGTGTTTGCCGAAACCAGGTTCCGCCTTTGCCAAGTCTTAACTTGCCTTTCAGGGCCTCTATGGGTGAAAACCCCGAAAGAAAAATTGCCGGATAACTGCCTGCGAGAAAACCAACAACGATGATGATGCCAAGAAAAAACAAGTATATCGGCATGCTGTTCCAGCTAAGAGCGATCGGATATCCCAGCAGGTTACTATAACCTGGTCTGACGATGTAAAACAAGGCGATCGAAAATATGATGGAGATGAGCGTGAGGAGCATCGATTCCCCGACAAATTGCATCATCAGTTGTTTACGTAGGGCTCCCAGTACCTTGCGCAGACCAACTTCCTTTGATCTTTCAACGGCTCTTATCGTAGCGAGGTTGATAAAATTGATACAACCGATCAACAGGATCAGCACAGCGATTGAAATAAAAATATGCACCACCCTTAAGTCGCCATGTTTGACATCGTCAAAGCCCGAGTCGGTTTCAAAATATATGTCGGAGAGCGGTTTCAGGCTGAGATTGAATTGGCTACCCAATTTGATCATGTCCTCTTTCATGTACTTGTCCATGAACTTCGGAAACTTTTTTTCCAAAGCAACCGGGCTGCTCTTAGGATCAAGCAATACATAAACAAAGAAATTATTATTCACCCAGATTTTGAACCAGGGTTCTTTGTAATAGTTGGAAAGAGGGTAAACAATATCAAAATTCAAGTGCGACGTGGATGGAATATCCCTGAACACACCGGTCACTTTCAGATTCCGCATTTTGTCAAGCACCAGTATTTTACCCATGGGGTCCTGGTTTCCAAAATATTTTTTTGCGGTGGATTCAGAGATCACGATTCCTGAAGGATCCTTCAGCACCGTTTTCGGATCGCCTGCTACCAGCGGAAATGAGAAAAGGGTAAAAAAACCTTCATCGGCGGCATAGATCTTTTGCTCCCTGAAAGCCTTGTTGTCAAATGTGATCAGGCCATTACTGGTCATCACTCTAACCGCCTCGCGAATCTCTCCGGGGTAGTCGTTCAGCAAGGCATCGGCATATGGGCCGGACAGGTAAGGAGCAGGGTTCTTGTTTTTGTCGAATTGCCGCATGACGCGGTAGATATTCTTCCCTTTGGCATGCATGCTGTCCATGCTGAATTCATGAACGATAAAGAGAAAGATGAGCATGCAGGCAGTGATGCCAATGGTCAGTCCAAGAATATTAATGAATGAGAAAACTCTGTTTTTCAGCAGATTTCTCCAGGCACTCCTTAGGTAATTCCTGATCAAAGCAATGTAGTTTAAACTGTGCCTTCTTTCCGGCCATAAATATGCCAACTCAATAGGATCCTGATTATCAATTTTTCATGGGACCCATCACCAGGAAAATGCCCGTTTTCGATACAAATGTGTCCGGTATGAGTTCCCTGGATTGTTCCATATGGCAGAAAAGTAAACAACGGCAATAAAGAGAATCTGTAAAGGTATGCGGTACCATAACACCGCAGGTCCACCTCCTGTGTAGGTGGCCGTTTCAATGTCCACATGCTGAATGGCCTCATAGATATTGGTAGGGATGATCATGATAAAAAAAATGACAAGCAGCCAGGCGGTAAACTTTCTGAATCTTGTCAGCATCAGTCCGATCGCCGCTGCCAGCTCCAGGAATCCGGTGAGATAAACAATCTCCAACTTCAATGGTATGGGATCGGGCAACATCATTGCCATGCCTTTTGTATACATAAAATGCCCGATCGTGGTGACCAGCAACAGGGCCGACATCCCCATTCTGCCGGCGAGGGCAAGATCCCAGTTGCCGGTCCGGATCTTTCTGCTGACGGAAACCAGGACGAAAACGAGAAGTAAAATGAATTCAGGTGCCATATTTTTTTTATTGCAAAGCTCAGACAGATGATATCTGTAAACAATGAACCTGGGTTAAGAAATCCGGCTGCGGATCCTGCTGAGGGCCTGTGGTGTGATACCAATATATGACGCGAGGTATTTTAGCGGGATCTCCCTGATCAGTTTCGGTTGTTCCTGCAATAAATTCAGATAGCGTTGTTCTGCTGTTTGGGTTAACAATGAAAGTTCACGCCTGGAGCTTTCAAGAAAAAGCCCTTCACTGGCATGGCGCCCGATCATATTTCCTGCGGATGTTTCTTTGTATATCACTTGAAGATCTTGATACGTGAGTCGCCAAAGGATGGTTGGTGTTAATGTTTCCACGCGATAGGCCGAAGGCATCCGGGAAAGAAAGGATTCATATCCGCTTAAAAATGCGTTCTCAAAAGCAAAGGCAAAAGTGGTGTCATTGATGTCCCCGGGCACATACATTCTGATCAGGCCTTTTTCAATAAATGAAAGATAATTCTCCGTTTTTCCGGCTTCCAGGAGGACCGTTTTTTTGGGATATTCCTGCCTGACCAGCTTTGAATTGAATTTTTTCCAGTCTTCATCAGGCAGGTCGGTAATGGCTTCAAAGTATTGTCTGATTTTGTCCATGTTTTTTAAAGATAAACCATTGATCTAAAACAATATATACCTAAATCCAGGCCTAAAATCCGACCAATGGTCTAAGAGTTTACACATCCGATACTAAGAGTTTACATATAGGCGTTATCCTGCCTATATCCACTGAAAAATGTCTTTACCCTCTAAATTCTTTAACTGGCCTTCGCGTCCTTTTGTGCTTGCTGGTCTTATTGGTTTTGGAAGTTTTGTTACAGGTCCGGTTCTGTACTCACAAACAGTCGGCAATTGGAATTTCAACAACACCATAAACGGCACTGCCGGAACCTATAATACAGTATCGGTTGCAAATTTTTCTGCAGCCATTCCAACCAAAACGCACAACGGCACCGAATACTACGGTGAGAATGGCTGGCCTGCAGGGGGGATTAACCTGACCACCTATCTTGATTTCACACTCACACCAGTGTCAGGTCATGCGCTTCATTTGTTGTCTGTACACTTAAGAATGAGAAGAAGTAATACAGGTTCGAGCGGTGGCAGCGGTCCAACTGCCTGGGCGCTGCGTTCTTCAGTTGATGGCTACACAACAGATATCGCGAGTGGCGCGCTTATCAGTACGCATGTGACATTTAACATCATACTGAGTGCCGCCTACAGCAATCTAAGCACCGCAGTTAACTTCCGCATCTATGGTTATACCACCGTTGTATCCTCGGGGGGCCTCAGCCGTTTTGTTTATGATAATGTGGAAGTCAGGGGGTCTGATATTATTCTGCCCGAGAAGATCAGTTCACTGAAGGCATTGCCTGCAAAGGATCACAACAGGATCAGCTTTACCTCGGGTGAAGGCGCCGGAGACAAAGAATATTTACTCCAGCGTTCGATAAATACCCGCGATTTCCAAACCATACACCGATTTATTCGCATACAGGATAACGTTAGTAATTATGTTTATGATGACCGGGAAGCTGAGACTGCCCATCGGGACCTCTACTACCGCCTGGCCATTCTTAGAACAAACGGCAGCATAGATTATTCGCAGGTGGTCGTTGTAAGGCGACCTGCCGGACCAAAGGAACTTACTCTGGCAAAAGAAGGGAAGGAATTGATCATTCGTTCCGGTGAGCCGGGGCCCTATTACCTGCGCGTGACAGATGTTTCCGGCAATGCTTTGCTTCACCGTTTGCTTTCCGGAGGTGAAAACGCGTGGTCAGTTTCATTGCCCCCGGGCATTACCGGGTTTGGTTATGCCACGGTCTGGAACAGCCGCAGGAAAACTACCAGGTCGTTTGTCTGGGCGAGATGATCATTCTATTCGCCTGCCGGCGCCTCACTTTTTCACCCGGGCCAGTACTGTCTCTCTCTTTCTCCCTCTCTCTTTCTCTTTCTGTTTCTCTTTCTGTTTCTGTTTCTCTCTTTCGACTTGTGTTTTCTTCTGGTATTCATGGATAATATTATTGTCCCCGATATCATTTGGATATTGTTGATTAATCATTCAGATGCATTTCAGTCAGGAGAAAATACTTTTTCTAATTCGGAATTGAAAAATTAAATTCATGCACTAAGATGTACTGGTTCCCGGAATCAGTCTTAACCATTCAACTAATGTTTATGAAACCACAAGCAATCCCCAATTTGCTTCTTGTCCTTTTTATTTTTACCTGTATTACTAGTTTTGGCCAGCAAAAAAGAACCATAGCCGGAACCCTGCTGGACAACAAAGGCGAAGCCGTTGCTTCCGCTTCCATAGTGGAAAAGGGAACACCAAATGGAACAAGTTCTGATTCAAAAGGTGGGTTTTCGATCAACGTGGCTAACAATGCCATCCTGGTGATCTCTGCCGTTGGATTCGAAACCCAGGAGGTTACACCGGGGTTGGAAAACACCCTGACCATCAGTATGCTTCCCGCAACCACTGAGCTGGGTGGGGTGGTGGTGACCGCGCTTGGTATTTCCAAACAAAAAAGACAGCTTGGCTTTTCCGTTACCGAACTAAAAGGAGCTGATGTGGCCAAAACCAATGAGATCAATCCCGATCAATGCCCTGCAGGGAAAGGTAGCAGGTGTGCAGATCGACCAGGGTGCCGGCGGATTATTTGGCAATACCAAGATTGTGATACGGGGTAACTCAACGCTGGGCACCAACAACCAGCCCATTTTTGTTGTGGATGGGGTAATCATGGACAACGGAACATTCGGCGGCACCGGCAGGGATTTTGGTAACGATTTCAAAAACCTCAACCCTGAAGATTTTGAATCGGTGTCTGTGTTAAAAGGATCGGCCGCGGCTGCATTCTATGGCAGCCGGGCGATCAATGGAGTGGTACTGATCACCACAAAAAAAGGATTCATCGGGCAAAGGATCGGTGTTTCGCTGACGCAGTCCGTGAACATCAATGATCCCTATGCGGGTCCCGATTTTCAGAATGAATTTGGAGGCGGAACAGTTGGTGCATTTTTCACTGACAACCGTGATCCAAATTATAAACCCGACGAAGCCTGGACAACCAAAGTATTTCCTGTTGATCCAGCCACCGGTGAGCAATATATTGACCGGCAGATTTATCGTGAACTTGAAAACTGGGGACCCAGAATGCTCGGCCAGGAAGTGAGAAATTATGATGGAACACCAACGAGATACTCTGCCCCAGCCCAACAATTTCCTCGATGCCTTTCAAACAGGATTCGGAACCAATACCAATGTCGCGCTCGAAGGCGGCAACCGAAAAATCAACATTCCGCTTATCATATAATCACAACCAGGGTGAAGGGTGTTGTCCGACAAATAAATTTACCAAAGATGCGTTCGACATCCGGGCTACACATCAACTTACAAAGGCAATCAGATCGATGCGGGTGTTGCATACAGCGCATTTCAAAGGACGAAAATCCGCCACGGCTTGGGGGGCTTGGATGCATTTGCCTCTTACAATTTTGGAAAATTATTTACCTGGATGTTGCCCCGAAATTACGACACCAAATACTGGATGCAGAAAGAAAAATACACCAGTATCTTTGGCGGGGCACCCCGAACTTAATGATCCGAATGAACCCAACAAAGCACCGGAATCCAGGTTCTGGTTCAACCTGTTTGAAAATAAATACCTGCAGAAACGAACAATTGCTGCGCGGAAGAATTGACTATCACTGCCAACCTGACTTCCTGGGCAAAACTGATGCTCGAAGGGAATATCAACAACGTTTATATTAAGAGAGAAAATAAGGAACTGGGTGAAAGCAAGAATTTTGCCGGCGGTTTGTATGGACTTGGTTTCGAAAACAAAAGAAGCAAGTTCCTGAAGGCGATGCTGATGATGAATAAAGACATCAATCCCGACCTCAGTGTATCGGGATATGTAGGCGCAGAAGTGCAGCGATTTGAAAATTCATTTTCTTATACCGAAACAAGAGGTGGACTGAACTATCCCGGCAATTATTTTATCACCAACTCCAAGAACCCGGCTTTTGTCGACGGCGGCATCAGCAGCTCGAAAAAATTCAATTCACTCTATGCAAGTGCAGACTTTCAGTTACAGAAACATGCTATATCTGCAGGCTACCTGGAGAGGTGACTGGTCGTCCGCACTGACTTATACCGACGGCACAGGCAACAATTTTTATAATTATCCTGCGGTAAGTGCTTCATGGATATTCACGGAAACATTCAGGTCTCTTCCCGCTTTTATCAGTTATGGAAAACTGAGAGGCAAATGTTGCATGGCTGGGTTCGGACACAGATCCTTTTACAATCAACCCCGGCTTTTCGTTCAACGGATTCAGCAATGCAAATGGTGGAACTGTGCCAACGTCAACCTTCAGCACCGGTTCGGTGTTCCAGGACAATCTGCAGCCTTCAAGGAAATTCTCCAGGGAACTTGGTCTGGAAATGCGATTCCTTCAAAGCCGCATTGGATTTGATTTCACGCTTTACCAGGATAATACAAAAAACCAGATTCTTCGCGATTGCTGCTCCGATTGAATCCGGCGCCACCTCAATACTGATCAATGCAGGCAATATCCAAAATAAAGGAATCGAGATTTCGATCGATGCAACACCGGTATCAACATCAGATTTCAGCTGGAATACTGCACTAAACTTATTCAAGAAACAGGAACAAGATCGTTGAACTCTACCCCGGCAGAACAGAATATCGGCTTCCCGGAACAGATGTTGGAGAGATAAGTTCGTGGGCTGTAGTTGGTGGATCGATATGGTACATTGAGAACCCTGATCCATTCCACGCCCTACCAGGCAAAGGATGGCAGCGGAAATAATATGGATGATCCGAAGAATGGTTTGCCCTTGCTCACCTGGCGTTCAGATGCGAGAGCCGCTTTCCCTGCAAGGAGCAATGTTTGGCAGGATGTGGGTGACATGAATGCAAAATTCCGCGGAGGATGGGACAACACATTTAATTATAAGGCTTTCAGCCTGAATGTACTGATTGATGCAAAGATCGGTGGTGATTTTGCAATGATGAGTTATCGGCAGGGCACGCACTCGGGCGTATTTCCAAACAGCATATTCGGACGGGATGCGCAGAGCGGTGGCATCACATTGACCAGTGCGTATGACAATAAGCAATATGATGATGGAAGGATAGTCCAAGGGGTTTTTCAGCCAGGACAGATGATCACCCAGCCGGGTCCTGCTGGGACACAGGTGGATGTCGGCGGCATGAGTTTCCAGGAAGCCTATGATGCTGGCTATGTTGAGCCGACTCACACCCCGCAGTTCTTTTATCGTTATGGATCTTCTTCGACCGGCGTGGCCGATTTCTGGGTCTCAGGAAAATTCATGGATATCACTTCGACAGGTTGCGTTGAGTTACAATGTCGCCAAAGAACTTTGCCACGAGGTTAAAATTGAATGGCCTGTCGCTGTCGGTAATCGGTCGCGACCTGCTCTATCTCTATCAGACACTGCCGCACAATTTTAATCCGGCTTCAAACAATTCGAACAACACAGCATTCTCGGGTGAAGTGGGGTTCCTTCCAAAAACAAGAAATATCACTTTCACCTTGAGAGCAGCATTTTAAAACTTGTTTTGTAAATCGTTCAACTACCAGCCATGAGAAAATTCAAAAAATACATATAGCAGTTTCACTGATGATTATCGCTCTTCGCGGAATCATTTCATGCCGGAAGAATTTTGGTGAAATCAATACTAATCCAAGTGTGGTCATTACGCCCGACATCGGCTTCCTGCTCACTTATGCCGAAGAGAAAATGGTCACATATCAGTACAACGAATGGATCTGGGAAAGCATGGAGCAGTTGATGCGCTTCACACAGCACCTAACTACTGATCCCTACGAATTTACGACCAATGTGAATCTTCGATACGCAACATTTTACCAGGAAATCCTGCCCAATCTTTTTGAGATCCGAAAACAGATTTCCGCATTGCCCGACAGTGCGAACTACCAAAAGGCCGCCGCATTGACCTATGTTGTGCAGGTGTTACACGGACTAAAGGTTACCGACATGAATGGTTCAATACCTTACTCCGATGCGGCGAAGGGCAGATCCGAGAAAAATTTCTCACCACTGTATCAGACCCAGCAAGAATTGTTTGACACCTGGCTTGCCGAACTCGACAATTCCATTTCCATAATGTCCAGCAGTTCTTTAGAAAGCCAACTTGAGTATGGCAATTCTGATATCTATTACAAAGGCAATTGGACCAAATGGATAAAGCTAGCCAACTCGCTGAAACTTAGAATCGCCGCCAGGCTCGAAAACAACGACAATGCCAAAACCCAGCAGATTTTCCAGGAAGTAATGACGGATGCCACAGGCCCGATTACAGAGATGGCCGACCAGTTGAGCTACCAGAGTGTGGATTATTTGCCATTTGGAATTGGAGGGGAAATCTCTTATCGAAGCCAGCGTTTCGGCACCACTTCACTGATTGATTTTATGAAAAAGGTAAAGGATCCCAGGTTGCCCATCTATTTTGAAAAAAATGGTTTACAGGGAAGTTACCAGGATACACTTTCGAAGTATGGAAAAGCGCTGCCTTCATTCATCGAGCCCAGCGATCCATTGATAGAGTTCCAGGGCGGCCCGGGGGATTTTACGACCAACGCCGACCGCGCGAGTTATATAAAGAACGCCTTTCAGGTTGGAACAACCGATCCGGGTAACTCTGTCACCAATTATTTCCTGATTTCTCCGGTAAACCGGCTTTTCTTCTCACCAAAATTCAACCTGCCCGATGGTGGAGAATACAAAGATGTCATCGTGAGCGCTGCCGAAATCTGTCTACAGATTGCGGAATTCATTGAAAAGGGATATGCGGGTGGAGTAGACACGCGTGGCACGGCTTCAGACTGGTACAACCAGGGCATCACGAATTCAATTAAGAGTATGAATGAGATAGCCGTCATCGCGGTGTCTTCTACAGGTTTCAGTGGCAGTGGAGATGACGAGATATCAGCCTATTTAGAAGGGCCAGATGTAGTCCTGGATGGCACCAATGATCTTGAAAGGATCTATGCCCAGGAACATTTGAATTTCTATCGTAATCCAAATGAAGCCTTCGTGTTTGTCAGGAGAACCGGCTATCCCAAAACTGGGTCCGCCTATTTTCCAAGGGAAACTTTTAATGAAACAATTCCCCGTCGTTTCTGGACAATCGATCCCGGCGAATCCAACAGACCAAATTGGGAAGCGGCCATGGCAGAACAGGGATTCACACCCAATGCCCAGGACCTTCCTACACTGAGTACTCAACGGATCTGGTATGATACAAACGCTCCTGCATTTGGACAGGGTAATTAATAGCAAATACTGCATAGAATCTTTTATCCCTATCTGAATCAATCTTCTTGCGGGATGTCAACCTGGTGTGGACACCGGAGTGATATCATTTGGCAATAACATACGAAAAGCAATAATGGGAAATGGAATTGCTACTTTCGGTCCCGATTTCAACTCCATGACTTAATACATAGATATGAATTCAAAAAGAATTTTTGAAGTATGTGCATTCAACATACAATCTGCGATCATTGCGCAGCGCGCCGGAGCGGCCAGGGTTGAACTTTGCGACAATCCCATTGAAGGTGGTACCACACCAAGTTATGGCACCATCCGGCAGACCAGGGAGAAAATTTCCATCCTGCTTTATCCGATACTCCGGCCCCGTTCGGGAAATTATTTTTATGATGATGACGAATTTGAGATCATCAGAAAAGATATCGGCATTTGTAAGGAACTGGGTTGCGATGGCATTTCGGTGGGCATCCAAACTATCGATTCGCAAATCGATGTGGAAAGACTGAAAAAAATTGTACAATGGGCCTCACCCATGGGCGTTACCTGTAACCGTGCCTTTGACGCGGCTCCCGATCCTCTCAGCGCCCTGGAAGACATTATCAGCACGGGTTGCGAGCGCATTCTCACTTCGGGCCAGGCGGAAGGTGCCCCGATGGCGGGAAAACTGCTTGGCCAACTGGTGCAACAGGCGGGCGACAGGATCATTATCATGCCTGGCGCCGGCATCAATTCGGGCAATATCAAGCAGCTCGTTAAGGAATCCGGGGCCAGGGAATACCATGGGTCGGCCCGGAAAATTTTGCCAAACCCCGTGACCTACATAAACACGCAGATTGCTGACTATGGAAATGTTTACATCAGCGATGAGGAAGAGGTCCGCAAGATCGTTGCAGGTCTAAATTAATTTGAGCGCATATTATTTGGCCAGGATACCGGGGTAAAGCACGCCTTCTGAAGAAGGTAGCTCGATCTGCAGCAACCTCGCCACCAAGGGTGCAATGTCTTCAATTCCCATCCTCGGGATCACAACACCCTTTTTTATCCCCTTTCCGAACGCCACAAATCCTGTCTCAATTTCCCTGAAGTCCGGAAAATAGCCATGGGTGCCGCCGCTCGCGGATCTTATCAGTGAGCCTCCGAGTGCTCCGCTGAAGGAAATTCCCTGGACCGGTGCCAGGGCGAGCGCAGCATTCGGGTCGGCCCCAATGCTATCGAGTTCCTTCCTGTCGACGACCCGGAATAATTTTCTGTCTCCATCTGGAAGGGTAGAAAGCAATCCCTTGACCTTCGCCAGGGTCTGTTTGTCATTTTTATTTCTCAGATGCAGAAATGACGAGCCTCCGCTTGAATGAAAATAGGCCTTCCAGGATGCCCGGTTTGTCGAATCGATCAGACCTGCTTTAACCAGCAGAGTGTTTGGCGCAACCTGGCTGTGTATGTCAACAAAACCATGGTCACCTGTGACAATGAAGGTGGTGCTGTCGCTCAAACCAGCAGCCGTTACCGCATCGATGATGGTCTTGATCGCCTGGTCGGCCCCCGCCACCGCCGCCCTGACCTTCGGACCGTCTCTTCCCTCTTCGTGTTCGAAATGATCCACGTTGGCAATATGGACAGCAATAAAATTGGGCTTATATTTTACTATTATGTAGGCGGTCATTCTTGAAAGATTCTGATCGCCGCTGAGAAAGTCGAGGCTCAGCGCATCTTCGGACAACTTACCCGTGGCATAATCCTGTACTTCCTGGAACAGCGCCTTGGGAGTGGAAAATCGGGCGACCGCATTGTATCGCTGTAAGTCACCACCGGGTTTTTCCGGAAGGTCCCATACTTCAGGCAGATTGTAGGTGATGGGTGCCCCAACGGTTACGGGCCAGCTGACGGCTGCCGTGGTGCGGCCCGCAGTTTTCGCAGCGCTCCAGATGGTGGGTACTTTAATAGAGTCATATTCCCAATACCAGCGGCCGGTTACTCCTTCTGCTTCTACCGGGGTATTATAATAAATACCATGTTTCAGTGGTTTCACCCCGCTGAGCATAGTAGTGTGCGAAGGATAGGTAACCGTGGGAAATACTCCCCGGACGCCATCCGCATATGCACCCGCTTGCATGGCTTCACGGAGATTGACCATGCTCCAGGTGGCCTCCTTGTAAAATTCAGGACGAAACCCGTCGACACTGATGAGGACAACATGTGGTTGTTGCGCGGTCAAGGTTGATGAGGTCAGAATGAAAACACAGGTTATGATGAAAAGATTTTTCATATGTATATTTTGCCACTAAAAAGCCCGGCGGCGAGGATGATTTCGAAGCCAGAGGTTTTGCTGAACGCGAAAATAATCACTTGTGGGTAAGGGAGAACGCGCGAAATGTTATCCTTAGGTTACCTGCTATGAAATTCAAATCTGCAGGAGCAAAAAAAAGCAGGACTGGTTGGAATTCAATTCCAGCCAGTCCTGTAGTTTAATTAATGTAAATGCAAATCGTTATTAGCTTACCAGTTCACCTTCGCCCTTGTATGCCTTTTCAAGCTTCTTGATATCCAGTTTTTTCATGTTCAGCAAAACATTCATCACTCTTTCGGATTTTTCTCCGCCTGCGGTTGACCATTTGCTCATCTGATCGGGTACCACCTGCCATGAAAGGCCGAACTTGTCTTTCAGCCAGCCGCACTGTTGTGATTTCGGATCTCCACCCTGGTTGAGTTTTTCCCAGTAATAATCGATCTCTTCCTGGTTCTTACAATTAATGACAAAAGAAATGGCTTCATTGAATTTGAAGACAGGGCCTCCGTTCAATGCCAGAAATCGTTGTCCGAGTAATTCAAATTCAACGGTCATTACACTTCCCTCGGGCATTTGGTGAACATCTTTTCCCGCTTTTCCGTAATGAGAAACAGCGCGGATTTTTGAGTCTTTGAATATTGATGTATAGAATTTCGCGGCATCTTCCGCTTCATTGTTAAACCATAAACATGCATTGATTTTTTGAATATTTGCCATTGTTAAAATATTTATGATTATCAATAAAAATGCTTTAAAAAAAGCACAAAAATTGTTCCATGCCCCCTGGCAAGCCTTGGGGGAAAGTCGTTTCGATCTCGATTGAGGGGGACTTTGTTAGCAAAAAGTTATAACCAGCCACCACGATTTTACTTTCAGCCTTTTCCAGCGTCTAAAATGTATAAATGAAGTGATATGAAAAAGTTTCTGATTGTTTTATTCTCACTCGGACTGGCGTTCGGGGCTTTCGCCCAGAAAGGCCATTATCATCGCGGCGGCTATCACGTGGTCCGACCCCGGGTAATCGTGGGAGTTGGTACGGGATTTTATTCACCCTTTTACTCTCCTTTTTACCGGCCCTATTCGCCGTTCTATTCCCCCTATGGAAGTTTTTATAATTCCAAACCGTCAAGACTTGACCTGGAGATCCAGGACATTCGACTGGACTATGAAGACCGCATCAGTTCTGTGAAGATGGATGATGGTCTTTCCCGCAAGGAAAAGAGACAGCGGATCAAGAATCTGAAATATGATCGGGACAAAGCGATCATTGACGCGAAGAAAGATTATTACTACAAACGTGAGCAGGAACGGAGTTAGGATTGATGGCTAATGACAGGAAGAACCCACAGACGAAAGTCTCGTGGGTTTTTCTTTTAATTCAGGTATATTTAACGCAATGATCAACTGAAAAATTCTCATATGAAACACGTTTTATTCCTTTGTCTGCTCGCTTCGGTAGCTGCAGTTTCCTTTAAAAATCCAACGGTTCCGCCAAAAGGCTGGATTTCTCTCTTTGACGGCAAGTCGCTGGATAACTGGAAGGCGAGCGAGCATCCTTCTACTTTTTCCCTGGCTGACGGATCCATCGTGGTGCACGGAGACAGGGCGCATTTGTTCTACGAAGGGCCTGTCGAAAATCATAATTTTAAAAATTTTGAATTGAAAGTGAAGGTGAAGACTACCAAGGGGTCTAACTCCGGAATCTTTATTCATACTGCGTACCAGGAAACCGGATGGCCCGACAAGGGTTATGAGATCCAGGTCAACAACTCTCATACCGACTGGCGGAGAACAGGAAGTTTGTATGCGATCGAGGATGTTAAGGAAGTGTATGTGAAGGATGATGAGTGGTACACAGAATACATTAAGGTTGAAGGCAAGCACATTACCATCAAGATCAATGACAAAACCGTTGTAGACTACAACGAACCCGAAGGCGTTGAAAAATTGGAAGGCAGGGCTACCAAACACCTGAGCTCTGGAACCTTTGCGCTGCAGGGCCATGACCCGAACAGTAAGGTTTATTTCAAGGAAGTGATGGTGCGTCCTCTCCCCTGAGTAGTGAACTGACCGAGTCCATTCTTATTATTGAGATCGACTGCCCCGACCGGGCGGACATGCAGTGTTATGTCCTTTTGTTATAATTTTTTCAAGCCGTGTTTTCTTGTTAATTTGTTCCTGTTCTCCTCTTGTCCCCTGAAATTCCCCCAATAAATAATTAAGCAACCCTAAACCTGTGTGCATGAGCAATAACCCCTATGCCACGATCAAAGTAATCATTACGGGCAGCACCGGCATGGTTGGAGAAGGCGTTCTGATCGAATGCCTGGCCCATCCCTACGTTGGTTCGGTACTAGTGATCAACAGAAGACCCTGTGGCTATTCACATCGCAAATTGAAGGAAGTGATCCATGAAGACTTCTTTAATCTGACATCTATTGAGCAGGAGCTGACCGGATACAATGCCTGTTATTTTTGCCTTGGCGTTAGTTCCGTTGGTATGAAGGAACCGCAGTATACGAGGCTCACCTACGACCTGACCATGCATTTTGCCCAGACGCTCAGCAGGCTGAACAGTGGAATGACCTTTTGCTATGTGTCAGGCGCAAGCACCGACAGTTCAGAAAAGGGTAGGTCGATGTGGGCGAGGGTGAAGGGTAAAACCGAAAACGACCTGATGAAACTGCCTTTTGACAGGGTCATTGCCTTCAGGCCAGGCTTTTTAAAAGCTACGAAAGGGCAGCACAATACGCTGATTGTATACAAGTGGCTGGGATGGATTTTCCCGATAGGCAGGGCGTTTTACAAGAAAGGCTTCTGCACGCTTCGAGAACTTGGCCTGGCCATGATCCACACGAATTTCGACGGCTTTGACAGGAAGGTTCTCGAAGGAGATGAGATCATTGAGCTTGCGTCGAGAGACAGATAGATAAAAACTTAAATCTTTATCCCTCCATTCACCTTTCCAACACATTTAGCGGCAATATAAACTCCCACTGATTTGGTCTCAACCCAAGTATCTTTCCATCAAGCACACGGCTGTAGCGAAGTCCGAAACTCAATGGCAGCTGGTTCCACCACCGCGAATCCAGATAGACTTCTAAACCCAGGCTCCTGAAATCAAATCTTTCGCCTGTTCTGAGACTTTTGATCCGGCTGAAATCAAAGAATGCATTGCCACGTACTCTCAGGAGATAAAGAATGTTGCCAAATCCCCAGTCAGGATAGGCGATTGGAAAATGATAGTTGACACCGGCCTTCCACATCCTCGGATAATTCACATCTGAGTACCCACGCGCGAAAGAAAAGGTGTTGGTGAAATTGTATTGCTGACCAGTGTCCCGGGATTGATAGGCTCCCTGCACTACCAGACTGTGATTGGTGAACAGCCCCGGGAAAAAAAAACTTCCATCAACTCCCCATTGTCTTGCCGTGAATTTGTTCAGTACAGCCCGATGTCTTAAGTACAGTGATTGCGCAAAGCGCGGAAAGATATTCTTGATGGCCCTGTTTTCCTGGTTGGTCACAGACAAAGAGATATCAGAAGAATTAAACTGCCGGTTGCCGAACTGATTTTTTGATGCCCCGGTATAAAATAGTTGTTTGTTAACGAGTGCAGCAGAAGGCTGGACCCTGGTTGTATTTATTCCATGAATAAAACTTAGCGGCACACTCATGCCAATGCTGGCGTTGAATTCGTTCCAGGTGCGGGTTTCCGTGGTGTTCACGAACCTTCGATCGAAGGTAAACGATCCGGATGCGCTGATTACCGGGAACAGCCCTGCATAAGAGAAGGACGCCCCTGTTTCCTTGTAGAGTTCATTACTGTTATAGATAAAATACAATTCCGAACGGAAAGTATTCAGGATGTTCTCTCCCGTGATGGAATAAGCATACTCCGGGTCACTGATAAAAGGTCGCCAGCTGTGAAAATTAAAAAGGCCATAGGTTGATGGATACTTCTTAACATCATAATTCCGCAACTTCAGGTTGGCAAGCAGGTCGTCTCCTTCAATCTTCTTCCTGCTCTCAGGTCGAAATAAAATGGGTTTCAGCAGACCTGTTACAATATGATAACCGGCAGCGGTATAAGTGGTCCATACCTGTTTTCCATTTTTTGAGGCCAGTTGATAGTATCCTGCGGAACCATCCTGCCATGGAGGGGACAACTCATATGTTTTCCCACCCACATACATAAATAGCTTATCCCTTCCCTTTTCCGTCATTGAAAAGTTCACCGTGTCTTGCGACACATTGAGAAACCCCATCACATTCATAGTGAATGGTGTCAGTTGATGATGTTGTCCGGAGGGGAGATGCACCGACATCAAAGCCATTTCACCGTTTTTGTTCCTGACTGCCGTGACTATGCTGTCATTACCCATAAATTTTGGATAGGTGTAAATCAGTTCTTCGCTGTTCGGGATCTGCCTTATGATTTTCCCCGATGACGTGCTGATCAGGTGCAGGCCACTTGCACCCCGGGGATCCCAATGAACAGCAATGATTGTCTTTCCATCTTCAGATATATCTGGCGAGAAGTATTTTGTCCTATGGGTAATGGTCTTTCGGGTCCCGGTCTTATGATTGAGCAATTTGATTACAGCATAATCCTCCCACCCCCACCGGGGATTGATTTCGTATCCGGAATAAACGATGAAATTATTTTTCAATGAAAAATAATTGTCGGTAGAAATATCTTTGACCCTGATTTTTGTTTCGCGGCCACTATGTATATCCCGGAAGACAAAGGCAGGGATATGGTCATAATCCGATTTCAGATAAATGATGTGATTACTGTCTGTCCATTGAGGGAAGAGTTCGTGGGCAACCAGGTGCCGGAATTTTCCAGCATACCTTGCTGCGGAGTCGGTGCTGCTGGCCAGGGAGTCCTTAAAATAATTTAGAGCGTCGCTACGGAATCTGGCAAAGTCAACACCTGAGTATTTTTTAATCGCATGTTGAAATGGGTAAAAGACCTTGTTGAATTTTACGGCATCAGCGGTCACCTTTTTCCAAAAATCTACACCATATTTCTTGCGGCCATAGGATACCAGCATGTATCCAAGCGGGTAATGATCGGGTACCAGATCGCGATAGGACCCATTACGCAATTTCATCCAGGAGTAGTCCTTGCCCGCACTCCAGATCGACTTGAAGGAATTTAAAAAATAGGGCAGGTCTCCTCGTCCCTGAGAACTGAACCAGGTTTCCTGGAAAACGGCATCACCTTCAAAGAACCAGTCGGGTACGGCCGCGCTGTTGGCCAACGCGAGTCCTTCTTCTCCAAACGCATAATAAATCCATTTTGACACGCCTTGTCTGAAGTTATTGAATTGTTGCACATGCCTGAATTCGTGCAGTGCCAGAGTGCTCTCCCAGGGCAGGCTGCCGAGTTCAAAACTGTTCTGCCTTGGGGTGACAAAAAACTCGGACCGGTATGGTCCCAGTGCCACATATCCATTTGAATTCACCGTCCTGTTCTGCAATACGACGTTAATCTTTCGGTGCATGTTGCCAATGGTTGGTGCAGAAATCCGGTCAAGGCGATGAATGAGGTTAGCCACGGTTGCGGCCTGTCTTTCCAGACCCTGAGGAAAAATAATCCGGGCCGTATCGGAATCGATTTGTCTCCACTTCACGGAGGGAGGGTTGCCTCCGAAACGCTGCCCGTAGCCATGAACAACAGTTAGTAAGAGGAGGAGGAGTGCCGTGATCGCCTTGTCCAAATCATTTGGTTTTCAGTATTTCAAATATAGCGAGAAGGTATGCCACTTTTTCCTTGAACCTTTTAACTTGAACCTGCTCTGCCACTTTTTCCTTGATGAAAAAGTGGCCAAAAATCAAGGCTCTCGTTGAAAAGTCTAAAAAACGCATCTCACGGACTAAAGAAAAACAAGTCACAGCTGCAGAATATGTCCGGGCTTGGGTAGGACTTACAGGCTAAGAATATATCCGGGCTGGGGGAACAACTGTTTTTCTTTGACGTCCTGCGCTGCGTTTTTTTAACGCCTTTTCAACGAAGGCCTTTGGGCGTTTGAATTGAATTTGAAGGAACTTTTGTAGCGTCTTTCCTGTCCTTGAAATCAGAGCGAGAAAGAGAGCGACTGATTCAGCCGCACTCCGTACTGTTTCTCCGCTCTGATTCTGGCTGGTCCGGTTTTTGAATCAATATTCTCAAAAAAATCAAATGGCCGTTACAAAAAACAACCAGGAACGCGATAGAGAAGGAACACCATATAATCCTGAAGTGAGTGAAAAGACCTCGCTCGGTGACGGGACGCACAACACCGGGGTCACATCCGATGATCCTGAAGAAAAAGAACTCATCGAAAAACAGGGGACTATGGCCAAACTCAAACCCCGCGAAGGTAAAGATCAGCCTGTGCAGGATACTGCAAAGAACGACCTAACCAGTGAAGACATTCCGGATAGCACCAATGAATCGCAAGGTAGAATGGGCAGTGGGCAAAGACAGGACACCAATTAATTTAGCTCCCGATCAATCATTAATCACAAAGTGGGGATGGAGGATGTTCAGGTTTCCGCTACCACCTCGGGATAGAAATTTGCTCTACCCCGAAGATAGTGGCCGGAAAAACAATTTGACTTCTGATCTGGCCGATTAAACTCACCTACGCTTAAACTTCCATCTTGCAGGTTTCCCTGAATTAATTCGTGACGGTTTCAAACCTTGAATAGAGAGTCGCGTCGTACTTCCATTCAACTGCCAGCACAAAATAATCGGGTCCGAGTTCGTGCAGGCGATATTTAAGTGGGAGATAGTCAAAATCGAGAAAGTCCATATATACGCCGGATTCGTCAGTGCCGATATGATATTGCCTGTCCAGGATCTCACTGGCATTTCCAGGTATTTTCAGCGTGTGCTGCGCGATGGACACGTTCGCATTGTCGGTCCGGAACGTGTTGACATCGTCCTTGAGGTAGGGACTCACATACCTCCAGAGATTTGATTCCTTTGTGATCACACTGTCATCTTCTATATAATCAACAGGGATGTCGGAATAACATGCTCTCAGTTGAAAAGCGGTGCTGGTAATGAGTTTCTTAAATTGTTCTTCCTTAGTTAAGAGTGGTTGGGCGAGTTCAAGACTGAGTTCCTTGGAACAGGAGGCGAAGAGGCAGACTACGCCCAGAGCCGAAAGATAATTTTTCAGTTTCATGATTTAGAGGTTAGGTTTGAGAACAGCGCCGATGCCAGGGCCATCATACGAGCATTCGAAGGAAGATTGGAGGGAATCGATTCTGGAGAACACCGGAATCACAAACAAAATACCCCGAATTAAGCAGATTTGCAATAGGGCGAAGCGCTCCATAACCGCCTCCAGAGCTGAGGCGCTGATAGTAAACGCTTTGCAGAATAGAAATAAACGTTAAATCCTAGCGGATTCTGTATTCCTTTTTTAATTGGGCTCCGAGGGCCTGCAGTTCATTGTTTGTGAGGGGTCGTTTGTATAAAAGGAACCTTGCCATTTCGCCCCTGAAGGCTTCCACACCCGGGTGATTAGTGGCATCTCTTTCTTCCCCTACGGCGAGTTTGGAAGAATTCGCTTTGGGATTCACGGGGAAATATCCTGTCGCGGCTTTTACCGAAAAGTCATTGATGAATATCTCTGTGAGTGCTGTGTCTGTACCACTTTCCATCCTGCCGGCCAGCAGGTAGAAACGATTCGAATCCAGTTTTTGCGTAGTGGCGATGAAGGGGTTGTTTGGATCCCAGCGGCCAAAGGTGATGCCATTGCGGCCACCTGTCCATACCCTGTTGTCATCTGCCAGGTTGCCCCAGACGCCTTCATAATTTCCACTGTTTTTCAAGTTGCCGAAAAAAGTATTTACTTCCTTCAGGTCTCCTGTTTGGCGATAAGGCTTGAGGATAACCACCCAGGTAAATCCTGAACCGATGATCAGTGAGTCCGTGGCATCTTCGTCCTGGTTGTACAATTCCTGTTTTACAAAGGCGATGGAATTGTGTCCGTTGATCTCTTTCAACTTTTTCTTCAGTTCGGGCCGGCCGCTGCCCGCGACCTTTCTTCCCTTATCCTGTTTTTCAAAAGTCTCCAACTTCGGAGTAGGCACATCATTTTTCCAGGATTCGACTTTGTTATTTTCAGCGATGACAACACCATGGTCGGCGTTTAGGTCTACGAGTAACCCTTGTTTTGGCGGAGTAACCTGGGCAAAGGACGAGGCAGAAAAAACTAGTAAACTAATGGACGTCAAAAATGATACAGTCAAGTTCATAGATTACTGAATTTTGGTCAGCACCAAATGTACTTGAATTGAGTTATAGTCTTGTGTTGTCTGCTTCGTTAAGCATTATTTAAGCTAAGAAGATGGAAAGGAGGGATCTGCCTTAATCTTCATGATCTGCCGCAAGTGCCGGTCTGCATGGCCAAAGATGAGGATGTAGAGTACATGAACACTTTCACTGCCCTTGCCCCGGTAATACACTCTCAAGTCTTGCTTTGTATTTTTGACAAAGTCTGCGTCTTCCTTGCGCATTTTCTGTAACCACAAAAGATTTTTAGATCCCTCGTTCAATCCCATTGGGATGGTAAAGGAGAATGGTTTTGTGTAGTCAAGAGAGTAATGCGGTTTATCTTCCATAATGAACCCAAGTGTGGATGAATCTGGCCAGGCAGTTTTTGTTAGCTCAGGTTTTGGAGGATCGTATAGTGCCAGGCTGATATCCCGTTGTAGTAGTAATTCCCAGATCGCAATATGTTCAACCACCTGGTTGATCGACCACTTATCCGCCCCGGGTTTGAAATTCCATTGTGCATTGGTGAGGTTTCGGGTGGCCTCATTGATTTGGTCAATTGAACGGTGTAGATTGTCGACCAGGTAGGTCCTGTCCTTTTCCGTCCAGGATCCCGGAAGCTCCGGAGGCTGGGCGTTCAGGCAAAGAGTCGAACATACGCCAAGGATGACGCTTAGATATTTTTTCACGATTTAAGATTTAGGGGTAATAAGATTCAGGATCCGAGCTGTTGTTTCAGATCGGCATGGTTCCATTCGATACTAATGTGCTCAATCATGCCTTGCTCATTGAGTTTGAAAATAAAAATGTGATCGCTGTCAAAGTGTTTGCCTTTGCTTACGATGTCCGCGAAGTCTTTGGCCTGTGTGCCACGAATCACCACCTGACATCTCACAGTTTCTTCGTCTTCTGCAATGGCCGCGTCGATAGTATTGTCAATGTCGGGAAAGCTGTCGATCAGGGCTTCCCAGATCCCTTTGCCGAGTCCTGAAACTTTTCCAATACCATCTTGTCCAAGTGGGAGGAACTCTATACCAGCGTCGGGTGTGCAACAGGCAAGCATTTTAGAGACATTTTTTTGTTGATACGCAAACATGAATTCTACACATTTGTTTTTTAGGCTGAGCTGGCGTTGGGGAGTAAGGGTTTGCATTTTTGTAATTTTTACGGTTTGTAAATGGTTGATCTTGTCGAAACGAAACTATGACCATTGGGGTCGCAGGCATTGTAAATTTGCGACAAACGATTGTAAGAATGCGGCAATCAATAACTGATGCCCGACTGTGTGGGTTTGTCGATAAAATTCGCCAGCTCGGAATTGTGGGCGAGGTATTGTTGAGGTGTCCGGCCAGTGAATGCCATAAAATCCTTAATAAAATGTGACTGATCATAGAACTCACAATCAGAAAATAGACTTGCCCAATCCGCTTTTCGTTTTCCCGCTATTTGATTTAGGAGGAAGGACATCCTTCGAAGCCTGGCGTAATACTTTGGACTCAGTCCCACCTTCTTAAAAAATTTTCTTTCAAAATTCCGTCTGGACATGAAGCTATTTTTCATGATTTCGGACACATCGAGCATGCCATTTTTTTCTACGATCAGGTTGACGGCTTCATCAATCTTATCGGGCACCGGCTTTAATACGTTGTAATGACCAAGCAGGAATTCCTCCAGAACTTTCACTTTTTCATTTGGTTCAACGCAGCCGGATAATTTTTTAGTGAGTTCTCCGATCTGGTTGCCCGGGAAGATGGTTTCCAGGGGAACTCTTTCCTCGGTATATAAATAGGTCGGGAGGTCAAAAAAACTCGCCAGGGCTGCAGGATGAAATACAATACCCGCAAGGGAAAGCCTTCCATGCAGGAAGAGTTTATAACTGTATATCGACTGACCTGACACAAAATTGAGGGGAACCGCGAGCCGCTCATATTTTTTATTCTGAAGGAAGTAAGGATCTCCTGCATTAAATACCATCGAACAGAAACCATTGGGTGGTGATTCTACCGCGAGTTTGGATACCGCATTTTCATCTTCCCACACAAAGTAGCACTCCACGAATGGGCGCAGAACCTGGCAGGGACTGAACTTGTGATATTTCATAATCGTTGACCTTCTGTTATAGGGTAAACCAGGTGAAACAATGAAAGTTTTTAACGTGGACGGGCAAAACCAATATCAAGATCTCAAAAAGAATAACCTTTTCCTTTCCTTCATGAGAATGATTATGGAAGCGACTAAAACAATAAGGGCATAGATGAAAAGCTGGCCTCCATCATTTTGTACTTCAATACCGAGAACAAAAACATGTGAAAGGAGCGCACCGGCCATTATCCCCGCCGACAATAACGCACCATAAACCGACAAAGGAGGTATGAGCACAAGTATCGAGGCAATCAGCTCGAGAACACCACTGAGGATACGCCCCCATGGTTCAACACCCAAACGGGAAAAAATGAAAACCGATTCGGGAGCTGCTGTGAATTTAAAGAACAATGTTTGAAGAAGTATTACCGCGATCAACAGTCTACAGATCCAGAGAAGAACCTTGGAGGCTAGCATGGAAATAATTTAGGGATGATAGTATTTTTGCCAGTTCTGATCAGCCTTCTTCTTCAGGGCC
Source organism: uncultured Chitinophagaceae bacterium (assembly GCA_963808065.1). Taxonomy (GTDB): domain Bacteria; phylum Bacteroidota; class Bacteroidia; order Chitinophagales; family Chitinophagaceae; genus Flavitalea. The sequence continues at coordinate 1,469,074 of CAWEEK010000001.1, forward strand.
GCCTGATCTTTGTTCCACGTTTTGAGTGTGTTGTTGAAGAATGCATTGTAGAACAAATACAGTCTTCCATCGATGATCTTGAAAGTTTCCGGATCCACATTCACCTTGCTGCCGTCATTGCCCATTGCATACGCGCACCAGCCCCCGTATTGAGGTTCATACTTGGATGGATCTTTTTTGAATGCATCCAGGTTTCCCTGACTGGAAAAACGGTAGAGTATGCCCTGAAATGAATCGGTGAATTCAGCCCGGCCTTTTAAGGGTCGTGCATTGGTGAAGTAGCTCACAGGATCATAACCCTGGATGGCGGGTTCATTTTTTTCCAGGTTATATTGGGCTAACCGCCGTTGGACCGGAACTTGTGCTACAACCGTAAATACGGCGGTCTGCAAGACGCATATAAAAGCGAAAACTTTCACTCTCCTAAGTTAAAGCTCTTCCGGAAGTTTTCGGCAGTTCACTTGGCGCCCGGTTGATTCCATTACTCGCTCCTCAAACTTTCGACGGGATTAATTCCCGCAGCCCTGAGGCTTTGAAAACTGACGGTCGCCAGGGCTATGACAATGGTCAACAATCCGCAGGCGGCGAAGATCCACCAATCCAGGCCTGTTTTATAGGAATAATCGCTTAACCACAGGCTGCCAAGCCACCAGGCAACGGGGAAGGCGATCAACATGGAAAGGAATACCGGCTGTAGAAAATTGCCAGAAAGAAGCTTCACAATATTGAATGACGTGGCACCCAGGGTTTTTCGCACCCCAATCTCCTTAAACCGTTGCTGGGCAGTAAAGGTGGCTAGTCCAAATAATCCCAGGCAGGAGATGAGGATAGCCAGGAATGCGAATATATTGGTGAGCTTGCTGACGAGTTGTTCACTCTTGTAAAGAGCACCGTACGCTTCATCAGAAAACTGGTAAGTGAAGGGGATACTCGGATTCACTGACCTGGCGACTCTTTCCAGCCCGGAGATAGCCTGAGCTGTTTTTCCCGCTTCTGTGCGAACAAGAATGGTCCCGAATTTCTGTTTCTCGTTCAGCCTGATCACCAGCGGTGCAATTTTTTCGTGGATGGAATTGAAGTGAAAATCTTTGACAACCGCAATGATTGTCTTACGTTCGTTTCCCCAGAATACGGGCTTGCCAATAGGATTGTCGTACCCCATTTTTTTCGCCGCAGATTCATTCACGATTGTGGACGCGGAATCGGCTCCGAAGGATGGGGAAAAATCCCTTCCTTCCGCGATCTGAAGTTGCAGGGTTTTGACATAGTCGTATCCGACAACTGCATCGGAGATCGAATTGAATTCCGCGGGATCCTTTCCTTCCCAACCAATATCATTTTTACTATGACCAATTACCGTTGGTGATTCTCTTGTTTTTGATATACTCAATATGCCAGGGAGCTGTGAGGCCTCTTGTTTGAATACATCATATTTATCCAGCAGATCTCCTTCGATCGGCACGTAAAGCAGGTTTTGCCGGTCATAACCCAGGTTCTTTGTCTGCGCAAATTGAACCTGCCGGTAAATAACAACCATGCAGATCATCAGGATCACAGACAGCGAGAACTGGAAAACGACCAATCCCTTTCTGAGCAGAAGCGAGGTCCAGCTGAATTTCAGGGTTCCTTTTAACACACGAACCGGGTTTAAAGAAGCCATGAAAAATGCGGGGTAGGATCCGGATACAAATCCTGTGATGACCAGCAGCGCAAGCATCGCGACATAAAAAACAGGATTGTTAACAGGGAGATGGAGTTGCTTTCCGGTAAGCCCATTAAAAGTGGGCAGAGAAACCATAACGATCAGTAGGCCGACAATCAATGAAAGAAATGCCAGGAAGATGGCCTCTCCAACAAACTGTGATATCAGCGCAGACTTCTCGGCGCCCATGACTTTTCTTACTCCCACTTCCCGGGCCCGTTTTGTTGAACGCGCAGTAGCCAGGTTCATAAAATTTATACAGGCGATGACCAGGATAAAAATGGCTACGATACTGAAGAGGCGCACGTAGGCGACTCTGCCTCCATCAGGCATGCCATCACTGAAATTGGCGTGCAGGTATTTTTCACCGTATGGTTGAATTCCATATTCAATAGTTGATCCTTTTTCTTTTTGCTGATAGCGATAAAAGAAGTCCTTGATCTTGCTCTCTATGACCTTTGGGTCCGCGTCCTTGCGCAACTGAATAAATGTCGCGGGATCTGCGCTGCCCCAGGTGTTGGCCCAGGGATTTTCTTTGAGAAAGTCCACCCATGGCCGCAGGAAATCAAATTTGACGGATGAGTTTGCAGGCACATTTTCGAAAACTGCGGTGACCATCAACGATTCCTTGTTTTCGAATTTCAGACTAGAGCCGACGGCTTTTTCGGGCGAACCGAAAAACTGTTCTGCCAGTTTTCTGGAAATTGCGATTCCCCCGGGCACTGTGAGGGCAGATTCCGGGTTGCCGGCAATGACCGGATAACTGAACATTTTGAAAAAATCGGCACCGGCGGAGGCGCCGTCTGCTTTATTGATCTTATTGCCTGCTTCGATATTGTAGGTGCGGGTTGGATCCAGGCTGCTGGAGTTCTGAATTTCGGGTATGACCTTTTTCAGTTCTGAGGCAAGTAGACCCTGCGTGAGGTATGATGCATCAATGATGCCGTCGTGCGTGTTGCGCTGATAAACCTGGAACAGGTAATCGTCATTTGCATGGAATCGATCAATTCCTTTTTCGTCCATAACCCAGAGTATGATCAGGATGCTACTACTCATGCCCAAAGACAAACCCAGGATGTTGATGAGTGAAAAGGCTTTATTCCGCCTGATGTTTCTCCAGGCTATTTTGAAGTAGTTCTTTATCATAATGTTTCTTTTCCTACTGATACCTTCGCCACAACGATGCCAACCTCCTTATCGGCTTAGATTCAGCAAGTTGCGGCATTCGGGTCAATATTACCATTGTCCGGTTTTGCAACAGGAAGCGGACATCTACTTCGCTGGCTCCGGGAAGCCCTCCGACAACTGGTCCAGTTCGGCGGGGGAAAGATGACGCTTGTCATCATTGACGACTATCCTGTATCGGAAGGTTGCCGATTCTCCTGATTTCAGAGTAAGATCCAAAGTTTCGGATCCTTTGGAAAAAATATGTTGGCCGAGTGGGTTTATTGAAAACAGCCCATAGTCACGGGCATGCCAATACGCCGGATAGCCAGGATTTTTTGGATGATCGATGAAAGCTATTGATATGCTGTCTGGTCCGACCTTGCCAAAGAGCATGCACCATTTCGCGCGCGTTCCCCAGGCATCGTTGCCCTTTTTTCCTTCGCTGGTCAAATAGTTTCCTGTTGCCCTGGAATTATTTGCATTGGAGGAGGTGTCGGGCAGCTGGAGTTCGGGTCGCACGCGGATGGCCATTAAACCGTCTTTGGCGTCCTTGAACAAGACGTCCTGAACTGCTGTGAGAGTAGTGGTTCTGTCGATTATGCGGGTATGGCCCGAGCCAGAGAAGATGAAATCGGTTTTCTCTTCGAGCAATGTTTCTTTTGCCTGGTTGGCCCAGGTTGCCTGGTAGGAGAGACTAGCCTGTTTGCCAGAACCTGAACTGGTTACATTTTTTGTCCAGATCCAACCATAGCGGTGTTTGTTTGCCGCGGGTATCGCAAATGAATTGTTCCAGAAGTCCAGGCCGTTTACGTTTTCGAAATTCATCCAGATGCCAAGATGATGTGGGTGATCCTGGGGGTCGCCTTCAACGGGTTGTAATGGAAAACCACGGGTGATCCTTTGTCCGGAAGAGCTGTACACGGGGTAGAGCACGGGTTTGGCCAGGGAGTCGGGATAGATGAACCGGGTGAAAAGTTGTTTGCCCTGGAATATGCTGGCTTCCCGGCGGGCCGTGTCGGATACGATTCTCCACGAAGATTTTTGGGCGGTAGTTGTCAGAAACAATAACACGAATGGAATAGAAAGAAATGCGGAGCGGATGAATATTCCTGGTCTCGATCTCATTAGGCAAATATTGATTTATGGTGAGCGGAAGCTGATCTTTCCGTTCAAGTTAGAAAATTATGGGCAACGACGTAAAATATTCGCGCAAAGCCTGAACCCAGTACTTGACGAACTGCGAGGGGACAAGGTAGTATAACATTCCCCCTACGACGCAACGTCTACAGCGATCTTGCAAATTTGCGTAAGGGCACTGCGTGACGACACCGCCTGAAAATTGTACATTGAGGATATAACGAAATGCCATGCTGTCCAAGAATAACCTGCATAGGAAAGCCGTCCTATTTCTATCGATTTTGCTCGCTGTGTCTTCTGGATTGCAGGCGCAGACTGGAAATAACGGCGCTCTTTTCGGCCGTCAGAACCTGGTGGCCTGGTGCATCGTGCCTTTCGACAATCAGAAACGCAATCCGCAGCAGAGAGCTGAAATGCTGAACGACCTGAAGATTCCGAAACTCGCATATGACTGGCGAACAGAACACATTCCAACATTCGATGAGGAGATAGATGCCCTAAAAGCTCATAACATTCAACTTCAGTCTTTCTGGCTACATACAGGGCATGATGCAAGGACTGATAAGAATGTGAAGACAGTCCTGACCTTCCTGGAGAAGAGAAAACTAAGAACCCAGATCTGGCTGATGTGGAGCGCGAATAAGGAATTTGACCAGCTCACCCAGGAACAAAAAGTAGACACCGCGGCAAATGCCGTCAGGTATATCGCGGAGCGGGCCGCGGCAATCGGGTGTACGGTCGGTTTGTACAACCACAACGAATGGTTTGGCGAACCGGACAACCAGCTGGCGATAATTGAGAAACTGAAAATGAAAAACCTGGGTATCGTGTACAACTTTAATCATGCCCAGGACCAGATTGAGAAATTCCCTGAATTCTTTCCCCGGATACTGCCGCATCTGATCGCCCTGAATCTCGCAGGCCTGAAAAAAGGCGACCAGCACATTTACCCTATAGGGGAGGGAGACAGTGAAGAGCAGATGATCGCGGTAGTTTCCAAAAGCGCATACAGGGGACCGATAGGTATCATCAATGAAGACACGGACCCGGATGCGAAGGTGGGACTGCAGATGAATATGGCCGGTCTCAGGAAAATTCTCTCCCATCTTGGTGATGAGCGGGCTCTAAAAACTTACGATTAATACCGGCAGACAGGGCCAGCGTTAAAATGATTAAGGAGCGAGCACCCCGGCCATCAATACGATAAATCCAACTAATGCAATAAGTATCCGGATGTAGATGTAATGCAACCACTGTTTTTGCAGGTCTGAAGCATTGCGGATCTCATCACCCTGCAGTTTGTTGATGGTCTTATTTATCGGGACGTTGAACTTCATGGCCAGGGCGAGGTCAATGAGCAGCAGCAGGCCGGCAATGATCAATGACAGCGAAGCTCCTGGAGACTCGACTGACGGGCTCCAAAAAACAAGGATCAGCGAAAGCAGCAGACCGGACACATAAAAGAATTTCAGGGGCCCTTCGATTAGCGGATCGGTGAGCTTCCGGATCTCCACAAATTTTTCCGGGGGAAGTTTCTTAAGTACCTGATAAAAGCAAAGCAGGTAGTAGCCAGCCTGAGAGGCAATAAAAAAGTAGGCGACCAGGTGCAGGAAACGAAGGATTAAAAAAAGTGTCATGATTTAAAATTCATGCAAAAAAACTGACCGTGCGAAATTATTCCAACAGAACTGTAATAGTTTGCTGACTTTGGATGAATGCAGATCTTCGGTGGTGAGCGGTATCCAGCGTGTTTTGGGCGCCAAAAAGCTGAACGGCTACTGTATCGGAACCGTTCATCGTGGGATAGGTACGTTTCATAATTCATTGATTTTTAATTGTAAATTTTCCGGCATTTAAATAGGTGTTGTTGTACATGCTAAGATTCTACCTTAAAACAGCGATCAGGCAGTTGCTGAAGAACCGGATTTTCAGCATCGTGAATATTGTGGGCTTATCAACAGGCCTTGCTGGCATTCTGTCTTTATCTCTCCTGGTTTATCAGTATTATACTTTTGATGCCAATCAAAAGGGGATAGATCAACTTTATTATCTTAAAAGCCAGCCCCCCGATGGTCAGCTATATCCGCAGACGCCTTATCCATTGTTGAAAGAGGTGATCCGAAATTGCCCGGAACTTGAAGCGGGTACCCATATTCAAACATGGAATTATCCCTGGCTGAATTGTGAAGGGAAGGAATTTCAGGAGCGGACGGAATATGTCGATCCCGGTTATTTCGACGTCTTTCCCTTCCCATTTCGGTATGGTGATGCAAAAAATGCGATAAAGGATAAATATTCACTGGTGCTTTCAGCCGAAATGGCGGAAAAGTTTTTTGGAAAATCAGATCCTTTGGGAAAGGTGGTTATGGCCGACGACAGTGTGCGACTAACAGTAACCGGTGTGCTCGACCCAGTCCCTTCCAATTCCACTATCCGTCCCACCGTTTTGCTGTCAACCGCTTTGTTGGAAGACAATCCCGACTTCCGGGCCGGAGCCGACTGGTACAACACTTTTGCTTCAAATTATCTCCGCCTGCGAAAAGACGCGGATCCCAGGGCTCTGGAAAGCAAGATCGCCCGGATTGTAAAAACCAATTATGCAGAAGAGAATAAAAATGTAAAAGTCCTTGCCCGTCCCTTCAAAGATATTTCTTCCGATGAGTCTTCACCTGTTATTAAGGCCGTTGTGAATGGAGCGATAGCAGCCGGGATCTTTATTTTATTGGTTGTCCTGGTGAACCTGATCAATCTGAATACTGCCGGCAGCTATTCGAGGACAAAAGAAATGGCCATCAAACGGATGATCGGCGGCAGCAGATCCAGCGTGGTGGCGCAGTTAGGAATGGAAAACGGACTCATCATATTTTTTTCGATGATCATCGGATGGCTCTTGTTCTACTATCTGCTTTTACCCGATATCAACAATATTGCGGGGGAACAGTTTGGTGAAATTACATCCGGCATGAAGGGAAAATTTCCCGTGATACTATTTATGATAATAACCGGTTTGTTCTTCACCATTGTTTCGGCGAGTATTCCGGCACTTAAATTAATCAGCGTTAAAATCACCGAGGCGGTCAAGGGAAAGGGTCTCACGCGCAGGCAGGATAATGGCCTTCTCAGAAATGTTTTTATTACTATTCAATTCTCCCTTGCCGTTATCCTCATCTGTGTGACCATCATCCTCAATCAACAGATCCGTTACATGAAAACGGCGGCACTTGGATTCACCCAGGAAAATGTAGCGGTAATTTCCCTCGATCTCTCGTTCAAGGACCCGACGACATCCGATACCCGGCTTCAAAGTATTGTTGCTGAACTAAAGCAGGACCCCGGCGTGAAGGCCGTATCGGTGAACAGGACCATACCCACAGTATACCGGGATGACTACAATACCTATATCGACCCGGTTTCTGGGAAGAAGGTTTCACTGATACAAAGTCCCGCTGATGCCGGCTATCTGTCTACATTCCAGATTCCATTGGTAGAAGGAAGGGAGTTTGATGACGCAAAGGCCGCATCCTTTTCAAATGCAGTATATATCAACAGGAGCGCAATGAAGGCTTTTGGCTGGACAACCGCAGTGGGAAAGCAACTCAGGCCTGCGGGAAACGGTGGTGAAATTAATACGGTAGCAGGTGTGATGGAAGACTTTCACTACCGCAACCTTACTGAGAAAATCGCTCCGCTGATCCAATGGTATTCGGGTAAGCCCACGTTTCAATTCGGCTTCCTGAGCGTCAGGGCCGAAAAGAGTCATTTGATGACAGTGGTAAGGAAACTGGAAAAGGAATTCAAATCAATACCCGCAAGAAGGAGCTTTTCCTATGAGTTGCTTTCGGATAAAGTAAGCAAACAATATGCCTTGCTGGATGGAATATCCCGGGCCACCAACTACCTGGCCTTGCTGACCATCATCATTGCCAGCCTTGGCATGTTTGGGCTGATCGCCTTGTTTGCCAGACTCAGGGTGAAGGAGATTGGCATACGAAAAGTGCTTGGTGCCTCAGTTGCCGGACTCATCACCATGCTGTCAAAGGATTTTATGATCCTGGTAGTAACGGCCATCGCAATTGCCACGCCTGTTGCCTGGTACATCATGCGCAGGTGGTTACAGGATTTTGCCTATAGAACTGACATTAGCTGGTGGATGTTCCTTGCGGGTGGCTCAGTGGCTCTGCTCATCGCCTTTCTTACCGTGGGGATACAGGCTGCCAGGGCGGCGGCTGCTAACCCGGTAAACAGTCTGAGAACGGAGTAATCCACCACTTACAATCGGTGGTGCGGGACTATTGCTTCTTTACAAAATCAACTAGATTTGAGTATGGGCAGAATTCTTATCATCTCCATCTTGCTTTTTCCTTTTATCTCTATGGCGCAGCAAAAAGATAGCCTGGAAGTCAGTCGTCTCAACCAAAACTGGATAGCGAGCTATGCCAAAAAAGACACTACTGCTATGAATCGCATACTGGCTGAAGACTTCCGAATGATATCTCCGAATTGGAAAATACTCAGCAAATCTGATCTGATAAAGAATATTGGTAATCCGGAAAATCAAACAATCGCCACCATTGATAGCTGTTCCATTCAATTATTTGGGACAACAGCGTTGGTTGTCGGCTATATCAGCTTTACTTTCAAAACAAAAACGGAATCGGCGAAAGGCAGAAACGTCTATTCTGATCTTTATGTAAAAAGAGCAGGTCGGTGGACGGCCGTCAGCGCACATGTGACGCGCCTGGAATAACTTATCGCGAAGTCTCACTTCTGTAAACCGCAGTTTAGTTTCGTCCTTTTGATCGGTTAAATAAATCACTTCAAATGCCAAAAATGGATACCCGTTAATTCTGAATTGGGCTAGATTGGTATTGATTTAAACGATTGGAAGTCCAAGATGAAAAGAAATTTTGTATTCGCTCTCCTGGCATTTGCCTTTGGCCTCATTTCTGAAAACCTGGCTGCCCAGGTATCAGTTTCTGCCGACTGGAATAAAACAGTAACAGTGTCCAAAACCACGCCCACCCTCCAAGTTGTGGTGAATCCGATGTTGCGTGCTAATTCCCCGATGCACGACGGAACGTTTGCAGCCCTAAAAAATCTGGGTGCCGATTTTGTTCGTTATGTTCCCTGGTTTCCCTATCCACGTTTGGTAGTGCCCGAGCTGGAACCGCCTACAAAAACCAAAACATTCTGGGATTTTACCGAGATGGACAGCATGATGGCAGATTTCATGAAAGCCCAGGAAGGCCATTCCGTTGTGATCAATTTCAGTACCATACCGGCATGGATGTTCAGAAACGACAAGCGTGTGGATTATCCGAAAAATCCAGATGAGGTTTACTGGGCCTATAACCAGGGTACTGAATTGAGGGATACTACCTGCAAGGAGTTGGGTGATTATTTTGCGCGAATTCTGGAATGGTACACCAAGGGTGGTTTCAAGGATGAACTGGGAGTCTACCACAAAAGTGGTCATTACTATAAGATTCCGTATTGGGAGGTACTTAATGAACCTGACCTGGAACATGAGACTACCCCCGAGCAATACACGAAAAGATATGATGCGATTGTGACGGCTATGAAAAAAGTCTCCCCGAACACAAAGTTCATTGGAATATCCACCGCCTTTTCCTCTTCACCAGAGTTTTTTGAATATTTTCTTAACCCGGCTCATCACAAAAAAGGAGTACCACTGGAGGGCATATCTTATCACTTTTATGCCACGATGGCCGACACTTCTCAAACGCTGCATGAGTATCAATATTCCTTCTTCGACCAGGCCTATGGCTTCATGGATAAGGTAAGATACATCGAAGGGATCCGCAAGAGGCTGGCCCCAAGGGTGTTTACCTGCATCAATGAGATCGGAGTGATTCTCACCGGCAATGATCACAAGGGTGAAATACCAATGGAATACTGGAACCTGGCCGGCGCCATGTATGCATATCTTTATTTGGAAATGACAAAGGTTGGGATTGACGTGGCAGGTGAATCGCAGTTAGTGGGCTACCCCACGCAGTTTCCCGACGTGAGTATGATGAACTGGAAGAATTCCAAACCCAATGCCCGGTACTGGGTGTTGAAATTGCTCAAAGATAATTTCGGCCCCGGCGACAAACTTGTCGAAACACCCGGTGCACCTGGCTTCAAGGCGTCGCTCGCCGTTCAGGCATTCAATACGGCCAAAGGGAAAAAATACCTCTTGATAAATAAGAGGGACAAGGAAGCGAATCTGCAGCTGCCGAAGGAAGTGGTCGGTGCAAGTATACAATCAGTCGACGGTTCGGTGATAGAACAGGAATCTGCACCTCAAACGCTCAGCGACAGCACGGTGAACCTTAAACCATTTTCAGTGAGTGTAGTGACCCTGAAATAAGGAATTAAAGAAAAGCCAAACGGAAAACCACTGCATCATGTAGTGGTTTTTTGTAGAGTCTTGTGTTCTCCATTATCTACTTAAATAAACGCTTCATGACCTGACTGCGCAATGCTTGCGGTGGTACAATTATACCATTCTCTACCTTCTCGGGTTTAGGGAGATTTGCATTGACTTATTCAGAACTGCACTCTATCACTAATAAGAATTTTAAACAGCAATTAACAATGGACGCTATATTAATGGAGATTAGTTTGTTTCTTTCAACGCTACTTACGGGCTTCTACGCGGGTACCGGATTCTTTGTGATCATGGGCGGCAACCCCGCTATTTTAAGAATGAGCAACCAGACTTTTGCGGAATACTGGCGGCATACCGATTTTTATATGGCTGCCAGAATGAAAGTTTTTGGTCCGCTACTTTTCCTAACCTTGTTGTCGACGGTACTCTTGCATGTTAAATCATGGCATTCAGCGGAATTCTGGTTCCTGTCCGCTGCTCTGTTCATTTTGGTCGCCGACATGGTACTCATATTCAGCACCAATCACCCACTAAATAAACAAATGCACAGCTGGGACCTATCAAATCTGCCTGATAATGTGCAGGAAATAAAATCCCGCGTCGTAAACGCCTTTTGGTTGAGGAGCGGTTTTATGATTGCCAGCTTTGTGTGTGTGCTGCTGGCAGTAATTCTCAGACTGAACTAGTTGCCGACCTGAGATAGGGTGTCGCAAAACACCCTATTATTGTCATAACCATACATCATCAGTCTCGCGTCTGTCTCGCACTTTTGTACCTGCAATTGAAAGGGATGTATTACAACTAAAATAAAAAGGATGAGAAAGTTGAAGGTTCAAATGAATATTTCGCTTGACAACAAATGGGATAGCGGAATGTCAAAGTTTAGTATTGAAAACCTTAAGAATGTTGACTGCATTTTACACGGACGAAAGACAGCTGAGGGCTTTATTCCCTATTGGGCTGATGTAGCAGCCAATCCCAATGAAAGTGAGCATGAACTTGGAAGATTATTATCAGGCATTCCAAATGCTGTTTTCTCGAATACACTTCATAAAAGCGAATGGGAAAATGCAACAGTTATCAGCGGCGGGATAAAAGAGGGAATAGAGGCTTTGAAAAACAAAGAAGGAAGTGACATCATTGTCTATGGCGGGGAATCATTTGTATCATCTTTAATACAACTTGATCTGGTGGACGAGTTATACTTACTGGTAAATCCTGTTGCGATTGGAAATGGAAAACAAACATTCAATCCATTAATGTCCGATTTAAAGCTGACACTTGAGAGATGTGAACCTTTTGAATGTGGGGTGGTTTTGTTACGTTATGGAAGGAAGAAATGACATAGGTGGCGGGAAAGAAACTTCCTCCGTCTGACGTGGTATGTAAACGTGCTTACTTCGACTCCTTCGGAAAGATTTCGTTATCCCGACCAAATTCCAGAACGTACCGCCAGGTTACAATAAGTTAAATGTCAGAAAGTAGTAGTAATCCGCCTGCGAAAGGAGTATCCAGGCATAGATCTTATGGGTGCGCTCTTCGAATAGCAAAGTTCCGAGCGGAACATCTGGCCGTCGTTTATCGAAGTAGGTTAGGCAGTTTGGTAAAACCTCCTGTAGTTCCCGACCAGAACTGAATGGCAGAAAATATTTTTCGTGGGATTTAAAATAGCGAGTAGGCTTTGCGTCCAGGTTTTCAATGCCAACCGAATCCACAAAATGAAGGAGAAGAGAAAAGAACCCATCGAATTTTGGTAACCTGGACTGCATTCTTTGGACTGAGGTATCGTTGAGGATGTTATCGAAATAGACGAATTTGTCAAAAACAAAATTTCTTTGAGTAGAATCATAAGTGCGATGCTGATAATATTCGCAAATAGATCTGATATTTTGATAATTTCCTTTTTCGTTGACTGTCCAATCGGCCGATTGACTAAAAGTAGTTACCGGCAATACAATTAAAATAATCTTCAGGAATGAATGCTTGATATTCATATTTAGCAAATAGTTTGGTGAGGCAGATAGACGCACGGTGCCGGTCGAAACTCTATGTAGCCATGTTAAATGTACTAAACACAGATCATGCAATATATTTGAAATTCGGATTATACTTTTGAAAGTAGATTCGCGAGAAAACCGAGTTTGTACAAGAGCTATTAATTAAACTCCTTTCATCCATGGCATTACAGATCGGGTCAATTGTATGGGGTGTGCGTAATATCAAAGCTGCAGTCGAGTTTTGGAGCAGGGCCTTAGATTACAAGCTTAAGGGAGAGGCCTCGGATGACTGGGCGATGCTCATTCCGAGGGAGGGCAAGGGGATACAGTTATCACTGAAACTGATTACGTCAACCAAACCCCGAAGACACCATATAGATCTTTTTACCGACGATCAGGAATTTGAAGTAAACAGGCTCCTCCAAATAGGGGCAACCAGGAAAGAAAACTGGCACTACGAGCCTTCAGCCGACTATGTTGTTTTAGTTGATCCAGAGGGAAACAGTTTTTGTGTTGTACAAAAATGATAATTGAATTGATCTTTGACTAAGTCTATTAATTCTGACAGTGCCAGGTGGTTTTTTGTAAAGGATACACTGATGAACTGCGTCTAATATCAGCATGTGGTCCAGGGTTCGGCTGACAAATAATGCTAATCGGATTCTATTATGGGAATCTCCAATACCGGAACGGCTGGGAGATGAGGTGAATGATTTCTTTGGTGAATAGGTGACTGCCCGGACTCAATTGTCTTCGACAGTGAGACTTACATTCCAATAGTCGAGGACTTTTTTCATTACATTTTTCCATTCCATCAAACTGTGCGGTTTGCGAAAGAATCCCTGAACCGACAACCCATAGGCCTGCTCAATCATTTTTTTAGTGTTACCGGTTGTCATGAAAAGATAAGGGATACCCTTTGCTCTTAATTTTGAATCGTGGAATATTTTCTCATGCAGTTCCAGCCCAGACATGCCTGGCAGACTAACTTCCGAGATGATAATAAATGGCTGGATCTTGGTTGTCAAAAGATAGTCATATACGGAGGGAGCATCGCTGAAAAATACGACCTCATTAGGCTGTTTTAACTCCAGGAATACTTGTGAAAGAAATTCCTGATCTTCCACATCGTCTTCTAAAATTACAATGGGCCCCTTCTTATTCATTGTGAGTATACAATTTATCAGTATCAATATACAGGAATTTCAGAAATCTGGAAACAAAAATTGAAAACCCGGATACCGCTCTTATGACTTTGGAAGAGTTCTCCTGTCCCGTGGCAGGTCTTACCATTGCTTATTAATTAACCTCGATACTAAATAAAAAGTTTTCATCTTTTAATTGAAGCGGCAAAGTGAGAAGCCCGATGGCCTTGGAAATATTTGTTTCAGGTGCATCCTTGTAAGGATTGAAAGGGTAAACGGGCCAGCTCAGGCGAATACCGGGGGGAATGTTCATCGTCCAACCATTGTGTGTCAACGAACCGCCCAAGTCTTCGTCCCCAAGATCGAGTTTACTTTCACCAAGAGTAATTTTCTTTCCGGATCCCGTAGTAAGCTCCTGGCCATTTTTGAGCATTAACTGAAGGTGCAGTTCATTTGTCGCTTCTCCCCATTTGTAGAACGTCTTGATATTCAGCCAAAATTTTTTTTCATCTGGTGTGGGCACTTCAACAGACGCAAAAAATACATTATAGGCAAGTGACAGGGTATCCCCTTTCCTGCCCATCTGAAGTTTGCTGCTTACAGGCATGTGAATACTGTCTGACTTAATTTTTTCTGTGAAAGTTGCCAGCCCAGGTTGTCGTTTTGAATTTGCACCCGTGATGATCAGTCCCGTTTTTTTATTGTAAACGCTGAGGTTGCCCTGGCGGTCCAAAAAGAAATTATTTAAAGTGACCTGCGGAGCTATTATTCCGGAATAGGTCACTACCCAGGGGCCGGTTTTGCGAATGCCTGCTGGCACTTTCATTTGGTGAACATATTCATCCTGATCTTGCGGGATAACTCCCACGGCGCCCGCGTGATAATAAATCAGATTTTGCGCAATCCGTCCCAGCGTCTGTATGTCTCCTCCATAAGAAACGGTGTCACCGATAGCAGATTGGAAGTTTGTAAGAAATTCGGCATATCGCCTGCCATCTTCAAAATTGGAAAATCCAAAATGGCCCCACACAGAAACTCCCCAGTCGCGATTGCGATCGTTAATGGTCTCAACAGGTGTTCCATCAGGGTAGGTAAAAAATTTATGAAAATTGGTTGAGCGTCTTAGCGCTCTGAGTGCCTCGGGATCTTTTGTGTATTCATAGTACAAAGAAATCTGCGTTACGGTAACATAGTTATATCCCGTCGTTGGACCTGCCTGACTATGCTCGCCCCAATAGCCATCAATGGTTTGCTCACGAACACAAAAGCGATGAAACACCTTGGTGGCCAATTTTATCCATTCGGGTTTGTTAAATACTTTGCCACCAAGAAGCAAGAGCCCGCTGTAGATCGCATAGTGATTTGGTGAAGTGGTAATGAAAGGAGCATTATACCAGGGATAATCCTGATACTTTATGAGTGGCGCTTCAAGCATCTGAACATTTTCAAATATGGCTTTTTCCCAACGTTTGCGTCTATCTTCCCCGAGGTCGTTTTTTAGCAGACGGTATGCTTCCAGCCACATGTATGTGTCCCAGTCGTTGTCGTAGCGTGAATTGTAATTTCCACTATTATATTCGCTGACCAATAAATCGCCTATTCGTTTAGCCAGACGCAACAAGCTGCTATCACCAAAATGTTTGTTGGAAGGATGTTTTTTTGAGTAAAGAACTGCGGGAACTATTACCGCATGTGGAAAATGTCCTATCGCCTGCCCTTTTTCAAGCGATCGAAGAGTGGGGTTGGGATCTGCATTTAGTTTGGCTTCGATCCTGGCAAGGCCAGCTTCCAGTAAATCAAAATATCTCGCGGGCAGGCTCGGCAATTTTGCTGGCAGAGATCGTGTTTGAGCATAGATTTGATGTGGTGTGATAATGCACAGGAAAATAATGAATAGCTTGATTTTGTGTTTCACGATCTATTGTTTTTATGGGAAGGCCACTTAAATGATCAGGTCAATTTTGCAAATTGATGCGCTTCGTTTTTTTTATACACGTTTCCATCCGGATTAGCTATTACGGATTATTCACCGCCTGCACCTCTGCAAAAATGAAGGTCAACGCGCTCACTCCGCAAACTTCCTGACCTGGTTTAGAAATGCAGTCAGTGGTAATTTTTAATTCCTTAATGATCGCGGATTTATTTTTCTGCCGGCAGTAATTAGACAATTCTGTGGCACCAAAGTATAAAATTGTTATCAATGTGGTCCTCAATTAATTCTGCGTCTTTGAACCGTAAGGTTCATGTCTTGTGTGTCAGGTTTAGAAAATTGTTGTTACTTTTATTAGGACTACGACTTTGCATTCCACAGATAACAATATTGAAAAAGAACTGCTAATGCAGGTTTCCAAAGGCGATGAAACTGCCTTTAGGGCCGTCTATGATTTGTACAAAAATCCCTTTTATGCCACCGCCCTCAGGATTACGCGCTCAGGTGATGCTGCAGAGGAAATACTGCAGGAAGTATTTATCGCTCTATGGAATAAGCGGGTGAAAGTCGGTGAGGCCATCAATCCTGTCGGTTACCTGTTTGCTATACTTCACAACTCGATTTATTTCCATTTTCGGAAACTCGCTCTCGAAAGGCAGATGAAACAGAGAATTTCCGAACAATCAGAAGAACAGGACCCTAGCATGGTCGAAGAATTATTGCTTGCAAAAGAAAAAAGCAACCTGCTACAAGTCATTGTCGGCAAGTTGCCCCGCCAGCAACAATTGATTTACCGGTTTAGCAAACATGAAGGGCTTAGCCGTGAAGAGATTGCGTCAAAGCTGAATATCTCACCTCATACAGTGAAAAACCACCTTGCCAAGGCTCTTGAATTCATCCGGCAATCCTTCAAAAAAGGCGCCTCAGCCGTTATTTGGGCAATTATCTGGAGCAATCAATAATTTTTTTGCTCCCGGACTAGTACATTCTGTATCACTTACTCATCATTATTTAGTCAACACTTGAAAATTATGTCGTTAACTGACGAAAGGGTAGCTTATTTGCTGCAAGTCTGGATCAGCCGCCAGTCAACGGCCGCTGAAGAACAGGAACTTTTTAACTGGCTGGCTAACAATGGCGATCCCTCTCTCGTCAAACTTCATATACAACAACTGACGGAACAATTTGCCAGCACCGATAAAGTATCCGCGGTGGATTGGGAAAGTCTGTATGAAAAGATTTTGCAGGGCAGAAAACAAAATGCGGCTGTCTCAAGGTTACCTGCATACAGTATTAACAAACAGTGGGTTCGCTATGCGGCGGCAGTACTAATTGTTCTTGGCCTCGGATCGGCCCTTGTATTGTCCCTGGATACTCAAAAGAAGCAAAGTGTCGCGACAACAAGCCAAAAGAGAGCATCATCAAATGACATCAATGCTCCGGCCAGCAACCGTGCCACCATTACTCTTGCCAATGGGCAAAAAGTTTTCCTCGATAGCGTGGTGAATGGGGAACTGGCAAAGCAAGGCAACATAAAACTCGTAAAGCTCGCTAACGGTCAGATCTCATACCAACCAGTAACAGGTTCGGCGATAAAAGAGCTGCAGTTCAACACATTGCTCAACCCTCGTGGAAGTAAGGTGATTTTTGTGACATTATCAGACGGAAGCCGTGTGTGGCTGGATGCCGGGAGTTCTGTTACTTATCCAGTTTCCTTTGTTGGGAAAGAAAGACGGGTGACCATAACCGGTGAAGCCTATTTTGAAGTGGCTCATGATGCATCAATGCCGTTTATTGTCAGCAAGGGCGATGTACAAGTAGAAGTCTTAGGAACGCACTTCAATTTCAATGCTTATGATGATGAGACGACTATTAGGACCACTTTACTCGAAGGCAGTGTAAAGGTTAAATTCCATGACAAGCACGTCGTAATTAAACCAGGACAACAAGCACAACTGGAAAATTCCGTGGCTCCATCTTCTCAAAAGACGCTTAAAGTTGCGGGCGATATAGATATCGAACAGGTAATGGCCTGGAAAAATGGTTCTTTCGCTTTTAACCGCACGCCGCTTTCCCACGTGCTGATTCATCTTTCAAGATGGTATGATGTGGAGATTGTGTATGAGCAGGGCGTTCCCGATATCAAGCTGGGTGGAGAAATGAAACGTGACCTGAGCTTGTCCCAGGTGCTGAAAGGCTTGGGTCAACTGGGCGTGAATTTCCGAATTGAAGGGAAGAAATTGTTTATTACTAATGATGTAAAGTCAACAACTGATCCGGCCCGCCATTGAAACCCACAATCCTATCTAAAATAGTTTACACTCTGATTCCATTGGAATATGGTTCACACAGAGGCGCGAGGTGAACGCTAAGACGTAAAACTTCGCGCCTTCCCGATTCACTATGAGTCATTGCGTGCAATCTCGATGTCGCTGTTAGTGATGAGGTCGATAATGTTACTTAATACAAAAGCCAGAAGTGCTTA
Organism: uncultured Chitinophagaceae bacterium; assembly: GCA_963808065.1. Taxonomy (GTDB): domain Bacteria; phylum Bacteroidota; class Bacteroidia; order Chitinophagales; family Chitinophagaceae; genus Flavitalea. The sequence goes on from CAWEEK010000001.1 coordinate 1,487,034, forward strand.
CGACACCTCTGGCCGGCGTTTGGGTAGCCCGAACAAAATAGTCGAGGAAGACTGCTTATTCATTCACCCAAACAATACAAAGTTATGCAAAACGCTCTTTGTAATGACGCTGCCGTTGTGGCTGTTCCCGCCAAACAACGACCTGGACGGTGGCTCTCTACCAAAACTGTGTTAGTGATGACTTCCCCGAAAACCGGAAGACATCGCACCGCTAAAAGTTATTTACTTGTGAAACTAACTTCCGCGCTACTGCTTATTATCTCATTGCACGTTTCCGCAACCAGTGCCTCCCAACGGATCACTTTCAGCGGAAAAGATGTTTCTCTGGAAAAAGTATTTTCGGTCATCAAAAGGCAGACCGGCTATGCAGTTATGTACAACGCCGATCATCTCGAAAAGGCGCGGCCCGTAAGTATCAAAGCCACAAACATTCCGTTGGAGGGCTTTCTTCAGCAGGTGCTGAACGGGCAACCATTTGAGTATTCCATCGAGAATACAACAATCTTCATATCCCGTAAAGCTGCCGCAGTTGCGGACCCCGCCAACAAACAGGATGATGATGGGTCGGATAATACTTCTTCACCACCCGTGATAGACATTCATGGCCGTGTAGTGAACGAAAAAGGCGAACCCCTGGTCGCGGCTGTGTCAATTAATAAAACACAAAGGGGAACTACTACCGATGACGACGGATATTTTGCATTAAAAAATGTGGAGGAAAGCGCAATTATTGTTTTTTCTTCTACCGGCTATGTGAAACAAGAGCTGGCCATTAGGAATCGACCGGAAATTAATATAACAATGGTCCTTGACGACAAACAACTTTCCGAGGTAATGGTTACGGCTTTGGGCATCACCAAGCAAAAAAGGACGGTAGGTTATGCGTCTCAGGAACTGGCAAAAAAAGATTTAACGGATGCCAGGGATATAAGCATTGCGAACTATCTGACAGGGAAGATTGCTGGTGTGCAGGTTTCTCTTCCCGCCGCCGGCAAAGGCGGGTCGAGCAAAGTTATTATACGAGGAATAAGTTCGGTGACCAACGAAAACCAACCCTTATATGTGGTTGACGGTATTCCCCTGGACAATTCCCGTTTTAACGAAGCCCAGGTTTTTGGAGACGGCCACGATTATGGCGATGGGATTGGTAATATCAACCCGGAGGATATAGAAAGCATGAACGTTCTGAAAGGTCCCAATGCAACTGCACTCTACGGGTCAAGGGGGAGCAACGGTGTGATAATTATTACCACGAAATCGGGCAAGACAGGCGGAGGAATTGGTGTCGAGGTTAATTCAAATGTGACCATCGACAAAATAAATCAGCTTCCGCGTGTACAAAATAAGTATGGGCCAGGTTACGAAGACGCAAATATTTACGGAGGGTTTGTTGAAATCGACGGTACCAATTATGAAACAATTCCGGTGTCGGGACAGCCCGAAAGTCTTGGTCCTCCGTTAGATGGTCGTTTACTGGTAAATCCATTTGTTCTTCCCGGTACATCGCCTACCACGTTCCAGCTTCTGCCGCAACCAGAAGACAACGTAAGAAAATTCTGGGAAACCGGAGTGGTGACCGCTAACTCGGTGTCATTGTCGGGCGGAAGTGAAAAAACCACGGCAAGACTGTCGATTTCTAACACAACAATCGACGGGATCACACCCAAACACCACGAAAATCACCAGTCCGTCTCGCTTCGCGTGTCGACGCAAATGACCAGCAGGTTATCCTTTGATGGTAAGGTGAATTACTTACATAAGGAACTGAAAAACACTCCTACACTGGGCTCCTCATTTCAAAATTATGTCTGGAATCTTTCAACGATGGGACGTTATATTCCCCTGGAGTTTCTCAAAGAATACTATGAAAAGACGGGAATGGAAGGTCAGTTTCCAAGTGTTTCTTACAATCCTTACTACTTGATGAATGAAATTAAAAACAATGCCACCAGGGACCGGATGGTAAGTTTTATCTCGGCAAAATATCAGTTTACCGATTGGCTGAGTCTCATGGCAAGATCGGGAATGGATCTGTACAACGAACGAAGGAGAGAGATATGGCCGGTCGGCGCAAAATATGGTAACCAGGAAGGACGCCTGATCGATGATGGATATTTTACCAGGGAAAGTAATAGCGATGTATTGCTTTCTGCAGCAAAGAATAATCTCTTCAAAAATTTCAGCGCCAGCCTTTCGCTTGGTGGTTCAATTTCCACCAGAAATTACCGGAGGCAAAGCTGGGACGCCCGTTCTCTTAAGGTTCCGGGCATTTATGACGTGAGTAATGCAAGAAACGTAACGCCATTTTATTCCGACGTAAAAAGGGAAAACCAATCTGTTTATCTATCGGGAGAAATCGGCTACAAGAATTTCCTTTTTCTGGATTTCACCGGAAGAAAAGACTGGTCGTCTACCCTCGGAAAAGACAATTATGGATTTATCTATCCCTCCATCAGCGGCTCATTTATTTTTACTGATGCTTTCAGTATAGATCCAAAGATCCTTTCCTTTGGAAAGGCCCGTGTGTCTTATGCACATGCCGGAAACGACGCCGCACCTTACCTCACACAGGCCGGGTTTTATTTTTATTCAGAGCCATATAATGGCCAATCGTCTGCGTATCAAAGCAACACTGTCGCCTTGTTCGACTTAAAGAACGAATTAAAAAAATCCACTGAGATCGGTGCGGACCTCAGGTTTTTTCATGGGCGAATAGGCGTAGATGCGACTTATTACAAAAGCAATACCCTGAATCAAATTCTGCCGGTTAAAATATCTACCGGTAGCGGATATACCACAAAAGTTGTAAACGCCGGTAACATAGAAAATAAAGGAGTTGAAATTTCTTTGAATGTAAGGCCGGTGGAGTCAAGAAGTGGGTTTCGCTGGGATGTAACATTCAACTATGCAAGAAACAAGTCGAAGATCATAGAGCTGGCACCGGGTATCGAAACCTATCCGCTGTATACCTCATATCCGAATAGTATAGAAGCGCGCACGGGTCAGGCATTTGGAAATATTATTGGCTATGCATATAAAAGAGCACCGGACGGCCAGAAGATAGTTGGGCCCGAAGGCGCGTATCTGAGGGAGGATACTGTAAAAGTGCTGGGCAACGTCACGCCAAAATGGATTGGTGGTCTGAACAACACCGTTTCTTACAAAGGATTTACGCTGAGCGCGCTGGTTGATTTTGTTCAGGGCAACAAGATCACCTCTTCGAGCAAGTATCAAATGGTAGCGAAAGGAATTGCAGCATTTACCACTCAATACGGGGAACACTCGGAACCTCTGCCTGGTGTAGTGGAGGTGCAGGATGGCAGCGAAATAAAATATGAAGCAAATGCCAAAACGGTGGACCGGCAAACAGCATGGGCGAATCGGGCGTGGAGCGGGATAGGGGAAGAATTTGTTTTGGATGGAAGTTATGTGATGTTACGTGAAGTGATACTGGGGTATACGTTTCAAACTTCATTTTTAAAGAGAATTAAATTTTCCACCTGCAGATTTTCAATCGTGGCCAGAAATCTTTTTTATCTCGAGGAGCACATGCACGGTTTGGGCATCTCCCCCGAGACAAACCTGAACACTTCTGCTGGCGCAACAGGAGTCGAGGCCCTAAGCATGCCCACGACAAGAAGCTATGGTGTGAACCTGAACTTTACATTTTAAAGCCCTGTTTAACCAACAACTAATTTCTGAATTATGAAACAAGTGGAAAAACTAATATGGTTAAGCATTTTGCTTGTCTGCATGACGGCACTTGACGCTTGTACCAAAAACTTCGAAGAAAAAAACACCGATCCCACATTGCTGCCAGAGGAATTGGTTACCCCCGAATTGTTATTGACGAACGTTCAAATAAATGCTGGAAACGGATTGTATTTTGAATACGCGGAGGTTTATAGCGGCATGACCGTCAGAACGGACATCGGGCCTTTCTCGGATTTTTTTTATGATCAGCCCTGGACAGCAACGTATACAGCTTTAACAAATAACCTGGGTGCTATTATCCGGAAAACAACTGACGACCCTGCACTCGCAAATAAATTAGGCATAGCCCGGATCATGAAGGCCTGGATCTTTTCTCAGTGCAGCGATATTTATGGAGATATTCCCTACTTCGATGCAAACAAGGCACCTAAAGAAGCCGTAACTCATCCAAAATATGATTCACAAAAAACGATCTATGAGGATTTGCTCAAGGAGCTCAAAGAGGCAGTGGCTCAACTGGATCCCGCCAAAGAGAGTTACGGCAATGCGGATCTGATTTATCATGGCGACATCGATAAATGGAAAAAATTTGCAAATTCGCTCCGGCTCAGACTGGCTTTACGGGTGCGTTATGCCGATGCTGAATTAGCTAAGGCCAACATGAGCGACCTCACGGAGGTGGATTTAATAACGACCACGAGCGAACAGGCGTTGTTTTTTGCATCCGATGACATGTCAAGTCATTGGAACCCCGAGTATGCGTGGTTGCTGAACTACGGCACCGACCCTAATTCAAAAGCAAATCTTGTAGCAAAAACTATATTGGATATTCTCACCAATGGCAGTTCGCACGATCCTGTAGACCCGAGAACGAAGATTATTGCAGACACGGCTTATGCAACATGGCCGCCCAGTCTGGATCCACCGCTGCCCTATTTTGGATATCGCGGAATGCCACTTTTTGGAAGCACTCCCATAGAAAACAGGTATCCATACGGGTTCGCATCTATATCAACCCGGAGTGATTTTTGGTACGTGCCAGTTATCGAAAGACCAATTTTACGCCCTTCAGAAATGTACTTTGCCTTATCTGAAGCGGCTTTGTTCGATCTGATAAGCGGGGACCCCGAAACCTATTATAAAAAGGGCCTGGAAGTTTCTGTCATCGAGTTGCAGGAGTTTTATGATAGAACTAAAGGGCAGCTCGCCAAGGTGGAAGCTATAATCAGGCCCGGTTGGACGGACACTGACATCAATAATTATATTGAATACAAGCAGATCACACAGGAAGAAGTTGATAATTTCTTAGGATCTCCAACTGCAGATCTGACCGGCTCGGACGAGGAAAAGCTTGAACAAATCATGAACCAGAAACTTGTCGGACTTTTCTTTAATGGGCAAGAGGGTTGGAGCGAATGGAGACGAACAGGTTATCCAAGGGTTCTGGTACCGGACGATGGTGGTACCCCTTTAAAAGGAGTTTCTATCAGGAGAGGACACTACCCGGCCTCGGAAGGCTTGGTAAACAGTGTGAACCATGCGGATGCAATAACCGTAATGGGTGGAAAGGATGATCTTTTGAGCCGGGTTTGGTGGGACGCCAACCCCGACGCGCCGCATAAGCACAACGGAACAGTAGAATGGAGGGCTACTCCATGGCAGTGATATGTCGGCTTCCGATTGTCTTAATCACCTGCTGTATTTCATTTCTTTCATGTATTGATCGCGGGAAAGCCCCGGATAGTGTGGCTGCGCCGCTTTCATTGAACCTAATCTTTACGTCCGCGAAAGTATCTGGGAGCCGACTGGACAACCACTATACAGGATTCTTTCTATTCCAATCGCTTCTCCACAAGTGTTTAATTCAAAAAAATAATTATTTGTTTTTAGGGATTCTGTGAAAAAACTTTTTCCGCTTTTCTCGCAACCAGTCTGCCTTTGATGAACGGTTTGAATTCAGCATCTATGACTTTGAGAGGTCAGGAAATACCATATGCATTTTCATTTCCGAAGCGGGATGGCGCTTAAGGTGAATATACATTGGAGGAGTAACCCTGACTTGAAAAATCCATTAATGATCGTTTTGTGGAACTATGATGAAAAACGATAGTCGGGTGAAAGTTTTTTATCGGATTTAGGTGAGAATTGGAACATTGCTTACTTTGAAGCGGGAGACATCGGGGAAACAGGCTGAGATCCTGCCCTGTAATGGCACTCTTTCTAATGGTGTTATGATCCTTAAAAAAATCCATGATAAAAATAAACGAGAAGATAAAGCCATCTGATCTGAGCGAAACGCTAAAAAGATTCTGGTCGCTGTCTGCGGAAAAAAATCAACTTATTGAAAGGAACTATGACGTTTCAAAAGGTTCTCCAGTTTTTACTATCAAAGGCCAATATACCACCCGAGGATGGACAGAATGGACACAGGGGTTTCAATACGGCTCTGCAATTTTACAATACGATGCCACGGGCGAAAAGTCGGCACTGGAATCGGGCCGCCGGCAAACTGTTGCCTCAATGGCGCTCCACATAAGCCACACGGGCGTGCATGATCATGGATTTAATAACGTCAGCACTTACGGAAACCTGCTGCGCCTCATGCACGAAGGCAAAATTCAATTTAATGAGTGGGAACGGGACTTCTATGTATTGGCATTAAAAATCTCAGGTGCCGTTCAGGCGAACAGGTGGACGAAAATCCGGGGCGGTGGATTTATTCATTCCTTCAATGGCCCGCATTCCCTTTTCGTTGACACGATTCGTTCCATACGTCCACTTATTCTCAGCCATCGATTGGGTCATCTTCTTCAGTCCGAAGGCGACGTTCGGATCAGCCTGCTGGAGAGGGCCGTTCAACACTTGAAAGCCACTGCTGATTACTCTGTTTTTTATGGTGAGGGTCGTGACACCTATGATGTGTGGGGACGTACCGCACATGAAAGCATCTTCAACGTTACGGACGGCAATTTTCGCTGTCCAAATTCACAGCAGGGGTATACCGGGTTCACTACCTGGACAAGGGGTCTTGCATGGGCAATGTGTGGATTTGCGGAACAGCTTGAATGGTTTGATACTGTCGGCGAAGCTGATCTCGAGGCATTTTCCGGGAAAGAAAATATTTTGTCGTTTCTAACCAGGGGCGCGAAAGCAACCTGTGATTTTTACATTGACAATACTCCGGCTGATGGCGTTCCCTATTGGGATACCGGGGCTCCCAACTTATACAAACTGGGGGACTATCTAAACAAACCAGCCGACCCGTTTAATGATTTTGAGCCCGTTGACAGCTCGGCTGCTGCGATTGCAGCTCAGGGGCTTTTGAGATTTGGAAGATATCTCCAGGCAAAGGGAGAAACTGACGCTGGCAATCGTTACTGGCAGGCGGGACTGACTGTTTCGAAAACTATTTTTGACGAACCGTATTTGAGTACTGGTTCGAACCACCAGGGGTTGTTATTACATTCGGTTTATCACCGTCCGAACGGATGGGATCATGTGCCTGACGGAAGCAAGGTCCCTAACGGCGAATCAAGTATGTGGGGAGACTACCATGCCCGAGAGGCAGCTCTCTATCTGCAACGGGTTATTAACAATGAGCCTTATCATACTTTTTTCAATATCTAGATGAGCGCGATAATTCATACGGATCTTTCGAACTTATGCATCCACACGATTACAACCAGGCCGTGGAAAATTGAAGAAGCTGCAAGACATTATTCATCTGCCGGCATTAAAGGTATCACCGTTTGGCGTGATGCGATCCAGGAAACCAATATCCGGCAAACGGGAAACATGTTGCGCGAATCTGGTTTGACCATCGTATCGCTATGTCGGGGAGGATTTTTTCCTCATAAGGAATTAAGCAAAAGGAAGACGGCGATTGATGACAACAAAAAGGCCATTGATGAAGCCGCAGAACTTGGCACAGACATGCTCGTATTGGTTTGCGGCGCTGATCCCTCGTTGCCGCTGGAAGAATCAAGAAAACAGATTTATGATGGTATCGCTTCCGTTATTCCCGCGGCATCGGCGGCAGGTGTAAGACTGACCATTGAACCGCTGCATCCGATGTATGCTGACACCCGTTCAGCCATCAACACACTGGCGCAGGCAAACGATATGGCCGAGAAGCTTGACTCGCCATGGGTTGGCGTTGCTGTGGATGTATATCACCTCTGGTGGGATCCTTTTTTGGAACAAGAAATAAAACGATGCGGAGAGAACGGGAACCTGATGGCGTTTCATATCTGCGACTGGAAAGTGCCCACAACTGACCTATTGCTGGACAGGGGGTTGATGGGTGAAGGATGCATTCCCATAAAACAGATCAGGTCATGGGTCGAGGAGGCCGGATTCAAAGGGTTTAATGAGGTGGAAATTTTTTCAAACATATATTGGAACAGCGATCAATCGGATTTTCTCAAGAATATCATTAAGGCATACAAGGAACATTCTTAATATTACTTCAGTAACTATCAGCATATGAAAGAGCATAAAATCGGCATCATTATGAATGGGGTGACCGGGCGGATGGGTACCAACCAACATTTATTGCGCTCTATTGTGCAAATAATAAAACAGGGAGGGGTAAAAATAAATTCCGGTGAGACAATAATGCCCGATCCATTGCTGGTTGGTCGTGATGAAAACAAATTACGACAGCTTTGTACGATGTCTGGCTTGAATAAAATGAGCACCGATCTTGATCAGGCTTTGTCTGATCCGAATTATACAGTTTACTTCGATTCGCAAACTACCGGAAGAAGGGCAGATGGCGTTAGCAAAGCAGTAAAGGCAGGCAAGCACGTCTATTGCGAAAAGCCGGTTGCTGTTGATACAAAGCAGGCGATGGAATTGTATCAGCTCTGTAAAGACAAAGGAGTAAAACACGGGGTAGTGCAGGACAAACTGTGGCTACCCGGTATCTTAAAACTAAAGCGTCTTATTCAACAGGGTTTCTTTGGTAAGATACTTTCGGTAAGAGGAGAGTTTGGCTATTGGGTGTTTGAAGGTGACTCCATTCCTGCGCAAAGGCCATCATGGAACTACAGGAAGGAAGACGACGGAGGCATTATTGTGGACATGCTTTGTCACTGGCGTTATGTGTTGGATGATGTGTTTGGAAAAGTCAAAGCAGTCTCCTGCCTCGGCGCGACACATATCGATAAAAGAGTGGATGAGTCCGGCAATGTATATAAGTGCACGGCAGACGATGCAGCCTATGCAACATTCGAACTGGAAAATGGCATTATAGCCCATTTCAATTCATCATGGACAGTAAGAGTAAGGCGCGATGACCTGTTAACACTGCAGGTTGACGGCACGAAGGGTTCGGCAGTTGCAGGCTTGCGTGAATGTGTTATCCAACACTATGGCAATACCCCAAAGCCAGTGTGGAATCCTGATATGCCTCAACCTATCAATTTCTTTGAGGGCTGGTCAAAAGTTCCTGACCAGGAAAACTATGACAATGCATTTAAGGTACAATGGGAACTGTTTCTTAAACATGTAGTGTGCGGAGGTCCCTTCCCATGGGACCTGCGCGAGGGAGCGAAAGGGGTACAACTTGCAGAAAAAGGATTGGAAAGCTGGGCAAAAAGATGTTGGGTCGAAGTCCCCGAATTATAAAAGTCAGTCAGATGAAAAAAGTAGCCTTAGTTACGGGCGGCAGCAGAGGCATTGGTTTGGGGATCGCAAAACAGCTTGCCTCTCAGGGTTTTGATATCGCCATCAATGGTGTAAAGCCGGCGGAAGCCGTTGCCGAAGTTGTGGAAAGCATCAAGTCCATTGGGGCGGAGGTGATCTATTGTCAGGGCGATGTTTCTGTAACAGCCGAAAGGAAAAAAATACTGGAGCGGGTCAAAGGGCATTTTCAAAAATTAAATATACTGGTTAACAACGCGGGTATCGCGCCAAGGGAAAGGCGTGACATACTCTACACAACCGAAGAAAGTTTTGATGAGGTGATTTCCATTAATCTGAAAGCGAATTATTTTTTAACCCAGGATGTGGCAAACTGGATGATTGAGCAAAAAAGATCGGACCCGGATTTTGCGGGAAGTATAGTCAATATTTCTTCGATTTCAGCCACAGTGGCTTCGATAAACCGCGGTGAGTATTGTATTTCTAAAGCTGGAATCAGCATGGCTACCCAACTTTTTGCTGTTCGTTTGGGTGAATTTGACATTCCTGTTTATGAGGTTCGTCCGGGCATAATCAATACAGACATGACATCGGGAGCAAAGGAAAAATACGATACCTTGATTGATCAGGGCCTCTGTGTGCAAAAAAGGTGGGGTCAGCCGGATGATGTTGCGAAGTGTGTGGGAGCCCTGGCAGACGGAAGTTTTCCATACTCGACTGGTCAGGTTTTCATGGTAGACGGCGGCCTTACTATTTCAAGATTATAGCATACCATATCAAAAAAATTATGCTGTCATGAAGTGCACTTTGTTGGAACAATTAATGGAAGATTACATAGCATTTAAAAAACTGCTCCCTTAAAATGCAAAACGAAAAATTGAATTCAGCCCAATACACGGTGGCGGCTACCGGTTTTCTCAGCCTGTTTTCGATTGTTGGGATTATGTTCTATGGCATTCCATTCTTTTTCGACTTTTGGGTGAAGGATTTTGGATGGTCGCGGGCAACAGTCACTTCGGGTAATCTTGCCGGAAAAGTTATTATTGGCCCTCTATTCGGTTTTGCGGCAGGATGGTTTATTGACCGTTTTGGCCCCAGGCGTTTAATGATCGCCGGAATCCTGTTTGCAGGCGTAGCTGTCGCGAGTCTCAGCACGATGACTTCATTGTGGCAATTTTATTCATTTTATCTATTGATGTCGTTAGGGTATATGTGCGGAGGGCCATTGCCAAACCAGGTGTTGACCTCAAGATGGTTCAACAAGTCGAGGGGCAAAGCAATGGGTATTGCATACCTGGGCATTGGGGTTGGGGGAATGTTGGTGCCACACATTGCAAAATGGCTGAATCTCCAAATGAGCTGGCGATCTTCTCTGGCTGTATTAGGTCTTCTCATGATCGTTATTGCGCTTCCGATGGCCCTTCTGGTTAAGGAAAATCCTGAGGGAAAACAAAAAGACGACAGCGTTGCAAGTCCAGGGGTGCCGTTCAAAACTATTCTGAAAACTCCTTCATTCTATTTACTGGCTATTGGCAGTATGTGTTCGATTGGAACTGTGGCAGGGGTGAGCCAGAACCTCAAACTATTTTTTAGTATGGACCTGGCATATTCTCAGGGGCACGCCGCAAACGTTATTTCGATGGTATTGGGAGCCAGTATAGTTGGCCGTTTATTAATGGGATGGTTAGCGGACCGCTATCCGAAGAAGTATGTGATGATGCTCATTTATTCACTCGTCACCATTTCTATCCTGCTGCTTTATTATGCTACCACCCCAGGCATCGTTTATCTTTTTGCGATCATATTCGGTATTGGCCTCGGGGGTGATTATATGATTATTCCTTTGATGGCCGCCGAATTATTCGGTGTAAAGATCATGGGTCGTGTAATGGGATTGGTTCTGACTGTCGACGGACTGGCTGAAGCATTTTGTCCCATCCTCGCCGGTGGACTTCGTGACCGGTATGGCAGTTATAGCAGTGGGTTCACAGCTTTAATTATTTTGTCAGCGATAGGCACCATTGTAATTGCGATGTTACCCCGTAAGCAAATTGCATAGTGGCAATATTGAAGTTGCGCATGAAAAATTCTACTTTTTTGAAACCTGTCGCTTCAGAAAGTAATTGAAAAATTCCCAGACGACTTCGTTTGATGCAGCGTCGGGCGCATGTTCGCGACGATTTGTCATTCCAACCCTGTTTTCATATCCAAGAAGTTTATTTACCCGGATGGTTTGATTGAGTGGTAGCCACCTATCCACAGAATCTTCCGCGCCTCCGGAAACAAGAAATGGCCTCGGCGCCATTAATGCATGAAGTTCCGTAAGATCATGGCCCTCTTGAATCAGTTTCGGATATAAACCCCTGAACCTGTTTTCTTGTGCGGGCTTTTCGGGCCATGGCGGCGGGTAGTATCCAAGATACCATGGGTCCCAGTAATTCACATTTGGCCGCTTTTCGTCAAATACGATACCTCCATCTACCCAAACGGCACATGCATATTTTTCATAGAGACAGGACGTAAACATTGCCCATTTGCTGCCATATGAAAAACCGATGATGCCAATCCTCGTTGAGTCTACTTCGGGGTGGTGCGACAGCATGATCCAACTGTTGGCGGCCAAATAAGCAAGCATCGACAAGGGCTGAACGCTCGCGTGTTCATAATTGGGAAAATATTGCCCGTATGGTTTTCCTCTTGCAACATATGATGTGCCCAAAGACAGCGTGACAAATCCCTTTTTTGCTAGCTGGTACGCAAAATCCGCAAAAGGTTTTTTCAGTCCAATTCCTGTTTCGGGTTCATAAAACACAGAAACAACTGCAGGCTTTTTTTTATGTGTGCTGTCATCGGGAATAAGCAGGTAGGCATCGGTTGTTTCGTCCGGGCGCCATTTAAAGCGAATGCTGTATTGGGTAAAATTGTCGCGGTGAAGTGCACCCATTATTTCGACTGTGGGATGTAAAATGAGCGGAGGCCAGGGCCCCATCATTGTATGCCAGCGATCGAGTATTTCTTTTCGTTTTTTTTGCCAGTCTTCTTTGTTTTTTACTTCTCTCCCGTTATAAAATTTGAGCGGGTCAGGATGTTTGCCGAATTTATTTGCATATTGTTCGGGCGGGCTGAAATATGGTTTTAGTTTTTCCCAACCAATATCTGCTTTTTGGGAAAGACACGGTGAGGCATTCAGAACGGTCAATATTGTGGCTAAAAGAATAGTTCTTTTTTTCATTATGCAGGCATACCGCCATTTTTATGGCACCTTATTGAGAGTCGGAGAAACTGTATCGGCTATTAATAAAGTTAAGGGAAGGATGGTAGAAGCGCTCTGCATTGCTCAAGTAACCCGAATCCGGCTTCGCCTGGATTACTCGCACGCTTCGTATGCTCGTGATCCAGAAGCGCTCTGCATTACCCAAGTGACCCGAATCCGGCTTCGCCTGGATTACTCGCACGCTTCGCGTGCTCGTGATCCGCAAAAGCTTCTGGTGTACCTGTTCTGGATTACCTGGCGGTGATCCAGAAGCGCTTTGCATTACCCAAGTGACCCGAATCCGGCTTCGCCGGACTCGTTTTGCTTCTCTGTCCGCTCGGCCAAGCAAGCTTGCCTCGCTGCCAGAATAGCAAAACCCCGAAGCAAAGCTTCGGGGTCACTTGTTGCCCGACCTGGATTCGAACCAAGACATACAGATCCAGAATCTGTCGTACTACCCTTATACTATCAGGCATTTTTTCAGGGCTGCAAGATAAGGCAAATTTTGTTGCTTAAACCGCGAAAAACGGAGCCTGTTTTCATCGGTCCCCCCAATCGCCTGAGCAATGTATCTGTCTCAGTCAGCAAGCCGGAGCAGCATCCCCTTCAAATCATTAATCCCCTCGGTTGCGGGTTTCTCGATGTACCTGAAATTGGGAAGATCAGTCGAGTAAGGGATCTTCCGGTCGATGATGAATTTTATGGCGTCCTGCGGAGCAAAACCAACCAGGCCCGCCGCCGGATAAACCTGCAGGGACGTGCCGATCACCACAAAAATTTCCGCCATCGACGCATGGCGAGCTGCCTCTTCCATCAACGGAACCGGTTCCTCAAACCATACTATATCCGGCCGAAACTGGCACCCATCATTTGCAAGCTGGCCCAGCTGAATGTCTTCCCTGATGTCCGCAATGATCGACCTGTTCCTCTCGCTACACATCCGGAAAATTTGGCCATGCAGATGCACCACTTTAGAAGATCCGGCTCTTTCATGCAGGTCATCGATGTTCTGCGTGATCACCGTCACCTCATAATCCTTCTCCAGTTCAGCCAATCCAAAATGAGCGGCATTGGGCTGGGCCTTTGCCACATCCTTCCTGCGGAAATTGTAAAAATCCAACACCAGCTGGGGATTTTTCTTCCAGGCTCGCGGTGTCGCCACGTCTTCAATATCATACCCTTCCCATAGTCCGTCACTGTCGCGGAATGTTTTCAATCCACTCTCCGCACTGATACCCGCTCCCGAAAGAACAACCAGTTTCTTTTTCTTCATCCCTTAAAATTAATACATTGGACCAGAGCCGATAATTTAATACACATGAAAAAACTTTTCCTTCTCTAGTCCTCCTTCTGCATACCATGGCGCAGGCACAGGTCATCATCAAAAAGGACAGCGCCATCTCAGCCATGGTGTCAGCAGTCAATGCCGACAGCCTCAGGTCCTATGTTCAACAGATGGTTGCCTTTGGCACCCGTAATACGCTCAGCACTCAGCAGGATCCAAAAAGGGGCATTGGGGCCGCAAGGAACTGGGTACTGAACAAATTTAATGGGTACAGGAAGGCCGCAGGGGGAAGACTCTCGGCATTCATCGACACGGTTACCATTATGCCGAATGGTAAAAGAGTGAATAAAAAAATCATCCTCGGCAATGTTGTAGCCACACTGAAAGGAACAGATCCGGCCGACAACAGAATATTTCTTATTAGCGGTCACCTTGACAACATGAGATCGGATGTGATGGATGCGGAAAAGGACGCCCCAGGAGCCAATGACGATGCCAGCGGCGTCGCCGCGGTGATTGAATGCGCCAGGATCATGAGTTCAAGGAAATTTTCCGCAACGGTCATCTTTGTGGCCGTAAGTGGCGAAGAACAAGGCCTGCTGGGCGCGGAACACATGTCGTCCAGGGCCCTCAAGGAGAAATGGAACATCGAAGGCGTCCTGAACAACGACATCATCGGCAGCAACAACAGCAACGGCACCCGGATCGTTAACAACACCCAGGTGCGGGTGTTCAGTGAATCAATCTCGGTGCTGGACACCGGCACTGCGGCAAGGCAGATCCGGTCACTGGGACTGGAGAACGATGGCAAACCAAGACAGCTGGCCAGGTATATTAAAGAAATCGGCGAACGATATGTCGACAATCTGGAGGTAGTGATGGTGTACAGGAATGACCGCTTTCTGAGAGGTGGCGACCATACGCCCTATGTGCTCAAGGGTTTTCCTGCGGTGCGGATCACCGAGATGAATGAAAATTATGAACACCAGCACCAGGATGTAAGAATGGAACAGGGCATACAGTATGGCGACCTGATCGGATTCATGGATTTTGAATACCTGCGAAAGAACACTGCGATGAACCTCGCCAACCTGGCCAACCTCGCCAGCGCCCCTGCGATGCCCAGGGAGGTGACCGTGGACACAAAAAACCTGACGAATTTCACGGATCTCTCCTGGTCGGCACCGGTTTCAGGAAAGGTGGAGGGCTATTATGTTCTTGTCCGTGAAACCACCAGCCCGGCGTGGGAGAAGAAGATTTTTACTACCGAAAAGTCAATTCATCTTTCCTATTCAAAAGACAATTACTTCTTTGCGGTTCAGGCCGTAAACAATGCAGGCAACGAAAGTCTACCTGTTCTGCCCCTTCCCGTCAGGAATTAGGTACTCCTTTTCTTACCGGCAATTGGGTCCTCACACAATGCCTGTCTGCCGTAGGTAGGCCGCTGCAATATTTTGTTTCACGCGAATACGCTAAGAAAGCGCTAAGGCGCAAAGAAAATACAAGTAGGCTTGGTCTTTGCGTGAAACCTTTGATGCCTTTGCGTGAAACTTGATGCTTTTGCGTGAAACCTTTGATGCCTTTGCGTGAAACTATTCATTGCCTGCTTCTGGCATACCGTTTTTAGTAATCCCTGGGATCAAAATCAAATACATGATCGAAAACTGGGTAAAACTGATCGAAGCGAAGCTCAATCACTGGGGCGTCACCATTATTAAAATGTTACCAAACGCCCTGATGGCCATTGGTGCCATGATCATTTTTGTGATCATCGCCCGGTTCCTGAGGAAGGTCTTCCATAATATGCTGATGAAGATCTCGAAAAGCGAATCCATCAGCAGTTTGACCTCATCGGTGCTGTATTTTATTATACTCGTGGTCGGATTTCTAACAGCCCTGAACATCCTGCATCTCGAAAAGACCGTGACCTCCCTGCTCGCGGGTGTGGGAATTATCGGTCTGGCGCTGGGCTTCGCCTTTCAGGACCTGACATCAAATTTTATCTCGGGTGCCTTTATTGTATTCAAAAGACCATTTGACCTTGGACATACTATTGAATCGAACGGCTTCCTGGGCAAGGTGGAAGAGATTCAATTGCGCGCCACAACTATCCGAACTTTTGCAGGACTACATGTAATCATCCCCAACAAAGACGTTTTCCAGAAACCGATCATTAACTACTCTCTCACCGAAAGACGCAGGGTGGAGATCGAATTTCCTATCACCAATAATCTTGGAGCGACCCAATTGCAAGACCTGGTAACCTCTGCGATCGCCAAAAATAAAACCGGCCACGATGTTGAAGAGCCCGAAGTATATTTTACCGCAATGGACGAAGGCAAGATCAAACTGTACGTCTCCTTCTGGACCAAGGACATAGAACCCAATGATTTTATCAAGGTCAAACACCTCGCCATCTTAAACATATCCAACCTACTGAAAGAAAACAAGGCTTATGGATAATTTTATCAGTCTATTCGTAAAGTAGACTAATTAATGAATTAATATTGCACCTTGCTCCAGTAATGATGTTTATTATGGGATTGACAAGGCAATTAAAACTTTTATCGTCGGCCGGGCTCATGTTGTTCGCCGCATTTATGTTTTCCCGTTGTTTCAGCGATGCGTCCGGAAAACAACCTTCTCCCGTCTCTGATACGAAAGCACATACTGCTTCCTGCGCTGTAGTGCCATCACGAGCTGCGGCCATAGCAGCGTCGAAGTCATTGGAAACGCCACTGTCAAAAAATGCTCCTGAAGAAAAAGAAATGGTTTTGATAAAACCTGGTGTATTCACCATGGGCAGCAAAGAGTTTGAGGATGCGCAGCCACTTCATCAGGTGAAGATTTCTCCATTCTGGATGGATACGCACGAAGTGACCAATGCCGAGTTTGCCACCTTTGTGAAGGAGACAGGTTATAAAACAGTGGCTGAACGGCCATTGGATCCAAAGGACTACCCCAGTGTTCCAGCGGACAAACTCGTTCCCGGTTCTGCGGTGTTCACGCCTCCAACCCAGAAGGTTTCACTGAATGATCCGCTTCAATGGTGGACCTATTCGCCCGGCGCGAACTGGAAACAACCAAAAGGACCAGGGAGTTCCATTGCGGGCAGGGACAATGATCCTGTCGTACAGGTCTGTTTCGAAGACGCCGCTGCCTACGCAAAGTGGGCAGGAAAGAGACTTCCCACGGAAGCCGAGTGGGAATATGCCGCAAAGGGTTCGGATAAAAATGGCCCTTATTACTGGGGTGATGAACTCAAGCCCGGTGGCAAATGGATGGCGAACATTCACCAGGGAAGTTTTCCCGAATACAATTCGCAGGATGACGGATACACCGAGCTCGCGCCCGTAAAATCATACCCGCCAAACGCAAGAGGACTCTACGACATGGAGGGTAATGTATGGGAATGGTGCAGTGACCTGTATAGGCCCGATTATTATCAGCACAGTGCGGCAGTGAACCCAAAAGGACCATCAGATAGTTTCGACCCCGCAGAACCAGGCATGATAAAACACGTGCAACGTGGCGGTTCATTTCTTTGCAGTGATCAGTATTGCAACCGTTACAAAGCTGGCAGCAGGGGCAAGGGCGAAACCTCAAGCGCCAGCAATAACCTGGGTTTCCGGTGTGCAAGTGATGTAAAATGAACCCAGCCATCCCGGCCAATTAACGGTCATGCACAAGTCAGAGTTTGTCAATTCCGGAACTTTAATTATAAATTTTGTGATGAATTAAAAATGACTTTATTTTGTCTACCTATAAGGTAGACTAATGGATTGTTAACCACCGGCAATTCAATAGTATCAATTTTTTAAAATAACTGAAATGAGACCAACCACAGTTAACTCGTCTTTTAGTGCCACGGTGGCAATTCAACTGAGCTATGCCTCCCGTTGCTGTTGTTGCTAACAGCGTTTTCTAATCTCCTTTTTATTATTAGCTAATGCGCTTCCGCAAGGGAGAGCATACACTACCATTCTGTGCCTTCAAGTCACAGCAGTGAGCGGTTGCGCCAAACCTTTCCTTTTATCAAAAAATATTTCTAAATCAAGTAATCAAGATTAATGAAAAAGTATCTGGTGTCGTGTTTTTTAGCAGTGTTGTTGAGTCCTTCGCTGCTAATCGCACAAAAGAGTACTGATCCCACCATCAACTCCACACTGAAGGGAAGAATCGTCGACGTTAAGTCCAGACTGCCACTGGCAGGCGCGGTTGTGAAAATTAAAGGCACCACCCACGAAGTAATTGCGGACGACGATGGAAAATTCAGTTTCATCACAGGTCAACGATTTCCCTACATACTCATTGTAAGCTATGTCGGGTATCAGACAAAAGAAGAAACCGCCACCACTGGTTTTATCGAAGTGGTGTTAAAAGATGCAAACAATCAATTGGATGAAGTAGTGGTTACAGGGTATGGCACCCAAAAAAGAAGCGACTTCACTGGTTCACTTGCCTCCGTGTCGAAACAATCGCTTAACCTCGACCGAGTCAGCTCTCCGGAAAGACTGATCCAGGGAACCATCTCCGGGGTACAGGTAACCCAATCGAGCGGTCAGCCTGGAGGCGGGGTATCGATAAGGGTTAGGGGTGGTACTTCCATTGCTGCCGGCAATGAACCGCTCTACGTAATCGACGGGTTCCCGATATCAAATGCCAACTCCACTACGGATGCGGGTGTGACCAACGGACCCAAGATCAATCCGCTGTCCACAATCAGCCCTTCCGACATCGAGGCTATCGATGTACTCAAGGACGCTTCTGCCACAGCGATCTATGGTTCGAGAGGCGCAAATGGCGTTATCCTGATCACTACGAAAAAAGGCAGGTCCGGTGGATCATCTATAACCTACGACGCCTACTATGGCACACAAAGCGTGATCAGGAAAGTGGCCTTGCTGAACGCATCGCAATGGGGATCGCTGAAGAATGACGCCCTTACCGACGCCGGCAAGCAGCCCCTGTACTCAGAAAAAGAACTCGTTGACCTGGGAGAAGGTACTGATTGGCAGGATGAAGCTTTCACCAATGCCCCAATACAGAATCACAACCTGACCATTTCCAAAGGCACGGAAAAATCGAGGCTAACCCTTTCGGGTAACTATTTCAAACAAGACGGTGTGCTTCGTAACTCCGGGTTCAACAGGTATTCATTCCGGTTGAACTTCGATCATGAATTCAATAAGAGATTCCGCTTCGGGTCCTTTATCACGGGCAGCTTTACAAAAGCTGATGTGGCTCCCGACGCTGTTGTATCTGGAGTACTGAACATGCCGCCCGTAGTTCCCGTGTATGACGAGAATGGCAACTTCACCACATCCAGCACTTTTGAGACCAACGTTGCCAATCCGGTAAACACGCTTCTAAACCAAATCAATCAAACAAATACCAAGCGCTTTCTGCTGAATGGCTTTGGGGAATACAAGATACTGGAAGGGCTCACGGCCAAGGTGCTGATCGGAGGAGATATCATAGCCAACAAACAAAACCGTTACATGCCTTCCACTGTTTACGAAGGTCAGCCCGGTGGTGTGGCTTCAATTGGTACACTTTCAAGTACAAACTGGTTGAATGAAAACACCCTCACCTATAAGAAAGATCTTGGCAAGGATCATTCGCTGGATGTCATTATCGGGAATTCACAGCAGCAGTCTGTCTCTGAATCTTATGTAGCGGGTGCTTCTGATTTTGTTAGTGACCACTTTACATTTAATAATATCGGTTCGGGAACGGTGATCACCCTGCCCCGTTCCTACAATGAGCAATGGACACTTCAGTCTTACCTGGCCAGGATCAATTATGCATTCAGGGATAAATACCTGCTTACGCTGACGGCAAGAGCAGATGGATCTTCCAGGTTTGGCAACGATAACAAATGGGGTACTTTTCCTTCCGCTGCCTTTGCCTGGATTGTCACCAATGAAGATTTCGCCAGCGACCTTCCTGTAATTTCTCAGCTGAAGCTCAGGCTTAGTGCCGGGTTAACGGGCAACCAGGAGATCACTCCTTACCAGTCGCTCGCAAGGCTCAATTATGCCAACTATAATTTCAACAACGCAATCGTTGGAGGATTCGCTCCGGGCAGTTATGGCAATGCGAACCTGAGTTGGGAGAAAACCACTCAATATAATGTTGGTATTGACGCGGGCTTTTTTTCCAATCGTCTCAGGCTGATAGCGGATGTTTATTACAAGAAGACAAATGACCTCCTGCTCGAAGTTCCCATTCCTTATTCATCAGGTCTGCAGAGCGCCTATCAGAATTACGGATCTGTGAGCAATAAAGGAATTGAAGTGAACATCAGCTCTCAGAACCTCGTCGGACGATTTTCATGGAACACCAGCCTGGTATTTTCTGCAAACAGGAATAAAGTACTTAGCCTCGGACCCGGCATTACCGAGTTCATTCCAATCGATCCCACTCTTGTTACCCGCCAGTCAGGCATCGTAAGAGTCGGTGAGCCCCTGGGATCTTTTTACATGTATGTCACAGATGGACTATTTCAGGAGGGCGATGACTTCTCCCAGTCGCCACTTGCGAGAACCGGTCCAGGTTCTCAGAAATATAAAGATGTTAACGGTGATGGTACAATTAATCAATCGGGCGACAGAACCATCGTTGGTAACTCACAGCCCAGCTTCCTGGGAGGTATTACCAACAGCTTCAATTACCAGAATTTCGACCTCACCTTTTTCTTTCAGGGTTCATATGGCAACAAAGTATTCAACAACACGCGTGCGGAACTGGAGATGGGAAATGGTTTCACCAACGCGGTGGCCAGCCTGTTGGATCGCTGGACCCCAACGCACACCAATACCACGGTTCACAAAGCAGTGGAAGATCCTTCTCCGACACTGTCCGACAGGTTTGTTGAAGACGGCTCTTACCTGCGTTTAAAAAACATTACACTCGGTTATACATTACCGACAGGGATCCTTTCCAGGCTCAGGCTGAAGAGTGCGCGGTTGTATGTTTCGGCGCAGAACTGGGCTACCTGGACCAACTATTCCGGATTTGATCCGGAAGTGAGCCGCAACGGGCAGGATGTTCTGAACTCAGGCATTGACAATGGCGTGTATCCGACCAGCAAAACCATCCTTGGTGGATTATCCATCACATTGTAAAATCATTAAGGTTCACCAATCATGAAACAAATTATTTCCCCATCTTTATTATTATCTCTCTTTATCCTTTCAGGATGCACCAAGTTGAAGGAGGATCCTCAATCGTTTCTCACGCCGGAACAGTTTTATAAGACGCAAGATGATGCAGTAGCGGCCGTGAATGTTCTTTATCATCAGCTAAACCATGATCCCAACGGACAACAGGGACTGTACAATTCATTGTACAACACCGGGATGGATTTCATGTCCGATGACCTGGACGCGGGTCCGGGTTCACCAAATCCTGATGTACAATCGTTGTCCAAACTGGCACACTCCGCTACAGTAGTTCGCGGCAAGGAGATCTGGCAACAACACTACTCCAATATCAACAGGGCAAATGTTGCATTAGAGAAAATACCGGGTATCACATTCGATGAGGCCCTGAAAAATCGCCTTCTTGGTGAGGCTCATTTTATTCGGGCGTTGCATTATTTCGACCTGGTAAGATTGTACGGTGATGTACCCCTGTTGCTCACTGATCAGACCGTGTTGCCTCTTCCGGAATTGCAGGTAGAGAGAACACCGTTGGCCCAGGTTTACGATCAGATTATCGCGGATCTCACCGAAGCCACAACATTATTCCAGAATGGCGGTGCCGGGGAACCAGGCCGGGCAACGGAAGGCGCGGCGAAATCGCTACTGTCAAAAGTATACCTCACAAAAAGGGATTGGGCCAATGCAGCGACTAAAGCCGAAGAAGTGATCAACGGTAGTTATGGATACGACCTGGAAGAAAATTATTCACATGTGTTTCTTCCGGCTTATAAGAATGGGAAGGAACATATTTTCTCCGCCCAGTTTCTCGCTAATGGAGGCGGGCAGGCGAATGCTACAATGGCGCGTGATATACTCGCGGGCATTCCCGGTCTGAAAGGCACTTATGGTGACCAGGTGCGATTTTACACTGTGGGCAACGACAAATTTTTCAGCATCTACAAATTGTACGCTCCTAATGATCAAAGAAGAGACGTCAGTTTTACTACTTCGTTCATAAGTCCGAAGAATGGTAAAGTTTATGGGAGTCTCAATGATCCAAATATTCCCGGCGACTCGACGCCATTCCTGAACAAGTATTTTGATCCCACCGCTGTGGATAATACCGCTGAATCCGCCGCGAACACGCATATCATTCGTTTTGCTGAAGTGCTGCTGATCCATTCAGAAGCAGAGAACGAATTGAACGGACCTACAGCGAAGGCCTATACATCTCTGAACAGGGTCAGGCATCGGGCGGGGCTCGATCCTCTGCCGGATGGGTTAAGCAAGGATCAGTTCCGCGATTCGGTTTACCTGGAAAGAAGGCTGGAACTCGTGAATGAATTCCAAAGATGGTTCGACCTGATCCGGGAAACTGGAAGCGCCAGTACAGGGGTAGGACCGGAGGGACGGGGCATATTAATCAGCGCGCTGCAGAAAGTGGGTAAGACCAATGCGGCACCCAGGCACTATCTATATCCCATACCACAGTTGGAGATCGACCGAAACAGCAAACTCACCCAGAACCCCGGCTGGTAAGATTCTTCATTCATCAACACAGATAAACAAATGCGTGCTCAAAAGCTTTTACCTGCAGTAATTTTTCTGCTTACTACCGGAACCCTTGCCGTGGCGCAGTACAGTCCGATCAAACCATTCGAGGGCGTCATTGGCAAAACGCTCGAAGAAACAAAGCAAGCCTGGCCCTCCAGGGTCAAAGCTCCTGAGGGAGCGCCCAATGTGATCTGGATCCTGCTCGATGATGTGGGGTTTGGAGCCAGTTCAGCCTTTGGCGGGTTGATAGAAACCCCAAATTTCGAATCGCTTGCGGATAGTGGTGTACGTTATACCAACTTTCATACCACCGGCATTTGTTCTCCTACGCGTGCTGCCCTGCTGACAGGCAGGAATCATCATAGCGTGGCCATGGGCCATCATGCCGAACTGGGCATCGGTACGCCGGGATACAATGGCGACATTCCATTCGAGGCGGGTACCATCGCCGAAACATTGAAAGAAAATGGATACAACACCTTTGCCCTGGGAAAATGGCATGGCAACAATCCTCGTGACCTGACGATTGCCGGGCCTTACAACAGGTGGCCGACTGGCAGGGGTTTTGAGCATTTTTATGGATTTCTTGGTGGAGCAACGGACCAATTCCACCCCCAACTGGTAGAAGAAAATGACCCGGTGAATATCGAACCCAATACCAAACACCTGAATGAATTATTGACCGACAAAGCGCTTTCATACATTGCCAACCAGAAGTCGGCAGCACCGGAGAAGCCATTCTTCCTCTATTTCGCACCGGGCGCTACGCATGCTCCGCACCATGTTCCAAAAGAATGGATCAACAAATACAAAGGAAAATTTGATGGTGGCTGGGAAAAATATCGCGAAGACGTTTTCAAAAGACAGCACTCGCGGGGGCTGATCCCCCGGAATGCGAAGTTGCCCCCGCTGCAGACGGGCATCAAGCGCTGGAACTCGTTGTCGGCCGATGAGAAGAAAGTGTATGCCAGGTTTTTCGAAGTGTACGCCGCCTATCTTTCCTACACCGACTTCGAAATCGGACGGATTGTGAACTACCTCAGGCAAATAGGCCAGCTAAACAATACCGCGATCTTCCTGATCATTGGTGACAATGGTGGCAGTAAGGAAGGAACTTATACTGGTTCACTGGGAATTGGCAATTCAGCGAAAGCACAAGGATACGACACGAAATTCCTGCTGAGCCAGTATGATAAAATAGGCACTGAATTTACTAATCCTAACTATCCGCTGGGATGGTCTCAGGCCGCGAATACTCCATTCCGATACTGGAAGAGTGATGCCAATTCAGAAGGAGGCACACACAATCCATTAATAGTGCATTATCCCAATGGCATAAAGGGAAAAGGATTGTTGCGAACCCAGTACACTCACGTAACAGACATACTTCCTACAACCATTGAATTGACCCATGTCTCACTGAAGGATACTATCAACGGGTACAAACAATTACCCTTCCACGGCACCAGCCTTTTCTACGCCCTTGCTGATTCCGCCGCTCCGGCCAGGCACACCCTGCAGTACTATGAGCTGCATGGTGGGCGCTCGATGTACAAAGATGGATGGAAGGCCTCCGTTTATCACCCAAGAAATATCTTCAAGGACAGCGGCGTAACCGACGTGAATTTTGTGGCTGACTTCTCAAAAGATAAATGGGAACTCTACAACCTCAATGATGATCCTACTGAAATCAATGATCTCGCTGCGCAGCAACCCGAAAAATTGAAAGAATTGCAGACATTGTTCGACAGCCTGGCGCTGAAGTACAATATTTATCCGCTTAAAAATTATGGTGAAGGGTTGCCTGATCCACCAATCAGGGATAAGGCGATCATTTATGAAGGAACAACTATTAAAACAAGAGTCTATCTCGGTGATGGTCCTGTAACCATTACGGCCCATGTGGCCGTTCCACAAAAAAATGCTGTGGGCGTAATCTTCGCAAATGGCGGGCTTTTCGGTGGATCGTCATTATTTCTGCGCGATGGGAAACTTCAATACCTGCTCAGTGACGGAGTAAAAAATTTCACGCTCTCGGGCCCTTTGGCTGCCGGGGACCACGTGATCACTGTCGAGTATACCGCAAGCGGAGCAGTTGTACTTTCTGTGGACGGAAACAAACTGGCTGAACAGGCGGTTAAGAACAGGAGCAAATACCTCAACTCATTTTCCGGGGAAGGAGTAGGTGTGGGCAGAGACCTCAACTCACCGGTGACCAAATCTTATCCGGGAACCTTCCCATTCACCGGAAGAGTGAAGACGTTAATTATCACACAGAAAAGCAATCAGAAATGACGATCAGTCAAACACTGGCATCGATAACTGTAGTACTGCTCTTTTCCGACTGCGCCCAGCAAGGCCCCAAAGAAGAAGTAAAGGCCCAGGAAGCATTCAAAGGCAAGATCGAAAAGACATTTGATCAGTCGGAGGAGTACTGGCCGGAGAAGAAACATCCTCCAAAGAACGCACCCAATGTGGTACTCTTCCTGATCGATGACGCGGGTTTTGGCATTGCAAGCGCCTTTGGTGGCCTCGCCCAGACACCGACCCTTGATAGCCTGGCGAATAATGGTCTCCGTTATACAAACTTCCATTCAACGGCAATTTGTTCGCCAACGAGAGCGGCATTGCTCACCGGCAGGAATTCACATTCGGTACACATGGGTCTGTTTCCGGTTACCGCTACCGGTTTCCCGGGATACGACGGGAGGCTTCCCGATGACAAGGCTACGATACCGGAGATTCTTCATGAGAACCAATACAACAGTTTTGCCCTTGGCAAATGGCATCTCACACCGATCAATGAGATTACACCCGTTGGTCCTTATGAAAGGTGGCCGCTGGGAAAAGGCTTTGACCATTTCTTTGGCTGGCATCTCGGTCACACCGACCAGTATCATCCAAATCTCTATGAGGATAATAATGTCGCCGACGTGGAACCCAATCATACGCATGTGACCACACTGCTGGCCAACAAGGCGATCAACTATATTGCCAATCAGCGTTCGTCGGCACCCGATCAACCCTTCTTCCTTTACTTCGCCACCGGGGCCACTCATTCTCCCCACCAGGTAGATAAAAAATGGAGCGACCTGTACAAGGGTAAATTTGACAAAGGCTGGGATTGGTACCGTGCAGAAGTGTTGGAAAGGCAAAAGAAACTGGGTATCATCCCTGCCAATGCGGTACTTCCTGCCCGAAATCCAAAGGTACCGGCATGGGACAGTTTGAGTGCGGATGCGAAAAAAGTGTATGCGCGTTACATGGAAGTATATGCGGGTTTTCTGACCCATGCAGATTATGAATTTGGCCGCATAGTAAAATACCTCAGGCAAATCGATCAGCTAGATAATACCATCATCCTCTCCATCATCGGAGATAATGGTGCAAGTCCCAGCTCTGAACATGGCAGCTTCAATGGCTATATCACCAGCCTTGACCCCGGTGAACAGGTGAAGGAGGCGGTGAAGCACCTCGATGAGTTTGGTGGCGAGAAATCTTTTTCCGATGCACCCTTCGGGTGGACCCAGGCTGCGAACACACCCTTCCGTCAATGGAAGGTAGATGCCAACAGCGAAGGTGGCACCCGGAATCCGCTCATCGTTTACTATCCAAAAGGGATAAAGGAAAAGGGTGGGATCAGGAACCAATATGGTCATGTGAATGACATTGCACCTACTATCATCGAATTCACAGGCTCGGTATACCCTGAGTCCATCAACGGTGTGAAGCAGAAACCTTTTGAAGGCACCAGTCTGGTATACTCTTTCAATGATGCCAAAGCCGCATCAAAGCATACCCTTCAATACTACGAGATAAAGGGCAAGAGGTCTGTTTACAAAGACGGATGGAAGGCCGCGGTTTATCATGAACCAGGTACTGACTTTAATAAAGACGTATGGGAACTGTACAACACCAATGAAGATTTTAATGAAGTGCATGACCTCGCGAAAGAAAACCCTGACAAACTCAAAGAACTGCAGGACCAATTCGACGAAGAAGCAAAAAAATACAATGTATACCCGTTGAATGATGATGAAAAAAGTGGGGGAAGAAAACGTAGTCTCTTTGGAAATAATAACAGGATAGTACTGTATCCGGGAGTGGATCAATTCCTGAATTACAGTGGGCCGCAGTTCTCCAACCAGTCTTTCTCGATAACGGCTGAGCTCGCAGGGAAAAACCCAAAAACCGAAGGCGTGCTCTTTTCCACGGGTGGTGCTTTTGATGGGTTGAGTTTATTTATCAAGGACAGGAAATTCCAGGTAGCGCATAATTCGGGATCGAAGATAAAACATCTGGAATCTGCGGTATTGCCGGATTCCGACAGCCTGAGTCTCCGACTGGAAGTTAATTATGTGGCGCCAGCCGACAAGAAAAATAAACTCGCTGAAGCTGGCACTGAAGCCATCTATGTCAATGGTAATAAGGTCGCCGAGCGACCGATCACTGCCATTGAAATCAGGTATATCGCCTCATACAAGGATGGTATCGATGTAGGCCGCGATCTAAATTCACCCGTGTCGGATCGTTATAAAGTGCCTTCGGAATTTAAAGGAGACCTCAAAAGAATAGTCGTTGAATATAAATAACTAAATGGCGGAAAAAATGAATTCACGACGCAGTTTCCTGCGCGATGCGGGACTTGGACTGACGGCTTCCGCTTTGACTCCTTTGGCTGCGGCTGCGGTTCGGACAAACGACATCGCTCCTTCCGTAAAGAAGGGAATTGTTGTACAGAGGATTGACCTGCATGTGGTGAAGGTGAACCAGCGGGGCGACTGGTATTTCGTCGAACTCAAATGCAGCAATGGGATTTCCGGGTTTGGCGAATGTTCACATGCCTTCGGAAAAAACCAGGCTGATGGTGATCTGCAGGTCAGGGAATCGTTGAAGACATTCTTCGAATTAATCAAAGATGAATCTCCATTTGATGTGGAGAAATACAGGCAACGCGGTTTTGCGAAGGCTGATAATAAATTGAAGCGAACAGTATTCAGCGGTATTGAACAGGCACTCTGGGACCTTGCGGGCAAGGCGCTCGGAATTCCGGCCTACCAGTTTTTTGGGCGGCAAGGTCAGGGATGAACTCAGGGTTTATGCCAACATCAACCGAGCTACTAATGATCGCGACAGCAATGGACGTCGACCCGTGGCTTCTTTTCAGAAAAATGCTGAAGAGGCCCTGAAACAGGGCTTCACAGCCTTCAAACTTGCACCGTTCGATGAAATGAAACCGCTGGACGGAAGTTCTGAAAAGCAGGTTGAAGCGGATATAGCACATGCCATCAGTTGCATCGAAGGCGTCAGATCTACGATCGGCACGGAAAGGGATCTGCTGATAGATGTGCATAGCCACCTCAATGTTGACCTCGCTGTTAAGACAGCAGAACGAATACGATCGTCTGACTTATACTGGTTCGAAGAGCCAGTCGATCCTGCTGCCCTGCCTGCTGAGACCAGGGAGATTCGTCAGTCAATCAGGCAAACACTTGCCGGCGGCGAAGCGATATTTGGCAGATCAGGATATGCAAACCTAATTCATGACCATGCATTGGGAATCATCATGCCTGATGTTAAACATTGTGGCGGACTGCTCGAAGCCAGGTACATCGCGGCAATGGCTGAAACTGCAGGCCATATCCAGGTTGCTCCTCATAATCCAAGTGGACCGGTGGCCACAGCAGCCAGTGTAGCGGTGTGTGCAACCATAACAAATTTTTCTATTCTTGAGTATGCATTTGGAGAGGTTCCCTGGAGCAATGACCTGGTGACACCAAGGGAAAAATTCGAAAAAGGGTTTCTACCCTGTCTCTGATCTTCCGGGGATCGGCATCACATTGAATAAGAAATTAATAAACGCCCATAAATAGTTTTATGATAGGAATCTGTCGGATACTGCTTGCAGGATTTTTATTCTTACAGTTAACGGCATGCAGTGAAAATGAAGGCATGGCAGAAAATAAATCCTTTGATGGGGATTCCCTGTATGCAGATGTGCAGCATTATGTCGACCTGGGCATACATCGCACCGGCACACCGGGAGACAGCGCCACAGCCGAATGGTTGAGCCAGCGTCTGAAATATTATGGATTCGAAGTGAAAGAGCTCGAGTTTCCGCTGCGGCAATTCTTTCCTGGGCGGTCCTGGCTTTCATCTGGCAAAGACAGTCTGGAAGGTTTCCCACTTTGGTGGGTCAACGAAAATATCGATCGTCATGTCCGTGGAAAATTAGTCGAAGTGCTACCCACCACAAAGTACTCGGGTGCAGAATTAGCTTTGATCTCTTTTCCACTGAAAGGAAGCGGTTCTGGTGACAAGTGGAGAAACTACCTGGACTCCCTTTCAGAGCTCGGAATAAAGGGGATAGTGATCATCACCAGTAACCTTTCGGGTGAAGCTCAGCCTTACAATAGTAGTCTGAAGCCCGATCCCTGGAAGGTTCCGGTGCTGCTGGTAGCTCCAAAGGACAGTTTGACCATCAGGAAATTTCTTAGCAGTGAAGAAAATGTGAACCTGGCAATCAATGGAACCTTTCGTGATGTAAAAGGAAAGAATGTTTACGGAACTATTGGAAGCGGGGAAGAGCAGATAGTGGTTTCAACACCCATCAGCGGATGGTTCACCTGTGGTGGAGAGCGCGGCACTGGGCTGGCCATCTGGCTTGGCCTGGCTAAATGGGCCTCCACTCATTCAACGAAATACAGTTTTGTATTCACGGGGAATTCCGGTCATGAACAAGCATTCCGTGGCGCACATGAATTTCTTGAACGGAATGCGCCCCCACCGTCGAAAACGCATCTCTGGTTTCATCTTGGTGCGGGAGCGGCGACATTAAAATATGAAACCACGCCGGCCGGGTTGCGAAAGTCAGATGTGGTGGATTCGGCAAGACGATTTTTCTATAGTGAAACTGTAAGACCCTCTTTTGAAAAAGCTTTCTCGGAATTGCCTGCCGAAAAAATACTGTCGACCGATAAGCCTGGGGGCGAGCACCTTTATGTGGCAAGAAAAGGATACACCCGTTTTGCAGGTGTGTCTTATGCGCATCCTTACTTCCACGTGAAGACCGATGATGCTTCTACCACCTCACCGGAAATTCTCAAGTCCACTGCAACTGCCATCGGCAATTTTATCGAAGAAGAAACCAGATAATAAATAGACATGAAGAATACCATTTGCCTGAGCCTGCTGATCTTCACCACAACTATTCTCTTTGCACAGGAGCGAATTGAGTTCAGGAGATTTGACAGGAACCCGATCATCACAGCAGACATGCTAAAAGAGGAGGGCGAAAACATCAATGGGCCTTCCCTGCTTAAGGTTCCCGACTGGCTGCCTGGCAAGTTGGGAAAATATTACCTGTATTTTGCCCACCACAAAGGCAAATACATCAGGCTGGCGTATGCAGATGATCTAAAAGGCCCATGGAAAATATATGAGCCGGGTACACTCCAGTTGAAAGACTGCAGGTGTAATCAAGGCCCTGCAAAGGATGAAAAAAGCATCCGCCATGAAGGCGCTGAGAATGCCGAGGATCAGGTGAGGCATATAGCGTCTCCTGATGTACATATTGATGAGGCTTCGAAAAATATCGTAATGTATTTTCATTGTCCCCTGGTGAAGGCCGGCAAAAAAGGACAGTATTCACTCAGAGCAAATTCTTCTGATGGCATACATTTCCGGGCAGACACAACTATACTGGGGGTTTCGTATTTCAGGGTATTCAAATGGAAGGATGCTTATTATGCGCTCGCACGCAACAGTAAATTTTCAAAATCCAAAGATGGAGTAGCCGAATTTATTGAGGGACCCAATGTATTCACCAAAGTTCAGAATCCATCCACGCTAAGGCATGCAACGGTAAAGGTCGTGAAAGACACACTCTATGTTTTTTACAGCAGGGTAGGTGACAGCCCCGAAAGAATCCTCCTGTCTAAGATCAAATTGACTGACAACTGGGAAGACTGGACGCCAACTGCGCCGGTAACTGTTGTGGAACCAGCTACGGATTATGAAGGGGCAGATCTTCCCGCGGAGCCTTCAAAGGGTGGTCTTTATTATGGAAGGGTGCGTCAGCTTCGGGACCCCTATATTTTTGAGGAGAGTAATCACTGGTACCTGTTATATACTACGGCCGGCGAACACGCCATTGGCATTGGTGAAATTAATACTAAGACCCTTTTCTGATGGCGTACTGAAATTCTACCGGGATCGTTTGTACATCTTCTTTGCCCGGCGGGAGATAAAATAAGTGGCAGTATGGTGATCCTACTGTATTGTGGTATTCAATTCTTACAGGATAAATACCCTTTGTCAAAGGCACCACTGTGGCATTGATCGCATTCTCATCCTGGTTGGCGGGAATATCCATCAGGGTAAAACCGGCAAAGATCAACCGCGCGGCCCCGTTACAATTCAATCCAAGATAACAATACCCATCATCCTTTATTTCGATAAATCCATCTTGCACCAGAGCAAAGTTTTTATCGGCCGGCAATTTGCTCATGCCAAAGGCAGAATCGGCAACACCGGTTTGTTTTGCTTTGATTTTCCTGAAATCAGGCAGACTATCCCATTGACCTTGATAAAAGTAATAATTCAAGCCGCCCGGTTTTGCTTTTTTCGACAGTTTGATTCCCTTGAGGGCCGTGCCTGCTTTATAACTTCCTTTCGCCATCTGGTCATATTTCTCATTGTTCGAAATTGACCTCAGCACAAGCTCTGAGGGTCCGTTAACGACAATAAAATCTGAATCCACTTTGGGAGATTGTTCTGTAGGAAGGCTTCCGTCAACTGTATAATGAAGGTTCTTCATCATCTCGGCCTGATAGAATACTTTCAGGGGCTGGCCGGGGACTATTGTTCCGTTAGAAGGATAGATGACCAGCGGATCGTTACTGTATCCCGAGTACGCAAATTTCAGCCCATCATAAATGGTCCGGAAAATCATTGAATTATGCGTTTCATCGTCATACACATTCAGTTTATACCGTAGACCCGCAGGGGTTTTTTTTCTGAACAATGAGTCCATCGCCGCAATCCCCATTTCTTTAAAAGCCTTGCCAGCCCTGCCCGTCATCAGGAAGTTGGTATTATTCACCGAAAGTTCGGGCAGGAGGCTGTCGGCCATCCTGACCATTACGCGATCATCATACTGGAAGGCAGGATCAGCCAGCATATAGCTTTTGAACAGTTCAGGTTTTTTCAGGAAGGTATACATGGAAAATACGCCACCGAATGATGAGCCATACATATTATTGGTTCTGGTGGTCCTGTACTTCGCATTGATGTAGGGAATGAGTTCATCACTAAAAAACGACAGAAATTTATCTGCACCGCCCGACTCATTAAAATAAGGAACACGGGTGGGAAGGAAGTCGCGTTCACGATGACCTTGCTCGCCTGTTTTTGAATTCGGCACCGTAACGATGATGTTCTGGGGGATGAACTGGATGCTCAGAAATTCAGCAAAGCTCGCTGCGATTTTTGTGGTCCATTCGCCATCGGTGGCGTAGAAAACGTCGAAGCTGTCTTTAGTTTTTGAATATTTATCTGGCAGGATGATCGCTATGGGTCTTTTTTCACCAAGTATTTTGGAATCGAGGGTATCGAGCACAACATTGAAATCGTTTACGGGTGACTGGGTGAAACCAGAGAAAACCGCAAAGGTAATTGCTGTAAGCAGGGGCATTTTTTTTTGCAGCATGGGGCGTTGATTTGGCGCAACAATTTAAGGCTAAAATCAAAGCGGAGAATGAGGAACAGGAACAGGAACAGGAACAGAAACAGTCGACGCGAACAGGAACAGGAACAGGAACAGGCTTCGCCCGCCGACTTTGCCCACCGTAGCTTTAGCGAAGGTGGGAGCCTTGGCGAAGGCGGGAACAGGAACAGGAAGAGAAAGAGAATAGTCAGAACGAATAAACAGAACGGATAGCGCCCGCTCTCTTTCTCTTTCTCCGCTCTCCTTGTTGGTGATGTCGGTTTTATTGGTAAATTACTTGCACGTTAGTTTCGTTGCGAATAGTGTATAACTTCGCAATAAAAAATATGGCGCAGAAAAAAGTAATCGTGGTTTTTGGTGCGACCGGAGCACAGGGTGGCGGGCTGGCACATGCTATTCTCAATGATAAGAATAGTGAATTTTCTGTCCGCGCAGTATCGCGGACCCCTGATTCTGAAAAGGCTCAGGCGCTCGCCAAAATGGGAGCTGAAGTGGTTACCGGCAATATTGATGATCCCGAAAGTATGAAGCGCTTGCTTGAGGGAGCCTATGGTGCTTACTTTGTCACTTTTTTCTGGGATCATTTTTCGGCTGAACGGGAAACAGCAGAGGCGAAAAATATGGCCGCCGCCGCTAAGGATGCTGGTTTAAAACATGTCATTTGGTCTACCCTGGAGGATGTGAGAAAATCGGTTCCTCTTGATGACAACAGCATGCCGACCCTGCAGGGAAAATATAAGGTTCCGCATTTCGATGGAAAGGGCGAAGCCGATAAGTTTTTTACCGAAGCGGGTTTGCCTGTTACCTTTATGCTGGCTTCCTTTTACTGGGATAACATGATCCATTTCGGCATGGGACCGAAACGCGGCGCAGACGGAAAATTGGCAATAGCCTTTCCAATGGGCGACAGGAAGATGGCGGGCATAGGTAGTGGGGATATTGGGAAATGCGCTTATGGCATATTTAAAAAAGGAACGTCACTTGTCGGCAAAAGAATAGGTATTGCGGGCGATCAGAACACTTGCGCGGAAATAGCAAAATCATTATCGAAAGCTTTAGGTGAAGAAGTGATATACAATAAGGTTACACCGGAACAATACAGAGGCTTTGGTTTTCCCGGGGCTGACGATCTCGGCAACATGTTCCAGTTTTACCACGACTTTGATAAACTCTGTAACAGTACCCGCGATGTAAACTATTCACGCGAACTGAACCCTGAGCTGAAGTCGCTTGACAAGTGGGTGGCCGACAATGCAGCACTCATACCGCTGACATAAACGGTACTCGTTGACCCGGAATTGCAGTTTTAGGACGTGATTGACAAACGCTGGCAACACTATTTTTAATCAAATAAAACTGTTTTATGGGCAAAGTGTTTGTCTTGTCATTCATTGTACTAATGACTGCTTTTCTCGTCCAATGCTCCGGTCCACAACCTGAAACTCCGGTTGAGACT
The DNA here is from genome assembly GCA_963808065.1 of uncultured Chitinophagaceae bacterium. Classification (GTDB taxonomy): domain Bacteria; phylum Bacteroidota; class Bacteroidia; order Chitinophagales; family Chitinophagaceae; genus Flavitalea. Next base: position 1,520,817 of record CAWEEK010000001.1, read on the forward strand.
CCGTCTCCCGCCGCATCTTCTTCCAGTGCTTCTAATGGCGGATATGAAAGCAAGGAAAAATGGGGAGAACACCTGGTGACCGTGAGCGGATGCCAGGATTGCCACAGTCCTAAAAAAATGACACCGATGGGCCCCGAAATTGACAGCTCGGTTATGCTTGCCGGCTATAGGGGCGGATCTCCCGAAAAAGAAGTAAACAGAAAAGATCTGCAGAGCAAGGGCCTTGGAGTAACGCGTGACCTCACAGCGTGGATCGGACCCTGGGGAGTATCGTATGCTGCTAATCTCACATCGGATTCAACTGGCATCGGTGCCTGGAAGGAAGAACAATTCACACTGGCTTTGAGGGAAGGCAAATTCAAAGGATTGGCCAATGGACGTACTTTGTTGCCGCCAATGCCCTGGCAGATGTACAAGCATTTTACGGACGATGAGATCAAGGCAATCTTTGCTTTTCTTAAAACAACGAAGCCTGTCAGGAATGCCGTCCCAGCGCCACTTCCTCCTGTAGGGATGTAAGAAAGAGGGAAGAAACAGAAACAGAAACAGAACAGAAACAGGAACAGAAAGAGGAAGTTGCAGAAACCGTTCTTTCCTCTTTCTCTTTCTGTTTCTCTTTCGGATTCGTTGGCCTACCTGGATTAGCTCGCGGCTTCGCCGCTCGTGATCACAGTATTTCTTTTTCATTACCCAAGTGACCCGCATCCGGCTTCGCCGGATTCGTTTTGCTTCCCTGTCCGCTCGGCCAAGCAAGCTTGCCTTGTTGCCAGGAAAGCAAAACCCCGAAGCAAAGCTTCGGGGTCACTTGTTGGCCTACCTGGATTCGAACCAAGACAAACAGAACCAAAATCTGTCGTACTACCATTATACTATAGGCCAAAATGCCTTTCGGCAAAGGGAGGCAAAAGTACGGGGGTGAAAAAAATGTTCCAAAACAATTTATCCTTCAGCCGCGCTGACCAGGTAATAGTTCTTTTTGCCTTTCTGCACCAGAATATATTTATCATGCAACAACAGCCCGGCATCAACAACAAAGCCGGGTTCGGTAATCCTGTTCCTGTTGATGCTTACCCCACCCTGTTGTACCAGTTTCCGCGCTTCTCCCTTACTGGCGGATATCGTACTGGCTGCCAGAAAACTGACGATATCCAACCCATCCCTTATCGATCTGGCAGGAAAATCAAACTTCACTACTCCTTCCATCATTTCCAGGTCATCAATACTGAGCGAATCCGCCGGGCCCGTCTGGTTGCTGAAAAGTTTTTCCGTAGTCTCTACCGCTTTTGTATAGGCGTCCTCTCCGTGTACAAAGACAGTCAGTTCACGGGCCAGTCTTTTCTGCAAATGCCTGGAGCCTGGATCTGCCCTGTGTTTTTCGATCATTGCTTCAACTGTGGACTGATCAAGAAAAGTGAAGATCCTTATCCATTTTTCGGCGTCTGCATCGGTGGCATTAAGCCAGAACTGATAAAAAAGATAGGGTGATGTTTTTTCGGCATCCAGCCAAACATTTCCCTTTTCTGTTTTTCCGAATTTGCCGCCATCTGTCTTGGTGATAAGAGGACAGGTGAACGCAAAAGCCTCGCCACCGGCCCTCCTGCGGACCAGCTCTGCACCAGTAGTAATATTACCCCACTGGTCGCTGCCGCCCATCTGGAGTTTGCAGTTGTGATGGATGTACAACCAGTAAAAGTCAAAACCCTGCATCAGCTGGTAGGCGAATTCGGTGTAACTGATACCCGTGTCGCCTTCGATCCTCTTTCGCACACTGTCTTTCGCCATCATGTAATTTACCGTAATGTGTTTGCCGGTATCCCTGAGGAAGTCGATAAATGACATGCCCTTAAACCAGTCATAATTGTTAACAATAAGGGGTTTTGTTTCCGATGCCATGTCGAAATCAAGGAACTTTCCCAGTTGTTTTCTGATGCCGTCAACGTTTTTTTGGAGCTGTTCTTCGGTCAACAAATTTCTTTCTTCGCTCTTACCCGATGGGTCACCGATCATTCCCGTAGCCCCGCCCAACAACGCAACAGGTTGATGTCCTGCCCGTTGAAGATGAATCAGCAAAAGGATGGGAACCAGACTTCCGATGTGAAGAGAGTCGGCTGTAGGGTCAAATCCCACATAACCGGTGGTTTTCTCTTTCAGCAATTGTTCCTCCGTTCCAGGCATCAGATCCTGAAGCATTCCTCTCCAGGTCAATTCTTTGATCAGATTCATCTGGTTGAATGGTGTAATTAAGAAGTAATCAATGGTTTATGCAAAGGTAAGGATTAGCCCGGCATCGGTTATAAATGCAATAATTTCGTCAAATCCCCGTTTGCCATAGGGAGCAATCCACCCGAATTTCAGGCCAATATCCAGATAAAATCGTCAGCTAATTGCTTATTTAAAATCAATGAGAACACCCCCTATCCTTATTACGCTGCCCTTAGCGCTATTGCTCTGTCTTGCGGGTAAGGCACAGTTTCGTAAATATTCCAACGAATTTCTAAATATCGGCGCCGGCGCCCGTGGACTATCCATGGGCAGTGCCCAGGTGGCCTCTGTTAATGACGGTTCGGCAGGATACTGGAATCCTGCGGGGTTGATGAATGTAAAAGACCATCCCCAGCTCAACATCATGCATGCTGAATACTTTGCGGGTATCGGAAAATACGATTACGCCAGCGTGGCCTTGCCACTGAAAGACAACAAAAGGGTAATTGGTCTTTCATTATTGGTTTCGCCGTTGATGACATTCCCAATACCATCTTCCTGGTGGAACCCGATGGCACGATCAATTTCAGCAATATTTCAAAATTCTCTTCGGCCGACTACGCCTTCCTGCTTTCATTCGCGCAACAAATAAAACTCAAAAAAAATAAAGTCATCAATGCGGGCCTCAACGCAAAAGTGATTCACCGGAAAGCCGGGGATTTTACCAGCGCCTGGGGATTTGGTTTCGATGCCGGTGTGCAGATACAGTCCGATAAATGGAAATTCGGCATCATGGCCCGCGACGTAACCACCACATTCAATGCATGGTCGTTCAACCTCACCGAAAAAATGCGCGAAGTATTTTATGTTACCGAGAACGACATCCCTGTGAAATCCACGGAACTGACTGCTCCGAGACTCATCCTCGGTGGCGGATATAATTTTCGAATTAGTAAAAGCATGACCCTGCTGACGGAGGTTAACCTGGACCTCACATTTGACGGCAGAAGGAACACCGTTCTTGCATCCGACATTGTGAGTTTTGATCCCAAGCTCGGCCTTGAACTGTCCTGGAAGAATGCTTTTTTTGTGAGAGGTGGCATCAACAATTTCCAGCAGGCCATTGACGACAACGATTCGTCCAACCTTAAAAAGGTGTGGATCTATCAGCCAAGTATAGGCGCCGGATTCAAAGTGTCTACCGTGCAAATCGACTATGCTTTTACCAACCTTGCGAACCAGTCCAATCCATTATATACCCATGTGTTTTCGTTGAGAGTGGATCTTAAGAAGAAAAAGAAGTAAAACGCAATCCGAATCCGGCCCTATGAACCCGAAAAGAAATACCATGAGACGATTTATTATTTTATTGCTGCTGATAGCCACGCTTCCGGTTTTCGCACAGCAATACAATAATGAATGGATCAATTTCAACCAGACTTATTATAAGTTCAAAGTCGGTTCTAACGGTCTTTACCGGATACCAAAAAGCACACTTGATGCCGCAGGTATCGGGAATACAGGAGTGCAGTTTTTTGAATTGTGGAGGAACGGCCAAAGAGTAAGGTTGTTTACCACAGTAGCCAGCGGTCCACTTGCCAGCAGTGGCTACCTCGAATTCTGGGGAGAGGGCAACGATGGCAAGCCCGACAAAGCACTTTACAGGATTTCTTCATTTCAGCATACCACCCAGACCAGCCTGATCACCGACACCGCTGCCTATTTTCTCAGCGTGAACACCGACCAGTCAGGACTTTTTTATTCCGATCCCGGCAATGCCGATAATGCAAGGCCTGTTGAACCCTATTTCATTTATACTGCTGGATTATATTATAAGAATGTAATCAACCCCGGTTTTGCCAACATCATCGGCGAGTATGTTTATTCTTCTTCCTTTGATAAGGGTGAATTCTGGTCCAGCGATTACGTGCGACCGGGAACGCCCATGATTTCAAGTATCCCAAATCTTCAACCTTATCCCGGAGGCCCTACACCGGTTCTCCGTTTTGGTGTGATGGGCGACGCGCTCAACGCAAGGTCTATTCGTGTTTCAGTTGGTGGATCTGTGGTGAAAGACACCGCCCTCGATTTCTTCAGTGATGCTGTATCAAGCAATAATTTTCCAGAGGCGCTGATCAGCAGTGGTACAGCCACCGTGCAGTTTGAAAACAATTCCGGCACGGCCACGGATCGAATGGTGGCTTCATTTTTCGAGATCAACTATGCAAGACAGTTTAATTTCAGCAATGTCAGAAATTTCAAATTCAACCTCCCTGCGTCCGGCGCAGGTTACCATCTTGATATCTCCAGTTTTGACTACGGAACAGTGGCACCGATACTATATGATCTTGCAACAGGCGAAAGAATTATCGGGGATATATCGGTGCCGGGTACTGTCACCCTTTTCCTGCAACCGGGTCCTGCACGTGAACTTGTGCTCGTAAGTCAGGCGGCATCCAATGTATCCACCGTCGGCGGCCTCACCCAGAAAAAATTTAAGTCCTTCATGGCCGCGGGCAACCAGGGCGATTATCTGATCATCAGTAACAAAGTGTTGTTCACGGGCACGCATAGCAATAATCCAATCAGTGACTACGCAACCTACCGTGCATCTGGCCCGGGTGGTGGCTATAATGCGCAGGTTATCGATATTGATGAACTCGTTGATCAGTTCGCATTTGGAATAAAAAAGCATCCCTACTCTATAAAAAATTTCCTACGATACGCCAGGGATAAATTCACAATAACGCCAAAGTTTGCCTTCCTGATCGGAAGGGCAGTTACCTATAACGAACAAAGACAGCATGAGTCGGACCCCCTGCTTGACCAGCTCAACCTCGTTCCCACCTTCGGCTATCCTGCTTCGGACAATTGCCTGAGTTCAAATGATGTCAGCAGTCCGGTGGCCATCACTCCTATCGGAAGACTCGCGGCGGTAAGAGGATCTGAGGTGGAAGATTACCTGGAGAAGGTCAGGGAATATGAAAATATGCAGCAGACAGCCCCCAACACCATTGAGGGCAGGGAATGGATGAAGAATGTGATTCATGTCACTGGCGCCAGCGATCTATACCTGGGAACTGTGTTATGTAATTACATGAATATTTACCAACAGATCCTTTCTGATACTACATACGGAGCAAAAGTGGCTTCTTTCTGTAAAGCCTCTACCAGCACGGGTGAACAGATCAACAACGAAAAAATTGCAAATGCAATGAACAAGGGTGCGGGCATACTAACCTATTTCGGGCATTCATCATCGAGTACCCTCGAGTTCAACCTCGAGAACCCGGAGGCGTACAACAACCGGGGCAAGTATCCAGTATTCCTGGTCAACGGTTGTAATGCGGGAAATTTTTACGGTTTTAATCCTTCGAGGTTATTAGTAAACGAATCACTGTCGGAAAAATTTGTACTTGCCAGGCAAAGAGGCAGTATCGCCTTCGTGGCGAACACGCATTTTGGCGTGGTGAATTATCTCAACATTTACCTAAACAGTCTTTATGGGCTGATCACAAAGTCCCCGACGATAAAACCACTGGGTGAACTTATACGAGACGCACTCGGCAAGCTGATCACCATCAACAGTCCCGGTGATTTTGGCGCAAGGGCACATGCTGAAGAGATTAACTTGCACGGAGACCCGGCCCTCTTTCTAAATGAGCAGGCCAAACCGGATTATGTTATTGAAGATCCCCAGGTGATCATCAACCCATCTTTTATTTCTATTGCTGAGGAAACTTTCCGCGTGAAGACGAGGATATACAATCTGGGCCGTTCACTTCCCGACTCCATTGTCTTAGAGATAAAAAGACAATTCCCCGATGGTACTATCGAAACCGCTATAAGAAAGAAATTACCCGGCATCCGGTTTGCGGATTCGCTGACGATCGACCTTCCTATTTCCGCTTCGCGTGACAAGGGTTCGAACAAAATCATCGTCACCATTGACGCAGACGGAACAATCGACGAGATCTCCGAAAGCAATAACACCGTTACCAAGGAAGCCTTCATCTTCGAAGATGAGGCCAGGACTGTGTTCCCTTACAATTATGCAATCATCAACAAGCCGAATCAGAAGTTATTTGCATCAACTGCGAATCCATTTAGTCTTACTCGCGACTATCTGATGGAGATGGACACTTCCCAGCTCTTTACTTCCGGTTCTAAAATCAGTAAAACCCTTAGTTCCACCGGAGGCGTCCTTGAGTTCGATCCGGGCATCAGTTACACCGACAAGACTGTTTACTACTGGCGTGTTTCGCCGGTAACAGCAGGTACCAATAAATTTACCTGGAATACATCCTCCTTTGTTTACATCAATGGACCTGAAGAAGGCTTCAACCAGTCACATTATTTTCAGCATGACCATTCTGATAAGGTTCGTATCTCATTGGGTACCGACCGCAAGTGGAGGTATCCTGATATCACCAACAATCTCTTCATGCGTTTGGGATCCTGGATAACCAGTGCCACTTCGGAATCACAGATGTCCATCTCCGTGAATTCCGGCGTACCGGAAATTCACAATACCTGTACGTTCTCCGCAATCGTTTTCAATGTATTTGATCCCATCACTTTCAAGCCCTGGGAGAATGCACTTGATACATCGGGCACCAGGGGATTGTACAATAGTGAAAAAAACAATTGCTATACAGGACGACAGAATAATTTTGAATTCAAGTACACGGATTCCATCAGCAGGAAGAGCGCGATGGACTTCATGAACAACGTGGTGCCCGATGGAGCCTATGTCGTGGCCAGGGCCTTTGTACTGGACCCTTCCGTGGATCCCGCACAGCCCCAGGCTTTCATTGACGACTGGAAGAAGGATACACTGCTCCATGGAAGCAACAAGTCGCTCTACCATAGCCTTTACGCACAGGGATTCACCGAACTGGATTCGTTTTATCGCATCCGTCCCTGGATCTTCGTCTATAAAAAGAACCAACAGGCCGATTTCTTTCCAAAGACCGCCATGGGCAAAGGCAACTTTGACAACCTTTCCTTGTCGGTCGATTGCAAGACTCCCGATACGCTCGGCTTCATTACCTCGCCCGTCTTTGGTCCGGCCCGCACATGGAAAAAAGTGATCTGGAACGGAAGCTCACAGGAAGCCAGTTCGGCTGACGATCCTGTTGTGTCTGTAATCGGAATCGACATCAATAATGTTGAAACCACCTTGTTCACTCTTGATAAAACGCAACAGGACTTTGATGTGAGTTCGGTAGATGCTTCAGTTTATCCACGGATGAAACTCAGCATGCGGAATCTGGATTCGGTGACACTTACTCCATACCAATTGAAAGAATGGAAAATATACTACACACCGATACCGGAAGGTGCTCTTGCCGGCAATCTCTTTCTACTTGGCAGGGACACCGTGGAACTTGGCGAACCATATGAATTCGGGATCGCGTTCAAGAACATCAGTCACTACCCAATGGACAGCCTGGCAGTGAAGATGACCATCCTCGACAACAACAACGTGACGCACACGATCAACCTTCCGAAAAAGAAGCCATTGATAGTCGGCGATACGGTGATGATCAGATACCAGGTCGATTCGAGGGACTATCCCGAAACCAACACCCTGTTCCTGGAATTTAATCCGAACAATGACCAGCCGGAACAGTATCATTTTAACAATTTTCTATTCAAAAACTTCTTTGTCAGGACTGACCGCATAAATCCTATGCTGGATGTGACCTTTGATGGAATTCACATCCTGAACAGGGACCTCGTGTCGGCCAAGCCACATATTCAGATCAAACTGAAAGACGACGCGAAATTTCTTCTGCTCAATGATACCACCCTGCAAACCGTTCAGGTGAAATACCCGGATGGTACAGTAAGGACGCATCATTTCGACAACGACACCTTGCGGTTTACTCCGGCCACCAGTTCGGTTGACAATTCCGCCACGGTTGACTTCTATCCTTATTTTCAGAAACAATACAATCCCGAGGGCGACGAATATGAATTGATAGTAAAAGGAAAGGACAGAAGTGGCAACAAAGCCGGGGCAGCTGATTTCCGCATTGGATTTACGGTTATCAACAAACCGATGATCTCCAACCTGCTCAATTATCCCAATCCATTCAGCACATCCACGGCTTTCGTGTTCACCCTTACGGGCAGCGAGGTGCCGCAGAACATGAAGATCCAGATACTGACCGTCACCGGCAAGATTGTCCGGGAGATCACGAGCCAGGAGCTGGGTCCGATCCATATCGGAAGAAACATCACCGACTATAAATGGGACGGCAACGACCAATTCGGTCAGAAGCTGGGCAATGGCGTGTATCTCTATCGGTTCGTGACTACCCTCAACGGCAAACGGATGGAAAAATACCGGGCCAAGGGCGACGACACTGACATGTATTTCAACAATGGATATGGCAAGATGTACCTGATGCGCTAGCGCAAACTCAGGAAATAGAAATTGGATAACTTTGCCGGATGGCTAAGATTGGTATCAATATATCCACCGGAAGTCTCCAGCAGAATGAGATGATTGTAGGCATCGACCTGGGAACAACTAACAGTCTCGTTGCGATTATTCATCCCGAGAGCAGGAAACCGGTTGCTCTGAAAGAGCACGACAGCAGTTCACTCGTTCCTTCGATAGTTTATTTCGGTTCCGACGGCAAACCCGTTGTGGGTGAACCCGCAAAGCAGTACCTCGTCGAAGAGCCGCAGAACACCATCTTCTCGGTGAAGCGGCTCATGGGCAAGTCCTACAATGACGTGCGTGAACGGTCTTCCTTTTTTATTTACAAGATATTCGAGGACGACACGGAAAGGCTGGTGAAGATCCAGGTTGGCGACAAATTTTATTCCCCGATAGAACTTTCTTCCTTCATCCTTCAGGAACTCAGGGACCGCGCGGAGCATATTCTCAAGACTCCCGTCACCAGGGCCGTGATCACTGTGCCGGCCTATTTCAACGATGCACAGCGGCAGGCAACAAGGGACGCAGGCAAACTGGCGGGCATGGATGTGCTAAGGATCATCAATGAGCCAACAGCCGCCAGCCTCGCATATGGGATAGGCATGAGCAGGGATGAAGAGAAAACCATTGCCGTTTATGACCTCGGCGGCGGCACCTTTGATATTTCCATCTTAAAGATCGTCAACGGCATATTTGAAGTGTTGTCTACTAACGGTGACACCTACCTGGGAGGCGATGATTTCGACAATGCCATCGTAAGCCACTGGATAAAACTATTGGGAATAGACCAACAGGTACTCGATGACAAGAGTTTTGCACAGTCCCTCCGCCTCAGCGCGGAAAAGGCAAAAAAAGCACTTACGGACAACGATGTTTATGAGTCGGAGATCCTTGGCCATGGGCTGAAATTGACAAGAACAGAATTCGATAAGCTGATCGAACCCTTTGTCCAGAAGACCATCAACAGTTGCATTGCCGCACTTAGAGATGCAGGTTTGCAAAAGTCCGACATCAATGAAGTGGTGATGGTAGGTGGTTCAACCCGGGTTCCGATGGTAAAGGATTCGGTAAAGAAATTCTTTGGCAGGGAGCTGCATGACGAGCTCAATCCTGACGAGGTAGTGGCGCTGGGAGCCGCAGTACAGGCGGATATTCTCGCAGGAAATAACAAAGACCTTCTCTTGCTCGACATTACCCCGCTTTCACTGGGCATTGAAACCATGGGAGGTTTGATGGATGTGCTGGTGCCAAGGAATTCGAAGATACCATCAAAGGCCGGCAGACAGTACACTACGCAGAAGGACGGCCAGTCGGGTATGCGGATCTCTGTGTTCCAGGGCGAGCGCGACCTGGTGAAGGACAACCGTAAACTTGCCGAGTTCAATCTTACGGGAATTCCCGGCATGCCGGCGGGCATTCCAAAGGTGGAGGTCAGCTTTTTAATCAATGCGGATGGTATACTTTCCGTACAAGCGAAGGAGCTAAGGAGTGGTGTGGCTCAACAGATCGAAGTGAAACCGCAGTATGGCATCAGCGACGAGGACGTTGAGCAAATGCTGCTCGATTCAATCACCAATGCGAAGGAAGACATCAGGATCCGGGCGCTGGTGGAAGCAAAGACCGAAGCGGAACAACTGATTGACACCACTTCTGCGTTTTTGAAAAAAAATGGCGCCTTACTCTCCGAAGAGGAGAAGTCGCAAACCAACAGGGCTATTGAAGAAGTGAAGGCGGAGCTGACAAGTGAGGACAAGGACAGGATCCAGGCGAAAATTACCGCACTGAATGAATTGTCAAGGCCCTATGCCGAGAGGGTTATGGATCAGGCGATCAGTCGTGCGATGAAAGGAAAAAATGTGTTGAAATAATAAGATCAGTCCGATACTGGCTTCTGGGGCGGCGGAATGAAGTGGATGCCGCAGATGATCAGCACCAATAGAAGGCTCACCATGCTGACGATAAATGCGATTGGCACCAGGCCCGCGTCATATTCCAGAGAAAAATAGTGATCGCCCGCAGGCATGTCAAAACCCAGGAAGGCGCCGTGGGTGATTACTTTGGATGCCGGCCTTCCATCGATCCGCAGGATCCAATTGGGGTGATAGGTCTGCATCAATGAGAATTGCTTTGCCGAGAATATCTTGATTTGTCCATTGATCAGATTGGGGTGGAATGTCGTCAGCCGGGAACTTTCACCCGGATGCATAACCGAAGTATTTAAGAAGGGTTTCCCAAGGATACTATCGCGCAGCCTTTTATTTCCCCAGAATTTTTTATGCAGGATCAGGTTGGAAGGACAGACGAAGAAATCGGACCGGCCGATCTTCTTATTGTAGAGATTGACCGGGCCCATATGCAGGTATTCTTCCCGGCTCAATTGGTTGTTCTGGCTAATGGGTATGGAAAGGTTGGGAAGGGGATAGCCCTTTACAGTATGGACCTTTATCATCTTTTCCACCACCGCTGCCTTTTCATTTCTCACCACAGTAACCGGCTGAAAGAGGATGGTGAACAGGATGCAGTTGATCATGGCCATGATCACAAATTTACCGGGCGCCGATTTCTTGACGAGCCAGTACCAGGACAGGATAATAAAGGGAAGCTGGATCAATAAGTTGATGATGACCAGGTCGGCGAAAGACAGCGAGGACATCGCTGTTTTTAATCCGGACATTGTCGCAGGAAGATCGGTGATGCGGAACCTGGAGAATAAATCAACGGGTATTGTGAATGCCCATCCCAACAGAATTGCGGCAATTAGCAGGATAAGTAGGAAGGCGATTTTGAGCGGGCGTTGAGCAGTTGTGCCGATGATCAGATTATGGAATGCGTGGGCGGAGAGGATGGCGCCAAAGAAGAGAGTGAACATTTTGGCGTTCGCGGGATGACGGAAGGTGTCCATCAATGGCAGCAGGTCATACGTGAGCATTCGCAAGCCACCGTATTGTCCAAAACTGAAGACGAGGAAGACGATGGAGGCCCATTTGCTGAAGCTGACGAGTGGCGATCTGCTTTTGGTAAGGAAGGCCAGTAGCGTCAGCAGGAAGGCCGCAATACCCATGTAAGAATTTCTCGTCAACGGGTCGGTTACTTCGGCTCCTGGCATTTTCCAGATGGGAAGAGGGGCGAGATAGCTGCTCACCAGCGGCGGATAAAGTGAATTGGTGAGGGCGTCGGCTGCGCTAATACCTGTGCCTCGGGCCATCACCGACCTGCCCTGGAGAAACGATAGCAAAGCGGGTGCGGAGAGTAATAGGAAAAGCACAATGACTAACAGGTGAAGACCTATGAGTTTTTTCCAGTTCAATCCGGGCGATTTGTTTTTTAAGGCGCTGAAAATAAATGCCCCGAGCATGGCCAGCATCAGGTAGGCATTGATGATAAAATCTGCCGGTGAGCCGCACACAAGGAAGAGAAACAGCGCCAGGGCAGTGCCCGCGGCATGACGGATCAGTCGTTCGTGGAGTAAGCGGTAGTAAAACAGAAAGACGAAGGGGAGAAAGGAGTTGCCGGCGATCCAGTACAAAAACTGGCAGGAATCGCTGTTGAAACCCGAGAGCATGAAACCGCAGGAAGCAAGCAGATTCGCATAAGGATGCACGTTAAAATGTCGTAGCAGGAAGAACATTCCCATTCCGCTGATGTAGATGTAGAGAAGTGTTTCCAGTTGGAGGGTGTATAATTTGTATGGCCCTGCCAGCGACAGCAGCTGAACAAAGGGATTCCACACTCCAGCCTGCATGTCGGAGTGTACCGGGTAGCCAAAGTTGATGTAGGGAGTCCACAACGGGAGTTGGTAGTTCGCGTATGATTCGGTGATCAGGGTGCGTACGGGCAGGAAATAATTCAAAGCATCGTTCTTCAGGCTGAACACATGAAAACTGATGGGCCAGTAGGCGATCAGCAATATGAACAGGAGTATGAGCAGGTAGAACCAGGATGCTCGGTAGGCAGGCTGAGGTGATATTTCCGGCTGGCAGGTCATCAGGGTCTGCGGTAGTTTTTCATCAGCCTATAAATTTCTTTGATCACCAGCGGAAGGGAGCCGATGTTCATCTTCGACCCTGGAATATTCTGCCAGTATTGTAATGGCAGTTCAATGCCGACCGCCTTGGGGCTATAGTAACGGATGCGAAGCAGGATCTCCACGTCGAAAAACCATCGGGTGATAAATGGCTCGCGCGTGATGGTAGCGATCAGTGATCTTTTGAAGCATTTTGCCCCGCATTGGGTGTCATAAATGCCCAGGCGGAATTTCGAATCCACGATCGTGGCCACCAGGCGGCCTGCAAGATGCCGAAACCAGGATCGTTCGATCCGGTTCTGCAATAACTGCATTCGTGATCCCATAATGTAGTCGGCATTGGTTTTTTCGAGATGCTGTTGCAACCTGAGTAATTCTTCGAGCGAAGTGGAGAGGTCGGCGTCGAGATACCCGATATGGCTGTAGGTCCTGTCCTGGTATGCAGCCATCATCCCCGCTCTGACGGCATTGGCTTTGCCCTTGTTCTCGGGCAGCGTGATGAGCCTGAGTCTTTCCTTCTGGTTGCCGCTGAGGTCCCAGAGGATTGACTGGGTTTTATCTGTACTTCCATCGTCGACGAAGATGAGGTCGGCCGCTGGTGATGTTTGGATGAAGCTGAGGAAATTGCCTGGCGAAAGGCGCTCCCCCTCATTGTAGCAGGGGATTATGATGGCAATTTTTGACATAGGCAATAACAAGATAAGCCAGGCAGGTGGATTCCAATAGCCGTGAATGCGCGACAGACCCTGAAATCCAGCCAGAGCAGCGCTTCTGTTAGCCCGGTGCGCGCCTTCCCGCCTTGCCAGTTCTCAACCGAGCCAGACGATAAGCGCCGATTTCCGATTATTTTTTGCGCCACTCTGAGGGGCAGCAGAGAAAGGAAAAAATAACCACTGCTGATGATCTGCAATTGATGGCGGGCGCAGAGGGCAATTAGTTGTTTCCTGGTATACCTGCGGTAATGACCGAGACCTCGGTCGTGATTGGAAAACAGGACACGAAATGCCGGAACGGTAATCAATACCATGGTTGAGGCAGGAGTAACTTCATCCGTCATCAATGGCACTATCAGGTCGGACTCATCGGGAAGGTGTTCGAGAACGTCCATCAGCAAGACCCCATCGGCCATGCCGTTGTGGGCAACTGCCTCGGGCAGGGACCTGAAAAAATCAAGCAAGGGATATTTTTCCTTCAGCGAACTGGAAATATCGGTGGTCAGGGCCGGGTCCACTGCCGAATATTTTTTGGCAATACGGTGCTTCGACAGGGAACCCGATATAAATGCGTCGCCGCTTCCCAGGTCGAGCAGGTGGGTGATGGATTCTTTTTTTTCTTGATTAGGTGCAGGGCGATACGAGCCCTTGTTTTTTCCCAGGGATGCCTGAGCTGTGAAGAAGGATCCTGATTTTGGTATTCACTTAGGTCCATTTTATAAGACCGGTTGGATAAAACTCAGGTCGAGAGCCAATTTGCGCTGGATGTATTTTCCGATGAGGTCAAACTCGAGGTTCACCTGATCTTCCACTTGTAGCGAACCAATACTCGTATTGTTGAAGGTGTAGGGAATGATGGCGACTTTGAAACTGTTCTCCGTGACGCCGAAGGCAGTCAGGCTGATGCCATCCACGCAAACTGAACCCTTTTCGATGATCAGGGGAGCAAAGGAGCGGGGAAAGGAGATCGTGAATTCCCAACTGCCGTCGAGCGTTTCCTTCTTGATGCAGGTACCCGTGGTGTCTACATGGCCCTGGACAAAGTGGCCATCGAGGCGGCTATTGACCGTCAGACATCTTTCCAGGTTGACCTTTGTGCCGGTCTTCCAGGTGCCGATCGTAGTTTTGCGGAGGGTTTCCTCGATGGCAGTCACCCCGAACCGGTCGCCGGTAACCTCTTCCACGGTGAGGCAGACGCCGTTGTGCGCCAGACTCTGATCGACTTTCAGCTCGCGGGCGATGGAAGAGCTGAGCCAGAACGTTTTGCCTGTGCCATGCGTATTAACGCTGAGGATTGTGGCGGAGGTCTCGATTATGCCAGTGAACATGTGGCAAAAATCCGATTTTTTTGTTTCCTGTTTAGGAAAAACTATTTATCTTTGCACTCCTTTAAAAGCAAGAGGTAAATTTATGCTGATCATTGATTCAAAAGATTGCGAGAACATCGACAAGGCGCTGAAGAAGTACAAGAAGAAGTTTGAAAAAGCCAAGATCCTTCTCCAGTTGAGGGAACGCCAGGCTTTTATTAAACCTTCAGTTCGTCGTCGTGGTCAGGTGTTGAAAGCGATATACAAGCAGCAGGTCGCCAATGGTGACTTCGAGGTTTAAACACTTTCCAACTCATTATATCAGAGGCTACCGACAGGTGGCCTTTTTGTTTTTTTGCCCGTCCAGGCAGCAAGGCAGGGAATTGGGTCAGGCTGCTTTGTATTTTGTCCCTCTACTTCTTCGATTATTGGCTAAATTCAAGGCGTGACCTCAACCATTCAGCAGGCTATCGAAGGGTTTGCGGCGCATCTCAAATTTGAGAAGCGTTATTCCCCGCATACGCTAAGGTCCTACCAGGACGACCTGAGGGCTTTTCGTGATTTTATCATCAGTTACTACGGAGAAATTCCCCTGGCTGATTTGCAGTCAGCGGTAGTCAGGAGCTGGCTGGCTGCGTTGAAGGGTGAGGGGTTAGGAGCCAGAAGCATCAACAGGAAGATATCTTCTCTTAGGTCTTTTTTCAAGTATGCCATGATAGCCGGCTTATTGACCAGGAGCCCGATGGTGAATATCAGTACACCAAAGGTGCCCCGAAGGCTGCCTTCCTATGTTGAGGAAAGCGGCATGGAAACCTTGTTCACAGAAGTGAAGTTTCCGGAAGACTGGCAGGGCTATACCGACAGGCTGTTGCTGAAAATGCTTTACCAACTGGGGCTGCGGTTGTCGGAACTCGCGGGCTGCCGGGAATCACAGGTTGATTTTTCAAATGGCAGCATAAAGGTGTTGGGTAAAGGCAATAAAGAGCGGATCATACCTGTGCAGACGGACCTGCTTGGTGAGATCAGGGAATATGCTGCGAGAAAGAGGAATGAGCTGGCAGAATGCGACCATGAGGTGCTCTTGGTTACGCCCTCCGGGCGGAAGCTTTATCCGAAATATATCTACAGGGTCACCAACAAATACCTTCAGTTGATCACTACCATCAGCAAGAAAAGTCCCCATGTACTCCGGCACAGTTTTGCCACCCATCTGAGTAACAACGGAGCCGAGATGAATGCGGTAAAAGAGCTGCTTGGCCACGCCAGTTTGTCCTCGACCCAGGTCTACACTCACAATACGATTGAGAAGCTGAAAAATGTGCATAAAACCGCACATCCTAAGGGGTAATTTACGGTTTTGCTTACGTTTTTTTCCATCGCAGTTTTTTTGGAAAAAGCAGGTTGCCGGCGTATCTTCAATGACCCCGTTAACTAAGTTCTTTTATTTATTTTTTCACTGTTAAAATTACGACAGCTATGAACGTAAACATTCAAACTGTGAGGTTCAATCCGGACGTCAAATTAACAGAATACGTAAACCGTAAGTTGGAAAAGCTTCAGACCTTTCACGACCGTATTATCAAGGTAGATGTTTATTTAAAGCTTGACAATGTAGTTCATAACATAAAAGACAAGATCGCCGAGATCAGGGTACAGATACCGCGATACCAGTTCTTTGTAAAATCTTCCTCCAAATCATTTGAAGAATCATTTGACAACGCGCTTGGATTCACTCGTAACCCAGATCAAAAGAAAAAAAGAAAAACATAGTTGCCTAATCAATGAAAACCTCCACCAGGAGGTTTTTTTCATTAGGGCGGAGGGTTAATCTTGTCTTGCTGGGTTACGGGAGATCTTCAGCAGCGCAAAAATTCTTTTTCAAAATTTTTGGATTTAACAAATTCGTTTACCTTTGCCTTCCCAAAAAAAGCGGTAGTAAAATCTGCTTTGAAGGGAAAGTTCTTTAAATATTTGGGCTGATCAATTTATTTACCGATACCTAAGATTGCCAGATTAGCTCAGCTGGTAGAGCAACTGATTTGTAATCAGTAGGTCGTTGGTTCGATTCCGTCAAGTGGCTCAGATAAATGGGCAAGTAGCCAAGTGGCCAAAGGCAACAGACTGTAAATCTGTTCTCTTCGGAGTTCGGTGGTTCGAATCCATCCTTGCCCACATTCGAATTGGCAATTAGCGCAATGTGCAAATTTGCAGAGTGAGCGAGTTGCATTGAAGTTCTTTGATCTGGGTTTGAAAATGTGATCATTGTTCAAATGTAGCGACATCTGTCACATCTTGCAAATTATGATAAGCGGGAGTAGCTCATTTGGTAGAGCGATAGCCTTCCAAGCTATAGGTGGCGAGTTCGAGCCTCGTCTCCCGCTCAGTTCGAGTGCAATGACAGTCGAATAGTTGCAGAAGTCTGTTGCATATCAGACTGCAACTGACAGACTGTCAACTGACTAAACGCCGTTGTAGCTCAGTGGTAGAGCACTTCCTTGGTAGGGAAGAGGTCGTGAGTTCGATTCTCACTAACGGCTCAGTTGAACTGATGCGGTTAGCACGGTGAGCAAGTGCGTATGCGATGCAAATATACGGCTGACGACAAATAAAAAACAATAATTGTAAAACACAACTAAAAACAGATAACAATGTCAAAAGAGACTTTTAAGAGGGACAAACCCCACGTTAACGTTGGTACCATTGGTCACGTTGACCATGGTAAAACCACTTTGACTGCTGCTATTACCAGCATCCTGGCTACAAGAGGTATGGCAACAGCAAAAAAATATGATGAAATTGATGCTGCTCCTGAAGAAAAGGAAAGAGGTATCACCATCAATACAGCTCACGTAGAATACCAGACGGCTAACCGTCACTATGCTCACGTTGACTGTCCTGGTCACGCTGACTATGTGAAGAACATGATCACAGGTGCTGCCCAGATGGACGGTGCTATTTTGGTTGTGGCTGCTACAGATGGTCCAATGCCTCAAACAAAAGAACATATCCTGCTGGCCCGCCAGGTAGGTGTTCCCCGTATCGTTGTATTCATGAACAAAGTTGACCTTGTTGATGATCCTGAATTGCTGGAACTGGTTGAAATGGAAATCCGTGAATTGCTGACTTCATATGGTTTCGATGGCGACAACACTCCAATCATCCAGGGTTCTGCAACCGGCGCTCTTGCTGGTGAAGAAAAATGGGTAAAAGCTATCGATGAACTGATGGAAGCTGTTGATACTTATATTCCACTGCCTCCCCGTCCGGTTGATCAGCCATTCCTGATGTCTGTGGAAGATGTATTCTCAATCACTGGTCGTGGTACAGTTGCTACCGGTCGTATCGAAAGAGGTCGTATCAAAGTGGGTGAAGGTGTTGAAATCGTAGGTTTGATGGAAGCACCACTTACTTCTACTGTAACAGGTGTTGAAATGTTCCGCAAGTTGCTGGATGAAGGTGAAGCTGGTGACAACGCAGGTCTGTTGCTCCGTGGTATTGAAAAAACCCAGATCCGTCGTGGTATGGTTACTTTGTAAACCAGGTTCTATCACTCCGCACACTGAATTCAAAGGTGAAGTTTACGTATTGAGCAAAGAAGAAGGTGGTCGTCACACTCCATTCTTCAACAAATACCGTCCTCAGTTCTACTTCCGTACAACTGACGTAACCGGTGAAGTTGAACTGAACTGCAGGAACTGAAATGGTAATGCCTGGTGATAACACCAACCTTACTGTAAAACTGATCCAGCCGATCGCGATGGAAAAAGGTTTGAAATTCGCGATCCGTGAAGGTGGACGTACAGTGGGTGCAGGACAGGTAACTGAGATCTTGAAATAAGTAAGCTGTCGATATCGAAGCTGTCAATAGGTATTGAGCTCGAGAGCTTTTAGCAAAAGATTATTATCTTTGCAACATAAATTGCTAAAAGCTGTCTCGCTCCTGCGGAATAGCTTTTAGCTTTCTACGGGCATAGTTCAATGGTAGAATAGAGGTCTCCAAAACCTTTGATCTGGGTTCGAATCCTAGTGCCCGTGCAGTGTAATTTGAAATTAATGCGTTCATTTTCAATTATCACATTTTCAAATTTCAAATTAAGTACATGAACAAGATAACTAACTTATTTTAAAGAATCATACAAGGAACTGACTGAAAAAGTGACCTGGCCCACCTGGGCGCAGCTACAGCAGTCAACCATGATCGTACTGGTAGCAACCTTGGTGATCACTGCCATTGTTTGGGCAATGGACCTTGTAGCGCAGTCGGGCATTGAAATTAATTTATTCATTTTTTGCATAATGGAAAATCAAACAATACAACAGCAGGAACCCGCAGTACAGCAGAGAAACCAAATGGTATGTGCTGCGTGTGGTGAGTGGAAAGGAACGAAAGGTAAAAGAATACCTCGATAAAGAAATTTCACGTGGTGGATGGGGCGAGGTGGTGAAACAGGTTTTCCTGCCGGTAGAGAAAGTATACAAAGTGCAGAATGGTAAAAAAGTAATGCGTGAAAGAAACTATTATCCCGGTTATGTAATGATCGAAGTGATCGAAGGAAAATTAACGATGATCTGCGTGATACTATCAAGAATACCACCAATGTTATTCATTTTCTAGGAAAAGAAAATCCGATTGCCTTCGCAAGGCAGAAGTGAATAAGATGCTGGGTAAAATGGATGAAATGGCCGAAGCCGGTGGCGTAAGCATGAGTGAGCCATTCATTGTTGGTGAAACAATCAAGATCATTGAAGGACCATTCAACGATTTCAATGGTATGATTGAAGAAGTGAATGATGAGAAGAAGAAATTGAAAGTAACGGTAAAGATATTCGGACGGTCTACACCTGTGGAATTGAACTATATGCAGGTAGAAAAACTTGTCTGAGTCAAGGATTCTGATTTTCGAAAAGCAGCTTTGTTCTTAAGCAAACATAAAAAAGCCTCCTGAATCCAGGAGGCTTTAATTTTATCAGATTGCTTAGTTGTTCTCGCTTTCTGGCGTTGGCGATTCCATTGGAAAATCACTATTGCCGGTTTCTGACACCGTAGGAAGTGAACTGCCGTTATCAGTTGCGGAGTTCTTCCTGGCCGGAGTTGATTTCCGGGGCGCGGCTTTTTTCTTTGGAGCCGATTTTTTCTTTGGAGCTGATTTTTTTGGTGCTGCTTTCTTTGTGGCAGCTTTTCTGGGAGCAGCTTTTTTAGCAGCAGATTTCTTCTTTGGACCTGCTTTCTTAGCTCCTTTTTTGGGCGCGGATTTCTTTTTGGCCGCTTTCTTTGGCGCCGCTTTTTTTGCCCCTTTTTTGGCAGCTTTTTTAGGAGCCGCTTTTTTAGCCCCTTTTTTGCAGCTTTTTTCAGCTGCTTTCTTTCGGCGCAGCTTTTTTAGCGGCTTTTTTCTTTGCTTTGGCCATAAGTAGGATGTGTTTTTGTTGTTGTAAAAATTTAATTGCGTTAGTAAAACATTAATACAGAGGTAAAAGCTACGTAGAATAATTATAAAAAATAAAAATCTCATAAATTATTTTCTTATCTTTGCGTCCCCCAAATAAGGTACAAGATTCTTATTGGATTTGGGAGTTCCGCCAGAGCGGAACGTTAACACCAAAAAAAAATAAAATATGGCAAAAGAAATCAGCGGCTTTGTAAAGCTGCAGGTAAAGGGCGGCCAGGCCAATCCTGCACCTCCTGTAGGTCCCGCACTCGGTTCAAAGGGTATGAACATCATGGAATTCTGTAAGCAGTTCAACGCCCGCACACAGGACAAACCTGGTAAAGTACTTCCTGTTCTAATCACTGTTTACTCCGACAAGTCTTTCGATTTTATCATCAAAACTCCTCCCGCATCCGTTCAGTTGCTGGAAGCTGCCAAATTGCAAAGTGGTTCCAAAGAACCTAACCGCAGTAAGGTTGGCAAAGTAAACTGGGCACAGGTAGAGGCGATCGCTAAAGACAAAATGAGCGATCTCAATTGCTTTACTGTTGAAAGCGCCATGAAAATGGTTGCAGGTACAGCGCGCAGCATGGGTATTACCGTTGATGGTAAAGCTCCATGGGCAAATAATTAAATTGATAAGGATAAAAACTGAATGACAATGGGACTTCCAAAAAAAAGAAAAGCAGTAGACTCAAAGGTTGACAAGAACAAAATGTATTCTCTGAAAGAAGCATCTAACCTGGTGAAAGAAGTGAATACAACAAAGTTTGATGCTTCCGTTGATCTTCATATCCGTTTGGGCGTTGATCCCAAAAAAGCCGACCAGGCCATCAGGGGAACAGTAAGCCTGCCTCATGGAACCGGTAAAACAAAAAGAGTACTGGTGCTCTGCACTCCCGATAAGGAAGCTGAAGCAAGAGCAGCAGGCGCTGATTTTGTGGGTCTGGATGAATTTGTTCAGAAGATAGAAGGCGGATGGGTAGATGTGGACGTGATCGTCGCTACTCCCTCCGTGATGCCAAAGATCGGTAAGCTGGGTAAGATACTCGGTCCCCGTAACCTGATGCCAAACCCAAAGACAGGTACAGTAACCAATGATGTGGCAGCAGCAGTCAATGAAGTAAAAGGTGGTAAGATCGCTTTCAAGGTAGACAAGGCAGGTATCATCCACGCTTCCATCGGACGAGTGAGCTTCACTCCTGAAAAGATCTCTGAAAACAGCAATGAACTGATCAATGCGATCATCAGGGCCAAACCTTCTTCCTCAAAAGGCACTTACCTGAAAAGCGTGTTCATGGCCAGCACCATGAGCCCCGGCATCGCTGTCGACACCAAATCATTAATGAACTAATCCGGTCAACGGGACAAACTCTTAGTTATGACCAAGCAAGAAAAAAATGAAGTGATTGAAGTGCTGAAGGAGAAATTCTCCCAGTACAACAATTTCTATATCACCAATACTGAATCGCTCTCTGTTGCCCAGGTGAACAAACTGCGCGGCATCTGTTTCAACAAGCAGGTGGAAATGAAGGTGGCCAAAAATACGCTGATCAAAAAGGCACTCGAAGTCACTGAATAAAGACCGTTTTTCCAATGTGTATGATTCACTGCACGGTGTTACGGCCCTGATGTTCTCCGAAAATCGCGAAAGAGCCCGCCCTGATCATCACCAGTTTCAGGAGGGAAAATAACGACGAAAAGCCAGTGTTGAAAGCGGCCTTCATTGATGGTGACGTGTATAGCTGGCGACGACAGCTTAAAGCGCTGACCACGCTGAAGAGCAAGCAGGATCTGATTGGAGAGATTATCGGCTTGTTGCAGTCACCAGCGAAGAATGTTATCAGCGGCCTGAATGCCGGCAACAAACTGGCAGGATTGGTGAAGGCACTCGAAGAAAGAGCAAGCGCTAATTAAATTTAAATGTCAAAAATTTAAAAAACAATTTGGTAAATTTTTTTAATAACACATCCGCCGGATGCCTAACAGGCTATGAAGGTGGAAAAAATTAAAAAACATGGCAGATTTAAAAGCATTCGCAGAACAGTTGGTCAACCTGACTGTAAAAGAAGTAAACGAATTAGCAACAATCCTGAAAGAAGAGTACGGAATCGAACCTGCTGCTGCTGCAGTAGCTGTTGCTGCTGGTCCCGCCGCTGGTGGTGCCGCAGCTCCGGCAGCTGAAGAAAAAACTGCTTTCAACGTAATGCTGAAGAGCGGCTGGACGCTAACAAGCTCAACGTTGTGAAGATCGTTAAAGATCTTACTGGTCTTGGACTGAAAGAAGCCAAAGACCTGGTAGATGGCGCTCCAAAGCCTATTAAAGAAGGTGTAAGCAAGGCCGATGCTGAAACTCTGGTTGCCAAGCTGAAAGAAGCAGGTGCTGAAGTTGAAGTTCAATAAGCAAATTCGGAAACATCATAAGTGACCTCCCTGGAGGTCATTTTTTTTGTCCTTTCATTTTCTTGACTAAAAAACCCACCGGTGAATACGATGTTTCGATAAATTTTCGGGCAACATTATTTAGTTATTAAGCTATTTTAAAAACTTTGTCCTAATATTATCTTGCATTTCCATAACCGCTGTTCCCATGCCCCACTCCAAAACTCCAGCCAGGCTGGAAGTCATTTTTGCCAACTCCACGGACAAACAGGGTTTTGCCATCAGGAAGATCATCAAAAGTCTTTTCTATAATTCAAGTCATTCTAATCTCGAACTGAGCCGGATCACCGAATTCAGTACACCTACAGTATCCGCGCTGCTCGACAACCTCAAGGACCATAAAATTGTTGAAGTAAGGGGACAGGGAAATTCAAACGGAGGCAGAAAGCCCGTTCAATACGGACTCAACCAGGAGTTTGGCTACATCCTGGCGGTTTTTGTCGACCAATATTATACCCGCCTGGCGATACTCAACCTCCAATGTGAACACGTAGTGGAGCAGCAAACAGTTCCTCTTAAACTGTCGAACGACCCCGAAGTAACGCGGGCATTTCGCACAATGATCCAGGATTACATAAGGGATTCAAAGGTCGCTGAGTCCGCCATCCTTGGTGTGGGCATTGGCATGCCTGGTATGATCGACATACCAAAAGGGCTCAATCACACCTATTTCTGTGATGCGGAGAACGGCATCCGCGGGTACCTGACCAAGGAACTCGGGCTGCCGGTGTTTATCGAAAACGATTCCAACGTACTCGCCCTGGGTGAACACAAGTTTGGTTTTGCCAAAGGCAAACGAAACGCCCTCGTCGTCAATGCGAGTTGGGGAGTGGGATTAGGTATGATACTGAATGGTGAACTGTTTCATGGCCACGCGGGATTTGCGGGTGAATTCAGTCACATCCCAATGAACGACAATGGGATCCTTTGCTCCTGTGGCAAACAGGGCTGCCTGGAAACCGAAGCCTCGGCTATCGCGCTCGCCCGCCTGGCCAGGGAAGGCATCAGTGAAGGGAAGCTCAGTTCATTGTCGAACCTGAAGAATGAGCAACTTGAAAAACTCGAGGCCGACCTCGTTATCGAAGCCGCCAATCACGGCGATCCGTATTCGGTCCAGATCCTTTCGCAGATAGGATACAACCTGGGTAAGGGTCTCGCTGTTCTGATGCACATCCTTAACCCCGAATTGATAGTTATCAGTGGCCGACTGGCAAGGGCGAATCATTATATCATGACGCCCATTGAACAGGGCCTGAACAAATACAGCATACCCCGGCTGAGAAGCAGCACCAGGGTCATCATCTCGGACCTCAGTCAGCGTGCCGGCCTGATGGGTTGTGCCTCACTGGTGATTGAAAATCTTTTTCCTCAGCAAAAGGAGAAGTTTGCGATCATGATGAACAATTAAGCAGGAACAAGAACAGGAACAGGAACGGGAGAGGAGGAGGAACAGGAACAAAAGGAACGAAGGAACAGAAAGAGGACGCATTTAGCGCGACTATGTCTGCCATATCCATGGTTATGTTGCCCTTAGGCAGCAAAGTCGGAGAAAGGACTTTTCGCAGTCTGGGCGCCCGAGCGATGAAGTCCGGAAAGGTGCCCCGGGGTTTAGATTGCCGGAAATAACTGAGCTCTGTCACTTCATATAAATTGTTAAATTTTTTCGCTCAGGATTCCGGTCGAAGGGCCAGTTTGTCTTCCTCTTTCTCTTTCTGTTTCTCTTCCTCCTCCTCCTCCTCTTCCTCTTCCTCTTCCTGTTCCTGTTCCTGTTCCTGTTTCTGTTTCTGCACTGTTGTTTGTTTGTTTTTATTCCTTACCTTTGCCGTCCAAATTTCACACAGAAAATCGCCGACCGTAAGTTATCAACGATCGTAATTACATAGCTTACTAATTGTATTACAGAGAATTGACTAGGATTCTCCTGTAATATTTTTGTCTATATACGATTTTGAAGTTCGAACAATTAAAACCGGGTTTAAAACATATGTCTTCAACAAAATTGCAAAACAGGGTCAATTTCGGAAAAATTAAGAATCTTGGCAGAAGCTCCTGACCTACTTGAAGTACAGATCCAGTCTTTCAAAGAATTTTTCCAGTTAGAAACAACTCCGGACAAACGAAATATCGAAGGTTTGTTCAGGGTGTTCAAGGAAAATTTTCCGATCACTGATACCCGGAACATTTTCGTGCTGGAGTTCCTGGATTACTTCATCGATCCGCCCCGTTACACCATTGAAGAGTGTATGGAGCGTGGACTTGACTTATGCTGTTCCGTTAAAAGCAAAACTCGGCTTGAGCTGTAACGATGAAGAGCACGTGGATTTCCAGACGATCGTTCAGGATGTGTTCCTTGGAAACATTCCTTACATGACACCCCGCGGTACTTTTGTGATCAATGGTGCTGAACGTGTGGTGGTATCCCAGCTGCACCGTTCACCCGGTGTATTCTTCGGTCAGTCTATTCACCCGAACGGAACCAAGATCTATTCTGCCCGGGTGATTCCTTTCAAAGGTGCATGGATGGAATTTGCTACAGACATCAACAACGTGATGTATGCGTACATCGACCGTAAGAAAAAATTCCCGGTAACTACCTTGCTTCGTTCTATCGGTTATCGAAACAGATAAGGATATTCTTGAACTGTTCGGAATGGCCGATGAAGTGAAAGGCTGATAAGAAAGCACTTGCAGAAATATCTTGGCAAGACGACTTGCTGCCCGTGTACTTACGAACATGGGTAGAAGATTTCGTGGATGAAGATACCGGTGAAGTGGTATCTATCGAAAGAAACGAAATCGTGCTGGAACGTGATACCGTTCTTGATGAAGAAGCCATCGAAATGATCTCTGAAATGGATGTGAAAAGTGTCTTCATCCAGAAAGAAGATGTGAGTGGTGATTATGCTATCATCTACAACACCTTAAATAAAGATACTTCCAACACTGAACTGGAAGCGGTTCAGTATATCTATCGCCAGTTGCGTGGTGCTGATGCTCCGGATAATGAAACTGCCCGTGGTATCATCGATAAATTGTTCTTCAGCGACAAGCGTTATGACCTCGGTGAAGTTGGTCGTTACAAGATCAACCGCAAGCTGAACTTGAACTATCCGCTCGAACAAAAGACATTAACAAAGGAAGATATCATTGCAGATCATCAAATATCTCGTTCGTCTTAACCAATGGTAAAGCGGAAATTGATGATATCGATCACCTGAGCAACCGTCGTGTACGTACAGTAGGTGAGCAGTTGTATGCTCAGTTCGGTGTTGGTCTTGCCCGTATGGCAAGAACCATCCGTGAAAGAATGAACGTTCGTGACAATGAGGTATTCACACCGGTTGATCTGATCAATGCAAGAACACTTTCTTCTGTGATCAATTCATTCTTTGGAACATCACAGTTGTCGCAGTTCCTCGACCAGACCAATCCGCTTGTCTGAGATCACGCACAAGCGTCGTATCTCCGCACTCGGACCAGGTGGTTTGAGCCGTGAAAGAGCAGGCTTCGAGGTTCGTGACGTACACTATTCACACTACGGTCGTCTTTGTACCATCGAAACACCGGAAGGTCCGAACATCGGTCTGATCTCTACACTTTGCGTACATGCCAAGATCAATGAAATGGGCTTTATCGAAACACCTTATCGTAAAGTGAACGATGGAAAAGTGGACATGAAGAAACTCACTTTCCTGAGTGCAGAAGAAGAAGATATGGCCAAGATCGCACAGGCGAATGCGCCACTGGATGAAAAAGGCGAATTTTGCAGAAGAAAAGATTGCTTCCCGTCAGACAGGTGACTTCCCGATCCTTGATAAAAATGAAGTGGAATTCATGGACGTTGCGCCGAACCAGATCGTTGGTTTGAGTGCTTCACTGATTCCGTTCCTTGAGCATGATGATGCCAACCGTGCACTGATGGGATCAAACATGCAACGCCAGGCTGTGCCCTTGATCCGTCCTGAAGTGCCTATCGTAGGTACAGGTCTGGAAGGCAAAAGCTGCCCGTGATGCACGGATCCAGATCCATGCTGAAGGAGATGGTGTGGTTGAATATGTAGATGCAAACGAAATTCATGTTCGTTACGACCGTAATGAAGCAGACAGGCTGGTAAGCTTTGAAGATGATCTGAGAGTTTACAAACTGACCAAGTTCATCAAAACCAACCAGGAAACCTGTATCAACCTGAAGCCCTGCTGTTAAGAAAGGCCAGACGTGTAAAAGAAGGTGATTTCCTAACGAAGGATATGCACACAGAATGGCGAGCTGGCACTTGGTAGAAACCTGAAAGTGGCATTCATGCCATGGAAGGGTTACAACTTCGAGGATGCGATCGTGATCAGTGAAAGAGTAGTTCGAGAAGATCTGTTTACTTCTGTTCATATCTCTGAATATGAACTGGAAGTACGTGATACAAAACTGGGTGAAGAAGAACTGACTCCGGATATTCCAAACGTTTCTGAAGAAGCAACAAAGGATCTTGATGAAAATGGTATCATCCGTATCGGTGCTGCACATTAAAGAAGGTGATATCCTGATCGGTAAGATCACTCCGAAAGGTGAAAGTGATCCTACTCCGGAAGAAAAACTGCTTCGTGCCATCTTCGGTGACAAGGCCGGTGATGCAAAAGATGCTTCACTGAAAGCTCCAAACGGTGTGGAAGGTGTTGTGATCGATAAGAAATTGTTCCAGAGAGCGAAGAAAGATAAGAATGCAAAGGTTCGTGAGAAAGCAGCTACTGGAAAAACTGGAAAAGATGCACGAGAAGAATGAAGCAGACCTGATGGAAGTGTTGCTGAACAAACTGCAGACCTTGTTGAAAGACAAACCTTCTGCAGGTGTAAGCAACAATTTCGGTGAAATGCAGATCGGCAAAGGAGCAAAGTTCACTGCAGAAGAACCTTTCCAGCATCGATTATCAGAACGTCAATCCGCTGGGCTGGACAGGTGATGCAAAAGATCGATGACCAGATCAATACTCTTGCTGCACAACTACAACATCAAGTACAACGAAGAACTAGGACGTTATAAAAGAGAGAAATTCAACATCTCCATCGGTGATGAATTACCTGCAGGTGTATTGAAACTTGCAAAAGTTTACCTCGCTGTAAAGCGTAAGCTGAAAGTGGGAGATAAGATGGCCGGTCGTCACGGTAACAAAGGTATCGTTGCCAAGATCGTTCGTGCAGAAGACATGCCGTTCCTTGAAGACGGAACTCCGGTTGATATCGTACTGAATCCACTTGGGTGTACCAAGCCGTATGAACCTCGGACAGATCTATGAAACTGTTCTTGGCTGGGCAGGTGAGAAACTGGGAGTGAAATTCGCAACACCAATCTTCGACGGTGCTACTGTAGAAGAGATCGCTGACAATATTGCAAAGGCAGGTTTACCAACATTCGGTCATACCTACCTGTATGATGGTGAAACCGGCGAACGTTTCCACCAGAAAGCAACCGTAGGTATCATCTACATGATCAAACTGCACCACATGGTGGATGATAAGATGCACGCCCGTTCAATCGGACCATACAGTCTTATTACGCAACAGCCGCTGGGTGGTAAAGCACAGTTTGGTGGTCAGCGTTTTGGTGAGATGGAGGTATGGGCACTGGAAGCATATGGTGCATCAAACATCCTGCAGGAATTGCTGACACTGAAATCGGATGATATCATCGGCCGTGCGAAAACTTACGAAGCAATCGTGAAAGGTGATAATATTCCAAGAGCCAGGTATTCCTGAATCATTCAATGTACTTGGTGCATGAATTGAGAGGACTTAGGACTTGGATCTGAAATTTGAATAATGAAGTTAATAGTTAACAGTTGTAAACGTTCGACAACTTGAATGCAAAATTCTAACTTATTGACTTTGATTTTCACTCAAATAAATTTAACAAACTAAATAGTAAACATAATATGGCAATCAAAAAAGAAAATCGTCCAAGAGCCACGTTTTCAAAGATCACGATCGGTCTTGCTTCTCCAGATACCATCCTGGAAAGAAGCTATGGTGAAGTGTTGAAGCCTGAAACCATCAACTATCGTACTTACAAACCTGAACGAGATGGTTTGTTCTGCGAAAGAATTTTCGGTCCGGTAAAGGATTACGAATGCGCCTGCGGAAAGTACAAACGTATCCGTTATAAAGGTATCGTTTGCGACCGTTGCGGTGTTGAAGTAACAGAGAAGAAAGTACGTCGTGAAAGAATGGGCCACATCAAACTGGTGGTGCCTGTTGTTCATATCTGGTATTTCAAATCATTGCCGAACAAGATCGGTTACCTGCTAGGCGTGAGCTCCAAGAAACTGGAGACCATCGTTTACTACGAGCGATTTGTAGTAATTCAGTCAGGTATCCGTGCAGATAAAGGTCAGAACTATGGCGATCTGCTAACAGAAGAAGAATACCTGGATATCCTGGATACACTTCCAAAAGACAACCAGTATCTGCCTGATGAAGATCCAAACAAATTCATCGCCAAGATGGGTGCTGAAGCAGTTCATGATCTGCTTGCAGCGCATCGATCTCGACCAGTTGTCATTCGATCTGCGTAATGCTGCTGCAACTGAAACATCACAGCAACGTAAGGCAGATGCCTTGAAGCGTCTGAGCGTAGTAGAAGCTTTCCGTGATGCCAATACAAGAATCACCAACCGTCCTGAATGGATGGTAATGCAATACATTCCTGTTATTCCACCGGAACTGCGTCCGCTAGTTCCACTGGATGGTGGCCGTTTTGCATCTTCTGATCTGAATGATCTTTACCGCCGTGTGATCATCCGTAACAACCGTTTGAAAAGATTGTTGGAGATCAAAGCACCTGAAGTAATCCTGCGTAATGAAAAACGTATGTTGCAGGAAGCTGTTGATTCACTTGTTTGATAACTCACGTAAATCAAATGCTGTAAAAGCAGAAGGTGGACGTGCATTGAAATCACTTTCTGATGTATTGAAAGGTAAACAAGGTCGTTTCCGTCAGAACCTTCTGGGTAAACGTGTTGACTATTCTGGTCGTTCGGTAATCGTGGTAGGTCCTGAACTGAAATTGCATGAGTGCGGTCTTCCAAAAGATATGGCTGCTGAACTTGTTCAAGCCATTTATCATCCGCAAACTGATTGAAAGAGGTATTGTAAAAACAGTGAAGTCAGCGCAAGAAAACTGGTTGATAAAAAAGAAGCGGTTGTTTGGGATATCCTTGAAAATATATCTGAAAGGTCACCCGGTCATGCTGAACCGTGCCCCAACACTTCACCGTTTATCAATCCAGGCATTCCAGCCAAAACTGATCGAAGGAAAAGCGATCCAGCTTGCACCCGTTGGTATCTACAGCGTTCAACGCCGACTTTGATGGTGACCAGATGGCGGTTCACGTACCACTTGAGCAATGCTGCTGTACTGGAAGCACAGTTGCTGATGCTTGCTTCACACAACATTCTGAACCCGCAGAATGGTACGCCGATCACCCTTCCTTCACAGGACATGGTACTTGGGTCTGTACTATATCACCAAGGGTAAGAAAACAATCGGTGACAGAAATAGTAAGAGGTGAAGGCAAAGCATTTCTATTCTGCTGAAGAAGTGATCATCGCTTACAATGAAGGCCGTGTTGATCTTCATGCATGGATCAAGGTGAAAGCAAATGTGCGCAATGACGGATGGCATTGCTGAACATAAATTGATTGAAACAACTGTAGGCCGTGTGATCTTCAACCAGTATGTTCCTAAAGAAGTTGGTTTTGTAAATGCATTGCTGACCAAGAAGAACCTTCGTGAGATCATCGGTGATATCATCAAGATCACCAACGTTCCGAAAACAGCGAAGTTCCTTGATGATATCAAGACACTTGGTTTCCGTACGGCCTTCCAGGGTGGATTGTCATTCAACATCAATGACCTTATCATTCCTGATATCAAAGAAGAAGTTGCTGGATAATGCAAAAGGTGAAGTAGATGAAGTGTGGGACAACTACAACATGGGTCTGATCACCAACAACGAGCGTTACAACCAGATCGTTGATATCTGGAGCCGTGTGGATACCCGTATCACTGAAACGCTTGATCCGTGAACTGGCTACCGATAAACAGGGCTTCAACTCTGTGTACATGATGCTTGATTCCGGTGCCCGTGGTTCCAAACAACAGATCAAACAGCTTGGCTGGTATCAGGGGATCTGATGGCCAAGCCAAGAAAATCAGGTTCAACCGGATCTGAGATCATCGAGAACCCGATCCTTTCCAACTTCAAAGGTGGATTGAACGTATTGGATTACTTTATCTCTACCCACGGTGCCCGTAAAGGTCTTGCCGATACGGCCCTGAAAACAGCGGATGCCGGTTACCTGACCCGTCGTCTGGTTGACGTTGCACAGGATGTGGTAATCACTGAAGAAGATTGCGGAACACTTCGTGGTATTGCAACATCTGCATTGAAAGATAATGAGGAAATTATTGAACCATTGTACGACCGGATCGTAGGCCGTACTTCATTGCATGATGTTTATGATCCGCTAACTGATGAACTGATCGTTGACAGCAGGTGAAGAGATCACTGAAGATATTGCAAAGAAGATTGAAGAAGCAGGTATTGAAACTGTTGAGATCCGTTCAGTACTGACCTGCGAAAGCAAGCGCGGTGTTTGTGTAAAATGTTATGGTAAGAACCTTGCAACAGGTAACACTGGCACAGAAAGGTGATGCTGTAGGTATCATCGCTGCACAGTCGATCGGTGAGCCAGGTACACAGCTGACACTTCGTACCTTCCACGTGGGTGGTGTTGCAGGTTCTGCTTCAGTTGAATCTACACTTGATTGCCAAATTTGATGGTACAATCCAGTTCGATGGATTGCGTACTGTAACTACTGAAAATAATGAAGGCGAAAAAGTACAGGTTGTAATCGGTCGTACCGGTGAGGTGAGGATCATGGATGTAAAGAATGATCGTTTGCTGATCACCAACAACATTCCTTATGGTGCTACACTGAATGTGAAAGATGGCCAGAAAGTGAACAAAGGAGATGTGATCTGTACATGGGATCCGTTCAACAACGTAATCGTTGCTGAGATCAACGGTACAGATCAAATTTGAAAATGTGATCGAAGGTATCACCTTACCGTGAAGAAGCTGATGAACAAACAGGTCACCGCGAGAAAGTGGTTATTGAAACAAAAGATAAAACCAAGATCCCTTCAATTATTGTTGAAGGAAAAGAGAATAAAATCATACAACCTTCCAGTTGGTTCACATATCGTTGTTGAAGAAGGTGAAGATGTGAAAGCCGGACAGGTAATTGTGAAGATTCCACGTATACTAGGTAAGCTGAGAGATATCACCGGAGGTCTGCCACGTGTAACTGAATTGTTTGAAGCACGAAACCCAAGCAACCCTGCTGTTGTTTCTGAGATCGATGGTGTGGTAACATTCGGTGCTATCAAACGTGGTAACCGTGAGATCATCGTTGAAGCAAAAGATGGTGTGGTGAAGAAATACCTGGTTCCGCTGACACGCCAGATCCTTGCACAGGATGGTGACTTTGTAAAAGCAGGTGCTCCCTTATCTGATGGACAGATTGCTCCAGCAGATATTCTTTCAATCAAAGGACCATTTGCAGTACAGGAATACGTGGTGAATGAAATCCAGGAAGTATATCGTTTGCAGGGTGTGAAGATCAATGATAAGCACATTGAAGTGATCGTTCGCCAGATGATGCGTAAGGTGAGATCGTTGATCCGGGAGATACAAGATTCCTTGAAGAAGATACTGAAGATAAGTTTGACTTCAACGAAGAGAATGATTACATCTTCGATAAGAAAGTTGTAACCGAAGCAGGTGAAAGCACTAAGCTGAAAGCAGGCCAGATCGTAAGCCTGCGTGAGATACGGGAAGAGAATTCAATTCTTGCGCCGTAACGACAAGAAACTGGTTGAATTCCGTGATGCAAAACCTGCTACTTCATCTCCAGTGTTGCTGGGTATCACCAAAGCATCACTGGGTACACAAAGCTGGATATCTGCTGCTTCCTTCCAGGAAACAACCAAGGTATTGTCTTCAGCAGCCATCCAGGGTAAAACCGATGATATGCTTGGATTGAAAGAGAATGTGATCACAGGTCATCCGATACCTGCAGGTACAGGTTTGCGTGAGTTCGAAAACATGATCGTAGGAAGCAAGGAAGAATATGAATTGCTGCAGACAACACGTGAAGCGATGAGTTTGATGAAGAAGAATAACTGATTCGAACGATCCGATAAATTAACAAAAGTAGGAAGCAAAAACTTCCTACTTTTTTGTTATAGTCAGCGGCTGTAACCCCTTGTAAGGACGCCATTTAACAAAATATTCCCCTCTAAGTTTTCTATATTGCAGGGTTAAGATTCACAAAAACCGAAGGATGAAAAATATTTCTACTCTACTTAGTGTGCTTGCGCTGGTGCTGGTCGGAGTTCTGTTTTATCTCCATTTTTCATCTGCCAGACCTGCAGAAAAGGCCGGGGTGATGCACAATCACCATGATTCCACTGCATTCAGGATTGCCTATTTCGATATCGACTCGCTTCAGTCGAAATACGAATATTTCAAGGATATTTCGGGTGAGCTCAAGACCCGGGAAGCATCAATCACCTCACAGCTCAATTCCCTGCAGGACACCTATCAGAAGAGGATCAAGGAACTGCAAACCAAGGGACCTACCATGAACCAGTCTGAATCAGAATCAGCTCAGCGTGAATTTGCGCAGATGCAGCGTAAATTCCAGGAACGTCAGATGTCCCTGGAACAGGAACTAAAGAAGAGCCAGATCGACATGATGACCGACGTGAGGAATAAGATCGAAGACTATCTCAAAGACTTCAACCAGCAGCATCAATATGCTTACATCCTCTCTTACGAACCAGGGTTCATGCTTTATTACCGCGACTCTGCATACAACATCACCGACGAGGTGATCGACGGGCTCAATGCGCTTTACAAGACGGAGAAAAAGTCGAAAAGTAGTAAATAGGGAAATTCACAATTGGGTTAGCAAATCGGTTCTGACCTTTGACTTTAAGTTGATCATCATTGTAATAGGGTTAGAATTTCCACTTTTAAGCTTTAACTTTTGACTTTTAACTTGAGTTATGTCAGAATCCACCTCCTTCAAGCCCCGACTCGGTTTACTTGATGCTACCATGATTGTCGCGGGCTCCATGATCGGATCCGGAATATTTATTGTCAGTACCGAAATGACTACCTACCTGGGTTCTGCCGGGTGGATGATCTTCGCCTGGGTGCTCACGGGTTTACTTACCCTGACCGCCGCTGTTAGTTACGGCGAGCTGAGCGCCATGTTTCCCAAAGCCGGCGGCCAGTATGTCTACCTCAGGGAGGCTTTTAATCCGCTTACGGGCTTTTTATACGGCTGGAGTTTCTTCGCGGTGATCCAAACGGGCACCATCGCGGCCGTGGGCGTGGCTTTCGCGAAGTTCGCGGCGTATATTTTCCCCTCACTCAGTGTCACCAACATTCTTCTCGATCTTGGTTTTGTGAAGATATCTGCTGCTTCAGTGGTGTCAATCATACTGGTAGTCTTCCTGACCTATGTGAACACCAAAGGAGTCGAAGGAGGCAAGTGGATCCAAACCACCTTCACTCTCGCGAAATTGCTTTCACTTTTTGCCCTGATCATATTCGGAATTATTCTGGCCGCAAGGTCGGAAATATGGAATACTAACTGGGCCGACGCCTGGTCTGCGCGCAAATGGGTGGGAACCACTGAAACCGGTAGCTGGCAGGCGGTGACAGGTATGGCGATCGTACCCCTCTTTGCCAGTGCGCTGGTCGGTTCGATATTTTCCAGCGACGCCTGGAACAATGTAACCTTCATCGCGGGAGAGATAAAAAAACCTGAACGCAATATCGGACTCAGTCTTTTTCTTGGCACTCTGATCGTCACGGGCATTTATGTGGCCACCAACCTGATGTACCTGAGTGTACTTAACCTGGACGAAATCGCCATGGCCAAGGACGGCAGGGTTTCACTGGCGGCCTCAGAAAAAATATTCGGGGCCACCGGCACCATCATTATTGCCGTGATGATCATGGTTTCCACCTTCGGATGCAACAACGGCCTCATACTTTCGGGCGCCCGGGTGTACTACACCATGGCCAAAGATGGCCTTTTCTTCAAGAAAACAGCCAGGCTGAACCGTCATGGTGTTCCTGAGTTTGCACTTTGGATACAGTGCGTGTGGACTTCACTGCTCTGCCTCAGCGGCACCTACAGCCAGTTGCTGACCTATGTGGTGTTTGTGGTCCTTATTTTTTATGTACTTACACTGATCGGAATATTCCGGTTGAGAAAAACAATGCCGGATCATCCACGGCCCTACAAGGCCTTTGGTTACCCCGTGCTTCCGGTTCTCTATTGTATCATTGCCCTGCTGATCTGCGGCGCACTGTTCGTGTATCAGCAGGATCAGACTCTTCCCGGCGCAGCCATAGTTTTGCTCGGCGTACCGATCTACTATATTGCTGTTTCAGGAAAGAATAAAAAAACTGCATAAGGATGCAACAACCCGTGGATTTTCAAAAACTATTCGCTGATTTTTCCGGATTAAAGATTGGTGTGCTGGGAGATGTGATGCTGGACACCTATTGGTGGGGACATGTTGAAAGGATCTCTCCCGAGGCTCCCGTGCCCGTGGTGGCACTAGATCACAAGGAATACCGTATTGGAGGCGCGGGCAATGTGGCGCTAAACCTTTCCTGCCTCGGTGCAACTGTGTCGGTGCTTTCGGTTATTGGGCAGGATGATGATGGCAGGTCACTGTCAAATCTATTCAAGACCAATGGGATAGGCACGGACCACCTGATCTCCGTTCCAAACAGGATCACCACCAGCAAGTCGAGGATCATCAGCAGAAATCAGCAGATGATGCGACTGGATTCGGAACTGACGGCCGACCTGAAAGGCAACGAGGAAAAATTGCTGTTGGATTCAGTTGAGAAATACCTGAAGGAAGAAAAACCAAAGGCTCTGATCTTTGAAGACTACAATAAGGGCGTACTCACGGAAAATGTTATCAGGCAAACTATCGCCCTTTGTAAAAAATATGACGTCCTTACCACGGTTGACCCCAAACGAAAAAACTTCCTCGCCTATGAGGGTGTGGATATATTTAAACCTAATCTCAAGGAAGTGAAGGAAGGATTGAACATGCTCATCGATGAGATCAACGATGAGGTCCTCGCGGAGATCCACCTTCAGCTTTTATCCAGATTAAATCACCAGATATCTTTTATTACGCTTTCAGAGAAAGGGGTGTATTACCAGCAGGGGATGAACAGGAAAATCATTCCTTCGCATGTAAGGAATATTGCGGATGTGTCGGGTGCGGGTGACACGGTGATCGCCGTGGCCTCACTGGTCTATGCCTCCACGCGCAATATCGACTTGATGGCAAGTGTTGCCAATATCGCGGGTGGCCTGGTCTGTGAGGAAGTGGGCACTGTGGCGATAAACAAGAAAATACTGCTGGATGAGTGCCAGCTTTTGCTCAGGAACTGATAAGATTATTGTGATGCATAAACATTGTCGAAGATGAGCCGGTTCACCATCGTTATTCATGGAGGGGCGGGACAAATGGTCAAAACGGATCTTAGTTCCGACCTCGAGCAAGCCTACCTGGAAGGACTCCAGGAAGGACTCGATGCGGGTTATGGCGTTCTTGAAGAAGGAGGACTCGCCGTCAATGCTGTTAAAGCTGCAATCGTTGTTCTGGAAGACAATATCCTCTTCAATGCGGGACGGGGTTCGGTGTTTACAAAAAAAGGAATTCAGGAAATGGATGCGGCGATAATGGATGGCAAGGACCTGAGTGCGGGATCGATCGCGAGTGTAAGAAATGTCCGCAATCCCATCGAACTCGCCGCGGAAGTGATGAAGAGCAGTAACCATGTTTTTCTGAGCGGCAAGGGTGCGGGTGATTTCGCAATCAGGCAGGGTATCAAACTTGAACCGGATGAATACTTCTTTTCACAGTTCAGGTACGATCAGTGGAAGTCGATCCGTGATTCGGACAATTATGCGCTTGATCATACCAATGAAAGGATTGAAGAATTGCTGAGGGCAAAAAAATTCGGAACGGTGGGTGCGGTGGCCTGCGACAAGGACGGCAATATTGCGGCGGCCACCAGTACTGGCGGGATGACTAACAAAAAATACGGCAGGATTGGCGACAGTCCGCTGATCGGCGCTGGCACCTATGCCAATAACAAAACCTGCGGCATCTCCTGCACGGGCCATGGTGAAAAATTTATCAGGCTGGTGGCAGCGCACATGGTCAGCGCATTGATGGAATATAAGGGCCTTAGCCTGGAGGATGCCTGTAATGAGGTGGTGCATCACAAACTGAAGGAAATCGGAGGAGATGGCGGAATGATCGGTGTGGACAATGAAGGTAATGCCGTAATGACTTTTAATACTTCAGGCATGTACCGGGGCGTGCGAAGCAGTGATGGGAGGCAGGAAGTTGCGATCTACGGGGCGTAAAATCAAAAATTAAAAATAAAAAATCTTTGTACGTTACTGAAGGCAGTTGATTTCACGCAAAGGCGCAATTGTATTTTTTTTTCAATTACGACCAGTTCAGCGCAAAAACGCAGGAAAAGACAGGCTTCGCGACTTCGCGTCTTCTTTGCGCCTTCGCGTGAGACCTTCTTCGCGCCTTGCGTCCAGCGTCGCTCCATGCGCAATGCACGCGGCTCCAAAAGGTTTTCATCTTTAATTTGTTATTTTTCATCTTTCATTTTGAAACCATGCTTGGCGTAACTATACTTGGAAACAATTCGGCCCTGCCGGCATTTGACCGTCACCCAACCTCCCAGTTGGTGACGCTCGAAGACCAGCTCTTCCTTGTCGACTGTGGTGAGGGCACGCAGGTACAGCTGGCCAGGTACAAGATCCGGTGGGGAAGAATCAATCATATTTTTATTTCACACCTCCACGGCGATCATTATTTTGGCTTGCCGGGATTTGTGCATACCATGGGTTTACTGAATCGTGAGAACGACCTTCATCTTTATGCACCCGCTCCCCTCAAGGAGATCCTGGATCTGCAGTTTCTCGCGGCGGGATCAACGTTGCCATTCACCCTTCATTTTCATCCACTGGAAGGAGCGGGAGAGTTGGTAAGAACAGAAAAATGCCGGATTAGTTGTTTCCCTACGATGCATCGTGTTCCCTGCTGGGGTTTTTTATTTGAACAGGTGCGCCCGCTCAGAAAGGTGAACATCGACAAAGCCAGGATTCACAACGTGCCCGCAGTTTTTTTTGATCGTTTGAAGAAGGGGGAAGATTTTATTAATGGTTCGGGCACAAGGATTCCCAATGCTATTGTCACCGACCCGGTACCGAAACCGAAATCGTATGCTTTCTGTGCCGATACCATGTATGACGAGACACTTGCCGAAAAGCTTACGGGTGTGGACATGATCTATCATGAAACTACTTATCTCAAAGACCTCAACGAACGCGCTGCCGCAAGGTTTCATTCAACTACTGAACAGGCGGCGCTTATCGCGAAAGCCGCGCACACGAAAAGATTGCTGATTGGGCATTTCAGTTCTAAATATGACAAACTGGACCAGTTCGAACAGGAAGCCAGGTCCTTTTTTCCTGACACTGATCTCGCTTTGGAAGGAGTGACGTATTATATTTAAGTTTTTTAGGATTTCACAGCCTTCAACTGGCTCGTGACATATTCCTCATAATACTCCTTTACTCTTTCATGCAGTTCCCCGCTTAGGGGGGTCAGTGGCAAACGAAGATAATTGCTGATCAGACCGGCTTCAGCGAGGAATGCTTTCACGCCTGCGGGATTGTTTTCCGCGAACAGGATCTCATAGCCGTCAATAAGACTGTCATTGATCTTCTTTGCTGCGGCAAACTCACCCCTGAGCGATAACCTCACCATCTCGGTAAACTTTTTTGGGAAGCAATTGGCGGCTACACTGATTACGCCATCCATTCCACAGGCGATCTGTGGCAGGGCAAGTGCATCATCGCCACTCACTACCAGGAAGTCTTCCGGCCTGTCGCGGAGGATCTGCATACATTGCGCCATGTCGCCACTGGCTTCTTTGGTGCCGGCGATATTGTCCACTTCATTGGCCAGCCGGATAGTGGTTTCCGCGGTCATATTCTTTGCAGTTCTACCCGGAACATTATACAAAATCAGTGGCTTGGGCGAGGCGGCTGCCAGCATTTTGTAATGCTGGAAGATGCCCTCCTGCGAAGGTTTATTGTAATAGGGGCTGGCGCTGAGGATGGCCGTTGCCCTGTCCAGCGGAAAGGATTCAAGATCGGAAACCTGGTCGCGGGTGTCGTTACCGCCAATGCCTATAACCACCGGCACGCGGTTCTTCACTCTCTCGTATGTCAGCTGGATGATGTCCAGCTTTTCAGGGTTGGTCAGCGTGGGGGCTTCCCCGGTAGTACCGAGGGCGACCACATAGTTTACCCCATTGCTGATCACAGAATCAATAACTCTTCCAAGGGCCTCGAGGTCAACGGTTCCTTTGGGCGTCAGCGGGGTAACCAGCGCCACACCCGTTCCTTTCAATGTTTCACGTAACGACATACCAGTTAATTATTTTTTAAGCAGATTTGTTGGTGTTATTCGGAACCAGGTTTCCCTCTTCGTCCACTTCATCCCAGAATCCCATTCCGCCGAACTTTACAATTCTCTTGTTGATGCGGTCTTCCACGTCCATTAATTCCAATTCCCTGATCGTATTAACCAGGTAAGGCTTGAGTAGTGAGGCGGCCTCATCATAATTCCAGTGTGCGCCACCCAGAGGTTCCGGGACGATACTATCGATGAGCCCAAAGTTCAGCATGTGGTCGGGTGTGAGCTTTAATTGCTCTGCCGCTTTTTCTTTCTGATCCCAGCTCCTCCAAAGGATCGAACTGCAATTTTCGGGCGAGATAACCGTGTACCAGGCATTCTCGAGCATGAACACGCGATCGCCGACTCCTATCCCCAATGCGCCACCTGAAGCACCTTCACCAATAATCACACAGATCACCGGCACCTTTAAGCGGATCATCTCGTAGATATTTTTGGCGATGGCTTCACCCTGTCCTCTTTCTTCCGCTTCCAGACCAGGGTAAGCGCCTGGCGTATCGATCAGCGTGATGATCGGTTTGTTAAATTTCTCGGCAAGTTTCATCAATCTCAGCGCCTTGCGGTAACCTTCAGGATTGGCCATGCCAAAGTTCCTCAGCTGACGCATTTTCGTATTGCTGCCCTTCTGTTGCCCGATGATCATCACAGTCTGGCCGTCCAGAGATCCAAAGCCGCCAACCATCGCCTTGTCATCTTTCACATTCCTGTCACCAAAAAGTTCCACAAAATTGGTGAAGATCTTTTCGATATACTTCTTCGTATAAGGGCGGTCGGGATGTCTGCTTAACTGCACTTTTTGCCATGGCGTCAGGTGAGCAGTAATCTCCCTGCGTTTTTCAATCACTTGCTCTTCAAGCTTAATGATGGAATCTCCGAGGTCCACCTTGCTTTTCTCGGCAGTCTGCTTTAATTTTTCAATGTCCTCATAAAGCTCCTTTATCGGCTTTTCAAAATCGAGGAACTGCCTGTTTCTGTCCTGTGGCATAAGCTGGTGCGTATTAATTGTAAAATTAAGGGTTGAAGCTAATTTGGGGAGGTATAAATTTTGATTGCTTTTTGCAAATTTCAGGCTATGCCGGAAGGTCCGTCGATTATCATTGCAAAGGAAAAACTCGAAGTGTTTGTTGGAAAAAAGATTCTTACCGCCTCCGGATCAGCCGGTATTGACCTCAACAGGCTGGCGGGCAAGAAAATAGTGAGGATAACCACCTGGGGCAAGCACCTCCTTTTCTGTTTCGATGATTTTACGGTAAGGATCCATTTCCTGATGTTTGGCACTTATTTCATAAACAGCAGCAAGCAACTCAGGCCAAAACTCAGGTTGAGCTTTGCCCGGGGAAAGGAACTAAACATTTACACATCCGCCATTCACCTTTTTGAAGGACCACCTGAAGAATACTATGATCTAAGTGCCGACATCATGAACGAAAAATGGTCCGCGGCGGCTGCCAGGAAA
The DNA here is from genome assembly GCA_963808065.1 of uncultured Chitinophagaceae bacterium. GTDB lineage: Bacteria > Bacteroidota > Bacteroidia > Chitinophagales > Chitinophagaceae > Flavitalea. Next base: position 1,561,515 of record CAWEEK010000001.1, read on the forward strand.
AAACTCAAGGCCATTCCGGATACCATGATAGTGGATTCACTCGTAGACCAGAACATATTTTCGGGCTCTGGCAATATCATAAAAAATGAGGTGCTGTTCCGCGCAAGGATCCATCCTGAAAGCAAAAACGGCCTGATCCCACCAAAGTCTTTGAATCTTTTGCTCAGGGAGGTACGCAAGTATGCATTCCAATTTCTCGAATGGAAAAAAGCATACACCCTTTCCGCTCACTGGGAAGTATACACGAAAAAGAAATGCCCTCGCGATGGAACAGAGATCACCAAGAGCTATCCGGGCAAAACCAGGAGAAGGGCCTATTGTTGCAACACCTGCCAGGTAAAATATGACTAAACATCGCAATGCCAATTTCATGACCACACTACATTTGACCGAATGGAGGTCTGAGTTATCCCAAATCTTATTCTGGTAGATGGCTCTGGGACTGAATCTTACCATCGATTCCTTTTTTAGCCGATATTTGAAATCCCTGCGCGGAATAATTTTTATCCATGGACAAACTCATCACAGGCATTCATCACATTACGGCGCTGGCCTCGGATCCACAACAGAATATTGATTTTTATGCCGGTATATTAGGATTAAGGCTGGTAAAGAAGACCGTCAACTTCGACGCACCGGAAGTCTATCATTTTTATTATGGGGATGAAACCGGCTCGCCCGGAACCATCCTTACCTTTTTCCCCTATCAGGGCCTGGCTAATGGCCGTCATGGAAAGGGAATGGTGAACACGACCAGTTTTTCTGTGCCTCCTGCTTCAATGGATTATTGGCTGGGTAGGCTGAAGCAGTTCCAGATTTCAACCAAACCCCCGATTGAGCGTTTTGACAGCGAGACCGTCGTCTACTTTGAGGACAGGGATGGACTGGGTATTGAACTTGTCTTTACTGATCGTGATAAGAGAACTGGATTCAGTTATGGACATATTCCACAGGAGCATGCCATCAGGGGTTTTTTTGGCGCCGAAATTTGGGCGGAGGGTTATGAGCTCACTGCAGGTCTGCTTACCGGAAGCATGGACCACCAGTTGATAGCGGAAAAGGGTAACCGGTTCAGGTTTGCCGCCAGTGATGCACCCGGCAACTATGTCGACATACTTTGCACCCCAGACAGTCTCAAAGGGCTGGGCGGTGGTGGCACCGTCCATCATATCGCCTTTGCCACCGCAGATCGCGCCTCCCAGCTGGCAGCCCGCACTAAGCTCGCCTCCACACAGATGAGCCCTACGCCGGTACTGGATCGTACCTATTTCACATCCATCTACTTCAGGGAACCCGGTGGAGTACTCTTTGAAGTAGCGACCGCAGGACCCGGTTTCCTTATCGATGAAAGTCCTGAAGAGCTCGGCAACGGGCTTAAGTTGCCTGAACAATATGAACCATACCGGCCGGCGATTGAAAAGCAGGTAGTGCCGGTGACCCTTAGCTGGAAAAAATTCGAATGATGCACAAACGAGAAATTATCACTAGTGGTGCCCCGATTGAAAAGGCAGAGAGGGTCCTGATCATGCTTCATGGGCGCGGAGCTTCTGCGCAGGACATCCTTGGGATGGCCGAATACCTCAATGTGAAAGATTACGCCCTGCTGGCCCCTCAGGCCACCAACAACACCTGGTATCCTTATTCCTTTTTATCTATACCCTCAAAAAATGAACCCTGGCTTAGTTCTGCACTTGACTTGTTGACAACGATCGTATCGGAGCTAATCAGCAATGGGAAAAAAACCAGCTCCATCTATTTTACGGGCTTCTCCCAGGGAGCCTGTCTGGCTTTGGAATGGGTAACAAGAAACGCCAATAAATATGGCGGTGTCGCTGCCTTCACCGGGGGGCTGATCGGCGACAAGATCTACCCGGAAAATTACTCCGGTGATTTTCAACGGACCCCTTTTTTCCTGGGTAGCAGCGACCCCGACCCCCATGTACCCGTGGAAAGAGTTTATGCCACCGCCAATATCTTGAAAAACAGGAATGCAGAAGTAAAAGAGAAAATCTACGCCAACCTCGGCCATACGCTCGATCCCGACGAAATCACTAATGCCAACCAAATAGTGTTTTCAAATTAATAGTCTGAACACTCGGGGAAACAAAAAAACCCTTAAGTTTGATGTTGCAACATCTATTTCTCCATTAAAAGGCAACATCACGTGAAAAGAATTATTACCCTTGTTTTTGTATTTATCAGCCTTGCCAGTCTTGGGCAGACAACCTGGAAGTCCGATAAAAATCATTCGAAACTTACATTTATGGTTACCCATCTGGGAATATCCGACGTCCTCGGGATGTTCTCGGATTTCGACGTCACCATTATCGCCGCAAAACCTGATTTCAGTGACAGTAAATTTGAATTGACGGCTCAGACCGCTTCGTTGACAACCTCGGTTGAAAAAAGAGACAATCATCTCAGGTCGGCCGATTTTTTTAATGTTGAAAAGAATCCCGCCCTTACATTTAAAAGCAGTTCTCTCACTAAATCCGGCGGCGACAACAAGTACAAACTATCCGGGGATCTTACCATCAATGGCATTACCAGGCCTGCCACGCTGGACCTCTGGTACCGGGGAACCATAAACAATCCAGGATCCAAGGCGCCCACCGCTGGTTTTCAGCTTACGGGTACCATCAAGCGATCTGATTATTCTTTCGGCCCCAAGTTTACTCCACCAATGCTTAGCGATGAGGTCACGATCAGGGCAGACGGCGAGTTCTCACCCAATAAATAAAACAGCTCTCTTTCATCTTTCCTGAACAGGTAGCGGTCGCGAATCAGTTTCCTGAATTGGAAATTTTGGATTTCATATCGACACTAAACACATATAGTAAGGATCCCATGCTTTAAATTTTCACCAAAAATCAAATAAAATGGCAACTACATGGAAAATCGATCCCGACCATTCTGAAATACAATTCAAAGTAAAACACCTGATGATCACCACCGTAACCGGTTATTTCAGGCAGTTTGAGGGAGAGGTGATCACCGAGGGCGAAGATTTCAATACTGCCACTTCGTTGTGGTTCAAAGCGAAGGCGGATTCACTGGATACCACAAGTGAACAACGCGACGCCCACCTGAAATCCCCTGAATTTTTTGATGTAAAAAACTTTCCCGAAGTCAGTTTTTCGGGTACACGATTCGAAACCCTGGGTGAAAATGCCACCATGGAGGGAAATCTGACCATCAAGGGAATTTCAAAGCCTATTAGCCTCGAGGTAGAATTTGCCGGACAGGTTGTCGATCCATACGGCCAGTACAAAGCAGGCTTCACCTTTTCGGGCAAGCTCAGCAGAAAAGAATACGGCATGCTCTGGAATGCTGTTACTGAGACCGGAGGCATTGTGGCCAGCGACGAGGTAAGATTGCTGGGAGAAGTTCAGGTGATCAGGCAGCCTGCCTCCGCCTGAACCCGATATCTGCAAAGAAATCATATTTACACCCAGTCGGCGGCGTTTGATGCAACCACCTGCATCAAACCCGAACCGGCACTCGATTTAATCCAACTACCATGGCTATACGCAGCCTTAACTGAACAAGGGCACCCGCCAGGGTGCACGTTAAATTTTCTCTAAAATCTTTGTTTAGAATCCGGGAAGAATTATACATTTGTCCCGACCTGATTACTCCCTAATACCTTTCAATGCACTACCGGGACTATGTTCCATCGGAGAGGACAATGCCATATACCAATGGTTTTGTGTATGATCGGCCCGCAATCGCTGATCCGGGTTTGATACCTATGTGCCACGATTTTACACTGGTAACGAAATCCAACCAGCTACAAAACACCCACCATTTATTTTTTGTATTGAATCAGCAGGGACTCGTGGCTACCGGGCCTGCCAATGATATTATAACAGAATGTTTATTTCCCGACTGCAAATTAACCCGACAAGATACTGGTGGATAAGATCTGCCGACTATCTTGATGGGTGACTGATATGCAAAATGAATTCAGATTTCCTGACCAATATCCTGGTCAGATGCGATTTCCAAATCTGATGGAGAACCCCTCATGTCTTACGTTATTTATTTTCTCAGCCGGCTGTAATCAGGCAGTCACAAAATCATTGAAATGAAAGCGTTGAAAATTACGGGTCTCGTTATTCTGGTCATCGTTATCCTCGGATTTGCAGCCGTCCTTTATGTGACCACAGCCCTTCCGGATACCGGGCCGCCAGAGGATATCACCATCGAACGTACTCCGGCAAGGGTTGAGCGTGGCCGTTACCTGGCCAACAATATTGCGATTTGCATGGATTGCCACAGTACACGCGACTGGACACTCTATGCGGGTCCCATTGCCGCCCAGGGATTTGGCGGTGGGGGTGAAGAATTCAATCCCGCCTTTGGGTTTCCCGGCACCTTCTACGCGCCCAATATCACTCCATACAGCCTGGGCAAATGGACAGATGGCGAGATCCTTAGGGCAGTAACCACTGGGGTCAGCAAAGATGGAAGACCGCTTTTTCCAATCATGGGATATCATCGTTTTGGAAAAATGGACAAGGAAGATATTTACAGCATCATTGCCTATTTGCGCACGCTTGAACCGGTGGAGAAGGTAGTGCCGGCTTCCAAAGCGGACTTTCCGGTGAGCTTATTGCTCCACACCATGCCCGCACCGGCAGCTTTCACCACTATCCCGCCCAGTACAGACAGGATAAAATACGGGGCCTACCTGATCAATGCTACTGGCTGTATGGAGTGTCACAGCCAGGTTGAAAAAGGGCAGATACTTGAAGGCACAGAATATGGCGGAGGCCGGGAGTTTCAGCAGCCGGCGGGCATAATCCGGTCGGCCAACATCACTTTCGACACCGAAACGGGCATCGGCAACTGGACACGTGAGATGTTCCTCACCCGGTTTAAAAACATGGCCGACAGTGCCGATACTCCCCGGCGCCTGAACCCTGGCGAAGTCAACACGCCCATGCCCTGGGTGGTTTATGGCGGTATGAAAACCGACGACCTGGATGCCATCTATACCTATTTGAAGAGTCTGCCTCCAAAAAAACACAAAGTGGTGATCAGACAGCCGAACCAGAAGTAGCGATCTTTTGCGTTCATGTGCATATTCTTCTTTAATTTATGTACATGACGGAAGAAAACGGGTTCAGCCCCAAAGGATCAAAGGAGGAAAGGGAGTTTCTTGAAGGACCGCACTCGCGATGGAAAGAGCTGAAATTCCTGTTCAAAGTGTTTTATGAATTTATCTACGGGATCAGGAAACTGCATTTTATCGGTCCCTGCATCACCATATTCGGATCAGCGCGATTCAAGGAAGACCACCCTTACTATCAGACTGCCCGGGAAATTGGCGGAGCGGTTGCGCAGCTGGGCTTCACCGTTATCACCGGTGGCGGGCCGGGTATAATGGAGGCCGCAAACAGGGGCGCGAAGGAGGCCGGTGGGCGTTCGGTAGGATGTAATATCATCCTGCCGCATGAACAATACCCAAACAGGTACCTGGACAAGTGGGTGGATTTTGATTATTTCTTTGTGAGAAAAACACTGCTGAGCAAATACTCGTACGGCTTTGTGGTGTTGCCCGGAGGATATGGCACACTCGATGAATTCTTTGAAGCCCTGACCCTGATACAGACCGGCAAATTCCAGAAGTTTCCGATTGTGTTGTTCGGCACGGCATATTATGCTAACCTCTACGCGCACCTGAAACACCTGCTGGATGAGCAGACTATCGGCCCCCATGATCTTGAGCTCTTCCTGCTCACAGATTCAGTCGAGGAAACCATTGCCCATATCCGAAAGTATGCGATCGAGGGATTTGGTCTGAAGAAAAAGAAAAAGATAAAAGCATACGGTATTCTTGGCGAAAACGCATAAGCACCTACAAACGGGTCATTTGTTCTTAGGTGCGGGGATCCATCTATTGTCATAAAGCCAATCCGTCAACCGCTGTGGCCAGCCACGTATCGACCTGAGCTTTGACCGGTCGCCCATGTTGAATGCATGATCTCCCTGCGCGTAGACATGGGCCTCAACAGGAATTTTGGCCCTACGATATCTCTCAAGGAGGGTCACAACCGGCGTCGCACAGCAGCTGTCATCACTAGCTGCCACCAGGAAGGTGGGCGGGGCATCCGGCGGAATCGTTTCGGGTATGAATAAGGGACCCGGATATACCTGGATACTAAAATTCGAGTGACCATTGCCGTGATCCACGTCGTCATTCAACAAGGGCCTGACTTTTCCCTCTCCATAACTAATCATGTTCACTACTTCTCCTCCTGCAGAAAAACCCATCACGCCAATCTTGTTTGTGTCCAATTGCCATTGGGAGGCGCGGCTGCGTATCAGTTTCATGGCCCTGAACCCGTCTTCCGCCGAGGCCTTGTCTAACTGGTATGGCGAATTCTCTTCCCGCGCCAGCCGGTATTTCAGTATGAAGGCGGTGACGCCAAGTTCATTCAGGTATTCCGCGGGCTGAGCTCCCTCCGAGGTAATCACCAGGAGCCGGTGGCCCCCGCCGGGACAGATCAAGATTGCTGTTCCATTTGATTTACCTTTTGCAGGAGCGTAAACGGTTATGGATGGGTTGTGTATGTTCTTTACATAATAGTCCTTCGCTACTTCCGGTTCGTTGCGCCGGCTTTCAAAACCAGGGACCCCATTTGGCCAGAGCGGGATGACCTGATGTTTTTCCTGAGCAGTGGCGGCCAAGGTGCACAATCCACTGAATAAATAAAACAAGATCTTTAAGGATCGACGGCGCATGATTTTATTTCAATTTAGGCAATCCCTAAAACACCAGTTCAAGAAAACGTCGTACGGTGTAGAAGCTGAGTTGGCCGGAGGGTCCGTTGATAGAATAGTCGCAGCCATGAGTGGCCCAGGGCAGACTGAGCACGAAATGTTTCACTCCTGCCTTGTTGAGCTTTGCGTCCAGCCTGGTAGTATGCTCATAGGCGACAAGCGCGTCTTTTTTGCCATGGATCAACAGAGTAGGCACGGACTCAGGTGTAACAAATTCTATCGGTGAGCTTTTTTTGTAATTGTCCGGAACCTGGCTATACGTTCCACCGAGATAATCTTCCATCACTTTTTTACTGTCGAGCACCAGGGGATTGGCTGGTGCGGAATACCCCCAAACCATGTCCGCCGGGCCGTAAAAGCTGATCACTCCCTTTAACCCTGGCACAGGAACCCGGTAAGCAGCTGCCAGGGCGATCTGCGCGCCAGCCGAACGTCCGAGGAGCACAACCTTGTTCATGTTTATTTGCAGCTCATCGGCATGAATGCGCAGGTAAGTAAGTGCGTGCAGAACATCTTCCATCTGTGCCGGGAAATGATGTTGAGGTGCCAGACGGTAATTAATGGCAGCCACTGCATAACCAAGGCGTGCAAGGCTGGAATTCAGTTCAGGGATTTGCTCGCTGCTGCCTCCAGCCCAGGACCCTCCATGTACAACCAGGATACAGGGCTTGAACCTGCCATCCCCGATGGCGAAAAGATCGAAATTCAGTTTTTCCGTGCTGTCGTATTGTATTTTTCGTGGACGGATCTGCGGGTCAAAGATCCCCGTTAAAGACCTGTGAAAGGAATAAGGATCAGGAACAGAAACAGGGACAGGGACAGGAAGAGAAAGAGAAAGAGAAACAGAAGGGGGCGAAGGAGGGAAAGCCTTTTCAATCTTTTTGTTTAAATCGGAAGAGATGACGTAAGCGGCAACAATGGGATAGAGGTAAAGAAAAACTGAAGCGATGGTCAATGACCAGCTAAGGATCTTCCAGCCGGGAAGAAGGGGAAAGCAAAGACAAACCAGCAGAAGGATTGCTAGAAAGATCCATGAGAATTCGGACACTACTATGGCGACATACCAGAAGAAATTGGTTGGCGCCCTGAATAGGGTAAGCAGGGAGAGGAGAAAAAGAACCGACGTAATGATTAATCTGGTCATTTAGTGCGCCGTGCAGACTGCATAGTTTTTAGCTGTTGTCATGAGACAGAAATTCACCCTTGAATTTTAGAAACACGAGATCTCCGGTAAACAGCCTGCCAGTGGTAAAAACGGATCCACCTTCTTCAATTTTATATTGGATATCCACCTGTATCTCTGGTACCTGAACTGGATCTATCAGTGCGAGGTACTTGACCTGCTGCGCCTTTGTCAGCATCAGTTTACGATTGCTTGCCTGTTCAAGAATCTCCCTGATCATCTGTAGCATGCATACGCCAGGAACTACGGGCTGTCCCGGAAAATGTCCCTTGAAGATCTCGTGATCCTTATTCAGCAGGAGCGTTGCAGAAATTTTATCTTCTGCATGGAGCAGGTCTTTGGCATTGAAGAAAGCGCCGAGCAACATTGAGAAAAAATTAAAAGTTAAAAGTTGATTTCACGCAAAAGTTGATTTCACGCAAAAGTTGATTTCACGCAAAGGCGCAAAGGGCCCTTGTATTTCTTCGCGTCTTTGCGTCAGCCGCAGGCTGCTTGGCGCCTTTGCGTGAAACCTTTGATGCCTTTGCGTGAAACCTCTCACTGCTTAATCTTATTTAGTCTTATGTCCATGGTGAATGTCGTATGCCGGATGGAAATACTGTCGGGCTGACCCGGCACCTCCTGGTACACCAGTGCCTCAGCGATAACCCTTTTCTTCGAAGCCCTGTGCATCGATCTCAACTTCGACCCATCCCTGGAAGTAAGATAAGTATAATACCCTTTGTCATTCGGAAAGATGTAGTAAAGACCCGCGCTGTCACTTTTAACGGTCAGTCTGTCTTCATTTCCCGGCCGGATCATTACGAGTTCAAAATCCTTTCTTAATGTTCGGATCACCGGTTTGCGGTTCATCTCGCGGATGATATAATGGACCTTGAAATCGCCATGTTTCCTAAACTCGAAGTCGAAGAATTTCAAACCCATCTCGCTTGAAAACAACAAACGGACGGTACTGTCAGGCATTTCCTTTATCATCAGCAGGCCACTTAGGTAACGGCCGATAACATTTACCCGCGCTTTGTATAACGCTGTCTTGAAAGATGGTCTGAACTTATTGAGGTCCTCAACTTTGCCATCAGTGACCGCCAGGTTTTTGTATACCCGGTTGCATCCACTGAGGATCAGTAAAAGGCTAATGAATAATGAATACCTCATCCGCAATGTTTGTGTTCATCTGCTTGCCGGTGAAGCGGATAAAAGTATTGTCTCCCGACTTCTCTGTCATGTTGATGGAGGAGACCGAATTGTCTTTTTTATCGAGCGTGATCACAATGGATTCGAACAGGCTTTTTAGTGACTTGGTTATGGGCTTCATTTCGATCAGGTAGTTATTACTATTCCCAAATACCCTTGTTGTAAAATCGGTATTGTTAAGGGCCGACCCCTGCACGCAGTCGATGATGATCTTGTTCACCTGCTGGAAAAGACGGTTTGAACTTACAGACATGCTATTCATCTTCTGTCCATCCCTGATCGTCACCCTGTCTTTGTTGATTACCATAATATACTGAAAGGGTGATAGGTATTCCATCCTGATCCTGTTTTCCTTCTTGAACCAGAATTTCCCTTTGGATTTGATCTTCTCGGAGAGCATACTCAGGTTCTTCTCCTGAAAAAAATCACTCGTGATGGTATTGGTTTTTGCGGCAGTCTCACTGATGGTTTTCTGAAAATCTGTGTGGTCATTCATAAGAGTGAAGCCCGGATACTGCGCAAAAGACAGCACTGAGAGAGCAATCAAAGGAAGCAAGAAAAATAGTTTACGCATAGGGCTGTAAAAATAATAATTTATCCAGACGCACTATGTCATAGCCTTCATCCTTAACAAATCGGATAAATGCGGGGAGGATTTTTCGCGTGGTCTCGCTGGTATCATGAAACAGATAAACAGCGCCGGGGTCCAGCGCTTTTTTCATTTTCTTCTGCAAACCTTCTTCATCCCTGATGACGGTGTCAAAAGAACGGACGCTCCACCCAACGGGATGATAGGCGCCTTTCATGATCGCTTTTTTAAGGTTGGGATTGATCACACCATAAGGCGGGCGGAACAGTCTTGGTTTCAACCCTGTTGCAGCCTGCATTTCCTGATCCATCGCACGCAATTCTGTCAGCATCCTGCGTGAAGAAAAGAGATCGAACCACCTGTCGTGTGAATAACTATGGTTGCCGATGATATGTCCCTCCTCAATTATCCTTCGCGTCAGCTGGACATTTCCCGGTATCTTCTTTCCTATGCAGAAAAAAGCGGCATGAACGCCTTCGTTCTTCAACATAAGCAGAATGTCTTCAGTAGAGCCGGCCTCGGGACCATCGTCAAAACTCAGGGCTATTTTTTTTTCAGCTGTACCCGCCCTGCAACTTACCCGGAGGAAGAAATCAGACTGTATAAAAAAACACCCGTAAAATAAGATCAGGCAATAGAGTCCTAACAAAGAAATGAAATACCAGGCCGGCACTGTGTAGAAAAATCGCAAGACAATGCCGACAACCAGCGCTAAACAAAAAACAAGATTGGTATTTCTAAAATTCAGCATGCAGTTACAAGCATCAGTGTGTGGTGAATCCCAAGGTAGTTGTTGTAAATGAGGATTCTACGGACCCCCGCAACGGCCACACTGTTTTTGGTTGCGGGGATCCTGCCCTGCCTGAGAACACTCGCGGCCATCCATAATGCAAAGGCAGTTGAACTTGGATATTCGCCACAAAGGTCTTTGTATGTCAGCGATGGAAGGCCGGGTAGTGCGTCTTTTACTACCTCATCAAGGTGACTGTCATGACTTGCGTCCCCGTTTTTGCCGGTGATGATGAGGTCGAGGTCGGTAGCATGGATCTTTAATTCATCGAGAAAGGTCCTGATCTCATTACCAGCGACAACAACGCTGGATGGCTTATAGAAGGTCTTCAATCCATCGATTGTGCAATAGTCCTGAACAGAGGGTTTTCTTCCCAGCAGAAAAAAAGCCGCACCTTCCCCTGCCACTGTGCCACGGGTTGTTGAGCCTATCAGTTCACCAGAGAAGTCCGCTGGCTTGTACATGCCCATTCTGTTGAGGATGACATGACTGCGGTCGGTGATCTCGTCAACCGCCCCTGCCAGAACGGTCTCTCCCTCTTCTTCTTCGAGAAAAAGCATGGCATCGAGCAGCGCGCTTTCAAACGAAAACCCGCGGTGCACAAAACAGTTATTGTAATTCCTGCACTGGATGATCAGTGAGATCTGTGCGCCGACGGTATTGTGCGTGGATTGAATAAATGCGGTAGGAGTGAGTAATTCTTCGTGCTGTTCCACCATCCTGGTAAGGAAATGGTCCGTGTCCTGAAGGCAGCCATAGGCCGTACCGGTGATGATTGCATCGGGAGTTTGCAACGTCGCTTCCTGCAGACATTCCATGGCGGCGACAACACCCATACGGATGATCCTGCTCATGCGCCTTAGCATTTTCGGATCGATTAATTCTTTATAATCCGGTTCCATCGCCGTCATCCGGTTTCCCGTGAGGCCGAGAGCAGTCAATGGAATTTCGCGGCGCCCATAAGTCGGTTGAGGTGAAACATTGCCCATTGCCCGCAGATAGGTCTTCATGGGTTAGCTTTTTGAAAATATGAGCGATGAACAATTGCCTCCGAAACCAAATGAATTCGACAACACATGATTCACCTGCTGGTCTTCCAATAACTCAACAACAGGAGTAAAGGGAAGTTCTTTCATCGGTGTTTCGAACCGGAGGTTGGGATAGATCAGACCATGACGGATGGACAGGGCGGAGTATACCGCCTCGAGGCTCCCGCTGGCACCAAGGGTATGTCCCGTAAATGATTTTGTAGAACTCATTGGAGGATAATGTGGGTCGAAGAGTCGCTGGATGGCCGTCCCTTCAGACAGATCATTGTTCTGGGTACCAGTGCCATGGAGGTTGATGTAATCGATATCCCTGGGTTGCAGACCGCTTTTTTGCAACGCTCCCTTCATGGCCAGGAAGGATCCTGCACCTTCGGGTGAGGAAGCGGTCTGATGATACGCGTCATTGGCATTGCAATAACCACTGAGCGTACAATAAGGAGCCTTGCTTAAGGTGGCCATCACTTTTTCAGACACCATCACCACATATGCCGCGCCTTCTGCTATGTTCAGACCCTTGCGTCTTTCATCAAAGGGTTTGCAGAATTCCCCGTCAAGGATCATTAGTGTGTTAAAACCATTTACTGTAAACCGTGTGAGCGCATCGGTCCCTCCCGCCACTACGATGTCCAGCCGGCCCTGCCTGATCAGTCGTGCACCAAAGAAAATGGCATTGGCAGAGGAAGAACAGGCAGTACTGATAGTGGTGATAAGATCTTTGATGCCGAGTGCGTCAGCCACGATCTCCGTTACTGTTCCGCATTCGTGATTCACCACATTCCGCAGGCGACCCCGGCTATTGTCATTGAGAAAGGGGATGAAAAAATCTTCGGTCCTGTCCATCCCTCCCGTGGTATTCGCTGAAATGAATCCCGTTTTCCAGGAAGCAAGATCAGCCATCCCTGTGTCTGTAAGCGCCTCTCTCGCCGCAATCATACTCAGCAAGGCGGTACGGCTGATGCCTAAGGGCAAACGGGCCAAAGCGGCGAGTTCCGCATTGCTCTTTTTTACTTCCGCCACGGGAATGGATTGCCGGTGAACAGATGCGAGGTGTTGCATTGTTCCCATCCCAGGTATGCTCTTTTTCAGGGAAATAAGATTCTCCTGCACATTATTGCCGATGGCCGAAATGGCACCTAACCCTGCAATGAATACAGGCGCAGGCATTATTTAACAGCCTGGTTTTGGTGTGCCCGGATATAATCGGCCATGGTTCTGACTGATTTAAAAACGCGGGGGCCGTCGTCGGCATTGGACAATTTCACCTTGTAGTTCTGCTGCAAAAGCACGATCAATTCAAGGGCGTCAATGGAATCAAGACCCAACCCTTCAACAAATAAAGGCTGATCATCTCCAATATCCTCCGGTTTCACGTCCTGCATGTTCAGCTGGCTGATGATCTGAACCTTCAAATCTGACATTAATTTATCCATGGGGTCTGAACAGGGTTTTTAAGTTGTCTGAGGTGAATGGGACCGGGTTGTCCGTTTTTCTTTGTTCGATGAGGTAAAGCGCCGCCTTCCATTGTCTGCCGGCCACCTCAACCCATCCGCAAATACATGCCTGCAAGGTATCAATATTGAATAAATTACTTACATATTGCCAGATAAATACGGGATCAAAGTCCTTGCTGATAAAAAAGGCATTTTCGCCCTTGAATCCATGCCGGATACATATTTCCCCAATCATAATGTTTGGCAGGGTGTACACAAAAACCGCAGGACTGGCGACCGTTTTGGTCGTTTCGAAGTATTTCCGGTCGGTATCAAGGCTTGAACTTGAATTTGAAAGTACAACTCCCACTTCTTCGGGCGGGTAGGCAGCCATTTCCGGCAACGCGTTCAAAAGAATCTCGGTGCTGATCCAGCCCAACTTACTGAGCAGATCCATCTTGTAAAATTTGGGATACTGTAACCCAAGATCTTTGTAGGCTGTCAACAGGAACTCCTCCGGGTCGCCGGAGCTGTTTTCAAAAACTGGCTTTCCATCCCTGTAAATAAAGCGCTGGTCGGTGATACAACTGGCAGAGATATAAAGGTCGCCAGCAACACTCATGTCAGGTTCTGGTGTGTGGTCCACATCTTACCCATCTCAATCAGTCGCGCCAGCTTGGTCAGCGCGGTGTCGTGCTCCTTCACATAGGGATTGCTCAGGTCCCAAACATAACCTGCAAGTACCGAGCAGATCATTTTTTTGATCTCAGGATTCTGCTTTTCGGCAAAAAAGATCGTGTCGAGAGTGCCTTCATACCAGGCCATAACATAGGACTTGAATGTATTCACTCCCTGCATCACGGGTTCCATGTATTCCTTCTGCCAGTCTATTTTTTCGCCATTCAGCTGCCTGATGACGAGGTGGGCGGCATTTTGCGCGGAAACTGTGGCCAGGGTCACCCCAGATGAAAATATCGGATCCAGGAATTCGGTTACATTTCCGGTAAGCACGAATCCCTCACCATAAAATTTATCCGTGGTCCGTGACCAGGCTTCGAGTATTCTTGGCGGAAATAAGAATTCAGCGTCCCGGAAGCGGTCGTTGAAATATGGCTGCGACTCGATGAGTTCCCGCAATACCTGCTCGTCGGTTCCTTCATATTGTTGAAAGAATTTCGGATCACCCACAAAGCCTACCGAAGTATTGCCGTTTGAAAAGGGAATCACCCAAATCCAGATGCCCTTGCGGTGAACGATGACGGTAATCCGGTTGGGCTCCTCATCCATGGATCGGTTGAGGTCTGCAGCATGTGTGAACAGTGCCTTTCGCGGAACCAGCCCGGAGGGTTTATCGAGGTCCAGCAGGCGCGGAATAACCCTTCCCCATCCACTGCCGTCAACAACAAACCTGGCCGTGATCTCTTCTTTGTTGCCATTTTCATCTTCAACCGTAGTTACAGATGCTGATCCTTCGAAGTTGATCGCCGTGACCGATGTTTTATAACTGACGGGCACACCCATTTTTTCTACCTCGTCGGCCAGCACTTTGTCAAACTCCGCACGCGGAACCTGCCAGGTCCATTTCCATCCATCGGTGAACTGATCCGAAAATGAATAGTCGCAGATCACTCCCTCTTTGACAAACTTGGCGCCGTTTTTCTCCTGGAAGCCTTTGGCTTTTACGGCATCAAGGAATTTGGCTTCTGAAAGCGCCTCCATGCATCTGGGAAGAAGGCTTTCGCCAATTACGAAACGGGGAAACTGCTGTTTTTCCACAACCCTCACAGAAAACCCAGCCTGATGGATGATGGACGCAGCCACTGTTCCTGCAGGGCCTGCACCAATCACTAATACGTCAACGTTAGATCTGTTCATTTCAATTTGATAAAGGTGCTGTATCTGATTTTATTTTTTTGCATTTTAAAAGCGTCTGGCTAAGGCCGATATTATCGGTCTGCTCAACAATCTCAAAACCGGCTGCAAGGATGCAGCCAAAGAACACTTCCGAACTATACATCTGGCTGTTGCCATTGGCAATCGCAGTAAAATAAATAGAAGTTTGCTGCAGACAAAAAGCCGCGACCTTATATTTCTGCAGGTCCCAGAAAGGCTCCATGATGATCAAGGTTCCATCGTCGTCGAGTGCATGGTAACACTTTTTAAGAATCGACACGATTTCTGTTTCAGAGAAACAATCAAGAAACTGGCTCATCCAGATGACGTCGAAGCCTGAAGGGAAACTGGTTTTATGATCGAGTATATTCACCGGTGCGAAACTGATCCTATCCTCAAGGCCCAGTTCCTTCACCCTCGCCCTGGCCACATTCAGTTGTCCCGGTAAATCCATGATCTGGATTTCCAGATCCTGGACATACTGAGCGGAAGCAATTGCCCATTTTCCGGTATTGCCACCAAGGTCGAGTAATCTTTTCACCTTGCCAGAATACACCATCGGTAGTACCAGATGAAATGCATCATCCGAAAAAAAATGATCGAATTCGAACCAGCTTTTCTGCACATGAGGGGGAAGTTCAGACAGCCCCTCATAAACAGTTCTCCAGTTGCCAAAATGTTTCAGCCCTTCGGGAGCGCCATGTTCAATACTTTTGTCAAGGGAATGCAGCCCCTGGTAACACACATCGTGCACGAAATTCATATTCGCTTTGGTGAGTGGATCTTGCAGAATGAAATACCCTGTTTTGGTAATGTGATATCTGTGGTTTTCGACGGTAACCAGGCCTATTCCGAGTCCGGATTCGAGTAACACACGAACTCCGTACTGAGGCAGCTCGAGTTCCTCCACAATCCTTCCGATGGAAATTCCTCCTGATCCTGCATTTTGTATCAGCGAGAGTATACCGGTATTTCTCAACACCCTGGCTACCTGAAAAACTACCGGGCCAAAGGCTATCCATTGGGCAATTTCTTTCGATTCAAATGCAGTCCGGTTGTCCTTGTCAAAAAAATTAATCGGAGGAGACAATGTTGCGTTCAAGGTTTGATCTTATTGTTTTGTGAATAACAGGGCTGCATTACAACCCCCAAATCCCGATGCTGTTTTAAGGCAATGGGTTATTTTTTGGTAACCTGATTTAGTGGTGACATTGATATTTGTTGCCGGGCCCTTAGTGCTGAAACCCCTTGTGGGTAGAAGCAGCCCATCTTGCATAGCCCGATAACTGATAATGGATTCAATGATGCCTGCGGCGCCAAGAGTATGGCCGTAGTATCCCTTAAGACTGTTCACAGGCACTTGTTGCATGCCGGATAAAGTAATGGCTTTTGCTTCCATTTCGTCATTAAAAATGGTGGCCGTGCCATGGGCTGAGATCATGTCCACACGGTCGGGGCCGATTCCTGCTTCTTTCAGGGTCCTCGAAATAGCAAGCTGCAGTTCCTTCCCGGTTCGTGAGGGACCCGAAATATGATTGGCATCATTGCTGGTGCTTCCTCCATCCAGACTTATCCCTGAAGACCAGGCTTTGTTGCTGGTCAGGATGACCGTTGCGGCACCTTCTCCGAGGTTGATCCCCCTGCGATTTTCATCGAAGGGCTTGCATGGTTCAGGACTGATGGCCTGGAAAGACTGGAATCCCGAAAGAATAAACCTGGTGATCAGATCACCTCCCGTCACCACAGCATGCTGGTATCTGCCCGAGGTAATCAGCCTTCGGGCAGTAAGCAGTGCAAGAGACCCGGATATGCAGGCATTGGAAACAACTATTGGCTGGTTCACAAAACCAAAATGCGCGGCGACCAGGTCGGCGGAATGATGCAGTGAAAGGCGATCGTCGGTGCCGTCGCCGGATTCCAGCAAGGAAACATTTCCCTTGGTAGTTGAAAGGATGAAAATGGTTGCAGGATCCTCAGGCCTGACCGGAGAATTTCGGAGTGCATCTTCCACTGAACCGATGACCAACTGATCAAATTTCGTATAGGCGCCACCGGTAGTAAAGGCGGAAGGGTTGAAAAGCGATGCAAAAAATGGTTCTTCCGAGATGGAAGATTCATCATGGAGACGGATGCCCGTGATGTCATTTTTCAGGCTGTCGAAATTTTCTTCCGTAGTGTTACCCACAGGAGAGGTGATATTATCCGACGAAACGAAAACCTCTGTCATGAATCAGTTTCTTATTCCAGTCCGTATTGTTGTTTCCATTTTCCAAAAAAAGGGGGATTGGACAACTGGAGCGTGGTGCCTTCTTTGTCCAGGAACACCTGTACCGTTGACCCGGTGGCAGCCAGTTCCTGGTTGCTCGTATTCAGCAGCCGGTACCGGAATACCACCTTGGCTGCCTCTGTAGCTACAAATTCAGTTTCAAGTGACACCCGGTCGCCATACCTAAGCGACCTTTTGTAGTCACATTGCACATTTACCACGGGGATCACAAAGCCTTCCCGGAAAAAGTCAAGATAAGCGATGCCGTACTTTTTACCAAAAGCTTCACGCCCGTCTTCGAAATACCGGATATAGTGTCCATGCCAAACGATACCAAGGGGGTCAACTTCGCTGAACCTGACCTCGAATTCTATTGTATGTTTCAGTGTTTTTTGCAATACCTGTCCGGAATTCCTGCTATTTATTTTTCTTGAAGTCGGCCTTTACATCCTTAAGAATTTCCAGGAAGCCCTTAGCCCAGAAATTTCTGAAACCAAAACCACCGGGTTTTCCGGTTTGGTTGGAAGTGAGGATCACTTTTTTTGTTTTCATGTTCACGAAGGTTGGCCATCCGGATACTTCATCTTTGCCCTTGCTCATACCATCGATGAAGAAAATCAAACCAATGCCTGATTTTCCATCAAAGTCATAGTTTTTTACCAGGTCGGCAACCTTTGATTCATTCAGGGTTCTGTATTCGTCTGAACTGGTGCTGAAGAAATCTTTCTTGATCTTGCTGTTCACTTTGTCGGTAACATCGACGGCATATTTGACTTCTGTCCGGCGGGTTGCTTCGGCAACATTGTATTTTTTGGGTTCATTCACAAAAAGCTGATTCCAGGCAGGAATGTATTTATCCCTGAAATCACTGTTTGAAATTTCACCTGCATCTTTGAACTGGGTGGCGGTGCCAACGAATTTTACCTGGGTGAAATCCATTCCAAGCCAGGTGATATCGCTGGTTCCCCCATAGACGTCACTGCTGGTCTGTGCAATGGCAGATGTTGCTGCAAAGCAGGTAAACAGGATGGCGGCAAGGCAGTTGAAATACTGTTTCATGTTGAGAGGGTTTATGTGTTTTTATTGATAAATATTTTCATTTCGCATTTTGCGACTTCACGCCCACTTAGTCGTACAACACCTCTGATCAGGGTAACATCAAATACCTGGTTCACGATTTCAATCTCAGTTTCCAACACATCGCCAATGCGCGGCAGGAACAGGATTTCAAGGTCCTTGATCGCGCCGATATACCCTACCATCACCGGGGCATTGTTGCTCATTGCATAATACCCGGCCCTCGCCGCGGCCGTCTGGGCAATGTTCTCTATCAGCGCCGGTTCCGTCAGCTCACCCCCGACCGTAAAGATATTGTCTTCCCTGACAATAAAGCTGGTACCAGTGCGGATTTCATCGGAGTACCGCAGTTCATCGATCATCACAAATGGCGGACGCTGAGGGATCAGTGTCTGGATGGTATTTGCAGCTGCGAGTATCAATTCTGCCAGAAGTTATAATAGTTATACCATTGTTCAGGATAAGCCTTTACCTTTCTTTCCATCTCAGTCACATAATCAGCAAGCATGTCCTTCATGACCGCATCCTTGTTCTGCCCCAAGTAGGCCACTGCCCTGGAGGCAGAAAAATGATAATGATATTTTGTTTCCTTCATCGCATAAACATAGGACACGGGGACTCTGAATGTGGAGGCAAGAACAAAGGGACCGGCGGGGAACATCGCGGGGCTGCCCAGGAATTCGGCGACAAGGGTCTTGTTGCCTTTTACATACCGGTCCGAATGCATGCAGATCAACTCATTTTTGAGGAACGCATCGTTAATTTCATAAATATGAGAGAGGTCATCCTTAATGAGAATCACGTTCAATTTCCTTCCCCCTGTCACCGAACTGAGGTATTCACGGATCTGTTCGTGTTCGGCATCGAACATAACCAGGTTGATTCTGGTTTCCAACCGGTTCAGCAGATGGCCGGCGATCTCCCAGTTGCCAATATGTGAACTGAGTAATAAACCACCCTTGTTCTGTGCCACGATCTCCTTCAGGTTCTCTTCTCCATCAAAATGAAATGTGAATTTGTTGGGCAGGTCGGACATGATCACCACCTTGTCGATGATCGCCTGGCCAAAGAGATAATAATTATTGTAAGTGCTGACAATGGATTTCAGGGAGCCATAACCCAGGCTCCGGTGGAAATACCGGTAGATATTTCTGGTTGTTGAAGGGGAGAAAATAATATAGTACAGAGCCACAAATCGAAGCATGAAATAGGCCGGCAGTATACCATATTTCCTGAGGACAAAAACAAAGATCCTGTATCCGAGTGTCGTTCCCTTTGATTTTCCCTGCCAGCCGGCCATCAGACCAGTTCTTTAGAATTTACCTTCGAAATCACATAGTCGTAAAAATCCTGAAAGGTCACGATTCCGGTAAAATCCTCGGGCTTGACCTTAAAAGAAAAATTACTTTCTATAATCACGACTAGGTCAATATAATCCAGGCTGTCCAGCTCAAGTGTTTCCTTCAGGTTGGCTTCAGGCTGAATCTTGTCCGCGTCGATTTCGAACTCTTCTACAAGGAATTCGTTGATTTTCTGAATTATCTCTTCATTTTGCATAAGGGGGTTATTTAGGTCGATTTTTTGATGATCAGTGACGAATTCGTTCCTCCGAAACCAAAGGAGTTGGACAAAAATATATCTATTTTTTTTTCGATGGTACTTTTTGCAATATTCAGTTTTGCTGAATCTTCATCGGGGTTTTCGAAGTTGATATTCGGTGCGATAAAGTCATTTTGCTGCATCAGCACAGAATAGACAATTTCACTTGCCCCAGCCATCCAGCATTCGTGTCCAGTCATCGATTTTGTGGAACTCACAATGGGCCGAGCCGAGCCGAACACTTCGTCGATCGCACGGGCCTCGCTGCTGTCGCCAGCCGGTGTTGAAGTGGCGTGGGCATTGATATAGTCGACATCGGTTGCCTGTAAGCCGGCATCCTTTAATGCCATACGCAGCGATCTCACCGGCCCTTCTACGGTTGGATTGGAAATATGGCCACCATTAGAGGTAAAACCGTAGCCAATCACCTCACCAAGTATCCGTGCGCCGCGTTTTTTTGCCAGCTCATAATCCTCAAGAAGCACAGTTGCCGCGCCGCCGCTGGGAACCAGTCCGTCCCGAGTCCTGTCAAACGGCCGTGAAGCCTTCTGCGGTTCATCTTCCATCAAAGAAAATGCCGAGAGGGCATCGAAACTGCCCATTGAGTATATATTGATCTCCTGTGCGCCGCCACAGACCACCCCATCCTGTAACCCTGATTTGATCAGGTGATAACCAAGGCCGATGGCATGTGAACCACTTGCGCAGGCGGCACTTATCGTAAGATTGATTCCCCTCAATTTAAATATCGTCGCCAGGTTCATTGTTACCGTGGAGTTCATGGTCTGAAAAACATATCCTGAACCAACCAGCATGGTGTCCTTTTTCTCACGAATGATATCAGTGGCCTCAATAACGGGTTTTGCGGAACTGTCATTACCATAAAGTACCCCGATTTCATGAGTATTAATATAATCCTGGTCGATTCCGGCGCCCTGCAGCGCCTCAACAGTGGCCATATATGCATATTCACCCTGTTCGGGTAACATGATCCGCGCTCTGCGGTCGAGCAGGGATTTAAGATTGGGGCGCTCGACGAAGCCGGTGAGGCCAGACCTGTAACCAAAGGATTTTCTCACAGTATCCAGGATGATGCCGGACCTGCCTTTGTATAGCGAATCCCGGACTTCTTCCAGGTTTTTGCCAATACATGAATAAATTCCAATCCCCGTTATTGCTACTCTGTTCATATCTTAAATGTCGTAGTAGTAGTGATAAAACTGAGGTATTTGACAGGATTAGGAATAAAGTCCGCCATTAATGGATAATACTTCAGCTGTAATATAACCAGCTTCCGGTGAAGCGAGAAAACCAACTGCATGCGCAACTTCCTCAGGGGTCCCAAACCGTCTGACCGGGATCAGGTTCTTCAGTTCTTTCTCATCCAACCCTTCAGTCATATCTGTACTGATGAAGCCTGGAGCCACTGCATTTACTGTTACGCCCCTGCGACCGATCTCCTGGGCAAGCGCCTTGGTGGCGCCGATCACACCTGCCTTGGCGGCGGAATAATTGGTTTGTCCCGGAAGTCCTTTCAAACCTGAAAGCGACACAATGTTGATAATCCTTCCGTATTTTTTCATCAGCATGCTGTTCACAACAAGCCGGGTGACCAGAAAAAATCCCAGGAGGCTGGTGTTGATAACGTTTTCCCACTGTTCATCCTTCATCCACATCAACAACCCATCGTCTTTTATTCCGGCGTTATTCACGAGCACTTCTATATATTTTTCCTTGTTCGATTCAATCCAGCCGGCAAGCTGCTGCACTTCATCCTTGTCCGACACATCAAAGCGAATCAGTTCTGCAGTGCCCCCATGCTTTTCGATCAGCGAAAGGGTTTCATTTGCTGCCCCCTCATTCCCCTTGTAGTTGACCAGAATGTGATAACCCATGCCTGACAGCTTCAGACAGATGGCCCTGCCAATACCTCTGGATCCACCGGTAACAAGCGCAGACTTCATAGGCTGAATGATTGAAGAATTGATCGTGAATTAATGTGCAATAGTACCATTCGAGGGCTGGAGAACGCCGGATTTCCGTGAGAAGACCGCATCCGAATGCTCGAAATAACTTTTTACCCTTTCGAGATCCTTGTATTTGGGGAGGTCCTCAACAAATTTTGGAAAAATTTTTCTTACGTCCTGATATAGCGCTCTGGTAATTGGCGAGAGTCGCTCCTCGCAACCCAGGAAATCAATAGCCTGAAGCACCGTCATCATCTGGATGCCCAGCACTTCAAAGGAGTTGTCGATGACACGTTTGGTCATATTTGCGGCATTGCAGCCCATGCTTACAATGTCCTGGTTGTCGTTGTTATTCGGAATGCTGTGAACATACATGGGGAAGGAGAGGGTCTGGTTCTCCGCAACGGTGGACGTGGCAGTAAACTGCATACCCTGCATACCAAAGTTGAAACCCAATACCCCAAGGTTTACAAAAGGGGGAAATTTCTGGTTGAGTTTATTGTTAAGCAGGTAGTTTAGTTGGCGTTCTGATAGCATGGACAATTTGGTAATGGCGATTTTCAGCTTGTCCATTTCAAGGGCAACATAATCCCCATGAAAATTACCACCATGGAAGATATTATGGTTCTTGTCGTCGATCACCGGGTTGTCGTTGACCGAGTTCAGCTCATCGACCACCACTTTTTCGGCCTGGAGAATGGTGTCCAGAATGGGGCCCAGCACCTGGGTAACACAGCGAAGGGAATAATACTCCTGCACCTTGTCCTCAAATACTTCCTGGTCAATATTCTCTGGATTGTAGAGATGTTCTGAGCGGTCCCGGATCATCTTGCTGCCTTTCAGGATGTCCCTGAGCATGGCCGCGACCCGGTTCTGTCCCTTATGATGTTTTACAATATTCAGTTCGTAGGAATAATGGTCATCGAAGGCCTCAACAACCTCATTGATCATGGCCGACAACATCACCGACCAGTCGAGCAGCTTCTTGGCCTGCACGATGTTCAACATCCCGATTCCGGTCATGGCTGAGGTGCCGTTGATTATGGCCAGTCCCTCCCGGATTTGTATAGTTAACGGTTTGATATTGAGCCTCTTGAATACTTCTTCAGTTGGCTGGAGACGGTCTTCGTAAAACACTTCGCCTTCGCCGATGAGCACCAGCGCCAGGTGCGCAAGCTGTACCAGGTCCCCGCTTGCACCCACGCCACCGTGTTCGTAAATGGCGGGATAAACATTTTCATTGATCAGGTCCTTCAGCAATTCCACGATGTCCGTATGCACCCCCGAATATGCCTGGATCAGGCTGTTCAGCCGGGCCACCATAATGGCCTTAACGAGGACCGGAGGCATCAGGTTTCCCCCGCCGGAAGCATGACTGCGGATCAGGTTGTATTGGAGCTGAAGGAGGTTGGATTCACTTACCTTGTACTGGGCCATGGGACCGAAGCCGGTATTGATCCCATAGATCAGTTTATTAGAGGAGAATGCACGGAGAAAATCAAAATTTTGCTTCACTTTTTGCAGGGCGGATTCTCCCAGAGCGATCTTTTTATCCTTAAAAAGTATCTCGGAAAAATCGTCTAAAGAAAGAGGCCTTTCCCCAACCTGTACCATGACCATAGTTTAATTACCTCGGAGTTTTTTTCATACAAAACAGGATAAAAATAGAATAAAGATTTCAGATTCCGTCAAAATGGTGAACTGGGGGTAATAGTCAGATTCTCAAAGCTTCATCATCTTTTGTCAATAAACCGAACGGCCTTTCTTCCGATCTCCGGAAACTGTATTTTTTGCATCTCTTCTTTTGACACGTAGCGGATATGGGGGCTGACTCTTAGCCTTGCCTGAAGGTAGGCCCTGATCTTTCGGTCGTTCTCTTCCGACTGCTGGGCGGGCACCAGGTTGAGCAACACTTCATCCATGCCAATGTCGTTCAGGTACACTTCTGCGACAAAGTCCTTCACCTCTTCCATTTCATTGAGCAGGTCGAACAGCGCATGGGGATAGAGGGTAGTGCCCTTGAATTTGATCATCTGTTGCTTTCGGCCGATGATGGGTGACAAACGCAGTCCGGGTCTGCCGCAGGCGCATGGGGTATCATCATAGATACTCATGTCACCGGTCTTGTACCTTAATAACGGCATGCCCTCAACCCCCAGGGTGGTGATGGTTACTTCCCCGGGATTACCAGATGCCACAGGCCGGTTGTCCTCATCCAGCACTTCAACGATCAGCAGGTCCGGTTGCAGATGGCCGCCCCGGCCCTCACCGCATTCGGTAAATGCGGTCTGCATCTCAGTGGACGCATAGGTGGAATAGAGCTTGATCTTCCAGGAGTCGGTGATCTTCTGGCCGAGAATATTCAGACTAAAGTCCGGGTTGCGGATATTCTCACCAATACAGATCGCCTTGCGGACGGAAGTGGCGTTGACGTCTATGTGGTGGTCCTTTGCATACTCTATCAGTTTGAGTATGAATGAAGGAACCGCGACAATGGCTGTGGTTTTCAGCCGAAGAATGGTTTCCCACTGTAGTGAAGGCACACCGGGCCCCAGACGGATAATGCCGGCGCCAAGTTTCCGCAGCCCGCTGTAATAGGCCATGCCGGCCATGAACTGTCTGTCGAGGGTCAGCATCAGCTGATAGGTATCTTGAGCGTTTCCACCTGCACAGAGAAAAGAATTGTATTCATTAAGCGCCAGCCTGCTAAGGTCATTTTCAGTGAGGGCCACGGTAACCGGGC
This sequence comes from uncultured Chitinophagaceae bacterium, assembly GCA_963808065.1. Classification (GTDB taxonomy): domain Bacteria; phylum Bacteroidota; class Bacteroidia; order Chitinophagales; family Chitinophagaceae; genus Flavitalea. The sequence continues at coordinate 1,586,084 of CAWEEK010000001.1, forward strand.
TGCCCAGGGTGCCTGAAGTGGAACTGTATTCAATTATCCGTGAAGAAGGAACGCAGAAAAAATCATTGTTTCTTTTCTGAAGGTCTTCCTTCGATGTGGTTGGGAAGATCTGTAACTGATCAAGTGAGGTGATCTTGTCAATGTCGATCCTGCGATCACGAAACAACTCCTGGTAGAAAGGGGAATTCTTCTGCAGGTAAACCAGCAATTCTTTCAGTTGCTTCAACTGGTTGTCTGCGATATGGTCAGCAGTATTTGTGTTTTTCCTGGTATCCATAATCACTGTTCAATAATTACCACTGCTGAAGCTATTGATTTAAGATGAGAAAGGGAAAGGTGGATTCGGCGTATACCCATAGACGATAGATGTTTTTCCGTGTTTCCCAATAGTCTTATCTCCGGCTTTCCTTTCTCATCGTGGAAGACTTCGATCTCACTGAACGCGGTATTGGCCATCCATCCTTCTCCCAGCGCCTTGTAAAAGGCTTCCTTTGCCGCGAAACGAGCGGCATAATGCTCGAATTTATTGGTCTTTTTTTCGCAGTAAATAATTTCGGAAGCAGAAAAAACAAGTTCCCTGAACCCACTTTCTTTGCCAATACTGTCCGTAATGCGGATCACCTCGATCATATCAATTCCGATACCCGCGATCATTGTCGTTCCGCGATTTTTTCACCCGATGCCTGAATGCGCCTGCGAATATGTTCCGATTCTTTGGCAGTGGCTATCTCCCTGGTGGTTGCAGCCTTGTAATATTGCAAAGCCTTTCTATAATTCTTGTGGTCGAATGAATAATCCCCGGCGAGTACATAGGAATGATAAAATTCCGGGTTGCTGGCAACCAGGCTGTCGGTGTTCACCGTTTCACCCCGCGCGATGCGTTTGCGGAATTCGCGGTAGTCCTGGAAATGCCGGAACTCCTCAGTGTTCAGCAAGGGGTCGGCCGCTATAGTCAGGTTGTTATCCCGGATCTCTTCATCAGCCTTCAGTCCTTGCATGGCAAATATCTTTTTCAGGTCATAAGCCACGTATTCGCCCAATTGCCAGGGTGCCGTGGACACCCAGACAAGCAACTTCTGTGGTTCGAATACGATGGAATGATGAGCGATGAACTGGTTGACGGCTTTTTCGTTGCCCAGGCCGATGTTGGCGCCGTTGAGACCTTTGGTGTCGCGGAGAAGCTTGATGGTTTTCTCGACAGAGTTTTTCCCATTCGCCTCCATGAGTTGTTTTACTCTCTGATAGCGATAGGGTGAAGCACTTTCTTTGATCTGTTCTATGTTGTCTTTGGATTTGATCAGACCTTTGCTCTGAAACTGGTTGGTGCAGATGATATGGTCCTGACCAGGGTCGTACACGTCAATGTCGGAAGGTGTTTTTTCAATGATCACTGCTTTATTGTCCGCTGCGGAACTGACCAGGAAGGATTCTGAAACAAACATCTTTCTTGACCTGGCGATGGCGATTGCCTCCCTGATGTTGGCTGCATACTGTAGTATTTCCCGGGCAACGAGAGAAACCGGCGTGGCAGCGCCTGAGGGCAGCTCTGATTTGGCTGCGTTAATGGTGACAGTGAGCCCTTTCGTGTTCATGCCGGAAACCACACCGATGAAACCGCCCCAGGTTACCGACATGAAGGGATATCCTTCGGTAGGTTTTTCAAATGAAATAATTTTGTCCTCTGCGAATTTATCACCGGCCCAGAAATCAAAATTCCTGCCGATGATCATCGTACTGTCCTCCGATGCCGCACCCCAGGTGCCAAAGGATGTACAGCCGACCAGCATCATATTCTGCAGGGCGTGTCCAATATCGTGGGCAGCATGATAATTTAGTAAACGCTGATAATTTGAACCTATGTATTGATACTTGTCAGATGCTGACTTCGAGATCCCATTGATCTCCTGTTTGTATTCATCCGATATATTCTCATCGAGATTCCGGTTGAACCAGGCGATGAAATAACGAAGAAACTGCCGGTAGGTGCCGGAGCTGACCATCTTGTTGATCTGTTCGTTGAAATGGTCTTCCTGGCGAACAACCAGTTCTGCTGAAAGTTTACCATTGATCACCCCCCGCTGAAATGGTTTACCCTCCACATACATTTCATACAATCCTGAATTACTCTTCCTGAACCAGTTGTTGTTAAGGGTCCAGGCAGTGGGTGACATTGCCTTTCTTGTTAATTGCAGACTGGAATTGCCGGGTTCTGGTGGGGGATTGGCTATCGCTACTGAATATAGCCAGGCATATCCGATCAGTAAGAGCAGGATCAGACTCCCGAATACGTAGAGGAGTCTTCTGGCGATTTTGCCCTTTTTAGGCATTTCTGATTTTTTCAATGATGTGGTCGTGACCAAGAAGGGCATTGGTAGTGACAATTGCACTCATGGCGGAGCCTAAAATGCCATGCAAATTAAGATTCTGCCCAGTAAAATACAAATTCGGCAGCTTGGTTCTTGGGGAGATGAAGGTCTTCAGCGGGTCACGGTAGTCTTTGGATATGCCGTATAAAGAGCCGTCACTATTGCCAATATAATCACGATAAGACAACGGGGTGGCGGTGTAATACGACTTGATCTTTGACCTCAGGGCGGGAAAACGTTTTTCCACTTCATCAAGAAGTTTTTCGGCCTTTCTTTTTTTGAATTCGTTGTATGCCGTTCCCCTGTCTTCCTCATCAAGCACCGTATTAAATGAATCCGCCCATTCGCTTACCTCTTCGTATTTCATGTAGGAGAGGATAGACATGCCTTCCGCGAACTCCGGTGACCGGGAAGAAGCCCCGACAAATACCGCGTAGCCCAGGGGCCAGTTGTCTTCATTGTAATCGGCAGTGGTCCAGACCGAACCTTCTTTGCAGCAATAGTAATTATGTTTAAAGTAGGGAAAGCTGTTCTTTTTAAAAACGATGTTAATTGTGAAAGAGGAAATGGTATTCTGAATACTCTTCAGCCTGTTGCGGTAAGCTTTCTTGATCAGGTCGGTTTGGGTGATCTCCAGCGTTTGCACCGGATGGATATTCGAAATGAAATGATCGGCGTAAATTTTGCGGCCATCATTGACCTCGACATGGGTGACGATCCTATTCTCTTCTACTATGTTGACGACCGATGTCTTGCGCAGAATCGTTCCGCCCATATGGAGGATATTCCTCCCGATGAATTTCGCGATCTGCGACCCGCCGTCTATGCATTTCCATGAACTTTCAATATAGCTGTTCACAATCAGCGCGTGAACGTAGAGTGGCGTCTTGCCCGCCTCGCCCGCATACAGTGCATTGTTGCCTGCAAGCACTTCCCTCAGTTTTTCATTTTCAGTGATCGAGTCGATAAATCCCTTTGTGTCTATCTCAAGCACAGATGCCTTGGCGTTGCTCTCGTCACCAGGGAGCAAATTATAGAGTGGAAATTTTGAACAGATCTCCTTTAACTTGTCGCAGTAAGCGATCAGCGCGGCTTCCTCATCGGGAAAATGTTCCAGCAAACGGGCGATGAAGTTTTCGTATCCCTGGGCGTAATCGTAGCCAGTCTCGTCATCTCCGATATAAACCCGGTCAAACACATCCTGATCCAACTGCTGCAATTTCAAATGAGGGATGATACCCAGGTACTGAAAGATCTGATAGAGATTTTGTCCCTTGCTCAATCCACCAAGATAATGAACACCGGAATCGAAGATGACCTTGTCGCGCACATAGGTTTGCAGGGATCCGCCGATCTGTTTATTCTTTTCGATTAAACAAACCTTATATCCCTCGAGGGCAAGCAGGTTACCACATACCAGGCCTCCCATCCCACTGCCTATGATCACTACATCGAACTTATCCATGTCAGGTGGCGGAATGATGATTGATGACGAAGATCATATTCGATGTGTACATGCTGTTGTCAATTTCTGTGCATTCCATATTATTGTTCCCTGCAATTTCTCTGATCAGCTGGCCAGTAAGGAATGAAAGTCCCTGATCGCTGGTCTTATTGAATCGGGTAAAGGTAGTCGAGAAAAATTCTGTCAGCCTCGTTCCACGGTGTTTTTCCTTCAGATCGGCATTGCCTTCCCTGATGATGATCATACCTCCTACATTGAGGTGCCTGATGCATTGCTCCATAACCTGCACCTGCTCTGAAGGTTGCAGGTAATGCAACATATCCGCAAGCACAATCCCATCGTATTGTTCAAAATCAAAATCCAGCACGTTAGCAAATTTAAAATTTATCCCCTCATGCCTGTCAAAACAATGATTTGCCACGTCGATTTTTTCTGTATCGAAATCGATGCCAGTGATCCGCCTTTCCGGCGAAGTGAAAGAAAGCATATAGGACATAAACCCATAGCCACAGCCGGCGTCGAGAAACTTCCCTGACTTTGGCAACAGGTCGTTGAATTGCTGGTAGTATTTCTCAAGGCGGACCTTTATCCTTAAATACCATTCCAGAACCGGACCCTTGTAAAGATAGTTGGCGATCAGTCTTTCCCGGAAATACCCATCCCTTTCATTGGCATCTACCAGCGCGGCATATTTGGTTCTGAAATATCGCCCGATATTCTTGCTTCGTTCGGCATAGCCATTTCCGAACAGGATGTTGTCGGGCTGAATCCTTTCGCCTACCTCTATATTGATATTTCCGTTCTTGAGGTAGAAATCACTTTTGGTCATGGCATAACCGGTGCCTTGAATAAAAACCGGCAGGATGTCGGCTTTCAGTTGCTCTGCAAGGAAGAAGGCTCCTTTATGAAATCTCCTGATGTTTCCGTCGACACTCCTGGTTCCTTCGGGAAAGATCACAATTGAATAGCCATTCTTCACCCGGTCTTCCAACAGAGTAATGCTCTGTTCGGCGCCTTTTGAAACGGGATAATAATCGGCCATACGCACCGCGATCCCAAACACCGGACTGTTCCAAACCCAGTCATTGGTAAAAAGTATCAGTTTTGGATGCAGCATCACCAGCGATAATATGTCAAGGAAAGACTGGTGATTGGCGATGATCACCGCAGGCTTGCGAAAATCCTCGCCCTGAGGATTAATGATCGTCTTTTTTACATTCAGCATGATGTACATCAGCGACCAGGCAAAGCCGGAAAGTATGAAGTGATAGACCACCTTTGTCTTTTCCCGGGAGATAATTTTGAGTGGCATGCAAATCAAACCGATCACCGTGAGCAGGATGCATCCAATCACAAAATAGGTAAAGGCGAATGCGGAACGCAACCAGGAAAACAGCGTCCAGGGGAACTGCTTTTGGGAAACTCTTGAAGAAATAATGAGCCTGAAAAAGAAGGGGATCAGGATCTGCGACATCGTCACCACGCAAAGGATCCCAATGATGGATATGCCCGCGATTGACCTTAACGCAGGATGTTTGGCAAAGATCAGCACACCCAGGCCAGCAATGGTGGTGATGGCGGAGAGGAAGATCGAAGATTTGAAAGAGGAAAGATTTTTCTTGCCAGTTTTATATTCCTGCAGCAGTCCATCCATGATGAACAGGCTGTAGTCGTCGCCGAGACCAAAGATGATGGCAGAGATGATGATGTTGATGATGTTGAACTGAATACCCAACAGGGCCATCAATCCAAGTATCCAGAGCCAGCTGATTAACATGGGTATGAAAGAAACCAGGGTCAGTTCTATTCGCCCGTACATGATCAGGAGCACAATGAAAACGAAAATAGACGTGGTGAGCGCGATTTGGTTGAAGTCGGCGTTTATGATCTCCACCATCCGGGTAGTGAGGTATTGTTTGTCGAGCACAGTAACTCCGGGCGAATTGGAAAAACTGCGGTAAACAGCATCTCGTTTTGCACTGGGAATCTTTATAAGCGTCACCACAAAGCTGTGGTCCGATTTTTCGGTGATAAAATCATCCAGCAGACTCCTGCGGAAAACGGCTGCATCCTCTTTCCCCGCCACGGAATATTTTTTTCCGATCATAGTCCGGAAACCTGCGAATGCACTGAGACGATAACCCAGCTCCAGTCCCGCCTTGTCCAGTTCGGCAAGCACCTGCTGTTTTTTTTCCGGTGTCCAGTATCTGTTCCATCGGCCAATCCTCAATTTTTGCAGCGAGTCCGAAAGGATCAGTGAAGAAACTCCCGAGTAGCGTGTTACAATTCCCTGCTCCTTAAGCGCCGCGATCTTCGCCGCTTGTTTTTCATTCAGTGCAAGTGCCTCATCCAGTGTATTTCCTTGTGTGACCAGGTAAACAGACTGCAGTGCATAGCGGTTGATCTGGTTGAGTTTTGTTTCGGCCTGTTTTAGTTTGGGCGACATGTAATTCATATTCACCAACTCCGATTCAAACTGTACATTCCGGGCAAAATAAGCGAGCACTATGGTAAGCACCAGGATAAACAACACCAGGTATTTATTGTATTCGGGCCGGTATTCGGCGATACGGTCGAGCCAGGAATGTTGCCTGATCGTTTCGGTTACCGATCCCGACCTTTTAATCAGTGGAGGTAGAAAAACCAGGGAACAGATGATTGCACCCATCAGGCTCAGGGCGGCGAAAAGGCCGAGGTCTCTCAGCATTTCTGACTCAACAAATTGGAGGCATAAGAATCCCCCGATGGTGGTGATGCTGCCGATGGTCAGCGGCCGGGCGAGATCCCTGATCACCTGTTCCATATCACCCGTATGTCGGAAGTGATTAAATAAATGCAGTGAGTAGTTGACGGCGATGCTCAGCACCACCGAAGCCGTGCCGAATGCGATGAGCGAGATCTTTCCCCTGATGATATAAATACACATCAGGGAGAACAGGGTACCAAAAACTACGGGAATCAGGATGACCAGGGGCGCAGATTTCCTTCTGAAATATATGCCCAGGAAGATGATCAGGAAAAGCAGGATGATGCCCTGGGTTAACAGGGTATCCCTGGTGAGCTGTACTGCATTGCCCAGTGACACGGCAGTGGCTCCGAAGTATTGCGCCCCGACAGTTGGAAATTTATCCTGCGTACTGTCAATGATCTCTTCAAGTGAATGAATAAACACTCCATTTCTTCTGCTGTCCGATGGTGGAAACCTGGGCGTAAGAAATAGGAGCAGGTTTTTCCTGTCTTTTGTCATCACATATCCGTCGTACAATTCAAAGCTCTCATCGTATTGCAATTGTTGAAGTTTCTTCACCCCAAGAAGGGAGATGCCAACGGGATCCTTGCTGATGATCGACTTCAACGCAATCCCGGCCGGCGAACTGAGCGTCCTGATATTTTGTTCCAGGCTTTCTCTCAATCTCTGTGGAGTGATGAGTGTGTCGATTGTTTTGTAATCCGCTTCAGTGAGATAGACAGGCAGTTGTTCGGAGATGTTTCCATAGAGATCGATCATCAGCGCATCATCCACACGGCCGTTGATCCTGGTCACATATGGATCAAGCCGTGCGGCGATAAGTGCAGATAGTGAATCTGCAAAAGCCACCAGCTGATCGGGATCGTCAACCATGGAATCCCGTGGTGCAACCATGAGCACCAGCCTGTCCATAAATTTTGAGTTCTGAAAGATCTCATTTAGTTTTTCAATATTTTTTTCTTTGGGAAGAATTGCAGTGATGTCCTCTTCAAATTTTAGCCTCGTTGCAAAGAAAGCCATGAGCAGGAAGGCGGCTATAAAAATAGAGTAGAACCATGACCGCCGGACTGAAAAAAACCTGTACAGATATATAAAGAATGTTTCCATTGGGTCAGGCTAACACCGGTTTCTTTTTTAATAATTTAAGGAGCACAAAACTAATGATGCCCGCCAGGATTGCTGCGCTGAAAGCAAGTGTGAAACTGCCATAGAGATATTGTTCGAGGTTCTTGTTCACCGTCTGCCTGGTTATGGAAGAGCTGAAGGTCAGGTCGCCTGCCCTTTCGCCCATCCAGAGGGCACCGGCCTTATAACTGGCGAAAAGGATGAAGGGTATCATTGGCGGAATACTTATGTTCACGCACAAAAGTACCAGCGCCTTGTTCAGCCGCATCAGCATTGCGAGGAAAACTGCTGTTCCCAGCTGAACACCCCAGATCGGTATGATGCCCATGAAGATTCCAAAGGCGACCGAAAGGGCCTTTACCTGGTCAGACTGACCTGAACCGAGGAATTCTTCGCGAAAAAACTGTTTAAAGTTTTTTTTTTAAAAATGCTCCGTATGAAATTTCGCGGTTTTATATACAGAAAGGCGATGATGACGAGGAATGTGTTGAGTATGCTGATCCGTGTAAAATCAATAATGGGACGGAAATGCGATATCCGGGTTTCTTTGGGCGCATAATAGACTGAAATGGGCACGGAGGTTATGGGTACACCCATCCACGCCAACTTCACCAGTACTTCGATCTCGAGTTCATACTTGCGGGTCAGCATACGGATCTCTTTTAAAGGTTGCAATGGATAGAGCCGGAACCCGGATTGGGTATCGGGGCAATCGATTCCTGTTTCTACCCTGAACCAGAAATTGGAAAATTTATGACCGAAGCTGCTTTTTCCCGGCACCGAGGCTTGCCCCATATTCCTTGAGCCAATGATCAGCGATTCAGGGTTGGCAGTGATCTTTTCCAGGAAGCGCGGAAGGTCACTGGCAAAGTGTTGTCCATCGGAGTCCATGGCAATTGCGTAACGAAAGTTCCTGGCTGTTGCCTCCGCGAAGCCCTGCCTGAGCGCCCAGCCCTTACCCCGGTTCTGGTCGTAACTGATTAAGGCGATGAGAGGAAATTCCCCGGCGATGGAAGGGGTTTCATCCGTTGAACCATCATTTACCAGTATGATCTGAGAAGTGTATTCACTAACATCGGTCAGCACCCGTCGTAAAGTGCCCGCATTATTATAGGTGGGAATGATGACACAGACATTCAGCTTTTCAAATTCCCCGCGGGCCATATGCATATCTGTCATCAGCAGTAGTACTTTCGATTCAAATATATTCATTTTTTATCTTGCCCTACTTTCGTGCTGAGCGCTATCTTAGCCAGAGAAATCGTATCATGAAGAAATTTAGAAATCTATGGTTCTACCTCGGGATTGTAGGCGGATGTTCTATTCTGATCTATATCATTCTCGCTGTAGGAAACGGCCTGGAGAATAAAAAAGGGCTTCGTGTAAAATACCCCGGGATCAGCCATTGGAATGAATTTTATGTTTCAGTCGTAGACAATTTCCATCATCCGCTTGCCGTGTTGCTCGCACAGATCGTGACCATCATACTAATGGCGAGGCTTTTTGGCTGGCTGTGTAAACTGGTCGGCCAACCAACGGTGGTTGGTGAAGTCATCGCGGGTGTGATCCTTGGACCTTCGCTTGTGGGCATCTATTTCCCGCAGGTGTCTGCTGCGCTTTTTCCTGTTAAATCCATGGGCAATCTAAATGCGCTTAGCCAGGTTGGCCTTATCCTCTACATGTTTATCGTCGGGATGGAACTTGATCTGAGACTGCTTAGAAAAAAAGCTTTGGATGTCATGATCATCAGCCATGCCAGCATCATCATTCCTTTTGCGTTGGGTATGACCCTTGCTTATTTCATATATCAGGAATTCGCGCCTCAGAGTATACCCTTTGCTTCATTCGCCCTGTTCATGGGAATCGCCATGAGCGTAACGGCATTGCCCGTGCTGGCCAGGATAGTTCAGGAGCGCGGCATGACCAGGACAAGACTGGGCATGCTGGCCATCACCTGCGCGGCAGCAGACGATATCACAGCCTGGTGCCTGCTGTCTGCTGTTATCGCCATTGTCAAGGCCGGTTCCTTTCTCAGTTCGCTCTACACCATCGCCCTTTCAGTGGCTTACGTAATCGTTATGATCAAGGTGGTGAAACCTTTTGTTCAACGGATGACCGGAACGATCACCGACAGGTTGCCACCGAGAGCCGTCATCGGGATGTATTTCCTGATACTTGTCTTGTCATCCCTGGCGACTGAGCTCATTGGCATCCATGCGCTGTTCGGGGGATTCATGGCCGGCTTGATCATGCCCGCCCATCAGGGATTCAGAAAGGGCATCATTAACAAACTCGAAGATCTTACCCTTCTTTTCCTGCTTCCATTATTTTTTGTCTACACCGGTCTTCGCACCGAAATCGGATTGCTGAGCAGCCCGGGTCTTTGGCTGCTAACGCTGGTGATCATCTTTGTGGCGGTGTTGGGCAAATTCGTAGGGACAACAATTGCTGCACGCTTTGTCGGCCAGGGCTGGAAGGACAGTCTGGTTATCGGAATACTCATGAATACCCGCGGACTGATGGAACTGATCGTGCTGAACATCGGTTATGACCTTGGTGTACTGACCCCAGAAGTCTTTACCATGCTGGTGATCATGGCACTCGTCACAACCGCTGTTACGGGTCCTGCATTGAATTTTCTGAACAGGATTTTTAAAGTGGAGAAATCGCGACTCCCCATTGTGGTTTAAGTCTTCACCAGGATGGCCGAATGTTGGAGTCCCCTGAAATTATTGTAGATCATCACCTCCCTCGGCTTTCTATTTTGTGCCGGTCTCTTGATCATGTGTTGAGGAAGACCAGCCTTCATCAGCTGCACCGAGATCCACACGGCCGCTGCCGTTGCCGTGGCGTATTCCCCGGTCATGTGTTTGAACCGAGCGATGCCCGTGCGCTCAGGAATCAGTTTTTCAATGGCTGTGTAGTATTCGAGATTCCTGATGTCCCCATTCTCACCGGATAAAAATAAATCTGGCGGTGCCGTGATCAGTCCATTTTTTTCCATGAACTGCCTGATCCGACTTTGTACTTGTTGTGGGTCCCTTGCCTGAAAAACAATGATGTCGCCGATGGCTGCCTGCGCATTCTCCGGTCTCGCGTTTATCCTGAACATGGCCGAGCCTTCGCCGGCAATGGTACCCGGCGTCCTGCATTCATATAATTCTTTGTTGTCACAATCTTCTTCCTTCCAGCATCCGGCAAGAAAATCGATATTGTAATTGTAAGTGGAGATCTCATCGAGGCCGCCCACCAGGTATTCAGCCTGTGGATTTTCCCTGAGCAACATCATCACATCGATCAGCGAGTTCTCAAAAGCCTGCCCACGGTGTACATGCGTTATATTATACGCCTTATTCCGGGTGAGCAGCCCGATCTGTCCTGCAATCGCGTTGGAGGTGCTCTGAACAAAATTTGTTGGCGTCAGCTGCCCCTCATCGTATTCAATGATCTGGTTAAGAAAACGGATGCAGTCTTCCATGCCGCCCATGGCTGTGCCGATGATGATCCCATCCGGATTCCAGGAAAGCTTGTTCAACAGGGGAAGAGCCGAGCCAACGCCTATCCGAACAGCCTTGCCCATTCTTCTCAGGATGTTCGGCGGAATGTCCGGGTAGGCCGGTTCTTTCACCAGCATTTTATTGTCAGAGGACGATGCCAGCAGTTCGAGGTCGATGTCTCCAAAACTTTGCTGTGGGGAAATAAGCGCTGCATCATGAATATACATCATAGGATCAGGCTTTGCTGAAGATTAAGGAAGTACAGTTGCCACCAAAGCCAAAAGAATTGGACATCACGTGATCAATCTTCGCTTTTGTCAACTCTATCACGGGTCTTAGTCCTTTTCCAGGAATTGGTTTTTCAAAATTCATTGCGGGATAAATTTCCTGGTGGTTGAGATTGAAGATGCTATAAATAGCCTCAAGTGAACCCGCCGCCCCCAGGGTGTGACCGGTGTTTGATTTGGTGGAGGTAAATGCCGGTGGATTTTCAAACAGTCTGATGATGGCCTGGCTTTCTACCTCATCGTTATTTTCTGTCCCCGTGCCATGTGCATTGATATAATCGATCTCAGCAGGCTGAAGACCTGCTTCATCCAGCGCTCGGCGCATGGAAAGAAAAGGTCCGTCGCCATCCTCCGAAAGTGAGGAGGGATGAAAGGCGTCATTTGAATTTCCATATCCCGTCAGGAACCCATAAACGCGTTTGTTCCTGCAGTCTTCTTCTTTTTCGAGCACGAGATAAGCGGCTCCTTCACCAAGGTTTAGGCCTTTCCGCTCTGCATCAAAAGGCCTGCAGTTGTCCTGCGAAAGAATGAACAGCGCATTGAAACCGTTGATGGTGAATTTGGCAAGGCTGTCGACCCCGCCTACGATGGCCCTTTCGGCAAGTCCGTGCCTTATGAGCCGCGCGCCATACATCACGGCATTGGCGGAGGAAGAGCACGCGGTGTTGATAGTGTTGTTGATTCCCTCCATCCGATATTTTTCGGAGAGCTGGATGTTGGCGGAAGCACAGTCGTAGGAAAACACGTATTCCGAACCTCCGGTTCTTGTATTCGCATCGCGGTAGAGTTCGTTGGTTAGACACATACCACCTACAGTGCTGGCCCCGATAAAGGCAGTATCTGGCGACCGGATCAATTCCTGACTCAGTTCAGCGTCAATTATCGCCTCCTGAAAAGCGTGGAGAGCGATAAGGGTGGTTCTTGTGAAGCCTCTGGTGTCTGCGTTTAGTTTCTTTCGCAATTCGGGAGTGCTGAGGTTGATCTCACCAAAGGGAAGCTGGCCATTGAATTTCGATTCAAGGTGCCTGGTCTTCCGCGACAGACCGCATATACCGTTACTTAGTGAATCCTGGTTTTCCCGGGCGGAATTTCCGATTGCACTGATTACCCCAATACCTGTAACGCAGATCCGGCTCACAAAAAAGCAATTTTATTTGGTCCTGTGTTCCTCGATGTATGCAACCATCGTATTGATGTTTGCAAGTATCTTCCTTCCTTCCTTTGGATCCTGGATGTTGATGCCGTATTCGCGGCCGAGCATGACGATCAATTCGATAGAATCTATGGAATCCAATCCCAGCCCTTCACCGAAGAGAGGTTCTTCATCTTTTATGTCCTCGGGCTTCACCGACATATTCAAAAACTGAACGATCTGTTGCTTTACCTGTTGCTTTAGTTCCGCTGTTTCCATTGTTTACGATTCAGATGAGTTGCTGTCTCTTTAAGCCCCATAGGGTGATGAGCTGAATGAGTATGGTGATGACAAATAAAGGGAAAATATTTCTGATAATATCTTTAAGGGTCCCGCCCTCCAAAAATAGCCCATAAAAGGCTTCCAGGCACCAATGAAGCGGTGAAAGCCGCATCAGTAATTGGAAAGACGCGGGCATTGCAAAACTGGGAACCAATAGTCCGCCGATTGCCGCCAGCAACACAATCGACACCGCGCCGATTCCGTTCACCTGTTCCTGGGTTTGTGCGAATACGCCAAGGAAGATAGCAAAGCTGACCGCACACCATCCCGACATCAGGGAAACCACAAACAATCCCCCGAGGTCGGAAGGGAGGTTCAATGCCGGTAAGCCAAGATAGGGGAACAACCAGATGCCCAGTGCAAATATGACCGCCGCCTGCAATAGTGTAACAAAAACAAAAGTGATTTGTTTGGATAGCAGCGCGGTGACAAAACTCGTCGGCATGGTCTTGAGGCGGATAAAACTCCCACTTAGTTTTTCCCTGACTACAGAACTGCCTAGCGAGATCACGATGAAGAACATCGCAAATATCGTCCAGGCGGGAATATTGTGTTGGGTGGCATTTGGTGTGGTTCTGCTGCCGTCACGCGACACGGGTGTCTCCGCGATGTCAAAATTATTTTTTATGATCTCTTTTTCCAGCGTGTCGGGGATCATCTGGTCATTGAGTTCGAAATATAGATTCTGAAGGATCTCCTTGCTTTCCACCAGTTGAAGCGCCCCCCTGAGCGTACCTCGTACCGACATACGGAAAGACTCCTGCAGCACCGGGTGATAATACATGTGCACCGGAAGTACGGAATCATAGTTTGCCTTTACCGTATCAGCCTTGATCTCAAAATCTTTCAGCGCATTAGCGGCTATTCTTTTAGACTTGGCTGTTACTTTGGCCGAAAAGCCTGAAGGGATGATGATCGCTACCAGCGCGTCTTTCGCGTGCATGCGAGCGATGATGTCTTTATCAGTTTCGGAGCCCGTTACCTGTTTCATGTCGAACATCCCCGAACTTTTGATGGCATCGATCAGTCTGATGCTGGTCTGGCCACTGTCCCTGTTTGCAAGGATCAATGGAACCTTGTTGTCGTTAACGAGTTCGAATGTGCTGTTCTGAATAGCCGTTATCACCACTGCGAGGATGATGGGCATCACAAACATGAAGATCACTCCAACCTTGTCGCGGAAGAGTAGCCTCAGATCCTTTAATATCGTCGCCCGGAGCTTGTACATCAATTGTCCCTGTAAGTCTTGCCCGTCAGGTTCAGGTAGAGCCCTTCGAGACCGTCTTCACGGTGTTCGGCCAGCAACTGGTCCAGCGAGTTGTGGGCAATGATCTGTCCTTTTTCAATCAGTGCTATCCGGTTACAAAGTTCTTCGGCTTCAACCAGCTGATGGGACGTGTAGATAAGCGTTGTTCCTTTTTCATTCAGTTGCCGGAGAAAATTTATGATGGCATGCCTGCTCTGGACATCCACGCCAACGGTTGGTTCATCTAAAAACAATACCCTCGGGTTGTTGAGCACGCCGATGGCAAGGTTGACCCTTCTTTTCATGCCGCCGGAGAATTTCTGGACCTGCTTGTTACGGACATCGGAGAGTCCAAGTATGTCCATCAGTTCATCAATCCTTCCTTTTAATGATTTGGCTGGGAGTCCCGACCAGGCACCAAAAAATTCCAGGTTTTGAACGGGGCTGAGCTCCTGGTAAAACGAAAAATCCTGTGGTACCAGTCCAAAGAGTTCTTTGATTTTTTTTCTGTCCTTCTTTACATCGTGCCCAAGGATGGAGATATTTCCTTTTGAGACTTCAAGTAACCCGGTCATACAACTCATCAATGTAGTCTTTCCGGCACCGTTGGGTCCGAACAGCCCGAAACGGTCTCCAGCATGAATCTCCAGGCTCAGGTCTGTAAGACAGTATTCAGTCTGCCCCGGATAACAGAATCCGATATGGCTGATGCTCACTGCGGCAGCGCTCATGAAGGCCATTTTATTTTTGAGAGTGCCTGGAAGGCCTTCTTTTCGATCTCAGCTATCTCTATCAGGTAGTCGCCCATCGTGTCATAATCCCTTTGGGCACCGATTCTGCCCCGGTAAATACCCGCTGCCTGAACAGCTGCGGTACGCCAGAGGTCGCCGGATTGTGTAAAGAGTTTGGAGATGTTGAACAACTCATCAATGGGCAAAAAAGGATGGGCTTCCTGCAGGAAGGCGCCATATATGTATCTAAATCCGCCACCACCGGTGCCGATCTCCTCCTGCATCCGCACCAGTTGTGCGAGGTACAGCCCTGCATTCTGCGGACCGAGTTTGTCGCGCCAGGTTTTAATCCTCCTGCCGGCAGCGGCAATGCCTGTAATTCCGGCCACCGGTCCCCCAGGCAGCGTTAACATATGAAATACATTTTTCTTTATTCCCCTCACGATCGCTTTGCTGATTTGCTCGTCGGTGACTGGCTTATTCTCAACCGGGTAGTAGACCTGTCCCCGGGGAGCTAGCGGCCCCCTGGCAAAACGAACTCTTTCCAGTTCATAGGATGAAAGAGTGGTCACCGTTTCCATCACCGGGTCACTCACCTTGTAAATATCATTCTCCTTTCCGTAGACAATAATATTATGCGCGTTAAAATGAAAGCGGTACTCCTTTGGAAAATAAGTAAGGTAATAGACGCCTACCTGGCAACCAACGGAACGGCCTGCCTTCAGGCAATTATCGAGGAAGTCTTCGGCCTGTTGTTTGGAACTGAATTTTTTCCTGATCACCGGTATGCGCAATGAATCGCAGGTCCTTTTGAAGATGAGGCCGGGCATCGTTCTGAAGGCGATGGCCGGTCCCTTATTTATTTTTAGAAAGGGGAGGTGCACAAAATACAAACCCGAGCCAATGCCGAAAGCAAGCGGCTCGGTCATCTTCTGTACCCCCACTGAACGAAGCAGGTTGGTGGTCACCCCATTCTCACAGTGGGCAGACTGAAGGTGCTCAAATTTAGTCTCCATTTATGGTCAGGGTTTTAAGGTCTTCAACCGAAACATTAAAAGCATCGGCATATCGTTGAAGGCCTTTTTGTGAGAGTCTGGAGAATGGTCCGGGTTTCAGATGACGTTTGATCTGCCATTGCCAAAAACCGGTATAGCCTGCAACGATGGCAGGGTCCATCAGTCGCAGCTCCATAAAAAAAAGCAGCGGGCTGGCTTCCCTGCTTAATACTTTCTGCCGGGCTGCCTCAACCCGGTGCTGGATGTCTTCCCAGGCTACATCGTTAGCAGTGATTTTCACTTCCCAGCCCTTGCTGAGCTCGGTGATATATTTGCCCGTATTGTCGGTGACAAAACATACTTCCTTGGTGATCTTGCCAAGTGAACTAAGGTCCTGGGGAACGTCTTCTTTTTTCATATTAAATGGAGACAGTGGTTTAGCAAACTGTCAACAGGGAATACATGTAAGAAAACCTTGAACTTTCCGGAACGAGCAACAGTATTTTCTGACCTTTTTTCAACAGGCCGCTGCGGAAAAGTTCATTAACCATAAGGTAGACGGAAGCGGCGCCAACATTGCCCACTTTATCGAGATTCACAAACCATTTATCATAGGGTATGCCATTATCATTTAGTTCCAG
The DNA here is from genome assembly GCA_963808065.1 of uncultured Chitinophagaceae bacterium. Lineage (GTDB taxonomy): Bacteria > Bacteroidota > Bacteroidia > Chitinophagales > Chitinophagaceae > Flavitalea. Next base: position 1,602,660 of record CAWEEK010000001.1, read on the forward strand.
CTGGTCATAGATCTTGCTTTTGAAGAATTCACTGGACATATGGGGAAGAAAAAAGTCAATATCCTTTGTGTTCACCTTGTGTTTTGTCAAAAGCTCCTTCAACTTGACACCGCCCTTGATCACTATATTTTTTCCCAGCAGTTTAACATCCTGTTTGATGCTGAATATGGATTTACTCAGGATCTCTTCCTGCGAAAAATCCATATAACTCTTCAGTGAGCCATCGGGTTGTTTTTCGCAGCCCATGTACATACAGGCTTCCAGTTCATCCGCGTAAGAAACACCTTCCACCCATTCCACGCGCAGACTCAGACCCTGTTCACTGGGTTGGTTAGACATCAGGAAGGCGGAAGCCCCATCAGACAACATCCATCTCAGGAATTCCTTGTCGAAGCTGATATAGGGATCCTCCTTGAGCTGACTTAATTTATGTGCCTCTTCTTCGAAAACCTGCGAAACCAGGGAGCCGGAGAAACGCTCGGAGCCCGTGGCCACGGCGGAATTGACGTCGCCGGTTTTGATGGCAAGGTAGGCGTATTTGAACGCGTGCATACCCGCACAACAGACTCCTGAAGGCGAAACAACTTCTACCGGCCCGGTGTCGGGTACCCAGCCATGAACCATTACGCCATGTGAGGGCATCATCTGATCCGGAGAGGAAGTGCCGCAGGACAGCAAGCCAATATCGCTGATCTTAATCGATGAGTCGGTGAACAGCGCTCTAATGGCCAGGGCAGTCATCTGGGCATTGCTGTGTGTGGGCTTACTGTTCTTATCGAGGGCATAATACCGGGTCTTGATCCCGTTATTACGCAGCACTATGGACCTCGATTTCGAAGGATTATTATTGATCAGACCCAGGTAAGACTCCATCTCATTATTGGAAATGGGATCATTGGGTAAAAAAGCCGAGGTCTGGTTTATATAAACCTTGTTCAATGACATAATTCTTCTTAGTTCAGTCCTAAATAATATAATTTTTTCTCCCTGATTTTACGGGAAGAAAAGGGTTTGATGAAAATCGCGTCGAAAGTAAGGATGATGGGCGCAGCAAAAAAAAGCGCTATAAAAAGATAGTACTTGAAGGCAACAAGCCAGGGGCCGCGGTTTTTTCTTTTTGCGATGAGATTGGCCCAGATCTTAAAGATCCTCGAAGCCTTCGATTCAATGTACATCAGGCGGTATTTGATCTCCACCGCTTTGCGAACTACCAATTCCTTTTGCATGCCCGTCCAGTTGCCCGATTCCAGATAGCCCGCGGCGATCTTTCCAAACTCGGAGGCATGTGAAATATCTTTATCCGCAACCCCTGGTTTGGGGAATATATTGAGGAAACGTCCCTTCCGGCCCTTTAACATCCAGTAAAAGATAGTGATAAAGCTGACGAAATTATGGTGCTTGTCTACCAGGGCGATATTACCGACGAGCCGGGCCCCTGATTTTGCCAGTATTTTCCTGACCCGCTCAAAGGCGGTGATCCACATATTCCGGGCTCCGGTTATGGTTATCACAGGGGTATCCTTCAGTATGGCCTGTATTGCCGGTGTTGAAATCAATGAATTAAATGGAATACTGGGAGAGAGGAACCAGGCCTGGTAGCCCAGTATCACGAGGTCATATTTGCTCTCTTTAAGCTGAAAATTTTCTAAGGGCCGGGGGTTCCCAAGCACGCAATCGGGCATCACAGCAAAAAAACTGTTGCCCGTCCAGGGAAACGGATACACTTCAGCGGGGTGAATCCTTACCATCTCGACCGAGTCGCCCTGCTGGACAAAAGGAGCCGCAAAATTGCCGATGATTTCGCCTAACTGTCCTGATTGAGAGTAATAAATAGCTAATACTTTCTTGGTCATTGCTTCAGCAAATTAGAAATCTTTTGGGTCCAACGTCTTCGAATTACTGCTATAATTGCTGACGGCTTTCTGAAGCTCCGATGGAAATTTTTTGTAGGAGGACACGATCAATTCTTTGTCCTGTGCCTTGTCATTATGATAATTTACTATGCCAGGGGCATGTTCCTGGATGATGAGTCGGAGAAATCGGTATTCGGCGTTTTCAGGATCTTTGGTTATGGCGGCTTCGAGTTGATTGCTGCCTTTTTTGAATAATTTGAGTTTTTTGGAGGCCCCCTTGATTACCCCGGCTTTTTTCATCATCAGCGCGCCCACAAAAGCGGATTTCCCCTTGACGGAAGAGGTGCTCAATACTTCTAATTCCTCATCTATAGGCTTTAGCTCATCCTGTTGAATTATTGAGTAATATTTCTCCCGATCCAAAGTTTTCTGAGCCTTCAGTGCATAGGAAAGTGACACCATTAAGAGCAAGACCAATACCGCGGGTATCCTGATTTTCATTCGAATTTTATAAAAGGTCAAAGATAAAGAATATTGAATCCATGACCAATACAGTAGCGTACTTCAACTGTCTTGAGACGCGAAAGTTTTCTGCGACTGAGAATATTTTCATAAACTTGATCCGTATGCAAAAACGCATCATTGTAATTGGTTCGGGGGCGGGTGGTCTTGCAGCAGCATTATGCCTGTCTAGGGCGGGACACCGGGTCAGCCTTCTCGAACAACATTATGTTCCCGGTGGCTGGTGCCACAGTTTTTATCTCAACGGTCAGCGCTTCAGCCCTGGTGTGCATTACCTGGGCAGGGTGGGGAAGGGTATGACTACCAGCTCCATGTTTGAAGGCCTGGGCATCGCCAATGACCTGGTTTTTTTCAGGATGAACCCGAAGAGGGTACGAACACTGCCTGATCGATGGTCAGCGGTTCGACCTTCCCGCAGGTCCCCAGCAACTTTTTGAGTCCCTTGCTGCCCGCTTTCCAAGGGAAAAAGAAAATCTGCGTAAATACCTGAAACTGGTCGACCAGGTCAGCAAGCAACTATACCTCATCCCGCAGATGAACGGGTTCTGGGACAACGTTACCATTCCCTTCAGGACCGCCCAGCTGGGAAAATATGGTCTCTTTTCTCTCAAAAGGGTAATCAACTGGCATATCAAAGATCCCTTGCTGAAACAGGTGCTCAACGTCCAGTGTGGCGACTATGGTCTCCCGCCTGCGCTGGCGAGTTTCCCGCTGCATTGTGCGGCGATGGATCACTACATCGAAGGTGGGTACTACCCAATGGGTGGCGGGGCCGCTATCGTTAAGGCATTTACCAGGGCGATAAGGAAGCACGGAGGGGAGATCAGGACGGGGGAAGCGGTCAAAAGGATCATCGTCGAAAAACAGGGAAAACATCGTCGGACTACCGGCGTAGTACTGGCGTCGGGCGAGGTCATCAATGCAGACATTGTTGTGTCGAATGCGGATCCGGGCAAGACCTACTTAGAAATGGTGGGCAGCGGCAACCTTAGCAAAAAAATGCATTCCCGGCTGCTCAAAACGAGGTACTCGGTTACCTCCCTGATCCTGTTCCTAACGGTTGACATGGATCTGAGGAATGCGGGAATGGATTCGGGCAACATTTGGGTAATGCCGGAAGGAGACCTGGATAACCTCTATGAAACCATGTCTACAGACGACATCCTCAGCGGCGACCATTTCCCGGGATTTTTTGTCAGCTGCTCCACTCTTAAGGATCCGCCCAGTTTCAATGGCAGATACCACAACCTTGAAGTAATCACCTTTCTGGATTATAAAACTTTCCGCAGCTTTGCCGGTGAGGACGTTGCGCGCTCCCCGGAATACCTGAAATACAAGGATCGGCTTGCGCAGAAATTACTTAATAGCCTCGAGAGGGTTGTGCCTGGCGTAAAGGACCACGTGGTGCAGATGGACCTGGGCACCCCGATCACTAATGAGTTCTATGTGAACGGCACCGCCGGCAACTCATATGGCACAGAGAAAACATTAAAACAGATTGGGCCCTTTGCGTACAATCTGAGGTCGGAGATCGACAATCTTTATCTCTGCGGCGCAAGCATACTCGCTCACGGCGTCAGCGGATCCACAAATTCGGGAATTGCCACTGCGGCGAAGATCCTTGGGTGCACGCCCGATGATCTGATCAGGCCGATAGAGGGACAGCAAACCCGGGTTTATGAAGCGGAGGACCCCAGCGACTGGCCCGAATGGATACGACAGAAGATGCAGATGAAACAGAGGGGATTCAAAGAGATCGATCCTTCGCAGGATCCGGCGATATTATTTTCGGGTACCCGGGATTTCACGCAAAGCCGCCGGGATTATTAAAAAGGGCGGAAAAAATTTTCATTTTCCCCGCCCTTGTATATTCCTGGACTCTTTGCCTGAAAAAATATATTCTAGTTACTTGTCGTGATCATCGAGTAACGATGTTCCCTGACTACAGGAATAGATTTCGCGATCAGTTTCTGAATGTCAGCCAAAAAAGGACGTTCTTCCCTTGCACAGAAAGAAATGGCCACGCCATCATTACCCGCTCTGCCTGTACGACCGATGCGGTGTACATAGGTTTCAGGAACATTAGGTAATTCAAAATTGATCACATGGGTAAGGTCATCAATGTCGATGCCCCTGGCCACTATATCTGTGGCGATCAGCACTCTCGTATTACGGGCCTTGAAATTATCCAGGGCGTTCTGGCGCTGACTTTGCGACTTGTTGCCATGGATGGCCTGAGTGCGTATGCCCGATCTCGTTAGATTCTTGGCGAGTTTGTCGGCCTGATGTTTCATCTGGGTGAAGATCAGTACGCTTTCGATGGCCTCGTCCTGAAGCAGGTCGAGGAGCAGAGATTGCTTATTGTGTTTTTCAACGTGATAAACAGACTGGTTAATCTTTTCGACAGTAGAAGAAACGGGACTCACATCCACGTGTACCGCATTGTTCAACAGAGTTTTTGACAGCTGCCTGATTTCGGTGGGTATGGTTGCGGAGAATAACAGGGTCTGCTTTTTTTGAGGGAGCCTCGTGATGATTCTCTTCACATCCTGCATGAATCCACTGTCGAGCATTCTGTCGGCCTCATCGAGCACAAAATATTTTACGTGCTGGAGGTTTACATAGCCCTGCTGAATCAGATCAAGGAGTCTGCCGGGGGTTGCAACGAGGAGGTGGATGCCTTTCTGAAGTGATCTTACCTGTGCGTTCTGGGGAACGCCACCAAAAATGACCAGGTGACTCAATCCAAGGTAACGGCCATAGGCTTCGATGTTTTCTTCGATCTGGATGGCGAGTTCGCGTGTGGGAGTGAGTATCAGTGTCTGAATGACGGGTTTGCCTCCTGAGGACTGCTGACCGCGTTCATTGTGCATCAGTTGCAAAAGGGGAATGGTGAAAGCCGCTGTTTTACCGGTTCCGGTCTGGGCGGTGGCCATTAAGTCTCTCCCCGCGAGTACTACGGGTATTGATTTTTCCTGAATAGGGGTAGGATGGATATATCCTTTCTGGCTCAGTCCTTTTAGAATAGGCTCTATGAGCGATAAATTAGTAAATGACAATTGTTAAAATTTGAAAGTGAAAATGCAATCGGTCAAAATCGTATTGATGATTGCCGTTGTCAAGATTATAGCATCAATGAATTGGTGGAGGAGGATCAACGCAAAACTGGAGAAGCGATAACAATGAAAGGGTAAAGATACGACAATTTGGTTAGGATTGCAAGTCTGGCAGTGACTAGTGCTGATAGTAAGGGATAAAGGAGCTATTCGCTATGAAAAAACACTTAGCGGAGAAACAGGAACAGGAACAGGAACAGGAACAGAAACAGGAACAGGAACAGAAACAGGAACAGGAACAGGAACAGGAACAGAAACAGGAACAGGAACAGGAACAGAAACAGGAACAGGAACAGGAACAGAAACAGGAACAGAAACAGGAACAGAAACAGGAACAGGAACAGGAACAGAAACAGGAACAGGAACAGGAACAGGAACAGGAACAGAAACAGGAACAGAAAGAGAAAGATTAGAGGGGACGCAGTCATCATCAATTCATTTCACGCAAAGGCGCCAAGAAAAGCGCAAAGGCGCAAAGTGAGTTTGCCAACCCCACTTCATCTCCCTCTTTCTCTTTCTGATTCATTGGCGTCTTTCCAATGTAGGCCTACAGGAGAAAGAGAAAGAGGAACAGGAACATGAAGAGGAAGAAAGAGCCCACCAGCCAACGTTTACTTGAGCGCTTGGCAGACAGGCTTTGCGACTTTGCGCTTTTCTTGGCGCCTTTGCATGAAGACTTTACTTGAAGTCCTTCCTCTTTCTGATTCGTTGGAGCAATTCCCGCAACCTTGGAATAAAAGCAAAATATTTTTCATTGCTCAATTCGAATTTTTCTGCATCATCGAGGTTGAGGTCGTGGAGCAATTGCTGGAAATAATAGTTAAACCCTTGTATGTCTATTGATGAAAGTTGTTGTTGGATGACGTGCATACATCGGCAAAAAGTTGCAGCAATCCAGAACATCGCCTCGCGATGCGCACCCTGCGCTATCAGTTCCCGACTTCCACCAATGGCAACGGGCTTGGCGTCAACCGTGAGGTCAGCCGCGAAAGGATGAGATTGATTCACGAGTGTTGCCACTTGGTCGAAAGTCTTTTCAAGATTGTCCAGGTGTTTGATCGCCAGTACCGGACCGATCTGATGGAAATTCGACAGTGACAGTAGCTCCTCATAGAATCCTTCTTCCCGGTTGTGTTCCAGTAATATCCTTGCATCGAGATATCTTTTTCTTACTGTTGGATTTTTCAGGTCAGCCACCAGCAATACCTGCGCAAGCACCCCGCGTGCGAACAACCAGTTGGTCACTTTTTCATGCAGGGGCAGATTTGTTTTCGATCGTTCAAGAAAGGCACCAGAGTTGCGAAGGGCGTGTTCGATCCTTTGTTGGATATAGTACGGATCAGTAAAGTTTCTGCTGGTGATGGCAGTGACCTGCTCCAAACTTCCGTCGTGGTCAAAAATCCATGTGGGCTTCCGAAAACTTCCCGCAAGGAAGTAGTTGCCGCTGATCTTCTCAGCTGGTTCGAATTCAGATTTGTCTATCGACGAAAGTTCGATCAATAGCCCGCCTTCATGTCGTTTGCCCAGCCTGCCTTCGGATTTGCCTTCGCACACCAACATGATGTCTATGTCGGAAGTCTGGGGCAGGATCGTGTGGTCATCCATCCAAACGATGGATCCATGAAAAAAGGCGCCCCTGACTCGGACGTCATGCTCATAATGACTGGTGATCCAGCCTGCCGCTAATTGCTTTGCTTCCCCGACCGTGATAACTGAAGATTTATGCACAAAATTAATTTAACAAGGATAAGCGGTTCTTCCTTTTTTTTAAAAAAAAGGAAGCTAAAAAAACTTTGCGCTGTCAGAATAAGGGCCTAAAAATTTCTGCCTGCCGCTACGGCGAAGGAATGCTCCGGTCGGCTGATGTAATTCTGTTCTGCAGTTGCAACTATCGTCTGTATATTTTCAATCCACATCTTCGCCGTTTTCCGCGGCACTTGAAAATTTTGCCTTCGGCCGGCCTTATTCTGAAGGCGCAACTACAAGAATCAGGATTGCATACTTTTCCTCTTTCTCTTCCTATTTCTGTTTCTTCCCTGTTTCTGTTCCTGTTTCTGTTCCTGATTTATTTAATCATTTGATTAAAAAATTTGATTAATTCATTCCGGTGTTCTATTTTTGTGCCAGATCAACATGAAAAAAGTGGCAAAGAAGAAAGCAGAACCCGACAGCAGTACCGAGGACAAGATCAAGGAAGCGGCCAGAAGAGTATTCATAAAAAAAGGATACTCCGCCACCCGTACTCGCGATATTGCCGAGGAAGCAGGGATCAACCTGGCCTTGCTGAACTACTATTTCCGAAGCAAGGAAAAGCTTTTCGACCTGATCATGTTCGAGAAGGTGCAGAAGCTTTTCGGCGTCCTGGGCAAGGTGGCGAACAACCCCGATACCTCACTGACGGAGAAGATCGAAAGCATCGCTTCCCTCTATGTCGATCTCCTGCTAGTCAATCCCGACCTGCCCATCTTTGTTCTTAGTGAACTGCGCGCCAGACCCGAGCACTTTGAGAAACTGGTGCAAAAAACCAACATCCTTAAGGATTCCGTACTGCTGGCGCAATTGCAGGAAAAAAGACCAGATGTCAACCCCCTGCAGTTCATTCCCACTATCCTCGGAATCGCGGTATTTCCCTTCATCATGCGCCCTATACTGCAGCCATCGGTGGGCATGTCCGACAAGCAGTTCACGAACATGATGGTGGAAAGAAAAACCCTAATACCTATCTGGATTAAAGCCATGCTAAAAGCGAAATAAATTTTTTTGTATTTGTATTTATCAATTGATTTAATCTAATGACTTAATAATATGGTTACCTTTTTTAGAACGGCAGCAATGTTATTACTTGTGTTACCAGCCACCTCGCTGGCACAAGCGCAGGACACAATACTAACCATCGAAAAATGTTATGATCTGGCGAGAAAGAATTATCCTGCCATCGTAAAACAGGACCTGATTGCCCAGACGGCAAAATACACGCTGACAAATGCATCGAAGGCCTATCTGCCACAATTCATGGTCAACGGACAGGCCACTTACCAGTCCGAAACGATCGCTTTCCCCAAGGGTCTCACCCTGCCGGGTGGAGGAAGTTTTCCGGAGATCAGCAAGGATCAGTACCGCGTCCAGGCCGAACTCAACCAGCAAATCTATGATGGTGGCGCGCTCAGGCAGGAAAGGGCATTGATCAGGGCCAACGAGAAGGTCCGTCAGCAGGAAGTTGCCGTAACGCTTTATGCCGTGGAAGACAGGATCGAACAATTGTATTTTTCCATCCTCCTGCTTGGCGAACAGATCAAACAGTTTCAACTCAGGAACAGCAACCTCAGCAATCTGATCGCCCCCGTTGAGGCCTCGGTGAGCCAGGGCACCGCCTATAAAAGCGCGCTCAACGAGCTGAAGGCGGAAGTGGCCCAGGGTGAAATGGGCATAACGGAACTCAGTGAAAAAAGAAAGGCCTTTATCAACACACTTTCGGTTCTCATCCATCAGACCATTCCGCCTGACACAGATTTTCTTTTGCCAAAGGAGCGGCCACGGCCCGCGCAGATATCCAGGCCTGAACTCAGCACCTTTGACCTTGCTGCGCGGTCGATCGACGTGAAAACGGACCAGCTGTCGGTAGCCTGGAGGCCGAAGATCAGCGCCTTCGCGCAGGGCGCCTATGGTCGCCCAACGCTCAACATCATCGAAAACAAGTCCGGCCCATGGTTCATTGGCGGCATCAGGCTTGCCTGGTCCCTCGGCAGTCTCTATACGATTGGCAACCAGCGCAGGATACTGGAAACAGAAAAAAAATCGGTTGTTGCTGACCGTGAGATCTTTTTGCTAAATACAAAGATGGAGCTTTCACAGATCGACGGCGACGTTGCGGGATACAAGGCCCTGCTCAGCCGGGACCAGGAGATCATCGACCTAAGAACAGCGGTGACGGCTTCTTCAGCGGCTCAGCTCAAAAATGGTGTGATCACCACGCATGATTACATCAACCAGGTGAACGCTGAAAGCCTGGCCAGGCAAACACAGATACTGCATTCCATTCAACTACTTCAGTCTAATTATCATTATCAGCACACTGCTGGTCACCCATAATCACAGGATCATGAAATATTTTTCTTATTTCTTTCTGCTCATTTCATTTGTTGCCGCCTCCTGCGGCCCCAAAGCGCCACCCTATGATGCTTCGGGATATTTTGAAGCTGATGAGGTCATCGTCTCTGCACAGCAAAGCGGCGAACTGGAAAACTTCTCCGTTGACGAAGGCAGAGTGCTCAGCGAGAACGAGGTCGTCGGCCAGATCGATGTAACCATACCCCGGCTTCAGAAAGAACAAACTACTGCCTCCATTGCGGCGCTCCGAAAGAAAACGGCAGAGCCCGCGGAACAGGCACTTCTCGTCGAACGCCAATTGGAATTACTTGAGTCAAAAAGAGCGCAGCAACTCAGAGAGAAAACGAGAACCGAAAACCTCATCAAAAGTGACGCTGCCACCTCAAAACAACTTGACGATATCAATGCGCAGATCGACCAGCTGGACAAACAGATCGCGGTAGCAAGGCAGGAGATCCGGCTCAACAATTCAAACATCTCCACGCAGAACAGGGGTATACTCAGTGAACGCGGGCCACTGGAAAAATCGGTGGAGCTATTGCAGGAGCAGATCGAAAAAGGCAGCATCGTGAATCCGGTGCAGGGTACCGTGCTGGCCCGCTATGCACTGCGCGGCGAGCTCATGAATCCGGGCAAACCGCTGTACAAAATAGCCTCCCTCGATACACTCACCCTTCGGGCCTATGTTTCGGGAAAGCAACTGGCCCGGATAAAAACAGGACAGCCCGTACAGGTTAGGATCGAAGAGGGAGAAGATGGATATAAGCTTTACAAGGGTCTGATATCATGGATATCCTCAACAAGTGAGTTCACGCCGAAAACCATTCAGACAAAAGACGAGCGGGCCAACCTCGTTTATGCCTTCAAGGTACTGACGAAGAACGACGGCTATCTGAAGATTGGCATGTATGGCGAAGTGCTGTTTAACGATCCAAAAAATACGGATCATAAATAACGAAGACATGTCGGTTATCAAAGTAAAAGACCTTACAAAGACCTACGAAAAGGGGAGCGTCCTTGCCCTGGACAGGATATCCTTCGAGGTAAACAAGGGTGAGTTGTTCGGTATTATTGGACCCGATGGCGCAGGTAAGACGACCCTGTTCAGGCTCCTCACCACACTGTTGTTGCCGGACTCGGGCGAAGCCAGTGTCGAAGGCTTCAATATATATAAGGACCAATCGGTGATCCGCAGCCGCGTCGGCTACATGCCCGGTAAATTTTCTCTATACCAGGACCTTACCGTGGAAGAAAATCTTCAATTCTTTGCTACGCTGTTTGGAACCACAATCGAGGAGAACTATGAATTAATCAGGGACATCTATGACCAGATAAAACCGTTCAGCAACAGGAGGGCGGGGAAGCTCTCGGGTGGCATGAAACAAAAGCTGGCACTCTGCTGTGCGCTGATCCATAATCCCCAACTGCTCTTTCTTGATGAGCCGACAACGGGAGTAGACGTAGTTTCACGGAGGGAATTCTGGGAGATGCTGCACCAGCTCAAGTCAAAGGGCATCACGATTCTCGTGTCGACCCCTTACATGGATGAAGCTGTACGTTGTGAACGGATCGCCCTGCTCCAGGCTGGAAAGATCATGAAGATCGACTCACCGGCAAATATTGTGTCGACCTTTCCTGATCTGCTCTATTCCATTCCAACCAATGCAAATGGGTACAGGATCCTGCAGGATACCAGGAATTCGGGATTGGTAAGTTCCGCATATGCCTTTGGCGAATCCGTTCATATTACACTCAAGGCGAATAGCCCCGCCTCCGTGTCAGAACTCAAGGATCACCTGGCTACCCGGGGACATGCCAATTTAGAAATCCGCGAAATACAACCTTCCATTGAGGACAGTTTTATGAGACTGATGAAGGATACTGACAAATTACCAGTCACGCAAAATCAGCATAAATGAAAGAGAAGGTGATCATCTGCAAACAACTCACAAAAAAATTCGGGGACTTCACCGCCGTAGACAATATCAGCTTCGAAGTGGAAGCAGGGGAGATCTTCGGATTTCTTGGGGCTAACGGTGCCGGCAAGACGACCGCGATGCGCATACTTTGCGGGCTTTCCCGACCAAGTTCGGGGGAAGCGCAGGTTGCCGGATTTGATGTTTACAAACATACGGGCTCCATAAAAAAACACATTGGTTACATGAGCCAAAAATTCTCCCTCTATGAAAACCTAACGGTGGCGGAGAACATCCGTTTTTTTGGTGGCATCTATGGTGTCTCATCCCGTGAGATCAGAGAGCGGAGCGCTGAACTGATCGGCAAGCTGGGGCTGGAGAAAGAAAGAGACAAGCTGGTGGGTTCGATCCCGCTCGGCTGGAAACAAAAGCTTGCCTTCTCCGTGGCCATCTTCCATCAGCCCAAATTGGTATTTCTTGATGAACCCACCGGAGGAGTGGACCCCATTACCCGCAGGCAATTCTGGGACATGATCAGCGAAGCAGCGGCCAATGGCATCACCGTTTTTGTTACCACGCATTATATGGATGAAGCGGAATACTGCAACCGGATATCTGTGATGGTGGATGGCAAAGTGCAGGCCCTGGATTCTCCGGCCAATCTGAAAAAACAATTTGAGGCCAAAGACATGGACGACGTTTTTTATCAACTGGCAAGACGAGCGAAAAGACCTGCCGAATAATATCATTTTATGAAACAGCTGCGTGCCTTCATAACAAAAGAATTTTATCACGTGTTCCGTGACAGGCGGACCCTGCTTATCATGTTCGGCCTGCCCGTTGCCCAGATCCTGCTCTTTGGTTTTGCATTGACCACAGAAGTAAAGAACGCTGAAATGATCATCATTGATCACGCCAACGACATCAGTTCACAAAAACTCATCAGTAAATTTGGTTCATCGGGTTATTTCATTATCACCAGTTCAACAGAGGATAAGGCCATCGATCAGGCCTTTAAAGATGCGAGCGCCAAATGCGCAATGATATTTCCGTCTGGCTTCGGCAATGATCTTTTGCGGGGCAAGGGTGCGAAGATCCAGCTGATCACGGATGGTTCTGATCCAAACACGGCGAAAACCATCCTGAATTATGCCAATGCCATCATCAGCAGTTATTCACAAGAACTGAATCCGTTGCCGGCACCGTCCCTCCAGATCCTGCCCGTGCCGCGTATGCTGTACAATGAAGATGGCAACGGCTCGCTCAACTTCATACCCGGGGTACTTGCCCTGATCATGATGCTCGTCTGCACCGCCCTCACCTCGGTGTCGGTGGTACGTGAGAAAGAACTTGGCACCATGGAAGTGCTCCTTGTTTCTCCCTTCAAACCAATCCTGGTGCTGATATCCAAGGCGATTCCCTACCTCGTGCTCTCACTCGCCAATTTCATACTGATCCTTTTGCTTTCCGTTTTTGTGCTTGACGTACCCATAAAGGGAAGTATCCTCCTGCTATTCCTTGAAAGCATGCTTTTCATCCTCACCTGTCTGTCTCTTGGTTTACTGATCTCCAATCGCACGGCCTCTCAGCAGACGGCCCTGCTGACCTCGATGATGGGCATGATGATACCCACGATGATCTTCACTGGTTTCATTTTCCCCCTGGACAACATGCCCCTGATCTTTCAGTGGATATCCAACCTCGTCCCTTCAAGGTGGTATTACCTGATCGTAAAATCCGTCATGCTCAAAGGTCTTGGATTTGAGTATGTATGGAAGGAGACGCTTGTTTTATTGGGCATGACCCTGATCCTTCTTGCGGTGGCATTGAAGAACTTCAAAACCCGCCTGTCATGAAAGTACTGAGCTATCTCTTACAAAAAGAATTCCTGCAGATCTTCCGCGACAAGATCATCCTGGTCATGATGTTTGGTCTGCCAACCATGCAGCTCATCATCATTCCCTTTGCCATGGATTTTGATGTGAAGCATGTGAACCTGGTTGTGCTGGATAATGATCACTCCAGCATGTCGCAGCGGCTGATCTCTAAAATAAATTCCTCCGGATATTTTCACATTGTGGGCACAGCGGACTCGTACCGCCAGGGCCTTGATTATATCGAACATGAAAATGCTGACATTGTGTTGGAGATACCGCCGGCTTTTGAAAGAAAACTAGTCAGGGAAGGCAGGCAGGAGATCGGCCTCTTTATCGATGCCATCAACGGAAACAAAGCAGGGCTGGGGTCCAACTACCTAATGCGGGTCATCGGCGACTTCAACGAAGACATATCCCTGCGGTTCCGGACTGAAAAAACTCCGGGATCAAATCCTGGCATACAAACGGAGAACATGGTCTGGTACAATCCGCATGGAGAATACAAGTATTACATGGTGCCGGGGGTGCTGGTTTTGTTGCTAACCCTGATCGGAGGATTCATATCGGCACTGAACATAGTGAGAGAAAAGGAGATGGGCACGATTGAGCAGATCAATGTATCGCCCGTTCAGAAATGGCAGTTTATCCTGGGTAAGCTAATCCCCTTCTGGGTGGTGGGCATGATCATCTTCTCTGTCGGGCTCCTGGTTCAGTGGATAGTATATGGAATAGTGCCGGCGGGGAGTTTCCTGGTCCTGTATCTCTTCGCCGGAATTTACCTGGTTGCCTTGCTTGGCTTTGGTTTGCTGGTATCAACATTTACATCGACCCAATTGCAGGCCATGTTCGTGGCATTTTTCTTCATGATGATATTCATGCTGATGAGCGGTTTGTTTACCTCGGTGGACAGCATGCCGTCCTGGGCCAGGACCATCGCAAATCTTACACCCATCACACATTTTGTGAAGGTGGTGAGGATGATCGTACTAAAAGGGAGTGGTTTTGCTGATATCAAGACAGAGTTCTTGTACCAATTCCTGTTTGCGGTTGTACTGAATGGCTGGGCTATTCTCAATTACAGGAAAACCAGCTGACGCTGGTTTTAAATTAAAAATTAAAAGTTAAAAATCAAAAATCCTATCTGAGGGGAAGAATTAATTCACTTAGCATTTTTAATTTTTAATTTTTCATTTTTGATTTCGCCGGCGCGATTGAATAATTTTGCACCTATGCCTATTCAACTCTACATCAAAAATATGGTTTGCGATCGGTGCATCATGGCCGTGCGGCAGGTGTTCGACAAAATGGATCTCGACTACCAGAACATACAACTGGGGCAGGCGGAGTTCAAAGAACTTCCAACACCTGAACAAACACTTGAGTTGAGAGAGCAATTGGAAGCACTTGGTTTTGAATTGCTCGACGACAGGAAGGCGAAGATCGTAGAGCAGATAAAGACCGCCATCGTTACACTCATCCATCGCGATGCATCCGAATTCAACCTGAAATTGTCGGCTTACCTGGTCGACAAGATCCAGATGGATTATCACTACCTCTCAACCTTATTCTCATCAGTAGAAGGAATAACCATTGAGAAATATGCCATTATGCAAAGGATTGAAAAGGCCAAGGAATTATTGCTCTACAATGAACTTACCCTAAGTGAGATCGCCGACGATCTTGGCTACAGCAGTGTGCAGCACCTTTCGCAGCAATTCAAAAAGGTGACAGGATTGACCCCCACGCATTTTAAGGAGCTAAGAGAAAATAAACGCAAGCCTCTGGATAAACTAAATTAAAAAAGGCCATCTCTCCGATGACCTTTTTTCTAAATTGATTAGTACCCTGCATTTTGGGTCCAGTTCGGGTTCCGGTAGAGTTCATTTATAGGTATCGGGGCATAGTATCTTGAATTAAGGTCACCGCTGAAGAGTATGGGGTTCTCCTTATCACCGCGGTCGGCCAGAATTGTTGGCAGGAGCTGCAGTCGCACGATATCGAACCATCGCATTCCAAACTCACCGGCAAATTCATAGGCACGTTCGTACACCACGGAATCGCGGAATGCTTCGGCGCTCAATCCTTTGGTGAGGTTCGGCAACCCTGCTCTTTCACGCACCATGTCGATGGCGCTGTAGGCTTCATCCGAGGGAGATCCATCCGCCATAGCCGATGCTTCTGCAAAATCGAGGAGCACCATGGGATACCTGATGATGTCTGTAGTTTTATTGGAACTTGGGCTCATGGAATTAATTACAGTTGGTGTCTCATTTACTGCATCATTATTGACCCCGGCCCTGAATTTTTTATAATAGGGATGGCCTCCATGGGTTTCACTGGAACTCCAGTCCACCAGTTTAAAGGAATTATCCGGCTGTCTTAATTTAAGCTCGGTGTAAAAGGTCTCATCGGTCCGTTCACAGACGGGGGCGCGAAGGAAGAAATTGATCTCGGGATAGAAGTCATTCCAGCCACTGGACCCATCCGCGGCCACTTCATCAAGCGGTACGCATGAACATCCATACATACGGTTGGGAGAATTTGCGCTGATGTTGAACTGCACCCCGAAGATGGACTCAGAATTATTATTTGTTTTGAAGACCTCGCCAAAGTTCGGGACCAGGGTGTATTCGTTCGATTCAATTACAGCCTTGGCTTCCTCGGCGGCGAGAGGATAGTACTCGGGTTTTTGTACTGGCCAGCCGGTCATGGTCAGGTAAACATCAGCCAGGAGGGAACGGGCTGCCATCTGGTTTGCCCGGCCCGGCTCTCCTTCGAATTTAACGGGCAAAAGCGATTTGGCCATCTCCAGGTCGCTGATGATGAGTTTGTACACGTCTTCCACAGGTGATCGGTCTGGTCTGAAATCCACGGCGATGGTTGAATCGATCACAGGTATGGGACCGAATGTGCGCACAAGAAAATAATAGCCCTGGGCTCTCAGATAATAGGCCTGTCCAACGGCCCGGTTTTTCAATTCATCAGTTGACTTTACTTTTTGATAATTCGTGATTACGTTGTTTGCCTGGTAGATGATGGTCCAGGGGGCGCTCCACTGCGCATTGATGAGTTCAGTTGAACTCGACCCGTTTAGCTGGTCGAATGCCCTGAAATCACCTTTGTTTAATCCGGGATCCGTGGTGAAATCATCCGACCCGAAGTAGGAAGTGCTTTTCATTGTAGCGGCATAGGCTCCGTCAAAAGTCATTTGTTGATAGATCGCGGTGACAGAGGCATCGAGGTCGGCCTGTGTCTGGAAATACGTGTCTGGCGTCAGATTGCCTCTCGGATCTTCTGTGAGTTTATTGCAACCACTCAGGAAGATGACGACCATTAGTGGAAATATGATTGAATACTTTTTCATGTTCATTTTCTTTGCAGGTTAATGGTTCGATTAAAATGAAGCCCTCAGTCCGATCGTGAAGGTCTTGGGGTTGGGTATCACACCCGATTCGACTCCCAATGCCATTGCGGTCTGCGCATTGGTTACTTCAGGATCATAGCCAGGGTAATCGGTGATCGTCCAGAAATTCTGGCCGCTCACATATACTTCCAGTTTGGTGACGCTGACTTTTTTCAGGAAGGATGAACCAATGTTGTAATTGAGTGCGAGATTTTTCAACTTGATATAGCTGCCATTGTACACGAATCTGCTGCTGTTGATGAAATTCTGGCTAGTGCTGCTGAATGTGGGTATGTCGGTTTGTTTTTCCGCCGTCCATACATCGAGTATCATTTTCGATGTGGCATTCCTCGCATCTCCCTGCCCACCGAGCGTGAAGGGAATAGTGCCGGAATAAATGTCATTGCCGTAGGTTCCCTGGAACATGACGCTAAGCGTGAAATTTCCAAAGGCCAGGTCATTGATAAACCCGAACGAAAATTTTGGTGTTCCATTGCCGATCGTTGTCAGGTCATCGCCCGTATACCTGAAGTCGCCGTTCAGATCAGCATATCGGGCATCACCAGGTTTGCTGCCGTATTGTGCCGCCTCTGCTTCCTGACCTGTTTTCCATGTGCCCAGGTAGTCATACCCACGGAATTCACCAAGACTCTTTCCGACCTTTAACAGTAAGAAACCATTCTGAAACTGACCCACATTGTTGATCACCACATTGTCCAGGTCGCCAAGGCCAAGTACCTTGTTGCGGTTGAACGACAACGTTAGGTTGGTGTTCCATCTCAAACGCCTGGTCACTACGGGCGTTCCACCGAGGGAGAATTCCAGTCCGGTATTCTGCAGGTTGCCAATGTTGCGCAGGTAAGAACCTCCACCGAGATAAAGTGGAGCCTGGTAGCTAAAGAGGAGGTTTTCTATTTTCTTATGATACGCATCGGCAGTAAAGGTCAGCCGTCCGTTTAGAAAGGCGGCGTCGATGCCGACGTCGGTCGACCTGGTAGTTTCCCATTTCAGGGATTGCGAAACTGGTGAGCCAAGAGGCGTGGCGATCGATGGAGTCGTGCCGTCGAAATGATAGGCGGGACCACCGGTGGTGATCTGTGGTATGGTGGCGTAGGCGCCCACGGCCTGGTTACCGGTGAGGCCATAACTGGCTCTCAGCTTAAGTTCTGCAAACAACCGGCTGTTGTCCATGAAGGATTCCTTGGCGATATTCCAGGCTACGCCAAAGGACGGGAAGGTGCTGTATTTTTCTGTAAGATGAGAGGAACCGTCGGTTCTCACACTCGCCGTAACGAGATATTTATCGCGGTATCCATAGTTCACCCTGCCAAGGAAAGAAGTCAGGGCATCCGCATTGTAACCCGATGTGGTCAGCTGTGTAGAGCCAAGGCCGAGATTATAATACCCCAGGGCATAAGAAGATAAATTTCTTGCCGTCAGGTTATTATTGATCCCTTTATAATTCTGTATCTCATAAAGCGCGGTGACCGTAATAGAATGTTCGTTGAATTTTTGTTTGTAGGTGAGAAAATTACTGCTCTGAATCGAACGATCATAGTTGTTGTTTGTATAGGCATTGTCCCTTCCATTATTCGCCACACCGGTTGGTGTTGCCACGCCCCGACCCAGACCTGATGTATTGGAATAAGTGTTGTTGGAAGTAAAGGTCAGATTGTTGAGTATGCGGTAGGTGAAGACGCCTGTTCCTGTAATGGCTGTTGCCTGGTAGTCGCCATAAGAGCCCAGCAGCTGGGCCACGGGATTAATGCCTATGGAAGCATACTGAGAGTAGAAATTATAATCACCATCCGCATTTTTCACGGGCAGGGTTGGATCAAACTGGTATGCCTGGGCGAAGGGATCAACATAGTCTCCGATGAATCCGTTATTTCGGGCGCGGGGAAGCGAGGTGTTGATGAAGAATTTGAGGTCCATCTTTTCATTTAGCTTCATGCCGAGGTTTGCCCGCAGTGTTGATCTCTTGTACCATTGGTTCAATATCATACCTGGCTGATCGAGGTGATTGAAGGAAATCAGATAATTGAACTCTTTGGTGCCACCGGAAACATCCAACTGGTAATTCTGCACCCAGGGTTTACGTTGTATCTCATCCTGCCAGTCGGTTCCGGGATTGGCCTGGAAATCTTTCAGCTGTGATTCGGAAAAAGCGGCAGGATTTCCAACCGCGGCCAGTTGTGAATTCGTTGCCCTGGCAAAATCATATGCATTCATAAGGTCCAGTTTCTTTGGAAAACTGTTCCTGCTACCCCAGGCGCTCAGGTTTACCCGGGTTTTTCCCTGTCCACCTATTTTGGTTGTGATCAGCACCACACCATTGGAACCACGTGAGCCGTAGACCGCGGTGGCGGCCGCATCTTTCAGCACTTCGAGGGACTGGATGTCGTTCGGGTTCACCGTTTCGATATTACCGCCGATGTAGCCGTCGATCACATAAAGTGGTTCGTTGGATCCCGTTATCGAATTTGACCCCCTGATCTTCACGCTCAGGCTGTTACCCGGCTGGCCACTTTTGCTCTGCACCACTACTCCTGAAGTAGTTCCCTGCAGGGCCTGCTCGACCCGCTGTAGTGGACGTTTCGCGATCTCAGTCGCCGTCACCGTGCTTGAAGCCCCGGTTACCTCGCTTTTTTTCTGCGTACCGTAACCTACGGCTACCACGTCAACGATTTCAAGATTTTTTTGGTCGTTTTCGAGTTTAACGGTGATCGAGCCCCGGTTACGGATAGGAATTTCCTGTGCGATCGTGCCCACAAAACTGAAGACCAGGGTGGCGTTTTCAGGCGCATTAATACTAAACGAACCGTCCGCATTCGACGTAGTTGCCTTCTCTGTTCCTTTGATACTGACGGTTACGCCCGCAAGAGGTTGGTTCTGTTCATCCACTACTCTTCCCTTAACAGGAATATCCGCGATCTCTATCGCTGTTTTAGCGGGCAATAATACTTTTTCCTTGATGAGGATGGCATTCTCATTGATCTCGAAACTCAGGTCAAGAGCGGGCAGGAGGCCTGACAAAACGGTTTGAAGGGGAGTCTTTTCAAAATCGGCATCGGTCGGACTCGCATTCCTGATTTTGGAGGTTGACCAGAGAACAGTATAACCGGTTTGTTTCCTGATTTCCCTGAATATTTGTTCGAGCGAAGCCTGTTTTTTGTGGTAAGTGAGGTGTTGAGAGAAACCCGCAGCACTTACCTGTAACAACCCTCCTAATATTAGAACTGTGGTCAGCTTCATCACGATTATGAATTTGAGGAAGGGGTGATAGGGCCTTCCAAACAATGCTGTATATTTTGTATACATTTGGTTGTCTGATTTAGCGTAAAAAATTGTGTCTAGCAATGTTTTAACCGATCATGTCGGAGGTGAATCGGACTTTATGCGGAGGCGGCTCAAAACGCTTCCGCTTTTTTTTCCGAATACCTGGAGTGTTTGCATTTACATAGCAGTGTATTTGGATGAAAGTTTTGGTTACCTGTTGTATTGAAAACGGCTATTTGCCGCTTACGATGATCCTTCTTCCTTCAATCCTGAACTTCACCTGTCCCGTAATTTCGAGCATACGCAATACTTTTGACACATCACTGTAACGGGTAATGGATCCTCCATACTGTTCACTGAACTGTTGACCCTTTGCGAATTCCACTTCCACATCATACCACCGGGATATTTTCCGCATCACGCTCTGTATATTTTCATTCTGAAAAAGAAAATAACCGTTGATCCAGGCTACCACGTCTTCGGTGTTCACTTCATGTATGTCGATCTGTTCACCACCGGTAGTCAGCCGTGATTGTTGTCCTGGTTTCAGAGTTTTCACCTGGTCGTGACTTATTACTTTCACGCTGCCCTCTAACAGCGTGGTCTGTATTTGTGGTTCATCAGCATATGCGTTCACGTTGAAGTGTGTGCCCACCACTTCGATTGATTGTCCTGCGGATAATACTATGAAAGGTTTGGCCACATCATGGGCGACTTCAAAATAACCCTCGCCTGAAAGTTGCACTTCGCGTCTGTCGCCGTTGAATGAAGCCGGAAATTTCAGGGAAGAAGCGGAGTTCAGCCATACTTTTGTTCCATCGGCAAGTATCAGGCTATACTTACCACCTCTGGGTGTGGCAATAGTATTGATGATCAGTTCCTGACTGCCTTCCTTTATTGGTGCATGATAGGTGATCTCTCCATCGGCCGTCTTGCGGATGGCCGTCTGTCCCTGTTCAGCAAGTTTACCCGTGTTGGCTTCCGAAAGAATGATCTGCTTGCCATTGCCAAGTATCAGCACGGCCTTATCACTTCCTGGCAGGATCTTTGGCTCCTGTGTTGAACTGATTCGTGTATCCGGGGTTCCGGGTTTTTTTTGTGGCAAATAAAAATAATAGATGCCGGCCCCCATCGTGAGTAGAATTGCAGCAGCGGCTGCCAGCCGGTAGATCAACCTGGATTTGCCTTTCGATTGCCGCCCTGCGATCATCTGTTCGAAGTTTGAATACAACTGATCTGCCAGTTTCGCTTCACTACCCGCTTCCGCGATCCAGGCATTAAAATCCTGTTCGCCAAAATGCAGGCGATGATACCATTCATTAAGTTCCTGCCATTCTGCTTCAGATAGCTGGTGATGGTGATACTTGTCCAGTAAGGTCCTGAGGGTTTCTTTCTGCATTGTTCGTTAGATCTCGTGAATGGGCAAGCTGCGATCACAATAGAGACTGCAGTTATCTTAGAGGACACCTATCTTATCAAGTTCCGTTATCGCAACTCAGATTTATTGAAAAATTTGGATGGCAGGGAAAATTCGTCCTAAATTCAGGGAGCGATTGCTTCAGCCATTACTGATGATCAGAAAATTAACCAGATCACTGCACCTTTCCAATGACGCCCACCTCATCACCCGATGGCAACAGGGGGACGCCCAGGCTTTTAGTCAGCTATATAAAGCGCATGTAATAGATCTGCTGGTTGTGGCCATGCATAAAACAAATAACAGGCAGTCCGCCGAAGAGCTCGTTCAGAATAGTTTCGTGAAATTACTTGAACATCGCGATCGCCTTGAAGCTGATACCTCCATCAAGGCATATCTCTATGTGATCCTGAAAAACCAGATACTTAACTATTACCGCCACGAGTTGGTGGAACACCGGTATATCAATAATATGCTTAATACGGAATCAGAACGCGGCGATTCGGTGATGGATATTATTGAAACCAGGGAATTGGAGAAGAAACTGGAGATCGAGATCGCTAACCTGCCTGGCAAGTGCAGGACGGTATACGTAATGCGTCGCAAGGAAAATATGACGAACAAGGAAATTTCGCGCATCCTTGGCATCTCCGAAAACACCGTTGAACAACACATGCGTAAAGCCATGAACAGACTCAGAAATTCGCTGGCTAACCTTGTTGAACTTGCCTTAATTATCTACCTGTTCAATTCCTGATTTCTTTGCAGTCGCAACAGATTCTTGTTAACCTTTGTTGAAAGCGGCCTCAATATCGCTCATTACGATCTTACTCATGGACATCATTGCCTGCATCGCCTTTTGCGCCTTGGCGGTGTTCTTGTCCCTGAAGAGCTCAACCATCTTCGGATCAAATACCTGCCACGAAACACCGAATTTATCCGTGAGCCAGCCACACTGGCTTTTTTCACCACCTTTGGAAAGGTTTTCCCAGTAATAATCTATCTCATCCTGCGAATTACATTTTACCATCAGGGAAAAACCCTGTTCAAATTTGAAAGACGGGCCCGCATTCATCAGCGTAAATTCCTCGCCCTGCAACAGGATATTGGCAACATAGACGAAATCATTTTCCAATTCGCTGAGGATTTTTGAATCTTTGAAAATTCCGGTGTAGAATTTAACGGCTTCCTTCGCCTGGTTGTTATAGGTAAGACAGGTGACGATCTTTTGAGTGTCCTTGTTCATAATTGATAAAATGTTGTGAAGAACGAAATTCGGTTTACTTGTTTGGTAAAGATAACCGGGTCATACGGAGGGCAAAGGGGGTATTAGGGACAACCAGAGTGGCCAGTTCAGCCTTATTTGGAATTTTCGATGGATCAGACTTTCACAGACTGGATGCGCACCGCATTTAGTATGGCCAGGAGGGCAACGCCCACGTCTGCAATGACGGCTTCCCACAGATTGGCTATACCACCGGCGCCAAGAATGAGGACGAGCATCTTAACCGTCATGGCCAGCGTGATGTTCTGCCACACGATACGCCGGGTGATTTTACCAATGCGAATCGCTGAAACAATTTTCGATGGCTGGTCATTTTGTATAACGATGTCCGCGATCTCAATAGTAGCGTCGCTTCCCAATCCGCCCATGGCAATGCCCGCATCCGCCAACGCCACTACAGGCGCATCGTTTACCCCATCGCCTGCGAACGCAATTTTTCTGCCCTGGTCTTTCAGAGATTGAATCTTATCCACCTTGTCTGCGGGCAGCAGTTCGCCATAGCCTTCATCAATACCCAGGCTGCGCGCGACTTTGTCTACCACTGCCTGTTTATCACCCGACAACATTACCGAACGTATGCCCATATTGTGCAGTGCCCTGATCGTGTCTGCCGCGTCATCCTTGATTTCGTCGGAGATGGTTATGCGCCCGGCATATTTTCCATCGATTGATACCGCAACCACGGTTTCGGAAGCGGATCCGGTTTCAGGAGGGTAGCTGACGCCAAATTTATCAAGCAGCTTATTGTTCCCCGCAAGTACGGTTTGTCCGTTGATTAGTCCTTTCATTCCATGACCTGCAACTTCCTCCACCTGGGTCGCCTGCTCAGCGCCGGCTTTATCACCCGCGTATTCTACAATTGCCCTGGCCACAGGGTGTGTACTATTTTTCTCCAGAACTGCGCTTAGGCGTAGTAGTTCATCCTTTGTGATGCCTTCCGCAATCACTTCCTGCACACGAAACACACCCTTTGTCAGCGTTCCCGTTTTGTCCATCACCACCGTGTCGATGATAGTCATCACGTCCAGGAAATTTCCGCCCTTGAACAGGATGCCGTTTCTTGATCCCAGACCAATGCCACCGAAATAGCCAAGCGGAATAGACACCACCAGTGCACAGGGACAACTGATAACCAGGAACACCAGCGCGCGGTAAAACCAGGTATGAAAATCATAGTTGTCGACGATGATCATGGGCAAGAGGCAAACGCCCAAAGCAAGAAAAAAAACTATCGGTGTGTAAATCCTGGCAAATCTTGATATGAAAAGCTGGGTCTGCGACTTTCTTGTAGTAGCATCCTGCACCATTTCCAGTATTCTGTTCAGTTTGCTGTCTTTATATGCAGCTGTCACTTTGATCTCAACCACGCTGTTCAGGCTGATCATCCCCGCGAGCACCACATCGCCCTTGTATTTTGTGTCGGGTTTGCTCTCGCCCGTCAGTGCCGCGGTATTGAATGATCCTGAATCCGACAGGAGTTCGCCATCCAGACCCGCCTTTTCTCCTGCCTTTACCTGGATAATCGAACCGCGTTCTACCTCACCCGGAACCAACTGTTCAATCCTGCCTTCTTTCATCACCGACACATGGTCGGGGCGGATGTCAAGTAAAGCCTTGATGTTTCGTTTGGCCTTATCCACTGCAGCATCCTGGAACCATTCACCAATCTGGTAGAACACCATCACTGCTACACCCTCCTCGTAAGCGCCGATGATGAAGGCACCGATCGTAGCCACCGACATGAGCACAAATTCATTAAAAAAATCGCCGCGTTTTGATTTCGTCCATGCCAGGTAAAGCACTTCCCAGCCAGCCAGAAGCCAGGCAGCCGCACTCAGAATGAACAGAGGCAGCCGGGCAGGAACTACGTGAAAACCGTATTCCAGTACAAGAAGAATGACGAGTATAAACAACCCGGAAAGTAATGCCCAATGTGCCTTCCAGCCGTTTTGATTTCCTTCGGTTGAATGGTCGTGACCGTGTTCATGATCATGACCCTCATGTGAATCATGACGGTGTTCCTTTATTTCCCCCGTTTGCGCTGTATTTGAAATTTGATTTTCCATTTAACAGGGTTAAGAAATAAAGAATGAAAGAATGCCGGTGAGTACAAGTGTCCAACCTGTGATAATGCCAGCCTTGTGTTCGATTGCATGCCAGTTCATCTTCAACAATCCCCTGTATGCCATCCTTACCCACAAAACCATACCGGTTACCGAAATGAGAAAGTAGGTAACGGCTATCGCCAGCACCGCCCACCAGCCTTCCGACCCTGCAAGCAGGAAATAGGCTTCTATTTCGAGGCAGGGCGACAGGAACATCGCGAGCACCAGTGATCCGATCAGTTTATTTTTATTCAGCGTTGGCTTGGGTGCCTGGTGAAGGTGAAAATGTTTGTGGCGGTGATGCTGGTATATGAAAAAGAACCCAAGCAGTATCAGGATCGCCGGCGCTACATAATGCGTAAACGACTTAATGGATTGTGCCAGTTGCAGACCGAGCATACCCAAACCAATGCCTATCACAATAGTGCTCAGCGCGTGGGCCAGGCCAGACAGGAGGGTAACCCTGGTCACCTCCCTGAGGCTCCACTGGTGTTTCCGACCAATGGCGAGCACAGGTAGCCAGTGATTGGGAATAATGGCGTGCAAAACGCTTATGAGTAAACTTCCCAGAAAAATAGACAGCATGTATCCTTTTTAGTTCCCATATCCTCTATGGATAAATTAAAAATGAAAAATCAAAAATCAAAAATTCAGATATTGGGGATGTGTCCCAACATTTTTAATTTTTAATCTTTGATTTTTCATTTTCAACAAAGATACACTTCCACGAGGCCCATATATGGTTCAGATTTTACTTTCCCATCGCCCTGTCGAGTGATATCTTGGCCGAAAGATAGTCATAGACCGCGCCGAGATAGTCTGACTGTGCCGTGGTCAGTGCCAGTTCTGCATCGGTAAGCTCAAGCCTGGAGGCAACACCCTTCGCATATCTGTACTGAGTAATATCATAACTCAGCAGGGCAGTCTCACGAACCTGTTCACGGATCCGGATCCGTTCCCTTGTTTCCCTCACATCCGCGACTACCTGTTTCACTTCTGCTCTTAGCTCTTCATAAGCATTCCTTGACTTCTGGATAGCTTGTTGTTTTTCAATTTCCGCCTGCTTCACTTTGGAGCGGTTGATATTTCCGCTGAAGATCGGAATGTTCACCTGGGCGCCAACAAATGGTGTGGATGGATAATACGCATTGGTGTAGTCGAACTTGTTAGTCTGCGTTTGCAACAGGTATTGCGCGTTAAGTGAAACCGATGGTTTCATTGGCGCGGCGGCCAGTCGTATCTTTTCATCAGACAACTGCTGTTCCAGTTCAGTGACCTTCAGATCTGATCTGTTCTGCCTGGCCTGGTCATACACTTCGTTTTCTGAAAGTATCGCCTCATCACCCGGTAGCTCCAGGGAATCCGTCAACTGTATGTCCTTCAATGTATCAATACCCATCAGCGTTTTCAGCTGTTGCTTGCCCACATTCACCGCATAGGTGAGCCTGAGCAGGTCAGGTTCCAGGTTTCTTACAGTAGTAAAGGCCCTCAATGTGTCTACACGTAATGCCCTGCCCTGTGCCAGCAGCGACCTGGCGTCCTGGAGGGCTTTCTCATTTCTTTGCAGACTTTGCTGCTGCAATTTGATCCTTTCCTGCAGCACCAGGATCTGGATATAGGTTTGCTTCAGCTGCGCTGTTACTGTTGACCTGCGGTCGGTCAGCGAAAGGTCCCCGGAATGTTTCAGCAACCGGGCATACCTCAATGCGGGTTTGTTACCCGGTTTGTAAACGGGCTGTGTAACATAAACCCCTGCACTGCCCTGGTCCCGGCCGCCAAATCTTCCATAGGGAATCTTGTCACCCCCGGAATTGTCGAATCCGAAAAATGCCGGAACCTCGAAGTAATGGATCAGCTGACCGTTCAGACCGGCCTCGGGAAGGGACTGGCCTTTTGCTGCGGCGATCTGTTGTTCGGACCTGTCGACTTCAAGGGCGGAGATCTTTATTTGTCGGTTGTTCGACATAGTTAGATCAAGCGCTTGTTTCATCGACAGGGGTTGGGTCTGCGAGAAGGCCGCATACGACAACAGGCAGAGCAGGGTGAAAAAACTAATGGTATAAATAAATGCTTTCTGGAGTGTCATAAAAATGAGTTCATTAATTGATGGATCAGGCAGGAATGATTTCCGGGCCACGCGCGTGACTTTGTTCATGCCTATATGGTGCTTCTTCAACTTTCTGTTTGTAGGGCCGTGAGAAATAGGAGTAGACGGCGGGGATTACATAAAGAGTTAGTACTCCCGCAAAGATCAATCCGCCCACGACTACTATACCCAGTGAGGTACGACTTCCCGAAGATGTGCCCAGCGAAAGGGCAATGGGCAGTGTGCCAAATATCATCGCCAGGGTCGTCATCAGAATGGGCCGGAACCTTGAAGTCGCTGCGGCGAGAACTGCATCCCGCACATTCATTCCTTCGGCCTTCCGCTGATTGGCAAACTCAACTATGAGAATACCATTCTTGGTGATCAATCCAATCAGCATGATCACACCAATCTGACTGAAAACATTGATCGACTGATTCGTAATCCAAAGACTGAGCAGGGCGCCGGTTACCGCCATTGGTACCGTGAGCAGAATGATGAAGGGATCGATCAGGCTTTCAAATTGCGCCGCCAGTACCAGGTAGATAAGCAACACAGCAAATATGAAGGCGAAAACGAGGCTCGCACTGCTTTCGGCGAAGTCGCGACTCTGGCCCTTCAGATCCGTTCTGAATCCTGCTGGCAAAACACTGGCGGTGATCTTGTCCATTTCCTTAATGGCTTCCCCAAGGCTGACACCGGGTGCGGGGGTGGCGGAAATAGTAGTGCTGTATGCCTGGTTGTAACGGTACAATGCCGGTGGGCTCACTGTTTCGTTCATTTTCACGAGGTTGTCAAGCGAGATCATTTCACCTGTTGATGATTTCAGGAAAAGAGAACGCAGATCAGCCGGGGCGGAACGCTCCCTGCGGTCAAGCTGGCCTATTACTTCATACTGCCTGTCATTGTAAATAAAATAGCCATATCTTCTTCCGCTGAGTGCCAGTTGCAGGGTGCTTCCGATTTCCTGTGTGGAAATTCCCGACTGTGCTGCACGCTGCCTGTCGATAGTGAGCCCTATTTCCGGTCTGTCAATCTTAAAATCCGGGTTCTGGAAACCCAGCTTGGTGCTTTTATTCACCTGTCCAATCAATTTGGGCATCACGTCGATCAGGCTCTTTAAGTCTGGTGCCTGTACTACATATTCAAGTGGCTGTGAGGTACTGAAACCTCCGATGGTTGGGATCTGGATTGGGATCATGATCACGTTACGGAATTTCGGTGCCGCCGCCACCAGCTTTTCATATATCTGTTGCTGAGTCAGCTTGCTTTTTCTTTTGTCAACGTCTTTCAGGAACACCCATTGAAAACCTGCGTTCACTGGTTGCACCAGGGTGCCAACAGAAGCGGCAATGCCGGCGTAGGTACGGTTTCCATCCAGATCGGGAATGGAATCCGACACATAATTGCTGATCTCCTTCATTGTCTCTTCCATACTTTCATAAGAAGTTCCTTCCGGTGCGATCACCGCCATGCCGACCATCGACCGGTCTTCCAGCGGGGCAAGCTCGGAGGGCAGCGAGGGACCAAGCATCCCGGCGATGCCAAATGACAAGAGGAGCAATACGAACCCCAGCCATCTTACTTTGAAGAAGCTGCGCAGCGTTCTTTCGTAGCCGTTATTTAATTTTATAAAAAAGGGTTCCGTTTTTTTGTAGAGCCAGTTGTGCGAGGCGCCGGCCTTCAAAAGGTAGGCGCTCATCATGGGTGAGAGGGTCAGCGCAACAAAGGCAGAAATAAGCACAGAGCCGGAGACCACTATCGCGAACTCCTTGAACAACCTGCCGGTGATTCCTCCAAGGAATAATATGGGAAGAAATACCGCCGCCAATGTCACGGTGGTGGAAATAACCGCGAAATAAATCTCGTCCGATCCTTTACGCGCCGCTTGCAGTGGGGTCATTCCCTGCTCCACCTTGGCGTATATGTTTTCCAGTACTACGATCGCGTCATCCACCACAAGGCCAATGGCGAGTACCAACCCCAGTAGGGTAAGCACATTGATCGAGAAGCCGCCGATATACATGATGAAGAATGCCGAGATGATCGAAACCGGTATGGCTACCAGCGGAATGATCGTGCTTCTCCAGTCGCGAAGGAAGACGAAGATGATCAATGCCACAAGGCCAAAGGCCAGCAGCAGGGTTTCACCAACCTCGGCCAGCGAGTTGCGGACAGGAACGGTAAAATCCTTACCGATTGAAATGATGAATTCCTTTGGCGCGGTCTTCAGGATTTCTTCATATCTTTTTTTGAACTCGTCCACAATGGCCAGTGAATTGGCCCCCCTTTGCGGGTTCACACCGGTTCCCACGCCATATCTCGCGGTTGTGCCTTCACTGATGATCATTGCCGTTCTTTCATTCTGCGAGGACATGATGGCTGTGCCGATGTCGCGGAACCGAACTATGGCGCCATTTGATTCACGAACGATCATGTTGTTGAAATCCTCTTCGGTCACCAACCGGCCTTCGGTGCGTAGTGTCACCTCGGTGTTCTGACCTTCTATGCGACCGCTTGGCAGGTCAACATTCTCTTTGTGGAGCGCCGCCTGGATGTCGGCTGGGGTCAGCTGGTATGCGGCCATCTTCACCGGGTCCATTCTCAGGCGCATCGCTCTTTTGCGGCCCGCGTAAGAATCCACGAGTCTCACACCAGGAATGGATTGCAACCTTTCCTTGATGCTGGTGTTGACGAAGTCAGTGATGTCTTCGAGGCTTTTCGTGTCGCTCTGCACCGTGAGGAAGACCAGGAAATCAGGAGGACCTGATTTCTCCACGATGGTCGGCTCAATGTCCGTGGGCAGTTGTTGTCTTGATTTGGACACCTTATCACGGACATCATTAGCCGCTGCCTCAAGGTCGGCATTGAGGTTGAATTCTACTGTGATTATGCTCACCTGTTCCCGGGACTCTGATGACATGGCCCGGATGCCATTGGCCTCTGCAACGGCTTCTTCAAGAGGCTTAGTCACCTGCGAAGCGATGATGTCGGCACTGGCGCCAGGGTAAACTGTGGTCACCGTAACCACGGGTGAATCGGTGACGGGGTATTCGCGGGTTCCTAAAAATGTGTAACCAACGATACCAAATAAGATAAGTAAAACCGACATAACGCCCGCCAGGACTGGTCTTGAGATACTCACCTGTGAAATTGCGCTCATAGCGAAAAAGATTTAATGATTTACTGAGATTGACGATTAATGGAGATTGACAAAGTCTACTTCTGCTCCGGGTGTCAACCTCAGCATGTTACTGGTTACAACGGTGTCGCCTTGCTGTAGTCCTTTCAATACTTGCACTGAAGAGGGCCCTCTCTGTCCGATGTCAATGGGGGAGAGCTTAACCTTCGAGTCTTTCACCACATACACGCTGTATCCCTGTGATGAAGGAATAAGTGCCTGGGAGGAAACAGTCAGGGCATCAGCAGAGGAATGCAGGGCCAGCTGAAGACGAGCGCTCTGGCCCGGTATCAGTGTTCTGTCTGGATTTTTGCTGAGGGCCCTTACCATCAATGTCCTGGTATTCTGGTCAAGCCGGGCTTCCCGGGCAACAATGGTGGCCGTATGCTGGCGTGTGTCGGAAGCCACGGTAAACTTTTGTTCGCTACCCTTGGTGATGATGTTGGCGTATTTCTCCGGCACCAGAAAGTCAACCTTGATCAGGTTATTGTCCTGGATATTGGTAAGTACGGTGTTCACATTCACTACTGCTCCCTGGTAAACCCGCAGGATGCCCACCTGGCCGGCGAACGGAGCCCTGATCATGGTTTTCCCGATGGTAACTTTTAGTTCTGCGATCTGCGCCTGCAGTACTTTCAGGTTGGTGAATGCCTGGTCGTAGTCCTGCTGAACCACTGCCTCATGCTGTATCAGGTCGCGTAACCTTTCTTCATTAAGGATGGCCAGTTTTTCCTGTTGACGGAGCCTGTCAAGCTGGGCCTGGAGGTCTTCTTTGTCCATTTCAAACAGCAGCTGTCCTTTCTGCACGTAGGCTCCTTCTTTGACGTGAACTTCGACGATCCGGCGGGTCAACTCACTGACGACGTCTACCTGCTGGTTGGCCGCCAAAGAGCCGGTGATTTCCATTTCCTCTTTAAGGGTGCCGGATTTTATCACGTTTCCATCGACGGGGATGGCGCTAGATTTTTTGGATTGTTTTTCTGGAACTGGTTCTTTGCCCTGGGCCGAACAGGCTGCGATCAGCACAGTCAGAAGAAGATAGCCAAATGCAGTGTGCAAGGCTGGGACAAGGTTTTGTTTTGGTAATGACTGAGTAGACATGTTGAGAAGAATTATTGAATTATCTAAATAATTGAATAAATAAAGGCGTATTTTTGGGTAAGTTTCTCGAAAAAGAGATCGAAGGTATAGATTTATTTAAATACTTCGATTAATAAAATGTAAAAAAAATCAAATTTTTAAGCCTTCGATAAAACTGATGTACTCATCGAGGAGTTTGTTATTAAGATAATACCGCACATTTCGGCCGTCCTTATCTGAGTTCAGCAGGTCGGCTTCCATCAACAATTTCAGATGGTGGGCAATCGAGGGTTGAGAAAGGTTAATGATGTTATTGAGATCAACACAATACAAGCACTCTTTACACTTCTTTATTTCCTTCAGAATCTTTAAGCGATTGGGGTCGGCAAGCGCTTTGGAGATCTTTTCAGCTTTCTTTACGTCCATGAAAATCTCTTTACAACACGAAAGTATGACTTATTTATTGAAGTTTTTCAATAAATAGAAGTTCTAACAAAATTTTCAGAATCCACGCGGATAAATTGACGAGAATTAACCGGCTGATCTCGTTTGGTGACGGAGTTGTTAATAAAGCCATCTTCCTGCTTAAGAAGCGTTCATTAAACTAGATTTGTGAAGATGAGCACCTTACTTTCACCAGGTCATTATTTTGGCAATGAGCAACTGGCCACCGAGAACGATCTTTTTAAGATCAACATCACACAATACGAAGCCTGTTCTGAAATAAAAACCCATGCTCATCAAAATGCCTACCTCTCCCTGTTGATCCGTGGTAACTACTGCGAAACCAGCGGCAGATCGGACACGCAGGTAAATACCGGAGAGGTCCTCTTTCGCCCGGCGGGCTACGATCATTCCAATCAGTTTTTGTCAGCCGGAGGACGTTGTCTGAATATTGAACTCAAGAAAAATCTCCTTGAAGAGTATGACCTTGCCGGCCATCTGCCTGATTCGGTGAGACTGTATACTGCCGGCAGTTTTGTGTATCTGTACAAACTTCTTTATCAGTTCAATCAACAGGAAGGTGTTGAGATGTCGGTAGAATATATTCTTCACTGGCTGGTGCAGGACTCAGAAATTTCTGTTGTGCGGCGGCTGCCGTGGTTGGCTAAAGTAACTACTATCCTGGAATCTGAATTTGACGTTCATCATACGATCCAGTCCCTGGCCTCCAGGGTGTTTGTTCACCCGGTTTATCTGGCCAGAGCCTTTCATGAAAGGACCGGTCTGACCGTGGGTGAATACCAACAGAAAATGAAATTGAAAAAAGCCACCGAATTATTGTTCCGCAGCGGTGACAGCATCGGGCACCTGGCATTCGACTCGGGTTTCACGGATGCGGCTCACCTGATCAGAACTTTCAGGCAATCGTATAATATTACACCCTCCAGATTCCGGCGGTCTATAAGAAGTTAATCCGGTACAATTTTGTCAGGTCATTAAATTGTTATTTGCGGCTAAAAACCAGCATGTGGCATTTGCGTTCAGAAAAAATATTCCCGGTTCTTTTGTTGGCCTTATTCTTTTCATTTCCTGTTGCCTATTCTCAGCAGCATCCTAATTACCAGATTAAGGTGATCACAGACCCGGGCACCGGTAAATTTAATGTCTCGGGCAGTCTGAGCTTCGTGACCGACACCGCGTCTGCGGATTCCATTCAGGTGGCCATAAGCAAAACGGTGGCCCCTCCCATGTTGCGGCTGCAGGGACAAAAAGCAACGGTACTTCAGCGGAAAAACAAATCAGGCGACATCGCCTATACTTTTGTTTTTCGCAGGAAACTTAAACCGGGCACAAACCTCAAACTGCATTTCAGTTACGAGCGGGGGAATGCACCAACCTTCCAGTATTATATCGACAGCAACTTTGTTATGGCAGGCGGATACGGCTCTGCCTGGTATCCACAACTGGTCTCTGACCTTGCCTCGGGTAACGGTGATTATTTAAAGGCCACCGGAAAATTAACTGTCACAACACCATTGCCATTTATAGCGGTGATGGCTTCCAGTAAAATCACCCGCGACACCTCCCTGGCTTCAGTTACCAGTTCGTTCACCTACCTGCAGCCGGACATTTTTTCTGTTTACATCGGGCGATATGCCGTTCAGAAATTCTCCGGTTCCATACCTTTTTATACCTATCACCTGAATGAAGATATCAATGGCAAAGAACTCAGCGAAAAATCAGCAGCCGTTCTGAATTATCTCAAAGGCATCTTCGGTAGTCTGGCTATACCGAGTTTTTCCATCATCGAATTCCCCGACTATGTGGCGGAGAAAACGAGTATCGGCGGAGCCAGTTTACTGGGTGGCATCCTGATGCCGACAGGTGCATTACGGAGTTTTAATTATGCTTTGTTCGGCCATGAATTAGGGCATCAGTGGTGGGGAAACAAGGTGATGACCATTGGCACCGACGGGGCTGCCCTGATGACAGAAAGTATGGCGCAATATGGTTCCTTACAGGTGGTTGAACATTTCGACAGCGCCCATGCCATAGAATATCGCCGCAGCGGCTACCCCGGCTACATCCCGGATCAAAGTGGTATCGGTTATCTCAAAAATGCGGCCGCTGACAATGACGAACCCCTTGTATCCTTAACCGGCAGCAACCAACATATGATCGGGGACAGCAAAGGATTTCTCGCGCTGGATCTCTTGTCGCAGGTGATGGGCAAGGATAAGTTCCACCGCGCTGCGACGCAGATTGGAGAGAAATATGGAAAACGGGGTCTTAGCTTCGACAATTTCATAAAAGGTTTTGAAAAAGAATACGGCCAGTCACTGGAATGGTTCACTGCTCAATGGTTCAGGCGCACCGGCGCCCCTGCATGGACCTCTTCGTGGAAGCAGGAGGCGGGAACAGCGACGCTGACGATCAAACAAAAACAACCCGTTTACACCTTGCCACTTGATCTACAGATTGTTTACACCAATGGTAAAAAAGAAATAAAGCAGATCCATCTCAACCAAGCGGAGGAATCTTACCCGCTGGCTGCGGCTGAAAAGATCGACACCATCATCATAGACCCATATTTCAGGGTGCTGCACTGGGATGAGTCGCTGATGCCCCGCGTTCTTGCCCTTGCCAAATTGCAAAGGGTGATCAAACTTCGTATAGACCAGAAACCCGATGAAGCCGCGAAACTCGCACAGCTTTATCTTGACTCGGGCATCGTTGATGACCCTTATGGACTGGAATTTTCCCTGCTTAATTTTCTGGGAAGGATGAGCATGGTCGCAAACCGCAATGAAGAGGCGCTGGATTTTTATCTGCGTTCACTCCGCACCGTTAGCCGCGACGACAATCAATTGGCACTCACTTATTATCGGATAACATTGCTTGCTTCCAAAAAAAATGACAAAAAATTGATGGAATGGGCCAGTACGAATGCCATCAAGGCCGATAGGAACAATAATTTTGAGGATGGGATCGCGGAGAGAATATCCCTACTTCCGGGTTTGAGCTCTTCAACGAAATCCGCGCTCATAAAAACTCACCCTGTTCCTTAGGCTTTGAATTTCCTCCTGTGCTGCTTCGAGTTTTTTTGAAAGTCGATATACCGCATCGATACCTTCAATATTCAGACTGAGTTCCTGGTGGAAACGGATGAGTTTTTCGAGTTCGCTGAGCTGCTCACTCTGAACAAATGGCTGTTCTTCGATCACCACAAAACTGATTAATTCGTACTCCTGGAGGGCATCGATAAATTTCAGATCAACCCGGTAGTGCATGCAAACATCTCTGGCGGGAATGAGCTTGTCTTCCATCATTTATTTTTTTAGTTCTGAAAGCTTCCGGAATAAATCCTTTTCCGCTTCATTCAGATTCACCGGCAGCCGCACCTGATAGGTAACAAAAAGATCGCCATACTGACCTTCATGGCGGTAGACTGGAAAGCCCTGGCCTTTCAACCTCACTTTTGACCCGGGCTGCGTTCCGGCCTGTACTTTCAACAGCAATTTTCCGGTCAGTGTTTCAATTGTGGTTTCTCCTCCCAATACTGCAGTGTACAAATCGATATCCGCAGTGATGTACACATCATTTCCCAGTCTCGTGAAAGCCGGATCCTCGGCAATCTCAAAGGTGATATAGAGATCACCATTTGGGCCATTGCCCGGACCTGGAGCTCCATATCCTTTGAGTTTGATTTTCTGTCCATCAGCAATACCCGCAGGAATGGTGATCCTGACATTCTTCCCATCAATGGTGATAGTGCGCTGGTGGGTAGTGAGCGCTTCCTTCAAAGTAAGCCGAAGGCTGGCCTGGTAGTCCGGTCCTTTGTATGACTGCTGCCTGCTGCTGCGCGGACCGGTGGAACCTCCAAACATTGATTCGAAAAAATCAGAAAAATCGCTCCCCTCGAAATCGCTGAATGTTTGCCCGCCGGCATCGGAATAGGTCCTTTGCCTGCCCTGTGACTGACGGCTCTGCTCAAAGGCTTCCTTATTTTTCCAATCATGACCGTACTGGTCGTATTTCTTTCTTTTTTCAGCATCACTAAGCACCTCGTTGGCCTCATTGATCTGCTGAAATTTCTTGTGAGCTTCCTTGTCGTTAGGGTTAAGGTCGGGATGGTGTTTTCTGGCGAGCTTACGATAGGCTTTTTTGATCTCGTCCTGGGAAGCGGTTTTGGGAAGGCCAAGAATTTTGTAATAGTCGATGAATTCCATAATTATCAGTCTCCGTAACTTTTAAAGTTAGGGAGAATCTGATTGTGCCAGGAAAGGCCTAAAAAGGAAAAACCGACTGAAATCAGCCGGTCTTTGGGTTGTTGAGTTATAGGTGGGTACGTGTGATCCGGATTGATCCGTGCCGGATTATGCTCATCAGCCCGGGGCTGAAGGGCACGATTACTCTTTTACAAGTTCCGCGAAATATACATTGCGGTCTAATCTCAGCTCGGTAGAATAAACACCCTGATTAAGTTTTGACACAAAAAATACAGGGATTTTATTGATGCCGGCAGAAACAGCCATCTGCTGTTCAAGCTGAATATGACCCAGGGCATTTCTGACCTTAAGGGTAGCCCAGCCTTCTCTTTCAGCCGTCACAACGATGTGAGCAACTTTGTTTATGGTGCCGGGAACGATGGCGAAATTGGTTTGAGTATTTTCACCAGCTTCAGGTGCAATCTTCACCATGCCAGAGTGTTTCTTACTTGAAGCAAGAAACTGAGCATTGACATCGTTATTTGAAAACACGAGGAGTGAAAGAATTGTGATGATGGTAAGGTAACGGTTCATGGTACAGATGTTTCATCCCTAATGGCAAGTTTGCGGCCAATCGATAACTATATGAAAATCAAAGCAATTGCAACCGTGCCAACTCCCAAAACCGGAAGGTTTTGCGGATTTTGGGAACGTCGGGCTGATCGCGGGCTCAGGACTCGCGCTAAAGGGCCAATCAGGGAGCCCGATCGGGATGCTTAAGCAGATAACTTGAGAGTTCCCCGACCTGGTCGGTGTTGATCCAGTCTGCCTTAAGACCTCTGAGCATCTTCCAGGCTTCGGGTCGATCGGGAGCATTCCAGAGCCGGATGGGCTTTCCCAGTTTATGACAATAATCGATTACGGCTCTGATCTTCTTTAAATCTTCATTGGGTATCAGTCCTTTACCTGACCAGGTACTGTAGGCTTTGAAATTATCGCTTATCATTGGAACGCGCGCCAATGCACCAGGGGTGTAACTGGTGTCGGGTAAGCCATCAAATTGGATGAAATCCGGGTAATCCTGAAAGGATGCGGCAGGGGGCCGGTTGCCTGAAATAACAAAACTCAGCCTTTTACAACCGGTCAGACCGGGATATTGCTGCAGTAAAGCGATTAATGCGGGTAGGGTGGTCACTGCCTGAGATTTGAGGTCGATCAGCAATTGGAGATGGTAGGTGGAATCTTCTGCCAGCTGACCATGGAATCGCTTAATCAGGGAATCGAGTGGACGCAGGTAGATGGCCTCCAACGATTTATCTTTTTTCACTTCATTGAGGGTATGGGCAAGAAGAAGGTCGCCATTCACCAAAAATACGTCTGCCTCTACGGAACCCGCACGATGGCCATAAGCATCCCTAAATGGTTCCCGTTTGTCGTAGTCATTATGGGAATGTATGTTAGAAGGTCCATAATTATGACTTTGAGCCGAAGTGAAATAGGAAAATGCGATAAAGATGGAGAAAATCAACAGGCCTTTCATGCCGCCAAATTAAGATAACAAGTGTTCAAACATTTAAACGAATCCGGGCATAACCTAAAGTTTACATGGTTTTTTATTGATTTTCCGACCCCAAACTCCCTCATTTATTGATATTTTTGGTCCCTGACAATTCTTGCCTGTCTCCAAACGCGATTATCCAAAACTAATGAAGGCGCCGATCGAATTGATGCTGCTGTTGGTATTGACCAGCGGCCAAACCATAATTATACATACACGCTGCTTAAGATGATACTCAGACATATTTGGAAGACAGTTTTCTGTCAATTCCTACTTCTTTTTTTATTTACCAGTTCTACGGTCAGTCAGGTAAAGATTGACGGTCGTGTCCACGATAAAAGAGGAAGACCCATTCCGGGAGCCAGCATTACGATCAAAGACAGTTATGATGGCTCAACAACCGACTCCACCGGATATTTCAAATTTACCACTACGGAAAAGGGGAAACAACTGGTTACGATCAGTACCATCGGATATGTGGGATCTGAACAGGAGATAAATATTTCGGGTCCACTTACCCTGAATTTTTCGTTGAAAGAAAAGCTGGATGAATTGAAAGCGGTGATGGTTACCGCCGGATCATTTGAAGCGGGGGACCGCAAAAGGGCCGCCACGGTTCTTAGTTCCCTTGACGTGGCCACCACAGGTGGGGCCAACGCGGACATCACCAATGCCGTAAAAACTTTGCCCGGGGCCCAGCAAGTGGGAGAGAAGGAAGGCTTGTTCGTCAGGGGTGGTACCGGTGCGGAAACGAAACAATTTATCGACGGTACCATGGTCAACAACCCCTATATGTCCAGCGCCCCGGATATTTCCTCCAGGGGTCGGTTCTCACCATTTTTATTCAAGGGTACCGTATTTAGTACTGGTGGCTATTCGGCTCTGTACGGGCAGGCGCTGTCCTCTGCCCTGATCCTTGAATCCATAGACATGCCGGAGCGTTCAGAAATCAATGCTTCGGTGACACCCATATTTCTGGGAGTCGGAACACAGCAACTGGCAAAAAATAAAAAATCATCCTTCGGCATCACCTATTCCTATGTAAACCTGGTTGCTTACTTCAAGGCAGTAAAACAAACACCCGATTATTTTCAGATGCCGGATTTTCACAATGTCGACGCCAATTTCCGCATTAAGACAAAACACGGGCTGATAAAATATTATGGTACCATCAGCACCGCCCGTTTCGGGCTCAGACGACCAGATTTTGACACCCTTGGGATGAAGGATGCGTTCGGTTTGAAGAATTTCAATCTTTACAACAACCTCAGCTGGAAAGAAAACCTCGGCAACGCCTGGACGATGAATGTAGGAACGAGCTACAGTACCAACAATGATGACATGGAACAACAACTCCAGGATCAGAACAACAATCAAAAAACTAATTTCCCGGATCAACCCTGGCTGTATTTTAAAAACTTTATCCTTTCCAGCCGACAGGACCTGTCGCAGATCAGGGCAGTTTTTGAAAAAAAGCTCAATGGCATAAGCGCTATACGTTTCGGAGCCGAAGACTGGTATTCGTATAACAAAACAAAATTTAACGGCAACGACACCACGCTGAAAGATAATTATCAGGCCATTTTTGCAGAGTCAGACATCTATCTTACCAACAGTCTTGCTTTGAAACTGGGAACAAGATTTGAAAACTCATCAGTGATCAACAAGATGAATATCGCTCCAAGGGCCTCTGTTGCTTACCGAACCGGACCGGGCGCCCAGGTTTCATTTGCCTATGGCGTTTTCTATCAGAAACCTGAAAACCAACAGTTGTTCGCCACTACTAATCTTGGGTACACGAAGGCGACGCACTATATTCTGAACTACCAGAAATCACTCAATGACAAAATTTTGCGCATCGAAGGATTTTATAAGAAATATGACGACCTGATAAAGACCGTTCCCTACAATATTTTTACCGGCACATTCAACAATAATGGATCGGGATATGCACAGGGCATCGAGTTGTTCTACAGGGATAAGAAAACTTTTAAAAACCTCGACTACTGGGTCAGTTATTCTTATCTCGATACGAAGCGCGATTACCTGAATTACCCCGGACAGCTGGAACCGAACTTTGTTGCCAAACACACCGCTTCGCTGGTGGTAAAAAGGTTTTTCATGGACATCAAGACAGGTTTCAACGTGACCTATTCATATGCTACGGGCAGACCATTCTACTTTTTCAATTATGATAATTCAGCAAACAAGTTCTCTCTAGGGCAAAGCGGGAGAACTAAGGACTATCACAACATGGGGTTCAGTGCGAATTATGTACCGAGCATTGGCAAAACCAACCCCAAGGTCTTCTGGGTACTCGTTGCTTCAGTAACCAATGTGCTGGGTTCGCACCAGGTATACGGCTATAATTATTCTTACAATGGAATGTACCGGCAGGAAATTAATCCGCCAGCCAAACGATTTTATTTTATCGGAGCCTTCTTCAGCTGGGGTGTAGACAGAACCCAGGATGCTATCAATAATAATCTTTAATTTGATCTTGAAAATGATGACTCACATGAAAATAAAACTGTTTTTTGTTGCTTTATTATGTTCAACTCTAACCTTTGCGCAGAGTGAGAAATTCACCCAGGCCATGGAAGAGAATATAAGGACGATGGATTCCGCCAAGACTCCAGAGGCATACAACTCCGTTTCTGCCCAGTTCCTGCGGATCGCCGACGCGGAAAAAACACAATGGCTTCCCTACTATTATGCTGGGCTTTCGCTCAGTATCAATGGCTGGGCGGATCCAAAGCTGGACAAAGATGCTAATTCGGCCAGGATCCTGGAATATTGTGACAAGGCTGCGGCCATAAAAGACAATTCAGAAATATATGTTTTAAGAAATATGGCTTACACCCAACAAATGCTGGTAGATCCACAGACCCGCTGGCAGACTGCGGGCAAGCAAGGGGGAGAAGCCCTGGAAAAAGGAATGAAAATGGATCCCAACAACCCCAGGTTATATTTCCTTCAGGGTTCAGGAATCTTCAACACGCCGGAACAATTCGGGGGTGGAAAGGCTAAAGCGAAACCCATTCTTGAAAAAGCCATGCAGCTTTTCGAAAAAGAAAAGCCTGAAAAATTACATCCCGCCTGGGGAAAGCAGCAAACTGCTGAACTGCTTGCGCAATGCAAATAGACGATTTGCGCCTTCGCGGCTTCGCCGTTACGGCGGGTGAAGTTGGTAGCAATGGCGACTAGCATTTTTCATTTTTGATTTCCTCGGCCCATGAAGAATTTATTCTCAATCCTATTTGCCATAATATTAACTGGTACGGCATTCAGTCAGAGTTATACACCAGCACCAACTAACCTTGAAGCCAGGAAACAATTCCAGGATAACAAATATGGCATGTTCATCCATTGGGGCCTGTCAAGCGTGTTGGGCCATGGCGAATGGGTGATGAACGAGCGTAATATCAAGGTAAAGGATTACCGCCGTTTGCTTCGTGCGTTCAACCCCGTGGACTTCGACGCGGCAAAATGGGTGGCAACTGCGAAGAATGCAGGTATGAAATACATCGTTTTTATCACGCGTCATCACGATGGATTTTCAAACTGGGACACAAAACAGTCGGACTGGAAAATCACCAACACTCCTTACGGCAAAGACGTGCTTAAGCTCTTGTCCGAAGAATGCCGGAAACAGGGGATAAAGTTAGGATTGTATTATTCAATTCTTGACTGGTACCGCGATGATTATCCGCGTGAGACGGGAAGGACCGGCAAGGGTACGGGCAGAACAGGAAAAAGTAATTATGCTTCCTACCTGAATTTCATGAAGAACCAGCTCACTGAATTACTAACGAACTATGGAGACATTATGTCTATCTGGTTCGACGGGCATTGGGACCAAACCAATCCTGAGGGACAGGCCGACCGATCGTCGCGGATCGACTGGAAGTATGAGGAAATTTACGGATTGATCCACAAGCTGCAACCAAATTGTATGATCGGCAACAACCATCATTTGGCTCCGATCCCTGGTGAAGATTTCCAGATGTTCGAAAGAGATTTGCCAGGAGAAAATAAATCAGGTCTGAGTTTCCAGCAGGCATCAAATGAACTTCCACTTGAGACCTGCGAAACCATCAACGGGGCATGGGGCTACAATATCACCGACACCAGTTACAAAACCGTGAGCAAGGTGATCCAATTGCTGGTTGGCGCCGCGGGGAGGAATGCCAACCTCTTGCTGAATGTTGGACCGATGCCCAATGGTGTGATCCAGCCTGAATTTACGGACACGCTCGCCGCGGCGGGTAAATGGATCGCGCAGCACAATGAAAGCATATACAATACCCGCGGTGGCCCGGTAAAACCACAGCCCTGGGGTGTGAGTACACAACACGACAAGAAGATCTATCTCCATTTTTTTAAATCTCCGGATAGCACCGCGCTAGTTATTCCCGATCTGAAAGGAAAGGTAAAATCTGTCAGCATCCTGGGTAAGGCAGCAAAAGTAAAATTCAGCCAGAAGAACACAGGTTTGGTGATTCCCGCTGAAGGCCTGATTATTGAAGGTCCCGATACAGTTGTCGTCATCGAGATGAAATAAGCACGAATATGGAAGGCAGAAAAAAATTAGAGGGACAGGTCGCCATTGTCACGGGTGCCAGCTCGGGCATCGGTACGGGCGTCGCCAAGGCCCTGGCGGCCGCGGGTGCAAGGGTAGTGGTGAACTATTCAAGTGACCGTGATGAGGCCCGGGAGGTCCTTGCAGATATAGAGAAGGACGGAGGTGAAGGGTTTATTTGTAAGGCAGATGTCAGCTCGGAAACGGAGGTGGCTGCTATGTTTCATGAAACCATCGGGAAGTATGGTACAGTGGACATCCTTGTCAACAATGCCGGCCTGCAAAAAGATGCTGCGTTTCACGAGATGACAATCGAAGAATGGAACAAGGTGATTGAGGTGAACCTCACCGGACAATTCCTTTGCGCGCGCGAGGCCATCAGGGAGTTTCTGCGCCGAGGTGTGGTGGTGGAAAGATCAGTGTCGGCAGGGAAGATTATTTGTATGAGTTCAGTGCATGAAGTAATACCCTGGGCTGGTCACGCAAATTATGCGGCATCAAAAGGAGGGATCATGTTATTGATGAAGTCGATTGCCCAGGAATATGCGCCAAAAAAGATCAGGGTTAACAGCATCGGTCCGGGAGCCATCCGCACTCCGATCAATAATGAAGCCTGGGAAACTCCTGAAGCATATCAGAACCTCATGAAACTGGTTCCTGCAAAGCGAATAGGTGAGCCTGAGGATATTGGTAAAGCAGCAGTCTGGCTGGCTTCCGATGATTCGGAATATGTTACCGGAATTACACTGTTTGTTGATGGAGGCATGTTGCTCTACCCTGGCTTTGAGGGTAATGGATGATTTGATTCAAGCAAGCTCACTGACTACCGGCAGGCATACGCTAAGCCAACTGGCTGATTGACCTCCTGGAGTGCAATCAATTACTTATACCATGAGAAAATTAAAACTACAGTTACAAATTACCATCGACGGATACATGGGCGGCCCGAACGGGGAACTGGATTGGATGGTCTGGGACTGGGATGATGAATTGAATCAATTTGTCAGTGAACTTACCGATCCAGTGGACACGATTCTTCTGGGCAGAAATATGACTGATGGTTTTGTTTCGCACTGGAAATCGGTAG
Source organism: uncultured Chitinophagaceae bacterium (assembly GCA_963808065.1). Lineage (GTDB taxonomy): Bacteria > Bacteroidota > Bacteroidia > Chitinophagales > Chitinophagaceae > Flavitalea. The sequence goes on from CAWEEK010000001.1 coordinate 1,645,766, forward strand.
CCGATGATCCCGACGATCCCAGTTATCGGTTTGGAAAGAAAATGTATGACACTCCTAAAGTTGTTTTCTCCAGAACCCTGGAGGAATCGCCCTGGGAAAATACCGTTGTGGCCAATGGGAAACTCGCCAACGTTGTTCAAAAGCTCAAGAATATGGATGGCGGGGACATGATTGTGTATGGAGGCTGTGAATTTGTTTCCGACCTGGTAGATAAGAACCTGATCGATGATTACTACCTGTTCATCAATCCTGCAGCGCTGGGTGATGACGAAGGGGGCTTGCGGATTTTCAATGAGGGAACGGTATTCAGACTGATTGAATCCCGTGCCTTTAGCTGCGGCATTGTATTGCTACATTATCAAACAACATAAAAGTTTAAAAGATGATTACCAGGATCTGGCATGGTAAGACGAAGGCGCATCAAGCCGATGAATATCTTCAATATGTCGAGGACACCGGCATGAAAGACTACCGCGATGTCAAAGGAAATTTATCGGCTAAATTATTGAGACGGATCGATGGAGATGTTTGCCATTTTCTCACCGTCACCGAGTGGGATACTTATGAAAGTATCAAGGGATTTGCCGGTGATGACTATGAGAAAGCAAGATACTACGACCGTGACAAGGAATTTCTCCTGGAATTCGAAGAGTTGGTCCAGCATTTTGAAACCCACGTTTATTAAAACAAGTTACCTGGCCCATCTGACGTTTGCCGACTTCAGATCCCTTGAATTTCCTCCGATCATGATCCTGAATTCTCCGGGCTCCCAATCGTACTTGAGATCTTTGTTGTAAAATTTCAGGTCGTTTGTGCTTATCCGGAAGCTGATCTTCTTGCTTTCGCCGGCTTTGATTAAAACCTTCTGAATTCCTTTTAATTCAGAAACCGGCCGGGTTATGCTTCCCACAAGATCTCTGATGTAGAGCTGAACGGTTTCCCTGCCGTCGCGGTCAGAATTGTTCTTCACCATTACTGAAACCACCATGGTATCCGACCCTTTCATTGTCGAATCACTTACAGCGAAGTCAGAATATTCAAACTGGCTATAACTCAAACCATATCCGAAAGGATAGAGTGGGTCATTCGGAACATCCAGGTAATTCGACCTGAACTTGGAAAACCATTTTCCTTCTTCCAGTGGGCGGCCGGTATTCTTATGATTGTAGTAAATGGGCACCTGTCCTACATTGCGTGGAAAGGTAGCCGGTAGTTTTCCCGATGGGTTCACGGCCCCAAACAGTACGTCTGCAATCGCATATCCCGCTTCGCTGCCACCAAACCATACATTTAGGATCGAAGGAATATTCTCCTGTTCCCAATTCAGGGCCAGCGGTCTGCCGGTGAATAACACCAGCACCAACGGCTTGCCAGTAGTTAATAATGCTTTGAGTAAGTCCTTCTGTGCCTGAGGTATTTCAATATTGGTGCGGCTGCTGCTCTCACCGGTCATCTCTGCTGACTCGCCGAGGGTGGCAACGATCACGTCTGCTTTGTTGGCCACAGCAAGCGCCTCGGTGATGAGCGCTTCCGCGGTGCGGGAATCACGCCGTAACGTTTTTCCAAACATTGTCGCCCTTTCTTCAAAGGCGCTGTCTGCATCCAGATTCGATCCCCTGGCGGTCAGAATTTGTACAGCATTGCCCGCGACTTCCTTTAATCCTGAAAGTACCGTAGTTGATTGTTCCGGCCTGGCTGCTACACTCCAGGTGCCAGTCATGTTTTCCTTATTATCGGCCAGGGGTCCGATCAGGGCAATCGTCCCGGTTTTTTTTAACGGCAATATTTTTCTGTCATTCTTCAGCAGCACAAAACTTTCAGCGGCGATGGCTCTGGCCTCCTTCCGGTTGGCCATGCTGAATATTTCTGTCTTTGCGCGTGACTCATCACAGTAACGATACGGATCATCAAACAAACCGAGTTTATATTTTGCCACCAGTATACTGCGGCATGCTTTGTTAATCTGGTCAAGCGTCACCCTGCCTTCTTTCAAAGACTTTGGCAAGGTGGTCAGAAACCCTTCCCCCACCATGTCCATGGCAACTCCTGCCTGCAGGGCCTTTGCGGAAACGGTTTGAAGATTGCCGATGCCATGCTCGATCATTTCGTTGACACCCGTATAATCCGATACCACGAATCCTTTGAATCCCCATTGTTTTCGCAGCAGGTCGGTCAGCAACCACTTGTTGGCTGTCGCCGGGATGCCGTCAATCTCGTTAAAAGAGGCCATCACCGTTGCCACACCGGCGTCAACCGCGGCTTTGTAAGGAGGAAGGTATTCGTTGTACATTCTCACGCGACTCATGTCGGTGGTATTATAATCCCTGCCTCCCTCTGCTGCGCCATAAAGAGCAAAATGTTTTACGCAGGCCAGGATCGTGTTGTATTTAGAAAGGTCGTCGCCCTGGTATCCTTTGACCATTGCCTTCGCGAACTCAGATCCCAGATATGGATCCTCGCCACTCCCTTCAGAAATTCTTCCCCACCTCGGATCCCGCGAAATATCAGTCATAGGTGAGAAGGTCCAGTTGATGCCATCTGCACTGGCTTCCTGGGCAGCGATCCGCGCCGATTTTTCGATGGCCTGAACGTCCCAGGTGGCGGCCATTCCGAGGGGAATCGGAAACACCGTTTCATAGCCATGGATCACATCCATCCCAAAAAGTAAGGGTATCTTCAGACGGCTCTTTTCAACGGCAATCTTCTGTACCTCTTTGATTCGGGCCACAGATTTGATGTTGAAAAGACCGCCTACTTTTCCTTCCGCGATTTTCTTCGCGATGTCGGAACTCGAAGCTTGTCCTGTGGTGATGTCGCCGGAGGATGGCAGGTTCAACTGCCCGATCTTTTCTTCCAGAGTCATTTTCTTCATCAACCCATCAACAAAAATATCCATCCGGGTAGACTGTCCTTGCACGGAAAGACTGAAAAACAAAATAATGGAACAGAAAACAGGCAATCGTTTCATATTCTTAGTTAAGGCTATGAAGATATGAAAGTAATGTCCTTGCCATTCAGCGGGCTCTACGTCCAAACGACTCCGCACTTGTTCTCCCCTCCTCCTCTTTCTCTCTTTCAGCGCTGTCTTATTACGCACAACCGGGCGTATCAATTCCGTACAGCGGGCATCGGACCCCCAGCCTAATCTATTGAAAAATAACCTGCTATCATCCGGCACAAGCTTGGATGCCGCTTCGGGGCAATAACCACGTTGACTAAACTCAAACCAACACCGTTTGCATGTTCAAAAACTATCTTAAGCTGGCCTGGAGAAACCTCTTCCGCCATAAGAGTTTTTCAGTGATCAATCTATTGGGTCTCACCAGTGGAATTACCTGTACAATATTCATTTTCTTATGGGTGCAGGACGAACTCACCTTTAATAAATCACACAAGAGTTACGACCACATCTACCAGGTGTTTGCCAATCGGGACTTTAAGAATCTGGTGTTTACCGATCCCAATATGGTATTTCCATTAGGGTTTGCGCTTAATGAAGGCCTCCCTCAGATTAAGGCCTCGGTAGTGACCACGCATTCGGAACCACATATACTGGACTACAATGAGACCAGGGTAAAAAAAACCGGTTATAGTGTTAGTGATAAATTCTTCCAGTTGTTCTCCTGGAAATTCACCCGGGGTAATCCAGCGACCGCCCTGGCAGATCCGTCCTCACTGGTGATCACAGAATCTACGGCAAAAGCATTTTTCGGCAACGATAATCCTATAAATAAAACGATAAGATTCGATCATCAGACCGCCCTGAAGGTTACCGGCGTAATCCAGGACCCGCCGGGAAATTCGACCCTGCAATTTGATTTCATCCGTCCTTTCAATTTATCCGACCCCAATCTCAGAAACCAGATGGGACAATGGAGAAATTCATCGTGGAATGTTTTTGTCCTGATGAACCCGGGAGCCAATATCGCTCAGCTCGACAAGGACATAAACGGTGTGATGAAGAAGCATGATCCCGAAGAGCGGTTCAGCACCTATTTTTCATTTCCCATGAATAAATGGCGGCTTTACAGCGAATTCAGGGACGGAAAGAATGTGGGTGGAATGATCCAGTATGTCCGCCTCTTTACCATCATAGCAGTTATCATCCTGCTGATAGCCTGTGTCAATTTCATGAACCTGTCAACCGCAAGGTCAGAGAAAAGAGCCAGGGAGGTCGGGATTCGCAAAACACTGGGCTCAGACAGAAAGCGACTGATATTCCAGTTTTTCATGGAATCCACCCTGCTTACGCTGATGGCTTTTGTGTTTTCCCTGCTGATTGTATTCATAATGATGCCCGCATTCAATTTACTCGTAGGCAAACAACTGAGTTTTGATCTTTCACAACCGGTGTTCTGGAAATGGGCTACACTCATCGTGCTGATCACAGGGCTTGTAGCGGGCAGTTATCCTGCCCTCTATCTCTCTTCGTTCAACCCGTTGAAAGTACTCAGTGGAACCTTTCTTTCCGGACGCAGGGCGATACTGCCAAGAAGAATACTCGTGATAGGACAGTTCATCATCTCCATCCTGCTGATCTCTGCCACGGTGATTGTTTACCAGCAGATGCAGTATATCCGGAATCGTGATATGGGGTATAACCCAAACAACCTCATCATGATCCCTTCCACTCAAAATACCGATCAGAAGTTTTCGGCATTCAAGCAGGGATTGTTTCAGACCGGAATAGTTACCGCCGTAACAAGAACCTCTTCACCTATGACACAGATCTGGTGGAAATTCCCTTGCCCTGATTATGCGGGCAAACCGGCTGACGCCACAGCTATCTTTTCAGGATTGGCTGCCGATGCAGATTTTACGCGCACCATGGGCATCAGGATTCTTGAAGGACGTGACTTTTCAGGTACCCCGGCTGATTCATCGTCCGTCCTGCTGAACAAGGCAGCTGTTGACGCCATGGGCATCAAGAATCCAATTGGGATGCAAATCCGTTTTGGGAGGGGCGTCACCGTTATAGGGGTAACTGAAAATGTGATCATGGGATCCCCTTATGCACCGGTGGATCCAATGATGGTGGTGTATAATGGTAACAATTCAGGTTTTATGAGTATAAGGCTGAAAGACGGTATACTCCCTCAAACAGCTCTTGCCAGGATCAGGTCGGTGTATGAAAAATTCGATGCAGATTTTCCATTTGAATACCAGTTTGCCGACGAGGAATTTGATAAGAAAATAGCCACCGAAGCCCTGATCAGTAAGCTCACGAATGTTTTTGCGGGGCTGGCTATATTTATCTGCTGTATTGGCCTGGGCGGATTGGCATCTTTCACCATCGAAAAAAGGATACGCGAAATTGGCATCAGGAAGGTGCTCGGTGCTACTCTCCGACAGTTGCTGATGCTGCTGTCAAAAGAATTTCTGCGCCTTGCGGCCATTGCCCTTTTGATTGCCATACCACTCACCTGGTGGCTGATGAATATCTGGCTGGATAATTATGTATACCGGATACAGATCAATGTTTTGCTCTTTGGCTTCGTGGGCCTGGGCATGCTGGCGCTGACGGTGGTTATAGTCAGCTTAAGCACCACAAAAGCGGCAATGACCAACCCCGTAAAAAATTTGCGTAGGGAATAATGTTTTTTCAATCAGATCAGTAGAACTCTTACCTCGCTTCTGAGCGTGTTATGGATCTCGCAAAAATTTAAAGATTCCACCAGTAGTTGAATTTCAGTACGATTGCCCTGTTCCGAATTGAAAACGGAACGGGATAATAATTGTCGGTGTACACGATAAACAGGTCGGACGCAGGCTTATACCGCCACTGCAACCGGGCATTGATATTTGTATTCTTTGCCTGTTCGTTGTATTGGACATAAGTGGTGAGAAAGAACTGACGGCTCAGGGTCAGGTCGATCTTTGGTCCCACGAGTAAAAACTTTGTTCTGTTCCAGGGTTCAGGAAGTGAAAGTTCGTTAAAGGAAGTACTCAGCGCGATATTCAGAATGGGTTGAAGCCGAAACCCCAGGTCGGCAGTGATGCTTAACTTCTCTCCATTCGCATAATAACCTCCGTAGGAGGCAGAAAGACCGTAAGTGAAAACGCTCTGTGGTTTCGACACAAATGCCGCGGTGAAGGTGTTCCAGCGGTGAACGGATCCCAGGGCCAGCGAATCTTTCCCGGAATTTGTAGGATCAAAGGGGAAAAGAAGTTTCACATAGTCGCGTGTGCCTGTAAACGTTAGAGTGGACCGCGACCTGTAGGTGATGAGGTAGGACAGTGAGGTCTGGTCGTCGGTTCGGTCGCCGTCCGCGCTCAGAAAATAATTGTTGATCAGCTGCGGGCCATGAGTGAGCACCGGGCCATATTTGGGGAACATGGTATAAGCTATTTGCGGTACGAATTTTATGTACCCCTGTCGGGGAACGTATCCCACCTCTGCATTATATCGTTTGCCGATGATCTCGTAAGCGCCGCCAATTTTCCATTTTTTTCCCGAGTAGAGTAGGAAGCCCGCGAGACCCAGGTCATCCCCGCTTTTGCCAGGGGAGAAGGATTTAAGAATAAGTTGTTTGCCCGTCCACAGGTTGTTGTTCGAGGCAAGGTTGTATTCAATGCCTATGTTCCTGTTGTAATCGGAGATATTGCCTGGAATTGAATCTCTGCTGGCATCACCCGAACCCGTTGACTGCCGGTTGATCAGAAGTATGCCGATGTTGGATCTGCTGAATACTCTTCTCTGGATGGCGACTACCGCGTAGTTCTGTGGAGCTATATTCGCTTCCGTCTGTTTGGCGGTTTGCATATCCAGTACGCTGATCCGCCAGTCGCGGTTCAGCTTGCCGCTGAGTTTGCCTCCGAACTGGATGGGCACACCAAGGCCTATCCTTCTTGAAAAAAATGGACGCACGGAAGGAAGTCCGAAGTTGTTGAGCTGGTCGGCATTTTCCAGGAAGAATTGCCTCCGTTCGGGGAAGAAAAGTTCATAGCGGTCGAGGTTGGTAACCTGTTTGTCCACGTCTACCTGTGAGAAGTCGGGATTGAAGGTCAGATCAAGATTGAGCGCAGAGCTGACGGCGATTTTTACGTCACCCCCAATGTCGGCATGGGAATCTTTGGACTTTAGGGGGGAATAAGTTTTTGATGTCTGGCCAAGCACATAAGGGATCAGTGAGACGTTTGCACCGTGTATCGGTGGAGGCTGATCCCAAACAAGTGTTCCGGTGTATGCCAGCGCGGCAGAAGGAAATTGCCTGGGAACAGGTGCCCAGCTTGATTTCTCAGTTGTTTTAAGATCGTTACGCGTGAAATTGATTCCCCAGTTCCTGATGCCTTTTTTGAAACGAAGAGTTTTGAATGGTATGGCGATTTCAACCACCCACCTGTCGGGGTAATCTTTAACCATCGACAACCATTTGTTGTCCCAGTTCAAATCTACAGAACCGCCTTCATACATCAGACCGTCCCATTGGGCGCCGGCTGCGTTTACACCGAAAGCAAACCCATTGGTCTGGTCCTCGAATGGATCTATGAAAACGAGAAAGTTATCATTCTTTCCAAATGCCCAGTCGCGACGCAGGGATTCCACCATGTGCTGTCCTTTCAATTTATTATAGCAAATGGCCAGCAGGTAAAGATTGTCGTTGTCATAGGTCATACGTACAACGGTTTGCACAACGGCTTTACTGGTATCCATGGGAGTGACCATGTAAAAATCCCGTGCTTCATCGCTGGAGGCCCAAACTGCTTCATCGGCCACACCATCGATCCGGACGGATTCCGCGGTGCTTCTCACTTTCAGTTCAAAAGCAGAATTTTTTTTCTGGGCATTTGCAATCGCAGATAGCAGGCACACTGCCATGATCATAGAAATTTTCAGCATCCTTCTGGGTTGGTCACTTGTCGCATTATCTTCTGGCGCTAAAAATAATGGAAAAAATAGTCAGAAAGAGAAACAGGGCAGGAACAGGAACAGAAACAGGAACAGGAAGAGTGAGGAAGGGAAACAGAAAGAAGAAAAGGAAGGCACGGGCTTTCAGAGTGGCCTGCCTGAGGAGGGGCCAGCTCGAATTTTTCATTGTTCACGCGAACTCAAAGTGTTCCGCTGACTGGAATGACGAGCAATTTTTTTCGGTTCTTTCTGATTCTGTTTGTCTTTCTCCCCCTTCCCCTTTTCTTTCTGTTTCTGCCTCTTTCTGTTTCTGTTTCTGTTCCTGTTTCTGTTATCTTCACTTCTCATCAAAAGCTCAGATGAAATATCTAAGGATACTCTATGTGCAGGTACTGATAGGCATTGTAGCCGGCATTCTTGTTGGCTGGCTCTTCCCCGGATTTGCGCCGGCTGCTAAACTGATCAGTGAAACTTTTATTAATATGATCAGGATGGTGATCGCTCCTGTCATTTTCTTAACCATTGTTTCCGGAATTGCAGGCGCGGGTGACATGAAAAAAGTGGGTAAGCTCGGTTTGAAGGCCCTGATCTATTTCGAAGTCGTGTCTACCATCGCCCTGGTTATCGGCGTCATCACCGCCAATCTGATCAAGCCGGGAAATGGCATTCCATTTACTCATCCTTCGCCGGAAAAACTCAATGAATTTGCGGGTGAGGCCAAGGGCATCAACTGGGGCGAATTCATTTCACACATCGTGCCCCCAAATATTGTCGATGCTTTTGCCAAAGGTGACATCCTTCAGATCCTGTTTTTCAGCATCCTGTTCGCCATCGGGCTGAAATGGCTGGGTGATTCCGGAAGGCCATTGCTGGATAGTTTTGCGCGGATCAACAAGGTGCTGTTCAATATTTTGAGTATCATCATGAGGCTAAGTCCCATTGGCGCATTTGGTGGAATGGCCTACACCATCGGTAAATTTGGCTTTGCGACACTTGCAGTGCTCGGCAAACTGCTGATCAGTTTTTATGTTACCGGGCTCTTGTTCATATTCGTGGTGCTTTACCTGATCTGCCGGTATTACAAACTGAGTTTATGGAAACTATTAGGTTACCTGAAGGAAGAGATTCTGATCGTTCTCGGGTCAAGCAGCAGTGAGGCGGCATTGCCCTCGGTGATGCAGAAGCTGACCGCGGCAGGGTGTGGAAAGGAGGTGGTGGGTCTGATCATACCTACCGGCTACAGTTTCAATCTTGACGGCACCACCATCTATCTTAGCATGAGCATCATATTTCTTGCACAGGTATTTCATGTGGATCTGTCCTTGGGGCAGCAACTGGTGATGATTGGCATTCTTATGCTTACTAGCAAGGGTGCAGCCGGGGTTACCGGTAGCGGGTTTTTGGTCCTTGCTTCCACTCTTGCTGCCTTGAAGGTCGTCCCTATCGAGGGCCTCGCACTGCTTGTTGGCGTCGACCGTTTCATGAGCGAGGGGCGGGCGGTCATCAATTTTATCGGCAATTCCGTGGCAACAGTGGTGATATCGAAAAGTGAGAACGATATAGATATCGACACCTATTCCAGGATTGTAGAAGGAAAATACCCCATTCAGGAAGGCTCGAAGTAGTATTTGTCCAGGAGTTCTTTTTCCCGTCCATTTTTCCGTCCCCTTGCCGCGAGCCACCTGAATAATGGATACAACAAGCCCAGCGCTCCGCTCGGCTTTGTGTCCATCAGTATGGAGATCATGGCCAGGTTGGTTAAACTTTTCGGTTTGCCTTTACTGTCAGTTTTTTTGTCTGCGGCAAGTCCGTATAATATTGCAATTCCTTTTATGAAATCATCCTGACCGGGATCCATGCGCACATGGCAGGTCACCGGTCTGTCGCTTCTATTAAAAAAATAATGCGGTGTCTTCCGGGGAACGGTCATAGATTGACCGGGACCCAAAAGGAATTCCTCATTTCTGATCCTGACGCCGACGCTTCCCTCCACGCCGATAAAGGTTTCTTCAAAATTATTATGGGTATGGAGAAAATTATTACCACCGGGGTAAACCACCAGTTCGCCCAGAGTATATACCCCTTCTGTATCCGCAAGGGTCTTCAGTACGGTGGCTTTGTCCTTAAAAATAGGGTTGACATAAATCTTTCTAAATCCGCGTTGATGTTGCATGCCGTTTTCTGTTATTAAGTCTCAAAAATACCGGCGTTGATAAAACTCCGCAATAGTATAATTGTACCAGGAGGCAGTGCGGAGAGCGGAAAGTCAGAAAGAGAAAGAGAAAGAGGAAGAGGAACAGGAACAGAAACAGGCTTCGCCCGCCGAAGCCTTGGCGAAGGCGGGAACAGAAACAGACCCGAGAATCAGAGGGTCTCTTTCTTCCTCTTTCTCTTTCTCTTTCTGATTCTTCTCCCTCCTCCCCGTTTTAGGGGATTTTATCCTATTGGTCCGGAACCGATCTTTGCTTCTACGTATTGACGGGTTCATTTTTTTTCTACCAAACTCCCCTTTCCCATGACAGACAAGACCCCATCCAGGATCAATAACCAGCTATTAATCGACTGGAGCAAATGGCTGATTTCTATCAATTTTCTCTCGGGCACCGGTTGTGTTATCGCGCTAAAAACTGCGCCATCGGTCAGCCCTATGGTAGGTGCATTCTTTTTCGGCGCTCTAGTGTCTTTCGCATTGTCGGTATTGGTTTCCACACTTTTTGTGTTGCTTCTGGTGAAGCGTGGCGATGCTGAACAGACAGCTCCCTTTCCATTCTTAGGAATGGCAATCATTCAGTGGTGCCTCTTTGCGATCGGGCTGATCTGCGTGTTAATGTGGATCGGACGACTGGCTAAAATATGGTAAGAAGCAGTGCGGAGAAACAGAGCGAAGAGCGATCGCACTCCGCTCTCCGCACTTCCGCTCTGATTAGCCCGCACTCCGCACTGATTCTCCTTATCTTGCAATAAAACAGATGAAAAAAATTGCCTGCCTTGCCGGTCTTGTTCTGTTTCTGTGTACCGGAATCCTCACTGCGCAGCCTGCCGACCAACTCGTAAAAGTCATTGTGGCTGCTGATCATCCCGACTGGACCTATAAAACCGGTGAGCCCGTTAAATTTTCTTTCTCCATAATCCGGGCAGGTAATCCGCTTCGCGATGTAATTGTCCGCTATGAGATCGGGCCTGAAAAAATGCCGCCAATAAAAAAAGATTCTTTGCGAATAGCCAAAGGACAGCTTACCATTGAAGGCGGCACCATGAAAACTCCTGGATTTCTGCGGTGTATTGTAACGGCCTTCGTTGACGGCAAAGAATACCGGAAACTGGCTACTGCCGCATTCGACCCTCAAAATATAAAACCTACGGCTGAGCTTCCTCAGGACTTTGATAGTTTCTGGAAGCAGGCCAAGGAGGAGCTGTCAAAGATTCCCCTTGACACAAAAATGACTTTGTTGCCAGAACGGTGTACGGAAAAGGTAAATGTGTACCAGGTTAGTGTACAAAATTTCCCCGACGCTGCCAGACTCTATGGCATATTGTGTGTACCAAAGAAAGAAGGCAAATATCCTGCTGTTCTACAGGTGCCAGGCGCAGGCATCAGGCCTTACGAGGGTATGATCGAGATGGCAGAAAAAGGATTTATCACTTTCGACATCGGCATACATGGCATCCCGGTAACTATGGAAAAAATTGTCTACGACAACCTGTCGAAGGGAGCTCTCAATGGCTATTGGAATGTCAATCTCGACGACCGTGACAGATTCTATTACAAGCGCGTCTATCTCGGGTGCGTACGGGCGGTAGATCTGATCTTCAGTCTGCCCCAGTTCGACGGATCGAGACTTGGTGTAACCGGTGGAAGTCAGGGTGGTGCCCTGTCGATCGTAACTGCCGGCCTCGATCCCCGAGTCAAATACCTGGCTGCCTACTACCCTGCGCTCTGTGACCTTACCGGGTACCTGCATGGCAGGGCAGGTGGATGGCCACATTATTTCCAGAAAAACAACCTTGCCTTCAATAACAAAAAGGACAAGATCACAACCTGTGGTTATTATGATGTGGTCAACTTCGCAAGGGCAGTGAAAGTGCCGGGGATGTACTCTTGGGGATTCAATGATGAAACTTGTCCCCCGACCTCGATGTATGCTGCCTATAATCTCATCCAGGCACCAAAAACACTGTTCCTTGCACTCGAAACGGGCCATTATACTTTTCCGGAGCAAAAGGAAAAGCTGGAAAACTGGCTGATAGATCAGGTAAATGGTAAATAAGACCTCAGTCTGTTTTCTCGGGCATTCTGCTCCGCTGCCAGTACTCGATAATGTGAATAAAGGATTGCCGGAGTTCATTCAGCGAGGATTCCTTGATGAAGAATCCATGAGCGTTTAAGTTATAAGCCTGAATAACCTGTTTCTCCGAGGCTGCAGATGACCAGTAAATAAATGGCACGCTGTGAAATTTCTTTGATTTGCTTTCCATCATGGCTGTTCGCAACTGGAAGCCATTCTTTTTGGGAAGGTTGACCTCACAAATGATGATAAAGGGAGCTTCTTTAGCTGCACTTAGTTTCTTAAGCACTTCGTCGGCACTAGATAGAAAAACAAGTTCATTTTTCCATTCTAAGTCTTTGAATACCTCCCTGACCATTTCGTGGTCATCGGTATCATCATCAACTATCCAGATTGCTCCACTCTGCATCTTAACTTTAGCACATAGCTTATAAAATCACATGCCATCTGCCCCAACCCCTAAGTATAACCTTGTCCGGACCAAATTCCCCAAAACGATCCATTGCCCGAATAGCTGACCGTCCATAGGTCCGGACCAACTAAACTGCATCCAGATCATTGACTGTCAGTATTATCGGACGACTTTGGCTGCCTGTTGTTTTAAAAGAAATTGCGGGATAAACTCGATATCCAAATCTTTCTTAGTTTTATTTTCGCTATGTTTCGCCTGCCTTCCCTCTGGCGATTCCTGAAGAGCCAATTTTAATCGATGTATCTTTTAAAACGTAATCATAATCTGATGAGTGAAGCACAAGAATGCTTTTTAATAGATGACGACCCGGATGACCAGGAGCTCTTCCTGATGGCCTTAGAACGGGTCGATAAAAATATCAACTGTCATATGGCAAAAGATGGCATCGATGCGCTTAAACGGTTGAGTGAGGTCAACGGATTTATTCCTGATTATATCTTCCTGGACATTAATATGCCAAAAATGAATGGAATGGACTGTCTGGTTGAAATAAAAAAACTCGATCATTTGGATCGATCAGAAATACTGATGTTTTCAACTTCCTCCGACCTCAAAATCATTGAAATGGGCAAGGCCCGCGGGGCAAATCATTTTTTCGTAAAGCCGCCGAGTATGGACTTATTTGTTGAGACGCTCGCTAAAGTGCTGAGAAGATAAAACATTGAAGCATGAAAGGAAACCACAAGGTTTTGGGTGAAGAAGGAACAATTATCGATCTGATCGACGATTTTGAATGGCAGCACACATTACTTGGAGACCGGAAATACTGGCCGGATTCCCTGAAGATGATGGTTAACACCTGCCTCAACTCAAAGTCGGCCATATCTATACTTTGGGGAAAGGATCTTATTCATATTTATAATGAAGCCTACAGCAAGATTATCGGTCTCAAACATCCCGCTGCTCTGGGCGTCAGCGCGAAGGAGGTATGGTCTGATATCTGGGACGAAATCGGCCCAATGCTGCGAACTGTGCTGACGGATGGTGAGTCACAGCTACTGCAAGACCATCCTTTCATTCTGAACAGGAAGGGAATAGAAGAAAAATGCTATTTCACCTTTTCTTATTCCCCGATAATTTCGGCAGCAAAAAAGGTAGAAGGTGTGTTGGTAACGGCCATCGAAACCACCGACAACGTCCTGCAGAGTCAGAAGATTAGAATGCTTCGCGACACCCAGCTTAGAAATTTATTCATCCAGACGCCTGTGGGGATGGCTATTTTGCGTGGCCCAAATTACATTGTTGAGATCGCAAATGAATGGATACTGCAAATATGGGGTAGGTCATCAATGGAAGTGATGAACAGACCTGTATTTGAAGCCATACCGGAAGCCATGAACCAGGGCTATGAGGACATGCTGGAAGTCGTTATGCAAGAGGGGAGGAGAATTGTACTCGAAAATTCACCTCTTATAATAATACGCCATGGCAGGAAGGAAGAAGTATTTCTAAAGCTCATCTATGAGCCTTTGAGGGAAGAGGACGGGACCATTTCAGGGATCATGATAGTGGCAGATGATATCACCGAGCAAATCAATTCCCGGAAAAAAATTGAGGAGAGCGAAATCCGCCTCAAGATTGCTCTTCAGGCTGCCGAATTGGGAATCTTTGACTGGGATATCCCGGCATCGAATTTTGATTTTTCAGCCCGCCTGGCCCAGATGTTTGGTTATACAGAAACAACCGGACTCAAACAGAGTGATTTTGGCGACCGTATTCATCCTGATGACCGTGAACTAAGGTTGCGGGCGCATGAGGATGCCTTTGAGACGGGGACCCTCGAATATGAAGCAAGGGTCCTATGGCCCGACCAATCCCTTCATTGGGTGAGGGTCAATGGCAAGGTAACCTACGACCGCAGCGGTAATCCCCTGCGGATGTACGGCACCACTATGAACATCGACGATGAAAAGTTTCAGGCTGAAAAACTACAGCTACTCGTTAAAGAACGTACGGAAGACCTGGTCCACAGGAACGAAGAACTTCAGAAAAGTGAAGAGCGCTACCATAAAATGGTTGAAGAGGTCCAGGACTATGCAATCATTTTGTTGGATAAAGATGGGATTATTCGAAACTGGAATAAAGGAGCGGAAAAGATAAAGCGCTACCGGGAATCTGAAATACTGGGAAAATCTTTTCATGTGTTCTATTTGCCCGAAGATCGCGCGAGAAACCTTCCCCAGAAGCTGATCGCGCAAGCTACTCTCAATGGTAGGGCTTTACATGAAGGTTGGCGGGTTCGAAAAGACGGTTCAAAATTCTGGGGAAGCATCACGCTTACTGCCCTTCACAATAAGAATAATGACCTTATAGGTTTTACTAAGGTTACCCGGGACCTTACTGAACTAAAGTTGGCGGAAGATCAGGTGAACAGTGTCACAGACGAACTGCGCCACAGAAACGACGCCCTGCAGAAAAGTGAAGAGCGATATCAGCGAATGATCTCTGAAGTTGAAGACTACGCTATAATCTTATTGAATGATGAAGGGCAAATCCAGAACTGGAATGCCGGCGCGCAAAAGATCAAAGGATACTCCTCAGACGAGGTTTTAGGAAAGAGCTTCAGGATATTTTATACGGAGGAGGACAGGGCGAAGAACCTTCCCGAGAAATTGCTTAATGAAGCCAGGACGAAAGGGAAAGCCCTGCACGAAGGCTGGCGTGTGCGCAAGGACGGTTCTGTATTCTGGGGAAGCATTGTAATTACCACACTTCACAGCTCTGATGGCACAGTTCTCGGTTATTCCAAAGTAACGCGCGATTTGACTGAACGAAAACTGGCAGAAGACAAAATGAAGAAATACATGCTCGATCTGGAATCCCAGAACAGCGCCCTGGAACAGTTCGCCTATGTTGCTTCCCATGATCTTCAGGAACCGCTGAGGAAGATCCAGATTTTTATCGAAGTCATTGAAAAGAACTTCGACAACCAACCGATGGCGTTGAGGTACTTTAACAAAATCAGGACATCAGCGCAACGGATGAGCGATCTGATCAAGTCGGTGTTGAATTATAGCAAACTCTCGAGCGGTGGAGAGGAGAAGGTCATGGTCGATTTGAATACAGTCGTGACAAATATTAAATCTGATTTTGAATTATTGATCGAGGATAAACATGCTGTCATTGAAAGCGAATCACTCCCAACCATCAAGGCAGTTCCATTGCAGGTCCACCAGGTTTTTTCCAATTTGATCAGCAATGCACTGAAGTTCACCGACAAGGAGCCATACATCAGAATATCTTCAACTGTTGTCGCCCGTGATGAAATTGAAGACGCGCCTGAACGCCTTATTGAAGGAAATTATGCGAGGGTTGTTGTTACCGACAACGGAATTGGATTCGACCAGCAATATGAAGACCTGATCTTTTCCATGTTCCAACGGCTTCATGGAAAACAGGAATATTCTGGAACCGGAATTGGCCTGGCGCTTTGTAAGAAAATCATGGAAAATCATGGAGGATTTATACACGCGAAAGGTGAAGACAAAAGGGGTGCCTCATTCTTTGTATATTTTCCACTGAGGTAGACAAAAGACCGGTGGGCACAAGGGCCGATGGTCTACAGATTGAATGCGGTGATTGGAGATTCAATTCAAAAATTCGCGATTTCGTACCTGGAAAGTCGTGTGGAAGTCAAACCTGACTCCTGGTTGATTTCCGGATGGAACTGTGTAAAATTTTTTTGGACGGATCGAAGCTATTCAGCCCCGAATTTGTGGCGATCCAGAGCATGCCCTGTTTGTCTTCAATAATGTCTAGTATGCGGTTCGCGCTAAGGGAGGTTGGCAGGGCCGGATCATTTTTAAAAATAGTAAACTGGTAGCCGTCGTATTTATTCAGGCCATTGTTTGTGCCGAACCACATAAAGCCCCTGCTGTCCTGCAAAATACTTTCAATGCGATTGTCGGATAAACCAGCCTGAACACGCAAGTGGGCGAATTTTAAGCTCGGCGTCTGGGAATAGCCTGTTGAGGTCGCCCCCAAAAGCAGCCAAACGATCATATAACAAAAGACCCGCATTACCTTATAAAGGCTAAAGCCAGCAACTTATTGCAATTCAACACTTGGTCTTGGTCATATAATGAATACCTTATGCCGGAGAATAGCCAGAAACACTTAGGTGGCAGAAACAGAAACAAGAACAGGAACAGGGAGTGGGCAGAAACAGAAAGAGGAAGAGGAAGAGGAAGAGGAAGAGGCAGGAACAGAAACAGGCTTCGCCCGCCGAAGCCTTGGCGAAGTCGGGAACAGGAACAGAAACAGAAAAAGAAAGAGGAAGAGAAAGAATCAGAGCGAAGAAACAGAGCGGAGTGCATTAAACCTAGATCGAACATGTATTTGCGCCTTCAGAATAAGGCCGGGCGACGCCCGCCGTCGCTGCTTCGCAGCTATGGCGGGCAAGCAAAATTTTCAAGTACCGCGGAAAACGGCGAAGATGTGGATTAAAAATATACAGGCGATAGTTACGACAGCAGAAGAGAATTACCGCAGCCGATCGGAGCATTCCTTCGCCGTAGCGGCAGGCAGAAAATTTTAGGCCTTATTCTGACAGCGCCAGGTTTTTTTGTCTTACTTTTTTGTAAAAAAAAGTAAGTGAGGTTTCCTCTTTGTGAAAGAGTTTGAAAAAAATAGAACTTAGCTTACTCGTTTTCCCTTCAGGAGTTTCTCCATCGCATCCTCGAAAGACCCTGCTTTCGTCACTTCACCGGAATTCACAAAATAGATCTCATCGGCATTCTGAATTGTATTCAGCCGGTGGGCGATGATGATGCGTGTTGTTCTAGCAGGAAGCCTGTTGAGAATTTCATCCAGCAACTGTTCGGTTACCGTATCAATATTGGCCGTGGCTTCGTCCAGAATCAGCAGTTCGGGATCACGAAGTACTGCCCGCATAAAGGCGATCAGTTGTTTCTGGCCGAGGCTGATGCTTTCTCCACCATTCGACACATTCGTCTCTAAGCCGTTCTCAAAGGTAACAAGCAGGTTCTCCAGTCCAGCTTGCCTGATAACCAGTTCCAGCTGGGTATTGTCAAAATGCTCATATCCTGAGTTCCCATAAAGAATATTTTCCTTAACAGTCCCGCTGAATAGAAATGGTTCCTGCAAGATAAACCCGATCATTTTTGAACGCTCTTCGGGTGTGTAACTGCGCATGTCCCTCCCATTCATAAACACCATCCCCGAACCGGGGTCGTAGAGGCGTGCGATCAGTGAAGCGGTTGTGGTTTTACCCCCGCCGGTGGGACCGACAAAGGCATAGGTCTTTCCTTTTTCCAGTGAAAGATTGATGTTGTGCAGGATCTCTCTTCCTCCCTGGTAGTTGAAGTGCACATTGCGGAATTCCATCAGCGCGGGGGATGCGTCCACTTTAGGAGCCGCGATAGTAACCATGTCCGATTCCAGCGACAATACCCTGGCGATACGGTCCCAGGCAGCCATCGCCACCTGAAAGCTTGCCCACAGGGCCGCTAACTGTCTCAATGGGTTGTAGAAATTCACGGCATATGCGAAATAACTAACCAGCAGGCCGATGGTAAAGTTACCCGCGGCAATCAGATGGATTCCATAAACAAGAACCACCAACTGCGCCGCACTTGTAAACAGACTATAAACCGGCAGGAAGACATTATTCGCGAGACCGGCACCGATGGCCGTTTGATAATTCTTTTGATTTGCCTTGTCGAATCGCTGCCTGAAATAATCTCTGCGATTAAATGCAATGATCACCTTAAAATTGTTCAGACTTTCCTGTATCTCAGCGCTCATCCCCCCTACACTGGCCATATTGACCTCATTCTTTTTTTTCACCCAGGGTGACACCAGTCTGGTGAACAAAAAGATCGCAACACCAGGCAGCAGGGTTGCCGTGCCCAGTTCAAGATTGATCATGAGCAGAAAAATTCCGGCGCCTATCATAGTTGCGATACTGCCTACAAACTGTATGAGCGACTGTGAGAAAAATGTATTCACCTTGTCGGTGTCATTGTTTACCCTCGAGATCAGGTCACCGGCTTTGTTGGCGTTGAAGAAGGCGACGGGCAAGGCCAGTAATTTTGCAAAGATCCTGTTGCGCAGGGTGAACAGAATGCGCTGCGCCACCGTTCCCATAAGTTTGGTCTGATAGTAACTGGTGAACAAACCAACCAGATAAATCCCCAGCAGTATGGAAGAATTGACCAACACGCCATGAAAATCTTTATGCTGCACATATTTGTCAATGGTATGTCCAATAAGGAAGGGCCCAACCAGGTTAAGGAATGAATTCAGCAGGATGATCACGAAGGCCAGCGTCAGGTTATTTTTCTCTTTCGGAATTAGTGCCAGCAAACTCTTCAACCCGCTGTAGGTACTGACCTTTTGTTTCCCTTCCGACGGAGCGTTAAGATTGTAGTTCATAGGTGTTGGTGCTTTGTTGTGAACTGTGCAGCTGTACATATTCCGGGCTGGTTTGCATCAGTTCATCGTGCCGCCCAATAGCGATGATCTCGCCTTCCATCAAAAGAATGATCTGGTCATAGTGTTCTACCGATGCCATCTTCTGGGTAACCGACAACAGTGTCAGTCCCGGATAATTGTTCTCAAGATTGGCCAGTATTTTCTTTTCCGTATTTGTATCTATTCTCGCTGTGAAATCATCTAGCAAGAGGATCCTGGGATTCAGGGCGAGCGCCCGTGCCAGCATAATCCGTTGTTTTTGTCCTCCGGAAAGACTAGCACCCCGTTCTGAAACTACGGTGCCGAGCTGGTCTGGCAATCCATCCACAAATACAGCCAGCTCCGCGGTATCAATGGCTTTAGAAAGGGATGCGTCGGTCACCGTATTACTAAAGGCGATATTTTCACGGATGCTCATATTGAAGATGATGCTGTCCTGGAAAACAAAGCCCACCTGTTGATGGAAAGATTCACTTTCATAGTCTGCGATATCACGCCCGTCAAATTTTATCGAGCCCGTATTGGCCTTTATCAAACCAGTAAGGAGGTAAAGCAATTGTGTTTTGCCTGCCGCAGTCGGGCCGATCACAGCAATCTTTGAGCCCGCCTGAACAGCAAAGGAAATGTCTTTCAGTACCGGGGTCTGTCCGTACGACACATTCACATTTTTCAGTTCGATATCTCCCCGTAAGGCGGCGCTGACCGTTCCCTGCTCAGGAATATCGGGTGTTTCAATGACCGAGCTGATCCTCTGATAAGATGCCGAGGCCTGTGCGATCACATTGCTCATAAAGCCGATGACCAGTATAGGAAAAATGAGCAGAGCCAGATAACTGTTGAATGCCGCAAAATCGCCGAGGCTCATACTGCCGGTAATCACAAAATGACCGCCAAGTGCAAGTATGGTCAACATGGCCAGGTTCGCTGTGAATGTGATCACCGGGATCAATCCCGCAAACAACCTTAGAATGGATAGTCCCAGGTCCCTTGCACTGGTGTTGGCTTCAAGAAATTTGTTGTACTCAGGTTGCTGTGAGTTGACGACCCGGATAAGCGCGGCGCCAAGAATACTTTCATTGATTACTTTATTCAGCCTGTCAATCACTGCCCGGCTCTGTATGAACAACGCCCTTACTTTTTTCAACACCAGGTAGAATGTAATACCAATCAGCGGGATGATGGCGATGATACAAAGCCCCAGTTTCCAGTTGATAGAAAGCAGCAGTATGCTTGATCCAATGATTATAACAATAGATGAGATAATCGCCACAATCGCCTGTGACACAAACATTTTGATGGAATCGACATCTGCCGTAAGGTTCGTCAGTAATTTGGAGGGATTGGCCTGCTGAATATAATCTGCCGATTGTTTAGAGATCTTGTCCGACAAGCGTTTTCGGAGGTCCCTCGCCACGCGCTCAGAAGTATAAGTTTGTATGATGCTTTGGAGATAGGTGAACAGAAATATACAGAAGACTGCTGCGGAGAATATCCACAGGACCGGCTCGAGGACGAATTTACCAGCGGTGAAGTCGTCAATACTGTCTGCTATTATTCTGGGAAGAACAAGATTCAGGGCATTGCTTAGGAGAGTGAACAACAATAGCACGATGACTAATCCTCTGTATGGTCTTAATAATTGAAGTATTCCCGGTTTTTTACTCATTCGATATGTATTTGCAGATCCCTGGATCATGATCCGATGCTATGGCCGGGAGCAGGGGGAAACAATTTTGAGCCTGCAATATACCAAGATGAGAAAGAAATCATCCATCAGTTTGAGGTCATCATACTCCCTCAGAAAAGAAAAAGGGTTCCTACTTATCAGCAGGAACCCTTGACATACTGTATTATTTCTCCGGGAATTACAAATCTTAATTGTCTTTCTTAATGATGTAACCGAACAACCCCTCCGTTTCTTCTTCGGGCCCGGCAGTAAAGTATAGTCTTCCGGGATCAATTGATGAAGCAGATGGTGCGAAAGTAATTGCCCACAGGCCGTCAATTTGTATGGCTGATCCTTTGCTTCTGAGTTGACCCATGAAATCGCCCTCAGAGGTGTAGGCATTAATATAGCCATTGCCGAAATTTCCAACCAGGATGGCGTCCTCGTTGGTCGTTTTCATCAATGAATCTGTGGTGCCTTTAAAGAAAGAAGCAGGCGCTTTTGCCACACCCCATGGGGCATTCAATGGGCCCTTTGAAGCGAACCTCTTTACAAATTCGCCATTGGGTTTAAAGATGCTGACATAGCCAAGTCCCGGACCGGGCTCATCGCGACCATCAGGTCCAACCTTGGCATACATCACATAAAGCCAGTCGCCAACCGCCTGGATGTTGAAGGGATGAAAACCGGCAGGCAGTGCCGGATCTGTAAAGCCCATGGCTACGTTGTTGAATTGCTGATCCCAAACCTGAATTTTTCCCGCCCTGAAATCGGCACCATATAGATAGGAGCTATCTTCCCAGGTAGCAATGGCTAACCCTGTATAGGCCGAGGTGGCAGAATTGTTTTGGATTAACAGGGCTTTGCCACCAGCTGTTGGGTTCCAGCCAGACAATACGCCATCGACTCCAACAAAGAGGAATCGGCCGGCTGCGCCGTTTGGCAGCACAAAACCCGAACCACTATTGAATATGATACCCGTGGGATTGCCTCCGATGGTGTCGGCGGGTGAGGGAATATGAACAGGAGGCCTGAGAGTTACCCCTTCTGCATCATAGACCTGGCTTACATGTCCGCCCTGGGAAGCCACCCAGGCTACGCCACCGGAGTTGAAAGCAAGCCCCCAGGCATTAACGAGGGTAGTGTCGGTGTTTGGCGCATTGTATTCGTGGTTGTTGTCAACCAGGTTGACTTGCTCAAAATGTTTTAACCGCACGAGCTGGTCGAATTTTCGGCAGCCGGCAATGATCAGGGATAAGCTCAGAAAAAGAAGAAAAAAGGAACTGAATTTTGGTAGGTTGAAAGCTTTGGCAAACTTTTTCATACTGGGAAATTTAAAAGTGGATAATCAGAAAAGAGGAGCTTTCAGAGTCGGACTACAGATAGTGGGGATACGAACACTTATCCCACAAGGTTGCGTTTGGAGGCTGCCGGGTACAGAATTTCTCCGGGTTCGAGAGAAAGAGGAAAGAAAGAGAAAGAGAAAGAAGAATAGGGGTAAGCCACTTCTACAGCTAAATTTTCAAATGATGAGATGTGAGGTGTTCTCCCGAATGCTGTTCGCAATGATTAGATCGGTGTCATTCATTCTCTTTCTGTTTCTCTTTCTGATTCTCACAATACGTAACCTGTTTTTTACATCTCACACAAGTCCTTCTTCAATTCATGCAATGCTGAATTGACGCGGCTTTTGAATGCCTATACATTTGCGAAAAAAAAATGAAACGGCAAGTTATTCAACTCATCACTTATCTGCTCTGTATGTCGCTGGTCATCACGGCCGCACTGTACTATGGAAGGACGGTCAGTGCGACCTGCCCTGTCTGCAAGCATGATACGAGGTCAATAGGAAACAATTAATCAACTATAAACATTCATTCAAAATGAAACAGAAAATCACTTTCAGCGTCCAGGTATTATCCATTCTCATTGTATTCTTATCTGTATTTATCACCTGCCTTGTCCGTGACAGGAACAGGGACAATTCAACGATCCGGAAAACCCAGGTCATAAATATCGATGGTCAGGAAATCAACAGTTCATCAATAGTTTTCTTCAATCCATTCAGCAATGGATTGCCGGCAACTAAGCAGTACTGTTAGTTTGTACAACAAATCAAAACAATCAAAAGTTACATTATGAAGAAGTCGGCTGTAATTATGACATCACTGGCGCTCTCCCTGAGTTGCGCACTGGTCTGCTGCCAGGGAAACAACGGAGAAACTGAAATCATCACCGATGAAACAGGCTTTTCCTACACTGCTGCGCAGGCAAGACACGGCGACTATCTCGTCACCAGCATGGGTTGTGACGATTGTCATTCTCCCAAGAACTTTGGCCCAAATGGTCCCGAACTTGATCTCGACCGCAGACTTTCTGGTCACCCATCAACAATGCCAATTCCAAAAGTTGACACCAGCGTTCTCGGTTCCTGGATACTTCTTGGATTTACCGGAACCTCCGCTGTGGGGCCATGGGGTGCTTCGTTCAGCGCCAACTTAACCAGCGATGCGACGGGTGTGGGCAACTGGAAATTTGAGAATTTCAAAACTGCCCTGAGAGAAGGAAAATATAAGGGCCAGAAAAACGGCCGCGACCTCCTGCCGCCAATGCCCTGGACACAGTACAAACATCTGTCGGATGAAGACCTCCGGGACATCTTTGCCTTCCTCAAATCGACAAAACCCGTTGAGAACAAAGTACCTGCCCCCCGTACCATCGCGGAACTCAGGTAGTTCAAATTGATATTCAACTACAGATCATATCAAGAATTTCAGCTCCTAATCACTAACAGTATTAACTATTTAACGATCATGACTCCTAAAAAAATTCTATTCGCTTGCGCACCATTTGACGGTCATTTTAGTCCACTCACCGGACTTGCCATACACCTGCAAGACCAGGGGCACGACGTGCGGTGGTATGTCCAGGATTTCTATGCCGATAAACTCAGGAAATTAAATATTCATCATTACCCATTTGTTGAGGCGCAGCAGATTAACCAGGAAAGTCTCGAAACACTTTTTCCCGAACGCAAAAAGATCCACAACCAGGTAAAAAAGCTGAATCACGACATCCAGAATGTATTTATCAAACAAGGGCCACTGTATTACCGGGATATCGTTGAGATCAATAAAGAATTTGATTTTGACCTGATGATCGCAGATGTGGCATTTGTCGGTGTCCCTTACGTAAAGGAACTGCTTCATAAACCTGTATTCTCGGTTGGGGTATTTCCTTTAAATGACACATCGAAAGACCTCGCGCCCTCCGGCCTTGGCTTAACTCCCTCAAAGAATTTTTTTGGTCGCAGGAAACAGGACATCCTCCGCTTTGTTGCGCATCACATATTGTTCGGACCTTCTAACAGGATGTCAAAAGCAACGTTGAAAGAATATGGCATTGAAAGCGAAGTATTTCTCTTCGATGAGCTCACCAGGCGTTCAACCCTCGTCCTGCAGAGTGGTTCACCGGGCTTTGAATATAAGCGTAGCGACCTTCGCAGCAATATCCGGTTCATCGGTCCCCTCCTTCCTTATTCTCAGAAACAGCATCGGCCCTATCGTATTCAGACACGCTTCCAATATGATAATATCGTGCTCGTAACCCAGGGTACCGTGGAAAAAGATGTAAACAAGATCATCGTTCCTACACTGGAGGCGTACAAAAACACCAAAACATTGGTCATCGCTACTACCGGTGGCAGTCAAACGCAGGAGCTTCGGGATATGTACCCACAGGAGAATTTTATAATCGAAGATTTTATTCCTTTTGCGGACATTCTTCCTTTTTGCGATGCCTACATCACTAACGGTGGATATGGCGGAGTGATGCTGGGAATTATGAACAAAGTGCCCATGGTAGTGGCAGGAATTCATGAAGGCAAGAACGAGATCTGCGCGAGAGTTGGCTACTTCAAACTGGGAATCAACCTCAAGACGGAAATGCCCTCACCCATACAAATCAAAAGAGCCGTGACGGCACTGATCAGTGACAAGACCTATACCCGCAATGTGTGCAAACTGGCCAGGGAGTTTTCCCAATACAACCCTCACGTCCTTCTGGATAAATACATGAGTGAGCTCTTTGGTGAAAGCAGGATCATCTACCGGAAACAAAAGTCTCAACTGGTCTGAAGAGGTCGGAGTGGTCCCGGAAATTTCAAATGAGTGTTGAGTGCAGATGTTTCTACTCAAACCAGGTTCAAACAATAAAGGCAGGGCGACCTACAGAAGGCGCGGACGCAAAATAAATCTAAATCGTTTTTTGCGAGAGCCGTCTGCCGGCAGATGATTTGTCTGTCGGTAGGCAGCCAGCCTGCGGGTAGGCTGGTGGCTTTCCGAAACCAACCGGGTTCAACCCCTGGCGTTGGGAACGAATTATGACGCCAGGGATGTCAATTGCGTCAAACCGCCAACGGCAGGGAGGTTTAAGGCCAGGGTTTTCTTACTTTTGACATTGGAAATTGAACCCCTTGTCAAAATTTCTTTTCGCCCTAGTAGGTATTTTTTATTGCATTGCATTGGTTGCCCAGCCTCCAAAGGGGTTTTCATTCAAACATTACAGCACTGACAATGGCCTCCTTTCTAACCAGATCAATGATATTAAACAGGATACAACGGGATACATCTGGATCGCCACCAATGATGGGCTCGTCAGATATGACGGAATAAGATACAAGACTTTCCGGCGGAATTTCAACAATCCATTTTCTATCCCGGCCAACCAGATAATTCAGTTGCTCATTGACAAGAAGGAAAACCTCTGGTTGCTGACAACGAACGGAGAGGCGGGGATATTCAATACGAGCAATTTTAGCTATACATCGGCAGCCATAAAACCCGAAAACGCGTTATCACTTAAGGCTCCGGTAAAGAAGCTGATCACAGATGAATCCGGTAATATATTCCTTCTTTTATCAGGCCACGAGTTGCTCACCTGGAATGAGCGGCTTAATGAATTCAGACCATCGAATAATGTCATATCTTTCGACAGCAGGTGGAAGATCAACGACATCAGGCAACAGCCGGGCACCAGGAACTATTGGCTGGGTGTGGAGGGCATCGGGCTGGCTATATTCAATGCCGCGACCCGGCATGTCAGCTTTGCTGGGCACAATGCAGCCAATGAACCGGTGATAGAACAGTTTAAGACTGTCGGCCTGGTTTCCGACTTATACTTTGATAAGAAAAACAGATTTTGGTTCACCAGCAGGGATTCGAAGTATGCTTATTTGTATTGTTTCGATCTGAACAGTTGCTCGACTGTTCTGGACAAATATGGTTTTGCTTCTACTTTCAAAAGTTATTACGACGTGAACGGATTCCTGGAACAGCAGGATGGAACGATCTGGATACGCGGATACAAGGCCTTCGGTTTTTTTGTAGAAAAAACGAAGAGTTTCGAGCTGATCCCTTCCGGCTATGAAAGTGAACGAAGCATCGATTACCGTTATATTACTGCTTTGTTTGAAGACAGGGAACGGAATATGTGGATTGGAACCGGTAACAATGGAATGTTCTGTTTCAATCCGTCCATGCAGTTTTTTTCCAACCTCGACCATATCAGCAGGGAAACAGGCAGCAAAGGAGATGGAAGCGCTACCAGTTTTTTCCGGGAGAAGGATGGGAGCTTACTGGTTAACTTCTGGACTGATGGACTATATCGCTTCGACAAGGATTATAAAGAGATCCCACTTGGCATAAAGGGAATTGAGGACAAGAACTCTCTTCATTTTTTTGAGATGGAACCTTCCCGCGACGGGAAGAAACTCTGGTTTGGCACAAATCCGGGGTTCTATGAGTATAACCCGGAAAAGCGGGTGGCCACTTTTTTCAATCCTCCAATTCTCGAAAACAAAGGTGTGCGACAAATCGCTGAAGATCGGCAGGGAAATCTTTGGCTGGGGATACATCGTTCAGGTGTTTATAAATGGAACGCTGAAAAGGGAAAGCAGCGTTTCGATGATGGACTCGTGAAATTCACTTCTATACCTTCAGTTCAGATCTGGCATATACTTGCTGACAGCAGGAATTTCATTTGGATTTCAACAGTGGGGTACGGGTTGTATGTGGTGGATGCTCGTACTGATTCCGTAATCATGCATTTTCACAACCGCGGTTCAGGACAATACCAGTTGCCGGACGACGAAATAATGCAAGTGCTTGAATATAACGACAGCCTGATGTTAATCGGAACTGCTACCCATTTATTGCGATACAACCGGCTCCGGAACCAAACCTCTTTCCTCACTTCAGATCAAACCCTTTCCGGAGAGATCCGTTCCATGCAAGTGGATGGGCAGGGAAATTTATGGTTGAGTACATCAAGTAATTTATACCGCGTGAATATTAAGACCAGGGTGTTTGCGGGCTTCAATCGGAATGACGGCATCCGGAATGACTATTTCATTCTTTCCTCCTCATTTTATTCACCTGAGGGAACCATGATGTTCGGATCCTCGGGTCAGTTTTTGGTATTCAATCCATCGGAGGTCAAAATCAACACGGCATTTCCAAAACCTGTGATCACCGACCTGAAAGTCAGGAACAGGTCCATAAATGTAGATTCTGTGATGCGGCTTGGAAAGCTGGAACTCGCTCATGACGATAATTCACTGGCCATTGAATTTTCTACCCTCACTTATACCAGTGAATTTCCGGTACAATTCAAACTGGATGGTGTAGACCGCGAATGGACGGCAGGAAGCCGGAACAATGAGGCAGTGTATTCCTTCCTCGCTCCCGGGAAATACGAATTCCTGTTCAATACAATTAATTCGGAAGGCCGTACCCATGAGGCCCTTTTCCCCTTATCGATAGAGATCAACCCGCCTTTCTATCGAACATGGTGGTTTTACAGCATTTTTGGACTTGCCCTGATCGGACTTCTCTACTGGGTAGACCGTCAGCGGATCCAGCGGATCAGAAATGAACAGGAGGTCAGAGTATCTATTGCCGCTAACCTGCACCAGGATGTCAATACCACGTTGCGTAATATCAATGTACTTAGTGAGATCGCTTCAATGAAATCGCAAGCTCAGCCTGAACAGGCAAAGGAGTACCTGCAGGAGATACAGCATAAAAGCCGGAATATGGTCATTGCTATGAATGATGTCTTATGGAGCATCGATCCCGCAAACGATACCATGTCGAAAACTGTTGAGCGCCTGCAGGAAGTGGCTGAGGCCATGCGAAATAAATATAATGTGGAAATCAGTCTGCAAACAGCTGAGGCCGTGTCAAGGCTGAAACTCGATATGAAGACCCGTCTGGAATTCATCACCATCTATAAATTAATCCTGCTGATTGTGATTGAGGTGTTGGAGTCGCCCAAACATACTGTTCAACTCGACCACCACAGGTCCCTGCTGCAGCTCAAGGTGTTTTCCGAAGGCGTTGAACTGCCACGGAACGACAATATCTGTTCGAAATATCTGGATGAAATTAAGTCCAGGGCCGCTTCAATCCATGCCACTGTTGACATAGCAACGGATCAGGCAGGAACCTGGTTTTTGCTTGAAGTCCGCGCTTAATGGTTAACACAATTCATCCACCTTTTTCCTCAATTCATACACCCATCCTCCAGTCTATACCTTGGCCGCTCAGACATCAACCCAATTTTCATAACTTCAAAAGACATGGCCTCGAAAAGATACAGTGATAAGGAACTGCAGGTGTTCTTATGGGTAATTCTTCCCTATATCACAGGAATGAACTCCATCCTGTTTGGGGAATGTCTATTTACCGGGGTAAAGAGCTTCATTGTTCCCTTCTGCCTGTCTGCGCTTTACCTGTTCTGTGCTTATTTCATTTTTGGGGTCGTCGCCGTTTTGATCCAGAAACGGTTTCCTGCCAATCATGATCTGTTCAGGCGGATAGGAGTGATGCTGCCGGTTTTTTACTTAATGAACATTCTCCTGGTTACGGGTATGTACGATTTTTATCGCCTCATCAAACCTGCCGATTGTACAGCCATAAGCGCCAATTTCTGGTGGGCAATGGCGTTTGGCTGCCTGGCCAGTACGGTCATTACTTTTTTAAACGAAGGGATTGTAAACTGGGACAGATGGAAGGCTTCAGTAACTGAAACCGAGCAACTAAGAAATGCTTATCAGAAGACAAGATTATTGGGGCTGAAAGGCCAGATCAACCCACATTTCCTATTCAATTGCTTCAACTCACTTTCATCACTTATCAATGAAGATGAGGAAAAGGCTGAGCGTTTCCTTGATGAGATGACCAAGGTGCATCGCTACATGCTCCGTGGCGCTGATGATCAGCTGGTCAGCCTTGAGGATGAATTGAAATTTGCCGGCTCCTATCTTTTTCTTACCAATGTTCGATTTGGGGAGGCCATAAAGGCCAATATTGAGGTTAACGGCAACATGAGCCAAAAATTCCTTCCACCACTCAGCCTGCAGGTTATATTGGAAAATATCATCTATACTAACTCCGCCAGCAAGTCGTCGCCATTGTTGTTATCCATCAGCGTGGGTGAAGACGGGTTGGTGATCAAAAATACGGTGCAGACCAGGGACAGAAACGATGGCATTGGCCTCGAGGAAGGACTTGACAACCTGATCACCAAATACAGGTTGCTGCATGTAGCAGATGTTCGTGTAGAAGAAACCTCCGGCGAAAGAAAGATCTTTCTTCCTCTGATGTCAAACAAGGAGGTGGGCATATGAGAGTATATAAACCACCGGTATACCAGTTATACGGATTCCTGATCTCGATGCCATTTATTGATGTCCTGATCAACCGCGTGATGTTCAAGGAGAGGATTTTCACCGACTGGACCATATGGCTGTTCTCCTTTCCTCTGATCTTTGCTCTGGGCTATCTCTCCTGGTACATGCATTACCAGTACGATCATTGGATAAAAAGCAGGTATCCTGATTTGAACCAAACCGGAAAGAGGGTCTTTCTCAAGTTGTTTATTTACTTACTCGTCATGTCACCTTCGGTGCTGGTGATTCTATTAATCTATCATTTTTTTCACATACTGGGGTACAGTCTTACTCTCGACGATCTAAAGTGGTGTTTGCTGATAGGTCTTGTAGTGAACCTGATCTTTGAAACCCTCTGGGAAGTGGTCTACATCATCGATAAGTACAAAGAATCACTGACTGAACAGGAATTGATTCAGCAGATGAGTATAGAACAGGAGTTCGAAAATCTCAAAAGTCAGGTTAATCCCCATTTTCTATTCAACTGCTTCAATACGCTGTCCAGTTTGATCACTGAAGACAAGGAAAACGCGGAGATCTTTCTGGATGAGTTGAGTAAGGTTTACCGATACCTGTTGAACACTAACAGGGACGGGGTCGCCACGCTGCAAAGTGAAATATTGTTTATTGAAAGTTATCTCAAATTGCTTAAAACCAGACATGGCGATGCATTACAGGTACATATGGAAATAGACAAGGAATATTACTCCTGCCTGTTGCCTTCTTTCTGTTTACAACTACTGGTGGAGAATGCCGTGAAGCACAACGTGGTTAGCCGGCAGCAGCCGTTGGTGATCGAGATCTTTACCACTCCTGCCATGCAGCTTGTAGTGAACAACAATCTTCAGCGTAAGCAGGTTAAGGAAAGATCAACCAGGATCGGGTTGATGAATATCCGCTCAAAATACCAGTTACTGCAGGAAGACGGTTTTCAAATAGTGGAAGGAGAGAAAAATTTTATGGCCGTACTACCACTTTGCAAAAATAAATCAACAGTAAAAATCTAGACCAACCATGAAAATATTAATAGTAGAGGACGAGGAACTGGCAGTAAAAAAGCTTCAGAAGACGCTGGCTGCGATTGACAGCGACAGCACTGTTGTAGGCATCACAGACAGTATTAAGAGTTCGGTGGAATGGCTGAAGCAAAATCCGGCACCCGACCTGATCCTGATGGATATCGAGCTTGCGGACGGGCAGAGTTTCGCCATATTTAATTTGACGGAGGTGAAGAGTCCCGTGATATTTACCACCAGTTATGACGAATATGCACTGAAGGCATTCAAGGTCAACAGTATTGATTACCTCCTGAAACCTGTTCAAAAGGAGGATCTCGAGGATGCCCTGAAGAAATTTCATGCACTCAAGAGCCAGCACACGATGGGGTTCAATATGGACAGCCTGGTTAAGGAACTGCAGCAGAAATTGCAACCACGGGAATACCGCAAAAGATTCCTGGTTAAGAACGGGCAAAAGTTATTGAGCGTGGAAATTAAGGACATTGCCTATTTCTACAGCGACGGGCGGCTGAACTTCTTCAAAACAAACGACAATAAAAAGTTCATCATCGACTACACCATGGATGACCTTGAGGAGTTGTTGGATCCGGAACAATACTTCCGCATCAGCAGGTCCTTTTTTGTCTCCATTCCAAGCATCGATAAAATTGACGATTATTTTGGCAACCGGCTGATTCTGAATCTTAAACCCGTGGTGGACAAGGAGGCCCTGGTTAGCAGGGAAAAAGTAGCGGACTTCAAGAAATGGATGGGAAAGTAGGGAGTCGGAATGATATGTTTCCAAAAAAGAAAAATCCCCCGATAAGTCAGAGCGAAGAGCGAAGTGCGAACGCTCTTCGCTCTGTTTCTGCGCACTGATTGGCTTTGCTCCGTCTCTTATTTTATTTCTTCCAGCCACTGCTGTACAAATATCCTGGCCGGTTCCACCACTTCTTTTCCGGCACGGAAAGCCATCTTCCACTGGTTGCCCTTGTTTTCAAACTGTTTTTCTACGAAATATTTTTTGCCGTTCTTCTCAAATAGTTGGGCGTCAAAGCTGATGTCTGCAGTCACTTCAAGGAATTGATTGAGTCTTGTCTTTATGAATTGCAAATGATCGGCGGGGTATTTCTTTTCCCATTCATCCATCACGCCCTTGTTCGCGGCTTCCTGCGATTTGACCATTTCAGGATAGTGTTGCCTGTAATTGAGGAAATATTTATAATTCGGATCCTCAACTTCTTTGAGTTGTTTCCTGGCATTTGTAAGCATTTCGTCATACACCTTTTGGATGGAGGCGTCTGCATTTTTTCCGTTTTTCTCCATGTCGGCTACCATTTTCCTTGACTGTTCGATGAGGTTCTTTTGGACTTCATCAGGAGTGGCAAGTTTCTCAAATTTGGGCTTGTTCTTCTCTTTAAGGGTATTGTATTCCCTGATAAAATCGCTGCTGTTCACATGTGCCTTGGTGTAGATGAGCAGATCTTTCACAATGGTAGCACGATCCCCACTTGCAATATTCTTTGCATTCCGGACGCCATACTGGTCAAAATAACTGCCAAGAAAACTGTTCGTGATCATGCCATTGGCGTCCTGTTGCGAGATACCCAGCTGCTTTAGAAAGTCGTCCCCAATTTTTCGGGCTACCGTGAAAGAAAGGACAAAAAATGAGGAGGCAGCCAGCATGGCCATGATAAGGAAATGTATCACGTTTCTGTAATTGACCCTGGCGTCTAAGCCAGTAGTGATTTCTCCCACCTGCGGAATAGAAGTTTGTTCATAATCGTTTGATGTGTAAAGTGCTCTGTCGGAATTCATTGTCGGTAATTTTGATTGGTGTTATTGTGACAACAAATATGGGAGCAATACACAACCGGGAAAGCCGCACAAGTAATGAATTGCGGAATTTGGTGGATGAATTGTGATCAGCAGGTTCGGGAGAAATCAAGTCTTAGATTCCTGTGCTATTTGGTTCGTAATTGAGTATCACGATTCCGCTCTTACAGGTGACTGAGTTTTTGAGGGTGAGCCTCAATGGCTGCGGTAGTAGGCCAAAAATCGGCTCCCCCTGCCCCAGGGCGATGGGATTTATAAATAAATGATATTCGTCGATCAGGTTCTCCCTGACCAGAGCGGCAGCAAACGAACTGCCACCATACACCATGATGTCCTTGCCTGGTTGGGCCTTTAGCCGATTAATTTCATCGGTTAAATTTCCTTTGGCCAGCACTGTATTGTTCCATTCGCTGTTTGCCAGAGTTTTTGTGAAGACAACTTTTTTTGCGCCCGTAACCCGTGTAGCGACTTCATGCAAAGGGTCTTTGGGATTTCCTACCACTTCCTGCCAATGCGGTATATAATCCACGGCCAGCTTTCTTCCAATAACAATGGTGTCGCTGGAGTCCATTAGATTCAGTACATAATCCCTGATCTCGTCCCAGGCCCAGGTTACCCATTTCTGTTCATCATTTGGACCAGTTGAAACGAATCCTTCCAATGAAGTTTGCATCTGAAGTTTTAGTTTTCTCATCTCATTTGATTTTTATGATTAAATATTTATCAATACCTGCATAAGTTCGGGGTCGGCCTCAGCCGTTGTATTCATTCCTATTTTTTTTTAGATAGAGATCCAGTTTGTCGAATGTGCCTCCAAATCCTTGTTGCATGCTGGGATTGATCGATCTTAGGTTAATCAGTTCTTCGTTTGTGGGATTCAGCGCCTGTGCTGTCACGTTCAGGGTTGTTTTTCCTTCGGTTTCTGTAAAAGTAAAGCGGTATAGTATTTCTAGCGGCAGGTCGATGTCAAATGGGGCCTTAATGATATTCGCGTTTTCATCGGCGAAAGCATTTGTGAATTCCAGGAGATCATAGGGCTGAATTTTGCGAAACAGAAACCTCCCATAACTGATTTTCCCATTAAAGTCCATTTTAAAGTGAAAGATTCCACCTGGAGTAAAATCGAGTGATATCACGGAGTTTTTACTTTCTGCCGGTCCCCACCAGGCTCCTAATGCCTCCTCATTGGAGAATGCATTAAATACAAGTTTTTTCGGCGCGTCAAAGACTCTCGTCATTTCCAGGTCCGGTTTTAAATCGTGATTCTTCATTTCTTTTTGGTTTTAACAGCTTGTACTTCTTTCAGATATTTATCAAGTGCATCGAATTGTTTGGTCCAGAAGCTCCTGTACTGTTCAACCCAGCTGGCCACTTCACGCAGTTTGTCCAGTTTTGCTTCGCAGTATCTTTCTCTTCCTTTCTTCCTGACAACTACAAGCCCACACTCGCTAAGTACTTTAATGTGTTGGGAGATTCCGGGTCTGCTGATATCGAATGCCTCGGCGATGGTGTTGAGATTCATAGACTGATTTGCAATCAGGCCGATGATCTTTCTTCTGTTGGGATCGGCAATCGCCTGGAATACATCCCGTCTTGCAGTCGTCGTCATATCTGTAAGTGTTTACTTACGCAAAGTAAAAGGTAAGTGTTCACTTACGCAAATATTTTTTTTATTTCACGCAAGGCGGTATAGATTTCATGCAAAGGCGCAAAGCCTGCCGGCCGCAAAGGCGCAAGGAAAGACCTGCCTTCTTGGCGCCTTTGCGAATTCTTGGCGGCCTGCCTACGGCAGACAGGCTTTGCGTGAAATTTTTTTGCGTGAAACCTTCAAAAACTTCCTTGCTCAGATTCGACAGTAATAGTTTCGGTCAATATTGCAATGAGCTGGCGCTACGGGATGAAACCTTTGCCACGGTCATCGGGGAATATGGTCACCCACCGATGTGGAGCAGACCGAACAGCTTTGAAACGCTTGTGCATATTATTCTGGAGCAACAGGTTTCATTGGCCTCGGCCTTGTCGGCCTTGAATAAGATGCGAGAAAAACTGACCGAAATTACTCCTGAGCACATATTGAAACTATCCGATGCGGATTGCCGGGCCTGTTATTTTAGCCGGCAAAAAACCGCCTATGTCCGGAGTCTTGCGGATGAGATAGTAAATGGGCGACTCGATCTTGCTGAAATGGAAAATCTCCCGGATGAAGTTGTTCGTGCCAGGCTCACTGCATTAAAAGGGATCGGGAACTGGACGGTTGACATCTACCTGATTTTTGCTCTGCAAAGGGCGGATATTTTCCCTATTGGCGACCTGGCTGCTGTCAATGCGATGAAACGATTAAAATCAATGCCTGTGAACATTGACCGCGAGTCGATTTTGGCCCAGACAGCAGCATGGCAGCCATATCGTACCATTGCTACCATGTTGCTCTGGCATTATTATCTTTCAGCACCCCGCAGACTGACGGGCAAGCTTCCAGGTTAATTTCAGAAAGATATCCGCGCCCTCAAAAAAACTCATCCTTGTTCCCAAGGCAGAACATGGGTTTAATCAATCGGTTGTGGACATCCAGTATAAAATATTGAATGAATATATTCGGCCAGCAATTGGTCGATAGCTAATGTTGACTGAACAAATTGATCAGAGAATTGGTAGTTAATGTGGTGTCCGCTTCCTCAATCATCCAATGGAGGATTTCCACTTCGGGGATGGACAAATGCAGGGATACCGAAGGAAATGACGACGAAAGGAGAATCGTGGCCTTGTCTGATGAAGCCTGTGATGCGGATTCTCTATATATTTCCCGGACGGTGTTACAAAATTTCCTGAATTCCAGTTCATCAAAGTGGAACTGCGCGCAGCCCAATCCCAATTGAAGGCACCGGCAACGTTCACACATCACAATGTATCCAAATCCATCCTCGAAACCGAGGGTCTGGTAAGTGCAGTTGGTATTCATTTATTAAAATTATGCCTGGCCTCACCAGAATGCTTACGCAATACGAAACTCACTTACCGTAATCGGGAATTTTCGTTTTGACCTTCCCTTAAGAGATTCCCAGGCTTATCTCCACTAAAAACGAGGTTTTTCTGATTGCGTAAATGAATTTCCTGATTCAGAACCCCATTTTCTCCCTGTTGGAATAATTTTCCGCTCCAAATCAACTCATGTGAGGACAACTCTTTTATGCCTGTTTCTGTTTTTTTCAATAACTGCATTTGCCCAGACGGGTTCGATTACCGGGAGAATCACCACCTCCGACGGCTATCCTGCGGAGTCGGTCAGTATTGCATTAAAGGGAACGGCTGTGGTCACCCCATCCGATAAATCAGGGAAATACATATTGCGTAAGATCCGTACCGGACGGTACATTTTGGTAGCCTCATTTACCGGCCTTGAACCCACCGAAATCAAGATCGAGGTGCGGGCCGGTGAAACGACTACTGTGCCGCAAATAATCTTGAGAGAAAATGCACGGCAGTTAAAAGAGGTGGTGATATCCACCAACCGCAGAAGATCCGAATCCGAGTATGTCGCCAAACTGCCCTTGAAGGATATGGAAAACCCGCAGGTGTACAGCATAGTCTCTTCAGCGATTCTGAAACAGCAGGCGGTCACCAGCTATGACGATGCGTTGAAAAATGTTCCGGGCATCTCCAGAACCTGGGAATCTACCGGAAGAGCCTATGGCGATGGCGCTTCCTATTTTGCATTAAGAGGTCTGGAATCGCAGCCGACCATGTACAATGGTTTGCCTGGCCTTACCAGTGGCAATCTCGACCCCGCCGACATCGAACGTATCGAAGTAATCAAGGGGCCCACGGGCACCCTATTCGGCAGCAGTCTTATCGCCTATGGCGGGTTGATTAACACCGTCACAAAAAAGCCATACGATCATTTTGGTGGTGAGTTCTCATATCAGTCAGGAAGTTTTGGCCTGAACCGGATTTCGGCAGATATCAATATGCCCTTGAGCAAGTCAGAGAAAATAGCACTAAGGATCAATACTGCTTATCACAGCGAGAATAGCTTCCAGGACGCCGGTTTTAAAAAATCGCTTTTCTTTGCGCCGGCCTTGTCCTATGAGGTCAATGAAAGACTCCAATTTCAGTTCCTGACGGAAATATTAAGCGAGGAGAGAGCCGTAGCACCGATCTTTTTTCACACCAACCGGGAAGATCCATTTCCATTTAAAAATTTGCAGGAGTTGAAACTGAACAACGACCTGTCTTTTACCAGCAATGACCTTACTATCAAAACACCGAGGATGAATTTTCAGGGCCAGATGCTGTACAAACTTTCACCCAACTGGTCATCTCAAACGGTCATTGCGCGTAGTGTATCGAAGTCAGATGGATATTATGCCTATCTGTGGCCGGATGTAACCGGCACGAATAATTACGGGCATTACATCAGCAACCAGCAGGGCACCATCACTACTTCTGATTTCCAGCAGAATTTCACCGGCGACTTCAACCTGGGTACGTTCAGGAACCGGGTGGTCATTGGCCTTGACGCATTCACCCGAAACAATGTCGACAACAGTTCCGGGTACGGTTTTATCCGGAATGTGACCCCCCAGGGCGGTGAGAATTTCGTTGACCCTTTTACCGGTGATTCACTACCACCCGTGTATCTAACCAAAGCTTCTGTCGACAACCTGCTTGGCAGCACCGGAGGCAGTAATAGCAATGTCACCAACAGCGCTTACAGCGCGTATATTTCTGACGTCTTTAATATTACTCCCGGATTGCTAGCCATGGCCAGCGTAAGGGTTGATTATTTCAAGAGTAAGGGTGAGAAGAGTGATGATACAGATGATTATCATCAGACCTCGGTATCACCAAAATTCGGATTGGTTTATCAACCTGTCCTGGATAAGTTATCATTGTTCGCGAATTACATGAATGGATTTGTGAATGTTCCTCCTGCGCAGGTTGCGGATCCGGATGGCTCTAACCCCCGTATCAAATCATTCAAGCCCGAACATGCCGATCAGCTGGAATTTGGGATCAAGACAAATTTATTTGATGGAAGGTTGAATGGCACGCTTTCATATTATGATATCAAAGTAAGTAACCGGGTAACCGGCGATCCGGAAAATTTTTACAATTCCCTCCAGGGAGGAGAAGTGCAGAGTAAGGGATTTGAGGTAGAAGTGAATGCAAATCTTCTCAAGGGGTTTAATCTGCTTGCCGGCTACAGCCACAACAATTGCAAAGTACTGCAAGGTGATGAAAATGATTTTTATACCACTCCGGGACGCAGCCCGGGAGGACAGGGTCCTAACGACCTTGCAAATTTCTGGGCCACTTATAAAATCTCCCAGGGCAGCCTGCGCAATTTTGGTTTTGGGTTCGGAGGCAATTATGCGGGAACATACAAGGTAGTAGACAGTAAGATCACCGGAGATTTTTTCCTGCCATCCTACACCGTATTAAATGCAAGTCTATTTTACAATTCAGACAAGTTGGGCATAACATTGAACATGAATAACCTTACTAACAAGGACTATTATATTGGCTATTGGTCGGTTAATCCCCAGGAACCGAGAAATATTGTGGCCAGTTTTACTTTTAAGTTGTAGTGTGCACCTGATCCGACAAAACTCATTGGTCGCAGGTTTGCTGAGAAGCACACCCCCTGAAAGCTTGTATAGCTGTTAGGAAGCAGGAATAAACCCCGAGAGCAAAACAAAAAACGCGGAGCGGGGGGTTTAATATCATCTCTTAAACTTCGTGGAAGTGAAAGAGCATACCCAATTTTAACTTTATGGGGTTGCGGTCGAAGCATTTATTCTGGCGTTCGTCCTGAATGCACAAAATTCATGTGATTATTTATCATTCAATTTTATTCGATTAAGCAACCGCTGTACAATCCAGGTGATTTAATTTAATGTTGAATAGAGGCGTGCATGGACGGTTGTTTCGTTGAAATAAATATTATCGATGAAGACAGATACTGTCGACTACCTCATTATATTAATACAAAAAAATAATTGGCAGTGAAAAAAATAAAACTCATTTTACAATTAATTTAACACCCCCAGCCTTACTTTCTTTACAGAAAGCCACCGTTCGACCCCCTTCTCCGCCACCCGGATATTTTTGATTTTGTTTGGCTGTCATTGGCTATTGCCAATTCAGCCTCAATGCCTTTTCTATGCCATTATTTTTCATAACCAAAAACACTATCTATGAGTCGAAACTCTATCCTGATTTCAACAGGGATCATCTCCTGTTTTCTTCTATGCTCAGGAATCGTATCGGGGCAGCAAAAGGTTACGGGAACAATCACCGATGATTCAACAAAAGTTCCAATAGCCGGTGTCACTATTTCAATCAAGGGCAGCCGGAACGCGACCTCCGCAAGCTCCGACGGAAAGTACAGCATCACTGTTCCCAATCTTAATGCAACGCTCATATTTACCTATATCGGCTTTGAGCCTCTCGAAGAGCCCATAGCTAATCGTAGTGTCGTTAATGCTTCACTGCGTGCCATGACCTCGTCGATGAATGAAGTGGTAGTGACCGGCTATAGTTCGCAGGCGAAGAAGGACATCACTGGTTCGGTGACTGTTGTCAATACAAAAGAGTTGGTTTCAGCGCCAGGGTCAAATGTGGAAAGTTTGTTACAGGGTAGGGCAGCAGGGCTTACGGTGGGCACATCCGGGATACCAGGTGCAGGATCAAATGTCCGTATTCATGGTTACAGCACATTCGGAAACAATGAACCACTCTATGTGGTGGATGGAACCAGGGTAACTTCTATCTCCGATGTTAATCCGGGTGACATCGAATCACTGCAGGTTCTCAAGGACGCTTCAGCAGCCTCGGTCTATGGTTCAGCTGCTGCGGGAGGAGTGATCATCATTACAACAAAGAAGGGCAAGACCGGGCCACCAAAAATTAACTATGAAAGTTACTATGGCTGGCAGAGGTTTGATAAGAGATTGGACCTGATGAATACCGAAGAATATGGACAGTATCTTTTCAAACTTCAGGAAAACGCAGGGAATCTTGATGCCGATGGTAATTTCGCGCATGGTCAGTATGCCGGGCCGACAGGAAAAAGTCCTCAGCCTATCATTCCCGATTATATTTATGCCGGAGGGGGCCAGCCCGGAGGCAAGTCGGGTGCCATCATGGAAGGTGATCCAGCGGCTGATCCCTCTAAATACAAGCTCGACCTTTTCGATGTAAATGGTCCCGGCACCTATCAGATAGTCCCCGCAAACAAGCAGGGAACCGACTGGATCGGCGCGATCATGCAGAAGGCTCCCATACACAATCAACAGATGAATATTTCCGGCGGGACCGAAAATTCAAAATACCTGTTTGGACTAAACTATTTCGATCAGAGAGGCATCATTTACACTACGGGATACAAAAGGTATTCGGTGCGTGCCAATACCAGTTTTAAAATCAAGGACAAGATCCGCATTGGGGAATACTTCCAGGCAAACTTTATTGCTCGTGACGGTACCAATGCTTTCACAAACCAGGATGAAGGCAATCCGCTCTCTTTTGCTTACAGGCAACAACCAATTATTCCTGTGCTCGATTTAGGAGGAAATTATGCAGGAACCAGAGGATCTAACCTTGGCAACGCGAATAATCCGTACGCAATTCTTGACAGGAGAAAGGATGCCGCAGATAAGCGCATAGGGATCATAGGTAGTGTTTATGCCGAAATCGATATTCTCAAAGATTTTACATTCCGGACGAATCTGGGTATCGATTATGGCAATATCAGCACCTTTGTTTTTCTGGCACCCGTGTATGAAAATGCCGAAGGCAGGGGAGGAAATGGAACCTTCAATGAAGGACAGGGATATGCTTACCTGCTCACCTGGTATAATACGCTTAACTACCGCAAGGAGTTTGGCAAATCGCACAAGATAGGAGTGATGGTGGGAACAGAAATGGTTCAGGACCAGGGAAGATTTATCTCTGGTAATACCACGAATTACTTCAGTTTTGACCGCGAATTCTGGCAACTGGGCGCCACGCTGAATCCTACACCATTTGGCACCAGCTCCGAATACAAGGCAAGAAAGTATTCGCCCCTGATCGCCAAGGTCGATTACTCATTCCGTGATCGCTATCTATTAAGCGCTTCATTCAGAAGGGATGGTTCCTCTGAAGCCTTTGGCCCGGCTAACAAATACGGCAACTTCACAGCGTTTGGTGTGGGATGGCGACTTTCTGAAGAAAGCTTTATGAGCGATATTCCTTATCTCAACGATCTCAAACTTCGATTTGGATATGGTAAACTTGGCAATGACAATATCAATTCATATGGCTTCCTTACGTCTTTTGTGACCAACAACGATGCAGCCTATCCGATCAATGGTGCTAACACAAACATTACTCCTGGTGTCCGGCATCTGTCTATTGCAAATCCTGATATCAAATGGGAAGAAACGGCCACAACATCCCTTGGTTTGGATGCGACGCTTTTTGATAACAGGCTGCAAATTACCCTGGACCTCTACAACAGGGAAACAACGGATCTTTTGTTTGAAAGAGAACTTGATCCAAGTCTGTTCGGAGGCAGGATCGCAAAGCAGCCGGTAAATATCGGGTCCATGAACAACAAGGGAGTTGACCTCTTTGTGTCATATAAAGGTGGCGATCCAACCGGTTTGCGCTACGACGCAAGTCTGACCTTCTCATTGTATCGCAACAAGGTGGGCACACTCGCAGATCCCTTCTTTGAAGGCGACAGGCAGCGTATCGAATCTTTTAACCGGTCGGTTAGCGGAAGGCCTTTGTCGAGTTTCTTTGGATACCAGATCGATGGATTTTATGATGATGAGGCAGAACTGGCAACCCAGGAACAAAGCGGAAAATTTGTCGGTGGCTGGAAATATAGAGACCTGTCGGGTCCCGACGGAAAACCCGATGGCGTGATCACTATTGATGACAGAACTTTCATTGGCAATCCTCATCCTGATTTTATATCCGGACTGAATCTCGACCTGGCTTACATGAATTTTGATTTCACCGCCTTCCTCTATTGGAAAAAAGGTGGCCAGCTCGCCAACTACGTTCGTTACTGGACAGATTTTAACACATTTCAGGGAGGCCGCGACCGTCGCGCATTGTACGATAGCTGGACGCCGGAAAACACGGATGCGAAACTGCCTTTGATTACGACCAATGACCGTACCAGTGGTACTGCACCTTCCAGCTATTTCATCGAACCTGGTGGTTACCTGCGGTTGAGGAATCTTATCCTTGGTTATACCATTCCCAAACGTATTACGGACAGGTTAAGTATCGATAAACTCCGCTTCTATATTCAGGGCCAAAACCTGTTTACTGTAACAGACTACACGGGCCTTGATCCGGAGATCACCACAAATAATACCGGTCGGGGCGACTATCGCAGAAGATTTGCTGACAGGAACATCGGCGTGGACGTTGGAAATTATCCAACGCCAAAGGCATTCATATTTGGTGTTAACCTTAACTTCTGATAACTGCACTCTCAAATGAAAAAAATGACTATGAAATTATTCAATCATACTATGCTACGTGCATGGATTGCGTTTACGATCCTGATAAGTATCAATGGTTGTAAAAAAGAATTTCTTGACCCGAATCCATACAATGTTTACCAGCCCGAACAGCTGAGTAACCTGAAGGGTGTTGAAGGTCTGCTGGTGGGTGCCTACGGAATGCTCGACGGGCAGGGTATTGACGGCGCCTCGGGTTGGATGGTCGGTGCTACAAATTGGGTATATGGTGATGTAGCATCTGACGATGCATACAAAGGCACAGATGCTGGCGACCAGCCGCAGATGACAGAGATAGAATTGTGGGCCTCGCAGCCTGCCAATACCTATTTCTATTATAAGTGGCTGGCGATCTATGAAGGGGTGGCAAGGTCGAATGACGTTATCAAATTTGCGACAAATGTCCCAACTCTCACCGATTCGCAAAGAGTGAATTATATCGCCCAGGCGAGATTCCTGAGGGGACATTATCACTTTGATGCAAAAAGAAATTGGAACAAGGTGCCCTACATTGATACTTCCGCAACCGCCTACACTAATTCGGATGACATTTGGCCTAAAATTGAGGAAGATTTTCTTTTTGCCTATGAAAATCTGCCTGAAATCCAGGCTGATCTTGGCAAGGCGAACAAATGGGCTGCGGCCGCATACCTTGCTAAAGTTTATGTGTATCAACAGAAATGGGCCGAGGCTAAAGTATTATACGACGAACTCATCGTCAATGGAAAAACTTCAAACAACCTTCCCTATCAACTTCAGCCAGAGTACTGGAAAAATTTCAACGCCAATTTTGAGAACAGTTCCGAGTCGGTGTTTGCCCAACAGGCATCTGCCAGCGGTACCATCGTGGCGGCAGCAGAAACCAGTTATGAGCTCGCCTATCCATATGGCGGCGATTTTGGATGTTGTGGATTTTTTCAGCCTTCACAGAATCTGGTGAATGCTTTCAAAGTTGATGCTACCGGACTTCCCTTTCTCGACGGCTCATTCAATGAAACGAATCTCAAAAACGACCAGGGAATCAATTCCAGCGATGCATTCGAAAATGATTCTGACATTGCACTTGACTCCCGACTCGACTGGACGGTTGGTCGCAGGGATATACCTTACTACGACTGGGGTCCCCATCCCGGTCGCAGTTGGATACGCGATCAGACTTATGGTGGTCCCTACAGCCCGAAGAAACACGTGTATGCGAAAGCCGATGTTGGGGGCCTGACAAACGGCGGCAGCAATCACCGGCAGACGGCCAAGAATTATAACATTATACGATTTGCAGACGTGTTGCTGATGGCCGCTGAAGCAGAGGTTGAAGTGGGCTCACTCGAAAAAGCGAGAGAGTATGTTAACCTCGTCAGAGCCAGGGCCGCGGACCCCGTAAGTTATGTAACCGATGCTGA
Source organism: uncultured Chitinophagaceae bacterium (assembly GCA_963808065.1). Lineage (GTDB taxonomy): Bacteria > Bacteroidota > Bacteroidia > Chitinophagales > Chitinophagaceae > Flavitalea. Next base: position 1,688,963 of record CAWEEK010000001.1, read on the forward strand.
TGGGTTCGCCGCTGCTAATTATCAGACTAAAGAATACCTGACCCCCTTTGCCGATCAGGAAACTGCGAGACAGGCAGTTCGCTTCGAAAGGAGGCTGGAACTGGCAATGGAAGGGCACCGGTTTTTTGACCTCGTTCGCTGGGGTGTCGCGGATCAGGTATTGAATGCTTATGCGAGTGTGGAAAAGGGAAAGCGCAGTTATTTAAGCAGCGCGAGTTTTACAAAGGGAAAGAATGAATACTTCCCGATTTCCAATCGCGTGTTGGAAGTGTCGGCCAAGGGTGGAAACACCCTGACCCAGAACGCCGGTTATTGATTTCATTAAATAGTAAAACTTGCATCTGGCGATTGATGGCAACCCGCGCGGCTGTCATCAATCGCTTTTTCGTGGAATCACAGAATATGGGCAATTCAGTCGATCTAATTAATTCATAAAAAATCGAAAACAATTTGATCTCGATTTGATGAAGCCTTCTTAAATCTTGCTCAGATCCCATTGCCTCAGACCGCTAAGTGTAACGCTGCCGCCCTCTGCAATGAAAATCAGGTCTGTTGCAGCGGCATCGGGATAGATCAATGTCGAGATCACCTTTTCTCCTTTGTTCAGAAAGATTTCCAGTGAAGAGTGATCTACCAGGATCACAAATTTCAGTTTTCCATTTTCGGGTTGAACATTTGCAACCATCCTTTTCCTGTTGTCGGCGATTCGCCCTTCACCGGTCAGACTTCGATCAACCAGCAGTGTTTTCAAAGGGATTGTGCTGGTAATACAGATGGTAGGTGTTATTGATAAACAGGAGTCCATTTGGGTCATTGGTCCAGTTCTTAGGTGGGGTAAAATGATAAGTTGGCCTCCAGGCTGAGGTCTCTTTACTGACTTCCTGTCCCTGTAAATTTGCTGCACAATACAGAAGAACAACAAGCGATAATAATTTTGTTTTCATATGTTTCATTTAATATATCGCGGTTTTGCAAGAATCGATTTCTTGCAAAATTTAATGGCAGGCACAAAAAGCAAGATACGCAGTCTCCTTCATGCAAAAACTAAACCTGTTACAGACCCATGCCTAACCGATCGGCCACGTGACCAGAAAACAGGAAATGCTAAAGGATTCGCCTTCCTGGGAACATTGGCCTTATGTAGATTAAAATTTATAACGTTGCCTTGGGCTGTCGGAATAATTTAGGGGATAGGCGTAAATTTTACATATCAAACAACACAGTTATGCTCAAAATGCTTTTAGAAATACTAACCTTAGTATCCATTGGTTGGGTATCCGGAGCTGAACTCGGTTCCTGGTTTGGGATTCAACCGATAGTTTCAAAACTTCCATATGAACAGCAGCTGAATCTGGAGAAATCCATGTTAAGTTCTTTCGGAAAAATAATGCCGGTTCTAATGCCTTTTAGCGCTCTTGTCGTAATCCTGCTTGCTATTTTGTCCGCCTCTGGGCCATCCAATATTTTTTCTTTGCGTGCGGTTGCGGCCGTGTGCATTGCTATCACAATTGTAACCACCCTGACAATAAATGTTCCAATAAATAGTCTGACTGCAAAATGGGAGCTTACTGATAATTTTGAAAAGTGGTCGTTGATGAGAAAGCGTTGGCATTTCTTCCAGGGAGTCAGGGGCATACTTTTTCTGATTTCATTCATATTGCTCGCGATAGCCGGATCAATACGCTGATAGATTTTAAAACACTTAACTAAAATGCAGATAATTTGTTTTTTGCAAAAAAAACAAAGGAACCGACTCACTAACATACCGTCGTGTAAGTCCTAGGCATTATTCAATATGTTCGATAAATTCTCCACGGCCTGCCTGTCTTCCGCAAGCACATAGAGAATGTCGGAGTCGAGTAGGGTAGTTGATCCTGTGGGTGTGATGAATGCATCTTTCCTTTTGATCGTTAGAATATTAACCGTTGGCGGTATAGCGAGTTCTACAATCTGCTTGCCTACTGCGGGTGAATTTTTGTCCAGAAAAATTTCATCCAGTTCATTTTTTTCTTTATCGATATTCTCAAAGTCAGTTCCAATCCTGCGTTTGGCCTTCACTGGCACCGACACATGGAGCATTTTGGCAACGAAGGCAAGGGTAGTGCCCTGCAACAAAACCGATGTGATGGAAATGAAAAAGACAAGGTTGAAGATCAGGTCGGCTTTTGGAATTCCGGCGAGCAAAGGATAGGTTGCGAATACGATGGGTACCCCACCGCGCAAACCGACCCATGATACGAAGGCCTTGCTTCGGATATTGGTTTTAAAAAAGGAAAGAGATGCGAATACGCCAAGCGGGCGGGCAACGAAAATCAGGAAAGCGGAGATCAGCAAGCCCGTTCCCACCAGCGGTAATATTCGTGAGGGAAAGACCAGCAAGCCCAGGGTGAGGAATAGTATTATCTGCATCAGCCAGGCTTGCCCGTCATAGAATTTGATCAGGCTTCTTTTGTGCACCATTTTGCTGTTGCCCATGATGAGGGCGCAGAGATAAATGGCAAGAAACCCGTTCCCATGCAGGAAGTCGGTAATGGAATAAGTAAATATTGCGAGGCCAAGTGTAAGTACAGGATAGAGGCCCTCAGTTTCCAGTTTGATGTGGTTGATGATAAAAACGCTTGCCCTGCCCATCAGATATCCGATTGCCCCACCGAGAATAAACTCCTTCAAAAACGAAACGATTAAATCGGTGGCCGCCCAGGTGCCCGCTGGCAACAATCGAGGTCAGCGATACGGTAAGAAAATAGGCCATTGGGTCGTTGCTGCCACTCTCCAGTTCCAGAACCGGCCTCAGGTAACCTTTCAGGGCGATTCCTTTGTTTCTTAATATCGAAAACACGGCGGCTGCATCAGTCGCGGAAACAATCGCTCCCAGTAATATGCCTTCCAGTATGGTAAATCCGAAGACCAGGTGAGTGAAAATTCCCACGGACACTGCTGTGATCAGAACCCCCAGTGTGGAAAGTGTGATACCCCGCCAGACCACGGGTTGGATGCTCTGCCAGTTTGTATCCAGCCCGCCGGAGAACAGAATGAAGTTCAAGGCTATGATTCCGATCAGCTGAGTCAGTGAGGCATTATCAAAATGGATTCCCCCAATGCCCTCCGATCCCGCAAGGATACCGACAATAAGGAAGAAGATCAGGGTTGGCACACCCAGCCTGTTCGTCGTTTTGCCCGCAATAACACTTAGTAGCAGCAGAATGGACCCGATCAATAAGATATTTCCTGTTTCAATTGTCACCATAAACTATCTCTCCTGTCTGATTGTGGAAGTGAAAATATACAGACGATATTTTTCCTTTTGCCCGAAGGTAATTTATGCAGTACACATCCCCGTTAAACCCTGGGAAGTTTAATGAGTGGGATAATCACCGGAATGAATATGAAGACCTGGTGATGGTGGATTTAAAGTTTTAGTTTGATCCCCCCATTTACGACAAAGCCTTCCGTATGTGTCCAAATTTCATCGAAGGTTGGATTGAGGTGTGAACCATTAACCACATTTTTGTACTTGCCTTGTCTTGTATCCGTAAAGTTCTCAAAATTGATAAATATTGAGAAGTTCTTAAACAGCTTTTCCGCCATAAATCCAAACTCAACATAGGAGGGCGTTTGAATGCCGTTTGACAAATATTGACTTCCTGTGAAATATCCCTCGAGGCCAAGTTTGATTACTTCTGCTTTCTCATAGATCAAGGCTGTGTTCAATTTATTCTTTGGCACTAACGGAAGCGTTTGGTTTCCTCTCAGGTATCTTGCCTTTGTGTCCGTGTAGGTGTACCCAAGAAATAGTTTCAGGTTTTTTCGGTAGATAAACTTCGCGTTTGTCTCCATCCCTGCGCTGCTTACCGGATTGTCCGCATTTGCAAACCTGTAGTTATTGGCGGCGTAGTTTTCAAGAATCAGCGGTCCGTCGATCAATGTATAAAAGAACATGTGATTGAAGGTGAATTCAAGATTTTCGTCAATAGTTGTTTTGAAATTCAGGTCTGCAGTTCCTCCATAGCTCCTCTCAGAGATTACACTATTCAATTGAGCTATGTTCTGATATTGTATGGATTCTGTTTCTTCTGTGAATAATGTAGGTGTCTTATAGCCCAGACCGCCTCCAATCCTCGATGACCATTTGGAACTGTACTTAATCAATAAAGAAACTCTTGGCAATACAAATACTTCTGTGTTCGAGTAGATGGGGTTTTCGTACCTGGTCAGGTCTACGCGTAGTCCGGTCTCAAGTTTTACATTGGCTGATGCATCCCAGGTGTGCTGGCCATAAATTCCTGCGGTCTTTGCAATATTGTCCCTGGTTTCTGTTTGATCGTCGTTTTCATTGAACTTATTATGAATAAAATTTACCCCCAATACAAAGGCGTGTTTATTCCCATTTGTGAGGTAGGAGATATCTGTATAAGCGATGTTGTCAATTCCACTGAAGCCGTAGCCAGGTATATTGATTGTCCGGTCAAAAATACCGAAACTCTGTTTTGCGACGAAGCTCTTTCCGCCTTTTAACTTGAGATCCAGCTGAAGAGTGCTGATATTTCTGAATGTTTTATTTCTCTCGAAATACTGATGAGAGGCATCGGCCTTACCCTTTATGACCCTTGTGTCTCCGCCTGTTCTTGTTCCCGTAGTCAGACTATTCCCTATTGTAATTGTAGCCGACTCATTTGGATAGATGAACAATTTTGGATGAACCGTCAATTCGTTGGATTTGGGGACTTCTGTAAATTCATCTTTGTCTGCGTCGTAAGCATTGGATCTGTTATAGAGGGCAAGCATGGTGTAGCCAAATCTTTTGTTTCTTCCTGATGCAAACCCACCAATGTTGGTTTGGCCAATACTCGATTGATTCAGAATAACATTATATTCCGGCCTGGGTTTTGGCGTTTTGGAGATGAAATTTACCACGCCGGCAATTGCCCCGCCTCCAAACAGAGGTGAAGCGGGACCTTTGATGATTTCTACCTGCTTTAAATCCAGGGGTGGAATTTCCAGAACACTTAACCCGCTGGAAAAGTTACCGAAGTTGGAAAAGCCATCTTTAAGCAGTTGCGTGTACTTACCATCAAGGCCCTGTATTCTTATGCTCGCATTACCCGAGGTCGCTGAGGTCTGTTGCACCTGTATTCCTGTGCTTTCATGAAGAAGCATAGCAACATTGGCCGGGCGCATATTGCTCTTTTCATCTATTTCTTCAAATTCGATGGTTTCAACCCGGGTGGGCACGTTGGCAATGGTTCTGCTAGTTCTGGTGGACTGTATGATCACCTCTTCCAATTCGCCGGGATCGCTTTCAAGTTTTATCTCCAAACTATCGGAAGGATACGGAATGGTGATTTTCGTTTCTTTTTCTTCAAATCCTATAGCCGAAGTAATAAGCGTATAATCTCCCTTTGCAGGAAAAAACATCGTCGTCCTGCCTGTACTGTCATTTGATTGTCCCTGGTTTGACCCTTTAATAATGATAGTTGCTGAAATCGGTATTTTGTTCTCGTTACCAGTGATCCTTATGTTTAGCGTTTGTTGGCCCTTGCTAAACATGCTGATGCAGGTAAGGAATAATATGATGGATAGCCGCATGAATAGTTCGCTAATCTGCTTTTATGAATAGATAGAGATGCTGGTTTGCTTTGCAAACGACGGGGAAGAAGCCTACTAGGAAAAACGCGGCGGCTGCCAGAAAGATGGAGAATAAGTTCTAAGGTTACACAATACCGGCTGGTCGTGATAAATTTGTATTTCCACAACCGGCTGAGGCAACTTGAGTGGTCTTGTTAATTCAACGAAACCCGGACAGGTTGCACATGCGAAAAAAGGAGAGCAGGTGGCGTCCCGGTCGTTTTTGTCGGGATTTGTATTTGCGGACTGCTGGTCGGGACAGCGATCATCGGCCCCGCAGCAAGGAACAAGGGTTCCTGCGGTAGTTACAATGAGTAATATGAGGGCCAGCCATTTTCGCATCTTGCGCAAAGGTAAAACTAGCCTGGGTTCAAAACGAATTTTAAATGTAGCATGGTTGCAGAATCGAGTTTACGGATGTTTAAATATCTATAAACTGACGGATTCCATCATAATATTGCAACAGCGCCAATCCAAAATTCTATAAATGAGGTTCATAATTGTGCAACAATCCTCTCAAAGAGTCCGGCTAATTTTGGGACTAGGGACTAAATGGGGCCTTCATTTTTCAAATAAATAAGTGCAGATGCGGAAATCAATCATATTGATATTTCTTTTGCCCATCTCCTGGATTGCGGTTTCGCAAACCCAACTTGATGAATACCTGGCAATCGGGTTAAAGGAAAATCTGGCTCTGAAACAGAAAAACATCTCCCTGGAGAAAAGTATGATTGCCCTCAAACAGGCGAGAAGTTATTTCCTGCCTTCTCTTAACCTGGTTGGAAATTACATTACGGCCGATGGGGGAAGAACAATTTCGTTCCCCGCAGGTGATTTATTAAATCCCGTTTATTCCACGTTAAACCAGCTTACCAGTTCTCAAAACTTCCCGCCGACAAAAAATGCCGACGTTCAGTTTCTCCCGACTAATTTTTATGATGCCAGGGTGCATTTGACCTACCCGCTGCTTGACGCGAATATTCATTACAATAAGTCTATTAGAAAACAGGAAATAGGAGTAAGGGAATATGAAATTGAAATATACAAACAGGAACTGATCAAAGACATCAGCCAGGCCTATTACAGCTATTGTTCTTCAATTGATGCAATATCAGTTTATCATACCGCGCAGGATTTAGTAAACCAAAACCTGAGGGTGAACCAATCGCTCTACAGGAATGGAAAAAGCTTAAAGGCAAATGTTATCAGGGCTGAAAGCGAAGCAGAAAACATTAATTTCAAAATTATTGAGGCAAAAAACGCTTCACTTTCTGCAAAATACTATTTCAACTTTCTTTTGAACAGGCCGTTGACCGATTCCGTAATTTATGAAGAGCAAAATTTGCCGGAGACCTTGCTGTCATCCATTTCAACTCCACCTGTAACCAAAGGCCGTAGCGAACTGTTCCAATTAAATGCGGGTCTCAGGATTGACAGCACAGTTCTCAGAATGAACAGGAATTACTTTGTTCCCAAACTCTCAACTTCACTTGACCTGGGTTCGCAGGCATCAAACTTTAAATTTAATCCCCAAAGCCGCTATTACTTGTTTGCCCTGCAACTAGACTTTCCAATTTTTAACGGGAAGAGATACCAATACAAGATCGCCGAAACCAAACTCGACCTTGAAAACCGTCGACTGCAAAAGGATCTCGCTGAGGACCAATTGCAGTTATCTGCCAACATTGCTCAAAATAACCTGAAAACGGCCCTGGCTTTGCATCAGTCTTCCAAAAAACAACTCGTTTCTGCTCAATCATATTTCCATCTTATCGACAAAGGGTATAAAGAAGGTGTCAATTCTTTAATAGAATTTATTGATGCCAGGAACCAGTTGACAACCGCTGAGCTGCAGGTGAGCATCAACAAGAACAAAATCCTGAATGCTTTTGCGGACTACCAGCGGGAAACGGCAATATCCACAATACAATGAAATGAAAAGATTAACATCATTACTGCTTGCTTTTTGCCTGATTGGCATTTCCTGCAAGACGAATAACAAGGAGGCCGATTCACTGTATGCGGGCGAAGTGATTCCTGTGAAGGTGGCGGTAATTCGTTTTGGTGAAACTAATAATGAGGTGGTTGCCACGGGTTTGTTAACTACTGAGAACGAAGCCCGGCTTTCATTTAAGATCGGTGGAGTAATTGAGAAGATCTTTGTTAATGAAGGTGAATTTATCCATAAAGGTCAGGTCCTGGCTACACTTAAAACTGCCGAAATCAATTCGCAAGTTGAACAAGCGAAGTTGGGCTTCATAAAAGCAAAAAGGGATTACGACAGAGCGACGAATCTGTACAAGGATAGTGTTGCCACTCTTGAACAATTACAAAATGCCAAGACTGCCCTGGATATTGCAGAGCAGTCCGTTGATCAGGTATCATTCAACAGCAAATTTGCTTCCATCGTTGCTCCCGCTGATGGCTTTGTTACAAAAAAGAATTCAAATGCGGGGGAAGTTGTTGGCCCGGGCGCTCCTGTATTGGCTGTCAATGAATCAAATTCTAAATCGAACTGGTTGCTCAAAGTTGGCGTCTCAGACAAAGACTGGGCTGGCATTCGCCCTGGGCAGAAGTCAATTGTGGAACTGGATGCCTTCCGGGGTATGAAATTTGACGCTTCGGTCTACAGAAAATCACAGGCACCTGACGCCACAAGCGGTTCATTTCAGGTAGATCTGAAAATAAGGTTCAACAAAGAGAAACCAGCGGTTGGGATGTTTGGAAAGGCGACCATCCTCTCTGGAGTTGCCGGCAAATCCATAATCATTCCTTATGATGCCCTGATTGAAGCTGATGGGAAGAGCGCCTTTGTTTTTGTGCCTTCCGACAGTAACAAAGTCAAACGTGTTCCTGTTACCATTGAAAGCTTCGACAACAATTCGGTGGTTATCCAAAGTGGTCTTGACAGTGTCAGGGAGGTTATCGTGTCCAACAGCGCCTTCCTGAACGAGAGCTCTACCATCGCCATTATCAGATAGACAGTATGAACATTACAAATTTCTCGGTTAAGAATTATCAGTTCACGCTCATCATGTTTTTGATGATTGCGGTAGTTGGAGCCGTCACACTGCTGACGATGCCCAGAGCGGAAGACCCGCAGATCAATCCGCCGGCGTTTCCCATCGTAGTGGTGTATCCGGGTACAAGCCCGAAGGATATGGAAGAACTTGTGGTGAAACCAGTGGAAAATAAGATGCATGAATTGCCCAACATGGAGAAAATGCACACAACCATTGAAGACGGGCTGGCGATTATTCGGGTTGAGTTCAAATACGGCGAGAATATTGACAACAAATACCAGGAAGTGATCAGGGAGATGAACGCACTTAGAAGCGAATTGCCCGCTGAAATTTCCAGCATTGAGGTGCGAAAATTTGATCCCTCCGATGTCAATGTGCTCCAGGTTGCCCTGGTCTCCGAGAATGCTTCCAACCAAAAATTGAAGGAATATGCTGAGGATCTGAAAGAGAATCTTGAGAAAGTCAGCACCCTAAAGAAGGTTAAGGTCTGGGGGCTGCCCGATGAAGAGGTTCGTATAGATTTAAAGATTGACAGGCTCGCACAACTAAAAATACCGCTGAACCTGGTTACCGGAAGTTTGCAGAGCGAAAATGTGAATATTCCGGGTGGAAGCATTACTGCCGGAACGAAATCCTTTAATGTAAAAACGAGCGGCAAGTTTTCGGGGGTGGAAGATATTGCCAATACAATCATTTATAGTGGCGGAGGAAAGGTTGTTTACCTTAAAGATGTTGCCGATGTCGGTTTAAAAAGTAGTGAAGAGAGGCATATCATCCGGATAAATAGATTTCGCAGTGTTCTGATAACAGCCGCCCAGAAAATGGGCGAAAATATCAGTTCCACTCAGCAAAAGTATTTACCACAGCTGCGGGCATTTGAGAAAACTCTGCCTGCAAACATTAAGCTGGTTCTGAATTTCGATCAGGCAACCAATGTCAGCCGACGGCTGTCCGGGCTAGGTATTGATTTCCTTATCGCGATCTGTTTAGTGCTTATCACTCTGGTGCCCCTCGGATTGAGGGCTTCCGTCATTGTGATGATCGCTATACCTCTTTCACTGGCATTGGGATTGGTAGGGTTGAATCTGTTTGGCTATTCACTCAATCAGCTGAGTATTGTTGGATTGGTTGTGGCACTTGGGCTGTTGGTCGACGACAGCATAGTGGTAGTGGAGAATATTGAGCGATGGCTAAGGGAAGGACACAACAGGAAAGAGGCGGCCATAAAAGCGACAAGGCAAATAACTATAGCCGTATTGGGCTGCACGGCCACCCTGGTCATTGCTTTTATGCCCATTATCTTCCTTCCAGCCGGCCCCGGTGAATTCATACGAAGTTTGCCAATGGCGGTTGTTACCAGTGTTATAGCGTCAATGTTTGTTTCCCTTACGGTAGTCCCTTTTTTAGCAAGCGTCTTCCTGAAAACCCATAAAAACCCGGCTGGCAATATATTTTTACGGGCACTAAAGAAAACAATTCACGGCACGTATTCAAGGGCAATTGTCGCGGCGTTGAGACGACCTGTACTAACGTTGCTCATCGCTTTGGTCCTGTTCGCAGGGTCTTTGGCTTTATTCCCCATCATTGGCTTTCGGTTGTTTCCTACTTCCGAGAAGCCGATGTTTCTCATGAACCTCCGCATGCCATTACAAACCAGTTTGCCCGAATCTAACCGGATTACCCGTATTGTAGAGGATTCACTGTCAAAGAGAAAAGCCATCAAATATTTCACCGCTAATGTTGGTAGAGGGAATCCAAGAATCTATTACAATGTTGTTCAGCAGGAGGACAAAAACGACTTTGCTCAAATCTTTGTGCAATTGAACGCGGATGCAGGTCCCGAATTCAAAAAGACAGTAATTGATGATTTGCGTAAACAATTTTCTACTTTCCCTTTCGCGAAAATTGAGGTGATGGACTTCGAGCAGGGGCCACCCATTGAGGCGCCTATTTCCATTCGTATATATGGAGATAATCTTGATACCCTTCGCCGTCTTTCGTTTGAAGCAGAACAGATTGTCAGAGCAGATCCAGGTACGATCTATGTAAACAACGAATTGAATACCCTGAAAACCGACCTCAGATTAAAGATCAACAGGGAAAAGGCAAGAACCCTGGGAATACAGACCGCCGACATTGACAAGACGATCCGTCTGGCAATTGCGGGTTTCCCCGTGGGGAGTTATTCCGATCCAAATGGTGATGATTACAGTGTGGTAGTGCAGGTAGCAAGAAATAAATTCCCTGATCTGAATATCTTCAAAACCCTTTTTGTAAACAGTGCGACCGGCGTGCCGGTTCCTCTTAACCAGGTGGCATCTGTTGAATTTGAAACTTCACCCACCGTTATCAACCATTTCAATAAAATAAGGTTCGCATCGGTTACTGCATTCACGCAGGAGAATGTCCTGGCAAATAATGTATTGAAAAATATAGTTCCCAGGCTTAACGCGCTCAGAATGCCTGAAGGTTATTATTATAAATTGTCAGGCGAGGCGGAAAGTGAGGGAGATGCCTTTGGTGGAGGGTTCACGACGGTGATATTGCTGACGGTATTTCTGTTTGTCGCGGTTCTGCTTTTACAATTTAAAACATTCAAAGGAACGCTCATTGTACTTTCGGTCATACCACTTGGACTTGTCGGCGGACTAACCATGCTTTGGCTTTCGGGAAATCCGATGTCATTCATTGCCATCCTCGGCTTCATCGGCCTCGCGGGTATTGAGGTAAAAAACTCTATCCTGCTTGTTGATTTTACCAACCAGCTTAGGGAGCAGGGTGTGGAGCTAACAAAGGCTATAGAGCAGGCAGGCGAAATACGATTTTTGCCGGTCGTACTTACTTCTCTTACCGCTATAGGAGGATTGACGCCATTGGCATTGAACCCGAATCCCCAAATTTCACCATTAGCGCTGGTCTTAATAGGTGGCCTGATCAGTTCAACACTCCTGTCAAGAATAGTTACTCCTGTAGTTTACAAGTTGCTTCCCCCAAAAATTGAACAGCAAACCCAGGATACGGCTGATAGTTGAAGAAATAATAGAAGTCGTATTGCACAGGGAACAAATGGTCGGGTCATTTGGCAAACTCTCCGAAATGCCAAAGGATTCCGCATGGGTCGTGGAGAAAACATTCCTTACCCCAGTCATTATGCTTGATGGGACTTAGTTTAACATTTTCATATTTTGCCGGGAGGTCCAGGGTTAGAAGGTCGTTCCAATGCCTATCCACATCTTCAACCTCCAGGAAGATCATTGTATTGTCTATCCAATCCCGCACGTAAGCATCCTGTAAGTAGAAGCCCAGCTCTCCGGTTTTGAACACGGACATATTATGAAACAGGATTGTTTCCTGAAATCCCAGGTCGCGATAAAATTTCCTTGACAGTTCAAAGTCTTTGGATCCGATGAATGGGCGAATTGATCTGGCTTTATATTCCATATTTACATTATTTTCCATATTCATAAACTACAAAACCCCAGGGCTGAATTTTCCATGGAGCTGAGGTCAGAGGTTCGTTCGTGCCCATAAATACATTGTAGGGTCGTCCCTGCAGGTCTGCGTCTTTGACCGCAATTGTTTGCTCCTTCCCGGACAGGTTCAGGATCACAAAAACTTTCTTTCCGGATTTTTCTCTTGTATAAGCATAAACTGCTTTATCGTTCCCAACAGACAACTTCCTGAAAGAGGCATCACTGGCCAGCGCAGGGTTCCTGCTGCGCAGCTCAAGAAGCGTATCATAAAACTTAGCCCGCTTGTAATTTTTGAACTTCATGTTATCCTTGTCAAAAAACTTGATAGCACGCAACACGGGTTCTTCCTGGCCGCTATAGATCAGTGGAAGCGCATCATCCATGGTTTGTGTGAATACCGCAAATGGGGCATGAACGGCGCCCGGGAATGTCGCATAATCCGCCTTGTTCCAGCTATTCTCATCGTGGTTGCTCGTGAAGTACAGTTGCATCGTATTGCCGGGATATAATGTATCATTCTGCTGACGTATGCTATCCAGCGAAGTTGCCGGCCTTTCGCCTTTTGCCACCAGCCCCATGGTATGAAACATCGTCCATGGATAAACTGCATCAAATCCGCTCTCAGGCAGATAGGATTTGTCGCCCTCCGCCAGCATGAAAATCTCCTTCATCGACTTTAATTGCGGTATGCATTTCTTCCAGAAGGCGGCAGGGACATTCCAGGCCACATCACACCTGAATCCATCAATATCTGCATTTGTTATCCAGTATTTCATCGCGAGGATCATGCTGTCCTGCATTTCCGGGTTCTTGTAATCCAACTGCCTGGTGTCTGCCCAGTCAACCGCGATCGCCGCTTCTCCTGTACTGTCTTTCACAAAGAAATCAGGATGGGATTTCAGCCACCTGTTATCGCCACCAGTGTGATTGGGTACCCAGTCAATCAGCACTTTCATTCCCTTGTCATGAATTTCACGAACAAGTTTTTTGAAATCATCGAGGTTCCCGAATTCAGGATTAATGGCGGTATAATCCGAAACCGCATAATAGCTCCCAAGAGAGCCCTTCCTGTCTTTTTTACTGATGGGATTGATGGGCATGAACCATATGGTTTGCACGCCCATTTCCTTAAGCCTGTCCAGATGCCTGGCAAATGCCTTAAAGTTTCCTTCAGGGGTATACTGTCTTATATTCACTTCGTAAATGTTCCCTTGCAGCATCCAATCGGGATGTTTGATTTCTAAGGTGGTATTTGTACTGTCATTTTTCGTTGCAGTCTCTGTACTGTCCGTGTTCGCGGTATTCTCGGTGGTATCCGACTTGCAACACAGAAAGAGAGTGATCAGTACAAGAGGAATGAAAATTCGGAGGGGTTTAAGCATAACAGCTATTTGATGAGTTGACGAAATGAATTGTAACAAGGGGTTCCCGGCAGCACTGTCACGGCTTCGATGAGTTTGGCAGCACAGGAATTATTGCCTTTTGTAAAGCGACGATTCCATAAGGTCCATTGTGGTGCCAAGCTCGATTGTCTGAAAGTTTTTTTCAGTCGTCTTATCCTCGATCAGTTCCAGTAACAATTCGGCCGACTTCTTGCCAATTTCAAAAGTGGGTTGACGGATACAGCTCAGCGCCGGCTTCAGGATATTATTTAAAGGATTATCCGAAAATCCGATGATCGCCACATCCTCGGGGATATTCAGTTTCAATTCCATCAGCACATTCAGACATCTGATTGCAATTCTTTCCACTGATGCAATAATTGCCGTGGGCCTGTTCTTTGATTCAAATAGACTTCGGATCGAGCTGTCCATTTCAACCGTGTTGAAATTGCAGTGGACGATCCGGCTTTTATTGATGGGTATCCCGTGTTTTTTTAGTGCGTCTTCATATCCTCTTTTCCTGTTTTGGGTGATGGAAAGGAAATTGGCGATCGTAATATGGGCTATATCCCTGTGCCCCTGCTCTACCAGGTGTTCAGTGGCGTTGAATGCAGCGGCATAATCGTTAACGACAACTTTATGCGTTTGGATCTCACTGCAAACCCTGTCAAACATCACCAGGGGAATTTCCTTTTCAATAAGACTGGCAAGATGCTGGTATCTATTTGTCTCGTTAGAAACAGAAATGATCAGTCCATCGACCCTGCGCGCGGATAGTAGTTGTGTGTTGATAACCTCGCGGTCATAACTTTCATGGCTTTGGAATATGGTTACGTAATATCCCTTGCTATAGGCCACTTCTTCGATGCCGGCAATGGTTGAAGAGCAAAAGTTATTTGCAATCTCCGGTACAATCACTCCAATAACTTTGGATCTCTTTTCTTTTAACGAGAGTGCAATGGGATTTGGACGATAATCTAATTCGGCAGCTAACTGCTGTACAAGTTCACGCGTTTCTTTCCTGATCTCGGTTCCGCCCCTCAAGGCCCTCGATACCGTTGAAATGGAAAGCTTTAATTGCTTTGAAATGTCCTTTATTGTTACAATGTGCTGGTCGCCCATTTAAGCAAATTAGAAAAATTTCAATATAAACCGGTTTGCGATAAAAGGTTATTAAAATTTAACCCGAAAACTGGTCATGTGTGTTATGCAATCGTTCCCGGCAACGTGTGAATTGATAGAGTAAAATTGCGGTAATCAGGTGCTTATATATCTGCCTAATTAGTATGTATTTTTAACAAATGCTCAACGATTGCTTTTTCAGTTCCCGGCTGATCAGACTATGTGTGAAGAGGATTGCAGGAATGCTTTTCGTCATTTGCTGCTTCGCTTTCCATCAAGAGTGCCTCGCACAACGGGTGGCAACACTGAGAGTTCCCAATACAAATGCCACGGGGCCGGTCTATATCGACCTTGACCAGATTAGTGATTTACCGGATTCTCTTTTATCATTGACAGAAGTAAAGGGCAATCACAGAACGTCTGTTCCATTCCAGATTGAACATGGTTACCACCGGTTTATTTGGTGGAGTCCAAAATCCGGTGTTGCTTATGAATTAGAAAAGGTTAGTCGTCCTGTGGCTTACAATGCCGATGTTTTGGTAAAGGAGGAGAATGGAGCAATGATTGTGGAAAATAAGGACAAACCACTACTGCAATACAATTATAAGACGGCCTATCCGCCACCTGGAGTGGACACCGTATTTAAACGCAGTGGATTTATTCATCCCTTATGGTCCCCTTCGGGAAATATATTAACACGACTCAGTCCTCCAGACCATTACCATCATTTTGGCTTGTGGAACCCCTGGACAAAAGTTTTATTCGAAGGTAAGGAAGTGGATTTCTGGAACCTCGTTAAGAAACAGGGAACCGTCAGGTTTTCAAGCTTTCTGTCCAGGCAGCAGGGACCGATCTTTGCGGGTTTCAGGACCTTGCAAAAGCACGTTGTGCTCAATGATTCTACCGGAGAGAAAACGGCATTGAATGAAGTGTGGGACGTTAGAGCATTTCCGGTCAGTGACAAGTCCTGGATCCTTGATTTTACCTCTGTCCTTACTTGTGCAACCGACAGCCCGGTGATATTGCAGGAATACCGGTACGGGGGTTTCGGTTTTCGCGCAACGGAAGATTGGAACGATAACAATAGTAAGATCCTCACATCTGCGAATAAAACAAGAAAAGATGCGGATGCCAGCGCAGCGCGTTGGTGCATGATCGATGGGGATATGCGAAAAGGACATTCGGGAATTCTTTTCATGAGCTATCCTTCCAACTATAATTATCCGGAACCCATGCGGGTCTGGCCCGAAAAAATGAACAAAAGAGGCGATGTGTTTTTTAGTTTTAGTCCAACAAGAAATAAAGACTGGCCACTGCAACCTGGCAAGTCATATGTTTTGAAATACAGAATGTTGGTTTATGAAGGAAGCATCAGCGCTGAACAGGCAGAGGCCGCCTGGAAAGATTTTGCACAGCCACCAAGGGTTATGGTCATAAATACAGTGAAGAACAGTTCTGAAGATAAATGAGTGATAACTATGTATAAAAGGACCATACGAACGAACACCCGGTTGATATTGGCATTGGCATTGTTCATTGCAGGGATATTACCGGCTGATGCTTTCGCACAACGCAGGAAGGAAGTTAAATGGAAGAAGGTAAATCTGCTGATTTACACCAGGAACGGTAAGGGATATGTTCATGATAACATACCCGCGGCAGTGCAGGCCATAAAGGATTTGGGGGTAAAGAAAGGATTTCATACGGAGGTATCTGACGACCCTGCTGTGTTCACTGAGGATAATCTGAAGAAATACCAGGCGCTGGTCTTTACCAGCACCAATAACAATGTATTTGATAATGATACCCAGAAAGTTGCTTTCATGCGATACGTACAGGCTGGGGGAGGGTTTGTAGGAATACACTCAGTAACCGGAACAGAGCGAAAATGGGATTGGTTCAAGCGATTGGTAGGAGGCACATTTGTGCGTCATGCAAAGTTTCAAAAGTTCAGCGAGCGGATCGTTGACAAGAACCATCCTTCAACCGCTTCCTTGCCCGAACACTGGGAAAATGAGGATGAATGTTATTACATCACAACTATCAACCCCGACCTGCATGTTCTGGTGGCTCATGATCTCACCACTGTAGAAGACAAAGAAAAGCCGGAGATCTATGGTAGTACATTCCCATCTGTTTGGTGCCATGAATTTGACGGTGGCCGTCAATGGTACACTGCGCTGGGTCACAGTGCTGCAAAGTACAGCGATCCTGTTTTTATGCAGCACATACTTGGCGGGATCGAATGGGTGGTGCAGGGTAACAGGAAACTGGATTATTCAAAGGCGCATGCCAAAAGTCCGAACGATCCGCTCCCTTATTAAATAAATAATTCATTCTAAATGACCATATGAAAAATATGAATCTATCTTCTTCGCGCAGAAAATTTTTAAAGAACGGAATTAAGGCAACTGCCGGGACCGTCGCATTGGCGAATTTCCCGAGCATTGTTCCTGCCAGCGTGTTCGGCAAGAATGCACCAAGTAACAGGATAAATGTCGGTGCAATTGGTACCGGCCGTATATCCACCACTCACGACATCCCTGGTGTTTGGGATTATGAGAGAG
Source organism: uncultured Chitinophagaceae bacterium (assembly GCA_963808065.1). Classification (GTDB taxonomy): domain Bacteria; phylum Bacteroidota; class Bacteroidia; order Chitinophagales; family Chitinophagaceae; genus Flavitalea. The sequence continues at coordinate 1,706,155 of CAWEEK010000001.1, forward strand.
CACAGATTACTGCTGTTTGCGATCTTGACAGCAAGCGTGTAGTTCAGGCCAAGAAACTTGTAGATGATCATTATAGCAAGAAGACGGGAAAGAGTTATGACGGAGTAAAGACATATAATGACTATCGGGAGCTGCTCGATAATAAAGACATTGATGCGGTGCTCATCAGTACCCCCGACCACTGGCACGTGCTTCCTGCAATTCATGCAGTAAGGGCGGGAAAGGATGTGTACATGCAAAAACCTGCTTCGCTCACTATCTCAGAAGGACGCATGCTCTGTAATGAGGTTCAGAAATCCGGCAGAATATTCCAGATAGGCAGTCAGCAGCGTTCAATGCCGCAGTTTAAGAAAGCATGTGAACTGGTGCGGAATGGTAAAATAGGCAAGGTGCATACGATTTATGTTGGACTGCCAATAGACAATCCTAAACAGAGCACGGTGGAAAAAGAGATGCCCGTTCCATCAAATCTCAATTACGAAGCCTGGCTAGGCACAACTCCGGATGTGTTCTATACTGAAAAGCGGGTCCACCCGCAAGATGGCGGTTATAGTCGTCCCGGATGGCTGCGTTGCGAACAATTCGGAGCTGGCATGATCACGGGCTGGGGTGCTCACCATTTCGACATTGTAAACTGGGGTCTCGGCACCGAATTTACCGGACCGGCAGAGGTAAGCGCAACAGCCGAGTTTCCTGGTTCAGGAATGCTCTGGGATGTGCACGGTCCATTCAAATCCGAATTTTCTTTTGCAAATGGAGTAAAGGTGCTGGCCAGCAATGACTATCCTAATGGTGTAAAGTTTATTGGCTCCGATGGTTGGATTTTTGTTACCCGCGGCAATTATTCAGTTACTGCCAGTGATCCGGTGTCAAACGCGAAAAGCAGCAAGGCTCTCGATGCCAGTGACCCACGAATCCTTACCTCTGAAATTCCCGCCGATGGCATCCATCTGTATGAAAGCAAGGATCATCACTTCAACTGGTTGGATTGCGTGATCAGCAGGCAAACACCGATTACACCCATCGAGGTAGGGCACAGAGCATGCACGGTGTGCCTCATTAACCACACTGCAATGAAGCTGAAAAGAAAGTTATCCTGGGATCCACTACATGAACGCTTTAAAAATGATGACGAGGCCAATACATATTTGTCAAGGGCACAACGATTGCCTTACATAATTTCGTAGAATGAAAGTATTTAAAAACATAATCTACGCAATGACCATGGCATTCCATTTAGCCGGCTGTGCCTCTGACGATCAGGACCCGGTGGAAACTAAACCACCGGTTACCCTGATCACCCTGGATCCGGGACATTTTCATGCTGCGCTGGTTCAGAAAAATACGATATCGGGCATTGACTCAAATGTTTTTGTTTATGCACCCGAAGGTCCTGATCTGAACGCCCATCTTGACCTGATTAAACAGTTTAATGGCAGGAACGATAATCCTACCCATTGGAATGAGAAGGTTTACGTAGGAAGTGATTTTGTAAGCAAAATGCTGAAGGACAAGAAGGGCAATGTTGTTGTGTTTGCTGGAAACAACCGGCAGAAAACTGCATTTATTCAGCAGTCAGTTGATTCGGGAATGAATGTACTGGCAGACAAGCCGATGGCAATCAATTCGTCAGATTTCGAACTCTTGCAGAAATCCTTCGCGGACGCACAGAATAAAAATGTTCTGCTGTATGATATCATGACGGAACGCTCGGAAATCACCAATATCCTGCAAAGAGAGCTGGCCCGGGATAAGGACATTTTCGGAGAGCTGAAAGCAGGGACAGCCCGGGAACCTTCAGTAGTCTTTGAAAACATACATTATTTTTTCAAGCAGGTGTCAGGCAAAGACCTGATCAGGCCGGCGTGGTTCTTTGATCCTGAGCAGCAAGGCGAAGCTATCGCAGATGTGGGCACCCATCTCGTTGACCTTGTGCAATGGGAATGTTTTCCGGATCAGGCAATAGACTATAAAAAGGATGTTGAGATGGTTTCCTCCAGATTGTGGCCGACACCTTTGACCCTTGAACAATTTGCAAAGGTCACCAAAACGGATAGTTTCCCTGATTTCCTAAAAAAATATGTGAAGAATGACCGTCTGAACACACATGCAAATGGCGAGCTCAATTATACTATCAATGGTAAGCACATACGTGTTGTCGCTAAATGGAACTTCCAGGCCGAAGAAGGTGGCGATTCACATTATTCGATGCTGGACGGAACGAAAGGAAAACTGGTGATACAGCAGCGAAAGGAAGAAAAATTTCAACCGACCCTGACCATATATCCTGAAAAAGGAAGAGATAAAAAAGATTTCGATTCTGCGGTTCAGCGCGGAATGGAGAGGATTGCCCAGCGATATCAGGGTGTAAATGTTGAACGCCATGGAGATGGATATACAGTGATGATTCCTGATCAATTTAAGGTAGGACATGAAGCGCATTTCTCCCAGGTGATGGAACGTTATCTGGATTATCTGCAGAACCACAGTATGCCTGGCTGGGAGATACCCTGCATGATTGCCAAATACTACATCACCACTAAAGGAGTAGAGCTGGCATCAAAAAAATAAATACGAAAAGGAGCAGAAAGAAATTTTCTGACCGGTTTATATCTACCAGATAGGCCGAACGCTATCGTTTTGCTTAAGCTGTCTTAATGGAATAAGGAGAGAACCTTATAAAAATCTATTTGATGAATGATCATGTTTTTGACTTAACGGGTAACACAGTTTTGGTAACCGGAGGTGGCACCGGATTGGGACTGGGCATATCCAAATCAATTGTTGATTCGGGTGGTAAGGTGATCATACTGGGAAGAAGGGAAGAGGTACTGAAGAAAGCCTGCCTTAAGCTCGGCGAGAGATCATCCTATAAGGTCTTTGATCTTTCACGCATTGATAGTATTCCATGTTTTGTAGAGGATCTCGAAAACGAAATAGGTCCCGTGGATATTCTTGTCAACAATGCGGGGGTTCATCTAAAAAAGAGTGTATTGATGGTTACAGATGCCGAATTCGAAAAAACGATTCTGATCAACCAGCAGGCCGTGTTTTCATTGTCGAGGGAATTCTCAAAAAAGATGGGCGAACGCAGGGCGGGTTGCATCATTATGATCAGTTCAATGGCCTCGCGTTACGGCATTCCAAAGGTGATTGCGTATACCGCCGCAAAATCGGCGATTGAGGGAATGACGAGAGCCCTCGCCGTGGAATTGTCGCCTATCGGCATCAGAGTCAATTGCATTGCTCCAGGGTTTATAGAAACGGAGATGTCCTCAAAAGCTTTTGACGGCGATGACGAGAGAAAGGAAAAAGTATTATCAAGAACGCCGATGGGATTCCTTGGATCCCCCGATGATGTGGGATACGCGGTCGTTTACCTCGCATCGAAGGCGGCTAAGTATGTGACAGGCGTGGTTTTACCCATTGACGGAGGAAATTCAATAGGCTTTTAGATCCAGAACCGGCTTACCCTAAGAAGCTTTTACAGTTGTCATTTATTTTCTTGCCATTTAAATAGATATCATGCAAACGCGTATATCATTGCCAAAGTTACTAGCGCCAATATCGGTTACATTATTTGTGAGTCTTTCTTTTAGCCTTAACGCGCAATTTGTTGTGAAAGGGAAGGTTACAGACAAGTCAAATAATCAGCCCCTTCCGGGAGTTACCGTGAGTCTTCAGGGTAGTTCATCCGGAACTTCAACGAGTTCAACCGGGACATACAGCATTACATTGCCAAACGGAAATGGCACGCTGGTATTCAGCAACGTGGGCTATTCCAATCATACGATCAAGGTAAGCGGCAAACAGAGTATTGATGTACAACTTGCTGCCGGTCTGACCTCCAGCCTGAGCGAAGTGGTGGTGGTGGGTTATGGCACGCAGCGGAAGAAAGACCTTACGGGCGCCGTTGGGCAGGTAAAGGCTACACAGTTAGAAAATGAAAATCCTTCAAGTGTGCAGGATGTGCTAAGGGGAAATGTTTCCGGCCTCAACATTTCACAGACCAACTCTGCATCTGCGAAAGGCGGGGGCGACCTGCTGGTAAGGGGCAAGAGTTCCATCAATGCCGGAACCTCGCCGCTGATCGTAGTGGACGGAGTCATTTATTACGGCCAGTTGAGCGACATCAATCCAAACGACATCAACACGATTGATGTATTAAAGGATGCCAGTTCTGCCGCGGTGTTTGGAGCAAAATCCGCTAGTGGTGTGGTGCTGATCACTACAAAAAAGGGTACCAGCGACGAGCCCCAGATCACACTCAACTCAAATGTTGGTTATGGTGAAGTGGCTAATAATGAGACCCTGTACGACGGTCCGGGATTTGTCTCCTGGCGAACCGACGTGCAGAACAGCCGTTTCATTGACCATTCGCCCTACGAATACGATGACCCGCGCAGTCTTCCTTCTGATGTTTCTCTGGATGATTGGCTGGCATACGATAATTCGAGTGGTGACCCTGTGGATGTATGGCTGACAAGGCTTGGCATGAGGCCGGTTGAAATTGCAAATTACAAGGATGGCATAACGACTAACTGGTACGACATGATGTTTCAAAAAGGATTCCGCCAGGATCATACGATAAGTCTTTCCGGTAAAAAGAATGATGTATCGTATTACATGTCGGTGGGGTATACCAACAATGAGGGGGTCATTGTAGGCGATGAATTTAATACCCTCAGGACGAGATTAAACCTGGAAGGCAAGATTTCAAAGTATTTGTCGGTTGGTATTAACATGCAATTTGCCGACCGGGATGAAAGCCCGGTACCTGTCAATTGGGGGCAGATGGTAAATTCCTCGCCCTACGGAAAATTGTACAATGATGACACTGCCACATTCAGGGACAGCCCAAATGATGATCTCGGGAACAATGCCAATCCGTTTTTGGAATATGCATATACCAGTCGTCTTCAGAAAACAAACTCTTTGTTTGGTACACTCTATGCAAAAGGGGAGCTTCCTGCCGGATTTTCCTACCAGGTGAATTTCACTCCGCACTTCGACTTTTACCGCTACTTCAATGGCGTGTCGGCGGACCATCCGAGTTATCGCGTCCGCAAAGGCATCGCTACGCGCACAGACCGGACTACTTATGACTGGCAGATAGATAATATTCTTAAAGTGGGACAGAACATTTGGCGAACATCAGTTCAATGTGACCTTACTGGCAAATGCTGAAAAGTACCAGTCATGGAGAAACACAGGTGGATAATGAGGGTTTCGATCCCAATGACAATCTTAGCTATCACAATATAGGTGCCGGAATTAAGCCGATCGCAAAGAGTGATGACCAGGTGAGTACTGGCAATGCGCTGATGGCAAGGTTGAATTACACGTTGATGGAGCGTTACATGCTTACCCTGTCTTACAGACGGGATGGATATTCTGCATTCGGGCAGGGTAACCGCACCGCCGACTTTCCCGCTGTGGCTGTGGGATGGTTATTCACCAACGAGAAATTCATGGAAAATGCAACCTGGCTCAACTCAGGTAAACTTCGTTTTTCCTGGGGTATCAACGGAAACAGGGATATCGGGCGATATGTGGCGCTTTCTGAGCTTACTACAGGTAAGTATCAATACATCACGCCGGGTGGGGAGGTTCTACCTGTTTCACAGCTGTGGGTAAGTCGCATGAGAAACCCGGGATTGCAATGGGAGAAGACAACTTCGTATAATGTTGGCTTTGATTTTTCTGTATTGGACAACAGGTTGGGTGGCTCGATTGATGTGTATGAAAAATCAACAAGCGACTTGCTCATTAAACGCTCACTGCCAACAGTTATCGGATTCGACGATGTGATGGCAAACCTGGGAGAGGTACAGAACAGGGGCTTAGAGGTCACTCTGAACAGTACCAATATTAACAGAAAGAACTTTTCGTGGCGCACAACGGCGAGCTTCTGGTTAAACAGAAACAAGATCATTCATCTCTATGGTCCGGTGAATGTGCTGGATGCAGAAGGAAAAGTGATCGGGCAGGTGGAAAATGACGACCTGGATAATAAATGGTTTATTGGTCATGACCTCAATGAAATATGGAATCAGAAGATATTGGGAATATGGCAGGCCGATGAAGCTGAACAGGCGAGCGAATATGGCGTCTTTCCCGGTGACTTTAAAGTGGAGGATGTCGACGGAGACAAAAAATATTCTGATGCAGACAGGCAGTTCATGGGCTTTACTACTCCGCGGTTTCAGTGGACACTTAAGAAATGAATTTACCCTTTACGGGATTTTGATTTCTCATTCATGCTTTATTCATCATGGGGGCAAAAGGCCACTTACAATGAGGCCAAGAATAACAGGGGTTTCCAGGACAGGCAGAATTCATACACATTTCCTTACTGGACACCTGATAACCCGATCAACGATTATGCAAGGTTGTATTCCAGTAATGGAGGTGCAAGCTTTGACGTGTACAGGGAAACATCATTTATAAGACTGAATAATGTGTCGATTGCCTATACTCTTCCTGACGAGCTTGTTAAACGGGCAACTTTTGAAAATGCAAAAGTGTACGTAAATGTAACGAACGCGGCACTGTACGCGCCAGACTGGGACTATTGGGATCCTGAATTCAGGAACCGGAATGCCGAGGGGGAAATATCTACAGCTATACCTCCCAGGAACTATACACTGGGTGTTAATGTTACTTTTTAATTCCGATGACTCAATAAAATTATCAGAGATGAAAAGTTTATTAAAATATATTCTATTTATTTCGGCGGCGTTTGCGGGTTATAATGGTTATGCAGGGATGTAAAAAGAGTTGGCTGGAACCGGAACCGCTATCTTTTTTCTCTCCATCCAATGCGTATAAGGATGCCGAAGGCATGCGAGCCGCCCTCGTGGCCTGTGCGCGAAATGCCCGCATTGAATATTATGGCGACAACCCGCCAATTCTCACAGAAATGCTTTTTTCTGAGGTTTCGGTTGATGGAACAACAGACAAATCGGGACCGGCGCAGGATCTGAACCTGTTGATCACGCCTGACAATGCTGCTGAATTTGATGATGCCGACCATGCCAAGATCGGATGGTACTGGAAGGAGGGCTATCGGGGGATTAAGTATGCTAATACAGTGATTACGCGCATTGACGATGCAAAATATGAATCTACCGAAGAGCGCAATGCCATTCTTGGCGCTGCTTATTTTCACCGTGCGCTCCGTTATTACCGTCTGGTGCACCAATTTGGTGACGTTCCGGCGGTAATGAAGGAGTACAATGAGCCCAAGCTCGACTTCTTCTCCGTAAAACGCGAAGTTATCCTTCAAAAAATGAAAGAGGATTTGGAATTTGCGCAGGAATGGGTACCCGACGCGGTAAACAAAGGGGAGGTGTCCAAGGGTGCTGTCAGTCACCTGTTGACCAAAGTGAACCTGGCCCTGGGAAATTTTGACGACGCTATTACATCGGCAACAAATGTGATTGACGGAGGAGGTTATGCCCTGATGAGAGAACCATTCGGAGCTACGAAGAAAAATGTGATCTGGGATCTTCACCGGCCCGAGAATAAGTCAATTGCTGAAAATAAGGAAGGGTTGTACTTGATCATTGACAGGTTTGGCGATGGAGGATATTATACCGGAACAACCACGCTTACTGGAGGGATGAGAGTCATGCGCAACGCGATTCCTTATTGGGGCAGCAACATAAATACGCCAACGGGAAAAAAAGGAACAAATGACGGGACCAGTGGGGAGCTCGATCTGGTACAATCAGATTTAATTGGACGCGGAATCGGACGATGCCGCCCGACGCCATACAGCCAATTTGATATCTGGGATGATACCAGCGACCTGCGTCATGCAAAGGGTAACTGGATGAGAATGGAGGACCTCGTATATAATGAACCCCAGCTAAAACAAAGCGACGATCCTTCTTATCTGAAACCTTTACAGTTGCATAACGCTTCCGGAGGACTTTTGTGTAAGGATACAATCAGGAGTTGGTTTGAATGGCCCCAGTATAAACTCTATGTTCCTGATGAAGAAAATAATCCCATGCAGGGTGGTCATACCGACTGGTATGTGTTTCGCCTTGCCGAGACATACCTTTTAAGAGCAGAAGCTTATTTCTGGAAGGGCGATCTTGCTAGCGCCGCTACGGACATCAATGAGGTAAGGACCAGGGCAGGCGCTGCTGAGATAACCCCTGACCAGGTTAATATGGGTATGATACTCGATGAAAGGGCGCGTGAACTTTTTTACGAAGAGCCGCGTAAAACAGAACTTACCCGTATAGCCTATTTGTTTGCTTTGACGGGACAGGCGGCGGAGAATGGCAAGACCTACACGCTGGAAAATTTTTCGGAAAATAATTATTTCCACGACAGGATAATAGCCAAGAATGTTTTCTACAAAGACGGCATACACACTATTCATGGTGATCAGTATACGATAAGTCCTTACCATGTGCTCTGGCCCGTTCCCACTGATGCAATCCAGGCGAACAGCAATGGAATTGTCAACCAGAACAAGGGTTACACAGGATTTGAAAGAAATGTACCGGCCCTGGACCAAATACCTGAGGATTAGTGAAACACTCTGACATGAACAAACCGGTAGGGCTGCATGAAACCTGGAGATGGTTCGGCCCGAATGACGAAGTGAGCCTGCAGTCTATCCGCCAGGCCGGTGCGAAAGGGATTGTTACTGCATTGCATCAGATTCCTCATGGAGATCTGTGGCCTCTTGACGAACTCAAAAAGAGGGCGGAAATAATTGCTGCGGCAGGACTGGAATGGAAAATTGTGGAAAGTATTCCAGTTCATGAAAAAATCAAAACGAGAACCGGAAACTACCAGGAGCTGCTTGACAATTACAGGCAAAGTCTCACAAATGTGGCAGCATGTGGTGTTGAGACTGTCTGTTACAATTTCATGCCAGTTCTCGACTGGACGAGAACAAAGCTTGACCACCGCCTGGACGACGGTTCGAATGCACTTCGCTTTGACTTCACTGACCTTGCGGTGTTTGATATCTATCTCCTGCGACGGAATGGTGCGGAAGCAGATTACCCGGACTCGATTCTCGTAGCAGCGGAAGCTAAGTTCAGATCATCTTCGCGTGAATGGTTGAACGCACTATCTGATATTGTGCTGATGGGTGTGCCTGGAGAGGCAAGCACGACACTTGAATCCCTTTTGGAAAATATTGAGATATATAAAGATATTGGCCATGAAGGATTGAGGGAGAACCTTTTTTATTTTTTGGAGTCCATTATGGATACCTGCACAAAGAATAATATTCGAATGACTATTCATCCCGATGATCCGCCTTTTGATATCATGGGGCTTCCACGGATTGCGAGCCGCAAGGACGACCTGCTACGCATCATTAACGGGGTGGATCATCCTTCCAATGGAATTTGTTTTTGCACGGGGTCCCTCGGTGCAGGCAGGGAGAATGATCTGCCAGATATTTTGAAAGCCGTCGGATCCCGCGTATACTTTGCCCATTTGAGAAATGTTCACAAAGAGCCAGACGGTAGTTTTTTTGAAGCTACCCATCTCGGCGGAGACGTGGACATGTACAAGGTTGTAAAAGAACTTATCTATATCCAAAGCGGACGGGGAGAGCCCTTGCCTTTCCGTCCGGATCATGGACACCAGATACTTGACGACCTGAATAAGGAGACGTTTCCCGGATATTCGGCAATCGGGAGATTAAAGGGACTGGCTGAACTCAGGGGACTGGCAATGGGAATTCAGCGATCGGAAGAATTAATTACATCATAACGATATAGCGACTTGGAAAAAATTAAGATCGGAAAATACCGCTGGCGAATCTTGTCGCTGTTATTTCTTGCCACCACCATTAATTATGTTGACAGGAGTATTATCGGGGTTCTTGGACCTACACTGCAGGCCCACGTGTTTCACTGGACAAATGCACAATATGGTTACATCAATGTAACATTCATGATTGCGTATGGGATCGGAATGTTGCTGATGGGAAGTATTATTGACCGGATAGGAACAAAAAAAGGATATGCGCTGTCCATCACCATCTGGAGCCTGTTCAGTCTTTCGCATGCACTAGTGAACAGATCCATGGGTTGGATAGGTTTTGCCGTCGCGCGATTCGGGTTGGGAATAGGCGAGTCGGGAAATTTTCCTGCGTGCATTAAAACAGTCGCAGAGTGGTTCCCTAAAAAGGAAAGAGCCTTTGCAACGGGCATATTTAATGCTGGCACGAACGTCGGGGCCACGCTGGCGCCGCTGCTTATTCCGCTGATTGTACATAATGATGGCACCAACTGGCAATATGCTTTTTGCTTTACGTTTATACTTAGCCTGATCTGGCTGATCGTCTGGCTTAGGACCTATCAAAAACCGGAACACAGCAAGAAACTTACAGAGCCCGAATTGAATCACATACTCAGTGATTCTGTTGCGGAGAATACAGATAAAATAGCATGGAGAAGGATCATCGGGTTAAAGGAAACCTGGGCATTTGCATTGGGTAAGGTGACTGATGCTGTCTGGTGGTTTTATTTGTTCTGGGGCGGATTTTTTCTTCATGCCCAATTTGGGCTTGAGCTGAAGGGACTTGCAGTTCCATTGATTGTGATTTACGTTATGGCGGATTTTGGAAGTATTGCTGGTGGATGGCTCTCATCAAGTCTGATTAAGAAGGGATGGACGGTGAACAGGGCGAGGAAAATAACATTTTTAATTTGTGGGCTGGTGATACTTCCCGTGGCATTTGTTACGCAGACTGATGATCAATGGACGGCCATCGTGCTGATCGGGTTGGCGGCTGTAGGTCACCAGGCATGGTCCGCCAATATATTCACGGTGGTGTCCGATGTATTTCCTAAAAAAGCTGTGGCATCGGTGGTGGGAATTGGAGGTTTGGTAGGCACTCTTGCCAGTGCCCTGGCTAATTTTACATTGGGCCGAGGGCTCGACAGCAGTGGAAAGTCGGGATACATGGTTGCTTTTCTTATAGCGGGTTCGCTGTATTTGGTGATACTGGTTCTCATCCATCTCATCATGCCGAGGATGACGCCGAGGGATGAAAACCTGAATTATGTATCATAAGATCAATATTGTTAACTACCGGTCTATTTATTCAATTTCATCAGGGTTCTGACATTTAGCAGCATGTTCCAAAGTGACAGGTTTTGTTTCGCCTTGCTTTCCATTTTTTGTTCCGCCAATGTTATTATCTCGGCCTCGGCTGTTAAATAATTGCCCGAACTAAACATGGGTTTGGGATCATACTCGATCATTAATTGAGATGCTTTCGCTTCCTTTTCCCCCTGGATTTCATTTGCCAGATAGATGGCCATGTCAATACCCGCCGACACACCTGCTGCTGTAATGAACTTACCTTGTTCTACAATCCTTTCTCTTACGGGGATGGCGCCAAAATCGCTTAGTAGTTCAATCGGCTTCCAGTGGGAGGTAGCCTTTTTCCCGTTTAACAATCCAGTAGCCGCAAGAATTATTGATCCGGTACACACCGACACGGTCTTCTGGGTTGTTTCATCGACCCTTCTAATCCAGTTCAAAACTTTTTTGTCTTTCATTTCCTGTATGAAACTGATGTTTGATCCGGGAATGAGAAGGATGTCCGCCTTTTCTATTTCATCGATTTCAAATTTCGCGTTTAATTGCACGAAGCCACTGTCGGCTGTAATTTCCCCTTTTTCTTTTGCCACAAACTTTATGGTTGTGTCTTTCAGATTTTTTAAGACTTCATAGGGACCAATTGCATCCAGCATGGTCATTCCGTTGTATATGTATATGATAATCTCCATTGGTTAGCGATTTACTTGTTATGAGGTTGCAGATCGAGCGGTTTATGTACATTTTTTACAGCAGAGATTTGGGGTCAAACTTACTGTTCAAGTGCAGTGCCAGAAACCCGGGTCAGTGGGTTATTGCCGGCACGTTACAACCTGGGAAAGACGGCGCCAACTGGGACGAGCCTCTAAATACTGAAATGGCGCACCTTTAATCGTTTAAGCTCATCTCTCATTTTCTTTTCATATTCTGTAAATTTAGCAAAGCGCCCCAGCCTTGCATAAATTTCAACGATACCTTGTTTTCTGCCTGCTGGTGCTTTCCGGTTTTCCCACATCCGCCCAATTGATAAGCAAGGCAAGAATACTTACGATGGAAGATGGCCTTTCCGACAACCGGGTGAATTGTTTCCACAAAGATCAGGCTGGCTACATGTGGATCGGAACGCGGAATGGATTGAACAGGTTTGACGGACACACGTTCAAAATTTACAGACCCGAGAAAACAAATTCGATCTCGAACGAATACATTAATGCTATTGCTGAGGATACTGAGGGAGAGTTATGGATCGGAACTATGGAGGGATTGAATAATTTCCAGACCTCCAATAATAAATGGACCACTATCCTGCCGAAAGGAGATTCGGACAAAACGGATATTCCCAGTAACCTTATCTGGGATCTTCAATTTGACAGGGGTTTATTATGGATTGCATCGGATGTATTTGAATTCACCAGTTATGATAAAAAAAGGAACGTCTTCACCTACTACGACTGGCCGGCATTTATAAATACAATTCCGGAGAGTCCCGAAGGAAAATATAATTCAATTCAGAAATTTGCGAGGAAATCCGATCATGAATTCTGGCTGGGTACCACAAGAGGTCTCGTTCATTTAGATATCCTTACCAAGAAATTTACACTATTGGGAGCCGGTTACTACGGGTCTATTCTTGATATTGTTTATGACTCTGTAGAAAAGAAAGTATTTCTTTCCACCGCAAAAGGGAAATGTTTTCTTTACGATGAAAATAAGGATCGATACGAAGAGGTAACACCCATCGCGGACCCTTATCCTTCCTCTGTTTTTCCGGTCACTGAAGCAGTTGACTATTGGCTACCGGCTTCTAACGGAATTTATAAGATTTCTCCGGGTTCAGGCTCGACTCGACTTGTCGGACATATCCAGCAGTTCTCGGGATCATTACTTGCTGGTTCGGTGAATAACATATTTCGGGATAATACCGGACTCAGATGGATTGGAACCAGCAATGGTATCGCCATCTATGACGAGAAAACGGCTGCCTCATTTTTGCCCCTGATTTCCGAAAATAATTTGGCTGGAGACAATAAGATGGGTGGAGTGATTTATGATACTACCAGTCATTGTTATTTGGTCTGCGCAACGGACCCCGGCTCAGTCTACCTCATTGACGCGGTGAATGGCAACATTTTGAAAATCCGTTCCGGAAGTGATGGACGCATGTTTTCAAATTGCAATACAATAAAAACTGACCGGGAAAATAATATCTGGTTGCTCACCGACCGGGAAGTATACCGATTCGACAGGGGTTTGAAAATATTTCGCCGGTTCCCAATGCCAAATCAGGGGGGCGATGTTGGGTTTCGGGCCTTCGCCCAGGATGCTGCCGGCGATTACTGGTTCGGGACCGTCCGCGATGCCCTCTACTATTACCGTGTAAAAGAGAAAAAGTTTATTTATCTCGATTTGCCCTTTCTCCCCTGGACAAAAAAAATAACCGCCATCTGCAGTGATTCCATGCATCAGGCTGTCTGGATCAGCGCTTACAGTAGCGATGTGCTGCGTTACGACCTCCGAACCGGGAAGATGGAAGGTTTTGAACACATGCCGGGCCTGAGTTATCTGAACCTGGTTGAAGATATTGCGACGGACAATCACGGGATGACCTGGTTCGCGACTTCCTCGGGAGGAATTTTCAGATTCAACCCGACCGCCGACTCAGCGCATGCATTTTCCAGGTTTACTATGAGGAGTGGTTTACCAGCTAACAGTTTTATCGCGTTGGCGAGCGATCATGAATCAAATATTTGGCTGCTTTCTTCAAAAGGAATTGCTGCGATCGATAACTCCGGCAGACCCATACCGGATGAAATCACAGGACAGTCCTTCAGTTTTTCTTCATTCGGATCAGATTCCAGGATTCCGCATTCCATATTTTTTGATCAGCATCGAAAACAGGTATTGACCGCTGTGGGAGGGGGCCTGTTAATAAATCCGGTGAACATACGGGCCGCCGCCATCCCTTTCAATGTGGCGATCACAGATATAATTGTAGGCGACAGGGATGGAAATTCAAAATATGACCCACAGGATTTTACCGGCAAACTTCCCTATAGCTACAATTCCGTTCAATTTAATTTTGCCGGCCTGTATTATGGAGCTCCTCAATTGATCTCTTACGAATACCGGTTAAATGGCTACGACCGGCATTGGTTGCGATCCACTGATTTTGTGGCCTCCTATCAGAATCTTCCGTCCGGCGACTATAATTTTGAGGCTCGTGCGATATATCGGGATGGAAAACTGGCGGGTCACACTTCCACACCCATATTCCACGTGGTACCGCCATTGTGGAAAACTACGTGGTTTACTCTCTTGATCCTTTTCATCGCAGTTACCCTGGTTGGATGGTTAATCAGGAACCTAACCCAGAAACTCAATGCGGAAAAGGTAGTCAGTGCATTCGCGACGTCGCTGTATGGACAGCATACCATTGAGGATATATGCTGGGATATGGCTAAAAACTGTGTGACGAGACTCGGTTTTACAGACTGTGTGATTTATGAGTATGATGAGGAAAGGAAACTGCTATTGCAAAAAGCCGCATACGGGCCAAAAAATCCCTGGCAAAGGGAAATCTTCAACAGCATCAACATTCCACTTGGTAAAGGAATCGTGGGAACTGTAGCGCAGTCGGGGATCATGGAAATCATCCCGGATACGCGAAAGGATTCACGCTACATTGTGGATGATGAAAGAAGGTTGTCGGAGATCACGGTTCCGATATTTGCTGAAGGAAAGTTATTCGGAGTGATAGATTCCGAGCACGCCTCGAAGAATTTTTATACACGGAATCATGCACGTATGCTCAAAAAAATAGCCGCCGTATGTGCCGAAAGAATCGCAAAATATCTGGGAGAGGAAAAGTTACGGGCAAAAATTGCCAGGGACCTGCACGATGAAATGGGATCGACGTTGACAAGTATCAATATTATGAGCAAGGTAGCGATGGGAAAGGATGCGGACAGGCACCAGGTGATAGAATACCTTCAAAAAATCAAAGACAATTCCGGCCGGATACTGGAAAGTATCGGCGACATGGTTTGGGTGATCAATCCCGTGAATGACAACTTTGAAAGGCTCATGTTTCGCATGAAGGAGTTTACCGCTGAAATACTCGAACCCCTGAAAATTGCTTACCATTTCAGGGAAGAAGGAGTGCTGCATAATATCCAGCTCAATCTGGAACAACGAAAGGATCTTTACATGATCTTTAAGGAAGCGATCACCAACGCAGTTAAATACAGCAATACTTGTGAGATCTCCATATGGTTGAGCGAGAAGAATGGTAAATTGATGATGGAGATACAGGATCATGGGTCCGGGTTTGATACATCCAATGAATTTTCCGGCAACGGATTACAGAACATGAAAATCCGGGCTAACCATATTGGCGCAGATCTGTCAATCGAGAGTGACAAGTTGAAGGGAACACGGATCTTGTTGGAATTGAATCTAACCTGATCAAGGTATAGGATACGCGGAAGCAGAAAATTAAGTTGCATATTGAATACTGTGCTATGGCTGTCAGGATACTGTTATACGAGGACAATACCAGTTTAAGAGAAAGTCTCAATATTCTTCTCATGCTTTCCCAGCAATACGAAATTGTCGGGACCTTCCCGGATTGCAAAAATGTGGTCAATGATTTAAAGGAAACCCGTCCCGACGTGATCCTGATGGATATTGATCTTCCTGGTATGAATGGTATTGAGGCGGTCAGACAGGTCAGGTTGGTCAATCAGCAGGTACAGATTATCATGCTTACCGTATTTGACGACAATGCGCACGTATACGAAGCCCTGTACGCAGGTGCAAATGGTTACCTCCTGAAAAAATACATTTCCGATAAGCTTGGTGCTGCTATTGAGGATGTTTTGCAAGGTGGTGCTCCAATGAGCCCTTCCATTGCAAGGATGGTTATCTCTCATGTACAGGAGACCAGCCCGGGTAAGGACTATCAGCTGACCCCCCGGGAGAAAGAAATATTACAATCCCTGTCCAAAGGGAACAGTTTTAAATTAATTGCGGCTGAATTGGGTATCAGTCATGAAACCGTTCGCACTCATATCAAGCATATTTATGACAAGCTGCACGTGCAGTCTCAGATCGAAGCCGTCAGTAAGGCACTGACAGAGCGATTAATCTAGTATAATTCCCATCACCCCATCGTGGTATTTGCCGTCCCTTGTTTTAAGTAGAATTTTATAGCAGAAGCTCAGTCGAAAGCCATGAAACGAGGCTTCCTGTATGCGCCTGACTTGGCGCAACCCAGCTTGCCGCTACGGCTGCCTGTTCTGTCACACGTTAATGCACATTATGAATCAGGAAACATTACCGTGGTCCTTAAAAACCGAACGAATAGCGCTCCTGACTATTATCATGATTTCTTTCCTGGAGGCGAAACCACAATGGAATAGTGATCCCCTGATTAATACACCTGTTTGTACAACGATGGAAACCCAACAGTTCTATCCTCAGGTGGTTCCCGATCAATCGGGAGGGGTGATTGCTATCTGGCAGGAATTTACCGCCGACATGGATAGTGCATGGATCAATGCACAGCATCTAAATATCAATGGTCTGAAACTATGGGCCGCAGCAGGAATAAAAATTAGCGGGTCTGATGCCATCAGTACAACGCCATTGGCCGTATCAGACGGGAGCGGCGGTGTGATTGTCAGTTGGTTGAAGACTGAGAACGGAGCGATCAATCACTATATACAGCGAGTGTCGCCTACGGGGAATATCCTTTGGAATCCGGAAGGCGTGGCTGTTTGCCCAAATTCCAATGCTACAGGTTATTATTACCAGTTGATCTCCGACGGAAAAGGGGGCGCCATTTTACTGTGGGATGATAACGGCGGCGGGCCGAATCCGAACAGGATCCATGCCCAGCGAATTGATGCGGGCGGTAGCCGCGCCTGGTCCGACAATGGCCTGCAGGTAACACCACAGTTTGCAGCCCAATCAAGCTACGATGCTGTGCCTGATTCAACCGGTGGGATGGTTTTTACCTGGTATATGACCACGGGTCCGCAAAACCGAAATGACATCTTTATACAACATATTTCCGGAGATGGGCAAACCCTATGGGGCGCAAACGGCATTACGGTCTGCGGCGCGCTGAGTGACCAGCTCTATTCCAAAATAATCAAAGACAAGCACGAGAACTACATTGTCATCTGGCAGGACTTCCGGCATGATCCCGATTACTCCCAATTTTATGGAAGAAGAATCCTCTCAGGCGGAACACTCCAATGGCAGCCGCAAGGTACGCTGCTGGCAGATTCCGTGGCCGCCGGGAGCACCATTGGAAAAATTGTTGCCGATACGATGGGTGGCGGAATATTGGCCTGGGTCGATGACTTTATCCCTGGTTCCAATAATGATCACGACAATCACCTTTACTCCGTCCATTTCGACAGCACCGGTAACCTTACCGCTGTGAAAAATCCGGTTGCCCATTGGCTGGACCAAAATGCGCCAGTCGACTTCGAAATAGCTGCCGATAATAAAAACGGTTGTTATGTAAGTTGGGTCAATTCGCAGGATCTTACACAACTCACCTACGATATTTATGCTCAGCATGTGCTTCCAGGTGGAGGAAGGGAATTTCCCGACACAGGTAAAGCTGTTTGCCAGGCCCCTTCCCTGCAATATTTTCAGCAACTCATCTATGATACGATTGCCGAAAGACCAGTACTCGTTTGGACAGATCTTAGAAGTGGAACCAGTTACGATCTGTATGCAGCCATCATCGGGGAAAATATTATCGTGCCCGTGCGCTGGCTCGAGTTTACCGGCGAGAGAAGAAATAGCCATGTGGTGCTTTCATGGAAAACCAATGAAGAGTTTAAAAACGAGGGCTTCATCATTCAAAGAAGGAGCAATGAAAACGACTTTGATAGCATCGGCTTTGTCAACGCGCAGAATTCACCCGGTATACATTCCTACTCCTTTAATGACGGCACCCCGTTGCCGGGGATCAGTCATTACCGGTTGAAACAAGTGGATACCGATCATCAATTTGAATACAGCAAAACGATCAGGATCATCAGTGAGATCCCGAGTGCTTTGCAGATATATCCAAACCCGGCAAAGTCGATGCTGACTATTACGGGAGTTCGGCCGAATACCATTATACAGGTTTATGACTTGCAGGGGCGTGTGGTGAAAAGGGTTCGGGTGGTAAAAGACGAAATTGTGAATATTGATGTCAGTGGACTCGGCAAAGGCATTTACTATTTGAATGTAAATGATGACTCGTCAGCGACAAAGGCAATTCGATTTATAAAGGACTAAAAACACCGTATCGAACAAAACATTGGAACGATTCTCAATTCTTACTAACACCCCTAATAATACCCGAGCCGATTCTCGAAAGAGGTCGGCTTTTTTATGTTGCTTGTTTATGCTGTGAAGCTTTCAACCACAAGACCACGCGCTGAGTTTTGATTTTTTAATCGTTTAAGCATATTTTTATTCGATGATGCTAAAAACGATCGCTGTTCATCTGCTCTGCGGATTGTTCAGCCTGGTATCCTTATCCGCTGCTGCTGCCCGCACTCCTGCAAAGAATGCCGACACATCTATGACTGTCTGGCTTGAAACCTCTCTTAAGCGGATCTTTCCCCAGTCGATGCCTATCACGAATGACAAACTTGAAATTTATGTTGCCCGTGGATCCAGGGTCTCATTCCAGGTCGGCTTTCACAGTAACATGAAGGATCAAACGAAAATAGCATGCTCGATGGGGAATGCAAATGAACTCCGGCCGCTGATTCGCTATGTCGGACTTGTTCCCTTTCGTCATTTCACAACAGACGTCAGGAAGGAAGAGCTGGACGGAGTGGGCTTTTTGCCCGGTATGGTGCCGGAACCGTTGTATCCACTAAGCAAGGTCGACGCGAGTCCTTATGAAACCCGATCATTCTGGATTACGCTTAATGTGCCCGAGGGCATGAACCCCGGAACCCATGAATATAACGTGAGGCTGCACTGGAAGAATGGAAAGGATTCCGTCGGCCGTGACCTGCGCCTTCATCTTAATGTCAGTCGCCTTGTCGTCAAACCCCGTCATGATTTTCATGTAACGCATTGGTGGAGAGGTGAAGCCACCAGCATATACTATAAAACGAAAATGTTTGATGAGCAGTGGTGGAAGCACACAAAGGCGCAGATGCAAAACCTGATCGATCATGGCACCGATGTGGCCTTCGTGCAAAACTTCTTTGAATTCAAAACCCTGGTCAAACAACCTTGCCAAATGTTGATCGTAAATGAAACCGCTCCGGGAAAATACAGCTTCGACTGGTCGGTGATTAAAAAGTTCACTGACATGTGTAAGGGCATGGGGTATCGCAAATTTGAATGGGCACATCTCTGGATGTACTGGGGTGTCACGACGGCTATGCGGGTATATACTGTAAAGAATGACCGCTACGAACTGCTCTGGGACGCCGAACTTCCGGCCTTTTCGGACAAGTACCTCAACTTTCTCAAACAGTTCCTCCCATCCTTTCATGATTTCCTGGAAAAAGAAAACATTCTTGATGATTCCTATTTCCATTTGTCCGACGAACCTTACAAAGAACACATACCTAATTACAAGAAAGCGCGTGAGATTTTGCATCAACTAGCTCCATGGATGAAAGTGATGGATGCCCTGAGCGACATTGGTTACGGCAGACAGCACCTTACTGACATTCCGGTTCCTATTCTCAGTTCTGCCGCAGCATATACAAAAGAAGGCATCCCGCATTGGGTCTATTTCTGTACCGGGCCTCGTGATAAATGGTTGAACAGACTTTTCGATACGCCGCTGCCGAAGATCAGGATGTCCGGGTGGCTATTTTACCACCTCAAGGCAGAAGGGTTTCTTCACTGGGGATACAATCACTGGCATAAACTTGATTCTGAAGAATGGGCTGATCCATTCAGCAATGGTTCTGCGCATGCCTACCCGGGTATTCCGGATGGGGATCCCTTCGTCGTCTATCCCGGACCCGACGGTCCTTATGATTCGATCAGGTGGGAGGTTTTCGCCGAGTCCCTGCAGGATTATGCGATCCTGCAATCCGCAGGCATCAACCCCGACGATGCCCTGCTCGCAGAACTGAAAGGCTATGATGATTTCCCCAAAAGCGAAAAATGGATCCAGACAACCCTTAAAAATATACTCACCCGAGCAGACGCGGCCAGGTAAAATAAAATTCAATGCATAATTGCCGCAAGTCATTTCTTATAACCTAATTCGGGTATTTGAAACTCTCTGTTAAGGTTGCATTTTTGCCCAAAGGAGGAATACGATAGAGTAATAGATGACCTGCTTTCTCGATGAGCGATTCAAGCAATTGCACTAATGTAATGTGTGTGGCGAGCCGTCAACGACGGTGGAAATATAAATTAATATAATGCAGACAAACATATTATGGACAGGGAGGGAATACTATTCTTTGGAGAACTGCCTGGTGAATTCTTTAAAAACCGGATCTGAAATAAATTCTTCCATTATTGGCAGATATTATGAAAAGATTTACAAAGTGGAATATCAAATAAAAGTCAACCCGAACTGGGAAACCGTATTTCTTGAGATCAAAAGCCAACATAGCGATCTGAGAGATCATTTTGTACTTGAAAGTGACGGGGCGGGAAATTGGATACTCAATGGAAAAAAAGCAGACCAGTTCGAAGGCTGTATCGATATTGATATTCCTTTGACTCCTTTTACAAACACCCTGCCCGTTAACAGGCTCAAACTGGCTACTAATGATAAGCGCCAGATTCGGGTTATTTATATTGACGTATTGGAGCGGCAATTAAAACCACTTCATCAAAAATATACACGGCTTTCTGACACGGAATATCTATACGAAAATGTGCCAAATGACTTTGAAGCCAAAATTGAAGTTGATGAGTTGGGCCTCGTCGTTGACTATCCGGGTTTATTTGTAAGAACGGCCATGCTTAAGACCAATTATTAGAAATCGCGTTCAAAATAAAACAGTAGTTTACTGCGGTTGAAACCGCTAAGACCTCGTTATGACAAAAACCCGTGTTCAATCCATCGACCTGTTGAAAGGCCTTGTGATGGTAATAATGGCGCTCGATCATGTACGGGACTATTTTCATTATTCGTCATTTTTCTTCGACCCTACCGATCCGGCACTAACTACTTTCTCAATTTTCTTTACCAGGTTTGTAACTAATTTCTGCGCCCCTGCATTCAGTTTTCTGGCGGGGGTTTCAGCCTATTTGGTGGGGAAACGAAAAAATTTATATGAACTGTCTTCCTTCCTGTTAAAACGAGGGCTATGGTTGATCTTTATCGAGATTGTCGTGATGAACTTCGGGTGGCATTTTGATATTCATTTCAGAAATATTGCCCTTCAGGTGATCTGGTCGCTGGGCATTAGTATGGTGCTGTTGGCCGGGCTCATTCATTTACCCAGAAACTATCTGATAATTTTCAGTTGTCTACTCATATTCGGGCATAATTTGTTTGATTCACTGCATTTTGATGGAAACATATTATGGACCTTGCTGCATGAAAGGGGGCGGTATGCTGACATTATTCCGGGTCACGTGATTGGGACCAGTTATGCGATAATACCCTGGGTGGCCGTTATGACATTAGGCTACTGTTTTGGCTCTTTTTATAACCCGGACTACTCTCATTTGAAGCGAAACAGAATTTTCAATTTTATTGGAGTTGCCGCCCTGGTAGCTTTATTGGTTCTCAGAGGAACCAATATTTATGGCGATCCTACTCCATGGAAAAACTATGGCAGTGGCCTGCAAAATTTGTTTTCGTTCTTAAATTTCAACAAATACCCACCATCACTGTCATTTCTACTGGCAACGTTGGGTCCTTCCTTTTTATTCCTTGCCAATTCTGAAAAGCTACGAGGGAGAGTGGTTAATTTCTTTTGTGTATTTGGCAGGGTTCCTTTTTTCTATTACATCATTCACATCTACCTTATTCATCTGTTGGCCCTCGTACTTGCTGGATTTACGGATTTTGGCTGGCAAAAAATGATACTACCGGCAATGCCTTTTAGGGTGGAAGCACTAAAAGGCTTCGGCTTCAATCTCCTAACTGTTTATTTGATTTGGATTGCCATAGTATTTGCGCTTTATCCCCTTTGTAAAGGCTTCGATAAATACAAACAGGCCCACAAGGCTAAATGGTGGTTGAGTTATTTATAAATTTATTTATCGGAGAGAGTAACCTTCGATGTCGTCAGACCGTCACAGGCAGGATAGCTATGTTGAAACAGAAACAGAAAGAGAACGTTTCGTACCTCGCTCTCCTTAAATTGCATTTAACCTTAAATCCCGCTGCATGAGATGGTCATTGGTATTTTTCAAAACTTTTTGCATCACCGCTATTGCATTCCTGTTTTGTCAGCATTCGTTTGGCCATAATGGAAAGGTGGCTTATGCACATACCCTGAATAATATCAAGGTTGATGGCAATCTTTCCGATTGGCCCGCCCAAACCGTCAGGTACTATATAGCAACCCAATTATCGGAAGTCAAACCCAGGGATGACTCGGATTTTTCGGGTTTTTTCCAGGTGGGCTACAAGCTTGATAATCACTCTCTTTATCTGGCATTCACGATAACCGACGAAGATTTTGTTGAAGACAGTTCGAAAAATGTACGTTGGGATTCGCAGGATGGTTTGGAGCTAAGTCTCGATGCAAGGCACATCCCCTTCGGGTCGGGTGTCGCTTCCTTTATGTACAGCAAAAATCTCAGGAACATCAATAATGCTTTTTTCGATCCATTCGCGAAAACTGCCTCATGGAATATCATGGAAGTAGGCTTCGTACGAAAGGGGAATCTGCGTTACTATGAATGGCGTATCAACCTTGGCGATCAGTTGGTTGTGGGCAAGAGTATCGGCCTCGACTTTCATCTTTTTGACAAGGATAACGATGGTAGTTTTACATATAACGGCTGGGGTAAGGGTGGCTTTAAATTCCGCATTCCAAGCAGTCTCGGGGATATCATCCTCATGGCGGACAATCAAAAAACAGGAGCCGTGTTTGGCAATCTTGGTTGGGACAGGGAAACGAATCTGCGTTTGCCGGAAAGGATTCGTTTGAACTCCCTCCAAAATCCAGGGCTTTGGCTCGAGGTTGAGGTCGACAGCTCAGGCAATTATGCTGTGGACCTGCCTGTCGGCACATATGAATTCATGCTGCCCTATCCCTATTTTCAGATTGATGACAAGTTGTATTCCGGATCCCTGAAAAAGCCGGTGACAGTAAAAGTGAAGGCGCAGCAAAAAACTGCTGTTGCAAAACTTACTATTTCTGGTGAGCCTGTGCCAGATCTCATACCGGAAAAGGGTATCCTGCAGAACTTCAATCCGGCTTCGGCCACCGCGATCGACCATTTTATTGAATCATACCAGAAGTATTATGCAATTCCCGGTGTTTCACTCGCCTTGATAAAAGACGGGCGATTGATTTACCACAAAACATACGGGGTGCGAAATACGATGACGGGAGAAAAGGTGGACAGCAATACGCTTTTTGAAGCAGCTTCCGTAACAAAACCGGTATTTGCCTTTGCGGTTCAGCGTCTTGCTGAAAGGGGAGTGATTGATCTTGAGAGGCCCTTGTATCAGTATCTTCCATATCCGGACATAGCCGATGACGACCGTTATAAGTTGATGACTGGAAAGCATGTCCTGACGCATCGTACCGGTTTTCCGAACTGGCGCTGGATGAATGAGAGCGGGAAGCTCGACCTGAAGTTTACACCTGGAACGGACTACAACTATTCGGGCGAAGGATTTGAATATTTGAAAATGGTGGTGGAAAAAATTACGGGTAAAAAAGTTGAACAGGTTTTGAAGGAAGAAGTATTGGACCCCGTGGGATTATATCACACGTTTTTTTCAAAAAATGATTCTTTGAAGCGTATGGTGGCCAGCGGTCATTATGATATGATGCCTGTCGACGACGGACTGCCCGACTCTCCGGGGATGGCTTACTCCATGCATACCGAGGCAAAAATATTTACGAAATTCATGCTTTACCTCCTCGAGCAAAAAGGACTTAATGCCCAATCATATGAGACGATGTTTCAAAAGCAATCAGAGTATAAATTTGGTCCGGATGATAAGAAGCCTAAAATACCCACCTACATGGGCATGAGTCTTGAAGTCCGTGAAACGCCATTTGGAAAATCATTCGGCCATGGCGGGAACAACGGGGATTTCAAATGCCAGTTTGAAGTATATAAAGATCTGAAGATGGGATATGTGATTTTTACAAATTCAAATACTTCGGATCAGTTAATACGGGTGCTACGGCAATTTTTAGTCGAAGGAAGGGAGCAGTAAATACCCCTTACATCCAATTATGACGCCTGCTCGCAAATAGTCGCGCGCATGACAGGATGTTTTTGAATTATTGCCAGCTCATATAATTTGCACTGCAAAATTCAGGTTATCACATCGGGTCGGTGATCTGATAATTAAATAACCACTGTTTGTTGAACTTGTCGGTGAGTGATCCGTATTTTGCCCCCCAGGGCATGTCGGCAATAGGTTCCGTTACCTTTCCCCCTTTAGAAAACCTGGAAAACAAATCAACCAGTTCTTCCTCACTTTTGAGGCTCAGACAAAGCTGCACGGTATTACCCTCGATGGCTTTTTCCCGGTTGAGATCGGACGCCATGATAATAATGTCCCCACTTCTTAATGAGGAATGCAAAATCTGATCCTTCATTTCCGGTGGCATCTGCGCCGCCATTTCCGGCATTTCCGCAACTGTTTGGAATTTAAGTTCCCCACCGAGACAATCATGGTAAAAATTCATTGCCTCACGACAATTCTTGTCGAAGTTGAGGTAAGGGTTTAATTGTGCCATAACATATGATTTTGTAGTTCAATTTATTCCTTCTGATCGAATTCAACGGGGTGTGAACGAGACCTGTGTAGAGGCATAATGAGACAATTTTCGTACAACTCCCCTTTTCACGTTTCCGTGCGCCCTTCACAAAATTTAACCGTATTGCGGCACAAAAGCAGGACAGTGCAGTATGCCTTTTGTGAAAATAGCCGTAATATGGCCAGCCATTTACTTAAGTAAAATTATGGTTGCCTGCCTGGATACCAACATTCGCCTCGATATGGGGCTGATGAAAACGGACGATCCAAGTGAATGAAAATGAAAAATGTTAAATTGACGATTGGTTACTCCAAAAGGTTGACGCTTCCCCAGACTCTTTTTAAAATTAAAATACTGCCCATCATGAATTGGAAGAGATCATTGTATCTGTCATTGTTGTTTGCCGTTATGGTAATCGCGGGCTCCTGTTCAGGAGACGCCAGTAAAGCCGATCAGGAAAAAGAAGCGGCAGTGGACCCAAAGGTCGAAAAGCTCAAACTGCCTCCCGGATTTCATGCGGAGCATTTGTATGGTCCCTCTGAAAATGAACAGGGTTCATGGGTGTCTATGGCCTTCGACGACAAAGGAAGGATGATCGCCTCCGACCAGTATGGAGCGATCTACCGCCTCGAACTGCCTCCCATTGGAACAGATTCCATACCTCCCAAAGTAAAGATCGAAAGACTCAAGTTTGACATCAGCAAAGCCCAGGGCGCCGATTCAAACAAAGTCAGAATGGGATATGCCCATGGTTTGTTATGGGCGTTTAACAGCCTGTATGTAATGATCAACCACGAAGCAGATTCCGCTTTTGACAAGGGTAGTGGTTTTTACCGGCTTCAGGATACCGACAACGATGATCAGTTCGATAAGGTGACCCTCCTGAAATCCCTTGAGGGAGAAGGAGAACATGGTCCGCATAGCGCGGTGCTTTCACCGGACAAGAAATCCATTTATGTGGTTGCCGGAAATTTCACCAAGATACCTAAAATGGACGCCTACAGGAGGTTGCCCGACTGGGGGCACGATAACCTGATGCCGTTGATCAAGGATCCTAATGGACACGACAATACGGTGAACACCCACGGCGGATGGATTGCAAACGTTGATTCGACCGGCAAGCACTGGGAACTCATCTCCTCTGGATTTCGTAATCCTTTTGACATTGCTTTCGACGACGCGGGGGAACTGTTCACTTACGACTCCGACATGGAGTGGGATTTTGGACTACCCTGGTATCGTCCTACACGTATTTGCCATGTTACCAGCGGAGCCGAATTTGGATGGAGGCCGGGGACAGGCAAGTGGTCGCCCGATTTTCCTGACAATCTACCAGCTCTCCTTAATATCGGCCAGGGATCTCCCACCAGTATGATTTATGGCGCAAATGCACGCTTCCCCGAAAAATACAGGAAAGCATTATATGCATTCGACTGGAGCTTTGGAATCATATATGCCATTCATGTAGAACCAGACGGTGCGACTTATAAGGCAACCGGGGAAGAATTTGTTTCCGGCTCCCCCCTTCCATTGACAGACGGCGTGATAGGCCCTGACGGAGCGATGTACTTCCTTACAGGTGGACGCAGACTTGAATCCGACCTCTACCGTGTATATTATAAGGATAACAAGGAGAACAATGAACAACTACCTGCCACCGTAGTGACAGAGGAGCAGAAGATAAGACGCAAACTGGAAGAATTTCATGGTCAGCCCAAGGCGGGTGCCGTAGAATTTGCCTGGCCCTATCTGAAACATAAGGACAGATTTATACGCTATGCAGCCAGAGTTGCACTGGAACATCAGCCGACTGCCCAGTGGCAGGAAAAAGCACTGCTTGAAAAAGACCCGGTAATATTAACGGAGATCGCAATAGCACTGGCAAGGCATGGCAATAAAGAGGTCAAAAACAAATTACTGGGCGCGCTGATGACGGTTGACTATAAGCAATTATCCGAGCCACAGCAAATAGATTTCGTGCGTGCATTTGAGTTAGTCCTTGCCCGCATGGGTTTGCCTGAACAGGGAACCAGAACTGCCCTGACAAATTATCTTGATAAGCAGTATCCTGCCGGTACCAATGAACTGAATCGGGAATTGAGTAAGGTGCTTGCTTATCTTGGTGATCCTGCCACAGTGGAAAAAACAATGGCCCTGCTGAAAACTGCTAAGGATGATGGACGCGGACAAAAAACATTTATGCAGTCTTCAGACCTCATTCTCCGCAACCCGCAATATGGCCTGGATATTGCCGGCATGCTTTCCAAAATACCCCCAATGCAGCAAACCTTTTATGCAACGGTATTGAGCCAGGTGAAAACCGGCTGGACGCCCGGGCTTCAAAAGGAATACTTTCAGTGGTTTGGCAATGCTTTTCAATACAAAGGGGGACATAGCTTTCCCGGCTTCATCAACACTGCGCGCAAAAATGCACTCAAGAACGTGCCAGCCGGGCAGTTTGCGATGTATAATAAACTTTCCGGTGATTCTATTGCCGAAGGTTCCGGAAACGCAATGGTTGACGCTGCTTTACGGCCAAAAGGACCGGGCAGAAAATGGGAGATGGCTGAGGCACTTGCCGTAGCTGACAGTGGCGTGGTAAAACGGGACTTCGAACGCGGCCGGGCCATGTTCGCAGCCTCGCTTTGTATTTCCTGTCATACCATGCGCGGCGAAGGTGGTGTTGCAGGTCCCGATCTAACGCAGCTGGGCAGCCGCTTTTCTTACAAGGATATGCTGGAAGCGATCATCGAACCGGATAAAACCATCTCAGATCAGTATGGCTCTTCGATATTTGACCTTAAAAAGGGTGGTTCAGTTGTCGGAAGGCTGGTGAGTCAGGACAACGAGAAATATGTTATTTCCCAAAATCCGTTTGCTCCACAGACAACCAGGGAGCTGCCCAAAAGTGAAGTGGTTAGAACCAGCGCT
Source organism: uncultured Chitinophagaceae bacterium (assembly GCA_963808065.1). GTDB lineage: Bacteria > Bacteroidota > Bacteroidia > Chitinophagales > Chitinophagaceae > Flavitalea. Next base: position 1,734,090 of record CAWEEK010000001.1, read on the forward strand.
TCGAAAGTATCTCCGATGCTTCCTGGACTGATCAACCGATTAAATGGAGAAGAATTGAAGGACCTCCTGGCCTATCTGAAAGCTGGAGGAAATAAAGGAGACACTATTTTTTCGAGTCAAAAAAATAAGGCGCAGGTATCAGTTATCAATAAATAATTTGCCGCTTGCAGCCGATGCTCTTAACGCATCTTCCTGTATCACTAAAAGAAGTTAAGCTTGGCAAATCAAACCTGGAAGGATAAGTTATCCAATACCGCTCAGCTTGGCGGGATAGAAACCGCTGTATTGGACAACGGTTTGGGTCGGGGAACGCGCGTAGCCTGGATCAATACAGGAACCGGTCTTCGATACAAAGTGGTTATCGACCGGGCAATGGATATAGCAGATGCATTCTTCAACCAGCACAGCCTTGGATGGGTAAGCCATGCGGGGGTCACCTCCCCACAGCCGTTTTCGAACAGGGGATTGGACTGGCTCAAAACCTTTGGCGGCGGATTGCTTACCACCTGTGGACTTGATCATGTTGGAGGACCGGAGGTCGACGAGTTTGGAGATCGAGGCCTTCATGGCCCGATCAGTAATATACCGGCAGAAATGGAATCAATTTTGCAACCGGATCCCCTCGCCGGTAAAATGGAGATGAGCATCACCGGAACGATGAAGCAAGCCCGGATGGCCGGACCAAGCCTGGAATTGAAAAGAGTAATCTCCGGCACCCTGGGCAAACCGGGTATCAATATCACCGACACTGTCCTTAACCGCGGCAACGAACCCGCACCGCACATGTTGTTGTATCATTTTAATTTTGGCTGGCCGCTTGCTGACGAGGGATCGGCCATTCACTGGAGTGGGAAATGGCACCCGCGCGAAGCCGCGGGAAAGAGCAAGATATTTATTGAAGGCAACGATTTTCATACCTGCCAGCCGCCACTTGATGATCATCGGGGCGGTGGGGAGGAAGTTGCATATATTGATCCGGACACGGATGCAGCAGGCATCTCTACCTGCGGAATACATAATCAACGGCTGGGTATAGCCATGGTATTGCGTTTTCGCAAGAAACAATTGCCATGGTTATCCAACTGGCAGCATTGGGCGAAAGGAGAATATGTAACGGGGCTGGAACCCGGAACAAATCCACCGATAGGACAAACAGAAGCAAGGCGTCAACAGCAGCTTATCTTTATACAACCGGGCGAAAGCAAAACCTACCAGCTGGAGCTTGAAGTGTTGACCGATAAACAGGAGATAAGCGAAGTATTTAAACACATTTCTAATAGATAAATGTTTGCCAATGGAAAAAATAAGCACGGCCAAAAAAGCCCTTGAACAGGGAAATGGAATTTTACGCTTGGCGCCCACCTGGGTGCCCAGGTCTTTTTGTGTACCAGGCCGCAGGATCAAATTACATCCTGATGATTATTATGTGCTGGGTGGTCAGCGTGGCGGCATCGACGAACGTTGGTTTTCGTCCACTACTCCGGCCAAGAATGGTCCTCTTACGGGAGAAAATGAAGGATTGAGTGCCATCGTCCTTCGCGACGGCGCGAAAGAAGAAAGGGTGTTGCTAAAAGACGCGATTAGCGAACTTGGTGCCGCCATTATCGGCTCACGTTTATGGGATGCTTACAAAAGCTGGCCGATGTATTCGAAATTCTTTGATAACATGGGTCCGTTGCCGCACCATCTTCACCACAATGATGAGCAGGCCGCGCTGATCGGTCAGTTGGGTAAACCTGAAGCCTATTATTTTCCACCGCAGGTGAACAACCATGGCGGTGATTTTCCTTATACTTTTATTGGCATTTCTCCGGGTGTAACCAGGGAGCAGATCCGCGAATGCCTGGTTAATTTCACAAAAGGCGATAACAAGATCACTAATTATTCGCAGGCCTACCGCCTCGAACCAGGAACGGGTTGGGATGTTCCCCCCGGCCTGCTGCATGCGCCTGGAAGCATGTGCACCTATGAGCCACAGAAGGCCTCGGATGTGTTTGCGATGTATCAGTCGCTGGTGAATGAAGCGATCATTCCCGAAGAACTATTATGGAATGGTACGCCGGAGAACAGGAAGGGTGATTTTGATCAGTTGATCGAAGCAATTGACTGGGAACTAAATGTGGACCCCAACATGATGTCCAATCGCTTTATGAATCCAAAGCCTGTAAGGCCTGAAGAAGAAATGAAGTCTGGCGGTTATATTGAGAAATGGGTTTGTTATAAATCCGATGCTTTTAGCGCAAAAGAATTGACCGTATTACCGGGAGCAACCGTAACCATCAAGGATAGTGCGGCCTATGGAATGATCATGATGCAGGGCCATGGAAAGATGGGCTCATGGGATGTAGAAACACCTGCGCTGATCCGTTACGGGCAATTGACCAACGATGAGTTCTTCGTCACCGAGAAGGCAGCAGGAGAAGGCATCAAAATTGTTAACCATTCCACTACCGACCCGATCGTGATGCTCAAACATTTTGGTCCCGCTAATCCTGATCTGAAAATCTGAACACGACCTGGTTTCAGTGTCGCAAGCAAACTTTATTAATCATCAGTTAATTCTATAATTGTGAGCAAGAATAATTATCCAAGGCTTCACAACGCATCCTGGCCAGGCATTGTTGGGAAGGGACCTGACTCCGAGCCACCCATTCCTTTCGATACCATGCTAAAACTTACCGCAGCAGCGGAGGTGGATGGCGTTAAATTCGACGGAATTGATATCGGTCTTTTCGACCCTGACGTGGTAGTTGATTCCTCTGACGATGGCATTAAGAAGATAGCCGACAAGGTCGCTGGTCATAACCTGGTTATTGGCAGTCTCGTGGCGGCAATTTGGCCTCCAACAGGAGGCTCGGCCATGGGCACCAAGGAAGAAAGGACGCGTTTTGTGGAAGAGGTGCGTAAAGCCTGTCATTTCGGAAAAAAATTGAGGGACTTGGGCATCCGCCCAGGTGGCGTGATCCGCATCGACTCCGCCACCAACCCCCAGGCATGGGAAACCGATAGTGTAAATAATACCAAGCTGATCGCGCAGACTTTCCGCGAAGCCTGCGATGTTGCCGCTGATTTTGGCGAAAAGCTGGCAGCCGAGGGTGAGATCTGCTGGGGAGGCATGCACAGTTGGAAAACAATGGTTGATACACTTGAAGCCGTTGACCGCCCCAACATTGGATTCCAGGCCGATATGTCGCACACGTTATTGTACCTGATGGGATATAACAGTCCCGAGCACCGCATCCTTCCTGCCGACTTCGAATGGGGCGACAGGGAAGCATTGCAGGAAGCACTTAAAACACTTACAAAGGCTCTGCGACCCTGGACAATTGATTTTCATGTAGCCCAGAATGATGGAACCGTCCACGGTTCGGGTTCGCACGATAAAACCGGGCGCCATTGTCTCGCCACAGATCCTAATGGCAAACTGGATATTCCGCACGACGCAGGATATTGGCTGAGGGATGAAAAGGGCCAGTTGACAAAGGCCTTCCGTCACATCTGCTGGGACGGCTGCATGTTCGCCAATGAAATTATGATGCAACCCAAAACCTGGAATGATATTCTTGCAGTGATGATCAAGGTGAGGGATCAGCACGGATGGTATGAACCGCGTTAAGGCAGGATTCTGAATTTCTATACCAGACATAACTTATAACAATGAGTAGCAAAAAAGATATAAGAATAGCATTGATCGGGTCAGGTCTGATGGGCCGCACCCACTCAAACGGGTATAAACGGATTTCAGATTTTTTTCCGGAGCTCCGGTACCGGCCGGTACTTAAAGCGGTCTGCTCCAGGAGGGAGGACAGGGTCCGCGCTTTTGCCGAGCAATGGGGCTACGAGTCAACAGAAACAGACTGGAAGGCTATAATTGCCCGTGACGATATTGACGCGATAGACATTTGTACGCCAAACGAAACACATGCGGAAATTGCCATCGCGGCAGCGAAGGCGGGGAAGATGATCCTTTGTGAAAAGCCACTTGCCCGCAACTTGAAAGAAGCACAGGAAATGGTGAATGTTATTGAGGCGTCGGGCGTAAACAATACGGTATGGTATAACTATCGCCGGGTGCCCGCGGTGACACTGGCCAAGCAGGTAGTGGATTCCGGCAAACTCGGACGTATTTTTCATTACCGCGCTAACTTCTTGCAGGACTGGACCATAAATGCGGATCTCCCACAGGGAGGAGAGGCCTTGTGGCGCCTGGATGCCGATGCAGCCGGTTCGGGTGTAACGGGTGATCTCCTTGCCCATTGTATTGACACCGCCATGTGGCTGAATGGCATCATCACTGATGTGTCAGCGGTTACTGAAACCTTTGTAAAGGAAAGGATGCACCAGCTCACGGGCAAAGTGCAGAAAGTAGGAATAGACGATGCCTGCATCTTTCACTGTCATTTCGCAAATGGTTCACTCGGATTGTTTGAAGCCACCCGTTACGCGCGCGGACATAAAGCGCTTTACACTTTTGAAATAAATGGCGAGCATGCATCGATCCGCTGGGACCTCCATGATATGAACAGGCTCGAATATTTTGATCATTCCGACGACTCTGTGGTCCGCGGATGGCGGTCTATACACGTTTCCGACAGTGATCAGCCATACATGAAGCGTTGGTGGATACCCGGAACCAGCATAGGTTATGAACACACATTTGTTCATCATGTTGCGGATTTTCTGAAAAGTCTTGAAACCGGCAACCCATGTTCCCCCACCTTCCGCGACGCGCTGGAAACCCAAAAGGTTTGTGAAGCCGTTATCAGCTCGGCTACATCGAGGAGCTGGAAGGATACAGGCGTAGAAAAAGATTTGAATGTTCCGATTAAATCATAAATAATTTAAAATAGTTGACCTATGTATTATCAATCAGGATCTCTTCCACGGTCGTTTTCCCTTTCAGTTCTGTTGGTCGCCTTCGCGTTGACCTGTTGTACCACCCCGGGTTTATCCCAGACCGACAAAGAGGGTTATCAGCAATTGTTCGATGGAAAAACACTTAAGGGCTGGGAAGGAGACACGACTTACTGGCACATGAGAAATGGCATCCTGGTCGGAGAGATCACACCTGCTACCTTGTTAAAGACAAACAGTTTCCTTATCTGGAGGGCGGGCAAAACGGAAAATTTTGAATTGAAAACCTATTTCCGCATCACCTCCGAAGGCAACAGTGGAATCAATTACAGGAGTGAAGAATTTCCCGGCGTTCCTTTCGCCCTGAAAGGATATCAGGCGGATATCGACGGGAAGAATACTTACACCGGCCTGAATTATGAAGAGCGTGGACGTACATTCCTTGCCCGTCGCGGCGAGAAGGCCAGGATAGAAACAGGTAAAAAACCTGAGGTGGTGTCTAAACTGGGAAGCGACGAGTCGCTATTGGCCAAAATAAAAACAAACGACTGGAACGAGTATCACCTGATTGCAAAAGGCAATCATTTGCAGCATTACATCAATGGGGTGCTGATGAGCGAGGTAACAGACGACGACACAGAAAATCGTAAATCATCCGGCTTGCTTGGGGTTCAGGTGCACGTGGGTCCGCCGATGAAAGTTGAATACCGGAACATGCGGCTTAAAAGGCTTTAATTCAGACGTATAAATTTTCAACCTAGGACAAAAATTTTCAAAAAAGATCAAAATGTTGCGGATTTGCAGGCAACTTCTTCAGATTTTTGCGTAACGGATTGACCTAAAAATAATTAGGTTATATTGTAAAGATCCGCAGATGAAAAAAACGGCAACGATATGAGGAGGACGCGAAAAGCGGGATGTTTATTTTTATGCATAATCATTCAAATCCTTGGGTCTGCCGTATATGCACAATCAGTTTCTGCGCCTCCGGCTGAAGGCCAGACATTCTGGCTTTGGAATTTCCTTGGACACCTTCATCCCTTACTTGTTCATTTTCCTGTCGGGTTTCTTTTGTTGGCCGCAATAGCGGAACTGTTTACGTTAAAACGGTTCAACTCGAGGTTAAGGTCGGGGATAAACCTGCTTGTATATGCGGGCGCCTTCTCTGCCGTGCTCGCCGCCATCTTCGGCCTGCTGCTCGCCACCAATGGCGATTATGGCGCTGATGCCTTGTCGCTGCATCAATGGTCTGGCATCGCCACAGCAGTACTGGGCACCATCAGCTCAACCTTGCTTTTGCTGATCCTCAGGCGGAACAAAATCCAACTGGTGAGGGTTTACCGTGGCCTGTTGTTTTTCACAGCAATAACTCTTTCGGTGGCAGGCCATTTTGGAGCTTCGCTTACCCATGGCAGTGATTATCTTACCAGCACGCTGCCATTCAGCAAAGATTATCAGGAAACTACTCCATTCAATGTTGATTTTGCTTCACAGAAGAACGATACGGCAAAGCTGAGTCCAAAACAGGAACTTGATATCAATGTACAGGTCAGGGGAATCCTTGCGCATAATTGTTACAAATGCCACGGGGCGGAAAAAGTAAAGGGTGAATTACGGCTTGATAGTAGATCTATGGCTTTTAAAGGTGGGGAAAACGGAGCCGTGATTGTTCCGGGAAAGCCGGAGGAAAGCGAAATGATCCGTCGGATCACACTTCCCCGTAATCATAAGGAAGCGATGCCGTCAAAAGGGAAAAAATTAAAGGACCAGGAAATTGAGCTTCTTACTTACTGGATCAAGAAAGGCGCTCCCTGGCCCGCGGGCGGAGATAAACAACCCTCATTCAGACTTGCCAAACTGGAGCCGCGCAACCCCCCACTGCCCATGGGAGCCAACAAAGCCGGTAATCTTATAGACCTTTGGGTGGGTGAGTACTTCAAAAAAAATAAACAGTCCTGGCCCGCACTGGTCGACGACAGGACATACTTAAGAAGGATTTATCTTGATATCATCGGGCTAATACCTACACCCAAGGAATTGGATAGTTTCTCCACGGATCCCCGCCCGGACAAAAGAGCCGTATGGGTACGAAAATTATTGGACCGCAATGATGACTATGCGCTCAATTGGCTCACTTTCTGGAACGATGCGCTTAGAAATGACTACACGGGAACTGGCTATATTACAGGGGGTCGATTTAATATTACCGACTGGCTCTACAAATCGCTAAGGGATAACAAACCCTACGACCGCTTTGTCCAGGAACTGATCAGTCCGGACTCTACATCAAAAGGGTTCATTGAAGGGATCAAGTGGCGTGGCGTGGTCAATGCAAGCCAGCGACCCGAAATGCAGGCTGCCCAGAACGTGGCCCAGGTGTTTATCGGGTTAAATCTGAAATGCGCAAGCTGCCACAATAGTTTTGTCAGCGATTGGAAGCTGGACGATGCCTACGCTTTCGCGAATATTTTCGGTGACAGTTCTCTTGAGATTAACCGATGCGACAAGCCTACGGGGAAGTACACCAACGCAAGACAATTGTGGAAGGAACTGGGGGAAATAGACAGTAAGGCCAGTGCCGCAAAAAAACAAAAACAACTTTCCGAGACCTTCACGAAGCCGGAAAACGGCCGTCTCTACCGTACGATAGTGAACCGGATCTGGGCGCAGATGATGGGTCGTGGAATTGTGGAACCCGTAGATGTGATGGACAATGTTCCCTGGAGCCAGGACCTGCTGGACTGGATGGCTACAAATTTTGTGGAAAACAAATCCGACATCCGGGAACTAATCTTTTTAATTGCCACTTCCAACACTTACCAACTTCCATCTGTTGGATTTAAGGAACCATCATATGTTACAGCTGAGAACTATAAATTCCAGGGAAGACTCAAAAGAAGGATGTCTGCCGAGCAGTTTGCTGACGCGCTTTCCAATATCCTTGCCCCTGTATTCCCTGATTCGCTGGTCAGATACAAGCCGGTGACATCAAGCAACTCAGCTAAATCTAGTAACTTGCCGGTAAGGTCGTCAATTGTGGAAAACAATCAGTTCCTGACCGCCCTTGGTCGTCCAAACCGGGAAACAGTCTCAACCAGCAGGGAGACCCAGGCAAACCTTTTGCAGGCTCTAGAATTTACCAACGGAGAAAGATTCAACAGTGTGTTGCGCCGAGGGGCGGAGAACTGGAAACAAAAATATCGGGATCCCGAAACGATAGTAAGGGAAATTTACAAGCAGGCACTCGGAAGAGAACCCAGAAAAGCAGAGTTTTCCATAGCCAGGAATGAATTGGGCGACCGTCCTGATACCAATGCTGTCCAGGACCTGTTCTGGGCGTTGATGCTGCTACCCGAATTTCAAATCATCAATTAAAATATTCCAGGTATGAAAACAGATTGGAACAGAAGAGAATTTTTGAAAAAGACCAGTGCGGCTACCCTGGCGGCTATGGCGGCGGGGGCGCCCATGACTTCATTTCTTTCTTCGTGCAACAATAAAAAAATCAATTCGAAAGCGGATACTGTAATCCTTTTATGGATGGCAGGGGGCATGCCGCATACCGATACTTTTGACCCCAAAAAATACACGCCATTTAAGAAAGGGATGGACGCAAACAGTGTGCTGAGCACCTTTCCTTCGGTGCCCACCGCCATTGACGGGGTTTATTTTTCGGAAGGTCTCGAATACATTGGTAAGGTGATGGACAGGGGAACGATTATCCGTTCGTACGTGTCGGCCGATATGGGCCATATATTACATTCCCGTCATCAATATCATTGGCATACCTGTTACAAACCGCCTCAATCAGTATCGGCTCCGCATATGGGTGCGTGGATCGCAAAAGAACTGGGGCCGCTAAATCCCGTCATTCCGGCATTTATAGATATTGGGCAACGATTTACCCTGGGTGAAGGCGAGGAGTTGAAAGCATTTCACAGCGCCGGTTTCCTGGGCAATGAATATGGACCTTTCCTGATTCCCGATCCGACTTCGGGCCTTGAAAGTGTGCGACCTCCGGTAGGCATGTCGGCTGCCCGATTTGAAAAACGTAACCAGTTGTACAATGACTTTATCAGCCAGACCGCGATGGGAGAGCATGGCAGCGATTACCAGAAGGAATCCTTGAAAAGGTCGATGGAACAGGCGTACATGCTGTTAAAATCGCCGGAATCACAGGCATTTGACCTGAGTAAGGAACCCAAAGAGATCTATGACATATACAATACCGGCAAATTTGGATTAGGCTGCCTTATGGCCCGCAGGCTTACCGAACAGGGCGCCCGCTTTATCAGCGTTACCACGGAATACGAACCGTTTAAAGGTTGGGACACGCATGATAATGGGAACACCCGGATAAAGGACATGAAAAAGCAGATAGACGGGCCCATAGCGCAACTGATCAAAGACCTCGAAAAATCCGGCCGCCTCGACCGGACAATGGTAATACTGGCCAGCGAATTCAGCAGGGATATGATGGTAGAAGGAAGGCCGGGAGCGAAGGTACAGGAGCAGGTTGATCAGCCTGACGTGATACAGGAAATGAAAAATTATGGTATGCACCGTCATTTCACCGACGGCTCCTCCGTACTGATGTTTGGCGGTGGAATAAAGAAAGGACAGCAATACGGAAAGACCGCTGATGAGCGCCCATGTAAGACAATAGACAAGCCGATTGTGATTGACCAGCTTCACCAGACTATTTATGCAGCGCTTGGCATTGCAGAAGACGCTCATTATATAGTTGAAAAAAGACCTTTCTATACTACTCCCGATGGACTGGGAAAAGCTGAAATGGCTTTGTTCGCATAGGGGAGGGCGGGAGTCTCACTCCGCAGCAGGCAATAAAAGGAAATGGCCGGGCTCGAAAATTGGGAAAAATTTCCAGCTTCGAATCTTGCTTTGCAAACTATGTTTGAGGAACGGCCTCAAAAAAAGAAGCCGACTCTCAAAGAGAGTCGGGCTTGTATTTGGCCGGGGGTTGTGTCAATGACAATCATAAATAACTTCAGTATTTTGCCCATTCGCAATCAGGAACCAACCAGTTTCAAAGGCTTTGACGGGCAGGTTGGACGAATTCACCTCTGTGAAAGTATATAAATCATATTCGTGTTGGCTCCAGCTTTCAAATGCCAGTTGCCAAACCTTATTTGTAGTGTAAATTGAATTTACGGTTGAATAAGCGGGAAGCGATCGATTCTCGCCGTAGTTGGTCCCATCGGGAAAATGAAAAGTAATTGAATCGCTGATCATGTCGCCATTCGAGTCATACCCATAATTCAGGTGTAGTTCGGAATAACCATGGGGGTCTTGTGAAATAGCTGCCCTAACCACAATTTCCTTTTTCGAAATGAGCCTTCCTTCCACATCATAGGCCAATCGATCAATACTGATCGAAGTGTCGCCATCATCTTGTATCAGAAGACTATCCTCATAAGGAAGCCTGCTGCTGCCTTCATAGCGATAATACTTTGTCTCCGGCCAGTAATCATATCTCGAGAGTCGGTTCATTTCATCATATTCAAACTTTATTATTCTGGAGTAGGGTACTATTGCGGGATTTGCATAACTAATTACTACCGAATCCGGCAACCCATGTGAATTGTAATAAAAATCACTATAGATTTCATCCGTGGGAGTAGAATTGTGCTGGATGATTCGTTGGATTTGGCAACTTTTTGGATCGGAATGATGATCCTTCCACTTGTCCCAAACCTTTTTACAGCTGATCATGGACAACAATGCCAGTGCAATGAATATTTTTTTCATGTGTTGAAGTAGTTGTAAGGGTTAGGCAGTAGGCGAAGAGTATGATGATGCAATTAGTCGCAAGGGTTGTTTTTTTGGTAACATTCGGGGCGAATGTATCATCTGAGTACGGGCATAGGAGTATGCTGGAACGCCCAGGACCATGTAATCCATCTGAACTGACAGTTCCTGTTTTGTTCCCCGGAGTCATCATCTCCAGGTATAGTTTATACCATCACCGTATCGACCAGGTGCATCACGCCATTGGATATCTTAGCCTCACGCGGAAGTACACCTGCATCTCCGATTGAAACGACTCCGTCCTTTACCTGTACAGTCAGATCCTTGCCGTTGACGGTGGTCAGCTTGTCGCCGTCCTTCAGATCCTGGAAAATGATTTTACCATTGACGATATGATTTTTGAGGATTTCCGTCAGTTTTGCCTTATTGGCCGGTTCCAACAGGCTTTCTAATGTGCCTTTATCCAATTTTTCGAAGGCCGTATCGGAAGGTGAAAAGAATGTAAAGGGACCGGTACTGCTTAGTAATTGATCGAGGTCGGAGGCATGAACACCCTTCTTGATCGACCTCATATTCTTATCGACATTAATTACCTGGGTAATGTTTGACATAAAACTTGGATTTACCCGCCAGCGGTATTGCCGTCAGGAAAAGACAAGGTAGTCAGTATAAAGGAACTGACTCGGTAAACTTAAAACCGGTAACTACATCACAGAAACACCAGATTCATTGGAAAACCGGTCATTTTACTTCTTCAATCAGCAGAATAACACTCGACCTTTTGGCCGTCACCACCGGATTGATCCCAACACGCATTAGATAGTCGCCAGAATAAGTCGCTTTTTCCGACAAGCCGCCAGCGGGGTTTCCCGGGTAGCGATTTATCTCCCTGATCGTATACTTCCTGGCGGGATCGAGTCCATTCAACCTGATCGGATCAATTGTGGGCGCAAGCAAGGTGCGGAAATTTGTCAGGTAGTTAAACATCACCGCCCGAGACTTGTCGGGGCTAGCATAGAGTAACGAGGCAATATCATTTTCCCTGGGATCAATCAACCGGAACAGGTCGCCATGCCAAACCAGGTTCGAAATAGAGTCATATGTTTTTAATGACTGCCTTGCGAAGGTCAAATCTTCCGCAGGGAGGTGGCCGACAACAATATCGAAACCCGGCTTGCCCATCATTGCGACATCTATCTTATACTTGAGCGGCTGATTTCCGGAGTTGGTCACGTGATTGCAGGACGCAATGGATGGAAAAAAATAAGAATTATTCCACTGGATAAATACGCGTTCCAGCGGATCCGTATTATCGCTGGGCCAGTATTCGGTAAAGTATTTCAATGCTTCATAATCCACTCTGCCGCCACCGCCACTACACAACATCATTGGTATGGCCGGGTATTTCTGCCTTAACCTTTCAAGTACCTTGTATAATCCCCTGACATATTCGACATAAATATGAGTCTGTGGTAATTTCTTGCGTGAAAGGTAAATAGAGTGTGCGTCGTAGATCACTGCGTTGCAATCCCATTTAATGTAAGCCAGTTTGGGGTTCTTCGTCAGCAGCGTATCCAGCACGCCAAAAACGAAATCCTGAACCTCGGGATTTACCAGGTCTAATACCAGTTGATTCCGGTAATAATGTTCCGGCCTTTCCGGTTGTCTTAATACCCAGTCGCGGTGCTTCTCATATAATTCGCTCTTAGGATTGACCATCTCAGGTTCCACCCAAATCCCAAAACCAATTCCGGCCGCTGTCGCCTCCTTCACCAGGTAGCCGATGCCGTGAGGAAGCTTTGCCCTGTTCTCCTGCCAGTCGCCCAAACCAGCGGAATCATGATTGCGTGGATACTTATTCGCAAACCAGCCATCGTCCAGTAAAAAAAGGTCCACACCCAGATCTTTTGCGCCTTTGAAGAGGCCCACCAATTTTGTTTCATCGAAGTCAAAATAAGTAGCTTCCCAGTTATTGAGTAGTGTCAGCCGGCGGCCGTTGCCATCGCGGAGCCTGTATTTCCTTGCCCAGCTGTGTAAATTCCGGCTTGCTTCACCCTTACCGTTCGCTGAAAGAGTGGTGATAAAAGATGGTGTCTTGAATATAGTAGCCGCCTCCAGAGAATAATCAGAAGCAAAAGGATTGATCCCCGAAATCAGACGAAGATGGCCGTAGGGATCTTTTTCAAAATCGAATTTGTAATTTCCTGTCCATGCCAGCGTACCCATAAGTACTTTTCCTTCGGTTTCGGTGGCAGGCCTGTCCATAGACACATAAAAAGAAGGGGGTTGAAACAGATCAGCTCTTGCTCCGAGTTTGGTGTCAAGGGTTTTGATGCCGGAAGACAGTTCAGTTTCTTCGGGTTGCATTTCCCTGGCCCAGCCTCCGGCAAAATGAGTAAGAAAAAATTTCCGGCCGGTAAAGTATAGGTTAGCCGAGGCGTACTTTTTCAAAACTACCCGTTTTTTCTCCTGGTGCCGGATCTCTGTCCACTGCTCCAGAATATTTTCTGCAGCATAGGTTTTGTAAAAGAGCTTTACCTCAAAAGGATATACCGGATCTTTCAGCGTCACGGTAGTCAACTGTACGTTCGCATCTATCCGCGTCGTTTCGTGTGCTGTATATTTCAATTCGGTTGAAGTATTCCCATCGCCGTGTATGACCTGCAGTGCAGGCTCCATCAGGTTCCAGGTTCCTGCGGGCGTGTAGGCGTTGTTACTGATCCCGGTATTGTTGTCATCAGTGCGGTACCCTTTGACTATTTGCGCATATTCCAGGCTGTCTTTTAATTTCCCGCCGAAATAAATTGTTGCAAGCCTGTTGTCAGCATCGGTCTGCAAGACCAGCACATTGTCTTTGGTTTCAATGGGTATGGTAACCTGCTGTTGCGCCGTCGAGGCCAGGGCTGATGCTATCGTAAAAAGGGATATTAATACTTTGCTGATCATTATGGAGTGGTGTTTAGATTTAGTTCAAAAGGTTTCACGCCAAAGAAGCGCAAAGAAAGCGCAAAGGCGCAAAGGGAGATCCGAGTTGTTTCACGCCAAGGCGCAAAGCCTGCCTTGCCGGCAGCGTAGGAAAGACTCGCAATGGCGTAGACAGAAGCTTGTCTTTTCTTGCGCCTTTGCGTCAGCCGCAGGCTGATTTGCGACTTTGCGTGAAACCAACCTACCCATCTTCAATTTTTTATTTTTTGATTTAAAAAAACCGTTCGCCTGTTATTGCCCGCACTAAATATCGTGGCTTCTTTTGTTCCGGCGGGTATCCGTAAGGTCCGACTGTTCTGGGACAGATATCCTGTTCCCCAATAGAATTCCTGTTTAGATTTCCTGCCGTTTGACCCAACAAATAAAACATATTCGTCGTCCCTTTTGAGCGTAATCGATGATGAAGGTTTCCGATTGACCCGGTATGCTTGCATCGCGCTATTGTTGTTCGCGACCAATAATAGGTTGGAACTATCGGACATCGAAATTAATGACATCCCCTTTACAGATCGATCTGCGTTGAACCCTGTTTCACTGCCTGTCCGTTCCGAAAAATTTCCTGTGCCATCGCCGGCAAGCAGTAAACCAATCATCGCATCATAACGTCCAGTTGAGGCCTCAGTTGCATAAGAATTGCCCGCCAAAAGGATATCGCAAAAACCATCCCCATTAAAATCGCCTGTCTGCATACCAAATACGGGTGCAAACTGCGAATGGACCGGCAGGCCTTTACGGCTAAACTTTTCGTTCCCATTATTTTCAAAATAACTCGATTCCATGCATTCTGCCTTTACTACATACGCATCTCCGATCTCTTCTTTTAGGAACGACTCTTCGAAGGTAACAGATGCGTATTGCTTGTAGGTAGGAAACCGGGTGCGCATGGCGCTTATCTGCGTGATCATTTCATCTCTTGTGGGATGCAGGTAATTTTCTCCCTGAACATAGTAACAAAGAACAGGATCCAATCGGCCGTCCTTATTATAATCTTTTACATACACACAAAGCGGCTCAGTTTGTGAAGCTCTATAACGGCTGTTCAAACCGAGATTGCCGATCACGTAATCAATATCTCCATCCTCGTCGAAATCAGCGCCGGCAATGCTGTTCCACCAGCCTTTCGGACCAATGGAAACCGCTTCTTTTAAAAGCCGGCCCTGGCGATTATTCACTATTGTCACCGGCATAAATTCCCCCACGATCATCAGATCGTTCCACCCATCATTGTTGTAGTCGGTCCACAACGCCGCGGTCACCATACCCATTTGACCTGATGCGGGCAATTCCGTCTCCGACACGTCTGTAAACCGACCATGATTATTTTTTAACAGGTAGCTTTTTGCAGGCATGGGATATTTTCCGGGTGACATCCGCCCTCCTATAAACAGGTCCAGATCTCCATCCCGGTCATAATCGCAGGCTACAACGCATGAGCCGCTGGCCTTTGTGTCGGGGAGGGCGTTTGCCGCCAGACTGAAATTTCCCTTACTATCGTTGATGTACAACCGGTCTTGTTGACTCGATGAGTCCTCCATATTTTCCGAACCTCCGCTGACCACATAAAGATCTTCATCGCCATCATTGTCCGAATCAAATAGCAGGGCCCCCATGTCTTCAGCCGAACCCGGTCCCTGCGTGCTCTTTTTATCAAAGCCTCCCTTTTTGTTTTGAAGAAAGAAACTTCCCTGGGACCCGATGGCACCTCCAACATAAAAATCATTCATCCCATCGCCATTAACATCGCCTACCGCAACGCCAGGGCCATTTTGTGAGTGCATTGAGGGTAACAGAGGTTGAATATTGAAATCATTAAAGTCGTTTTCCCTATGCTCATAATCGATGCCAACCGCTGATGCAGTTTCAGTGAACAAAGCCTCAGGCCCGATTTTGGTTTTGTCGGGCATATTTCGCATATAGTTAATCGCGACCAGCGTATCTGTCTGGATATTTGTCGTCAATTGCCGGTGTCCGTCGGGCCACTCTACAATCAGGCTATCGATCTTTGCATTACCGCCAAGGCCGAAGTGCAAAAGAGGTTCCATGGAAGATTCAAATCCGCGGGAGGGATTTAATTCCTGGAACTGCATTTTTCCACCAGCGTAGAGCCAGGCCTTGGCCCCAATACCTTCTTTATTCGGGGCCTTGCCCTCTAACTTTATTTTTACATAGTGTCGGTGAAAAAGATCCTGGGCCAGGTTTTGGTATACCATGGCTTCCTCATTGAATTTGTTGACGACCAGTTCAAGATCGCCGTCGTTGTCCAGGTCGGCATAGCATGCACCATTTGAGAATCCGGGTTTCTCAAATCCCCATTCTTCTGAGCGTTTGGTGAAAGTGAGATCATTGTTATTCTCAAACAGATAATCGAGAAGCGGGACATTCGCAAGCTCCTTGATGTCTTTGAGCTTCATCGCCCGCTTGGCATCTTCTCGACCCATCGGACTGTTAAGGCGGGCCTGGTAATTAATATGGTCCAGATCACCCAGGTCACGATAAAAGCCATTGGTCACCATGAGATCCTTGTCGCCGTCGTTATCATAGTCGCCCCATAGTGCGGCCCAGCTCCAGTCGGTGCTGCTGACGCCTGAAAGGAATGCGATATCGCTGAATCTGCCGTTGCCGTTGTTTAGTTGTAAAGTGTTGCGCGTGTATTGCGGTTCGTAACCTCTCTTGAGTGAAAGTTGAAACCTGTCATAGCTGGCCGCAGGGATGATCATTTTGCGCCGGTAATTGTCTTCGGGCAACATGTCAAGTACAAAGATATCCGGTAATCCGTCGTTGTTGAAGTCTGCGACGTCATTACCCATGGAAGCAAAACTTGTATGCTTCAGACACTCTGCGGTTTTGTCGGAAAATGTTCCGTTACGGTTGTTGATGTACAGGATATCGTTTGTAAGAAAGTCGTTCGACACATATATGTCCGGCCAGCCATCATTGTTCAGGTCGCTGATCGCCGCTCCGAGGCTGTATCCTTCAATCAGAATACCTGCTTCACGCGACACGTCGGTGAAGGTCTGATTTCCATTGTTCCTATATAAGATATCTGTTCCCGGCGATTCCCCATTCACCTGTCTTTGCTTGATACTATTCACTTCGGAAACCATTTCATCCGCAGGGTTGGTGATGAGAAAAAGGTCCAGGTCGCCATCTTTGTCGTAATCAAAAAAAGATGCGTTCATTGTTAGCCGGGTATCGGCAATGCCATATTGCGCAGCCCGTTCTGAAAAAGTTCCGTTGTGGTTGTTGATGTAAAGCAGGTTGGCGAGATTGCCGAATTTTGCGGAGCCGGCTACGTTAACATAGATATCCAGCCAGCCATCCTGGTTGATATCCACCATCGAAACTCCGGTTTCCCAGCGATCTGAAACAAATCCCGAGCGTGCCGTGACGTCCTCGAATTTCAACGCCCCTTTATTCAGGTACAGTTTTCCGCCACCTTTATTCGCACTGAAATATAAATCGGTTAAGCCGTCATTGTTAATGTCTCCCGCGGCAACGCCAGCCCCGGTATAAATATTCATGTATTCGAGCACATTGACGGAATCGTCTTCTTCTACCCGGTTAACAAAATCGATGCCTGTTCTTGAAGAGGGTAATGATTTAAGAAGCTTGTTTTTTTGCCGGCACGCTATCAGGCATACGACCATGCACAAGAACAATATTTGAAGCCGCCCATGTTTCATATAAATTGTAAAAGTGAAAGGGATGACCCTCTCACTTTTACCTGTAACTTAAAACATATTAATTAATAACCGGGATTCTGTACGAGTTGGCCAGCGCTTCTATCGATTTCAGTTTGAGGGAAAGGGAATACAAGATATGTGGGCTTCCAGGCGGCACCGAATACCGTGCCTCCGATATCCCAGCGAGTGATGTCAAACCAGCGGTGTGGTTCGAAAGCGAGTTCAACCCGGCGTTCATGGCGCACAGCAGCCCGATGGTCTGGGTTAGTGCTTGCCGCAAGACCAACTCTCGCTCTTACCTCGTTCACAAGAGCCATACCCTCGGCGGAAGTACCGCCACCTTTTTCAATCAAAGCTTCGGCATAAAGCAAAAGCATTTCGGAATAACGGAACCATCTTTCGTTGTTGTAACCGGCCTGGGCATTGGGAGAATACGCGGTATTGTCGGCATTGCGGATACCAAAGTATTTTTTAACCATCATTCCGTTGGACGACCAAGCGGCATCCCAGGGAACAACAGATTCGCCTTTGTTGTAGTAAGTATCTCCTGGCTGGTAGATGGTGGCTTCGAGCCGGGGGTCGCCTGCTTCAAATTCATCAACGAGGCTCTGGGTAGGAATATACCAGCCCATCCCGCCGCCTGGCGCGCCTGCGTCACCGCTCGCGTTCCAGTACCAGGGACGTCCCGTACCCTGGGAGGCTTTGAAGTTTTCGGAATGGGTATCGTCAAAAACCCAAAGATTATCATCAGAAAAAGGACCGCCATATTGGATCTCAAATATCGATTCTACACCATTTTCTTTCTTGAAATCAAAGGCGTCCAGGAAATTATCGATCTTTTCAGCGTTGCCATCAAAAAGGCTGTATGGCCCTTCATCTTTAACGGTGGCAAATGCGGCTATCGCGGCATCCCAGTCTTTCTTCCACACATTTACTTTTCCTTCGAAGGCCTTTGCGGTCCATTTGGTTGCCCTGCCAGTATTACTGGCATCCCACTCAGCGGGGAGACCGGCATTTGCATCCTGGAGATCCTGCAGAATAGCTGCATATAGTGCATCCTGTGTTGCATTTGGAGATGCAAGATTATTCAGATCTTTTTTTACTTCCAGCACGAGCGGAGGTGTTCCCCACATCTGCAGAGCCAAAAAATGAAAGAAGGCCCTGATGAATTTTGCTTCGGCGACAAACTGCGTTTTCTGCTCGTCGGTCAATTCATTTATTCCGTTGTCGGTGGCTTCAATAACGATGTTAGCCCTGGCGATTCCTTCATAAACCTGTGTGTAGATTGACGCGAAAGCCAGATCCGAAGCCCTGAAAATTGTATTGTCCATGTCTCTGGCATGAGCCAGGTCACCGCCGCCGCCGGCCTTGCCGTTTACCATCACGTCGTCAGTAGCTGCCAGGCTGATCGCCCAGAATTCTCCTCTTTCGTTCAGTGTTTCAGTACTGGTTCCCCAGAGATCCGTTATCGATGAGTAACCGGCAAATATGGCACCGTCGAAGTCAACACCTGTTTTATAAAATGTCGTGGACGTCACTCTGTCAAGGGGCTGGAGATCAAGTTTGTTACAGGAGAAGTTAACGACCAGTAATATGATAAACCCAAGCAAACATCCTTTGAGAACTATTTTGCTTTTCATTTTTTTTACTATTTATTGTGAGGGTAATAGTTGTTATATCAAGGATTATTGCTGTATTAATTGAACGTAACCTGCCAGCCAAGCTGGAAGATCCTGGGCTGTGGTGAGGCCCCATCGTCTACACTGTTCGCCAGGGGAAACTCTCCTTTCTGGAAGCTCGAACCTCTTGTTACTTCCGGATCATATCCGTCATACCCGGTAAATGTAAACAGGTTCTGCACACCCACATAGAATCTTGCGCCGGTGATAAATTCGCCGGTGAGGCTTCGTAATTTCTGTGCAGGAAACACAAAACCGAGTTGCAGATTCTTGAACCTCATATAAGAACCGTCTTCGATCCATCTGTCGGAATAACGGGTGTTGCTGTTCGGATCCGAAGCAGTTGCTCTTGGCATCGTATTGCTGGTGCCTTCGCCTGTCCAACGGTCAAGAACAGAGACCCGGGCGTTATTACCTTCTTTCATCGCCTCCATGTTTGCGCGGACGGCGTTATAGACCTGGATATCGCCTCTGCCCTGGAAAAACAACATAATGTCAAAAGCTCCATAGTTGCCAGAGAGATTAATGCCGTAATAGTATCCTGGCATGGCCTTACCGATCCTGGTACGGTCGCCGGCATCCACTCTTCCATCGCCATTGACGTCAACAAAGCGGATATCGCCTGGCTGTGCTCCTATTGAAAAGGCATCGGGTAGCGCCTTGGCGACATCACCTGCGTTCTGATAAATTCCATCTGTTTTGTATCCGTAAAAATACCCAAGCTCGTCGCCTGCTGTTGTTCTGTGTGTGAGTGAACCACCAGCGCCGCTAACGATCTCCTTAATACTTCCGAGTGAGGTCACTTTATTTTTCACCGTTGTGAAATTTCCTCCGATGCTGTATGATAATTTGCCAACCTTGTTTCTATAAGTGGCGGCAAGCTCGATACCCGAATTTTTGATTTGACCGATATTTGCGTCTGCGGGAAGAAAATAACCCGACACGTAGGGGATAGGTAAACTTAGCAACACATCATTGGTGACCTTGTTGTAATAGTCAACTGTGATGTCCACTTTTTGACCCAGCATCGTGATATCCGCGCCGACGTCAAACTGGGTGCTGGTTTCCCATTGGAGGTTTTCATTGGCAAAGATCACCGGCGCAGGTCCCCTTACAACATTCTGTCCCCCTCCGATCGCATAGAATATACTGGATTGGAGTGAGGGCAGATAGGCGAAATTAGTACCCGTAAACTGGTTACCTGCCTGTCCCCAGCTCGCCCGAATCTTGACATCGTCAAATAATTTTGAGTCCGTTTTGGCAAAGAATTTTTCTTCGCTCAGCTTCCATCCGGCAGATACGGAAGGGAAGGTTCCCGATCTGTGCTCTTTTGCGAATCTTGACGATTCGTCACGTCTTACGTTGAAAGTGACAAGATATCTGTTGTCGAAGTTGTAGAATAGTCTTCCGAGGTAACCACGCAATGCCCAATGGTCACCTTCATTGGTAGCCGCTATAGTGGTGGCCACTGTTGGAAACCGGATAGCGGTATTAAACAGATTTGCACCCTGCAACCGTACTTTGGTGAAGGAGAAATTTGTTTCTTCTTCACCAATCAGGGCTGTAAGGCTGTGTTTGCCAAATTCCTTGGTATAGGTGAGGGTATGGGTCATGTTGGTAGTAGTTTCCAACGGCCTTTCGGAAGTCAGCAGCGAGTTCCTGATGCCACCGCCATAGTCCTGCGTGGTAGCTTGCTGAAAGAAGAAACCGTCACCGACGTTATAATCAACCCCTACTGCAAGTCTGTATTTTAATCCCGGGATCGGCTCAATCTCCCCATACGCATTGGCCAGAATTTTACGGAGGACAACCCTTACCTCGTTATACCTTTTGTCGAGTTGCCACATATAGTTATTGGCAGAAGCATTGGAACCCCTGGTCTCGGCAGTTGAAGGGTTAAGCCCCAGAGGATCGTTTGGATCATACGGATAATAATAAGGTGCATTTCTTGCAGCGCCCGCAGCGGCAAAATTGCCACCTTCCGACTGTAAGCCTCTTTCTGTTGAACTGATGAGGACGGACTCACCGAATCTCAGATACTTGCCTACTTTGAAATCGGAGTTTGCCTTTAATGAAATCCTTTTGAATGATTGGGCTAGCTCCACTCCATCCTGGTCGTGGTAACCTGCGCCCACATTGAAAGTGGCATTTTTGGAACCACCACTAACTGAAATATTGTGATTGCTTACATGTGCGGTTTTGAAAACTGCATCCTGCCAGTCGAAGTTTGGTTTTGAGCTGAATTCCGAAAAGTCCCTGCCCAATTCGCTTTGCAGGGCGATGTACTGTTGAACGTTGAGGACATCAAAGTATTGGCTTTTCGCGATGGCTTGCCAGCCCTGATAACCATCGTAGCTCACCGAGGCCTTGCCTTCCTTGCCTCTTTTGGTTGTAATGATGATCACTCCATTGGCGGCCCTGGCGCCGTAGATGGCTGAGGCAGAAGCGTCTTTTAGTACGTCAATCGTCTCAATGTCGTTTGGGTTCATTGCAGCCAAAGGATTCGACTCGGAATAAGACGCGGTGTTTACCGTAACGTTTGAAGTTTGTACGATCGGCACTCCATCTATCACGAACAGCGGCTGGTTGGTGCCAACGGTTCCAATTCCGCGAATCCTGACGTCAATCGGAGCAGCAGGATCACCCGAACGGTTCGTAATAGAGACACCGGAGATCTTTCCTGTCAGCGCCTGATCCGGACTGGTTACGGGTCGGGTAGCGATATCCTTTCTGGAAATCGATCCCACAGAGCCGGTAAGGTCAACTTTGCGCTGTGTACCATATCCAACTACCACTACTTCATTAAGATCCTTGGCTTGCGGGTCCGGACTGAGTGAGACATTGACGGCAGTCTGTCCGTCCACCGCGATCTCCCGACCGGTATAGCCGGTATAGGATACGCTGAGCGTATGCCTTCCTGCCGGCACTCTTAGAGAAAAATTTCCGGATTCGTTGGTTACTGTTCCTGCGTTGCTGGCTCCTTTCAGAACTACACTGACCCCCGCAAGGCCGGCTCCGGTCTCATCTGTTACTTTTCCGGTGATCGTCCGATCCGCCTGTGCACTTGCATACAAAGAGCAAAAGATCATGACCAGAAAACAGAGGCCGGTCAAACCAGAACTCAGGTAAGATTTGCGATTCATAAATGGCAGTTTGGTTTTGGTTAAGTTTTATTGTATTAAATAGAAGCCGTCCGGGAATTGACATAAGAATGAGGTCGTTTGCTGTTTTTGAAGTCAGCAGTAAACTCTCATACTATTGGCAAGGCCTGGGGAACAGTATCTTACATAAGCATATCCAAATATTTAATTATTCCTTCAAATGGGTGATAGCCAATATTATGGATAAGATGGACAATATTACTATTTCGACCTTATCGGGTGGCAAATTTGTAGGTAGTTTGGTGATTGAACGCCCGGCCCGGTTCCAAAAGCGTAGAAGGGAAGGATACTTGATTCGGCGCATCGGGCGGGAACTGTGTTTCCAGGCAGATGCCCTGATTTGGCCGATGAGGTGTGGTGAGGTAATCTCCAGTATACAAAAGCACGCCCGGAAAACTCGTATCTAAAGAAACGGATATCCCTGAATCCGGAGACGCCAGCACAATTTCCGGCTTGCGCGACCCATCCTTTTCAAGGAAGTAATAATGGTTGTAACCCTTTGTTGTCAGATCCCCCCAATACTGATCAATCGGCCGCTGCACCCGAAAATCAAAAGGCGTTCCGTCGACAGCATTCGATATTCCTGAGGGGAGAAACCGATCATTGCTTTCCAGATAACGCCCGGCATTAATAGACAAACGCAAACTGGTGGCCGGTTTTTCAGGATCACCCAGGTGAAAATAGGTATGGTTGGTTAGGTTGACATGCGTGGGCTGATCGGTTTCTGCATGATATCCGATCTTCAGTTCATTTGACGCAGTCAACTCATAACTTAGAAGTACGTCAAGATTACCGGGGTATCCCTCTTCCATATCTACGCTCCGGTAGCCAAAGGTGACCGCACATCCAGCAAGGCTCGCATCCTCGCCCGCCGGATTAAATATTTTTTTGTTGAATCCGGAAAATCCGCCGTGCAAATGATTATTATTTTGAAGTTCGTTTACACTTAGCTGATACATAATCCCGGCGACCGGCAAATGGCCCCCGTCGATCCGGTTGGCATAACGGCCTATAACAGCGCCTAGATAAAATTGGTCATTGAGATAGTCGTCGATCGAGACACTGCCAATTACGATATTTCTCAATGTGCCCGTTGAATCGGGGATACGGATGGCAGTAATTGCGCAACCCAGGTTCGTCACCGACACCTCTATCAGGCCATTGCTCAGGGTAAAGAGAAAAATATCTCCCTCCGGAGAACCCGACCACAGTTTTTTAGTGACCTGCATGATGATGCGATTAAGTCAGAAGCGCTTCGTCTTTGATAAAGTTCAACATATTGAGGTGAATCATCGCGCCGTGGTGGTTGACATCCATCGCTAAAACGGAATTGAATCCTGCTGCGGCTTCCCTGGTTTTGCCGAGGCCCAGGTAACCCAGGCCAATGAGGTAGAGGCAATGTATACTGTTT
The DNA here is from genome assembly GCA_963808065.1 of uncultured Chitinophagaceae bacterium. Taxonomy (GTDB): domain Bacteria; phylum Bacteroidota; class Bacteroidia; order Chitinophagales; family Chitinophagaceae; genus Flavitalea. Next base: position 1,757,632 of record CAWEEK010000001.1, read on the forward strand.
TTTACATTGAGATCCTGATCAAATACCAGCAGGTCGGGCAAGGACACTGCGAAATAGTCAATGCGGATCTCGTCATTCACGTGTTCTTTTCCAAATTCAATCAGCCGCTTGAAGATGTTTTCACCGGTTTGGGTATTGCCTAATTTCAGCCAGGCGAGTCCCTGATAAAGAATCTTGTCGGGTTGAGGGTCATTATAAAAGATGGCTCTGGCAGGTTCTGCAACTCCAATCGTGGCCTGCGTAAATTTTTCCTTCGCAGCCAGCGTCAACCCTTGTTTCTCATAGGCAAGCCCCTGCAGGTACCAGATATCATTCTCCTGAGCCCCAAATAATTTTCCCTCGCCAAGGTTGTGTGGATATTCGGTGGCTGCTTTTAATAATTGCAGGGCGAAATCGGGCCGGTCTTCTTTCAACGCCAGCTTGGCGAGTTCAATATGACAGAGCAGAAACTGGCCCACTGTTTTTCCCTCGCCACCTTCCCAGGGATGGAACTGGCGCTGCGAGATGAGGTTCCTGGCCATTTCATAATTGCCGGTCTGGTTGTATAATGTCACTCTTTCAAGATACAGGTCATCGCGTTGCAAAACCAGTGGCAGATGAAGGTTCAGCCTTTCTAATCGCTCTGCCGGAGGGTAGTTATACAGTTTATACAACTGATCCAGTTCCATCAATACCCTTGCATCGGTATCATCAAGATCAAACGCTTGTTGAAGCGCGACCAGAGAACGGGGAACATCCTTTAACTTGTTGTGATAGGCCAATGATATATTTCGTAACACGGTAGGAAACTGATCATCGAGACGGATCGACTGTTCCCAGCATTTTATCGCCTCGTTATACTGATCATTTGCATACCAGAAATTTCCCAGATAATAATGCGCCTTTGCGTCGGTGTTGTTCACGGCTATTGCGCATTGCAACGTTTGCACATCTTCTATCTTTCCCGGAAAACAAAAATCAGGATTTGTGAGGGCGGCTATTTTAAAATACTCAAGCGCGGCCTTCGTGTCATTCATCCGGAAGCTAAAATACCCGAGGTAATAATACATCAGCGGGCTGACCGGATTGCTTTTATTGTCGTTCTCGAATTCCTGCATCAGCGCTGTCGCTTCTTCAAATAATCCTGCGTGTGCATAATCGAGTGCGTACTCCAGATAGTTGTTAAAGGAGCCACGCATGATTTCTTTTAACCCTGCCAAAGACTGCCGACTTTCCGCAGACTTGCCGGTTTCTTTTTGTGTCAGGTAAATTTCGAAGAGGCAGCCGGCATTGAATTTGTCCGATTCCAAAGACGATTCCGCGAGGGTCAGGGCATCATCATATCTTTTCAGTTTTCGCAGGATGGCGGTCTTCAGGTGCCTGGCGGAAGCGCTTCCGTAATTTTTCAACAGAGATTTATCGACCAGGTACAGTGCCTGCTGAAAATCGCGACGTTCACCAGCTATCCTCGCCAGTTGAAAAAAACCATTGTGTTGCCATGCGTCGTTCCAGATACACTTGAAAAATGCATCATATGCTTCGTCGGACCGATTTTGCAATTTCAATGCGACGCCGAGGTTGTAATAGGGCTCGCCATCATAGGGATTTGGGTTCCGCAGCGTTGTCTTGGCAATCGCCCTGCGGAAATAGCGTTCAGCCTTGTCGACCCGGGCTCTTCTAAGCAACCACAGTCCGAGGGCATTGTTACAACGATTGTCTGTGGGATCGCGTTTCAAGGCCTCCTGATAATAATCTACCGCCGAAAATGTAGCGTGCCGGTATTGCTCAAGATGGAGACCGTGGAGAAAAAGTTCTTCATTTGTTGCCACTTCAGCGGGAGGCGGCGCCGCTAAAGCTATTGGAGGCGTCACCGCCTCTTTCCGTGTTTCGGGCTGATAACTGATCAGCAGGTTTTCATCTTTGTCAAACACTTCGAGCAATAATTCATGCTCTTCAATATTTTCGGTCGGGACCTCAATTTCAAAAACGGAGGCGGGGCTCAGGTCGAAAATGAATTCGCCCAGCCTTTTACCTTTTGCACTGAGCCGTATCGATGACGATGGGTATTCAGCGGTAGCATACACTTTCAGGTAACTGATGCCTTTCTTCAATTCAAGGTTGACCGCGGCCTCTTTTGAAGCATTTTTTACCATTCCGATTTTGGCATAGGGCATAAAGTATTGCTCGAATGATTTTTCTTCATTTGGCTGCAGCCAGCTGAAATCGGGCTGATTGTCGGTGAAAGCGCCGCACATCAGTTCGATGTAAGGACCGTCCTCGTCCGTGAGGTTCCGGTCCCAGGCAATACCGAAATCACTCTTGCCCCAGGTCCATTGTTTTTTTCCCGGGCAGACATGATGGTCGGCAACGTGCAGCATCCCGGCCTGCGTATCATTTTCGTAACCCCCGATGAAATTATATTTCGACTCTACCGCCATAAATGAAGTGGGAACGGGAATGTTTCGGTATTGCGAAATATCCACTCCGGGAGCATAGTTCACTTTGTAGTATGTGCCTTTGGCAATCGGAAAGCTGCTTACATCGCGTTTACCATGATCGAAAACGGCCGTCACATCCGGCGGGAACACCGACTGGTAATGATCGTTCACTTTCACAGCCGGATTGGCCCACCATAAAAAGGTCTGGGGCAGGAAGGTGCGATTGTACAATCGAGCTTTCACTTCCAGATAAGCCTTGCCGGGATATAATGTAAATCCCGCCATGCCCTTCGTTCGGGTCATCAACTCCACTTCATTTACCCAGATTGTTTTACTCCCGTCCGGATTGGCCTCGATCGTAAAATCGACCGGTTCAAAAGTTGAGGGGCGATGATGTTGCGGCCAGTTAAATTCGATACCACCGCTGATCCATGGGCCGGTCAGACCCACCAGGGCGGGCTTGATGACCTGGTTGTAATAGATGAAATCGCGTTCCCGTATTTTATCATATGCCCTTTGAATGCGCCCCCCGAGTTCAGGAAGCACCATGATGCGCAGATATTTATTTTCGATGAATACCGCAGTGTATTCCTTGTCGGTTTTTGTGTCGAGTATTTTTTCAACAACAGGATGCGGATAAACCGTTCCTGAACTGCCCTGGTAGACCCGTTTTTCCAGAAAAATTGGATTTTTCTCAGGTTGGCCGGTCCCATAAGTGGGGATCGTAATCTTTTCAACCCAGGCGGAAACTTCTTCTGACATAATCTTGTTTTTAATTTCCTTTCTGAAATTCAATAGGGGCGGATTGTGGTGAAAAACATCAGGTGATCAAGCCAGGGATCAATGCGTGAAAACGGCGTCCATCTCTTCCAGGGTCTTGCCTTTTGTTTCTCTGATCCTGACGACAATGAAAATCGTGGCAAAGACGCATATGCCGGCGTACACATAAAATGTATTGGCGATGCCTCCCATAAGCTCGGCCAATAATGGAAAAGTAAACGTGAGAATAAAATATGCCGACCAAAGCGAAATGACTGCAATCGAGGTGCCCACGCCTCTGATCCTGGTTGGAAAGATCTCGCTGATCAGCACCCAGGTCACGGGTGCAAGCGACACCGCATAGACCCCGATGGCAGCAAGCAGAAGTACCGACGAATAGGCCGACCCTGCTTTCAATGATAAAGCGATGGCGACATAAAGGATCGCAAGACCAGCATTACCAAGCACCATCAAGGGCCGGCGGCCGATCCTGTCAACAAAAGCGATAGCAAGAAAAGTAAACAACAAATTGACCGCTCCGATAAATACGGTCTCCTTTAGCTGATCGTCTTTTGTAAAACCAATACTTTCAAAAATTGCTGAAGTATAATTAAACACTACGTTGATCCCGCAAAACTGTTGCAACACCGCCAGGCCCACCCCGGCGACGATCAGGGTTAGAAACGGTTTTTTGAACACGGATGAAAGGCTGATGGTCTCCCTGCGCGAGGTGGCGTTTTTTATTGATGTGAAGGCAAGTTCAGCATAATTGCTGTCGCCGAAATCATTCAGGATTTTTTTTGCCCTATCCTCCCTTCCTTTCAGGATCAGCCAGCGTGGGCTTTCAGGTAGGATCATTATGCCGACACAAAATAACGCCGAAGGAGCTGCCCCCAGCCCGAACATCCAGCGCCAGGCGTCTTCTCCCATGTTACGCAACGAATAATTGACAAGATTAGTAATGAGAATTCCGATAACGATGGCCAGTTGATAAGTGGTCACCATGCGGCCGCGGATGGGGGCGGGAGAGACCTCGGCAATGTACATGGGCGATAACATCGATGCCATGCCTACCCCTATGCCGGCTGCAAAACGTGAACAGATGAAAAATCTGAGGTCTGGCGAAAAAGCCATTGCCAACGACGATGCCATAAATACCAGGCCCGCCAGCATCAAGGCTGGCTTTCTTCCGTAAGATTCCGCAGTTTTTCCTGCAATCAGGCATCCTGCGATGCAGCCAAGCGCCAGGGAGCCCGTGGTAAAGCCTTCCCAATATGCGTTCAGACTAAATTGTTCTTTCAGGAACGGCAAGGCCCCCGAAATCACGGCAAAATCAAACCCAAACAGGTAGCCACCCAAGGCGGAAATGAAAGAAATGACGACAATATATCCTAGCCGGTAGCCGGGTTTTGATTTCATAGCAAAGGCAGCATGTGAGAGGTCGCACAATCGCGATTATCAAATATTGAACATCTGGGGGATAAACAGGATAGCTATTATTCTGTATTTGATGGACAATTTTATTAAATTGGAGCTTGCGATATGAACAAGACCAAAAAGAAAGAAGGGTTCGCCGGACAGCGCGCCATAACCCTGCCGAAACAAATACTGTCTCTGCAATGCAGTAGCAACTCTGTGATCAGCGACGCTTACATTACCGATATCGGATACTATCCAAATGCGAAATTCCATTATCGCAAGCGGGTCCATGGCATTTCACAGAACATACTCATCTATTGTGTGGAAGGAAAGGGTGAGGCAATGATCGGCCATACCCAATATTCCATTTCACCGGGAGATTTTTTTATTGTCCCCGCAATGATGCCGCATTCTTATGGTGCCAACAGCGACCACGCATGGACTATATATTGGCTTCACTTTAAAGGCAAGGCCGCAGAATCCATGTGCGCAGCCATCATCAAAAAGTTCAATGGCTACAAAGGCTCGGTAAATTCAAACCTCAAACGAATAGACCTTTTTGAAGAGATTTATTCACACCTTGAGCGCGGTTACAGCAATGACAATGTCACCTACACCAATATGTGCCTGTGGCATTTTATGGCTTCTTTCATGTTCGATACCAAATTCAACTTTACCAACACTAAAAAAACCGGTGAGGTAACCTCGATAGCCATTGATTTCATGCAACTTCACCTTGATAAAACTCTATCATTGACGGAGATAGCCGCACAGGTTAACCTTTCTGTATCTCATTTTGTGGCTGTGTTTCACAAAAAAACCGGCTTTGCGCCAATCGAATATTTTAATCACCTGAAAATTCAGAAGGCCTGTCAGTATCTGCAGTTCACCAACAACCGGATCAATGAGATCTCCAATCATCTTGGTATTGAGGATTCCTATTATTTTTCCCGGCTGTTTAAAAAACTAATGGGTGTTTCGCCAAACGACTACCGGAAAAAAATTCTTGCCGAACCCGCCCAGGCTTCGCCGACATTGGCACTGACAGGATAAGGTAGAAAGAGAAAGAGAAAGAGGAAGAGGAACAGGAACAGAAAGAGAAAGAGGAAGAGGAAGAGATGAGGGGAGCGCGCAGTCTTTATCTGTAAAAGACTGAATTTGATCTTGCAATGGGTATATAGCCGCCAAGATTTAATCTTTCAAACGGATCTGATAATAGCGATATTAGGGCAGGTCAATTCCCGACAAAATCGTAAACCTGCTGTAACGTTTTCGAACTCTCTGCCAACCCGGAAATCCATAAAATGGTTATCGTCAAAATAGTATGCAATTGGCACGAGTTTTAAACAATTGATAGCCAGTATAGTACTGATTTCAAAAATATCATACTCGCATGTTTAAAAATTATTTCAAACTCGCTTACAGGAATGTCATAAAGGATAAAGCTTCTTCTATTATTAATATATCAGGTTTAGCAATAGGTCTGGCATCAAGTATCCTGATTTTGCTTTGGGTGCAAAATGAACTGAGTTATGACAAGTTTCATAAAAATGCAGCGCAGATTTATCGCATCGCCGGCGATTTTGGTCATCTTAAAGTCGCAGTAAACGCAGAAGCCATGCCTGCCGGGTTAAAAGCAGAATTGCCCGTTGTTGAAAATACCGTCAGATTAAGCCTGGCTTCCACTGCGCTACTTGCAGCAGGCAACAGGAAATTTGAGGAAAAACGCGTGTTCTACGCCGACCCGAGTTTCATGAATGTATTCTCTTTTCCCATGGTACAGGGTGATCGCGCTACGGCATTAAACCGGGTGGATGCCGTTTTAATAACGCAGGATATTGCTAAAAAATACTTTGGAAGCCAGAACCCCATCGGTAAGATCATACGAAAAGACAATCGCGAAAATGTGGTGGTGACAGGCGTTTTGGCCAATGTCCCTACCAATTCAGACCTGCAGTTTGATTTTATCATGCCAATGGGTGTCTTGGAAAAAGCAAATAGAAATTCAAATGAAAATAAATGGGAGAACTTTAATTTTTACTCTTATGTTCAATTAACCCAACGTTTTAATCCTTCTGCTGCAAACTTAGCAGCGCTGGTAAAGCAAATGACGCAGCTATTTCAGCAGCATAGTCCCATGCCAGTCGTGTTTGATTTGCAGCCTTTGACCAAGATCCATCTGGCGCCTTCGAGAATGGGGGATATGCCAGGCCATGGGAATGCGCAATATGTAGATATCTTTTTTATCGTCGCTATTTTGATACTGGTAGTAGCCTGCATCAATTTTATGAACCTGGCTACCGCACGCTCGGCCCGGAGGGCTAAAGAAATTGGATTGCGTAAAGTGTCAGGCGCGATACGTGGACAACTGATCCTCCAGTTTTTAAGTGAGTCTGTATTTATTTCATTTCTTTCCCTGTTGCTTGCGCTTGGAATTGTCTGGTTATTTTTGCCGGCATTTAACGGATTAGCCGATAGAAAATTGGCCATTCCTGTTTCAGATGCCAGGTTTTGGTTAAGCGGGTTGGGTATAGCGCTGTTAGCCGGATTGGTTTCGGGAAGTTACCCTGCATTATTTCTCTCCGGCTTTAACCCGGTTAAAGCACTCAAAGGAAACATCAAATCAATGGGCGGGAATTTGCTTTTTCGCAACGCCTTGGTCGTCATCCAATTTACGACATCTATCATATTGCTGGTTGGCACTGCGGTTATTTATAACCAGCTTAAATTCATAAAAGACCGTAACCCCGGCTTTGAAAGGGCCAACCTTTTGTATATGTCCACCAAAGGGGAACTCTGGAATAAGCAGCAGGCCTTAAAAAATGAGTTAAAACAAAATCCGCTGACTAGTGATTTCGCCATCACTTCTGACCTGCCTACCGATCTTCAATCCGGAAATGGAAGTGCAGACTGGGAAGGCAAAGATCCCAACTTACATATGGTTTACCAATTGATGGATGTCAATGAGGATTTTATAGATGTATTTAAGCTGAAGCTAGTAAGTGGGAGAAGCTTTTCAAGATCATTTCCGGCAGATTCAAATAATTTCATGGTCAACGAAAAAATGCTGACCATTATGGGCTTGAATGCAAATACAGCAGTTGGTAAGGCGTTATCATTTACCGGTTATAATGGTAAACTCATTGGCGTTGTAAAGGATTTTAATTTTAAACCGGTGCAACATACTATAGAGCCACTGATCTTGCGCTATAACAAAGACGGCGGTTTTGTAGTGGTGAGAACATTGCCAGGCAAAACTGACGCAACCATACAAGCGCTGTCAAAGATAAGCCAGCAGCTCAACCCGGCCTATCCCTTCAAATTCGATTTCCTTGACCAGGATATGGCCAACCTTTATAGAGGAGAACAACAGATGGGTAACATCTTTAACCTTTTTGCTATTCTGGGCATTTTTATCTCTTGCCTCGGTTTATATGGCTTATCCGCCTTTATGGCCGAACAGCGTACCAAAGAAATCGGCGTGCGTAAGGTGTTGGGTGCCTCTGTGTTAAACCTCCTCTATTTATTATCTTCCAGCATTACCAGGCTCATCTTTATCGCCATAGTTATTGCTATACCACTTTCTTGGTACGCAGTGAATAATTGGCTGGCATATTTTGCCTACCATATCCAGGTAAGTTGGCTGATATTCTTCATTGCATCCCTGGTGGCGCTGGGTATCGCCTGGCTTACGGTTAGTTATGAATCTGTAAAAGCAGCAATCGTTAATCCTATAAAGAGTTTGAAAACAGACTGATCCTCGTTATTCAAGCGAAGGTCTATTGTAACATATTAAATTATTTATTTGGCTGTTTTGATAAGTGTAAGATGGAATCTTGACTGTTATTTATTAATTGTCAGTTCAAGTATTGCCTGTTACGAATCATCATCGCTCTAAATGAGTCCCTGGCAGACAGGCTTTTCGCCTTTGCGTGAAGTCCTTTCTCTTCCTCTTTCTGCCTCTTCCTCTTCCTCTTTCTGCTTCCTCCTCTTTCTCTTTCTCTTTCTGATTCTCACACAGGCCTTGACACAAGGAGATCCTTGCTTTTCCCATTTTCATCTTTCTTCATGTGTAAAGGCAGTACTCCCGCCATTTCACCGATGATATTTACCAGCTCGGTTCCTGCAGGGATGACTATTTTGGAATTTGATTTAAGAGAAGCCTCAACGGTTTCCAGTTTTTTCAATAACTGGGCATTCCCGGTAAAGTATTTATCCGCAGCTTCATTCACCAGCATGATCGCTTCTGCTTCTCCTTCCGCATGCAAAACCTGGGCACGTTTATAGCCTTCCGCTTCTTTTATCTTTGCGCGTTTTACGCCATCGGCGACTGTTTCCGCTGCGGTAGCGTAGTCAATAGCGGCAATTTTCTCATTTTCCGCTTTTACGACCTTGTTCATGGTTTCCTGTACATCCCTTGGGGGATCGATTTCCTTGAGCTCGGTCCTTACAATCACAATTCCCCAACTGGCCGTTTCATTTTTCAAAGTGCTGTGTAGTTCAGCATTAATTTTCCCCCTCTCACTGTTTGCAGACCTTAAGGTGAGTGTTCCGATAATGTTTCTTAAGGTTGTACGAGCCAGGTTGACGATCTGCAGTTTATAATTATTTACGTTGTATTGTGAACTTTTTACCGTTTCTTCAGTCTCAATTACCCTGAAATAGACTTGCGCGTCAACACTGGCGTTGAGGTTGTCATTTGTAATAATTTCCTGCGGCTGAGCATCCACCATTTGTTCAGTGGTATTTACTACATAGATCTTATCAATAAACGGGATAATCCAGTGAAACCCGGGTTTGGCAAACTTGTGGTATTTTCCTAATCTTTCAATCAGCCCCCGGTGCGTTGGCCTGACTATCTTAACACCCAGGAAGAATAGAAATAATATCCCCCCGGCAATCGCTAATACAATTTGTGTTTCCATTTGGTTCATCTTTTAACCTGCTTCTGTAGCAGTTCCTGTTTACTAATTTCATTTCAAAAAATATTACAGTAATTCTGTTGTTTTCATATTGCGTTCTTTGATGCGATGTTCTGAAATTCCGCGAATACTCAAAACGTCTGCAGGTATGCATACTAAAGAATGCCATTCTGTTGGATGGTCAGGTATTTCCTCAAGTCCGTTGAAAAGCTTGAGCGAATTCAGCCCAGGTCATACGAAACTTTAAACCTGGCTAAGCATACTAAAGTCTTTGAAATTGGAGAAAAGTAAAAATGCTCAAAACAAAAGAAAACTATTTCGGGAAAGGTACAGGTGTAAGAGTCCTTTGTATCAAGCTCGTCTGGTTTTCAAAGATTGGTGAGCCATTTATTGTGCAATGCCTTTCAGGTCTTTGGAATTTACAACTAAATCTTGAAAAACCATCCAACCTCATTCATAAATGTGCCCGGGAGATGAAAGATATCAACCGGCCAGATGACTCTTGTTGGCAATGGATCAAGGCTCCTGAATTCTACATATTGATTTTAACGATAATGTCTAATGAGCAGACAATAGTTTAATAAATCGTCACAGCGGTACTCGATAAATACGGGGATAGTTAATTCGATAAAATGATAGCTTAATTGTCTCACACAATAATTATCCATCTCTATTAAACGCATTTTTCATTTCTAACGGTCGTGAAACTGATTGCGTGCGTTGGTTGTTTGACAATACAAAAGTTCCATTCACGAAAACAATACTTATGAATCATAAATCGCTTCAGAGGTTTATTTCCTCAACCTTCACACTAAGGCTATTTGACCTGCTGCTATTGATTTTGTTTACTCCGTCAAGTAGTTATTCGCAAGAAGATGCCGTTGCTGCGGTATGTAGCGATGACGGCCGGCTTGAGATTTTTTATCAGGTGAATGATCCCGAAGGAGGAATTTATCATACGTTTCAAATTAAGCCCAAACTCCTGGAGAAGAACCATCCGGCCACGCCCTCGTTGGACACTCGACATTTACCACCCACAACGGAGAAACAGACTTCTTTGTCATTCATGGACAAATGGGAATGGACTCCATGGGAGCGTCTTTTGCCTGCACCGGACAAGGGCAATAATGTAGTCGCTGCCCGGGACAATAACGGCAGGTTGATCGTTTGTTGGATTTCGGGTGGAAGCATCTGGTATGCGGCACAACCATCCACAAACACATCCTTCGCCCCGCCGGTGAAGACAGATACTTGGGACCTTCATACATTGCGTTTGACAAAGAATCAGGACGGCCGTATTGAAATGTATTCTCTTTCCTCATCAGGAGAAGTTAGATCCATCTATCAGACAGATGCGAACAACTGGACTTTTGATCTCATGAATTTAGGACAGGCTGCTGTCCGGATTATCGACATATATCCGTCCTCCTTCCTCGATGGAAGGCTCGCAATCGTTGGGCTCGGGGAAGACCATCAGATCTACTGGAGATCACAACACCAACCAAACGGGTCTTGGGTTGATTGGTCTAGCCTTGGTGGCACTGACATACAGGCTGTAGCAGCGGGATCAAATGCAGCGGGTAAGTTGTTTGTTTTGGCGGTGGGAGGGGATGGAAGTATATATGAAAAGCGACAACAGCTCCAGTCTGCCAATAATACAAACACCTGGTACGATTGGCGAAAAATACAGGAAGGACCATATATAGGACCAATAAACGTTGGTCGGAACGAGGATGGCAGACTGGAAGCGATTTTTTTCGACAAAAATAAAATGCCAATACATACCTGGCAGAAAAGTGCAACCACGGGATCATGGGACGCCGACCATGCTTTCTTTCCATACGAATCGATTGCTACCAACGCTGCCTTTACGACCACGCTGGACAAACGTCTCGTCATCACGTTTTGCAGAGGATACTATAATGGTACCCGGCATACCTCATATGCAACTGTTCAGCGGCAAACCGGACCAAACATTAATTGGTATTCCACCCAGGCGCCACCCGTCATTTTTCCAGAGCCCCCAGTCCCACCTGCTCAACCATCTATTGAGATCGATAAGTTTGAAGTAAAACCTGATCTGGGAGTTTATCCCGGTCAAAACTTTACAATTTACTGGAACTTTCACTCGAGAGCAATATCGGGTCCGATTCGTTTGCTGATTACCAAAAAATATTCTGGTGAACCGGAAGTTGTGTTGAAGGATCTGACAAATCCGCCCAATTCCGGAAGTTTTGAGGCGCCTTCGGGTCCATCAGGATTCCCTGAATTCAAGCTGATTGTTCAAATGGTTGATAATATCGCAATTGCAGACGACGAAACTGTCGGAAGTCATGTACAACCGGCCATGCCAGGACACGTCCCCACAGCCAGTTTATTTGTCGGGCCAGCTCAAACCGATCCTGCGATCCTTCACGAAAACTTACCTTTCAAAATATCTTACCTGTTTGCTAATCTTGGCGACAAAGACCAAGACGAATTTGAGGTGACGCTTAGCATTGATGGAACTGTAGAAGGGACGGCGAAATCAGTTCCTGAATTGGGTCCGAATAAATCTATCACCTTGACCTGGGATGTAAGCAAAATGCTAACAAAATTTGTCCATCAATTCGAAGTAAAACGAAAATCGGACGGAGCTGTACTTAACTTTAGTCAGCTTACCGTGGAACCTTGATTGAAAGAAGCTTCATACTTTTTAGTGCTCAATATTTCAATAGGTAGAATATAGCGCCCAAAAATATCGTTCTGCGAAAGGGCCGAGCATTTTTTTCGCCAACGACACTGCACTTTACAAATATGGTCAGGTCCCGGTACCCAGTCATTTTTCGGATTCGTAGAAAATTTATTCCCTGATTTCAACCCCCAATTTTTTTTCATTATTCGGATACCAGTTGCATGAGTTCAGGAATCAATTGTAATCAGCGCATTACTAACGAAAATTGAAATCATGCATAATCGATTAAATACTAATTGAAATAAAAAAACCAGTATAGTACAGCCCAGTTGCGAACTCCGGCATTTATAAATTCATTAACAATAAGCTCTTGATATAAACTCCTATTCATTCATTATTAAAATCAACGATTGCCTATGAAACTTCACGTGCGTGAAAAAATCAGGTATTTTTTCATACTCCAGGTTCTATTATTTTCAACGGTGGCGGTTTGGGCTCAACCGGTCACAGTCTCAGGTAAAATCACAGACAACAAGGCCATTGGTCTTGCGGGAGTTACTGTTTCAGTAAAGGGAACCTCTACGGCAAAAGTTAGTGACGAAAGCGGAAGTTTTTCCGTTGTCGTGCCCAACAGAAATGCGGTGCTGGTTATCTCCTCTGTCGGATACGTTGCGCAGGAGATACCGGTGAATGGCCAACGTAAGATTAATGTCTCGATGGTCCCCGACAACCAGGGGTTGGGTGAAGTGGTAGTAGTGGGGTATGGCAGCCAGCTAAGAAAGGCGGTAACCGGTGCGGTGCAAACGGTTCAGGCCAAGGAATTCAGGGACCTTCCGGTTTCGCAAATTACTCAGAAGCTGCAGGGTCGGCTGGCAGGTGTTCAGATCAACCAGGTAACAGGTAAACCAGGGCAGGGCATGTCTGTCAGGATCCGTGGTCAGTTGTCGGTTTCCGCGGGCAGCGATCCCCTTTATGTGGTCGATGGTTTTCCGATTACAGGAAATATCAGCAACCTGAATCCGGATGAAATCGAAAACCTTTCAGTATTAAAGGATGCCGCTTCGACATCATTATATGGATCCAGGGCTGCCAATGGGGTCGTGCTGGTTACAACCAGGAAAGCCAAGAAAGGTCAGACCAGCGTCAACTTCAACACCTATGCCGGTTTGCAACAGGTGCCAGAGAAAGGAAGGATCAAGATGATGGATGCAGAAGAATTTGTTGAATTCAAAAAGGAATATTATGAAGACCAGGGCGATCCGGTTCCAGCGGAGTTCCAGGATCCTTCCTCGTACAGGGGAAAGAATAACGACTGGTACGGTGCCCTCCTCAGACGGGCTCCACTGCAGAGTTACAACCTGACACTTTCTTCCAATAACGAAAAATCAAGCACTACCGTTGTTGCAGGATATTTCAACCAGCAGGGTGTGGTATTAAATAATGAATACAAAAGGTATTCCCTCCGAATAAATGCCGACTATAATGTATCGGAGAAGGTAAAGATCGGCTTCAACGTCGCTCCCCAGTATGTGTTCGACAACACGCCGAGAACGGATGGAGACCGGGGAACAGGCATCCTGTTTAACGCTTTGCATACCTGGCCGATAATGCCAATCAGGGATGAGAACGGCGAGCTGACACTCTTTAACCAGTTCCCAGCCAGTACAGGCAACATTTTTGCCTATCCCAACTGGTTGAGAGCCGCAAACCAACTGGTTAACGAGATGAGACAGACCAACCTCATATCCAATGCCTACATATCTTATCAGCCGATCAAGGGCCTGACTCTCAGATCCACCATCAACGTAGAATATAATGGAGGTAAGTTTTTCTTCTTTAATCCTTCAACGGCCACCAGCAACATTAATGTGCCTATTCCAACAACAGCCGCGGCAAACAGGTTCGATGCACAGAGCATCGTATGGCTGAATGAAAACCTCGCCACCTATGCCAGGAGCTTCGGCGACCATAATTTTGAGCTGCTTGCCGGTTATACCAATCAAAAAGCGCGCTTTGAAGTGACCTCGGTTGCCACGGACACCTATACGCAGGACAATTTGCCAACTATTCAGGGTGCAGCCAATATCAGCAGGAGTGGAACGAACAACCAGGTACAGGAATGGGCGTTGACCTCTTATTTGTCGAGGCTGACATATAACTATAAAGGAAAATACCTCGCTACCCTTTCGATACGAAGTGATGGCTCTTCCCGTTTTGGATCTGATAACAGGTGGGGAACATTTCCTTCGGCTTCAGTCGGATGGGTGATCTCGGATGAAGACTTCTTCGCGAATATCAAAAAGATCTCCTTTGCAAAAGTCAGGGCGAGTTATGGTGTGATCGGTAATAACAATATCGGTAATTACACTCCTTACGCGCTGGTGAATATAGCAGGTAATGATCCTGTGCTAAATAGTGTTTTTGGTAGTTCGATCGCTTCAGGTGCGGCAGTAAGAACTCTCCAGAATAACGTTCTCGGATGGGAAACTACCAAACAGTTTGATGCAGGTCTGGACCTCGGATTGTTTAATGACAGGATCCAGTTTATCTACGATTTTTATGTAAAGCATACTACCAATCTATTGTACAACGTAAACGTTGCCCAGGAATCCGGCTTTAGCCAGTTCCCCGACAATATTGGAGAAATCAAATTCTGGGGCCATGAATTTTCGGTGAACACAAGGAATCTTGAAGGAAAGCTGCAATGGAATACTTCTGCAAACATTTCCTTTAACCGCAACATCGTCGTGGCGCTGGCCGATGGCATTGACAGGGTGTATGGAGATTTCCACATCACTCAGGTCGGTCATCCTTTTGGACAATTTTACGGCATGCTGGCGGATGGCGTTTATATGAACGAGGACGACCTGGCGAAGTCTCCGCAGATCCCTGGCCGTTCCACAGTTGGCAGCATCAAGCTAAAGGATGTAAATGGCGACGGTGAGATCACTTATGGCGGAGATGCAGACGACAGGGCGATCATGGGTAGCCCCTTTCCAAAATTTACTTATGGTATCGTCAACAATTTCCAGTTTGCCAATTGGGACCTCTCTATAACTGGCTCCGGTTCATACGGCAACAAACTTTATGTCCGTCACCTGTACAGTACAGCTAATCTTGATGGGGTGTTCAATCTGGTAGAAGAAGTGAAGTATCGTTTCCGTTCAGTGGACAATCCAGGCAAAGGATTTTATGGTACCACGGTCGGTGGTGGTAATGTAACGGGCATAGAAAGAGACTGGAACAACAGCCGGTTTGTTGCGGATGCTTCGTTCTTTTCGATCAAGAACATTACGCTTGGTTATAACATTGGAGTAAAAAACAAAGTATTCAATTCTGCGAGAATATATGCGTCGGTTCAACAGGTCTACGTCTTTACCAAATACTGGGGTGGACCCAATCCTGAAACCAGCGCAAATGGGGCTGGAAACGGGGATGGTGGAAACCTGAGCCAGGGTGTCGATCTCTCGAACTATCCGGTACCACGCACATATACTCTCGGTATCAATCTTAATTTTTAGTGTTTAGAATTGGATCATATTCTCAAACTTATTTTCTACTTACAATGAAATATAAAATAATAATATTAACTCTGGTAGTGTGCGGTGCCTTGACAGGCTGCAAGAAATTCCTGGAAGTTACGCCGGAGACCCAGCTGACCTCAGAAACTTTCTTTAAATCAGAATCGGATTTCCAGCAGGCGGTAAACGCGACCTACACACCAATGCGGTCGATCTACAATACCGAGAAATTCCTGACAACCGAAATGCATTCCGACAATGCCTATTATTACCGGAACACACTTTTCGGTGCCACAGAACAGCAAGAGAACCTGGCGGATTTCGCGATCACCGTCTCTGGCAACCTGACGACAAATTCGCATGTGCTCACTCAGTATCGTTTGTATTACCAGATGATCTCCAGGGCCAATCAGATTTTGACCACGATCGACGAAGTGGATTTTGGCGAAGAATCAAAAAACAACCTGAAAGGCCAGGCGCTGTTTCTGAGAGCCTGGGCCTATTTTGACCTGGTAAGGCTTTTTGGAGCGGTACCGATGCATCTTGTACCAGCTACTACCCGCGGTGAAACCGCACTACCCCTGATGCAGACGGATTCTATTTACCTGCAGATAGAAAGCGATGCAACTGCAGCCACCACCCTGCTCCCTAATAAAGCCACCCAGGAACCAGGAAGGGCAACTTCAGGTGCGGCAAAGACCCTGCTGGCAGATGTCTATGTGACGCAAGAAAAATGGGCGCTTGCTGAACCCTTGCTGAAAGACGTCGTGGACAATGACAGCTATGACCTCATGGCAACTTACGGCGAAGCTTTTTCCAATACCAACAGCAACAAGAACAATCAGGAATCTGTTTTTGAAGTGCAGTACATGGAAGGTTCCGACAACCTTCAGGGGGCACAAATCTATAATATGCTGCCCATGCCGTTGACCGCCGCTGAGATAGGACCAATAATCGGCGTTTCTAATCCGCAGGATCTCTCCGGAGAAGGAAATAACGCACCGACTCCCGATCTTATCGCGGCCTATGAAGCCGGTGACGAACGGAAAGATGCTACTATCGGTTATGTTACAGCCAGTGGAAGCTTACGCACAGACAAGTCCTATCCTTATTGTCTGAAATATGCCAAGCCACATTCTCTATGGAATAATACAGGCGTTAATATTCCGGTTTACCGTTATTCGGAAGTGTTATTGTTACTTGCCGAGTCGCTGAACGAACAGGGTAGAACATCTGAGGCTGCTCCTTTCATTGACGAGGTCAGGGCAAGGGCGGGTCTGGCTGGCACCACTGCTTCTACGCAACCGACCATGCACGATGCCATCATTCAGGAAAGAAGGGTAGAGCTGGCATTCGAATGCAAACGCTGGTTCGACCTGGTAAGGACAGGAACAGCGGTAGATGTCATCACTGCTTATGGAGAAAGGGTCAAAGCCAATCCCCAGGCATACTATTATCCACCGGGAGCAGTCCCTCCGAATAATGCCTTCACGGCGGTCCTGCCTTTGTATCCCTTGCCTGCTGATGAAGCGGCTCTCAGTCCCTATTTCTAATTGATTATCTTATCCCGGAGCCAGTTACCAAACGGCTCCGGGAATATTCAATGGCCCGTCCAAACCGATTAGGTCATCGAAAAAACTTCCTGTTCTTGAAGCGCTGATTCAATCAAGCGGCTTTTCCTGGCTTCCCCTTGCTGAACAAAACTCTCAATTGATGCTTTCCTCCGCTCAACAAGCATAGTAATACACACACGCTCATATTTGGCCACCTGGCGATAGTGGTGACACTAATAAATGGCTGCAGTCTTTTCCAACCTGCAATCGTTACCGTCAATTATGTTCCTGTTACGGTTTTGGTTGATTATTCATATCTTGGTTAGGAAAATGTGTTTGAAGGCCGCATTTATGGGTGAGCGGATTGATGAAGTGACAACCGGCTTCATTGGCATAATAACCCCAGACCTGCTTATCGAGTATCCTTTGGATTTCAGACCGAAATCACTTTTACCCTGATTTTTTGTTTACTTGGTTTATACCAATTTTCTTTTTTTTCCTAAATGGAAAGGAACGTGGTATAGACTTGATTGACCCCAGCCCAAAACCGTCTTTATGCCCCTGTCAATTCCTGTTTCTTCGGCAGAGATGCTGCGTTCTATCCGCAGGTTGTCCACTGCTTTTTTTCTGACTCTTTGTTGTTTTTTTCTCGTGGGTGCCTCCTCTGCGGTGGCGCAGAGCAACGGCGATTACCGGAACACGGCTAATGGCGACTGGAACGATCTCTCCAAGTGGGAGACCTTCAATGGAACATGGATCCCTGCCTCCACAATTCCCAGCCTGAACTCGGGTGTGATCAATATCATTTATGAAGCACGACTGGATACCACTTCACTGACGCTGGATCAGGTGAATGTCGCATCCGGAAGTAAATTCATTGTTCTTTCAGGAGTACTTACCATTGCTGACGGACCGGGGGTCGACCTCATCGCGACCGGAAATTTTGTCGCCTCCACAGCAGCCAGCAACGTGACCGTCGCTGCCAATGCCACGGTCGCGGGAGGTTTAGACTTTAATGGAACAACAATCACCAACAACGGAACGATCACCGGGCAATTGCTGATGAATGCGATTGGTGCGGGCTCTCACCCTCAGACCATCGCAGGAAACGGAAGCATTGGCACCCTCCTGACCTTTAATAACCTCAGCACGATCACGCTTGGTGGCAATCAACGAATCACCTCGCTGTTGAATTTCAATTATGGAAATATCATTACCGGAACCAATAAAATTACAATTGCTGCTGGCGCCTCCGTTCAAAACAATGCTACCCCTTCGGCATATGTAAATGGTAACCTGGAAATGGAAATTGGCGTTAGTGGATCTGCGACGAGGATCTTTCATATCGGAGACGCGACAGGATACAAACCAGTTAGGCTTGACCTGTTAAGCATAGGTACAGCTGGAAGTATTACTGCGTCTACCGTTGGCGGTATTCACCCAAATATTGGCACTTCAAAATTTGATCCCACCAAAACGGTGAACAGGAGATGGAAGCTTTTCAATAACGGCATGGTCTACTTTAAGGCAACCGCAACGCTGAACTGGGATACCGGGGAAGTAGACGCGCCCCCTGCCGATCCCAACAAGTTCCAGGTTGCAAAATATGATGCCAACTGGACCTATCATACTGTTCTTAACAGAACGGCCACATCTATCCAAACCGAACTCACAAATTCTTTTGGTCCCACATCGGAATTGCAGGTTGGAGAATTTTTTCCTGCACAACCTGGCGCAGCTTTGAATTTTACCGGTGAGACCAACTTTGTTGAATTGCCTTATTTCGCCAGACCGAATGACATGACAATTGAAACCTGGGTCAGAAAGACAAATGATACGGAAGGGTTTCTGCTGAGCTGGGAAAATCCTGTTGATGATAACGAATACACTTCCCTGTTTATACAGCAAAGCAGTGGCCGCGTCTTTTACCAGGAATATTCCGGAGGGGTTGTACAAACGGTACTTGCCCCGCAAAATGTTGGAGACAACCTCTGGCACAAAATCGTCGTGGTCAGAACTTCTGCTGCTTCCAATAATGTCACTCTTTATATTGACGGTTCAATTGTAGCCACTGGTACCGTAAATCTAAATCCTAATGTCAGTCGGCTAAGGATCGGCTGGGGCAACGATCATGGACTGACCGGTGCCGACATGGACGAATTGCGGATCTGGAGCAGGGCACTTTGCCCTGTGGAGGTAAACGCTTTTGCAAATTGCGAAGTGAACGCTCCGTGGGATGGGCTTGAGGCTTATTATAAATTCAATCAGGGTAGCGGATACGCCGACAACGCAGAAGTCACAAACCTGCCAGATGCCTCTGGCAACGGACATGATGGAACCCTGCAGAATTTTATTTTGAATGGGGCCACTTCAAACTGGATATCGGAGGGTGCGGTTGCAACCGGAAACACCTGTAATGTGAATTTTACCCCTCAGACTTTCTATCGCGACGCTGATGGTGATGGATTTGGAAATCCCGCCGTCACCATTACGGGTATCTGCGCGCCGGCCACTTATGTTGCGGATAATACGGATTGTGATGATGCCAACGCGGCGATTCATACCTGCGTGACTTGCGGCATGACGCTGCGCACCTCTGCACCGGGCGATTCACTGATCGTGTGCCAGGAGAATGGTCCCTCTGCCGGCAATGTCAACCTGATCATCACGGGTGGCGTTGCTCCATATACTATTTATGGCGACACCACGAATCTTACCGACAGCTTGTATGCCTATAGGGTGGTTGATGCCAATGGTTGTGAAGCTCGTGATACCTTACACGTGTTTCTCACCAATTGTATCGTTCCTTACTACCAGCCTCCGACAAATGATACAACCAATTCACTGATCGGCTCCGAACTGACACAGCTGTTCAATTTCCCCGAATCAGTGGTAGACACCACGCAGACCAGTACCGTGTTCACGATCAGTGGGGACATGGTGTTGATTGAAGTGATCGTTAAAGAAGGCAGGTACGACTTCGTCCGCGGCTTGCTCGCAACAGCTGAATATGGAATGACTAACCCGGTTGACAACGGTCCGCAGAGCCTGATCATCACTGGATATATTCCTATTGAGAATCTTCCCAAGCTGAATAATTTACGCAATGACGTCGTTTACGCAAGACCGTATTTCAGGCCGATCGCTTCCGGACCAACAGGCCTCACAGCAACGCAGGGCGACACCGCAATGCTGAGTGACCAGGCAAGACTTGGCTGGAAAATATCGGGAAAGGGTGTGAAGATCGGTGTGATGTCCGATAGCTACAACACCCGACCAAACAATCCTGCTCGCAATGACGTGGTCAGCGGCGACCTTCCGGGTCCCGAAAACCCGATTCACAAGACACCCGTGAATGTGATTGCCGAGTATCCATATGGCAGGGCTACTGATGAAGGTCGGGCAATGCTCCAGATCGTGCACGATATTGCACCAGATGCGGAATTGTATTTTCATTCCGGCTTCATCAGCGCCAATAATTTTGCAGAAGGCATCAGAACTTTGCGCGACCGGGGTTGTAACGTGATTGTTGACGACATCACTTACATCACCGAGCCATTCTTTGCAGATGGAGTGATCTCACAGGCAGTAGAGGATGTAACAGCAACTGGCGTTAATTATTTCACCTCGGCCGGAAACTTTGGCATTAAATCCTACGAAGGCAATTTTAATCCATATCCGGCCCCTGATACTTACCTGGGTGGGGTTGCTCATAATTTTGGTGGCAACGACATCTATCAGAATCTCTCTCTTACGCCAGGTAGTTATACCATCGCACTGCAATGGGATGACAACTTTTATTCTATCGGTGATGGTGCAGGTGCTGTCAATGACCTCGATATTTACCTGGTTGATCAGTTCGGCAACCGCCTTTTTGGCTTTAACAGGAACAATGTTGGTGGAGACCCCATCGAGATTCTGCCATTTGTGGTGCAGAGATTAGTCAATGCAAAACTAATCGTCACAAGAAAAGCAGGGACGCAGAACGTTCGGTTCAAGTACGTCATCTTCAGAGGCGAAGGCACGATTACCAATCACAACCCCATGTCGGGCTCCGGTACAGTAGTAGGGCAGGCCAATGCAGCCAGTTCAATCACGGTGGGCGCGGTCCGCTACATTAACACGCCGGCTTACAATGTGAGTCAGCCCATTATCGAAGCGTTCTCATCACGTGGCGGTACATTTATCAATGGGCAAAACAGATATAAGCCAGATATTGCAGCTCCAAACGGAGTAAATACTACAGTAGACTTTGGCAGTCCTAATATTGAAGGCGACGATTTCTACAATTTCTTTGGAACCTCAGCAGCCGCACCGCATGCGGCCGCTGTGGCGGCATTGCTCATCGAAGCAAAGAAAAAATTCTCGAACGGAGAATCATTCACTACACCCCAACTGAAGGCTCTCCTGCAAAGTACGGGTCTCCCAATGGATAGCTCAGGAACCAACGCGAATAGCAGTCGCGGGTTCATCCAGGCAACCGCGGCTCTTCAGAGCTTCTCCAACCCCTACCCGACGGTAGACAGTTTTGATATAGCCGAACCAAATGGTGTTCCGGGACCATCGCCTGTAACGGTGATCATTCACGGAAAGTATTTCACTCAGGGTGCTTCAGTGATCTTTCTTGATGACACGATACCCGCGAGGCTTACGAATGCAAACGAACTGACGGCTACCATTCCGGAGTTTGTCGGTAATCCGCCCTTGACTGTTTATAATCCGTCGATGACAACAAATGGCCTCGATGGAGGGCTTAGCGACTCGGTATACTTGTTGTCAACACAAATAAAAAATGTAAAGATTACTGTAAACAGTGCCACCAAGTTTTTCGGAGAAAGAATTCCTGCATACTCATCCGTAGTTACCGTGGATGGGCAACCGCTGTCGGAGTCGGGACTTACGCTGACCGATCTTGGATTGAACGATCTGACTTATACCACTTCGGCCACTACCATGACCGGCATTGGCCTCTATTACAGACGTGGAAATTCGGCCGTTACTGACATGAGTATTCCAAAATCGAGGGAACTATCAACCTTGTACAGGTATGAATTTGTAGACGGTGTATTAACCATCAAGAGGCTGCCCCTCAATATCACACCGAGAGACACGTCACTGGTTTATGGTCGTTCGATCAAGGGTAGACAAATAGCATTCAATTACACGTATAATTCCGCCAATATCGATCCTGTCGATGGTGGTAAAGTGCTGGATTCCGTGGTCCTGACGCATAAGTCGACCATGTCGAACTCCATTATGTTGATCGACGGAAAACAAGCAGTCAACGGTCAAATCATTTCAGCCGCTAACTTCCAGAACATGGCCTTCATGGTGAGCGGCAAAGCCGCCGTGAATGGCAAGGCAGCCGTCAACGGCAAGGCCGCTGTAAATGGCGTGGTTACCGTATTTGACACGACATACTTTATTCCTCTTGCGGCCAACTCTGTTTTCGACTACCTCGAAGATTCGGCCAACGTCACCATCTACAATGGAAAACAAGCCGTGAATGGCAAACAAGCAGTTAATGGCAAGGCTGCTGTGAACGGAAAGGCTGCGGTTAATGGAGAGGCGTTCGTAAACGGAAAACAAATGGTGAATGGTAAGGCTGCTGTGAATGGCAAAGCCGCGGTGAACAGCAATAGCTTCAACGACGAAACCAATGAAAATGTATTCCTCGTTGTTGACTCTCTTGACGTATATGGCCCGGATTCAGATGAATTGACGGGTTATGAATCGATGAACATGATTACCGGCGTCACAGTGGGTGACTGGCTGATCGGACCAGGGGTGTTGATGTCAGAGAACTTCGACATTACTTATGGACTTGGAAAGCTAACCATCACCCCTGCGCCCCTCGCTGTGAAGGCGAAGGATACTACTATTGGTTGTAACAAGCCGCAACCCGCCTATCAAAGCATCAAATCGATTTATCAGTTTGAAGATGCGGATAGCAATGTAGTTGCAAGTGGCCCCACTTACACGATACTGACGAGCACCGGAGGAAATGCAGGAACAGGTATACTGGGCGCAGGAGAATACCGGATCAAACCGGATAATCTTGTTCAAAAGGGAATTCCCAATTATGTAATTACTTATGTGGAAGGAAAGTTGACCGTAGGAACCGCAGTGCCCGCACCGCCTATTACGGTCACAAATAACTGTAATGGTACCACAACTTTGTCAACCCCTCCCACCACTGGTGATCTGAAGTGGAGCACCGGTGCAGTGACGCCAACAATTATAGTTAGTATCGCCAAGACATACACGTTGACGAGAACTGTAAATGGTTGCGTCAGTCCTACCAGCAGTGCGAATGCCGCACCCAAGAATGGCCCTTCCGCACCAACGGTTACCGTCGGACAGTCGGGCTGTTCGTCCAATAGTGGAATGATAACCGTTACCTCATCCAAATCAGGACTGAAATTCAGCATTGATGGAATCAACTATACGAATACTACCGGCGTATTCAACGGCCTGGCTCCGCGTAGTTACGCAGTCACGTCAAAGAACGACGCGGGTTGCATTTCACCGCCGACAAACGTCATTGTAACCAGCCCGGTCTGTGGCAAGATTGGTGATTTCGTATTCAGGGATCTTAATGCAAATGGCGTTCAAAACTCTAACGAACCCGGACTGGGAGGTGTAATCATAAAACTGTTGAGCAGTTCCGGCGCAACCCTGGCCACTACAACTTCTGCGAGCAATGGAAGCTACAGTTTTGGTGGTCTTGGAGCCGGCAGCTATTCCGTTCAATTCACAACACCAGCAGGTTATTTGCCAACGATTAGCAATGTGCCGAATGACGACACAAAGGACAGCGACCCGGTCAATGGCAAAGTTGGTCCATTTACGCTGTCGTCCGGACAGGTAAATAATAATGTAGATGCCGGATTTCTTTCTACTTCAATGAGCCTGGGCAACAGGGTTTGGTATGATGCCAACAACAACGGCATCAACAATCTTACTGAAAGGGGTATCCCGAACCTTACCGTGCGGCTGTACAAAGACCAGAACAATGACAACAATGCAGACGGAGGTCCGATCGCCACAACAAATACCAACAGCAGCGGAAATTATTCATTTGTAAATATTCTGCCTGGCAATTATATCGTGGGCGTTGTGATGCCCGCTGGATATGTCAGCAGCAACTTAAACGCCGGGGATCCCGACAATAATATCAGGCTGGATGACAACGGACGAGTGCAGGTTGGCAATGAAATCAGGGGATTCGCCATCACCCTGAGTCCAGGAACTGAAGTTGATGGGCTGGATCGCAATTCAAATACGAATAATACATACGACTTCGGACTGTTGCCTGATTGTAATTGCATCAACACTTCAGGCAACCTGTTAACTAATGGCAATTTTGAATCTGGAAACACGGGCTGGACTGCAAGCGGCGGATCCCTGACCACAGGCACAGGCTACATCGCCTGTGGAGGTAAGAACGGCTACAATACTTCTTCAGGCAGGGCCTCGCTGGTTTACCAGGATGTAATCGTGAAGCCAGGGACAAAATTGGTGTTCTCCGGGTTTGCCGGCACCCATACGCAAGGTTTGAGCTGCACTCCGAAACTCAGCCTTATTTTCCGAAATAGCTCAGGCTCGGTACTCAGTCAGACCGACGTTACAGTAACCCGCAATGTGGACGTTAATAATGATCAACTGGCTTATTATACCATTGCTGGAACGGCACCTTTTGGTACGGCGAAAGTGAGGGTGCAAAGTTCGATCAACTGTAATTACATGAAGCTGGATGCACTATGCCTACGGGTGGGAACCGCGACAACGAACACGAGCGCATCAGCGTTGGAAGAACCTGAGAACGATGTTCCCGGAGCGCTCGGTCTGAAGCTGGCGGCAAGCCCGAACCCGGCTGCAAACTTCTTCAAACTTGAAGTGACCAGTGACGACAGGAGCAGCCTTGTTGAAATCCGGATCCTTGGCATAGATGGACGCTTAATGTCGGTACAGAGAACTGCTCCGAATAGCTGGTTGGAAGTCAGGGCTGAAAGATGGAAGAACGGACTTTATTTTATTGAGGCGACTCAGGCAGGCAGAAGAAAACTGATCAAAGTGATTAAATCGAGGTAAGGATTTTTTGCCCCGGCTTCGTCTTGAACCTAACTTGTGGAGGAATGGCATTAAAACTCAGAACACTTCTAATCCTATGTCTGTGGCTGGTTCTAAGCGACTGCACGATGGCACAATCGAGTGCTGTCGACAGTTTGCGCAAATTACTTGTTACCAATCTGTCAGACAGCCAACGGGTACAGGTGATGAATGCTCTGAGCAAAAATTTGTTCAGCGACCGCCCCGACAGTTCAGTAGTAATTGCTGACTCATCCAGACGCCTGGCCGAGCAGATCAGTTACCGGCCCGGCCTTGCATTGGCATTGAAGAATATGGGTATTGGCTACTATCTGCAGGGGAATTACATCGATGCCGTAAAGTCATGGCAACAGGCCCTCGAGGTTTACGAGGCCGTGAACGACAAAACCGGCGTGGCCAATATGCTCAGCAACCAGGGGGCGGTATACTTCAACCAGGGCGACGATGCCAAATCACTTGAGCTGCACCTTCAATCCCTGAAATTATCGGAAGAAATCAATGACACCCTTCGCGTCCTGACTTCACTCACAAATATTGGCGCCATTTACCTAAACAAACCAGCAACATACAAAAGAGCGCTCGAGTATTTTCTTCGTTCTTATGAATTGAGTAAAGCCATAAATGATAAGTATTCGGTTGGTACTTCTACTGCTAATCTTGGTGAGATTTATTACAAGTTAGGTGACAACGCAAAGGCGCTTTTCTATCTCAGGCAATCCGTAAAAGCATATGCGGGAACCGAAGACCTGCCTTATTCCCTCAATTATATTGGTCGCGTCTATTCAAGACAAAAGCAATATGACAAAGCCATCAAGACTCACCTGGAAGCCTTTGAATTTTCAAAAAAACTGGAGACCCGACTCGACATGACCCAGTCCCTGGTAGCTCTCGCACAATCCTACTTTGAAAAAGGCGAAATTTCGGCTGCCATTGCTGCTTACCTGCGTTCCCTGGAATACGGAATACCCCTGAATGCAGCCACTGAAACGAAAGATGCATATGAAGGTTTGTCAAAGGCCTACGCACAGAATCACGATTACAGCAACGCCTTTAAGTATCAGAACCTGTTGCTGGCCATTAAAGACACTATTTACAATCTCGAGACAGATAAAAAACTGGGGACGCTCCAATTTACCTTTGACCTTGAGAAAAAAGAATCGCAGATCAACCTGCTCAGCAAAGACAAACAAATTCAACAGCAGGAAATACGCAGACAGAAGTTGGTTAGAAACGGATTTATTGGCGGATTCGCGATTGTGCTCCTTTTTGCCGGGGTCTTTCTCAAACAGAGAATCCGCATTGCTAAAGAGAAGAGACGGAGTGACGAGCTGATGCTGAATATATTGCCGGCGGAAACCGCTGAGGAACTTAAATCTACAGGCACGGCTAAAGCACAAAGTTTTGAACAGGTCAGTGTGCTGTTCACCGACTTCAGGAATTTCACTCAGGCAAGCGAAAATTTAACTCCCCAGGATCTTGTGGCTGAAATCAACTATTGTTACAGCGAATTTGACCGGATCGTCACAAAATATGGAATTGAAAAAATAAAGACCATCGGAGATTCTTATATGTGCGCAGGGGGACTCCCGGCGAAAAATGACACTCATCCTTTTGATATTATTTCAGCGGGACTTGAAATGGTGAGCTTTATCAAAAACAATAAAATGCAGCGGCTACAGGAAGGAAAACCTTTTTTTGAGTTGCGTATAGGCATTCATACAGGGCCGGTCGTGGCCGGTGTTGTAGGAACAAAGAAATTCGCTTATGATATCTGGGGCGACACAGTGAATACCGCTTCCCGGATGGAGAGCAGCGGAGAAACCGGAAAAGTAAACATCAGCGGCGGTACCTATGAATTGGTAAAAGACAAATTCAGGTGTACCTATCGTGGCAGGTTAGAGGCGAAGAACAAAGGGCTGATTGACATGTATTTTGTAGAGAGTGAGAATGGCAGTGTGTAGCTCAGACTTCATCGTCTTTTCTTACATTGCAGCTTTACCCCGCTTTTTTTCTTGATAAAAAAAGCGGGCAAAAAAATCAAGGCTCACATTGGAAAGACTAAAAATCGAATCTGCGGGCTGAAGAAAAACAAGTCACAACATATGAATAAATCCGGGCATCAGTAGGACCTACCGGCAAGGAATATTTCCCGACTTCCACTCCATCTGTTTTTCTTCTACGCCCTTCGATTCGATTTTTTAAACGCCTTTCCAATGTATGCCCGTGAGTACTGCCTTCCTCGTATTCAAGATCGAGATGGTTAAATATTGTCATCCGCCACTTTAGGCTACGGCTGTATTTAAGGCTATAGCGCAAATATGATTTCATGGAAAAAAACTTCGCTGCATCCCGTTGGTATCGTCTCATCCCCGTCGTATTTATCACCTATAGCCTGGCATATCTCGACAGGGCTAATTTTGCATTTGGTGTTGCGGGAGGGATGGCAAAGGATCTCCACATCACTGCAGCTACTTCCGCCCTTCTTGGCTCCCTGTTTTTCCTCGGTTATTTTTTCTTTCAGATCCCGGGGGCGCATTATGCCGCAAAAAAAAGCGCAAAAAAGCTGGTATTCTGGTCGCTGATCTGCTGGGGAGCCCTGGCCACCGCGACCGGCGTAATCAGCGATGTAAAATGGCTGATCGTTATTCGGTTCATGCTGGGAGTGGTGGAAAGCGCCGTGATGCCAGCCATGCTTATATTTCTGAGCAGATGGTTTACGAAAAAAGAACGCTCGAGGGCGAATGCTTTTTTAATTCTCGGAAATCCTGTAACCATACTTTGGATGTCAATTCTTTCGGGCTACCTCCTGGATTCTGTTGGATGGAGATGGATGTTCATTATTGAAGGCCTTCCTGCTATTGCATGGGCGGTGATCTGGTGGAGGATCGTTGAAGACGAACCAACTAAAGTCAATTGGCTCACCACAGCAGAAAAACAGATTCTGACCGAACAGTTGAGATCTGAGCAGTTGAATATAAAGCCCGTAAAAAATTATGCTGCAGTATTCAGATCGAAGACGGTCATATTATTGTCTCTCCAATATGCACTATGGAGCATCGGTGTGTATGGCTTCGTGATGTGGCTGCCGTCGATCATCAGGTCGGCTCCTGATATAGACATAGTGACCACCGGCTGGTATTCTTCCATTCCATATGTGTTTGCGGTAATCGGTATGCTTACCGCTTCTTATTTCTCTGACAAGACGATGAACAGGAAGGCTTTCGTATGGCCTTTGTTGCTGGTGGCATCAATTGCATTCTATGGATCCTATCTCATTGGACCGGACAATTTCTGGCTGTCGTTCATACTGCTTGTTATTTCGGGCACCGCCATGTATGCGCCATACGGGCCCTTTTTTGCAATCATTCCCGAAATACTGCCGCAGAATGTTGCCGGGGTGGCCATGGCGCTGATCAACAGTTTCGGTGCACTGGGTTCTTTCGCGGGCGCTTACATTGTCGGGCGGCTAAACGCCGACACACAAGGATTCGGTGCCTCTTATATTTTTATGTCCGTGGCACTTCTGCTCTCAGCAATCATAACGATTGTAGCGGTAAAGAGCGGAAAGAAAA
Source organism: uncultured Chitinophagaceae bacterium (assembly GCA_963808065.1). Lineage (GTDB taxonomy): Bacteria > Bacteroidota > Bacteroidia > Chitinophagales > Chitinophagaceae > Flavitalea. The sequence goes on from CAWEEK010000001.1 coordinate 1,786,581, forward strand.
GTGAACCGAAGACACTGATCGTTAACTCCTGAGATTTTTCTTCCTGACTTCCTCCACTGCATGGGTTACCGCACGCGCCGTCAGCGCCATGTACAATAGGGATGGACTCTGGTTTCCCGTGCTGGCCATGCAGGCTCCATCGGTTACAAACACATTTTTACAGTGATGGAGTTGATTCCATTCATTTAATAAAGATGTTTTCGGGTCGCTACCCATTTTACAACCGCCCATTTCATGTATGTCCAGTCCGGGCGCCTGGTGATTGTCATACTGCGTAAGGTTTTTGCAACCCGCCACTTCCAGCATTTCCAGGCTTTGGTTGATAAAATCCGGGATCATTTTTTCATCGTTGTCGTCATAATCCACCGAAGTGATCAGCAACGGCACTCCCCATTCGTCTTTCTGATCGGTGCTTAGACGCACATGATTCGATCGCTTCATGATGGTTTCGCCCTGCATGTACATATAAACATTCCATTCGCCGGGTTCGGTCATCGCATCCTTATATGCGCCGCCGATGGTTTGCGCCAGTTCCTCTCCGTCTCTTCGCGAGCGATGCGCTCCCATGAACGTGGTGAAGCCGCCCACATAATTCGTATCCTGTTTGTGCAAATTTCTGTAGTTGGCAATGATGGGTTCAGTTGGATTTCGCCCATAATAATATTTATCCTGCATGCCTTCCATGATGCCGCCAACTCCGGCGCGGTAGTTGTGAAAGGCGACATGTGTTCCGAGTAAGCCACTATCGTTCCCTAACCCGTTGGGAAATCTATGCGACGTGGAATTCAATAGCACCAGATTGCTGTTAAGAGCGGATCCATTGACAAATATGATCGTTGCGAAATAATCTGTGGTCTTTTTGGTTTGCGCGTCGACAACACGTATGCCCGTAGCCCTTTGTTTTTGCTCGTCGTAGATGATGGAATGCGCAACTGAGAATGGCCGGACGGTTAGGTTTCCCGTTTTTTTTGCCCAGGGTAGGGTGGAGGATACGGAACTGAAATATCCGCCGAAGGGACATCCCCGCATACAACGGTTCCTGGCCTGGCACTTTGACCTACCCTGCTGAATATGTATCTCTTTGGGTTCTGTGAGATGTGCCCAGCGGGCATGAACCATGTGACGGTCGGAATAATGTGCCGAAATCTTTTTGTGGATGGCTGCCTCAGCGGCGTTGAAGTCGAATGGCGGCAGAAATTCACCGTCAGGCATCGATTCAATGCCATCGGCTTTTCCGCAAACTCCAATAAATTTTTCAACGTGCGAATACCAGGATGCAACGTCCTTATAGCGGATCGGAAAGCCTTCGCCATATCCATAGCGCCCCGGAGCAGTGAATTCAAAATCACTCCATCGCTGGCAGGCTCGCCCCCAGGTCAGCGACTTGCCTCCTACCTGATAACCCCTGACCCAGTTGAATGGCTTCTCCTGTACATAGGGATGATCCTTGTCTTTAATAAAGAAGTGGGCCGTGTCTTCTCCGTAGCCCGCGGTCTTGGTGATCAGCGGATTTTCTTCCAGGAACTGCTTGGTCATTTGCCCACGGTGCTTGAATTCCCAGGGGCCAAGGGTTGCCGTTGGATAATCCTTGATGTGCTCAATATTGCGGCCTCGTTCGAGGACGAGGGTTTTCAATCCCTTTTCACAAAGTTCTTTGGCAGCCCAACCTCCGCTAATCCCCGAGCCTATCACTATCGCATCGAATGAATTCTGTTTCTTCCCTTTAGCATTGATGTGAACCGGTTCCTGAGGCATATGGCAAAACTATTTTAATGTTTGTGATATAAGATACTTAAAAGATACATTCACTATTTTATTAAATACTATACAGTCTGCGAGATGTATTACATCAGATCGGTTGGGGTAGGGGTGTGCTGAACTATTAGTTCGTATTCCATAATTTTATAAGCAAAGTAAGGAAGAAGAGGAATGAACCATGTTAATCTAATAAAGTAGTTATGGAAGTAGCCGGGATTGTCAAGGCTTTGTACGAAAATTTTAATGAAAGGAATATTGATCAGATCTTTTTGTTGTTGCATAAAGATGTAAAATGGGCGAATGGCTGGGAGGGCGGATTTGTTCATGGGCATGATGAAATCCGCGATTATTGGACGAGGCAATGGAAAGAAATTACCCCTTTTGTGTATCCTGTTTCCATCAAGGATCACGGAGAAGGCAAAATTGAAGTGGAGGTTCACCAGATTGTGAACGATATCAAGGGAAATCTCATCGTTGACGGCATCGTTAACCATCACTTTCAGATGGAATCCGGTTTAATCAGGCAGTTTGAGATTGGAAAATAAGCCAGGAAGAAAACAATTTTCCATGATGACAAAAATAATCCGCCTTTTATTTTTTCTGCATACTATCGCATTGGTTCCGGTAATTGTTTGGTCGCAATCCAATTTTCGATTTGCATTTGTTTCCGACACCCACATAGGTTCCGACACAGGCGCCGAAGACCTAAGGAGAACCGTAAAAGACATCAATTCCGACACCAGTTTGGTATTTGTAGTCATAACTGGTGACATCACAGAATTTGGAGCGGATCCGGAATTGCAACTGGCCAAAAACATACTCGACAGCCTGAACAAACCCTGGCATATCATCCCTGGGAACCATGATGCCAACTGGAGTGAAAGTGGCGGCAATAGTTTCAAAAAGGTATTTGGTGCAGAAACCTTCTATTTCGATTACGGTGGCTATGCCTTTGTTGGCACGGCGTCGGGTCCGTATATGCGCATGGGTCCGGGGCAAATACCGCGTGAGAATGTCGTATGGCTGGACAGTGTTTTGAATCATCTGCCCGATCCGGAAAAGCCTGTGATTTTTCTTAATCATTATCCGCAGGATTCGTCACTGAACAACTGGTATGAGGTAATTGACCGATTGAAGAAGAGAAATATCCAACTTATTCTTTGTGGGCACGGGCATAGTAATCATCGTCTCAACTTTGAGAATATTCCAGCCGTGATGGGCAGATCGAACCTGCGGGCCAAACAAACGTCTGGCGGATATACGATTGTTGACGTAAATAACGGCAAGGCGGTATTTGAGGAGAAAACACCCGGCACGGACACATTGAAAAAGTGGACCGAGGTCATCCTGAGCAATCATCATTTTGCTTCCGATAACAGCCAGTATCCACGCCCAACTTATCAGGCAAATGAAGCCTATAAAAATGTAAAGGCCGAATGGCAGTACCAGGACAGTAGCGATATCGGCTCCGGCATAGCGACAAAGGGAAATCTCATACTCTGCTCAAATACTCAGGGTGATTTGTATGCATTGGATAAAAAAAATGCAAGCAAGAAATGGGTTTTCAGGACAGGAGGTAAAATATTCGCATCCCCTGCAATCGGCAATGAATATGCAGTGATCGCGTCTACCGACCAATATATTTATTGTGTGCGGTTGAAAGATGGATCGTTGGTATGGAAGTATCGGACTTTGAAGCCGATTGTCGCCTGCCCAATCGTAAAAGACGGTGTGGTGTACATTGGAGGATCCGATGGACATTTCCGCGCACTGAATCTGGTCGATGGAAAATTGATCTGGGATTATTCCGGTGTTGCGGGCTTTGTGGTTACCCGTCCGCTGATCTATGGAAATATTGTTTATTTCGGATGCTGGGGAAATGACTTTTATGCATTGAATATCAAAACTGGTGCTTTGGTTTGGAAGTGGAACAATGGAACGGCCAATCGAATGTATTCACCGGCTGCATGTTATCCTGTGGGCGCACACGGAAAGATATTCATTGTCGCCCCGGATCGTTATATGACTGCCCTGGATGCGGCTTCCGGTAGCGTGCTGTGGCGTAAACAAATGCAAGGGGTTCGGATGCGTGAATCAATGGGTCTGTCGAAAGACAGCGCTCTGGTGTATATAAAAACGATGGAAGGAAATTTATATGGCGTGTCTTCCACTTCAGATTCCATGGAGATAGCCTGGAAAGCCAATATGGAACTGGGTTATGAAATTTGTCCCACCGCGATCATAGAAAAAGACAAAACAGTTTACGTTCCTACGAACTCCGGACTGGTATGGGCCATCGACCGCAGCAGCGGTGATGTGCTATGGAAGCACAAGGTGTCAAATGGCCTGGTGAGTTGTATCCTGCCAGCTGGTAGACGTCAGGTAATCGTCAGCACGATGGATGGAAAGATCAGTTACTTGCGTTTCAAATGATGATTCAGTCAACACAGGACTCCTACCACGAAGTGAATGTCTAATGGCCACGCACGGATCTTCCCTGGTTCGCGCTAAGACGATTATACATGCCTGTATGCCACTGTAACAAATAGTGCTGCTAAAACTTGCAGCACATCCCTAACTGTGGTCCATTTTAGCCAAAACCTTGTTCTTTTTAAGAGTTCCGGTGTTTGAGGAGCATCGACCGGCATCCTGGAAAAAGCAAGCACCTCTTTCACAAAATACCTACCACTCAACAGGCCCGTTAATCCAAAACAGGCAAGCGACCCAATGATGTGGTTTCGAATATCAGGAAGTCCCCAATTCAGGATCAATGAAGTGATAAGAGAAATCATGAACAGGGCAGAGAGGGGTATCCAGAAAGCTCTCGCCGGTTTGCTTTGCCTTCGTATCCGTTCAAACGAGGCAGGCGGATCGTCAAACCATTTTGGCATCAGAAAAATCCGTTGATATAATCCAACAATAACTGCTATCCACATCAGAATTGTTGATATGAGCAATGTTATTTCATTCATATGAATATGATTAAGATGGTTGTTTCACGTTTCATAAGCAATGGAGTGCTTACGAGTATTTCCGTAATAATCGTACCAAACTTATTACGAACCCGTAATAACTAAAATCCAGGGTGGGCGGGAATTGTGTAGTTAAGTCATTCTCAACTAACTGAACTTCCTGGCAAATTCATCGTCGGTGAAAGATGGATAGTAATCGTAGATCCGGTCGATTTCTGCAGACTGGCCTTCTGAAAGCTTTTCCTCCGGGCTGAGGCACCAAATGCCTTCCATCAGCCCCTGCCTTCTCAATACTTCATGAATACCGGCTATGGAGCCTTTGAAGGCGTGTGAAGGATCGAATATGGCTGCGTTCATGTCGGTGACCGAGACGTTCAGGGCAAGTAAATCACGGAGATCTGACTGTTGCTCATTCAGCGTTTGCTTTATCTGGATGAATATTTCAACGGACTTTTTTGTCCAGACCGCCCAATGACCCAACAACCCTCCCACAAATTTCTTTTCGACTATCTGGCCTTTAACGTTGAAGCGATAGGGAGTAATCAGGTCCGCAATGATATTGTCGTCGTTCCCTGTGTAGAGCGCTATCTGATCTTTTTTGTCGGACAAGCAGAGCGCACGGACTACGTCGAGGGTCTGATACCTATTGAAGGCAGCTATTTTGATAGCGTGAATATTTGGGATCTCGACAAAGTCGCGCCAGAATTCGTAACTAAGGATCCTTCCCCCCGCAGCTGGCTGCAAGTAGAACCCAAAGACTGGAATGACGTCGGCAATCTTTTCGACTCTTCTTATAAGTTCTTTTTCGGAGTACTGTTGTAATCCGCCCATGCTGACCAGGCCGAAATGATAGCCGTAACGTACAGCCAGTCGGGCTTCTTCGACCGCAGCATCGGTGGCGCCTACAATCCCTGCTACCTTTATAAAGGGTCTCGAGAGCTTTTGCCTTTCTATCTCTTCAGCGGCCATTCGCAACACCGGCTCAAGGAGGTTAAATTGGGGCTGGCGAATTTCGAACTGGGTAGTATGCACTGCTACTGCCACACCACTCACGCCGCTGGCAATGTAATACTGTGTAAGGTTACGCTGTTTTTTTTCGTTGATTTCCAGCGACCGGGTCAGCGCCAGCGGATGAGCAGGAATAAAAGCACCTTCATGGAGCAATTTCAGAATGTCTTTGTTGGGTTGATTGGACATCGGTCAGTATTTTCCTTTTCTTTCCTGGAAGTGTGTGGGTTTATTTAGGAGCTTGCCTCCTTCATTCAACCAGCGCATCATCAACTCCATTATTTTAAGAGGTGGTGTACGAGGATAACCAAAGAGCCTGATGCTCTCATGTGCGTTTGCCAGGTAGGCGGTGTCTTTTTCCTGACCTTCGAACACGGGCGTCTTGCCCATCATCTGACCGAAAGTTTCTGCTACCCATCTTACCGATAAGATCTCAGGGCCGGTAACATTGAGGATTTTCGCAGGAACAGCACAATGGTGCAGGCAACGAATCGCGATTTCATTCGCATCGCCCTGCCAGATAATGTTTACGGCACCCATTTCGACATTTACCGGCGTCCCCTCCCTAACGGATTTCGCGATCTCCAGCAATACCCCATAAGTCACGTCATTGGCGAAGTTGAGACGGTAGATTAGAGTAGGTGTATTATATCGTGAAGACTGATACTGAAAAATACGTTCTCTCCCCAGGCAGGATTGGGCATATTCACCAACCGGCTCGGGCACCTGTGATTCGCGGGCTCCGCCGCCCACTACCGGAACCATCGGATATACATTTCCGGTAGAAAACGCAACGATTCGGGAATCCCTGAACTTCCCGGCTACACGACCAGGAAGATAACTATTCATCGCCCAGGTGAATGATTCATTGCCCGTGGTGCCGAATTTGGTGCCTGCCAGGTAGAGTACATTTTTTACCAATGGAAGCGCATCGAGGTCTTTGTCGTCAAGGAGGTCTGCAGAAATGGTTTCTATCCCTGCTGTTTGGAGTTCTTTTTCAAGACCCTGTTCTGAGAATCTCGAAACAGCGATTACTTTTTTCAGGCTCCCGCCTTTTACGATCGCTTCTTTCGCAAGCCTGGCGAGCGCCGGGCCCATTTTTCCACCTGCACCGAGTATGATGATGTCGCCATCGAGGTGAAGGATGTCATTCACCAGTTTGTCCGAAGGAGCCAGCAGTTCATTGTAGGATTGTAATAATTCCTTGGTCATTACTGAAACTTAAGAGTTAAAGAAGTGGGTCTTTGCATTTTCACTGAAACATAAAGAGTACGGTGAACAGGATCATCCAAAGCAATGAAAATCCATATTCTGATCCTAATTTAGGCGTAACGGTCATTTTGCCGGGATCGCTAACCCGGGCGGGCCTGATTATCCCTGGTCTCAGAGATTGCGGCCAGTTTTTTAACTTTGGAGACATAAGGCTACGAAAGTATTTAAAAAATAAAACAAAAATAAATTATTGGTAAAAGAAAGGAATTGTAACGAATTGGTTAATTTATCCAATTCAAAATGAATAAACCTACCATGAAACATTGCCGCCTCATTATCCTTGCATCAATATTTTCGGCACTGGCTGGCTGTGGCAACGACAGCCAATCACTGATGCTGGGGACTGATGGTGTAATTAACGAGATCAGCATAAGCGACTCTTCGGACCCTGTAATTAAAAAAGCGGCTAATGAACTGAGCGGGTATATCGGCCAGATGACCGGCAAATTCCTGCCAGTCACTATTCATAATCAGCTTTCCGACACATCGACCGGAATGCTTAGGCTGCAGAAAACAAACGATGATGCTATTCGCTGGGATGGATTCAGTATCAGGGTCAGGTCCAATAGAATTGACCTGAACGCAAAGGAATCGAGGGGTCTTCTTTATGCTGCTTACACATTCCTGGAACAGGCCGGGTGTTCTTTTTTCTACCCCGGCACAAAGGAGCAGATCGTTCCTAAACAACCAACGCTAACATTTACGCAGGGGGTATTCATTCACAATCCAGTTTTGGAACACAGGGGTCTCGCGCCCTATGGATTAGACAGGAACAGCATAGAAGCCGGGCGTGATTTTATCGACTGGATGGCCAAGAACAAATTCAACTATATCCTGGTTTCAGAAAATCGCCCGAGTGACAGCGACGGTCCCGCAAATGGCTCCGTGTGGAAAGAGGTCACGAAAGAGTTGTTGCCTGAGCTGCAGCAAAGAGGGTTTGTTATAGAGATGAGTGAGCATTGTACCCCCGTGTTCTTTCCAAGAACCTTACACAAACAACATCCCGAGTGGTTCGCACTCAACGATGGTGTGAGGAAACTGGGTCCTCCGCCTTACTCGGGGCAAATGTGTTATTCGAATCGCGACGCTGTGGAATATTATGGAAATGCATTGGCAGACTATGCGGGAAAGCATCTTGAATTTAGTGTGATCGGAACCTGGCCGTTGGATGGCGGCAGGTATTGCGAGTGTGAACAATGCAAGGATCCAAACACATATTTCAATGCGTCGAAGCGAGTGGCAGAGATAGTAAAAAAGGTTCGTCCGGATATCACAGTGGAATACCTTGCCTACAACGATCAGTTTACAGCACCAAAAATGGACCAGCTGCCGGCGAACATGTCGGTACTTTGGTGTGCCGATCCTGGAGTAATGCGCGACACACTTCAACAATGGGTGAAGAAGGCTAACAAGGCAGGCGGAGTGGAATTGTTTGAGTATTTTTTTGGAGACAATTATCGGGCTGGCACGAATGTCTGGCTTCGTCCCAAATATGCAACGCAGATGCCGGAACTGGCAAGGGCCGAAGGTTTCAGAGGCGTGATCTCCCTTTTTCTACCCATACAATCCTGGTGGCGCTCTGCCTTCAACAACAGTTTCTTTGCAAAAGCTTGTTGGGATAAGAGTTTGAATGTCGATTCAACCCTTGAAAGATATTTCGCTGCATATTATCCGAAGCATTCCCGGGAGATCGATTCCGTTTTCAGCACTATCTTTTTACATTTTCAAGAGGAACCATACAAGGTTCGCGAAACATTATCTCCCCGGAAAATAAGACAGGTCGACTCTACAGCAGCCGAGGTCGTCGGCAGGCTTGATCAATTATTCAACAACAGCACCGACAGCGCAGAGAGGATGAGGATCACCAGGATCCGCACTTATGTCGAATTTTCAAAACTTTATCGCGATGCGTTCGCCTCCGGAAATCCTGCGGACCTGGATTCATTGGTCCGATACAGCGAGCTGCGTCCCGAACAACACATGGTGCTCTTGTACCCTGGGTATATCAGGTGGAGACTACAAGAATACTTTGAACCTTTTTCACAGAAAACCGTGAAGTCAAATCCACCGTATCGGCCCAACAAGGTTTTCGAGGGATTTGAGAACCTGAACTCACCAAAGTTTGCCGACCTGCAAAAAAAATACAGGATTGACACCGTGTTTCACGGCGAGAAAGATGAATTCAGAAGAATATTGTTGCTGCGCCAGTGGGTCAGAAGTCTGATCAGGATAGACAATGCAGGACCTTATCCTGACGATGGGTCTGTGGAGTCGATCCTTGATGAAGCAATCAAAGGTCACGGTTTTCATTGCGGCCATTACATGGCTGTAATGAATGCAGTATTGAACAGCTATGGTTATGTTACCCGATGCCTGCGGGCGGATGTGGGTGTACCTGTTGATTTTGTGGCAAGCGAAGGTCATCATGCCGTAAATGAAGTATGGGTAAATTCGTACAGAAAATGGGTGATAATCGATGCGAAATATGACATGCACTTTGAAAAGCACGGCATTCCACTCTCCGCTATGGAAGTGAGGGCCGAATACCTCAGGAACAAAGCAGCCGACCTTATCATAGTAGCTGGGCCAGACCGAAAAAGAAAGGATGTGTTTCCGGAACTCAAAAACAGAAACGTTGAACGATTTGCACGTATCTACACATGGCTGAGTTGGGACAAACAGGGCAATCGCTACACGAACTTTCCCAACACCAATACGGATTTCCTGGTCATGTACGGCGATCAGTATTTCAAGACGCACACCTGGTTATTCAACGGTAAAAAACATTGGGCTTATGGAACTCCTTATATGACGGTAGTTTCAGACTCTGAAGCTGTCGACTGGACGCCTAACACCATCAAATCGACGGTCACCGTGGCGAATGATCAGGCCAGGATAAAACTAGAGTCGAGTACCCCAAACCTGAGCGCATACGAAATGAGACGAAATGATGATAGCGATTGGGTAAAAGTAAAAGACACCGCCAGGGTGAGCTTGCGCGGTTTCTCCGACAGCGTTTACTTCCGGGCAGTCAATGCCAGGGGTATTGCGGGACCTCCGCACCTGGTGTGGATATCAAGGGGCAACTAACGTTGGATAGCGGGTATGCCTAAACGATAATCAATTTCACCCCTGCGCTTTCCAGTTTTTTCTGATCATCCGAAGGAATACCCTCATCGGTGATCAGGACGTCGATCCCGGCAACGGGTCCGATGAATGCGAAACTTCTCTTGTGAAACTTACTGGAATCTGCCACTACAATCACTTGTTTAGAAATAGAAATCATAATGCGGTTGAGATGAGCCTCTTCAACATTTGGGGTCGACAAACCAAAAGTGGTGCTGAATCCGTCCACTGCAAGAAACAGCTTGTCACAGAAATAATTTTTAAAACTGTCTTCCGCAGTACTTCCAATCAGTGACAGTGAGTTCTTCCGGAGAAATCCTCCAGGGATAATGATGTTTGCCCTGGGATGATCAGCCAGTTGGTTGGCAATATTCAGCGCGTTGGTAATCACTGTTAGTTCGGCGATGCTCGAAAGATTCTTGGCTATCTCCATCGTGGTGGTTCCGGAATCCAGTATAATAGTGTCTCCTTCTTCCACGAGCTTGGCAGCGGCCTTGCCTATTTTTCTCTTCTGGTCGTAGTTCTGTTTGTTCTTGTCCGAAAGCGTAAAATCCATGCCCACCCGGTCAATTTTGAACGCACCGCCTCTTGCCCGGATCAGGGCATTTTTCTGTTCGAGGCGCTTCAGGTCGTTCCGAATCGTTACTTCACTGACTCCTAACGTTTTACTTAGTTCGGTGACGTCCACCTGACCCTTTTCCTCCAACCTTTCCAGGATAATTACCCGTCGTTGTACGGTCGATTTCTCACCCGTTTTTCTCATTTGACAGTATTTGAATGCAACATAATGACAATATCTTTCGAATGACAAAAAATAAAAAAAATCAGAAGTTTTGAAAGGAAAAGGGTTATTTTCGAGAAAGATGCGAAACGAAATGAAAATAAAATCATGTCGAGTTTTCCCCCTGGGTTGCTAAACACCTCCGTATCGACTGATCACGACTACTTAGGAATTTCCACAGGAGATCTGGCTCAAAAGGGGGCAATTCTGACTGCCCGGGAGATTTCACAGCAACCTGAACTGTGGATGAGGACCTATGAGCTGGTGAAAGAGAAGAAAACGGTTATTCTTGACTTCCTGCGACCATTATTGTCGAATCCCGCACTATCGGTGATGATGACCGGGGCGGGAAGTTCCGCCTATATCGGAAATGCCCTCCAGGGTCTCTTTCAAAAGTATGGAGGACGTCCAACAACCACGGTCCCAACTACTGATCTGATATCCCACCCCCAGCATTATTTTCCGGTCCACGGAGAATTGTTACTAATATCATTTGCCCGCTCGGGTGAAAGCCCGGAAAGTGTAGCGGCGGTGAACCTGGCAAATAAACATTGCAAAAAGGTTTATCACTTTATCATTACCTGTAACCCATTGGGCCGACTGGCACAGGTTAATGGGGAGCCCAATCAGTCACTTGTTTTCCTGATGCCGGCCCAGGCCAATGATCTTAGTCTGGCCATGACCGGTAGCTTTACGTCGATGTTGCTGGCCGGTCTCCTGATAGCAAGGATAAACGAAATCGATACGTTGCAACAGCAGGTATTGAAGCTGGCGGGATACGGCCAGACAATCATCAACAACTACCGCAATAAACTGGAACAGGCTTCACTTGTCGACTTTGATCGTGCAGTTTTCCTTGGCTCGGGTCCATTGCAGGCCGTTGCCCAGGAATGTGAACTGAAACTCCAGGAGCTTACCGACGGCAGGGTTATCTGCAAGTTTGACTCTTTCCTGGGATTCCGACATGGGCCGAGGGCAGTGGTCAATCAGTCTACTTTGCTTGTCTACCTTTTTTCTAATAACGACTATGTGTACCAATATGAACGGGATCTGGTGAATGCGATTTCTCCGGGAAAAAGGAACGTGATGACCATCGGAATCCTTGAATCCCAAAAAGACGACATCGAACTCGACCTTCCCATCATCTTTGGCAGCATGGGGCGCCCTATTGATGAGGACTTTTTACCCGTATGCGGTGCGCTTCCCGCCCAGCTGCTTGGTTTTTTCAAGTCCCTGCATTTTGGGTTGTCCCCAGACAACCCTTCTGAGAAGGGTACAATTACCAGGGTAGTGGAAGGAGTGACCATCTATCCTATTTCCTGATTTGCTGGCACATGAATACATTGAGAGATGAAAAAATTTGATGTGGTCGTGATTGGCGAATTGAATATGGATATCATCCTCGACAAGAACAGCTCCTTTCCTGAACTCGGAAAAGAAATACTTTCCGGGCAAATGAAAATCACGCTTGGCAGTTCCTCGGCAATTTGCGCCAGCAATCTCAGCGCCCTTGGAAACCGCGTTGTCTTTCTTGGAAAAACCGGCAAGGACGCAATGGGAGAGATGGTCCTGAATGAATTGAATAAAAGCAATGTAGTCACAACTGATGTGGTCCGGGACGATCAGTATCCCACCGGGACAACCGTTGTACTGAATTATGGAGACGAGCGGGCGATGATCACCCACCAGGGGGTCATCGAATACTTTTCTTTCGAAGACATCGACTGGGAGTTGGTAAAACAGGCAAGGCATCTTCACCTGTCTTCCTTCTTTATCCAGCCTGGACTAAGAAAACACATGCGCGAGATTTTGAGTAAGGCGAAGTCCCTGGGCCTAACCATCTCCTTCGATCCGCAATGGGATCCCCAAGAAGATTGGGACATAGACCTCGGTTTGCTGCTTCCAATGGTAGATATTTTTCTTCCAAATGAAAAGGAGTTCCTGGCCATGACGAAGACTGGCTCTATTGCAGACGGGATAAGCAGACTGCCTGCCGGAAGCTGTATCGTGATCAAAGAGGGTGAGAGGGGGTCGACCCTGTGTTCTGAGGGTGAGCAAAGCTTCATACCTGCTTTTTTCAACAAAGAGGTTGTAGACTCAGTGGGAGCAGGCGACAGTTTCAACGCGGGGTTTATCCATAAGTTTCTGAAAGGCTTGCCTTTGAACGAATGCCAGGAATTTGGGAACCTGATGGGAGCGCTAAACACGACGGCAGCTGGAGGAACTACAGCTTTTACCGAGACCAATACCATCATGGAAAGAGCAACTCAGAAATTCGGCTATTCAAAATCGATAAGAAAGAAAGATGAAAACAATTAATCTTAGTTTTATTGGGGCACTCCTGTTGCTTTCAACCCTGGAGTATTGTTCGGAACCGCCTGCAAAATCACAAGAAATGCAGTATTACACTGTCAATGATTATGACACGGTCGACAAGTTCGACACGCATGTTCACATCAATACCAATGATTCGTCCTTTATTGAAATGGCGAGAAGGAATAAATTCAACCTGGTCAGTCTGAATGTCGCAGCCCCCGGCTACCCAACCATTGAGGAGCAACAGAATTTTACCACCCGACACCTGAAGAATTATCCTTCGGGATTCGCCTACACTACCACGTTCAACATCGAACACCTCGATGACAAACACTGGGCTTCCAAAACCCTCGCCTATCTTAAATCTTCATTTGAACGCGGGGCGATTGGCGTGAAAGTTTGGAAAAACATCGGGATGGAATACAAGAACAAAGACGGAAAATTCGTGATGATCGACAATTTTCAACTCGATACGATTTTTGATTTTATTGAGGCCAACGACAAAACCGTGGTGGGGCATCTTGGAGAACCACGAAACTGCTGGTTGCCACTGGACCAGATGACCGTTAAGAACGATCACGACTATTTCAAAGAACATCCCGAATACCATATGTTTCTGCATCCTGATTACCCTTCTTATGAAGACCAGATCAATGCACGTGATCACATGCTTAGAAAGCATCCCAAACTTCGGTTTGACGGGGCTCATCTCGGCAGCCTGGAATGGAGTCTTGATGCATTGTCAAAACACCTGGACAGCTTCCCCGAAATGGCGGTTGACATGGCAGCAAGGATTCCACACATACAGTACCTGACGCAAAAAGATCGCGATTCCGTTTATGATTTTTTCATTAAGTACCAGGACAGGATGCTGTATGCTACCGATACAGAAATTGACGACTCGATGGACATTCCCGAAAAGCTGAAGGAATTTGAAGCCACCTGGAAGAACAACTGGCAATTCTTCGTCACCGACGATTCGCTGCAGGTAGCCGAAGTCGAGGGAAAATTCCGTGGTCTGCATCTTCCTAAAGAGGTGGTGGATAAGATCTATCGCAAAAATGCCATGAGGTGGTTCCCGGCATTTAAAATCAATGAATGAGTCATCCGCGAAGAGGTGTGAATATTTTGGCCTTACCCGATTCGCCTTCTGATAACTAGTCGGCGGCAAATCTCTTTTTCAGGGATGACGTGTATTGTTCCAGGTTTTCCAGGTAACGCTCGAGTCCCAGTTGCTCTTCATCGATAACCAGGTAACTCATGTCTGCCACCCGGTTCGCAAAATGTCTGGTCCGGTCCTGTTCAAAAAAATATGTTTTCTGGGGAGTGGACATTCCCTTCGGCAACCGGCTCCTGTTCCATACTTCCACCAGATCATCGAATACATTTTTGCGTTCGCTGAGGTTATTCCGCAGCAGTTGTTGTGCGGAATCGAGATAGTACATGGCACTGTCTGTATTGGAAAATCTTTGAAGGTGTGCCTGCCTGATCGTTTTCTCCAGTGAAGACAGGGAAAGATAAGTGCTGGCCGTGTGCCTGACCATGCGGGCGAGTGATCGAAATACTTCCAGGTCATAGGCGTGTTCACCAGAATCACTGAGATTCCGATCGCAAATCCGGATGGCCGAATCCATTTTGCTTAGAAAAATTTTCGAGAGCACCACCCTGTCTTTATATTGGGTGTTCCAGTACGGATCGTATTCAATAGCATCACCCCTCGGCAGATCAGGAATATGGGTCTTGCCAATTTCGCCCCAGGCCCAAACTTCCCGTTCAAAACTTTCCATATAAAAGTATGCGCCTTCATTAAGCATCCGGTACAGGGTGTCGACGCCCGAAGTCTTTTTACCATAATAGGATTTGTAAAAATCGGAGAGCAGCTGATCCTTTCCCACTCCATCTACATTCCACGAAAGTGCGGCGGTTGTAGCGAAACAGAGTGTCCAGGAATTCATGGGCAGCCCTGAGTCATCCCAGGAAGTCCTGATGACTCCTTCAAAAACTCCCTTAGCAAGCGTTTCCTGTAAAAAAAGAAAAGAGTTTTCGAAGCATCCGGGCAGGATCTTTCCATCATCGCTCTTGATAAAATAATAAGGGAGGAACAGTTGTTCGATGCCTGGGTTGGGATCATATGCATAAACCGGATGGCCAAGCGATTTAGCCATCTTTGCGAATTTGAGATCCGGTGTTTCATAATCGTAGGATTCGGTCAGAATGATCCCCTTGTGTGGCGTTACTGATTTTTCAGCAACCTGCTCATTGGCATGATAGACGTTTATTCTTCCCTTGGCCCAGCCCATTGGAGCTTCCCAGGCCATCATTTTTCGACCGTTCTGTTCGATGAACTTTGCTGATTTTTCCAGGAAGAGGTGATAGAGTCCGCTTTTTCCGATTTCCGCTTCTTTCTTGCGACAATCGGGACAATATCCCAGTTCGTAGGTTTCGTCGGATCCGATGTGGAAGTACCCCGACCCCGGAGTGGCGTCCATAGCATCTTTCCATAGTGCAAACAACAACAGATAGCTGCTGTCTTTCAATGGACAGAACTCGAAATTGGAGGCAGGCACTTCGCGGAGGTGTGCAAACTGCGGCCACTTGAGTATGAAGCTCGCGTGGCCGAGCCCCTGTACGAGCGGTACAAGTTGTACATGGTATTGTGCGGCATATCCGGTGATTTCCTTCATCTCGCTGATCGTAAATGCACCGGGTGCGCCGACTTCGGGATGACTTGGATACTCAAACTTATCTTCCCACTCCCAGACCAACATGTTGGCTTTCATGGAGGCCATTTCCCGAATAAACTGTTTTACATATTCCTTTGTATCCTGGTGATGCTTGGTGTCGTAATGCATCGCACGTTGCCTGGTATCCGGCCAGTCTCTGATTTTTACTCCGGGAATATTGGGAATGTCGGAATCAAGTAACAGTTGTTTCAGCGTCTGCACACCATAAAATATTCCGGTTGCCGTGTTTGCAGAAATTGTGATCCCCTCTTTGGTCACTTCAAGACTGTATCCTTCTTCTCCAAGAGATTTATTCCGATTCTTCAGGGTGAGGAGGATCGATTTTCCACCCGCTTTCCCATTCAAGTCCAGATGAAGTTTCTGGTTGAGAAAATCACGGAGATCATTACCCGCAAAACGCATTGCGGCAGAACTTTTTTTGTCGATTGCAATCAACAAGGGGCCATCGATAACAAAGGATTCGCCCGTTTTAACCAGTTCCTGGGGATAGGGCAGAAGTGCAGGATGAAAGTCCTGTGCACTGGAAGAAGAGAAAATTAACAGTAAACAAATGGCGAAAAATGATCTCATGAATGCAAGGTTCAACAATATTCTTATCACTAAAACACCAATCCGATGCAAATGCGATTGAGTGCAATCAGCGTGATCTGTCAATTTCCAATTTGGTTTCGGCCCCTGAAACACCGGCAGTATTGACGGCTTTAAAAGCAAATGAATTTTTTTCACTAGTGAGTTTAATCCCGACTGAATCACCAACATCCTGCCACGCCTCCCCGGTCTTCATCTGGTATGATTTCAGGTTTGGGGTGATGGAATGAAGTTGGATGTAAGCGCTGTCGCCACTGAGATTCACTTTGGTTTCGATCGTGTTGGGCGTCCATTCAAAAGCGTTCCGGTCACTGATCTTTACCATGTGCTTCGTATTGTATGCCCAATGTGGCTTTCCATCCCAGATCCAGGTATTCCGGTTAAAATAATCATCAGCATACATGTTAAGGATATTGAGTGCCTCTTCATTGTCCGGCCAGTGGGTGAACCGGTCATTGGCCTTTTCAAATTCGATCCAGGTATAGGTTTGTGCAAAGTCTTTCGGTTTCCAGTATCGATAACCACCCTTCTTCGCCTTTGTACTGTCCATTTCGATCACTTTTCTATCCGGGCCTTTCATCACCTGCAGATCGGCAGCCCCATTTTTGAGGAATTCATCTCGTACTTCAAGCACAGAAAGAGGTAGTCCGTTCTTTTCAAAATGGTGATTGTATTTTGCGTCTGACAGGAACCATTTCTGATATGTATTGCTCCAGATCTCATTGCTTCCATGGTGTCCATCGGGGCCACCTTTCACGCCCGGGCCTGCACCAAGACAACGGGTGATGTAGCCATAGGCGTTCATCACGGCATTCTGTACAACCATATAATGCCCGCAATGAAATCCCTGACCTTTTAGCGCCGCGTCGAGAATTCCTTCAGCCGTATTGTTCCCCGGGTAGTCATCTTCGAAATCGCTGATCATAATGTGCTTTCTTGTCCAGTTGCGCAGAAGCAGTATTCTTTTGAATTCATCTTTCTCGTCATGAAAAATAGTATCCAACTGATATTTCTTCCTGAACGCTTCGAATCTTGGCGAGGTTAGGTCTTCAGCGGCACCAAAGGCGGTGTTGGGGACAAATTTGGGGTTAGGGGTTTTAACGATGACATATTCGTCGTTGGAAGAGCAGGAGGTTAGGATAAAAGATGATAGAAGAAATATGATAAAGAATACAATCGGATTTGTCTGGTGTTGCCGCATTTCAAATCATTTTTAATCTTTCATATAAAATTATGAATCTAATAAATCTCTGGTGGAAACATTCCCTGCCGGGGATGCAGGAGTGGTAATCCTGGTTTGGCATCCCACCAGATCCTGCTGGTCATGTTGTCGCCACCTTCCAGTCGGCCGATGGCCGCATCGAGATTCTGGCTGTTGAGTGCGTATTCCGATGCGGGGTAGGTGACTCTCCTTGGAATACGCCCATTTGTACTTCCCATGTCACTTCCTGTCCAAATGGTTGGATATCCGGTGCGTCTGTATTCGGCCCAGGCTTCTGCGCCCTGGTTAAACATGGCCAGGTATTTTTGGACGATGATGCTTTCCAGTTTTTCTTCTTCAGTTCCAGAATTGACGTTGCCGAAGGCACCTGCAAGGTAAGTGGTCTGGTCGGGCCCGGGAACACTGTACTGTTCAAAGGAAGCCTTGATGCCATTCACGTACATTTCGTTGGCGTCTTCAGTGCTCAGGCCGGCCAGAGCTGCTTCGGCTCTTAGAAAATAAACTTCCGCCGCATTCATCACAATAATGGTTTGTACAGCCTGCTGGAAGGAGAGTTGCATGTAGGCGACAGAATCGATCCCGTACGGAACCTTCTCCACTCCTGACAATGTCATCGGCCTTCCCCGATAACCGGGCCCCGGGGCGACAGAGGGAGTTGCATAGATTGTTAAGCGGGGATCGTCACGTTTCAGGAGTTCCTGGGTGACGGTGAATCCTATGTAAACGGGGTAGCCATTGCTGTTCACAAAATCATTATACAACGGATTTCTGTTGTCAGAATCGGGACCGTCGATGGTGGTCAATTTCGCATTCTGATCATTGTTCTCAATCATTGGTTTGCCGGCGAGGTCGGTGATATGTTGCCCGGCCAGGGCAGCATCTGCATATCTAACCCTTAAAGCCAACCGAAGTCTGAGCGAGTTCCCAAACCTGATCCAGCTGGCTACGTTTCCCGCATATAGCAGGTCGGCATCCCCGAAACTCGCCAGGTCGGCATTGTCCGACAATGAAGCCACCGCGTCTTTCAGTTGATTGAGCAGGTCCGTATAGATGTCCTTCTGCGTATCGTATGTTGGCTGATTGATTGCTTCGTCCATACTTTTGACTGCCTCTGAGTAAGGAAGGTCACCGTAAGCATCCGTTAGCTGATGGAACAACCAGACCTTCCAAATGCGGGCCATCGCGTTTTCGTTGATCGAGTCGGGGCGGTTGGCAGTCAGCCTTACTACTTCCGACGTGTTGATCAAAGTTCCCTGGAAATTAGAAAATGGGGTGCTCCAGTCGCGGTTCTGGAAGATCGCACCGCTTGCTTCGTTGGAGTAGTAGTTAGAATATTCTTTGAAAGTCGAATTTTCATAAGTAGAAAAAATCGAACTCTTCTGGGCCGCGGTAAATAGCATCGAAGGTTGGATGAGGTCTTCGGTTACAAGGATCGGACTCGTGTTTAGTTCATCAAAGTCTTTCGTGCACGCGGTTAGCGATAATGTGATGATCGCCAGCGTCGTGATCTTAATATTGTTCATAGTCAGTGTCAGATTAGTTGTTTAGAATGAGAACGACAGGTTAATACCCAGATTTCTTGTTGTGGGAATGGCGGGGGTCTCAATACCCTGGGCGGCCGTTGTAGTGTTAAAGGCCGTCTCAGGACTTGCACCCATTGATTTGAAGACTGGGTCGCGATAGAGATAGAACAAATTTCTTCCGACGATTGAAACTTTTAAAGCCTTCAGTATTGAGCTTTTTATAAAAGGCAGTGTGCCGAAATTGTAGCTAAGTCTTGCTTCTCTCATCGAAACGTAATCCGCGTTCAAAATCATGGGCTCATTAATGCCTGACCACGGACCGCCTTCAGGATAATATTGTTGAGCGGTGATCGCGATTGTGCTTTTAGTATACTTGCCATCCGGTTGCAGGATGTATCCATCCGGGATCAGGTTCTCCCTGTTTTCTGTGAATTTTCCCGTACCGCTGGCAGTTTGATTGTATTTGGAGAATGAGAATACTTCGCCACCCTGCCGGATATCAACCAGCACACTCAGGTCAAATCCCTTGTACGAGAAGCTGTTCGTGATTCCTCCCAGCCAGTCTGGCTGTACGTTTCCGAGTACCGAAGGTTTTTCCGCGGGTTGCCATGTGCCTGCTTCGCCGAGCACGATCTGGCCGGCATCATTTCTCAGGTAAGCCAGTCCGATGATATTTCCATAGGGCTCGCCCGGTCTTGCTTCAATAGTTGCCCCATTGTAAGTGTCCATCAATACCAGGGTTTCCAGCCCAGGGGCGAGTTCAACCACTTTGGATTTGTTTTTGGAGAAGTTCAGACTAACATCCCACCGGAAATTCACGGTCTGAATCGGTGACAGGCTTGCGAAGATCTCAATGCCTTTGTTTCTTATTTCTCCTGCATTGACCAGTCTACTCTGGAAACCTGTGCCTGCTGAAATTTGCACAGGAGTGATCTGATTGATTGTTGATGCATCATAATAAGTGACATCAAGTGATAACCTGTTGTTGAAGAACCTCAGTTCCGTGCCAAATTCAACAGATCTCGTCAATTCGTTCTTCAGGTCAGACAATGGGATCGCGCTGCTGATGTTAGCGAATGGCTGACCATTGTAAGTGCTACTGCTGATCTCGTAACCACCTTTTGTAAGATAGGGTCCGGCGTCATTTCCTGCCTGAGCGTAGGAGGCTCTGATCTTGCCGAAGGAGAATACCGGGGAAGAAATCCCGAGGGCGTCGGAAAAAATAAAGCTGGTGCTGACTGAAGGGTAGAAGAATGAATAATTGTTTTTTCCGAGCGTGGAAGACCAGTCGTTTCTTCCCGTAACGCCTACATAGAGAACACTTTTATATCCGGCCTGCGCATCAAAATACACAGAATTCATTTCCCTGGCTGTGCCGTAACTGGATGCCGTAACAAATTTTGAGTTGCCTACGGTGTAGAGATTAGCGATGTTGAATCCTACACCCTGTGTTGAAAGGGAGCTGGTTGTTCTTTTGAGATGGTTGGCTCCAACCGAAATACTTCCCGTAAAATTCTCGGAGAGGTTGCCGTTTGCATTCAGCAAGAGGTCACTGTTGTCTTCTTTTACTTTGAATTCATTGTTTGTTACACTGCCGTCAAACTCATTCGAGCTTCCGATACCGACCCGTTGAAAACGGGAGTCGTTGTAAAAGTCTGTGCCGGTCCTTGCCTGCAGTGTCAACCAGTTTGTGAACTGGTATTTTGCGAGAATGTAACCAATCACCCGGTCCCTGTCGCCGGTAGCGAGTAGTTCGTTCATCGTCCAATAGGGGTTCATGGGTGAACCTGATTTGTAGTTGATCATCGATCCATCCGGACGCTTATAGGTTTTCATCCAGTCCATGTCCAGGAAAAGTGGCATCCTGGTAATTCCTGAATGTGCTGCACTATTTGAGCCACCGGTTTCTGGTGGGTTGTCCTGGTGTTGCCGCACATAGTTGGCTTTCGCTTCTACTGTCAGGTTACGGGTGGGCTTCATGCTCACCACCAGGTTGACAGTCTGTCTGTCGAATTTATTGTTGGGAACGATGCCCTTATTGTGCAGATCAGAAACGGAAAGCCGGTAGGATCCTTTGTCTGTTCCCCCAGATACGCCGATGGTGTTGGTCAGCGTGCTTCCCGTACGGTAGAAATTTCTGAAGTTGTCGGCATCTTTTGCGGTGTAGGAAACGGGTCCCAGTTCGGGCCAGGTTTCAAAAAGTACTTTTCTTCCATCGTACGGTCCGCCCCAGTTGTCAAGCAGCCAACCCGGCCAAACGGACACCTGCTCGCCATTTACGGTTTCGGTTCCAAAGCTGAGGTAGTCGCCATCATAGCCGCCACCATATTTATTTTGGTAAGTAGGTATGGCGTTGAGCTTGTCGAAAGTAGCGTTCGAATTCACGTCAATGGTCATTCGCCCGGCCTTTCCCTTTTTTGTGGTGATCAGGATCACACCGTGTGCGCCGCGGGCTCCATACAATGAAGCCGCTGCCGGTCCTTTCAGCACGTTTAGCGTTTCTATGTCATCGGGGTTGATGTTGCCGATGCCGTCTCCATAGTCGCGCTGGCTGCCAAAGAGTGTTGGCACACCCAGGGTCTGGTTGTCGATAGGTACGCCATCGACTACATAAAGTGGTTGGTTATTGCCGAAAAGTGAGCTGCTTCCCCGGATTACTACATGTGATGATCCGGCAGGGCCGCCCGACGACGGGTTCACGTGAACACCGGCTACCTTTCCTTTTAAGGAGTTTACAACGTTTGATTCGCGGGCTTCTATTAGCTTGCTGCCATCCACGGTTTGCGTGGTATAGGCAACAGACCTCTTTTCCCGCTTTACGCCAAAGGCGGTAACGATCACTTCGGACATTTCCTTGTCTTCGTTGACCATTGACACATTGATGGTGGTTTTGTTGCCGACAGGAAATTCCTGGGAAGCATATCCAACGTAAGAAAACAACAATGTGGCGGACGACCTGGGTATCGAGATGGAGTATCTTCCGGATTCGTCGGTAACGACTCCTTCTGATGTGCCTTTAATGGTGACGGTTATCCCTGGAATCGGATTCTTGTCGGCGGCATTTGTGACTACCCCGGTGACCTTTTTTTCCTGACCATAAGCAGTGTTGGTTCCGATGAATAAGCAGAGGCAGGGAATCAAAAACCTTAGCGTGAAACCTTTTCTTTTCATTACTATTAGTTTTGGTTGGTTAGTGAACCTTAAGGTTAAATAAGGTTTTGAAGGAAAAACCTTTCGTTTCTTTACTTATAAAAGTAAGGGTTAATAATAATACGATCCAAGAAAAATTAAAAAGGTTAAATAAAAAATTAGCTTTCGAAACATTGAAATTGAGGCAGGCTCCCCTGGTTTTCTCCTGGTGTGATGTTTTCCCCAAAGGTTAGGGAAGGTCTTGCCGCCTCGTTGCGTGCTGTCCGACAGCGGCTTGAGTAGTGGCTGCGGTGTAATAATTGCATCCAGCTACTCTAAAAACATCTATATGGACAAGTTAGAATTGAAAGGAAAATGGAACACCCTCAAGGGCAAAGTAAAGCAGGCCCACGCCGATCTGACCGACGATGATCTTAAGTATGAAGAAGGCAAGGATGATGAGTTATATGGTCGCTTGCAGACCAAGCTCGGAAAGTCGAAAGATGAAGTGATTAAGTGGCTGAGATCGCTGGGTTAGCTTTTTTCAAAAAAAGTAAGCTCAAAAAAGTTTTTCTCTGAAGTAGAGTCTTCTTCCTTTTTTTTGAAAAAAGTAGTCCAAAAAGTTCTTCTCTGAAGTAGAGGGACGTCTTCTTCCTTTTTTTGAAAAAAAGGAAGCGAAAAAAACGTTGGCGCTGTCAGAATAAGGCCTAAAATTTTCTGCCTGCCGCTACGGCGAAGGAATGCTTCGGTCGGCTGTGGTAATTCTCTTCTGCATTTGTAATTATCGTCTTCGGTTTTTCAATCGTCATCTTCGCCGTTATTCGCGGCACTTGAAAATTTTGCCTTCGCCCGTTTTTACCCGTCATAGTCCCTAAGGTGCGACGGCGGGCGGAGGCCCGGCCTTATTCTGAAGGCGCAATACAAGAAGCAGAAAGAGAAAGAGAAAGACATGAGAGGAGCGCTTCCGTGGTTGATCTAATTCACCGCGCTCTTCGTAGTGCTTCTTCCCTCTTTCTCTTTCTCTTTCTCTTTCTGATTCTCCTATCGGCATACATTGGAAAGACGTTAAGAAAATCGAATCGGAGGGCGTAGAAGAAAAACAGATGTTACTGTGGCTGGGAAATATTCTTAGCCCGTAAGTCCTACTGTCGCCAGGATTTGTTCTACTGCTGTGACTTGTTTTTTTTCAGCCCGGAGATGCGATTTTTAGTCTTTCCAATGTGAGCCTTGATTTTTTGCCCCGCTTTTTTATCAAGAAAAAAGCGGGAAATCTGTTCATTTAAACCCAAAAATAAACGGAAATAAAAAAGTCACGATCGTCGCCCATAAACAATAAACCGGCAGGTATGAGGCAATAACCTTTCCAACGCCGGTGATATCCGCTTTCTTTGCCACCACCCTGAACAGTTGCACCGTTACCAGCCCAAGATTTATCAACATAAAGACATTTCCACCCAGGACTGCAGCCCTGTTTGGCGTAATCCCCCATTCCGAAATCCGGAATAAAATAGCAGAGAGGGCAATGCCATTTACAATTATAGTTACAAGAGAAAGAAGAAAGAGAACCCAGATTTCCGCCTGATTTCTGACCGACTTTGTTGTTTCCGCAACAGAAAAGAAAATGATGGCCATAACACCCACCAATAACCCATTGAAAATTATTAAAAAGTCCCGGTCGTTATAAGGATCTTTCCCCGAATAGATCATAGCCACGAGATAGATGACCAGCATCACCAGCACAAGTGGACTGAATATTTTTGCAATTACGGGTGAAATTTTACCTACCAATTGTGGATTGGCCTGGGTAAGATAGGTGCCAAGGATTGGTGCTGCCGGAAGCCCAAAAACTACCACGTAGTCGAAATAGAACTTTTCAATCTTAAGCCCGATCATCGAGAAAAGGTTAATGGTTACACCAGTCAGGATACCACCTGCTATCAGGATAAGACCCGTCATGATTATCAGGTCGCCAATGTATTTCAGAAAGCCAAGCCGCTTCTCATCATTATTTTTGATCTCGCCCAGAAAAGCAAAGCCCAATACCGACCATAGAACTAGAACTAAATGAAGACACGACAATCCTAAAGTGTCACTCTTCTTGTCCTCGGGAAGGAAATTGATAAAAACCAAACCAACAAGGGTTGTACCGACTATGAACGCAATTTTGCTTCCAGATAATTTATTCTTCCAGGCAAAGAAAGCCGACAGCGCCGGAAAAATGACAAAACCTGCATTTCTGGTATAGAAATACTCTTCGTCTATGTGAAAAAATGCCGGCAACTTTGCGATCAAACCTGCCACCAGCGAAGCAATTATTACAAATAACAGATCCCTGCCGGTTCCCCAGTTGATCCCTTCACTTTCGTAATTCAGCCTCTCATTCCAGAAATCTGCGATTGTGTTGCCTTTGAGCTCGGGGTACAGTGCGGTGAACTCTCGCTTAAAATGGACCTTGCTTGTTCGATACATCTTTTCGAGTTGCCTGGCGTCGTTCAGATGAATAAGTATTTCGTCCTTCATGAGTAAAAAGTACTTTGAATTTCAAAGTTAAATAGAAAATTGAGATTTTGCAAGGGTTGGCAAAATAAATTTTCATAATCTGCTGCAGGGCAGGGCTGGAGCGCCCGTACGCCTTTTAAACCACCAGGGATTTGTGCCAGACTTTCATATATTCTTACGGAAAGCAGTCTAGTGGCTATGGATTGTATTGGCGAACCACCCGCAGACTGAGTAATGAAACCTCAATTCAGACATCCAACTTGCCGAATTGTAGTCCCTTCAGAGGACACGGTGGCGGCGATTTCTTTTAAAAATTTCTTATGTTCATATGTTCATATATATGGTTTTTTGTTTTATCTTGAAAATGCCAAATAAGATTGCATGCCCACGCCATATAGGCTTTATGCCGATCTTTCCGATAACGATCTGTTTTGTTTGATCAAAGACCGCAATTCGCTGGCCTTCGACGAACTGTATTATAGATGGAAGCCGGTTCTCCTGGATTGGGCACATCGAAAATTACAATGCCGGGAAAGTGCCGAGGATCTGGTCCATGATCTTTTCCTGAATTTTTATATGCGTAGCAGCACGCTGAGCTTTACTGTTTCACTGCAGGCCTATCTCCATACCGCCATCCGGTATAAGGTTCACAATAATATCCGGTCGAAAATTACGCGCGAGAAATATGTTAGAAAACTTTTTGCCGCGGGTGATGATAGTACGGGCCCGGCGCCTTCGGTGGAATTTAAAGAATATGGCGAAAGAGTGGAGCGAACACTCCGATCACTTTCACCACAGTGCAGGAAGGTCTTCGAATTGAGCAGAGAAGAAGATTACTCCTATAAAGATATTTCGGGCAGGCTGGGTATCTCACTCAGTACGGTCGAGAAACATGTTTCAAAGGCTTTGAGAATCCTTCGCAAAAACGTCCAACCAGAGTACTAGAATGGGGCAGGTATGGTCGATGGCTAGTTCTTTTCCGAATTCTCGTTTCTGACCAATTTTAAGAGGTAAAGATTGCCTGACAAACTATGGCATGTACTCGAATACCCTACCAGCTGAGGCAGTTTTCCATTTGTCCGTCCTGAAAGGAAGTACCGGCAGGCCCTGAGAATTGTACAGGTCAAGGCTGCCAGGGTTGTCTGACCAGGCGTATCTCACCGCGACAGGTCGATTTACCGCCTCACTGAAAACGACAACAGAATTCCCTTTGATTTTTGCCTTTGCCCATCGGAAAACCCGGTCTGAGGCCGCTATTGCAAAACCTTTTACATATCCGTATTTGTCCCGTGTTAGAAGCTTGGGGTTGCCTTTAAAGCGGACGACAATACTGTCGCCGCTGATGGACATTGTGTCGTAAACGGGACTGGTCTGAATGGTGTCGTAGTGATAAACCAGTTTCAGCGCGGCGATTCCAAGACGCTCACCAACATCTTTTTTGTTCCTGGGATGTATGTCAACAGAATCACCAATGTCTACGGCAGTGGCAAGCCCGGTGTTGGGCACTGAGAGCGCGGCAGATTGTGCCTCGCGCAATTCTGCCCACTCGCTTGGTCCTGGTTGAGTGCTTTCAGCGTAATAGTTTGCTAATTGTACAAGTAAAAACGCGAGACTGTCGTCGTGAAACTGCTCTCGCCAGTCTTTGATCATCGCGGGTAGCAACTTCTGATACTCCTCTGCGCGCGACGCGTTTCCTTCACCCTGATACCAGATAAAACCCTTCAATGACAGACTGGTGACCGGATGGATATTGGCGTTAAAAAGTATGGACGGCGAGGCAAACAGATTTGCGTTTGCCACCTTTGGTCTGACGAAACCGGCGCTGTCTAATTTCTTTCCTTCTTTCATTTTCCATTCGCCGGCAAACTCGGTGTCCCAAAACATATTGTACATGCCCCCCTTTCCGCCCGCGTCAAACACCCTAACGACTATCACATTATCCTTCGCCTTAATGATCGAGTCCGGAACCTGAAAAACGGAGAAATTCTGATTGCCGTATGTTTCGCCAATTTTCGATCCATTGACCCAGGCGATACAATAGTCATCTACCTGACCGAGGCTGATCGAATAAAAATTTCCGTTGTGATGCTTTAAGGTGTCAAATTTTTTCTCATACCAGACTGATCCATGAAAATCAGAAAGATTTTGCTGATCGAAGTAATTTGGAACCTTGACCGTTTTCCAGGTCTCGAATTTTGTTGTGGGAGAGTACCATTTTTCGTCCAGACCGGGATCGCCATTGAGGTAATACTTGCGTTCCCATTCGGGCTTCATTTTTTCAAAAGCCTCATTGAGTTGCTTGACGCTTTTCTTCGGAGCAAGGTATTCGTTGTAGTATTTTTCAAATTGAGGGAATTGGTGAATCGCATCCGGGCTCATCCATGTTTCTATAGAAGTGGCGCCGAGGTTATCACTCACCAGTCCGATGGGAATGTGTAAATGCTCCTGCAGATATCGCCCAAAGAAATATCCGACAGCCGAAAAATCCTGTATGGTTTCTGTGGTTGCCTTTTGCCATACACCACTAATAAGGGTGTCCTGTGGGGTGAAATCCACCGAAATACCGGCTGTAAATATTCTGATCTGATCGTTGTTGTCTTTGATCGGATCAGCCAGCTTGTTTGCAAGTTGGCGGACATTAAACTGCATGTTACTTTGTCCGCCGCACAACCAGACATCGCCAAAGAGTACATTGTTTAGCCGGATGGTGTTTTTTCCGCGAATGACTATTTCATAGGGCCCCCCGGCTTGTTGCGGTGGCAGGATTACCGTCCACTTAAGATCCTTTCCAGGTTTGGCCTTGTAACGGGTTTCCTTAAATGTAATTTCAACGTTTTCGTTTTTGTCTGCCCACCCCCAGATCTTGCAGGGCTTGCTTCTTTGCAATACCATGTTGCTTTCATAGAGGTTCGGAAGCCTGACATTTGCATAGATGTTGCCTGAAAGCATCACCCCCAGGATCAAAAGAATATATACGACCTTCATTGTTATGTCGAAATTAGTGATTAAACAGGTGACGTTTGCAATCCGTTTCCGACTGCTATCTGAAACAAATCTTTGTATCCAGGTAGGGTTTTTTCATTGTCAGGGGACTATATATAATCATGCAGAAGACAAACCCTCGGGTTATTCACAGTATATGTCACAGTAGTCTCACTTTACATCTATGTCCATATGCAGATAATTCAATTTTTTCCCGCAACCCTGATCCATTCAAATTTCAAATCGCCGGTTTCTATTTTAAAGATGAATAATTTACAATTGAAGGCGTGCCGATTGTTGGCAATTTTTCTGTTTCAGATGCTGGCCTGGCCATCTCTCTGTAAAGCGTACAACATAGCTCCCGACGCGAAGGTTTCAACCTCGACTATTTTGGATTCGTCGTTTGGAGGTAAGCGGGCTACCGATGGCGTTATAGGAGTGGAGGGCAGGGGCGAATGGGCCTGTGAAGGGGTGACGACGAGTTGGGGTGACATCCGATATCCGTGGATTCAGCTCGACTGGGAAAAGCCACGACAGATAGATAGGATTGTTCTGTTCGATCGGGCCTCATTGACTGACAACATTGCTGGCGGTAAACTCCTATTTAGTGACGGAACTGAGATTCAGGTTGATGAAATCCCAAAGGATGGACAAGGCAAACTTCTGCGATTCCCTGCAAAAAAAGTTTCATGGGTTCGCTTTCAGGTAACGGATGGAACGGGAAAGGATCTCGGGTTTTCAGAAATAGAAGTGTACACAGCGAGGTCGGAAGCCAGTGATTTTGTCTCCTGGGTAGATCCCTACATTGAAACAAATCGAGGCCGTTATTTTTTCTTTATCACGGGAAGCCGGCCTTTTGGGATGGTCGGGGCCGCCCCCCACACGCGGAACAAAGACCAAAATGGAGGGGGTTACAACTACAATGAAAATGAAATACTGGGGTTCAGTCAGATTCACTCCTGGATGATTTCGGGAATTGAAATCATGCCAACGGACTCGCAGGTCAATCCCGTGGGAGGTGAGCCTGCCTGGAAATCAAGGTTTAGTCATGATGACGAAATTGTGGAGCCAGGATACCAACGAATCTTTCTGCAGAACTACAAAACCTGGGTTGAATTAACCGCCACCGAACGGGTAAGTTTCTATCGGTTTACCTACACAAAGAAAACCGGCGCACAAATCCTGACTAACCTCGGAGGATATCTTTGCACCAGTACAATGGCCAATGCGGAAGTAAAGAAAGTGAACACCGACGGTTTTGAGGGTTCACTTTCGTCTGTTAAACGCTTCTGGGGCGGGCCCAAGGACGTGAAGATTTTTTTTGTTGTCAAATTCGACAAGAACTTCCACTCCCTTGACGGTTGGGAGGACAAGATGATTCAAAAAAACATCGATGGGATCAAGGGCGACAGTGCCGGCATAATTGCCCGGTTTAATGTGGAGGCCGGCGAACAAATCCAAATGAAGATTGCGATTTCATACACCAGCGTCGAGAATGCGCGGCGAAATCTTGAAGCCGAATGTTCAACCTGGGATTTCGCGAAAATAAAAAATGAATCCCGGGCTGTTTGGAATGAATGGCTTGGTAAGATTGACGTGCATGGCAAGGATGACAACCAGAAAATTAAATTTTACACCGACCTCTGGCACGTGCTACTCGGTCGACAAAAGACCAACGACGTCAATGGTGATTATCCCGATCGTACCACTGGGAAGCGCGATGGCAATTTCACAGACGCCGTTTTTAAAATCAAAACACTTCCCAAAGGAAAAGACGGTAAGGCACTTTTCAATATGTATAATTCCGACGCGTTTTGGCTGTCGCAGTGGAATCTGAATGTATTGTGGGGCCTTGCCTGGCCCGAAGTGCAGGACGACATATCTGCATCACTCATTCAGTACGCTGACAACGGAGGTCTCCTGCCGCGCGGTCCCAGTGGTGGTGGATATTCCTATATAATGACCAGCTGTCCGGCGACGAATCTTATTGTGAGCACCTTTATGAAGGGACTGTTGACAAAGGCAGACAGTATTCATGCCTTTGAGACCATCAAGCGAAACCAC
This sequence comes from uncultured Chitinophagaceae bacterium, assembly GCA_963808065.1. Taxonomy (GTDB): domain Bacteria; phylum Bacteroidota; class Bacteroidia; order Chitinophagales; family Chitinophagaceae; genus Flavitalea. Next base: position 1,816,565 of record CAWEEK010000001.1, read on the forward strand.
CTTCCGGGGGGAATGCTCGGTAGCAAGAAAGAGATTGAGTTTTATACCAGACATGGATGGTGGCCAAATAATGCGGGCATTACTATCGAAGCCGCATTTCAGGATTGGGGCATTGCCCAAATGGCAGGACGACTAAAACGTTCAAAGGACTATCAGTTCTTTTCCAGGCGCGCCGAAGGATGGAAAAAATGTTTTGATCCGAATCTGAAATTGCTGTTGCCCAAAAATGAGAAAGGTGAATTTACACATCACGACGCTTTGAGCGGAGCCGGATGGGTCGAAGCGAATGCCTGGCAGGGTAGCTTTGGATTGTCTCATGACATTCCCGGGCTTGCAAAGCTGATGGGTGGCGATGATACGCTTAGTTCAATGCTCAACTATGCATTTGAAAAGGCGGCTGCGAGTAAATTTGTTTTTGATTATACGAGCGGTTACGTCAGCTATGCAAATCAACCCGGTTGTTCCAACGCGCACGTGTTCAGCTATGCGAAGTCACCGTGGCTTACACAGTATTGGGTGCGACAGGTACAAGACAAAGCATATGGTGGAATTACTCCTGACGAAGGGTATGGAGGCCATGACGAGGATCAGGGACAGATGGGAGGGGTGAGCGCATTGATGGCGCTGGGTTTGTTTAGTATTCAGGGCAACGAGGCGGAAGTTCCCTGCTACGAGATCACATCGCCAGTTTTTGATTCGATAACCATCAGCCTGAATAAAAAATACTATCCCGGAGAGAAGTTTGTCATAAAAACATTCGACAACTCAAAAGCAAACTGCTACATACAAAAAGCAAAGCTCAATGGTGTTGAACTCAATACGTTTTGGTTTAAGCACGAAGACTTTGCAAAAGGTGGCAGATTGGAGATATGGCTCGGTAAAGAGCCAAATAAACAATGGGGCGTTTCAACATTACCCCCAATAAAGTAGAAACAGAAACAGAAACAGGCTTCGCCCGCCGAAGCCTTGGCGAAGGCGGGAACAGGAACAGAAACAGGCTTCGCCCGCCGAAGCCTTGGCGAAGGCGGGAACAGAAACAGGAACAGGAAGAGTGCAGAAACAGGAACGGAAAGAGGGGTTGGCAAAGCAGGCAGGCTTTGCGCCTTTGCGTGAAATGAATTTATATGATGAAAATCTAGTTTTGTTATTTGTAGATAGAGACTTCTATTTTTCCGTCGCGGGTGACGCATCCCCTGTACATACCCTCCGTGTTGAACGACATAGTCATGTTCCCGTTCTTATCGAGCGCGATAAGACCACCGTCACCACCCATACTGCCAATCTTTTTGATCACCCCATCGCCTGCATCCTGCACGGTAGCTCCCTTGTATTCCATCATTGCGGAGAGGTCATAGGCTGCAACATTGCGAATATAAAACTCTCCCCATCCTGTGCAGGACACACCAACCGTGTTGTTGTTTGCATACGTGCCCGCACCAATAATCGGCGAATCGCCAATCCTGCCATATCGTTTGTTGGTCATGCCACCGGTTGAGGTGCCGGCGGCCAGGTTGCCGTTTTTATCCAATGCCACACAACCGACCGTGCCGAATTTGTAATCCACGTTCACAGTTCCATATTTACCCGAAGGCGGGATCATCGCCTGCTTTTTGTTTTGCAGGTCGGATTGGTTCACTTTTACAGAATCCTGCTTAAGAGCGTCCTGCAGATCTTTCCAACGCTGAGTAGTAAAGAAATAGGAGGGGTCGACGATTGTAAGGCCTGTTTCTTTAGCAAACATTTCGGCCCCGGGCCCAGTAAGCATCACGTGTTCCGATTTCTCCATCACCGCCCTGGCCGCATCGATCGGATTACGAATTATTGTTACACCCGCAACTGATCCCGCAGCCCAGGTTTTGCCATCCATGATTGACGCATCCATTTCGTTGCGTCCATCATGAGTGAAAACTGCTCCCTTTCCGGCGTTGAATAATGAATCATCTTCGAGCACATTGATGGCCGCCTGAACCGCCTCAAGACTCGTTTTGCCTGATTGAAGCGCATTATATCCCGCCTGGAGTGCCTGGGTTAGTCCCGCTTTATACAGGGCTTCTTTTTCGGGGGTCATCGTGTTCTTTGTTATTGTGCCCGCGCCTCCATGCACAACAAGCACATAATTTCCTTTTGCGTTCTTTTGTTCCACTGACGAGCAGGCTGTGGCGGAAAACATTACAATTGCGATGGCTGCCAGTAAGACGAGTCTGTTTTTCATTTTATCTTTTTTCCTTTTTCTCAAGATGTCCATTATTTACCGACCACCAGTACCATTTTCCACCAACAGCAGATTTTTCGTCAAAGGATTTTAAATCAAAACTACCATTGCCTGTATTGCTTCCATGTATTTCATATACTTTAAGCGCCTTACCATTATGATACCATTGTAGTGGCCGCCTTTCGACGCAAAGTTCAGGCTTCCTCGCGGGATCAGACTTGATGAAGTAGGCGTTGTTTGAGCCAAACACCTTTGCGGTTCCGTCAGCTTCTATGCAAACAGCTGTTTTCTCGTCGGGAGCGATCCCCCGCGGAAAAATATTCCAGTCGGCGATGATTCTTGCCATGAAGGTAACATGCCGGCCGGAGCGATTCCTGGGAACGCGTTACACAGGGAAATCATTCCAAAAAAAGCTCTCAAGAATCCTGCACAAAAGTTATTGAAAATCAATAATTTATTTTACCTTAAATAATTCCCTGGGACGGTAGTAACAATTTTTGTTTGTTAAAGGGCAACTGCGCTTGAAGAAACGTCTTAAAATCGGGGTCATTGACCTCGTTTGTAAAGGCCCATCCAATACACTTTGGGCCCAAATTATGCACGCCAACCTGGCGAGTATTATGCCGCAGGTAGTAGCGACATGGTGCGAACAGGAGGGTCATGAGGTCACCATGATATGCTATACCGGTCGAGAAGATCTCCATAAAGAACTTCCCAACAAAGTCGATCTCTTGTTTATCAGCTCCTTTACCCAAGCTGCCTTATTAGCTTATGCTGTGAGCAACTATTTTCGCAGTCAGGGCGCGGTCACGGTTCTTGGCGGACCGCATGCCAGATGTTATCCCGATGATGCCAGCAAATATTTTGATTATGTGCTTGGATTTACCAATCGATCCATTGTTACGGATATTTTAAGTAATTGCGCCCCGCAACGACCCGTTGGAAAACAATTGTCTGCCACCAAACAGCCGGTTCATTTATGTGGCGTGCAGGAACGCTGGAAGTTTATCGAGCCTACTCTAAAAAAAGCACCCTTTATTAAGTTTATTCCCATGCTTGGCAGTGTCGGCTGTCCTTATACCTGTTCTTTCTGTATTGACTCCACGGTGCCTTATCAGGCATTCGATTTTCAGGAGATGAGGGCAGACCTGCAATTTCTTCTCACCAAATTCAAAAATCCCTGTATAGCCTGGCATGATCCGAATTTCGGAATACGCTTTGAAGAAAATATGGAAGCCATAGCATTGGCAAACCCTCTCAAACGTTTTCGTTTTATCGCAGAAAGCAGCTTGTCAATTCTTACTGAAAGTCATCTGAAAGTATTAAAAGAAAATGGTTTTATCGCTCTGTTGCCCGGAATAGAATCATGGTACGAATTGGGCAATAAGTCCCGGGCATCGCATATTAGCGGGGTGGAAAAAGTGGAGCGAGTTTCTGAACATATCAACACAATATTCCGCTATGTCCCATATGTACAAACAAACTTTGTGCTTGGGCTGGATAGCGATCAGGGATCCGAGCCCTTTGAACTTACAAAGCAGTTTATAAACCGTTCACCAGGTGCCTTTCCGGGTTATTCGCTACTGACGGCTTTTGGCGAGGCTGCTCCACTTAACCTGGAATATCAAAAGGCCGGACGCGTTCTTCCTTTTCCTTATCACTTTCTCAACAATCACCTGGCTATGAATATCAAGCCCAAAAATTATGATTGGGTAGATTTTTATGATAAAGTGATTGACCTGACAAGATATACTTTTTCTCCAAAGGTTATATACCGTCGGTTTATGGCTACCCGATATCCAACGGCACGCTGGATGAATTTTATGCGAGCCATTTCTAATGAAGGGCGGGGCCGGTTACGTTTTTATCGCCATGTACGGCACAATCTTATTAATGATCGAGCCTTCCGTAGATATTTTGAAGGAGAATCAAACGAGTTGCCTAAGTTCTATGAAGATATTATTCAAAAAGATCTGGGCCCCTGGAGCGAATGGCTTCCTGCAACTGCATTCTCACATGATGCCAATGCATATTTACATAAAGAAATGAAGAAGAATGGGCAAGCCTTTACTGTTGGTGTTACCCAATAAGAAAAGTTAAGGTTGATTTAGTATCCACGGACATTAAATTTAGCCAGTGGTGCTTAGTCAATTTCCCTGATTAATAAAAGAATTGCTCCAGCACAATCTGACCATCCCTCACTTCGTACATCATTATTTGCTTTATTTGTATTCTTCCATGTGGTTTCACCGTGATGTCCTTCTCCCTTCCCACTGCAAAATGATTGCCGGTAACCAGGGGTGCTGTCGTAGACAGACTGTGGGCTGCCTCTATTCGGCCGGTAAAATCTTCCCCTTTTTTTCGAACATCTGTTTTGCCTTCGGCATATCCAAAGTAGGGAGAATCAGAAGGTTCCATGCTCCTGACGTTTTCTGAAAACAATTCATCCTGGATTTCAAACCATTTTTCCTGTTGGGCAAGTTCATGGAATCTGGCTGCAACTTCCTGAGTTGTCAATACCCTGTTATTTGTCGTTGTCATTGTTGATAGTTTATTATTGTAATACTAATTATAAATACGTTCAAGTCTTGCAAAATGGTTCCGGCTTGTCGGAAATCGTGTCCAAACATACTTTAAGCTTGATTTCTGATGCTTGAAAGACTTTATCCTAACAAAACCTTCCTGACTTTACCTGTGGTAATCAGGCTAAACAAACCTTGCTGAATAAGTTCACTCCACGCATTTGAACAGCTGTCGAAACACTCAACTTCGGGAACCAATCCCAGGTGAGTAAAGCGGAGTTGAGTTTTGTCGCCTTGTGGAGAGATTTCAAAACTGATTCTTGTGCCATTCCATTCGCTTTTGTCTTCAATAAAATTTAACTGGCTTTCGGTAACAAGCCACACCACTTTTTCGTCAGGAATCATTTCAATTACTCTTTGTTTTGAGATATGGAAATCTTTGTAACGATAGGTGAACTCATCGTTAAGTTTCTCTGAATTGCCGGTAAATTCTCCTGACCACCAGGCACGAGGGTTGTTGATGGCATTAAAGACCTGGCTCGGCGTCTGGTCTACTACTATCGTAGTTGTAAAATCCTGTTTTTTCATAATCTGATTATTTATACTGGTTAACATTAATTGCGATGACCGCAAATTGATAATTGTATTCTAAGAAGGTGTTCCGGTTCCTGTTTCACAAAGTGTCTTCAGGCTTTTCATAAATTGAGCCCAGTCATAGTTGCAACCGGCATACGTATCCGTAACCGCTTTCCAGCCTCCATGAGTAAATCTCAATATAGTATTCCCGTTCTTTTCTTCGAGGTCGAAAGATATTTTCGTTCCAATCCATTCGTCAATTGAATTGATGCAGTCCCATTCTGTTCTTTTGTTAGCAAGGAGTTCGGTCACTTTCATTTCGTTTCGGAATTTCCCAAAAATGAATATGTTTACGAACCCCAACTCGGGTTTGGCTGTGGTTTGTTTGCACCACCAACTCTCGAGCCCTTCCTGGGTTGTAACGGCTTTGTAAACTTTTTCCGGTGTAGCTTTGATAACTACATTGTGTCTGATTTCCGCCATAGTTTTAAGTTTTATTTTTGAAGTATTAGATTGATTTCAATCTTCTGCAGCTGTCCTCGTTTCGGTCGCTTTCAAAAGGAATCCCCCGACCTTCAGTAATGAGTTGAAACAAACTGTTGCCCACATATAATCCCCAGCCTTCTTTACAGATTTCAAAACACTCTGTTCCCCGGCTAAGTCCAACATGTGTTATACTTAATTCTGTTACATTCCCGTTCGCCGAAATATTCCAAATGATTGTTGTTGCATTCCATTCGGTCTTATTTTGAAGGAAAGACCAAAAGCAATTCTTTATCAGCCACGACATTTCCTTTCCCGGAATTATTTCTATCACTTCGATTTTCACAAAGCTGTCGCCAAAGTAAACAGTAAACTCATCGTGCGACTTTTCGATCACGCCTTCGACTTCGGTTGTCCACCATTTTGAAACCAGACATATTTTATCAAATACTTCTGCCGGCGTTTTAGCAACCGAAAATCTATAACTGAAATCCCTTCTTTTCATCCTTTTTGTTTTTGCCTGTCGGTACTTTCGGCAAGCGAAATCTTCAACTGCTTTGCCAAACAAAAATAGCATCCCCTGGTTTCGGTCAGGGCTGGCTAAACTGACAATAATGAGGGCGAAAGTGACAAATCCTGTAATTTAGAGATAGATAGAGTTTTAGTAAACTCAAACACTTTATGTTGTATGAAAATTGGTATCCTGAATTACAAGTATGCTGTAGCGACGAGCGTAAGCGGACCTGCTGATATTTTTGCTGCATTAATGAGAACCTATCCGGTAGTGACAGGTAAGGAATTAAACGCTGATTTTCAAATTGACTTCATCTCGGAAAAAAAGGGTGTTTTCTGGAGAACTCCTTTTAGTGAAACAGAACAGCAGAAAATGACCCGTAAGGATGTTTATGATTTGATAATTGTCCCTGCAATGTTTTCCACCAGAATTGAGGAAGTGGTTCAAAATGAGGCAAGGATTATTGACTGGCTCAAACAGCAATACAAAGCGGATACTGAACTGGCAAGTATTTGCGTGGGCAGTTTTTTATTGGCTGCTACCGGGCTTTTGGACGGAAAGAAAGCTACGACCAATTGGATGTTTGCGGATTTATTTCGAAAGAAGTATCCCCAGGTGATATTGGAGGATGATAAAGTGATCGTGGATCAGGGTAAGATTTACACCTGCGGAGGGGCTTTTAGTTTTACCACTTTCATGATCTACCTGATCGAAAAATTTTGTGGGCATGAAGTTGCAATTACTGCTTCCAAAATTTTGATGATAAATGTGCACCAGCAACCCCAGACCAGCTTTTCCATTTTTCAATTTCAAAACAATCATGCCGATGAGGCGATCGCCATGGTGCAAAAGTATATGGAGAAGAATTATAACAAGACCATCACTATGACTGAAATGGCTGGTATCAGCAGCATGAGCCCCAGGAACCTGATCCGGCGGTTCGAGCAGGCAACCAGTAACACCCCGCTGGAATACTTGCAGCGTTTTAGGATTGAAAACGCAAAAAAGATGCTTGAGAACAAAAATGACGGAATCGAACAAATTGCAATGAAATGTGGCTATGAAGACATGAGCTTTTTCAGAAAGGTGTTCAAAAGGCATGTGGGCATGACACCACGTGAATATAAAGACAAGTATGGTCGTGGGTCGCTTAAGGCGAAATGATATATGGATTTGAGGACCTGTATTATTTTTTTGGCGGCATCGCCGAACCATGGTACTGTTCTGTTGCGATTTATGAGGAAATGCTTCCCAGGGAATACGCTCGCCTGGGAAATTAGCATAAAAATGATCTGTATGGAGTTGAAAGCATGTAGGTGGCTGAAGTCGCCGGACAGAGGCGGCATGATTTTCTTAGCGTTAGGCGAAAAATTAGCCTATGGACAGCATCCGGATCAGGGGCGCAAGGGAGAACAATCTGAAAAATATTTCCATCGACATTCCTAAGAATCAGATCACCGTTTTTACCGGCGTTTCGGGTTCAGGAAAGTCATCTCTTGTATTCGAAACTATTGGAGCCGAGGCACAGCGCCAATTCAATGAAACCTATGATAGCTTTATTCGAAGCCGAATGCCACATTATGGACATCCGGAAGTTGATTCCATTCAAAACCTGAATGTTGCGATCATTATCAATCAGAAACGGCTAGGTGGCAATGCCCGCTCAACAGTGGGAACCGTCACCGATATATATACACTGCTGCGTCTATTGTATTCGCGTATAGGTGAGCCATTTGTCGGGTACTCCATGGTATTCTCCTTTAATAATCCAAAAGGCATGTGTCCGGTATGTGAAGGACTTGGAACAGTTACGGACATCAACCTGGACGCGTTAATTGACAAGAATAAATCTTTAAATGAGGGCGCCATTCGGTTTCCTGCTTTCCAGCCGGGTGGTTGGCGATGGACGCGATATGTGAACTCAGGCTATTTCGACAACGACAAAAAAATCAAAAAGTTTTCCAGGGAAGAGAGTCATATGCTTTTGTATGCTGAAGAGCATAAACCCAAAAAGCCGACGAAGGCATGGGGAAAGACGATGTTGTATGAGGGTGTCATTCCCCGCATCAAGCGTAGTTTTTTAAAAAAGGAAACCAGGGAATCGAGGCGAAAAGAAGAAGAACTGCGTGAAATTCTATACCGGCATGCTTGCCCGGAATGTATGGGAGCGCGGCTGAGTAAAGATGTGCTTAGTTGTAAAATTCAGGAAAAGAACATCGCTGAATGTAGTGCGATGCAGATCAGCCACCTCATCGGATTTCTGAAGAAAATCCGAAACACCCAGGTAAGAACTGTCCTGGATGAGTTGCTCGCCAGGCTCGCTTATCTGGAAAAAATTGGCCTGAGTTACCTCTCACTAAACCGTGAAACGTCATCATTGTCAGGAGGCGAATCCCAGCGTATAAAAATGGTTAGGCATCTGGGAAGCAGTCTCACCGGGTTGCTGTATATATTCGATGAACCCAGTATTGGCCTTCATCCTAATGACATCGCCCGGTTAACCGACATCATTCTGCAGCTTCGCGACAAGGGCAACACGGTGTTAATTGTTGAACACGACCCCGATCTCGTAAACATTGCTGATCATGTCGTCGACATGGGTCCCGGTGCGGGGAAAGAGGGAGGAAATATTGTTTATAGTGGAACACTGGGCGCGCTGAGAAACGCAGATACACTTACGGGAAGGTTTTGGCGTATGAACAGGAAGTTGAATCAACACCCGCGCCAGGCCAGTACTTTTTTGACCATAGGGAATGCACGCCAGCACAATCTGAAACATGTGACCGTAAAAATCCCCGAGGGTGTAATTACAGCGGTGACCGGAGTAGCCGGCTCTGGAAAAAGCTCCTTGATCAACCAGGAATTGCCCCGGCAACATCCGCATGTAAGGCTCATTGACCAGGGGTTGCTACGTGGTTCGAGGCGTTCGCATCTTGCCTCCTACACAGGCATCTTTGACGTACTTCGGCAAACATTTGCAAAAACGAACCATGTGAGTCCATCACTTTTCAGCACCAATTCCGATGGCGCATGCTACCAATGCCGGGGGCTCGGTGTAATCACGCTCGATCTCGCTTTTATGGACGAGGTGGAGGATGCCTGTGATATGTGTCAGGGGACAGGCTATAAAAGAGAGGTATTGGGCTATACCTGGGGAGGAAAAAATATTATTCAGTTCCTTCAGATGACAGTTATCGAGGCAACCGTTTTTTTTGATGGAGTCGATAAGGAATTGTTGAATCGAATTAGTGAAATGGGACTTGGTTACATGACCCTGGGGCAACCACTTAGTACATTTTCCGGAGGGGAGCGCCAGCGGTTGAAACTGGCGATGGAATTCGATGGGCTGGGTCGGCTTTTTGTTTTTGATGAGCCGACAACTGGACTGCATCCCTCGGATATTGAAAAACTGATGTCTACTTTTCACCGGCTTGCAGATCGTGATAATACCGTCATCATCGTTGAACACAATCTGGATGTGATTGCCCAGGCCGACTGGGTAATCGACATGGGACCCGGTGGAGGATCAGACGGTGGGAGTGTGGTCTTCGAAGGCCCGGTAAGTGATCTGATAATACACCCTAATTCAAAAACCGGTCATCATTTGGCCAGGTATATCAATGCTAGCAAGCCTGGCGAAACGAAGTTGCCATCTTCCTGAAGATTTCTCAATTACCGCACAGTTGGTTGTTTAACAGAAAATTGTTAAGCCGTATTCACACAAGGTCAGATATAATCGGTAGTTTTTTAACTTAATGCCTTTAATCAAGCACCTTTTGGCTGTATAACAATCGTTTATGAAAACATTATTACTCTTGTCAATTTTTATATTAATGTTTGGCTGTGAGCAGGGAGCAGAACATGTTAAAATCAATACGCATGATGGGGTAAGCAGCTTTGCACTTTATTCGACTTCGGTCAAGGATAGTTTCATGATCAACGTTTATATTCCCGATACTTCCCTTGTGGAGGGCCCCACTCGACTTCCTGTGATTTATGTTCTCGATGCCAATTTGTACTTTGATATTTACGCTTCTATTTTGAGAAAATATTCAGAAGTTGGTTTGATCCCTGCAGCCATCCTGGTCGGAATAGGTTATAGTAGTTTTGAGAAGATGGATTCGCTACGCGTGCGGGATTATACCTTTCCTGTCGGCTTACCGGAGTACGAGATGTCTGTTAGTGGGAGGGCAGATGCGTTTCTCAACTTTGTACGCAATGAACTGGTTCCGGAGTTTGATCGGAAATTTCCATCTGATACATCCAAAAGGATTCTGGCCGGTCACTCACTAGGCGGATATTTTGCAATGTATGCCCTGCTGGAGGAGATAAAAGGGAACCAGGGCGTCTTCCGTGGATTTATTGCAGCCAGCCCCTCACTTCATTACAACCGGAATTACCTTATCAAACAATATGATTCCATTGGCAAGATTGGTGGTCGTGAAAGAAAATTATATGTTGCTTATGGGGAATTAGAAAACCCGGAATTGGAAAGCAGTACAACGATGAATTCGAACGACCTCTTCAAACATCTTTCAGTCGATTTTTCAAAAATTCCCGGCTCAAAAATAAAGACTGCGACCTTTTCTGAAATGGAACACATGGATACTCAGATCCCCGCATTCCTTAAGGGCGTACAGTGGATACTCACAGACAAATAATTCGTTGTACTCCTCTCCAACACCCGTTTATGTTGCCAATGGCTTGCAACGAGGTGCGTGCTGGCACAGTTTTTTGAACTAGCCAATGACAGAAATCAGGAGGATGCAATACACAATTGTACAGATGGACAATTAGTTTTAATGAGAAGGGGGAGGATATATATCGGAACATCAGGCTGGCATTATCCACATTGGAAAGGAACCTTTTACCCTAAAGGGTTAAAAGCTAAAGAAGAATTCAAATTTTATTTGGGTCAGTTTAACACTGTCGAAATCAACAATTCATTTTACATGCTTCCGGCGGCAACGACATTTTCAGGATGGAGAAAAGCTGCACCGAAAGATTTTCTATTTTCTGTAAAGGCCAGCCGGTTCATCACCCATATGAAGAAACTGAATACAGACAAGCAAAGTATCAGGAAGTTTTTTACGCGTGCAAATAAATTAGAAGAAAAGCTTGGACCTATATTATTTCAACTTCCGCCACGCTGGAAATTGAATGCAGAACGGCTTGAGAAATTTTTGTCGACACTTCCAGGCGGACTTCGGTATACATTCGAGTTCCGTGATCAGACATGGTATACGCAGGAAATTTATCAACTGTTGCGCGAATATGGGTGCGCATTCTGTGTTTACGAATTAGAACATCATCTTTCGCCTTTGGAAATTACCGCCGACTTTGTTTATGTACGCTTGCATGGTCCGGGTAATAAATACCAGGGCACCTATTCAGATGATATTTTAACAGAATGGGCGAATCGTTGTGTTGAATGGCAAAAGAATAAAAAGGATGTATTTGTTTATTTTGATAACGACCAGGTCGGTTATGCGGCATTTAATGCGAAAAGATTGAATGAATTGGTTAACAAGGATGAACTGTAGTGCCCTATTTTTCTTGGCCATACCTGGTGACTGATAGCGGATGCCGGTTATTTTTCAAATGGCGATCTTTGCTTGTGATGCTTGGGCTCTAATTCTGTTAAAAAAATAACCCCGCGTTGCGGGGTCTATTTTTAGGTAGGTATTCGAAATCTGAATGTTTATCATAGCCATTATTGGCTTATGGATTTGGATCTGATTTTTCAAAATGATTTGATGGAAGTTAGTACTAATGTTTCGTGAAATGTGTAGGAATATACTAAGTATAATACCGTATTTGCCGCAATAACAACAAATCAAGTGTTAAATAATAGAATTCCCATCGCCAATGTCTTGTATATACTAGTGTCGTCGGATTCTTAGTCATGCCCTTCGCAAAAGGTCTGTCTCACCGGGGATATAGTTATCAAAAGTATTACAGGCCTTACTCGCCTTCATATAATTGTCGAATCCCTAGTTAGAAAACCAGGGATTCATTATTCTTTCTGAGGAGAGAGAGAATGGCCAGCAATCGCTGGATAGAATTAAAAAAATTTATCTTGTCATCACAAAAACGCGCGGAGAAATATCGAAGCGTGCCCAATATCTTGGTTAAACGGTTCTTTCTTCAATTCTTCGAATAATTTGGCACGTATAATATTCAAGACAGTTTTAACCTGACGGGCATCCTTATTCGTCGAGACGAGGACTACTTTGTCTATGTCTGAAGGTTGACAAATATCAAACGCGAATGTTGTGCACCCGATCAGTTTTACTAAAGATGGATCTGAAATAAACAGGCAGAATTCCCGCTGATCATTTAGGAATGTGTCAAATGAATATTTGTTTCCTTCAAACTCAAATGCACATGTGTTTAGTACCGACATTGCATGATGGTTTAATTGCCCAAAATAGTTTCCCTAACAAAGATGTAAATGATGTATGATCGTCGCCATTCTGGCGGTACAGTCAGGAGCCTGACTTATTGCAAAAATAGTATTTTGGACAAATCAAAGAAAAAAATGGATGGCTTTTTTTACTGAAATATCTGGCCGTTTGTGTATTCGAGGCGGAACATTCTTAATACCGATTTGGCGACTTTGCTTCCAGCCAATAATCGACAATCTTCTTAAGTTGATTCTTCCATTCTCCAACCGAATTCGCTTTTTGAAATATCCCCTGAACGGATAATCCATATGCTTCCCGTATGACTTCAGGAACTGCACCCGTCGTCAGGAAAAGGTAGGGCACGCATTTTTCACGCAGAACATCGTCGTCGAATATTTCCTTCCTGAGTTCAAAGCCGCCGGATATGGGCATTTTTATATCAGAAAGGATAAGAAATGGCTTAATCTCAGGCTTTCTCAGAAACTGTAAAGCCGCATCACTGTTATCGAAAATCACTATTTCCTGGGGGCCGGTAAGTTCTGTAAGAAGTTCCTTCATTAATTCCTGATCATCAGGGTCGTCATCAATAACAACTATTGGACCGGTCTTATCCATCATTGGGGTTATGAAACACAATATATGACAATAACCGATGGTATGACACCGAAGTCAGCGTCCAATCGAGACCGTCGTATAGAGATTTAGGGTAAACCCGCTGCTGGCGTGGATAGGTCGGTGCGAGATCGCCAGTTTGATTTTACGTTCTTGTTCTGAATCAATTGATTTTTGAGAGATTTGATTGAGTTGATGCTGAAATAGCTCAAATCGACATTTTGTGATATTTTTTGTGAGCCTCGGTTGTTAGTGACTGATAGAAGTTTCTGCGGCCGTTCTTAATCTTCTCTCGGTAGGATGGCCGGACCGTCAACCAGACTACAATCCGGCTGTGCAGCGGATGATCGAGAGGATGCGTCAGATTTTCCTTAATTTTTTAAGGACTTCGAGGTAGGTCTCACCGACTGGAATGATAAGAGCAACGACGGTGTGCCAATTATCGGCTTAAAAGACCTGCGTCCAGCACATATTGTGAACCCGTCACATACCTGCATTGATCTGACGACAGGAATACGACTGCATGTGCTACATCCTCAGCCTCCACCCAGGGCACATTGATCAGGTTGCCCGCACTCCGTTCAGCCACTTCCTGCGGACTAAGACCTTCCAATTTTGCAAGTCCATCGTTCATGGGCGTGTTGACGCCGGTAGGATGAATGGAGATAACCCTGATGTTGTAAGGTGCAAGTTCGATAGCCCATGATTTGGTCAATCCGGTGAGTCCCCACTTGGAGGCAGCATAATGACTCAGCCTGCTCATCCCGCGCAAACCTGCTATTGAAGAATTATTGATAATGACTCCGGATTTTTGTGAGATCATCAGGGGGATTATCCTTCGCGCCACCATCCATGGCCCTTTCAGGTTGATATCGATCATAATATCCCATTCCTCCTCCTTGAGTTCCAGTACGGGGCCGTAGGCGCATATGCCTGCATTATTGAATAGAATATCCACACGGCCGAATTCTTCTTTGGCGAAGTTCACTGCCTTTTGTATGTCGTCATCTACACGAACATCACCGATAAATGCCATGCATTGCACGCCGATTTCTCTACAGTCTTCCTGCAACTTATCCAGTTCCGTTTCAGAACCCAGTTCGTAACCCGGATAGCTGATCGTTTGAGCAATATCGTAGGCGATGATATTCACGCCTTGTTTTGCCAGTGCAATGGCAGTGGCTGTTCCCTGACCGTGGGCGGCGCCCGTAATAAAAGCAACTTTCCCTTCAAGGTCCTTATGCATGTTCGCCGATAGATTTTACGGGTGGTAAAAAAGGAAGAAGGTAATTATCCAATTCTGTCTCTATCACATTATTGAATACGTTGGTGGCGATCATCTGACCGGCGAAGGCAACTAAGATCACGACGTCTGCTTTTGAAAAGAGTTCATCCACAGAATTATATACATGATCGGCGATATGTCCCTGGCTTTTTCCAATGGCCCCACCGAAGGTGATGATCTTATTTTCGGTTTCTGTCAGCTCCAGCGTTTCCGGGCTGTGGCCCGCATCAATGATAATTTTACGAAAAAAGGTAGAGCATAAAGGGCAATCAGTAGCATGCGAGACGGCATAGGCAAAGAAGGATGCCAGTTTTTTGCCTAATATTCTTTCAACTTCTTCATACAGCACATACCATTGCATATACACTTCAAACGCCTTCAATGAATGAGCAAGAGTTGCCTTCATATTTGTGATACGCCCCCCATATTCCTTTACATGCTTCTCAAAAGCTTCCCTGATGGGATGCGTTTGCTGGCCTTCGTTAAGAGGTAATATCCTCGCCATGGATAACGATTGAAATGAATGAATTGCTATCTTGTAAATGTAGATACTTTTTAAATGTCACTGGTTTGGTCGACTACACCGCTTACCGAATTGAATTTGGAAATGTAGTCACCATCTTTTGAGCCTAAGCCCGGATATCTTTTACATTTTCACGTTTCCTGCCAATCAGGCTACGGACAATTGGACAACGTTTCCTGGTAACTGGGAATTACTTCGAAACTCGCACGAATAACTGTACGCTTTCGAACACTTTTCTAACCGTAAATTTCTAAAATACTTATTAACAAGGCGTTAGCAAGATGGTACAGGCATTGAACCAGATACTTTTTTAACCGCACAACTCCTGCGAACAATGTTCAAAAACTATTTCAAAATTGCCTGGCGCAATCTTATTAAAAGCAAAGGCTACAGCGCCATCAACATTGGTGGTCTTGCTGTCGGCATGGCCGTGGCGATGTTAATCGGTCTGTGGGTTTATGATGAATTAAGCTTTGACAAGTATTACAAGAATTACGATCGGATAGCGCAGGTAATGCAACGGGCAAGCTTCAACGGCAGGCTTCAAACACAAACAGCAAACCCAGGGCTTATGGGTCCAACTATTGCGGCAAAATATGGCAGTGATTTTAAGCACGTACTGCAGGCATCGTGGGTTGGCGGACATCTGGTTTCTTATAACAACAAACCATTTAACAACATCAGCATATATATCGAACCCGGCGCACCAGATATGCTTTCTCTACGTATGTTAGAAGGCACGAGACAGGGCTTGAAAGATCCATATTCCATTATGCTTTCCGCATCTGCAGCTAAAGCAATTTTTGGAAATGATGACGCCATGGGGAAAGTATTAAAGTATGATCGAAACTACACGGTTAAGGTTACGGGTGTGTACGAGGATTTCCCTGCCAACACCTCATTCCGGGATGTAAAGATGATGATGCCATGGGAATTATGGCTTGTTCAAAATGCGTGGGCAAAACAAATGACTGAACCCTGGGGGAGCAACTTCTCCCAAACATTCGTTCAAATCGCTGATAATGCGGATATGCAACGCATATCAGACAAGATCAAAACTGTCAAGATCGATAATGTCAGCCCGGAAGAGAAACGTTATAAATGGGAGGTGTTTCTTCAGCCCATGAGCAAATGGCATTTATACAATGATTTTAAAGATGGCGTAAATATAGGTGGCAGTGTAAAATATGTATACCTATTTGGCATCATTGGCATTTTTGTTCTGTTGCTTGCCTGCATCAACTTCATGAATTTGAGCACTGCGAGAAGTGAGAAAAGAGCAAAAGAAGTTGGCATTCGCAAAGCCGTTGGTTCCGCACGCGCGGAGATAACAAAACAGTTCTTCGTGGAGTCTTACGTCGTCGTAATAGTGGCATTTCTTTTTTCACTTTTACTACTCGGGTTGCTGTTGCCTTTGTTTAATGGCGTGGCAGGGAAAACAATCGTGGTGCCCTGGAGCAATCCCGCCTTCTGGTTATTGAACATTGCTTTTATTGTGATAACAGGGCTCCTTGCAGGAAGCTATCCCGCATTATATCTTTCTTCATTCAATCCTCTCAAAGTTTTAAAAGGTACATTCAAAGCTGGCAAGGGTGCTGCTATCCCGAGGAGAGTTTTAGTAGTGGTGCAGTTTACTGTGTCCGTAATGTTGATTATAGGAACAGTCATCGTGTATCAGCAAATTCAGTATGCTAAGAATAGGCCGATAGGCTACTCCAATAGGGGTCTGATAAATTTTGGACTTGAAAATGAAGTAAGACAACATTTTGAGGCTGTAAGAAACGATTTGAAAAATGCCGGCGCCCTCGAAGAAATGGCGGCCTCGAACAGCACGATGACAGGTGTGTATAATACCAACGGCGGCTTCGATTGGGAAGGCAAGGATCCGAACCTTGCGGTTGATTTTCCTAACAATGCTGTGACATTCGACTATGGAAAGACTGTTCGCTGGAACATAAAAGACGGCCGTGACTTTTCAAGAGAGTATGCAACAGATTCGGCTGCCTTTATCATTAATGAATCAGCTGCCAAGTACATTGGTCTTGCCGATCCTGTTGGTAAGACATTGAAATGGGATGACAAGCCCTATACCATCATTGCCGTAGTAAAAGACATCATGCAGGAATCGCCTTTTTACCCGGTAAGGCCAACATTGTACCATATTGATAATTATGATAACACGTTCAACGTAATCGCGAGGCTCAACCCAAATAAAGACGCATCTTCTGCATTACAAACTATCGAGCGGGCGTTAAAGAAATATACACCTGATGTGCCCTTTGCTTATCAGTTTGTTGATGAAAGCTTTGGTTCAAAGTTCGACGCTGAGCAACGTATTGGTAAGCTGGCTTCATACTTTGCGATACTGGCCATATTTATTTCGTGCCTTGGATTATTTGGTATGGCAAGTTTTGTAGCTGAACAGCGAACCAAAGAGATTGGCATTCGAAAGGTCCTGGGTGCCAGTGTTGCAGACCTGTGGCGCCTGCTGTCAAATGAATTCATATTGTTGTCGCTGCTTTCGGGCATTATTGCGGCCCCGATAGCGTACTATTACCTCGATAACTGGCTAAGCAATTACGATTACCGGATCAATATCAGCTGGATGGTTTTTGTATTTGCATCACTGCTGGCCCTACTGATAACTTTATTAACAGTAAGCTTTCAATCGATAAAAGCGGCATTGGCAAATCCCGTAAAGAGCCTGAGGACTGAATGAAGAAGACATTAACTCAATCTAATTGTCTCACGGCAACTCTATAATTCTTAGATTCCGGAAATGAATTTCAGCACCTTCTGATTCCAGGCACAGATACCCTTTTCTTGCGGTTGATTTACTGATGCCGTTTACGAACTTGCCGTTTACCGAGAGCTTAATAACTCCATCCGTACATACAACCGTATAGCTATTCCATTCCCCTTTTCCTTTGCATCGGTTTTCCGTTGACTTACTCCTGGTCCCCCTGGGATTATCCGGAACAGTTTCTACACCACCCACACCAAAAAGTTCACCATGTACGTATGCAATGGGAGGTTTTATTCCGTCCTGAACGTTCTGATTAACCCAGTCAAGTTCCAGCATTTGTACTTCGACTCCTCCAGGTAAACGGGATTCTTCATCGGGCTTAGCGTCGCTCCATACAAACACGCCCGAATTGCCACCGGCTTCCATATGCTTCCATTCAACCTGCAGGATGAAATTCTCGTATTGCTTTTCTGACCGCATAACGCCAATGGGCCTACCCGTACATATTAGTAAATCGTTATTTCTTTTCCAGGTATCCCGATTTGTATTCACGTTTACCCAGTTCACAGGATTTTCTTTATTCTTTGCACCCGGCCTAAGCTGGCTAAGTTCCAGTTCACTACCGAACACAATGGATTGTGCATGCAGGAAGGAATTGTGGTTCAATAGAAAGAGGAAGAAAAATGCAATTTTAATGATCAATCTCATTTCGGGATATTTTTAGAAAAATCATTAACTGAACTGGGAAATGCCCGGTTTAGCAATGGGAGGACCATTCCAGTTAAGATCCCAGGCATAGTCCTCAGTTCTGGGTCCTAAAGTTTCATTGGAATTTAAAGCTTGTTCCCAGGTTATTGTTTGTCCGGTATAAGCGACCATCCGGCCTAAAATGCCAATCATAGTACTGTTAGCCATCCACTCACCGTCATTCATCGGCTTTCCGTTGCGTATCGAAGCAAAAAGTTCATCGTGCTCTGTTTGGTACATGTCGTTTTTCGGACCAGTATATTGCCAGGGGTGTTTCCCGGTAATTTCCAGCTTACTGCCGACGTTTATCAATGCGGTACCGTCTGTACCCAGAATATCAACGCTGTTGCGATGTGATGTTTTTTCCTGCTGCCGGGCAAAGTGAAATCCTTTAACGCCCTTTGCATACTCAAACTCCAAAGCAAAATGATCATAAATATTACCGTACTTATCATCCACCCGAACCTGTCGACCACCCGTGCCGGTTGCTTTCAGAGGCATTTTGTCGCCCATGGCCCACGACATCAGATCTAAACTGTGAACGGCCATTTCAACGAGAAAATCCCCGGAAAGCCAATTGTAATAGTACCAGTTGCGCATTTGATTGGTCATGTTTGACCAGTTCGGCTGACGGGGCTTATACCAAAGTTCTCCTCCATTACGAAACGTAGATACCGTTTTGATGTCCCCGATGTCTCCTTTCAAAACCTTGTCAAAAAACGCCCGGTTGCCTAAATCATACCGAAAGCAGAAACCGGAAACTAAGGAAAGCTTTTTCTCCTGCGCTTTTTTTGCGGCAGCTAAAACTTTTCGCACCCCTGGGGCATCAACAGCAACGGGCTTTTCACAAAAAACGTGTTTGCCGGCATCAATTGCCGCCATTAAATGATCTGGCCGAAATCCGGGAGGAGTAGTTAATAACACAACATCTACTCCTGATTGGATAACTTTTAAATAGGCGTCAAAGCCGACAAACTTATTTTGATTGTCTACTTTCACCTTGTCCTTTACTTCTTTAATGAGTTCCTGGTACGACTCGTTTAATCGATCTTGAAAAACATCACCCATGGCAGTTAATACCACATCAGGGTCGGCTTGCAATGCCTGTAAGGCAGCACCTGTTCCTCTGCCGCCACAACCAATCAGGCCAACTTTAAGTGTAGCTTTTTTTGTATTACCCAATGGAGCCGACATACCGGAATGATAAGCAAGCGTACTGCCGATCAAGGCAATGCCTGAATTTTTCAAAAACGACCGACGATCCCTAATTTGGTTTTTATTCTTGTTCATGATGTTCAATTTGAAAAGTATAAGATCAGCTTACCCTTAAGTTTGAGCAAATTCACTCAAAGCTTCTTCTCTTTAAGGATTAGCCATGAATATCCTCTTTCCTGAAAGTTAAAAGGTATTGAAAAAAACTTTTATCTCATTATTCTGAGCAAAAACTACAGAAATTTCTTTCTATAGAATATTTTTTGCGTGATTCAAACGCGGGGAGATTTTCGAAATGAAGAATTTGAAGGACAACAAATTATTCAGGAAACGTATCATACCCTTGAATTGATCATGCTTTTTTTGATCCACGATCATTAAATTATCCGGGAGGATTTGAAACAGGGGCGTTCAGTCAGCGATTCTTTTGCGAATTGACCTGAATGGATTTTTTAAGATCTGGCAGGAGCTTGAAATAACTGATAGATCCTTGCAATCCAGCAGGCAGATTATTAATCATCAAGTGTTTCCTTGGGAGGATCTTTTGGCTCTTCTTGTCCATTGTGGCAGGAATAGCAGGTGATCTTCCCTTCTTTATCGTCCTTGAAATATTTTCTGTTAATACGTTTCGTCATGCGCATCATACCGCGCGCAATATCTTTATGCTCTTTTTCATCGCTTGCAAAATCCAGCTTCTTAGGATCTGTTTTACTTTCGATATGACAAAAACTGCATTTGACACCCAAAGCAGTCTTAAATTGTTTCATGATTATTTCCAGTTCATCATTACTGATGTTCTTGTCTAACACTTTTAGATTCTTAAATTTCGGTTCGTCAATAAAACTTAAAGAACAGAATGCTATAACAAGAATAACTAAGGACAGAACGAGCATTTTATGCATATTCGCGGTTTATTTTTTGAATTTACTGAAATTTTTCCTTCTGCAAAAACATCTTTCAACTCAACACGACCCATCCAAAGCAGTTTCCAAAGTGAGAAGGCGACTATGAAGAAATTAGGGTGAACGAGAATTTGGTTCATTATTTTTGGTTATTGCCGGCAAATTGGCACTAAGCAGCTCGATATGAAAAGCGAGGTTTTCACTTTAATTGATATATTAGGAACGGCGGCTTTCAGCATTTCAGGCGTTTTTGCGGCAATGGAAAAAAAGCTTGATATTTTTGGCATTTTTATCATCGCGTTTATTACCGCAATTGGAGGCGGAACCATTCGTGACGTGATCATTGGTGATTTTCCTGTCACCTGGATGCGTTCTGGTAATTACAGTATTGTGATTTTCCTCAGCGCTTCCATTGCTATATTGTTCTATCAGCGGATCAAGGATTATCGAAGGATCTTACTGCTGTTTGATTCGATAGGTATTGGTTTTTTTACTGTACTTGGAATTCATAAGGGAATTGATTTTGATTTCTCTCCGGGATTGTGTGTTGCCCTGGGAACAATAACAGCCTGTTTTGGTGGGTTGATAAGAGACATAACCTTAAATCAAATTCCCCACATCTTTCATAAGGAGATTTATGCTACGGCCTGCATTTTTGGCGGGATCCTATACTTTGTACTTCTAAAAATGAGCTTACCGGGAGCGGTCCTCGACGCAATATGCATATCAACGATTGTGCTCGTTCGGTTGATAGCAGTAAAATATAATTGGAGTCTTCCTGTTATTTATCGTTCTGATAAAAAGGAATAATTCCATAGTTGTTATTCTGCGTTAGGTACATCTTCTAAACTGTAGTAAATTTTCAGGCCTCGTTCCGTGGCTATTCTCACGTCTTCATCCGCTCCCTTTGAGGCGCCCTGAATGCGAAGCACCGCGTCACATTTTTCCAGAAGCCTGTGAGCGATCGGGTACTGAACTTCTACCCACGCTTCGTCCCCGGTTTTGGTAGAGCCCGCAAGATGAATTAATGGCAAAGCTACCCATTCCCCAATCACCGGAACGTGTCCTTTTCTGAATAACGGTAACGCAACAGATTCAAGATTGTTTAAGTTTTTCTGCATTAGGGTTGCATCGTCATTTGTGCCACTCCTGTACGGCCCTGCAATTAGTATGAGCATGGTTGTAAATTTTTAGTTTCACAAAGGACGGTAGAAGTTTTCGCTCGGGAGTTAAGGTAGATTAAGAAGTTCTTTTGCTTTTATTTTTCCTGATCGAACTTAAAAACTCAGGTGTAATGCCTAAGTAGGAGGCAATTTGTTTTTGGGTAACCACGTTGGCAATGTGTGGATATTTGTTCAGAAAGCTATCATACCTGTCTTCTGCTGACAATGACAAATTTTCAATCACTCTTAATTGCTCTCTTGTGTAAGCGTTCTGCATAAGTATTCTGAAAAATCTTTCAAACTTTGGCACATTGGAATACAATTTTTCCAAATGTTCTTTACTCAATTGAAGGATGCAACTGTCCTCGATTGCTTCTATATACATCATTGCCGGCTTTTTGTTCAGAAAGCAAAACATATCTGTCACCCACCAATCGGCCACTGCAAACATTATTGTGGCTTCTTTGCCTTCTTTGTCTACATGATAGGCTCTTAGAGCTCCGCTATCAACAAAATTTATGTATTTACAAACCTGCCCTTCTTTTAAGAGCAAGGTCTTTTTTGAAACATTCTTCTTTGTAATCAACGCTGTAAAAATGTTCATTTCGTCTTTGTCAAGGTCAATGTGCTTGCGATATATTTTTGAAGATTAAATCATGTGGCATCCTTCAAAAATAATGGAAGATTTACAATATCTTCTTGGGTATGACTGCAAAGTAAAATGCCCTTTTGTATACTCGCGATTTCCTACAATTACTGAAGATGCCACTATTTTTTTACCGGGGCGGTACGAAGCAGTACTACCCCATGCCGGGGTACCCTGATAGAGAAGTCGTTCCGGAAACTACCGAGATCCTGTTGACGCCAGACATCGCGAAGACGCTGGTTTGGTTCAATTTTCAAATCGGTCCAACGCAAGGTGATGTTCTGAGGCCATTCCCCCTTATTGCATAAACCGATCGCCCTGCTGCCGTCATCCATGGTCTTTATCATGGTGAACGTGTTGTCCGATAGTGTGACAACTGTCGCGCATTTGCCTAATGGATCCTGGTTGATGTCTATTACCTCAGTATTACAAAGTATGTTCAATGTGAAATCGTTCAGTTTTGTAAGGTCGCCGCTATAAATCAACGGGGCGGAGAGGAGACTCCAAAGAGACATAAATGAATATTGTTCGGTTGGCGTTAAACTGGTGATCTCAGGTAGTCCTGTTTGAAAGGCACTTCCGACATATCCGATTTGCAAATAGTCGGGATCGTTCCATTCGCCGGGCTTGTTCCATCTACCTATTTCGGCATTTTTCAGGGCAACTTCAAAAATGCCATCGAGGCCAAATCCTAAATCACCAGCCGTGCGCCAGGACTGCCCACCGACTTTCGCACCCCATTGCCAAACACTGTCCATACCATACTGGCATAGATTATAAATGATGTCTCTTTTCTGTTTTTTCAGCAATGAGCCTACCAGTCGGTAGGGCTTTTGATGCATTTCACTTGTGTACGGTTTGCTGCCGAGCACCTTACCATAAGAACAGAAATCATATTTTAGAAAGTCAAATCCCCAATTTGCAAATTGTTGCACGTCCTGGGCTTCATGCCCGTAACTGCCCGTAAAGCCTGCACAGGTTGCAGGGCCGGGCGAAGTATAGATCCCCGCCTTGAGTCCCTTACCGTGAATATAATCGGTCAATCCCTTCATATCCGGGAAATATGAATTCGGCAAGATGTTACCACTTTTATCCCGTGCGGGCCCAATGCGACCGCTGTCCTGGTGCTTTTCTGCATTCATCCAGCAATCATCAATATTCACATATTCATATCCCACGTCAGCCATGCCTGTGGAAATGAGAATGTCAGCGGCCTCTCGCATCATGCGGTCCGTTATCCTGTCATAATGCGCATACCAATCGTTCCAGCCCATGTGAGGAGTGAGCGCCAGCTTATCGCCACATGCAATTTTGAGATTTCGTGAATCTGTTCCACTATCATTCTCAGATCTCAATACGACATTGTATTCGCCGCGTTTTTCCAGTGAACCGGTAATAATACCGCTGGCTGGATCAAGTTTAAGTCCTGTAGGCAGATTCCTGGAAGAGAACTTCATTGGCCTTATACCAGTAGCGGGTATGCGATACAAAAAAGGACTACCGGGACGGCAGCCATATAATTTAGGGCCATTGATCCGTGGTGCCGCCCTGGGTTTGGGAGTAAGTATGACAGTTTCTTCAGAAGGAGGACCTGTTACTACAGGTGAGCTGCCTGTTCCGACAAATCGCGCTTCAGCCCAGTCGCCCTGGATGTGACGGCTGTTTTCAGCAGACACAACCATTAGAAGCAATAATTGCACGTCATGTATGTCGACCTCGATCTTTTTAGCACGATCGCCGTACTTCATCGGCCCGGATTCCCACAGCTTACGACCGTCGCCAAAAACCTGGAAGTGATAATTAGCAACGTTCTCTTTACTGCTCGAGTCATCGATACCCACAAATGCCGCAAATTGCTGAACGCCTTTCTTAACTTCCAGCCAGATCAGGCTTTTTGCGGTCGTTCCCAGGCCGTTTTTAAATGATTGGTTTGCTATCGACATAGGTGCCCTGCTGGTGTCAGTGTATATTTTGGGCTTGCCGGAGGTCTGGTGCATTTTTTCCAGATCCAAAGAGGTAAGCCAAATGGTTCGTTGAGCCTGGCCGAAGGAAATATCAGCGCTTAGGAGAAATAGAAGCAAAATGGAAAGAACGGAGCACGCTGAAAGAGAGTTTTTCATCTTGACTTATGGTTAATGAATCCAGGAAATGTCACGAGCTTCTGGCGAGTCTAATCGGTCTATAACCTGCATCCTGCCCGGGGCGGAGAGTATTCCTCAAACTGTGACAGTTTGAAGTTAGCCAACTTTAAATTGACGCAATATCGAAAAGAAGCCATTTGATTTTGAAGCTTTCGAGGAGGATGCAACAGGGTGCATTAGCAGAGGCGTATCCTCCTTGCCCCGATGTTTTCTATGCAAGTTTTACTAACAAGGACGGCTTCTGAAATAAATCCGACTTATTTTTTGGGCTTCGGCATTTTGCCAGCGAATTGCCGCATAGCTACGATCTTATCGTCGGTATTGAACTGCCAGATTTCGTGAAGATTCACCGAATCGGTTTTGCCTTTCTGCGTGTCCACTTCCCAGCCCCACACGCCTACCCAATGCTCATTTTTATCTGTACTTTTTATCGGAAACCAGGCAGCCACCTCGCTACGGACTTTGGAGTACTTGCCTCTCACATGTTTTGTGGCATTAATAATACTGTCCGCGGATCCGCGTAATTCGGCACCATCGGCAAACAACATATATGCCGTGTCGGAAAAGTATTTTTTGCAATCGTCCAGTGTATTGTTATCAAAGCTCTTCCAGAGTTCCCCAATGATCCTGACATGCTCGGGTTTTCCCATTTCGAATTTCGCGGAGTAGTGCGCTTGGTATGGAAGCGTGACCTCGGATTTTTGTGAGGTGTCGGCGGATGAGGTTGAGGTTGATGTTGAGTCGGAGGTGGCGGTTTCTTCTTTGTTTTGGGGATTGCAGGCAATAGCGGTCACCATGGCGAACAGGAGGAGGGGTCTCATAAAAAGTAAAATGTGGGTGATAAAGAGAGAAGGTATATGATTTATATCAATCTGGCAAAAATCCTTCGGGAGCGTCAAAACTGGTTCCGAACAAGCCTCAATCGTGCATATTGAGTTACAGAGCGAGCGAGGAATGATCGTCTTTTATTGCAGTCGCACAGGAAGCCCGCGGGGAAATCCACCGCGGGCCGACCGAAGAACTATATAGATTAAGAGCACAATTCAGCATGGAAAGAAATCGGAAGAGCAACAAACCGGAAAGTGACACGGATTGAAATGGCCGACAAACTAAGTAAGGTTCAGGTTCCAGGCAGTGTGACCTTCATCGGAATCCGTGCTCATCTGCACGTCTTGCTTCCAGCTTGAAATGTAGGTCCAGGCAGAGTCCTCCACCCAGGAAAATGTATCGAAGCTGGTCGCTACTTCACGAATTTGCCTGACATACAAATCGACATTGTCTTTCATCCACATGTCACTGCCTTTTGTGCGCAGACGGAGGGTAAGATGGCCACTTAAACCATTCGAGAACTCAAAACCATAGTCTGGATAGGGCATGGGATTTTGGCCAATCCCAGGGTCAAGCGGTGGAGTTTGGTCATTTTTACGAGGAAGTTTTGTGGGACCCATGTAGTTGTAATTTCGAATGGCCCCGCGCTCAAGATCGTTCTCGGTGGGGTAGTCTAATTTATAGGTATGCAGGGCGAGGCCGTTTCTTAGAACGCTAAATTCTACAAGGCTGTCAGTTCCCGCAGTTGGGGAGTCTTTTGTATGAACAACCAGTCTGATTGAACCAATCCACATAATAACAAGTTTTTTTGTTGATAAATTGAGTTTGACATCACGTTAAACAATAGACGTTAAAACTCACCCCAGGTATACAAACGGATCATACCGCATTCGGGTGATGCCGCGGAAGGCTCAACTACCAGCAGTCTACCATTGGGATTGGGATTGATTCTCGAAGGAGCGAGTCGATACAACATTTTCCCCGCCACCGCCGACATCGGCTTTCCGTATTTTGCGTCTGTGCCCCAACGACTATTTTTCGGGTGAGTAGCTTTTGCGCAGAGTTTAAAAAACGATTCGGCTTTAGTCCGGGTAGAATAAATTCTCTTTCAACGGCTGTCTGAACTGCGATCTTGCTGCGAGTGCCTGAGTTGCCCATCACAGGTTGCTCAATTCCCTTGTCTCGACTGACTACGTCTCGAGAGGGAGTTTATCAATTCAGGTGTTTCAATGCTTCGTTCCCATTCCATCATGAATCGCCTTGCAGATCATCGTGAGCGAGGCTTCAAGGTCGCCATCCGCCATCCTGAATTGATCTGCGTCGATGGTGAGCGGTGCCCCCAATACAACAAGCGGTGCGCCATATGAGGGACAAAGAATCGCCTGTTCAAGCGTTAGGCCGCCAACCGCCTGTACAGGAACACTGACAGCGGCGACCACATCCCTGAGTTGGTCTAAAGGGCTTGGCATTCTTCGTCCGGTTGCTGCAATGCCGCGACGCTCGTCATAACCGATATGATGGATCACGAAGTCGCAGCCAAGGTCCTCAAGCCATTTTGCCGCGGCTATCATGTCAGGACAGCCCAGGTTGTCGCCCATTACTTTAACACCGAGATCCTCACCGGCCTTCACCACACACTTTATGGTTTCCTCATGGGCGCGGGCCATAACCACAACATGGGTGGCACCTGCCTTCGCCATCATTTCAGCCTCAAGGTATCCGCCGTCCATTGTTTTAAGATCGGCAACTATTGGAACGCCGGGAAATGCCTGCCTGAGCTTTCTCACCCCATGCAGTCCTTCGGCAAGTATAAGTGGGGTACCAGCCTCTAGCCAGTCGACACCGGCACGCATAGCAATGCTGGCCGTTTCCAGCGCCTCGTCGATGTTTGTAAGATCTAGTGATATCTGGACAATTGGTCTCATTCTTAAATAAGTTATAAGGTTTTATCGAAACTGATGCATTCTTTCAACTCTTTTTCCTTGTAAGCAAAATGTCTTGTTTACGAATGTGGCCGGGAAGCCCATTCGACTAGTAGGTCTGTGCCTATGTTTGACCATCGGATGCTTCAAGAATTTGTTTGTCCGTTTTTGACGTCAGGGTGTCCTTTATGGCCTTAAGAACCAGGATACTTTTACATCATCAAAAAACAAATAAAATAAAACAAAATGAAAAAGACAGTATTCGTAGCGCAAGTATTTGCCCTGATTGCCATGCTACCCCTAGTGGTAATTCTTCAAATACATCATGTATCACCTCACAGAAGCTCGCCTTTCGAGCGTGTAGACAAATCGAAGAATGCGATAATCGAATTGCCCGGGAAAACGTCTGGTGAATTATCTGAAGAAGCTTTGAGATCGTCGGTGGAAGCGTTTCTGTTAAAAACAACAGGTAAAAATAGATTCGTGACGACTAAATAACTGGTATTGGTAAGCATGGCCCTATTGTATTCAATCATCGGCGTGCATAAAAATATAAACAATCGTCATGGAAAAGAACGTAGCCATCATGATGGCTGATTTATCTGGGTACAGTGCGCTCACAGAAAGGCATGGTGCGGTTGCGGCTGCAAATCTAATTGACAGGTATATGTCTATCGCAGAGAAAAGCCTGGTTGGCGATTGCAAGGTGCACCAGCAAACCGGAGATGAAATTATGTTCGTTTCGGATTCTTCCGATGTGATACTTGCTACTGCTCGGCGGTTAGCGACTAAAACTGCAAATGAAGAGTATTTTCTGCAGGTCCATGGTGGATTGCATTTTGGAAAGGTGTTGAAACGGGGAGGAAACTATTTTGGATCTACGGTAAATATGGTAGCCAGAATTGCCCGCAAGGCAGCTGCCGGAACCTTTTATGGTTCTGACGAATTTGTAAACTCAGTCCGTGACAAGGCACACTGCACTTTCAAATCCCGGGGGACGCACCAGTTTAAAAACTTTAGCCTGGAAAAGGAAATTTTTGAAATTGACTTAGGAAAAATGCAGACCAATCATATTGATCCTGTATGCCGGATGCGAATACTACACCCGGAAAATGCATTCCGTAATTCAAATGCAGATCAGCTGGTTTTTTGCTCCACCCAATGCCTCGATGCGTATCAAGAAAGCAATGTGCTTCTTCATGCGATGCACCATGTGAACTAAGCCAAGGTCATGTTACGACAGATATTTATTGCCTGATCAATTTTTAATATTTGAATGAATACCCTGGGCGCTAGTTGTGAAATATTAAAATAACTTGACAACAACCTTGGATTGTCTGTAATTGACCTCAACTTGTCCGTTGAGTACTCTCACTTCTGTCTACCTTTAGTTGACACTTTAATCATTCAGGAATATGCAGAAGTTCGCCTTTATTATTCCCCCTACTGTTGAATTATTGGACCTGGCAGGGCCTGTGCAGGTTTTTACCGAAGCGAAGTTTTATGGTCTTGAGATTGATATCGAGTTTTATAATTATCAGGAGAAGCCCGTAAGTACTTCGGGACTTGGCTTTGGGAAAGTGGCGAATTTTAAGACCGCGAAATTGAAGGAAGGCGATTTTGTGTTTGTACCAGGCATGGATATGACGTACATAGAGAGTATTGCTTTCAGGGCGGAAAGAGAATTTTTCAAATGGTTAAAGGAATGTTCGGAAAAAAAAGTCATTGTCTGTTCGATTTGCAACGGCGCTTTTGCTTTAGGGTATGCGGGTTTGTTGAAAGACACCGAATGTACGACCCATTGGAGGAGGGTAAAGGCCTTGCAAACGCTGTTTCCACAGGCGAGAGTTGCGGCGGACATTTTATACGTAAAAAGTAATAATGTTTACACGAGTGCGGGCATCAGTGCTGGCATCGATCTGGCATTGGCCATACTGGAAGATTTAAAAGGTCCCCTTTTTACACACAAAGTAGCAAGAGGACTGGTAGTTTACCACAGGAGAAGCGGCAAACACAAACAGCAAAGCATTTACCTGGATTACAGGAATCATATCAACCCGCAGGTGCATGAAGTGCAGGATTACCTGATTGATAATCTTTCGCGCGAAAATGACGTTGAATCGCTTGCTTCGTTGGTAGGCATGAGCCCGAGAAATCTTAGCAGAGTATTTAAAGAGAAAACGGGTTCTACCATCCTCGAATATCTAACACTTTTACGGATTGAATATGCCAGCACAATGCTCAACAATCCCGAGTATACGATTGATTACATTGCGGCCCAATGTGGGTTTAAAACGGCAAGACAATTGCAAAGGATATTAAAAAAATAGCTTCCGATGCCGGAAAAATTGGTCGTCGCACATTATCAAACCAGAACTTGTAGTCAATGACCGATATGATTAAAATCAATATCTCGAATCATCGGTCAATTGTGCCGATTATTTGTGTATATTCAATACATCAGGAGTACGAGAACTCCAATTCTTCCCCTACAAAATCTTATTTACTTTTTATGGCCTGTTAAATCAGAAGCCATCAAATCTGCCAATGCGTTTTTGTTCTCGCATCTATAGGTGTGTTTACTGAAGAATGCCAGATTTCCCCCGTGCTCCAGCAAATGTTTTACTGTTTACCTTCTCTGACCGGAAGTCAGATAGAACCTTCTGATAACTTCCTAAACCCCCGAAGTTTATGAAATGTAAATTTCTATTAATTAGCCTGCTGGTGTTTTATGCAGCAGAAAATGTTAATGCTCAAAAACCCATTTATCCGACGCCGGGAAAACCAAAAGGTATAGCGTTTGGGATGAAAGTGTCGCCGCCGGTTGTAGATCCGATAAGTAGGGCTACCGGTAAGAATAACGATCGAAAAAAGATGGATCTTCCATACACAACTTATGATGCCATCTCTAAAAATACAGTCGTTCACACTCCTGGACAACGCTCGGAAATAAGGGATGGATTCGAATCGGAAAAGCGTGGCAGACACTCAAATCATAAGAACAGGGATATAGATGTTCACCTGACCAAAGACTTAAATACACTATCTGAAAGCAATCCCGCAAATTCTCCCCTGAATGCACAGAACAGCTTTGCCGTGCGAAAGAATGTGAGTTATTTTTTTGCAGATGACGGAAGGCATGGCCGGGAACTTTGGAGAAGTGATGGTACGCAAGCTGGTACATACATGGTAAAAGATATTAATCCCGGTGAAGCCGGCTCTCACGGAGATGGTATTATTACTGCGAATAATTTGCTGTACTTCTCGGCTGAAACGGCTGAGCTTGGTCAGGAACTTTGGATTTCTGATGGTACAAGTGCCGGAACACACCTGGTGATGGATATTGTAGAAGGCAGCTTTGGTAGTTATCCCCGCCAGTTTGTTCTTATTAATGGATCCGTTTTTTTTGCAACTGCAAGTGATTTTAATGCCCAGTTGTGGAAAACGAATGGCACGAGCGGAAGGAACTATTTTGATAAAAGACATTGAAGAATCCGGAATTGGGTATAACATACTTGAACTTACTGGTGCAAACAAACTCGCGTGGTTTATTGCCTTCACCTTAAATACCGGTTATCAGCTTTTCAGAAGCGACGGCACAGAAGCCGGAACCTACGTGGTTAAGGAAACCGGATACTTTGGGTTCGGAACTGAGAGTTCGGCCCCCATGCAACTCACTGAATACAACCATAAACTTTATTTTTCTGTAGACGACGGAACCGGACGGAGGCTATGGAGTTCGGATGGAACGGAGGCTGGTACCAAATATGCCGCGGGTTTCAATGACGTTTTTCTAAGGACCGACTACATGAATATTTATAACAACTTTCCATTCAGGATATTGAACAATGTCCTGTACCTGTCTGGCTCGAAAATACCCTTCACAGGAACAGGCGGACTTTATAAATACGACGCGACTAACCCGAGCGGGATAACAGTTGTTAAAGAACTTCGCGGACGATCCTGGTGGTTCACACTTTTTCGTTCCGGTGGATATGGCCGTTGTCAACAATAAATTGGTTTTGAAAGTGGTCAGTTCAATAGGCGGCATCCACGATGAATTATGGATGTCAAATGGGGCGACAGCTCAAACAAGACTGATAAAAAGTTTTGAGGCGAATGTCAATGCCTATGTTTATAATTTCTACAATGCAAATGGCAAATTCTATTTTGCGAAGCACGATGATATTTATGGAGATGAATTATGGAAAAGTGACGGCACAGGTGGCGGTACTATTTTAGTTCGTGACATCAACGCGGGTACCAGTAGTTCTTTTCCGGGCGACCTTACATTTTGCAATGGCAGGTTGCTGTTCAGAGCCAATACCAATCGTTCCGGTAATGAGTTGTGGTCGACCTCGGCGTCAGGAACTACTTTGGTAAAAGATATCAATACCACTACGACCAATAGTTCATATGCAGGATCGAATTTTTTCTTCAAGGGTATGGGTCGGACTAAAAATGGACTGGTATTTAATGCATTAACGCCAGAAACGGGCGCTGAATTGTATCAGATCCGATGGCACAAAAGAAGGCACCGGACTCTTAAATGACATTTATCCCGGCGAAAACTGCGTCATACCCTAACAATTTTCTCTATAAGAACAGTGTAACTTATTTCATCGATGATAACAGTATTGGCACTGCTATCTGCACCACCAACGGGACTTCGTCGGGCTTTAAAAGAGTAACACCATATATAAACCGGGATAACTTTTTTGTCGTAAACTATAATGTAACAGATAGGGGGCTGATATATTATACCCTGGGCGACAGGCGAACATCGGAACAGGAATTATGGCGAAGCGATGGGACGAATGCAGGCACATTTATGTTGACCAAGAGCTTGTCCTTTTATTTCAATAATTATCTGGCAGTAGCAGGAAAGCTGGTTTTCTTTATTGGTGGGGACCTCACAAACGGCTACGAATTGTGGAAAAGCGATGGCACGAAGGCTGGTACAAAGATGGTCAAGGACATTGCAGCAGGTAATGGTGGATCGGATCCTTATAATTTATTCGTTTATAAGAATGAAGTCTATTTTGGGGCATTTGACGGCTCTTTTATAACTGGTTTATGGAAAAGCGACGGAAGTGCGAAAGGAACAATATTGCTAAAAAACATTACGCCCGCTTTTTATTATTCCTATTTTAATACCCAACCCCAACATTTTTTCTGCGAATCAAAAGGCATCCTGTATCTCAGCGCACACGATTTTTCCACGTATTACGATGAACTATGGAAGACGAACGGCACAGCGGCGGGTACTGTATTGGTAAAAGATATTAATACGACTTTGGGTTCATATCCAAATAATCTGACAGACGTTGATGGTACTTTATATTTTACCGCAGATGATGGGATAAATGGCAATGAAATATGGAAGAGTAATGGCACCATGCAGAGTACAAAGATGGTTAAGGACATTTCTCCTGGCAGTATTTATACTGAGTATACTAACCTTTGTAGCGCTGGCGGAAAGTTGTATTTCTTGAATAACACTGCTTATCCCAACATTCTGTGGTCGTCTGATGGCACTCCAGCTCACACCAATTTTATTAGTGACGAAGGTCTCAACGAACTATCGGGACTTGAAAACCTGACTGCTGTTGGCGATAAACTGTTTTTCGCAGGAAGTACCTATAAATATGGAATAGAACTTTATAAGGGTAACGCGGGCAGGGGATCTTTTTCCGCGACGAATATAAGTTCTTCATTTGTTTCACCCGATGTAAGATCCGGATTTGATGCGGTACTCTACCCAAATCCATCACAAAATAATACCTCGTTGATGATTACTGGTAATACGTCGGGTACTAGGGTTACCATTACAGATATATCCGGTAAGACTCTATGGAGCACTTACAGTAACAATCAATCTCAAATAAATTTGCCGATAGCGATGTATGCTGCAGGGGAGTATTTTGTTTCAGTAATAAGTGGAACCAATAGGAAAGTATTGAAGCTGGTGAAAAAATAGGATTTGAAACTAAGCTAGGAGTCTTTGAAAAAAAAATTCCCTTGTTTACAAATTGACACCAAAAAAGCATATTTTTAATTCCCCTTAGTTCCCCTTATCCTTAAAGCCAATCTATCCCCTTCTGATAACGAATATTCTCCGGTAAAGGTTTTGCTATTAGTTTTTGTTTGAATGATTCGAACGGGTAGTCTTTTTTTCTAAGCCAAAGCTATGTTCATCAAAAATCACTTGCTTTTTGAAGACGACGGTGCACCTATGCCTTTTCGAGCTACTCCACACACTGGTGGAAAATACAAACCGCAGTATCTCGTAATTCACTATACAGGGACTTCCAACCCTCAATCTACAATCGATTGGTTCCTGAATCCCCAGTCACAGGTATCGGCACACTTGCTAATTGCCAGGAACGGAGCTATAACTCAATTTGCTCCTTTCAATATAATAACATGGCATGCGGGGCAATCGCAATGGAAAGGTTTGTCGGGTTTAAATCGATTTGCCGTAGGGATAGAATTGGTAAACGCGGGTAAGCTCATCAAAAACGGTAGTTCCTGGCGCTCTCAGCTGGATAGGACCTTAATAAAAAATGCAGAGGTCATAGTTGCAACCCACAAAAATGAAACGACAACGAACGGCTGGCAGGAATACAGTGGCAGGCAGTTGGAAAGGGCGATTGAAGTAAGCACATTATTAGCCCGGACCTATAACCTATTTGATGTTGTAGGACATGATGAAATTTCTCCATTTCGGAAATCTGATCCGGGGCCTGCGTTTCCAATGGCGAGCTTTAGAGCAAAAGTGATGGGGAGGAAAAATGAATTGCTCGACGAGTATAAAATCAGCCAGGAAGCTAATATCAGGAGCGGCCCGGGAACCACTTATCAGGTACTGACAGCCCCTCTTCCCAAAGGAACACCGATATCAGTGTTAAAAACCGAAGGCAATTGGAGTTTTGTAGAAGTTCGGGCGACAGTCAATGGCATCATGGATTTGGAAGGATGGGTGTATTCCAGATTCATCGGTCCCCCGGTGCAAAGTTGAATGTCAAACGACCAACATCATTATCAAACCGAAAACTAACATATGAAAATTATTGAAAGAACTGAACCGCTGCAAACAATAACCCTCCAGGGTGTTGCGAAAATATTTTTGACTGTGACGGTAGGCAACCGGCAAATTGGAGGCGCCATATTGCAATTCGAGGGAGATTCCGATCCCTTTAAAAAAGGAAGGATAAAAAATCTAAGTTTTGATGATGTTAACAGTTTGAATGGAAAATGCCTGGTGATCCGAACCAATATTATCGACTCCAATCCAATCAACAACAGAGTGGTATTTACACACAAATTTTTCGAAGAGAACGGCAACGAAATAAAATCGTTTGTGGTAAAAGACGAGTTAACGGAACACAATGACGTTTTATCAAGTTCGGCTTATTATACTTTCTCCATATTATGATGAAGAAAATAGCAACAATCATTTTTGTAATCCTTGCAGGATACGGCAAGGGATTTACGCAGGATATCAGTGATCTCTTTATCCCGTCTTCGCCTGGACTTGTCCTTGCCGACAAGGCACCCTCCTCTGTAGAAAAGCCAACGGTGCCTAAAGCATTCGGTGCAACCCTATTGAACTTATACCAGGGAGGGGCTGTTGAGGTGACACCATATTGGTTAACCGACCGACCGGATCTAACCTATCAGAAATGGATAAATCTGAAAACTCCAATTTTAGAAACTTTCAACCTGTCGGGAGCCACCTTTAAAACCGATACTTCCTCGAACCTTACCGTTGGTTTCCGATCTCAGGTATTGAGACTCTATTCAAAAGAACAACGCCAAAAACTGGTTGACCATGAGACAGCAATCATAAACATCCTCACTAACCTTGGGCCAGACCAAAAGATCGACACCCAAAAACTCAAATTGGCAAATGCCGAACTAGACAAGGCCGAAAAGCGGGGGTTGTTTGTGGTCGAAATCGCTGGTGCGGTACTCGCTTCTTCAACTGCAAATTCTTTCAAGGGCTTAAAGTCGAACAAATCGGGAATTTGGGCAAACCTCAGATGGTCGCCTTCGAACACGATTCTGGATTTTGTTGGAGTAGTCAGGTATGCCTGGTCGTCGTACGATCCTAAATTGTCATCCCGGGATTCTGCTTTTGTTGACTATGGAATGGCATTGAATTACGAAGGCAAGAATATGAACCTGTCTTTTGAGGTAGTCAAGCGACGGGATATCGCATCCAGATCGTCCACTTCGCGCGTAAGCCTTAGCGCCGTTTACCAACTGAATCAGTACTTCGCATTGGTGGGTACGGTTGGTAAAAATTTTCTGGAAGCGGATAATATCATTACATTATTTGGATTGAATATGGGTATATCCCGAAATAAGGTTTCTGGCTCGGATGAGTGAATGATCCTTGTACAAAAAACCAGACCAAATACAGGGAATTTCGTAACATTCATTTTTCAGGCCATTTCGAGATTGTCTGAACCAATCAAACCTGTGGATTGAGCATTTGGGAAGGCCCTTTACCTATTAATATCCCGATACACATTGTGGGTATGATTTTTTTAATAGTGTGTGCCAGACGATAGGTCTGGCATCATGAAAAGAAAATATCTCATATCCTTATTAGTAATCGCTGTTCTTGCAGCCGGCATCCTTATCTATTTACGAACAGGAAAGCTGAAAGATTTCGAACCTCAAATAATTGCCAAGCTGCAATCGCTGGTTCGCAAAGGCTCCGACAGTCTGTACCGCCTCAATATTGAAGGAATTGAAGTGGATGTAGTGAAAGCAAGAATCGGCCTTGTGAACGCTTCACTTGAAGTCGACTCATCCGTACTGATAAAAATGGATGCTGCGGAAGGGGCTCCGGATGATATTTTCAGGATAACATTGCATTCCCTTTATATTGATGGGCTGGATCCCGCCGATTTGCTGGACACAAAATCGATCCATTTAAACCAGCTTAATATCGACAACCCAACAATTGAAGTATTTCATAAAAAAAGAAAATACAACTCCGAGAAAAGAAAGGACACCACATCACTTCATAAGAAACTCGCGGATCAGATCAGCTCATTTTCACTCGATACTCTATTGATAAAAGACGCTGACCTTATTCATCACAATCTGGCGGCGACAAATAAAAAGTCAGAGGTGAAAGATGTGTCAATCCACTTTAATAAAATACTAATCGATGCAACTACTGAGTATGATACAACGCGGTTTCTTTTCGCCAAAGAAGCGCTTATTTCATTGAAAGATTATTCATATCGCACATCAGACGGGTCTTACTTTTTAAAAGCCGATGCCGTCAGCATCTCTGCTCCTAAGAATATGATGGAGATTAGGGGTTTTTCGCTGAAACCAGCAATGAGCAGAACTGCTTTTGATAAGGCCTCCGGTTTCCGCAAGGAACAATACGATATCACGGTAAAGAGTATTGGAATCAACCAGATCAACTGGTGGGATCTTTTAAATGAGGATGGCTTGACTGCCGACACGATGAAGATTTCGGACAGCAGGGTCAAGGTTTTCCTGAACCGTGCCCTTCCCGCGCCTCCAAAAACTAAAGTGGGTAATTATCCTCATCAGCTTTTGATGAAGCTGAAGCTTCCCGTGCAGATTGATAAGATAAAGGTCGCCCACCTGGATCTGCAGTATGAAGAATACAATCCGAAGTCTGGGAAGTCCGCTGAAATTTATTTTGATAATACCAGCGGTACTATTTCAAACATTACCAATCAGGCAGGGGAGATCAGAAAAGATCAATTTATGAGAGTAAGCGCACAAACTTTCTTTATGCATGATGCCCCACTGCAAAGTGAATTCTCCTTCGATCTTGCACATTATAAGGAAGGAAACTTTCAGGTGGATATGAAATTAACAGGAATAGATAAAGAACAGCTTGAAAAGGTGGCAAATGGATTAGGATTGTTTAGTATCCAAAGTCTAAACATAAAAAGGCTGGAAGCCCATGTCGACGGTAATGACAAGCTGGGTAAAGGAAACGTTCTTTTACTTTATGACGATCTTAAAATCACACCACTTAAAAAGGATAGTGACAGTAAAGGTGGATTGAAGCAACGGAATCTGCTGGGTTTTGTGATCAATTCCTTTGTTCTTAAAGACAACAATCCTTCCGGTAATGAAAAGCCGAGAAATCCCAACGGGCAGTTTGTCCGGGAAACAGACAAGTCCTTTTTTAACCTGGTCTGGAAAACGATATTGGTGGGAATCCTGGAGACGGTTGGCGCCAATCCCAAACTCGCAAAGTCCAAATAAGATTTTATCCTTCTTCTGAACAAGTGAGCCGATCTTGCGACGATCTTCTGTCATCAATTCAGATCGTCGCAGACCCCTGGGGGAATTCCGAAAAAGGAAATTCCTATATTTAATGTTCGCAGGGATAAAATGACGAAGGAGTTTACCGGAATTTGAAGGCGAAGGAAAACAATCTGTGATGATATCAAACTCGGAAAGTCGTGCCGAAACAAGGATCAAATATTCTTTACAGAAAGCCCCAAGCCTAATAAAAGTAAGCCTACGAAATTTCTATGCAAAGAAGACATTTTCTTAAAATAGGCGGCTTAAGTGGCGCCTCTGTTGCTTTCGAAAACAAGGTGGCGGCATCAAAGGTGTTGACATCGTCTACCGGTGTTATCGAGGTTGATGCAACTCCGTTATTTGAATTGAGCCCCTATTTGTATATGCAGTTCATGGAACCGCTTGGCACCACCGATAGCTCGGTGGAGGCGGCGTGGGATCATGCGACAAATGACTGGAAGCCAACTGTAATTAATGTTACGAAAGAACTTTCTCCGGGTATGATGAGGTGGGGCGGAAATATGAGCGCTTACTACAAATGGCGTGAAGGAGTTGGACCCCGTAACAAGCGCGTACCCTTTTTTAATACCGATTGGGGCGGCATGGAAACAAGCCAGATAGGTACGGCAGAGTTTGTTGACTTCTGCAGGCGCGTTGGAAATGCCGAACCGCTGGTGTGTGTAAATTTTGAATCGGATGGCCTCCCTCGCTACGCAACAAATGGCAGAGGTGAGGACAGAAGAGGTGATGCGAAAGAAGCAGCCGATTGGGTGGACTATTGTAACAATCCGTCTAATAAAGAGCGAATCGCACACGGCTTCAAGGAACCATTGACCATCAAACATTGGCAGATTGGCAATGAAACTTCGTATCGACCGGGCAAAGGGTTTGATAACCTGACGGCGGCGAAGAAAACCGCGGAATTTGCAAAGACGCTGCGTGCGGTTGATCCTGAATTAAAGCTGATTGGTTGGGGCGACAGCGGCTGGGTAAAACTGATGATGGAAGGGGCCGGTCAGGATCTGGATTACATTGCGTTTCACCACATGTTCGATCCGGGTGAAGGACGGTCGAACTCACCAATTCGTAACAATGAGTATCGTAAAGACCCCGGTGCAACCTGGGATGTTCTGATGAATGGTTATCGCGTACATCAGCAAAAAGTTGACAAAATGCGCGACGAGATGTCGGGGTATAAATTGCCATTGGCCTTAACCGAATGTCACTACAGCATCGACGGAAGAAATCGTTGTGAAGTGCTGTCGTCGTGGGCTGCAGGCGTATCCTATGCCAGGATCATGAACATGCATGAACGCAATGGCGACATACTGAAAATAGCGACCATGGCTGACTTTTGCGGCACACGCTGGCAGGTGAATGCGCTGATGATTCCAGTTCCAACCGGCGAAGCTTTCCTGATGCCAACGGCAAAAGTGATGCAGTTATACCGGCAACATACCGGCAAACATTTTGTAAAGGTAAAAGGCACTTCACCCGATCTTGATGTAACCGCCAGCCGAACAAAAAACACGATTTTTCTGCATGTTGTGAATACCAACCGTACCCGGCCAGTTTCTTGTAGCTTTTCAATCGCGAACATGAAAATTTCATCAGGCAAAGCCTTTGAAATCGCTGCCGACCCAAGTTATGAAATCATATCCGCTTCGGGCGATTTGTTGCGGCCAAAAGAGCGAGCAATCAATGGCAATGAACCGTTGAAATTTGCGGCGGCTTCGGTCACTGCAGTTGAACTGCTGATTTCGGGTAAGGACTCTCAATAGATGATGTCGTTCTAATTTTTCCCATTTATCTTAGCTCCTTCGGTCTGGCACAATATAAATTGTCAATTAACACCGGCCATATCAAATCGTTTGCTATGCTTCACTTTGTAAAGGGCCTGAAAGGCATTTTACCCATCTTACTCACAGTAACCCCGGTGTTGGCAACAGCTCAAAAAGACACGACTCTTTTCAGACTTCTTCCCGCTTCCCAAACGGGAATTACTTTCAATAATCAACTATCAGAAAACGACACCCTCAACATTTTAAACCAGGCGAATATTTATAATGGCGGTGGCGTAGGTATTGGTGATTTTAACAACGATGGCCTGCCCGACGTCTACCTGGCCGGCAATATGGTATCCAATAAGCTTTATGTAAATAAGGGAGGGCTTCGATTTGAAGACAAAACAACGGCGTCTGGCACTGGCGGCGAGGGGAGATGGTGCACCGGTGTATCAGTGGTGGACATCAATGCCGACGGGTGGCTGGATATTTATGTGTCGGCATCTTTCAGAAAAGATCCAGCCCTTCGCACCAATCTGCTGTATATCAACCAGGCCGCCGGACAGGGAAAGACACCCCTGTTTAAAGAATTGGCGAAGCCTTACGGACTGGCAGATACGGGCTACAGCACCCAGGGCTACTTCTTCGATTACGACCGCGATGGAGACCTCGACCTGTACCAGGTGACCAACGCCCTCTATGATCCTAAAACGCCCATCCGTTTCCGGCCAAAAGTGAAAGACGGCTCCGCCCTGAATACCGACAGGCTCTATCGCAACAACGGCGACGGCACCTTTGCAAACGTATCTGCACAGGCCGGTATCCTGATCGAAGGATGGGGACATGCAGCGTCCATCTCCGATTTCAACGACGACGGATGGCCCGATGTTTTTGTGGCCAACGATTTTGTTTCTAATGACCTGCTATACATCAACAACCAGGATGGTACGTTTACCGACCGGCTCGGCGAATATTTTCGCCATACAGGCTGGAACGCTATGGGTACCGATGTTGTGGACGTCAACAACGACGGCTCCTCCGACATGATCTCACTGGAAATGTTGCCTGAAACAAGTCTTCGCAAAAAGAGAATGCTCAGTGGCAATGAATACTATAACTATTTCAATAGCGAAAAGTACGGGTACAACCATCAATACGTCAGAAACGTTCTTGAAATCAGCAGTGGTAAGAACCCCTTCGGCCACAAAACTTTTAGCGACATCGGTTTTCTGGCCGGCGTTTATCAAACCGATTGGAGCTGGTGCCCGCTGGTAGCGGACTTCGACAATGACGGATTTCGCGACCTCATCGTCACCAATGGTCTCCCGAGAGACGTCACCGACCTCGACTACATCGCCTACGACAACCGACAAGGCGGCGGCAAAGCCACTCTTTCTCTCGCCATGGCCAGCACGCTGCCCGTGGTCCGTATTTCCAATTATGGTTTTAAAAATATCAACGGACTGTTGTTCGAAAACATGTCTGAAAAGTGGGGACTGACGGTATCGTCATTCTCTAACGGCGCCGCATATGCGGATCTGGACAATGACGGCGACCTTGATTTTGTCGTAAACAATATCAATGAACGTGCATTCCTTTACGAGAACACGCTTTACCGCAACAGTACAAAGTTAGTCGCCCATACACTCACTGTTGTACTAAAAGGATCGGCGGCCAATTACAACGGATTCGGCGCCACAGTCAACATTTTTTACAACGATAAACAACAGTATTACGAACACCAGCCATGCAGGGGCTATCTCTCGACAGTTGACCCGCGCGCACACTTCGGACTGGGCGCGATCTCCAAAATAGATTCGCTTACCGTCAAATGGCCCGATGGCAAAGTACAATCCCTCAATGATATAGACTGCGATCAAACTCTGACTCTCGATTATGCCAACGCCGGGAATGCACTCTCCGAATTGCAAGCAGGCGAGAGTATTTTTAAAAAGGCTGAAGAGGAGCGTGGTATCCTGTTTAAACCCATTGAACAGGATTTTGTCGATTACACCATACAAAGCACTTTACCACACAAGCTCAGCCAGTATGGGCCCGGACTCGCCGTTGGAGACATCGACGGCAACGGGACAGAAGATTTTTACATCGGAGGCAGCTCAGGGAACCCCGGGAAATTTTTCATACAGGATGAACTGGGAAAATTTTCAATTGACTCAACAAGAATACCGCGAGCGCCCAATGAGTTGCAGGAAGAAATGGGCTTGCTTTTCTTCGACGCCGACAATGATGGTGATAAAGATTTATATACGGTAACCGGAAGCTATGAGATCCCTCCCGAACATCCCACGGCGCAGGACCGCCTCTTTATAAACGATGGAAAAGGCCAGTTCACTTTGGCGCCCGATGCGCTTCCATCGGAAACCACCAATGGATCCTGTGTGAAAGCCGCAGACTTCGATCGCGATGGGGACCTCGATCTCTTTGTCGGAGGCAGGGTTGTTTCCGGGGCCTATCCAAAAACGCCAAAAAGTTTTCTTCTTCAAAACCAGGGTGGAAAGTTTATTGATGTCACAAAAAAATGGTACCCCAGTCTTCAAAGTATTGGCATGGTGACCGATGCATTGTGGTCGGATTTTGATAAAGATGGTAGAGTTGACCTGATCATCGCCGGTGAATGGATGCCGCTCACCTTTTTAAAGAATTCCGGGATGGCTTTTACCAATATTACAAGCAATACCGGGTTGTCCAGCCACACGGGTTGGTGGAACAGTCTGACCTCGGGCGACTTTGACAATGACGGCGACATCGACTATGTGGCCGGAAACCTTGGACTGAACTCCAACTACAAGGCCACCGCAAAACAACCAATGACTTTGTTTGCTAAAGATCTCGACAACAATGGATCGCTTGATGCCATGTTGTTCTGCTACATGATGGCGGAAGACAGCACGTTGAAGCCGTTTCCTATGCACACAAAGGACGACCTGATCAGTCAGCTTGTATCGATCAGAAAAAAATATCCCACTTACAAAGATTATGGCCTGGCCACCATGGATAAATTGTGGACTGCTGCAGACAGAAAGGAGGCGATAAAGAAAGTGGCGAACGATCTCCGGTCCTGTTACATCGAAAACAAAGGCGGGGGCAAATTCGGTATGCATCCGCTTCCGCTCGAGGCGCAAACGGCGCCCCTGTTCGCCATGGCTTCGGAAGATATTGATGGCGACGACAATCTCGATCTGATCTTGGTTGGCAATGATTATGGCATGGAACCTTACAGTGGTCGGCACGACGCCTTCAACGGACTTTGTCTTAAGGGAGATGGTCGCGGTGATTTTGAGGCCCTGCCTTTGGCGAAGAGCGGGTTTCTGGTCAAAGGTGACGCCAAGGCGTTGGTAAAGATCCACACCAACGACAACACCGATCTTTGGATTGCTACACAAAATCAGGATAGTCTGGTCACGCTCACATTAGCAAGAAAAGCTACCGAATTGAAATGGGTCGATCTGAAATCTGATGATTTTGCAGCGGACATCGTATACAAGGGCGGTACGAAAAGGAGGGTGGAATTTTATTATGGGTCGTCGTATCTTTCACAGTCGTCGAGAAAATTCATGATTCCCCGAAATGCAGTTTCCGTGCAGATCACCGGTTTCAAAGGCACCAAGCGCCGATTGTTATGAAGTACTTCTTCCTTTTGCAAATATTTGTTGCCTGTTTGCCACATTCTGTAAACGGGCAACCCATCGGCAATTCGACCGGCAGGGAAGATGCCGAATTCATTCACCGCGCCATAAAAAGGATCACCGATATTATGGTGCACGATATTTATTCACCACCAGTCGCATCCAGAACCTATGCCTATATTACTATTGCAGGATATGAAGCTGCTGTTGCAAGTGACAAAGAGTACCGCAGTTTCGCGGGTCAGCTGCATGGGTTAAGCGCATGCCCCAATTCCAAAAATCGTTACAATCCTTCCGTAGCAGCTGTTCAAGCCATTCTCACGGTGGGCAGGGCGTTGGTCATTTCGGAACGACAGGTTGACACCTTTTACACAAGTCTCATGTCGGACCTCAGGAAAACAGGAATTGAGGACGATGTGTTTTCCAATTCAATAGCATTTGGTTCCAAAATAGCGAATCACATTTTGGCATGGGCCTCCAACGATCAGTATAAGCAAACCCGGACCTTTGTAAAATACACAGTTCTTAACGATGCCGCTTCATGGAAGCCAACACCTCCTGCCTACATGAAGGCGATCGAGCCAAACTGGAACAAGATGAGGACCTTCATCATCGACTCGGCAAGTCAGTTCAAACCAGCGCCGCCGCCGCCATTTTCCACGGAAAAGAAAAGCCAGTTTTACAACGATGCGAAAGCCGTTTATGACACCGGATCGAGGCTTACGGAAGAGCAAAAGGAGATTGCTAATTTCTGGGACTGCAATCCGTTCAAGATGAATGTCAACGGTCATGTGATGTACGCTTCAAAAAAAATTTCACCTGGCGGTCACTGGATCAATATCACGAGACTTGTATGCAGAAAAGCGGGAGCCGACACGAAAAAATCGCTTGAAGCCTATTCTCGCCTCGCCATCTCTGTCGCTGATGCATTCATCAGTTGCTGGGACGAAAAATACAGAAGCATTGTCATTCGCCCCGAGACCTATATCAACCAGTACATTGACGGCAACTGGATGCCAGTACTTCAAACGCCTCCTTTTCCCGAATATACAAGCGGACACAGCGTTATATCTTCATGTGCCGCCGTGGTGCTGACGCGGCTACTCGGTGATAATTTCTCTTTCTCTGATTCTACCGAAATTGAATTCGGGTTGCCGCCCCGGCATTTTACTTCGTTCATGCAGGCTGCCGAAGAAGCGGCGATAAGCAGATTTTATGGCGGCATTCATTATATGCCGGCAATAAAGATTGGTTTGGACGTAGGCAAAAACATCGGAACCTTTGTGTCAGCGAAACTGAACACCTCAGGAAAAAAGTAAAATCAAAAGCATATTGCACTATAATTTTTGACTTTACATTTTTCATTTATCACTCTTCAGCTGACGAGTTTCTGTCGCTC
Organism: uncultured Chitinophagaceae bacterium; assembly: GCA_963808065.1. GTDB lineage: Bacteria > Bacteroidota > Bacteroidia > Chitinophagales > Chitinophagaceae > Flavitalea. Next base: position 1,861,153 of record CAWEEK010000001.1, read on the forward strand.
TTCCTGTTTCAAACGGATGTAGTCCGTAGGTGACATATTAAACTGTCTGTGAAAATTTCTTGCAAAATTGCTTTGTGACTTAAAGCCTACCATGCTGGCAACTTCATAAATTTTATGTGTGCCCTCCGCGAGCAGGCCGGCTGCTATTTTCAAACGTGTAATACCAATGAGATCTATCGGGCTCATATGGGATATCGCTTTTATTTTTCGATAAAGTGTTATCCGGCTCATATTCAGAATACCCGCCAGCCTTTCTACGTCCAGGTCACCATCTTCGATATGCTGACAGATCATTTCATTTAGCGTTTCGAGAAACCTTTCGTCAGCCTTGGAATGCGCCATGCTTTTGATGTGCACGAGCGGGGAGGAGGCAAAATATTCCCTGATCATGGCCCTGTTTGCAATAAGACTGGCCATCTGTGCCAGCAAGTGATCCTTTGAAAACGGTTTTTCGATATAAGCATCCGCGCCGAGCTCAAGGCCCTGTATTTTGGACTGAAGCGTGTTTTTTGCCGTGAGGAGTATTACGGGAATGTGAGAAAATTCAAAGTTCGATTTGATGGCGCTGCACAATTCAAATCCATCCATTTCGGGCATCATCACATCGCTAACCACCAGTTGGACTGTTTCAATCGAAAGTATTTCCAGGGCATCCTTCGCGCTTTCAGATCGAAAGACGGCGTATCTGGTGCTTAGAATTCTTTCGAGAAAATCCAGGATTTCCTCATCATCGTCTACTAACAAAATGTTCGGTTTCATCTAGAATGATTTCAATTGGTTTTCCGGTATCAATACTTTGGTACCGGCTATCGTTTTATTTACCTGAAACGGCAATTGGACAACAAAAACATTCATCATGCCGTCCGGATCTTTCAAATAAAGATTTCCGCCATGCAATTCTACCAGCGAGCGCGCTAATGAAAGCCCAATCCCTGTTCCCTTTGCCTTTCTCGTTTCCTTTATCCGGAAAAAAGGTTCAAATATTTTTTCTTTTACCTCCGCAGGGATGAGGTAGCCGTCACTCATGATCTGCACTTCAAGCGCGACAGCCTCATCACCGGGAGGCACCATTTTGATGACGACTTTGTTATCGGCGTATTTTACCGCATTGCCGATAACATTGCTGAAAATCTTTCGCAGCGCTTCCTCATCGGCCATCGTATTCGTGTCGCGGTCAGAAAGATCCAGTCTGTAGTCGATCTTCCGCTTTTTTGCTAACGGCTCGAAGGTCAGATAACCTTCTTTCAACACGGCCTGAATATCGACCATACCAAAATCAAGACTAAACCCTTTCATCTCGGTTTGCCGGAAATCGAGTATCTGGTTGACGAGGTTGATGAGTCTCCCCGTATTTCTTTCCATGGTTTTTACGTCTTCGCTGATCGCCGGTAACTCATCTGCCAGTTCGGAAAGATTTTCCACCGGCCCCTTGATCAACGTGAGTGGGGTTCTGATCTCGTGTGCGAGGTTGGTGAAGAAATCTATTTTCGCCTTATATATTTCCCTCTCTTTTTTGTCCTCCTGAAGCTGATGATAGCTGCGAACGAGATAGAAAAGTAACCCTGCGCCCGTAAGAATGTATACGAGGTAAGCCCACCAGGTTGCCCACAATGGCGGCAGTATGGTTATCAGCAGGCTTTTTTCATTGTTGCTCTGCAAAATGTTGTTACGGGCTTTTACTTTAAACTCATAAGTTCCCGGTGAAAGATTGGTGAAATATACTTTCCTGTTCGTGTTGATATTCGTCCATTCCCTGTCCAGCCCCCGCATTAAATAACTGTATTGGGTGCGTTCAGGAGAGGTAAAGCCGAGCGCAGCGAAATCGATACTGAACGAAGATTGATCGTGTGGTAAGGTAATTTTATCGGTGAATACGATTGATCTTTTTAGTGCCGAACTATCATTGCCGATAGCCATTTCCTGGTTGTTCACCTGGAAGCCGGTGATATACAAAGGCGAAACAAACTGGCTGCCTGACTTAAATTGGGCGGGATCGAACGAAATCATGCCTTTGAGGCTACCCAGATAGATCCGGCCTTTTGAATCTTTGTAGCCGGAGTTATAATTGAACTGATCGTTGAGCAATCCATTTTCTTTGGTGTAAAGAGTTGTGCCGTTTGTCGAAGGATTCATATTCACCAACCCTTTTGACGTCGTGATCCACAGGCTTCCCTGGTTATCTTCGAGGACTTTAAAGACAAAATTGCTTGGAAGTCCGTTTTTTGTTGAATAGTTGACAAACTTCGTTCGGTTCTCGTCGAGACGACAAAGACCTCCACCCTCGGTGGCCATCCATAAATGATGACGACTATCTTCAAACAAGGCGTTTACTGTGTTTGTGGAAATGCTGTTTCCAGTGTCTGCCGCGGTAAATTGCCGGACAATTTTATTTGTTGGATTGTATGCAAACACGCCGCCGCTATGGGTCGCCATCCAGATTATCCCGGCATGGTCTTCCAGCAATGCTGAAACGAAAAGGCCTGCTGATTGAATGGGACTTGGTGTAAATTTTTCGCTGGAAGGATCGAAAATATAAGCACCATTAGATGTAGCCACCCACACCGAGCCCTTGCGTGTTTTAAGAAACGTGACAATAAAATTACTGTTCAGATCAGGATTGGAAGAACCAGCCGCGTAATGTTTTTTTACTTTACCTGTGTGGATATCGATAATATCCAGACCATGTTCAAACGTGCCAACCCAAAGATCGTCCTGGATGGGCAGCAGGCCGTGAATATTGGAATAAGCGATGTCGGATTTTTTCCCCGCGGGTGCAAAATGTTTTATCTCTCCGGTCTTTGGATTGAGTCGATTAAGACCCGCGTCCTCCGTCCCCATCCACAAGTTGCCGTCCTGATCTTCGCAAATTTCTCGGATTACATTACCTACAATAGAATTTTCCTTGTAGTCGGGGAAGTATTTTTGAAAAGGCGCGTGTGGCTTGGGATAATAATTGATGCCTCCGAAATACGTGCCTGCCCACAGGCCGCCTTCTATGTCCTTATACAAAGTATAAATAGCGTTGTCGGAAATGGAATAAGGATCGAGATATTTTTTTTTGAGATTGACGATTTTGCGTGTGCTCATATTCAGGATGAAGATGCCCGATTCGGTTCCAATCCAGTATTCATCATCCGAATATTTAGCGATGTCGCGCACGAACACCGAAGTTTTGTCGGAGTTGTCGGTCAACACATCTTCATAACTGCCACTGGATACATTGAAAAGTTTCAACCCCTGGCTGGATGTGCCAACAAAAATCTGGTTGTTGCCGGCAGGATAGATTTTTACTATCCATCGGGAAGCAGGGGAGGGAAGCCTGGTAAACATGTCGAAGGCGCTAAACCTGTCGGATGCAGCATCGTAACGATGCAGAAAACCATCGGTAGTCGCCACCCATATTGTGCCATCCCCCGTTCGGCATATCGAAGATGCCGTGAAGTACCGCGAGGGTGAAAATTCGCGAAGGGTCTTGTTCTTGTGATCGTAATAGTGCAGCGTGTTTCGCGATATGAACCAGAGTCCGTTGTTCCCGTTAGGGCAAATGTTATGGATATCCCTGAGCGTGTCGATGAAGGGAATGAGTTTTTCCTGTTGATTGTCGAAACGGAATAAGCCTTTCAAGGTGCCCACCCATAATTGTCCGTCACTATCTAGTGTCAGGGAAGAAATCTGATCCCTGTCAAGCCCATTGTTAGAGTTGGTGTGAAATACTTTAAAATGATAGCCATCAAAGCGGTTGAGCCCGTCTTTGGTCCCAAACCACTGGAAGCCGTTGCTGTCCTGTACAGTGCAGAAAACGGTGTTGTGTGAAAGACCGTTTTCTACCTGGTAGTGTCTGAAGTAATAGGATTGAACTTGAGCGATCCCCAAGCCCCAACATAACAGCAAGCCTATGGTTAAAACGGTTTTTCCCCTCAACACCATCAGCAACGATACAAAAAATGTAACATTTTGTTAAGATTTTGAAACATTTTGAATCAATGTATTCATTCAGAAGCTTTTACTTCGGCTTGTAATCGGCACACCCAGTTCATTTTTTTGAAGGGTATCAAGCTGATTCAACATCTAACTAACTGCCACATGAAATTCTTTAAAAGATTTCTTTGCGAAATTGAGGATGTTTTCGGGCGCAATAGGCATAACACCTCCTGTCTTTTTTTAGCTTTTTTTCTCTGTTGTTTTGTTCATTCAGCCAGGTCTCAGACAACTCCGGTAAAGATAGAAGTTACCGGATCCGTGGTCGACAGTAGTAACATTGGGATGCCCAACGTAACTGTGTCTGAGAGAGGAACAAAAAATGCCGTTTCAACGAGTCCCGAGGGTGCATTTAGCATACGGGTCGCTGGTCCAAATTCAGTGCTGATCTTCTCGTCCGTGGGATATTCACACAGGCAGGTTAGGGTGGGCAATCAAACGAAGTTGGAAGTCACGCTCGAGACAGCTAATAATGATCTTAGTGAAGTGGTCGTAATAGGATATGGTACGCGTCGAAAGGAATCACTTACCGGTGCTATTTCCACAGTAACCGCGAAAGATATAGACCGGGTGCACGCCGGATCCACAGTAAGTTCCACACTTGCGGGCAAATTGCCGGGTGTCACTTTCCGAATGCCAGACGGAAGGCCGGGTGCGAGTGCCAACATCCAGATCCGCAACATGGGTAATCCGCTGTATGTCATCGATGGCATTCAGCAGGATGCCGGCCAGTTCAACAATCTTTCTCCCAACGACATCGATGCCATTACCATTCTGAAAGACGCATCAGCAGCCATCTACGGCGTGCGTGCGGCAAATGGTGTGGTGGTGGTGACCACCAAAAGAGGAGCTTCCGGAAGAAACAATGTTAATATAGATGCTTACTATGGTCTGCAGTCCTGGTTCCGGTTCCCCGATGTTCTAAGGAATTCATATGACTACATGTTTTATCGTGCCGACGCGGAGATCAACCGGTTTGGCAGCACAAGTATCACGCAGTCGGAACTGGATCTATACAAACAGGGCGCTTCGGCGGGAGAGCAGTACCGGAGTTTCGACTGGCGAGATTTTGTTCTGAACAAGCCATCGCCTCAAAATTCGGTTAACGTCAACATCAGCGGTGGTACGGATAAGGTGAACTATTATGTTTCCGCAACCCACTTTTCCCAGGCGTCAATGCTAGGAAAAGAATACAATTTCAAAAGAACAAATATTCAGTCAAACGTATCGGCAAAGCTGGCCTCTGGCTTAAAGGTGGGGGTGGACGTCAACGGCCGCGTTGAAACAAGAAAAAATCCCGGTGTACCTGGTGGTGACGATTATTTTCTCGCTCGTCTCGGGGTTTTGCGCAACACGCCGCGTGAAAGACCTTACGCAAACGACAATCCCGACTACCTGAACAATATTGGTGAGCACCTTGAATCCAATTACGCTTTCTTAAATGAAAAAATTTCGGGAGCGCTTAAATCAGAATGGCGGGTGCTGCAAACCAATTTCAATGCCGAATGGCAGATACCGGCAGTTCCCGGATTGTCATTGAGAGGCGTTTACTCATATTACATAGCCGACCTGATATCAAATAACCAGGAAAACACCTACAACGCCTATACCTATTTTCCTGCAACCGACACAACGGCTGAAGAATACAGGGTGACGGGTGGCAGCACCAACCCCTGGCGCGACCGCGAACAGATCAAGCAGATCAACACGACGATACAGGGACAGGTTACTTACAATAAGAATTTTGGAGACCACAGCGTTAACGCAACGGTGGTCGCCGAACGATTGAAAAACAACCGTAGGAGAAACTGGCTGCATGCTTCACCAGTGTCAAACAGGCTTCCACTGATCTATTTCCCGACCATGGACCAGTATCAGGATGAAGATGAAACGCAAAGCCGGGTGGGTTATATCGGCCGGATCACCTATTCATTTGCGAACCGTTATTTTGTCGAAGCCTCAGTGAGACGCGACGCATCCTACCTGTTTGCACCCGATAAAAGGGTGGGCTATTTCCCCGGCGTCTCTGCAGGATGGAGATTGACGGAAGAGCCGTTTATGAAAAACCTGCTTGGTGACAACAATTTCATAACCGATCTTAAACTCAGAGGTTCGTATGGAGTATTGGGTGACGACACCGATCCTTTCCAGACGAACACCCCGCCTATCGTAGCACCTTATGCCTATCTTGAAGGATACTCTTATAATATGGGTACTGCCGTCATCGACAGGGGTACAACAAGCATCGATGTAAATCCCATAACGGTGTCAAGGGACAAAGGGATACCCATTACAAATATCAGCTGGTTAAAAAGCAAGATCAGCGACGTCGGGCTAGACTTCTCGCTGCTGAATGGAAGGTTATATGGTTCTATCGATTACTTCTACCGGAAACGCACCGGTTTGCTCGGAAGTAAAAATGACGTTTTGCCTCCTATCGAAATAGGTTATTCGTTGCCTTCCGAAAACATCAACAGTGATGCTCAACAGGGCGGTGAATTTTCACTTAATTACAACGGTACTATCGGGAAAGACTTCAGCTTCAACGTAGGCGGTAACTTCTCTTACTCACGCAGACTATCCCTGTCAACCTATAATCCATTATTCTTTAATAGCTGGGACAGGTACAGGAATTCGCAGGAAGACCGGTTTGCCCGCATCGAATGGGGGTACACCGTTGATGGTCAGTTTGCCTCGGCAGACGAAATCAATAATTACAATGTTGACATTGACGGTCAGGGAAACAGAACTTTGTTGCCCGGCGATTTTAAATACCGTGATTTTAATGGCGACGGAAAAATATCAGAATACGACATGCGACCAATTGGTTATGGCTACGGTGATCAACCCTACATCAATTTTGGTTTTACGTTTGGATTCCGGTTCAAAAATTTTGATTTTAATGCCGACTTTTCTGGTGGCTCCGGCTACACCTGGTTTCAGAACTGGGAAACACGATGGGCATTCCAGAACAATGGTAACCTGAATACCATTTTTGAAGACCGATGGCACCGACAAGATATTTTCGACCTGAATAGCGCCTGGGTGCCAGGCAAGTATCCGTCCAACCGTTACAATATCCAACACGACCATAGCAACTACAGGGACAATTCAACGTTTTGGTTACACAATGTTTGGGCGATCAGGGCAAGGACATTACAACTGGGCTACTCTTTCCCATCAGCCTGGTTACAGCGCATACGTATACCGCGGGCCAGACTTTATATCAACGCCTATAACCTGTTTTCCATCGACAACCTGAAGAAGTACGCAGTGGATCCTGAGGTGATCGACGACAACGGCCTACAGTTCCCCCAAAACAGGGTGATCAACGTAGGCTTCAACCTCACTTTATAATTCAGATACTTTCTCAAGGATAAAATATCAGCATGAAAAAGATATTGTTGTTAACGATTGTGTTCTCAAGTTTGTACCTGACATCCTGCAAAAAAGACGACGAATTTCTGGACACACCACCTATACAGGTTCTGCCAACTGAAGTGGCATTTTCTGATCCCGCACTTGTTTTGTCAATTCTTGCCGATCTGTATAATCGCCAGGAAGACTTTTCAAGTCTTGATGGTTTTCAACGGCCTTATTCCACGACGGTGAACCAGGATGGAGAACCATGGCTGATTTCAGCGAAAGTTTCCCTTCAGAAAACGGTAGCTATTTTATTGTTACCCGAACAGGTTGGGATTTCGAAGAGTGGCAACTGGACTGGACAAGAGGTTATACGTATATCCGTGAATTAAATCTTTTCATCAAACGGGCGGGGGAAGCTACCGCTTTGAATGAAGTTGACAAATCGAGATTTATAGCTGAGGCTCGTTTTCTGAGAGCGAATTTCTATTTTGAAATGGCGAAGCGGTTCGGAGGTGTTCCACTTGTAACGGCCGAATTGATTTTCGACCCAACCAAAGGATCAGAGTCGCAGGTGGCCAGATCCAAAGAGTCGGATATTTATGATTTTGTGATCTCTGAAGCAGAGGCGATCAAAGATCTGTTGCCAGCAAACGCTGATCAAAAGACTCGTGCCAGTAAAGGCGCCGCGTTAGCTATGGAAACAAGGGCGGCACTTTATGCAGGATCTATTGCCAAGTACGGCGCTACGACACCACAGGTGGCGTTGGCCGGTGGCGAAGTGGGCATTGCAGCAGGGATGGCCAGTGACTATTACACCAAGGCTCTTGCTGCCGCAAAACAGATCATAAATGGTGAAGCGGGAGGTTATGCTCTTTACGAGGTGCTTCCTGATCCATCCGACAATTTCGCAGCCATTTTTTTGGATAAGAGCACTGCCAATAAAGAATCAATATTTATAGAAGATTACAGAGCCGGTGGAGGAAAGGTGCACGACTTCACCGTAAATGACCAGCCATTCTCGTTTTCTGACGAAGGCGCCGATGCGGGTCGTCTGAATCCTTCACTGAATTTGATGGAATCGTTTGAAATGCTCGACAACACCTATGCACCACTGGCCACCAGGGATGCGGGGGGAAACCCGATCTATTACGACAACCCGGAGGATATTTTTGCAGGCCGTGATGGACGCCTCGCTGGTACAGCATTGCTGCCCAACGGTTTGTTCAAAGGGTCCAAGGGTTGATATATGGGCGGGCTACCTATTGGCCGACGGAAGCATACTCTCGAGCGATGTGGCTGCAAATTTGAAACCCCTGCCTGGCACCACAAACCCTGTCCAGGTGGTCGGCGCCGATGGTCCTGTGAGCGGTCTTGAATACAGAACTCAAACCGGTTTTTATATCAGGAAATACCTCGACCCCACCGTGGGTTCGGGTCGACGCGGTCGGGGAAGTGATATTGCGTTTATCCGTTACCGTTATGCTGAAGTGTTGTTGAATGCTGCGGAAGCTGCCTTTGAACTCGGCCAAACCGGGGATGCCGCAACCTACATGAATCACGTGCGTGCACGTGCCGGGCTCACCGTTCCTCTTACCGCAGCCGATATCACTTTCGACAGAATTGTACATGAACGTCGAGTGGAGCTTGCCTTTGAAGGTCACAAATTGTTCGACCTGAAGAGATGGAGAATCGCGCATGATGTATGGGATGGATCCGCAACTTCCCTCACCGACCTCGTTGCCAATATCGGAGCGGCAAAACAGAAAAGCACACAGCCCTGGGGACTATGGCCCTATAAAGTATATAATCCGGGCGATCCCAGCAATGGGAAATGGGTTTTCAGGGAAACCCTGCCAGCAGGGGTCTCCGGCTCCAATCGTTTTCAGTTCGGGAATTACTATTCACTTATCAGAGACGATATCCGCGCGGCAAATCCGCAAATCATAAGACAACCCAATCAGTAGTGTTTATCTATAAGCAACAGCCATGAAATTCACAAAATATTGTTTAGGATTGTTACTGTGCATCACAGTAGTGTTGTCGTGCAAGAAAGATAACTATCAGGCACCTTCTTCTACACTTTCCGGCAGATTGGTATATGGGGGCGATTCGATTGGTTTGGAAAAGGACCAGGTGCCATTTGAATTATACCAAAATGGATTTGGAAAGGTTGGCGCACTTGGTGCGACGTTCACACCTGAGGGCAGATATTCCGCATTGCTTTTTGATGGCGAGTACAAGATGATCATCCCCACCAACCAGGGCCCCTTTCTGTCGATGGTCAATGGATCCGGCGCCCCAGATTCCCTTTCAATCACTCTAAAGGGCAGTCAGACACTTGATATTGAGGTGACACCGTTTTACATGATCAGGAACACCGAGATCGCAGCCTCCGGCGGTAATGCGGTTGCTACGTTTGCGTTGGAAAAAATAGTGGTGGATGCAAATGCAAAAGACGTTGAAAGCGTTGCGCTATATATCAACAAGGGAGTGTATGTTTCTCCCGGTAATAATATCGCGCTTACAGAAATGCCGGTCGATTCCACCACTGACATAAGCAATATTTCCATGAGCGTGGCCATACCCAGCTTGACCCCAACGCAGAACTATGTATTCGCGAGAATCGGTCTTAAAATAAATGGGATCGAAGACAGGATGTTTTCACCGCTGGTAAAAGTTACATTTTAGTCGCTTCCTGTCTGGCAAATTGCAAGCCGCCCCCAAACCTGCGGGCGGTTTATTAATTTTTTTAAACCTGTTTTGTAAATAACAATCCACAGCAATATGAAGAAATCAGCTCTGATATGCGTCATTTTTCTTTTCCAATTATCGGTGTCAGCGCAAGACTGGAAACCGGCAGGAGCCAGGATCAAGACCGACTGGGCGGAGAAGATAGATCCCGAAAAGCCACTCAACGATTATCCCCGGCCTCAAATGACCAGAAAAGAATGGGTGAATTTGAATGGCATGTGGCAATATGCCATCTTGCCGAAGGACCAACAATCTATTCCTGCAAATACCCAGGGTAACATCCTGGTTCCTTTCGCTGTAGAATCTTCGTTATCGGGTGTTGGAAAAACTGTAGGAAAGGACAGTATTCTCTGGTACAAAAAAACAATAACGCTCTCCTCAAAAAAAAATAAAACCACCCTTCTGCATTTCGGGGCGGTGGACTGGTTGTGCACCGTATTTGTAAACGGCAAAGAAGTAGGCTCGCACAAAGGTGGCTATGATCCTTTTTCTTTCGACATCACCGCTTTATTAAAAAAGGTTCGAAACAGGAAATTGCCGTTCGTGTGTGGGACCCTTCCGACGACGGCCCTCAGCCAAGAGGAAAACAGGTCAATAAACCTGAAGGCATCTGGTACACTCCGGTAACGGGCATCTGGCAAACAGTTTGGACCGAAACTGTTCCGAAGACATACATCGCGTCAACAAAACAAACTCCGGATGTTGATCGAAAAGCTATAAAAACCACCGTTGAGGTTATAATGCCCAATCCGGTGATGAAGTTGTGGTCAGTGCCTGGGACGGTTCAACAAAATTGTCGGAACAAAAAGGGGCTGCCGGAACAGAAATCACATTCCCGATAGAAAATCCGAAGACATGGTCGCCCGACAAGCCTTTTCTTTATCAACTTAAATACACCATTTTCAAAAACGGGAAAAGTGTTGATGAAGTGGGCAGCTATTTCGCGATGCGAAAAATTTCGATGAAGCCGGATGCATCCGGCATTCAAAGGATGTTGCTTAACGATGTATTCACGTTTCAGTACGGCCCGCTCGACCAGGGTTGGTGGCCCGACGGCTTCTACACGGCCCCAACCGACGAGGCTTTAAAATTTGACATTGAAAAAACAAAGGAGATGGGCTTTAACATGATCCGTAAACATGTTAAGGTTGAGCCTGCACGCTGGTATTATTACTGCGACTCTGTTGGGATGCTTGTTTGGCAGGACATGCCCAGTGGCGACCTCGGTAATAGGTGGGATTCCAGACCCGGCGTTTATGGCAAAGCCACGGATAAAGACAGAACTCCCGAATCGGATTCGATCTATCGTACTGAATGGAGAGAGATCATGCAGGATCTTCACAACTTTCCTACTATAGTCGTGTGGGTTCCATTTAATGAAGCGTGGGGGCAGTACAAAACAAGGCAGATCACGGAATGGACCATGAAAATGGATCCTTCGCGCCTTGTCAATTCAGCAAGTGGCGGAAACTTTGAGCCAGTCGGGCATATAGTCGACCTGCATAATTATCCCGAGCCCCATATGCCAACGCCGGCACTTTTTGGAAAACAGAGGATACTGGTATTAGGGGAATTCGGTGGACTCGGGTTGCCACTTGAAAATCATACCTGGCAGGGTAAAGACAACTGGGGATATCAAAGCTTTAAAAATGCTGATGCGCTTTACAACAGGTATTCGCAATTGATCGATCGTATTCCTGCGCTGATTCATGATGGCCTCTCAGCAGCGGTATATACGCAAACGACCGACGTGGAAGTAGAATGTAATGGCTTGATGACCTACGACCGAAAGGTGATAAAAATGCCCTTGGAAAAACTCAAGGCGTTGCACAAAAAATTGCTCGATCCCAAACTGGCCGCGTCGGTAAGCCGACGCGATTGAGACTTGAGTCTTGATGAAGACCTGGAAATTTCATATTTCCTGATGGATCGGGTGGTTGCTGGATTGCTCGATGGATGAAGTCGTTACTCATAGATGATGGTGAAAATATACATCATCAGGTTCACTAGCAAAACCGTTCCGTATAACCCGTTAGTCCGCCCCTTATTTAGTGAAAGCATAACGGTAAAAACGGAAAGACCCAACAAGATCATGGATTTTCTGTCAAGGCCCAACACCAGAGGCAGATCCATTACCGTACAGAGTATAGCCACGGTGGGGATGCTTAGTCCGATGCTAGCCAAGGCCGAACCAAGGGCCAGGTTAATACTCGTTTGAAATCTGTTTTTCGAAGCGGCACGAACGGCGGCGATGCCCTCTGGCAAAAGGATGACGGCGGCAATGAAAACACCGACCAGCGCATTTGGCAGGCCGGCGTCCGCCACTCCTCTTTCAATGACGGGCGAAAGTGCTTTCGCCAGCAGAATTACAGCGCCGAGGCACACGAGCAACAAAATCAGGCTGACAAGCGATTCCTTCCGGCTAATTATTTTTTCCTTCTCAGATGACTCTGACAGAAAATACTGGCGGTGGCGAATGGTTTGCGTAAACAGAAAGGATCCGTAAATCAATAAGCAGGCTACTGTCACTATGATCAGTTGCGGCTTGCTATAATGCGGTCCGACAATGCTCGTGGTAAAATTGGGCAGCACAAGCGTAAGCACTAAAATGGAAACCAGGGCGACTAAGGGTATCGTCACCGACTTGGTTTCAAATGTTTGCTCTTTGTATCTCAGGGCGCCTACAAGCATGCTGATGCCCAGTATACCGTTGAAGATCAACATCACCGCGGCAAACAACGTATTTCTGGCATAGCTTTCTGCACCGCTGCCTCCCGCCAGCATCAGAGATACGATAATGGATGCCTCCAACAGCGTAACGGCCACTGCCAAGATGATGGTGCCATAGGGTTCGCCCACGCGGTGGGCCACAACTTCAGCGTGATGCACCGCCGCCATTATGCCTCCAATCAAAAACAAACCGGCCAACAAATTGACAATAAGATTTATGCCGATGGGAGCGGTGAGATACAGACCCCAGGCAAGCACCGGTGCTAAATACGTCCAGTTGAAAATCTTTTTCATATGGTCGGTTAAATCAAAAATTAAAGGTTAATTATGAACGTCGTTAGGGCCACAGTTAGGTCCCAGCGTTCCTCGTGTTAAGACGAAAATAAAGTAATTCATTGGGTATCGCATTTTGCAGGAAAGTATTTGATGAATATGGCGCACTTGCTTATCTTAATCGGGGTCTTTGCTCGTTGCAGATTCGATTGTACTATCATTTTTTATCTTCAATTTTTTATTTTTGATTTAACCGAACGAAATGGAACTAGTAATAGCCTTATTAACCCTGATTCTCCTGGAAGTTGTTTTAGGCATAGACAACATTATTTTTATTTCCATCGTTACATCCCGATTGCCTCTCGAGCAGCAAAAGAAAGGAAGAAGAGTTGGTTTATTGTTAGCCATGCTGATGCGCCTCCTCCTCCTAACGGTTATTTCGTTCATTTTAAGGTTGCAGGGAAATCTTTTTACTGTTTTCTCAATGGGTATATCTGGTAAAGACTTAATCCTGATTGCCGGTGGAGTTTTCTTGCTATATAAAAGTTCAAAAGAAATTCATCATAAAATGGAAGGCGAGTCGGGGGATATGTCGAAGAATATTAAGATAACGTCTTTCAGCAGCGCAATTGGTCAAATCCTGATACTTGACCTGGTATTTTCCGTAGACAGCATCATAACGGCAGTAGGTATGGTCGATGAGTTGTGGGTGATGTACACCGCTGTCATCGTAAGTGTTGGCATCATGTTAGTTGCAGCTGAGCCGATAAGCAAATTTGTAAACAAACACCCATCTTTCAAAATCCTTGCGTTGAGCTTTTTGTTGTTGATCGGTGTTTCGCTGATAGCTGAAGGGTTGGAGTTTCACCTGCCCAAAGGGTATATTTATTTTTCAATGGCTTTTGCTATGCTGGTCAATTTTTTCCAAATGCGAACGAGCAAGCCAAAGGGCAGCCCTTTACACACGCATGATCATTATCTGCCGAAGGACCCAGAAACGATTAAAGATGAACACTGAGTTTTTTTTCTCACTTTACTCCTGATTCTTGAATGCCATAGCTTCAATCTCTACCAGGTAATCGGGATTTGCCAGGCCTGCAACTATAACCCCTGTAATAACTGGAGGGTTACTTAGTTTTTTTAGAAATTTTTGAGCACCTGCAAATCCCTTTCGAACGTCCTGACCTTGTAGTATATAAATTGTCAATTTGAATAAGTCGTCTAAAGTCGCATTACAGGAACTCAAGGCGGTTTCAATGTTCTTTAAAACATATTCTGTTTGTTGGGTTATGTCGCCCTTCCCAATTATTTCATGGTCTTTTGTTATGGCATTTTGTCCTCCGATGTAAATTGTATTTCCACTTCCCTTTGTAATAGCAATTTGAGAAAACGCAGGATTTCTTAGTAAAGTGTCCGGACTTATGAATTCTATTTTCTTGCTCATGGGCTTTTGTTTTGAGTGTATTAAATGATAGTGTAAGGCAAAATTAATATCAATCGGGTTAGTATAAAAAAGTCTAAATTAGATAATCAGTTTTTTTTGTATTTCCCGTGGACCTTCGATGACTGCATTTAATATACCCAGGTCATAAATTGCGTCCATTTCTATTTCCTGCCCTACATTGCTGAGTTAGTTAACGATGAGTTGAAATTAGCAAGATAGTTTCCCTAATGAATTCTGCTGCGCAGTATTTACGACTCCGTACTCCACATGTAAATCAAGGGATATTGCCAAACACCCTAAAAAAATAGTAGGCACCCCAAACTCAAAAACCAGGATTATGAAAATGTATGTTCTACATGCTTTCGCATGCGTCATTGCAAGCGGCTTTACTTTAAACAGCGTTGCCCAGACAGGCGTTACAAAATTCGGCACAAATGCATTGGTGGTTAATGCAGCGCTTGGAGATTACAATACGGCCTTTGGGTATTATACATTAGCTGCAAATACGGTTGGTAATAGAAATACCGGCACCGGAGCCAATGCCCTTCGTTTCAATACCACTGGCTATCATAACACAGGTACCGGTGCTGCCGCCTTGTATCAGACCACGAGTGGATATTATAACAGCGGCTTTGGAGCTTATGCATTGTTCACCAACACAACAGGCTATCAAAATACAGCAATCGGTAATGAAGCGCTGCGGTTAAACACAACAGGTTATATTAATACGGCAGTTGGAAATCGCTCATTGCATAACAATACCACTGGCACAAATAACAACGGATTTGGTGCTCGTGCATTATTTACTAACACAACTGGTTATCAGAATACGGCCTCCGGTTCCGAGGTTTTGTTTTCTAATTCGGCAGGCTTTTTCAATACGGCAGCTGGGTTCCGATCAATGTTTAGAAATACAACCGGTAACTACAACACTGCAAATGGACATAATTCTCTGTCCATGAATACAACAGGCTATTCGAATACAGCAATAGGCCAATCAGCGCTTGTTGATAACACAACCGGGCATGACAACACGGCCATTGGACAAAGCGTATTAAACTATAATACTACTGGTAGTGAGAATGTAGCAGTCGGTTGGGCTGCTGCGTCTGCGATTGCAACGGGAAGCAGGAATACCGTAATCGGAACCTATGCCAATGTTTCGACGACTAATTCAATCAATGCAACGGCGATCGGTTACGCGGCTGTCGCAGCTGGCCCGAATGCAGTTCGTATTGGGAATACTTCAGTTACATCAATCGGAGGGCAGGTAGGGTGGACCATTTTTTCGGATGGCAGGTATAAAGAAAACATTCAAGAGAATGTACCGGGACTTGCATTCATTAGTAGCCTGCGGCCGGTTACCTATACTGTTAATGTAAAAGGTTTGAGTGAATTTTACCATAAAGACGCAAAAGCGGGCCCTGAGCATTTTGACGAAGCGGCAGCGAACATAATTTACAATGGTTTCGTAGCCCAGGAAGTGGAACAGGCTGCGAAGGAATTGAACTTTGATTTCAGTGGAGTCGATAAGCCGGGGACTACGGACGGATTGTATGGTCTTCGTTATGATAACTTTATTACACCGCTTGTAAAAGCAGTGCAGGAGCTAAGCGCAAAAAATGATGAGCTACAAAGTCAGATCAATGAGTTAAAGGCATTGATTGCCAAAGGTGGAAATGGGGGGCCAGTTACTTCGTCCGCAGCGTATTTAAAACAAAATGCTCCTAATCCCTTCAACAGTAATACAGTAATTCAATATTATATTCCTGAGAATGCGGGTCATGCTCAAATAAGAATCACCGATATTAATGGCCGCGTAATAAAAACGTTCAATGCCGCGAAGGGGGAAGGCAGGATAGACATTAGAAGTGGGGAATTGGCCGCAGGAAATTATAGTTACACCTTGTTCGTGGATAATAAAATGGCAGACACAAAGCAAATGCTGTTGTTGAGCAATAGGAGATAAACTACCGCTATTTGCAAAGGATGACGTGCGTAAAATTACGCCGCGGTGGCATTTTTATGTCGTCTATCAGCTCGCCATTGCAAAATGAAGAATGTTACATATGGACACAACAAGATAATTGTAAAATAAAAATTCCTTTGCAGCTACTATGCATGGCGGGATATAGAAAATTAACGTATTTTCATCATAAGATACCCCCCTCCCAAACGCAGATCGCCCATTTTCTAAGCCCTCACTGACCGTAGATCGTTCATTCTAAGCCCACACTGATCGGAAATTTTGACATCTGAGCATGGATTCATTTTTCTCAAATGAATTGAACGTTTGCCGAACGATTGTTTAATACAAAACTAATTGCCATGTTGAGTAATTTTGCCAGAGCACTTTTAGCAAAGCAGCGCCATCGTTTTTCTGAAATTTTCCGATCATCCCATGTTCAAAAAATCTTTCCGTTTCTACTGCTGTTGATTTTCAGTTCCTTTAATAGTATCCCAAAAATCCCCATCAAGGGTATTGTCTTAAATGAAAGCGGGCTTCCGCTTGCGGGCTGTACGGTGACCATAAAGGGCAATTCATTGGGAGTGTCGACAGATAAGAATGGAGCATTCACCATCGACGTACCGGATAAATCCGCCATCCTCGTTTTTTCATTTATCGGTTATGAGTCGAAGGAGATGGCTCCTGTTCTCGACAAGCAACTCGTCGTTAAATTGATCCCACAGAACACGTCCATGAGCGAGGTGGTGGTAGTGGGATATGGTACCCAGAAAAAAACTTCATTGACTGCTGCTGTTTCTACCATTAAAGGAGAATCGATCGCGGCTCAACCCGTTGCAAACATCAGCAATAGCATCGGTGGAAGAGTAGCCGGTGTGATCTTTACACAAGGCAGCGGAGAACCTGGATATGATGGCTCCAGGATACTCATCAGGGGAATGAGCACCAATGGTAATGCAAACCCCTTGGTGATCGTGGATGGCATACCGAGAAATTTCACGCAGCTGGACCCCAACAGCATTGCATCTCTCAGCATTTTAAAAGATGCCGCGGCAGTAGCGCCCTATGGAATGGGCGGTGCGAACGGGGTAATCCTCATCACCACCAAAAAAGGAAAGACAGGACCACCATCCCTTACCTACAGTGGCTTTGCCGGTTGGCAGAATCCAACCAAGCTTGCCAAATTTGTGGACGCCTATCAGTATGCCACATTATTTAATGAAGCAAATGACCTGGAAGGTTCTCCGCATGCTTATTCTGACTATGCACTTCAGAAGTACCAGGATGGAACCGAACCCGATCTGTATCCCAATCATAACGTACTGGGTGAACTAACAAAGAAGAACACCCTGATCACGAGTCACAATTTAACCATGACGGGCGGAGTAGAAAAGATCAAGTATTTTGCAAGCCTGGGATATTTGTCGCAGGATGGGCTATGGGGGCCCACCAAATTTAAAAGGTACAGCCTGACCACCAATGTTGATGCGGACGTCACCAATACGACCAAGGTGAATCTTTCGCTTAATGGCCGCGTAGAAGACAGGAAATATCCCGGTGTGTCGGCAAACAATATTTTTTATCAGGCATTCAGAACACCAGCAAACGCCCCGCTGACTTTCAGTAATGGACTACCCGGCAGCTATATCGGCAGGTCGGCAGCAGGAAATATCTTTGGCAGCGGAGAGGCCAGCTCGATCGGCTACACGCTGTTAAACAGCTTCTCCATTGAACAGCAACTCCCATTTATAAAAGGGCTTAGCGTAAAAGGCCTGGTTAGTTACGACTTTAATCCCATCAATCCCGAAGATCCGACGAATCCGGCTGCCCCGATCATTACTTTCAGCAGGACCTGGCTGACACCGATCAAGTTTTACCGGTACGATTCGGCAACCAACACCTACCCCCAGGCAGGCAATGACGGGCCGGCAAAACCCCAGTACACGGAGTTGTACACCCAGGTACAGGCTTTCACCTATCAGTTCTATGCTAATTATAGCCGATCGTTTGGTAAACATGATATCACAGGACTGATCGTGCTCGAATCCAGGAACCTTAAATCCTCGGTCTTCGGAGCAGGACGGGTGAACTACAATGTCAGCGTGCCCGAATTGAACAATGGCAGTTCCAATTCCACCGACATTAACAATAGTGGGTATTCTTCAGAAGCCAGGCAGAAATCCGCGGTATACCGGGTGACCTACGGATACAACAACCGGTATCTGCTTGAAGCCTCGGGAAGATATGACGGGAACTACTATTTTGCACCAGGCAAACGATTCGGATTTTTTCCGGCTTTCTCTGCTGGTTGGCGTATCTCCGAAGAACCATTTATTCGCGACAACATTAAATGGATCAATAATCTGAAGATCAGGGGATCTTACGGCGAATCTGGCGCACTTGCCGGTACTCCCTTTCAATACCTCAGTTCTTTTACTTTATATGGCAATGCATCGGTGATCAATGGCAGCACAACTCAAGGTTTATACGAGAATGCACAATCCAACCCCAATATTACCTGGGAAAGGGCAAAGAAGACCGACATCGGAATAGAGGCAACATTGTTCAACGGACTCCTGAACCTGGAAGCGGATATCTTTTTTGAAAAAAGGTCCGACATACTGTTCCCGCCAACTGTTACCCTGCCCCAGGAATATGGGATCGGCTTATCGCAGGTGAATGCCGGTGCAATGAGCAACAGGGGCTTTGAGTTAACGGTTGGATCCAATCATGCTTTTTCCAAAGACCTGGTCGTGGGCCTTACCGCCAACATGACATTTGCCAGGAACAAATTGATAGAAGTTTTTGAAACAGAGGCTACTTTTAACAATCCCAACCGCCGCGTCACCGGGCGGCCGTTGAACACAAGGTTCGGCTACCAGGCCGTCGGATATTTTACTGACGCTGATTTTAACGATGATGGCACGCTGAAAGATGGCATAGCCAGTCAGCCATTCAGCACCACGCTGCACCCAGGAGACATCAGGTATGCGGATGTTTACGGTCCTGAGGGAAAGCCCGATGGTACAATTAACACCGACGACAACGTACCAATCGGTCAGCCATACGAACCTGAAATTATTTATGGATTTTCTCCGAGCATAAATTTTAAAGCATTTGACGTTTCCCTGCTGTTCCAGGGAGCAACAAGTCGTGATTTTTATCAGTCTGTTTTTGCATTTGATAATTCTTCCTCTGCAACAATCGATGCACTTGACCACTGGACGCCAGAGAATACAAATGCACAATATCCCAGGATCACTACCCAGCCCACAACTAATAATACCCAGACTTCTTCCTGGTGGATCCGGGACGGTTCTTACCTGCGGCTGAAAACAGGTGAAATAGGGTATACCATACCTGCAAGGGTAATGAGCCGGATAAGGATACAGGCGGCGCGTTTTTATATATCAGGCCAGAATGTGCTCACTTTTACCAAGATTGAAAACTTCGATCCGGAAGTCAGCGTAAACAATGGCCAATATTATCCTCAGCAAAAAGTGGTTTCTGTGGGACTTAATGTAACATTTTAATTGTGCACTCAAGGTATCTCGTTATGAAAAACATCAATCCACATCTAATCATTCTCTATATTTTCCTGGTTTGCTCCATTGCAACAGTGTCCTGTAAAAAATCCCTGGATGAATCATTGGACGTCGCTCCCAGGGACAGACTCACGAATGCCAGTGTCTGGACCGACGTGAGTACGGCTGATGTATTTTTGAATGATATATACGGACAGCTACCCGATGGCAATAACTATTATGATCCATTGGACAACTGGACGGATAATTCAATCTGCGGTTTCGCATGGCCGTTTTCCCGAAATGTTATACAACAATCCAACTATACTTCCGCAACCAATGCTTTAGAAGGAAATTTGTCATTGAGCTGGAGCACCTATTACGGCTACATCAGGAAATGCAATGTATTCATCGAAAATGTCACCGCTTCGCCGCTCTCTGACGATTACAAGGTTAAACGCATTGCCGAGGCCCGGTTTCTGCGTGCCTATTTCTATCACCTGTTGTGGATGACTTACGGCGGATTGCCGATCATCACGCAGGTCCTGAATGTCACCACGCAAGGAGACAGTGTGATCAGGGCCCGCAACACCTCTGAAGAAGTCCTTGCTTTTCTGAAAAGCGACCTTAACCTTGCAGCGCAGGATCTGGGTGAAACCAATGATCCCGGCAGAGCCACCAAAGGAGCAGCCCTCACGCTTAAGGGTTGGTGCGAACTGTTTGGAAAAGATTATGCAGCTTCTGCCGCAACGAACAATGAAATTATAGAAACCCTGGGCAATGGAAATATCTATGATCTGTTCCCGGACTATGGAGCTTTGTTCCTGCCAGATGGTAACAGCAGTAAAGAAGGAGTCTTTTACCGTCAGTATGTGGCAAGGGTTAAGGGCGGACGTTATGAAGGTTATAATGCAGCAACTTTCACTTCCGGAGGAGCGGAGACCAGTTGGGGAGGCGTAAATCCAACACAGGAAATAGTGGATGATTATGAAATGGACAACGGGTTGCCCATTTCTGATCCAAGCTCCGGCTATGATCCGCAAAATCCTTATGTGAACAGGGAAAAAAGATTTTATCAATCCATAACTTATGATGGTTCGTTCTGGTACAACGACACCATCTACACCAGGCAGGGTGTTGGAAGCGCAAATGAACTTGACCTTAGTGATCATAATGATGCTTCCCAAACAGGATATTATCTTAAAAAGCGTTGTAATGATAAAATCACACTCGGTGCAGACAACTGGGATGGTGGCAGCGGCGCACAGAACTATTATTATTTTCGCTATGCGGAAGTGTTGCTGAATTACGCCGAAGCGCAAAATGAAGCTGTAGGGCCCGATATGACTGTGTATGATGCCATAAATGAGGTCAGGGCAAGATCTGAATTGCCGGCACTGACTCCTGGTTTTTCGCAGGATCAGATGCGGACAGCGATCAGAAGGGAACGCCGTATTGAACTGGCTTTCGAAGACAAACGCTGGTGGGACCTGCTGCGGTGGAAAATTGCTGAAGTGAATATTAACCAGCAACTCCATGGCATATCTATTACCGTGGGCGGTGGCGGACAAAAGGTCTACGCCCCCGTCACTGTTCCCGGAGGCAACAGAAAATTTGATCCCTCAAAAAATTACCTCTTTCCGATTCCACAGGATGCGCTCGATCAAAACGAAAAACTTGTCCAAAACCCCGGATATTGATATTAAAAAGAATTATAGACCATAATTGCCCCGTCAGAAAGATCAGCCGGTTTAATAAGATACGCATCAGGCAACTTTACCTGTTGCCGGCACTTTATGTCATTTTGTTCCCCGCCTGCAGTGATCGCGAACCGGCAACAAACCAGGAAACCGGAAAGTCTTTGTTCACTCTTCTATCCGATTCACAAACGAATATTCATTTTTCAAATACATTGACAGAAGGGTTGAATAACAATGTGCTGATGTATGAATATTTCTACAACGGCGGTGGAGTTGCCATCGCAGACCTGAACGGAGACGGGCTGCAGGATATTTATTTTTCCGGTAACGTGACGAATAATCAACTCTATCTCAACACCGGCGAAATGCATTTTGAAGATATCACCGCCAGGGCAGCGGTAGCGGGAAGGCCGGGACCCTGGAAGACCGGCGTCACGATAGCAGATGTTAACGGTGATAGCAAGCCGGATATCTTTCTGTGCTATTCCGGAAAACTGAGCGGATACAAAAGAAAACCGCAGTTATTTATTAACCAGGGAAACGACGGCCAGGGAATTCCGAAATTTATTGATGAGGCGCAAACCTATGGACTTTCAGATTCCGCTTTCAGTACCCAGGGATATTTTTTTGATTACGATCTTGACAGAGACCTCGATCTGCTGTTGCTGAACCACAATCCAAAACGGTTGAGCAACCTGAATGACGCTTCTATCCGGTCCTTTATTTCAACGCCAGATAAACAAAACGGCACCCGGCTGTTCCGAAATGACAACAATCACTTTTCGGACATTACCGCATCTTCCGGAATTGTGAACAGCATCCTTAATTACAATCTTTCAGCAGCCATAGCGGACCTGAACAACGACGGATGGCCGGATATTTACATTTGTAATGATTATCTCGTTCCCGATTACTTCTATGTCAATAACAAGAACGGCACCTTTACGGATCAACTAAAGAAACACTTCAATCACACTTCACAATTTTCCATGGGCAGTGATGTGGCCGATATTAATAATGACGGGCTTGCCGACATCTTTACACTCGATATGTTGCCCGAAGATAACCACCGCCAGAAAATGTTGGCAGCCCCTGATAATTATGACCTCTTCGATCTGAACATTCGTTCAGGGTTTCATGAGCAATACATGCGCAACATGATGCAGGTAAATAATGGCAACGGGTCGTTCAGTGAAATCGGCCAGTTGATGGGTATTTCCAATACCGACTGGAGCTGGTCGCCATTGTTTGCAGATTATGACAATGATGGATGGAAGGATCTTTTTGTGACCAATGGGTATCTGCGCGATTATACCAACATGGATTTTTTAATGTACATCGGAAATGAATTAAAAAGTAGTAAAGGAACAACCAGGAAACAACTGTTTGACATATTGCAAAAGATGCCCTCCTCTAGAATTTCCAATTACCTGTTTCAAAATAAAAAGGGGAAGGAATTTGTGAATACGACCGTGGATTGGGGCATGGGATCGGTTTCAAACAGTAACGGTGCCGCCTATGCAGATCTGGATAATGATGGGGACCTGGACCTGGTCGTAAACAATATTAACCAGCCAGCTTTCATCTATCGTAACAATGCCGCCGGCGAGAAGGGCGCCAATTACCTAAACATCGTATTGTCGGGAGAGGCTGGTAATACACAGGGTATCGGTGCAAAACTGTATGTGTATGCCGGAGGCCTGAAACAATATATAGAACAAATGCCGGCGCAAGGCTACCAGTCCTCCGTTTCACCGGTATTGCATTTTGGATTGGGCGATCAAAACATGGCAGACTCAATTAGAATTATATGGCCCGGTGGTAAACGACAACTTCTAAAGGCCATTGCGGCCAATCAGACAATCGTTGTAAAACAGGGCGAGGCAGAAATGAACCCATCATCTGCCAGAGAGCCAGAACAGACCTTCGAAGAAGTGGCAACTCCAATACCTTACCTGCATGCAGAGGCCGCGGTAAATGATTTTTACCGGCAGCCACAGCTCGTAAATCCTTTGTCGTTCAGAGGACCGGTAATCATTAAATCGGATATGAACGGTGATGGTTTAGATGATGTGTATGCAGGCGCGGGTAATGGGGTTCCCGGGAAGTTATATATCCAACATGCTAACCGGTCATTCCGGCTTTCTGACCAACCCGCTTTCGACAGCGATCGTGGATTTGAAGACGCCGATGCACTTTTTGCGGATTTCAATGGAGATGGGCGTCCCGATCTGTATGTGGTCAGTGGGGGGTATCATCAGTATCAACCTGAGGATTCGATGCTGCGGGACAGGTTGTACCTTAATAACGGATCAGGTAAATTTTATAAATCAACAGGTGCCCTTCCTGCTATGCGGGTCAGCAAAAGCTGCGTCAGGGCAAGCGACATCAATAAAGACGGATTTGCCGACCTCTTCATCGGAGGGAGAGTGGTACCCGGAAAATATCCCCAAACACCAGAAAGCTTCATCCTCATCGGTGACGGTCATGGTCGTTTCGCCGACCAGACCGCAACACTGGCGCCTTTGCTGAAACTTGCCGGGATGGTCACCGATGCACAATGGTTTGACATAAACGGTGACGGCCGCGAGGACCTGTTAGTGACTGGGGAATGGATGCCGATCAGGGTTTTCATAAATGTCAATGGAAAACTTGTTGAAAGAACCGATGAATACTTTGACGAAGACAACCGAGGCTGGTGGAATACCCTGCTGGTCCGTGATCTGAATCACGACGGCAAGGCCGATATTGTCGCGGGGAATCTTGGATCAAATTCCCAATGCCGCGCCAGCGTTTCAGAACCTGTGGAAATGTATTACAGCGATTTTGACGAAAACGGATCGGTTGATCCTATACTAACCACCTATATTCAGCATAAACGATATCCTTTCCTTAGTAAAGATGAACTGACAACGCAGGTCGTGGGCATGGCCAGGAAATACCGGAATTACAAAGACTATGCGGATGCTACTATTGAAGGGGTTTTCGGTAAAGATCAATTGGCCCGGGCGAACAAATTGTCAGCCACAGAATTGCAGTCCTGTTTTTTCCTGAGAGGAAGCAACGGAAAGTTTCGAAAAGGAAGCCTTCCTGCAGAAGTGCAATATTCTCCAGTATTTACCATCACTGCTCTGGACTATGATCAGGATGGCAACGAAGATTTACTTTTTTGTGGAAACATCAGCCATGCGCGTTTGCGTTTTGGAAATTACGATGCGAACTATGGCCTGCTGTTACAAGGCGACGGCAAAGGGAATTTCAAAACCGTTGATCAGAACATATCGGGCTTGAATATACGGGGTGATGTCAGGTCTGTGATTCGCATCAATGATAAGTTGATCTTTGGCATCAACGGACAAAAGACAGTTGCCTACCGCTTGCGACCTCACAAAAAATAAGAGACCTGAAGGGTGACACCCCCGTACAGGCAACAGGTTTTCTGACCATTGCGCCGGGCCTTCGATATTTTATGGGTGCAAGGAATAGACAGTGATACCTGCGAGCGAGACTTTCATCCAGGATCATGTTTGTAACAAATACGAAGAAAACAACGCCCGAAATTGTGGGGATGCGTTCCGGTGAGGAATTCATTGCCCCTTTTTGATTAGTCCTCAGTAGGTGGTCACCTTATTATGGTATTGTTCCATGAATCTTGGATGACTACTTTTAGACAGACTGATCGTAGAGCTTGCCGCGTCCTGGATTTGAATGCGAACCAGTGAGCCCGGAGCTTTTATTTTCCCTACCCTGAAACCCCGATGAGGTCGAGGTTTAACGAAAATCTATCGAAAAATTTCATTGACGAATTGCGTAGTTCAGCCACTGAGTGGACGTGTAAGCAGAGCTTCGGAGTTCTTCGCTTCGCGACGTAAAGGATGACAGTTCGGTGTCGGTCATTTCGCTATTCGCGTCACAAAAAAAGAGTCTATGTCAAACTTCTATAATTAATAACAGGCCCCAAATCTTAAATACTATGAAGAAGTTTTCTTTATATCTCCTGGTATTGATCGTAACGATCTGTTGTTCTTTCAAAATTTATTCGCAGGTAGGAGTGACAAAATACGGCACAAACGCCCTTGCAACTAATGGGGTAACCGGCGATTATAATACCGGGCTCGGCTTTTTCGCGTTGGGCGCAAATACTTCCGGCAATAGAAATACGGGTGCCGGAGCCAATGTGCTTCGCTTCAATACCACTGGCCTTTATAACACAGCTACCGGGGCTGCAGCTTTGTATCAGAACACGACCGGCGGATATAACAGCGGCTTTGGTGCTTATGCATTGTTTACCAACACAACTGGTTATCGGAATACTGCGTTTGGCAATGAATCGATGCGCTTAAACACAACCGGATATTTCAATACAGCCTTCGGCGACCGTGCACTGTACAATACTACAACTGCCAACTTCAACACCGGCCTGGGGGCCACCGCGTTATTTAGCAACACAATTGGGTACAACAATACAGCTTCGGGTAACGAATGTTTGTATCATAACTCGACGGGATTTTCAAATACGGGAAATGGATATCGATCATTGTATTTAAATACAACTGGTACCTACAACACGGCATATGGATATCATTCGTTGAGGAGTAATTCAACTGGTTATTCCAATACTGCAGTTGGCGTATCTGCGCTTGTTGATAACACAAACGGTGATTTCAACACGGCCATTGGACAAAGTGCATTAGACAATAATTTAACCGGCGGTTACAATATAGCTGTCGGTTATTTTGCTTTAGGTCAGAATTCAACCGGCATCCGGAATACTGTCCTCGGAACCCTGGCTGATGTTGCCGCAGGTAATCTAACAAATGCAACTGCTATCGGTTATGCGGCGCTCGTGTCGGGTTCTAACAGGGTGCGGATCGGTAATACTGCAATTACCTCGATCGGAGGGCAAGTGGGATGGACTACTTTTTCGGATGGTAGGTTTAAACAAGACATCGATGAAAATATACCGGGACTTGCTTTTATTAACAGGCTGCGACCGGTAAACTATACTGTTAATGTGAAAGGCCTGAATGATTTCTATCGTCATGCGACCGGATCGGCAAAACCAGGTATGGAACAATCTGAAGAGGCCGCGAACAAAATTATTCATAATGGATTTGTGGCCCAGGAGGTGGAGCTGGCGGCGAAAGAATTA
Organism: uncultured Chitinophagaceae bacterium; assembly: GCA_963808065.1. GTDB lineage: Bacteria > Bacteroidota > Bacteroidia > Chitinophagales > Chitinophagaceae > Flavitalea. The sequence continues at coordinate 1,888,037 of CAWEEK010000001.1, forward strand.
AACTTTGAATTTAATGGTGTTGATAAGCCGGAAACGAAAGATGGTTTGTATGGCCTTCGTTATGATAATTTTATTTCACCGATGGTAAAAGCAATGCAGGAGCTGAGCGCAAAAAATGATGAGCTACAAAGTCAGATCAATGAGTTAAAAGCGTTGATAGCAAAAGGTGTGAATGGATCAGGTACTTCTTCCACAGCGTATTTAAAACAAAATGCTCCCAATCCTTTCAATAGTAATACTGTTATACAGTATTACATTCCTGAAAATGCAAGGCATGCTCAAATAAGGATCATAGACGTCACCGGTCGCGTAGTTAAAACTTTCAATGCGCCGAAGGGAGAGGGCAAAATAAACATTGGAAGCGGGGAACTGGCCGCAGGAAATTATAGTTACACGCTATATGTAGACAATAAAACAGCAGACACAAAGCAAATGCTTTTGTTAAAGTAAAAGACATACCATATACAGCAACTCCCAAATCAAAACCAAAATTATGAAAAAGTATATTTTACGTGCATTTGCGTGGGCGATCTTGGTCGCTTCCGCTTTCAACAGCCATGCCCAGATAGGGGTCACGAAATATGGTACCAATGCCCTTTTGGTTAACGGGCCAACCGGCGACTACAACACCGGCTTGGGCTATTTTGTTCTGGCCGCAAATACCTCCGGCAACAGGAATACAGGCGCCGGCGCGAACGCTCTTCGCTTCAATACCGTCGGTGTATATAATACCGCAACAGGTGCTGCCGCCCTATACCAAAACACGAGCGGCGGTTATAACACTGGCTTCGGCGCTTACGCATTGTTTACTAACACCACCGGTTACCGAAACACTGCTGTTGGCAGTGAAGCTTTGCGTTTGAATACAGACGGAATTTTGAATACAGCCTACGGAGACCGCGCAATGTATAATACCACAACAGGTGATTACAACACCTCCCTGGGCGCAACATCGTTATTTAACAACACAACCGGGTCCAACAATACCGCCTCCGGCAACGAAGTGTTGTATACCAACACCTGGGGCTACTCGAATACGGCTAGTGGTTATCGGTCGATGTATTACAATACCTCTGGCGCCTACAACGTGGCAGGTGGATACTATTCCCTGCACCGTAATACTACTGGAATGTCCAATACAGCATTTGGATCTGGTGCGCTGAGTGCTAACACAACCGGCAGCAACAGCGTAGCTATTGGGGCGAGCTCATTAACCAACAGTACAAACGGGTTTTCCAATATAGCCATTGGTCATTTTGCCGGGGAGACGAATACCACCGGCGATTGGAATGTCTTGGTCGGCACCTCGGCTGATGTTATTTCAAGTAACCTGACCAATGCAACTGCCATTGGTAAGGGCGCAATCGTTACCGGTTCTAACAGGGTGCGGATCGGTAACAATGCAATCGTATCAATCGGTGGACAAGTGGGATGGACTACTTTTTCGGATGGCAGGTATAAGAAAGACGTGAAGGAAGATGTGCCAGGACTTGCCTTTATCAATAGCCTGCGTCCGGTGAGCTATACGGTGAATGTAAAAGGCCTGAATGAGTTTTATCGGAAAGGTACAAAGTCAGTGAAGGAAGGAGGCCCATCCGGAATGGAACAATCTGAGGATGCGGCGGGCAAAATCATTCACAATGGATTCCTGGCCCAGGAAGTTGAAATGGCAGCAAAAGAATTAAAATTTGAGTTTAGTGGGGTTGACGTTCCTGAAACGAAAGATGGTTTGTATGGTCTTCGTTATGATAATTTTATTTCGCCGATTGTAAAATCGGTGCAGGAACTAAGCGTAAAGAATGACAAGAAAGACAGCGTGATTAGCAATTTAGAAAATCTAATCGGTAGCCTGCAGGATCAGATAAATGACTTAAAACTGTTGATAACAAAAACCGGCGGCGGCCTTCCAAATGTTTTTTCCACCGGTCATTTAAAACAAAACGCGCCGAATCCATTCATCAATAATACCGTAATAAGTTATTACGTTCCTGAGAATTCAGGGCATGCTCAGTTAAAGATCATGGATGTGAGCGGTCGCGTTATAAAGACCATCAATGCCGCGAAGGGAGAGGGCAAAATAATTATAAGAAGTGGAGAATTGGCCGCGGGAAATTATAGTTACACATTGTATGTTGATAATAAAATGGCGGAGACAAGGCAAATGCTTTTGCTCAAGTAAAATATGCTATAGTTTTAGTAACCTCCAAAATCAAAACTTAAATTATGAATAAGTCTATCTTTCGTGCGTTTGCATGGGCGGCTCTGATCGCTTGCACTTTTAACAGTAATGCGCAAGTGGGGGTCACGAAATATGGCACCAATGCTCTTATAGCTAACGGGCCAACCGGCGATTACAACACAGGACTTGGTTATTTTGTTTTGGCCGCGAATACATCTGGAAACAGAAATACCGGTACTGGTGCCAATGCCCTTCGTTTCAATACCGTTGGTATTTATAATACTGCTACAGGTGCTGCCGCCCTATACCAGACCACAAGCGGGGGTTATAACAGCGGTTTTGGTGCATACGCATTATTTACCAACACCACCGGTTATCGAAATACCGCTGTTGGCAGTGAAGCTTTGCGTTTAAACACAACGGGTATCTTCAATACAGCCTTGGGAGACCAGGCATTGTATCACAATACAACCGGCGAGTACAACAGCGCAGTGGGGGGTAGAGCACTAATTAGCAACACAACGGGAGTCAACAATACGGCTTCCGGCCACGAAGTGTTGTATACCAACAGCGGAGGCTACTCAAATACCGCTAGTGGTTACCGGTCGATGTATTACAATACCTATGGCGGCTACAATGTGGCGAGCGGATACTATTCCCTGCTGCGTAATACTACTGGATCGTCCAATGTAGCATTTGGCTCGAACGCACTGAGTTTTAACACGACGGGCGGCAACAATGTAGCCGTCGGGCCAAGCGCATTGAGCAACAATACGAATGGATTTACTAATATGGCCATCGGGTTTTTTGCCGGAAGTACGAATACTACCGGCGACTGGAATACCATCCTCGGCCCCTACGCTGATGTTGTTTCCAGTAACCTGACCAATGCAACTGCCATCGGTAATGATGCGGTCGTATCGGGTTCTAACAGGGTCCGGATCGGCAACACAGCAATTGTATCTATCGGCGGACAGGTGGGATGGACTACTTTTTCGGATGGCAGGTATAAGAAAGACGTTAAGGAAGATGTCCCAGGACTTGCCTTTATCAATAGCCTGCGTCCGGTGAGTTATACTGTTAATGTAAAAGGCCTGGATGAGTTTTATCGGAAAGGTACAAAGTCAGTTAAGGAAGGAGCTCCATCCGGAATGGAACAATCTGAGGATGCAGCGGGCAAAATCATTCACAATGGATTCGTGGCCCAGGAAGTGGAGCTGGCAGCTAAAAATCTACACTTTGAGTTCAGTGGTGTTGACGCGCCGGAAACTAAGGATGGATTATATGGCCTTCGATACGACAACTTTATCTCGCCAATGGTAAAGGGCATGCAGGAACTGAGTGCCCAAAATAACAAGAAAGACAGCGTAATTAGCGATTTGCAAAGTCAGATTGGTGGTTTACAGGATCAGATAAATGACTTGAAACTATTGATCACAAAAGGCGGGAATGGCCTGCCAAATACTTTTTCCACCGGCTTTTTGAAACAAAATGCCCCGAATCCATTCAACAGCAATACGGTGATCAGCTATTACGTTCCCGATGATGCAGGGCATGCTCAAATCGCCATCACTGATGTCAGTGGCCGTGTAATAAAAACGTTCAATGCCCCAAAAGGGGATGGTATAATAAACATCAGAAGCGGAGAACTATCTGCCGGAAACTATAACTACACCTTGATTGTAGATAGTAAAAGAGTAGACACAAAGAAAATGGTGTTGTTAAAATAAAAGTATGCGATAGAAGTAAGGCAGTCCATAATCAAAACTTAATTTATGAGAAAGATTTTTTTACATGCTTTCGTGTGGGTTATGGTAATCGGCTTTACTCTCAAAAGCTATGCCCAGCTAGGGGTCACTAAATTCGGCACAAATGCACTTGCTAACAATTCACCCACTGGAGATTACAATACCGGGCTCGGCTTTTTTGTCCTGGGCGCAAATACTACCGGTAATAGAAATACCGGTTCAGGAGCGAATGCTCTTCGCTTCAATACCGTTGGTGTTTATAATACCGCTATGGGTGCTGCAGCTTTATATCAGAACACGATCGGTAAGAACAACAGCGGCTTTGGCGCTTATGCGTTATTTACCAACACAAGCGGATATCAAAATACAGCAATAGGTAATGAAGCGCTGCGGTTAAACACAACAGGCATTTCTAACACTGCAGTTGGGCACGTTTCAATGTATACCAATACATCAGGAATGTTCAATACCTCAAATGGTAGTTATTCCATGTATTATAATACAACCGGGTATTCTAACACAGCAATTGGATATAGCTCGCTATTCAATAATACTATAGGGCGTGAAAACACAGCAACTGGATACCGGTCATTGTATACTAATACCTCAGGAAATACCAACACAGCAACTGGATATAATACGCTTTATAGTAACACCTCCGGGTCTGGCAATACTGCCATCGGATATGGTTCGTTATACGATAATACTACTGGTACTGATAACGTAGCAATCGGCCGATCTGCACTTCTAAATAACACAACCGGAGATAATAATATAGGCATTGGATATCACTCCTTGCAGAATAATACAACCGGGAATGGCAATACGGCTGTAGGTCAGTATGCTTTGTTTCAAAACTATACCGGCAGCCACAATACAGCCTTGGGAAAAGAGGCTAGTCCATTAGAAAATTTAACTAATACAACTGCTATTGGCTACTCGGCCTTTATAACTGCTTCCAATAGAGTGCGTATTGGCAACACCTTTGTTACATCAATCGGGGGACAAGTCGGATGGTCTAACTTTTCGGACGGCAGGTATAAAAAAGACATTAAGGAAAATGTGCCCGGACTTGCATTCATTAATAACCTGCGTCCGATAACCTACACTGTTAATGTGAAGGGTTTAAATGAATTTTACAATAAGCTAAGGTCCGCCAGGGGCATTAATTTACCATACACTGAAGACAAAGCGGCAAAAGCAGAAATGGAAAAATCAGAAGAGGCGGCAGCTAAAATTATTTACAATGGCTTCGTAGCTCAGGAAGTAGAGTTAGCAGCAAAAAAATTAAACTTTGAATTTAGTGGCGTCGACAAGCCGGAAAATAAAGATGATTTGTACGGCCTTCGCTACGACAATTTCATTTCACCGCTCGTAAAAGCGGTGCAGGAGCTAAGCAAAAAAAATGATGAGAAAGACAGTCTGATCAGTGATTTTAAGGTCTTAGTTGGGGACTTGCAAAGCCTGACCAGTGATTTACAAAATCAGATCGATGATTTAAAATCATTGATAACAAAGAACGGGAATGGTGGATCTTTCAGTTCTTCCACCGGGTATTTAAAACAAAATGCCCCAAATCCGTTCAACAGCAATACTGTGATAAGTTACTATGTTCCCAATGATGCGGGCCATGCGCAAATCAGGATCACTGATGTCCTTGGCCGGGTAATTAAAACATTCAATGCGCCAACAGGGGAGGGTCAAATTGCCATAAGGAGTGGAGACTTATCCGCAGGAACCTATAGTTACACCTTGTTTGTAAACAATAGAACTATTGATACAAAGCAAATGGTGTTGTTAGCCAATAGCAGGTAAACTATGGCTGCTTTGCTTAATGATCCAGTTCCCGACCTCTTATATGCTTAACCTTCTAATCAATCATAGGCAGGCATTTAGTTGCGTTTGAATTATCTTTCTTTTTCGCTTGAGTTGGTTAATGCGACGGAAACTGCATAACTGTCTTCCAATAGACGATACTTAATAATTAAATCATTCTCAACGGTAATCTGAATGAAAAAAAGTGAATCAACAATCTTACTTGTTTCTAACATTTTAGTAGAAAATTCTCCTGAAATTACTGCAGCATTGCTCTCAATAAAAACGTTATTAATCTGTGCAGATAGAGGTTCGATAGAATTCCATAGTAATTCATAAAACTCTCTTAGTTCTTCTTTGTTTTTTCTTCTCCCCAGCCAGGGAACCTTTTCAACATCTCCTGGTACATACCAATCTATCTTTTCGGAGAAAAGAGCCAGCAATTCTGGTAAATTTCTCCCTGCCAAATGCTGAAGAAACTGCTCAATGATCTTTTTTGTTTTTGTTGAACTCATGTTGTTTTTTGATTGAAAAATGCATGATTTGGTTAAACGGCGTTAGCCTCTGGCAATCGGTATGGCTTGGAAGTATTGGCGGCATGCTATTACGCCTGATAGTGAGGTTGCGTCATGCTTGTAGAAGACTTGGCAAGATTGTACAGCACATAGGTAGAAAATATCAAGGTAGAAATGTTATTTCGCTTACTCATTTGTTCAGTTTAATAAAATTGTTTTGTCCAAAAAGAGTGCCACTATGACGCTGAATTGACGATGCAAAGATATTAGCATACCTATAAGTTTGGTCAACTACCGGAAAGTAATTGTAGCGGAAATGCAGGACCACGGCCGTACATTGACAATTATGGGTTTAAAATTAACAGGCTAAATCGATAGGCCTTAGTTCTTTCACCAGCGTAACCAGCTTCTCCATCGACTTTTGAAGTGATTGCTGCAGTTCTCCTCGTTTGGAGGATCCCAGTAATTTTTCGAACCACCCTTCGGATTTATAAATATCTATTGTGAGAGCTATTTTATTTTCTTCAACCTTTATCAAAGTAAAGTAGGTCACCTGGCTGTTTTTGTCATTTGACTCGCTGAATTCAATCCTTTCGTCTGTATAAGTGTAGCTGCTTGAATAGTTGACAACCTCACCGGTATCCAATATCCACCGGCTTCGCATTCCCACACGTGGCAGGAGATGATTGAGTGCCTCGACCTTTTTTACCCCATCCCACCACCGGTGGCGATATTCAAAAGAGCCAGCCGCATGAAACAAGGTGACGATATCGGTTTCGTATTCTTTAGAGAAAGAGCATATCTTCTTTTTTTTAGAAAGATCTAGTTCCGGTATGGGGTCATTGGCAATTCCGTTTTTTAATTGGGTCAAATGCGTATAATGGAAGTGCACCTGACCTGCTTCCGTTTCCTTCGTGCTCACATTCCAGTTCATCCATTCGGCAAAGCCCACCGGCGGATTATCATGGAAAAGGTCTTTGGTAACCAGCCAGTATTCATGTTGCTCTATATTGTTCTTAAGCAACTGGTGGGCGACTATCACGTCTTTCCCTATCAGCTTGCTAAAATTCTTTACGTTATAGCTGGCGAATTCGCCATAATGAGTAATCACTTTTAATGAAAGATCGGCCGCGGATATGCAGGCACGGCATTGGCAATAGCGCCGCTGATCATAAGTCATGAGATTTTTGTGAAACACGCAAAACATCTTCTCGACCTGCTTGTACAATTCTTCCAGTTCGGGTTGCTTTCCAAATTTGTAAAAGAGGATGGCATCGCCCTCTATTTCGGAAATTTCAAGCCCTATATGATTTGCATTAATGAGCGCCTCAAGCAGTTCCTGGATGATCAGACGACTGTGATTAATCTCTGATTCTGTAACAAATTTCGTGAATCCACTTATGTCAGGAATAAACAAAAGCCCAGTCGATTCCATTGTCAGTTTATTTGGTTATCTAAAGGTACATGGTTCCTCCAGTAAAACAGGGAAACTGCCTGAATCGCCTGATCCGGACAAAAGGGAGTGGACGGCTTTAGTAGCCGTAAACACTGCGCTCTGCTATTTCCACTGGAAGTGATAACAACTCCCTGATGGTCAACCAAAAGACTCACCTGGACAATTATTCTGCCCTCAGACTCTTGACCGGGTTGGCACGCGCGGCCCCGATCGTTTGAAAACTGATCGACAAGAAAGCTATTCCGATCGCGAAGACGCTGGCCAGAATGAATATCCACCAATCGATATCGATGTGGTAGGCGAAATCCTGCAACCACTGCCCCATAGCATACCAGGCAATGGGAACGGCGATAAATAATGCGATTATTATCAGCTTGATAAAATCGCTGGTCAACAGTATTACCACATTGGTTACCGAAGCGCCGAGGGTCTTGCGAATCCCAATCTCTTTCACCCGTTGTTGTGCGGCATATGTGGCAAGTCCCAAGAGGCCAAGGCAGGCGATAAAAATCCCCAGTATCACAAGGCCGATAAAGACTGTTTGAAAACGGGATTCCGAAGCATACAGCTTGGCAAAACTGTCGTCCAGGAAAAAGTATTCGAAAGGGCGTTCGAAAGCGAAGTGTTTCCATTTTTCCGCCAGCCCCTCAATCGTACCAGGGATATTATTTGCTCCCAACTTTACGCTGAAGCTGGATTGGAAGCCGGGGTTACAAATGAAACCAAAAGGTTTGATGGGATTTCGCAGCGAGGTAAAATGAAAATCTCTCGCCACGCCGATTATCTTCACATAGTAACTGGTATCGCCGTCACTGTTCCACAACAGGTCCTGTCCAATTACCGGAGACTTCAATCCGAAATCTTTTACCGCCTGTTCGTTGATCACGATACCGCCGATCGTCTGATTCAGCGCACCACCCGAAACCGCGTCCTTTATGCTGTCACCGGGAAACTCCGGTGAAAACCCGCGTCCTTCCTTCATTCGTATCCCCATGACGTCAAAATACTCGAGACCTACGGTCGCAAAATTGAGTTGCTGCTCCCTGTCCGAGCCGCGGGGACGCAATCTTGAAGTGGCAAATCCCTGCCCGAGGACTACGTTGGCATCGGCCGCTTTCATGACGCCTGGCAATTGCCGGATGGTATTGAGGTAAAGGTTTCTTTCATCCCTCGTTAAAGAACTTGCATTTTTCACAATTAGGATCCGGTCTTTGTCAAAGCCGAGTTTTGCCGAGCGCATATAGCCGATCTGCTGCACCATAATGAGCGCCCCGATGATGAGCGCTATCGATATAGTGAACTGCACGACCACGAGGGTTTTTCGTAGCCCCAATGCTCCACGCTGATCAATTTTGAATCCTTTCAATATGCTAATGGGCTTGAAAGAAGACAAGTATAAGGCAGGGAAGAGGCCGGCCAGCATGCCTACCAGTAATGCTGCAAGCATCACATATAAAATAAGTACCGGGTTGAAGATAACGGTAAGTTGCTTTTCTGTAAGATTGTTTATCACTGGCACCAGTAGTTGGGCAATGATAATTGCCAGCAGCGAAGCAAGGAAACAAACGATCACGGATTCGAGCAGGAATTGTTTTACAAGCGATGCCTTTAGAGCACCGGAGACCTTTCTCACGCCTATTTCCTTCGCTCTCATTGCTGATTTAGCGGTAGAAAGATTAATATAGTTGATTGCAGCAATAAGCAGGATAAATATGCCGATGATGGTAAAAATATACACGTACAACTGGTCGCCATTGGGTTCGAGCTCCCATTTTAAGTGAGACCTTAGGTGAATGTCTGTCAGGGGTTGAATATAAAAATCGCTGAAACGCTCTTTCTGCCTGCGCTCATACACGTTCTGTATTTTCCGCGTGACTGCCGCTGTATTGCTGCCCGCTTTCAGCTTCATGTAGGTATAGTAGTTATATCCGTCCCAGTTATCGTCAAGGGACGGAGGAAGCAGCCGCCACGATACCAGGAAGTCAGCATGAAAATGGGAATTGGCCGGAATATCCTTTATCACCGCGCTCACCCGCATATCTTCACCTGGTTTCAGACTGAGTATCTTACCGACAGGATCCTGTTCGCCGAAGTAGCGCCTGGCTGCACTTTCCGTCAATACAATTGAACGCGTATCCTTCAATGCGGTTTCCTTATTCCCTCTGATGAACACAATAGTAAATACATCAAAAAAGCTGCTGTCGACTCTCCAAAGTTTTTCTTCAATAATTTTCTTGTCGCCGTATTTTATGAGCCAGGTAGCACCCCAACCCGGAAAGACTCTGGTTATCTTTTCTATTTCCGGTAGTTCGGTCATTAAAGCAGGAGCAAGTGCCGCAGGAGTGGTAGCATCGGGAATCCGGCTTCCATCGTCATTGATAAAGTCCTTCACGATCCGGTATATCCGGTCTGAGTCGCGGTGATAGCGATCATAACTTTGCTCATCTTTTACAAAGAGGAAGATCAACAACGTGCACGCCATTCCTATGGCTAAACCGAAAATATTGATAAGGGTAAATCCTTTATTCCGGAACATGCTCCGGAAGGCCACTTTAAAATAGCTCCTGAACATAAAGGTGATTTTAAGGTGAATTTAAGAAGAAAGCACTCAACTATGGCTTCGTTTTGCTTTACGCAAAGTCTTAGTTTTTCAACCCTATCATGATTGTGAATCGAAGTTTTTATGAAAGGGGTTCGGGTCGTGGGGAACTGCCCGCTGCTTTTGACTTGTCATCGGGCAGCGGTATAAATTCCTGGTTGTCATTTGGGGGCAGTATTATTCTACCTTGTTTCCAATCTTCTTTCGCCTGCTCAATACGTTCTTTTCGTGAGGATACAAAATTCCACCAGATAAAACGTTCGCCTAAAGGCTCACCTCCTAATAGCATTAATGTAGAGTTCTCTTTAGCAATGATGAACGGGTCAACACCTTTGTTAAATACCAACATCTGCCCTGGTTGATATGTAATTCCTGATAGTTCTATACTTCCCTTTGCAATATAAAATCCTCGTTCTGAATGATCTTTCGGCAGACCGAACTTTGCACCTTTCTGCAAAACAACGTGTAAATAAAACAGTGGAGAGTTTGTTTTAACGTCATTCCTTAACCCATACGCATTGCCTGCTATTAGTCGCATCCAAACTCCCTTGTCGGTAAATACGGGTAGTTGTTCGGGGATGTAATTGTGAAAAGATGGAGCTGCCTCTTCGTCTTTTTCTGGTAGCGCTACCCAGGTCTGAATCATCTCCAGTCCTCCTGTGAGAGATGAAGGGTCTTCAAATCTTTCCGAATGTGCAATTCCACTACCTGCCGTCATCCAATTTACTTCGCCCGGACGAATTACTTGCTCTACCCCTAAACTGTCTCTGTGTGTTACCTGCCCGCCAAAAAGATAGCTTACAGTAGAAAGCCCAATGTGCGGATGAGGCAATACGTCTAACGACGAATACTCAGAAGGTATATTTGTGATGGGTCCGGCATGGTCCATAAAAATAAAAGGACCGACCATTCTTCTAAGCCGGAATGGGAGAATACGTTTTACTTTCACTGCCGGGCTTATTGCTGCTTCTCTTGCTTGAATTACAATGTCGAGCATAACATGACGTTTTATTTTTATCAATAAACCTTCAATATTGGCTCAATAACCAGGCTTGCTAAAGGTTCAATTATCGATCAATACGCACAGGAGATTGGATATGGTCACTAATTTTTCAGGTAACACGTTTTTTGGAGGCCAGCGAATCAAACTGCTCCCTTGCTACTGGTGGCCAGTCAAGCCAATTTAAAATTTGTATAGGTCTCCTTTAAGATACTTTAGACCGGAATCAACCACAATGGTGACAATGGTTTTCCCGGGCCCGAGGATCCGCGCTCTTTGCATGGCCGCCCACACATTGGCGCCGGAAGTGATGCCTCCAAATATACCTTCCATCCTCGCCAGCTTGCGGGCGGTTTCAAAAGCGTCTTCGTCTGACACGGCGATGATTTCGTCCGCCAGGTCAAGCCGGGTGATTGACGTTACAATGCCCGGCCCTATCCCTTCCAGTTTGTGTTTGCCAGTAACATCTCCGCCCGAAAGTGCGCGTACATGCAGGGGTTCAATGGGAATGCAGCGTATGCCGGGAATTTCCTTTTTAAGCCCTTCGGCAGTCCCCGAGAAACTTCCCCCTGTGCCTACGCCGGTTGTGAATTCATCGATATGAGGCCCTAGCGCTTGTACAATTTCCTTGGCCAATGGGTGATATGCGTTGCGGTTGTCGACATTGTTAAACTGATCGGTCCAGAAAGTGTTTTGTTGCTTACTTAGTTCTCTTGCCCGCGCCACCATAGACTCAATAAGTGCGGCAGATATTTTTTTATTTTCACTGGGAATTATTTCCAGCTCAGCGCCAAAAGCGCGCATCGTTTGTAATTTCTCTTCTGAAAATGCGTCGGATGAAACAAAATGCGCTTTGTACCCTTTTTTGGAACAGACCATGGCAAGTGAACTGCCGGTACTGCCACCGGTATATTCGACGACGGTACCGCCTGGCTTCAATTCCCCACGTTTTTCAGCTCCCTCGACCATGGCGAGCGCCATGCGGTCTTTCATGCTACCGGTAGGGTTGGCTCCTTCATATTTTACATAAATGTCCGCCCAGCCAGGTTCTGACAGGCGTTCAAGCTTAATCAGGGGAGTATTTCCAATGGCCTTCATGATTAATACCAGCGTTTTTTGAAGTTAACACGTTTTCTGAAGGCCAGGTAGCCGAAAGCAGAGGTCCCTATTTTTCAAAGTCAATTAGTATGTTCCGGGGTATATATTAAGGGGAAAAACTGTCCTTCCATTTTAACGCCTTTTGTTATTGGAGGAACGCCCTCTAACAAGGTCTCGTCAGTGTTTGACTTCGTTCCGTCGGCGAATACATTCAACACAAAAGCACGCCTTGATCTTTCGGATTTATTTGCAAAAGATCCATGAACCATCAAAGGATGATGAAATGCTGCATACCCTTTCTTCAATTCAATTGGTACTGGCTTGAATTCCTTTTGTTGCTGCTCGGTGAGATACTTCATCAAACCATCCATGTCACCGGCTAAATCGGGCTTGTCCAGCAATCCCCAATGCTGGCTCTTTGGAACATAATAAAGACAACCGTTTTCAATGGTGGCATCATCTAATCCAACCCAGCAGGTAAGGTGTTGCAGAGGCACCGTCCTCGTCCAATACGAATAATCCTGATGCCAGGCTACGACTCCGCCATGATGGGCTGGCTTACAAAATAATTGATCGTGCCAGAACCGCACTGCTTTATTACCTAATAGTTGACTGGCGGCCATTACGAATGCAGGATTCCAGATGACATCGTGAAATCCGGCTGAAATCCGCCATGCGCCGAGAGCGTGAAACAAGACGGCATTGGGGTCGGTGGATTCGTTGCTATGGAATTCGTAATACAATTCGTGGGCTGGATGTGCGGGATCGGCAATCTCCGCAAGTTCCTCATTCAGCTTTTCAACCTGCCACTCCTCCAACAACTTTACATTACTTAGATATCCATACTCATTAAAAAAATCCAATTGATCCCTGGATAATTTGTATTGATCCCATTCTGATCGTTTTTCTGGCCACCTGAATAGCTTTGAAATGGGGCTATGTTGTTTTGACAGATCATTAACTGAGTTGCTCATAAGAACACTTTTATATGGATGGGAGCACCAAATTAATCAAAAGAATGTCATGTTATTTCAGAAGAAGTCATAACCAAGTAAGATTTTTTCTATACCAAGCCGTAGACATGATGCTGTCGGCCTGGGTCTTCCCTCTTCTGTGCCTCCGAGATCAGCGATTTGCAGGCTTTTTGTTGTGCCTTGCATGATTGACCTTGATCCCTGGTTCGGACATTGTTAAATGGAGGGTGCGGGCTCTTCGGATGCATTTCTACCCCCCTCATTGGGGGTCCGATCAATCAACGAACTGTGTGGTTTGAAGTTGTTATTATGTACGCGAAAAGATTGAATAACAGATGTCATTCCTCAATTGCGGATTGTCGAGTTTGTGGCAATGAGAGGTCTTTTTTTCCTAACGCATAAGAAATGCCTAGCCTGAAAGTCCTTGATGGGTATTGGTATTCGTTATGTTGATCGAGTTTGTCGGATCTGGTGATGGACTTTATGGTCTGGTATTTAAAAAAGAAATCATCTGCTCCAACCGTGATGTTGAATTTGTCGTTAAACAATTTCTTAGTTACCGATATTCCGCTTTGTATCCATCTTGTTTCAGATCCCTGAAGATAAATTGTTCTTGAACTCAATCTGGTACTCGCCTCTATTGCGAAACTCTTATCAAGCCGGTAAGCAGCATTGATATTGACCCCATACGTGAACCCTTTATTATACAGTTTTAATGCTTCGCTTTTCGTATTGACATATCTGAGATTGCAGGAAATATTAAAGCTGAAGTCAGTTTCCCTGTTTAAGGCAAGACTGGTGATAATGCCCGCATCCATAAATTTCCCCACATTCTGGTAAGTGCTCTCCAGGATACCGTCGGATCTTAATGTACGGATATTCTCTACACCATTGATGTTCCGGTTGAGGAATAAAGTATTGCTCCAGACATAGCTTCCTTTTGTAAAACTATGAACAAGCTGAAAGCCATGCTGGCGGGCAGGAAGAAGATAAGGGTTGCCATAGCGGATATTCAGGGAATCCATATAAATGATATTGGGATCGAGATTCTGAAGATAAGGCCTGAGAATAGTTTTTCTGTAACTGAAACGTATTGAATTATTCTCATCTATTTTTCTGCTGATCAAAAAATTCGGAGCAAAATTTTTATAATTAGGTATTGTTAAGGAGATGTCTGCAAAATCGGCGAGCAAAGTAGTCTGTTCATAACGTGCTCCAATCCGGAACTCCCATTTTTTTAACACGAAACTGTAGTTGAGATAAGCGGCATATATTGCCCTTCTGTAACTGAAATCATTCGATCTTACCGGATCTATAATATAATCCGCATTCGAAAAATCGAAGATTTTGATTTCATTGTCAAAACTAAAATAACGGAAAGCTGCCCTTACCCCTGCCTCTATGCTTGATTTTTCCCTCAGTTTGAATAAGTTATCGACCTGTATTGATAATTCCCGGTTATTCATGATGCCCCGGCTGATCTCCTTATGATCAGTGATCTCATTTCTGGCCTGGGCAAGATCATAATCATCCTGGCCGTCATAATCAAAGAATACTCCAAGAATATTCAGTTCGTTTTTCTTGTTGGCCGACTTTGCGGTATACCCCATATTTGCCGCATAACCCATGTTGGCATTGAACATGCTTATATTCCGGTAGTAGGGCAATGAAGTAAGATCTTTTATTGTATAATTATTATAAACCGGACGCGTTGAATTTAACTCTCCTTTTCTGAACCGGTATCCTGCTGTGAATGTTTTTAATGAATCCAGCACTTTAATAATGTTCAGCCCCGCATAGTAGGACCAGTATTTATTGTGGATATCTGTTTGCTGGAAAAGCGTGGCTGGCCGTTCTGCATTCAGGTCATCCCGGAAAACTTTCTCCATCCATTTAATGTTGTTGAAATAAGCCCCGATATCCACGCTATAGGAGAAAGAATTCCTGCGCACTTTAATATCGGCATTAAAGTCCCTGTTAAAATTTCTGATAAGGGCTTTTACAGTTCCGTTGGATCCGTTATATCTACTTTTTTTTGTAATGATATTGATAATTGCATCGGCGCCTTCAGCTTCATATTTTGCGGAGGGGCTGGTGATTACCTCCACCTTATCGATCTGTTCTGCAGGAATTGTTTTCAATGCATCAGCAACAGAGCTTCCATATATATCCGATGGTTTATTGTCGATGAATACCCTAATACTCGTTTTGCCTACAATACTTGGATTTCCATTCTGATCGACATTGATCATAGGTATCCGTTTAAGAAGATCCGAGGCACTGCCACCGGTCATAGCAATATCGTTAGCAGCGTTGTAGATGATTCCATCATTCTTGTGCTCTATCACCGGCCTTCTTCCATAGACTGTAACGGCTTTCAGTTGATTGGGGCCATGGTGTATCAATAGATCGGGTAGCCGGATCGTGGATCTGTCGTTAATGTATAGTGCAGACGAATACTGCACTATATAGCCAACTACTGAATATTTAATAAAATAAGAGCCTTTGGAAATATTATCGATCCGGTAATATCCAAGACTATCAGATATAGTTCCTTTTACTGAGGTTGAATCCAGCCTTAGTAATGAAACAGTCACCATGCCAAGAGGATGATGCGAGATTGAATCGAATATTTTTCCGCTGATATCTTGTGAGACTGCCGTTAAAGGGAAAATGCAGGAAATGAGTATCGAAATGACGGGTTTCATTGATTTGGTTATCCCACTCGTTTACTGCCGATGGAATACCCCAATCTAACCCGGGGATAAATTTAATCGAAGAGATCTTGATGTGAAGCGTCATATTCTTGACGTACTGTAGGAAAATGCATATCAGGACTTTCCAGATCTAGCAGATATCGCCGAATCTACACCCGACTAGAGTTCAATAATATTATCCCGTAAAAGAAATCAAACATTATCCATCAGGCTTCCAGGAATGCCGAAACGTATAATTTACGGCACAGAACTCCTTCTCATTATTTGGCACAACGCCTCCAATCAAGGAGGCGACTGTACCATTTTGCTGAAACGATGTCGATTTATAGTCCTGGTTTGTGAATTATACTGACCATCTTACCGGTATAACATATTCTCCACTTATCGCCGTCAAACATTTACCGTAACCCTAAGAAATGTAGCCGGAATAGACGTGGTTGTTGCACCGCCTTTGTTTTGATTAGAAAACAATGTTTCGAGTTCACGCTGCAGGTCGCCCGCCTTGCCATTTTTCTCCGCTGCCTCAAAAGCATTCATCGTGGGGCCATAGTAGTCCCTAAATCTCGCTACGAATTCGGCAGGTGCGAATGGCCCGGCGAATGTAAACGTGTCCTTAAGGAAGGATATATTTTCCTTAGGTATACCCGCACTCTGGAATCGTTCAATCACATGGCTCTCCACACCCCAAAGCATTGGACTTATAAAGCCTTCCGGCGGCGGTGGCGTGTAGGCAGAACTGATCTTCAATATTTGCGCTACCAGTGTAGGATCTCCCGGAATCCAGTTGCCCATAACGATTCGGCCACCGCGACGTGTCACGCGGACCATTTCCCGGGCTACGTCCAACGGTTTGGGCGCGAACATGGCGCCGAAAATACTGACCGTAAGGTCGAAGGATTGATCGGCTATCCCATCCAGATGGGTTGCGTCACCTTCCTGGATCACACAGTTTGTTAGCCCTTCAGCCTTTATGCGTTCGTTTCCTGCCTTGACCAAATTGCTGGCGATATCCACGCCTAAAACATTAGCGCCCAGTTTGGCGGCGGGTATGGCTGTAGTTCCATCACCGCAACCAAGATCAAGAACCTGAAGCCCCTTGGTGATACCCAGGCTGGCCATTAATGCTGTACCGCTTTCGCGCATAGTTTCTGCAAGTCGGGTGAAGTCGCCTTTTTCCCACAATTGTTTGTTCGGATTCATTTGTTTTTTTTATGTTTTTGTAAATTAACGCGCCATGGCTTTTTTAGGAGTCTAGGGATTCCTGCCTCTGGATGCGAATGACTTTGCAAAATTAGACCCTTTGCCGCCACCTGGCTTGACTTAATGGTTCAGAAATATGCCCCAGAGGGTCAACTCCGTAGACAAGTGAAAATGCCTAAATATACTCAAATTGCCCTCACAGCATCCGAGTCTAGTACCGCCGGGGCGACACCAGTCGTTTTCCTATATTGGTACCCAGCTTATTTTTAATTGTTGATTTTTCAATACGGTAAACTTTCATGAACGGATTCTGCAGGTCCTTACTTACGTTAGCACTTGTCAGCGACTCGCCACATAGGATGGTGATTACCTTTCCTCCATAGAACAATAAAGTGGGTATTATATTTGTAAGACCACCTTGGTCAAAAATTGACCATATCGTTTATCATATCAACCATGAGAAGTGTAATTGTATTGATATTATTCGTAGGACTTTTTACACAGAGTTTCGCCCAGGACCATTTTGTAGAGGCTAATCACATTAAAATTGCTTATCAGACATTCGGATCACCTGGTGGTCCCGCACTTATTCTCATTAATGGAACTGCCGCACCACTTACAGATTATCCCGAGAATTTCTGTTCCCAAATTGCGAATCGCGGGTATTTCGTAATTCGTTTTGACAATAGGGATGTCGGACACTCGTCACATTTGGATTCTCTTGGTCAGCCCAATTGGAAAGAAATTATACCACTCGTCAAAACATGTGATAAAGCGCCCCTTCCTTACTCTCTTCAGGACATGGGGACGGACGTGATTGGCCTGATGGATGCTTTAAAAATTAAAAAGGCTCACTTAGTAGGCGCCTCTATGGGCGGAGCGATAGCCCAGCTTATTGCAATTGATCATCCCTCAAGGGTCCTTAGTCTTGCCAGTCTTTCAGCCACATCCGGGAATCCCGATCGCCAACCATCGGACCCAAAAGTTTTTGCAATAATGTCAACTCCCCCTCCAACAACAACTTCTGAAGACTCACTTAGTGCCTACCTTGTAAAGATCAATCTCGCCCTGGGAAGTCGTGATAGCAAGGAGGACCTGAAAAAAAGTGCGATGGAGAGTATAAAGAGAGGTTGGTACCCGCAGGGGTCGGCGCGACATGCTGCAGCGGTTATCATAGGCGACTATTGCGATCGTCGCGAAAGGCTTTCCAAACTTAGAATTCCGGTGATTGTTATTCAGGGAGACGCTGACCCACTGGTTAAACCTGAGGCTGGTCTGGAGGTGGCTAAATCGGTGCCGGGTGCGCAAACAACGATCATAAAAGGGATGGGACATCATTTATCAAAAATGTTCATTAGTCAGATTTCAGAGGCTATTGTAGCAAATGCCACAAAGGCAAAATGACCTTTTTTGGAAGTAATGCAGAATATCCTTTGAAATTACAAATGACATGTCATGGTTGAGCATTCACTGTTAATGGATTCTTCGCCGGAAAAAATCTGGGGCTACCTCACAAAACCAGATTTGATGAGCCTTTGGATGGGAGACCCGGAAATGAACCTTGTAATTGAAACGGATTGGACCGTTAAAGGACAAATCATAGTGAAAGGATTTCATCATGTGAGCTTTGAAAATAAAGGCCTGGTGGAAATCTTTGAAAAGGATAGGAGATTGAAATATACCAGTCTCAGTTCCATATCACGACTTCCAGACCGACCGGAAAACTACACCTCAACAGAGTTTAGCCTTGAGCCAACGGATGGACAAACGAGGGTAATGGTTAAGGTTGAAAACTTTCCGACAGAATCAATTTACAAGCACTACAGTTTCTATTGGAGAGGTACCATAATCAAAATTAAGGAACTTGTTGAGGGGTAGAGAAAGCATTACTGGTAAACCGGAAGCCAAACTTCTTATTCCTGCTCAATTAGCAAACTTGACCTTTATGGATATTACTTGTCTTGCATTGCGTGCCTTCCTTTTTTCTCCGTCAATCACAATATGAAATGGTCCTTCATCGGAAGATAGTAAGACTCCGTCTTTTCTATTGGCCAGAATGATCTTACGGCTGGTAAAAGCTGGGTCAATTTCTGCGAGAGAAAAAACTACCTGGTAACCATCACTTGCTTCCACAAGTAAATATTTGGTGAGATTTTCACCTCTTAGTTCTTCTCCTAAACTGACGCCCGCGTTTTTAAGTATCAAACCTAATTCGACGCCTTCATACTTGTGTTCTTTTTCATTTCTGTCTTTATTGACAATTGTTGTTTTAGGAAGTTTATCGACGTCTGCGGGAGTTAGTACAACGGGAGTTTTTACTTCTCCTTCTATACTTAATGAAGCCTGTTTGACGGCACCCTGGCCAAAAACTAAAGTCGGAGCAGAAGCACCTACCAGCGATACGGTGAACAGGAAAAGAATTTCGAGTTACTTTCATGTAAGAAGTATTAATTGCATAATTCCGATCGAATGGTGCATGCTTCGCCTTAGACCCTGCTAAACATTAAAAATATTCCTGTTCAGAAACTCATTGCGGAATTTGCCGTTTGGATCATACTGATTGGCCAGTTGCCTGAAGTCTCCCAGTTTTTCAATCCGCGATTGTAACACCGCAGGCGACAGAGCAAATAATTTTGCCCAGTGTGGCCGCGGATTGAATGGAGCCAATTGTTCTTCAACCAGCGGAAGCAATTCATTAACGGTATCAATTTCCTGCTTCCATGTGGTATGGATAGAAACGCAATCCTTCTTATAACAGGGGCTCATCCAGAAATTATCTTTCTGAATGGACCTGATCTCCGAAATAAATAGGTGGGGGGTGATTTTTTCATGTAATTTCTCTACGGCCATCAGCGCTTCATACCCCTGTTCAAAGGGCACAAAATATTCGGCCTGCAATTCTTTGCCGGTGCTGGGCCTGAACCCCATCTTGAAATGTGGCATTCTTTCATACCATGGGCCGGGCACCCCCATTTGATCAGTAACATTCTCAGCCGACTGACTTTCCACGGGATGCATGTTCTGGCTGGCAGGGGAAGCTCCATGCAACATAGGCGGCGCTTCAGCAGTGTCATTGGGATCTACTCTGCTTTTGACCCAGACTTCATTGATATTTCTATTTTTCCAATCGGTAAAAAGACTTACACTGTAGCCACTGGACATAATTGAACTGAAATTATTTTTCAATTCCTCCATCGGCATATTTCTATATACCACTTGCTTCATATTAAAAGTCGGCTGCAGGTCAAGCGTCACTTTTGTCACGATGCCCAGCGCACCCAATGCAACAACGGCTCCGTAAAACTGGTCGGGGTTTTTATCTTTTGATAACACGATGACCTCACCCGAGGCAGTTACAAATTCAATGGCTGAAACCGCAGTGGATAAATTTCCATTTCTTATCCCCGAACCGTGTGTTGCCGTTGCGCAGGCTCCTGCCACCGTGATGTGCGGCAGTGAGGCCAGGTTGTTTAATGCATATCCATTCTCATGGAGATAGGGTGACAATTCTCCATACCTCATTCCTGCCTCAACCGTGACGGTGTTTGATGATTTGTCGAGCGATACTATCTTGTTCAGATGTTGCAATGAAATCTGATTTTCCGTGCTGTCGGCAATCATGTTGAACGAGTGTCTGGACCCCAGTGCGGTGCATTTACCTAATCTTTTTACCAGATCCTGCACTTCACCCACGGTTTTCGGATAGTGAACATTTCCTGTGGAGTATCTTAAATTTCCCGCCCAATTGGATAAATGTTCTCCTGTTGTTCGTGACTTGCATCGTATGAGGGGAGAAAGAATAACTCCACCAGCGATAATGGAAGATGTTTGTATAAATGTTCTCTTATCCATAATGTAATTGTTCTGGAAGTTAGAGAATTTTTGTAGTATAAAATCGCCCTCGAGGTGTAGTGCTGGATATTCTGAATTGACGATGTCGTAGTAAGTGTTTGGATATCATTTTGCCTTACACACTTTGGTTTCAAAGACGTCCCACTGGTTTCTTCCGTGACGACAGTTTCATAAAAGATGAACAACAATCTTTGGCAATTCCATTACAACTTTATTTGATATGAACTGTGGCGTGTTCCTTCAGCAAGTCGCGGCAACTGCCTTAATCCCTTGATCCGGATAGGGAGGAAATGCATAGCATAAGTGGGAAATCTTCAGCCCCCTAAGTATTAACCCTGTAGGTAATAACATAATCGATGACTATCAGATTAAAAATTCTTCTTAAGAGAATAAGTGCTGTTACCCCCCGTTAATTGCCGTTGCGAAAATGTCGCCTTGAGCTAACTAAATCCTACATCATGAATTTCACGTGTGGCAACACTCAAAAACTTTCCGGCCTATCATTTAAGTGTTTACTCCTATTTTTTTTCACTTTCCGATTTACAAATTTTTCCAGTGCGCAAACCGTAACTCCAGGATCAGGTGGATTTTCTGGTCCCGGAAATGTAAGTAACGGGCTCGTTTTGTGGCTTGACGCCTCCGATGTCAATGCAGATGGGACTGTTCCGTCCGACAACGCCAGTATTTCAACATGGAAAGACAAGTCCTTAGAGGGGAATAATGCTACGGTATACACCGAACAGAGTCCCGCCGTTTTTCAAAGCAATCAGATCAATGGGAACCCAGTGCTGCATTTTACCCGTCAGGGCGATGCGCAGGGTTCAGTGTTTATTACGAATGTAGATATCCGTCCTGTTACCAATCCCGACGTAACTATTTTCACTGTGTACAAGCAGGGTGCGCTTTCGGGGGGTAACCAGGCTCCGTGGGGTTCTGACAACGCAGACTGGGATCGTTTTTACATCTCTTCGTTGTCAGGGGCCACAAATGGCGTTGCGCCTTTCGGCCCTGCACCGCCATACTACACGCCTGTTGTCGGTGGAGCCGTGGTTGGCAAAACCAGGCTTTTGACGGCAGTGTATGATGGCGACATTTCGGGAGAAGACAATGTAGGGCCGGTTGACGGATCTGCCATATACTTTAATGGTCAGTTAATCACCGCATTCACAGATAAAACTCATATAAATGACGAAAAGCCAAATTTTTATATTGGCTGGGACGGAGACAATAGCGCCTATAATGGAGATATCGCTGAAGTAATAATATATACTAGGAGATTGACTGAGTGCGAAATTCTTCAGATCAATACCTACCTGGCAGACAAATACGGAGAAGACTTCAGTGCCACCAAGGTAACCACAAGCGCAGAAAACAATGTCATTTGTCCGAATGGATCTGTAACCTTAACGGCATCTTCCGGTCAGTCTTATAAATGGTTTAAGGATGCAGTTGAAATCACCGACGCGACTGCGATCACATATCAGGCAACAGAAGGCGGCAGTTACCAGGTAGTCGTTACAAATGAAAGTGGTTGTACCGAAACTTCCGCGCCTATCGTCCTTTCCAAAAGCGAACTGTCCGCGGCAATCACCGCAGGTGGACCACTTGAGTTTTGCTCAGGGACCGCAGTGGACCTTACGGCACAACCAGGCTATGAATATGAATGGTACGCGAACGGAGAACCTTTTTACCAGTATAGTCAAACGATCTCTGCATTCGGTTCAGGAAATTATACGGTAAAGATAACCGACGCGGCGACCGGCTGTTCTGCAACTACCGCTGCTGAGAATGCAATCCAGGTAGTGGTGAACGAATCGCCAAATGCTTCTATTTCTCCGGAAGGTCCGACAGCCTTTTGTGCCGGAGGAAGTGTCATATTGAATGCGGCCCCCGGTCTTGCGAAGTATGAATGGTACCATAACGATCAGTTAATTTCTGATGTAACGGGCGCTACTTACACGGCAACGCAGGATGGATCCTATTCAATGCACGTAAAATCCGACAAAGGATGTGAAAGCAATATTCCGGCCAATTCCGAACTTTCTACAGAGGTTACTGTTCGTGCTTTACCCGACGCGAAAATTGAGCTGGAAGGTAGCGCATCGATATGTGAGGGCGGACAGGTAACACTCAAGGCGCCCGCAGATCTGGAAAGCTATAGCTGGTTTAAGAATAATGTTTCGATAGAAGAACACGATCCGCAGCTGCTTACGAACAAGCCGGGATCTTACACGGTGCATGTTACAAATAAATTCTGCAGCAATTCCTCTTCGACTGAAGATGCAGTGGTGGTATCCATAAAACCCAACCTCCAGGCTGCTGTCAGTCTGAAAAATGATGAGGTGTCCTGCGCTGGCCAGGTGACTACATTGCAGGCAACTGCTGTGAATGGTGGTGCGGCTCCGAAGTTCGAATGGTTTGTAAATAGTACTTCTGTACAGGATAACAATACGGCAACGCTTGGTATCAAAACACTGAAGCCTGGTGATGTGGTTCAAATCAACTTGACCTCCAATGCCGAGGGTTGCATGAATGACTCAACTGCCCTTTCCTCATTGTACACATTGAAGCTGAAATCGAACGACGATTGCGACAATGACGGAATCGTCAACGGAAACGAATGTCCATCAGGCGTCAATTGCGGCGACAAAGACAAGGATGGAGTAGCGGATTATCTTGACACAGACAGTGACGGCGATGGTCAATCAGACAGCCAGGAAAAGACAGGTGACTGTAACAGCAATGGTGTGCCGGACTATCTCGATGCTGAACCATGCAATACAGCGATCATAATGCCAACCTTGTTTAGTCCGAATGGTGATGGTAAAAACGACGTTATCAGGCCGATAGTTCCAGGGTTGAAAACATTCAACTACATCAAGATCTTCAATCGTTGGGGTAACGTGGTGTTCGAATCCAAAGATCCCAACAGGGGATGGGATGGAAATTTAGGCGGCAAAGCGCAGCCACAGGATACCTATATCTGGATCAGCTCTGGAATAGGCAATGATGGCAAACCAATCACATTCAGAGGCCTGTTCACTTTAATCAGGTAATTACACATTCATCTTAGACTCAAACCAAATATGAAAAAGATTTTTATTGCAGTGTTAGCGTTTGCGGGTTACAAGGCAACTGCCCAGGATATTCATTTCGCGCAGGTAAAAAATGTACAGAAGTGGTACAATGCATCATTAAAAAATGAAAATGATGAAAGAAACCTGACGGTCAACTATAGAAATATAAGCTATAAGCAGCTTGTTGCTTTCAAAAGCGTTGCGGCGATTGTGGACATTCCGTTAGTCGGCAAGGCGGCCCGACAGTCGGAGGATAAAAAAGGTTATCTCGGTATTAGCGGCGGTTTCGCGGTCGATCAGTCGAACAGTGGAATCCTAAGAAATACGACCGCTCTTGTGGGAATTTCTTATCACTTGCCCGTCGACATGAAGAGATCCACATTTATTAGCATGGGTGTACAGGGTGCGGCGTTCCAGAGCCGGATCAACATGAATGGAGTCACTACACCTGACCAGTTTGATAAATTTGGCCTGATAAACTATACACCGGATGACCCATCACTTGCGGGCAGGGTTGATTTTTTCAGTTTCAATGCAGGTTTGTCGGTTTCGCATGAAGACGAAAAAAAGGCCTGGTATCTTGGCGCGAGCGCGCGACATGCAAACAGACCCCTGGCTAACCTTGAAGGAAATACCGAATATCGACTGCCTGTTACCGCTGGTTTCCAGGGCGGATATAAAAAGATATCCGGAAACGATTCATATGGCGTAGACGTATTTATGAATTTTAAAGCGAAGGCATATGAACATATAGCGACGGTATTTTATGACTATACTTTCGACGTGACTGATTTCGAAGGAGCTGTGGGATTGAACCTTAGCTACCGTTATAATGATGCCATCATTCCAGGCATACAACTCCGCGCGAACAAAACCATTTTTTCATTCAATTATGATATCATAACAGGTGGCGGTAAGACCGGTGTCAGCCGTACTGGTTTCGAGTTGGGTGTGAGACAGGTGTTTTAAACTTCCACACTAAATCGAGTAGCCCGCAAAACGATTACTTGCGGGCTTTTTTTATGCCCTTTTTGCCTTATACACCTGGCTGATTTGCGTTCAAATGATCATAGTAAATTATCGAGACTGGCCATTTGAATTGGAGAGATAGTTGACGGTAAATATTGGTATTTGATCGTCCTGCAAGGTGCAATCTCAACAAGGAAGGGGGCAAGTCCGCACGGGACGATGGAACGTGACAAAGGCGGAACCGACGGGCACGGGTTAATATTTTATAATTGATTGTTTACCAATATGTTTTAAAGCGCAGAAATGTAGTACCACCGATTAACTTCCTTATGCAAAATCTCTGTAAACAAGCGCAATAAATCCAAATTTGATTTAGCTTTGATATTGAATTTTCCAGGTAGGCTACGCTATTTATTAACGATTATAATTCTACATGTATGCCACGCCTCATTGCCACGCCTAAACCGGGCTTCATTCAGCCCTTATGGCTTACCATTTTAAGAGTCGCATTGGGTATCATTTTAATTTGGAAGGGTTTCAACTTTATCCGGGATACCGCTGAATTAAACTCTATGATAGAACAGACAGGCATAGGCGTCTTTTCCGAACGTTCGGAAATTTTCGCCTTAGTGGTCTGTATTCTTACTTTGTTGTGCGGCTTTTTTATCACAGTAGGCCTTTTTACAAGACTATCATCTATTGTTCAAATCCCAATTGTTATTCTGGCAATAATATTTGTCAATAGCAAAAATATAGAACGCAATAGTTTCGAGTTAATACTCACTATTGTTGTTCTCGGTTTGTTGATTCTCTTTGCTATTAAAGGGAGTGGCCTGGTCTCGGCTGATGAGTTTTTTCGCAGAGAGACCGATTCTGATAGAGGACGATCGGTAACTTTTTGAGACACTCTACGTTTGTAAAGAGTATTATCACTCCATTTCCCACTCGTGGATGTGGTATGATTAATTGCTATTGTGCCATCACCTTTTCTCATCCTTTTTTGGAGCGCGTGTGGGTTTGTCTGATTTGTTTGCTTTGGGTTGTAGCAAAAACACCCAGTCTTGTTTATCGGGTGTATTAAAAGTTAATGTGGCGGCAGGTTTGATTACCCTTCGCAGCCCGAACCTTCCGGTTCGCGGATTGAACCATCTGCCTTCCAGGATTTCATTTCCAGTCCATTCAAGCGATGCGTCTCCTCCATGAGGAAAATAGAGTACAAAAATATTTGTAATAGAATCGGTGAGTGCAACCGCGTCTCCCTGAATTGCTGTAAAAGGATTCATTCTCCAAAACGGAAGAGCAGAATAGAATTTGTACAGATATCCTAACTGAGCACCAGCACCTTCATCCTCAAGACTGAATGTGTAATGATTTGGTGAATCGATCCGGTTCCAGATGTCACTGTGTCCGAGAGTGCCACTAAATCCAGCGGAAAAATATCCTCCCGCACTGATAATACGCCAGGAACTACGCCTGACTTTGTCCGTATGGTGTGTCTGGTTTCTCATGGTAGGCTGACCATGCAGATATTCATATCCATTTTCTGTGTTGATCACGGGCTTTTTATAAACTCTGTCGGCTCGTATACTTGCAGTCAGTTGCGGATCATCACCATTCCAGCATAGACAGCTGGTGTCCCATACAACGCCCTTTCCGGTTTGACCGGTTTGCTGACTAAGCACTGATAGTGCTGAATCGGCGCCGTAAAAACTGCCGATACGCCAGGGGAGATCAATCGGTGATACCGGGGAGTTTCCTTTTGTACTTGATGAAACTACCGGATGAACCGTGACCAGGTGGTGGTAGGGATCATTTTGCCGTATAAACTGCGCGGTCTCACGAACCCACATTGGATCCGTAATTGTATCAATCCGGTACTTGCCGTCTGGATGGGTTTCATACTCGTTGGAAATCGTCCACATAAAAATATTCGAAAAAGCGGAATACCTTGAAAGGAGGTAACGAATCCAACGGCGCTCCCTTTTTACCGTCCAAAGTGTCGTATCCGTAAATGGCAAACGATAGTAATTCAGGAGGATCAATTCAGCATTCATGCCCTGCCGCTGCATTTGTGTCATCAGCGTATCAAGACCTTTGAAAAAAACTGGGTTGTATTGATCAAGGTCGGGCTTTGAAGCCGTTCCGCCCCAGGCCCAGTATGCAGGGTCCACATTCGAATGTTCATGACTGTGACCAACTTCCATCCGCACAAAATTGAAACCCTGCTGACGTCGTTTTCTTAAATAAGCCTGTCTTCCAGCCTCAGTAATCGGGCTATCGTCGTAAAGTCCATAATTAGTATCGCCCATTGGGAAAAAAGGAAGAGTGTCGGCATAGGAGAATGCATATGGACTTTCGGGATGAATTCGAATAAACCCATGCTGTTCGGAACCCGTACACAGCAAGTCCCCCTCTTCGAGAATGTTTACCCCCTCACCCCTGAGTCGATAGCTCCATGTTCCTTCTTCGTCGGGTACAAATCTCAGTTTCCAATTCCCGTTCCCATCATAGAATCCGTCCATGATATGCGGTTTGCCGGTTGGAGAAATAAATTCCCCGACCAGCATTGCATCCCGATAAGGATTACCAACGTTATCCGTTGCCCTGATCTTGAACTCGGTGATTCTAAATCTGGGACATCGTATCAAATCTTTTTTTATTGGCCCGGGCACTGTATTGGAGCTTATTTCCCGGATTGTAGTGAGAAATGCCTGGCCGAAGGCTGCACCTGCTTTCCGCGCGTCTTCAATAGTGCAATTCCACCAGGGCATTTCCCAACCCCATATTTTAGTGCCATTGTGCTTCATCGTGTACTGATGTATGTTGTGATCTCCGAGTACCTTGTCGTGCCAGTTATATTTCATTGGCGTGGCCTCGTCTTTCCAACGGTGCTCCCAAACCCGCGGCGATGGGAATAATTGAGAAAAACGCAACCATGCGCGAGCCGAAGCTTTCCCATTGGCACCATCGGTATAGAACACAACATTCCGGTCTCTTGGTGAAATCCAATTATGCCACGCTACGGCAAAATCTGGCCGCAGGCGATCGACGGCATCGAAAGACATTTTACCGGATTTAGTTTTCCGTGGCTCAGGGAAGTCATACCCGGCGCGGTACTCATATCCTTCCGCTACGCCATCGATGTTTGTCATTGGATGAAGAATAATGTTGTATCGCTTTCTGAATTCCTTTGCTTTTTCGGATAAAAGAAAGGGTATTAGTCCCTCCATCGCAAAGGATGAAAAGGTTTCATAAGCATGTTCCCTCGCCTGCCAAAAAATAGTCTCTTTTTTTCTTGCATCTATGGTGGTGTCTGTGATCGTCACCTCCCAATGATTACGGCCACCATTCGTCTTGCCAATGATTGCCTTTTTCAGGTAAGGGCCTTCTTTTAAAGACCCGATGAATGAGATGTAATCCTTGTAAGTATACCAGGGACTCAAGCCAATTTCTGTCATCCCGGGAGCAGCTTCGAAGCGGACGATGGTTAGCCATCTCTCTGTTCTCCCATTTACTTGTCTCCAGGGTTGATTTCCGTGTTTTATGAAAATAAAATCTCGCCATTTCATTCCTGCTTCTGGCTTGTTATCATAGTCGGTCCGCTTTCCTTCCTGCGACAATTCGATTTCCAGCGTTAACATCGCGGGTTTTGTTCCCTCGTTGTTACAAATCAGATCCATCCTGGAAACGGCGTGCTTCAATACAGTTTCTCCGCCTTCCTCAAACGACGCCCTAATATGAAACCGGTTTGGTCCTTTCCTGGTGATTCGTGAAAGGTCTCTTGGCGTTCCTCCATCATCGGGTACCAGCCATACGATTGTGCTGTCAATGTTTGGATAAATGCCTGTTTCCTGACACTTGATCGGCAAAACATTGCGCAACAATAGTAGAATCACGAGTGAGATCATTTTCATCGTGGTAATTATTTTTGTTTTTCCCGGCTAGCCCGGGCACGCCAGAAGGACTTACAAAAGAAAGGCCTCAATACACATTTATAACATATTATAATAAGTAAAAGATTTTTTACCAACTTTCGTTTATAATATTATATTTGGGCCAACATATTATAATAAGCTCCAAACTTATTAAATTTTATTGATTGCTCGGAAGTCAAATTTCCTCATGAAGAAAACTCTTATCATCGGCAGCTATAATGTGGGTTTGGCCGTTATTGGTGACAAAATTCCGGCCGTGGGCGAAACCGTCATGGGCCGGGAATTCGAAATGGGCCCGGGCGGAAAAGGATCAAACCAGGCGATCGCTCTGGCCCGGCTGAAGGCGCCGATGAAATTCATGTGTCGGATTGGCGACGATCATTTCGGACAAGATGCGTTACTACTTTTCAAAAAGGAAAATATATCCCTGGACGCGATCCGTGTAGTTCCTGGCCATCATACCGGCGTAGGTGTTATCCTGATTGATAAAAATGGTTACAATGCTATCGGTGTTGCCCCCGGCGCCAATTATCAATTGAACATCGAAGACCTGCTCGCAAATCTAGAATTGTTTGTTGAGGCCGATTATCTGCTTATCCAGCTTGAATGCCGTCTGGAAGTAGTGGAAAAAGCAATAGAACTAGCCAGAGAGCATGATGTTAAAGTAATTTTCAACCCGGCTCCGGCCCAGGAAATTGACAATGCTACATTGGCTCGCACTGATTTTATCACTCCTAATGAAACGGAAGCAGAGATCATGAGCGGAGTAGTTGTTACGGACAGGGAATCCGCCGCTAAGGCAGCGACAGTGCTGATGAACCGTGGTGCCGTGAACGTTATCGTCACCATGGGAGATAAGGGCTGCTTATGGGTTTCCCGGGAGGGTCAACAATTTTTCAATGCATACAAGGTTGACACTGTGGATTCCACAGGGGCTGGCGATGCATTCAATGCGGGGCTTGTGTTTGGGCTGGCAAATAATTACACAATCGCGGATTCAATTGATTTTGGTTCCCGGGTAGCCGCATTATCGGTCACCAAAATGGGAACCGTTAATGGACTTCCAACAAATGAAGAGGTGCTCAGCTTTGATGCCCAATCATATAATCAATCTAAAAAATAAAATTATGCTTAAGTCGTCTGAAGTGATTTCGGACCCCGGATTCGCACTGTTTACCGAAGCAAACAAAAAAACTTATGACGAAAGCGGCTTCATCCTTGTCAGGTCGCTTTTCAGCCAGGCCGAAATACAAAAACTGAAAGCGTTAGCTGAAGAAGGGATCCGGCCTGAAGAAGTGATGATCAAGAGCGACCAAAGCGGTAATCTCACTAAACTAAAAATGTGGGACAAACCCGACAACGACATCTATGGCATGTTCTCCAGGAATGAGCGGGTCGTAAACAATATGGAAATCCTTCTAGGTGACTCTATTTATGTGTATAGCGCAAAAATGATCCTAAAAAATGCGCAGGAAGGTGGCGCCTGGGAATGGCACCAGGACTATGGTTACTGGTATAACTATGGGTGTCTGCTCCCGACGATGGCAAGTTGCTCAATTGCAATTGACAAGGCTACCAAATTGAACGGATGTATGCAGGTACTGAGAAATTCACAGCATGTGGGCCGAATTAACCATGACCGCATCAACGAGCAAACGGTCGCAGACCCGGAAAGAGTAAATGAATGCCTCAAACGATTCGAATTAGAATACATCGAAATGAGTGAAGGTGATGCCTTATTCTTTAACGGCAATATCCTTCACGCCTCCGACAGCAATCAATCCGAATTCAACAGATGGAGCTTTATCGCGTCGTACAATACTGTTGCGAACCAGCCTTACAAGAAGGTGAGAGAGTACGGGAATTATGAACCACTCCTTAAAGTGCCTGCCTCCGCGATCCTTGATTTCTAAAAAACAAAATCCGGGAATGCCACGGAAATAATTTATCTACACTTCGAAACTACGCATATGAAAATAAGAAATGAAAAATCAAATCCTGACGGTTCTTCAATAAATACTCCTGTTGAAAAACAAGTAATAAAAAATGGTTTGCTTTCAATGCTATTTTTTCTCCCGTGCTTTTTTACTTATGCTGAACATACTCATCTCAGGGGTATTACCGGTTTTCAACAGCAAGCTGATATCACGGTTAAAGGAATCGTTTCAAATGGCAAGGGCGAGCCTATGGTTGGAGTGAGTATCAAGTTAAAGGGGACCAATGCCGGTACGTTTACGGATGAAAGTGGAGTCTATTCGTTATCTGTTCCTGGCAATGGTATTTTGATATTCAGTAATGTTGGCTTTGTTACCCGAGAGGTGACAATCGCGAACAGAACCGCTATCAATTTGCAACTTGAGGTGGACAACTCGTCTTTGGGAGAAGTAGTAGTTGTGGGATATGGCACTCAGAAGAAAGTGAGCCTTACTGGCGCGGTAAGCCAGGTTAAAGGGGCCGACCTTGTGAAACGAACCACTACCAATGTGCAGCAGGCCCTTCAAGGGCAGGTATCTGGAGTTACGATCATGGACGAAGGTGCCGGACCGGGCCAGGCGAGTATGGTACTTCGTGTACGGGGGGTTACGACGCTGGGCAATAATGAAGCGCTCGTAATTGTCGATGGTATTGAACAGCGTCTGGCTGACATTAATCCGAACGATATTGAATCCGTGTCGGTGTTGAAGGACGCTTCCTCCACAGCAATCTATGGATCGCGTGCGGCAAATGGGGTGGTACTGATCACCACCAAAAGAGCGAATACAGGCAAGGTGTCGGTTGGGTATAGTGGCTATTATGGAATTCAGCGCACTAACAATAATCCTGAACATATGGGCCTGGAAGATTACATGCGGATGCAGAATATAGCATACACCAACTCTTTCGGAGCGCCAATCTATACGGAGGAGTATATACAGGAGTACCTCAATGCAACAGACAGGCTAAAATATCCATTGCCTAATACCTGGTACGACGCGGTGCTTCACGAAGCACCACAAATCAACAATACATTGGTCATGTCAGGCGGCAACGAAGTCATAAAGGGTCGTTTAAGCCTGCGTCATCTCGATCAGGACGGTATTATCGCCAATTCGCATTCCAAGATCACTGAATTGCGTTTGAATACTGATTATAAGGTTTCAAAAAAGATCAGTGTGTCGGCCGACATCAACTACAGGCTGATGAACAATACCTCTCCCATCAATGAAAGTCGTGTATTTGAACGCATGCAACAAACATCGCAATGGACGGTGCCGAAATACCCTGACGGTACTTATGGCATCAGTTCGGACGGCCACAGTCCACTATTGTATGCTGAAGCAGCCGGCACTATCACAAGCAGGAACGATCTCCTGATGGGAAATATCAAAGCAGATTGGGAAATTCTTAAGGGCCTGAAGTTTTCTACGCAACTCGCGGCTTCAATGACTTTTATTACGAAGAAGGACTACAACAATAGCTATGAGATAAGAGACTACTATGATCCGGCAATCATCACCAAGTCTCAACCTATCAATTCAATGTGGGAAACGAGAGAACAATGGCGGGAATACACCATTAACAACCTGCTAACCTATCACCGCGATATAAAGAGCCATTCAATAGCTGTGCTGGGAGGTTATTCGCAGATCCAGAATACGAGTACTAATCTATATGCTTACCGCCAAAGCTTCTACAATAACGACATCAGGTCCATCGATGCAGGCGCAAATGACGGAACGAAAAATAACGCAGGCAGCGAAGCAAGTTTCGGATTGAGGTCTTATTTCAGTCGTCTTAACTATGCTTTTAAGGAAAAGTATCTTTTCGAAGCGAATGCCAGATATGACGGATCATCAAGATTCCTGGGCGACAATCGGTACAGCTTCTTCCCTTCATTTTCCGCCGGCTGGCGTCTTTCGCAGGAAAATTTTTGGAATAAAGGAAAAGTCAGTGATTTTATCAACGAACTAAAGTTGAGAGCTTCATATGGTAAGACAGGAAACCAGGCAGTGGGTTTGTATAGTGGCCTGGTTACCCTTAATTCCACCAACTATTCCTTTGGCGAGAACCCTGCCGCCGGATACAGGCAACAAACATTAGCCAATGAAGATATCAGTTGGGAAACGACCACACAAACTGATATTGGCATCGATGCACAACTTTTGGATAACCGGATTTCTTTTAGCGTTGATTGGTACCACAAAAGAACTGACGATATCCTGCTTTTATTGCCCGTGCCCGGCATCGTGGGATTGGATCCTTCTTATCAAAACGCCGGCAGGATGGACAACAAAGGGTGGGAATTTCTAGTGGAAACACACAACAGGATCGGTGAGGTTGGAATTAATGCCAATGTCAATTTCAGCATCAACGATAACATGGTGAAAGACCTCGCGGGCACGGGTCCATATATTACTGGTGGTCTGGAAGACAGAAATATCGTCGGAGAAGGGTATCCATACAGAGGCTATTGGGGCTATCTGACCGACGGACTGTTTCAAACCCAGCAAGAAGTGGACGGTTATCCGAACTATGTACCGGGTACTGCTCCGGGCGATGTAAAAATTCTCGATTTAAATAAGGATGGGATCATCTCACCAGATGACATGACTTATTTGGGACGCGTGTTTCCGAGATACACTTATGGTTCAAATATCAATGTAACATTCAAGGGATTTACGCTCAATATGCTTTTCCAGGGTACAGCCGGATCAAAAACAAGATTGGGCGGAGCAATCTTCCAGATGGGCGTTTGGGGAGGCTTTACGCACAAACTTATCGCCAATAATTATTGGACACCGGAAAATCCGAATGCGCGTTTTCCGAGGCCGGTCAAATTTGATACGCGTAACGATGACATGATCGACAGGTCACTGGTGGACGCATCGTATTTCCGATTGAAAAATATCCAGCTTGTCTACAACATTCCTTCCCGGCTCACCAAAAAAATCGGTATTGCCGGCATCAATGTTTATGTAGCCACTACTAATTTGCTCACCTTCGCTTCATTCAACGAGTGGAATCTGGATCCCGAAACAATCCCGGGAACACGAACGGAGAGGTATCCACAAACCTCAGTGACCACCTTCGGCTTAAATGCACAATTCTAAAGCAATCCAATTTTAAAATGGTATATATGAACCGTTATCA
Source organism: uncultured Chitinophagaceae bacterium (assembly GCA_963808065.1). Classification (GTDB taxonomy): domain Bacteria; phylum Bacteroidota; class Bacteroidia; order Chitinophagales; family Chitinophagaceae; genus Flavitalea. Next base: position 1,922,301 of record CAWEEK010000001.1, read on the forward strand.
TAAATTTTTCGGTCTTCTGGCAGTTACCATGCTAACTGCCTGCAACAAGGAACTGCTGAATACTATTCCAAATGATCGGATATCAGAAGAGATCTATTGGCAAACCGACGCCGACGTCATTTCAGGTGCAAATGCGGTGTATCCATACCTGGACAATGATTGGAGCTATGTGCACTGGGACGCCATGTCAGACATTGGCCATGTAACGCTCACCTGGAGAGACGAATCGTTTATAGAAAAAGGCGCATTTGACGCCACTCTCGGCAGGGTGGCAAATGAATGGAACGCCGCATATGAGGGCATACAAACCGCCAATAGTTTTTTGATGAACGTAGACAAAGTAGCGGCAAAGGATCCTGCTTTGATAGAAAGGTTAAAAGCAGAAGTGAGGGCACTCCGTGGTTACCTGTATATCAGGCTTGCGACATTGTTTGGTGATGTGCCGCTGATCACAACACCACTGACTCTTGAGGAGAGTCGCGAGATAACTAAGACACCCGTCTCAGCCGTTTGGGATTTTATTTCGCAGGAGCTTGATGATGCCGCGGCGGTATTGCCATTGAGTCAAAATGAAAAAGGGAGGATTACGAAAGGCGCAGCCCTCGCTCTTAAGGCAAGATCAATGTTGTATGCGGGACGTTATTCCGATGCGGCAGTCGCGGCAAAACAGGTGATAGACCTTAATGTGTATAGCTTGTACCCATCATATGAAACATTGTTCGGTTATGGAGCGGAGAACAACCCGGAAATTATCCTCGACAGACAGTATGTGAAAGACCTGCAAAGTAATTCTATCTTTTATCTTACCACTCCTAACAGCATCTTTCCGCAGGCCAATAGTTTTGTTCCCACCAAACAGGCTGTGGATGCCTACGAAATGACGAATGGAAAAAGTATTTCGGATCCCTCCAGCGGTTTTGATCCTGAAGATCCTTATACCGACCGGGATCCCCGACTTGCATACACCATTTTCACTCCTGGGGATGTGTTGCCAAACGACGCCATCTATGATTCAAAACCCGGAAGCGGTACGGCCGATGCAATCGGGCATTCGGAAAATGCAACATCCACAGGATTTAATGTGAGAAAATATTTGAATAAGGAAGACATGGAGCAACCGGGCAATGGTGGTATCAATCTGATCCTGATCCGGTACGCAGACGTGCTGCTGATGTATGCTGAATCCAAGATCGAGGAGAACCAAATGGATCAAAGCGTGCTGGATGCGATCAACCAGGTAAGGCAGCGACCCGACGTAAATATGCCTGCCATCACAGCGCTCCTGTCTCAGGATGAGATGCGTAAGATCGTAAGAAATGAACGCCTGGTGGAGTTGGCATTTGAGGGATTAAGGTATTTTGACATTCGCCGCTGGAGGATTGCCGAAACGGTCGTGCCTGGGATTGTATATGGGATGACCTATGTAGATGCCGGTGGTGAATTGAAAACGGTTGCCCAGACAGGGTTTCAGAAAGTATTTAACAAGGACCGTGATTATCTTTGGCCAATACCGCAGCGGGAAACTGAATTGAATCAGAATCTGAATCAAAATCCAAAATGGTAAAACAAATCGACCAATGGGATCAACAAGAAGGAATTTTTTAAAGCATCTATCAATGATGGGCCCAGTTCCCTTCATTGAGATCAGTACCCTCAGGGATATCCGAAACCAGTCTCCAACTCCGCCGGCAAAAAAGTATGGTAATGTGATTGAGCCTCCCGAAGATTCGGCCAGCTGGCCGGGGTTCAGAAAGGAAATACAACAATGGCGGGAGCTTGCAAGAAAGGAAATGAAGTACACGGGAGCCAGTTATCAGGATAATGCTTTTCAATGGGCAAATCGCAACTACACCTGTGGCTTTCTGATGATGTATGACCTGGAGTTCTATGATCCCAAATCCGGAAAATACACCATACACAAAATCATTGAGCGCGGGGTAAAGGAATTTGGAGGATATGACAGCGTCGTACTCTGGCATGCGTATCCTCGAATTGGCATAGACGAGCGTAACCAGTTTGATTTTTATCGCGATATGCCTGGGGGGCTGGAAGGAGTAAAAAAAGTAGTTGATGAATTTCACGACAAAAAGATCCATGTGTTCATTAATTACAATCCCTGGGATGTGAGCACGCGAAGAGAACCGAAGTCAGATATAGATGGACTGATAGAGATCGTTGAAGCGATCGGAGCGGATGGCATTTTCCTGGACACAATGAAAAAAGCGTCCGAAGACTTCCGGGAAAAGTTGGATAAGGTAAAGCCAGGCATCACACTGGAAGGAGAACTTGCAGCCGAATTGGAAATCCTGCCGACGCATCATCTTTCCTGGGCTCAATGGTTTGGAGACAAATATGTACCAGGAATACTCAGGAACAAGTGGTATGAAAGAAAACACATGCAGCATCAGATCGAAAGATGGAACCGCGATCACAGTTCAGAGTTGCACCTGGCCTGGATGAATGGGAGCGGAATGATGGTCTGGGAAAATGTCTTTGGCCAATGGATCGCGTGGAGCGAGCGCGACAAGTCCATATTGCGAACCATGTTGCCAATTCAGCGCCGATATAATCAACACTTTGTCAGCGAGGACTGGACGCCGTTAGTCAATACCGAAATTGATGGGATCTTTGCCAGTCTTTGGGAGTCAAAAGGTATCCGACTTTGGACGCTGATCAACCGGCATGAGCGCGAAATTTCCGGGGAGCTGTTGAAAGTAACCTTTTCGAAGGGACACATTTATTTTGACCTGGTTGCCGGCAGAGAATTCGATCCCGAGCAAAATAACGGTTTAGGAGTCTTAAAAGGCACTATTGCCCCCCGTTCAGTAGGTTGTTTTATTTCAGGAACACGAAAGGATCTGGGAAATGATCTCGTTGATTTTTTGACAGTCATGAGCAATATAAAGGCGGGATATAATGCGGAACGGGATTTTCCTGCGATGGAGCCAGTTTTGAAAGCCGTTAAGCCAACCATATCGAACAAACCAGCAGGTTTGTCTGGAATGGTGGAAATAAAGCCGGTAACAATTGCCCAAACTTTCGAATTCATGACACGTGAATGTGGCACCCTGACATCCTATCCCGAATTGAGAGTGGGTCCACTTGGAAAGCCGTTAGTATTTCAGCGGGCGGCACACATCCCGCATCTTGCCATCGATGTAACACCTGTTACTAACAAGCAGTACTACACATTTATCCAGGCAACCGGATATCGCCCCGCGGAAAAGCATAATTTTTTGAAACACTGGAGTGATGGAAAACCACCTTCCGGAAGGGAAGATCATCCGGTCGTTCATGTAGACCTTAATGATGCAAGAGCCTACGCATCGTGGGCGGGTAAAAGGTTACCAAGAGAAACCGAATGGCAGTTCGCGGCCCAGGGCTATGAGCAACATACTTATCCGTGGGGAAAGGAATTAAAAGACAATTGCTTCAACAAGGGGAATGATACCACTGCTGTTGATGCTTTTCCATTGGGAAAATCTCCTTTTGGTTGTCTGGACATGTGCGGCAATACCTGGGAGATGACTGAAAGCGAGTATGCCGATAAGTTCAACCGGTTTTGCATCCTAAAGGGTGGTTCTTATTATCATGCCACGGGATCCATGTGGTACACTGCAGGCGGGCCACAGCCTTCTGCGGTGGCTACCAAGTTTTTAATGCTGTATCCCGGCGTGGACAGGTGCTCAACGATTGGTTTCAGGTGCGTGAATGACCTTACTTAATTCATTTAAATATTTCTCGTGTTTGTAATTCAAACCTATCCACTCGCCGTTATATTTTGTTTTCTCGCTATGCTGGCTTGGGGATCCTGGGCAAACACGCAAAAACTCGCGGAAAAAACCTGGCGCTTCGAACTCTTTTACTGGGACTATGCCTTGGGGGTTCTGTTATTTTCCCTGGTCATTGGATTTACACTGGGGAGTAGAGGCACCGAAGGAAGGAGTTTTGTAAATGATATTTCTCAGGCGGAGAGCAGCAATGTGATTTCGGCGTTGCTGGGCGGGGTCGTTTTTAATCTGTCCAATATATTACTTGTTGCTGCGATAGCTGTCGCGGGGATGTCGATAGCGATTACTATTGGAGTTGGCATTGCACTGGTACTCGGTGTAATCATCAATTACCTTTCGTACCCGCTGGGCAACCCTTTATATCTCTTTATTGGAGTCGCTTTTATTATTGCTGCCACGGTAGCCAGTGCATTCGCTTATAGGAAAATCAGTTCGACAAATGAAAAGACGCCGGCAAAGGGAATAGGCCTGGCAATAATAGCTGGGATACTGATGAGTTTTTTTTTCCGGTTCATTGCCGGGTCAATGGCCACAGATTTTAGTAAGCCTGAGGAAGGTACGTTGGCCCCTTATGCTGCAATTTTCTTTTTCTCGCTCGGACTTTTCCTGAGTAATTTTCTTTTTAACGCTATAGTCATGAAATGGCCGATCAGCGGAACACCTGTTCCTGCAAAAGCCTACTTCCGCGGTAATCTTAAAACTCATCTCACGGGAATTCTCGGCGGCGCGGTTTGGTGTATTGGTTTAACAGCAAGCATTTTGGCTTCCGAAAAAGCAGGATTTGCTATTTCTTATGGGTTGGGCCAGGGAGCCACGATCATCGCCGTGCTTTGGGGTATAATTGTCTGGAAGGAATTTCGGGGCGCTCCTGCCGGAACAAATAGATTGTTGGCCCTTATGCTGGCATTCTATGTGGCCGGATTGACGGGGATCATCATTTCGAGATGGATGTGACCTCAGCCTGCCTTGGTTATTTTTGATAAATTGGTAAGAAATAGGCGGACTTAACATCAACGAACAAAAATGGGTATGAAAAGAGGGTCGATACCACAGTACAAGATTCTTTACGAAACGCTTAGAAAGCATATTACTGGCGAGTTGTATAGGGCGGGAGATATTTTGCCTTCAGAAAGCGAATTGCGCAGAACGTATGCACTCACTCAACCCACGGTAAGACAGGCTCTCGCATTGTTGGTCAATGAGGGCTACATCAAGAAAAGACAGGGAAAAGGCAGCATCGTACAACAGCTGCCCAAGGGTTTAGGTTTGTTATCTATCGAGGGTATGTTGAGCAATTCAAATAACAACCTCTTGCGCTGGAAAACCCAGATCATTTCGGGCCCGCAAATAGAACCCTGGCCAAAAGAAATGATGTTTACTCCCACTACCGATGAAATTGAATCCGGTGCAATTAAGATAGAAAGAAAGCGGATCATCGAAGACACCGTGGTGTTTTACGAGACATTATACATTCCGAATATAAACATGCCCCGGTTCTGTTCCAGAAAATTGGAGAACAGGTCACTCTATGATATTCTTCGCAAGAATTATCAGATCGCCGTAACCAAAGGCGAACAAAAAATATGGTCCGTAGCCGCCGATAAAAAGATAGGTGAGTTGCTCCAGGTCAAGGCAGGAAGCCCCATACTACGGCTTGAAAGACGGATAGATACCAATCGCATCAACTTCAGCATATATTCTTCGTTTTACGCAAACACCGGAAAGTATATTATGCATGGTGCTTTTTAAGCGACTTTTTACAACATGGACAGCCTGTTTTCTTTTCTTAACTCTCTGATAATGCCTTCTCTGATCAGCGGGAAGCGAATCTCTTCTTTCAAATAATTTGCTTTGAGTCGGGCATAGTTTACCACGTTTGTGATACCTCCGCCACTCAACTCGGTCTTCGATATCTCCTCCCATTCAATTTTGGAAACGATTGTTTTTTGATCGAGTTCTGAAAAGAGCTTTTCCCAGATTAGTTTGCGCTGCGATTTGTCCGGCAGCGCGAATTCGGTGATGATCTGAAATCGCCGGACAAAGGCTGCATCGATATTTTCGCGCAGATTGGTCGAGATGATGATGATACCCGTATAATCTTCGATCCGCTGCAGCAGATAAGCTACTTCCTGGTTGGCATAATGATCGTTGGATGAGTTGACGGAAGTACGTTTGCTGAATATGGCATCGCCTTCATCGAAAAAAATGAGCAAACTATTCTGCTCGCCGTATTCGAAAAGCTTGGCGTAGTTCTTTTCCGTCTCCCCAACATATTTTGAAATCACTTGTGAAAGGTCTATGCGATATACCGGCTTTCCGAGTTCGCGTCCGATGATCGCAGCAGTTTGCGATTTGCCGGTACCCGATTTTCCATGAAAGATCATCTTCAACCCCTTCTTTATTCTTTTGGTAAAAGCATGGTCACCATTGGTCGTTTCATTAAAATGCTGCCAGTGTTTGATCTCCTGGATGGCATTCAATACCTGGTCCGATAACACCAGGTCGTTCAGTGTTAGTTCGGTGTCGATAAAACCACCCAGCATCATATTGCTCAATCTTTGTTCATATATCAGAGACAGATTCCTGAATCGTTTCCTTGCATAGGTACTAAATACCAGCTTGCCCGAGAGAAATGGCTCGCCTGCAATCGCTGGTTCCACATTCAGAAGTGCCTTAGGAAGTTGCAGGTATTGAGGAATACTTCGAATAAAATTTAGCCGCTTGTCGATATCGGTTCCGCAGCAGAAGTAGAGCCAGGTTTCCGCAGTAGGAAGTATTCCCCGATGCTGCACGCCCCGGATACCGCCGACCAATGGAAATTCACCTTCGGTTCCCAGATCCTGCTTGATGAAATTGTCAAGTATGTCGGGCTGAACGATAGGAATCAGGCAAAGCGCGATGCCTACTGCTTCATAGTCATTCGCTTCGGCGAACAGGTCGGGAAATGTTTCCCGCATCTTGTTGTGAAATTCATCGAATATAGTTTCGTCGGCCATTATTAAAAGAATTCGTTGTGGTTGTTGGGAATGGAACCTGATTTTACTGATTTTTTGTCCCAGTTCTTTGCATTGTTGACAGCTTCGTCGGTTGCTGCGACGCCAGACTTAAAATCCAATTTTTGCAGGTTATAGTTAATCTTTGTTGGAATTTGTTCGCCGCCCAGTTTATTGGCAAGCAATGAAGGACCGTAAACAGTATCTGTGGGCGGCCCGTAATCTACATTTACAGATAGTGAAATGATGTTGTTGGAATGCATGAGTTCTTTCGCCTTCTCTTCGAAGGTTGCACTCATAGTTGTGTTTGCCGTGTTTGTAATGGGCGCGAGGTTCTGTGATTCATTGCCGGTACCATACAATTCATGGTTGATCAAATGGCCTCGTACCAGTTTCGCCTGTTTCGTCGTCTTCTGCTTCACGACATCTTTTATCTTCAAGGTGAGCTCTGAGTCGAAGCTGGCCCTGCTTCCGGCATATTTGGAATCGAGCGTGATAAAGGGCGCCACCGCGGACTTCCCGTTTTTAGCGGGCGTGTAATTGATCACCGTTTTTGGGATGAGGTTCTGCACCTTGTCGGCTGGAAGTGTTCTCAGGATTTCCGCAATCTTCTGTAGGTATCCCCTGATTTCCTCACCCTTGCCGGCGGAGAAATATTTGTCACTTCCCCCTTCGTATTGTCCTTGCGACATTTTCACTCCCTTCCCGATGGAATCTCGGATTTTTTTATGCCAATTCTTGGCTTCGCCGACGGCTTTCAGGTGTTTGGCCTTGTCTGCATCATTTCCCTGGCCGATATCCTTTTCCACTTTCAATAAATAATTACCCAGGTTCAATGTAATACTCTCTCTCACTACATCCGTGTCAGTGAATTTAAGGGTATGCGTTTCTCCATTTTTATCGGTATAACTGTTGAAGATGCCCTTGAGAAATCCTTTCACTTTGTTCAAAACGTCGCTGGCTTTCTCTTTCAATTTTTCTTTCTTTTCATCTACCCATTGTTTCCCTTTTTTGATCTTTTCCTCCACCTTATCCAGGAATTTGAATATGCCCAATTTCGTCATCAGGGCCTTCAGTTTTTCCATGATCTTGGTAATCGCTTTATTGATCGGATCCTTGATTTTTTTCTGTATGATGTCGTTGATTTTCTTGCCGATCTTTCCCAATCCCAGTATGGCGGCGAGGAAGGTGATGGCCATGCCGAGGAATTTAGCCAGGATGTTCTCGACCATAGTGCTCACTTTCGACACATTGCCGGCGAGAATTTCCCCAAATGTTTCGATGATCCCGGTAATTATATTGACGATCTGCCGCGCTTTTTCGAATAGCGTACGAAGAAAGTCGATCAAAGATTTTACAGCGGAAATGAAACCTGCTCCAGGAATGAGCATCGATACCACTTTAACCACGGCTACCTCCACGATGGTGGTGACGATAAACGACTTGGCCTCCTCCATCAAGCGCTCTTTAAGGTCGTTGAACTGCTCTTTTATAAATTCCCATAAACCCGCCAGACCGTCTTTCTTAACAATGGTAAATATCTTCAGGATCTTGTCTGCCGCCTTCACTCCGAGATCAACACCCTTCTCCAGCATGTTCACATATTTCTCGCCGATCACTTTTTTCGCGATCTCCTTAACATTGTTGATCGTCAGCCCCAGTATTTGGAGAATTATACTCAGTATTCCCTTGAAGTCGAATTTTTCCGGCAATTGAATACCTGCTTCACCCATTTCTCCTGTGATCCATTCCAAAGCACCCTGCAGCAGGTGCTTGCCGATATTCTTTACAAAATTGTTGAAGCCTGCTGACGCGCCCTTTACCAGGTTGTTAAAGAATTTGAGGGGTTCCTTGATGATCCTTCTGCCATAATCGACTGCTTTTTCCAATGCTTTCTTTAGATCGTTTAACAGGTTCTTGATCTCATTGATCGTGTCCACGATCGCATCCATGGCTTTATCGAGGAAGTTCTTCCGGGAATCCATGACTTCCTTGAAAGCGGCTTCCAAGCCCATGACCCCATCTGCATATTTCTGCGCGAGACCATTGGTCAGGGCATTTTGTTTTTCATTAACGGACTGCTCAAGGGTTTTGAACTTTTCCATCACACCTTCTGCGCTTTGTCTGCCAATCTCCTGGAGGTCGGTTGGCAGGCCCTTGACAAAAGTCGTCACGGCAGTTTTGGCTGCCTGGATCTCCGCTACAATATTATTTAGTGTGGTGGCGATCTTATTGGTTAATGGATTGAGCGCAGTGGATAGCTCCTGCCTGTACTTTTCAGTCTGTTCGTCGAATACCTTCTTCACCCGCTTGTCAAAATCGGGGCGGTCTATCACTTTTGCGCCCCATTCCCATACAAATTCATCGTCCAGTGCCCTGTTGGAATTGGTTTTAAAATTGGCATTCGCCGTGGCCATGATCGCATCAAACTCTTCGTTGACAGACTTCTCCAGAGAGGTCAGTTTTTCATTCACGGATTTTTCGGCATCCGAGTACAGCTTTTCAATCTTGTCGGCGATTTCTTTTCTTTTTACCTCATCCGCCGATTTGGTTACATTTTTTACCGTATCAACTTTGGCAAATTCGCCTTCCCTTGTGGCATGTATATGGTGAATTCCCGCATTAATCCCTCCTTTGGCGACCTGCTTGTCCTTGTCTAACTTTTCAGTTTCTTCTTTTCGGAAATCCGGCTTTACCGAGGCTGCTTTATCCTGGGCATCCTGCTTTTGTTCCAAAGAGCCGGTGAAACTGGCTTCCTGTGAATCTGCCAGTTGTTTGTCATCGACATCGTTCGCAGCCATTTTTTGATCGATGCCCGCAGATTCTTTTTCAAGAGTGATGCGCTCATCAGCGATGGGCTTGGCAACGGCCTTATTCGTGTCTGGGATCTTCCTGACCGGACCAGCATTTTCAAGAATCACCTCCTCATTCTTTCTTTCCTCGATCTTGGAAGTATCGGGAGCCTGTCCGTGCGCTTTCTCGATATCACCCACCGACTGCGCTTTCTGAGTAGTGATGTCGGCCTTGTTGGCTTCTTTTACCTTATTCAGATCGGATTCGTCAATGAAGGGTTTCTCGCCATTCGCATGGGCTTCTTCCTTCTTCTTTTTAAGGATTTTCTCAACCTCGTCCAGTATACTTTGTTTCAGATCCTGCGCTTTGAACTCCTTGGGCTTTCCGACCTCGCTTAAAGTCTCCACCTTTTTTGCCTGGGCAAGGCTCATTCGTTCATTGACGGGAGACGCGGCGCTTGACTGCGCCTCACCAGCCTTTTGTGGTGCGGGGTCGTGCTGCTTTTGCCTGACAGCATTGCTGGCAAGTGTTGAATTTAACTCCCTGTACTCTGGATCATTTGCCATGATCTCTTTCGGATCTATTTTCTTTTCTGCTACCTCTTCTTTCTTTTCTTCCTTCTCCTTTTCCTTTGGCAACTCAAGCGTTCCGACAGGTGCAATGGTATTGTCATAGGTGCCGACGCCGGGCACGGGATTGGCTATTGCTGACGATAAAGCGGCATCACCTCCGGGTGCTCCAAGACTTTGCTTAAGGCGGTCATCAACCCGGTATTCCTTGGCGTCAGTTAAAACCACACCCGAGAAAAAAGGATTAACATAATAATCCCAATAAGCATAAGAATCCACTTTTTCCTGGATCTGTCCGCCCTGATGGTTCGTACCCGCGGTATTTCCATTGATGGTAGTTACTTTAACCTTGGAGAGTTCGGTAGTGTCGGTGATTTTTTCCGGATCGGTCTTAACAACCATCGCATGATGGTTGTATCCATTCTTGATCACGATGTCTCCCGGCCTTGGAAGATATTCTCCTTTCCTAAATTGATCGCTGCTCTTGAAGCTTGGCTTCCCAGGTTCCCATCTCGGAGGATGGATTCCACCCTTGTGATATGCCCAGAAAATAAATATTCCACACCAGCTGGGTAGCTGGTCAACATTGTTCTCTGTCACCACATAATGATTGCCCTCCTTATCTACTTTCACTTTCTGAGCTGTGCCTTTTCTGACGTACTTGATAACGTCCTCCATCATCTTGCCAGGCTTGTACTCTGATTGATCTTTTACAAATACGTCTTCTCCCAGTGTGGTTTTGAAATACTCCAGCAAAAATTCCCATCCAACTCTTGTCTTGTCTTCATTCAGCTGACTGGAATTAACTTTTCCTTTTTCGCCTCTTGCGATCTTCACCGCCCTGTCCAGGGCTTCCAGTTGCTCGGGGGTTCGATCCTTTAACTCGGTAAGCGGTTTAAGCTGTACTTCGATATTAGATTGCTGATTTCCGGGATCAAGAGTATGAAACAATTCATGTGCAAGAAGGATTAATCCATCGACGCCGGAAGCATCGAACACATCCATGTTAAAATAAATATGATTACCACTGGTGATTGCCGCTGCATTGTATTGCCTGGCGATCTTTGTGCTGAGGTCGTCGGTGTGGATCTGAACTTCACTAAAGTCCAGGTCGAACCGGGTCTTAAATATTTCTACGATGGAAGGATGAAGGTGGAAGCCCTTTGCACTTCTGTCTCCATAAACCGACTTTTTCTTTGTATTTCGGTGCTTGTTGACGGTCCCTTCAAAATTCCTGAAAGCCTCCTGCAGGTCCTTTTGAGCTGCTGCCAATCGTGCAAAATGATCGGCCTTGCCTTCTTCCTTATTGGCTTGTTGTGTCGAAGATTTCTTCTGCGGACCTCCTTTAATGAAAGCATCTTTTCTCCCATGCTGTATGAAAGGTTTTTTAGCTCTTGCCGGGGCTGCTATCGTCAGTTGAGATCCCATTGATCAATACCACTCGGTTATAATAGGAACAGACATCCAGGGTAATTTGAAATTCCGGAATCCCCAGGGCAGGGTCCTGAGCAAAACATCAACGCCCGACTCTTCCACCTGAAGAATAAAAGATCCATCTGATTGAGTTAGTTTGCCGCTACGTTGCAAGAATCCTTCTCTTAACGCATCAACCGACGTGTTTTGCATTTTATTCCAGTTCTCCACAATCGATCTAAGCAATTCATCTCCTTCCTGGCGGATGGTATCGGATAAGTCTGTATCAGACTCTATATATTCCCGAATGTCTACACCGCAAACTATCTTCGGAAGCACATAATCATCGTCGACACCAAATGCTTTTCCGGTTGCTAAGAAATGCAGCGCCTGAATGGCTGTATTTCTGCACGATTCATCTTTAAATCTGTTATTTTCTACCAAATGAATGTTCTCCAAAAACCTGTTCAGGTAGGGAAAAAGAAGCACCAATCCTGCGTTTGAACAGGCGATATATTTCCCTGCTAATACTTCGTTTTGCTCAACATGTAATTTGTCCGGCGTTTTTTGTTTGCTGGTGATAATCACATCCAGGTCTTCTACCTTCCGGGCTTTGATGATCGTCTCGATGACCCTTTCCTTTTGCAATACATCATTCTCCGAAACATATTGCCGGAGCAGCTCTAAGGCAGCGAGTATTTTAGCCGGATCGGTCTTCAAATAGAGATAGATCGCCCGATAGAATTGCAGTGCCAGGCTCTCCGTCAGTCGATACCATTTTTCGAGAACCACAATCACCAGTTCCTGTCGGTGCTGGAAGAACAATCTCTTAAAAAACCCAATGGAAACTGCACTGACGTTTTCTTCCAGAGTCGCCTGGGCGATTTGTTTGACGTGCTTTGATAAATAATTATCCACATCCACTAACGACCCCATGATGGCATTCTTTTCAAAGGCTCCGTTCATCAGGTAAAACACCCATTGACGAAAGATCGTAGCAAATGTGTGGTTCGAGGCCTTGTCCAGAACGATTTCCCGGGCGATCTTCTCTTTCCATTCGGCAGGGGAGATATTCCAGGGCAGCTGGTCCAGTTGAATCTCTATTCTTTCCAGGTAAACCACATCATCGTTCCGCATGACCTGATCAAGGTGTTCATTCAACAGTTGTGGAAACACTTCTTTGGCCCAATGCTGCGCAGCCGATTGATGCTGCCTCGCCTCTTCGAAACTGCCGGCGGGCATAGCGATACTGAGTTTATGGACCGTATTGTTTATCAAACGTTGAGTAGTTCTTTAATTCTTTTAGTTTCGTCGGGGTTCATGATCACACAGTAGAAGTTCTCGGCACTCGGATCCAGATCCCCCTTTAACTGTTCGAACCCTTTGAATATTCTCACCAGTCCCTTAAATTCAGCATCTGTTAACGATCTGGTGAACGTGTGCAACAATTGATTTGCCGTCACATCCGTCTTTTCCGCTTTAATCCGGGCGTTAAGCATAACCACAATGCCCTTGCTATTTTCCGGGATAAGAATTTCGGGGACATTGATCAATTCCTTACCAAAACTTAGTTTTCCGTCATTGACGATATCTATAGTACCTACATTGTTTTCCTGCACCTTCATCCTTTTTCCATTGACCATAAATGTTTTGATCCTGGGCAGCTCCCGCTCTGCACCAGCATAACTGATATAGATACCTGTCTTAAGTGTTTTGGTTGGTAATGGTCCTGTATCACCAATTGGAATTATATTGACATCCTCTCCCGGAGTAACCGGTATTTTATATTCTTTGCCCTGGTAGGTAAAGATGACCTCGGGCGTTTTGCTGATATCCACAGGTTGCAGTGACATAAAAAATCCTTCCTGCAGCTTCGAAGAGTCCAAAGCTGTTCCATCGGAGAGCCTTACTTCTCCTTCCAGCCCGACAGGCACAAAATCTCCCTGAGATTTCAGTTGGATCATAATATGATTCAGCTCCACAACAGTTAATTCCTCTTCCTGGTCCTTGTCGGCGATCTTGGTTCCAAAATCCTTCTCCTGGAAATTTTCGTCTTTAATTTTGTAGTTGAACTCTGTGCCGGTGGCGCCCGTAAGTGTGAGAGATCCGTCTGGTACCACTTCTTCCAGGTTTGATTTCACATTCAATAGCCGTACATCCCTTTTCACTTTATTTGTCAACTGATTGAAAAAGGTGAGTGTTGTCTTGAAGGTTTTCACCGCGGAAGCTTCAAGGACGACATCTTTTTTAAGAGATTGGGATTCAATTACGATCTCTTCGTTGTAGTCCTTAAATCCCTCTGCCGTTATGATCAATTTGATTGTCGATTTTTCGCTAACGAGCATGTTGAAATTCCCTTCCTTGTCGGTACCCGAAACAGAATTACCCGCCTTGATCGATGCGTTAGACACTGGAGCACCAGCCTGATTCTTCACCGTTCCACTGAGGGTAAGTGTTTTACTCTCCAGTAACGTATACTGGATTGGTCTCAAATGCGATGAAATAATATAAGGGAGGTAGAAATCAGCCATCACGACATTATTGGTGTCGTACACCATGATATAAGTTCCTCCTTTAGGAACTCCACAGCCATGTGAAAGACCGGGATGAAGCTTTACAAATCGTCCCAGCAAGTTTTCTACGCCAAGGCCGCCGTTTCGACTTTTATTTTCTGCATCGATCTGGATGATCTTGATCCAGTCATCATCGAATTTTACTCTTTCGGCGCTAGACAACATTTCCGAAGTGTCCACGTCGCCAAGAATCTCATCGGTAACTACCGTTTGTACATTCAATGCCTTTGTATAATTGTACAAAGTGTTGGCTCCGGGGAGCAGAAAGTCTTCAAGCGTATCCTGGTATTTAGCAATATCCAATTCCAGGAAATTTTCGGGCAAGTAGGCCTGCATCAACTTCATTCCGCAGTATAGTTGAACGGCGTGCAGAAATAGAACCCGCTGTTGCTCTCCTCTGTCAATGCCCTTGGCCACCTGGAGCAAAGTGCTGTAAAAATTGATGTCGGTGGAATCCTTGAATTTCGAATTGGATCTCACCCTTTCTATCAGGTTGCCCAGTGTATGAAAGAAAAATATCGGGAAATAGATATTAATTCCTGGTTTAATGAAACCGGGTATAACAGTGCTTATACCAATATTTGCGATCTCGGCGTATTCTCTTTTAGCGATGGACTTGGAAGCGATCTTGTAGGTGGCCACATTTATTTCCAGCGCTTCGAATTTGGGATCATCGGTGAATTTTCCCGGCTTGTAATTGGTGTATATATTATTGGCTATGATCGCTTCGCTTATGTCGTGAATCGCAATGCCGAGAATTTCGTTGAATTTTGGAATAGTAACCTGACGGTAATAATTTTCAACCTGTCTTACCAGAAGGTCTTCGATATAGGAAAACTTGTCACTCTTAATTTCAAGAGACTGCAAATAGCTTAGGTTCACATTGATTTGTTTCAGAACTTCCGCGCGCACCACATTGTACATGCTTTCCACATCTTCGTTTATGCTGTAGTTGAAGGAGTGATTGAATGGCGCCTTCTCGTTAACGCGAAGCATGAGTACTTCAAAGGCGAGGCCATTTTTCTTTCTGATCTGAAATACGGAATTCAAAGCGTTGAGCGCGATCTGTCCATGGACTCCTTCAATCCGGAAAAATTTATGATTTCCCTGGAATGAGGAGGGAAGAGATGCATACGGATATTGGATGGAAGGCGTGAGGCCCTCATTCACATTATCATAGGTCGTCACGTAAGTGCCAAGATTTTGCAAACCGGCACGCTCATTCCATATGCCGCCGATAGTAGGTTTAAGATAATAGGGAATGGCCTGGTCCGAAAGAGATGAATAAAGATCATCTCCCGCTGTTATCCTTGTATCCTTTGCTTTCTCCAAATAGTTTTCAAGGAACGCTGAACCAAGTGCTTCCAGTCTCTTTATTAGAATACTTATCTTTCTGGAAGAATCGGATTGCTGTGTTTGAATGAGTCTGGATTGGAACTGGTGTCTGTATATGGAGGATAATCGGGATATGCTTACCTCAAACTCGGTGTTCGCAGCCCCGACCACACCCAGCAAAATGTGGTTGGGAAAAGCAGACTCACTCGTAAAACACCTGGCTTTTAATTTCTGTGCTTCCAGTTGCAGTTCCTGGTATGACTTAGTCACTACCCACAGGTAATCATAAATCGTTTGAAACTGGGTGGTTGGGAGGTCAATATTTTTGAGAACGCCCGACTTTTCGATAACCTTTCTGACTTCGTCCAAAAATGTAATACTTTGACTCTGACCAAAGCAGTAGCTATGAAGATTGACTAATGCACTCTGAATCTGTTCTTTTGCTTCCTTGATAAATTGATAATAGTCGGATATACATCTCTGATATTCCTTGTTGATGACCTCTTCATCATATCCCTTGTCCACCGAAGTATTCGCAAAGGCAGGTTTGAGGATGTTCAGATTTAACAGGTGTAACCAGGGGAAAGCCACCTTGCTGATACTCTCTTCATTGTTGGATTGAATAGAATATTCAATATTTAGCAATTTGATTGCCGCCTCCTTGCTCATCACCAGGACTTTGGTATCGAATACATATTTTTTCCCTCTTTCCTGGCAATTGTCGTCTTCGCAGTCTTTCAGTTCTTTTTGAATGATCTCCGCAAATAGCACAGCTACTTTCCCTGAGACGGAATTGACATCGATTGCTGGCACATTATTAACCGTATCTTCAAATAATTCCAATACGTCTTCATTCAGAATTTCTGAATAAATAGAATTTGCATCCACCGATTGGGCATAATTTTCCTGCGTTGTATCCAGATCTGATAAATAATGAAAAGCAATCTTTTCTTTTGGCTTCGCCGCATAAGGCTGTGCTTTGGTAAACGAGGTAAACCCATTTCGTGAATTGGACAGGTGAATTATGTGACCTGCGCTGGTAAGGCCAATGCCGTTGGACACCTGAATCGTGTTTCCAACTAACCGAACCTGAAGGCCACCAATCAGACCGCAGCCGATCAGGAATCTTCTTGATTGGCGATTCTGGGTATCCAGGTAGCACCCCAGCCAGTTCAATTCATCACTTGTCAGTACCTGTCTGGATTCGAATTCAGGAAATATGTTGATCATAATCCAATAGTTTAGAGGTTACCCCAAAAAGGTTTTATTAAGAAATACTCTTGTATTATTTTCTTCTTCTTCGTCTTCGCAACCATGCAGAGTCGCAGGGAAGTAACTACTGCGCTGGCTCTTGAGGACTGCTGCGAATTCATTTTGTGTGAGAAGATACACATCGAACAATGCCTGGTAATCGTCCGGTCCGCTGAGTAGCAGGTCATACCTGGCCGACCACCACTTGTCTATCGCCGCCTCATATTTACCCATACTTTCCTTGTCGAGCCAGCAGATCCGCAACAGAACCCCTGCGGGAGTTTCTCTCCGGATCAGTCTTTCCACAAAATCCCGGTAGTGAACGTCACCGTAAACAGGTATCCACGCGGGAAGTGCGACCGATGCTGTGAAAGAATAGGGGTCGTCCCCGCTACACGCAGTGCAATCGTCATCGGCGCAAACACTTAATAGCTCTACGTTTTTCAGTATCATTTCGCCTTCTACATCCATGATGTAGGTTTCATTGGATATTGGTATTCTCAGCAGGATGTGTTCCAATACATGGAAATATCCGCGCTCTCCCTTTTCGCCTTCAGCAATAGCGTCGACCTTTTTTCTGATTCCATCTTTAAGGAGTTCACAACCTAATAGATTGCTTATCCGGTTTTCATAACCCGAAGGAGCGGTTTGAAAATAACTTCGATTTTCAAATAGGTTAATAGCCGCACCACGATTGGCGCTAATCGTAATATAGTTGGATAAAAACCTTTGCTTAAGCTTTATCAGATAGTCGTAGTATTCGCCCTCGTTAATCTTCAAATTGTCGGTGGACAGATAGAAATAATTATCGATCTCCTGCAGGTCTTCCGCAAATCGCGCAAGTAAGTAGTCCAGGCTTTCATTTCTTTTGACATAAAAATCCCGGGGTGATTCAATTATATTTTGCCACTTGGTGTCGCCTGAAGAACCCAGTAAGTATGGTCTTCTCCATTCGTTGTCTGTACTTACGTGATTGATGTGCTGAACTGTATTCCACGACAGCGTAAGTTTTAATTGATAAAGATCCTTGAGGAAATTGGCAATCACCTGGTCGAAGAGCAGCAGGTACCCTTCCAGTTGTTTGGAAGTGAAGAGTTCGGGCCGGTTAAGAAATTTATCTGGAAAATTCTTTCCTACTTTATAGGTTGCGGGAAATTCGTTGGCGATCGAATAGTGTACAGCCAGATCCCGGTAAGTCGGATTGAGTAATGGGGCAGGGACATTTGCGTTGCTGTATTTAATGCTGCTCTTCTTCAATAGCGAAAGTTTCAGCATACTCTCCTTAAAATTGGCCAGCAGAGGAAGGTCGTTCTTATAGAACAACAGTTTGCTTTTTCTTTTATTTAGGACTGGTTTGTACCCTGCTGGTACTTTGATCACCCATTTGCTTTCATTTGGTATGGTGATTCCATTGTCGTCCTTGAGAAATAATTGAACATTGCGGCAATTGATGAGTCCCTCCGTTTCATAAATTACGTTGATGATATCGGAGAGGTTGATGGTAAAATTCTGAAATGAATTCTCTCCCATATCTTCATCGAGGATGAAGCCGTGAACAAGCTTTGGCCCTTCGAGTATCTCTTCGATGGCATAACCTTTAGCCGCTAATTCTGAATAGGAGCGGAAATTGATCGAGGGAGAGATATATTCTTCGATCTTATGGAAGATTATTGCCTGTACCTGCTCAATATCGATCTTGCTCGAAACGTCTATATCGGCGCAGATCCTGAATTCTATGGTGGGAATGGCAGATATCTGCGGCAGAAAGTCTTCACAAAGATTTCGGTTGGTATGCAAAATCGCACGAACATCTTTATAGGCTTTGGACAAGGCCTGGATTTTTTGGAAGCTGGCCGTGAAGAATCCTGGCATTTGAAGCAGGGTTAACAGGGTCTGGCCCTTGATTCCTTTATTTTCATTGGAAAAGGGCTGAAAAAGGACGTCTTCCAGAGTTGCGACCAGCTCGTCCTGGGTTGCGTCGTTCTGGTCAACGATGTGCTTAACGTCTATGTTCAGGTACCACTCCTTTAATACCCTCTCATAGAGCTTGCCGTCGTTATTGTTGTATTTGTTTTTAAGTGAGTCGCGTATGGAGATCCGAATCTTTTGATCAATGAAATCTTGTGCGATCTTCTCCAGGATAAACCTGTCATTGATCAGGTCGTTCCAGTTGCTGATGTCGTAGAATAGCTCTCCGAAGAATTCGGGATGGAACACTGCTTCAAAGGCTTCACCGCTATCGATATTTCCCAGGAGGGGCTGTGGTTCAAACTCAATATTGATGGCATAGAGACCATGAATAAAAACCTGACAGGTCGATAATATTTCCTGGAGTTCCGAAGGAGTAATATCTGTCCGCTGTTTCAATTGTTTTTCAAGAAACAGTTTACCCTCCTTTCTATAAATATACATAGGCTCATAGTCAAGAGAGATCCCAGTATGCTCTTCGGTGACTGGTGTTATCCACGCATTTCTGACAAGGGGCAGGTCTATCAATATCTTTCTGATATCGCTGATGGTTACTGCATGCGAAGGAAGAATGTCCTGAGCATAGTAAAATGCTTTTTCCGGCAGCTTGCCCGATTGGTCTGCGATCAGGTCCTGCATGCTGAATTTCATCCTGAAGCCGAGGTCGGACAGTGCATAGCACAAAGCTTCCATGATGGTGATTCCCGGGTCATGAATATTGTGATCGGTCCATTTGTCGAAGTTTGTTTGCTGGATATAGGTTAACGCCCTTTCCCGTAATTGGGAAAAATCCTCCAGCAGATCCGGCAGGACCTTTTCGTCGATGTCTTCATTATTAATCAGCATATTCCAGTAATCTTATCGTGTGGTCTGGCGCACTGGTTAAAAAATGTATTTCACTGGTGGCGTTTATTTCATCGATCACTTCGATCGTATTCTTAAATATTCGCAATTCAAGGATGTGATGCACATAAGGCAGCTCATCGATATAGTCGACTAAAGTTGAGACGTATATCTTTTCTGCGAAAGCGGGAGCCGAAGAGGTGTCGAATGCCCAGGGACACAGAAATTTCTTTATATCGGTATTCAATTGGTCGGAGAAAAAGGCTCTGTCGAACACATCCTCGTTGGCCATTGCATCGAGGCTTATCGATATTTCATCCCAAAATGGATTAAAGACCTGTATTTTCAGGAAGGCAGAAGTTTTGTGCTGCAGATGAGATTTTATAGCCAGCAGTTTGGACATCGGAATGGCCGGCTGAAAATTTGTATTGATAGTGTTGATGATATAGAAGGGTATCAGGGATACTACAACATTTCCGGGCTTTGCAGTAATCGTGGCATTGCTTTCTTTGTAGTAAGCGTGGTTCAGGCATTTTACCCGGTAAACATTGCTGAATTGTTCCAGTACCAACTGTTCGAAGTCCCACTGGTTGATCGCACGATTTTTATGTCTCAAGCGTTGACTGCTCCTCCAGAAATAATGCTCATCGGACTCCATCTCCCTTCCATTTTGTGTTGGCGTGTTTTGGGCGACTGTTTTAATACTCGCTGATTTGGGAAATATGTTTTCAATCGTTCCGGCAGCGACTGACCTTTTTGTTTCCTGGTTGATATCGTCAAGTACCCGTTGTACGGCAACGCCATTGGTTTTAATGCTTTTGATATTGGCTACTACCTCATAGTTTTTATTACATCGGGCAATAAGCCAATACGTCTGGTTGCCATACAACAGGAGATCGTCTTTGGTCGCAACGTCCGGCAAACTCAGTTGAATCAGCCCGGACTGGAGGAAATTGTTTGTGCTATCAATAATTTTGGAGGAATCGATCTCAATGATCTCTTCGTTGGAAACAAAATGCCAGGAAATTACGGCTTCGAGTTGACTCTGCTCTGCCGTTTCTTCGGCGATCTCGAATAATAGACTAATGCTCTGACCTGGCTTGATACTCGTAAGGCCGATACAGAGATCCGCATCATAGTCGTTAAATCCGAGAATCGTATAATCGGGTAATAGTGTAAGCGATGTATTGGTGTTTATCTTTTTTTCACCAAACGGATAGAGATGAATCGTGCGGTGATTATAATAGGGGACAGTGTCAACCTCATTCAGTTTGCGGTGCCTGACATGTAAAAGACCTTTTTGAATCTTTTTATTGATATAGGGTACATGAAGGGAACGTATGAAATACTTATTCCTGAAATTGGTTTCTACAATCCAAGGCTGCCCTGGATTGTTCTTAATGTAGATGATCTCTTCAGGATCGGCATTCAGTTCGATGGATTTGACCATCAGCACCTTTGGCAGGGTCGTGGTTATGGTTTGATCCGGCTGATCTGTTGCTTGTATTTTAGACTGAAACGTGGACGTTAGCGCATCTGACAACCTCAATCGAAGATAAGTCTGGTTGTCCCTGAAAACATTGCTGATTGTACTACTGGCATCCGACCCCACAGGAACAGTCCTCTCTGTACCATTGATAGTGACTTTAAAGCTGCTTTCCAGTTTTTCAGTCCAGTTGATCGTAATGTCCGTACCAATAGAAAACTGAATAAAAGGATGCTCTATACGAAAAGACGATCCTATCAGAGATCTTGTTCCAAATGCGGGAAACGTCGTCTCTCCGTCTACATTACCCGCGGATGAGCGAACGAGTGTTGGGGTAAATACCTGGTTATACAGCTTAACGCTGATTCTGGATAAGTGCTCCTTCAGCAAAAACCGGTAGAATAAAACGAAATCGTTATTGGCTGCTGCGCTTACCGGTGGCGACATTACTCTCACCCTTACATTCACCCCGGGTTGAGCAGCTTGTTTCAGATCTTTTTCTATTTTGGCATTTAGGGTAAGCACGGTAGCCCCAATGTTGACGGTGTCGATCTTTAATGTAGTTTCACCTCCGTCTTCATGAAGTAGGGACACAGTGAATTTATCTTCCCTTTCTGTGAACAGTGGCACATTGTTTCCGAACTCGAATATGAAAGCGATCTCGGTGTCCTTTTTTTTCACGTGTTCAAGCATCCTGCATTCCAATGCTAGTCCGGTAAAGGATTCTGAAAGGTCATTGAAGGGTAGCCAGGCATCGTTCACCTGCCATTCAGGATTTGGAGCATCCTGCGCACCGGATATGGTAGAAAGCTGATTATCTATTTTAACCCTGACAGAAGATTTGATGCTGTAAATTTTGGCACTATTCAGCACTATGTCCTTAATCGATTTATAGAATACGGGTTTATTGAGTGAATTCTTCCCGGCTTTAAATAGACTGTCCTTTGGTATAAAGAATTCATTGACATTTTTGGCCAGCTCAATATTTATATAGGCGATGTCTGGCAGAACAGACTGTTTTTGCAGTTGTAGGATCTCGCTAAAGACAAAATTGGTATTCTTGTGGATTAACCGGTTGTATTGCGTATCAAACAATTGTTTCAATTTGACAAACGCGATAAGCAGGGAAATATGAGGTTGATGGCTTCCGGCAGAACTGGTTATCTCTTTTAACTTATTGTCCGCCCATGCATTGAAAGAAGATTGGATCTGCATAATGCTTCTAAAAAGCGACAACAAGTATTCATTTGCTGCTTTCAGCTTGTCTTCGGCATTGTTATAGTTCATCAACACCTGGTAGCCCGGTTCGTTAGCGGGATTGTAATAAGCTTTTAGTGAATCTGTAAGGCTTTGCTGCAATGGAAGGAAGATAATTTCATTAAATCCGGGTACTTCCAACTTATTTGACTCTTCGATCAAAACAGGAGGGTTGACAAGGCATTCGTCCATCAGTGTTTGATATTGGATGAATAACCTTCCCGCCGGACCATTTTTTATGATCGACACAACCTGTTCCTGTATTTCTCCGGAAAGTGACTCTCCAATCGACTTATACAGCCAGAATAAGTATTGAAGGATTTGAAATCTTTGATAGGCCAGCGTTTGGTATTCGGCGGGAGATATAACAACGTTATCGGTGAAGTGATTGATAATAGGAAGATCCGTGAAGAATTTATTGAGCTCGTCTACGGGTATAGTGACAAATCTGGAGAGTTGAAACACCAGGTCCTTATTCAGCAAATCGTTCCAGGTGTCCGAACCCGGAGATGAACTTTTGTAGAACAGAATGTCTCTGGAGATCTCGAAAATATCCTTAAAATCTTCATGCAGCGTATTTGATTTCAATGTAAGGTCATCTTCAAGGAGGAGCTTATTAGATAGAGCTATGGACCCTTTCGAGAATGGATAGTTCTGAATATTTGAAATCAACTTGCTCAAGATGTCAGGAATTTAGATAGAATGGAAAAATGAAATTGTTTTTCTGACGCGTGGCCACAATGATATATTCCAGGTTCATCAGGTATCTTCCTTCCAGGTCTTCGTCGGCAATAAAATCCAGCCTGGTAGGCTTAATTCTTGCTTCGTACACAGCTATGCTCCGGGATAGCACCATCCTCATATATGATTTGAAATGCTCGTTGATATTCTCGAAGAGCATTGTCTTGAAGGCGCTTCCATAATTTGGCTGCATTACCCGCTCTCCTAATTCTGTTGTGAATAAGATAAAAAGACTTTGATTGATGTCTTCCGGGCCCGTGACCACGACCGTCTCCCCGGTAGCGATCTCGAACCTGGGAGGAAAGGCCCACCCTGTTCCGATAATTTCTTCGTTAGTGCTCATTTTATCCGATTTGAACTGTTGGAAAACCCACTGTTATAGTTGATCCATTCATAGCCGTATCCGTGGCCCTCAGCGCTGGTTTTTTTCCGATCATTACTTTTTGACTTCCCACCATAAAAGGCATTGGAATGTTGCCTGAGGTGGGAGTGCTTATGTCCCCGACTACCGCGGCGGGCATCTTGCCGATCATTACATTCGGCGTTCCCGCTCCTGTCACTACTCCATCCGCTGTCAGGTCTGTTATTCTTGCTGCTGCCGGCATCTTAATTAATGTTTATCATAGTTCCTTTGAGTGTCATATTTGAATTGGCGGTGATATCCACAGCCATCCCTTCGATCTTTACATTTCCTGTCGCTTTTACGATAATGTCTTTGTTGCCTGTGAGATTTAGTTCCGAACTGTTCATGGTTATTTTGTTGGAATGTTTGTCCTGGATAACTATCGATTCCTCGTCATCCGAAATGATAATGCTGTTTCCTTTTGGAGTTGAGATCTCATGTATACCTTTTTCATCGTTCCAGGCCCATTTCATTCCTTTCTTTGTTATAAATACTTTGTCGTAATTGTCGTCGGTGTAGTCAGTATGAGGAGGGGATTTTGGACTAAAGGTTGAGCCCAGTACCACAGGCGTATCGAAATCATTGCCGGTGAATGCCAGGATCACTTCGTCGCCAATTTCGGGCAGCAGCACCATCCCATAATTGTCGCCGGCGTACATAGTGGAAAGCCTTGCCCATAGCTGCTCCTGGGCATGTTTCCATCCCGATACCTTCACCTGGATCCTGCTCAAATTATCAGGATCCCCTTCCAGCTGGGTCACAGTAGCCATTACGACAGAGGGGCTGTTTTTATCACCGACATTGAATTTGCACCGATATGATTCATGGTTCAAACCGAATTGAATATAGGTGCTGAATCCGCCTTCACTGTAATCGTGCATTACGGAAGTGATGATAAACTTCCCGTTCACCACCTCATTGAAGCCGGAAATATTTATGGTTCCTCCGGGCCTGGCAGTGAGATCGGCTTTTATGTGTGCCAGGCCGTTTAATTTGGATAGGGTATTGAGCTGGGTAGCGGCATTCACCAGGTCGGTTGTTTCTTTGTCATTAAATGTCCGGTAGTTGGTTTCAGAATGTTTACCCTTAACCTTTGCGGCGAGTGGGGTTGCGCTTTCTTCTTCTGTCACTTCTGTTTCAAAATTCGTCAGGTTGAAACTGATCAGCTCATTGGCCACCTGGTATTTTCTTTCATCTTGCTCTATTTCAAGCTCAAATACATTTTGACCGTAACTAATATTGATCTGTTTTGCAGGATCAGATTGCGGAGTGGGTTTGTCTATGACAACATTGTCCTTTTCGGTAAATACGAAACAACCATTGGCTTCGGCCCGGATATTGATAAAGTCCCAGTCGTTGAGGTCATTCTTAACAAGTTGAGTATGTTTAACCGTGAACTGGCTTGGACCGAGGTTGCTGGCGCTCATCGTGCTACCGGCTGAAGAAACAATGGATTCAATGATGTCCTTGTCGGATTGCTTGGAAAAGATCTCGGATTTCGTACTAAGGGCGAGGTTGATGGACTTGGTTTTGGCAGTGATGGTAAGCCTGCTGCCCTTATTGGAGTTTTTATATTTGTGTCGCACTATAATGCCATCAAACAATTCTATTTCGTCAGAATCGTGCTTAGCCTTGACGGTGATCGGAGTTCCGGCGATGGGCAGATTGCCCGTCAGCGGATTGGGAATTGGAGAAGAGCCAAACCCTACGCCTTGCTTCAAAACGATCTCTACCGAAGAGATGTGCTGATAGCCTTGCTTTGCCTGAAGCGAGATCACCTGAAAGTCCCCTGGCAATGGTTGTTTGTTGATAAGCACACTGCAGGCATAAGTAGTGTAGTCGGTGGCGGGGGCTTCAAAGGGTGGCATTAACGGAGGTTTATATTTTGACGTATGCTGTTCAGGTTTTCCTCTCTCCCCATTTCCACTGCCTTTGCCACATTGTTTGTGATGGTGAATGCGGTACTTAAAAAGCTGGCGACATTGGAAATGGTTTCTACTCCTGGTATGTCCTCGAATAGGTCGAGCAGGTCTATTTTAGTATTTGGGATCAATTCGTTAAAGGTGGCTGAAATGGTGGCCCGCAAAGGGATCCCTACCTGGTTGAAGAGTGTATAGTTGACAGAAAAATTTTCGATTTCACAGGAAAACATGAATGTTCCCCAAACCAACAGGAGTTTGGGAAGCGAAAGATGGCTTTCTTTCGCTCCTGTCAAAGACATGAGATCATTTTTTTGTGTTTCTGGCATGACGACCTTTTCGAATTTTTTGGTTTCCAAAAGCACGATCCTTTCGTCGCCATTTGCTCCGGTGCCATCGATCAGGAAATCGAAGGTCATCTTGCGCAAACTTATTGCGGTTGCTGGTGAGGTTTGATTCGAAGAGCCGGAAGCTTCTTTATTGTCCTTTGTGAAATTGTATTCGACCTTATAGCTCGCGGGGTTGAACATTGCGAGAAACATCCTGGGCTTCAATAGATCCATCGGATTATCGAAGCTTTTGAAGGATAGAACGGTCATTTTCATTAATGCCATGGTCAGCGTTGTTTTTTCTCGTCAAGGATATCCATTACTTTTTCAACAGTTTGCTTTACAATTTCGTCAATGGCCAAATTTCCACTAGCGCCGGGGGTTGCAGTGTCGCCGGCTTTGCTCTTATCGATGTTTGTGGTGATCACAATTTCATTGATGATGATTGGCATACTACGAGTTTATCGTTTTGAAGTATTGATAGTACAGTTCCAACGACTCGATTACGATTGTACTGGATTCTGCGTTGAAATTGGAGACGCTCCATTTCAGGGGATATGCATTCAGGAACCGGTAAGCGATAAGAGGTTCCTGTTTGTCGTTCAGCAGAGCAACGATAATAGTGCTGGGTTTTATTGACAGATTTTCAATAGCGTCTCTGCACCAATCGGCCAGTTTCGATTGAACTGCCAAACCTCTTTTCAGAACCAGTGGAGTGTAACTGGCCCTGGTAGGAAGTTTTTGAGTGAAGCGATTCTCACCGCCTTCCACAATGTCCTCTGTCTGAAGTTCCATGCCAATTCCCGAAACATCCTGGAAGGCCATGTCTATCACCTCATCGCTTATTTCAAAGCTGACCCAAAATGAAAATCCTACTGGAGGATACCGGCTCATGACAAATGATTAAACGGCCTCGATCACTAGGCCCTCATGGGCGATTTCTATGGACTCTACAGCAACCTCATTCGCATCGCTCTTAAAATCCGGTGCTGTTATCTTTGTCGGGAATGCGTTTTTAACTCTCCACACATACACCGGCTCATGATTCTCATTGAGCAGGGAGATGGTTACATCCCGTCGTTGGACTTTGCTCAGGGAGACCGTGTTGAACCATTCATAGTATTCATTGTCGCTATTGAACATGCCTCGTTTCAATGTGATGTTGCCATACTTCTGCAGCCCGGGCATTTTTACTTTATGATATTCTGGGCTGGAACCGTCGCGGTACTCGATCATTTCATTTTCGATATTCAGGCCGGTTACTTCAGTGAAGCCGACTTTTGTTCCACCCCATTCGACCTTAAAACTGAATTTTGGTAGTGGATAACTGGGATTAGCCATAGCGTTTAAATTTTATTAGTTTAGGAAACTGCCAGTTTGTGTGAAAATCTAAGTATAATGAATTCTGCAGGTCTTACCACTGCCAGACCGATCTCTACAATCATTATTCCGTTAAGAATGTCGTCCTGTGTCATGGTTTGATTAAGCCCAAGCCTGGTATAGAAGGCGTGTTCCGGCTTCTCGCCCTGCAAAGCCTGTACTCTCCAAAGATTGGTGAGAAAGTTGTCAATCATGCCTTTTACTCTTACCCAGGTATTAGCATCATTCGGTTCAAATACAAATTGCCTGCAGGCATTTTGTGCACTCTCTTCTACCATGTTGAAGAAACGACGTACGTTGACGTATCTCCACTCATTGTTATTGCCGGCCAGCGTTCTGGCTCCCCATACGAGGTTGCCTCTTCCCACGAATTGTCTGATACAGTTGATCGACTTTCCATTTTCCGCATCCACATTGAAATCTTCCTGGTCGAGATCACTCAACGGAACCTGTGGCTTTACTACTGCGTTCAGGGAAACGTTGGCGGGGGCTTTCCATACTCCGCGTGTCCTGTCAACGCTGGCATAGACTCCAGCAATAGCGGGAGATGGCGGTAACACTACGGGCAAGGCGAGGAAAGCTTCGCGGATCCTGGATTCGAAGACGGAGTTGTTAAAAGGCTTGATCTTGTCCAATAACGAACTTTTGAGTGTGCCGTAATCGCTATCGTCCACACCCTGAGCGGCTGTGTAAGCATCCCTGGTCGCATCGTCGGGAAAGAGGCCGTTAAAAAGTTCAACCGACCTGTCCTGGAGGTGTTTGAGAAAATTTGTTTTTACGTTTCCTGTGTCGACAAAATCATAAGAATTCGTGCCGGCTGCCAATGCGTCTGTTTGCTTTTTAATCTCATCGGTGAGCTTCTTGGCAAAATCCATCAGCTTTACCTGGTCTTCTGTGCTGAAAAGAGGTAGCATGAGATTCCGTTTGCTTTCAATCTCTCCGATTTTACTTGGTGTGGTATCCCGGGTGATTTGTTTGAAATAATCATCCTTGAAAAAATCGAGATTGGTTTCCAGAACAAGCATTTGTTTCACAACCCTATAATTAAGCTCATTGAGCATTTTGGCGGCAGGATTTGCATTCTGAACATCACTCTCGAAGGTCATCTTGATGTCCGAAGTGGCAAAGTCATAGCTGTAGGTTGTTTCCAGGTTCGGAAAGTATGCTGCCCCGTATTTCATGCTTTCCAGGTTATTTGAGATGGCTCCCCGGAAGTCGGTTTTTGTTCCTTCGGCATCTATTTTAGTTCCGATGAGTTTTTTATACAGATCGATGATAACAAACTTGTCCTGCAGAGTAGATGCTTTAAGTAGTGCGCTATTGTACACATCATAGAACTGGTCCTTAGAGTTGAGTACTGCAAGGTCCGGCAGGATAATCAGTGTTACTTCGTCTACCAGGTCGAGTTTAAGCAGGGCAACCTTATAGGTGTTGGCATCGATAGTTACTCCTTCGGCAAGCACGTATGCCCCGATTGAATGTATGTAACATGGTCCCCCTCCGTTGTCGAAATAGAGCTTTACGGAATAATACATGTTTTTCAGATACTCCGATGCCGGCTTCGCTTCCGCGGCAGTGTTCAGTTTCACAGTAACGTTTACTTTGGCAACATCTGCGCCGCCGAAATAGTACTCATAGTCTGCAAAGGAGTTTATCTTTTTGGACACTCCCACCAGGTCCTGAGCAGATAATTCGGTAGCTTTCTGCGTTATGCCGAAAAAACAAGGAATGGCCGTTTCTACGGAAGCTACAGAGGGCGGTAACTTAACAATTTCTTCCAGGTAGACTCCGGGGGTTTTATAACTGAATGCCATGGTTTGTTGTTTTTATTTGATGAATTATTTAGTTATGGTAATTAGTGATGTTTTTGTGTCATAATCATACCGATACATAGGATCTACGGTAACAGATTCGGACTTATCTCCATTCGTGATAACGACACATTTTTTCTTGTGTAAAAACACAGGGTAATTGAGCACCGATGCCTTGACCTGTTTGTAGTCCGGCATTTGTGGGTGATTGCTTACCGAAGTATTCAATAGATCGTCATTGAAATAGAGAAAGGTATTGTTTGGAAATTCCTTTGTATTATAAGTGAAATCGATATTCGATCGGACCACCGGGAAATGGATGATAAAATTGTTGATATCCTTATATGCGTCCGGATTATTCTGATTGAGGATAAGAGAAGCGACTGGAATGATGACATAACCTATCGCGTGAACGCTTAATGGTTCACTAATCAAGGCGGCAGGAATGCCTCGAAGTAAACTATTATTGGAATTCCTTGAAAAGGTGACCGGAACTGTTTTGAACAATTTGGCTTTCAGTGCCAGGTGCAGCTTTCTAAGTCCTTCATCGTTGGTGATCGGGATCTCTTCCGAGTCGATCTTTGCTTTGAGATCCAGCGGCTGGTCGGCTGTTCCTAGCGGCTTCTTTATTAGTCGCTGTATTTGGTCCAGCGAAATATTTGTAGGAATGAATTCGAACAGGTCATTCTCTGTTACTATGGCAGATTTGCCGTATGGGATACAGCTTACCTTTCTTTTGTTGATAGTGTAATCCTTCGATGGATTCCCGGAAGCGAGCATCAGTCGTCCCTTTGCGAAATTTAGTCCCGTGAGGCTGAAGGTATTCATATTAGTCACCTGGATTTCAAAGACCAAATCACCAGAAAGCAAATTGATCGAGGATGTGGGAGGAGCGGAGGAGAAGTCCATCGGAACATGCACCTGGGTACCATACTCATTCAGCAAAATATTTCCCCTGATCTCTCTAATCTGGTTTTCGACGCTAGGAATTGGTCTTAATCGAATAATATCCTCACCGGAAAGATCGACCACCTTTCCATCGCTATTGTCTTCCCTGAGGAAATTGAAACTGTGAAATAATTTTAATATGGGAACCGACTTTAACACTGATCTTATTTTTTATGTACAGCATAAACCATGGTGTCACTGATAGGGGGTCCACCGGGAGTAATATCCAGATTGTCTATTGGTATGGTTTTGAATTTATAGATCACAGATGGATGATACTTACCTCCAAATAATCCCCATAAATAATTAGTCTGCTCGTAATTAAGTGAGACGAATTCTGCTCTTATTTCCGGGAGGCCTTCGGGATAGTTTTCTGGCAGTACTGCGCTTGTCTTATCCAGCTTGGGTTTGCTCTGAAAATATTGTACTATATAGGTTAGCATGTCGAGGCCGTCATAGTCCTCGTGGCTTCTGGTGTAGAAAGTAAAAAGACAAATGATATTCAACCAAACTGGAGGCTTCTTATAATTGATCTCGTTATTGGTCTTAATGTAGTTGTCGGGAGTTTTGAGCAGTTTCTCTTCTTCGATGTTTACGATGCTGGCAATGATCTTATTGTCTACGCCGGTGGTAGTATCACTAATATTATTAAGGTTCGAAAACAAAATGAACTCACCGGTGGTACCAATTTTATTGGCAATGAATCTATTTAGGTCTTCGCGTAAAAAGCTTAGAAAAGGGCTCATTTTCTCTTTTTGAAAGGCGCAAAAATCCCTTGCAGCTACAATGGTAAACTGCAGTAACGGTACGATACTTAAGCTAGTCCGATTGCGGACGGGGTAGGTCGTCGTCTGTTTGGGTTATCAATCTTTACAGGGAGCACGGAAAAAACAAACCAATGCCTCAGCATTCTTTTGTCGCAATGCCGTGACTAACGGAAGCAGAAACCTTAAAACTTTTTAAAGAAGAAATACTTCGACACAAATACACCCTCGGAGAACTTGAAATTTCTTTTTAAGAAGCGGATAACTAAAATAGGATTTAGTTTTTGATTTCCAAAAAATTACAAAAACTATTTTTCGCTTTCTCTTCTGAGTTTAGGAATTTCTTGCGTGATCATTGCTCGACTGTTCAATTTAAACAACCGTGCGTCGATGGCGTGGCCAGTGTTTAGCCGACATATCGAAGTTTTATTCGGGTCTCGGCCCTTATCCTGTTGAACACGGGCAAACTTTGAAAGGATCCGTTTAGTGCGGAAGGCACATTTCCTTTATGAATGGTTATTTATTACCGTTTTCCGGCGAACATTATATTCAGTTTGTTTTCGCCTTATCTGATATCAAAAGCAACACGGTCATTTTTCAATCGATAACGTCATGGAGCAATGCTTGGTGGTTCACCGGTAACGCGAAACACCTGGACGGGGCGCTCACCGGATCCTGCGTTGAGGCCATCATTCTCGATGAACATCAGGGTCGTGCCGGCACCCGCTCCGACAGGATAATAGAGACCCGCTTGTAAATTTTTGTTATACCATTTATTATTTACCACGTTGAAGACTTCAATGTCAGCATAAGCCCCGCCAATTGGCCCCTGACCTCCGGCAATGAAGATGTAATTTCCCAGACCGAGGGAAGCGGTATTTGTCCGTGCTTTGGAACTTCTTCTTTGCGACAAGGAATTATTTGTCAAATTCAGGATATCGATGACCGGATAAGGAGAAACATTCGATCCACCATATCCAAAAATAATTTTTTGACCCGCACCAGCTACCGCCATGGCATGCCCGGAAGTGCTTGCGTGATCACTAAGTTGTTGTGTGGACCAGGAATTCGTGCTGGTATTGAAGATGCGGGCCGACGTTGTTCCATCCGCCTTATATCCTGCAATCGCAATCGACGAACCGGCGGCTGCGGCGGCCGGATCCTTACGACTCACAAACGAGCCGGTGCTCCAGGTATTCGTGAGGGTGTTGTAAATATCGATAATGGGCGAAGAATAATTATATGGCGCGGGAGAAAAGCCATCATACCCACCCGCAAAAACGACGTAGTGTCCGATAGCAGCGGCCACGATCTTTGCCCTGGGGGCGCTGAGCGAAGCCGTCGTCCAGATATTGCTGGATACATCATAAATGTCAACGCGGTTGCTGAGGCCTCCCTCGCCAAATCCGCCTGCGATATATATCTTCTTGCCCAGGCTCACTGCCGCGGGCCAGCACCGGGGAACACTTAGTTGAGCGATCGTTCTTTGCAAAGTAGTAGTATTGAATATATCAACGGTGGCAACGTAGTAAAAGCTAATCATGCTGTTCACATCAAAACTGTCGGCGACGCCACCCGCGAACAGGATCTTGTCTCCCGCACCCGCTGCAGCCATGCCGAATCGAGCCTGGCTGATGTTAACCGTAGACCTGTACTGAATTGGATATGTGGTCACCGGGGTCGTGCCACCACCGGGATCGCCTGCATTGGACGCGACAGTCGCGACAATTGGCGCATCAACAACAGATTTAACGCAGGAAGCAAATAATACAGCAAGCGTAGAAATGGCGAGGAGCCTCAAATTGCAGCTCATAATTAGGGGTTTACAATATGTAGAAGTGACGATGCCCAGGGTATGAGAGAAGTTTCGTGGGGATCCGGAGATGGCAGACTATCAACAATTTCTCGGATTTCAGATCATCTTCGGGGATTTGTCGTAGTCTAACGACAAAGGGTAACCCAGAGACAAAATCACCGTCAGCACACTATCCAGGAGGTGGCTAGTGTCCTAATGAGTAGCAGCACGATCCTCTGGTGCAAGTTACCGTTGATACCTTTCATATGCTTATTTTGACTATCCCCTAATCGGGTGATTTTTCTCACTTTCCGTCCATCCTACCCGACGGACTAAACATAGCAATGGATTAAGTCACCCGATCTCGCTATTTTTCATACTCCGCTTTTGCGACAATTTTACATCGCACTTATACAATACCGTTAACCATTAACATTTTAACCATGAAACTTAATTTTTGCCTATTGGCTATTGCCGCCATCTGCGGCTCGGCTTGCAACAAGATCCAGGACCATTACTCCGACATCCTGCACGGTAAACCTGCGACCTGCAAGTTGACCAAGATCCAGAACGCCATCACGGACCCAAATGCAAATGTGACCTACCTCTGCGAACTGACTTACAATTCCTGGGGATATCCAAACTCCACCACTTTCACAAATCGTGATCCCTTGAGTGAAGATGACTTTGTGTATACCTTCAACTTTGCTTATGATTCCAGGAAACGCATCCAGTCACTCACTTCCGACTTTGTATATTACGGCGGGCTTCACTACTATGCATACAAAGGAAACAGCTTCCTTCCCGTGCGAGACACAATACCTGGTGTATTCGGTGATTACGAAGTGAACGACCTGGAACGAGATGGCTTTGGCAGAGTCGTCAAAATTACTACCCGGCATGGCTGGTACATTCCGGACGATAGCTATCCAATTTATGAAACAACTGTGAAATCATATTATTACGACCAAAACGGAAACCGGCAGGAGAACCCTTCCAATGCTAATTATCCCGGGCTCATCAAGTATTCCAAGAAGCCCAGTCTCTACAGCCTCCATCCTGTATGGGAGATTGTCTACCATAATTCCAGCAGAAATCTTCCCGAAATCCTGGCAGAATATAACAATAAAGGATACCCCACGTTCGTCATGGGCCTCACACCTGCTAATTGGACACCGTTCCTGATTGCCCGGGACAACTCAAATTTATACTACGAGTGTAAGAAATGAGAAAGTGTTTTGTTCTCCGATCCGGCTCTCACTGACTCAGGAGATCGAAAAACTCCTACCTTGTATGTCAACCAAAACGATTGACCATGTTAGTCCTGGATCAGGAAGACATTCAACAATCTCTTACTGCACTTAGCACGAACCCCGCTTTATCACAAAAAGACTTTGCCAATATCGCCAAGGCATTTGCCTTCCATCCGGAGCAAGGCCGGTTTTTATTAGAAACCAATGCCCACAATAGAAAACTGGCGGAGACTCTTATCATCTTCCGGAAACAGCTTGCTGAAGCAAAGACCCAGGATAGGGACCTTGCCCCACTAGTAGACCATATGTTCCTGCATTATATTGTTAATACAGATGGTCCTGTGCCAGAGTCTGAGGATAATGACCCTTTTGATGTTTTTGATGCAGCCACCAGATATGCTGGACTGCTAAGCGTTGAAATAAGCAAAGGCATTGATGGCATTTCTATCCTGCACATCGATGACAAGGACATCCCCTGTCCGGAATGGCGGATCGCTCCGGGACTGAGTGCTGCCCTTACCCTGCGAACCATAGGACCCGTGATCAACCGGGCACGTTACGGACGCGATGATGTAATTCCTTCTTATGCTTTTGGCTTTGATGAAAATTCGACAGCGCATACATTAGAAAATGCCATGACCATGGCAGATTGTGCGCACCTCGCATATTTTAAACCCGCATATGTTGAGAAGCAACTGAAAGCCTGGGGCTATGATTCTTTCGCCTGGATTGATGATGCCGAGACCGACAGTCAGGCATTTGTAGCGGGCAAAGGAGGACATCTGGTGGTCTGCTTTCGGGGTACGAGCAGTTTGAAAGATGTACTTGTCGACATGAATTTCCTGAAAGCTGAAGCTTTTGGTGGACGCGGAAAAGTACACCGGGGCTTTCAGAAAGCCTTGGAAAGCGTGTGGAGTAGGGTGCAGGCTGCTATCGATAAACTTGGAGCAAAAAAGAAATTATTTATCTGCGGGCATAGCCTGGGTGCGGCTCTCGCCCAGTTGGCGGCCCACCGTCTTTCTTTGGGAGGGTATAATGTCGCGCATGTTTATGTCTTCGGTTCGCCAAGAGTGGCCAACCGGGAATTCATGGAGTTATATAATAAATTGCTGGGGCCAAAAACCTTTCTCCATATCAACAACAAGGATATTGTGACCTCGGTACCGCTTGCCCTGTTGGGTTTTCACCATCTTGGTGGCGACCCAAGGTCGTTCAACAATTCGCACGTAATTACCAATATCAGTTCTTCGCTAGCAGCGACGGAAACAGGACCTGACGAAAGGGAATTTAATACACTGGATTTGAAAACCCAGGAGGAGATACGACAGCAGATGTACGAAGTGGATCAGGCAATCCGGGCTGCTACCCGCTTTCTGACGACAGATCCAAACCGACTAAGCGCTGGCAGCTACGCAACTCAATTCGAGACGGGTGCTGCGGATGAACATTCCATGGATCAATATCTATTTAAATTCGCCTGCGCCATTGTAGATGGAACCTGGGAGAAGATCGGCAAGGGAAAATGGCAATAATTTATCGCTTTCGACGAGCTGCTTTATGACTTTGTTTCGGATAACCGATTACCACCTGATGAAACACTTTAGTTTCTTGCTTCTGCTGATCTGCTTAACACTGGCTTCAATAGCGCAGCCTTTTTCAACATACGATTGGGCAACTTATTATGCGCTCAGGAAAACAGGCGAGGTCCAGATCGACGCAAAACTTGACGACTGGAAGCATGTCAAAGGATTTTCGCTTGACCAGGAAAAGTATTTTTTTGTTGGTCAGGGTATGTCTTCCTCAAAATGGAAGGGAAAGGAAGACTTGTCAGGAATTTTCAAGGTGCAATGGGATGAGGAGTTTATTTATGTTGCCATCGAGGTTTGGGACGATACCGTCACCGCCCCACATGGTTCACTCGTTAAGGACAACAGCACCGGGTCCTGGGACGATGACGTAGTAGAAATTATGTTTGATCATGATGGTTGTGGTATGTCGAGGTATTACATTGGCGACCTTATGCACCATGAATATCATTTTGTTTATGATCCCAAAACGCCATTTGTCTTCGACAACTTCTGGGTAGCTGATACGAACGCTCCTCAGCCTATGTTTACTCTGCCTGATGGAGAGAAGGAACCGCTGGCGTACCCGGGTGAGGCCATGTCAAAGAATAATGTTAGTGAACGATTTTCCAGGTCGCCCTATTACGGCGACTACCGATTTATTCGTACAACAAAGGGTTATAACCTCGAATTGAAAATGAAATTGTATGGCACCCTGATGAAACCCATCAACGAAGGTGGTCACAAAATTGGTTTTGATATCTGTATCAATGATACGGATACAGGAAAGGGGCCATTGAAACAGCAGTTGCACTGGTCGGGGATGAATGGCATTTTCTGGCGTGACTGTAAATATTTTGGCACCCTTATTTTGCTTGAGAAATAGGAATTCAAAACTTAAATTCCAACACCTGAATCCCGAAATTAAGAGTACAATAAAGTGCAGAGCCTTGCAGAAATGGCTATCTCTGAAGTACTATCGGTTTTGTGGTGATAACAACCTTGTTGCCTGTTTTAACAGATAGCCGGTAGTAAAGTGTCTGGCTGGAAAGGTTTCCCGCGTTAAACACCGTCTGTTGTACACCTGCAGTTCTTCGCTGGTTAATCAGTGTAGCCAATTCCCGGCCGGCAGCATCTACTATAGTAAGTGTAATTTCTCCCGCCTGTTGGATCTCGAAGTTGATGGTGATGCTGCTGCTGAATGGATTTGGAAACGCAGTAACTCTTTTGGCCACTACTGAGTTTTGGGACGAACTGTCAATAATCGATCTCAAGCCGATAACAGGGGCAGTTGCCTGTCTGTAAAAAAACAAAGCAGCTTCTTTGGGATTGTACGGATAAGGGAGGCTGCCCTGCGTGACTACTTCGGCCGCGATGGTGAAATCAGGGATCGCAGCTCCACCCGTTGCGAAGAATAGGTCGGTCGCCACTGTTTTATTGCTGGTCTTGGAACCCGGAATCTTCAGATCCCATTGCTTTATCCCACCACTATTGAACTTCACCAATACACTGCGATGATCTTTGTCGTAAGGTGGATAATTTCCGTCAGCAGCAGCGGCAACATGTACATACGTGTTTTCAAGTACATACACATTTCCCTGAGGGTCAACTTTGATATCTTGCGGAATTTCAAAAGTTGAATCGGAATAGTCGTAGAAACTGCGCCACAGTTGCACACCGGCAGCGCTGTATTTGATGGTCTCCGCCACGGTTCCCACCAGAGCCGAACCTTTTAAATAAAAAGACCTGTAGACATTTCCTGACATGTCTGTTGCCAGACGGGAGTTCATGGGACGATTATTCCCCGAAGGAGAGTAGTTATTAGCCCATTGTAATGTTCCATTGGGACTATACTTCACGGTCGTCACTATTTCTGTTTCAGCATGGTTTTGGGATATCCCTGAAGCCAAAATGCTACCATCAGAACTGATGAGCAATTCCCCGGGAGTACTTCCTTTTTCAGGAAGATAGCTGTATCGCCGGGCCCATTGAAAATAGCCCTGGGGACTGTGTTTGACTATTGTCATTTTTCTTAAACCACCTGAGCCGGAAGCATTTGGTTCATAGACAGCGGCCAGCACATATGGATATCCGGACTGATCCAGCGCAATTTTTACACGGTCATAAGATTGGGATTGGGCATAAGGATGAAGATATGCTTCCGTCCACATCCGGTTTCCATTGGCGCTGAGCTTTATTAAACAATAGGGGTAGCTTGCACTTACCGAGCCCTGCGGAAAAACGCTAAAGGATCCAGCCAGGAAAATATTGCCATTGTGGTCCGTAGCTATTTCTGTAAGGTTCATGTACGTATCGGGTTCAATGGGGATATCGACCTCCCAGGTCCGGTTTCCGCTGGGGCTGTATTTGATCACGTGAAACTTAGTGTTTTCAGCGTACCCCAGCCTAATCATCACAAGTATATTCCCCAACCTATCCAGTTGTATTTCCGAAGTGCTCATCCACCAGACGTTTGGTGGGATTGTAAAATATTTTGTCCAGATATTCTGCCCGGCTGGATTTAGTTTTTCTAATTGCACAATGACAGTTGCTCCGCTTGCGCCCACGAGATCATAACACCTGTAGGTATTTCCATTGTTGTCCTGCCTGATACCTATCAAACTATTGCGGTAGTTTGGGATTTCCTTTAGTACAGTAGCCGAAAGGGTCGGCAGTTGTGCCTGAAGGTTTCGGGTGGCAAGGACGAAAATTATCGCGAGGAGTAATAGTTTTTTCATGGCCGTGAGATGAGTTGGTGATTGATTTCCAAAACTACCTCTGGCAGATAGAGTAATTACTAGCGAAATCGGGTGAGAATTAGTCCCAAAGCAAAGGATTTAGGACCAGAATCACCGAATATGGTGAATTCTATCAATTGTCCTGAAACTGGCTGTTGGATTTGAATCACTGAGAGAATTTTTTGATCAATTTAGGTGGGTACAATTACAGAAGGTCCGCAAAATCAGCGATTGGCAGTCGTTTCGTTTATTTTGAACATTGATTCAGAATACAAAATCAAATGAATTAAACCTTTAAGCGATAAAAAGATGCTGCATTAGTCCCGAAAATGAGATTCAGTTTCTCTTTATCAATCACGTGTATTTTTTCCAGTGCTGCTTCAAGCAAGCTCAATTGTCATGATGTCGAGAGTGATCTATTGCAGAAAGCCGCTCAGCCTCAATCATCGTTTCAAGGACTGTTCTTGCATCCTCCAGTGTTGACAAAGGCGGCTTATTGTTAAGTATGCACTGGTTGATGAAATAATCGATTTCAAACTCATATGTCGCTTCATATCTGTCATACGATCGTGACAAGGTTCCGATTTGCCGATCAAAGACGCAATCCTGCCAGGAAATTTGGGCACTGCCTTTCGTGCCGAGTACTTTAACCGTAAACGTCCATGGATTGGAGGAGCTATCACTCACCACAAAACTGGCGAATAAGTTGCTTAACGATTGGTCGCTTCTTTTCATAACAATCAGGCATTGTTCATCCTTACTTAAGTGGGAGTGCATTATCCTGCTGGTAATGGCGGCTACAGGGACTCCGTCACCAAATAAGAAACGGTCTACATACAACAGATGGGTTCCGATCTGTCTTATAATACCAGGGTAACGGGCACGTAGTTTTTCATCATGCTGAATGTGGTAGAGGATCCAGGCAACGCCAATCCGGCCAAAATTGCCACTGGTGACATTTTTTCTGAGTCGGATCATTTCATCCGAGTATATATAGTTGTGCGCCGGCATGCAGTGCAACCCATTGGCGTTGGCCAGTTTGATCATCCCTTCGATTTCTTCCAGGGTGTTGGCGACCGGTTTTTCCACGAGAACATGTTTGCCGGCATTCAGAGCGGCCATTGACAGCCTGAAATGAGATTCCACATTCGTCAAAATAAAAACGGCGTCAATATCTGATGCGAGAAGTGCTTCGGGGCTATCAAAACTTTTTACATTCCATTCAATTTCTCTTTTTCTCAACAACACCGGGTCCACGTCGCATATACAGGCCAGTTCGGCGTTTTCGCACGCCAATATTCCCAGAACATGGAGCTCAGACACAGATCCGCATCCGATAATACCAATTCTTATTTTTTTTCCTGCAGAATTTGTAAGCATTTTATATCATATTAAACTACCTGCATCGTTTTCAGCAGTGGCCAGTCGAATTCGATTCCATGCCCTGGTAGTTCCTTCGGTCGCAGAATGCCGTTATTCGTGCGGACAGGATTAATCTGAACAGGATGTAGCCAGGGGAGATATTCTGCAATATAAGCATTGGGTATCGTACACAATAAGCTTACGTGAAGATCTACCACGAAATGGGGCGCCATAGGCAGATTATAAATTTCAGCAAGGCGCGCAATTTTAAGCCATTCGGTTATACTACCGAAAGAGATCGCTTATGACCTTAATTTTCGTTCTCATTGTGGTTTTTCAAAACTGTTTAAGATAAAGACCAAGGTTTCTCCTGTCTTTTACAGGGAGAAATTAAAATATCAAAATTGAGAAATTGCCAGTTGGTCGTATATTGACACTGAATGATGAACTATGAAGGGATATTACCAGTTCGCCCCCTAGTTCAATTAATGTATTGTGTTACGGATGCGTGACCTAATATCGAATTGAATGATGATTTCATATAGTTCGAAAAAAAAACGTCGTTCGATCTTCTTTTCAGTGTTTTTTCTGTTTGGCACTTACCACACATTTTCTCAGCAGACGACCATTTTGGAAAATGAAGACCTGGCTTTTTTGCACGACATCACTAAGGCCGTCCTGGACAGTTCCCGAATTTTGCCGGGGCAATCCGTCGCGTCTGAATTTGGTCCCAATAGAACGGGAGGAATCTTAATCCGTCCGGGAGGTCGAAACGCGTACCCTGCCTTCTGGATTCGCGATTATGCCATGTCCCTTGAATGTGGGATGATCCCGCTCAGCGAACAAAAGCACATGCTGTTGCTAACGGCTCGTTCGCAGTGTGATCAGTCGTGGATTTCAAAAAATGGAAGTTTAGTTCCGTATGGATCGATCCCCGACCATATTCGCATAGACAACTCACTGCCGATTTATTTTCCGGGCACATACGATTACATTGAACAGGGCAATCGTGTTTATGGAATGACTCCCCCATATTGTGATCAATACTATTTTATCCAGATGGCACATTATTACCTTACTGCAGGAGGTAGAAAAGAAATCCTTATTGAAAAGGTAAATGATGTGGCTTTGATTGACCGACTTGAAATTGCATTCGGGGTTCCGCCAGTTGGAAAACCAAAGGAAATTGTTACAACCCGGCCTGAATTCAGAGGAGTTGATTTTGGGTTCAGGGATGGCATCCAGATCACCGGAGACCTTTGTTTTTCGTCTATTCTCCGTTATAATGCCGCTTTGCAGCTGTCTGAACTTTTTCGTTTTTTGAAGCGAACAGAAAAATCAACGAAATACAAATTGATTGCGGAAGATATCGCTGCACAAATTCCGGTAGTATTTCAGTCCGAATCGGGTATGTTAAAGGCTTCGACTGGATGGAGTAGTCAACCTGATGTGTGGGCAACTGCATTTGCAGTTTATTCGGGAGCGCTTAAAGGAAAGTCATTGAACAATGCTGCAAATGCTTTGGCAACGGCCTGTCAACAGGGAACGATCTCGTTGAATGGAAATATCCGGCACGTGCCAGTCGATAAGGATTTTAACTCGAAAAGTTCGTGGGAAAAAACTGACGTTGACAAAAATGTCTATCAGAACGGGGCATATTGGGGAACTCCGGTCGGCTGGGTGAGTTTCGCAATTTCTAAAGTTGATATGCAGCTTGCAAAACAGCTTGCCCGTGAATATATCTCCGATTTGAGGGAAAACGATTTTAGAAAAGGCATTGGTTTCGGGGCGCCATTTGAATGTTTTTTTCCGCCCGGATATTATCAGAATCCAATCTATCTCACTTCCGTTTCCTGCCCGTATATTGCTTTTAAGAAATTGAGCGCTGATTCGAATACTAAATGATAAACCACAGAAAGATAGCGCGATAAGTCCCCAAAGGAAAATGCCCGGACTCGCTATTTTGTGCGTGTTAAATCCGGTTTTTTACACGACCGTATAGCCCATGTGGAATTTTAGCTCTCATCAAACCTGCGAGCGCTATTTTTGCAAAAACTTTTGGGTTCATGTCTAATGATGTTACATCCCTACCCGTCGCGAGGTTGACGGTTTATCCAATTTTACTCTCGATCAGTTTTTCACATCTGCTGAACGACACGATACAATCGCTTATTCCTTCGATTTACCCAATGGTGAAAGATAATTACGGTCTGACCTTTACCCAGATCGGCATTATCACGCTCACCTTTCAGCTGGCCGCGTCGTTGCTTCAACCGTTCGTCGGTTTCTATACCGACAAGCGACCGCAACCTTTTTCGCTTGCTGCCGGAATGGCGGTGACACTTGCCGGGTTGATCGTGCTCGCACTTTCAGAGCATTATTATACATTATTAATGTCTGTTGCTCTTGTGGGTGTTGGCTCTTCGATTTTTCATCCGGAAGCCTCAAAGGTTGCTTATATGGCTTCGGGTGGCAAGCGGGGACTCGCGCAGGCCATATTTCAGGTTGGTGGCAATACAGGGAGTGCCATCGGGCCATTGCTTGCGGCACTTATTATTGTTCCGTATGGGCAGATGCATATCCTGTGGTTTTCCTTTTTAGCCTTGCTCGCAATTTTTGTATTATATACGATAGGCAATTGGTATACCGATAACAAGCATTTGATTCGTCCGAAGAAAGCAGCGGCCGATGTTAGTCACAATCGATTGTCCCGTGGAAGGGTAACAATGGCGATTGTGATTTTACTTGTGCTCATTTTCTCTAAATTCTTTTACCTGGCTTGTATGTCGAGCTACTATACGTTTTACCTCATCGACAAGTTTCATGTGTCGGTGCAGACGGCGCAGGTGCATCTGTTTATCTTTCTTGCAGCGGTTGCTGCCGGCACCTTGATCGGAGGTTCGCTGGGAGATAAGTTTGGCTATAAGTATGTCATTTGGTTTTCGATACTTGGAGCTGCCCCTTTTACCTTGCTGCTCCCACACGTGCCGATGCTTTTTGTAACGCTGCTCAGCATCGTGATCGGCTTTGTTCTGGCTTCCGCGTTTTCCGCCATTCTTGTTTACGCCCAGGAACTGATTCCTGGGAAAATTGGAATGGTGTCCGGCTTATTTTTTGGGTTTGCGTTTGGTATGGGGGGAGTCGGCTCGGCCCTTCTGGGAGTGCTCGCCGACCATACAAGCGTTCAATACATGTTCGGTGTTTGTTCCTTTCTTCCATTGATCGGCCTGCTTACAGCGTTTCTGCCTAATTTGTCGGCATTACGGAAATAGACATTTTTGCGAAGTTTAATTCATCAGTCATGGTCAAATCCAGAAAATCAGTGTCGGTTGCCGGAACAAGAACTACTATATGCCCTCTCCGTATCCGGAGTACGGTAGTGGCGCTCCGGTATGCGCGCAAGGCTGGACGGCCGAATCCGTGAGCCCAGTCCATAGAATTCCTGAAAGCTCATGATGAGCGGTCTCCATTTGTTCGGATCAACATGATCCGTGGTACCATCTTTAAGAATATCAGGGTCAAGATGAACCCTCAGGATCCTGAGCTCCAGGACCAGCGCGCCGATGTTCTGAATGCCGGTCTCAGCGGCAAGAGGATGGACACTGACAAAAGTGGCTTCCAACTGGACCGGACATTCCCTGACCAAAGGCGCGGTCACGAGGTCAGCATTATCAGGTGTAAGTCCTGCGTGTTTGAATTTGGCGGGCTCATACCGGTATCCCTTCGAAACTTTTCCTGGCGGGACGGGGGAGGTCCCCGTGGTCAATGCCAGACGATCGACCGCTGACGCCTGATCGACTGACGGAAGATTCAGCACGCATTCCCGGGTCCTCAATAGATTCTCTGTCGTTTTTGAAGTTGCGGCAATGCCAATCATGCAGCGGTAACCCAACCAGAAAGCTGAGGAAATAGGAGCGAGGTTAAAGCTACCGTCATCGTTCACGGTACTTATCAGCACGACCGGCGTGCCGAAATATAAAATCGAAGGATTGGCGATCTGATGCATAACACAAGATTTTGTTATGCAAATCTGCGATATGGAAGGAAGCATAAAAACCCGTTTCTTGCTTAGATGAATTTTTCCCGGACTTAATTGTCAACAAGCCGGATATGAAGGAAACATACCATGAATCCAGAATAGCAGAAAATCCAATATTTATGCCTGGCGCTATTGTTGTCACGAAGATTGATCGGTTTAACTATGCACTCATTTATATGTTGGCTCATAGTAATGAGCTACTGCACCGCAATCAAATGGTTTTGTTTTTAAGAGTTTGAGATCAATTCTATCCTTAACGTTTTTAAATAACGGTAAACCGTTTCCCAAAATAGTTGGCTGAACGGCCAGCTGGTATTCATCAATTAAGTCAAGTTGTGTTAAGGCTGCTATTAAACTTGGGCTCCCGGCAAATATGTCTTTACCAGCTTGT
Organism: uncultured Chitinophagaceae bacterium; assembly: GCA_963808065.1. Classification (GTDB taxonomy): domain Bacteria; phylum Bacteroidota; class Bacteroidia; order Chitinophagales; family Chitinophagaceae; genus Flavitalea. The sequence goes on from CAWEEK010000001.1 coordinate 1,966,011, forward strand.
TGCTTGAGTTCTAAGATTTCTTCTTTAATGAGCTCCTTTTTCAAGGTTGTATTCTTCCAATCAACATTTTTCAGTGTGCGGGAATAAACAATTTTTGGGATATTGTCAATTAGTACTGCAAAATCATCCATTGGTTTATTGCCAATAGGACTCTTTACGAGAGATGGCCAATAATCTTCCATAAGTTGATAGGTTGTCCTTCCGTATAGAAGGGTTCCTGCACTACGTAACAGCTCATTGTAATGTTCATGTATTTCGTCATCTGCAATCATTGCAGTGTGGTCGCAAAATCCGTCAAGTGTCATATTAATTGCTGCAATTAGTTTTCTCATATTTATTTAATTATTTATAATCGATATGATTCTATTGTGCATGTCTGAACCATGATTCACAAAAAACGAAGATAATTCTTTCCCTGACTTCCCGATTTTGCAGGGGAGTATTAATCTCTGAATATCTTTAAGAAAAATAAACGGGATAATTGAACTGTCGTTTGTCTAATTTAGAATCTCCTGTTATATTGCTTAAACCAGGGTTTTAATCAACTTCTATGCCTATAAGAATATATTTCAATCAACTGGTAGTAATATTTCTTTCGGTTTTTGTTTCTTGTCAGCAGGACTCGACTATTGCGGTAACTGATGGTATAACCCAGATAAAAGTTAAGGATTCTTTTTTGGGGCCAAAGTTTGAGCAATGGCGGACGACAACAGTAAATGATGTATTCAATAAATTTGAAGGGAATTATAATCCACAAGGAAGTTCAACTCTGAAAAGGGACTTTGAACAGTTAGGAGCCACCCGAAATGCATTTAAAAATTTCGATCTCGTCGCTGAAGGTAAAAGAGGGATTGGCACACACAATGGGCCGCCCTGGTATGATGGCCTTATTTATGAAACGATTCGGGGCGCTGCTGATTTTCTTGCCAGGTATCCGGATGATAGCCTGGAGAAAAGGATCGATAAATATATAGATAGAATTGCAGCCGCACAGGCAAGTGATCCTGACGGATACATTAATACCTATACAGAGTTGATGGAACCTGATCATCGCTGGGGATTTAATGGAGGTTTTCAACGCTGGCAGCATGACGTCTATAATGCCGGAATGCTATTAGAAGCGGGGGTACACTATTACAAAGCGACGGGAAAAACAAAGCTACTGACGGTTGCGGTCAGGTTCGCCAATTACATGTATGACTATATGGGTCCCGCTCCTAAGAAAAACGTGGTTCCGGCACACTCGGGTCCAGAGGAGGCAGCAATGAAATTGTATTGGCTATTTAAACAGGAGCCAGGATTAAAGGATAAAATAGGCGTTCCCGTTAATGAGAATCACTATTATGAATTAGCAAAGTTTTGGCTCGAAAACAGAGGGCATCACGTTGGTCTTCCGCTGTGGGCGGCATGGGGTAATGATTCGGCTGAACGGTGGATCAAGGCAAACAAATATGATGATCCCAAATATGGCGAGCATCGGCGTCCGACATGGGGCGACTATGCACAGGATTCCATTCCCGTTTTCGAACAAAAAACTATTGAAGGTCATGCTGTGCGGGCTACTCTCCTGGCAACCGGTCTAACAACGGCTGCAATTGAAAACAGGGATCCTAATTATATTCAAACTGCCAGTACGTTGTGGAATAATATGGTCGGAACCAGGATGTTTATTACCGGGGGCGTCGGCGCAATCGCTCACGATGAAAAGTTCGGTTCAGATTTTTACTTGCCAAATGACGCTTATTTGGAGACTTGTGCGGGTGTTGGGGCGGGATTTTTTAGTCAGCGCATGAACCAACTGTTGCATGAAGGAAAGTATATGGACGAATTCGAACGAGTTTTGTATAACAATGTACTTACTGGTATTTCTACGGATGGCGACCACTATACTTATCAAAACCCGTTAACTTCCGAACATCATACACCGGTGGGAATGGCACGATTGTCCCTGTTGCCCACCAATGTTTTTGAAAATGGTTTCAGCGGTGCCAGATTTTATTTATCTATATGATTCCAGATGGACTCTATGTCAATCTTTTTGTCGGAAATGAGGCAACTGTAAACCACAAGGACCAAAAAATTTCACTACAAATGAATACACAGTATCCATGGAAGGGAAGAGTAAGCTTAAAGGTTTCTCCCGAAACAGAAGCCAAACTGGCAATTAAAGTGCGAATTCCGAACTGGGCACTGGGAAAGGAAAACCCTCTTGGATTATATCGATCCAACTTGAGATATCCCGTGACGCTGAAAGTAAATGGGGAATCGATAGAAGTTACGCCAGTTAATGGCTATGTTTCTATCGATAGAACCTGGAAAAAAGGCGATGAGATTCAACTTGAACTCCCAATTACCCCAAGATTTGTCGATGCGAAGGAAGATGTTAAAGTGTTGAACGGACAGGTGGCTATTGCGTCCGGCCCTATTGTGTACGGATTGGAGGGAAATAACAATTCTGACCTGGAAAAGTTGAAGATCGACACTACCGCCCGAATGGAAATGAAATACAACCCTGAATTGTTAGGTGGTATAAATGTAATAACCGGGCATGGCGTAAATGATAAGTCCGGAAAAGTTGATTTCAAGGCTATTCCATATTTTGCAATCGGAAACATAAAACCCGGAGACAATTATAAGGTTTGGGTGAATTCTAAATAATTTCACTTTTTTCTTTTGCGCGTACTTAGTTTTTGTAGGACTGATTGCAGCTTTTCTGGCTTATCCAGATATGGTGAAAGGTCAAACAATTCCACTTTCCTGAATTCAATTGGATGGCTTTCGCTTTGTATGGAGATGGTGCCCTCCTTTATTAATTCGCCGCCTTTCAACCCGGCCTGTTTTACCCACTTGTCATTGGGATCATACTGTGGCTTTCCATACACCAATACCGTATCGCCTTCTACGATATGTTTGATAATTGAATCTCGTATCACCAACATTTCTGCCTCTACCCATTGGTCACCATTGTAGGTTTTAGAAGATGAGTTAATGCAGTGTGGAGTAAACAGTGTATCGTTCAATACCACATTAGTGCCCGGCGTGCAAAGATTATTGGTGGTTCGTTCCTCTTTACCATTTCCACCGAGCAATTGAGCTTCCATTGAGATAGGAAAATCCTGTTCAAGCTTCATGCTTTCCGGCGTTTGTCCGTGCAACATCAGGCCGCTGTTACGAAAAGCCCAGCCGGGTCCATCTTTGATTTGATCGCCGACAAATCGATATTCTACTACTAATAGATAAGCAGAGAACTTTTTTTTATAAAATAAGTGCCCAAACTGTTCTTTAAACTGGCCATCGTATTGATCATAATTTACTTTCATGACACCGTTTTCTACGCGAAACGTGTTGCCCCAGTTTTCGTTGACCGGGTGATCTTTGATCTTGACTGTCCAGTTTTTGATATCTTTCCCGTTGAATAGTTTGATCCACTTACCTGATGCAGGTTTTGTTTGTGCGATGCCATACAGTGTTAACAAAAGAAGTAGAAAGGTTATTATCTTTTTCATTGTCGGCGTTATTAAAATGATAAGCGCTTAATTTAAGAAGAAAGACTCACATATTTCGATAGCGACTTCTTGTAAATCGTAAAAGACTGGCGAACTAAATTTTTATTTCTCAATAAGGGTTAAATTCGGTGTGTGGGCAATAAACAACATTCACCCGAAACCGATATTGTATAATGGAGCCTCAAGCTGATATCGTGGGCGTGGTTATATGCGGCGGACAAAGTTCCCGCATGGGCAGCGATAAGGGTCTGCTTAAATTGGAAGCAAAAACATGGGCGCAAACTGCCATAGATAAAATGGCCGTATCTGAATATTCCTGTAAAAATTTCAGTGAATAGCAACCAGTATCCTGCTTATGGTGCGGTTTTTTCGACCAGCGACCTTATCGCCGACGATGCATCGCTTCCATTAAAGGGTCCATTGCGGGGAGTATTGAGCAGCCATCATTCAATATCCAACAGAGGACCTGTTCTTACTTGCCTGTGATATGCCGCTGATGGAGCCATTTTTATTGAAAGAACTTCTATGACCAGTACCACACATGTTCTTATGACGCCTATGTATTTACCAACGACGACGAACCCGAACCTTTATGTGGCATTTACACTAGCTAAAGGATTATCAACTGTTCATTAGATGTTGCTCGAAGGGCGGCTGGTTAAACACAGCATGAAATTCATGCTCGATCATCTGTCTGTAAATGCCATTGCCGCTTAGCCAGACGAACAGAAAAAGTATTTCCGCAATTTCAATGCCCATGCCGAACTAAATGGCCTGTAACCCCAGCTTTGTCTTTTCTATCTTTCTAAATCCGTTTTTTGGCCCTTCGCATAATGGACAGATATAGTCATCGGGCAGTGATTCAAAAACAGTTCCCGCTGCTATGCCATTTTCAGGTTCGCCCGTTGCGTCATCGTAAATGCTAAGGCAATGCTCGCATTGATGCACATACTCCACTTCCTTTTCCTTTCTTCTTTCTTGACGGGAACTTCCCTGTCGGCCACTGTATTCTTGTCGTTCCTGTAGTTATAAAACGCGATCACGGATCGCCGTAATTGTTCGCCTAGCACAAATTTTGGGTTATTACTGCTGAACACAAAACCTGTACGTTCGTTAGGGTTAAAATCATGTGCGCACAAAATATCGTACAGATGAAACAGCTCTAACCCAAAAATGGAAACCAGTGCTTTGCGCCGGACCAGAATGCTGCTGAACACTTCACTTTTCTTTCTTGTTTTTATTCCTATGCAAATTCCGAAGGTTCTCGTGTCGTCATTGTTCAATCTTTTAACCAGGTAATTTTTCAACCGCAGCCCCTCCTTGCAATTGTCCTCTACCTGGAAATTTAGTTCGTTTGCAGCATGCCGCACATTTATCTGATGCTTTTCAAGCAATCTGTTCCAGGAGACTTTATCTTTTTCTTCAATGCTTTTAACGATGATTGATTTCCAGGGAGTGGAGCACAATTGACCGATCTTGGTGTTGAGACATAACAAACACAAATCCTTTAAAAATGCAATACTGAATAGTTCGTCCCGGCGATAAATACCCAACCAATATTTATTGTTGTACACGGTTCAGTCCTTCATAATAAGGCAGGTTGAAGGTGGCAACACGGCCGGTCTTTCAGCCGGCTTTGTAATAAATCTTTCTAGCCGGTATTTTTTCGAATAACACTTGCTCCGTTTGCCAATTTGTTATCATAAAACTCAGCTTTAAACTGAAAGATTATCTTTTCAATTTCACTTGAAAGGTTGGCGATATCATTTGTGTAAACCATTTGGTCCCATTCATAAATAGTATTGGTTTTTGGGAAACGCAGGAACAGGTGCCAGAAATGCTGAGCCGTTGACGACGCCACCCAGTTGATATTGCCGGTAAGCATGGGTGTAAAGCTCTGGTTACTGTCGGAAATATTAATTTTTAAACGCGGTCGGTAGTCCATTCCGTCAAAAATGTCTTTATACACACCTTCGCTTAACCAGGTATTATGTGATAAAGACTTCTTCGGCTGGATAACTGCTGATAATATTGGGAAAATTATCGATATCCAGATTCATAGTAAACGTTGAGCTTTCTTTAATTCTTCTGTCAGAATCTCTGCAGTTTCCGCAGACACTTCGATCAGCAATTGCTGGCGCAAGCCAAAGCTTACATAATAAACACCGGCAATTCGAGCCGCAACCAGGATATCATACAGTTCCCCGGGAGATATAATCCCTCCCCGAAAATTGATCTTTATGGTAATCGTTGATTTCATGTGCCCGTTTTGCTGCCTGAGAGCAAACCGATAGATGATCTCAGACCAAATTCTATGAGCGCCTTTGGAAAATTCTTATTTTCGTGGCCCGGCCTGCAGAGCTTCAACAAGGCAAAACGTTGCAGGTCGGTCAGGCCAGCCCATTGCTCCAGCCGGATCGCCAAACTGATCTCTCTGAGTTTGTCCGCCAGCCGATCTGGTATTTTGTCCAAATTTGCCCACTCAGGGTTGGCATCTACCGGCAAGTCCGTTACTTCATTGCCCGAACGCTTTTTTAGCAATTCTTCTGCGTGATCGCGGTATTTCTTTGCCTCTTTGTAGTTGCTGCATTGCCTCGTTGCCAATTCAATCCTTTCTTCAACCGCGAGCTTGCTCCACTCATCCAATTTTAATTTTATTCCGGCATTATCCATTTTAAGTCGAACGATCATCGGGATACAGCGGATATTCTTTTCAATGAAGTCTTCTTCAAAATCGAAATATTCGATGCCCGGAAGGTCCTTAAACTCCGATGATGCTGGGTTCCCTGCTTTTTTCTTCATTCGGTAATTTTTGTTGTAATTGAGAGACCAATATTTGTTTTACTTCAGATCGGCAACTGCCGCAACCCATACCCGCCCCGGTTAGTTGGCAAAGCTGTAAGTGATCTTTACATCCTTCTTTTATTTTATTGATCAAGTTTCCTTCGCCGACATTATTGCAACTGCATACCAGTTTGCCGATCACAGGTTCCGTTACCTTGCCCGATCGCAACAATTGCAAACGCTTTTCACTCAGTTCCATTTTGCCTTCTATCAGGTTCCGGTATTCAAGGAATTCAGTTTTATCGCCAATTAATATGGCACCGACCAGCCTGTCATTATGAATAATGCATTTTTTATAATATCGTTTTGCCTTATCAATAAATACCACTTCTTCATAAGCGGATCGTCCGGGCATTCCACCTGCTCCCAGCGAACACAGATCTGTCCCGTGCATTTTCAAGATATTCATCAGTAAAGAACCGTTATAGTATTTTGAAATATCGCCATTCAGGTATCTGGCAACGATATCAGCCTGTTGCTCAGCCGCAGCCGTTATACCATATAAAAAACCTTTGAATTCGGCTATCTCACCAATAGCAAAAATGTTTTTATCGTTTGTCTGCAGGTATTCATCTACCACTACTCCCCGTTTGCATTCAATGCCGTCTGCTTTGGCGATCTCAATATTTGGAACGGTGCCAATAGCAATAACAATGGCCTGTGCTTCTATCAGCAACCCGCTTTTTAAGCGAATCCCGGTTACCGTTTTGTCACCCAGGAACCGTTCTATTTCATCGTTATAATAAATATCAACTCCTTTCGCAGTTAATTCTTCATGCAATAACTGGCTGCCCAACGGATCGAGCTGCCGGTCCATTAATCTTGAAATACGTTGAACAATCGTCACCTCCACATTTACTTCCCGCAATGATGCCGCCAGTTCTATTCCCAACAAGACCACCTCCCACAATAATCACTTTTCCTTTTGACGGATCAACATGTTCTTTAAAATTGTCGGCATCCATCCTGCTCCGCATGGTAAATATCCCATTCATCGTGGGCACATCCCGCAGCATGGCAGCACGGCTTCCGGTTGCCATCACAAGAACATCATAGCTATGAATATCTCCATTGCTATCAGTAACGACTTTAGCCTCCCGGTCAATTTTTTCAATGCTTACTCCGCGATGCAATTTTATCTTATATTCCTTTTCTTCTGCATCTGTCATCTTTACCAGGTTATCCCAGCGCAAAGCCCCGCTGATATAATCGGGCAACAGCACCCGATTATAAAATGGAAAATTTTCTTTGCTGAATACAATTATCTCATCGTCCGTATTCAATGCCCGGTAACTTTTTACAAAACCACAGGCGCCGGCGCCCGCACCAATCACAATATTTTTTGTTTCGGTTTTTTATACCGCCAAACCTGTACGGTTGAGAATTTAAAATCAGGTTCCTTACTTTTCGGATCCACCAAATTGATTGGTAAGATTATTGGCCCTGTTCAGATCACTGTTCAAAATTTTACCCCAATGCATGGGTAAAAAACAAACTCCTTTTTTTATGTCCGGAGAAACTTTTGCCTTTACTCTTACATTTCCTCTTCGCATTGATTATTTCCACCAGCGTATTTTCTTCGATACCCCTTTTAGCAGCATCTTCGGGATGTATTTCCAGAAAAGACTTCGCTGATATGTTGTTTCAGTTTATTCACCTTACCCGTCTTGCTCATGGTATGCCATTGGTCGCGGATACGGCCGGTAGTTAGTATCAGCGGAAAATCGTCATTGGGTTGTTCCGATGCATTGGCATCAGGAACAGAATGAATGATTGCTTTCTGAGATGCGGTATGAAATTTTTTATCGGTAAAAAGTCTTTTGGTTCCGTATCCGTTTATTTCTTTTGTATAGGGCCATTGTACGCTACGTTTTTCTTTAAGTATGTCATAATTCAAGTCCGCTAATGTCAATATTGGTTCCTGCTGTTAATGCCGCATGTTCTTCATAGATGTCCGCAGCATTTTTATAATCAAATCCAGAATAGCCCATCTTCTGGGCAAAACGGCAAATGATCTCCGCATCAGGCAGTGCTTCCCCGGGAGCATCTATTATTTTATTCAGATAGCTGATGCGCCGTTCCGCATTGGTCATGGTGCCTTCTTTTTCTGTCCAGCAGCAGCCGGCAAGCACCACATCAGCATATTTTAATGTTTCAGGTTTGTTGCTTACTTCCTGCACCACCACAAATTTTGCTTTTTTCAATCCTTCTTCTGCTATTCTCACATCGGGCAAACTGATAAGCGGATTGGTGCACAATATCCAGATCGCTTTTAAGCTTACCATCATTCAATGCTTCAAACATTTCTGTAGCCGTCAATCCTGGCTTGGGACTGGATCGTTCCCAATGGTATCTGCCAGAATTTTTCCACTTCATTTCTATGTGCTTCGTTAGAAAGATCACGATGAGCAGGTAACAAATTGGCCAAACCGCCCACTTCTCTTCCACCCATTGCATTGGGCTGACCGGTCAATGAAAAAGGACCTGAGCCTGGTTTTCCAATATGACCGGTGATCAGGTTGAGATTGATAAGGGAAAGATTTTTGTTTACCCCAATCACACTCTGGTTCAATCCCATCGTCCACATGGTAATAAATCCCTTTGCATTGCCGATATAAGATGCTGCAAGACGAATATCGTCTTCATCAATACCACAAATAGCCGCTGCTTCCGCCATTGTTCTTTCAAAAACCGTAGCACGGTATTTTTCAAAGCCTTCAGTATGATCTTTTATGAAATCAATATCAATATCGCCTTCTTCTATCAGGCATCTGCCAATGGCATGATGCAGCGTAATATCTGTTCCGGGATTTAATTGCAGATGAACATTTGCTATTGAACAGGTTTGTGTTTTGCGCGGATCGCTGACAATGATTTTCATATTCGGATTCTTTTCTCTCGCCGCTTCTACTCTTCTCCATAAAATAGGATGGCACCAGGCAGGGTTGGCGCCGGCAACAAAAATGCAATCCGCTAATTCAAGGTCATCATAACTGACCGGCACACTGTCTTCTCCCAGGCTCATTTTATAGGCTGCCACTGCAGAGCTCATGCACAACCTCGAGTTGGTGTCGATATTATTACTGCCGATAAATCCTTTCATCAGTTTATTTACAACATAATATTCTTCGGTGAGACATTGGCCGGATGCATAAAAGGCGACGGAATCCGGGCCATATTTGTTAATCAGCGTTTTAAAAACAGCCGCCGTTCTTTCCAATGCGACATCCCAGGAAACTCTTTGCCTTGGCTGATTTCGGCTATAACGCATTTCAGGATACAGCAACCGGTCCGACAGTATCCATTACTGTATAATGCAGGTTCATTCCCTTACTGCAAAGCATTCCTTTATTAACCGGGTGATTTTTATCTCCTTCCACACTAATACTTCCCTGCACGTCTTTGCTGACTACAATGCCGCAGCCAACCCCACAATAACAGCAGGTGGTTTGCAGGCTGGTGCCTTTACTTGTATTCTTATCTATAGAATTCGAATCTCTCATCAATTATTTATGCCTGTCTACATGGCGAGCGATGGCTCTATCTTTTCCTGATCAGCATGGTAAGTTTTGTCGGACGCGGGGGTTTTACTCATCAACCTAACGGCCATCACAACAATACCTGTAGCCAAAACGCCGCCGCCGAGATAAAAAAATGCTTCGGAATGAGTCATTGATTTGAACAAAAATCCAATTAGCACAGCGCCCACATTTCCGCCGGCGCCTACAATCCCCGCGATACTTCCAACGGCTTTCTGGTTAATAAAGGGTACAATGCTGTAGGTAGCGCCGTTAGCCATTTTTAGGCAAATTCCAAAAAAGAACATCATCATGATCGCCATTACCAATCCGTCTGAATGCGCGAAAAGCATAATTCCTGCTCCTTCCAGTAGCAACAAGACCGCTAATAAACTCACTTTTCCGTTGAATCCATACCTGCTGCCGACTTTATCTGAAACCATTCCACCTAACGCACGTGCAAAGATGTTGATCCACCCAAATATGCTCGCCAGCAATCCTGCAAAAATCAAAGTGGCCTTATAATTATCGTGAAAATATGAGGCGGCAAAATTGTCAACCGTTATCTCAACACCGAAGCAAGCGGCATAGGCGACCGTCAGTATCCAGGTGCGGTAATCTTTTGCGGCTATCAAAAACGTATTTTCTTTTTTGCCTTTCTCTATTTGTGGCAACTCATCGAAGTTTCCGGCAGGAGTATCTTTTGTATACTTCCAGTACAACGATGCCATAACGAGCAGCATTACTCCGGGGAATATCATCGCATATCTCCAGCTATCCGCCTGGCTTACCCATCCGGCTCCCACCAGCCCGGCAGCGATCAACGGCATCAGGATCTGTGTAGCGCCACCACCAGTGTTTCCGAATCCTCCTGCGGTTGCGTTTGCCGTGCCTTTGATGTTCGGTGCAAACATTACCGATGTGTGAAACTGCGTCAACACAAAAGAAGCGCCTACTACGCCTATCCCGAGCCTGAAGAGCAAAAAAGTAATGTAACTGTCTGCCAGGCCGATGAAGATCACCGGGAAGGCACAGATTACCAACAGCCAGGTGTATACTTTACGCGGTCCATATTTATCCGTCAGCCTTCCGATGATCAACCGGGCAACAATAGTGGCGCTAACGGCAGCGATAGCCACATTTCCTTTCTGAGCCTGGGTTAAGTGAAGTTGCTCGCTCACCAGTGGCATTAGCGGTGCTATGCCAAACCAGGCAAAAAAGCAGAAAAAGAAAGTAAGCCACGTGACATGAAAGGTTCTCATTTGAACTCCTCTGCCCGAAAAAATACTCAACCTGGTGAGCGGCTGGTTGCCTGGTGCGAACATAGACAATTGGTTTAAACGATTGGGACGCTATGGTTTATTCAATTACAATGTGTTATTCCGGCAAATCCCGATCGGTAAATGCAAAGAGTGGTAAAGCGTCGAAGCCTGAAGGTTATAGAGAGAAATTAATGCCCGGCCAGTGTTTAGTTGGTCTATAATGCCTGAAAAACCGGGCAGACGAGAATCAGCGGTTACCACTACTTTCATTGCGAATTGGGTGTCGTTAAAATAGTGGCAAGCAGTCGTATTTAAAATAAATATATATTATATATCTAGGCATGTCAACCCGTATTTTGATATATAAAGTATGATTTATCTAATAAAATTAGGCATATTTGAGGAAAAACTGCCATTCTAGTTAAGAATAATTAATATATAATTTAATATAATATAAAAAGACTGCCTCCGGGGCAGGTTCAAACTCCCAGATCAACACGCAAAACAATGATTGATGCCAGATTTTCAACCCTAGCACAAAACGACTTTCTATAGTACCATTTTTGCAGGATGAAAGAGTGATCATCAAGCCAATTCAATGAAATCCTTTGTTGGACTGCTATTGCTGACAATATCTTTTGCCAGCGACGCACAAAATGAGAATCATGAATAGTAAAAACTCAGACAAGACAATCCCAGCGGTTAATTTCAGGTACATTGTTACTGACATTGATGCAACCGTTCATTTCTATGTTGAAATGCTTGGCTTTCATTCCGAGATGCATGTAAAAGGCGATTTTGCGATTCTTTCCCTCGGTGGTCCTCGGTTATTTATCAACAGGCCAGGCGCTGGCGGAGCTGGACAGGCGATGCCGGATGGCATTATTCCTGCTCCTGGTGGTTGGAATCGTATTCAGATCATGGTTGATGACCTGGAGAAAACCGTAACAGATCTAAAAAACAAAGGGGCAGGTTTTCGCAACCAAATAGTGACTGGTGTCGGAGGCAGACAAATTCTTTTGCAGGATCCATCCGGTAACCTGGTCGAATTATTTCAGCCTCCTGAATAGTGGGTTAGCTTCAACAATATCCGAATAATCAGCTTTCTTCCACGCCCTCTCCGTTTAGCCACATTAGCAGCGCATCTCTCGGACAAAGTTGTCAATGAAAGTCGCGATATCCATAGATAGGAGAACTTAGCTACTCATATCGCTTTCGTAGATCTCCCTATTGTATTTAACGTTATCCATCCAGTTTTCAGGATCATGGCTTAGAATATATTTCAATCCGAGTTCCCGTTTTTTAGGTAACGACTCCTTTCTTGCTTTTACAATTGACTTTTTTAGTTGAGACATAGTTAAATCAGTACAATACACAGGACTGCCGGGTTGCTGTCTCCAGGAATCCTGTAGAGATCCATAATCCAGGGAATCAAAACCACTATCGTTAACAAGACTGGCGACCAGGTCTTTTGATTGTTTGTTATCACCTGAAATGGGAAGCGCCACACGCGATGCAGTATTTTGAGGAAGACCTGAATTGACCAGAGAGCGGGAAAAAATACTGTTATACGCCTTTATAACCGGTCTTTGCAATTGGTTCGACACCCAGACACTTTCAGGTGTTCCATCCTCAAGGTCTTTAATGACTCCATCTCTGATAGGGTAGTAGTTGGAGGTATCGATAATGATCGTGTTAGCCGGAATGATTTTGGATATTGCTTTTGCGACCTCGGGTATTGCAAACGACGGAATGCTGATGACAATTACATCAACATCCCTAACCACATCTGGCATGTTAACTGCAGAAGCCCCTGTTTCAAGGGCTAAACTCTTGAGTTTTCCAGCGCCGCTGGAATTTGTCATTTTCACGATATGACCTGCCCTGGAGTACTGTCGAACTAAAGTTCCCCCGATCTCCCCGACACCAATGATTCCAATTTTCATTTTTTCAATTTGTTGACCTTTGGCGGGTTTGGAGGCAATCTTCTTCATGTGTGACTTCCAACACCCGGTCCAGCAGAATGTTTCTGAATTACAGCACTTCAATGCCTCCAATGATGCACCCTAATCAAATTGAAACTACAAAAATCCTTTCTCTTCCTTCATCCATTTCTTCCTCCTTTCAAGTTCGGCATCACTGACCTCATCTGGCACAAACGATCCCAACTTCACCTCACCACCTGGTACATAACTCGCAATAACGACCCCCTTTGTTGAAATCACTGACTCTGTCAATTTCCATTCCTGTGTTGGTGTACCTTCCTCAAACAATTTCTTTCCTTTACCCAGTGTTATTGGTATTGTCCATATATGCAACACATCCACGAGTTGATTTGCGAACAATGTCTGTATCAACCGGCTGCTACCATGTACCAATAAATCAGGGCCGTTTTGTTTTTTCAGCTTTTTCAATTCATTCACCACATCGCCGTTGATCAATATTGAATTTTTCCAGGAAGTATCCACCGGTGTTGTGGCCACCACGTATTTGTTGATCCTGTTGAACTTTTCGCCAATCACATCACTTTTGTACGGCCAGTACGCCGCAAAGATCTCATACGTACGTCGGCCGAGCAATAGGTCAAATGGTGTAGACATGATTTTGGCAATGGCATTACTTGTCACCTCATCTTGATGCGGAAATTGCCACCCGCCCCATTTAAATCCGTTCGTACGATCTTCTTCTGGCCCACCCGGTGCCTGCAGTACGCCATCCATTGTCAAAAACGACGTTACAATAATCTTTCGCATGATCTATAAATTTGTTTACACAAAGCTAAAGGCCTTCAGAAAACGGGAAGAGGTAGAGGTGCGACATCATAAAGGCGGTTTGCGACATATAATTCTGCTCACTCCCCGTTGCTAGCTGCTCCTTCAGTGCTAGATGCTCAGAAAATGCTTATGCACTTTGAGACATGTTATGGACTCAACGGCGACGAAAGTCTTTCTGGACTTAATTTTCGTCAAACCTCATGCTCTTAACTCCAGGGTGTGAATTGCCGAATTCGGTCGGAATCATAAAAGCGCCTATCTTTCTGTTCCTTAATTGCTATGCGATGTATTCTAAAAAATTCCTGACAATCACTTTTTTGATCTTCTTTTTCAACCTGTCGTATTTTGGCGCACTTGCGCAGGCAAAGCAACCATTACGAATTATTATGTTCGGCGCTCATCCCGATGATTGCGACATGGATGGCGGCGGTACGGCAATTCTGTTTGCAAAAATGGGATATGCTGTCAAGTTTGTGTCCGTTACCAATGGCGATGCCGGTCACCAGAAGCAAAAAGGGGTTGTGCTTGCCAAGCGCAGATTGGCCGAAGCCAAAGAGGCCGGCCGGCGTTTCGGCGTCACCTATGACGTACTCGACAATCATGATGGCCTGTTGATGCCGGAACTTGCCGTGAGATTGCAGGTGATCCGCAAAATAAGAGAATGGAACGCGGATCTGGTATTTGCGCCGAGGCCCAACGATTATCATCCGGATCACAGATATACTGGTGTTCTCGTTCAGGACGCCTCGTTTATGGTTACTGTCCCGAACATAGTGCCCGAGGCTCCTGCGGTGAAAGGGAATCCGGTATTCGTTTACTTTCAGGACAGGTTCCAGAAGCCAAATCCCTTCCGACCAGATATTGCAATAGACATTTCGTCGGTTTATGACCAGAAGGTTTCTGCGCTGGACGCCCATGTTTCACAGGTATATGAATGGCTGCCATGGATCGGGCATTATTCCGAAAAGGTACCTTCCGATACTGCAGCCAGGAAATCGTGGCTCCATTCTTTCTCCCGCGTAGAGATCACTCCTGAAGTGAGGGCCTCGCTCGTTAAATGGTATGGAAAGGAACACGGCGAGAAAGTGACTTATGCAGAAGCTTTCGAGATCTGCGAATATGGAAGTCAGCCTGATGACGACGAAAGGAAGCGATTGTTTCCGATGCTTCAACATTGATCTGAACGGAAATCAATCGTTCTTGTGTGTTGAAGCGCTGTGGATCTGGCGGACTATTCCAGTTAACCGAATCATTTACTTTGTGAGTCAGGTCTTTGGAACCTATACTATTAAAATCGCCTTTGCGTTTCCTTCGCCGTTCAGAGCGAAACTCCTTTTTCCCTTTCGCTGAACTCGCTGAACTTTATCGTGATCCATATAAATACAACATACTGATAGGCCGGGCAAGTGCAGGATAGTTATATGAACTAATTCCGTTACTTTCAAAAACTTGAATCTAACGATGCTTAATAGTTATTATGCTTGCCCATAATATCCATACGGAAAACGAACTGCTTGAATTATTAAAGGCCGGCGACAAAGCTGCCTTTACTTCAATCTATGAAACGTATGCCGCTTCATTAACAGGATTTGCAGCCGCAAGACTAGCTTCATTGGAAGAAGCGAGGGACATCATTCATGACCTTTTTGTTTACTTGTGGAATGAAAGGGAACGTGTTCAAATTAACGGCTCCCTCAGGTCCTTTCTTTTTGCGGCAGCGCGTTACCGCATTATCGATCATATACGAAAAAACGTTACGCGAGAGGCATATGCGGGAATGCTTCAACGGCTTTCAGATCATATTATTTCCGATACCGAAGAGAAGCTGGTTGTAAAAAACCTGCACCACACGTTGGAAAATGCTGTGGAAGATTTGCCTTCCAGAACCAAACAAATATACCGCCTGAGTCGCGACCGCCACCTGGCCGTTAAAGAAATAGCCCATGAACTGGGTGTTTCAGAACAAACAGTGAAAAACCAGCTTTCTGCTGCACTGAGCCATCTTCGTATTTCATGGGAAAAACTGGCCATACTGGTAATATGTTTTCTGTCTTAGAAAACTTCCGCGGCTCCCGTCTCTGTCAATTTTGCACCTCTATCTAAGAATACTTTAACTAAATATCTGTCGCGGCGGTTTTACGTTGGTTTCAGTTTTGTTCTTATCGGATATTTCTGGGATGCAAATCTTTTGCGCCTTCGCGCTTTCTTTTCGGCTTTGCGTGAAACCTTTTAGTAGAATAAATTTTTGCAATCAATAGTACCTCCATGTCTTTCAAACGACTACTTAATAATATATGTTCGCCGGCCAAGAGCAATAACAATTTAGAACGGACATGGATATCAGCAATATCAAAGACCTTTTGGATAAATACCTGGCAGGTAGAGCGAACCTGGCCGAACAACAACTCGTAGAGAAATGGCTGGAAGAAACTGAGTTGAGGGAGAATGAGTGGGATAAGATGAACGCTGAAGACAAATCTGCCTGGATAAATAATCTGCATGATGAGCTAAAAAAAAATATAGCTGGCAGGGCGGTCCCCTTTAAATATGAAAGCTTTGTTTCCGCGCCATGGTATAGTCGTTGGTCTGTTCGTGTTGCCGCGGCAGCTATAATCATAATAGCGGCGGGAAGCTGGTATTTTGTTCTTAATAGGAGCAGGGCTCCGGAAAAAATAGTTGCCGCCAGACAAGCACAAAACAATGATGTTCTTCCAGGAACCCATAAGGCGGTCCTGACACTAGCAAACGGCGACACAGTTATACTGGATAATGCTGATAACGGTGTTATAGCCCAGCAGGGGAACACAGAGGTTAGTAAAAAAGGTGCGCAACTCGTATATAATAAGAGACAGACGACTAATGAGGATAAGGCCCATGCCTACCATATGCTTGCTACGCCGCGTGGCGGACAGTACAGCCTGGTATTACCCGATGGCAGCCTCGTGTGGCTAAATGCGGCATCTTCCATTCGCTACCCAGTGACCTTTGCAGATGATATACGCGAGGTTGACATAACAGGCGAAGCCTATTTTGAAGTGGCTCACCGGCTCAGGGCGGGAAAAAAAATACCATTCCATGTAAATATCAATTCTCCTGGTAGTGTTCGGAAAAGCAGGATAGAAGTGTTGGGTACACATTTTAATATCAATGCCTACGACGAAGAATCAAGTATCAATACAACCCTGCTTGAGGGAAAGGTTAGAGTGATGTTGTCAGGCGATGATGCAAAGGGAAAAAAGCCAATCGTCCTTTCCCCTGGGCAGCAGGCGCTAATCAATACAAAGGGCGAGATCAAAATAGTAAGCCATGTAGATATCGAAGAAGCCATAGCCTGGAAAAACGGACTGTTTTTAATGACAAGCACTGATATTCCTGTCGTGTTGCGCCAGCTGGCAAGATGGTATGATGTTGAGATCGTCTATAAAGGGGGAATGCCCGGGGGCAGCATCACAGGAGATATTCCAATGCATATGAAACTTTCTGAAGTGTTGAAAGTTTTAGAATTAAGCGGAGTAAAATTTAAAATAGAAGGAAAGAAAATTATTGTAGGACCGGGATTGTAAAAAACGGTTCTTAAAAGACGGTTAACCAAATAAACCGGAATTCCGTGGGGCGGAACTCCGGCGATATCAGGTTAACATCATGTAATAATCTCAACGGGATCATTTTCATTTATTTAACCCAAACTACGAAACTATGCAATTGACTGCTTATTGCAAAGCGTCGCCCGGATCCTTGCCGGTGCGTAGGTTTATAAATTCAAAAACATGGCTGCTTATGAAGTTAACCATCGTTTTAATGACCGTTGCCTGCTTACAGGTTCAGGCCCGCGGACACGCGCAGAAGATTAGTTTATCCGAACAAAACGCTTCTCTGGAGAACGTTTTGCAGAAAATAAAAAAACAGGCAGGATTGCATCTCGTTTACAGGGACGAATGGATGGGTAAGGCTGCTAAAGTAAGTCTGAACCTTAAAAACGTATCTGTGAATGAAGCACTGAACGCGTGTTTCAGAAAACAGTCATTAACCTATGAAGTGGTTGGGAACACAATCGTCGTAAAAGGGGTGGATTCTGCTAAGGATAACGTTGCTCGTCAAGCTTCTGCAGCAATGCCAGACGTTACGGTATCAGGGAAAGTGAAAGATGAAAACGGAGAACCTCTTGAAAATGTAAGTGTGGTGATTAAAGGGTCAACTAAAGGCGTGTACACGGATGCTGATGGAATATTCAGGATTAATGTGCCCAATGAAAGATCAGTACTTGTTTTTTCATACGTAGGCATGGAAGCGCAGGAGATGGCCGTAGGAAATAGCAGGAATCTGGATATTGATTTACGGTCGGTTGCCGGGTCAATGGGTGATGTGGTGGTAGTGGCTTATGGGTCACAAAAGAAATTGACGGTAACGGGCGCTGTGTCCACCGTTAATTCAGCTCAGCTTCGGCAGAGTTCCTCGGCGAGTTTGGCCAATGCTTTGGCAGGAAGGGTTTCCGGATTAACATCTATACAATCAGGTGGCGGGCAGCCCGGCCGCGACGATGCTACGATGTACCTGCGCGGGGCCGCCACCACAAATGGGAAGGGACCCCTGATCCTTATTGACGGCGTTCCTCGTGATAATATCAGGACACTTGATCCCAATGAGGTCGCCTCTGTTTCTGTATTAAAGGATGCCTCTTCAACAGCTGTATTTGGCGTACGCGGCGCCAATGGTGTAATTCTTATCACCACCAAGCGCGGTTCTGAGGGTAAACCCACATTGACCATCAATGCGGAGCAGAGCTTTTCTTCCTTCACCCGGGAACCCGAGCGTCTTCATTCTCTTGAGTACATGAACTTGAGGAATGAAGCGGCGAAAAATGACGGGATAACAGATATTCCTTTCGGTCAGGAGCAAATGGATAAATATGCCAATCCCCTTGCAGGTCTTGATCCTGCCGATCCTGAATATGAAGGAAAGGTCTCGCTCAGAAAGTACATGTATCCCGACCACGACTATTACCGCGAGTATATTGCACGGTCTGCTCCGCAAACCCGGGTGAATGTTGGCGCAAGCGGAGGCACTAACAAACTGAGTTATTTTGTGAATGCAGTTTATCTCCACCAGGGAGGGAACTTGAAAACCGAACCCAGGTCAGTACTAGGGTATGACCCTTCTTCCTGGATGGACAGATATAATTTCCGGGCAAACCTGGACTATCAGGTAACACCTTCTCTTAAAGCCTTCCTCAATATTGGAAGTTATATTGAGAAGGTTAATATGCCGGCCGCATGGCTATATGGAGACGACACCAACTGGATGATGCGGGACCTTCTTTACCAGTCGCAGACTGTTCTTCCCATTACCCCCGGACCTACCACCATTGATGGATTCGGAATCGCCCCGGGCCAGATCGTGGATCCTGGATACATGGACCGTTCAGCCTTTGAAATAATCAATCGCATGGGTTATCGCAATGAGGTAAGGTCTAATCTTAACTCATCTCTTGGGCTGGATTGGGATCTAAGCAGGATCGTCACCAAAGGGCTCAGCGTAAAAGGTCAGATTTCTTATGATTCGAGATCAACTACCGCCATGCAGGGAAATAAATCCGAACTCCTGTACCTGGCTATCGTTAACCCCGCTACCGATGAATTGAATTACGCGGTTAAACGCGGCAACGAATCGCTGCTGTCACTGATAAAGGCGGCCGACTCGCGATACAATATCAACATGCAGGGTTCTGTCAATTACAAACGGCTGTTTGGTAAACATGATGTAGGAGCGATGGTTCTTGTGCAACGCGATAACTGGGAATCTACATTCGGCGAAATACCTTTTAACGTTTTAGGCGTTGCAGGAAGAGTAACCTATGGTTATGATAATCGTTACCTGGCTGAAGTGAATCTGGGTTATAACGGATCTGAACAGTTTGCGCCCCGTCACCGGTTTGGGTTTTTTCCAGCGGTCTCTGCAGGATGGGTGATAAGCAATGAGGCGTTCATGAAATCATTCGACAATGTCATTACCAATCTCAAATTCAGGGCTTCATACGGCAAAGTAGGCAATGACCAGATGGGTGGCGCACGATTTCTTTACCAGGATAATATAACGGTTGGCCCAGGACCCCTCGGTAGTTTAGGATTAGGGCAGGGAATTAACCAGGCGCTCTTAGGAAATCCAGATATAGGTTGGGAATTAGCCGAAAAACAAAATTTCGGAGCGGACCTCGGCCTCTTTAAAGACTTGAGCATATCATTCGACTATTTTATTGAAAACCGCAGCAGGATCCTTATTTCCCGAGGCACTGTTCCGGAATTTCAGGGAGTTCCTCTTGGCAATGTTCCGAGGGCAAACCTGGGACAGGTTGACAACAAGGGTTATGAAATAGAGGCGACCTACAATAAAAGACTCGGGAAAAACTTTTCCCTGATGATAAGAGGCAACTACGGCTACAACCATAACGTTGTTAGATTTCTTGACGAGCCCAGCCGTGATGAAACATATGCATTCAGATACAGGAGCACGGGGTACTCACTCGGACAAACATGGGGATATAAAGTAGACTACAGCAATGGCAATGGATACTTTAATTCACAGGAGGAATTGAATAATTTTCTGGCAAAAACAAATTATAGTTTCGGCGTTCCACGTGTGGGAGATTTGAAATATCTCGATTTAAATAACGATGGTTCAATTGATGACAAGGACCAGTCCCCGATAGGATATTCCAATATTCCCAGGATTATATATGGTCTCACATTGTCTTTACAGTACAAAGGATTTGACCTGACTACCTTCTTCCAGGGCGTTGGAAAGTATTCACGCAATTACGCAGACCAGGGGGTATATGAATATATAATCCGGGGAACCTACTTTGGTTATCATAAAACTGCCTGGACGCCGGAGCGCTTTGCCAATGGAGAAAAAATAACTTATCCGGCATTAAGCACACATACAACCACCAACCACAGGGCGAACGAGTTTTTTATTATGGACCGTTCGTTTATCCGGCTAAAGAATATTGAGTTGGCATATACGTTACCTGCGGGCTTGCTTGACAAACTTGGAGTAGGGGATATCAGACTTTATATCAGTGCACAGAATCTTATTACCTGGGACAAACTGAGGATGGATCATCTCGATCCTGAAAATGATGACTCCCTGGGGTACCCTGTTACCAGGATGACCAATTTTGGCGTAAATATTTCCTTCTAACATTAAGATCGAGCCGTTATGAAATTGAGAACTGTCTACTTATTACTCATGATATTGTTCGTCCTCGGATCCTGCAAAAAAGCGCTGGATATGGCGCCCGATGGAAAACTGTCGATGGATGAAATCTTTGCCGATAACGATAAAGTTGCCGCATTCCTGAATAGTTGCTATTCCAATATACCGGTAAAGGGAACAAGGTATTTCTTTTGGAGCAGAGGTCCTGTTGTGTGGAGTGACGAGGCCTGGGATACGGACGCAGAAGCGGAATCATGGATCATGGCTGGTCGTATGTACAATGGTGATGCATCTGCAGGTAATCATCCTATAGCTAATATTAGCACCGATGGTGGAAATGGAGATTATTGGGCAAGATATTGGAACGCTATCCGTAACTGTACTTATTTCATCAGCAGGATCGACGAGGCAGCAGTAAGGAATGAGGCAGAGCGAAGCAGGTGGAGGGCTGAAGCGCACCTGCTCCGGGCATACTTTTATTCTGAATTGCTTAAATGGTTTGGCGCAGTTTTGCCAATCGAACGCGACCCGTATGAGTTTTCAGATGATTTTTCCACCGTAACAAAAGCAAGCTATTACGATGTGGTTAAATTCATTATCGAAGACTGTGATGTAGCGCTTGCAACTGCCGAATTACCCTGGAGAATTACCACAGACGGGGAAGCCGGACGAGTTAACAAAGCGATGGCCGAAGCAATTAAATCCAAAATGATCCTCTTTGCCGCCAGCCCACTCAATAATGGCGGACAGAATATCTGGCAGGAAGCTTATGAAATCAACAAGGCCTCTTTACTAAATTTAAAAAGCAACGGCTATGAATTATACAACAAAGTAAATCTGCCGCAGACTTATTTATCTGACGTGGCTTTTCTGGGGCCGGACAAAAATGAAAAAACAGCGCTCTATAATGAATATTTCACACAGACTATGGCTTATACTGCCAATCCGGTTGATAAGGAAACGATTTATCAAAGCAGGGAAAACCAGGGCAACATATGGGATATAGATGGCATAGGCGCTCAGGATGGATATAAATCAGGAACCTGTCCTTCGCAGGAATTGGTCGACGCTTATGAAACTATTGACGGAAAACCCATTCTTGATCTGGAAAATCCTTACCTGGATGAAACCCATCTTACCCCAAATTACAATCCGGATAATACGCTTTATGATCCCAATGATCCTTACGCAAACAGGGATCCGCGGTTCTATGCTTCTATTTATTACAATGGCTCCAAAAGAAAAGCCCTGTGGAATTTTGCGGAAGTTCCCGAGTCGCCTGAGAATTATCCTGCCGGAATAGGTAACCGCACAAGGACCATAGCAACCTATGCAGGTGAACCCCAAACAGGCATTGATGCGACTGTAAGAAGGGCCACCCGAACCGGCTATTATGAAAGGAAATTCCTGCATCCCAATTCAGGCAACGACAATGTTGTGGGGGGAGCTAACTGGAAGCTGTTCCGACTGGGAGAAGTGATTCTTGATTTTGCGGAAGCTGCCGCAGAAGCAGATCAATTAACAGAAGCAACCGATGCCGTAAATGAAATAAGAACCAGGGCAGGAATGCCAGTTTTGCCTGTTCTGCCTAAAGAGGAACTCATCAATCGTATACGCAACGAACGCAGGGTGGAATTGGCCCTGGAAGAAAACCGATATTTCGATGTGCGTCGCTGGACTCAACCAGGTGGCGATCTTTCCAAAACCGACCGCTGGATCACAGGCGCTGACATAAAAAGAAATGCAGATGGAAGCTATACTTACGGTCGCCGCACTGTCCGCGGTACAGAACGCAGCTGTTATACGAATAAATTCTTGTGGGTGCCTGTGCCGATCGATGAGGCCAATCGTTTGCTCTCCATTACTGGTCAAAGTTGGCAAACTCCCGGTTGGTAATAATAAACAGGTTTTAAACTGACTTGCAACGATAAATCATATGAAACGTACATCAATAATCAAAATAATACTGCCGCTTAAGTTTATGCTGTTCTGTTTTTTGGGAACAACAGTAAGCGCTCAGAACCCCTTGCTCACTATACAGGGAAAGGTGACAGGTGAGTATGGAAAACCGCTTGCAGGTGTGATGGTAAATTCAAAAGATGGTAAAAATGGAACCCGTACCAATGCGGCAGGCGAATACAATATTTCCGTTGAGGACGGCAGTGGAAAGCTTGTTTTCTATAACAAAGGATATGCTGCCCGCGAAATTACCATCGGAGATAACAGGATAATTGATTTGGCCCTCGAAAGAGACGCACATAAAAACGATGAAGTGATAGAATTGGGTTATACTTCTCAGTTGCGTCGTGAAATTTCGGGTGCTGTTTCTTCCGTAAGCGGAGAGGAACTCGAGCGCGCACCAGTAGCAAATTTTACGCAGACCCTTCCAGGCCGCCTTGCGGGACTGACCACGCAGGAAACTTTTTCAGAATTGTCAAGGGCCAATACGAATTTATATGTAAGGGGCCTTGCTTCTGCCCGTAATAATGGCCCGCTGGTGATAATAGATGGTATTATTTGCGCTTATAACAGCAATCAAACCCTGGAATATATATCCCCCAATGAGATAGAGTCCATAACGGTTCTAAAAGATGCTTCCACGCAGGCGCTCTACGGCATTCAGGGAGCCAATGGGCTGATAGTGGTTAAAACAAAACGCGGTGCGAAAGGGGAGTTGCAGATCAAAACGAGATTTGATCAGTCTATTCAACAAGTGACCACAAAGCCGACATTTTATAATTCTGCGGATTATGCGACAATGCGGAACCAGGCTGCACTGAATGACGGCCTCGGAGAGAATTATTTTTTCACTCCTGAACAAATTGATAATTATCGTTCGGGAACCAATAGAGACCTATATCCCAATAATAACTGGTATAAGCAGTTTATTAAGCCGATTGCAAGCATGCAGCGCGCCAGCGTTAATTTATCGGGAGGCAATGATAAAGTCCAGTTTTTTTCCAATATCAATTTCATGCATCAGGGAGGCCAGTTTAAAACCGATCAAACCCGTTATGATCCCGGTCCGAATAATGTTTGGATAAACTATCGCTCCAACGTGGACATGACAATCAATAAATACCTGAAAGCCTTTATTCGTTTGAGCGGCAACGTTAAGAGGGAACGTACTCCCGGTCTGAGTAATGACTCTATTTACCGCAGCATTATTCAGATACCTCCCCACGTATACGGGCCTGTTACTCCTGACGTGATAGATCAAGCAACCGGCGCAGTAATTGTTCCGGCAGGAAAAGTGATCACCACAGAGCGGGTAGCTTCGCCTACCTACGGAATGCTCAATCGTACAGGTTACATCAGGCACACCGTAACGAATATAACGTCACAGTTTGGTGTTGATCTCGATATGAGTTTTCTAACTGAAGGATTGAATTTATCGGGTGTTTTTGCCTATCAGACCAATTCGGTAGGGAGCCTGGCCACAAACCAGGATTATGAACGCTGGGTGAGAACGGATAACCCCGATACCTTTGCTTTTATCAAGAAGGGTGGCGAACTCAATACTCCGCTTGCTTACAATAAATCTCATTCCTATTATTACCACCTCACTTATAATACTGCCCTTAACTATAAGCGTGATTTTGGAAAACACAGTATAGGAGCAATGGCCTATATGTTTTATCAAAACCTCACAACAGCTGATGTTTCTTCTCCGGGCTTGCTTCCGTATAACCGTGTGAGCTCAGGGCTGGAAGCCACTTATGACTATAACAACAAATATTTTGTAAAATTTGACGCAGGGTACTCCGGTTCCGAGCAATATGCGCGCAGCAGCAGGTATGTCGCTACTCCCGCTGTTTCAGCGGCATGGCTAATCTCCCAGGAACGTTTTCTTAAAGGCTCCCGCTGGCTGAGCAATCTTAAGCTAAGGTCTTCCTATGGTAAAGCAGGCAACGACCAGAGTGGATTGGTACGGTACGCCTACCTCGATAACGTAACCGTAAGTGGGGGAGGTCCTCTTGGATACTTGCAATATGTTGTCAATGAAAATCAGAAAGGAAATCCTGATATCCGTGCTGAAATTTCCACCAAGATGAACCTGGGTCTTGATATTGGACTTTTTAATTCACTTTCCATTTCATTGGATGTATTCAGCGACCGTATGGAAAACATGGTGATTGCGGCAGCGTCCGCTATTCCAAGCTACCAGGGAATTCCTTTACAAAATTATCCCAGCACCAACTCTGGTGTATTCGAAAACAAGGGATACGAAATAGTTGTAAACTATAATAAGGCAGTTAACCGGCATTTAAATCTTTATGCGGCTGGTATGATCAGCTACGCCAAAAACAAACTTATCAAAGTAGATGAAGCGGTCAGAACAGACGACTACGCGTATGGAAAATGGAGAGAGGGATATTCTTTTGATCAGCAATTTGGTTACCTGGTAGACTATAGCAACGGCAACGGATTCTTTAATACGCAGGCTGAACTCGACAACAGTAACCTGGAGTATGGATTCGGTACGCCGCGCCTGGGAGACCTGAAATACCAGGATTTAAATGCTGATGGTAAGATCGATGAGCGCGACAAGGCCCCCATTGGCACTGGATTATTGCCTCGATTAGTATATTCCATGTCAGCTGGTATTAATTACCGGTCCTTTGAGCTGAACGTGCTGTTTCAGGGTGTTGGAAATTATTCGATGATCACCGAAGGAACAGGTATCTGGGAGACAGATTACGATGGTGTATTTGGCGCATTGCATGCAAATGCGTGGACCCCGGGACGGTATGAAAGTGGTGAGAAAATTACCTGGCCTGCTCTTTCTTTAACCAAAACCGTTAATCATGAGCAAAGTAATTTTGTTGAATATGACCGTTCATACCTGAGGCTTAAGAATATCGAATTGGCTTGCACGTTACCTGCCTCTTTAACAAAAGCAATCTCCTCCGAAAAGATAAGGTTTGTGTTAAGCGGACAGAATCTATTTACCTGGCATAATATGAAGTCGGATGATTTTGGTCCCGAAGGCGGCGGTTATTCTGGAATCCCTGTATATAAAGTTTACAATGTCGGACTCAGCATAACATTCTGATAAGCGGAATCTCAGACAACTAGCATAACAAAACATTTACTGATGAAAGATTATAGAATTATCATCTTCCCCATACTCGCCCTCATTCTTTTTTCCTGTAACAAGCAACTGGACCTGCCTACAGATGGACGTATCGCGATAGATGAGGTGTTCAGCGATTACAATAGAACAAGAGGATACCTTAACTCCTGTTACGGGTTTTGCCCGGCTCCTTATATGGACAGGGCTTCATTTACAGATGAAGCGCAGGATGCGGATGATATCACCTCCGGATCAAAATATACCATGTGGTATGGGGGCAATATTACTTCCCAAACCTATGCCGCCTATTCTTCAGACGGCAGCCCATGGGGAACACTTTATCAGGGGATATTTAAATGCAACACATTTATTGAAAATATCAGGACTGCTACGGTATATGCGTCTGAAGAAGAAAAATCCGGGTGGACAGCCCAGGCGCATGCGTTGAGGGCGCTGTATTACCTTCAGTTGATAAAACGCTATGGCGGTGTGCCTATTTTCAAGAATCCATTAGGGCTGGACCACGATTTTTCTACGGATAGTCGCGCCCCATTTTCTGAGGTAGTCAAATTCATTCTTGAAGACTGCGATTCTGCATTAGCCACACCCAACACCCAACTGGGTTTTTCCTGGAATATTTATGATAATCAATTCGGGATCGTGAATCGCGCAGTGGCTTACGCTATAAGATCGCAGGCAATAACATATGCTGCAAGCCCGCTATGGTCCGATGGCACCTACACCTGGGAAGACGCAACCCAGATCACAGCAGAAGCTTTACAGGAATGTCTTACGAATGACTATAAGCTTTTTGATGCGGTTCCTGCGGCTGATGTTGCGCAAAATTCTTATGCACTTTATTTCTTCACTAATTCCAATGACCAGCGTGCAGTTGATAAAGAGACGATATACCAGTCCGGCGGACAAATGCAGGTATGGAAAAATGCCGGGTTACCTACTAATCCTGGTATGGAAAAAACAGGACCATGTCCTACCCAGGAACTCGTAGACAGTTATGAGATGGCCAATGGCGAAGCTCCAGTTACGGGTTATGCCGATGCCGACAAATTGATTCCTGTTATAAATACTGCTTCAGGTTATGACGAATTAAGTCCTTATGTTGGCCGCGACCCAAGGTTTTATGCTTCGATTTATTACAATGGCGCTGTCAGGAATCTGGATCAGCCAGCAGGGAAGATGGTAGAAACTTTTGTGGGCGGGGAAGAGGAAATATCGGCACTTAACCGCAAGCACACCCGCACAGGATATTACCTGCGCAAATTCAACAACTTCAGATCAGGTCAGAATAATGAGGCTGACGGTGCCATCCGTCTGTTCCGCCTGGCAGAATTGTATTTGAATTTTGCTGAAGCTGCTTACCAGACTGCCGGCCCGGATGTTCCGGTTGTTATTAATGGCAGCTCTATGACTGCAAGGGAAGCAGTAAGCGCGGTAAGGACCAGGGCAGGAATGCCGGCTTTCCCATCAGGCATGTCGAAAGAAGATTTTGAAAAGAAATACCGTAATGAACGCCGGATAGAATTGGCCTTTGAAGAACATCGTTTTTTTGACGTTCGCCGCTGGAAAATTCTTGAACAGACTGATAAGTCCGTCACCGGGATGAAGATCACAAAAAATGGTTTGGACCTTGTTTACAGCCGGTTCAAATTCCCGGAGAGGAATTGTTCATCAGATAAATATCTCCTGTATCCGATTGATAGCGAAGAAGCAAATAAGATCATCGGTCTTTCCGGTGTGAACTGGCAAAATCCCGGATGGCTGGATTAATCGCAATGGATAGCTCTGCCTGAGTATGCTCAATGGAATCAACAGAAAAATTTAGACGGATGAAATATAATGGACTTTTGTTTTTATTGCTTATGCTGACGGGGGACCTCCACTTGTGCGCACAGATCAATAATGAAAAATATTACCGCGACATATATCCTGATACCTGGGTTGCAACTGATGCACTTGGAAGAACCATGCCGGATGAGCAACAGGTGGGTCCGGTAAAGAATAATCAACGCCGTGTGGTGGGCATCTTTTATATTACCTGGCATAGCGATGATTTCGCTAAACTAAAAAGTCCTTATACCGGGGACGTAACCAAAGTGCTGGCTGCCGACACCAATACGCGGCTGGATGCGAAACATTCACTCTGGAAGGAAGGAACTTATCACTGGGGCGAACCTGAGCTGGGGTATTTTCTGAGTAAAGATGAATATGTGATACGTAAAGACATGTCTATGCTGGCTGATGCGGGTGTAGATGTGCTGATAATGGATGTTACCAATGCAGTTCGTTATTGGAGCGAGTGGGAGGTTGTTTTTACAGTTATGCAAAAAATGAAAGCGGAAGGCAATAAAATACCAAAGTTTTGTTTTTGGGCATTCAACGGACCTGTTATCACGGTAGTGCAGGATCTCTACGACAGGATCTACAAAGAAAATAAATACAAGGACCTCTGGTTTTACTGGGATGATAAGCCCTTGCTGTTATATAATGCCGATCCGGAAGTCGACGCTACTCCAAATGTTGCACAGAATCCAAACCCTCATTATGATTCTACGGCGCTTTCAGACAGTAATCATATTCATTACAATGATCCTGATTACACGCAAAAATTTTACAAGGATTATACGAAAGAGGTGAAAAATTACTTTACACTCCGCAATATGTGGTGGGGATATCATAAATGGGCAAAAAAACGTTTTGTGGGAACGGAAGACAACTGGAGTTTTGGATATGACCTGGGTGATCCAAAAGTGAAAGCGATGCATCCGGATAGCCTGGTGTCGACGCATAAAGGGAAAAAGGAAGAAGCGGCAGTAACGCCGGCGCAACATCCTTCTAGCCTGGTCGGAAAAACATGGTCAAGAGAAAAAGGCGAGCCTCAGTTAAATCAATATGACATGCCTGGACCGACATATGTGCCATGGCTGAAGAAAACCGTAAGCAATCCCGAAGGGTATGGCATTTATTTCCAGGAACGATGGGAGGAAGCGCTCAACTCGGATCCTCAGTTCTTATATCTAAACGACTGGAACGAATGGACTGCTGGTAAATATCAGCCTGAGGAAGGAAAGACCACTCCTTTCATGCGCCGCAACAGTCCTTATTTTTTTGTGGACCAGTACAACGGGGAGTTCAACCGTTGTATCCAGCCGATGAAAGACGGTTATACCGATAATTATTACATGCAGATGGCCGAGAATATTCGCAGATACAAAGGCGTTCGCTCAGCACCCCAATCCGAGGGATTATCCCGAATAAAACTTGATGGAAGTTTTGATGACTGGAAACAAATTGCTGCTGAATATCGGGATACGAAAGGAGATGTTTTTCACCGGGATCATGTTGGATACGCAGGTATCAGTTATAAAAATAACTCTGGACGGAACGATATCATAAGTTGTAAAGCCGCGGTAGATAATGACAACGTTTATTTCTATGTGGAAACAAACAATGCTCTGACCCCATCCTCGGGTGCTAACTGGATGCTGCTTTTAATAGATGCCGATAAAAATTCCAGTACGGGTTGGTATGGGTATGATTTTATTGTCAATAAAAAAATAATGAACGATAAGGCAACCACACTTATGCGTTTTGAGTCAGGATCCTGGAAGGAAGTGTCGCAATTGAATTTCAGGTATAAGGGAAATGCTTTGGAGCTTTCTATCCCCCGTCATATTTTGGGTTTGAAAGGAAATGCGTTCACATTTGACTACCACTGGTGCGACAACCCGGACGAGCTGAAGGACCCCATATCACTGAGCACCAGCGGCGACAGCGCCCCAAACAGAAGGTTCAACTATCGGTATACCTGGAACAAATAATTTGTAATCACGCCTGATCATAATTTGCGGTCATGAGACATATCCGCGGTTTTCATTTTCCTTTTCTTTTGCTTAAAATCATATCCTCAATCACCCGGCACCAATGCAATTTCAACAGATGCATTAGGAAGGAGGCTGCCCGATTATACATCAGTAGGCGGTCCGAGAAAAGATAAATTCGTGGGCCTGTTTTACTGGACATGGCATACGCAACCCGGTGTTAAAAATCCGCCATTCAATGTAACAGAATATTTGGCGCGCGATCCCAAAGCCATTGACGATTACAATAATCCTGTATGGCCAAAAAGGAATAGTCCCTGGTTCTGGGCAGAGCCGCTGTTGGGTTATTATCTCGATACGGACGCATGGGTTTTGAGAAAGCACGCGGAAATGCTTGCGGATGCAGGTGTTGACGTGATCATTTTTGATTGCACTAACGGCAACATTACCTGGAAAGAGTCTTATCTGAAATTATGTGAGGTATTTACAAAGGCAAGAAAGGACGGCGTTCAAACGCCGCATATAGCATTTATGCTTCCTTTTTGGATGACACCAGGCGGCAAGGAAATTATCAGGGAATTATATACTGAATTATATAAACCTGGATTGTACAAGGACCTTTGGTTCATGTGGAAAGGCAAACCGCTGATTATGGCCATGCCTGAATTGGTAGCCGATATTCCCGGTAAACCGGATAGCACCGCTTACAATCGCAGTATAAGAGATTTTTTCACCTTCCGTCCCGGTCAACCAGTGTACAATAAGGGGCCGGAAAGACCGGATCACTGGGGCTGGCTTGAAATTCATCCGCAGCACGGCTTTGTAAAAAACGAAAATGGCGGATTCGAGCAGGTCACTGTCGGCGTTGCCCAGAACTGGAGTAAAGAAAGGGGATTGACAGCAATGAACGCGCCCGGCGCTTTTGGAAGAAGTTATACCGATGCAAAAGGGGAGATCAAAGAACCCGGTGCTGTAAACAATGGGTATAATTTCCAGGAGCAATGGGACAGGGCTCTGAAGATCGACCCTGAGTTTATTTTTATTACTGGATGGAATGAATGGATCGCCGGGCGCTATGACGTATGGCAGAAGCAAACCAATGCCTTTCCGGATGAATTCAATCAGGAAGGCAGCCGTGACGTAGAGCCAATGAAAGGGGGCCACGGCGATAATTATTATTACCAGATGGTAAGCAATATTCGCAAGTTTAAAGGTGTGCCGGCAGAACAGCCTGCATCCGGTGCTGTTACTATACCCATTGATGGAAAATTCGCGGAATGGAATAAGGTGACCCCCACATTTAATTCTTACAAGGGGAATACACTTCATCGCAACAGCCCGGGGTTCGGGAGCCTGCATTATACTAACAAAACCGGACGGAATGATATCGTCCTCGCCAAATGTGCGAGAGACAATGAAAATATTTACTTCTATGTCGAGACCGCAGCGCCGCTTACTTCGAAAACAGATCCCGGGTGGATGCGGTTGTTTATAGACGCCGACAATAATAAAAACACAGGGTGGGAGGGATACGATTTCCTGGTCAATCGTACAAGCCCAGGCAAAAAAGCCATCGTAGAGAAGACTGATGGCGCGTGGTTCTGGGAAAAAGCCGGAGAGGTTGAATATGCGGTCAATTCCAATAAACTGGAAATAAAGATTCCAAAAACTTTATTGAACATGACCGGGGAGCCTGATCTTGGGTTTAAGTGGAGTGACAATATGCAACAGGAAGGAGATATCATGGACTTCCACATCAATGGAGATGTGGCGCCCGCGGGCAGATTCAATTATCATTACATTACCAAATAATTTTTGGTGACGATATGTTATATCACCGTTCCCTGGTACACGCTATTCAGATCCGTAGCACCGAGAATCTCATCGTGCTAATAACCCTTCTCAGCATTTGACGGCAGTTCTTTGTTTGTGTCGATCTCGCGCTGTGGATAAGGAAATAACAGGTATCTGGGATTAACGGCGATACCCTTCGCGTCCTGCACCCTTTCTTCCAACTGGCCCGTTCTCACCAGATCAAACCAGCGATGACCCTCCGCCGCGAATTCCTTTCTTCTTTCCAAAAGTATCTGCGCCCTGAAACCTTCAATGTCGTTAACATCCGCATGCGTTAGCCCTGCCCTCGTTCTGACCTTACCAAGATATTCATTGCCGACAGCCAGATTACCATTCTCCGCTTCTGCTTCGGCATACATCAACAGTACATCCGAATACCTGATCACAGGAAAATCCTGCCTTGAATCACCGCCATCGGGTTCTTCCGCCTCGTCCCAATATTTCTGGAAATACGGATCGTCTAACTTGACAGTGTCTAAATTGTCGTCCAGGAATTGCGTCATAAACGTGATGGCTTTCCGCTGATCGTCATCCGAATAGGAATCATATAAATTGCGTGTCGCTGCCTGCCAGCCTTGCGTGTTTCTTACATTTTCCCTTCTGTCATTCAGCTCCTTGGGAAGAAGCCTTACATTGAACTGGCCAACTTCCCAGAATGAGATAGAGCCTCCCGCATCGCCATTACTTACCGAAAACACTGCTTCCTTACCATTGCGATTTGCGAGTTTAAAATTGTCGCCATAGTTGTCCCACAATTCATATGTATTTGACTGGATGACTTCCAAAGCTTTTGCTGATGCTTTATCCCACTCTTGTCTGGTCAGATACACCTTGGCCAGCAAGGCCTTTGCGGCACCCTTGGTAGCCCTGCCCTGTTCGATCTCCCCGTCATTGGGCAGGTTCTCCGCCGCCTGGAGATCGCTGATGATTTGCGCATACACCTCTTCAACACCTGAAACGGGAAAAGTCAGGGGAACTTCTTCAGCAATGATTAATGGCACCGGACCATACATCCTGACGAGGTTGAAATACATCAGGGCACGCAGGAACTTGCTCTCATTTACCAAACGGTCCCTAAGCGTCGCATCCATGTCGATCCCGGGAATCCGGTTGATGGCAATGTTTGCAACTGTAATCGTTTTGTAGTGTGATCGCCATATACTGAGGATGGTCGAGTTTTCCGCATTCCAGGCAAAATCATCCAGCTGATCCATCGCATTGTCTGTTTGCTTGTTGATCATCTCATCGGATGCAAGTCCCGCAGCTATCCAGGTGGTAGAGTGATAGGGTCCTTCGCCATTGTCGAAATAAGACCCCAGACCAGCATAAATCGCATTGGTGGCAGACAACGCATCGTCCGCGGTCTGGTAAAAATTTGCGCTAAATATTCTGTCCTGCGGTTTCTCTTCAAGAAATTTCTCGCATGAACCTAACAAAGCCGCGGTGAGTAAAACTCCGACGACATTTTTTCTATTGATAATCTTTTTCATTTTCCATTCAATTTAACCGGTGAACTAAAACCCAACGTTGATGCCAACAGTGTATACCCTGGCTTGCGGATAGCCCCCAAAGTCAACGCCTACAATGTCGGTGGTGCCGCCATACGCATTGCCTTCCGGATCGTAACCTCTGTAGTCTGTTACTGTCCACAGGTTAGAGCCACTCAGATACAATCTGATATTGTTCACTCGAAGCTTTCGTAGAGCCGACGCCGGCAGATTATAGCCCAGTGTCAGATTTCTTAATCTCAGGTAGGATGCATCCTCGATAAATCGGGATGAGAAAACGTTGTCGTTGGCATCGGAGTAGGCGCGGGCATACTCGTTAGAAGGATTCTGCGGTGTCCAGCGATTCAGTCCTACCTCTCTTAGTATATTTTGTTTTCCATTAAGGTTCGCGAGGTCTCCGAGGTTCTGATTGATCAGCTGATTACCCTGCGATCCCTGGAAGAAGAATGACAAAGTAAAATTTTTGAATGTAAGTGAGTTGTTGAGTCCCCACGTGAAATCCGGCTGCGCATTGCCGATAATGGTTCTGTCGAACTCATTGATAATACCATCAGGCTTGCCATCAGGGCCACCGATGTCCTGGTATTTCTGGTCTCCAGGCGCAGGATTCGTGCCTGTAAGTTTCGGACTGTTGGCCACGTCATCAGCATCCTGAAAAATGCCGTCGAACACATAACCGTAAAAGGAACCTACTGGCTGTCCCACCCGCAGAATGTTTCCCGCGATAAGCATAACGTCATCTTCACTGACGAGTTCGGTCACCTTGTTCCGGTTAAAGGAAACGTTTACTGAAGTGGTCCAGTTCAATGCACCATCAAGGTTCACAGATGTTAGCGCGAGGTCAACACCTTTATTCTCGATATTGCCGATATTAGTAAGTGAACTGCCGAATCCGGTGGTATACGCCAGCGGTGTGCTCAGCAACAGATCTTTTGTTTTCTTCTGATACACTTCGGCAGTAAGACTCAACCGTCCCTTCAAAATGGCTACGTCAATACCGAGGTTTGCCTGGTCGGTAGTCTCCCATTTCAGCTGTGTGTTGGGAAATTGGTTGGGCTGTCTGCCCCTGATAGCTGTTATCGTGTTTCCATAACTAAACACGCCTTCGATACCTCCACCGGATATGGTTGCGAGCGATTGATAGGGGGCTATCGACTGGTTACCCGTACGTCCGTAGCTCGCCCTCAATTTCAGGTCCGATATGAAATCTACGTCCCGCATAAATCGTTCATCAGAAACCCTCCAGGCGAAAGCAGCAGATGGGAAGAACCCGTATTTATTTCCCTGTGCGAATTTTGATGAGCCATCAACGCGACCGGTGAGTGTAAACAGGTACTTATTCATGAACGAGTAATTCACGCGACCAAAGTAAGAGACGATACCCCATTCTGTTTCTCCATTACCCAGTGGCTGGGCGCCTTCGCCTGCACCTATATTATGCCATCCTGTTCTGGATTCGGGAAAACCAAAAGCGTACATGCTGGTCGATTCGTTTCGAAATTGCTGCACCTCGAACCCGGCAAGGGCATTGATGCTGTGGTTTGCACCGATCTGTTTATTGTAATTAAGTGTATTCGTATTCAACCAGGTCATGGCTTCAAGCGTAGAAATTGATGCTTCCCCAAGGCTGGCCTCTGCCCGCTTAAGAAAGTTTGGACCAAACGTATTCGATTTGGTAGACAATCCATCTATACCAAAAGTAGATCTGAGTGACAGGCCCTCAATGATTTTATACTGTGCATACACGGTTCCGAACACCCTGGAGGTAGTGGTGACGGCCTCAAACTCATTTGCCTCGGCAATAGGATTTGCCACAGCATCTCTTCGATCGTGCTCGAAGGTATATCCGCCAGCCCGGGTAGCATCATAAACTGGGAGAATGGGATTGAAGAGAAGCGCGTTGTAGACCACGCCCTGCACGACAGGACCAGGCCCGGTGAGAACTCCGTTGGTCTTTATCCTGTTGTAAGCCATGTTCGTACCAACCGTGAGCCGGTCGTTTACGTCTGTTTCAAGATTTACCTTAAATGAATAACGGTTAAGGTCCGAACCAAGTACAATTCCCTGTTGACCAAAATAACCACCACCTACAGAGTATCGGGTTTTGGCGGTTCCGCCACTCACGGTTACCTGGGCACTGGCAATTGGTGCCTTTCGAAACAGTTCACTCTGCCAGTCTGTTCCTTCTCCAAAACCTTTCGGATCCGGGTAAACTGCAGAGCGTCCTGAGTTCAGTTCGGCTTCGTTCACCAGCTCCGCATATTCAGTGGCATTTAACAGGTCCAGCTTTTTCGTGGCTTCCTGCGACCCATAGTATGTTTCCAGATTCACGGTTGAGCTTCCCGCTTTACCTTTTTTAGTCGTGATCAATACTACGCCATTCGCGGCCCGGGATCCATAAATAGCCGTTGCGGAAGCGTCTTTGAGAATTTCGATGGATTCAATATCACTTGGGTTGATTGTGGCCAGAGGACTGATCGCCGGGCCCCTTCCCCCAATAGACATTTCTCCCGTATTGCTGTTCATCAACAGGCCATCGATAACATACAATGGTTCGCTACTAGCATTTATCGACGTGGTACCCCTGATCCTTATATTTGTCCCGCCTCCCGGAGCGCCTGTTGCCTGAACCACCTGAACGCCGGCTGCCCGTCCCTGTAATGCCTGATCAAATGTAGTTACCGGTGTTGCCTTTAGCTGTTCTGCCGATATGGACACCACCGATCCTGTGAGGTCAGATTTCTTGACTGTTCCATATCCAACGACTACCACTTCATCCAGGTCGCTGGCATTGCGGATCAGCGTCACATCGAGGTTGTTGCCTGGTCTCACTCTTAGCTCCTTGGATGCATAGCCAACCAGCGAAAAAACCAGGACATCATTATTCTTCGTCGTATTGACGCTGAAATTCCCGGCGCTGTCTGATGCGGAACCGACTGTTGAATTCTTGACGGTAACGCTTACGCCCGGAAGACCTCTTCCTTCCGGATCGGTGACCTTTCCTCTGACGGCTTGTTGCGCTGTTGACGCAAGCGACAAACAGGCCAGGAAGAAGCCAAAAAATACTAGTCGTTTCATCATATGGTTGTTAGTTATGGTGGATGAATGGTTGGAAGTATGTTGCTAGTGGCGGAATTGCAGTGTGCCGCCTGGCAATTTTTTGCGGGAGTTCATATAGCTTGTTTTGGTTAGTTCCTGCCCAATTAGGTAAATCGGTTTAGCAATATACTGTATTTGACAGATATTTTTACTTGAAATTTTTTCAACGGTTTCCTAACTATTTGTCACTTAAGCGCCCGAATACCGCAATGACCTACCCGGAAAACTTTTGTTAATGAAAGACGGATACATGTGTCCGCGGCCTTCCCTTTGAATCGAGGATCATGACCGTGTTAACACCGGCCGGGATTTCGAGGGTCCTGGATGACTGGGAGAGATAGCCGGAACCGTAGTAGAATTCCAGTCTTCGTTTCTGCCCCTGCGGCGTTGTTAGCCAACCTGAGACGTCGGTAGACCTCAATTTCACCAAGTCCGTCCCCCCTGGAATCGATTGAGAAAAAGCCCGAAGGCTATCGGTGTTGGCTACACTGATAATGACAGCTTCATTGTTTTTGGAAAATAACTGTAGTAAAGATCTTGAATCGGTATCGACGAAGAAGCCACTCTCAGCGGCGGAAACAGAGATAAAGTTCCCATGCCCGTCACCCCTTAAATACAAGCCAGTGAAGGCATCCAGGCGTCCGATAGAAACATCCTGCGCATATGAATTGCCGGTCATCAGGCAATCAAGGTTTCCATCATAGTCAACATCCTTTATGATGAGGCCATTGACCGGGGCAAACTGTGCCTGCGCAGGCAGTGGCTTTAGACTGAACTTTCCCTGTCCAAGATTTTCAAGATATGAGGAGTGACAATATATGCTCTTCAGGACTGAAGTCTTGTTTCTGACTTCAGGAGGCAGGAGGTCTGCGACAGTTGCCTTAGCATAGTCGTTATACCTAAAGAATTTTTTCCCGAAACGCGGCATCTGTCGCTGCATCACTTCTTTCACTGGCCACGGATAATTTTTACCCCCGTTATACCAGGTCAGCATGCTGTGAGGCATGTCGCTCTGATCCAAAGGTCCCGAAACCAGTTCCAGTGGCTCGGCGGCAGACATATGAAAGGGCGTATTGGTACCGATGTTTCCCAGGATATAATCAATGTCGCCATCGTTATCCATGTCCCCACCGGCAATACTGTTCCACCAACCAGATGTTTCATTGAGGCCGGAAGTAGCAGTAGAATTCACAAATTTCTCCCCTGCGTTTTTAAAAATCGTAATGGGCATCCATTCTCCGACAATCACCAGGTCCATCCGTTCGTCGTTGTCAACATCGGTCCACAGTGCCGACCTTACCATACCCAAATTTTTCAGTTCGGGACAGACCTTGTCTGTCACGTCGGAAAATTGGCCTCCGTTATTTTCCAGGATAAAACTTGCCGGTGGCTGGGGATATTTTCCCGGAGAAAATCCACCGCCGACAAAGAGGTCGAGATCACCATCCTTGTCATAATCAGCTGCGGTTACACAGGAGCCGCTTGCTGTGCCGACGGGCAAAGCCTTCACATCCTTCGTAAAAATTCCTTTCCCGTTATTTTTATAAATCCGGTTCTGATACATGTCGGATCCGGCCGCAAACTCAGAGCCTCCGCTCACGACATACAAGTCCAGGTCATTGTCATTATCCGCATCAAACAAAAGCGCTCCCAGGTCCTCGCAGGCACTGTCCTGCGGAAAATTAAGTCGGGCAAACCGGCCATGCCTGTTCTGCAAATAAAAGGAGGCGGGGTTTCCGGCGGAGCCGCCGATGAATATGTCGTCCAACTGATCGCCATTTACATCACCTGCCACCAGCGCAGGTCCCATGGTCGAATAGGTATGAGGCATCAAAGGATCCACTGTCAGGTCCGAGTATTCATTCTCCCTATGAAGGAAACGGAGACCTTTCGAATACGACACTTCTGAGAATATGGTTTGATGGCTCTTGACCTTCGGTTGTTCTTCTTCCTTTGCATTTTTCTTATCGATGACGATGCGCTGGTCGGCTGGAACGTTATTCAGCAGCTGCACTTTTCCATCTGGCCAAACCACTTTAATGGTATCGACCACGGTTGATTGGCCAAGACCAAAATGAACCACGGGGGTCACCGAAGACTGGTAGCCACGATATATCGAATGCTCATAGTATTGATCATTACCCTGATGAACTATCTGCACCCGTGTTCCGAGACCCATTGTATTGAGCGAATCTCCTCGTAAAGAGATCTGGAGATAATGATTATTACTGTCCTTCTTTGATTCGTTTTGGTAAACAAAAGCTTTGTCATTGATATTGTTGACTACCAGGTCCAGGTCCCCGTCGTTATCCAGGTCGGCAAATGCGGAACCATTGGAAAAGCCGGGCTGATCCATTCCCCAATTTTTTGCCTCCGAGAATGTCAGGTCATGATTATTGATAAAAGCATAGTTAGACAACTTCACGCCCGGCTGCTTGTCCATGAGTGCCAGCAATTTTCTATCGGCAGTTTTCGCATCCTGCAGTATTGTCTGCGTTTTGCTGTAATTGATGAAATCCTTGTCAGTGATGTCTTTCAAGTAACCATTGGTAACGAATAAATCTTTGAATCCGTCATTGTCCAGATCGGCGAATAAGGGACTCCAGCTCCAATCAGTTTTGTCCACACCCGCGAGTTGCCCGATCTCGCTGAAATGACCACTTCCATCATTCAACTGGAGCGTGTTTCTCATATACTGGGGCCGATAACCCCTGTCCAGCATCAACTCAAATTTTTCATTTGTCATCCCACCCGACATCATTTTCTGACGGTAGTTGTCAGGCGGGAGCATGTCCATCTCTACAATATCAGGGTGTCCGTCATTGTTGAAATCTGAAACATCCACCCCCATCCCATTGTAACTTTCATGTTTAATAAATTTTGATATCCTGTTCGTAAAGGTGCCGTTCTGGTTATTTATGTAAAGAATATCGTTGCTCAGGAAATCGTTAGCAACATAGATGTCCGGCCATCCATCGGCGTTGAGATCACTAATGGCAATACCCAGCCCAAATCCTTCTATCAGGATACCTGCACTGTCCGATACATTGGTGAAGACCGGATGTCCATCTGCTCCGTTTCCCTCGTTTCTGTATAACCGATCAGTGCTTGGTGCCTCACCATCTTCCTTTATCGGGCTGACGTTGTTGACGGTTCTGGGTGAGTGGTCATGCGTTAACACGTACAGATCCAGGTCACCATCCTTATCATAATCAAAAAATGCCGACTGAGTCGAGTACCCCGAGTCGGCTATTCCGTATGCACTTGCAGATTCAGTAAAGCTGTTGTTCCGGTTATTAATGAAAAGCAGATTAGCTCGATCAGCCGCACGTTTACTGCCCGCCCGGCTCACATAAATGTCCAGGTAGCCGTCGCTATTCACG
Organism: uncultured Chitinophagaceae bacterium; assembly: GCA_963808065.1. Classification (GTDB taxonomy): domain Bacteria; phylum Bacteroidota; class Bacteroidia; order Chitinophagales; family Chitinophagaceae; genus Flavitalea. The sequence goes on from CAWEEK010000001.1 coordinate 2,005,887, forward strand.
TCTGCAAAAGCTACTCCTGTACACCAGCCTTTTGTTGCGATGCCTGCCTGTTCTGTTATATCCTGGAACTGAAGATTTCCTTTGTTCAGGTAGAGTTTTGAAGATGTCATATTCCCGGTGAAGAAAATGTCCGTCAATCCATCGTTGTTGACATCTCCCAGGCCAACGCCGCCACCATTGTAGAAGTACATGTATTGCAGGATATTCTGGGAATCTGTTTGTTGTATGAGATTTGAAAACTGAATGCCCGTTTCATCTGCTGGTAGCAAACTGAACAAAGTATCCGTCTTTGCCGTACCAGACCTGCAACCTGATGCGATAAGGACAATGGCAATCCATATAAACGGAAGAAGTCTCAAAGCAATTTTTTCAAAATGAAATTAATCGATTTAGCAATCTATGCAAATGAACCGAAAATTACTCTTTAACCAGTTTGCTTTCCAGCGATTCAAGTGTTACGCCCTTGGTTTCCGGCATGATGAAAAGCGTGAATAACAATTGCAGCACCATCAGTGCGGCGAAGGACGCGAACAGAACCGGCGGTGAAAACTCGTTGATCAGTACTGCACCGAAAAGGGTGATCAATGCTGCAAAACCATTCATCAACCCTGCACTCCATGCCTGTCCGAAAGGCCGGACAGGTGTTGGAAAGATTTCAGCAATGTATACCCAAATGATGGCGCCCTGACCTACCGAGTGGGAAACAATGAATGCCAGGATGAAAATCAGTGCGAAGCTGGCCGGCAACCCGAAATAAAATGCGGCGGCAATCATTGTCAGACTAATGATGTATCCGATCGAACCGATATACATCAGTTTCTTCCTGCCAATCCAGTCGATCAGGTACATGCCGACAATAGTAAAAACAAGGTTCACAACACCGATGGAAACTGACCCCAGCAGAGATTCGCTGGTTCCAAATCCGGCCTTTTTCAATATCTCGGGGGCATAAAAAAGGATAAAACTGATCCCGGAAAACTGGTTGAAAAACACGATTAGAAAGGAGATGACCAGGATCCGGTTGTATTTCCCCGAAAATAACTTTGCATCATCGTTTGGCTTTTGTGATAGGAGGCTGACCGGGTTTTCGTCCTCGGGGCCATCGGTCAGAGGCTTGCTTTTCAGCAGCAACCACCTTGGACTTTCGGCAATGTTTCGCAGCAAGATCGTAAAGATCAGCGCGGGTGCCAGGACGATTCCCACCATCCATCGCCAGTCGTTCGCCTCGCCTCCCACGCCATTCAGCGCATAGTTGGAGAGGAAGGCCATGAGTATGCCGGTGACGAGATTCAGCTGGAACAGCATTCCCAGCTTTCCCCGATGTTTTGCCTGACTGACTTCCGCGATATATGCTGGCGCTGCGATTGAACCAATACCCGCGGCTATTCCGCCAAGGAATCTGAAGCAGGAAAAGATATATGGGGATGGTGCGAGGGCTGTTCCAATGGCGGCGATGATAAATGTGATTCCTACCCATATCAATGTCTTCTTTCTGCCCAGCTTGTCGGTTGGATAGCCTCCTGCAAGCGCTCCGATTACAGTTCCCCAAAGTGAAACGGAAATGATGAAGGCGCCGTGAAACCAGTCTGACAGTTGCCAGGCCTGTTTGATGCCGAGATTGGCACCGGAAATCAGTACCGACTCGAAGCCCGAAAGAAATCCGGCCAATGAAACAATAAGGACGCTACGCAGTATTCTGTCTTCATTCATCAACTGCCAGTTTGCGGCCTGCGTTTGAGATTTTATGCGACGAAGAATCCCTTACAACGAGCGACGTAGATAAGATAATCAGTTCTGCCTGCTTATTATCTTGTTTGTTCTTCTGCAAATTCAACAGCAGTCTGTCGATAAGCGTCTGTGCCAATCCTTCAATAGGTTGCGCCACCACTGAAATGCCTGGCTGGTGAACGCGAAAGAGGTCGTGATCGTCGAAGGACATGACGGCGATGTCCCTGGGTATCTTCAGTTTCAGTTTGTAGATCGCTTCCAGCCCGGCGATGCCGAGGTAGTTGGTACCGAAGACCACAGCGTCGAGCTGCTTATTTTCCCGCAAAATTTTTTCGATATCCGGCACGTAGTCACGGTATTGAATCTTGAAAGGAAGTGTGAAGACGTGGGAATCGATATTGAAGGCAGCCACTGCTTCTTTGTAACCCAAAATCCGGTCTTCCTTTTCCGGCTTATCCAGTGCCAGGGCAACCAATCCTATATTTCTGTATCCGCGGCCAAACAGGTGTTCAACCGATTTGTACATGCCGCCTTTGTTGTCCACCATTACAACATCGGTCTGCCGGTTCCTGAATTTCCTGTCAAACAGCACCACGCTCTTGCCCGTTTCTACCATTGCTGTTATCTCTTGTTCCATCCCTTTTGTTGGACATATGATACATCCGTCGACACCGAGCGTAGTAAACATTTTCATAAACTCTTTACCACGAATTTTGTTATTCTCGGTGCTGCAATAGATAATCTTGTAACCGTTCAGGTGAACCTTGTCCTCGATAAATTTGGCAATGCTGGCATAAAACGGGTTTGAGATATCTTCCACCATCAGGCCGATGATATTGGTTCTTCCTGTGCGGAGTCCTTTTGCAAAATGATTGGGCTGATAACCCAGTTTCAGGGCTTCCCGTTTCACGCGTTCAACTACCACATCACTGATCCTTTTTTCTTTCGCTTTGCCGTTCAGGATAAACGAAACCGTGGTTTTCGACACCTTCAGTTTCTTTGCGAGGTCGTTAATCGAGAGCTTATTCTTTTGCATTGTGTTCGAAGTGTGGTCAGGGGTGTGCTTGTGCTCAGGCAGTTTTACGTGTTCATCTCAAAAGTAAGTAATCAGTGGGTGGCGGTTCAAAATTTGCTCCGGCTCATTGTGTTTTCAATCTTAATGTTCTGATCCCAAATCGTGGCAGGGACAATTCAATCAGCGTTTTGCCACCTCGTTGCGTCACTGGCGCGTTGCGTATTACTTCCCCATTCAGTTCAACCAATGTCGCTTCTTTGATGGTACCGTCTATCATGATTTGCGCTTTACCTTCTGTACCCGCGCCATTGAAGATTCTCAGCAGAATGTTTTCTCCATCCATTTGTAATGCGGAGAGTTCCCATCCTTCCGGCATTGTTAACCATGAGCGACTTCGTTGTCCGGCACTATCTGAAGAAATGACGGTGATCAGGGGTTCGTTCCACTGGTTCGACAAATTGGAAATGCCTGCCTTATCCCATTTGCCGGCATGGGGCAGCAGGGCATAGTGCAATACAGTCGGGCCAGTTATTTTATAATCTCTTCCCCATAGTGCTTTGCCGGAATATTGAATGGTGAGACCAAGTGGGTGGTCCTTTCCAAAAGCATAACTCGTCGTATGGTCGGTCAGCAGGGCCATTCCATAGTCGCCATTTGTATCTTCCAGGTCAACCCAATGAAGAACCACGTTATTCTTGATACTGTCCCAGCGGTTGAAAAAGGTATTTTCCAATTTACTTTCCGTTACATCGAAAGGAGCGTCCTTGAAGACCTTGGGTGAAATGAAGTTGACGGGAAAAAGGGCGAGTAGTTTGTACTTATCGTTGTAGAACGCCTTTTCGGGATTTTCGGCTTTGAAGTTGTTGGACTGGTCATACTGGCCAATTCCTGGATTTCCGGACCAGTCGATTTGCAGATCGATATCAATTTTGGGGTCACCCTGGTTTAGGGTGAGCGTTTGCGTGAAAGGATGTTCACCAAGCCGCCCTTCAATCATAATTTTAGTTCTAATCGGGCCGTCTTCCAGCACGGTGATGGAGGCCGGCTGATCTCTGCTTGAAAGAAACTTATTTTGCTCGTAAAAGAATCCTCTTAGTTCGTTGAAACTCCTCTCATGCTTAACGTCGACAAACTCTCTGTTATGGAGTTTTTTTGCTTTAAGAGATTTGATGATTCCTCCCTTCGAGCCGTCAATGATCAGTTGATAGACATCAGTATCGATAAAATAGGTGTTGTTTCCTGAGACTGTAACGGTGTTTTTGTTGACGGGAGATCGTGAGTTGTTTTGTCTAAGCTGAAACGTGGCAAAACCAACAGGAGGAACATCAGCCATGAAAATCAATTCCTTTGCTCCATGCTTCTTATTTACAACAACCTCAGAAGGTATTTCCTTTCCACGCTCGTCGTTAATGCGAAAACTATCGGCATTTCCTGGAAGAGGTATCGATACAACTTCTTTCCTCGCCGAAGCTGTAGTATTATATACGTGAATATATTGATCCTGAAGATTATCAATTCTGCTTATTGGCGCGGGCAGGGAAGCGGTGATAATGCTGTCGCTTTTCTGGTCCGTAAACTCAGTCCATATTTTTGTCTTATCAGCCCAGGTATTTCCCGGCTTTCCATTGTAAGGCACGATCCAACAATCATGATGTTGTGCAAGCAGCAAGGTGCGCCATGCGTTGTTGATTACCAGCTCGGGATAAGCTGTTCGGGTAAAGACAGCATGTAAGGCCGACAATTTTTCTGCGACAACTATCTTGTTTTCGGCCGCACGCACTTGTTGCGCCAATTGTTGCAACACCTGCGATCCCCACACCAGGCTCACGAGAACATCTTCCTGGCTGAATTTCCATGATTTGGCAAGAGTCACCTTGCTAATGTTTTGAAAATAGTCGCGCCAGCGGATGTATTGCGAGGGTTGATACAGATTTTTGACATCCTTCGTAAATACGCTAGTCAACCATGGCCCTCCACGCCAACCGGCATCCTGCAAACACATGCCTACCGGATGTACGATTCCTGAATTCAGGCATGCCTTGATATAGTCATTTGTATTTGCCCATGCGATAGTTTGCCATGTGGATCCGGGCTGCAATCTTTCAACGTCGTAACGGGTAACTGTAGGTATGGAAGAACCGTCTGGTCCTACCCAATCGACCTTTTCACCACCAAAAGCGCGGGTGTATCCACCCCAGCAGGTATTGGGATTCTTAAGTACCGCATATTTGAAACCAAAAGATTTCAATACTTGGGGCAGCGCACTGGTAAAGCAAGGCTCCTCGGAACTGTAAGTGAGAAAGTCAGCAGATGGAAAATGTTCTTTTATTTTTTTGATGCCTAGTGAAAACTGACGGATAACGCTTTCTCCCGAAATGTTGTATAAATAACTCTGGCCATAAGAAGGATTTACAAATTCAATGCGACGACTCGTCATTGAATCAGTCAGGACTTTTTTAAATTCAGCATAGGCTGCCGGGTCATAATCTCTTACAGAGTCCCAGGTTTCGGGTTCAATTTCCAGGTTGATTTTCCAAGCGGGATGTTTCCTCAATTCTTCAACGATGAATCTTGTTTTCCACCGGGGATAGTGGCCGTAGACCCCGCCATGATAGCCATCGGCAAAATAAGCTTGTTGTGCATCCGCGGATTGAAAAAGCAAGATCAGAAAAACTACTATTTTGACGGCTGGGTTAGGCAAACTGAAATGCATTGTTCATGTTTGATCTGTAAAAAGACTGTGCTGGTGAACCCGGCCGCTAAAATAAGAAAAACGATTTAGCAAATACCATAAATAAGGGTCGTACTTGGGTCAGAGCAACATCAGAGCGGAGTGCGAAGAGCGAAGTGCGGGCGCTCTCCGCTCTGTTTCTCCGCTCTGATAAGGGCCTTCACGCCTTCATTATTCGGTGAGGTAAATCCGGAGTGCTATCTCAAGTTTTGTCTTTTTTGATCTTTTCATCAACGATTTTCTTTCGTTTCTCCCACTTGGCGAGGGGCTCCGGTACATAGTTCGGTTTGCCCTTTTTATCGGTTAATCCAGCCGTGCGGCTGATCTGTGAGCTGAGTTTTTGTATGGTCGTACGCGATTTTGCGCCTTTGAACATTGCCGTTTCCTGTCGCCTCAATTGGTCGGTAAATACTTTAATGGCCTGTTTGATCACGCGGAGCTCCTCCTTGTAATTCTTTTGTTTGCGGTAATAGATCATGAGCCGGTCGTAGGGATGTGGATCGGCTTTGCCGGTTTTTACCAGCGCTTTAAACTCTTCAATGTTTTCCTGTTGATCGTCTATCATGCTGAGGGGTGTTTAAAATTACATATTTATTTCGCGGAATTCACCACCTAAATCCTGCCATTCACCGAGGTTTTTGTCGCGTTTGCCGTATTGCTATTGGTGCGCAAAGATTAGCGGGATAGGTTTGCTGATGCAAATGTTACAAACTATGAATTTCCCGGATAAATTTGACTCAAGCTCCGAACAAACCCAGGTTAATCAAACAACCGAGGCAAGTGGCGGAGCCTTACTTCGTGATTTTATGTTGGCAATAGGCCTATTGATCGGTATTACAGCGGCGGTCAGATTATTGATACATGTATTTGTTTCTGGGATGTAGGCGGGTTTCTGCCTTAGCCCACTTGCAGATCAGCCACCATCGGCCACTATGCGCCTTAAAGAATGGTTCTCTATCATTTCTTCCTTTCCCGCCTCTTCCACTTACGATACGCTGATTGATTTGAGTTTGGACATGTACTCAAAACTTTGTCGAAGGGCATCAAATACATCGATCGCGGTTTTATCCATCTCAACTACCATCCATTCAACCTGATCACTGGCAGCATTCACTATTGCAGGAATATTTTGAGTTCCCTGGCCTACCGGTGTCATGGGGTCTGGATTGTCGACCGCTAAACTATCATTCCAGACAGCCGGACCGTCCTTGATGTGTAAGAATCGAATTCGTTTTTTCAAACTTTGAATGATTTTAGCGGGATCGTGACCGGCGACTTTTACCCAGTAGGTATCTGTCTCGAAAAAGATATCCGGGTCGAGTTCCTCATCTAATATTTCGTAAACTAACCTGCCTTCCACCCGATTTTTGTATTCCCACCAATGATTATGTAAACCAAAGCGCAAGCCATTGTCACGCGCAAATTTATTTGAGTCATTATAGATTTTAATCAATTGTCTGGTTCCGTCTATTGAACTGTAACGTATATCTTCCGGCCACCCATGCCAGATCATATCCTTACAATCAAACGCCCGGGCAGTGTCCAGCATGGCTTGTTTAGCTTTGCCGATAGGGATCTCAACGTGGCAGGATGACACGTGAAAGCCAAGTTCTTTTACATACTCGGCGGCACGTTGAACAGTAATATTATCCGGCCAAAAAGCCGTTTCTATATTTTTGAATCCTATGTCCGCAAGCCGCTTTAAGGCGCCTTTGATGTCCTTTTCTATTTCATGCCTGATGGTGTATAGCTGTGCTGATAAATGATGCTTTATCTCCGGGGGAGATTCCAGGGCCATGGGAATGGAGGTAGACAATAACCCCATGGTTGACAATTGTATAAAATCGCGACGGGTGGGCATTGCGAAGAATTTAGAGCTTAAAGATACTAGAATATCAAATATTGGATCTGCCTATAATCGATCGAAAGGTTCGAGAATTGCTATCTTTGGAATATAAGTAAGTCATGAGAAACATTTTTTTACTTTTCATATCGAATATGGCATTAGTCTCCATTTTACATGGTCAGGGTGTAATGCCTAATGATAAGCAGAGAAAGGATATTTCTGCCCTGATTGACAAGTATTCGCAGGCCAGGGAAAACAGAGATACGGTGTTACTGAAAAGCATTTTAACTAATGATATTGATCAATTGGTTTCTACAGGTGAATGGAGAAATGGTATGGATGCATCTTTGACGGGGATGATGAAAAGCTCAGCAACTAGTCCGGGGACAAGAACGCTCAGCGTTGAAAAAATACGACTTCTCAATTCGAATAATTCGATAGTTGATTGTAAATATGAAATACAAAATCCAGACGGCACCAGACGAAAGATGTGGAGTACTTTTATAGTTGTTGCTGATCGGGAAATATGGAAGATCAGTGCAATCAGAAATATGCTGCCAACAAAATAATGGTACTATTTTAGGTGCACCTCTCACCAAAGCAATTCCCACTTTGTTTCTATTTGGTAATTTGCTGCAAATTGTCGGCGATAATTTGAATATTTACACACTAAAAAAGAGCAAGCTTGTCTAACAGCATACCCGATCAGTTCAGGCTTAACGGCAAATCTGCAGTGATATTTGGCGGCAACCGCGGATTAGGGTTGGAAATGGCAAAGGCATTGTCTGAAGCAGGTGCGGATATATGTATCGCATCACGAAATGAAGAAATAAATTCTTCAGCGTTAAAACTTCTTTCTTCTTACAATACCAGATCGATTAGCCAATGCTGTGATGTTACCGTTGAGGAAGATATTTACAACACTGTCCGGGTAGCAGAGGAACATTTTGGAAAGATCGACATCCTTATATATTCTGCAGGGATCAATGTCAGGGGAAGAATAGAAGATGTTTCCCTGGACGACTTTAATAAAGTTCAACAGGTGAATGTAACAGGGGCATGGCTTGCGTGCAAAGCGGTAGTGCCTGTTATGAAAAAGAATGGTTATGGAAGGATTATACACATGGGTTCTATTTTTTCGGTAACAGCCATGGCGGAACGAACCCCTTATTCCGTAAGCAAGGGAGCCATTTTACAATTGACGAGGTCCCTTGCAATTGAAGTGGCGAAAGATAATATTACCGTTAATGCTATTCTTCCCGGACCGTTTGCAACCGAAATGAATCTTCCCATAATGAATGATCCGGAAAAATTCCAGTCATTCATGTCAAAGATCCCGATGGGCAGGTGGGGTGAATTGAATGAAATAGGTGGTGTGGCACTGTTTCTTTCGAGCCAGGCATCGTCGTTCATAACAGGCTCAGCCATATCTGTCGATGGCGGATGGGTGGCACAGTAAACATCTACTCGGTCCTCAAACTCTTAACCGGGTTTGCCACAGCCGCTTTTATTGCCTGGAAACTTACAGTTACCAGCGCAATGGCTATCGCTGCAATACCCGCTATTACAAACATCCACCACGATATTGCGACCTTGTATGCATAATTCTGCAGCCAGTTATTCATTGCAAGCCATGCAAGTGGCGATGCAATAACCAGGGCGATCAGCACCAACTGTAAAAATTCTTTTGAAAGTAAATTGAATAATGTAACCGGACTCGCACCCAACACCTTTCTTATCCCCAATTCTTTTGTGCGCTGCTCTGCCGTGAACATTACCAGTCCCAATAAACCCAGACACGAAATGAATATGGCGAGAAACGCAAAATAATTTGCGAGTTGGCCAACAACTTGCTCGCTCCTGTAAAGTTTTGCATATTCTTCGTCCGAGAATTGATAGGTGAAAGGCAATTTCGGATTTAGCTGTTTGCAAATTTTTTCAAGACTTGTCAAAGCTTCATTTGTTTTGCCCGGCTCTGTTCGTATCAGCGCCTTACCCCACTTCATATTCTCGTTTAAACTAAGGACAAGTGGATTAATCGTTTCATGCAGTGAATTGAAATGAAAATCTTTTACCACGCCGATGATGGTTCCTCTTTTTTGCCGGAATGTAAAGGGCTTTCCGATCGGATCTTTATAACCTGTAATTCTTAATGCCGTTTCGTTTAAGACGTACCCAGAGAGAATCAGTTGCAAAATTTCTTGAGAAATCTCTCCCCTGGCTTATTTGCGCATTCAGCGTTTTTGCAAAATCATATCCTACCATCGACCAGGCAAATTCAACTCCCGAGTTCGGATCTTTGCCCTCCCACTCTACTGCACTGGTTTTATTTACAATTTGTGTAAGATTATGCGACATGCGGGTGATGTCTTTTATGCCCGGCATATCCGAAGCCTGCGTTTTAAACACCTCGAACTTTCCGGGAAGATCGCCTTCCAATGGAATGTAAATAAGATTTTCCCTGTTATAGCCGAGATTGACAGACCGTATATAATTAACCTGTTGACTTACCACAATTGTCCCGATGATCAAAACGATGGAAAGCATGAATTGAAATACAACGAGCCCTTTGCGAAACCATAAAGCATTCTTCCCAATTTTTAATGTGCCCTTTAACACACGCACCGGGTTGAAAGACGATAAATAAAGTGCGGGATAGCTGCCGGAGATGAAACCTGTTATTACATAATAACGCCGCTATACTTAGCCAAAATGAGACATTGCCAAATGGCATCGTTATATGCTTTCCGGTTAACTGATTGAACTGCGGGAGCACCAGTATTATGATACCCACCGCTACTGTAACAGATAAAAACGCCACCAATAATGCTTCTCCCATGAACTGACGCATGAGCGACGAGCGCATCGCGCCGACTACTTTTCTACACTGATTTCCTTGGCGCGCTTAACCGAGCGTGCAGTGGTGAGGTTCATGAAGTTGATACAAGCAATCAATAAAATAAAAATTGCAACAATGCTAAAGAGTTTTACATACTGAATTCTTCCTCCGGAGATATTGCCATTTTCATCAAAACCCAGAATGCAGATACATATCACCGTAGCGCTGAATACCTAACCTGATATAATCTCTTGGAGTTTGTTCTTTATTGTAATTGTCGAGAAAGCGCTCGATCCTTTTTTCAAATGCTTTAGCATCAGTTCCTTCGCGAAGCATAATATAGCAGGAAGGGCCGCTGTTGGTCCATTCACTTCGCCTGGTCTATTCAACAAAAATTTCAAGAAACTTGTGCCAGTTGAGGATATAATCAAATTGTTTTGTGCTTTTTTGGGAAATTATCAAATACCGCTGTTATTTTGAAATCTGACTTATTCTGATATCGTATAGTTTTGCCGATCGCTTCTGCCGGTGATCCGAAAAAGTCTTCTGCCATTTTTTTGGAAATGGCAATATCAGATGGCGTTTGCAATGCGTTTGTTGCACTCCCCTCCAATAACCGGTATGAAAACATTGTGAAGAAATCGGTACCGGCATAATTTCCAGCCCTCTTCATTATTTTGTTGTTGGCTTCAAAGGTTGCCTGTTCATTCCACGAATAGTTTGTTGCATACTCCACTTCGGGCAAAACGCGCTTCATTTCATCTGCCATAACACCGGGAGTGCCGTGAAAAGCATACCATTGTCCATCGTGATTCTGGCGTTCATATACGCTGTACAACCGGGATCCGTTTTCATGAAACGCATCTACGCCATATTCATCGTTCACCCACAGCATTATCAACAGGCTGCATGCCAGGCCAAGCGCAAGCCCCATAATGTTTATAAGTGAAAATGATTTGTTTCGCCAAAGATTTCTTAAGGTGGTTTTCAAATAGCTACCGAACATGAATGAAGGTTTTACTCTTTGACACCTAATTCCAAGTCTATGCCGCAGTGTTAAGCGATTGCCTACCAATCATGTGGAACTTGTTGAATTAGAACGCAGTGTACGGTACCGATACAATTGAATGTCCGATTCTGCCCAGGCTTAACAAGGTTACTCGTTTTTAAGAATTTTGGCCAAAAGCTATTTGGAATAGGAACGGGTCTATCTACTGATAGACCCGCTTCAATGGGTGGAACAAATGAGTCCATGAACAAGATGAGCCTGGAGATTTAGCGATTGGTGTTTCGAAGTCTTGTTGGTATTTATACTCAAAGACATTTAATTGCTTCCACGATGAATATGATGCTTCCAATGAGGATGGCCATAAGACGAACCGGAGATGTTTCCAATAGCCCATACGTCACCGCTGAGCGTGACAATATACGCCGTGTTGCCAATGATCTCCAGCGACGTTGGTTGATTTAGTTCATCGGCGATGATCTTAAACGTGCCGTCCGCTTTAACCTTCACAAGTGAGCCGGTATTAGGAAGCGCCGGAGAACCCTCGGGATCACCACTAAAATCGCCCTGGGAGAGAGCAAAGAGCTCCCAGCCGCGGCCGAATTCTACATCGACAAGGAGCGGTGCACCGGAGGCAAGGGTTTTAACCCTATGCGAGAAAGTATTGAATGTCACAATCTTTCCGTTTTCAGGAAGGTGTGGCACCGGGCCAGCCTGGGACAAAAAAATCTGGTTGCCTTTTAGGTCTAAACCTGTGGGAACGATATTATCAAACCGTTTTAAAATCTTGATTTTGCCATCGAGGGTGACAAAGAGTACGCGGTTAAGGTGTCCGTCGGTTACAAGGAAGCCGTGACCATAGGCCTGAATGGAATAAAGGACTCCGGTTGAAACGAAAAACTCAAAACCGGTTGGGGGATGCGCCAGGTTGAAAGCGCCAATGTCTGCGATAATTTTGTATTTGTTCGGTCCATCGATCCGGTAAAGACCGTTGACCTGTCCGGTCGGGAAGAGGTTTGGGTCGTCTACCATCGTTACAAGCGCATAGGCTTTACCACCAAGAAATTCAACATCCACAACGCCTCCAATTCCGACATCGGGGATCAACGGTGGTAGCCCCGTTGCGAAGGTTGTGGATTGGCCACTCCTTGGGTCGATGCGTAAAATGGAACCTGTCTTGCCATCAGGAACGAAGAGATCGCCGCCGCGACCGATCGCGCTGCCCAAACTAACTCCCATGCCTTTCAGCAGTTGTTTTTGCCAGCCGTAGTGTGACAATTTCGAGTTGCTTTGGACCTGAGTTATCAGCCTGGTTTGGTCCATATCTTTCTGACAGGCCAGTAAAAAAATAGAAAATAGCGAAAAGGCAAATGTTGCCCTGAATAAATTTTTATTCATGATCCTGTTTTTTTGAATGATGAATGAAAAATGGTTTACGAAACACCGTTCGAATCTAATAGGCCTTTGGTCTAAGACAAGTGATATTGAATATCCGGCGACCCCTTTGAGCAGTCGACAAGCTCTCCATCCTCGCACCTGTACAGATTTTTCAGGCCTAGGTGTTGAACTAACTTTTGTAAATGGCGGGTCTCTAAGAAGACCGCGTGGGCATTTCTTTGACGAGTTTGTCTACATTATTTTTCTTTCAGGCATAGCGATGACATAGTAGTTATTAATAACCACCAGAGGGCACTCGCCATAAATATTGTAAACTGCTTTCGGGGGGTATGGAAGTCCTGTTTTGGAAACCTTGGAAATTCCATCAGTTAAAGAAGAACGTATATTCTATGCGGAAATGAAGGTAACTATTCTGTTAAATGCGAGCAAAATAATAGGTGATTTATTTTATTATTCGAGCGTGTTGTACCCTCGGATGTTTCAATCCCTTGTTGCCTGCATCGAGCAGCCACCAGGAGATTTGGTATTGAAAACATTATATCCGAAAATCAGATCCCGGTTATATAATGCTCCATATTCTCGATAATGAATTTTTGTTCCTCGATAATAAATTTTACGACATCCCCAATAGAAATAATTCCTAATAAATTATCCTCTACCAGCACCGGCAAATGTCTGATGAATCTGTTTGTCATTAAACGCATACAGTCATCAATAGAGGTATCGGGAGATACAGTAACGAGATCTTCTTTCTTAGTCATGATCTCTCCGATCAATGTTTCTTTGGAGGCCTTGCCTCTTAATATCACTTTACGTGCATAGTCTCTTTCAGTAAAAATACCCGCGAGGTTATCGCCTTCCATAACGAGAAGAGCGCTCACATTTTTTTCATACATAAGCACAAGGGCATCATAGACACTAGTGTATGAGGTAACCGAAAATTTGTTGTTAGTTTTTGTTCTTAAAATGTTGCTTACAGTTCCCATATAGCTTGCTTTTTAGATGTGAAATAATGATCATACCTCATTCGGCACTCATTTTGGAATTGAGTGCATTTTCCTAATCAGCTTACTATTACCTGTCAGAACTTAGTATCCGTATTATACCTGTTTACTAAATTTAATGTTTTTTACCGGTTTAATCATAAGTGAGCTTTGAATATTAATAACCTTTAATTGACAATGTTTTATGATAAGAAATACGGTCTTTTATTCAATGAAATCCCTAAAGATTAGTTCGTTGCTTTTCCTTCTGTAGAAATAAAAATCTGTTTATACGTGATGTTTTATGGATTCGCCTGGCCCCGGTAATAGAAATAAATTTTGAGCCTGACTCGGGTATCCAGCGGGAAAATTAAATACTACCGGGAGTATAAGAAAATAGTGTTCTTACGGCATTCAATAGGTGAAAATGCCATACGAATAGTGCCGGGGCAAAACAACTTTCTCCATAAATTTAATGTAAATTTTGTTTTGTTGGATACGGATAATCAGTTTTCTTTCATGTCTGAGTATATTAAAATCAAAAGAGGCTTAAACATTCAACTGATTGGCGAGGCGCGCAAAATTATTTCAAATTTGTCTTTGCCTGAAACCTTCGCATTAAAACCAGACAATTTTAAAGGTGTTACACTCAAATTACTAGTGAAGGAAGGTGATGAGGTACAAGCGGGAACGCCTTTATTTGCTGACAAAAGTAATGAAGCGATAAAATTTTGCTCACCCGTGAGCGGGGAGGTTGTTGAAATTATACGGGGTGAGAAAAGGAAAATTCTGGAAGTAAAAATATTGGCCGATAAACAGCCAAATTTTGTTGTTTTTCAGAAAGCAAATCCACCTGACTTAAGCAGGGAGGAGATTATAGATGCATTATTGGCTAGCGGAGTATGGCCATTCATTCGCCAGAGGCCCTTCGGAATAATTGCCAATCCGGAAGAAATACCAAAATCGATATTTATTTCTGCCTTCGACACGAACCCCCTGGCACCAGACAACGATTTTATTTTAAAAGACGATATGACGGATTTTCAAACCGGTTTGGATGCTCTTCAGAAATTAACAAATGGAAAAGTTCACTTAAATATCAACGCAGATCTAACTCCAGTCACCGTATTTGCGAATGCCAAAGGAGTAGTGATAAATAAGATTTCGGGTCCCCATCCGGCTGGAAACGTTGGCGTACAAATTCATCATATCGACGCGATCAGTAAAGGTGAATTAGTGTGGTACCTGTATCCGCAGGATGTTCTGATCCTGGGAAGATTATTTAACCATGGAAGATTTGATGCTTCCAGGGTAATTGCGTTAACGGGTTCGCAGGTAATGGATCAAAAATATTATAAAACATTTGTTGGCTGCACTGTAAAAACTATTCTTGCTGATGGGAGGCTTAAGGCTGGAAAAAACAGAATTATCAGTGGAAATGTCTTAACCGGAAAGCAAATTTCTTCCGAAGGCTTTTTGGATTTTTATGATTCCCAGATAACCGTTATTCCGGAAGGTGTTGAGCCTGAATTTATGGGCTGGCTTATGCCCGGATTCGAAAAGCTGAGCATGTCCCGAACTTTTTTCTCTTGGTTCAACCCCAATAAAAAACGAGACTTGAATACCAATATGCATGGGGAGGAACGCCCTTTTGTGATAACCGGACAGTATGAGAAAGTTCTTCCGATGGATATATATCCCGTTCAACTTTTGAAATCCATACTGATAGAGGATATAGAAATGATGGAAAACCTGGGGATCTATGAAGTGGTTGAAGAAGATTTTGCCCTTTGCGAATTTGTTTGTACCTCTAAGATAGAATCACAGGAAATCATTCGAAAGGGACTTGAACTAATCCGGAAGGAATTAAGTTAACAGATCGGCTTTATGCTTCAGAGCGATTAGTCTTTATACATTGCGGTTACGAACAATACTTTCACTTTAAACTTTAGATCTTAAGGCTAATACAAAAGTTTCAATAAATAATTTTACGGCTTCCAGACCTTTCGAAAGACCGATACCCGACATTTATCATTCACAATCTTTTAAGGTGAAGCTTGTCAGAAATTTATTAGAGAAAATAAAGCCAAACTTCGAAAAGGGGGGGAAGCTGGAAAAATTCTATCCTGCCTTCAATGCCTTTGAAACCTTTCTTTTTGTTCCTGGCACTACTGCTCCACCACAGGGAGCCCACATTCGTGATGCCATTGATTTAAAACGCACCATGATTTTAGTAGTAATGTCGTTGGTGCCATGTCTGTTATTCGGTATGTGGAACGTAGGCTATCAGCATCATTTGGCCTTTGGTATTACCGACGCATCGCTTATCGATAATTTTATTTTTGGGGCTAAAAAAGTATTACCAATAGTAATTGTTAGCTATGCAGTCGGGCTGGGTACGGAATTCATTTTCGCTATAATAAGGAAGCATACCATCAATGAAGGATTTTTGGTAACCGGAATGTTAATACCTCTGGTTATGCCGGTGGACATCCCTCTGTGGATGGTGGCAGTTTCTACCATTTTTGCTGTTGTAATAGGAAAAGAAGTTTTTGGCGGTACAGGAATGAATATTCTTAATCCTGCCTTAACTGCCAGGGCGTTCCTATTCTTTGCCTACCCTACTAAAATGTCGGGAACTGAGGTTTGGATCAATACTGATGCCGAAAAGGGCCAGAACCTTGTGGATGGATTTAGCGGTGCTACACCGTTGGGAGATGCTGCAGCGGGATTTGGAGATAAGATACCAGGAATGTGGGAATCATTTATTGGTACTATTCCAGGTTCAATTGGCGAATCTTCCACTCTGGCCTGCCTGATCGGTGCAGCAATTCTACTTTACACAGGAATAGGCAGCTGGAGGATAATGTTGTCGGTATTCATTGGAGGATATGTGATGGCCTCTATATTCAACATTTTCGCGGTGAATACACTGATGCAAATTGATCCGATTCATCATTTGTTGTTGGGTGGATTTGCTTTCGGCGCCATATTTATGGCAACTGATCCGGTTACTGCTGCGCAAACAAATACGGGTAAATTTATTTGTGGTTTTTTAATTGGTTTGCTGGCCATCATGATCCGGATTTTCAATCCTGCTTATCCGGAAGGTATGATGCTGGCCATTTTATTCATGAATGTAATGGCACCATTGATTGATCACTACGTTGTAAAAGCCAATATCAACAGAAGATTAAAACGAAATAAAATCTGAACTGATGGATAAAAACAGCAGTAGGTTTACATTCCTTTTTGCTTCAGTGATGGTCGTCGTTTTCGCTGTGCTTTTGGCAGTAGCAGCCATAGCTCTGGGACCCTTCCAGGCCCAAAATGTGAAACTCGAAAAAATGCAGAATATCTTAGGTAGCATTGGTGTACAAAGTGAATCGAAGGAAGCCGAGAAATTATTTAACCAGTATATTAAAGAACAAGTAGTAGTCAACAGTAAAGGCGAAAAGGTCACTGATGGAGTGCAGGCTTTTGATATTGATTTGAAAAAAGAGATGGACAAAGCCAAAACAGGCGACGGAGACAAGCAATTATTTCCCTTATTTGTCTTTAATAAAGACAGCAGCTATTATTATATTATACCGGTTCGGGGTAAGGGCTTGTGGGGTCCGATCTGGGGATATATTGCATTAAAAGGGGACATGAATACTGTATTTGGCGCCAGTTTCGACCACAAAGGCGAAACCCCTGGACTCGGTGCCGAAATTAATACTGAAGAATTTGAAAAGCAGTTTGCAGGAAAGCAAGTCTTTGATAAAACAGGTAAATTTGTTTCTGTTAAGGTTGTCAAGGGTGGTGCAGCTCCTGAAGACCTGCATGGTGTAGACGCCATATCGGGAGGAACTATCACGAGTAACGGAGTTACCGAAATGCTGAAAAGAACAATCGCCTACTATATTCCTTATTTTAAGTCAATCGAAAAAAAAGGCAACCAATAAATGCAATGGAATTTGATTCTTGTATAATGAATCTCTGCTAGTTGAAATGGACATCAATAAATCGTCTATTATGAGTACTGAAGCGACCATCCAATCTCCCGTAGTAAAAAAGCAGAAAGAATCCCTGCTTTCTCCCCATAATAAAAAACTGCTGAGCGATCCATTAAATGACAGCAATCCCATAACCGTGCAGGTTTTAGGAATTTGCTCTGCATTGGCAGTCACTGTGCAGATGAAACCCTCTATTGTTATGGCATTATCGGTTATGGTGGTGACCGGTTTTTCAAACTTAATGATTTCGACCATCCGAAATATCATTCCTGATAGAATTAGAATTATTGTTCAGTTGGTCATTGTTGCCTCCATAGTGATTTTAGTTGATCAGGTACTTAAAGCATTTGTATATGATGTAAGCAAACAGCTATCTGTATTCGTTGGATTAATCATAACAAACTGTATCGTAATGGGCCGGCTGGAAGCATTTGCCATGGGAAATAAACCCTGGCCTTCATTTTTAGACGGTCTTGGAAATGGATTGGGTTATGGATTAATCCTCGTTATTGTTTCTGCCATCAGAGAACTTTTTGGTTCCGGAAGATTAATGGGTTTTCAGGTAGTACCTGATTTCTTTTATGAACGGGGATATTTTAATAACGGGATTGCTATTCTACCTCCCATGGCATTGATTATTGTTGGTATCCTTATTTGGATACAGAGAAGCAGGAACACAAAATTAATAGAGTCTAAATAATTAAATGGACGTTTATGGAACACGCCAACATATTTATAAAAGCCGTATTTGTTGAGAATATGATTTTTGCCTACTTCCTGGGCATGTGTTCTTACCTCGCAATCTCTAAAACAGTAAAGAATGCCGTTGGGTTGGGCATTGCAGTAATATTTGTATTGGGCGTTTCCGTGCCTGTTTGTTATCTTCTTGAAAACTATCTGCTTAAGGCTGGAGCGATGAGTTGGCTGTCTGCGGACCTTGCGAATGTCGATCTCAGCTTTCTTAGTTTTATTATGTTCATTGCAATCATCGCCGCAATCACCCAATTAGTTGAAATGATCGTTGAAAAATTCGCGCCTGCCCTATACGGAGCACTGGGTATCTTTCTACCACTCATCGCAGTAAATTGTTCCATCCTGGGTGGTGCGCTATTTATGCAGGAAAGGGAATATGCTACTCTTGGAGAAGCTACTGTTTTCGGATTAGGTTCAGGTGTGGGCTGGTTCCTGGCGATTATTGCTATAGCGGCCATTCGGGAGAAGATTCGTTATTCCAATGTGCCAGCGCCTTTAAGAGGGTTGGGGATCACATTTATTATTACGGGGCTCATGGGCATCGCGTTTATGAGCTTTATGGGAATAGAGTTATAACAATTCAATTTCCGGTATGATATTATTAAAATTTGAAATAACGACTATCGTTGCCAGTATAACTGTTTTTCTTGTTTTCAGTTTATTCCTGGTAGCTCTTATTTTATATGCTAAGGCAAAACTGACGACCTCTGGCCTGGTTAAAATAGTGATCAATGGACAGGAAGGCATCGAAGTGGAAACAGGGTCCAGCATACTTACAACATTATCTAATAAAAAAATATTTCTGCCGTCGGCGTGCGGCGGTGGGGGAACATGTGCCATGTGCAAATGCCAGGTATTGGCTGGTGGAGGAGAAATTTTAACAACTGAGAAGCCCTATTTCACCAGAAAACAACTGCGCGAAAATTGGCGTTTGGGTTGCCAGGTAAAGGTGAAGCAGGATATGCAGATAAAAATACCTGATGAAATATTTGGCATCAGGAAATGGGAATGTGACGTGGTTTCGAATGAGAATGTGGCTACTTATATTAAAGAGTTGGTTGTTAAATTACCTGAAGGTGAATTTCTCGAATTCGTATCCGGAAGCTATATACAATTAGACGTGCCGGTTTGTGAAATCGATTTTACAAAGGATTTGTATAAAATTGACGACCAGTATAGAAGCGATTACGATAAATTCAATATTTGGAACCTCAAAATGAGAAATCCGGAGCCTATTTTCCGTGCTTACTCCATGGCAAATCATCCTGCAGAAGGTAACATCATCATGCTGAATATTCGCCTGGCCACTCCACCATGGGATAGAACAGCCGGTAAATTTATGGACGTAAATTCGGGTATTTGTTCTTCTTATGTATTTGCCCTCAAACCGGGCGACAAAGTAACCATATCGGGACCGTTTGGAGAATTCCATATTAAACCCACCAAAAAAGAAATGATCTACATTGGCGGTGGTGCAGGTATGGCACCTCTCCGCTCGCACTTATTCCACTTGTTTCATACGGAAAAAGAGAAGGATCGAAAAATAAGTTATTGGTATGGGGGACGATCAGTGAGAGAAATATTTTACACGGAGCATTTCAGAAATATTGAAAAAGAATTTCCAAATTTTCAATACAATATTGCATTATCTGAACCGCTGCCGGAAGATAACTGGACAGGATATACCGGTTTCATTCATAATGTCCTTTACGAAAACTATCTGAAAAACCATCCTGAACCGGAAGATATTGAATATTACCTTTGCGGACCACCCATGATGAACGCAGCGGTATTCAAGATGCTTGATGAATTAGGTGTTTCACCCGAGAACATTGCTTTTGATGATTTTGGTGGGTAAAAAATTCGATGTGTTGTTTAGGTCTACTCACTAAATCGGTAATCAGCCCTGGTAATGAAATTCACATTTCTAACAATTACTATTTCTTTACTCGTAGTAAATTGCAAACAGGACAATCATAAAGCGATTAAGATAGACGGGGAAGCGCAGGGAACAACCTATCAAATAACATATTTCTCCGAAAACAATCTAAACCTTAAAGTCGGAATTGATTCCATATTGAAAAGAATCGATTTGTCTCTTTCTACTTATGTTCCCGGTTCAGTCATTTCGAAGATCAATAACAATGATACCGGTATTACTGTTGACGATCATTTTGTAAAAGTATTTAATAAAGCCATGGAAGTTTCAAAAAAAACTCAGGGCTTATTTGATGTAACCGTTGCACCTGTAGTCAATGCCTGGGGATTTGGTTTTACCAGAAAAGGCGAGGTCGACAGCGCAATGATCGATAGCCTCCTTGATTTCATAGGGTATGAAATGGTGAGATTAGAAGGAATTAAGCTGAAGAAGGTAAAGCCACAGGTAATACTGGATTTTAACGCCATTGCACCGGGATACACCGTGGATGTATTAGCATCGTATCTTGAGAGTAAAGGAATATTCAACTATTTGATAGAACTGGGAGGTGAAGTGATAGGAAAAGGAAAAAAGTATCGCGACGGATACTGGACGGTTGGCATAGATAAACCCAATGAAATTCAAACAGAGGGGAGGCCTTTGCAGGCAATAATAAAGTTAAAAGACAGGGCATTGGCCACGTCAGGGAACTATAGAAAATTTTATGTAAAAAACGGAAAAAAATATGCTCATATCATTGATCCGTATACAGGCTATCCGGCAAAACATAATTTGTTGAGCGCTACCGTTCTTGCCGCTGAATGTATGGCGGCCGATGCATATGCGACAGCATTTATGGTAATGGGAATGGAAAAATCAAAGCAATTCATAGCAGAACACGAAGAATTGCATCTGGATGTTTTTTTTATTTATGATGAAAACGGCGTTTGGAAAACATATATTTCCGAAAAACTGAAAGAAAGGATAAAAGAAACTCCTTAAGATTTACAATGTTCTTGCGGCCTTGCTCCACAAATGCCGCAAGCGCCACCTTCTTTTTGAAATAATGGATTGTTACTGCTGCAGGTTCCGCTAAATCTGCCATTCTTTTTCACCAAAATTTTGATGGCGAGCCCGGCAAACGCGAGAGCTAAGAATACTATGGAAATCAACACCAGGGCCATATTCAAAGCTACTAAAATTTAAAGACATTCTATAGGGTGGTGCTGAATCCATAAAAGATATTATCCCGGCTTTCGGCTAATGGTTTAACAAGGAATGTTGTGCCATATAAAGGAACGCCCCCGCAAAATACCCCAACAATGCCAAGCCTGAGATTTTCTTTACATACCAGAAAAAGTCTAATTTTTCCATCCCCATTGCCGCCACGCCTGCCGCGGAACCGATTATCAGACAGCTGCCGCCTGTGCCTGCGCAATAGGCGATGAATTCCCAGAAGTAATGATCAGGGGGGAAAGTTTGCATATCGTACATTCCCATTGTCGCAGCTACCAACGGTACATTGTCAATAATGGCCGAAAGCAGCCCGATTGAAATCACAATGACATTTATATTCCCGATGGTCCTATCCA
Source organism: uncultured Chitinophagaceae bacterium (assembly GCA_963808065.1). Lineage (GTDB taxonomy): Bacteria > Bacteroidota > Bacteroidia > Chitinophagales > Chitinophagaceae > Flavitalea. The sequence continues at coordinate 2,027,694 of CAWEEK010000001.1, forward strand.
TATAAGAGGCAAGATTGGCCAGCAAATGTGTTGACTCCAACGCCGAAATGGCTACAAGAATACCCAGAAAAAAAAGAACACTCGGCACATCAGCCTTCCTTAGAGCATGTACTACAGAATAAACATCTTTATCAGCATCGTTTTTCTTTCTATGGATGATTTCTGTTACTACCCAAAGTATCCCAAGCCCGAATAATATCCCTAAGAAAGGAGGCAAATGCGTAATTGTTTTAAAAAAAGGAACAAATATCAATGCTCCAATTCCCAATCCCAGAATTAATTTTCGCTCAAAACCGCTGGTTTGATCCGTCTCTGTATTTTCAATAATCGGGCTGTTCTCGATTTTTCCCTTCATGCGGAAAGAAAGTAATATTAGCGGAGCGACTAGACAAGCTACACTGGGCAAAAATAATTTGATCATAATATTTCCAGTAGTTATCTGACCTCCTATCCAGAGCATTGTCGTGGTAACATCGCCTATTGGCGTCCAGGCGCCACCTGCATTTGCGGCAATCACCACCATGCCGATAAAAAACATCCTTGTTTCCTTGTCGGTTATCAATTTTCTTAATAAGGAAACCATTACAATGGTGGTAGTCAGGTTGTCAAGCACGGCGGATAGGAAAAAGGTAACAAAACCTATGATCCAGAGTAATTTGCGCGTATCCTTTGTTGTTATTTTACTCGTAATGACCTCAAAACCATCATGGGCATCAATCAGCTCAACAATTGTCATTGCACCTAACAGGAAAAACAATATCCCCGATATTTGCCCAAAGTGTTCATATAGTTGTTCGGAAACAAGATCTGTATTGGGGCTAGCCATTATATAAATAACCCAACACAACACTCCCGTAAGCAGGGCACTTGCCGTTTTATTGATTTTTAGAGGGTGTTCGAATGCTATGGCAGCGTATCCGGCAATAAACAATATTGTTATTAAGGTGCCCATGTTAACAATTTAAATTTTGACGAAATTTATTATCCTTCAGGAAGTGGTGTGTTGGAATTATTTTTAAAGACCCGCATTGGCAGCGTATGTCTCGCATCACTTCCTTGCCTCATGAAGCACGATAACACGGTGATACCATTTCCTGAAGCCAGCTATTTCAGAAGATTGTGTTCCGGGTGTGCCGGACCACGAAATCTCATGCAGCCAGATTGTCCACTCATGCGCATGGTCTGGATACAACTTTGTTCAAAAACTCAATCCCACTTTCACGAACAACCTCATCCCATTGAATCCCATTTGAACAGGGTCCCAGGGACCACCAGTCTCTCCATCATATGCCGACAGCTTCGCACCTTTTACATAACCGAGGTCGGGATGAATGTTGAACAGGTTGTCGGCGCCCGCATAAACCGTAACGGCCCTGCCTAATTTCGCGGAGCCATAAAGGTCGGTGACCACCTTACCATTATAATTGAACTGTTCCAGTACGGTTGTGTTTTCGTCAGCATCCAGCGCCACTTCCGGAGGATATGTTGAAGTAAATCCATAACCATACAATTCTATTTTCCCGAAGTAGGTAAGATGTGCGCCCAGTTTGAACGTGCTGTTGAAGCCGTAATCGACAGTTAAACCGAGTTTCGCCGGCGGGGCAGAAGCCAGCACAAATTTCTTTTCCCTGTCGCTGAAAAAAGACTGCTGTTCGGTGAAGGATCCGTTCAGTGCAGCGGGCACATTTACCTTATTAATGGTCATGTGCTGCAGGTTTCCTGCGAAAAGTATATTCACACTTTTTTCGCTCCATCTCCTGATGTAATTTAGTGTGATGTCAACACCTGCGTTAGTGGTGTTCACTGCATTCGCGAAGAACTGTGCCTGCGAAACATTTAAACCATCCAGGATAGGTTGTAATGCAACGTTAGAGTTGTCGAACTGACCCGACAATACCACTCTGTCTTTGATTTTAACCAGGTATCCATCAACCGTGATAGTGAATTCAGGGACGGGCTTTGCGGTGAAACCGATACTTGCGTTTACCGACTTTTCCTGCTTCAGTTCAGGAATACCGGCCGCCTTTGTGATGGGGCTGGAATTGGGCGCGATCTTCACGTCGAATGATCTGCCACCCTGCACATTGGTAAACGTGTTGCTGAAGTTGATTTGTTGCAGTGAGGGTGCACGGAAACCGGTGCTTACGGATCCCCTTATGTTTACGTTAGGCGATACCTTATACCGGGTAGCGAACTTGTAGGTACCCAGGAATCCAAAGTCGCTGTAATTCTCTAGCCGCACGGCGCCGCTAACCAGCCAGGCCTTGGTAATATCGATATCAGACTGAACATACAATCCCAGGTTGGTCCGTGTTGCATTGACTTCATCCACGGGCTGAAAGCCGGGAAATCCCTGTGAGCCGGAGGCTTTCAGCGTATCGTAGTTTGCGTAGGAAGCTTCTTCGCCTTTATAGATCTTATACTGCTCGTACCTGAATTCGAGCCCGCCGGATAGCGTCATGCCCTGCGCTACATTGGCAAATTTCTTATTGACGTCGACATTAGTAGTATTCTGCAGAAAGCTGAATCCTCCGTCATCAAGGTGGTTCCTGTTTATTCCTGCCTGGCCCAGCGAGGCGTTGAATGTTTTGTCGCCATAGTAATGAAAATTATTCCTTCCGAGTGTATTGCTGATATCCCATCCCCAATCGCTCTCCAGAGTTCCCTTAAAACCAATCGCCAGTGAGGCATCATTGATATGAGTTTGGATGTGCGGATTAAAAACGGTGTCCGCAACATCGCCCGGAGTGGGAATGCTTTTCATGATAGATCCATTAAATATCAGGTTGCCGTCGGCATCGGTTGGAAAACGCGCGGGACGCGATGAGGACAAAGGATTGAATCCGTGAAATGTTCTTGTATACGCGAAGGCGTCGGACGACTTATAGTTGAAGCCTCCGAATCCATAGAATACTGTGGAACCTAAACCAACCGGCGTTTCAAGGTTGATCATCGCGCCGCCACGGGTCACGGAACCGTCGCCATTGGCGCGGCGCCCGGCATTTATAGGCAAACCATCGGAATGAGAAAGATCCGTGTTGAGCACCTGCCTGAAGGTTTTTCCCTGGCTGAAGAAATTACCAGAGATGTTGATGAATCCTTTCTGTTCTTTCCCCAGGGCAAAACCCCGATTGATGCCCAGGTTAAAGGCCTGGCCATCTATGCCAGGGCCTGAGTCGTACTGGCTCTTCAGGGAACCTCCGTAATGCGGATTGTATTTTTTATCCAGGTATCCCGACACACCGGTATTAATCTGCCAGGTTTCGGTATTTTTTTTAAGGATGAGATTGATCACCCCGGCGATGGCGTCGGATCCATATTGCGCCGAGGCGCCATCCCTTAATATTTCTACGCGGTCGATCGCTGATTCGGGAATAGCATTGAGGTCGGTGCCGGAATTTCCCCTTCCCCTTGTGCCAAACACGGCCACGAAGGCCGTCTGGTGCCTGCGTTTACCATTAACCAGCACCAGGGTCTGATCGGGACCGAGGCCACGGAGCGTGGCCAGGTCGATTTGGTCAGCGCCGTCGCTGCCGCTTTGTTTATTGTAATTGAAGGAGGGAGCCGCGTAGTTCAGCAAGGAAGTAATGTCGGGTTTTGCAGTGGTTTGGATGGCAGAATTGACGCCGATGACGTCTACAGGTACGGGTGATTCTGTTTTCACGCGACCGCCACCGCGTGTGCCTACCAGGATGATTTCACTGAGGTTGCCCGCGAGTTCTTCAAGGGTAACGTCAATGGAAGTCTGACCCTTAGCCTGCACTTCCTGTGTAGTGAACCCGACAAAGGAAAACACAAGCGTGGCCGTTTGGAGCGCGTCATCGGGAACGGTTAAGTTATACTCTCCATTGTCGTTGGTGACAGTTCCAAGCCTGGACCCTTTCAGCCGCACGCTGACGCCAGCCAGTGGAGCTCCGGCTGCCATTACCTTTCCGTGAATTACTGCGTTAACTTTGTTGAGCAAGGGTGGATTCTCTCCCCTGGCCGAAGATATCTCGGGGCAGAGAATTAATAGATAGGATAGGAGTGCACAAATGATGAAGACCTTTGATGATGCCGGTTGTAATCTCATAACAGTTAGTTTGTTGATCGATGAATGGCAGCAAAGGGTTTCCGCGGGTAAAGTCCTACTTAAATATAATATTATCTTTTCAACTCATCACCACCTGCTTATTATATTTATTCCTGTATTCAACCGGGGTTGAACCGGTGATCTTTTTAAATACGTCCCGAAAGGTTTTGGTATCCGTATATCCAACTTCATACATGACCTCGCTAACGTTCTTCTTGTTGGATTCCAGTTTTCTTTTCGCCGCTTCTACTTTAACTCTTTGCACATACTCATTCACGGTGTTGTTGGTAGATTTCAGGAAACGGCGTTCAAAATTCCTTCTGCTGATGGCATATTTATCGGCGAGTTGATCGATGGTTATTTTCTCCAGGTAATTCTTCTCGATGAACTCCTGTGCGCTTTTTATTTCTTCATCGGTATGATCTTTTTGTCCTTCGAAGATGATAAAGGGGGACTGGCTTATTTTGTCAATATCTATTACAAAACTCTTGGCGATTTTGATGGCCATATCACGGCCTGCGTATTTCTCAATAAGATAAACCAGCAGGTTCAGGTAAGAAAACGCGCCCCCGCTGGTATACAAGCCATCTTCATCAGTAATAATTTTAGAAGGCATCAGCTTTGCTTCGGGATATGTTTTTCTAAATTCATCGGCCAGCTGCCAGTGGGTAGTACATGGTTTGCCATTGAGTAGCCCGGTTGAGGCCAAAAAGAAGGCGCCGATACAAAGACTGGCAATTTCTGCACCCTGTTGGTAATGATGTCTGATCCATGGAATAAATTCCTTATTCATCTCAGCCGCCTTAGCCTGATCCCCCTGTAAAGAGGGAATAATGATGAGGTCGGTCTTTTTTACATCCTGTATCAACACATCGGGCCCTATAGTGAACAGGCCGTTTCGCTGGGGAACCTGGAGCATCAATCCTACCAGCTGAATATGGAACAGTGGATCTTCGCCTCTTGCTGCACGCAACACATTTATTTCCGAGAGTATCTGCAAGCTCCCGTCAATATTAACAAGGCTGCTTTGCCCAAGCGGTACTATGATCGAAATATGTTTCATCATAAAAGTGATTGAACTGGGTTGACATAATATCCCCCCATGATTGTCATTAAACCCTACAAATAATCTCGCGCGGCGAGAATAGATTTACATCATCAACGCGGATCTAAAATTAAAGAAATGACGAGAATAAATACCTGCCTGACTTTCAACGGCAATTGCCGCGAAGCGATGACCTTTTACAGGGATTGTTTCGGTGGTACGCTTACGTTACAAACGGTAGGAGACTCACCCGGTACTGACCAATTGCCGGGACCTATGAAGTGGATCATTTTACAAGGCACCCTGGTAAACGACCAGCTTATCCTTATAGGTACTGATATGGTAAGTGAGCAGGGATTGGTTAGAGGCAATGCGATTTCTTTAATGCTCCGATGCAGTATTGAGGATGAACTAAAAGGCTATTATCAAAAGCTGTCCTCAGGCGGAACAGAAATCCAACCACCTGAAAATACTTACTGGGGTGCCATGTTTGGTGTGCTGCAGGACAGATATGGTCATCAATGGCTGCTTAGTTGTTAAAACCTATGTGTATTACTATGTATTTTGTCTCGTCAAGGCGGGATCTGGTTCAGGAAATCTGAGAATAAGGCGTGACACAATTCTAAAAATATTTATAACAAAATAAAACAACAACAAAATGAGAAAACTAGTCTTATTTATGCATGTATCGCTCGACGGTTTTGCAGCTGACACAAACCACGGACTTGATTTTTTGTCCTATAATGAAGAATTGGAGCAATACGCCGATGAACTGGTTAAAACAGTAGGCTCACCTGTATATGGACGAACCACCTACCAATTGATGGAAAGTTACTGGCCATCTGTTTTGACGAAACCGAATCCCAGTAAGCATGCACTGGAACATGCCCAATGGCTGGAAGGCGTGACTAAAATTGTATTTTCAAAAACCCTGAATGAAGTAACCTGGAATAATACTCTGTTGATAAAAGACAATATTGAAGAAGAGGTAAATAAGCTGAAACAACAGCCGGGAAAAGACCTGGCAATATTTGGCAGTCCAGGTCTGGCGACCACGTTTATGAACATGGGCCTGATTGATGAATACAAATTGACTCTACACCCTATTATACTGGGTAACGGTATCAGCGTTTTTACAAACAACACCACCAAAAGCAGCCTGAAATTATTAGATTCAAAAACACTGAAATCAGGCGTTGTCACCCTGCACTATGAAACGATCAAGTAAAAAATTGCAAGTTAGACAACGTGGATCAGGTTGTATGTAGTAAATCAGTTAGTAGATGGGCAAAATAGATTTGCCTAAATAAATCCGCATTGGGGTATGCTAATCGAGCATCAAATCAACAATTTTGCGTAGAATTGCTAGGCGCATCAAAACCTTCATGGAATAACGCCTAACAATAGCTTTCAATGAAACACTTTAGTATTTCAAATGGCAGGATATCTTGCCTCATTCATGCTATAAATTTTGCTTATATAGTGATTCGAGCGCAATCATCGGACGAAGTTGAGATCAGACGCGTTGTGGAAAAGGCGACATCGTCCTCTTAGAAAAGAGACCTTAAGGGCTGGCAGTGACCTGGGTGGCGGATGCCACTGCCAGCAGGACGTTTGCCGGCGCAGGAGGGTTTGAAAGAATCATTGGCTGGGACTCGATAATTGCGGACCAGTCCCGCAATTTTAAAAACCTTCCTATCCTTGAGACGTCTGAGTTTCATACCGACAGTTTTAATATCCGTCAGGACAACAACCTTGCGGTTGTGGACTATAAGCAAGTTATTAAAGTGAAGGTGGACGATTCTTTGTTCGTCAACAATCTCCGCGAGTATAGAACGCTGAGCAAGGTGGGCGGGCAATGGAAAATAGTGTCGCAGTTGACCGTTTATATGGACGGATATTCCGGCTCTCCAGGTGCTATCGAAAATCAACTCAACACGCTGGGTTATAGTTATCTAACCGCAAAAAAAGCCAGTGAAGCGATCGAAGTGTTTAAATTGAATGTGAAGCTTTTTCCTAACTCATCTAATGTTTACGACAGTCTTGGGGAAGCGTATCTTGCTTCAGGTGACAAGGGCCAGGCGAGGGCCAATTATCAGAAGTCCGAAGACATGGATCCCAAGAATCTAATGCCATCGAATTGCTTAAAAAGCTGAAGTATCTATGATTGTGGCTGAAGGAATTCCGGTCATCTCAAACAGAAGCGAATTGAGACTGAAAAAATCACGCAAAGGTGTTGCTGATGAACATTCCATCGACTAATTAGCCCGCAAGTTGTGCTTCAAGCGGATTCGATCGCTTGGATTGATGCGGTTTATCGTTTAGGGCTTCATTAATGTAGCCAATGCATAATTCACGACGCGGCGTTCAGAGATTATTCTCGATAGTGTTTAAGGATTGCACAGCAGAGCCGATCGGCAATAAGTTTGGTCGAACTAATAAGGAAGTCTTTTACTTGTCTTTCAGGAGGGGCCTTTCGGATGGGTGGCGACCTCAAAGAATTTGTTGCTTGCAGTTAAGCCTTAAACAAACGGTACAATCGTCTGTATGAGTTGGTAAATGCTCCCATTTTAAAGAACCTCATTTAGCCTCCCCGCGTTTATGCGATAATATTCATCGGATCATAGTCTCAGCAGATTGGCCCTACCCATCCATGAATAGATGCGTTCTGGAAGTAGTACATCAATTTGTGATAACTTAGAACTCCAATGATTTAAAAACTCGATTTGAACGCCGATGAAAATTAGAAACCTGGTTGATCTGTTTACTATTCTTCCCGAAGAAGAAAAAATAATTGTAGATGTGTTGCGACAGATAATTATTGAAACTCTTCCTGAATATTGCAAAGAGAAAATATCATACAATGTTCCATTTTTTTATGGCAACAAAGGCATATGTATTGTTTGGCCTGCAACTGTACCGAGGGGAGGTATCAAAACAGGAGTTCTTTTAGGTTTTTGGTATGGGAACAAATTAAATGACCATGATTCCTTTCTGACTCATGGAACTAACAAGCAGGTTTTTTATAAAATCTACCAGACCGCGGAGGAGATTGATGACAGGCCCATAAAAAAGCTTTTAAAAGAAGCGATCAAATTAGATAGCACTTTCAAAAAACTATCCTAAGCTGTGTCTTCATCAGGCGAGCGCCGTCTTATTATATTTGCTCCTGTATTCCGCGGGCGGCATTCCGGTAATTTTTTTAAACACTGCCCGAAACCCTTTCACATCCGCATAACCAACTCACGCATTACTTCATTAATTGTTTTTCGGGTGGTTTCAAATGCTTTCTTGGCTGCTTCAATTTTTACTCGTTGCAAATATTCTCCCGGGGTATTGCCCGTAGCCTTGAGAAATCTTCTATCGAAGTTTCGTCTGCCGACAGCAAAAATGGAAGATAGATCTTCAACAGATAGTTTTTCATCAAGCTTGCTTTCAATAAATTCCTGTGCCTGTTGAATTATTTCATCCCCATGCAATTTCTGACTTTTAAATATGATAAATGCTGACTGACTTTGCCTGTCGATTTCAATTTGAAATATTTTGGAACAATAAATGGCTGTTTGCCTGTCATAATACTTTTCGACAAGGTAGATTACCAGGTTCAGGAAAGAATAAGCGCCACCATTTGTATAAATTCCATTTTCATCGGTAATTAGTTTGTCAGTCTGCAAGTTTACATTTGGAAACATAGTTCTGAAAGTATCCGCAGCAGACCAATGTGTAGAACAAATTTTTCCATCTAACAAGCCTGATGATGCAAGCATAAATGCGCCGGTGCACATACTGGCTATTTCGGCACCGTTTTCATATTGTCTTTTTAATCCAGTCGATCAGCAATTTGTTTTCAGTAACAGCATTTTGAAAACTATGACTGCTTATCGAAGGAATAATGACGAGATCAGTTTTGGTTATAGCTGAAATGCTGACGGTGTGGCTTCGCTGTGAATAAACCACCCTCAAAATCCACTTTTTTTGACGATACCCGCTAATTCGATCGCAAACAATTCCGTTCTGCCTGTTTCCACCCAATATGCATTGGCGTTTGCAAATATTTCATATAAGGCGGCAATGGTGATAATGTTGTTCCGCACTTGCGGAACCAATATGGTAAGGTGTTTCATCTGTGTCATTTTTATCTTCATTTGAAGGTACCGAAACAAATATATCATATGTCACAAAACAACCTGCTTATAAAGTCCATTTCATGCCCCGAATTTCTTTGTTTACGGCAGGAGTTTTGATCACTATGGTAGCCATTATAAAAATTAAATCATCTCAAAATGCCAAACATTCATCACGAACTACTTGATCGGAGCGTCCGCTGAACAAATTTACAATGCAATTACCAGCGAGGAAGGATTATCGGCCTGGTGGACTCCGGGGGTAAACGCAAAAGCCGGAGCTCGATAGCATTGCACGTATTCCATTTGGCCCGGATTACTTCAAAGAAATGAAAATTACACAACTGAAACCATCCAGGTTGGTCAAATGGACCTGCCTTAAAGGTGAGGAAGAGTGGGTTGGGACTCACCTTTCCTTCGAGCTTATAGAAGGAAATAAGGAATCCCTATCGAAATCCCGACCTGAATTGCAGGGTCAGATAGAGCAGCAAAAAAATTTTGACAAAAGCACTCTCCTGATTTTTCATCATGATGATTGGAAAGAATATACGCCTATGTTCGCTGAATGCAGTTATACATGGGGGCAATTTATGAAAAGCATCAAATTGTTATGCGAAACTGGTAAAGGGAGGCCATGGCCCAAGCAGCATAGCATTGAACCATAAGAATTTATGAGGGAAAAAAAATATTTCATGGTAATCGAATAATATGAGCATCGGAGAAAGTCCCCCGGCAATGATAGCATTAATATGTCTCTCGCTTTCGCTAGCACAACAATCGCGCAGCATAATCCGACTACTGGGCAGCTAGTGGAGAAGCTTGGAAAGGGTTTCATTTCCAACACCGCAAACGTAAATGGTACAACACTTCACTATGTTCGTGGCGGAAATGGTCCTGCGATAATCTTGCTTCATGGGTTTCCAATGGATTGGTATGCTTTATCATCAAGTTGATGCCGCTACTGGCAAAAAAATTTACGGTTGTTGCTGTTGATTTGCGCGGCGTGGGTGGTTCTTCAGCTACAGCTGGTGGTTATGAATCTCCAAACATGGCGGAGGACATTCATCAACTCACGCAGCGACTTAAGCTGGAGCAAGTATACATCGTTGGCCACGACATCGGTGGGATGGTAGCTTATGCTTTTGCACGGCTTTATCCGCAAGCCACGCGTGGAGTGATGACCCTCGATGTGCCTCTTCCTGGAATCGAGCCATGGGAGCAGAGCATAGCTGGTCCTGGATTCTGGCACATTCCCTTTCATCAAACGCCGGGCCTTCCCGAGCAGCTTCTTGCGGGTCGGCAGGGTGTTTATTTCCGCTACATTTTCCCTCCCGAACATTTCAGCGGTGCCGATATAGCTCATTATGCGACGGCGTATGCCGGGCCGGATCATTTGCGCGCTGGGTTGGAATTCTACCGTGCTTTTCCAGCGAATGCAAAGTTCAATGCATCGCCGCATAACCCGATCGACATCCCGGTAGTATGGGCCGCAGGTGAAAAATCATTTTTCGGGAAGATCGGTTCCAGGATTGCCGAAGATCTGCGAGCACATGGGTGCATGAATGCGAAAAGTGAGATCATCAAAAGACAGCGAACATTGGCTAATGATTGAGCAGCCGGAAATCCTGGCTGAGCTGATCGGGCGTTATGCTTCCAATGTTCGGGAATGATGGGGGATTAATTTACTTCAAAAAATTTACGAAAACAGTTATTACAAGTGCATTCACATAGTCAATAAAAAATGCACCTACCAGAGGAACAACAAGAAAGGCGCGTGGGGCAGCACCATATTTAGCCACGATCGTTTTCATAACGACCATTGCATTGGCAACAGTTCCCAGCATAAATCCAATAAAGCCACTTGACATTACCGCAGATTCATAATTCTTACCCATACTCAGGAATGTTATCGTTAATGCAAATAAAATTGCTACTACTACCTGGGTTACAAGTATTCCTGAAAGCGGTATGGCAAGATGGAACAGTTCCCAAAGTTTCAAATCCATTAATGCAACAGTAAGAAAAATATTCAATGCGATTCCGCCGGCAAAATCAATTGACTTCTGATCAAATTGAATCCATTGTGTTTTGTCGTTGATGTTCCTGAAAATAGCACCAACAATCATAGCACCAATATATGCCGGAAGTGTTACTCCGAGTTTTGCAATATACAAACTCACAATACCTCCCAAACCCATGATGATAATCGTATTGATAAGACTTATTGTAAAACCTGAGTTCTCATGTGTCGTGTCAATGCTAAGTGTTTCATCAGTTTCAGCCAATTCAGCCTTAGCCTGCTCGTCAATTTTTTGTGTCTCCTTCTTTAACTGGAATTTCTGAATTAGAAATGTTCCTGCGGGGCCGCCGAGCAATCCCCCGAAAACAATTCCAAATGTTGCAGAGGTAATGGCAATTGTTTCAGCGCCTTTTAATCCCATTTCTTCAAATAAAGGGGAAAATGCTAATCCCGTCGCAGGCCCTCCGACCAACGTTACCGAACCGGCCATTATACCAAAGAGTTTTGGTACATCAAATAATGTTGCGACCCCTATTCCAACCAGGTTCTGAAGTACACAAAATGCTGATGAAATAACCAGGAACAACACAACCGGCCTTCCTCCTTTTTTCAACAAGGCCAAACTTGCATTAGTCCCAATCGAAGTAAAAAAAAGCATCATGCACAATGGTTGCATGGAAGTATTGAAATTGATATTCAGTAACCTGTCGTGAGCAATGAGATTGAAAACAGCAAAAATTAAGCCCCCTAAAACAGCGGATGGTATGTTGAGTCGTTCCAGAATATTTATTTTCCTTTTGAGTATCATTCCTAGTAAGTAAACAATACCGGCAATTGCAAGGGTCTGAATCAGATCAAGCTTTATAAGGGGTATTAGGGCTTCAGTCGTATGCATAAGATTTTTACTTTAATTCAATGAACTTAAGTCTGATTATAATAAATACGACTTTCTCGGCAAATGTTCCATAATAATTAGTTAATACGGCAAAGGCAACCAAAGTTAAATGTACTTGTTAAGTCCTTTTAGTTCCCAATTTAAAAATTTGAACACGTTTACTGCTGTGGTTGATTAGCATATCTTATTTACGATTGGCGTAATTGCCCCTTTTATTGTCGCTTATGCCCCCTGGGTTGGTCTTTTGATTCTTTAAATTTATCGCATAAAAAACGAGAAAACTGAAAAACAGTTCATCATGCTGATGGACGAGTTGGTGAGGAGGTTATAAAATACACACAATGGATATTATGAAAGAAACTCTCACCGACAATTACCCACCCAGGGCAGGTAAGCGGGAATGGATTGGGCTGGCTGTGATTGCTCTTCCCTGTATGCTTTATTCAATGGACCTTACGGTATTGAATTTGGCCGTGCCTCATCTAAGTAAGGACCTTAAACCCAGCAGTTCGGAATTGCTATGGATTATTGACATATATGGATTCATGGTAGCCGGATTTCTAATTACAATGGGCACTTTGGGAGATAGAATCGGGCGCAGAAAATTGTTAATGATTGGCGCAGGCGCATTTGGTATTGCTTCTATATTTGCCGCTTTTACCAACAGTGCAGAAATGCTTATCGCTGCCCGTGCCCTGTTGGGAATAGCAGGCGCAACTTTAGCTCCTTCAACTTTATCCTTAATCCGAAATATGTTTCATGATTCTAAACAACGCACAGTTGCTATTGGTGTATGGATTGCCAGCTATTCTGTTGGTGCTGCAATTGGCCCGCTGATTGGAGGTGCACTGCTGGAGAACTTTTGGTGGGGTTCGGTATTCCTGATTGCGGTACCGGTGATGGTACTGCTGCTTGTGCTTGGCCCAATTCTTTTACCGGAATATCGGGACCCTGAAGCCGGAAGTTTAGACTTTTTCAGCGCAATACTTTCATTGGTAGCGGTACTTTCTGTTATTTTCGGCCTTAAAAAAATAGCTGAAAATGGATTCGGCTGGCTGCCTTTAGTCTCCATCCTGACAGGAGTTATTATTGGAACGCTATTCTTACGAAGACAGAAAAAACTTTCAAATCCATTAATAGATCTAAAGCTCTTTCGAACGCCATCTTTCAGCGCCTCGCTATTAATCTATACATTGGCAACTTTTGTGTTTTTCGGAACTTTCTTTTTCACCTTTCAATATATGCAATTAGTAAAAGGGTTTACACCAATAGAGGCCGGGCTTTGGTCATTACCTTTCTTCTTAGCTTTTATTGTAGGTTCAATGTTTGCACCGGTAATAGTACGCAAGACTCATCCGGTAAATGTAATTGGCACGGGATTATTGTTAGCTGCTATCGGTTTTGGGATACTTGCCCAGGTAACCGTTGACTCTGGAATAATATTGCTTGTGTCCGCGTCAACTATACACAGTCTGGGCATTTCACTGGTATTTACACTTACAACGGATATAATAGTAGGTGCTGCTCCACCCGAAAAAGCCGGTGCTGCTTCTGCCATCTCTGAAACAGGTTCAGAGTTTGGCGGGGCGCTTGGCATTGCTGTTTTAGGAACTGTGGGAACTGCCATTTACCGAAGCAATTTAACGGATAATCTCCCAGCCGGTATTTCGCCAAACGTTGCAGACTCTGCTAAACAAACATTGGCGGAGGCAATAGCACAGTCCCATCTTATTTCCGAAGCTCTTCGCAATTCATTTCTTAGTGAAGCAAATCAGGCATTTATTAACGGAATGCAGGTAGTGTCACTTATCTGTGGAATTGTTACACTTTGTCTAGGAATTGTTTCGTTAACAAAACTTCGGTCTGGAAAAACCGTTGCTTCTATTGTATAAGTTATCGTGTCAAATGCGGAAAAATGAAAAACTAAAAAACTGCTTCAGAGCAACGTTCAACCCCTGGTCCCGAGCATCAGAAACTGGGTGTATTCCTCGGCAGGTGGCATACAACAGGGGAAGTTGCAGCAACTGCATCCACACCTGCAACAAAATGGATGTCACCCTGGTCAAAGAGAACTAGAACACCTTGTTCACTTCCGGTTTATCATTGATAAGGTAAATACCAATTCTGTATCAACATGATTGATGAGGTCTTTGACAGTAGGTTCATCTTGCTCCTTTTGAAGGATGACGAATACTTCCGAGGCAGTCTGGACTTATCCTATTTTTTCCCTTTTACCCGAAGCGATTGCTTTGTAGATGGCGTCGATAATCAACATATCTTTCCATCCTTCGGGTCCACCGACGATTGATTCTTTATTTTCGAGGATACAGCGCGCAAAATCATCCACCTGCAGCTTTTGCTGGAACACCGATTCAAATTTAAATTCCCCCGCTGTCGAGCTGCCTTTCACGCCATTGAACTGGGTCGCGGGATTCAATTCAATGAAGCCGTCGGTGCAGCCGGCATAGAGCCTGTCGATGAATGCCACTGGTCCCGAATAACAATTACACAGCGTTCCATCCGGCCATTCCAACTGCCATGTAAATATTTCCGGGATTTCTTTGAAGATATCTTTTCGTTTGGTCGCTGTCTGAGCGGTGGCGAATGCGGGCTCTGATCCTTTTACGTGGCGGGCGCTTTGTATGGGATATACGCCGAGGTTATACAGCGATCCGCCGCCCATCGATTTTTTTACTTTCCAGGAATCTACAGCTGGCGCGAAAGAGTAGCCGAGCGCAGCTTCGATATAGTTGACAGGCCCAAAAACCTGGCCCTGTCCGAGCCTTTTGGCCTCATTGAAACTGAGATCGTAGTGCATGCGGTAGCCGATCGCCAATTTCCTCTTGGCCTTTTTGGCTGCCTCGATCATGAGCATGGCCTCGGCCGCAGTCATGGCCATGGGCTTCTCACAGATGACATGTTTGCCCGCTTCGAGGGCGGTAATCGTATGTGCTGCATGGAGACTATTTGGCGTTACGACATATACGATGTCAATGTCTTTATTTTCGGCGATATTCCGAAAATTGTTGTAGTCGTAGATGTTCTTTTCAGGGAAGCCATATTGCTTCGACCAGGCTTTGGCTTTTGCAGGCGAGCCTGAAACGACTCCTGCCAGATAGCACAGCTCAGCCTCACTTACGGCTTTTCCAAGGATGCTTTTACTGTAGTTGCCGAGACCGACCAGTGCTACGCCTAATTTTTTCTTCGGCTCGGGCATGATCTTACCCAATACAATGACAGGCGATGTCATTCCTGCAATGGAAACAAGCGCCGTATTCCTGATGAAATGGCGCCGAGAGTGGGACAATTCATACATAGCTTCAAATTTCAGAGAAGTTAAGCAATTTCTGTTGCAGCGGATCCACGGTAAACATACGAACAGGTTGATTCAAGAAAACAAAAGCTCGTGAACTTTCTTGTGGCGAAATAAAAACATATGACGTCATAGAAGCCTCATAAAAAAGCACTATGTAATTTTAGTGAGTTTGGCCACGAGGAGCAAAGACCAACGCCCAAACTCCGCATTGCCAAAATGATGCCCGACGAATAATTCAGCATTTGCTTTTCGATCAACAATTTTTGTTAATCGTAGTGGTGGCCTCTAAGTTTTATTTATTGTGAGCTTCGTTACTCGTTCCTCGTGGTGCCTTCAGACGAGCAACGCAGTTGAACAGTGCCCTGAATTGGTGATAAGTCGCCTTCCAGATATGCCCCTTGAGCGCGGTTTTTTGTTGGGGCTCTTTATCAAGTCCTCCCCCATACCAATCGCCATGCATGTGATCGATTACGTAGGTTTGAATATATTTCCATTGCTGCTGGAACCGCTGGAAATAGTGCATGGGGTCATTGGGAAAAAGATCCGCCATCAGCAAGAGCGTATTCATTCCTTCAGCCTGCGCCCACCAGTTCTTGCTGTCGAGCAGAATGGTGATACCGGGCTTATCTTTAAAGTAATAACCTTCATCATAAAAACCCCCAACGGTGCTGTCCCATGCATTGTGCAACGAATGGTCCACCATTCTCTTAGCTACCTTCAATGTGGTAGTGTCGTTTTGTAAACCGAGCTCGTGCGAGGCTTCGATCATAAGGAATGCGGTTTCGATGTCGTGACCTGCGGACACATGATCGAGAGATTTATGGCTTTTTATGACGTCGTCGGTTGAATCGCGGAATGAAACGGGCATCCAGTCCGACTGAAAGAAGAGCGTGAGATATCCCTTTGGCGTTGTAATCTTATCCCTGATGAGCAATAACATTTCCGACAGCCGCTCCCGTACCGTTTCGTCTTTCCAGATACCGTACAGTTCGGTGAATGCTTCGAGCAAATGGATCGACGAGTTTTGATCCTTGTAACCGATATCCGATAGGGAGGGGGCATCCGCTGGCCGGACGATTGGCGTCCCATCGCGTTTCAGATGTTGGAAATATCCCTTATGCACGGGGTCATGGCTATGTTTTTCCAGCCATTGAAAGGCCTTTTTCGCGAGTTCCAATGCGGCGGTGTCGTGCGAGACTTTGTAGTATGCCGACAGTGCGTAGATCCCAAATGCGTTGCCGTAAGCGTCCTTGGCTGCCTTAGGCTCTTCTTTCACTACTCCCTGCCTGGTAACCAGGTTATAAAATCCACCATACTCCCGGTCCCACATCACATCACGCAAAAAAACGAAGCCGTGTTTCGATGCTTTGAGATAGTAGGGAACGCTTGGATACAGCCCTGCCGCTTTCGCGGTTGACCAGGTATGACGTGCCTGCGTTACAATGAATTTATCCTGCTCGCCCGTGGATTTGAAGTCATAAGTCCAGGTGGAGAGAAATCCGCCATATGCCTTATCCACCGACTGCGGATACCATTTATTCAGCAGCTCGGTCTGTATCGAACGTTCCATTTCGTTCGCTATCCGCAAACGTGTTGCGCGGGTCGGCGATCGTTGCGCGAAGGAACTGGCCGACAGAACTAACAAAACGAAGAATAGTGCTGCTCTCATAGATTTATGCGTTTACTTTTCTGAAGCTTTAAACGATTCAGCGATTCGTAATTTAAGAGAAAACTTCTCACTTACCTGAAAAAACCATCTGAGTTCCGGTTACTCGTTGCCGGTCTGGCATTTGACCATTTACCCGGATTTCTTGTGTGAGGCAAATGTTATTTGAAAAGCAGCGGTGCAAAATTGTATAAATTATTTCGCCAAACCGGCCATGTATGCCCGCCAGGATATTCATGGTAAGTATGCTTTATTTTTAATTCCTGCAACTTCCCCAGCATTATTTGGCAATTTTTGTAAGCAATATCTTCCTTTCCACCCTGTGAGATCCAGAATGCCTTTAAGTTGCTATTTATTTTGTCTGCATTTCCTTCCATGAATTTATACTGGGTATCGGCAAAATTTGCCATCATGGGCGCAATCCATCCAGAGCTAAAAACGCCGAGATAAGAAAACATATTTGTGTTATTGACGCCAGTATACAATGTATGCAATCCTCCAAGTGACAAGCCTGCGAGGGCCCGGTTGTTTGCATCAGCCAATACCCGAAATTTATTCTCCACAAAAGGAATGATGGATTGCTTCAATTCGCTTTCGAACATTTTCAAAGAAGCCTCAATGCCGCTGCCATTAAATCCTCCCATGCCAATATTGGCATCCGGCATGACAATCAGCATCGCCTTTGCTTTTCCGATTGCGATAAGATTGTCCAGGATCAGGTTCGTTTTTCCCTGCATTGCCCAGCCTCGTTCATCTTCTCCTCCGCCATGTAAAATATATAATACCGGATATTTGGCAGTTGCATTTGAATCATAGCCCGGTGGCGTATATACATACAATTGTCTCCATGACCGGGTCACAGGAGAATAGTATTGCTTAATTCTTACATCACCGTGCGACACGTCTTTTAATGCATAATAATCGCCGCCCCCGAAAGGAATCTCGATTCCGCTCGCCATTCTGCCCATTCCATAAAACGTTTCGCTGCCAGGGTCCGTAACGTAGGCGCTGTCCATGATTAAGGAATAATAATGAAAACCTTCGCTCACGGAATCAGTTGTTACCCACCAATTGCCGCTGGTATCTTTGGTCAAATCATACTTCTTTGCCAGATCAATCTGCACCTTACCGGCTGCCGGCGCCTGGATGCGAAAGATTACCCTGTTATCCGGCAGTATTTGGGGGTATTTTGCATTGCGTACGTTGGTAGAAGCTGGTAATCCCGCCAGGCTATATTTATTAAACATTGAAACATCAACAGTTTTAAAAAGGAGTTGAGAAAACAAATAAAAACTGTTCTTCCATACCGCGAAATCATGTACTCCTGGTTCAAGGTAGAAGATATGTGGTATGTCGTGGCCGACAAGATATTCGTGTGTGCGTTTACTAAAGCCTAACAACCCATCTGCATCGCCGCATGAGATCCAAAGCAATTTTATCTGCTGTCTTGCTCTATCTGCGTCCGGAACAAGAGTTTCCGGCGCTTTTGTGTTCGGGGCCGATGAGAAACCCCCGATCCATGCGAACTCATCAAGGTTTGTAAGACCGAAATTTAAAGATTGACCTCCACCCATCGATAAGCCTGCAATTGCCCGATTCTCCCGGTCAGTAAGAACGGGGTAGCGTTTTTCGATGAAAGGAATAAGATCGTTGAGGAGGTCTTTTTCGAATGTTTCAAAGGCCACCACCTTGGCACTGTCAAAAACGTTGCCTGTAGCCCGGTCGTCTTTCATTGCCCTTCCATTAGGCAGTACAACGATCATTGGCTCCGCTTGTTTCTGCTGGTACAAGTTATCCAGGATCACTTCCGGATGGCCATTTGTGAACCACTCCTTTTCGTCGCCGCCAATCCCATGCAACAAATACAAGACCGGATATCGTTTCTTCCTGGAGTATCCTGGAGGGGTATAAATAAGTGCGCGCCGAGTTACACCAACGGTTTTTGATTTGTACTTAATGGTGTCAATCCTGCCATGTGGAATACCTTTCTGCACCGAGTCAAACCCGATTGGCGCGTGCCTGATAATGTTCTGAGCCTTGACTTCATGTAGTAACAATAAAGCAAATGCAGTGGAAACGAAAAGCTGTTTCATGCCTGGTATTTTATTAAATAATTGATGATATCCTCATAATTATTGTGTGATTGCCAATTTATGATGCCCCCTAAATTGGTCAGCGGTTAAGGCTGGGTAAATAAGATCTCCATTTTAGCCAATTCTCATATTCCCGTATGGTTGTATTGTTTTTATATAACCACTTTCATCGTGTTCTATTTTGAGAACCTTGATGCTACGAAGATGAGTGACTCCTCTGCTTAAACTACTATCGTGATAAAACAGATACCAGTCATTCTTAAACTCGACAATAGAATGATGAGTTGTCCATCCAACTACAGGTTCAAGGATTTTGCCGGCGTAGGTAAAAGGTCCGTACGGGTTGTCCCCAATTGCATAACAGATAAAATGTGAATCTCCGGTTGAATAAGAGAAATAGTATTGCCCATTATACTTATGCATCCACGGCGCTTCAAAGAAGCGTCGCTGAGTATCTCCCGCAAGCAAAGGGGTGCCGCTCTCGTCAAGGATGACAGCGTCTTTTGGATCTTCGGCAAAAGCAAGTAAATCGTCAGACAGTTTCGCGATTTTTGCGCATAAAGCGGGTTCATCAGCTGTCGGAAGGTGCGCTGTTGGGCTATCGGGCTGCACAGCATTGAATACGCCAGTCCTCCATCGTTGGAGCTGCCCGCCCCAGAGTCCGCCAAAATACATGTAGTAGCGTCGATCGTCATCATTGAAAACTGCGGGATCGATCGAAAAGCTATTTTCTATTGGATTGGGCTGTGATCTGAATGGGCCGATTGGTGAATCACTTATGGCAACTCCAATCCGGAAAATGCCTTCCTTGTCTTTTGCGGGAAAAAAAAGGTAGTAGTTTCCATTTTTTTCATTTGCATCGGGGGCCCACATCTGTTTAGAGGCCCATGGTACGTCTTTGACATGCAAAGCAACTCCATTGTCTTTTGCGTTGCCTGAAGGCGAATCCATAGAAATCACATGATAGTCTTCCATGGCAAAATGACTTCCAAGATCGTCAAACGCTTCGCCGCCGTCAATATCGTGCGACGGATAGACATAAATCTTCCCCTCGAACACATGCGCAGATGGGTCAGCGGTATACATATTTCCCACCAGCGGCTTCGACACCGCCATCTTGTCCAGATCATCAAAATTGATATGTTGCACGCTATTTTCAGGCATAAAATCCGTTGAAATTTTTAAAAATATAGCGGCCCGAGTAGAGCCAATTGCCGCTAAACGACCTCCGGTCGAACACTTCTTCGTTGTTTTAGATCCGTCTCAAGTTGCACTTCCATTTTCTTGTTAATTACATAAAAAGACAACAAGCCTACCCCAATCAGAAACGGAATGGAAGGGTACACGCTAACCAGCATCTTTGTACCCTTAATTGCCTCAGGCGTTTGCATGGGATTGTTTGGCACATAATGATATAAATCCAGTACCCAGGTCAGTATCGCGCTGCCAAGGGTAAGTCCCGCCTTTAAGCCGACCATCATTGCGGAAAAGATTATTGCAGTCGCCCGTCGGTTATTTCTCCATTCACTGTAATCGGCAACATCTGCAATCATTGCCCACAACAAGGGGATAGTAAAGCCGTAAAAAAATCCGTGTAAAATCTGTGACGCGAACATCAACGGGACTGAATCCGGAGACATGAAATAAAACGCCAATATGAACAAAGTTGAAATAAAAAGGCAAAGCCTGAAGACATCACGTTTTCCATATTTATCTGCGAATTTTTTGGATAAGGTGATGCCCAAAATCATGAAAATGATGCCCCCTGCATTAAACAAGCCGAATCCGGCCGAAACCGGGTCTTCGCCGAAAACATTCAAGCCAATACCAGAAAGAGACTGAACGATAGGAGTAACGAATATGGTGAGACGTTCCTTATCAACATAATTTTTGAAATAGTAAACATATGACCCACCTTTCATAGCAAGTGTGATAAACACCAGCGTTGTAACTGACAACATGAGCAACCACGGTTTGTTCCTGGCAAGGTCGTTTAGGTCTTCCTTTACGCTTGATTTTTGCTCTGGTTTTGGAACAATGCGCTCCCTGGTTGAGATAAAAGTAATAATCAGCATGGCTGTCCCAATAATTGCTAGCCACGTCATTACTTTTTCTATGCCCGCTGATTTGTCGCCATGGCCGGCAGTTTCTATGATCGAAAGCATGAATACCTGTACAAAGAACTGAGCGACCATCACCGCGACAAACCGATAAGACGACAGGCTGTTCCTTTCGTTCATGTTCCCAGTAATAACTCCGCTCAGGGCAGCGTAAGGAAGATTGTTTGCGGCGTACAGTAATAGTAATAATGTATAGGTAATGATTGCGTAAATCACTTTTCCGGGATAGGTAAAATTCGGTGTACTGAATGCAAGAAGGGCTACAAGACCTAGTGGAATAGCCGTAAACAGGATCCAGGGTCTGAACTTGCCCCACCTGGTGATTGTTCTGTCAGCCATCGCACCGATAATCGGATTGAAACAAAACGCCGCAATCAATCCAATGACCAGGATCATTACAGACGCATGTTCTGTCTTAAGACCATAGATGTCGGTGTAAAAATAGGCGAGGTAGGTCACTAAAGTTTGAAACACCAGGTTGGCCGCAAGGTCGCCAAGGCTGTAACCTACTTTTTCGGAAATTGTCAAAACTCTCGAATGTTCGCCAATTTTTGCGGTAGTCGCCCCCGGTTCTATATCATCCTTGATGCCCATATAATTATTTTAATAGCGTGTAGCGATTTGGATAATTTTATCATAAGCTGGCTTCTGCCTGAAATTTCGGTCGAATAACAACGGATAATTTGTTCTGCCGCGGATGGGCCAATTGTTTAGCCACGATTGCGCGTCATTTACTCCCCAGAATGTGATCCGGCTGATGTTCTTTTTATTCCTGAGCAAGAGTCCAAATAAATCCTGGTATGATTGAGATAGCATATCCTGAACCGAGTCAGGTAAATTTTTTCTGTATGGGTCCATTTCAATACTGCCTTTCGCTGTCACTGATACATCGGCAATTGCAATGTCCGATGGGTTCGGCAACACAGTTAAATCGAGCTCTGTCAACATCACGTCGATACCAAGTGCACTGAACTCTTTTATGCTTTCGTCAATCTCTCTTAGGGGCACACTACCGTTTTTCCAATGCCCCTGTATACCCACACCGTCAATTCGGACACCAGCTTTTTGTATCTCTTTAATTAAGGCGATAGCCCCTGCTCTTTTCTTCGGTTGTTCGATGTTGTAATCGTTATAGTAGAGTCTAGACTGAGGGGAAGCTTTTTGCGCGAGGCGGAATGCTTCGACTATATAACCCGGGCCGAGCTTTTTAAGAAAGATCGAATTTCGTAAAGTGCCATCTTCATTTAATGCTTCGTTAACTACGTCCCAGGAATACACTTTACCATCATAGCGACCTGCAATGGTTGAGATGTGGTTTATGAAGTATAGTTTTACGGAATCCCTGTTTTCCATATGATTCATAAAACCTGGCAACTGGCTGTGCCATATCAAAGTATGTGCATTTACTTTTAGTTTATTTTTTTGCGCAAAAGCCACGAGCTGATCAGCGAAGTCAAAAGAATAGGTGTTCCATGCAGGGTGTATTATTTCAGCCTTCATGATATTTTCCGGCGTTACAGCATTAAAATGTTGTTTTATAACCCTTGCTGCAGCGGTATCACTTCCTTCTATCTGTACTGTGTTCACAGCCGTCCCGATTAAAAAATCTTTTTGGAAAACGTCTTTTAAGGACGATTTAGACTGCGCTTTTGCCGGTTGACTTTGCAGCGCGAAAAGAAACCCAAGTACCCATGAAAGGGTTGGTATCAGTTGCGATCTTTTCATCACTTGAGTGGTTTTTATGTTTTTGCAATTTGTTGGCCGGATTACCCCAATGCACTGCGGCGACAGTTAACCACGCTTAAGTTCTAACCGGCCTGTTAACAATACCTGTCAATGCACGGAGAGCTTGTTTGGACAAGGAAGATGTTGTGTACAGTAAAACATTTGAGTTGTTTGTTGCAAGCAATCCGGAGGGCATTTGGCACTTTGTTGCTAACAGCAGGCAATGATAATTAAAATAAATTGTAACCGATTGCGCATTTTTTCCTTTCTGTTTCGGATCCGGAGGCTGCGCTTTTTTGCGGTACATATTCTGTTTCATACTATTTAATATTGCGCTCCCTTAGCCTAAGTTTAATGTCTGGCCATTGGGTAAGAGGAATTTACAGGGGGCGGCTGGCCCCCGGTAAAAAAAATATTTGCAATCGGTTCTAAATGGGAAATTTACTTTACTTTTAATATTAAACGTACAAATGACGTATAATATTCGTTCGCTTTAATGCTGAGAATAGCGCACGGATAGGTTGGAATACTGACAGATTGCTTTGTACTGGTAAATTGACCAAAAAACTGCGATATGAAGAAGATAGGTATTGCTGTCTTATTATGTCTGTCGTTTGCTTCAGCGTTTCGTGTTTGCGGGCAGTTCCTAGACGGCGATAGCGCGAACGGTACTTATACAAATCCTCTTATTTCCGCGGATTTTCCAGATCCAGATGTCATACGGGTTGGTGATTACTATTATATGGTCACAACAACCATGTTTGTTTTTCCCGGTGTTACCATTTTAAAATCGCACGACCTGGTCAATTGGGAATACAGCAGCAACGCTATTCAGCGCTTTGACGTTAATAAATGTTATAACCTGGACTCATGCAATCGGTATGGCCGCGGGCAGTGGGCGACGAGTTTAAAATATCATAAAGGAAAATTCTATCTGTTGTTTATCACCCTGGACGAGGGCGGATTTATGTGTACGGCGGATAATGCCCAGGGTCCGTGGAAGGTCACTCACCTGGCAAAAGGGTATTATGATGCGGGCTTATTCTTTGATGATGATGGGAAAGTGTACGTAGCTCATGGTTACAGCAACATCTCGATTACGGAAGTCGATTCAAACCTGGCCCCCGTGAGACGGGATTCATTGGTTTTTGCTGGTAATCTCAGGAAAGGCCTTGAGGGTGCTCACGTGTACAAAATAAAAGGTTATTATTACTTATACTGCACCTACGGCGGCCGGGACGGGATCCAGGTCGCCTTGCGTTCGAAGAGTATCTATGGGCCATACGAACAAAGAATCGCTATTTATGATACAACTCAAAAACTAAATTATGGGATTCATCAAGGTGCCTTAATTGAAACGCAAACCGGAGAGTGGTGGACTATTTTGTTTGTGGACAGTGGACCCTTTGGTAGATTTCCATCTTTGCAACCGGTCACATGGACGGGAGGTTTTCCGATGGTTGGTGTAAATGGAAGAGCGGTTGTTACTCATAAGAAGCCAAACGTTGGCAAAATCTATCCTTCAATTGATCTTCCAACCTCAGATGAGTTCAATGATATTCCATTAGGTAAACAATGGGGGTGGAATCATAATCCTGACTCGAGCAGGTGGTCCCTTAAAACGAAACCCGGATTTCTTAGATTAATGACTTCCGGAATTTCTGGTGATTTGCTAATGGCCCGCAACACTATTACACAGCGGCCTTTTGCGAAACGCGATCAACATATTCCAACAATCGCGACCACAAAAATTGACATAAGTCACATGAAAGAGGGTGACATAGCAGGTATGGCCGTGTTCCAAATGCCGTACGCATATGTTGGAGTGAAGCAAAATGCCGCAACCCGGCACATCCTGATGGTCAATGACGGAGAGATAATTGACTCTGCCACTATTAATCAATCTGTGGTATACTTCAAGACTATAGCGTCGAACGCGAGCGGAAAGGCCAGTTTTCAATATAGTCTTGATAACAAAACCTATATGTCCATCGGAAACGAATTGGCGATGCTGTTCAACCTGAAGATGTTCACCGGGAACAAGTTCTGTTTGTTCAATTATGCAACGAAAGTATCAGGTGGTGTTGTCGATATTGATTGGTTCAGGGTAGACTAGGTATAATAATAGATAACAACGATTCGAACGATTGCATGAAGTTTGCCAGTATTATTATATTAATTTCCTGCGTTCTTGTATTTGGAACGGGTTGCCGTCAACACAACCCAAATACATTATTTGAATTTTTGCCTTCGAACGAGTCGCACGTAAAATTTAAAAACACTATCGATGAGGCGAAAATGCCCGGACAAGCGTTAAACGAGTTTGCGTACATGGGTGGTGGTGTCGGCATCCTGGACGTAAATAATGATGGGTTGAAGGATATCTTATTTACCGGAAACCAGGTGAGCAGCATGCTTTACCTCAACCTGGGTAATAACCGGTTCAGGGATATAACCACAACCGCGGGACTGTCCACGAGTGACTGGATCACCGGGGTCAGCGTTGTCGATATTAACGCAGACGGATATGATGACATCTATCTGTGCACCTTCGGAAAGAATTTGGGCACCCGGGCCCCCAATATCCTTCTTATTAACCAACACAATAATACTTTCAAAGAAGGGGCCCTCGATTACGGTTTAGCTGATACCTCCTATTCAACACAGGCTGTATTCTTTGACTATGATAAAGACGGCGATCTCGATATGTATTTGGCCAATTACATGCTGAATGCCTCATACTCCGCCAACTATCTTTTTCCCAAAAATTTGACCGGCCGATCCGCTGCTAATGATAAGTTGTACAGAAACAATGGTGTTGAAAACGGTCATCCTTCATTTACGGATGTTTCAAGGGAAGCTGGTATAATTGAGGATGGATATGGGTTAGGCGTTTCCGTATCCGATTTTAACATGGACGGTTTTCCGGACGTTTTTGTAAGTAAT
Source organism: uncultured Chitinophagaceae bacterium (assembly GCA_963808065.1). Classification (GTDB taxonomy): domain Bacteria; phylum Bacteroidota; class Bacteroidia; order Chitinophagales; family Chitinophagaceae; genus Flavitalea. The sequence continues at coordinate 2,053,716 of CAWEEK010000001.1, forward strand.
GACTTTGTTTCCAACGATGATTTATGGTTGAACAATAAGAACGGAACGTTTACAAATACGCTTGATGCATCGACCCGGCATCAAAGTTACAGCAGCATGGGTTGCGATGCGGCTGATATCGACAACGACCTAAGGATTGATTTTGCATCTGTCGATATGATGCCTGAAAATAACTCCCGGAAGAAACAGTCATTTTCTTTTATGAATTATGAGCGGTACCAGGCGGAAAGAAGTCTCGGTTATTCCCCTGAGTTCACACGCAACGTGTTGCAGCTAAATAACGGAAGCTATGAAAAAGGTGACTCGGCAATTCCTTTTTTCAGTGAAATAGGCCAATTGGCAGGTATCAGCGAAACGGATTGGAGCTGGAGCATTTTATTCGCTGATTTCGATATCGATGGGCGTAAGGATGTGTATATCACAAACGGGATCGGTAGAGATTTTGTCAATGCTGATTTTATTCAATTCAGTCAGCATCCGGGGTCAGGAACAGAAGAGCAGTTTAAACAAACGTTACGTGATAAATTGGAGGCTCTCGATCATGTTGAGATTCCAAATTATTTGTTCGTCAATAACGGCGATTACACATTTTCAGACATCACCGAGGCATCCGGGACCAGTCAGAAATCTATGTCGAATGGTGCTGCTTATGCTGATCTGGATAACGATGGCGATCTCGATTTAGTGGTGAACAATATCAATAAAGAGGCCTTCATTTTAATTAACAGACAAAATCGGCCAGGTAAATCGGTCGGGCGTCATAGCATTGGATTTAATCTCGAAGGTGACAGCCTGAACAGGCATGGTATCGGGGCGAAGGTTTTTGTTTATGATGCCGGCAGATCGCAGTTGCAGGAGCAATTTCCTATTCGGGGTTATTTGTCTGCTGTCGACACCAAACTTTTGTTTGGGACGGGCAGCAATGGAACAGTTGACTCAGTAGTTGTGGTGTGGCCCGATAACAGAAAACAGGTGCTACTAAAACTAAGAGCCGATTCAATTTATCAGTTAGCACACAAAAATGCGGTCGACACCTGGCAGGTCGGCTCAAACACTGATCCAAAGATCTTCACAGAGATTTCCGGATTTATGGACTCCAGTTATAAACACTCAGATTATATATTTAACGACTACGCCGAACAACGGTTACTCCCGCAAAAATATTCTCAAATGGGTCCTTTTATTTCAACAGGGGATATTAATAAGGATGGGTTTACCGATTTTTATATTGGGGCGGGCTTCAACTCTAACGGACAGTTGTTTACGCAAACAAGGTTTGGCACTTTCGGCCAAAGAGACTTGTCGACAGGGTTAAAATATGAGGAAGATGAAGACAGTGAACTCTTCGATGCAGACCACGACGGTGACCTGGATTTACTGGTTACTTATGGTGACATGCGCTTCAGTGACACTTCACGATATTATCAGCCTCGTTTATACATAAATGATGGCAAGGCGAAATTCACTGTAAATCCCGATGCGATCCCATCGAATGTGCGAACTATTGCCGGTTGCGTGGCTTCCGCGGATTATGATGGGGATGGCGACCTGGACCTGTTCATCGGTGGACGGGTGTCGAAAAGGTATCCTTTATCACCAGCTAGTTATTTGTTGGAGAACCGTAACGGCATCTTCGCCGACGTAACGAATCAAATATGCCCCGAATTGTCGAGGGCTGGAATGGTAGCCGCTGCGCAGTGGGCTGATATCGACAATGACAAATACCCTGATCTTATTGTAGCCGGTGAGTATATGCCAATAAGGTTCTTTAAAAACAGTGGACGCAGATTGACTGAAATTACTGCAAGCACCGGTTTGCGTAATATGGAGGGTCAGTGGCGTAGCCTAATTGCGGCGGATGTAGATGGAGATGGCGATACTGATCTTATAGCAGGCAATCTCGGTTCGAACTGCAATTATCAAACGACTCCGGATTATCCGATGAAGGTGTATGCTAAAGACATCGATAATAATGGAAGCATCGATCCAGTCATGTTTTACTATATCAAAGATGAGGATGGTCAGCGGCGCTTGTCTCCATCAATAAACAGGGATCAGTTGGCGACGCAGATTCCGTCGATAAAAAAGCGATTCCTCCTGAATCGTGATTTTCCAAAAGCATCCGTGGAAGATATTTTTCTTAATAATGAAGACCTGCAGATTTTAACATGTGATGAAACGAGAAGTGCCTGGATAGAAAACCTTGGCAATGAAAAATTTAAAATGCATTTTCTCCCTGCCCAGGCGCAATTTGCCCCGGTGAATGCAATTTTGTGTGCTGACTTTGATGGTGATGGCCTTAAGGATATTTTACTTGCCGGCAACGAATATCAGGCAGACGTATTAACGGGGAGATACGATGCTTCCTATGGGTGCTTTCTAAAGGGGATGACGGATAAATCGTTCAAATATATTTCATACGTAGCGTCGGGATTAAAAATTGATGGGGATGTGAAGGATATGAAGCTTGTTACCACAGCAGGTAATGAGAAGATTATCCTGGTTGCAGTAAATGATGACTATCTAAAGGCATTTAGGGTCAACAGCAGTCTTACCGGACACTTCTCCCATCGCGACAGTATGCGTAAGGAATAGTCCCGATTAGAGGGATATATTTTTTAAGGCTTTTTCTGTAATCGGTTACGGGGCCATTGGATTGATTAACTAAAACTACACTGATATGACTTGCTTTGCCAATGATACATCCTGACTGTATCCCTCAACCGAAAGTTATTTCTCATTCCAGGGACATATCTAAATGTTCATTCGCTGGAATCTCACACATTTATTTAAAACTACGATTATGATTACAGATATTAATAAACGAAATATAATAAAACTACATTCTGTAGGCACGAGGTTTTGTTTTGTCATAATAACTTATTTCTGCACCATTTTTTCTGGTACTGCTCAACCACGGCAGCCGGTGACAGGAATGGTTCTTGACGAATCGGGAACACCTTTGCCTTCAGTGTCGATAGTTCTAAAAGGTACTTCCCGAGGTGTCAATACAAAAGACGATGGCACTTTCACCATAAGTGCTTCCTCAAACGACGTCTTGATATTTAGCTCAGTTGGATATGAAAACAAGGAAGTCCGTGTTGGTACCGACAGACGTTTAACAGTGTCATTAATAGCGGGCCTAAACTCACAATTGGAAAATGTGATTGTGGTCGGTTATGGAACACAGAAACGCACGGCAGTTACGGGCGCTATCTCAACTGTGAGTGGCAAAACGGTTACAGAGCTGCCCGTTGCAAGTGTGCAACAAGCCCTGCAAGGCAGGGTGGCCGGGCTTCAGGTTACCAACAACGGCAGCCCAGGTACCGAACCGCTTGTTCGCATCAGAGGCATCAGTTCGATATCTTTTGCTTCCAATCCTTTATATGTTATAGATGGTTTTCCTACGGGTGACATATCCGCGTTTGATACCAGAGATATCGAATCGGTGGATGTTTTAAAGGACGCCTCAGCAGCTGCTATATATGGTTCCAGAGGTACAAACGGTGTTATAATAATCACCACTAAAAAGGGCAGGAGGGATGGGAAGTTAAACGTTAGCTTAAGCTCCAATTACGGGGTTCAAAACGTTTCGAAAAGATTAAGCTTGCTGAACCCTTCGCAATTTGATGATTATTCCATCGCCTATCGGGGAAGCAAGGTTGACAGACGTTCTGAGCCTTGGTCTAGTACCCCAATATATGAGGGGGCAAGTACAACATATGGCAACAACGTCACTGACTGGCAGGATGAATATTTCAGACAGGGATCAATGACACAAACGAATGTTGGACTAAGTGGTGGCAATAACGTTTCACGATTCCATGCTTCTGCGGGTTATTTTGATCAGTCAGGCACTGCGCCTTCGGTCGGTTATAAGCGTTATAATTTCCGAATTAATTCCGATCACGTCATAAGTAAAACATTCACATTCGGTGAGAATTTGTACATGGCCTATGCTAATCAATCATATGATAATAACGAAACCGGAAGCAGGAGTAACTTATTAAACGTTATCAGGATGATGCCGTATATGCCGGTGTATGATCCTACCACTACCGATGGATATAGGGGGGTAAATTCGGTTTTGGACGGTGGTGATCCTACTAACCCTATTGAGGATGCAATTGTAAAGAATCCAGGATCCAGAAAGATTTTCAAGATTTTGGGAACAGTTTACGCAGAAGTCACTTTTACCAAATGGCTGAAATTCAGGTCAACATTCGGTGTTGACTATTCGGATAGTTTGGATTACCGTTTTTCACCAATATTTAATAATGGTGGAACAATTGCCGGATCAAGTGCGGTGCAGGCCACTATTACTAATAACAGAAAGATTTCGGCTGTTCAGCTATATACAGAGCAATTGACCTTTGATAAAACCTTCGGTGATCATCACGTTAATGCGATCGCGGTCTATGAATACCAGGGCCAAAGGCTAAGAACTGAAAACGCGAACGGCAATCAGGCGTCAAATACTCAAAAAACGCTCAATAATGCCAGTAACGTGTCTGTTCAAACGCTGATGTCGGACCTGGCCATTATATCTTACATTGGTCGCCTAACGTATGATTTCAAAGAGAAGTACCTGTTAAGTGCAGCCCTTCGTTATGACGGCGGGTCCTATTGGGCGCCGGGTAAAAAATGGCAGTCTTTTCCTTCTGCATCAATCGGTTGGCGAATAGACCAGGAAGACTTCATGAAAAACCAGACAAAAATTTCCGAGTTGAAACTGCGAGCAGGTTATGGTATCACCGGTCTCAATGGTGCGGTTCTTGGAGCGACGCCCTGGTCGGCAAGCGTAAGTGGCAATAGTGCTTATTACCCTTTTGGTAACTCATTAACCAGCGGGCCCGCTTCGTCGATACAAAGTCTGGGAAATAAAGATCTGGAATGGGAAACTACCAAACAGGTGAACGTTGGACTGGACTTTGGACTCCTAAATAATGCGATCACTTTATCGGCAGAATTCTACCAACGCAAAACAGACAACCTGATATTGGGTGTTCCTCTTCCTCCGTCAATGGGGTACATCACCAGCAGTGTGATAACAAACGCCGGCTCAATGCGAAATGTTGGAGTTGATCTCCAGTTAGGATACAATGACAGAATGGGAGACTTCACATGGAATGCCATGGCAAACTTTGGTTTCATCAAAAATAAAGTTCTCAGATTGGCGGATGGCGTATCGAATATCGAAGCCGGTTCCGATGCCGATTTTACGGGAGGGTATAATGTTACTAACACGATGCCGGGTCATGCTGTTCAATCGTTTTACGGCTGGGAAGTAGAAGGAATTTTCCAAAGTGACGAAAACGTAGGCAAACATGCATTTCAAACAGCTGGCACAGCGGCTGGAGACTTAATGTTCAAAGATCTTGATGGCAATGATACAATTAACCTGAGTGACCGTACGTTCCTGGGTAGTTTTATTCCGAAATTCACCTATTCACTGAATGTTGGAGCAAACTATAAGAACTTCGGGCTAACGGTATTCTTCCAGGGAGTGCAGGGAAATAAGATTTACAACGCCACTCGTACAGCCACAGAAGGAATGATACGTTTCTTCAATGCCGGCACTGAAGTGCTAAATGCGTGGACACCTTCTAATACAAATACGGATATTCCGAGAGCCGTGTCTTCAGATCCCAATGGAAATGCCAGGGCTTCAACCCGCTTCCTCGAAGACGGTTCTTACCTGCGTCTAAAAAATGTAATGTTAAGCTATACCATACCGAGCAAGTCTTTGCAGTCATTTGCCAAAGGCACCATTAAAAATTTCAGTATTTATGTTTCGGCCCAAAATATCTTAACATTTACAAATTATTCTGGTTTCGATCCTGAAGTGGGCAACAGAGCGCCTGGCACATCTTCGATAACAAACGGAATTGATTTCGCTGTGTATCCTCAGCCGAAAGCCGTTCAGTTCGGAATAAATGCTAATTTCTAAGTAACATCAAATGGTGAATGAAATGAGCCAGTAGTTCTTGAGAATCTAAAGACAATTGGTGGGGAATTCCACCGGCAATAAACATTAAAAGTTAAACAGATGAAACCAAATAATATAAACCGAAACTTTAAGCTGATTATCACGGCAACTGCCATTGGCACAGCTGCGGTAATTGCTTGTAATAAAAAGTTGGAAGTAACAGATCAAAATAATCCAACTATTGAAAGTTACTTCAAAACTGCGGCTGAACTGCAGAACGGAGTCAATGCAGTATATTCTACACTGCGCTCTGGTAATCTTGTTGGCCGAGAGTGGTTCTTTACGCACGACATGCGCGGTAGTGAAACTTCAGCAGGTGGTGCTCAATTAGAGGCGCCGAGGGCTGAATTGCTGAGACAACCATTGCCCGCTCCCTCAAATTCTGTAATGACGAGTATTTGGACAGGCACGTATCAAATGATTAACAGAGCTAATGTGGTTATATCACAGGCGCAAAATGTAACTGACGATCCGACGCTTAAAGATATTACAGTCGGAGAAGCGGAATTTCTGAGAGCATGGGCATATTTCGAACTCGTAACGATGTGGGGTGATGTTCCTCTTTATACAGATCCTATAGTTTCGACTACTGATTATAAGGCAAAGTCGCCCGCTGCAGACATTTATAATCAAATTGTAACAGATCTTACGGCGGCAGCTTCGAAATTACCTGCATCCACCCAGGGAGGTAGGGCAACAAGTGGAGCAGCCAACGCGCTGCTCGGAAGAGTTTTAATGCAAAATGGAGACTATGCCGGTGCAAAATCAGCACTTTTGAATGTTTACGGCAAATACAGTCTTGCGCCCCGATTTTCTGATAACTTCAATGGCGATATAAAGCTTGGAACAAGTCAGATAGCAGAAGTTCAAAATGAGTTCGAGGCCAATCCCGAATCTATTTTTGAAGTGGGCTTCGTCGATAAAGGGGATAACAACTTTAACTGGGGCTATACGGGTGAAGGGCCAACGGCTAATGTCAGTACTATGCGCAGCCAGGAATATGGTATCGTCTGGGGAAATGTTGTGCCTTCTGACAGGATTCTTAATGAATTCGAACCTGACGACCCAAGATATAAATTCACTTTTTTTGAGTCGGGCGATAATATCATGACGATGGGTGGTACTCAGCCCGGAGAGGCGCTTACCGAGGCTGGCATGAATGTCGCCGCAAGCACTCGTAATGGAGACGTAAAGAAAAGGGTTTACCGTAAATATTCGATATTAGATTGGACAGACGATGGTTTTCATCCCGATGGCATAAATCAACGTTTAATCCGTTATGCCGACGTTCTCCTTATGCTGGCAGAATGCGAAGCGGAGGTGGGAACCCCAGCCGACGCAGCCAAATACATCAACGAAGTTCGTGCCCGTGCAGATGTTGCGATGCCGCCTGTAGCGCCATCGTCTAAAGAGCAGGCCATAGAAGCGGTTATGCATGAAAGAGCAGTAGAGCTCGCCGGTGAAGAAGTTAATAATATCGATATCCTCAGATGGAGAGCCAGAGGGTACTATCCATCCATCCGTCCTGATCCAAAGCCAGACCAGGTTGCTTTTTTCCCTATTCCAGCAACCGAATCTGCAGCGAATCCACTGCTAAAATAAATTGTTGAAATTCGTATAAGATAGAGGCTGTATTTTCAGTCTCTATCTATTTACGGATAGGTAAAATACTGAGCCATCCAAATCGATGGCGGAATACAAATAAATCTTGATGACCAGGTTTATTATGTCAACTCCGGTCCGGAGCGACTTTAAAATACGACGTTCGACTGTGAGCGGGTTCAGTGTAATCTGGGTTGTTTTGCTTTCAATGTTTTTTGTGTCCTGCAAGCAGAAAGCGGTTCCTAACGGATATATGGTCGATCTGTTAAAGAGTGCCGAAGAAAATGATTACAATCCTGATAATATTTTTTCACCAGGCGCGATTGTAAACTCATGCGATTCAATAATTAACCATTCTTCTGATAAAGGATCGATATCGCAGGCAACCTCCAGGAAAGCAAATGCACTTCTTCAACTGGGAAAAGAACAAGAAGCGATAGATATTTATGAACAGTTGCTTAGAAATATATCGGTCGGTAATCCCGATGAAAAGCAAGCCGTTCTAAAGGGCATGGCCAACGCATATTTAAGAATGGGTGAACGAATAAACTGCATAGGCCATCACAGTGCTGAATCATGTATATATCCCATCTCCAACGGAGGGGTACATCAGGACAAAACGGGATCAGAAAAGGCCATCGAGATTTATACAGCAATCCTGCTAAGTGATCCCGGCGACATAGAATCCAAGTGGCTTCTTAATATCGCCTATATGACTACTGGAGGTTACCCGCAACAAGTGCCGCCACAATTTCTTTTAAAAGTCCCGGACAATGACAGCACGCACCTTATTACTCCTTTCCGGGATGTAGCGGCAAATATTGGCATCAATGATAAACATATTGCCGGCGGTTGCATCATTGATGATTTCAATAACGACAATTATCCGGACATCATTTTGAGCAGTTGGTCGCTGTCCGAAACCATGAAATATTATCGAAACAACGCTAACGGTACGTTTACAGACGCTTCAGATTCATCAGGATTGGGATACCTGACAGGGGGCCTGCATATAGAGCAAACCGATTACAATAATGATGGCTTCAAGGACATATTCGTGCTGCGCGGGGGATGGAAAGGGAAGTTCGGCCAAAATCCTAACTCTCTGCTCCGGAATAATGGAAACGGTACTTTCACTGATGTAACCAAAGATTGCGGACTTCTCGGATTTCATCCTTCACAAACTGCTGTTTGGCGCGATTTCAACAATGACGGATGGCTCGACGTTTTCATCGGAAATGAAACATCACCCGGTGAGCAGTCGCATCCATGTCAATTATTCATGAACAACAAAAATGGCAGTTTTTCTGAAATCGGAGTGCAAGCGGGTTGTGCAATAACCGCCTATGTAAAAGGTGTCACATCCGGCGACTACGACAACGATGGGCTTTCGGACATTTTTATTTCCACTATGAACGGTAAAAAGGTTTTGCTGAAAAATAAATCAGTAAAAAATGGCAGCATACAATTTGAGAATGTGACAAAGGAAGCCGGCTTAAGTAATAATCTTACCCGCACTTTTCCCACATGGTTTTGGGATTATAATAATGATGGCTGGCTTGACATTGTCGTTTGCGGTTATGAATTTACGCAATCGCTTTCCTACTACGCCGGCGCTGAAAGTGTCCAGTTGCCCGTCGGTAATGCGGGAAAGGTCTTTTTATTCAGCAACAAACAAGATGGAACATTTGAAGATGTGACTGCGAAAGTCGGTTTGAACCAAATAGCTTTCGCGATGGGCGCGAATTTCGGCGATATAGACAATGATGGCTTTCTCGACTTTTATCTTGGAACAGGAAACCCTCAACTCAGGTCGGCTGTACCAAACAAGCTGTTCAAAAATGTCAACGGCACGCGCTTTTTAGATGTCACCACCTCTGCTCGTGTTGGCAATCTGCAGAAAGGACATGCGGTGTCCTTTGCCGACCTTGATAATGATGGTGATGAAGACATTTACGTTAAAATGGGAGGCGCTTATACGGCGGATGCTTATGAAAACTCTCTCTATTTAAACCCTGGGCAAAATCGCAATCACTGGTTAAATCTTTCATTGGAGGGTGTTGTTTCCAACAAACTTGCCATAGGCGCAAGAATCAAGGTGACATTCAAGGAAAATAACCTAGCACGCGCTGTTTTTCGGGACGTTAACTCGGGTGCAAGCTTTGGCTCTAACCCCCTGCAGCAACATATTGGCCTTGGCAAGGCAACTACGATCGAAGCACTTGAAATTACCTGGCCGACGACTGGTAAGGTACAGATATTTAAAAACCTTCCTGTTGACAAGAACATTAAGATCAAAGAGGCTAATGATCAGTACGCGACTTATCAGCTTGCCCGATTCGACTTCATTGCCAACCATAGCAGTCTGATAGAATGTGCTCCGAATTGAATATGTTATCTGGCACGTAATTTTAAATAGTTATTATTACTTTCAATTATTAGATAGATAAAATTATGGCGAAAAATAAATTACTGCGAATGGACAACGTCGGCATCGTTGTAGAATCCCTTGATGACGCTGTCTCGTTTTTCACAGAGATAGGCCTGAAGCTCGAAGGGCGAGCTACAATCGAAGGAGAATGGGCTGGTCGCGTTACCGGACTGGGTGATCAGCATGTAGAGGTTGCAATGATGGTTACCCCCGATGGCCACAGCCGACTCGAAATTTCGCGATTTCTAACCCCGCCAACTATCTCAGATCACAGGACTGCTCCTGTGAATTCTCTCGGCTATCTACGTGTTATGTTTACCGTTGAGGATATTGACGAGTTGGTATCCAGGCTCACCAAGCATGGCGCTCAGCTCGTTGGTGAAGTGGTTCAGTATGAGGATATATATCGACTCTGCTACATTCGCTCAGCCGACGGACTTCTAATCGGTTTGGCGGAAGAACTTGGGAAGAAATGACTTGTGGAGAGAGTTCGCCTCCGCTGAAGCTACCGGTTAAGCGTCCGAAGCCCATATTGAAAAATTCCACCTTCGCTAATATCTACGAAGCTATTTCTGTTGATGAGTTAAACGCAAAATAATAAAGGCTACAAATGCAGCCTTTATTATATATTAATTCATTGAGTGGAGCGCCACTTTATTCCCCTCGGAATCTATAAAATGGGCCATGAACCCATTCGGGCCAATCGACGTTTTCGGCAATACAATTTTGCCACCTGCAGCTTCTACCCTCGATAAAGGATCGCTTAGATCATCACCGCCGTTCAGGTAGATAAGCGACCCTCTTTGCGACGGCTCAAACCCCGGGCCTTGTACGATTCCACCGCCTACGCCGTTTTGCATGTCCGAAGGAAGCATGCCATACCTGAATTCAGGGTGTGGCATTTCTTGTATTTCGGCGTTTAAAAGTTCACCATAAAACTTCTTTGCCCGGTCAAAGTCTGTTACCGGTATCTCGAACCAGTTGATTGCATTTGTCATAATTGATGAAATTTTGAGTGATTATTTTTTCTTCTTTTTTGACGATTTGGCATCCTTATTAAAAGCTATACACAGATCGATCCAGAGGTCAAAACTCTTTTTTGTCTTGTAACCTTTTTCACTTACAAAGACATAGCCATTCATTGGTTTGCCAGTGAATATCATTTCCCGGCAGCCGGGGCTTTCTAATGCTGCTACATAGGCACTTGCACCAATACGGCACATCATTTCATCTTGTACCACTCCTACGCACATCTTTCCATTCAACATGAAACAGGTGCCTCCAAACATGTGTTTCTCCTCCACGTTCTCAAAGGCAGACATCGCCTCTCTCACTTTATCGTTGAGTTGTTCATTGTATGCCATCATTAATTTTTTGTTTCAGCATATGACTTAAGACCAGCGAAAAATTTCTTGATACCCTCGTCGAATAGCCTGCGTATCATGACCGCATCCATCAGCTCGCCAACGATCCCAAATTTAACTGAATATTCCATTACCTGTTTTACCCTTGTATTATTTCCCAGGCGTTCAATGGTATCAAAACGTTTCAGTCCTGTAAAGGGAAAAGAACATGCCGTAAGCTGGTATTCAAGTGCTTGATTGGGTTCTTGAACGGTTATTTTATCCTCAAACCAGTTTTTGCCAATAAGCCTTTTAAAGCAGAATTCTTAATAAAAGGAAAAGTATCAAACAATCCCTCGAGCTTTGTAATTTAGTTTGAAACGCCCTTTATGCATGCAAATAAGAAAGATACTATCCCCGAAGAGCTGCTAGAGGCTTATGATGACATGATTGTAGGTCTTAAAGGGATTGAACGCAAAGGTGCAGAGCCGTCGCTGCGCGCCGGATCATTTTCGCTTCCACTCGCTTTTGAAAGCAAGCTTTCAACGCTCGTGAAAACAAAAATGCCCCTTACGGGGCTTTGATTCGTTTGCGGAGAGAGGGGGATTCCTTCGGCGATCCCCTAGATGGGGGCTACAAACGGATCAATGCCGTCGCTGCGCGCCGGATCATTTTCGCTTCCACTCGCTTTTGAAAGCAAGCTTTCAACGCTCGTGAAAACAAAAATGCCCCTTACGGGGCTTTGATTCGTTTGCGGAGAGAGGGGGATTCGAACCCCCGGACCTGTTACAGTCAACAGTTTTCGAGACTGCCACAATCAACCGCTCTGCCATCTCTCCGGGTATGGCCGGTAAAGCCCGGCCCAGCTGGCAAGTTACATCACGAAATTAATTAGTTAGCCTAACTTTTTTGTCACTCTGTGGTGCGCTCTTGTTCGGTGTGTAGCCGGCGGTATCATCCTTATAATACACCTGCAGATCATGCAGCCGTTTCTTCAGATCTGTCAGAATGCCCTTATACGCCGGATCATCATATACGTTATGCATTTCATTTTTATCTTTTTTCATATCATACAGCTCCCATGCATCGACCGGATCATAAAAATGAATCAGCTTATACCGCCCCGTATAGATGCCATTGTGTCCGACCATTTCTATTTTTCTTCCGGTTCATAATTCAGTTCCCCGTTTACAACTCTCGCAGGCGAGGTGTAAGGATGCTCCTCTGCTTTACCGGGACCCATGATGTGCATGACTTTCCAGTCCTGTACTTTTAGATAGTCAGAAATCATAGAACGGTGACAACGCCACCACACCGCTTCCGAACACATATACGCAGTTCGTTGCTTCAGTGCATGATCTAACAGTTCTCTTACTGCCTCCTTAAACGCGTCCGTTTCCATATAATCAGCATATCCCCGAAAGGCAGTATGCCTCCATCCCGAATTCTTTGAATCCGGTTTTGCTTTTCTTCGCCCGCCGAGGTCTTTCAGATGAACATATTGAATATTCGTTTTCGGTAAATAAATCTCTAACGCTTCTTTATTAAATTGTGGAAACTTTCGCGACCCGGGATAATTTCGGACATCCGCAACTAATTCAATATCGAAAGAATGTAACATCGCTTCAAATTCTTCAAAGGAACGAGTAGAATGGCCGATTGTCCATATTGTTTTATTTTCTTTCATCATGCCTTTTTGACTTGATTGCCTCGCCTTAAAATGTAAATCTGCAGTCATAAATATATTTCAATCTAAAGAGAAAATGGATGAAGCGAGTGCCATAAATATGGATTGACTAATAGTCATGAAAGTGACACGAGCTGCAGGTATTGATGGCTGTTGCGCAAAGCGGTGTCCCGACAGGACTGACACAGCTGATATCGGACTTGGGTCGATGCCTAAATAATTTTAGGAGAGCTTTTATTTCTAAGTATTTTCAAGAACTAAACAGCGTCCTCAGTTCTCTTTCCAAACCGCCATCAAGACCATGATGCAAGGTCTGTTTTCAACTACCAGGAAGCCCGCCAAATATCCAGATTCTAACAGCTTGCTCTCTACCAACTGAGGCATGGCGGAACAAATTTGAAGTAGCAGATTCAAAAAATTGCAGAATTATTGAGTTTACTTGTGCTGAGTATATAGATCTCCGGGAATTCAAAACCAAACCTATTCAAATGCTTGAATTCCTGAAACACTTGGTATTCAATTCACAGAATGCCATAATTAAAGTACTCCCATAAACGGTTCGATACAAACGGGAAAGAGAACATTGCTTTCCGACCTTTCGACGCCTTCCCCGCCGCACGCGGGAATTTTTTTGTATAACCGGATGGTTATACATATATTTACATAACCAAACGGTTATATATGGAGGCAAGAAGAGATGTTTTTCAGGCTATCGCCGACCCAACAAGAAGAGCAATTATAGGATTGCTGGCCATGCAAACCCTAACAGTTAACGCCGTTGCTGAAAATTTCAATATCAGTCAGCCGGCGATATCAAAACACATGCGGATCCTCGCTGAGTGTGGGTTGGTGATCATTGAAAAGCAAGGAAGGGAAAGTCACTGCACCGCCAGTTTTAAAATATTGCAGGAAGTGGCTGACTGGGCTACACAGTATCAGGCTTTCTGGAACAGAAAGCTTGACAACCTGGAAAATTTATTGAACGAAGAATAATGTAGCGCGGGTTTCTTCGGATTTTCAAAATAACATCATTATTCATCATAATTAAAAAGCGAATTATGACTACAAACTCATCACCGGTGCAGGCCCAAATGCTCATCAGGAAACCTGTATCAAAAGTTTTCGCGGCATTTATCGACCCTGAAATCACAAAGAATTTTTGGTTTACAAAGTCGAGTGGAAAACTGGAGGAAGGCAAAATTGTTAAATGGGAATGGGAGATGTATAATGTCAGTACCAACGTTGTTGTAAAAGAAATTGTCCAGGACAAAATGATATCTATTGATTGGAGTGACCCTGTTACAAGGGTCGATTTCAATTTTGAAGATCTGGGTGATGGCACTACCTATGTTGTTATTCACAACTATGGTTTTAAATTGGAGGGTGAGGCATTAATTAGTATGGTCAACGATTCTACCGGCGGTTTTACAACTGTACTCGACGGATTGAAAGCATACATAGAACTTAATATCAATCTTAATCTTATCGCCGATAAGTTTCCCAAAGGAAAGTAGTTTGTTTTAAAGTTGTTTGAAAGAAAGCAGTTTCAAAGAAAGCGGCATTAATGAAACCATTTTGAAATAAACCTGTTAGAAAGCGAATATTTGCAAAGACAAATAATAATACAAAATAAAAATATAGCCTTCACTTAAATTTTAGCGGTTATGGATACTTATGGAAAAATCCTTTCGCCTGGTACAATAAGGTTCGAACGCATTCTTCCCGGCCCGATAGAAAAGGTCTGGGCATATCTTACTGAATCCGAGAAACGTGGCAAATGGCTGGCAAAGGGAGAGATGGAGCTAATCGAGGGCGGCAAGGTTGAATTACATTTTCTACATACAGAACTTAGTCCGTCGCCAGGTGTGGTTCCCGAAAAATATAAGGAAATGGAAAATGGTCATCACTTTACCGGGGTGGTATTGAAAGTGAACCCGCCATTTCTGTTATCATTCACCTGGGAAAACCAAAGCTCGGAAGTCTTAATTGAATTAGCACAAAAGAATGACAAGGTTTTATTGACACTGACTCATAGCAAGCTTGGAGAAAATAAAGACGCTATGATCAGTACTGCAGCCGGATGGCATACTCACCTTGAGATTTTAGCAGCCAATCTTATTGGCGCAAGTCCACGAGAATTTTGGGAGAGACATAAGGAATTAGAAAATGTATACTCACAAGTTCAGATCGCCGGCTCATCACTTCTGCGTACTTGAACTACGATTGATGCCTTTCCGCGCTGCTGTAAGGGAAACGCTTCGTTTTTCTAACTATTTTCTTTGGAGAGCGTAATAAACATTTGGGATGTTTTCGAAAAAGGAGCTCTAAGTAAGTCGAAAGCCCCGAATACTGCCAGGAGCGGCGCAAAAAGCGGATGCATAAATGCCGGCCGGGCCGCCGATAATTTCACCAGACCTCTTCGATGTAGTGCAGCAAGGGTGCTCACGGCCCAAAAAGGGGCACCTTGTGTATAAGAGAACTCCGTGATCTTCAAGGTGGCCGCAATGGCAAGTCTTTGAAAGCTTTCTTTTCCAAAAAGGACCCAATGTCTCGGACAGTGATAACCACCCCAGTTTTTATGTCGGTACAAACGGGCATCAAGGCTGTCGTAGTTGGGTGTCTTGATCAGCAAGACCCCGCCTGGCGTGAGGATATCGCTTATTTTCTTCATCACAGCAAGGGGGTCAGACACATGTTCTATCAGGTTCAGCAGCAGCACAAAGTCAAACTTTTCGGTGGTCTCAAAATCCTCAATCCTACCGAGAAAGTATTTATGTCCGTTTTGTATCGCCAACGATTCAGCGTTCTTGTCGATGTCTACCACATATGTTTCCTTCACTCTTTCAGAGAGCGACCTTACGAAGTTCAACAACCATCCTGAACCACCGCCCACGTCAAGAACTTTCAAATGTTCAGACGTTAGCCGGTTGAGAATATGCTTAAAACGTCGCTTGTCCAGCCATTCCTTAATGGTGTTGACAATTGATTTTTTAGGCTCAATAAATGAGTAATAATTCGAGGGATAGATTGCATGCAATTGATCTGCAGGTACTGGATCTATCATCAGCAATTTGCAATTTTGACACTCCTTAAAAGAAAACGTCTTGTCGGTGGTAAAATACTCAACATCGGTTGCTTCGGACCAATGCCTGAAATTACTCTCCCCGCAAAGAAAGCAACGGGCAACGGGTTGCGACATTCGGGACAATTTACTTTTTGAGCAGTTTTATGAAGGTCTCAAAATATGAGGTTCGATGGTTTTGCAGGGTGGAGGCAAGAGGTGTATCAGCCAGGAATCTTTCCACTTCTTTCAACCGGGTATACGACACCTGGGGATCCCAGTGGTGCAGAATATGTCTGTTAAATCCGGCGCCACCCATCGTATTGGCTATGATTCCCTCGCCAAATATCCGATTCCTGATTCCGTGATCTACAATATGATAATCAATCGAGCTTTCCGCGTCTTCGTCCCGATGTTCAAGCAATTGTCTCAGCGCGGCAAAGAACGGAAACATTACGCCAATACCTCCAAACCAGATCAACGCCACCTGCCAAAGCCCGACGGCAAACAGTGTCGCCAATAAAATGAGATTAAAAATTACGCCTGCAACGAGCATTGTGTTATTTCCTGCAAGCATTTTAGAGTCGACTTTAGCGTACTCCTTTATCTGTTTGTTCCGGTTAATTAACACCTTTATTGCGCGAACTCCTGTGAGCGATTCGACTATGAACTTTCCGGAAAGCGCGTCAAAATATGTTTTCTCGGTATCCTTTACGGTGCCCAGGTAGCGGTGGTGGTCGAAGTGTGTCGCCCGATAAAATTTGATATTCATCCCCACGATCAAACCCAGAAAGATGTTAGCCAGTTTGTCGTTTTGCTTTCTGTCGGGTGCTATATTATAATGAGCTGCTTCATGTATAAACAAGTGGATATAAGCTATGGCATAACCCACCAAAATCGCGGTTACCGGAATAGTGAAATAAAATAAGTTCGCATAATTAAGTTGCACATAAGCCGCACTCGCGAGCAGCGCTATCAAAGAAATATATCCAAATGTGATATCGGTCCAGACTTTGGAATAACGTGGCTTTAACCTGGTTTTAAAATCCGAGTATCTGACACCCGCGCTATTTGTTATGGTGTTCCTGCGAACAGTTTCAAAATCACCTGCCCTCTGGGTTTGTTCGGGATTTTCTAAATTATATAGGTTCACGTTTTCCACAACTCTCAAAAATAAGCATTTGATCGCTTTTTCTTGACTCAGAAATGTTTTAGGGTCTATTTATAATGGAATAGGTTGCAGTACTGTTTTTTCCCAATTGGCAAACTTCTGTTTCAAACGATTAAAAATATCTGCTTCCTTTGCTTTAACATCATTTTTCTCCTCTTGGTCATCAACCAGATTAAAGAGGTATTCACCCTTCTCATCTTGTAAATATTTCCAGTTTCCCTCCCTGATTGCTTTTTGTTTCTTCCGTTGGAATGTTCGCCAGTAAAATGTTCGTTCTATAGTTTTTTTCTTACCTGTCAAAAATGGCATTAGATCTATTCCATCCAGAGGGAAGTCTTTATGAGCTTCAGCACCTCCTGCAGATAAAATGGTCTTTGTCCAATCCATCGTTATGGCTACTTGTTGTGTAGTTTTGCCGGGACCAATTTTGGCTGGCCACCTTACAAATGCCGGTACCCTTATTCCCCCTTCCCACAATGCACCTTTGGCCATTGCTAGTCCGCCGTTATCTGAATATCTTTCTCCTCCGTTGTCATTTGTGAAAATGACTATTGTTTGATTGGATAAATGCTCGCCGTCTAATGTCTTCATAATGTTTCCAACTGCATCGTCCAGGCTTTTCATCATAGCCGCATAAATTGAAGGCGACCCTCCTTTTCTGTAGTCTACCGAATCTTCATAAGGCTGATCATTGGGGCCTTGCCATGGCCAATGAGGAGCATTAAATGTAATTGTTAGAAAGAAAGGTTTGCTATGTTTCTGCTTGATTAATTCTATTGCTTTTTCAGAAAATAGATCAGTTAGATAGCCTTCCGGATATACAAGCGCATCGTTTTCATAAAGGTCATGTTTCCGGTCATCGCCCTTATGAGATATATAATCAGCCGCTCCACTATGAAACCCGAAAAAATAATCAAATCCATTTTTTACAGGGCTATGTTCTGAAGAGGACCCCAAATGCCATTTTCCTATTAATGCGGTCTGATAACCAGCAGCCTTCATTAAAGTTGCAATTGAAGGATATTCAGGCGTCAGTCCAACAGCAACATCCTTTTTATCGCCAGTAAGTGGTTCGATTAAGCCGACAGGAGTTCTTGCGGGATAGCGGCCCGTCATAAATGCAGCACGTGTAGGTGTGCATAGTGATCCAGCTGAATATGCGTTAACAAACTTAATTCCCTGCGAAGCCAGTTTGTCTATGTTGGGTGTTGCATAATCTTTACGCCCATAACCACTCAGATCGCCATAACCCATGTCATCGGTCATTATGTATATAATATTTGGGCGTTGAGGTCGGGCATTTGAATAGACCAGCAGTGTCAAAGAAAGTATCAATATACTCTTCTTTAATAGGTAAGGGGTTGAACGAAACATGTAAGGTTATTTTAGAGTATGAGAGCTGTTTAGGCTGACCGCTGCCGGTGCGCATTGCTAAAGTTAGGCTATTTAATCACCCGCAATAGTTTGGGTAAAGGCAAGTTTAAACAACAGGTGAGCTCTTTAAAGAGAGAATAGATAAAAGCAGGTATCCATAAGCGTAATGGTAGATTCCGGGACGGGATTATGGTTGAATCGATACTTGCATTTTCCGGATTTTCCTGTAAATTCATCAGGCGATTGTTTGCGACAGACCACAGGTAAGAGGACTGATTATCAACCCCTAAACATACATCAATCATGGCAAAATCGAAAACTATCGTACTCATTCACGGAAATTTTGTGAACAACACGAGCTGGACCGAATGGAAACGCTACTACGAACAAAAAGGCTATAAAGTTTATACGCCTGCAAATCCCGGACACGAAGGAAATCCAGCTGACCTGAGGGCAAAAGTTCATCCTGACCTTGTTAAAACGGGATTTATCGATGTTGTAAATAATATCGCTCGATTAATAGATAGCTTACCTGAAAAGCCGTTAATTATTGGTCATTCGATGGCAGGAATGGCAACGCTGAAATTGGTAGAGTTGGGGAAGGCGGCGGCCGGAGTAAGCATTGATGGAGCGCCACCAAAAAATGTTTTTCCACCATTTCAAACACTTAAAACTGTATTACCAGCTTTTGGATTTTTTTCTTTAAAAAAATATTTTATGGGCAGTCGCAAATGGTATGATTATGCATTTTTCAATACGATACCAGACGCGGAAAAGGAAAAGGCATTTGAAAGATTTGCGGTGCCTGAAAGCTATAAGGTCAGTCGGGAATTAGTTTTAAATTCTTTTTCGAACATAGACTTCAAAATCCCGCATGCCCCCATCTTGTTTGTCGGGGGTAGCGATGATCATATCTTTCCCCCAAATCTTACCAAAACAATAGCTGGCAGGTATAAGGATGCAAATAGCCGCATTGATCTAAAAATATTTGAAGGCAAGAGTCATTTCCTTTGCGGGGAACCGGGCTGGGAAAAGGTAGCTGATTATATTTTAGATTGGTATGAAAAGCAGTGATGAGTAATAAATCTGCTTATTGGATACAACTCTTTTGCACCTTTGCGGCCCTTAAGACTTTGCGCCCTGCCTACGGCAGACAGGCCTTCGCGAGAAATCCTTTTTTTGCGGCCTGCCTACGGCAGACAGGCTTTGCGCCTTCTTTGCGCCTTCTTTGCGCCTTTGCGTGAAACCATTTGCGTGAAACTGAACTGTGCGAAATACAAACGTTCATAGATTGCAACCTTTTCGTTGTTCTCATGTCTAATCAACAAAGTGGCCCTCTTAAAAGCGGATAGTGCTGAAGACCGTTATCTGGTCAACCTCGTACTGAAGGGGGACAATAGTGCATTTGCCACCATCATCAGGAACACGGAACGACTCGTTACCCAGATTGTCCTTAAAATGATCGGGAATACAGATGATACGAAGGATCTCGCCCAGGACATCTATCTAAAAGCCTACAAAGGCTTGCCGGGCTTTAGCTTCCGCGCCGCCTTGTCTACCTGGATAGCCCAGATCGCATACAACACCTGTCTCAACTACCTCGAAAAGAAAAAATATACTTTACTGGGCGATTGGGAAGAAACAGCGGGCGATGATACAGAGGAGACAGACTACGTGTCAAATACCCTCGTGGCGCTCGCAGATAAAGAGGCCGATCAGGGCATTCTCCAAAAACAACGGACGGGCATTATACATCAGGCCATTGAGACCCTGCCGCCCTTGTACAAAACATTAATTACCCTGTACCACAATGAAGAACTGAGTTATGGAGAAATCATGTCCATCACGGGCCTCCCTATAGGTACCGTGAAAAACTATTTGTTCAGGGCCCGGAAAGCGCTGAAAGAACATTTATTGAAACAGTATACAAAAGAGGAATTATGACAACTAAACACCTCGATGAAAATACGATACAACAGTATGCCATCACAGGCTTCCTGGCCAGTGAAGAACAAACACAGCATTTCCTGCATTGCAACCATTGCAGAGGTAAGGCAGCCGCCTACAGGGATGTACTGGCTGGGATCAAAGGCCAACCAGAGCCCGCCTTTAACTTCGACTTGCCAGCGCTTGTGATGCAAAAGATTCCGGCAAAAAAGGCGGCCGTTCCCTGGCGGGTCGTCCTCATGATTGCAGGGCTGCTTTGTGCAATATCCCTGGTTACGTACAACCTGAGGACCCTATTCGGTGATGTGTTCAAAGGGTTATCCCTCATGGCCTCCAGTCTTATTTTTATCGCGGTCATCAGCGTGTTGGTATTGCAGTTAGCCGACTTGGTCAATAAATACCGTCAACAAACAAATGCATTGGATTAATCAAATTAATTGCAACAAATTCCATACATATCGGTCTGATAAAGTATAAAGCAACAACAAAATGAAGAAAGCAATGATCACCACTATTTTCGTATCAGCAGCCCTCGCAGCCAATGCGCAATCAGACCGCCAATGGAGATTGACACCCGACAATGTTATGGAACTCCTCAGGGCAGTAGGCGTCATCCTGGTCCTTTACATGATAGGGCGCTTCATACTGAATTTCACCAGGCAGATACTGGACCATCGGCTGAAAAATAAAATGATTGATAAAGGAGTTCCTGATCAGATCATCGCACAATTAGCACTGGCCGGCAAAAAAGACAACCGGTTAGCCGCATTACAATGGGGCTTTATTTTGGCAGGGATTGGTCTTGGACTTTTGCTCATAGCCTTCTTCCCTCCACTCGGCCTGCACTCACTCATGATCATGTCTTTCTGCATCTCCCTGTCCTTTTTACTGTACTATTACTTCACCAGGAGCCAACCACTTTAATGCGCTTGTATGAAAATTACACTCCTTGTTCTCACCATAAGCACCCTGTTGGCCAGTATTTATTTCACCCTCAACAGGTGGGAGCGACCCGCAAATCAGACAAAGATTGTGATTGCCACCAACACCAGCCGGGAGGAAATTACCTACGCCGGCGACATACGTTTGACGTCGGATGAGACAGCCATCGAAACGATCTCGGCGGGCGGCTTTATCCGGTACTCGACCAATAATACGGAACTGAAAATAAAAAGTGATAAAGAAAGCGTTCTTACTTATACTGTAAATGGCAAACAGTACGCTAAAGGTGTGAAGCCTGGGCAGATAGAGGTTGTGAAAGAAGCCATCAGCGAAATGATAGCCTATGGATTTGATGCAGCAGGAAGGCTTGAACGCTTAAGAGCCAAGGGGGGAGCGCCGGCGTTACTAGCAGCCATCGGTCCCTTAAAGAATGACGCCATTAAAGAACTCTACATTCAACAGGTGATTTCCTTCGGCCAATTGAACGACACCGCATGCATACAGCTGATACAACACATTGCCAAACTGAATGTCAGCAACACAAGGGCCGAACTCCTCGTCCGGTTTCCGGCAGATCAGTTGAAAGATTCAGCCGTACTCGATCAGTGGCTGATCACCGCAGCCGACTTAGTTGTGCCAGGCGAAAAAGAACAGGCCCTGCAACACCTCCTGGGAAAAAATATTTTACCACAACAGGGATTCGATCGGGCATTGGCCATCATCGCATCCCTACTGGCGGATACAGAAATAGTGGAAATGGCAAGATTGCTGATGCTGAAAGACGTGCATACCGAAACTCAGTGGCTCGCGTTGATCGATCTGGCTGAGAACGTAATAGCAGAGCCTGAAAAACGGCGCTTACTCGACCTGATTGCACAACAAATGCCGGAAAACGAAAACCTGAAGGCATTCTGGCAAAATGCCAACAGGTACTTGAAATAAGCATACGCTATTAAAAACAGTCGGCTTGATTTAAATGACCAAATTGATTTGATAGTTTAGTCCAACCCTTTTAAGAGGCCATACGCTTTTTAGTCGCCATCTGTCCTGGTAAATAAAATGACGTTAACCGGGGATCAATTTCGTACTGATGCCGATCCTGTTCCACACATTGATGGTGATGATAGACAGGATAACCTGTGCCAGGTAAGTTTCACTGAATAGCTTTGCAGCCTCAGCATAAGTGGCGTCACTTACATGGTGCTGGCTGATCAATGTGACTTCCTCCGTCAATGCCAGGATAGCCCGTTCATCTTCTGTATAGAAGGGTGCATCACGCCAGGCATTGAGCCCATAGATCCTTTGTTCTGTTTCGCCGTTCTTACGTGCATCTTTGGTGTGCATGTCAATGCAAAATACGCAGGCATTAATCTGTGAAGCCCTGATCTTAATCAGGTCCTTGTGTACTTTTGTCAGCGGCGTGCTTTCAATAAACTTTTCCAGTCCGAGTATCGCTTTATAGCCCGCTGGTTCTACCTGGTCAATTCTGATACGTGTTGTCATATATTTCTAGTTTCAAATTTGTTTGATGTGTAATTTGCCTGTGTAGCTTTCCAGTCCTTTTTCTTCTGCCAATGTTCATCCATACCACCGCAGCCAGAATGACACCTACGCCTATCCACTGGGTTATCAATACCTGCTCACCCAGCAGTATGCTGGCCATTATAACGGCGATGGGTATTTCTACAGATGCGAGGATTGCACCGAGTCCTATGCCTGCCAGCGGCATCCCCCTGGTAAATAGGAGCGGTGGAAGTATTGTTCCAAACAGTGATACGACCAGGCCCCAGCTATAAAATATCCTCACGGAAAATTGCGGATCGAGCGCATCATGGAAGACCAAAAGGATAAGGATAAGTCCACCCAGAATCATGAAAAGGCTGCGCTTCAACGGTGGAAAATGCAGATCGAGGTGATTGGTGGAGAACATGGTCGCCGTATAACAAACAGCGCTCAGTAAACCAAACAAGACGCCTTTCCAGTCCAGTGCTACCGACTGATTCAGCACATCTGTGGCCAGCACAGTACCGGTCAGAATGATGAGAACCGACAGGATCTTCCGGATGCCCGGCAGCTTTTTCTGCATCATGACCTCAACAAGCACACCCATCCACACCGTCTGTGCCAACAGCACGATGGCCACACTTACCGCGATATACTTTACCGACAGGTAGTAGAAGATACTCGTCAGGCCAAGTGAGGTCCCTGATGCTATCAACCGGATTTTGCTTTTCACAGACTGTTGAGCCCGATCTGTCTCTTTCGATGGTCGCAGCAGCAGGAGGATAAACAACCCCAAAAGGCCAAGACCGAACTGTGCGACGGTGACTTCCGCAGTATTGAAACCGGCCTGGTAGGCCATTTTTACGTAGGTTCCCAACATCCCGTAACAGCAGGCGCCGAGGGTTATTAATATGCCTCCTTTAACTGTGTCGTTTTTCGTTGCCATTCTATTGCTTTAATTATTGATCTTACTTGCTGGTGTGCCAGCTCGATGTTGCCTTTTAGGGCCTCTTTATCCATTGATGTTCCGCTAATCGCTACCACATGTATATCTTCAATGCCCATCATACCAAACACGGTTTCCAGGTAAGTGGTCTGAAAGTTCAGGTGCGCATTCGGCTGGCCAGGCTCATAGCCCTGAATACCCCTTGCCACCAGCAAAACCAGCTTTTTATTTTGCAACAGACCAGTATAGGGATTAGCTGGATCAGCGGTGTTGATCTTAAAGGTTTCATTCAACCGCAGTACCTGATCAATGTATGCCTTCAGCGAGCTTGGAATCGACCAGTTATACATCGGCGTACCAAGTACAATCACATCGGCCTCCCGGAGTTCCTTTATATAGGCATCACTGCCACTTAGTACCTCCTTGTCTTTTTCTGTTCTATTCGAGGCAGGTGTCTGGTTGGCGATGATCCATTCCTCATTTAAGTGCGGGACGTGGCTGTTGCCCAGCTCCCGCAATTGGATCCCGGCATCCTGGTGAGCGCTGGTCCAGTAATTAATAAACACATCAGTCAGTGTCCTGCTGTGGGAATGTTCCCTTCTGGCGCTTGCGTTGATAACTAATAACTTTTTCACTATAATAACTTTTCACAAAAGTATTTCACAACTGGGCTATATTTGTGTCCCAGATTAAACAAAAACTACAGCCCAGATGCTGCCATATAAATCATTGATCCAGGTAGACAGAGCCTCATCGGTATCCTTGCACATACAGGTGTGTAATGGTTTTATCATGCTGATCTCTAATGGCAGTTTGCAGCCTTCGACAATGCTGCCCAGTTCACGGGTATTGGCCGACCTGATCGGCCTCCACAGGAATACCGTGAAGCTGGCGTACGAAGAGCTGATCAGCCAGGGATGGGCCGATTCAGTTTCGCGCAAAGGAATATTCGTTCTATCGAAACTCCCGTCCATAGCGAGAAGGCGATCAGCTGTTGTAAAAGAGGAAGTCCGGCAGGGTGAATCCTTTAACTGGACCAATAGTTTTACCGGAGCCATTCCCAGCAGGAATCTGCAAACATCTGTGCTTACCATCGATGACGGATTTCCGGACGTGCGATTAACTCCCATAGATGAATTGATGCGGGAATACCGGAGCATCTCCCGTAAATCCTATGGCAGGAATTTTTTAAAATATGGAAGCTCAAAGGGCTCCAGCCACCTCCGGGCTTCAATCGCGCACTGTCTGTATCACACTCGTGGCATTACTGTTTCGCAGGAAAATATTCTCATTACCAAAGGCAGCCAGATGGGCATTTACCTTGCCTCCCGGCTACTGCTGGACAAAGGTGAGAAAATAGCAGTAGGCTTGTCTAATTACCTGCTTTCAGACAATACTTTTCTGCATCACGGCGCAAAGCTGGTCCGCATACCAGTGGACGATCATGGGATGGATATAAACTATCTGGAGAAAGTATTAAAGCGAAAAAAAATTAAAGCGGTGTATGTGATCCCACATCATCATTTTCCGACTACCGTTACTATGAGTATGGAGCGAAGGCTAAAGCTGCTGGACCTTGCCAGGAAGTACCGCTTTGCCATTATCGAGGATGACTACGATTTCGATTTTCACTACGAGAACAAACCCTACCTGCCATTGGCAAGTATTGATCACCACCAGAATGTAATCTATATAGGTTCCGTCACCAAAACCGTAGCCCCGGCGTTGCGCATTGGCTTTATGATTGGCCCTCCCCAATTTATAAATGCCGCCGGTGCACTAAGAGATTTAATAGATAAGCAGGGGGATACCGTGCTGGAAGAGGCTTTTGCAGTAATGTTTGACAATGGTGAGATGGAACGCTATTTCCGCAAATCTCTCAAGGTGTATAAGGAGAGGCGGGATCTGTTTTGCAAGATCCTGCAATCGGATTTTTCCGATGCTGTAAAATTCAGTGTACCGGAAGGCGGCCTCGCCACATGGGCGCGGTTTGATAAAAAAATCAACCTGGTTAAATTATCTGAACGCGCACTGAAAGCAGGCCTCTCAATTGACGACGGTGTATTTTATCGCAATGAATCTTTTGATGCCAATGGGATTAGAATGGGTTTTGCTTCCCTCAAAGAAGATGAAATTCTTACGGCGCTCGGCAAGCTCAGGCAAGTTATCTAACGAGTCTTGTTACACTCTATCTCCGAAAGGTCGTCCAATGAAGAACGATCCAGTGTACCGTTATTTAAAAAAGTCCATTGCGATCATGTTGATAAGGTCAGGTTTATCAGCAAACACCTCATGTGTAGTATTTGGTAAAACACAATATTGGCTATTCTTAATTTGTTTGTGCATTTCCAGTCCGTGTTCGACTGAAATATCATCATGGTCCCCGAGCACAATCATCACTGGAATTTTTATGCTGTCATATACACGAGTCGGAAAATACTCCTTCTCATACACCATCTTGTTTATGTTATTAACCATTTTTCTCCAATCCTTTTTTGGAGTCAATGTGTTATACCACTCAATATCTTTCTGATTGGATTGGGCCCAGTATTCCAACGCGGGAACCTTAACTGAGTCAAGAGGAAATCCGTCTGGGAGTGCAAATCCTCTTATGCCATTGTTTGGTCCGACTGCAATTACCTTTTTAATCTTGTCAGCCCTTCTATCAGCCAATAGAAGACTTACAATTGCACCATCACTCCACCCCATGACATTGACACTGTCAATTTTTAGGGAGTCAATTAGTTGAGACATGAAATCCGCTAATAAGTTGTAGCTCAAACTGTCAGTCTGTTCAGACCTGCCTTGTCCTGGCGTATCAGGTGCAATAACTCTATAATATTTTGAAAGGCCGGGGATGCATTTTTCAAAATTCCTTATACTTCTATTAATTCCACCACCTGAAAGCAATAGTAAGGGAGGCCCCTGACCATATTCCTCAAAGTATATCTTTCGATTATTAATAATTATATGCCTGCCGTCATTAGAGCCGTACTCTATTTTTTTTGTTTCTGTGCCGCAGCCTGCCCATAGAACGGAAATTAGAATGATTCCGAATGCTATTTTCATATTGCTGTTGTTGGTGAAGAAATTTGTCTGCCATGCTTGTGCGTGACGTTCGGGATTTGCAATGGTAGGATATTAGCTTTCTGTCACGACGGTACTGAGGCTCATTAAAGCTTTAACCGTTCTTTTTACCGAAATCTTTTTAAGATACAAAATGCATCAAACGTCCGGTGTTCACCTCAAATTCAACAATTTTATCGTTGTTTCATATCGTTGCCAAATATTCGATTTACTTTAACAATCCTTTTTCTTCAGTCCGCAATCCCGGAGAATCCTGGGCTGCATAGGAGAGCGGCTAGAAAGCTGTTGCGCATGGTGGCACCATGTACGGGGGATGGTAGAGTCTTTATGGTATAGAGTTTCGCGAAGCCCTATTGCATTACATCTTTGATCTTTGTAGCAGATGGATAATATTTCATCCGAAGCGGAAGGGTACCAAGTATTATTGAGATCACTATTGTTATGATTGAGCCTGTCAACCCAGGTTTTGCGGTCATCAAAAAAATGACGCCCAGGAAAATTGCTGTTCGCATTTTGATAGAAAACCAGAGAGAATTATCTTTTACAAGCTTTCCTAGGTCTTGCAAACTCGTATTTTCCATTCTTACTATTTTCCTGATTTCTTTCATCTTTCTGCCGGTTACCAGGCCGCCAATGACGCCAATGAGTATCAAATCAAACAAACCGAATATGCCCCACCTGGCGCCACCCCAAACGGCTACCATCATATAGATGCCCGGTATAAGGATCAGCATTGCGCCGACATCGCCAATTTTGCCAACCTTTGAATAATTAAAAACCGATTCCTTAATACGTTCAATACTATCAGCTTTTCTGATATAGATAATGCAAAGCCATTCTATGGCGATGGCTGCACATACTAGTAAAGCTCCTGTAACGTGTAAGAATAAAGCAATTTTATATAGCATGATATGCGATTTTGTTTATTAAAAGAGTATTTTGCCTTTCAGCTGTGACAGAAGGCATTAGAATTTGCCTGGAATTATTCAATTTATTACCAGTTTGCTCATTGCCTACAGCAGACCCCCTTATTTCCTCGAGCAGTCCATGCAGATCTGTGACCACCCAGCGTTCTGCCAACTTCCGATCCTCCAGGCGGTAGATGGCAATGCCTCTGAGTGTGATACCCTGACCTGTGGGGGCGATATTATGGAAATTGCCTTTATGGGTTCCCAATAACCTCCATCGCACTACTACTTTGTCCGCTTCCGCAACCAGGTCATCTACCTCATAGTGGGCGTCCGGCAATACTGAACGTATTATGTTTGAATAATAATTCCGAAATGCTTCCGGGCCTGTTGGACTGCCTTCCGGCCAGTCGTGGGAGATAAATTCAGGTGCAACAAACTCGTCTACCAGTGACATGTTCCAGTCCACCAGGATTTCCTTGTACAATCGCTGAATAATTCCCTTGTTAGTAGTTGTAATCGTGTCAGTCATCTTTACTTATTTGTAAGGCAAAATTGAGAAGACCCTGACAATGGAAATTGTATAATCCTGCTATTTTTTGATGGCAACGATGGGTCAATGCCAAACAATTGCTCAAACGTTTTGATAAAATGGGAAGAATCGGCAAAGCTGGAAGACTCATCTGTTCGAAAACGTACACTTACCTCTTGCGCAGTATCAAACCTGGCCAAGTAAATTGTTTCCGGTCGCTTTTAGTTGGCATATATATTGGAAGTTGTCTACTGCTTACTATACTACTGTATTTCGATACAAAGCTTTAAAGATGAAGAAACGCGATTTCATATTGACGATGTTATTTAGTTTGATTTTCTCATATTCCAATGCTCAAAATGAACGTATTGCAAATGCCAGTTTTAAGCATCGGATGGACAGTCTTCTCAAGGCGCAAAATGTACCAACGCTCGCTATCGGCTTAATAGAAAATAACGAAATTGTGATGACCGAGGTGCTCGGGTTATCCAAACCCATTAACAACGCATCCTCCGAGCTCCAGTTTAGCGTAGCCTCGTTAACTAAACCTGTCACTATGATGCTCGCCCTCACACTAGCCAGCAACAAGGCATGGAACCTCGACGAATCCCTGGCACACTACTGGATCGACCCGGATGTCAGGGGAGATACTTTTGCTAATCGGTTGACCAGTAGACACGTTTTGAGCCATCAGGGAGGTTTTACCAACTGGCGTTCCATGAATCCGGGTGGAAAGCTTGTGTTTGATACGCCCCCGGGCACGGCATTTCGCTATTCCGGCGAAGGCTATGAATATCTTAAGCACGCTATAGAGAAAAAATTCGATAAGCACTTTGACTACCTGGTTGATTCTTTGGTGTTCAAACCCTTACACATGACTCATAGCTATATGAAATGGCCAGATCACCAGGATACTCTTAAGTATGCGGGTCGCTTCGATCAACACGGCAAAAAGTATCCCATTGAAAAGCCTGCTTCGGCAAATGCCGCCGCCAGTCTATTAACAACAATTCGAGACTATACCGAGTTCGCGCTGGCCTGCCTTAAGGGCAAGGGTATATCAGCGGATTTAAATAGACAAATTCATACACCGCAGATTATGGTAACCCAGGTGAGAGACGTCGGAATAGGACTTTCATGGGTTGTCATCAAAAACCTGAGTCGCAACGAGTACGCGTTGATGCATACAGGAAGTGATCCTGGCATCAAGACATTAATAGTACTGCTTCCAAAATCTAAACGAGGTCTTGTAGTGTTCACAAATGGCGATAATGGCAAAAATGTGTATGAAGCAGTGTTGCGCGAGATGGTAGACGTCGGTAACGAGATATTACTAAGAATGAGGAAACCATCCGAAAATTAGTTGAACCAATGAGAGCACAGTTTTTACATTTTCACTCAACAATTCGCTACACTGTTCTTTCCCTGAATCAAAGTATATTTGTTCCTATGAGCTGATGCGGTTTTATTGAGGTATTTGTTCTATTAACATTTCGCTACCTGCTTTGTTGTAGTAAGTACAAGTCATCTGTTCAATACTAACAGCCCATTTTTCAACGCCAAATCTGGCACTTATTCCGATGAATGTCAGGTAGTCTGTCTTGCCTTCTTGGTGAGCCTTCAATCCTGTTTTGAACTGGTCTGTATCGGAAATTTCGCCAATGACCAATGACTCATATTTTGCAGGACTAGTAATGGTATAATTACCTGAACCGTAATAATCGGTATGACCATCCGTTACAAACGTTTCATAAAAGGTAACGCCCAATTTTTTAATGTCTTTAATGTAGGCAGGGAAGTCTGCGCCTGATTTAACTTTACTATGAGCCGCCTTGATTTGCTCCACTGTAAACATTCTCTGTTTGGTTTTAATTGTCAAATGATTTGTTGCACTACAAGCAGCAAATATAATCCTGCTATTTTTTGATGGCAAAGGATGGGTAAATACCAAACATTTGTTGAAATGTTTTGATAAAATGGGATGAGTCGGCGAAGCCGGAAGAGTAGGCGCAATCGGTGAGGGAGAATCCTTCCATTGCGTGTTTTACAGCCATTTCAACTTTTTTCCATAAAATGTATTGATGAACAGAGATCCCAACTTGTTTCTTAAACAAGTGTGCTAGCCTGCTTTCAGATAGAAAAGCAATTTCAGAAAGCATAGAAATGTTTATCCCATTAACTGAATAATTTGCTTTAATCCAGTCCATACAGCGTTGCACCCTGCAGTCCATCTCTCTTGAGCCTGAATTGTTATTTTCAAAAGCCAGGATATGGTTTTTCTTGAATTGCTCAGGTTCAACCATATCAACCAACACCATGTCTTCACCCTGGCTAAGATAACGCTTCAATATATCCTTACCGGCGAAGGAAGTGGGGTCGATAAAGTACAGTTGGCATTTGCCATTGAGGCAACTGAAAGTATGCGGCACATTTGAATTGATAATGGCAGATTGAATATTTGTGTATTGATAAATATCGGTGTTGATACTTACCTGTCCTGATAATGCGAATACCACTTCGATAGGAAAATGAGCATGACGCTTTAATCGGAAATCCTTTTGTGAAAAACCGGCCACTCCATTGTCAATATCAAAATAGTTTATGTGCATGTTTACTACATGTCGTAAACGTCTCTTGAAAGAAACTTTCAATTGTAAAATTAGGGAGCCACTTTAGTCGAACCAATTAAGTTTGCACCAAGGGAAGTATTCCAAATCTCATGATTCGCAAACTGTATACAACGCCTGTTAGTGCTGGTTTCCTTAGGATCATTGATCTTTAAGAAAATATCATAGTCGCCAGGAGGAAGCTTACCAAATGCGCCCATTTTGATAGAGAAGTTCAAGTCCCGCCATGCAGTGGTATTGTCAGCCCTACTGTCCCCGTTCTCAGCAGTCAGCCAATCTCTTGCGTCAAGATTTGTAGCTGCCGTGTAAGCGTTAGAACCATTTTTGGTCTTCAGAATAACTGACACTTTTTTCTTGTTTATTATATTACCAAAGCCGACGTTTTGGACCTTCCCCTGAAATTTTAGGGTACCATTCTGATTTACCGATTTACTTGTTTTAGCCTCGCGCAACACTAACCGGTAGCCTAATCTGTCACGCATATATTCCATTCCGCTTCTACCGTTATATAGCGGATCGAAGATTGCCGTCCGGGTTACTCCATCATGTGGAGGCGTAAACGGTGCGGTAACATTTTCTTTATTATAAACAAAATCACCCCAAAGTTTATAAGTGCGTTGGTTATAACCCGTATTTAAATGAGTTGTTCGGACATAAGCAGCTTCATAAAGAACGTTTGGAAATCTGGGATAGATATTATCGTCGGCACCGGGCCCAACTGTTTCACCGCCATAGAAGTTGTTCTGATTTCTTATCCACTTTAGAGCAGCGTTACGATTATAGTCACTTTCACTACCGGTTCCAATTAATGCATACCCTTCAGAAAGGGAGCCATTGTCATTATATCCGCCGCCGCCACTCGAACCCGCGGAATAACTATCATTGAACATGCCGAAACGTTGCGCCGGTGTTCCACGTGCAGGGGCGGGCATTAAACTGGTAAAGCTGTAATTGGTTTTATATTCCACATTATACCATGCCATGACCCCGCCCGCGTGTGCTAAAATTGAACGTGAAGCGGGAACATAGCCCAGCAACGCTTTCAAAAGCCAGTGATACCCCTCTTTCGTTCTGGCGTATGATGACGAATGCATTTCGCCCCAGGGTCCAAAGAGACCGGCCTTAACCGTCATGATGCAATCTTCGAATTCGCTAAAAACCTGTCCAAGCTGCCACAGATGATATTGTACCCAGTTTTGTTCCTCGTGACCCTTTATACCACACAAGTCGGATTTGTTGATCTCTTTGGTTTCATACCAAACCCTACCTTTCGGTGCTCCCGGTTCGCAATCATGAATGACCTGATTGAACTTTTCATTGTCGACGTAGGTATGTCCCCGACCGTCATAATTAAATTTCACAATGGCGACGGCGTCGCTCTCTCTTACCTTTTTTAGCGCTGCCCTCACATAATTAAGTGCGGCGGGAGTTAGAGGCTGAGTTGTTCCATAGTCAGGCGGACGAGCACCAGTCTTGCTCCAGGGTCCTATCGGCTTTCCATTAAGGGGCGCATTCGACGAAAAGTTTTTCAGGTCAAATTCCATATAAATGATGCGGGTCTCAACAGGTACTTTGGTCCCGACTATAGTGGTTGCCAGGTCAGGTAGGTTTGGCGTTCCACTGTCGACCGGAACTACAAATTCTGCCGCCCGGTAAAAGCCCCTGTCCGGATTGGGAATATCAACTGGATTCTCCGTGTAGTCGAGCGCCTGCAACACCAGTGGATCGGCATCTTTCAATACAAATGCGACGCACAATAAACCTGTCAACGCCAGGCCAACGATGAACCTGATTTTATTCATTCTAAAAACTTTTTTCATGACCAATTGTTCAAAAAATACCTTAGCTACGGTCTAAATACCACTTGGGGTGTGCATTATTGTAGGCCTGCAAGGCGGTCCAGTTTGCTTCGGACGTCGTAGCTCTGCTGACGTTATCTAAATATGCTCCGTCAAATCCCATGTCGACGATCTTGTCAATGGACGATCTGCCCGCCGGGAATGGAGAGTGATTATAGTTGGGATTTTTATATTTACTACCGCCTCTTACAATGATGTCTCTCCACTCCGGGTGCCACCAAATGGGGGTTGATTCATCAGCGTATTGTCCCGTGTAAGCGGGCCAAAGTATCCAATTGGGAACACCGGCATCCCGAAATCTTTCGCGGGTGGGAATAAATTTGCCTTTCTCAACAGCACCGTGTCGGAACGATCTTGGGCTGGTATTAAGCATGAGCGGATCGACATACCACCTGGAAAATTCTGTCGTGCCGATGCTCAGATACGCGATAACCTGCCGCCTGCCGCCGCGCGGCTTCCTTTTAAGAGTTTCAACTTCTTCCCTGGTGAGAGAGCCACCACCGAAATGCGCGTCAATATAAAAAGCATCCCACTCCGAGTCCGCGAGATCCTTTATGTATGCCTTCCTTCCTTCATCTTTAGTATAACCTTTCGCCTTCCAGAAAAAGTCCCATTTGGTGCCGTGGTCTTTGATCGCCTTAGCGACCACCTCCGCAGTACCGGTAGGTTTAAATCGCCCGCCTGCGAAAGGAACCAAATAACCCGCAGTGTTGGTTATATCGAGACGACGGTCGGGATTTGTCTCCCAGTCGGGCCAATTCGAATATTTACCGCTGCTGATCATGTACAGATGGTTCTTCGCATCCATCATGCTAATCACATCGTTGCTGTTTAATGTGCGCGCTACACCGGCAGGTATCGGATCATGGATGATATTGTAGGCGTTGGACGAAGGCGAATAGATTGGCATATACCCGGGATTGCCTATCCCTGGTGACTGGTACACTTCGGCACTCAATCGCGGGTGCCAGAGAATATTATTATCGGAAGCAATTTTCTGGTTCTGAGCAACAACCTGCACGGTCCTTCCATTGGTGTTGGCCGTACCCTTTATGCCAACCTTGGTCAGGTTGGCCAACCTGGTCACCGTAGTAGTACTGTAGTTTTCAATTCCCCAGCCATCGAGCAGGTCAAGGAGATTCTTATCATACGGATTATTTGGATCTCCATCTATATGGGCATATTCCAAAGTGTCTTGCGGAACTACCTGGAAGTTCGGATTTCGAGTCTTCGCCTTGATGGCAAGCTCCATGATCAATGCCTGCATCTTACGGGCGCGTCCAACATCGCTGACGTCATCAGGATCACCATAATACTTTTCAACCATCGCATTTAAGGCTGCTATCGTCTGTCCACCCTTGGGTTTCCATGGTGAAGTTTGGTTGATTCCACTAACAGAAGTCATATGTCCTGGAATCCAGGAAATCAGAGGAGCGGCTCCCATAGCGGTGGCTGCAAGCGTACCGTTTTTTAAAAATTGTTTTCTGTTCATAACATTTATGGTAACTATTTATTATTATCCGATAATAGAGATTCAACCTATGACACTTTCGTGGAGCCAATTAAGTTCGCGCCAAGGTCAGCGTTCCAACTATTCCCTTTATTCGCAAACCGTATACAACGCTTGTTGGCACTTATTTCTTTAGGGTCATTGATCTTTAAGAAAATATCATATTCGCCGGCAGGCACCTTGCCCAATGCGCTCATTTTAATAGAGAAGTTCAGATTGCGCCATGCGGCGACATTCTCTGCTCTGCTGTCGCCGTTCTCAGCAGTCAGCCAGTCCCTCGCATCAAGATTTGTAGTTGCCGTGTAAGCCTTAGAACCATTTTTCGCCTTCAGAATAAGCGATACCTTTTTCCCATTGACTATGTTGCCAAAGCCAACGTTTTGGATCTTCCCTTCGAACTTCAGAGTTCCATTCTGCTTTACCGATTCACTGACTTTAGCCTCTCGCAGCACTAAACGGTAACCTAATCTGTCGCGGAAATATTCCAATCCTGTTTTACCATCATATACCCGGTCGAAGATTGCCGTTTTTGTCGGTCCGGCGTAAGGAGGAACTGTATCTATGCTTGATGCCGGGAACGTAACCGGTGTAGTGACGTTTGCTTTATTATAGATAAAATTGCTCCATCGGGAATAATTGCCATGTCTCATATTCAAGGCGGTGGTTCGGAATTCAACGGCTTCGATTATAGCGCCCGGCATATTTCCAAAAGCATTATTGCCAACACCGCCTTCCGCTTGAAGGATTATGTTGCTCTTAGAAAGCCAGGAGAGAAATCTGAAACGATCATATGGACCATCGAACCTGCCATTGTTGCTATAATTAGCCGCATAACTATCGTCGAAAAAACTAAAACGCGCCTCCGGTGAACCCTTTGCCGGAACCGGCATGCTGTCCATATTAGCGGGGGTATAATTGGTCTTATACGTAAGATTATACCATGAAAGAAATAAGGACTGTTTTGTTAAAAGAACACGCGAAGCGGGGACAACGCCCAGGTATTCATCTAATAGCATCTTGGCAGCATCCGCACTCAAAGCCATAGGCGATGAATGCTGTTCGCCCCATGGACCTAACATACCCGTTTTCACACACATGATGACATCCTCGAATTCATGGAAAATTGGTTTAAGCTGCCAAAGATGATACTGTATCCAGTTTTGATCCTTATGACCGGGCACACTACACATGGCCGATGGATTATTAGGAGTTACGTATGCTGGTTCTGGGCCATGAATGAGTCCTTCGGTGAGATTTAGTTGGGGATACTTATGGGGTTCGATATAATTAAAACCATTCCCGTCATAAGAAAATTTTACAAATGCTACGCCCTTGCCATCTCTCACCTTCTGAAGCAGGCCTCTTATATAATTAAGCGCAAAGGGCGTTAACGGTTGAGTTTTCCCTGTTCTTGCGGCTTTGGTACCAGGTTCTGCAAACAATCCATCATCCTTGTAAGCAAAAGCGTCCTTCGCCGAGAGGAAGGCGTTTGACGAAAAGTTACACAGGTCAAAACCCATAAATGATATGGAAGGAAGGGCTGAGACGCCGGTACCGCCAACATATGGTTTTGTATTTTGATTAACCCCATTATAAAATTGCGTCTCTTCGATATCATCGCCCTCCACAGCCGGCACCTGTCTTCCGTGATATAAAACAGAATTTGCGTCAACCGGAACCCGGTGATCTACTTCAGGCGTAATACCGAAAGGTGAATTAGTTCCATTAACCGAACCTGGCGATATATTTTGCCATCGGCCTCTATAGACACCCCTGTCCGGATTCGGAATATCAACAGGATTCTCCGTGTAGTCAAGTGCCTGCAAAACAAGCGGTGCCGTTCTTCCATCATCCCCGCCTTCGAATACACGGTCGTTTCCGGGACCCTTCCCCGCATAGGAGACACACAAAAAGCCGACCAACCCAAGACCAACGAAAAGCCTTATTTCATTCACGTCAAATATTTTTTTCATATCCAAACCGTAACTTAAATATGTTGAATGCACA
The DNA here is from genome assembly GCA_963808065.1 of uncultured Chitinophagaceae bacterium. GTDB lineage: Bacteria > Bacteroidota > Bacteroidia > Chitinophagales > Chitinophagaceae > Flavitalea. The sequence continues at coordinate 2,090,242 of CAWEEK010000001.1, forward strand.
CCCTTGCCGATCTACATCTAGCCGGGAATTCTAGTCGAGCCAATTAAGTTAGCGCCAATGTCAGCATTCCAACTGTTTCCCTTATTCGCAAATCGTACACAACGCCTGTTGGCGCTGGTTTCTTTCGGATCATTGATCTTTAAGAAAATATCATATTCACCAGGAGGGACCTTGCCAAATGCGCTCATATTAACAGAGAAGTTCAACTTCCGCCATGCGGCAGTATTGTCTGCCCTACTGTCGCCGTTCTCTGCAGTCAGCCAATCCCTCGCGTCAAGGTTTGTTGCTGCCGTGTAAGATTTAGAACCATTCTTGGCCTTCAGAATAACAGACACTTTTTTCTTGTTTATTACATTGCCAAAGCCGACATTTTGGACCTTCCCATCGAACTTCAGAGTTCCATTTTGCTTTACCGATTCACTTACTTTCGCCTCGCGCAGCACTAACCGGTAGCCCATTCTATCGCGGAAATATTCCAGTCCGGTTTTACCGTCATATACCCGGTCGAAGATTGCCGTTTCCGTTTTTCCACTGTAAGGGGGAGATTTTTCTTTGTCATTGGCCGGGAACGTAACCGGTGCAGTGACGTCTGCTTCATTATACTTAAAATTATTCCACAGGCTATAGTTGCCGTGTCGCATATTCAAATTGCTCGTGCGGAGTTGTTGCGCTTCCAGGATTGCGCCCGGCATGGCACCGAAAACATTTTTGCCTATGCCCCCTTCACCCTGAACGAATTGGTTTTGCTTGTGGATCCAGGTAATCGTTCTGTAACGATCATATCCATATTCATTTGCGTCTTCCTTATTACCTGCGTCTGTATCTCGATTCCGATGAGGAGGGAACATCATACTCCCTTCCGAAAGCGAGCCATGATCATCCCAACTACCGGCGGCGTAACTGTCATTAAAATAACCGAAACGTGACTCTGGTGAACCCCTGGGCGGAACGCGCATGCTGTCTATATTGGAAAAATCGTAATGGGTATTATAAGTAAGGTTGTACCATGCGAGGAATGCGCCGGCATGTGCTAAGATTGCACGCGAAGCCGGAACCGCATCGAGGTATGCATCAAGAAGTTTTTTGTATTCCTTAGGATCACGGGCGATGGGTGAGGTGTGCATTTCGCCCCATGGACCAAACATACCTGCTTTGACACACATGATCACGTCTTCGTACTCCTTGAGAATGGGCTTAAGTTGCAATATGTGATACTCTGCCCAGTTTTTATTCGTGTACCCAGGTATGTCACACATGGCCGATGGATTATTAGGCGTTACGAATATCGGTTCTGGCCCAAGAATGAGTCCTTCGGTTAGATTTAGTTGGGGATACTTGTGGGGTTCGATATAGCTGAACCCGTTGCCGTCATAAGAAAATTTCACAAATGCTACACCGTTGCCATCTCTCACTTTCTGAAGCAGGCCTCTTATATAATCAAGGGCAAATTGCGTTAAGGGTTGAGTTTTCCCTGTTCTTGCGGCTTTGGTACCAGGTGCTGCAAACAATCCATCATCCTTGTAAGCAAAAGCATCTTTCGCCGAGAGGAACGCGTTTGACGAAAAATTACACAAGTCAAAACCCATAAATGATATGGATGGAAGGGCTGAGACGCCGGTACCACCAATATATGGTTTCGTATTTTGATTAACGCCATTATAAAATTGAGTCTCTTCGATATCATCACCCTCCACAGCCGGCACCTGTCTTCCGTGATATAAAACAGAATTCGCGTCAACCGGAACCCGGTGATCTACTTCAGGCGTAATACCGAAAGGAGAATTAGTCTCATCAACCGAGTTCGGCGATATATTCTGCCATCGACCTCTATAGACACCCCTGTCCGGATTCGGAATATCAACCGGATTCTCAGTATAGTCAAGTGCCTGCAATACGAGCGGGGCCACTTTGCTGTCACCCGTGCCGTTCATTATCCTGTCGTTTCCGGGAACCTTCCTCACATATGCGATGCACAACATGCCTGTCAAAGCCAGCCCAACAATTAACTTGATTTGAGGTACTCTGGATAGTTTTTTCATTATCTGGTCTCCAACTAATATATTATGTGTACAAAACAGGTTCATCAATCCTTTAATCGCTCAGGGTTATTATAGCACCTCTTAGAAAAGCAGGCAGGCTAACAGTCAGGTCGTTTTTATTCCATACTCCTTTTAATCGAACGGATTTCTCCAGAAAAGGAATAAAATTTATTACTGCTCCTCTGTTTGGTAAATTCTTAAATGTAATGCTCACCTCTCGTCTCGGGATCGGAATAGCATTCTCTTTGCTTTTTAATCCGGTAAAATTCGCGATGTACACCCTTGGTTTCCCATTTACCGATGTTATCTGACTCACGCATCCCGATCCACCTAGTATCTCAACCGACGGTAAATAATATTTACCAATTGTCGCTTTAAGCTCTTCATAGCTCTTGTTACCTTGATAGTCCAGCTCGCTATCCTTATACATTGATGCATCATACCCCCATTCCATGAACTTGCCAAAGTCTGAACCAGGATCATCTTCTATGTATGTGGCTTTCCCTTTATAACCTTGAACTAACGATTTTATACGATCCTTCTCTACCTCCTTTCGCTTGCTATCATATTCCCCTGTATGCCCCGTAAATACCACATGCTTTTTACCTTCTTTCAGGATAGTTTCGATTTGCGCCAGCTCTTCTTCTCCCAGGCTTCTTACATCCGGAAATATTAGTAAGCCGCTCTTAAATTTCTCCAACGTCCTGGGAGTAACGATCTCAAACTCCATCCCTTTCTGCATAAGAAGTTCCATCGTTCCAAAGTAGGATTGACCCCAACTATCCGAAAAATAGTCTCTTGTGTTTGGTGAAAAGTAAACCCCAACAGGTGAGATTGGCTCCCGCTTAGAATATATCAATTGCTCATTGTCCTTTATCCACTTATATACCTGCTTACGAGTATCATAATCATTGGATCCGCTCATTACATGTTTGGCCGCATCCCATGAGTTTGCTCCACTCATCACCTGACTTACAAACAGATTTTTTATGGCGTCTGAAGGACTTATTTTCTCTTCTCCGTTCCAACTGTAACTCAGCATCCATGTTGGCTTCTCTTCCGCCATCGCTCTGAAAGTGTACATAGCGATCATGTAACGCATCCATCCCAGTGGATTGCTTCGCGAACTATTACCACCACCTCCGTCCAGGTAATCTTTATCTCTGGGACTATACTCATGAGCGATTACATCTGCAATCTTATATAGCTGATAATTGTCCGTTCCTATTCTTGCTTCTGCTTCGCTTAATCCCGGGTATATCTCTAAAATCAATTTACACGCAGGGTTGACGCTCTTCATATTCTCCTTTACTTCCGCCACAAATTCCGAAATAGCGTTCTTACGAAAGTTTACCCAGGAAATAAAATTAGGATCACTCCAATCTCCAATATTTACCTGTTTCAGCGCATTAATTCCGGTCTTCTTCCTGAATGCCGCTACCGTATATTTATCAAAACTAGCCCAGCTATCCTGCCAACCTTTAAAATGGCACATCCAATAGGGAATATCTATATAGATTCCATCTATGCCTGTTGCTGTCATTTGACGAATTCGTTCCATGTAAATTTTCCTCCATTCCAACGCATAAGGAGTTATCCATGCATCTTCATCTCCCTTCGTGATCCAAAAGGCGTCTCCACCTCCAAAAATTGCCGGTTCTCCTTTAATGTTCCGCTGAACCCAATCCGGGTGGTCCTTGAAGAAAGTGTGACGGGCTGTATCTGAATTCGATGTGATAATTTCCAGTCCGGCTATGTAAACAAAAGCATAGTTCTTGATGGCATGTGCACTGTCAGCCATCGCCTTTATCGCTCGCAACTTCTCTGTAGGATCTAAAAAACTCTCATAACGACCAGGAATGTCATTGTCTACTTCTATTCCATACAAGTAAGTTGAGCTTGCATCCTTTATAGTAGCTGAAATATTATCCATCTGTAGACCATGACCCGCGGTCCTTACAAAGTGAGACCAATCCTGCGCTTTAGCGCGTTTGACACTAATTAAGGATAGAATGAAGATAGTTATCGGCAGCAAAGAATAAAATCTACAGAATAGATTTCTATATCCCATTATTTAGTTTTTATAAACGACAGTGGTCAAAATTCAGCTCTGATAAACGTCGAAGACGGGTCTCCACTGGTGGGAATTGTTCCAGAGGAACTATAATCATAGATGGCGAAGCTTACTGAATTGCTAACACCTCCGAGCAGACCCCGCGGAAAGGAAAACTCTATCACTTTATTGCCATTAGGCAAATCATCCACACTCGAATATGAGGGTCCGCCCTCAGCACTGGTTTCGTCGTCGAAGGCATCAAAGTAAAAAATATTCTCCCAATCGTCGTCGTCAGGCTCGCCCTGGTGATCGCTAACTTCAGTATAAACATTTAATCCCTCCCCATAGAAATTATATTCGGCTCCCGAGCCCATAGGAAAATCACCGACCTGAAAACCCGTGCTTGGATCATCGTCCGTGTTAAAGTAAATCTGGGCTTCAGTGAAAGTCCATGTCACCACTTCCTTCAAGGTAGAAATTAAGATTCCCGCCAGACTCAAAAACCTTTACACTTTTCAGAATAGCATCTGGATCATCACTGGTGTAATTGAAATCTATATGTTCCCAATCAGTAAAATCTCCATCTATTTTAATCTCCGGTCCTTTAATCGTAACCTTATCCGAAAATGTACTGGTCTGGCCTGATTTTGTAGCTGTTAAAGTAACCTGATATTCACCGATAGCATTGTAAATGTGAGATGGCGAAGCCAATGCAGAAGTTTCCCCGTCTCCAAAATCCCATGAATACTCCGCATAAGGTCCTGTATAATTTGAAAAATCGGTGAAATTGGAAAAATTTGTAGTGAAGCCACTAACGCTTACGTTGAACAATGCCTTAAAAGAGCGCATCATCATTGTCTTTTTTGCAACCGGCGCCCAGAAATATGGCTGTGATTATAAGCAGAGAAAGTTTAGGTTTCATATAAAAACATTTTTAAGATTCACTTCAACGTCTTCTTTTGGCGACTAATTGAAGCGTATCAGATTAATTGTATCCGGGATTCTGAACGAATGCGCCTTTTCCTTCTATAATATTCTGAAGTGAGAACGGATACAGAATTTTGTAATCCTCTACAAACTGGTCTCCGGCTATTAATCTAACTCTCTCCGTAAGTTTATTATATCTTATGAGGTCAGCCCGGTATTCGCCGTTTTCACACCAAAATTCATGACCTCTTTCCATCAATAGCATATCAATGAATTTGTCCAGAGAAGCATAATCACCAAGTGGTAAATTATCAAGGTTTGCCCTGTTTCGGATCTGATTAACAAGATCCATCGCCTCTTGAGTCGGGGCACCATTAATGTTTGCAATTGCTTCTGCTTTTGACAGCAAAACATCGGCATACCGATATTGTATAATATCAACTTCCGAAAGTTCAGAAGTTCGATCCCAGTCACCGTCCATTTTCAGGGGCCTTGGGCCATAGTTCAAAAATGTTGAAGGATTTTGCCTGTTATACTCAACACCATCAGAACCCGTATAAGCAGTAATTAAATTCGTCTTTCTCACATCGTTCTCCTCGAAACTATCGTAAAACCACCAGGAACTCTGGATTACGCCGTAACCGGGTTGAAGAGGGTAATTACCTGGCAATGACATCATTTGCCATTGATTTTCGCTTGTCGCACCATAGTCACATGGAATCGCCCAGATAACTTCAGGACTATTCTGCGCAGCTCTTACTGCCCACATGCCAACATAATCAGGATCTATTTGGTAATGGTTCATATTGATGATCGTGTCGCATTGGGCTAAAACCTTATCCCATCTTTTTTCATGGAGATACAGACGTATCAAAAGCATTCTTGCGAAGCCGGTGCTGAATCTTCCATATTCCACATCACCAGGAGAAGGCAACCCCTGAGCTCCGGCCTGTAAATCTGCTTCGATGAAATTCACCATTTCGTTGTACTCCATTCTTGCAAGAGGCTGATCCTTCAGCGGATTTTCCAGCGCTTCTAAAGGAGCAACGACGATCGGGCCGTATAAATCAAATAAATCATAGCACAGCAGGCCGCGTGCAGTGTGCATTTCCGCCAGAGCCTTTTGTTTTTCCTCATCGGTCATATCAATGGTAGAATTCTCTATCGTTCCTATATAACTGGTCATTGTACTGATCGAATTATGATAAAAATCATAGAAGAACGTTATCGCTTCTGTTTGAGGGTTGTAATTCATGGCGGTGATATTTCCATCGTCGCCACCTACACCGCCCCTCAGAACCCCTGTCTGCAGTTCCTTAGTCATCATTAATCCTCTCTCGGAAGTTGTATTGATTCCGTCCCACCACGCGCCCCTTACCGGGTAATAACAGGCATTAACCATAGCCTGAACGTCTTTAGCGGTCTTCGGAAATATATTGGGATTGATAGCTGAGGTGTCTACGTACTTTAATTCTTTATTACAACCCGATAATTAAGAAGGAAAGTAGAATGGTTGATATGATAATATTTTTCATTTCAAATATCTTTTTGATGCTAAAAATCGAAGTTTAAACCGAAGGTGAACATTCTCATGTTGGGATATGCAGCAGCGTAGACATCTGTCTCAGGATCTATGCCCTTGTATGGCGAGATCAGGAAAAGATTATTTGCTCCGACCTGAACCCCTACCCTTGAAAAAACTCCGCTTAACCAACGATCCGGCAGCCTGTATTCAAGGGAAACATTTTGCAACCTGATGAACCAGGCTTTTTGAAGAAAGAAATCACCGTTTCCATAGATGGAGCTCCCTTGATAAGAACTTGGTTGTGTAGTGGAAGGATTAGTCGGCGTCCATCTGTCTAACACATTTACAAATCTGTTTTGACCGCCAGAAAAAATACCCGAGGCATCTAATCCATATCTCATAAAATTGGGATCTTCCATTATCCTCCCAAATACTCCATTAAAGCTAAAATTCAGGGAAAAACGTTTGTACTCTATTGAGTTAGTCAATCCTCCTGAGAAACTGGGTGACTCATCCCCAATTAAAGTGTAATCAGCATCATCTATTAATCCATCTGAGCTTCCTGATAACACAAAGCGACCCCTTTCATCGACAATGGGGTCACCGTTATCGTCTCTGACAAATCCATCTACGTCACTGATGATAATTTGGCCCGGCAGTAAATCGGGTTGAGCATCAGGGACTTTCTGGCCCACTTGCAAAATCCCCTCCGCATGTCTGTAAAACATTGCATTTACAGGATCATTGTCTTTCTCATATATAGAGGGCTTCCAATCGGGAGCTCTGTTATCCCAGGTAGTTTTATACCTGGAAAGGTTGAGCGTTGACCGCCAGCTAAAATCTTTTCGACTCAAATTCAATGTGGAGATGGTAAATTCCAGGCCTTTAACTCTTGTTGCTCCGATATTAGCAATAACAGTATTGATAGGTTGATAGGACTGTAATTGTTTAGTATCCAATAAATCAGATACTTGTTTATTGAAGTATTCAAATGATCCACTCACTTTGTTATTAAGTAATCCAAAGTCAAGACCGACATTGGCTTCCTTAGTAGTTTCCCATTTGAGATCCGGATTTTCTAAACGATCGGGACGTACGCCGATAACCCTTTGACGTGTGCCGGATAAATAAGCGGGCACCGCCGCATACGCTGCAAAGGCATTTGTGCCAATCGAAGAGTTTCCGACTTCACCATAACTTAACCTCAGTTTAAGTTGTGAAATCTTATCCGGAGAAAATTTAAAGAAAGACTCCCTGGTAATATCCCAAGCCACGGCGGCAGAGGGGAAAAGACCCCATTGATGACCCTGCACAAACAAGCTTGTTCCGTCATTTCTTAAAGAAAACGTAAAATAATATTTGCTTTCAAAATTATAATTGAGCCTGCCGAACAATGAGGCTATTTCACTTTCAACATGTGACGACGACAAAGTCCTCTTACCGGTGGCAGCGCCGGTATTATACATTAAAAATGCATCAGTGATAAAACTGGTGGCGTTCTGTGCATCCATATCATCAATAAATCTTTCCCGGGAGGCGCCCAACAGTAAGTCCACCTTATGTTTGGAAGCAAACGTATTATTATATGAGGCCGTCGCCTGTAATAGATAGTGGTTATTATCACTATTGATAACGTCAGCAACACCTTGTTCTGATCTTCCTCTTACAATAGTGGTAGGAGTGTACATCCATCTCTTAAATGTTGATTTATCGATTCCCCACTTGACGTTTATGTTTACATGATTCACCGGATTAATATCCAGAGCCACATCACCTAATAATTTTTCCTGTCTTCCTTTATCAGTCATCGTCAAAAGTGAAGCTGGATTGGGTTGAATTGCCGCATCAGGGTTAATTGGATAACCTCCAGTCTCATCACGTGCCCTTATATGTGGTCCTTGTTGCAGAGCTGCCGTAATGATTCCTGACTTTTCATATTGATCATTACCAAGCTGACTATTGTTGTTGGTGACCCTGTTATAGTTCAGAGATGTCACCAATTTCATTATTTTATTCAACTTGACATCCACGTTAGCTCTAAAACTTCCCCTTTCGAGGCCGGAATTCCGTACTACTCCATCCTGTTTGAAATAGTTTCCGGAAAGCAAATATTTCACGCCCTCACTACCCCCTGAAATAGACACGTTATGTTGCATGGTCGACCCTGTCCTGGTTATCAGCCCGAGCCAATCCGTTCCCTGTTCGGCATTATCAATAAACGCCTGAGAGAATCGGGGAGTGTATAAACCAGCAACGGGATTGGCCTCGGCTTCCTCCAGAGTTCTTGAGCCCCACGGTGCTACCTGGTTTTGATAAAGGAAGTTTTCCCATCCCGCATCGTTATGCGTTTGCAGCCATGTTTTGAAGGGAAGTAGTTTCCATCTGTTGTCGTATGGTTGAACAGAATAATTTCCTGAATAACTAATCTTCGCTTCGCCGGTAGCGCCTCTTTTTGTAGTAATAAGAACAACTCCGTTTGCAGCTCTTGAACCATAAATGGCCGTGGCACTGGCATCCTTCAAAACAGTAACTGTTTGGATGTCATTTGGATTTAGAGAATTAAGGGTACCTAATGAACCTTCCGTATAATAACGCAAAGGGTCGGTACCCTCAGGCTGACCCACCTCATAGATTGGGAATCCGTCGACAACGAATAATGGTCTGTTGCTGGCGTTTATTGAGCCTCCTCCTCTTATTAAGATGTCCAATCCACCACCAGGCTGAGCACTGTTTTGCAGAATTTGTAAGCCGGCTACTTTACCCTGCAGCATACGGCTTACATCCGGTGCAGTAGCCTTGTCCAATTTATCGGCGTTTATCGTTGTAATCGCTCCTGTAAGGTCACTTTTCTTCATTGTCTCATAACCTACCACTACCACTTCACTGAGGTCGGTAGCAGACGGAGCGAGTTTCACTGAAATGGAACCTGAGTTTATAGGAACTTCAGTTAAAATGTACCCGATGGAGGATATTACCAGGCTCCGTGAATTGTCAGGAGCGACTAAAGTAAATTCTCCACGTGCATTCGTCTTTGTGGCAATAGTGGTGCCTTTAACGGTGATGGTTACTCCCTCGATGGGTAGGCTTGTGTTGGCATCGTTGACGGTGCCTTGAATTGTACGGTCTGGAAGATCGGCTGGCGCCTTTCTTCTTTCGAAGTCATTAACGCGGGCTATGGCGCTAATAACCAATAACATACAAAGCGATGTTAGTGTAAAAAATTTTCTCACAGCAGTTGTTTTTTAAACAGTTTAAAATAAGTTTAAAAGCGTCTTGGTGATGCAGCAGGGGTCAACCGATAGTGGCCGCCCTTTTGATATGTACCCCGAGACTAAAAAAAGGAAGTGAAGCAATCCACCTTTCTTTTACTTTCGTCCACTGCCACTTTAAAAACCATTGGATATCCCGGATTAGGTCAGTAATACACTCAGAAACTCCATGGGTAACCTAGAATTTTTCACGGTTTCCCCGATCTTCCTTAACGATCTCGCTGAATTTCGCCAAAGGATAAATCGCTAAAAATTTCCTGAAATCGGGAACTGGTTTCCGATTATGGCCGTAAACTGCAGCGTGGGGCGAAAAGTCAAGAAATTCAGAGAGGAAAAATCCATTCGGAATACACACCATGCCTTACAATAATGGTCGAGGCTATATGAAAAGATTTGGATGGCTAATATGGATACTATTGGGTTTCGGAGTAACTGCAGGGGCGCAGAATACCCCTGAGCAGCATCTCGTAACCGGCATCATTAGGGATTCCGTGACAAATAAACCCGTTGCGTATGCTACTATCAGCCTCTTCGACACACTTAAAAATAATATAGCGTCTGCGTATTCACTTGAAAGCGGGTTGTTTAAAATAATAGTACACAAGCCAGGAAGATACAGAGTTGAAACAACCGTAGTAGGGTATCGAACCAGGGAATTTGACATTGTTCTCACGGTTACCAGGTCATCTATAAAGCTTAAAGATGTTCTCCTGGTTCCCGGGCATGATTTATTGGAAGAGGTACGGATTACTTCCCGAAAAAGGCTGGTTGAGCAAAAACCCGGGATGCTCGTGTACAATGCCGAAAACGATGTCACTAATAAAGGAGGAACAGCAGCTGACGTGTTACGCAAGGCACCTATACTAAATGTAGATGCCCAGGGCAATGTCAGTATGCGCGGCGGCAGCAATCTTAAAATACTTATCAATGGAAAATATTCAGGGCAGATGGCCCGAAGCGCTGCTGATGCTTTAAATATGATGCCCGCTGATATGATCAAATCGGTAGAGGTCATCACTACCCCCTCCGCTAAATATGATGCAGAAGGAGCGGCAGGTGTGATCAATATCATCACAAAAAAAGGGAAGAGTGAGAAGAGTGGCACGCTGGAAGCGAGCGTAAGTAACCTTGAGCAAATGCTCAATCCGCGATTTTCTTTTGCGAAACAAAAATGGAATATCAACATTGCCGGCCACCTTCACCGATTACGTCGAAAATCTGCCGAACTGGTTGATAGAACTTCCTTTTCAGAAAACACCGAAACCAACCGCCTCGGGCAAACCATCGACAAAGACAACGCGGCACCACATGGATCCGCAGATCTTTCAGTGGATTATGCGATTGATGACGTAAGTGAGTTAAGCCTGGGAGTGAATGCCTGGATTGGGCACTGGCCAGATGGGAGCGGGACGATTAGTATAGTGCGCTCACCTGGTGGCGATATTACAGAGCAATATCTTCAAAACATCAGAAGTAGCAGGTCTTACCTGGGTGTGGACATGAACCTTGGATACAGCAGGCAGTTAAGGAAGTCAGGAGGGAAGATGACAGTGCTTCTGCAAAGCTCGCCGTCAAGAGACCTGGCAAAATACGATGCTATCCGGACAACGATGAACAGGGAACTGCTATACCGCGAGTTGAACGACGGCAAAACGAGAAACAGGGAGTGGACCCTGCAGGCCGATTACATTTATCCGTTGAATGCAAAAGGCACTTTGCACCTTGAAGCAGGCGCAAAACTGATCCTGCGCAATGTGGGAAATCGATATGATGTGTCCGCAAGCGATCCCCAGCAGGTAGATAAAATGACCCTGCAACCGGAACGTTCGGATGATTTCAGATACAGCCAGGATGTAATGGCGGGGTACAGCATGCTCAAAATGAACCTGAAAAATAATTGGTATGTTGAAGCCGGGGCGCGTTTGGAAGCCACTTATATCAACGGCAGCTTAATTCATAAGGGAACTGCCTTTGACAGCAAGTTTTTGAATTTTGTACCCACTACAACCGTTTCAAAGAAGCTTGATGAGCGAAGTACCTTGAGTCTCAGTTACACCAAACGACTTACGCGGCCGTATATATGGGATCTAAACCCTAATGTAAATACAAGTGATCCGAAGAATATCGAGTCCGGCAATCCTGAATTGCAACCGGAAATCGCGCATCAGGCGGAATTCTCATACGGGCTTAATACGGGCGAGAACTTTTTTTTGAATGCAGCAATTTTCTGGAAGCAGACCGACAATGCTATCATTGAATATATGGAAACCAACTTAGAAGGGATATCCTTCACCAGTAAACAAAACCTGGCGGGCAACAAGCAGTATGGATTTAATCTTTCCGTTACCTCTAACTTCTCACCACGATGGACCCTAAATGGCAATGCGAATATTAATTACTATGATTTTGACAGCAAGGCCCTTGATATATTCAGATCTGGGTGGGGCTCGGATATCAATATTAATACTACCTATAGATTTCCCATTGGCCTCGCTGTCCAGGCGTTTGGCGAATACGATACCCGGAAAGTAACATTGCTGGGTACCCTTGGTCGCAGATATCACTATAGTTTTGCCGCAAAAAAGGAAATAAAAAAGGCCAGGATCACTATTACGCTTGCTGCCGTCAATCCTTTTACAAAATACATATCGCAGCCCGACATAAAGGAGCGGCCGACCTTTGTATCCATTGTCGACAACCGATATTATAATCGCGCCCTGAAACTCACTGTCAACTGGGAATTTGGCGGAAAGCTGCAGCAGAAGGACAGGAAAAAAGTTGACAATAGTGACATCAAGGTGGAAGGACGGGGGTAATGTTGCTGCAGACAAATTTCACCCAATCTTCTACTTAAATCGTAGAATTACTCCTAACGCATTATTTTTTCCTGTTCTCTACTTCAATTTTTCAATTTCTGTATAAGCCTCGTTCTCTTTGCCGTCGTAGCTATTAATAGATAGCCTGTAAGACTCTAATGCGGCTTGTTTATTGCCGCCCAGAAGCTGTGCTTTGGCTAACAAGTTATAATGGACATAAAATTTACCATTCGCTTTTAGGTTAAACTTTAAGATCTCTACCGCATCCTGGTAACGTTTCATATCAAGCAATTTTTCACCCGTCTCAAGCAGGCCATTTCTATTGGCGCTTCGAAGATTATAAATATAATAGTTGTCAGGGTTCTTAATTAGCGACCTATATTGGTTGATCGCTTTGACGGTACCGCCTTCGATAACAGTGTTAAAGATCAGCTCGCCATAATCCATTTTGGGTTTATTTAGCCCGGGTTTCTTATCCAATATATCTTTTAAATACTCCGTAGAAATAGCGACTGCAACCTCACCCACATCAATAGTCGTCCCACTGGAGATAACCCCGATCAGGTAACCATTCGAATCGATCACCGGCGAACCACTGGACCCGGTTTCTGTGTTCCCATGTCGTGTTGGATCAGAATATCCATTCCCAGCTTGCGGTAAACTTTGCCGTTATAAACAGTACCTACACTGTCTTGATAAGGGCAACTTAGAATATATACCTTTTCACCAGGTTGGACGGGAGTATAGCGGGGTTTTAATGGATAGAGCCTGGTTGAGCTTTTCTTTACGTTGAAAACGAGCCAATCCCGCTCCAGGATCGTTGAAGCATTACCTTCCAGTCGTTCAGAACTGTCCTCATTCAAAAGACTGCCGATGATAGCCGAATCACTGGTATTTCCTTTTGGCGCCATTATCCATTGATTAAGATCAGCATTAATTTCTGTGCTGTTGACCTTCTTGTTTTTAGCTATCCATAAAATATGTTTCGCTGTGGCTGCAAGTATGTCTCTGCCATTGTCGATTAAAAAGCCTGTACCGGCATACTTAAAGGAAGGATCTATATAACGGTCACCGTTTTTATACAGTACCTGGTTTGTTAGTGCTATTTGTGGCCAGTCAGAAACCGGCTTATCTATCCAGGGTTCTTTTACCTGAGCGGAGATTGTTAATGGGCATAGGTATAATAATAATGAAAGGGATCTGCGCATAGCCTAATTATTTATGATGAATAACTATAACGAAATTACCTTGCTAATTCCAGGTGTGGCTACTAAAATTAATCCTCATGACATATGATCCTACTGTGACGGAAGGGTTTATTTTTAGGAGGCAATAAGGCAGAGAAGGGATTTTCATGAGATAAATATAAAAGGCCCGGTGGGATGCCGGACCTTTTTAGTATTTATTTCTTTATGAGTTCAACGCAATACTATTCTTAATAACGAGGATTTTGCTTTATGTTGGGTAATAGATTTATGACGTCGATCCCGATAGGGAAAATTTTTGTGTGGTCGTCACCGTCGGGCTTCTTATCCCACCAAGTACCTGTATTGAAAACACCCCAACGGATAAGGTCAGTGCGCCTGCGGCTCTCTATGAGAAATTCGCGACCCCATTCGTCCAACATTTCTTCGTCAGTTAATTCCGCCCCGGAAGGACTATACAGACTTGGCGAACCAGGAGGATAATTCCTTTTCCTGACCGCATTTAAAAGGCTTGCGGCACCAGCTTTGTCACCGGCCCTGTATTTACATTCGGCGAGTGAATAGTACACTTCTGCCAACCTTATCTCCGCGAAAGCAGAAGTCACCTTGTTGGCATCATTCGACGGATAGACCGGATATTTTACCGGCCAAACACCCGAGTTGTCATCAGCATGGTTAATATTCGATTCTTTATCCGACAGTGGAGTTCCCGGCGGTGTGTCTTTAAACCATCCAACCTGATCACGTGCAAAGATGGTGTAGCCCCGGGTGCTTTTTACGTATTGAGTGTTGCCATTGCCGTCGGTATATGGAAGATATCCATACAGAAACATACCCTCTCTTTTCGAGTTGCCAAGGTTTTTATACTTCTTAAGGCGGAAGTCATCGGGGTAGCGCTGGAATTTAACGAAGGGCTTGCCCAGCGTTGTTGAATATTCAACACTATCTACATCCCTGCCGGGGGCGAGAGAGTATTTTGAATAAATTGGTAAATCGGTAAAGCCGAAATAAAATTGCGCCTGCGGAGGAGCCATATGAAAGTACATGTCTTCGTAATGCCAGTGGGTCAAGGCGAAGCTGCTTGGAAAACCAAATAGGATTTCCGAGGATTGCGCATTTGTAGACGCAAAGACGCCGTCCCAGGTTTCCTCAAGTTTATGATCGCCATATACACCATCAATTATGTCCTGCGCTATTTTGGCGCACTCCGCAAACTTGTCCTGACCTATATATACCTGGGCGTTCAGGTATAAACGCATCAACATTGCCGCAGCGCTGCCTTTCGTAAAGCGGCCAATGGCAGCGTCGCCGAGGTCCTGGATCATTGGCAGGCCTGGCATAGCATCCAGCAGTTCTTTCTCTATATAATTAAAAACTTCCTGGGGTGTCGATTGATCGGGAGATTCAGTCTCCCCCTTGTATTTTGTCACAATTGGAATATTTCTATATACGTCGAAGGCACGAAGATGGTACCAGGCACGGAGTGCCTTCAACTCGGCAATAAAATCGGCCTTTTCTGTTTCGGTAACGTTTAGTTTTATGGGATCGATGGTTTGCATGTCTTCCAACGAGTTGGTGGCGAGATTTATTCCCATAAAGAAAACGATCCACAGATCGCTGGTATATTGATCCTGTGGTGTCCAGGTGTGGTAGTGCATTCTTTGATAGAGTCCCCCCTCGAACCAATCACCATCCCGGGTTGGCGTGATCAGTTGATCGCCAGTCAATTCTTGCGAAGAAAATGCGCTAACACCCTGCACAGTCCAATATCCATGCTCGAACGATCTAAGAAAATCCTTGATTACGTCTTCTCTCGTTTGTAAAAAATCTTTGGCGAGAATTTTATCGTATAATTTTTCGTCGAGTTTGGTACAACTCATTGTCGTTGTAACCGTGAGGAAAAAAACAAGAATAGCTTTTCTGAATTCATTTATTTGTTTCATGACGTGCAGTTAATAGTTTAGAATTTCAGTTGCAGACCCAACAGCAACTGAAGTGAGGAAGGGTAAAACGACAATGAAGTTAATAATACTGACCGACGATGGATTAATAATACCGGGCGTAAGGCCGTTTACCTGAATGGATTCGGGATCTCCTCCTTTATACTTTGTAAATGTGTATAAGTTCCTACCAGTAACGTATAAACGAATAGAATTTAAATATTTAACCGGAGATTCCGCATTAAAACCCAGGGTCACGTTATCGATTTTTACAAAATCACCCTTTTCAAGGAAGTAATCCGACAGGCTTGAATAGGTGGCTGCATTTGTAAGTTTAGAATACTTGCCTCCATCAAATGCTGTCGACAGGACATTTCCATTCGACTGCAAAACCGGCGTACCGAGATAAAAAGCCGCCGTATTGTATATGTCGTAACCGAAAGTGCCCCGTAGAAAAACGCCGAGATCAAATTTTTTGTAAGTGAACGAATGACCAAGACTGGCGGTAAATTTTGGCAGCCCATTGCCAACATATTGCCTGTCTTCTAAGGTCGAAGTGTTTGCCGGAATAATTTTTCCATCCTTCGCATACACCAGGAGCGCTCCGCTTTCATCAACGCCAGCTGACTTCAGCATGTAAAAACTACCGATGCGGACGCCTTCTTCAAGGCGTTGGGCAGTACCGGCAGAAGAGGCAGCTCCGCCAGGCCCTCCGGTAGCTCCTGTGCCGGGCATCGAAACCAAATTGACAAATGGCTGTCCCTGGTAGGTGTCATTAGAAAAAGAAACAAATTTATTAGCATTGGTTGCCCCTATGAATGAGAGGTTATAGCTGAAATTCTTCGATTGGATTACTCTTGCATTTATTTCCAACTCGACCCCGGAGTTTTTCATAGAACCAACATTCGCAAAAATGATCGGTTCAACATAAGGCGGGATCGGAACAGTATAATTGCCCAGCAAATCTTTATTTTGACGAATGTAATAGTTGATGCTACCAGTTATCCTGCTAGAGAACATTTCAAAGTCGAGACCCACATTGAAATTCTCCGCCCGTTCCCATCTCAGATCAAAGTTGGGATTCTGGCTGGGGCCCCAAACCTGATAATTCCCATTTTCATAGAGAACAAATCCGAACCCCTGGTACGTATCCAGAGATAAATAATTGCCGAAATCCTGGTTGCCGGTAACACCATAATCGGCGCGCAGTTTAAGCGCATTGAGCCAGGTGAGAGAAGGAAAAAATTTCTCATTCGTTAGTATCCAGCCTGCAGACGCCGCAGGAAAATAACCCCACTTGTTCGACTTGCCGAACTTGGAAGAGCCTTCCCGGCGCAAACTTGCCGACACATAGTATCTGTTGCCGAAATCATAATTTATTCTTCCAAAGAAACCAATAAGCTTGGAGTCGTTCTTATAAGAGCTCGTTCCATCGACACCATTTTCGAGGTTCCATGTGCCCGATCTAAGATTGTTGTAGGTAAGCAGATCAGAAGGAAAGCCTTGATTTGCGGCACCTAAGCCTGAGGCATTGAAATAATAGTAGAGAATAACCTGCGAGCAGCTTCAAAGAATGTTCGCCGATATTAGTATTGTAATTGCCGGTCCACTCAAAACTTTTTTGATCATTTTTGTCATAGTTTCTAGTGGCCGTATTCCTGCCCCCGTTTGTATTGATCAGCCTTGTATTGTATGAGGGCGTAAACTTAAACCTGAAAAAGTCCTGGGTTTGCTGTCCCAGCGTTACCTGGGTATTGAGGTTTTTTAAGAGGTTAAGCTGGAATGAACGTATTCCAATCGAGAAACTTGCCTTCAGAACCGTCCTGGACGGTCATTAATTCTTCAACAGGATTGAAGGCGCCAGCAAAACCACTGTTGATATTATTATACCTGCCCGGGATTACGCTATGGTTGACCGGTTGTGTGGGATTTAGAGTAATTGCCTGGCTCAAAGCGGCCGGGCTCGAAAGGTCCTGCTTAAAGTATCTGGGCGCGAGCGTAACAGATACAGTATATAAATTATTGGCGGAAGTGTGATTGAGATTGAGTCGCGCGCCGTATTCTTCCTTCTTGGACCGAAGGTCCAGGCCCTGCGCTTTCCTGTAATCCGTAGATACGATATAGTTTGTTTTTGCATTGCCTCCTGAAACCTGCAACGTGTGTTTCTGAGAAAAGGCATGATCCCTCAGCACAGCTTTGAACCAATCTGTATTGCCGCCGAAATCCGTTCCGCGATTCTTCTCCAGAAATTTTTCCCGGGAAAGCACCTCTAATTGATTTGTGGGGAAATCAAAACCCGCATACCCATCATAGAATGCCTGCGTCTGCTGTGTGCCTTTTTTAGTAGTGATGAGTATTACGCCGTTTCCGCCTCTGGTTCCATATATAGCCGATGCGGCACCTCCTTTGAGCACATCGATGGATTCAATATCATTCTGGTTGATATTCTCAATATTTGCGCCCGGAATTCCATTCACCACATACAATGGGCCCAGTCCCGCACTCCTGGATGATACGCCTCTTAGCTGGATAGTAGGATTGGAATTGGGGTCACCGGTAGCCGTATTGGTCACACTCAACCCAGCCACTTTTCCCTGCATGGACATCAACGCACCATTCCCGCCCACCTGCAGAAGATCCTTCGATGAGAGATGGGTGATTGCACTTGTCACTTCTTTCTTGCTTAATGTGCCATATCCGACACCGATCACCGTGACATCAGCAAGAGCGGTGAGGTCTGCCTTTAAAGTAATTGATAGAGATTGATTGCTTCCTATTTTGACTTCCTGTGCTACATATCCTACATAAGTGATCACCAAAATATCATTAGGTCCCACACTCAACGAAAAGTGTCCTTTTGCATCCGTGACCGTTGAACGATTTGAGTTCTTTACCCTGACAGTTGCACCTTCCAGCGCTTTCCCACTTTCATCGACAATGCGGCCGTCGATAGGCGGTGGTGGAATACTAAGGAATGGCGATCCTGGGTCTAAGCCGAAAACTTTGGGTCGTACAATAATGAAGTTATCCTTCAGGGTGTAAAGAAGGAGTTGATCTTTAAAGCACAATCGAAGCAATTCCTCAAGCTTCATTCTGCGAACGTTTATGTCGACTTTTTTTGCCCGGGCGATTTCGGTCTGGGTATACACAAAGCTGTAACCAGTTTGTTTTTCAATTTGCCTGAATATCTCTTCCAGAGGAGCGTTGTACTTCTTGAGGGTAACCGACTGGCTCGCGCCTTTGGTACCCGCAGCAAGACAGGTGGAGAGAAAAATAATGGTAACGAGTTTCATGATCAGCAGTGTTTTGATTAGTGCACGCCGGTGGCGTGCCCAGTGCTTTTTTAGCATAACTTTGCTTTAGTTTGGGTGATAAATAAGCAGACGCAATTTGTTTATAGGCTTGCCCAAATACTTGCAGGGTTTCCGCTTCCATCGGAACCCTGTTTTTTTGAGGAAACCCAGGCTTTCATCAGATGATTTTAAAAGACCATGATAGAGTAAAGATTATTTCGTAACGGTCACCTTTTTGCCTTCGACGGTAAAATGCACCCTGCCAGTGAGTTCAAGGAGTTCGAGCAGTTGCGAAACGGGCACATCCCGGGGTATTTTGGCAACAAATAGATGCGGGATCCGATCTTTAAATTCCACTTTCACGTTATACCATCGTTCTACCTGCCGCATAATGGTTGGTACACTGCTGTTCTCAAAATAAAATCTTCCTGACTTCCAGGCTATCGCTGATTCTACGTCCGCGTTATCGACAATTTCCAACCGGTCCGCGCGCACATGCGCTTGCTGACCTGGTGTGAGTAATTTATTTTTCTCTCCCTTCACCACCCTGGCGCTTCCGGAGACCAGGGTAGTCTTCACCTCGAGCTCATTACTGTAAGCATTGACATTGAATTCCGTACCCAGATCATGAATTTCAATCCCGTCGACCATCACCTGGAAAGGAATTTTGACGTCGTGTTTTATCTCGAAATACGCTTCGCCGGTGATTTCCACATCCCGGCGTTTGTCTGAAAAGGTTACCGGATATTTGATGCTGGAAGCAGCATTGAGCCAAACCTTCGATCCATCGGAAAGTACAGTCGAATATGTTTCACCATTGCCGGTAGTCAGCGTATTGTACATCATTTCAGTCCTCCCCGCTTGGGGTTGGTAAATAAGCTGCCGGTTTCGATTGACGACAACTGTGCCCCCCTGGGTAACGAGTTCGCCGACAGCAGCGCTATCAAGCGAAATCGTTGATCCATCGGCCAGGGTGAGTTTGGCAGCAAACTTTCCGGGTTGAACATCATCCGTCGTCTTAGGGATCGACTTCGTGGTTTGTACAATTCCGGGTTGCTTCTTTTGTGTGGTCCAGAGGTAAGCACCAATTCCAAAAAAAATGATGAAGGCCGCTGCATAGCGAACCCAGCCTGCTCTTAGAAAATGGCCGCGATGCGGCGGCACTTTGACGGGAGGTAGCGATACTCTAAATTCATTAAAAGCATTTTCAATCCCTTGTTTGTCAGACACAATGGACAAATATTCACCAAAAGCTTTTTCGTTTTGAACATTTTTAAAAACTTCCCTGTTTGCTTCTGAGGCGGATAACCAGGAGTCCAAAAGCTGCTGTTCATCATCAGTAAGCCCTTCGCCTTGCAAATATTTATAGATAACCAGGGATATTTGATCAGTGTTCTTCATTGCATATGGCCCGTCATCCGGAGGTAAAACAGATGGCCCGGCAATAGTATACAACTGAACTGGCCGTTGCATCACAAAAAATCACAGAAAAAATAGCACGAGGATGATATCCAGTAGAGAAAAACCCTTGCGAAGTAATAGTGTTCTGAGCTTTTTTAAAGCCCGCGCCTTTTGATTACGCACGTTGTTAGGAGTAATGTTGAGCCTTTCTGCAATTTCATTTGAGTCCAATCCTTCAATAAAGATCAATTTCAGCAGCTTGATGTCCGAAACAGGAAGTTCCAGTATCTCCTGATAAATGCGGTTAAATATGTCTTCCTGTACAATCTGGGCTTCCAGAAAGTCGTCAGCTAAGTGCAAGACCCTCTAGAATGTTCGATTCTTTTTCGGCTTTTACTTTTAAGTGCTTGATGTAATTGTAAGCTCTGTTTCTTACGACAGTGATCATAAATGCCTCTGCATCCTTCACGGCAGCGTCTTTGAACTTTTCTCTGCTTTCCCATAGAGCAAGTAAAGCCTCCTGCGCCTGGTCCTGAGCCTCAGTTTGGTTGTTTGTCAACTTGAGCGCAAAGTAATAAAGTCGGGGGTAATACAGCTCGAACAATACCTTTATTGCGCCTTCATCGCCTCTTGATATGTGCAAGAGCAACTCCTGATCCTTGTATGTAGAATTCCTTGGCAAGTGCTTATCAACAAGATCCGTTGCAAACTATTGTAAAAAAACAGGATTTACCTATCAAAAACAACTTGCCATTATATTAGATTGAAAAAAGCGAATATTGGATAAGATTGAGGAAGCAAACTAATACAATGAAACCGCGATTATATTTGGTAATGAGCGTGTACTTATTCATTCAAATTGGGTGTATCGGTGCGGCTCATAATGAGAAACTTGTCAAAAACTATTTTCTCGGGGCATTTGACATTGACGAAGAGCTTTCATTGCAAGCCGTCGATCCGAATGGGTATGCTTTCGATGTTGTTCCGGCTACAGTTTATGCTGTGGGGTTCAATGATGAATATATTATCGCTAAGCAGCACCCATTACAATTCCAGGCTTCTGAAAATAGAAGTATAACCAATTACTTCATTGTTCCTATTGGAAAACCGCCGAAATCTTATGAACATCACGAGGTTTGGGGGCCGTTAACAATTACCGAGTTTGAAGCCAAGCGAAAGGACTTAGGTATTAATTTTGGATTTTCAAAAATATTCAAATCACTCGAGTAGATGACAATGGGCTCACTATTATCCTTTCGCTACTTACCGGCACCCCCTTTCCCTGATTGACGGATTAGATTCTCTTGCTGTATTGTTAAAAGCCTATGTTAGCCGCACTACTCTATGCTTAACCTTATTGAAGTTATCGGCAATGCCTGTCTATCGTAGTTTGTTTTAAAAGTCTCTAATACAAACTTCTTATCTGCATTTATCTTTTTATTAAAAACCTCTTTTCCATTAACCGTGACCGTTACCGGATTTTGCAGGTTTACCATTACGGGGCTAATCAATAATTCAATTTCCTTAATTCTTGACGTTTCTATCGAAAAATGGTTATTGTCGTAATATGCTTTTACCGCTCCACTTCTGCTTTTATTTATGTAGTAAGGCAAATTCATAAACTCTTTTGTTCTTTTATTATATGAATTCCAGTTAATATTCTGGTGCCATTCTGCTTTTTTTTCTTGTAGTGTATCTAACGAGATAATTCGTAGCCAGTCACATTGATTAAACGAAGTATTGTATGTCTCCCAATACATTTCTTTTGGAAAAGGGTTTCGGCTGGTGCTTTGTAAAAAAATAAGGCTATAGGGCCGGTCTATCTGAAGGTGTTTATCTTCATGTTGGTAGCCAATATACTCTTTATACAGAACCGGGGCTTTAAGCGAATCGAGTGTTTTGATTTGAAGACGGGTTTGTTGTATTGGTCTTAAATCATCTAAATCGGAATGCACCAGGTAAAAGGGTTTGTTCATTAAATTTTTAAGATAAACCTCTCCACGAAGATGGGTGAGCATTGAATTATAGCCTACAAAGCCCGAAAAAAGAGAAGGTTTATAAACATCAAGTCCAAATGCACCATCAGAGCCATCTGAATGGCCAAATGCATAAACTCTACTGTCATCAATATTTAGAAAACTTTTTAACCTGACAATAATGTCTGTAAGCGTATTAAAAGTAGGATTTGGTGAATTAAATCGATTAGCAACCCAATTGAACTTCAATGTTACATCTGCAATGGGTCGTACAACGATAAATCCATGTTCGCCCAGGTATTCATAAAACATGTCGTGTGTATAGTCGCGCCCGGCTATTTTATAGGTCATAGTAGTAGTGTCGACATTAGAAAATCGGGCTTGACTTACTGCCCCATGCAGTGACAAAACCAGGGGGCTTTTAATTTTATTTGAATAATTTTCTGGAATAAAAACCCGTACGGGGACTTGACCAAAAATCGAATCGTAATAAAAGAAAATAAACTCCTTTCCTTTTTCTTTAATTGCCGGATAGTCGTTGAAAGTGGTCAGAAGGGACCATGTAGAATCTGCATTTATACTTTTATTAATACTTATCTCCTGCAAAGCTGTTTGCATGGTTTTATTTGCCAAAATATTTTTGTCTATTTTCTGCCCTAACAGGGTTGTAGTAAAATACAAGTAAGCAAGAACAAAAAAATAGACCTTCATATTCTTTGTTTTGTTGACCTTAATGGTTTATGCTAAGAGGCATATAAAGAACGCGTTCTAAAGGGAGGGGAACCCGGCGTCATGATAATATAGATTGGATTGTAGGGTACAGCCTTCGTTCAATAACAATTGTCGGGCTTTTGAGCGTTAGGCCATGCCTTTTAGTAGTCCTTTCGCGTATCCGATCGTTTCGGCCACTTCGGCGACAGGATCGTTTTCCGAGCCTTCGTATTCGATCGCAACTAGATTGGTATACTTAATTTTCACCAACGCCTTGATCACCGCGCGTAGGTCCAATACGCCCCGACCGCCCGCGATAGTTTCGCCATCGGGTTGAGTGCTATTGATGTCTTTGAAATGCAGATCGTATAGCCGATCCTTATATTTTACAATAGCTTCAGCAGGATCAGTATTTGCACGCGCAGTATGACCCACGTCGATACAAAGACCAACACGGTGATCATAAGGTTGTACGGCTTTCCACACTTCGTGTGGAGAAGGGAATTTTTTATCTTCCGGGCCGTGGTTGTGAATTGCGATCCTGATGTCGAATTCCTTTACCATTTTGTCAAGAATCGGCATTGACGCAGGGTCGGGACTGCAAACAATATCAAACATGCCACAGTCGCGCGCATATTCAAAGGCGCGGCGAATATTGGCCTCGTTGTTTTCCATTGTGATATTTCCGCAGCTAACGGGCGTAATGCCCGCATCTTTGAACTTTTGTACCACTGCTTTTCTTTGTTCGGCAGAGCTATCCAGCGGGAGGTGAAAATCTTTGATTGAAATATAACTAAGATTGAGTCGGTTCATTGCTTTGATGGTGTCGTCGACGCTGAATTTGCGGAAGGTGTATGATGCCGCGCCGGCTTTCATTCCGTGCCACGGATCTTTGTCTAATGCAGCGGAAGGTTTGTTGTGTTCACTGCGTGACAGCAGCGGTGCACCGATGATGGCGACCGTTCCGCTTTTGATGAGTTGTCTTCGGGACCATTGATTCATAGCATGCAGAATTTTAAGTTCAATGGTTCTAAATTATGCATCATTGCTGACAATCAAGAGGTTTTAATGAATTTGATATTTTACATGGGATAGTCTTTTAAAGTCGACGCCCCCACAATCGTATTGGCAATGATGCCTTCTGATGACGATAATATATCAGCAATAAATATATCGGTCGCTGCCGCTCTTTCTGTATCAGAAAAAATTATCCGGCTGATTTCCAGCTATTTTGTCCTTTCGGCAACGGTTTTCCTTCCATTTTTACAGGACGACCTTGACTAAATCGGTGTCTTTCTGTCATTTTTACCGACTCGGTAATCTGGGTTGAAACTTGTGGACAGACGACATGGACTATTCAACTAATTTTCAATTTGTTTCTACAGACCATGCCTTGCTGGATGCTTATTCTAATACCGTAACAGGAGTGGTAAGACAGGTATCTCCGGCAGTCGGCCATGTAAAAGTTATAAAGAAGGGCGTACATCCAGTGACCAAAAAAATGGTGGAAAGTCCAGCTTCAGGTTCCGGTTTTGTTATCTCAAGTGACGGCCTCCTGATAACCAATAACCATGTGATAGAAGATGCTACTCTCGTTAAAGTGGCATTTAGTGATGGCGTTGAGATCAACGCTGAGATAATCGGTGCCGACCCTTCTACAGATATCGCTGTTCTCAAAGTGTATGAAGGCAGTCTCAAACCGCTTCAATTCGCTGACTCCGCTTCGCTTGAGCCAGGGCAGATTGCGATTGCCATCGGCAATCCGATGGGGCTGCAGCTTACAGTTACCACAGGGGTTGTAAGTGCTCTTGGTCGCAGCCTTCGGGCAAATAATGGAAGATTGATCGACGACATCATTCAAACAGACGCGGCGCTCAATCCGGGTAATAGTGGAGGCCCTTTGCTCAATTCTTCCGGACAGGTTATTGGGGTTAACACCGCAGTGATATCATCAGCCCAGGGTTTATGTTTTGCAGTATCCTCTAACCTTGCGGCGTATATAGCAGGGCAACTGATCATGCATGGAAAAGTGAAAAGAGCTCAACTTGGTATAGCTGCACAGCCGGTCCATCTCACTCCACGAATGATACATGCTAATCAACTAAAGTCAACAACCGGAGTGTATGTTTTTGAAATTCTTGCCGATGCCGATATTTATAACCGACAACTCAAAATTGGTGATATCATTGTTGAGTTTGATGGAAAGCCAATCAGCACCGTTGACAACATGCACAAGTATTTGACAGTAGAAGTAATAGGTAAGAAGGTAAGTCTTGGCATTTTACGTGGAGGCCGAAAAGAATCTGTGACTGTTATCCCTGCCGAAATCAAAGTATAGAATAAAAACCGCTCAGGTTCTTTTTCGAGCCAGAGAATTAATAAGTGCTCTAATTATCAGCGCGAACAAATTATTTCCCTTGACCACCCGGGATAAACTTTTGTATTTTTGAAAATAATTAATGTAACCGATTAAAAAATGAAAATCAGAATATGTCAACACGAGAAACCGTAGTTCCAAGAGATATGAAAGAGATTCCTGAAAAGTTTCGTTATTCACCAGGTGTTAAAGCCGGCCCTTTTCTTTTTATTGCAGGGCAGGTTGGCCGGGACGAGGATATGAACGTCATTGAAAACAAAGAGGCACAAATAACACAGGCGTTCGAGAACGTCCAAAAAGTACTAAATGCAGCGGAGCTGACATTCGACGATGTTGTAGATATGGTGACATACCTTACTGATATGCGTGATCTGCAGCTCCTCATGAAAGTAAAGGACCGCTATTTCACTAACCTGGATCGCCTCCCAACATGGACAGCAATCGGTACGACTGTTTTGGCAAATCCGGGATTGTTTGTCGAGGTCAAGTGTACCGCGTTGTTACCAGATTAAGGATGCTCACTCCGGTTGAAAAGTTATTGCAATGATAAGAATGTTGCTCATTTCCGAAAGAAGGCATGAAATTTAATCTGATTGACTAATGAAAAACAAAAACATTCTCTTCTTTGTTATACCTGCTTTAATTTTAACGGTTTCATGCAATGGGATTGCAAATCCGGATACCGGTAATTCGCGTAAGACCAAAATAGATAGCATTTCTATCGTAACAACAAACCACGAACATCTATTCGGGGATAAGCGGCCGTTTCTGCAATGTCATGCTTCTACGATGATCGGGACCGGCAACGGCAATTATTTATTTGCATGGTTTGCCGGCAAGCATGAAAAGAACGATGATGTAGCGATATGGATGGCTGATGGCCGGCCCGGCAATTGGTCGTCGCCAAGAATGGTGGCCAAGATAAATAATGATCCGCATTGGAACCCGGTCTTATTCAATGGAGGTGACAAAATATTTTTGTTCTTTAAAGTAGGAAAAGAGATCGATGATTGGGTAACGTGGGTGCAAACGTCGGACGATAAAGGGAAAACGTGGAGCACGGCGCAACAACTCGTGGCTGATGGAAAAGGCGGAAGAGGTCCCGTGAGAAATCAGCCCGTCATTCTATCAGACGGAAGCTGGCTTGCTCCTGCTTCAGTTGAAAAAAATAAAGTGTGGAATTCCTTTACGGACAGATCTGAAGATAACGGCAAGTCATGGACAGCCAGCGACACGCTGTCGATCGACAGGAAAATTATTGTCGGTGAAGGTATCATTCAGCCTGCCCTATGGGAATCAAAACCGGGGCATGTACACATGCTTCTTCGAAGTTCTGCCGGGGCAATATGCAGAAGCGATTCGAAGGACGGCGGCAAAACGTGGTCGCCGGCTTATAAAACTTCTCTTCCAAATAACAATAGCGGGATCGACGTGGCGCAGATTTCCGGCGACACCATCGCTGTTATTTACAACCCGGTCGGTAAAAATTGGGGCGACAGGTTTCCAATCTGCATATCGGTTTCAACGGATAATGGAAAAAACTGGCAGTATCGCTTCGAAATAGAAAAAGGGAGCGGAGGTGCGGAGCTCTCATACCCCGACATGTTTTATGAAGATGGTAACCTGGTTGCATGTTATACGTGGAAACGCCAACGTATTGCATTCTGGAAAGGCAAAATCAGCTTTCATTAATCTGCGATCTTCAAATACTTACTCATCGTTCAGCGTACAAGGTTGTTCAGGTTTATTCGCTACGATTTTCTTTTCCTGTGGTCTTTAAAACTGGTTTCATACATTTCAATCCATTCGTCCGGCGTCATTTTAGAAACCAGTTCGCCAATGAGTTTATAGGGGATGTCTTCCGGCTTTTTATAACGCAAACAACTTTTGCCCATATCCAGCTTTTTAGGAGATGCTTTGGCATGGGC
This sequence comes from uncultured Chitinophagaceae bacterium, assembly GCA_963808065.1. Taxonomy (GTDB): domain Bacteria; phylum Bacteroidota; class Bacteroidia; order Chitinophagales; family Chitinophagaceae; genus Flavitalea. The sequence goes on from CAWEEK010000001.1 coordinate 2,117,705, forward strand.
CTCGGTGAACCATTTTAACAGCTTTGGATCAGCATATATTCCCATGTGATAGACGGCAATAAAGTTTTTCTGCGAAGCAAATCCCATAAATGGCAAGGGCACTTTTGGGTCACAATGATAACCGGCGGGATACTTGCTGTGCGGCACCACATAGCCGGCATTGCCATAACCCATTGTTTCCTGGAAGCCTTTGGGAATATTCTCTTTGATCACTTTTCTTAATTCTGCCATCGGTTTCTTCCTGTCCTCAGGAAGCTCGTCTATGTATTGGTCGACCGTTGTTGCCTTCGATTGCATAGGTCAATTTTTAGAATATTAATATACGAAAAAAATCCTGGCCACGACACCATTTCAAACCCAGATATTAAAAAAAAGGACATTCTACAACACCTTGCATATGCTCACCTTACTCCGACCTTTCCGGTCACCTTAGGGCAGATTTCCTGGTGAAAGTGAATACCACAAGTGAGTCGGGAAATTGGTCGTACCAGTGGTTTTAGAAACTGTGTCTGCGGATTGTCCTCGCATGACCATATTCTTTGTGACACAGAATTTCGTTCTTCATCATAGATTTTGCGCGGCGCTTCCATAACGATATTAGCTTTTCTGCGTATTCGCGTGAAATTAACCTTTGCGTCCTGCCTACGGCAGACAGGCTTTGCGCCCTTGCGTCTTTCTTTGATCTAGAGGCCTTGGCGTGAAATTAAGTGTTGCGCCTCGCGTTTTATTTGCATTTTCTGGACAACTGGTTTATCATCAGAAATTTGCTTAGGAAAACCCATATCACCCTATCGTGGGATTTTTCAGGAGCGACAAGGTTTTTATCTTTATTACCATCCCGGTATCAATCACCGACAATTAGCTAAGGCAGTTCAAAGAAACATTATTACGAATGCAACCGGAGAATTCACACTGAGTCTCTCTGCGTAAATTCTGTGCCTCTGTCTAAACTCCAGTATCTATGGTTATTCACAACTTCTAAATCGCTTCTTATGTTGAACAAAATTTTACCTGGGTTTGTTGCTGTGTGTCTTTTTGCCCCAGTCACCCTTTTGGGTCAGGCAAATACGTCGTTATCAAATCTTGCCAACCCCACCTCCATCAACAGGTCATTATTACCTCTTTCTACGAGCACATACACTTTAGGAAACGGGAGCAAAGGCTGGATCGGCCTCTACCTCACGGGTCCGATTACTATGAACAATCTGAGGACCATCACCGCTAAGAACGATAATATTTGGGCGGGCCCCGGTGCGGGCAATACTGCTGTCTCCGGCGCAAAGAATACCGGGGTCGGCGCCAGTTCATTGGTGGGCTTAACTACTGGTTATTCAAACACAGGAGCCGGCGCGCGATCGTTATACTTTACAACTACGGGGTACGACAATACCGCTGTCGGAGTGGAAAGTGGTTGGTCAAATAGTACGGGTTACCGGAACACATATCTTGGATACAGAACAGGATTTGCCGCTACAACTGGTGTTGGGTTAACTTTCGTCGGGGCATACGCCGGGTACGCAACGCCATTTTCGCAATACAATTCAGGCTTTGGCTATCGGGCGCTGTATTCGTTGGGGAACATGAATTACAACAGCGCCTTTGGCGCCTTTGCCGCTGAATCCCTGTCTAGCGGCGGATATAACTCTGTTTTTGGATACAATGCCATGCACACTCGCACTTCAGGCGGCAGCAATTCGGTATTTGGTGCCTTTGCAGGAAATGGTACCGCCGGGAATGAAAATGTTTATGTTGGATATACTTCCGGGAGTTCGAACAGGAATAGTTATAACACCTTTGTCGGCGCTTATTCTGGATCCGGTGTAAAGGGAGGAGAAAATACTTTTATCGGGTATCACTCTGCCGGTTTTGTAGATAGTGTTAAAAATTCGACCGCACTGGGCTACTACACACTTATCTCTGCAAGTAACCAGGTAAGGATTGGTGACTACAGGATTACAAGCATTGGCGGATTTCAGGCGTGGACAAATCTAAGCGACGGTCGATTTAAAAAAGATGTAAAAGAAAACGTACCGGGCCTCGAATTTATCAATAAACTCAGACCTATTACTTATTCCTGGAAGAAACGCGAACTCAACAACTACATGACTTCAAAGATCAGTGCCGACGACAAAGCTGCAAGGCCAGCTGTGGAGGATGATGACGCGATCTCAACAGGTTTTATCGCACAGGAAGTTGAGGCAGCGGCAAAGGAGCTGAAGTTTGAATTTGACGGCGTCGACGCACCTCAAAATGAAAATGATCTCTATGGTCTTCGGTATTCCGAGTTCGTGGTGCCGCTGGTGAAAGCCGTTCAGGAACTGTCAAGAAAGAACGATGAGAAAGACTCTATCATTACGGTGATGATGGCTAAAATAAATGAGCTTACATTGAGAGATGGTCATGGCAAGATTTTGGATTCGCGCGCAGTGCTCGGTCAAAACTATCCCAATCCTGTGCGACAAACTACGGTGATCGAGTACCAATTGCCTGAAAAATCAGGCGCCGCGGAAATCGTGCTCACCGATGCTGCAGGAAAAACGCTCAAACACCTGAGACTTACTAACACAAAAGGAAATATCACATTGAGCATGGGAACTTTACCTGCTGGCGTATACAATTATTCACTGGTGGTTGGCAGCAAAGCGATGACGACCCGGCAACTGACCGTGGTGAGATAATTTTAAAAGCTTTATGATTGGGTGACGTATCGGCAATGGTGAGTCGCAACAATTTTTTGATTGTGCACTCACCATTGTTGCTATTGTAACCTAAGGTTGATTAGCCAGACCATCGAATTAGAACCCGAGATACACTGATGCAGGAAGTCTGGACCAATGAAGGGGTAATTACTGGTCGCAGTCTGGATGCGAGATTTGATCTGGAATAACCCTTGCCATATTCAGCCGTCAAGTGTCTTTGATCAAAAAAATATTTTGAAGAATCTACATATTAATTCTATATTTAGATGGATAAACCAACTAGACCAATCAATCCTCACCACTTGTTTTTGGATCTATAGCCGGGAATTATAAATGGGCTTTTCATGCCGATTATTTGAACCCTTTTGCAAGCGTTTACTGTTTAATTTTTATCCTTCAGCAATTCAGGCATCCCTGATTGTCAGTAGCCGTTGCTATTGACAGGAACGTATTTTTTTGAACTTGGGAAGCGTCACTATGCAAAGATTTGTCTGCAGTAATCATTGTGTGCATTACACTATTGTTAGTCGTTAATTGCAAAAAGCGGTGTCTAGCGGAAGTGACGCTTCATAAGGCATATATCGTCCATCACCAAGATGAATTACCTCTTTCGTAGGAAAATATTTAAAAATGAAAAATATACTTGCCGCCTTGTTTATAATGATGGTGTCAGGATCGTGCATGAAAAAAGATGTGAATTATCCATTTCCAGCAAAAGATAAGTGTATCAATACAGGTTATTCGTCGTTAAACTTTTACGATGAATTTACGTTGGGGCATGGACTAGAATTAACCTATTACCCATTGACGTCTTTAGTGAAGACAATGAAAACAGCAATCACGCTCAATTATTTTGGCGGTCTGGATTCTATTTACTATTCTATGAAATATGGGACGGATGGAGTTGTTATAGTAAATGCGATGAAAAAGCATTTTACATATGTTTTGCCTCCGCCAACGGAAGCAAACCCATATGATCCCTGGAATTCAACATTGAAAAAATCGAATCAACCAGATGAAAACTATGTAATAACCGGCAAATTTGATATTAAGAAAGGCAGACTGATGAGCATCAGTGGAAAAAGTGGAAGTTATAGCGTAACATACGATAAAGATAAAATTGTATCATTCGGGGAATGGTCGATTACGTGGGACAATGGGAAGAATAATATTTTGTCCATTGGCAAGGTTAATTCCGGGGAGCAAGATGGAATTGCTCAATATTATTATGGTGATGAGGAGGAAACCGCGGGAAGGCTGGAGGCAAAACATCAGCGCTATATTACTACTGGTTATATCATTCATGAATATTTTAACTTGGCGGAAGCCTGCAGATGGATACCATTGGATTCTAAAAATGTTGTACTGCTCTATGCAACGTACACAGGTTTTAATCCTTATGTCGGTCCGTTTCCTGCAGGACAATACAATTATTCCAACCATGTTGTGGATGCGAATGGCTATCTACAATCTTATAAAATATACTGGCCAAAAGAGCAAGATTTGACAAATTTTTCGGAATGTGGGAAGAAAAAATCCTAGCTCCAAATGCAGATCGGGACAATATTATTACGCCATTCTTTAAAACTGCTTTCATACATTTTTCAAGAGTTTTAGATCAGCATAAATTCCCATGTGGCAGACGGCAATAAATAATTCAACGATGGATTTCTCCCTGTCTTCAGGAAGCTTACCCATATATTGGTCAACCGTTGTAGTGAAGAAGCAGTTAGAATAGTGCTGTAATAGAAACCGACTTTCTATTGATACATGCAAAGCAGCATTTCAAAATCATTCAGCTTCGGTATCGAACATTCTACCCATCCATTCGCCTGCTTGAATTTAACCGCAGCACCAGAACTCAATAGCTTCAGCGCTTTAATGGGTTTCACTGGTTTAAACCGGACACTGGTATTGTGTATGGCAACAGGTTCACGGAACGAACCACTAATTTGTCCCGAATGATTAATCATACCAAACCATTCGAACGCACCGTTACGGTTAGCCAGATGCGTCATTTCAATAAGTGACGAAGCATTTGTTACTACTGTTCTCTCCACGCCCAGTAAATTCTGAAGTGCGGAAACAAACAAGGTCCGGTGCATATAATGCCCTTTATCAAGATACTGTTCACCCAACTCCCAGGGAATAAAAACGGACTTCCCTTTGCCATAAATATTGCTTATCAAACCTGGATATTCTGTAATATTTTCCTGTGTGTAATATGCTTTCTCAGGCGGACCAAATCTGGTTGCAGGCAAAAATTTCATATACCCTTTTGCATCACCGGTAAGTTTGCATTGCATAAAATCCGAATACTGCATCATGATGCTGAAATCTTTAAACTCTTTTTTGCCCAGTACGTTTTTGTCGTTATCTGATATCTTCAGGTAGGTAGACATGGCCCGTTGAAAAGTTTCATAAGACGGTTCTACACCAAGGCACTGCAGTCTTACATTACCCATTGGGTTTCCGGCAAGGTCTTTTGTTGAGGTAAATCCTGTTGTTAATATTTTACCGCCATTTTTTACATAAGCATCAATGGCTGCGACAAGTGTCTCATCCATATTACTTACATCACCAAGGATAAGAGCCTCATAGTCTTCCAGTTTACGTGGAATTCTGCTTGTTCCTATTGACGATGGCTCTATAATATCGTACATGATATGCTCCTCTGAAAGCAGTTTTATCATCCCCTGGCACTCTCTCATTGAACCTCTTATCAATGCAATTTTATTTACAGCCTGCAGGTTGGTAAAGAGCTTTTCATATTTTTTATGAAACCCATATAGACGGTTCAACTCAGGAATAAATATCCTGTCCTCATAATTTACCAGGGTGCCTACCACCACAAATCCAAGCGGGGCTCCCTGTAACATATTCTCCAGCATCCATACTTTTGCCAGGTTGGGAGAGGTGCCTACATGGCGGTAACCAATAGCCTGAAAATAAATTAACAGATTTCCCGGAGACCTGTCTTTATAGGAACCAAGAACGCGTTTTACATTGTCGGTGGCAGAATAGTTCCATTCATACTCATCGGAGTAAGTTCAGATCCCGATTCGCTGGCAATCATATCAACACCTGCGTCTGCGTAGGTGTTAATCATAATTTTAGGATTTAGCGATTTAATATGATTGCCGATTTCTTTGAAAAGCTTATCCGAAGTTGTTTTTTTAAATTGGTTATACTCCCTGAACACAGGATCATTCATATCTGCTTTAACAGGTAAGGTATGGCCCGTGGAATCGTGAAATTTCTTTTTGCAGTTTTCGCATTGGCAAATGCCATAATAATTGCCGCTATAGTCAGAAGTGGTATATCCAATCATGTTGAAGAATATGCCATCCAGCTGATAATTGGTAATGGCTTCTTTTAATATTTCCTTTCCATACTCCTGTTGATAACCACCATTAGGACAGGTGTGTACCTGGCCATTATAATTTACATTTTTGCCTGCGGTAGAAACATATAGCCACTCCGGTTTTTTGGCTGCCAGTGTTTCATTGATCTTACTAAAGTCGAAGCGACCAATTACCTTTATTCCTTTTGAATGGAGACCTTTAATCAAATCACCTACCAGGTCGCCTTTCATAAACGGGTTTTTATACTGAAAAGGCAGCTTGGTGGGATAATTCGCTACAATGCCTCCTACATTGATCAAAACAATACTTGCATTCGCATCCACCATCGATTGTACATAGGCGTCTACATCCATCGTGGCATCAATTTCGCGAAGATTTGTTTGTACCAGCCTGTAAGGGGCGCGGTTCCACCAGGTTGTATCATAACGGCCGGGATCGATGGAGGAGAGATCAACAGATTGTGCACGAAGGCAGACCGCATTGCAGAATGTCAGCAAAATAGTTGCGATAGTAATCAGGGTGAAAGGATTCTTTTTCATTATGACTGTTTTAAATCCAGCGCAACTATTTCATGATCCACAATTTTCGGAACCGCTAATGTTACTGTACCATTACTAACCTCAAACTTAGGTTTTAGGTCACTCATTAATAGCCGCACACCGGTTACTGTAGCATTTTGAGGCACCTTAACACTAACCTTTGCTTCAACAGGTATAAATTCCCTGAATGGCCCTTTCATCATCATTGGGTTGGTTAAGTTTACAAGGTGTACCGTCATTGAATTTTTCTGGCGCCATACCGCTATATCCATAACACCCGGCCCTTCTACTGACACAATATTCTCTTCCTTGAGTGCCCATTTAATGGCATTGTTAAGCAGCCTGCCATGGTCCATATTCATAATTTGCCAGAAAGACCGGTCAAGATCGCCTGGTATATATACAACTCTCGCATTACCTATCTCTTTCAAATATATTTCCCTTATACCGGTATTTTCCGTGCGGGGATATACATCTTCCATCGGCAAATCGGGGTAAGTGGGAATCAATGTAACAGGGCTCGGAAAATTCTCCTTATCCTTAGGGCTGACATCAACCTGGTAAACGGTGTTAATTGTACGATACGCATCCTCCAGGCCTTTCAACACGGGATGAAAGGTTTTAGTAGTGGGTTCACTTTTGAATTTTAGATAACTATTTCTCATCGGACCCTCTACTTTTTTGTTGAAGGAAACACCAAAAATATCTGACAGCCCAAAGTCCGGTCTTTGTTTTCCTTCCTCGTCATACAGGGAGGTTTCAAAAGTGGCCACCAGGCTGCCTCCCTGCTTCACAAATTTCCTCAACTGATCGCATTGCTGATCGGATAATGCTGCGATATTTGGTAGTATCAGTAGTTTATATGGTTTCAGGTGATCCGCATCAAGCAACTGATCATTCACCATTTCAAAAGGTACGCGACCTTCCACCAGTGCATGATACATACCAGGTTCATGATCCCGGTTCTTTTCCTGCCAGGGCTTACCGCCGTATTTCCTGTCGGTCTGTTCAGAATATACCAGACCCACACGGGCAAGGCACTCTGTATTACGCAGATATTTTTCTGCCCGGTAGTAATGCTGGTACATATTGCTAACCACATCAAGCCAGCGTTTGTCATATAACACAGCGCCAAATTTTACAAAACAGGGAAGCAGGCCGTTGGCAACACCTTCGGCAACCCATATCCTCAATTCGGCTTCAGTCTGCACAGAATCCTTCCATCGGTATTCTTCTTCCACGCCCACGCTAAATATGCCCACCTGCGGTTTCATACCTAATGTGGCTCTTGTTTCTTTAGCGCCCCTGGCATTGGCCCAGGGTGGAATTACACCTTGCCTGGCCTGCTGATCAGCAAAAAAGAAATCGGAATGTGTGCCTGTTAGTAGTTTATCGGGAAAACCATTTGGAATAAACCGGGACACAGGCCGTTGTTTGCGTATTTCGGCATCCCATAAAAACCAAAGCTCTTTCAATCTTGCAACACGCCATTCACTGTACTTCTGATAAACAGGATCGAGGCGGTTATTATCCTTTGGCAGGTCCAGCCCTGAAAACTTTTTGAAATTTTGAACACAATGCTGGCAATAGCAGATGCCGTGCCCCGACCACCTGTTAGAAAAGATGCCATCAGGTTTAAACCGATCCATAATTTCATGGATCACTTTCGTCATGAACTCAAAATTATAAGGTCCTAAAGCACAGGTAACCCATAATTCTGGATTGGCCCAATGCCTTCGCTTTTGGCCATCGGCAGTTACAGCAATCCAGTCGGGATGCGCATCATACACTTCCTGTCTCGCGGCGTGTGGGTCTGTACGTAGAATGATGGACATATTCATTTTGCGGCATCCTTCCACCATGTAGCCAAGTGGATTACTATTGCCCAACATGTTGCTTCTGTGATGTAAAGGGATATCTGTCGGATAAAATGCCACTATGCCACCTGCGCTCAGCAAGGCGCCGTCGGCATGAATACGTTTGAAATAACTAAGCCAGAAATCGGGGTCGTAGCTACCGGGATCACTTTCCACAAAAGCAAGCTGTGCCCATCGCATAGACCTGCCAAACCAGGGTTCTTCCGGAGCAGGCATATTGGCCCTTGTTAGGAGAGAAGAACCTGTTAGTGCCAGACCACTTCCAAACAGGGTAGTATTCTTACAAAATTCTCTTCGGTACATGATATGTTAGTTTAATGAATTTTTGATTGTCAAAATAGTTAGGAGATAGTCGGATGAGTCTTTGGTTTTTCATTTCACTTTTATTTTCAAACTACGAAATGACACTCCATTGTCGATATGCTCAGGGAGAATATGTCCTTAATGAGAAGCACCAAGGTTTGTTTCAATACAAAATGTACTAAATTTTAATCCAACTGGTCGTCGTTTATGACTTCGCCAGCGATCTCGCCCATATAGTGGGGCAACAGCGAGTAGTAGAGAATTCTATGGAAGTATGGATCGGACCTTAGGGTCGCTGAGCAGTTCTCCCGCGATATGCATCCCGAGTTTCCGGTAACTTTCAAATTGTTCTTCGTCGAAAAACTGGTCTGCGGTGCTTTGGTGTGGAAACGTATCATTCTTTACCCCGTATTCTTGTACATCAATAGACTCGTCGCCTGTGATAGACGATTTGACGTAAATAATTTTCCCGGAGGGGCGGCTGTCTCCTGCATATGAAATATTTCCCACCGCATAATGCATCGCTGAACATCGATCACTATTTCGAGTGGTGATACCAGATATATCGATTTGAATATCCGCGCCAAAATCTATCCTGCAACGACGTATGGCATTTGCAAAACCTTCACAGGCAAAATTGCTGTCCTGTTCGGCGTCACATAACATGATCAAAGGGCATCTCCTCCTGACCAGTTCGTACAGTCCCATATTATCAAAATGTCCACCATCTGATAGAGCCACATACCTGTCCCTTGTGCTGGTTCTGCCAAGCAGATTAGCGATGATATAGCCAATCCCTAATACCGGTTCAGACTCCCGCCAACTGCCCTTTCGTGGATTGCCCATCCACCAGCCCATTTGCACATTAAAAACCGTAAGCAGGAAAGAGGTAGCGGGAGAAGTATGATACCCGTGATTTGGATTGACAGCAGCGCCGGAAATTGCCATAGCCGTACCGATAGTTGGCCCATTCCGGTATCCATAATGGGCAGTCGGGCGGTAGGCATATTCGTAAGATTTTACTTTGAGGTCCGTGGACGCTTTGATCATACTGAAATCGAATCCGCAATAAAGCGGTGAGAATATAAAAGATTCTGCTTTGCGGTCCTGCCTGTCCAGGTCAGCAACTTGTGAGGCATTTAATGCAGCGTTGAGGATCGGGTACGGTCCGTTATACCCGGACACACTCTGCATGGTGGATAAGAATATGTCATCATTCATATCAAAATTCGTAAACGGGTTATAGCTTCTCCGCCGATCGGTATCCCTGCGCGTTGCGCCTAAATAAGCCCTGACCAATCTGTTGCGGTAAAAATGATGCATCGAGAATTCATTAACTCCTATCCGATTGGCCAGAGCAAATGCTATACCTGTAGAGAAGATGATTAGAAGCAATACCTGGGCCATAGGCGTGACGGGCCCTTCTGAAAACCAGCGAAGCACAGTATTCGCCAGGAGATTGAGAAGTGGGATCAGCGCAGGCAGAAACACGAGCAGGCCGAGCAAAAATACATAGGGACCAATCAGGCTAAAAATGTTCAGGAACATAGACAAGTTAGAGCCACTTTCTTTGTTGCCCGACACCTTAGAACTAAATGCGGTTCTGACAGCACTACCCACCAGGACCACCCAGCCCCCTAAAGCCGTCATGACTTTGGGAAAGTCGTTCTCAAAAAAATTATCCATCACATCTTTACCCAGCAAAGCAGAGGTGCCCACAATGATCCAAAGGAATGAAAACCGATGGACCAGCGCACCCATACGACCCCACCACTCGCGTCTTTCGTCTGGAAAATACCGTCCCATGAGAGCCATGCGGGCAACCAATGTAATGCTAAACACTTCAAGGATCACGGGCAGACCAATAATAAATTCTATTTCGCCGACGTGCTGGCGAATAAATTCATTTTTCGTGTCTGCAACATTTTGTAGCAACGTCCAACCGGCAGCCAATAAAATCAATCCAACGCCGGCTGTGAAGCACGATGCAATCCCAATAACAGTCCAGGCAAACACGAAGCCGCGTCCGGATGCTCTGATGATCAGTTCGTGATACTTACCTATCCAGGCCACGAGCAGCAAGCAGGCAAATGCTGTGAACGCGGCAGGTATCATCACGAGAAACTTGTCCGCGAACTCCCGGCAATCAAAATTTTTAACATACCAGGGTGAGCACATCCACGCGCTTAAGAAATAGGCGGCCAATATTGCTACACCGAGTATCCCGTACTTAACCACATTCGTCATAACCGGGCTGATCGGGATCCAGCGTATTTTATTCCGTGTATAGGCATGCATCCCAAGGCCGGCCAGTCCAGCAATAGGCAACAGACTGAGTATGCTGTATAGCACTACTTGCCCCGCCGATCCGTGTACTGGTTGTCTCAGGTAATCAGCCCATAACTGAAAAATGAAATTACCACAGAACAGTACAGCCAGTAGCAATAAAAAAATGATCACCTGGTTAAGCAAAGTATTGCGCAGCCAGGTGATTGCAATCGTCCAGGTATCCGCCGACATCTTGCTGGCCCGGGGCGCGAAATAGTTACTATACATTCTTAACCACCGAATGGGGCGAAGCTCTTCGCCTAGCGGTTCCGGTGATTTATCCGTACACAGACGGTCTGTCACTTTGACGACTGATCCTTCTCTCTTGATCCAGCCAGCCAGCCAGCTTCCAATATATCCGCCCCCCGATACAGTAGAGACATAATCAAATCGGCCGATCAGGTTTTCACGCGCAAGACCCTGCATTATGCCGAGATTAAAAGTAGCGGAGCGAATTCCGCCGCCGGATAAAGCCAGGCCACACAGGTGCATCTTCCGGGCCGCTTGGTAAGGATCTGATTCCGAGGGTGCAACTGTGCACATATTTTCTGCACCCTCCGTAGTCACGCAATGTTCCTTGTTTCTCCTGTCACGGTGTAGTGCGATCTCATCTAGCTCGGATGCAAATACCTGCTCGAAAGACAATGGAGCCTCGAAGTGGAGTAACTGATCTACTAGCGTCTTATCCTCCTTCAAAAGCTCCTCAAGGCTGAAGGTCGACCTTCGTTGCAATTCGTCAAAGGTCCTTAGTGTCTGCATATCCCTAATAGTCAGGAATTTTTTCTGAAACGTCTCTTCCATATTCCAGATTTGCATAACGCGTTGCTCCCGCAGATCAAACTTTGTGCCTCCCACGGCGAGAACAACCTGAATGGGCAGGTACTGAAGCGCTTTAGCCAATGCCAATCGCTGTTCAAGGTCCTCGCATACTATTTTCTTGATCGTTTCACGCCAGTTAAAAGGTGTTGGGTAGGCACCATATTCTTGTCTCAAGCGCTGAATCCCTTGATCCTTATTTTTATTGATCCACTCTTTTACCCGCAAACTTAAAAAGATGGTGTACTCCACCGACGCCCTCGGATCGGCTTCACCTCCACGGATCCAAACAAGCTCCACAGCACGTGCCGCAAAACTGTCTTCTTCTGCATCCTTACCTCCTTCAAAATGTTTTTGTTGGTCGGTGCTAACAAACTCCCGAAACAACTGCTCAAAATCCTCTGGCGTGGTATTCAAAATACTGATTTCTTCACCTTCTCTATTGGCGGCAATAGCCCCTTTGAGAAGCATTGTCTGCACGGCCGTGATAAAAGCAACGGCACGTGCGGTGAGGTCCATTACTGCATTCATATGATTGGTTTATGTTGAAGGGTTGTATATCGTAAGGCTGGTAACAGATTGGTCGAACTTACATTGAATCATTTCCTGCGCCCTGAACGAATCGCCTGGATAGCCTTGCCAGGGCCTCCTCGTCAAACACCGTATAGGAAATATCTGAACAAACATTCTCGTACTCCTTTGAATTCGAAATTATAGGGTGCGATATGACAATTGTCCGAAGTTTACATTGATACTATCTTCAATTAGTCGTGAAAACGTCCGGTACACTAACACACCGCGGTTTTTGAAATAACTGTTGATAGCGTCAATGATCGTGCTGACGAGAAGACTGAGCAAGGCATGAATGAGCACGATGCATGTAACAGTAATAATCAGTGGCGAGCTGAATAATGGAATAGTCATGGAAGGGGTTGTAAGAGTATCTGAAGTTAACAAAAAGTCGGTTTATCAAGATTATTTGTCCGGTTTCACCGGGTAGATCTCAGTTTTGCTCTTCGCGCAAAAAATCATTAAATTAGAAGACTTTTAAGTTTAACACCCTCAAAACCGGTATTGTATGGAAAGCCTTAACGAGGCCAATGCCAGTCAATATTTAGCATATAATGAAGAAGATTTGTATGCTATGCTAGTTCCAGAACATCTTCGTCGGCAAGCGTATAGTAAAGAGGGGCTAATTGCCAGAGGTCATGAAATTTTCGTTTCAAAGATTAAACAACTGCAATCCCTGATTTGTAAACAATACACCGGAAGAGGTGACACGATCAAAAGCAGCATTGACCTGACCTTAATTGTAGCGACTGCTATTGTAGGTGCGCCAGCGATGCTCGGTATTCCCGTTTTACCAGTGGCAGCACTTATTGTCAAAATTGGCTTAGAGGAGATATGCAAATCTTCGAAGAAAGGAAAAACCAAATAACCCCAATGGCCACAAAGAGAATTTTTGGTGGAAGTTTTGATTTCGAATCTGTTGTCACAAATCTATTTAGTAAAGACCTGGGTTGGAAGAGTCAACTACGAAATGCAGAAAATATTTCTGACCAAAATTTAATGTTTGCATACGATATTGCAAAAAACGCTGGTAAGGGAATAAACTCCTTTCCCTGGCGAAGATTATCTGATCGCATCTCAAAGAATGCAGATGCTACACTGTTTCATGAACGTATTCACTATTGGCAGATGATATCCTGCCCTCTTCAACAGCATAGGTATTTAGTTTATTTGGACACAATTCGAATGAACCTCATTAAGGTAGGCGAAGACCCATACACATTGTGCGGTGAAGATGATGGATTTCTTGATCTTAGTCTAAATGAAGAAATGGTAAACTCAGCCGAGGCTAATTTTAAGCAGTATGATTTAACGTTAAGTATTAAAGACACCGCGAATAAAATAAGTTTGCCGGAGGCTTTTAAAAATATTCAAATTAAAGGCGTCGATTGGATCAAAAGCAAGACAACAGGTTATGAAGAAATTCCTTTTGCTCAATTATTCTTACTTCTCCCTCATAGCTCCAGGAAATCTCTACCTGCCTATGGAGCCTTAATGCATTTTAAGGATCATGATAAATATGTTATCATTCCATTCACTGCCTTATATTTAATGGAGTCTGTAGCTCACCTGTCTCAACTACTATACGAAAGAAAAAGTCTTCCGAAAATAACTCAATTAGATAACCATGATGATAAGCTCTATTTCGGCGTTTTTGAGTATTGGAGACGATTGCACGGGTATGCCTACAATAATGAGGAAGACCTCATCCTTTCTTTTTTGGCAGCTGTAGACTTGGCGCTCACCTCCGATATATATGAAATAGAACCGTCAGATGGCGAATACGAATATGAAATGTCAAGTATACCATATCGCTTTGGAAAACTCGCTTTTAGGATACAAGGAATAGAACCTTTAAAATGTGAAACAGAGAACGAGCGTGCAGATGCTGTAGCAAAGTTCCAGGATCGCATTTGTAAGTGGAATGGATGGCCAAAACCTGATTTCGCTGTAAAGAGGATGGCTGCTGCGTTGAGTAGATTTTTGTTCAAGGCCCATGCAAAATCGTCTCCATATACCAAAGAAAATGAAGAATATGTAATTAAAGTGTGGCGAAGTTCTCTGTCTGAACTTGCCGAGCACTTTGACGTTTTGTTGCCTCTATGGAAGCTTTACCAAAACAAAATGACAACGGCTTTCGGGCAATCCATTTTGGGCAATATGCTAAATGCATGTCTCTACAGAATAAATAATCCTGGCGAATTTGCTTTACCGCACCTGTATCATAACAAAATAAAGGAACACTTTCCTTTGCCGCTGGTTCTGTTCAAAGGTGATTATTATTTGGATAATGTTCTTGCGGAAAATACCGTGAGGCCAGGTTATCCATATCCTATCACGTCGATGCAAACTGCACTGGAGATAATTTCTATGATGACCTTAAAACCGATTACGGCCGGTAGAATAGATAGCTGCGGTTTTCTGGATGAGGGAATAGATTGTTGGTATATCAAATCAGGCCTGGGTTGTCCGTTGCGTGGATTCACAAGCAACCAGGAAAAACTAAGAGACAAGACGGGTTTACATAATTGGTGCCATTTCACTTTTCAGCGCAGCATCATAACACCGAATTCAAAAGGTCCTTAAGAAATTTGACGAATGCCATAAGGGAGGAAACCGTTCTGGTCGAGTCGCGCAAAAGATTAATGTCTGCCAACCTAAAAAATAACGGGTTAAATGTGTCAGACATTTAGTGTACCCTGATATTGATTAACGCCTCGAGTTTGTGTAGGACGTCAAAATATTGTGCATGACTTTGGGTGGCAAATGCTACTGTACGAATACGGCCACGGTACTGATCTTCCAATTGAATCCAGCACGACTCTTCTTCTCCGCCTGCATCAGGGGCCCATAAGTGGTTTCGCGGGAAGCAAAACTCAGTTGCGGCGAATGTACCCATCAAACTGATAAGGATGTAAGGAAACTGCTCCGACCTCTAAAAATATTAATTATAAGATATAACAAATGAAATTTAATCCCATCACTAAAAGAGTATATTCTGATCAGGGACAATTTATCAAGGAGCTTAACTGCCCGTTAAACAGAAAGTGGGAAAGTTTCCGTTCTATGAATGACGATCGCAACAAATATTGTGATAATTGCAATCAGAAAATAATTGATACTGCTAATTTAACCGATAATGAATTAGTTAAACTAATAGAAGTTAGACCGAATACTTGTTTAAAAATCGATTTAAATCAAAAAAACATTCAAATATTCACAAATGGCAATTTCGAGCACAGATAAAAACATCAACGGCTTGCGTGTAATAAAAACTGCCAGAGATAAAAATAGTATAAACAAAGCGGCAAAAAACGGCTACACTCCGATAGTGAAGAAAGTTAGGGCATCTCCAAAAATTCGGAGTAAGTATTGCGTGGTACAAAATACAAAGACTGGCGAGATTGAAATAGTTGGCGACTATAGATCCGGTTTTCACCTTAATAGCGATGATGACTTTAAAACAGTTATTGACTGGACATTTTATTATCCTCACAATTTCAAATCTCCGTTTGCAGCGTATTTAGTTCCCAAGGACATACAAATTGGTGAGCGGGTTTATCTTGAAGATTTAATTGAAGACTATGTTGGAGAAAGTTGGAATCAGGGAGATACATATCGACTTGAAAGCTGTGAAGGGATCTGGAATGGGAATGATATCGAAATTCAATATAACCCAGGAACGGATAGTTCGGTCTTTGTTGGATAGGTAGGTTCATTGAACGGCATCCGCAGGCTCATCCATACGACCAACACCATCGAGGGATATCAACGGCAAATTCGTAAGTTCAGAAAACAACGGTCTCTTCACCAGCGACATGTCACTACAGAAACTGATCTACTTGGACACAATTCATTTTACAGACCCTATCCCCATTATTGGTGATACATCTCCCCTTGTAGATACCATCAAACTCATTTAGTTTTGGTAACATACCCACCAGCTGAGTTTCTTGTTTTTTCCGTGCCACATCATTCTTATTAAAAAGCTTCGAAGATTTTTTATTCCTAATGCTCCAAACGGTTTCGTTTTGGGACAGCTCATTATTACGGAACAATAATACCAGTTGCCAAATGAACAGCACGTTTTTGGATATGATCGGTCATGGTACAAAAGGTACCGATGGCATCGAAGAAGGCATACACCTTCGGTGGTCTTTCGACGATAAACTGGGTTTCCCGGATTGTTTTAAACTTTACCGTCGCAAAAGCGACCGTAACGATCGTTATGAGTTGCCGATAGCCCGATTCGACAGCGACAATTTTCAACTACCGAAAACATTTCACCTCCATCAGGCGTCCGACTTCAGTTATACACTGGATTTCCCGAAGCGGGATCAGCCGGGCGACAATACATTAACTATACAAACAGATCAACTTCCGGATGGCTCTTTCAGCAGGTACCTGGGAATCAGTGGAGAACTGGGTGTTGGTTTTTCACAACCGGTGAACAGGATCGAAATGGCTTTCCTTCTACAAACCGTTTCTGATTTTGAAATTCAGGTAAAGAGCGTCGATGGGAACTACGAGCCTTATACGGTAACCGCTTCCTCAATGATCAATAAAGTAATCGCCTTCGATGTTAAAGAAGCAACCGCGGTTCTCTTTCGGGGTGAGGGTATTCGACTGGCATCCTTAGCTGCCTGGATCACACAGCCGCGAGACGGTTGGGAGCGGTTGAATGATTACTGCGGATGCGGATTGCCCGTAAATACAGATGGCACTCCGTATATGGATGATGTGTACCAGGGAATGGGTAAAGACCTGGCCATGGCTCTTTGCCGAATGGGATTTCGCCGCGTGCAGGACAGCCCGATTACTGCTGCGGAGTTTCTCGAATTTAAATTGATGCTCCTGACAATGGCGGGCGAAGGCACAGCAATTCCCGTGGGATGGACACAATTCGCCGATACAGACAACGAAGACGGGACTTCATTCGGCATGTCGAAATATGATTTTGTACTGATGCAATCCATGCAGGTATATTTTGCCAGGATGATTGGCATGTTCTGGGTTGATACTACGGCGGAGGCAGGAGAATATTATGACTATAAAGTAACGGCTGCCTGGCCGGAATGGAATCTCAGGAGGCTGACCCACGAATGCGCTTTTGAAAAATTTGAAACGGGATATTCTTTTTCACCGGTTGTTGCTTTGGATGACAACATGGTCATGGTTGCGCCGAAGAGTAGTGTAGTCACCAATTTTTCCAATGATTTTTTCCGAACGGAAAAAGCGCTTCAATTTGAGCTTGAGCAAATACCGGTAATAATAAGTTTCCTGAAACCGGTGACGGAGGTACAAATCGTTTTAGTCAATCCTGGCTATGCCACGGGAGCATCAGTGCGCGTCGAGGCCTATAAAAACTTATTTGAAAATCATCTCGACCGGCAGGAATTATTCATTGAAAAAGGAATATTACGCGTACGCGCGGAAAAAATTGATACCATCAGAGTGTTTGGTTCAGGCTTCATGATCTGCAGGATCCACTACGAATACGGTTCCTTTCCTAAAGGTGAACAGCAATACATCATTGGCGGAATAAAAAAACAGGACCATTTACAAGCGGCAATACCGCTTGCACTTGCAGCGACGGGTATTCCCGGCGGTACGGTAAACCATGATGACGGTACTACAGAGGAGCAGCCCACTCTCGCGGGTCTGCGCTGGCTGGCAAATGAAGATCCCGATGCAAACCTGATACCGCTCACACCCGTTCTGTACCATGTAGAAAGACAGGAAAACGAAGGACGAAAGAAATTACTCACGGAAGACTCCCCGTTGTTTATCGCCACATCCGCTCTTGACCACAACCGGAAAGATAGCCCCGGCGGCTGGCCCGAAGAACGACAATTTTTCACAGAGCCCGTTCCTGGTGATTCGCAACACAGCTATCGTATCGCAGCGATCGATCTTTTTGGGAGGGAAAGTGAATGGACACCATTTGTGGCATGCGAACCAGTGCATGCACCTCCACCACCCCCCGAAAATGTCCGGGCAAAATTTCTTGATTTTTCCTGCTATGATACGCTTACAGATACGTTCGCAGATCAGACACTGGATAATAGTGACAAAGAATGGCTGAACAACCATCAGCATAACGCGATCCGGGTATCCTGGGACTGGCCACGAAACCTGAATCTCCAGTCAGCCGGTATTGACGGATTCAGGGTTCACTACAAACAGGGTTGGCTAAATAATTATACGGGCCTTATCACCACAGAAATCATCCGCACCACGATTACAAAATCCTCTCTTGCGTTCACACAAAAAGAACTTAAAAAATTTGCATTGATTGACCAAGGCCCGGAAAATATTCCGGTTTATAAATTCCGTATTGCACTGGATTCCTATGCACCGCCACCACCACACGCCGAGCCCCAACCGGGCCCGAATGAACGGGACTTTCTGCCGGAAAATATATTTCAGTTATCCTGGCTCACACAAGGCGCTCACCAGTTCCTGATCCTGAAAAACAGCACTGAACGGCAACCATTTATATGGGCGCTGCAGTTAAATGACATACCGCTGATCAATAAAACTTTTGGCATTGCTGTAACGGCCGGTAGTCCATTTTTTATTAATTACAACATCGCCGAAAAATGGATTGACACCAACGTCTTCCATGAGGAGCCCGAAAATGGAACAGGATCATATATTGTTTACCTCGAAAATCCCGCATTCCCGGATCCTGCAATCAGGGCGCAGGACCTGAATAAAGTACGGTACGCACAAATAGGCGTTAGTGCCTTTAAGGATGATCTCGAAGGGGCTGTTGCAAGTCCGGCTACGATCATGGCGATATATCGTAACAGGCCAGCCACTCCATCAGCGTTTCTTCCTGCAGACGGAACAGACATCAACGAACTAAGGGGTACCCGGGCAAACGTTTATGGTCAATCCAGTTTTGCACTGCGATGGAGTAAATCAAACCAGGTCGCAGGCTATCACGTGTTGAGGGTTATGGACGAAACATTAATGAAGATTAATAATACACACATTAACGGCAGAACGCAACAGGAGTATGATGATTTCGCCGACACCTACCCGTTCGAAGCAACAGATATTGACACGATCAGGCAAATTCCCTTTGAGGCGAATTACAGACAGTTGCATACACATTATTCGGTGCTTACGCCCGGTCAATGGCAGATCCTAGCCAGCCTTGCAGACAATGAAAATGCCTTCACAAGAATCAATGACCAACTCATCACAGCGGATGACCCGGCTTATCAGGATCGCATCACCTCCATCCCAGACCCCGTGAATGGTTCAGATTATGTACCGGATCCTGCTCATACACTATTATATTCAGACAATACACTAAACGGAATAAGCAGTAACCGTTTTTTTTACCGGATACAGGCTGTGGATTCCAATAACCTCCCAGGGTTTTTAAGCCTCTCAACGCCACCGGTACGCGTCCCCGTGAGCATTCCGCCCCCGGCGCCAGTGATAATCGCCGTAGCAGGAGGTCAGAATAGCATTACAATCAAATGGGCCAAAAACCCTGGTGCGCTTATTCATGGATATCTTTTGTACCGGACCGCTGATAAAATAAAAGCAACTGACTATCGCAGGATGGAGTTGGTGAAAACTAATGCAGCAGACCCGTTTACGATCGAGGTAGATGACGTACTTCCCACCACAGGATGGGAATATACCGATGCGGAGGTAACAGCACTTCAACCATATTATTATGCTGTTATTGCTGTACAAATCAATGAAGACAATAAATGGTTGGTGTCAAAAATATCTAACCTTGTAACAGCCACGGCGTATGACCAACAGCCGCCCGCACCACCGGTGTGGGATGAATCAGTTTCCGGGTGGGTCTTCCTCGATGCTCTCGGAAAAGTATATGCGTTGGATGACGATCTGTCCCTCGCAGATCATCCGCTTCCTGCAATCAGATTGGTTTGGGAACCGGCTAATCCAACTGATACGATACTGATATCAAAAGCGGCAGAGCCCTCACGACTGAACGAAATTGTTTTGGATTTTCAGCATGGTAGCCCATTCGACGATAAAAAGATGTTTTTTATTGATTCAGATGTGACGCAGAATGTCATATACAGTTTCAGTGCACAAGCCCGGTCAGCAGCGCTACTGCTTTCCCAGGAAAAATCTTCCCTGAACCTTATTCCTGAAATGTAGACATACGTCACTATGGATTTAACACTATTTCAACTCATCAGCTGTTCGCAGCAACCACCTGAAGACAAAACCATTTTATGTAAGACAACAGGTGCTTTCCATTCAATGCCGCTATTTGCAACTCCCGAGATCCTCCTCCGCAGCCAAACGTATCGGGACATACTTGACAGTAACCTGCTTGAACTGAAAGAAGAATCAAGAATCCTTCCTGGCGATGCAAGCATGCAGGAATACCAATACATACTGCACCTCAACAGCGTGGATGAGCCGCAACTGTCATCATACCGGAATATATTGGCTATGAGCACAGGGAAGCTCAAATTTTGCAACGCAGCAACCCTGCAAGCGCGGGGGTGGGATATTAATACCATTTTCGGTATTGGCCGGGATCCTACGGAGGTCTTTGCATTGGAACTGGTTCCCACGGAGGACAACTCGAAAAATTACTACCCTGGTTACGCACGGCTGGATGTCCGGTTTTTGTATATTAATATTGAACGTTCCACACTTTCATCGTTTCTAATCCCGTTGATCAGATGCCACGTCACCGATGAGGAGGCAGATACCGTGTTGCCGTCGCACGCAGCAGACTATGCCAGCGAATATTTTGACGAATTCACGATCAATCCGAAGGTCAGCATTACCGTGAATGGTGGTGAAACGATAGGCCGCGCCGACAAAAATACGCTGACAACCACAGACAACACATTCCGCTTGAGTCTGTTCTACCTTGACATCGCGGGAGAAGCAGATTTCACTCCTCATTTGCAAACCTACATGCGATTCAGAGGAAGAATTCCTGATGTAGCGTTCAGCAAGACAACGCAACCTTCGAAATCCATGGCAGGACATCCGATCATCGTAAAACATACCGGTATTAACCCTGGTACCGCCAGGGTTGACTTTACAAACCACGCTTTGTTTGCATCCAAAATATTTGCCAGCCCAAGTCTGGATCTCGATACAGATCCGATAGGCATAGCCCTTAAAAAGCCGGCAACAGCTGAACAGGCAGTCATACTAAGTTCAATAGGTGTGCCCTTCGAGACAACAGGCCAGTCATCATTTTCGGTGCATAATCCGGATGGCTATTTCCTAAAGGTTGTAGTAGTGGATGAAACACCGGCCGGGTCCATACAGATCGTTCCGGGCACCGGAAACATCAGTTCGACAGACCTGGAAAAAACAGTGATTATCTCAACAACGCAGGAAGCGCAATCAGCAAAGTTGCAAGTACAATTAACTGATCGGACTTTCAGCATCACTATACTCGTTCTGTATGAAGTGCTTGCCACACCGCTTGAATGCAGGCTTGTACCTGCTCAAAGCTGGAGCTTAAAATATACATTGAATTCAAAAGCCAAAATAGAACCTTTTGTCCTGTCAGACGTTTTGCTGCACGCGAACAACAGACTCATCGAGCGGGCAAACGTTTATCTATATGCGCCTATCGCAGGCACCAAGGTTATCGATCTTACACAGGCAACAGTACCGCTGGATACCGCCTCGTGCTATGTAGAAGTACTCGATGCGCTGGCTAAAGACGCGCAATATGATTGCAACATTATCTGGACCTGGGACTTAAAACCGAAACAGCAATCAGACGAAATGGGTGAAGTTTTGCCTGAGTTTACCGGACAGATATTTTCCAATCCCCTGCTTTTTATCGAGGCGGTGGCGGGTTATTCCGACACCCAGCGTGGAATTATTCTGGCGCATGAGTTTTGCCATTTCGTCGCCTTGAGTTCCGGAGCACCGGAAACACTAACTCATTTTCAGCATGAACCCGGAACCACAGGGCATTGGCAATACAGTTGTAATCTGATGCAGCGGGATTTTGCCGATGAACACCTGCTACTAACTACTGCACAAGCTATCATCATCAATCAGAATGTGGTAAACATCGGCCTTTTTGATCGAACCGAAACGCAATAAGCCATGAGTGATTTAAGCAATTTTATACCCGTTACCTGCTTTCTGAAAGGATGGCCTGTTAATGTGATCAGTTACCCCGATGCGATAAACGCAGCCGGGTTCAGCCGCATTACTCTACCCGTCACAACGCCTTCCCGTGTTATCGCTGAGGGAACATTACAACTGCTAAAAGAACTTGTATTCGCGTTACCTGTTATTCCCGGGTTGAGTCTGGCACTGCTTTCGGCAGAAGACGTTACCGAACTGGATTTCTATTTTGATTTTAATCAGACCGGCTTCGACATTCATCTGCTGAACCTAAGTGCCGCATTACGTATGCGGACTGATTTACTTAAAAGCATGGTGTCAACCGGTTCCGGTTTTGAGGAACAGGCACCTGATCCTGTGACAGGCGAACAGCAACCGGTAGCCATAGTTGTAAGCGCAGCCGATCTGAAATTCAACTCTTCAGGAGAATTTGCTTTTATATTTGGTGCTGATCCCGGCCTGACCATTCCTGCTTTTATGATCGCAGATACCGGCGTCATTATTGAGGTCTCGAACCTACAGCTCATTTTTTCCGCCGATGCAGCGCTAAACTTACCCGGTAGCATACCTGCTAATTGGAGGGGTGTATATCTTGAATCCGCTACAATCCATTTGCCTGACGATCTCGCAGATATTCTTCCCCCGGAAATCCGCCTTACGGACGCTTTCATTGGCTCGGGAGGTTTCAGTGGTTCCGTATACCTTGATCTTTCCAACGAGGTAACGGCCTATAATGAAGCGACTGCCAAAACATTGGCAGGTTTCGGATTCACGTTTGTAAGTATTGATCTGGCATTCGCGCAGAATACGGTTACACGGTCCTCCATTACCGGCTACCTGAAAATCCCTTTCTTCGACGAAGCCGTACTAGTTACTGCAGGGCTTACCAATGAGGGCGACATCACCATCGCCATCAGCAGTCCGACGGGTCTGATAACACTCCGCAAGCGGGGCATTATTGAAATAGAAATTTCTTCGCTGGAATTTGTTAAGGAAGGGGATACGAACAGCGTAAAGCTGAGTGGTAACATCACACCACTCCTTGCGGGCTTCGACTGGCCATCTTTTGAACTGAAGGGATTGACTATTTCGACAGATGGGGATGTACAGGTAGAAGGTGGCTGGATTGAATTACCTGAATTAAAAGCACTGGACTTCCACGGTTTTAATATCGAAATCACCCGCCTTGGATTTGGCAGTGAAGTACTCGAAGGAACAGACTATAAATGGATCGGATTCTCGGGCGGTATACAGATTCTTAGCGAGCTGCCCTTGCGCGGTGGAATGGAAGGATTAAAAATTTTGTGGGACAATGACGGTGACGTAAAACTGCAGATCGGCGGTGTGTATTTATCATTTACTATCGAGAATGTGCTACAATTTGACGGGTCCGTCTACTTTGTTGACGAACCGGATAAGAAAGAGTTCCGCGGAGGTGTAGACGTAAATATTATCCCTGTCAATCTGGGTATCGACGCTCAGTTTATAACCGGCAGGGACTTTCCGGGTCAGTACAATTATTTCTACCTCAGTATCGGGCTGGATCTCCCGGTAGGCATTCCGTTAGGTCCAACCGGGTTGGGCCTTTATGGCCTGGCCGGGCTGTACGGACAAAATATGAGTTTGAATTATCAGGATCTCATTGGTTACGAAAATCCGGCGAAACGACCTGACTTGTCCGATATCGGGAATTGGTTTAATCAAAAGGGGTCCATGGCTTTCGGCGCTGGAATCACCGTTGGCACCTTGCCGGATACAAAATTCACCGTTAAAGCGCAGGCATTATTCGTGATCCTGATTCCGG
The DNA here is from genome assembly GCA_963808065.1 of uncultured Chitinophagaceae bacterium. GTDB lineage: Bacteria > Bacteroidota > Bacteroidia > Chitinophagales > Chitinophagaceae > Flavitalea. The sequence continues at coordinate 2,142,125 of CAWEEK010000001.1, forward strand.
GCCCTGTACTGCTGATCGAAGGGCATGTGGGTATGTTGTCTACAAACGAACAATTTCAAATGCGGGTACTCGCAGTGATCGATACCCTTTCCGGCACCTTCCTGATGAACATTGATGCGGGTTATTCGTTCCCGAAAGACGGTGGCGATCTGTTGAATATTGCAGGATCAGCAGAAGCATTCTTTAGCGGAGGTGATCCCGATGCCTGGCATTTATATCTCGGGCAAAAAGACCCTGAGTCCAAACGCATTCGTGCGGATATTCTCAGCTTTTTCAAAGCTCAAACTTACCTGATGGTCGATCGCTCCGGTTTGCTGATGGGAGCGTGGATTGGTTATGGGCTGGATAAAAAATATGGGATACTACGCGTAGTACTGGAAGCCTGGATCAGTGGTGAACTCGGCGTCAGCCTTATGCCATTCCAGGCAACCGGTTCAATTACCCTATACGGCAATGCAGAGCTGAGCGTGAGTATTGCCAGCCTCGGTATATCGGTGGAAGCTAATGTTACCGCGTCAGCCCCAAAACCGCTGAGCATAGCCGCCAGCATGAAAGTGCAATTGAAAACGCCCTTAGGCAAGCCGAAAGCAACGATTAAACTAAGCTGGGAAACACCCGGCGAACCTGCCTTTCCATTGCCATTGTCTTTAACACTCGGTGTTGAACACCGGAAAGTAAGCAGAAACTGGGCAGTCGAAAAAGCGAGCAGGTATCCACTGGATGATGACAGGCTGTACGATGAAACACAACCCGAAAATGCAATAATACCCGCAGTGCCGCTGGTTCCGCCTGACGTTTATATGGTATTGAATTTTGACAAACCAGTATCGGATAGTAGTGGAGTAGGATCTAATCCCGCTCAGGCACCGACACCGGAAACAATCGGCGACTATGAATATAAATACAGTCTCGACCTGGTGTTATTGGAATACCGGGATGCCTGGGACGAACAAACGACTGATGACAACTGGCTGAGCTACCAGGATTTCGTGGAAGGCCAGGTAGAAGAAGGCTACAATTCTTTTTCACTTTCGGGTTGCTGGCAGGTCATACCGACGACCGGTGAGATCAATAACACCAAGCTTGTGCTCAATGCCAATACGCCATTCGAGATTTCACGAAACCTGGCGAGCAGCGAATCCTGGTGGGGCATGGTTGATTTGTACCACCCGGACTATCCCTGCAACCCTGCACCGGTAGCGGAGCAAATTTGTGCCGATGTAGAAACAAGGGATACGGGGTTGTACTATAATACAATTGTTGAAAACAATTTCATTTTTACTTCGCCCTATCCAATGTTGGTGTCAAGGTATTCCGCTGCATGGCTGGGCACTGCGCATGCGTTACACAATGCCGATTCTTTTGTCACGACAACATGTTTGAATATCCGTTCCGAGCAAGATACCGGGCAGATCAATGCCAAAATCATCAAAGATGTTTTAATCACCGCCGGTATCGGCTATGACTCTTATCTGCAACTGACCACCGCGTTCTCACTGGGAGATATGGAACTGTACATTAATCATTCCGTTGCCGGACCTAACTTCGTAGCCGCCCTGATAAATTTTGTAGCGCCGGTATTTGATGATCATCCTTACGTAGTTTTTGTCACCTGTGCAGTAGCAGACGGTGCGGATGGAGAATTTCTGAAAGCGTTTGATGCGGACAATAATTTAGTTGCCGCTGCCCGGTTCAGGGCGAATGCACCAACAGGGGCTCCCGTTGTCTACCGTCTTGATTCATCATCGGCGGCTATCCGCCGTATAAGCATTACAGGTATTGGTATACGCATCATCGAAGTCTGTTATCAGCATTACCACCCCGTAGAGCAAAGTGTTATTCTTGTGACAGCGCCCGAAGATATTTTCAGAACCACCCTGCATTTTTCAAAAGGCTCAAACGGAAACATTCACCTGTACAACAAAGACACTACAGAGGTGGAGCAAATACCGTTTTCTATTGATGAAGACATCAGTGATACGGCAGTATTACCGGTTGTGCTTGAGCCCACTAACGGCAGTTTCAGGTCGTGGCTGATCACCGGACAGTATGAACTGATCCGCACCTGCAGCGTGACTACGGAAGCGCAGGACAATTATAGCAACGATGCGGGGCTTAGTGAGCTCCTGCAGACCTCTCTGGATGAATACTGGGGAAAACACACTACACAAATATTACATCCCAATAAATATTATCGGCTTAGCGTAACAACAACAAGCAGCCGCAGCAAAAATCACGGCGCTTGGACTGATAAGATATTTACAGAATACCTGCATTTCAAAACCGGCAATCCACCCGGTCCGGCTTCAACCATGCAGCTCCGGGAAACGCAAGCCAACAGGTATGAGCTGACCGAAGCACTGAAAGATCTTAGTAACTATATTGATTATACCATACCAGCTGCAGCCGTAGCAGACACTCCGCAGCTGCCCGCTTATCGCTCTTACGATATCGGGATTGTTTTTAACGACTCCTATATTGAGCAGCTGTACCATATGGCCGGGCTGACATGCAGCATAAGACTAACCGACAATAATGAGCAAGTCGTAACTAATGCTAATGGAGAGCCACTGTTGCTTGCTAATGAGTGGGGTGACAATCCCGAAGTTTGCCTGACAAGAGAAGAAATTCATTACCAGGAGATTCTTGACAGCAGCGGCTGCATCGTGATGACTACGGCAGCAGAAGCCGAATCGACCAATGAACTGATCGGTTCATCCCGTGAATTGTTGCTACTCCCGCTCAAACAGTATCGCGCTGAGCTGGTAGTGCAGGAAAGTATTCCGCTTTATAGCTTTGCTTTCCAGGTTTCACGATATGCCAGTTTTCTGCACCACGCGCATAGTTTTGCCGATACATTGTGGAATCATTTTGAGCTATTGGATAATGATGATTATGCTATCGACGTCCCGGTCTTCGACCTGGTACTGCATAGTGCGGTTACAGAATACATTAAGTTCGACCAGCTGATGAACATCTTCGATCTCCATCCCCGATCGCTTCCACAACAGACAGAACTGACATTATTAAACGATAAAACCGGGTCTTATGGATGGTTGTTTGAATCAGCGGAACCACTTGAATGGGATCGTTGTGAATGTTTGATGACCAGCTCGCGTCAAACAACTGCCATCGACTACCACGCCGGGAGTATCAAGATTATCGCTGGCAACGCCGCACCGGCAGAGCAAACTGTTTCAATACTTTTAATGGCAACGACTGATCTTTCAGATTTTACCGTTAGCTATCAACAAGGAAAGGCCGCTATTGTTGAATACTACCGTTTCCCGGCTGGTAGCAGGTACAATGCTGGCACGTTGATCACGATACACAATGATACCGAGCCGGTTGCGGAATTACCGGTTGAACATATTAATTTGTACACCGGCGTCATCCATGAATTTAAGACAGGTGATACGCTGTTTCAGATCACCAGCAGTACCAATGAGATCATGCATGCAAGATTATACCTTGCGGCAAGGTTCAGCGATCAGGCAATTGACATCATCAGGAATGAAGATGGCACGAGGTGCTTTATTTTCCTGCCAAAAGGAACCTCTCTATACAGCGCGCCAGCTGCAGGCACTTACCGGCTGGAATGGAAATATAAACGAAATACCGGCGATACAAAACCGGTGTTGAAGAGGTTTGGATTTGATAGTGTGGAAACGGCGATATTAGAATTTGCTGTTGTATAGCTGAATTGCCAGATCGTCGATGCGTTATCCCGAGTGAGCTGACCGGTCAGATCTATTGGACTCAAGCTCGTTCGACATGACTTTAACTTGATGATGCAAATGTTGATCATATTCGACATGAAATGGTTTGGAGGTCGAAAATGTGTGTAGTCTGAAATAAAAACCTCGTTCAATTTCAAATTTTGGCTTGAGATAAATTCTTATCCGCCTCCAAAATAGGCCGAAAACTGAAGTTTTGGCTGGCAATAGCCACTTATGAGTTTAACAGGCAGGCTTGCAGATCAAAAAATATTGGCAGATAAAATAGCCACAACGGAACCACATTATACTCTCACCTAACAATGTTCCAGACCAAGCCAACGCCGACTACCGTGAAAACACGGTAATTTATTCTGGAGTCTTCAAATACTTTTGACGCATGCATGATCGGCCATCGATTTCTTTTTTTACCGTGGTCATGAATCGACTGCGGGATCTCAAGGAGACTCTGCCAGTCAACCTTCGTGACAACAAGTGTGCAGAAACGACTTTCTTTATACTAGATTATGACTCCCAGGACGGGTTGAGCGAATATTTGGTAGAAAACTTTTCAAGTGAATTGAAACAGGGACGCCTGAAGTATTTGCGGTACGGTCCGGTAGAGTATTTTTCGCAGGCCCATTCACGTAATTTGTCAGTTCAACAGCTCAACGCTGAATACATTTGCAATCTCGACGCCGACAATTTTTCGGGCCGGGGTTTTGATCTCTTTTTGCAGGAGGCATTCGAGCTTGTGCCTGGAGCGGTGATTACCGGTCTCGACAATAACCTGCAATGTCATGGCGCATTCGGTCGCATGGCCGTTGCAAGACAGTCATTTCTGGATGTGGGCGGTTATGATGAAGGATTCACTGGATACGGTTTTGAAGATTATGATCTCATCAGCAGACTGAAAGAAAAGGGATGCTCTGAAATCGCCATTGAAAATCCGGATTTCCTGCAAGTGTTGCCAAAGCATCATGATGCTGGGGATACCCGGGAATGGACTGGTGATCACCTGGAGCGACTGTATCGCCAGCAATTGCATAACGAACTGCAGGTATTGCTTTATCTCTTTAATGATAAGACATTTCATTACGGTATCGTGCATGAAACAATCGCCGAATCCGGTCATCACCGTTACACACTCGCGGGCAATGCATGGCAATCGGGAAAATGGTCCGAAACCGACGTGCATCTTGAACTTCATTTTTTATCAGTTTACAGGAAAGTTTGAAAAAAAAGGTGACTACCTCACAGATAATAGCCACCTGATGAGACGGGAAATGCGGCAGGACGAGTTGAAGCAATCAGTATTGTTTCACTCGAGTGTGGTCAATGCCTCCCGGTATCGGGAAAACAAACGCAAAAAAATTATTCGAGTGAATGAACATGGATTCGGACTAGGCACGACACAACCTTTAATGACAAAGTATTAAATAAAAATAGTAACCATTAACCATTAAACCTTAGCACCTATGCCACGCGAATCGATTAAATGGATCACTAAAGGCCGAAGCCTCGATGAGGCGCCGGTGGAAGAGCCGACGATTGGGGTCGAAGAGTTCGACCAAAGCGTAACGATGCCAGATGCTCCGGGACCATACGGAATAGCGGTTAACGCGCCGCTAGGAGTCTCCATGATTAAAGCACTCTGGGAAAAAGTCAACCAGGAACCCGACACCAATCCATTGAAGGCTCTTTTGTCGGGTTCTTTTGCGATCACATTCGACAAGAATCTCCTATTAAAGACCCTAAGTCAGCCTAAATGCGAAGGAATCCGGTTTTATCTCTGTCTGAAACAGTCGGAGAAAAACCCCGCAGAACAATTGCTGTCGTTGGTTACGGTAGGTGTGGATGAAGCCGGCAAAGACCTGCTATATGAATACCAGCAGGGTATCCCGATTAAGGACATTCCGACAAGGTCACTGATTGCCGAGTATGGCCATCCACCCTGGATAATGTCCCAGAGCGGTCCATCGATAGACCCGTTCGTGCTCTTTAAATTGAGTCAATGAGATTTTAAGGTATATTCCGGTTAAATCTCTTCGGCCCTGACTCTCTACTACATCGTATATCATGCGCTCATTCTAGTGGCGTGGTGCCTGTCGCTGGTGCTTTGCATGAAAGGACAGCGTAGGTATATCCCCCTGGCCATTTTAATGGGAGCGACGCTGGGAGTAGAATTGTGGGCGGACTGGTGTCACCGTGAGCAGCGGCCATTCCTGTGGCTTTACAATGTTTTCGTGATCATTGAATATAGTCTGCTCTGCTGGTACTTCATCGGGGTAACTACGCGCGCAGTCATCCGACGCTTTATTGGTTGGAGCATTCCAGTCTTTGCGGTGATAAGCATCGTGGTGTCCTTTCAGCTCTACAACTTCAGGGAGTTCCCAGGACAGAACATCAATATCGAGGGCATGCTGATCACTGTCCTATGCGTGTCGGTATTATTTAATTTAGACAGCCGGTTATATAAAAATATTACAAGGCACCCTGATTTTTGGATTTGTTGCGGATGGTTGGTGTTTTGCGCGGGTACGTTTATCTCGAACGGGTTGTTAACGTATTTAATGAATCAAAACCTCGACTATGCCCAAAAGGTTTTCGAAATCCTAAATCGCCCATTGAACCTGATATTGTACAGTTGTTTAATCGTTGGATTGATATGCGCGCAGCTCCGGAAATAGTGTACATGATCATACTGGCAACCATCTTCTTCGTCCTGCTGGTGACAGTGATCATTGTTACCGTTTGGCGATATTACTCCAGGAAACGGGCACATGAAATGGAGGTCATACAATTTGGCCAGACATTGTTGGAAACCCGCCTGGAAATCCAGGAGCATACCTTTCGCGCGATTTCAGAGGAATTGCACGACAACCTGGGGCAGGTGCTCAGCCTGGCAAAGCTCCAACTTAACACTGCCAACATCAATAATCCAATCCAAGCGCAAGAGAAAGTGAATGGTGCGATTGACCTCGTAAGTCAGGCGATTTATTCTATCCGTGACTTAGCTAAAACGATGCATTCTGAATCGATAACCCGCGTTGGCCTTACGGGTGCCTTAGAAACAGAAGCGAGACTGATTGAGAAGACCGGCATGTTACAGCCAGTCTTCCAGGTATCCGGCACTCCCGTACCATTGGATGACAATAAGACGCTCATTGTTTTCCGGATCGTGCAGGAAGCATTACACAATGTAGTGAAACACGCCGATGCGACCGCTGGTAGAGATGAACGTTGATTTTTCAAAAGATCAGGTTAGGGTAACTGTTAGGGACAATGGTTCGGGTTTCCACAGCAACGGAAGCAAGGACGGGAGTGGACTCCGAAACATGAAAGATAGAGCCAAAATAATTGGAGCCGATTTTGACCTTCAGTCAGTGGAGGATAAAGGAACGACGATCATATTAACGATTCCAAGTATATGAATATAAAATCGGAAAATAAAATAACCGTAGGGTTGGTGGACGATCATGTCTTGTTGCGAAAAGGATTGGCGTCGTTATTGGTCGAGCGCGGGTTCGAGGTGATGATGCAGGCTGACAATGGGCGGGATTTTATCCAGAATTGCCTCAAGCGAAAATGCCCCGCGAGTGCTACTCCTGGATATCGCAATGCCGATCATGGATGGATATCAAACTGCACAGTGGGTGCGGACCAACCTCCCAGAGACGAATGTGTTGGCCCTGTCGGTGTTAGATGAAGAGTATGCGATTATCAGAATGCTGCAGCAGGGCGCGCGCGGCTATATCCTCAAGGACTGCCAGCCGGAACAATTGATCACTGCGATCCAAACTGTTGCCAAAAAGGGGTTTTATCACAACGAATTGGTGAGTGCGAAACTAATACATAGTGTGAATGGCAAGAATGGAATTAGTAGGAGTGAGCCGACCTTATCAGAGAAAGAGCTTCAGTTCCTGCGGCTCAGTTGTTCCGAGATGACTTACAAGGAAATTGCCCAGGTAATGAAAATGAGCCCCAGAACAGTCGATGGTTATCGTGATATATTATTCGAGAAGTTGGAGATACGCAGCCGGGTCGGGCTGGCCATCTATGCGATTCGACACAGACTGGTTACCTTGACATAATATTTCCCCCGTTTTCAGGTAACGTCCACCGTTACAAAAATTGGGTTCCTCTAAAGTTAAACCACTCTGTTGGTAGGTGATGAAATACCGTTAAAACACCTATGGGGAAACCGGTATTCTTGGCGAATATTGCTAGAGCCTAATGCAAGTCGCTTTGTAGTCTAGTCCGCTGAAGCTCCACCTATCTGACCCCTTCAAAAGAATCAAATACAAATATCCATTGTGCGCCTTTAATTAGGTGATTGTGTTTAGCAACTGGTGTTGTGTGCAGTTCCTCAGGTCAAGTGTTATAATGTCTGATATAGACCATCTTTTACAATGGGTGGTCGCCGTGATTTGATTTCAATGGCTGTCATTGTAGATCTAAAACAATGAATTGAGCATGAAAATGCGTCGACCGACGTCCCCTTGAAACAATTTAGGTTCAATCGATAATCTCGGGAATTATGGAATTACTTCAACTCCCCTATTTCAATAAGTGCTGATTCCTTGAAGATTGCACTTGATAAAATTCCAAACAATCCGACTCCTGGAGTAGTAATAAAATACACGGGGTATTGGTTGTTGTATTCAATCCGGATAGTTTTCACTGCATACAGTGAAAATCGTACTCGTTTCAGTGAGTTGGATCAAAGCACAGGAATTAGATTACTGCAGGCGGATGAGCATGAGGTTCATACTCTGTTTGAAAAAATGAGGGATTTGCCTTACCAACCGACACTTGGCAGCAAGATTGAGCCGTCTGGCCTTCGCTTTGCTCTGATAGTACCCCATTCAGAGGAGGAGAGGGGCATCGCAAATGTGATTATCGACAGCGCCCCCAAATTCAAAGTTCTCGCGGGTTTGAATGTGATATGTGTTTGTACCGGACCTGGCAAACATATTTATGAGTCTAACAATGGAAAAGACAAGACAGGGCAAAAATGCGATATATGTGAGCACACCTACGTATGCACGGTTAGTCTTTAAATTTTGTACAAATGTTTTCATACATTACGAAATAGTGTGAATGGCAAGGATGGAATCAGTAGGAGTGAGCCGGCCTTATCAGAGAAAGAATTTCAGTTCTCTGGCAGCTCAGTCGTTCCGAGATGGCTTACAAATAAATTGCTGACGTGATGAAAGTGAGCCCGAGAACAGTCGATGGTTATCGTGATATCTTATTTGAGAAGTTGAGGATACGCGGCCGGATTGGCCGGGCCATCTAAGCGATTCGACACAGACTGGTTAGGTTGACATAAGGTATCCGTCGATTTCACGTAACGTCCACCGGAACAAATTTTGTTCTCTTAGAATTAGACCACTCTGTTGGTAGTTACAAGTGTAATATTCGAAGCAGCAGTAAAGAATTAATTCTATATGCACTTCAACTGGTGACATTAGATACCTAGCTAATGACCGAACAATGCTTGAGATGAATTACAGCATTTGATCAGCAACTGTCAGAGGCACAAATAGAAATTGAAGTATTTGATAAATTCATAAAACGATGTCTAGTACGAAATTTAAAATACCGTTAAAACACCTGTGGGGAAACCGGTATTCCTGGCGACATTGATAGCTGAACAAGTCGCTTTGTAGTCTAGTCCACGGAAGCTCCACCTATCTGACCCCTTCAAAAGAATCAAAAGCAAATATCCATTGTGCGCCTTTAATTGGGTGGTTAGTGACCCGGTATTGGTATGCAGTTGCTCAGGCAAAGTCTATTATTTCTGATATAGACCATCTTCCATAAAGCTTGGGAACAATTTTAGTCACGACGTCACCTTTGCTAGTGGGGATAATCGAAAAGGCAGTTTCTAGTTTATTGGAATTACCCCAAACCTTTTACATTCTAAATTTTATATAATATGACAAAAGTAGAAGTTACTGAAGGTGTCAAAGGAGTTATTGCTAAAAATAGCAGGTACACAGTTGATGAGATTAAAGTCTCGGATCCGCTCGACAAATTTATCACCTCGTTTATGAAAGCAAAATTCGCAGGACAGATCAAACGAAAATTTCCTAAAGTGAATACCACTGCCCTTACCAATGTCCTGTACGAATCAATAAAAAAGGTTTCACAGCTTGCCGATCACATTAATAACCTATACAATCCTACCGCATGAGGACCTTTGGCTGTCTCGTATCTCTCCTCCTCCTCGCACAAAACCTGTTCGCACAGGAGAGATTGTTTTTTTTAGGATACACAGATAATTATATTTCTGACGACTCCACAAATTTCACGCTGAATTTTGATCTCAATCGCATCCCTGGTGCGACCGAGAAAGCAGGGGGCACTTTTTTTTACAACGACCTGCTGCGGGAAAACTCGAAATGGCGATTTTATGTCAAACCGTCAGCCGACATTAATATAGGTACTGGTACTACGACAGCTCCTAACAACGTCAATGTTGGAGTGCCACTGGGTTTTGCATACGACGGCATTGAGTTAAGTGAATTGGCCTTCGAAGCGAGCCCCGAGTTTGTGGGAGACAAAACATTTGACAACTTTTTAATTTACGGTTCGGTGGGTGCTTACTTCAAAGTCGAATTTAAACGAAATACACTGCTGGATATTTCGACAGGCTTCACGTTCTCTAACGGAAAAGAACCTTTGCGAGCAAAGTAAAACAAAACAACAATTATGGACGGTTCACTGTTCCTATCTTTATCAAATTTGCCTTTTGGAATGCTATGGATAGAAAGGATCCCACCAAAACATATTACCGGTTTCAACTGAGTAACACCTTTAAACTAAACAATGTCTTATAAGGATGATGCCAGCATTACCCCTGACCCCACGCTGTTTTTCACGAATGGGAAACTTGAATTCTTCTTTATTCCCCGACTGGCAGTTGCTCTCAATGGGGATGACGGCTGACGAGGAACCCCTCTTTAAGAAGGTGCACTCCTTGTCATTCGGATTGACCTTTGCGCGTTTCTGAAATGTAGAATCTAGTAACTCGAGCATTTTCCTTTCTGAATAAGCGAGAAGGACTCTCAGGTAGATTGTTACAAAAGTTGATGTCGCCTGTGCTCACCTCACTGAACTCAATCTCCTTGCGCTCAACGGCACAATTGAATCTTCCAAGTTCACAGATCCGTTACTTGAAATTCTACAGGAAAGCGGACTTGACTTCACACAACATGCCAATCGGCTCGAGGAATTTGAGCGCAGTCATCATTCCGGAAGAGTGAGTGCAGCCATTGCCGGAATTTCCAGGTATTGCAAGAAACCGTAGGGTGGTGTTGGTCATCGAGGAACCTTGATGTAAGTCAGAGCCAACCAACAATCGCGGCGAACGGTGTTGGCTCTTGGTCAGGTAGTTTTTGCTGCATATTGCACGCAATAGCCCTCAGCTTTCACCGGGCCTTTGAAAAGCATACACTTGCCGCAATGCACATCATTGGGCGATGGAATGAATAATCCGCAACTCGCGCACGAACTCCCCGGCACCTCCGATTTGCTTACATAGCCCATTGCCTTTCGCTTGTCAAGCTCTTCAGCGCTGACATCGCTGAGATCGTCGCAAGAGCCTGCTTTGCTATCGCCATTCTTCTTTTTCTCAGTCACTTCGTTATTGCTGCCGCAGGCTTGTATGGCAATGACGGCCCCAAGCGATGTGATAGCCCTTGCTAAACCCTTGCCGATGAACTTTCTTCTTGAGTATCCTTCGGTTTCTCTCATGATCTCGTTTTTACAGATACCGGATATAACTTTTTCAGGTCTTCAATCGCTTCCTGACTGCTCGCGGTCGCCTTTTTCTCGATCGCCTTGAGCTTTTCTTTCAAGTCGGCCGATACACCATTTGCATTCTGCAAACCTGCGCTCAGCCCTTTGGCAATGGCGCCGGTCATGCCAGCTGTCTTTACGAATGTCTCTCCCGAACTGCGCTTGAGCAGATCGATAACCTGCGCGGTGTCGTTGCGCGCGCCAATCGTTTCCGCCAAAGCCGCCGAGAAATCTGTTACCCATTCTGCTCTTCGCGCAAATTCAGGAATGCCCGACAGGGCATCCAGTAGATCCAACGATGAACCCATCGGCGAACTTAACACTGCCGCTCTAAACCACTTACTGCCGCCATGGAGAGACATCGCTTTTGCCAGCGATGGCACGACAGATTTATCTTTGAAGTCGCCTACACTTAACGTGGCCTGAAAGGCTACTCTTATTGAACTGTCTTTAACAAGCTCCTCGAGTTGCGGCAGACAACTTGCAAACCGCTCCGCAAGTATCGCCGCGTTTTCGCGTACTCCCGGTTCAGGATCTTTCATCGCCGCCCGTACAACAGTGGCGTCAAGGGCATCCATGCCTTCGAGCACATACAAAGCATGAAGTCTGGTACGCGCGTCATCGCTATGTGCAAGCAATTCTTTTACCTGAGGGATCGTACTCCTGTCCTGACGCTCGAGCAGAAGTCTTTGCGCCTGCAATCGCCACCATTGATTTTTGTTCGACAGCATCGATACGAGGTCGGAACTTTTTGCATCCTTGATATTCCAGTTGGTCGCCTTTGATGGCGCTGCGTTCTTCGGAACAATACGATAAATGCGGCCCATGTCATGGCCGGCGTTGAAGTCCATGTCGGTTTCCAGGTCATCCGGTATTGAAATGGGTGTCTCGATGTGCTGCCGGTACATGTCTAACATATACAGATTTCCATCCGGCCCAACCGAAAAGTTTGAGGGACGAAACCACGTGTCAGTGGAAGAGAGGAACTCCTTGTCCTTTTCACTATTGGGGCGTCGTGCCACCAGAAAAGGCGTCGTATCAGAGGGCACGAGTATATCTCTGTGCACCAGATTGCCTGAGACATCGCCCGTAAATATGTTACCATAATACTCAGCAGGGAAAGCATCCCCGCCGTAAAAAGTGCCACCTGAAGCAGCGGTGAAGTGGTCTCGGGCATATTCTATCCTGTCGAGATGGTTTTCCTTAAAATCCTTGTTGCGACGATTCGTTCTTTCCTGGCGCCAATACGGCGCTTCCGTATGTTGAAACATCAGCGGATCATGATCGGAAATATTGACGATGGCCGACTTCAGATCAGCTGGTAGATAGGGATTGCGATCCAGATAACGACGTGGAACCACCACCTGACGAATGTGAAAGGAATTGTTTGTAAAAAAGCGGTGCCCCCAGTCATCCATGGCGAGGCCAAACTGACCGGGACCAGTTGTTAGCTCAGCCAGATTGCGATCGAGGCGAAAGCGCAAATCGGATCCCTGCATGTGCAACTTCGGCGCTCCGGGCTTTCGTGTGAACGTCACCTCACCAGCCTGACCGGAATTGTTTGCATAGATCCAATTGTCAATCCCAAAACGCAGGTTTGTGATCTGCGCTTCTTCATTACCCGTAAAGAAGCCACTAAACACGATTTCTTTTTGATCAGCGCGGCCATCTCCATTAAGATCTTTGTAATACATAATATTTGGAGCCGCAGCGATCAACAATCCGCCCTGCCAGGGCAAAATGCTCGAAGCCTCTCTCAGACTGTCCGCAAAAACGATAGAACTGTCCACCCGTCCATCATGATTGATGTCCTTTAACATCATAATCCTGCCTCTGCCTTTTACAGAATCCGGCTTGTAGGCATCCGGCATATCCACAACATACACGTTCCCTTGTTCGTCGAACTGCATGCAAACAGGATCGACAACATAGGGTTCGGTAACAAATATTTCCGCTTTAAAATCTTCGGCGAAGCTGAACGTCTTTAATGACTCCTCCGGCGACAGAGGACCGGGATAGCGGGAAGAAGGTTTACAGGATACAAAGAAAAGTATTAAAAGACCAAGAGAAATTATCCTCATCATTACTGGTTTGTTTTGTCTGATTTTACATGCTGCGGCGCCTTATAAACGAAACAGTTTTTTTGCATTTTCGTATAGCAGCTTGCGCTCTATCTGTTTGGATGATGCAAGCCTTCGAACTGCAGCGATGTCTGCCGCACCAGAACACTTTGCGGAAGCAACGGTGCCGAAACTATCCTCGCAATCGCTGCCATATAGAAGCTTGTCCTGAAACTTATCCAGGAAAGCCTTTGCGTTGGACTCATCCCGCGTGAGTGCGTTCAATCCGGATCCTGCTGATAGATCGCCGAACATATTCGGATAGTCGCCGAGGTATTTTTCCGTAAGGCCGCCGGGGGTTACCGGCCCCTTGGGATAGAGGCACCGACTGGTCTCCAGCATTTTTATCAATATTGACCCACCAGGTTTGCGCATGGCCTATGAAATTCACTCGCGGATATTGCTCCAGTATCTTATAAAACCGGTCAAAACCATAATTAAACCGATGATATTGCCAATGCATCAGCACCGGAACTTCATAGCTCTGCGCCAACTGATATATTTTGTGCATTTCCGGCGAATCACATTCCACCCCAAATTTCAATTCACCAATCACTACGGCTCCGAGCTTGAGGTATTTCTCAATATCATATACGGCATCGGGCAGGTCGGGTACGGCACAGGCACCAAACCGAAAATGTTTTTTATGTTCTCTGGCAAACAGGTAACATTCTTCATTGCCGCCAGCCTGCGCTTCCAGGCCATTTGATTCGCCTCCATTCGTCGATGGGCGGTTGACCGGCCTACCTGCAGGCAGCAGGATTGTGGTGGTGGCACCAAGCGCTTCCTGATGTTGCATCATCTGTTCATCAGACCTCGAATGATAGTGAATATGCTGATGAATGTCGATGATCCGCTCAGGTTTGCTGTCGTCATGCAACAAGCTATCAAAATTCATGCTGACTCCTACTGCCAGCAAGCTTGAATTCGCCAGAAACCGGCGGCGCGAATTACTATGAGTTACTTCATCCATTTCCATTTCTACAAAAAAGTTTTGAAACTGTTCACGTCTACCAATCCGGAGGTAATCGCAACGACCATACATCGTTCACTAATGGCGGCGTCATCCCTCCCGCGATCCAGATCTTATCCTGAAATACAAAGGCGGAGGCCTCGTGGCGTTCCTTCCATATAGGCGAGGAAACATACTGCGTCCAGTCTTTGCCATTGTCCGAGTACCAAACATCCGACCAGTTCTTGTAGGGATTTCCCGACCATCCCGCCATCACCCATATGCGGTTACGATACACCACACTCGAAAACCAGATGCGCTCATGCCACGGTGCATCGCAAACCTTCGTCCAGTGCACGCCGTCTTCAGAACTCCACACGTCGCGCAGGCCAAAATATTCCGGCACATAGTTGCCGCCGCCGAATATATAGATCTTTCCATTCAGCACAGCCGCCTGGTGATATGCGCGCGGAGGCCAACCCGCGTCTGCAGTCGCGAGCTTCCAGTCTCTGCCGTTCGAACTGGACCAAACGTCATTTTTGAGACTGCTCTTATCACCAAAGTAATAGCTTTCCGTTCCGCCCATCAACCAAAGCTTGCCCTTAAACACGATAACCGCCGCAGCAACCCGTGGCGACCATGCCGCAGCACCGGTTTCCTTTTTCCAGCGTGTGCCATCCTTAGACGACCACACCTGGTTACTCGCAGAGTGTCCTTCGAGCCTTCCCTTATACCAACCACCCATCATCCACATCTTATCTTTAAAAGTAATCGACGAGGCGAGGTCACTGTGCAACCATGGGGCTTCCTTCGTCGACATAGTCCAATGTTTGCCATCCTCAGAGCTCCACACATCGCGCGGTGGCGCTTCGAAAGAGTTGAACCAGCCGCCAAGCACCCACATCTTATTTCTGAAGACGAGTTCGCCCTGTGAATCTCTCTGCTGCCATGCCGCACTGTCCACCTCTTTCACCCAGCCGGGATCTTGCCGTTGCCCATACGCACGTGGCAGCAAGGCGGCGACGACTATCATGTACATGAAGCTTTTTGCTAACGTTGGAATATAAGGCCTCATACATATCATGGCTCGCTAGTACCCGGGATTTTGTTCAAACGTTGCGCCAATATTCAAATCGATCTGCGTCTGCGGTATCGGCCAGCGGAAGTTGAAATCTTCAATGAGAGCACCCGGGCAGAGTGGATTGTCGTTGTATTTGCGGACTCTTTCAATGAGCTTATTGGTTCTCCGCAGAATAATGAGGCGCCACTCTTCGCCGAACAATTCTCTGGCACGCTCATCCAGAATGTAGTCGATGTTAACGTCTCCTGGCTGCACCGGCGTCGCGTGAGACCTTTCTCTCACCTGGTTGATGTCAGCAGCCGCGAGATCCATTTGGCCCATATCCACATAGGCTTCCGCACGAAGCAGCAATGTTTCTGCTACGCGCAATGCATACCAGTCTTTATGCGTGATGCCACCGCCCGATCTATTTGGTTGAAGAAAGTAGTGCAGGGGATCAGTGAATTTCGTGTGAATAGGGAAAATGAGCTTGGTGGTATCTGTAATGGGATTGGGCCGCGCGGGGTGATAAAGACTGAAATCCACCTTCTGCCCATTGTATACAGACTCAGGGTTGTCGTAGTAAAAATTACGTTTTAGATTGTTCTCCGCATTGCGGATGTCGTTGTTCCAGTCGCTTTGCCAGATAGTATAGTAGACCAGACTCGTGCCTCTCACGTTGGCGGTCGGCCGACTGAGTGTGTCGTTCAATCCGGTACGCACGCCATTGTACAAATTGCCGAGAAAAGCTTTTTTGCCGTCCGGCGTCAGATCGAGATCGAAATATCTGGGGCCGAAGATGTAGGCGCTTTGGACCTGTCCTCCGCCGGTAATAAAGGGCTCGCACTGGATCACCCACATCGATTCAGTATTTTCGGGCAGATTGTGATTTCCGAAGCCGAAAAGATCGAAGTATGGATCACCGGCGCCAAACACATCGTTTCCAAGGCGGCCGCCGAAACGGTTCGTCATCAGCTTGTAGTTGTAATCGTTTAATACATGGGAGGCGGCTTCCACTGCAAGTTCAGGCTTTTGCTGCTCGAGATAGGTTTCGGCGAGATAATGCCAGGCCGGTCCCTGTGTTATCCTTCCTGGCGCGGCTTCTTCTCCTGGCCGCGGAAGATGAACGGTGGCAAACGTGAAATCCTCGACCATCTGGTCATGAATGGTTGAAATAGGATCTCTTACAAAATCGGCCTTTTCCGATTTGATAGGTGTTGTGATCAGCGGAATATCCCCATAGGTGGATACGAGGTAGCGATAGGCGAACGCGCGAAAAAAACGCGCTTCAGCAATGTATTTGTTTTTATCTTCTTCGCCATTCTTAAATGCAATGGAGTCCGCTTTCTGAACTGCGTCAATAAGTACGTTGGCCCATTGAATGATTTGGAAGCCGACGTTCCAGGTATCTACCGTAATCGGAAAGGTCGGGTTCATATCCTTGTAGGTGTTGAGATAGCCGCTGCCAGGGGAAGGTACTTCTCCGCAATAGCCGAGATCCGATCCGTGCGTTGACCAGTTCATTACAGTGAATTCGCCAAAAGAGTAGTAGGCCGAGCGCACCCTGTCGTGCAACGCCGTGATCCCCTGCAGTGCGCCCGCTTCATTCGAGTAGGCGATATCAGGTGTTAAAAAATCAATCGGATGCTCTTCGAGAATCTTTTTGTTGCAGGACGAAAGCGCGAACATCACGATCATCGCTGACATCATTATTTTATTGCCAAGCTCCCTGATACAGTTGCACATTATTTTCATTTTAAGTGATAGTGTATGTTATTTCTAAAAGCTGAGTCGCAATCCGGCAACTATATTTCTCATCATTGGCACATCACTCACGCCTATCTCAGGATCCCACCCTTGCCACTTGGTCCATACATATGGATTTTTACTGGATATATACACTTGCAACGAGGCCATCTTCAACTTGTCGAGTGTGTTTTTGCCAAAAGAGTAAGCAAGTGACACATCCTGTATCCTTACAAAACTGCGACTCTGATAAATGCCGCTTTGCCGTAATGGCACATTGTAAATGCCCGTAGTATTTGTTGTTGGCGCATCGGGTCTCCAATATGGATTGATGGCAGAATTATTATGCCGATCAGGGAAGTAATACAGCGGATTGATCATCTCGGCATTGTTCGCGAGATATCGATCATTACCGCCCTGAATTGAGTTAATTAATACCGACAGTGAGAAGTTTTTGTAGGTAAATGTATTGTTGATGCTGAACCGATAGCTTGGGGATGTGTAACCAACCACCTGTCGGTCATTATTCGGGTCGATAGCACCGTCCTTGTTCAGGTCCGCATATCTGAACTGGCCGGGATACCACCCAGTGAGCGCTTGTCCTTTAAAAAATTCGTCTTCGGTCCATACCCCGCCCGCCATCTGGTAGTCGTATATCGCGTTAATGGATTTTCCGACAAACCAGGCGTTTCCGATGTCATTGTCGTTGCTGCCTCCGTAGAGTTTAGTGATCTTATCCCGGTTGAGCGAAAAAATGAAATTGGATTCCCACCTGAATTTTCCTTCAAGATTGATAGTGTTGATCGAAGCCTCTACACCCTTGTTGGAAATGCCACCTATATTGGTCCAGATATTTACATAGCCGGTCGTGCGGGGTAGTTGTCTTTGCACCAGCACATTTTCGGTCTTAGCCGTATACAAATCCACTGATCCGGTAATTCTCTTATTCAATACTCCAAAATCTACTCCTGCATTATAAGACGAAGTGATCTCCCAGGCGAGATCTGGATTTCCCAAGGTGTTCGGGTAAATGCCGATGGCCGTCGACTCGCCGTAGACGTAATATCTCGTGCCCATCGTTGAAAGGCTGGAGTATCTTCCGATTCCCTGATTACCATTTTTGCCATACGACATTTTGATTTTCAGATATAAGTCTTTGCTCTTTAAGAACGGTTCCTCGGAAACCACCCAGGCTACCGACGCGGAAGGAAAAGTCGCCCATTTTTTATTCGCGCCAAACCCCGAATAACCATCGCGGCGCACAGTGGCAGTAAAAAGATATTTCGATAAATAGCTATAATTCACACGTGCCATATACGAAAGGCTATTCTCTTCATAAGCGGTAGATGCGGCAGTGGCGATTTCACCGAGACCGAGATTATTGTAGCCAAGTATCTCGTTGTCGAAGCCCTGTGCGGTAGAGGTGGTAGAGCTGCCTGTTCTACCTTCACGGCTGAACAGGAGGGTGGTATTGACCTGGTGCGCCCCGAAAGCCTTTGAATAGGTTACAATATTATTCACGATCCAGTCTCTGGCTTGAGCGGGAGTTTTCACTGCATACCCACGGTTGGAAACACCCAACGGGGTATTGCTGGAGTTATAGGTGAAATCATCGGCCGTCGTGTACACATGTGAATAGTTCAGCTCGTAGTTTAGGCCGCTAACCCAGGGCACAGATATTTTCGCGCGGCCAACCGCAAACAGTTCATTACTAATATCCGAATTGTCTACATACAGATTAACCAGCGGATAAGGCTGGAAGAGTTCATTGCCGAGGTAAATATCATACTTAGGCTGGCCAATGTAATTGTTTGCCAGTGGGCTGGCGACCCTGGCATCGGTGAGGCTGGCGGGAATACCTGAATTGTCCAGGTGACTGTAGGATACGTTCACCCCCAGGGACAACCAGCTTTTCAGCCGGCTCTCCACATTACTGCGAAGGGTGATCCTTTTGAATTTATCGTTTAACTGTATGCCCTGTGCATTGGAATACGACCCGGAAAAATAGTAAGACGTGTTATTAGCACTTCCCTGTACGCTTGCATTATAATTTTGAATTGACCCGGTGTGCAGCACTTCCTTCTCCCAGTCTACCGATTTGCCGTCCAGGTAATTTTGCTTTTCCTCGAAGGTTCTTAGATAATTGGCCACCACGTTAGGGTCGTTTACATCGGGGCGTACTGGTCTGTCGGCTGCGCTCGTCGGATTGGTAGCATACCAGGCATAGAGCTGGCTTTGGTAGCTGAAATCCAACAGTCTTACTGCAAACTCATCAGCATTCATCACTCTCATTGGATTATTGGTCATGTTCTGATAACCAGTACTTGCACCTACTGTAATGACGGGCGCCTTCGATTTACCAGTTTTCGTTGTGATGAGCAAAACGCCGTTCGCCGACCTCGACCCATAAACGGCAGCGGCACTTGCATCTTTAAGAATGTCGATCGTTTCGACATCACTTATATTAATATTGGATATGCTTCCGTTGTAGATCACGCCATCCAAAACAATCAAAGGCATGTCGGATGCAGATAAAGAGGTTTGCCCACGGATGGACAGCGACGGCTCACTCGAAGCGCCTCCGCGCCCTTCAAGATTTACGCCCGCCGAGGCGCCTGAAAGCGCCTGAAGGAGGTTTGTGTTTGCCTGGTTTGCCTTTTCCGACATGTTTACTCGCACAACAGACCCGGTAAGATCTTTCTTTTTCTGTGTGCCATAACCGATAACGACCACTTCATTTCCTTCTGCTGCAGCGCGCCGCAGCGTTACATTTAAAGTTGTTTGCTGCCCGACTTTCATTTCTACCTCTTCCATGCCGACATAAGAAAAGACGAGGGCGTCGTCAGGCCGCGCATCAACAGTAAAATTGCCCTGCGCATCTGTCTTAGTACCCGTGGTCCGGCCCTTTATCATCACCGTTACATCTTGCAACGGCAATCCCTGAGCATCAGTGACCTTGCCAGATATGGGTGCGTCAACATTGGCGGGACGCCAGTGAAAGTGATTTGCATCGGTCAATGGAGCAAGGCCCGCAAAATCATTTGCAAAACCGCGAGAGCAGACCGCAATCAATAAGACGATTGTCAACTTTATCGTCCGGATCGTTTCAGAGAAACGGTCTGGTCGTTGAAGAACTGCCCTTGAAAAAAATAATATAGCCATAGGTTTTCATTGTCTGAGTGACATAATTGCCCTAAGTTCAACACGCTCTCCGTTCTGTTTCTCCCGCCTACGCTAAAGCTTCGGCGGGCGAGCCGCACTGATTTCCTTTAGGCCTTATTCTGAAGGCGCACATACAACTTTGCTCTAAGTTCAATACGCTCTCCGCTCTGTTTCTCCCGCCTACGCTAAAGCTTCGGCGGGCGAGCCGCACTGATTTGTTGTGTGCGTGTAGTCACTTGCCGGCTAAGACAAGTGCTGCTCAAAGAGTCTGCAAAAACATAGTATCACGAAACCAAGCGACCACCTATCTGAATCGAATCTTTTTTTACGAACAGATTAAAATGACTTTGTCGCTGATCTCAAATGTTTAAGCGCTTTGTTCAATTGGTTCTCTACGGTCTTGGGGGAAATACTAAGCTGCTCGGCAATTTGTTTTACAGGCATGCCGCTATTACGGCTGCATTTAAATATGAGCTTGCATTTTTCTGGCAGGCCTTCGATCTCCGTTTGCAAACGCTCCAGCATCCGTTTATTATGGATGGCGCTTTCGATAAGCGACTCAGATAGGAGGGGGTCGTTAAACGACCGCACGTACCTGCGCTCATACGTCCTTTTTCTAAGCTTTACAAAGGCCAGGTTTTTTACCGCTACCGACAAATAACATTCGAGTGACCTGATGTCGACCCTCTGCATATTTGCCCACACGCTCATGAATACGTCGTGTACGACGTCCTCGGCCTCCTGCTTGTTGTTCAATCGTGTGTATGCTATGGCGAACATCCGTTTCCAGAATATCGAATAGATATTTCTGAAGGTTGCTTCACGGTCGCGCGGCGGCAACTCAGGAAACGCTTTAACAGCGGGTACGTGCAAATCTCTCATCTGTAGTATTAGTTTGGATTTTATGGTCAATTTTTTTTCGGTAAGCGCTGCTCACCGGGCAACTTCAAATGGCAAATGCATCGTGATCGTTTATGAAACGGGTTAAATAAAGCAAGCACTAATGAAAATTTAAGTTTGATGCCGGCAATATTTTCGAAGCGCTCTCCTTGTCAAGGTAGATCGTCGCATGCTCGTGAATACGTAATATTGTAGCAGGCGTTTTCTCATTCACCTTATCATGAATCACTTGAGATACAGCTACCGCTTTATAACTGCCCGGCACCACGCAGAAAATAATGCGGCCTGAAAAAAGGGCGGGAATGGTAAGCGTGATGGCAGTGAGAGGAACCTCCGCCAACGTATCAAAACAACCGTCGTGCACCTGTTGCATTCGGGAGGTTTCGTCGAGATCGACGATCTTAACTAACTCCGGATCGTCAAAATCTGCCAAATGCGGATCATTAAAGGCAATGTGACCATTCTCCCCGACACCCATGCAGACAACATCAGGCGGATATTGCTTCAAAAGAGCACTATAACGAGCGCACTCCGCTTGCAGATCATCAGCGTTGCCATTTATATAGAACACCGTATTGAAAGCGACCCGGTCAAAAATCCGCTCCCTCAAAAACTGCCCGAAACTTTGCAACGCATTCGTAGGAAGGCCGATGTATTCATCCATGTGAAACGCATTGACCCTGCTCCAGTCTATAGTTTCGGTAGCGGATAGTGCTTCGAGAAACTCGTTTTGCGAGGGCGCTGCCGCAAAGACAACATTTACGTAATCCTGTTTTTCCAACAGCGATATAATTGCCGCAGTCACATCGGCTGCTGCAGCAGCTCCCATCGCTGGCCTCGAGTCGTAAATTCTCACTTTCAGCTTGTTTGCTGTCAATTCCTGTACATAAATCATAATCGTTCGATCATTTTTTGATTATACTGAACTTTCTAAAAAACTTTTTAGGTGTGCTTCTGGAGGCGCACAAGGCGGCTTGTTTTCGCACTCTCATATATGGCAAGCACGATTTCCACCGATTTGCGTCCTTCGCTTCCATCAATAAGTGGCCCTGTGCCCTGCTCCAGTGCACGAAGCAGGTCTTCAATTTGCCGTTGGTGGCCTGCAAAACTGATGTCGGTCGGATCTGACGCTCCTCCCTGCATTTTTTTATTACCGTTATCGAGCACTGGGCTTGGCTCCCCATTGCGAAACTCCCATTTGACCAATGCGCTTTCTTCGAGTATTGCAGTGCCTTCGGTGCCAAGGATCTCAATGCGTTTGAGCGAGCCCGGATAAACAGCCGTGGAGCACTCGATTGTTCCAAGGGCGCCATTATCAAATCGTAGCGCGGCCGTTAGCGTATCTTCCACTTCGAGCTGCTTATGCCGTATGTTGGCAACAAATGCCTGTACAGATTCCACGGGTCCCATATACCATTGAAGAAGATCAACTGAGTGGATCCCCTGGTTCATCAATGCACCTCCTCCGTCGTACTGCCATGTGCCGCGCCATTCGGCCGATTGATAGTATGCCTCGGTGCGGCTCCATTTGATATAGGCACTGCCCAGCGCGAGCGAGCCAAATTTGTTCTCATCCACCGCTCTTTTTAGATACATGCTTTCATCATAAAACCTCGAAGGAAAGACGACCGCAACTTTTACTCCTGCCTTTTCGGCTGCAACGATGATCCGATCGCATCTTTCAAGGGTCACTTCGAGTGGTTTTTCGATCAGGCAATGTTTGCCTGCATCAATAGATTTCAGTGCTGCTTCCATGTGAAGCCCCGACGGTGTACAGATGCACACAATGTCGATTGTTGGTGCGGCGAGCATGTCTTCAAATGAAGCGTAAGCCTTGCATTGGTGCTCCTGCGCGAAACGTTCGGCGTTTGCAGCGGTCTTGCTCCACACGCCCACTAATCGCGCGTTTGAGATCGCGGCAATAGCGCGTGCGTGTACATGTGCGATATTGCCTGCACCGACGATCCCAAACCCAAACTGTTTTTTATTCATACATCAAGAAATTCAACTTTCACATTGTCGTTACGGTAAACGGTCCTGCCGCTTTTGATGACTTTGTGTACGCGAAGCGTTTTTCCTTCCGCAAAGAAAATAACAAGATCATTTTTAGGTTCTTCGAAGCCTTTACTCTGCCTGCGCAGAAAATCGATCACATTTAACGACGCCATCTTCCAGGCGGCAGACAGTGAACACAGGTGGTGTTCTGTTAGTGTCTGAACATTTTCGAGCAGCGATTTCGCCGCACCGGCGAGCAGACCGGGTTCCGACTTCAACGAAATCTTTTTGTTTTCGTCCACCACTACGTCCCCGCCGATATGGCCCGTGTACTCACCGGGCGGCATACCTGTAAAACATGTACTGTCACTCACAAGCATCACGGCCTCGCCCTTTGCTTTCATTACGACCTTTATAAATGAATCGGGAATGTGCAATCCGTCGGCAATGATGCACGCGTGCAACGGTTCTTCCGCCAGTTGATCCCAGATTATATTCGGGTGCCGTGGCAAGGACAGGGGCACTCCATTGCCCAGATGAGTAGACATGCAGGCGCCTGCTTCGACGGCGCTTCGGATCTGAACGGTGTTGGCAACTGAATGACCAATGGAAACGATCACTCCGCTTGCGACGCATTTCTCAATGAACGCAGCGCTGCCTTCCCATTCCGGCGCCAGCGTGATAATTTTGATTCTTCCCCCTGCAGCATCCTGGAACCGGCGAAAAAGGTCCCAGTCGGGTGCTTTGATGAACGACTTGTCGTGGGCGCCTCTTGCTCCGGGCGCTGGTGAAATGAATGGACCCTCCAAATGGATTCCCGCGATGCAGTCGTTTGTGAGCTGATCGTTTTCACAAGCTTCCGATATCGTGTTGAGGATGGTGATGACGTGATCGTCGGCATTCGTAATTACGGTGGGAAGAAATTGAGTAACTCCTTGTGTCAACTGTTGCTTTGCAGCCTCAGTAACATCATTGACCGTTAGTGTTGGCCGATTAAAATCGATACCGCGGATACCATTCACCTGAAGGTCGATTAATCCCGGCCCGTACAAAAGCCCACTGTCTCGCTCATCTGATCTTGTGATTGACACCAGCGCGCCGTCGGAGCATTTCAACACTTCGGGTTCACCGGTGATACAGTTGATGCAATGCAGCGTTTCAATTGCGATATCGTCAGCTGTGGCTTTCAAGACTTGTCTTCGCGAATAGGTTTTTTAAGCGCTGCCATCAGCGTTATTACTTTCTCGGGCGTCGCTTTGGTGGTTAGGCCCACAGTTATATAGATCGCTGCGGAAACGAATATGGGCAGGCCTACTTCGAGCGCGAGGCTGTTCAGCGCAACGGTTTTGGTGATCACAAAAGCCAGCAGGCCGGCCACGATCGAGTATATCGCGGTTTTCGGACCGCAGGAGCGAAAGGCCGGCACGAGTCCCAAAAGCAATGGCAGGGCCGTCGGGCCAATCAATGCGCCGAACCAGTTAACAATTAAACCAAGCACACCTCCGAAACGCTCATAATTGAGTGCCACGAAAAGCGTCGCAAGCGTAAAAATAAACGTCGTTATGCGGGCAGTATACAAAGGCCGGGGATCGTTCTTGAACTTCTTCGACAGCGCGGGAAGTATGTCGCGCGTAATCACGGCGGCAATGGTATTTACATCGGAAGAAGTCATGCCCATTGTGGCTGCAAACAGCGAGGCGATCACCAGGCCGATCATGCCCTGTGGCAATATTTCAAGCATCAGTCGGCCATACGATGTGTTTGGATTCTCAAGCCCCGGCACAATCAAAGGAGCCGCCCACATCGGGAAAAACAGGATGAGCGGCCAGATGAGGTAAAGAATGACCCGAGAGCCGTGCTGCCTTCGACGCTTCCTTTTCAGAGGGCGACGAGATATAGCGCGTAGCGAGGCTCCAGCCTCCGCCATTGTAGCTTAAGAAGTACAAAAAGAAAATGGCGATAACGAAACCTGCACTATATGGATCGTTGAACAGCTGGCTGTGTTCCGGCGGAAGCTGCTTCCAGATGCCGGTGATCGATTCCGTGCCGCCCAGCCGCTTCACGACCAGCACGAACATCACCAGGCTTCCGACAACCTGCACGATAAACTGTATAAGATCGGTGATGATCACCCCCCACAATCCACCGAAAGTGACGTATATCAACGTAACGACACCCGACACCAGGATTCCCGTTGTCATAGGGATGTCCGCTACTACATTAAGAAGAATGCCGATCGCCGCCCATTTAGCACCTACATCAAACACTTTCAGGAGCGCTCCGCTCCATGCCATGAATTGCTGGGTGGTAAGATCATATCGCGTTTTGAGGTATTCGAGAGGCGATTGAATCAGCATATTTTTCCGCAAGCGAACCCAATAAACGGGGAAGATGCCCGCTGTCGCCAGAATGGCAATGGCTACCGGAAGTGCCCACCACATATACATCGTAAACCCATGCGTGTAGGCCACAGCCGCATAGGCAACAAAAACAGCACCGCTGTGTCCCGACACATGATGAGAAATACCTGCGAGCCACCAGGGCAGTTTTCCTCCGGCGACAAAATAATCTTCTGCGTTCCTGCTTTTGAAATAGGATAGCACTCCTATCACAATCATGCTAAGGAAAAAAAGCGCGACTATAAGCAGGTCTATGAAATGGAGTTTCATTTAAATGTATTGATGAGTGCCATTTATGAACAGGTCGGCGTAGCAGTGCAAACAGGCACAAGAACTAACAGATCCGGGACGCGCAAGGACAACGAGTCATGCGCGGTTAGAGCTTTGGTTCCCAACCCGGCTCATATTCCCGCTTCCAGAGCGCCTCCGCCTTTTCATTGCCAATTATATGTCCATTGCTGTCGTCGATCTTTAAGTTGCTGGAAGTACGCAGCGCAATATTGCCCAGCTGATTCAGCAGCGTACTCTTATATCCAATTTCTATGTCCGCGTTGAGTGCGGCTCCCTTGCGGATGCCATCGAAAAAATTCTGAATGTGTAAGGCATCGAGCGCCTGTGAAGGATTGACAAGATTCTTCGTATCGATCGGCGCTTCATCCTTCACTTCTTTCAGCAGCTTGTTGTTGAGGTCATACACTTTATATTCGTTTCCTCCGCCAATAACCACCGTGCCCTTGTCTCCATAAAACGCCACGCCAACACTGGAATCTTCTGTGTTACGTCCATTGCAGCTTCTCCCTTCCCAATCCATCAGTGTGTTGTTGGCAAAAGACCACGATACTAACTGTGTATCCGGTGTCTGCCAGTCATCCTTATAACGGTAACGACCACCTGAGGAAGTTGGCGCTGACCGGAAAGTCGACGCCCATGCCCCATCTCAGCAGGTCGACCATATGAGTGCCATTGTTGCCGCCTTCGCCGGTACCCCAGTTCCAGAACCAGTGCCAGTTATAGTGAAGAATATTATCGTTGTATGGCTTGCGCGGTGCAGGGCCCTGCCAGAGATCATAGTTTAGCCAGTTTGGCACTGCGGCGGCTTTGCCTGTGCCGATACTGGGTCTGTTATTAGCATACCAGCCTTTGCCATAATACGCGCGTCCGATGGTGCCAGTTTTCACCTCTTCAATGGCCGCAATGACATTCGGCCATGACCTGCGCTGTGAGCCCATTTGCACTTTGCGGTTGTATTTTTTTGCGGCCGCCACGAGCAGCTCGCCCTCATGGGGATTGTGCGAGCAGGGCTTTTCAACGTACACATGTTTACCCGCTTTGCAGGCCAGAATTGCGGCAGGCGCATGCCAGTGGTCCGGTGCTGCTATGACCATCGCCTCCAATTGTTTGTCTTCAAGGGCTTTCCGAAAGTCTGGTTCAGCTTTTGGCGCGGATCCCTGTATCTTACTGATCCGGTCGATGCACTTGGTCATCGAGTCGCGGTCCACATCGCAGATGTAAATAATCTCACAGTTCTTTTGGTGCGCAAAGTTGCTGCCAAGCGCCAGGCCTCTCGCATGCACACCCATGACGCCCACTGCGATTCTTTCGTTGGCCCCGGGAATACGTGCGTAGCTTTTTGCCGAAAATCCGGGCAACACACCACCGAATGATACCGCAGCCGATGCAGCCAGGGAATTTTTCAGAAAACCTCTCCTCGAATTTTCCATAGAATTAGTTTTGTAATAGACTTATCAAAAACGCTGATCAGGAGCGTACTTTCTTCAAACTGGATGCTGCTTTATCGCTTGCCTTCTTCCATATCTCTTTTAGCGATACAGACGCGCCGTTTCTTTTCTTACTTTCATCCGCCGCCTCCATGAAGGCCAGCATCTCCAGGGTCTCCTGTTCCTTCACCGGTACTGTGCCGGTGTCAAAGAATTCACGATTTTCTTCAACAGGGGCTCATAACCTTCAATCGGGCCGAGGGTCGCGTCGCCATTTTCGCCGTATGCTGTGCCGCCGTATAGATGTTTTCCGTCGCGCGTGCCTCTGAAAGTGCCAATACGCCCGTCATCCCAGCGGCCGACCGCAACGTCGGTACTATCAGTGTGTGTGCGGGTTACTTCCTGGCAGCCTTCGCCCATGACGGTGTATAACAATTCTACGCCGTGTATGCCATACCAGAAAAAGTCGGGGTGAGTCTTCTCAAGTGCACAGGGGCTGTACGCATCGGCGCCCAGCACTTTCCCGATCTTTCCGTTGCGCACATCCTGTGCTGTAGTGATGAATCGGAGTGTCGACGAGGAAAATAGGGGAGTGTCGTACTGTTTCGCAAGTTGAAAGATAGTCATGGCATCGGCGAGGGAAGCCGCCATTGGCTTATCTATAAACATTCTCTTTTTTGCCTTGAGCACGGGAATAGCCTGTTCCAGATGACGCCGACCGTCATTTGTTTCGAGAAGCACTACGTCTACTTTTTTAAGCAGGTCTTCAATACTGTCGACAATCTCAACACCCATAGCTTTTACTTTCTCGACATATCCCGGGATGCGACTAGCCGACGACTCGATATCGAGACTGCCCTGCGGGTAGGCAGCGACAACCTTGTAACCACCATATTCTGCAGAAGCTGATTCCGAATTGAATGTCTTTGTGAACTCGATGCTGTGAGATGTGTCGAGGCCGATAATACCGACCCGTTTTCCCTGGGCGGGCGTTGGTTGAGCGAGTAGTGGCGACAGTTTTCCGCCGATAGTCAGGCCGGCACCTGCGATAAGTGAAGACTTAACAAACTTTCGGCGATCGAAGAATTTTTCAATCATGCAATTTTTTTATCGGTGACTGGTTGTGGTTGCTCTGTTCGCGATTGAATTCCAGGATTGTTTAGCCTCTTTCCATTATTGCTTAGCCACTCTATTGTTCCGTGTACGTACACTAATTTAGGGTGTATGAATGAAAAACAATCAATTCGCATGTATTTTTTACAAAATTCAAAAAATACGCAGTAATTTGGCGATTCATTAGATTTATGTCAACAAAATGGCCGGAACCGGACGTTCAATTCAATGCATACTGCGGCCTTGCTCCAAGTGCCGAACGAATTGTTTAGCGGTTGTGTTGCATGGGTCAACTGGGAGTGATCTGCTTTTAATCTTCGTAACTATATGTTATATAACTGTTTATAGTGTATACAATCGTGCCGAACGAGCCTGAAATTCCGAAAATAATCTCCGGTGACGTTAACGGTCGTAATTGTAACCACATTTGAGAATGCCGAACATAAGTTAATCCGTTAGCGTGCATGACCCTGCCTTCACTCAATGATCTGGGATCAAATGCAGATGCGGTCCGCAGGCCACGTGGGAGGGCAGACCAAAAGCTGCATTGTGCAGCATCAATATATATACTACTTTAGCGGTGAGCGGAGTGTGCGCCTAATGATACACGTTAACGTACACGACGCCATATACGATTATCAGGCAAATTATGAACAGGAAACCCGAACTCGTAGGAATGCGGGAGATCGCACGGAGGGCAAACGTTTCTATAGGCACCGTCGACCGGGTGATTCATGGGCGCACCGGGGTGTCGGCGAAAACGAAAGCAAAGATCGATGGTATCATCAAGGAGCTGAACTACCAGCCAAACCTGCTCGCGAGTCGCCTCGCATCGAAGAAAGTATATCGCTTTGCAGTATTGATCCCAAAAGTATCCACCGACACCGATTTCTGGACTGCTCCACTGAATGGGATCCAACGTGCGGAAACAGCTATCAGCGGCTATGGTGTGCGGACCAGCTATTACCTATTCGATCTGAATGATAGAAAATCTTTCGAGAAACAGTCAAAGATGATCTTAAAAAACGGCACCGATGGCATCCTGCTTGCTCCGTCTTTCATTGATGAAGCTGTTGCTTTCACGAATCAATGTCAGGAAGCCGGTATTCCCTATGTACTTATCGATTCAAACATCCCAAACCAGGAAGGGCTGTGCTATGTAGGACCGCACTTGTTCCGAAGCGGCTACCTCAGTGCGCATCTCACAAACTTCAAACTGGGAGGCAAGGGAAAGATACTGGTACTCAACCTTGCAAGGGAAGTGGACGATCACAACTATCTGATTCAGATTGAAGAGGGGTTTAGAGCTTATCACCGCTATCATAATCTCTATAACGAGATTGTGAAATCAGACATCACTCTGACTGGCGCCGCCGCCGTGGAAAAAGCGCTGACTTATGTGTTTAAAATGCATGACGATATTCATGCAGTGTTTGTGACGAACTCAAGGGTATTCAGCGTTGCCCAATACCTCGAACGCAGTGGCAGAAAAGACATCTTGTTAATAGGCTTTGACTTTATCGACAAAAATATCGAGTTCCTGAAAAAAGACGTCATCGACATATTGATCTGTCATCGCCCGGGAGAACAGGGATATCGCGGTTTCATGCAATTATACCAGCACGTCGTTCTGGGCAAAACTTTTGACAACGTTTTGTTCATGCCCATCGACATCATCACCAAAGAAAACTATGAGTTTTACGATAATTATTTAAGTCTGTGATGCTTTTTTTGCGAGCGCGAATCCGGTTCTCAGTGATTATCCACATTCGTATTTCATCACTTTAAGGACTACTACTTTAACTTACTAAAAAAGTTCCTTTCTTTCTCGAACCTTTCAAATGCCAGCCAGGAGATGCTTTGAGATCAACAATTAAACACAACGACAAGTTTTTTCCGCTGAATCTCAGTAACTTTTGTACGCCATACTATGAAAAAAGAAAACGACTCGATACTTTTGTCTGCCTCCGACCTGTCCGGTCACCTCGCCTGTGCTCACCTCACTGAACTCAATCTCCTTGCACTCAATGGCACAATTGAATCTTCCACGTTCACAGATCCGTTACTGGAAATTTTACAGGAAAGGGGACTTGAATTCGAGCACAAGTATTTAGAAAAACTAAAGGCCGAGGGTAAAACGATTATTGCCGAAGGGGATTTCTTATCGGCTGATAAAACAATCGCCGCCATGCGGGAGGGAGTGGACGTGATCTATCAGGCGAACCTACGAAAAGGATTGTGGCGGGGACGGGCAGATTTCCTTGTGAAAGTGGATACCCCAAGTAAATTGGGCAATTGGTCGTACCAGGTGGTAGATGCGAAGCTTGCCCGGGAAACCAGGACGGGAACGATTTTGCAGCTCTGCCTCTATTCCGAAATGATCGCGGATATCCAGGGAATCGCCCCACAATTGGCGTACGTGATCACTCCTGAAAATGAATTTACGCAACATGCCTACCGGCTCGACGAATTTGCTGCTTATTATCGTTGGGTCAAAGGAAGACTTGAGCAACGTATGGCAATCGCGGACACTCCCGGCAACACCTATCCGCTTCCCTGCGCTCACTGTATGATTTGCAGTTGGTGGCAATACTGCGACACGCCAGCGGCATGCCGATGATCACCTTACGTTAGTCGCGGGTCTCTCCACCAATCATTCAAAACAGATCAACCTGTGGGATGTTTCCACGCTTGCCGGCCTCGCCAAAGTCCCTATTCCCTTACCCTTCAAGCCAACCAGAGGAGCCAGCGAAACCTACGAACGATTTCGCGAACAGGCTCGCGTACAGCTGGAGTCGAGACTATCCGGTAAGCCGGTCTATGAATACCTGGAGGTGGTTGAGGATCGTGGCTTGTTTCGCCTTCCGGAACCAAATGAAGGCGACCTGTTTTTCGATTTTGAAGGAGACCCGTTTGCGGGAACCTCGGGACTTGAATACCTGTTTGGATGGGTGGACATGAGAACACCTGTTCATTACGAGTTTCTTTGGGCGCTGAACCCGGCGGATGAAAAGAGAGCCTTTGAAGGATTTGTTGATTTCGTGATGAAACATTGGAAAGAGTATCCTGCGATGCACATCTATCACTTTACCGCTTATGAGCCATCCGCGCTCAAGCGACTGATGGGAAAGCATGCTACCAGGGAAAATGAAATAGATACGATGCTCCGCGCAAAATTGTTTGTGGACCTGCATACCGTCACGCGGCAGGCCATCAGGGCCGGAGTGGAAACCTATTCCCTGAAAGAGCTCGAGAGGTTCCACGATTTCGTGCGCGAAATGCCGCTGCGCGACGCAGCGAAGCAGTTGCGGGCAATGGAAGCCTTCATCGAGCGAAATGATACCGCGAAAATTCCGAAGTCGACCCTGGATGCTGTAGCGCAGTACAATAAAGAGGATTGCTTATCGACTCGCCAGCTTCGAAACTGGCTGGAAGAGGCGAGGAGTGAATTGTTGAAAAAAGGCCACACGATCAATCGACCTGAGGTGCTTGAAGGAGAAGCAGGGGAGAAGGTAACGGCACATCAGGAAAGGATTAAACCTATATACGATCGGCTGATGGAAGGAGTACCGGTAGATCCTGCAGAACGCAGCCCGGCGCAGCAGGCATCGTGGATATTGGCGAATTTCCTGGACTGGTACCCGAGAGAGAAAAAGTCGAAGTGGTGGGAATATTATCGCTTGTTGGAGTTACCACCCGATGAGTTGCTCGAAGAAAAATCGGCTTTGGGACTGCTTCGATACACAGGGCGTAGAAGACCGGAAAAACGGAGCTTTGTAGATGAATACATATTTCCTCACCAGGACTGTGACATCGGCATAGGAGATGCACTGCAGGACGACAATGGGGCTGCCTTTGGCGAAGTGTTCGATCTCGACATGGCGTCGGGCAAAATCTGGATTAAAAAAGGTCAGAAAATTCTCGATGTTCATCCAGCGTCTGTACTGCATACAAAGGATATACGCGATGATGAGAAAATTGCCGCTATCCTCAGGATCGCTGAGTGGGTGGCGGCGAATGGGATTGATGCTGCAGGCCCATTTGGAACAGTTGGCGAATTCAGGGCCGGCCGTGACTTGTTGCTTAGAGCACATCCCAGGGTAATAAAGTCAATCGAGCATTTGGGCGAGCCCCAAAAGGATGCAGTCAATTGGGTAAAAGCCCTGGACAATGGCGTGCTGCCCATCCAGGGTCCGCCGGGTTCCGGAAAAAGCACCACAGCCGCAAAAATGATTCTCGAGCTGGTGCAGGCGGGCAAGACGGTCGGTATTACTGCCCTGGGACATAAGGTGATCATGAACCTGATGGAGAAGGTCGCTGCGATGGGCAGGAAACATGGAATTGATGTTCGATGTCTTCGAAAAGTTACTGAGGTTTCACCTGTTCCTCATCCGCAGATAACAGAAGAAAAGGACAACAATAAAGTCGCTTGCCGCCATAAAGAGCGGATCGTTTAATATTATCGGCGGCACCGCATGGTTGTGGTGCAGGCCAGACATGGCTGCCAGCGTGGATGTGTTGTTTGTGGATGAAGCCGGACAGCTGTCTTTAATTGACACGCTTGCGGTATCGCAGGGCGCCACTAATCTTGTGTTGTTGGGGGATCCGCAGCAGCTGAAACAGCCGCAACAAGGCAGTCATCCTGAGGGGACCGAGGTATCTGCTCTCGAGCACATTTTGCAGGGACAGCAGACCATTCATGAAGAGCAGGGCATTTTCCTGGACAAGACCTGGAGGATGCATCCAAGTATCTGTTCGCTGGTGTCGGAACTTTTTTATGAAGGCAGACTGCACACCATGGCCGGTCTGGAGTTCCAACAGTTGATTGGTCACCCAAAGTTTTCAGGAGCGGGGATATGGGTTGAAACCGTTCTGCACCAGGGTAACCAGAGTAATTCCATCGAAGAAGTACAGAGAGTTAAGACAATCATCGATGAGTTAACAAAGGGCAAAGTTTCCTTTGTGGATAGCGATCAGAAAAAACGAAAATTGACCGCGAGCTGATATAAAAGTCATTGCGCCTTATAATTCACAGGTCAACCTGCTGACGGAAACTTTACCGGCCGAGGTCCAGGTCGGCACGGTAGACAAGTTCCAGGGACAGGAAGCGGTGGTCATTATTTTTTCCATGGCCACTTCATCGCCGGAGGACGCGCCAAGAGGGATGGACTTTTTGTACAGTCTGAACAGGTTGAACGTGGCCGTGTCGCGTGCTAAGGCGGTCTTTATTTTAGTTTGCAGCCCCAAACTCTTCGAACCGGATTGCCGGAATGTACAGCAAATGAGACTTGCCAATGCTTTTTGCAGGGTGTTGGAGGTGGGGAGGTGATTTGGCAACTCTCCATCTGAAATTCTTAATGTCATTTGGCATGAATGCGCAACTGTTGCACTAGCATACTTTAAAAAGAATTGAGCAAAAGCAGGCGCAAGGCCGAGTAAAGCTAGCTGGTACAAAAAGAATGACCAAAAAAATGTTAATAGATCAGGTCTTTCATCTGCACTCATCGATCGTCGCCATGGCGGCCGCAAACGACGTGCTCGCCATTCTGCAGATCGGGGACGGCGAGGCGGTCGTCGTGCTCGATGAACGGGATCAGTGGCGCCAGCCGCTGCCGGCAGACCCCGATCTCCACGGTCCGATCACGACGTCGCTCTGCCAGCCCGATCCACTCCGTTCGCTGCGGCAGGCCGGGTTGGACCTTGCGATGCAACAAGGTCGCACTGGGGTTCGTCTGCACCGACGGCTTCGGCGCGGGCCGGGTCGACGGGGACTGGATGGTGGCGCCAGGTGGGAGATGAACTGCTCCAGCACGCGCGTCTGCGTGGCTTCGATTGGATGGCCGAAATGCTCCCGAAGCGGTTGCAAGAGCCCGCCCAGAACGGCGGGGACGACACGACCCTGGCGCTGCTCGCATCGAGGGAACGCAGACCGGTCCCCAGCTCCTTCCCACCGATCGCCGACTACGCGTTCCTGTCCGACTGCGAGGTCGACGTGCCTGATCGCGCCGACCGGTGCCGTCGAGTGGATGTGCGTGCCGCGGCCCGACTCGCCCAGCATGTTCGCCGCGATGCTGGACCGCGCCGCCGGCAGCTTCCGGCTCGGCCCGTCGGCGTCCCGGTGCCCGCCGCCCGCCGCTACCTGCCCGGCAGCCTGATGGTGGAGACGACGTGGCAGACGCGCGACCGGCTGGCTGATCGTGCGGGACGCGTCTGACATGGGGCCGTGGCACAACATCGACGAGCGGTCGAAGACGCACCGCCGCCCACCCACCGACTTCGA
Source organism: uncultured Chitinophagaceae bacterium (assembly GCA_963808065.1). Lineage (GTDB taxonomy): Bacteria > Bacteroidota > Bacteroidia > Chitinophagales > Chitinophagaceae > Flavitalea. Next base: position 2,177,095 of record CAWEEK010000001.1, read on the forward strand.
CGCCGAGCACTGCCTGCTGCGCACGGTCAAGTGCGTGAGCGGGACGGTGGACCTGTCGATGACTTGCGAGCCCGTCGTTCGACTACGGCCGCACGCGATGCCGACTGGCAGCTACGACGGCGACGGGCTACGGCGAGCTGCGTGCGCCGACGCGCCGGAGCGCCGACGTCGACTCTGCGGCTGACCACCGACCTGCGTCTCGGCATCGAGGGCCGCGCGGCGCAGGCCCGCACCCGGATGGTCGAGGGCGACGAGCGCGTTCGTCGCGCTGTCCTGGTCGGCGCTGCCCGCCGCCGCGCACTGCGGCGAGGCCGCAGGAGCGGATGTGGCGCACGGCGGAGTACTGGCGGCAGTGGATCACCCAGGGCGAGTTCCCCGACCACCCGTGGCGCATCTACCTGCAGCGCAGCGCGCTGACGCTCAAGGGCCTGACGTACGCGCCGACCGGCGCGCTGCTCGCCGCGGCCACCACGTCGCTGCCGGAGACCCGCGGCGGCGAACGGAACTGGGACTACCGCTACGCCTGGATCCGCGACTCGACGTTCGCCCTCTGGGGCCTGTACACCCTCGGCCTCGACCGGGAGGCCAACGACTTCTTCTCCTTCATCCACGACGTCTGCCGGCGACGGGCACGACCTGCAGATCATGTACGGCGTCGGCGGCGAGGAGAGCTCGAGGAGTCGGTCCTCGCCGCACCTGACCGGCTACGAGGGCGCGCGGCCGGTGCGGGTCGGCAACGGCGCGTACAACCAGCGCCAGCACGACGTGTGGGGTGCCGTGCTGGACTCGGTCTACCTGCACGCCAACTCGCGCGAGCAGCTGCCGGAGGCGCTGTGGCCGGTGCTCAAGCGGCAGGTCGAGCAGGCGGCCGAGCACTGGCGAGGAGCCGGACCGCGGCATCTGGGAGGTGCGCGGCGAGCCGCAGCACTTCACCTCGTCCAAGCTCATGTGCTGGGTGGCGCTGGACCGCGGCGCGCGGCTGGCGCGCCTGCACGACGAGCACGACTTCGCCGAGCAGTGGCAGAAGATCGCCGACGAGATCCATGCCGACATCTGCGAGCACGGCGTCGACGAGCGCGGCGTCTTCGTCCAGCGCTACGGCGACCGACGCGCTGGACGCGTCGCTGCTGCTGGTGCCGCTGCTGCGGTTCCTGCCCCCGGACGACGCGCGCGTCCGGGCCACCGTGCTGGCGATCGCCGACGAGCTGACCGAGGACGGGCTGGTGCTGCGTTACCGGGTGGAGGAGACCGACGACGGCCTGGCCGGCGAGGAGGGCACCTTCACCATCTGCTCGTTCTGGCTGGTGTCGGCGCTGGTGGAGATCGGCGAGCATCGAGCGCGCGCATGACCTGTGCGAGCGGCTGCTCGTCCTACGCCTGCCCGCTCGGGCTGTACGCGGAGGAGATCGACCCGCGCACCGGCCGGCACCTCGGGAACTTCCCGCAGGCGTTCACTCACCTGGCCCTCATCAACGCCGTCATCCACGTGATCCGCGCCGAGGAGCAGAGAAGCGCCGGTCAGTTCACACCCGCCCACGGCACTCACTGACCGCCGAGTACGGCGCGTGGCGCCGCAGTCACTGC
>CAWEEK010000002.1:0-576309 GCA_963808065.1 uncultured Chitinophagaceae bacterium
CCTATTTATTCATAACGTGTATTATAAGATTTCGATTTGACTTTCCAGCCCAATGTAACGGATCAAAATGAAATGAAGCAAGATTTATTTTCTATTTTGATCCGTTACATTGGGCTGGTTAGGATTTCGTTGTCTTATAATATATATTATGTTAAGTAGCGTACGGAGAAGGAGAACCCAAGCAAAGGCTCGGCTTCTACTCTTAGTGCCGTATCACACTTGAGATAAATTGAAAAGTATTCGAATTACCGCTTTTTGAGGTTTAGTCTTGTCTTTTCAGAAAAGGATTTATCACGCTAATAATTTTTCCGGTGCCAGTGAGTTTAGGCCCTTCGCTGAATTCGAATTCCATTCCGTCAGTTAACGAGTTTTGGAAAATGTCAATGGCTATGATCTTGATATATGCAGTTACACTTTCTCCCGGTTTAACCCATTCCTTGTCGATAAAAGTTTGTTGCCCAGAAGTCAAGTAATTAGAAAATGGAAACTTCACATGCGGCCTGATTCCAGAGTGTGCAGGGGTTTGTCGCCCTCCTTCCTCGGTGCTCAGGTACTTTAATTCGGCAATAAAGTCTTGTTCTTCGCTTGAAACAGGCATTTATCATCAGTTTGAATAGTCTAAAAATAAAAGGATTGTTTTCAACGCTAACAATTAATTGCTTCCATTTCTAACAATGGGCTAACAATCGAATTAGACACATTTCTAACCCCTTTGCACAACCGTGAACAGACAGTCCCAAAACAATCTGAAAACACTAAACCCCTCATAACCTGATGATTGAACGGACATCAACCGTTTTTTAGCGATACTTTAGCTAAATATTGTATCAAAAGTTAGCTAAATAATGTAGTTTCAGGCAAAATAGTCAACTATCAATGGTCAAACAGAAAGTAAAAAAAGCCAAAGGTGAACCCGATCCTAAAAAAATCAGGGAAACCGCCTTCGTCGACAACCTGATTAAAAAGGTCCCTGGAGTTAAAATGTATAAGCAACTTATTGCCTTCAATTATAGTGGCGAAAAAATGATCGCGAAATTCGACAGGCTGCCAACAGCCCTCGTTCGACAGATCAACGAAGCCTATACTCAGTCTGCAGCGAAGTAATTCTTCACGGGCCGCATGCCCGTGAATGTTCAAAGTCGGAAGAAATTTATTAGATAAATCTTTTTTTGTCCGGACATTCTTGTGTCCCTTCCAGACTATCCATCGCCTTCACCTTGTTATTGTCTGCATTACTTTCGGGACAACCGAAGGTACCTTCTTTCCCTGGCCTCTTACTCCAGATGCTTACTTAGGATCAGATAAATTGTCATTGGATGCTAATTGTAGTGAAGCCGATCTATTCGTCATTTTAAAGAACTTAATAGAAAAAGGCCTGAACCGGTATTCCGGTAACAGGCCTCTTTCAAGTACGGGTAAACCGGTCTTAGTGCACTTTGTCTACATTATTAAATTTCTCGGTGTATTTCGTTGCATTGGCCTGGTCGCCTTTCTGTTCGTAAACAGTGATCAACAGGTCATAGGAATCTTTCAGGAATTGTTTTTCTTCCATTTTCAGTTTTCCCTGCCCTCCTAACAATTCGTCGAGTTTCTTGAACTGAACAATCGCGGAATCAAATTTACCGGCAGACTCAGTCCTCATGGCTTCCTTCTTCTTCAGTTGATCGGGTTTCAGCTTAACGCCACCTGATGGCCTGATGAGTTTGTTCTTGGCGACAATATCCACTCCCTGGTTGTAAAAAATCTGTCCAAGCAACATTCTTGAATTGGGATACTTAGGATCCAGTTCGATACTCTTTTCCGCTTTTTCAATCGCCCTGGCTGTGAGTTCTTCAGCATTTGGCGGACGCTTGGTAGTGTCCTCGTTGTATGCGGTTTTGTACAACTCCACAGCATAATTAAAATAATACAATGGGTTTGTAGGATTCGCTTTGGTCACTTCTTCATACTTAGTAAAGAGCTCATCTTTGTTTCCCTTTTCACTCAGCATGGTTACTTCAAAGCCAAGCCAGAAAGGATCGTCAGGATATACTTCTTTTCCGAGCTTCAGGTATTTGGCGGCATTCTCCTGATCGTTCTTTTGTTTGTAATAATCAGCCAGCCACTTGTAGATGGATTCGTATCCCTGCCCTTTTGATTTGCTTTCGGCAATTTTAGCGTAATACATCGCAGCCGTATCCATTTTGCTGGCTTTCTCTGCGGATATACCTGCATACAATACCGAAATAGTATCCAGCTTGATTCCGTTTGTCCAGTTCTTTTGTACAAGCAGATCAAAAACGTCGAGAGATTTTTTAAATCCGGTCAAGGCATTGGTGTAGTTGCCGGCATTGTAGAAACTCGCCGCATCCTTGGAAAATCCTGCATAAAGATTTGTAAGTGGTGCGCGGTTGTCCATGGTAAGGGCAACATATCTTTTTGCCGAATCCTTTACCGTGGATTCAAGGTCAAGATATTTTTTTATGGCTGTAAAAGCGGTGTCCCTGGCGCCGGGGACTGTCGACTGAATGGTGGAGTCAGCAGCGATCGTTCCGTATATCTTTGATTTTACGTACCAGGCTTCTGCTTCATCAGCATTTTTTGCCAGGTAGCTGTCGATTTCGGTGCGTGCCTCTGCGTATTTCTTCTTTTCCAGCTGATCTTTTGCTTTAGACAGTTTTTGTGCATTCAGCCCAATGCCAATGACAAGAAACAGCATTGATAAAAAGATAGATCTCATATGTGAATATTTGTTAAGAAATGAAAAAACTACTAATTGTCTTCACCAGATGGTAAATCGGTTTCTCCGGTTGCCTTCTCCTCATTATTTAACCCAATATCATCCGGTAAATCTCCATTTTCCGCTTCATCAGGTACCAGAATTTCACCGGGAATATGTGGCTCAATCGCATCATGTTCCACATGGATCTCCAGCTTGGTGATCGCTGCAATTTCATCCCCATCGTCTAGCCGGATCAGCTTCACTCCCTGGGTTGCCCTCCCCTGCGCGCTGACACTCGAAACACCCATCCTGATGGTAATCCCGCTTTTGCAGGTGATCATCAGGTCTTCCTTTGCATGTTACATCGAGTATCCCTACCAGTGATCCTGAGCGACTCTGTGACATTAATGGTTTTGACACCCTTTCCGCCCCGGTTCGTGATCCGGTATTCGTCTATCTCGGTTCTCTTACCAAATCCTTTCTCACTGACTACCAACACCGTTTTCGATTTGTCCTCCGCCGTGACACATATCATGCCAATCACCTCATCTTTATCATCTTCAACTTCTATACCAGCTACTCCAATGGCGCCCCTGCCGGTGGGTCGAACCTTTGATTCCGGGAATCGGATCGCGCGGCCGGATTTTACCGCCATCATGATCTCGCAGTTTCCGTCGGTCAGCTTTGCTTCCAGCAATTCATCACCCGCGATTGATCGTTATCGCGATCACACCAGATCTGACGCGGTCTGCTGAAATCTTCCAGGAGCGTCTTCTTGATGATCCCTTTTTTCGTGCACAGCACGATATTATGGTTCTGTACAAACTCCTTGTCCTGGAAATCCTTGACATCTATAATTGCCCGGACCTTGTCATCGGGTGGTATCTGGATAAGGTTTTGGATGGCCCGTCCTTTGCTGGTTTTGTCACCTTCCGGAATTTCATAGATATTCAGCCAGTAGCATCGGCCTTTTTCCGTAAAGAACAGCATGGTGTGGTGGGTTGACGCCAACAAACAGGTGTTCGATATAATCTTCATCGCGGGTGCTGCCTCCGATCGCTCCCCTGCCGCCTCTTCGCTGCTGCCGGTATTCTGTGGCTGAGGTTCTCTTGATATAACCAAGATGAGAAATGGTGATGACCACATCCTCTTCCTTGATCAGGTCTTTGATCCTTACTTCGTCGTCAAGATAAGTGATTTCGGTTTTTCTTTCATCGCCGAATTTTTCTCTTACTTCTATCAGTTCTTTCTTGATCAGTTCATACCGCGTTCCTTCATCTGCCAGCAATTTCTTCAGATCAGCGATGAGTTTCATCAGTTCATCATATTCTTCCCTGATCTTGTCGCGCTCCATGCCGGTCAGCCGCTGCAGTCGCAGTTCCAGGATGGCTTTGGCCTGGATCTCATCCAGCCCCCAACCTGCATTTATCAGGTTTTCTTTTGCCTTATCCGGCGTTGCGGAAGCACGGATCAGGGAGATCACTTCGTCCAGGTGATCCAGTGCGATCAGGTATCCCTGTAAGATATGCGCTTTCTTCTCCGCCTCTCTCAGTTCAAATTGTGTTCTGCGCACCACCACTTCGTGGCGGAATTCAATAAATTCCGCGATGATATCCTTGAGGCTCAGTGTCTTGGGCCGACCCTTGACGATGGCTACATTGTTGATGCCGAATGAAGTCTGTAGCTCGGTGTATTTGTAAAGCTGGTTGATGATCACATTTGCGATCGCATCGCGCTTCAGGTCGATGACGATCCTCGTGCCTTCCTTTGAATTGGATTCGTTATTGATATGAGCAATTCCTTCGATGGCTTTTTCATTTACCAGCTGGCCGATTCGGTCGCAAAGTGCATCGCGGCTCACCTGGTAGGGAACTTCGGTAATGATGATGGTTTCTCTTCCGCTGGGTTTGGTGTCGACGTGCAATTTTCCTCTTAGCACTACCCTACCCCTTCCGAGATGCATCGCGGCCTTTACTCCCTCCATGCCGTATATGATTCCACCCGTAGGAAAATCAGGAGCCTTGACATGCTGCATCAGCTCGTCAATGGTGATATCACGGTTATCTATATACGCTATACAGCCATCGATGACTTCAGTAAGATTATGCGGAAGAATATTAGTGGCCATACCCACCGCAATGCCGCTCGACCCGTTGATCAGTAGATTGGGTATCCGCGTTGGAAGCACCGTAGGTTCTTCGAGCGAGTCATCAAAATTTAGCTGAAAATCTACCGTTTCCTTCTCGATGTCGAGCAACATGCTCTCGGCCATTCTTTCAAGTCTTGCTTCGGTATACCTCATAGCCGCAGGGCCGTCGCCGTCCTGGCTGCCAAAGTTTCCCTGCTTGTCGATCAGCGTGTAACGCATGTTCCATTCCTGGGCCATACGCACCATGGAATCATAAACCGATTTATCACCGTGGGGGTGAAATTTACCCAGCACCTCCCCTACGATCCTCGCTGATTTCTTAAAAGGTTTGTTGTAATGGATGCCCAATTCGTTCATGGCATGCAACACCCGCCTGTGCACCGGTTTAAAGCCATCCCGTACATCCGGCAGGGCACGTCCGACGATTACCGACATCGAATAATCGATGTATGCGGTCTTCATCTGTTCTTCAATATTTACGGGGTTGATACGGTTGTTGTCGCTGGTAGGATCAGGCGTGAGATTATTCTCTTCCATACAGTCTGATTGGTCTGTTTATCAATGAGTTCCTCTCTTTTTTTCTGCTGTTCCGGAGGACGCCAAAATTACCGATTTTAAGGGGGAAAACCATGAGAATCCTTACATTGTGAATACTAAAAATCGTTGGTGAAAAACATTGTGGTTTTCGGGGCTGGAAAGTCGAGCACATATCTTATAGAATACCTCTCGGGCATACTTGTTTCCCATAATCTTAACCTCATTCTGGTCGACGCAAACGAGGCCGCGGCACTGGAAAAACTACAGAATTCACCAAATACCAAAGGCATCGGCCTTGATGTAAAAAACGATGTGGAAAGAAAGGCACAGATCGAGTCTGCTGACCTGGTGATTTCGATGTTGCCCCCTGCCCTGCATTATCTCGTAGCCATGGATTGTCTTGAATTCGGCAAACACCTGCTTACTGCTTCCTACACCGACAGCACACTGACCACGTCTGGCTCCGGAGATCAAACAAAAAGGGCTTCTTTTCCTTTGCGAGATGGGTTTGGATCCCGGCATCGACCACATGAGCGCAATGAAACTCATTCATCAGCTGCGCAGTGAGGGCGCAACGATCACTTCATTCCGTTCTCATTGTGGCGGACTGGTCGCTCCCGAAAGTGACGACAATCCATGGAGGTATAAGGTAAGCTGGAATCCACGCAATGTGGTACTGGCGGGGAAGACCGGGGCGGTGTACCGCGAAAAAGGTGACCTCAGGGTGCTCAATTATGAGCAGTTATTTGATCCGCTTAGAAGAGTTACCATTCCGGGTTTGACAGAACTTTGTTATTATCCAAACCGCGATTCACTACATTATATCGACCTCTACGAGCTCGGTGATATTCCCACGTTTGTAAGAACGACCCTGCGCTATCCCGAATTTTCATTCGGCTGGAAGAACCTGATCGAACTGCAGCTTACGGACGAAAAACCGCAGTACGAAACAGACGGCATGAGCCTCAAACGGTTCTACCAGAAACACCTAAACGAGAATGGGTTTTCACAATGGATAGAAAAGCAACTGACGGCGAGGTTCGCCCAGACAAAAGTTTTGCTGGAAAAACTCCGTGAACTCCTCAATGCCGAACAGGAAGCTGATGCCAGCCAGTTGAAGGAACTCAGGGACTTTATGATGGTTGACACTACAGGTGAGCTGTTGGATGTGAATCTTGATGACGTGAAAAATAAAGCGGCTTCGACGGTTGTGGGACAGATGCACGAAGCCAATCTATCCATGAAACAACTTTTTTTTCTGGGAATGGATGACGACCAAACACTGATCAACAAAGGCAAGTGCAGCGCAGCCGATGTGCTCCAGCTGTCTCTTGAAACAAAACTTTCGCTGCGTCCTGGCGAAAAGGACATGATCATCATGCTTCACGAAATCGACTATACTATAAGAAAGAAATTACACAAACTGAAAAGCTGCCTGATCGTAAAGGGACAGGATGATGTGCATACCGCCATGGCAAGGACTGTGGGTTTACCACTCGCTATCGCTGCGAAACTAATACTGGAAAAAAAGATTAATCTTACCGGTCTTCACATACCAATATTGCCGGAAATATATGAGCCGGTGTTGAAAGAACTGGCGTCTTTGGGGATTGTATTTCAGGATTCCTAATCACCTGAAGACAGCTCCAGCACACGCTTCCATTCCGCTTCTGTAACCTGCTGCACACTCAGCCTGCTGTTTTTTACGAGAACCATTTCTTTGAGTGTTTTGTCTGCTTTGATTTCGGCCAGACCAACGGGTCTGCGCAGTTTCTTTCCTGGCTTTAATTCCACCGACACCCAGTTGGTATTGTCCGTGGTTGGATCCTGGTAAGCCGTCTTTGACACTTTCGCGATACCTACTATCTCTGTCCCTTCGTTGCTATGATAATAGAATACCTCGTCATTTTTTTTCATGGTCCGCAGATGATTCCTCGCCGCATAATTCCGAACCCCATCCCAGGAAGTGGATTTGTCCTTTACAAGTTGATCCCATGAATACGCCGAGGGTTCGGACTTAACCAGCCAGTATGCCATCTTTTTTGATTTGAGCTGTGAATTTAATTATTTCACCCCAGGATTTCACGCAAAGACGCAAATCTGCCTTCGGCAGACGCAAAGACCCAAAGAGATGATTATTTATTGCGCCTTTGCGATTTCTTCTTTGCGTGAAACCTTCTTCTAAAGGCCTTTGCGTGAAGTCCTACCACCCACTTGCCAGTACGTCGGCGAGATGCATGGTTTTGATGGGAATTCCTTTGAAGCGGATGTATCCATCCAGGTGCATAAGACAGGAATGATCAGTTGAAACGATATATTCAGAACCAGTCGCCTTTGCATGTCCCAGTTTCTGATCGGCCATGCCGATGGATATGGGTTCGAATTTAACGGCGAAGGTGCCACCAAAACCACAACAGGTTTCAACGTCGTCCATTTCCCGCAGCTGCAGGCCCTTCACCTTACTGAGTAATTTTCTCGGCTCTTCTTTGATATGGCATTCCCTCAGGCCTGCACAGGAATCATGATAGGTGACGGTAGCATCGAGCGTTGCGCCAAAATCTTCAACCTTAAGAATATTGACAAGAAACTCAGAGAATTCAAAAGTTCTTTTTGACAGGTCCTTCACTTCGGCAAGCAGTGACGAGTTGCCGAAGAGTTTCTGGTAATAATTTCTTATGAAGCCAACACAGGATGCGCTTGGAACTACTATATAATCCGCACCCTTGAAGTCTTTGATAAACTTTTGGCAAACAGCTTTTGCCTCTTCGCGATATCCGGCATTGAAGGCTGGCTGTCCGCAACAGGTTTGTTCGGTATTGTATTCAACCTCGCATCCCGCTTTCTCGAGCACCCGGATCATGTTGAAGGCCGTTTGCGGATACAATTGATCGATAAAGCATGGAATGAATATCTGCACCTTCATAACTCACTGCTATTTTTTGATAGAAGAAATGCTCCCGGCAAGGGCGATCATCTTCAGGGCAGTGAGCGCGGCCTCTTCTCCCTTATGACCCAGCGGGCCGCCGAGCCGTTCTTCGGCCTGCATGGAATTGTCCAATGTCATCACGCCAAATATCACCGGAACGGGTAGCATCAGGTTGAGTTGGGTGATGCCTTGCGTTACCGACTGGCATACATATTCAAAATGAGGGGTGCCTCCCCGGATCACGCAGCCCAGTGCAATGAAGGCCTGGGGCTTGTCATTTTTATATTTGTGAAAATCCCAATACCTGTTGATGGCGAATGGGATCTCAACAGCGCCTGGTACATTGATTACAACGATCGATTTTGCACTATTGGCCTCAAGAATCTTCCTGCTTCCTTGTTCCAGCCTGTCAACAAAGTCAGCGTTCCAATCTGTTCGCACAATAACGACACAGGCATCACGTCCGAGCGCGATGCCTGTGTTTGAATCGTATAGTTTGCTGTTCGATACTTCGGCCATGAATTATTTATGATCAGTAGCCAGGTTAATTAAAGGAACCAAGGCGGGCAAGGTATTTGTCAATCTCCGCTCCTCTTTCAGATGCGCTGTATTTGTCTTTAACGAGTTGGAACATCTCGATTGCTTCTTTTGTCTTTCCCAGATCCTGGTAGAGCAAGCCCGCACGGAACAGGTATTCAGGAGAATTGATATTGTCGGCTTCAAACAGGGTTCCGGCTTTTTTGTATTGTTCGACGGCCGCATTCTTGTTGCCCTGTTCAGAATAAGCATCACCTAGTAAGCCGGCTGCTCTTACACCAACAAGTTTATCAGTCGTAGAAAAATCCTTCAGGTATTTAACCGCATTTTTGAAATCACCCATCTTCATATAGCAGGAACCAGCATAGAAACGGGCAAGCTTAGCCGTTTTCGTGCTGCCATACCTGGAAATGATCTTCAGGAAACCAGGGTTCGGGCCGTCTCCGTTCAGCGCCAGCGCAGCTGAATCCATGCGATAGTATTGTTCGGCCTTCCAAACGGCATCAGCAGCTTTCTGTTCCTCTGGAGCTACTATGTAGTTCTTATAAATCATAAAACCCGCAACAACCAAAATGGCAGCCAGCACAACGCCGACAACTATTTTGCTATATTTCTGCCAGAACATTTCAGTTCTGTCTCCGGTGCGATGAGGCTGCACGGTTGCCGGTTTTACATCAGGTTGGTTGATTTGAGTGGCCATTAGGTTATTTGTGTATTTGTCTTGTGGGTACCTTTAATTTGAAATACTCTAGTCGACGATAAAGGGATAATCTTCCTGTTTAACTACATCCTTAAGTACTTCGTCGTCATTGGGCCATGGTGATTCTTCGGCAAATTTAACAGCGGCGGCAACAACGTCCTCCACCCTTTTGTCGATCTTCTTCAAATCATCTTCGGAAGCATGTTTATTTTTCAATATCGTGCTTTTCACCTGCTGGATGGGATCCCTTTGCTTATACTCTTCTACTTCTTCCTTCGTTCTGTACTTCTGGGGGTCCGAAATTGAATGACCCTTGTAGCGGTAAGTCTTGATTTCCAATAAGGTAGGGCCGCCACCTTCTCTTCCTCTTTTAACTGCCCTGGACACGGCTTCATGAACAGCTTCTGCGCTCATTCCGTCAACTGAATCACCGGGCATTTCGTATGCGTCGGCCAGTTTGTATATGTCCACCACATTACTTGTCCTTTCCACCGAAGTACCCATCGCGTAATTGTTGTTCTCGCAAATGAAGATTACGGGGAGTTTCCAGGTCATGGCTATATTGAACACCTCATGGAGCATACCCTGCCGCGCAGCGCCATCTCCAAAGAAGGTGATCGAAACATTGTCAGTGCCTTTGTACTTTTCAGCGAAGGCCAGACCTGCGCCTGTGCCAATCTGGGCGCCAACGATGCCATGGCCGCCGAAAAAGAAAACATCGCGTCCAAAAAAGTGCATGCTGCCTCCTTTTCCCTTAGCACAGCCCGTAGCCTTGCCATATAGTTCGGCCATACAGTTATTCGGATTGACCCCCTTGGCAAGAGCAAGACCGTGGTCGCGATAGGCAGTAATGAACGGATCTTCGATCCGGGTGGCGGTCATGCAACCTGCGGCAATGGCTTCCTGGCCGATATAGGCATGAAAAAAGCCGCGGATCTTACCCTCCATTTTATACTTCTCTTCTGCACTCAGTTCAAAAGTCCTGATCAGCTGCATCAATTCGTACCAGTAGAGGTAAGTTTCCTTTGAAAATTTAGTCGCCACTTTACAAAATTTGAGCGGCAAAGATAAGGGTATGCAGGCAATATTTCTTCTAAACGGCAACCTGTATATTGCACGCTATCTGAATAAGTTGCTGCAACTCGAATCAATATCTCTGGTACAGTTCAAGAACTATTCCGAAGGCCGTTTCCCCTTTCGGGAACGGATCATCGGCATATGTGGAAAGAATGGCGTGGGCAAGACAAATCTGCTTGACGCCATCTATTACCTGTGCTTCACGAAAAGCTATTTCAACAGGTTGGATTCGCAGAATTCCACCACCGGCACCACTGGTTTCCGGATCGAAGGCAGTTTCCGCGAAAACCACCAGGCAGTAACGGCAGTCTGTATTCTGCGCGAGGCAGGCAGGAAAGAGTTTATCGTTGGTGACAGCCCCTATGAGCGATTTGCACAGCATATTGGCCGGTTTCCCTGCGTCATGATCGCCCCCGACGACATCCAGATCATCAGTTCCGGAAGTGAGGAAAGAAGGAGATTCATCGACGCACTGATGAGCCAGCTGGATCCGGAATACCTTAGACGCCTGATTAACTACAACAAAATTCTCCAGCAAAGAAACAGTTGTCTGAAATCAATGGCGGAAAACAGGATCCGCGATCTCCAATTACTCACCGTCTATGATGAGCAATTGGTTCCCGAGGGGGAGTTCATACATCAGCGAAGAAAAGATTTTCTCGCAGCGTGCCTGGACCTGGCAAAAACATTTTACCGGCAGATATCGGCGGGTGAGGAAGAGGTGGACCTGGTTTATCAGAGTCAGCTGTCATCAACAGAGTTCCGGAATTTACTTGAAGGATCAAGAGAAAAAGACCTGCACCTACAGCGAACCAATACGGGCATTCACAAGGACGACCTGGTACTCACCCTCAATGGTGAACCGTTCCGGCTAATGGCTTCACAGGGTCAAAGAAAAAGTCTGCTCTTCGCACTCAAGCTCGCAGAATTTGAATCGCTCAGGACTACAAAAGGATTTGCTCCTTTGCTTCTGCTCGACGATGTATTTGAAAAACTCGATGAAGGCCGTATGCATAATCTGCTGGATCAGGTTTGTGTAAATAATGGAGGCCAGATCTTCATAACCGACACGCATCAGTCGCGGATCGAGGAACATTTTTCAAGACTCGGACTCAGCTTTCAGCTAATTAACCTCTGATCAATATAAAAGCTCTTATTTTTGGATTATGGGCGAATATTCTCTCGGCGATGCCATGAAACAATTCTTGCAGAAGAGCAAACTCAAGGCTCCCCTGCAGGCGATGAGGATCGAAGAGATCTGGGAAAACCTGATGGGTAAGACCATTGCAAGGTACACCGGCAAAATAAGCATCCATGGTCACACGCTCTATGTGACCACAACTGTGGCACCGCTGAAACAGGAATTACTTTATCAGAAGGAAAAGATCGTGCAACGGGTCAACGAAGCCCTTGGCGACAAGGTGATCACCGAGGTTGTGATCAATTAGCTTGCGGAGATTCGTGGGTCTACCATGCCATAGAGGAAATCGGCGAGCAAGTTGATTACAATGAAGAAGAAGGAAGACACCAATACAGAACCCATCACAACCGGAAAGTCCAGGTTTTCCAATGCGTCTACGGTAATCTTTCCTATTCCCTTCCAGCCAAAAATATATTCTACAAAAAAAGCGCCGGCCAGGAGTTCCGCAAACCAACCCGTTATCGCGGTGATGACAGGATTCAATGCATTTCTAAGGGCGTGTTTCGTGATCACGACCCTTCGCGACAACCCTTTCGCATAGGCCGTCCTGATATAGTCCTGACTGAGTACGTCCAACATCGAGCTCCTGGTAAGCTGAGTGATAATGGCGAGCGGACGGATCCCAAGTGTGATAGCTGGCAGCAGGAGATTTTCCAGTCTTATGCTTCGGCCGGCGAAGGGATCGGTGTCGAAAAGACTACCAGTCATGCTCAGGCCGGTGTAATCGCTAAGCACAAATCCAAAAAGGTAGGCGACGATGATACCCATAAAAAACGAAGGCGCGGAAATACCGAGTACGCTTGCAAAAATGGATGAGGTATCCAACCAGGTGTTTCGTTTGACTGCCGCGAGCATGCCCAGCGGGATCCCGGCGGCAATCGCTATGATCATGGCTGCGATGGCCAACACGATCGTGCCGGGCAACGCCTCTGTGAGTATGTCCCAAACCTCTCGTCTCGACTGGTAAGATCTGCGCAGGTAAGGAAGTTTTATTCCAACCTGTATCGCGCCGCCAACAAAAAGTCCATTGATTTGTTTCCTTTTGATCTCTTCTGCCCTGTACACCGAGAGGGGCGACACATCATTCATGTAAAGCAGGAACTGTTTCCATTTGGGCCTGTCGAGATACAATTCCTTCCTGATATTTTCCCTTGTGGCAACATCACCCGTTTGTCCCATCACCAGCCGTGAAGGATCGCCAAACCCCTGGAAGAGAAAAAACACGACAACCACTACACCGGCCATGACCAGTATACCATTGAATGTTTTTTTCAGGAGATAATTTCGCATCAGCGGTTGGATACGTTTTCGAGAAATTTACCGGCTTTGTCAAAATCCACGGCGCTCCATTTCTGAATCACCGTGCCTCCCCTGATCAGGAAAAGTGTGGGATTATGCCTGGCGGCAGTTTTGATGGCGGTGCCATCTGCGCGCAACGGAATAAAACCGGCAAGATCAGGAACCGATCTCACCAACTCATCCGGTAGCAGGTTGGTGACCAGGAAAGAGGATACTCCCGCGTTGTGTGCCTTGTCGAAGATATCACTGACCAGCTTGGACCATTCGCCCTGTTCATAACCATCCTTCACAAAAATATACAACTGATTTTTTTGCTCACCCAGCAGGGATAATGTGGTGTCATTTCCATTGACTGTCTGCAGAGCGAAATCACGGATTGCAGGGCTGGCATTTCCTTTCTTCACCACCTTGTCTTCTCGCTTTACAAATTTGTAGCTATCGTCGAAGTCGGCCGGAAACTGGTCCGTTGTGAATGAAGCTTGTTTCCCGTTTTTCTCGTATGTGAACAGGATGACCGTGCTGTCGGGAATAGAGCCCGGTGGCGCTTTCATTTTCTCAGCAAGATTGTTTCCTTTCTTATATGGAAGACAATCCACAACCGGCAGGTGACGCAACACATACCATTGAAAACCGAGGGAAAGCGTGAGAGTAACCAGCAATATCAGGAAAGCAGTGCGCGATCTAAACAGGGAGCGAATGGAATTGCGGAATGGAAATACGATCAGGATAAGCGCCAGCAGCAACAAGTCTTTGAGAAAGGATTGATTTGCCTGCAGGGGAATGCAGTCGCCGAAACAGCCGCATTCGCGGATCTTGCCGGAAAAAAGCGCATAACCAGTAAGGAAAGTAAAGAAGATGATCAGCAGTAAGAGCAGCCAGCTGAAAATGCCCATTCTCCATCCGATCAGGATCGCCACACCAGCGATGATCTCGAAACTGATCATCAGTATGGAAAACATCAAAGTATAATGATCCATGAAACTCAGGTGCCAGACTTCAAAGAATTCCTGCATCTTATAACTCAGCCCAAGCGGATCATTAGCTTTTATAAGTCCCGAAAAGATAAAAAGTACACCTACGATAAACCTGGCAACGGGCAGGAAGAATTTCATAGTAATCTGATTTGCTATTCACTCATGATCAGGGCAAAGAGTGAGTAGTTGATGATGTCACGATAATTTGCATCCAGACCCTCGCTGATCAGGGTCTTTCCATTGTTGGCTATGATCTGCCGCATTCTCAGCAGTTTCATGAGTATGAGGTCTGTGAAACTTTCCTGACTCATACTTCTCCATGCTTCGCCATAATCGTGGTTTTTGGCAAGCATCAGGGTTTTTGTTTCCCCTATTTTTTCATCATACCATTTTTCTACTGTGTCGACATCCAGGTCTTCAATAGCGTCGTGGCCAAGACTTAACTGGATCAGTCCGATCACCGCATAATTGACCATACCTCTGAACTCATCTCGTATATCATCTTCGATCATTTGTTTGCCCTTCTCCTGGATGGTTCTTATCCGCTGGGCCTTAATGAAAAGTTGGTCAAGTATGGAGATCGGGCGCAATACCCTCCAGGAAGTGCCGTAGTCTTTGGTTTTTTTTATGAATATATCCCTGCACGCAGATACAGCCCTGTCGTATTGCTGATCGGTATTAGTCATCGAAAGAAATAATCAGTTTAACTCCGCTTGATTTAATTATCTATTTTGCTCGTCAAATGTAAAGATATCCACTCAATGTTTACCCTCAATTGCAAGGGCAGGTTACTGGTTGCTGAGCAGGCTTTGGTAATGGGGATCATAAATCTCACTCCCGATTCATTCTACGATGACAGCAGGTCTGCTGTGAAAGATTCATTATTGCCAATGGTGGAAAAAATGCTCAGGGAGGGCGCCGATATCATCGACATTGGCGCGCAGAGCACAAGACCGGGTGCCGATCTGCTTTCTGCGGAAGACGAAATGGCAAGACTTGCGGGCGCAGTAAACCTGATCCTGAAAAATTTTCCGGATTGTATCATTTCCATCGATACTTATTATTCCCTGGTTGCGTCCAATTGCATCGAAGCGGGCGCCTCCATCATCAATGATGTCAGTGGAGGAAAGGCAGATGAACAAATGCTCGCGACTGCGGCATCACTGAAGACGCCCTATGTTTGCATGCACAGCAGGGGCACACCCCAAACCATGCATCAGTCAACTGCCTATCACAATATTACTGCCGAAGTCATGGAATATTTTGTTGAACGGGAACAGGCTTGCAGACAGGCGGGCATCCATGACCTGATCATTGATCCTGGTTTTGGATTCAGCAAAAATGCAAAAGGAAATTTTGAACTTCTGAATCAGCTGCCTTCGTTCGCCATTTTTGAAAGACCGATCCTCGTTGGCATATCCAGGAAGTCGACGATATACAAAACGCTTCAGACCAGTGTAGAACATGCACTCAATGGCACTACTGTCCTCAATACTGTGGCCCTGATGAAAGGTGCCTCGATACTAAGGGTGCACGATGTAAGAGAAGCCAGAGAATGCGTGCAACTATTATCCGCATTGACCGGATCCTGAAAAGCAAAACAGGCCGGCATCATCTGCCAGCCTGTTCATTAAACTATTCTGCGGTGAATTATTTTGTTGCGGGTGCTGGACGTGGTGGTGCGGCTCCTGGTCTTGAACCTCCGGGTCTCTGACCACCGGGGGTTCCGCGAAGACCTGATGGCATCTGTGGTTTTGCTTCTTCCTTGGCATCCGTTACATCGATCACATCAACGTCAAAGATCAGGTTCTCGAATGGTTTGAACGGAGCTCCCTGTGGTGGGTTGGCACCATAAGCAAGTAAGGAAGGAACATACAGTCGGCCTTTGCCGCCTTTGTTGAACAAACGAAGTCCATCATCCCAGCCTTCAATCGCTCCTCTCCTTCCGATGACCAGCACATACGGGTCCGCATGACCGAAACTGGTGTCGATATTGGAATCGAAGACTTTGCCTTCAAATGTGCGACCTGTGTACTTCACATGCACAGCCTTGCCTGAGTCGGCAGCCGGGCCACTTCCTTTTTCAAGTATTTCAACAAAGACTCCTTTTGGTGACTTTTCGGTCTTGATATTTTTGTCGGCGAGGTATTTTGAGATGACCGCTGCCTCTTGTACTTTTTGTCCCGCCATCAGCTCCTGCTGATCTTTCTTCAGCTCATCTTCGCTGTTGAAAACGTCAAGCACCTTAAGGGTAAGGATGATCTTGTCTTTCTTACCAAAGACCGGGGGCAGTGGGCCCTGTTTTTTGGTGAGGCTGTCTACAAGCATCACCACAACGGCACTGTCGCCTTTCCTGAGCATATTGAATACTTCAGCGGGATTGTAAGTTGCCCCCACGCTATCTACAGGCGCATAAGTTGGAAGACCGCCTATGCTTGTGGCAATGTTGGTATCCTTCATCGGTCCCTGCAATTTATTTGTGAAATGCACCTTCAGAAACTGGCCTTTTTTTGCGGGTGCTCCCTTTCCATCACTAAAGATCTTGTACATCAAACCACTTTTGGTCTTTTTAAATGCACCACCCCTGGAACAACCTGCTGCGGCAAGCAAGAGGGCAAAACTGAAAATAATTAGAGTTGTTTTTTTCATCATGTTAATTATTGTAATTGTGCGACGTTTTCTTTCATTGCTATTTTGAACTGTTCTACAGTGCGCTCCAGGGACTCCGATGACCTCCCTCCCGAGGCGTTGAAATGTCCTCCACCATTAAAATATTTTCGGGCAAATGTATTGGTGTCGAACCCTCCCTTACTTCTGAAACTCCATTTTCTTTCTTCGTCCCTGTCAATGACCAGAGCGGCGAGCTTGATGCCCTGGATGCTCAGCGGATAATTGACCAGTCCTTCCGTGTCTCCTGTTTTGATCTGAAACCTGAGGAGATCCTTTTTTGTGATCGCTATCAGGGCGGCATTGTATTCGTAGAAAATTTCCATCCTGCTCATGAGTACATGACCTATGAACCTCAGCCGGTTCTCCAGGAAGTTGTCATAAATATTTTCATGCACCCTGGTGTGATCGAGTCCCCGGTCTTTCAGGTCCGCAACCATCCGGTGAACGGATGCAGTGGCTGACGGAAAACGGAACGAACCGGTATCAGCCATCACACCCGCATACAAACATTCAGCCATTTCTGTATTGATCAGCCCGTGGTGGCCGGATGTGATGATAAAATCGTAGACCATTTCACAGGTAGAACTCTTTGCAGTATTGCTCACGCCATAGTCAAAAGTGGCTAGTTCCGGTTGCTGGTGGTGATCGAGAAGGATTTTTGTCCCTTTGAAATCATAAAGACGGGGTGAGAGATTCTTGGTGCGGGTGAAAATGTTGAAATCGAGGCAAAATAACCAATCGGCCGCATTTAACGCCGCCTGGGCCTTCTCATTGGTCAGTTCAAAGTCGATCACTTTTGACGAGCCCGGCATCCAGTTCAGCCAGGTGGCCCAGTTTGTTGGCGAAATTACGGTTACGTCATGACCGAATTGTATCAAAAACTGATACAACCCCAGTGAGGATCCCAGTGCATCAGGATCAGGTTTCTGATGCATGGTGATCACTATGTTACGGGGAGCCGATAATAAAGGGAATATTTCCTCGATAGGTTTCATCAAAATGCCCGCAAAGTTGCGGAAATATTGACCAATTGCCAATTTTTGTTAGCTGCTGACAGCCAAAGCATTATTAAAATCCTAAACTTCTTATACCTTTGCGGCCAAATTGCAAATAAATGACCAACAGAACGTTCACCATGATCAAGCCGGATGCGATGCAGAAGGGACATGCCGGCGCTATCATCGACCGTATCATCAAAGAAGGCTATCAGATCGTTGCACTGAAACTAACCCGGCTTACCGAAGAAAAGGCCGGAGAATTTTATGCCATACACAAGGAACGTCCATTTTACGGAGAACTGGTATCCTTCATGAGCAGCGGCCCGATCCTGGCAGCGATTCTGGAAAAGAACGATGCGGTGTCCAGCTTTCGCAAACTAATCGGCGCCACCGATCCGGCAAAGGCTGATCAGGGAACCATCAGAAAGATTTTCGCCACCTCTCTCGGAGAAAATGCCATACATGGAAGCGATAGCGATGAAAATGCAAAGATTGAAGGTGATTTCTTTTTCAGTATACTGGAAAGAGTAATATAACATGAAAAGTCAACCCCTCATCGGTATTATTATGGGTAGCGACAGTGACCTGCCGGTAATGCAGGCTTCTGCTGAATTGCTAAAGCAGTTCGGTATCCCGTTTGAACTCACCGTCGTATCCGCGCATCGTACTCCCGACCGGATGATGAATTATGCGCGCACTGCGAGAACTCGTGGTCTGAAAGTGATCATCGCAGGCGCCGGTGGAGCTGCTCATCTTCCGGGGATGGTTGCTGCACTTACTTCCCTGCCTGTCATCGGTGTGCCGGTGAATTCTTCAAACTCCATTGACGGATGGGATTCGATACTATCCATCTTGCAGATGCCCGCGGGTATCCCTGTCGCTACGGTTGCCCTCAACGGCGCGCGAAATGCCGCTATTCTTGCGGCAAGCATAGTTGGTGCATTCGACCCAAAAATTGCTACGGTCATTGATGATTTCAAAAAGCAAATGGAATCGGAAGTCAATAGCAAGGCAACCAAGCTCAAGAATGATGGCTGGTCGAATAGCTATGATGTGTGAACTGCATCCAGCGCGTCCATTTCAACAATCACAAATTCCTGATCTAGTAAAAGCGAAGCTTCATAGATAATATCGATGAAGGCGGTGCCCCAACGGGCATAAAAAGGCATAAAATTCTCAATTCTCTCCTGGAGTCCACCGGTAGGGAACAGGAAAGATTTTACGGTGGATAGCTGACGCTGCAGCGCTTCGTATTTCTTTTTCTCGGCCTTCAATAATTTTTTTTCCAGTTGCTCTATCCGCTTGATGGCCTGGGTCTGAAGCGCCTCCACGTGGGCCTCCAGCGTTTTGTCAACGGCCTTCGCAACGCCTGAGACGCGCTCATATTCTTTCCTCAGCGCTTCCATTTCGTCGTGGAGCGTAAGCTGGTGCGCTGAACCGGCTTTTACCAGCCTGCTGAACAATTGTTGTTCGGGCAGGAAAATATCTTTGTAGCCGATGCCCAGTTTTGACAGCAGCGATTTTGTTTTCCTGTCTATTACAAGAAATGAATTTCTAAGGATGAGCTGGGGATAGAATCTTTTGTAATGTTTAAACAGATCTTTTAATTCAAGCCAGTAAGCAAGTTCTCCCCCACCCCCAACAAAAGCAACATCGGGTAAAATGGTTTCCTGGAACAAACCGCGAAGGATAACATTGGGGCTGAATCTTTCCGGATGTGAATGCAGTTCTTTTCTGAGTTCGTCCGTTGTGAAGGAAAATTCTGAGTTGACCACCTGGTATCTGTCGCCTGATTGTTCGATTCTTTCCCTGATACCGCCCTCGAGGTAAAAAAGATTAATGGGCCTGGGTTGTGCCTGCACCCGGAATTCATTGCCAATCTTATCCAGCGTTTGCCCTACAATACCCGCCGACCGTTGATTAAATAATTCATCTTCAAATACAGGGATCATTTTCTTTTTAAAGGCGGCGTTATCCGGTATCAGCACCAGGAGTCCATACTTCGAAAATAAATGATGCACCAGCCGAAGGGTTGCGGTCTGAATGTCGGGACTTTCAAGATAGCATGTGCTGATCAGTTGTATTAGTTCGCTGCCGAAGGGAAGGGTTGCCAATTCACCCTGCACCCTGTCGATGATCTTTTCCAGCCCCTTGGGTTTCATCCTGCCGATTGCTCCTGCCTGTTTTGTCGGCCAGGACAGCTTCTCTCCATACAAATAAATATGTCCAAGTTCATCGAGGTCCGCATCCTCGCTTCCCATATAATACACCGGAATAAAATGCTCACCCGGTCTTTTCTTATTGTACTCCTGGGCTATGCGGATGGAGTGGAGGATCTTATAAACAAAAAATAGTGTTCCGGTAAATATTGCAGGCTGATGAGCTGTACAGATTGTGTAAGTATTCTCATTCAGCAGCAATTCAATGGACTCATCGACAGCTGTGCTTGCAGGCAGCCCTGCATACTGTTTACGCAATTCTGCAACAAGAAGTGGTCTGTCTACGGGATAATTCCGGCGGTCTGCAATCGCCTGATCCAATCCTGCTTCGGTAACAGGGTACTCATAAAAAGGTTTAAGCCTGGGATCACCGTTCACATACGCTTCAACCAGTTCCGAAAAATATCCGGTTTCTATGTAGGAGATCCGCGTTAATGAGGTCGTCATTATTGCAACTGGTACGCTACCACGCTTTTTTTGAAAAAGGTAGGTACAAAAACTGTTTTAGTGCTGGGATCATAACTGATATCCGCGGTATTGCTTTTTTCGGTATGAGTATCCAGTAGCAGTTCCTTCGTTCCATCCCCTTTTACATAGTAAATAAATCCGGCCCAACACGATACCAGGAAATCTGCGCCCTGAACGTGTTGAAGCCCATCGGTGCCTCCGTCCATGCCATCCGCAATTTTGGTGAGCGTTTTGTCAGTTCCCACTTTGTTCAGACTTCCGTCATCAAGCACGTAGAGTTGCTTATTGTGAACAAGCAGTCCGTTAGGCCCTTTCAGGTTTTCCAGAAGAAAAGAGGGTTTGTCGTTCTCGATCTTGATTACTGTTTTCTTTTTCGAGTCGGAAACATAGATGATCCCGTTCGCATCAGCCGCAACATCATTTAGGAACTCACTGTTAGGGATCGCAATCCTTTTGGTGATCTGGCCCGTTACAATATCGATGCCCACCACCTCGCTAAGATCTGCGACCCAGAGGGTGTTGTTTACCAGTGCCATTCCCTTGGGTGCATTCAATCCCCTGACCCAATCCACATTGATCACTTTTCCATCGAGGCCAATCTTGCCAATGGAGCCCTTGCCATCCTTCTTGTCAGGGACACCATCAATGTTGGAGACATACAGGATCTTGTTCTTTGCGTCAAAAAAAACAGATTCAGGAATTTTCAAAATGGTGTCAGTACGCCATTTTTCGACGAGCTTGTGTTGCGCATTCACTGTTTTTGAAATAGTTAGCAGGAAAACAGCGCATAATGTCAGGATTATTCTGTGTTGCATCGTAGAATGTTTTGATACAATTTATGAAATAGGAACTATGATTTCACTGAGAATTTATAGATGGTAGTCTGTTTGTATGTCTCACCCGGTTTCAGGATGGTACTTGGAAATGCAGGTCTGTTTGGGGAGTCAGGGAAATGCTGTGCTTCAAGACAGAATCCGCCATTCCTTACATACTTCATCCCGTTTTTGCCAGTCAGGCTGCCGTCAAGGAAGTTACCTGTATAAAACTGCACTCCGGGCTCGGTGGTGAACATTTCCAGCAGCCTCCCACTGTTTGGGTCGGTGACCGAGACTGCAAATTCAGGACTCGTGTTGTTCTTTTTGTTCAGCACCCAGTTGTGATCATAACCACCCTCAACCTTTTCGATCCGGTCACCAATCTTGGAGGGTACGTTGAAATCCATAGCCGTTCCATTTACGGGGGCTAATTCGCCTGTGGGTATGAGGGTCTTGTCGACCGGTGTGTATCTGTCCGCATGTATCGTCACCAGGTGGCCAAGAATTGTTGAATCCTTGCCGCCGGAAAGATTGAAATAAGTATGGTTGGTCAGGTTGACGGGTGTGGCCTTGTCGGTCGTAGCGCTGTAGTCAATTTTTATCTCATTGCCAGCAGTCAGGGTGTAAACTACCTTCACCTGTAGCGTTCCGGGGAAGCCCTCTTCTCCATCCTTACTGGTATAGGAAAGTTGCAGGCTGCTGTCACCTGGCTGCGGTACCGCAGCCCACACTTTGCGATTGAATCCTACAATGCCGCCATGAAGCGCATGTCCGTGGTCGTTGGTGCCTATCTGATATTTTTTTCCGTCAAGTGTAAACCGCCCTTTGGCTATTCTGTTTCCATAGCGGCCAACCAGGCAGCCGAAAAAGGGATTCTTTGCCTGGGTATAACCGGACAATGAATCGAACCCCAGTACCACATCGCCGGTATTCCCTGCGCTGTCCGGCACAATCACATTGGTGATGGTACCTCCATAATTGATGATCTTCACCACCATACCCGAGGCATTGGTGAGTGTGTAACGGGTGACATCCTGTCCATCGACAGAACCATATTTTTCCTGTTGAATTCCGGGATTTGTTTTGGTTGTCATAGAATCCTGTGTTTGATTTTCAGGTGTTGAATTGCGAGTGTCATTGCAGGAAGACGAGAAAAATAGTGTGGCTGCTGCAATCGTCCACGCAGGAAAGGCAAGTTGTTTCATGCATTATTGTTTTGAGTGTCGTTTTATATTACCTCTGCTTCAAGATCATAATCATATGCTTTGGTGATCCGGGCATTTACAAAATCACCAATTGTCAATTTGCCGGCAGTATTCAGTATCACTTCGTTGTCCACTTCCACGCTGTCGAATTCAGTTCTTCCAAGATATCTTCCTGATTCTTTTTTATCGACCAGCACGCTGAAAGTCCTGCCTATTTTTTCCTGGTTCTTTTCAAATGAAATCTGTTGCTGCACTTCCATGATCTCCTGTGCACGACTTCCTTTTCTTCTGGGTGCAATATCATCTGTAAGATCAAAGCCCCGGTATTTTCTTCGTGGCTGTAGGTGAAGATCCCCACCCTGTCGAAACGATGCTGTTCAAGAAAACCTTTAGGTTCTTCACATCATCCCGGGTTTCTCCGGGAAAGCCGGTGATGAGGGTGGTGCGCAAACAAATACCAGGCACTGTTTCGCGGATCGCCTGGATCAACTCTTCCATTTCACTTTTCGTGATCTGTCTGCTCATTGCGTTCAGCATGTGATCGCTGGCATGTTGCAATGGCATATCGAGGTAATTGCAGATATTTTCGCGTTGCTTCATCACATCCAGTATGTCCAGCGGAAATTTTGAAGGATATGCATAGTGCAGCCGGATCCAGTGCAATCCGGGTATATCGGCCAGCCTGTTCAGCAGGTCCGGCAGCATTCTTTTTTTATAAATATCCAGTCCGTAGTAGGTAAGTTCCTGCGCAATGAGCATGATCTCTTTCACACCCATTGCTACCAGGCCTTCTGCTTCTTTCACCAGGTCTTCGATCGTGCGGCTGACATGTTTGCCACGCATCAATGGAATGGCGCAAAAGGAACAGGTCCTGTTACAGCCTTCCGATATTTTCAGGTAGGCATAATGCTTAGGAGTGGCCAATAATCTTTCACCGACCAGTTCAGCCTGGTAGTCAATATTAAATTGTTTCAGTAAGCCAGGTAATTCCATGGTGCCAAAAAAGGCATCTACTTCTGGTATCTCAGTTTCGAGGTTATTGCGATAGCGTTCGCTGAGGCAGCCGGTTACATATACCTTATCGAGCTTTCCTCTTCTTTTGAGTTCAACCTGGCTGAGAATGGTGTTGATGGATTCTTCTTTTGCCTTGTCGATAAAGCCGCAGGTATTGACCACAACGATATTGTGGTCGTGTTTCTTGTTCTCGTGCACAACATCAATATCATTCGCTGCCAGCTGGCCGCTCAGCACCTCGCTGTCGACCATGTTTTTACTGCAGCCCAGTGTGATGATATTGACC
This sequence comes from uncultured Chitinophagaceae bacterium, assembly GCA_963808065.1. GTDB lineage: Bacteria > Bacteroidota > Bacteroidia > Chitinophagales > Chitinophagaceae > Flavitalea. Next base: position 23,777 of record CAWEEK010000002.1, read on the forward strand.
TTGTCTTTCCTGAGTGTTCTTGTTTTCATAAATGAAGTGGCAAAGGTAACAAGCTGGTCTCACTTGCCACAGATGTAAAGAAGCTGTCTTTGTTAAATCCGGAATTACTGTTATTCCGCGAGGTCGAAGAGCGAACCCACAAATTCATGTTTGTCGAATACAAGCAGGTCGTTCATCTTCTCTCCCACTCCAATGAATTTCACGGGTATCTTAAACTGATTTGCAATGGCCAGTACCACACCTCCTTTGGCAGTGCCATCGAGTTTCGTAATGGCGATCGCCGTCACATCGGTAGCCGCAGTAAAATGTTTAGCCTGTTCAATGGCGTTCTGCCCCGTAGATCCATCCAGCACAAGCAGCACCTCATGGGGTGCTTCCGGGATGATCCTGCCCATGACCCTTTTGATCTTCGTCAGTTCCTCCATCAGGTGGGCCTTATTATGAAGGCGGCCGGCAGTATCAATGATGATCACATCAGTGTTCCTTGACAACCCACTCTGGACCGTATCGAAGGCCACTGCAGCCGGATCAGAGCCCATGGCCTGTTTGACAATCGGTACCCCCGTCCTTTCGCTCCAGATCGTCAATTGATCCACCGCTGCAGCCCGGAAGGTGTCTGCCGCTCCCAGCAACACCGATTTGCCGGCTGCTTTGAAATTATAGGCCAGCTTGCCGATGGTGGTGGTTTTTCCCGCTCCATTCACCCCTACTACCAGGATGACATATGGCTTGCTTGGCAGGTCTGAGGTGAATGTGTATGTCCCCAGCGGAGGATCTGGCATCAGGCCCTCAATTTCCTCTTTCAGCATCCTGTTCAACTCGCTGGTCCCTACATATTTATCCCTTGCAACCCTTTTTTCAATCAGGTCAATGATCTTAACCGTGGTGTCGATGCCAACATCGGCGCTGACCAGCGCTTTTTCCAGGTCATCAAGCACTTCCTCGTCCACGGTTGACTTGCCCGCGACGGCTTTGGTGATCTTGGAGAGAAATCCTTCCTTGGTTTTCTGCAGTCCCTGGTCGAGGGACTCCTTTTCTTTTTTGCCGAATATTTTATCGAAAAAACCCATGATGCACTGTTGAACATTAAAACACAAAAAGCTGCTCCTGAAGGAACAGCTTTAATAAAGTAATTAGCCCTGGTTAATTATTTCTGCGAAAGATATTCTTTAACCTTATCCTTGTGAACGATCGCTTCTTTAAAAGTATAAGCGCCTGACTTCGGGCTGCGAACGGCACGGATTACTTTGGTCCAGTTCTTTGCTTCTGCGGCTGCTTTCTGGTCTTTTGTTTTAATCGCGGTTTTAGCTGCTTTTGCCATGGGTGCAATTATTTAATTTCTTTATGAACAGTGTACTTCTTCAGAATCGGGATTGAATTTCTTCAGTTCCAGTCTTTCGGGAGTATTTTTTTTGTTTTTTTCGCTGATGTAACGGCTGGTACCAGGCAGACCACTGGTTTTATGCTCTGTACATTCCAGGATAACCTGTACCCTGCTTCCTTTCTTTGCCATTGTTGTTCTTTTATAATGTTATCCGGGGCTCGCCGGTCCTTAGATTTTTTGCCCCTTGGCCCTTAGCTTTTTTACCACATTCAACAGTCCATTCTTGTTGATGGTCCTGATACCTTCAGTTGACAGTTTAAGGGTGATCCACTTGTCTTCTTCGGCCAGGAAAAAACGCTTGGTCTGCAAATTGGGCAGAAACCTGCGTTTGGTTTTGATATTCGAGTGCGAAACCTAATTTCCCGTGATGGGCACTTTACCGGTGATCTGACAGATTCTGGACATGACTGGAAAAATTTGGACGGCGAAGGTCGTAAAATCTTATGGAATATCAAAATAGATTTAGCTTCACCGCGACGTAAAGTTCATAATTAATTAATTTAATGCGACAAGATCCTTTTCAACCTTTGATTTGCACCAAATTGACACGGTAAATGACAGCAATGAGACGGAAAACAATTGCCAGGGATATCAGTTGGCTATCATTTAACGGCAGGGTTTTGCAGGAAGCGGCGGATCCGAGCGTACCGCTTCGGCAAAGGGTGAAATTCCTGGGCATATTCTCCAACAACACCGATGAGTTCTTCAGGGTCAGGGTGGCTACCCTGAAGCGAATGGTGGATTTCGGGCCCAAGCTCCGCAACATGCACCTGGAACAGGCTCCGCGGAACGATACTGGAGGAAATCCAGGAGATTGTCCTGGACCAGCAGTCTGAATTCAACCGGATCTGGGAAGAGGTGAGGTGGAGATGGAAAAAAAGAAAATCTTCCTGCTCAACCCGGAAGACCTCAACCCGGAACAACAGCTTTTGTCCGCGAGTTTTTCGAGGAGGAAGTGCGGTCGAACATCATACCCCTGATGATCGAGAGCATCACCCAGCTCCCCTACCTGCGGGAGAAATCGATCTACCTCGGCGTGGTAATGTCCACCAAAGAGCACAACCTGAAAAGAAAATACGCCATTATAGAAGTGCCGTCCCGTATCCTGGGCCGGTTCAAGGAAGTACCGGGAGTGGAAGGATCTCATAACATCATCCTGCTGGAAGACGTGATCCGTTGTAACCTGAAAAGCATCTTCTCTTATTTTGGCTACGATCACTATGAATCCTGGGTATTTAAAGTGACCAAGGACGCGGAGATGGAAATTGAAAACGATATTTCTACTACTTTCATTCAGAAAATCGAAAAAGGAGTTAAGAACAGACGCAAGGGAAAGCCGGTGAGGTTTGTTTACGACAAACAAATGGATCCTCTCCTGCTGGACTTCCTGATGAAGAAACTCAACCTGAGTACCAAGGACAGTCTCATACCCGGAGGACGCATCCATAATTTCCGTCATTTCATGGATTTCCCGGATGTGTTCAGGGAAACCGGCCAGAGGAAAAAACCATTTCTTCATCCGCTGCTGAAAAATGTTACGCGTGTCACCGACGTGGTGCTTGAAAACGACGTGATGTTGAGTTTTCCCTATCATTCCTTCGATCCGGTAATTGACTTGCTGCGCGAAGCAGCCATCGATCCTGATGTGGCTTCAATCAAAATCACTGCATACAGACTGGCCTCGAATTCAAGGATCGTAAACGCATTGGTCAATGCTGTCCGCAATGGGAAACAGTAACGGTGATGCTGGAACTGCGCGCAAGGTTTGATGAAGAGGCCAACATCGAATGGAAAAAACATCTCGAAGACGAAGGTGTGAAAGTGCTGATCAGCATCCCGAACCTGAAAGTGCATGCCAAGATCTGCATGATCAAAAAAAGAATGTTCAACCGCACAATTCATTATGGTTTTGTGAGTACAGGTAATCTGAATGAAAGAACCTCCATGGTTTATGGCGATCATTGTCTGTTAACCGCCAACAGGCGGATCATGGCCGATGTCAACAGGATATTCAATTATATTGAAAAATGGAAAGATGGAATGCAGCCGCTAAAAAATTGCAGCACGCTAATACCTTGCCCCACCGGCCTTCGCAAGGAATTACACAAACTGATCAACAAAGAGATCCGGCATGCAAAAGCAAGAAGCCGGCGGGGATCTCACTTAAAAATGAATTCTCTTTCAGATGAAGAACTGATTGAAAAATTATACGAGGCGGCGCGTGCAGGTGTTCAGATCAAACTGGTGGTAAGAGGAATATTCTGCATGTTTTCCAGAACAGAAAATTCAAAAGTCCTGTAAAAGCGATCAGCATTGTGGATGAATATCTCGAGCATGCGAGGGTCTTTATTTTTCACAATGGCGGAAATGAAAAAGTTTATATTTCTTCGGCCGACTGGATGCTGCGCAATCTGGATCATCGTGTGGAAGCCACCTGTCCGATCAGGGATCCTGGTATCAAACACGTGCTGATAGACATGTTCGAAATACAGATGACCGACAATGTAAAAGCGAGGATACTTGATAATGAACTTGAAAATCGATATGTGAACCGCATGTCGTCAAAGAAGATACGATCCCAGGTAGAAATTTATAATTACCTGCAGAAGTTTAACCAGCAAAAACCGAAGATAGCCATGAGACTGGCAGCAATTGATATTGGCAGTAACGCCGCAAGATTGTTGATCTCGGAAGTGGAAATCAACGGCCAGGGCAAACCGCAGTTTCAGAAACTCAACCTGGTGAGGGTGCCTCTGAGGCTGGGGTTTGACGTGTTTGAAAAGAAATCATCAGCCCTGAACGGAAAAAATGATGATCAAAACCATCAAATCGTACAAATTACTCGATCGACGTGTATGAAGTGAAGCCATGAAGGCTTGCGCCACTTCGGCTATGCGTGATGCATCAAACGGGCCTGATATCATCCGAAAGGTGAAGGAAGAAACAGGGATCGAAATCGAAATCATCACTGGTGATGTGGAAGCAACCTACATCTATGAGAACCATGTAGCGGAAAACCTCGACAAAGAACATTCCTACCTTTACATTGATGTCGGCGGGGGCAGCACGGAGCTGACATTTTTTGCTGAAGGCCAGCTGATATTCAAAAGATCTTTTAATATCGGCACGATCAGGATATTGAAGAACCAGGTGGATGAATTCATGTGGGATGAGATGAGAGATTTTATCAGGAAAGAATGAAGGATTATGTCAACGGGCTTGTGGCCATAGGCTCGGGTGGAAATATCAATAAGGTATTTTCCATGTCGAAACGCAAGGAAGGCAAACCATTGCAACTTGAATTACTCAAAGATTATTATCGCGAACTCAGTAGTTTTTCACTGGCCGACAGCATGCGGATATACAAATTGCGCGAAGACAGGGCGGACGTAATTGTGCCGGCCATTTCGATCTATATCAATGTAATGAGATGGGCGAATATCACGGACATTTATGTTCCCAAGATCGGACTTGCGGATGGCTTGATTCAACACTTGTACCTGGAAATGCAGGCAGCCGCGCAAATAAATATCGAACCACAAAAAATTGACAATTGACTGTTAAGAAAATTACCACCAATACCCTTCAGAAAATGAAAGAGAATGGCGAGAAGATCTCGATGATCACCGCCTATGATTTTTCATTTGCAAGACTATTCGACAAGGCTGGAATTGATGTGATACTGGTGGGCGATTCGGCGTCCAATGTGATGGCCGGTCATGAAACCACATTGCCCATCACCCTCGACCAGATCATCTATCACGCTTCTTCGGTTATACGGGGCGTTAGCCGAAGCCTGGTTGTGGTTGATCTGCCGTTCGGTTCCTATCAGTCCAACTGGAAGGAAGCACTTGCCTCGGCTATAAGGATCATGAAAGAGACCGGTGCGCATGCGGTGAAGCTCGAAGGCGGCGAAGAAGTAACCGAGGCCATCAAACGAATTACTGCGGCAGGGGTTCCAGTGATGGGGCACCTGGGGCTTACTCCCCAATCGATCTATAAATTTGGCACCTACACTGTGAGGGCAAAGGAAGAAGCGGAAGCAGAGAAATTAAAAGCCGATGCGAAATTGCTGGAGGCAGCCGGGTGTTTTGCCACCGTCCTTGAAAAGATACCCGCGGTGCTGGCAAAGGAAGTTTCTGAATCACTGCATATGCCTACCATCGGCATCGGTGCGGGCATGTACTGTGACGGCCAGGTGCTGGTGATGCACGATATGCTTGGCATCAATACTGAATTCCAGCCAAGATTCCTGCGGAAATACCTCGACCTCGACGTACAGATCAATAAAGCAGTGCAACAATATATAAACGATGTGAAGTCCGGCGACTTCCCCAATGAATCCGAACAATATTAACCAGGGCAGCCGGCTTCCGGAAATCTACCACACATGAACATATTCGATACATTACCCGGCATCAGCGAGAACAATGATGGGTTGTCTACCGGAACCAGGTGGACAAAGGGGTCGGCCGGCGTTCTTGAATCCTTTACTCCCGTTAGTGGACAGGTTATTGGCAGGGTGTCGATGGCCGCAAAGGAACAGTACGATGAGTTGGTACTCACATGCCAGCAGGGTTTTGAACAATGGAAACAATGGCCGGCTCCGCGGCGTGGCGAGGTGGTGCGACAAATTGGTGTCGCGCTCAGACAATATAAAGATCCACTGGGCAGACTGGTTTCATATGAGATGGGAAAGAGTTTGCAGGAAGGATATGGTGAAGTTCAGGAGATGATCGACATCTGCGATTTTGCTGTGGGACTGTCTCGTCAATTGCACGGCCTGACGATGCACAGTGAACGCCCCGGTCACAGAATGTATGAACAATGGCATCCCCTGGGGATTGCCGGGATTATTTCCGCATTTAATTTCCCTGTAGCGGTGTGGAGCTGGAATGCCATGCTTGCCTGGGTTTGCGGCAATGTCTGTATTTGGAAACCATCCGAAAAAACGCCTTTATGTGCCATTGCCTGCCAGCATATAGCGGCCGAAGTTTTTAAAAAGAATAATGTTCCTGAAGGAGTATCTGCCCTTGTGATCGGTGGCAGGGAAGCTGGTTCCTGGTTATCCGAGGACCACCGGATCCCATTAGTGTCAGCCACCGGCTCAACCCGGATGGGCAAAGCCGTAGGCGCTACTGTTGGCGCCAGGCTGGGCAGAGCGCTGCTTGAACTGGGAGGTAATAATGCCATTATCATTAGTAAGGATGCTGACCTTGATATCGCAATACTCGGTAGTGTATTTGGAGCAGTCGGCACAGCCGGCCAGCGTTGCACAAGCACCAGGAGGCTGATTGTTCACGAGGCGGTGTATGAAACAGTAAAGCAAAAACTGGTATCTGCATATGCGCAGCTGAAGATCGGGGATCCGCTGGATGAAAAAAATCATGTAGGGCCACTGATTGACCAGGAGGCGGTAAAACAATATCAGAAGGCCATTGAGGAATGCAAGGCCCAGGGTGCAAATTTCATTGTTGAGGGTGGATTACTTAGCGGCAATGATTATCAAAGCGGCTGTTTTGTAAAACCCTGTATCGCCGAAGCAAAACCCACGATGGAGATCGTGCAACAAGAAACCTTCGCTCCCATCCTTTATCTCCTGAAATATACTACCCTGGAAGAAGCCATAAGAATCCAGAATAATGTGCCTCAGGGACTCTCCTCTTCCATCATGACCCTTAACCTCCGCGAGGCGGAAGCATTTCTATCATCGGCAGGCAGCGATTGTGGCATTGCCAATGTTAATATTGGCACTTCCGGTGCCGAGATCGGCGGGGCATTTGGGGGCGAAAAAGAAACCGGCGGGGGAAGGGAAAGTGGCAGTGATGCGTGGAAAAATTACATGCGCAGGCAGACAAATACCATCAATTATTCCACACAGCTCCCCCTGGCCCAGGGCATCAAGTTCAACGTGTAACAGACCGATTGTATCCATATATTTGTGAGCGGCGGATTCTGTGAGGCTTGGTAATGAATACCCTATACTAATTTAAATCCGGGAACGTTATTCCCCTGAAAGTTCAACTGCTTATGAATAAGCTTTTCTTCATTCTCGTATTCCTGAGTTTGATTTCTTCCGTGAGTTATGGACAAATTCGTATCGGCCTCATCGGTGGCCCGCATTCTGCCAATGTGAAGGAAACAAATGACATTTCATTTTGGGAAACAAAGATCAAGCCCGGCTATTCTGCCAAGTCCGGATTTCATATTGGTTTGCTCGGCGAAATCCCGCTTTCTTCCAATTTCTTCTTTCAACCGGGACTGATGTACATGTCGAAAGGCAGAAAATACTTTCAAAGAAATGACGATTTAACTGCCATCCTCACAGATACCATTTCTAATGCAGTCACTACTTCTGTCAACTACATAGAACTTCCGCTGAACCTTGCCTATAAATTACCACTGGGTAAGAAAGTAAAGTTTGTCCTGAGCGCCGGGCCCTATGTTGGATTCTTTTTTAATGGCAAGGAGAAGTATGAGACCAGGGTTTATTCAACAAATAATTTCCGGACAAGAGAAAAGACACTTGAAACCGGTCCCGATGAAGGCAAGGTAAATACCCTTGATGCCGGAATAAATGGCCGGGCGGGTTTCGAGCTCGGCAGCCTGATGATCTCCGGATTCATCACCCAGGGCCTTACTAATTATTACACCGCTGCTTATGACGGTACTTTCAAGCACCAGGTAAAGGGCGTATCACTTTCGTTCTGGCTCAACCGTGGTGAAAAGAAAAAAGTTGTGCCTCCACCTGTTATCGAAACAAAAAGAGACACCATCGTTATTGTGAAGCCAGCCGAACCAAAGCCGGAACCTGTTAAACCCGCGCCGCCGGATCGCGACAAGGATGGAGTTCCCGATGCGGATGATGAATGTCCTGATCTGAAAGGTCCCGTGGAACTGAAAGGATGTCCGATCCCCGATACGGATGGAGATGGCCTGAACGACAAGGACGACCAGTGCCCTGGCGATTTTGGCCCTGTGTCAAACAGCGGCTGCCCCGTGATCACCGCGGAACCTCCCGTACAACAGGAGGTTGAGAAGAAAGTGAACCTTGCGGCAAGAAGTATCTTCTTCAAACCCGACAGCGATGAACTGACGGAAACATCAAAAGCCCCATTGAATGAGGTTGCAACCATTCTAACCGAAAACCCGACTTTTAAAATGGTAATTGAAGGGCACAGTGATGTATCTGGCGGCCGTTTGACGAATAAGACGCTTTCTCAAAAAAGGGCCGAAACAGTTAAGAAATATTTAACTGAGAGCGGTGTTGAAGCGTCAAGACTCACAGCAATCGGATATGGTTCAGAACGCCCCATTTTTTCTAACAAAACCGCACAAGGACGGGCAAAAAACCGTCGTGTTGAATTGAAAATAATCCCATAAACACCTAGTCAGTCATAACCGCCATTCATGTAATTAACAGTACAGAAGGCGGTTATTTGCATAATTTTGCTCTTAAACAAAACAGAAATATGATTCAAATGTTAAAATCTTCTTTGGTGATGTTTTTACTGTCTTTTGCAGCCCTTGCTGCCACTGCGCAGGACAAGGAGGTGAAGGACGGAGAAGTGCCAAAAGGATGGCATCTTCTTGACAAAGCCAAGGATGGATATAGTGGGATAAGCATTAATGAGGCGTACGAGTTCGTTAAGTCTAAGAATTTAGAAAGTAATCCTGTTATTGTTGCTGTGATTGATGGTGGTGTGGACACCGTGCACGAAGACCTGAAACCCATACTCTGGAGGAATCCGAAGGAAATTCCGGGCAATGGAAAGGACGACGACGAAAATGGTTATGTAGATGACATCTACGGATGGAATTTTCTTGGAAACAAGGACGGAAAAAATGTGGGCAAGGATTCCTATGAAGGCGCACGTGTTTATCATGCGCTTAAATGGAAGTATGCCGACAAGACCATCGATACCACAAAGATGGCCAAAGACTCAGTCGACGAGTACAAAACCTGGCTTAAAGTAAAAGCCAAGGTGGAAGGCGATGGCGACGGCGGTGGCATAGATCTTTTCTTGCTAAAAAAGGCGTTAAACAGTACCCGCAAAAGCGACAGTATATTACGTAAGGCACTGATGAAGGATACATTTACGGGCAACGACCTGGACACGCTTAATGCCTCGGACCCTGTGGTGAAGGCCGCGCGTGGCGGGATGCTCTACATGTTCCGGGCACAACAGATGATGGAAACGTCAAATGTTGAATTTGTACAGGGCTTTAGTGAATTTGTAAACGGTGAAGAAAGCAAGGCCGAAGCAAAAGAAAAAGCGCCACCTGCAAACAGGAAGGATATAGTGGGTGACAATGAAAACGACATCAACGACCGATTCTACGGAAATGGCGATGTGACCGCTACCACTCCTTTTCATGGCACCCATGTGTCTGGGATCATTGGTGCGGTGCGGAATAATAATCTGGGCATCGATGGTGTGGCGGACAATGTGAGGATCATGATGATCCGTGCGGTGCCTGATGGCGATGAGCATGATAAGGATATCGCGCTCGGCATCCGTTACGCAGTCGACAACGGGGCGAAAGTGATCAATATGAGTTTTGGCAAAGAATTTTCGCCACAGAAGAAATGGATAGATTCCGCGGTGATGTATGCCGATAGTAAAGGGGTATTGCTCGTACATGCCGCCGGCAACGATGCAAAAAATGTTGACTCTGCAGATAACTTCCCCAATCCGCATTTTAAGGGCACGGACATTAAAGCGCCAAACTGGATCACGGTTGGTGCCAGTGGTGATGAGAAAGCGGGTGGTGTTGTCGCGTCATTTTCCAATTATGGCAAACAGGAAGTTGATCTGTTCGCCCCTGGCGTGCGCATCTACTCTACCATACCTGGCGGACACAATTACGGCAATGCACAGGGTACCAGTATGGCTGCTCCTGTTGTTACCGGAACGGCTGCCTTCCTGATGTCCTATTTTCCAAAGCTTTCACCCGAACAGATAAAATATTGTATCGAGAAATCCGCTGTGAAACAGGCAGCGAAGGTTCGCAAACCGGGTACCGATGAAGATGTGGACTTTGCCACATTGAGCAAGACAGGCGGGCTGTTAAATGCTTACGAGGCGGCAAAGGTTGCCGACACACTCAAGCCCGAAAAGAAAAAAAAGAGAAGGAACCGTCGTGCTCCGAAAACCGAATTCCAGAACATACAGGGGTAAGGATCTAATTGACGCTGGGAAGGATTGATTCTCTCACACCTTGCGCTATTCCTGTGGTTTTTGAGTAAACCTGGTTATCTGGTCAGTCAACAGTTCATATACACCCCTGAGCTCCGGATAGTTGGTGAGCATCCCGAGGTGTTTGTTTATCGTAACCTGGTCATTTCGGATAGCCGGTCCCGTTTGCATTAGTGCAGGGGAATGTTGATCCAGCCGCTGCACTGTTTCTCTAATCAGGGGCAACAACAACCGGAAATCTATTTTTTCCCGCTTACAGAAATCTTCGGTTAGTGTAAACAGGTAGTTGGTGAAGTTATTGGCCGCGATGGCCGCAAGGTGAATCTTCCTCCGGTATTCATCATTCGTCTCCTGAACCCTGTCAGTCAGGCTTTCAGCAAACACTCTCAACAAGTCAAGATTCGCAGGGGTATTGGCATCAATGAGCAGTGGCAGTTCAGGAACTTGCCGATTTTCCTTCCTCAGACTTTGAAGCGGGTAAACCACACCAAAATTGGAACTCACTTGTTCAAGTGTATTCATTGGCACAGTTCCCGCGGTGTGTGCAACCAGGCGTGGATCCAGCTTTAACCAGGTTGAGATCTGATACAGGGCCTCGTCCTTCACGGCCAACAGGTATAGATCCGCGGTGACGGTTATCTCTGCAGGATTTGAAGTTGATTTGGTTTTCAGGATAGCTGCGAGATCTGCCGCATGCTGCGGATCGCGACTGTACACCTGGAGAATCTGGTGGCCCGAGAGCATGGCCTTTTGTCCGAGTATGTGAGCAGTATTTCCGGAGCCGATCAGGACCAGTTTCATAAAATCAACGCATTCACCGCTTTTTAATAGTTTTACGGATAAACGTAGCTTTTGAAGTTAGCACAAAAACTGGTTCTCAATTTTTACCGCGCAAAGCTGAACCTGCTGGCTGTACTGTCGAAAAAGGCAGCAGCGCAGAGTGCATTTCATTTGTATTGCACACCGATGCGGAAGTCGCTCCGCAAGGAACCTCCAATATTCAAACAGGGCAGGATCTTCAATATCGATGTCAATGGACACCGCGTCTGTGGCCATCAATGGAATTCCGGTGGTTCAAAAAAGGCGCTGGTATTGCATGGCTTTGAATCATCATCCAAAAATTTCGACCGCTATATCAGTCTGCTGATCAAAAAGAATTACGAAGTGATCGCAGTGGATGCGCCTGCCCATGGCCGTTCCTCAGGCAAGCGGATCACCCTGCCGCTCTACCTCGCAACTATTGAAAAGGTGAATACAGGCTATGGACCTTTTGATGCATACATCGGTCATTCTTTTGGTGCACTGACCCTTGCACATTTCCTCGAAACAACCAAACATGATCATCTCACCAAGGCGGTGCTTATCGCTCCAGCCACCGAAACTACCAGTACCATCAATACATTTTTTTCCGTGCTGCATCTGGATCAGGAAGTAAGAAAAGAATTCGATAAGTTGATCTACCAGCTCAGTGGTAAATGGCCTTCCCATTATTCAGTCCTCCGCGCAATGCGAAATATTTCCGCGCAGGTTTTATGGTATCACGATGAAGAGGATCAGCTGACTCCGTTCAGCGATGCCGTGAAAGTAAAAGAGGAAGGTTATCCCAACCTTGTTTTCAGGGCAACGAAGGGACTGGGTCACCGGAGGATCTATCGCGACAACGAAGTGATTAAAGACGTCCTGCGCTTTATAGAATCGGAAGTAGTTGTTTGATTTCCCTGCTCATGAGATGGTGCCGCTATCGGAACTCATCTTCGATTTTCTGCGGAGCCCTTGTTATTTCTTCCTTCCACCATGGGCACAAAAGAAAATTTCTCCAGTTCTTCCCGGGAAGTGCTGCCATCGGCTAGTTTTGTCAGTCGCAGCATCAGTTGAGTGTTACCCTCCCCTACTGGTATTACCATTTTTCCGCCGGTCTTGAGTTGCGTCACTAGTTTTTCGGGAATGTATGGTGCGGCGGCGGTAACGATCACCCTGTCGAAGGGCGCGAAGGTGGGCAGGCCTTCGTAGCCATCACCATAGAAATATTTGATGTTGGGGTATTTGTTCCGTGAGTATGAATTTGCGGTGTTCGTCGAAGAGTTTTTTCTGTCTTTCGATTGTGAACACTTTGGCTCCCATTTCAGCCAGCACCATGGCCTGGTATCCGCTGCCCGTACCGATTTCCAGCACCTTGTCGTGTGGTTTGATATCCAGCAATTCTGTCTGGTAGGCCACCGTATAGGGTTGGGAGATGGTCTGGGACTCGGCTATTGGGAAGGCCCTGTCTTCATACGCGATCTTGTCAAACCCTGAGTCGAGAAAATAATGCCGGGGTATGTTGTTGATGGCCTGGAGTACGCGTTCGTCGGTAATACCCTTTTGCCGCAGGAGGTCGACCAGTTGTTTTCTCAGGCCCTTGTGGCGGTAGGTGTCATCAAAAGTGCGCATTGGCACGAAGATAAATCATTGGCGGGCTGGCGGCATAAGAAATTGCCTCCGGAGATTATTTTCTTTACTTTTGCACCGCAAATTATGGTTCGGTAGCTCAGTTGGATAGAGCAACTGCCTTCTAAGCAGTAGGTCATTGGTTCGAATCCAATCCGAATCACAAGGCCTTTTCAACGAAGTTGAAGAGGCATTTCTATTTATAGGCGTTGAAAGTTTCCAATTTGACCATCCGACTACTGTAGAATCGTTCGATAGCACTAAGCAGGACGACAAACTTATGGCATATCAATCCAGTAAATAATTAGCAAACAGGACAGTTCGTTGTAGTGGGAAATGTTTTCTGACAATTGAAGTAATACTGGTCTTACAGGTTTTCAATAACCTTATAATAAATTTTGCAATTTTTACTGGTAGTTCGCCGGTGGCTTACTCAGGCAAAGTCCTCACTGATCCCGGGAGGGGTTTATGGCAGATAATACAATTCGTTGATAGTCTTTGTTAGAAAATATGTCTCATTTTTGGGTGATTATTCTACCTTTTTAGACACTTTATTAAAAAAGGTACTTGTATGACCCTACAATATGATGACCGTATCATCGAACTGTACAGAGAAAGTTTTCCCGATTTCGCTCGGATGGTCCGACGGATGGGTGGAAGTCTTGATGAGGCTAAAGACAGCTTCCATGATGCTTTACTGATTTACCTGGAAAAAGGGAAGGCTGGAAAGCTGCAGCTTCATTCCTCCCCCAAGGCCTATCTGCTGGGCACAGCGAAAATCTGCTGGCTGCATACCCGGAAGAAGGGGGCGATGCTGCCACTACCCGAAGGGTTCGAACCGGCAACGCCGGAAGATCCGGACACAGAAGAAAGAGAGAATATTTTGCTGGATTCTCTTCAAAAGAGCGGGAAGAAATGCCTGGAGCTTTTAAAAGCTTTTTATTACGACAATTGCTCGATGGATCATATTGCCGGCCGGTTTGGGTTTAAGGGAAGAAGATCAGCAACCGTACAGAAATATAAATGTCTGGAGAAAGTCCGGAAGGAAATAAAAATAACAGAAATCTATGCGCAGTGACCTGAATGAGATCGCCCAGATCGATCAATACCTTCTCCGTCAGTTTAGCGAAGAGGAAGGAAAGCACTTTGAAGCGCAGCTATTGATCAATAATGCACTGGCTGAAAAAGTGGAGGCACAGCGCCTGGCTCATCGGTTGATCCGACTATATAGCCGAAGGAAAGAACGTGATAAGATAGAGGGGATTTACCGGCAACTGTTGGAGGAACCCGCATTTGCCCATCAATTAAAAACTATATTCTTCTGATATGATCATTCCAACCGTCATCGACAGCTCGACCAGAGGGGCCTACGATATCTATAGCCTGCTGCTGAAAGAGCGGATTGTGTACCTGGGAACAGCCATAGACGAGAACGTAGCCAATCTTATCGTGGCTCAGCTGCTCTACCTGGACAGTGAAAATCACAACCCCATCATGCTCTACCTCAACAGCCCGGGCGGCATCGTGTATGGAGGCTTTGCCATCTATGATACCATGCGGAAGCTAAAATCACCGGTAGTTACGGTAGCTATGGGTTTTTGCGGCAGTATGAGCACCGTTCTGCTCACGGCGGGGCAAAAAGGGCAGCGTTATGCCCTGCCGCATGCTACCATTCATATGCATCCTACCGGTGGCGGCGCCAAAGGATATACTGAGGACGTACGTATTGCCTATAAAGAACAGGAACGACTGCAAAATCAGATCTTTTACCTCATTGGCAAATTTTCCGGTCACAGCCGGGAAGAAATAGAAGAGATGTTCCGCCGCGACCGGTTTATGAACAGCATTGAAGCCCTACAGTACGGCCTCATCGATGAAGTATTAGGAGATACCGACGATCTTATCTCGTTGGATGAGGTCCAGAGTAAAATTCATTTTCAGGTTTCGAGCAAAAACCGGGAGAGTATTGGGTTTAAAAAGCATCCGACGTCTTAAGGGCACAGTTCCCCAGGCTTCGTTAAAGCCGGTGCCGATCTTATCGGCAATTGATTTCACGCCAAGGCGCCAAGCAGGCGCAAAGAGACCATGTACTTCCTGCCTGCCGGCAGGCAGGCATTGCGGCTTGGCGACCACCGCAGGTGGCTTTGCGCCTTTGCGTGAAATGCCCATTTTCGTTAAGGTCTTTTGTAAATTGAAGATTATTATTTCTGTTTCTGGTGAAAATCTATGTTTTATCCCAGAGTCCTTTTTATACAGAGAAATATAATCCAGTAACATTCTAATTGGTGACTCTGTCAGATATTTTTTTATGTAGTATTTGCCATATTTATTTTCAATTGCCCTACATATTTCAAATCCTACAAAATACAAAGGACTATCCCATTCTCCACCATAGCCAATGTTATAAAGTAAGTCTCTATCAGCATTTTTAGAGCTGGCTTTCGTTAACAAGGCGTCAAACAGGTAAAATGATTCTTTAATCTTGTCAAGGTTTCGTTCAAACTTTTCTTGTTGAAACCGGGCATACTTTTTAGGGTTTGGGATTGTTAATGGATTTGCAACGTATGTCGCACTTCCTTCCAGATAAATATTCTGGGCAATTAAAAAGGTTGCTTTATCTGCCGCAGACAACCTGGAAGAAATTTTGTTAATCTGCTCAAAACTTCTTTGTTGTATTATATGATAAACTTCATGAGTAACGATATTAATTATTCCTTCGATATCATCGCCGAAATATTGTAACTCAAGAAAAAAACTGCTGTCGTCAGTCGTATAGCCATCCGAATTGCCACCCAATACAAAATATACGTTGATGGGTTTGGTGTGTAATTGATTGCTAAAAGGAATAAGATTTGACTCAATACGATTGGTGATACTGGCAATACTATCTGTCA
This sequence comes from uncultured Chitinophagaceae bacterium, assembly GCA_963808065.1. Classification (GTDB taxonomy): domain Bacteria; phylum Bacteroidota; class Bacteroidia; order Chitinophagales; family Chitinophagaceae; genus Flavitalea. The sequence goes on from CAWEEK010000002.1 coordinate 39,682, forward strand.
TTAATGAGATCGTTTCTTGTATGCCAGTCAACTCTTTCCGGATTTGCTTGAACCGAAAAGCATTTGTTAAAGCCGTTGTGTCCGTAATTTCCTTGAGAAAATTATCCCTGTTAAGTTGCTTATCAAACTGCCCGTCATGGTTAAGCATCCCGGTTGTTCCAGGAAGCTTTAAGATATCTTCAACCTCTACATTAGACTTTTTTTCTGAGCTTAAATATTGAAAAGTTTGTATGGCGTTACTGCCATCGATTTTTAAGTTCAATTTTTGTGCAAAAATCGAGCTTGACAGAGCTAAAAAACCTGCGAAAAAGAATGTCTTCATTTATTACAATCGTGAGTCCTAATGGAGTTATTGCTGTACCGCTAAAGCATAAATATACGAACGCGAATCCAGTGAATTAACTTAGTATAAAACCAGCCAAACTGGTTTTATTCATGGCTGAGGCCTAGCGTGATCCAGGTTGAGTCACTTAAATAACTCAGCGGAAGATTTCGGACCTCACCAACCCCCATTTATTGAAGCAAAACAAAATCGAGGTCCGCATTACTCCCAAACCATATTGCATTGAATCGGTGAATCCAATTGAAGAGGCATCGGGAAAATATTTTGCCGGGCAGGAGATCTCCCCTATCGTGTATCCCTTGTAGATCACCTGTGCGAGTAACTGGTTATCAAATACAAATCCATCGTCATTGGCCATGAAGTTGATCGCCCTCAGCACCTCACTATTGTAGGCTCGATAACCCGTGTGGTATTCAGAAAGTTTTTGCCCCAGCAATATATTCTGCACTAGTGTCAACATTCGGTTGGCGAAATATTTCCAGAAAGGCATGCCGAGTTTCATCGCCCCTTTTCCAAGTATCCGCGAACCCAGCACTACGGGAAAGATACCTTTTGCCACCAGTTCCGCCATCGCAGGTATTAAAGAAGGATTGTACTGATAATCGGGGTGCAGCATGATGATCACCTCCCCTCCCAGTTCCAACGCGCGCTGATAACAGGTTTTCTGGTTGCCACCATAACCCTTATTGATGTCGTGTTCAATAATCTGATCGATCCCAAGCCTTTGAGCCACTTCAACGGTGTCATCAGCACTGTGGTCGTCTACAAGTATCACTTCATCTACAATGCCTTCCGGGATGGCTCTGAAAGTAAGTTCCAGGGTCTTACCCGCATTGAAGGCGGGCATGCACACGATCAGTTTTTTACCTGCGATCATCTGAAGGTTTATTTTCTCCTTTTTTTTCTGCCGGCACATCGATCAGCAACCAGTTGTAAGCCACATGTCCAATCGGCTTATACTTCTTCAGCCAATCGAACTGATGCCGGTTCCAGATATCGAGGTAATCTGAAGTATTGATAAGATACTTGCCCGCACCGGTTTCCACGCCGGCCAGCTTCACGTTGGGATGCTGTTCAAGATATTTGTCCGCAAACATTCTTCCCTGCTGAAATTCCAGGTTTGAGGCTCCCACATACCGGTAGGCCATTTCTTTCTTCAAAATAAATTCATTAGTATAAGGATAATAATTTCGCCAATATCTCAATACACTAACGACCAGGAATATTGCAAGAAGACCAATTATGCCTTTCTGATAAAAAGTATGCACATAACTGATCAGTGAACTGCTGAGCAGGAATAACAATGGCAGAATAAATATCAGGTGCCTTAAGCCGCACTGTGTTTTGTAAGAAAAACTGAAAACGAGTAAATAATAAAGCACAGGCATCACAAGAAAAAATTCCCTCCGGGAGAATTCACGAACGGTGCTTTGTCTGGCAAGTACAATGCCCGCCCAGCACATGAGTACCATATAAGTGATCGGCATCTTGAAGAACAATGACACAAAATAGTAATACCAAATACTGCCCCCGGTCGATGACCTGCCAAGTATCGTCACCTTGCCAAAAGAACTAAGTCCATCGATGCCGCCGCCGACCTGGTCGTAGTACTTCGCCATGTCCAGTCCATCTACAAAAGGTTTGGGCAAAGGCACAGGAAGCCATCCCGGCAGCGAAGCCTGAACCGAACGGAACAACCTGCTCATAAAATCATAATCCCCCAGCATCATCCCTGTCCTCCAGAAATAATATCCAGCATTTATTATGAGCAGGTTGATGAAAACAAAGACAAGCAAGTAACCAATGATGCGCATGGGTTTCGCGCGGATCTTGTTGATGATGGCCCAAATGACCAGACAAACCGGTATCAGGATGTACAAATGAAAAAGCGATTGTTTAACCAATTGTGAAATCGCCAAGGCCACCGACAACAGGATAAAATATTTCCAGCCGCCCTTGTTGCAGAATTGCCAGAGCAGGTAAAAAGTCCACAATAGCATAAATACTGAATAACTGTCGGTAGTCACAAGGCCCGCATTGGCAAGGAGGTTGGGACAAAATGAGGTCAGGAAGGCCGCGAAGCAGCCGGCTTCTATTCCGTACAATGCAGTGCCCCATCGATATATCAGCATAATGGTCAGCAGGGAAAACAAAAGTGTTACTCTTCGACCCATGATCATGTCGCTCCAGCCGAGGTCCGATTTTCTCAGGTCAGGATCTATTACCTGCTGCACGGCCCTTGGTACAATATTCAGCACGCTGACGGGCATCTTGCTGTTGTCCGTTCTGGGTTTTACGCGCTCGGGCTGACCGACTGCCAATCGTTTTGCATAATCATAAAAGGAAGATTCATCGGAGGTGAGTGACTGCGAATTGATATAGAGATTACCATTGACCAGGTAAAATAAAACCAGGATGCAGAACAGGAGATCCGGCACGGGAATGCCAAGCCTTCGCGGCGTTTGAATTGGGCTCATGCCGGGCTAAAATAACAAAATATACTCAGGCTGTTCAGGATGAATAAAACTCCGGTCAATCCCCCATAAATTCCCAGGCACTTTTGTAGCTGTCGCTGGATTCTGCGTATTTAATAAAATTGAGGTAAAAAGGAGACACAGACAGCGTGGCGCTGTCACCGATAACCACGAGTTTTTTCCTCGCCCTGGTCATTGCCACATTCATCCTCCTGATGTCTGCAAGGAAACCAATAACGTTCTCGTTGTTGCTTCGGGTCATGCTGATGTACACAACGTCTCTTTCGGAGCCCTGGAAACTATCGATGGTGTTGACGGCGATCTTCCGGCGAAGCGCTACCAGGTCGGGAGAATGTTCAAATAGACTTTTTAATAATTCAACCTGCTGTTTGTATGGAGAGATAACAGCTATTGATGGAAATTCCTCCGGTGCTGTTCGACCTGAAACTTCATCCACATATTTAGACAAATGCTTTAGCAAAAAGGCGGCTTCTTCCGGATTGGTAGAACTTGTGCCATCCAACTTTTCGTCAAACCCGCAGCCAGCGGTGTCAATGAATAACAATGGTTCATCTTCTTCAAAGACCAGCCATTCTCCTACTCCATCTGCGGCTCTCAGCTTTCCATCATAAAACACCCTGGATGAATATTCCATGATCTTACTGTTCATCCGGTATTGTTCTTCCAGCAACACCACCGCTTCGGGATGAAGAGCAACAGCTTTTTCAAGCAGGGTGACCGACAATCCTTTTCTTGCTGCCTCGGCCGACTTTACGGTTGGCGGCAATTGAAAATGATCACCGGCAAGTATGAGCTTCCTCGCTTTTACCACCGGAATCCATGAAGCGGGTTCCAGGGATTGCCCGGCCTCATCAATAACCGCAGTATCAAATTGCAGATGGCGAATCGAAGAATGATTAGCTCCCACCAGGGTGCTGGCGATCACCTCGGCCCTGGAAATAATGTCGTTAGTTACATATTTTTCCGTCTCTTCCACTTCCCGCATTAATTTCTTTGCTTCCGAAAACAAGGCCTGTCTTTGTTCTCTTTCCGCCTTTCCAAAATTGCGTTTATACTTGTGCGCGAGTGTTCTGAACTCATTGGCCCTTTTTTTCAATGATTTAACCGTTTTCATCGAAGGGTGCTGGGCCACCCTGTTCTCCAGGGTCAGCGACATCAGGTGTTCCGATACGCGTACCGGGTTGCCGATCCTCAGCACATTCAAACCCTGAGCGGCCAGTTTTTCACAAAGCAGGTCAACGGCAATGTTACTCGGTGCGCTGACCAGGATTTGTTTGCCCTCTCGGCGGATCATTTCCCCAATCGCGGCCACAACCGTCGTCGTTTTCCCCGTGCCCGGAGGTCCATGGACAATCGCCAGGTCTTCGGCCGCCAATATGCGGTGCACTGCGATCTGCTGGGTGGGATTTAACCCGGTAATCCTGACCTGTTCTGCCCGCTGATCGAACCCGGGCTTATCAAGACCAGTGAGCACCCGCACCAGGTGTCCATCCTTTTGTTTATCAGACAGCGCTTCGGCAGTTTTGAGCGCGGCAAACATTTCATCATAACTGTTGTCATCGAAAAGGAGGTCGATACCCAATTTGCCATCACCGGACCAGTCTGGCAATTCGTCGGTGTTCAGCGTCAGTTTGAGGTTATTTCCATTTATATGGGTGATGATGCCTTCGGCTCTGTTTTCTTTCGCATCATGACCTGAGAACAGGGCCGCCGGCATGCCGAACCTCAGCTGATGGGTGATGTCCTGGTGGGTGGTCCGTTCAATCTCTACGGCGAGATAATCTCCCCTGCTCATTTCTGAACCCCTGATGGCCACCGGATACCAACTCAGGCCATTGCTCCTGCGGTCGATGACGGTTGAAGAATGTATCAACTGCTCGTAAATCTTTTTATCTTCTTCCTTTTCTGTTTTCAGAAGGGACTGCAGCTCTTTGAAGTAGCTCATACGCAAAGGTAAGTCCATAGCCCCGGACCTTTGAATCGGGAACCCCGATCTGCATCGGATGCCCTAGCTTTGTCCAAAATCATCGGCCATGATCATGCGTCTCATCATCACTTCCATTGTAGCTTTCGGGCTCTCTTACGTGCTTAGTGGTGTCGGAATGGATTCATTCTGGACAGCCATTTTACTCGCACTGGTCCTGGCGGTGCTCAACGCAATTGTACGCCCACTCCTCATTCTGTTCACACTCCCCATCACCCTGTTGACATTGGGTCTTTTTCTTTTTGTGATCAACGCCCTTATCATCCTCCTGGCCGACAAGATCCTTGACGGCTTCCATGTGAGAAATTTCTGGTGGGCGCTTCTTTTTGGATTATTGCTCTCTGGTGTAACTTCGCTGCTTTATAATGAAAAAAAAGAGAACAGGTAGTTCTCAGCTGAAACAATTATGAGCCTGGTAAAAAAATCGATAGCCATCGACATGGATGGAGTGATAGCAGACACCGTAGTGCAATTTATTAGATGGTACCAACGTGACTCCGGGGTACTGCTGACAAAAAAGGATTTTGACTGGAAAAAAGAAGCGGAGGTACTTCCCGACGGCCGTTTGAGAAAGTACGTGACCTCAAAGGATTTTTTTCGTGACGTGCCGGTGATGGAAGGCGCGGTGGAAGCCGTGCAGTCGCTGATGAAAAACTATGAAGTGTACATAGTCTCTGCCGCCATGGAATTCCCTTATTCATTACCCGAGAAAAAAGCCTGGCTGGAAGATCATTTTCCATTCATCAGCTGGACTCATATCATATTCTGTGGCGACAAAAGTGTTATAGGCACAGATTACATGGTTGATGATCATCTCAGAAACCTCGACAGCTTCCGTGGTAAAGCCCTGATGTTTACTGCCGGTCACAATCTCAATGCGAACACACACACCAGGATCAGCTCCTGGGCTGAAGGATTGACTTTCTTCAGGGAAGAATTGAAAAAGGGTCAGTCTTTATAAAGCAGTTCGGCTGCTTCAACATTGCCTTGTTGTATGGCGAGGTCAGTAGCAGTCAACCCCCTCTTGTCCCTGATCGACTTGTCGGCGCCCTTGTCGAGCATGAATTTCACCAGCTCATTTCTCCCAAACATCGTGGCGAACATCAGCGCCGTGCCTCCGTTACTGTGCTGGAGGTCGAGAGAAGCTCCTCTTTGAACAAGTAGTTCCGCGATCTCCGGGTAACCCTTGAAACAAACCCCCATCAGCGCTGTGTTGCCGCCTGCGTCGCGGGCATCAACATCGGCCCTGGCATCCAGGAGCAGGCGGGTTGCTTCAAGTTGTCCGTTATAACTGGCAACAATAAGTGGCGTGAACCCCCGTTCGTCTTCAATATTTATGTCCGCACCTTCTTCAATTAATTCCTGCAGGTCGGCCAGGTTGCCGGTTCGTGCCGAATTGAATAACCTGATGACAGTGGTTTCCATACCGGGAATAGTATTAAATAAAGAAACCGTTTCTCACATGGAAAAAACGGTTTCTAAAATGAATTGACTTAATTAATATGGTTTTGATTCTTTTGAAACGGCTTCTGCTTCCTTCACTGCGTCGCCAGTGTGGGCCGCACCGATAGGGCCTTTCTGTAAATTCTGAGCCGATGCCTTTGCCAGACCTTCAGAAACTCTTCTTCCATAATCCGCATCACATTGTGTAAGCAGGTCGATCATCTTGTCCTGGATATGTTTCTTCACTGGTGCCAGTGTGTTCACCAAATTTAGAATGAGCTCATCTCTTTCCCAGTCCTGAAAATTGTTGTAGGTGGTACCAGCCTGTTTGAAGTTGTTCTGCCTGCTGATCTTCTCCCTGACCAGTTTTGCCTGGTACATGGGTGTGTGCTCCTCATTGGTTTTTGGAGCTTCCTTCAATCCACCAAGACTGGATGGTTCATAATTCACATGGGCGTTCGTGCCGGCTGTAATATCCTGATGAAAAGCCATGGAACCATCCCTTTGATTTGTTGCTGCTTTCTTCAGTGGCGCGTTGATTGGCAATTGAAGATAGTTGGTGCCTACGCGATGACGCTGCGTGTCGGAATAGGAGAAAGTTCTTCCCTGCAACATCTTGTCATCGGAAAAATCCAATCCATCTACCAGCACACCGGTGCCGAAGGCGGCCTGTTCCACTTCGGCGAAATAATTCACCGGGTTCCTGTTAAGGGTCATCTTGCCTATCGGGAAGGAAAGGAAACTGGTCGATGGGCCAGATCTTGGTGTCATCGAGCGGGTCAAAATCCAGTTCAGGATGTTCACCATCGCTCATGATCTGAACGCAAAGTTCCCACTCTGGAAATTCACCTCTTTCAATCGCCTGGTAAAGATCCTGCGTGGCATGATTGAAATTTTTTCCCTGAATTTCTTCAGCCTGTGCCTGGGTAAGATTTTTTATCCCCTGCAGCGGCTCCCAATGGTATTTGATCAACACGGCCTCACCGGCTTTGTTCACCCATTTGTAGGTGTTCACGCCGGACCCCTGCATCTGCCGGTAATTGGCGGGAATGCCCCAGGGGCTGAAAAGAAAAGTGATCATGTGCATGGCATCTGGTGTGCCACTGATAAAATCAAAGATGCGTTCGCCATCCTGTTGATTAGTCACCGGATCAGGTTTGAATGCATGTATGAGATCAGGAAATTTTATAGCATCGCGGATGAAGAAGATCTTGAGGTTGTTCCCCACAAGATCCCAGTTGCCATCCTCGGTGTAGAATTTGACGGCGAATCCTCTTGGATCTCTGAGCGTTTCCGGAGAATGACCGCCATGAGTAACCGTAGAGAATCGTACGAACAAGGGCGTTTTCTTTCCTTTTTCCTGGAAGAGTTTGGCTCGGGTATATTTTGAAATCGGCTCTTTATCAACCGTGCCATAGGATTCAAAAACACCGTGCGCGCCTGCGCCTCTCGCGTGCACCACGCGCTCTGGTATGCGCTCCCGGTCGAAGTGTGAGAGCTTTTCAATAAAATGATAATTCTCCAGGGTGGCGGGTCCTCGGTCACCGATAGTTCTGAGACTTTGATTATTGAAAACAGGATGGCCCTGACGGGTAGTTAATGGAGAGGCTGCTTCTTCGCCGTGACCGTTCTGACCATTCTGTCCTTTATTTTTTTGTTCTATCATAATCGTTGGTTTTTGTCGGCCTAAAATTACGCAAATTCGGAGCCGATACCTGAACAAGGTTGATAAATTTCGGAATCCCTAAATTTGCGGAAATATTTACCATGGGTGTCAGCGACGAATTATCCAGACGAAAAAATGATCAGGCTGCGGCTAACCTTAAAGCGGGACAAGAATTCCTTGAAAAGAACAAATCAGGCGAAGGCGTAATTGTCCTGCCCAGCGGTTTGCAATACCAGGTTTTAAAAGCAGGTGATGGACCGAAGCCCTCGGCAAAGAACAGCGTCACCTGTCATTATCACGGCACGCTCATCGACGGGACAGTATTCGACAGTTCCGTGAATCGCGGACAACCCGCCACTTTCCCGCTCAACATGGTGATCAAGGGTTGGACCGAAGGACTGCAGCTCATGCCAAAGGGGAGCAAATGGCGTTTCTTCATCCCACCGGCACTCGGTTACGGCGACCGCCAGGTGAGCGCGGCAATTGGCCCCAATAGCACCCTGGTCTTCGACGTAGAATTACTGGACATCAAATAGTTTATTAACTCGAGGGTGCCCGTCGTACTTCATTGGCATCAGGCACGGAAGCGGCTTATTGAACTGATGGCGACAAAAAAAGCGCAACCAATGGCTGCGCTTTGCATAAAAATAATGCAGGCTTATTGTTTGTCCTGACTGGATTTTTTCTTTTGTGCCTTGGGGGCAAAAATAATAAGCATCCTTTTGCCCTCCATTTTTGGAAGTGCCTCGGGCTGCCCAACTTCTGCCAGTCGCTCGGCAAATTTCAGGAGGAGGAGTTCACCTCTCTCTTTGAACATAATCGCCCGTCCTTTGAACTGGACATAGGCTTTGACTTTATTGCCCTCTTTGAGGAAACTTTCTGCGTGTTTGGATTTGAAATCAAAGTCGTGATCATCGGTACCAGGAGTGAAGCGGATCTCCTTTACTTCGGCGGATTTACTCTTCGCCTTCATCTCCTTTTCCTTCCGTTTTTTCTCGTAAAGGAATTTATTGTAATCGATAATCTTGCAAACAGGCGGGTCGGCCTGTGGTGAGATTTCAACAAGGTCGAGCTGTTGTTCCTGTGCCATTCGCATCGCGTCCTGGATCGGATAGACACCTACTTCAACGTTATCACCAACCAATCGCACCTGGGGTACGCGTATCATCTGGTTTGTTCTGTGCTCCTGTTGTTGTTCTCTTTTGAACCTCGGGTTAAAACTACCACGGGGTTGTCTTGGTGGAAATGCCATAATTAATGTTGTCTCCTTCCCGGGGGAAACTAAAGGTTGTTTTTTTTATAAATGATCCCTTTGGGTAAAGGATCGTTATTCTGATTTTCTTTCTCTTATTTCTGTTCTGATTGTGTCGAGGAATTCCTGAAGGGCGAGGCTACCGCCGTCACCTTTACCCTGACGCCTTACGGAGATCGTTTGTTCATTCACCTCTTTTTCCCCAATGATCAGCATATAGGGAACCTTCAGCAATTCGGTGTCGCGGATCTTTTTACCGATTTTCTCACTTCTGTCATCCACCTCTGCACGAATATCAGCATTTTTCAGTGTTTCCAAAATAGTTTGTGCATAGCCCAGGAACTTGTCGCTGATCGGCAGGATCTTGACCTGAACCGGCGCCAGCCAAAGCGGGAACTTGCCAGCATAGTGTTCCAGCAGGAAACCGATGAATCGTTCGTGGGTTCCCAGCGGCGCACGATGAATGATCAATGGGGTTTCGGGGTGATTGTCCTTGTTGGTGAAACTGAGGTTGAATCTGCTGCCCTGGGAGAAGTCGACCTGGTTGGTGGCCAGTGTGAATTCACGTCCTATTGCACTCCATATCTGTACATCAATTTTCGGTCCGTAAAAGGCAGCCTCGCCAGCCACTTCCACAAATGGGGTCTTTGTTCGCACCAGGGCATCACGCACCAGGGCCTCGGTCTCCAGCCAAAGCTCTGGTTCATTGATGTATTTCTCCCCCAGTTTGGCCGGGTCGTGCAAACTAAAACGCATCACATATTTATCAATACCGAAGATCTTGAAATACTTCAGGTACATGTCATTCACGGCCTTGAATTCCTCAAAGAACTGCTCATGCGTGCAATAGATATGGGCGTCATTCATGTGCAGGCAGCGCACACGCATCAGGCCGAACAATTCCCCGCTTTGTTCATAACGGTAACAGGTGCCGTATTCCGCCAGCCGTAGTGGCATTTCCCGGTAACTGTGGGGTTCCGCAGCAAAGATCTTGTGGTGATGGGGGCAATTCATCGCCTTGAGATAATACTTTGTGCCATCCATCTCCATCGGTGGAAACATGCTATCCGCGTAATATGGCAGGTGACCCGACGTAAGATACAAACTCTCTTTAGCCAGGTGCGGGGTGACAACACGCTTGTATCCAGCTTTATCCTCGGTTTGTTTGGCGAGTTTTTCCAGTTCTTCTATGATGATAGCCCCATTTGGCATCCAAAGTGGTAAGCCCGGGCCCACTTCGTCATCAAAGGTGAAAATGCCCAATTCCTTTCCGAGCTTACGATGGTCCCTTTTCTTTGCTTCTTCAAGCATCAGCAGGTATTCATCCAATTCCTTCTGATTGGGGAAACTGACTCCGTAAACACGGGTGAGCATTTTATTCTTCTCATCCCCTTTCCAGAAGGCACCGGACACATTGGTCAGTTTGATCGCTTTGATGAGTGAGGTCGCGGGTATATGCGGACCCCTGCACAGGTCGGTGAATTTTCCCTGAGAATAGAAAGTGATGTCGCCATCCTGTAGTCCCTGCAGCAGATCGAGTTTGTATTCATCCCCCTTATCCTGAAAATAATGGACCGCATCAGCCTTGGAGATCTCTTTGCGGACATAACTGTTGTTTTCCCTGGCCAGCTCATTCATCTTTTTCTCCAGTACCCGCAAGTCATCTTCCGTAAGCTGCCTGCCTCCGAGGTCCATGTCGTAATAAAAACCCTTGTCGATGGCTGGACCGACCCAGAATTTTACCCCCGGGTAGATCGACTCAACCGCCTCGGCAAGCAAATGCGCGGAGGAATGCCAGAATGTTGATTTTCCATCATTGTCATCCCAGGTGAGCAATTTCAGACTTGAATCGGCATTTATTGGCCTGGTGGCATCCCAGACTTTTCCATTTACCTGCGCAGCGAGCACTTTTCTTGCCAGTCCCTCACTGATTGACCTGGCGATTTCAAGAGCGGTAGTTCCTTCAGCATATTCACGTACTGATCCATCCGGTAATGTGATCTTGATCATTAGATTCTTCCTCTTTTTTCGAGCCGCAAATTTAACGAACTATTTGCAGACAACATTGCTGTATATTTTACAGAACCTTTTCATTATTAGGTAATTTGCCATCGAAGTTTTTGATATGCGTTTAATTTTACTGTGTTTTTTTCTGCTATCGCTTACCCCGGCATTTGCTCAAAATATGACTGGCATCTGGCGGGGACATTTCCGCCAATCGATTTCCGGAAGATTTGCCGACTCGTTAAGCATCGAAGACCGTTACAAATTCGAAACTCAGATCCTCCAGGATGAAAAATCCTTCAATGGAGTTACCTATTCTTACAAGACCACTGTTTTCTATGGCAAGGCATCCTGTTACGGCTCGATCAACACCAAGTCGAAAAAAGTCCTGCTCGAAGAAAACAAATTGCTGGAAGTTAAATCCCTTGGTGGTGGCGCCTGCCTGATGACCTGCTTCCTGCAATATTCAAAAGTTGGCAATGAAGAATTTTTAGAAGGAACCTACACAAGCATCAGCACAAGAGATTCCACGAATTGTGGACACGGCACGGTCTTCCTCAGAAAGGTCGAGAATTCAGATTTCTATAAGGAAACCTTTCTCGACAAACCGGAAAAACGCAATCCTCCTTTGGCCAGAGTTCCTGACCGCCCCAAAAAACCCCTGTCTTCTGAAAAAAAATCAACTGTTCCAAAAGAACGGCCAAAGACTACCGAGAGAAAGGAACCGCCAATCGCAAAGAAATCTGAGCTTCCCTCAAAGCCACTTGCCACCAAACCCGCTCCCAAGAAACGTCCTGCAAAACCCACTGTGCCGAAGCCACCCCGAGACTTATCGAATCCGAGAAACAACAACCTGGCAAAAATTCCAGAAGACAGTCTTAGCAAAATGCTCGGGAAGAAATCGCCTGCCATCGACATCCCAAGGGTGTTGACGGCCAGGAAAAATGAACTGGTGAGAACCATTACTACTTCATCCGGCAGGATTTCACTGAAGATCTATGACAATGGAACCGTGGACAACGACACGGTTTCGGTCTACCTCGATAATAAACTGCTGATCTCAAAACAACGCCTCACCGAAAAAGCAATCGAACTTACTCTCAACCTGGACAAAAAGATCACGCAGCATCAATTGGTAATGGTGGCTGAAAATCTTGGAGAGATCCCGCCAAATACTTCGCTGATGATCGTGGACACGGGCACTCAGCAATACGAAGTGCGGATCACTTCAACGGAACAACAAAATGCGATGGTAGTATTTAAATATACTCCCTGATATCTACCATTTGAAGTTCCAGGTCACGGCAGGAATAATCGGAAAAAGTGAAACTTGTAATGCATTTATCTCGAGGCTGCCATCATAGGCGCTCCCCGTCTGATCAAAATAGATAAAATAAGGATTTAACCTGCTGTAAGTATTGTATACACTGAATACCCAGCTTTGTTCAAGCCTCCTGTTGGGTTTCTTTTTTGGCGTGTAGGTAGCCGACAGATCCAGTCGATGATATGAGGGCAGTCTGTATTGGTTCACCTTGCTGTATTCCTGTGTCAGCACCCCATCGACAATGTAAAATCTTTCGGGCAGTGTGGTGGCATTACCTGATCCATAGACAAACACTCCTGAGAATTTCCATCGGTCTGAAAACTCGTAACTGGCCACAAGCGAAAGATCGTGCCTGCGGTCGTACTTGGCTGGGTATTTTTCTCCATCATTCAGTCCCTCAAATTTGCGCCAGGTCCAAGACAGGGTGTATCCTATCCAGCCAGTCAAACGGCCCCGCGTTTTGTTGATAAAAACTTCCGCTCCATAGCTCCAGCCGCGCCCAAAAACGAAATCATCTTCCGGATCATTGAGCGAAGGCGTATACCCTTCACCGTATTCGATCTGGTTGCGCATGTCCTTGTAATACACCTCAAGCGATGTTTCAAACTCGTTGTCACGAAAGTTTTTGAACAAACCCGCCGCATATTGCCAGCTGATCTGCGGTTTCACCCTGTAGGTGCTCGGAACCCAAAGGTCGGTTGGAAGCGTGGACCCGGCATTACTAACCAGGTGAATATACTGAAGGTTCCTGGTCACGCCCGCTTTCAAGGATGTTTCATCGTCTATGCTATACCGTAAGGTCAATCTTGGCTCGGGACCGCCATAGGTTTTCACGGCATTCCCGCGGCCATACACACTGCTGTCGGTTTTATTTCCATCCACGTCGCGCTGATAAATCGTATATGGACCAAGCTGGGTAAACCCGCTGTAGCGCAGACCGGCGTTCACATTGATCCTGCTGGTGATGTCCCATTCGTCCTGGATATAGGCAGCCATCTCGCCGGCAAACTTTTTACTGTCATTGTTTGGCTCGAAAGTAGTTTCACCCTGCGTTCCCGACACCACGTTGGGAACAAATGTGTGATAGGTATACAACCCGCCAAACTTGATTCGGTGCCCCGCAGCAGGATAGTAATCAAAATCTAGCTTGGCATTCAGATCCCTGATGCCCGAAGAGAGTTTGATTTGAAAATCTTTCTGGGTGGCGCCAAATGCAAACTTGTAGTCGTTGTACACCACGGTGGTATTTGCGAATAGTTTTCTGTTGAACACATGATTCCAGCGAAGCGTGGCTGTGGAATTACCCCAGGGAATGTCGGCCTTGAAAGCCCTTTCCCTGTTGTTAAAGGTAAAAACGTCTCTGCCAAAATATCCGCTGAGGTAAATTCTGTCCTTGTCCGAGAACTTGTAGTTTACCTTGGTATTCAGGTCGTAGAAATAGTAACCCGAACCATAAAAATCGCTCGACTTGCTAATGAATGGTTTGGTGAGTACGTCAAAATAAGTGCGCCTCGCCGACACGATGAATGAAGCCTTGTCTTTTTTTATTGGTCCCTGCACGGAGATTCTTGAGGCTATGAGCCCCAGCCCGCCTTCCACCTCATATTTTTTCATGTTTCCTTCCTTCATGGCCACATCAAGCACGGATGAAAGTCTGCCCCCGTATTGCGCCGGCATGCTTCCTTTTATCACAGAAATATTTTTGATCGCATCGGAGTTGAATATCGAAAAGAAACCGAAGAGATGCGCCGAATTGTACACAATGGCGTCATCAAGCATGATCAGATTTTGGTCGGGACCGCCGCCACGGACATACATGCCGGTATTGCCTTCGCCTGCATTCCGTATACCGGGTAACAATTGGAGGGTTTTTAGTATGTCCACCTCTCCCATCAGCACAGGAAGCGACTTGATCCGGTTCACCGACAGGTCGATCTTGCCCATCTGGGCCGCGCGCACATTATTATCTTTTCTTACTGCGGAGATCACCACTTCGGTCAGCAGCGCCCTTTGCAGGAGATTGAAATTGATTACCTGGTTGCTATGGAGTTCGATCAGTGTATCGATGGGCTGATATCCGGTGAAGCTGGCAGCGACCCGGTAACTGCCCTCCTGGAGGGTGATGGAATAGAAGCCATATTGATTGCTGTTGATGCCCTTGGTCTGACCCTCAAGGGCAACAGAGGCGCTGATCAGTGATTCTCCAGATAACGAATCACGAACATACCCGCTGATGGTATACTTCTTTTGCGGAAAGGCAGTTACGGTGATTGCAACAAAAACCACGAGAAGAATTGCACGCATAGTTGTCAGTTACTGTAGTCCACCGAATCAGCCGTCTCCCCGCATGTGAGCATCTTACTGCCGAAATAAGGATTGCGGATTTCCTTTTCCTGGCTCAACCAGTATGCTCCTTTATTGTCAAAAGCCATTGGGCAATACTGATAATATATTTTCTGGCCGTTAAACTTTACCGTTCTGGTCAGGTTCCAGAGGGCATCGGTAAGCACATCAAATTCTTTTCGCTTGGCTTCAATATCTTTTTTGCTGGCGAGCGTGCCGGCCGTGGTTCCGATGGTGCCGCTGAAGTAGCGGGCGGTCTCGCGTATCGTCCCGGCAGTGTCGCCCTGGATGTCATCGATCCTTAAACTGTCGGCGGCAGTTTTAACGATGGCATTCATTTTATCGACAGAGGCCAGGTTCCCTTCAACAAAGGCGTCCCTGAGCTTATAGTAGGAATCCAGTAAGGACTTGAAGGAAGTCATAAACCCTGCGGATTGCTTTCCCACTGAGATGGGTTCGGGCTTGGCAGGCCGGGTTTTTTCGGGCTCCTTGGTCAGCGCCCTGAAGATGAAGAAGGCTACCAGCAACAGCACGATTGGTATCACCAGTTTTCTCATAAACTCAGCGAATTTTCGCAAAGGTAGTTGTTAAAAGGTATCCGGGTTGATTGTCATATTTTTGCATCGCCTTTTAACAAACCTGTGTGATTTTATGCTGGCTGGACTAACAAACGTAACCTTTGAATTTGGTGCAAGAGTAATCGTGGAGAATGCTACCTGGCATATACAGCCGGAGGAGCGTATCGGGCTGATCGGTTACAATGGAACGGGTAAGTCTACCCTGCTCAAAGTATTCGTGGGTGAATACCTTCCTTCGGAAGGGACGGTGGAGAGAAGCCGGAGTACCAGCGTCGGCTATCTGCACCAGGACCTGCTAAGTTTTGAAACTGGTGAATCCATCCTCCAGGTTGCCCTCGGCGCTTTTGAAAAAGTGCTTCAACTGGAAAAAGAAATTGAGGTGATCGGCAACCAGCTGGAACATACCGTCGCCGATAGCCCGGAACAGGAAACGCTGCTACACCTGTATACCGACAAGCTGCATGAAATGGACACCCTCGACGGGTATAATATACACCATAAAACAGAAGAGGTGCTGCAGGGACTTGGTTTTGCCAACGCCGATCTGAACAGGCCATTCAAGGAATTCAGCGGGGGATGGAGAATGAGGGTCTTACTGGCCAAGATGATCCTGCAGCAGCCCGACCTGCTGTTACTGGATGAGCCAACGAATCACCTTGATCTGCCTTCCATTGAATGGCTTGAAAAATACCTTCAGCATTACCAGGGTTCTGTAGTGATCGTGAGCCATGATAAATATTTCCTGAACAGGATGGTCACCAAAATCGTAGAGCTATACCAGCGGCAGCTGCACATCTACAATGGCAATTATGCTTTCTATGAAACCGAGAAAGAGTTGAGAATGGAACTGGCGCAGCGTGCATTTGAAAACCAGCAGGATTATATCCGTCAACAGGAAAGATTCATAGAACGCTTTAAGGCAAAGGCCAGCAAGGCCGCGCAGGCACAGAGTGCCGTCAAGCGACTCGACAGGCTGGAAAAGCTGGAAGAGACTTCCCTTGAAAGGCCCAACATGCGGATCAATTTCCGGATCGACAAGGAACCTGGCCGGATACTGGTGACCTTGAAAGATGTCACCAAACGATTTGGAGAAAACGTGATCATCGATCATGCCGCTGCGGAAATCAACCGTGGCGACAAGATCGCCCTGATCGGTGCAAATGGAAAAGGAAAGTCTACCCTGCTGCGAATCATTGCCGGCACGGAAGATTTTGATGGTGAAAGAAAATGGGGTCATAATGTTGAAGCCAGTTTTTATGCCCAGCACCAGCTGGAAGCCCTCAACCTGAACAATACGGTGCTTGACGAAATGAAGAATGCCGGAAGCCAGCAGACCGAACTGGAACTCAGGACACTGCTCGGGTGTTTTCTTTTCAGTGGTGATGATGTTGAGAAAAAGATCAGGGTACTCAGTGGCGGAGAAAAAGCAAGGGTGGCCCTGGCAAAAACCATGGTGAGCAAGGCGAATTTTCTTATGCTGGATGAACCTACGAATCACCTAGACATGCACTCCTGCGATCTCCTGATCGATGCGCTAAATAAATACATGGGCAGCCTGATCCTGGTAAGTCACGACCGTTACTTCATTCAAAAAACTGCGAACAAGATCTGGGAGATCGACGATCACAAGATCAGGGAGTTTATTGGAACCTATGACGAATGGGCCGACTGGAAAGAAAGAAGTCTGAAGGCCGAAGCCAAACCCGCAAAGCCGAAAAAGGAAAAACAACCCGAGCCGGCGACGACCGCTGTTGCTCCCACCCCTTCAAAACCGGTAAACAAGGAATTAAAAAAAGAACTGCAAAAACAACAAAGAATTTTCCAGGAACTGGAAGCAAGGATAGCGAAACTAAATAATCTGAAGTCGGAAGCCGAAAAGGCCCTGGGTAATCCACAGATCTATTCAGATAAAGATAAATTCACGGCAAGCGAGTCGGAATACAAGTATGCGAGTTCGGAACTGGAGAAGCTAAATGCCGACTATGAGAAAATCTTCGAGAAAATTATGGAGCTGGAAGCCCAGGCCGGATCATGAACCGATTCTGTATGAAGCATCTTCATAACCTCCTGTTTCTTTTATGTTTTTTTGTCACTACTAACGTTGAGGCACAACGTAACAATACACGCCGACCAAAAATCGGATTAACTCTCAGCGGCGGCGGTGCCAAGGGCGTTGCTCATATTGGCCTGCTGAAGGCTATTGACTCCGCGGGGATTCGTGTAGATTATCTGACAGGAACCAGCATGGGCAGTATCATCGGCGCCTTGTACTCTGTCGGCTATTCTGGTATTGAAATTGAAAAATTGTTTCGTAAAATCGACTGGAGCGAATTATTCACCAATCAGTCCTCCCTTAGGGCCATCGTGATGGAAGAAAAGGAGGAATACAGCAAGTATGCCATTGAACTCCCCTGGGTGAATCACGGTTTTCGTTTGCCCAGCGGGGTGCTCGAAGGAGAAGAACTCTGGTTGAAATTCGCCGATCTCTTCTTCCCTGTATACAATGTGAAGGATTTTGGAAAGTTCAACATTCCCTTCAAATGCATAAGTACCGATGTGTCGACTGGTGAAGCCGTGGTCTCTGACAGTGGTGAGATCATCACCGCCATCCGGTCCAGCATGGCCATCCCTTCTTTTTTTACCGCGATTGAAAACAATGGCAGGAGCCTGATCGATGGCGGGCTGGTCAGAAATTTTCCGGTAAAGGATGTAAAGGAAATGGGTGCCGACTATATCATCGGAAGCAGGGTGGCCACGGGTTTGCTACCCAAAGAAAAAGTGACCAACGCGTTGCAGATCCTGCTACAGATCGTGTTCTTCAAAGAAGCTTCTTCAAGCAAAGACGATATCCAGCTCTGTGATCTTTATGTGCACATGCCACTGGACAATTTCAGCGCGGCGGGTTTCAACAGGGCCGACGAGATCATGGATGTAGGCATAAAGCAGGGAGATTCATTGTATCCGACACTCAGGCATCTTGCAGATTCCCTTGACCTGAAATATGGTAAACGTGGCGTGAAGCAACATAAACTTCCCGTGGTAGATTCCATTAAGATCTCCGACATTGAAATCAATGGGCTGAACCGTACAACCGACGATTTTTTCAAACACACCATGCGTTTCGAACCTGGCGCTTACTACACTTCAACACGGCTGTCGAAAATGGTGAGGAAGGTTTTTGGGACGAGGTATTACAGCCGCATTGTTTATTCCCTGGAGCCAAGGCGGGATGGCGCTGTAAAGATCAAATTTGACGTGGTTGAAAATCCGGCTTCATTTGCCAAACTGGCCATACACTACAACACTTTTACGGGCATTAGTCTGATCGGCAATCTTACCAGCCGGAATTTTATCCTCTCCCACTCCCGCGACCTGGTAACGATCAACCTGGGAGAGAATTTCCGGGCACGGGCTGAGCACCTGCAATACCTCGGCAGGGGCAAACACCTTGCTTTGATTCTTGGAACGCAATACGACAATTTTGATGTGTCGACCTATGACCGTTTTACAAAAGACGGGTTCTATGGACAGCAGCAATTCAAAGCTTCGGCAAGAATTGAATATTCCATGGACAGGCGGTTTACGATTGGCGCCGGAACCCGTTTTGAATGGCTGAGTTACAAGCCATCGTTGCAGTCCGAATTAGAGATCCGTGGCAAGAACAACTATTTGACATCCTATGGCTTTTTTGCGCTAAACACCCTGAATAAAAATATCTATCCCGTCCGGGGTCTGAGGATCGAAGGGGAATTTGGATGGGTATTCGACCAAAGCCCCAGGCTTACATACTATTCAAATGGGGAACCCATTTCAAACACAGATTCCCTGGGTATTTCTTTTGGCAACTACCAGCGGCTGATTCTTAATGGAGAGGGTTATGTTCCAGTCTCCAACAGACTAACCCTGACCAGCATGGGTCAGCTGGGTGTGAATTTCAATTATCGCCAGAGCATATTGAATGACTTTTTGATCGGGGGAATGACCAAGACCATGCGCAATCAGATTTTGTTTGCCGGCCTGGAGGAGAACACGATCAATACCCCGAGTATCGCCGCCCTGCAGATTGGGGTGAGGTATGAGATGTACAACAATCTGTATCTCATGGCCAGGGCAAATGGAGGGTTCAACAATTTTGTCAGCACCAACAACCTACTTCAAAAGCCCAATTTTCTTTCGGGTTATGCCCTGAGCCTTGGATATAATTTCGCGCTTGGCCCCCTCGAGGTCAGCGCTATGTATAGCGATCAGTCTAGGAAACTGAGGTCCTATATCAACCTCGGAATTCCCTTCTGACCATATTCAGAATTATTGTCCCGTATTCCATCAAAAGGACGGTCTGCACTGTATATTTGATTACTCAATTTTTATTATGAAGGCGAAGACGGGTGTATTGCTGACCTCGATGATGTTCCTTGAATATTTTATCTGGGCTGCCTGGTATGTGACCATGGGCACCTACATGAGCGTCAATCTTCACTCCAGTGACGTACAGATCGGGGATGCCTACAGTGCCCTGGCTATTGCTACCATGATCTCGCCATTTTTTGTCGGCATGATTGCCGACCGGTATTTTCCTGCGCAAAGGGTCATGATTGTCTTGCATCTCGTGGGAGCCCTCGTCTTATTCCTTGCCACAAAGATTGTCGACAACACAGCCTTCTACTGGATCATACTCTTGTATTCACTACTCTACATGCCAACGATTGCGCTGTCCAATAATATCGCTTTTGTGCAGATGAATGATCCGGGCAAACAGTTTCCCTGGATAAGGGTATTTGGCACCCTCGGCTGGATCATTGCCGGTTTTCTTATTGGCAACCTCGGCATTGAAAAAACATCGACCACTTTTGTGATGGCCTCTATTGCCTCGGCTGCACTGGGCATCCTCAGTTTTTTTCTTCCAAACACACCAGCCAAGGGTCGCGGGGCAGGTTCGCTTTCTAAATCTATTGGGGCCGATGCAATAGTGCTGGCCAAAAACCGGTCCTATCTTGTCTTTTTTATCTCAGCTATCCTGATCTGTATACCGCTGTCGTTTTATTATGGATTTGCCAACCTGTTCCTGGTGGAAAAAGGAATGGAGAATGCGGCCGGTAAAATGATCCTCGGACAGATCTCGGAAGGTCTCTTTATCCTTGCGATTCCTTTTCTCTTTAACCGGATTGGAGTAAAGAATATGCTGATCCTGGGTATGCTTGGATGGATCGTCAGGTATATCGCCTTTGGTAGCGGAGACATGGGTTCGAATGAATGGTTGCTCTATGCCGGCATAATTATGCACGGCATCTGTTATGATTTCTTTTTTGTTACGGGATACATGTACACAGAGAAGAAAGCCGGGGAGAAAATCAAGAATTCCGCGCAGGGTTTGTTCACGTTCGCCACCTATGGCGTGGGCATGTATATCGGCACCAGGTTCTCAGGCTTTGTTGTTGACCACTACAAAACCGGGCAGACCCACAACTGGCTGGGCATCTGGATGGTTCCTGCGGGTATTGCGGCGGCCGTTCTAATACTATTCATCATTTTTTTCAGGGACAAAATTACCACACCTAAAATTCCAAAATAATGCAGAAAATAGCGATGCTTGGATCCGGTTTCATCGGAAGATTTTATGCCGACTCATTACAGGGACAAAGAAGCAAGGACAAGATTGTAAGTATTTATTCCCGCCGCGCGGAAAGCGCCGCGAGCTTTGCAAAGGACTATAATGTGGCGCATCAGACAACGGATATGGAAGAAGCGATCGCCAATCCGGATGTAAATATTGTGTGCATCTCGCTGCCGAACAATCTTCACGAACCCGCTGTGATGTTGTGCTGCAAGCATAAGAAAGCCGTCATTACTACAAAACCGTTAGGCAGAAACGGCCAGGAAGCCAGGCGAATGCTGGAAGCCGTGGAAAAGGCGGGGATCTTCAATGGATACCTTGAAGACCTTGTTTATACGCCAAAATTCCTCAAGGCACAGGAAAGCGTGCAGGCAGGCGCCATCGGTCGCGTGCTGTGGGCAAGGTCAAGAGAAACGCATCCCGGCCCGCACAGCGACTGGTTCTGGAACCTCGAACAGGCGGGCGGTGGTTGTATTCTTGACCTTGGCTGTCATTGTATCGAGATCACAAGAAGTTTTATCGGCAAGGACATCAGGCCGGTGGAGGTGATGTGCTGGGCCGACACACAGGTGAAACCGATCGAAGCAGAAGATCATGCCATCGGCATGGTGAAGTATGAAAACGGCGCCATTGGCCAGTTCGAGGTCAGCTGGACCTTCCGCGGCGGGCTCGACCTGCGCGATGAGGTGATGGGATCTGAAGGAACGATCTGGCTGAATAATTTCCTGCGCACCGGGTTTGAAATGTTTACCACGGGCAAGGGAGCAGACTATGTGGCAGAAAAAGCGGAAAGCAATACCGGCTGGCTGTTTCCCGTGGGTGACGAATTGAACGACCTTGGATACAATCACATGTTTACGGACATGTTCAATTCGATTGAGAATGGCTCAAAGCCAAAGGAAACTTTTTACGACGGTTACGTGTGTAATGTGGTCATGGATGCTGCTTATAAATCGGTAAAGTCAAAGCGCTGGGAGCCGGTTGAGCTCGACATCTGGCGTGGTCGCGAGGGAGTTGGTAAGGAGAGTAATCTTGTTGAATACGACAAGGATCATTACCTGGTGAAGGATGAGATGACGCACTACGGTTCACGCAAACTGATCCTTAAAAATAAAACTACGGGAAAGATTAGTGAGCAGGTGATCTAAGAAAGCGCAAGCTTTGACTTTAGTCCAACTTCAAATCACTGATTATTCTCTTAATCCTTTCATTCAACTCTGCATCAACCTTGTTGAAATCGCCGGCCGAGGGCAGTGGCGCGTTCACGCTGAAATAGAACTTTATCTTGGGTTCTGTTCCTGATGGTCGTGCCGAGATTTTGGACCCGTCTGCGAGGATGAACTGCAGCACATTCGACTTTGGTAATTTGATATCCCATTGTTCATCGTTCTGTGGATTCCTTCCCTTCCTGATTTCATAATCCAGCAGTTTTACCACTGGTGATCCATTGATCTTTTTTGGAGGCGAAGAACGATAGGTCTCCATCATTGCGGCGATTTCCTTCTGCCCATTCATCCCCTTCTTGGTGATCGAAATGAGGTTTTCTTTGTAGTAGCCATATTTTACATACAACTCAATAAGCTTTTCGTAAAGTGTTTTTCCCTTATCCTTTTCATAGGCCGCCATCTCGCAAAGCACCGCCACTGCAGCCACTGCATCCTTATCCCGCAGTTTCGACCCAATCATCAGCCCATAACTTTCTTCTCCCCCGATCACATAATTTTCACTGGATTCTTTTTCCCTGATCAGTTCGGCAATCCACTTAAATCCGGTAAGTACATTGTAGCACTTGATGGCATTGGCCGCTGCAATTCCATCGATCATGTCGGTGGTGACGATGGTTTTCACCACCATGTCGTTGGACTTGGCAATTCCCTTTGCCTTTCTTGCTTCGATCATGTAGTTGAAAGCAAGGACAGCAGTCTGGTTCCCATTAAGCAGTATCCAGTTTCCATCCCCGTCTTTCACGCCAATCCCTACCCGATCCGCATCAGGGTCGGTACCCAGCAGGATGTCTGCGTCTATCTCCGTTGCTTTTTGCAGCCCGATGCTCATCGCTTCGCTCTCTTCGGGATTCGGTGATGTCACCGTCGGGAAATTCCCATCGGGGATCGCCTGCTCTTGTACAATGGTCACGTTGCTGAAACCATAACGGCTCAGTACCGCCGGCACCAGCGTGATGCCCGTACCATGAATGGGTGTATAAACGATTTTGAGATTCTGTTGCCTGGCAATCACTTCCGGGTAAACCGATAGTGTCTTCAGCATTTTTATATATTCCTCATCAATGTCCTTGCCGATGATGGTGATATTACTTTCGCCTCCAGCCCATTTCACGTCATCCACAGAAGCGATCTTCTCCACTTCCCTGATCACATTTTTATCATGCGGTGGCACCAACTGGCCGCCGTCGCTCCAATAGGCCTTGTATCCATTGTATTCTTTCGGATTGTGGGAAGCGGTCATCACTACCCCACCCTGGCAACCCAGCTGGCGAATGGCGAACGACAATTCAGGTGTGGGCCGAAGGTCCTCAAACAGGAATACTTTTATGCCATTTGCCCCCATCACATTGGCTACGATTTCCGCAAACTGCCGGCTGTTGTTGCGGCTGTCGTGCGCGATAGCCACTCTTACGATACCACCAGGATAAGTTTGTTTCAGGTAATTCGCATAACCCTGGGTGGCGATACCTACCGTATATTTGTTGATCCTGTTGGTGCCAATCCCCATGATCCCTCTTAGTCCTCCGGTTCCGAATTCGAGGTTGCGATAGAAGGCATCGGCCAGTTCGGCCGGGTTTTCCTTCTGAAGCTTTTTTACAGTCGATTTGGTCTCCTCGTCGAAGTTTCCGTTGAGCCATGCAGAAGATCTTTGCAGAATTGCATCATCCATAAAATAGTGCTTTTTTGAGAGGTACTAAAGTCGCGAACATTAGTGATATATGCAAATATAACGCTAGGCCCAGCGTTAGTATACAGGCTAAATACAAACCATTGAGAACACGGTTTACTCTTATTGTTTTTAGTTTCCTCCTTCATCAGTATCCGCTGTTGGCGCAACCCGATACTGCCGTCCGGAAAGGGGTAAACAAACCCCGGCTCCTGCTGACCTCGGGCATACACACGGGACTGTGGGCGGGTTCCTTTCTGGCGCTTAACAATGCCTGGTATGCCGGTTTCAAAAGGACCACCTTTCACAGCTTTAATGACAATGCGGAATGGAACCAAATGGACAAGGCCGGTCATATCTGGAGTACCTATGGATTGAGCAGGGCTTCGGCAGCGTCGTGGCGATGGTCGGGGGTAAGTCCAAAGACTGCGGCCCTGATGGGTGCTGGTGGTGGAATACTTTACGAATCAATTATTGAATTCCAGGATGCCTATTCTGCAGCCTGGGGCTTTAGCTGGGGTGACATGGCGGCCAACCTTTTTGGTGCTTCTTTATTTGCTTTCCAGGACATCCACTGGAAGGAACAACGTGTACAGGTGAAGATGAGTTACTGGCCCGCAGATTATTCATCGGCCACCAGGCAGAGACGGGATGAACTCTTCGGAACCAGTTTGCCCGAACATTTTCTCAAAGATTATAATTCACAGACCTATTGGCTTAGCATAAACCTGAGATCCTTTGCGCAGGATAGCCGCATACCTCCATGGTTGAATCTTGCTGCGGGCTACGGGTCTGCCAACCTGCTTGGTGGCCGCTCCAATATCTGGACAGATGAGGAAGGGAGGGTTTTTGATTACTCATCGTCTCCGCGATTGCGTCGATTCTTTCTTTCGCCAGATATCGATCTCACAAGGATCCCCGTGAGAAAAAAATGGTTGAAGTCCGTGTTGTTTGTCCTGAACGCGATCAAGGTACCCGCTCCGGCGCTGGAGCTGAATTCAAAAGGCAAGATTTTTTTTCACGTGATCAAATTCTGAAACGTGTTTGAAAAAACTATTCCAGGTAAGCACCGGTTACCGTTTCACCGCTTACTTCCACATAGATATGTTCCTGGAGAGTAGTGGCCACTGAGAGGCCGATATAATCAAGATTTATTGGAAAAAGTTTGTGGGTGCGCTCAACAAGAGCCAGTGTGAGGATCTTCCTGGGATGAAATTCCAGAAAGGGTTTTAATGCATACAGCATCGTTCTGCCACTGCTCGCCACATCATCTATCAGGATAACCACCTGCCCATCAAAGCCGGATGCTTTTGTGATCTCGACCTTGCCGGGGTGTTTCTTGTCGATCGACAATTCAATTAATTCGATACTGAACCCGCTAAGCTCATTGAGAATTCTTTCTATGTTTCTCGCGATCACTGATCCCTTCTCACGGATGCCCACGAGGATGAGGCTTTTTTCTTCCAGGTTGTTTTCAACGATCTCCAGTGCCATTCTTTGAAGTTTGCTTTTTACTGCGCCTGCATCAAGAATGTGTTTTCTGGCCATACCGAAATTTTGTCAAAACTAACGGGTGGACTGCAATAAACCAATTGCAACCAAACTTTTTAAATGGTAACTTAGCCCCCACCCAATCCTTCATGCATGCCCTACCTGCAGCAGATTTTATTCATCATTCTCCTGGGATCGGCGATTCTCTTCTTCACTATCAAGGTAAGGGATATCAGGGCCAATATCAATCTGGGCAGGGACGAAAACTATTCCGACCGGCCAGCTGAAAGATGGAAGAACGTTCTGTTGCTTGCCTTCGGTCAAAAAAAAATGTTTCGTAAACCCATTGTGGCCCTGCTTCATTTTATCATTTACGCGGGATTCCTGATCATAAATATAGAAGTGCTTGAAATCATTCTCGATGGTCTGCTGGGTTCGCACCGTCTCTTTGCTCCGCCGCTCGGAGGCTTTTATCATTTTGTGATCAACTTCTTCGAATTCCTGGCCGCAGGTGTGTTGGTGGGCTGTGTAATTTTTCTTATCCGGAGGAACTGGCTGAAGATCCGCAGATTTCGGAGCCGCGACCTGGCTGGTTGGCCGAGGACCGATGCCAACCTGATCCTGATCACCGAGATCATCCTGATGACCCTGCTGCTAACCATGAATGCTACAGATACCCTGTTGCAACAGCGTGGCTTTGCGGGCTATGCCGATCACTACACCGGCAACTTCGTGGTCTCGGGTCTCATTCAACCACTGTTTGGGACCATGAGCGAATCGACGCTGGTAGTTACTGAACGGACTGCCTGGTGGTTGCATATCACGGGAATACTGGTCTTCCTCAATTATCTTCCTTTCTCAAAACATTTGCATATTATCCTTGCCTTTCCAAATGCCTATTATACACGACTCCCTCCAAAGGGTCAGATGAAAAACATGCCTTCGGTGCAGAACGAGGTGCTTTATGCCATGCAACCCGAACTCGCTCCCTCCGGTGCCGCTGCTCCGGAGAAATTCGGAGCGAAGGATGTACAGGACCTCAGCTGGCGTAACCTGCTTGACGCTTACAGTTGTACCGAGTGCGGAAGATGCAGCAGTGCCTGTCCGGCAACGCAAACGGGTAAGCTGCTTTCGCCCCGAAAGATCATGATGGATACCCGCGACCGGATGGAGGACATCAGGAAAAACATTCATCAAAACAAGGGGAATTTCAAAGAAGACGGAAAATCACTGCTGCACAACTATATTACTGCCGAAGAACTCAGGGCCTGCACTACCTGTAACGCCTGTGTTGAAGAATGCCCGGTGAGCATCAGCCCGCTCGAGATCATCCTGGAATTGCGCAGGTCACTGATTATGGAAGAAAGCAATGCTCCCGCAGAATGGAACGCAATGAATGCAAATATTGAGAATAATTTTGCCCCCTGGAAGTTTAACCCCGACGACAGGGACCAGTGGATCGCCCAAACGCCCCCCTCTTAAGTTGATGGCGTTTTCTTTTTCTTCTTGTGAAATATTTTCCAGCACATAATGATCGCCGTTATCAGGAAGATGCAGCCGATCACCAGCTGGAACACCTGATGATTCGCGTTCAGGCTGTCTACAATCAACCGCCCACCAAAGATGAAGACCAGGCTCCCCAAAAAAGTGCCGATGCCAATGCCGGCAATATAAATATTGAAATCGCTGTTCCTGTGTTTCAGCACTTTTTTTGTAAAAAGAACGGTGCTCCACCCGAACCAGAAAGGTATCTGTACGGGGTTTAGGGCGCTCATCATCAGGCCCAGCCAGAAGCGATGTATGTTTCCCGATAACAACACGTTGTGCTTTACCCGGGGATCCGCAGCAGCGACAAAACTGGAAATCGCCAGTGCGAGGATGATCACGATGGTGATCCATTCCAGCCACCGGAATAAACTTTTATGGCTGAACACCCACTTCATCGCCACCAGTGAGATCCTCACATAAACGATTTCGGCGATCAACATTCCAAATGAAAAATACAGGGCGGGCCTGATGCCATCAGCTACTGCGATCTGCATCGCCGACACATTTAATGTTCCCAGGGGAAGTGAACCCAGGAAACTGATAAACATACCGGTAAAGAATATACGGAGTAGTCGTTGCATGTTTATTCCGGCATTTTTTTCAGGAGCTTTGAATGGACCTTGTCTTCGCGGAACATCTCAATACCCTCCCACACGCTAAGATACCGATGGCCGAGATGATGGTTGATCCTGCTGATCTTCCACAGGATGATCCAGTGACGGATGATCTCCTTCCAGGCAAAAAAAAGCGAATGCCTGGGATCATAGATATGCGTCGGCTCCGAACCGGCTCCGTTCACTTCGATCACAACAAAATTTTTGCCTTCTTTTAAATCCTCCCAGCTATTGTACCTGATGTCGAGCCGTCCAAAATAAAATTCGGGAAGCTCCCGGCAAATTCTGTCGATGACTGCCGTAAGCTGCGCATCGATGAGGTGTGAATCGTCCAGGAATTTGGCGCCCCTCGCATGATTGCCAATTGGAACAAGCAATTCTTTCTGGCCGTCAGGTAGCACCCGGTTCAGTCCGTGTCCATACATGGCTTCGAGTTTTGCCAGATAGATCATTTGCCTGCTGTTCGTCTGCAATAATTCCCTCACCGTTTTTCGCCCATCTCCCACGACCGTGAGAAATTCTTTTCTAACAATACCACTGAGAACTCCGGTTTCCTGGCCCGGCATCCGATAATAAAATATCCCCGCTTCCAGCGGAAAATCCACGAATTCCTGGATATGAAAGTTTACTATTGAGGCCTCAGTGTATGCGAAAATATCCTCTCTGGTTTTTAAGATCTTTACTCCCCTTCCCCTGCCACCAACGTCTGGCTTGCCGATCATCGGAAAACTGAATCCTACTTCCGACAATTGTTCCCAGACATAATCCGGCTGATCTCCTCTTTTGAAAAAGACTGTGCGTGGATACAGGGTATCCGGCATCATGGCATAGATGTCTTTTTTAGATTCGTTCAGGAAACCTCCATTTCTGATGACAGGATTGGCTGCCGCAAAAAAGAAGAACGATCTGGCCCTGATGCAAAGAAAAATCCACACAGGGTAGATCCAGTTATAGATCATTCCGAAACTCCAGTATTCCCAGTTGAATAGCTTTGTAAAGAAAGGACGACGGAATACGTTCATCACCACTTTACGGTTGAACCATCAAAACTCAGCTGTTCTGAATAGATCTGGTCGGAGGCGAGGTCGATGTACTGCATGCCGATATGTTTTCCGCTGATTTCGGTTGAAGTGATACTTACCGTGCGCATCTCATCATTGCGGTTCATCATCAGGTCGTTGAAATTGTCGCCTTCGCCTGTGAACCGGTGAAAATGAATGATGTCATTCTGCCCGGGATCAGGATTGGCGGAGATCCATTTTTGAAACCAGCTGTTTCTTTTGCTGATGATGTCTTCGTTGTACAGGGTAACTGACGACCAGATCATCGGTTGACCGGGATCGAGTTCTTTTTGATGTTTTACTTTCCCATCCCAGCGAGCTTCGAAAAGATGACCATTGTCCCTAATAACTGCTGTGAAGGGTTCAATATTATTCAGGTTGATGGCAAGAAATCCGTTGAAAGGGGTGGGATGATCGATGAGGTCGAGCAGTATCAATCCCCTGCTTTTGCGATATGGCCGTTGCGCTACGTGAGCCTTGAAACCACCATTAAGAAAGACCACCACATTTCCGTTTTCATGCGCTGCTATCCAGGTTCCACCCGCCTCCGCATCCCTGGGAAAAAGAATCTTGCCTGTATCATACTCATAGACCTTCGGCGCAAGGGCAGATTTTCGTTTCGTTTTTTCGTCCCTGTTTGAAGTGATGTAGAGGCTATTTTCGGAAGGAATGAAGGTTACTGTGCACATTGCTGGTTCCTGTGTTTGACGGTGGATGAGGCCACCCCAAAACTTTCCGGAAGACTTATTTGGGAAATCTCGGTGATGCCGACGCGGATAAGCGCCATGTGATGGATGGTATGTTCAAGATTGTAGGCGACCTCCCTGAAATAATTTGTATTGATCTTTATCGTCTCATTGGAATCCTCATCATAGGTTGCTTCGAGGATGAGTTCTTTGTCGGGCTTGTTGAGGTCTTTGTACACTTTTTTCAGTAGCCGAAGACTCAGAGCCTTGTCAGTTTCTATCTTCTTATCCCTTTTTCTTTTTTCATAATTTACTGTGCTTTTGTCATAACCGTTCTCGAGACACTGGAATAATTCAATGATATGTCTTACGTGCTGACCGATAGTATTGTTCACCAGCATAGAACAGGGTCGGTTATATTCCTCCGCAGTTAGTTTGCCAAGCGTTTCAGTAAGTTGTACAAATACATTGTTGACAGCTTGTTGTAATTGCATTAGCCGGTTTTAGTGCTGCAAAATAATATATTTTTGTAACCTGTAAAATTATGGAAAATGGCAATACCGGTAATGGCTGAATTAAACGCTGAAGGAATTAAGCCGGATCTGCTGTTTTGGGTAGGCTGCGCGGGAAGTTTTGATCTGAGAGCGCAGCGAATAACCCGTGCGTTTATCTCGATCCTGAATAAAGTGGGGATATCTTATGCGGTTCTTGGCAAAGAAGAGATGTGTACCGGCGACCCCGCCAGAAGGTCGGGCAATGAATTCATGTTCCAAATGATGGCCTATCAGAATATTCAGATACTTAACAATTATGGCGTCAAAAAAATCGTCACCGCCTGTCCTCATTGTTTTAATATTTTGAAAAATGAATATCCAGAACTTGGAGGCCATTATGAACTGATCCATCATTCCGTTTTGCTCCAGGAACTGATCGATACGGGCCGTATCGTGATGAAGGAAGAGGGTGACTTCAAGGGCAAGAAGATCACCTATCACGACAGCTGTTATCTAGGACGCGCAAACAACATTTATGAAGCCCCCAGGAAGGTCCTTGAAGCACTCGATATAGAGCTGGTTGAAATGAAAAGATGCCGCAGTAAAGGATTCTGCTGTGGTGCAGGAGGGGCGCAGATGTTCAAGGAGGAAGAGAAAGGCAACAGGCGTATCAGCACAGAGCGGTCTGATGAAGCCGTAAGCACCGGTGCCACCATCATTGCGGTGGCCTGTCCTTTTTGCAATACCATGCTTACCGATGGTGTGAAGACAACCGAAAAAGAAGATTCAGTAACTGTTCTGGACATCGCTGAGCTTGTTGCAGGTTCGATGTCCTGATTGGGAATTAAGTGATAATTTTGCTCTATGAACACCGACTACAGAGAACACCTTCCATCTGATTTCAATCCTGAATCCCGAGTGTGGATCTATCAGTCTAACCGACTTTTCAGCATTCACGAGGCACTGGAGATTGAGGACATCCTTAAAACCTTTATCAACACCTGGAACTCACATGGCACCCCTGTTACAGGATATGCCAACCTGTTTTTCGGTCAATTCATCATCATGATAGCCGATGAAAAAGCTTCGGGGCTCGTCAGCGGATGCAGTACCGACAGTTCCGTTAGGGTGGTCAAAGACATCGAACAGTTGTTTAATGTGCATCTCTTCGACCGTTTACTCCTGGCCTTCCTTGTTAAGGAAAGAGTGCAGATGGTTCCCATGGCGCAGCTCCCCCATGCCCTTGAAAATGATTTTATTCCGGCCAATACGCTGTACTTCAATAATACTGTTCAGACCCTGGCACAGTTACGCGACGAATGGCTGGTGCCCATCCAAGACAGCTGGATCCGCAATGACTCGAGGTTTGCGACCTTGTTGGGGAGAAAAGAAAAAATTATAGATTAGCTCAGGCTTCGACATCCTGCAGGGCTGGCCGCTTGACAGTCTTGCGCAGGTTCTTTACCGGTTCTTTCTTCCTGAATCTGGAAGCCATCCACACATGGTCGAGTTCAACTTCGTTGAAATGTTCGAATCCGGCATTATGGATACAATCCCAGCTGCACGACCTGTTCAGATCAGTTGCAATTTTGGAAGCTGTTTTCGGATAGGCGATCCAGAAAGTTCCTGTGTCCTGGAGTGCAGGAAGCACCTCACACATGATTGACTTGAGCTGGGTCACATTAACGACAAAAACTACAGCGAAGTCAATTTTTCTGGATTTGAGAAGTGGAGTAAGGTTTTTAGCAAAAGCAAGTTTGGCGAATTGTTTCTCGATCGATGAAGGTAAGCCCTGGATAAGGAGATTTTTCTGATCAGTGTATTCAAGTTTGTCCAACAGGTTTTGCAGCATGCATGATGATTTTAATTATTAAAATAATTTCTAAATCGGTCTGCAAAATTAGCCTATTATAGCGGGAGTGGGAAATTTTATTTGGCCTGCATCGGTTTATAGTACTTAAGCGCTTCGGGCATCATAGCCTGCAGTTTCGTGATTCTTGTATCTTCAGCAGGGTGCGTGCTGAGGAATTCAGGAGGGCGGTTTCCTTCGCTCATCTTCTTCATTCTTTGCCATAAGGGAATGGCCTCCTGTGGGTTGTAGCCCGACATTGCCGTGAATATCAATCCGAATTTATCCGCTTCGAGTTCCTGTTTGCGTGAATTAGGCAGCAGGGCCCCAACCTGTGCCGCGGGGCCGTAAATGTTATTAAAGATATTACTGACCGCGGCATTTCCGGACGTGAGTACTCCACCTACTACGCCAACACCCTGTGCAACCATTGCCTGGCTCATTCTTTCATTGCCATGATGGGCAACTGCGTGTGTGATCTCATGACCGAGTACTACGGCCAGGGCTGCTTCATTTTGCGTAACAGGCAACAATCCTGTATACACGACGATCTTGCCACCGGGCATTGCCCAGGCATTAATTTCTTTTGAATCCACCAGGTTGTATTCCCATTTGTATCCTTCCAGTTCAGCTTTTAATCCTTTTTCTGAATAATAACTGGTGATAGCTGCCACCAGCCGCTGTCCCACCCTTTTCACCATTTCAGCGTCCTTGCTGGCGGAGGCAGAGACGACTTTATTCTGACTAAGGAATTGTTGATACTCCGTGGTGGCCATGGCGCGAAGCTCACTCTCGGGTAAAAGTGCGAGTTGCTTTCTGCCCGTTACTGAATTGGTGCTGCAACCTGCGGAAATAAAGAGAATGGCGGCGAAGAGAAACTTGTTCATGTATGCTACTTTAATAGAAACCAGACAATTGTCATACCATCTATGCAAGATGCTAATATAACCCGGACGGTGGGACGCCCTTAATAATTTAACAATTGGGACTTTTGTTTACTTGTAATTTCTTCTGCGTTCGCGCCTTTTGTCGCGATGCTTTAGGATGGGTACTTTGCTCTCACTGCCCCTCAACAAGCGACTGATATTTTTCTGATGGGTAAGGATCACCGTTAGCGTCACCGCAATCGCGAAAGCTCTGTATAATGGCTCCTGCTCGTTGAAGATGAAAAGAATGAAGACGGCAAAGGAGATACTGGCCAGGATGGAACTCAGGGATACAAAACGGGTGAGATAAAGCACCAGCATAAAAACACCCACACAGCAGGCAGCCACGAGGGGCTGAATGGCGAGAATCATCCCAAACAGGGTGGCTACGCCCTTTCCCCCACGAAAATCCGCCCATATGGGGAATATGTGCCCCACTACTGCAGCCAGACCCAAGCCGACCATGAAATTGGTCCGGTCCCATTCGCTCGTTAAATAATAAGGTAAGAGTATGTACAAACTTGTGGCCAGCAGCCCTTTAAGGATGTCGATCGTCATTACGATTGAGCCCCATTTTGGACCAAGCACACGGAAGGTGTTTGTTGCTCCCGAGTTGCCGCTGCCATATTCACGGATATCCACACCGAAATAGACCCTGCTCAGCCAGATTGCTGTGGGAACGGAGCCAATAAGATATGCCAGCGCAATAAGTAATAATTCTTTCACCCGACTAGGAAATTGGTGGTCTTAACAAAAATAGGTAAAACGACAGGTAATTACCACTACTTAATATAAGAGTTATTCTCCAGAACGTCAGTTATTTCCTTCTTAGTTTGTACTGCCACCATTATTTTCGGATTTCTTGAATTCTGGCTTGGCCATCAGTACTTTACGGCTGAGTTTGAATTTGCCGGTTTTCTGATCTACCCCAATGAGTTTTACCTTGATGGTATCTCCTTCATTGAGTACGCCTTCCATGGTTTCGAGCCTCTTCCACGACACCTCGCTGATATGCAGGAGCCCTTGTTTTCCGGGCATAAATTCAACAAAAGCGCCATAGGGCATCACCGATTTTACTGTAGATTCATACACTTCACCAACCTCAGGCATAGACACGATCCCCTTGATCCAGGCCAGGGCCTTGTCGAGTCCCTCACGGGCGGGCGAGAATATACTTACCTCTCCCTGGTTGCCAACTTCCTCGATGTTGATGGTTGCGCCTGTTTCGCGCTGGATTTCCTGTATGATCTTACCACCGGGTCCGATGACGGCTCCAATGAATTCTTTGTCAATAAAGATCTTCACCATTCGTGGTGCGTGTGGTTTCACGTCGGGACGTGCTGCGGGAATACATTCATACATCGCATCAAGGATGTGCAGCCTCCCTTTCCTCGCCTGCTCAAGCGCTTGCCGCATGGTGTCCATACTCAATCCATCAACCTTGATATCCATCTGCACGCCACATATACCATCGCGCGTGCCGGTCACTTTGAAGTCCATGTCACCCAGATGATCCTCGTCGCCAAGTATATCCGTCAGTACGGCGTACTTGCCATCACCGGACCTGGTAATGAGTCCCATGGCCACACCACTCACGTGCTTTGGAATGGGCACGCCCGCATCCATCAGTGCGAGGGAACCTGCACAAACCGTAGCCATTGAAGAGGAACCATTGGATTCCAGGATGTCGCTGACAACCCGTACCGTGTATGCATAGTCGTTACCCGGCATCATTTTGCGGAGTGAACGCATGGCCAGGTTGCCATGACCTACTTCTCTCCTGCTCTGGCCCCTCATCATCTTTACTTCGCCGGTGCTGAAAGGAGGAAAATTATAGTGTAGGAAGAATTTCGAATCAACAGATTTGGCAGCGCTTTCAATCAAGAGTTCGTCGAGTGGCGTGCCAAAAGTGACTGTGGTCAGTGATTGTGTTTCGCCCCTGGTGAACAGTGCGGAACCGTGCGGCGTGGGAAGCGGGTCAACTTCCATTTCCAAAGGCCTCACCTGGTCGAGACTACGCCCATCGAGACGGATGCGGTCGTCAACGATCATGTTCCTGACGAGTTCCCATTTGAGGTCTTCGTAGTATTTCTTTGCCAGTTTCTTGTCGAGGTCGGTAGGCTCGTCGCCAAGTACTGCCTTGAGCATTTCCTCTTTCAGCGTATCAAAGGCACTGCTTCTGTCGTGTTTGCTGGATGCAGCCCTGGCGATCTGGTTGACCCTTTCTGTAGTGAATTCAACGACCTTTCGGTTTATTTCCTCGTTCTGTTCTGGCTTCTTGTAATCCCTTTTCGGACCAACCCCTTTTTTGTCGCGGAGTTCTGCCTGTGCCCTGATCTGAGTGCGTATCGCCTGGTGTGCCAGTTCCAGGGCCTTTACCAGGTCTTCTTCGCTACACTCACTGGCTTCGCCTTCCACCATCATCAGGTTCTTGTCAGTAGCGGCAATGATGAATTCCATGTCGGAGGCTTCCAACTGACTGCGGGTAGGATTAACGACCATTTTCCCCTCTACGCGTGATATCCGCACTTCGCTAAGCATTTCTTTAATAGGAATGTCGGAAACGGCCAGAGCTGCGGAAGCGGCAAGGCAGGCGAGAGAATCGGGCATCACTTCGTAGTCACTCGAAACAAGTGATATAAGTACCTGAACATCACATAGATAATCTTCAGGAAATAAAGGCCTCAGGGCCCGGTCGATCAGGCGGCTCGTGAGAATTTCATAATCGTTGAGGCGGGCTTCTCTTTTGAAAAACGAACCGGGTATTCGTCCTGCTGAGGCGAACTTTTCCTGGTAATCAACCGAAAGCGGGAAAAAATCCTGTCCTTCTCTTGGATCCTTGTTGGCTACCACGGTAGCAAGGATGATGCAATTACCCTGTCTAACTGTTACAGCGCCATCGGCCTGGCGAGCCAGTTTGCCGGTTTCGATAGTGACCATTCGGCCATCGCCTATATCGAATGTTACATTTATTGGTTGGGAAAGCATGTGTTGATTTTATTTATGACAATTATCAAGGAGAGAGCAGCAAAAAAAATTATTCCCAACCGTGTATACAGTTGGGAATAATTTACTGCCTGTACATATAGAAATTACTTTCTTAATCCGAGTTTTTCGATAAGCGAACGGTAACCCTGAAGGTCGTGTTTGCTCATATAAGTAAGGAGGCTCTTACGCTGGCCCACAAGCTTCATCAGACCACGATTGGTGGCAAAATCGTGTTTGTTTTTCTGAAGGTGGTCAGAAATACGTTTAATGCGTTCGGTAAGAAGGGCTATCTGACCCTCCACTGAACCTGTATTTGTGGAATTCCCTCCGAATTCAGTGAAAAAATTGGAGACTTTTTCTTTCGTTAAATAAGACATCTAAATTTTTTTTAAGCTTCTGTCCGCTACCCATTTTGGGATAAGTCGGCAAAGTTAGGCAATTATTTGATTTTTAAGTGCTGCCTCTTCCTTTTTTTTCACCGGATTGCAGTTAATATTGCTTTCATGGGCCCTCGATTTATCCTTATTGGTTGTGGCAGAAAAGGCACTATCGTGCTTGACGGCGGGACGCATTTTACCCAATTCAGCCATTTCATCGTCCTGGTCAACTGGTTTTTTAGCGAAACCATAAATTCAATCGTACACAGATATGATTCCAGTCACAAGGGGCTCTATCCACATTCTCCATTATTATCCTTAGTGGAAGATCCCAGATGACCAAGAAACCCCTGATATATTTCGCGGTATACAACAACCTGAGCCACGACCAGCGGATGATCAGGATCTGCCAGTCACTCATCCAAAATGGATTTGAAGTAGCGATCGTGGGAACCAACAACCCACGAACAGCTGACGGAACTACGCAGGCCTATCGCCAACACAGACTTGCCTGCATTTTCCGTAAAGGAAAAACGGGATATGCTGAATTCAACCTCAGGCTTTTCTTCTTTCTGCTTTTCCGTAAAATGGATGGAATCTGCGCCATCGACCTGGATACCATCGTTCCGGTCTTCCTCGTTTCGACCTTCAAAAGAGTGAAAAGATTCTATGATGCCCACGAACTCTTCTGTGAAATGCAGGAAGTCGTATCTAGGCCAGCCATATACAATACCTGGAAATGGGTAGAAAGAAATTTCGTCCCGCGGTTTACGAATGGGTACACGGTAAATGAACCCATCGCCGCGGAATTCAGAAAGTTGTATGGAATGAACTATCTGGTCATTCGCAACCTTCCGGTACTACTTCCCCTGAACATACCAGAAAAAAACGAGAGGTTCATACTTTACCAGGGAGCGGTAAACGAGGGCAGAAGTTTTGAAACCCTGATCCCGGCGATGAAAGAAATAAACGCGAGGCTATTTATCTGTGGCGATGGGAATTTTATAACCAGGGCAAGGTCCATGGTAGCCGAACAAAGGCTGGAGGATAAAATTATCTTTATGGGCATGTTACTCCCGGAAGCATTACGAACTATCACCCTGCAAGCCTGGCTAGGCATCAACGTACTTAGCAATTCTGCCCTGAGTATTTATTATTCCCTGGCTAATCGCTTTTTCGACTACATGCACGCCGGCCTTCCCCAGGTATGCATCGATTTTCCTGCCTATCGCCAGATAAATGATGAATATAATTTTGCGGAGCTCGTCCCCGACAACCAAACGGGCACCATCGTGAAAGCCGTTAACAAACTCCTGGAGGATGAAGAAAAATACCGTCAGCTTCAACAAAATTGTATGAGTGCGAGAAACGAGCTCAACTGGGATCAGGAAGAAAAAATACTCATCGGATTTTATCAGCAACAGTTTCAGCTTGCCTGAGAAGATTCTCCATATTATCAGCCTTGAGGTCCCCTACCCCTTGTTGCACGGCGGACGTTACGACCTCTATTACAAACTCGTTGCCTTGTGGGAACAGGGCATCAGCATCCACCTGCATTGTTTCGGAACGAGAAACAGCGATCATCACCAGATGGAAAAATTTTGCCTTTCCATCTCGTATTATCCCAGGACTGAAGGCTGGAAGGGGTTTTCATTCTCCCTCCCCTATATCGTCAGTTCAAGGCGTAGCGAGGCTTTGATCGAAAATTTGCTGAACGACAATCACCCTGTATTGATGGAAGGAATACACTGTACTTTCATCCTGAATCATCCCGGGTTCAGCAAGAGAAAGACGATCCTCCGTTTGCACAACGTCGAATCGGTTTATTACGAAAAGTTATACCAGACATCCTCATCCCTGACACGGAAATGCTATTACAAGATTGAATCGGTCCTGTTGCGGCGATACGAAAAACAAGTGGCCCAAAAGGTTTCCCTGATACTCGCTGTGTCCGACCAGGATGCCAATGAATATGAACATTCATTTGGTACGCATCGAATTGAAACGCTGCCGGTATTTATCCGATTTCCGGCGCTTGAATATTCGGGGAGATCAGAATACAAATGCCTTTATCATGGCAACCTGGCCGTACCCGAAAATGAAGCCGCGGTGAGGTTCCTTTTGACCGAAGTATTCGTGAACATCGACATCCCGCTGGTGGTAGCAGGCAGGAACCCTTCATCAAAACTGAGGTCATGGCTCAGAAACTATCCCGCGGTGACGCTGGTAGCCAATCCAACAGAAGAGCAGCTGGAACAGCTGCTGAGTAAGGCCGAAGTAAATATTTTACCCTCTTTCAATGCTACAGGAGTGAAAATAAAATTGATGCATGCCCTCTATAGTGGAAGGCAATGCATTACAAATACTCAAGGCATCAGGGGCTCTGGTCTCGACCCATGGTGTGTTATCCTGGATGATCCCGGGGATATACTCACAAAAATTATTCACTGTATCGAAAACCCGGTAACTGAAGATGTGCTGCAAACTCGAAGAAAGGAGTTGGACCGTTTATTTGATCCCGGTGAAATTGCCCGGAAACTTAATCAGCTGATATGGTAGCATTGTCGAAGACCTTGCCCCTTTCCGTTTTCACCACCCTCGCAGGAAAGCGGTTGATCACGGGGTAATCGTGGGTGGCCATGATTATGGCAGTGTCATAGTCTTTGCAGATGTGCACGAGCAGGCTCATTATCTCATCGGATGTTTCCGGGTCCAGGTTGCCGGTTGGCTCATCGGCGAGAATCAGTTTCGGTGAATTCAGCAGGGCCCGGGCAATGTCCACACGCTGTTGTTCTCCCCCACTCAATTCAAAAGGCATTTTAAAACCCTTGGAACGCAGCCCCACCTTGTCCAGAACGTCAATGATCTTTTCGTCCATCAGCTTCTCATCCTTCCATCCCGTTGCCCTTAGTACAAATTTGAGGTTGTCATTAACATTGCGGTCGGTTAGCAACTGAAAATCCTGGAACACCACACCGAGGTTGCGGCGAAGGAAGGGGACTTTTTTCCAGTCCATTTTGGAAAGATCGAATCCAACTACAAAACAGGAACCTGCTTTCAGCGAAAGATCGCCATAAAGCGTTTTCAGCAGGCTCGACTTGCCCGATCCGGTTTTGCCCACCAGGTACACAAATTCTCCTTTTCGCACGGTGAGATTAACATCCTGGAGGACGAGCGTCTTGCCCTGATAAATATTTACTCCATTGATGTCAATGATGATATCCTGCATGAGTGGGATGGTTGGATTATAACAAAAATATGAGAATTTCCTTGGGGAACTTTAAATTGTATAACTATTACGATTGCAACCAAAATTAACTTCTTGTCTTTATCATTCTTTCGGATCGTTTTCTCCTCCTGCCTCATGATGTGGTGCTTTTGTCTAAAAGCCCAGGAACTCTTTCTTTACAATGGCCCGGAATACACCGGTTTCGCTCATGGAATGAAAGGACACCCATTTTTTCTTGCCGACAGTGCTATGCACGGGAAACTGGTCTATGATGGGCTTTTTCACGGGGACGTTAGCCTTGGTTACAACCTCGCTGACCAGGAAGTTTACATCAGGGAACCCACGGCAGGATACTTTGTACGGCTGCTGAATGAGCGCATCCAGTATTTTTCGATTGGAGATCACCAGTTCTTCAGACTGAACAGGTCAACAGGCCATGGTGGCGCGGGTTTTTATGAGTTGCTAATGGATGGACAACTTGATGTTTTTGTTTTCCATCAGAAAAGAGTGGCCCAGTCGTTCCGAGCCGATGAGCCGATGGCCTATAAAGAGGCAAACCAATATTTTCTTAGGAGAAATGATTCTCTTTTTGAAATATCCGGATTGAGATCGTTGACGGCGCTATTCAAAGGACAGTCAGCCGAATTAAGAAACCGCGCTCGTTCGGAAAAACTGGCCTTCGGCAACAATTTTGAACAAGACCTGCTAAATATCACATCCTGGTTGAATTCAAATTTTACCTGGGGAACCCCGGAATCGGACATTAAAAAATCAACCCCTCTAGCCGTTCAAAAACAGATCCAGGCGGTGAAAGTGCCGGAAGAGAACAAATTATTTTTGATCGGGAAGGATGGCGTCGACGGCAGGGCGACGGGGCCCTCGGTCGCAGGGTTCGTCCGTGATGCCAAAACTGGCGAATCAATTATCGGGGTTGCCGTTATCGCAGATCAGAATAAATCGGGTCAGCTGACTGACCAGTCGGGATATTATACGCTGCAGCTCAGCAAGGGGACACATGAACTTGTTTTCACAGCCCCTGGAATGAAAGCCGAAAGAAGAACCGTTAGGGTGGCCGGCAACGGGGAGTTGAATGTTGAAATGAAGGAAACCGTGGCCAGCCTCAACACGGTGATCATCACCGCTGAAAAGAACTCCAATACAAAAAGTACGGCCATGAGTGTGGAGAGACTAACCATCAAGACCATGCGCCAGGTACCCGTTGTATTTGGAGAAACGGATGTGGTTAGGATTCTGCTCACACTGCCGGGCGTCACCTCTGCTGGCGAAGCGGGGTCGGGATTCAATGTGCGCGGTGGATCAACCGACCAG
This sequence comes from uncultured Chitinophagaceae bacterium, assembly GCA_963808065.1. GTDB lineage: Bacteria > Bacteroidota > Bacteroidia > Chitinophagales > Chitinophagaceae > Flavitalea. The sequence goes on from CAWEEK010000002.1 coordinate 80,209, forward strand.
AACCTCATTCTCTTTAACCAGGCAACAATCTACAATCCTTCTCACCTCTTTGGTTTCTTCTCGGCCTTCAATCCCGATGTGGTAAAATCTGTTGAATTATACAAGAGCGCTATACCGGAAAAGTATGGCGGCCGTCTCTCCTCCGTGCTGGAAGTGAATGCCCGGGAGGGTAACAGTAAAAAATTCTCGGGCACAGGCGGCATCGGGCCGTTGACCAGCAAGCTCACGCTCGAGGGACCCATTGTCAAGGACAAGGCAACCTACATCATCGGGGGAAGAACCACCTATTCAAACTGGCTGTTGAGGTCGCTGCCGGACAGCAGGTATTCGAATAGCCGTGCTGCCTTCTCGGATGTTAACCTGTTATTGAATTTCAACCCCGACAGAAAGAATTCGGTAAACATTACGGGATACTTAAGTACCGACCGGTTCAAACTTAATAATGATACCACCTATAATTACGGCAATGATAATCTGAACCTGAAATGGAAACATATTTTTAACAACAAGATCTTCACTACGGTCACCGCCGGCTATGATCATTATCAATATGGGATCTCTTCATCCGAAGACAGCGTCAGTTCTTTTAAACTAAATTTTGATCTTGCCCAGGTGCACGCCAGGGTGGCGCTAACTTTCAATGCGTCTAATGCGCATTCCCTGGAATTTGGTGTCAATTCGATTTATTACATGATCAATCCTGGCGACTATCAACCCGAATCAAAGACCTCACTGATCAGGCCGTTGAAGATCCAGGAAGAACAGGGCCTCGAGTCTGCAGTCTATCTTGGAGATAAATATACCATCAGCCCGGATCTGTCACTCAGCGCAGGCATCAGGTATTCAATGTTCAGCTTCCTTGGACCCCAGAACGTCGACAGTTATGCGCCCGGGTTGCCAAGGGATACCTCTACCATTACAGGCACCATTAATTATGGAAGGAATAAATCCATTGCGCACTATGCGTTTCCGGAATACCGCATCTCGGCCAGGTATGCACTCACAGATAACTCCTCAGTCAAATTCAGTTTCAATACCACTCGGCAGTTTATTCACATGCTTTCTAATACCACGATCATCTCCCCCACTGATATCTGGAAACTGAGTGACAGGGAAATAAAACCCCAGAAGGGATACCAGGTAGCCGCCGGTTTTTACAAAAATTTCCTTTCGAACAGCATTGAGACCTCCGTTGAGCTCTATTTCAAAAGAATGGAAAATGTACTGGACTATAAAAGTGCTGCCCGTCTTATCCTTAATGAACACCTGGCAACCGATGTGATCAATGCCCGCGGCAAGTCGTACGGCGTTGAATTTCTGATCAGGAAAAATACCGGCAAATTCAATGGATGGCTGAGCTACGCCTATTCGCGCACGCTGCTCCAACAGGATGATGCCCGTTCGGGAGAGTTGATCAACAAGGGAAATTATTATGCGGCATCTTTCGACAAACCCCATGTTGCCAACCTGGTCATGAATTACAAATTCACCCACCGGATCAGCATGTCCATGAATTTTGTTTATACCAGTGGCCGGCCTGTTACTATTCCTATAGCTATTTTTGACCTGGGTGGAGCACAACGAACACTTTATTCGGAACGGAATGAATACCGGGTGCCCTATTATTTCCGGAGCGATCTTTCCATGATGTTCGAAGGGAATCACAAAGTGCACCAAAAGAGTCACAACTACTGGTCTTTCGGATTCTATAATCTTACCGCCAGGAAGAATCCATATTCCATATACTTTGTCAGGGAGCAAACGACAATCAAGGGTTATCAAATGTCGATCTTCGGAACCATCATCCCATTTGCATCATATTATTTCAGGTTCTGATGGTAAACGCAAGGGTAAACCGGACGCTAAAATTCCTGTTTTTACTGGGTTGCATCCTGATCACGGACAGCTGTGTGAAACCCTTTGTTCCCCCGGTCCATGATTCTGTAGGCGGCTTTTTGGTCGTGGATGGGATCATTCTTGGTAATGGCGCCAGTACGAATATTCGTATTTCCCGAAGCCGGAGCCTTGGCGACTCAACGCAGAATTCTCCCGAAAACGGTGCCTCGGTGCATATTGAGGATGAAAACGGCAGCAGCGTCACCCTCACGGAAGACAGCAATGGAATATATTCCACCAATGCTCTGTTTACTTCAGCTGGCCGCTACAGGCTTAAAATATTCACCGCGGGACGGGAATACAGTTCTGATGTGGTTGTCATTAAAGAAACTCCTCCAATCGACAGCGTCAGGTGGGAACAGCAGGGTGATGTGCACATTTATCTTTACACGCACGATCCGTCGAACCAGACACATTATTACCGGTGGAATTACACCGAGACCAGCGAATACCATAGCTCCTTTGAATCGCATCTTGATTTCATCGATGGAAAAATTATCTTCCTGGAACCTGAAGCATACAAGACGATTTGCTATCAGTCTTTTGAATCGTCCCGCATTATTTTAGGTAACAGTTCGGCCCTGAGTTCGGACCAGATCAACCGGCAACCCATCACCATTGTACCCAACGACAACAGCAAGATCAGCGTGCGTTATTCAATCATCGTGCGGCAGTTTGCACTGCCCGTGGAAGCCTATGATTACTGGCGTCTGCTCAATCAGAATAATGAAGCCACGGGTGGACTTTTTGATCCCCAACCTGCACTGCTTACCGGCAATATTCACTGCCTGCAGGATGCGAGCGAGCCGGTGGTTGGATTCATCTCCGGTGCCACCTTACAGGAAAAACGGATCTTCATCAGACATTCCGAACTCCCGGACCGGATACCCGTGATGGAGGCCAACTGTGTTGCTGTCAACACTACCCCTGACAGCGCGGTCATACTGCTCAACAAGAATCCGAATGACAGGCCGGCCTATTTTACTACCGGTCCGCCGCCGGGTGTTGCCATCGTTCCCAGAAAATGTGTTGATTGTACGGTCAGGGGAGGCATAATCACAAAACCATTATTCTGGTAAACTGCAATGAAAAAGTCAATGCGAATACTTTCCGATAAGAAACTTTTTTTAAGACGGTGTATTGTTTCGCTGTTACTTCTGGTCCCGGCAATCATTCAACTCCAGGCGCAAGAAGGCAGGGAAGTGTTTTATATCAGGGCCAGGATAACTGATGCGGCGGCACAACAAGGGTTGAATGCTCTGCGCTGTTTTTTGTCAGTGCCGGGCAAACAGTTTGAACTCAGTACGGCTGTCTCGGACAGTAGCGGCACGGTTATCTTTCCACTACGCGATCCGTCAGCAAGCCGTCAGATCGTTTTACAGCCAGGTTCACCTCAGTTCAGTACTGCGCGATTTCAACTAAGCGACCCTTACTATTATTATACGGATTCCCTGAAACAGGATTCATTGCCTGCATTTGCAAAGGATAGCCTGCCATTTTATGGAATCGCTGACAAGACCTACTTACTGGACAACTACACGAGGTTTCCGACGATAAAGGAAGTGCTGACAGAATTTATACCCGAGATAAGGACCAGGAAGGACCAGATCTCTGTATTGAACACACCATACCATGTTTTCTTTGAAAACGAGCCTTTACTGCTGGTTGACGGCATCATAGCAAATTCTGCCGGGGTATTGAAACTGGATCCACTGAAGATCCAACGCATCGAAGTGATCGCGAGAAAATATTATTACGGGTCGCTGGTCTGCGAAGGGATTGTTTGCTTTAGGACCTATGAAGGTGATTTTGCCGACTATCCGCTCGAACCCTCGGTAAGGATTGCCGATTACAACGGAGATTCCTACAAAACAAAATCCCCGCGGTAAAAACTGCGGGGACTAATGTTATCACTGTTTAGGGTTAATCATACAGTGGTTTTCCAATGTGGATGTCAGGCATTGGATCTTGTGTCTTTCATAGAAATGGATAATTTGGTCTTAGGATTTGGATGGATTTGGTTTTTTAAAGGATCGGACAATGTTTTTTTAAGGTACGGATGTTAGGACTTGGACTTTCTTGCTGCTTTGACATCACAAATATCATCCAACTGTGGATTACTTCGAGATTTTGTCCACTGCTTTTCCACAATTCTCGGAGAAAATTTAAGGTTAGGTAAATAATTATACTTATTGCTGGGGGTTCTACTAGACTGATTCTTAGGAGTTTTACGATAGTTTTATGGTCTGGACTCATGGATTTTTGTTGAAGTCGGTGTAAATTTGCCGCATGCATCGATTAACTGCCTTTATTCTGCTCACCATATACTCAGCATTGGCTTTGCTGAGCGCAGTTAGTCCACATTTTTGTACTGAAACATGTTTTCCAGGAACTTCCTCAAGTCAGCATACTCAACAGGAACAGGGTCAGAGAGAGTGTAGCGAGAAAGAGTTGCTCTCTAATACTCCGGAAAGGCATCACATTGCAGGATCCGCCAAATTTCTCATTAAAGGGCGGGATTCGGGGAGAACCGGCATAACAAAACAGCTTTGGAGCTCCCATGAAAATCAAGAACCAGAACTCAACAAGTTTACTCATAATTCGGTTCCTGCCTATCTTCTTCATTGCGTCTTCAGACTATAAAATTAATCAGGAACAGAAACAGGAACAGGAACAGGAGGAGTAATTCCTTCTCATCTTTCCAGGAGCTCCTCTGCATGATCCTCCTTTTTTAAACGGAATTTATTTTGCTAAATCGTCTTACACGAACCGTGGTAAGATTCAAATCATTTTTTGATGAAACTGATCGTTATAATTATATGTCTGTCCATTTTCAATCCATCGATATCGGCCCAAAAAAATGATGGGTACTATCAGGACAAAAAAAACAGAACCTTTCGGGTATTCAATAAATCGTCCTATCAGCTTGTGGACAAGGACGGCTTTCATTTATACAGCAGGATTGTGAATGTTGTTGATGGCAAGGCGAAGTACAGGGAGAAGAAATTCTTTTTCAGCACCACCCCTTCCGGTGATCCGATTCCGCTCACCGTTATGAACCTTAAAAATGCTTATCCTGCATCGTCGTCATTTCATGATCTGCTGGATATTCATTTTCGCAGCGATGCTGAACTGATCAGGTATGATCATTTCCGCAAGGAGTATAAACTGAAAGGGTTATTCAAAAAAACCATGATGTAAATAAGGGCACACAAAAAAAGGGGCTGGATATTTTCCGCCCCTTTTTTGTTCTTATGAAATAAGGCTCAGGGAACGAGGAATCCGTCGATGATCATCAGCACATCGGCCGGAGTAAGTGGTTCATCAAATGCTTCGGAAGCTGCATCGGCGGAGATTGGGAATCCGTTGATATTGATAATGTCGATTGACGCCTGGCTGGTGACTTCTTCACCATTGTAGCTCGCCTGTACCAGATCGGTTCCAATGCCACTCATGTTGCCAGTAATCCATGGTTTCAGATTACCTACGCCCGAACCTGCCTGTTTTCTCAGGTAACGGATGTATGAGGCATGCCTGGCTTCCACAGAGTGGATCTGAAGCGCAGCAGTAAGCAGTTCGCCCGCGCCCAGTAATTCTTCAGCTCTTCCTTTATAAGCCCTTACACCAGTGTCCTCAAATGTCTGAGACACCGCCAGAAACAAGGCAAGGTCGGTGAATGCAGTTTTAAACGGTCCCTCACCTGTTCCTTTACCACCTGAAAAATCAAACGTGGGACTCTCAACTGCGGTTCCACCTGCAGCTTCTATTGCGGCTTTGATGAAGTTCACGTGAGCAGTTTCGTGGGCGGAGATCAACTGGATCGCCTGATTGATTGGGCCAGCCGGAAGCAGGTTGGGAGAAAGCAGGGCCTGGGAATAAAAGGCTGCTTCGAGGTATTCAAGTGTTAGCGCGTAATTAAATACGGCCAATACATCCTCTTTGGTGCTCGTTGTTCCTGCATAAGCCTTCTTAAACATGGACCCGAAGGCAAGGGGAACAGCAGTCAGAGCAAGTTTGCCTCCGAAATTGGCAAAATTCTTCAACGTACTGCGTCTTGTGTCGAGCCTTCCGGAAATTTCCGGATCGGCTTTTTCAATTTCTTTAAATATGTTATCGAAGTTCATTTTGAGTAGTTTAATAGGTGGGTAAATTGCTGGCGTTGATGGTTGTCTTGATGTATTTCTGCGCAATTGCCAGAACGTCGGCGGGCTTCTTTGCGCCATCGAGGCCTGTTACCATGTCCACTGCTGTTTCATCGGCAAAGGTTCCTGCTGCGATCAGTTCACGGATCAATGCTGCATGACGCGCTTCAACGGATACAATCTTTCCTGCAAGTACAAGGTAGGCTGGAGTTACGATCAGCCTGCCTGCCCCATTGTAGGCAGATACTCCAAGGTCTTCAAATGCTTTTGCTGTGCCCAGTACACTCTCTCTCGAACCAAAATCGATACTGCTGAAGTCTACTTCAAGATCAATGATGGCCGCATCCTTCAGCGCATTCTTGAAGAACTCGCGGTGCGCGATCTCATGATCACGGATGTCGGTGAGCAGGGAAGTTTCATTAGATGTAATTCCGGAGAATTGTGATTCGATCACTTTGATGTAAAAAGCGGCTTCCAACTGTTCGAGTGCATAGGCATAATTCAAAATACCAGGATCACCAGATCCCAGGTCTACACCTTCCAGTGTGGTGTTGCTGGACTGCATATCCTCTTTTTTGCAACTGCTGGCTACTGCCATCAGGCCTGTAGCGGCGCCTGCATAACCGAGGAACCTGCGGCGGGAGACCTGCGCAATGGCTTCTCTGTCCGCCAATAACCGTGATTGGGGAATTTTACTTTTCGGCATGATTAGAAATTGAGATGATTTAAAGATATTTTGCTTTCGGCGGAATATTCAAGCCGGTGATGGCTGCGTCCGTTGCGGTAATTACGAGATGTGCTTCATATCAGTTTTTATTTCAAAAAAAATATGATCGCAAATCCAATGTTTAAATTTTCCGTACATATATATGATCACTATACATTCAATGCAGATCCATATGCCACTGCGTTCTACACGACATCCGATTGCTTTCTGTCTATTGACTTTACTTCTATTATTTGTTGCCTGCAGAAAAAATGAAGACGATATTGTTGTCGACCCGGATAATATTGTGGAAACATTGCCGCCGGAATTGGTAAAAGTTTCAACAGAAGTCAATTCAGCGATCAGGGGATATATTATTAGTTTACCCCAGCATTATCCCCAAACAAAAAAGACATACCCCACCCTGGTATTTTTCCATGGTCTCGGACAAATAGGTAATGGTTATGATGAACTAGAGTATTTGTTGAACGATGGCATAGGCCGCCTTCTCGATTCCGGAAAATTTCCACCGGATTTTGTTGTCAATAATGAACATCATTCTTTTCTGGTGATTTGTCCCCAAATGGATACAACCGCTTCTATCGAAGACGCTGAATCCTTCCTCACCTATATTTATAATAATTACCGTATCGACCCCCATCGGCTGTACATTGGTGGTATGAGCTTCGGCGCGAGGCTTGCAACCAGGGTGGTTGCGGGCCATGCCAATTATTATGCTGCTCTCCTGCCCATTTCCGGCGTTCCGGTTACACCGGGCATCGAGTCAAGATGTGAACGCATTGCCAGCGCAAACCTCCCGGTCTGGGCTTTTCACAACCAGGATGATCCAGCCTCAGACGTGAATGAGGCCCGGGATTTTGTGCAGAGGATTACCGACCTGCAGCCCGCCGTCTTGCCAAAACTGACGGTCTTCAATATCTTTGGACACGACGCCTGGACCACCGCCCTGGATCCTTCGTATAAGGAAAATGGCATGAATATTTACGAGTGGATGCTCCAGTATTCGAGGTAAAAACAGTCTTAAATTTTTGTTATCCCACAATATTGTGATGGCAGGGCAGTTCTTATGCCGGGCCCAAGATCCTTAAGATTATAATGCGCTAAATGAAGAGGACCTGGAGTTTATTGATAATTGCTGTATTGGCGGGGGTAAATCTGTATTCCCAACATTATTCGGCTATACACGGGTCAAACTACTCCGGAAGCCTCGGTGTGTACAACAACCCCTCCTCCATTGTCAATGTGCCTTATAAGTGGGATCTGACGCTTTTCGGGGCACAGTTCCAGACTATTTCCAACGCCGTGACCGGTCGCAATTTCCCCTCTTATTTTTCCGGCAGTGAATATGAAGCTAAACAAGGAAACTTCACCAGGAAGGCCGATGTAAACGTAAACCTTCGCCTGCTGAATGCAAGGTATTCGATCAGTCAGAAAAAGGCCGTCGCGTTTGGGCTGAATTTCCGTTCCAACCTTCAGTTGGCTACCAGCCCCGTCAATTATCACGATTCCATCGTTAGCACCTCGGGCTTCCTTGAGGTCAACCAGCTTTACCAGCACCTCAATGCCCGGTTTGCGGGCAGTGCCTGGATGGAAGTTTATGGAACCTACGCATTCACGCTCTGGGATCAGGAATCCAGCAGGCTGAACGCGGGGGTGACGCTGAAATTCCTTAAGGGCATGTCGGGAGGTTTTGTTGAACTCAACAATGTGAACATCGACAAACAGCAACAGGCCGATCAAACTTTATATACTATCGCCAATGGTGATGCGAAATATGGCTATTCTTCCAATCATGGTGATGCATCATCATTTGATCTCTCTGATCTTTTCGCAGGATCCAAAGCAGGATTCGCTGTTGACCTGGGTGTGGAGTACCTCGTAAAAAGCCAGGAGCTGACCACGGTTTATGATGATGTCTCCTACAATGATTACGACTGGAAGATCGGCGTCTCGCTGCTCGACCTTGGCGCCAATAATTTTACCTATGGATCGGAAAGCAGATCTGTCGCATCTCTCAAAGAAGATGTCTCGGGCCGTGTGCTCAACGAGAAATTTCATGATGTAAAGAACCTCGCGGCTTTCAACGATTCGTTGGCAACTATAGTAGGTGAAACTGACGCCCTGACGGGGAATTTCAGCATAATGAACCCCGCCCGCGCTGTGGTCAATGTTGACCGTTACCTTACCGGAAATTTTTATTTAAACGGCGAATTGTCGGTGAATCTCGTTCCGGAGTCGTCAAAGAAACTCGCCCTTCGCGAAACCAAACTGCTCACCATCACACCTCGCTGGGAAACCAGGAGACTTGGGTTTTATCTTCCTTTTGAATATACAACAAGAGGCAATTTCTGGGTCGGTGCTGCCCTCAAGGCCGGTCCACTACTGGTAGGGACCCACAACCTCCTGAACGCCTTCGCCCCAAACAAAACTCCCGGTGGCGGCGCCTATATCGCCCTGATCATCCGACCATGGAAGGAATCCAGCCAGGGCAGAAACAAGCAATACGATTGCCCTCCCTACTAATCTCCTACTCCTTCGTTTAGTCCGCCTGGTTATACGAAAAAATTAACAGTTCGCTTGTTTATGCGAATAATACAATTGTTCGTACATTTAACCAAACAAAGAAAATGAAGGCAGTACTTACTGGCGACATTGTAAACTCTACTCGCCTGATGGCTCCCGCTGAGGAAAAACTCCTCAAAGAACTCCGGGAGATACTGAGTCCCTACAAGCATGAATTCTTCCGTGGCGACAGTTTCCAGGCCTACCTCGATGATCCCGGTCCCGCTTTGCGCACGGCCCTGAGATGCAGAACCGCAGCCATTGGCCTGTTGCCGGAAGAGGCCGACCTGATCTCGGATGTCAGAATAAGCATTGGTATCGGAGAAGTGACGGGACTTGTGTCGGATCTGGCCACTGCTAAAGGGGAAGCCTTCCTGCTTTCGGGCAGGGGACTCGACGACATGAAAAAGGAGTCCGGCCGGCTGAGTATCCACACAGCGAATAAAATGGGGGCACTGGCCCTGGAAGTGGTGGGGGATTATATAAATTCGATCTATAAACAAATGACTGCCAAACAGGCCGAGGTGATCTCGGAACTATTAAATGATCTTAACCAGCAGGAAGTGGCCGAAAAACTGAAAAGATCAAAAAGCACGATCAGCCAGCATGTTTCGGCCGGGAAATGGGAAGAGATTGAGGCCATCCTTGGTAATTATTTGAAAATCATAGCACTTTTAGAATCATGAGCATGGAAGCAATATGGCTGTTGAAACTGGTGTCGGCGCATTTAATGACCGACTTTGTACTGCAGCCCAGAAGCTGGGTACTGGAAAGAAAACAAAGGCATTTTGCTTCAGTCAAATTATATCTTCATGGCCTGGTTACCGGCCTGGGTGCCCTGATATTCCTGGGCCCAGCCTACTGGATGGTTATACTTATTGTGACCCTGACCCATATCCTGATCGACGGGTGGAAGTCCTACCAAACAGACAGCACCCGGTGGTTCATCGTCGATCAGTTTATGCATCTGGCAATCATCGCCACCTGTTGGGTGGGAACATTTGGATTCATTCAGCCATTGATTCACCAATGGAAACTGCTCAATCACAACTTTCAATTCTGGGTGATGTGCACAGCCATTATCTTCCTCACCTTTCCTGCGGGCATATTGATCGGTCAACTCACCAGCCAGTGGCGTAAACGCATCGCCGATGCGGAAAGCCTGGCCAGCGCCGGAAAATGGATCGGGGTGATAGAAAGACTGATCGTCTTCATGCTGGTGATATTGGGTCAATATTCAGCTATCAGCCTGCTTGTTGCCGCCAAGGGAATCATTCGGTTTAATGAAAAGGACCGCCCGGAAGTGAAAACCGAATACCTGGTCATCGGCACCTTGATGAGTATAGGACTATCCATGATCACCGGGCTGGCCGTGAAATACCTCCAATAAATTTTTTCGAAAAATCTGCACCGTTTGCTAAAATAAGCGATCATTCACTTATTTTTGCCAGACCAAGATGCGAACAAGAAATGCAGTAAAAGAACAGCTGGTCAAACGTGAGGCCATGAAGATCATTGTCAAGGATGGACTTGACCGGTTCAGCGTAAATAAACTGGCTAAGCAATGCAAAATTTCCGTTGCCACCCTCTACATCTATTATAAGGATAAAGACGACCTGATCATGAAGATCGCGCGGGAAGAAACCGAACGCCTGCGGGACGGCATACTGAAGAATTTCAATCCCGAACTTTCTTTTCGTGATGGAATGAGAGTGCAGTGGGAGAACAGATCTGGAATGATGCTTGATGACCTGCTTGCCGGCCTGTTTCTGGAAGCATTGCGAGGTTCGAATTACAGTCAGAAAGTTTTTGAAGAATTAACGCATGACTTCAAGGAGATCATGGGTAAGTTTATGAAGAATGCGGTTGCACGGGGAGAGGTGGACCAACTTCCGCTGGAAGTATTCTGGTCGGTAGCTTTCGCCCCATTATATACACTTGTTAATTTTCATACCCAGGGAAGAAGCATCGGATTCAAGCCATTCGTGCTTACCGATAAGGTCCTTTGGCACACTTTTGAACTGGTCATGAAAGCCCTAAAAAAATAATGTTTATGACGCTTAATCTTGATCATATCCTGGTCTTCCGGACCAATATTCAGACAGACGCGGATAAGCTCATTATTACGCACGCACTAGACAATCACCCTGACATCGAAAAATGGAACGTCGACTGTCAGGATATTGACTGTGTGTTGCGCGTGGTATCGGCTACACTTACACCTGGCGAGGTTTGCGACCTCATTGACGAGCTTGGCTTCGATTGTGCCGAATTGTATTAATCGTGATCCTCCCCTGCTTATTGTGAATCGGAAATAATACCTTCAAGTCGGTGACAATCCCACCTGGCAGATCATGATCGTATACTTCATCAGTGGCCTCGCAGCGGACCGAAGAGTGTTCAGAAATATATTGCTGCCCGAGGGTTATGAAGCCCGCTATCTCGACTGGATCGATCCGGTGAGAAAAGAAACGTTGGAAGAATATTCTCTGCGCCTTGCCAGTAGCATCGATCGGTCGACGCCCTTTGGTTTGATCGGTTTGTCGATGGGTGGAATGATCGCCGCAGAGATTGCCAAAAAATACCCCGCCGAATTCATTGTACTCATAAGCAGTATCGCCTCCGCCGCGCATTTCCCCATGCTTTACCGATTTCTTGGCAGAGCGGGGATACACCGGCTGATACCTGCCTCCTTCCTCAAATCCGCATCGGTGCTTAAGCGCTTGTTCGAGCCGGGCACTATGACGGATAAAAAATTGCTTACGCAGATCATCCTCGACAGTGATCCGGTATTTATTCGCTGGGCACTGGCGGCTGTTCTGAAATGGAGATCCACCGATCCACCGCTAAATTATTTACACATCCACGGAACACGTGATTCCATACTTCCACTGAGACTCGTAAGGCCAACACATGTGATCAAAAACGGGGGACACATGATGGTGATGAACCGCGCTTCAGAAATCAATGAGATACTGAGGCAGCACCTGCTTCCACCAACTGCAGGTTCATCATCATCCTGAATTCCGTTCAACCTATTTACCATAATTTAGATCCTTAATTAATTTCGATACCGCTGCCTGTTGTTCAATTATCTCATCAATCCCGATTTAATCATGCGCAAATTCTATGCTTTTTGCACGACTCTTTTTTTGACAACCACTGTCCTTTCCCAGTCTTCTATCACGGGTTTCAGCAGGCAGGCGGCAGCTGACCAGTTAAAGACGGAAGCAAGGTTCGACAAACAGCTGAATGCTGACCATATCGGGGCAACTATCAAACAATTATCAGCCTATCCCCATCACCTGGGTTCGCCAGGAGGAAAAGCTGTTGCGGACACTATTTACAACCGGCTAAAATCCTATGGCTGGCAGGTGAAGATCGAAGAGTACCGGGTTCTCTTTCCAACGCCCAGGCATCGTGCACTGGAAATGGTGGCACCAAAAAAATTCAAAGCCCAGCTCAAAGAAAAAGTCCTTTCCGAAGACGCCACCAGCGGTCAGCCGGGACAGTTACCAACCTACAACGCCTGGAGTGCAGATGGTGATCTTACTGCTCCGTTGATTTTTGTGAACTATGGCCTACCTGCGGACTACGAATTTCTCGAGCGGCTGGGTATAAACGTGAAAGGCAAAATCGTGATCGCTAAATATGGGAGGAGTTGGAGGGGTATCAAACCAAAACTTGCCCAGGAACATGGAGCCGTCGGGTGTATCATTTATTCCGACCCCGCAGATGATGGCTATGTTGCGGGTGAAGTATATCCAAAGGGACCCTTCAAAAATGAAACGGGGGTACAAAGGGGAAGCGTGATGGATATGCCCGTGTATCCGGGTGATCCGCTTACTCCGGATTTTGCTTCCACAAAAGACGCGAAAAGAATTGAACGCGGCGCTGCCGTCAACCTCCTGAAAATTCCGGTGCTGCCCATCGGATACAAGGATGCCCAGCCTTTGCTGGAATCGCTCAGCGGACAGGTGGTTCCTGCCACCTGGGCCGGAGGCCTGCCGTTTACATATCATATCGGCGATGGGCAAACGAAGATTCACCTGGCCGTGTCCTTCGACTGGGACCAGGTTTCCTGTTATAATGTGATAGCCACCATCCCGGGGTCAACCTATCCAGATGAATGGGTGGTTCGCGGCAATCACCATGATGCCTGGGTGAATGGGGCCAGCGATCCGATCAGTGGCGAAGCGACCTTGCTGGAAGAAGCTAAAGCAATTGGCGAGCTGCTGAAAACGGGCTGGAAACCAAAAAGAACCCTGGTCTATTGTTCATGGGATGGCGAAGAACAGGCGCTGCTGGGTTCTACCGAACATGTGGAAGACCATATCAGCGAATTAAAGGACAAAGCCGTTGTGTACATCAACAGCGATGGAAATGGCCGTGGATTTTTGGCCGCGGGCGGCTCGCATGCCCTGCAAACCCTCGTAAATGAAGTGGCCCGTGATGTGATCGATCCCCAGACCGGTGTGAGTGTGAAAGACAGGGTGCTGGCCAGAAATGCCGTCAATGCCAAAGACGCGGGTACCATAAAAAAAGCGCTGTCTGAAACTACCATACGTTTGTCGCCACTGGGATCGGGGTCCGACTATTCCCCTTTCTTTCAGCATGTGGGCATCCCCTCCCTGAACATCAGTTATGGGGGAGAAGAGAGTGGCGGAGAGTATCATTCGATCTATGATTCCTATGACAATTTCATACGCTTCAAGGATCCCGGATTTAAATATGAGGTGGCACTTGCCCAAACGGCGGGGCGCATGGTTTTGAGAATGTCGGAGGCCGAACTCCTCCCCTTTGATTACACCAATCTTGCGGCGGTTATCAAAACATATACTGATGAACTTATTGCATCCACCGATGAGATGCGCGAATTCACCGCACTGGAAAAATCCATGAAGGCAAAGAACATGTACGATTTGGCCGCCGACAGCGCAAAACATCTTGCTGCTTATGTTCCCAAACCTGAAGTTCCCTTTCTTGACTTCTCTGCTTTGCAAAATGCTGTGACGGCCCTTCAGTTTGCGGTTGATTCTCTTTCAGGAATCCTGGCTTCAGACACCGGTCTAACGGCAAGGAAAACGCTCAACAACCTGCTGCCCAAAGCCGAGCAACACCTGCTGATAGAAAAAGGCTTGCCCGGAAGGCCCTGGTACAAACATGCCATCTATGCACCGGGGTTGTACACCGGTTACGGTGTAAAGACGATGCCTTATATACGAGAGGCCATTGAAGAGCGGAACTGGGCACAGGCAAAAGAAGGTATAGCGGCAACAACAAATGCCATCCTACAACTCACGACCTTCCTGAAATCCATCAAAAAATAACGCCGAATATGGGCACCATAACCCGAATTCTGATTGCGCTTATCGCTATTGAGCACCTCTACATACTGTGGCTGGAAATGTTTGCCTGGACCACAAAGGGTAAGAAAACATTCAAGTCCCTGGCGCCGGATCTGTTCGAAAAGACAAAAGTGCTGGCGGCCAATCAGGGGTTGTACAATGGTTTTCTTGCCGCGGGACTGATCTGGTCGCTTTTTATTACAAACCCCGACTGGTCTCGGAACACGGCCCTGTTTTTTCTATACTGTGTACTGGTAGCGGGTGTGTACGGTGGATTTACGGCTTCCAGGAGAATATTCCTGGTCCAGGGTTTGCCTGCACTGATCGCCCTGCTGCTGATATTAGCAACCGGTCTTCATTGAAAATAACTACCGATGGACTCACTCTTCACCCAGGCTGGATACCTGTTCTTACTGGCAATACCCGTGGCTTCAGTTGCCTGGACGGTTACCCATGAAGAAGTATTCCGCGAGCCCCGGGATTATTGCGTACGATACAGCAAAGAAGGCAAAAACCTGGCTGTCAGGAAATTCTTTTATCTTTTTACCTGCGAATATTGTTTCAGCCATTATGTTGCTGTCTTATTTCTGTTGCTTACCGAGTTCAAATTGCTTATTGACGACTGGAGAGGATATGTACTGGCCGGCTTCGCATTGGTCTGGATCGCTAATCTCTATATGAGCATATTTGCACTACTCAGAGTCGACATTAGAAAAGAAAGACTGGAGATACAAACCAAGGAAAAAGTTATCTCATAAACTTCGGAGGGTTTGCGGACTGGCAATGGAAATGGTTAAGATTGAATGGTATCAGTCTTTGCATTCAGTTCTGAATTTATTTGACCGTACAAAGTCCTGGCCTCTTCCAAAGCGAGGTTAAGCGTATCCCGGAGCTGTGAAAAATTGGTATGATAACTCTGCTCACTCAGCCAGTTTGTTTCCAGTTCGTCAAGAAAGGGAGCCAGTTTTTCGTTTAACCCCATGATCGACACAGTTGTTCTCATATTGTGTGCGAACTGGCGAACAGATTCGCGGTCGCCCGCACTCCAGGCCTGGTCCAGGGCGAGGAGTTCACCGGGAATTTCATCCATGAATTGTTCTGTTACCGTTTTTTCAAAATCAAGATTACCCGAACTGACCTCCTTTAGATAATGCGTGTCGATGATCCTGTACCGGGATTGATCCTTACCCGAATATTCAGCGATGATCGTGTACAACTCATCCTCGCGTAAGGGCTTGGATAGGTATCCGTTCATACCCATCACCAGGCATTTATCCCTTTCTCCCTGCAGGGCGTGTGCAGTCATGGCAATTACCGGGATGTCAAGGTTCAGATCCTTGCGTATCGCCGAGGTAGCGGCATAGCCATCCATCTCAGGCATTTGAATGTCCATCAGGATCATGTCGTATTTTCTTAACCTTAACTGACTAAGCACTCCCCTCCCATTGTTCACCAGATCAAATTCGATACTGCGTTTGCTAAGCAGGATGCCGATGAGCTGCTGATTGATGCTATTGTCTTCCGCTACGAGTATCCTGAATCCGGGTTCTGTAATTAACTGGATGTTCTTGTTTACGGATCCGTCAATTCCTGAATTTATTTTTTCATCTATTTGATATGGAATGTGCAGTTGAAAAACGGTGCCTTCGCCTGGTTGACTTTTTACGTCTACCTGTCCATGCTGGAGTTGAACCAACTCCTGCACAATAGCCAAACCAAGACCGGTACCACCAAACCTGCGTGAAGCCTGGCTTTCTGCCTGATTAAATCTTTCAAAGATCCTGCTCAACTTTTCCGGTTCTATACCCACACCGGAATCGGCCACCCTGATCCCAGTTTGGATAATATTGTCAGTGATGCCCTCATTCGTTACCCCGACACTGATACTTCCTTTGTCTGTGAATTTGATCGCATTGCCAATCAGGTTGACCATGATCTGGTTCAGTCTTACCGGATCACCAATAATTAACACCGGTATGCTTTCATCGATCTCAAAGGAAATATCCAAACCCTTCTGTGCGGCCTCTGTGCCGAACATCGTTCTGAGGGCAGAGAAAAGTTGCCGCAGATCAAAGGATGTATTTTCTATCCGCATCATCCCTGCCTCGATCCTGGACAGATCCAGGATCTCGTTAACAATGTTGAGTAAGTGATCTCCCGAATGGCTGATGGTTTGGACATAATGCCGGGCGGCGGGGTCAAGTCGCTCCTTTGATAACAGGCTGGTGAATCCAAGGATAGCATTGAGTGGTGTCCGTATCTCGTGGCTCATGTTCGCCAGGAAGTTTTCCTTTATACGCGCGGTTTCTTTTTCTTTTTTTTCCGAGGCATTCAGTCGGCCAATCAGTTGTTCCTGGCTTCTGACCTTGTAAACAATATAGATAAAGGTGAATATGCTTGCCACCGCGGCGATCAAAGCCAGAATACTCCCGGTGGTCCGGGCTCTGTTGACATTTGCGTCGGCCTGAAGAATAAGTTCGGTAACCGAGCGCTGGTGCAGACTGTCGATGTTTTCCGCGATGTGATTGATCGAGTCGGTGAGTTTTTTTCCTATTCGTGTGTTGATCAGGTTTTCTGCTTCGGCCTTTCCCCTGGTTCGGAAAGTATCCAGCACACGCTGGTTGAAGCGGATATTTTCCTGTACAACTGTTCTGAGATTGGAAAGCGCGGAGAAGATTATTGGTTCTGATTGCAGGGTGTCAAGCGCTGAAAGGGCGGTCTTTATCTGGTGGATCTCTGTGTCGAATTCTTCTGCCTTTGCGGGTTTTCCGCTGATGATCTGACCACGGGTTCTGCTGTCTAATATCGCGAGCCCGGCCCTGAGGTCCTGGAGATTATTTTTTACGGAAAGTTCTTCCAGCAGATTTTCATTCCCACTCATCAGTTCATTGATGCTCCTGTTGGAGTTAAAGTAGAGGTAAACGATGATAAGCACAGCAGCGAAGAAAGTTCCGAGAAGCAGATATTTGAAGTAGCGGCTCATCCGTGATTAAACAGCGTCAATTTACGTTATTTCCCGAGGGACATCGCTCAGGGACGCATGAAACGCTGAAAGAGCCTGGTCAGAAGGACCAGGTCTGCAACTACAGCCGCTGCCAGGACTATCACCAACAGCACATTTGAATGACGTTCAATCATACCCAACAGTGTGTAGGACAGCGACATGAGCAGAATAGTGAGGGTAAGGAATAATATGATGGATTTTGTTTTCATTTTTAAAAAGCCTCCGGAAGAATCCGGAGGCCCATAACCAAGACTATATGCGTATGAAAATAGGTACGAAGGTTTCATTAATCTTAACCTTGACCCAAAAGTAAAGCCCTGCCATCTAGCGGCAGATACCCAATCGGTGAACAGGCAATTTGAGTCGTTGAACGCGGATTTATAAGATATTCATCCTTTTATTAAGCGAGGAACGGTAGGCGTCGGCCACCGGAACAGACTTGCCATTGATGATCACCGTGCCGTCCTGGATGGTGTCGATCTTACCCAGGGCCACAATAAAGGATCGATGTGTGCGAAGAAATAATTGTTGGGGAAGGCGTTCTTCTACGGCACGCAATGTGGTATGAATAGCAAAAAATTTCTGGGGTGTGTGAAGTTTTACATAGTCGCCCATAGCTTCGGCAAAAAGGATCTCTTCAATTTTCAAACGCTTAACCACATTGGAATCCCGGATGAAAATAAATTCATCCGCCTGACTCTTTAGTTCCAGCCCCCGGCTGTCAAGGATTTCCCTGGCCTTGTTGATCGCCTGCAGGAATCTTGCCGGAACAATGGGCTTGACTATGTAATCCGCAACGTTGAGTTCGAAAGCCTCAACGGCATATTCTTTCTTTGAGGTGGTAAAAATGATGACGGGCCTGTCTGCTCCCAAATTCCTGGTCAGCTCAAGGCCCGTCATGCCGGGCATTTCAATATCAAGCAGCAATAGATCTGGCATCGCTTCCTGTATACTGTTGTAGGCTTCCATGGCACTTGCGCATTCTCCACTCACTTCCAGGTCATTGATTTGTGATGCCAGCTGCCGGAGTGTTGTTCTTGCGATCTTATTGTCATCAACGATGAGGCAATTCATACCAACTAATAAATTGTTCTCCGAAGATAAACAATTAGAGAGGCCGGTTGGTTCTCACATATTGATTACAGCGTCACCACGACCTTGCCATGGGTTTTTCCGGTCTGAACCTGAAGATGTGCTTCACCGATCTGGTCGAAGGGAAAAGTTTTGGCGATCACGGTTTTCATTTTTCCCGAAGCCAGCAGTTCGGCAATCTTCTTCATGTCTTCTCCACTGGATACCACGTTCAGCCGGTGAAGGGAAACCTGCTTTTCCCGGGCTGCTGATTTAAATGCATCAGTCCCATAATCAAGCAGGCTGATTAGTCTGCCACCCGGTTTCAGTGTTTTCAGCGCGCTGATGATGTGATCGTTCAACAGGGGATCAAGAACCAGGTCTGCATCGTGCACTAATTCTTCAGGAACCTCCGTCTGGTAGTCGATGAACTCGTCAGCGCCAAGCTCGAGAATAAGGTTACGGTTGGAGCCCGATGCCGAAGCCACCACATAGGCGCCAATACTTTTTGCAATCTGAACGGCAAAATGTCCTACTCCACCAGCTGCTGCATAGATCAGCACCTTCTCACCTGCCTTGAGTTTGCCAAAGGTCACCAGTGATTGCCAGGCAGTGAGCGCGGCCAGTGTGGCTCCTGATGCCGCAGCATGTGAGATGTTGCCGGGTTTATGTGCCAGGTGCTTTGCCGGCGCCGCCACAATTTCCGCATAAGCATTTCCCTCGCCGGGAAAATTCACCAGGCCGAATACTTCATCTCCCGGTTTGAACTCCTTCACGTCACCTCCCACAGACTTCACCCGGCCCGAAATGTCCCAGCCAATTACAACATCGGTTGCATCTTTATCTATTTTCTGGTATTGTTCAAGGGCGGCCTGGCTCATGCGCACAAAGGCGTCGACGGGATTTACGCCGATGCTTTTTACTTCTACGAGCACCTCATCGGCTTTTACCACGGGCTCAGAGATATCTTTCAATTGTAAGTTTTCAATTCCACCTGTTTTTTTAAGGACCTGTGCTTTCATAATTTTTGTTTTTGTTTATGAACAGCAAACTTAGACTTACGGTATCTTTACGACAAGTACGTACAAGAAAGTACCCTACATACCAAAAGGATACTATTGTGTAAACAGTGAAGCAAAAATTTGTTAAATGGAAAAAACTGTCCCGAAACTTATGCCCACCTGCCCTGTTGATTATGCGTTTCAGCGCATTGGTGGTAAGTACAAAGGAAGGATCCTGAGTGCACTGGGCTTAGGCATACTGCGTTATGGAGAGCTAAAAAAATCGATACCTGATATTACTCCCAAGATGCTCACGCAGGCATTGAGGGAATTGGAAGAGGATGATCTCATCACCCGCAAAGTTTATCTGGAAGTGCCGCCAAGAGTGGAATATGCGCTTTCGGAATATGGCAGGGATTTTTTACCTGCAATCAGGGTGATCGCGGAATGGGGTATAAGACAAATGAAATTAAGACAGCTTCCCGTATTGGAAAGAAGGCAAAACAAATATGCCTGAGTTATTTTTTACCCGACCGGTCGTGATTGGCCTGCTGTGGCAGTTCATTGTCATTTTCTGAATCGCCGGGTACCCTCCCCCTGATGTCTCCTTTGTCTTTTTCGCTGCTGCTCTTATCGATAAATTCTTCGCCCTGTTGCGTGGCAGTAAGGTCGGTCTGCGGCTGGGGCAGGTCGGCCGGATTTACTTTTTTGTTGTTGTCCATACCTTAATAGCAGAAATATCTGTGCCATGCATCTTCCCCCATCCGGTTTATTTAGGATAAATGTAGTGCACCAGCCAATGCCATCTCAGTTTGTCGTTCAGGACAAATTTATGATCGTCTAGGTCTTTCGGCGAGGCTTGCCTGGCTGCGCGGGCTTTACGGGCATCGCCTCACGGTATGCCGTTTCAAGGGCATCCCGTAATAGTTTGCCGGAGATTTTTTTCAGGTTGATTTGTGTCCATCCCTGCAAGCCCCATTTGTTGGGGATGGGATAAATTATTTCCGCATTGATTTTGCAGAATACATCCTGATCGATGACCGAGAATTTGAGATTGGCCAGAGATTTTTCGGTCTGCATGGTTGCAAAAATTCGCTTGGGTGTTCTAAATGCCCTGCGATCGAAGTGAGGAGCTTCAGCTGTTTCAGGAAACGACAAGGCAAGCTTCCGGAAATTATCAGGTGTAACCATTCCCAAATTTAATGGATTGCGGCTGGTTTCTTTTTAAGCCGCAGGCTGGGTTGTTCGACCAGTTTCCAGGATAGAAAGGAAAGCGCCACGGTCAGCAATACAACATAGATTACTGTGACATTTACGCCACTGAATCCCGTTTCGAGAAACACATTTACAACGGGCATGTGGTAGAGATAAACACCGTATGAAATGTCATTGCCGTGAAGCACCTTATGACTGATATCCCGGCCTGAATATGCCAGGGCAATCACCACCTGTGAAAGAATGATGACCGAAACGAGCCCGAAGAAATTTGGATAATACCCTGGTTCAAAGTATTGCAACCACAGTGAGAACACCGAAAAATACAAGGCATAACCAGCGAGCCAGTACATTCCCCGGCCTTCATACCAGGATTTGATTCTTTCCCAGTGCTGGTAGATCAGCGTACCGATCAGAAAATAAAACAGGAATGGAAAAAGATTCTTGCTCATCATCTTGAACACCGCTGTCGTTCCCTGCTCATCGCGATACAGTCCGCAATAGATATTGTATCCGTATGACAGTGCCATCAGGATCAGGATCAACCAGGTTTTGTTCATTTTCAGTTTCAGGGCGAGCCAGAAAAATGCGGGGATGAAGATATAGAACATCACCTCTATCGGGATCGTCCACAGGCTTCCGTTCGGGCTTCCGGCTCCGAAGGACCGAAAGACATCGGGAGTAAAAAGTTGAAAGAACGTGAACTGTGATGGTATCCAAAGCCACACCTGTTTGTCCTGAAGCGTGGTACTGTTGAGATATCCAAATACGCCGAGACTAACCAGGGTTAGTGCCAGGCATGCCCACAGACCCGGAAAGATCCTCAGGAACCGGTTCCGGAAATATATTTTCAGGTCCTTCTTTCGGTCATACGACGCATAGATCAGGAATCCGCTAACCGTGAAAAAGATTGGAACTCCGGGGAAGAATTTGATGATATTCATCAGGTCATCCAGAAACGGTGACCTGATGTTGAGATGTTCATAGCTGTGCCAGAGCACAACCTGTAGCGCAGCGATCAGCCGGATGAGGTCAAAATTATTGTTCCTCGGCAGGCCGGGCAGCACCTTCCCGCCTCCAGGGGAACGGGGGTCGGTTTTGACTGAAGGTCCCGGCTTCAGCAAGGAAAAGTTCTCTACAACGGGGTCAACTTTCGGCATGAATGCATTATGAATGAACCAAAACTCCTTTACAATTGATGGTCGGATTGAATATCAATTGATTGAAGCAGGATAAATCCTTCAAATGTAATATGATTTTGGGGTAAATCAAACTGGCAGGGCCGAAAAGTCCTTGTTCCCAGGCAGGCATCAATCCCTGGCCCAATAGTCCACCACCAGCACCTTGTCCAGGTAGGGTTTGAGTACGGCGCCAAAGGCCTTGTGGTCAGGGTGAGGAAGATAGACTGCGCGGTCTGCCTCGCTGGCAAAGGTTACGAAAAAGCAATGCGTAAATCCCTGAGCTATGTTTTCGGGACTGTTATTGGTTCCCCATTCCAATGATTTGATCTCTTTGATTTTAGCGGGTAGTCCCCGGAAAGCGTCCTCTACTTTTTTTATTCCTTCAGGTGTTGCATCGTCCCTGAATTTAAACATTACTACATGTCTAAGCATTTTACCATTTGATTTAACGTCCTGTGCCCTTAAGCCGACCGGAGCGAATCCAAGGACCAGGAGCAGTACAAAAAGAATCCGCATACAATTTTTTTAGAAAGATATAGGAATAAGCTGTAGCATGTGCCAGTTTGTGAAAAATATTGAATAGTGTTTAGTTCGAAATTATTTTAATATCCTCGGGAAGTTTGGAGGCTGCGGGGGCATCGGTGTACCAGAACAATTTTCCATTTACGGGCAGGATCAGTTGGGCAGGCAATTTATCGGGCTGATATGGACCGGTCAGCACCTCGTTGAGCACCTCAGCCTTGCCTTCTCCCTGTAGCAGAAAGATGATGTTTCGCGCCCGGTTAATTAGCCCACGGCACATCGTGATCCTATGCATGCCAACTTCTTCAACATAAACTTCTTTGACCAGTCGCTCCTTTTCATGCAACACTTCTGTATGGGGAAACAGTGATGCGGTGTGTCCGTTCTCGCCAAGACCAAGAAAGATGAGGTCGAAATGCGAAGGAGCATCATTGAAATAATCCCTGATGGTTTTTTCATAATTCATCGCATCGGTGGCAGGATCTGTTCTTACTGGAATCCGGTGTATCTGCGTTTCTGTAATGGGAACCTGGTTCAATAAAAGATTGTGGGCCACGAAGGCATTGTTGCGCTTGTCGTCTTCGGGAACATATCGTTCGTCACCCCAGAATACATCGGTGTGATCCCAGGGGAGCCTGGGGACCTGTTGCGGCGTTGATAATAATTTATACAACGCATCGGGTGTTCGGCCACCGGAAAGCACGAGTGAAAATTTTCCGCGGGCAGCAATGGCATCCTTCGCGATGGTCTCCATTATGTTCACGGTCTGTTCGAGCAGTTTGCTCTCTGAATTGAATACAATGACCTGTGATTTTCCTTCCATGCTTTTCTTATTCAAATGGCATGACTACCCAGTTGTGACCATCCCTCGCAATAAGCGCCTGGGCGTCTTCAGGGCCATGCGTGCCCGCTGTATAATTGGGAAAGTTAGGTGAAGGGTTGGCGTTCCAGGTGTTAATGATCGGCATAAGTATGCCCCAGGCCGCTTCTACCTGATCGGCCCGCATAAATAATGTAGGGTCACCTCGGAATATATCCAGCAACAGGGTTTCATAGGCTTCCGGTGTTCCCATCGTGTAGGTATCACTGTAATTAAAAAGCATGTCGACGGGATTCAACACCATCTTAAGTCCCGGTCGCTTGGCCTGGAACCGAAGGCGTATGCCCATATGGGGCTGGATGTTCAGCACGAGTCGGTTCGACTGCCAGTTTTCTGTGGTCTCCACAGGGAAAGACTGGTGGGGTACCGGCCGGAATTGAATGGTGATGACAGAGATCGTTTCGTTCATTCTCTTGCCGGTTCTCATATAGAAGGGCACGCCTTGCCAGCGCCAGTTATCGATATAAAATTTTAGAGCTGCGAATGTTTCCTCGTTCGAGGTCGTCGACACATCGGGCTCTTCGCGGTAGGCCGGCACCTTCTTTCCCTCTACCCATCCTTCGCCATATTGTCCGCGTACCGCATACTTATGCACCTGTTCGGCGGTAATCCTGCGCAGCGCATTGAGAACGTCCACCTTCCTGTTCCTGATCTCATTCGCATCAAATGAAACAGGGGGTTCCATGGCGATCAGACATAAAAGCTGTAGCAGGTGATTCTGAATCATGTCGCGCAGGGCGCCAGCAGTTTCATAATAATTACCACGATTCTCTATGCCGATCTGTTCGGCAACGGTGATCTGCACATGCTCGATGTAGTTCCTGTTCCATATTGGTTCAAACATCGCGTTCGCGAAACGAAAGGCGAGGATGTTCTGCACCGTTTCTTTGCCCAGGTAATGATCGATCCGGTAGATCTGTGATTCGGTAAAAAGTCCGTGTAAGAGTTTGTTGAGGTGCCTGGCACTGTTAAGGTCGTTGCCAAAGGGTTTTTCCACCACCATCCTGCTGAGTTCCTTGTTATCGGTCAAACCGCTTTCTCCGATCCGCGTCGCGATCTCTTCAAAATAAGCTGGTGGAACAGCCATGTAGTAGATTCGGTTTATCGGTTCGCCCCAGGTCCTTTCGAGGTCGTCGATTTGCTTTTTTATTGAAGTGTAAGTGGCAGGGTCCGAGAAATTTCCCTGTTGATAATTGATCATGTTTTGGAACTGCGACCAGTCTTCTTCCTTTGCCGGCCCGGTCCGAGAGAATTTATTTATTCCCTCGAGCATTTTGGTCCTGAAATCCTCGGTCGAAACTGGCCTCCTGGCAATGCCGAGCACGGCAAAATGCTGGGGAATCCATTGGTCGAGATAGAGATTGTAGATTGCGGGAACTAGTTTTCGCCAGGTGAGGTCGCCCGCTGCTCCGAATATGACAATGAATGTTGCTCCTACCTTTCCGTTTGCTTTACCTTCCATACTGCTTTTTTTTATTTTCCAGTGCTTTTATCTTTTCCAGCCGCCGAATATGTCGCGGCTCTTCGCTGAATTTTGCTTTGAGAAATGAGTTACATATGTCCTTGGCAAGTTCAATTCCGATCACCCGTTCTCCAATGCATAATACATTCACATCATCGTGTTCCACAGATTGATGCGCGGAATAGGTATCATGACAAACTCCCGCGCGTATGCCCTCGAATTTATTAGCCGCGATGCTAACGCCAACGGCACTGCCACAGATCAGTATGCCCCGTTCGGCTTTTTTCGCGATGATGGCTTTTGAAACGTCTGCTGCGCGATCGGGATAGTCGTCCGCTTCCTCGCTATTGTCGATACCGAGGTCTATTATGTCATATCCCTGCTTGCTGAGATAATTAAGAAGGATGGTCTTGTATGTGT
This sequence comes from uncultured Chitinophagaceae bacterium, assembly GCA_963808065.1. Classification (GTDB taxonomy): domain Bacteria; phylum Bacteroidota; class Bacteroidia; order Chitinophagales; family Chitinophagaceae; genus Flavitalea. Next base: position 105,640 of record CAWEEK010000002.1, read on the forward strand.
AACCCGCATGATCTGCAGCAATTACTATTTTCATACCCCTGTATTGCAATTATTGATCGGAAATAATTTTGCAAAGTTAACGCAACAAAACGAGTTTGATCTGTTAAGTGAATCGAAATGGATGAACAGTCGAAGCGACTCATCAATTTTCATTTCCCTAATGGTACAGAAGGTTTCACGCGATGGTAAACTAGATTTCACTCAAAGTCGCCAAGCCCTGCCGTCGGCAGGGGCGCAAAGCCGCAAAAAAACATCTCCCTTGCGACTTTGCGTCAGCCCCAGGCTGATTTGCGACCTTCTCCGGCAGACAGGCTTTGCGTGAAACCCTTTTCTCACTACCTCCAGTGGAAATCTATTGCCCCCACGCCATAATGTAGAAAATTAAACCGCTTTTGGCGGGATTCTATGGGCATTTTAGTAAATTTCCGTGATTAATTTCCAGCACATGCCAAAAATTCAACTCAAAGTCAACGGCAAGCAATTAGAAGCCGACGTTGCACCAGACACTCCATTGCTCTGGGTGCTCCGAGATCATCTTGGTCTTGTTGGTACCAAGTATGGTTGTGGTATCGCCCAATGTGGCGCTTGCACCGTCCACGTCAATGGCGTGGCTACCCGGTCCTGTATCTTTCCTGTGTCGGGTGTGAAAAGGGCCGAGGTCACCACCATTGAGGGACTTTCAGAAGCCGGGGACCATCCTGTACAAAAAGCATGGGACCAGGTGGATGTGGCCCAGTGTGGGTATTGCCAGGCCGGTCAGATCATGACCGCAGCCGCACTGCTCAAACAAAAGCCGAAACCTACAGAAGCGGAAATAGCCAATGCCATGCACGGTAATATTTGTCGATGCGGCACCTACCACCGCATCAAAGAAGCAGTTCTTTTAGCCAGCACTCAAAAATGATCTTATGTCTGCCACATTACAAAGCCGAAGAAACTTTTTAAAGACTTCCACACTGACGGCGGGTGGACTTGTTCTTGGTTTTAACCTGTTCAGTTCTTCCGCGAAAGCGGCAGGAATTACAAAGGCCGCGATAACAGGCAACGTCGGCTTCAATAGTTACCTCTCCATCGGAACCGACGGGGTCATCACCTTGTTTTCACCAAATCCGGAGCTGGGCCAGAATATTATGACTTCCTTCCCGATGGTCGTAGCGGAGGAGCTCGATGCGGACTGGACCCGGGTCAAAGTAATTCAGGCACCACTTGACACAACGAAGTTTGACAGGCAGAGCACCGGCGGAAGCGGAGCAGTTCCACATTCCTGGAAACTGCTTAGGAATGCAGGGGCCACCGCAAGATTTATGCTGATCGCCGCTGCTGCTAAACGCTGGAACGTACCAGAATCACAATGCACAGCGGAAAATAGTTTTGTGATAAACAAGAACTCGGGAGTCAAATTGGGATATGGGGAGCTTGCAGAACTTGCCGCCACCATGACCGTGCCATCAGAAGTAAAATGGAAAGACAGAAAAGACTTCAAGATCATTGGTACTGAGGTGAAAAATGTGGAGAACGATAAAATACACACGGGCAAACCGCTGTTTGGTCTGGACTTTTACCGTGAAGGGATGGTACAAGCCATGATCCAGCGGCCAAAGGCATTTGGGATGAAGATAAAATCTGTTGACAGTGCCGCAGCGAAAGCCATGCCCGGAATCATCGACGTAGTCACTTTCAATAACAACGTGGCAGTGGTTGGAAAATCCACCTGGGAGATTATGCAGGCGAGGAAGCTGCTGAAAATCGAATATGAAATAGAGAAGGGTCTGGAGAGTAGTTCCGATCACAATAAATTATTTCTGACCTTGCTCGAGAGCACCGATGCTAAGGTTCAGAGAAAGGATGGGGATGCTGATGCTGCTTTCAAGAACGCGGCAAAGGTGATCAGGAGCGAATACCAGTGTCCTTTTCTTCCACATAGCCCGATGGAGCCAATGAATTTCTTTGCTGACGTCAAAACTGATGGAGTCGAACTGATAGGACCAACACAAACACCTGGTGCCGCCCGCTCAGCGGTTTCTAAATTGTTAAATATACCCGAGGAGAAGATTTCGGTGGAGATCACCCGCCTCGGTGGTGGTTTTGGAAGAAGGCTGAAATTTGATTATGTAACAGAAGCCGCGGAATTATCCAGCATCATTAAAAAACCGGTCAAGGTGACCTGGTCAAAAGAAGACGACATGACCGGAGGCAGCTACCGGCCTGCAGTTCGATATCGTTTCGAGGCTGCGCTGGACAATAAAGGAAATCTTATTGCCTATAAATTACGCGGTGTGGGTATCAATTCGGGTAACCCAACCCGTCAGGATAATTTTCCTTCCGGGGCCGTTGATCATCTTCTGATTGATTCCGTTGAATATGAATCTCCGATCACTACTGGTGCATGGAGGGCACCAATAACTAACTTCCTCGCTTTTGCCGAACAATCATTTCTCGATGAAGTGGCCATTGCTGCAAAAAAAGATCCTGTTGCCTTTCGGCTTGAGCTTCTTGAAAAAGCGAAGTCTTCTCCCGTCGGAGAGATCAAGTATGATATCGACCGGATGATTGCCGTCATCAAACTTGCAACGGAAAAGGCCAAATGGGGAGAGAATAAGAACCTTGCCCAGGGATTCAGTGTTTATTTCTCGCACCGTTCATATGTTGCCCAGGTTTGCGAGGTAGCGATGGAAAAAGGAAAACCGGCAATAAAGAAGATCATCGCGGCATGTGATTGCGGTGAAGTGATCAACCTCACCGGGGCAAGGCAACAAGTTGTGGGCGGGATCGTGGATGGATTCGGGCACGCCATGTTTGGCAAGCTCACTTTCAATAAAGGTGAAACAGAACAAAAAAATTATAACAACTACCGGCTCATCCGAATGAAAGAGATCCCTGAAATCGAGACTCATTTCGCGGATAACGGAATCGATCCCACCGGTCTTGGCGAACCTGCCCTTCCTCCAACCGGAGGAGCAGTGGCCAATGCCATATTCAAGGCAACGGGTACAAGAATCAGGCAACAACCCTTCACTGATCATGAATTGTTCAAATCAACACCTACAAAAGTGAAGACCAGGTTGCAAAATTCACCTGGTTAACCGATAATGAGAGAGATCAGCGATATCATCAGTGCGTACCATGCAGCAATTGCAGAAAATAAGAAGACTGCTCTAGCCACAGTTGTCAGCGTTGAAGGATCTTCTTACAGAAGACCGGGCGCAAGGATGCTCATCACTGAGGATGGCATGCTGACTGGTGCAATCAGCGGTGGATGTCTGGAAGGAGATGCCCTGCGCAAGGCCCTGCTCGCGATCAGAGAAAACAAAAACAAACTGGTTACATACGACACCACTGACGAGGATGATGCCCGCTTTGGCATTCAGCTCGGATGCAATGGCATCGTTCATATTCTTTTTGAACCACTTGATCAGCATGACCTGACTAACCCGGTGGAATTGCTGAAACGACTCAATTTTCAACGACTCCCGGGATTGGTGACCACTTTTTTTTCCCTTTCGAATAAAGACTGGCAACCGGGTACGTCTTTCACTGTTGTCGGTGCCGAGGTCATCCGAAGTGCACAGGTTGTAGTTTCTGAAGACCTGTATCAATTATTTCTGACCCAGTCAGGTCGGGCACTACAAAACAAGGTGACCACCATATCTGAATCCGGAGACCTTCATGCGCTGATGCAGGTGGTTGAGCCTGCTGTCAGCCTGGTAATTGTCGGAGCCGGCAATGATGCTATTCCACTCGCCGCACTGAGCAGACTTATCGGGTGGGAGACAACAATTGTTGACGGAAGATCGACACATGCAAATTCCGGAAGGTTTCCAGGTGCTGACCGTATCATAGTTTCAAAGGCGGGAACAGCACCGGACCAGATCCCTGTCGACGACCTCACTGCGTTTGTACTGATGACACATAATTACAACTACGACCTTGAAATGTTAAGGCAGTTGATCACCAGGGAAATAACGTATATCGGACTGTTAGGACCGTTGTCCAAACTACAGCGCATGATGCAGGAACTTGGTTCAGGTGATCCAGTACAGGCTGAATTCAACAATATATTCAGTCCTGTGGGTCTTGACATCGGCGCGGAGACCGCTGATGAGATCGCTTTGTCTGTGACAGCAGAAATCATGTCCGTGATGAGGAAAACAAGTGCCGGCCCATTGAGAAATAAAAAAGAACCTATTCATGTCAGAAATACAGATGCTATACTGAATGCTTAATGAAACTGTATGCAGGAAACGGGAATAATAATTTTAGCTGCAGGACCATCTGCCCGATTGGGGAAGCCAAAGCAATTGCTCAGCTTCAAAGGGCAGACGCTGTTGGCCCATATCGTGCAATCGGCTCTTGCTGTCCCTAAGTCCGTCACTTTTGTGATCACTGGATTTGAACGCGAGCAAATGGAGAAGGAACTGAAAGGCTTCCCGGTGACGATTCATTATAATGATCTATGGGAGGAAGGGATGGCCTCTTCAATCAGAAAAGGAATACAGGAATTGGTAAAAGCAAATCCGGATATAGAGACCTGCATCCTCGCGGTTTGCGATCAGCCGTTTGCTGATTCTTCTATCTTCGAAGGACTAATCCGAATATTCCGTGAAACAAAAAAAGGAATAGTCGCCAGTTCTTACGAAGGAACTGCAGGCACACCAGTCCTCTTCAGCAGCTCATATTTTTCGGACCTTCAGCAGCTGCAGGGTCAGGAGGGAGCAAAAAAATTATTACAGCTGTACGCACATGATCTCTCAACAATGCCATTTCCTGGAGGAAATATTGACATTGACACCGATGCAGACTATGAGCAGCTGATTGAAAGGAAACCAGGTTAATCAAGTAATATGTGTGATGGCTTATGATAGTTGACAGATTCAATCGGGTGCATAATTACCTCCGGATATCAATTACCGACAATTGTAATCTGCGTTGCTTTTACTGTATGCCCGAAGAAGATTATGACTTCACTCCGGCTTCGCGCCTGATGCAAAGAGAAGAAATTTATGGCCTTGCTAAAGTGTTTGTTGACGAAGGTGTCACCCGCATCCGTTTAACGGGAGGAGAACCATTGGTGCGCAAAGATGGCGCCGCGATTGTCAGAAGTTTATCGACCCTACCTGTCGACCTGACCTTAACAACAAATGCCACCAGGCTGAAGGAATTCATACCTGTGCTGAAGGAAGCAAATATCAAGTCGATTAATATTAGTCTCGATACCCTCGATTCAGACAAATTCCTCTTCCTTACGCGCCGGGATATGTTTTCAACGGTTCAGGGAAACATTGAGCTGGCCGTCGCCGCGGGCTTTAATGTAAAGATTAACATGGTGGTGATGAAGGGGTTTAACGATAATGAAATAAACGATTTTATCAACTGGTCCAGGGATACGCCTGTTCACATCCGGTTCATCGAGTTTATGCCATTTACCGGGAATAAATGGACCAGCAACAAGGTGTTCTCACTCGATGAAATACTCGGTCGCATCAGTACGCAATTTGCCTTTGAACCATTGACCGGCAACGAGCATGATACAGCCAAACTGTATAAGATAGAAGGCCATAGTGGCAGCTTCGGCGTCATCAGCACAATGACCTCTCCTTTTTGCAGCGGCTGCAACCGCCTTCGTCTTACCGCTGATGGAAAGTTAAAGAACTGTTTGTTTTCGCGTGGTGAGACTGACCTGCTTACCGCATACAGACAAGGAAAGGATATACGTCCATTGATACATTCAAATATAGAACTCAAGGAAAAGGAACTGGGCGGCCAGTTTAATTCATCCCTGCAGCAAATTGAGGCTATGGGAATTGAAAACAGAAGTATGATCACCATCGGCGGATGAAAAACCCGGACAACGTAATTCCCTATTTCATAAGTGTTGCTGAGGCAACAAATATCATCAGAGATAATGTGCCAGCTTTGGCTCCCGTATCCCTGCCCCTCATCCAGGCATCAGCTTTGATCACGGCGGAATCTGTAGATTCCCCGATTGACCTCCCTGCCTGGCCGCAATCGTCAATGGATGGTTATGCCATCCGGTTTGCCGAGAGAGCATATCCTTTAAGGATCTCCGGTGAAATAGCTGCAGGAGCTATCTCTGGTTTGAAGATGGAGGAGAAGTCTGCCATCAGGATTTTTACCGGCGCCCCGGTTCCCGAAGGTGCCGATACCGTAGTGATGCAGGAAAAAGTGATTGTGAAGGATGGCAGCCTGCTTGTTGAGGACCCCGGACTGAAAAAGGGAAACAATCTGCGGCGCATGGGTGCGGAAATAAGAAAAGGAGATCTCGCCGTTCCATCAGGGACAGTCATCACATCGCGTTGGATCGGCTTTCTTTCCAGCTTAGGTATCACCAGCCTCCTGGTGTATCCACCTCCTTCAGTGTCGATCATCCTCACAGGTAATGAATTACTGGATCCGGGCAATGATTTATCGTTCGGCCAGGTATATGATGCCAATTCTGCGATGCTTACTGATGCCCTGCACAGGTGCGGAGTTGTGACGATCCATAAATTCAAGGCAGACGATCAGCTCGACTCCGTACAGTCAAGACTTTCGGAGGCTCTTGAAAAAAGTGACCTGGTTTTGCTTGCTGGCGGCGTAAGCGTCGGGGACTATGATTTTGTAATTGAGGCCGCAAAAAACTGTCATATTGAATCACTGTTTTATAAAGTGAGGCAAAAGCCTGGGAAACCACTTTTCTTTGGCAAAAAAAATTCAAAAATTATTTTTGGTTTGCCCGGAAATCCGGCATCCGCGCTTACCTGTTTTTATATTTATGTCGTGCAGGCACTCGACCAGATGATGTCGAGACAGGGACATGACCGCAGGATCAATGCCAAACTCAGTGAACCGTACGCCAGGCCAGGCGGACTTACCCATTTTCTCAAAGCGAGACTTATGGAGGGTAAGGTAAGTTTGTTGCAGGGCCAGGAATCATTCAGGCTGCATTCATTCGCCGAGTCCAACTGCCTTGCCGAGATTCCTGAGGATCGTGCTGAACTAAGTGCTGGAGAATCCTTGGTTGTTTACCCATTGCCGGAGTAAGATAATATGGAAATATTCTATCTGTTACTTTTTGTTGTTGCCTTATTATATGCGTCTGTGGGTCACGGAGGCGCAAGCGGTTACCTCGCCCTCATGGCGTTGTATGGTGTGACCCCCGAGGTGATGAAACCCACGGCACTAATGCTCAATCTTTTTGTGTCACTGACTTCATTTATCCAGTACTACCGGGGCGGATACTTTAAACCGAATATCTTCTGGCCATTGGCCCTCGCTTCGATTCCTCTTTCTTTCCTGGGTGGCACGATTGTTCTGGAGATGAATGTTTACAGGAAAGTCCTTGGATTTCTTTTGCTTATCCCGGTTATTCGGTTTTTGTTTTTTCCCAATGCACAGGCAAGCGAATTAAAACCGTCTCGCGTGTTTCCTTCGCTGTTCATTGGTGCTGGAATTGGCTTGCTGTCGGGAATGATCGGGATAGGCGGTGGCATCATCCTCTCCCCCATCCTGCTGTTATTAAAATGGACCGACCAGAAACAAACTGCCGCAATCAGTGCCCTGTTCATTTTTGTGAATTCGGTGGCGGGCCTGGGCGGTCAATTTTCAAAAGGCATTGAATTCACTGCCGATATGGTAACTTATGTAGGAGTCGCTTTTGCGGGAGGTATTTGTGGCGCCTACCTTGGTGCGCTTAAGTTTAATCAGAACATCCTCAAAATTCTATTGGGCATTGTGCTCCTTCTTGCGGCTTGGAAATTAATATTCACCTAATTTTAAGGCAGGATGCAGGTAGAAGTAATCACATTTGGACTCATTTCGGATATCACCGGCCAAAAATCGTTTCATATGCAGGCTCGTGACCTGGATGAACTGAAAAGTTTATTACTGGATCAATTTCCCAAACTGCAAGATCAACATTACGCGATAGCTGTTAACAGAGAATTTGTTACGGGAAATATTGAATTTCCGGACCATGCCGAAGTGGCACTATTGCCGCCATTTTCAGGCGGATGAACTCAATGGATATGACAAACGACAAGTTCAAAAATATCTTCATTCAGGGAGCGATCCCACCTGATTTTATCAGTCAAAGTCTGAAGAAACACAGCACTAAAACAGATATCGGAGCCCACAGTATGTTTCTCGGGCAGGTCAGGTCGGATACCATCGATGGGAAAATTGTCAGCGAGATTGAATACACGGCTTATGAAGAAATGGCTTTGTCAAAAATGCATGAAATAAGAGAAGAGACATTCAAAAAGTATCCACTCATCTGTATGCACATATATCATAGCCTGGGACTGGTGAGGTCGGGCGAGATAAGCCTTTTTGTTTTTACCTCGTCAAAGCACCGGAAATCGGCTATTGCTGCCTGTGAGGACATTGTTGAAAGGATCAAGTCTGAACTTCCCATCTGGGGCAAAGAGAAGATGGAAGACAATAGCCAGCAATGGAAAATTAATTCTTAGGATGGTCAACATTACACACAAGGCTCCAACACTGCGCAAAGCGATCGCCACAGCCACCGTTCAGGTTTCCAGCCAGAGCACGATCGATGCGATCAACAACCGGCAGGTTCCCAAAGGGGATGTTTTTGAATTCGCCCGCGCTGCCGGTCTGCTGGCCATAAAAAAAACCAGTGATGTTATTCCCGACTGCCACCCCCTTCCTGTTGAGTATGCTTCAATAACTTATAATATCGATCAGTTTGCCCTGAATATTAGTGTGGAAGTGCACACCATCTACAAGACGGGCGTTGAAGTGGAAGCAATGCATGGGGCTGCCGTGACGGCCCTGGTCATCTACGACATGCTCAAGCCTATTGATCACCAGGTCGAGATTCTGCGTATTCGCCTCCAGGAAAAAACCGGCGGCAAGAAAGATCTGGGCACGGCGGGCAAAAAGACACTGACCTCATCCGTCATTGTGTGTTCCGATTCTATATCTAATGGAAAGGGAATCGATACGGCCGGAAAGTCAATCGTCAACATTCTTCAGAATTATCTCTCCCCCGTTCCTGAATACCGGATCATTGCCGACGATTTTGACACAATTCAGGCTTCTCTTAAAGAAGCCGTCTCGAGAAATACAGACCTGGTAATTTTTACCGGAGGTACCGGGCTTTCAAAAAGGGATCTCACCCCGGATGCTGTCGAACCGCTGATAGAGAGATCTATCCCCGGCATCATGGAAACTGCGAGAAGCTATGGACAGTCCCGGACCAGGTATGCCATGCTGTCCCGGGGTGTGGCCGGGTTCATCAGTGATACGCTTGTCCTCACGTTACCGGGTTCGCAGAAAGGCGCAGAGGAAACGATGCAGGCTATTTTCCCTCAACTGCTTCACGTATTTGAAGTAAGAGAAGGCGGCCGGCATTAAACTGAGAATGATAATTGGCCGAACTGGCCCTCCTGAATGTCTGGTATTCCCATCCGCCTCCCTTTTTATCCTTTGTACTTTGCGTGGACTATATTTTAGCGAATCATTAAAATTTTGCGCAATGGGAAAATTATCATCTTATACTTTCATCACACTCGATGGTTATTTTGAAGGCACTGCCAAGGGCGATCTCAGCTGGCATTCACATGGTGAGGAAGAATCCAAATACGCGGCCGAAGGCGCAAATTCAGAGAGTACTCTGGTCTTTGGAAGAATAACCTTTCAGCAGATGGCTTCTTTTTGGCCGACCCCGATGGCGGCCCAGACCATGCCCGAGGTCGCAAAAGGAATGAACAAGTCGGAGAAGATCGTTTTCTCGAAAACTATTACCAGTTCAGACTGGGCAAATTCAAAGATCATCGGAACGGATATGATCCAGGCGGTGAAAGACCTGAAAGCCAGGCCAGACAAGGACCTGACCATCCTCGGCAGCGGAAGCATTGTAGCACAGCTGGCAAAAGAACGCCTCATCGACGTGTTGCAGTTGATGATTGATCCCGTGTTGCTTGGCAAGGGTTCTTCGCTCTTCCACAATCTCAACGAACGCATCGACCTAAAGCTGAATAATTCGCGGGTTTTTAAAAGCGGGGTGATCCTGCTGAGTTACTCATTGGCCTGATTGACTTTTAGCCTAAATGGAACCTGGATTTGGAAAGGCGCTGATGTCCTGCGCCAAAGGCTGAGCCAGGGACGTACGAGTCAATATTCGATCCTTCCACTACCGCGCTTCTTTTTTATCCAGGCATGAGTCCACCCATTTTGAGGAACAGCTGTTCACCGGCGAGCTTTTCGAGCGCACGCCATTCTTTGTAGGCCGCCTTAACCATGGGCAGATACTGGGGATATGTCGTATGCAATAAATATTTTATTTATATTGTAATATGGAAGTATTAACCTTTGAAACCTCAAAGAAATCCGGTCCACACCACCAGTTGGCGAGCCTTGCAGGTGACTGGGTCGGCACTACAAAAACCTGGTTCGAACCTGACAACCTCGCCGATGAATCAAAGGTTAAAGGTTCAATTACAGTTATCCTGGATGGAAAGTTTATCAAACATGAGTACATAGGAAGTTTTGGTGGCAAGCCGCTAGAAGGTTCCTGTGTTTATGGTTATCACCTGGGATCGGGAAAGATCCAGAGCAGCTGGATAGACAGCGTTCATACCAGTTTGGAAATCATGTTTGGGGAAGGAACAATAAGTGACGAGGGATTCGAGTACACAAGTTCTTATTTTGCCGGAGATGACCAACCCCGGTGGAAATGGCGTACGACTGTCCAGCAGTCGGGCACAACCGAACTTATCATCATTGCCTTCAATATTTCACCTGAGGGGATTGAGAATAAGGCGCAGGAAACTGTTTATCATCGCGTGTGACCTGCCTTAAAAAAATGCTTTAAAACTACCGTCTTTCAACACCTGTGTCACTGCCGTCTCGAGTTGCTGGTACACATATTTCTTTGCGAATGGCCCCATGCTGATGCGGTGTACGCCTGCGGCTTCAAGCGCTTTAAATCCGGGTAGATCCGGCATGCACATCACACTTACCGGCAGTTTTGAAGCGGCTGCAATCTTTTTGATGTCTTCGATTTTGGTGACGCAGGGAAAGAACAACCCATGCGCGCCACTCTCGTCATAGTATTTTATTCTTGTCAGGGCATCGGTCAATGGATCAGCAAGTCCGAGCAAATAAGGATCCGACCTGAGGTGGATGAAGATTTCTTTATTTCGCGATTTGAGCAGACTAGTGATGAATTTGAGGTTTGTGGCAAATTCTTCCGGAGGACTGATACTTCGCTTACCGTCTACAATTACCGAATCTTCAATGTTGATGCCCACGACACCCAGGTCATGGAGGCGCCCGATATTGTCAGCGATCTGGTCGGTTGTATCTCCATAACCAAACTCAATGTCCACAGACAGCGGAATGGACACCGAGGCCGTGATACGTTTAATGATAAATAAATACTCTTCAAAACTCATCTGTTGCCCGTCGGCATAACCCAGGCATTCGGCCACAGCGGAACTTGAAGTGGCTATCGCTTTAAATTTACTGGCTTCAAATATCCTGGCGCTCTGCACGTCCCAGACATTCGCGATCAGTAAAACTTCTTTCTGTTTGTGCAGCGCATGAAATTCTTCAAACCTGTTTTTCATATTCTTTTTTCTGCTTTTATGGTTATTTCATCTTTAAAATAATTCCGCCAAAAATCAAAGAGGATTTCACGCCAAGGCGCAAAGCAGCCTGCGGCTGACGCAAAGAAAATACAATTTCCCTTTGCGTGAAATCGCACTAAAGCATTTTTAATTTTTCATTTATAATTTTTCTTGAGCCATTGCGTGAAATTTTCTTTCTTCCTTTGCGTTTTCTTAGCATCTTAGCGTGAAACTGCTCACATGAAATTCTTTTGCGCCTTTGCGTGAAATCTTAAATGAGCGCCCTCATTTCAGGTCGTATTTCAACCGGATAAAGCGCGGGTGGTATAAATGTGGCAAGGTTTTGATGTCGTTGGCAAAATCAAAAGAATTGACATTGTAGCTGATCAGCAATTCACCCGGTTTTGACAGTACCGGGTGCGCTTTGGCATTGTAGCTGAATATGTCCTTGTCTTTTTCGAGTTCGCTGGCCACATCATATACCTTGATGATCTGTCCGAAGGGTCCTGCAGGCGAAGAACCCAGCCTCACCCCAATAGCGGTTCCAATGGCATCTACCTGGAATACCATGATGTACCTTCCATCTTCGAGTTCGGTTACACTAAGTTCATTAGACGCATGGTCGGCGATAGCCGCTGTTTGCATAGGATCGCTGTTCCATTTCTGACCATCCCAGAATGTCCATTTGTCAAATTTGATAATATCCTCGGGTCTTGTCCTCGCCACCATTACTTCTTTGTTTTTCCTTCTGACTCCATAGATGTATACGTAGCCATCGCCGTGAGCGGCTCCCGCTTCCTTTGTATTCACCAGCACACCTGCGCCAAATGAACCGGTACTGTCCAGGTTCTTATCCAGGTAGAAAGGAATGTCTGCCTGTTTGTAATCTTTAAATGGAGGCTTTGAATTTGCAGGAACCGTGATCAGCAGATTGCCCTTCTCCCTGAACCCAAATGCGCCGGCGGTCTTTTCATTTCTGATGCGATAGCCAAAAATGTTGATGTCGTTGTTCATTTTTTGATTCACGAAACCGTCGCCCAGCCAGAGATAGTCGTCTTTACCGGTAGCTGGGGTTTTTGGTATGAAGACAGAAGCCGGATTTCCGTTGTTGGATTTATCCCAGATGAATTTCATTGAATTATTTGGCTCTCCTTTGTTGATGACGGCGATGGTATTGTTGATCATCTTCATTCCCTCGTTCAGAGAATCGCCAATAATTTCTCCCAGGATGGTATCACTAAACCACAGCATGGTGGTGTCATCTGCTGAAGCGCCCATCTTTTCACTACCATTTTTTGTCAGCGCGAATATTCCATCGCCCCCCAACCAGCCGTTGTTGCGGACAAACAATTGGGACCACTCCGGCTCAGGCTGCACGCTGAAACGAAAGGCGGTCGTATCCGAAGGATGATCGTTGGATTTACCCGGCTTGGCAGCGGGGGTTTCACAGGCAGCAATAACCATGGAGCTGATCACTAATGGCAGTAACGCGTGATGAGGATTCATATGAAAGTGATTTGAATGCGAAGGTATAGACTGTCTGTGATTTCTCATCGATCACCTGATGAACCTTCCTCCGGCGAATTCTCTGACCCTGCGCCTACTTCGAAGCTTTGGCGCAAGCGTCCACAGCCTTTCAACTAATGCATTTGTGTGATATCTCATATTCATGAAATCATTTGTATCTTTAGAAAAACCCATAACGATGCCAGACAGCCATTCAGAAACCGGAAAGCGGGACGACACCAGGATCAGCATTCACCAGGAACATGAAGTGACTTATTGGACACGCGTTTTCAAATGCACACCGGCAGTGCTTCGTGAGGCGGTAACGGCCGTTGGACCCATGGTCGCAGACGTAAGAACCTGGGTAAAGAAATATAAGAGTAAGATCTCCTGAGAATCGGTTTTTTTATTGCACGTCTGCCTGTATTCCGGAAACTGGAGTTATCACATTGGTGTTGACTGTTATCGGATGCGTCAATATCTTGAGTACCGGGCAGGAATTGGCTACACACAACAGGTGACTGCGTTCTTCCCCACTGAGGTTGCCTTCAAAAGTAATTTTCCGGTTAAAAATCGTTCTGCCTTCTACCTCCTCTAATTCTATCTCCACCATAACATCTTGCAAATCCCAGGCTTTGCTGTTGGCAAAGATCCGAACTGTGGCGTTCGTGCATGCCGCCAGGGCTGAGGCCAATATTTCCCTGGGTGAAAAACCCTGGTCGCCTCCTCCCTTTTTTACGGGCTCATCAGCCATAATGTGGTTGCCTGTGACAGACTCCAGGTCAATCATATAATTGGCATGTCCACTTTTTGCGATAATTTTTTTCATGATGATTGCTTATTACAAGGTCTGTATAAGGTACGATTTCTTTTTATGGCCTGTTCGGTTTTTATCATAAGCCACATATTTTTTATGTCCTGGTTGAAATTTCTTTTCCTGAATAATGGATTCAAAATCAACAATAGTATACAAATGGTAACCAGCGGAGCCAAATCCTGATCGATATGTTGCATCGATTCCTGATTTAAATTCGCGCCAAAATTTCAATATGAATAGAAGAGCAATAGTAAAGGGTGGCATGATGGCCTCCGCAGCGGCCCTGCTGCCGGGCAAGTTTGTAAAAGCGATGGCAGCATTGAACAAGCCAGTAGCAAACAGTTTCCATAAACTCCGTTTGGGTAGCCTGGATCTCACGGTGGTCTCCGATGGGTTTATTCTTTTCGACAAAGTACAACCTGGTTTTGCTCCCGGTATCGATTCGGTTAAAGTAAAGCAGGTGCTGTCGGAAAATTTTTTGCCTTCAGATCATGTCGACCTGGGGTTGAATGTACTGGTAGTAAGAAACAAGGGAGGCATCATCCTGATCGATTCCGGATGTGGATTTCGTTTTGGCAAAGGAAGCGGGAAGCTCGTCGGCAGTTTGAAAGAAGCGGGCATACAACCAGATGACGTCACCGCGATCGCACTTACCCACGGTCATCCCGACCACCTGGGAGGATTGGTAAATGAAACCGGAGCTTCAGTTTTTAAAAATGCAAGGATCTATCTGTCACGAATTGAGAAGGAATTCTGGCTGGCCAGTAAGCAAGATTTTTCTCACAGCAGAATGAGGAATGAAGCCCTGAAGAAAATGGTGATTGATATCGCCCAGGACACCCTGCAGAAGCTTGAACACCAGCTTGTGCTTTTTGAAGATAAGGCGACGGTGTTGGGCTGCCTTAGGATGGATCTGACGCCCGGCCATACTCCGGGCCACACTGCAATAACGATCTTTTCAAATGGAGAAGAACTGGTGCACACCGGCGACCTCGTGCATTCTGCCGTGCTCAGTTTTGCGCATCCCGAATGGGGCTTTGACGGCGATACGAATTTCGATGAGGCCATCATAACCAGGGAAAAAGTACTTCTGGATCTATCCAACAATAAAAAACAAATCTTTTCCTATCACCTCCCCTGGCCCGGGCTAGGGCATGTGAGAAAGAAGGAAGCGGGTTTCGAATGGGTACATGGCACTTATGCATTACCCGACTGAAACAGCGAGTGAACTGAAAGGTGTACAGATATGGAGAAGGAACTCTGAAAGCTTCGCATATTCCGGAATTTTAGTACTATCGTGGGGCTTATGAAACTTTTGTGCTACAAATACCTGTTGACCGGATCATTGATTTTGTCTTTATGGGGTTGCAATTCCAGGTCTGACCAGCAGATTGTAGATGCTCCGCGCCTGGCCCGGCAATTTTATGGGGCTGACGCACAATGGTATCTCGACAACATTCCATTCTTTGAGTGTTCCGACAAGCAGATCGAAGCGGTCTATTACTACCGCTGGAAAATGTACAAGGCGCATATCCGACATGTTGGCAAAAGCAAATATGTGATCACAGAGTTCATCAACCATGTTCCCTGGGACCGCGAACCTTTTTGCACGATCAATGCCGCATCCATGCACCACATCTATGAAGGAAGGTGGCTGAAGAATCCGAACTACATGGATGCTTATATTGATTACCTCAACAAAGAAGGTGGCAACGACCGGAGATACAGTGAAAGCGTCGCGGACGCCACATTCAACCGATATCTTGTCGACTTGGACTCGGCCTTCGTCGTCAGCCAGCTCGACAGCCTTAAAAATACGTACAGACAGTGGTCCGACCATCGGGACTCCTCAAAAAACATGTATTACATACCCGCGATGCCCGATGCCACAGAATACACAATCGCCTCTATCGACGCGTCGGGTGGCAAGGATGGCTTCGAAGATGGCGAAGCCTTCCGGCCCACCATCAACAGTTATCTCTTTGGAAACGCCCAAGCCATTGCAAGGATCGCGGAATTGAAAGGTGATGCAGCAACATCAAAAGAATATCGTCAATATGCGGCCGCGTTAAAAAAAAATGTGGAACAATATTTATGGAATGATTCGCTGCAGCATTTCTCAGACCGCTTCAAGGTAAACAATCAATATGTGCACTACTGGGAATTCATCCGGGGCCGTGAGCTGGCAGGATACGCGCCCTGGTATTTTAACCTTCCCGGCCTCAATGAAAAGTACACTAAAGCATGGAATCACCTGGTGGACACCAGTGAATTGCTTGGCCCTTTTGGTTACAGGACCAATGAGCCCTCCTACCAGTATTATTTTAAACAGTACCAGATGTTCGAAGGCAAGCCTGGAAGTCAATGGAATGGCCCTAGCTGGCCCTATCAAACCAGCCAGGCGCTAACAGGTATGGCTAACCTGCTGCACAATTATCAACAGAAGGTTGTAGGCAATTCGGATTATGTGCACGCGCTAAAGATGTTTGCTAAACAGCATTATCTACCCGATGGCAGGATCAACCTGGTAGAGAATTATGAGCCCAACAAAGGTGGACCAATAGTCCATTTCTACTGGAGTAACCACTACAACCATTCCAGCTTTAATAACCTCGTCATTACCGGCCTCGCTGGTATTCGTCCTTCCGCCAGCGACAGCCTCTTCATCCATCCTCTTGTCGATTCTTCCATCAGCTACTTCTGTCTTTCCGATCTTTTGTACCATGGACATAAATTAACAGTGGTGTATGATCGTGATGGAAGCCAGTACAAAATGGGCAGGGGACTGACTGTTTTTCTTGATGGAAAGAAATTAGCACAGCATGAGCGAGGCGGAAAGTCGTTTGTGGTAATTGGAAAGCCACTTGTTGTGCAGGCGTTGGAGGAACCTGCAGACCTGGCGCTGAACATTGCAGGTAAGGGCTTTCCCCTGCCTTCGGCCTCGGTGAATGCAATTCCTGATTCTTTGTACAAGGCGATAGATGGAAGAATCTGGTATTTCACTGAAATAAGTAACAGATGGACTACGCTTGGGTCAACCGCAAAGTCGGACTGGTATGGTATCGACTTCGGAAATCCCATGTCCGTTAGTGGCATCAACGTTTATCCCTTCGCCGATGAGAAAACATTTTTTCCGCCGGATAGTATCCGGATAGAATATCAAAAGGGAGCTCAGTGGCTGAACATCCCGCTGAAGGAAAGTCGCCAGGACAGTATTGTCGCCAATACCGGGAATCGCATTTTGTTTGAACCTGTTAAGGCCAGCCGGATCAGGGTACATTTTGCGCATGATTCAGGAGCCGTGGCGATTTCGGAACTGGAAGTCAATCCTTAATTTGGATGTTAGTCCACCTTCAGGCTTTGCGTTGGATTGGCCACTGCCGCTTTGACCGTGTGGAATAACACAGTCATCAAGGTTATCACCAGAACCGCCAATGCAGAAACAATAAATGGCAGCGCGGATATCCCTGCGGAATAGGGAAATACCTTGATCCATTGGTACATAAAAATATAAGCAACGGGAAATGCCACCAGGCAGGCGATGCCCACCAGCAAGACAAAATTATTCACCATCAAAGGCACAAGTTGTCTGAGGCCCGCACCCAGCACCTTGCGAATACTTATTTCTTTTTGTCGTTGTTCAGTGGTAAAAGCAATCAACCCGAGCAGGCCAAGACAGGTAATCAGGATCGTCAGCATCGAAAAGGCTGCGTAAATCTTACCTCGACGCTGATCAGCGGCATACTGCGAATTAAAATCCTCATCCAGGAAACTATAGGTATAATCCAAATCTGGAAACCTGGACTTCCAGACAGATCCGATCCAGGAGATCGTTGCTTCGGGATTTTCGGGAGCCAGTTTAACCTGGATGCCTGCGCTGTTTGGCCTGTAAAACAAAATCAAAGGCGCAATGGGATTATATAGTGATTTCTGATTGAAGTCTTTTACCACTCCAACCACTTCCAGGTAGTAAGAACTCGTGTCTCCTGGAAATTTCACTTTTTTCCCTAGCGGTTCATCCCATTTGAAATAGCTGACCATTTTTTCATTCACGACGATACTTCTCAAAGTGTCCGCAAGGCCCTGGAAATTACGGCCTTTTATAATCTTCATGTTAAGGGTGGGAAAATAGTTTTCATCCACCCCGTAGCAATCGACACCCTGATCAACAAACCCATTTTTACCCTCAACCGAGAACAGGTTAAAATTCACACCTGGTTTTCCGGGACTTGCCTCTGCCGAACTTACAGAAAGGATCTTCGGATTAGCCCGAAGGTCATTTTTAAACGCTGTGATATTGCTACGCAAGTCTTTGTTCGAGTTAGCCGACAGTGAGAGCACTTGTTGTTGATTAAAACCCAGGTCAACACTGCGCAGATAGTTCAACTGCCGGTTCACTACCAGGGTACAAATTAGCATGATCATCGAAATGGTGAACTGGGTGATTACTAAGATCCTCCTTAATACAATGTTACTTGAGCCTTTGGACAGATTGCCTTTGAGAATCTGGATGGGCTTTTGATTTGATAAATAAAAGGCTGGGTAACTGCCACCGATCAGGCCCACCATCAATACCATGATAAGAAGGATCAGAAAAGTGGTGGGTTCTATCAGGGCGGTATAGCCGATGTGTTTGCCGGATATGCCGTTGAATGCGGGCAGAAAAATCAAGACCAGGGCCATGCTCAAAATCAATGCGATAATAGTGGTGAGGGTTGATTCCACAAGAAACTGAAGTATTAATTGAACCCTTGTGGAACCAGATACTTTACGGATGCCGATTTCCTTAGCGCGCCGTGCCGAACGCGCAGTGGTAAGGTTCATATAATTAATGCAGGCAATCAACAGCATAAACAAAACCACCGCAGAGAAAATATAGATATAAGACATTGAGCCCACATCTTCTGGTTCTGAAGTCATATCCGAGTGGAGATGAATGTCGGTGATGCGCTGAATGCCATAGTGTATTTTGACATTGAATTGGGCAAAGATGGCCGCCATGTATTTGTCATACATCACGGCCAGTTTTTTCTCAAACGCTGCACCCCGTGCATTTGGTTTTAGCAACACATAGTTGTAGAAATTGAACTGACCCCAGCTGTTTGCATAGTCTTTCGGCAATGTGGCGATGGAAATGAGGATTTTAAAAATAAGGTGCGAATTGCTTGGGACATCCCGGACGACACCAGTGATCTTGAAGACCTCTCCGTTGTCATTTTGGAGGGTTTTCCCAACGACATTACTTGTGGAGTTGAAATATTTTCTGGCAACAGATTCTGTTAATACCATCGAATTCGGTGCCTGAAGGGCCGTGACGGGATTGCCGTCTATAAATTCATGACTAAAAACCTGGAATATCGCACTGTCGGTAAAAAAAATCTTGTCCTCGAAGAATTTGACATCCCCGTTCTTGTACATCGTCCTGTTGTTGGTTACAAAACGAACAAATTGCTCAACTTCGGGATAATCTTTTTTTAATGCGGGCCCCAATGGAAATTGTCCGATGGCCCATTTCATCACTTCCTTTTCAGGCTCCTGTATGTAAGAGTTGATCCGGTAGATCCTGTCTGCCTTTTTATTATAACGGTCGTAACTGAGTTCGTCTTTTATGTAAAAAATGAGGAAGAGGCTGAATGTGATACCTATGGTGAGCCCGAATACGTTCAACAAGCTGTAGCCCGGGTTTTTTTTTAAATTCCGCAGGGCGACCGAAAAAAGATTCTTAAGCATGAGGGGCTAATTTGGGTAAATGAATATACGAATCAAATCGTATGACACTGTACCAAATAGTTAATGAAACCTCAATTTTTTAAAAACCACTTTCTTTTAAACGGTATTCTCGGTCTTTACGTGATTTCTCTTTGCAACAATAATGGCTGCAGCAGCGATTAGGGCTACACGGATAATGGTACTTCGAATCATCCCATTTCGATTGTACTTCCATTCTGCTGCCAATCCCCTTTCCTTGAAGAGGTTCGGGATATAGCCATTTTTAACATCGTCGATCAGTGCTTCAATCACCTGTATTCTGTCGGCCAGGATGAGTGGCAACCAGTGTCCGTAGCTGCCCTCACTGTATTTAAAAGCCCTTCGCCGGATCTTGCCACTCAAACCGGAAGGTGGCACGGCTGTCCCGAAAACAGTTGTTATACGAGGCCTTTCATTCGATACCAGTATTTCATCGTTTACCGGTTGTTGCTCGAATTTTTCATAATTCAGGCGCTGATGATCATCACCAGTATAGTGTTTCATAGGATAAGTTGGCTCGTTCTCCGGGTCGGCATCAATGCCCCATCCCTTTATGTGTTTAAATTTTTCTTCTGAATTTTCCATGTTGAGTAATTTATGCGCGGGCTGATGGTGGAATGAGTATGGGTTTGATACAGTGATCTCTTTTCGCAGAAAATATGTGATAAGCGTCTGCCACCTCTTCCAGTGGTATCCTGTGCGTAATGATGGCCTTGGGATCGATGCGCCCGGACAGCACATGGTCGATCAATTTGGGCAACAGCCTTTTTACGGAAGCCTGATTTGCCCTGATGGTGATGCCTTTGTTGACTACATTACCGATAGGAATCAAATTCCCAGTTGGACCGTAAACACCCACGATGGATAGGATGCCTCCTTTTTTTACGGAATTGATGGCCCAATGCAGCGCAGTTGCCGAACCCGCCTGCAGCAGCATCTTACGCCCGGTAATGGTTTGAAGTGCGCTGCCGGCGGCTTCACACCCCACCGCATCAATACAAACATCAGCGCCATAGAAGTCTGTTGCCTTTTTCAGGAATAATACCGGGTCACCTATCGAGCGAAAATTGTATGCCTCACATTGTGCGTAAGTACGAACAAAGTCAAGTCTGTATTCGAGGTGATCGATAACAATCACCCGTCCCGCGCCAAACAACCAGGAACATTTTGCTGCCATGATGCCGATGGGACCTGCGCCAAAGATGACAACTGTGTCCCCCTTTTTAATACCACCCATCTCTGCTGCCTGATAACCGGTTGGCACCACATCAGTCAATAGCACAGCATCATCTGGATCCATCCCGCTGGGAATAATTTCAGGGCCTACATCGGCAAAGGGCACGCGGACATATTCCGCCTGCCCTCCGTCGAATCCCCCAGCAGTGTGCGAGTAACCAAAGATGCCGCCTACTGCTGTGGCTTCGGGATTGGATTCATGGCAATTGCCAAACAGCTGCTGTTTGCAAAAGGAACAGGTTCCGCAGGCAATGTTGAATGGAACCAGTACCTGATCTCCTGGTTTCAGCTTCACTACCGACCCTCCTACCTCAATCACCTCCCCGATGAACTCATGGCCGAAGGTCGATCCCGGCCTTGTATCCGGAACGAGGCCATGATACAAATGGAGATCGGAGCCGCAAATGCAGGAACGGATCACCCGCACAATCGCGTCGTTAGGATGCTCGATGCGAGGTTCGGGTTTGTTGCGGTCGGCCCTTACTCGAAAGGGCCCGCGATAATTCATGGCGATCATCGTCTTCTTTTTAAATCAATATTGAATAATAATTTTCTATCACAGCTTTGATCATTTAGGATCTGTGCCCGGATTGTGTGTTTTGGGATCGTTTACATTCCCTCCATTGCGAAGGGAATCCTGCTCATTACCTGAAGAAGGAGTGGTTGTATTACCTGGAGTCGCAGAATTTCTTTGGGAACCATCCGTAGAATTGATGCTACTGCCTGAGGAGTCACCTAATTCGTTAGTATGCCGGCCTGAGGTATCACCGGAGGTGCCACCCTGACTATCGGCACTGCCTGAACTGTCCCCGCAGGCGATAATAGTCACGGCCAGCGTTAGTGCCCATACGATTCTTTTCATATGAATATTTTTAAGTCCATCTACCAAGCGCATGCCATCGCTGGCACGGAAAGATTTAAGACTTATTTTACCCAATATGAGTCAGTTCTCTACAATTAGATGTTGCGAATAGAGAACACAAGCAGAAGTTAGATCTCGGGCAGAAACACATTGCCCAATTCGATCATCCGGTTGTGCATTGCCTCGAACATTTCCTTTCTTGGATTTGTTGTGGGAACCGGAGGCAGATCAAGGGTTTCCGCAGGACGTCCAAATTCCTGGAAGAAGACCTCAAACCCTGCGGGTGTGATCAGCATCAACGCTTTTGCAGTTTCGGTAACCAGATTGAAATGATGCGGAACGTTTTTGGGCAAAACGATAAATTGTCCTGGACCGGCTTTTAGGTTTTTGTCACCGATGTGAAAATCAATTTCGCCCTCCAGAATATAAAAGGATTCATCTTCCAGTTTGTGATAGTGTGGTGGTGGAGTAAATCCTTTCCGGAAAAAGCAGTGCAGGAGGGAAAATGCCCCTTCGGTGTCCCTGCCCGTCGCCAGGAAGGAAAATGTATGGGCGATATAATGTACCGAGTTTTCCAGGACTGGTTGTTGAATGGCAAAAGGCAAGAGCGTTGTTTCTGACATAAATGGAGTTTATCAAAACTAAGTCCTCTGAAGTACTCGTCTCTGCACCATTTGGTGGATATTTAGAATACCCATCCCCATTCAACTGCTTTCAGGATGGCAGAGGTACGATTGGATACATCCATTTTCTGGTAGATATTCAGCGTATGTGTTTTAATGGTGGCGGAAGAGACATAGAGCCTGGACGCAAGTTCCTTATTCGACAACCCCGTGGCCAGTAAAAATAAGACTTGTTTTTCACGGACCGTGAGTTGTTGTAATGCTTTTTTTGAACGGGAGGATAGTTTCTGTTCATCGCACCAGTACCATTGTTTCTGACCTCCTTCAATTTTTGACAATGGCTTTGAAGAAAGCCTGGCCAACTCAAGTGCCCTCACCACAAAATTGCCTACTGTTTTAAGCATATAGAGATGATGCTGATGATAAACATTTGTTCGGATAGTACGCACCGTTATCAACCCCACCACTTTATCGTGTAGTTTTAATGGAACATAAAGGGCCGCCCTTGGTTCGATGCCTTTCAATGGTACGGGCTTCTCCGCAAGGTAGTTGCAGTACTCGTTGTCGAGGTCATTCATGAATATTTCAGTCTCATTGAGTATGCACCAGCTGGCAAAACGGTTGGCGACAGTGGCATCTACAGAGAAAGCAGGAATTTGTTTCCCGTCTTCAACCATACCCTTATAGACAATCGTGCCATCCTTTTCGTTGTAGATACCCACCGCAAATTGAAAGGCATCGATGAGGTGATTGACATTCGCATAAATGGTGGCAGTGATTTCTTCTATACTAAGTTCAGGAGTGATCAGGTCCGCAACGTCATTCAGGATACGAAGTTGTTCCGTCCAGTCAATAACTGGGTTAGTAGAGACTGAATCATTCCATGAGGCAAAGCCACCCGCAAATGAATCTTTTTTTAGTGGCATATCTTTTTTCGCATTTCGACCGAATTCACTGAGAGAAGAAAAGTCCGAATCGGATAATCCTGATTTGTACGTTCTATCGGGGAGCTTACCATGACAAATGTAGGCAATTGGGGTTCCCGGCATAATACAAAGCAGCAAAGCGCAGCCTGTCTTTCCTTCCCCCCAGACTTGTCCTGATCGGCCTCGGAATAAGGATAATATCGCTGTAGTTTTGTAGAGCAATCAACAATTCCTCAAAAACGATAAGAAAATGCTACTTCAGAACAAAAATGCCATCATCTATGGCGCCGGCGGTTCGCTCGGTGGCGCCATAGCCAGAGCCTTTGCCCTTAATGGTGCACGGGTCTTTTTAACGGGAAGAAATCTTCCCTCGGTACAAAAAACTGCTGAAGAAATTACTACTTCGGGAGGCCAGGCGGAGGTAGATCAGGTGGATGCCATGGATGAAAAAGCCGTCAGGGATCACCTGGAGCGGGTGGGTGCAGTAGATATATCCTTTAATGCGATCTCTGTCCAGGACGTGCAAAACATCCCATTAGTGAATATGGTTCCGGAAGATTTTCTCCGACCCATATCCATCATGATGAAAACGCAATTCTTGACAGCAACTGCTGCCGGGAGGCAGATGATGAAACAGCGACGTGGGGTTATCTTATCACTGACAGCCACCCCTGGTGGTGTAGCTTATCCATATACAGGCGGCTTCGCAACTGCCTGCTGTGCGCTGGAAAGCTTCTCCAGTAACCTGGCTGGAGAGTTGGGTGTCTATGGTGTTCGCGTTGTAAATATGCGTTCAGCCGGTTCTCCCGACTCACGCGTGTTTCAGGAAGCAATTGACAATAACCGGGAAGAAATGGAACCTGTGCTCCGGAAAATGAAGGATGACACCATGCTGAAGAGACTTCCCCTAATGGCCGACATCGCCAATCTTGCAGTTTTTCTTTCATCGGAGCAGGCAAGGATGATCACTGGTGTTACAGTTGATGTAACCTGCGGGACCACCTCGGGGTTAAATTACCGGGCAGAAGCAAGCCGCAATTAATTAGTGCCTGCTGGTTTAGAAGGATTCATAAATCACTGGACGCTCAGCCAGCGAATAAAAAGCTCTAGCCATTTGTAGCTGGCGGTATCGGGATGGCCCACACCAAATCCATGGCCACCACCGGCAAACAGATGCAACTCAATGGGCCGCTTTGCGGCATACCATTTATGATACAGGTCGATGGCGTGCAATGCAAACCCAAACTCATCGTCCTGCGCACAGGCAAGAAAAATTGGCGGAGCATCGGGAAATACTTCAGATTGGATGGATTTAGGTATGTCGGCATAGATTGGTGCTACAAAGTCAGGGCGACTGTCGGGATGATATTTAAAGGCAGTTGCCGCAGCAACCAGTCCGCCACCAGAGAAGCCCATGATACCGATTCGGCCGGTAATTAATTTGTAAGCCGATGCGTGAGATCTGACCCAGGCAAGGGCTTGCCTCCCATCGGCAATCGCCAGGGGTATGATCGGCAGGCTTTCATCATCCCAGGCCTTTGGATCTTTTGCTGCGAGCATTTCATCGAATGGGTTGTCGTTCAAAATGTGTACCAGCCGGTATTTCAAAATGAATACCGTTATCCCCATTTCTACCAGTGGCCTGGCAATATCCGTTCCTTCGTGATCGATTGCCAGAAAATGAAAACCACCACCCGGGCAAATGATTATCCCCGTACCATTGATCCGGGCGGAAGCAGGTGCGAAGACGGTCAGACTGGGCTTTACCACATTGTACGCAGTCATAACCCTCATGCTATTCTTATTGTTGATTCCCTCCTCCCAGGTCCAGTTTTCCGAACCCGGCGCAGGTCCGTCATAGAGCTGGATTTCCTTTGGTTCAGTTCTGATATTTTCCGATGAAGTCATTATTTAAAGTACTTATTCTGGTGGATTAAATTGTTCTTCAAGATTCAACAATTAACAGCAAAACTATCCCGGCAAAAGGGAGATGACGATCTCCGATCGTGAAGAGAATCGCCAACACCATTATTTATAGCCTTTTGGTCGGACCACCATGTCCCGTATCTCCTCAATGGTTTTTTGTTTGTTCTCCACAGACAGCTTTGTATGTTTCGTCTGAACCGGTAGAAGGATCTGTGTGACCAGTTTTTTATCATCCTCCGTGAGGCCCGTTAGCAAGATCTCGCGGGCAATATTTGACCGCGCAAAGCACTGGAACAGGGCTTTCTTGCCGGACGCCGACAAAGTCAGCAGTTTGGAGCGCTTGTCTTCCGGATCAACCCGTTGATGGATGAAATTTTTTTTGATCAGGCGATTGATGATGTCCACTCCCGTAGAAATCTCTACCATCGCATGGTTGATGATGTCGGTTTTGCGACTTTCGCCAAGGTTGTTTAGCGCCGCGCAGATCATCAGGCTGTCGATGGAAGGCATGGGAGAATCCTTTAGGGCGATCCGCATGTAAACAAAAAAGGCAAGCGTGGTACGGGTCACCGCCATCATAAAAAGACCGTTAGCGTCGGGAGGTGTCGGGCCCTGTGACTTCGGTGGTTTATACTTCCTGGCCTCCGGCCTTGACAGGTAGTAACGGCAGAAGTCTTCGAATTCAGACTGAGGGTGGGTTTTTTCATACGCCGCCCACTGTTCCAGCACTTTTATTATTTTTTCCATTCACCTCAAATTTCTTACTAAAAATGAAGTTGTGGTATCTTTTTTGTGAAATCCACAAATTCAAGTCATTCCGAAATCGTTTTATTCAGACTGAATATACAACGGAAACATATAAATATTCGGGGAAAGAGGAATCGACTCAAATTAATGAGCATGAAAGCAGAAAACGAAGTCATTGATTCGGTTGGAATACAGCATCAGTTTGCAGAGATAAATGGAATCCGTTACCATTATGCGGAGGCCGGTGAGGGTCCGCTGGTCGTTCTCCTCCATGGATTTCCCGAACTCTGGTATTCGTGGCGGCACCAGATAGCTGCACTTGCCAAAGAAGGCTACCATGCAGTAGCACCGGATCTTCGTGGCTTTGGCGAGTCGGAAGTGACCGGGACGGTGGAAGATTATAGTCTGACCAATCACGCAAAAGATGTAAAGGCACTAATTGATCATCTGGATTCAAAGGAAGCCGTAGTCATCGGGCACGATTGGGGCGCCAATTTGATGTGGCTGATGCCTATGCTTTATCCTGAAACAGTGGTAGCGGTGGTCTCTCTGAGTATTCCTTTTTATCCTGAAACGAGGGATCCGGTGGAGATCAGGAAAAAATGGTCGAATACTTTTACAAATTTCAGCAAACCTGGCGCCACGGAAGCTGAATTCAACGCTGATCCCGAACGATTTTTCCTGCTGTTTTTCTACGGTCTTTCCGGTGATGCACCAACCGAGGCTGTTGATAAATTATATATGAAAAAGCCCGACAATGATCAGATCCTGGATGATTTTCCTAACCCAAAAGACCTGCCATCGTGGTTAAGCCAGGCAGATCTTGACTATTATGTTGCTGCATTTAAGAAAACCGGGCTAATACCGGCATTGAATTTTTACCGGAACGACGCAGACTATCACAAACAAAAAGAGATCTATAAAAAAGGCATTCTTCAGCCAGTGCTTTTTATAGGGGGTGAAAAGGAAGCTGCGGTTCGGTTCGGCAGCCAGGATCCTATGAAATCTGCCCTGCCCAATCTGCGTAAATCAATCATATTACCGGGTTGCGGGCATTGGCTTCAACAGGAAAGGCCCGACGAGGTGAATTCCGCGATCATAGAATTTCTGAAGCTGGAAAAAATACAACACTGACCAAAATGTTGTTCAAGAAAGCCGCTGATCCATCTTAATCATTTTGCCCGCACAATCGGTCTGCTTAATCGGCCGATGACTGCGGTATAGTTTCGGGAGTCGCAAAGCCTCATCAACCACCATGCCGATTGCTGACAAAAGGCTTTGCGTCTTCGAGAGAAAAGCATTTCAGTCGTGCAGTTTCAGATTGCCAATTTTCTGGCCAAGATCCTTTCCCAGCATCAATCCTGTATTGATGGATGGGAGATAATGGATGCCTCCATAGAGCCGCGAAATCCCGGCTTCTTTTCCAGCGTCAAATAAACTGTTGTAAGTTCTGGCTTTCCATCCGCGGAAATCATAAGTATGATCGGTCATCCGCAGATGTTCACCCAGGACCTTTTCTACTGCCCTCGTCACAGCGCCCGTAATAAACGCGTGTGCTGCAGGATATTCGGGGTGCGGGGGGGTGGGGATAAATGACAGCCAGGTGGGATCAATTACCTTTTGTATGTAAGACACTGGCCGGATCAGATTGTACTTATATTTTGACCTGAAACAAATAATGGTGGATTCGCGTTCTGCTATTCCGCCTTTGGCGTATGCCTCGGCAGCAGTTCCAAGGTCTGCATGTTTTTGATAGAGTGCCTGCGTGATAAGCGAGATATGATGGCCGTGAGGTGTGAATGCAATTCCGTTTCCCTGGTCAACCCAAAACATAGCAATATCCTTTTGCTCCTGGGTCAGATTCTTTGAAACGGTATAGACATTTTCGACCATCTTATAAAAGTCAGAATTTGGGTCTTCTGAATAAGCGAATGAAACAGGACCCGCAACATTGCCAGCGATGGAAGCTAATAAAGGTCTTGCACTGGATATATAAGGGTTGATTCCATTCGCAAAAGCAGGAGGCGTTGGTATCCAGGCGCCAGGAAACACGGGAGGCACATAGCCTGCGTTTGAGGGATTGAAGTTGTCGGTCAGGGACCAATTATGTACGGCCGTCGCCACACTTCTACCGAATGCCTGAGAACGCATAAATTTTTCGGAGCCTGCACCATTCATTAATTTTTGGTTGTATGCATTCTCAAGAGAATCTATAGTTACCTGGTTGGCCGGCGTCAAACCGATATTGAAGTATCGGATAAGGCTGGCCAGTGCCGCATTCGCGCTTACCTGCCAATCATATCCTTTGTTTTTTTCAATTGACGGCATAGCAGGCATCTGGTATAATTTGCCGGAAAGACTGACCGCATTCCTTATTCCTGGCTGAACCGATTCATACAAACCGATACCTATGTATGCGACATGTGGACCGTACAATGTTGAATTTCGTTCAAGTAATAAACCCAGTTGCAACCTGTACCAATCAATCGCCACTCTGGCATCAGGTCCTTTTCCATGGGGATGATTATTGAAATGGTCCCAATCTAATTTTTGACAGCCAGGAATAAGGAGTGTCAAAATTATTAGGGAACCTATGAAAACTGATTTTGGTCGCGCCAGACGGCGGGGAAGGAAACTTAATTTCATGACTTCGGTTTTGAGGGTTATGAAGAAGGCATCTTAATAATCCCAAATGAACCAATATCCAAAGGACCTTTCCCCGGGATTGATTGAAAAACGATTTTGATTTATTGAGTGGCGGAAATGGTCCGATAAAAGATCTGGTCCGTCGGCCCTTAATTGCTGCCTGGTAATCCAGGTATCAGCCGTGCCTTTTGATGGTAATAATCACCCTTGTGCCCGCAGCCTGGCCCTGAATGTCTACAAGATCGTGATATTCCACCGGTGACTCTTTCATCCTGTTGAAATCAATGAGTCGACGTATGGTGATATCAGTCCCCCTGGAAGTATAGCTCTCTACAGTTGACTTCTTCTTGTAAGCCATCGCATTCGCCCGGCCGATGCCGTTGTCTTCTACAGCACAGGTCAGATAATTATCTTGTTGGGAAATGAATATACTCAGCTGTTTCCTGCCGTTTTTTCTGCTCAGTCCGTGCCAGAGTGCATTTTCGATAAACGGCTGCAATATGAGTGGTGGGATCTTCTCGTTTTCCGGAAGCAATTCATTGTCGGTGCTGACATTGTATTCAAGATCGATGTTTAATCGCAACGACTCCAGCTGAATGTAAAGATTCAAAGTTTGCAATTCCTTATCCAGGGTAATTACATTGGTTTCGGAATATTCCAGTACCTGACGCAATAAACGGGAAAATGTTCCGATATAGTTGATCGCTTCAGATTTTCGTTCATCGGCTATGAGCGACTGAATAGAATTAAGTGCATTGTAAATAAAATGGGGATTCATTTGCGCTCTTAGCGCTTTCATTTCCATTTCGCGTAATTGCGACTTCAGATCCGCTTCCTTCAGAATTTTTTTAACCCTGTTGCGGTAGATGCTGATAACAATACCAGCAGCAAGAAGAAAAACAAAAGACAAAAACCACCAGGTATCCCAGAATGGTGAATCGATGGTAAAACTAAAAACCTGTGGTTCACTCCATCCTGTGCCCATACCTCTGGCCCTGACTTTAAACAGGTATTTTCCGGGAGCCAGATTGACCAGGGTAATTAACTTGTTTGAACTTGGGACACTCCAGGATTTATCTGATGGCTCAAGTTGATACGAATATTCGAAATAATCTGCATTATAAAGTGAGATTCCTGTAAATTCCAGACCGAGTGTATTTTGATGGTGCTTAAGTTTAAGATCAACAGGGAGTAATAGATATCCCTCGACAGAATCACTATAATTTCTCCAGTTTGTTTCTTTCATATCCAGCAGGATATTCTCTATCACCACTTTCGGCACCACTTTCTTCAAAACCAACTCTGAGGTATGGATCATTTTCAGCCGGTCAATCGAGGCCAACCACATATTTCCCGACCGGTCCCTGGCAAAAGTAGTCGGGGTCGATAACTGAATATTTTGTTCCTTTCCTATTGGATACACATCCCATAATTTCTTCTTGGCTGAATTGTGTTTCAATACAACCAATCCGTTGCTGCAACTAACCCATATGCCCCCTTCCAGATCGAATCCCAAATCAGAAATCTTGTTCGCCGGCAAACCCTGTTCGGTTGTCAGCACGGTCAGGTCTTTTACCTTATAAGTGCTTTCATCGATGCGGAAATGAATCAATCCCTTGCCAGCATTGCTGACCCAGATCCATCCTTCCCGGTCTTCAAAAAAGTAGGTATAGTTGCCCTTGTCAACAATATCAAGCTCCGGAGGAGCTTTCATAATTTTGTTTTGTCTTGTAATGAAATAAACTCCTTTGGAAAAAACGTTTACCATTCCTATCCCGTTGTGAGTAAACAAAACGGTTGTGGTTTTCGTAAATTTGTTTCCTTCATCATCAACATAGACATCGAAACTCTTCTCATTTCCACAGATAAGCCCAGAGTCATCACAAATGAAGGCCATATTATTCACTGGATTCACTGCCATATTCCGTATGTAATCTCCGGACCTTGGTGCAAGGAGTTGCGAATAATCCTTTAGTTGAGTCCCATTCCAGCAAAGGATTTTCCGTTGACGGGTAATCATCCAGGTATAATTCCTGTTGTCTTTGGCACTTCCTTCCACAACATCAATACCGTAGCTGATATTGTTTGGATATGAAAACGGTCTTTCAAGATGCTCAACCTTATTGTTTCTTAACACATTCAGGCCGGAAGCATCTGAAAAGAGTATCTCATTACCGACTCCGGGAATTACAATCAGTCTTTTGGCGGCTCCCGTGACCTTTGGAGGAGTTAGTTCTTCAAATATTTTCGGTAGCACCTTTATCAGTCCTTCATAGCTAGTGATCCATAAGTTGCCATGCGTATCGATGTAAGGGATGCCTGCGGTATTAGAGTCATATTCACTCAGCGAAACGAATTTCCTGTTTCCACCGCGCAACTGGTATTTATACAATCCCTTATCCTCAATATTTATCCAACATACCCCTGAAGTATCAATCGCGTAGTCGAAAAACCGGCTGATGGGTATACCATCGATGATCACCTGCAGCCGGCCATTTGTTATTTCATAGAGTTTGTTCTGAACACCTGCGAATACTTTTCCATTTTTTTTCACAATACCATTGCAAAACGTTTCGCTTCCATCAGTGGTGTCCTTTAGCAAACTGACAATGTCGGAACCTTCGCGTTTGAAAATAAGTTCATCCTCAAAATTCAGGTAAAGCTCATTGTCCACAGATACCATTTCCGTGCATACCTTCTTCTCATATCCTGGGAGGAGGGTGATTTTGGCCCAGATGCTATCGTGATACCGGTATGTTCCTTTGCTTGTGAAGGCAAGCAGACCATAGTTATCAAACTCTCCAAAGTTCACAACAAGCGCCTCGACTTTATCATTCAATCCGTGCATGACCAGCCTGTTCCCCTGGAGTTCGGCAATTCCTTTTGTGGTGCCGATCCAGAGCCTGCCCCGGGAGTCCTGGAACAATGAGATGATCACTAAATTTGTTAAACCTTCTGTATAGCCATAGTTCCTAAAGGACTTGCCGTCAAATCTGCTGAGGCCGTTGCCTGTGCCGATCCATAAAAAGCCGTTTGAATCTTCCAGGATGCTGTGAACATCCTGGCCTGGCAGACCGTCCACGGCGGTGTACCGTCGGAATGTATAGTCCTGCCCTGTTGAGCTCATTCCTGTTGCCCAACAGGCAACTACAAAAGTCAACCTCAGCCATGTTTGTTGTTTCACAGCTAAGCTTTAAAGAGTTGAAGAAAGGCTTCTTTGTTCTGCTTTGATACTTCTATTTCACTTCCATCCTGCATGATGACAGTACCACCGTCACCCCGGCGGTACTTTTTAACGTACGTCAGGTTGATCAGGTAAGATCGGTGAGCCCTGAAGAAATTCTGATCAATGAGTAATTCGTGGTATTGTTTCAGCGTATAACTGCTCAGCAATTGTTTGTTAGAAAGCAGATGAAATTCGGTGTAATTGCCGTTTGCGTGACAATAAAGGATATCCTGGAGAGGTACCAGCACAAAACCGTCTGAGGTTGGAATTGCAATTTTATCATGAACCCTTTTGGGGTTATTGATATGGCTGGCGACGTTTTCCAATTGTTCGTCGGAAGTGAAATGTTTCGATGGCAAGTACCGGATCACTTTGGTTATCGCGTCTTCGAGTTCCGAAAGGATGATGGGTTTGAGTAGATAATCAATGGCATTAAAGCGAAATGCCTTCAAGGCATATTCATCGTGCGCCGTTACAAAGATGATCTGGAAATTTATGTTTGGTAACTTCTGAAGCAGCTCAAACCCCGTTTCATCATGCATTTCGATGTCGAGGAATACCAGGTCCGGTGCATATCTTAGAATTCCCTCAAGTCCTTCCTGCACATTTGATGCCTGGCCCGTGATGTTGATCCCCGGAAAATGATCTGTCAACAACCTGCATAAAAGACTCCGGCTTTGGTATTCATCATCTACGACAAATACTTTCACAGGATTTGCAGTCCTGAAATTGGGCTTTAGGGGTTTCTGGAGCATACCATCTTTTTGAAAACGCATCGGCCTTCCAAGGATAGAAAGTTAATCAGAATTTATGTTTGAATAATCGCCATTTATTGGGCGAGAGCTTAAACAAAGCAGGACCCGGCATATTATCTTCTCAATTTTCAAACAATCTGACTCCAAATTTTGTATACATATCGTCCCGGTTCCATTCTGTCTTCCAGGGTTTTAGAGATGCCTTGATTCCAACCTTCGTAGGATTGACAGGTTTAAGTTGATATCCATTGAATTTCTGATTTTCCTCCATCCGTATAATTTGATCCGTCGGAAATGAAGTAGACAATCCAGTTCAATGGTCGACAAAGTATGAGTTTCCCTATTTTAGATAACAAACACCAACAAGCAGCTACCGTACTATTTGCTGCCAACACCAGTATTGATGAAGAATTTATTCGTTTACTGAAGAAAAAGGATCCTCAGGCGCTCTCCCTGTTGTACGACAAGTATTCGCCAGTATTTTATGGATCGATAACGAGGCTGATACCTCACGAAGACCAATGCGAAGCCGTACTGATCAGGGCCTTCATGAACATCTTCATCAACATAAATAAATACGACGCCGGTAAGGAAAAATTCTTCTCCTGGATGTTTGGCATCGTTCAGAAGTCCATTTCCGACTGGCATGAAGACTGAATCTGTTGCCACATCTTGTTTTTCAATAATTCTCTAACTTCACGGGCTGGAATGCAATCTTATCAAAAATACGCACCTCCTCCGCTGCTAAGGCCTTTCATAAAGTTTTTTTGGGTTTTGGAAAGCGGCAGTACCGACGGTGGATCCAAAACATTTCGGGCCATCGTTGATGGTTGTCCCGGCGCCATCCTACTTCCTTCCGACAATGACGCCTTCTGTGACGAACACAAGAATAAACTTCCTGGACTTTTTCTTTATGGACAGACCGTCAAACCAGTGAAATTTTCGGCTTCTGGTCACCTAAAGGCTATCGGGATTTGCTTTCAACCCCATGCCTTGAAAGCGGTTTTTGGATTTGATGCCGATGAACTCACCAGTTCCTGTGTGGACCTTAGCCAGACAAGCAGCAAAAAGGAAGGCAATCTTTCAGAACGGTTGTCTGAGACCAGCTCAACAGACGAGCAGTTGAAACTCCTGTCCGAACACTTCATGAACCTCATTCAAAACAACAGAAGAGCAACCGATGACGCGACAAACTATGCGGTGACCCGGATCGTACAGGCAAAGGGAGATATTTCATTGAAGGATCTCCAACAACAGCTCCAGGTGTCGGAAAGAAATCTGCAAAGACGATTCAGGCAGGCCGTTGGAATCTCGCCAAAGTTATTTTCACGGATTTGCCGTTTTCAGGAGTCATTGGATCAAATGCGAAAGTCGAACTATAATAAGTTGTCCGATCTTGCCTACGACAACGAGTATGCGGACCAGTCGCATTTCATCAGGGTGTTCAAGGAGTTTACCGGCTTCTCTCCGCTCGACTTTAAAAAACAATCACAGGAAGTGGTTGATAACTTTCCCCAAATATCGGAGTAGGTTGATTTCACGCAGAATCCTGCCTTTGGCAATATGATCCGCGTCAGCACCCGGAAAACGGACTCCGCGGCAAACAAATTCACAGTAACTTCAATTAACCATTGACTCACCTGCCATGAGAAGAAGTACGAAAATCAAACTCCGACAACTTCTTGTAATCATCCTCGTATGGATGTTTTTCGGATTTATGCTCACGCTTTACGACCACCTGGTTCTTCACTCACTGAATTCGGCAGGCGTATCCCCGGAATATTCTTTTCTTATATCCGCAATCCGAAATATCGGTGCCGGACTTATCGGTGGACTTCTCGGCGGCAGCCTGTTGGTGTTTTATATCAATGTCCGATATCAGGACAAACCGTACGCCCACACGATCTTGGCTGTATTCATCGCATTCATTATGGTGGTAGGCATTATTACGGTGATTATGGCATTTACCCTCGTACCCATGAAGACCCATCGTCCATTGTCCGACCCTCTCACCCAGGCTGCTCTAATCGATTTCTTTCTTGATCCCACTCCATTAAAACAGGGCCTGGTTTGGTCTTTTATAGTTGCAATTACCCAGTTGTTCCTGCAGGTGAGCTATAAGTTCGGACAAGGTTCGTTCTGGAATATAATATTTGGAAAATACCAGATCCCCAAAATGGAGACGAAGATATTTATGTTCCTGGACCTGAATTCATCTACTGCTATGGCGGAGAGATTGGGCAATGAGCAATACCACCTCTTCCTCCGGGATTTCTTTGCGGATATTACTCAACCCATTCTTGAGAATAAGGGAATTATTTATCAGTACGTAGGAGATGAAGTGGTTATCTCCTGGAATTACATCGATGGAATCGAAAAGAACAACTGCATCAGGTGTTTTTTCGACATCAAAGAAAAAATTCAGGAGAAAGAACACAAGTACATCGGAAAGTATGGTGCCCTCCCCTCTTTCAAGGCGGGTATTCATTGTGGAAAGGTGGTAGTGGGCGAAATCGGGATCATCAAGAGAGACATTACTTATTCAGGGGACGTATTGAATACCACCGCAAGAGTTCAGGGAATGTGCAAGGAATTCAATGTTGAACTAATAGCCTCCGGCAACCTGATCGATGAATTAAAATCACTCGGCAACTACCTGACTTCACCCCTGGGATTCATTAAACTAAGAGGAAAGAATCTCGAAATTTCATTGAATGAATTAAGATTGCTGTGAACCTCACGCAAAGCCGCAAAGCCTGCCTGCCGGCAGGTAGGAAAGTCAAGACCTTTCTGATAGCGCCTTTGCGTCTTTCTTTGCGCCTTTGCGTGAAATCCCTGCCTGCCGGCAGGCAGGCTTTGCGTGAAATCCGTTGCGGGAACGAGGACCGAATCTTGGAGTGGGTTCGTCGAATTTAACAAAATCATACTGCGATACTGATGGACGTTATGACCAGCACGATCATATTTGTGTCATGGGATATGATTTTACCTAATTCTATCAAATCGTGGTTCTCTCCCGGAAGCAGTTTTTTATTATCCTTTTCACTCTCCTGGTATGTCCGTTTCTGGCTCATAAAGTTGTCTGGCTGATGAAGTCAAGGAGCACAGTTGGAACACTGGAATTTATTGGCCATGGTAACCTGGGGTCGGCTCTCGGGATGTCGACCTATCCCGTTATTATGTTTGTCGTCGGCAGCGACACCTTTCATTTTAATGGAGATATGAACCCCGAATTGAGAAAGGGTCAACAACTCAGTGTAAGATATCAAGAGCAAGATCCTAGCGACGCGAAAATAAATTCTCCGCTGAGTCTCTGGGGTGACACTGTTGCCTACTCACTGGGACCCCTTCTGGTTTTTTTGGGTCTGGTTTTGACGCCGGATATCATTCCCTCAAAATCAAAAGTAAAAATCGGCTACCGGCCGCTTATACAAGTGCTACGATAACGCCCACAAGATTATGGTGTCCGAATGAGTCAAACGTTCATTTTTATTATCTCAAATCTGGAATTGACAAGCTGAGGTGTTGCATTTTGTCCATCAGGAGAGGATCTTTTTCCGCGGCTTTTAAACCTTGAAATATCTCATAGGCAATCCGTGGCAGACTGGTAAAACTATGCTGGTCCGCCCGGTTACACATGAGTATGATTCCGCTATTCAACTGCGGGTACATAACAAGATAACTGACAAATCCTGATGTACTTCCATCGGTCCAGATCTGTGTGTATCCATCGTCATAAGTGTAAACAAACCAGTTGAGGGCTATGCCATAAACATCAATACTCACCGTTTTTGTCCGCGCGAGTATTGCCGTATCATTTTTACGCTCCAGCATAAATCGGATATACTTCGCCATGTCGTCGGTCGTGGAATATAATCCACCCGCAGGCAATAATTCCTTCGCTGTGAAATAAGGCATTGGTCTGCCTTTACCGTCATATCCGCAGGCCAGGTTGTTACGAATGCCTTCCGCCAAAAACATGGTGTTGCTCATGGCGCGTGGACTGGTTATCTGCTCACTGATTAAGTTTATAAAGGGCTTTTTGTAAATGCTTTCCAGAATATAGGCGAGCAACTGAGCAGCTGCATTGGAATGATGAGATCGGTAACCGGGAAACGTATCCAATTTTACTTTATGCAGCGATCTATAAAAATCTTCCCGGGTGAAGTTGCCATATATTTTTTGCCTCAAAAAAGAACTTGAATCCGGGTTTGCCTGCTTCAAAAGAAAAGGTTCTTCAGGAAGCCAATCAGGCAGACCGGAGGTCCAGTTGGCTAAATGCAGTATGGTGATGGGCCTGCGGGCATAGCCAAGATTGGGATAGTTTCCCCTCAGATATTTTCTGATATCATCGGTCAGTTTTATTTTTTTCTCTAATACTGCTTTAGCCAGCAAATAACTGGTGAATGTTTTAGTAATGGATCCAATTTCATAAAGGGTATGCTGCGTTGGCGGGGATGATTTCTTTGTTTCTGAATTTCCATAATTGTAAAAATAGCCATGTCCCTTATGGACAAGCCCTATAGAAAGCCCGATTTCTTTCGAAGGTGTTGTCAGTTGTGCCGCGGCATGATTTACAAGGCTGTCAAAGTTTTGAGCCGCACCGATCTTAACTAACAGCATGAACCACAAAAACTGTGTACCATAATTCATGGATTGAAGTTATGTCATTAGCAATTCAGGCCTGCGGTTCCAGTATTATTATCCTTTTTTGCTTTGTGGGTATGTATTCCTGAAGCCTAACAGGAATGCTTTGAGGGCTCTGCGACTACTACAGCTTGTATCGAAGGCGTTTGCATAAATCACTTCATTCTGTGGTAAGGAAAAAGTATAGATTTACCGGCCACGAATATAAACAGACTTTGAGATGGAAAAAATGAAAGCAGTCGTAAACACCGTATATGGATCCCCGGATGTATTACGATTTATTGAGGTAGACAAGCCTCTGCCCAAAGACAATGAAGTGCTGGTGAAAATTCATGCGTCGTCTGTCAAT
The DNA here is from genome assembly GCA_963808065.1 of uncultured Chitinophagaceae bacterium. Lineage (GTDB taxonomy): Bacteria > Bacteroidota > Bacteroidia > Chitinophagales > Chitinophagaceae > Flavitalea. The sequence goes on from CAWEEK010000002.1 coordinate 143,248, forward strand.
GCTGCGGACTGGCACCTGCTGAGAGCGGACCCTTTTCTGGTGCGGTTTTCAGGGTTAGGTATTCTGAAACCAAAAAATACCATTCTCGGTTCTGACGTCGCCGGAACGGTGGAAGCGGTTGGCCCGAAAGTCAGAGACTTCAAACCAGGAGATGAGGTTTTCGGGGATGTTTTTGTTAGCGGTTTGGGTGCGTTTGCCGAATATGTTTCTGTTCCGGAAAAGTTTCTGGTGTCGAAACCCACGACGGTAACCTTTGAGGAAGCAGCTGCGGCGCCGTTGGCGGCACTCACCGCCTTGCACGGACTTCGTGATAATGGAAAGATCCAACCAGGACAGAAGGTGTTGGTCAATGGGGCATCCGGAGGGGTTGGTAGTTTTGCAGTTCAACTGGCCAAATACTTTGGTGCGGAAGTGACGGCAGTTTGCAGTACAAGACATCTTGACCTGATGAAGTCGCTCGGGGCCGACCATGTAATTGATTACACCCGCGAAGATTTTACAAAAACCGGGCAGCATTACGACCTGATCCTGGCGGCAAATGGTTATCATTCTATCTTCGACTATAAGCGCGCACTCAGCCCTAAGGGAATTTACGTGATGTCCGGCGGCTCAGGCGCTCAGATGGCGCAGGCCATGCTGATCGGGCCCTTTCTCTCCCGAAAGGATGGTAAAAAATTAGGGAATTTTCTCTCGACACCGAACAAGAAGGATTTGCTTTTCCTGAAGGAAGTGATGGAAACCGGAAAAGTAAAAGCAGTTATTGATCGGCGTTACCCATTGAGTAAGGTGGCAGATGCGATCCGGTACCTGGAGGAGGGTCATGCGCGTGGTAAGGTTGTGATTAATGTGATTGATTAGCTGTCCCTTCACTTCAATTTGGAATCAACCAATCTATCCAGGAATCTCAAATACAAGTCGGTGGGTGTTTGCCTTCCATATTCATACTTTGTTTTGAAGGCGACCACCAGGTCAAGTTTCGGCAGGACTGTAATAAACTGGCCAAAAGCGCCTGTGGCGGAGTAGGCTCCTTCATAAGCACCAGTATTAAATGGTGTATCCCAAACCCACCATAAATATCCATATCCAAAATTGAAATGAGCCGTTTTTTCGGCTGCCCCTTCTTTATTCGTTGTAAACACAGTGGTAGTAGTTTTCACCCAATCCTCCGGGAGAATCTGTCGGTCTTTCCATCGTCCTTTTCTCAGCATCAAATAACCGATTCTTGCCATATCGCGAGTGGAAAACCACATATGATAAGCCAGGTATCTTGATCGGGTTGTGTCTCCTGTCTTACGCTGCTCTTTCATATTCCAATCCTGCATTTGCAAAGGGTTTGCCAGAATAGAATCGATCAATTGATAGATTGTTTTTCCGGTTTTTTGTTCCAGTATATAACCTGCAATATTGAAGTCCCAGTTGTTGTACAACCAATAGCTTCCTGGTTTAACGCTACCTCTTTTTGGAGCCATGGCCGACGCGTCCCCTTCATTGCTTGCAGGATGATAGACACCTGATCTGGCAGTGAGCAGGTCCTTAATTGTCGCCTTTTTTTCTAAGGGTAATAACCCACCGACATCATCGAGTTGGAGTTGCGCGACTGAGGTTTTCAAATCAATATCTCCCCTTACCACGAAGCTTCCATAAAGCATAGAAAGAATACTTTTTCTGCAGGACGCAATATAACTTGTCTCCCTGATGTCGCCGTATTCAAACATTATTCTGCCCGAGGAGGCCACTACAACCCCGGTTGCATGCGTACTGTCGATAATAAATTGCTTTAGCTTTTTCAGCTTCTCATTATCCCAGCCTTCTTTTTCAGGGTCTGTCGCAATCTGCCATGTGCTATCGGGATATACAATCGCCTTCGTTTGAGCAATGGATCGCTGTTGAAATCCTGCCCAAAGGCAAAAAACCGAAATGATAATCTGTTTACGCATCTACTTTTTGGGCTAATGAAGAGTAAGCTGTACCGAATACAGTTTCTAAGTTTAAAGGAAGGGGTTAAAGTTAACACAGTCTTAAGTCCTGAACTGAAAACCTGGTTCTTAGTCAATGGGAAATTGAATCTTCCACCCGTCCTTTGATTACCGCCGCTAATTCCGGGCTTTCTTTCTTTTCACGACTCAGCACGCGATAGGTAATCCAAATGCTCAGCAGCATGCAGATTGCACCGATAAGAAAATGCACACCCGGAAAATAGAAGGGCGCCTTGCTTGTTGTAAAATACGAAAATGTGCTGTTCATTATCAGCGGGCCAATGATGGTGGTGAGGCTCATCAGGCTGGTCAACGCCCCCTGTAACTCGCCCTGCTGGTTGGAAGGAACATGCCCCGAGATAACGGATTGCAATGAGGGGCCGCAGATACCGCCCAGACAATAAGGGACGAGGAAGGCAAACATCATCCAACTCTGTGTAGCGAAAGCAAACAGCACCAGGCCTAGGGTGTACAATGACAAACCAAGGTAGATGCTATTTTCGTTCCCGATCCTTGGGTTGATCACTCTTGTGAGGCCCGCCTGGACGCCGCCAACCAATACACCAACCACGGCCAGGGATATGCCCACCATTTTTTCACTCCAGTTGAATCGATAGATGGTGAAGAAGTTCCAGTTTCCCTGCACAGCCTGACTCCCGAGGTAGATCAGAAAGAATCCCAGAGCCAGTCCACCGATCTCGGGATGGCGGGTGAGAAATTTCAATGAGCCAAAAGGGTTGGCCCGCTTCCATTCGAAGGGACGCCTATTGTCCTTGCTAAGCGATTCAGGGAGGAAAAAATATCCATAGATACAGTTGAGCAGACAAAGAGCGGCAGCGGCATAGAAGGGCGCCCTTATGCCCCAAGTGGCGAGCAGTGCACCGAGGGCCGGGCCGAGCACGAAACCCAGACCAAAGGCGGCACCGATCAATCCGAAATTCTTGGCCCTGGTCGTTTCGTCTTCACTCACATCGGCGATATACGCTGTAGCCGTGGTGAAGCTCGCCCCCGTCATCCCTGCGATTACCCGACCAACAAACAGCCATCCATAAGTGGGTGCCAGGGCGAGTATAATATAGTCTATTCCGAATCCCAACAAAGAAATCAGGAGAATGGGACGCCTGCCGAAGCGGTCACTCAGGTTACCCACCACAGGCGCGAAAAGAAACTGCATGACGGCAAATACAGAGAGCAGGATGGCGCCATATGTGCTGGCCTGGTTGACCGGTATGTGTTTGAGCTGAGCGATCAGGTCGGCCATAACGGGTATGATCAGCCCCCAGCCCATTATGTCGATGAGTAGTGTAATGAAAATAAATCCGATGGCTCCTTTTGTTGATCTGGATGGCATAACCTATTCAATTAAAGACCTGCAAAATTGAGGTTTATTGAGAAAACAAAAGAATATTCTTAATGCTGTGTTCTTTCGCGGATTGAATCAATGTCACAAATAAATACCTATCACGGTTAACCGTTCATTTAATAAGTTCAAATTTGAGAGCAAAATGTGAATCGGTTATTATATTTCAGTTCGTATCATCACAGGAGCAATTTGATGTTGGAACTTCAGAAACAAAATTAAAATGAGCACCTCGGGCATCCTTGCTTGAAGAAAGCATAATAAAGCAATAAATTTTGCGAAATGAAGATTTGGGAAAGATACTGGCAGTAGTCTGTCTATTCCGCAGATTGCAGGACAACCCAAAACAGATCGGCGGGTCTCCTGAATCAAAGGCCCGCGGATCTGTCATTACGTGCGTTTAGAGAATTAAGAACCTCTACGCGATTTTAGTCAGGTATTCTTCCACCTTGAAACGGTCATTACCAACTGCTTTGATTGCCGCTTCAACTTCCTCGCGGGAAACACCTAATTTATCTTCCAGGTAAGCAAGTTCGTAGTTCTCGCTTCCTGATACCCGGCTTCTGTCCTTTTGATCGCGTAGGTCTTTATTGTCTGCCATATCAGTAAAATTTTATTGTAAAATTATAATGGTAAAAACTATGCCACGAAGCGGTTTCCTTATTCATATATCTATTTGTCTTAAATCAATCTCATAATTACCATTCATTGTTTGATGATGATCATTCTTAGAGCGAGCGTCACTGTTTCCGTATTTAATTACTACCTGTTTGCGCAGGTCTTCCCTTCTCATTAAAAACATTGAAAAGGTTTGGAAAAGCGTTTCTGTTTTCCGATGCAGAACTGATGTTGCCGTTCACCCGTTTTCATAGGTGGGTGGTGGTATCTGGGTATTGTTCGACTGACCAAACCAGGATACAAACCAGCTCCCCAGGCATTTGAATAGTTATTTTAAAAAAGTCTCCCAATTCATTGAAACACATATTATTAAGGGTTAGGATTTCCAGGAAAAGGCATAACAGGACTTCAATTTATGCCTTGTAACACTGGCTACTTATCCTACCACTCGCTGGTAGAATAGCAATTGCCAGGATAATAACAGATTGAATGCGTTTTATTTGATAACTTGATATAACCTATCCCCAGCAATTGTGGGAATAGAAGATAATACATAAAGGAAGATTTTGATGTTAGACATAGATTTAACCTGATACCCTTTTGAATTGCGAAGGCCCTCAACACTTATACGATCTCCTGAAAGTACAGAAACAAGCCCCCGGGGAGCCAATCGATTTTCATACCAACTTACACCGAAGCAGTCACTCTCAGGACAAATCGATATCCGATCTCCTGATTCTCTGGTGCGCCACCTTCAGGCACAAAACCTTTCCCAAAAAATAACAGAACCTTAAACCGGTCGCGTATCTTTTTTAATAAGCTTGCCTAAAATTGATAACAATGACTACCAAACAGAGAAATTTGAGAAATAGAATCGACGTGAGGATAGATCCCAATAATAGTTCCGAAATAAAAACCTGGTGCACACGCTTTGAATGCACCGAGGATGAACTCAGACTCGCATTTGTAAATGCCGGAACCGTAGCCGTGGATGCCGGCAACTGGCTCATCACTCACAGGAACAAAAGCAAATCAATTCGTCAGAACTGATCTGTCCTTCTCTATCTTCTTATCATATTCCTTTTGCAGGGCATTTAGTGCGTGTTCATAACCGGCCCTGTCAATAAATGCCGCAGGGTTGTATGCAGTGCCCGGCTTATGTTTATCGTGGAGTTTGAACTGGTTTGCATGTGACGCAACCCAAATATCGAATGAAATTTTCTTCATGGCCGCTAAGGTGTGCTCATAGTCTTCCGAAATTGTGGGATAAGTCGAAATATCAGAAAACTTATCCCTGGTAACTATGCTGGGCATGTTTGCTATCAATATCCTGTAGGAGCTTCGTTCATCTTTTACGTTGAAGAGGAAACTAGACGAGCCTTTTGTATGCCCGGGATGATGGAGCATAACAAGCTGCATTTCTCCAAGCACAACGGTATCCCCATCATGTAACAAGCGGTCTGGCTTAACGGGTTCAAAGCTGCGGCCATAACTACCCAGGGCGTAATCTGAACTGCCACCGTTAGCGAGCACCTCAACTTCTTTTTCATCAACCATCAACTTTGCCCCCGTCATTTTTTTAATCGCCGCGAGCGCACCAACATGATCATAGTGGGCCTGGGTTGTGAGGAGTATTTTGACATCGGAGAATCGAAAACCCAATGCTTCGATGTTCTTTTTTATCTGCGATGCAGAAGAGGCGAGACCCGTATTGATGAGAATACTTCCCTCCTTTGTTGATACCAAATAACAGGCAAGGTCATAAGTGCCCACATAGTACAGGTTGCCCGCGATTCTAAAAGGCTGGCAAGGTCTCGACCATTCTTCGACAGCTTTAGGTTCTGTCACTTTTTGTGCGGTTGTAGAAAGAGAAAACAGGGAACAGATTGTGAAAAAAATTGTAATCCGGGAAAAATGGTTGGGCATATGTAACCGGTAAATGATGTATTTATCAACTGTATTACTGAGTATATTGGAAATACGGATTTATTTCTTTTTGGAATTTTCTTTTCCCACCGCATCGGCACCGGCCTGTGCTACTTTATGGTCGTTTTCAACGGTGCTTCCGGAAACGCCAATAGCACCAATAGTTTTTCCATCCTCATCCTTGATTGGTATGCCCCCTGGAAAAGTGATTAATCCGCCATTTGAGTGTTCAATATTGTACAATGAACCTCCAGGCTGTGAAAGAGTACCCAGGTCACCGCTGTTCATGAAGAACCATGCGGAAGTCTTTGCTTTTTTGAAGGAGATGTCAACGGAACCGAGCCATGCCCCATCCATACGCGCAAACGCAACAAGATTAGCCCCTGAATCGACCAGGCAGATGTTCATTAACAAATTCAATTCAGTGGCTTTCGCTTTTGCGGCTTTTATTGCTGATTCGGCTTGTACTAGTGTGATGTTCATTTCGTTTTTTATTTGTGATTAATAATTATTTTGGTTGGAACAAAGAATTCTTTGATCCAGTTCTAAAAATAGATAAAATCTTGCTGCCAAAAAATATTCGATGTTACCATTTTCAGGATTCCAAATTAAATGGTGACCACACTCCTATTTAAAGTTCCTCGACTCTGGAAAAATTCTTTTCTCCAACTTCTCAGGCTGTTTCATTCTCGGATCCGGGTTGGCAGGGAGGCTTTTTTCATCTGGGTATGCAAGCGTCAATACAGGAAGGTGATCATTTTTTTCCGGCGTAAGGTGGCGTAGTAACTTTGAAAAATCATAACAACGGCTTACGATCACATGAATCACTTCTCCCTCGATTTGCAATTTCCCTTCTACCATTATAAGCCTTGATTGCAATACCTCCCTCCTGAATTCTTCGAAGAGCTTTTCGAATATAACGAGGTTGGCACAACCGGTCTCATCTTCAATAGTCATGAAGCAAATCCCACTGGCAGTGCCCGGCCTTTGCCGGACAAGAACAAGACCCGCAACCTTCACAAAATCCCCATTCTTACCCGTTGCCAGGTCCGAGGTGGATCGTATATGCAGTTGTTCCAGCTTCTCACGCAGAAAACTTACGGGATGGGCTTTTAGCGAAAGTGATGTTGCTGCATAGTCCTGTACGACATGCTCAGACAAACTCATTTCGGGGAGCCTGACATTTTCACCAATGGCATCGGGCGATGGCTGACCCTGAAACAGCGCAACCGTGTTGTCTTTTGTAGATACTTCCCACAATGCTTCCCGGCGATTGAGGCCAATCGATCTGAAAGCATCTGCATCGGCTAACTTTTCCAGCGCCGCTTCCGGAATCCCTGTATCACGCAATTCATTCAGACTGGTATAATGCATTTTTCTTGCAGACAACAATAGGTTCATATCGTCCTCCCGCAAACCTTTTACCTGTCTAAAACCCAACCGAAGCGCGTGATAATTTCCTGATCTTTCTTCCAGCCTGTTATCCCAGGTTGAAAGATTAATATCAACCGGCCTTACATCCACGCCATGTTTGCGGGCATCAATTACCAGTTGAGCTGGTTGATAAAAGCCCATCGGCATACTGTTGAGTATGGCACATGCAAAAACATCAGGGTAAAAGCATTTTATCCAGCTCGACACATAGACCAGCAAAGCAAAACTTGCGGCATGACTTTCCGGGAAACCATAGCTACCAAATCCTTCAAGTTGTTTGAACACACGTTGGGCGTATTCAGCAGTATACCCATTCGTTGTCATACCCTTCATTAGTTTTTCTTCGAATTTTGTTACCAGTCCTTTTGCTTTAAAAGTGGCCATGCTCCTTCTTAACTCATCTGCTTCAGCGGGTGTAAAACCGGCTGCTACTATCGCGATCTTCATGGCCTGCTCCTGGAAAAGTGGCACACCCAGTGTTCTGCCCAGTATCTCTTCGAGTTCCTTCGATGGGTATTCAACAGGTTCTTCGCCATTGCGGCGACGCAGGTAAGGATGCACCATGTCGCCCTGGATCGGTCCTGGTCTTACGATCGCCACTTCAATAACGAGATCATAAAAGGTTCGGGGCTTTAACCGGGGGAGCATGGATTGTTGAGCCCGGCTTTCAATCTGAAAAACACCGATCGTATCGGCATGACAGATCATATCATAGACCGCCGGGTCATCCTGTGGGATATTGGCCAGTGTCCAGTCAAAATCATAATGTTCCTTTGCCTGATCAAATGCCTTCCTGATACAGGTGAGCATGCCGAGCGCCAGCACATCAATTTTTAAAAATCCCAATGCGTCAATATCATCTTTGTTCCATTCGATACAGGTTCTGTCTTCCATCCTTGCATTCAAAATCGGGCAGAGTTCGGAAAGCCTGCCTTCGGTGATCACAAAACCACCAGTATGCTGACCGAGTTGGCGGGGAAACCCCATGAACTGCCGGGTGAGGTCGAGCACCTTTCTCAGGTGTTTGTCCTGGGGATTTAATCCCTGTTCTATCAGGCGCTTTTCTTCAAGCTTTTCGTCGGTGAATTCCCACAGCGAACCAGAGAGCCGGTTGATGGTGTCGACAGATATTCCCATGGCTTTCGCAACGTCTCTTATTGCACCTTTTTGGTGCTGTTGGGTCACTGTAGCCACAATCGCGGCACGGTCACGACCATATTTCTGATAGATGTATTGCATCACTTCTTCCCGGCGTTCATGCTCAAAGTCTACATCGATATCCGGAGGTTCGTTACGGGCAGAAGAAATAAAACGTTCGAATAGCAGGTCGAATTTGGTTGGATCTACAGAAGTAATACCGAGGCAATAACAGATCGTTGAGTTCGCTGCGGAACCCCGACCCTGGCAAAGTATCTTTTGCTCCCTGGCAAAGCGAACGATATCATAAACGGTAAGGAAATATTCGGCATAATTCATTTCCTCCATGAAGGCCAGTTCATGATAAATAGCATTCTTAATCTTTTCAGGGATAGATTCGCCATAACGTTCATGGGCACCCTGCCAGGCCAGGAAGCTCAGTTCCTCTTGAGGGGTACGGCCATTGCTAGTGATCTCTTTTGGATATTGATATTTAAGTTCACTGAGAGAGAACTGGCAGTCAGCTGAAATTTCCTGCGTCCGACGAATGGCATCGGGGTATTGCCGGAAAAGCCGCATCATTTCATCAACAGGCTTCAGATAGCGTTCGGCATTGGGATGCAGGCGAAAACCAGCATTATAGATAGTACATTTTTCCCTTACGCAGGTTACAATATCCTGTAGTTCGCGCCGGTTGGGTTCATGATAATGTACATCATTGGTAGCCACCATCGGTATGCCAAGTTCTTTCGAAAATTGTGCGAGGCGGTATAATTGTTTACCATCGTCTCCCTGGTAGCGACGGGAAGCCGCAATATAAAGTTGAGCCCCGAATGCTTCATGATATTCTTTCAATGAATCGATAAATATGGGATCGAATTCGAATCGCTCATTCAAATCTGCCGGTGGGACTACAATAAACTTAATTCCCCTCGCGTGCTGGTATACATCAGCTTTATACAAATGGCAATCTCCTTTTTCTGCGCGGAGATTGCCGGTAGTTAGTAAAGTGGATAATTGAGAATAGGCTCGCTTATCCGTTGGATAGGCCAGCAAACTCGGTCCATCTAATAAATCCAGGCGACAACCCGGAATAATCCGGATCCCATTTGCTTTCGCAGCTACGTGCGCACGCACAAGGCCGGCAAAACTATTACGATCCGTAATTCCAATTTCCCTGCAGCCCAATATTGCAGCCTCTTCCACCAGTTCTTCCGGATGAGAAGCACCGCGAAGGAAGCTGAAATTAGTCGTCACCTGTAATTCTGTATAGGCCATATTTCAGCATTGATTTCAGGCAAAAAATCCATGGATAAACCATTGATATGATCTGTCGGAAGTGTAGTGCCCCGAACGGAACAACCAATACCGGCATCCTTCCTCATCCTCGACGGAATAATAATCCCTGTGTTCGCCCTGTTGCAGCCACCATTCCTGTTCAATGCGTTCTGGTCCATCCGCCTTGATTACTTTATGCAATTGTCCTTTATGACGGAATAGCATGGGAGGATAATCAGGAATAGGTGCCGTTACTTCGATCCTTTCGGGTATGCCTAATAGTTGTATAGGCCTTGGTCGATCCGTTTTCCAGTTTGTTGTTGATTTCTCGTCAAGCGATGCAGCAACCTTGATGGACCGCTCCGGCCAGTAATGTTGATCGGGCAAATAACGACGAATAGCCTTTGGCCCGAATTTAATGGAAAGGTTGTCGGTTAATTCCCATAAACGGATATCATCCAACCCCCCATTTCCTTCCCATAATTTCTCCTGCAAGGGTGAGTGATCTTCTACTTGTGGCGCTTCCAATACAAATAACTCAATACCCAGATCCGGTGCAATAGTGTTCAGTTTATTTTCAAAAAGTTTATAAAGATGTTTAACACTGTGCGAAGGTTGATTAGTGCCTATCTGCACCTGTTCTATTTTGCCATCAACCCGGTAACAGGAAAAAACCGCTTTTCTAAGACCTTTTTCCAGTTGCTGAAGCCGGGAACATAAAGATTCCAATAAAATTTTCAGAGCAATCTCAATGCCCGTAGCAGTAACGATTGGTTCCATCGAAGGCAAACGTTCCTGGTAGGGCTCAACGAGTTGAACTGGCGAAATAATTTCTTCTTCCTGACCCATGGCCTGTTTCAATCGTTGAACCAGGGACTGGCCAAAACGTCGCCGTAAAGCAGTGGATGGAAGACTGAGAAACTGGCTGATTTGCCTGAGTCCAAGTTTTTCTAATCGCACGATCGTATCCTCTTCCAACCGAAGGGCTGTGGGTGGCAGACTGAGTAAGGCTTCCGGGTGTTTGCCATGATCAATTACAAAAATTTCCTGACCGAATCTTGCAACAGCCCAGGCCGAGCCGATCGTGTCGGCCATGGCAGCGCGTACCTGATATCCCCTCTCATTTAGTCGTTTGATGATGGTAGATAGATAAGGGTGATCCCCTCCCCAGAGATGAGCGCAACCGCTAACATCCAAAATAAGTCCATCGGGAAGATTCACGGCCACGGATGGCGTAAACCGGATACACCATTCGGCGAGACGATTGAGTAATTTATCCGTAAGCACATGCTGATCCTCTACAACCTGCAAAGCAGGAAAGATTGCCCTGGCATCGGCAACTGTCATCCCAGTATATATTCCCTCTATCTCCGCAAGGCGATTGGCTGCAGCTATGATCATTTGTCCATGCGATGGCGTACCGAGTACAAAAGCCTTTCTGCTGAGTTCGGGTTGACGGATAGTCAACCAATCCGTTGCTAAATAACGGAACCAGATGGATACAAATCGCTTTACCATGTCACCCGGCTTTCTTTTGAAACTCTTGCGTGGAAACAAATTCATGAACAGAATTAAATCTTCCATCCACCCATTCTAACTGCCATGTGCCAGGTTTTCCATTGCGCACTTTCAATAATTCCACCTTCCATTTTGGGTAACTGATGCCTGGTAAACCTTCTAATTTTTCACTGGGGAGGGAGGTAATTTTCCAACGTGTGACGCAGGCGGTCGTATTCAGTATTCGGGGCTGCTGACGAATGATAAAACCGGTTACCTGGCTTTGTTCAACGGCCAATTGTAATCTTCTGCTCACGGTAAAATTTAAATCCCTGATCTCTCCAATTACTGCTGAAAGCGCTCCGCATTTCAGTCCTTCTTCCATCGCCCATAAGATTTCCTTTTCCCGGGACAGGTCAACGAATATGATGCGCTCCGGAGCAATGCCAAAGCTTGTTAATGCCGGTGGAAATAAAGTTCTCGCAGCACTTACCCAAAGTATCACACCAGCTTTCTTTGCCCGGGAACCCAGTAAACCAGCTATAAAGCCACTGGTTACAGCCGCATCTTCTTTGTCCTCACAAATAAATTCATGCACAGCTCCTAAAGGAAAGACCCTGTTTGGAAATGCTTGTTTCATGGGTCCAATGTCCACATCATTTCCTGGTGATGCAGACTTAAATCCCTGCATAAGCAGAATGTCTTTTTGAAGGCGAGCGATAATATTTGCCTTGGTTTCGGACATAATGAGCAGGCAAGTTACTAAATATTTTAGTAATTTCATATCTTTGTGAGAACCACAATAATCATTTGAATGACCTTATTTGACGATACTGCCTTATTTAATTCCGGAGACCTGAAAATCAGCAAATTCGACATCCCCGATGCCGAACTGATGCTCTGGGAACATTTTTTTAACCGCGAAGAATCCGACCAGTTTTATTCAACACTTTTAGCAGAAACACCCTGGAAGCAGGAACCAATTACCATACATGGCAAGACCCTTCCGACCCCCAGGTTGACAGCCTGGTATGGAAAACGAAGAAGCGATAATCCGATCCTTTCTTTTACCCCTACCCTGCTAACCATCAAAGAGCAGGTGGAGAATGTGTCTGGAGTTCAATTCACCAGCGTTTTGCTCAACCTCTACCGGAGCGGACAGGACAGTGTTTCCTGGCATCGCGACAAAGAGAAAGAGTTCGGTTCCAATCCCGTCATTGGTTCTGTCAGTTTTGGGGAAACCAGACCATTCGAGATCCGGCATGCCTTCCAGAAAGACCTGGGTAAGATCCGAATCCCACTGAACCACGGAAGTTTCTTGTTGATGGCGGGGCCTATGCAACATTTCTGGGAGCATCAGATCCCGAAGACTGCTAAACAAATCAAGCCGAGGATCAATTTGACGTTTAGAATTGTCAGTTAGAGTGTAAAGTCTTATTTGTTCTTCCTCTTATCGAACATGAATGATTCAATTCCGGTGCAGCTTAAATTGCAATGTGAGGTAAAAATTTCTTTTATCCGCAGGAAGAATTCCCGGCCCGGGATATCCATCAGCGCGACGGCTGAAATACCTGGCGTCTGTCAGGTTATTGATTCCTGTAAAAACCGTGATGCTGCGCCAATTGTAGCTCAGGCTGAGGTCTACGACTGAATATGCCGGTATCACACCGTCAACTGCAGTGGGTGTTATTTCTGTATTCGTCGCGTCAGAATACTGTTTTCCCTGATGCGAAAATTGTAAAGTAATATTATACCGGTTGGTTCCAAAAGATGCGCCGGTTCTGAATACAATGGGAGGAACACTTTCCACCAGTTTGTTTGAAATGGCAGTATTCCTGGTATGAACATACCTGGCATCAATAACCGAAATATTGGTATACAGATTTAGTTTATGAAAAGCCTGACCCCTGGTTAATGCTTTTAAGATATCGCCCTCAAGAAGAAATTCGAGCCCGAGATTTCGGCTGTCGGCAATATTTGTTCGCAAACGATAGGTCATCAGGTCAGCGTCGCGGGTGAATATGGAACCGATCCGGTCATTGTATTTTAAGTAAAACAAACTGAGGTCGGCGTATAACCACCCACCAATGGTCCCGCGGTAACCCAGATCGATATTGTATCCAGTTTCATCTCTCAGGCCAGGATCAACGCGGGAATTAACATTGATCACTCTTATATCATTGAAATTTATTGAACGGTAATTCTGTGAGATATTTCCGTAGATCTCAGTCCCATTGTCAAATTTCCAGGACGTTCCTATTCCCAGCAGGGCGAATGACCTCGGATTGGATTTTGTTTCCTGAATTTTTTCACTGGCAATGAAAATATTCTGTTTGTAGTAATATCCCTCTGCTTTTGTATTTATGTGTTCAACCCTAATGCCCGGTGTAACACTCCAATGCTTATTTAACCTGAATATGTTTTCCGCAAACAGCGCAATATTGGTACCAGGGAACCGGAAATTTGACTTGTTGGGTTCCGTGCCAAAGAAATTAAAGTCGGCATCCGCATTAGCACTTCCGTCGCCCTGTTTTCTTTTTGTCAGACCCTGGTAGATACGGGTACCCACCAGGAAAGTGTTAGCAGTTCTGTCCCCAATGGAATACTGGTGTATAAACCTGAGTTCAGAACCAAAATTGTTGTATCGGTCAGCAAGTACATCTCTATTGCCGCCATTGTCCGGCCTGTTGATATAAGACAAGACGCCGAGAGCCTGCCGCCCACCTTGTAGGGTATAGTTTCGCATGTTGAGCCTGGTGTTTCCACCCAACTGGTAATCGAGGTTGACACTGATCAGATTCCAGTCTACTTTGAACCAGTTGCGGGATCGCACAGACACAGAAGGATCTGATTTGAATTGTTCATCCGTAAGTCCACCAGGCTGTTGTGCCAGGTATTTCATCAGGGTGTATTCTGTGGTGATCCGGAATTTCTCTGTCAATTGATAGGACAGGTGGATGTATGCATTGTGTTGATCATAGTGACTGTTGGGACGCCAGTCGTCTCCCCGTTTGAATTGGTAGAAGCCATAGTAATTCAGTTTGCCTTTGGCAACGGTTCCGCCAATGCTGTTAAAGGAATTGAAGAATCCATAAGACCCTCCTGTCTGGCGAGTGGTGAAATCAAATTTTTTGTCCTTTGGACCCTCTTTCATTACAAAATTGATTAAACCTCCAAATTGTGGTCCATACTGAAGGCTCGCAGCACCCCGCGTAATATTGATTTTCTCCAGCGCCTCGGTTGAAGGCGTGTAATAGCTCTCGGGATATCCGAGTGCATCAGCGCTGATATCATATCCGTTTTGCCTGATGTTGAAATTTGCAGACCGGTTTGGACTCAAACCTCTTCCACCGATCCCCAGCTGAAGCCCACCCCTATCATATTCCCAGATATTTAAACCGGGAATTCGCGCATATACCTGACGGGTATTGTTGTTCGCCAGGTTGGCATTGAGATTGCGCATGGTAATTGACTCTGTTTTTTTGCTTGCATATATATCCGTTCCGTCCACATCTTTCAACCTACCAGAAACTGCTTCGGCCTTACTTCCCGTGATGGTGACACCTTCAAGAGAAACGGAGTCGCGTTGGAGTTTGATATTCAGGAGAATATTTTTTTTGTCGATGATTACTGTCTCCCGGTGAGATTTGAATCCAAGATAGCTGACCGTCAATTCATATCTGCCTGATTTCAGTTTTGGATACCTGAAGAAACCATACTCCGAACTTGCCTTGTTGGATCCTGTTGGCTGCAACGTTATGGTCGCAAATGCCGCCGGGTCTTCCCCGGCCATGATATTTCCCGCCAGGCTTGCCAGTTGGCTTGAGCTGCAAAACGGCAGGACGAGGACAATGATAACTATATACAGAGATTTCATGGTTGGTTCTTAAATGGAAGGATCCAGGAATAAGGCTTCCAGCTTAGTTTTGCTGAAGCCAGGTTAAATGACGAATCTACAAACAGTGTTGACCGTCTTCCATTCAGGGTTACGTATGCTTCAGCGTACACTTCCGGATTCTTCAATCCCCGCTTAATGAATTCTTTTTTTAGAAAATGTGCGTACCTCACAATCAGGTCCGGTTGAGTGCTCATCATTTTCTCCTGCAAGGGAGTAAGGAATTCCGCATTGTTCACTTCTGTGTTTGTATGGGTGTATGCATCGTGAATCCTGAAATACGCAATACCCGATTTTTCCATCAGCATAACTCTCCACGAAAAACGAAAGCCCTGTTCAGTCCAGAAAAGCCGGTCTGGATAAAAAAGAAAGCGAAGGGGAAAAAGGACCTGGAAGGTTACATAAATAGCAAGGCAGGGATAAAGCACTGCTGTAGAATATTTATTCCAGAGAACATGTGGTTCAGCGGTCCGGTTAAAAATTTTGGAAAGAAGCTTTTCATGAGTGTCGCCCGAGAGGAAGATGAGGCTGCTTACGATCATGACATAAGGGAAAATGCCAATCGCGGGAAAAAATAACGCTGTTGCGAGATGAAACAGGATCACAAAACCAAATGCTACCGGACGAGTTTTCCTGATCAGGAGAAAAACCACGATCAACAAATCGTAGGCGGCACCAAACCACGAAAACAAATAGGCCACCCAGTCTTTATGTAAATATGGTCCAACAAGAGGGAGATGAGATTTTGAAGGCAGCCATATTCTCATTGGCTGCGCATGTAGAAGCCAGTCAGGGTCAAGTTTCGCAAGCCCTGCGAAGACATAGACAACCGCAATCTGGAAACGAATGATCGCCACTGTCCACGCAGGTACTCGATTCGACCTGGCAGTTAGCCGGAGCCTGGAATCCAGTGAATAGTTGCAGTTGGCGGGCAGCCAGATCATCAAAAAAGCGATCAGGCTCACAAAATAGTAGTGATTGAGGTAGGTCGTGACATCAATAAGTTCGACATATGAAAACAACAGAAAAAATATGGGTGTCGCCAGACGATACAGGAAGCCAAGTCCTATGCAAAGCGCCGATAGCGCAAGGAGAAGGAAAACCAGCTGCATACCGTTTGTGCCCAATGGGCGCACCCATTCAAAACCCCAATATGTAAAATGGAATTTGGGCTGAATGTAAATAGCGTCAATCCATCCTTTGAGCCAGAATCGGATCGTGCTCGCAAACATGAGGAATCCGAATCCGATTCTGAAAGTTACAAGCGGTGCTACAGGTACAGGTTTCATCAGGCTATTAAGAAGGCCGCAAATACCCGACCATTGCCTGCTCGAAAAGTTAATCGCCGTCATTGTCCATAAAAGTAATCTGAACACCTAAAGCGGAAGGAACATCAGTTTTTAAAAGGGTAAGCAACTGTTGGATTTCCTTGTAAGCAGCATCGATGAGAACGGATTGAGTTGTGAATGCGTCTGAGAGTGGGTCGGGGATTGCCTCGAGACTGGCAATCAGTTTGTCAAACCTTGAGAGTACATCATCATTGAGCTCAGCTTTTCCAAGAGATTTCAGATAGTCGGCGATTCCTTTCCCATTTCCATTGTTGGTGTAGGCAATCTTCAGACTTTTGATATTTTCAACGGCGAGGGCAGCTGAAATTCCTGCGAAATAGGCCTCGGATTTCAGCGGAAAGGGGATCGCATTAGACTGTTTTCCAAATGGCCATCCAATTCGGGGACCTTTCAGCAAATCCATTTCGTATGCAAACTGGTTAACGAGATTCCCGATCGGGCTTCCTACATTAGTCTCTATGTTTCCGGTAAAGGTTGAACGGTATGTGGCCCAGTCGCCGGAGACCTTATCTATAAGTGACTTTAGTCGTGTCAATACGTCCTTTACGTACTTCACACGGCCGGCGGTGTTTACTTTGAGCTTTTCAATGGCGTGAGGATCCAACAAGAGGTAGTTCAGTGCCGGAAACCCCTGAGAATAGAAATTGTTCCTCGAGTAGACCGTGAGGTCATAACTGCCAGTTGAGATATTATTTTCGATTGTACTGCTGTCGATGGAGAACCCGGTCAGTTCGCCTGCCTGCGTGAAACTATAGTCGAGTCCACCTGAAAAATTTGCATTTACTTCCAGCAGTGCCACGCCTGCGGGTCCGAAATTGTAGGCTTCGATCCTCTCATACTGGAGGTGGGCATTGCGATAAGCTGCTTTCACAGTTTCCTGGCTGGAGGAACCTGGGTTGTCAAGGAAGGTGGTAGCAGCAGTTTCAAGTTCGGTGATCGCCTGCTGCATTTTCTGGTAAGCGGGGATGATGAGTTCATCTGCGTACGAACTGAGCATCGCGGTCTTATCAAATGCGTCGGTCGGGGGAATTGGCGAGGGGCCTCCGGATGATTTACTGCAGGAATACAGAACCACGCAAAGAACCAATCCACAAACAAAAACCAGATACCTCATCTGTCGACGAATTTTATTTTGACCAATTTGGCTGCGAATTTACGATCCCGACTACAATTGGTTGTCACAGGATCGTAGTATATGCAAATAATCGGTCTTTATTCTGCCTGCAATTGACCATAGGCCGCTCTGAGAATATCCTTTGCTTCGTTCAGCTTTGTAAAAGATGCATCGTTTACCAGGTCATAGAAATTTGCTTCCGGACCGAGGATGGCAGTGAGTTTGGTGTAATTTTCAGCAGTAAGAGTGCTGCTAGATGGACGATATTTCAACGAAGCCACGAAGCCGAAGCCTTCAGAAAGCCCATGAAACTGGGACGCGAGGTTGCCTGACTGACTTTGTGGTGATGTAATATATGCCCAGGCAGCAGCCGCAGCCACTTTCTCCCAGTATTCTTTTATAATATCTACCTGTTCTGTGACCACCTTGGTGTCATTGGCAGCAATAGCAGCCCTTCCTGTGCGGAATGCCTTCCAGAGTATTTCGTGGGCATTGATGTACAATCCTCGCTCACGGATATAATTACCCCAGAACAGGAGTACGGGCCTGTTTTCGGTGGCAAAGGCAGTGGTTGTGTCATAATTCTCCGGAACTGAGAAATATCCAAAAGCCAGATCGAAATTATGGGCCATTGCTGTGCCGGTTCCTTCGATATTTTTTGTATTGTCAGATCCCGGAACCTGATCGAGCAGCAACATGGCTTCTTTGAAAAGAGCAGCTCCCATGGTGCCTTTCTGAATCGCCTGAACGAATTCAAGTCCATTGGCATTTACCAAAATCTTTCCGGAATTACGGGCAATGTATCCAGCTGTACCATTAGCTGCTGGTGTAAGATCCTCTGCGCTGGCTGCAACCAACCCATCAAGATAACCCTTGTAGGTATCTGCATCGGCTGTTTTTTCCGAAATATTGACTCCCGATGTGTTCAACCAGGCTGTGTCGAATGGACTGTTTGAATTGGTCCACATGTTATCGACTTTTGTCTGTTCGAGCGTTACTTTGTCCATACTGGACTGGGTTTTGCCCACGTATTTGTTAATACCATCAAGCATTCGAACTCTTGCTGTCGCTTCTTTGTAGTCAACATTTTGAAAGCTATAGGTCTCTGGGACTGTATAAGGTTCCACAACAGGGCCGTTATTGTCCTTCTTACATGCATTCAGTGCTAAAACGGCGATTGCCAAAACCGGAACGAATATTTTTTTCATTGTATATGATGTTTCAGCCGTAAAACTAATTTCTGTCTATCCAGTCTGTTTTCGAAATCGGCAAAACCTTTGCGAGATCGGGAAAACTGAAAAATATCCCCCTAAAGGAATTCATCAAGCAACTTATATTTAGTTCTTTTCGTATTAATGTCCCCCACTTTCATTTAGTGGGCATTCTGGGCGAGAAATAACAGAATTGCCAGGGTTTTACGGTCAAATCGCTCGATTTATGAGGTGTCGCGAAGAGTCTGAACATTGGTCGGATTCGTTTGT
This sequence comes from uncultured Chitinophagaceae bacterium, assembly GCA_963808065.1. GTDB lineage: Bacteria > Bacteroidota > Bacteroidia > Chitinophagales > Chitinophagaceae > Flavitalea. Next base: position 162,313 of record CAWEEK010000002.1, read on the forward strand.
GCCCAACCGGGATTTCCGATGGGTGTTTATAAGTCGGGGGTCAGGAAAACGCCCGTCGTCGATTGGCGGCTGTGATGCCGGGTATCTGACATAGCTTATTTTGCCAGTTCCGTTTGTGCCTGGCGGGCAAGGTTAAGAAGGGTATTGCTTTGGCGCGACTCGGAGGTTCTGGGCCTTAACCTAAAAGGAAGTTGGTCGGGTATACTTTAAAAACAAAACCAGGTTTCCGATTTACGGTTACATTTTCTATTTTTAAGGCATAATCATCTATGAAAAACCTCTGGATCTATCTGTGCCTGCTGTCCATGGTGTTCGCCGTTTCGCTGCAAGCGCAGCCCCGGGGCCGTGATAGTACCTCCCGGCAGCACGATTCTTCACGCGTTCGCAGGTCCGGCATGATGTCATTGTTTGCTGATTCGGCACAATTGACGACCAGCGACTATCAACTGGCTATAGAGAAAACCTTTGTCATACTTGAAAATGCTGAAAACAAAGGTGAGCTCGGTTTGCCTGTGCTTCTCGTAAAGAAGAACATACCCGACAACGATTCAATGCTTGCCGTACTTAAAGACAATCTACTTAACAACGCTTCTGCCCTTAACCTTCGAAATCTGCAGGTGTTCAGGACACTGTTGCAAAATATGCAGGTCACACTCAGAGAGCAGCGTTCCGTACTGGATACGGCGGAATTTAGGCTCAACAGACTGCGTCTTTCCCTGCAACCGTTGATGGCAGACACGGTTATGCGGCAACTTATGCGCGATTCAGCCCTGCGTATTCAGTTTGCAGCCCAACTCAAAGATGTAAGAAGGGCGTTTCGCTCGACGGCTATGCGACTTAGAAGAAGTCTGTCAGAAATAAACACCCTTCAAATTCATGTTTCTTCAGGCGTGATATCCTCAACACAATTGCTGGAAAAGGTCAATGACCAATTGACGACGTCTGCCGCCAGGATTTTCGGAAAAGAATACAATTATCTGTGGGAAAAGGATACCGTCCGACTCTCCGAACAGTCTCGCCTATCCGTTGCCCGGGCTTATCGCGGAGAGAAAAAAGCGGTGAGGTATTATTTCAAGGACAGTGGTCATAAAAGGCTTTTCCTTTTGTTGATCGGCGTTGTTTTCTGTTTGTGGATGTATCGGAATATCCGAGTGTTGAATAAAAACAGCACAACCGCATTACCCGACCAGCTGGATTTCAGCTATGTTCGATCGGGATTTATTGTGTCATCGCTTGCTGTCATGTTGTGCATCGCCCCGCTATTTGACCTCCACGCCCCTTCCGTTTATATCGAAATGATGCAGTTTTTGCTGCTAATTCTGCTTACGATTATCTGCTGGAGAAAATGGCCGCGGCAGCTCTTCCTGATCTGGCTCGCCATGGTTGGGCTATATATGGTATTCTCATTTATGCATCACATCGCTGATCCCGGGTACATACATCGGTTCGGACTTATTGCGCTTAACCTGCTCTCTATATTTTTAGGTTTTCGTTTTTTGTTGATGATGAAAGATCATCTCTATTTCCAGGGATTCCTTCGTTTCGTTATCATCCTGCACAATGTCATGAATGCGCTTTCTATCCTGTTCAATATTTTCGGCCGATTTACCCTGGCACAGCTCCTGGGCAACGCCGCAATTTTTTCCTTCATGCAGGTCATTGGGCTGGCTGTGTTTAGCAAAATATGCATTGAAGCCATTTCAATGCAGATCGTAACGAGCCGCATCAGGAAGGGAGCACCGGCTACCATTGACTATCAACCGGTGATCAACAGTTTTCGCCCGCTTATTTTGTTGATAGTTAGCTTACTGTGGCTGGTCGTACTCACCACCAACCTCGGAATTTATCAGAGTGTTTTTAATGGATTGCATAACATACTTTCAACCACCCGATATATTGGTAATGCGTCCTTTAGCTTTGGCGGCATTCTTCTTTTTTTCCTTATCATCTGGATAGCCCATCTCTTACAGCGATATGTTGGTTATTTCTTCGGCGATACCGGCGCAGACGATGAGATACAGCATAAAGGTCACCGTTCACGCTTACTTATCGCCAGGTTGGTACTATTGTGTCTTGGTTACCTGCTGGCGGTGGCGGCTTCGGGTGTGCCCGTCGATAAAATCACTATTGTACTTGGAGCACTGGGCGTCGGCATTGGCCTCGGGCTTCAGAATATTGTCAGTAATTTCGTTTCTGGCATTATATTGATATTCGACAGGCCTCTTCGAATAGGCGATACCGTGAAGATCGGTGATCATTCAGGGCGGGTAAGAGAAATAGGACTTCGATCAAGTACCCTGCTTACTGCCGATGGTGCAGAAGTCATCATTCCGAACGGAGACATATTATCCGAGCAAATTGTAAACTGGACACTTTCTGATAATCAGCGCAGACTTGAAATGAACTTCACAGTCCACGGCATCACAGACATGGAACGGGCATCAACTTTCATTAAACAGGCTGTTTTGGAATCGACAAACATTACCAAGGGAAGAGAGCCGCAGATCTTGTTCACGAAAGTTTTGCCGGATGGCTTCGGGATGAGTGTATTTTTTTGGTGCAGGGATGTTGCCAAATCCGAGGAAACGGAAAGTGAGGTCCTGCTGTTGGTCCATCAACATTTTGAAAAAAATGGCCTTGTCGTCGATTAATTTCAATTGATTTCTACCCTCCCAAAACTTTGTACCCAAAGAACTTTTTTTGACCGGCGGTTTACGCCCGGGCTATTAACATCGAAAACTAAGGCAATAGATTGTAAAGAAGGTGGCTGTTGGAACTTTTTAGCTGTTGCATTGAACAGTTTTCTATAAGTTGTATGTTCAATCATAATAAGCCATAAATTCAAAAACATGAAAAGTACAAAAATTCTCTATTGGATCTTTACCGTTTTATTTGCCGGTCTCATGGTCTTCTCTGCTACCTCGGGCGTGAAACCCAGTAAAGAGACGATTACAATGATGCATGATGGACTTGGTTATCCGATCTATTTTATTCAGTTAATAAGTATTGCTAAAATAGTGGGCGCTCTCGTGATCTTAATTCCCGGATTAAAGACTATAAAAGAATGGGCATATGCTGCCTTGTTTATTGACCTCGGTGCTGCAGTTTACTCAGGTATAGCCGTTGGAGGTAAATTTGACCCCATGATGCTGTTTATGCTGGTATGGATAGTGCCGGGAATATTGTCCTACGTCTACTGGAAGAAAACGATGAGAGTTTAAACATCTGTTGAAAACCCTGCCAGACTTGTCTTGCCATCGGAGAAGCCTTAGGGGTTATGCTTTGCGGATCCCACCAGACTGCTCACTGATCAAATACCTCAAATAGTAGCATCGATTTTCATCCATTTAATTAACTTTATTGGACTGGATAATCGATGCTCAACTATTACGATACAGTAAAATCCCAACCGGAAATTTTTAAGCAGCTTCGCTGCAAGGACCTTTTGTTCGTCAACTACCATTGTCCTTTAGAAACGAACAAGCAGGATAAATGGTCGCATCTTCATTATATCCTGTATGTGGTGGCGGGCAAATATGTAATGACGGCCCAAAAAGCTGACCAAATTGCAGGTTGTTCTGTGAGACTCAATCCCGGCGATGCAGTTTTTGTAAAAAAGGGAGCCTGCATTATTGAAAAGTTTTTTGATGAGTCCTTATGCCTGTTGGCATTCTTTATCCCAGATCAATATTTGTGCTCCTTTCTCAACGAAAATGCAGGACTTTTCCAAAAAAGACAATTGCCCGATGTTGCTAATGATCTTATTATCCCCCTCGATGTAAATGACGTCATGGCGAGATACTATGAATCCCTAATGCCTCATTTTGATTCTGAAATCAAACCACCTGAAGATCTTCTCGAATTAAAATTCCGTGAGTTGTTATTCAACATGATTTCCAATCCTGTGAATAACGAATTGAATGGGTATCTTCAAACCTTGCTTCAACCTCACGGCGACAACCTTCATAAGATCATAGAAGCCAATTGCCTTTATAATCTTAAGTTGGAGGCCTATGCCAAATTGTGCAACCGCAGTCTCTCATCATTTAAAAGGGATTTTTATAAGATTTATGGCACAGCTCCCGCCAATTGGCTATTAAATAAACGCCTTCAGTACGCCATGCACTTACTTCGGAACTCGGACAAGCCAATTAATGATATTTCGTTTGAAAGCGGCTTCGAAAATAGTACACACTTCGCCCGGGTATTTAAAAAACACTACGGATCCGCTCCTTTGCGGTATCGCTTACAAACACGATAAGTCAATACCAGAACTGAACTAAATAGTCAGATTTCTGGACTATTCTGCAAACCTGAGTCTGAATGCGCCACCTACCTTCATAGAACCCGGGTATCAAATTCATTAACCAAACTTTTATGAAATGAAAAAGCTATTCTTTATAGGATCACTGTGTATTTTCTTCAATGCCGGTTGCAAAAAGCCAGACACACACATTCCCTCCGCCAAAAAATATTCCCCTGATGTTGCCATTGCCTGGATGAATCTGCATATGAGGCTGACCAGGACGACACCTGGTTTCAATTCTGTTGTTACAGGCAGGTCTTTTGGTTACGCGGGGCTGGCTCTATATGAATCGATAGTTCCAGGTATCAGAGATGGTCGATCCATCGTGAGCCAAATGAGCGATGCGGGTTCATTAGGTTATCAGTTAGCCAAAAAGGATAACGTCTCTTATTATTGGCCAGCTTCGGCAAATGCAGCGATGGCATTGATTACTAAGTCGTTATTCGGCAATACTTCGCCGGCAAATATTACGACGATTGATTCACTTGAAATGGCTTTCCATACACAGTTTCAGACGCAGGCCAAGCCAAATGAATTAGAGCTTTCGGAGGCGTTTGGAAGGCTGGTAGCTGATGCAATATTTCAATGGTCAAAAACGGATGGTGGTCATGAAGCCTACGCACACGTCACTTCACCTGAATATGTACCGCCATCGGGGCCTGGATTATGGATACCAACTCCTCCTTTATTTGGCGCACCAGTACACCCATACTGGGGGTCTAACCGTTCCTTTGTTCCAGGCATCGCGGATGCGACCCAGCCTGGTCCTCCTGTTCCCTATTCTGAAGATACCGCATCGTCTTTCTACAAGATGGCAGATGAATTGTATTCCATCTCACTGTCACGGTCTCCTGAAGACACAATAATTGCAAAATTTTGGGGTGATTTGCCCCAAAACTTCAATGTGCCTTCTCACGCCACCAACATTCTTACCCAGCTGATAATATTAAAAAAGTTTAGACTTGATGAAGCGGCTATCGCTTATGCCAAACATGGGATCGCCCTGAATGATGCAGTGATCTCTGTGCTTAAAACAAAATACACATATAATGTGATCCGTCCGGTTTCCTATATCCGTAGTGTCAAGAACCTGCCCGATTGGAATACTGTGATTCCCACACCTTCACACCCGGAGTATCCCGCGGCTCATGGTGTGGTCTCTGCCTCTTGTGCGGCTGTATTGGAAGATCTTTTTGGAAAAAATTTCAGTTTTACGGATCATACATACGATACGCTTTATGGAGCTCGCAAATTCAATTCTTTTGAAGACTACGCGTGGGAAGCAGGGCGTTCAAGAATACTGGCCGGAATTCATTACCGACCATCAGTGATGACGGGACTGGAACAGGGAAGGAAAGTTGGGGAAGCGGTAAGCCGTCTGCCTTTCAATAAAGCTCATAATAACAAGTAGTAATTTAAACGTCGTCTATTTCAGCTTCCCTAGCTACTTTTTTTTGAAGACCTTGTTTGCTTTTTTCATTGAAATTCTTGTGTCCTTTTTTTCTTGAAATTTTTGTTTGCTTTTTTTTCTTGATAAAAAAAGCAACAAAAAAATCAAGGCTCTCAGGCAAAAAACTAAAAACCTGATCTTCATGCTGAAGAAAAACAAGTCAAAGCTGTGGAATATATCCGGGCATTTGTAGGACTTACCAGCAAAGAATAATTCCGGGCCCCAGTAACGTTTGTTTTTCTTCCTCGCCCGGCATAGTTTTAGCGAAGGCGGGCGACGCATTCAGATCAGGTTTTATTCACGTTTTTTGCCTGAATGCCGACCTCGCCCGCGATCGTTGCCCACCTTAGCCGCGACAGCAGCGAAGGTGGGAGCCTTGGCGAAAGAAGATAAATGCCATTATAAACAAAATAAATTGACGTTTTAAACAAAATGAGCTGATCGGGCTAAGAGTAAGTTTGTGATCCACATAACAACACAAAAGATGAACTCAACCGACAATTACAATGGAGCCCTGCAGAACACCGTTCATTCCGGATTTGATTCAAAATCGACCGCCCATGATGTCATAAATGGCATCGACCTTATTGGAAAAATTGCAATCGTCACTGGCGGTTATGCGGGTATTGGCCTTGAAACCGTCGCCACCTTTATTTCTGCAGGAGCGAAAGTAATCGTTCCTGCACGCGACATCCGTAAAGCCAGACATAATTTAGATGGCCTCCGCAACTTGACAATCGAGGAAATGGATCTTATGGATCCGGCATCCATAAATTCGTTTGCGGAACGATTCCTTGAAACACAAGACACACTTCACATCCTTGTCAATAATGCCGGCATCATGTGGGTTCCAATGCAAAGAGATGGAAGGGGTTTTGAATCGCAGCTTTCGACCAATCATTTAGGACACTTTCAGCTCACAGCGAAGCTCTGGCCTGCATTAAAGAATGCAAATGGAGCACGTGTAGTTAACGTCTCGTCATTTGGCCACCAAATAGCAGATTTTCATTTCGACGATCCCAATTTTGAAAATCGGGAATATGAAACGTTGACAGGATATGGACAATCGAAAACGGCCAACAATTTATTTGCGGTAGAACTTGACCATCGCGGAAAATCGTTTGGCGTACGGTCATTTTCTGTGCATCCTGGCTCAGTAAATGGTACGGACTTAGGGCGAGTTGCGCCAATGACTTTATTTCAACAAATGGGAACTCATGATAAAAATGGAATTATCAAGCCGGAGGTCGCAGCCAAACTGAAAAACGTTGGACAGGGCGCAGCGACATCTGTATGGTGCGCCACGAGTCCAAAGCTAAATGATATCGGCGGTGTATATTGCGAGGATGCGGACGTGGCCGACCTGGATGAAGGAAATATTGAACACAACTATGATGAACCCTCATCATTGCGCGGCGTGAAGCCATACTCTTTGGACGCTGAGCATGCCGTGAAATTGTGGGCACTGTCCGAAAAAATGATAACTATGCCTTTTCCGGCCAGATAACCCATCATACTTCGCATCGCGCCGAGATCATTAATGGGTCTTTATTTATTTTAGTAAATTCACGGGTAATGCATACGGAATTCGAGACGAAATATATTCATCCTGATATTAAGCTTTCGGAATTCAATGGAAAGTCTTTTCAAACGGAAGTAATATTTGACCATCACATGCTGGTTTGGTTCATCTCGGGCGAAACAAAAATTGTACAGGCCGATGGTTCTTCTACTTTCAATGCTGGCGATATATTTCTAATTCCCCGAAACCAGCTGGCTACCGTTGTCAATTATCCTAAAGATGGACTTCCGCACAAAACGGTAGTAATGCACCTTACCAAAGAAAAATTGAAAGAGTTTTATTCCCGCCATGAGGTTGTGGGCAAGGCGCACCCTCTCCAAAAGGTGTACAGATTTACGAGACATCCACTACTGGAAAGTTGCCTGGCTTCCCTGATACCCTATTTTGATCTCAACGAAACCCTTCCCCAAGAAATCGCCAATATCAAATTTGAAGAAGCCATAAGTATATTAAGGTCGATTGATAAAAGTGTGGATGGCTTGCTGGGCAACTTTGAAGAGCCCGGAAAAATAAACCTTGCCGACTTTATGGAGCGTCATTACATGCTAAACATGACGTTGGAAAGGTTTGGCTATCTGACTGGCCGCAGCCTGGCAACTTTTCGAAGGGATTTTGAAAAAGTTTATAATACGAAGCCACAAAAGTGGCTGACGGAAAAAAGGCTCCAACTGGCACATTATCAGATTTCGGAAAGAAGACGAAAACCAAACGATGTTTATGTTGAAGCCGGCTTTGAAAATTTTTCACATTTCTCGCATGCTTTTAAAAAGCATTTTGGCTATCCCCCCAATAGTTTACTTGCTAACAAGGCGGAAACAGAAAGAGAAAGAGAAAGAGAAAGAGGATGAAAAAAACTGAATTGCGCCTTCAGAATAAGGCCGGCTTTGCCCGCCATAGCTGCGAAGCAGCGACGGCGGGGCGAGGCAAATTTTAAAGTGCCGCGGAAAACGGCGAAGATGTGGATTGAAAATATAAGACGATAGTTACAACAGCAGAAGAGAATTGCTTCAGTCGATCGGAGCATTCCTTCGCCGTAGCGGCACGCAGAAAATTTTAGGCCTTATTCTGATAGCGCCACAGTTTTTTGCTTACTTTTTTTCAAAAAAGTAGGTCAGGTTTCCACTTTGTTAAAGAACGCCTATATAGAAATTTGCCTTATCATTTGATTTGTGAACCCCCATTCATTGTCGTACCAGGCCATCACTTTTACGAGGTCACCATCGACAACCCTTGTCATTTCCATGTCAACGATGGCTGCGTAGGGGCTCTTGATAATGTCCCTTGAAACCAGGGGCTGGTCGCTAACCGACAAAACGAGGTTATATCTTTTTGCTGCTGATTCCTCAGTTAGAATGTTATTTATCTCCGCAGCAGAGGTATTGCGTTCCGAGATAAAAGTAATGTCGGAGATAGATCCGACAACTACCGGAGCTCGCACCGCAACGCCGTCAAACTTACCTTCATATTGGGGCAACGCTTTTGTTGTTGCAATTGCAGCTCCCGTTGCCGCGGGTGCGAGGTTCATAGCGGCTGCACGGCCCATACGTGGTTCTTTCTTTGAGGGTCCGTCTACGAGGGATTGGGAGGCGGTGTAAGCGTGAAGGGTATTGAGGATCGCTTTTTTTATGCCAATTCTTCGTCCCAGTATCTCGATGATGGGGCTGATATTGTTTGTGGTACAGCTCGCACAGGAATAAATATTCACTTTTCCGTCATCTGTGTTGACCCCGTGCACCACGGTTGGGGTGTCCTTGCTTTTTGTCGGTCCTGAGATGACTACAGTCTTTGCTCCCGCTGCGATATGTTTTTCGGCATCCTCCCTGTTCGTAAATATCCCGGTGCTCTCAATAACTACATCGATACCCAGTTCCTTCCATGGCAGACTCGCCGGTTGCTTTTCAGAATAGTACTTTATCATTTTATCGCCCACAACCAAATTGCCATCTTTCGCTGAGACTTTTCGTTCATAAATTCCATACACACTGTCATATTGCAGCAAATAGGCTGCATTCTCTATATCCAGCAAGTCATTGATAGCAACAAGTTCCATATCCTTGTTTTCAAGGATTACTTTTAAAGAGGCCCTGCCTATTCTGCCAAAGCCATTAATTGCAATTCTTTTCATGTTTTTCCTTTTATAATTGCAAATTTAATACAGCCACGACAAATAGTTCGATTGCCGAAGCCCTCGACGGAATCAGCATTTCGATTTTTGGCACTAATCACTGGATTGTCAAGCCAGAACGGCCGTAGGAGCTTAGGACGGGTCATGCTGTCCTGTTTAAAAAGATCACTGTATCGGAAACGATCGTTCTTAAAGGCAACGAACGCGGGTAACATCTTGTTTGTCAATAAATTACGACAATGGCATAAAGTTTCCGGAAAATACCACTTAACTAGCCCGGGTTATGCTAAAAAATTATTTGCTCATCGCTCTTAGAAACATCCGTCGCAACTTCACCTATACCTTTCTCAATGTCTTTGGACTGAGTCTCGGCATTGCTTCCTGCTTGCTGATCTTCCTGCTTGTAAGAAATGAATTGAGTTACGACAGCTTTCATAAAAAAGCTGACCGCACGTATCGGGTTACCTTGAACGCCCTTGATTTTAATCCCAGTGTGTCCATGGTCGTTACCCACAGCCTTCGCACGGCATTTCCTGAACTGGAAAACGTATCGCAGTTTTGGTTTCAGCAGGAAGGTTTGGTGAAAGTGGGTGAGAGCCGCTATATGGAAAAGGCGTTTGCTTTTGGAGATGACCAGTTCATGAAGATATTTGATTACGACTGGCTAGCCGGAGATCCGCAAACCGCATTATCGGCGCCAAATTCAGTAGTACTAACGGAGTCTATAGCTCATAAGTATTTTGGAGATAAGGAGCCAATGGGCCAGGTGATCAATATCCAGAACGAAGTGGACCTCAAAGTTACCGGTCTGATCAAGGATCTTCCGGGAAATACACATCTTCCATTTGACTTTATCATTTCTTTTGAGACTTTAAGAAAGCAACTGGACGTTGCGAACAGACATTTTTATAATATCAACGGTGGGTATACTTACATCGTTCTTCCAAAAAATTATTCAGCTGAATCACTTCAGAAACAAATGCCCGCGTTTATAGAAAAACATTGGGGAAAGGATATCGCGAAAGAAGCAAAACTAATATTGCAGCCTTTAAAAGACATTCACTTCGACCAGCGATACCTTCATACTTCTTTCAGCCCCACCACTTCAAGGGAAACCTACTATGTCCTGGCGGCAGTCGCTCTGCTGATCATCGTAATTGCCTGTATTAATTTTATCAACCTGGCAACGGCTCAGGCCATTCGGAGGGCTAGAGAAGTTGGAGTAAGAAAAGTACTTGGTGCCAGGCGCGGGCAGTTAATCACTCAATTTTTGAGCGAAACTGGTGTATTGGTCTTGGTTTCTGTCATCATAGGGGTGCTGGCAACTTACTTCTTTCTGCCTCAGGTAAATACCTGGCTCAGTGTAAAAATAGATGCTGCTCAGTTAGGAGATCGTTCTGTTCTGACATTAATCGCTTTATTGATTGTTGCCCTGATACTCATGGCCGGGTTGTATCCGGCCTTTGTTCAGTCTGCCTTTGCTCCAATCAAAACGCTGAAGAGCACGACCGGCGTTTCATTAAAGGGATTGAGTTTGCGCAAAACTCTGGTGGTCGTTCAGTTCGCCATATCCCAGGTCTTAATTATCGGAACCCTGGTAGTGGCTCTGCAAATGGATTTCTTTAAAAACCAGGATCTCGGTTTTGATAAAAGGGCGGTAATAAATTTCCGGCTGTTTGATGAGTCAAAAAATGATCTGTTCAATGAAAAGCTTTCTGAAATACCCTCAGTTACTGATGTCAGCTTTTCCTCGGGTGCGCCCGTATACAATAATTCCTTTGCCCCTTTTTCCTCAACTGAGCTGGGCGTGCCAAAAGATGATGTTACAGAAATAAAATCTATCGATGAAAGATACATGGATATGTTCCGGTTAAAGTTACTAGCCGGCCAGAAGATCAGCAAAGTAAGCAAAGGAGATACCCTTGTCAACGTGGTAGTCAACGAAGCGTTGATTCATAAACTGGGCATTGAGGATCCTCAACAGGCTATAGGAAAGCACATAAGACAGTCTGGACGATATTCAACGATCATGGGCGTAGTGCAGGATTTTCAAAGTGAATCAAAACATAAATTGAGGCGGCCATGTGTCCTGGTTTATGAGCCTCGGGGTTTTTACATGGCGAGCGTCAGACTTCAACCCACGCAAATGACTCAATCTATCGCCAGGATCCAAAAAGAATGGTCTGCGCTTTTCCCGGATCGCCTTTTTGAATATGAATTTGTCGATGATCATATCGCGGGGCTGTATAAGCAGGAAGAAAAAGTATATACAGCCTTTAAGTTGTTTTCATCAATTGCGATACTTATCGGATGTCTGGGTTTATATGGCCTGATCGCTTTTGCTGCAGCGCAGCGAACCAAAGAGGTTGGCATCCGTAAAGTACTTGGAGCTTCCATTATGAATATTGTTTCCTTATTTGCAAAAGAATCCGCAATACTTATTCTTGTTGCATTTGTAATAGCAGCGCCGGTAGCCTATTATGTAATGCATAGCTGGCTGGAAAACTTTGCCTACCAGGTCAGTTTTGGATATAAGATATTTCTGATAGCCATCGCGGCATCATTTACTATTGCAGCGGTCACTATCGCTTATCAGGCCGGGAAGGCTGCATTGGCGAATCCGGTGAGGAGTTTGAGGGCCGAATAATCGGCTTGTATCTATCTCGGCTCCTATCATCTCAACCATACTTTAACTGAAGTCAGGCAGTTGATTCTCTTCATTCTCCCTACCTTCCAGTCCATATTTCCGCCAGCTTACAAACGGGAGAAATAAATCTTTATATAATTGTCCGGTTCTCCATGTTCCATTCGTCATAGCTGAAATCATTGTAAACTTTAAATGAACTATCATGGAAAAATTCATGTTGATCTTCCAGGGAGGACTAAAATCAGACGCCTCCCCTTCTGAAATGCAGGCAAACATGGGCAAATGGATGGCCTGGGTGGAAAAACTCTCGAAGGAAGGCAAATACGTGTCTGGTGAGCCGCTTCTCCCGGGTGGTAAATTAGTAAGCGGACCGGCTTCCATCACCGACGGCCCATACACCGAAGGGAAGGAGGTGATAGGAGGTTATTTCATCATCAATGCGTCTTCCATTGACGAAGCCGTAAGCGAATGCCGACAATATCCAGACTTTGACTTTGGCGGTCAGGTACAGGTGCGCCCTGTGATGGCAATGGATATGTAAATTGCCGTATGGGACCTTCTATTCATAAAACAGTCGATCATCTTTTTCGTCACGAGTCGGGCAGGATGATCGCTGTTTTATCCAAACTGCTTGGGCTTCAGCAGTTGCACATGGCACAGGATATTGTGCAGGACACCCTGTTACAAGCGATGACGACATGGCCTTTTAGTGGCCTGCCCGACAATCCCGCGGGATGGCTTCATCGGGTAGCCCGCAATAAGGCAGTAGACGTTTTGCGAAAGGCCAAGACATTCAAACACTTACAACCCGAACTTCAACATCTACTTCGATCGGAATACACTCTGACCGCGACCGTACAGCAGTTGTTTGAAGAAGAGGAAATAATGGACAGCGAACTCCGGATGATGTTTGCCTGTTGCCACACGTCCATCCCAGTGGAAGCGCAGATGGCCCTCATCTTGAAAACTCTTTGTGGATTAAGCACCGCAGAAATTGCAAAAGCCTTTTTGAAGGACGAAGAAACCATTGCCAAAAGAATCTACCGGGCGAAGGAAAAAATCAGATCAGAACATATTAAACTGGAATTGCCGGCCTTCCCTAAAATTGGTCAGCGCCTGGCTGCCGTACTTCATAGTCTCTACCTGCTTTTCAACGAGGGTTACAATTCTTCACAACCCGAACACCTGATCCGTGAAGACCTTTGTGAAGAAGCGATGCGGTTAACTTACCTGCTTTCAAAGCATCCAGCCACAAATGGGCCTGGCACCCAGGCCTTACTTGCGCTTTTCTGTTTCCAGGCATCCCGGTTAAACGCCAGACTGGATGACAAAGGAAATATTATTTTACTGAAAAATCAGGATCGGAGCCGGTGGCACCTGCCTCTGATTCAGAAGGGAAATTATTATCTCGAACTGGCCACAGAGGATGAAACCTCCGCCTATCACCTGGAAGCAGCAATTGCCTGGCTGCATGCCTCTGCCCCCGATTTTGAGAGCACCAACTGGAAAGCGATCTATCATCTATACTGTGAATTGTCCAGGCATCATCCCTCAGACATCGTTTCACTAAACAAAGCCATTGCTGCATCCTATGCCCTTGACCGTAAATCCGCAATCAACGAGCTCATGGAGATAAAAAACCTGGATAATTATTATTTATATCATACAGCCATTGGTGAAATATATTTCGATGAGGGCCTCGACGAGCAGGCCAAACAATGCTTTCAGAAGGCCCTGGATCTGACTACCTCACCGGCCGAGCAACAATTACTACGAAATAAAATAACAGCATGCAAAAGCACATCTGCGGGTTGAATGAAATCAGCCTGTTTTAGAATATCTTAAATTTACGCGTTGGTTGCAAGCAGCGATGGGCAACTCGCTACGACTTCGAAACAAATCTTTCACTTTATTATTAATGACACGATGGCAAAAGAAAAAGGAACAAAAGAAGATCCCTGGATCCTTAAGACGCCGCCTTTATCCTCCGATTATACAATGCACAAAGATGTCAAAGACGGAAATGAAATTTTGGTTTGCACCGTTGGCAAGACGGTACTTCATTATGACTTTCGATGCCTTTCCGATCTCCACACGATGCTAAAAAAACGCGGCGATTGGATGGAACTGGGAAGTGCCGACGAACAAAAGCCAGCGAAAGAAAACACTGTTGAAGAATGGGGGCGTTCAGAGAAAAATCCTATCGGTGGGTGGTATGGATTAAAGAAAGGGCTTCGCGGACGTTTCGGAATGTACATCCCCCCTTTAATGGAAAAACTTGGTCTCGCGGAACTCACCCATGAACCGAAAGGCAATAAAATGCGAGCGAAATAACCGGATTCAAATAGTTGACCTGCAATTTGATAGAGAGCCATCCAAATGGCAATTACTATCATTAATAAGATTAAATAGCCAACACTACTGCCTGTTAATCAATTGAATGTTGGGCAATTTATAAATTGACTTTCTTACAGCCAGAATCGTCAACAACGTTATAGATACGATATTTGCGAGGATTCTGAGCCTGCGGACTTTCAAGAACTAAGATCCCGACAACTTTAGTCCGATTTTAGAAATACTTTCGAAAACTGAAGCAAGGAAAACTTAATCACGTTTCTTAACGATAAGTATTGTGCCTGCCGGGTCGGCAATCCAGTGCATATTCTCCGGCAATTTTTCTATTTCGTCGCACGTCTGGATGCCATTCGAAGCCAGGTATTTTGTGGCGCCGTCTACGTCGTCGGTATTTAATTCAAGCCAGGTTTCGGAATGAGTGTAATTGTCGACACAGTCAAGCCAAACGATATTATTGCCAAATTTAACCTCATGGGTTTTTGAAACCGTCGGATTGTCTATTGGTTTTTCTTCTACCGGCAATTTTAAGATATCACGATAAAACGAAACAGTCTGATCGTATTTGGCCTTGGGTATTTTAATTGCAATATTAACGCCTCCCTCAAATTTTGTTTTCATCGTTGATTTATTAAGGTTACAATATTGTCCAATCTAAATAAAAAATTCGATCGGGAGATCGCGGTATCGTTGAATCTCCCCTACCCCTTGTCTATCCATTTTTCAGACTTGTCTATCAAAACACCGCAGCATCTATTCTGCAATAATCGGCACATACACATCGATTAGTTTCAATGCATGACAAAACAGTATCCTCCCAGGATTACATTTTTACACATTTAAATTTCTTGTTATGATCTCGAAGACGCCAGTTTATCAATTTATGCAGAAACCCTTTTTAGCTTGGCTGCTCACGATTGGATTTGCAAACATGACAATCGCCGCTGAAGGTCCGGGAGACGACAAAGACCTAAAATACCAATGTATGAGTAATGACAAACCCATTTTCCTGCTCGAAATAAACAATACGGAAAATGCAGAATATGCTGTCATCGTATCCGACAGGGACCAATCGGTCTTATTTTCAGAAAAGATTGAAGGCAAAAATATTTCAAGAAGTTATCAACTTGATACGAAAGAGCCTTTTCTGATCACCGGAACAACTTTCAAAGTGACCAGCCTGTTGACAAATGAAACGATTGCATACAAAATCAGGGGAATGGATATGAGTGTTGCGAAAATGGTTCATCATTCACGGTAGGCATCTGTCATTTTCCAATATTTGATATACTCCAGAACTCCTTCCCTGACCTTTACTGAGGCGAGCGACAGTGTTTTCGCCATATCCGGGCCGGTTAATCTTATTCCTTGCTCATCCATAACGGCTCCTGCCTGTATAGCAACCGACCGGTCATATGGGGCGAGTGAGCGAATAAAAGTTTTAACATCTTTACCGCATGAATCCCACAAAGCCATGGCGTAATGATAGGCGCTTGTGAACCGGCGATCGCCGTCGGCGTCTATTCTTACTGCCCCTGTTAATCCCATGATCATTGGATTAAATATTGGTAATGTGTGTTGATATGGCCTGGCGATGGGCCAGAACGGCCTTTGAGTGCCGCGTCCTTCGGCAACTGCAACAAGAAATACATCATGCGCCAAGTTTGGCAACACCCATTTCCCCTGCCATTGAAGGCCCCCGGTTTTCTTTTGAGGGAACTGTATATCACGGATCTTTTGGCCGTTGGCGTAAAGACTGACGTGGTCTGCCTGCGCCCATCCAGGCCCCATAACGCGCACGGATACCTGTACCGGTCCAGCAGCCGGTACCAGGTCGCCGGGGCCGTACAAACTGTCGACAATGATCTCCGTGAGCAATCCAAAGCTCACCGTCACCTTGCCGGCGGCAAAATTGCTGATTGCCTCCTCCATATCGATTTTGGCATTGTGCTGTTTACTGCCCCTGATGTAAGTTCTGGACTGGCCGACAAGAAAACGGCTTACCTCGTGTGCATCGCTGGAGCCGACCGGTGTCAGCGTGAATCCCCGGTTAAGCATGCCCATCCAGTTTTTGTACAATTCGCGGGGATCTGTCTGTTGGGATCCGGAGTTGATCACCTCCATTGCATTGGCCGGGAAGGACCAACCTAACCCGCTTTTGCCTGCTATTCCAATATGATGTTTGAGATCGAATGGCCTGAACCCATTGTGTGTATCCTGCGCGTGATTCAATATCACTACTTTGACAGACGGAGTGGCACGAATATTTCGGGTCAGTTCATTCCAGTCCGCCACCTGATCAATCGTGGTCTTGCCAGTTGTAGTTACAGGAAACAGGTTGAAATGGCCCAGCTTTGTCGTTACCTCATTCCCTGTCACGGAAGTAAACCATGCATTCATTCCCATAGCGCGAACAGTATCTGAAATATCAATTGCCGCATTGTGTTCGGTGATCACAGGCAGCTGTATGCCTTCGCCAGCGATCGTCAAAATCCGCTCCCGTAAGGTGGCATCGCCGTGACCGGAATATGTAAGCGAATGAATATGCGGATCGCAACCGATCCACCCCTGCGTATCCACTTCATGTCGGACAGACAGTGTTTTGTGAATATCATCACCCGGTTTTGATGTGATCATCACCGAATCGACTCCATATTCAAAACCGCGACTGCCGTAGATGGTGTATCTGCCAGCGGGCAACTTAAGGGCCGCAACCCCGCTTCCGGTGTATATCACTCCTGTTCTTACAGCCATTGAGTCATTAACCGGTATAACCGGCTGCAGAGAGCCGTGAGTGTCGGTAATGGTAACACGTGATGGAAGTGGCAATCCTGTCTCTGCATCGTTGACCTTCACCGTTAGCGAGGTTTCGGAGAGGATTTCATTAACCGACCGGGCGTGCAGGAAGATCATCCCAACTCTTACGTCGTCGGAAACATCGGGGGCTGCGGACCCCGGGCGGATCACCAATTTGTTGTCTTTCTTCTTCAGAAGAGCCTTTGGAATATGCAGGTAGGTCCGCATATCCTTTTCATCAATATTCAGTTGTCCCAGCTTCGTTTGATTGAGCAGGACCTCCCAGATTTGTTTCACTTCAAATTGCCTCAGTTCTATGGAACCTGAGGAAACCGTGTCTTTCACATCAAAGTATATGATCAGCTGGCTGTCTCTTACATGAGCAGGAAAGTCGCTCCATTCCCTGGTGCTGCCCAACCTCAGGTTGTGCATTTTTGTGTCTAATACCTGTCTTTGAGCGTGGGCTGAGCCACAGATTAAAGCGGAAACGAGCAACAGCCTGTATCCATACTGGCTGATACCCGAAACCAGGATCTTACGGGGTTCGCAGTTTTCATCCTGTGTCATAAATGACGTAAAAACTAAGTTAAATATATCACCCCGCAAAAAAAGTGCAAGGCGTTCTGCCGACAGTTTTTGCCCACCCGCCTACTCGCAATTGTGTCCGCAGTTCCTCTGTGATAATTTTGATGAAGTATTAAAAGCGTTATGAAACGGTTTCTCAGTCCTGGTTCAGAAGAAAATAGCTCCGGCAGAAAAGGGATAGGGAAACGCTTTGTCACAAAACACCCCAACTAATTGTACATGAGCAACACAGGCCAGATATTTCAAACAAATTCAAAATGGCGATGGAGAACCTTCATGTGGACGGGACGTCTCATAGTGATTGTCATATTACTCATGGTGCCGTTGGTAATTATTACATTGGAAAGAGGCATACAACCTGGCTTGCCGATACTGGTAAATGAAAGTGATTCACTCCATCACCTTTCGAATCCGGCTACACCTGCCGACCTGACTGTAAAGGAATTAAAGAAATACAAGTCGTTTAGCAATTTTCTATTGGCAAAGGAAAAAATAGACCGTCTGAAGAAATATCATCCACCAGTTGACCTACAGCAAGTGAGAGCGGCTTTTTATGTAGACTGGGATCCACAGTCATCTTATTCGCTGCAGAAGAATATCGATAAACTGAATATGGTGGTACCCGAATGGTTCTTTATCGACCCATCAACAGACACGCTCCGGCCCCAAATTGATCTGACGGCTTTGGACCTGATGAAGAAGCATCATGTGAAAATCGTACCGCTAATTAACAATATAAACGAACAAATTGGCGAAGGTGAATTCGATGGAAGGATAATTCAACGCATCCTCCACAATCCTGAAAAAAGAGAAAGACTCATAAACGACATCTCAAAATACCTAAATAAATACCAGTTACAGGGCATTAACATAGATTTTGAAGAGTTCAGGGAAAAAAGTGATGAGCCGATTATTGCCTTCCAGAAGGAACTCTATGAAAAACTACATCCACAAGGACTCATCGTTACGCAAGATATCATGGCGAATAATGAAGATTTCAATGTGTCAGCATTATCCGCCGTTAACGATTACATGTTCCTGATGGCTTATGATGAGCACTACAGTACGAGTGTACCAGGAGCTATCAGCAGTCAGCAATGGATCGAAAAAGTGCTGGATGAAACGGCAAAAGAAGTGCCGTCGGAGAAAATTATAGTATGTGTAGCTGGTTATGGATATGATTGGGCCAATGGCGATCAAGCCTCAACAGTAACCTATCAAGAGGCACTGGCCAATGCAAAACAATATAACGCAAAAATAAATTTCAATAATCACACCTATAATAACGACTACACATACGTCGATGCGGAAGCCGTGAAGCATCACGTTTATTTTACTGACGCAATCACCAACTTCAATACAATACGGTTTGCCGATGAATATGGAACCGCAGGTACAGCATTGTGGAGGTTGGGGAGCGAAGACGAAAGACTATGGGCATTTTATAACCGCAGCCTTACTAATCAAAGTATTACTCGGCGGCCTTTCGACTTTGAAAAGCTCAAAAGTGTAAATACACCTGTTGAGAAGCCAGACTATATTGGTGACGGCGAGGTATTGAACGTAATTTCCGAAACTGAGCCGGGCAAAATCGACCTCGAGTTGGACAGCTCAGAAGAAATGATCGCAGAACAGCACTACGTGCAGTTGCCAACAAAATATGTCATTCAGAAGTATGGAAAGGTTCACAAGCAGGTAATACTCACTTTTGATGACGGGCCAGACCCGGAATACACCCCGCAGGTGCTGGACATTCTAAAAAAAGAAAAGGTGCCTGCTGCATTTTTTATCGTAGGCATGCAGGCGGAAAATAACCTGCCCTTGCTGAAAAGGATCTATAATGAAGGGCACGAAATAGGCAATCATACTTTCACTCATCCAAACATTGCCACAGTGAGTACAGAAAGGGCAGCTACAGAAATGGAAACTACCCGCTTGTTAATAGAAGCAATTACGGGCAGGAGCACTGTTCTATTCCGTGCGCCCTACAACGCCGATGCAGAGCCTACCAGCGAAGCAGAGTTGAAACCCGTTGCGCTAAGCAAGCAAAAGAATTATTATACAGTAGGCGAAAGCATTGACCCAAGTGATTGGGAGAAAGGCGTATCTGCTGACACGGTATATGCCAGAACTATCCGACAGTATGAAACAAATCCTGAAAAAGGGATTATATTATTGCATGATGCAGGTGGCAACCGCCAAGCTACCATAGATGCATTGCCACGTATCATACATTACTTCAAAAATAAAGGTGTTGGGTTTACGACGATAGCAGGTCTGTTGCACACGTCAAAAGATGTAGTTATGCCAGCGGTGCATAACAACCTGATCCATCTGGATAGCGGTGTTGCAATGTTCGGATATTCGCTGGAACATTTTCTTACATGCGCGTTCTGGGTGGCAATTGTGTTGGGTTTTATACGTATACTGCTTATGGCAATTATGGCATTTTTGCAAAAAATAAGAAATGCCAACCGTCAACACATATATGGCTCACCATTAAAAGAGTTTCCTGCGGTGAGTATAATAATTCCAGCGTATAATGAAGAAGTCAATGCGGTAAAAACAATCGAAAACTTATTACAGCAGGACTATCCCAATTTCAACATCATCTTTGTCGATGACGGTTCAACAGATGCCACCTATCAAGTAGTACAGAAAGCCTTTAGTGAATCCCAAAAGGTCACAGTGCTTAGGAAACCTAATGGCGGTAAAGCCCTGGCATTAAACTTTGGTATCAGTCAAACAAGCAATGAATATGTTGTTTGTATTGATGCAGACACACAATTAAGACCGGATGCGGTAACGCAGTTAATGAAAAGAATGCTTGTCCCGCTAACAAATGGAGGTGAGATTGGTGCGGTAGCGGGGAATGTAAAAGTGGGCAACGAAAACACACTGCTTACCAAATGGCAGAGCATAGAATATATTACTGCCCAGAATTTCGATCGCCGCGCTTTTGATCTAATCAACGGAATTACGGTGGTGCCGGGCGCTATTGGTGCTTTTAAAAAGGAAGCAGTTGAAAAAGCAGGTGGATTTTCCAATGATACGCTGGCTGAAGATTGTGACCTGACTATCCGGATTCTACGAAACGGCTACCAGGTGATTAATTGTACGGAAGCTGTTGCGGTGACTGAGGCCCCGGAAACACTGAATCAATTTGTTAAGCAGCGTTTTCGCTGGAGTTACGGAATTATGCAGGCCTTCTGGAAAAACAGGGCTGCGTGTTTCAATCCAAAGTATAACGGCCTGGGTATGGTGTCGCTTCCAAATATCCTGATCTTCCAGATATTGTTGCCCATGTTAGCTCCGCTGGCCGATATAATGCTTGTATTCAGCTTAATCTGGGACCGGAACAACCCGGACAGTATGCATAAAATCGAACTCTATTATTTCGTTTTTATGATGGTTGATGTGTTGGTAAGTTTTATTGCCTTTGCATTCGAGAAAGAGAAAGTCAGCAAATTGATCTGGCTGATACCACAACGATTTGTATACCGGCAGTTAATGTATTTCGTATTGTTCAAAGCCATTCGTAAAGCAATCAAAGGCGAATCCCAGGGATGGGGAATCTTGAGGCGTACTGGCAACGTCAATGGGGTTCTGACCGCGTCTTAATGACACAACCCTGGCCGACATCTTCCAGCTGTTTATCAATCAATACAACGCAAAGAATAAGTCAACACGAAAGTGAACGACGTAGGAAAAAGATATCGGTAAGCATTAGCCGACAGCTTTTGCCTGTTTACCGATTCGCGGTCAAGATGAGGGACGATAGTATGGTAAATTTATGTCAGCAAAATGAAACAAATAAAACACAAAGTGATTCTGAATTACACAAATTACAAAAAATGAAAAAGTTATTTATTATGTCTACTGTCACTCTACTTCTCGCTACAGCTGTTAGTGCCCAGTCCAGCGTAGCATCCCTAAACAAGGACATTCGGAATGACAGAAAAGAGGAGTCGGAAATCAGAAAAGAAAAGAGAATTGAAAGACGGGAAGTTAGAAAACTGGAAGGAAGGGAAGTGAGTTACCAGGCCAAGCAGGCCTTTTACAGGGATTTTGGAAATGTACCCGCGGGCCGATGGATGAGGACAAGCAATTTCGATGAGGTCCTTTTTACCAAGGATGGACATCTTATGAAAGCCTATTATGATTACGATGCAAACCTTGTAGGTACAACTTCCCGCAAAATCTTCGCGGACATACCAATGAGCGCACAGAAGTTTATTGATAAAAACTACAAGGGGTATAGCAAGGAAAAGGTCTTGTTGTTTGACGATAATGAGCCCAATGAAACCGATATGATTTTGTATGGTGAGCAATTCGACGATTCCGATAATTATTTTGTAGAGTTGAAAAAAGACAATAAAGCAATCGTGGTGCAGGTAAAGCCGAACGGAGAAGTGTCATTCTTTAAACAACTGAAACAATAACTGGTACATATTTTCGACAGCTTCGCAGAGAAATCCTCTGCGAAGCTTGTTAATTCATAGGTGCAGAACCCTTTCTACTCCATACCTAGTTATAGCTTCACTATTCAATTCAAAATATCAAAAATCTGCCGAAATATACAGCCGCTATCTTGTTGATGCTTTGCATAAACAGAACTGCATTCGCCCAGCACTATGACAACGTCTACAGGGTTGCTGACGCTGATATTGTGCGTCTCCAAGGCAGCAACCGGGTTGAATACAGCCTAAAAGGTGCAACAATTCTGCTTCCCAATGGCTCCAGGCAAATAAATGTGAGAATAAATATTCCCTATGGCATTGTTGACAAGAATGCCGCTGCTGATTCCGGTATCTTTTCAGATCGCATATTATTTAGTCTGAAAGTTGACGTTGATCCCGCTGAAATACAAGATTACCTTACTTCCTCCAGGGAATTCATTACACATGGCATTCTTAGCCTGAATAATATTACCAAAGCAGTGGTGGTCAGCTATATACCGATGCCTTCAGGAACTGAGGAAGAAGGCAGTTTTAACCTTAATGTGCTGGTGAAATTTGACTCCGACGATTTTAAACTTACTGTACCTAATGGTAACGAACAATTCATACTCAAAATTAATGACGCTCAAGTAAACAGGCTTTAAAGCACATATTTCGAGAGGAACTCATCTACTTTCGATACGCCTGTCAGAATGAATCATTTTTTGTAGTCGACGCTGACTATCTCCTTTATCCCTGCAATATAAGGGGTCGGTTTAAAGGAAAAACGACTCTCGAATTTATCACTGTTGAAGACATAGTCTTTGTCATATTGGTACAGCATTTCATGCGACTCTTTCATTACAGGTACAAATATTCCTATCAGTTTAACCATAGTTTTACTGACCGTCCGGTACTTTGGCTTCACTCCTAGTTCTCTGGCAATGACTTCGATCCATTCTTTGCCAGTCCATGGGTTTTTTGCGGTTGGCAGATGCCAGGTTTCGCCAAAAGCGTCCAGGGAATTCCCAAGCAACGCTGTAGCCTTACCTGCATCGATAATATAGGTATATGAATGTTTGAATTGATCACTTACCAGCCAGTTCGCGGTTTTACCTTCACTTAAGGGTTTAATTACGGTTTCAGTAAGGACACTGACATTCTTTACCGAGGGTCCATAAAAGTCAGCAGCTCTTGCAATCAGTGCCACAAGTCCCTGATTTTGTACCGCATTCCAAATCATTTTTACAATATCCGCTCTCACCTCTCCTTTTCGGCTGGGAGGATTGATAGTTGTTGTTTCTGTTATCGGGTTAAGATTTTTCCCATCATACATATAAATATTGTCAAAGAAAACGAGTCGGCATTTATTTTCGATACAGGCATTTATCACATTCCGCATAATAACGGGCCAGGTACTTTGCCAAAATTTAGTGTTATAAGGCAGTCCCGCGGTCAGATAAACCACTTCTGAACCCTTCACTGCATTGTTTACATCGATATCTTTTGTAAGATCTCCGGCAAATAGCGTGTCGGTGTCATTGACTTTTTTTGGGTTTCTGCTGACTAGTCTGATGTCTTTAGTATAAACAGTCAGTGCTTTTGCCAGTTCGGTACCTATTGCGCCGCCGGCTCCAAGTATTGTTTGCATTTTTGTCTGATATTTTGAAATATATAATCGCGTTCACATTTCTAAAAAGTAGAACAATGATCCAAGATCAAAGTTATACCGTTTCGCGTGGTTAAATTCTGCACAAAAGGTGATTGTGGATTCTAATTACAAATAGTCAGGAATTTGTTAGCCGTACTGCTTCACAGAGATTCACAGATTCAAGGGGCTGCCAGGCAACCGCAATCCGTTTTTCCGAAGAGTTTGTTAAGAAATAACGCGACATACTTTTATTTAAGGCGTCTATTGTGTAAATTGCGGCCTAATTTAAATGTCCCCACATGTGAGCAAACTTTCTTTTAGATAGATAAACAGCCTCTTACCTGGCTGTTGTAATCATTCATTCCGAAAAGAAAGTCATATGCTGAATTTGCAAGGCGTGAGCTTCACGCATCCTAACGGTGACCAGTTATTCTCCAGCCTCAACCTGGTAGTCAACAATCACGAAAAAATCGCTTTAATCGGAAACAACGGAACGGGCAAATCCACATTGCTGCGCATTATCTCGGGTAGTCTGCCTGCTTCGCATGGTCTGGTGAGAATAGATACAAAACCCTATCTCGTGCCGCAATTAACAGGACAGTTTAAACTGCTTACCGTGGCACAGGCCCTTGGAATTTCGGACAAACTTGAAGCCTTACAGTCAATTCTGGAAGGACAGGTCACCCTGGAGAACATGGCCGTTCTCAACGATGATTGGAACATTGAAGAGCGTTGCAAAGAAGCGTTTTCGTACTGGGATCTTACCGGTGTATCGCTGTCACAAAACATGGGTGCCCTGAGTGGAGGCCAGAAAACCAAAGTATTCCTTGCCGGCATCCAGGTACATCGCCCCGGGCTGGTCCTGATGGACGAACCAAGCAATCACCTGGATCTGGATAGCAGGCTTATTCTTAACCGCTACATAACTTCTACAAATGACACCCTGGTCATCGTGAGTCATGACAGGACCCTGCTGAATCTTGTCAACGAAGTAGCAGAATTAAATGCGGATGGAATCAGGGTCTACGGTGGTAATTTTGATTTTTATTTGGAACAGAAAATGATTGCGGAAACATCGGCGAGCGAGGAACTCAAGGCGATGGAAAAAGCCTTACGTAAGGCAAAAGAAACGGAGCGTGAGTCGGTTGAACGTCAACAGAAACTGGACGCAAGGGGAAAGAGAAAACAAGAAAAGGCAGGACTTCCAACCATATCCATGAACACCTTTCGGAACAATGCTGAGAGAAGTAGTTCCAGGATAAAGCAGATTCATGAGCAGAAAGTGAAGGGACTATCTCAGAATTTACAAGATTTACGAAACGAGCTTCCCATGATGGATCAGATGAAAGTTGGTTTTCAGGATGCCCAACTCCACAGAGGTAAGGTGTTGGTCAATGCAGAAGCTATCAACCACCGCTTCAACGACCGATGGCTTTGGAGGGAACCCTTGAACCTGCAGCTGAACAGCGGTGACCGTGTGGCGATAGCGGGCGCCAATGGAACAGGAAAAACGACGCTGATCAAGCTACTGCTCGGGGACCTGGAACCAACAGAAGGTAGAATCGAACGCGCCACGTTTGATGCCATCTATTTGGATCAGGACTATTCGATTACTAACAATGACCTGTCGGTTTATGAACAAGCAGAACGGTTTAATCCCGGTCTCTTGCAGGATCACGAGATCAGGCTTCGTCTACATCGGTTTCTCTTTGAAAAAGCCGACTGGGACAAACCCTGCAGCATGCTCAGCGGTGGGGAGAAAATGCGTCTGACCCTCTGCTGTCTGTCTATCGGCAACAAGTCACCAGACCTGATTGTGCTGGATGAACCTACAAATAACCTGGACATTCAAAATATCCGCATCCTGAAGCAAGCCATCACTGAGTATAAAGGTACCCTGGTAGTAGTGTCCCATGACGACTTGCTATTGAAGGAGATCAATCTCGACAGAGAAATCGTGTTGAGCTGAAAAGGGCTTTGCGGACTTTGCGTTCACTTTGCGGACTTTGCGTTTTCTTCGCGCCTTGCGTGAAATATCTCTTTCCCGATGACAGAAAAACTTGTCTTCACTTTGCGGACTTTGCGTTTTCTTCGCGCCTTTGCGTGAAATATTTCTTTCCCGATGACAGAAAAACTTTGTCTTCACTTTGCGGACTTTGCGTTTTCTTCGCGCTTTGCGTGAAATATCTCTTTCCCGATGACAGAAAAACTTTGTCTTCACTTTGCGGACTTGGCGTTTTCTTCGCGCACTTTGCGTGAAATATCTCTTTCCCGATGACAGAAAAACTTTGTCTTCACTTTGCGGACTTGGCGTTTTCTTTGCGCCTTTGCGTGAAATATTTCTTCCCCTTCACCTTGCGTGAAATATCAGGCGGGAACTGCAAATTCGAACACCAAACGAACTGAACTTTCTAACAAAGCAACTTGAGCCTTTAAACAAACCGTGGATTTCAGGATTGTTCTGATCTTTGTACTAATAAACAATAAAAGAAATGAAAAATGTTTGGTTTATCACGGGTAGTGCTCGCGGACTGGGACGCAGCCTTACAGAAGCGGTACTGGCAAAAGGCGACCTGGTTGTCGCAACAGCCCGTAACCCGGAACAGTTAAAAGACCTGGCCAATAAATATCCCGATTGTATTTACCCGGTAAAATTGGATGTGACCGAAAAGGTCCAAATTGAGGCGGCGGTTGAAGATGCAATCAGAAAATTCGGCCGCATTGATGTGCTTGTCAACAATGCAGGTTTCGGCATAATCGGCGCAGCAGAGGCTTATACCGATGAGCAGGTGCAAAGCCAGTTAGAAATAAATCTGTATGCCCCCATTGCTATAACCCGTATCGTGCTGCCCCATATGCGTAAGCAGCGCTCGGGACGCATATTACAAATCAGCTCGACGGGCGGAAGGGTCGGCAATCCTGGTCTGACTATTTACCAGGCAGCAAAATTTGGTTTGAGTGGCTTTAGCGAAGCACTGGCCAAAGAAGTTAAACCCCTGGGCATATTCGTTACCAGTGTTGAACCCGGTGGCTTACGCACCGACATGACTCCTTCCATGACTTCAGCGCCCGATGTCGAGGGCTATGACGCGACCGTTGGACTTCGCAAGAAGCTATTTAGCAGCATTGACTATATTCCAATGGGTGCTCCCGACAAGGCGGCCAAAGTGATGATCCGATTAGTTGATCATCCAAATCCTCCCGTTCATCTGGTACTGGGAGGCGAAGCCGTCAAAATTGTAAAACAAGCCAATACCTTAAGAAGCGAGGAAATGGAAGAATGGCTGTCGGCAAGTACCGCGACCGACGCCGATGACGCAGTAGATTTTACACAAACGGAGTTGGGCAGATCATTTTTAGGAGGACAAAATAATCGTTGACCAGATATCGCACTGTCTTTGAATCCTTGTTGATTAATTATCGTCAAAAAGATTCCGCGCGGACTTGAGTTCGCAGAGTTGCTTAATTTTAGTCATGGCTTCACACAATGAAAGGCCGTCGCCACTGGCCTATTCCTGCTATGTTACCCGCAGCAGGGAGGGCGAGCATTTTATACCCGAGTGTATGTTCAGCTACCAGATTTCGGGCACGATGGTCATGAACGACGGTATGAGGGAATATAGATTTGGCCCTGGGAGTTTTCGTTTTGGCACGCGAAATCATTTGATAAAGTTCAGCAAGATACCACCGGAGGGCGGAGAGTTCAGGTCGTTTTCGGTTCGGTTTGATCAACCCTTTCTCCGGAATCTCAGTATGGAAGGACGGTATGGATCGGAAAAGTTCAATAATAACAAAGCAGTAATCAAGCTGAAAGCTGATTCATTGTATAAAAACTATTTTGATTCGCTGGCGGCTTACATGCCAATGAATGTAATAGAAGACAGGGATTTGATTACGCTTAAACTTCGCGAAGCCGTTATGCTGCTGTTGAAAGTAAATCCCGAGATAAAAAATATCCTTTTCGATTTCAGCGAACCGGGGAAAATAGACCTGGAAGCCTTTATGAATAAGAATTTTCACTTTAATGTAGACCTGAATCGGTTTGCTTATTTAACGGGACGCAGCCTGGCTACCTTTAAGCGGGATTTTGAAAAACATTTTCATATTACGCCGAGCCGCTGGCTGCAACAACGCAGACTGCAGGAGGCATATTTCCTGATCAAAGAAAAGGGCAAAACGGCATCTGAGATATACCTTGACGTGGGTTTTGAGAACCTGTCACATTTTTCCTTTGCGTTTAAGAAACAATACGGCATGGCTCCGACGCGGATCGCGTAAGTGCGAACCCGACTATTATAGTCGTCTGATACGGATATTCTTAAAATAGCAGGGATCACCATCGTGATCTGTAAGCATGATATGTCCCGCGGGCAATTCCCCGTATTTATCGTACACCTTGAATTTTGTCTTCTCCATCCGGTCTCGAAAGTCCTGTGACCTCCTTTCGCAGTCGACAACTTTTGCGCCATTTAGCCAGTGTTCGATTCGATTGCCCTTGACGATGATCTTACCGTTATTCCACTCCCCTGCCGGATGGAATTGCTTATTTTCAGGTGAATAGACCAGATAAAGAGAGGCGGTCGATGACTTTTCATCGACATGACCCTTGACAGCAGGATGATTATTGTCGTCAATAATTTGATATTCGGGACCGTTCCACTCCATCGTTCCGGCATCATTGTTCTTAATTCTTTCGACGAGGTATTTTATTCCGCTGTTGGCGCCAACGGTTAATTTGAAATCGAATACCAGCTCAAAGTCATTGTACACATCCTTTGTGATGATGTCCTGGGCCTTACTATGATTTTTTACAACCAGTGCCCCATCCTTTATTTCCCATCCCTGCGAAGGAAAGGTTTCTGTTTTCAGGCTCCTCCATTTATCTGTATTTTTTCCGTCAAATAGCACTTCCCAACCCTGGTTTTCCATCGCCATCATTTTCGGAAACGAATACAGTAGACAAATCAATAAGAAGGTTTTGTTCCAGCGCATGTTTGTAAATTTTAGAGTGACCATATTCAAAATTCTCTGCCGGCAGAGGTCTCTTAATCAATTCAGTTTCCAGTGGCAGAAGGACAAGTTTCTCCACAGTTTTCAAATCCAGGTATCGAGAGGGTTAAAAGGAATTGTAGACAACCTTCCCGTTTATCATTGTTGTGCTAATTGTGATATTCTCATCAAAGATGACAATGTCGGCATCTTTTCCCCGGACCAGGGATCCCTTGTGGTCGTCGACTTTCATAATGGCAGCCGGAGTAGAGGCCATCATTTTTACGGCTTCAAGCAAGGGAACATCGGCCTGGGTTACCATGGTACGAACCAACCGGTCGGCAGTGGCTACGCTGCCGGCAAAAGAGCTCCGATCCGGAAGCTTCGCTACGCCATCCTCTACGATCACGCTCAACCCATTCTCCAGGCTGCCCAGGATAGATTTACCGGGTGGCATACCGGCGGCGCGCATCGCATCCGTAATCAACGCGATCTTACCGGCGCCTTTGATTTTATATGCGAGTTTCAATAAAGGCGGCGGCAAATGAACGCCATCCGCAATGACCTCTACGCCCATGTCATCAATCAGCCAGGCGCTTTCTATAACGCCTGCATAGCGAAACGCGTTCCGTCGGGTGACCCCAGACATGGCTGAGTAGAGATGAGTGATCAAAGAATAGCCATTCTCAAATGCGTCAAGCACCTCCTCATATATTGCGTCTGAATGTGCAACCGCAGCCAGGATTCCCTGAGAACGCAGATACCGGCCAAATTCTATGGCGCCCTTTAACTCCGGGGCCGCGCTCCAACGCTTTATCGCCGAAGACCGACCGATAATATCCTTGTACTCTTCCGGATCGGGATCCCTTATATATCGCGGATCCTGCGCCCCGCGCTGGTTCATGGCAAAGTAGGGCCCCTCAAGATGTATCCCAAGGAATTGCGATCCTTTCTGGTTATTCTTATTGGCCAGCTCATATATGGACAGCGCTTTCAGGATACTTTCTTTATCGCCGCTGAGTGTAGTGGGCGCCATGCTGGTAGTCCCATGCCGGGCATGCATTTCGGCAATCTTTAAAAAGGCGGTCTCAGTCCCATCCATAAAATCATGACCGCCGCCGCCATGCACATGAATGTCGATGAATCCAGGCGAGACGTACTTGCCCTGAGCGTCTATTTGCGGCACATCCGGAACTTCCACATCCCCTTCGCTTACTCCCGCTATTTTATCACCTGCAATTACCACCGTTCCATGCGTGATTATGCGATGGGGTGTCAAAATACGCGCATTAAATATTTTAAGGCTTGCCTCCAATTGCTTCCATTTTTATTTCATCACAATGTCGGCTCCCAGCCAGTTGCATATTCTCTCTTCCAGTATTTTTCAGCAGCAGGATTATTGAGAATATGCCCGTTGGTTGGATCCGTCTGAATAGACGTCTTGCCAGCGCGATAAGCGATATTGCCCAACTGACAAAGCAAGGTACTTTTATGTCCGTTTAAAATTTCGGCGCTAAGTGGTGTTCCTTTCCGTATGCCGTCAAAGAAGTTTTGTATGTGCAGGGCATCAAGCCCCTGGGAGGGATCCGCCGTGTTGCGGGCATCAACTTTTAGTTCATTCTTAACTTCTTTGATCAACTTGTTCTTGAGGTCGTATATCCTGTAGGAATTTCCTCCCGCAACCTCCATTTCCAAGGTGCCTGTTTCACCATAAAAAGTGGCACCAACGCTGGAACCTTCGACGTCCCGGCCATTACAACTCCGTCCTTCCCATTCCATAAGGGTATTGTTGGAAAACTCCCAGCTGACGACCTGGGTATCGGGGGTCTGCCAATCGTCTTTATAACGGTAACGCCCACCTCCTGATCGAACACTGGTTGGATAGTCTACTCCTAGTCCCCAGCGCATCAGGTCTACCATGTGGGTGCCATTATTAAGACATTCCCCAGTGCCCCAGTTCCAGAACCAATGCCAGTTATAATGTATGATATTGTCTCTGTACGGTTCCCGTGGCGCGGGTCCTTGCCACAGGTCATAATTCAGCCAGGATGGGGGCGCTGTCAATTTGCCGGTTCCAATAGACTCACGGTTGTTGGTGTACCAGCCTTTTGCAAAATAGGGGCGGCCGATGACGCCATCCTTTAGTTGTTTAACAGCATCGATCAGGTTGGGCCAGGAGCGCCGCTGTGAACCCATTTGCACCTTCCGGTCGTATTTCCGGGAGGCGGCTACCAGTATTTCACCTTCATGCGGATTGTGCGAGCAGGGCTTCTCCAGGTAAACATGCTTGCCTGCTTTGCAGGCCAGGATAGCAGCCGGGGCGTGCCAGTGATCGGGTGCGGCGATCACCATCGCCTCCAGAGATTTGTCCTCCAGTGCTTTTCGGAAATCCGGAGCTCCAGCCGGACGGTGATTTTGTATCTTTTCCACCGCACCAATGCATTTCTCCATGGATTGGCTGTCTACATCACAGATATAAATTATTTCACAGTTCTTTTGTTTCGCATAATTCTCAGCCAGTGCCAACCCACGCGAATGCACTCCCATTATGCCCACCTTAATACGCTCATTAGCTCCCAGGATGTTTGAATAGCTTTTAGCGCTAAATCCCGGTAATACTCCGCCAAAGGATGCGGCAGTAGTAGCCATGGCCGTTTTTGTGATAAAATCTCTTCTGGAATTTTTCATGTATTATTTTTTATTGGTAAAAGACAGTTCCAAAGCCCATCTCCTGATACGATAACCGTAAAATGCGTAGAATATCAGGTAGCCGAAGCAAGGAAGTAATATCCAATACGCGATTTTAAGATTATACAGATCCGCAAAATATCCGTAAAAAAGCGGAACAATGGCATTGCCGCATAATCCCATAATCATAATGGAAGACCCTAATTTAGTGAATCTTCCCAACCCGTCTAATGCCAGTGGCCATATCCCTGCCCAGATCATCGAATTGGCAAATCCCAGTAATACAAGAAACCAAATGGAGATGTCAGCGTTGTGACCCAAAAAAGTGATCCTGCCGTTGGTGACCAGTACAAGCATTGCGAATATCAGGCCCAGTATGGTGCAGAACCGGAAAACATTCAGTTGACTTACGAATCTGGGAATAGTAATGACACCTAATAGATAGCCGCACATGGTAACGAGTAAAGTATAGGATGGGAATACCTTTGCTTCGGTTATCGGGATGCCCATTGAACCAGCGTATCCGATCACCGAGTCGATCGCGATAACCTGGGTTCCCACATGCAGGAAAATAGCGAGAGCCCCAAGAATGAGGTGAGGAAAATGAAAAATATTTTTCCTGCCGGAGTTGGCTTGCGTCAGTTCGCTGCTCTCCTCTTCTGTGTTTATTTCTGGTAACGGTGAAAACCAAACTAACAGGCCAAGTGCGATGAGCACAATCCCCATGCATACATAGGGCAGGATCAGACGGTGCAACAGTTCCTTCACTGCCATACTTTTTTCTGCTACGTCCATTAAAGGAATCTGCTTAAACAGTTCGGCGTCAATTGCCCTTAAAATTATCGCTGCCAACAATAAAGGCCCGAGTATTCCAGCTCCTTTGTTACAAATACCCATGATCGCAATTCGTTGCGCCGCACTCTCTTTAGGACCAAGTACTGTTATATAAGGATTGGCGGCTGTTTGCAATATGGCCAATCCTATCCCGATTGTAAATAAACCCAACAAGAACAAAGAATATGTTCCCACAAGAGCAGCAGGAACAAAAATAAAGGCACCGGCCGCTATTACCCAGAACCCGTACATCATACCCTTCTTAAATCCAACTGCTTTGAGCAAATATGAGGCGGGTACCGACATAATAAAATAAGAGATATAGAAAGCAAAAGCGACGAGATAGGATTGGAAATTGCTCAGGTCAAACGACAGTTTGAAATATGGGATTAAGATTGCGTTCATCCATGTTACAAAGCCAAATACGAAGAACAATATCCCGATCACGCATATAGAAACGAATATCTGTCGCTTCGACAAAGAACTTACAATTACTTTATTGATTTTTCCCATTTGCTTCTTTTGGTAGAAGGATCAAGGCATTAAGATCGCGCCTGTTCCGTTCTATCGATGGACTGATTCAGCATTGAGGAAGAAGCTTTGTCTAAGTAGCAATGACAGTTGCTGTGCAATTGCAGTATACTCGCAGGAAACATGTTGGTTACCGGGCCTTGCAGGCAATCTTTGACCGCCTGAGCCTTTCTGCTATCCGGCACCGAGCAAATAATCTGTTTCGAACTGCATATTTGCTTTATTGACATACTGATTGCCTGTAAAGGCACTTCCTCGAGGGATTTGAACCAGCCTTCACCTGTTTGTTGTCTTCGGCAATTTTCGTCCAGGGAAACCACGATGTAGGGATCTTCAATCTCAAAATTCGCAGGGGGATCATTAAAGGCGAGGTGTCCGTTCTCACCTATCCCAACAAGCGCCAGGTCTATTGGGTATTTGACGATACTCTCATTGAGACGCTTGCATTCGGTTAAAGGTTCACCTTCCCCGTTTATAAAGTAAAACGCTTTCACGGGTCCAACGATATTCAGAAACCGCTCTCTAAGGTATTTTCTAAAACTCGCCGGCGATGATTCGGGCAACCCAATGTATTCATCGAGATGAAATACAACCACTTTGGACCAGTCTAATGATTCTTTTGTCAGATTTTTATACATTTCGATCTGACTGCCGCCTGTAGCAAGTACAATATTAGCCGTTCCATTTATTTCTATGACCCTCCTGATTTCATTTGCTGCGGCCCGGGCGGCTAGTTTCCCCAGTTCAACAGCATCCTTTGCTACATTTATTTCCATTGTTTATGAATTTATCTTAATATAAGGTCAGGTAAGTTAATAATTCAAGTAAAAATATTTATCATGAAACCATATTTATTGATTCTGCTGGTTTTATCATTCTGTTCCTCTCACTCGCAAAATATTTTAAATTCTGCGCAAAAAGATATTGTTTTCAGATCGGTTAACGTAATTCCCATGGATAGGGAGCGCGTGATTCCGGATCAAACTGTGGTCGTAAAGAGTGGAAAGATCGTTTTAATGGGAGATTCCAGGAAAATAAAATACGACAAGAATGCTTTTGTAGTAGAAGGCAGGGGTAAATACCTCATCCCCGGGCTGAGTGAAATGCACGCACACGTTCCTCCCATCGATGATATCGAACCCATGAAGAGTGTCCTCCTCCTCTATCTTACTAATGGCATCACTACTATTCGTGGAATGCTCGGACATCCCAGACATCTTGAACTGAGAAGTAAGATCAACAGCGGTGAAATATTGGGACCACGATTTTATACTTCCGGTCCTTCTTTTAGCGGATCCAGTGTCCTTTCTCCAGAGACAGGCAAAAAAATGGTTTTGGAAGAAAAAAAGGCTGGGTATGATTTCCTAAAATTTCATCCTGGGCTGACAAAAGAAAATTTTGAGGCAATTATAAAGACCGCAAACGAAGCAGGCATTCCCTTCGCTGGACATGTGTCGCACGACGTAGGTGTCTGGAGAGCTATCGAAACAAATTATTCTACCATTGACCATCTTGATGGTTTCATTACCGGACTTGTGTCTCCGGCACAGCTTCCGGATGAAGAAGCCTCTGGTTTCCTTGGAATGTTTGTGGCAGACCGCGCCGATACGACGAAAATACCCCGCCTGATGAAGGCTTTGCGTGACCATAATGTGTGGGTGGTACCCACAGAATCGCTATTCGAACGCTGGTGTTCGCCCGCCACCAACGTAGATGATCTTCGTAATGCGCCCGAAATGAAATATATGGATTCCGCCACTGTTAATGACTGGGTGAGCGCGAAAGTAGGATTAATGAAAGATCCAAAATATGATTCTGTAAAAATGAGCTATTTCATGTCGTTAAGAAAAAAGCTACTCCTGGAGTGTCAGCGAACTGGTGTCGGATTATTATTGGGCAGTGACGCCCCGCAAATATTTAATGTTCCGGGGTTCTCCATTCACCATGAATTGGAATACCTTGTACAAGCCGGCCTCAGTCCTTACGAAGCCCTATATTCGGGCACTGTTAACGTTGCGAAATTCTATCACAGCAATGACAGGGGAGTGATAAAGGCCGGCGCCGTTTCGGATCTTGTACTGCTGGCCGCCAATCCGCTGGAAAATATCCTTAATACACAAAAAATTGAAGGGGTAATGATGGGTAATAAATGGTTGCCTAAACCCTACTTAGAAAAAACGCTTAAGGACCTTGAGGTGAATACGGTTAATCAGTGAGGTGATATATTTTTTGCTGAATAGAATTTAATGGACAGTAAGCGCAAAAAGAAAATATCCAGCCCTTATTGATCCCTGCTGTAGTCGGATGCGTTTGGTTTCCAAAAACCGAGCTAATTGGCTATGATATAGGGTTGTTTCTTAACTGAACTCCAAATGAAAAAGATATTTGTCATACACTTAGCAGGTCTGTTCCTTCTGCCCGTTACCGGTAACAGCCAGGTTTCGGACAGTTCGGATATTATCATCGCAAAGGCTATAACATTTCATTCCAAAATATTGAATGAAGACAGGCGGATTTATATTTATCGACCCAAAGAAGATAGTACTTATCCGTCTCAGTCTGCATACCCTGTTTTGTATCTTATGGATGCAGATGAACAAATGGGAATGGTTGTTGGACAGGTTGTTTACCTGTCCGAATCCTATTCTATCATCCCACCAATGATGATTGTCGGCATAGGGAATGTTGACAGAACCAAAGATTTGACTCCCACACATGCTACAACCGGAAATAACGGAAAACAGGATACAAGCATGGCAGCAACACTAAGGACAAGTGGTGGCGGTGAGAAGTTTTTGCAGTTTTTTCGTGAAGAATTGATGCCGTACATCAGCCAAAGCTACAAGACCAGTTCGTTCAAAATCTTTTGCGGGCATTCGCTCGGAGGGCTGATGTCTGTTTATACACTCCTGAAACACCCTGATATGTTTAATGCTTATGTTGCCATAAGTCCTTCGTTGTGGTGGGATGAACGGTATTTGTTTCAGCTTTCAAATGGGTGGCAGCCACGTTTTACTACCAAAAAGTTTCTCTTCCTGAGCGATGGCAGCGAAGGAGGGCAGTTTCATAAAAATGCAGTGAATCTCCATTCCCTTCTAACCAAAAAACATCTTGCAAATCTGAGTATCAGGTATAATTATTATCCAACCGAATCTCATCCCGCCGAACCGGTAAAAGCGACTTATGACGCGCTTCGATATCTCTTTCAGCCCGTCTATCCCCCTCAGTTTGATACCCTAAGCAGTTTTCTTTATTTCAAACCAGATATCATGATCCGGTATTACAAGGATCTCTCTGCAAAAAATGGGTATGAAATGAAGCCACCGGAAGCAGTTATTGACCGACTTGCTCAATACCTGTTATCACTTAACAATAAACAAAGCGACAAGGATGCGCTTGTTTTGCTCTCTCTCAACGCAAGCAATCATCCTTCATCCTGGCATGTATACTACAGCCTGGGAGAATTGTTCCGCAACCGCCTTCATGATAAGGAGCGTGCCAACGGGTATTTTAAGAAAGCTTTAAAAATGAATCCCCACGATAAAAAGCTGGCGGAGAAGATTCAAGAATAGTAATGCTGAATAACATCAACAGCAGATCTCCCCTACCGTATTAGGCAATTCCGAATTGAGA
The DNA here is from genome assembly GCA_963808065.1 of uncultured Chitinophagaceae bacterium. GTDB lineage: Bacteria > Bacteroidota > Bacteroidia > Chitinophagales > Chitinophagaceae > Flavitalea. Next base: position 198,921 of record CAWEEK010000002.1, read on the forward strand.
TAGACACCTGGGCTGCTATTTCCGACTAAGCTCAAACCTATGGTAATGAGTAATGAACAGCAACACCGCGATCGCCAATTGAACTGCAAAGAACAAGAAATATTGCTCAGACAATAGTAAGACCGACGAGGATAGATATATCGCAAGGATGATTTTTACATAGGTCTTCATCCGAAACAAACTGGCATATAAAACGGCGGTGTACAGGAGCAGCTGACCCACGCTGATGCCAAAAAACAATAAGATATTATCAAGGGGAATGAGATTCTGGCCATTGATTATGATATAGATCAGTTCGGGCAACAGAATCAGGCAATAAATAATTGCATAGATATTCAGATACTTCCAAACGGACAAGGGCAGATTTTTAATGAAAGACATTTTCTTTTCAATAAATCCCACATAGTTATAGACGATGATAGCATGTGTCAGAATTATGAGAAGAAAAAAAATAATAAAATTTCTAACCTGAAATTCCTTTTGGTTCACGACCAGTATCACACCCAATAACAAAAGGCTCACTACTTTGAGAACGAAAAAACCCAACTTAAGGGAGTCAATCGTATAATAAAATAGGTAGAAATAAACGCTTTTCCTGATACTGAACCGGGTGATCTTACTCAATTGATTTGCCAATGCCCACTCTCTAAAAGGAAAATTGAGTTTTCTATAATAAACGTAGATCGCCAAGATATACATGGATGAATGAAAAATCAGGAGGGAGATGACTGCAGAAGTATTTCCCTGCTGAACAGCTATGTTCAGAATGAACAGTACGTAGGCAAAAATTGGGAAATACAACAGAAAATGGCTTGAGAATAAAAGAAGCACTTGTTTCCACGTATCAATGGCCTGGAAATTGAACAATAGATTGCTCGTGTCGGTTTCCACTGTTCTCAAACAAAAGAAAATACACTTAAGATTGTAAAAAAACCAGATCACCATGACTATGATCATAAAAACGGGTACCTGGATTATTCCGTTGATCAATGCCAGGTGGTAGGAAATGATAATCGGGGGACTTACGACGCCAAATAACAAAACAAAGAGCAAAAGGAAAAAACCCGCGTTTAGTTTGTAGAACCGGACGACCAAAAGTCTAAATACCGTGTTGAATATCTTTCGCATACGTCCTGGCAATAATTGCGCTGTTTTTCACCTCAAGTGAGGTTGCCATTAGATTGGCATTTATTTTCAGATCCTGATGCGAGGAAATCAGAAAAGAAGTGCCCATGTCAAAATATTCACTTATCAGTTCCTGCAGATGTTCAATCGCCTGCTGATCGAGACTAATAAATGGTTCATCCAGCAATATGAGTTTGGGATTGCCAATAAATGCGAGAACGAGAGATAGTTTTTTGGCCATACCGCTTGAAAAAGTTCCGGCCATTTTCTTCAAATACCCGTCGATTTGAAATTTGTTCACGAGGTAGGTCACCTGACCAGAAGAAGCCTTCTTAGAATAGCTATAAAGATTTAACAGGTCCTGTCCACTAAGGAATTCGGGATACACCGGCTCTGCTTCCGCATAATTTACGACCAGTCTGAACTTCATTTTCTCTTTCCTGATATTTATTTCGTCAACAAGTATATCGCCAGTAAAAGGGATCAGTCCAGCAATTGATTTGAGCAGCGTCGTCTTCCCTACCCCATTTGCACCGATCAGCCAATAAAGTTTTTCACGTAAAACAAGATGCTCTATGTCGAACAGCAACTCACCACCGAATCCTTTTTTGAAGTCTTTAAACTCGATCATCTTTCGAATTTGGTAACAAGATTAAGGTAATCATAGAAGCGATTAAAATAAAGTGAAATAGTACATGTGGGAATTGAACACCTATATGCAGGCGGTTATCTCATAATATTACCAGCTGGTTTTCTGCCAGAATCGGCGAATTACTCCCGCGCACGCGTCTCTCATAATTCAAATCTGAGTCACAGGATTAGTAAAGCAAATTCTTCAGGAAAGCTCAGGACTATATGATTATCAATATATTAATCCAGATGTATCATAATAACAAAACAGTAGATGGGGCCTGAATAAAAAAAATTCTAAAAAAAATTGCGTAGCTAAATAACTACATATATATTTGTAGTCAAATAGCTACACAATGAATTTGAGACGAGATGTTTTCCAGGCGATAGCGGACCCGACAAGAAGGGCGATCCTTCTGTTAGTTGCCTCGCACTCGATGACAGCAGGGGCCATAGCCTCGAATTTTGAGACGGCCAGACCCACAGTTTCAAAACACCTGCAGATACTCACGGAGTGCGAATTACTGGAACAAAAACAAACTGGAAGGGAAATTTATTATCACATCAACGCAAAAAAAATGAAAGAAGTAGCCGAGTTCATTGAACCATTTCGCAAAATTTGGGATGAGAGGTTTAATAAATTAGAAACCATCATGAAAAAATACAAGGATAAAAAATAAAATAACATGGAACTAAAAACAAAAATCCACGCAGAAGACGGTAAACATGATTTGTTAATAACAAGGGAATTTGATCTGCCTTTGGAATTACTTTTTAAAGCCTATGTAGAGCCCGACATTATTGAGCAATGGATGGGAACGAAGGTGTTGAAACTTGAAAATAAACGACACGGCAGTTGGCAAATTGAGACCTCCGATCCAAAAGGAAACGTGGTATTTCAGGCCAATGGGGTAATTCATGAGTTTATTCCCAACCAGAAAATCATCCGCACATTTGAAATGCAGAACGCCATTTTTGACGTTCAGCTTGAGTTTCTCGAATTTGAACAGCTGACTGCCGACACCAGCAAACTCAATATGCAAGTAGTATACAGATCAGTCGCACTCAGAGATCAGAATCTGAAGCTGCCTTTTTCGCAAGGCGTCAATATGGCACATAACCGATTGCAGGAAATTTTAACCAAGATAAAATAACACATCATGTCAAAAAGAAATAAAATCATCTATTGGATTGCTACTCTCTGGCTTTCATTAGGAATGACAGCAACCGGATTAGTACAGTTACTCAAAGTGAAAGCCGAGGGAGCCGTAGCGCCCCCCGGGGTAGATGGCATTGTACGTTTGGGTTTCCCTGTCTATTTTCTAACCATATTGGGTGTTTGGAAAATTTTAGGAGTTGTTGCATTGCTTATCCCAAAATTCCCTTTACTCAAAGAATGGGCATATGCTGGGTTTTTCTTTCTTATGTCGGGAGCTGTATTCGTTCATATTGCGGTGGGCGATTCCGCGGGCGAATTTTTTCCCTCGTTGTTATTAATACTCCTGATTGTGGTATCTTGGTATTTTAGACCTGCAGATCGAAAACTCGTTTCGGTTAAACAATAACCGAATTAAATGAATTCCCTGATGACACTGGAAAAGTTGGCTGGGCCTGAATGATCGCTATTCGATACTGAAATAATTTGAGCGATTATCCGCTTGACACACCCATAATCGAAAAACATGACCAAGAAAAATAACAATAAAAACAAGTTGTCGGCAGAAGAACGCGACAAACTACTCAAAGTATTGAAAGCCCGTTTTGAAAAACATGTGAACCGGCACAAAGGTATTGAGTGGGCTAAAGTGCAGGCAAAGCTGGAAGCCAATACCGGAAAACTGTGGTCTCTCAATGAAATGGAAGCGACCGGTGGCGAACCGGATGTTGTTGGTTATGATAAAAAGAAGGACGAGTACATATTTTATGACTGTGCAGCGGAAAGCCCTAAGGGCCGCAGGAGTATTTGTTACGACCCCGAAGCGCTTGAGTCGAGGAAGGAACATAAGCCGGAAAATAGCGCCATTGAAATGGCTACGGACATGGGTATAGAAATTTTGACGGAAGAAGAGTATCGGGAATTGCAAAAACTTGGCGATTTTGATACCAAAACATCGAGCTGGATACTCACACCTACCGAGATCAGGAAACGCGGTGGCGCCATCTTTGCGGATCGCCGCTACAACCAGGTGTTTGTCTATCACAACGGCGCCGAATCATACTATGCCGGCAGGTCATTCCGCGGCTCGCTAAGGGTCTGAGATTTGTATGAGCGCCTTGAGCGAATCCAAATCCATCCCACGTGAAGGAGTTCCTGAACTAAACCATAGATAATACAAAGTACAAATCATGACTCTCCAGGAGTTATTTCAAGACAAGTCAATAAAGGCGAAAGCAAAAGTTGCTCAAATAGGAGAATGGCTGAAAGATGGCGTTATACCTAGTGACAAATTATTGGCGTTTGCAGAAAAGCAAAATTCAACTATCAAAGCAAGTTGTATTGAAGGCATCGAATACGCTACAAAAAAAAATGCAACTATAGCCGATGAAAATGTTTTTGCATTTGTAACAAAGGCTTTGAAGGAAGTTGAGCCAAGAATAAAGTGGGAAAGTGCAAAAGTAATTGCAAATATTGCTTACTTATTTCAGTCAAAGTTAAATACTGCGATATCAAACTTACGGACAAATTCGAATCATAATGGCACTGTTGTACGTTGGGCTACTGCATTAGCACTTGGGGAAATATTAAAATTAAACACAGAGCATAATAAGAAATTGTTGCCTGCTATTGAAATACTATGTGAGAATGAAGGAGATACAGGAGTTAAGAAAAAATATCTCGACGCATTAAGAATTGTGAAAAAGAGTGGCCGACCAAAGGATAATTCGAAGTAGTAATAAAGTGTAAATGTTCATTTTCAGGTAGTCCTTGGTGAATTCCGTGGTATAGTTGTAGAGGAAAAACAAAGTTTCCGGTAAATACGGGATAGATTTGTTCATAAAAGTTATACAAATGAGACTTTTTAATCTCACCTGCTTTTCAGCCTGCTTGTTTTGTATGTGTTCATTAAATCTCCACGCTCAGCCAAAAGAGCTTGGCATATTTGAAGGCCACAGCGATGTGGGCACCGGCGTAATGCCCGGCACCTCAGTGTTTATCCAGCAAACCGGCCAATACGTCATTTCCGGGGCGGGCTACAATATATGGGGCGATCATGATGAGTTCCAGTTTCTGTGGAAAAAGATGAAAGGAGATTTTATTTTGAATACCCGCGCCGAATTTGTGGGGCCCAAAGGAGTGGAAGAGCACCGAAAAGTCGGGTGGATGATCAGAAAGAACCTTGACGGCAAAGCGTCTCATGTGAATGCAGTGGTCCACGGCGACGGCCTAACCTCTTTGCAATTCCGTAAAAACTCCGGCGAACAGACCATGGAAAAAAAATCCACACTGACTCATGCCAACATCATAGAACTGGAAAGAAAAGGTAATACCTACATTATGCGGATGGCGAAATATGGAGAACCTTTCGTGATCGATTCGGTGGATCTTGACCTTGGCGACGAAGTGTACGTTGGGCTTTTCGTGGGCTCACACAATAAAGATGTACTTGAAACCGGGGTTTTTAGCAACACAAGCATAACTGTACCCGCATGGAAAGGGCTGGTGCAGTACAGGGACTACCTGGGGAGCCGTATTGAAGTGCTCGATGTGACCAGCGGAAGCCGTGAGGTCGTCCACACAGCCGCCGAATCGCTGCAGTGTCCCAACTGGACGTCCGACAACAAATCGCTTATCTACAACAGCAAGGGATCCATATTTCAATTTGACTTCAGCAAGAAAGAGCCGGTGCTGATCAATACGGGCGAAGTTAAAAACAACAATAACGATCACGTGCTTTCTTTCGACGGCACGATGCTCGGTTTGAGCAGCTCAGTTCAAAAGGCTGGTGGTTCGGTGATTTATACGGTGCCGGTGGCGGGTGGCACGCCAAAACAAATCACACCCAGGGGTCCCTCCTATCTTCACGGATGGTCGCCAGACGCACAAAAACTAATTTTTACCGGCGAAAGAAATGACGAGTTTGATATCTACGAGATTCCTGCCAAAGGCGGGAAAGAAAGGCGTCTCACGGATGCGAAAGGGCTAGATGACGGCGCGGAATATTCTCCCGATGGGCAATACATCTATTTTAATTCGAATCGTACCGGAGAAATGCGTATCTGGCGCATGAAGGCCGACGGCACAGAACAGGAATCGTTAACGGATGGCGAATTCCACGACTGGTTTCCGCACGTGTCGCCCGACGGGAAATGGGTTGTATTTATTTCATTTCATAAGAACGAGGCGGCTAAAGATGATCATCCGTTTTACAAGCACGTTTACATCCGCATGGTGCCGGTCAACGATTGGAAAAATCCAAAAGTCATCGCATATCTTTATGGAGGCCAGGGATCCATCAACACACCGTCCTGGTCGCCCGACAGTAAAAAAATTGCCTTTGTAAGCAACAGCGCTGATATCAGGTAGTATTTCAATCAACAAACACCTTGCTATGAAACCGGGTGGGCTACAAAGGCATCCGGTTTCATTTTCAGGCCTGGGTATTTAAGTATCATTTATAATGATTCGGATATGGTAAGCCCTTACCAGTCTCGCAAAGAAATTTCAGGCTCCTGAGGAAAATCGCCCAGTCATAACTGCATGCGGCGAACCCCTGCGTATATTCTTTCCATCCATCGTGACGGAAGAATAATAATGTTTCCTTTTCATCTGGCTGTAATTCAAAAGTCATCGTGGTTCCGATCCAATCTTTATAGCCCTTAACGCAAAGCCATTTTACTCTGTTGGGTGGCTCAAGTTCTTCTATCTTCATTTCCTTAAAATAGTCCGGGCCAAAGGCAAACCTTGCAATACTTCCCACCTCAGGTGTCGCTTTTGTTTCAGGCGTCCACCAGCCCGACAGCCCTTGTTGCGTTGTTAATGCTTCGTACACTTTTTCCCGGGGCGCATTAATTTCCAGCCTGTGAAGAATACTTTTCATAATTATTCATTTTTGTTTGAGCATTAAATTGCTTTGTTATGATTTGTACGTTATCCTATTGAATTTTCATTGGGTCTCAATTCGACAAAACTGACTCCACATTAACTTAAATTGCCACAGCCCAGTCCTCCCCCACTTCTGCCTCTTTTCCATCTTGTACTGAAACCAATTCATTGGCTGTTGCCCGCTTCCTGATATACACAAAGCTGAGTGCCAGAGCTACCAGCAATAACAGGATACTCATCCATATTATATTGTGAACTCCAAAACTGTTGATTACAATACCGCCCAGGAAGGCGCCAAGTGCGAAACCGGCATTTCCGAAAGACACCATCAGGCTGGTGGCCAGTTCGGGAGTTTCAGGTGCTTCGGCGGAAATACGTGATTGAGCGATCATAAAGCCGCCGGTATGAACAAAGCCCCATACCGTGACTATGGCAGTGACAGGTACAAACAACCCACCGAATGAATAAGCCAACAAATGCACAGCGATCAGGGCAATTAAAAACAACCGGTTGGTCAGCATTACATTTTTGCTCAGCGCAATGCCCGATATCCAATTCCCTAAAACGCCGGTAGCACCAAACACCAGCAGCAGCAAGCTGATCTGTTTGCCATTTATTTGCGAAACTTTGGACAAGTACTCAGCCAAGTATCCATAAGTAGAAAACATACCTGCCACCATGATCGTGGTCGCGACAAGATTTACCCACAACTGTGGGTTGGCTAGCGCCTTTATCTGGCTGCGCTGCGTATTCACCTTTGGAACAGGCATGGAAGGAATAAAAGCCAACAACGCAGCCAGCGCCACCAGGTTAATAACACCGGCAGCAATAAAAGATCCCCTCCAGTTTACCAGGTCGGCAATATAAGTTGTCAGGGGAACTCCCAGTACGGTACCCACACTAATCCCACCCATTACCACTGCTACTGCTTTTGGCACATCTTTGGGAGCCACCTGTCTGGAAGCAGCCGCAATGGCCACCGACCAGAAAACCGGGTGCAGCAGTGCCGGGATGATACGGGCGATCATCAGCACGGTAAAATTTGGGGCGATGACCGAAAAAATATTCGAAAGAACAAAAACAAACAGCGCGCCGGTCATTAGCCATTTGCGGTTTATTTTGGATGTCAGGAATACTATAAAAGGGCCGGTCACCGCAATGGTAAGCGCAAAAGCGCTCAGCAACCAGCCTGCTGTATCAATGGAAATATGAAATTCCCGGGCAAGAACAGGTAAAATGCCAATTACACTGAACTCCGTTGTAATAATACCAAACCCTCCAAAGGCTAAAATAAAAATGGACTTTTTCATGACGGAATGTTTTTGTTTGACTTTATCCAACACAAAACTATCATCCAAATACTACTTTGAAGGGCGGGTAAATGGACATTATAATGGGTTGATTTGGACAATACAAATCTTTATCTTTGAAAGAAATTGCCAATGAAACATCTTACCATAATCGTCCCTGACGGGCAAAGCACTTTAAGCACCGTTGCCTGTATAGTGGCCGCATATGAAATGTTCGCGACTGCCAACCACTATTGGAGTGAAAACGGCATGAAGGAGTTGTTTAAGATTCAAATTGCAGGTGTTTCAGAAGAAAGGGAATTCCACAATGGCATGCTTGCACTAAAATCGACTTCACTTATTTCAACCATCAGCAAAACCAATCTTATTATTGTTCCTTCACTGACCAATGACTATCAAAAAGCCCTGAAAGGAAACAAACTGCTGGTCGATTGGGTGGCGAATCAATATAAAAATGGTGCTGAAGTGGCGAGTATGTGTACTGGTGCATTGATGCTTGCCTCGGCAGGTTTGCTGGATGGGAAAAATTGCTCCACGCATTGGCGCGTAGCGGATAATTTCAGACACAACTTTCCCAAGGTCATATTACAGGAAGAAAAGTTGATCACAGATGAAAGTGGAATTTATACCAATGGTGGCGGTTATTCCTTCCTGAACCTGGTGATTTATCTGATAGAGAAATATTATGACAGGCAGACCGCTATTTATTGTTCCAAAATATTTCAGGTTGAAATTGACCGGACAAGTCAATCGGCATTTATCATATTTACTGGCCAGAAATTGCACAGCGATGAGATGGTGAAAAAAGCGCAGGCCTATATTGAAAAAAGCTGGATGAAAAAATATCTGTTGAAGATCTGTCATCGAGATTTGCTGTGGGCAGGCGAAACTTCGACAGAAGATTTATCAAAGCCACTGGGAATACACCTGTTGAATATGCCCAGCGAGTAAAAATTGAATGGGCGAAAAAAGCGTTTGAAAATACACGCAAAACAATCAACGAAGTGATGTACGAAGTGGGTTATTCAGATGTGAAAGCTTTTCGAGAAGTATTCAGAAAAATTACGGGAATGTCGCCATTGGAGTACAAAAACAAATATAATAAAGAGGCAGTAACCGAATATTGATTGCTCAGAAAGTTCCGACTGCAATTGCAGGTCGTGATTTTGCTGAAGCCAGTGAACTCAATTCCCCAACCCTCATCCGATAATCCGGACGCCTTTTCGTAGCGACTCGTTTTCAAAACTAATCGCCTGGACTGCTTTTTCCGTATCGCAATACCGAACTTTGACAGCGTTGGAATTGCCCTTAATGTGTATGAAGGTTCCGGTTCCGTCTGATGCTTTAGAATCGATGATTGCCCCATCCTGACAATCTTCTACAAGCAATGCCGGATCAGTGCCCTTCGCCAGTCCCTGGCGACCCCAAAAAGAATCGACGACAAAATCCGAGACATTTTTTAAAACCAGAGCGCTTTTCCACTTTGGTTCGGCCTCAACATCCCATTCAACCGAAAGATCTCTTATGCGCAATTTTTGCAATGACCGGATCTGAAAAGCGTGCGTGGCCCTTTTGTCTTTTGCATCTTCCGGGTTCATGAAGATCTTCACATTGGTAAAGGAAATATTTTCAATCGATCGTTCCTCATGTCCTGAGATAAAGCTGCTGCCTCTCGTATGCGCCACAATATTCTGGACCAGCACATTGCGGATCCGCCCAAGCGGCGAGTTTTTATTCCTTTTGCGCAAAACGATCTTACACATTTCCGCACTACCCCACCAGTTCCAATGCCTGCGGTTTGTTTCGATGGTGAGGTTGCTAATCACCACGTCACTGACGGTTGCACCATCCTGAACATTGATACCAAAGCCTTTGTTTGAGTTGCGGATCACGCAGTTGTTAAAAAGTATATGTCGAATATCCGCCTCAGTTTCCGTACCAATCATCAAAGGCGTTGACGATGAAGTGAGAATACAATTCGTCACCGTAATATTTTCACAGGGGCGGGCAGGCTTTCCGCCGCGGGAAATTGTTTTCAATACAATGGAATCGTCACCGGTTTCTATAACCGAATCCGAGATGGTGACATTGCTGGAGGAACAAATATCAATCCCATCGGCATTCACCCCTTTCTCCAGGTCAGAATATATTTGCACGCCCCTTATGGAAACCCCGTTGCAATCGCTGAGTTTGACCGTCCATAAGGGAGAATTGATAATTCTAACACCCATAAGCGAGAAATCAATGCAGTTATTGATTATGAACATGTAGGCGTTCAATGCAGTTTTCTTTCTGTAGTAGCGGCGCATATCGATGCCCGCCTTTTTTGCAATCTCAATTTCCTCGCGGATGTCGACATCGAGTCCCTGCATTTCCGTATAGTCGTATTGTGCCAACCCGTCCAGTGTGCCCTTGCCTGTCACTGCAATATTTTTCCGGTTCTCTGCGAAAATCATTGCTCGACCTCCGCTTCCAAAGTCATCTTTGAGCTGACTTAAAAAAAGTGTAGCACCCGCCTCCAGATTGAGGGTAACATTGTCCTTCAATTCAACTCTTCCGACTGTAAAATCACCAGGAGGTACATTGACGGTTCCACCTCCCCGGGCACTACACGCATCAATGGCATCTCTGAATGCCTTGGTAGCATTGTCGGCCTTGTTGCCTGTCGCGCCATATGATTTCACATCAAAATATGGCTGCGCGATGTATTTCTGCGGTTCCTTCGCCTGTAATGGTCCGGTTGCGGACGTCAGCAGGCAGGTTCCAAGCAATGCGCCGCCCCGGCTGATCAGCGAACGGCGGTCAAGAGGTTGTTCTTTTTCATCGAACATATGTTGGAGATTTAATTAACCAGAGCTTTTGCGTGCAGTCATTTGGCGGCAAAGCGAAAAGTTTAATTTAATATTTGTAAACAATAATACCACGTTATGCTTATAAACCAAGTATTTATTAAATTGGACTCAGAGCGAGGTTTGCAGTTGGCAATTGTTAGTCGATTGCCCCCCTGGATTTATTCCTGAGTGTATTTTATCAGCCGCAACGATTTGAATAAACATTTATGCCACGTATTCAGGTCTTAATAGTTTCCTTATTTCTCCTCTCTGCCAATTGTAATTCTGCCTCAGGTCAAACAGGCAGGCTATTTCAAGACTTTCCGTCAAGCATTCCGGAAAAGCAGGGAATTAATTCGGGCACGCTGGATAGTATGCTGCGTTTTATCAGAGAGACAAATCAGAACATACATCACCTGACGATTATCCGGAATGAGCGCACGGTCGTTGATGCGGACATCTATCCCTATTCTTCACACTATCTTCACGACGTTGCGTCGGTAACAAAAAGTATTACTGCGCTTTTAATTGGCATCGCTATTGACAGGCAATTTCTCCGGAATGAAGATGATCCCGTTCTCAAATTCTTTCCGGAAATTAAGAGTTCCGATAGTGTGCTGAATTCGCTGACGATAAAACACCTGGTAACAATGACCTCGGGCTTTGCTTGCGGCAGCACGGATGGTGAGAAAGCCCTAGGTGAAATGCGAAACAATAAAGACTGGGTAAGATTTATCTTCGACCTTCCCATTGTTGCCGTTCCGGGGAAAACATTCTCGTACTGCAGTTGTAACTTCTACCTGTTGGCAGAGATTATCTACAGGGCAACTCACCTTACCCCGCACGAATTTGCCAGGAAATACTTATTTGCCCCACTAAAGATCCAAAAATCAAAATGGTTGTCGAATTACAAAAACATCAATCATGGCTGGGGAGACCTTTTTCTGTTCCCGGAGGATATGGCCAAATTGGGAATACTGGTACTGCAGAAAGGGAAGTGGCAAAACAAACGAATCATTTCGAAACAGTGGGTCGATAAATGCTTAACAACGGTGAGTATGTTGAACGAGGAGAAAGGGTATGGTTATGGATGGTGGACCTATGATAAAGGCGGGTTCTACGAAGCGGCGGGTCGGGGCAGGCAAACGATATCCATTATTCCCGCAAAAAATATGGTAGTGATCATGCTGGGAGGAGAATTCGATGCAGGCGCAATAGGAAAATATATCTTTCAATCCATACAGTCCGACAAAGCGCTGCCGGAGAATACAACCGCAATTACAAACCTGAAGGCTACTATCAAACAAGTGGGCCTGAAACCAATAGTACAGGAGAATATGTTAATCAACGATACAGTGCTCAATACATTAAACCATAGAACGATTGTATTTGAAAAAAATATAACCGAAATAGATTCGTTGCAATTGAAATTTCATTCAACTACTGGTGGAATGGTTACTTTTTACAAGGGTGAAAGGCAAGAGAAGTATCCGTTTGCCTTAAGCCGAAGGACATATGATATAGCCATTGATTCTACGCTGCATTTGCCGGCTGCCCTGCAGGGCGAGTTTGCCGATAGCAGTAAATTCATTCTGCATTATAACCAACTCTGCCGGGTCAATAATTTCTATTTTTCTTTTATCGTAGCAAGAGGTCGTATGACAACAACCGTGGAGGAAACCACTAATTTCATAAAAATCAATTTGGCCAGTTCGTTACGGTAAACCGCTGGCTGATTTCACGAACTCCACGCTTTTCAATTCCTCATTAAGAATGAATCCATTCTTGCCAACCGAAAACACAACAAAGACGTCATGAATTCCTGCAACAGGTGATATATGAACCGTTGTTTGAACCAGGTCCTTTTGCTCTATCACAGAACTACGGCCGAGTACCGTCCCATTGTCAGAATCTGCTCTTAACTCGATAGGTCCATTAGCCGTGATTTTCACGGTCTTGATGCCCGAAAGGTCAATCTTACTCAATTTAACATACGAAAAACTGTGACCTTTCACCAGTCCCTCAGAAACGTTGGCATCGAAATACTGGTCGAAATCGCCGGCCCTGACAACAGCGTTTCTTAAAAGAACGCTGTCCCGATACGTTAAAGACTGAAATTCTTTCCGGCCGCTGAGGTAGGCGCCTGAGATTTTGAATAGTCGATCAGATTCTTTCGATTTCTGCCCACCAGCAGCAGTCTTGAGCAGTCCTACCGGCGGTATAGTGCTCGAAGGAATGTCAGGAGCAGTAAGAGAATAAATATACCGGACAATTTCTTTCGCCTGGGAGAAGGACAATTGAGGATGAGCACTCATATTAGTTGTTCCCCAAACTCCTGATCCTCCGGTTAAGATTTTCCTGGCTAGGAGGTCAATCGCCGTCGCGTCGGTCCGATACTTTTCAGAAATCGCCTTCAGGCTTGGCCCGGCAGACTTCGCATGGAGTTGATGACAGGCTTTGCAATCAGTCTCGTTCATCATTCTTTCACCCGCATTCACCTCTCCTGGTTTTATCACCAGCCCGATTGGATCGTTCTCGATAATCTGAATTGTAGACCTAAATTGCCCAGAAGCACCGCGAGTCAAATCGACAGGCGCCGGATCGGTAACCAGGAAGGAATAATGAATCGTGTCCCAATAGAAAGAACGATTGTTTAGCCGCAGCTTTACCACGGGAGGCATGCCAGCGGTTAATACGGTATCTTTCACCGTCTTTCCTCCCTTGTCATCTGAAACCTCCAGTCTAATGGAATAGGTTCCGGGTTTTGTAAAAGTTGTTGTGATGCTTTCTTTGTTCCCCAGCATTTTACCAGCATTGTCTTTCCACCCGAAATGAAGATCGTCCTTGTCATGATCAAACGATCCAGCACCCGAAAGGGCAAATCCCAATCCTTGCGAATCAGCTATAGTATCAGCTTTTATCTCAGCTACGGGCAGCCGGTTTCCCGGAATGTATTCTATCCTTGAAAATTTGACATCCGGATTGTTCTCGGCCCAGGAAGATCCGTATTCCAGCAAATACAATGCTCCGTCGGTCCCGAATTTCATGAACATCGGTTTGATGAAACGTTCATTCGGTAGAAAGTCAACAATGTTTTGCATGTCGCCATCGTCGTTTAACTTAACTGCCTTGATCCAGTTACGCATCCAATCTGCGATGAACCATGCGTGATCGAAATATTTTGGAAATTTTATGTCCGACGCCAAATCCGGATCATATTGATACACCGGTCCCCCGATAGCCGTCCGGCCGCCGGAACCAAATGACGAAAAGATCCTGGAGGAATCATATGGATACCAGATGATTGCAGGACGGGCCGCGGGAAGCGTTTTCAGTCCGGAATTATTGGTTGAAAAATTGGCAGGACTATCAGGATTGTTTAGATAAAACTTCTTTTCGACGTTTTCGTAATTCACCCGGGCGTAAGGCTGATTGTTTGCTATCACCAATGGCCATCCGAAATTGCCAGCCTGTTTCGCGTGATTGAATTCATCATATCCTCTTGGTCCCGCCGAACTATCTTTTGCCGCATCGGGACCTACTTCTCCCCAATACAAAGAATTCGTTCTTCGATCGATGGTGAGCCGGTAAGGGTTTCGGACACCCATCACGTAGATTTCAGGTTTCGTACCTTTTTCTCCTACCGGAAATAGATTTCCCTTGGGTATGGTGAAAGAGCCATCAGGCTCTGGATGAATTCTCAAAATTTTTCCGCGATCGTCATTGGTGTTACCGGCGGAACGGAGTCCGTCATCGATAAGGTGCCCGGTCAAATTAACCGAAGGAGAATACTGGGTAAAGAACGCCCCCGTATTGTCACCGGTAGAAACATACAGGTTTCTATCATTATCAAAATCCATCCCGCCGCCGGTATGACAGCATTCGTGTTCATAAGGGATTTTCAAATAGTTCTTCTCGGATGCCGGCAGTATGGTGTCGTTCTCAACTGTAAACCTTGAAACCCGCATGATCCGCCTGGCATGGCCGTCGCTATACTTCACAGTGTCGGCAACGAAATATTGCAGGTAAATGAAATGATTGGTATCAAATACAGGGTCAAGCTTCATGCCTATGAGCCCATATTCCCCGCCATCGAATTTTCCTACAATGGTAAACTGTCCATTGGCAGGGTTAAAAATCTTAACCCTGCCTGACAGATCAATCATATAAACGTTTCCATTTGGTGCGAAGTCAAAGGCAATTGTTCCCCTGAGGTCTTGTTGGTTTTCACAGAGAATTAGTTTTCTGAACCGGCTTTCCGGAGGCTGATCATTGCCGCCCTGCTGCTGGCAGCCAATACAGAGCAGCAAAAAAAAGTAAGTCAACTTCGAGGGAGATCTCGCCACTTTATTTTTACTCGTTTTCAACTATGATATTTAATCCGTACCCATCAATGGTAAGTTTCTCATTGCTGTTGATAACCCTTGGTTTTTGAAAAGGAACATACAAAGTGGCTTTCTTAACATCGTGGTGGGTAAACTTCCAGCTGTAATGCATCGGCTGATCTTTATCATTTGCCACGATGATCGTACGCTGATCCTTTATCCTATCACCATGAACTTTATAATGTAAATCATGGCCTTTGTCGGGATTTACTGTCGCTCCGAGGTTATCGTAGTACTTATCCAAAAATATTTTATCCGCTAATTCTTTGCGAATCCGTTGCACCTCCCGGACGTATTCAGAAAGTGGTCTGAACAGTGGTTCGTCCATCGACCCCTGGTAGGAATTCGGCTCTATGACCATAACCGCTCCGGTAAGCACTGCCCCATTTACGCCGCGAAAATCACCAGGCGCCGAAATATGCACGCAGGCTGTCCATTCTGGAAAGAGATAGTGCATTGGGGAGATGCCATATCCACTGGCAGCACGATAGCCAACGTCAAAAAACGGGAGCAACCGGTCGAGATTAAATTCTGAAGCCATCTGGAGATCAGGATTGATCACCCTGCACTTTTGTATCAGGGTGTCAATAGCATTCACAAGTTCATCACAAAGTGCAACATCCGGCTTTGCGGTGTTCAATGGATTAAAATCAAGAGATGATCCAACAACCAGCTTATCTATTTGAAATCCCTGTGCGCCGTCCTTTGTTCGATCCACAAAATAGTCATCCAGGATTTTTCGGATCGGTGGTACCACCGACCCTCGTACATGATACCTTACACTAAGGCGGTTCCGCGCAAGTAGCGTGCTTTCCCCCCACCCCATCCAAACACCCTGTTCACCGAATTGATCCTGACTTTTATATTTATATAATTCTTTCTTGTACCAATCAGTGTTCTGGTCGAGGATATTGTAATTCATAAACACCAGGCAGTGATCTCCTCGTTGCTTGATGGAAGAGAGCAGATTTTTAAACCCTTCACGTCCGCCCAGCCTTTCAATGGGTATGTAGTACGGGTAGTTTCTTTCCAGCCCGCCACTGTCCCATCCGATCAACTCATGCATGCCTATACCATACTTCTTTGCTTCTTCGCTCCATTTGCCGAAACCCTTGTAGTCAGTGATCACCTTGTCTTCGGGCTGATAAATAATAGAGCTGAACCATGCACTTTCTTTCCTGAGCCAGCTATTAGTTTTGTCCACATTCCAATGCGAAACAAACCACTGGCGGTAGAATTGGGAACCTTCGTGCCAGTCGCCTTTGCTTACTCTTACGACAAATTCACCCGACTCCAGTGCTTCACCGGAATGAATGAACGGATAACGCACATGCGAAAAGGTAACACCTACGGGTGTCTCTCCGGCTTGTTTTGCTGTAAGCCATTCTCCTCTCCCATTAGCTGTGTTGGGCGATAGATAAGTGTGCCAGGTGCTGTAACGGCAGATCGTATCATGGTACCCTAAATACAAGCCCAGGTCGGATTTTGCGTCATAGATATGCCACCAGGGCATGGGCATGCCGGGATAGTTGGTATTCCATTCGGCCCCTTCCGCACCCAGGAATCGTTCGCCCGGGAAATTCCTGAACATCTCAATACGATTTTGACAATCCTGGTCATAACCTGGAACGGCCACCTTGGCGGTACGGTCGTGGCCGAAGTCCTTCCATCCTCCAATTCTCGGGAACCAGAATTCCGAAATCGGTTGCGCTTCCTTATTAGTCAACCGCGCCTTGAATGACACGGCATCCGAATCGAGTGTGATCCAATAAATAAGATCAACTGCATACTTCGCGTTAGCAGTGCTCATGCCTTTGAAAGTAGCTATGATCTGATTGCCTTTTTTCTCCACGGAAGCCGCCTTCTGGACTTCGCCCTCTATATAATTTGCTAATGAGTCTTTCAGTGGCAACCCAATTCTAAAATTGGCAGCCAGTCTTTTATCTCCGATCAGGTCTGAATTATTCTTCTTAATCACGAAAGAGGAAATAACTCCCGATTGCTGAGAAACGGACAGTTTGAAATTTGAATTCTCCAGAGTAACTATAGACTGGGCAGAAGCGATGTATTGGACACAGCAAACTGCCAGGACGGTAAATATTTGGCGCATAGTAGATTGAATAGTCAAAGAAATTATCCGCCTCAATTCACCAGCCAAACTGACGCGGACATATTATTTACTTTTAGTTGTATCCTGGATTTTGTATTAATGCCGGGTCTTTATTTATTTCAGATCTTTTTATTGGAAAGAAATAATCTTCCTTGTTGAATACCCTCACGTCAACGCCATTCTCCGCGTTGATGATGGTCGGTTGTACCCACGGATTGCCGTCTGGTTTGCGATAACTTGTTACCGGTGAGCCAACCACATATTTCACGTCGGCACGGTGCATGGTTCTGGTGAAGGTTTCATTGCCGATCAGCCATCTCCGGACGTCAAAATAGCGATGATCTTCGAAAGCCAGTTCAACGCGGCGCTCGTGACGAATGGCCTGGCGCAGTGCATCTCCGGACAGCGAACCTTGGAGATCAGGCAAGCCAGCGCGTTTACGAATCAGGTTGACGGATGTTCTTGCTTCACCGTCCTCTCCCAGTTCGGCGCATGCTTCCGCGTAGTTCAGCAATATTTCCGCGTAGCGGATATGTCTGAAAGGCACGTTCTGCAAGGGGTTCCCAAAGGTCGGATCGAAACTGATGTCGACGGCCTTACGAAGATAGTAACCGGTGTAGCCGCCGTTAGAAGTATTGATCGGGCCTTCCCGATTGTCAAGACCACCTACCATTATCTGCCCGGAGCCGTTGACTACCAGGCCCACCGAAATCAACCCGAATGGATCGATGGCTACCACGTCTGCTGGCCTGGGCCTCCACTGGGCACCTTCATATAAAATGCTTGCGTAGAATCTTGCCTCGCGGCCCTCATAAGGCTTTGCCGCCATTGCCGGATCACTCCAACTGAAAGGCGTGCCATCGGCCATTTGATAGTCATCTACCAATTCACCTATTGGTGTGGTGGATCCATGACCATTATATCCGTTGGGAGCGACGCGCAGCGCGGGATAGTCATCATAGCCAAGTAGTGACAGGTATTGCAATAAGATGTCTTCTTCTGTTCCCGTTGAAATGAAATAGTCTGTAAGATTCTGAGCAACGGAATCTCCGGGTGCAGGATTTCCCTTATACAAGCTGTACAGGTTCAGGTCAATCACCGCCTTGGCTGCATTCTTTGCCTCTGTCCATCTTCCCGCTGCGTCACCATCGGTGTAACCCAGCAGTTCCGGATTGGAATAACCGCCACTCACGATTGAATTCATTGCCGGATTATGCAGGTCGCTGGCAGCATACAAAAGCACTCTGGCTTTCAGCGCAAGCGCCGCACCCTTCGTGGCGCGACCCACCTGTGTGCCAGGATAGGTTTCCGGCAACAACGCGACAGCCGAATCCAGCTGCCCAACAATGAAATCAATACAATCAGCATAAGAATTTCTTGCTATAGTTTTAGCATCTTCATTCAAGGTAAACGAGTGCGTAATGATGGGTACGCCGCCGTATAGCGAAAGGAGAAAATGATAGCTCAGCGCCCGGTTGAAATACGCTTCGCCTGTCAATCTTGGGATCCAGGTAGGATCATCGCTGGTAGCTTCACCAATTTTTTCAAAGAAAAGGTTTTCTCTTCTCACATTTTGATATAGACGGTCCCATGTAAAGTGTTGTGTGTGGTCACTACCAAAACCATTTTCCCACTCGAGATAACTATCGGCAGTAATCAATGATCTGTTAACGTTGAAGGCGTTCCCATACAAACCGTTCAACGCTTCATCGGTATAACAAGCCAAACGCATGTAGTTGAATGGAGAGCCCATATTATTGGCGTAAATGGTATTAACAAAGGGTTCAATTAATGCCGGATCCTTCCATATCGTTGCGTCTGAATATTGAGACAACGGCGTGAGGTCCAGGGAATCAGTTTTGGTACAGGCACCAAATCCCGCAGCCAGACTAATAACTATGGATAGATTAATAAAATATTTTCTCATGACAGTTGATTAAAAAGTAACAGATAATCCAAAATTGACGATACGCTGAGGCGGATACGGAATGCCCAATTGACTTGTTGTCGATTCCGGATCAATCAGTGTGCCTTTGTCAAATGTGAACAGGTTAAAACTGTTGGCAAAAATCCTCAATGCCTGAATGGATTTCGAAGATCGAAGTGGAACGTTATAGGCGATCTCCAGGTTTTTCAGCCTGAGGTAATCAGTGGATTGAATCCAGTATGTGTTGGATTGACTTCTCCAATATTCGTTGTTGCCATTGAAAGCACGGGGATAAGTTGTGCTGTGATTATCTGGCGTCCAGCGGTTATCCGCGAAATCCTTGTAATAGTTGCCGTCTTCGCCCGATTCCGGATGAACATATAATTGCGCACCTGTGGCGCCCTGAAACAAAGCTGAAAGTTCAATGTCTTTGAATTTAACACCGAGACTAATGCCACCGGTGAAAGTGGGCAGGTCAGAGTGTGTATTTCTTATCAGGTCAAGTCCATCAATCACCCCATCGCCATTTACGTCTTTGAAAATGATGTCTCCCGGAACCGCACCTTCCCAATGTGGGGTCTTGTCAATCTCACCCTGATCCTGGAAGATGCCGATCGCTTCATAATACAAATTGCTGCCAATTGGTCTGCCGGTTGACTGTTGATAGTCAGGAACACCTGGCTGTTCATCCCAGAACACGATCTTGTTTTTTGTGAAGTTGCCATTCACTGAGATATTGTACGACCATTCACCAGCAGTGTTCCGGTAACCCACCTGGAATTCGTATCCCTTGTTATCAACTTTTCCAATGTTTTCGGCAGGTGGTGAATATCCAGTCAGGCCTGCGGTTGACTGCCCCCTGGTAATAAGGAGATTTGAACGCTTATTATAAAAATAACTTGCTTCTACACTAAGGTGATTATCGAGAAGAAGTGCTTCGAAACCGACGTTGGTCTGTTGTGCCACTTCCCAGGTTACATTTGGGTTGGGCACCACTAATTCAACGAATCTCTTGTTATCATTATCCACGCCCAGGATGAATGTTTGCCCCTGTTGTTGATAAAGCGAGAGAAATTGGAAAGCAGCTATTCTATCATTACCGGTCTGACCCCACGAGCCCTTAATTTTCATGTCGTTGATAAAGGAAATATTATCCTTCCAAAAATTCTCCTGCGAAATTCTCCACCCTGCAGAGAATCCCTGAAAAAAACCGAATCTTTTATTCTTGGGAAAAATATAAGACCCATCGTATCTCCAAACATATTCAAATAGATATTTCTGCTGGAAATCATAGTTTACGCGACCGAAATAATTAAGCCTTGCAGTTTGTGTAGCATAACCGTCGTTCCGCATAAGGTCGTCAGTAGCTCCGGCAAAAAGTTGATCAACTTCCGCCGACAGGAAATTCCTTCGTTCCGCCTGCATGTAGGAATTACTGGCATCATTTCTTTCGGTACCGGCCATTACTTTGAGATGATGATTGTCAGCGATATTTGTTTCATAGGTTGCATAGGCGTTGACCGTGCTATTCTGACCGTCATTATTTAGCACGCTTAATGCAGGAGCGTTTGGACCTTTTGGAGCCTTGCCCAATATATGGTCAGGATTTCCGTCCCAGGTGTACAGGTACCAGGGCTTCTGAAAAAATTTATCGTTTTGTATGATCTTATCGTATGATGCGTTGGCCTGAATGTTCAATCCCTTCACCCAGGGAACGATGAAATTCACGCTAAGTCTGCTTTCCAGGCGATACCACTTGTTTTTGTCATAGCCAGTTAAGTTCGTACTGGTGACGGCAGGTTGATCGCCGAACTCCAACTCAGGGCCGGGACTCCCGTCGGGCCAGTACGCAGGACGATTGGGTTTGCCGCGCATCAGACTTCTGAAAATAGCCTCGGCAGACACGGTGGGAAAGTTCGAGATTTCTGTTCTTCCTGATACATCAAATGATACAGTAATATATTTCGAAACTTTCCCATCGATATTGCTTCTGAAATTGTACTGTTCATATTTGGTAGCGCTGTTTTTGTAGTAAGCGTCTTCACTTCTTCCTCCTATTGATAAGAAATAGCGCATGTTTTCAGAACCCCCATTCATCGAAACGTTCGCATACCGCTGGGGTGACCATGTTTTGAATACGGTTCCAAACCAGTCGGTATTTGGATGACCCCAGGGATCGGTTCCGTTTTGGAAGAGCGTAATGTCTTCCGGCGTATATCGTTGGTTCAATCCGCCACTGGGATTTCCGTAATAGGAAATTTCATTGAGCATCTGCGCATATTGGGCCGCATCAGCCATTTTCGGCGTTTTGGTCGGTTGATTATAACCCTGGCTCAGGTCGACAGTAATTCTTGGCTTGCCGGCTTTACCTCTTTTGGTAGTAACCATGATTACACCGTTCGCTGCCTGAGAACCGTAAATCGCGGCCATCGCGTCTTTCATTACAGTTATACTTTCAATGTCGTTTGGATTGATCCTTTCAAAAGACCGGTTAGGGATGCCGTCTACAACTATCAGGGGGCTATTGTCCCCGAGTGTATTGGTGCCTCGGATCGAAAGTCTCGAATTGTTGACTCCCGGCTCGCCACTTGGTGTTGTTACACTTAAGCCGGGAAGACGACCCGTCAGATTATTAGCAATGTTTGTGTTCGGAGACCGCCGGATATCCTCACCACCCACACGAACCATAGAACCGGTTAGCGTGGCCTTTTTCTGGGTACCGTAAGAAATGGTAACCAATTCTTCCTGCACATTATCCCTGCTCAGTACAAGGTTAATAGTCGATCGGCTTCCTATTTTTATGGTTTGGGTAAGAAATCCTACCGAAGAAATCTCCAACTCCGCGTCTTCACTAACGTCTCTTAAAACAAAATAGCCATTTTCGTTGGTGGATGATCCCTTTGTGGCACCCTTAACGCGCACGGAAACGCCTTCAAGGGGATTTCCGGTTGAATCCGTAATCCTTCCTTTTATCTCAATAGGCGGAATCGCCTGTACCCTTGTGGAATCCGCCGATTCTGTTTTACGGGGTTTTACCACAACCGTCGAGTTAACAATGGAGTAAGTTAGCGGCTGACCCATAAAACAGGTAACCAATGCTTCCTCTAGTGAAACTCGTTTTACTGAAATGGTAACCCTTTTAGCCTTTCGTATATCATCAACATCGTACCAAACCATATAGCCCGACTGCTGATGAATTTCCTGAAGAACTTTTTCGAGGGGAGCATCCTTTACGTCCAGAGATACTTCCTGTGAAGTCCCTCTGGCAGCTACCTGGAGGAAGCTGATGAGCAATAAAATTGATGTGAGTTTCATACGAAACAACGTTTTGGCAAGCCTTTTCCGTCTACCGGAAGAAAGGTCTTTCAACTTAAAATGCATAAATTTGATTTTGATCTCGCTCTATCGGCGTAATCGAGATTGGGTTAAAAATTGATCAGACAATGATTGTAGTTGACCCAAAGAATTGCCCGCTCCGACTCCACTCGGAGCGGTTTTTTTGATAAACTACCATCAAGGATTTATATACTTTGTTTTTCTTCAGCGCATAACAGTCAGCTTGGTTCCGTCAATCTTGAAATGAACATTACTCTCGCTGAGAATGGATAAGATCGAGGATAACTGTGCTTCTTTTTTCATTTGGCCGGCGAAACGTCTCTTCGGCACTCCGGGCTCATACACTACATCTATGTCATACCACCTCGACAACTGTCGCATAACCGATTGTAAGTCGGCGTTCTTAAATTGAAAGTACCCGTTTTTCCATGCTACCGCCTGCTCCAGGTCTGCCTCTTTTTGAACCGTTATCCCTCCATCTTTCGACAATTGTGATTGCTGCCCTGGGATCAGCAAACAACTATTTTTGGCGTGGGAAAATTTGATAGACCCTTCAAGTAAAGTAGTTTTCAATTCTGATTCATCGCCATAGGCCATTACATTGAAGCGTGTTCCAAGGACCTCAATAGTCGACGGGTCCTTATCCGCGTGGGTACTAACGGACACTAGAAATGGCTGTCTGCCCTTGCGTTCATCGCCGTCAATAAATTTTGTTGTCACTTCGAGGTACACTTCACCGCTGATCTTAACGCGGCGTTCATTTCCTTTAAACACAGTAGGGTATTGAATGGAAGACATCGAATTCAGCCACACTCTGGTGCCATCGGGCAGCGTTACCTGGTACTGACCACCTCTCGGCGTCGATAGGGTATTGAAAGAAACCGTGATGGTGGCATTGGATTGTGATCCTGCTGCGCCCTCGTAAGACAGCTCTCTATCGGAGAGCTTGTTAATCCTGGTCGTCCCCTGTTGGGCTATCGTACCCTTCGCGGCCTCATCGAGCACAATTGTTGAACCATCCTGCAGTGTCAGCACTGCTTTATTGCTCCCGGGGAGCCTGTCGTGAACTGGTTGTTTTTTGGCTACCGCAACCTCTGTCGCTGGGGGTTTAGATTTTCCGCCAACAGAGAATGTCCATAAAGCCACAGAAATCAGGATGAGTACGGCAGCCGCAGCACTGAGCCAGGCAAAACGTTTCCTGTTTCGGATTGGGATAATTTTTGCCTGATGCCCCGAACCAATCTGTTGCCGGATTTTCGAAAGCAGCCGCTTTTCTACATCCAATTCGTCGCCGAGCTCCGCATTATTCCACTCGACAGACTGCTGGAACTGTTCATAGTAATTCCTGAGCCACTCGTCTTCTTCTTTGCTGGTTTTGCCGGCAAGAAATTTATCAATAAGAGCTTTGAATTGCTTGGTGGTCACAGACTGCCTTTAATTTATAGTGACAAACCAGCGGGCGAACCCCCAAAAGGAATGGAGAATTATTTAAAGGAACAGGAAGGACGAGAGAGCGTGGCGCACGCCGTTGCGAAGTTTCCTGAGCGCGATGGTAATCTGATTCTCTACGGTTTTAACCGAGATATTTAATTGATGAGCAATTTCCTTGTGAGACAGTTGTTCCTCCCTGCTGAGCCGATAGATCAGCCTGCATTGCGCCGGAAGGGTTTTGATGGAAGATTCTACTTCGGCAATTGATTCATTAAGAATCAGGGATCTCTCCATTGAATGATCGGGGATTTCTTCGAAATAGCTTTTATCTACTATTACTTTTTTGCAATTATTCCTTATATACCTGAAAACCTTGTACCGAACGGCGGCACTGAGGTAGGCCGGCAGTGATATGATCTGGATCGTTTCTCTTTTCAACCACAAGCCCACAAAGAGTTCCTGTAGGAGGTCCTCGCACACATACTTGTCGCCAATAACATTGTAGCTTTGGACAAATAAGGGCTTCCAGTAATGCTTATAAATTGCGGTTAAAGCCGCTTCGTCAGAATTGCGAAGGGCCGATAGCCACTGCTGTTCAGTATTTGACTCGTTAGTGAACACTGTTCTCAAGAGCGTTAGCAGTATTTCGGTTAGCAAGTAATCACCCCCAAATTATGAAAATTTGGAAGTCAAAATGATAAATAGGCCAATTATTACAGCGGGTATGTCAATTTGAGCTCATTCGGTGGGTGTCGATCTCCATGAAAACCGCCAGCCCAGGACCGGTAGCATATGAATTAAGCAAGAGCTATTTTGCAGAGGCAAACATTGTGTATTCTTCATTCTGATATTTATCCTGAATAAAATATTTCCCGAAGAATTTGTCCCAGGTAGATTTGTGGTCGGCCAGCACTTTTTGGATTTCATCACTCCAGGGCCCGTTTGCCGGGAAATAATGATCTCTTGTTCGGGGGGAATCAAAAAGATATATCAATACGAAATCACCCTTTTCTTTTGCCGTATTATCACTCTTACCCCACTTGCCCGATCCCGTGGGCTCGCCCAACATTGCGTTCCAACCCGAATAGTGTCGGTATAATGGGAGATATTCTTTTTCCATCCATTCCCTGGCCTCTTCTTTTGTTATCCCTTTTTGAAGAGTTAAAAACCGGGGCGCTATGATCCATTCTTTCCGGGGGATGTCGGACTTGTCCTGATTGTTGATAAATCCAAATATGACAATGCCGACAAGGACAGTAATCATTCCAGATAGAGAATTTCTCATGACGTCAGTTTTAAAATAAATGCGTATTCGTAAAACGTGCTGGCCTTGAGGAGTTGCGGATTCATAATAGACGGCCTGTCCTTATACGGAGACTAAAAATGCAAAATGAATTTACTGATTTTATTGATTGATTGTTTAAGTGGTAAATATGTATCAATTAACCGCTAGAGAGAAGCTCCGGATACGCGACAAAAGTTGGATGTCAATCAGGGGCCAGTAATAGGCACTAACTTGCCGGTTCTAAAATCAACCGGTACCGAAATATGTTCCATGGCGATCAGCCAATGACCTCCAACCTTACGATAGCCGTCTGTAACGCGTACCCATCTGTCAACTGATTTGCCTTGCTTGTCAGTCCCCGTCACATGTTGGAAGCTGTGGCCGAATCCGACATTGCCGTCGACGGTGATGCCGAGATCAGCTATTTCAATTTTCGGGGTCACTTTAAAGTGCGAGAACATTTCTTCCCAAAATTTGCGATATGCGTCAGCTCCACGATATTCCTTTCTTGGCACAACATCAAAAATGATAAAACTTTGGTCAGGCACGTAGTTCTTCATTATCGCATCGATTTCACCGGTGTTAAAGGCGGCTACAAAACTATCTTCAAGCGCCCGGATCTGTGTTTCTTCGTTGTTTAAACTTGCCATATCTTGATTTTTTTTGGACTGTGCAATGGTAATAATATAGAAGCCAACAAGTAAGGGTAACAATAATACGACAGGGATTGATTTTAGATTTTTTACTCGCATTTGGTTAAAGTTAATTGGTAAATATTGTCAAAAATCCTTCCAAAAATCAGGTTTCGTATTCTCCATTGAAAAAGCTTAGACACCTTGATGAATGAGGATTCAAAAATCCACAATTGGGATATTTTTTTTATTAATGACGTATTTTTAGAAATGAAATCGTTGTCAGTATGTACGAATCACTAAATAAACAACAGATTCAGAAATTTATCGCCGATGGCTTTGTCAAAATTGACAATGCTTTCTCTTCTGAAATTGCAGGTCAGGCAAGAAAGATTTTATGGAACGACCTACCTGGGTGTAATCCAAACGACAGTTCGACCTGGACACAGCCGGTAATACGTCTTGGTATGTATAACCAGGAGCCATTTATCAAGGCAGCCAATACAGTCATTCTCCATAATGCCTTCGATCAGTTGGTGGGTAAAGATAATTGGCTGCCTTGTATGAGCATGGGCAGTTTTCCGGTACGATTTCCATCAACAATTGATCCTGGCGATACCGGGTGGCATGTGGATGCCGGTTTTCCAGGCGATGACCCAAATGATTTTCTTAAATGGCGTATCAATATTAAATCCAGGGGCAGGGTGTTGCTAATGCTATTTCTATTTTCCAATGTTACCGCGCTCGATGCTCCAACCCGAATCCTTAAAGGATCGCATATCCATGTAGCAAAATTGTTAAGCAAAGCGGGAGATGCCGGTTTGTCATTTATGGAGCTCGCGAAAAGATTGGATGAACTACCGGAACGAGAAGAGGAAATAGCCAGAGGAGAAGCCGGCACAGTATATTTGTGTCACCCGTTTCTTGTTCACGGTGCACAACCCCATCGGGGAACAGAACCTCGTTTTATGGCACAGCCGCCGCTGCTGCCCGGGAACAAATCGGACAATTTATCTCCGCGCAGCCCGGTCGAAGAAGTTATGAGGATTGGCTTGAATTCGTGATCGTGGAGTAAGCAGATATTATTAAAACCTGCATAAGAACCTCCAATTCAAAATAAACGAAAATCTTCATCTTTTACATCGCAACGAATGGTTTCGATCTGACGTATGCAGTTTGTCTCATTTCGAGGGCTGGATGATTTTGGCAGCGGCGGCTTTCGCCCGGTCAAGTAAACGTGGTGCACCTGCTTTTGTAGTAAACTTAGCGAAAGCAGTTGTAGGTCCGGTCCAACGCAGTTGGCTGACATTCTTAAATAGCCTGGCATTAGTTTTTAAAGTGGCAAGGCGTTTAAACAACAACGCTTGCTTCTGATGCCCACCGAGCACATTCTTCGGGAATGATTCAATTGGCCCATATTGGTTTAACAACCGTATCGCCCCGACTTTTCCAATTCCTGAGATCCCCGGATAACCATCCGCACTATCGCCAACGAGTGCCAGATAGTCCGGGATGAGTTTTGGGCCCACACCGAACTTTTTGAAAACTGCCTTTTCATCCCGAACGGTACCGGTTTTGTGATCGACCTGCACAATCCGCTTTCCCAATACGCATTGGGCAAGGTCTTTATCCGGCGTCCAGATACACACTTTATCAACCCCAGAATCAGCCGCAGCCTTGTTCGCTGCGGACGCCAGCGCATCATCCGCCTCCAGGTCCGTCATTGGCCACACCACAACCCCCATCAAGGTCAATGCTTGTTCCAATGGATAGAATTGTGCAAGCAGCGCCGGTTCGACCCCCTCTCCTGTTTTGTAGCCGGGCCACAGATTGTTGCGAAAAGATTCGATCACGTGATCAGTGGCAACGCCGAGGTGGGTGGCCTCTTTTTCGATCATTTGCAATACTCCATGGAGTACCGCTACCGTGGCGGCAAAGGGCTTGTCTTTGCCTTTGTTGAACCTTCGCTGGCCGTAGAAGTGACGGAATAATTCATATGTGCCGTCGATGAGATGGACAATCATTGAAAAGAAGTTTGTTTAGTCAATAAACAATAGGTTCACAAATGTAATGGCAATCCCCGTTCGTGATCGGCCTCAGTAAAATTGTTCCGTGTAAATATGGACTTACCTGATCGCCACCCGCAGAATCAAGCAAATGAAAGCTGGTTGTCAAAAGCCATCCCGGGAAAGTAGTCGCAAAATCCCGGAGTATTGCTGGTGAACGCCATAACGTAACACATTCCGTGAAAAGAAAGAAATAATAATTACTAAAATATTTAGCAATTTAGCCGGATGTATTTCGGGAGTGACGATAAAAACATGGGTAAAAGCGAGTTCGCGGGCCGGTTGTTTTATTATCGTATTACCTTCTATTTAAGATCTGTTCCCAACAAAACTTACAGAGGGGTCAGGGCTCATCCCTCTCCGGATATTGACTTCGTCCACCTGCTTTTCTTTAATCATGCCAATGAGGCATACCCGGGAGAGGTAGAGGGATTTGAGTGCATTCAATTGGCCAGCCACTTACCTGAAGTCAAGGAATTTCTTCGTAAAGGTAAAATCAGATCTGTCCGAAATCCGTTTGATCATCCCTGGAACTCCATGTCGTATCAAGAGCAAAAGCAATTGAAAGAAAGCAGAGAAGAACCACTTCGGGACTCAAATACAAACCAGGACCCTGATCAAGAAAAGTCTTCTGCCTAGGGTTGTTTCTCAACATCCCGGCATTCAGGCTCATTGATAGGGACTACCGTTAGATGGTTCATTTACACTTTTAATTATTCTCACTGCATTCATAGCCAATACCATCGTTGTTATAATAACTCCCATAGAACTTCTGAGAATACGAGGGATCCGTTGCCAGGATATTGAATTTAAGCGGAAGACCATGCTCATTGAATGTGATTGCGGCCGTTGTACAGTTAACACTAAAATTTGCAAACACAAGTTTCCAGGTGGGATGCAGGCTATATATGCTGAATTTGGATTCAGGAGTTAATACTGGTCAGTCGGGAGTTACCAATCCCATAAAGAATAGTGTTTTACAGTATGGTCGAATGCTCGCAATTTCTCCCTATGATTTTCATTTTATTTAATGCTCTGCGATGTTAACCCTTTATGATTTACTAACTTTCATATCCTAATTCAGCTTGCTATGAAAGTATCTGTCGTTCTGCAGGTAAATGGAAAATCTCATACTGTAAATATTGATCCTGCTACGCCCTTATTATATGTGTTGCGTAACCAGTTAAAGTTGAATGGCCCCAAGTATGGATGCGGTTTACAGCAATGTGGATCCTGTATGGTACTGTTGGATGGAAAGGCGCAGTCAAGTTGCATGATTGCGGTTTCAGCGGTAAAGGACCGTGTTATTACCACCCTGGAGGGTGTTTCTCAAAAAAATAAAAAAATGCATCCCGTGCAGGATGCTTTTGTGCATGAACAGGCCGCACAGTGCGGGTATTGCCTGAATGGCATGGTGATCTCGGCAATTTCGTTGCTCAAAGAGAATCCTCATCCCGATGATAACGCTATCCGTGAAGGCCTGCAGCGTTCGCTTTGTCGTTGCGGATCTCATGCGAGGATCATCCGTGCGGTTAAGAGAGCTGCGGGCCAAACAACTAAATAACCATTTGCATATTATGAACAGCACAAGAAGAGATTTCTTAAAAATAACAGGATGCCTCACCGTCGGATTTTCTTTTGGCGGCTTGTCCCCTGCTTATGGTACTACCCTGCTGCAGGAATTACCTGAAAGTTTAAAAAGGAATCCGAACATCAATGCATGGCTCGAGGTACTTGCGAATGGTAAAGTGCGCATCTTCACCGGAAAGCTGGAACTGGGTCAGGGTATTCGTACGGCCATCGCCCAGGTGGCTGCAGAAGAACTGGACCTGTCCATGGAAAGTGTGGAAGTGTTGTTGGCGGAAACCGGCCGCACCCCAGATGAGGGGTACACCGCTGGCAGTGGTTCAATAGAACAGAGTGCAATGGCTGTTCGGTATGCCTCTGCAGCTGCCAGGGCGAAGCTGCTTGAGATGGCAGCACGAAAGCTGGATGTGCCTGCCGAACAACTGAATATTAATAACGGTAAAGTAGGCACGAAATCAGGTGCGCGTATACTTACATTCGCGGAATTACTGGAGGGCAGGCAAATTACCGACCAGGTAAGCACACCGGTTATTTTGAAACCTAAAGCGGGTTATCGACTGGTGGGTAAAGCAATTCCGCGCGATGATATAGGACAAATGGTGATTGGCAAGCAGGTTTATGTACAGGACCTGCGTTTTGCGGGCATGGTCCATGCCCGTGTGGTTCGTCCCCCCTCCTATAACGCCAGGCTCTTGAAATTTGACGGGCAAGATGTAGATAAGAAAATGAAAGGCCTGTTAAAAATCGTGAATAACGGAAGCTTCCTCGGTGTGATTGCTGAAGACGAGTTCCAGGCGATAGAGGCGCAAAAATTTATACGTCGGACAGCTCGATGGTCAGAATCGCCTAAATTACCAGACGACAGTCAGCTTCAGGACCATATTGAAAAGCTGACGGCAAAAACAGAACGCACACACGAGGAAGGAAAAATAAGATCAGGTAGTTTTTCTCACAAAGCCCGGTATTTCAAACCTTATATTATGCATGGGTCCATAGGCCCATCCTGCTCAGTAGCCATATGGGATAATAAAATCCTGCACGTATGGACGCATAGCCAGGGAGTATACCCCCTCAGGGAGGCATTGTCGGAAATGCTTCATCTGTCTACCGAAAATATTCATGTCGTTGGCGTTCCGGGATCGGGTTGTTATGGACACAATGGCGCCGATGATGTTGCTGCCGATGCTGCATTACTTGCAATGGATTATCCGGGCAGGCATGTTCGTTTGCAGTGGTCAAGAGAAGAAGAACACGGATGGGAGCCATATGGCAGCGCCATGATCATGGAAGCATCCGCTCAATTAGACAATACCGGTAGAATAACCGACTGGAAATATGAGTTCTGGTCCGACACCCATAGTACCCGTCCCGGTGGTAACGCGGAGAACCTGCTGGTTGCCCGTTATCTCAAAGAGCCCTTCATTCAGAAATCCCGTGGGTATGTTGGAGGCGCCAGTCGCAATTCGGAGCCTTACTATTCTATTCCAAATCAACAGGTCGATGCCCATATCTTCAAGGGTCCTTTACGCGTGTCTGCTTTGCGAAGCCTGGGAGCCTATGCAAATATTTTTGCCGTAGAATCATTTATGGATGAGTTGGCTGAAAAGGCAGGGAAAGATCCCTATGAGTTCCGGATCGCGCATCTGAAAGATGAACGTGCAAAAGCCGTGATCAGAAAGTTACAAGAAATCACAAAGGGGCAGGTAACCGCTGCCGGAACCGGAATGGGAATCGCGTTTTCCCGTTATAAAAACTCTGCATCGTACTGTGCAGTAGCAGCTCAGGTAATTGTCGATGCAAAAGAGAAAACGTTAAGGGTACATAAAATGTGGGCTGTGATCGATGCAGGAGAAGTGATCAATCCGGATGGTCTCAAAAATCAGACGGAAGGCGGCCTGATCCAGGCTGCCAGTTGGACCCTTCGGGAACAGGTTAAGTTTGACACTAATCACGTTACCAGCACCGATTGGAACTCCTATCCAATTTTTCGTTTTACGGAGGTTCCGGATGTGGAAGTAGTAGTATTGAACCAGCCGGATGAAGAAGTAATGGGAGCCGGAGAAGCAGCTCAGGGCCCTGCTTCTGCTGCTATTGCAAACGCAGTTTACCGGGCATGTGGAAAACGTGTCCGTGACCTGCCTATTCTTCCGGAAAAATTGTTTGCTAAGTAAGTTCGCTGTTTATGATCAGGCTTATTCGCTGAAATACAATGATAAATTCCGCGAATGAAAAGTTATTTCTCTTCCAAAACAAAGTTCTTTAGAATCTTTTTTGCATAGCCTACCATGTCTTCTGCCGGTACAATTGCGCCGTCATTCAGCCACTTAAACATCATGCGGATGATTCCGCCAGCTGCTGCTTCCGCTTTATAAGTAAGTATTTGTTGTTCCTTTTTCTTGTAAGGGAACTGCGGTCTCAGTTGCTCAATAATTCTTGAAGAACAAAGATTCATAAAATAATTGCCCAATATGTCTATGCTCCTGTTGCCGGACATTGCTTTGTAAAGTTGCACATGATTTTTGTTGTGACTGAATAAATAAGAAATATTAATCCCCAAGGGATAGTTTTCG
Organism: uncultured Chitinophagaceae bacterium; assembly: GCA_963808065.1. Lineage (GTDB taxonomy): Bacteria > Bacteroidota > Bacteroidia > Chitinophagales > Chitinophagaceae > Flavitalea. The sequence continues at coordinate 231,190 of CAWEEK010000002.1, forward strand.
GCATCATCGTCAGGAGTATAAATAAGTGTCTCCTGGAAATTAATATTTCCAACTAACAGCTGCTCCTTGTTCTCATAATGTGTATAAAAGGTGCTGCGCCCAACATTGGCACGGTCAATAATTTCCTGTATAGTTATTTCATCATACTCCTTCTCGAGTATCAATTCTTTCAACGCTTCGGCCAACAGTTTTTTTGTTTTCACTGTGCGTCGATCTTCTGGTAAATGCTTTTTACTGTGTTTGCTTTTCATTTCTGGACTGTTTGAAAGTTTCGTTCAATAAGAGACGAAACCGGGGTATTTGGGCCTTGTAGATTAGCCGCCGCTGCCAGTATTCGACAAAGGTAAACAAGTATTCGTTATTGAACAAGTGTTCAATAACTTAATTTTTCATTGGATACGGCTAATAGAGAAGTTCACAAAAAGCGAATCTGAATGTTGAAGATTTTGGAATAATCTGCAATAACTTCGCAGACGAACGACAACTCCATGAGACGATCAATTGCCATTTTTGCGCTGCCTGTATTGTTTACAGGCATTATCTCGCCCCACTCCTCTTACTCACAGAATAGCGAAAGGAAAAAAGCAGCGACCTACCAAAATCCACTCCCGGTTGAATTTGGAGATCCCTATGTGCTTCACGCCGCTGATGACATTTACTACATGTATGGCACCGGGGGCGCTGCGAAAAATGGATTCGCTGCTTATTCCTCCCAGGACCTGGTCAATTGGAAAAGCGAAGGACAGGTATACTGGGCCAGCAATAGCAATGGATGGAGTGATTCAATGGCCGCTTTCGACGGAGCGTACTGGGCTCCGGAAGTTTATGAACGCAATGGGAAGTTTTATATGTTCTACAGCGCACAATGGAACAACAATCCAACAAAAGAATTGGAAAACTTTCGGATTGGTGTTGCTGTTGCAGACAAGCCCACCGGACCTTTCATCGATCTTCAGAAAAAACCTGTGTTCGATCCCGGCTATCCGATTATCGACGCTAACGTGTTTTTCGGCGAAGATGGAAAAGCCTACCTCTACTATTCCCGTTGTTGCTACAAACATCCCGTGCAAAGTCAAATTAGCGACTGGGCAAAACAAAAAGGCTGGTTCAACGAAATCGAGGAAAGCTGGGTGTATGGGATAGAACTGCAACCGGATTTTGAGGGGGTGATCGGCGAGCCTGTACTGCTGCTCCGCCCACCAGTTAAGCTGGACGACGCACAGGCTAGCTGGGAAAGCCGGTCCGTTACCTCAAAAGAAGTGAACCGACGTTGGACCGAAGGCTCGGTCGCCTTCAAAAAAACAAACACCTATTACCTGATGTATTCAGCGAACTATTTTGGTGGAAAGAATTATGCAGTTGGCTATGCGACATCAAAAAATCCTCTTGGCCCATTTGTAAAGTCTCCTAACAACCCCGTACTGCAAAAGAATACTGAACAAGGTGGAGTCGTCACCGGAACAGGACATAACAGCATCACCTATTCTCCTGATGGCAAAGAGATGTTTTGTGTGTATCATGGAAGAACAAAGTCTACAGGAGAGAGTCGCAGGGTATTTATTGACCGTATGGCAATACTCCCGGATGGCACATTAAAGGTACACGGCCCTACTACCGAGCCACAACCGCTGCCTTCCGTAACCTTGACAGGAAGATAAATCGCTGATTAATCCTGCTTATCGCACTGATATACCAGGTGGTTTTGAACTAACAATTTCCTTATCATTAGGAGTTATGATCAGACTGGAAAGGACAGCTTACTTAGGAAACAATCGAAGATCTTTTTCATTAGATGGGATCGTAGTAAGCGAAACTGAGTATACCAAAGCAGTTTCTGAAGGCTGGCACTACCACGTTAACAATCATATCACCTACATCTTACAGGGTGGCAATCGCGAACAGAGAAAGAATGATGAAGCGCAGGCGCTGCCTGGCAAGTTGTTAATCTACCCTTCCGGTATTCCACACAGAAACCTGAATACTGCACATCCTTCAAAAAACATTAACCTCGAAGTAGATGATAAGTTCCTACTACGGCATGATTTAACATTTTCGATATCACCATCTGTTGATTTAAAATTTCTCCTGCTAAAGATCTTTAAGGAATGTACCATTTGCGACAATGACTCGAAAACTTCAATAGAAGCTTTGGTGCTGAATATATTTACATCTCTTCACGAAGAACATGATCATATCTCACCGAAATGGGTTGCCGCAATAGCAGAAGTTCTTCATGACCGCTGGAATGAAAATGTTTCATTGGCTGAGTTATCCCAAGAACTCAAGCTTCATCCGGTAACGGTGTCAAAGAATTTTCCAAAACACTTCAATAGCACTTTGGGTGAGTACTCCCGCAAGATAAAGATCGACAAAGCCATTTCCCTGATAAGGGAGTCTAATAGATTACTCACAGAAATTGCTCTTGAGTGTGGATTCTTCGATCAGAGCCATTTTATCAAAGCTTTCAAGCACGTAACGGGGTTTACACCGCTGCAGTATAGGCGTTTATAAGGATTCTTACTTCACCAGCACGATTCTTGCCATTTTACCAGGGCTAATTTTATACAATTTTAGGAATTAATGGCCTTGTAAGTTTGCTATGAAATAAGGTAAGTCACCATGAAAAGTTTCAGCGCCGTATCTGTTGCAATATTCATCGTTACCATTCAGGTTTATGGCCAGGCTCCTTCCTCAAGTGAAGTGGAGCGCGCCATTCAAACCATGTCAAAAATCATAAATGACAAATATGTTTTTCCCGCCAAAGGCGAGAAGATTGCAAAACACCTTTCCCAGGAATTGAGGAGTGGCAGGTTCAAAAATGTAAAAACCTGGAAAGCACTTGATTCGATTGCTACAAAAGTATTGCGAGACTTTAGCGGTGATGGCCACATGTACGTGGTAAACAACCCGAAGACGGTGAAGGAGCTTTCTGAAGTAAAAAACGAAGTAGAAGATAATTCCAGCGAGGATTCCTTCTACTACGGAGCGGATGCGGTGAAGAATAATTTTGGATTTACGGAGGTGAAACTACTGGAAGGAAACATCGGCTATATTAAGCTTTCGCAGATAAACATTTCAGAAAAAAGCCTGCCGGTACTATTTGCTTCCATGCGATTCATTGCCAACACCGAAGCGCTTATTGTAGATCTTCAAAATAACCACGGTGGTGGAAGTGCGATAGGAAATGTATTTGAAAGTTTTTTCTTGCCTAAAGAAACCCCGCTGCTTGAATTTAAGAACCGTGAAGGAGAAAATCAGATAGCTAAAACGGTGGCGTGGCTTCTTGAGCCAAAATATGACAAACCCTTGTATATTATGACGAACAAGGGCACGGTATCAGCAGCAGAAGCCTTTGCGTTCGCTTTGCAATTCAGGAAAAGAGCAATTATTGTTGGGCAGCAATCTGCAGGTGGGGCGCACATGAACTCCTGGTATCCGGTGAATGAACATCTCTATATTTCAGTATCTACCGGTGCACCTACTCTGCCGGGCACTGAAATTAGTTGGGAACAAAAAGGAATTCAGCCTGATCACGTAGTTGAAGCGGGACAAGAGATTGCATTCATAAGAGATCTGATAGCCAAATAGTGGCAAACTATGGGGCTGCGTTAGTGAAAATGTCAGACAGGGTAAAATCTTCCTGGAATCAAATTAAAATCAGTAAAAAAGATAAACACACCAACTATGGATATGATATCACTAATTGCGGCTACCCTCGTACTTGGAATAATATTTATCGCGGGTCTACGTGAAAGGGTGGTAAATATACCCCGATGGTTTGCCAATCCACCGTCTTCGTTCGAGATCATCAGACAACAAGCCGGCCCTGCTGCAAAATTCTGGATACCCGTACAAATTATATTTTTAATTACGCTAATCACCGCCTTTATCACAAACTGGAAATACACTGATGTTCGATCCTATTTGTTATTAGGTACGCTATGCTTTCTGATTGTTGTCATACTGACAACCACTTATTTTGTTAAGGAAATAATGGCTTTTTCCAGGATACCTGCTACTGGTGAGGCCACACCTGAATTATTGAAGCGAGCCGACCGATGGTACAAGACTACTATCGTCAGGAATATTGTACAGGGTATAGCCCTTATATTTTTTACGATAGCCTGCATAAAAGGTTATCAGTAAGTAGGATATTACTGATGCATGAGGGCATCTTTTAGCAGGATGCCGCTGGATCTGCGTAATAAATCCAAACCGATCCTTCTAATGCTGAGGTCGGCTTTCCACCTTTCTTTGTTGGACTTACAGGCGCTAACTTTCACTTCGTCATTGATCAGTTCTAAATTCAACTCTACAGGTTGATTGGTTTGTTTATGTATAAACAGATACAAAAGCTATAATTGGAAATCTGGTCTAAAAAATGAACAAATTTTTTATTACTAAAAAGTATAAAGTAAACTAAGCAAGAAACGGGTTTCATACCAATTGTATAGTTGGCATTTTTGTATCTAATATTAAAATGTAAAAACATGAAAAGAAATCAAAAATGCATTTACCTACATCTGGTATTATTAGCAAGCGTTTGTACATTAAGCACATTTGCTCAGGCGCAAGAAAATGACTCAAAAAGTCAAAGCGAAATAAACAAACAAATTGTGGTAAAGTGGTTAGACAACTTTTGGGGAGCCAAATACAATCCGGCCATTATAGATGAACTCGCAGCTCCGGATGTAATTTTGAAATATTCACTGCATAAGCCGAGAAAAGGTCAAGCTGATATCAAAGATTTTATGAAACAATTCCGGGATGCCTTTCCGGACCTTGCTTTCACAGGAGCTTACCCACTATTGGCAGATGGCGAATATGTAGTTGCCCGTTGGATTGGTGGTGGTACACATACAGGCAAAGCATTTAGTGATTGGCCAATTGGGAGTCTACCCGCTGGAACAGGACGCAAAATGTACTTTAGCGGAACAACTGTTTTTCGTGTTGTAAACGGTAAGGTAACTGAGGAAATAGGGTTGGACGATGGATTAACAGCATTAACACAATTAAAACTTGTAGTGCCGGCTAAGTAAAAAAACTGAAAGTGGCGGCCTGAATAGCTGAGGGTAGCCTCTTTGTGTAACAAAGAGAAAATGAAAAATATCACATCAAAAAATTGCTTAAGTTAATTGGGAAGACATTGCCGAAGAAATGTATTAAAAAGGATACTCAGTTATTCCAAGACTATTGACTGATGAGCAGTGCCGGGAGCTGATTTACGGTTACCGTGATACAACTATGTTGTGGGAAGACGGGCTTCTTTCCAGGTAAAGACGCCCAGGATGTTCTTCTGATCGGCAATTTTGGTGATGGCAGAATCAACGCGTATGCACCTGACGGAAAGTTCATCGGCCAGCTCAAAGTAAACAACAAAGTAGTCGAGATCGACGGGCTCTGGGAGATTACTTTCCCTCCTGTAACGACTGACATAGACCGGAACCGCCTTTACTTTACCGCAGGACCTAACAACGAAAAAGATGGTCTGTTTGGATACTTATCGAAATAGTTTTTCTCAATCAATTGAAAAGATGCGAGTGTAGAACTTGCGTCTTTTTTACTTTCCGTACTGGACGGTTCGAGCATAATTTTCTCGATTCCGCGGAGCCGCGTCACTTCAGGCGTAGTGGAACCCAAGAAGTCGCTTACGAATATTTACGAACCCGAAGTGCCGCCTGTTCTTTGTGGCCGGCAAAGCCTTCCAATTCGCATAAACGCATAGCATATTCGCCTATCACCACACTGGCTTCCTGGGTGCATCGCTGGTAGGTACAATTTTTTAAAAATTTCCCTACCCAAAGGCCGCCTGTGAACCGGGCATTCTTCATAGTGGGTAAGGTATGATTGGTGCCAATTACTTTGTCGCCATAAGCTACATTGGTTTCGGGACCAAGGAATAAAGCACCATAATTGGTCATATTACTCAAAAAGTAAACCGGGTCTTTAGTCAGCACTTCCACGTGTTCGTAAGCCAGCTCATCTGCTACTTTTACCGCCTCTCTTTCATCTTCAACCAGTACAATGGACCCGTAATCCCGCCAGGCTACACTTGCAATATCTGCAGTTGGAAGAGTTTTTAGCTGTCGGTCTATTTCCGCAATAGTTTCCTGAGCAATTCTCTCAGATGTCGTGATCAATGCTCCTGGTGAGGTAGGTCCGTGTTCAGATTGCCCTAACAAATCACACGCTATCATTTCAGCGTCTGAAGTTTCATCAGCAATAACCAATATTTCGGTTGGCCCGGCAAATAAATCAATACCAACCCTGCCGTATAGTTGGCGTTTGGCTTCAGCAACAAAAGCATTGCCTGGCCCTACAATCATATCAACCGGTGTTATGGATGCAGTACCAATTGCCATGGCACATAAGGCCTGTACACCTCCCAATATGTAAATTTCATCCGCACCGGCAAAATGCATAGCACAAACAGTCGCCTCGGGAATCTTTCCATGAATTGCCGGAGTGCAGGCAATAACTCTCTTCACTCCTGCCACTTTTGCAGTTAGGATACTCATGTGTGCTGACGCCACCATGGGATAACGGCCCCCTGGAATATAGCATCCAACGCTATTCACCGGAATATTTTTATGACCAAGAAAAACACCAGGAAGGGTTTCCACTTCAATATCTGTAATAGATGCGCGCTGCTGCTCTGCAAAATACCTGATTTGCTTTTGCGCAAATAAAATGTCATCAATAACCTGTTTCGGTGTATTGTTAACTATTTTCTGAATCTCATCACTTGTTAAACGAAAAGATACAGGTGACCATTTATCAAATAATTCTGAATAACGCCTTACGGCGGCATCACCATTTTCCTCTATTTCTTTTATAATCCCTTCCACTATCTCCTTAACCTTCGAGTCCGCAGTTCTTATTTCAGCGTCGCTTTTTCCTTTTTTTATACACCTGGACATTTTTTACGTCTTTAATTCTGATGATACTTTTTTTACGATATTATTGTTGGGTAGTTTTCATCATTTGCTCAATTACCTCTTTACCCGTTGAACCTATAAGAGGTTTATTTGTGAGGTCCCAATAGCTTTGTTTATCCTGTATCTGTACCTTTGTTGCCACGATCCAGCTTTGTATCCATCCTGTTAGCGTACACCATACGCCCCAACCTGCATCTGAGTTGGAAGCCCAGTATTCCCATTTGCCATAGTCGAAACCCCTGAGCCAGGCTCCATCCAAATCTTTATGCATAGCGCTTTGCACCTGTATCCTGGTCAGAAAATCAGAAAGTTTGTTGGTGGCGTCTATATACTTTTTATCGCCCGTGGCCATGGCAGCCTCATGCAGGCTGAATACAGCAAAATTATTAGTATATAACTGGCATGATATTTCTTCTCCGTTCTGAAAGATCAAGGATCCTTCATCAGTGCCGTAGTCATTATTGCTTTTCAGTTCCTTGAAATGACCCTTGCCTTTTCCAATCTCTTCACGGATAGCACCACTTGCTGACTGGAGTTTCAACATATCCGAAGTCACCAGGTCGAGCCAGCGGCGATGTTCAGGTGTATCTTCTATCCGGATCAGCCAGGCCAGCGGAAGAACCATTCTGGCGCGTTGTGTCTGCAGACTGCTGCCCCAAAGCCATTTGTCGGGATAGGATTCCATCATGATCCTGATTGCTTCTTTAGTCCTTGTGAGCAATGGTTCATATTTGGTTTTATTATACAGCCACAAGTAACATGCCCACATCCAGGACTCAAAGTGCGCAGAAGGATACCGAAGGTCCTTGTTATAATAGTAGGGCCAACCATTCTTTACGATATCGGGTTCTTCGAGGCGTTCGCCCCTGAAACCCTGTTTGCCTGTGGTTCTGAAATTGCCGATAATCGCTTCCATCAATTCTTTATCCCATTTGTCCGTATTCATATAAGCTGCCGCACCTATGCCGCCGAGAATTGCCCTTGCGTTATCATCACCATAGAAACTGCCGGCATTGGTTGTAGCCCAGCCAATGAGACCGTAAGCGGCGCTTGCCGGATCGTTCTTCTCACCTGCGCGCATATTGGAAGTATGGAACAGGTAATCGAGTAAATGGGTAGCCCTTTTGTTGTAATCTTCGTTTTTAAACATCCTCCCGGAAGCTGCGAGCGCCATACTTACTTCACCTTGCACATCGGCACGGATCCAGTACCGATATTCCTGATTGCCGGTATAATAGATATTAGATGTATGACCTTCGATAATACCCAAACTTCCATCACCATTAGTTTTATCGGGAGGGAGCGAAGGTCCCACTGGTTTAAGGCCGTTAGTGCCGAAATTCTCCCAGAATGCCTTCCAACTCGGGTCTAAGAAGAAACGGCCCTTACTAAACCAGTCCACTCCTTTTTTAATACTGGTCAATTCAGCGGATGCGGGCAATTTTTCATTTTTACCAAACATGGGTTTCACATCCTCTTTCCAATACTTGAACTGAATAGACTTGTTGCCGGTAATACGGGACAGAATATATGACCAGACAGTTTTGATAGGTACTTCAGGACCATAACGGCCTGATTCAAAATTGCTCAACCCTGTCATGCTCACCAAGGCATCGTCTTTCTCAAAAAGCATGGGATAGGTTTCGGTATTCGCCAGTCCATATTCCGCTTTGTCGACTCCAACCACCTTTGCCAGAACGATGAGGGGCTTGGAAGCCTGCACAGGAAGGATATGACAGTTGTGGATACCCAGCAAGCTCATGGTATCCAGCTTCGCGCCAAAAACATTGCTTGTAATAACTCCGCGTTCAAAATGCGTTTCAATTGGCTCCGCCGGAACTTCCAGTCCCGGGAACTGCGATGGGTATTCGACGTAAAGCCTTAGTTCTTTTTTAGCAGCGGTGTTCAACAATTCGCGGGTGATCTTGTTCGCCGGATCAAGTTTGGGATATGCATTCGCAATAATGAATACGCCCGAGCCTTTCGGGGCGGCCTGTATGGCTGCCTGGGGCGATACCATTTTTTTTACAACAAACCCTTCCCGTTTTAAAAGCTGGTAAAGATCATTTTTCTCATTTCCATAAAAATATACAGGTTTCGAATACTGACCACTTGCTGCAATGGAGATCTGTAACAGCCATAGAAAAAGAAATGATTTTGCTATTTTAAAGCTCTGCTTATAATTTTTCACTATTAGGATTTTTATCTTTTCCATGGATTAATTCGTCTTTTATTTCATTGACTCCTAAGGAAACATATTGTTCCTCATTTAATTCCTGTAACAATTCCAGCGCTTTTGCCGTAATTATTTTATCGGCACCCTTTGGCAAAAATGACCACTTACCCGGCCCTATTTCGTAACCCCCCTCATCAAAAGCTCGCTCTGTGGGTACATAGCCAATATTATTCTCGCTAAAACCCACTACAATTGTGTGTGCAAAGGGTGAAGCCTTTTCTATCGCAAGGGCCGTTTCTGTAAAAACCTCCCCAGGCAGGAATACAATAGCCAGCTGTCCCAGGCTTATTGCGTTGAATCGCGCCAGAGCATCTCCTTTATTCACTATGTTCATCTCAGGCCTTATTGAAAGTTGCCATTCTTTATACCCCGATTTAACCTCCCATTCACCAGTCTTTAGCCCGTCCTGTTGTGTTACTATCTTTGCCAATGCCTCCCCATGTCTACGGGCATCGGTGGCCCCCATCGAAACAGTTGGGGGATTAATATCTCCCGCCGCTCCATTGAAAAATAAAGGCAGGCCATTCTTTCCGGAAGCCTCTAATATGGCGCACAGCTCACCGGGAAATTCCGCCGAAATATGGGGTATGCACATTTCATGTACCGGGTGACAAGCAGCCTGTACGATGGTGGCAAGTACTTTGTCTCCATTTTTAAATCGAATTGTATGCACCCGGTGATCGATGGGTTGTTTTTGCATCAACTCATTTGAGATCGGTTGAACGGAATCGGACATTACAATTCCTTTACTCGTGGAAATCCGACGTTGTAACGAAAACCCCTTCAACATATCAACGCCGTAAAAAACTTCGCAAGGCTGCAGCGACTCCACTGCCTGGATAATAGCATTATTTATGGCCGTTTGCGTATCATTGAGCCAGTTACGATAAGCTTCTGTTAAATACAAGGAAGACAAACCTGCCGATTCTGGCGCATTGTGTGTATGAGTACATGTCAAAATAATTTTGTGCGGGGGTATAATCGATGACATTCCTTTTTTAAACTGTTCCCAGTCACCAACCGACGTATTACTCAAAGCCAAAAGATCTAAAGCGACTACAGCTACCAACTCATTACCAGATTCCAAGGCAAGTACACGGGCTTTTAAGGGTGACCGTACCGATTCAAACTTGACATAACTACCTTTTATCGAAGAGGATAGCAAGCCAACTTCTAATGGCGGTGTTATATCTGCTATTGCAGTACCCACCTTTATGATTGATTGATGCATAAATTATATTTTCTTTTTCACCCAGTGTAGGGCTTGCTGCCAGAAAACATTATAGCTTTCCCACAATTCAAAATTGATTCCCCAGTGCGGTGCCGGATCGGACATATAGGTGAACACACGGCCGCTTCCATACGCGCCCGCTACAACCAAAGGATGACCGGTTTCTTTTATGCGCACCAACACCTCGCCGCTCAGTTTTTCCTTTACTTCATTATAACCAAAGATGGGTGGGAATCTGTCCCATGCCAATCCTTTTACAACCGGATGTTCTGGTACCAGTACTTCAACCGTATAACCTGCGGATGACTCTACGAGGTCCTCTACTAACAAACACTCCACAGGCAGGGCTTCCTGCAGTACGCTTCTGCCCCAACCGGATCTACTTTGAACACCGCTAAACGAAAGCCATCCGCCCAGCATCATCATGCCACCACCGCCATGGATCCATTTTTTAATAGCTTCCAGTCTGTCGGGAAAAGTCACTACTTTATTTTCCCTTCGTGCCCGGTCAAAAAAACTGGGATACAGGTGAAAGCATTTTGCCTCCACATCACTAATAATTAAACAGTTTGATTCATTTAAATAATTCTCCAATTTACCAGGTTCCAGTCGGTATAATTCCCAATTAGACAAGGGTGTCACGTCAGCCTGATCTTCCAGGGCCTCAGTAAGCCGTTCGCCGTAAAAATGCAGGTCGGCATCTTTGGTTTCTGTTCCAAAAGGTGTTTCAATGAATGTGGGGCCCACATGAAATACCCAATCGCCTAAGTAAAGCACATGATCCTCTTTAGTGCGCACCGTTTGTTTTGCTCTCATGATCTTTTCGTTGTATTGATATGTGATGTGAAAATTTTTTTTATTCTTAATGTTGATTTGCGTTGGCATCGCCCGCGCGTATCGCCAGGTACTGCAGGTATTTTTTTGCCATTATCCAAAAAATACCAAATAACAGGAAAGCAATTAATAAGGTAATTATGCTTGCACCGTACCTGGCAAACCAGGCATGGGTGAGGCCGAGAATGAATAACGAAACCGATGTGGCTCCCAGTATCGCTATAAAAATTCCTTTAATGATCGGCGAGAGACCTTCTTTTGAATGCCTTTCTTCACTGTTATGAAAGGGCTTCCAGAATCCCAACGGACGTGCCCGAGAATAAAATTCATGCAAAAGCGGTTGTGGATCTGGTTTAGTACAAAGCGCTACCACCACCCACAACAACGTAGTAAGGCCCATTACCAACAGAGTTTGCCAATACCACGGAATCATTAAACGTTCTGTACCGGCAACACCAAAATATACAAGCAATTTTGGACCTACTACTACAATACAAAACAGGGCTGCGCCACCAAATGAAGCAGCTATTCTTGCCGGGCCATTGAAACGCCACCACCACCATTGCGCCCAGTTTGCGGGCAATTCGGCTGCGCTCAGGGCTAACATAAAAATGGCTACATCTGTAATGATTAATACATTATAAACAACGGCTACGGATATAGCCAGGATCAACAGCATCGCCAGCTTGCCAACAAACAGATAGTGTTTCTCGGTTTTATTTTTTGCAAACCATTGACGATAAATATCACTTACCATTACCTGGCTGCCAAAGTTTAAATTATCACCAACCGTGGACATAGTTGCGGCCAGCATGGCAGCTACCATAAGACCCATAGCTCCTGTGGGCAATAACATTTTCATCAGCCGTCCGTAAACCAATTCCCTGTCGGCACCAGGCAGTCTTAATTCGGGCCATAATACGGCGGCGCTCATGCTTGGCAATGTTACCAGCAGCAACAATATGAACATGGAAACAGCCGCCACCACATACATTGTAAGTGCCTCGGAAGGAGTACGGGTGGAAAGAATCCGTTGTCCCTCCATGGCACCACCCATAGGGGCCGCATCACCGCCATAGCCGATACTCTGCCCTACCAGCCATCCGAAGGCAGCGGCTAAAGGAAATACGTCTTGGTTTCGAGGAGGCGTCGAAGCTAAAATCTCGGAGCTGAGCGGTCCAAATTTTTGATGAATAGCCTCCACCATCGCGGCCGCACCACCAAAATGATCTACCGTTAAGTACAACAGCATCAAAGTGCCAATAAAAAATATCACCATCTGAATAAGGTTGGAGATCACGACTCCCTTGTATCCCGAAGAGAACACAAAGAGTAGTGAAACGGGCACTACGAGGCAAAGGGTTTGAAACTTAGTAAGGTCAAAGGCCGGCCCCATGATTTTGAAAGCCGCCAATAAAGTGATACCCGTCCAGGCGGGCATGGCGATAAAAGAGGTACGTATGGCAATCCATAAACGCATTGCTACGGCAGCTTTTTTTGGAAATCGAAGGTTATAAAATTCAAGGGTTGTAAAAAGATTGAGTCGCCTCCAAAAAAAAGCAAACAGCACACCGCCGAGAAACAAAGCCAATCCAAAACGGGATAAATACCACCAGCAAATAAAGCCACCGGTGGCTACGGCCAGTCCGCCATAACCAGTCGCGGCATCAGGACTTACCAACGCAGCAGTATAGGACACTCCATTTAGCCAACCCGGAATTTTACGCCCTCCCAGGAAAAAGTTATCCATACTCTTATTGGCAAATCGCCTGTGCCAAAAACCAATACCCAGCATTATCACGAGATACCCTATCACAATCCAAATATCCAAATGTGCCCAGTTCATACCTTTTCCGTAGATGAATAGTTATCTAATGCCCTTTAGTCTTTTTTCCAATGGTGCAAGGGGTGGAAGGTTACTTTCCGGCTTATCGAGATAGAAATAAGCAGTTGCAGAATAATCATCCACCCGGTAAAAATTCACCCAATCATCATCTGGAAATGTGTCGTCAAAGAGATCGGGGAAATCTTTTACTTCCAACAGTTTGATCAACCCGGTTGTCTTCATCACGCTCACAGGTTTTACTCTTCCACCTGCTTTCAGAATGCCGCGAATCAGGTCCCTGCCTGCACCTCCCATCTGCTGTATGGTTACTTTACAGTTTTGTTGAAAATAGACCGGATCAGGAATATGGTAACGATAGAATGCATATTGCCGTCCCGGCTTATCTACCACCGTTACTCCCTGGTACTGGTTACTGAAGGTGTTCATGTTCCAGGCAGAACCAATATAATCTTCTGTGCCGGTACCCACCAATGTGGGGAACTGTTGGTCGTTGTCGAGATAGGTTTTTACTTCTCCTTCACCGAACCAGGTATCGCCATAAACCGCATCCGGCATCACGCCCACGTTGGTTCCCAGGAACCTGCCCCGGCCATTCACGCGAGGTAATATTTCAAAGTCCTCACCGAGCTTTGCCCCGTCATTATTGCTCCAATAGGCATGGAAGTAAGAGATATTCTGCGACGACGTTTTTAGTTTGGTCAGATTGATATCATAAAAAAACAATTCATCTACATCCGATTCATTCACAAAAATAATCTTCGCATGTTTTTTAAACGGCATCGGTATATAACAATTGAATGATCTCCCTTCCGGATCGGAAAAAAGCGCGCTTTGAAAAGCGGTTCTTCGACCGAGGCCCACTCCGAAAAAATCACCCAATGGCACAGACACCGCTGGCTTGGAAGCGCCATCCCAATAGATCTGAAGGGTAATAGAACGGAGGCATTGTGGACTTCTGTTGATGAGCGTCATCCAGATCCGGTTGATGACGCCGGCGCCTTCGAAATCAGCGATCACCCGGCTGGTATGGGCTTTTATCCATTGACTGGCATTTCCTTTTGCCCCTTTATTTTCCATACCCCCTTTTCCTTTTTCGCCGGTAGGATTTTCGAAACTGATCCATCTTGTATCAGCGTCTTTCGGAATTTCAAAGAGTTGCTGTGACCTTAACTGCAAAGGAAACAATGAACCCATCAATAGTAGCTTATAAATTGATTTCTTTATCTCGATCATTGTTTTACTTTACAAATTGTATCATCGAAGTTTTTTTCCGAAGCATATTCCTGCATCGTAAAATAACGTTATGTCTGTAGAGTTACCATCCCGGGTTTTGAACCAGTTTTGGATTATTTTCAATCTCTCTTAATGGCACTGGCCAGAAATAGTGTTTCTTTTCAAAAACCCGTTTTTCCAACGGTGTTCTTTTATAAAACGCATCACTGGCTATATTGTAAGGTATGGCAGACTCATTTTCTGTAGCTTCCTGGGTCGCCCCATTTACATTTAAGCCATAAATATTTCTATTATCGACACTTTCCGCCGTCATCCAACGATGTGTATCAAAATAACGATGGGTTTCAAAAGCCAGCTCAATTCGCCGTTCGTGACGGATAGCCTCACGCATCGCGTCTTTTGACAAGTCGGCGACCAACCCTGGCAACCCCGACCGATCTCTGATCAGGTTAACATATGTATACACGTCGCCAATAGGCCCCTGCGCTTCGTTGAGCGCTTCCGCATAATTAAGATACTGTTCCGCTAATCTAAATGTTACCGCCACGCGAACGGGATCTGATTTTGGTTGCATTACAAAAGCCGGATTCGTCAACTTTTTCAGGGTGTAACCAGTTTTGCTATAATTATCACCACTGTTAACGGTACGTCCATCCTCGCCATATTTCCAAAATTCAAGTGGTGTGCTTCTGTTTTGCGGCGACCTCAGCCATTTATATTTTTGTCCGGTAAACATGATGCTGGCATAAAAACGGGGTTCGCGCCCTACATACATATTCCGGGTTCCGGCTACAAAGTCTTCAGTTTCACTAACCGCCTGTCCTGTGTCGGAGTAGCCAGAAAGGGAATTAATAATGGGCGTCATTGCTGCATCATAACCCTTTATGGGCTGTGTGCCATCAGCCATTTGGTAATCATCAACGATATCCTGAGTTGGGGTTTGCAGAGGCCAAAAAGCGCCGGTCATACCTCTCGGTTCACTATAGGCATCAATGTTCTGATACCCAGGATCATCTCTGGTCCATATCACTTCATCATTAAAGTTTACATAAAAGATTTCAGCGTAATTACTTTCCGGGTTATTACTTGCCGACCGGTGTAATTTATAGCCTGCGGCTTCTGACTGGTCGATGCAGTCTTTTGCAGCATCGGCTGCTGTTTGCCACCTGTCTTCATTGGCGGTGGGAAAAAGAGCTGTACCGTCCTGGTTGGCCAATGTAGTCCCGCCATTCCAAAGGGGACTGGCCATATATAAAAGCACCCTTGCTTTTAGTGCCAGGCAGGTGGCTTTACTCGGCCTTCCGTAATCGGTAGTGGTGGTTACTTTAGGCTCCAGCCTGGCCATTGCTTCGTCACATTGGCTGGTAACAAAATTGACACATTCTTCAATAGGCCGGCGGGTGTAACCTTTCAAGTCTTCATTCAAATTAACCGTGCTGTCAATTATCGGGATCGGACCGTATGCCCTCATAATCAGGAAATGATAATAAGCCCGGAGAAATAAGGCTTCGCCCTTCCAGCGATCTATCCTTTCAGTTGTAGCGAGTGCGGAAGGAACCAATTGATCAATATTCTCAAGAAACAGGTTCGTCTTCCGTATGGCAATATAGCATTGCCCCCAGATATCGTTAAAACTTGATCCAGGGTTCCAATTACCGATATTCATATTATTGGCAAAATTCGGATCATAACTCATTTCCAATTCGTCTGTTGATCCGACAAAAAGATTATACATCGCTCCTGCAGGCGCATTGTCAACCAATTGAAAGTCATAAGGCAGGTGTGAGTAAATATTAGTCAGGTATTGTTCTGAATAGATAGGATTTGTAAATACATCTTTAACTGTAAGATCACCATCCGGTGTCTTGTCTAAAAAACCTTTTTTGCAAGAGCAGATAGTAATGAATATTACTAAACACAAACTCGCTATTATTTTATATTTCATATCTGAAACTATTGTGGTTAAAAACTAACGTCGATACCAAAATTGTAAGAGCTGGTTAAAGGATAGGCACCTGTGCTAAAGTTGGATTCGGGATCAACTATTTTTATTTTGTCCCAGGTAGCCAGGTTGGCGCCATTGATAAATACCCTGATATTTGTTAGCGTTATTCTTTTAACGAGTGGAGCCGGAAATGTATATCCGATTTCGGCATTTTTAATGCGCAGGTAATCACCGCCACGGTACCAAACTGTCGAGCCCATATAGTTATTGGTACTCACACCCCTTATCGCAGGGAATTTTGCGTTAGTATTGTCTGCGCCGGATACCCAGCGGTTATTGTAAATTTCTGAAAGAACGTTATCATTGCCGATGCCGCCTGAAAATGCCCAGACGGTGTAAGCCTGGTTACCCGAGGACATGAAATAATCGCGTCGCGCCGCGCCTGTAAAAAATATCGATGCATCAAATCCTTTGTATGCAAGGGTGGTCCCCAATCCAAACATCATCTGCGGTTCCGAACCATACTTCCCAATCACTGTCCTGTCGCTTTCGCTTATTTTTCCATCGTTGTCGATATCCTGATATTTAATGTCACCGGGACGTATAGTAGATTGTAAGGCCGATTGATCGGGGCTTTTATCGATATCTGCCTGGTCTTCAAAAAATCCTACGCCTACATATCCGAGGTTGGCGCCAATCGGAAATCCTCTGAGTTCCTGCCAGGGATACAAGGCGGCGGGCTGGTCGTTTTCTATGATTGTATTTTTGGCATAAGTAAATGTGCCGTTTACAGAATAATAAAAACCACCCTTTGTGGTGTTCCTGAATTGAATACTTGCTTCACCTCCTTTATTGGTTGTAATACCAACATTGCCATAAGGCAGGATAAAGCCCGGGTAGCCTGCATAGGCAGGCACAGAACCTCTTGATAATAATTGATCTTCCCTGCGCTCATGAAAAACATCCGCGCTTAAGCTTACTTTGCCATCAAGCAACTCCAGGTCAAATCCGACATTAGATTTATATGCCTTTTCCCAGGTTACATCCATGTTGCCGATAAAGGCTTCTGCTTTGCCTCCGGGATCAACATTTTGATCTTCTCCGAAAACATAACCCGGCGCGTCTTTGTCAAACGTGGTAATAAATAAGAACCGGTTACCCCCAATCAAGCTATTGCCCGCTATCCCGTAAGAACCGCGGATTTTTAGCATGCTCACTACATTCTTATTCCAGAAATTTTCATTAGATACCAGCCAGCCGGCTCCAATAGAAGGGAAAAAACCATATCGTTTGCCTTTAGGAAAATTCTCAGAACCGTTATAGGCGCCATTCACTTCCAGCAAGTAACGGGTATCATAGCTGTAGGTTAACCTGCTTACCAGTCCCTGTCTTCTTTCTGGAAGGTTAGCAATGGAACCGCCGGCATTTACGTTAACGTATTCTCTTCTCTCTCCTGCAACCATTCCTGTAACACTGTGTTTTCCAAAGCTGTGGGCATAATTCAAGATGCCTTGTACATAGGTTGTTTTATAATTTTCATTTAAAGTATAAAAGCCCAATGGCGTTTCTGCTGAAACCACTTTATAAACATCGTTGCCATCATTATCCTTGGAATAGTTGTATAACTGAGGGTCTCTTTGTCTTACATTCTGTGTGATATCCACAACATCATATGCCACCAAGCCTGTAATGGAAAGACCAGGTGTTATGGCAGAAAGGTCCCATTTCGCCGATAAATTGTTCACCAGGGTTGTATAGTACTGTTTCGTATACCCCGTTTGAGTGGTAAGTGCATAAGGGTTATATTGTATATTGCCAAAACCGCCCGGGGAAGAGCCATCAGGATTCACAATGGGATAGGCATTTGGCGGCGTAAACATTATGCCCTGAAATATGCTGGGTGCTGAACGACCAGGGAAATTTGCAGTTGAAATAATACCTGATAAGCCAAGGGATACGGTAAGTTTCTTTGAAAGTTTAAAATCTGTATTGGCCCTGAAATTATAGCGTTTGATGGCGGCATTGGTATTATAGAGCACTTTAGGATCCTCGCTATAGATCCCCTCCTGCACGGTGTAGCCAATATTGGCGTAATATTTAACGGCTTCGGTGCCTCCCGAAATACCCACATTATTGATCGTTTGTCTGGTGTGTTTTCTAAACACTACCTCCTCCCAGTCCACATTAGGATATAAATAAGGATCAGATCCTTCCCTGTATTTTTGAAGTTCGGCATCAGAATACTTCGGCGTCTGATCTGCATTTATCAACGCTTCATTCACCAGTTGGGCATAATCATAGCCCCCAATATAATCGGGTAAGCGCATAGGGGATAACGTAGCAGCCTCTGCTCTCAGGGTCACCACGGGCTTACCAATCTTACCCTTCTTGGTGGTAATTAATACAACCCCGTTGGCACCCCGGCTTCCATATACCGCCGTGGCAGATGCATCTTTTAACACAGAAAAGCTCTCGATTTCCTGAATATTCATTGTGGTCCAGTAATCCTGGAGCTCGCGCTCGGCGCCGTCAACAATGATGAGTGGTTTATTACTTCCGCTTTGAGATACCAGGCCGCGGATAAAAATACTTGCCGCATCATATCCGGGTTCGCCAGATGTTTGGCGGGTAACCACGCCGGCCAGCTTACCGCCAATCGCATTCGTTAAAGAAGGAGTTGAAAATTTCTGAATTTCTCCCACATTTACGGACGATACAGCGCCGACCATGGTTGCTTTCTTTTGTGTGCCATAGCCAACCACCTGCACTTCGTTAAGTTTTTGGCCTTCAAAATCCGGCAGTATTTTGATGGTCATGTTACGAACATTTCCTACAAGCACAGTTTGGGCCAGGTAACCAACATTAGATACCCTTAGAGAGTCTGTACTCTTGGCTTCCAGGATAAATTTTCCGTCGAGACTCGTAGAAACAGCACGATTGGCGCCGACAATGCTTACCGAAGCACCGGCTACGGGGTCGCTGGTTTCATTGTAAACAATACCGTTTAAAACAAATGAAGGAACAGTATCCCGAAAAGCAGAACCATAAATAGAATGCGTTTTCACTTTAATTTCATGAGTACTATCTCTGGTGGCCCTAGTGGTAAACGAGGCAATTAACACAAAAAACATCATGGAACAAATTCTCGTAAATGAGACAGGTGAAATGCTCTGGTAGAGCTTTCTCTTATGACAGAAAGCCCTGTAAAAGATTGGTTTAATATTACTTTTCATGATCTAAGCAATTTTTTTGGTTATCAGCTTTTATTGTTGTCGGAGTGATCAGTTTTTACGAAGAATCTATTTCCAAATCATATTTGTACATACTTAAATACTCTGGAGTTTATATTGATTTTTCATGTTGCACTAATTATATATATGGCTACCGACGTATTTTGAATACGTATTCAGAAAATTACAGGGCAAAAAAAATCATTTCCTTTCCTGGACTGATTTTCTGATTATCAATTGCCCTAACATCGCAACTATCTGAGGATTTGATTTTTTTCCGTTGATCTCCTCGACCAGCAATTCGACCGTACTTGTTACCATTTCTTCCAGCGGTTGTTCCCAGGTTGTGAGTGGATAAGGAACCCATCCCAACATCCTGATATTGTCAAATCCCACAACAGACATGTCCTCAGGAATTTTTAAACCCTCCGCTCTAATGGCATCCATTACACCAAGGGCTATTATATCGCTTCCACAAAATATACAGTCAATGCCTTTATTCTTTCTAATCAGCTCCCGGGCCGACTGAAAACCACTCTCGTAAGTATAAGTACCTGGTTCTATTATTAGCTTTTTAATTTTATTGGCATGTAAAACTTCTTTGAATCCCCTGAGCCTGTCAATCGTAGTAGAAGTATCGGGAGGCCCGGAAATAAAAGCAAAGGATTTATGTTTCAGACTTACTAGATAAGTAGCAATTTGTTTTGCAGCAGCATAATTATCACAATACACGGCACTACTCTCTAAATTTTCGGTGTACCGGTTAAATAAAATAGAAACAATGCCATACCGTTTTAACTTTTTTGAAGCCTCGGGCGACAGTAAGGCATCAGTTACAATAATTCCCTCGACATTATATTCCAATAATTTGGCAATCTCTGATTCCTGGATAATTTCATTCTCCGAGTTAATATAAATAAGCTGATATCCCAATGGCGAAAACCGCGTATGAAAAATTTCCAATACGGCAGAATAAAACGGATCGCGAATATTGCGGATAATAATGCCCACCATCATTGTACGGCGTGTAATGAGGCTTCTTGCCTGTGCATTGGGCTTATAATCCAGTTTATCGGCAGCGGCTAAAATTTTCTTTCGCTTTTTGTCGGAAACATTGGCGCCGCCAGACAGTACACGCGAAACGGTAGCCTGCGAAACCCCAGCCATTTCAGCTATATCCCTGGAAGTATAATTTTTCGTTCCTTTCAATTTTCCTGAACTAGATGTAAATAAAACACGCCCTCAAAATAAGGCCACGAATGCCTTTAGCAACAATTGTCGTTGCAATTTTACGTATTTATGAATACGTATTCAAATTCAAATATAATACAATACAATTCTCAAAAAAATTTTTTTTCTACTCGCCTGAAAGGAATAAATCATCCAGTCGGATACGAAGGCGGAGATTATGGACAAACAGATCACGAAATCGGATCAGGAAATTGCGCTTCAAAATGATCTCCTCATTATGATTGGAGTTGACCATTAGTTAAGTTATAATATTAGTCCTCAGTCAGCGCCCGGGAAAGATACAGGGTCATAGGAATTATTAAGACCGAGCTACCCATTATTCGCTGATTGTGGTAACCCAAAAGAGTGAATTCGGGTTATTTCATGAGTTTCATACTAAAGTATGAGAGCAGAAAAATCATTAAGCAGGATATTTGCGACAGACCAAACATTAAGACAATGCCTGGCTCCTACTTATTGGAGTAAATAAACTAAAAACCGCATCTTCTGATAAGCGGACGTTTAAAGCAAATCGCCGTCAATCTTATAGCATATTATTAATTCAATAAATTCAATGGGGTTAGCGGACTTGACATGAAATTTGGAATGATAGTTAAATTGAGTAAATACCGAAAATAGAAATGATATGAAACAACAAATCACCACTTTTTTGACATTTCAGGAAAACAACGCTGAAGGGGCCATGAACTTTTACGTGGAGCTATTTGACAATTCCGAAGTTCTGGAAATCCAACGTCATGGTAAGGACGGACCAGGGAAAGAAGGAACTATAATGGTCGCCCGCTTTACATTGAACGGCAAGGAGTTCATTTGTAGTGACAGCTTTGTCAAACATGAATGGACATTCACGCCCGCAATTTCAATGTATGTTGAATGCACAACTGAGAGTGAACTTGAAAAGTTGTTCAAAGCACTGTCTGAAGACGGCAAGGTATTTATGAATCTCGACAACTATGGTTTTAGCCAAAAATTCGGTTGGGTTGGAGATAAATTTGGTATTACCTGGCAACTGAATCTACAATGAGAAATATCCGCGAACTATTCATTTCGGATTGACGAAACAAAAACAAAAAACCCTGAAACTCTACCAGTTGAGTTTCAGGGCTTCAGTCTCATGCGATTCCGCTGGGATTCTCCCTTAATACATTATAGTCTGAAGGATAATCCCAGATTGATGGCATAATCAGCAAATGCTGCGTCACCGTGAGCATCTATCCCTTCTGCTGCGCTGCGCAACTTGTCGGCATTGCTTTTAGTTCTGTTGCGTTCAACCGCAACCGGCACTGTTGCAAAAGCCGCAAACCTTTTGAATGTATAGCTTACACCGGGCTCAACGGAAATCACATAGCCAGGCCTTCTGAATCCACCGTCGCCGCCAATCAGATCGCTGGAGGGGATGCCTTCGATTCTTCCACCTGCCGAGAATAGGAATTTATTAAAGCTGAAATTGAAACCCACTCTGGCCATGAACTGATCAGGCACGCTCATCGTGCTGGTTTGATACAGGATGGCGGTTTGACTCGGTGCCCCCCCACCCCTGGTGGTTGACACACCATTTTCCTCACGTGGGTTTATCAGGTAATAAAAATTGCCATAAGCGCCTACGTGTTTACTGAAGTTGTAGAAGCTATTCGCTTCGAACGTTACTCCGGTACCGCCATCGCCGGGTTGTATGGATTGGTCTACAGGGCCCTTTGCCTCAGCTCCGTCTCCTTTGTAGAAAACGTCCTCGTGCTTGTAATTGCCGGTCGGAAACTTCACTCCCAGACCAACCTGAACATTAGCCTTCATTGATTTCAAGGGGTCGATCAGCCAATGGTAACCACTTATTCGGAGGTCGCCAATGCCAGAGGCCGAAGTGTTGTGGCGGCCCGATTGTCCCGCAGCGTTGCCACCGTGCTCATATAATGATGACCTCCTGTTTGTGATCAAGGGCAAATCGACAGCCAGCGACCAGCGATTGTTGAACTGACGTTGTACGTTCAGATTAAGCGTATGCTGCCAGTTGATTACCTGCGTATGTTTTTCAATGCGTTCGTGTTGTTCTTCCTTTCCCACGAAATGGCGGAACGATCTGAAATAACGATAAGAAGTGTTTAACTGCCAGCCTTTCGCTTCCAATGAAGGGTCTTGTTTTGTGCAAACGGCACCGGTACTCCTTATTGCCACGCAGCCCTGGCCATTTACATAATTGAAACATGCTGCCATGATAACTGTGAAAATTAATAGCTTTTTCATAAACGTAGGTGTTAGTTTGGTTGAATTCTTATCGCGGACGATACAACACGCACTGCTTTTACAGCAGCTAATGGTGAATTCAGCTTCATGTAATATTTTGAGATGATTGAGAGAAAATGCAAAATGAACAAGGGCGAAGCCCAATTCATCTATGCTTTAGGGGGTTGTTTGGGAATGAAATTGAAGCCTTCAGCAACATGAGGTTTAATAACATTATCGTGTTCAAGGATTAGCGCTGGCAGAGTTGGTATTGCCCAGGCATTGCTTTCCTTTTTATATTCAGTGGTTACACTTTTGAAATTTGACGTATTGCTTTTGTTTTTATTCTGGGTCTGGTTAAGATCGTTTACCAGCTTGAAAAATTCTTTTTTCGAATTATGCAGCTCGGTTTTGCTTTTGTTGGGCAAGCATAATAAAACAAGCTCGCCGTTTACAACCTTGCGTTTTACATATTGATAATGGACACCGTCGAGTTCAAGCTCACCGTCGTAACGCTGGAATGCAGTTAAATTATTAGAAAGATATGGCGCGTTCAGAGGAATTCTGATCTCAATTAATGATGATTCGTCGTAGTCGGAATTGTCAATCTTTGCTTCGAGAGTGATGTCTGCTTTACTCTCCATCAAATTGATCAGCAGGCGGTACCCTATCCAGTTAAAACCCAGCAGAAGCAGGAGCGATATTAACACAGTTTGTTTCAGGGAACAGTTAGTTTTTATGCAAGTTAGGGATTTCTTTGGAATCCGTATTGGGCAGCCGGCAATCGTGAAAGGGACCCTGTGGGGCCACTTCGATGCCGTTTACTGTGCCTTCCATAAATAAATTAAGTAAATTACTCTTGCGCGGATCATTAAATACCGTTCGCAGGTACTTATATCCTAAAAGACTCTTTATGAATGGCCTTAAAGAAAAATCAGCACAAAAACGTTGTTTTGTGGTTATGGGCTTCGGCATCAAAACCGACCTCGCAACCGGCCGTCAACTCGATCTCAACAAGTCTTACAAAGTATTGATTAAACCTGTCGTGGAGAGCAGGGGCCTCACCTGTATTCGCGCAGATGAGATCCGGCATTCCGGAGCCATCGACATTTACATGTACCGGGAACTGCTGGATGCGGATGTGGTGATTGCCGATATCTCGACGGCGAACGTAAACGCCTTTTATGAACTAGGTATCCGCCATGCACTCAGGCGCCGAACCACGATAGTTATATCAGAAGACAAGCTCGCGTACCCGTTTGATTTAAACCACATCAAAATCACCAGCTACACTCACCTGGGAAGTGCGATCGACTTCGAGGAAGTAGAACGATTTAGAAACGTGCTGGGAGAAACACTCGATTCCGTCTTGCAGGCGGAGGACCCGGATAGTCCTGTGTACACGCATTTACATGAACTTATCCCACCGTCTATCCGCAAGAAGGCCGCAAAAGTGATCAGAGAGTTGAATGCAGAAATCAGGAATGCAATAGGTGAACATGAGCCAGGTTCTGATGGCGATCTGTCCGCGAATCCTTCTTTATCGCTATTAATTGACAGGGGGGAACATGCATTGAGTAAAAGAGACTACCCTGCAGCAAAACTTTTTTTTGGCAGCGCAATTGCTGAAATGAACAGGGAGCCTGACCACAAATATACATACGATCCGTACCTGGTACAGCGGCTTGCATTTGCCACTTACAAAGCCAAGGAACCCGACAACGTTTCAGCCCTGAAAGAATCCATAAGGCTGCTAAACCTGTTGGATCTTGAGCATACAAACGATCCTGAAACGGTAACCCTTGCGGGCAAAGCAGAAAAAAGATTGTATGAAGCAGAGGCAGATGAACAACACCTGCAAAAAGCAATTGGATATTACGAAAGAGGATACCATCTGGTGCAGAATCGCTACCATGGCATCAACCTGGCATTTTTACTAAACAAACGAGTGGCAACAAAAATCTATCCGGAAATAACAGACAAAATTGCTGACATGGTGCTGGCTAACCGAATTCGCAAAAAGGTACTTGCCTTATGCGAAGAGAACTGGAATGAGATCATGGATAAAGAAAATAAGGCGTTTCCATCTCCGCAGGGTGATCAGGAACTTTCAAGCGATCACCAGGTTGCGAGGGATGAACAGAAATTCTGGATCCTGGTGAATAAGGCGGAGGCACATCTTGGCCTGGGCGACTTTAATGAATACGAGAAAGCTGCGGAAGCCGCTAAAAAAATCGCGCACGCCGACAGCATGTGGCAGGCTTTTTCCGAAGAGGTCGCTGAACTTAAATTATTGATGAAAGAATACGGGCATTTGCTGAACCTCAACGGTTTGGTAACTGCTTAAGGATCCTCGCTACCTATCACATCAACGCTCCCTGCACTTAGATAAATCATTACATTAACCCTCTTAACTGATCAGGAGTTTTCAACAGTTTTGATTGAAAACTTTTTAAAGAAAACAATTCAGCAAATGGAAAGACGCAAATTTCTAAGCAATATAGTCGCTCCTTCATTGATTTCCGTCGCGCCATTATCGAATAAAGCTTCTTACTTAACTAATTTATCGAACGATGAAGATCCTACAAACTGCGATTATGCTCCGCCTGGTGAATATATAAAGGATCAAACGTTTGTTTATACAGATGGCTGGTGGCATTTATTTTCCATCAGTGGTACGAGAGGATATTATCACGGATATAACGGTAATGAAGAAACTTTCTCCTGGAGTGTAAGTAAAAATTTGGTTGACTGGGAATTCAGGGGGCACGTAATGCACCCTTCTCTTCGGAAAGGCACATATGACCAGCATGAAGTATGGGCGCCCTTTTGTATGAAAGCGGGAGACAAATTTTACATGTTCTATACTGGAGTTGTACATCCTCACCGGCCAATGGAATACCGGAAGCTCGGACATCATCATCCCTTTGACGGAAAGGGGCATAAAGAAACACAGGGAATGGCGGTATCCAATGATCTTACAGACTGGGTAAAAGTCGATGATCCGGTCAAAGGATTGGGAATACCTGGCAGGGATTCCAATGTGGTTCGGGATGAAGAAAACAACCGGTGGTTATTATACAGTACAGGAAGCGGTCAAATCGTGAATGGTGAACCCAGGGATGAAGTATATATATCACAATCGGCAGACCTTCTTAATTGGAAATTCATGGGCACCTGCGCGCTTTTTCCAAAGCTCGATACAACCAGAAATTTCGGTCATACGTTAGACAGCTGGGAAGGGTTCAAAAAGGAAGCTGGCACTACAGAAAGCATGGTAATAAAAAAACATCCGCTGAATAATAAATGGATAATGATGGGCAACTGGCAATATGCTTTGTCGGATGATCCCACAAATTTTATGAAAAGCGAGGTAAACTATTATGATAATACATTCAAGGGAAAACGCGTTGATTTGGGATTCGCTTGCGAAGTAGTTCAACACAACAACAAATGGTACCGGACTTCTACCGTTGGTGATAGAGATTACTGGAGGCTGGCATTTACTGAAATAGAATGGGTGAAAGATGGAGCATTCCGTATTGTGAAGCCGGGAAAGCCAAATTCACTTTATTGAATATAAAGCTCATTCAGATTTAAAGCCAACGACACACGTTAACGCCCGTTTTTTCGAACACCTGAGTCGCCATCTCGTCATTTACAATACGAAAAAATGCAGCAATAAAAAAAATATAGATCAGGCTAAAATGTCATATCTTCAGTAGCACTTTTAAAGCCCCAGTTACGCTTTGACAGACTCCCTATTCGCTCCCCTATTTACTTCACATCAGTTGCACCAGTATCCCATCAAAATTTCACAAGATGTAATCGTAATTAACACATTAACCGCCTACCGATAGGTTACCCATCTCTAATACCCCTAAACAAACTGCTATGCCAAAGCATATCTTTCTCTCCATCATTGTGTTCTTCCTTTACAGTTCTCTCTTTGCGCAGGTAAAACCTTCGTCAGAGGAATTGAGCGCGCGACAAATGGCAAGACTGCAGCATCGTCCGCAAACAGACCAGGTCGCTTACAAAGGATACCTGATTAGCATCCAGCCCGCACTGGCGGGTAACTACGGGTACGATATCTCCAACGCGGGCAAACTACTCATCAGCCAACGTAGAAACCCGTTTACCCGATCCCAGGTAGGATTGCGTAGCAAAGATGACCTGATCAAAATTGCACGCTGGTCCGTCAATCAGTTGAGCGCCGGTACTCCACCAGGGCAACTAATGAATACACCCCTTCCAAAAAATTTGTCCCGGAAGCTAAATGTTCAGGTCCGATAGTTCCATTGACCTTATCAACAACTATTTTATGAGAAAGTATGCACTTCTATTCCTCCTTATAGGTGTGAAAATGTTTTGTTTTTCCCAGGCCGGTCAGCTCGATCCGGCATATGATCAAGACGGTATTCAGACATCCAGTTTTGTGATGGGCAACATACAGTCAGAGAGCGGACAAAAATTGTTACAGCAGGCAGATGGCAAAATATTGGCCATCATCTCGCTATCATTCGACCAGGGAGTCGTCGCCCGATATTTTTCTAATGGCACGCTCGACCCTTCCTATGGCAGTGGTGGTTTCACGAAAGTGATAAACGTTGGATTCAAAGATGCGAAGTTTCAATCCGATGGAAAACTGGTTGTCGCGGGAAACACCTATCTCGTTGATGGTGACTTTGCAGTAGTGCGCTTCAAAACCAACGGCCAGGTCGACAGCACCTTTGGTATCAACGGTACAAGGATAACGGATTTTGGTTTCTACGATATGGCCTTCGGTGTCGCCATACAAGCGGATGGAAAAATCGTGGTCGCCGGTGCCGCCGGAGTTGATTTCGGATTGGCGCGATACAACACGAACGGGTCGCCGGATAACACGTTTAGTGGAGACGGCAAACAGGTCACGAGTTTTGGTTTTTTCGATGAAGCGCATGGTGTAGCGATTCAATCTGACGGAAAAATCGTCGTTGTGGGCCTCGCTGAAGATCCAGTTACCGGGTCACTGAATTTTGCCCTCGCAAGGTATACCACCACCGGGATATTGGACAACACATTTAGTGGCGACGGAAAACAAACCACTGATTTTGGTTTCGACGATTATGGCTCCGCCATCGCAATCCAGCCAGATGGCAAAATCGTTGCCGCCGGTACTGCATTTGAAAGTGGTGACATCGCGGGCAATGGTAATTTCGCAGTGGCACGATACACCTCTGGCGGATTGCCCGATAATACTTTCAGTACAGATGGCAAACAAACTACCGATTTCTCCAGCGATCATGACGCTGCCTTTGCACTTGCCTTACAATCGGATGGTAAGTTGGTCGTTGCGGGGATAGCGACAAACGTGACACAGAATTATGGCGTTGCCCGGTATAACACAAACGGAAGTCTGGACCTGACGTTCAGTGGCGACGGCAAACAACAAAAAGACTTTGGACTTTACGACGCTGCTTATTCCGTACTGATCCAGGCGGGCGGGAAAATATTATTGGCTGGAGAATCATTTAATGACAGCAACTACGACCTTGGTTTAACCTGCTACAATACAGCCGGCGTTCTGGATGGGGCTTTTAGCTCGGACGGACTCCTTCTTTCATTTTTGCCAACCGATGCTCCAGTCTTCTTTACGTGCGCCGCCGTGCAGGCAGACGGCAAGTTCATCGCAGCAGGAGTTGTGCAACACAAAACAGAGGGTTCGCCGGGAAATTTTGACTTTGCTGTTGCGCGATTTTTTCCGAATGGCGTGCCCGACAACAGTTTTGACTACAATGGAAGGCTCATCACAAATTTCGGCAACAATGATGTAGGTACTGCAATAGCCATACAAAGCGATGGAAAGATCCTGGTGGCAGGAGAATCAAACGGGCGTGTTGCTGTCTCGCGATATAATACGAACGGATCATTGGACGTCACATTCAATAACATCGGAAAGGTCCTCACTAATTTCGGAGTGGCAAGCTATATCACTTCTATCGCAGTTCAGCCCGATGGCAGGATAGTGGTAGCTGGAGGGCTGATCAACCCTACGTCGTTTATGTCTGACTTTGCGGTCGTACGTTTTAATACTAATGGTACTCTGGATAACACCTTTAGTTTCGATGGAAGGCTGACCACGAATTTTGATGCCGATGACATCGCGAACGACCTGGTGATACAGAAAGATGGTAAAATTCTCGCTGTAGGCAGCAGTCTGGATAGCACGCTCACGTCCTATTTTGCGCTCGCACGCTACAACACCAACGGCACTCCAGATAACACATTCAGTGGAGATGGCCGGCAGGTGAAGAACTTTTTACTCGGCTGGCAAAATGATGCGCAGTCTGTTGCGCTGCAGGGAGACGGAAAGATTGTAGTCGCCGGGGCGCTCAGAACTGAATTGAATACCAGTTTTCTGGTAGCGCGTTACAATATAAATGGCAATCTGGACAACACCTATAGTGGTGATGGAATTGTTACTATCAGTTATGCGCAGCAGGACGAGGCAACGTCCGTCGTAGTGCAACCCGATGGAAAATCGGTTGTTGGAGGGTTTGCCAATGGATGGCAGTTTGCGCTTGCGCGCCTAAGGTTGGATGGCACGCTCGATCCCGGATTTGGCAGTGGTGGAAAACAGGTTACTACTATTCCTTCGGGTCCAAGCAGAATTAGCCAGATCGTTTTATCCGGTCACAGATTATATGCTTCGGGAAGTTACGATTTTGGTCCAAGCATCGGAGTGACCGCAGCCTACCAACTTGGCAGTTTTGCGGTGACATTAACCTGTCCGTTATCAAAAATAGTTCCATCCGATCCGGGTAAATGCACGGCTACCGTAACAGGAATCGATCCGACGGTGTCACCGGCAAGCGGGACGTTCGGAATCAGTTATTCCCTTTCCGGCGCTACTGTTGGCAGCGGCAACGGCACCGCAAGCAGGCGAATTTTTAATAAGGGTACCACTACCGTTACATACAGGATTGTACAAGCGACAGAAAAAACCTGCAGCTTCACCGTTACAGTTATCTGTCCTGCCTCGCCCCTCGGAAGTGTCTCTGGCGATAATAACATTGTTGATGGAGTTTCGAATAACAAGGCAGGCTTAACAGTCAGCCTGTTGCCGAATCCCACATCCAATTTCTTTAGACTGAATTCGCAAAGCAACCGCGTCGAAGCTATTCAGTTCCGGGTGGTTGACATTTCGGGAAAATTGATAGAGCAAAGAATTACGATGTCCAATGGTTCCATTGATTTCGGAAATCTCTATCGGCCCGGTGTTTATTTTATCCACGTAACGCGGGGAAATCAAAGTATTGTGTTGAAGTGCATCAAACAGGGGCGCTAATTGCCACGGATTTCTTTAGTGTGATGCCTCACCAGCATTACCCACGGATCTTCAAAAGGATAGAACAAAATTAGACGATGCCAGAATCAAAGAAATTACAAACGCCGGGAATTTCCATTGCTCAGCAGGACATTACCCTTGCTGTTTACAATTCTTCACTGTTGAAAAACAGGGTCCTTGCCTTTGTATTCAAACCAATCAAAATATGCTTTTGTAGTACTTGGTTTTCCTGATGAAGTGGCATAAAGGCCAAATACGCTTCCCACAAAACCTCCTGCCTTTGCGGTGCTAAGAATAGTGCCATCAACGTCCTGAATCTTTGTCCAACCTTTCCCATCTATTGAAAAAGTAATGCTGTAAATGTCATTCTTCGGTTCTATCTTAAAAAACACGCCCTGTTGAGCTGACGATAAAGTTTTTTGGTTAAGTAGATTCATTTTCATCGAATCTGTAGTGCCCTGAAACAGCTGTACGACAGGCTTACCATTATTGAGCGATTTACAGACATAGTAGAAGTTGCCTTCATTTTGAAAAATAACAAGTCCTGCTTTTTCATTGTCGGCAGAGGGCAGAAATTCGAGCTTTGTTGCAGCCTCAGCCCGATGGTGGCTCTGTCGGAAACCAACAAATGAAGGATTACTTTTTCCTGAAATAGTTTCAGCTCTTAATTGAAGGCCTAAACTGCTTTTTTTCTCGGTGGTTGTGTACCATTTTTCGGTTACCGTCCTTAGAAAAAGAAAACGGTAGTTCAGCACAGTTTCATCGAAATCGTCCCGGTAAATAAAGTTCCCCGTAAATGGATTGATTGGCTTGTTATTGACGTTAGGTAAAGGAAGTGGATAGCGATATTGCACCAAGTCGTCTCCGTGTATAATGACCGGCCAGCCATCGGCTGTCCAGCTAACAGGATTTAAAAAGGTCTCCCGTCCAATATTGTATAAATCACCTTCGTATGGCCGGCAGGCGAGATAGACTGCATACCAGGTTCCATTTTGTGTCTGAACAAGATCGGCATGTCCAGCTGTCGTTACCGGATTTTTTCTTCCAGGATCCAAATGCCGCTGAGTTAAGATGGGGTTTTTTTCCCAAGGGATAAACGGCCCCTCGGGTGATTTACTGCGGAATATCACCTCTGAGTGATTAAATTCGGTGCCGCCTTCTGCACACATTAGGTAATACCAATCGTTGATATGGTATATATGCGGAGCCTCAATCCATACTGGATGTTTCGAAGTGTCTACTCCCCCATTAACCAAAAGCTTCTCCTCCCCAATTAGTTTGTTGTCTTTGTAGTCAAATTCATACATGCGAATAGATCGATGTCCATTCCAAAGCGTTTTATGGCCGGGCGGATCGCTATTGTAAACGATATATGCCTTATCCGCGGTGTCATCAAAAAACAGGGACGGATCGATACCATTCACGCCATTTATATAGACTGGATCACTCCAGGGCCCCGCAGGATTATCGGCCGAAATCACGAAATTCCCGCCGCGATCGATCAACGTACATACTATGTAAAATTTGCCATGGTTATACGAAATTGATGGGGCAAATAAACCTCTTGAAACTCCAGCTCCGATTAAAGGAAGCTGGTCCGGCCTGTCAAGTGCATGCCCAATCTGTTTCCAACTTACCAGATCCTTACTATGAAAGATGGGAAGGCCCGGAAAATAAGCAAATGAAGAGTTGACAATATAATAGTCATCACCGGCACGACAAATGCTTGGATCCGGATAGAAGCCGGCCAGGATTGGATTCGTGTAGGTTTGTTGGCCGCATAAGGTAGAAGCAAATCCGCATAATAAAATCAATAACACAAATTGACGTCTCATAATTGTTCCGCATTAATTCTTGAAAAGTAGTGGCGCCAGTTCTTTAAGGCTGCGGCGCCAGGTTTGAAATTCATGTGCTGTGCCATCGGAAATATAAGAAACTGCATTAAACCCTGCCTCCTTGAGTGCGGCGGCAGCATTGCTAACACGCTCCGGGTTTTCCTTACTGCCGCAACTAAGGAAAATAAGTTTCACTTTGGATTTGTCTTTGATTTCGTTCGGATCGTAAATACCGCCACTTAGAAGCCCATAATAAGAAAACACGTCCGGACGCGCAAGAGTGATCGCATGTGTTTCAAAGCCACCCATCGAAAGACCTGCCATTGCGCGATTAGCAGGGTTGGGCATTGTTTGAAAATTGGCATCTACATAAGTAATTAATTCGTCGACGAGAACGGTTTGAAATGGCTTTATGTCGAAATTCCGGAGACCACCCGGCTTTACATCGTTAGTCATCCCGTAAGCCATTACAATCATAAAAGGCCTGATCCTGCCTTCTGCAATCAGGTTGTCCATAATCAGATTAGCATGACCCTGGTTACTCCATGCTGTTTCGTCTTCGCCCCAGCCATGTTGTAAATACAGCACCGGATATTTGGTCTTTGCATCTTTCTCATATCCTGGCGGAGTGTAGACAAACGCACGACGAGAAGTTTTGGTGCTCGGTGAAGGAAATAAAACTTGCTGTAAACGCCCATGAGGAACACTTTTTAGCGTGTAAAAATCCTGATCGTGGGCAGGAATTTCAATACCGCTTTCCCACCGTATGGAACCATAATAATTCAATGTTCCGGGATCATTAAAAGTGCCGCCGTCTACAGTCACACGGTAATAGTGGAAGCCTTCATCCATGGGTCCGGCGGTGGTGCCAATGAAATAACCACTATCGGTTTTGTTCAGGATCGTTCCTCCCTTACCACCCAATCCAAGGCTTACCCTGACACTGTCGGCTTTCGGTGCTCTAATACGGAACCTTGCATACCGCTGCGAATTTACCTGTGGGTATTCCTGTCCCGGTTGATTTAAGACAGAAGGCTCGAAGTCTTCAACTATTGAGGATGTACTATTTTGCGCCAAACAAACACCATTTGCTAATGCGGTAATCAAGAAGATCAGCGAAAATTTGATAGTCATTATATACAGTTTGTATGATTAAGAGTTCAGCGGCTAACGAACAGCCACTTATTCTGCCACCAGCGTGTAGGTTTTCCCTGCTGCGGTCGGTAAATCATATAGCATGGTTTCTTTCAACTGCAGTGGCGCAATAGTTACTTTTTCGGAAACAACCGGCGCGGGCGTTTCTTCTACCTGGTAAAACGGATTAGTATTCTTTCCTCTTGCTTTCTTTACTATACCACCTGCAATTGATTTCAAAGTATTGGGCACGCGCAAACGAAGATTACCGCCCAATGTTGATTTGATCACTACTTTTACTAGCTTCTCTTCTTTCCATTCCATACTTACAATTTCAAATCCTCCTATGGCACGCAATCCGCTGATACTGCCTGACCGCCATACATCGGGAAGGGCCGGAAACAAATGAAGATCGCCATTGGCACTTTGCATCAGCATTTCGGTAATACCGGAGGTACAACCAAAATTGCCATCGATCTGGAATGGAGGATGAGCATCAAAAAGATTGTTGTAAGTGCCGCCACCACCTCCATAGCTCGTACCCGTTGTAGCACAGGAGAAAGCTGGTTTTGAATCAATTTATATGCATGATTACCATCCAGCATTCTTGCCCACCAGTTCACTTTCCATCCCATACTCCAGCCGGTTGATACATCACCACGCTGAATCAACGTATTTTTTGCTGCGTTGTATAATTCCGGCGTGCGATAAGGAGATATTTGATTGGAAGGAAACAAACCATAGAGATGGGAAATATGCCGGTGATTATCCTTTGGATCATCGATATCATCCAGCCATTCCTGCAACTGACCATATTGCCCAATATGCATTGGTGGCAGACGCTTACGCATTTGTTTCAAAGTATCAATAAAAGCTGCATCTTTTTTCAAAATTTCCGCAGCCTTTATAGTAGTAGCTGAATAATTCAAAAACGATCTGGTTGGTCATGGTCACACCTGCATCCAGCGCAGAGCCCTGGTGTGCGCTTGGAGTATTTTCCGGCGATTCATCAGGATTAATTACCAGCCAATGATATGATTGGATGCTCCACTAAGATAATCAACATAAAAAGTGGAAGCGCCTTTTAAAATCGGGTAGATAGAAGCAAGAAAACTTTTATCTCCACTATATAAATAATGCTCCCAAAGATGCTGACTGGTCCATCCGCCGGATGCATTCCAAAGCCCCCAGTTAGCTCCATCAATAGCGCCGGTTGCACGCCATATATCTGTATTATGGTGCGCTACCCAGCCTCTGGCATTATACATATCTTTTGCCGTTTGTTGTCCTGCAACAGACATGTCTTTTACCATTTGCAAAAATGGTTCATGCATTTCAGCAAGGTTCGTTTTTTCAGCGGGCCAATAATTCATTTCTGCATTGATGTTGATGGTATACTTGCTATCCCATGGCGGATTGATCTTGTCATTCCATATGCCCTGCAGATTAGCTGCCTGACCGCCCGGCTGAGAGGAAGAAATCAGAAGATAACGGCCAAATTGGTAATAAAGTGTTACAAACGAAGGATCATTTGACTGAATTGAAAATGTTTTCAACCGTTCATCCGTTGGAAGATTCGCAGCATCGGTAGTGCCCAAATCCAGTTTTACCCGATTAAAATATTTTTGATACGCGGCAACATGAGCCGCGCAAGATTGCAGCAAAAGATTTCGGAAATGCTTTGTTCAAATAATCAGCTGCTCTTTTATTTTCATCACCGCTGATGTCTTCATAATTATTAAAGTTGGTGGCGATGGAAATATAAATGGTTGCAGCATTGGCATCTTTAATCATGAGCGAAGTATCGTTTGCACTGTAAACTTCCGCCTTCCAGCTTCATGCGCACAATGCCTTTATAATTCACCATGCCTTTCACCGTTTCATGGTCAGAGGTAGTTCCGGAAATGGTTAGCTCCTTCGAAGGAGTTGTTTTCATGGTTGCCCTTTTTTGAGGGGTAGTAAAAAAAGCATGTAAATGAAATACTACCCGGCTTGCTGGCCGTCAAGCGCATTACCACGACACGATCAGGGAAGGATGCCAGTGCTTCTCTTGTATAGGTTACACCATTAACTGTGTACGAAGTTTTCGTAACGGCTCTTTTCGATATCCAATTCTCTGTAGTAGTTAGAAAAATTTTCATGTCCGTCAAAAGTCAGTTGCAGACTGCCTACCGGTTCAAATTTTTGGCCATGAGATTTTTTGGTAATGACGGAATTGTTTACGACCCGTTCTGCATCCTTTCTCTTTCCGTCAAGAATGAGTTGCCTTATCAAGGCCAGAGAATCGAATGCTAGCGGATTGTCATTGCGATTGGGGCTTCCGCTCCAAGTCGTATGTTCATTTAATTGTATCGTTTCTTTTTCCACGTTTCCATAAATCATAGCACCCAGCCGCCCGTTTCCAATGGGCAATGCATTCTCCCAGGTATGGCCAGCGGGTTGTTTATACCAAAGTTTTAAATCGGAGTTGGTTTGTGAAAAACTCGCCGTTGTTATCAACAAAAAGAAAGCTGAAAATAAATGCTTCATTATTTTTTTATTTAATCACTTATGCACCCACTGTTAATGAAAATCTAAAAGCCCGTTCCCTTATTCGCGTTGATTGCCAGTGTCACTATATCTTTCCGCTAATTTTTATCGACTTACCAGCGGGCACATTAAATGTTTCGGTCTTTCCACCATATCGAACTTTACATGGTCTACCAAGAATTGATCTGATCTCGCATGTGGTCAGCTTACCGTTTTTCCAGCTCATGTCTACCTCAAATCCTCCTCTGGCTCGTAATCCAACCACCGAACCGCTGCCCCAGCTGAAGGGAAGGGCCGGCAGCAAGGATAGTTCTCCGGCATGACTTTGTAAAAGACATTCTGCAATGGCCGCGGTGAAGCCAAA
This sequence comes from uncultured Chitinophagaceae bacterium, assembly GCA_963808065.1. Lineage (GTDB taxonomy): Bacteria > Bacteroidota > Bacteroidia > Chitinophagales > Chitinophagaceae > Flavitalea. The sequence continues at coordinate 267,343 of CAWEEK010000002.1, forward strand.
ATTAGCATCAGACTGATTACTGTTAGTATTATGGAGATTGTTTCCAATTCCTCCTCGCCTTGGTAACCCTTCGAGTCCAGGTTCAGGCATCCGAAAAAAATCGCGGATAACAGAATCCACCTTTTTGCCGTTTTCGAGCCTTGCCCAATCGCAAATATCCCAGGCACTTACCCAACTGGTCCTTGCCTGACGGGGCTCCAACCATTTTTGTATGGCGGTAGCAATTTTCGGAGTTCCCCTTAGTGTAATAGAGTTTCCGGGAAAGAACCCAAAGTTGGCAGACATATTATGTCCTTCGTTTCCTCGTTTCCAATCCTCAATCCAGACTTGCAACAAACCATCTTCTCCAATTTGATAAGGTGGTATTTTTTCCAGCGCTGAGGCTAGTTTTTTTCCGAATTCCGAATTAATTTTCAATAGTTTTTCTGCCTCAATGCAGTGCAGAAACAGGTCTTTAGCGATGCCAACGTTCATAGTAGTCGAAGTACTTAAAAATATTTCTTTGCTACTATCGTCAACAAAATATCCCTGCTCGGGCGACATCGAAAATGGAACAACCAACCAATGATGTTTGGGTTCCTCGGCCATAATATCCAGAAGAAATTGAGCCGATCCCTTCATAATTGGATAATATTGTTTTAGAAAATTGACATCTCCCGTAAAAAGATAATGTTCCCAGATGTGCTGACAGAGCCAACCTCCCCCCACTGGCCACATCCCGTACCTGGCCGCGTCAACAGGTGCGGTACCCCGCCACAAATCGGTATTATGATGCACCACCCAACCGCCGGCACTATAGTACGTCTTTGCTGTTTTGGCTCCACTCTCGGATAAGTCCTCCAGCATATGAAACAGTGGCGTGTGACATTCAGATAAATTGGTCACTTCTGCAGGCCAGTAGTTCATTTGAGTATTGATGTTGACGGTATATTTACTCCCCCAGTTAGGCAACAAATCCTCATTCCATCTTCCCTGAAGATTTGCCGGTTCGCTGCCCTCCCTGCTGCTCGACACCAGCATATACCGGCCAAATTGAAATAGTTTGGATATCAAATCCGGATCAGGCAGGCCCTTTTTGAGGTCGTCAACTCGTTCATTCGTTGGTTTTTCATTAATAGTTGGATCTCCGATTTTCAAATGAACCCGGTTCATTAATCCGCCAAAATCATCCAGGTGAACTTTTTTCAGCGTTTCGTAATCTTTCCCCTGTACTCCTTCAAATATTTTATTACACTTGGATGCGGGATCGCCATCTATATCTTTATAGTTTACAAAGCTTGTGGCGGCAGTAAGAATAAATGTCACTGAATTTGCCTGACTCACCGTAAGGCTCGAGTCGGTTGTCATCAGCGTTCCCTTTTCCGGAATAGCCATCATCTCGGTTCGAAACCGCATTCCATTTCCTTCCACCTTTGCTATAAGCCAGCTTTCTCTTTTTGGGATATACCTCCACGTTCCGTTTAAGACAAGTCTGTTATTATTTGCACTTGTTTCATCTGTAAAAGAGCTCTTCAATTTTGCTTCCACTGATACACGGCCGGGCAGATCTGCCCATACTTTCATAACCATCACATGATCCGGGTAAGACATGAATATTTCGCGATGCATTTTTACCTTGCCAATAGTGTAACTTATGTTAACCACTCCTGTTTCCAAATCTAACTGCCGGTAATAGTCTTTTATTGAATCACCTGTCTCTTTAAAATTCAGAATAAAGTCGCCTAACGGTTGATATGCTTGCTGTGCTGCCGGTTTTCCGTAGAAATGCTCGTTCGCCATTTTCTCCGCTTCGTTGAATTTGTCAGCAAAGGCAAGTTGCTTTATTTTTTCAAAATAATTATGTGCATCAGGATCATTGTAATCGTGGGGTCTTCCAGACCAGAAAGTGGATTCATTTAAAGCGATCCTCTCGCTCACAGTTTTTCCAAAGACATTGGCACCCATGTAACCGTTTCCGATAAACAGTCCATCAAGCCAAATACTATCTGCAGGCTTATTATACCAAAGTACCATCTCCTTTGAACCTGGAGACAAATGGCGGGTTTGTGCCCTAACTACAGTTCTGTGAAAGATCATCAGTATCCAGAGCAAAACCAGGCAGATCTTCTTAATAGTTTGAATAGAACATGAGATGGTCCTCAACGAAAATGCATTCTTCATTTTCTCTTATTTTAAATGTCAGGCATGAAGCCCAATTTTCCACCAACTTATCCCTATCCTGCTTGCCTTAAATCACAGAATTATCGATACCACGGTCATTAGTCTGTCATCTCAATCATGACTTTAATCACACCACTTGCCGGATTTAACCAACCTTCAAATTCTTTCTTCACTTGATCGAATACCACACGATGCGTTATATACATTGTGGGTTTTATCTCTGCTTTCTTGAGATTATTGATTACGTGTTCAAAATCCTGTCGCGTGGCATTCCTGCTACTCATGAGCGTACCTTCTCTTTTATGGAACTCAGGATGACTGAAAGCAATATCCCCTTTCTGCAATCCGATCAGGACGTAACGAGCACCGTGTGCCATGTACTGAAAGGAAGTGTTGATGGCTTTCAAACTTCCGGTGGCATCGATCACCACAGTGGGCATATCGCCACTGGTTATAGTTCTTAATTGTTCTGTGACGTTAGAAGAAAGCGCATTAATCACATGCGGCACTTGCAGTTTATCTTTACAGAACTGCAAACGTTGGTCGTTGATGTCTAAAGCAATGACCTGTGAGCCAGCTATTCGTGCGAATTCCATGGTTCCCAGGCCGATGGGGCCGGCACCGATCACCAGCACAAATTCCCCTGGTTTAACCCCAGCCCTGCGAACGCCATGGGCGCCAATGGCCAACGGCTCTACAAGGGCTAGTTGATCAAAACTCAATCCTTCACCATGCACCAGTGAAGAAGCGGGAACAGATAAATATTCCACCATGCCGCCATCAACGTGCACACCACACACCTGCATTTGTGCACAACAATTGGGTTTCCCGTTGCGGCAAGCTATACAAGTGCCACAATTAAAATAAGGAATAAACGTAACAGCGTCGCCCACTTTAAAACCCGGAGCACCATCAAATTCAACCAATTCGCCAGCCAGTTCGTGACCAAGGATACGGGGATAACTAAAATAAGGCTGTTTGCCCTCAAATGCATGCAGGTCTGTACCACATATTCCAATGCGTTTGATTCTGACAATGGCCTCGCCTTTCTTCGGTTCGGGGTTATTGCCCACTTTGTACTCAAGCTTTCGCGGTTCAACGCATACCAATGTTTTCATTTCCTATGTTAGGTTGTAAAACGAACTCCTAATTCTGTACTTTAAGAGGCGAGCCGAGGTTTGTTTTGAACAATTTCATGAATCAATCCCTTTGTTTTTAAAATTTCCCAGAATTCAATCGGCAATGTCAGTTTCGCCATTTCAAGGTTTTCTTTCACCCTGACGTGGTTGGTGGTATTCAATGCAATGCCCTTTACACCAGGAACATGCAACGCAAATTGCACACAGGCAGCAGCGGGTTTCACAGCAAAATCCTGGCACACCTCAAAAAAAGCTTTTCTCCATTCAAAAAGTGCCCCGCTTTCCGGAGTACCGCGTGTTACTACTTTATAGTCATAATAATCGCCGCCGACCAGAAAACCTGAATGAAACACAGCAGAATTAATGACGTACACGCCTTGTTGGCCTAATTTCTGGATAAAGTCGAACAACTCCTGAGGATGGCTTTTTATGGTCATGCTGTTGGCAATCATCACGTAGTCCAGGTCTACATCACCTACAATTCTTTGTATTATCCGCCAGTCTTTTGCGCCCACGCCGATAGCTTTTACTTTGCCCCGAAGTTTCAGGTCAAAAAGTGCTTCATACGCGCCCAAAATATCTTTATAACGTTGTTGGGCTTCCTGAATATTTCTTGCGGCAGCGACATACTCGTCGGGATCATGCACCGAAACCATTTGCGGAATGTATCCTCCCAGGAGCTCATTACCCTGTTCATAACACTCCATGATGCCATCGTAGCTGATTTTTTGAACTGCGTCGTGCCTCAAATCTTTCCACACACCTGGTTCAAAAGTGGGTTCTTCTGTTCTTAATTCAGTGCGAACCCAACCTAGTTTGTTACTGATGATCACATCCTGGGGCCTCACATTCAATCGCTTTAAACACTTGCCCAGCACCTCCAGCGCAAGTCCTGCGCCGTATTTGCCGGCGGAATCAAAAACCGCCGGGCTTTTTGACAGCCGAACACATTCGTCAACAATGCCCAACTTTGCTTCTTCTTTCATAATCCCAAACAGATTTCCTAAACTGCTGGTGCCGAATATAACGCGTGGGAGATTCACGTTCGCCAGGCTTTTTCTTTGCGCATTTTTTCCTTTCCCGTTTTTCATAGAGTCATCAGTTCTGTGCAAAGTTGTACCCCTTTCGTTTCATAATCTCTTTATCCCATTCAGAATCTGGGTGTATTAATATGTTGCCGCTTTTCCACCTGACAACTCTTATTCTGCGTTAGAACAAATTACTAGTAGCCCGGACTTTGAGTCAGTTCAGGATTTCTCCTGATCTCAGCAGTTTCTATCGGAAGAAAATTCAATTTATCCTGGTAGGGATTCTTTTGCAGTAAGAGTACAGGTGAATAAGTTTTCACTCCTGTAGTTCAAATCTTTAAAGATGTCCATCCCATATATTGGCCTGTTTTCGACGACGTTTGCAATTTTCCATCTCCTGATATCAAAAAAACGATGGTTTTCAAAAGCCAACTCAATTCTTCTCTCATTATAAAGCCGTTCCCTTAAGGCCTCTCCTGTTACGGTAGCGGGTATGTCCGGCATCCCAACTCTGGCTCTTACTTTATTAATATACTCTCTGCATTTCGCTTCATCGCCTAATTCAAATTTTGCTTCTGCATAGTTCAAATAAATCTCTGCCAGGCGAAAGATGCGGCCATGGAATAGTATAGCGTTCTGCAAAACTAATCGGCTGACTTTCCGGCATAAATTTTCTTAACCAGTAGCTGCTGCGAGGATTATCACTGCTTTGTTTCCAGGAGTCATACCCAAATTCAGTGCCGGTAGATGACACCCACATTTCAAGAAGATCGCCATGGAAAACAGAGGAATCATGAGATGATCTTGCTTCAAACGCGGATCACGGTTCCAGTATGGATGGTTGGGATCATACCCCGAAGCCGGATTAATCGTCTTTGTATTACCGGACCAAATAAATGCAGGTTCTCCATTTATCATATCATAATCATCCACCAAATTTTGCGTAGGCCCGTTACTGGCCCACCATCCTCCATAAGCACCATACCGCCTTCCGAGGTTGTTCGCAGGCGCTTGTTGAAAATTGCTTGAAGTAAAGTTCCGGGTGAAAATATATTCATTCTGGGCAGCACCACTATTCTGATTAAACAGATTCCGGTAATCGGGGTACAGCGAATATCCCCTGTCGTTATTTTCAGTAAATACTGCGGCAGCAGCAGCAGCTTTTTGCCATTTTGCGATTATCATGAGTAGGATTGAACAAAGGGGAAGCCGCATATAAAAGCAGTCTGGATGCTAATGCATAACAAGCATCTTTTGTAGCCCGACCATAATTTCCATCCGTAGACTCAATATTTTTCGGGAAGATCCGGCAATGCTTCATCAATATCCTTTTGCATGAAGGTCACACATTCATCAAAAGTATTTCTTTTGAAAGTCACTGAACCAATATCTGTACTGATCATAAGATTGGGTAACTAATGGGCACTTCTCCAAATCTTTCGATCAGATTAAAATAAATAAAGGCTCTGACGAATTTGGCTTCAGCAACAAGACGGTTCTTGTCGTTGAAAGTCAAGCGCATCCGCATCCGCCATTTTTTCCAAAAAAACATTTATTTTTCTCACATAAGTGTAGCCCTGGTTCCAGTAATACATATAACCGCCCCAAAAGTCTCCGCTCGCCGCCTGGCTGATATTGTCTGGCATTGTACGTGTTTAACTTAAAAATATCAGCTCCGCAACAGGGAGCACTATTATAGGCTTCATCTGTGTATTTCGAGTACATGTGAATATAGAAGCCATGAGGTATCGCATTGTACAACTCATTGTGATAAGCCTTGATCAGGCGATTCATCAGCCCAGACGACGCTTTCCGCAAGCCGATCTGAGGATCTATATCCAGAACATTCTTCTTACAGGAAGCAAGAACGATGGAAAGTAATATGATTATTGCTATTATTTTTTTCATAATGCAATTTTTAAAATTTAATCGACGCGCCGAAATTGATTACACGTGAAGGAGGATAGTTGAAAAAGCCGCCGTTAAACTCGGGATCGGCGAATGTAATTTCCTTGGCCCAGGTAGCGAGATTGAAGCCACTAACATATAACACGAAGACCTTTAAGCGCTTTTGTTCTTTGCAAAATAGATGCGGGAATGCTATATCCTAATTCTACTGTTTTCAACCTTACAAAACTGGCATCAAACAAGAAGAAGGTTGTATTGCCCGGCTGATATGCTGCTGCCCTGGGTTTGCTGCCATTAGGATTGGTTGCCGACCACCGATCAGTCGCCCGCCAAACTGTAGTATTGGTGAAATCAGTTTCTCCCAGCGCAGCCGCCCTGCTCATCATAATTTCTTACACCGGCCTGTCCCTGGAACAGAATGTTTAAATCAAAATTTTTAAAAGCAAAGTTTGAATTTAAGCCAAATACATATTTCGGCACAGCGGTGTATGGCACACGATACTGGTCGCCGGAATTGATTTGCCCGTCACCATTAAGGTCTACAATTTTGATGTCTCCCACCTGGGTATTAGGATCATGCGGATATTTGTCCAATTCGTCCTGGGTGTTGAATATTCCATCGGCCTCATAATAAAGCCCGGTGAAAACGGGTTTTCCTGTAAGTTTTTGATACTCTTCAGCAGGCGGCACTTCATCAAGGAAAACGGCTTTGCTTATGTTGTAAGCAACATTGCCGCTGAGATTATAAGTAAATTGCTTGCCAATATTGCCCCGATTACTTAAGACCAATTCAAAACCATGGCTGTTGACTTTTCCAAGATTTTCATACGGAAGTGCTGGAAATCCGAATGTAGCGGGCACGGATAAGTTGCGCTTATAAAGGATATTATTTCTTTTCTGCGTCCAATAAGTCAGGTCTACGCCTAACTTCCCGTTCCAGAGTTGCGCTTCCATGCCTACATCGGTTTTTTTAGCCCGCTCCCAGGTAACATTCGGGTTGGCCAAAACGCCTGAAGCGATAGCAGGGACAGTAGCAGAACCAAACACATAACTGTAGGGTGCTAAATCCGGGCTCGGTCTAAATAGAAAAGACTGTAAATACTGATAGATGTCAATGCGATCATTTCCCAGTTCGCCATAGGAAGCCCTTAGTTTTAACTGATTGACAAAAGGAAGTGCTTTTTGAAAGAAGTTTTCTTCAGATAAACGCCATCCTGCCGACACGCCTGGGAAGAAGCCATATCTTTTTGCTTCGGGAAATATTGGTGAGCCATCATACCTGAACAAAAATTCTACCAGGTACTTTTGTTTGAAATCGTAATTAACGCGGCCGAAATAATTATCATAGGCACCCCTTGACGCCGATCCGCCATTGTCTTTGTCGTCGGCAGAAGTTGATCCCGGCATCAATTTGATCTATAGCAGGACTTACAAAATTTTTCCTGAAAGCGCTGACAAAGTTGAAAGTATTTTGTTGCTGCTCCCAACCCAGCATTGCTGCGACATGATGGTTGGTCAGGAAGGTCTTGTCATAAGAAATCCTGAAGTTCGTAAGCATGGTCGTCCATTTACTACTGCGGTCGTTCAACTGGGCATTTGAAAGTCCGGATCCCAGCTTCTTATCATAATCCTCTGTACCTGTATTGTACTCATAGTAATAATAAGGAACCTGCCAATCCCTTTGAGATTGGTTTCTTAAATCATAATTGAAAGAAGCATCCAACTTAAGCCCCTGGATAAATGGAATCTTATAACTCGCCGTAAAAGTGGAGAAGATTGGGTTATCAGAATTTCTGATTATAGCCACGATCATCATTCAACAGGGGATTTAGAGCGAGCCTTCCCGGACCGATCAGGCCATTGGGATAGACCCCCACAAGGGTGGGATTTGCGCCCAAAATATTATACCAATCTATATTTCCATCATTGTTATTTCCACCGCCAGGATAATCTCCGCTTTTCAGAATGGCACTAATATTGGCGCCGACTGTGAGATTTTTAACCAATTCAATATCAACTTTTACCCGGGCGTTATATTGTTTATATAACATTGTGTTACCACGGAAGTTGCCATTCTGTTGCAAGGAGCCAAAAGAAAGCAGGTATCGCACTTTATCGCTGCCTCCGTTTACCTGGAAGATTCAGATTTTTTATATAGGAATCCTTTAATGTCAGCCCTACCCAATCGGTGTTCGGATTCAACAAAGGATCTGAACCATCCCTCATTTTTTGAATTTGTTCGTTGGTATATTGAGGCGTGTAGTTTGGATCGCGACCCGTACGGTAAAATACTCCTTCGTTATACACTTCTGCAAACGTCGCTGCATCCAACATGTCAGGAACCTTTGTCGGTGCTATTGATGGCATGATTATAGGAAAAAGTAAAATCAGCTTTTCCTCTCGTTCCACTTTTAGTGGTGATCAGAATTACACCATTGGCAGCTCTCGCTCCATAAATTGCTGCAGAGCCATCTTTTAATACCGAAAAGCTTTCTATATCATCCGGATTTAATCTTCCAAAATCATCACGGGGCACACCATCAATTATTACTAAAGGAGCATTAAGATTAAGCAATGCGTTAAAATCTGCCCCGGGAGGCGGTACAGAGCCTGTACCACGAATTAAAATCTGCGGGTTATCCCTTCCCGGCGTTCCAGTGCGCTGGTTCGCGGTCAGCCCGGGAAGACGGCCTTGTAAAGAATTAGCGACATTAGGAGAAGGGCTTTTTGCAACATCAGCGCCTAACACCTGGGAGACTGAACCAGTGAGAGTAGCTTTGCGTTGTGTGCCGTAGCCAACCACAATCACGTCTGACATTTGCTGCACATCAGAAACTAATTGAATAAGCAAACGCCGACTGGTACCAACTTTTACTTCCTGGGTGATGTAGCCTATGGAGCTAACCACGAGAATATTGTTGGCCGAAGCATCAATTGAAAAATTACCATCTGCATCAGTTCGTGAGGCTACATTGGTTCCTTTCACCTGCACAGTTGCTCCTTCAATCGTAGAATCGCCAACTGAAACCTTTCCGGTTAATTTTTGTTGGGCGATGGCAGAAAAAGAAATTAAGCTGAATAAGGAAAAAAATAGGAAGCGACGGGCTAATCCAGTCTGCCCCACATCACCTTGAGAAGGAAGTATTCCTTCCCTTTTTGGCAAGAAGCATCGTTTCATGGCTGTTAGTTGAATGGTTAAAGTATTAATCGCCTCAGACTTTCGATACGGGGCAATCAATCCAAATATATGATTTTTCAATCGATTGAAAAAAAAAGGTCAATTTTTTTAATATCGACTTATATAATTGATTTTTAGCGAGTTAAGTCCAAAATGGCCGACTTCATTTGGCAATATTCTATAAAGTGGAAGCGGTTATCTTAATCGATTTCCATCACGCGTCTCCGGCACGTCGCAACCTTTAGAAGCGAGCTTAACGATATATTTGCAGGCAGAATAAGTGAGCCAGACTTTTATTCACTAATCAAGCGTCCTGGCAGATGACGATCCAAGTTTAATAACAATGAGCAATAAACGAGTTACGATATATGACCTCGCGAGAGAATTAGGTATTTCAGCGTCGTACATTTCCAAAGCGTTAAATGACTATCCTTCCATAAGTGAAAAAGTGAGAACCAAGGTCAAAAGAAAGGCCATTGAATTAAAATATAGGCATAATTCACATGCAGCCAATCTTCGGCAGGGTACAACAAAAACTATCGGCGTAATTGTGCCGCATATTAATCAAAGCTTTTTTTCCGAGGCAATTGCCGGAATGGAAGAAGCATGCTTTGCCAATAACCATAGTTTAATCATTTGTCAATCGCATGAATCGTTTGAACAGGAATGCAAAGCCATCAACACTTTAATTCATCAAAATGTAGACTGCATATTGATTTCGGTGTCCGCACAAACAAAATTGCCAACTCATTTGAGAACTGTTCAGGAAAACGAAATTGAACTCATACAGTTTGACCGGTACATCAACGATCTGGACTGCTATAAAGTAGTAAATGATAATGAGGAAGCCGCTTACAAAGTAATTCAAAATCTAATCAGTGAAGGTTATCGGAAGATTGGTTTTTTAGGCGGCCCTATGCATCTGACAACATTTAAAAGCAGGAAGGACGGTTATTTAAAAGCGATCAAAGAAAACAGGCTTGTTATTCCTTACAATTTTATAGTTGATGATGTATTAGATCCTGGCAAGGTGGTGAATATTGTAACGGAGCTATTGACGCTGGCAGATCCACCCGACGCTTTCCTTACTGTTTCTGACCATCAATCATTAACCATATTACAAGTGGCAGAATCTTTAGGGATTAACGTGCCTACACAGCTTGGCATTGTTGGATTCGCAAATGAGGCTTTTACCCAAATAATAAAACCGACACTTTCTTCCGTCGATCAGAAAAGCAAGGAGTTGGGTCGACACGCTGCAAATCTTTATTTTGACAGCATTCTAAAGAATACATCGATAGTGCCCATGACTAAGACGGAAATTATTTGCAGTGAAATTATCAAACGACAAAGCTCTGAGAGACCCCCACACTAGTAGTGTTGCCCGCGTGCTGCCCCATGTTAGGCAACGCGATCAAGGACTTTTATAATACACCAGGAAAATTTGGTCGGCATCAGACAAAAAACGGCACCCCCGGTATAGCATATTTTTTCATGGCTTCTTCGTTAATTTCAACACCAATCCCAGGCTTTTCTGACACGGTGATAAAGCTGTCTTTCACCCATTCGCCATCGTAATGCACAATCTCCTTGAACATCGGATCGGTGTGGAAATACGATTGCCACTCCAAGATCAAGAAGTTGGGTACTGATGCACATACATGGGCCGCAGCCATACAACCAAGGAAGGATGCCACCATGTGTGGTGCAAATGGCGTATAATACAAATTGGCCAGGTTGGCAATGCGCTGCCCTTCGCCAAGGCCGCCGCACTTCTGCAGATCGGGCATGACAATATCAACAGCTCCAATTTCAAGCATTCTCCGAAAACCGTAGGCCAGGTAATGATTTTCACCGGCAGCAATGGGTGTAGTTGTGCCTTCGGAAACTAGTTTATATGCTTCCACATTTTCAGCCGGAACGGGTTCTTCCAGCCACAAAAGATTTAACGGCTCCAAACGTTTGGCTACTGCCTGACCGGTGACCAGGTCATAGCGACCATGCATATCCACCAGGATGTCGATCTTGGGTCCAACCGCTTCCCGAGCAGCGGCAATCTGGTCATACATGCGCTGTAATTCGGCGGGGCTCGCCGTCCAATTGAACATATCGTATTTGTTGGGATCATTTGCCTGGTCAAGGTCAAACTTTATGGCATTGAAACCCATGTTTTTTGCCTTGACGGCCGCTTCGGCAAAATCCTTTGGTATGGGCAGGTTCCGTTGGTACAAAGCCGTGTCGCAATACACACGAACCTTTTCGCGGAATTTTCCGCCGAGCAATTGATAAACCGGGAGATTCAATGCTTTGCCGGCAAGATCCCACAAGGCTGTTTCAACTGCCGACAGTACGGCCACGTACATGCCTGCCTGTGCTCCCTGGAAAAAGCCCGTTTTTCGAACAAATTCAAACAGGCGATGCACATTCAACGGATTTTGCCCTTTCAGGCGACGTGCAAAATCTTTGACCAGGTAATAAGTACCAGGGATGGCATCCACGCCTTCTCCGCAACCCCAGACGTCCTGATTGGTAAAGACCTTTACAAACAAGCTTCCTTTGATATACCCGCATTTAATTTCAGTGATCTTCAGATCAGATGGGGCAGAAACTTTTGGTGCATGATCAATTTTTTTTTCGAATTGCTGGCCGAACGTACACAGGGAAGCAAATGGTGTCACAGCAGCAGTAACGGCTGCTTTGGAGAGAAAAGAGCGCCTTGAACTTGACATGAATATATAGTTTTTGTATGGTGAGGAATGGTAGTAAAGGACGGTCAATAGTCAATGGATAAATGAACGCTACCCAATTACCATTTTACCAGGTGCGTTCTTTCAGCAATTCCTGAATTTGCTCTTTGGGAACCGGCAGTTCGTTAATGTGATCGTTCAGCCACCTGGAGAAATCCTTTTCAATGTCATCTGCCCATCGTGCATCGATCTGACCGGCGGTGTATTTGCCTTCGCGCAGCCGCTGGTGACCGAACATGTCCCGTAACCGCACGATCTCCGATGTTTTCACCACTTTTTCTGCCAGGTGCGGGGGAACAAAGACCACCACCCCCTGCTTGCCGACTACCACATCGCCCGGCATAACCGTAACGCTTCGAATGCGTGTGGGACGATTGATGCCAATAATCATCGTATTTAGATCACCGGGTGGATTATGATAAGAGGGATCATAGCTGGTGTAAAATGACGTAAAGCCACCAATTTCTTTTAACCCTTCAACGTCGCGCAGTGCGCCATCGTAGACAATACCATTTCCCGATTTTGCATAAATGGCGTTACCAACATTGTCTCCGATCGTTGGTCCGTTTTTGTGGGCACCGAATTGATCGGCCACGTACACATCACCTTTTACCAACAGATCCACCGCCCAGGTGTTCTGCCCCTTTTTCCCCGAAGCCTTCCCACGATCGTCAATCGCTTTCCACACATCTGGACGGGCAGGCATGAACATTGCCGTCACTGCTCTTCCAACCAATACACTATCCGGATTAATCTGCTCCCAGCCTTCGGCTATTTGGTAGCCGTAGCCTGCGTTTTTCATCACCGCCCACGCCTCTTCCACACTCACGGATTTCATACGCCGTAAAATATTATCCGGCACTTTTGGCCGGCCGTCGGGGAAACGTTCACCCTTCCATTCAGGGGTTAAAAAAATAAGTTCCTCTTTTGAAATCTGCTGACTTTCTGCCGATTGAAAAAAGGCAAAAAGAATTAGTAACAGCAAATTTGATTTTAGATTGAACATGGAATAAATATTTAAATGATGATCGAATTTTCAACTAACGGCTGCCGCTACACCTTGCATTCGTTTCAGATAGTGGCAATAAACAGGTTTTGTTTTAGACAGTAAATGGTCATGGCTTTTTGTGACGATTTTTTGTTGTGTGTTTTCACCTTCTCGCGGCTTTGTGATTATTGGTTTGGGCTTGCTACCTTATACTGGCAAGAGCTTCAAATTCATCAAACAGTTTTCTGCTTAGCCTTTCGAAGATGTCAAAGTATTTTGTATAGACACCGAAATTGTTATTATTGGGCTTGTAGGCAACTGGTAAAACAATGGATTTTGCGGCTTCGTCGAGGTTTTGAAATATCCCCATCTCAGTAGCACACAATAAGTAGGCACCCAGGCTCACGCTGTTTACATTGGTACTAACACTGATCGGCTTGTTAAAAATGTCGGCGATCAGCTGCGTGCAAAAAGGAATGGTTGCGAAACTGCCGTTTACCGAAATGCGGGTGATGGTTTGATGTTCCTGGAGCATTTTTCCAATGCTGTACATTTCATAGAGGATGCCTTCGATCGTTGCCCGTGCGAGATGTCTTTTTTCGTGGTTGATATTCAAGCCAAAAAACACGCCTCTGGCGTTAGCATTCCAGATTGGCGCCCTTTCTCCCAGGAGATAAGGCAAAAAAAGTAAGCCTTCTGAACCCGGCTCAACGCTTGCCGCTTCGGCAATCATTTCGTCCATACAGCTTTCTATATCGTACGCATTTTTGAAGTCCCCAAATTGCCTCGCAAACCATTCGAACACAACACCCCCGTTGTTGGAAGGCCCCCCGGAAACATAATATCCGTCGTTCAGAATATAATTAAACAGGCGGCCTTTTTTATCCTTCAGCACCTCGGTGCCCACCACACGTACGGCGGCGCTATCTTCGATAGTGATCGTTGCTTTGCCATAGTCCCAAACTCCGGCACCAAGCGTAGCAAAACAGCCGTCGCTGGAGCCTACAAGAATTTTTACATCATCCCCCAGGCCAAGTGAGATACGGTATTGCGATTGCAGTTTTCCGAGCGGATAAAAAATAGGTACCAACTCCGGAAGCTGATCCGCGGTAATGCCGGCATATTCCAGGGCCGCAGGGTTCCATTGCCTGGTGTGAATATCCAGCAGGCCAGTAGCTGAAGCAAGGCTGTAATCGATCACATACTTGCCGGTCAGTTGCTGGATGATGTAGCTCTTGATCGCAAGAAACTTGTAAGTGCGGTCAAATTTTTCCTTGTCCTGATTTTTTAGCCAGGTTATTTTAATCAATGGCGACATCGGGTGAATTGGTGTTCCGGTTGCCTGGTAAATGGTTTCGGCCAAAGGCGAAGCCAACAGGTTTTGTGCTTCTTTTTTCGCACGACTATCAGCCCATGTGATGGCATTGCCTAGCGGCACGCCACGCTTGTCGATCGGCAATACACTGTGCATTGAGGCACTGAAGCAGATCGTATGAACCTTGTATTTTTGAGGGTGGATTTTTTCGCTGAGAAAGTTCTTCAGCACATAAAGCATAGTAATAAAGATTTGCTCGGGATCCTGCTCGCTGTGATCGGGATCGGGATGAAATGTTGGGTAAGAACCTTTGGCAAACCCGATGGTCGTTCCCTTCGGATCGAAGGCATACACCCGTACGGCATTTGTTCCTAATTCAATACTAATGATACATTCCATACTACTGTTTTTATCTTTCGGAAAGGGTCTTTTTTCGAAATTCGCTCGGGGTATAGCCGGTGAGTTTTTTGAATGTGGTTGAAAAATGCTGTGATGAGTAGAAGCCCGTGTCCAGGGCAATGTCTGTTACATTGATGTCCGGTTTCTTCAACAGTTTGATCGCCTCCGAAATTCGGATATTGATCAGGTAATTCAACGGTGAGAAGCCTGAATAGCTTTTAACCTTTTCGTTGAACAGCGTTGTGCCAATACCCATTGTGGCCGCCATTTCTTCCACTGTCCATTGATGTGAAAGGTTTTCCCGAAGCTTTTGTTCCAATTGTAAAAAGATCTTCGGAAAGTCCCTGCCTGGGTTGGTTTGTTTTGCCAGGTGCCTTGTGATGTTTATAAATAATTCATCAAGCAATTGACCAACCCTTGTGAAATAACCAATTTCGTGGTTGTACAATTCGTGCTGCAGAGATAGCAGAATCCGGTTTGCCTCAGTTACCCTTGACAGCACAACGGACTTGTTTAATAAAAGAATTTTTCCGATCGTTTGCTTTTCATTATCAGACAGGCCGCTCCAGTTTCCAAAGTCCATCTTTCCATTTGGTAGCCTCCTAATATTCAGGTGTAGCCATGAAAGCATACCGATCTCTAAAAAACCCTTCGTGCCACCAAATGTTTGCCCCGGAAGAACCAGAGCCATATCGCCGGGATACAACAAGTATTGCTTATGATGGATACACCACTCAAATTTGCCTTCGTTGATGTAGTAGATACGGATGTAATCGACCGATGAATCGTGCAACGAGTCCAACTGGATAGAGAGATTTTTTTTTGCAGCGAACTCAAGGATTTGCGGAAACAATTGCAATTCCCGGGAATGCCCCTGTCGAAGTACAAATTGATTCATGCAAGCTCGTTTTTTACTGCGGGCAAGGCTGTAAGCTATGTCCGGTCCCACTCGACCTAATAAAGAAAAAGCATTTTATTCAATAATCTGTACAAAATTCACCAGTGTTTTATATTGGAAGTTTTTGATTAGCAGTCTAAATACATTGCTTCTGGTTTAGAAGGCCAATACTGGGTGCAAACTTGTTTTGCATTCCATTACATCACCAAACAACTTGCTAATATGAAAGAAATTGCAAAGCCTCGTTTCCATACGGGCTTTATCCGACTGATGCTCGCATTCTTCCTCTTCTCGTTTTTCACTACAGTCCAGGCGCAAAGAATTTCAGGAACAGTTGCCGATCAGGGTGGCAAAGCACTTCAGGGCGTTTCTGTCACTGTAAAAGGCGCTTCCCGTGGAACAACAACAAATGCAGAGGGCAGGTACCGAATCGATGCCGCTGCCAACGCCACCCTGGTATTTAGTAATGTTGGCTATGGCAACCAGGAAGAACCCGTGAACGGCCGTACCGAGGTGAACGTCACCCTGGCTTCTTCAGCAGAAACTATGGGTGAAGTGATTGTCACAGCACTGGGCGTAACCAAGCAGTCAAGAGGCCTGGGCTATTCGGCCACCAATGTCAAACCCGAAGAACTGACGGTAAATCGAACCTCAAATCCAATCAACGCACTGGAGGGAAAGATAGCCGGGGTTAACATTACATCATTAGGCACCGGCCCCGGCGGGAGTTCTAAAATTCGGATTCGCGGCCAGTCCTCCATCAACGGCGGCGGGAGCCCGCTGATTGTCATCAACGGCGTTCCTTTTGATAACAGCAATTTTAATGGCAACACCGTTGGGGTAACGGGTGGGGGTGTTTTCGCCGATGGCGGCGACGGTTTGTCCAGCATCAATCCTGATGACATCGAAAGTATGACCGTTCTCAAAGGCGCGCCGGCAGCGGCATTGTACGGTTATCGGGCACAAAATGGTGTTATTATGATCACCACAAAAACAAGAAGCCGTGCAAAAGGAATTGGCGTAACACTGAATTCTAACTATACAAATGAAACGCCGCTGGATTTTACAAACTACCAAAACCAGTACGGTCAGGGGGAGAACGGCAAACGACCCACCACGCCGAATCCAACCTCGGGCCAATGGTCGTTTGGCGAACCGTTTGCACCCGGCATGACCCAAATCCTGTATGACAACCTGGAAGTTCCCTACCAACCACAAGGGAGTCGCATCAAAGAATTCTACAGAAACGGCCAGAATTTCTCCAATACCGTCACGCTTCAAACTGCCGGCGAAAATGGAGGCCTGCATTTTTCCATGAACAACACGGACAATGCGGGCATTATGCCAAACAATAAACTAAACCGCAAGGTGCTGAACCTTGGCTTTAACTACAATCTCTCCGAACAATTTAGCTTTACGGGCAACATAAATTATTCAAGGGAGGTCAATAAGAATCCACCCAATATTGCCAACCAGGACAATTCAATCCCAACAACCCTAATGGCGATGTCCACGTCAATGCCCCTGAATGTATTGGAGGCAAACAAATACAATGCACAAGGCAACGAATATGTCTGGTCGCGGTTTATGAACCGGACCAATCCCTATTGGGTTCTGGCGGAACAATTTCACAACATCAAACGTGACCGCATGTTCGGCAACGTGGCTTTGAAATATAATATACTTCCGTGGTGGTGGATACAGGGCCGCGCCGGACAGGATTATTTTTCACGGGATGAGGACGTGAACAACTTCCCCACCGGACATGCTTCAAGGGCTCCGGCCCAATCCGGATTTTTCAACGGGATCTACACGCAGGAATCCCGTCGTTTAAGGGAAACCAACTTCGATTTCTTAACCAGCGCTACCAGGTCATTTGGGGACTTTGAAGTGACAGCTGCAGCAGGCGGTAACCAGATGCGCAGGCGTGTTGATACAAACACGGTGCAGGTCACCGACTTTGTAGTAAGAGGTCTTTACACCGTTCAAAACGGCAGAGCAAAAAATCCGACTTACGGCATCAGTGAAAAAGGTGTCAACTCTATCTATGGTTCTGCCGATATCTCCTGGAACCGAACATTATATTTGACCGGTACCATCCGAAAGGATTGGTTCTCTACCCTAACAAAAGAGAACAATGGGGTCCTTTATCCTTCAGTTTCGGGTTCTTATGTTTTTAGTGAATCATTTCACGATGCACTGCCCTGGCTCACACTTGGGAAAGTGCGTGTGGGGTATGCAGAAGTGGGAAGCGATGCGGACGTCATGCCTTATTCCGACCAATTGTTTTATACCGTCAACGCCAACACCATCAACAACCCATTGGGTTCGGCCGTTACTGTAGGCTCTAGCGGCGCCGCTTTGCCTAACAAAAATCTAAGGCCGATGCGGATCAAAGAAACGGAAGTTGGGTTTGAATTAAAGATGTTCAACAGTTCAGTCAATCTGGATGTGGCTTTTTATAAAAAGACAACAACGGACCAGATTGTTCCGGTCCAGATATCGGACGGCTCGGGCTTTACGAGCACACTAATCAATAGCGGCGAAAGCGAGAACAAGGGTCTGGAGGTCTTGTTGAATTTGATTCCCGTCGAGAATAAAAATTTTCGTTGGGAGTTTACAGCGAATACAGCATATAATATCACGAAAGTTAACCGCCTGTCAACGGATAAAATTGGTGAACGCTTTACCACCGGCCTTCATCCGTTTAATGGCGACATACGACTCGTTGTGGGTGAGGAGATGGCGCAAATAGCTGGCTTCGGCTATGCAAGGAGTTCAAAGGGCGAAATGATTTTTCAGGCAAATGGTCTGCCGTTGCGCACTACGGACTTTGTCCTGTTTGGCAGTGGCTTACCAAAATGGACCGGCGGTTTTTTGAATGCGTTTAATTACAAGGGCATCAATCTCACCGTGTTTATTGATTACAAGTTGGGCAACAAAATGCTCTCGGGAACAAACTTCAATGCTTACCGCCACGGTCTTCATGAAGCAACTTTGGAGGGCAGAGAAACTGGTTTTGTGGTTGGTAATGGAGTTAATGAAGCAGGAGACCAAAACACGGCGCAGGCTCCTGTACAAACATACTGGGAACATTTGCGGTCGCAGCAGATAGTTGAACGTGTGATCTACAACGGCGGTTTCTGGAAACTTCGTCAGTTAAGTCTGGGTTACGATCTCACCCGATACATTCCCGGGAAGTGGCCGTTGAAAGGGCTCAAGCTTGACTTTGTTGCGAACAACGTATTCATAATAAAAAAATGGGCTGACAATATTGATCCTGAAACCGCCGGGTATGGCACAGACGGGATGGTGGGCCTGGAGTCGCCAGGGCTGCCAAGCACGCGAAGCTTAGGAGTTAACTTAAACATCAAATTTTAACGCAACTGCTCATGAAAAGATTTCTCAACTATACGTCCCTGGCTTTCTTGCTGGCGCTCACTTGTGCGTGCACCAAGAATCTGGATCAGATAAATATCAACAGAGTAAACCCGACCTCACTCGACCCCGCGTTACTGTTGAACAATGCCATTATCAATACTTCCTATCCAACAAGAACGGTACTTTTTGAAATGGGAATTGTGCAGCAACTGGTTTCGCCAAACGGAGGCGTGTTGTCCGGTGCTAATTTTAATCAGGACAGTCGTGATGCAACCAATCAAGCTACCTGGTCGGCGTACTATCAAAATGTCATCAAATACACCCACGACGCCATCGCCCGGACAAAAGACCTTCCAGCCAGAAGCAATCTTTATCACATGGCCCGTATATGGCAATCGTATGCCTTCATGATTTTGACCGACAGTTACGGCGCCATCCCTTATACAGAGGGCGCCGCCGGGTTAACCGACGACGTGGTCTTTCCTAAATACGACCAGCAGCAGGATATTTATCCAATGCTCATACAAGAGTTGACAGATGCTACCGCGGCACTAGATGCATCGCTTACAGTGGAAGCGTCCGACGTTCTGTATGCCGGCAACATTGAGCAATGGAAAAAGTTTGGCTATTCGTTGCTGCTCAGGGCTGGAATGCGGCTGAGCAAAGTTGACCCGGCGACGGCCCAAACTATTGTACTGGCAGCATTGAATGGCGGAGTTATTCTCGCCAATGCCGACAATGCCATGATGCGGCACGATGGCAATTTCACATCGCCGATCGGCACTATGCTAAACGCCACGGAAGCAGCTAATTTCTACCTGGTTCAGGCATTTGTCGATACATTGAAAAACAACAATGACCCCCGTTTGTCTTCTATCGCCATTCGATACAAGGGAGCAACGTCAGGGCCCGCACAAACACCCGCAATCGGCAGCACTGATCCGGCCGATCAGATTGGCATGCCGATGGGATATGACAACGGCAGCATTGTGGCGAAAGCAACGGCAGACGGACTTGCCAGTTTTTATGACTACACCCAATTAGACAGGCGGCGAATGGCAAAAAACATAGCGCCTGTCTTCTTCGTGACTGCTGCTCAAAATCAATTGCTCCTGGCTGAAGCAGCATTCAGAGGATGGATAACAGGCGATGCGGCTCAATTTTTTGCTGACGGAATTACAGCACACATGGATCAAATGGCGACCTACGATGCCGCCGCCGCAGTAGCGGCTTCCGACAGAGATACTTACGTCGCCAATAATCCGCTTCAAGCCGGCCGGGAACTGGAACAAGTCAACACCCAATATTGGATCGCCTCATTTTTGAATGGGCCCGAAGCCTTTGCCAATTTTAGAAGAAGCGGATACCCGGCTTTGACACCCAATCCATACGGTCAACCCAACAACCCGGATGTACCCGATGGTACTTTTATCCGAAGGCTTACCTACCCTTCGGCTGAATTGTCGGTAAACACGGCCAATGTAAACGATGCTACTGAGAAGCAAGGTCCTGATAAACTGAGCACAAGGGTGTGGTGGGATAAGTAAACATTATTAACCAAGCCTCTCATAGTGCAGGAAGACCTTGTTTCAGCAACAGGTCTTTCTGTACAAAGGGACAGGGCATCGAAATAATAAAGAGTTTTATGTCATCCGATAAAAAGTTCAGAAGCCATGATTGGCTAGGCAAGAACGACAAAATGGGATTTGTGCATCGGTCCTGGCTGCGAAACCAGGGTTATCCCGATGATTATTTCAAAGGAAGACCGGTTATTGGCATTTGCAACACCTGGAGCGAGCTGACCCCGTGCAATGGCCATTTGCGTGATCTCGCCGAAGTGGTAAAACGCGGTGTAATTGATGCCGGGGGTTTTCCTTTGGAATTCCCGGTAACCTCATTAGGTGAGACCATTATGCGTCCAACGACCATGCTGTTTCGCAATCTGGCGAGCATGGATGTAGAGGAAATTATTCGGGCCAATCCCCTAGACGGTGTGGTGCTGCTGACCGGCTGCGACAAAACAACGCCCTCAACTGTGATGGGCGCCTGCAGTGTTGACCTGCCCACCATCGTTGTTCCCGGAGGCCCAATGCTGAATGGACGTTTCAGAGGCGAGTGCCTGGGCAGCGGTTCGTTCAACTGGATGGTGAAAGAAAAAATGCTGGTGGATAATTATACGGAAGCCGATATTCTTGAAGCCGAGATTGGCGTTGCCCGCAGTCCAGGTCATTGTACGACAATGGGCACGGCTTCAACGATGGCTTGTATGGTAGAGGCCCTGGGCATAACTCTTCCCGGTGCCGCCGCTATTCCTGCAGTAGACTCACGAAAAAAAGTAATGGCGCAGTTGAGCGGCCGCCGCATCGTTGAAATGGTGAAAGAGGGCCTGAGCATTTCCAAAATTCTTACCCGCGACGCTTTCGAAAACTCCATTGTTGTCAACGCCGCTATTGGTGGATCAACGAATTTCATTTTGCATCTGCTGGCTATTGCCGGGCGCATCGGCGTAGAACTCAAGTTGGAAGATTTTGATGCCATCGGCAGTAAGATTCCGCTGCTGGTAAACCTGAAGCCCTCCGGAAAGTATTTGATGGAAGACTTTTATTATGCAGGCGGATTGCCGGTTGTGATCAAAGAACTGAACCAGTATCTGCATAACGATCTGATCACGGTGAATGGAAAAAGCATCGGCGAAAATAATGCCACGCCAGTATGTTACAATCAGGATGTCATTGCATCCATTGATAAACCATTGCAAGAGCATGCCGGTATTGCGGTGTTGAAAGGCAATTTGTGCGAACAAGGCGCGATTATTAAACCCTCCGCCGCCACAAAGCAACTAATGAAGCACCGTGGCAAAGCAGTGGTATTTGAAACTATTGAAGATTATCACGCCAGGATTGACGATGAAGACCTTGACATTGATGAGACCTCTGTCATTGTTCTGAAAGGTGCCGGGCCGGTCGGCTACCCCGGCATGCCCGAAGTAGGCAACGTAGACCTTCCCGAGAAACTGTTGCGAAAAGGAGTCAGAGATATGATCCGCATTTCGGATGGACGCATGAGCGGTACCGCTGCCGGAACAGTTGTGTTGCATGTGGCTCCCGAGTCGGCAATCGGTGGCACTCTGGCTCTGGTGAAAGATGGTGACATGATCGAGCTGGATGTACAAAACCGCCGGCTACATCTGGATGTAAGCGACGAAGAATTAAAAAAAAGAAAAGCGGAATGGACGGCGCCACCACCAATGGCTACACGAGGTTATGTGAAATTCTATATCGATCACGTGCAGCAAGCACACCTGGGCGTGGACCTCAATTTTCTTCAAGGCGGTTCAGGGAATACGATCACCAGGGATTTGCATTGATTTTAACTTTTTTTAAATAGACCATGATGGTACGAGCGCGTTTCCGTATCAACCGTTTATTCCTGTTGCACCAATAGCATCATTATTGATCCTTTGCAAACAAAAAAAAGGACAAGTCAGTCTGTTTCTGACTTGTCCTCTACAAGTGATCCCGATGGATGAGAATCAAGTTTGAATGTATCCTCGCTGCAGGCCCCTTCAGCCTGAGAAAAGTGATACAAAGACAGTATTTAGCAAACCAAAATATACTTAATGTTTAGAACCTCCCTTTAAATTGATGTCGGCTATCTTATTGCCTAAATCTTCACCGAAATCCACACTAATATTCTGTGTAAACCGATAGTGTAGCCCTCCGTAGATCCTTGAAACAGCAGCCTCTTCCAGTAACTTACTAATAGAAGCATAATTCCGGGGAGCGGATCCTCTCCAGGCATAGGTATTGTCAGATACCCGAATATCGCCCAATTCTCTTTTCAACACCTGCATAATAGGGCCATAAAATCCTACAAGGCCGGAGGTATATTCAGGGTAAGGGGGAGTAACTAAGTAGGATAACCAGTTTGAATCAAGGTGTTGCTGGATATAAGTAACCGGACGAATAAGGTTAAATTTAAATTTGTCTCTGAATGTAATAATACCACCATCCTTTTGCGCGATACCTGTTTTAGCATAAATTTCAGCCGCCATTGCCAGATCTGCTTTACGACTTTCCAATAACCCTGTAACAATAGAAAGAAGATGGTAAGGTGCCGGAACGCCGACTCCCGGACCTCCTGAATCAGCAAACCAGTCGGCAATAGCTTTTTGTTCAGTTGTCAATCCATTTCCTATATCAAACACCTCTTTTACCGCTTTATAGAATTCGGAATTCGGATCTTCAGAATATGGAAAAGGTAAATCCGGTGCTTTAGCTGTGAGAGTATACTCTAGAAACGGCCTTGAGTCCTTTAGAAAAGGACCTACTGGATTGGCAAATGCAGGAGGGGTAGGCACCCAGGCACCAGGGAAAACAGGTAGTACCCATCCCTGACCAGAGATGTTGAAATTATCTGTCGTAGACCAATTGAAGATTGCAGTGGCAATTGCACGTCCAAAGGCTTGCGAGCGATTAACAACATCAGCGGAAATATATAATTTAAATAGTTTGTTATTTGCTTCTTCCAGCGAATCGATACTCACTTTGTTCGCATCAGTCAGTCCAGGCAAAATTTGTTTGAACATACTTGCCAGGTATGCATTGGCAGCGGCGCTCCATAAATATTCTTCATTCTTCTCAGTTGCCGGCATCTGGGGCATCTGGTAAAGTTTGGAAGATAGACTCACCGCTCCTTTGATGCCGGGACGCACTGATTCATAAAGACCAACTCCAATAAAACCAAAGTTTCTATTACAGAGTATAACATTTGGTTGGGGAGCTACAGGCCGTTGAATTATTGCTATAAATTTATACCATCCATACACTACATCGGCACGTTCTTCGGTTGCCCTTGGCGGCCAATGATCAAATTTCTTACAACTGTGAAGCAACCCTAAAACAAGCACAACAGTCAACAGTTTTAAGTTGCGATTCTTCGTAAATAATTGAAGTTGCATAATGAAGAGTTTAAAGGTGAAGGAATTGAAAAGTGAAGACGATGGAGTCTTTAACTCAAGGAGAGATAAAATGATGTTTTTATTAAATAAATAATAAAATCCCGGTGAGATCGGGTAAAAACCAAAAGGCTGGAATGATTAAGCCAATGTAAATAGCCTGATTGTCTTAGGTAGGACTGAGTAAATCCTTATCTTCTAAAAGTACTAATATTCATTTGCGTTCTTCTTTTACCGAAAAAAAGTTACTTTTTTTTGATTTATATCAATGATTCTGTTTTATTGAACGTCCCTAATAATCAGAGCGGAGAAACAGAGCGAAGAGCGATAAGGAACAATTTCCCAGCTTTTGGTGTGTCCGGATTTTGTTGAAAAAGTTTTAACTTTCTGAACTGAAAACTGGACTTACAATAGGATAGCAATCACCTTTCCCAGAGGCATTCCTTCAATCGGCCTAATTCTTCAAAAAGCATTTTTCACCATCTCAACAGTATTTTATGTCAAAGTCTAACCGATTGCTTTTAGTTATTTCAATTATCACGCTCGCTTTCATTTCCTGCAGCAAAAGTGACTGGAAGCATTTTTTTGATCACCATAAAAAGGATGTAGTCAGTGCCAGAAATCTTCCTTTAACCGGAAGCCAGGAAGTGCCTGAGAAAATTACACCTGCGAGCGGCAAAGTAGATGTCAGGTATAATTTAAAGACAAAAAAGCTGGAATTCACACTTTCCTGGAAGGAACTTACAGGGATACCTACCGGAGCTCATATCCACGGCACAGCTGCAAGGGGATCAAACGCAGGTATCAAGCACGATTTCTTTGATCTGATCCCAAAAACTACTTCCGGCACCTTTAGTAACAGTGTTACAGTAGATGGAATAGCAATCAAGGAGGATAGCCTGCTGCTCGGATATTATTATTTCAATATGCATACGCCAGCAAATCCAGGAGGAGAGATCAGGGGGCAGATTGAATTTGATTAAACCTGATATTGAAATAAAGACTTCATACACCGGAAAGAGATAAATATATAGATGGGAACTCTTTCACCGACGCGGCGACCCCGCGCTTATGATATCTTCGTCAACAGAATGAGCGGCTTCCATCAGCGGCACATCGAAAACACCTGAGCGCGCTACATTCACCACCATATTCGCGCGGGCGAACGACACATGCCGCCCGGAGGAAGAGCTAAACGCAATATCACCCAGATCTGGAACGGTGCGCATCACATCAATTGTGGTGTGTACATTGCTTAGCAGGCGAACGAGGAAGTCCTGCGCTTTCAATTGCGAGGTGCATTCATAAAAATCAATACGCATCGCTTCGCCGAGAAATCGACGTGACCGCCAGATGGTATGCAAGTATCGCGGCCCCATCTGCGTAGCTTCCAGTTCTTCCATAACCTGTATCTCCCAAAGTGGATAACGTTTTTCGTCGACAGAAAAATCCTGCACGAATTGCGACCCCGGCAATTGGTTCCTGTTTTTCCAATCCCCGAAATGCAGACTGCGCTTTGTCTGCTTTATACGCTCTTCTTCAGGTCCCGGCGTTGCTGATGAAGTGAAAGGAAACCCGATCGTACTAGGCGCGGGAAAGGGCATTCTTCGCTCTCGGGTTTCGGGCCTGGCCTCAGCGAGCATTCGGTCGGCCGCAAACACCAATTTGTCACGATACAGACCGGAGCCCGGCGAACCAAGCAATATGTTGGCCGGCAACACTGGCACACTCAGCAGGTCGTCGGGGTCAGACGTTCCATCGATGGCAAGGCAGGCGTCGTAAACTGGGTCGGCCGCCGTGCCCTCGCCTCCCCAGGCGACTTCGTGATACGTAAATCCCTGGAGGCCGCAGGGCCGCTGCCAGGTGCGCGCACCAATCGCCAGTATCCTGTTCACCCTGAACGTAGTGCCGGGTGTTTGCAGCGTGGATTGCCAGAGATTGCAACCGAGAATGTTTGAAAACGTTGACACGATTGTCGCACAGTCGCTGCAGATGACAAACCGGTTGACATTCCGCATCTTCAAATGTTGCAGGAATGCCATACAGTTGAAATAACTTCGACCTGTGTAGCCGATCATCTGCACATAGGCTGGCAAAAAATTGATGCAGTTGTATTCGAACCAGACCGGTCCCATGTTGAATATCCTCGCCGTGATCTTCGCCGCCGCTTCATCTACGGAAAAAGATCGCGCCGCCCAGCTGCAGGCATGATCTAACACATCGGTCCACGGAAGTTGCAGGTCGCCATTGGAATTTTGCGACCAGGGAGCGGTAGGTTTGCGGAGCACAACATACACTTGATGGGAAGTGATATCGAAATCAAGCCAGTTACCAAATGAGGCATTGAACCATTGCCACTTCCAGATCACCTGGTAAGTCCCCACGCCCCAGGTGGCCACGCGCAGATTTTGTAATCGAAAGGGTAACCAGTCTGTTTCGCCGGCTTGCGTCAGCATCACCTCTGTTTCATTTACTTCGCCCAGCACGTTTACATGGGCATTCAACATCAGTTCCAACAACGATCCGTTTGAAGGCAGGTCTGGCTCGACAGCGCGGATCCTTATTGCCGATGGAAAGTTGATCGATCCTGAAATCCGGAACCTGACGAGAATATTGACCGGAGCCGGGCTCAGCTGTACATCTTCCACTGCATACGCCGTGAGCGACCTGCCGGAAACACCTCTTTGCCATTCAGGAAATGGAAGAATCTCCAGTGCATTTTTACGCAACCTGAGCGCATCTGCAACAGGGCCATTGGTTATACGGCTAAACTGTATGGCCCGAACTTGTATTTCCATATCATTTACTTCGTGTTCCCGGTGAATTCCATAAGAGGTTGCTCTTCCTTCGCTTGAGAATCTTCGGAAGACGCCAGCAGGTGCCTGCTTAAAGAACGTATGGTCGGATATTGGAAAAGGTCGACAAGTGGCACGTCGCGACGTAACATTTGCTGCAGCCGGTGCTGCACCTGCGCCATCATGAGCGAGTGGGCACCCATGTCGAAAAAATTACGCTCGACAGAAATCCTGCTGCCTGGCAACAACTCCGACAACATCGCAGCGATACTTTTTTCCAACGGAGTGTTTGCGCCGGTGTCGTAGGTGTCGAAGGAGCCTGGTGCCGAAATTTGCTTTTGCAGCGCCTCGCGGTCGATCTTACCGCTAAAAGATTTTGGAAGCTGCGGCAACACCGATAACTGCCCGGGTACCATGAACGGCGGCAACTGACTCCTGATCCAGTCTCTCAATTCCTGTGGATCAAGCATGACGTCTTTGTCCAATGCGACGAGGGCTACCAAGACATTACCGCTTCCTCCCGCGGCCTTTTGCAATAGTACGGCAGCCTCGCGTACAAGCTGATGTTTCAGCAATACACACTCTACCTCTTCCAACTCAATACGGAAGCCCCGCAGTTTTACCTGGCGGTCGGTTCGGCCGATAAACTCAAGGTTGCCATCACTGCGCCATCGAACCAGGTCGCCGGTGCGGTATAGTCTTGCACCCTCCACTCCTGCGAACGGATCAGGAATAAAACGTTCGGCCGTCAATCTAGGCATCCGCAGATACCCGCGGCCCACACCGGCTCCGCCCAGGTAAAGTTCGCCGGTAACACCAACAGACACAGGATCCAGAAAATCATTTAGCGCATATAGCTTCACGTTAGCCACAGGCTTTCCTATCGGAGGGACAACAGGCTCATCGAAGTTCACGCGGGTATAAGAAGCGATCACCGTATTCTCTGTAGGACCGTACAAATTCAGAAAAACAAATGGCAATGACACTTTGGGTAGTTGAGACAGCCGGTCGCCTGCAGTGCCAATCAGCCGCAGCGAAGGCGGCCGCTGCACATCCTGCAATATTGCTTCGCCCAAAGCGGTGGGCACACAACAAACCGTAAGGCCGTGCTCAGCAATTTTATTTGTCAATTCCTCAGCAGATGTTCTGGCTATATCTCCTGCGAGGTATAAAGACGCCCCTGCGGAGAGTGCCGGGAAAACTTCGTATACATAAGCGTCATAGGCCGGCGTAGCCATCTGGAGGTTGCGGTCTTCGCGGGTGAGCCCGTAAGCGTCTATGTTCCATCGCACCAGGTTCAATAAACCTCCATGATGTAATTCCACGCCCTTGGGTTTTCCCGTGGAGCCCGAAGTGTACATGATATAACACCGGTGTTGGGCAAGCAACGGAACCGGCGATAACTGATCGGGATAAGACACGGCTTCGTCCATCAACTGGTGCAGTAACAATACTGTTGGGTCCGTCAATGAAAGCCTTCCGATAAAATGCGCGTCAGTGACCAGCAGGGTGGCGCTGAGGTCGGTCAGCATGAACTGCAGCCGCTCCACGGGATATGCCGTGTCCAGCGGCACGAAAGCAGCACCTGCTTTGAGGATAGCCAGGTGAAGGGCCACCATTTGTGCTGAACGGGGCAGCGCCACTGCTACCAAATGTTCAGGGCCAATACCCCTGCCGATGAGAGCATTCGCAAACCGGTTGCTCAGTGATTCAAGCCATTTGTAACTGAATTCATGCTCGTCGGTGAATAATGCAATCGCCTCTGGATGCTGCCTGGCCTGCTCGCTGATCAATTCATGTACAAAGGGATGCGACGGATAATCGCGTGTGCTCCGGTTAAAATCTTGCAGTAGGATCTTTCTTTCTTCAGCCCCGATGATCTGCAGTTGGTGCAACGGCTTCAGCGGATCGTCGGTTATATTTTGCAACAGGTTGAGAAAATGTCCCGCCATCCGCTGGATCGTGTGCGGTGCGAACAGATCGGTATTGCACTCGAAATATCCCTTCAATTCATCACCTTCCTCTCCCATCGACAAGGTAAGATCGAATTTGGAAATATGCGCCTCGGCGTTAAGATCCACCGCGTCGGCTGCCGGATTTCCGGCAGCGCCTTCCTTGCGAGCCGTCATCTGGAACAACACCTGGAACAGCGGGTTTCGGCTAAGGTCGCGATCCGGGTGCAGTTCCTCCACGAGCTTTTCGAAAGGCAGTTCTGCGTGGGCAAATGCACCCAGCGATCGACTTCTTACCTGTTGCAGCAAATGAACGAAGTTGTCGATGGGTGAAAGATTCGTCCTTATTACAACGGCATTCACAAAAAAACCGATCAGTTGCTCGAGTTCAGTTTGGTTACGCCCCGCTACCGGCACACCAATCATGATATCCTGCTGCCGGCAATAGTGATGGAGCAACACAGCGAATGAGGCGAACAGGGTCATGAATAAGGTTGCATTGTGCTGCTGGCTGAGCAACCTGATCTCACCAGCTAAACGGGGAGGAACAGAAAAGTGATGTTGCATTCCCCTGAATGATTGCAGGGCCGGACGGGAATAGTCGGCTGGCAATTGCAGCGGCTCGGCGTCTTCGAGCACCTTTCGCCAGTAGTCCATTTCCTTTTCAAGCACGGTGCCGGTAAGATAGTCGCGCTGCCACACCGAATAGTCGGCGTACTGGATAGCCAGCTCGGTCAGGGGCGAAGGTTTGCCCAATACAAAAGCATCATACAGCAACTCTAGTTCATTAAAAAAAAGATTGATCGACCAGGCATCTGAAATGATGTGATGCATCGCCAGCAGGAAGACATGGTCTGTATTCTCTTTTTTTACCAGCACTGCGCGTATCAATGGTCCTTTCCTGAGATCGAAAAGCTCCATTGCATTGCGCTGCGCGAGGCGCAACAATTCCCGTTCCTGGTCTTCTCTTGCCAGGCCCGAGAGGTCGTACACTGGCATGTCGACGATAAGCGAACCTGCGACCAACTGAAATGGCTGACCATTTAACGCCTTAAAGGTCGTACGCAACGACTCATGGCGCCGGACGATCTCATTGATGCACTTCTTGAAAATATCTGTGTTGATGGCAAACGGATACCGAGTGACCGTGGACATATTGTACACGGCCGTACCCGGCATGATCTGGTCGAGAAACCAGAGCCGTTGCTGCGAAAACGAAGCAGGAAACAAAAAAGAATCTTCCGCCATGGATGGCTTTTGATCTTAAATAAAACGAAAGCGCCCTTAGTTCATTTTCATACTCTGTCCTGCAAGGTTCGACGCAGCGATTAGGGAATGGCCTATGGACGCCAGTGTCTGGCTATCCATGTTCTCGAGATCGGCCCTTGCCCATCCCTGCTGAAACCCCTTCAGATAATCCTGGTAGGCCGCGTTATATTCCTGCTGCACCTGGCCAATGTGTTTTTGCAGGGAGTCGGAATATTTCCGCTGCAGATCTTCGAAATTCTTGCGGAGTTCCATCTGCCGTTCGTTGACGGCGGCAAGGTACCCTCTCGTCGCTTCCTCTATCTTTGTTTGCGCCTGCTCCTGACCCCAGGACTGCTGCACGCTTGATGCATAGTTGCGGTAATCTTCCTTTACCGTTTCGTCGTACACCGTTTGCTGCTCTTTCTGCTGTTTCAGATATTCCTGACTTAACTCCTCGGAGCGGCGGGAACCGTTTGTGTAAGCATCTTTCAGCGACTGCAGGTACTGCTGCAGGTTGTCATTGACCGTTTTCTGAAATGCCTGACCGGTCAGTGGTCCCGAAGCCGGCTCGGCAGTAACTGCTGCCTTCCGGTGACCGGCTCCTTGTTCTGATTTGTTGCTTTTCTCTGCCATAAACTGTTTTTTATGATGATGAAATTTTTTCTTCGTGCATACGTACGCTTAGCGGCCGCATGTCGGTCCATACCTGTTCGATGTAGTCCAGACATTCGTTTTTCAACCCCTGTTTTCCTTCCTCACGCCAACCTGCGGGAACCGGTCTGTCAACGGGCCAGATCGAATATTGCTCCTCAAGATTGATGACGACCATGTGTGTTTTTTCATTGATCGAATCCATGCCTTATTTTTTAAAATGAATTAATGCTATTTTTCTTCTGTGCCAGGTTGCACGCGATACTTCTCCCTGGACACTCTTGTCAGCGTCGGCTTGTCCGCTTCTTTTTCCTCTCCACCTTTTGCTTTCTCGACGTGCGCGGCAATGGACTTTATTGTCGGCGACTCGAAGAAAGACTGCATCGACAATTCGAGATGGAAAGCGTTGCGCATACGCGAGGTAAGTTGTATAGCCAGCAGCGAGTGCCCGCCTAACTCCAGGAAATTATCCTCAACGCCTACCTGGTCGATGCCAAGCAATTCCGTCCAGATTTGTGTCAATTGAATTTCTACCGGGCTTTCCGGTGCGATAAACGCAGTACTCATCTTCGGCCGCGGATGCACCGCAGCAGGCTTATCGGGTTTTTTGATGTTGTCGATCTTTTGCAATATCTGCTGGCTGGCGAACCGTTCGATCCTAGGCAGCAATTCTCCTGTAGATACCAGCACCTGCGAAAGCCTGTTGCTCAGGATCCTTTCGAACAGTTCCACGCCCTCTTCGTTTCGAATTCCTCTTTTAAGGTTTTCCTGTTTTGCGGCCTTCATTTCGTCAGGCACTTCGGTATTCACCGCCATACCTGCCTCGCCCCAGGTATCCCAGTTGATCGAAATATACCTTGTGCCAAAAGGTTGATTATGGTGATGGGCGAACGCGTCCTGGAAATTATTTGCCGCGCAATAGTCGATCTGTCCTACACCCCCGACCACTGCGGCGAGAGAAGAGCAGAGTACAAAGAAATCCAGGGGTTCTTTGCCGAACACGGTTTGCAGGTTGGCGGAGCCCCTCACCTTAGGGTCCAGTACTTTCATAGCCTGCTCAGTTTTTTTCACAGCGATGATCCCGCCACCGGCCACGCCAGCGGCATGCACGATGCCGTTCAGTTTGCCAAAGCGTTGCCGTACCCGGGACGCCAATTGTTGCACTTGCGCAATGTCCGTCACGTCTGCTTTCACCGTCATCCATTCAGCGCCCATTTGCTGCAGTTGACGAAACACCCTGATTTTTTCCGACACTGCATCGTCGAACGGATGTTCCTGCATCCATCTTTCCCACTCCCCTTCCGCAGGAAAATCTGACCGTCCGGTAAGCACCAGCTTCGCCCGGTATTTTTTAGCCATGTACTTTGCCAGCGCCAAACCGATACCGCCCATTCCGCCGGTGATCAGGTACACACCTTCATTTTTTAATTTGGTTTTGAAGCCAATGCCCGTCGTCATTTCAGCGGTCTTGTATGACAGTACCCATCTTTTTCCATTCCGGTATAGCACCGTGCGGTCTGATGAAGTGAAAATTATTTCCCGGAGCAACTGATCGGCCAGTAGCGCCAGGGTGCCATTCATTAGCGCGCTCATGCCTATGTCGACCACTTCGACTTTGATGTTCGGTATTTCCTGCGCGATCACCTTAGAGACTCCGATCAACAAGGCTTTGCCGGGCTGCACTTTTTCGAGTTCGTGTAACTGGAACAGCTCGTTGGCGACGATCTTCCAATCAACCGGCCTGGTGATATTCATTTCCTGGAAGGCTTGTGCAGCGTATAACAAACTATTGAAGCTGCGGTCATAGTCGATCTGCACGTCGTTTCTTACTGTATCGTGGTCAGTATAATTCCAAAGGTGAATGACTACGTCGGGATAGTTTTGCGTTACCTGCAGGTCCTGAAGCAGGAGGGTGTAATGCTGCCGGTCTCCAGGATCAATGCTGAAATCGTGATCACCCGTTTTTTGAAAATGATCATCGGGCCATACGCATGTTACTACAATGTTTGATCTTCTGAGTTTTTCGGCAAGCGTCGAAGCGAGGTTGCCGCGATCGCAGAACACCAGCGCGCTGCGTATCCGGGAATTGATGTTGTCGACAAACGAATCAGAAGGCAGTGCGCTGATTTTCCAGTACGGCATATACAGCCACTCCAGCGGGTCTTTTTTTCGCTGCTCCACTCCGGCCAGTGCTGCGATCGAAGAAGCATCTACCCAGTAGCGTTGCCGTTCGAAGGGGTAAGTAGGCAGCGCCACACGCCGCCGTGTTTCATTTTTATAAAATCCTTCCCAATCGATCTCTACACCAGCCATCCACAATTTTCCCAACGACTGAAGTATACATTTTTGAGCAGGCTGCGGATCTTTGGGATGCGGCAGCGAAGCAACGGCGGTCCATTCATTTTTTCTGGAGCAATGCCCGGCAATTAGCGTGCAGAGGCTGTTGCCAGGCCCCAGTTCCACGAACACACGATCACGGCGGGTCATCAGTTCCATGGCATTTTCAGAGAACAATACCGCATTCCTGATCTGGCTTCCCCAATACGACGGATCTGTGGCCTGCGCGGCTGTGATCCACTTACCCGTGAGATTTGAGAGAAAGGGGATTTGCGGCGCGTTGAGCCGCACCTGCTCTGCCCTGCGAACAAACGGATCGATCACAGGGTCCATCATAGCCGAATGAAAGGCATGCGAAGTATTTAGCCGCTGGAAGGAAATGGATTCTTCGTTAAGCACGGATTCGAGGGCTTGTATAGAGGCTAAGGGTCCTGACACCACACACGACGAAGGAGTGTTGACGGCTGCGACAGATAGCTCCTTGTCAAGCAAGGGTATGGTGTCCGATTTGGATTGATGCACGGTGAGCATCGCACCGGCAGGCATCGACTGCATCAATTTGCCGCGGTAGGCCACTAATTGCAGTCCATCGTCGAGCGAAAAAACGCCGCTTATACAGGCTGCGGTTAGTTCTCCCACACTATGTCCTGCCATTGCTTCGGGTTGAACGCCCCATGACATCCACAACTTCGCCAGCGAATACTCGAGCACGAACAATGCCGGCTGTGCCAGCGCAGTTTGCTTCAGACGTTCGGCGGCGCCAGGTTCATCGCTATGAATGATTTCACGCAGGTCGGCACCCAGCACAGGAATTAATTTTTCAGAGCATTCGTCGATGAGTTGTGCAAACAATGGCTCATGCTGATACAAGTCGAAGCCCATTTTTGTATACTGTGAGCCCTGGCCGGTAAATAAGAACACCACGGATTTTTTTTCATCCGGGTGGTTTGCAGTAAGGAAGAGGTTATTATCATTTGTCTGCAAAGCATTGTCGGGATTTTCCGACGGGCCATCCGGCAGCACGAGCATTGCCCGGTGTAGAAACCGCTTGCGGCCTCTTGCCAGAGTAAAAGCTATGTCGGCAACTGGGAATTCGCGATTTTGTTTCAAAAATGCAGTCATGTTCAGTCCGTATGCATCGAGGGCTGAGGGAGTCTTTGCGGAGAGCAGCAACAACTGCCAGCTGCGTGAGGGTCCGGAACCTGCTACTGCCGGAGCTTCTTCTATTACCACATGCGTGTTGGTGCCGCCGATGCCGAATGAACTTACGCCAGCCCTCCGTGGTGTGCCGTTCGCTTCCCATGGTGTGAGCCTGTCGACTACATAAAAAGGACTGTTTGCGAAATCGATATTGGGATTCGGCTTTTTGAAATGAAGGCTTGGTGCCATCGTTTTATTCCTGAGCGACAGAACCGTCTTGATCACGCCGGCAACACCCGCAGCAGAATTGCAGTGACCGATATTGGTCTTGACCGAGCCAATGCCGCAGAAGGCTTTCCGTTGGCTGCCGCGGCGAAAAGCCTGCGTAAGCGCACTCACTTCGATCGGATCGCCGAGCGAGGTGCCGGTGCCGTGTGCTTCCACGTAAGTGATAGTGTCGGGATCGACCTCTGCCATCGCCTGTGCGGCAGCAATCGCTTCGGATTGGCCTGTGATGCTGGGCGCGGTGAACCCTACCTTATCGGAGCCGTCGTTGTTGATGCCGAAACCGCGGATCACCGCTTCGATATGATCGCCATCCTGGATCGCATCTTCGAGGCGCTTGAGTAAAAGCACTCCTGAGCCGCTGCCACCGGTGGTGCCATTTGCCTGCGCATCGAAGGCGCGGCAGTGGCCATCGGCCGAAGAAATTCCTCCTTCCTGATAAAAATACCCGCGACGCTGCGGGAGATTGATGCCCGCGCCGCCGGCCAGTGCCATGTCGCACTGGTAAGTCAACAGGCTCTGACAGGCATGGATAATCGCCGTGAGCGACGTAGAGCAGGTGGTTTGCAGGGTGACCGCCGGGCCTTTGAGATTAAGCTTGTACGAAACGCGTGTAGTAAGACTATCCTTGTCATTGTGCAGCGTAATGGTGTACAGGCCTACACTCTGCATGATCTCGGGATTGTTGTAAATGTTGAACACGTATATGCTCATGTCGACACCGCCGTATACGCCGATAAGCCCATGGTAGCGGTCGGGATCATAACCGGCATTTTCCAGCGCTTCCCAGGCGCATTCGAGGAACATCCTGTGTTGCGGGTCGATGATTTCCGCATCGCGCGGGCTGAAATTGAAAAACGACGCGTCGAACATCTCCACGTCTTCGAGCACGATGCCCTTGTTGATGTACGCCGGGTGATTTAAAATGGCAGGATCCACACCCGAAGCCTTTAGGTCCTCAACCGTAAATTCGGTTACACACTCAACTCCGTTGCGAAGGTTCTCCCAGAATTGTGCGGGTGTTTTGGCGCGAGGAAACCGGCAGCTCATGCCGACAATGGCGATGGCCGATGCATTGATGTGTGATTCTGCATTCATACAACATCGTTTTTAATTATCTTTTATTCCAACGCTGACTTGCAAACGCATTTCGCTGCTTCGATGCCCGCTCCTCCGTTGCTTTTTTTACCTCGATATGCTCAGGTTTTTTCATCAGGTGCGCACTCAGGGAACGTATGGTGGGATACTGGAACAGATCGACCAATGGAACATCGCGCTGCAGCAGCTGGCGCAGCTTATGGTGCACTTGCGCCATCATCAGTGAATGTCCACCCATGTCGAAGAAATTACGTTCTACGGTAATTTGATCGTTATGAAGAAAATTGGCCCAGACCTCGGCGATGCTTTTTTCGAGCGGCGTCCGGGCACCGCTATTATGGCCCTGGCTTGACTCGGACTGTACAGTTTGCTTTTGCAATGCGTTGCGGTCGGTTTTGCCGTTAAACGACTTGGGCAGTTCACGCAACAACACCACTTGTGCTGGCACCATGAATGCAGGCAGGCGGTTCCTGATCCAGTCTTTTAACTGTTGATCTGCCTTTAGAGCCTCGGGTTCGGCAGACACAAATGCCGTCAGGGAGTTGCCTGTTCCGTCGGTGGTAGCCTGCAACACCACGGCTGCTTCGCGCACGCCGGGATGCACGCACAACACTCTTTCTATTTCTTCGAGCTCGATGCGAAAACCCCGGAGCTTCACCTGGTGATCGGTACGGCCAACAAATTCCAAGTTGGCATCCGTACGCCATCGCACGAGGTCGCCCGTGCGGTATAGCCTGGACGCCGGTATTTGCGAGAAGGGGTCAGGTACAAAACGTTCTGCCGTCAGCCTCGGTCGGTTCAGGTAACCACGACCCACCCCGGCTCCTCCCAGGTAAAGTTCGCCGGTGATACCTGCAGGTACGGGGTTCAGGAATTCATCAAGCGCATATAGCTGCACGTTAGCTATGGCCTTACCGATCGGTGGCGGGCCCGTTTCAACGAGAGATATTGGGCAAAATGTACTCATGACGCTGTTCTCGGTCGGCCCGTAAAAATTCAGGTGTTGAAAAGCAGGTTGCGTTGTTGGTAACCGGGTCAGCTTTTCTCCACCAGTGGCCAATATTCGCAGAGAGATATGATCAGGCCAGGCATCCTCCATTACCAACTCACCCATGGCCGTGGAGATGAACGCATAAGTGACCTGCCGGTCTACTATGCGGCGGCGCAATTCTTCCGCAGCATGCCGGGCCGGTTCATCAACGAGGAACACAGACGCACCCGCTGCTAACGCAGGGAATACCTCGTAGATATATGCGTCGTACGCCGGCGTAGCCATCTGCAGGCTGCGGTCGCTGTCCGTGATGCAGTAGGCTTCCCTGTTCCATTGCACGAGGTTGAGTAACCCGCCATGATGCAATTCCACTCCCTTGGGCTTACCCGTTGAGCCCGAAGTGTACATCACGTAGCATCGATTTTGCCTGATCAGCGACACATGGGGCGGAGTGGCCGGTCGCTGCGCCGCTTCATCCATCAGGTGGTCAAGCAACAATATCGGCGTTTGGTTGGATGGCAATTGGGTGGTCAACCCTTCTTCGGTAATAAGCAGGGCGGCGTTCAAATCGTTGAGTATAAATTGTAATCGCTCGAAAGGATAGGCTGTGTCCAGGGGAACGAAAGCAGCGCCAGCCTTAAGGATCGCCAGGTGCAGGGCCACCATCGTAGCCGAGCGCGGTTGGGCGACCGCTACCAGTTGTTCGGGGCCAACACCACGGCAAATAAGTTCGTTGGCGAGTTGATTGCTAAGCGATTCCAGCCAACCGTAGCTGCGTTGCTCATCATCACTCACCAAGGCAACCGCCCCGGGATGGAGTTGTGCCTGTTCGCTGATCAGTTCGTGCACAAATCCACGCCACTCATATTCCCGACGGCTTTGATTGAAGCCAACCAATAGCTGTTGTTTTTCTTCGGCGTCGATCAGGTCGAACTGGCTAAGTGGCGACGAGGGTTTTGATACCACGCCGTGTAGCAGATGGAGAAAATGCCTGATCAGCCGCTCGATGCTTTGGTTAGCAAACAGACCTGTGTTGTATTCCAGGTGTCCGCGTAATACGCCGAGCTCCTCGCTCATCGTGAGCGTAAGGTCGAATTTTGATTGCTGCGACTGGTGGCTGTCGTTATGCCGACGGGTACTTGCCGTCGAAGCAAAATTGTCTTTGGAAGATAACAATTGAAAAATTACCTGGAACAGTGGGTTACTGGTGATGTCACGCTCGGGTTGCAACTCTTCAACCAATTTCTCGAAAGGCAGAGCTGCATGCGTGAAGGCATCCACGCTCGACCTCTTCACCAATTCAATCGTTTCGTCGAAGCGCTGGAAGGCCGACAATTTTGAACGAAGCACGAGGGTGTTTACAAAAAAGCCGATCATTTTTTCCATGTCCGTATGCGTTCGTCCGGAAAACGGGCAACCCACTACAATGTCCGTCTGCCCTGTGTATCGAAAGAGCAGGACTTTGAACACTGTCAGCAATGTTACAAACAGGGTGCAGTCGTGTTTCTCGCTCAATTTTTTAAGCCGCGCATACACCGGCTGAGGCACGTCGAACGACAACATCCTTCCGCGGAAGGAAGGGGTTTCCGGTCTGGCTTTTTGGATCGGCAACTGCATCTGCGTCAGCTCTGCGAGTTGGCTTCGCCAGAAATCGAGATCCGTCAACATCGCTCCGTTGCTCCATTGGCGCTGTTGCCAAATAGCATAGTCGGCATACTGTACCGGCAGATCCGGCAACGGCGACGTCGCTCCAAGCGAATAAGCCTCGTACAATAATTTAAGTTCATTGCAGAAGACCTGCATCGACCATGCATCGACAATGATGTGGTGAAAGGTCAGGAGCACTGCCGTTTCTTGCGCATCAAAATGCACCAGTGCAGCGCGCGCGAGTGAATGGCCTGAGAGCTCGAAAGGCATCGATGCCTGCGCAGCAGATATACGGAGCAGCTCGGGGCGCTGCTCTGCTTCGGACCACGAGCGGAGATCATGCTCAATCAGCGGAATTTCACCATCGGCACTGATATACTGCATCGGTTGGTCGTCGCGGACCAGAAACCGGGTACGCAGGATTTGGTGGCGGCGAACGATCTCGCGAAGCGCGCGACTGAATACATCAGCATCGACTGAAAATGAAAAATAAAAAGACTGGAAAACATTGTAAAATGGATTGCCTGGTTGTAACTGCTGCATAAACCAGAGGCGCTGCTGGGCGAAAGAAAGCGGCGCCCACTCCAAGCCGAGTTCGCGCGGGGGAATTTTCGATTCGCTGAAATGCTCCTGCAATTCCTCATCAAGCCTATCGGTCACAAAAATTTCATCAGACGAAAATGCCTCCCGGTAATCATTTACAGGAATCTTCTTGTTGCTCATACAATAATACGCTATCCTCTGAAAAAAGGTTGGAACTAATGCAGAACCCGGCGAACGAGAAATAGAGTCGTGATTCGAGTGCTATCGAACGTTTTCAAAAGGGGAAAAGATTGATGTTTGATAGAAGTAGTGAGATTAATTTTTCAGTTATCTCAGAGTGGGAAATGAATAACTAATATACGATTTAAGATAAAACCATCAAAGTTTCTCGCCCAGTACCTGCGACTCTTCCTGAAATAGAGGGGACAGTCAACTCAATAAGAGATTTTTTTGAGAATGATATTAGTCTCCCCGTCGTTGGTCGCCAGGCAGCAGGCGTACAGAGGATCCATAAAAAGTCTATGAAAAAAAAACTTTTCCACCCCATCATCAAATTCCGTTAATGCAAAATCGATCAGGGCAGGATCCGAGAGCAGGCCTGTGCCCATCGCCTTCAGCAGGCTTTCCTTCATCGTCCATATCATGTAAAATTCACGCGTAGGATCGCTGCTTTGTTTAATACTTTGCCGCTGTGCGGCCGTGAGCGCACTCTCTACCTCGTACAATGCTATCGGCCGAATCCATTCCACGTCGATTCCGATCTTCGCGCAACCCATTGCGCAGGCTACCAGCCGGCCGGAATGAGATATATTGAAATCGTCGCAGCCTGCGATGAATGGGCGTCCCTGACGGGTGTACTCCAGGTGGTCAAGAATTGCTTCCTGCGTATAATGATATTTTTCGGTCATCAACTTCACCAGCAGCAACCTTCCGCAGGCAAACCGGAAGCGGTCTTCAAGCCTGGCATAGCGCACGCTTTCTTCCCTTACCGCGGCCGGGAGCCGCATCAGTAATGTTTCGAGCCTTGCTGCCCTCGGGTGCTCGGGCAGCCAGGTATATGCGACATAGCTGATATTTTTTCGGCCATTAAGCACGCTATGCCGTTTCATGGGTTGTTGGATTTAACAGCAATCGTATCTGTTGCGCCACCAGCATCGCATTGTCAAGAAAATAAAAATGCCCGCCCTCAAACCACACGATGTGTGCTGGCCTGGTAGTGTGTTGCTGCCAGGTCAATGCTCCGGCGGTCAGTTTGTCCTGCTTACCCAAAAAGATGCTTAACGGGACATCCATCCGTGTCAACAAAGGTGGATTCGCTTCCATGCGTTGGATCATACAAAAGTCTGCACGCAGTATTGGCTCGAAAAGCATTCTCATCTCGTCGTTCAGCAAGGCCGGATCCGGCAGCCCTCCCAGGTCTGTGATCAGGCGCCAGAAATCTTTCGCAGGCCGCGAATACCATGGGTCGGGAGGATAATTCCACATTGCGCTTCGTCCCGAACAAAACAACCGCAAAGGCGGTGGAAGGCCCAGGCCGATAATTTTCTGCGCCAGCAAAAAGCCAAGAACCGCGCCCATGCTGTGGCCGAAAATCGCATAGGGTTTGCCTAACAGTGGAGAAACCTGTCGGTATATGTCGTCGATCCCTTTTACGATATCCGTCAACAACGGCTCGGTAAATCTTTTTCCCCTTCCGGGCAACTCGACCGCAATGGGTTCTATCTCAGCAGGTATCCGTTCTTCAAGGCATTTGTAAGCAAACTTGTTTCCACCGGCATAGGGTAGCATGAATAGCCGTATGATAGTATTGTTTGGCAAGGCGATGAGATTGGTGAATGTTTATGATTACTGCTGTCTTTACGGATTGTCAATGGTATTTCCGGAAGAAGTAACAAATCCCGCCCGGTTCCATTCCGCCCGCTCTTTGATAAATGCCTGGATGTAACGCAAGCCTTCGACCTTGGGGCCTGGAATATAGTCGGGAAATGCGAACACCGATCCATGAAAGCGCCAGCCGTCATTGAGTCTCGCCTGCACCTTGCTCGAAAAATCCTGATGGTCGTTGCTTTCAAGCAAATAGAAATCCAGTTTCTGTGTCATATGCAAATGAATTGATTACGCGGTCGATGCCGATTGGTAAGTAAGCAGTTTGTCGACCTCCGCAGCAAATCCCTGGAGAGTAGGTGTTACAAAGATCGATTGCAAGCCCATGCTCACCCTGAACCGCTGCCGCACCCTTGACATTACCTGGATGGCCAACAGGGAATTTCCACCCAGTTGTTTAAAGAAATTATCGTGAATGTCGATCTGCTCCTCTCCTAACACTTCGGCCCAAATGCCTGCCAGGGCTATCTCCGTAGGGGTAAAAGGTGCAGAAAAGGTCGGGGCCGGTTCGCTTTCTCGCATCATAATGGCAGGCAGCGACTGCCGGTCGATCTTGCCGTTGGTCTTAAGCGGGATGCTGTCGACCCACACGTAATGAGAAGGGACCATGTAGTCGGGTAGTTTTTGTTGCAAAAACATTTTTAACGCCGATGCGTGGGTCACTCCACTTTCCTGTTGGTGTGGTACAAGGTATGCCGCAAGCCTGTCGTTGCCGTTGATGTCGGGTTGTGTGATTACCAGCGCCTGCTTCACAGATTCGAAAGCGAGCAACGCGTCTTCGATCTCGCCAGGTTCGATGCGGTAGCCGCGGAGCTTGATCTGCTGATCGATTCTTTCGAGGTACTCGATATTTCCGTCGGCGCGGTAGCGGACCCTGTCTCC
This sequence comes from uncultured Chitinophagaceae bacterium, assembly GCA_963808065.1. Lineage (GTDB taxonomy): Bacteria > Bacteroidota > Bacteroidia > Chitinophagales > Chitinophagaceae > Flavitalea. Next base: position 308,894 of record CAWEEK010000002.1, read on the forward strand.
TGTCCGGTATATTCTCGCACCCGAACGGTGGTCGTGGGGATCAGGAGCGAACCGCGAGGCCGTAAGTCCGGGCCTGCCGAGGTAACCACGCGCGAGCCCTTCACCGCCGAGCCATAGCTCACCGTAAACGCCAATGGGTACAGGATCGAGGTGTTCATCCAGCACATAAGCACGAATGTTCGCTATGGGCTTGCCAATCGGAACGCGCTCCCTGTCTTGCTCTACCCGACAATGCCAGAAGGTGGAATCTATGCTCACTTCCGTTGGACCATAAAGATTGTATAGTTCTGCCGGTAACAATTTGTAAAAAGAACGAATGAGTTCATGGCCAAGCGGCTCGCCACCGCAGTATACGCGCCGGAGCGAAGAGCAGAGGTCGAAATTCGGGTGAGCAGTCAATGCTTTCAACAACGAAGGCACCAGTTGCAATACGGTCACTGAATGCCGAACAATGGTTTCAATGATGTATTCAGGATCGCGCGCACCGTCCTCATTCGCAATGAGCAATCTGGCCCCGCTGATCAGCGGAGCATAAAATTCCCAGACAGAGGCGTCGAAGCTGTATGGCGTCCGCTGCATCAACAGGTCGTCGGCATTTAATGGAAATTCTTTTTTCATCCACAACATGTGGTTGCAAATGGCAGCGTGCGGTATCGTCACGCCTTTAGGTTTTCCTGTAGACCCGGAGGTGTAAATCACGTAAGCGAGCTGCAGGGGATGGATCTCCAGATTGAGATTCGTTGTGGGCTGCTCCATGATCCTCAACCACTGCTCCGCAGGCACGATCGTTTGCACATGCATATTGGTGAGTAGGCCGGCAAGTGAAGACTGCGTAATAATGATCTCCACCTTGGCATCTTCGATGATCATCTTGGTGCGTTCTGCCGGATAGGCGGGATCCAGCGGAATGTAAGCAGCTCCGGCTTTCAGGATGGCCAGGAAAGCGACCACCATCATCTCTGAGCGTTCGAGGTATACCCCCGCGAAACTTCCGGGTTGCAAGCCGGCGGCCCGCAGGAAATGCGCAAGCCGGTTAGATCGGTCGTTCAGCTCCTGATAACTCATCTCCACTTCACCAAACATGAGCGCCGTACGGTCCGGCGTTTCAATAACCTGTTGCTCGAAGAGCCGGTGCAGGAGCCGGGTCGCTTCGAAGCGGGTTGAGGTATCGTTCCACTCATCGAGCAGGCGATGCCTTTCGGCGTCGCGCATGAGGTGCAATTGCGAGAGTCGCTTATGCGGGGCGGCGATCATATCTTCCAACAACGCCTGGTAATTTGTCCAAAGCCGCTGTATTGTTGCCGTTTCAAAAAGGTCGGTGCTGTATTCTATTTCACCGCTGATGGAATCGTTTTCTTCGGTCAGCGTGATACGAAGGTCGAAGATGGCGGTACCCTTGTCGAATCCCAGCAGGTTCGCTTTTACGGAATCTGCCGGTGAATTTGCAAGAGGTGGAAATTGCATGATCTGGAACGACACCTGGAAAAGCGGGTTGCGGCTCAGGTCGCGATCGGGATGCAATTCTTCGACAAGTTTTTCGAAGGGCAGCTCGCTGTGCGTTACTGCGTCGAGCGATACGATTTTGATGCGTTGCAACAATTGGGCAAAGGAGGGATCACCGGAAAGATCGGCGCGTATCACCAGCGAATTAATGAAGAAGCCGATCAGGTGTTCCATTTCGCTCTGGCTTCTTCCTGCTACCGGCGCACCGACCACGATGTCTTCCTGTCCCGAATAGCGGTGAAGCAATGTGGCAAATGCGGCAAGCAGGGTCATGAATAAGGTGGCTCCCTGTTGTTGGCTGAATACCCTGAGGGCCGCTGTTAACGGCGCCGGGATCGCGACATACTCGGTAATACCGCGGTATGATTGTATGGCTGGACGCTTTTTATCGTGAGGCAGGTCGAGGCTTGGAATCGATTCCAGTTGCCGCTTCCAGTAGTTGAGATGCTGTCGTAAAGTATCTCCCTGCATGTGTTCGCGCTGCCAAACAGCGAAGTCTGCGTATTGTATTGGCAAATCAACAAGCGGCGAGGATTTCCCCTGCATGAAAGAATCATAAATGGCAGTCAGCTCTCTCATGAATACTACCTGCGACCAGGCATCGAAAATGATGTGATGCACGGTCACTTGCAGGATGTAATTCTGTGGATCCATTTTGTAGAGCGAGGCGCGGATCAACGGCCCATGACGCAGGTTGAAAGGAAGGCGTGCTTCGGCGCCCATCAATTGCCGCACGTTGTCTTCGCGCATCGCTGCTGGTCGTGCCCAGAGGTCACGAAAATCGAGTTCCATTTCCATCGAAGAGGCGACCAGTTGGGCAGGCTTGCCTTCGGCTTCGGTGAAAGTAGTGCGCAGGATCTCGTGCCGTCGAACGATTTCGTTCAGGCTTTTTTTAAGCACCAGGATATTTACAGGAAATGACAGCCGGATACCCGCAGACAAATTATAAAAAGCGGTTCCGGGCGTCATTTGGTCCAGTATCCACAGGCGTTGTTGGGAGAACGACACCGGAAACTGGAAATAGTCTACTGGCATACGATTCCGTTTTGATAGTAAGCAAACCGGTAGCGGGTCCGGATGAGTTATGATTCATCTGAGACGGAAGAAGTTGCTGCTAATCTGGCTGCCGGATCAAATCCCGGGCCTTGGCGTAGTATCCCGGCTGTGGAAGGGCTTGTTTATCACAGTACGAAATGCAGTATTCAAGATATTTTCGGGCTTGCGGCTCCTGCCCTGTTTTGAGATATGCCTCTCCGAGCATAAAATTAATCCTAAAATCAGATTCATATTTCAAATTTTGTTTTTCCAGCAGCCGGATTGTTTTCTGGTATGCTCCCGAACGGTTAAGGCAGTAGGCGAGCATGAAGGCTTCGTAGAGGCCAAACCGCTGTTTAAGGATTTGCTTTTGATAGATGGCATCGATGCGCTCCAGGAAAGCAGGACGAGCGCAGAGTATGGAAAAGATCAGTTCGTTCTGTGTCATCGTGCTTCGCAGTTCCTCGAAGCTGTAATTGCGTCCGGTGGTGACAATGACCAGGCTGAATTCGCGAATTACGTAAATGAATTGCCAGCCGTTGCCGGCCGCGTACACAATCGGCTTGAGATTGAACAGGCGGGCGGTTGTCCACCAATGATAGCCGTAGCACGCATCGGCCGAAGCCCGGAACCTCGGGGTCAGAGAGGCGGCGATCCATTCCGCAGGCACGATCTGTTTGCCGTTCCATCGTCCGCCGTTCAGGCACAATTTTCCTAGTCTGGCCATGTCGGAAGGCTTCAGGTAAAGCCCGCCTCCGCAATGTGCTACGCCAGCAAATTGCGACCATTGATAATGTTCGATGCCGAGGGGCTGAAATAAATATTGTTCGGCAAAAGTTTGTATGGTGCTACCGATGTGCCGTTGCAGGATGTCACCAAGCACAATCGAAAGGCCGCTGTTGTAGTTGAACGTCGTGCCGGGCTTTTTCACCAGGGGCCGTTGAAGGATGAATTGTTGCCAGTTGCTTTGCTGGGCGTACATGTCGGTAAGCGTATTACCGGGCTGCCGATATTGTACCGACTGCTCGTCCCATTCCAGGCCTGCACTCATGGTGAGCAGGTGTTTCAGGCGTAATGTGTTTTTTTTGCGGGTCTTCCTGCAAGGCCGGGTGATTTGGCAGCAGGCTGTCAATTTTTTCTTCCACCGACCTGATATATCCTTTGTCGATCGCTATGCCGATAAGGATAGACAACACGCTTTTGGTGGTAGATTGTAGATCATGGATTTGATCGGGTTTCCAGTCGTGATAATACTTTTCGAAGACGGTGTCGTCATTCTGGATCACCACAAGACTGTGCAGGATTCCATAATCGCCCTGTTCTATTTCTTTATCGATCGCGTCCAGCGAGGCCGGCGACAAGGGAGAATCTGTCGAATCGCTTTTTGCCGGGATGCGGGCCCTGCGCTGAATTATAGTGATGTACCTTTGCCATGCCCAAAAGCCCAGCAAACCGAACAAACCGAACAAACTCGTATAGAAAATCAATTCAAACATGGAGCGCCGTCCTCCATAACTGGCGTGTACAAACTTATTTCATCCGGCAAACAATTTACAATTTATGGAATTACGACTAACCTTTTTCCATCCAGGTCTTGCCTGTGCCATGCTTTTTCAATATCTGCAAGCGATACCTTTTCAATATCCATTTTAATTTTATTTGCTTTCACCCATTCCCACACTTGGGCCATGCCTTCGCCGAGTGCTTCGGGTGGAATATTACCTGCACCATAAATTTCCAGTCCTGATGTTCGAAGCATCTCACCGGAAAGAGAAATCGTTGAGCCGGCTTTTTGTCCTATGTGAATGTAACGGATACGGCGTTTGGCAAACCCAAGTTCTTTTGGAACAAATGATCTCATGAGTATTTCAGCAGGATGGCCCCAAATAAAATCAATCACTACGTTGTAACCTGTATCGCCGGCTTCCTGGCTGAATACTTCACAAAGCTTTTCATCCGGTTGTTGCAGATTAATAACGGCGTCTGCTCCCAGGCCGCCCAGGGATTTTAGAATAGTTTCATTTCTTCCTGTTGCTATTACTCGTTTCGCACCAAGCATTTTTGCCACTTGTATGGCAATCTTTCCTGAAACACCTGTGGCTCCGTTTATCAACACAGTTTCTCCTCTTTGAAGCTTTGCCGTGCATTTTAAGGGCAGCAGGGAAGTGAGTGCTGATGGGGGAAGCGCTACCGCCAGGGCCAGATCAACTCCGTCCGGAACAGGGATAAGGAGTGATTTGGGAATAACAACTTTTTGTGCAAAAGCTCCATAAGGTGGGTTCATTATTCTAAAGCCGACAAGATTTCCTTCTTCGGTCGTTCCTACACCTCCATGCCCGATAACAGCAGGAAATTTTGGAAAGAATTGTTTGCTGGAATAATGGACCCCTTCAGCCATCATCTTGTTTACGTTTTCAAGTACAACGGCTTTTACCTGAACAAGAACCTCATCCTTACCGGGTATTGGATCAGGGAAATCTTCGTAGTGGGGCGTTTCACCAAAGTTGTGTAATACAGCTGCTTTCATTTTGCCATGTTTACAGCAAAATTCAGAAACAGATGTTTGTTGGGACGATAACAATTGTTAAGAAATGGAAGGGGGCTATGGTGCAGCTTCAAGCAAAGTCTTCACGCCAAGCCTTCACGCCAAGTCTTCACGCAAAGGCAAAGAGAACCGCAAAGGCTGTCTGCCGGAGGCAGGCGGCAAATCTCATTCGTGCTTCTTTCCTCTTTCTGTTTCTGTTTCTTCCTGTTTCTTCCTCTTTCTCTTTCTCTTTCTCTTTCTGTTCGTGTTCCTGTTCCTGTTCCTGTTTCTTCCTGTTCCTATTTCTTGTATTCCAAAATATCGCCTGGTTGGCAGTCTAATGCTTTACAAATAGCTTCTAAAGTGCTAAATCGGATTGCTTTTGCCTTTCCAGTCTTTAGGATAGAAAGATTAGATAATGTCAAATCAACTCTTTCAGAAAGTTCATTCAGAGAAATTTTTCGTTTTGCCATCATCACATCTAAGTTTACAATGATTGGCATAGCTTAAACAGTTAAATCGTTTTCGTTTTGGATTTCAACTCCCTTTTTAAAAATAGTCGCAATAACATAGATTACAGCTGCCATCAAAATAAATGCCTGACTGTCTGCCCAAAACTCGTTTAGGTTGTCAATAGCAAAACCATGATGTTGCAGGTTTTTGGCTGTTTGTCGGGCTATATAACTTAATATTCCAATGGAAAAAGTGTAGTAACTAATTTGTGTTATTTGTTCCGAAACAAAACTGTTGAATGGTTTTGATAAATTTAATTTGCATAATAGCCTGATGACCACATAAAATAAGTATGCTTTCAGAATTGAGATGAACAAGATAAAACTATAGATACCGAAAAAAGCCCATTTGCTACGATTATACATTTCACTTAAGTCCAACTTTTGATACAGGTTTTGGACAAATTCAGGTTTGTAGATACTAAAAATAAAATTGACTATCAAGCCACCGGCTTCTATGCTCAAGCCAACGAAGATGACCCACGCAACAATATGTAAGCCTTTAAATACGAAGTTGTTTGTTTTTGACATAATTGTTAAAAGTTTAAATTATGCCGCAAAGATAATAAATATTTATTGATAAACAATAAATATTTATTCTTAATACAGATTTGCAACTGTTAACTACTCGGATGAAGTCTGTTCGAGAGTCGAATACGGTGATCTGATCGTGTGTGGAACAACATTCATTTTTGATCAACTGCAAGCCGCCGCAAGGTTAAATCAAAACCCACAGGATAGCACGGTTTATGGTATCCTTTAATCACCAATTGTTTCGTTGCCACAGTCTCAAGATTATAACTCCATTTTACACCTGTTCCCACAATTCTATTTAAGTGACTTTCCCAATTATACCGGTAATTTCCCTTCGCGATTAGTGCCTTAAACTGCGCATGACGGTCTTTCATTCCCGGACTTATATCCATGGAATCATCATTAAAAGATCCTTTCCATTCAGTAAATCTGTTCGCTTCATCAATTAACTGTGCATTGGCAGAGGTGACAGTGTCGGCCACATAAGCGAAACGAATGACGTCCGATCGGTCATGGAATGCTCTGCCAAGTGCGCCATTCTTTGCCAAAGTATCCGCAAGGCAAAGAAAGACCCAGTCCAAGTTTTCAGATAGCACAGTATCCGCAGCCACGACAATGGTCATAGGCTCTTTCCGGATAGGTAGTATCAACCGGCAATTACAAATAGAATGGGAAATGCCCGGATCTGCCTCTTTGGTTAAAGATGGCTGACTGTCGCATGCTACCAATAGCCAGATCATTGAATGCAAGAATAGAGCTTTCATCTAAATAGTCTGTTGTCGAAAAGGTTTTGGTTATCCGGAGATAAAGTCAGGAGACTGAGGAAATTTACGTTACTGGTCTGTGATGATCGACAAATTCATTAAAGCTCATTCCAAAGCTCTCATTTAGAAGCCAGGAAAGTTGATTTGGGTGGATTTCAATTTGCTCTGCCAATGATCGTAACGAGAAATCGGAATTCAAATATGGTTTTTGTGACTTCATAAAGTCCAGCAATCGTGATGTGTAGGACATGACTGACTCAGGATCGAGAAGTTCTTTCTTGTTTCCTTTGTGGTCAGGTATATAGTCTTTCTGGTAAATGATCCTATGAAACGCAGCGTATCGGGGGTCTCCTTTTATACCATTTAAGAGGGGGTCGGCAAAATGGAACAGCAGTAATGGAGACTTATCTTTTATCGCCTGGGCCATCCATTCAAATGCTTTGTCCCGGTCCCCGGTAACAGCATACATCAGGAGCAGGAAGCTGTGCGCTCGAAAACCTTCAGGATTTTTCGCATCTTCAACGAGTTTTGCGAGGTACTTTGACGTTTGGACCTGATCTTTCTTCACGGCATAGGCAACGCCAGTCAAACCAACTATGTCTCCGGCTGACCACATTCCGGAAAGGTCTGTTGCATCAAAATAATGAATGACCTCATCACACCTGCCCATCATCAATAAGCAGTAACATTTAACCGAATGTGCTGGAGTATTTTTCGGATTAAGCTGCAAACAACGATCAAGTTTTTCAAGGGCCACGGGATAGTCCTCCATCATGTAGCTGAAGTAAGAACTAAAGAATGCGGTTTCCTGAGACAGTGGATCTATGCTTAAGGATATCTCCAGATGCTCGCGCGATTTTTCTTTTTCTCCAGCTATGATGTACAGGAAAGACATGAACTGCTGGGCTTCGACATAATTGGGCTTGAGTTCTATGGCCTTAGACATCTGTTTAAATGCCTCCTTGTAATCGCATTTGGTGAAAAAAGCAATGTTTGAGAGTTGATAATAAACGCCGGGCAGTTGATCATTCAGTGAATGTGCTTTATTGGTAAATTCGGCAGTCTTCCTCCATGCTTCTTCATAAGGCATGAATCCCATTGTCGCAAGAAATCCATAACAATCTGCTAGCCCAAGATATGATTCCGTGTGATTTGAATCTAACGCGAGCGCTTTTTCATAAAGCGAAATCGCAATTTTCATGTCCTCGGGATTCCATTTATGATTGTAAAATTTAGCCTTCAAAGAATATCCGTATGCATCAATACTATCAGTTTGTTTATAGATAAGGTGATCCTGGATTTCAAAGTGCCCGAATTGCTCTCTCAATTTTTCCGCGATGTGCACGCTTATCTCATCCTGGATCTCAAAAATATTCTGCAGCTTCCTATCCCAGGTCTCCGACCAAAAATGAAAGTCTTCTGCCGCATGAATTAATTGAGCTGTTATTCTTATGGTGTCATTTGAAAGCCTGACGCTCCCTTCCAGAATTGCTGAAACGTTAAGCTCCTTTGCGATCTGTTTGATGGGAACATTTTTGTTTTTAAAGAAGAAGGATGATGTGCGAGAGGTAACCTTTAGGTTTTTTATTTTTGCCAACGCATTAATAATCTCTTCAGTGATACCGTCGCTAAAGTACTCGTTTTCTTCGCTGGTACTCATGTTGACAAACGGAAGAACAGCAATGGTTTTGTGTATTGCTTTCTGCTTTCCCTTTAATTCGAATGGCTGGGGGACTTTAATCCCCTTATTAGTTATGGCGAACACCTCGACAGGGTCAGCAACATTTTTCAACTCATAGTGACCCAGGGAAGTGGTTGTAATTGAAGAATGATTCTTTAGTTCATCATTGAGTTTTCCAGATAGTAAGATGGAGGAAGCAGTTGCCAGGCTTTCAATCCTTGATGCAAAATTTACACCGTCACCATAGACTTCAGTTTGGTCAAAAACAATGTCGCCCATGTGTAGACCGATCCTCAGGGAAACTGGGTCCCCTTCCTGCAACATTTGTTGGATATCAATGGCGCACTGCGCAGCAGCGACAGCACTCGTAAAAACGCTAAGGGTGCCATCACCATAATACTGTACAATTTCCCCACTATGCAGCGTGTGCAGTTCTTTGAATACCTCTCTATGCCGCAGGCGAATAACGGTAGCTCTTGCTTCGTCCTCTTCCATTAAGGCCGTATAGCCTACAATGTCAGTGAACATGATGGCCACAAGTCGTCGCACTTTCTTTTGGTTCATGTTAAATTCTTAGTAAATACGGATACAAGCCACATTATTAAAGCTAAGTAAAAAGGAATTGGGAATATCGTTATTTGAAGTCGGCTAGTGTCAGTTTGAAATTTGATAGTCAGCTACCTTTTTATCGGATCTTATATTATAAGGGTTCATCGGGTGCCTGCGAAGTTTAGCGGGTCGCCTCTCGGCAAGGCTGATATTGCCGCAATTCAAGAAATGTCTGAGAGTTTAAGATGCTAATTACGGAGAAGCAGGGAAGCCCGAGTACAGAGGCGACTTTTTCTCATCACTATGCGAGGCAGATATGATGGCATGTTGTTTGCGCAATCATTGATGGAGGAACGATTATGAGCATGTACACTATTTTTCTTGATGAAAAGTTGGCCATAACGGCGAGCGAGAATTCGTCAGAAAACGACTTTGATTTTTTGGTCGGCGGATGGAAGATCAGGAATCGTAAATTGAAAGAACCCCTGGCAGGCCGTGACGAATGGGATGAATTTGATGCGACGCAAAATCTTCGCCAGATACTACAGGGGTTTGGCAATTTCGATATTTTCTCGACCGAATTTGACGGCAAGCCCTTTGAAGGTTTTACCCTGCGGCTGTTCGATCCACAAACGCGCCTGTGGACTATTTATTGGGCCGACAGTAAGGCGGTAAGACTGGACGGCGGTAAAGTCGGTTCGTTCAACGGCGACATAGGTGAATTTTTCGCCCGGGATGTCTTCGGCGGTAAAAACATTATCGTAAAATTTCTCTGGGATAAGCGCAACCCGGAAGCCCCCATCTGGAGTGCGGCCTTCTCTGCCGATGATGGCCAAACATGGGAATGGAATTGGTATGCGTATTTCGCACGGCAGTAGTTGTATTCACGCTAAAAAGACTGAGGAAGCAAAACGTTACTGATCCCAATTTAATTAAAGCAATATGTGCTATTCTGTGATACATTTTTTTCGTTTTTCTTATCGTCTGTGAGTTAGTGTCTGCTTTCTTTGGCTTCAATAGTTTGGAACTTTCAAATTCGCTTTTGTCGTCAGTTTAATGTTTGTGCGGTGTCTGTTTAAAATGACCTCTAACGATGAATTATACGAACCTTAATTGAAAATTAAACAACGAACCCTAACATCAACTCCTAACAGCGCTTTTAGTTTTCGGACAACTGTGAGGGCGACTGGGTAAAAACAAAAGCCCTGAAATCGTTCTGGAATTATGTTTCATTGAATTTCCTTGTGATCCCACTGGCACTCCAATTTAACTACCTTTAGGATTAACTGGCACGTGTGGACACTCGCCAGTTAATCTTTTAGCCAAAGGGATGCCATTCACGATCCTCGTCAGGCCCGGTTCTGATATAAAAGAAATAGGTTTGCGAAGAACCACCTTCATTTGAGCCCCGCATCAGCACAAGTGACCCAATTCTGCAATCGAGTTGATGTATAACGCCGCCGGGATTTCCGAAACCGCCCCCAGACGACGAGGTTCCCTGAAGACTCAGTGAAAGCGAGTCGTCGTAAACTCTGCGCAGATCAGGAGGAAGCGTGATTTTGCGTATTGACCAGTTTCCGTTATAAGTAACATGGTTTAAATTTGGGGTTACCACCCCTTCACCATTGCCACAGAAATCACTCTCGTCAGGAGCCGGGATAGGAGTATTTTCTATGCTTTGCCGGAAAAACTTACCGTTATCGAAAAAAACAAAGGATTCATGCCAGATACTGTAGGAAGTAGCAAAATGCAGAGAACGCTGTGCAGCTGTATCACCCGCGCAGATTATATCATAAGATGAAATGCCGTTGTTGCAGCATCCCTTGATAAACTGACCCCCAGCGCCAAAAACCTTGTAGGGTTCATTGTAAAAAGCGAATTCGCCAGGCTTAGTAGGATGTAGGTCATTCGTAACGGTGAGAACCCAGTCCCAGGATTCACCATCGGGAAGCACCAGACCACAATTGCCCCCATTCTGCCCCGGATCCAACTTTGGTTTGGAAGTATTTACTGGTATCACGTCTTCGCCGATTGGCTGGCGATTTTCATCGTAGGGAACGATTTTGATAGTGATTGGTTCAGAGGGCGTGCCAGCTGGTGGAACACCTCCCGGATCGGTCAGAGTTTCCGGATCTATACCGATCAAAATAACCGATACGGTATCGCTGTTCGCCATGTCGCCTATCTCCGGAATATCATAATAATAGGTAGCACCTGTCGAACCGATAAAAACCTGCGCAAAAACTCCGGCCACATCCTTCGTGGTGTCTTCATGAAAAAATTTTACCGGGGCCGAAATTTTATCCGTTAAATAGAGCGTGTCTTTAACGGATATTTTTAAAGAAGAACCTGCGGGGCCGCCTGGGGCATTCCCCTGTATTTTTTGGGCGTTGAAAAAATACAGATGATTGGAAACGGTATCGGCAGTAATAGTTCCCGAAACCGGTGGGGGTTCGGATTGAACCTGTGGTTCAGGTTCTTCGTCCGGTACGAGATCACCTGTCTTTTTACAGGCAAACATCAATGCCAGGCAAAGCAGCAGCGCACCGGCTAACCCGATGGGATTTTTAAAATCTTTCATAAAGAAATTTGAGTAGTGAAAACAAAAGTTGTTAACTAGACAATCAGAGTCTGAGCGAAGGATCAGCTGAGATACACAAAGAATCTAAAATCAGGTATGAATATAGAACAGGATGTTGCGGAATACAATCACCGAACCCGGTGATACGACGGAGTTATGAATGTTATGCGATTTTGAGCCGGAAGTTCGAATCTTATGGCAATGCCGGTCTCTACAATTTGATTTTGAGAACAGTCGACGGCAAAATTCCTTTACACTATCGCCGCCATTGCATCAAACCAATGTTAGCGGTAGTGCATTACTTTGTCATACAGACTTTTTAATTGAATGTCACCAAAACCATAAATGCTTTCGCGGTTCCAAAATTCTTCGAACACTTTATGAAAATCAGTAGAAATATTTTTTGTGATGTCTTCAATAACTTTTTCAGGTCTTCCTTTTGTCCCATCTTTTGGAAAGCGGTCAACATGCGCCTTTACTACTTCTTGCAGATACGGAAAAGCTGAAGATTGATGCTTTGAGAGATTTGTCAACTCTTCAAGATTACCGTTTTTGTAAGCTTTCCACAACTCTTGCCCGAAATTTATGTCGGCTTCACTTAAAGGAATTCTATCCGCATAACAAACTTTAAGTTCATCTGAATTTGCTGGTCCAAAGCCATTCCAAAACTGTTTACTGGTTTTGTCTAAATAAGAAGTAAAAACAGCAAAAACTTTTTTCTTAATTGACAAACTATTGATAATTGAAATAACAAACCACATATTTACCTGACAAAACAAGTCATACTCAAACCAAAGATTAAACTCTGAATTATCAGGCGCATTCATTATTTTTTCAAATTCTTTTACAACAGAATTATTGTATTCGGTTTCTGTTATTCTCATGTATTTGGCTCTTGATTGCCAAAAGTCATGGAGGTTGTCGCCTGATAATTCTCCGTCAATAAGACCTTCTCTAACAACAATAATATCCCCTTCAATTTTTGCGTCTGGAAAACTGTAAGCAAGGGAGTCGCCGTTTAAAATATTGTACACCATAACTGCAAGGTTTTTGCGATTACTCGGGGCGGCAATAGGATCCCGTCAGTCGAATTTAGCACAAAAGTTCAGTAAGTATTTGCCTTCACATTAATTAGGCCTTTGTTATTTTCGTTTGGCTCAATTAAGTCCCACATATTTCCGTATAAATCTTCAAATACAGCAACTGTTCCGTATTCGAGGTCTTGAGGTGGTCTTACAAATTTGATTTCCCTGCTTTTCAGTTTTTCGTAATCTCGCCAAAAATCGTCCGTGAAAAGAAATAAGAAAACTCTTCCTCCTGTTTGATTGCCAACGAATGTTGTCTGCCGTTCATTCGCAGCTTTCGCTAATAATAAACAACATTCTTTCGCTCCTTGTGGTGCTACCATTACCCACCTTTTTTCATCACTTAGCTTACTGTCTTCTAATAACTGAAAGTCCAGTTTTTTCGTGTAGAATTCAATAGCGTCATCATAATCGTCAACTACTAAGGCAATATGTGCTATTCTATGATACATTTTTTTCGTTTTTCTTATCGTCCGTTAGTCAGTATCCGCTGTTTTTGGGCTTCAATAGTTTGAAACTTTCGAAATCGTTTTTTTTCGTCAGTTTAATGTTTGCACAGTGTCTTGTTTCAGGCAACCTGATTTTCAAAGCTGGTCAGCTTCCCCCTCACTTCCGACGGCGACTTTCCGTGCCATTTCAAAAAGGAATGTATATACGATGCGGGTTCGGCGAAGCCCAGGATCATTGATATATCAAAGATTGAAAGACCACTGTGACGTAAAAGTAAACTGCTGATCTTTTTCTTTAACTCCTCGATGACCTTCCGGTAGGAACTTCCTTCCTTCATCAACTGTCGCTGAAATGTTCTCGGTGACATATTCAGATTGGACGCTATCGTTGTCAAATCTGGCAAAACCGGATTTGCCAACATTAGGGCAGAAATTTTGACCCTCGAAGGGAATGAATTATTTGAACTGAATCCCTCGATCATGCCAAGGTACGCGGGAATCAATGAGTCGAGTCCCGAGTTTTCCATGCTCACCACCTTACTATTAAATCGGGAAAAGGAAATCGCATACTTTTCACCTCTTCTCCAATTTTCGGGATAGTCGGATTGCATGAACGGAGAATACATGAAGGTCCGGGTAGTGCCTCCGGAGGCATAACAAACCTCGCGCGACATCATGGTGATCAAGCTCTCGCTGATATAACGTCGGGTCATCGCGTCAGTTCCCTTCACATGGATTGAAAACGTATACCCACTTCCGTTTTTTGACGTGCCTATCGCAAGTGATGGGAATGTTTTTCGTAAGAAGTCATGGCAATAGTAAAGACACTCCATTAAGGTCCTGGTTTTCATTGAAATCCGGTAAATCACTCCAAGTGTACTGAGATTTAAGTGTTGGCCGAGATGCAAACCCAACTTGTCATCGTTGAGAATAGCTCCTAATTCCTTCACAGTGCGGAAGTAGGCTTCGGCTGATACTTTAACACGTGGGTTCGTTACGTCATCATAAGTAATACCGATCTCGTTCAGAATTTCGGAACAGTCAATTCCCTTTAGCCTTGCATAGTCAACAAATCCCTTCAGGTGGCTCGCTAACATCTTCATGATGGTGTAAAATATCAAATATAGTTGTGAGTAAATAAATTTATTCAACCTAAAATTATGGCGCATTTTATCAATTGGCTCTAAATGACCCGAGATACCTTTGAACAATTATTTAAAACAGAATCGCAATGAATAAACAAACGCAAGACACCGAAGCAATCATTAGACAGTTCAATGATGCATTTCAACAGCACGATCCTTCTCTGCTAACAGACCTGATTGGCCCCTCCTGTGTGATGGAGAGTATCCAGGGACCAGAAGGCATTCGATATGAGGGCTACGATGCATGTTTTAAATTTTGGCACGACCTGGCAAATGACCGTGGGTCGCACTTTGACGTTGAAGAGATAAATGTTGCTGGAAACCGGGCCACTATTAGATGGAAATACTATTGGGGCGATGGAAAAGATCAGAGTGTGAGAGGTGTGAACTTAATGCTCGTAGAGAACGGGAAAATTGTTGAAGCGTTGGGATATGCGAAAACCGTTCCCATTACCGGGTTAGATAGTTGAAACATGTCAGGCGCATAGCACAACAATTTGATATCTGAGAGTTTCAAGCCAATAATCGATAATGGCAATTTGCAGGCATATTTTGAATTCAACGGACAGTTTTAATCTTATGAATATCCGTAAGTTTGGTTAAAACTTGGTTTATGAGAAAGATCATTCCTCTGGCGCTTGGTTGTCTGGCGTTTATCACCGTATTGGCTCAACATGTTTCTCTCGCATCAATTAACGATAATCCTGTTGAGAATCCAACTACTGGTAAGCGGCAGACTGCAAACGGATGCGCTCCTCCCCCACATACTGCGCACACCGTCATATCTGGGCCACATATTGCCGATGGATCAAAGTCGTCAAAGGGTGACTTCAATATTTCGACGTTTTTGTCTGACGCTGAACTTTCAAAGTTCAAGTTCGAGTCTCGTATTTTCGAGTTAGGGCCCGGACAATCGGATACTATTTCGCATCGTCATGATTGCGATGTATTTGTAACTGTTCTTGAAGGGACTGCGCTTATCGGGCAGGAATTTAAAAAACCTGATACAGTTAAAACTGGCGAAATATTTCACGAGAGAAGAAATGTGATTCATTCCGTTTCTATCAATCCAAGCCAGGATAAACCTATGAAAGCCCTTGTCGTATTCATTCGAAAAGACGGGCGGGCAGGTTATACGCCGCTCTATCCAAAAAATAAATAACGTCATATGGCACTTGACATAAGAAAAAAGTTTGCATTAAGTCAAACGTGGGGACAACTGGCTCAAAACAAAAAACCCTGAAACTCGATTTAGCTTATGTTTCAGGGAATTTTGTAGTGTGATCCCGATGGGATTCTTAGTGATACCGAGCTCGCGCGGTATAATGGTACATATTCATCTTCCTGCGCAAATGATCATGGCCAATCCTGCTCCAAAAAACAGGAACATCGCGGTGATCAACGAATTGGTTTGTTTGCGTGCATTATGGAATTCCTTCCAGATGAACACACCCCACAGTGCCGCAATAAGAGTTGCTCCCTGTCCCAAGCCATAAGAGATTGCCGGCCCGGCAGTACCAGCAGCGATCAGGTTGAATGAATTTCCCAGTCCCCAGATAAGTCCTCCCAGTATTCCGGTCATATGTGTTCCGAAACTTCCGCTGAAATATTCTTTATAACTAGTGGGAGAACCCCCAAAAGGCCGCCTTATTAGAATGGTGTTAAATATAAAATTGCTGACAAATATCCCAACTGAAAAGATAAATACTGCTGCGTAGGGTGTCATCTTTCCCGGTGTTGGCTGCTCGAAGTTCTCGAGGTCCATCGATGCAGCTATAAACCTGTAGAAGAAAGACATCAGCAAACCCGCTACCAAAGAAAGTATAATGCCTTTCGAAGAGACCTTGTTCTGCGAAGCGCTGGCTTTCCTGTAAGCCATTGCATTCAGAATAATAGCAATGGCAATCATGATTACTCCTCCGAAAAGATAAATGGGATCTCCTTTTTCTGACGCAGTATAATTCACAATAACACCAAGCACCAGGGCCAGCCCTATACCAATAGGAAAAGCCACCGACATGCCCGCAATCGCAATAGCTGCAGACAAAAGGATATTGGCGGCATTAAAGATGACGCCTCCTAATAACGCGCTGCGAATGTTTGTACTATCTGCTTGGCGAAGGTCGGCAAGAAATGAACGTCCGTTCTCTCCGATACTTCCCAGCGTAAAGGCAGACAACAACGAAAACAGTAATATTCCAATCACGTAATCCCAGTAAAATAATTCAAACCTCCAGCTTTTACTGGCCAGTTTTTGAGTGTTTGCCCATGAACCCCAGCACAACATGGTGATGAAACAAAAAAGAATAGCAATGGCATAACTGTTAACTATGAACATGATCGTTAGTATATGGATGTTCCTGAAGGCTTGCTTGAAAAAACAATGTAGTGATGATAGTCGATGCGATATTTGTCGTTCGGATTCAGGATCTTTACTGCTACAGCGTGCGTCTTTAAAGGCAGGTCATACCTCCAGAACAACTCGAGCCTCCTTGTAGTAGGGTTCACTGGCAATTTTGCGGTCTCTATTGTTTTTCCATCAATGGATAATTCAGCTATGAAAGTGTAGTCTGCATCGCCGTCGTCCTTTTTTTCAACTTCGCCCGAAAGGATAAAACCGGTGCCTTCAAATTCGAAACTGCAATTTTTATTGTCGAATTTTCCACCAAGCTGGCGTTGATCAATTGGATAAATACCAGGGAATCCCTGCTCGAATTTTACGGCTTTCGGTGTTTGCCTGGTAATGGTTACCATATCGCCGTATACTTTTCCTTTGTTGGCAGAGATATTCATTAGTGCATGTTTGAATCCTATCTCATACACTTTGTTCAATGAAATAGTGGTGTATTTGAAATTGATGTCTTCAATATCTGATAGTCCTTGTTTCCAGAAATCAGGGATCTTTTGATAACCCATCACTGTGCCCAGGATGCCGCCAACCGATGATGGATTGCAGTCTGCATCCTGTCCGGCCCTCGTTGTAATATCCAGTGTTTTTGTAAAGTCGCCCTTTCCATATAAAAGGCCAAGGACAACATATGCAGAATTCACTTTTGAATCAATATTAAACGGGCGAAAAATTCCATCAGCACACGCGATATCGCCTGACCATTTTTTCTCAATTTCAAACCATGTCTGTTTCCAATCACCAGGATATTTTTTGTGCCAGGTGATCACATCTTTGATACATTGATAAAAAGTACTTTTCACAGGGATCGTTTTGAGTGCTTCGTTAACAATGTAGTTGATATCGGAAGAAACGAATGCCAGCGAATACATGGCACCAATATATACTCCACCATACCACCCATCTCCGTAATTCATTATATGACCGATACGATCACTGATTGCAGATGCCGTATTGGGCATGCCGGGACTCATCAAACCTGCATAGTCCGATTCAATCTGGTAATCTATATCTTCCGAATGCGGATTGTTTTTCCAGTGTCCAGATTCGGGTGCTTTGATGCCGTTAAGGATATTGTAGCGTGCGGCTTGGTTCGCGTGCCATAACATGTATCCTGCATTTGCAAAAGCATTGGCAAACGAATCGACCGGAGCATCCATGCCGTACTTTTCAAAAATGTCTACAAACGTCAGGTCCATGTAGAGGTCATCGTACAATCCAGGGTTATTGATCATATTTTCCTTCAGCAGGCCATCCGACCATTTAAGGTGTTGGTAGTTGTTGATGATCGTACCGTTATATTGAAATTCGTAGGGGCCACCGAATGTAACGCCAATAGTTTGTCCCGCCCATCCCCCTCTGATTTTGTCTTTCAGCCTGGCAGCGGGAATGGTAAAAGTACTCTGTGCATTACTATAGAGCGATAACATACTGTACACCAGAAGCAACGCGATTGGTTTAAAAAATCTACGCATACGTTAGTTGATTTTATTTACGGGGTGATAGATACTCAACTCAGTTATTGACGTGAAAGGAGACGGCAAGAATGCACAGGTTTTATCTTCTCTCTTTTTTATCAGGTAGTCCTGGTTTCGGAAAGGGCATCCACTTCTTTTCTGAACGGCACGGATGATTGCGCTCCCAATCTCGTCACGGATATCGCCGAAGCCTGACAGGCGATGGTGGTAGCGGTAATTATATCCTTGTTCTCTGAAAGAGACACAGCCAGTGCGCCATTAAAAACATCACCCGCTGCGGTGGTATCCACAGCCTTAACAGTAACGGCAGGGATATGAGTGAATAAGCCTTCATGGAGTACGAGCGCGCCGTTATTGCCGAGAGTGATAATCACGGTTTCAACGCCCCTGTCCCTGATTTTCTGCGCTGCCTGGTGGGCTGAACTGATATTTTTTACTTTGATGCCGGTAAGCATCTCGGCTTCTGTTTTATTCGGAGTAATGACTGAAATGCATTTGAGCAGGTCGTCCGAAAGATTGCATGCAGGAGCAGGGTTCAGCAGCACGCGCACTCCTTTTGCAGAAGCGGTTTTCGCCACATATTCCACCGTTTCCAATGGAATTTCCAATTGCATAAGCACGATCATGGATTCCTCAATGATGTGCTTTAATTTCTGCAGGTCGGCAGGACTGAGAGTGGCATTGGCACCTAAAGCTACAACGATGCAGTTCTCTGCATTGTCATCTACTGTGATCAATGCTACGCCCGACGGGTTTTTGGGGTCTGAAAGGAGAAAGGAAGTATTGATGCCCTCTTCTTCAAAAAGTTCGAGGCTTTGCTTGCCGAATATGTCGTTTCCCGTCTTGCAAATGAATGTGACATTTCCCCCGAGCCTGGCAGCGGTTACAGCCTGGTTGGCCCCCTTGCCGCCGGGATTCATAAAAAAACTTTTTCCAATGATCGTTTCACCTGGTCCGGGCAAATGAGCAGCTTTGATAACCATGTCGGTGTTGGAGCTGCCAACCACTAATAACTTTGGTTTCATATTCAGCGATCGTTTCTTTATCATAAAAATAGACGTCCAAAGGTTTGCGGAAATGCCGAAATTGATCAATAATGGACAATGCTAAAGGGAATTTAGCATTTTAATACGTGTTTCTCATAGGCAATTTGCATCTAGCATTGTCAAAATCAGATAAAGACAATACAATGGCTACTTCAAGTTCACTGATCCTTCTGATCAACTCTCTAACAAAAGGAGAAAAAAGATACCTGCAGCTTTACGCTTCCATGCAGGATGGGGCAAAAGATTACATGTACCTGTTTGACCTTGTTGAAAAGAGTACGGACATGAAGCTGGTGAAAAGAAATTTCAGCAAAGGCAAGCCGGCTGCCTCCTATGAAGTAACCAGTAAATATTTATTTAAGGTGATTACCGATTGTCTTATCCACGTTAGAGCAAACCAGGACAAGACCACGCGCTTAACAATGTCGTTGCTCAAAGCGAAAATCCTTTTTGAAAAATCAATGCCGGAGGAAGGGTTCAGGCAGCTGCAGAAAATTCGCGAGTCTGCTGAAAAATATGAAGAGTATATGGTACTCACCTGGGCGTCCAGGATGGAAATGCATTACCTCGCCATTTTCAATTTCAATAATATTACCGAAAAGGAGCTGATCCATAAGCAAATGAAAATTGATGAACTGCTCAAGTATGCCAAAAACATTCACCGGCACACTTCGCTGTATGAATTGCTCCGCTTCCGATTAATTTTTAAAGGTGGGGCACGCACAAAAACTCAAAAAGAGGAGTTGAACGACCTTATAGTAACTGAACTTAGTCTTATCTCCAACCCACTTGCAGAAACTTTTGAGACTCAAAAGATCCACTTGTTATTCCAGGCGCATTATTTCATTACGATCAACGATTATCGTTCGGCACTGAAGGCTTTCTATGAACTCAACGATCTGCTGGAGGAAAATGAATACCTGTGGAACGATTCACCAATGGACTATCTGTCAACTATAGAAGGTATGCTTGAAAGCCTCCGTATGATCCGGCAATATGATGAAATGAATGTCTTTCTTGATAAACTGCAAAACCTGCGTAACCGGTCGGTTTACATGGAAGTGATGGTCCAGCGGGTGAATTTTACCTACCGGTTGATCCAATTGCTCGACCAGGGTGAATTTGATAAAGCAATTGTCCTGAAGGATGAATTCAACGACGTCCTTTTTAAAAAAATACATTTGCTCGACCTCAGCAAACAGGCTGAATTATATTTATACACTTCGCTTATTTATATCAGTGTCGGGAATCTTAACCGTGCTCATTATTTCCTCAACAAGGTGCTAATGGAAAGCAAAATGTTTTATAGTCTCCCGATATACCGCACTTTCAGGTTGCTTCATTTGCTTGTCCATTATGAACTGGGCAATCATGATTATATCGCCTATGAAACACGTTCAATTAAAAGAGCACTCAATGCCAGCCGCACCAAAACATACCTGCTTGAAAACCTGATGCTCAAATTCATGAAGCAGGCTTCAATCCCTTCCGGGCAAGCCGCCAGGTCGGAGATATGGAAAAAGATTAAAAAACAATTTGAGATCATCAGGAACGACAAGTATGAGATCCAACTCTTCAAAATATTCGACTTCGAATCCTGGGTTGAAGCAAAACTTTCTAATAAATCTTACAATGTTTTTGTCAAGGATAAGCTAAAGCGTCAACAGTCAGCAACAGCCGGCAGCATCTGATGTTGAGTTTATTGTTTCTGTACCTGTTTTCCACGCAAAAATTAAACTCTGCGGGGCTTATTTCGCTCTTGACAACTAACTCATAGTTATTTGAGAAGGGGGCATGAGGTGCAAATTGGGATTATCCATTTTCTCCCATAACTGGCATATTTTTGAACTTAAAACACCTGTAATTTCCATTATCTAAAAAACCGATTGTTCAGTCTTTTCATTATCACCAACACTAGCTGTATGAGAAAAATTAATATAACCCAGATATTAATTATCCTGTTTAGTTTACTTTCTTCTTTGACCATTTTAGCGCAAAAATCTTCAACGGTTACCGTCACAGGTCAGGTCTTTGACGAAAAGAATTCACCGATATCCGGTGCAAGTGTCAATGTTAAAGGCACTATGATCGGTATCGTTACCGATCAAAGCGGAAATTTCCGTATCGCATTGCCTGCAGAACAAACTAAAAACGGCGCGCTGATATTTTCTTTTGTAGGGTATGACGACAAGGAAGTACCGTTTAACAATCAGGCAAGCTTCAGTGTGGCTTTGCAATCATCTTCGCAATCGCTCAATAGTGTGGTGGTTATCGGATATGGAACCCAGAAAAAAGCAACACTAACCGGCGCTGTGTCAGAAATTAAAACAGTGGACCTGGCAAAAAATGCCGTAGGCGATATTTCGAATTCAATTGCCGGACGGCTTTCGGGAGTTGTTGCCGTTCAAAGCACAGGCAAGGTGGGTGAAGAAGGGGCATCGTTATATATACGTGGCCCATCAACGCTCAACGACAACTCACCATTGGTGCTTGTAGATGGAGTACAACGCGACTTCAATCACCTCGATCCTAATACAATTGAATCGATGACGGTTTTGAAGGATGCGTCTGCAACAGCAGTCTATGGTGTCCGTGGTGCAAATGGTGTGATCCTAGTCACTACCAAACGTGGCGCGCAGGGCAAACCAACAATTTCGTATTCCGCTTATTATGGCTTACAGAATCCTATCAGGGTTCCCAATTTTTTAAACTCTTACGATTACGCGAAGTTGTATAATGAAGCGCAGCTAAACGATGACCCAACCCTCACATCTGATCAATTAACTTATTCTCCGGAAGACATTCAGAAATATATTGATCATTCGGATCCCTTTAATTTTCCTGATGTTGACTGGAATGCTGAAAGGCTCAGGAAAAATTCACCCATGCACAGGCACTCATTGTCAATGGCAGGAGGGTCAAACACGGTAAGATATTTTACTTCGTTCGGCATTCTTGAACAGAACGGTGTAATCCCAAATAACTTTTTTAGGAACTACAATTTCAGGGCAAATATCGATGCTGACGTTACAAAGTCAACCAAAGTTGGCTTGAACGTATACGGCGCAAGAGAAAAAGTACATTTTCCCGGAGCACAGGGACAGGCTGTTGAACAGGGTGTGTTCAGTGTGATCCCGCCGAATTCTTTCCCGGTAAAATGGGAGAATGGATTGTTTGCTACACGTAACGGCGGCAATCCGGTTGGAGACCTTACTGAAACCGGTTACCGCGACAGGTACGTGAGTACTGTACAGACGTCTATAGTGCTTGATCAAAAACTGGATTTTATCACGCAGGGGCTCGCGTTAAAAATACTGGGTGCATTCGATGGCGGATATTCAACAGAAAAGCGATGGCTGATTCCTTATAATACTTATCTGAAAACAGCTGATGGTTATGAACCGGTTTCAGAAGACAAGAAGGCAAATCTGACTGAAGATTTCTTCCAAAACAGGAATACAACATTCGAAGGGCACCTTACTTACAATCGCACATTCGGTTTCCACAACTTTTCAGGCCTTCTGCTTTACACGCAGTCTGCGTTTTATGATAACAATTTCAATGCAGGAAGAAACCTGTATAGTTCGTCAGCAATCGACCAGTTGTTTGCGGGTCCGGTGTTGAATGCCACCAATGACGGTTCTGCAAGTGAGAGCGGACGCGAAGGATATGTGGGCCGCCTTACCTATGGTTTCGACGGTAAATATTTAATCGAAGCAAACTTCGGATACAACGGTTCAGAGAACTTCCCTTTACGCAGCAGGTTTGGATTTTTTCCATCTGCTTCCGTGGGATGGGTGCTTTCGAAAGAAGATTTTCTTGCTAAATCAGCGATAGTAGATTTTCTTAAGGTCAGGGCTTCTTATGGTGAAGTTGGAAATGATAAAATTGGAAACGAAGATATTGGTGCACGACGGTTCTTATACCAGCAACCTTTTTTTTATGGCAATGGATATGTATTCGGCGGAAATTCACCGGTGCCTGTTCAATCCATTTTCGCCGGGGGACTTGCTAATCCGAATGTAACCTGGGAAAGGGCAAGGAAAACGAACATCGGCGTCGATGCACAATTTCTACAATCAAATGTTTGAATTCAAACTCGATGTTTTCTTTGAAAAACGTGATAATATCCTCGCTACCAGGAATCTTTCGGTGCCAGCCTCATTCGGTGCTGAACTCCCTGTTGAGAATATCGCAAAAGTAAACAACCGAGGGCTTGAAATAGAGGTCAATCATCGGAATACGATTGGAAAAGTGGAGTATAACATCGGAGGCAATTTAACATTCGCAAAAAATAAGATCATCTTCATCGACGAGCCTGAGAATGTACCTTCCTGGCAGAAGCAAACTGGAAATCCGATCGGCCAGTTTTACGGGTATGTTTCCGACGGACTTTACCTTTCCCAGGAACACGTAGAACACAATCCGAAGTTTGAAGCAGTTGATCCGGGCCTTGGTGATATTATGTACAGGGACATCAATGACGACGGCATTATTTCTGACCTGGACAGAACGGCGATCGGATTTTCGCGTACTCCACAGATCATATACGGCATCAATATGGGCCTACGATACAATGGTTTTGACCTGAGTGCCCTGATACAGGGAGCAGGAAAAAGCAGCGTTTATTTTTCAGATGAGGCTGCCTGGGAATTTCTATTTGGCTCAAATCCTTTAGAGGTAGTCAAGGGACGATATACTCCCGATGGCATGAATGCAAATCCGACGTATCCAAGATTATCACTAAACCGCAACCAGTACAAAAAAGAATCCTCATCCTACTGGCTTCGCGATGCGTCGTACTGGAGGTTGAAAAATATAGAGATCGGGTACACATTGCCTGCGGCATTTTTAAACAGGGCCCGCATTCAGCGCCTCAGGATATTCGTTGCGGCAACGAATTTATATACGCATTCTAAATTCAAGGATTGGGATCCGGAATCGCCAGGTGGTGCGAGTTATTACTTCCCCCAGATGAAAGTGAACAATTTTGGAATTAACCTATCATTTTAAAATCAGCAGCATGTTCAGTAAATATTTTTCTGCATGTATCATTGCAGGTCTTGTTTTTTCTTCCTGCGAAAAAAATGTCCTCGACAAACAGCCGCTCGATGTAATCGATGAAGAAAAGATGTGGTCGGATCCGACGATTGCACAACTGTATGTAAATGGACTCTACAGTAACTTATCCTGGCAGAATATTTGGGAAAATATGGATAATGTGTCTGATTTAACAGAAGGGGGACATTCGTGGCTGCCGTGTTATACATATTATTTCGGACAGGTAACCTCAGACAACGATCCTTTTTCGAGGTGGGGTTATTACAGCCAGATCCGAAACCTGAATGTTCTGCTTGACAATGCACATAAATTAAATGATACCGAACTAAAAACGACAGTTGTAGGCGAGGCAATATTCCTGCGTGCCTACTATTATTTTCATCTCGTTCGAGCATATGGTGGTGTGCCGCTGATCAAAACCGCACAAAACTTAAGCGACAGTTTATCCGTTCCTCGCAACTCGTTCGAAGAATGCGTTGAATTCATCGCCGCTGAAATGGACAGGGCTGCTGAAATGTTGCCGGATGTTTGGGAAGGTGCAAATATCGGAAGGGCAACAAGAGGCGCTGCACTTGCTCTAAAGGCAAAAGTATTGTTGTATGCAGCGAGTCCGCTGAATAATCCATCCAACGACCAATCGAAATGGCAGCTGGCAGCTGCTGCGTCAAAAGCAGTGATCGATCTCGGGGTGTATTCATTGTATCCCGATTATGGAAAGTCTGTTCCTGGACGATAATAATCAGGAGGTGATTTTTGATGTACAGTGGGCGTATCCTTTCCGCATAAATGGCGACCCTGCAGAAATTATAGGATCTGAATTCTGGATCAATCCGCAGGGAATAAATGGCGCGTGCGGTATGAACCGCCCCACACAGGAGTATGTTGACATGTTTGAAATGGAGAATGGTAGATCCATCACCGACCCTACCTCGGGTTACGATCCTGGTGATCCGTACGTTGGAAGGGACCCGCGGTTTTATGCTTCGGTTTTTTACAATGGCGCGTCCTGGCGAAACGTGGAGGTTGAGACATATACAGGTGGAAATCATGGTCCGGGACCTTTTGATATATACCAAACCAGTTCAACGATGACTGGTTACTATTGCAGGAAATTTGCAGATCCTTCAATCCCGGTCGTTTATTTGGTAGATGAAGTTCAGGCAAACTGGATACTGATGCGTTATGCCGAAGTGTTACTGAATTATGCTGAAACTCAGATCGCATTGGGCAATGAAGAAGAAGCGCGCAACTATATCAATATGGTAAGGGAGAGAAGCGATATGCCTGAAACATCAAAAAGCGGTAATGAACTTGTTCAGTTGTACCGGAATGAACGGGCGGTGGAACTCGGAATGGAAGAACAGAGATATTATGATGTCCGTCGCTGGAAGATTGCTGAAGAAACCCTGGGACACCCTGTTCATAAAATGACTATCACGAAAAACAATGATGATTCTTTTACGTATGAAGTGGAAGAGATGGAAGAACGAGTGTTTGATCCACGCATGTACTGGCAACCGATCCCAATTGATGAGATACGTAAGAACAGCAATCTTACCCAAAATCCAGGCTACTGAGTTGCGCGAAAAGTAAAAGAACAGTTTGTCAAATCTGTGAAATAATTTGCATAGCCGATTGAATGCAGGTTAAGAGTATGGACAATCATACTGAATGCATCGTGCAATAGTTTTATTTAATCATTCGTATACACATCTTTGAAGGTTACTATGTACAAGTTATTTGAAGTTGGAATTATCATCTTTTTATTTTCAGCATGTAAGCACGCGGAGAACAAGCCGGATGGAACGTCGTATGATAAGTTAACGGAACAAGAGCGAAGGTTGACCTCAAATGCACTTTCCGGATTTACTGTGGCTGACGGTTTAGGTGTTGAGCTATTTGCTTCGGAACCTATGTTAACAAATCCTACAAATATTGCTATCGATCAACAGGGTAGAGTTTGGGTCTGCGAGGCATATAATTATGATGTTGATTCGATTCAGGAAGACAGGAAGGGTGATCGAATAATTGTACTGGAAGACACCGACAACAATGGGAAAGCAGATAAGAAAACATTGTTTTATCAGGGAACGGATATCAATACTCCCCTTGGAATTGCTGTACTTGACAATAAGGTATATATATCGCGAAGTCCCAATTTGCTGATATTGTCTGATACAAACGGCGATCTAAAGGCAGATATAAAGGATACGTTGTTTACAAATATGGGAAATAAGGGCGATCATTCGGCACATGCAATGTTTTCAGGACCTGATGGGCGATTCTATTTTTCTGTAGGTAACAGTGCCGGGGATATTCGAGATAAATTCGGTAATCCGATTATTTCAAAAAGCGGTTTTGAGGTGACACAAAAGGGAATGCCGTATCTGGGAGGGATGGTGTTAAGGTTTCAGCCCGACGGATCAGACTTCGATGTACTGGGACATAATTTTCGTAATAATTACGAGCCCGCGATCGATTCTTACGGGAACATCTGGCAGTCAGACAATGATGATGATGGCAACGCTGCTGTAAGAATTAATTTTCTCCTTCCTTACGGCAACTATGGCTATTTAGACGAATTCACAAAGGCGTCGTGGAATACAAATCGCGTTGGGCTTGAAAAAGCGATCAGTGACAGACATTGGCACCAGGCCGATCCAGGTGTTGTTCCTAATGTGCTAATTACTGGCGCAGGATCGCCCGCGGGTATGACTGTTTATGAAGGGCAGCAGTTGCCCTCGGAATTTAAGGGGATGCCCGTACATGCAGAACCATATTACAATGTGGTTAGAAGTTATATCACTAAAAAGCAGGGTGCAGGCTACAAAGCTTCTGCAAAGGATATTCTAAAAAGCAAGGATAAATGGTTTCGACCGATAGATGTTGCTACCGCGCCGGATGGTTCTTTATTTATAGCCGACTGGTACGATCCTATATTGGGCGGTGGTGCAGCTGGTGATAAAGACAGGGGCAGAATATACAGAGTGTCTACCGAAATAAGTTCCTATTCGACAAAATCAACGTCAACTCAAACAATAGCGCAAGCAATCGAAGCGCTTAAGAATCCAAATTCAGCAGTACAATATGCGGCGTTCAAAAAGCTTCGGGACGCATCGGATGAAGCGTTACCTGCACTATTAGAAATATGGCGTTCACAGGATCCTGTCTTCCGTGCAAGATCGCTATGGCTGCTCGCCGCGAGTGACAGCAGTGAAACTGTCTTGGATGAAGCATTAAAAGATGGAAATCCTGATATAAGAATTACGGCGGTTCGGGCGATTTTAAAAGACAAAGCAAATCCTCTGCTTTACTTCAAACGTTTAGCAAATGATCCTGATGCAGGGGTCAGGAGAGAATTAGCCACATCGCTACGATATTTACATACAACCGAGGCCGCGACTTTATGGGTGGAGCTTGCAGAGCATTACGACGGTCGCGATCGGTGGTATCTTGAAGCTCTTGGAATCGGATCTGATTTACATGCTGATCTTTATTTTAACACCTGGTTGTTAAAAAAGAATGACCTTGATGATAAGGCCACTCAGGATATAATTTGGAGGATCCGCTCTGAAAAGGCGATGCCCTCGTTAGTTAAATTGATTAAAAGCTCTCCGGATCTTGAAAATACTTTTCGATTTTTCCGTGCATTTGATTTCCACAGAGGAAAATCCAAAAATGATGTGCTAACAACACTACTCAGTGTTCCGGGAAATAATGGCAAAGCATTGGCCGTTTTAGCTCTCCAGCAAATGGATGGCAAGTCGGTGAAAATTACTGCTTCATTGCAGCGTGCACTTGATGACGCACTTGATCAGACAAAAGGGAAGATGGCCTTTTTAAATCTCGTAGAAAAATTCAATGTTTCGAACCAGCGGCAGCAACTACTTGAATTGTGTGTTCAGGAACTGGATGATGAAATGGCGAAAGCATCACTTGGACTTTTGGTTAAAATGAAAAACTTCGAATTACTGGATTCTGCGCTTCACTCTAAAAATTCCCTGATACCTGCGTTGTTAAAGAGTATGAATGGCAATGGAAACAATGAACTTATTAAATTGGTTCGCGGTATTGTTTCAGATTCGCTGCGGCCATTAGAAATACGCCGTGCAGCGATCAACACGCTCGCAAGCACGTGGCGTGGGGAGTCAGCGTTATTAGAATTAGTTAAGATTCCAGGCTTTGATCTGAAATTAAAGCCATTGGCTGCAGCTGTGTTATTCAATGTCTATCGCTCGTCTATTCAGCGTGAAGCGGCGCAATATTTACCTCGCCCGTCAGCCAAAGAAAGTCAACTGCCGTCGCTGAAAGTGCTTCAGGCAACGTCCGGTAACCCTGAAAATGGGTTTCAGATATTTTCTACCCAATGTATTACCTGTCA
Source organism: uncultured Chitinophagaceae bacterium (assembly GCA_963808065.1). Classification (GTDB taxonomy): domain Bacteria; phylum Bacteroidota; class Bacteroidia; order Chitinophagales; family Chitinophagaceae; genus Flavitalea. The sequence goes on from CAWEEK010000002.1 coordinate 337,629, forward strand.
TTCGGTAAAAAACATTGGAGTTAAATTCGGCCCCGCATTAAACAGTGTCGGAAGTAAATTATCAAGGGAGGGATTGTTCCGTGCAATCATGTATCCTGATGAGGGCATAAGTATCGGATATGAAACAAGTCTTGTTACGACTGATGGTAATAAACAGATGGGCATCATTACAAACGAAACTGATAATGAAATAGAATTGAATCAGCCGGGTGGTGCTAAAATAAAAATACAGAAGGGGCAGGTTAAATTAAGGGAGAAAGTTGAAAAATCTATGATGCCAATGCTGGCTAGCGGCATGTCTGTTCAGGAATTAGTAGATCTGGTAGCATACCTGGAAACGTTTAAAAATTAATCTTTTATAAAACTTACTGTGAGAAGATGAATGGAATCACGCGACCGATAAAATTGAAGCATCGACAAATAAACTAAACGAATACCTGCCAAATAGTTTTTAGATGAGCAGCAATATGGCAATCTCGCTATTTTGCGTTTAGATTTTATCCGGGTATGTTACAGAAATTCGCATCAAACTTTGTTGGGGAGCTGATATCTGTGTGTATAACGCGCCTGGAATTAAATGAGAAAAAAGCAGAAGTAGAATGAATAGAGAACGGTATTTCGAAGTGTAACATGGAAAAGGTTTTAAGGGAATCAAGAAGAAGTTTTCAGTAGAGCAGAAACTTCAGATCATCCACGAAGTTTGCAATGCGTTTAATCATTGACCGAAATCCATAATAAAATTCAGAGCGGACCTGAGTGTAAAATCCGCGTTAACACGCGAAAAAAAATTAACTTCGTATGGATAAAACAACGAGGGTAATCCCCGGTAAATTTTAGCAGAAACGCGATTCTTTATAGAGTAAATTATTGAGTAAAAAACAAAGGTCGCTGAAATGTGATTCATTCCGTTTCTATCAATCCCAGCCAGGATAAACCTATGAAAGCCTTTGTTGTATTCATTCGAAAAGACGGACGGGCAGGGTATACGCCGCTGTATCCAAAAAATAAATAACGTCATAAAAAATCGATTTACGAACTGGATAACGGCACAACGGTTGTTCAGGGGCAGATGTATCAGAGCTACAAGTTCGACGTAGATGGCACTCAGACTTATCATGAAAGTGATTCAAATGAATTTGAAGCCGGAGTCGAGCCGTTGTCCCGTATCTTCAATACAAAATGAATAATTTATGGATGACGCCTCGTCTAAAGTTGCTTCCCAAAATTTACAGGGAGAAGCAGCCACTCACTATGATCAATTTTTCGGCCCCTTATTCTTTGAACCATATGCCTATAGAAGTTGTAAAACGAATTGATCCCGTCCCGGCATCTATTATACTGGAAATTGCTGCCGGAACAGGTCGAGTTACTCGCCATATTCGGGAGCGTATTCCACGCTCGGCAAAACTGATCGCTTCAGATATTAGCGAGGAGATGTTAGGCGTGGCCAAAAAGAAACTAAGCCATCTTGATATTGACTGGCAAAATATAGACGCCCAACAACTTCCTTTTAGCGACAATAGTATCGACCTCGTTGTTTGTTGCTTCGGGTACATGTTTGTTCCTCATAAAGCGACGGCGTTTGCCGAGGTTTATCGGGTTCTAAAACCGGGTGGAGCATTTTTATTTACTACCTGGGATAAATTGGAGAATAACGCTGCGTCCTATACTTCCAGAAATATAGCAAAGAAATACTTTGAAGGACCGCTGCCTGAGTCATACAATCTTGCAACCTCGATGAATGATGAAGCTGAGATAACCTCATTATTGCGGGATGCTGAGTTCGGAAAAATATCAGTTGAACAAGTAAAGCTTTTTTCCGTTTGTCCATCCGCAAAAGAAGCTGCAAACGGTTTTGTGGAGGGCGGAGGCATTTATGAAGAGATCAAAAAGCGTAATCCTGCCTCGATCGCAGAAATTAAAATTAAGGTCGAAAAAGAACTTACTGAAAAATTCGGAGCCGCTCCAATGATCGCTCCAATTAGTGCTATAATTAGCCAGGCATGGAAATGATGAGTTTGCAGTTCTTCAGTTTGTTTTACTGCAATTCGTTAATGTACGGACAATCGGCATCGGTTCGGCCTTAATAATGCTTCAATTTTTTATCAGTTTCTGACAAAAAATAAGCTGCCTAAAAATAGGCAGCTTGTGATTTACTCAAATCTCAAAATTATTAAGGTACCTCTTCCCACTCGATTACTCTTGGTTCGCCGATGTCAAGAAAATGCTCCATTGAACCCACTGCGAAACCTAAAGGAAGGCCAGCAGCATTGTAGCCCGTCGCATAGTTAGAATTGTTTTTGCTGTAGTCGCGGTCATAGAATTGGAAAATGGGATTCGTAGATCGGTAAGCGACTTTATTATCATAGACCGTACTGTCAGTAACGCCACCTCCAGATTGGGCAAAGTCTCTAACGACAACTCCTCTATTTCCGTTCCCGTCATATTGGAAAATTGCGGTGTCAAAAAATACAGGGGGGCCATCAGAACCTGATAGTACCTCGTATTCATGAAACTCGCGGAAAATGCTACCGTTATCGTCGTACTCAATTTGTGAGCGATCTGAATATCCAGGTGCAACCTCATAGGCTTCAAAAGTGTCTGCGACGATACGATTTTGATCACCTATCCCATACTTACGATCGATTATTATTCCAGTAGCGTGGCTAGGTCTCACAATTTTCAGGTATTCAATTAACGCGCCGTTCTCGTTGTAAACGAATCGTATAAGCTCGTCTGAAAAAGTGTTTCCCTGTCCTGGAGAAGTAATACCATCCAATAAATTATCCGCACTGTAATGAAAAGTGGCGACACGGGCCGCCGTCGTGTCGTCGGAATAGGAATACTACATACTCTTAATTCTGTATTTAACAGTACTATCCCCACCTCCACCATGGCCATGCCCTGGCCAATGGTCTAAAATTTTCTGACAACTGGTGAATTGGATCGCAAGCAGTCCAAGGGCAGCCATTCGAAGCAACAACAAACTGTGTTTCATATTGAAGGTTATAGTTTACAGCAAACGAAAGGGTTCTGGAGGAAGAGTAGAGAAGAGGTATGTAAAAATATCAAAAATTTGCTTCATATAACCTCTTATTAAATTAATCTGATGGTGTTTGAATGCTAATTGAAAGAGAGGACATGTGCATGACCGTATTATTATATTTGATTTAAACAGTATATAGCTTTTATCCTGCTAATGAGATAAAATCTGAGAGTTTGGGAATTGCGATACTATTGATGTTTAGTAATATAATTTTTAATTTTTATCCTAATTTATTGCGGCAATACAATAGGATAAGATTAAAAAGGGCCTAAAGGTGACTACATGAAATGCGAACCTCGCTGCATGACCTATAAAAAAGATTGATGACAATTGACTGGGTAACCAAAGACAAGGCGATGAATGAAGTGAGGAGGTCACACAACCACCAACAAAAGTATTTGCGAAAGCACCACCAGAATTTGGAGCATTTTGGCTGTTATAATTATGCATTTCCTATGGGAACAGATTATCGCTTTGCCACTTTGATCACACCTTTCATGGTTTGCCAATGACCCGGGAATGAACAAATGAATGGATAGTCACCGGGTTTGGCAGGGGCTTTGAAATCCAGGCGGAAGCTTTTTCCGCTGTTCACCAATGGCGTGTGAAATAATACCTCTGGAATAGTGGGCACAAAACTTTTTTCGTACCCGTCCTTCTGGCGGGCCATATCGTCTGCGGCCTTGCCCACTTTCGCAGTACTGCCCGGTTGAATGATCACGACGTTGTGCGGCATGCCGTCTACATTCTCAAAAATAAGCGAGACAGCGCTGCCCGCTGTGATAGTGATCGATGTTTTATCAAAAAGCATTTTGGCGGATATGGTCGCCAGGCGGATCACTGTTCTGCCCGGTATGGACAGATCCCCGCTTTTTTCCGCACCAGGCGAGGCATGCCTGTTCTGCAAAAAGCGGGTTACCGCCGTCACGTCTTTCAGATCATCGTAATCCTGGGGTGACAATGGTGCCCTGGCATACATGGCCGATTGCGGATCTTCTTTAATGAAGCCGGGCACGTCTAATGCCATTGCATCGGAAAGCGGCTCAAGTAAATAATTTGCTTTCACCGAATCAGTGGCAAGAAAATTTTTGTCTTTTTTGAACATTGCCATCCACACAGGTTCCAGTTGTTTAAAAGATTCTTTCAATGCATAGTCTATGTAATAGTCTACAGGAAGATCAGTGGTGGCAAGCAGGGCGTTCACCGACGCCTGATCATTAAAGTGACTGAGGGAGATGATCGCTTCCAGGCGTACGCGCTGAGCGGTGTCCTTTGACATAGTTATCAGTCTTTCCTCTGCGTTTTTGATGTAGTCCGTCCAGTAAAACAGTACGCGGGTGGCTGCCGCCCGCACATGATAATCCGGACTCTGCAACACCTCACCGAGTAGTTTTTCATTGGGGTGATTGAACTGCTGGTACACCCATAACCCCTCAAGTCTGTTTTGTTCGAAATCCTTGTCCTTTGTATTGAGTCCGGCAATCCATTTTTCCAGGGCAGGCAATACTCTTTCTTCCGGTAGTTCTCTGAGCTGCATCCTGGTGCGGTATCTCACGCGGTCTTCGTACACCTTCAGTTGATCCAGCAACTGGTCGACAGGTAAGGCGGTGAGATCTACAGGCTTCAGGATTTTCCTGTTTTTATAGGTGATCCGCCAGATTCTTCCGTGCGTGTGATCGCGAAGCGGATCACGCAGGGCTCTTTCGCCGTGGTTGATGATCGGATTATACCAGTCTACCACATATAAAGCGCCATCCGGACCGAACTGCAAATCTACCGGCCGGAAATTCGGGTCTTTCGATTGCAGGAGCGGCTCTATCTCATGGCCTATAATGCCGCTACCGTCTTCTTTTACACTGTGTTGTTTAATGCCCTGGAATCCAATAAAGGTATTCAGCAGCACATTACCCTGAACGTCATCCGGGAACTGCCTGCTGGAAATGATCTCGGTACCGCAGGTCTTCGGCTTTATAGAGGTTGTAAGGAAATCCTTCATCCCGGTATGTTTCTTCGGATAATCCGTAGCCACGGTAAGAGGGGGGGCGAAATAATTCATCCCGGTAGATACATCGCTGATAATATGGGTACCATTGCGCATGAATACGTTCCCCCACGGATTGGCATAAGGATAAGACACATAGGGCTCCAGCTTCAGCGTACGTGGCTCGAATCGCCATGTAGTTCCATAGTCATCGCGTCTGGGGCCATACGGTGTTTCCACTTGCGTATGCAGAAAAGTGCCCATGTGCCAGTATAAGGCGCCATCAGGCCCCCAGGTTTGCGCATTAATAGAATGGTGGATGTCTTCGGTGCCAAACCCATGAAGCAGGATAGTCTTTGCGTCGGCCTTTCCGTCGTCATCCGTATCCTTCAGAAACACCAGGTCGGGCGCCTGCGTCACATAAGCACCGCCATCTCCCAGCTCAAACCCTAAAGGAAGGTATAAACTGTCGGCAAAAACGGTATGCTTATCTGCCTTCCCATCGCCGTTAGCGTCTTCCAGGATCACGATCTTATCATCCGGCGGTGCGCCGGGCAGATACTGAGGATAAGAGGGCATAGTGGCCACCCACAATCTTCCTTTGGGATCAAAAGTAATTTTTACGGGATCGGATACCGGAAAATCTATTTCAGAAGCGAACAGGTTGATCTCATATCCCTCCGGCAGGATGAACTGATCTGTTGACGGCAATTCCATCTTCGTTGTTTTGTCCAGCGGCTGAAACTGTACGGTATCCCGAATAATATGCTGGACGTTTGCCACATTGATATCGGCATCTGCCCTGCTTTCCGCCCATACCACACTGTCCAGCCGCGTCACCATCTCACCCAATTTTTTGAGTTCGCCTGGAAAGGATATCGGTCCTCCGGGTGGCTGCACCCAGGGTTCTTTGCGTCTTCCATAAATATATTCGCCATTGACCGCACGGAACAGGTAAAAGAATTGTTTGTTTTTCTCATCGATCACTTCTTTGAGATGCATAAGATGGCTGTCCGGCGTCCAGATGGCGACAGGAAGACCGAGCGCGCCGCCCATCATCTCACCCACGGCCCTGTATCCTTTATCGTTGAGATGGATGCCATTGATCGTCAATGTATCAGTGCCTTCTTCAATTTTCTCCGTTGGCGCAAAAAGGTCGACAAACGGAATCTTTAAATTCTCCGCCACCTCCTGCATGCCCCGGGTATACAACTGCAGATACTGATTGTGCCGGGAAGGGTCAGGAAGAAAACCGCCAAGCTTTTCATGAGCAATGGGAGACACCAGAATGATCTCGGGAGCTTTCTGCCCATCGAATTTTTGTGCCATCAGGTGCTCCAGCAAGCCGGAAAGCTGTTGTTTAAAACTTTCCAGGCTGTCTGGTCCTTTAAACGCCTCATTGAGTCCGAAGCAAGCGAAGATAATATCGGCCTGTTGCTGAGTCAGGTGCTCATCCAGTGAACCAAAATTCAGAGGGCGCGAGCGCTGCGTCACTTCGTCGGCGCTCCAGCCCATATTCCTTACCGTGAGGTTGCGATCGGGAAAGCTCTTGTACAGGAACGTCTCGAAATAATTAAAATGCTGAAGCCGCTCAGCAAAAGTATTGCCGATGAAAACAATATGGCTGTTCTGCGGAGGATCAAACTTGTGCACGATTCCCTGCTTGTGTGAACAGGAAAACAATACAAACAAACTAAAGCACCAGGCAGGTATAAAACTCTTTAATACATCCTTTCTAACCATAAAAACATTGATATTACACGTTAAAACCTGCTGATCCTACCAACCCGGATTTTGTGCGAGGTTAGGATTTTTTTTCTATTTCGCTTTGCGGGATAGGCAGAAAGTACATTTTGTCCTGAAATACACAGGGAACACCATCCACCGGCTTTCTTTCGTAGGTGTGGGTGTCGATGTCCTGTTTGGTGATATACATGGCGCCGAATTTTTTTCCATCCAGCACTTCTTTTGCAGTCTTCCACCTTCTGAGGTCCCAATATCTTTTCTGTTCAAAGCTTAGTTCAATATACCTTTCGTGTCTTATTTTCTCCCGCATCTGATCACGGGTCAGGCCTGCAGGCATTTGATAGGGGCTGAGGTCCGCACGCTGACGGATCTTTTCTATCGCGTCATACACACTCTGATCGGGGGAAGTCGTTGCCTCGTTCTGCGCTTCCGCATAATTCAACAGTACTTCAGCATACTTGAGTTCGATCCAGTTTTGGTCGCTGCCGGTGGCGCCATAGTAATCCTTATTCGTTTCATCGTTGCCCTTCCCCATCAGGTATCCGGTTACCGTTTCATACGGTATGTTAATGCCATCTTCGCCTCCGACATGCATATACACCGGCAGTCCCTGGAAACCAAATACGGAACCATACACGATCAGAGTGGCGTCGAACCGTGGATCCCTGTTCACATACGGATCTGCCTCATTGTAACCGGAGCCGGCATCGGTAATATTCTTGCCGTTCTTCATTTCAAAAGCATCTACAAATTCCTGCACGGGGCAGCGTTCGGAAGCATCCTGCCTGGACCGCGAATCTGGCTGCGCCCAGGAGTCCCAGCCATGTTCGCGCAAGGTTTTCAGGAACTGGACACTGAAAATCTCTTCTTCATTATTTTTATCCAGCATGATCCTTCTAAAATTATCATGCAATTGATATACATTTTTTTCAATCACCTCTTTGTTTATCGATGCAGCCATTTCCCACCGGCTCTGATCATTGTCAGGGTTATACAGCGAGCTTGCCCAGAACAGCAGCACCCTTCCCAGGAAGGCCTTTGCCGAATTCTTGTTCACCTTACCCACATCTATGGATCGGTCTCCTTACGTTTCCGGCAACAGATCGACGGCCTCCCCGAGTTCGCGAATAATAAATTTAAACCAGGAGTCCGATGTCTCCCGTTTCACGAACAGACTGTCTGACATTGTTTGCGGAATGGTGATCACCGGTACCCCGCCGTATCTCTTGGTAATGTCAAAATACAATTTTGCGCGCAGGAATTTCACCTGTCCCTTCAAAGAGGTTTTTTCGTCCTCGGTGAGTATGGATCCATAGACCTTCGATAAGAACATATTTGTCTTTCGCACTTTCCTTAGCCATTCTACGTCTAGTAAGGCCAGGCTTCTGTTCATACCGGGCTTATTGAGGAACATGTTAAGATGGGTCTGTGTGGCAAGATTTTAAGAGTCACCTCTTTAATCTCGTTCCATTTAACCCGTCTCTGTTGACTTTCTACCAAATAAGCAAACAAATCCCTCGTTGTTCGTGAAGCGGATTCAATTTCCCGTTGATAGGTTTCCTTGATGATTCTTGCAGAACAACTCCCATCACGGAGACATTTGGTAAAAAATTCCTGGAGTTTTTCGTCAACAGCTTTAATCCGCTGTTGGGCTTTGAAATCATCCAGATTGTTAGAAATAAATTTGAGGGAGAAATCAGAATAATCTGATCTGTTGGCGTAGACTCGGGCATATAGCACCGGTTCGCCGCGTGTGTTAACACGGAGGAAGTAATTAGTATTCATGTATGTAACGATTTTGAGCAAAATTACCGTTGCATACAGGCTTACATACAATGGAGAATTAGAAGGAGCATAAAAAAGTCCTCATCTTTTTGTGAACCCTTCATCCTTACGGACAGAGGTAAAAATCGTTACATACAAGATGAAGACTCGTGATCCCATGTGGACTGGAACTTAACCTTGACTGAAAGGAATTTTGGAGACTTCCCCTAGTTCAGCCAATCAATGTTGCCACGCGAACGGATTAAATCCGCATTAATAGCCTTGCGAAGCTTTACAATTGCAGCCAGTTATGTAATTTGCTCTCTTCCACTTTCCTTTGGCTGACCGAAGGACCACGTATAAATAAACCATCTATATGAAGCATTTACAAAAACTGTTTTTTAGCATCCTTGCGCTTTGCGCACTGATTCAACTTAGCGGCTGCAACAAGGTTTTCGACAAGGTCTTTGACGATCACAAGGCCAAAAAATGTAAGATCACTAGTTTCACGCAAAATATTTTTCCCAGCGGTACCCGGACTCTACAATTCTATTATAATCATCACGGCGATATTGATAGCATTATTGGAGACGTGGCAACGGGAAGTTTAGGAGCTCACCTCTTCTATTTCACTTACGATAACAGTCATCGCCTCATAAGATATGTTGAAGACGCCGGCGCCCTGTATCCTCCCGCTCTCGAAGTACATACCTATGCTTATGAGAACGGGCGCATTGTTCGGGACAGTGTTAGATATCCATTGAATGATAATAATACCGTGGTTGTAAGAACACTCCAGTATGATAGCTACGGCAGAATTGCGAACCAGAGCCAAAAGATTTTGGAAGAAAATGGCGATGTTATTGTCGACCCAAATCAGCTTGTATTTACATATGATCCCGACGGCAATCTCATACACGAAGGAGCTACTTACGATGATAAGGTAAACTTTCTCCTGACTAATAAGTATTTGATTTTCACTCAGCGTGATTACAGCAGGAACAACCGCCTAGGTGCAACATCTTACAATAATAGAGGACTCCCTCTGGGATTTGCTCCTGGAATCCACGCTATATACGGCCCTTCGTCTCTGTTAAGTTTTGGGCTACCTATTCAGATCAATTATGCGTGTGATAAATAACCAAGCAAAGAATAACTAATTGAATCAAGGCGGCCGATGGTCGCCTTTTTTATTAGCGCGTGCCGTCAAAACGAATAGAGACTAACTACCAGGCGGTAATGACCAACGATAAATCATTGATGACCTTTAAGCACAAGTTGATGAAATCTAAAGGGTTCCTGCAACCAGTATCAGGCTCTGGTTATCAGAGTGTCTGGCACGTCATTCTGAATAGCTACTACCATGGAGAGCTTCGGTATACTGATCGCTGGCTCTATTCTGGAAACTCCATGGAAGACCTGGCGGACTACTTCGCGGATTATATTACGGCTTGGATGGAGTGACGACTTAGAGACCCTTTTTGATTTTGTCTAGTAAAAGACCATCAGCAATATGAGGGTAATTAATACTTGCAGCAACTCCCATGTTAAGCCTGTTTTAATTTTGGATTTACCAATGTCGATCCATTTAAATTCCGCTGCGTCCGGCGACTCTAGTAAATGGGTTGCCATAGCATTCATTCTGGCAAGGCTTCGATTGATAGAGCGATGAATCTTGATAACAAATGCAATGTGTGCTAACAACACGGCAAAGCAAATCCAAAATTTCATGTTTGACCCAGCTTCCTCCAATGTAAACTTTTGGGTTGACTGGCCATAGATTGCTACAACTAGAACCGTCCATATTGCGATGTCAACCTTCCAGTGTATTTCCCTTGTTTTACTATACTTGTCGGCCTCCACTTTGTAGATTTCAACCATATAATCTTTGGTACTTGACATCGGAAGAAGGTTTGAAATTAGATCAACCTTAGGGACAATCGCTCAAAAACAAAAAACCCTGAAACTCGCTTTAGCTTATGTTTCAGGGCATTTCTCTGTGATCCCGCTGGGACTCGAACCCAGGACCCATACATTAAAAGTGTATTGCTCTACCAACTGAGCTACGGAATCATCCGCTCACAAAAATCACCAGACTAATCTAAAGGGCAATTTTCGTTCGGGGTGCAAAAATAGGTTCTAATCCATTTTGTTCCAAACTTAAAGTTTATGGATAATTCACCTTCTGATCGGCCCGCTTCTTTATCTCGGCCATCGGCATCGTGATCGTCCTCCCCACTTGCTTCTTCCCCTTGTAAGTCACCACTTTCAGCATCGCCGCTTCCTTCGGCACACTCAATACCTCACTGTACTTCGGATAGAAGCGATCGGGAAATGAATTGTCAAAACTGTAATAAATATCAATCCCCGGCGCCTCGGTGCTCAACTTAACCACCATCCCGCTGTCCTTCTTGCTAATATTAAAAATAGGATCATAAGACGCCCGCGAATACTTGATCTCGGCAGAATCAAAGCGCGCGAAATGTTGCTCTGCCCGCGCAAAGAAGTCGTTGAAGTTCTTCTTCTCCTTTGGCGACCATACACTCTCGGCGATCGCCCAGCCCCTCGGCCAGGTCATGTACTCGGCCGTGCGGATATTATATATCTGTTCACTCCATAAATTGGCCTGGCCTCCCTTGATCAGTTTCGGATCCACACCATCGGGCACAGGCTCGAATTCATAGGTCTTATTTAATCGCAGCGTGGCATACACCTTTGGTTCGGTGATGGGATCGCCCTGCATGTAGTCGATGTAAGCAAAGGTGGTCGGACTCATCACCACCTCATGTCCCTGCTTGGCGGCCTCTATCCCACCCTTTATTCCTCTCCAGCTCATCACCACCGCGTTCGGCGCCAGTCCACCCTCGAGTATCTCGTCCCAGCCCATAAACTTCTTGCCCTTCGACATGACGATCTTCTCGAGCCGTTTCGTAAAATAACTCTGCACCTCCATCATGTTCTTCAATTTCTTCTTCTTCATCAGCGCCTGGATGGCGGGCGTCTTCGCCCAGTAATTCTTGGGGCACTCATCCCCTCCCATATGAATGAATTCAAATGGAAAAAGCGCGGCCAGCTGGGTCACCACCGTGTCCAGGAAGCCATAGACCCTTTCATTGGCCGGACAAAGCGTATTGTCGAGCAGCGCGATCGGCGGATGGCCATGCGACCAGTCCATGATCTCCTCACCCGACCTCACCTTGTAGGTATTGGCCTCCGGCGTGCAGGATAATTCGGGGTAGGAAACCACGGCAGCCAGACTGTGACCGGGCACGTCTACCTCGGGCATTACGTCGATGTATCTTTCTTTGGCGTATTGTACTACGTCCTTAATCTGTTCCTGTGTATAAAAACCGCCATAGGTGCGAGGCTCATTGGCAGGGGGTTTTGCAAAGCTGCCGAAATAACCCACGCGCTTGGCATTGTAGGCGCCAACTTCAGTCAGTTTCGGATATCCCTTGATCTCGATTCTCCATCCTTCGTCATCGGTCAGATGCCAGTGCAGGAGGTTAAACTTGTACATGGCCATCACATCAATATATTTCTTCACGTCTTCCACAGTGAAGAAATGACGGGCCACGTCCAGCATCAGACCTCTCCAGCCAAACCTCGGATAGTCGGTGATCTCCACCACGGGCACCGACCAGCTGTGCGTGCCATTGTTTACGGTAGCAATGCCCGCTGGCAACAATTGCAGCAGGGTCTGCACCCCGTAGAAGAAGCCGGCACCGCCATTGGCACTGATCCGGATCTGTTTGGAGCCCACAGAAAGCTGGTAGCCTTCTTTACCCAGACTGTCACCAGCATTCTTTGGCGCGGCCAACACGATGGTCGCCTGCGCGGCATCAGTGGCCTTGGAAATCTGGATGCCGGCCGTTTTTTCCAACCCTATTTTTAGCGAGGCAATAACTGGCGCAGGATCCGTTTTTCCCTCACCGAACACGGTTACCTGAGCAGGCAGGGTGAGCGTCCCGGTTCCCGGCGCAATCGACACCGGCACGGGTATAATGGCAAACTTGGCGGCGCTGTCCTGGCTGAATCCATTCAACCAGCAGGCACCCATACAAAAACACGTTAACAGGTACTTCATCATTTGTGCGAAAATTTGGTTCTGAACTTCAAGATAAGAGAAACCTTCCGATTGTATTCAGTTGAATGATAGCGCGCTTTCTTACTTTTGCTCCTACAACAGGGTTCTCATGTCATTCTTCAAAGATAAAGTAGTAGCCATCACGGGAGGAAGCGAAGGTATCGGCAAGGCACTGATCGAAACCCTCATCCCCATGGGCGCCAAAATCGCCACCTGCGGCCGCAACCACGACAAATTATACGCCCTGCAAACGCAAAACGCCGGCACCCCCTTTCACGCGGTAGCCGCCGACGTCAGCAATGAACAGGACTGCAAAAATTTTATCGACTCCACCATCAAAACCTTCGGAGGCATCGACATCCTCATCAACAATGCGGGCATCTCCATGCGCGCCCTGGTGAAAGACGTCAATATCGACGTCATGCGCCGGGTGATGGACGTCAACTTCTACGGTGCGGTATACTGCACCAGTTTCGCCCTGCCCTCCATCACCGCCCGCAAGGGATCCATCATCGGCATCTCCTCTATCGCGGGCTACCGCGGTCTGCCGGGCCGTAGCGCCTACTCGGCTTCGAAATTCGCCCTCCAGGGCTGGCTCGAAGCCTTGCGCACCGAATTGATGGGCGACGAGGTAAACGTGATGTGGGTCTGCCCCAATTTCGTCACTTCTAATATTCGCAACGTGGCTCTCGACCAGGACGGCAATGCCCAGAAACAAAACCCAATGGACGAAACCACCCTGATGAGCGCCCCGGAGGCCGCCCGCCAGATCATCGAGGCGATAGAAAAAAGAAAACGTTCCTTAATAATGACCTTCGACGGCAAAAGAACCGTCTTCCTGAATAAATTCTTCCCCTCCCTGACCGACCGGCTCGTGCGCAGATTCTATTTCGACAAGGGTAAACTGAAAAAATAATTCGCTGATCCATACCTTCCGAAAACGAAAACGACCACATGCCAATAATTACCCTCACATCCGACATCGGCCACCAGGACTACCTGGTCGGAGCAGTGAAAGGGCAGTTGTTACAAGTGAACCCTGCATTCCAGCTGATTGATATTACCCACGACCTGGCGCCGTTCAACATCTCCCAGGCAGCCTATGTCTGCCGCAACGCCATAAAAAATTTCCCATCTTTCAGCTACCACCTGGTCCTGGTCAATCTCTTTGAGCAAAAACCGGAACAGCTGCTGCTCTCCTACCATAAAGATCAGTTCATCCTCTGTGCCGACAATGGCCTCTTGCCCATGATCCTGGAAGAAGCTCCCGAAATGCTGATGGGCCTCCCCCTGTCAAAAACAGAAGTGAAGAACACCCTTTACCTCACGCGCATCATGGCCGAGGCGATCCAGCAACTGCAGGCGGGCACGTCCATCACCGACATCGGGTTTCCCGATCCGGTATATATGGAAAGAAACCACCTTCGCCCCCTGCTGGGCGAAAACTGGATGGAGGGTCAGATCCTCTTCATCGACCATTTCGAGAACATCATCGTTAACATCACCCACGACCAGTTCGAAGAACAGCGGAAGGGCCGCAGCTTCAAGATCATTTTTAAGAGAGATGAAATGATCAATGCCATCAGCGAAACCTATGCAAATGTGAAAGAAGGAGAAAAGCTCGCCCTGTTCAATTCAGCGGGCTACCTCGAGATAGCCATCAACAAAGGCAATGCGGCCGGACTCTTCGGCCTGCAGGGTTTTACAGAAAGATCCAGCACCCAGCAGACCCGCTTGTTTTACCAGACCGTGAGGATCCAGTTCACCTGAGCCGCTTATCATTACCCAGTTTGTCTATATATAAAATTCCTGTAGGTTTGCCAAGTTTAAAAACACACTGAATTATATGAGTTTCAACAGAATGAATAATATCGTGGGATGGATAGTGTGCCTGATCGCCTGTACGGTCTATGTAATGACCATGGAACCGACCGGCAGCTTCTGGGACTGCCGGTGAATTCATATCCAGTGCCTTCAAACTCCAGATCCCCCACCCGCCCGGAGCCCCGATGTTCATCCTCCTCGGCCGTTTCTTTATCGTACTCTTTGGCGACGATCCCGCCAGTGCCGCCCGTGGCGTCAATTTCATGAGCGCCATCGCCAGCGGCTTCACCATATTATTCCTGTTCTGGACCATCACCCATTTCGCCCGCAAACTGGTGTTGAAAGGCCAGAAGAGCCTGCTCACCCGCGACCAGGTCATTGGCGTCATGGCTGCAGGCGTTGTCGGCGCACTGGCCTATACTTTCTCCGATTCATTCTGGTACAGCGCTGTTGAAGGTGAAGTGTATGCACTCTCCTCCCTGTTTACTGCCGTCGTATTCTGGGCGATCCTCAAATGGGAACATGAAGTGGACCAGGAAAGCAAAACCGATGGCCATAAATTTTCACGCGCCGACAGGTGGCTGGTTTTCATATTTTACATGATGGGCCTTTCCATCGGCGTCCACCTGCTCAACCTCCTGACCATTCCGGCCATAATAATGGTATATTATTTCAAACGATATAAGGTAACACCACTGGGGCACCTTCTTCGCCTTTCTGCTGGGTTGTGTGATCACGGGCATCGTGCAGGTGGCCATCATCCAATGGTCGATCAAGGGTGCGGGCGCCTTCGACATCTTCTTCGTTAATCGAACTGGGAACACCATTCTTCGTCGGCTTCATATTTTATTTTCTGTTGATGGCCGGGCTGCTCATCATTGGCCTGCGGTTTACGCCGCAACAGATACAGAAATTCAGAGGCTTTCCGGTCTGGCTCGGCGCCATCGTACTGCTATTCTGTTTTCCCTTCCTGAAATCCGGTGGCTCCTTCGTTTTGCTGCTGATCGGCATCGGCGTGCTCATCGCCATTTGCAACAGTTACAAACAAAAAATATCTTCCTTCTTAAAGATATCCATCTGGTCAACCGTCTTCATCGTAATCGGTTACTCCACATATTTCACCACGCTGATCCGCTCAAACGCGAACCCGTCGGTGGACATGTACAATGTTGACAATCCGGTAAGTCTCGTCGGTTATCTCAGCCGTGAACAATATGGCGACTGGCCAATACTATATGGACCCTTCTTCACCGAAGAAACCACCAACGAAGATTTTGTGAATGAAGGTGAACTTTATGTAAAGGGCAAGGACAAATACGAAGAGGCCGGTAAGATCCAGAAACAGAATTATGCCGGCATGGAAACGGCGCATCTTTTTCCGCGCATGTAGGACAATGGCAATGAACGCAACCAGGAATTCGTGTATCGTGAATTTGGTGGTCTTGCCGAAGGCGAAGATCCTACCATGGCCAATGAAGTACGCTATTTTGCCGACTACCAGTTTCGGTGGATGTACTGGCGTTATTTTATGTGGAACTTCGCGGGCAAACAAAATGACCTCCAGGGTTTCGGCAACATCCGCGATGGCAACTGGAACAGCGGCATCAACTTTATCGACAACCTCTTCCACAGTACCAACGAACAAGCTGCCCGACACAGCGGGCAAGACCAATAAAGCAAACAACCAACTCTTTTTCCTTCCGCTCATTCTCGGCCTGGTTGGCGTGGCCTTCCAATATAAAAGAGACTCGAAGGGATTTCTTTATTTCATTTCTGCTTTTCTTCTTCACTGGTTTTGCGATAGTCATCTATCTCAACCAATCAGGGTACCAGCCACGTGAACGTGACTATGCCTATGTGGGTTCCTTCTATGCATTCGCCATCTGGATCGGGCTTGGTGTGCTCTGGATCAAGGAACAACTACAAAAGTTTATCAATGGCGATCTCGCGGCATATGCATCCTTTGGCATCTGCTTGCTCGCCGTGCCAGTACTCATGGCCTCGCAGGAATGGGATGACCATGACAGAAGTAAAAAATTCCTCGCTCGTGATCTTGGTAACAATTACCTGCAGAGTTGTGAGAAAAATGCGATCCTGCTCACCTTTGGCGACAACGACACTTACCCGCTCTGGTATGCCCAGGAAGTGGAAGGCATTCGTCCGGATCTTCGTGTGATCAACTACAGTTTGCTCGGCACCGACTGGTACATCAACCAGCTGCGTTACAAACTCAACGAAAGTCCTCCGACTGATGTGATATTCACCGCCGAACAGATCCAGGGCAACAACAGGAATGTGATCCCGGTCTATGCCCTCCCAGGTTATGATCAGAATAAATACTACGATCTCGAAAAATTGCTGCGCGAAGTCGTCGCAAGCGACGACGAGAGAAACAAGGTGAGCATGCAGAGCGGCGACCAGGCCAATGTGCTGCCCGTGAAAAAATTGACCATCCCCGTGGATGTCGAGGCGGTGAAGAAAACCATGAAGTTCAACCCGGGTGACAGCATCGTGAGTGAAATCAAAATTGACGTCACAAGAAACTTCCTTCAGAAAAATGACCTCGCGGTTTTGTCGATGATCGCAGCCAATAAATGGAAACGTCCGATCTATTTTACTTCCACACAGGAACTCAAGGCCCTCGGTCTCGATAAATATGTGCGCCTCGAAGGTTTGTCATACCGTTTGGTTCCCGTGGAAAACAGCGGAGTCGAAACCGATATCGCCTACAAGAATGTGATGGAGAAATTCCGTTATGGAAATGCTAAAACTCCGGGAGTTTATTTATGATGAAGAGAATCGCAGGCACATCAACAGCATCCGCCTGGCGCATGCAACACTCGCGAAATACCTGGTGGCCAGTGGCAAAAAGGATTCAGCAAAGAAGGTTTTGGAGAGATATGACCAGAACGTGAACGAGGTGAACGTGCCTTATGGCATGACCTCCAACCGCGGCAATTTCCACAACAGCATATCCGCCGACTTCCTCGAAGCGGCCTACCAGAGTGGTGACGTTGCCATTGCAACAAAGGTGAACGCCTCGCTGAAGAAGGACCTCGAGCAGCAACTGGCCTACTATCGTGGCCTTGGTGAAGAAGACCTGAACAACGAACAACTGGCCATGCAGGCGGCAGGCGATCCTGAACAACAAGGAAGGCGACCTCTCTGACAAGCAACGCACCTTCGCCTACGACATCCTGTCTTCTTACCAAATCCTTCGAACAATTAAAACAGTGGGAAACGCAGTATAATAAAGGAAATCAAGGGATTGAACTGAAACCAGATACCCTGCAGTCCGCCACAGGTTCCTTCGCAGGCGCCCGACAACCCATAAGGGGCGACTGGTAATTTTTTTTATATTGGTTATTTAGCGAAATTGGGCGGTATGAAAGGGTATCAATTTTCGAAATTTGATCCACGTGCAGAAGGAAAAACCGCTTTTGAACAGCTGCTGGACATCTTCATGCAGTTGCTCACCTACACCAATGGAGATGTCTCCGAAGCATTGAACTGGATGAACCAGCTCGACAAAGAATATGAGGTTACCAATGATGAATACGGCATGGGTGATTTCATCGAAGAACTGAGGGAGAAGGGATATATCAAAGACGACCAGGAAAAAGGCCAGATAAAAATCACCGCCAAAACTGAACAGGGCATACGTAAACGTTCCCTCGAAGAGATATTCGGCAAACTCAAAAAAACCAAGCCTGGTCAGCACCAGACGTTCAAACCTGGCCAGGGTGATGAACTGAATCCGGAAACACGGCCATTCCAGTTTGGCGACACCCTGGAGCAGATCGACTTCACCGCTTCCATCCGCAATGCGCAGATCAACCATGGCATTGAAAGTTTCAGCATGAGCGAAGACGACCTCACGATCCGCGAGTCGGATTTCAAATCGCAGACCTCAACGGTGCTGATGATCGACATCTCGCACTCGATGATCCTGTATGGTGAAGACCGCATCACGCCTGCCAAGAAAGTGGCGATGGCACTGAGTGAACTGATCACCACCAAATATCCCAAAGACACACTGGACATCGTGGTCTTTGGAAACGATGCCTGGCCGGTTGAAATCAAAGACCTTCCCTACCTCGAGGTAGGACCTTATCATACCAACACGGTTGCCGGCCTTGAAATGGCGCTGGACATTCTGCGCAGAAGAAAGAATCCCAACAAACAGATCTTCATGATCACAGATGGCAAGCCCACCTGTCTGAAGATCGGCAAGCGTTATTATAAGAACAGTTTCGGTCTCGACAGGAAGATCACCAACAGGTGCCTCAACCTGGCCGCTCAGTGTAAAAAACTGAAGATACCGATCACTACTTTCATGATCGCTACGGATCCTTATCTGCAACGCTTTGTGCAGGAGTTTACAGAAACCAACAACGGCAAAGCATTCTTCGCCTCACTCGACAGGCTGGGGGCGTTTATTTTTCGCGATTTTGAAAGTGGAAAAAGAAAGACCGTTTATTGATCTGCAAAACCGGGATTGCGTCCTGCCTGCAAAACAATTTGTGACAAACTGTATTATTTGAGCATTATTACGTGGAGATAATTATATATGAATAGCAATAAGATAAAGACATTAGGCGAACTAAAGAAAAGTGGATACAAACCAAAATCGATCAAGGACGAGATCAGGGACAACCTGATCAACAGATTACAGAACGACCAGACAACTTTTAAAGGCATCATCGGCTATGAAGAAACCGTGATCCCGGATGTGGAAAGAGCGCTGCTGTCCAGACACAATATTCTTTTTCTCGGACTTCGTGGCCAGGCAAAAACAAGAATGGCCAGGCAGATGACCGACCTGCTCGATGAATATATTCCTGTATATCGCGGGCAGCGAAATAAATGACGACCCACTGGCCCCGATTTCAAAATACGCCCGCGACCTGATCGCAGAACAGGGAGATGACACGCCCATCGAATGGCTGCACACGCAGTCAGCGCTACGGAGAAAAACTTGCGACACCCGATGTAAGCGTCGCCGATCTTGTTGGTGACATAGATCCAATCAAGGCAGCGAACCTGCGTTTGAATTTTGGAGACGAGATGGTAATACACTATGGCATCATTCCACGCAGCAACCGCTGCATATTCGTGATCAACGAAATTCCAGATCTGCAGGCTCGGATACAGGTGGCCCTGTTCAATATCCTTGAAGAAGGTGATGTACAGATCCGTGGCTTCAAACTACGGATACCGCTCGACATACTCTTTGTATTCACGGCTAACCCCGAAGACTACACGAACCGAGGATCGATCGTTACACCGTTGAAGGATCGTATCCAAAGCCAGATCCTCACCCACTATCCAAAGACCATCGAGACCGCATTGTCTATTACCGAACAGGAAGCAACGATTGACGAACAACAGCGCAGCCGTGTCCGGATCAGCGACCTGGTACAAAGGCTGATCGAACAGATCTCCTTCGAGGCCCGCGCCAGCGAATATGTAGATAAAAAAAGCGGTGTCTCGGCCCGGCTAAGTATCTCCGCCATGGAGAATGCCTACAGTGCCGCGGAACGCCGTGCCATTCTCAATAAGGAAAAAGAAACACAGGTCTGGGTCAGTGATCTCGTGGGCATCATTCCCTCCATCACTGGCAAGATCGAGCTCGTCTATGAAGGCGAACAGGAAGGCCCCTTCCAGGTTGCCATGAATCTTGTTGAGAAGGCGATCCGCTCACAGTTTGTTACTTTGTTTCCCAATCCCGACGCGATAAAGAAAAAGAGAAATACCCAGCAGGCCAATGACAATCCTTACAAATCCATCCAGGGCTGGTTCGACAAGGGCAATTCACTGAACTTATTATTTTCAGCCACCGATGAAGAGAAGATCAGGTCGCTCTACCAGGTCGATGGTCTTTATGGTCTGGTGAAAAAATATTTCAAACAGGCTTCCGAGGCCGAGACCGCGCTGATGATGGAATTTGTATTGCATGGTCTTTCATCCTATTCATTGATCAGCAAAAAAGTTGTCGAGAATCGTATCGAATTCAAGGACCTGATGGGTTCAATGATCAACCTGGGTACCTCGGGGCTGACTGATGACGACTTTGACAAAGATGATTTGAGTTAGCCTAAAGGACAGTTGGCTGTATCATTATCGGACATGGGTTTCTGAGGCCTTTTTGCTAAACCATTGTAATCAAAAGGTTTGGTGTCGGGCATTCCATTTGCCGCAGAGCAGTCAATATCACCAATATGCTCAACACCCTGAAGTTCGCCTGGAGACTGCTGCTGCGCAATCGCAGTTACACCCTGATCAACATCATAGGGCTTTCGCTGAGTATCGGCATCGCCCTTGACTTGTTTCACGCCATCCGTTTTGAGAATGGTTTTGATTCCTATCATAAGAAGGCGAACCGGGTCTATGAACTCCTCGGCATTAGCGAGTACAATGAATTGAATTCACAGGCGCCGATGGGTGTGCTAAAGACCCTAAGGACCCAGATCCCAGGCGTAGAAAAAGTTGCCGCCGTTCATCAGTTCGATCCACAGGCCATCAAAGTTGGCGACCGCATTTTTGATCAGCCAGGAACCTTCGTTGTTCAACCCGATATTTTTGATATGCTCGATGTCGACTGGATCTCGGGGTCGCCAAAAAAATCTTTGTCTGCTCCCTTCCAGGCAGTGCTTGATGAGCCAACTGCGTTAAAACTATTTGGAACTAAGGACGCCGTTGGCAAAACTTTCCGACTCGACAACCGGTTTGATATCACGGTTACCGGACTAATCAAAACAGTGCCCCGCAATTCCGACTTTCAATTCAGGATGATCCTGTCTTTCGAAACATTAAAAAAATACGACAACTCTTACCTTGATGAAAATACCTGGGGTGGTGGCGACTCACATTTCCAGGGCTACATCCTGCTTTCTCCCACCGCTTCACCGGACAGGATCGCGAAACAACTCACCGCGATGGCATTGCAGAAAAAGGAAGAATCGGCCTACACTTCATTTCAGTTAGAACCCATCGCTACTAAACATTTTAATACGGAGATTGATGCTTTCAATTATGTTATTCCCAAATGGCTGCTCTATGCACTGGGTTATATCGGCGCCTTCCTGATTCTTATCGCCTGCATCAATTACATCAACATTGCCACGGTGCAGTCAATACAGCGCAACCGGGAGATAGGCATCCGCAAATTATTGGGTGGTGCACGCAGGCATATCATTTTCCGATTTCTGACCGAAACCAGTCTCACCGTTTTGCTTTCTCTGGGCGTTGGTGTTGTGCTGAGTGTCTTTCTCATGCCGTTTACTTCGGGCATACTGAACAGCCAGGCAACAGCATCTGACACATTCAACGGCAACATTCTGGCCTTCATCCTCTTGCTTGGAGTTGCCATTGTTTTAGTCTCAGGCCTCTACCCTGCTTTCGCATCAACTGGCTTGCAACCGCTTTCGTTGCTAAGACAGGGAGTGATCGGCGCCACGAAAAAAGGCATATTGATCAGAAGAAGTTTGGTGGTGCTGCAACTGGTTATCGCGCAGCTACTGGTTATCGCCACGCTGGCTGGGGTCAGGCAAATAAATTATTTTTATAACAAAGACCTCGGCTTCGGACAGGAAGGACGGATCTCGGTGCCGATGCCTGACAGGGCAGCTGGCTCAAGAGTAAGGTTTCGCGACCTGGCATTACGTGATGCCCATGTTGCCGACATGACTTTTGGATTAACTACTCCATCCGGTCAGCGTAACTGGTGGTGGACAGATGTCGCCTATCGTGGTACTGAAAAAGCATCTGAGCAATACCGGATGCAGTTTTGCGACACCAATTATCTTAACTTCTTCGAAATACCCTTGCTCGCCGGCCGTCAATTCAATGCCTCGGATTCCAACAACGTAATCGTCAATGCAGCGGCTGTAAAGAACATGGGCTATGATCGCCCGGAACTCGCGATCGGACAAAAAATTACCTTTTGGGATAATGCACGTGAGATCATTGGCGTCACCGGTGATTATCATTCGCAAGGACTTCAGTCTCCCATTATTCCTCACGTATTTGTTTACCAGCCATGGAATTTCCGGTATGCGATAATCCGGCTGAAACCAGGATGGACCAATGAGACGCTCGTGGGCATAGAGAAAAAATGGCAGACCATCTTTCCGGATAATTATTACCAATTTACTTTTCTTGACGCCGAGATCCGGAAGTTCTACCAGAATGAAAAAAACCTCACTTCATTTCTTTCCTTGTTTGCCATCGCTGGTATTATGATCGGCTGCCTCGGCTTGTATGGACTCATCTCCTTTGTGATTGTAAGAAGGAATAAAGAAGTAAGCGTTCGCAAGGTGCTTGGCGCCAGGATATCCGACATCCTCATGCTGTTGTCAAAGGAATTCTTCCAACTCTCAGTGATCTCGTTTTTGATCGCCGTTCCACTTTCCTGGTGGCTGATCCAATATTTCCTGGCCGATTATACTTATAAAATGGATCCCTCCTGGTGGATATTTATCTTGTCGGGCATCGGGGCGATGTTCGTCACCCTATCGACGGTAATCATTCAAACCCTAAGGGCGGCCTTCGCCAACCCGGCGAAAACACTACGATCAGATTAGTGGTTTTGATATTTCACGCAAAGACGCAAACGAAGAGCGGGGAGCGGAGAGCGAAGAGCGGCTGTGCTCCGTTTCGAACTTGTCATTTATAGCCTCTTTCCTGTTTCTGTTCCTGTTTCTGCTCCTGTTTCTGTTCCTGTTTCTGTTCCTGTTTCTGTTCCTGTTTCTGTTTCTGTTTCTCTATTTATATGATATTCACCTCCGTTTCGAGTTCTATATTGAATTTCTTTTTAACTGAATCAACGATCTCGTTGCTGAGTTCCAGGATTTCGGTGCCGGTGCCATTGCCGTAATTTACCAGTACAAGTGCCTGTTTCGCATGACAGCCGATATCGCCTTTGCGATATCCCTTCCAGCCGCATTGTTCGATCATCCAGCCCGCCGCGATTTTCACGGTTCCATCTGCTTGCGGATAACCCGGAACGGAAGGATACCTTGTCCTTAGTGGAACATAGTCCGACTGTGGGATTGCAGGGTTTTTAAAGAAACTGCCCGCATTGCCGATCTGTTTTGGGTCAGGCAGTTTCGAACTTCTTATGTTGATCACCGCCTGTGAGATCGAATGAATCGAAGGCGCCATTTTAATCCTGTTCAGCTCCTCTTCGATGGCTCCATAACTAGTGTTCAGTTCGTGATGTTTATTCAGTTTGAGACAGACCCTGGTGATGACGAACTGGTTCTTGAACTTTCCTTTGAAGATACTGTCACGATATCCAAATGCGCAATCCTCCTTGTTCAAAGAGACGGTTGCCTCGTCATGAATTTCAAATGCTTCAAGGGATTCGAACACATCCTTCAGTTCCACTCCATAAGCACCGATATTCTGCATGGGTGAGGCACCCACGTTGCCGGGTATCAGCGAAAGATTTTCGAGTCCCCCCAGGTTATTCGCGAGTGCAAACAAAACCAGGTCATGCCAGGACTCCCCGGCTCCGGCACGTACGATCGCATAGTCATCTTCTTCCTTTACGATGTCGATGCCCTTCACGTCATTTTTCAGGACCAGCCCATCGAAGTTTTTTGTAAACAAAACATTGCTTCCTCCGCCCAGGATCATCAGCGGCTGCACCGAATTGCTGGCAATTATTTCTTCCAGTTCGTCTAATGAAGTGAAAGACGAGTAATACCTTGCAATAGTATTGATGCCGAACGTGTTGAATTCTTTTAATGATTGATTTTCTTTCATATCAGGCTATTAGTGATCAACATCGGGAATGATTACAACACTCCTGAATTTTTTAATATTATGAATGTAGGCTACCTGGTCGAGGATGAACTGTTTGCAGATGCGCACCAGACTTCCATCCTTGGGCAACTTGAGCATGAGCTCCGACAGGTATTGATTCCTGATCCGGTTAACCATCGGTTCAGCCGGGCCCACCAGGTAGGAACCATAAAGTGGCTTCATTCGCTCGGCCATGATGAAGGCGGCTTCCTCGGCCACCTCGCGGATGGTGTGCTTAAAGGTAACGAGTATCAGTCTTGAAAAAGGAGGATAGAAAAATCGCTTTCGTCCTTCGATCTCGAAATTGTACAGGGCGGTGTAGTCGTGCTGTCGCACGTATTCCAGCACAGGATGATTGGTGTTGATCACCTGGATCGACACCCTGCCCTGATCCTTCCTCCCCGCGCGCCCACTGACTTGTTCCATTAATTGAAAAGCTCTTTCATTTACGCGGTAGTCCGCGAAATTCAACAAGCTGTCTGCATCGAGTATGCCCACCAGCTGCACATTGTCGAAGTCGAGCCCCTTTACCACCATCTGCGTACCGACGAGGATGTCGATCTTGCCTTTCTCGAATGCCTGGATCAGCGTGTCATGTGCGTGTTTGCCTTTGACACTGTCAACATCCATTCGTGCAACCCCGGCTTCCGGGAACAATTCTTCTATCTGTTCTTCTATTCTCTCGGTGCCGAAATTATTCTGCATAAACTGGTCGCTGCCACAGGCTTCGCATATGTATACCGGTGGGTATTGCCTTCCGCAATAGTGGCAATGCAGTTTGTGTGTTTTCTTGTGAAAGGTGAGTGTGACGTCACAGTCGCGGCAATGCGGGATCCAACCGCAGACGCGGCAGACCTGGTAGGGAGAATAACCCCGACGGTTCTGAAAAAGGATCACCTGAGATTTTTGTTCCAGGGAGCCGGCAATTTCCTGACGCAGGGTTTCCGAGATAATGATCTTGCCCGTTTCTTTTCGCGGTTCCTGTTTCAGGTCAATCAGTTCAATCTTTGGCAAGGGCACCGCACCGAATCTTTCTTTCAATTCCACCAGAACATATTTACCACGCTGGGCATTGTAATAACTTTCAATTGAAGGCGTAGCGCTGCCTAATACAACTTTAGCATTTAACAATGAGGCATAATAGACCGCGGCGTCACGCGCATGATACCGCGGTGCGGGCTCCTGTTGTTTGTAGGAGCCGTCGTGCTCTTCGTCGATGATGATCAGCGCAGGATTTTCAAAAGGCAGGAAGAGCGCCGACCTGGCGCCCAGCACAACGCGGATCTCGCCGCTGCGGACCTTGTTCCAGATCTCGATCCTTTCGTTCTGGCTAAACTTGCTGTGATAAATGCCGATATGCCCGCCAAAATGTTTTTGCAGCCGTCGGATCACCTGCGAGGTCAGGGCGATCTCGGGAAGCAGGTAGAGCACTTGCTGACCAGAGTTGAGATAGGCTTCTATTAACCTGATATAGACTTCTGTTTTTCCACTCGAGGTGATGCCATGTAAGAGACAAACAGAATGAGTTTCCAATGATTTCCTGATATTCACCAGCGCTTCATCCTGTGCGGGACTTAGTGAAAAGTCGATACTTAGATTTTTTGGTAGTGAATGAAGTCGGTCTACTTGTTTTTTTTCTACGATGAGAATGTTCTTCTCTGACAATCCCTTGAGTTGGGCTTCGGAAGCATTGCTCTTCTTCAGCAGTTCTGATTTTGACACCTCACCCAAAGTTTTTTGCAGGTGCAGGTACGACAAGAGCAATTCCATTTGTTTTGGCGCACGCGACCAATTATTCAGCAGGTCGGCGAGTTTGTCTTCGCTCGAGTAATCAGGGTTCAGTCGGACAAAGCTTTCCCTTTTTACGGAATAGGTTTGTTTGAGTGACTCCCAGACGAAGCAACATTTTTTATCGATCAATCTTTTGATTACCGGGTAGGCATGTGGGTTATCCAGTATCTCCTGTACCTCACCGATGGTGAGTTCTTTTTTCAGCAGCAGGGCTTCGGCTACGAGGAATTCTTCGTTATCAAGGGTGCTGAGGTCCTCGCCATATTCTTCGTTCCAGATCAGCACGGTTTCGCTGCTGAGTTTGAAATGCGCTGGCAGGGCAGCCGCCATCACCTCGCCTTCGCTGCACATGTAATAGGAGGCGATCCATTCCCATAGTTTCAGCTGGATCGGAAAAACCACGGGCTCGGTATCGAGTACATTGAGGATGGGCTTGGTTTCATAGACGCCAGGAGGCTGTTCATGCAACGCCTTGATGATGCCCGCGTATTTTTTGTTTTTACCGAGGACAACCTCTACACGGATGCCCGGTCGCAATGCCTGTTGAAATTCTCCGGGCACAGACCAGGTATAATTCTTTGGCAATGCCAGGGGGATGATCACTTCCGCATACATGATCCGCAAGTTAACTAATTGTTCAGCCAGGACACCCGGTATTCCCTCAGTCTTTCTTCCATTATTGTGTATACGCGTTGTTTTAATAACGGCAGGTCGGTGATGATTAATCCTTCCACCGGAATTTCCTTAAGAAATATGGATCTCGATCGGCCAGGTAAGAGCGAGAAGATGGAACTGTAGTGCATGCGGTCGTGGGCATCAAGAAAGAGGAGTGGTTTGATCGGCGTCTGTGTTTCAATCGCGATACGGAAGGCACCGTCGTAAAATTCTTTCAGGGGCTTGTCCTGGAGGTTGAAGGTTCCCTCCGGGAACAGGAAAATGGATATTTTTCTTTTTAACACCGATTTTAGAATGCGCACCGAGTTGGCGCGCTGGGCGGCGCTTTTCCGGTCGACCGTCACCACCGCCCTGCGATAGATGTATCCAAAGATGGGGATGTTTCCAAATTCCACCTTACCCAGGACCCTGATTTTCTGCCTGAGTGTTTTCACGATAACTGGCGCGTCGAGATAAGAAATATGATTGGCAACAAAGATGTATTGTTTGGTTTCGTCGTGCGGGCTTTCATAAATATTCCGGTGGCGAATGCCAACAAGGAAAAACCAGGCATCGGCCCAGTAATTACAGGCCAGGTAGATCCAGTTGCCGCCTTTGATCTTGCCAAAAAATGAAGCCACTACAACAACGGGGATGACCATCAGCATCAGGATAATGAATAGTATTAAGGCATAGATACAATACAGGATCCTGAGCGGCAACAACAGCAAAATCATAGTACAAATGTAATCCCATGGAATTAAGATCAAACGTTATAAAACCCTGTAAATTTGCCATTCATGGATCGTAAAAAAACAGTGGCTTTTCACACGCTAGGCTGCAAACTGAACTATTCAGAGACCTCCACACTGGGGCGGATGCTTGAGAATGAGGGATTCATGCAGAAGGATTTCGAGGATCAGGCCGATGTTTACGTGATCAACACCTGTTCCGTGACAGACAATGCCGACAAGGAATGTCGTCACCTGGTGCGGAGGATACAGCGTAAGGCGCCCGAGAGCCTGGTGGTAGTTACGGGTTGCTATGCCCAGCTGAAGCCAAAGGAGATCGCCTCGATACCCGGTGTAGACCTCGTGCTCGGGGCCGGAGAGAAATTCAACATCGGCAGGCACCTGGCGGAACTGTCCAAAGGAGATTCCGCGAAGATTTCGTCCTGCGAGATCGAAGAGGTCAGCGGATTTGTTCCCACCTGGTCGGCAGGTGGCAGAACACGCAGCTTTCTAAAAGTGCAGGATGGCTGCGATTACAATTGTTCATTCTGCACCATCCCAATGGCGCGGGGCAAGAGCCGTAGCGACCTGATCGAAAATGTGGTCAGGAATGTTGAAGGACTCGGTGCCTCGGGTGTGAGAGAGATCGTACTGACGGGTGTTAACCTTGGTGATTTTGGTAAGGCGGATCAATACAATGGTCAGAAAGAAAACTTCCTGATGCTGATCACTGCACTTGATAAGATCAGCAGCATCGACCGCTTCAGGATCTCATCCATCGAACCGAATCTGCTGACCAACGAGATCATAGAATTTGTCGGACAGAGTCAGCGCTTCATGCCTCATTTCCACGTGCCGTTGCAAAGCGGGAGTAATAGAATTTTGGGGATGATGAGGAGAAGGTATAAAAGAGAATTATACGCCGAACGCGTGCAGCTGATCCGAACCATCATGCCGCATGCGAGTGTTGGCGTAGATGTTATCGTGGGCTTTCCTGGTGAGACGGATGTTGAGTTCAGTGAAACCTTCACCTTTCTCCACGAACTGGATGTCTCTTATTTTCATGTGTTCACCTATTCCGAAAGGCCAAATACCCATGCCTTGTCGCTGAGCTCCGTGGTGCCCGTCGGTATTCGACATGAAAGGAATAAGATTCTCCGCAACCTTTCCTATCTCAAGAGCAATGCCTTCACGGCGAGGCATGAAGGGCAGGTGCGCAAGGTATTGTTTGAATCCTCCAAACCCAGTGGAATGATGGAGGGGTACACCGACAATTACATCAAAGTATCCACACCTTACCGGCAGGAATGGTGGAACCAGCTGATCGACTGGACCATTCGCTAAGTACGATGATGCCGGGGTCTACATTTTGCAACATGCATTTTTTTTAAGCTGAACTTATAGCAGTACCATGATTCGGACAATCAGCGAAAAGACGGATAAACAATATGAATGGCTGGACATCACTGACCCCGAAAAGCAGGAACTCCACGAGGTCGCCGCCAGGTTTCAGCTGCACCCCAAGTCGGTAGAAGATTCACTGGAAACCGACCATCTGCCGAAGTTCGAACACCTGAAGAATTATTTGTTTGTCATACTTCGGTATTGCACTCCGTCTGAAAGCGAGGACGCCGACAGCATGAAGGAATTGACCAACAGGGTGGCCATTTTTATTGCTGACCAGCTGATCATCACCATTCACCGGCACGAATGGAATGAGATCGAGCGAATTGATGAAGAGCTTGTGAATAAGGGATTAATGGAAACACCGACCGATGTATTGAATGAACTCACAAAAAGAGCGTTGGCGACCTTCAGCGATCCCGCGCAACAACTTATCACAAGCATCGAGCATTATGAGATGCTACTCTTCATCAGGAAGAATGGCAAGCCCCTGCAGAAAGGATTGTATTACCTGAAGAGAAAGGCCGATGTCCTCAGGAGGGTGTTGCTGCTTAGCCACGACGTCATCGATCACATCGACCCTGCCGACCAATCAAATGCCATCACCAGGGACATCCGGGATCTTTACATCAAGCAGCAGAGTTTGCTCGATTCGTTGTCGGAGAACTGCAACCACCTGATCACGATCTATTTTAATATCTCAGCACAACGCACCAATGAAACTATCCGCGTGTTGACGATCTTTTCGGTCTTCTTCATGCCACTCACCTTTATTGTCGGCATTTATGGGATGAACTTCGATTTCATGCCGGAACTGAGGGTGAAATACGGTTATCCCGCCGTGATGATCCTGATGCTGCTGGTGGTGTTGATCATATACTTCTGGTTCAGGAGGAAGAAATGGTTGTGAGGGGTAATTGGCGAATCCAGATTTGAACCGAAGCAAACACGAGTATACGCACTCGAACCCAGGGATTCAATCTATGATTATGAACCGCGACCCAGCTAAAAGTTTGCGTAACTTTTAAGTTATGATTCAATACAAAATTTTGTTTTTTGTAGGATTCGCTTTTTTATGGGTTTAAAGGCGATTTCGGACGAGTTGTAGGGCTGACATACAATTTTCTTGGCACCGGCGCCATCGACTACGTCGCACTTAAAAATGGTGGAAACAAACTCGTGTATCAGGATGAATTTGACAAGTGATGTTTGTTCGGAATTGAATTTTTTTAAAATTGGAAGAAGAATTTGGGGTTAGCCTATTGCTAGAATAATGAATTTAATCCAACAATTGTATATCAAGCCTAAACTTCTAC
This sequence comes from uncultured Chitinophagaceae bacterium, assembly GCA_963808065.1. Classification (GTDB taxonomy): domain Bacteria; phylum Bacteroidota; class Bacteroidia; order Chitinophagales; family Chitinophagaceae; genus Flavitalea. The sequence continues at coordinate 367,783 of CAWEEK010000002.1, forward strand.
AGCCCCTGGTTTAATTAATACTCCTTAGACATTTGTAAGTAAAACCATATCCAATTGATTCCAGAGTTTGTTTTGTTCTTTGCAAAAAGGTTTCGCCATCCAGATTAGGAAAATGTTTTAAGCTAACATTTATGATAATTTTTCGACCAACTGCTTTAGGATAGCTTTCATATAGACTGCCGTTATCAATCGAATTAAGTAGACATTCAACTTATTCTGAAGCGTAACTAGATGTTCGTTTTGCACATCCCATTCCAAATGATCCGACACAGTTAACACAACATTTCCATCTTTGTCGATGCTGATGAAATCAATAGTATTCAAATTCTCCACGAGACATAGATTGAATTTAATTTAAGTAGAATACTAATTTGGAAACGGAGACAATAAGATATGCTGCGAAGCCGTATGAATATCCCGCCAAACGCGATTAAGTTCGCTTTCAGGTAAAATAGCATTCATGCCCGCCCAGGGATAAAGCTTGTCTACCTCCGTTCGGGCAACGAAGGCACAGCGTTTTGCATTTGATATTATTTGATTAAGGTCAGTCTCAGCAACGGCTTCTCCATCTTCATAGCGAAGCCAGGTCTCACTCGCAATTTTGTAAAGATCGTCGCGGACCTTATTCAAAGTCGCTTCCCCTGCCTGGATTGCGGTTTCCATTGCAGGATAGTCCTTACTCCTGTTAGGGTCGGCCTGTATTTTTTCTTTCAGCAGCGACTTCAACAAGTCAATAAAATGGCATCCCATGCCGCTCATCGTCACGGCCAGTAATGCCTCCGCAAGCGGCAAGAATGGGATTTTATACAGAGCACTGTCCGCAAAGATGGAGGGCTCGGTCAGATTGAAAGAAAAATCATCGGGTACGAGTACATCCTCAATTTTAAAATCATGGCTTGCTGTTGCTTTCAGCCCATGGCTATTCCATAAATCTGTTATGGTTACCTGATGCCTGGGGACAATAAAAGACCTCGTGTTGAATTCACCATTTTTATCCTTTGTTGGCTCGCCGTTCTCCGTCACGGTGCAGCTAATTGAAAAAAAGTGGGCATGCGGCGCACCGGTGGCATATCGCCAACTTCCGTTGACCAGGTACCCACCGTCGACCTTCTCAGCCTTTCCAGAAAGCGAACCAGAGCCAGCAATACAAATTTCAGCATGAATAAATAACTTCTTTGCTATCTCGGGAGGCAGAAAAGCAGCAAACATATTTGCTCCGGCGCCGAGATTTAGCGCCCAGCCAAAACTGCCGTCTGCCCAGGCAGCCGCCTCCAGTATCTGCATGATTTGCGGCAGGGGCAACTCGAGGCCGCCAGCATAGACAGGCACCATCATTTTGAACCACTTCCGGTAGTAAATCAATTGCAGTTGTGCGGGAGTAAGTGCGCCTTGTGCTTCGGCAACCGAACTGTATGACCTGATTATAGAAATATCATCTTCGGTCAATATTTGCGACGGATCTTGCATAGGCCTTGAATAACTTAAAGTAAAACGTAATTCAAATTACTGCTTTTCACTTTAATGATATTCAAGTCATAAATGAAGATGCGACTATCTCTGAAGAGACGAAGAAACGGTCAATGGTCGTTGCTATTGTTGACCAAACATTTGGTGAACCGTGGACTTCATGTAATCATTTACTCCTGATTTTTTAGTGAGGGCCCAGTAACTCTGATCCTGTTCGATCTGTACTTGCGTGGTGACGATCCAGCTTTGAATCCAGCCGGTCAATGTACACCAGGCGCCCCAACCTGCATCTGAATTCGAACCCCAATAGTCCCAGCGCTTGAAGTCAAAGGCCCGGAACCAGGCTCCGTCCAGGTCGGGATTTGTTACAGAGCTGACCTGTATCCTCGTGAGAAAATTGGATAATTTTTTGACAGCATTGACATAACTGGTATCACCTGTTGCATGGGCCGCTTCGTTCAGACTGAAGACAGCAAAATTGCAGGTGTACAACATGCAGGAGGCGGGATCGCCATTTCTGAAAATGATCGGGCCTTCATCTGTGCCATAAGCCGTGTTGGAATTCACTGGTTTGAAACGCCCGACTCCCACCCCGATTTCTTCCTGGATTGCGCCGCTTTCCACCTGACTTTTTAGGAGGTCCTTTGTTACCCGGTCAAGCCACTGGCGGTGTTCAGGTGTGTTCTCGATCCGCAGCAGCCAGGCCAGCGGCAGAATCATTCTTGCCCGCTGTGTTTGCATACTGCTGCCCCAGAGCCATTCATTCGGATAAGCCTCCATCGTGATCCGGATGGCTTCCTTTGTGCGTGTCAGCAGAGGTTCGTATTTGGTTTTATCATACAGCCATAAGTACAAAGCCCACATCCAGGATTCGAAATGCGGTGAAATATGTTTGCTGTCTTTTTGCCAATAATACTTCCAGCCGTTTTTGATGATGTTCTTTTCTTCGAGTCGCTCGCCACGAAATCCTGATTTTCCTGTGGTGCGGAAATTCGCCAGTATCGCTTCTACCATTTCCTTATCCCATTTTCCGGTATGCAGATATCCCGATGCACCAAGTATGCCCAGGATCGCGCGGGCATTGTCATCTCCATAAAAGGTTTCTGAATTGGTGGTCGCCCAGCCGATCAGTCCAAAGGCATCACTGGTGGAATCATTCTTCCTGCCCGCACGGAGATTGGATCCATGCAGGGTGAAGTTGATCAGGTTTTCCGCCTTCTTTCTGTAGTCCTCATTGCCGAACATGTTCGCAGCGGAAGCGAGGGCCATACTGGCTTCGCCCTGCACATCGGCGCGCATCCAATAACGATATTGTTGTTTGCCATCGAAATAAATATTTGAAGCATGCCCTTCGAGTATGCCCAGGGAGCCATCACCATTCTTCGATTCCCTTTTTACTGGTGGACCGAAGGGCGCGAGTCCGTCGCCCTGGTATTTCAGCCATTCCGCCTTCCAGGATTCATCGATGAAGAACCTACCCTTGTAAAACCATTCCACGCCTTTTTTCACGCTTGACCTTCTTGCACTGTCCGGCAACTCAGCATCCTTCGTATATGTCGGGTGAACGTTTTCGGGCCAGTGTTTGAAGCTGAAGTCATTGATACCTGAAAGCCTGCTGATGATGGTAGTCCATACTATTTTCCAGGATGCGGTGGGTCCATAGCGACCACGGGCAAAATGACTGAGGCCCGTCGTTGCGATCATTGTACCCTGCTGTTCGAAAAGTACGGGATTGGTTTTGGTGTCCTTGAGACCGAAAGGCGCACTGTCGAAGCCCGCCACTTTACCAATCACCATCAATGGATTCTTCGCATCCGTAACAAGCACATGGGCGTTGTTGATGGAAAGGATGCTCATGGGTTTCAAAGAGGAACCGAATGCATCAGAGGTGATCACCGCCCGTTCCAACTGCATGACCACCGGATCCTGTTGAATAGCGAGTCCGGGATAAGCAGCGGGATATTCCACATAGAGATGGAGATTTTTCTTTCTTGCCAGATCCAACAGGGAAGCCGAAAGACTTTTTTCCGGCTGCAATTTCGGATAGCCATCGGCGATGACAAAAACCAAGGCGCCTTTATTTGCAGCACGGATGGTATTCGACACCTCATCGAATCTTTTGACAGCGAGGCCTTCCGACTTCAATACCTGGAACAGGTCATTGTTCGCCTTTCCGCAGAAATAAAAAACCGGAGCCTGTGCGTTCGAATAACCAGTAAACAGGAGTAGGAAAAGCCAAAGACATAAAGCCGGACGAAGGATCATTCCAATATTTTTTTGATCTGAGATTATTCAGTTTGTTTTTCTGTGTAGCTCTAATACCCGGGATTCTGACTCATGTTGGGATTCAGCACCAGCTCGTTCGATGGTATTGGCAAGAGGTAGTTTTTATTTTCATCAAACTGCCATCCATTCACCGCCGGTGAATTCTTCAATGGAAGGATGTAACCCTGGTCATTGACCGAAATGTCGATCAATGGTGGATTGAATTCCTTGCCAACAAACTGGCTGAATTTGGCGCCCAGTAATGGTTGTTTGATAAGCCGGTGTGCCCTCCAGCGCATGAGGTCGTCAAAACGATAGCCTTCCACGCCGAGCTCCGCCCTTCTCTCCCTGCGAATTTCATTGAGCAGTGGACTGAGTTCAGGAAAATCCCAGTCAGGATCGGTAAACCCAACAGCAACCGACATATGTGGCATCTGTACCCTATCACGCAATTTGTTCACGCTCTTGTCGAGGTCTTCCTGCGTGATTTCACTCAGTTCGGCTTTTGCTTCTGCATAAATGAGAAGCACTTCCGCATACCTGAATATTATACTGGCCGTAGTACTGCCGGTGGTGCCGGCATCGTCGGGTTCAGAACCTTTGAACAACATGTAGCCAGTGGTGCTTCGCTGTCCACCGGGCAGGTTAATCGCGGGCTCGGAAAATTTCAGGATAGTATCTCCGCCAACGATCTGTCGCGGGTGCCCGCGGACTAAAATGGTCTGCCTCAATCGTGGATCCCTGTTGGTGACAGCTGCGGTGATCGAATCATCACCCTCGTACAATGGACTGATTGATATAGGCAGACCATCTGTACACAGGTAAGCATCTACCAACTGCTTGGACACACCGGTGTTTGAGCCTTCATAGGAAAGCATATTCTGTCCGAAATGGATCAGGTTAAGCGACTTGTCAAATTTTTTCCAGAGAATGATTTCCTTATTGCCGGTGAGGTCTTTTTTACTAAAGAGATGAAAATAGTTCCACTGGGGATCAATGCTGGGGGGTGTGATCTCATAGTCGCCCGAGAGCATCACTTGTTCGGCGGCATCAGCGGCCTGTTGGAAATATTTATCCGGATCGCCACCGTCCACCCCAAAGACCGATCCAGCCTGGTACTTTTCCCAGCTGCCTTCGTATAAGGCTACCCGTGATTTGAATGTAAGTGCAACACCTTTATTGATCCGTCCTGGTTCAACGGAAGCCGGAGTGCCGAGCAGACCAATGGCCAGATCCAGGTCTGCGAGTATTGAGTCTGCAATAATGTTTCTTTTTAGCCTGGGAGCTTTCAGCTCAACCGTGTCATTGGTACCCAGCGGGCGGCTAAAGTATGGAAGGTCACCATATTTTTTTAGCATTGAGTAATAATACCAGGCGCGCCAGAAATACATCTCTCCGATAAAGCTGTTCACAGCAGCTGGTTGTTCCTCGGTAACATGGTAATTGAAAAGAAAATAATTCACCGCGCGAATCTTACCCCAGTCCCAGTCGCCACTGCTCGCGGGAATGGTGATGGTACCTGATATCTGACCATTGCTGTTGTACACGCCCTGCACCATATTGTCGGAAGCGTTGTCACCCCAGAATATTCCACCAGTATATTCATTTGGTTTCCAGCCGGGGAAGTCGGGGTAAAATTGGTTGGAGTAAAGTTTCATTTCAGATGCCGTGAATGTCATCTCCTTGTCCGTAATACGGTCCAATGGTGGCCGGTCAAGGTATTTCTGGCAGGACTGCAGGCCGATTACCAGCAAACCGATTAAAAAAATATTTTTCATGTTAATATCATTAATGAGGTTAGTCTAAAATGTTAGGTTCAATCCACCAGAAACTGTTTTGAGCAGTGGATAGATCTTTCCTGCTCCCCAACCTCCGGTGATCGCTTCGGGATCAAAGTTTTTATTGAGTTTGGTAATCGTGATCAGATTTTCTCCTGATATAAATACCCTAAGTTTCTTTATCCCTCTGCCCCTGAGTAGGCGGGCACTCAGGTCGTAACCCAACTGTATATTTTTTAAGCGGGCATAGGCTGCGTTCTGGAGGTATCTCGATTGGACCTTATGATTCTTCGCAATTTCTGAAGAGAGGTAGGGCGCAGGCCAGTAAGCATCGGTGTTTTCGGGAGTCCAGAAATCCAGCGTGGTCTTGTACACGTTGTTACCAAAATTCGGCACGAAGCCCCAGAAGATATTACCGGAATTGTTGCCTTCATTTGGGCTGAGCCATGCGTCGCGTTTGGCCACGCCCTGCCAGAACATGGTAAAGTCAAAGGCCTTCCAGCTCGCTCCGAGGTTCAGACCAAAATTAAATCTCGGTGTATTATTACCGATCACTTTGAGGTCGCCATGATCGTCAAGTGTATTCTTTCCAATATTTACTGCGCCATCACCATTCAGGTCTTTATATAACACATCACCCAGAGTCCACCTTCCGAAGATGAAGGACTGGTCGGGCATCTGGTCAATATCCCGTTGTGACTGGATGAGTCCTGCGGTTTCATAGCCCCAGATCTCACCTAATTTTTGTCCCGGATAATAATTGTTCAGCAGGTTGGTGGTGTTGTAATATCGTTCGATGGTGGCCTGATAGTCGCCCAGTACAATTGACACATTGTAGGTGAAGTCTTTGCTGATCCTGTCGCGCCAGGTCAGCGTCAGTTCAATACCCCTGGTTGTCAAGTCGGCATTATTCTGAAAAGGTACCGGGGCACCCAGTGTCGCTGGCAGCACAGAAGAAGGTCCCAGCATGTCGAGTGTCCGGCGAGTGTACCAGTCAAAGGTCAGCCCAAGACGGTTGTTGAGAAAGGCCGCATCCAGCCCGAAGTCGATGGTCCTGGATTTCTCCCAGGTCAGGTCGGGACTGATCAATTGCGGTACACCCAAATAATTTGGCCTGATACCATTGATAACATAAGGAAGGTTGCTATAGATGGGAACGTTGGCCAGATATAGATAATCAGAGACATTCTGGTTGCCGAGTGCACCGTATGAACCACGAATCTTAAATTCATTGATAATGGGTCTCAGCTTCGCCCAATAATTTTCCCTGGCCAGGTTGTAACCTGCGGAGAAAGATGGGAAAAATCCATATCTATTACCTGTGGGAAATCGTGAAGAGCCGTCGTATCGACCATCGATCTCCAGCAGGTATTTGTCGTCGTAGTTGTAATTGAAACGTGCGAAGGTGCCCATGGTTGCCCAATGGAGGATGGCATCATACACATTTTGGGTACCCGTAGCTACATTGATCGCGGGAATGTCGTCCGTGATCAGATCAGACCTCTCCCCATTGATGTTATACCCATTGTAGGCCTCCATTTGCTGACCTACCAGTAACTTAAAATAATGACCACCGAATTTTCTGTCATAGGAGGTATAGAAATTAGTAGACTGATAATTGTCCGTAATGGAGCCCTCACCCACTGAATTCACTGAAGGGCCGATATTGAAGATGCTGCCATCGCTTCCGTGCGAGTATACATAAGCGTTATGAAACTGACTCCTGAACACCTGGTTGTTGTAGGAATAATCGATATTGATCTTCCAGTTTTTCACGGGCTCCAACTCAACGGATCCGATCAGTGTCAGGTCATCTTCATTTGTCTTTCTTCTGCCTCCACTTTGCATGAATTCCAGGTTGCCGGAAAGACTCAAATTGCCATCCGGATCTCTCAATGCCCAGTTCGGCTGCCTGGTAGTGATCATGTGCACCCAGTTGCCCATCTGGTTGGCATAGTCGAAGGGAATGTCGATCTTTCTCTTGCTGAAGCGGGTCTTCAGGTCGATCCTCAACCATTTGGTAGGCTCGGTATGCAGGTTGCCGGTAAGATTATATCGTTTGAATTCTTCATTGGCATAACGCAGTTGTCCACCCTGGTCATAATAACCCAGCCCCAGGTAATATGTAGTGTTCACACTGCCACCCGAAATGCTGAGGTCATGTTTCTGATTGAACGACCAGGGTTTGAAATAGGCCCTGAACCAATCGACATTGTCGGTGTTCAACGGCGATGCATAAGTCCACCTGCCCGGGTTGTTGGGATCGGGTTCGCTCACCGGGTAGGATCCGGGTTTGTCTATGTTCGCCTTGATCTTCATCAGGATATCATCGCTGAAGGGGGCACCCTGTCCGGAATTGATGGAAGCGATATTAAAGGCATTGGCAAACTCCAGTGAATTGGCCATTCTTGGCAGGGTGGTGTATGAACTCTGGCCAAACATGTTGCTGTAACTGACCAGGGCCTTCTCCCCTTTTTTCCCTCTCTTGGTAGTGATCAGGATCACGCCATAGGGCGCGCGGGCACCATAGATCGCAGAAGCGGCGGCGTCTTTGAGCACTGAGATATTTTCAATGTCCGGCGGATTGATGTCATTAATGTTGTCTACCGGTATGCCATCCACGATGAAGAGCGGACTGGAATTGCCAGTTAAGCTCGTATTACCCCTGATATTGAAACTGCTGTTTGTACCGGGGCCACCGGGGTCGCCCGCAGTGGTCAGGTTCAGGTTGGGCACTACTCCCTGCAATGCCTGACCGAGGTTTGAAACCGGTCGGTCTACAAGTTCCTCTCCCGACACCTGGCTGACGGCACCGGTAAGGTTGATCTTTTTCTGCGTGCCGAAACCAACCACCACTGCTTCATTCATTTCCTTGATGGCTGTGGTGACTTTCACATTGATGGAAGTTTTCCCATTCACGGCCACCTGGTAGGTGTCAAAGTTCACGCCGCTGATGACCAGGGTGGCATCTTCTTCAACCTTACGCAAAATAAAGTTGCCGTTGTCGTCTGTGGAAGTGGAATGACTGGTTCCTTTTACTGTAACCGTTGCGCCGGCCACTACTTCTCCCTTGTCGTCGGTTACCTGACCCAAAACGTCGATGATTTTGGCGTATGGTGCGCCGGAAATTCCATTCAAATTCAATGGCCGGGCATTAACAATTATGGTCCTGTCGTAAATGGTGTAGCTGAGTGGTTGTTGGCTGAAGCAAAGGTCGAGTACCTCTTTTATGGTGGCACCCTTAACGCGAACGTCTACTTTTTTTGCGGTCGCCAGCATGCCATTGTTGTAAAAGAATTCGTAGCCGGTCTGGTTTCTTATCTGGTTGAAGATCTTCTCCAGTGGGGCATTCTTTTCGGAAATTGTCACCTCTTGCGAATAGCCGCTGGCCCGTGCCTGGATCAGCGCAGCAAGTAAAAGAATGGTTGTCAGTTTCATCACTAACCAGGGAATTTTTATCGAGCCCTTATTCAATCTTTCCCGATGGAGAGATCCTGAGGCGCGAGGAGTTTTGGTGAATCGTTCTGCCATGGGCAAAACTTTACAAAGAGCCCTGAAATGCATAGCTTTGTGTTGTTTGGGTTAATTAATAAAGCAGTTCTACCTGATTTGTTTTTGCTGTTCCAGGGTTTTACCCGGAAGGCAGGGTTAGCCCGAATATTATTCCGCTTCGTCTAGTACACGAGGCGGTTTTTTTTGGGTTTACCCGTTTTATTTTTTTATTGTTTTCGAATCATAAATCCTCCAGGAATCAACCTGGCAAAACGGTGATGGTTTTTCCTTCGATTTTGAAATTCACGAGGCCGGTCAATTCCATGATCTTTAACAATTCTGACACATTCTTCTTTCGCGACACCACCCCGGAAAAATGGAGTCCACCTGTTGAAATTTTGTAGTTGATATCTACATCGTACCATCGCGCCACCTGGCGCATGATGGATTCCAGTTCCGTGTTGTTGAATCTGAATAAACCTTTTTTCCAGGCAAGCGCTGAAGCCGTGTCAGCCTGTTTGTCAACGGTGATGGAATTTGCGGCATTGACAATCCCCTGCTGACCGGGACTGAGGAACTCGGTTGAATGATTGGTTTTGATTTGAACAGCGCCTTCAAAGAGTGTGGTCCTTGCGGCCGACTCGTCGGCGTATGCGTTCACGTTGAAATGCGTGCCCAGCACTTTTACTTCTATTTGCTTTACGGAAACGATAAAAGGCATCGATGGATTCTTCGCCACTTCGAAATAGGCTTCGCCGGTGATCTCCACTCTTCTTTCCTTGCCTGAGAAGGATGTAGGAAAACGGATCGACGAAGAAGCGTTCAAATACACTTCACTGCCATCCGGCAGCGTAAGCTGGTACTGGCCGCCCCTGGGTGTTTTCATGGTATTGTAAACTATTGGTTGCCGTAATCCCCCGGACTGGTAACGGTAAACTAATGCACCTCGAGCAGACTTACTGATGGTGGCTGAACCCTGTTGACTAAAGACACCGGTGTGCAAGCTGTCCAATAAAACGTCTGTGCCATCGGCGAGAGTGAGGACAGCCCTATCCCCACCTGGTGTGAGGTCCTTGACGGGATTTGGAGCCTTCTGTTTATTTACGATGAAGGTCTTGTCCGGGCGCGAAGTTCGCCACATATAAGCGCCCACCGCTAAAAGCAGTAATGCCGCGGCTGCATATCGTAGCCAGGTTTTACGGAATGTATTGACGCGTTGAATTTGATCACGGTCCGGATTCACAACCAGGGTCTTCTTGCTTTCAGCCTCCGGCAAAACCAGTGGTTGAAACTGGTGAGGGACGAGATCTACCCGATCCCAGGTCTTGTCGAACAGCTGGAATACAAGGTCTTCCCGGAAATTATCCGGATTAGCTCCCAATATCCGGATCAGCTCCTGTAGCTCTGCTTCGGTACAGGAATTGTCCAGGAATTTTTGATAGAGGCGCTCAGCTTCTTCTCTTGAAATATCCATTGTTTTTTCTGGGATGAGTTAAGGTTGTGTTACCAATACGCTCGGGAGGAAAAATAGTACCATGGCCAGAAAAAAAATTTTTAGGACTAAGATCTGTCCAGGCCTTTGCAAAGTGGGGTGTATATTCCTGGGATGAAACCGAACTTATTACAGCGTTCGGCGGATTAAGATCGCAAGGATGATTGAAGCCAGGTCAGAATGCGAGGTCACATACTGTCGGATGAATCGAATCGCGTCAGCCATGTGGTTTCTGACGGTGTTTTTGCTCAGGCCGACTTCGTTGGCGATTTCCTCGTAGCTGAGGTTTTCTTCCCGGCTGAGCAGGTAGAGTTTCTTTTTCTGGGTAGGCAGGTGTTCGATGGCCTGTCGATATATCTGATTGAGCTGTTTGCCGGCGAGTTGTTCCTCATTAGGAGCGCTCATGGATTGAATGTTATGCAGCAATTCTTGTTGAAGACTGATATCCAGTTTGAGTTTACGGAAATAACTCACCACATGGTGATATGTGATCTTCCTCAGATAAGCATGAAAGGACAGGGAGGTATTGATACGTTCGCGGTGTTCCCAGAGTTTGATGAACACCACCTGAACAATTTCTTCAGCAAGGTCACGTGATTTGGTGAGCGCGAACGCAAAGGCAAAGACGCGACCTTTGTGCAGGTCATAGAGCTGTTGAAAGGCCCTGGCATTGCTCTGCATAACCTGAAGAATCAGGTCGCTTTCCTGGTATGGTAAATTTGTAAACAAACAATCGTGGAAACTTCAATTGCAAACTAGTTCAAAATAATGAATTGAGAAGGAAAGAGGAAAATTTGTCCGAGGAAGGTGTAAATCAATAGTGGCAACTAATTGAAGAAGACATATTTCGGAAGAACTCGTGTGGTCACTCGGGCCGAATCAATATTCCTCACTGCTCAGGAGCAGCGAGCTCTGTGATTATTGAATCCTCCACCGGAGCCTTGAGGGCCACTACCTTTTCCATCTTTGCATTAGGAATGGTCATGGATAAAACATATTGCTGAAGTTTCCAATCGCCATCCTGTATGACCAACACGCCCGAACCCCGGCATATTTTCATCTGTGTGTTCAACAGTTCATCAAACCAGGCGAATTTTCCATCTTTTGAAAAATAAATATTCCTGTTGAGTGCATTGAAATCCCAGGTCTTCTTCGCCTCAAAATATGGCTTCGCCCAATACATAAACTTCTTCTTATCCCAATATTCTTTCGCATCAGTTCCGCAAATTGTGGCGTCACTCGTAAAAAAATTGAAATAACCATCATAGTCCGCATTTGCAGCCGCCCTGTTGAAAGAATCCAACATGGAAACGATCCTCACTTTTTCAATTCCCAGGTCCATGGGTGCAGTTTTGGATTCGTGTGATTGTTGCTGGCAGGCAAAAAATACCAGAGTGGCAGAAATAGCCATACTTAGTGTAATTGTGTCTCTCATTGGGCTTCAATTGATTAGTAGTAGTATAAGATATGCGTGATCATCTTACACCGATACGTCAATGAAGTTAATGGATTTTTGAACCCAGCAAATCAACCGAAACTGGTCACCCCAGTAACCGGTCTTTTGAAACAAGACCAACAGTCACCCCCCCCAGTAGTTTGGAAGTACTAACTCTTTCCCGAAAGGATGTCCAAATAATGTTTATTGGTCATGATTCCCAGAATATTTCCAAAGGGATCTACAACAGAGGCCGTCACAAACTCACCCTTTCCCTGGCTGTGATCCGTAATGGGTTGGTGTAAAGTAGCGCCATGATCAAGGAGCTGCTGTAGTGAACCACTCAGATCGTCGACATGCCAATGCGCGATTTGACCCGAAGGTTTTGACGGTACGCCATTGGGAGCAAATTTAGCATCGATAAATCCCAGTTCCTGCTGATAATCTCCCAGTCGAAACTCGAAATATCCAGGAACATTAAAATAAGGCTCAATGCCAAAAAGTTCGGTGTACCATTTTTTGGCGCCCGCATGATCTGCCGCGAAAAAATTGATTGTAGCAAGCCCGCGCAATTTCAAATTGTTGTCCATATAGTCTTTTTGTGCTTCAAAAGTAAGTGCGGGGATTGACAACCCTATGGCAAGAGAGAAAGAGAAAGAGAAAGAGGAAGAGGGCAGAAACAGGAAGAGAAACAGGAAGAGGGAGAAACAGGAACAGAAACAGGAACAGGAAGAGGGCAGAAACAGGAACTTATGCAGCCTCATGCGCTTTTCTTTGCGCTTTTCTCTGCGTGAAATCCTTCCTCTTCCTCTTTCTCTTTCTCTTTCTGCCCTGTTCCTGTTTCTTCGCTCTGATTCTTGGTGTCGTAATCGGCCCCTTACGAAGTCGCTATACCACCACCTTCAAAAATATCGTGTCCCTAACTTTGCAGCGTAAACATTAATCATCATTAAAAACGTTAGCTATGAGCCAAAGAAAACTTATTCTCTCAATGCAAATAACCCTGGATGGTTATGTTGCCGGACCAAATGATGAAGCGGATTGGTTAATTGCCAATAGTGATGAGTGGGCGGATTTGAATAAAGACCTTGATTCAGCAGATACTTATTTGTTGGGAAGAAAAATGTACCCCATTTACTCAAAATACTGGCAATCGGTATTACATAATCCGGACAGTGATCCCAATGAATTGAAATTTGCAAAACTGCGCCGATAAAACACAGCACATCGTTTTTACAAAAGGTGATTTCAAGCCCGACTGGAAAAATACCAGGGTAGCCCACGATATTCCCGGTGAAATAACGCGTTTGAAAAAAGAGAACGGAAAAAATATCATCGCCTGGGGTGGCGCCAATTTTGCCTCCACCCTCATCAAACCTTGGCCTGGTGGATGAATACAGATTAGAATTGAACCCAACTCTATTGACTAAAGGAAAAGCGCTCTTCACTAACCAGGATCAGCGGCGGAAATTGACATTAATCGATTCGAAAGCTTTGAAGTCGGGATTAATCATATTAAGGTACAAGCCCGAAGCCTGATGTCAGAGGCAAAATATGCGTGAAAAATTACATCCAAACCACATCCAAATGAAAAAGGGCTTCAGAAGAAAACTCTGAAACCCTTATTTTGGATGTGGGAGCACACGGGTTCGAACCGCGGACCCTCTGCTTGTAAGGCAGATGCTCTAAACCAACTGAGCTATGCTCCCTTTTTTTGTCAGGAGTGCAAAGATAGGTGCTGTATGTTTTGATACAAATTTTTTTTGACCCTCAACCAGTTATCACCAACGGCCAAACCACCAAATAGCTCTGATGCCTTATACACTGGTCTCCAGCCACCCATGTCGGCCAGTTGCCCATTAATAGAATGATGCCCAGACCATCCGCTTCTCACTGCCCTCTGAGCTAAGCGGTTATATTTGGTTTTTTGCTTGCACTACAGGGTTTAGTTTTTATTTTTGTATTATGAACAAATCACCAAAAGGCTATGAAGGCGCTGTAAAACCTCAGCAATTTGAGGAAGTGGATTTGCTCACCGCAACCAGTGATCCATGCACCCTCATCGTCTGGAACGATGAGGTCAACACCTTCGAATGGGTTATTGAAACACTTATGGAAGTCTGCGGCCATTCCGCAGAACAGGCCGAACAATGCGCCTACCTTATTCACTACCAGGGTAAATATGGAGTGAAAAATGGCGACTATGAAAGCCTCAAACCAGACTGCGACGCCATCACCGACAGGGGCATTGGCGCCACCATCGAAGTCATCGCCTCCTGACCATGCCAATTTTCTCCCTTGATAAGGAGCTAATATTTCCACCTGCCGAACTTGCTGAACCCGACGGACTACTGGCCATCGGCGGCGATCTGTCCGTGGACAGGCTCTGCTGGCCTACCGATCCGGCATCTTCCCCTGGTATGAAGGCGAACACATTATCTGGTGGAGTCCCAACCCAAGGTTCGTCCTGGATCCAAATAATATCTATGTCAGCAAGAGCATGCAGGTTTTTATTCGCAAAACTTCACTTCGTTTCACCATCAACAAAAACTTCCGGGGTGTAATCGAAGCCTGCAAGAATTCAGTTCGTAAAGAACAGGATGGAACCTGGATCAGCGACGAAATGATCGCGTCTTATACAAAACTTCATGAGTTAGGATTTGCCCACAGCGCGGAAGCCTGGAACGATGATGAATTGGTTGCGGGACTTTATGGCATCCGGATGGGGAACCTCTTCTTTGGAGAAAGCATGTTTACCAAGGTCAGCAATGCCAGCAAATTTGCCTTCATTAGTTATGTACAGCAATTGAAGTCTGAGGGCGTTAAGCTGATCGACTGCCAGGTGTACACCGAACACCTTGAGAGTTTGGGTGCATCAATGATACCAAGAAAGGAATTTTTGATCATTTTAAGTCAGAACCTGGAACCAAGATAATGCGGCAACATCACCCTCCAGGTGTTCCAGTCGTGCCGCCACTCCCCTCCCCAAATGTCAAGTTCATAGTTGATCCCCTTGTTGTAGAGAATGTTCGCAAAGCGACGTGCGGAATCGGGATCCTCATAATCCCCACTGCCTGAAAATAAATGGATGTGGTTGCTTCTTCTTATCTGCTCCAGCGTTTCATGATCAGACAGGTTCGGCAGGTAATGCATCGGGCTGTTGAAGTAAACGTCGTCATCAAAATATCCCCTCGAATATTCCGTGAGGTCATAAACCCCACTCATGCAGATGCAGCCATTCAGCAAATCGGGTCGCTTGAAAAATAAATTGGCACTGTGCAGGGCCCCAAAAGAAGCGCCGGCCACTATTATCGGTGTTAAATCGCTGGTCAGGCTCCTGACAAATGGGATCAGTTCATTGTATACATAATAGTTCCACTGTTTGTGTTTATAGGTCTTGTGCCGTGGATCCGCTCCATAATCCATCCAGCTCTCACGGTTGATACTGTCCACCGAAAACACTTTGAGTTTTCCCTGGTCAATGAAAGGCTGGATCGTGTCAATCAGACCAAAACGTTCATACTCGAGAAAATCAGCAGCAGCGGTGGGGACTAACAGTAATGCAAAACCGTAATGGCCATATATGGCCACGGGCATGTCCTTTTCCAGGCAGGGACTGTACCAGGAGGTGATCACTCTTTCCATCTAGCTAAATACAATTTTTTTCTCTGGGCGTTTTAACACATACTGGTAAACCAGTCCACGGATATAATCATTTTCAGGATAAGGCTTGATCCAGTTTTTTAGCTCTTCGGCTGAATAAGCCGCGGCTTCGGCGGGCATGTAGCCCATGCCATAGAATCTGCCCTTCTCTATGAGTATGCATGATCTTCCTTCGGGTTCAATACTTTCATCCAGCACTGCGAAGGTCGGCAGCAGGTGTTCGAGGTAGTCGAGGGCTTCCAGAACGCGATGATTGTATTCGTCGACACCCTCCTTTTTTTCACATGCGCCGTGGCAGCTATCTGTAGCCAAACCCGAACAAGGTTCATCCGATATTTCTATGTTCGATAATTTGGGACAGAGACTAAATTGTTTCACCAGCTGGTTCAGCAGACGGTGTCCTTCGGCCAACAGGTTAAATGTATAGTAAGCCCTGAGGTGTTGTTTTTTCTTCTCGATACAAAGCCGGAGGTAGCCATTGTTGTCTTCATAGAGATAAAGTCCATAGCTCGGTGTAAACACCTTCTGGCTGGAATTGTACCTGGGCCAGTGTTTTCGGATCTCGATATTTTCGAGAATAAAGGCGATCAGTTCGGTTCCACAGTTCTGGTAACTGATGCTGTGGATGTTTCGCAGGAATTCCTGTCTTTGGCGTCCGCCGCCATTGTGTGTGAAATGGCTGCTCACCCGGTATTTGATGTTCTTCGCCTTGCCCACATAGATGATCTTGCCCTTTTCGTCGTGGAAATAATACACACCCGGGCAATAGGGTAATTGTTCCACCTGTTCCTTCGGCAGGTTCGGGGGCAGACTCTGTTCGCGCGACTTCTTCTTCAGCGCCTGTTCAATATGAGGTGCTCCATTATTTGCGATAATAAGCCCAAACAGTTGGGCGGTGGCGATGGCATCCCCACCAGCGCGATGGCGGTTCTGGATCAGGACATTCATCTGCCGGCAAAGGCTGCCCAGGCTATAAGACACGAGATCCGGGAAGACCTTCCTTGCCAGCCGCACCGTGCATAGCTTTGGACAGACCAGGTCGAAGCCGCTGAGTCCGAGGTGATGTTTGAGGAAGGAATAGTCGAAATTAACATTGTGGGCAACAAAAACTTTACCCTGCAAATGCTCGAAGATCTCCGCTGCAACCTCCCGGAAAGAAGGCGCATCGGCCACCATTTCAGAGGTGATCCCTGTCAGGCTCTGTATGAAGTATGGTATTGGTATTGAGGGTTTTATAAGCTTCTCATACCTCCCGGTAACTTGTTCACCGTCATGAAAAATAATAGCCACCTCGGTGATATCGTTTCCTGAGGCAAAGCCCCCTGTGGTTTCTATGTCAACAATGGCATACATTCAGGTTATAAAGTTAACCGGAAATTATGTTGACATTACAAAATTGAAGTCTTAGCTTTGAATTCAGGATTTTCCTGTTCTAATCTGTATCCCTTTTCGAAAACTGCCGTTATTCTACCCTAGAAAATTTGTTTTGGAATTCATCCAATGCATAAACGCGTATAGTTATGAAAAAGGACGACACCCACCATCACCACATGCCTGAAGTTACTCAGAATGCGCTTTGGGCATTCGGATTTCTGGCACTGATCATGCTACTCTCCTACCTGTATTGGTACGCCTAGTAAGCATGAATTAACTCTTCAGGTACTGCTTCAGATTTGATGTCAGTACTTTTGCCGTCCCCGCAAATTTCTGTCCTCCGCGTTTCGCGAGGAATCAGATACATTGCTGCTCATCCCCCACTGTCTTAAATTATCCTCATTACTGAACGGTTAAAGGGAGTTTCTCTCTCTTTCTCATATGTATATTTGCAGCCTTATGGAGCTGTCAAAGAATTATGAGCCATCCCTGGTTGAAGAGAAATGGTCGCGTCACTGGAATTCAAAAAAATATTTCAACAGTGTCCCCGATGGCCGGCCGCCCTATACGGTCGTAATCCCACCTCCCAATGTAACAGGGGTCCTGCACATGGGACATACCCTGAATGAAACAGTGCAGGACATCCTGGTTCGTAATGCCCGGATGAGTGGTTTTAATGCCTGCTGGATACCCGGGAGCGACCATGCTTCCATCGCCACCGAAGCCAGGGTTGTAGACATGCTCCGTAAAGAAAAGAACATTGAGAAATCGAGCCTTTCCCGCGAAGAATTTCTTTCCTATGCCTTTGAATGGAAAGAAAAATATGGTGGCATCATCTATAACCAGATCGACAAACTCGGGTGTAGTGTAGACTGGAGCCGGGTGGCCTTCACGATGGACCCTGACTATTACAGGGCGGTGATCAAGGTATTTATTGATCTCTACAATAAAGGACTGATCTACCGTGGCGCCAGGATGATCAACTGGGATCCGGTAGCAAAAACAGCGCTTAGTGATGAAGAGGTAGAGCACCGTGATTTCAAGGGTAGGTTATTTTTTGTAAAATATTTTATCGTTGACAGCCCCGATGCTGATCTTTCGGGATTAACCAACGATTCGCCATCAATAACTATTGCCACCCAACGACCGGAGACGATCATGGGCGACACGGCGGTTTGCGTTCATCCAAACGACGAGAGGTATATTCCCTTTCATGGAAAATACGCGTTGATACCCTTTGTGAACAGGGTTGTTCCGGTGATCACCGACGAATACATAGATCCCGCATTTGGAACTGGTGTGCTCAAGGTTACGCCCGCGCACGATATCAACGACTACAATCTTGGTCTGAAGCACAAGCTGGAAGTAATTGACACACTCAATGAAGACGGCACGCTCACGGAGGCCGCAGGGCCCTTTGCGGGCCTTGAAAGATTTGATGCGAGGGAAAAAGTAGGCGCCGCCCTGAAGCAGGCTGGCTGGCTGGTAAAGGAAGAAGATTACCCCAGCCGTGCAGGGTACAGCCAGCGGACTAACGCCATAGTAGAACCGAAAATATCGACTCAGTGGTTCCTGGCGATGAGTAAACTTGCTCCTGCTGCACTGCAGCCCGTGCTGGATGGCAGGATTAAAATTCATCCGGAAGAAAGATTCCTGAATACTTATCGCAACTGGCTAACCGGCACACGTGACTGGTGTATCAGCAGGCAACTCTGGTGGGGACAACGGATCCCCGCCTGGTATGCTACCGACGGCAAGTTTGTTGTGGCCGAAAACGAGAACGATGCGAACGCCCTGTTTGTAAAAAACTATGGGGTGAAGGATCCGGCGCTTACGCAGGACCATGATGTATTGGATACCTGGTTTTCTTCCTGGCTGTGGCCGATGGAAGTGTTTAAGGGCATCACCAACCCCGGCAATGCGGATATCAATTACTACTACCCCACTTCGGTGCTGGTCACCGGGCAGGATATTATCTTTTTCTGGGTGGCCAGGATGATCATGGCAGGGATGGAATATAAAAAAGAGATCCCATTTTCCGATGTGTATTTCACGGGTATGGTGAGGGATAAGCAGGGACGGAAAATGAGTAAAAGCCTTGGGAACTCTCCCGATCTTTTGGATTTGATCGACCAGTATGGCGCCGATGCGGTAAGATTTGGAATCATGATCTCGGCGCCTGCGGGCAACGATCTCCTCTTTGATGACAGTTCACCCGAGCAGGGAAAATTATTCAATAACAAAATATGGAATGCGCTGAAGCTGTTGAAGATGTGGGCGGCGAGGCTTGAAGAGCCCGGTCATTTTGCCGCCGAAACCAGTGGCCAGGAAACCATCCGCGTAATGGATGTATCCGGATTTTCAGGTACGGATGACAGTGAGACTGACGGAGAGGTGCATGCGCAATCATCAAAGAATGATTTCGCGGTGCGATGGTTTGCCGCTCGTCTGGCCCAGGCGAGGACCGAAATCGCAGGCATGTATGCGAGTTTCCGGCTGAATGAGGCATTGAAGACCATTTATTCGCTGATCTGGGATGATTTCTGCAGTTGGTACCTCGAATGGGTGAAGCCGGGGTATGAGCAATCAATCGACCCGGCCATCTATCGGTCCACTGTTTCTTTCTTTACCGACCTGATGCAATTGCTGCATCCCTTCATGCCATTTGTTACCGAAGAGATTTATCATTTGCTTGAGGAACGCAGTGATGACCTTTGCGTTAGGCAATATCCGGCCATCACAGAACCCGACGGAGAAGTGTTGGCCAATGGTTTCTTGTTGAAGGAGGTCATCAGCGGTTTGCGCGACATGAGGAACCGAAGTAAGCTGAAGATGAAGGATGAGATCAAACTCTACATTATTACGGATCTGCCCGACACTTATTTATCGGTATACCACATACTCTGCAAACAGGTCAATGCCAATGCCATTGCGTTCAATACCGAAGCGCGGGGACACAATGTGTCGATGGTTATTGGAAAAGACAAGTTCTTCCTGGAAAGTGCGGAGCCCATTGATAACAGCGAGGAAAAACTAGAATTGCTCAAGGAATTGCGGCACCTGGAGGGTTTCCTTGGTTCCGTGGAAGCGAAACTGGGCAATCAACGATTTATGAGCAATGCCAAACCCGAAGTGATTGAGCTGGAACAGAAGAAGAAGGCCGATACCCTCGCCAGGCTCGCCGTAGTGAAGGAGAGTCTCGGGCAGCTGTCTGATTAACAAACAAATACTTCGATAATGTTTCGTCGGGTTTCACACAAAGGCAAGCGGAAGCCTCTCTTATCTTGCGGCTTTGCGTCTTCCTTGGCGCCTTTGCGTGGCGCCTTTGCGTCTTCCTTGGCGCCTTTGCGTGAAATCTCTTTTGCGTGAAACCTCTTTTGCGTGAAACTCTTTTGCGTGAAATCTTACTTGCGCCTCTGCGTGAAATCTTACTTGCGGCTTTGCGTGAAACCTCTTTTGCGTGAAACCTTTCCCGGATAATACATCCATTTCCCCGTTTTTCCCCCATTGTCTGGTTTCCCCTGCCATCTAGTTTTACCATTTGGGTCTGGCCAGAAATGCGGGGATCATAGTGGAATGTGAAACGCCAGACTAGTTTCAAAGGGGGGAACATCGTGGTGGATGTTCCCCCACTTTTTAAAAGTCGACGACAAACAGAACAACCACGACAAAAAAAACATCTGGATACTCGACGAATCCACCGCGCCCGATGATGCCTCCGAAAACCTGATCTTCCGCACCGTCACGAATTACCGCGAACAGGGCAACACCGTGCCCATCATCGCGCGCCGCAAAACAATGTTGCATTGTCGCGACAAAGTGTATATCATGGCGGATCAACAATCGATTCCGATGCCAAAAAGCACATGCTGAATCGTTAAGTTGTCCGCAGGAAACGGTATTTATTTCGCTACATTTGGGCGCAAAAATTACCCCGTAAATGTTCAGATTCTTACTGATTGCGACCGGACTTCTTTGCCTGCAGAATATCAACGCCCAGAATTCCGCGCGTGCCCTCGATTTGAATATTATCCCCAAGCCGGTCAGCATGAAAATGAGCCCCGGCACCTTCCGGATTTCAAAAAACACTCCGCTAGTGGTTGGCAACCCCGGCGATAAGGATGCGGTTGATTTCTTCAACGATTATCTGGAAAAATACTACGGATTTAAACTGCCGCTTACTGGTTCGGCAACTGGCAATTATATCGCGGTAACCACGGCCAAAGGCGGCGACACCGCTTCAGAAAAGTATAGCCTCACCGTAACCTCAAATTCGGTCATGCTCAAAGGCGAAACAGCGGATGGCACCTTCAGGGGCATACAATCACTGATTCAGTTGCTGCCGCTGACAAAGTCCGCGCAGCTCATGATACCGTTGGTCACCATCACCGACGAACCGAGGTTCCGCTACCGCGGTTTGCACCTGGATGTAGGCCGGCATTTTTTTGATGTAAACGACGTTAAGAAATACATCGACTACATCGCCCTTCACAAGATGAATTATTTCCACTGGCACCTGACCGAAGACCAGGGATGGCGGATAGAGATAAAAAAATATCCCAGGCTGACCGAAGTAGGCGCCTGGCGCGATGGCACCATTATCGGTCATCATCCCGGCACAGGAAATGACGGCATCCGTTACGGAGGTTTTTACACCCAGGACGAAATCAGGGAAGTCGTCTCCTACGCAACAAGAAGACATATCACTGTCATACCCGAGATTGAGATGCCGGGACATGCGGGTGCGGCGCTTGCCTCCTATTCTTATCTCGGATGCACGGGCGGGCCCTACAAGGTTAAAGAAAGCTGGGGCGTACATGAAGATGTATTCTGCGCCGGCAATGATTCCGTTTTCAGTTTCCTGCAGGATGTGCTCGATGAAGTGATGCCCTTATTTCCTGCGGCTTATATCCATATTGGCGGAGACGAGTGTCCCAAGGACAGCTGGAAAAAATGTCCAAAATGCCAGAAGAGGATAAAGGACAACAACCTGAAAGACGAACATGGCCTCCAGAGTTACTTTATCCAGCGGATGGAAAAATACATCAACGACAAGGGAAAAAAGATCATCGGGTGGGACGAGATTCTTGAAGGTGGGCTGGCTCCCAACGCCACCGTTATGAGTTGGAGGGGCGAAGAAGGTGGTATCGAAGCCGCAAAGCAGAAACACAATGTGATAATGACTCCCGGTGACTACGTTTATTTTGATCATGCGCAGAAACGAAACGATGATTCCTTAACCATCGGGGGCTACCTGAACATGCAGAAGGTCTATGGTTACAATCCCGAACCTGTGCAGTTGGATGCGGGTCAGCATCAATACATCATGGGCGCCCAGGCCAACCTCTGGACAGAGTACATCGCCAACTTTTCAAAACTTCAGTACATGCTTTTTCCCAGAATGGCGGCTTTGAGCGAGGTATTGTGGTCGCCGCAGTCCGCCCGCAGCTGGCCTGATTTTCAAAGACGCCTGCCCGGGCAATTAAAGCGTTATGAAAAATGGGGCATAAAATACAGTAAGGCGCCATATGTCGATCCTGGAAAAACGAAATCATCCTCAGCAAAATAAACTGGCTGACAGTTCAGGCGGTAACACATTCTAAACTCACGAACAAATGACCATGGTTGATTCTTTTGAGAAAATCCCTGTAAAAATATTCGCGGACATATCGCAGGGTTCCGTTTATCTGGCAAATCAGATCGCCGCGCTGATCAATGAGAAGAAAGCGCTCAATCAGCCTTGCATTCTTGGGCTGGCAACGGGCAATAGTCCCAAGGCACTTTATGCTGAACTGGTGAGGCTACACAAGAACGAAGGACTGAGTTTCAAAAATGTGATCACCTTCAACCTTGATGAATACTATCCCATCGACAAGGATGCGTTTCAGAGTTACAACAGGTTCATGAAGACACAGCTTTTTGATCATGTGGACATCGATCCCGCAAATACGCATGTGCCCGACGGTGAGGTGCAGAAAGACAAACTCAAAGCCTATGCCGCGTCCTATGAACAGATGATTGAGGATGCCGGCGGTATCGACCTGCAGGTCCTCGGCATTGGCAACAACGGTCACATCGGTTTCAACGAGCCAGGTTCGAGCATGAATTCAAGGACGAGGCTGACGGCGCTCGATAATTCAACGAGGATTGCGAACTCGTATGAGTTTGCAAATATCTCGCAGGTGCCCAGGCTGGCGATCACCATGGGCATCAGTTCTATTTCCAAGGCCCGAAAGATTATGTTGATGGCCTGGGGGCAGGCAAAGGCTCCGGTGGTTCAGAAAGCCGTGGAAGGACATGTCACCGAACAGATCCCTGCCTCACTTCTGCAAATGCATAATGATTGCACCTTTGTTGTCGACGAGGCCGCCGCTTCAGAACTGACAAGGTTTAAGTCACCCTGGCTCACCGGAGATTGTGAGTGGACACCGAAGATGATCAAGAAGGCGGTGGTCACCACGGCACTCAAGGCGGGCAAACCAATTCTGAGCCTAACGAACAGCGATTATAAGGATAATGGCATTGGCGACCTGCTGGTTGAGCGCGGCGATGCGTATGAGATCAACCTGGAAGTGTACTACATGCTGCGGGATTCGATAACCGGATGGCCCGGTGGCAAACCCGATGTTGAACTCCCCAATCATCCCGAACGCTTTAAACCATTTCCAAAAAGAACCATCATCTTCTCCCCACACCCTGATGATGATATCATTTCAATGGGTGGCACCTTTCAGCGATTACACGATCAGGGGCATGAGGTGCATGTCGCCTACCAGACCTCGGGAAATATCGCGGTCACCGATGAATTTGTGACCCGTTTCCTGGACTTCGCGGTCGGTTTTGAAAATATGTTCGGCATGGACAGCAAGAAGTCGACCGAGATACTGGCCACGGCGCGGGCATATCTTGGCCAGAAGAAGTCGAACCAGATGGACACCGAAGAGATCAGGTCAATCAAGGGACTGATCCGTCGTTGTGAGGCGAAGGCCACCTGCAGGTATGTGGGCATTCCGGATGAGAACAGTCATTTCATGAATCTGCCATTTTACGAAACGGGAGCCATAGAGAAAAATCCTATGGGTGAGGAAGACGTGCAGCTTACGATGGATCTGCTGCGTAAGATCAAGCCCCAGCAGGTATTCTGTGCGGGTGACCTGGCCGATCCGCATGGCACACATAAGGTTTGCCTTGACATAGTTTTTGAGGCCCTGCGAAGAATTCAGGCCGATGGGGATGACTGGGTGAATGACTGCTGGATGTGGTTGTACAAGGGTGCCTGGCAGGAATGGGACATCAGCGAGATCGAGATGGCCATACCGATGAGTCCCGACCAGGTGATGAAGAAACGTTACGGGATCTTTATACATCAGTCGCAAAAGGACATGGTTCCTTTCCAGGGCTCCGACAACAGGGAGTTCTGGCAGCGTGCCGAAGACCGGAACAGCAATACCGCCAATCTTTTTGCCCAGCTGGGGCTGACAAAATATGCCGCCATGGAGGCCTTTGTGCGATGGAAGTATTAGGGCTTTGTAAAGATTGTCGGTTAGAAATATCGGCATTCGCCTCGGGAGCGTAATTCGCGATGAATTTAGGGCGATTTCTCTTTGGCAGATAGGCTCATTTGGGTTATTTTTGCCACCCCGGAATAAATCCCGGGGCGCGTATAGAAATCCCACCGGGCTCTGTAGCTCAATTGAATAGAGCATCTCACTTTAGATGCAATGTAAGATGGGACAACAGAGTTCTTTGGCTGCGTAGCTCAATTGAATAGAGCGCCACACTACGGATGTGGAGGTTCAAGGTTTGAATCCTTGCGCGGTCACTTTAGCAATCAAAGGGTTAGATTAAGTTCTAATCCTTTTTTTGTGTGCGGGAATCTACGGGGTGTTCCTGTTAGGAAAGCTGTCATTGGCTCTAAATAACAATGTGGAGGTTTACTTCCCTACATTCAGCGAATCAAATTTATGCTTCATTTTTGCTGAGAAGTCATTTGAATTAAACCAAACGACGGCAGTATCCTGTAGAAAGCTAGCAGCCTGAGATCCCAACCATTGTTCATATGGATCAGTCTTTATTGCTGTATAAGGACTCCATTCACTCCATTTTTCCTGATTCTTCATTCTAAATTCTCCACATAACATAAATACTTTTTCTCCATTGCTTTTTTCCTTATACCCGATTTTTGAGTTCCTAAAATCCAAATCCCGCCCCGGATTATGTTGTTTGAAATCTTTCACACTCGCCAACATCAAAAATTCACTAACTGTATCCGGCACGTCGTCAATCGCAACTGTACTATGTGCTTGTGTTATAGTATCGGTGGAAGAGGTGTTTTGATTGGCAGGATTCTGGCAGGAAATAGAAAACATGACAATCGAAAGAAATAATAAGCTGTACAACTGGTTACCCATATAATTTGTATTGATAATTAAAGATAAAGGGACATTTTTTCAGACTAAAAAATAGATAATGCTCCCAAAAAATACTCTCACCCCGGACAACGGAAAGGGTTTCAACAATCATTTACTCGCATTAGCTTGTTTCTAAATCCCACCAATGACGTGAATATTGTGACCGAAGAATTGACCGAATTATGATTGATGGAGTTGCTTAGAATGACAGAATCGGGCTGCACTTTTTTCAATGTTTCAAAATAGGCATTAGAATCTATAGATAATATTATAGAATTCCAGGTCGGCTTTTTTTGCCAGGTTTTACCCAAATTGTTATCTTCAGAGCCTAAACCTTAGTCAAATGACTTGGCTACCAGGACGGCCACGAACTGTTGCAGAATTCTTCCCAGCTTCAGCTTTGATTGGTTTCGGCATCTTGCATGTTGTATTTGAATTTGCGAAAAATCCTTTTTTTGATGCCGATTATCTGCACCCTTTCCTTTTAATCTTTTATTGTCTGCTTTTTGTGTTAGGAGTATGGTGGGTAACCAAAGCCATGGGGATGAGGCACCTTTTCTATCCGCTGCTATTCCTTTTTGGGTTTGCGACATACAACATGATCAAATCAGGTATTGAAAATCATAGGTATTCCTGGGTTGGATTCCCTTTCGGACTTGTTTTCGTTTGTGTTGGATTTTACCTAATGTGGAATGATAAACGAAACCAGCGGCCGGACAATTGAAGTCAAATACAATTGCACAGATGAACAGAAATAATCCAAAAATTCTAAACTTTAAATGTATGCAAAAGATCATTTTTAGTGTTTTCATCTTATGTTGTGTCGCTGCGTCTTGTACTAAGCACCCCTGGCCTTGGCCACATGACCCATGTGACCCTCACGACCCGCAAAACACAGGGGTTTGCACGCCTTCTCTTGTTGGAAGTATTGTCAACACCGGTTCTGGAAGTATGGGCGGTTCAACTCAGATGGAATTTGATGAACAGGGACGAGCTACCAAGGTCACGACCATTAAATACCGCATGATAACCAGCACGGGTTACGATTCAGTCATCTGGGATATTTCTTATCCCGATAACATCACAGCCCACGTGGTGGCAACGGTAATTCCTCTTAGCAATCTTGATGAAGATCCCTACGTCGTTAATTATGATTACAAATTTAATGACAGCGGTTTCGTTACTTCTGCGATATGGAATTATGACGATCCAGCATCTCAAGGCAACCCCCCGCCAACATTTGTGGAATATATTTATGACAACAATAATAAGTTGGTCTCCATCCTATCTAACGGGGAGGACTTTTCACACATTAAGTATGACGACAGGGGAAATATTACACAATTTGGTGGCGAAAAATATGAGTACGGAGCAAAAGAAACCACCGATGCGGCCTACCCTTCTTACCGTCTTGAAGAAATCCTCAACTGGATTCCACTTAAGCCTAAGAATGTACGCATAATGCATAGTGTTCAAACTGGTTTCACCGACCCGGATACTAACGAAGAATTGTACTACGACTACATCTTTGCAGAACACAAGGTTGATGACAAGGGTCGGTTGACTCAATTCACAACATACCAAAATAGTTCCGATGCAACTTTAACTGCGGTCATTGAAGTGAAATACAATTGCACAGATGTTGAGCAATAATTTGCTTTCTTTGGTGATTGAGCGTGCCGAGTGAAAGCCTCGCAGTCGACGAAGCGCGGGACATTCTTGGTTGTCAAGTATAATGGACAAGTGATTGATGCTACCCGCGAAATTGGTACCACCGACTGTGTAAATTACGGACTGTCGGAGCGATCACCATTTTTGCTCCTTCATTTAAAAGCATATCAATCCTCTTTACATCTCAATGATAAGAAAGCCATTTCAATCAATCCTAAAATAGTTATCTTCTATTTGAGATCTCGATTTCCACCTTAAATTTCTTAACGGTGTTCCAAACCTTTGAATTATGCAACTACCCCGCTACAAACGGCCTACGGTCCGACAAATTCGTTCCATACAAATTATTCTTGGATGCATATATCTCATTTTCGATCATAAAGAGACTTTCATCTTTGGTATTCTCAGTTTAGAATTGAGTATACTCTTTGGATTCAAAAGCGATGACGAACCTGTACAAACTACGAAGGAGTTAAATAGAAGTTGGGAGATGATTCTTCTTTTTGCTGTGATAGCAGCGATGGTTATTTACACGATCTACCAACTTTGGTTTAGTCATCCTACCAGAATTTAACTGGCTCTGGCGATGTGACTATCATCGGCGTGTCTCCAATGAACCCGAGGCAATTGAAGACCGCAACAACTTTACTTCTCCTTTGGAAAGAAAAACGCTCTGCATTCATAGGTCATTAAAGTGGGGGGATTGGGATAGATCGGGCCGCCGTCAACGGGGTTCTGATTTTCGTCAAGGGTCACGCCATGATTTGAATACTTAATCAGGTTGTTCCTGCGATCATATTCGTGAAGATCATAATGACTGGTTTGAACATTATATTCCGGATCGCCTCCCCAACTTATGGTATAGCTGGCCCTCTCCCGATTTGGATGAGATGCCGGAGTCCATCCGATCGCATCGATCAAATAAAAAAAGTAGCCAATATACTGCGAGCCTATATATGCGGGTGCATAATGCAAATTTCGATGGGCGCCACGAGAATAGTCGTATGTGAAGCTGGTACCGTTCAAATTTCCTGCACGTATGTCGAGAATATTTCCTAAAGAATCAAATTTTACATTGAGGTCAACAGTAAACCCTGTATACCCAAAAATATATTTTGTCAATTTTCCATTTTGGAAAATACATTCAATTTTTGTTTCGCCTGAAATTCCATCAACAAGCTTCAATAATTGCTTTGTTGAAGGATCGAAGGTGGCAATTAATTCGGAGGCTGAGTCCGCCTCAACATGTGGAGTGGTATGATAGATGGCGCTGTCGTCACCATAAATATAAAGCAGACTGCGAAAACGTCCGGTTAAGATGGCGGTTGTCGAATCGGGATAGGAAATATCATATGACTGTTCGGTACGTTCACCGAACACTTCGGCTTTTTGGCAAATAACACGAACTGGTCGCCCCCGTTCATCAAATTCGGTATTGAAGTAATCTTCCCAGGGTCCACTGTTTGGGTTTGTGGCAATTTTTGATGAAACTGCCTTGCAATTTGCTGACCGATCCGGCAGTTGGGGGAAACGATCTTTACGTGAACAAGCTGAGATTAAGACAAAGAAAAGAATGGAAACCAGGAGCAGTTTCATGATTGTGAGGTTTAGGAGGTTAGGCAGGGGCGATGTTCTAAATGAAAGGTACCAAAGGATTCTTAGGGTATGGCGGAATTCACCAACTTTATATCACAACATCCATGGTTCATTACTTGACGAAATTCATTCCTTCCGGCTGCAGAGCAGATCCATTTTACCATTCAACTCCTGCAAGATCGCAAACTGGCTCGCCTGGGTTTGATAAAGCGTTTTGATCTGTTCTTCGAGCAACACGTCAATTTTCTGGTGCAGGCTTCTGATCTCGATCTCGGCCTTCAGGTTGATCAGGTAATCATTTTCGCCCCTCATCCTGTCCTTCTCCTCCTGCCTGTTCTGACTCATCATGATCACGGGTGCCTGCAACGCTGCGATGCAGGAAAGGATGAGGTTCATCAGAATAAAAGGATAAGGATCAAACACATCCTGTTTGGGCACATAGGCATTGTATAGAATCCACCCGGCAAGGATCACCCCAAATAACAGGATGAATTTCCAGCTGCCACCAAAGCGCGCCACCTTGTCCGACACGCGTTGTCCCCTGGACAGAACCTCCCGGGGAGGATGAAGCAGGTTCTCGATGATCAGCTCTTCTTCCTTAAGCGCATTTTTGACGATCTCATGAAGCTTGTTCAGGTGACTGTCTTCATCATTCAAAAGCCGATCAATTTCTTTGTTGTCCATGGTTGAAGTGTATTGGTAATTGTTCGGGTTTCAGCTAAATCCAGCACGGGCAATTATTGACAAACCCCTGGCTAACAGCATACGCCGAAACGCAAAGATGAAACCTTTCTTCCCGGTTTTGTTGACTGGCCTGAAAAATTGCCCCGGAAACGTACAAAAACTGTTCGTTTTTGAACGGTAAACCACAAACCAAACGAAAACAAAACGGGATTTCAAACTGGCATAGATTTGCGCATAATGTACAAACCGAAAGCATGTTCAGGCATTTTTTCAAGATCGCATACCGCAACCTTTTACGCCGGAAAGTCTATTCACTGATCAACATCACCGGCCTGGCCATTGGGATGGCCTGCTGCCTGCTGATTACCTACTATGTTCTCCATGAGATTTCCTACGACCGATACAATACCAAGGCCGACCGAATCTATCGTGTGGCACACGCCTATGGCGAAGCCGAAATAAAGGGAAAGCCCAGCCCCGAAGAATTCCAGATCTGGGGCAACGCCCCCATCGGCGCCGCCATGGTAACCGACTTCCCGGAAATTGAAAAACTCGTACAGTTTACCAGCCCGAACCCTTACCTGCTTCAATATGGCGACAAACGCTTTCAGGAAGAGAACATCCCCTTCATGGACTCATCCGCATTCGAAGTTTTCAGCTGGAAGATGCTCGCAGGTGACCCGCATACCGCCCTGAAATTTCCAAATAGCATTGTCCTCACCAAATCCATAGCACAAAAATATTTCGGTAAAGAAAATCCGGTTGGTAAATCACTCAAGGTTGATAATCGTGTGAGCTATACCGTAACGGGTTTGATGGACGACCTGCCCCCAAATTCTCATTTTAATTTTGACGCCCTCATTTCAATGACCACCTTCCGCCAGATACGACCTGAGGTCTTCGACGCATGGGGTTATATTGACTTCTACACCTACTTTCTTGTGAAGAAGGGCGCCTCCATCGAATCGATTCAGCAAAGAATGCCGGCCTTTGTGAAAAGCCACAACAAAGAAGGAGGGTATACAACTGAATTCGAACCATTAACCAGCGCCTACCTGCATTCCAGGGCGGCAAGACAACCCGGCCCCACAGGCAGTTTAACCAATGTTTACATATTTTCCTGCGTGGCTGTCTTCATTCTGCTCATCGCCTGCATCAACTTCATCAATCTGTCAACCGCCCGTTCGATGGAAAGAGCTAAGGAGGTGGGTGTACGCAAGGCCATGGGCGTGAATAATGTCGGCCTCATCAGGCAATTTCTTTCTGAGTCGCTGTTGATCTCACTGATCGCCGCAATCTTATCATTGGTAATCGCCTGGCTCGCCCTGCCCTTGATCGCGGAACTCTCGGGTAAATCATTTGCCACTACTTCCTTCTTTTCCCTAAAAATATTCGCCCTGGTGATCGTGTTCGGACTGGTGATCGGTCTGCTTTCCGGCATCTACCCTGCCTTCGTCCTCTCCCGCTTTCAGGCGATCCAGGTCCTCAAGTCCGGTAAGATGCCATCCATAGGAGGTGTGAGCCTCAGAAAGGCGCTGGTGGTCTTCCAGTTCACCTTGTCCATAGCCCTGATTGCCGGCACCGCCATCGTATCCTACCAGTTGCACCATATCCGCCAACACGATCTGGGATTCAACCAGGAGCAAATGGTGGTGATTGATTTTGGGGGCGACAATGTCGTCCAGTCGCAGGTGGCATCCATCAAACACCGGTTAAGGCAACATCCAGCTGTTTTATCGGCTACCGCTTCCAGGGCAGTTCCCGGTGAGTTTCTGCCAAATGCCTACACCGAGATCCAGTCAGCGCAGGGAGAAATGCTGGGTCGTGGCCCCTTGTTGTATGAGGTTGATGAAGATTTTATTCCGGATTACAAGATTAAAATGATTGCCGGCCGCCCCTACTCACGCGAGTTCACTTCCGACACGATGAAGTCGCTGATCGTGAATGAAGCGGGTGCCAAACTTTTCGGTTATACAAAACCGGCAGATATCATAGGACGTAAGTTTTCGCAGTGGGGAAGAGAAGGCGTTGTAATCGGCGTGGTTAAAGATTTTAATTTCAGATCACTCCACCAGCCGGTGGAGCCCCTGGCTCTTCGCTTTTCGGAATCCTATGCACTCAACCGCATTTCGGTGCGGATCAAAGCTGATCACGTTAATCAAACTTTGGCCGACCTGAGAAAAATATGGAATGAAGTGGCCCCGCAACGGCCCTTTTTATATCATTTCCTTGATGAATCATTCAGCAAACAATACGACGCGGACCAGCATTTTGGCAACCTGTTCCGTTTGTTTGCCGGTCTGGCCATACTCATCGCCTGCCTTGGCTTGTTTGGATTGTCAACATTCACCACCGAACAACGCACAAAGGAGATCGGCATTCGAAAAGTACTCGGTTCATCCGTTCAGGGAATCGTGGTATTGATCTCGAAAGATTTTGTGAAGCTGATATTGATTTCCATCGTCATTGCCATACCCATTTGCTGGTACGCAATGAGCCAATGGCTGAACAATTTCCCATACCGGATAGATATCAGTCCGCTCGTTTTCTTACAGTCGGGAGTCATCGCCATTTTAATCGCAATCATCACCATCAGCTGGCATTCCATCGCCGCGGCAATCGCCAACCCGGTGGAATCATTGAGGGATGAATGATGGGGCAGAAACGGAGAACAGGAACAGAAAGAGAAAGAGAAAGAGGGCCTCACGCAAAGACGCTAAGCAGCCTGCGGCTGACGCGAAGGCGCAAAGTTCCAGATCGCAATACGTTTATGAAATTCGCAAAGGAAGTTCAATTGCGTCTTTGCGTTTTCTTTGAGGCTTTGCGTGAAATCTTGGCGCCATGGCGTGAGACCCTGATGTTATGCAATTTCTTCCTGTTCCTGTTTCTGTTCCTGTTTCTGTTTCTGTTTCTGTTCCTGCCCTCTTCCTCTTTCTCTTTCTGTTGCTGATATTTCCCAGCCGAGCATCAATTTTTTCCTGACGCGGCCTCCATGAAAATCGCCCATACCACCTTCACAAGTCAGGATCCGGTGACAGGGAATCAGGAAAGGCAAAGGATTCACCCCCACCGCCGTTCCCACCGCCCTGACTGCTTCCGGACGATTGATACATTTGGCAATGGCCTTAAATGAAGCAACACATCCATAAGGTATCTGCAACATCGCTTCCCAAACCTTGATCTGGAAATTAGTGCCCTGCACGATCACCGACAATTTTGCGGGATCATCGGTCGTTCTTTCAAAGATTTTGCGGATATAGGGCTGCGTGTAGTCGGGCTTGTGGATCAGCTTCGCAAAATTCCACTGACGCGAGAAAATTTCAAACTCGTCGCGCTTTCTCTCCTCGTCAACAAAACTCAGCCGGCATATTCCTTTTTCTGTCACCGCAATAAAACACAATCCAAAGGGCGAAGAATGATAACCATAAAAAATCTCCAGTGATACTCCACATGACTTGTATTGCCATGGAGTAACGCCTTCAATGGTTACAAAAAGGTCATGCACCCTGGATTGTGCCGACAGTCCGGCGAGGTCTGCCGCATCAATCATGTTCTCTGTTTCGCGTATTCTTGAACGTAGGTAATCAAGGGTCAGATATTGAAGGAATTTCTTCGGACTAATACCCACCCAGTCGAGGAAGAGCCGTTGAAAATGAAAGGGACTCATGTGCACTGCCTTAGCTACCTCTGCGAGATCCGGGTGAGCAGTAAAATTATCCGCAAGAAAAGCGATTGCTTTTTCGATGCGCTTGTAATTGTAATTCGGATCCCGGGACATGCCAATTATTTTAGTGAAATTCCGAAGACGAAAACAAATTTACAATCTGATTCTTGCGATTTCCCTTTCTTTTTGTTTCTGTTCCTGTTTCTGTTTCTCGTTCTGCCATCTTCCTGTTCCTGTTCCTGTTTCTGTTTCTGTTTTATTATATTTAACATATGATCCCAAAACTCACCACCCTCCTGCCTTTGACGATTGCAGTCTTCAGCGGCTTTTCGCAGCCAAACACCGAATGGCCATATTATGGCAACGATGCGGGAGGATCCAGATACTCAACACTCGAACAGATCAACGATCGTAACGCAGTGCAGGTCAAAAGCGCCTGGACCTTCCACACCGGCGAACTGGAGACTTACAAAGGCACGGATGCTGAAACCAAGGCAGCATTTGAGGCCACACCGATCATGATCGATGGCAAATTGTATTTCAGTACAGCAACGGACAGGGTGTTTGCTTTGGATGCGAAAACCGGCAGGCAGATCTGGACCTATGATCCGAAGATCAACCTGGAAGAGGATTTTTCGGAGATCACATCCAGAGGCGTTGCCGCCTGGCCGGCAAGCTCTTCTTCGTCAAAAAATCCCGCACAAATAATCTTTATCGGCACCATCGATGGAAGGCTGATCGCCATTGACGCCAGGACGGGCAAGCCATCTCCCGGCTTTGGAGTTGATGGCCAGGTGGATCTGAAAAAAGGTTATGGGAAAAATGTGAGCGTTACCTCACCTCCTTCGGTAATCAACAATATTGTAATCGTGGGTTCTTCCCTTGGAGACAACACGCGCAGCGATGAAACACACGGAACAGTACGGGCATTTGATGTGCACACGGGTAAACCAGTTTGGAGCTGGGATCCAATACCCAGGGATGCATCCGACCCCGCATACAGCACCTGGGAAAGCGAAAAATCACATTCTACGGGG
This sequence comes from uncultured Chitinophagaceae bacterium, assembly GCA_963808065.1. GTDB lineage: Bacteria > Bacteroidota > Bacteroidia > Chitinophagales > Chitinophagaceae > Flavitalea. The sequence continues at coordinate 401,812 of CAWEEK010000002.1, forward strand.
GCCGCCAACGTCTGGACCATATTATCAACCGACCCAGCAAACAACCTCGTTTTTGTTCCTACCTCCTCACCAAGCCCGGACTATTATGGAGGTGAACGGCCGGGACAAAATCTGTACGGAAATGCTGTCGTTGCACTGAATGCCAAAACAGGAAAACATGTCTGGCATTTTCAGGTGGTTCACCACGACCTGTGGGACTACGACATCGCCGCCCAGCCGCTGCTGACAGAAGTTCCTGTTGACGGTAAAAATATACCCGCGGTGATCGTGGGAACCAAGATGGGCCATGTATTCGTCCTTGACCGGCTCAGCGGCAAACCCTTGTTTCCCATAGAAGAAAGAGCGGTTCCACCCTCTGACATGCCAGGAGAAAAGGCCTGGGCTACCCAGCCCTTTCCCCTCAAACCCGCTCCTCTGGGTCTCCAGAGCATCACGACCGAGGATGCCTGGGGAATTAGCGAAGAGGACAAGGCCGTTGCCACCGCCAGGATCGCGAAATACCGTAACACTGGAAATTTCACACCTCCATCCTTGCAGGGAAGTCTGATGACTCCCGGAAATGTTGGTGGCATACATTGGGGCGGCATGAGTTATGACAAGAAGAATCATAAACTGATCACCAACATCAACAGGCTTGCGGCAGTGATCACACTTGTTTCAAAAGATAAGAAAGGCGTGCCCAACACGGGTGATGAACAACTCTTAAGGGTGGAGACCGCACCGCAACATGGCACACCCTATTCCCTGCGGCGCGACTACCTGTTCAGGGTCTCTGACAAGGGTGAGTTCATGATGCAGGCAAAGCCGCCCTGGGGCACACTACTGGCCATTGACATGACAAGCGGCGACAAGCAATGGGAAGTTCCTCTGGGATACATGATGGATATTAAGAAGTATCCGGAAGCAAAAAAATGGGGCTCAATAAATTTTGGAGGCGCCATCACCACGGCAGGAAACCTGATCATTGTGGCCGCCACCCTTGATGCACACCTCCGGTTCTTTAACACCGCCACCGGCCAGCTGATCCACGAGATCCAACTGCCTGCCGGCGCACTCGCCACTCCCATGACCTATGCCATCGACGGAAAACAATATGTAATTATTGCGGCAGGCGGACATGGCAAGGTCCACACCCGGATGGGCGACAGCCTTATGGCCTTTGCCCTGCCTTGATTCAAAATGACGACCGGAATTCCGCAAGAATCAGGTTCTCGCTTTAATACAGCCATGGTAATTTTGCCTTATGCAAGTCGCCACAACCATGCGCCTGTTTCACACACTGCCCGAACAAACTAACCTTCTGCCATTTGATGGTGAAGTTATCTATCTAGGGGCAGTACTGAGTCCGCAGGAAAGCAAGAATTATTTTGAAAAGATGATGACCGAAATCGAATGGAAGAATGACGAGGCGGTCCTCTTTGGAAAAAAGATTGTCACGAAAAGAAAAGCGGCCTGGTACGGTGACAAAGAATACGCATACACCTATTCGAATAGCACCAAGTATGCCCGTCCATGGACGGCCGACCTGCTTACACTTAAAACAATAGTGGAAAAGAACAGTTCAGCCACTTATAATTCGGTACTGCTAAATCTCTATCACAGTGGGGAAGAAGGAATGGCCTGGCACAGCGATGATGAAGATACCCTCCAATACAGTGCTGCCATCGCTTCGCTGACCCTGGGTGCGGAAAGAAAATTTTCTTTCAAACATAAAAAAACCGGGGAAACTGTTTCAATCGTGCTCGAGAATGGCAGTCTGCTGGTGATGAAAGGGACCACCCAAAAAAACTGGTTGCATCGCTTGCCACCTACTAAGAAAATACATCAACCCAGGGTCAACCTAACCTTCAGAACGATTGCGGGTCAATAATAAAGTAGAGACCGTCCCTACAACTTATAACCCTGGCGGGCAAGCAGCTTCCACTGATCGTTGGTTTTTAGCCAGACCATCATCACACCAAATTTGAATTCAGTAGGCTTGCCCTCATTGGTTCCTGAAGCGGTAAATATATACCTCACAATGGCATTGTTTCCGGCCAGGCTAACGGAGAGATTGGATGGTTTGATGGAGTTGAATTTAACCGGGCCATTGATGGTTCGATCAATAAATGAAGTCTTGTCATCGATCATGCCGCCGGAATGACCATAGTTCATTTCCTTCGTGCTGATACTATCGAGGATCGGTTTGCTTCTTTCTATGATCCCCTTGTGAAGTGTCTCAACACCGGCAAGTATTTTCACTTCATCAGCCGTTTGGGCATTTGAAGCAAAAAAGAAGATCAGCAAAACCGGGAAAAACAAAAAAGTTTTTTTCATAAAGCCATTGTAAATGATGGAAAGATTTTGATAAATGTAAATTTTTATATCATGATTGTTACAACTGCCGCCTGATTATTAATACTCATGACGTGAACGATCGGGCGTCGGTGAAGAAATTTGTATTTTTGCAACCGGAAAATTTAAGTTATGAATGGATCTGTCAAAACGCAGGAACCTGCGTGGAAGATTATACTAGCCTATGGAATCGTTTATATAGTGTGGGGTTCTACCTATTTTTTTATTCAGAAAGCTCTCCAGGCCTTCCCACCTTTATTTCTCGGCGCTTTTCGATTCCTTGTCGCAGGTCTCTTGTTGCTTGGGTGGAACGCCATCCGCGGGGAAAAGCTGTTTGTTTGGAATGATATAAAACACGGCGCCGTGACGGGTTTCCTTTTGCTCTTCGTGGGTAACGGTGCGGTCATCTGGGTGGAACAATACCTGCCCAGCGCCATGGTGGCGATAATTGTCTGCTCGTCCCCGATTTGGTTCGTGGCACTTGACCGCCCAAAATGGAAACAGAATCTGGGCAGCAGGTCTACCATCCTGGGACTGATCATGGGCTTTGCGGGGGTAATCCTTTTATTCAGCGAGAAACTCTCCGGCCTCTCTCATTCAGCGAATTCAGGAAAAGAACTGCTGGGATTTGGCATGCTGATCATCGGCGCCATGAGCTGGGCCGGGGGTTCAATTTATTCGGGCTACAGACCGCAAAAGGGATCGGCCTCGGTCAACACCGCCTGGCAGATGCTTGTCGCTGCAATTGCCTTTATTCCAGGAAGCCTGCTGCTCGGCGAATATTCTACAATTAAATGGGAAGCAATTTCTGCAGACTCATGGTTTTCAGTATTTTATTTGATAATATTTGGGTCGATTGCCGGGTACAGTGCCTATGTTTTCCTGATCAAAAATCAACCTGCAGCCCAGGTGAGTACCTATGCCTATGTGAACCCGGTCGTGGCGGTTTTGCTGGGCGTGTTCTTCGCGAACGAAAATATCAGCTTGATTCAGATACTGGGCCTGGGCATCATTCTGGTCAGCGTGCTGCTGATCAACCTGGCCAAATACCGTCATGCGAAACAGGTGCAAGCTGCGCAGGAACGTGAGCACAAACTAGTCCCCGTCGTATCTAAAGAATGCGTCACCTGTTAAAATCAATGATGGCTGACCCTGCGCTGATTCCCTCGCTGCCCTTCATCCTGCACAGCCAACGCTGGGCACTGACCGGCAATTCTTTGACGGAACTATCAGCAGTCTTGTCCGGCATACGCAACAGTAAAGCCGCACATGTCGGTTTCACCCATCATTTCAGGACCCGGTCAAATACTACGAATTTCTATTATCAACAGCGCTTCAACGCCTCGGATTCAGAGGATGCGCTTACAGTAGAGGAACAGCTGGCAAGCCGAAGCGAAACCACTGCTTCGGGACAGATAAAAAAACCGTGGACCATACCGGAGCTTAGTGCCCTCCTGGGTCTTGATGATCTGTTGAAGGAAGAAGTGATCAAATTATCTAATGGCGAGACCCGGAGGATGCTGATCGCTGAAGCATTAATCGGGAATCCGGATATTCTGGTGCTCGACCAGCCACTGACAGGGCTGGACGTCAGGAGTCGCGCCGTTTTTGGCGACATGTTGCTCGCCATGGCTGCCCACCCCCTCACCATACTGCTCACGGTGAGCCCCTGGGAAATCCCATCCGGTGTGACCCATGTCGCCGTTGTTCTCGACGGAGAAGTAAAATTTGCGGGGCGGCGTGAAGATTACCACCCTGAAAATTTTCTCTTTACGGCCCAGGTCAGGGTTGACCAGGACCTGCTGGATAAATTAATAAATAAAAAATCGCTTCCAGTCTATTCATGCATCGCCGACATGAAAAATGTCACCATAAAATATGGAGACAGGATCATCCTGGACAAGGTCAACTGGACAATACGACCGGGAGAGAGATGGATCCTGGCTGGACCTAACGGGGCGGGCAAGTCTACCCTTCTCAGCCTGATCAATGGAGATAACCCCCAGGCCTATGCGAATGATATTGTATTGTTCGACAGGAAGCGTGGTTCCGGCGAAAGCATTTGGGAAATCAAAAAGAACATCGGCTTCGTCTCCCCTGAACTCTACCAGTATTTTCCAACGGATTCAGCCTGCATCCACGTGATCGAATCGGGATTTTTGGATACTGTTGGGCTGTTCCGGCCTTCCGATCCGCAAAGAGTTTCCGTCTGCATCGAATGGATGAAATTATTGCAGATACAGGTTTATGCCAACAAGCTCTTCAGCCAGGTTCCTGCCACCGTGCAGCGTTTGATCTTACTCGCGCGGGCCCTGGTAAAAATGCCGGCCCTGCTAATACTTGATGAACCCACACAGGGTCTGGATCTCGCTATGCAGGACCTGGTAAGAAATTTAATTGATGAGATCACGCACCGAAGCGGCATCACCGCGATCTTTGTGAGCCACTACCGCGAACACATACCCGAATCCTTCACCCACCTTTTACAACTGGAGAAGGGAAAAGTGATACCAAACCAGCCTCAGCGGGAGTAACTGCTACTTCCCTTGTCAGTTTATTGTACATTTTCTTGTGGGATCTTCTCATCTTTTGATCGCTCCTGTCCTCGGGTTGACCACCAACTCCTGTATCTCCGCAACCGAAGCCAGGTTGAAGTCTCCGATGATGGTATGTTTGAAAGCACCTGCTGCCGTGGCAAAGTTGATAGTCTCTTCAGGTGACAGTTTGTGTTTGGTGCCGTAGATCAGGCCCGACATAAACGCATCGCCGGTTCCGATCCGTTCAACGGTATGTTCGAGGGAAAATTTTCTCGAGGTATACAACTTATTCCCCTGGTATAGGAAACCCGAATAATCAGAATCCTTACCCTCGCCGCTGATCTTGCCGCGCATGGTGAGTGCCAGCAGGGTGCTGGGTTTGAATTTCGTACTTAGCTTGCCGAGGAAGCTTCCCACAGGATCTTTCTCATCTGGTTCTATGTCATAATACATTTTTCCCACGGACATGTCGGCCACGATGAGGTCGCAATAGCTGAGCAATTCGGGCATTATTTCCTTGGGTGCCTTGCCGTATTTCCAGAGTGCTGTGCGGTGGTTGCAGTCGGCAAAAACGAAGACGCCTTTCTTCGACGCCGCCTCCAGGGCTTCCTTGCAAACCAGGGCTAACGCTTCACTGATGCCGGCATTGATCCCGCTCCACTGAAACCAGCCACAGTTATCAAAAGCCTCGTCCCAGTCGATCATTCCCGGCTGCAATTGTGAGAAGGAAGAATATTTACGGTCATAGATGATCCTGCCGTTCCGGATACCATTTCCCGGCTCATAAAAAAAAGTGCCGAGACGCTCCCCTTCCAGCCTGACTCCGGAGGTGTTCACACCATGGCGTTTCAATGCAGCCAGCCCCATCGAACTTAGTTCATTGTCGGGCAGGGAGGAAATGAATTTCACGGGCTCGCCGAATACGCCCAGCGACACGGCCACGTTGGCTTCGGAGCCTGCCCAATACATTTCCAGCAATTCCGACTGGATAAATTTTCTGTTAGCAGGTGGAGACAAACGAAGTAGGTATTCTCCGAATAAGGCAATCTGTTTTGAAGCTGTCATCACTGTTTATTTCGGTTTGTAACCGCTTACCGCATAATAAAAGATGTAAAGATAACAGGGGATCATACAAAGAAAGAATGCGAGTTCATTATTAAGACCGATGGAGGGTTCTTTCAAACTGGCATAAAGCAATGGTATGAGCGCTCCGCCCGCGATACCCATGATCAATAAAGCGCTGGCTGTTTTGGTAAATTTTCCGAGCCCGCTGATGGCGAGTGGAAAGATAGCTGGCCACATCAGGGCATTGGCCAGTCCCATCAGTGCAATGAATACGATCGCCGCATAACCCCCGGAAAAATATGCACAGATACTGAGCGCGATGCCGAGAATGGCGGAATATTTCAACGCCGTTTGTTGCGACATGTATTTGGGGATGGTGAAGACGCCAATGATGTAGCCCACAAGCATGGCACCAAGGGTGAAGGTGCCAAAGTACTTTGTTTCATCCAAAGGCATGCCGATCGTTTTTCCGTAAATGCCGATTGCATCACCGGCCATCACTTCTGCGCCAACATAAAGAAATAAACACAATATACCCAACACAAGGTGCCGGTACTGGAACACGCTGGTTCTTGACCTCACTACAGCTGTCGGGTCCAAAGGTTCTTCTCTGTTGGTATCGATCTCCGGAAGTTTTGATTTTCGGATAAAAAAGGCAAGCAGGATCAGGATTACCGTGATGACCACGTAAGGCGTGACAATTCGGTTAGCCAGCTCAGTAAGAAGCTGTTCTTTCACAACAGCATCCTGTGTGGCAATGATCCGGGTCTCAAGCGCGGTAGCGTCCTTCAGAATGATCGCCCCAAGGATAAGCGGTGCCAGCATGCCGGCTCCCTTGTTGCAGATGCCCATGATACTGATTCGCTGGGCGGCGCTTTCCTGGGGTCCCACGATACTGATATAAGGATTGACGGCAGTCTGCAAAAGAGCCAGTCCCATGCCCTGGATAAATAGCCCCGTAAGAAAGAGTCCGAAGCTCCTGTCATATGCCGCCGGGACAAATAGTAATGATCCAACGGCCATTACAATCAGGCCCAGGGCCATCCCGTTCTTAAACCCCGTCTTCTGTAATATTTTCGCTGAAGGCAGGGCAAGGAAGAAATAGGCCATGTAAAAGGCAAAAGTGACAAAGAACGCCTGTACATCACTTTTAAGTTCACAAATGATCTTCAGGAATAAGATCAGGGTATTATTGACCCAGGTAACAAAACCGAAAGTGAAAAATAGGATTCCAATAATAATGACCGCATTCGTGTAATTGATCCGGGTTGCAGGTTGTTGCATCAGGTCTTCGTATATATTAACGGGTGATTGAAATCATATTTTTTCAAACAGCCATAAATATACTGATCTACCTCGGATTTAATGCGCGTCAGCAATTTTCGGTTTGAGGCCCTTGTTTCCCTTGACAAGCATAACAAAGGGAATGCAGATCAGGAACATGATACCCAGGTACAGAAATGCATCCATGTACGAGAGCACCGATGCCTGCTGTGACACCGCACGGTCCAGGGAAAGATAGCTCACCTTCAATGCCTGGTTAGGCGCCATCCCCTTGGCTATAAAACTTTGCTGTATGCCGGCTACCCTGGCCTGTACCGCTGGATTGTTTGCATCCAGTTTGCTCACCAGGTCGCTACGGTGCGCCATATTCTGCCAGGAAAGAAAGGTCGTGATCAGGGCGATACCAACGGATCCCCCCAGCTGTCGCATCATGCCCGTGAATGCTGCGCCCTGGCCTATCTGCACACCGTGCAAGGTACTCAGTGAAAGTGCGGTGATCGGAATAAAAAGTAATCCCATACCCACACCTCTTACGATCAGCATCCAGAAAAAAGAATCCGCGCCGGTTGAAGGAGTGAGTATTCTGTATCCCCAGAAACTATATATGAAGAAGATAAACATGCCCGCAGCTACCAGGTATTGTTGGGGAATACCCCGCTGCAGAAGTTGAGCGATAATAGGCATCATAAAGGCCGTGGTCAATGCCGCCGGCACCATCAGCATGCCCGACTGTTGCGCATTCCAACCGAGGGTCGACTGGGTATACAGGGGTATGATGAAGGTGGAGCCATAAAGGCCAAAGCCAAGAATAAACGACAGCACAGTTCCGACCCTCAGGTTTCCATTTTTGAGTACACGCAATTCAACGATCGGCTTGCGGAAAGTAAGCTCTCTCCAGATGAAGAAGAAGAAACCAAAAATGGCCACCACGAAGAGGAAGATGATCAGCCGGCTGTTGAACCAGTCTTCATCATATCCCTTCTCAAGCACATACTGCAATGATCCGACGGTGACAGCCAGGAGGGCAATACCCAACCAGTCGATGTCGGATGAATGGGTCTTCTCACTGTATTTGGGACTCCTTACGAACTGGAGGGTCAGCAGCGTTGCTATCACCCCAATCGGGATATTGATGTAGAATATATATGGCCAGGAGAAATGCTCAACGATGTATCCACCCAGTGGAGGTCCCAGCGTGGGACCAATGATAACGCCAAGTCCGTAGATGGCCTGGGCCATGTTCCTTTTTTCGGGAGGATAACTTTCGGTGATGATGGTTTGTGAAGTGACCAGTAGTGCACCGCCACCCAATCCCTGTACAAAACGAAATGCCACCAGTTCCCAGATATTTGTGGCGTTGCCACATAGAAATGAACAGACTGTGAATATGATGACGGAGGCTGCGTAGTAGTTCCTTCTTCCGAACTGTTGCGACAGCCATGAGGTCATTGGCACGATGATTACATTTCCGATGGCATACGCGGTGATCACCCAACCCACTTCGGTGAGTGTGGCGCCCAGGTTTCCGCGCATGTCATTCAGGGCAACGTTGACGATGGTAGTATCGACAATTTCAAGCAGGGCGCAGAATATCGCGGTGATCGTCACGATCACCCTTCTGCCCCCATATTCAACCAGGGAATTCGGCTGCGTCATTCTTCTTCTTTTAAATCTTTACAAACACTTAGTCCAGGTGCACATCCACGTCAACATTCAGGCCTGCGCGCAGCCTTTTCAGCAGAGCATCATTGGCATCGGTAAACTCTATTTTTACCGGTAATCGCTGAACTACTTTTACAAAGTTGCCGGAAGCATTGTCCGGAGGTAACAAAGCAAACCTCGCCCCGGTTGCAGGTGCAAAGGAAGAAACCTTAGCCTTGAACTCATGAGCATCGAAGGCGTCCACGTGAACCGAAACCACCTGGCCCACCTGCATTTTTTTGTATTGTGTTTCCTTGAAGTTTGCTACCACCCAGATCTCGTCATTGAGGACAATACTGAAGGTAGACTGACCTGCTTGCAGGTACTGTCCGGGCTGGACATTCACCTTGGATACAACTCCATCCGCGGGAGCGGTGACGGCAGCATAACTCAGGTTGAGTTTTGCCTCGTCCACATCCACTTTGCGCTGGGCGATAACGGAATGCGCGATGCCTATCTGGGAAGAAGTTGCCAGGCTCTGCGAAGAAACGGCATGGGTTTGTGATGCCGCCTGTTTCTTCTGACCCGCCAGCACTTCCAGTTGTCTTTCTGCAGTTTGCTTGGCAGCAGAAACTTCTTCAAATTGCTGCTGTGTGATTGAATGATCCTTCACCAGGTTTTGATACCTGTTAAAATCCTGGGTCGCTCTCCACAGGTTAACTTTCGCGGTCTCGATCTGTGCGTCAATGGTGTTGATTGAGGCCTGCGAGCTGGCAATATTCGCCGTAGCCGCGGTAGATGTCGACCTTGCGGAACCGAGATTGCTCTGGGCCGTTGCCAGCGCTGCTTCGGTCTGTTTCAATTTCAGTGCGAGGTCCCTGTCGTCGAGTAATAATAGGGTGTCGCCTTTTTTGACATGCTGGTTGTCCTTTACGCGCACTTCCTGCACATAGCCGCTGATCCTGGAGATCACCGGGCTGATGTTGGCTTCTACCTGGGCATCATCTGTCTCCTCGTGATGGAGGGCGTGTATGTATTTTGTGATGCCGAAAGCACCACCTCCTACAATCAGAAGTATCAGGATGATCACAAAGCGTTTACTTTTCTTCTTTGGCGCTTCTGGTGTCTGGTTGCTCATTTTTTATTCTGTTTGAACTTTGGTATTATTGATTCGTTGTCTGAAATTCATTATCAAGCTGCCCGCAAACTCTCAGCAACTTGCTATAGGCAGCTGCCGCGTCGGCCTTTGAAAATGCATGGTTTAATTTTGTCTGGAGGCGCGCTATGTCCGCGTCGAGCAGGTCGGTGGTGGTGGCCAGGGTGTTGTCGTACTTGTTTTTGACGATCTTATAATTCTCCGCTGCCTGTCCAACTGCTTTGTTGTAGCTGTCAATTTTTTTCAGGGCTAGCAAGTAACCGAGATAGGCATCGTGCACTTCATATTTAATTTGATCGGCAAGAGCGCTTTCCTTTGCCTCTGTTTCGACCTGCCTGGACTTAGCCTGCTGATACTTTGAATTGGTCTTCCACAATGAGCTGATGCTGTATTTTACACCAACGCCCACATTCATGGCGTTCACAACCGTCAATAGATTTGGCACATCCGCGGCAATGTATCCGCCAGTGAGTGCAAGCGAAGGGTACATTTCGCTTTTCACCGCGTGCGCGTCAGAACCGGCGGCTTTCTTACGCAAACCAATAGCCGAAAGATCCTTTCGCTGCTCCATCGCCTTTGAGATAAGCGTTTCCACGGGCTCCAGTTTTTCGGGATTTGTATTCCAGGAGATATCCGGGTCGATACTCGTTGTTTCGGGCAGGCCCAGCATCAGGTTCATGTTGATATTGGCCAGCTTCCAGTTGTTCTCCGCATCCATCAGGGAAACTTCGATATTGGAAACCTGCAGCTCTGCCTTCAGCAAGTCATTCCTTGGAATGACGCCGTTGCGTTCGAGACTGGTGAATTGTTTCACTCTTTCCGTTGCGCCCCCCAGGTTTTCCTTCACCAATTCAACGGCGGCCTTTGCCTTATACAGGTTTTCAAAGGCATTGATGATGTTAAGGACCACCGCTTCTTTGTCAGACTTTTCATCGAGTCTGGAAGCCTCCGCCAGGTATCGGGCCGATTCAATTCCATATTTGATTTTCCCTCCTGCATAGATGGGCAGGGAGAGATTCACGATGCCATAGACCGCGGAAGTGACCTTGCCCTGCTGTTCGGCGGGGGATCCGTTTCCACCCGAATTCATTTTTACTTTCAGGTCAACATCGGGACTGTTCAGACGGATGTAAGATCCGGATACGGATCCATCAGGAAGTCTGTTTTCCTTGGCTCCCTTTAGAGCGGCTTCGGCTTCGTTGATCCTCGCCGCGCTTGCCTTGAGGTTCTTGCTGTTCTTCAATCCCAGATCCACGGCCTGCGGGATGGTGAGCTTTGTGGCCTGCTGTGCGCTCAGTGAAAGCGTGGAGCTCGTGAGCACGGCCAGGATACCAATGGTGGTAAACAATTTTTCTCCAATCATACGAGTAGTGTTGCTTTGCACAGGTCTTTGATGTGCGTGTTAAGTTTCTTTTTAATGAGCGTGTGCAGTTCCGCTTCTGACAATGATTTGATGCCATGATATTCCACATAGAAGTCCAGACCAATGAAAGTGTGAATGGCAGTTCCAAATACAGTGTTGATCAGCAGGATCACATCGATGCCTTTTTTAAATACTTTTTTGTCCTGACCGTCCTTGATCAGTTTGGAAACCAATTCCGAATTCTTCATCTTCATGTCCCGGATCATACCGGAAATAATTTCATTATTCCCCATAGAGTGCTCCGAAAGCATGAGCTTGTAGAATTTCTGTTTTTCAACAATTCGGTCGATATAATCTTCTATTACGAATTCCAGCTTCTGGAACGGCGCGAGCGAATCGTTTTTGAGGAGGGCTTCAATTTTTTCGCTCAGTGTTTCAGTGCGACGAAGGAAGATAGCCTGCAGCAGTTTTTCTTTTGAGCCGAAATAATAGGAGATCATGGCCACATTCACGTCGGAGGCTTCCGCGATGTCTCTTACTGAGGTGCCATCAAAACCGCGCGTGGCAAAAAGCTGCTCCGCTACGGCCAATATCTTCAATTGTTTTTCTGTGAAGCTCATAAAAGAGCCACAAAACTAAACAAATGTTTGATTAAATTAAACGTTTGTTTGAAATATTTCTTTCCGGAAATTGTATCTATTTCACATCCAATGTGTTATTGGATGGATTTACGTCGGGCAGCAACTCATCCGGGTCGATGATCACCTGCTGTATTTGTGTTTTGGATGGATAAATAAATTTCCAGCTGCCACCGTGCTGCCAGACTTCAACCGGCAGGGTCATTCTCCCTTTTTTCCCGTCTATTTCTTTCACCTCAACAGTGACTGGCATCGGTAGCTTCTGCAAATTGTTAATGGTGAGCACCGATCCCTTGGTGAAGTCGCCGTCAACATAGCCAACCTCCGACACAGACTGATCGATCTTCCAGTTGTTCAGGAACCAACCTCTCCAGAACCAATCCAGGTTTTCTCCAGAGGCGTTCTCCATACAATGAAAGAAATCATAAGGCGTGGGGTGCTTGAATGCCCAACTGTTCATATAATATCGAAAAGCGCTATCGAATTTTTCCGGTCCAAGTACAATGTCGCGAAGCAGCTTCAGCCCCATGCCGGGCTTGTAATAGGCAGCCACTCCAAGATTGTAGCCCTGTAACACATCTGGAGCGGTATATATACTTTCAGCAGTTGGACTCAAAAAGTAACCCTTTAGGTTTCTCGCATTCATTCCCCTGGCAGCATATTCCCCGTTGTTGAATTTCTCCTGGGCCAGTGAATTTATAAATGTGTTGAATCCCTCGTCCATCCAGGCATATTTACGTTCGTTGGTGCCGACGATCATGGGGAACCAGTTGTGGCCAAACTCATGTGAAGTCACACCATACAGACTGGACATACGGGCCCTGGCAGAACAAAACACGATGCCGGGGTATTCCATGCCTCCCACTACTCCACCGACATTCACAGCCATCGGATAAGTATAAGGATACAGGTAATCGGAATAAAATTCTATCGAGTGCTTCACATATTCGGTAGACCTGCTCCAGGCCGTATCCTGGGCCACCTCTGCCGAATAGACAGACATAGCAAGGGCCTTACGGTTGCCCGGAAGATTCATCCTTGCGGCATCCCACACAAAAGCCTTTGAAGAAGCCCAGGCCACGTCCCGGGTGTTCTCGCAACGGAATTTCCAGGTCAGTCTTTTCGCTTTCGGTCTGCTGGCAGGATCGTTTACTTCAGCAGCTGTCCTCAACATAACAGTCTTGTCGCTACCTCTTGCCTTGTTCCACCTTTCCAGTTGAACCGATGTCAGCACTTCTTTGGGATTGAGCAATTCGCCGGAACCCACAACGATATGTGAAGCAGGGGCGTCAATCTCATAATTGATGTTTCCGTATTCCAGGTAGAACTCTCCCTGGCCCAGGTAGGGCAATGTATTCCATCCAACTATATTGTCATAAACACACAACCTCGGATACCATTGGGCGATCTCATAGATCTCACCATTTTCCGATTTCAACCTGCCCATTCGGTCGGTTCCATACTGTGGAATTTTAAACGAATACGCAATCCTGAAACTTGTTTTTCCTCCTTTGGCCTTGAGAGGGGCAGGCAGATGGATCTGCATGCGGGTGTCATCAATAATATATTTCACCGAATCGGCCTTCCCATTGGTGACCAATTTCACTGATTGAATGTGGTAACCTCCATCAAAATCTGCATCGTTGGCCCAGCGGCCACCAGTAATGCTGGTTGTCGCGACTCCCCTGGATTTTTTGCTGTATATATTCTGATCGAGTTGCAGCCAAACAAAAGGCAACTCAGCAGGACTGTTATTCGTGTAAGTGATCAGCACTTCGCCGGTTATTGTCTGAGCCACATCATCCAGCTTCGCCTTGATCTCATAGTCCGCATTATTCTGCCAATAGTCGGGACCCGGCCGGCCATCGGCCAGCCTGAATTGATCGCCCGTATTAGGATAGAAGTCGGCATTGAAGGTTTCATGGGGATCGAAAATCGCCGGGCTCTGCGAAAAAAGGTCCGCGCTGGGAAAGACTGAAGCACAGACGACAAGAACTACGATGCACTTTTTGAACATAAGCGAAATTGCTTTGATAGGCCACAAAAATAAGGCAATCGGCCCCATTCTGCCTTTGGTCGCTGAAATTGTAACTTTGCATCCAGAAAGAAAGCATATGTCTGTAATCGAACAAACACTTCACAAGGTGCTACATGGGTTGATGAAGCGGTACAAGGAAAGAGTGCCCGACGTCTCCATCATTCTTAATGCACTGGTGGAAGAGAAAGTGATCAACTCTCCTTTTGAGATCGAGAACGATCACATCGCTTTCCGCACCCTCGGCGTGCCGCATCTTGGGATTGCTTCACTGGAAAAGGTGTTTCTGCATTACCGGTATACCAAAATGGATAAATATTTCTTCCCGGAAAAAAAACTGGACGCCTACTGGTATGCCCCGGCGAACCCCAAGGACCCCCGTATATTCATCAGCGAACTCAGGGTGAAGGATCTTTCTCTATCCGCCCAGCGGCTTATTCATTCATACACCGATGAAATCAGCACCGACCCGGTAGACAGCCTAAATCTGGACAACGCCGATGCAGTGAACAAGTTCCTCCACAGTGGATTGTGGCGTTTGCCATCCTGGAAGGATTACCAGGCGCTGGCCAAAGAAAGCGAGTACGCAGCCTGGACAATATACAACAGGTATTACCTCAACCATTTTACTATCAGTGTCCATAACCTGAAGGCCGGTTACAACACGGTCGCGGAGTTCAATGCCTTCCTGGAACGTCTTGGCATACTCCTGAATAATTCTTCGGGCAAGGTGAAGACAAGCCCCGACGGCGGCCTGCTACAGAGTGCCACTGTGGCTCAAACCATTGAGGCAGCCTTTGCGGATGGCGACTTGCATCTTATCCCGGGATCTTATGTGGAATTTGCCGAAAGAAAAATTTTACCTGAGTATCTGTCGATGAAAGCTGAAGAGATCACACGGCAGCACCGCCGGGAAGGATTCGAAGCAGCGAATGCCGACAAGATTTTTGAAAGTACCTATGCGGCACAAACCGACAGGGCGCGGTCCTGAACAAAGAACAATTTATTCAACAACAATCTCATCAAGGAAGACCGCGTTTGCGACAGGATTTTCGATATTCTGTTGCTGAGATGACAGCACCTTAATTCTTACATACCTGGCTCGTTCATTCAGGTCTTCTTTTTTGTAATCCTTTATATGACGAAGTTTTTCTGTCGGGAGACTGTCGTTAATTATTTCATCGACAGTATGAAAATCTTTATTATCATTTGAAAGTCCGACTTGAATATTCGCCGGCAGCAACACGTTGTTCACCATGTCCTCCAGGCAACGGAACCCTACGGATGAAAGTAACCGGCTTTCTCCCAAATCCACGGTAAGCGAAAATGCTGAATCACGGAAATGCACCCATTGTCCATCGTAGGGCTCAATACTGCCCTGCAGTCCATCGGTTAATCTTGCAAGCGATGCTTGTAAGGCGCTGTCTTTTGAAGGAGCATCCAGCATCACTACTGTACCCGTAGATGGCGCGATGGTAAAATGCGCTGCAGACACCTTACCCATTAGTGAATCCTGTTCATAGAGCGCGGCCTGGACGTCTCCTGATTGTTGAAAAATTAACGGGCCTGCATAAATCGGACAGCTGCCACTGACGTCCTCGCCATCCCGGTTATACCTAATGACGTGCTTTCCCGAGGTCTGGTCTTCGAGTACAACCTTTATGGTTTTTGTCGCGGAATCAAACTCCGGGCGAATATGCACGTTAAATATCGACTTTGCATAGCTGATGCCCTGTTTGTCGAGCCGCGCAAACTGGAATTCGGTTTTATCGATTAGCTTCCGGTAATCCTTAACCGCGTTTGGCGACCACAGTGCTTCAGAAAGGGCAAAGAGCCGGGGTAATAACATGTATTCCACCCTCGCTGGCGATTCTACATTTTCAGTCCAAAGACAACCCTGACCACCTTCAATAAGTTTCGCCCGCTCCTCGTCGAGTTCCGCAGGAACGGGTTCAAATGAATAGGCCTTTGCGAGGTTGAGCGCAGCATAGGTAATGTCGGGCTCCAGCTCAGGTTCGGACTGGTAAAAATCGAAATACACATAACTGTACGGTGCCATCACCACGGTATGCCCGGCGTTGGCAGCGTCTATTCCTCCCTTGGTTCCCCGCCACGACATAACGGCCGCATTTTGTGAAATGGCTGAATCCATGATCTCATCCCACCCGATCAGCCTTCTTCCTTTCGACGAAATGTATCCATCAATTCTGTTGGTAAAATAATTTTGTAGTTCTTTCCAGCTGTTCAGTTTTTCGTCCTTCATGCGCTGCTGGCAGCGGGGACAGCTGAGCCAGGATGCAGGCTTCACCTCATCCCCACCAATATGTATATACGAAGAAGGAAATAATGCGATCACCTCATCAAGCACATCCTGGAGAAATAAAAAGGTGGAATCATTGCCCGCGCAAAAATTATGTTTCAGGTCGCCAGGATAGCCACAGGGCATTCTCAATGGCACGGGATTATTCAAACAGGTGTATTCAGGATAAGCCACCAACGCCGCCGTCGCATGACCAGGCATTTCGATTTCCGGAATGATGTTGATAAATCTTTCACTGGCATACCGGATCAGTTCTTTTACGTCTTGCTGCGTGTAAAACCCTCCATAGGTAGCCGGTTCATCGGGCCCGGTAACCGGTGCGATGGTCATGGGAATATTTTCTCTTTGCGCCCTCCACGCCCCTACTGAGGTTAGCTTTGGATATTTTTTGATCTCCAGCCTCCACCCATGGCTGTCGGTGAGATGCCAGTGAAAAGTGTTGATCTTATAGGTCGCCAGGATGTCAAGATATTTTTTCAGGAAATTGATAGAGAAAAAATGTCTGCTGACGTCCAGATGCATGCCTCTGTATTTAAACCTTGGATAGTCGACAATGTCGGCACAGGAGATCACCCATTTTTTCCTGGAGATTTTTCGGGGTGATACAAATTCAGGGGGCATCAGCTGGCGAAGACTCTGAAAAGCATAAAAAATGCCCGCAGGACTGCTGGCAAAAATTCGCACCATTTTCGGGGATATGTCCAGGTGATACCCTTCCGGCTGCATGCCCTTGGCCTGTATGATCTCAAAATAATTGTCTTTCTCCGGTGAAGGCGCCGTCCTTTTCAATGCGAGTTTCATCCCGGAAACCGCAGCAAATTCCTTTAGGAATTTTTTGGTGATCGCATCAAAGGCACTGTCGGACGACTGCAATATGAACTGGGTGGATGCAGTGAACTGAAATACACCTGCCCTGCCGCTCACCTGTGCGGGTTCGGGGATAATGTGGATGGGTGACTCATTTGAAAACCCCCATCCCGGAATAAGCACGCTTAGGACAACCGTCAGGCAATAGATGTACTTACTCATAGAACGCAGTTGAATACACCTGCAATTAGCCGCTTATTCTACATTCCACCAAACTCTTGTGCTCGGCTTATCCGGCCCGCCCAATAACCCCACTGCCGCCTGCACCCCGGCGGGATTGGTCAGGTACTCCCTCTCGATGTATGTGAATCGACGGATATACTCTGGCACCGGCAGGTCGGGATTGTCAGAATTGACCAGAGGATAGATCTTTGGATAACCCGTTCTGCGGATCTCTGCCCAGGCTTCTATGCCATCAGGATATAAGGCCAGCCATTTCTGGGTCAGGATCTGCTCTCTTTGCTTTTCAGGATCTGAGGCAAACTTCACGGGTATGTCCGTCACTGGGGGAGAGAGCAGGTAGTCGTTCAATGCCGCGGGTAACGCGGTGCCCTCGGTATAAGCTGTTATTGCCGCTTCATCTTCAATACCCCACTGACGCATTGAAGTGGCGATACCCTCATTGTAAAGTTCTTCCGCGGTTCCGTCCATGTTCCAGCCATTGAGAGCGCCTTCCGCTCTAAGGAACCAGGCTTCCGCGGCATACATCACGGCCAACTTGTTTTCATTTGCCTTTCCTTCGACATAACGGGGACCCACATTCGAAAGGTTGTCGCCATTATTTTTTGGACTGGCTACCAACTGATCGATTGAAAGACCATTGCGCACACCAGCATAGACTGAATCATTTGGAGAGGGACTGTAGTACTCCTGAAGCCTTGGGTCATCGTATCCTTTGAAAAAACTTTCCATGGAGGCGCTCATCCTGAAACCACCCCAGGGCGACATCAGGTTCAGCCCATTTGGGGACGAAGGGCCGACATCCATCAGGCCATCATCAGCAGTGGAGGTCATCACACCCGCAGCAACAGCCTTTTCGGCTTCCGACTTTGCCCTGTCCGGACTCACACCGGATATCCTGATTGCCAGTCTCAATCGCAACGTGTTCGCAAGCTTGGTCCATGCTGGTATAGAACCATGAAATATGAGGTCGTTGTCGCCAAAAACCTTTCTCGCCTGGTCCGCTGCCGTCAGCGTCGTGGAAGCTGAATCGAGGATCTTGAAAAGATCATCGTATATGGCTTCCTGTGAGTCGTAAGGAATGGATAGCTGACCGTTGCCGGCCTGGAAATAAGGTACTGGGCCGTAGAAGTCGGTGCAGGAATGAAAGATATAGGCCTTCCATATTTTTGCAATCGCATTAGCTTCCGGGTCAACTCCCTCCGTGGCATCGATCACCAGTTTCAGCGTGGGCCAGGTGTTTGAATACAGCGATCCCCACTGGTAAAAAACCCAGTCGGCCTTTAGTACAAAACGATCTGTTGGTGTGCCCGGATCGATCACCGCAAAATACTGGCTCCAGTAGTCGACAAACAGGTTCCTCACCAGCTGGTAAATACCCGGATCCCCATAAATGCCCTGGTACTCGGCCTTGGCAAATGCATTGGGAATGGTTGCGGGCGTAAGTCCGCTCAGTGTAGTAGGGTCAGTGTTCAGTTCTTCGAAATTCTTCGTGCATCCCGACCCTGTAGTCAGGAAGATCAGGACTATAATTGAGGTTGATATATATAAATTGGGGCGTTTCATCTTCTGAAAGATTAGAGATTAAAAATTGACTTTGAGGTACAATCCTAAACTGCGTGTTGTTGGAATAGCAGCATATTCCACACCCTGGTTATTACCCGTACCGAGCGAAGATTCCGGATCGAAGCCATCCGCCTTGTTGGTAATAAAGAACAGGTTCCGCCCGATCAGCGATAGTGAGGCGCCCCGGAAAAACGAATTGCCCAGTTTCGATGCTGGAATAGCATAACTCAGCGAAGCCTCCCGCAATCTTGCATTGGTGGCGGAATAGGCAAAGAGTTCACCAACCGAATTTTGCGTGATGTGTGTCCAGTATTTTTCCGAATTAACAGCCACTTCATTTTTGCCGCCCGATTCCGTTACCGAGTTGGGGATGATGAATTCAGTCTCGCGGTTTGCTGCCGTACGTTCCGAAACACCTTTTGAAGCCAATAGTAGCTGAGTGCCTGAGAGGATCGTTCCGCCCTTGCGCACGTCAATCAAAAAGGAAAGTGAAAACGACTTGTAACTAAAAGTGTTGGTAATGCCCCCGGTCCAGTCGGGATTGTAATTGCCTACATCATATTCCTGGTTGGTGTTGATTAATGGGAGTCCGTCTTCTCCAACTATGATCTGCCCGGACTGACTTCTTTGCATACTCGCCGTGAACAATTCACCATACTTCCCTCCTTCAACAACCTGGATGGATCCAATCGCCTGTGGTGAACTCAACAGGGTATTCTTCGACAGCGAATCAAGCACAATAACCTTATTCCTGTTAGCTCCGAATGTGAGATTGAGATTCCATTTAAAATTATTCGTGTTGATGGGTTTTGCATAAAACACGAGTTCAATACCGCTGTTCCTGATATTGCCCGCATTGATCGTGCGCTGCGCATAACCAGAAGGATCGGGCACCGGGATGGTCAGGATCTGGTTCTTCGTATTGGTTTTATAATAGGTTATCTCGGCGCCGATGAGGTTCCTGAACAGCGCAAAATCAAGTCCCCCTTCGAACGAGGTGGTCTGCTCTGGTTTCAAATTCGGATTTTTGAGCGTGCGGTCGATATTCAGAAAACCACCATTGCCGCCGGGAGCAAGCACAAATGAGGGCTTTATATTGTTGAACCCGGTACCGTTGCCGACGAAGGCGTAGGAGGTTCGCAGCTTTAGGTAGGAAAGAAATTCAGGCAGGGTAACCATGTCGCTGATGACACCACTCAGGCCGGCAGAAGGAAAGAAGTAAGAAGCATTGTTTACTGGCAGCGTTGAACTCCAGTCATTCCTTCCGGTGAGTTCCAGGAACAGGTAATTCCTGAATCCAAATTGTGCAGATGCATACACGGACTGTCGTTCGGTACGGCTGATGGGTGCATAAGGAAAATAAAAATCCTGTCTGTCAGACAGTGCCAAAGCATTGGCTGTGGCAAAAAGATTGGGCACATTCAATCCCTGGTTGTTCAGCGTAGTTCTTTCAAAATTGAATTTTTCAATACTCGCGCCCGCATTTACATTCAGGTCCAGGTCTTTTGTCAGGTCCGTATTGTAGTTCAGCAACACGTCGTTGTTGAACTGCCGGTTGGATTCCTTGTTGATCACATAGTTTCCGCGACCAATATAATCGCTCAACCAGTAACTGTCGTTGTAGTCTTTTTCTTCACTGTTGTCGTTGTAGTAGTCGATACTGCTTCGCAACTGAAGACTGAGGTGTTCGCTGAACTGGTACTTGATCGCCGCCAGGCCGAGTATCCTGTTTCTTCTTTTCTGATAGAGATTGCGGTAAGCTGACCAATAAGGATTTTGAAAGGAAGGCGTTTGTTCGGCCCAGTAATTCTGTGTGGGTGCAGCATCCGGGTAAATGGTTTCAAAGTTCCTGATGTCATCCAGCCTAAGACTCCTCGGCATCGCGAATATCGTCGACACTGCCCTGTTACCCACTCCGGAAACAGGCCGGTTGTACACGTCTTCAATGATGTAATTGGCTTTGAGGTCTACAGTGAGTTTGCTGGTCAGATTGATGGACTCCCGAAGGTTGAAGTTATTGCGGCGAAATTCGTTGTTGGGTATGATGCCCTTGCTAAGCGTATTGGTGTAAGAAAAATAAGTCTGTGATTTTTCGGTGCCGCTGGACAGAGCCAGGGAATTAACGAGTTCCGATCCGGTGCGGAAAAAATCCCTGGTATTGTTCTTCTGTGGGCTGAGAGGCTGCGACTTTCCAGTCCAGTCGGTCACAGAAGTTCCGTCGAGGGCCGGGCCCCAGCTGTCTTCACTTTTTGGGACAAACACACCCGCATTGCCCTGGCCATAACTGTTTTGCATTTTTGGTAGGATCATGGCCTTCTCCGTAGTCACAGAACTGGATATCTGAACGCCGAGCCCCTTGCCGATCTTACCCTTCTTTGTTGTGATGATAATCGCACCGTTTGCCGCGTCTGATCCATAAAGCGCGGCCGCGGACACACCAGTGAGCACACTCATGTTGTCGATATCATCGGGGTTGATGTTGGAGATGCCATCCCCATTATCCCTGCCTCCGAATAGCGCAACATCTGCAAAAGCCTTGGCATCGTTGTCTATCCGCACGCCATCTACAATGATCAGGGGCTGATTGGTTCCTGCTATGGATCTGTTCCCACGGAATATGATCCTGTTGGAACCACCGGGTCCTGAATTCGTTTTATTGATGGTCAGCCCCGCCACTTTTCCGGACATTGCGTTGGTTACATTCACATTCCTCGACTCGCTGAGGTCGGTGCCCTTTAGTGATTGCGCCGAATAGGTCAGTGATTTTTTCTGGCGATTGATGCCCAACGCCGTGACTACTACATCGGTCAGTTGCTGTACTTCCGTTTCCAATGTGATGTCGATGGTTGGCTGGTTGCCCACTCCCACAGTCGTGCTCTTATATCCCACATGGGTGATTTCCAACTGAACATTTCCATTTGCCACATTGAGGGTGAACCGTCCCTGGTCGTCCGTTGTGGTCGCATTCGATGTGCCAACCTCCCGAACCACAACTCCGGCAGAGGTAGTCAGCGCCCCTGCCTGATCTTTTAGTCTAACGGTTCCTGAAACGCCAAACGGTATCGCCGGTTGAGTTGTCGAAATCACGATCAGTTTCTGATTCATGATCCGATAGGTAAGGCTGGTTTCCACAAATAATTCATTCAGCACTTCCTGAATCGAGGCTTCCTTTACCGAAATGGACACTCTTTTGTTCTTGGGTAAAATGTCGTCGTTGTAAACAAAGCGGTATTCGCTAACCTTTTGGATGGCACTGATCGCTTTTTTGATCCCGACATTTTTGATAGAAAGATTGATATTGTTCTGGCCATAGCCTGAGGAGAAAGCCTGCAAACTCAGAACAAAAATGAAAAAAGTGGATAGCTTCATTATAATCAAAAACTTCAGGACCGCCCTTCTCCTGAGGGCTCGTGTTTTTTTCATAATTTCGAAATGAATTGTTAGATAAGAAGGAAGCGGCCGAAATGAAGCCGGTTCCCGATTTCGGAGGGAAATGTTACCAGCATTTCCCTTTTTTTATTCACCTGGATTAATTCATGAAGTTTTTGTTTTTAGTTAGTTTGGAATATTCTTTCCTACCCACAATTCGTTGCCTTTTATTGTATAACTGAAATGATTAGAGAGTTGCATGGCTTCAAGGGTTTCCCTGATCGTTTCTTTTTCGATCACACCGGAGAACCTTCGTTTTTTCAGCGACTCATCGGTGAAATGTATCACTATGTGATACCAGCTTTCCATCTTTGGCGCAATCGATTCGAATGGTTCATCATCAAATACCAGCTGATTCCTGATCCAGGCTATTTCCGATGGGCCGGACGATGAGCTTGCTATTTTTGTGATGGAATACAGTTCGCTCTCGGTACTGTCAGTTGTTCTTACTAACGCGTGTTCTGAATCGCGCTTGACGGGGATGATGATCTTCTCATTGGGTTTGAGCATGATCTTTCTGTCCGGGTCGCCTGTGGTGGTGATCTCTACCAGGCCGCGAACCAGCGAAGTTTCAATTGTGGGTTCTGTTGGATAGGCTTTTACATTGAATGCCGTGCCTTTCACCGTGATATTGACGGGGCCAGTGTGAATGATGAAAGGGATCTGCTCATTTTTTACCACGTCAAAGAAGGCTTCACCGACAAGTACCACTTCGCGGTTTGTTTTTCCAAAGTCGCCATTGGCATAAGTGATCCGGCTTTCACCGTTCAGCCATACCTGGGTGCCGTCCGGTAATTCCACCTTCGACTTTGAGCCAGGCCTTGTGGCCACATGGTTGAGGTTTCGCAAAGCTGTGTTGGTGAGCTCGGGAGGTTTATCCTGCTTGTAATAAAATTTCACTACCACCAGAGAACAAACCACCAAAAATCCCGCCGCTACCTGCCAACCGTATCTGGTGATCCACGCGAGGGAGGTGGACGCTCTGCCTGCTTTAGTTCTGCCGACAATCCTTTCCCACTGTCTTTCTTCCGGCACTCTTTCGGGAAATGCTTTCATTCGGGCTTCCCAAAGTGAATCGATCACATCGGAGGTGTACCCGTTCAGGGTATTGGACCGGAGCATACGCCTGAGTTCCTCGAGTTCAGTGGCCGTAGCTTCACCGGATTTTTTCCGGGCGAGTAGTACCCAGAATTTTTCGGGAATCATCATCAATCAATCTGATTTAAAGAAAGGGAAGGGTGCATCCGCTTTCACAACAATAAACGCGGATAGGGGCAGGATACCCCCAAGGCTGATTAAAATTTTGTTCGGTAAGGCAGATGAACTTTTACCGCGGCGTGAATTTTCTTCAGGGCGATGCCTACCTGGTTTTCAACGGTTTTCACGTTCAGGTGCAGCAATTCAGCCACTTCCCTGTGTTTCAAACCATCTTCTTTCACCAATTTGAATATCAGCCTGCACTTTGAGGGCAGTTCATTGATCACGGTGTTGACGCGCTGAATCACCTCGCCTGAGATCATGATGTCCTCGGGGGTGATTTCAATCCTGAAATACGGCAGGGCGAGATTATCGAAGTTGATGTACCGCTGTTTCCGGTATTTTCTGAGGTAGCTGCGGCTGATATTCCGCGTGGTAACATAAAGGTAGAGATGCAGATTCTCCACCGTTGCTATCCTGGAACGTTTTTTCCACACCTGGATAAACACATCTTCCACAATCTCTTCGGCCATTTCGGCGGAATGGACAATGGCAAATGCAAGCTGATAGAAGCTGTCATTGTAATGATCGTACAGCCTTTTTAAAGCGGAATGATCATTACCGGCGATCCTGTAGGCAATATCTTTCAGATCAACAGGAGTCATCACTTGGTGCTGAAAATTTAGAACATGAACTGTAAATAAAGTTAGGAAAAGAAAGAGACGCAATATCAGATCCCAAAATGATCATGGAGAAAATTTAAAAAATACCTGTTAAGTAAATCCTAACGGGATCCAATTTCGTATTTGCAGTTGCACCCTGTTTTTACTGCTAATTCTTATGTTTTATGAAGCTTTATTCACTCCTGCCTTCCTTACTGCTGATCAGCTCCATGAGCCTTATGGCCCAGAAAAAAAAATCCTGGAAAAATGATTTTAAGGATAGTACCAAGCCAGACTTTGTTCTGAAGAAGGAGCCCCGATTTACAGTGAACATACATGGCGGTTATGCCTTTGCGCTCGGGTCTACCTTCAAGTTTTATCCAGATGATGTCAAATCCATCGATATGAAAGTGATAGAAAACAATGATCCCGTTAAAACCACCCAGTACAAGGCTCCCACCCGCGGGTTGGGACAGGGCTTCAGGGTCGGGGCGGGCATCTCTTACATCATCAATGATTTTATCAATATCGGTCTGGACATCGACTATTTTTCGAGCATCATCAGCAAAAACAGGGATTCCTCCTTTTATCAGCTAATGTCGGGAGGAGCGCAGGGCAGCGAATATTCTTACAAGGAAAGAGTGACCACCAGTTATGATGCTACCCTTCTCACCTTCTCTCCGAACATCACCTTCAAAGCGGTATCCCGCCCAAAATTCTTTATCTACAATAAAGTTGGACTGGTAGTCACCGTTAGGCCCAACAGCCTGCAGAAAGAAAAAACCAGCCAGGTTTACAGCAAGGGATGGCAGGGATTCTTTATGGATTCCGCTTCACACTCAGAGAAAACCTACGAATGGGGTATCAAAAATCCCTCGATAGGCTTCATGGGAGGCATCGGCGCCCAGGTCAGGATCACTGAAAAGGTCAGGGCATTCGCTGAATTGCAGTTCTCACACATCGTTTTCGTAGTCAGGGCCAGGAGTCTTACCAGTTTTACTGTAGATGGGCAGGAACTGGTGTCCACGCTCCCGGTCTCCGACAAGGAGCTTATGTTCGAGAAAAACCTGAGTTCAGATCAGATTATTTCGAATCCGGACCAACCGATGAGAACGATCATCCAGCGCATACCCATCACCTATGTGGGCATGCAGGCAGGAATAGCCCTTCGATTTTAATTTATTCAGGTTATTCATTAATCAAACACCACAAATGGATCCGAAACAAACCAACGACAATATTGGCAGGAAAACGGGACTTACCGGCTACCTCGTGGCAGGTATCGCTGCTATCGTATTAGTGATAGCGGCCTTTTGGGGCATTAATTCTATTGGCGCCACCAGAGCTGACGCCGCTCCAATAGAGGCAAAGATCGCGGAGCAAAAACAAGTGCTAACCAATGAACTAAAACTGCACATGCTATTCAGCAACCTCCAAAAGCTCGACAAACAGTATGGCAGCCTGATAATGAGTAATGCCCCTTCCCGGCAAACTGAGGAACTCAGCGCCAGGATATTGGCCGCCGAAGCCTTGCTGAACAGAACGATCGATAGCATGGAGAAGGAAGCCGACAATTACAACGTGTGGGCAAATGTGGTCATGATCGACAGCATCAACAGCACATTCAGGATGGCGCTCGACAACAGAAAATACCTCTCAACTTTAAGGAACTCTATGACTGGAAAACAGGTAATTATGAATTCATCTCAGAAAGAATTCATGGATTTGAAGAATGAACTGAATATGCAGAACAATCTTATCGCCAGCCTGGAGAACAAACTCAGGAGGAAAACAACAGAGAATGACAACGGCGAGTTGCGATCAGGAAAACAATACAAGTCATCCAAAAATAATCCGGAGGCAGAGATCGCACAAATGGAGGAACAGGCTACTCAACTTTCGAATATCAATAGAAATCTGAAAAAGGAAAACGAGAGCCTTAGCGCGCAACTGAATGGCTTGCGGCAGTCAGGAAGTAACGAAGATGCCGTGAGACTCGCGGCACGCACCAGGATGTCAAAAATGGAAGAAGAGATCGGAGATCTGCAGGCCGAGCTGAATTTTGCCAGGGTCGATTGCAGCTTGTCCCGAGCCGATGCAAAGAAAATCATTTCGAATTCCAGGCAGCGCAAGGAATTGCTTGCCGATGCAATGAAAACCCTTCAAACCCTGTCTGGTTCCGGAAATACAGGAGTGAAACTTAAAGCCCGAGACAAGATCCGGGAATTAAATCAGATCGCCTCTGCTGTCAGGGATTGAGCCACACCAATTATTTCTAAAATACAGCACCTTCCTCCGCCGGCGATATCAGCAGCGTTTTTGTTGTAAAAATGCCCCGCCAACCAATAACTTTAAGGTATACAATTAAAGTAGCGGGGTTATGATACCAGCATTACGACATCAGTTCAACAAGGAATTTACTGCCGAGAAATACCAGGGTTTTCTGAGCGAGCTTGAAAGCGCGCACCCAGGTTCCATAGACTTTCGCATTGCGGAAACACCTGTGTTTGTACCCGCAATCATTCGCGACCAAATGCTGGAAACCTGCGAACATATTATCGACCTGATTGTTGACCCCGGCTTTAAAGAACAGACCGACCGCAGCATCCCCGCTCATGAATTTGTACAGGGGAATGAAAAAAATCCCTCCATGCTGGTCTTCGATTTTGGCATCTGCATAAACGAAAGTGGAGGCCTGGAACCACAGCTTATCGAGATGCAGGGCTTTCCCAGCCTTTTTGGCCTGCAGGTTTTTTTTGGTGAAATACAGAGAAAACATTTTTCCATTCCAGACGCATTCAGTCATTACCTGAACAACCATGATGAAGCTTCCCTTAAAAAACTTTTCTCAGAAGTGTTGCTGGGAAAGAGTTCCCCTGAAAATACCATATTGCTCGAAATCAAACCGCATGCTCAGAAGACCAGAGTAGACTTCTATTTCACAGAGGACCTCACGGGTATCCAACCTGTATGTATAACCGAATTATTTAGCGAAGGGCGTAAATTGTACTATCTCAAAGACGGCGTGAAAACCCGCGTGTTGAGGATATATAACAGGATCATCTTTGATGACCTTCGTTCAAGGACCGATCTTGGCAAGCATGTAGACATCACGGATGACTTTGAAGTCGAGTGGATACCCCATCCCAACTGGTTTTACAGGGTGAGCAAGTTTACCCTCCCATTTATCCATCACCGTTTCGTGCCCCAGACTTTTTTTCTCGACCAGGTGAAGCAGTTACCTCCGGACCTCGAAAACTATGTGGTAAAGCCCTTGTTCTCTTTTGCGGGCCAGGGAGTGATCATCGATGTAAATGCCGAAGCCATTGCGGGTATTGACGACCCGCAGAACTGGATACTGCAGAAGAAAGTGAAATATGCGAACGCGATTCTCACTCCCTCCGATCCCGCCAAGGTAGAAATCAGGATGATGTATTTATGGAATGATGGAGCCGCCCGTCCCGAACCGGTTATCAACCTGTCCAGGCTGAGCAAGGGAAAAATGATTGGCGTCAGGTACAACAAAGACAAGGACTGGGTGGGCGGATCCATTTGTTTTTTCGAACCATGATTATTTCCCGCCCAGCGTATAACGAAGGCCCAGAAAGACCCTCCTGCCCTGGTTGGCCGCATAAACATAATTCGGGTCGAAGGTCAATCCGTAAGGATTGTCGGCTGTGGGCACAGCCTGACCACTATTGTCGAAAAGAACTTTCTTATCAAATGGATCGCTGGCGCCTGCTATGATGAAGGGTGCATTTTTTGCGGGGGTCCAGTCAAGCAGATTTTTAATACCTGTGTAAATTTCAAACTCTTTCGACAGTTTTTTTGATAACTGAATATTCTGTATACTCCAGACCGGGGATTTGGGTGAGCGGGGATCAAGTGGCCCCAACAGCGGCAGATCCATTGGGCCATAAATATTGCCGGTATAGTCAACAGAAAGACGCAGCGGTCTGACGGTGTAGGACACCGTCCAGTTGCCCGCCCAGCTCTCGGTGAGCAATTGCTTGCGGGTGTTCATTTTTCCTGATTGATCCCTGGTGGTGATGCTCACATCCATCAGGGTTGTTCCTGCCGACACCCTCAGGGAACTGGTATGGACAAATTCGAGGTTAGCACTGAGCCCCTTCGAAACGGAATAACCGTCAAGATTGTTGAATCGTATTTCCTGTGTGTTTGAAGTATAGTCAGCGATGATCTTGTTGGTGAAGTGTGTGTACCAGGCTGAAAGGTCAATAGTGATCAGGCCTCTTTTGCCATGAATTTTTTTCAGGTAGTTGACATTGGCATTGATACTTCTCTCCGGTTTCAGTTTCTCGCCGATCACCACTTTTCTTGCTCCGGTAAGCGCGGCATGATCTTCCGTAAAAATATTAACCACGCGATAACCGGTTCCCGCGTTGAAACGGAATACGTTGGCCGCTGATGGTGTGAACTTGTAGGCAAACCTCGGAGTCAGGATATGTCCATGCCGTTTGTCATAATCGTAGCGGGCGCCGAGTAATAGTTTGTGCCTGGGGTTGAGGGAGATTTCATCCTGTACAAAGATGCCGGGCAATAATATCTTGTCGGGGATTTCTTTGTTATTAAGGTTGTCGTAGGTGGCCGTTGTGTTGTCGTCGTACCAGGTGTATCGAGCCACGGCTCCCGCAAGCAGACCATGATTGTGCAAGTCTTTTTCCCAGGTCAGTTGCGAGAAAGCCACCTGTTGCCTGGCAATAAAAGACACAGAACCGTACACCGAATTCTGATCATGCTGGTTTACTGAATAAGAGAAGACCATCTTTTCCTTTACAGGCAATTGATAATTTCCAAGTACTTCGATCCTTGAGGTGTAGATGCTTTCGCCATACACAGAGTCACCGCCCCTGAAATTTTTATTCCAATTCATCTCTCCACCCCAGCGATTCTCATTGACATATCGGATGGCAATACTCGCCTGTCTGCCGTGCTTTCTTTTGAAGTTGATTTTGTTGAACACCGAGATCCTGTCCTGCAGGGTGAGGTCTGTAAAATGATCATGATTCCGGTCTGTTGGCCGGTCGTATTTGAAATAATTTATTCCAAGCAGGCCGGTGGCTTTTTCGCCCATCCGGTATTTGAGGCCGAGGTCCATATTGTATTCTTCCCAACTTGTTCCGGAAACGTCCACTGCCAGACTTGGCGCTTTGTCGGGGTTTTTTGTAATGACATTGATTAGTCCACCGATGGCTTCCGACCCATATAGTGAGGAGGCCGGCCCTTTGACCACCTCTATCCTTTCCACCAGGGAGTTGGGAATGCCAGACAGTCCGTATACCGAGGCAAGGCTGCTGACTATGGGCATGCCGTCGATAAGCACCATGGTATAAGGGCCTTCCAGGCCGTTGATGTGCAGGTCGCCAGTGTTGCAAATATTACAGTTCAACTGGGGTCTTACGCCATTGACCATCTGCATGGCATCAAATAACGAAGGGGTTGGATTTCTAAGGAAAAATTTCGGGGTGTACACTTCTACCGGCACAGGGCTGGCGGAGCGCTGCACCAGTCGCATGGTTCCTGTAACCACCACTTCATGCAGGGAATTTCCCGAGGGCTCGAGAAGGACGTCAAGTCTTGTTTTGTGGGGGTTGATGGCGATCGTGTCGGATTGGAAGCCGGCGGCACTAACCACAATTTCGGTGAGCAGGCTGTCGGCATTAAGTCGGAGTTGACCACTGTTTCCGGCTGAATACAGCTTATTGCCCGTAGTAGTAATGGTGGCTCCCGGAATGGGTTCAAAGGTATTCTTGTCCTTGACCACGATGGTAACCTTCACCTGGGACCTGGCGGTCTGAAACCCAGCGAGCAATATGATGAACATCAACAAACGCATATTAAGTCTTTCTAAATTAATTTTTAGGTGAGTCTAAAATATTATTTAGGCGAATATAGTAACTTTTGGCAGTGTTTCCAAATTTGTTTCACGCAAAGATTACACAAGAGACTCCTGCTTTTATTGCGTCTTTGCGCTTCTTGCGTATTCTTTGCGTGAAACCGAATTTTGCGCCTTTGCGTGAGACCTTCGTTCGTGGGGAATATTCTTACGCCGGACCATGGAATCCGCACCCGTTGCGGTAAATTTACCAGGGGGATAATTTCGATCCATGCGATACTCGCTAAACAAACTGCTTGCGCTTCTGCTTTTCGTCTCGTTGTGCTGGGGCGGCAGCACCCTGATCTCTGCATACGAACCCTTACGCCCCACTCCTGCAAAAAGTCCGGCTGACAGCGGCTATGCAGGTTCCGCCGCCTGCTTCTCCTGTCATCGTGAGCTGGTGGAAGGCCACAGGAAAACTGCTCACTATCTTACTTCCCGCCTGGCAGACAGCACATCAATCAAAGGAAATTTTACTGCAGGTAACAACGAATTGAATTACAACCCCTTTATAAAAGTGGTGATTGAAAAGCAGGGTGATCACTATGTGCAATCCTCCAGGATCAATGATCAGGAATCTCAGTCCGCGCCTTTCGACATCGTCATCGGTTCGGGTAGAAAGGGTCAGACCTACCTGTTCTGGAACAATGATCAGCTGTTTCAATTGCCAGTGTCCTATTACACTCCCGGCCACAGCTGGGTGATCAGCCCCAGTTATCCCCTCTCTGTGCCCAGGTACGATCGAATCATCCCGGGACATTGCATGGAGTGCCACAGCACGAATGCCAGGATGATTCCCGATGGTGACAACCAACAATTCGTAAAGAACTCCATTATATATGGTGTTGACTGCGAGCGATGTCATGGACCCGGCGCACAACATGTGGAATTTCAGTTGGCCAATCCATCAGAGAAATCGGCCAGGTTTATCACTGGTCCGGCTAAACTGACCAGGCAGAGGCAACTCGATGCCTGCGCGCTCTGTCATTCCGGATTTCGCAAAGAATTGCGTCCTCCCTTCAGTTTCAGGACGGGTGACACACTCGACCAATTTTCCACCGCCACCTATAGTGAAGACACAGCAGCGGCACTCGATGTGCATGGAAATCAGTATGGCCTGTTGACCTCCAGCAAGTGTTTCCGTATGTCGGAGATGACCTGCTCTTCCTGTCATAATGTACACAAAGAAGAAGTGAATGCACCCGATCTCTTTTCGCAACGATGCCAGGGATGCCACCAGCAGACAGTTCATAAATTTGCGGGTTTTCCGGCGACAGCCGTTGACATCAAAACAAATTGCATCTCCTGTCACATGCCTATGTTGCCCTCAAAAAATATTTTTCTTGTTGCTAACGACAGGGATAAATCCTCCCCGGATTTTGTACGTACGCATCGCGTGGCCATCTATCCTGATCAGACCAGGGCTTATCTGAACGACCTGAATAAAAAAATAAGAAGAGGAAGAAGAAGCCGCGTTGAGTATATTTCTTTAGTTGACAAAACTCCAGTATACGCCAATCCTTATCTGCAAACCCGGATACGGATAATTGGGGGAGATGATATTGTTTTTGGTAAATCCACCTTTCTGATAGGTGTTTAGGTTTTCCGCGCGTAGGTAGGCGGTGAAGCTTTTTATTCTGAAGTGCAGATAAAATGCGGTTTCGGGGAAGTCGAGTTTAGCGGTAGAATCGCTTTGGTAGTAGAACTGTCCCTGCAATGGCGAATAGGCATCGGCGCGGAAAGGTGTGTAATACCTGAATTCAAACCCAAAACTGATCAGCAGGTTTTTGAAACCGAGGTTCCCATCGTAACCGATCTGGTTCCTGGTAAGAAATACGGGAAGATTCAAAGGTGGATCACCCGTTGGTTGCTGAAGCACCAGCCAGGTTCGCCAGTTCCAATTGCCGCCGATCCTGAATTGCTTTTCAGCAGTCAGCTGAAGAATATTGAAAACTGTCGGATACTGTTCCGCCTGCTTCAGTTGCGTGAAATAACTGAAATTACTCAGCAGGGTGTATCGTCCTGTTATGCGGGCCTTAAGTCGCGGCAGGTCTATGATTCCATAGATCTCCGTGTTGTTTTCTTTTTTAAAGTTGCGGTTTTTGTCGCCGAGATAAAAAGAACTGAGCGTATCATAAATAAATGATGGTGTACGATTGGCGTTTGAAAAACCAAGGGTGAGGGAGCCGATTTTTTTGCTGATCTCCCGTCTCAGGCTGATGTGCGCATTGTAATCGCCGGCATTCAATCCATTTATGTACAACATGCCGACTGCCTCCACATCCCATTTCTGATTCCGGGTCTTGTTGCGGTATTCCCCATGAACCATAAAATTGTGGTAATTGGATTTCGTGATGCCGGTATCAAACGAAGAAGTAAGCATCTGGAAGGCGGCACCAGCCTTAATGAATTGCTGCGAGTTTTTGGCTTCGGGGAATTGATACAATGAAAAGTCATTTGTAAGGTCGGTCCAGAGGTCCTGGATGATGTAGGTCGTATTGGGAACTCCCATCCCTATCATGTTGTATTTAGTGGCGTAGTAAGTGCTATCCACATACGCATCCATGTCTGAAAAACGGTATTTAACTGTCTTGTAGCTGATGGTGTGTTCAGCCCTCAAACGCGCGTAGAACAAGGGTATGACAGAGGAATCCGTAACTATTGAATCCTTGTCACCGATGAGGTCGTACTGTTGTCGCATCAGATAAGTAGCATCGGTGTACTTGGCGCCGGTACGGATATCCGATGAAAGAAAATTTCTATTGCCGCCTGTGTTTAAGCCTAATTGGGTAGGAATAGAACCGCGTTGTGAAACGGTGGCGAGATAGTCTTCTTCGGTGCCGATACCGCCGTTTTCACCGGATTCCAGTTTGTTTCCAAGAAGGATCAGGAAATTTTGGTATCGTTTGTTGGGCGACTGGTACCAGGAACTAAAACGATAATTATTGTGATTGGTATTCTGGTTCTGGTACACGCCTGCCGAATTGATCAGCCTGTAACTAAAGGCGGCGTTCCAGTTCGGCAGAATGTTCTGCGTCTGGCTCAGTCCGATTACCTGCTCCAGCCGGCTTCCAAGTTGATAGATCAGTTCGGAATACGGACGGGTAGTATTGTAAAACTTCGTCTCATAGTCTTTATAGGTGTACACATCATAAGCATGAAATCCCGGGTCCAGTCCTGAATTTAGTCTGGGTGTAAAAATCATACTATTGGTAGCATTACCGAGGTTGCCCAGATGATAATGATACCAGGGAATGGGAAGTCTTTTTGTAAAATCGTAGATAGAGGAATCGAAGGTCTGCATCTTGCTGGAATCGAGATACCTGAACCGTATGGTGATTGAGTCCTCGAAGCCCGTCCTGTGACCAATGGAGTCCTTGCCTCCCCCACTGGAAGATGGTCTTGGAATCCTCCTTGGCATGGTCGGCTGTGCCCAGGCCTCGAGGGAACAGATCACCAAAAGGACAAAGAAGATACCGGTTATGAAAGAAGGCTTCAGCATGAACAGATTACAATTTGGCAACCAGTTGTTTGAAAATGGCGGTGAGCAACGGTTCGGCATTTTTCGCCGCAGCCAGCACGTCCTCGTGGGTGATAACCTGATCATGCTCTGTTATACCCAGATCGGTGATTACACTAATCGCAAATACGGGTAGTCCCATATGTGCGGCAACGATCGTTTCCTGCACCGTACTCATTCCCACTGCATCCGCTCCAAGGAATTTAATCATTTTGTATTCAGCCTTTGTTTCAAAGGTAGGTCCGGTAACACCGAAGTAAACGCCTTCGTGAAGGTCGATCTTCAGGTCTTCGCCGATTTTTTTCACTATGCCGATCAGTCTCAGACTATATGGTTCACTCATATCAGGAAACCGCGGACCAAGTTCGTCCTCATTCACACCCAGCAAAGGATTGTTGATGGCCATACTGATGTGATCCCTTATGATCATCAGGTCGCCAACACGGAAAGCCGGATTCACACCGCCGGCCGCATTTGAAAGCAGGAGTTGTTCTATGCCCAGGAGTTTGAGCACCCGGATGGGATAGGCGACATCTGCCGCAGAGTACCCCTCGTAAAAATGAAATCGACCTGCCATCACCACCACCGTCTTTCCCGATAGTTTACCAAACACAAGCTTGCCCGCATGACCTTCTACGGTGGACACGGGAAAATGGGGAATTTCACTGTAAGGGATAGACGCTTCAACGGTAAGCTCGTTCAAAAAATTTCCAAGCCCGCTTCCCAAAACTATTCCCGCTAGAGGTATTGCAGGATATTTGGACCTGATGAACGATACTGTTTCCTGCAACTCATGAATCAGTTTGGACATATCTGCAAATATAGGCCCCAGAGTTCTAAGCCCATCCAGCCTTAACGAACATTTGTTACCTTCACGCACTATGAGCAGCCAAGACAAAAATCCTCTTCAGGTTTCATCAGAAATCGGAAGGCTCAGAAGAGTGCTTGTCCACAGCCCGGACAGCGGATTAGGAAAAGTCGTTCCATCTAAAGCGCAGGACTGGTTATTTGAAGACATCGTACATCTCGATACGATCCGGAAAAAAGAGTATGACTATTACACCAAGATCCTTCTTTATTTCCTCGATCCGCAAAAGATCAAGGGTAAGCTCGCCGTGCTGGACGCACCTGAAAACAACAGGGATTTCTATAAACCCGGACATAAGGCTTTTTTCAACTCCGACAAGGTTGTTGAACTTCAAACCCTGCTGGCCGACATTCTTAACGACCATGAGATTCGGCTGAAATTGGTCGCCTCCGTATGTGCCATAGAAAGCTGTTCCTATGAAACAGAGCAGGTACTCCTCAAGTGCTCATCCGAACAATTGTCCAGGACCTTTATCACCGGCTCCGTCGATGATCAGCACATGCTTTTCCCTCCAATACCCAATTTTATATTCACCCGCGACATTGGGATTGTGATCAACCGCCATGTGCTGCTGAACAAGCCGGCACGACAGGCCAGGATCAGGGAAGCCCTGCTGGCCAGATACATTTTCTATAATCATCCATTGTTCAGGGAATACAAAAACAACATCATCGAGCTGCCCGACACCGCCCATCATTTCCTGCTTCCCAAAGACGGGGAAGACCGTAAGGTAACGCTGGAAGGTGGTGATGTGATGGTGGTGACGAGGGACCATCTTTTGATCGGCATCAGCGAAAGAACCACACTCGAAGCCGCCCACCTGGCGATCAAAGTGCTGTTCGGTAAAAATATTGTTAAGAAGATCACCATCATCCGGATCCCGAAGAAAAGGGATTACATGCACATCGACACCGTCTTCACACAGATCAAAAGAAATGTATGGGTGATGCTGGGCCTCTTTTCAAAAAAATCGATGAAACATGAGAACGACGACATGGTTCAGCGCATACTCGAAGGAAATAAGAAGGAAGACAAACTCAGAATAATTCAATTCCGGAAAAAAGACATCGACAATCCTAAATACTTCGATACGCTGGAAGACCTGCTTACCGATATCAGTGAGCACGACCTGGAATCCAAGGGAAAGGTTCAGTTCATTTATTCCGGCAATAACGAATTTCCATTTGATGCCCGTGAACAATGGACGGATTCCTGTAATCTTCTTGCACTTAAAGAAGGAGTGATACTTGGGTACGACCGCAACGACAAGACGGTGGAAGCCTTTCGACAGAAAGGTTTCGAAATCATCGATGCGCAGGATCTGATCGCAGCCTTCGAAAACAACAGCAGGCAGGTGGACTCACTGGAAAACATGCTAATACTGATTCCTTCCGCCGAACTATCCCGGGCCAGGGGCGGCTTTCATTGTATGAGCCTGCCTTTGTATCGTGATGACCTCGAATAACGATTATACATGTCAGCCACTTCCCACATATTGATGATCCGTCCCGTTCATTTTACATTCAATGAACAGACTGCCATAAATAATTCATTCCAGAGTACTGGTTTTTCGCAGGATGCACAGACGAAGGCTCTTAAGGAATTTGATGACTTCGTTGAATTGCTGAGAAAAAACAAGGTCGATGTTACTGTGGTACCAGATACAGCCGAACCACATACACCCGATTCGATTTTTCCCAATAACTGGATCTCTTTTCATGAGTTGGGCAACGTGGTGCTTTACCCCATGTTTGCGGAAAACCGGAGACTGGAAAGAAAGCCTTTTGTGCTTGAAACGATCCGTCAGAAATTTCTCGTGAACAATATTATCGATCTTACCCAGCACGAAAAAAACAATACCTATCTGGAAGGAACGGGGAGCCTGGTTCTGGATCGTGACAGAAGGATTGCCTATGCCTGTTTGTCGCCACGCACAGACAGCGCCCTGGTAGAAGAATTTTGTTCCATCATGGACTATGAACCCGTCATCTTCGAAGCAAAGGACAGCAGGGGCAGATCAATTTATCATACTAATGTGTTGATGTGCGTGGCAGATAAGTATGTGGTCGTCTGCCTGGAGGCCATACCTGATCAGGCACAAAAAAATGCCGTTGAAGCGGCTATCGTTTCATCGGGAAAAAAATTACTGAATATAACTCCCCAACAGATGAATCAATTTGCGGGTAACATGCTGCAGATACAAAATGCCGTTGGAGAACCATTGCTTATCATGTCCAGTGCGGCTTATCAGGCACTGGATCCTAAACAGGTTATTACACTTGAAGCGTTTAACCGGATCATTCATTCACCGCTCGACACCATTGAAATCAATGGCGGTGGCAGTGCAAGATGCATGATGGCCGAAGTATTCCTCGAGCCAAAACTTCCTGAACACAGCAACTAAGATGTCTGGCTGAAGATCTGACGCAATCCTTCCTGGAAACTCACCGGGGCATAACCCAGTTGTTTTTTTGCTTTGTCAATAATAAATCCGGTTTTTGGCGGCCTTGTTGCGGGTTGCTTGATCTCAGGTGAATAAGCTTCGCCAATCAGTTGCTCATCCAGTTTAAAAAATCGCGCTGCAGCGATAGCCAGCTCATATGGCGTCATCAATTCCTCGCCCGAAATATGAAATATCCCGGTCGCGCCTTTTTCAATGATCAGGATGATCCCTGCGGCAAGATCGTGCACAAAGGTTGGCGTTCTCCACTGGTCGGTGACCATCTTTATCGGTTTGGCGGCCTCAAGACTTTGTTTTACCCAGCTCACGATGTTGGTTCTTCCCGTTGTGGGCGCCACACCATATACAAGTATGGTTCGGGCAATGGCCCATTCCAGACCTGATTGCATCACCGCGTTTTCCGCGATCAGTTTTGTGCTACCATAATAATTGACGGGAGCAGGTTCTGCATCTTCTGAATATGGACCCGCCGTACCATCGAAAATAAAATCAGTGGAGACATAGACTAGCTTCGCACCAACCATTTTGGCGGCGTCGATGATGAATCTTGTAGAACTTACATTGTTGTTGTAACAATCCGCTTTCTTGAGTTCGCATTCGTCAACATTGGTCATCGCTGCGGCATGAACAATAATTTCCGGCTTCGCCTCGGTGATCAGCGCTTCGATGGCCGGACCATCGGTGATGTCGAGGCTTGCATATTCATATCCTTGTTGAACAGGATCTTGCAGCCTGACCTGCCCCCTTCCCGTCCCAACTACCTGATGCCCTTTCCCGAGCAAACGCGTTATGAGGCTTTGCCCGAGAAGTCCGTTTGCACCTGTAACCAATATTTTCATAATAATCATTTTATAATCAAAATCATTGCCAGTCCATTCCAAGATTATACATGGTAAAGGCATAAACTTCGGCAGTGGCTTCTATGTATTTGGTAATGTTGCTTGACCCGTGGCCGGAGTTGGTTTCAACCCGGAGCAGGATTGGATTCTTTCCCTTATAAATTTCCTGCATGGTGGCTGCGTATTTAAATGAGTGCGCGGGCACTACCCTGTCGTCATGATCCGAGGTAGTAATGATGGTGGCAGGATAGTTGAGCCCGGGTTTTATATTATGGAGTGGCGAATAAGAATAGAGATTCCTGAAGTCGCGTGCCTTGTCACTGTTCCCATATTCGGCTGTCCAGTTCCAGCCGATTGTGAATTTGTGGAACCTGAGCATGTCCATCACGCCAACTTCAGCTATCGCGACCTTGTAAAGTTCGGGTTGCTGATTGATCACGGCGCCTACCAGCAGGCCGCCATTTGATCCACCCCAGATGGCCAGTTTGCTGACTGATGTGTATTTCTTCTTGATGAGGTAATCCGCAGCCGCGATGAAGTCGTTGAACACGGTTTGTTTCTTCAATAGCATACCGGCCTGATGCCATTTTTCTCCATATTCCGACCCACCCCTGAGATTAGCCACCACATAAATCCCTCCCTGTTCAAGAAAAGGGATCAGGCCTACATTAAACGAAGGATTGAGAGAGACATTGAAACCACCATAAGCATATAGTATCGTGGGATTCTTACTGTTCCTGATAATTCCTTTTTTGTGGATGAGAAACATCGGGATCCTGGTTCCGTCCTTTGAAGGATAGAACTGCTGCTCGGTAACATAATCTTCGGGATTGAAATCAATCAGTGGCTTTCTGAAGGGAGTGGTTTGCCCGGTGGCGATATCGTACTTATAAATGGTTGTTGGAAAGTTGAATGAAGTAAAAGTGAAAAATGTCACTTGATCATCTTTTTCTCCATCAAAACCGTCTGCGGTACCAATGCCGGGTAATTCGAGTTCCTTGATGAAATTTCCGTCGACAGTGTGCACAAATATTCTCGAGCTTACATCCTTCAGATAGCTAAGAAACATTCTTCCGCCAACCAGTGAGATATGTTGAAGTGGCTCCTTTTTTTGAGGCACCAGGGTAGTCCAGTTTTTGACTGCCGGTCTCGTGAGGTCCACCATCATCACCTTACTGTTTGGCGCAAGATGATTAGTAAGCAGCAGCAGCTTGTTTCCAAAGGTTTGCGATTGGGGCGTATAAGAGAATTTACTTATGTTTTCTATGATGGGTCTGAATTTCTGATCCACCCATTGACTGTCGGAATAAAAAAGGGCATTGCCTTCCAGACCCTTTCCCCGGTCGGAGATTTCCAGGAAGGTGTACCGCTCATCCTGGCTCGTTGTGACAGTATGGAAGCGCTGGCCATTCACCTGGTCTTCATACACCAGTTTGTCTGCCGATTGCGGGGTACCAACCTGGTGATAGAAAATCTGGTGATTCTCATTCTTCGATGAAAATTCCCTGCCCTTTGCTGGTGTTGGATACCTACTATAGTAAAAACCCTTACCCTGCCAGGCAGCCTCGGAGAATTTCACCCAGTTTAGTGCATCAGGCAGGTCCCTGAGCGTTTTCATATCCTTGACATGGAAGGTTTGCCAGTCGGAGCCTGCTTTGGAAATGCCCCAGGCTGCATAGCGCCCATCTTTGGATATCTCGAACACAGTAAGTCTTGAAGTTCCGTCTGCAGCCAGCTTGTTGGGATCGATAACCACTTCGGGAGTTCCATTGAGGCCCTTTTGCCTGTACAAAACCGCCTGGTTCTGCAATCCGTCATTTTTTGAAAAATAATAATATGCTCCTTTACGGAATGGAGCTGAATAACGTTCATAATTATATAGGGATGACAAGCGGTCTTTGAGATTCTGGAGATAAGGAATCTGATCCAGGTAAGTATGTGTGACCTTGTTTTGTTCTGAAACCCATTTTGCGGTGGCGGCGCTGGTGTCATCCTCCAGCCATCGGTATGGGTCCTTAACCCTGATTCCGTGATATGTATCTGAATGTTTTCCTTTTTTTGTTTTTGGGTAGTTGAGCTGCGCTTTTAGTTCGGTCATAATGAAGAATGGAAGGAATAGCAATAACGCACATTTAATCATTCCGGAATTTTTATATCAGTATGTTTACAAATGTACTCACTGATGAGATACCACTGGTTTTGAAAACAAAACCTTATTTTTACGCCTTATTTCTCAACGATTTGAAAGTTTTAACGATTCTTGTCACCTGTTGCACCGTATTAAACAAATCCAACTGTTTTTGATTCATGGCAAAAAAGGTCACTAAAATCGGGGTCCTGACTTCAGGCGGTGACTCCCCCGGCATGAATGCTGCCATACGAGCTGTAGTAAGAACCGCAATTTATAATGGATTAGATGCTTTTGGAATCATGCGGGGTTATTCTGGCATGATCGACAACGACATTGTTCCTATGCACTCGAGGAGTGTTGCAAATATTATTCAGCGGGGAGGAACCATTCTGAAAACTGCAAGATGCAAGGACTTCTACTCGCGGGAGGGTAGAGAAAAAGCGTATAATAACCTCAAACACCTCGGCATCGATGGGGTTGTGGTCATTGGCGGCGACGGATCATTTAAGGGAGCGGACATTTTCAGCCGTGAATTT
This sequence comes from uncultured Chitinophagaceae bacterium, assembly GCA_963808065.1. Taxonomy (GTDB): domain Bacteria; phylum Bacteroidota; class Bacteroidia; order Chitinophagales; family Chitinophagaceae; genus Flavitalea. The sequence goes on from CAWEEK010000002.1 coordinate 442,340, forward strand.
GACATTCCCTGCATCGGCGTGCCTGGTACTATTGACAAGGATATGGCGGGCACCGACTTTACCATCGGATTCGACACGGCGGTGAACACTGCTGTGGAAGCCATCGACAAGATCCGCGACACTGCAGATGCGCATGACCGTTTGTTCATCATTGAAGTGATGGGACGTGATGCCGGTTACATCGCACTACATAGCGGCATTGCCACCGGCGCCGAACATATTCTGATACCGGAGAAGAAAACTGACGTGGTTGAACTCGTTCAATCACTGCAGGAGAAGGAAAAGAGGAGAAAACTGGTCAACCTGGTGGTTGTTGCCGAAGGCGATGAATTCGGGGGCGGAAATGAAGTGGGTAAGATCATTGCCGAGAATCTGCCCTCAGCCGACATCAGGGTTTGTATCCTGGGTCATATCCAGCGTGGTGGATCACCATCCTGTCACGACAGGCTGATCGCCAGCAGGATGGGCTATGCCTCGGTTGGATGTTTGCTGGAAGGCAGACACAACGTGATGGTGGGAATAATCAATAACAAATTGCATTACACACCACTGGAAAAAGCCGTCAAGGCAAAACAAAGATTTAGTGAGGATTACATGAAGATGGTGAAGATATTGGCAAGCTGAATTCACCTTTACCGATATATTATATCGAAAGATTAGCAAATAAATAACATGGCAAGAAATCTCAAGAAATACCTGCACGAAACAATGGATAAAGCAGCAGGTATCGCTCATAGCTCTCACCGTACCAAAATCGTTGCAACCGTAGGCCCGGCCTGTGATTCTTACGAACAGCTGCTGGCGCTTACCAAGGCTGGTGTAAATGTATTCCGGTTGAATTTTTCCCACGGCAGTCACGAGGACAAAGCCGAGATCATCGAACATATCCGGAAGATCAATTCTACCGAACCATATAATATCTCTATACTGGGTGACCTGCAGGGCCCAAAACTCAGGGTTGGCGAAATAGAGAATAACGCACTCGAAGTTTTTCCCGGCGACATACTCACCTTCACCAATGAAAAACTGGTTGGTAATATCGACCGGATCTTTGTCTCCTACCCAAATCTTCATGCTGATGTGCGGATCGGCAACAAGATCATGATCGACGATGGCAAGATGGAAGTGAAGGTGGTAGGTATCGAAAAGAACCACGACGTGAAGGTGGAAGTGACAATGGGTGGCATCATCTCATCCAAAAAAGGGATCAACCTTCCCGACACCAAAATTTCACTCCCCGCCCTTACAGAGAAGGACCTTGTGGACCTCGAGTTCATTATTGAACAACAGCTCGACTGGGTGGCTCTTTCATTTGTGAGAAGCGTGAACGATATAGTTATCCTCCGTAGTAAGCTGACGGAGAAAAAAAGCAAGACCAAGATCATCGCAAAGATCGAAAAGCCGGAGGCCCTGGTGAACATCCGCGATATTATCATTGAGTCAGACGGCATCATGGTGGCACGTGGCGACCTGGGTGTTGAACTGCCGATTGAACAGGTTCCCCTGATACAGAAACAGCTGATCCGTAAATGCCTGCACCGCGCTAAACCCGTGATTGTGGCCACGCAGATGATGGAAAGTATGATCGACAGGATCAAACCAAACCGAAGTGAGATCACGGACGTTGCCAATGCCGTACTTGAGGGTGCGGACGCAGTGATGCTGAGTGGTGAAACCGCAACGGGTAAACACCCCGTGCTGGTTGTTGAAACCATGCGCAAGATCATCATGGAGGTGGAAAAAACAGACTACCGTTATAACCTCGAAGACGACCTGGTGCCCCAGCCCCACTCTCCTTCTTTCATCAGCGATGCCATTTGTTATAATGCCTGTAAACTTGCCCGCGATACAAAGGCGGAAGCACTGGTTGGGATGACCCAAGTCAGGATACACGGCGTTTATGCTATCCAGTTATCGTCCTGAATCTCCACTATATATTTTCTCCAAGGAAAAAAGCCTGATCAACCAGCTGAGTCTTAGCTGGGGCGTTCGCGCATTTCATTATTCCGAAGAAGAAAGCCTCGATGAGATCCTAAGCGATCAGATACAGATACTGAGAGAAAGAGGTTTCATCAAACCCGGTGACCTTGTGGTGAACACGGGTAGCACGCCTGTGCATCTTCATTTACCAACGAACTTTGCTGAAGATTACGAGAGTGGAGTAGGAAAATGAAAAATTAAAAATTAAAAATTAAAAATCTTATACTCCAGTTTTAGCATCAATTACACAGGATAAGCCAGATCTGTCAGACGAATCTGCGCTTTTTCTAAACGTACTTAGCAAACGATTGCAATAATAGCATTTTTAATTTTTAATTTTTAATTTTTAATTTCTCACCTGTTCACAGTAAGTCCCGCCCCCAGGTATTCCATATTCAGACGGGAAATATTTGTAATTGAAATCTCCTTGGGACAAACCGCTTCGCAGGCGCCTGTAAACGTGCAGGCACCAAATCCTTCCTTGTCCATCTGGGCAACCATATTCAGCACCCTCGTTTTTTTCTCCGGTTGTCCCTGCGGCAACTGTGCCAGGTGAGAAACCTTGGCTCCCATGAAGAGCATCGCGGAGCTATTCTTACAGGCCGCAACACAGGCACCACAACCAATACAGATAGCGGCAGCAAATGCGGAATCCGCCTTTTCCTTTTCAATGGCTACGGCATTTGCATCAACCGCATTGCCCGTGTTGACTGAAACATATCCTCCAGCCTGGATGATCCGGTCAAAAGCGGAACGGTCAACCATCAGATCCTTGATCACCGGGAAAGCCTTTGCCCTCCAGGGTTCAACCACAATGGTTTCACCATCCTTGAATGCCCGCATATGCAGCTGGCAAACGGTGGTGGCATGCCAGGGACCATGCGGGCGACCATTGATATGCATCGAGCAGGAACCACAGATCCCTTCACGGCAGTCATGGTCGAAGGCGATCGGTTCCTTTCCTTCGTGGATCAGTTTTTCATTCAGCACATCGAACATCTCCAGGAATGACATTTCGGGTGATACATCCGAAACCTCATAGGTTACGAACTTCCCCTTTTTTTCAGCGTTTTCCTGCCTCCACACTTCCAACTTTAAATTCATAGTAGAATGATCCATATCTCCAATGTGTTTGTCTGATTATTTATAGCTTCTCTGAGTTGGTTTTGCAACTTCAAAATTTAGTTCCTCCTTGTGCAGGTTCCACTGGTTCTCACCGGCATATTCCCAGGCAGCGGCATATGTAAAGTTTTCGTCGTCGCGTTTGGCTTCACCTTCTTCGGTTTGCATCTCTTCCCTGAAATGCCCGCCGCAACTTTCATTGCGATGCAGGGCATCGATACACATCAGTTCGCCAAGTTCGATAAAGTCAGCAACCCGGTTGGCTTTATCCAGCTCGTTATTGAATTCATTGACCTGACCGGGGATCCGTACATCAGCTCCAGAATTCTTTTTTCAATTGCCGGATCTCTTCGATCGCTTCACTCAAGTCCTTTTGCATTACGGGCCATGCCGCATTTGTCCCACATGATCTTTCCCAGACTCTTATGGAAACTTTCGACGCTTTGTGTTCCCTTTATGTTCATCAGTTTACTAATCCTTTCGCCGACTTCTTTTTCCGCTGCTTCGAAAGCCGGATGCGTAATGGGAATCGCTCGCTGTACCGATCTCATCTGCAAGGTAATTGCCAAGTGTATAAGGGATCACAAAATATCCATCGGCCAGGCCCTGCATCAGCGCGGAGGCGCCAAGGCGATTGGCGCCATGATCTGAGAAGTTCGCTTCGCCCAGTGAATATAATCCAGGTACGGTGGTCGTCAGTTCGTAGTCCACCCACAACCCTCCCATAGTATAATGCACGGCAGGATAGATTCGCATCGGCGTCGTAGTATGGATCTTCACCAGTGATCTTGCTATACATGTCGAAGAGGTTGCCATATTTTTCTTTACTACTTCCTTGCCCAGTTCGGTAATCTTCGCCGTGTCTGCATCGGTAATGCCCAACTTATTCGCTTCCCCCTTGCCATAGCGCTCAATGGCAGCCGCATAATCGAGGTAAACGGCCATCTTCGATTTGCCGACGCCAAAACCGGCATCGCATCTTTCTTTTGCCGCACGTGAAGCCACATCACGCGGCACGAGGTTGCCGAATGCCGGATATCTTCTTTCCAGGTAATAATCTCTTTCTTCTTCCGGTATTTCACTCGGCTTTCGGTTATCATTTTGTTTTTTGGGAACCCAGATCCTGCCGTCATTGCGCAGGGATTCCGACATCAGTGTCAGCTTGCTCTGGTGATCACCGCTTACAGGAATACAGGTCGGATGGATCTGAGTAAAGCATGGATTTCCAAAAAAGGCGCCTTTTTTATGTGCTTTCCATATAGCCGTTACATTACTGCCCATCGCGTTTGTAGACAGATAGAATACATTGCCATAACCGCCACTGCATAACAGTACTGCATGACCGAAATGCCGTTCAAGTTTTCCGGTGACCAGGTCGCGGCAGATCATACCCCTTGCCTTTCCATCGATTTTCACGATGTCAAGCATTTCATGCCGGGTGTACATTTTTACATTGCCCAGGGCCACCTGTCTTTCCAGAGCCTGGTATGCGCCTATCAGCAGTTGCTGGCCGGTTTGACCGGCAGCATAAAAGGTTCTTTGAACCTGTGTACCACCGAAAGAACGGTTGCTCAGCAGGCCGCCATATTCACGGGCAAAGGGAACGCCCTGCGCCACACACTGGTCAATAATATTCGCGCTTACTTCTGCCAGGCGGTGAACGTTGCTTCCCGTGCACGGTAGTCGCCACCTTTGATGGTATCATAAAAAAGACGGAACACACTGTCGCCGTCGTTCTGATAATTTTTTGCAGCATTGATGCCGCCCTGTGCAGCGATACTGTGCGCTCGTCGCTGGGACTGTCCTGGAAACAGAATGCTTTTACTTTATAGCCGAGCTCGCCAAGTGCTGCGGCTGCTGAAGCTCCTGCCAGGCCGGTGCCAATGATCACGATCTCAAGCTTGCGTTTGTTGGATGGATTAACAAGCTTGACATGACCTTTATAGTCATTCCACTTCGTTTCGAGGTTCCCCTCTGGTATTTTTGAATTGAGCATCTTGTGTCAGAATTTTTTCATGATTATTAAGCGACCCATCCCATGTAAATTGAAACCGGCATAGATGCAAACAGCAATGGAATCACGATGGAGAAAGTCGTTCCCAATCCACCAATAATCTTAACATACCTGTTGTTGTGTAATCCGAGGGTGCGGAATGCACTTTGAAAACCATGCATCAGGTGGTAGGCAAGAGAAATACATCCGAGAATGTAAAGAACTACGATGAATGGGTTCTGAAACACATCCACCATTCTCCCAAAGAGGTTATGGTATTTGGTTCCTTCGACTTCTTCAAGGCCCCCGAATCTGGAAGGAATCCAGAAGTGTGAGATGTGCATGATGAGGAACAACAATAACAATGTGCCCAGCAAACCCATGGTGCGGCTATACCATTTGCTGCCCTTGTTGCCGAGGTTGATCTTGTAACCTGTGCCCCTCCGCGAAAGATTTCTCGCTTCCAGCGAATAGCCCTGTATGATATGAATGAAGAAACCCACAAACAGTCCGATCTCAAGGATGCGGATCACATATGAACTGCCCATAAAATGTGCCGCCCTGTTAAACATGTCGCCGTTGTCATTATTGTCGAAGATGGGCAGATCATTGAATATACAGGCATTGATCCCTGCGTGAATAACCAAAAATGAAATGAGAAAGAGACCCGTAAGCGCCATTACAAATTTCTTGCCTACGGATGATGTGAAAAAGTCGGACCACTTCATGAATTACTTGTTGGAACGATGCAAAAATAACGCAGGAGGGTGATACTGCAAATTCCCTATCTTAGCCCGCTAAAATCGACTCAATGAGACAAGAGGAGGATTTTGAAGCCAATCTTGCGGGTGAAGAAGGGCAAAGTGAAGAGACAAGAACAAGCTGGTTCAAGCGTATTAAAAAAGGAATTCTCACCAGCACAGCCGATAAAAAAGAAACTCCAGAAGGATTATGGAGCAAGTGCCCTGAATGTGGTTATATCTGTACGGTTACCGAACTAAGGGAAAGTCTTTTTGTTTGTCCGAAATGTAACTATCATCACCGCATCGGTAGTTCGGAGTATTTTGAGATCCTGTTCGACGACAATCAGTATGAAGTAATGTTCGAGAACATCAGATCGAGGGATTTTCTTGGCTTCACGGACCTTAAATCATATGGCAAACGGCTGCAGGAAACCTGGACCAAGACCGACATCACCGATTCAATCACGGATGGCCACGGGCAAAGTTGACGAACAGCCACTCGTTATCGGGTGCATGGATTTTGAGTTCATCGGAGGATCACTGGGCTCGGTGATGGGAGAAAGGATATCGAGGGCCGTGGATTTTTGCCTGGAATACAAAACGCCACTGCTGATCATCTGCAAGTCGGGAGGAGCCAGGATGATGGAAAGCGCATTTTCGCTGATGCAGCTGGCAAAAGTATCGGGTAAACTCTCCCAGTTGACAGACGCCAGGATCCCATATATTTCTTTTCTTACTGATCCCTCCTTTGGCGGGATCTCGGCTTCCTTCGGCATGCTGGGAGACCTGAATATCGCCGAACCGGGGGCCCTGATCGGCTTTGCCGGCCCCAGGGTGATCCGGGAAACCATCAAAAAAGATCTGCCGGAAGGGTTTCAGAGAAGTGAATTCCTGCTCGATCATGGTTTTCTCGATTTTATCATTCCAAGGAAGGAACTTCGCCAAAGAATATCGGTTCTTTTGAGTCTCTTCAAAAATTAGGACTCCATCGCATCACATTAATTTATGTCGGAAATACGGAACAGGCAGGCCTATTATGAATATTTCATAGATGACAAGTATGATGCGGGACTTGTGCTTGCCGGAACCGAAGTAAAGTCGCTTAGAGAAGGGAGGGCAAGTTTCAATGACAGCTACTGTTATTTCAATCACGGCGAACTCTGGATAAAGAGTCTCCACATTGCGGAATACAGTCATGGCACGTCCAACAACCACATGCCGGCAAGGGAAAGAAAACTCCTGCTAAACAAAAAAGAACTGAAGAAGATCGAAGGAAAAATAAAAGACAAAGGCTTCACCGTTGTTCCACTGAGAATATTTTTTACGGACAAGGGCCTGGCAAAAATGGAGATCGGCCTGGGCAAGGGTAAAAAATTGTATGATAAACGAGAAACCATCAAACAGAGGGATACCGAGAGGGAAATGAAAAAATTCATCAAATGAGGTCCGGACTATTGCTTTTTCTATTCCTTGCAACGCAGCTGGGCCACGCCTTCGGACAAACCCTGACAGGGTCATGGTATGGCAGGGCCGACGTGATGATGCGTGGTGCATCCAGTAACTACCTCACAGAATTCATCCTCAAACAAAAGGGCAATGAGGTTGAGGGACTGTTCGGATACTACTTCAAAAACAGTTACCAGAGTTTTTTCGTCCGCGGTACTTACGATAAGAAGACGAGGGAGGTGGACATCCAGAATCTTCCAGTCATATTTTATGCCTCGTCGACCAACGGCATTGAATGCCCGATGCGTTTCAGGGGTACGTTGATGGTGTCAAAAGTAAGTAGCACCCTGAAGGGCATATTTTATCCCGCTACAAAATACCGCTACACCTGTCCTCAACTGCGGGTGAATATGGTGATGGATCCGAATGAAAAAAATCAGGACAGTGCCATGCGCCTGGCCACTGCCGGCTCAAAATTCTGGCAGCCCCGGCCGGAAGAAGATGTTATTACCACTGCTAATGGCGTTGGTTCCAGTTCTGAAGCAGTGCCGACCGATTCGAATCAGCCCGACAAGATCTCCAGGGAAACCACTGATGCCCTGGTGTCGGCCTTCGCGCAGCGTACAAATATTTATGAGAAAGAACTCGAGGTGATCGACGATTCCATAAGGGTAAGTTTTTATGACAACGGCGACATTGACGACGACACAATCAGTGTGTTCATGAATGAAAAACCAGTGTTGATAAAAAGAGGCCTCACCAGCAGGGCCCTAAATATTTATATGGGTCTGGACTCTACAAAAGCCGTCAATGAACTGAGTATGTTTGCCGACAACCTTGGAAAATTTCCTCCAAATACCGCGCTTATGGTCGTATATGATGGACGTAACAGATATGAACTGTATCTGTCTGCCAGCATGAAACACAATGCCACCATCCGGCTACGGAAGGTGAAAGGCCATAAGCTTTGATTATCTGTGTATAAGTCGTGAACAACTATCATTCAATCAGTTGCGCTAAGAACCTTATTGGGAAAGCATTTCTCTATATTTGCCTGCCTGCCTTTGCATTTCACGCCAATAGCGAAACACCGTGCGACGCAGAGGCGCAGAGAAATTGCTTCGCCGCTTTGCATGAGGCAGTATTCGCGTAAAATCTGTAAGAGTGAGCTGACTTTCTTTAAAATTCAATTGTGAGATTAAAGAGTTTAGAAATAAAAGGATTCAAAAGTTTCGCTGATAAAACGATTGTCAATTTCGACGACAATATAACCGGGATTGTTGGTCCTAATGGATGCGGCAAAAGCAACATCATCGACAGTATCCGTTGGGTGATCGGGGAACAGAAGATCAGCCACCTCAGATCGGAAAACCTGGAAAGCCTTGTTTTCAACGGCTCCAAGACCCGCTCCGCGAGCGGCCTGGCAGAAGTAAGCCTGACATTTGAAAATACCCGCAACCTGCTGCCTACTGAATTCAACACGGTTACGGTCACCCGGAAATTTTATAAAAGCGGAGAAAGTGAATACCGGCTCAACGATGTTACCTGCCGCCTCAAAGATATCCAGAATCTTTTCATGGATACCGGCATCAGCACCGATTCCTATGCCATCATCGAACTGGGCATGGTGGACGACATCATCAAGGATAAGGAGAACAGCCGCCGCAGGATGCTGGAACAGGCCGCGGGCATTTCCATTTATAAAACAAGAAAGAAAGAAGCAAAAAATAAACTCGAAGCCACAGAACAGGATCTGGCGCGGATCGAGGACCTTTTATTTGAGATCAACAACCAGTTGAAAACCCTCGAGAACCAGGCAAAGAAAGCGGAGAAATATTTCGAGATCAAGAAAGATTATCGCGAGGTGAGCATTGAACTTGCAAAGGCTTCCCTCGAAGGGTTTAACGAAACCTATCGAGATCCCTCAACCATCAGTCTGAAACCGAAACTGACAGAAAGATCCAGACTAGAAGCCGCAGATCTGCCACCGAGGAAGCCCAGGTGGAACAGGAAAAAGTTGACTTCATCGAAAAGGAAAAGGCGCTGCAGGCCATGCAGCATCGAGTTTAACGAATTGCTTCAGCATCTGCGCACAAAAGAGAATGACAAGAACCTGGCCTCACAACGTCTGAACTTCCTTCAGGAAAAAGAAACCAACCTCAAGGATTTCCTTACCAGAAGTGAAACGCAACTGAAGGGACTGGATGAAAGCATTCGCTTCACCGAAACGCAGGTTGCAGAGGAAAATACAAAGCTGGAATCGCTGAACACAGAGCTGGGACAACTGAAAACAACGCTCGACGCAAGCAGAAACAATTGTTCGACGACAAGAGACAGGGTGTGGCGCAGATCCGGAGTGAGAATGCAACCGTACAGCGCAACCAGTTTGAAGCGGAAAAGAAAGTAGCCGTGGCGGACACTTCGATACAAAACCTTGCAAACGGCGATCCAGCAGATTGAAGAAGAAAGAGAAAGCAGGGCTTCTCAACTCAATCAACTCGAAGAAGAAAGAACCACCAAAGAAGCGGAACTCGAATCGAGAAAAACTGACCTGAAACAACTGCAGGAGCAACACGAAAGAACAAAGGAGCAGATTTTGCAGACCCAGTCTGAAGTGGAAGACCTGCGCCATACACTGGCTGAAGAAAACAGGAAACTGGACTCCAAAAAGAATGAGCACGATCTGCTGAAAAGCCTGATCGACTCGATGGAAGGATATCCTGAAAGCATAAAATTTCTGCACAACAACAATGGATGGAATCATACAGCGCCCATTCTTTCCGATATCATTTATGTAAAGGAAGAGTACAGGGCAGCAGTTGAAAATGTTCTTGAACCTTATCTGAACTATTACATTGTAAACAACCTGGAAGAAGGATTACAGGCCGTCCATCTGTTGGATGACAATAAAAAAGGCAAGGCAAATTTCTTCCTGCTCGATAAACTAAACGACATCGAAGAAGAACCTACTGTTCATGCTCCTGCTGGCACCATACCGGTGGTTGACGTGATCGAGGTGGATGAACAATACCGTAAACTTGCCGACCATCTACTGGGCAACGTGTACATAGCCGAAAATGAAGAGGCCTTGCCGACAGCAATGGATCAGTTATGCTTGAAAAGACTGGCAAATACGTAAAAGGAAGATATTTTCTCACCGGCGGAAGTGTCGGCATATTTGAAGGAAAGAAGATTGGCCGGGCAAAAAATCTGGTCAAACTCACCAGCGAAATACTTGCAGCAGGAAAAAGTGGTCAACGACCTGAGAGCAGCCATCCAGAGCAAACACAATGAGGTGATCGGCTTCAATGAACAATTGAAAGAAACGGCGATCAGGAAGGCCCAGGACGACATCAGCACGCTGACCAACCAGGTCTTCTCCATTCACAATAAAATAGAGAACCTCCACGGCCTTCAGCATTCATCACTAAACAGAATGGAAGAAATCCAGCAACAACTGGTAGCGACTGCCACCTCAGTGGATGACACACGCAAAGAATGGGTTTCGCTCGTAGAGCAACTCAACGGACTGAGACAGAAATTGACAAATGCCGAACACGAATTCAGGGAATCTGAAAACAATTATAACAACGCAATATCGGCTTACAATGAATTCAACCTGCAGGTAACCAGGCAACACAGCAGGATCAACGGACTGGTACAGGAACTCCAGTTTAAAAACAACCAGCTTAACGACCTGAAACAACAGGTGGACATCAACGCCTCGCAGCTGAAACAAACCACCGAACAGATCACGGAAAGTGCCGACCTGCTCTCCAGGGCCAGCGACGAGCTGATGGAGCTTATTAAAAACAAAGAACTGGAAGAGAAAAAACTCAACGAGGCCGACCAGCGATATTACAATCTCAGGAACCACCTCAATGAGAAAGAATCCAACCTCAGGTCAAAAATAAAATCCAGGGAACAGGTAGAACACCTGCTCAGCGAGATCAAGGACAGACTGAACGAATTGAAACTTCAGCTTTCCGGCATGAAGGAAAGGCTGAGCGTGGAGTTCCGGATCAATATCGATGACATCATCGACCAGGACAGAACCAGTGATACTTCCTCCGAAGAATTACAGGAGAAGGCCGACCGTATGAAGAAACGACTGGAAAATTTAGGCGAGGTCAATCCCACAGCCATTGAGGCATACCAGGAAATGAAAAAAAGATTCGAATTCATTGCCGAACAAAAGCAGGACCTGGTCACCGCCAAGGACAGCCTGATGCAGACCATCGAGGAAGTGGAAGCCACAGCCAACCAGCAGTTCCTGGACACTTTCAATAAGGTGCGTGAAAATTTTCAGAAAGTATTCAAGGCGCTCTTCACCGAAGACGACACCGCCGACCTTGTGCTGGAAAATCCCGACAACCTTGCCGAAACCGGTATAGATATCATCGCCAAGCCCAAAGGAAAAAGACCCTCATCGATTACTCAATTGAGCGGTGGGGAGAAGACACTAACCGCAACGGCTTTGCTTTTCTCGATTTACCTTATCAAACCGGCACCTTTTTGTATCCTCGATGAAGTGGATGCTCCATTGGATGACGCCAACGTCACCAAGTTCACCCACATGATCCGCAGGTTCAGTGAAGAAAGTCAGTTTATCATCGTCACCCATAATAAAATGACCATGAATTCTGTAGACGTCATTTATGGTGTGACAATGCAGGAACCCGGAGTAAGCAAACTTGTGCCGGTGGATTTCAGAAGTCTGAATTAATGTCCATGGCCACCCTTTTTGCCGGAACCCTGCTGGGGGTTCATGGTTTGCAGGTCGCGGTCGAACAGGTACATACCTCCCTTGTCATCGCCGATAAGCTTAAGTTTGTCAAGACAGTTCCGGGCCAGCGTTTCTTCCTCAATTTGTTCGGCCACATACCACTGAAGAAAATTATGGGTGGTGTAGTCTTTCTCCTGTATACATAGTTCCACCAGCGCGTTGATCTCGTTGGAAACCTTAACCTCATGGGAATGGATGGTTTCGAAGATTTGGGGAACCGAGGTGTATATTTTCGGGGGTGCGTCCAGACCGGGAACCAGTGCGTGGCCTCCTCTGTCGTTGATGTACTTGAATAATTTCAACATGTGCATCCTTTCCTCGTCGGAATGATTATACAAAAAGTTGGCAATTCCATTGTAACCTTTTACTTCGCACCAGGATGCCATCGCCAGGTAATACATCGATGAATAGCCTTCGAGGTCGATCTGTCTGTTGAGTGCTGCTTCAATTTTGGAGGAGATCATGAGTTAGTTGTTGATGGGATTTGCGAATTTTGAACGTTGCCAAAAATAAGGACTTAACCTATGCGAACAATTCTTTTGCTGATCGCTTCAAATATGTTTATGACGATCGCCTGGTACGGCCACCTTAAAAACACAGAACAAGTCTTGTGGAAAGCGATATTGATCAGCTGGGCAATCGCTTTTTTTGAGTATTGCTTAATGGTGCCGGCAAACCGCCTGGGCTACGTCGCGGGAATGTCGGGTTTTCAGTTAAAGATCACGCAGGAAGTCATCACATTGGTCATTTTCAGCCTGTTTGCTGTTATTTATCTTAAAGAGCCGTTTCACTGGCGATACCTGGTAAGTTTTGCCTTCCTCCTCGGTGCTGTATATTTTATGTTCTCGGGAAAGAAATGATTACCAGACCAGCCGGGCCAATCTTCCTTCCGGACCCGCCAGAAAAATGGCCTCGCCTTTCTTAGCTTTTCTGCACACATGAAAGCCGACTGCAGAAATGGATCCCCAGTTCAGTCCCTTGTCGAGCGAAACATCAACTCCATTTATCCCGCAGGTGATCAACCTTTGTTCACTGATGTACTCGATGCAGCTGCGATAACCATATGGGGGATTGGAAGGCGAGATCCATGTTTTCCCGCCGTCTCTGGAAATCGCACAATTCCGTTCGCGGTTTCCGGGATCATTAAAATCACCACCCACCACGATCCATTCATGCCCGCTCCTGGCAGGTGAAACCGCAAGCGAATTGGCGCCTGTAGTTTCTTTGCCCTGTAGCAGGGGCAAGAGAACCGGATTTCCATTCCAGAATAGCCGTGACTTCAAACCACCGGTGATGAAACTGGCCATGTTGTGCCCCGTTGTACGCAAATTGGTTCCGCTTGCGGCAAAACAGGCCTCTCCTGAATCTGCGGCAGGCAGCTTGGTGGGAGCCAGTTCCTTCCAGGAACGTCCCCCATTACTGGTCTCCGCCATAAAAAACCTGCCGTTGACCGGGTCGCCGATCACAAGACCGTGTCTGTTATTGCTGAAATCCATGGCATCCAGAAACATTCCCTTCCCGGGGTTATGATACACCTCTTTCCAGGTTTTAGCCCCGTCGCTGGTCATGAGGATCACGGCAGGTTCTGCCACCGCCATCACAACCGCGGTCTGCCCATCGAAGGCTTCTATGTCGCGGAAGTCGCGATTTTCATACCCTTTTATGGTTCTCCAGGTCCAGGTCACCCCGCCGTCGGTAGTCAGCCCGATCGTGCCCTTGCTTCCACTCACCCAGACCGTTTTATCCGACACCACACTCAGACCCCGGAATGAGGCTGACTGACCCGTTAAAATCACCTGAATAGACTGGGAAAAGCAAAAATTAACAAAAATTAATGCCCAAAATGTTAAGTGTAGTCGAATGTAAATCATGATTTTAGCTGTAAAAAATGACTCGGACATTTACGTTGGTATTTTTCGAACCCTAAACACTGGCAAGGATGGATTCAAAGCAGTATTTTATGCAAAATACGAATGAGGTACAACTACCTGATCTATTGTAAATGACAATATTAGGATACTTTTCGACGCTATAACCCCGTAAAAAGACCAGCTTGAAACTTGACCTTTTTAATATTTTGGCGTTCGCCGCGGTTTTTTCTTTTTTCGTGCCGATGTTCTTTGTGATTTCAAAAAACCTATGGCGAGACACCTTCTTCCTTCTGTTTGCCTTTTTCTGGGCAGCCTGCGGCGTAGTCAATCTTCCTGATCTTTTTTCCGTATTCACCCCCCGGGTGAGCAAACTGATAGGGATAATTTACAATATGATCGATCTGCCGCTGATCATCATCATCCTCTACCTGAATTCCCTGAGGGACAAAATGAAAAAATTCATCCTCATGGGTCTCACCCTTGTGCTGACGCTGGAGATCGTTGGGATCGTGCTCAACGGGATGGTCTATGATTCTCTGAAATACGCGATGGGCACCGGCATCCTGCTTATACTGGTCATTTCGCTCTGGGAGGTGATAAGATACCTACAGGACATGGAACATTCAAACCGGCAGACAGCTAAGATCTTTATTTACGCGGCCATACTTTTCGAATATGGAACCTTTACCGTCATCTACATCTTCGACTACTATATTGAAAGTGCGAAGCATTATGACACTTACCTGATCTATTATATTTCCACCCTTATCGCCATCCTGATCGCTTCCTGTGGTTATCTGCTTTCGCGGAAGAAGGAGGAAACCAATGAAGGTTTCATGGAGAGATGATGGCATAGGCCTTCTCGCTTACATAGGGCCCACCAGGATGTGGCGCGGAATAATCCAGGTTGATCCAAAACTCCCCTTCGTACTCATGATAGTAGATATTGCCTTTGACTTCCTTGTTGAATAATGCAAGGATGGCTGCATTGTAAGTTTCAAAAGACTTGTCGTCACCGCAATATAGTTCAGGATAGAGATGACCCTCTGTCAGTACCAACCGGCAACGGGCTCCTACTGCTTGCAAGGCTGACACCATAAGTATTGAATGGTCGTCGCAGTCACCGCCCATACCGTTCAGGATGGTTTCCCTTGGAGTGGAGAAATATTCATCACGCTGGGCATCGGGAACATATTTGAAATTCCCGTTGATGTATTTGAATAGTGAGAGGGTGCGCACCATGTTCCCATACTTGGGATAAAATTCATTGAAGTTTTCGAGTGAATGCTTCACCGCAAAGTTGCGAACGATGGAGTCCCGGTGGTCGATCTTTCCTTCGATCGCTTTCACTGTCCGGGTCAGGGGTCCCTCAAAAAATGCCGGCGTAACCACCAGGTCGGTTTCCTTCTGTTCCTTCTTACCCCAATTGCTTTTGACCATCACCTGGTAGTCGTTGATCACCGATCCGAAACCCCTGCCATTGGTGATCTGGCTGTACAGTACTATACCGGCGAATATCACCAGTAAAGGGATCAGCAACGCCCTGAATATCCTCACTATCACCATCGTGATCAGCGAGGCTGCTATAACTGAGATGATCAGGTCAAAATTCCAGGTGCCCAACATCAAGGGTGGAATATACCTGTTGATGATCGGAGCCAGCGGAAGGACGATCAGGATCCCAATAAGCAGATTTGTTGCGCGCCGTAAATTGCGGTATTTGTCATGCGGATAATCCATGGATGAACCCTTGACTATAACGCAAAACTATACCAGAATAAGATGTGGCAATTGTTAATACGAGTAAGATCAATCATCATCCTCTTCTTCGTAATTATACGCGTCCTTGTTATAAAGATCTTTCCACTGCTTCACGGCATCGTCACTCAATAACTCCAGTATATCGAAAATAGGATCTTCCTTTTTCTTCCAGGTCATGAGCTCTTCTTCACCATACTTTGACACAAACAAACAATGATCTGTCGCCAGATTCACCTGGATCAGGCTAACTTCTGTTTCTTCTTTTTCCTGAACTAGATAGTAGCAACCTGGTTCCAACAACGCATACGAATACATACTTACCAACTTTAATTGTTAAAAGAAGATTTTAAAAAAACTAATGGGTCAGGTAATCGAACAACAGGCTAAGAGAAGTAGAATTTAACGGTTGCCTTAAGTAAGTGGCAACAGGTCAAATGTAGGACAATATCTGAATGCCAACCAAGCAAAGGATGTAGAGAAATTATTAAATGTCATAAATGATTGATATTGAACTGTTTAAAAACCTTGTTTTGAACGGTCGACGAATTGTGGCAAAAATTCAGTATGTAATAGAACCGGGTTTTTACCGTTTCTAACCCCGGGGTGGTCACCCCCTTGTGTTTCCAGTTTAACTATATTTGCCCGACCTCTTAAGGACCCATTATATTACTGATACCTATGGCTGAGAAACAGAATCTGTTTGATTACACCGAAGAAAGCATTAAATCCCTTGACTGGCGAGAACATATTCGCCTCCGGCCCGGCATGTATATCGGCAAGCTTGGCGATGGATCCAGCCCCGATGACGGTATTTACGTGTTGCTGAAGGAAGTGGTCGACAACTGCATCGACGAACATACCATGGGCTATGGGAAACAAGTCGACATCAATATCGAAGGAAAGAAAGTGATCGTCAGGGACTATGGCCGCGGTATCCCCCTGGGCAAGGTAGTGGACGTGGTCAGCAAGATCAATACAGGAGCCAAGTACGACAGTAAGGCCTTTCAGAAATCTGTCGGATTGAATGGCGTGGGAACAAAGGCGGTCAATGCGCTTAGTGATTATTTCAAAGTAACCGCCGTGAGGGAAGGCAAGGCGAAAACGGCAGAGTTTCAGCGTGGCATCCTCCAGAAAGACCACAAGGAAACCAAGTCCACAGAATCCAATGGCACCATCATTGAATTCATACCCGATACCCAGGTGTTCAAAAACTTTCACTATGTCCAGGAGTTCATCGACAACCAGCTCTGGAACTATTGCTATCTGAATGCCGGCCTCATCATTAGTTTTAACGGCAAAAAATATGTCAGCAAGAATGGTCTCCTCGATCTTTTGCAGCGAAAGACCAATGTTGACGAGATCCGATATCCAATCATCTCTCTGAAAGGCGAGGACGTGGAAGTGGCTTTCACTCATGAAAATCAGTATGGGGAAGAATACTATTCCTTTGTTAACGGCCAATACACAACCCAGGGTGGCACACATCTCCTCGCCTTCCGTGAGGCATTCGTGAAAACGATCAGGGACTTCTACAAGAAAGACTATGACGCTGCCGACATCAGGGGCAGCATCTGCGCAGCAATATCGGTAAGGGTTCAGGAACCCGTCTTCGAATCTCAGACGAAAACCAAACTCGGTTCACAGGTGGTGTCTGAAGGCGGACCGAGCATGAAAAATTTCATGAATGATTTTCTAACGAAGGAGCTGGATAATTACCTTCACCGCAACCCCACCGTAGCTGAGGCGCTGAAGAAAAGGATTGAACAGAACGAACGTGAAAGAAGAGAATTGGCGGGCATCAAGAAACTAGCCAACGAAAGAGCTAAGAAAGCAAACCTTCATAACCGGAAACTCAGGGACTGCCGCTATCATCTGAATGATGAGCCCAGTGGCAAGGAGAAAGAAAAGATACTGGAGAAGCAGAAAGAGAGTACCATATTTATTACTGAAGGCGATTCGGCAAGCGGGTCGATCACTAAGGCCAGGAACGTAGAAACACAGGCTGTGTTTAGCCTCCGGGGTAAACCGCTGAATTGTTACGGACTCACCAAGAAAGTTGTTTACGAAAATGAGGAGTTCAACCTGCTCCAGCATGCCCTGAATATCGAGGAATCGTATGAAGGTCTGCGGTACAATAATATCGTGATCGCCACTGATGCCGATGTCGATGGGATGCACATCCGGCTCTTGCTGATGACCTTTTTTCTGCAATTCTTTCCTGACCTGGTAAAGAATGGTCATGTGTTCGTACTTGAAACTCCTTTGTTCCGGGTAAGGAACAAACAGGAAACGATCTATTGCTACGATGAAGCCAGCAAACAAGAGGCAGTGAAAAAGCTGGGCGGCAAGCCCGAGATTACCCGTTTCAAGGGATTGGGTGAAATCTCTCCCGATGAGTTTGCCAATTTCATCGCGGCGGACATCCGGCTTCAACCCGTGATCGTCATGCCCGACACGCATATACAACAGATCCTGGAATATTACATGGGTAAGAACACCATGCAAAGGCAGGAATTCATTATAGAAAACCTAAGGATCGAACTCGATCTGGCGGATGATAAAATCAATCTCCCTTCCACCGCATAACATGAATTTGAAATTCCGCAACGCCTTCAGAGCAGACCTGGACCTGATTGTGGCTATTTACAATTCAACAATTCCGGGAAGAATGGTTACTGCCGACACTGAGACTGTGAGTGTCGAAAGCAGGGTCGCCTGGTTTGAGGCGCACGAACCCGTGCACAGGCCACTTTGGATAGTTTACACCGATGCAGAAGTCATTGGCTGGGTCAGCTTTCAGTCTTTTTATGGCCGGCCGGCATATCAGGGCACTGCAGAAATCAGTATCTACCTGGATGAAAAACAGAGAGGCAAAGGCTATGGAAAGCAGATCCTCGATCACGCGATAGCCTCATGTGCTGAGTTGAAGATTAAAACTTTAATCGCCTACATCTTTGGACACAATGTGTTCAGCATATCATTATTCAAAAAGGCAGGATTTGAACAATGGGGTTATTTCCCGCGGATTGCAGAATTAGATGGGCAAGAAAGAGACCTTGTCATACTTGGTAACAGAATCAATAAATAAATATGGTGCATGTTGTTTTTCAGGAGGCTGATGTTGAAGTGTTGAAGCAGGCCATGGGTCTGGACCCCCTTCTTGAGGGAGAAATTTTACTCGTACGCGATGATTATGCCGTTGGTCCTATTCAGGATCTTCTCACAGAGCAGGGCACCGAGGCCAGGAAGCAATGGTGGAGAGAAGTTCTTCATGGCGGCGACCTCGAGGCCAGGGTAGATGATGGCAGTGTTGACGATGGTTCGGTCATCAATCTGATTCGGTCGAAATTGCAGGATGATGCCGAAGAAAATATCTGGATCTGGGCCGCACAAAATGGTCACGACGTTTCTGGATATTACTGGTTGATCAGCCAGCTAAAGGACTACCAGGGCAGGATCTATATTCTATACCTGAACAACCTTCCCTTTTTTAATGATAAAGGAGCTATTTTTTATCCCGACCGACTGTCAGTAATACCACCAAAGGAATTTATCAAAGCAAAAAAACTGTCCCGACTGATCACAACGAGTGAATTCGAGGTTGATCCTGATGAATGGCAGAAACTCGGTGAACAGGGCAAACTGGTGAGACTGCTGGAGGGTGGAAAAAAACTGATCCAGCAGGATGAGGACTTTTATGATACCGAACTGGTCAAATTCATTACTCACGAATGGCAGAAGGCCAGCAGGCTGATCTCGGCATTTTTACACAAGTCAAAATTCAGTACCGGAGATGCCTACCTGCTCTGGAGACTGAAGCAGCTCAGCAGCCGTGACGACATTGAAGTTCAGGGTAACCTGAAAGGAGCAAAAGAATTCGAACTCAAACTGGCTGGAGCAAATCTTCCACCATTGTCTTCAGGTTCTGATCGGCAAGTGGGTTAGGATTCGATGAATAATTTTTATATTTAACGTTATGGCAACAAAGGAAGCACTGGATAAAATGAGCAGCGACCCAGGGATCTCGGATCAGTATAAAACCTGGTTTCTGGATTATGCGTCTTATGTTATTCTTGAAAGAGCCGTACCCGCTCTTGAAGATGGACTGAAACCGGTACAGCGGCGGATTCTTCATTCCATGAAGGAAATGGACGATGGCCGATACAACAAGGTGGCCAATATTATCGGCCAAAGCATGCAGTACCATCCGCATGGCGATGCGAGTATCGGGGATGCACTAGTTAACCTCGGTCAGAAGGAGCTGGTGATCGACACCCAGGGCAACTGGGGTGATGTGCGCACTGGAGACGACGCCGCTGCCGCCAGGTACATAGAAGCGCGTCTGTCGAAATTCGCTCTTGAGGTAGCCTTCAACGAAAAAACCACCAGCTGGCAGTTGAGTTACGACGGCAGGAAACGCGAACCAGTTACCCTTCCGATGAAGTTCCCCCTACTGCTGGCCCAGGGCGCAGAAGGCATCGCGGTGGGTCTGGCAACAAAGATCCTCCCCCATAATTTCTGTGAATTGATAGAGGCCTCCATCAAATACCTGAGGGGCAAAAAATTTGAACTCTATCCCGACTTCCAGACCGGTGGAATGGCCGATGTGAGTAATTACAATGAAGGTAAAAGAGGTGGAAAGGTCCGTGTGCGGTCGAGGATCACCGAAGTGGATAAGAAAACGCTGACCATCACCGATGTGCCATATGGGGTCACTACGGCCCAGATGATGGATTCAATCGTTAAGGCTAATGACCAGGGGAAGATCAGGATCCGGAAAGTAACGGATAATACAGCAGCGGAGGTAGAAATCATGATCGACCTGGCACCGGGCATATCACCGGATATCACCATCGACGCGCTTTATGCCTTCACCGATTGCGAAGTCAGCATCTCCCCCAACGCCTGCGTGATCATCGATCACAAACCACAGTTCATATCGGTTCATCAATTATTGAAAACATCGGTTGACAATACGCAGGAACTGCTCAAAAAGGAACTCGATATCAAGTTGGGTGAACTGCAGAATAAATGGCACTACACCTCACTGGAAAAAATCTTCTTCGAAGAAAAGATCTACAAGGAACTGGAGAAAAAGCATGAAACCTGGGACCATGTGCTACAGGCAATTACCAAAGCCTTTGGCCCCTTCCTGAAACAATTGAAGAAAGAGATCACCAGGGAGGATGTTATCAAACTGACTGAAAAACCGGTAAGAAGAATATACCGTCTCGACATCAATGAGCTCAACTTGCAAATCAAGGCCATCGAAGCGGAAATCAAACAGGTAAAATATGACCTTGCCCACCTGATTGATTTTGCAGTAGCCTATTATGACGGTCTTTTGAAAAAATATGGCAAGGGCCGGGAAAGAAAAACAGAACTGATGGCTTTTGAAGAGATTCAGGCCAAACAGGTAGCCATAGCCAACGCCAAACTATATGTGAACAGGGCCGATGGTTTTATCGGTACGGGATTGAAGAAGGATGAATTTGTTACCGAATGTTCTGACCTGGATGACATCATCGCCTTCACCAAGGCAGGAACGATGAAGGTGGTTAAGGTGGCCGACAAGTCTTTTATTGGCAAAGACATCATCCACCTGGCCATTTTCAAAAAGAATGACGAAAGGACCACCTACAACATGATCTACTTCGATGGCAAGTCTGGCCTCAGTTATGCCAAACGGTTTAATGTAACCGGCGTCACCAGGGACAAGGAGTACGACCTTACCCGGGGCACCGAAAAAAGCAAGGTTCATTATCTGTCCATCAATCCACAGGGAGAGGCTGAGGTGGTTAAGGTCATCCTGAGCCCAACCAGTTCCGCAAGGAACAAGGAGCTGGATTTTTATTTCGAAACACTTGAAGTAAAGAACCGGAGCAGCATGGGTAACCAGCTGACCAAGTACCCCATCCGGACGGTTAAGCTGAAAGAACCCGGCAAGTCTACCCTTGTTGGCAGGAAGTTATGGTTTGACGATCAGTTCGGTCGTTTGAATGAAGAAGAGAAAGGCGAATTCCTGGGAACTTTTGAAAGTGAGGACAGATTGCTGGTTGTATATAATGATGGCAACTATGAGCTGACTGACACAGAACTAACCCAGCGGTTTCCAGCAGACAAGATCCTGCTGATGGAAAAATTTGATCCCGAAAAAACGGTCACCGCCATTTATCTCGACAATGAGAAATTGCAGTTCAACGTCAAACGCTTCCGTATCGAGACAACTACCCTGCACAACAAATTTATGTTCATCCGTGAAGGCGAAGGCAATCGGCTTGAGGCGGTCAGTACCGAAAAAGAACCGGTGATCCTGATCAGTTCAGGCAGGGGCGCCCAGGCTAAAACCCAGAAGATCAAACTTGCGCCCTTCGTCGAAGTGATGGGATGGAAGGCCAACGGAGCCAAACTTTTTGATTTCAACAAATCTGTGAACATGGATTGGGAAGTGAAGAAATCAAAAGGCGGACAGCAGGAACTATTTTAAATCATTTCGTCATTAACCAATACAACATATATGAAAAAATTTCTTGTCCCGACTGACTTTTCAGATACCGCGAAGAACGCCGCCAGGTATGCAGTTGAAATGGCTTCGAATGTACCCGGTGCATCGATAGTCCTGTACAATGTATTTGACAAACTTTCGCCGGGAGTTGATGGTACACCACTTTCAGAAACGGATGAAGACCGGACGACAGTGCTGAACGCAGCCCTGGCCAACCTGGAAATTGAACTCCATGAAATTTCCAGTGTTAAAATCGAATATGTAGCTGAGCTGGGCTCATCACTGGTAGAAAGCATTGAGAAATATGTGCGTTACAACGGCATCAACCTGGTGATCATGGGTATCACCGGTTCTACCAGGCTTGAACAGATTTTTATCGGAAGCAACGCCCTGAATATGGCAAGGGAAGGCGTTTGCCCGGTGATAATCGTGCCACCCAAAGCCCGGTACCGGAAGATCGAGAACGTGGTTCTTGCAAGTGATTTCAAAAATGTGAAAACCACAACTCCTGTTTCCCAGATCAAAGACGTGCTGGATGCTTTCAAACCCAATCTACATATTGTGAATGTAGACAGCGAACATTATGTGGAGCTGACTGATGAATTTAAAAAAGAGAAGGGGTGGTTCGAGAAATTATTCGCAGAGTACAACCCGCAGTTTTATTTTATAAGAATGTTTGATTTTCTTGACGCCATCAGCAACTTCACTGTCGACAAACAAATCGACCTGATCGTCACCGTTCCGAGAAAACACTCTTTCCTCAGAGGACTATACAAAACAAGCCACACCAAGAAACTGGCCTACCACAGTCATATTCCAATTGTCGCCATACCTGAATAAAAAAAATAAGTCCCGGTGTAGAAACATCGGGACAATTGTTTATAGCTCTGATTTATAGAAAGAAAAACTTCAAAAATTAGTTCGTTCTCCATATAAAGAGCGGATCACCAACCTTTTCGTTGCATACAATAAATAAAAATTTTGTTAAGGAATTGATTTGCCGATGGATAGTATTTATACCATGGGTTCCTGCTGGCTGAGGCAATGGAAACTTCCGAGTCCCCAAATGATATCTGTAGAATCTATGCCCGTAATTTTCCTATCCGGAAAGCAGGAAGAGATGATCCGGAGGGCCCGGTCATCATTACGGCTATTGAAAACCGGCACGATAACATCCCTGTTTGCAATGTAAAAATTTGCATAAGAAGCAGGCAGGCGCTGGTTTTCATAGATTACCGGGTCGGGCATAGGAAGTTCAACGATGTTCAATGAACGACCATCGATCAGGCGCATTTTTTTCAAAGTCTTCAGGTTGTTTTGCAGCAACTCAAAATTCTCATCACTCGTTTTTTCTTCAACGACCGCGATCACCGTGTCGCCGTTTACAAACCTAACAGTGTCATCGACATGCCCATCGGTGTCGTCTCCAACGATTCCGTCAGGCACCCAAAGCACCTGTGTCGCTCCATAATAATGTAACAGGTAATTCTCGATCTCTTTCTTTGTCAGGCCAGGGTTTCTGTTGGGATTGAGCAGGCAGGACTCGGAGGTGAGGATGGTACCCTCGCCGTTAAACTCTACCGAGCCACCTTCCATCACGATGCCGGGATGATAAACCGGGATACCAAATTG
The DNA here is from genome assembly GCA_963808065.1 of uncultured Chitinophagaceae bacterium. GTDB lineage: Bacteria > Bacteroidota > Bacteroidia > Chitinophagales > Chitinophagaceae > Flavitalea. The sequence continues at coordinate 466,179 of CAWEEK010000002.1, forward strand.
TTCGGCTATCCTGCGTCGGTATAACGTCATCCAGTTCGTAGGGTGGATACTTGTTACCCCAGGCATTGTAATTCCAGTCGACGATTACCTTTTTCTGCTCGGCGGCCGGGTTAATCAGAAAGGCCGGACCATGATCCCGGCACCATGCATCGTTGGTCGGATTGAAGAAGAATTCAACGCGCGACAGGTCAACGTCATCCTTTGCCAGCCATTCGATGGCAGCGTCTTTCATGGCCTGGTCATTAACGTTGATACAGACAAGTTCGCTGTTGGTGAGTATTTTAATAAAAGTGGTGTATCGCGGGTAGATGGTTTGAATTTTCCCCGGCCAGGATGCCTCCTTGTGTGGCCAGCTCAACCAGGTGGCGCGGTGGGGCCCGAATTCGGCAGGAAAGAAATAACCCAGTTCATGCGGAGTCGGCTTATTCTTCATCTAGGCTTCGTCTAAAAATCTTTTGGTGATGGGCTGATAAGAATCTATTCTTCTGTCGCGCAGAAAGGGCCAGTGCGTTCTGTAACGATCTGTCTGATCAAGTTCAAGCTCGACTACTATGTCTTCTTCATTTTCATGCGATGCCTGTATATCAGCACCACCCCAAACGGGTTGGCGACAAAGGATCCTCCCCAGAATTTCATCCTTCCCTCCTGCTCGAATCCTACACGGTTTACACTCACGACATGCACGCCGTTGGCGATAGCATGACTGCGCTGGATGGTCTGCCAGGCATTGTATTGTTCCGTGTTGGTTTTGTCATCCTGGGAGGTTGCCCAGCCGATGGCCGTAGGATAAAACAATACTTCCGCGCCCATTAGCGAAGTGATCCGGGCTGCTTCGGGATACCATTGATCCCAGCAGATCAGCACGCCGATCGTTGGCGAATTTTGTTTTGAAAACCTTATATCCCAGGTCACCGGGAGTGAAATAAAATTTTTCGTAATAAGCCGGGTCATCCGGAATATGCATCTTCCGGTATTTGCCGAGATAGGATCCATCGGCATCAATCACCGCAGTGGTATTATGATAAATGCCCTGCGCACGTTTTTCAAAAAGTGAGGCAATGATAACGACACCCAGTTCTTTGGCCAGGTTTTGCAAATAGAGCGGTTGTAGGACCGGGAATGGGTTCCGCGAGTTTGAAGTTGTCATAATCTTCCACATCGCAGAAATACAGGCAGTGAATAATTCCTGCAGACAAACGATCTGTGCGCCTTTGGCAGCGGTATCCCGGATCCTTTGTGCAGCCTTCTGAATATTCTCTTCCTTATTCGCAGAGCAAGACATCTGCACCATGCCCACTTTAACCTTATGCATATGGTAACAAACTAGAAAATTAGCGAATAGATTGACTAGCCCCTGCCCATCTGGCGGAGGAAGGCCACATGCGAAGCCACGGCATACCTCACCTTCGGATACTCAATGTAAGCCAACCCATGTTCTGCGCAGGCCTGCCGGATGATCTTGCTGATGGCAGGATAATGCACATGTGATATTTTTGGGAAAAGGTGATGTTCAATTTGAAAATTGAGACCACCCACCAGCCAGGAAACCAGCTTGTTGCCTGTGGCAAAGTTCGCGGTAGTCTTGATCTGGTGAACCGCCCACTCGTCTTCGAGTTTGCCAGTGACATCATGTGGTTGCGGAAAGGCAGTGTGTTCAACGGTATGTGCCAGCTGGAACACCAGGCTCAGTACAAAACCCGCAACACAGGTAAAGACCACGAAACCGATTACCCATGAGCTAAATCCGAGCATGTAGATAGGAAGTCCTACAAAGAGGAAAAGCGTGAAACACCTTGAATCCCCAGAAGACCAGATGGTCGGAGAGCTGCATTTTCTTGAGCGGCATGTTGCCCACGTGTTTGCTTGAAATATTTCTGGTAGTCGAGAACGAAGATCCAGAAAAGGTAGAGCAGGGAATAAAGAAACCAGAAGTAATAATGCTGGTACTTATGCAACCTGTATTTTTTTTGGGTTGAACTCATCCGCATCCAGGGCTGGATGTCGATGTCATCGTCGATCCCATCGATATTAGTATAGGCATGATGAATCACATTGTGTTTCATATTCCACATGAAACTGTTACCACCCAGAATATTAAGGGAAAAGGCGGCGAGCATGTTCACCCATTTATACTTGCTGAAACTGCCGTGGGCCCCGTCGTGCATTACATTAAAACCTATGGCAGCGACGATGCCACCCAGAAGCAAGCATTCCAGGATCGCAAATATGGCGATGGGTGTGAAGAAAACGAGATGGATATAAACAAAGGTAAATGCAACCATCAGGCTGACCGCTTTGATAAAGAGATTATAGTTGCCTGTAGTTGAAGCGCCGACATCTTCAAAGTAGTCGCTGATCCTTTTTTTCAGTTCGGAGTGAAAGGAATGAGGAACATTGGAAAATTTGGGTGTTGCCATGCGTAAAACGGTCATTAAAAATTGAGGCACGAAGGTAGCCAATTTCCCTCAAAATCCTGTCATGGATTTGTCTGCATTACAAGGTATTAACACTTAAAAAGTAAAAATAATCAGGTTTCTATCAGCAAAAGGGCCTCGAGGCTGCTGATGCCTATTTTCTTCTCACTGTTGAACCCCTCGCCATACTTAACCCCAATCCTTTTTCCCAGCATCCTGGCCCTGGCTATCACGCTATCCAGGAAGTCCGGGGTAGAAATATAGGTCTGGGGTCCCTTTGAAGCATCGCTATGCCCTTGACATGAAACTGCGTTGTGTAGGCCTCGATGGATTTCATTTTGAGGGGAAAGGAATCACTGATGTCGATGATCAGGTCAGGTTCGTGATACCAGTCCTGGATATAATGAAGAATGTATTTAGGCCTCCATTTTTTCTGGGGTTTGCCGTTGTCATCAAAGGTTTCCACTTTGGTCAGCCCGGAAAGAAAGGCCGAATTTTCGATCAGGTGGCCTGCCCTGCCATGGTCAGGGTGACGGTCGTTGAGTGCATTGCCCAGTATTACTTCGGGCTGGAATTTCCTGATGGCTCTGATCAGCTGCAGCTGGTGCTCCTCGTCATTTTTGAAAAACCCATCCCTCATTTTCAGATTTTCCCTGACCACTGCACCCATGATTTTTGCCGCCGCGGCGGCTTCTGTATGTCTTGTTTCTGCGGTACCCCTGGTGCCAAGCTCGCCCTGCGTGAGGTCCAGAATTCCTGCCTTTTTGCCTTTTCTCACTTCGTTGATTAATGCTCCTGAACATCCCAGTTCAACATCATCGGGATGAACGCCAATTGCCAGTACATCAAGTTTCATGTTGCCTATTGAAATGCAAATGTAAAGGCGGCTGTCGTAAATTGGTACATTGATGCTAAGGGAGTAATTTTGCAGGCGAATAAAAGTCAATAATAAAATCTTGATAGAATGGCCTACGATGTAATTGTTCTTGGAAGTGGCCCTGGCGGATATGTTGCCGCCATCAGGGCTTCCCAGCTCGGATTTAAAACTGCGATCATTGAGAAGGAAAGCCTTGGCGGTATCTGCCTGAACTGGGGTTGCATTCCAACAAAAGCACTACTCAAAAGTGCCCAGGTTAATGAAGATATCAAGCACGCAAAGGATTATGGTCTGGAGGCTACGGGAACAGTCGACTTCGGGGCGGTAATAAAGAGAAGCCGTGGTGTGGCAGACAAAATGAGCAAGGGAGTTACATTCCTGATGAAAAAGAACAAGATCGATGTGATCATGGGCTTTGGAAAGTTGAAAGCAAAAGGACAGCTGGAAGTAACCGCAGCGGATGGCGGCAAACAGACAGTCGAGGGCAAACATATTATTATAGCTACCGGCGCCAGGAGCCGTGAGCTTCCCAATCTGAAAATTGACGGCAAGAAAATCATTGGCTACCGCGAAGCGCTTGCCTTGCCAAAAGCACCTCAAAAGCTGATCGTAGTGGGAAGCGGTGCGATCGGTGTTGAATTCGCTTATTTCTACAACAGCATGGGAACAAAAGTCACGGTCGTTGAATTCCTCCCAAGGATCGTTCCAGTGGAAGACGAAGAGATATCCAAAGAGCTGGAAAAGATCTACAAGAAAATGGGTATTGAAGTGATGACCAGCAGCGAGGTGACCAAGGTTGATACTTCAGGTGCCGGTGTCAAGGCGACTGTGAAATCCCAGAGCGGTGAAACAACGCTGGAAGCCGACATCGTGTTGAGCGCCGTAGGTATTTCGGCCAATATTGAAGGCATCGGCCTGGAGGAACTGGGCATCAAAACTGATAAAGGAAAAGTGGTTGTGGACCAGTTCTACAAAACCAATGTCGAAGGCTTCTATTCCATTGGCGACTGTGCCCCCGGGCAGGCCCTCGCCCACGTGGCTTCAAAGGAAGCCGTGATTTGTGTGGAAAGTATCGCCCATAAGGAAAACAAATACAAGCATGCCCCACAACCGTTAGACTATGGAAATGTTCCGGGTTGTACCTATTGTTCGCCGGAGATTGCCTCTGCGGGGCTTACCGAAAAACAGGCCAGGGATGCGGGTTACGAAGTAAAGGTTGGAAAGTTTCCATTGAGTGTTTCCGGAAAAGCAATTGGCGCCGGCCATCCCGAAGGATTTGTAAAAGTTATTTTTGACGCGAAATACGGCGAATGGCTGGGTACTCACATGATCGGTTACAATGTAACAGAAGTCATCGTCCAGACCGTGACGGCCAGGAAACTCGAAACCACCTACCAGGAAGTGCTTGACAGTATTCACCCTCACCCAACGATTAGTGAGAACATCAGGGAGGCCATTGAAGTAGCATATGGTGAGGCCATCCATTTGTAAGCCGTTCTTCGGATTCGTCGCTGCCTGAAAAGCAACTGACAGATTTGTTTATGAGTCGGGGCCATTATGCGCCCCGATTTCTGTTAATGAAAAATTATGGAATTATCCTATTGGGAAAAAGACGCCTTCTATGGACCCGCCGACGTGGTCATCGCCGGCAGTGGATTCACTGGGCTGTGGACCGCCCTGCATCTAAAGAACAAGCATCCGGACTTGAGAGTGACCTTAATCGAACGTGGCTCCCTGCCAACAGGTGCGAGCACAAAAAATGCGGGCTTCGCCTGCTTTGGCAGTGTCACCGAACTGATGAAAGATGTACATGAATCCGGCGTAGAGGCCATGTTATCACTTGTGGAAATGCGATACAGCGGGTTGAAAAGGATCAGGAAATTCTTTAGTAAAAAGGAAGTCGATTTCACCAGGTCAGGAGGGTATGAACTTTTTCCTTCGGTTTCCCCGGACCGTTATAGGGAACTCAAGGCCCATATCAGATGGCTGAACCATGTTCTTGACCCGGTTCTTAAAACAAAGACAACCTTTTCCTTTGCCGATGACATGATCCCGGAAATGGGCTTATCGAACGTGTCCCACCTGATCTACAACCAGCTGGAAGGCGTGCTGCATCCCGGCAAATTATGCAAGCTACTCCTGGCGAAGGTGCAGGAGGCGGGTGTTTCCGTGCTTACCGACATGGAGATCATTCATCTTGATGAACATAGCCGGGGCGTAACCATTCACACCTCCAAAGGCATACCTCTCGAAACGGTTAAGCTGATGATCTGCACCAATGGTTTTGCACGTCAGTTGCTGCCCGAACTTGATGTGTTTCCCAGACGAGGTCAGGTTTTACTTACCGCCCCCATTCCCGGTCTGAAGATCAAAGGATGTTTTCATTTTGACGAAGGATTTTATTATTTCAGGAACATCGGCGACCGCCTCTTGCTGGGCGGAGCCAGGAACACCGACTTTGAATCCGAAAACACAGAAGTCATGGAAACTTCCCAGGGCATCCAGTCGGCACTTGAAAAGTTCATGGGGACATACCTTCTAAAAGACACAGAGTTCGAGATTACTGACAGGTGGACAGGAATCATGGGTTTTGGCAAAGAGAAAACCCCACTGATCAGTCAGATTTCTTCAAGTACCTATTGCGCGGTCAGGCTGAGCGGCATGGGAGTAGCACTGGCGCCGGTTATCGGTGAAAGGGCTGCCCAGATGGTCGCGGGATAATTCCCTATATAAATTATGGTTTTCTTACATTAATCCTTATGGCAGAATGTTATTTTTGAAACTTATGAGATTCATAAAATCTGGAATTGCTCCCATCCTTTTTTCTTTTTTTTTGCTGGTAGCCTGCGGGAATAATGACACCCAATCAGAGAGTACGGATGAACCTGGAATTCCTGCTCCGCTATTGCTCAATTATCAATTAGTCAACGAATTCAAACACGACACTGGTTCCTTTACAGAAGGCCTCAATTTTTACAAAGGTCAACTCTATGAAAGTACCGGTGCGCCCGAAAGTCCGCCAAACAATGGCAACTGGATCGGGCCGATCAACCTGCAAACCGGGGCCTTTCAGAAAAAAGTTACCCTCGATACCAGCTATTTCGGCGAAGGCATCACTTTCCTGAATGATAAGGTGTACCAGCTTACACTCAAGAATCAGAAAGGCTTCGTGTATGATGCGAAAACATTCAAAAAGCTAAAAGAATTTCCCTTCAAGGGCGATGGCTGGGGAATGACTACCGACGGTAAATACCTGATCGCCAGTTCCGGAAACAGTAATCTCTATTATCTGGATCCCGATACCCTGAACTTTGTTAAAATGCTTGGGGTTCAGGACAACAACGGCTTCGTCTCGGACCTGAATGAATTGGAGTACATCAATGGTTATATATATGCCAATATCTGGCTGAAATCGCTTATCGTAAAGATTGACCCGGCGACGGGATACGTGGTGGGAAAGATGGATTTCTCCAAGCTGATGCAGGATGTAAACAAGAAAAACCCTGTTGCTGCTGAGATGAATGGGATTGCCTACGACAGCACCACGAAGAAAACCTATATAACGGGCAAAAAATGGCCCGTGATCTACGAAATTAAGTGGTAATAAGGCGTTTTTGCCCTACCTTTGCAAACTCTTTAAACGGGAAGCTCATGAGCAGCCGCCGGAATTTCGATATTGCGTTTGTGGGGTTGAAGCCTGGAATTCATGAGTTTGAGTATGAGATCAATGATAAGTTCTTTGCAGATTACCAGGAACAGGAGTTCAGAAACTGTGTTTCCCAGGTCAGGTTAACCCTTGACAAGAAGACGGGTTTCATGCTTTTACGCTTTGAAATTGGCGGAAAACTGGAGGTGACCTGTGACAGATGCGGCAACGGCCTTCCACTGGCACTCTGGGATGAATTCAACATCGTTGTCAAGATCGTGGATAATCCCGACCTGATGAATGAACAGGAGGAAGATCCTGATATTTATTACATATCCAAAGGGCAAAGCCTCCTTCATATTTCCGATTGGATCTATGAATTCATCAACCTGGCCATCCCCATGCAGCGGATGTGCGGTCCTGATGAGATCGGCGGCCCTTCGTGTAACAAAGAAGTACTTGCCATGCTCCAAAAGCAGGCCGAGGAAACAGAAAAGAAAACCAACCCGGTTTGGAAAGGCCTTGAAAAATTCAAGGATCTCGAAAAATAATTTATACACTTAGACATAAAAACAGGTTATGCCTAATCCCAAAAGAAGACATTCCCAGCAGCGGAGTGCAAAAAGAAGAACACATTACAAGGCTGAGGAAGTAACACTCAGCAAGGATCCCACAACAGGAGAAATGCACGTGCGCCACCGCGCTCATGTAAGTGAAGGAAAACTTTACTACAAGGGAAAGGTTGTAGCAGAGAAATCTCCTGTTAAGTAACCGGGTGTCCGCATTCAGCTCCAGCAGATGAATATCGCCTTGGATATGATGGGTGGCGATTTTGCCCCGGACGAAGCAGTTCGAGGCGTGGTCCGGTTCCTGACTACCGGTCAGGAAAATGTTCATCTGACGCTTGTCGGTGACCAGGACCAGTTGAATCCATTGCTGACCGAACTTGCTGTTCCCTCCGCACATATTACCGTGGTACATGCTCCGCAGGTTATTGGCATGCATGAGCATCCCACAAAAGCGCTGAAAGAAAAAAAACAGTCTTCCATTGCCGTCGGCTTTCAGCTGCTCGCAGGAAAAAAAATTGACGCCTTCATCAGCGCCGGCAATACGGGAGCGATGCTGGTGGGCGCTCACTACTTCCTCAAAACTATCGAGGGTGTAATTAGACCAGCCATTTCCACGCTCATCCCAAAAAACAACGGAGGAACCGGGCTGCTGCTGGATGTTGGACTGAATGCAGACTGCAAACCAGAACAACTCAATCAGTTCGCAATTCTGGGATCCTTATATGCCCGGCACATCTCGGGAATTGAAAACCCGAGAGTGGGTCTCATCAACATCGGTGAGGAAGAAGGCAAAGGGAATTTACTCGCCCAGTCGGCATATCCCCTGCTCAAAGCAAATCCATTCATTCATTTCATCGGCAATATCGAAGGAAGGGACGTTCTGCTCGACAGGGCCGACGTGATGGTTTGTGAAGGATTCACAGGAAACATCATTTTAAAACTTGCGGAATCCATTTATGAGATCACACGCCAGAAGGAGATCAGGCACGAGTATTTCGAGCGTTTCAATTTCGAGAACTATGGCGGCACTCCCCTGCTTGGCGTGTCTGAACCCGTGATCATCGGCCATGGCATCTCCCAGGCGCTGGCGTTTTCCAACATGATCAGCCTTGCCGTGAAAATGATATCCTCGGACCTCCTGGGAAAAATGAAATCCCGTTTCGAAGGCCTCGGTTAAGTTCCCCAATGTATATTACCGGATGAAAGCGATAACCGCCGCCATTGCCGAATATTACCGATGGCTGGATAAACGTTTCCTGCTCGCTTGGGCGGGTATTCTCGCTGTTATCGTCTTCTCAAACTACCGGTTTGGCATAGCTGAAAAGTTGCACCACGCACCCTTCTTTTACAAATTCGCGGCATACAACCTGCTTTTTGTTTGCGTGTTTGCTGGCAGCTGGCTGGCCTTCCTGTACAATTCCAAAACAGTTTCCCGGGAAAATATTCCGGCAACCGATTTCAGGTTTTACCTGCTACTTGCATTCACCCCGGCTGTTTTTGCGATCAAGATGGCTCTGCCTGTTGGTGATATCGTCCACAATCTGCCCATTCCTTCCTCCCTACATCAATTCCTGGAAATCATACTGCAATGGCCGGTCAAATTAATGGTGGTTTTTATCCTGGTCAGCCTGCTCTGGAAATTTGCCGGAGGCAAAAAATTGCCGGCAGGTTTAAATACTTTCAGATTGAGGGAACTAAGGCCATACCTGCTGCTGCTGTTGTTGATGTTACCATTGATCCTGCTGGCAGCGTCCGGCCACGACTTTCAGCTAGCCTATCCAAAGCTTGCACTGATTCATACCCAGAACGGAGAGCGGCTGGGCTTCTGGCGTACCCTAATCTTCGAACTCGCTTACGGCACTGACTTTTTCACGATTGAATTTTTCTTCAGGGGATTTGTGGTCCTCTGCTTTGCGAGGTATGCAGGCAGGGCCGCAATACTCCCGATGGCACTTTTTTATTGCACGATACATTTTGGTAAACCGCTTGCTGAATGCATCAGTTCATTTTTTGGCGGGTTGATCCTCGGAGCGATAGTATTTAATACCAGGTCGATATGGGGAGGACTGGTGGTTCACCTTGGCATCGCCTGGGCTATGGAAATCGCAGGGATGATTTTGTAAAAAAAACTACAAACTCGTAAGCCGGATTCTGTTTCTAAACTATCATTTATCTGGCCGCAACATTACTGCTGCGATCTATCTGCCTACCCGCCAGCCTGCTTCCTTATCGGAATATCGGACGAGCAGCCCTCAGAGGCTGGTATACATGGCATTTCAGCATGCAAGGTTTACCCGTTGCGCCTATCACTAAACGCAACCGTGAGCTCTTACCTCACATTTTCACCTTTTCCTAACCTGGCTTACCCGAAGCAAGCAGATAAGGCTGTTATTTTCTGTGGCACTTTCTGTTCCCGCCAAGCGGGACCCGGCTCTTAACCGGTGCATTGCTCTATGCTGTCCGGACTTTCCTCCGCTCGGCGAATGCTGAGCAGCGATAGCTCGGTTTGTAGTTATTGTGCTGGTTTTTTACAACAGCTGGGGAGTTTGTCATATGAATCCGGATTTGCCGTTACGTCATCCGCATCAAATCCCACATTCGCAATAGCTGTCTTAATATTCTCGATATTGGTTCGTTCCGTGAAAAAAGTCACCTTGGTTTTGTTGTGCTTGTAGTCGACCGTAACCTTCTGAATCCCGTCTTCCCGGATCATATATTTTTCAATTCTGTCCTTGCAGATTTCACAAAGCACGTTTGGCGTGCTGATCGTGACCGTCTGGATCCCCTTTTTTTTGACCTGGGCAAAGCCCTGATTCAGAAAGGCAGTCGTGAGCAGGACCAGTACAAGAACTTTTTTCATCGTTTGTAGTTTTGTTAAAAATACTCAAAATCCTTTCCATGCAGAAGGATCCGTTTTCCAATTTAACAAAACCGATTCCTGTTCGCTGGTCACCAGGCCCTTTTCAATGGCCAGGCTGATCATCACCGGGTAATTGGTTAAGGAATAGCTGGTCACGCCCGCGGTTTTGAAGGCCTCCTGAGCCTTGTCGAAGGCATAGGTGAAGATCGAAACCATGCCCATCACCTCGAGTTCAGCGGCGCGGAGGGCATCCACGACCTGCAGGCTGCTTTTGCCAGTTGAGATGAGGTCCTCTACTACTACCGTCTTCTGGCCCTTTTCAAAATGTCCTTCTACCTGGTTTCCCATGCCATGTTCTTTTGGCTTTGGTCGTACATACACAAATGGAAGTTTAAGTTGATCGGCGGCCAGCACACCCCAGGCAATTCCAGCTGTGGACACACCGGCAATAAGGTCAGCATCCGTGAACCGGCTGAAGATAAGATTACACATTTCGGACTTGATGAACTCGCGTGCATGCATAAATGAAAGTACTTTCCTGTTATCGCAATAGATCGGACTCTTCCAACCCGATGCCCAGGTAAACGGATCATTCGGGCGCAGAGTTACTGCCTTCACCTGCAACAACTTTTCAGCAACGGCCTTTTCATTTGTCATGCGGCGAAAATAAAGTAATTTGGCCACTACGGTTTTCTATGCCAGCAAAAATTTACTTCGGAAGCGAGTCAGCGGCAGTGCCGGATATGGAGGCCTTCAGCATGACCGTGAAAAAAATAATCGCAGCCGGCGGGCTCGTTATCAACGACCAGTCTGAATTGCTTTTCATATACCGCAGGAAAAAATGGGATTTACCAAAAGGAAAATGGGAAGATGACGAATCGCTGGAAAGCTGTGCCAGCAGGGAAGTTAAAGAAGAAACGGGTTTAAAGGAGGTTGAACTTCGCCACCATTTGTTGACAACTTATCATGTGTATGTTGAAAGCAGGCAGGTAGTACTTAAAGAAACACATTGGTATTTGTTTCGGGCGCCGGGTCAGCAGAAACTGCATCCGCAGCAGGAAGAAGACATTTCCAGAACCGAGTGGGTCAACCCTTCATCACTCGATCAATATACCGGCAATAGTTATGCGCTAATAAAGGATGTGTTGGAAGCCGCTGGTTTTAAACCCTGACGGAGCCCAGGTTCCTGGCCACTACATCCGGAAGGAAGGGCGCGGCATCTCCCCCGTTTCTGATCACGTCACGCACCAGTGTCGAGGCAACAGAAGTGAATTGCGGCAGGCAGGTCAGAAATATCGTTTCGATATTATGGTCAAGACTCCGGTTCATGTCCGCGATAGCTTTTTCATATTCGAAGTCGTTTACATACCGGATGCCGCGAAGGATGAAGTTGGCACCCACTTTTTTGCAGCAGGCAACTGTCAGCCCTTCATAAATCACACAGGAAACGCGCGGATCATCTTTATAGATCTCATTGATCCATTCGAATCTTTTTTCTTCACTGAACAAGGCCGTTTTATTGGCATTTCGGCCTATCCCGATGACCAACTTGTCGAATACGGGCATGGCACGGTGGATGATGTCGATATGACCGATAGTGATGGGGTCAAATGTTCCTGGGAACAGCGCAATTCGTTTCATGACAACAGTTTTATGATTGAAGGGTTTCCGACTGGCCTGAAAGCAGGTAGAGTGCAGCCATCCTGATCGCGAGGCCATTTTCCACCTGTTGCAAAATTATCGATTGTCCGCTGTCCGCCACATCACTGTCGAGCTCCACGCCCCGGTTGATCGGGCCCGGGTGCATGATGACGATCTCCTTGCCTATGCTGTCGAGCAATTTTTTACTGATCCCATAGGCGATATTGTATTCCCGCAGCGAGGAAAACAGGACCTGGTTCTGGCGTTCCAGCTGGATCCGCAACACATTGGCCACATCGCACCAATGGAGCGCTTTTTTCACATTGTAGGTGATCTGCACATCAAAAGCTTCCTTGATGTATTTTGGGATGAGCGTAGGAGGACCCGCCACCATCACTTCGGCGCCCATTTTTTTCAGCAGGTAAATATTACTCAGTGCCACCCTGGAATGCATGATGTCGCCGATGATCGCCACCTTCACCCCTTCCAGCCTTCCAAGTTTTTCACGGATGGAAAATGCGTCCAGCAGGGCCTGGGTAGGGTGTTCATTGATGCCATCACCGGCATTGATGATCGCTGCCGGGATATGTCTCGCCAGAAAATGGGGGGCGCCCGTGGCACTGTGTCGCATCACGATCATGTCCACCTTCATCGAGAGGATATTGTTCACTGTATCCAGCAGGGTCTCGCCTTTTGACACCGATGAATTGCTGATGGTGAAGTTGATGGTGTCTGCGCTCAGTCTTCTTTCCGCCAGCTCGAACGAAATCCTGGTACGGGTAGAGTTTTCGAAGAAAAGATTGAGAATGGATACGTCTCTGAGTGCCGGGACTTTTTTGACTGGTCTTTGTAAAACTTCTTTGAACTGATCGGCGGTATCTAAAATGGTCTGGATATCTTTTGGGGTAAGATCCCTGATGCCGAGCAAGTGTTTTACTGAAAGTTGCATTTCAGGCTGCGAAGTTATACGTTAAAGAAATATGTCACAAACTCAATTGCCCTCGAGCAACACCACTTCCTGCCGGTTGTCCCTGGAGTTCCAGAATACTTTTACCCGCTGTGAAATAATCGAATCGATCGATTTCCCGACATAATCAGGCTGAATGGGTAGCTGTCTGCTGAATCTTCTGTCGATCAGCGTACACAATTCCACTTTCGAAGGCCTTCCAAAGTCGAGCAGTGCATCGAGCGCCGCACGGATCGTTCTGCCTGTATGCAGCACGTCGTCGATCAGGATCACATTTTTATTTTCTATGGTAAAAGGTATTCGGGTCTGATTGGCAAAATGAATTTCTTTCCTCACGTCATCCCTGTAAAAGGTAATGTCGAGTATGCCATAACGGATCGCTTCTTCAGGAACAAGATTCCTCAGTTCAGCCACCACCTGGTCGGAAAGAAAAATACCACGGGGTTGTATGCCGATAATGACGGTGTCACGCAATTGTTCGTGGCTTTCCAGGATCTGATGACTTAATCTCTGGATCGTGATAGCCAGTTGCTGTTCGTTCAATACGGTTTTCAAACTGTTTGCTTGTGCGTGATAATTCTCAAATATACTCTATATCTCTTTGAGGAATGGATAGCGGTAGTCGGTTGGGGGATTAAATGTTTCCTTGATGGTTCTTGCGCTCAGCCAGCGATAGAGGTTCAGAATGGAACCTGCTTTATCGTTTGTGCCACTCGCCCTGGCACCGCCAAATGGCTGCTGGCCAACCACTGCCCCAGTTGGCTTATCGTTGATATAAAAATTACCCGCGGCATTTCGCAGGCGGTTCGTAGCCAGTTCAATCGCAGCCCTGTCTCTGGCAATGATTGCACCTGTTAGCGCATAAGGTGAAGTCTGATCCACCAGGCTCAGCGTTTCTTCAAATTTTTCGGCATCATAAATGAAAAGAGTAAACACCGGGCCAAAGATCTCTTCGCACATGGTCACATATTTCGGATCGGTTGTTTCTATAATCGTGGGTTGAATAAAATATCCTTTTCTTTTATCACAGTTTCCTCCCGTGAGAATGGAGGCAGAATTGCTTTTTTTGCATTGTCAATATATTCGGCAATCTTGTCAAAACTTTTTTCATCGATCACTGCATTGATGAAATTGCTAAAATCTTCCACAGTTCCCATCCTGAAGCTGCCGATGTCTGCTGATAATTTTTCTTTCACGGCATCCGCAATGTTGGAAGGAATATAGCCTCGTGAAGCCGCAGAACATTTTTGTCCCTGGAATTCAAAGGCGCCACTAAGTAATGGCCGTGGCTACCACATCCGGATCGGCGGATTTATGTGCAATCACAAAATCTTTTCCTCCGGTTTCACCCACAATACGTGGGATAAGATCTGATAATTTTTCATGTTTTTGCCAATCGTTTTCCACATGCTGTTGAATACACCGGTATGATCCTGTAAAATGAACTCCCGCAAAATCGCGATGAGCGAAACAAATACTTTTCCGAGCGTCAGGCCACCTCAACATAAATCAGGTTGATCACTCCGTCCGGCAGGCCGGCTTCTTTCAGAATCCGCATGAACATCTGTGCGCTGTAAACCTGTGTATTGGCAGGTTTCCACACCACCACATTTCCGCACATCGCTGCGGAAGTTGGAAGGTTGCCGCCGATAGCTGTAAAGTTGAATGGAGTGACTGCAAGAACAAATCCTTCAAGCGGACGATATTCCATCCTGTTATGCATGCCCGGACTGCTGATCGGTTGCTGTTTATAAATCTCACTTAAGAAAATGAACATTGAAACGAAGAAAGTCGATCAGTTCACAGCAGCTGTCAATTTCGGCCTGGTATGCATTTTTGCTCTGCCCAAGCATAGTGGTACCATTCATATGATACCGGTATTTCGTAGCAATCAGATCGGCGGCTTTCAGAAAAATGTTTGCCCTGTTTTCCCAGCTCATTGCGGCCCATGCTTCGCTTGCAGTCAATGCAGCATCAATGGCCTGCTGTACATGTGACTTCATCACCTGCATGAAACTGACCAAGTACATGAGCGGTTTCATGCGGCGGCTGTATCGCCACTTTCTTACCTGTCCTCACTTCTTTCCCACCGATGTACATCGGAATATCGGCCTTCTCTGTTTTTGAATTCCTGCAATGTTTTTTTCAGGCAACTTTCTTCATTCGACCCGGGTGCATAATTCAAGTACCGGTTCGTTTATGGTATCGGATATGAAAAATATCCAAGGTTCATATCGATGTGTTTTTATAGATTGTAACTAACTAGTCAGCTGTTTCTTTTTCCATCATCAGATAGCTTTGATAAATCCATCGAGTTCTCCATCCATTACCGGCTGAACATTTCCCACTTCAAAATCGGTACGATGATCCTTGATCATTTTATAAGGATGGAAAACATAGGATCTGTATCTGGCTGCCCCATTCTATTTTTTTCTTTGAGGAGTTGGCTGCATTCTTAAGCGCTTCTCGTTTCCGCATTTCTTCTTCGTACAAGCCGGCTTTTCAGCATCGTCATTGCCTTTTCCCGGTTCTCACCCTGGGTACGTCGCCTGCTGGCATTCCACAATGATACCGCTTGGCTTATGCGTAAGACGAACCGCGGTTTCCACCTTATTTACGTTCTGTCCACCAGCTACCACCGCTGCGGAAAAATGCCCATTCGATATCGCCAGGATTCACTTCGATTTCAATGGTATCATCGACCAGCGGGATAAACATACACAGAAGCAAAAGAAGTATGCCTCCTTGCATTACTGTCGAAAGGAGAAATTCTCACAAGCGGTGCACACCACTTTCTGCTTTCAGAAAGCCATAGGCAAACGGTCCGTCAAACTGAAGGTTGCACTTTTAATACCTGCACCATCGCCTCCTGCCAGTCAAGCTCGGTAACAGTCCAACCCTGCTTTTCGCCATACATGCGGTACATCCTGCGCAAGCATTTCTGCCCAGTCCTGGCTTTCGGTTCCACCTGCGCCGCTATTGATCTGCAATACAGCGGGCAGTTCATCTTCCGGCTGATTGAGGGTGCTTTTGAATTCGGCTTCTTCAATCAGGCTGCAGTGCATTTTGCATAAGCTTCCTTTGTTTCTTCTTCAGTTGCTTCGCCTTCTTTCCAGAAATCGAACAGCACGGCAAAATCTTCCACTGCAGTTTCAACCTGTTCGTACAGCTTCACCCAGTATTCATTGAGCTTGATATTCCTTCAGAATCCGGTGGCGCGCTTATTATCATCCCAGAAGCCGGGCGACAGTGAAAGTTGTTTTTCCTGGTTTATTTTATCCTGTCGGTTATCGACGTCAAAGAAACCTCCTCAGGACGGCAACCCGGTCCCTCATAATCTTAATCTGTTCTTGTGTCATAGGGCGCAAAGTTAAGGAAAAAAGCAAAGTCCTTAAGAGCCGAAAGTGGATCTGGGAAGAGGGATAAAAAAATCCTCGCTATGATACCATAATGGGGATTTAAATTCAATACGGATTACGAATTAATAATCCATTCCGCCCATTCCAGGTGCACCACCAGGATGAGAATGTGCTTCTTCTTTCTTAGGTTTGTCAGCAATCACACATTCTGTAGTCAGCAACATACCTGCAATAGAAGCAGCATTTTCAAGAGCAACACGGGTAACTTTAGTAGGATCGATAACACCTGCTTGCAAACAGGTTTTCATAAACTTCAGTACGGGCATTGAAACCATAATCACCTTTTCCTTCTTTCACTTTCTGTACAACGATGCTACCTTCGATACCGCTGTTGATCAACGATCTGGCGAAGTGGTTCTTCAATAGCACGTTTAACGATCTGCGATACCTGTAGTTTCATCTTCGTTGACACCTTTCAGTTTTTCAAGGCTTCGATAGCACGGATGTAAGCAACACCACCACCAGGAACAATACCTTCTTCAACAGCAGCTCTTGTTGCATGCAAAGCATCGTCAACACGGTCTTTCTTTTCTTTCATTTCCACTTCAGTAGCAGCACCAACATACAATACAGCAACACCACCGCTTAATTTAGCAAGACGTTCCTGTAATTTTTCTTTATCGTAATCAGAAGTTGTATGTTTCAATCTGTGCTTTGATCTGGTTAACGCGTGCCTGTGATATCTTCTTTTTCACCTTTACCACCAACGATAGTTGTATTGTCTTTATCAATAGTAACTGATGCAGCCTGACCCAGAGTAAGTAAGGTCAGCATTTTCCAGTTTGTAACCTTGTTCTTCACTGATCACAGTACCTTCAGTAAGGATAGCAATATCCTGCAGCATTTCTTTTCTTCGGTCACCAAAGCCCGGAGCTTTAACAGCAGCAACTTTCAATGTACCACGCAATTTATTTACAACCAGTGTTGCCAGTGCTTCACCTTCCAGGTCTTCAGCAATGATCAATAACGGACGACCGCTTTGAGCAACTTTTTCAAGAATATGAAGAATATCTTTCATTGCAGATGATCTTCTTATCGTAGATCAGGATGTAAGGATTCTGCAATTCAGCTTCCATTTTTTCGCTGTTGGTAACGAAATAAGGAGAAATATAACCGCGGTCGAATTGCATACCTTCTACTACATCAACTGTAGTGTCAGTACCTTTTGCTTCTTCAACAGTGATCACACCTTCTTTACCAACTTTTGCCAATGCTTCAGCAATCAGTTTACCGATCGTCGCTATCATTGTTAGCAGAGATAGAAGCAACCTGCTCAATCTTTTTACTGTCGTTACCAACAGTCTGTGATCTGTGCTTTCAGATTTTCAACAACTAGCTAACAGCTTTGTCGATACCACGTTTCAGATCCATTGGATTTGCACCTGCAGCAACATTCTTCAAACCTTCGCTGATGATAGACTGTGCAAGAACAGTAGCAGTAGTAGTACCATCACCTGCAATATCAGCAGTTTTAGAAGCTACTTCTTTCACCATCTGTGCACCCATGTTTTCGATAGGATCTTCCAGTTCAATTTCTTTTGCTACAGTAACACCATCTTTAGTAACTGAAGGTGCACCGAATTTTTTTTCAATAACTACATTACGTCCTTTTGGTCCAAGGGTAACTTTAACTGCATTGGCCAGAATGTCAACGCCTCTTTTCATTTTATTGCTTGCTTCAATATCGAAGAATAATTGTTTTGCCATAGTATATTTAATTTGAAATTTTTGATATAGAATTATTGATATAAGTATCAGGTGATTGACTATCTGCTGCATAATTAAACAATCGCCAGGATATCGCTTTCTCTCATGATCAGGTAGATCTTCACCTTCGATCTGGATCTCGGTTCCTGCATATTTACCATAAAAACAGTATCGCCGACTTTAACAGTAACAGGTTCGTCTTTTTTACCAGGACCTGCAGCTACAACAGTACCACGTTGTGGTTTTTCTTTTGCAGTATCAGGGATGATGATACCACCGGCAGTTTTTTCTTCTGCTGCAGCTGGTTTCACGATTACCCTGTCATGCAAAGGGGTAACGTTTAACATTGTTAGCCATAAGTTTAGCAATTTTTAATTTAGTGAGTTTTATACATATTATTAGCTGCCTTGGAAGCAGGCGGCAAATGTAAACGAATTCTATACCAATTCATTTTTAAAGTCATTTTTTCCGTTTACACGGCTTGTCAGGTTAAAAGCAATGTTAGCCGTCACCATTCCGGGGTAAATGTCAATTTGCATTTTCAAATCATTGGGCTTCGGACTTTATATATCTTTAACTGTCGGTTTCCCACTATCTCCGTTCTGGACCTAACAGTCCTGAAAATCACTTCAAATGATTAGCTTTGCCCGCCTCAAATAAGCTTCTTGCAGAAATGATCAGCAGAAGAAATATCAGGGTGAAAGTGATGCAGACGCTTTATTCGCTGGAAACCCAGGAAAATCCGTGCTCGCCGGCAGATGCCATCAAGCTGCTTCAAGAAAAATTTTGACCAAAGCCGCGAACTGGTGGTTTTCCTGACCTATTTCCTCACCGAAGTGGCGCGCTATGCCGAAACCGACGCCAAAAACAAAGCGTCCAAATATATCCCTTCCCAGGAAGATCTGCAGGTAAACACAAAAATTGCCGGCAACGAGCTTCTTGTGGAAGATACTGGAACTGCCCTCTTACCATACAGGCATTGAAAGAAGACAAACCGCAGCTTACCGACGATCCCGAACTGATCAGGAAGATTTACATTGAACTCAAGGCCACCGACCAATACCAGCAATATATCAATGTCAGGTCCAGGGATAAAAAAGACGAAAAAGATATCCTCGAATTTATTCTCAATGACCTGATGCTGCCCAATGAAAATTTCACCAGCTTCATCGAAGAGAAATTTCCTAACTGGGACGATGACGCCGACATGGTGCAACCTACTGATCACCAATTTGCTTTCAAAACCGGCAGCTTTCAATTTCCAGGAAATCATCAGCCCCGAAAAATGGGAGTTTGCAAAAGAACTGCTGAAAACCACGATGGAAAAAAAGGAAGTGACCATGGATTACATCAAACCCAAATTAAAAACT
Source organism: uncultured Chitinophagaceae bacterium (assembly GCA_963808065.1). Lineage (GTDB taxonomy): Bacteria > Bacteroidota > Bacteroidia > Chitinophagales > Chitinophagaceae > Flavitalea. Next base: position 485,649 of record CAWEEK010000002.1, read on the forward strand.
GGGACCCCGACGGATCGCCGTGCTGGACATGATGCTGATGCGGATGGGCGTTTGCGAGTTCCTGTTTTTTGAAACCATCCCGCCCAAGGTGACCATCAATGAATATATTGACCTGGCCAAAGAATACAGCACACAGCAAAGCGGTCAGTTTATCAATGGCATCCTGGATAACATTCATAAAGACCTGGTGCGAGAGGAAAAAATGCACAAAGTGCCTTTCAAACAACCTTGTGATTCCCCGACTATTGTTAAATTTCGCAAAAAATTACATGCTTAGCCGATCTTTTATTTTTCATAGTGACACTGGTGCTGATGGCCAGCTGCGCAAACAGCGACTCAGGTAATTTGCCTGATGCCGCGAATGCCCCGACCAGCAGTAACAACAACCATCAATGGATAGATTCATCAAGAATATTGGAAAGATAACCGAAGGACAAAAAGTGGCGGTTTCGTTCCGGTTTAAAAATACCGGAAAGCGCCACTGGTCATTGAATCCGTTACGCCATCCTGCGGCTGCACCGTTGCCGATTTCCAAGTGAACCCATCGCTCCCGGTGCCGAAGATGAAATAACTGTTCCTTTGACAGCGAAGGCAGGCAAGGATTACAACACAAAGAAATTACCGTCAAAGCCAACACGCCGGGGTTCGGCCTCCAGCATTTGTTTTTTAATATTGAAGTAGTGCCCAAACCTTCCGGTCCGGCAAAAACTAATCAAATCTTTATACATAAACATAAACAATGACTATTACAGCTATTTTATTCAGGCAGGAACATCTTCTCCATACGCGTCAATGATATTATGGTGGGAATGGTACTGGTATTCTGGTTATTCATGATCCGTCCGCAAGCAAAGAAAGCCAAGATGGCAAAGACATTCCAAGAGAATCTGCAGAAAGGAGAAAAAATTGTTACTATTGCCGGTATCCACGGAACGGTCAATAAGGTAAATGAAGATGGAACTATCCAGGTTGAAACCAGCCCCGGCAGCTACTTGAAAATTGAAAAGAGCGCAATTTCCATGGAATGGACAAACCAGCTGAACAAGGTTCCCGCAGCAGGCAAGTAACGCGCTTTAACTGAATCATATGGCCCTTCAAATTGGGATCACCGGTGGGATCGGGTCGGGAAAGACAACTGTTGCCCGCATCTTCGAGGTGCTGGGCATTCCTGTGTACTATGCGGATGAGGCGGCCAAAAGGATAATGAATGAAGATGAAACCCTAAAAACACAGATCATAAAAAACTTCGGAGAAGAAGCCTACACCGAAGGGAAGCTCAACAGGCCGTATCTTGCTTCCATCGTTTTTGCCGACAAGAACAAACTCAACCTGCTCAATTCACTGGTTCATCCCGCTACGATCAGGAATTCCCTGGCCTGGATGAAAAGTCAAACGCCCCTTATTCATTGCGGGAAGCAGCCCTGATTTTTGAAAGTGGTGTTCAGGGGCAGCTGGACTATGTAATTGGTGTTTCGGCGCCGCTTGACTTAAGAGTGAAGCGGGCCATGACCCGGGATAATCTTACGGTGGCCCAGGTGCATGAAAGAATGGACCGGCAGATCAACGAAACCATAAAAATGCGGCTCTGTGATTTTGTCATCGTAAATGATGACAAAAAAGCCATGATACCACAGGTGATGCTGCTTCACGATAAACTATTACTACTTGGCAAACAATAGATTACCGAGATTATTTCAACTTTTTCATTGCATCTGTAATCCGCTGTCAGTCCACCTTCAATTTTGGCCATGCTGTTGGCAAAAGACAGCCTGATACAATTCGGTTCACCAAATGCTCTACCTGTAACCGTTGACACATGGGCCTTATTCAGCAGGTACATACAAAGATCATCGGCATTCGCGATTAGAACATCTCCATCCTTCTTTCCGAAATAGGACGACACATCGGGAAATACATAGAAGGCGCCATCGGGCTCGGATAGTTTCAACCCGGGGATGGCAGACAGTAATTCAATAACTCTTTTCTTCCTTGCCTTGAATTCCTTAAGCATATCCAGGGTGGTGTCGAGGCTGGCCGTCAGCGCCGTGATGGCTGCTCTTTGTGTTACAGCACAGGCGCCGCTGGTGAACTGCCCCTGGAGTTTTTCACAAGCTTTGACTATTTCCGGTGCCGCTGCTATATAACCAAGCCGGTAACCAGTCATGGCAAATCCTTTACTCAGACCATTGATAATAATGATCCTGTCTTTCAGATCGGCGAACTGGGCGATGCTTTCATGCTTGCCAACATAGTTGATGTATTCATAGATCTCATCGGAGATGATAAAGATCTGCGGATGTTTCCTGAATACTTCGGCAAGACCTTCCAGTTCCTTCCTGGTGTATACTCCGCCTGTTGGATTTGAGGGAGAAGAAAAGATAAAGAGTTTTGACTTTGGTGTGATGGCAGCTTCCAGTTCAGCAGGAGTCATCTTGTAGTCATTTTCGATCGATGTTCTGACTAGTTTGACGGTGCCTTCGCCCAGCTTTACAATTTCGGAATAGGTGACCCAGTAAGGTGTGGGGATGATCACTTCATCGCCGTGATCCACGACAGCGAATACAGCATTGGCGAGGCTTTGTTTGGCTCCTGTGGAGACGATGATGTTTTCTGGTTTATAATCAAGGTTGTTATCGCGTTTGAATTTCTGGCATACAGCCTCCCGTAGTTCCGGGTAACCCGCAACAGGAGGATAATGGCTCCAGTTCTCGTCAACTGCCTTCTTCGCGGCATCTTTTATATGTTCCGGCGTGTCGAAATCCGGTTCGCCCAGGCTAAGATCGATGATGTCGATACCCTGGCCTCTCAGCTCACGGCCAAGCTTGGCCATTTTCAGGGTTTCGGGCTCGTTGAAACGTTCTAAGACGTGAAGATAACTGCATTGCGTAATGTTCTTTTTTTGAGATGCAAATGTAAGCGTGGTACGATTAAACCAATTTTAATATTTACGCATTTTCCTTAAAATATCTTCACAAGGCCCGTTGTCATTCAAAGCATTGATTTATTAGAGAATAAGCCTGAAAATCCTATCTTTGCAAACCTTAAAAAACAAATAAAATTCAATGAAAGCACTGGTTAGCATTTTTGCTGCTTTATTAATCATGATATCCTTGTACCAGCTTTCCTTTACCTGGTTTGTGAACAAACACGAAAAATCAGTAAAGGAAAAGGCTATGCAGCAGGCCAAGCGAGCTTTTCCTTCGGCAACCCAGAAATACCCTGGCAATGTTGAAGCACAGGCAGCTTATCAGGATTCTTTTGATACATATTTCCAGACCCGGTTGGAAAGATTATTGGATTCTACCAAGGATCAGAAAATTACCTGGTGGGGACAGACATACCAGAAGTCAAAGGAAAGCGAACTGCTTCTGGGTCTTGACCTGCAGGGTGGGATCAACGTTACCCTTGATGTTGCCCTCGACGGGCTGATCAGGGGACTGGCCAACAATCCGAAAGACCCTGTGATCCAGAAAGCCATTGCGGGCGCACTAACCATGAAGCTGAACAGTGATCAGAACTTCATCGATCTTTTCGCTGCTTCTTTCAAAGCTCAGAATCCTTCCCGGAAACTGGCACCGTATTTTGCCAACGCAAACAGAAATAAACTGAACATCAATGCCTCCGACGAGGCGGTGCTTACCTATATCCGGGAACAGGCCACAGCAGCCATGACCCAGACCTTCCAGGTACTTTCCAAACGTATCGACAAATTTGGCGTCGCCCAGCCGAATATCAGTCTTGATGAAAACAAGGGGATCATCACAGTCGAGCTGGCGGGAGCAACAGATCCAGACAGGGTGAGAAGATATTTACAGTCCACAGCCAACCTTCAGTTCTTTGAAGTGTTCACGCTGAATGATCAGTCGATGATCACTGCCTTACAGAATGCAGACAAGGCGCTGGAAGCTTCCCTATACGGAACGAAAGGAACAGATTCCGCAAAGGCTGCGGCTGATTCGCTCGGACTGTCTGACAGTGCCCGTAGGGCGAGCCAGGCCAACCCGTTGTTCAGGGTGCTGATTCCTTCCCAGCCATACCAGGATGAGACCGGCAAACAAAGTTTCGGTCCTGTTATCGGGCGTGCGCTGATCAGGGATACGTCTACAGTTAACCGTTACCTTAAGATGAATTCTGTTGCTTCAAATTTCCCGGGCAATGCGAAGTTTCGTCTGGGGCAAACAGGAAAGGGATCCGGATGGAAAATTGTATGATTTTCTTGATCTATATGCCATCCAGACTATCCCCGGCAAGGAGGGCGCACTGATCGAAGGCAGTGCCATTGAAAATGCAGACCAGAGTTTTGATCCCATCACCAACGAGGTGCTGGTGAACATGAGCATGAATTATGCCGGAGCAAGAACCTGGGCCCAGATGACAGACCGCTCGGCAAAGGAAAAAAGACCTATTGCCATCGTACTGGACGACATCGTTTACTCGGCACCGATAGCAAATGAAAAAATTGAAGGAGGTAACTCCAGGATCACTATGGGCAAGGGGTCCAAAGAATACCCAGCTTGTTGTCAATGAAGCCCAGGATCTCGCAAATATTCTGAAGGCCGGTAAACTGGATGCGCCAGCAAGGATCGTACAGGACCAGGTAGTTGGTCCCACGCTTGGTGAAGATGCAGTCAATGGCGGTATTCTGTCGTTTTCGCTGTCGTTTATCGTGATCTTCTGTCTGATGCTGATCTATTACAACACGGGTGGAATCGTTGCCAATATCGCGCTGATCCTTAATCTCCTGTTCACGATAGGTGTACTCAGCGCACTGAATGCCACACTCACGGCGCCCGGTATCGCGGGTCTCGTGCTGACCATCGGTATGGCGGTGGACACCAACGTAATTATTTTTGAACGCATCAAGGATGAACTTGGGCGGGGAAGTACTCATGAACAGGCCATCAAGCTCGGTTACCGGCGATCACTGCCGCCTGTGCTCGATGCACACATCACTACCCTGCTTACTGCCATCATCCTGGCTATCTATGGGCTGGGGCCTGTACTCGGTTTTGCCACCACGCAAATACTTGGTATCCTCCTGTCTTTATTCTGCGGCATCCTGGTTTCCAGACTCATGACGGATTTCTACACTAACAAGGACAGGCATTTGAAATATTTCACTCCGTTATCTAAAAAGATATTCAGAAACGCGAACTATGATTTCGTAAAGTACCGCAAGGTGGCCTATGTGATCTCAGCCATAGTGCTGATACTGGGTATCACTGCAATATTCAATGGTTTCAAGGAAGGCGTTGAATTCAGTGGGGGCCGCAGTTATGTTGTCAAGTTCGATAAACCACAAAGGGCCGAGGAAATTCGTGTGGCACTTGAAAAAGTATTTTATGAATCCCCTACGGTTAAAACATATGGCCGTAACAACGACCAGTTCGACATCACAACCGATTTCATGATTCAGGATGAAGGAAAGGCCGCTGATACGATGGTGCTGACCACCTTGTACAACGGGCTTAAAACATTCCTGCCTCCAACGGTCACCCGCCAGCAGTTTGCTTCAGAAAACATCCAGGGTTCGAAGAGAGTGGATCCTACAATATCGGATGACCTTAAATCGGGTGCGAAATGGGCCACCTTCTGGTCGCTGCTCATCATCTCCCTGTACATATTTATCCGGTTCCGCGACTGGAGATATTCACTGGGAACACTGTTCTCTTTGCTTCACGACGTACTGGTTACACTGATCGTCTTTTCATTTTTCAAAAATATTGTGCCGTTCCCGCTGGAAATTGACCAGCATTTTATTGCGGCCATCCTTACGGTAATCGGTTTCTCGATGAACGACACGGTGGTGGTTTATGACAGGATCAGGGAATACAGTCACAGCATGAAGGGGGCCGATAAAACGACGGTGATCAACAGGGCGATCAATGATACCCTCAGCAGAACAATCATGACCTCACTGACAGTGTTCCTAACCATCCTAATCCTCTTCCTTGTAGGTGGAGAAGTTACCAAGGGATTTGCATTTGCAATGCTGATGGGTGTTATTACGGGTTGTTATTCCTCTATTTTTGTTGCGGCTCCCATCCTCGTCGATTTCAAGAAAGATCAGCCCCTGGGTGATCTTGCGCTTGATGCGCCAAAGGGCGGGCTGCAGAAAAGAACACCAACAGGTCAGGCCGTCCGCAAACCTGTTTAAAAGATACCAATTATGCGCAAGTTTTTTTCCATCATTGGAAGCAGTTTCAAAATGGCGGTGGAGGAATTCAGATCAAATAAACTGCGCACTTTTCTTTCTCTTTTCGGAGTAACCATTGGTATATTCTGTATCATCAGCGTCCTGGCGACCGTAGGGAGCCTTGAGCAGGCCATACAAAAAGATATCAAGTCGCTCGGCACTAACACCGTGTACATCGACAAATGGGTGTATAGCGGCGGGGATGAATATCCCTGGTGGAAATATGTAAACCGACCCACCCCAAAGTTTTCTGAAGTGCGCCAGCTGCGTGAGAAAGTGGCCGTTGCCAGTCATGTTGCATTTTCAACCGAACTCAATGACAAGGTTGAATATGCGGGTAGCCTGGTGAATAGCGTTACATATTATGGTATCAGTGACGAATTTTTTGATATCCAGCCCGTTGACGTGGCCCTTGGAAGAACTTTACAGCAGGGGGATTATGACCAGGCTGCAAATTCTGTACTGATCGGCAATGACATTGCGGAACAATTATTTGGCAAGGCCGAAAAAGCGGTGGGTCGGCAGGTTAAATTGAAAAACCAAAAGGTCGGCGTGATCGTTGGCGTGATCAAGAAGCAGGGAAAGAGCATCATGCAGATGTGGAACTTTGACAATTGTATCATCATCGTCAATGACTTTCTTATCCAGATGAATCCCGAACGCTGGTCGAGCCCAAGGCTGATCGTGCAGGGTAAGTCGGATGTGCCGATGGCATTGCTGATCGATGAGCTGGCTGGTGCCATGCGGTCACTCAGAAAACTTACACCTGCTCAGGAAGACAATTTCGCATTGAATGACATTGATTCATTCAGCGCATTTGCCAGTGATATTTTTTCGAACGTTAATGCCGGAGGATGGTCGATTGCCGCGCTATCGCTGGTCGTAGGTATGTTCGGAGTGGCGAATATTATGTTTGTAACCGTTAGAGAACGCACGTCGCAGATCGGGCTGAAAAAGGCCCTGGGCGCCAAGAGTTCGACCATACTCACAGAATTCTTACTCGAATCGGCATTCTTGTGCATCCTCGGCGGAATGATCGGCCTTCTTCTGGTTTACATTCTCACCAAGATATTTTCGGCAGTACTGGGATTTCCATTGTTCATCTCTCTTGATATCATGCTGCTGGCCATCGGCATCTGTATCCTCGTAGGCGTGCTTGCCGGCATAATCCCTGCTTCGATAGCGGCGAAGATGAATCCTGTTGTGGCGATACGATCCAAATAAACCTCATGCCTGTAATCATACTTGGGATTGAATCTTCCTGTGATGAGACCGCCGCTTCAGTATGTGTCGATGGAAAGATCCTTTCAAATATTATCGCCAGTCAGGCTGTGCACGAGCAGTATGGAGGAGTCGTCCCTGAACTTGCATCCCGGGCACACATGCAGAATATCGTTCCGGTTGTTGACCAGGCGATCAATACGGCGGGTGTGGATTTGCACGCACTAAACGCCATTGCATTTACTTCTGCTCCTGGCCTGATCGGTTCACTGCTGGTGGGATCGCAGTTTGGCAAGTCCCTGGGCCTGGCATTAAATATTCCCGTGATCGCCGTTCATCACATGCAGGCGCACGTGCTGGCCAATCTGATTGGAGATCCCGCTCCGGAATTTCCATTTTTATGTCTCACCGTTAGCGGTGGACATACGCAGATCGTACTCTGTGAATCCATCGACAATCTTTCGGTGATAGGAGAAACTATTGATGACGCCGCTGGTGAAGCCTTTGACAAGTCAGCCAAGATCCTTGGCCTTCCGTATCCGGGAGGACCACTGATCGACAAGTATGCACGCGGTGGGAATCCAAAAAGGTTTTCATTCCCCGAGCCGCAGATTCCCTCGCTGGATTTCAGTTTCAGCGGTTTGAAAACTTCCATACTATATTTTCTCAGAGACGAGCTGCATAAGAATCCTGAATTCCTGAAAACCAACCTGGCAGACATCTGTGCATCCATCCAGGAGAGGATCGTTTCTATTTTGCTGAAAAAGCTAAAGAAAGCGGCAGGCCAAACGCGGATCACCGACCTCTGTATCGCCGGCGGTGTGTCGGCAAACTCTGGACTGAGAACCGCCTTCACGGAAATGGGAAGGCAGGAGGGCTGGCGAACATTTATTCCCGCATTTGAATACTGCACAGACAATGCTGCGATGATCGCCGTAACGGGTTATCACCGGTTCCTGAGGGGTGAATTTGATCAACTCGATGTAAAAGTAAGTGCCCGGGCGGAATGGAAATGAGTTGCTATTCCTTCTCTCCGTATTCCCTGAGGTATTCGAAGGGCGATGTGAGTTTACCTTTGTTTACCATGGTGGCCCTGGTAATCACATCAGAGCCCTTTCCTACGAGGTCCAGAAGTACGTGTTTGATTAACTGTTCACCAAAGTATCGTGAAGCATCCCGGGGAAGTTCATTTGGTAGATTGCCCACAGCCATTACATCAACAGAGAAAGGCAGGTAGGGAGCGGTTTTGACCACTGAAATCTTATCAACGCCATACACAGGATGATCAATGGAGCTGTCGCCCAGGTTGCAGGGCACGGAGCCATTCTTATCGTCGGTGATGTCGGCGATCGTCTGGATACTAAATAATGGGTCCCTGAGTTCGCTATTCTCAAACAGTCTTGGCACCTGATCATCCCAGTAGACGCCGTTCATGAGTATGTCTGTCACTTTGGTATAAGGATGAAACAAACAGGAAAATTGCTCGGGGTGGTCGTGAAAACGGTCACGGTTGTATGGTTTACCGTCCCGGGGTTGGTATAAATCTGCTCCCTTTAGTTGAGTAAAAACAGGATAGGCAAAACCGCGTTCGAGGTATTCATCGGGATCCACTTCTACTACTTCCAGCAGGTTCATGATTTCAAGGATACCATGGGCCACTCTTCCCGAGCCTGTGATGGCGATCTTAAGCGGAGGTAGTTTCAAACCAAAATAATTATGGATCAATTCGCGGAAGTTCTTTTGTTCGTACACTCGTCCCATGGTGTAGGCGCCTGTTCTTTTACCAAAGGCCATCATACCATTGTGGGCGCCAACGATGCCTGCAAAAAAACCGAACCCGAGGATTCTCTGGCCATCGGCGTGTTCCATGCATTCGTAGTCGATGAGAGTAATCTTCCTTGACAACATGGTTCTGAACATGTCGCGATTGTATCCTTGCTTCTTCTTCGTGTGGGAGAAAAAAAGGTAGGTCTTTCCTTCAATCAACCGGTTGATCTCGACTTCCTTGATGCCCATAAAAATATCGCTGTCACTAACGTCCTGCTTAACTTCTGCTCCGGCTATTGAATATTCCCGGTCGGAATAGCAGCGATTGGGTGAGCTTTCCACCACGATCCGGAGGTTGGGATACTTTGAATGTATCCACTTGCATTGGGCGGGAGTAAACGCCACTCTCCGGTCTGCGGGAATCTTTGATTCCCTGATTAGGGCGATTGTGAGCATGCGGGGGCAAAGATAGGGAGAATCAGAGCGCCTCGCCCGCCGCCTTCGTCCACCGTAGCTGCGTAGCAACGAAGGTGGAAGGCAGCGAAGGCTGGGAGGCGGGATGAGGCAGTTGTTCATAAGCATATCGGAATCCTGTAAAAAAATATATCTTTATCACAGTCGAAAAGCAGTGATTAAATAAGGCAACGAATTTCTTCGTTCGTTGCAAAAGGAAAGGCTGGGTAGCAAAAAATTGCCCGGTTGCTAATTTGTTAGAAGGTGAGATCGTGATAGACACCCATCTGCCCGACGACGCTGCAGCACCTACAGGCACTGGCAATTACCCACCATCAGACGCAGAATCTACCCAGGCAACTGAAATTACTCTTTGCAATTATAAGAGCGCAGAAAGATTATACAGAATTACATACAGGTAAATATGAGGTGCACCAGGTCAGTACAAGATGGTATGGTGGATTTTATTTGAAGGGTTCTTCAAGCGATTTTTGCTGCATCTCTTTTTACGACCCCTTAAGCCTCCCATAAATAGGCCTCGAATGACCTGTGGTCTTTCCAGGCGTATATTTACAGCATATGGATCTCGTGTATAATGCAGCGTTGAGTTAAAGTATCGGGAAATCCTTTTCGTTGCGTCTGTTAAACCTTTAAACTATGTCATTGTCAGGTAAATGGCATTCGAATAAAATTGTTGGATGATGAATAAAGAATTGAAAATAGAATTGGTAAACCCTCAAACCAACGTGTTGGCGTTTAAACTGATCCAGCTTAACGATGATGAGTATTTTAAAAGTCTGAAAAACTATAACTGTTATAAGGTGATTTTGATTAGGGAAGGAAAAGGCCAAGTAACCTTTGATACGGCGAAGTATGATTTCTCTGAAAATTGCATAATCAGATTTCCAATTTACCAGCCTTTTCAAATCGAAGCAGATGGCCCACTTGATGGGATATTACTACAGTTCCATCCGGATTTTTTTTGGAACCATAAATACGACATAGAATTAACAAGTAAGCAGGTGCTGTTTATGGGTATCGGTGAAATTCCCTTAATAAAAATCAGTAAAGAGGAATTGGTTCAACTCCTGTATCCACTGCACCATCTTCTTTTAGAACTCAGCGGTGACCATTTAGGCCGCTATGATATAGCGATATCCTGGGTAAAAATATTCATGATCTATGCCTCACGGATAAAGATGGAAAGAGGCACGATACATTCGGAGACACTCTCAGAAGTTCATTATATTATTCGGGAATTGATCAATGCAGTGGAGGAGCACTTTCGGCACAAGCACCGACCAGTAGATTATGCAAAATTATTGAACATTACGGTCAAAACACTGAATCGTATGGCTAAGCAACATCTGGGAAAGACTGTTGGCGACATGATTTCAGAACGCATAATAACACAAGCCAAGCATGAGTTATATTTAAGTGACAAGCCAATAAAACAAATAGCCCTTGAACTCGGATTTCACGACGTAGCTTATTTCAGCCGCTTTTTTAAGGTGCAAACCTCTGTGTCCCCCGACGTTTATCGTAAATCATTAAGGGAGGATACCGATTAAGTAGCCTATACATATGGCAGTAAAGCTGAGAACAATCCTTTATTTTTCAGAAGGGGTTTGCCCATGGATTTCCAACTGATTTCTTCTTCGTTGGCTTTATAAACTAATCGGCGCTGTCATCGATTAGACGTGATCGAATGCAGCCAGTGCATTCAAACCTGTGAAGTCTACATACGTACCCTTGACGTAGTAAGTATTGTTTCTTTTTAACTCGCTTCGGTATATCGAGGAACTTAATGGTTGCAATCTCTTCGTCAGAAAATAAGCTATGGATTCTGATATAGTTTTAAAAGAAATCGAATATACACGAGGACATTAATAAGAAGGATCAATTACATTAATTGAAATAAAACTCCATGTTATCAGTGACTGCTTTACGATAGAAAATATTCATTCCTTCTATGTCAACAAAAAACATAATTGTTGGAAGTAATAAAGTGCAAAAGATTGTCCCTTCTGTCCATTTACTTTTTGACTGTAGTGATCTTAATTTGTAAATAAAAATTCATCCTAAGATTTTATACCGATGAGAGCCATTTATAATAATCAGGTAATTGCAGAAAGTGACAACACGCTGATCAATTATTGCTTTCGATGGTCACCCATAAATAGGCCAGGTTTCGTATTAGCTCAATTTTTTCTATTCATTTAATTTGGGATTAGCATATGATATCAACGGCCGTCGATGAATACCGTATAAAAATAGAAAACAGACAATTTTATTTTGACGTTATCGGAGGACTCAGACAAGAACCAAAACAATTATCGTCAAAATATTTTTACGATAAGAACGGTGATAGCTTGTTTCAGGCCATTATGATGTCCCCTGACTATTATCTCACTCGCTGCGAGATGGAAATTTTTGCCTGCCATACGCGTGCACTCGCTAACAGCGTAACAAGTCGAGGTGTTAATTTCGAATTGATCGAATTAGGCCCGGGCAACTGTGCAAAATCTATTCATCTGCTAAAAGCTTTCGCTGCGGGGAATGTATCATTCAACTATGTGCCGATTGACATATCCGAAAATGTAATCAGTCAATTACAGTCATCACTTCCTTCGAGAATCCCCGGAGTACCTGTTAGGGGCCTCGTGGGCGATTATTTTACTGTGTTGGCACGCCATTGTTCTAACAACCAAAAGCGAAAAGTGGTAATGTGTTTGGGAGCCAACATTGGTAATATGACCATGACCGAGAGTAACCGATTTTGTAGTACGCTCCGGAGCTTTCTTCGACCCGGTGACCAGTGTATCATCGGTTTTGATCTGATCAAACATCCAGCTATTATCCAATGCGCCTATGACGACAGGGTTGGTCTCACCAGAGAGTTTAATCTAAACCTATTGCGCAGGATCAACCGTGAACTGGACGCTGATTTTATGGTTGATCAATTCGACCATTATTGCAGTTATGACCCTTTAACAGGAGCCGCGAAAAGCTACCTGGTGTGTTTGAGCGAGATGATGGTTCATCTTCCTGATGTTGCTATCGCACTTAATAAAAATGAATGTATCTGGATGGAGATATCGCAAAAATATACGCCTAACCAGATCTATCAAATGGCAGTAGATAGTGGGTTTTCTCATACCACCGAATTATTGGATTGCAAATCATGGTTCATGGATGCGATCTGGACGGCTGTTTAAAGCTATTAGTGATGGAAACATTTGATGCAATAATTATAGGTTCAGGCCAGGCGGGTAATCCTTTAGCCAAAAAATTATCCAGTGAAGGCAGACGCGTCGCACTTATCGAATCCGCTTCAATAGGCGGAACCTGTATTAATTATGGATGCACACCCACCAAAACCCTGGTGGCTTCCTCTAAAAATATTTTCCAAGCAAGGCGTGCCGCGGAATATGGGAATTTAGCGAGTGATCCTCTTCCGGATTTTTTGGCGATTAGCAAGCGAAAGAATCTAATTGTGACTGAATTTCGCAAGAGCCTCGAGCAATCTTTATCCCAAGATCCAAACATCACTTTAATACAGGGTAAAGGCAGTTTCTCCGGGCACAAAATAGTGCGTATACAATTAGAAGATCTCAGCTGCCGGACGATTACTGCGGAATCGATTTTCATTAATACAGGAGCGCGCCCGCATATTCCTGACCTTAAAGGATTGCAGTCGATAAGATATCTCACTTCTACAACTCTTCTTGATCTTGCAATATTACCGCAACGTCTTTTGATCATTGGTGGCGGTTATGTAGCACTCGAGTTTGCCCAGATTTTTCGACGAATGGGAAGTCTTGTCACTATTATCGATCGGTCTGCACGTTTACTGCAACATGAAGATAAAGATGTAGCGTTAGAGCTGACGAAAATTCTCGAAGCAGAGGGTGTGAACATTATTTTAGATGCACATATTAGTGAGATAACTGCACGAGGCGATGATACGGTCGACATAGGACTTCTTGTGGCGGGAAAACCAGTAACCGTAGCTGGCACACACTGCATGATTGCTACCGGTCGGACACCGAACACCAAGGATTTGTACCTATCTAAAACTGGAGTCGAGATAGATACAGATGGATATATTGTAGTCAATGAACATTTAGAAACTACGGCCTCAGGTATTTATGCACTTGGCGATGTAAAAGGAGGGCCTGCATTTACACACGTATCTTATCATGACTACATAGTGTTAACCAGTAATTTATTCGATAACAAGTTTTCGTCTATCCGAAACCGTTTAATTCCCTACTGTCTTTTCACCGATCCTGAACTTGGTCGGATAGGCCTTACCGAAAAAGCCGCAACCGAAAAGGGACTGAAATTTTCTGTGGCCAGAATGAAAACCTCTTTTATTGCAAGAGCCATTGAGACGGGTGAAACAACAGGCTTCATAAAAGCAATTGTCGATTGGCATACGAAACAAATTCTCGGTGCGGCCATTATATGCGCAGGTGGTGGTGAACTCATGTCACTGCTACAGGTCGCTATATTAGGGGGACTGACTTATGATCAGTTGCGTGATACCATGTTCGCCCATCCGACTTACGCCGAAGCCATCAACAATCTTTTTAGTCCAGCACATTTACAACCAGCCATGCCATGATCAGTATTTGCCAGGTACACAAAAGCTTTGGAAAAAAAATAGCGATCGACAATTTCAGCCTTGACATTGCTGAGGGCGAGCACGTAGTGCTGGTCGGACCCAGCGGAAGTGGTAAAACAACTTTACTGCGCATGATCAATGGTCTGATTATACCTTCTTCCGGAACCATTTTAGTCAATGGCCTGAATACGGCCAAACAATCGGGGAACGAGCTGAGGCGCCAAATTGGCTATGTCCTGCAACGCAATAGTCTCTTCCCACATTACACCGTGGAAGAGAATATCGGTGTTGTACCTGAGCTTTTAAAATGGAATAAAGAAGCTATCGCAAAACGAGCTACCGAATTAATGAAAAAGCTGCGCCTGCCGCAAGAGTACCTTTTCCGAAATCCCGGTGCATTAAGCGGCGGGGAAGCCCAACGTGTAAATCTTGCACGCGCCCTTGCTGCAGACCCTCCGATATTATTGATGGACGAGCCCTTTAGCGCCCTGGACACCATAACTAAAAAAGCCATACACGAAGAATTCACTAAACTGGATGAATTCTATAAAAAAACAATCGTAATGGTCTCCCATGACATTCAGGAAGCCTTTGAATTAGGGACTACAATTTGTCTGATGCATCAGGGAAAACTAATTCAAAAAGGAACGCCGGCCGAGTTATTATATAATCCTGCAAATGATTTTGTCAGGGATTTTTTTTCAAAGGATTATTTACAACTTTCCTTAGGAATCACTTCAATCGCTGATCTGTGGGACTTTCTTTCCGGCGATGACAATAGCGAAAAGGATTCCATTGCAGGCCTGGCCTGCGACACAACATTATGGAAGGCGATGGAACTTATCCAGGATAAAAACGCTGATCAGCAGATTATAACAGTCAGGCATGAGCGTACCGGAGAATGGAAACGCACCACCTGGGGTAACCTCGTGAGTGCATACACTTTCTTGCAACACAACAGACGCCAATGAATGACAATAATAATTTAGTTGATTTTATCATACACCACTGGGAAAAACTGCTCGAACAAACCGGGCAACATATCGGACTTACTTTTATGTCCATAGTGCTGGCAATTATCGTTGGCGTTCCTGCGGGTATTCTCATTAGCCGGAAAAAAAGATTATCCTCTACAATTCTTGGAATTGCGGGTATTTTGCAAACCATTCCCAGTATCGCATTGCTTGGACTGTTAATTCCATTACTTGGTATTGGCCCAGGGCCTGCTATCGCTGCTTTGTTTTTATATGGCTTACTTCCCATCATTCGTAATACCTATACCGGCATTATTAACGTGGATCCAGAGATCCGGGAAGCAGCAAAAGGATTGGGAATGAGTAATCAACAATTATTGTGGAAAGTGGAATTGCCTTTGGCCATGCCGGTAATTCTTGCAGGTATTCGCATTGCGACGATTATTAACGTGGGTGTGGCGACGCTCGCAGCTTATATCGCAGCAGGCGGGTTAGGTGAATTCATTTTCGGAGGAATTTCGCTGAATAATTCCACAATGATGCTGGCCGGTGCCCTCCCTGCAGCACTCCTGGCGATTCTCTTCGACTTCCTGCTGTCACGAGTTCAAAAACTACGGATTAAAAAGGGCGGCGGCGCAATTTCCGTCGGAATATTGATTATCCTGCTTTCTTGTTTCTATTTTATTCCAGCCATCGGAAAAGGAAAATTGTTGGCAGGATTTACACCGGAATTTATGGGACGTTCCGACGGTTATATGGGACTACAACAAGTGTATGATCTACGCATTCCTACTGTTGTCATCAACGATGCGGTAATGTATAAAGCGATTTACGAAAAAGACCTGGATGTAATCAGCGGATATAGCACCGATGGTCGTATCAAGGCTTATCAATTAATAAGTTTGGTGGACGATAGAAAAATATTTCCGCCTTATTATGCTGCACCAATCGTCAAAGAAAAAACGCTCAGGGAATTTCCTGAGCTTGAGTCGGTGCTAAATATATTGGAAGGCAAAATTAATGATTCAATCATGACCGCCCTCAATTACCAGGCTGACTATCTGCACCGAGAGCCGGAAATCATTGCCCGTGAGTTTCTCGAAGGTCGGCATCTGTACAGACCTCCACGTTCAGGTGATAAAGGAGTTATCCGGATTGGGTCCAAAATCTTTGATGAGCAATATATCCTGGCCAGTATGTATACCCACCTTATTAGGGGGTATACAGACCTTGATGTTGCGGCCAAAACGGGACTAGGCGGCACTAAAATTTGTTTTGATGCGCTCATGAATGATCAGATCGATCTGTATCCGGAATACACGGGAACGGGTTTGATCGTGATGCTACAACCAGATGTAGAAACAATTGACAGAGTTACTATTAGTAATGATTCGGTGTACTCCTATGTACAACGTGAATTCCGACAACGGTTCAAAGTAAATTGGCTTAAGCCAATCGGTTTCAATAATACCTATGCGGTTATGATACGACGCGACGACGCAAATCGGCTAGGGATAAAGACCATTAGTGAATTATCTGATTATATAAATAAAAAGAAATGACAAGTCTTAAGGATAAATATAAGAACGTGCGTAAGTATAGTGAAGAAATCTGTTGGACATTGAAAACCGAAGACTATGTGGTACAACCGGTAAGTGATGTAAGTCCACCAAAATGGCATCTGGGACATACATCATGGTTTTTTGAAACATTTGTTCTACAGCCACACTTTCCATATTACCAACGCTTTCATCCCGAATATCCCTATGTATTTAATAGCTATTATGAAAGCCTGGGAGCTCGGGTTATACGTACTGACCGTGGTAACCTAAGTCGACCGACTGTCGAAGAAATCTACGACTACCGCCGATTTGTTGACACTGCCATGGAAGAATTACTCGACCACCCTATTACTGAAGAATTGCATGAGTTGGTAGTGCTTGGATTACATCATGAGCAGCAGCACCAGGAATTGCTGGCAACCGATATTAAATATATTCTTGGGCACAATCCGTTGTTTCCAGCCTACCGTGAGATCGTCAATCCCGCACAAGAAAATTTCTCTGCTAGCGAGCTTATCGCCGTTAAACAGGGTTTATATGATATCGGTTATAAAGGGAAGGAATTTTGTTTCGATAACGAGTTAGGGAGACACACTGTTTTTCTCCCGGCGTTTAAAATAGCGAGAGGATTAGTGACAAATGGTGAATATCTCGCGTTCATTGAAGATGGGGGTTATAGCAAACATGAATACTGGCATGCAGAAGGTTTGGAATGGGTAAAAAATCACAACATCAATGCGCCGCTTTATTGGCATTGGATAGATGGCCGGTGGCAGTATTACAATGCCTCAGGACTTCAACCGGTCAATGTAAACGATCCAGTTACGCATGTCAGCTATTATGAAGCATCAGCTTTTGCCGTATGGATGGGTATGCGGTTACCTACTGAGTTTGAGTGGGAGGCGGCAAATAAACAATTCATGTGGGGCAACAGATGGGAATGGACATCCAGTGCTTATCTTGCCTATCCAGGTTATATAAGAGCTGCTGGTGCGATAGGAGAATATAACGGGAAATTTATGGTCAATCAAATGGTGTTGCGCGGATCTTCAATAGTTACGCCACCGGAGCACAGCCGGCCGAGCTATCGCAATTTTTTCCATCCGCATTTAAGATGGCAGTATACAGGTATCAGGCTCGCTGCAATTCAATTCTAGTTGTTAATTTATAAGGACGAATTATCCAAGTGAACGTCCCTTTTATCCATTTTCTTACATGCAAAAGGCAGTTAAATTTGTTTGGCCGGCGTCTAAACCGCAATGGACTTTTCAAAGGTCAGTGGCGAAGTAGGTATTTCAATAAATCCAGCTCAATTATCATTCACAGCAAAAAACAAAGAATATGGAAAAGAATCTCCAGGAATTGATGAAATCCAAAAATGAAATGGTGGCTAAAGGTCAAATACTTGATGCAGCCGAAATGTATTTTGCGCCCGACGTCAAGACAATTGACTTTGATGGCACCGTGACAGATGGGAAGCAGACAACTACAAAAAAACTACAGGATTTTGTAGGATCGATTCAAAAGGTAAATGAAATTACTCTTCACCAAGCGACGGCTAACAACGATGTAACTTTCTCAGAATTCACATTTAGCTTCGAAATGAAAGATGGAAATACAATTTACTGGCATGAGATAATCCGTGCGCTATGGAAAAATGGTCAAATAATCGAAGAGCAATATTTTAAAGGCTAGTATATGAATAAATATCTGAGTCATTGCTTGCCAGACAAACATTATGCGAAGAATTGCTTATGGAACAAATAAGATGAAATGGATAAACTTACGCTAAAAGCAACACTGATAAAGGCGCAATCGGAAACGCTTGAACAATTGAGGAATGAATTCGCAAATAATCAGAGCGAAAGTCGACTTAGTCTGGAAGATGTGCGTGATGCGGATGATAATTCACACAGGGAACAAACCGAAGAATATCTGCAGTCGATGGAAAGGCAAATTTATCAGCGAGAAAAGGAACTTGGAAATCTCCTTAATCTGGATTTTGGTCACAAGGATTTCGTCACGGAAGGCGCAGTAGCTTTAGTCAATGGTGAGTATTTTATTATCGGAATACCGGCTTGTCAATTCGACTTTAACAAAAGTCATTTTGTGGCGATGTCGCCTGATGCGCCTTTTTATCAGGTGCTCATGGATAAAAGTCAAGGCGATTCATTCGTTTTTAATAACAAAACGTATACGATTGAGTCCGTTTTTTAAAAGATAGATTCAAATATTTCAGTATCAGACGAACGGGGGGTGTCTATAAAAATCCTTCATAGACGACGACAAATTAAATTATGAATTCCTCAAAATAGATATCTATGATAAATTGGTCTGACGTTGTAAAATTTGCTAATGCCGGCAACCCTGAGCCAGATCGAAGAGTGGAAAAAACCGAAGAGGTATGGAGAAAATTGCTTACGCCGGAACAATTCACTGTTAGCCGTCTAAAGGGAACTGAGCGTGCACATAGTTCAGATCTCTGCTCTCTTTTTGAACCGGGAAAATATTTCTGCATCTGCTGTGATACAGAGCTATTCGATGCTGAAGAAAAATTTGAGAGTGGGACAGGCTGGCCTTCCTTTACGCAGCCTATAAAAGAAAATTCTGTTGCATATCATAAAGACGTCAGTTTTGGCATGGTACGTATCGAGGCACTTTGTAATGTCTGTGATGCCCATCTAGGACATGTTTTTCAAGATGGTCCCAGACCCGGCGGGCTCCGTTATTGCATAAATGCCCTTTCTTTAAAAAAAGGGGGCCATAAGTGAAAGAAATACAAGGATTCGGTTCGTGGTCACCTGGTCTGTAACCGGACGATCGACCTTAAGGAAAGTTTGGAAGAAAAATTAATCCTGGGTGACAGGATTGATGTTCTCCTCAGTCTGGCTTTTTCATTCATTTGATATACTTGGTATTGCGTCGTATTACACGGCTGGATGTTTTCGCTGACTATCGCAAAAAGACCAATTCGAATGAAAATGCATTATAACCAATGAAATTTGGAGAAAAAGTCATAGCCTTTCACGAGCAATTAAGTTATACTGGTAATCCGTTACCCAAAGGTATCCGGGTAATGAATCCGTTTGCAGAATCCAGTATAGCTATGGAGAATATTAAACTATTTGCCCAAAAATATCTGGATGATGAAAACCCAAGGAATATCATTCTTGGTATTAATCCTAGTCGTCTCGGCGCAGGAGTGACAGGGATCCCATTTACAGATACCAAACGATTAACCAGCGAATGCAAAATCCAATTTTCCGGCAAACCCACTCATGAACTATCATCCGTATTTATGTATGAAATGATTAACGCCTTCGGCGGTGTACAACAGTTTTACAAGAACTTTTACATTAATTCACCCTTTCCATTAGCAATTACACAATTAAATCGTGAGGGCAGGGAGAATAATGTTAATTATTATGACAGCCCAGCGCTGAAAAAATCCGTACAGTCTTTCATGATTAAAACGCTACGTCAACTCATTGAGTTGGGAATAAAAACAGACATCTGTTTTTGCCTGGGCATGAGTGAAAACGCGAAATTTTTAGGTTTGTTAAATAAGGAATACCGGCTATTTGATAAAATAATTCCCCTGGAACATCCCAGATTTATCATGCAATACAAGAGTGCGGTAAAAGACGTATACATTGACAAATATATTAGAGCATTCACCAGTGTTAAACCAAATTAAAATAAATAGAAGATGTCAGTCCATATTAAGAGAATATATGAAGCGCCATCTTCAAATGATGGGTTTCGCATATTAGTTGATCGGCTCTGGCCAAGAGGTATAAAGAAGGACACAGCCCAAATGGATGAGTGGTTAAAGAATGTGGCTCCCTCTTCACCGCTGAGAAAATGGTTTAATCATGAACCTCAGAAATGGGAGGAATTCTCCAAAAAATACACTGCCGAACTACAACAATCTGAAGCTTTTAAAGAACTGAAAGCCTTATTCGTCAAACATAAAACTATAACTCTTCTCTATTCTGCAAAAGACTATCAACATAATCAAGCAGTCGTATTACAACAATTACTTAATTCCGCTGATTATAGGACGGATGCTGTTTATGCCGATTCTTAAATGGAACTCTTGTCCACGAAAATGTCTCTTCTATCCAAAACTTATTTGAACGGATTTTTTAAAATTACTAAAGCGAGATAACAATGGAAACAATTGATATACATGAGGGTGACAATGGAATTGCCTTTTTTTCCCTCAAAATTGACGGACAGGAAGTAGGTAGAATGATGGTCACAATAAATTCTGGTATTCTGCGAGCGGGACATACTGGAGTCGATCTTTCGCAACGAAAAAAAGGGTTTGGCAGAAAATTGGTAGACGCAATGGTTGATTACGCAGGTGCGCACAAATTAAAGGTAATTGCAGACTGCGGATTTGTGGCTATGTTATTTAACAAATCCCCCGAGCGCTACGAGAATATTCGTGGAAAGCGATGAAAAAGCCCTGTAAGTATGGTTACAGGGCTTGTGAAGTGCCCGGAACAGGAATCGAACCTGCACTACCTTGCGAAAACCAGATTTTGAGTCTGGCGCGTCTACCAATTCCGCCATCCGGGCCAATTTTAAAGGGAGGCAATATTACGCAATTGACCGATCTTGTCCAAAATGCGCAAAATGTATTTTTTACTGAAGTAATACTCCTTTACTCGCAGCAACTCTTTTTCCGTAGCAGTACTCTCTTGATAATTTTCAATAATGTCCGCCACATCGCTATAGATTTTATTCAGTAACTCATGCACGTTTGATTCTGCTTCCTCGAGGGCCGCATTTTGCGGTTCCATCTCCAACTCCATCAACGCTTCGTTGATGTCCATTACCTCACTGAGGAAGACCGGGTCGAGGTTGTATTTTTCTTCTTCCTGTAACAATTCCTTTAATCGAAGCACATAACGTATGGTCTCGTCCGGATTGTTGAAAGTCTTGTATGCCTTATTAACATCCGCCGCTACCTGCAGGGTTTCCGCCTGCTCATCGGCACCCGATAGCGAATGAAAATCGGGATGAAATTCCCTGCTTAGTTCATAATACTTCTTCTTTACCACATCCCTGTCCACCTTTAAGGATACAGGCAGCCCATATCTTTCAAAGTAATTCATGAGACAAAGATAAGAAGAAAGAGAAACAGAAACAGGAACAGGAACAGGGAGCGAGCAAGGGGATCGACAACGAGGCTCCGCTCTTGTTCGTCGCTCCGTTTTAGGACTTCTTCCTCTTTCTCTTTCTCTTTCTGATTTTTCTTCCTCTTTCTGTTTCTGTTTCTGCCTGTTGCTGTTTCTGTTCCTGTTTCTGATTCTATATCATTCCTCCATTGGCAGCAATCACCTGCCCGGTGATCCACTTCGATTTTTCACTGGCGAGGAAGACCACCAGGTTTGCAATATCCTGCGGTTCCGCAATCCTGTTAAAAGCATTCATCCCCGCAAGACGCTGCACTTGCTCATCGCTTTTTCCATTCAGAAAAAGATCGGTACTTGTGGGACCCGGAGAAACCACATTAACCGAAATCCCCCGCCCTACTTCTTTCGCGAATACCCTGGTCATTTGTTCCACCGCCGCCTTTGAGGCCGAGTAAAGACCATAGCCTGGCAACATGAGCTTCACCGTGCTAGTCGAAAAATTGATAATGATCCCATTGTCCGCCAGCTTGGTGGCGGCTTCCTGCAAGGCGTAATAGGTGCCTTTAACATTAATGTCGAATAACCGGTAATAATCGTCTTCAGTGGCCTCTTTGATCGATTTAATGATCATAATACCGCCGTTGTTCACCAGTACATCGATCTTTCCATATTCCAGCACCGTCGCTTCAAAGAGATGTATGACTTCCTCCCGAATACTGACATCTGCCTTGACGGCGATGGATTTGCTGCCGGCACTCCTGATCTCGGCGACCACTTCTTCTGCCAGCCCTTTATTATTGACATAATTTACAACGACATTGTAGCCTTCCCTGCCCAATGCAAGCGCAATGGACTTTCCAATTCCTCTTGATGACCCCGTGACGATGACTGTTCTCATTTTATTGTTTTTGCTAACGGAAATTTTTTTGAATTCGTTGACAATTTAGCACTGATTAAATGCATAAGTTCAATTCTGAATGAAAACCTCATCTTTTCACATGAAATCATCGCTCGTTTTTGTCCTGGCCCTGTGTTCTACCTTATTTGCTGTTACCGCCCGGGCGCAGGAAAATAATTCCGGGGAAGAGGGTGGATTCAGGAAAGACAATCTGTTTACAGGCGGCAGCATCGCACTTGGATTTTCCAACAACTCATTTCAGACTGGCATCAGTCCGGTTTTTGGTTATAGCCTTGCCAGCTGGGTGGATGCGGGTATCTCGCTAAACTATAACTATACATCTTTCAGGAACCTTTATATCAATCTTCCGGACGACAAGATCAGGAGGTCAACCTATGGAGGCGGTGTTTTCGGTCGTATCTACCCGGTAAATTTTCTTTTTGCCCACCTGCAATTCGAACACAATTTCGTCACCGAAAAATATATTCCCGGTGGCGGTGGCACTACCAGCAAGAACAAGGTCGAAGCCAACAGCATGCTGGTGGGAATAGGTTATAGTTCTGAACGTTACCCGCATAGCGGCCGCCCATTCTTCTATCTTTCCCTGCTCGTTGACGTGCTGAACGATGAATTTTCTCCTTACTCCAGCGCCACAGGAAATATTCGCCCCTTTTTCAGGGCAGGTGTGCAGGTGCCACTGTTCCAGGGAGGCAGATAGGTGGAAGATTTCACGCATACGCGGAGAAAGCGCAAAGCGCAAAGGTTACCTGTATTTTCTTTGCGCCTTTGCGCCAGCCGCAGGCTGCTTCGCGACTTTGCGTGAAATCTTATTTGCGGCTTTGCGTGAAATCAACTGCCATCAAAGACGCAAAGATTTTTTATTTTTAATTTATGAGCGTCATCAGCAGGAAACAGTTTCTAATCCGGGCTACCGGCAGCATGCTACCTTCTTTATTTTCTTCAGAAGGTTCCATCATGACGGTCACCGGCGCGATCCGTCCCGATGAACTCGGCATCACGCTGGCGCATGAACACATACTCGTCGACTTTATCGGCGCCGACAGGATCACTGACAAGAGGTGGAACAGGGATACCGTTGCCAAAAGGGTCTTGCCCTACCTGCTCGAAGCCAAAAAAGAAGGAGTCCGTTCCTTTGTGGAGTGCACACCGGCCTACCTCGGCCGGGATCCATTGTTGTTGCAGTCGCTTAGCAGACAGACCGGTATCCGGTTCATCACGAACACCGGATATTATGGTGCCGTTCAGAATAAATACCTTCCCGCTCACGCATTAAATGCGAGTGAAAATGAACTTGCTTCCACCTGGATCGCCGAATACAAAAACGGCATCGGTAAGACAGGAATAAAACCCGGCTTTATAAAAATCGGAATCGATGCCGACGACAAAGGACTCTCAACCGTTCACCAGAAACTCATTCGCGCCGCGGGCAAAACGCATAAGCAGACAGGGTTAACCATTTACTCGCATACGGGGAAAGCCGCCCCGGCCCTTGAACAAATTGACCTGTTGATCCGTGAAAAAGTTTCACCACAAGCCTTTGTCTGGGTCCACGCACAAGCCGAAAAGGATCAGCAGCAATACCTGGCGGCATTGAAGACTGGTGCCTGGGTTAGTCTTGATGGAATGACCGGCGATTATGAAGACTACGTTCGTAAACTGGTTTTTCTGAAGGCAAACGGATGGCTGCATAAAGTGCTGATCAGTCATGATGCCGGCTGGTACCGTCCTGGTGAAG
This sequence comes from uncultured Chitinophagaceae bacterium, assembly GCA_963808065.1. Lineage (GTDB taxonomy): Bacteria > Bacteroidota > Bacteroidia > Chitinophagales > Chitinophagaceae > Flavitalea. Next base: position 510,253 of record CAWEEK010000002.1, read on the forward strand.
TCAATGGAGGAGAAATTCATGGATACACCGATATCTTCAAACACATAAAGCCAGCCCTCAGGGTTAATGGATTCACAGAAGACGATATCAATCAGCTGATAATCAGGAATCCCGCCGACGCGCTTACCATCAGGATCAGACATTGACAGGACAGGGATAGTTGGTTTTGTTTTACTTTTATCTTCAAAGAAACGGACTTAACAGCGCTTGCTTTGCAGATCATCAAACTACGACTCTCCAACATGAATAAAATTCAATGGATCTCGGTGATCCTTTTTCTATTGGCTTCCTGCGGAACTAACGATAAGAAAAACGACACTGCCGCAGGAACCAGTGATACAGCGTCCACACGATTTCTTGTAAAGAGAGGAACCAACATTGCCCATTGGCTATCACAGAGCGAAAGACGAGGAGAGGAACGCGCAAGATTTTTTACAGAGGCCGACATCCGGTTCATAGATTCCGCGGGGTTTGACCACATCAGGTTGCCGGTTGATGAAATGCAACTTTGGGACAGCACCGGACGTAGATTCGACGACGCCTTCCGGTTGCTTGAAAACTGTATGAGCTGGTGTAGTAAGGCCAACCTCAAAGTGATACTCGATCTGCACATACTCCGCTCCCATCATTTCAATGAAAAGCTCAGACCCTTGTGGACGGATCCAAAAGCTCAGGATCATTTCATCCAGCTTTGGAAAGACCTCTCCATCCACGTGAAGAAATGGCCCAATACCATGGTGGCCTACGAATTCATGAATGAACCCGTGGCCGACAGCGCAGAGGAATGGAACCGCTTACTTTCGCGGGTGTCAGATTCCATCAGAAGCTGGGAGCCGAAGCGGACCCTCGTAATCGGTTCAAACAGATGGCAGTCAGCCAAAACCTTTGATGAACTCAGAATCCCGCCCAACGATCCGAATATTCTGTTGAGTTTTCATTTCTATGAGCCATTTCACCTTACGCATTTCCAGGCTTCATGGTCCGACCTGAAAGATTTTAAAGGGAAGGTGCAGTACCCGGGTCAGGTGGTTGTTGATGGCAAAACCGAGGAAGAGAAAATGGTATACAATAAAGATACACTACAGGCTATGATGGCAAAACCGATTCACCTGGCCGACAGTCTTCATCTTCCACTATATTGCGGCGAATTTGGGGTCATCGAAAATTCACCCAGGGATTCGAAGTTGAGGTGGTACAGGGATATCGTGGCGGTCTTTGACAAAAACGGCATAGCCTATGCCAACTGGAATTATAAATCAGGAAACTTCGGTGTGGTTGATGAAAATGTCACGGACACAACCATGCTAAAGATCCTTACAGGAAAATAAATAACTCTCCTAATGATGATAAAGTATAGTGCAGCGCTGATCTGTCTATTAATTATATCACGCGCCATTTCGCAAACTCCCTTCTCTCCTGCTGATCTCGTCAATCCGTTGATGGGGACGGATTCGAAACAGGATCTTTCCAACGGCAATACCTACCCTTCAATATCCCTGCCATGGGGCATGAATGCATGGATGCCTCAGACGGGCAAAATGGGTGACGGCTGGGCATACACCTACCCTTCCAACCAGATCGTTGGCTTCCGGCAAACTCACCAACCCAGCCCCTGGATCAACGACTATGGTCAGTTTTCCATCATGCCTCTAACCGGCAAGCCGGAACTACAGGAACAGAAAAGAGCAAGCTGGTTTTCGCATAAATCAGAAACAGCCAGGCCTTATTACTACAGCGTTTATCTGGCAGATTATGATGTGACTGCTGAGCTCACTCCTACGGAAAGAGCGGCACAGTTTCGTTTTACATTTCCGCAAACGGACTCCTCATTTGTTATCATCGATGCCTTCGACAAGGGTTCCGAAGTAAGCATTGACACGGCAAACCGCACTGTGAGTGGTTATTCCACACGCAACAGCGGAGGCACTCCGGAGAATTTCAAAAATTATTTCGTCATACGTTTCGACAAGCCCTTCAGTTCGGCTTCAGTATGGTCCGATTCAACTGTCCGTTCAGGAGTGATGTCAGTGAAGGCCCCACATTCCGGAGCGTTGATACGCTTCAGTACCCACAAAGGAGAAAAAGTTGGCGCAAGTGTGGCATCCTCATTCATCAGTAATGAACAGGCTATGCTCAATCTCAAAGAGATTGGTAACAACAGTTTTGAAACCACACGCAATGCAGCAAAAAAAATATGGAACAATTCACTAAGCAGGATCAGGGCTGAAGGGGGCACCGAGGAACAACTGAAAACATTTTATTCCTGCCTTTACAGAACCATGCTCTTCCCCAGAAAGTTCTATGAGCACGACAATGCCGGCAAGATCGTTCATTACAGTCCCTATAATGGCAAAGTGTTACCCGGATACATGTTCACAGACAATGGTTTCTGGGACACCTTCCGCGCGGTGTTTCCTTTGTTTAACCTCGTGGAACCGGAACATCAATCAACACATACAGGAAGGACTGGTCAATGACTTACAATGAAAGCGGATGGCTGCCGGAATGGGCGAGTCCGGGTCACAGGGACTGCATGATCGGATCCAACTCTGCGTCCATCATTGCAGAAGCCTGGTATAAAGGATCCGCGGCAACTACGATATCAATAAACTCTACGAGGGAATCGTGAAAAGTTCGCGAAAATGAAGGACCCGTGAGTTCTGTGGGACGAAAGGGCTATGAATATTACAATGAGCTTGGCTATGTTCCATATGACGTAAACATCAATGAAAATGCGGCCCGCACACTGGAATATGCTTATGATGACTTTGCCGATCTGGCAACTGGCAAAAGCATTCAAACGTCCCAAGGCGGAAATTGATCTTATTCGCCAAACGCTGTCAGAATTATCACAATGTCTTTGATTCCGACAACCAAACTGATGCGGGGAAGAAATAAGGATGGCAGTTTTCAAACGCCGTTCAATCCATTCAAATGGGGAGATGCATTTACCGAAGGAAACAGCTGGCACTACACCTGGTCGGTATTCCATGACATGAAAGGACTTATCGGGCTGATGGGAGGAAAGAAGAGTTTGTGAAAATGCTCGATTCTGTTTTTATTATGCCGCCAGTTTTTGACAAAGTTATTATGAGTGTAGTAATTCACGAGATCAGGGAAATGCAGATATGCCAACATGGGCAAGTATGCCCATGGCAACCAGCCAATACAGCACATGATCTACCTGTACAACTATGCCGGTGAACCCTGGAAGACCCAATACTGGGTCCGGGAAGTGATGGACCGACTGTACAAACCTACTCCCGATGGATATTGCGGAGATGAAGACAATGGACAGACCTCGGCCTGGTATATTTTTTCTTCGATGGGATTTTACCCCGTTGACACCGGCAAGTGATCAATATGTTCTTGGTGCTCCGCTGTTCAAAAAAATCACGGTTTCACTGAACAATGGAAAGAAAATAGTCATCAATGCTCCTGCAAATGATTCGGCACACCGGTACGTGAAAAGTTTCAAGCTAAACGGGGCGGAATGGTCAAGGAACTGGATCAGCCACAAGACCCTTACCCAGGGATCAACAATTGAATTTGGAATGTCCTCTGTTGCGGACAAAAAAAGAGGAACGGCCGATTCCGCCGTCCCCTACTCATTTTCCGGACAGGATATCAAATGAATCAGCGAGGGCTCTTAACCGTTAGTCTGCAGTTCGTATCGGAAACCCGGAAGTAGCCGTGTCTTTCACCGCCATGTTCTTGTCCTGGTAAAGGAAATATGCCTGCAATTGCTGGTGGTGTCTCAAAAATTCAAGGGCATCTTTCATGCCCATACCCATGAGCGCATTGTCGTAGCCATCAGCTGTGATGGCGTCTTTTGCCCAGACGGTGACGCTGATCAGTTCGTTGAAAAAAGGATAACCCGTAAACGGATTGATCAGGTGTTGTACTTTTTTACCATTCTTCAATTGGATGTACCTGCGGTAATTGCCCGAGGTGGTAATGGCTCCCGAATCTATCGAGATGATTTGATGGATGACCGGTAATTCGGAATTTTCGTCGCCCGGAGCTTCCAGTCCGATCTTCATCGGGATGGAACCGGGATATTTTTTCCCGCGAACTCTTATTTCACCACCGAGTTCCACCAGGTAGTTGACGACCCCATGCTGCTCGAGTAAATTAGCCATCAGGTCTACGGCATATCCCTGCGCAATTCCATTCACATCGATCCTGACCCCTTTTTTCTTTTTGGTTAGCCTGCCCGCTTTTATCCTGAGATTCCTGTACCCAATGATCGGCAGTAGTTTTCGAATGGCTGCCGAATCTGGATCGCCTACTTTGCCGTTGACTCCAAAACCCCAGGCTTCCATCAGGGGCATAACGGTGATGTCTGAAATTCCTCCTGTCCTTGCGGAGATTGCCAGGGCACGCCTTACCACAGTTTGTAAGTGTACGTCCATTGAAACACCTTTCTGACTATTGTTAAATCGGCTGATAAGCGAATAGGGTTTATAAACAGACAGAGAACTGTCAATCTGGTCAAGCAGTTGATCAAACTGCGTTTTTGTAACAGCTCCCTTTGTCGAATAATAGGTTACCCGATAAGTAGTACCCTGGGCGGTACCGGAAATAACAAAAGGTCGCAGATCCGCCGATGTTTTACCTGCAAACGAAAGCAGAAAAATCCCAAGCATACAGATCGAGGAAACAGGTAATCGATTCATAGTACTATCCCAAACGGCAAGTAATAGTTAAACCGTCAAACGGCAAATTATATTCTCGGAATCGTTTTGCAACTTTGCGTGCTGAACTGATAAAAAGCATAAAGGATGATACAAAAAGAATTTGTAGATAAAATAGTCAAAACAATACAGGATGATGTCTCCGTTCTGGGTTTGGCTGTCGGCGGCTCCTGGTTGTCAAATGAACTGGACAGGTACTCCGACCTGGATCTCATCGTGGTGACAGAAAACAAGATCAGCAGCGATCCCTCTAAGATGCTTGAGTACGCCGGCAGATTCGGAAATCTTCTCGCAGGGTTTACCGGGGAACATGTTGGCGAACCGAGGTTGCTGATCTGTCTTTATGATGATCCGCTACTTCATGTTGATATCAAATTTCTCGTGCCGGATGAATTTAAAACGCGGGTAGAGAACCCGGAGATTTTATATGACCCCAGGCATCGGCTTAAAGAGATCATCAATTCAACGCGGGCATCATTTCCTATGCCGGACTACCAATGGATAGAGGATCGCTTCTGGATTTGGACACATTATGTCCTGACAAAGATCGGACGCGGAGAATATTTTGAAGCGTTCGATACCATTAGTTTCATCAGGATGCAGGTACTGGGACCCTTGTCGCTGATCAAGTCCGGAAATCTTCCTAAAGGAGTACGCAAGGTCGAAATGCTGTTAACCGGATCTGACCTTCAACTGTTGAAAACATCTATTCCTGAATATGACAGAGTATCATTGCAGAAAGCCATCAAACATTGCGCGGCACTGTATTCGAGTTTAAGGGCCGAACTATACCCACCCACAGTACAGCGTCGGGAAAAAGCTGAAGCGGCGGTGATTTTCTACATGGATCAAATTGTTTAATTAGAGCACCGGTTTGAATACGGCTTCCTGGATGGAGAACTCCCTGGACGGTGGAGCTGTCGGATCGGTTAACTCATTCATTTTTGAATTGAGCACAAAAACCTTGTTCTCTTTTAGTGTTGCTGTGGTCGGGCGGGCAAACCGGTCTCTGGCGGATGTGGCAGCCGTGACCTTCGCCGAAATCCAGTCATCAGACGATTCGAGTTGAAATACTTTGTCCACCCCTTTGTTCTGCACGACTATTAATTTCTCATCCGCTGTCCACAGTAGCCCGTCGGCCCCCGGAAAGAACGCAGGCACATTGATTTTTTTTACATCAGCAGGATTGCGCACGTTCACCTTCAACAGCGTGCCATCGGAATTGTTCGCAACGATCAGGAAGCCTTTCTTGTGAAAAACAATACCATTCAGTCCAACGTCTCCACTGGTGAAAAGTACGTTTTTCGCAAAGATGCCAGGTTTCATTTTCCTGTCGACAATATAAATTACCGGAGAGAAACTATCTGTGAGATAAATATTCCCAGCACCATCGATAGCCAGGTCGTTGATAAAATGTTTGCCGGGGTGTAGTTCCGAAAGATCAATGTCATCGGTTTTTTTGCCGGTCTCAAGGTCAAGCGCGATCAGCCTGATCAGTTTTTTTGCCGTAGCCGGGTTGCTCCTTCTGCTGTAGTTTGCATCGCCAGTACATATCCAGAGTTTTTTTCTTTTTGGATCCACCTTCATTCCATAGCTGGATTTGAGCATACTGTCTTCATAGATCTTCTGGTAGTTTCCTTTTTCATCCACGCTACCGATGGTTCCGTAGGTGACGGAGCCTATATAAAATTTTTTGGATGCGGGATCATAGGCCACCCCCTCAGGATAAAGCAGGGGGGCTTCGAAATTGATCCTCGGTGTCTGCGCAAATACGGGCAGGACAGAAAAAATGAAGATGACTGACAATATATACTTCATCATGATGAATTTATTTTGATTGTGAACCTGAACGAATGGCATAGATGACACCGTTTTCATCGTCGGACAAATAAATGATTCCGGTGGTGGAGATGGCCAGCCCCGTAGGCCGACCGAACCGGGATTTACCGTCAGCATTCAGAAAACCGTCAAGGAATTTCTCTACCCTCACTGGCCTGCCATTGCTGAACCTGATGGCTTGCACATTGTAACCCTCCGGATTTTTTCGGTTCCATGACCCATGCATGGTAACAAGCGCGATCAGTTCTGAGCTATCCCGGGCCGAAGGGGTGGTATAAAATTTGAAATTGATAGGCGCGCTATGGGCAGGAAATTCCATAATGGAAGCTTCCGTCGTCTTCGCATAGGCGGCCTTGGTAGTGCCCAGCGGATCTTCACGGGTATTGTCAACCTGCTGTTTTCCATAGACCTGTGGCCAGCCATAATTTCCCTTTTCTTTGATCAGGTTGAGTTCTTCAGGCGGAATGGAATCGCCCCTCCAGTCGGTGCCGTGGTCCATTCCCCACAACTCCCCGGTCACTGGGTGCCAGTCGAACCCGATGGTATTCCGCAGGCCCCTTGCATAAACACTCCTGTCGCTGCCATCGGGTTTCATCCGCACGATGGTGGCATGCTCAGGATTGGTCTCCTTGCAATCATTGCAGTCTGAACCAACGGAGATGTACAGAAAACCTTCCCTGTCAAAGCCCAGGGTCCTGTTGTCGTGCTGGCCGCCTTCGGGCAGGTTGTTAACAATGGTATCCAGAGGGCCGATGGAATAGTCTGCGTTTAGTTTGCCCTTTGCCAGGATTTTCGGAGAACAGAGATAGATCCATCCCTCCCTGATCGCTATCCCATGTACACCCGCGAACTTGCTGATCACGGTTTTGAGTGTTTGAAACCTGCCATCCTGGCCGGGATCGGCGAGTACGAGCACATCTCCGGTATTTCTCCTTGTGACGTACAGACCGCCGTTGGGCGCCATGGCCATCATTCTTGGCTTGCCGAGCCCTGTGGCGGCTACTTTCAGCGCATACCCGTCAGCGAGTCTAAGATTGTGGGTCAGGGAATCATTGAAATCTACAATCGCGGGATAAAAAGTGTTAACGGTTGCCGAGGTTGGGGTGTCGGAAGGGAGGCCTTTCTGTCCCTTGGATACCTCGACCGAAAGAAGCAGGATCCAAGGCAGGAATAATCTTGATGTCATAGCAAAATTTGATGAATAAATATTCTGAACACGCTATTCAATACTGATGCCACGGCATTAATAGCCAGGACCAGCCAAACTAGTGCTTGACCTCTGACAAGATTTAATAGCCGTTCAAAACTCAGGATCGCCATTCGTCACAGAATACCAACGACAAACAGAGAGAATGAACGCCACCTGTCGCAATTTTGCTACTTTCAGAGGACCGCTGTTTTTAGAAAAGTTTAACTTTAAAGCAGCGTGAGTCGTTGAATTCTTGTCAATTGACCGTGGATTTTCATGAGAATCTAATAACCCATCTATGCGAAATTTTCTCGTTCTCTTTGCCCTCATTACGGGGCTCTCGAATGTCGTTTTCTCCCAACAATCAATCATCACAGGAACAGTAAAGGATCAAAATGGAGGTCCCGTTATCGGAGCTACGGTTCAGGCCCGGGGTTCTAACGTAGCGGTAGTAAGCGATGAAACAGGTGCGTTCTCCATAAATGCTCCCGAAGGCACCAGGGTCCTCGACATTTCATCGATCGGATACCAGCCCCTTAACTTTAACGTGTCAGGTGGGAACGTTTCAGCGGTGCTAAAAAAAGATGAAAGCAAACTCAGTGAAGTGGTTGTGGTGGGTTATGGACAGTCTTCCAAAAAAAATGTCACAGGAGCCATCAGCCGGATTTCCGCAAGGGAAGTCGAAAACCAACCCGTCCAGAGTTTCGAATCGGCCATGCAGGGGAAGTCTGCAGGCGTGGTGATCGACAATAGCAGTGGAAAGGTGGGTCAGGGGATCAAAGTGAGGATCCGCGGTACGTCTTCCATCAATGCCTCTAGCCAGCCGCTTTATGTGGTTGACGGAATTCCATGACCACCTCAAGCCAATCGGATGCGACCAATGAACCGACGAACCCGTTGATCGACATCAATCCAAATGACATCGAGTCCATTGACGTTTTAAAAGACGCAGCCGCTGCAGCCATTTATGGTGCCCGGGCTTCTAACGGCGTTGTGCTTATCACAACAAAAAAAGGTACCAGGAATGATAAGACAGTTGTTGAACTGAATACCGTGTTTGGCTCTTCCAATCCCACCAAGAAAAGAAAGTTCCTCGATGCCAGGCAGTATGTGCAAGCCATCAGGAAGGCCGCATTGAATGATGCGCACTGGGATTTTACGCATGATCAGGACGGTGGTCCCTTTGACACCGAACAGGACGCCATAGATTACTTACAATGATTACTACAATGGCGTTCTCGATGACCTTTCGCTCGGCACAGACTATGAAAATGCCGAGGTCAATTCCAACTGGGAAGACGCCCAGTTCAGGAAGAACGCGATGTCTTCACAAATCGATCTGTCTGTAAGGGGCGGTAATGCCCGCACGCGTTTTTATGTATCCGGATTTTACAACGACCAGGAAGCAATAGTTGTAGTAAACAGATTCAAACGTTATGGCGGCAGGCTGAATCTTGAACACAACCTGACCGACAAGGTTACCGTGGGCATGAACCTCACGGTGACCCGTTCGCAGCTCGACAGGGTGACCAACGACAATGCCTTCTCCACTCCAGGACAGTTAGCGGCCCAGGTTCCAATTTCCCCATTCAGGGATCCCGAAACTGGTGAATTAAATGAAGATACCCTTTACCCCAGCGGTCTGTTCGATGCGCAGTACAATAACGACAACCAGGTAACCTTTCGTACTGTGGGTAATTTGTTCGCCAACTACAATATCATCCCTTCGCTTTCATTCCGTTCCGAATTCGGAACTGATGTGTTGAATATGACCGAACAAACCTTTGCCGACAAGAGAACACAGGATGGCCAGGGAATTGGCAAGGGTCAGAATATTACTTCTCAAAACGTATCATTTAATACCAACAATTATTTCACTTTTACTCCGAAGATCAACGACGACATCAACCTGTCGGTTTTGCTTGGTATGAGTTATTTGCAAAATGACGAGGTCAAGTCCAACATACAAGCCGAACAATATCCTTCAGCGGCTGTAAAAAATCTTTCGGGAGCCACAAATGTCACCTTTGCAAACAGCGCCAACGACAGGTACACCTTTCTCTCCTACTTCCTCAGACCAAATTTCAGTTTCAGAGACAAATATTTGTTCAGCTTCAGCATCAGGGCAGATGGTTCATCAAGATTTGGACCGGCAAACCGATATGGATATTTTCCTGCTGTGTCAGCAGGTTGGGTTTTGTCTGAAGAAGAATTCATGAAGAATTCAAATGTGATCAGTAGTCTCAAGTTAAGGGCCAGCTATGGTCAGACCGGTAACGCGGAAATTGGCGAGAACCAGTTCTACGATCGCTTCAGTGTTTCCAATTATCCCAATCTTCCGGGCTACATCCCAAGAATACTTGGAGACAGCACGCTCAAATGGGAAAAGACTTCGCAGGCCGACATCGGTGTTGAATTCGGCTTATTCAATAACCGCCTGACCGGCGAAATTGACGTGTACAGCAAGAAGACAACAGATCTGTTGCTGGCTGTGAACGTACCATCCACCAATGGTTATTTTGACGATCCAACTGTTTCCAACATCATCTTCCGCAACCTGGGTGAAATGACAAACAAGGGTCTTGAGATATCCCTTACAGGCAGGATCTTTGACCAGACCGCTTTTAAATGGACCTCTTCATTCAACATCGCCTTTAACAGAAATAAAGTGGGCGACCTGCATGGTGAAATCATTGATGGTGAACAGGGATCTATTTCAAGAGCAATAGAAGGAGAACCGATTGGGGTGTTTTTCATGCGCAAGATTTATCGGCGTGAACCCTGAAACCGGAGAAGCGCAGTACGAGGGTGCGGACGGTAAAGCCATTGAGGAGGATTACAATGCTGGCCCCACGAGTGGTTGTTGGCGATCCCAACCCTGACTTCACCGGCGGGTGGACGAATACATTCTCGTACAAAGGAATTGACCTGAACGTTTTCTTCACTTTTGTTCAGGGGGCCGACATATTCAACTCTGGCGGTAACTACATGACGGCCGGGTTTGCCGGTGGTTTCGACAACCAGACCATTGACATTGTGAATGCCTGGTCGCAACCGGGTGACATCACCAACGTTCCGCGTTCAGGCATGAACTACGGATCAGGTGCGCGCACGGCATCCCGCTGGCTCTATTCGATGCCGAGTGCGACGTCGGCCCCGAGCTCGTGGCCCAGCGCAGTCCATCGTGAAGTGGTCGCGGTGGATGTGGGTGACCAGGAACCGGCGGATGTCGCCGAACCCCGACCCGATCGAGCGCAGGCACCGGTCCAGCAGCTCGCGCGCCTCCGGGATCGCCCAGCCGCCGTCGACCAGGACGGGCAGCCCGTCGTCGGTGCTGATGACGTAGACGTTGATCGCCTTGAGCCCGTCCATCGGCAGCGGCAGCGGGATCCGATGGATGCCCTCGGCGACCGGCCAGGCGCCCTCGACGGTCCAGTGCTCGCCCGAGTCGGGCGACACGGCGTACGCCGTGGGGGTGGTTGACGAGGTCACGTATCCGACCCTAGAGGTTGGCAGACTCGCCCCCGTGACGCAGGATCACTTCGCCGCCTTCGTCGACCGGCTGGCCGCCGACCTCGACGCCATGCCGGCCCGGGCCGAGGCGATGGCCGCCGACGCCCACCTGTCGCGCTTCCACTTCGAGCGGGTGATCGCCGCGCATCGGGGGTGAGTCACCGACCCGGTTCCGGACCCGCATCCTGCTGGAGCGGGCGGCCTACCGAATGACGGTCACGGACGCGACGCTGCTGGACATCGCGGTCGAGGCCGGCTACTCGTCGCACGAGGCCTTCACGCGCGCGTTCCGCCGGGAGTACGGCCGTGCCGCCGTCCGCGTGGCGCGCGCGACCCGCCAGGTTCCGGATCGAGGCCCCCAGCGGCGTGCACTTCCACCCTCCCGCTGGCCTGCGGCTGCCCGCACGGCACAGGATGGACAGCGTGGACCTCGTGGTGGAGATGGTCGAGCACCACGTGTGGGTGGTCGACCAGCTGCGTGCAGCGTGCGGCCGGGCTGACCGACGAGCAGCCTCGACGACCCGTTGGCGGCACCGGTCGAGGGGATCGACGGCGAGTCGCTGCGCTGGTCGCTGTCGAGGCTGATCGGCCAGATGGCGATGTGGTGCGCGGCGATGGCGGACCGCGAGTACGACTTCGGGCTCGAGCGCGACGAGTCGGTCACCTCGATGCGGCGACGGCTGGCCGAGACCGAGCCCGGAGTTCGTGGACCAGGTGCGCCTGGTGGCGACGAAGGGTCGCTCGACGAGACCTTCGTGGACGCGTTCGCCCCGCAGCCGATGGTGATGACCTACGGCGCGATGGTGGCGCACGTGCTCACCTTCGCCGCCCACCACCGCCTGCTCGCGGTCTCCAAGATGCGCGAGTTCGGCATCACCGACCTCGGCTGGGGTGACCCGAAGCCGTGGTTCAACCAGCAGGTGAGCGAATCCGATCAAGCACGGTGAGGCCCGGCCGACCCGAGACTCGCCCCATGACCGAGAGCTGCTGGTTCTGTCACGACCGACGCGTGCCGACCCGCCCCCGGGCGGCTGGCTCCTCGAGGACGACACCTGGCGCGCCGGCGCCGCGCCCGCGGCGTACGCCGCCGCCGGGGACGGTGATCCTCGAGGCGCGGCGGCACGTGGCCGACCAGGCCGGGTTCGACGCCGTGGAGCGGGCCACGGTCGCGGAGGTGACCGGGCGGCTGCTGGATGCCATCCGGACCGCGACCGGGTGCGACCGCGTCTACCAGTGGGCGACCATGGACGGCTACCCGCCACTTCCACCTCTGGCTGGTGCCGTGGTCGGAGCAGGCGGCGTCTCCGCGGGCCGCGCTACCTGGTGGAGGCGATCGTGGAGCGGACGCCGGACGAGGCGGCGACGCGTGCGCGCCGCGGAGCGGTTGCGGCAGGCCCTAGTCGGCTGACGGCTCGAGGTCTGGCATCCCGAGGTCGAGGGTCGGCTGCTGGATCCCGCCGTCGATCTCGATCAGCTTGCCGGTGACGTACTGGCCCGCCTTCGAGGCCAGGTAGAGCACGCCGGCGGCGATGTCCTCCGGCTCGCCGACCCGACCCAGCGGGGTCTTGGTCTCGAGCTGGTTCATCATCTCCGGCTGGCCGGCGACGTACTCCAGCGCACTGGTCATGATCGAGCCGACATAGATGCCGTTGACCCGGATGCGCGGGCGCGAGGTCCTGGGCTGCCATCCTGGTCCAGTGCGCGAGCGCCGCCTTGGCGGTGCCGTAGGCGACGAAGCCGCGGTCGGCGGTCCGGCCCATCATCGAGCTGATCGTGACCACCGACTGCTGGCCGTCCGGGCTCTTGAGCATCAGCGGCACCGCCGCCCGGGTGAGCGCGTGCGCGGTGGCGACATTGAAGCTGAACGCCTCGGTGAGGAACCGCGGGCTGGTCTCCAGGAAGCCGCGCGGAAAGGTGCCGCCGACGTTGTTGACCACGGTGTCGATCCGGCCGAGCTCGTCGTACGCCGTCTGCGCGAGCCCGGCGACCGCGTCGAGGTCGCTGAGGTCGGCGGGGACGACGACCGCCTTGCGACCGGCAGCCCGGATCTGCGCGGCGACCTGCTCGAGCTGGTCCGCCGTACGCGCGGAGATGACGACGTCCGCACCCGCCTCGGCGAGAGCGATGGCGGTGGCGGCGCCGAGTCCGCGGCCGGCGCCGGTGACGATGGCGACCTGGCCCTCGATCGCGAAGCGGTCGAGGATGCTCACGTGCTCACCAGCCCACGGCCGGTGACCAGCGGCAGGTCGATCGCGCGGACGATGCCCGGGTCGGCCGCGACGACGGCTGGTAGCGCGTTGATGATCCGCTGCGCGGTGGTGATCATCCCGGAGACGTTGTGGTCGCCGTGCTCGCCGTGATGGGTGAAGTCGACGTTCATCATCGGCTCGCCGGTGATCTTGATCCGGTAGCAGCCGTCCGAGCCCGCCGGTGGCTTCTCCCACTCGGGGACCTGCGCGGCGTCGGTGCGAGTGATGTGCTCGAGCACCACGCGCGGGACGCCGTCCACCATGCCGACGACGGCGAACTTCACCGCGCCCATCGTCCCCTTCTTCACGGCGCCGCTCACGCTGTCGGTGTCCCATTCGGCCGCGCGTCGGTCGACCTCCTCGGTGAGCGGCTCGTCGAGGGTGACGTCGAGGCCGGCGGCGATCTGCCGCACCACGCTGCCCCAGGCCATGGTGAGGATCCCGGGGTGGAAGATCATCCCGACCTCGTCCATCGGCTTGCCGAACCCGAAGATGTCGTTCATGACGACGGGTTGGTAGTAGGTCGAGTAGTCGCAGATCTCCATGACCCGGACCTCGTCGATGCGCTGGCTGAGGCTGGTCATCACCAGCGGCAGCACGTCGTTGGCGAAGCCCGGGTCGATGCCGTTGATGTGCATGGAGGCGTTGCCCTTGGCACACGCGTCCTCGATCCTGGCGATCATCTCCGGCGGCAGGATCTCCTCCGGCCACTGCAGCAGGACCGGACCGCTGCTCGTCACGTTGATGCCGGCCTCGACGAACGACGTGAGGTCGTCGATGCACTCGAACACCCGGTCGTCGGCCATCGCGGTGTGCACGATCGCGTCCGGGGCCAGCGCGATCAGCGCGTCGCGATCGGTGGTGGCCTTGATCCCGAGCTCGCGGCCGAGCCCGGCCAGCTCGCCGGCGTCCCTGCCCTCCTTGGCCTCGGTCGACGTCCAGACGCCGACCAGCTCGAGGTCGGGATGGGCGTCGACGCCCGCGATCGCGTGCCGGCCGATGGTGCCCGTCGACCAGATAACGACGCGCAGCGGCTTCTCGGGGATGACCTGGCCCATGCGTGGAGACTAGAACAGGTTCTAGTTAGTGGGAAGGCGCCCCCGATTCGTCTGTGCCGCTGAGCGGGCGATGACAGGTCAGCGCGCAGACGAATCGTCGAGGACGACGCAGCGCGTGCCGGTGTAGATGGTCGGCATGCAGCGGTTGCAGTGGATGCAGAGCCCGTCGGCCTGGCGGCCGGCGATCAGCTCGTTGACGAGCGCCGGCTCGCGCAGCAGTGCCCGGCCCATGGCGACGAAGTCGAACCCCTGCACCATGGCGCTCTCCATGGTGTCGCGGCGGTTGATGCCGCCCAGCAGCATCAGCGGCATCGAGAGCCGCTCGCGGAAGCGGAGCGCCTTGTCGAGGAAGTAGGCCTCGTGGAACTCGTACTCCTTGAGGAACCTCTTGCCGATCGGTGTCCTCATACCCAGTCGCACCGGCAGCGGCATCGCGGCCGCGAACTCCTTGATCGGCGCCTCGCCCCGGAAGAGGTACATCGGGTTCATCAGCGAGCTGCCGCCGCTGAGCTGCAGCGCGTCGAGGTGGCCGTCGGCCTCGAGCATCGCGGCGACGTCCAGGCTCTCGTCGGTGGTCACGCCGCCGCGGAAGCCGTCGCTGACACTGACCTTCGCGGTCACGGCGACCGAGGAGCCGACCTCCTCGCGCACCGCGCTAGCCACCTGCCGGGCCAGCCGGGCCCGGTTGTCGAGCGTGCCGCCGTACCTGTCCTTGCGGCGGTTCAGGCCGGGCGCGAGGAACGACGAGATCAGGTAGCTGTGCGCCATGTGCAGCTCCAGCACGTCGAAGCCGGCCCGCACCAGGGTGCGCGCGGTGTCGACGTACGCCGCGGTGATGCGGGTCAGGTCCTGCTCGGACGCCGCCCTGATCATCTGCATCGACAGCGGGCTCGGCATCCGGCTGGCACTCAGGGCGTGCACGCCGTTCGAGCGGCCGTTGGCGACCGGGCCGGCGTGGCCGACCTGGCCGGCGATCTTCGCGCCGGTCTGGTGGATCGCCTCCGCGAGCCGGGCCAGGCCCTTCTCGGTGTCGGGGCCGACCACGATCTGCTCGCGGTGGGTGCGCCCCTCCGGCGCGATCGCGAGGTAGGCCACCGTCGTCAGCCCGACCCCGCCCTGCGCCACCGCGAGGTGGTAGTCGATCAGTCCGTCGGTGACCTGGCCGTCCGGCGTCCGGCCCTCGAAGGTCGCCGCCTTGACCGTCCGGTTGCGCAGCGTGACCGGGCCGAGGCGCGCAGGAGCGAACACGTCGGGGGCCATCGGCTCAGACTAGAACACGTTTCAGTTTGCCGTGCCGCACGGAACAATGGCCGGGTGGCCGCCCTCGACCAGATCAGCTGGATCGTGGTCGGGTACGCCGTGCTGGTCGCCCTGGTCGCCGGCTGGTCGGCGTACCGCTGGCGCGAGCGGCCGCCGTGGCTGGACTCGATGGCCTGGATGCTCGAGGCGCTGCTCGCGCTCCGCGCCGTGGCCGGGCTCGGCGTCATGCTGTCCGGGGAACGGCCCGACAGCGTCAGCACCCACGTCGGCTACCTGCTCGCCTCGGTGTGCATCATGCCGCTGGCGCTGCGCTCGGTGCAGGACGACAACGGCGTCTGGTCGCTCGGGGTGGTCGGCGTCGCCGCGGCGACGGTGGCGGTGATCAGCGTGCGGATCGTGATGACGCTGTGACCCAGCTCGAATACGGGGAGGCCGAACCCGCGCCGCCCGCCACCTCGCGCTCCGGCGCGCACCAGGTGCTGCTGCTCCGTCTACGCGCTGTTCACTCTGGCCGCCGGCGCCCGGTCAGGGGTCCAGCTCGCGACCAAGGCCGACGAGGCGCCGGTCGCCTACACGCTCTCGCTGCTCGCCGCGGTCACCTACGCGCTCGGCTGGGTCGGCGATCCGGCGGGCGTCCGAGGGCCGCACCGGCTTCGCGTCGCGGATGCTCTGGGTCGAGCTGGCCGGCGTACTCGACCGTCGGCACGCTGAGCCTGCTCGAGCGGGACTGGTTCCCCGACGCCTCGGTGTGGTCGGACTACGGCATCGGCTACGGCCTGGTGCCGGCGGTGCTCCCGGTCGCCGGCCTGGTCTGGCTGCGCGCCCGGACCCGGCCCGCGTCGGCAGCGGCACTGCGACGGCGTTCCGGGTCGTCGCATTCGCCGAGGCGCTCAGCTGGCTGGGGCTGCTCACGGGCATGTTCTTCAAGTACGTCGTCGACGCCGGCGAGCAGGGCGTGCAGATCTTCGGTCCGGTCCACGGCACGGTCTTCCTCACCTACGTGGTGGTCACCCTGCTCACCTGGCGATCGCAGCGCTGGTCGCTGCCGACCGCGCTGCTCGCGCTGGTCGCGTCGGTGCCGCCGTTCTGCACGGTGGTCTTCGAGGAGTGGGCGCGGCGGACGGGGCGACTCCGCCCAGCCGAGTGACGTTGTCCCGCCGTTCACCCGGGGTCCCTAGCGTCCGCGCGTGCACTCCCACACGCTGTTCCGCTACCTGCTGATCGGCGCGTTCACGTTCGGGCTCGACCTCGCACTGCTCACGGTCGTGCGCAGCGGTCTCGGCTGGCCGCTGCCCGTGGCAGTCACGATCGGCTACGCGGTCGCGCTCTCGGTCAACTACGCCCTCAACCGGGTGCTCAACTTCCACTCCCACGCTCCGCTCGGCCCCGAGAGCCTGCGGTACGCCGGCGCGGTGGCCGTGAACTTCGGTGTGGTGCTGCTCGGCGTGACGACGGGGCTGGCGGCGGTCGGCGTCCCCTACCAGGTGGCCCGGGTCGCGGCGGGCGGGGCCGAGGGGATCTTCATGTACTGCGCGATGCGCTGGTTCGTGTTCAGTCCGGCTCGCTCCACGGAGTCCACACCCGCGGTATGCGGAGTCCCGTCGATCGACAGGTCAAGCCGCTCGGTGAAGAAGCTGACCAGTCCGCGCACCTGTCCGGCGTCGTGCAGGGGATCCTCGTAGGTCCAGGCGATCCGCTTCAGTGCGTGGTCGTCCCCGGGCACCGACCAGTACGTCGCCCGCCCCTTGTACGCGCACGTCGTGACCAGTGCGTCGTCCTGCTCCAGGGGCACGGCGACGTCTTCGCGCGGCAGGTAGTAGCGCACCCACCGGAACGTCCCCTCGAACAGCCACAGCGCCCGGCCGCTCTCGGCCAGCAGCCGGCCGCCGTGCTCGATCCGGACGACGCGATCGCTGCGGCACACGTCGATGCGGTGGCAGGGGTCGCGCGGGTGGCTGACCACCGGCTCGTCCTCGTCGAGCCAGTCGAAGGCGCGGAAGTCGAGGGCCACGAGGCCGGCCCCGTCCGGGTCGGTGAAGCGGTACGCCGCGCCCTCGGCCACCGTGCCGTCGGGCAGCCGGACCGAGAGTGCGTCTCCGGCAGCCGTGTGCACGGCGAACGGGACTCGCGGGTCGAGCACCGGGCGGTCCGTGGCCTGCGGCCCGGCCGGGCTCGGCACCAGGTCGGCGAGCAGGTCGGCCTCGGGCACGGCGTACGACGCGACAACGCGGCGCGGTTCCCAGACGAGCATCGCGCGCGACGAGTCGGCGACCGTGACGCCGCCGACGGCTGGCCCTGACTCGCTTCAGCACTCGACCGGTAGCCTGAGCTCGGGAAGGCTGCTGCGATCACGCGCGTCCAGGTCGATCGCCATGATTCGCAGTGTGGACCTGGACCATGCCGACGTCGAGCGGCTCGTGGCGCGGCTGCGCGCGGCCGGCTGCGTCTTCGCCGAGGAGGAGGCGGAGCTGCTCGCCGAGGCGGCGACGACCGCCGACGAGCTGGAGTCGCTGGCGGCCCGGCGCGCGGCCGGCGAGCCGCTGGAGCAGCTGCTCGGCTGGGTGGAGTTCTGCGGGCTGCGGCTCGCGGTCGCGCCCGGGGTGTTCGTGCCGCGGCAGCGCACCGCGCTGCTCGTCGACGAGGTGGTGGCGCTGGTCCGGCCGGGGTCGGTGGTGGTGGACCTCGGCTGCGGCGTCGGGGCGATCGCCGCCGCGGTGCTCGCCCGGGTCCCCGGGGTCGAGGTGTACGCCGTCGACGTGGACCCGGCGGCGGTGGCCTGCGCCCGGCGCAACCTGCCGCCGGAGCGGGTCTTCGAGGGCGACCTCTACGACGCACTGCCGACCGACCTGCGCGGCGCGGTCGACGTGGTGGCGGCCAACGCGCCGTACGTCCCGACCGAGGCGATCGCGCTGATGCCGCGCGAGGCCCGCGACCACGAGCACCGCGTCGCGCTGGACGGCGGTGCCGACGGGCTCGAGGTGCAGCGCCGGGTGATCGCCGAGGCTCCGGCGTGGCTGCGGCCGGGCGGCCACGTGCTGGTGGAGACCGGCCGGAGCCAGCTCGACGGACACGAGCGCAGCGCTCCGGGCGGCGGGGTTCACGGTCGCGGTGGCCTCCGACGACGAGTCCGGAGGGCGTGGTCGCCCGGGGGACGACGTACCCCAAGGCAGGTATGGAAGGCCGGTCCCGCCCGACCTAGAATTACGGCGAACCGAGAGGTCTCTCGGTCGGCGACGGCTCCCATCCCCATGTGCGCCGCAGCCCCGGTGGGGGGTGGCTGCGTTCGGGGGCCGTCGCCCTTTGCATCGGCTCAGAGGGTACGCGCCCCTTCACCCGCATGGTGTCCTCGGAGAAGCCCGGGGCCGGAGCCGTTCTTCTCCTGCGTGTACGTCGACACGCCGCAGCACGCCCGCGCCCTGTCGGCACGCACTTGCTCGGCACGTCGACGCGGACGGTGCCGGTGCGCCGCGGACGTGGGACGTCGGTGAGGCAGAGCGTGCCGCCCAGGAAGGCGGTGCCGTTCTTGTGCTGCGGGTTGGCCAGCACGTCGAGGGTGAAGCCGTCGGGGCCGGTCTTCTGAAGCTGCGCCTCGACGACCTGGTCGAAGGTCGCGGCCCGCGACGATGCGAGCGATCCGGAACGACAACCGCACGCCGTCACCGGTGCGGGTCACGGTGAACCGCTCGAGGTCGATGGTCTTGCGCTGCCCGGTGGTCGGCTTGGTGCCGCCGCCGTCGAAGATGTTCACGTCGCCGGTCGGGTCGGCCTGGTCGACGAGCGCCGTCGCGCGGGCGCTGGGCGGCGGGAGTGGCGAGCACGGTCGCGACAGGCGCGAGGGCGAGCGGTCGCGGAGCATCACAGCCGGATCGTCGCACCTCGGCGCCCGATCACGCGAGCGCGTCGGCGAGCACCGCGGTCCAGCGGCGCCGGCACCTCGTGCGTCGTCGAGCGCCTCGACCAGCAGCCGGCCGTAGCGGATCTTGCGTCCGGACCCGGAGCCGAGGAACCGGTGCAGCTGGTCCTCGGTGCGCCGGCTCGCGCTGGGCCGGCTGCTGCTGGAGCACCCGGAAGTGGCGAGGTCGCCGCTGCGCCTCGACCACCGCCAGCATCCGCGTCCACCCCGAGCGCCCGGATCAGCTCGTCCTCCAGGTCGCGCTCGCAGCAGTGGAAGCCGAGCGCGGCCAGCCCCTCGCGACCGGGCGCCGGCGCCAGCCCCGCCCGCTCGAGGCCGCCGCGGACGAACCGCTCCTCCCCCGCGTCGTACAGCCCGGTGAGGCGCAGCCCGCGACCGGCGGGCCGAGCTCGGCGACGTAGCGCGCGATGTTGGTGACCCCGCCCATCGCGACCACCTCGACGCCGCGCTCGGCCAGCCCCACCCCGCGCTTGTCCGCCAGCGCCAGCACCGCCTCGCGGTCGCTCTCGCCCTCGACGAGCACCGCCACACGCACCGGCCACACTGGGCTCGAGCATCCGCTGACACGACGCTGCGGCCGGCCCCGAGAGGGACCGGCCGCAGCTTTCTGCGGGGGTGCGATCAGACCAGAGCGAGCTCACGCTCCGGCTCGGCAGCAGCAGGCTGCTGCTCCTCGCCGTCGTGGTCGCCACCCTCGATGTCGATCGTCGGCAGCCGACGCTCGAGCCAGGCCGGCAGCCACCAGGCCCGGTGCCCGAGCAGGCTCATCGCCGCCGGGACCAGGATCATCCGGACCAGGGTGACGTCCAGGAAGACGGCGACGGACAGGCCGATGCCGAACATCTTGGTCGTGACCTCGAGGTCGAGGATGAAGGAGGCGAACACGCTGATCATGATGAGCGCGGCGCTGGTGATCACCCGAGCGGTCGAACCGACGCCCTCGACCACGGCACGCCGCGGGTCGAGGTGCTTCAGGTACTGCTCGCGGACCCTGCTCATCAGGAACACCTCGTAGTCCATCGAGAGGCCGAACAGGATCGCGAACATCAGCATCGGCGCCAGCGGCATGATCGGCACGTTCTCGTGGACGCCGATCAGGCTCGCGCCCCAGCCCCACTGGAAGACCGCGACGATGACGCCGTACGCCGCACCGACGCCGAGCACGTTCAGCACGGCAGCCTTCAGCGGCACGAGCACCGAGCGGAACACGAGCATCAGCACCAGGAACGACAGGCCGATCACGGCGCCGAGGAACCACGGCATCCGCTGCTGCAGCCGCGACGACACGTCGGACGTCAGGGCGGTCGCGCCGGTGATCGACACCTCGACGTCGGTGCCGTCGACCGCCGCGGGGATGGTGTCCTCGCGAAGGTGCTGCGAGCAGCTCGTCGGTGCGGGCGTCCTGCGGAGCCGTCGTCGGGGTCACCCCGATGATCGCGAGGTCACCTTCCTCGTTGGTCACCGGAGTGTCCACCGAGGCCACGCCGGCCTGGGCGGCGAGACCCTGGGCGACCCTGTCGAGAGTCGCCGCGGGGATCGTCGTCCCCGCCGTTGTCGACCACCACCTGGAGCGGACCGTTGGTGCCGGGGCCGTAGCCGTCGGCCATCAGGTCGTAGGCCTTGCGGGTGGTCGACGACGGAGCGTCGTTGCCCGCGTCGGCGAACCCGAGGTGCATGGAGAACACCGGAACCGCGAGAACGCCGAGGACCACGGCTGCCGCCACGCCGTAGCGCACCGGCTTGGCGACGACCCGTGCGGCCCAGCGTGCCGAAGCGGCGTTCGGGTCGTAGGCCGGCTTCTGCTTGACGAACGGGACCCGGGCGCTGTTGACGCGGTGCTTGACGACGCCCAGCATCGCGGGCAGCAGCGTGATCGAGGCGACCATGACGACGGCGACCATGATCGCGGAGCCGTAGCCCATCATCTCCATCATCGGCACGCCGGAGACCTTGAGGCCGAGGATCGCGACGATCACCGTGACGCCGGCGAAGAGCACCGACAGGCCGGCGGTCGCGTTGGCGCGACCGATGGCGACGGGCACGGACTGGCCGGCGGCCAGGTTCTGGCGGTGCCGGGACAGGATGAACAGCGCGTAGTCGATGCCGACACCGAGGCCGAGCATCATGCCGACCACGCCGGTGATCTGCGGGACGGACACGAGGCCGGCCATGATCCCGATGGTGCTGCTCCCGACGACGATGGCGCCCAGGGCCGTCGCGATCGGCAGGCTCATGGCGACCAGCGAGCCGAAGGCGATCGCGAGGATGACGATCGCGAACAGGATGCCGATCATCTCGCTGTTGCCGCCGGCCGAGTCGTTCGCGTAGCCGAGACCACCGTCGTACTCCACCTGGATGCCCGCGTCGCGGACGACCTGGAGAGCCTTCTCGGCGGCGTCGAACTCGGCGCTGCCGATCTTGTCGAGGTCGAAGCCGACCGTCGCGAAGGCGGTCTGCCCGTCCTCGCTGAGGGTGGGACCACGTGGGTCGTAGGGACTGCTCACCGCGATCACGTGCGGACCGGCGCCGAGCTGCTCGACGGCCTGCTCGATCGCGGCCTTCTGGTCACGACCGGTGAGGCCGTCCTCCGAGTGGAAGATGATGTTCGAGGCGTACAGCGTCTCCTGCGGGAAACGCTCCTGGATGGCGTCGGCCGCGGCCTGTGACTCCGAGCCCGGCAGGGTGAACTTCTCGTCGTAGGCGCCGCCACCGGCGGCGTTGAGCATGACGATCGAGACCGCGACGACGACCCAGGCGCCGATGACGCGCCACGGGTGGCGGCCGGCGAAGTGGCCGATGCGGTAGAGGACGTTGGACATGGTGACTCCTTGGTGGTTGGTCTTGCGGAATGTCGGGACAGTGACGGTGCTCGGGCTGATGCTGGGACGGGAAGGGCAAGCGGGGGTGTGGTCACTCGGCGGGCTGGAGGACCGTCTCGACCTCGATCTCGATGCGGATCTCCTTGCTGACCAGGACTCCGCCGGCCTCGAGCGCGACGTTCCAGGTGATGCCGAAGTCCTCGCGGTTCACCTTCGTGCTGCGCCGAGAACATCGACCGCTCTCCGCCCCAGGGGTCGCGGGCGTGGCCCTCGAAGGTCACCTCGAGCGGGACCTCGCGGGTCACGCCGTGGATCGTCAGGTCGCCGAGGACGACACCGTGAGTGCCCTTCCACTGCGCGCTCTTGCTGCGGAACGTCGCCTCGGGGAACTGCTCGACGTCGAACAGCTCGGCCGACTTGATGTGCGCGTCGCGGTCCGGGTTGCCGGACTCCACGCTGGCCATGCCGATGACGACGTCGACGCTGGAGTCGGCGAACCTCTCGGCGACCTGCACCGAACCGCGGATGTCGGTGAAGCGTCCGCGGACCTTGGTGATCATGAAGTGCCGGCCGACGAACGCCACGTCGGCGTGCCCCGGGTCGATCTCCCACAGTCCGGCGGCCGGAACGGTCACGCCGTCGACGTACCGGGTGGGGGTGGTGTGTTGTGCTGGTCATGACTCTTCTCCTTTTCGTTGCCTCGGTCTCGAGGCGATAAGTGTGGTTGCACGCACATATTCACACGAACGTGTTCACCTGTCAAGATGCGTGCGCCCGCACATTTTGATACGGTGGTGACATGACCAAGGAGGTGGACCGCGTGGCGCCCTGGGCCTCTCTGCTTCGAGTGCACGCCGCCTTGCTGCCGAAGCTCGAGCGCGAGGTGACGCGCGCCGGCCTGCCGCTCACCTGGTACGACGTCCTGCTCGTCTTGAACGCGGCTCCGGGCCGGCGACTCACGATGGGCGAGCTCGGCGCCCAGGCCGTCGTGAGCCGGGAGAGAGTGAGCCGCGTCGTGCAGGAGCTGGAGCGCGCCGGACTGGTCGACCGGTCTCCCAACCCCGACGACAAGCGGTCCTCCTACGCGCAGATCACCAGCGAGGGCAGGCACCGGCTGGCCGCGGTTGCTCCCGTCTACCTCGCCGGTATCGAGGAGCACTTCACCGGGCATCTCTCCGACCGCGAGATCGTCGCGGTGACGAACGCTCTCGACAGGGTCCTCGCCGCCGAGGAGCAAACCCAGGGCATCACTCGCTGATGCCGGCCAGAGTTCGCCAACCACGGCGTCTCGGCCGCGTCCGCTCGCAAGACCTTCGCTCCCCCGGCCCCGACGCCATCTAAGCCACGGTGGTGCCGTCGTCGCGACCGTCGTCGCCGTCCGAGCTGCCTACTCGCGTTCGTACGCGAGTATCAGCGGACCGCCCTCGGCCTCCTGCCCGGTTGACTCAAACAGAGCTCAGTCCAGGTGGCATCGCGATCGACCTGCGTCACTCCGGCTCCGCTAGTTGCGCCGCTCCATCGGGATTAGCATCAGGCGTTCGAGTGCCCAGCCCCTGTCGGCGGCGAGCACAGCGTGGCCCGCCGTGATTCGTCGCACTTCCTTACCGCCTACGTCGCCGGCGTCTAGTCGACTCGACGGCGGTGCGTCGAGTCCGCCCAGACAAACGCGCCGGCGGAGCGAACTGAACCGCCCTCACACAGCCGCGGACCCGGGCGGCCGACTCCTTGGGAAACCAAAGCCGTGGTCAGACCGCTACCGTCGACACATGCGTGGCTCTGGCAGTTGCATCGTCGCGGTTGTCTTCTTGGTCGGAGCCGGCACCGGGACCGCTGCGGCCGTTGCCAGCCAGTCGCGGACAGACGGCGGATTGACGAACCAGGTCGCTGACCCACCCGATTCGCTCAAGGCCGCCGCAACCTGCCAGGGCCGACCGGCCACGATCGAAGGCAACATTCCCACACTCGTCGGCACGCCAGGCAACGACGTCATCGTCGCCGGAGGGGACGTCCATCACGTGGTGGCCGGCGAAGGCGACGACGTGATCTGTGTCGTCGCGGACAACAGGAAGCGTGTGATGGTGCTTGCCGGCCCCGGGGCGGACCTCGTCGACACCACCGCGTCGACCACGCACACCGTCACGAACATGGGGACGGGGGTGGACACCTTCCTGGGTGGGGCGGAGCTCGACGAGGTTACCCTCGACCAGGAACTCGCGGAGCCCGTGGCGGCCGACGTCGTGCGGACGGGCGACGGCGGTGACTTCCTCCAGTCCGAGTCCGCAGTGGATGCCGACCTCGGCCCCGGCGACGACTTCTACGTCGGCGAGTTCACCGAGGGCCAGGGACCCAGCCGGGTGGTGCTGGGGCGCGGAGACGACGTGCTGCGGCTGGACATGGGCGTTGCCGAGCACCTGCGCGCCACATCGCACTCGAGCAGGTCGCAGGCGAACGTGGCCACGCTGCGTCTCGACCTACGCACGGGCACCCTCCGTCAGGGTGGAGTTGAGAGCGTGGTGACCGGAGAAGAAGAGGTCATCGCCAACGGGCCGGACGTCTGGGTGCACGGCACTCGCGGGGCCGACGACGTGGTTTCGGGCGGCTGCCGGGTCACGATGCACGGCAGCGGCGGACACGACGAGCTCGCCCAGGTCAAGGGGTTCGACGTGGCCTGCGGGAAGCGTCGTGCGCGGCTGTACGGGGAGGGCGGCCCGGACGAGTTGCAGGCGAGCATCGGCAACGATGTCTTGATTGGTGGCCCGGGCAAGGACCGGGCGTACGGCGGCGGTGGTCGAGATCGGTGTGTGGCTGAGAAGGCCATCACGTGTGAGAGCTGAGCCTGGAGCCACCGTCCGGTCCGGGCCGGAATGGCCTAGTAGCCGCGATCAGGCGCGTAGACGGAGATGCGTCCTTCCACCCAGCTCCGGACCTCAGCTCGCGGTCAGCCGCTTGGTGCGTTGGCGGCCAACCACTGCCCGAGCGCCTCGAGCCCCCGCAGCTGCTCCTCGCCGCCGCCGAGTCCGCCCAGCACCCCGGACCCGCCACGCATCATCACCAGCTTGCGCTTCTCACCCGAGGTGGTCTTGAGCCGCAGCGCTACCGACACCTGGTCCATCACGATCAGGGACAGGTTCAGCCAGCCGCCCCCGCCGCCGTCGAGGCTGGCGCCGGCGAGCTCACCGGGCCCGATCACGAGCGGCGACCCGTTGGGCGCGAACCGCCGGTCCACCCCTTGTACGAAAAGCCGGTAGTCGCTGGCACCCACGGCCACCAACTGCCCCTTGAACATCCCCGTGTGGGTCGCGGCGCAGACCCCGCGGAGCTGCTCGTCGGGTGCGAGCAGCGGCTCGAGCGCAGCGCGCAGGCGGATGCCCAACTCCTCGGACATGCCACGCACCCTAGCCCCGGAGGTGCGTCCTACCGCCGCAACTGCGGCCCATGAGAAGCGGGCGGACACTCGCCCGGACAGACCAGTCCGCACCTCCTCGCAGTAGTTTCGGCTAGTGCAGCCGACCGAGTCCGACCAGCCCTCTCACGACATCCCCCCAGAGACGATCAACCGCAACTGGACCGAGCTGATCCAGGAGCTGCGGTCCGCGCAGACCGGCGTACAGGTGCTGACCGGGTTCTTGCTGACGGTGCCGTTCAGCGACCGTTTCGCAACCCTGGATGACGTGCAGCGGACGGCGTACCTGCTGGTCCTGTCGGGGGCCGTCACCGCGTCCGCGGCCATCTTGTCGCCGGTCGCCTACCACCGCATCCTGTTCCGACGCGGCCGACGGCCGTGGCTCGTTGCGACAGCCAACAACGTCGCGCGAACCGGGCTCGTGCTGGTGGCCCTGACCACGTGCGGGGTCGTCTTCCTGACGTTCGACCTGGCCATCGGGAGAACCGGCGGGATCGTGGCATCGATCGTGGCGTTCGTCGGCTACCTCCTGCTCTGGGTGGGTGTCCCACTCCGCGCTCGATCCTGAGCCACGCCAGGGTGGGCCCAGATTGCGGAGGGAGGATCGGACCATGCGCGATCTCGATGCGGGACCCGTCGTTCTGGACGGTGGTCTGTCGACCGCGTTGGAGGAGGAAGGCGCCGACCTCTCGGGGGCGCTCTGGACGGCGCGGCTTCTGGCCGAGGAGCCGGAGCGGATCGCCGACGTGCACCGCGCGTACTTCCTGGCCGGGGCGCAGGTCGCGACGACCGCGAGCTACCAGGCGAGCATCGAAGGCATGGTCGCCGCAGGATTCGACGAGGCGGAGGCGCGGCGGCTGATCACGCTGAGCGTGACTCTGGCAAAGGACGTCCGGGACGAGCTCGCCGACAGCCATCCGGGGCTGCTGGTCGCGGCGTCGGTCGGGCCGTACGGCGCGTTCCTGGCGGACGGGTCGGAGTACACCGGGAACTACGACGTCCCCAAGGCGCGACTGCGGGACTTCCACGCGCCCCGGCTGGAGCTGCTGGCCGAGGCCGGGCCGGACCTGCTCGCCGTGGAGACGATCCCGGACACCGACGAGGCCGAGGTGTTGGTCGCGCTGCTGGACGAGATCGACGTGCCCGCGTGGTTCAGCTACTCGGTGACAGGGAGACGCCACCAACGCCGGCCAGCCGCTAGCGGAGGCCTACGCACTCCTGAAGGACAGCCGGGCGATCGTCGCGGCGGGAGTCAACTGCTCGGAGCAGGCCGACGTGCTCGGCGCCGTGCGCGAGGCGGTGGCGGCCACAGGGCTCCCGGCCGTCGCCTACCCCAACCGCGGCGGCAGCTGGGACAGCGAACGCAAGCAGTGGACGTACGGCGACCCGCTCGACCTCGATCTCGTGGCGACGTGGCTCGCGGCAGGCGCCAGGTTCATCGGCGGCTGCTGCGGTACCGGTCCGTCCGACATCGCCGCCCTCGCCGACCGCGTCGAGCAGCTCAGCGGTCGCGCAGCGCCTTGACCAGCTCGCTCTTGTTCATCGAGGACCGGCCCTCGATGTCGAACTCGGCGGCGCGCTTGCGGAGGTCGGCAACGGTCCAGTCGTCGTACGACCCGGCCTTCCCGCCCTTCCTGCCGACCTGCTTGCGCGAGGTGTTCGCGGCGGCGTTCGCGATGCGGGCCGCCTTCTCCTTGCTGGCGCCCTCGTCGCGCAGGGCCTCGTAGGTCTCGTCGTCCTTGACGCTCGGTCCCGGTGTCTTCTTCGCAGGCATGGTGGCTCCTTCCGACACCCGCCGGTAGCCATCCGGGAGTGACCGAAACCTCCGGCGGCGACAGCGGAGTCAGACGAACGCCGAGATGCCGGTCTCGGCGCGGCCGATGAGCAGCTTCTGCACCTGGCTGGTGCCCTCGTAGAGGGTCATCACCCGGGCGTCGCGGAGGTACTTCGCGGCCGGGTACTCGTCGACGTACCCGGCGCCGCCGTAGATCTGGATGCAGGTGTTGGCGGCCCGGACGGCGGCCTCGGAGGCGTAGAGCTTGGCCTTGGAGGCGGCGATCCGGAAGTCCTCGCCGCGCTCGATGAGGTCGGCGGCCCGCCAGACCAGCAGCCGCGCGGCGTCGGCGTCCACCGAGATGTCGGCGATCATGTCCTGCACGAGCTGGAACCCGGCGATCGGCCGGCCGAACTGGGTCCGCGAGGTGGCGTACTCGACCGAGGACTCCAGGCAGGCCTGCACCAGCCCGACGCAGCCGGCCGCGACCGAGACCCGGCCCTTGTCGAGGGTGGTCATCGCGATCTTGAACCCCTCGCCCTCCTCGCCGAGCCGCGCGGACTCCGGCACCCGGACGTCCTCGAGGAACAGCTCGGCGGTGGCCTGGCCGCGCAGCCCGAGCTTGCCCTTGATCTCGCGGGCCTCGAAGCCGTCGGTGTCGGTCGGGACGAGGAACGCCGTGACGCCCTTGGGGCCCTCGCCGCCGGTACGGGCGAAGACCAGCGCCACGTGGGCCCAGGTGCCGTTGGTGATGAAGAGCTTCTGGCCGTTGATGACGTAGTCGGAGCCGTCCCTGGTGGCCTTGGCGGAGAGGTTGCCGGCGTCGGAGCCGGTGTCGGGCTCGGTGAGCCCGAAGCAGCCGAGCTTCTCCGCGGTGGCGATGCCGGGCAGCCACTCCTGCTTCTGCTCCTCGGTGCCGAAGCCCAGGATCGACTTGCCGACCAGCCCGTTGGAGACCGAGACGATCCCGCGCAGGGCCGAGTCGGCGCGGCCGAGCTCCTCCATGCCGAGCACGTAGGTGAGGTAGTCGCCGCCGAGGCCGCCGTACTCCTCGGGGATGGTGAGCCCGAAGAAGCCGATCTCGGCCATCTTCGGGATGATCGCGAGGTCGATCGACTCGTCGCGGTCCCACTGCTGCCGGTGGGGGACCGCCTCCTTCTCCAGGAAGTCGCGAGCCAGGGCCCGGAAGCCGCGCTTCGTGTTCGTCATCTGAGCGACAGGTCCATGTCCGTCAGCTCACACACGTCAGGCTTGCCTGGCGGGCCAGCTCGGCGCGGGCCAGGGCGGCCTTGTGCACCTCGTCGGGGCCGTCGGCGAAACGCAGCGTCCGGATTGCGGCGTACGACGCGGCGAGGGGGAAGTCCTGGGAGAGGCCGCCCGCGCCGTGGGCCTGCATGGCGCGGTCGATGATGTCCTGGACCACCTTGGGGGTGGCGATCTTGATCGCCTGGATCTCGCTGTGGGCGCCTCGGTTGCCGACCGTGTCCATCAGCCAGGCGGTCTTGAGCACCAGCAGCCGCAGCTGCTCGACCGAGACCCGGGCCTCGGCGATCCACTCGCGGATCACGCCCTGGCGGGCCAGCGGCTTGCCGAACGCGACCCGTCCCTCGACCCGCTCACACATCAGCTCGATGGCCCGCTCGGCCAGCCCGACCGCGCGCATGCAGTGGTGGATCCGGCCGGGGCCCAGTCGGGCCTGCGCGATGGCGAAGCCGTCGCCCTCGTTGGCGATCAGGTTCGTCGCGGGGACGCGCACCCCCTCGAACCGGAGCTCGGCGTGGCCGCCGTGCTCGTGGTCGTCGTAGCCGAAGACCGTCATCGGGCGGACCACGGTGAGCCCGGGGGTGTCCCGGGGGACCAGCAGCATCGACTGCTGCCGGTGCCGGGCGGCGTCCGGGTCGGTCTTGCCCATCACGATGAAGATCTCGCACTGCGGGTTCATCGCCCCGGTGATCCACCACTTGCGGCCGTCCACGACGTACTCGTCGCCGTCGCGGACGATGCTGGTCTCGATGTTGGTCGCGTCGGAGGAGGCGACGTCGGGCTCGGTCATCGCGAACGCCGAGCGGATCTCGCCCGCCAGCAGCGGGGTGAGCCACCGCTCCTTCTGTTCGGGGGTGCCGAACATCGCCAGCACCTCCATGTTCCCGGTGTCCGGCGCCGAGCAGTTGAGCGCGGGCGGGGCGAGGTGGCCGGCCCGGCCGGTGATCTCGGCCAGCGGCGCGTACTGGAGGTTGGTCAGCCCGGCGCCGTGGCTCTGTCCGTCGGGGGCACCGGGGAGGAAGAGGTTCCAGAGGCCGCGGAGCGGGCCTCGGTGCGGAGCTCGTCGAGGACCGGCGCGGTCGACCAGGCGAACGGGTCGTCCATCGCGTCGAGCTGCTCGGCGAAGACCGGTTCGGAGGGCTCGATCCGGGTCGCCATGAAGTCGAGCAGCTGCTCGCGCAGCTCCTCGGTCTTGGCGTCGTGGGCGAAGTCCAAGGCGTTACCCCTTCTTGATGGCGTCGAGACCGGCGGCGACGATGAGGTCGAACCCCTCGCCGATCCGGTCGAACCCCTCACCGACGGTCTGGCCCTTGAGGAACCGGTAGTGGATCCCCTCGAGGATGACGGCGAGCTTGAAGTAGGCCAGCGCCAAGTGGAACCCCATGTCGCCGGGCTGGCGGCCGGTCGCCTCGGCGTACGCGCGCCAGCTGCTGGTCGGGGCCGGGGTAGCCCTGACGCCTTGGCGACGTCGGACACGAGGTCGCCGCCGGCGGAGGCGCCGAGCGGCTCGTAGACCAGCATCAGGGCGAGGTCGGTGCGGGTGTCGCCGAGGGTGGCCATCTCCCAGTCGACGACGGCGTGGATCTCGTCGTCGGCGCCGACCAGGCAGTTGTCGAGCCGATAGTCACCGTGGACGACCCCGAGCACCGACGGGTCCTCCTGCCGGGAGCTGCTCGGTCAGCAGCCGGTGCAGCTCGTCGGCGTCCGGGTGCTCGCGGGTCTTCGAGCCCTCGAGCTGCTTGCCCCAGCGGCGAACCTGCCGCTCGAGGAACCCCTGGGGCCGGCCGAACTCGCCGAGCCCGACTGCTCCGGGTCGACCGCGTGCAGCGCGGCGAGCACGTCGACCAGCCGCCCGGCGATGGCCGCGGTGCGGTCGGTGCCGAGCGCCTCGAGCTGCGCCCTCGTGCGGTACGCCGTGCCGTCGACCCGCTCCATCACGTAGAACGGTGCGCCCAGCACCGCGTCGTCTGCGCAGTGCGCGAAGGTGCGGGGGACCGGGACGTCGGTGCCGGCCAGCGCGGACATCGCGGTGTACTCGCGGGCCATGTCGTGTGCGGTGGCCTGGACGTGGCCCAGCGGCGGTCGGCGCACGATCCACCACTGGGTGCCGTCGGTGACCTCGTAGGTCAGGTTCGACTTGCCGCCGGTGATCACCCGGGCCTGCAGGTCGCCCGCGATCTCGCCCGGCCGCTCGCCGTCGTACCAGGTCCGGAACGCGCCCAGGTCGAGCCCGGGGACGTCGTCGTCCGCAGCTCGTCGGTCATCGGGCCACCCCCGTGAGGTCGTCCACCTTGTCCTGCAGCCGCCGCATCCCGGCCAGCCACGCGTCGGGATCGGCCCCGCGGGCCGCGAAGTAGCGGCCGACCTCGGGGTGCGGGAGCACGTAGAAGCGGTCGTCGTCGAGCGAGCGCACCCACGCGTCCGCGACCTGCTCAGGGGTCAGCGACGCGTCGCGGGTGAGCAGGTCCTTGAGCGGGCCGGCCTGCTCGAGCATCCGGGTCTGCACGCCCTGCGGGCAGATCGCCTGGACGGCGATGCCGCGGTGGCCGTAGGTGATCGAGAGCCACTCCGCGAACCCGACGGCGGCGTGCTTGGTCACCGAGTACGGCGCCGCGCCGATCATCGTGAGCAACCCGGCCGCGGACGCGGTGACCACGAACCGGCCGCCCTGCCCGTCCGCCAGCCACCGCGGCACCAGCGCCCGCGCGGCCCGGATGTGGGCCATCACGTTGGTGTCGATCATCGTGGCCCAGTCCTCGTCGGAGGCCTGGAGGCTGTCGGGCTGGGTGCGGTCGATGCCGGCGTTGGCCAGGTAGACGTCGATCCGGCCGAGCGCCGCGGTCGCGGTGTCGACGAGCGCACGCACGCCCGCGTCGGAGGAGCAGTCACCGGGAGCCGCGGTGGCGCCGAGCTCGTCGGCCACCGCGCGACAGGCCGCCTCGTCGAGGTCGTTGACCACGACCCGGGCGCCCTCGGCGACCAGCCTGGTCGCGAGCGCCTGCCCGATCCCGTGGCCGGCTCCGGTCACCACCGCGCCGGCGTCCTGGAGATTCTGCATGGGGACACATAAGCATGTGTCAACCGGAGCTCGAGCTCAGCCGGTGAAGTCGTCGACCCGGGGCCGACGGGCGCGCCGACGCTCCCACAGCCCCACGGAGACCATCACCAGCCCGGCCAGGACGCGCACCGGCGAGCACGTCGACGACGTAGTGCTCGGCGTAGTAGACGAGCGCGGTCGACATCGCCAGCGGGTAGAGCACGAGCAGGCAGCGCAGCGGGCGTGCGCAGCCGCCAGATGCCGTACATCGCGACGAGGAACGTGATCCCGGCGTGCAGCGACGGCATGGCCGCCACCGGGTTGCCGACGCCCTGGAGGACCAGGTCGAGCCGGCCGAGCCCGAGGTCGCGCCAGCCGCGACCGGTGAGCCGGGGCAGCGCCGCGGCGATGTAGCCCTCCTCGGAGGCCATCCAGGGCGGCGCCATCGGGTAGAGGATGTAGACCACCAGCGCGCCGAAGTTGATCGTCACGTAGCGGCGCATCCAGCGCAGCCACTCCTCGCGCTTGCGCACCCACAGCACGGCGGCGATGGTCAGCCCGGTCAGGAAGTGGCTGGCGTAGACGGTGGTGAAGAAGACGTCGTACCAGCGCGGGTCGCTCTCGCGCAGGCACGGGTCGCCGCACAGCGCGTCCTGCAGCCGCTCGGTCGGGAGGGTGCCGCCGCCGAGCCACTCGTCGACCCGGATCGGCATCGTGATGTGCACCGGCAGGCCGAGCTCGTCGGTGAGGCCGCGGCTGTAGAAGTAGATGATCAGGCCGACCATCGGGATCGACCAGTCGCGGACGAACCGCAGGTGGTAGCGCCACGGCGCCTCGATGTTCCACGCGATGGTGCCGACCCACAGCCAGACGAACACCTGGACGGTGTCGTTGGGGATGCCGAGCAGCTCCGACCAGGCGGCCAGCGCGACCCCGTAGACGACCATCGCGGCGATCCGCACCCGACGGCGCGTGACCGGCGGCAGCGACTCGGTCTCGGGGACGGCTCCGCCGCCTCAAGACCCTGCACCATGGGCGGAATCTATGTGAGCGGTGCTCAGCCCATCGGGTCGAGGTCGGCGTACGACGTCACCGCGTCGGCGAGCTCGCGCAGGTGGTGGTTGCCGTCGCCGAGCAGGTGGTCGAGCGCGGTCAGGTGGGCGACGTAGTTGCCGACGGAGTACTCGCGGTCATCGCGATGCCGCCGTGCAGCTGGATCGCCTCCTGGCCGACGTGCCGGCCAGCCGCGGCTCACCTGGAGGCGAGACCCGGCGGGCGGCGTCGGCCAGGGCGTCCTGGTCGCCGGTCTCGCCGGCCTGCGCCACCACCATCGTCGCCCAGTCGACCATCGAGTGGGTCAGCTCCTGGGAGACGTACATGTCCGCGGCCCGGAAGGTCAGCGCCTGGAAGGTGTTGAGCGGTGACGCCGAACTGCTTGCGGCTCTTGAGGTACTCCGTCGTGGCCGGCAGCGCGAACTGCATCGCGCCGAGGGCCTGGTTGGCCGCCATCACCCGGGTGATGTCCTGGACGGTCGCGATGCTGGCGGTGACGTCGAGGCCGGCCTCGCCCAGCGGGGTCGCCGTGGTGCCGTCGAAGGCGACGCGGGCGGCGCGGGTGCCGTCGTACGTCGGGTAGCCGGTGCGCTCGGCGTCTCGCCTTCGACGAGGAACAGGCCGGTGCCGCCGTCGGGGAGCGCGGCGCTGACCACGAGAACGTCGGCGCGGGCGCCGTGCGGGACGGGCTCCTTGACGCCGGTGAGCGTCCAGGCG
Organism: uncultured Chitinophagaceae bacterium; assembly: GCA_963808065.1. Taxonomy (GTDB): domain Bacteria; phylum Bacteroidota; class Bacteroidia; order Chitinophagales; family Chitinophagaceae; genus Flavitalea. Next base: position 544,037 of record CAWEEK010000002.1, read on the forward strand.
TCGCCGTCCTGGCTCGCCGTTGACGTTCTCGGCGGTCGGGGTCCAGCGCCGGCCGGGCTCGTCGTGGGCGAAGGCGAGCACGCTCTCGCCCGCGGAGAGCGCGCCGAGCACCTCCTGCCGCTGCTCGGCGGTCCCGCACCGCGGACACCAGTCCGCCGGCCAGCACCACCGAGGCGAGGTACGGCTCGGGCGCGATCACCCGGCCGAGCTCCTGGCAGACGATGCCGATCTCGACCGGGCCGGCGCCGACGCCGCCGTCCTCCTCGGCGAACGGCAGCCCGAGCAGCCCCATCTCGGCCATCCGCTGCCACAGCTTCTCGTCGAAGCCGGGGTCGTCCGCGACCGCCTGGCGGCGGTTCTCGAAGTCGGCGTAGGCCTTGCCGACCAGGCCGCGCACGGCCTCGCGCAGGGCGTCCTGCTCGTCGTCGTAGCTGAAGTCCATGTCGTGTCTCCTGCTCAGAGGCCCAGGATGGTGCGGGAGATGATCTGGCGCTGGATCTCGTTGGAGCCGCCGTAGATCGAGGCCTTGCGGAGGTTGAGGTACAGCGGCGCCGCGTGGCGCTCCCAGCCGTCGAGGTCGCTGCCGTCCTCGGCGCCGCTGGCCAGCCCGGCCGGCCCGGCCAGGTCGAGGACCAGCTCGCTGACCGCCTGCTGGAGCTCGGTGCCCTTGAGCTTGAGCACGCTACGACGCCGGGTGCGGCTCGCCGTCGGCGGAGTTGGCGCGACCACGCGCAGCGCGGTCAGCTCGAGCGCGAGCAGCTCGTTCTCGAGCTCGGCGATCCGGGCGCGGATCAGCGGGTCGTCCTCGATCCGGTCCTCGGCGAGCTCCTTGGTCCGGGCCAGCACCCGCTTGACCGACGCCGACCGGCGCCACGCCGACCCGCTCGTTGCCGAGCAGGAACTTGGCGATCGTCCAGCCGCCGTTGAGCTCGCCGACCAGGTTCTCGCCCGGCACCCGGACGTCCTCGAACCAGACCTCGTTGACCTCGTGGCCGCCGTCGATCAGCTGGATCGGCCGGACCTCGACCCCCTCGGACTTCATGTCGATGAGCAGCATCGAGATGCCGGCCTGCTTCTTCACGTCGGGGTCGGTGCGGACCAGGGTGAAGATCCAGTCGCCGTACTGGCCGAGCGTGGTCCACGTCTTCTGGCCGTTGACGACCCAGTCGTCGCCGTCCTTGACCGCGGTGGTGCGCAGCCCGGCCAGGTCGGAGCCGGCGTCGGGCTCGGAGAAGCCCTGGCTCCACCAGATGTCGAGGTTGGCGGTCTTCGGCAGGAACTCCTTCTTCTGCTCCTCGGTGCCGAACTGCGCGATGACCGGGCCGATCATGCTGGCGTTGAACGCCAGCGGCGTCGGCACGCAGGCCCGCTGCATCTCCTCGTGCCAGATGTGGCGCTGGAGCTCGGTCCAGTCCTGGCCGCCCCACTCGACCGGCCAGTGCGGCACGGCGAGGCCGGCCTCGTTGAGGATGCGCATGCTCTCGCGATAGTGGTCCGCGCTGAGCTCGCGGCCGTCGCGAACGGCGTCCCGGATCTCCTGCGGGGACCTTGGTGGTGAAGAACTCGCGCATCTCCTCGCGGAACGCCGGTCCTCCTCGGACAGCTCGAGCTGCATGCCCCACTCCTCGTCGTGCGTCGCTGCTTGCTACTCGCCAGTACACACCATGGCTCCCAGTCCGCGCGTCTCCGCGCGCTCGCGACAGGCTCTGCAACACATCGGGGGTCCCCGGCGTTGATGATGCATGCAGGGTCTCGTGCAGGAAGGAGCCCGGGTGGCCGAGACGGCGCCGGACTTCGACGGCTGGGTCGCGGCGCGCGGCCCGGCGCTGCTGCGGCTCGCCTACACGCTGACCGGCAACAAGGCGGACGCCGAGGACGTCGTCCAGGAGGCGCTGGCCCGCGCGCTGCCGCGCTGGGGGCGGATCTCGCGGGTCGACAACGTCGACGCCTACGTGCGGCGGATGGTGGTCAACGCGCACACGTCGTGGTGGCGCCGGTTCCGGCGCCGGGAGTCGCCGGTGGCCGAGGTGCGCGACGCGGAGGCGCCGCGAGCCACGGCGTCCTGATGCCCGACCAGCGGCGCGGGCCTCTGGGCGGCCTGCCAGGCGCTGCCGGAGGTCCAGCGCACCGCGGTCGTCCTGCGCTACTACGAGCAGCTCGAGTACGCCGAGATCGCCGACCTCACCGGCGTCCGCGAGGGATCGGTGCGCTCGCGGGTCTCGCGCGGGCTCGCCGCGCTGCGCGTCGCGATGGGAGAAGCCGACGATGAGTGACCTCGAACGGCGGCTGGCCGAGGCCCTGCGCGACGGCGCCCAGGACGCGCCGCGGCCGGTCGGCCTGGCCGCCGCCGCGCGGAGCCGGGCGCAGGGCGCGCCGGCGGGTCCGCCTGGCCGCAGTGGGTGCGGCCGTCGTGCTCGCCGTCGGCGTCCCCGCGGCCGTGCCTGGCCACGACCGGTGACGGGCCGGCCGCGGTCCGGGTCCGGCCGACGACGCGTCGACGGCGTCCGACCCGATCGACTCCAGCCAGGGAGTCCCGAGCGGCTACCACGTCGAGAGCTGGCACGGCGTGAGCCTCCAGGTCCGGGACGGCTGGGGCTACGGCGCCCTCTCGACCTGGTGCACCGCGGGCAGCACCCCGGCGCGACGCCCGTGGTCGAACGGCCCGGCGTGGTCCTCGACATCGCCTGCTCCCCGCCGTACGGCTACGGCGTCAGCCTGTCTCGGTCGCGCAGCCGAACGCGGTCGACTGGCCGGTGGCCAAGCAGGACCCGGGCACACCTACCCGACTCGACGCGTGCGTGGGCGGCCGCGGTCGTCGGCGACGTCTGGGTCGAGGTGGTCGCCACCGAGCCCACCGAGGCGCAGGCCGTGCTCGACTCCGCAACGGTGATCGACGACCACGACCTCAACGGCTGCGCGCCCCAGGCCGAGGGGCCGGCGCCCACGCCCGAGAAGGGCACCCTGTCGGTGTGCCGGTACGACGGGGCCGGTGCGCTCGAGCAGAGCGAGCTGCTCGAAGGTGACGACGCCGAGGCCGCGGCAGCCGCTATCGCGGAGGCTCCGGAAACCGCCTACGCACCGCCCTGCGCCGGCGACATCGCACCTGCGGAGACGCCGATCGACCAGGACGTGGTCCTGCACGGGGTCGACCACGACTGACCGCGTCGTGTGGCAGGGCTCGAGCTGCGCCGAACACGGTGTGTTCGTCGACCAGCGACAGCGTCGGCAGCTGACGGAGGAGGTCATGTACTGGGCGCTGTCGCCGGGGTGGAACGGCGCCGCTCGACGCCGGCGTCCCACTGCCTGACGAGCTGCGCCAACGCTGACCGGGAGGGGCCGATGGGTCGAGCCGTCCGCGGGACCGTGCTGGGCGTGCTGGTGCTCGGCCTCGTGGTCGCGCGGCGCCGCCGGCGTGTACCTCTTCACCGAGGAGCGTCACGACGACGAGCCGGCCCCGGTCGAGATCTCCCGCTCCGCGGGCAGCACCGACGACGGCTGGCAGGTCGTCGCCTACCGCGGCCTGACCATGGAGGTGCCGCCGCACTGGGCCCGACTCGGAGACCGCAGCGACTGCGAGTCCCCGCGCGAGCGCTGGGGTCCGGCCGACCTCGACCCGTGCTCGAACGACGTCGGCGCTCTGGTTCTTCGACTCCGCCAGCTTCGACCCCGCCACCGGACCGGGAGCCCACACCGCGCCGCCGTCCGAGAACCTTCCCGAAGGAGGCTGGATCGGCTACGTCATCCGCGACGACATCGTCGTCGATGTGGCCGACTCCGACCGGGAGGTGGTGCGCCGGATCCTGCGCTCGGTCAAGCGGGACCAGTGACCGGCGCTGAAGGCATGGGCTGCGCAACTGGACAGCTCGAGTCTGGACCAAATGCAGGTGCCGTCGGGACACCGGGTGCCGGAGAATGCTCCGACGTGGGACACGTCGACGTCGCCGGAGTGCGCTACGAGCTGCCGGACGGGCGGGTGCTGCTCGACGACGTGTCGTTCCGGGTGGGCGAGGGCGCCAAGGTCGCGCTGGTCGGCGCGAACGGCGCCGGCAAGACCACGCTGCTGCGGATCATCACCGGCGACCTGGCGCCGCACGCCGGCGCCGTGACCCGCACCGGCGGGCTCGGCGTGATGCGCCAGATGGTCGGCGCGCGGGCTCGGCGAGCGACGCCGACCGTGGCCGACCTGCTGCTCAGCGTCTCGCCCGCCGCGGGTCCGCGCGGCCGCCGCCGAGGTCGACCGCTGCGAGCGCGCGCTGATGGAGACCGACGACGAGAAGACCCAGATGCGGTACGCCGAGGCGCTGGCGGAGTACGCCGACGCCGGCGGCTACGACATCGAGGTGATCTGGGACGTCTGCACGGTCGCCGGGCTCGGGCGTGCCCTACGACCGGGCGAAGTACCGCGAGCTGCGCACCCTGTCCGGCGGCGAGCAGAAGCGGCTGGTGCTGGAGTTCCTGCTCCGCGGCCCCGACGAGGTGCTGCTGCTCGACGAGCCGGACAACTTCCTCGACGTCCCCGGCAAGATCTGGCTCGAGCAGCGGATCCGCGAGTCCGACAAGACGATCCTGTTCATCAGCCACGACCGCGAGCTGCTCGACAACACCGCGACCCGGGTGGTCACCGTCGAGCTCGGGCGCCGCGCCGGCAACCTGCGTGTGGACGCACCCGGGCGGCTTCGCGTCGTACCACGAGGCCCGCAAGGACCGGTTCCTCCGCTTCGAGGAGCTGCGCCGGCGCTGGGACGAGGAGCACGCCAAGATCAAGGCGCTGGTGCTGCGGCTCAAGATCAAGGCGGAGTACAACGACGGCATGGCCAGCCAGTACCAGGCGGCCCAGACCCGGCTGCGCAAGTTCGAGGAGGCCGGCCCGCCGACCGAGCAGCCGCGCGAGCAGCAGGTGCACGATGCGGCTCAAGGGCGGCCGCACCGGCAAGCGCGCGGTGGTCTGCGACGACCTCGAGCTGACCGGGCTGATGAAGCCGTTCGACCTCGAGGTCTGGTACGGCGAGCGGGTGGCCGTGCTCGGCTCCAACGGCTCCGGGCAAGTCGCACTTCCTGCGGCTGCTGGCCGCCGGCGGCAGCGACCCCGACGTCGAGCACCGGCCGGTCGAGCGACGTCGCCGATCAAGCCGGTGCGCCACACCGGCAAGGCCAAGCTCGGCGCCCGGGTGCGGCCGGGCTGGTTCGTGCAGACCCACGAGCACCCCGAGCTGGTCGGCCGCACGCTGCTCGAGATCCTGCACCGCGGCGACGGCCGGCCCGACGGCCGAGCCGGGCATGGGCCGCGAGCAGGCCGCCCGGGTGCTGGACCGCTACGAGCTCGCGCACGCCTCGGAGCAGAAGTTCGAGTCGCTCAGCGGCGGCCAGCAGGCGCGGTTCCAGATCCTGCTGCTCGAGCTGTCCGGCGCGACCCTGCTGCTGCTCGACGAGCCGACCGACAACCTCGACGTGCAGTCCGCCGAGGCGCTGGAGGACGGGCCTCGAGGCGTTCGACGGCACGGTGATCGCGGTGACCCACGACCGCTGGTTCGCCCGCGGCTTCGACCGGTTCCTCGTCTACGGCGCGGACGGCGACGTCTACGAGTCGCGACGGGCCGGTCTGGGACGAGGGCCGGGTGGCGCGCGCGCGATGAGCGCGCTCGACGATCATCGACCTCGACCCGTTCGACGCGCGGCGTTCGACGCGTGGCACGCGGTCTACGACGCGGCGCAGCCGGCCACGGGCCGCGGCGAACGCCGACCGCCTGGAGCTCGAGGAGCTGCGCGTCGCGATGCAGGAGCCCGGACCGCGCGGCCGTTCCGGACGCGGCTGCGCCGGTCGGTCGACGGCCAGCGTCGTCGGCGTCGGGCTGGTCGCGGGCTCCCTGCTCGACAACCTCGACCTGCGCCGCAGCTCGCCGTGTCCACGCGCCCCGACCACCGCGGCCACGGGCTACGGCCGCCGCGATGCTCGCCCACGTCGAGGAGGTCGCCCGCGAGCGCGGCCGGACGACGGCTGGTCGGCGAGGTCGACCTGGCCGTACGACGCGGGCCCCGAGCGGCGACGGGATCGCCGGGCGTGCGAGTTCGGCCGCGCGCACGGCTACGAGATCGGCGCTCGGTCGAGGTCCAGCGCCGGCTCGACGCTGCCGGTCGCCGGACGCGCTCGCTCGACCGAGCTGGCCGCCGAGGCGGCGGCGAACCACGACGGCTACACGCTGCGGTCCTGCGTCGGGCCCGGTGCCCGACGAGCTGGTCGAGGGCTGGGCGAGGCTGACCTCGGCCTGATGACCGAGGCGCCGACCGGCGACATCGAGCGTCGAGCCCGAGACCGCCGGACGTCGCGGTGGTCCGCGAGGCCGAGGCGCTGGTCGCGAAGCAGGGCCGCGACGAAGTACGCCACCGTCGCGCTGGACGCCGACGGGACGTCGTGGCCTACACCGACTTCGGCGTCACCGTCCACGAGCCCGCGCGGCCTACCAGTGGGGCACCCTCGTGCGCGGCGACGCACCGCGGCCACCGGCTCGGGCTGGCGGTCAAGGTCGCCAACCTGCGGCTGCTCCAGGCCGAGCCGGCCCGACATCGACCAGGTGGTGACCTGGAACGCCGAGGTCAACGCCCACATGATCGGCGTCAACGAGCGGCTCGGCTTCCGGCCGGTCGAGCGGCTCGGCGAGCTTCCAGAAGCAGCCTCGTAGACGCAGAGGGCCCCACCTGCGGCAGGAGACGGCCTGCTGCGGGTGGGGCCCAGTTCCTCCTCAGGCGGAGAGCGAGGAGCCTGTGGGGTCAGGAGTTGGACGCGATCGCGTCGGAGTCGAGCGTCAGGTGGCGGTCTCGGTCTCGCCGTCGCGGAGGTAGGTGACGGTGACGTCGTCGCCGGGCCGGTAGGACCGGATCGTGGCGACCAGCGAGTCGGCGCCGGTGATCAGGTGGTCGTCGACCTTGGTGATCACGTCGCCCGCCGCGATGCCGGCGTCGTCGGCGGTGGAGCCGGCGTGACGTCCTGGATCTGGGCGCCCTCGGCGACCTCCGCGCCGGCTGTCCCTGCGTCGACGACGTCGCCGACGGAGATGCCGAGCCTGGCGTGGGTCGGGGTCTCGCCGTTGGCCATCTGGTCGACGATCGGCAGGACCTCGTCGATCGGGATCGCGAAGCCGAGGCCGATCGAGCCGCTCGCGCCGTCGGCTCCGTGGCCGGCGGTGCGGATCGAGGAGTTGATGCCGACGACGTTGCCGTCGAGGTCGACCAGCGCGCCGCCGCTGTTGCCGGGGTTGATCGCCGCGTCGGTCTGGATGGCCGGGTAGTCGTGCTGTTGCCCTCGCCGTCCGAGCCGACGTTGACCGGGCGGTTCAGCGCGCTGACGATGCCGCTGGTGACCGTGGACTCGAGGCCGAACGGCGAGCCGATCGCGACGACGCCCTGGCCGACCTCGAGGTCGCCGGACTTGCCGATGCGTGGCCGGGGTGAGGCCCGAGACGTCCTCGGCCTGGATCACGGCGGTGTCGGTGAGGGGGTCGGTGCCGAGGATCGTCGCCGCGGCGTGGCGTGCCGTCGTTGAAGGAGACGCTGAGCGAGCCGCCGTCGCCGGCGAGCTCGACCACGTGGTTGTTGGTGAGGATCTGGCCGTCCGAGCTGAGGATGATGCCCGGAGCCGGAGCCGGCGCCCTCGGCGCCGGTCACGTTGATCTTGACGACCGAGGGCAGCACCTTGGCGGCGACCGCCTCGACGCTGCCAGCCGCGGCCGGTGCGTTCGGGGTGTCGACGACCTTGGACGTGGTCGGCGTACCCGAGCTGGACCCGGCTGCTGACGCGGCTGGCGTCGTCCGTGCCAGGCCGTGTACGCCGCGGCGCCACCGATCCCGGCACCCCCGCCGACGAGCAGCGAGGCGGCCACGACCGAGCCGGCGAAGGCCACCCGACCGCGGCGCCTCGGCGCCGGCGGTGGGGTGGTGGGGCCCTGGCCGGCGTACGGACGCCAGATCGGCGGCGGCGGGGCCGGCTGCGGGGTCGCGTAGGGGTTGGACCGCTCCGGTTCTGGTGTCGGGGGGAGCGGAGCAGTGTCGCCGGTGTTGTTCACAGGTACGACGGTGCCGACTGCTCCTGTGACCAGCCTGAGACCTCGCTGGGACGCGACGAAGAGTTGGACCGGCCGCGCGTCAGCCGTCGGGGTCGTCGTCGATGACCAGCGTCATCTTCTTGAGCAGCCGGGCCAGGGTGGCCCGCTCCTCGCGCGTCGAGCACGTGCACGAGCTCGTCCTCGGCCCGGCCTCGTCCGGCCATCGCCTGGCGCCAGATGGCGATGCCGGCCTTGGTCACCTCGATGTCGACACGGCGCCGGTCGTCGGCGTCGGACGTCTGGCGCTGCACCCACCCGGCCTTCTCCAGGGCGTCGATCCGGCCGGTCATGCCGGCGTCCGCTGATGCCGAGGTCCTGGGCGAGCCGGGTCGGGCTGGCCTGCCCGGGCGTGTCCCGGATCATCAGCAGGTGCAGGGTGTCGTACTCGAAGTCCTGCAGCCCGAGGTCGGCGAGCGCCTCGTGGGAGGCGAGCTTCCAGTGCCGGACGAGCCGCTGGCAGCGGACCACGATCGCCTCGACGTCGTCCTCGAAGCTCGACGTCGATCCAGTGGTCCCGCCAGCGCGCCACGTGCCGGTCCGCCCAGTCGTCCTTGCGTCCATGGCTCCGATTCTAGCGAACTCTTAGTTGACGAATAGTTCGCTGACTAAGTAATATTGGAGCCATGGCCGAGTCCGTCGCCGCCACCACGACCGAACCTCCCGCGCCCGGTCGGCTCGCCCCGCTGCGGCACCGCAACTTCCGGCTGCTGGTCACCGGTACTGCCACCAGCTCGCTCGGCAACGCGATCACCCCCGTCGCGCTGGCGTTCGCGGTGCTCGACCTCGGCGGCTCGGCCTCCGAGCTCGGCCTGGTCGTCGCGGCGTACGCCCTGACCGAGGTGGTGACCGCGCTGTTCGGTGGCGTGCTCGGCGACCGGGTCGCCGCGGCAGCTGATGATCGAGGGGTCCTCGGCGGCGTGCGTGGTCACGCAGGCGCTGGTGGCCGCTCTGCTGATCGGGGGCTGGGCGACGTCCCGACGCTGGCGGTCCTCGGCGGCCGTGAACGGCTGCCTGGGCGCGCTCAGCCAGCCCTCGTCCTCGGCGATGACCCGGGCCACCGTGCCGCCCGAGCTGCTCGGCGCCGCCGTCTCCCTGCGGGCGCTCATCCAGACCAGCGCCCAGGTCGTCGGCTACGCGCTCGGCGGCGTGCTGGTCGCGGCGGTCGGATCCGGCTGGGCGATCGGTGTCGACGCGGTCACCTTCGCGATCGCGGCCGTCTGCTTCGCCCTGCTCGAGGTACCGCACGTGCGGGCGAGGGCCCGCGGGCGTCGATGCTCGCCGACCTCGGCGACGGGCTCCGCGAGGTGCTGCGGCACACCTGGCTGTGTCCTGCTGATCGGGCAGGCGCTGCTCTACCACCTGTTCTTCGGCGGCGCGCAGGCCGTGCTCGGACCGATCGTGGTCGGGGACGAGTTCGGCCGATCGTCGTGGGGTCTGGCGCTGGCCGCGCTGATGGCCGGCTTCGTGGTCGGCGGGTTGATCTGCCTGCGCTGGCGGCCGCGCCGGTCCTTGTACGCCGGGACCATCCTGCTCTCGCTGACCGCGGCGTTCCCGCTGGCGATGGCGCTGAGCCGACCACTGTGGCGCCGGTGCTGGTCGGAGCGTTCCTGCACGGGTTCGGGCTGCAGATCTTCGACGTCAACTGGCAGCTCTCGATCCAGCAGAACATCCCCGAGGACAAGCTGGCGCGCGTCTACTCCTTCGACCTGGTCGGCTCGTTCGTGGCCCGGCCCGCTCGGCCTCGCGCTCGCCGGGCCGGTCGCCGAGGCGGTCGGCTTCGAGCAGTGGCTGGTCGTCGTCGGCGTGGTGATGGGCGGTCGGCGCTGCTCTCGTTGTTCTCGCGCGACGTACGCCGGTGGAACGGCGCTCCTGATCCGGGTCCGCGTCGTGGCAGCATGCCGGGCATGAACAGTCGCTCTGGGCTGGTCGCGGCCGCGGCCAGCGCCGTCCTGATCCTGACCGCCGGCTCCGCCCCGGCGATCGTGCCCAACGGCGGCGAGGACGACGTCGTCACGGGCACGGCGGGTGCTGACGTGTTGCGCGGTGGCCGCGGCTACGACCGGCTGGTCGGCCGCCAAGGAGACGACCGGCTGTTGGGCGGCCCCGGACAGGACCGGCTGGAAGGGGGCCTTGGGCACGACACCCTGCGAGGCGGACCGGGCGCCGACACGTTGATACCAGGGCGCGACCATCAGGTCGACCGGATCGTCGGCGGCCGGGGCCACGACTATGCGGCCGCCATCCGGAACGACCACGTCTCCATGGGCAGCGGGTTCGACGTCGTGCTGGTCGCCCGCCCCCAACCGGGCATGGTGATCGACTGCGGTCCCGGCAAGGACACCGTGTCGTTCAACGAAGCACCGCCTCTCGGCCTGCTGGTCGAGGGTTGCGAGGAGGTCGTGGTGCTCGGGTGAGAGAGGCGCCCCTTGCCGCCCTCCGACCACGCGACCACACTGTGGGCGCATGAGCGCCGTGTCCCTGCCCCCGACCTTCGTCGACGACCGCCTGGCCCACTGGGCAGAGAACCCCGACGGGGAGGCGATCACCTACGGCGAGCGCACGCTTGACCTGGGCGCAGTGGGACGACCGGGTACGCCGCTGCGCCGGCGGGCTGCAGGCGCTGGGCATCGGCCGCGGCGACATGGTCTCGTTCCTCGACAAGAACCACCCGGCCTGCGTCGAGATCTCGATGGCGGCGGGCTCGCTCGGCGCGGCCAACGCGATCGTCAACTGGCGCTCGTCCGGTGACGAGGTCGACTACGCCGTCAACGACTGCGGCGCCAAGGTGCTGTTCGTCGGCACCGAGCTGATGCCGACCGTCAACAAGATCCGCGAGCACCTGACCAGCGTCGAGAAGGTCATCGAGGTGACGCCGGACGGCGCGGACGGCGACGAGTACGAGGCCTGGCTGGCCGCCTCCCCGCGGGTGACCCGGCCGGACGACGTCTCACCCGACGACGTCTGCCTGGTCATGTACTCCTCGGGCACCACCGGCCGCCCCAAGGGCGTGATGCTCACCCACACCAACATGGTCACCCACACCGTCAACGCCCACGACGGCTGGGAGTTCGAGCCCGGCGACAAGTCGATGGTCGCGATGCCGCTGTTCCACGTCGGCGGGTCGTCGTACGTCCTGTTCGGCATCCACGACGGCGTCCCAGCGGTGATGACCCGCGACCCCGACGGCGGCTCGCTGGCCGGCGCGATCCTGGACGGCGCCAACCGGACCTTCCTGGTGCCGGCCGTCCTGGCCCAGGTGCTGCAGGCCGGGCCGGACGCGGTGAAGCTGTTCGGCGCGCTCAAGACCTACACCTACGGCGCCGCGCCGATGCCGCCGCCGCTGCTGCGCGCCGCGATGGAGGCCTGGCCGGAGACCGACTTCATCCAGGTCTACGGGCTCACCGAGGTGGCCGGCGTGGCCACCCACCTGATGCCCGAGGAGCACCGCACCGCGGTTGACGACGGGCCACCCCGAGCGGCTGGTCTCCGCCGGCCGGCCGATCCCCGGCGTCGAGGTGCGGATCGTCGACCCCGAGCACGCTGGAGGAGCTCCCGACCGGCGAGCACGGCGAGATCTGGCTGAAGACCCCGCAGCTGATGAAGGGCTTCCTCGGCAAGCCCGAGGAGACCGCCGCGGTGATCACCGACGACGGCTGGTTCCGCACCGGCGACATGGGCAAGGTCGACGCCGAGGGCTTCGTCTTCGTCGAGGACCGGCTCAAGGACATGATCATCAGCGGCGGCGAGAACATCTACTCACCCGAGGTCGAGCGGGTGCTCGCCGAGCACCCCGCGGTCATGGAGTTCGCGATCATCGGCGTCCCCGACGACACCTGGGGCGAGTCGGTCAAGGCCGTGGTCGCGCTCAAGCCGGACACGACCGCCACCGAGGCCGAGATCATCGAGTACTGCCGGGAGCACTGGCCAGTTCAAGTGCCCCAGGTCGGTCGACATCATCGAGGCGCTGCCCCGGAACCCGACCGGCAAGATCCTCAAGAATGACCTGCGGGCGCCGTACTGGGAGGGGCGGCAGCGGTCGGTGAACTGACCGGCCGCTCGGTCACGTAGAGCCGGAACAGGCACCACGTCGCGAGCGCGCACAGCAGGTGCCAGACGCCGTGGCCCTGGTAGACCGACGTCGGCCAGCACAGCGGGGAGCCGGCCTTGGCGGTGTTCCACACCGCGAAGGCGACCGCCATGCACCCGACGGCCGCCCACGTCCACCGCAGGTCGAGCGCCAGCCCGCGGTGCCGGGTGACGCCGCGCTCGAGGACCAGGGCGAGCACGAGGAAGGCGCCGAAGGCGAGGTTGCCGGCGTAGTCGACCACCGGGACCGGTCGGTCATAGGTGCCGACCAGCTCGCAGCCGACCAGGACCAGCCACGAACGCCACCGCCAGGAAGACCGGCCCGCGGTCGAACCGGCGCATGGCGGCGTACGACGCGGCGAAGGCGGCCACGAGGTACATGCTGAGCATGTCGAGCTGGCCGCCGAGCGCGGACTCGGTCGCGTGCATCGCCATGCTGGCCGGCCCGAGCAGCACCACGAGGCAGGCGTACGCCGTGGCCAGCCCCGGCATCCGGGCCAGGGTGCCGATGCCGAGACCGCCCGGGCGACCGGCCCGCACCGCGATCGCCAGCCCGGCCACGACGAAGCCGAGGTTGCTCAGCGTGTTGACCGGCTGGCGCACCGTCCCGGCCGCCGCCTCGCAGAACTCGGCGCCGCGGTCGACGTCCGCGCCGAGCCAGCCACCGGCGACCGCCGCCGCGAGCAGGCCCAGCGACACGGCGGCCACGGCAGCCGTGATCGCCACGGGGTGCGCCGGCGTGGCGTAGCTGGACTGGCGCCAGGGCGCCTTCGCACCTCAACCACGTGCGGCTCCAGCTCCGGCAGGGCCCAGCGCGGACCAGGGCGAGGTGCGGTCGCCGAGCAGCGTGGTGACGAGCTGGTCGGTCATGCCGGGCACCCTCATGACCAGGGGGGCCAGCGCGTCGCGGGGCCAGGCGAGCGGGGAGAGCGAGCTCTGGAAGACCGGCATCATCAGCCGGGTCCACCACTGGTACCAGCGGACGTGCGCGGCTCGGGCGGCGGCGTACCGCGGCAGGGCCGCGTCCAGCGAGGGCGCGGCGGCCAGGGCGTGGTGCAGCGTCCAGGCGTCGGCGAGGGCGAGCGAGGTCCCGGTGCCGAGCTGCGGGCTCATCGCGTGGGCGGCGTCGCCGACGAGGACGGCGGCGCGCCGGGGAGGCGAGCCGGTACGGCGTGCGGACGACCACGTCGCGGTAGGCCGCGGGCAGCAGGTGGTCGACCCGGTCGAGCAGGGGCGCGAACTCGTGGGCCAGGGGAGTGGCGCGGTCCCGCCAGGCGTCGAGCCCGGCGCCTGCGACGGCGGCGAAGGAGTCGCAGCGGTACGGACCAGAAGATCGAGGCCGGCCCAGGCCGGTGGGGAGTACGCCGAGGTAGTCGCGGGTGCCGCGCAGGCACTGGAACAGGCAGTCGGTGGCCAGCCCGTCGGGGTCGTCGACGATCGCCCAGAGCGCGCCGTACTCGTAGGCGTGGTCGCGGACCGCCACGTTCATGCTGCGCCGGACCCGCGACCGGCTGCCGTCGCAGCCGACGACCAGGTCGTAGGTCGCCGTGGTCGCCCGTGGCGGTCTCGACGGCCAGCCCGCCGGCGACCGGCCGGACGCCGGTGACCCGCACGCCGAGCTCGAGCGGGCACCGACCGCCGCCGCACCGCGGCGTGCAGCAGCGAGAACAGCGTCCCGCGGTGCACGCCGAGCGCCGGCACCTCGCCGGGGACGTCGTCGTACCCGAAGTCGAGCAGCTGCCGTCCGGCGGCCGTGCGGATGTCGACGCCGCGACACGTCGCGCGACTGCGCGCGCAGCGTCGAGCAGGCCCAGCCGGTCCAGCACCTGCTGGCCCATGTGCTGCAGCCAGATCCCGGCGCCGACCGGCCGCGGGTCGTCCTCCTGCTCGAGGACGGTGACGTCGAGGCCGCGGTCGGCGAGCAGGCAGGCGAGCGTCGACCCGGCCATGCCGAGCCCGACCACCGCGATGCGCACGGGCGTCAGACTGGCAGCCCGCGCTCGCGCAGGGCCACCCGCAGGTCGTCGGCCCCGGTGAAGAGGATCCCGTCGAGCCCGAACGCGATCGCAGCAGCGACGTTCGCCTCCTTGTCGTCGACGAAGACCAGTCGCTCGGCCGGGAGCCCGGTGCGGGCCACCGTGATCTCGAAGATCCGCGGGGTCCGGCTTGGCGACCCCCTCGGTGCCGGAGACCACGACGTCGTCGAGCAGGTCGAGGAACGGCGAACCGCTCGGGGGCGTGCGGGTACAGCTCGTGGGACCAGTTGGTCAGCCCCCACATCGGCACGCCGGCCGCGTGCAGCTCGCGGACCAGGTCGGCCGTGCCCGGCACCTCGCCGACCAGCGACGCCGCGAAGTTGCGCGCGGTAGGCCAGCGCGTGCTCGACCCAGTGCGGGTGGGTACGCCGCAGGGCGTCCTCGGCGTCCGCCCACGACCCGCCCGCGTCCTGCACGTGGTTCCAGGCCATGAAGTCGAAGTCGTCGGCGGCCAGGAACCGGCGCGCCTCGTCCGTCGCCGATCCCGGCCGCGACCGCCCGGTCGGGCTGCCAGTCGATGAGGACGTTGCCGAGGTCCGAGGACCACGCCCTGGCGGTGTAGGTCGGGCCATCAGTGGTGCATCAGCTCGCGCGCGGATCTCGCGGCGGCTCTCGGCGAAGACCACGGACTCGATCGACCAGCGTGAGCCACGACGATCCCGGCCACGATCCCGAGCTGGCCCAGGGCGGACACGCTCTTCAGTCGGCACCCACAGCGCGAGGAGCAGCGCCGGCGGCGCCGAGCCGGAACGGGCGAGACCTCGTGGGCGACCAGCCACTTGAAGAGCACGTGCGCGAGCAGGTAGACGACGACCCCGCCGACGAGCGCGCCGAGGGCGACGCCCTTGAGCGGGTCGGACAGGTCGTGCTCGTCGGTGTCGCTGACGTACTCGAGCACCTTCTTCAGGCCCAGGGCGACGACCACGACCGCGGCCACCAGCGGCATGTGCGCGAAGGTGAACGCGGTGCGGGCCAGGCGGGCCCGGGTCTCGACGGGCTCGTCGGCCAGCGCGCGCTCGCCGAGCAGGGCGCTGACGTCGAAGTAGGCCCACCACATCGCCGAGGCGAGCAGCAGGCCCAGCGCGGCGGCGACCAGGATCGGCCAGGTGATCGGCAGCTGCGCCGACGCCGACGCCGATCGCCACGATCGACTCGCCGAGCGCGATGATCATGATCAGGCCGTGCCGCTCGGAGAAGTGGCCGGGGGAGGGCAGCCGCCAGCCCGAGGCGCCGCCGAGCCAGGTGCCGACGTAGTCGACGACCAGGGCCAGCGCCCAGAGCGCGGTCTGGGTGTCGCCCTCGGACTGCGAGGCGACGACCAGCACGATGCTGCTGCCGGCCACGCTCGGCGCGAACCGGCGCCAGCTGCCCGCGCAGCGTCGGGTCCTCGCGGGCGACGAGCCAGAACATCACGAAGTGCATCGCCCGGACGAGCAGGTAGGCCAGGGCGAGGACGAGCGGACCGTCGAGGCCGCCGCCGCCGTCCTCGAACGCCTCGGGGATGCACAGCGCGAGCACGAACATCGCGGACATCCCGACCAGGATCGTCAGCTTCAGCGCGGGCTGCTCGACGTCGCTGACGTTGGCCAGCCAGGCGTAGCCGGTCCAGGCCCACCACAGCAGCGTCAGGATCAGCACGCCGCGCAGCAGCCCCTCGAGCGCCGTGTCCGGCGTCGATCTCGTGCGCCATGTAGGCGGTGACCTGGGTCAGCGCGAACACGAAGACCAGGTCGAAGAACAGCTCGAGCGGGGAGACCTCGGCCTCGTCGAGGTCTCCCCGCTCGACCGGACGTGCGGTGGATCGGGCCTGGGTCACCCGGTCATTGTGTCGCCGGGACCGCCCGGGTCGACAACCGCCACGCGGTCGGTCGCGGCCCGCCGGGTCTCGCTGCTCGGCGAGCATCGCGATCGCGAACATGATCGGCAGGTCGGCGTTGCCGAGCGAGGTCACCTCGGTGATCGACGAACAGGGCCGGGATGGCCAGGAGCAGGAGCACCGCGGCCAGCCGCGGCCTCGGCCCGCCGGCGCAGCAGCGCGATGCCGAGCACGGTGGCGCCGACGAGCGCGAGCAGCGCTCCCGGGAGGTCCATCCAGAGGCCGATGTCCTCCAGGACGTTGTAGGAGGTCCACTGCCCCCAGTAGTAGGTGCCGGCGCCGAGGGCGAGCAGCGCGTAGCCGACCAGGATGAGCCGCCAGCCCCACTTCTCGACGCCGTACGGCGCGCGGAGCCGCATCACCATGTAGCCCGGCCGCGACCACGACGCCGAGCGCGAAGATCCACCACTTGCCGTAGGTCAGGTAGACGGTGTCGGGGCCGGCCCAGCTGAGCAGCGGGTCGAGGGCGCGGCCGGCGGGCTCGGCCCAGAACGAGGTCGTCGCGAGGTCGAGGTCGGACTTCCCGTCCTCGGTGCGATGCCGGGCCAGGGCGTGCAGCTGGCCGATGACGAGCGTGGCGAGGGCGGTGACCCAGGCCAGCTGGTGAGCCGGGTCCGTGACTCGGTGGTGTCGAACATGGTGCTCTCCTAGCTCTCGGAAGTGGTGGTCACGACGCTAGGAACGGCGGACCCGTCCGGTCGTCGCCGCCTGGGTCGGACTGTCTCCACCCCTGGGTTGACGGCCGTACGGCCACGCGGCGCTACCGTCGCCGGGTGAGTGGCCGGCTCGTCCCGTGGCGCGACGCGCTCCTGCCCGCGGCGCTGTTCGCGCTCGGCACGCTCGAGCTGGCGCTCAGCGGGCTGCCCATGTGGGGCTGGGGCGTCGTCTGCTACGCGGTCGCCTGTGCGCTGCTCGTCCTGCGGCGCCGGTCCCGCTCGTCGTCGCGCCGCTCGCGGGCTGGGCGTCTCACCGTCGCCGTCGCTGATCGAGCCGGAGCTGACGGAGCCGGCGGCGCCGATCGCGGTCATCGTGGTCGCCTGCTACGCGTGCGCCCGCTACCGCGCTGACCTGTGGGGCATCGCGGCGGTCGCGCTCATGCTCGACCTCGGCGATCCCGCAGTACTTCGTTGGTCGAGGGCGACAACGACATCACCGACGTGTTCTTCGTCGGGCGCCCTGCTCGTGCCGCCGTTCGTCTTCGGCCGGGTCGCCCGCAAGCTGGACGAGCAGACCAGGCTGCTCGAGGAGCAGCAGGAGGCCCTGCAGCAGCAGGCGGTGCGCGCCGAGCGCGACCGGATCGCCCGCGAGCTGCACGACGTCATCGCCCACTCGGTGAGCGCGATGGTCGTGCAGACCGCGGCCGCCCAGGACCTGGTCACCTCGGACCCGGCCCGCGCCCAGCAGGTGCTCGACGGGGTGGCCGCCACCGGCCGCGCGCGCTCGCGGAGACCGCGCGGCTGCTGCACGTCATCCGCGACGACGCCGACGAGCTCGGCCTGGAGCCGGTGCCGGGGCTGGCCGACCTGGACCGGCTCGTCGAGGAGTTCGCGGAGCCGGGCTGCAGGTGGACCTGCAGCGCGACGGTGACCTCAGCGGGCTGCCGGCCGGCGTCGACGTGTCGGCGTACCGGATCGTGCAGGAGGCGCTGACCAACGCGCGCCGGTACGGCGGCGGGCCGGTCTCGCTCGAGGTGGAGCCGGCAGAACGGCAGCGTGCGGATCACCGCGACCAACGCGGTCGGGCCGACGACGACCTCGCACGGCGGCGGCCTCGGGCTGCTCGGCATGGCCGAGCGGGCGTCGGTGCTCGGCGGCAGCCTGCGCCACGGCGTGCGGGACGGGCGGTTCGAGCTCGAGGCGGTGCTGCCGGTGGTGGACGTCGTGAGCGGCCCGACGGTCCTGATCGCCGACGACCAGGACCTGGTCCGCAGCGGGCTGGAGATGGTGGTCGCCGCGCGCGGGTGCGAGGTGGTCGGGACCGCCGGCGACGGCCGCGAGGCCGTGCGGCTGGTCCGCGAGCTCGCACCGGACGTGGTGCTGATGGACATCCGGATGCCGGTCCTCGACGGGATCGCGGCGACCCGGGCGATCGTGGCGAGGGGCTCCCGACCGGGTGCTGGTGCTGACGACGTACGACGTCGACAGCCTACGTCTACGAGGCGCTGGGCGCCGGGGCGGCGGGGTTCCTGCTCAAGGCGACCCCGCCGGACCGGCTGGTCGAGGGCATCCACACGGTCGCCGCCGGCGAGGCGCTGCTGGCGCCGACGCTGACCCGGCGGCTGATCGAGGAGCACGTCCGCGCGCCCGCCACCGCACGACGGCGTGCCGTCCAGCTGGCCGCAGCTGACCGAGCGCGAGCTCGAGGTGCTCGGCCTGATCGCGCGCGGCCTGTCGAACGACGAGATCGCCGCGACGCTCGTGGTCTCACCGGCGACCGTGAAGACGCACGTCAACCGGATCCTGGCCAAGTGCGCGCTCACGACCCGGGTGCAGGCGGTGGTGCTGGCCTACGAGACCGGGCTGGTCCGGCCCGGCTCCTGAGAGCTCAGGCCCAGCGCTCCGAGGCGGGCGTGAAGTCGAGGGTCCGGTCGCCGGTGTAGATCTGCTTGGGCCGGGCGATCTTCTGCTCCTTGTCCTGCACGAGCTCCAGCCACTGCGCGAGCCAGCCGGGGGTCCGGCCGATCGCGAACAGGACCGTGAACATCTCGGGCGGGAACTGGAACGCCTCGTAGATCAGGCCGGAGTAGAAGTCGACGTTGGGGTAGAGCTTGCGCTTGACGAAGTACTCGTCCTCGAGCGCGATCTTCTCCAGCTCCAGGGCGATGTCGAGCAGCGGGTTGGTGCCGGTGACCTCGAAGACGTCCTCGGCGGACTTCTTGATGATCTTGGCGCGCGGGTCGTAGTTCTTGTAGACCCGGTGGCCGAAGCCCATCAGCTTCTCGTTGCCGTCCTTCACGCCCTCGATGAAGACGGGGATGTTCTCCTTGATGCCGATCCGGCGCAGCATCCGCAGCACCGCCTCGTTGGCGCCGCCGTGCAGCGGGCCGAAGAGCGCGGCGATGCCCGGCGGCGACCGCCGAGTAGGGGTCGACCTGCGAGGAGCCGACCGAGCGGACCGCGTTGGTCGAGCAGTTCTGCTCGTGGTCGGCGTGCAGGATGAACAGCACGTCGAGCGCCCTGACCAGCCGCTCGTCGGCGTCGAACTTCTGCTCGCTCATCTTGAACAGCATCGAGAGGAAGTTCGCGGTGTAGCTGAGCTCGTTGTCGGGGTAGACGAACGGCTTGCCCTGCGCGTGCCGGAACGACCAGGCGCCGAGGGTCGGCATCTTGGCGATCATCCGGACGATCTGCATGTGCCGGTTGTCGGCGTCGCTGATGTTGCGGGCGTCCGGGTAGAACGTCGAGAGGGCCCCGACCGACGCCATCAGCATCCCCATCGGGTGCGCGTCGTAGCGGAACCCCTGCATGAACTCCTTGACGTTCTCGTGCACGAACGTGTGGTAGGTGATCTCGTGCACCCAGGAGTCGTACTCCGCCTTGGTCGGCAGGGTGCCGTGCACCAGGAGGTAGGCGACCTCGAGGAAGTTGGACTTCTCGGCCAGCTGCTCGATGGGGTAGCCGCGGTACTCGAGGATCCCCTTCTCGCCGTCGATGAAGGTGACGGAGCTGCGGCAGGAGGCGGTGTTCACGAAGCCGGGGTCGTAGACCGCGAGCCCGGGTTCGTCGTCGTCGGTCTTGATCTGCCCGATGTCGGCGGCCTTGATGGTGCCGTCGGTGATCGGTACGTCGTACTCCTGCCCGGTGCGGTTGTCCCGGACGGTCAGCGACTCAGTCGTCTCTTGGGTCACCCTGCCAACCTAGTCCGCGGCCGCGATAGCCAACAGCTGGTGTCCAGCGTCGGGAACGGGCCCTCTCGCCTTGCCGTAGGCTCGCACCGAGGGGCCGCGCAGTTTTGACCCGTACGACGCCCCGCACGTAACCTAGTTCGTCGGGTCTGAGCGCGGTCGCCGCGCGGTCGACCCGCATCCGCCCGCCAGCAACGTAAAGGTCATATCGCCGTGCGCACGTACAGCCCGAAGCCCGCCGACATCAGGCGCGAGTGGCACGTCATCGACGCCACCGACGTGGTGCTCGGCCGCCTGGCCGTGCACGCCGCCAACCTGCTGCGGGGCAAGCACAAGCCGATCTACGCCCCGCACATGGACACCGGTGACTTCGTCATCGTCATCAACGCCGAGAAGGTGGCGCTGGCCGGCGACAAGAAGACCACCAAGCTGGCCTACCGCCACTCCGGCTACCCGGGCGGCCTGACCGCCACCCCGATCGGCCAGCTGCTGGAGAAGGACGCCCGCAAGGTCGTCGAGAAGGCGGTCTGGGGCATGCTCCCGAAGAACAAGCTGAGCCGCGGCCAGCTCCGCAAGCTCAAGGTCTACTCGGGCCCGACCCACCCCCACCAGGCCCAGCAGGCCACCCCCTTCGAGATCACCCAGATCTCCCAGTGACATCCATGACCACCGAAGACTCCGAGCGAGGACCAGCAGTGCCTGAAACCACCGAGGCCGAGGAGACGACCTACGAGGTCGACGAGCAGGGCGTGGCCTACAGCTCCGAGAGCGCGCCGTCCGCGGACGCTCCGGCTCGCCCGGCGACCATCGCTCCCGCAGCGGCCACCGGCCGCCGCAAGGAGGCCGTGGCCCGGGTGCGCATCGTCCCCGGCACCGGCGAGTGGACCGTCAACGGCCGCGCGCTCGACTCCTACTTCCCCAACAAGCTGCACCAGCAGGTCGTGAACGAGCCGTTCGCCGCGCTGCAGCTCGAGGGCCGCTTCGACGTGATCGCCCGCATCCACGGTGGCGGCATCACCGGCCAGGCCGGCGCGCTGCGCCTGGGCGTGGCCCGCTGCCTCAACTTCATCGACGAAGAGACCAACCGCGCCACGCTCAAGAAGGCCGGACTGCTGACCCGCGACGCCCGCGTCATCGAGCGCAAGAAGGCCGGCCTCAAGAAGGCCCGCAAGGCGCCCCAGTACAGCAAGCGCTGATCCCCGCATCGGATGCCCCGCGTCTTCGGCACCGACGGGGTTCGCGGCCTGGCCAACGGCCAGGTCACGGCCGAGCTGGCCCTCGACCTCTCGGTCGCGGCCGCCCGCGTGATCGTCGACCGCGGCGAGTTCGACCGGACCCGGGAGCGACCCCTGGCGGTCGTCGGTCGCGACCCCCGCATCTCGGGGCAGTTCCTCGAGCACGCCGTCGTCGCCGGGCTCGCCTCGGCCGGGGTCGACGTACTCCGGCTGCGGGTGCTGCCCACCCCCGGCGTGGCCCACCTGACCCAGGCGCTCGACGCCGACCTCGGCGTGGTCATCAGCGCCTCCCACAACCCGATGCCCGACAACGGCATCAAGTTCCTCGCCCGCGGCGGGGTCAAGCTCGACGACGCCATCGAGGCCGAGATCGAGAAGCTGCTCGGCGGCGAGTGGGACCGGCCGCTCGGCGCCAACGTCGGCCGGGTCCGCCCCTACGAGCATCCGGTCGAGGAGTACGTCGACCACCTGCTCGCGACCCTCGGCCACCAGCTGGACGGGCTCAAGGTCGTCGTCGACTGTGCGAACGGCGCCGCCGCCGAGGCCGCGCCGATGGCGCTGCGCGCGGCCGGTGCCGAGGTGGTCGTGATCGGCGACCAGCCCGACGGGCTCAACATCAACGACGGCTACGGCTCGACCCACCTCGTCCCGCTCCAACGGGCGGTGGTCGAGCACGGCGCCGACGCAGGAATGGCGCTCGACGGCGACGCGGACCGCTGCCTGGCCGTCGACCACGAGGGCAAGGTCGTCGACGGTGACCAGATCCTCGCGATCCTCGCGCTCGGCCTGGCCGAGGCCGGCCGGCTGCCCTACGACACCGTCGTCGCCACCGTGATGAGCAATCTCGGCTTCGTGCAGGGCCTGGAGGCCGCGGGGCTGCGCGTGCTCCAGACCCGGGTGGGCGACCGCTACGTGCTCGAGGAGATGCGGTCAGGTGGCTACGCCCTCGGCGGCGAGCAGTCCGGCCACGTGATCATGAGCCAGCACGCCACCACCGGTGACGGCATCCTCACCGCCCTCCACGTGCTCCAGCGGATGGTCGCCACCGGCAAGGACCTCCGCTCGTTGGCCTCGGTGGTCACCCGGCTGCCGCAGGTGCTGCTCAACGTCACCGGCGTCGACAAGGACCGCACCGGCGACGCCGTCCTGGCCCAGGCGGTGGCCAAGGAAGAGGCGGCGATGGCGGGCCAGGGCCGGATCCTGCTGCGCCCGTCTGGCACCGAACCGGTGGTCCGGGTGATGGTCGAGGCGCCGACCGACGCGGCCGCCCGGGACGTCGCCTCGCGACTGGCGGACGTGGTGCGGGAACGGCTCTCCCTGAGCTGAGCGCCCTGCGCGCCCGCTATTGGGGAGGCGGGCCGAGTCCGCTTCGGCCTACGCTCGCCCCTCGTGGGCAGCATCGAGGTACGCGAGGTCGACCCGGCCGACGAGTCCGCGCTGCACCCGTGGTGGGACGCCGGCCGACTGGCGTCCGCGCACGACCGAGTCGACGACGGCTGGCCGGCCTGGCAGGCTGCCCGGCTCGCCTTCACGACTCCCGAGATCGACCGGCGGACCACTCGGCTGGCGGCGTACGACGGCGACCGCGTCGTCGGCGTGGTCGCGCTCGGCCTCGCGCTGAAGGACAACACCCACCTCGCGGTCGTCGACCTCGCCGTCGTGCCGAGCGAACGCTGCCGCGGGATCGGCTCGGCCATCCTCGACGCCGCCGAGGAGGTGGTGCGCGCCGAGCGGCCGGACCACGATCCTGGCCGAGGTCTGCGTGCCGGTCGGCTTCGACGTGGACGACGTACCGCACGACGGCCTCGAGTTCGCCCGACGCCGCGGCTACTCGGTGGCCAACAGCGACGACGTCAAGGTTGCGGACCTGCGCGCAACGGAGCACACCTGGCCGGCCCTCGAGGCGGTGGCTGCGGAGAGGAGCGGTGGCTACCAGCTGATCTGGTGGAGCGACGTCGCACCCGACCAGCACGTGGCCGACCTGGTCGTGCTCCTGACCCGGTTCCTCGGGGAGATCCCGCTGGGCGAGATGGACCTCCGGCCACAGGCTTGGACCGTGGAGCGGCTCCGTCAGGTCGAGGCGCGGCGGCGGGCGGTCGGACGGCGCACGCTGTACGTGGCGGCGGTCGCGCCGGACGGCCACCTGGCCGGCTACACCAACCTCGACATCACCGACGGAACGTCGGAGCGAGCCGAGATCGACAGCACGCTGGTGCTGCCCGAGCACCGCGGGCACCGGCTGGGCCTCGCGCTCAAGGTCCGGCTGCACCAGCTGACTCGCGAGCTGTTCCCCGACACCGAGCGGCTCGTCACCGGTAACGCCGGAGCGTAACCGGACGGGCTCCACGGCGCGTTGCTGTGCAGAAGGATCTTCACCGCGCCGGCCGGCGCGGTGAGCCGGAAGCTCGTCACGCCGGGCACTTCTGCGTCTTGGTCTTGCCCGGCAGCAGGCAGCTGTCGCTGCGCGACGGCGCCTGCTTCGCGCGGATCGTGAGGGTCGTGATCTCGCTCACGTAGCCCTTGCGCGCGATCGTCACCTGGATCCGCGTGCCCGCCTTCAGCGTGCGTCTCGAACTTCGCCACGTGCGACGTGTGGCCGCCCTTGATCGTCTGCTTCTTGACCGGGCACGTGCCCTTGCTGCAGGCGATCTTGGTCGTCGCGCCCTTCGGCGCCTTGACCGTGAAGCGCGTGATCTTCGCGCCCGTCGGACGTGTAGCGGCCGGAGATCGCGACGACCGGCTTGGGCTTGATCCGCTTGGCGCCGGCCGGGAACGTGCCGGCCGGGCTTCGTCGGCGGAGCGGGATCGTCGAAGCTCGGGCCGCGCCGGTCGGCCGCCTCCGCCGCCGGCGTCGGCGTCGCGCCGAGGCGGTCTTCACGACCGCGGTCGGGTCGGAGATCTTGTAGCTCGGAGTCGTCGCCCTCGGTCGCCCACAGCGTCACGCGGATCGTGTTGCCGGCGTCGGCGTCGGTCAGCTCGTAGCTGTCGCCGGTCGCGCGCGAGATCGTGATGCAGTCCTCGAAGTCGTCGTCCGGGCAGCGCAGCCAGGTGTAGCCCGTCGCGGCGTCCGCGCTGCCGGTCCACGCGCCGTTGACGGCGTGCAGCGTCTGCCCGACGACCGGCGTGCCCTGATGTCGGGCGCGCGCGTGACGACGGGCGGGTCGTCCGCCAGCACCGACGCTCGGCCACGCGAGCACGCCACGCGACAAGCGCCGACAGGCACGCGCGCACGCCGCCCGCGAGTGAAGATCCAGACCACTTCGCCCTCCTCCAGGGTTCGGGCCGATTCTTGCTTCTACGCGCGAGACCGGTCAAGTCGAGCCGTTTCACTCATTAGTGCCTCACTTTTGTCGCTCGATCCGAACTAGCTTTTGTGCGTCAGGTTGCGATAGAAGTCGATCGTAGGGTCTGGTTTGCATGCCAGTCTCCTCCCGAGAGGTCGCTGACGCTCTGCGGGTCGTCCCGCCAGTGAGGAGGAGAGGGTGAAGGACAAGTTCAGCGAGGGCCGACTGGATCGCCGCGGCTTCCTGGCTGCGGCCGCAGGTGCGGCGGCCACCGGAGCCGCCGCGGGGGCGCTGGGCCCGTTGTCGGCGCCGCCGGCGGGAAGGCCACCGGCAAGGGCGCCAAGCGGCGGCGGCGATCTGTGCCTCGAGCACCCGGCGGAGCTGCCGAAGATCCGCCGCGGCTCGATCATGTACACGCTGCCGGCGGTGGCATGGAACACGAAGGCGGCGTTCCTGGACCACATCGCGATGATGAAGATCCTCAACATCAACGCGTGGGAGTTCGCGGGCGGCTACCCGGTCGTCGACGGCGATCAACCTGGGCACGAACCCGGCCGGCTGGGCGACGTTCGGGTCCTACGCGAAGCAGTACGGGTTCCGGATCGTCGGCACGCACGACGGCCCGAACGCCGCGAGCGCGGCGAACCTCGGTTCCGCGATCACGAAGATGAACGGCTGGAACTGCAACCAGCTCGGCGCCGGCGGCGGCTGGCCGGGCGTGCCCGGTGCGGGTACGGCGATCACGACGCCGGCGACGATCTCGGCGTGGCAGGCGAGCGTGCGCGACGATGAACACCTGGGGCCGCGCGTTCCAGACCGGCGACGGCAGCGGCGTGCTCGGGCCAACCCGCCGTACACCGCCGGCCTGTTCAACGGCAACCCGGTCGCGGGCCGCCCGTGCGCGCGCTACTACCGCCACTTCCACTCCGAGCAGGGCAAGTGGATCACCGGCACCGGCACCAAGTACGACAACAACTACATCTCGGCGGTCGCGTACACCGAGCTCGACATCAAGTACGCGTACGCGCAGTCGGATCTGTGCTGGCTGCTCGACGGCCTGTGGATGTCGGGCGGCGGCCCGAGCATCGGCCTCCAGGGCGCGGGCGACCCGAACCCGGGCCAGGGCAAGAACCGCCTGATGGCGGCCGACGTGATCGAGCGCTGGCAGGACCAGCGTGCCCGACGTTCCACGTCAAGGACCTCGGTCCCGAACGATCAGGGCACGCAGGTCGCCAACGTCGGCGACAACAACGGGCCCGGCGCGGCGACGTACCCGTTCGGCGCGGTGCCGTACGACTTCAGCCAGGACACGACGCCGTTCCAGCAGATCTTCGAGCGCCTCCGGCACCCGGAGCGCCACGAGTACCTGTTCGAGCGCGACGGCCAGAGCGCGCACGGTCACGCAGCAACGCGTACTGGAAGAAGCTCTACATCCAGGTCGGCGACATGTACGACCACATCACAGCTCGACCGCACGCGCGGTGCGCAAGCCGTTCGACGCTCCCGGTCACCGACGCCGACTGGGCGGCGGTCGCAGGTCACGGCGATCGGCCAGCGCCCGCCGGAGACGCCGGCGCCCCGGGCCCGGCGTGCGCGCCGAAGCTCGAGGGCGGCAGCGAGGTCGGCGACACGCGTCGAGGTCACCGACCTCGGCGTGTGGGCGCGCTTCTCCGAGAAGCCGCGCAACTACAACTACATCTGGCTGCGTGACGGCGCGCCGATGGCGAAGTACAACGGCGCGCCGATCGGCGACCGAGGACGGCCCGTGCACGGTCGACGACGAGCCGACCTACACGCTCACCGCCGACGACGTCGGCCACGAGATCAGCTGCCAGGTCACGGCGCTGAACCCGAAGTCCGACCAGGACAGCGCGGCCTCGCAGTTCACCAACGCGATCACGGTCGCGGCCAAGCCGCTGCTCGGCACGCGCGACGCTCGGCTCCGGGCTCCTCGACGCTCAGCGCCGGGCTGCCCGAGGCCTACCAGGCCGACGTCCAGCGGCGCCGGGCACGGTCGACAAGCTCGAGGTCTACGTCGAGGAGGGCTCGACCGCCAACTGGCTGGTCGCGGGCATCTACTCCAACTACCACAACCATCCCGACCTGCTGCTGGCCACCGGCGAGGTCCGGATCAGCCGCAAGCGCGAGGGCGGCTGGGAGACGCGTGGACATCGGCTCCGTCAAGCTGGCCAAGGACACCAAGTACTGGATCGCGGTGCTCGGCGTCGGCGGCAACCTCAACGTCCGCAACTACGACGGCGCCAACGGCTTCTCGCCGAGCGAGACCTACAAGCGCACCAAGGGCGACGCGGCCGAGCTGCCGACCGCGTGGAAGACCGGCACGGTCTACCCGCACGACGGCCCGCTGACCGCGGCCGGCGGCTAGACGGATGTGCGGCGGGGCCTGGTCTTCGCCAGGCCCCGGCCGTCCTCATCGCCGGGCCTGAACCTGATCCGCCGGCGTGGGGGCCCAGAGCGGGCCGCCCTACGTGTGCGCGGGGGCGACGAGACGTGCCTCCGGCGGTGGCGAGGCGACCGGCGGCTCCTGCTGGTCCTCGGGCGCTCGCTCGTCTCGTCGGCCGACCAGAGCAGCACGGCGGCGGCCACGAGGCCGAGTGACACCGAGACTGACATCGCGAGCACGCCGGCGCGCCCGTCCGCGACCAGCGCCAGCGTGCGCGTGGCGAGGGCGACCAGGGACCAGGTGGCGAGCGGCTCGAGGTACAGGGCGGAGAGGCGCTGGGCTCGCGCGTCGCCGGGCCGTCCCAGCCGCACGCCGAGTGCGGCGACGGCGAGGATCAGCAGCCCGACGGCGACCGGCAGCGAGGCGCCCGCGATGTCACGCAGCAAGCCGTTCATGTCGTGGTGCCTCCGCCGGCGCTCGGCGCGGGTGTGCCGCCGCCACCGGGCGCGCCGTCGCCTCCGCCGCCCCCGCCGAACCCGGGCTCACCGCCGTTGCCGCGCGGGCCGCGGAAGCCGCGACGGCGCCCGAAGCCGGGATCCCGGGTCATCCGGCGCGCTCTCTTGCGGCTGGAACTGGCGGGCGACGACTGCGCGGGTGGGACGGTCGGTATCGCCGCCGGCGCGGTCGCCGGAGCGCGTCGCCGCCCTCGGCGCGCCCGTGGGCCGCGATCAGCAGCAGGAGCGCCAGGAACGCCGCGGTCGCTGCGACCCCGACGCGGCGGTGCGCGCTGCGGCGGTCCACGTCGCCGACACCGCCGCCGATGCGATGGAGCTGTCCATCCCATCAAGTCTCCGGCCGCGACCGAAGAAGCGCAATAGAATGCTGAGAGCCGTACGTGCCGTCAGGCCAGCAGCCATTCGTGGTCGGGGTCGTTGTGGAACTGCCAGTCGCGCCGCGGACCGGCCATCACGTTGAGGTAATACAGCTCGTAGCCGGGCGGGGCGCCGACCGGGTGGTAGCCGCGGGGGACCAGGACGACGTCGCCGTCACGGACGGCCAGTGCTCTCGTCGAGGCTGCGGTCGTCGGTGTAGACGCGCTGCATGCCGAACCCGTGCGCGGGGTCGACGCGGTGGTAGTAGGTCTCCTCGAGCAGGGTCTCCTCGGGCGGCGCGTCGCGGTCGTGGCGGTGGGGCGGGTAGCTGGACCAGTGCCCGGCGGGTGTCTGGACCTCGGTGACCAGCAGGCTGCTCGGCGTCGCGGCCGCTCATCAGGATGTTGTGGATCGTGCGGGTCATCGTGCCGGTGCCGCGGGTCTCGCGCCGATCTCCGCGCCCGGCATCACCGGCGCGGCGCGACGCCCTCGGAGGCCGGCGCCCAGCAGAGCCCGATCTCCGCACCGCCCGCGCCGCCGCGGAGGGTCAACGCGCGACCCGGGCGGGAGATAGACGCGCGTCGGGGGCGCCCTCGAAGGGCGCCGGACGCGCGCCGAGCCCGGCCCACTCGCCACGTCGGCGCGTCCCGAGAGGAGGACGACGCAAGCTCGCGTCGCCGGTGCGAGCGCGATCCGCTGGCCCCCCCGCCAGGCGCAGCGCCTCGAAGCCCACGTATCCCAGCCCGGCGCGCTCCGGGGTGATGTCGACGATCGTCCCGTCGCCGGCCGCGGCCGCCGGTGGGACGAGCAGCGGCGAGGGCATCAGGGCGTCTCCAGATAGGCGCGCTGGCGGGCGCGGGCTCGCTCGTAGTCCGCGCGGGCGCGCCGCACGGACTCGGCCTCCGCCGACCTCCGCGACGGCACGTCCCACCAGCCGTCGAAGCTGGGGACGCCCTGAGAGCGGTCCGTCTCTCACTAGATGCACGGCGGGCCCGCGGCCCCCTTCATCCCCGCCAGCGCGGAGCGCAGCTCGTCGAGCGTCCCCGCTCGCGTGACCGGCACCCCGAGCGCCTGCACGCTGGCGGCGAGGTCGACCGGCAACGGCGCGGGCAAGCCACCCGCGCCGTCCAGCGGGAGGTGACCGTTGCCGGCGGTGCGGTGGATCGTCCCGAAGCCGTCCGAGCCGACGGAGCGCGAGAGCGCGCCGATCGACGCGTAGCCGTGGTTGTCGACGAGCACCAGCCGCAGCGGGACGCGCTCCTGGACCGCGGTGACGAGCTCGCCCGGCGCCATCAGCCAGGACGCGTCGCCGACGAGCACCCAGACCTCGCGCTCCGGGGCCGCGAGCTTGACGCCGATGCCACCCGGCACCTCATAGCCCATGCACGAGAACCCGTACTCGACGTGGTAGCTCTTGCCCGCGGGGTCGCGGGCGCGCCAGAGCTTGTGCAGGTCACCTGGCATCGACCCGCCGCATTGACCACGACGCCGGTCTCGCCCGCGGCGTCGTTGACCGCGCCGATCACCGCGGCCTGGCGCAGCGGCTTGTCCGGCGGGCCGGGGGAGACCAGCTCGGCGACCGTCTTCGCCCACGCCCGCGAGAGCGCACCCGCGCGGGCGGTCCACGCCGAGGGAGCGCGATGCCCGGCCAGGGCTTCGCGCAGCGCGGCGAGCGCCTCGCGCGCGTCGGCCTCGACGGCGACCCCCGCGTGCTTGTGCACGTCCAGGGCCGCGACGTTGACATTGACGAACCGCACGCCGGGGTCCTGGAACGCGGTCTTCGACGCCGTCGTGAAGTCGCCCCAGCGCGTGCCCACGCCGATCACGACGTCCGCCTCGGCGGCCATCGCGTTGGCGGCCGCGGTGCCGGTCGCCCCGACGGCGCCGAGCGCCAGCGGGTTGTCGGAGAGCAGCGATCCGCGGCCGGCCTGCGTCTCGCAGACCGGGATGCCGCTCAGCGCCGAGAAGGCGTGCAGCTCACTCAGCGCCTCGGCGTAGATCGCGCCGCCGCCCGCGACGATCAGCGGCCGCTGCGCCGAAGCGATCAGCGACGCGGCACGCGCCACCGCGCCCGGCGCCGGCGGGCGGCGCCAGATCGTCCACGTGCGCTCCTCGAGGAACGCGTCCGGGACCTCGACGGCCTCCGTCTGAACGTCCTCGGGCAGGGCGAGCACGACCGCGCCGGTCTCCGCCGGATCGGTCAGGACGCGCATGGCATCGAGCAGCGAGGGGACGAGCTGCTCGGGTCGGGTGATGCGGTCGAAGAAGCGCGAGACGGACTTGAAGGCGTCGTTGGCGGTGAGGATCGCGTCGTGCGGCGCCTCGATCTGCTGCAGCACGGGGTGCGGCCGGCGTGTCGCGAACGTGTCGCCGGGCAGGAGCAGGACAGGCAGCCGGTTGACCGTCGCCACCGCGGCGCCGGTGACCATGTTCGTCGCGCCCGGGCCGACCGAGGACGTGCACGCCCAGGTCGCGAGGCGGTTGCGCTGGCGCGCGTAGGCCGTGGCGACGTGCACCATCGACTGCTCGTTGCGGGCGGGGACGTAGCGCAGGTGTCCCTCCGAGAGCGCCTGCCCGAGCCCGGAGAGGTTGCCGTGGCCGAAGATGCCGAGGCAGCCGGCGAAGAACGGCTCGGCACGCCCGTCGCGCTCCACGTGCTGGACGGCGAGGAAGCGGACGAGTGCCTGGGCGACGGTGAGCTTCACGTCAGCGCCCCCTGCAGCTCGTCGAGCGTGGGCATCGCGTCCGCGCACGCCAGCCGCGAGGCGACGATCGAGCCCGCGGCGTTGGCCATCCGCACCGCCCGCTCCGGCGGCCAGCCTTCCAGCAGGCCGTACGCCAGCGAGCCGCCGAACGCATCCCCGGCGCCGAGCCCGCACACGACCTCGGCAGGGACGGGCGGAACCTCCGTCCGGCTTTCGCGCGTGGCCACGAGCACCCCTTCCGGTCCCTGCTTGACGATCGCGACCCGCACGCCGAGGCCGAGCAGCAGGTCCGCCGCCTCGTGCGGGTCGCGGGTGCCGACGGCCACCTCGACCTCCTCGCGGTTGCCGACCGCGACGGTCGCGAAGCGCAGCGCCTCGCGGGCCAGCGCCGTCGCGTCTGCCGGATCGGCCCAGAACATCGGCCGATGATCGAGGTCGTGGATGACGGGCGCGCCGGCGCGGGCCTCGAGCGCGGCGAGCGTCGCCGCGCAGCTCGGCTCGGCGCTCAGCCCGGTCCCCGTCGTCCACAGGAGCCCCGCGCCGCGGATCGCGTCGAAGTCGAGCTCGTCGACGGAGATCGTCAGATCCGGGGCGGTCGGCTCGCGGTAGAAGAGCAGCGGGAAGTCGTCCGGCGGGTGGACCTCGCAGAAGGCCAGCGGCGTGCGCAGCGTGGGGTGGACGCCCACGAAGCGGTCGTCGACGCCGAACTCCCGCAACGCGCGCCGGCAATAGCGGCCGAACGGATCGTCCCCGACCTTGGTGATCACCGCCGCGTCGGTGCCCAGGCGGGCGGCGGCGACGGCGACGTTCGTCGGCGACCCGCCGAGCGACTTGGCGAAGGTGGAGACGTCCTCGAGGGTGACGCCGATCTGCTCGGGATAGAGATCGACGCTGATGCGGCCCATGGTCAACAGCGCGGGGCTCATGCGTGCGTCTCCTGTGTCAGCTCGGTCTGAAGTCGGCGCAGTAGATCGTCCAGGTCGGGCAGGTCCGTCTGCAGCGCCTGCGCCGTGGCCGCGCTCGCCAGCCGCGTGTCGTGGGGCGCGCCGCCGTGGGGGATGGCCTCGGCGGGTGCCGGCCCGGTGCGCAGCAGGCCCGTGTCCAGCCCGAACGCCTCGGCCGCGCGGTGGGCGAGCGTGACGCGGTCGACGTGCTCGGCGCCGCAGCAGTGCAGGACGCCGCCGGCGTCGCACTCGATCGCCCGCCGGATCAACCGCGCGGCGTCGACGGCCGCGATGGGGGAGGCCCACGTGTTCAGGTCGCGCCCCTCCCAGACCGTGAAGGGCCGGCCGGCACGCAGCGCGTCGATCACCGAGGCGACGAGGTACCCGAAGCCGGCGTCCTGCTCGCGCACCGTGCGGGCGCGGGCGCGGTGCGCGCCCTGGACACCGGCGATGCGGGCGATCGTCCCCCGCCGGGCGCGCTCGCGCACGACGGTCTCCGACACGAGCTTGAGCACGCCGTAGGGCGTCGTCGGGTTGGGCGGATCGTCCTCCGCCGCGGGGCCTTGCGTCCCGTCGAAGACCCAGTCGGTGCTCACCAGCACGATCCGCGCGTCGACGCCGCCGGCGGCGTCGGTGACATGGCGGGTGGCATCGACGAACGCGCCCCACGCCTTCCGCCGGTCGCTGAAGGAGCCCGGCGAACGCGTTCCAGATCGCCGCGTGCACGATCGCCTCGGGCTCGTGCGCGGACTACGTAGGCGCGGGTCGCGGTGCCTCGTCCGTGAGGTCGAGCTCGGCGTGGGTCGGTGTGAGCACGTCGTCGCCGGTCGGCGCGAAGCACCTCGACGAGGTTGGAGCCGACGAACCCGCCGCCGCCGGTGACCATGATCC
>CAWEEK010000003.1:0-4801 GCA_963808065.1 uncultured Chitinophagaceae bacterium
TTTTGCAGCCTTAACTGGGAAGATCTGCCGTTGAGGGCATCGCAATTCTTATTCATCACATTTTATACATTTTCTTCAAACCAAAACAAAAGCTATGAGGTCACATTCAAAAACGCTACAAGTGCCGCGGCGTTTATCCCTTTTTCAGTTTGCGTTAAAACGAGCAAAGATGATATTCATGTTGATGTCATTTGTTTGTTTTCAAACTGTTTTGCTTGCTCAACAAAGAACCGTAACAGGAAGAATTACAGATGCGGAAACACAACCATTGGTGGGTGCCACAGTTAAAGTATCGGGCAGCAAGAATGGCGTAGCAACAAATGACGACGGTGTTTTTTCCATCAGGGCAAGCAATGGACAAACGCTGGAAATCAGTTACATTGGAAAATTAGTTGAATCGCTGGTTGTCGGCGAAAATACCAACTTCAACATCACACTTAAAGATCAGGAGACCTCCAGCTTGAACGACGTTGTCGTCATAGGGTATGGAACACAAGCGAAAAAGGATTTGACCGGATCAATTGGGGTGATAACCCAGGCAAAGATGGAGAACCAGGCCACAGTAGGTATCGGACAAAATCTTCAGGGTAAATTAGCCGGGGTACAGGTAAGTCAAAATGACGGAACCCCATACAGTGGTACTTCAATCACAGTTAGAGGAACCGGGTCGTTCGGAGCGTCGAGCAGTCCGCTGGTTGTAGTTGATGGAATGATTACCAACGACGGTTTGTCAAATCTCAACCCAAACGACGTTGAAAACATAACCGTTTTAAAGGATGCCGCTTCAGCCGCAATCTACGGCTCCAGGGGCGCAAACGGTGTTGTGATTGTAACGACGAAAAAGGGAAATTTTGAAGCTCCAACGAAAATTGATTTTTCGACCTTCGTGAGCCAGGATAAAATCAGGTATAAGATTCCGACCATGACCGCAAAGCAGTATGCTATCCAGGTGAATGACTACTATGGTGCTGCAAACTTGCCACAGCCTTTTACCCAGGCAGAAATTGATGCTCATGGAAAAGGAACCAATTGGGTTGATGAAATCACCCAGGGTGGTCTGAAGCAGAATTACTCCTTATCCATTACCGGAGGTACGAGTAAGAATGCCTACGCGATAACCGCAAATTATTTTGACGGAGATGGTGTAATAAAGAATACAAAATTTAAACGAGGTAATCTTAAGATAAGTAATGACACCCGTATTCTGCCGAATTTGAAACTGGGCATTAGTCTCAGCGTGAATTACGGAGTCTCCAACAACACGGATTGGGGCCAGGCGATTGACAGGGCATTGATCTTTCCGCCTACGCAACCTGTTCTGGATGCCAATGGCGATTACAGTGCCGCAATACACAATGGTGAGCCGGTTACTATGCTCAATCCACTTATCGCAGTCAATCTTTGGTCATATAAACAAAAGTGGCAGAAACTTCTTGGAACTACATTTCTTGAATGGGATATCATCAAAGGGTTGAAGTTCAGAACCTCCTTTAACGCAGAATATTATGGCTGGAACCAGGACCGTTTCATACCTTCTTATCAACACGGGCCTGCAGGATTGATCGGCGATCACTCCATCGCGGAACTCAATCATGACGAAAACCAGAATATCAATTATTCGGTCGACAATATCCTAACATATACCCGTCAGTTTAATACGGTCCATAATTTAACCGTGATGGCGGGGTATACATTTCAGGAAACAAATGGATCTAACATCGGAGCTTCGAGGAATAATTTTCTGAATAATGACCCTAACATGCAGGTCTTAAATGCAGGAAGCGCAAACATTAACAATACAGGATCGAAATTTTCATGGGCTATTCAATCTTATCTTGGCCGTATAAATTATGGTTTCAATGATAAGTACCTGTTCAGTGGTAGTTTAAGGGTAGATCAGACCTCGCGTATTTCTAAAGACAACAGAACTGGCGTTTTCCCCGGCGCATCGGCCGGATGGGTGATTTCGAGGGAGAACTTTTTTGACAATGTGAATTTTGTCGATAATTTAAAACTGCGCGCAAGCTGGGGTATCCTGGGAAATCAGGCTATTGGAGAATATCCGTATCAAACCACGCTGAACTCTACAGGCTTATTTTATCCATTTGGTTCGGGCGGCGAGGGAACAACGTTTACAGGCGTTGGACCAACCAGCCTTGGAAACCCAAATATTCTTTGGGAAAAGACAACGACATATGGTGGTGGTCTGGAAGCTTCTTTCTTAAAGAACAAATTGTCGTTCATAGTTGATTATTACAAAAGAAATACTTCTGACATTCTGGTTCAGGTTCCTTTGCTTGCTACATCAGGGGTTGATAATGTGCCCTATCAGAACGCAGGGAGTGTTAGAAATACCGGCCTCGAATTAACTGCGAGCTATGGCGATAAGATCGGCAGTTCGTTCACATACAATGTCAGTGTTAACTGGACGCACAATACGAACGTAGTTACAAAAGTTCCGTCACCAATCATTGGCGGCTTTAGCCGGATTCAGGTAGATCACTCCATCGATGAATGGTTCGGGTACGTTCAGGAAGGAATTTTTCAATCAACAGATGAAATTGCAAAGGCTCCCACTCAACCTAATGCAGCGCCTGGCGATATAAGGTTTAAGGACCTGGATCAAAATGGACTCATCGATGCCAATGACAGAACATTTTTAGGCCTCGCAATGCCGCGAAACAATTATGGAGGCAGTGTGGCGGCAGGGTATAAGAACTTTGACCTGGTTGTCGCCTTCTACGGACAGGCAGGGGCACGCAGATCGATGGATCAGGTAGGTTTTGCCATCACTCGTGGCGGGGAACAAACATCGGCTTGGTTGTTTGACCAAAGATGGACAGGACCCGGAACCAGCAATTATGTACCAAGGGTTGTTGCGGGCGATCCAAATGACAACTATCGCCGGTCGTCGTTCTGGCTTCGGTCGACTGATTTCTTGCGGCTTCAGAATTTGCAGCTCGGATATGATTTTACAGGTTTGCTGAAAAATGGGGGAGCCGGAAACGTCATTCAGAAGTTGCGCATATATGTTGCAGCGCAAAACCTGTTTGTCATTAATTCTTTCCCTGGTTGGGATCCAGAACAGAATATAAACGGCGGGTATCCTTTGCCCCGCTCACTTTATGCCGGTATTAATTTGCAATTCTAACACAGGATAAAACAACAATAATGAAAAAAGCAAATGTTTTTATAATCATACTAATCGCTCTTGTTTCCTGCAGCAAACGATTAGATAAATCGCCCTATGGCGTGGTGTCATCTGACAATTTTTATAAAACTGCTGAAGATGCGGAAATGGCCGTAACAGCAGCCTATAAATCGTTTCAAATACTCGACGGACAGGGCGGCTGGAATACACAAGCCGGATACACACCAATGGGCGACATAACAGGACCGGATGTACAGGCTCACCCCGATCTTGTTATATACTATCAAATTCAACAGTCAATTGTCTCCCCAAGTGCAGATCAGTTATTGATGCTGTATCAGCGTTGTTATAAAGCCCTTTTGTTGGCTAATGAAGCATTAGCAAAGATCCCTGAGATTGATATGGATGCTGCTCTGAAATCCAGATACATCGGAGAGTTGTCTTTTATCAGGGGATTCTGGCTGTTTCGTTTAGGGTATATCTACGGTACTGCTCCACTGGTTACCGCGCCATTGGGCCTGACAGAACTAAATGTTCCAAATTCAGTTCGAGAAGCCTCAGCAAGTCCGGGGGTTCTGAACGGCTACACCATTACAAAAAGTGATCTTTTTAACCAGGCAGAGGCGGACTTCAGGGCGGCATTGGACGCACCGCTTGCAGACAGAAACACTGGGGACCTGATGGGAAGGGCCGACAAAGGTGCCGTTAAGGCTTACCTCGCGCAGATTTATCTGTATGAACATAAGTGGAGTGAAGCCAAAACTTTGCTTGAAGAAATCATGTCTTACGGCTATCAATTGCTTCCTAACTATAATGACCTTTTCAATGGCACCAGCGACAATAGTTCGGAGTCAATTTTTGAGGTGCAGTACACTGCTCTGAATCAAAAAGGCACTGACAATTTTGGCACAGTACTCAATGCGCCAAATGGGGAAGGATACGTTGCCGGCGGCGGCTGGGGTTGGACGCGTCCAACACCAGATTTAGAGTCAGAATATGAGCCGAAAGATCCACGTTTGCCCGCTTCCATTTTTCGTATCAACAAGGATGATTTTCATGGCCAGATCTTTTTGGATAAGGTTAATGGCACCGGCCTTGGAATCAGAAAGTGGTGCATAGCCAATCCACCAAATAATGACGGCGTAACAGTTGACGCGGTTAGTTGGAATAACTCTTCCAATTATGCGTTGGTAAGATATGCTGAAGTCTTATTATGGTATGCTGAAGTGATGAACGAGTTGGGTGAACCGGGCGTTGCTGCTGATTATGTAAATCAGGTAAGGGCGCGGACCGGCACAACTACAGATCCCAATACCGTAAATCCGAATGACATAGCAGAATTGGCCCCTGTTTCTTCTGCATTGAGTCATGACGACATGTTTTGGGCGATCGTGCATGAACGCCGGGTTGAACTGTCTTTCGAAGGGAAGTTTGGTTGGGATTTAAGAAGATGGGGAATAGCAAAGCAATACCTGTCGGATCCCGCCAGATGGCAAAATGGGATCACCCCTGGTTACTTCAAGTTCACGGACGGAAAGGATGAAGTGTTTCCGTTGCCTCAAATTGAAATTGATAGATCAGAAGGCACACTGAAGCAAAATCCCGGCTATTAGATTTACGGTCAATGACATAATTATAATTCAAATTTTG
>CAWEEK010000004.1:0-217623 GCA_963808065.1 uncultured Chitinophagaceae bacterium
AGACAGGAAACTAATGCAATCACTAAGCAGGACTTCTTATTCATAAATAGAGAGATGAGGAAGGTTAAGTTTTTTTTATTTTTTACCAGATGTTTTTGAAATGGATTCCATCAATCCGCGCATGTAACCAAGCGCGAACAAAGTGCCAATTGTGCTGTAACCAGCATGTTCATTGCTGTCTCCCGCCATGGTAGGCACGTGATCCGGACGGATCGCACCCTTGAAACCGATGTCGTAATAAGCCTGCATGGCCGCGTGCATGTCAATGATCCCTTCATCATGAAAAGCTTCCTCAAACTTAAATTTACCACCTTTCACATTACGGAAGTGCACAAAATGAATCAATCCGCGTTTTCCGAAGTCCCTGATCGTTGCGGGAATGTCGGCTCCCATCAATGCGAAATTTCCCTGACACATCGTAATACCATTATATGGACTCTTCACAATATTAGTCATGCGGTTGAAATTTTCAACGGTAGTCATGATCCTTGAAATCCCTTTTATGCTGTCGACCTGTGGATCGTCGGGGTGCATGGCCAGCTTCATCCCGATCTTCTCTGCTTCGGGCACCGCGGCTTTAAGAAAGTATTCAAGATTCTTCCAAAGGGTTTCTTTTGATACTTCACCGTATTCGGTCAACGGTGCATTTTTGATTTCTTCATAATCAAAAGCGGTAACCAGGGCGCCGCCTCTGCCAGGCTTATCTTTTGAAGTTCGGTACCAGCTGATCACCGGCATCCAGTTGTAGCAGATGACGTCGATGTTGCCATATTTTTTCAGGTTTTTCATGAAGGTGATGAAGTTGCTGATCTCTTCGTCTTTTCCTTCAAGACCAAGCTTGGTCTTTGTACCCAGTGATGGTGGGCCTTCAACTACATTCCACTGCATGCCTTCTTTTTCCCACATGGCTTTGTTGGCCTTGATCGTTTCAGGATCCCAGGGCTTGGCATTCTCACCAACCAGTTTGGAATCAGCGGGAGCCACCGCTCCGGATACGGCCATCTGCCGGCACAAGGCTATTTTCTGAGTCTGGCCGGAAAAGAAGAAGGCCTCACTCATGTGCATGCCCGCATCTTTCACCACCTCTTTTAATTTCCGCGCTTCTTTTCTAATTTTTTCGGTTTCGGCATTGCCTGCCATCACAGGCAGGGTGCCCAGGCCGGCGGCGGCGGCCAATGAGGCGCCTTTTTTTATAAAATCTCTGCGATTATCTGACATAACAAATCGTTTGTAACTAGTCTGAAATAGATTATTGTTTCCGGCTTCCAGCGATGCACCGGACAGAAAGCAAAAGTACCGATGTTGAAACGGCATTAAAGATCCGTATTCTTTTCCTGTACCGACAAATCAGGATAGTTTGCTTTCTGTTGATTAATAGAAAATCGGATTTCTGTATGAGACGCTCTTCGCGCCGGTTCCTTGCGAATTCATTCTTTTGATCGCCACGGTGGGGAATGGGTGGCCACCCATAAATACAATTTCAATTGATCTCTATTCATAATTAAATGTTTATATCGCAATCATTTCAAAACTTATTTGTCCCACCACACAGGCGTTGTGTATAAGTCCGCGCCCTGGTTGGCGACCGCCGCCTCATAGTTGGCCTGGTTAAGTGAGGATTCGCTGATAGGGTAGCGAAGACGCAGGAGTGCCTGTCCTCCCGTGAAATTTCCAGGATAATTCGGAGGTGTCAGTACTGGATATCCTGTCCGGCGCCAATTTGAGAATGCTTCAAAGCAATCGTACCACATGAAATGCGCCAGCCAGAACTGGGTATGTATCTGTTCCATCTGCCCCTCGAAGCCCGTTGCATCCAGTGGATTGGCTGCCAGGTAGGTGTCGATATCTGTTTGCGGAATCGTAAATAGTGTAGGATCACCCGGAAAAATGGTGGTGGATTGCATGGAAGCGGTGATGGCGGCGTTGTAATGTGCTGCCGGAGTACCGGGTCCCCAGCCTCTGAGGGCGGCTTCAGCAAGCAGAAATTCCACTTCCTCATAACTTAATAACACGGTTGGCGCATTGAGGTTGGCGATCGTACCGGTATTGGGCTCAGAGTAGTCAACCAGTTGGTCATTAGACCAACCGGGAATCACGGTTTTGATTGAAGAGGCGTCATAGCCATTTGGCAGTCCCTTCTGTAATGCAGGGTCCGAAGTTGTGGGCAGGGCCTGGGTTTGTGTAGCGATGATATTTCCTTCCCACAGCGTGGCATAAAAGCGGAGCCTGGGATCATCCTTCGCCTGGAGCATATCTATCAAAGTCTTGCTGAGCTTTACGGGGCCTTTGCCTTTATTGGATTCGGGCAGACTTTCTCTTTTAAGTTCAAAGGCATCCCAGTTCTGTGAATTGCCCGAACCTTCCACATGAACTAGTGTGGCCATCTCCTCGTTGCTGGCGAATACTCCACCTTCTATGGCTTTTTGAACCCAGGCTTGTGAAGCGGCGGGGTCAACATTTGTCAATCGCATGGCGAGACGCAGCATCAGTGAGTAACCGAACTTTTTCCATTTGTTCACATCTCCCTGATAGATCACATCCGAAACACCGAAGGAGGCTTTCGCCGGATCAAGCTGACTGGCAGCCATTTCCAACTCAGAAAGCATCATCGGATAGATCTCACTTTGTTTGTCGTATTTGGGAGTGAAGATGCCTTCGGTAATGCCTTTGCCTGCTTCAGAGTATGGGACGTCTCCATAAATATCGGTTGCCCGGTGCAGGGTAAACACCTTCCAGATCGTAGCAATGGCGTATTGATTGATAAGATCGGGGTTGTCCCTGGTTGATTCGAGCACCTGGGCGAGCTCACGGTAGTGGACATTGTAGATTGTTTGAAAAAGGTCGCCAAATTGACCGTTCTCAAAGTTCTTGTCTCCCGACCAGTTGGTGCCGAGCGCAGCCATATACTGCATGGTACCCGCAAAGTATTTAATGTTGGTCCTGTTCCTGTCAGGGGTGCCCGTGCCTGCGGTGCGAATCAGGGCATTGGAAAACAGGTTTTGGACAACGGGCTCTACATAGGCATTGGGGTTGGTGTTGAGTTCTTCAAATCCTTTATCACAGGAGCTGAAGGTGATCATTGCAACACCTGCAGAGAGCAGGAAGGATTTAATATGATTGAGGCGGTTCATGATTTTCTTTTTTCTTGTTTGATTTCGGTTCCCGTTAAAATTTCACCATAAGGTTCAGTCCATAGCTTCTTGCGGTAGGGAGGCCAAAATTTTCCAGACCCTGTGCATTGCCGTTATTATAACTGGATTCCGGATCTATGTTCCTTGCTGTATTATAGATCAGCAGCAGGTTGCGGGCCACCAATGAGAGGCTGACCGACTGGATGAAACCTTTTCCCAGCACAGCGGATGGCAAAGTGTAACCCAGGGTTACCTGTCTCAACTTTATAAAATCTGCGTCTGTAACAAACTCATCGGTGAGTGTTGACCAGATGCTCTGATAATAGGTCTGGGCTGTAACATTGCCTGAATAAGGGTTCCCGTCCACATCTACTCCTGATACAACTATGCCGTTCTCCCTGACACCTCCTTCAACCGTACGCTTATCAAGACCGAACTGGGTGCCAAATGCATTTGTTGCCGAATACACTTTGGCGCCAAATTTTCCGTCCAGCAGAAAACCAAGTGAAAGACTTTTGTAATTAAATGTATTGAACAGGCCGGTGGTGAGTGGAGGAACGCCGCGGCCCAGCGCTTCGAGCGGTCCCTGCAGCGGAATTCCTGTTGCCGCATTATAAACGATCTGTCCTTTCTCATCCCGTCGGGCCCGGTTTCCCGCGATCATACCATATGGCATTCCTTCGAAGTGATAGATGCCACCATTCAGTGTGCGCGTTGTAGCATCGGGAAGGAAGAGCGACTTGAGTCCGTCGGCGATCTTCACCACGGTATTTTTGTTGTAGGCGACATTGAGGCTGATGTCCCAGGTGATCTCCTGCTTCACCGGTGTCGCAGTAAGCAACACCTCTATTCCACGATTCTGGATCTTGCCCACATTGAGGGCCACACTCTGAGAGCCCGAAGAAAAGGGGACGGATGCGTTCACTATGTCATCCGTTGTTGTTCTGTCGTACAGAGTGAGATCGAGCCCCAGCCTGCCATTGAACATTCTGGTTTCCAGACCAAGCTCTGTGGTAGTTGATGTGTATGGTGTCAAAGGACGCGGGATGGTTTGGCTGGAGATATTCATCAGTGTAGCGCCCAGGTGTTGCTGTGCCTGGGCCGTGTAGTTGACATCCAGTCCGTACGGGTTTGGAGCGCCGCCACCTACCTGTGCCCATGATGCCCTTAGTTTGCCATAGGTCAGCCACGAAGGCCTCGTATTCCAGGCGTTGGTGAACATAAAACCAAGACCAACCGATGGATAGAATAGGCTGTTCTTTGCGATCGACAATGTTGAGAACCAGTCCTGCCTGCCGGTGAGTGTCAGAAAGAGCAGGTCGTTGTAGCCAAGGTCGGCGGAAGCGAACAGGGAGTTGATGGCAAACTGACGATAGTTTTGGGCGAAGGTCTGGCTGCTTCCATTGGAGATAAAATAAACGAAGGGAACATTCAGCTGACCGCTTGTGAGGGTCACTCCATCGTAGGTATTCTTCATCATGTTGCCACCCGCGAGCGCGTTAAGGGAAAACTTGCCGAAGTCTTTCGTAAAACCGAGGAGCCCTTCTGCGTTGCTTTCATAGCTCAATAACTGGTCTGTACTTAATGAGCCCCGGTTGTTGAATGCGATACCCGATGGCTCAAGCTGCGTTCCCTTCAGGTTGAAATAATCTATCCCCACTCTTGCCCTGGCGTATAACCAATCGGTGATATTGTAGCGCGTAGTAAAT
Source organism: uncultured Chitinophagaceae bacterium (assembly GCA_963808065.1). Classification (GTDB taxonomy): domain Bacteria; phylum Bacteroidota; class Bacteroidia; order Chitinophagales; family Chitinophagaceae; genus Flavitalea. The sequence continues at coordinate 4,841 of CAWEEK010000004.1, forward strand.
GATCCGATGAAACGGCGGCGGTTGTCGTTGTTGCGGATCTTGTTGATGACGAAGTACGGATTGGTGGCGTAGATATAATCCGACCAGATGGTTTCGTTGCCATCGGCTCCAAAGCCAGGAGCCAGGTGGCGGACATCAAGATTGGTGGCGATGATCTGTGCACCGGCATTTGGATTTTTTTGAAAGTCGGCTGTATAGATGCGATTGTTGGTTTGTTCGATATTGTATTGGGCGTTGGCTTCGAACACCAGTTTCTTCTTTAGGTTGCCGCTGACGTTCAGGTTGAAAGTTTTCCGGTTGAGGGAATTGCTGGGGACGATTCCCTTGTTGTCGAGGTTGGAAGCGGAGAACCTGAAGTTTGCATTTTCATTACCGCCGGTAACCGACAACGTGTTGGTGAAGGTTTGCCCTGTCTGATAAAAATTCTGAATATTGTTTTTCACTGCGCTGTAAGGTCTTTCCACCCCATCCGGGTTAAACACTGAAGAGCCGTCGAGTTTGGCGCCCCAGGAGGTTCTTCCATTGGCGATGGCTTCAGCCTGCGAGGTTGGAGCCAGACCGCGGGACCCCGCTCCATATTCATACTGCCAGTCGAGAAGATCAAGTGGTGTTTCCAATGTGTAGGTTGAATTGAGTTCAACGCCAAGGCCTTTTTGTCCCCGTCCGGATTTGGTGGTGATGAGGATGACCCCGTTTGCGGCCCGGGAACCATAAAGCGCGGCTGCTGTTCCCCCTTTGAGCACCGACATGGATTCGATATCATCGGGGTTAATGCTGAGTAATCCATCACCGCGGTCAATTCCGCCGTAAGTAGTTGCGGCTCCCTGGTTGGAGTTGTTGATGGGAATACCGTTGACCACATAAAGCGGTTGGTTGTCGCCGTTAAGTGAACCGTTTCCGCGGATAACCACCCGGCTTGATCCCGAGGGGCCGGTGGCGGTGCTTACTGCGTTGACACCCGCCACTCGCCCGGTGAGCGCATTGCCAAGATTGATCTCCCTGGCCTTGGTTAAATCCTCACCACCCACCTGGGTTACGGAATAGGTCAGCGACCTTCTGTCTTTTTTGATACCCAGCGCTGTGACCACCACGTTAGTCAGGGCTTCGGTTGATTCGGACATGGTTATAGCAAGAGTGGATTGCCCGCTATAGGACAATTCCTGGGTAGTATAACCAACGGATGAAAAGACCAGCACGCCATTAGCGGGCAGGTCCAGCGTGAATTTGCCCTCAGCGTTGGTAGTGGTTCCTGTGGAAGTTCCTTTCAGATACACACTCACGCCAGATAGCGGACGTCCCACCGAATCTGTTACAGTTCCCGTAACAACCTGATTGAGTGAGTTGTTCTGCCTGGTGTTGCGGATAACGATCAGGCCGTCGTTGAGTTCCTGGTATTCGAGTGGAGTATCCCGGATCAATAATTCAAGGGCCTGAAGCACGGGCATGTCCTTTGCTTTTAGCGAAACCGTTTTGCCGGATGGCAGGTAGGCCTCGCTGTACAGGATCCTGATATTTCCTTTTTGTTCAAGCAGCGAGAAAGCCTTCTTAAGTTTCACATCATGAAAATCAAGGGTCACTTTGACGTCCTGTGAAAACCCATTTGCTGTAGCGTTTAGACAAAGTATAAACGTTAGAAAAATGGTGCAATTCAGCATTAGGATAAATTTTCGACTAGCGTTAAGAAGCAGAACGCACGGGGGTTGTTCTGTTATTTTCATACATTTGAACTTGATTAGTTAGAAAAAATCTGGTTTGTTGAAATGACTGCCGGGTCTCTGGAAATGTTGGCGCATTTCCAGTTTTTTTAATTGATAATTATTTCATTTCTGTTGATTTTAAAGTTGAAGGATTTGATGAGCTGCATGGCCTGAAGCGCTTCTTCAATGGTTTCGTTCTCAAACGCCCCGGTAAAGTAAAATTTACCTATCTCTCCACTCACGGTCACCTGCACATTGTACCAGCGCTCAAGCTTCTTACCAATGTCCTCCATGGTCTCGTTCTCAAAAATCAGTTTGTTGTCTTTCCATGATGTTTCTGCGATGTAGTCCTGGTCGGCCATCCGCACGGTGGTGAGGGGTTGAATAAGCAAGGTTTCTCCCGGCTCCAAATCCTCCCGTCCTGTGGAGGTTGTATTTTTTTTCACCGGGTTCGTCAAGGCAATTTTTTCCTTTGGTTTTAGCACGATTGTTTGATGGGCGCCATCATTCATGGTGAGTTCGACCGAGCCACGTATGAGCGTTGTCACCGATTTTTTGTCACCCGGGTAGGCGCTGACATTGAAAGCGGTGCCAAGCACCCTGATGGAAAACCGGTTTGTATGAATAATAAATGGGCGTTTGTTGTTGTGCGCGACGTCGAAATAGGCCTCACCGGCAAGATTAACCTCCCTCCGGGCCTTCTTTTGAATCTGTGGATCATAGGAAAGGCGGCTATCGCCGTTTAGCCAAACCATGGTGCCATCGGGAAGGTCTACTGATTTCCGAACACCCTTGCCCGTGATGATCTCTGTGTACTCGCTTTTTTTGAAATGCGGGTTTCCGAAATACAGGTAGGCGAGAGTACCCATGGCCAGGAGACAGGCCGCTGTTACGAGGAGCGAACGGTATTTCTGGTAAAAAGGGCGGCGGTCGACGGAACCGGGTTCAGGCAATTCATCTGGCACCGGTTGAAAATCGTGGTTGTATTTTTTCCTGTGGTTCTGATAAAAGGTGGCAACATCAACCTCTTCCATTTCATGGTTCCAGATTTCTTTGGTGATGTCCTGCAGGTGTTGGGCATCCTGATACTCGGCCATAAGCTCAAGTAGTTCAGCCAGTTCATCAGGTGAGATCTCGCGGGCGAGCTTCCTGGTGAGTAATTCCAAGATTCGTTTCTCCATCTGTAATGAGGACAGCTGAAACAGAGAAACTCCCTAAAGGATAAATGAAAATTTAAAAATTAAAAATCAAAAATGCTAAGATGTGAGAGATCGCTTGGATGTTTGCGAAAATCAAGAATCAAAAGCTGCCCTAGTGGCGAGGATGTCGCACTATAACATTTTTGATTTTTAATTTTTAATTTTTGATTTTGAAAACGGCGTCCGCCAGCTTCCTCATGGCTGTCACCAAATGGGCATCGACGGTTTTCGGCGAGATCGCAAGGATATCCGCAACCTCCCTATAACTCATGCCTTCCTCACGAATCAGGCGAAACACGAGCCGGCAACGCGTGGGAAGTGCCTGAATAGCTGCTTCAACGTGATCCGCGTGCTGATGACTGATCAATATACCCTCGGGGTCCTGTTGTGCGGGGTTAGCGTCCGCCTCTGCGTCTGCCAGTGAGATCATCCTGGCCTTTGCATTTTTTTTGATGAGGTTTAATGAAAGATTGCGGGTGATCACCAGCGCATAAACCTGGATATTTTCAATATGTAGTAGGTCCATCCTGTTCTGCCAGAGCCTGAACATCACATCGCTGGCAATTTCTTCGGCCTGCTCTTTTGATTTGAGCATCGACCTCGAAAAACGAAAGAGTGCGGGAAAGAGGGAGACAAAAAGTTTACGAAATGAATCCTCACTGTTATTAATGGCCATTTCACAGACAAGCAACTTCAACCCATTGATAAAAGTCGGGGACATAGCAAAAACGTTAGATGAAACCTGGCTGAAAAATTAGAGAAAATAATGAAAATGGTGCAAATTATTTTGATGACTGTTCCTCGCAACCGCGGATAAAAACCTGTTGCGTAAGCTTCACTCATTTAAAATTTTATACTCTCATATGATCTGCCTGCCACTGTGTTACAGATTTTTTGATTCCATCGGGACTGAGTTTTTCCTTAATGACGCGGTCGATAAGCTGAGGCAATTCTTCGTCCGATGCAAAGCGCAGTGCCGCGATCTGAATGAAACTGAGGTCCTTTTCTAAAGCCCGGAAGTCCTTCCCGGTAAGCATGAAGAATCTTAATCGCATTTCAAGTCTGACAATCCGGTTCTGATTGGATAAGGCGTAATGCTGACGAACCATGAAAGACAACCAGGTGATCAATAATAGCAGTAAGGTGATGAAAACCCATTCCATTCTTACCTCGGGATGCCGGTATGCGCGAAAGGCGGCGATAGTGGCCAGGATACCCAGTAAAGGATAAAAAACCAGGTGATGTATAGGATAAACTCTAATATGATTGTCATAATTCTGTTCTTTCATACCCATATCTAATTTAGGCTTCTAAGATAAGTGATCAGGATCAAGCCAGTGTAGTTCAACGGGCATCCCTGACTGGAATTAAAAATTTTCAGTGCCGCCACCCCCAATAAATTTGTGTTTGGATTTATATTAATTTAGCAACACTCATCGCTGCAACTCAGCATGGTGCCGATTACATAGAGATTTTTACTTTCACCATTATATATTACTGGTTTCCAGTCATCCACTCCTAGGAATAATTATCTCATTTGGAATAACAGCATGGTCAGGACATAAATTAGTGGCTTTTATGTGCAAACAAATATTATTGATTGATGATGATGCGGACGAACATGAATTGTTCAGTGGTGCCCTGGGAACCATTGGCAATTACAGATTCATCAGCGCCTTCGGCACCGATGAATCGTTACGCGTACTTCAAACTTCTAAACCAGACCTCATTTTTCTGGATATTAACATGCCGGCGAAGAATGGCTTTATCTGCCTGGAGGAAATAAAAAAAAGCCCTCAATTAAGCGACATACCGGTGCAGATGTATTCGACGAGCACCAATGAGAAAGACGTCCAAAGAGCATTGGAACTTGGCGCCAAAGGATATATGGTCAAGGCAGGAAGTTTTACCGAACTGTGTAAAAACCTGAAGAAAGTACTGCACTCTGAATTGATGGAGGATTCAACTAATCACCAAGCGGGAAGTAACAACTGAATACTGCTCCATCTCCCGGGATACCTTCCCCGGTGATAAAGCCCTCGTGCATTTCCATTATTTTCTTGCAAATCGCCAGCCCGACGCCTGATCCTTTGTATTTCCCCTTTTCATGAAGTTTTGAAAAAATGATAAAGATGTGTTCGGCATTGTCGGCCTCAAATCCAACGCCATTATCACTAAAACTGATGATTGCATAGTTGATACCCGGCAGTGCAGAGGGGTGCTTGACCAGGTTCCCTGTTTTATTCTTAACCGTGATAGCTATGTTTCCTCCCGATTCTTCCTTTCGGAATTTTATGGCATTGTCGAGGAGGTGGTTGAATAGAAGGGTAATCAGGTGGGGGTATCCATTGACTATGGGTAGGTTATCCGACTCCATCTGCAGTTGGAAGCCGTTCAAACTTTTTTCCTGATCTTTTCTCACACTGCTGAGGATCTCATTCAGGTCTGCGCGTTCTGGCTGAGCATGATTCTGAAGGCTGGAATAAGAAACAATGTCTTCGGTAAGAAGTTTTAATTTCTGGATAGCCGACTGAGCCCTTCTCACATTTGCCTTTCCTTCGTTGCTCAGATTCTTTGCATCATTGTTAATGATGTATTCCATGCCTGTATACAGTTTCCTGAGCGTCTCTTTATAGTCGTTCGCGGCAATACTGGTGAAAGTCTTAAGTTCATTCTTGAGTGACTCCAGCTGACGATTTCTTTTTACGAGCTCCAGATTAAGCGAACTTATCCTGTCGAGCAAGTCCTGCGCCCCTTGCGGGACCGGCAATCCGTGCGACATGGTTTTTTAATTTTATAAACAGTCATCCGAAACAGAGACCGAAAATTCCAGCTCCTGAAGAGATAATTATTCTATGTAGAAGAAGAAGAGTTCTAAGAACAGCGAAATCCTATGCAATAGCGGAAATAATGCGATCTATGTATTTCCTGCGATGAGGTACGCAAATGTACCGCTTTCCGGTCAAAGAGGGTTATAAATATGAAATCCCTTCAAGCTTTCCGGGCTGATAAAAATAAGGCGAGAACCCTGTTTCGATACATTTACATTCAACTGTCATGAAACTGTTCTCTGCATTTCCAAAAATACTTGCAACCGGCACATCTGCTGCGTCGCGGCTGCTACCAATCTTGACCAGCCCGTTCAGCGGAGCGAGGCCGGTAGCATCGAAAAGTATCCACTTTCCGCCGAGATATGCCTCAAAACAGGCATGAAAGTCGGGAGGATGCAGTTGAAAGGCATAACCGGTAAAATATCTTGCCGGGATAGTGAGTGCCCGGCATAATGCAATACCAAGATGCGCGAAATCGCGACAAACGCCTGCCTGCTGTGTTACCGTGTCATAGGCAGAGGTTTCGGAGTTTGTTGAGCCGCTGAGGTATTCAACATTTCGGTTGATCCACCCCGTTAGTTCAATTACCTTTAAATAGGGGTTTTCTATATTGTTAAATTTGTTGTTGGCGAGTCGTGCGAGCTTGTCAGACTGGCAGTATCTGCTAGGGTTCAGGTATTTAAGTATCGAAGGCTCCAGATAGGCGACATTTTCGGCGGTCTGATACTGTTGTGGGATAACAGTCCAGGAAGTATTTACAACAGCCCGGTAGCTGATGAAGATGTCCATAGGAACCATCACCTGCATCCTGATGAAGCGGTTGCCTTCATTAGACCGCTGCAATTCCTGGTATTGTATGGCAGGATCAACAATGAAATTTTCTTCGATAACCTGTTGGTGAAGATTGCGCAACACGCTTAAGTTGAAGATAAAGGTTGTTGGTGCGGTGACTTTATAACCAAGACTGGCATTAACTTCAAATTTCATTCAGCAGTATTGAAAGGTGCTGCGAATTTAGAGATATGCGGTTGAATATCCGGAGTCGATCGCCTGGAGTCGATATTCCCCAACTTAACCTCCATTTTAATGTCTTTTTAATTCCCTTTCACCGTTAAACCGTTAACATTTGAGAATTTTGCACTTCGAACCAAAAAACCCAGGCCCCCCATGGAAAATGTGAGAATCTTATTAGTTGAGGATGAAAAAAAAATTGCCGATTCTTTAAAAAAAGGGCTTTCTGAGCACAATTATGTCGTTGAACTGGCTTACGACGGTATCGCCGGCAGAAAATTATTCGAGAATCATCATTTTGACCTGATCATCCTGGACATCAACCTGCCAGGTATGAGCGGCATAGAACTCTGCCGGAAGATCCGGAACCGGAATCCCGGTGTTCCGGTGGTTATGCTTACAGCGCTCAGCGCGCTTGACAATAAGATCGAGGGATTTGATGCCGGCGCCGACGATTACATTGTAAAGCCTTTCGATTTCAAAGAAATGCTTGTACGCATCAAGGCTCTCCTCAAAAGAATTTATCAGAACATTCCGATTGGTAATATCCTCAAAGTGGGCGACCTTGTTATTAACCTCGATAACAAGGAAGTAATGCGCGGCCATAATGGAATCTCACTCACAGCCAAAGAATTTCAATTGCTGGAATACCTGGTTCGGAACCGCAATAAGGTAGTGTCACGTGCCGACATCGCATTGAATGTTTGGGACATTGATTTTGACACCAAGACAAATGTGATCGACGTCTATGTCAATTTCCTTCGGAAGAAACTCGATCACGATTATGATAAAAAGATGATTCATACACAGGTAGGAGTAGGCTATATCTTGAAAGAAGTCGTCTGATTGAAAAGCAGGCATAAAATAACATTGCTTTTTACCCTGATGGTGCTGGCAATTCTCCTCCTTGTCAGTATGGTTGTTTATTCCTTCACTGCACTTGAACGAGACGAAATCTTCCGGAAACGCCTGAAAAGCCGGGCAAATAACATCGCCCAGATCTTCTACTATTTTGATGACACGGCTTCAACTGTCCTTAACAGGATCAATGCCAACCCATTGGAATCCTTGCCAAGCAAAAGCGTGAGGATATTTAACGTGGAGGGACAGGAATTATATGGCTATAACGCTAATGCTCCCGAGGTAGACAACATTGACGAATACGTGATTTCAAAAGCCATCCTCGACAGGGAATACAGTTTTAACATGGGAAACAGGGACGCCCTGGCAGTGCATTATAATGAGGAAGGCCGGGGAATAATTGTGGTGATATCGGCCTATGACCCCGATGGCTGGAGGGCACTGAGCGAACTCAGACAGATATTTACTGTTGCCCTTTTCCTTGCCATGTTGATCTCCCTGTTGGCCGGACACATATTTTCAAAACAACTGCTCAAGCCTGTGGCGCAGATGATCCGTCAGGTCAACGACATCTCTTCGCATAATCTTTCCGAGCGGATCCACTCGGGAAAGACCAAGGATGAACTGCAACAGCTGGCCACCACTTTCAACGAACTCCTTGACCGCCTCAATGAATCCTTCATCGCGCAACGACGGTTTATTTCAAATGCATCCCACGAACTGTCGACCCCGCTGACCTCAATATCCAGTCAGCTTCAGGTGACACTACAGCGGGATAGAAACACAGAGGAGTACCAGCAGGTGATGTTCTCCGTTCAGGAGGACGTGATGCAATTGCGTGAATTGACCAAAAGTTTGCTCGAAATCGCGAAAACGGGAACGGAAGGGAGCATAGAACTGAACAATGTGCGGGTGGATGAAATATTGTTCAAGGTCATGGCCGACCTGAAAAGGATCAACAGCAGCTATTTGATAGATTTGAGTTTTGGCGAATTTCCAGATGATGAAGCCAGATTTCTGGTTTTTGGCAACAGCGATCTGTTGTACATAGCCATCAGGAATATCATCGAAAACGGTTGCAAGTTTTCACCCGATCATCATTCCTATGTTCATCTTAGCATTGAAATTGATTCCGCGGTGATCGAAGTAAAAAGCAGGGGTGACGAAATTCCGGCACAGGATATCGAACAGATCTTCCAGCCATTTTACAGGGCTTCCACTTCGGTGGGTATTCCGGGCTTCGGGCTGGGACTGGCTCTGGCCAAGCGTATCGTAAGACTTCACAAGGGCGAGTTGCAGGTGAGTTCGGCAAATTTGGAAGGCACCAGTTTTATTATCAGGCTGCCCACGATGAGCAGTGGGAAAAGTTGAAAGCGAAATCATATTATTTTTTGAAGCAAAGAAAAACCCCCCTGAAAAATCAGGGGGGTTAATATGTGGATGGGTTAGTAAGAACGGGGAATCAAATTCCCCACCACAATATTAAATAGATTTTTTCCTTTATGAAAAAATTTTTTCATTTATTTTATTAACATTTAAAAATTGTTCCTGTGGAAAAGCTCCGGCTTGATCACTTCCCGAAGGCATAGTTTATTTCCTCCTACTTTTGCTCAAACATCGGATATGAAATTTTCTGCACCGGTATCAGTAGGATTTATCGCTGAACTCATCTCGGCCGACCTGGTTGGAAACACTGCTGGACACGCAACCGGAATAAATGAGATTCATAAAGTGGAAGCAGGTGATATCGTTTTTGTTGATCATCCCAAGTATTACGAGAAGTGTATTCATTCAGCCGCCACCTTTATCATCATCAATAAAAAATGGGAAGTGCCTGAAGGCAAGGCCCTTCTGATTCACGATGAGCCATTCGAGGCTTACCAGAAAATAGTCAGGCATTTCAGGCCGTTTGAACCCTCCCCCCTTCCGCAAAGCAAGTCTGCAAAGATTGGAGAGCATACATACATCTTCCCCAACACCTTCATTGGCAATCATGTAACGATCGGCCGTCACTGTATCATCTATCCGAATGTGACAATTATGGATCACAGCGTTGTCGGCGACCACGTCATCATCCAGGCAGGAACCGTTATCGGCTCCGATGCTTTTTATTACAATTCTAAAAAAGACCGCCAGGTATGGTTCCGCAAAATGGAAAGTTGTGGAAGGGTAGTGATCGAAGATGAGGTGGAACTGGGAGCAGGTTGTACCATCGACCGCGGAGTGAGTGGTGACACAATCATTGGTAAGGGCACTAAGATCGACAATATGGTGCATGTTGGACATGACGTAGTAATTGGCAGCAATTGTCTGATCGCCGCACAGGTGGGTATTGCCGGGGCCACGAGCATCGGCCATGGAGTAACCCTCTGGGGTCAGGTAGGCGTTTCGAAAACCCTCACCATCGGCGACAATGCCACAGTACTTGCACAGAGTGGTGTGCCCTCATCATTAAAAGGAAATAAGGTTTACTTCGGATCACCCGCGGATGAAGCTGTTGTAAAAATGAAGGAGCTGGTTTGGGTAAAGAGAATTCCCGAAATTTGGAAAAAGATCAATGGCTGAATTCTCCCGTCACTCGTAAACATAATTGTATGGCAAGAGTTCCGACAGCTTTTTCCAGGCCCAGTAGCCGGTATTTACGACATCGTATTGCTCGTAGAAATACCCGTTCTCTTCGACATAGAATCCATCCGATACGTCAAGGAGTGTAACCTGCGCCGGACTGTTTGCGGGCAGTTTAAATTCATCAAGAAATTTTTTGTCCGGCCTGACAGGTGAATAGCTGATCCTGTAACGCCCATCCCAGTTTATTTGAACAGTGTTGCTGTCGACCTCATACAGAGTGCTGTCGAAGAGGTTTTCGATTTCGGTTCCGACAACTTCTTTTCCGTTATTACCCAGCTTTTCAACAGTGAATCCTTCATCGGTCGCACTGCTGTCGTAAAGTGACGTCATAAAATGCAATCGCGACCCCAGGTAGGTTTTTGCCCTGTTCTTTATCCATTCTTCTTTTACCTCAGCTGTACTGTCCATTTCAATAAAGAATGGTGAGCCGGTATACTGACCAATATTGGAATTGTAATCGAAACTAAATGAGTCGAGCTGATAACGGATCAGATAGCCCAGCGAATTATTTCGCACCAACAGATCTTCTCCAGCGATCACCTTCAGGCGATGCCTCTTCTTATTCTTTGTATAAAAAAACCTAAGGGTCTCGGGATTGGTGATAATGCATTCGCTGGCAGCGGGTGTGGTACCCAGGAAATTATCCTTGAAAAATTTACCAAAGCGAGCCAGACCATCGGCAACTTCGTTGGTGGCTACAATGGAAACCTGCTCCAGAGAATTGTTTACCTGCACAAGGGCAACCTCCATGGTGTCCGTATAAGTTTGTGTGTTGCTGATCCTGATGGTCCTTTTCTCATAACCCGTGTAAGAAATCACCAGGTCATAACCACCATTGGGTAATCTTAGCCCGAATACCCCTTCCGTATTGCAGGTGGTACCGTGCGTGGTATTCTGGCAAAAGGCGGAGGCGCCAGATAAGGGTTGTCTTGTTGTGGAATCCAGCACCTTGCCATAGATCAGGAAAGTTGGCCGCTGGGCAAAGGATGCAAAGCCGAGGCAGAGTGCCAGCAACAGCAGGTAGTTTTTCATATTCGTAAGTTAACGCATTACAAACGTTGAACCTTGCTGCTATATTGGTTGCAGGCGCGGGTTATTATCTCGTCGATGGGAGAAAATTTAAAGCCTGGAAGTACGGAAAGCAGTTTTTTATTGTCGTATGCCGAATCAGAAAGGGCAAGGGTCGACGTTTCCCTGGTGATCATCCTGGGCGAACCCTGGATGATTGACCTGATGAATTCTAGCCTCCAGGCGAGGGCTGCAAGAAAAGGATTAGCCCTGCGCCAGGGTCTTTTTTTCCCGAAGGCGTCGGAAATGGCATTGAAAATCGATTCGTAGGTTTTGTTTTCGGCAGAAACAATAAAACGCTCAGCAGTGACATCTGCGGAAAGCAATTCAACAATTACCCGTGAAACGTCTTCTATCCCCACAAACCCATTGACATGGGTCGTGTACCATGGAAATCCCCTGTAGATGGATTTGAAGATGGCGGAACTCGACTGGTTCCAGTCGCCATATCCCAGAATTGTAGCGGGGTTAATGATCACCGCATTCAGGCCTTCAGCGATACCTCGCCATACCTCCATCTCTGCCCGCTGTTTACTGACACCGTACCGCGTCTGCCGGAATTTGCCGGACCATTTTCCAGACTCGTTGACCAGTATGTCGTTTTTTTCTCTGCCAATGGCGGATACTGAACTTACGTGGATGAATTTTTTGATACCATGTTCTATCGCCAGGTTCACCATATTAGCGGTGCCTTCTATATTGATACGAAACATCTCCTCAGCTTCGGAGTGTTTGAAAGAGACCATCGCGGCGGCATGTACTATAGCATCTGTGCCCTGCAATGCTTCATCTATGGCAGGAATGTCCATTATATCTCCTTCGATCCATTCGGCTCTGCGGAGAATTTCACTGTCAACAAAGAATGGCAGAAGTTTTTTTCGGCGCATGGCCTTTACCCGGTAGCCGGCAAGGATCAGATCCCTTACCACGTATGCGCCTACAAAACCAGTGGCTCCTGTTACGAGGATCACTGCATTGGGAGGAAGGGAGTCCTGATCATTCATGGAAATCAGATGGCCGCAGTGAATTGTTTCAGAAAGCGTATGTCGTTCTCACTGAACAGCCTGATGTCGTTGATGCCATACTTAAGCATGGTGGGTCTTTCAATGCCCATACCAAAAGCAAAGCCCGTGTATTTCTCCGGATCAATTTTGCAGTTGGTAAGGACGTTGGGATGAACCATTCCACATCCGAGGATCTCTACCCAGCCGGTATGCTTGCAAACTGAACAACCGGCCCCGTGACAGATCTGGCAGCTGATGTCCATTTCGGCGCTCGGTTCCGTAAATGGAAAATAACTGGGTCTGAAACGGATGCGTACATCCTGACCATACATTTCCTGCACGAAATAATACAGGGTCTGTTTGAGATCGGCAAATGAAACATGTTCATCTATGTAGATACCCTCCACCTGGTGAAAAAAACAATGGGAACGCGCGCTGATGGTTTCATTGCGGTAAACTCTACCGGGGCAAATGATCCTCAGGGGCAATTTACCTTTCTCCATTTCACGTATCTGGATATTACTGGTATGGGTGCGCAACAACCAGTCCGGATTCTGGTGAATATAAAAAGTATCCTGCATGTCCCGGGCCGGATGGTGTTCGGGGAGATTCAACGCAGTGAAATTGTGCCAGTCGTCTTCTATTTCCGGTCCTTCAGCAACCGCAAATCCTAACCTGCTGAAAATTTCGATGATGTTGTTGCGCATCACGCTTATCGGATGCCTGCTGCCAAGCGGAATGGGATCCGCAGGCAGGGTAAGGTCCTGCGCCTTTTCCATACTGTCTTCAGTACCTGTGCTGCCGGATTTCCACTGGTCATAACTTGTTTCTGCCAGTTGTTTGAAGTCATTGAGTACGAGACCGAATTCTTTTTTTTTGTCGGCAGGAACATTTTTCATCTCATGGAACAGTTGTCTGACGATTCCTTTTGTGCCGAGGAAACGGATGCGGAAGGTTTCCAGCGACGCGGCGTCCGCAGGGCTTGTTTCAGTGATCTCCTTCTTGTATGCAACGATCTGTTCGAGCAATTGTTCCATTCGGCAAAGATAGTGAGATGCAATACATTTGCAGCATGCCGGACACCTTACATCTTGCTGATTTCCTTGACCCGCTGCAGCTTTCAGTCATCTCAGGTGACGAGCCTTATCATGAAGGTCAGACTGGAAAGCACGTGGTTATTTATGAAGAAGAATTTCCCGACCTGCAAGCCGCCGACCTGGTATTGATCGGGTGTCCGGAATACCGTGGCCTTGGACCCCAGAAAAGTTTGTCGGCAGCGGATGCTGTTCGCACGCAATTTTACCAGCTCTATTGCTGGAACAAGGACCTCCGCATTGCAGACATCGGCAATGTACGTACAGGAGCGGCCCTCCGGGACACCTATGCGGCATTGAAAATGATTGTCAAAGAGGTGCTTGCGCTGGGAAAGACTGCACTCATCATTGGTGGTAGCCATGATCTCACTCTTTCGCAGTATTATGCCTATGCCGACAATGATAAAATGATCGAAGCCGCATGCATCGATTCACGTATGGACCTGGACATGAATGCGGTGACGCCGGCCGACAATTTCCTGATGGAGATGCTCACGGGGGAACCCAATTTCATCAGGCACTATAATCATATCGGATTCCAGAGCTATCTGGTGCATCCGCGAATGCTGGAGACCCTGGACAAACTCCGGTTCGATTGTTATCGAGTAGGGAAGGTAAGGGAGAACATGGAAGAGATGGAGCCCGTCATCCGCAATGCGGAACTGGTGAGCTTTGACATCTCGGCTATCGCCAATGCCTATGCGCCATCAAATACATTAACCCCAAATGGTTTCACGGGTGATGAAGCCTGCGCGATTATGCGATATGCGGGCATGAGCGGAGTTACCCGATCGATTGGTGTCTATGGCTACGAGCCAGCGAAGGACCGGGACCAGATCACGGCGAAGCAGATTGCGCACATGCTCTGGTATTTCATTGAAGGAAGGAGCAAGGGCAGCCGTGAGGCGACAATATTGGAAAAGGACTCCTTCAATGAATTTCATACGGTGTTCGCCGAAGTAGCGACGACTTTTTTGCAAAGCAAACATACCGGTCGTTGGTGGATGCAGTTGCCGGATCATCAGTTCATTGCCTGTTCTTACAATGATTATATCCTTGCCAGCAGCAATGAGATTCCTGAGAGATGGCTGCGCGCGCAGGAGAGAGCTTCATGATATATTTCACGCAAAGACGGAAGGCATGAGCGAAGACGCCAGGAAAAATACATCAGAACAACATTTTGCTTTGCGCCCTCGTATAGTCTTTGCCCCTAGTGTGACCTGCATTGCATACAGGCGAAGTCCATTGCGCGAGACCATCTGGCCTCAAATGTTTTTTTGCCTGTTCTTACTAGCCTCCTGTGCGACTCCGGCGAAAATCGCCACCATCCAAAAACAAAACGCACTGGATACGCTGCTCAGCGACACGACACTCGCCAGTTCATTCGCCGGCATATCCGTGTATGATCCCGTAACGAAGACCTTCCTCTACAATTACAACAGCGATAAATATTTCACCCCGGCGTCCAACACCAAGATTCTGACCTGCTATGCTGCGATGAAATACCTAAAACATATTCTTCCCGCGGCAAAGTATTACGAGAACGACACCGCCATCTACCTCATACCTACCGGCGATCCAACCCTGCTGCATCCGGATTTCAAAGACCAACCCCTGATCCGCATGTTGCAGGCTGAAAAGAAAAAAATTTACATCACAGACAGCAATTGGAAGGACAAAGAACTCGGTTCGGGTTGGTCCTGGGATGATTTCAACGACGACTACATGGCCGAGCGAAATGCCTTTCCCGTCTATGGCAACCGCATACGCTTCATTCAGCAGACCCTCAAGGGTATGGGCATGGACACCGCCTCTTCGGTATCTGTTTATTCTGATCCTGAAGTAAACTGGAAGGTCAGGTTTGTGACCGACTCCAATGATGGAAAATTTTTTGTGCAGCGCGACAGGGACACCAATATCTTTCACGTTTCACAGGGTTCAGATGGCTACAAGGAACAACTTGTGCCCTTCCGCGTTAACGGTATCCGCTCTGCCCTTGAACTGTTGCGCGACACCATCGGCAAAGAGATTCGTATCACCGATCATTTTTCGGTTGCCGATCCGCTGCCAAAATTAATCTGGTCACAACCCGTCGATTCGGTGCTCAAACCCATGATGTACCGCAGCGATAATTTCTTCGCGGAGCAATTCCTGCTGATGGTTTCGGAGGAGCGCCTCGGCGTGATGAGCGCCCCACTGATCATTGACACCCTGCTCAAAAAAGACATGGCCGACCTGCCCGCAATACCGCTCTGGGTTGATGGGAGCGGAGTGAGCAGGTATAATTTGGTAACCCCCAGGTCATTTGTGGCGCTGCTGGAAAAAATGCGCGTGGAGTTTGGGATGGATCGTATCAGGAATATATTCGCACACGGCGACACGGGCACACTCAAAGGGTATTATAATAAAGGAGGGGACTATATCTTCGCGAAAACGGGCACACTCACCGGTGTGGTCGCGCTGAGTGGTTTCCTGTACACGCGCACCAACAGACTGCTCATCTTCTCTGTAATCGTCAATAATTTTAAGGGAAGCCCGAGACCCATCAGAAGGAAAGTGGAATCCTTCCTGGAATCTTTGCGGTGACAGAAACAGATTGTTTATCTGCGGAACAATTGCTCCAGGTATTCTTTTTTGAATTCGATATAGGTTGGACTGCCATTGGCTGTTACTCCCGGGCTCTTGCATACCAGCAGGTCCTGCACAAGCGCCGTCATTTCTTTGCCGCCTAAGGACATGCCCGCCTTGATTGCCTGCTGCCCCGCCAGTGAGCGGATCAGTTTTTCCCGTTTTGAGAATTTCAGTTCATTGCTGAAGTGTTTGAACTGCTCCAGTAAATTTTCGATCACATGTTTTTCATTTCCCTGTAACATGTCTGCCGGCGTTCCCTGGATAACAAAACTGTCTCTGCCGAATGGCTCTACCAGATAGCCCAGCTGAAGCAATTCGGGAAGTAGTTCGGTGAGCAAAACGGCATCAGGCGCCGACAGCTGAAGCGTAACAGGGAATAGACTGCGCTGGTAGGCAACGGATTTACCCATCGCCGCTTCAGTAAGTCTTTCATAAATGATCCTTTCGTGGGCAAGTTGCTGATGTACCAGTATGAAGCCGCGGTTCGTGGCCGCAAGAATATAGGTCAGCTGTAACTGGATAAGGTTGCAGTCTTCCTGCAAAGTAATATCACTAAATACCGGGGCAGGTCTTTCGAAGTTGATCTGTATGCCCTCCGTCGGCTGATCGGGTATGTTCTCCGGCAGATAAACATCCGGCCAATCTTTCAGACCGCTGTTGCTGCTTTCGATAAAATGTGCCTGGTTCTTCTGTGTGAATGCCTGGTACAATGAGGACCCCGATGCTATCTCTGCCTTCCGCGCTTCTGTCTGGGGCTTGCTGATGGCATCAAGTTGCTGAATACCCGGATCAAGGTCGAAATCCAATGTGGGAGTGACACTGAACTGTGCCAGCGCGTGTTTGATCGCCGCCTGCACAAAGGCATAGACAATCTTTTCATCCTCGAACTTGATTTCCTGTTTTGTCGGATGCACATTTACGTCCACCTGTACCGGATCGAGATCGATAAAGAGTACATACATGGGGAAACTGTCTGAAGGAATCAGATCCATATAGGCGTTCATGACTGCATGGTTCAGGTAGGCGCTCCGGATGAAACGGTTGTTGACAAAGAGATATTGATCGCCCCTGGTTCTTTTTGCCACATCTGGTTTTCCGACAAAACCAAAGGTGGTCATGTAGTCAGTTTTTTCCTGTACTGTTACCAGTTTCGACTGGTACTGGTTGCCGAGTATCTGGATGATCCTTTGTTTCAGCGAACCTTTTTCGAGATGAAAGATCTGTTGGCCATTGCTGGTGAGTGAGAAGAATATATTGGAAAAGGAGAGCGCTACCCGGATGAATTCATCCACAATGTGTCGCATCTCGGCAGGATTACTCTTCAGGAAATTTCTTCTGGCGGGGACATTGAAGAAGAGGTTCTTCATTGAGATGGTGGTGCCGTTGGCACAGGCAACAGGCTCCTGTTTTTTTACCAGGCTGTTGTCGGTTTCAATATAGGTGCCCTGTTCGTCTTCGGCTCTTTTTGTCTTCATTTCCACAGCAGATACTGCGGCGATCGAAGCGAGTGCTTCCCCGCGGAAACCCATCGTACGTATGTGAAAGAGGTCGTCAATCTTTCTGATCTTGGAAGTAGCATGCCGTTCGAAGCACATACGTGCATCGGAATCACTCATGCCCTTTCCATTGTCGGTGACCTGGATCAAAGCCTTTCCCGCATCATTAATCGTAAGCCTGATATCGGTAGCGCCTGCGTCAACAGCATTCTCAAGCAGTTCTTTTACTGCACTTCCCGGCCGCTGGATCACTTCCCCTGCTGCGATCTGATTCGCAATATTCTCAGGCAATAATTGAATGATGTCTCCCAATTCTGGCTTAATTTACGGATGCAAGTTACTGCGAATAAACAAGCTTTAATTCCCGTAAAATATGAAGAGAACCCTGGCCGTTTTGCTTATTTGTTGTTGTTGCAGATCCTACTCCCAGACCACCCCTTCCACCCCCGCCCAGAAATGGGTGGACAGCGTATATGCTTCACTTACCGAGGACCAGCGCATTGCCCAGCTGATGATCCTAAGAATGTCATCTATCGACGGAGCCACGAGAAAGGTTACTTATTACGAAGAGGAAGTAAAGGAAGCCATTGTAAAATACAATGTAGGAGGCATCTGCCTTTTCCAGGGAGGGCCGCTGAAACAGGCCGCCATGATCAATAGCATGCAGGCACTCGCACGCACCCCGCTGCTGATTTCCATCGATGCGGAAAATGGACTGGGTATGCGGATGGACAGCGTCATCTCCCTGCCAAGACAAATGATGATGGGTGCCGTGGATGATCCTACCCTCATCTATGACTATGGCCGCCTGGTGGGAGAGCAGTGTAAACGTATGGGAATCCAGGTGAACTACGCACCAGTAATGGACGTCAACAACAATCCCGATAACCCGGTGATCAACGACCGGTCCTTCGGCGAAGACAAACACCGGGTGGCCTTGCTGGGAATTCAATATATGCGGGGTATGCAGGATGTCGGTGTGATGGCCAGCGCCAAACATTTTCCGGGACATGGTGATGTTAGCGTTGACTCGCACAAGGATCTGCCGCTGATTACCAAGTCAAGATCGGCGCTCGATTCACTGGAACTGTACCCCTTCCGGCAGATCATAAAAGCAGGAGTTGGCAGCGTGATGGTGGGGCATCTCTCGATACCGGCAATCGACAATACCGCCAACACACCCTCATCTTTATCCTTTGCCGCCATAACTACTTTACTCAGAAAAGAGATGGGGCACAAGGGGCTGATCTTCACCGATGCCCTTGATATGAAAGGTGTGACAAAGAATGCTGCGCCCAATCAGGTTTCACTGAGGGCCCTGCTGGCGGGTAACGACATGCTTTGCCTGCCAGGCGACATCCCGGGAAGTATAAAAGCCATCAGGCAGGCGATAAAGAAAAAGAAGCTGAACAGGGATGAGCTGACCATGCACGTTAAAAGGGTACTGCTCGCAAAATACCAGTATGGTCTTGCCACGCTGCAGGAAGTGCAGCTTGATAATCTTACCGAAGACCTCAATAGCCGCACCGAAGAGATGAGAAGACTGGTTGCTCAGCATTCCATTACTCTTTTGAAAAACTCCGACCCCTCTGTTTTTCCGCTAAGCACAGAGAAAAAAGTTGCCTACATCGGGATCGGTCTCGACAGGGACAATACTTTCTCAAAACAACTGCGCGAAGAATACAATGCGCACGTTTATTATTTTGATTACGACATGGGGGAGGACATGGTGGCTCCAATGCTGGAGATGGTGAAGAAAAGATATGACGTGATCGTGATTGGGGTTCACAAATACAGCAGGGTTCCGGCAAAAGGATATGGGATCAGTAAGGCCGCTATAGCGCTGGTTTCACAGCTGCAGGCCGCCCACCCGGCAATCACCTTTGTCTTTGGCAATGCCTATGGCCTGAAGAATTTTTGCGACAGCAGGAATCTTGTTGCCTGCTATGAAGACGACACTACCACGCAGCGCGTAGCCGCCAACCTGCTATCCGGCAAATTTGTTGCAAAGGGAAGATTGCCCGTCACTGTTTGTGAAACGCTGCGTTTTGGCACGGGCATATTTGCGTACAGGTATATGCATGATGTGAGACCCGCCGATGTCGGCCTTCGGGCTGCCGAACTTTCATCAATCGACTCTATAGTAAATGATGCGATAAAAAAGAGGGCGATTCCCGGAGCTGTGGTTCTGGTGGCACGGGAAGGAAAGATCGCCTATGAACGGGCATTTGGATTTCTTGGATACGACAGTCTTGAACCCGTTTATCCCGAAACTATTTACGATCTCGCTTCGGTTACCAAGATCATGGCCACCACCATGGGGGTGATGAAACTTTATGATGAGGGCAGGCTGAAACTGAATGCGACGCTTGGAGATTACCTGCCGTGGACCAGGAACACCAATAAGGAAAAATTATTGATCTGGGATATCCTCCTGCACCAGGCCGGCTTGAAAGCCTTTATCCCTTTCTATAAAGAAACCATTGACACGCTCAGTGCCGACCGGCCTTCCTACAATATATATTCATCAACCGCGGACACCTACTATCCGGTACGTGTAGCCGAACAAATGTACATGCGCCGCGACTGGACCGACACAATATATAAACGGATCCTGCAGAGCGCGGTGACACCGCCTGGCACCTACCTGTATAGCGACATGGATTTTATCTTCCTGGGGAAAATAATTGAAAGGCTCACCGGGATGAGTCTTGATGAATATGTGGAAAAAACATTCTATGAACCCTTAAAAATGTCCTCTTCCGGTTTCAGACCAAGACTTCATTTCACGCTAAACCAGATCGCACCGACCGAAACGGAAACAGGTTTCAGGCGACAACAGCTCAGGGGGGATGTGCACGATCCTGGCGCGGCGATGTTTGGTGGCGTTGCCGGTCATGCGGGATTGTTCAGTGACGCCTATGACCTGGCCGTACTCAGTCAGATGCTGATCAATGGAGGTGAGCTGAATGGCGTCCGGTTTTTCAGGCAATCAACCATTGACCTGTTTACGGCCTATCATGGCTCCGCAAGAAGGGGGCTGGGGTTTGACAAACCCGAGCGGGATAATTTCTCCCGGGCCGACCCCTATCCCTGTTTGTCTGCTTCTCCTTCTACCTTCGGACATACTGGTTTTACCGGCACCTGTGTGTGGATGGACCCCGCTTACAACCTGACTTTCATCTTCTTGTCGAACAGGGTATACAACAATGGAGATCCGGGCCGTTTCGGAAGGCTCAATGTGCGCCCCAAGGTTCAGGAAACCATCTACCGTTCGATGCTGGGCAATACCCCTAATTTCCTGCTTACGCAAACGGGAACTCAAAACTTGTACTAATTTTGACGCTTAATTTTTTATATGAATCGTAAGGAGGAACTGCTGCAGGACGTTGTAATCAAATTTGCAGGTGATTCGGGGGATGGAATGCAGCTGACCGGCAGCCAGTTCACCAATAACACCGCAATGCTGGGCATTGACCTGGCCACTTTTCCTGATTTTCCTGCTGAAATACGTGCACCCCAGGGCACTCTGCCAGGAGTAAGTGGTTTTCAGCTCAGGTTCTCCAGCGACAGGGTGTATACACCGGGTGATGAATGCGATGTGCTTGTGGCGATGAACGCGGCTGCCCTGAAATCCAACCTCAAGGGTTTAAAAAAAGGGGGCAGGGTCATTGCCAACACCGATGGTTTCGACCAGAAGAATCTTCGTCTGGCCAACTATCCGGACGGTGTCAATCCCCTGCTCGACGAAAGTCTGGGTTCCTACGAGGTGATCAGGATGGATGTTACGAAAATGACCAGGGAGGCACTAAAGGATATTCCCCTTGGCGTGAAAGAAAAAGACCGGGCAAAAAATATGTTTGTCCTTGGTTTTCTATACTGGATGTACAACCGTGACATGGAAAGCACACTTGGCTTTCTACGTGATAAATTCGGCAGGAAGCCCGATATCATGGAAAGTAATATCAAGGTGCTGCAGGCAGGATATAATTATGGAGACACCACCGAAACTTTCACTACTCGTTTCAAGGTGGAGAAGGCCAAGATGGAACCCGGCATCTACCGTTCCATCATGGGCAACCAGGCGCTCTCCTATGGTCTGATAGCTGCCTCTCAGGTGAGCGGTATTTCCCTGTTCCTCGGATCCTATCCCATCACCCCGGCCTCCGACGTGTTGCACGAACTCAGCCGTCACAAAGCCTTCGGCGTGCGTACCTTCCAGGCGGAGGATGAAATTGCTGCCATCACTTCGGCTATAGGTGCCAGTTATGGAGGTTCACTCGGCGTCACTACTACCTCTGGTCCCGGGATGGCCCTTAAGGCAGAAGCCATGGGACTGGCGGTGATGCTTGAGATTCCATTGATCATTTGTAATATTCAAAGGGGAGGACCATCAACGGGGCTGCCTACGAAAACCGAGCAGAGCGACCTGATGCAGGCCTATTATGGCAGAAATGGTGAATGCCCGATGCCCATTGTGTCGGCCTCCACCCCAAGTGATTGTTTTCATGCGGTGTATGAGGCTGTCCGTATTTCTGTGGAACACATGACACCCGTAATATTTCTCAGCGACGGATATATTGCCAACGGGGCCGAGCCCTGGAAATTTCCAAAGACCGAGGACCTTCATCCAATTACCACCAATTTCAAAACCCAGCTGGGTCATCTGGAGGAGAAATTCCAACCCTATCTGCGCGATGAAAAGCTGTCCAGACCCTGGGCAATACCCGGTACGAAAGGACTGGAGCACCGCATTGGTGGTCTGGAGAAGGAAAACGTTACCGGAAATATCAGTTATGACCCGGAAAATCACCAGCTGATGGTTAAGCTGAGACAGGAAAAGGTGGACAAGATCGCTGATCATATTCCGTTGCAGAAGTTGGACAATGGTCCTGAAAAAGGTAAGCTACTGATCCTTGGATGGGGCAGCACTTACGGAGCGATCAAGTCTGCCGTTGCGGAATTGCAACAGGAGGGAGTCAGTGTGAGTCATGCACATCTCCGTTATTTGCGGCCCTTCCCCCGCAATCTGGGAACCATCATTTCGGGCTTCGACCAGGTTCTTGTCCCTGAAATTAACAATGGACAGCTGATCAAGATCATCCGCGACCAATTCCTGGTTGATGCAAAGGGTTACAACAAAATCATGGGTGTGCCTATTACCAAAACAGAAATGATAGTGAAGATCAGGGAGATGATGGCGGACTACGAGAGTTAAAAAACATGCTTAACCTTCAATTTTCTCCGTAACCTCCCGCCCAAAATTTTTGTGATAATAGGCACAAACCGGCCTTAGTCCACAAATATTGCATTTGGGATTGCGGGCGACGCACACATATCTTCCATGGAGGATGATCCAGTGATGAAAGCGATGTACAAGGTGTGGAGGGATGTGAGGCAGCAGCTGTTTTTCTGTGGCCAGTGGGGTTTTCGCCCTGTGAGTCAGTCCGATTCTCGCCGAAACACGGAACACATGCGTGTCTACCGCCAGATTTGGCTGCTGGTCGATCACGGAGGTAATGACGTTCGCGGTTTTTCTTCCCACTCCCGGCAATTGGATAAGTTCTTCAACGGTTAACGGAACCCTGCCTCCGAATTTATCCGTCAGCATGTTGGCCATGCCCAAAAGGTGTCTGGTTTTATTCCCGGGATATGATATGCTTTTGATCAGGGAGAACAAATCATCATAGGTCGCTTTGGAAAGTGCCTCGGCGTCGGGGTACCTGTCAAAGATCGCCGGTGTGGTCATATTCACCCGCTTATCTGTGCACTGTGCCGATAATATAACGGCAACGAGCAGCTGAAAAGGATCCTCATAAATGAGTTCCGTTTCTGCCAAGGGAGCATGTTCCTGGAAATAGTCAATAACAAACCTGAATCGTTCTTTGCGGGTCATTCTTCCACTTAAGGAATTCGAATGTACGGTCAAAAAAACGAACGGTTGAGCTTCAGTGATGCATTGATTCGCTAACGGTATCCCTGGCGTAATTCAGAATGTTCATCACGACTTCGGTGCGCGGAGATTCCAGATTCCGGTTCAGCGATTGCATTGAATTTTGAAAAACCTCCAGTTTTTCGCGGAGAGCCCAGTCTTGTTGGAGAGCTGCTTCAATATCAGCAGTCCTCTCAGGCGAGGTTTCATTATACAAATATTGTATAAGTTCCTCTGGTGTAAAGAGTAAAGTCATAGGCATCCATTTATGTCCTAATAATCCGAAAGAGTCAATTTCGGAGTCCGTCCGGTTAATAAACGAAGATGAGATTCAACTTATTGTATTAACCCCCCGGAAACCCCTGAAACCTGCCTGAAGGCAGAAATGTCCGCTGAAAGGCAATGCGGGTGGATAAACGGCACCTTACCTTGCAGCGGACGGCTAATCTACGTAAAAATGCGGGAAGAATTATAATGGAACTATGAAGATATCTTCATTATCTTTTTTCATGCGGTATTTCTCGCTGGCATATTTTTCCAGGACCGCGGGGTTGGATTTAAGTTCCTGCAGCTCCTGGCGGGTCCTGGCGATCTCCTCCTTATAATAAGCCCTGCCCATTTCCAGCCTTTTGAGTTCCTGCCGGTGCTTAAAATGTGTGGTAACCATGTCCCTGTCATCAAAAAACGCCATCCAGATGACGAAGGCGCCCAGGGTGAGCACATATTTATTCTTCAGGATCGGATGGATCGTCATTGGTTAAGATTTGAGGATTATTTCCCAAATTTAATTTTTCCCTGGAGATAAATGCCATTTGTATCCAGCATTTCTTCAATACGTATCAATTGGTTGTATTTGGCGATCCTGTCGGTGCGGGACGCGGAACCGGTTTTTATCTGTCCGCAATTCAATGCCACGGCAAGGTCGGCAATGGTAGTATCTTCGGTTTCGCCGCTGCGATGGCTCATGATGGTATTATAGCCATTATGCTGAGCCAGGGACACTGCATTGATGGTTTCGGTGAGGTTCCGATCTGGTTTACTTTTACCAGCAGCCCATTGCCAATACCCTTCTCGATACCCTGTTGCAGTCTTTCACATTGGTTACAAACAGATCATCACCCACCAGCTGCACCGTCTTTCCGAGGGTATCGGTCAGCAGTTTCCAGCCAGCCCAGTCATCTTCGGCCATGCCATCTTCAATGGAAACGATCGGATAATTCTTCGCCCAGTTGGCCCAGAAATCGACCATTTTTTCGGCGGATCAGTTTGCTGCCATCGGATTTATGGAAATGGTATTCTTTTGATTTTGCATCATACATCTCGCTGACGGCAGCATCCAGGGCAATGGACACTTCGGATCCGGGTTTGAAGCCGGCGGCATTTATTGCCGTCATCACCGTTTCGATCGCTTCGTCATTGCTCTGAATATCCGGAGCAAATCCGCCTTCATCACCCACATTGGTGCTGTATCCTTTTTTCTTCAGTACGGTTTTAAGTGCATGAAAGATCTCAACACCCCAACGCAGCCCTTCGCTGAAACTGGCGGCGCCAATCGGCATCACCATAAATTCCTGGAAGTCGATTTTATTGTCCGCATGTGCGCCGCCGTTAAGGATGTTCATCATGGGAACGGGTAGGGTGCGGGCATTGGTTCCTCCGATATACCTGAACAGGGGCAGGCCGGCTTCCTGGGCTGCTGCTTTTGCTGCGGCCATGCTTACGGCCAGCATGGCATTTGCGCCGAGTTTGGATTTATTCGGCGTGCCATCGAGGTCAAGCATGGCCTGGTCAAGCCCCGCCTGGTCAGCGACTTCCCAGCCCACGAGTTTTTCGGCAATCAGCGTATTTACATTTTCAACGGCTTTCAGAACTCCCTTGCCACCATAAACTTTTTTATCGTTATCCCTGAGTTCAACAGCTTCATGAACGCCGGTACTGGCTCCGCTTGGCACGGCGGCACGACCGAGGATTTCTTCGTCTGTGATTACTTCCACTTCAATTGTTGGATTGCCGCGGCTGTCGAGAATTTGTCTTGCAAATATCTCTGCGATATAACTCATACTGGGTTTATGTTTACGTGTTACTATTGATGTCTGAGGGCGACGAGGTCAGTTCCCGGAATATTCCCTCCAGGTTCTGTTCGCCGGACTGCAAAGAAACTATATTCAGGTTATGTCGCAAAGACAGTTCCAGAAGTTCTTTTCGGAGTGAGTCCGCGCGTTCTGTATAAAAACGATATTGAGCGGGGTCGATCATCTCCATCCTGGCCACCTCGTGGAGGCCCTCCAAAATCTCCGGGGACGGACTGTCCTGGAACACGACCTGCACATACTGAGTGCCTGTACTTTGTTTCTGCAGATTTTGAAGATTGTCGTCGGCGACTATCCTGCCTTTGTTGATGATCACTACTCTTTTGCAGAGCGCTTCCACTTCCTGGAGTATATGTGAGGAGAAGAGAACAGTTTTGTTTTGCCCGAGACGGCGAATCAGTTCGCGGATCTCAATGATCTGGTTTGGATCGAGACCGGTGGTGGGTTCGTCCAGGATCAGTACTTCGGGGTCGTGTAGCAGGGCTGCGCCGAGCCCGACCCGCTGTTTGTAACCCTTTGAAAGCTGGCCGGTACGCTTCCCGCTTTCACTGCTGAGGCCAACAGTATCGATAATGTCGTCGATCCTCTTCTTTTTATTGGAAATACCATGGGCATCTGCAATGAAACCGAGATATTCCCTGACGAACATGTCGTGATAGAGCGGATTGGCTTCAGGCAGATAGCCGATTTTTCTCTTGGCTTCCAGCGGTTCCTGCTGAACATTGATTCCACTGACGATGGTGCTGCCTTCATCGGGTAAAAGGTAGCCCGTAATCAGCTTCATTGTTGTCGACTTCCCTGCGCCATTTGGGCCCAGGAACCCTACTATCTCGCCTTTGTCTACCCGGAAGCTCACCTTGTCCGTCGCCTTTTGGGTGCCATAGAGTTTGGTGAGCTGATTTACGGAGATGGACATTGGGAAAATTAAAAATCAAAAATTAAAAGTTAAAAATAAGAAACGTTTGCTTAGGAATCTGAATCTTCTGGTGCCAACGATTAGAAGTAAGAACAGCCTCTCAATTTTTGATTTTTAATTTTTAATTTTTGATTTTAAAGCAGCATATACTCGGGTTCTTTAACCGTCGGCAGCACATGTACCAGCTGTTTGAGTAATCCGTCCTTCATTCCGTATATCCAGCCATGTAATTCGGGGCGTAGTCCGGCTTGCCATGCATCACGAATGATTGTAGTATTGGCAATATTACGCACCTGCTGTTCCACACTGAGTTCAGTTAGCCGATCCAACCTCTCGTCTGATGACCTGATAGAGTCCAGTTCCTTTTTGTTTTCCCTCAGAACACTCTTGATATTGTCCAGCCAGATATCCAGGATACCATAGGATTCATTGTCGGCAGCAGCCTTCACACCACCACAACCATAATGGCCGCAAACAATCACGTGTTTTACCTTCAGGTAGGTTACTGCATAATGCAAAACACTCAGCAGGTTGACGTCATCCGGCACTACCAGGTTGGCAATGTTACGGTGAACAAATATCTCACCCGGCAATGTGCCGGTGATCACATTTGATGGCACGCGACTGTCGCTGCAGCCGATCCACAAAAATTCCGGCGACTGAACACTGGCCAGCCTCTTGAAAAAATCAGGATCATCAAAGAGTTGCTCAGCGGCCCATGCTTTGTTTTCGAGTAATAGTTTCTCATACGCTTTCATGTATCAAAGTTTTGCCCGGTTTAAAAATGTTTGCTGGTTGCGAAAAGCCCTGGTCTTTGTACAGGCTTTTCTTCAACTCAACTTTAATATTACTAAGGTGAGCGTGTTTCATAAAGTCTTCAATCACCTCAATCACATCTCCGTCGATGAAATCCGCCCTGGCAGCATCGATAAGTACATACGAATCCGCAGGTACTTCTTCAAGTTTAAATTTAATGATGGGTTTATTCAGGAAGGACACATCCTTTCTCAGTCTGAACAGATATTTATTGTTGTCATGCACTACAAAAACGGCCGATTTGAAATTACTTCTCATAACAAAAAACAACCCGGCAGCGCAACCAATCAGTATTCCGATCAGCAGGTCGGTGAACAGGATGGCGAGGATGGTAATTACGAAAGGAAGGAACTGGATCATCCCCTTCTTGTAAAATTCTTTGAAAATTTTTGGCTTGGCCAGTTTGTACCCCGTGTAGATCAAAATACCTGCGAGCGCCGACAGCGGAATCTGGTTCAGTATTGCCGGAATAAAGGCCACAGAAACAAGAAGCATGCAGCCGTGAAGTATGGTCGACATTTTTGTTTTGGCGCCGGCATTCACATTGGCAGATGTTCTTACAATCACCGAAGTAACCGGCAGTCCACCTATCAGGCCGGAGACGAGGTTGCCAACGCCCTGGGCCTTAAGTTCCCTACTCGTGGGGGTCACCCGATGAAAGGGGTCCAGCTCGTCGCTGGCCTGAATATTCAACAGCGTTTCCAGGCTTGCCACGAGGGCCAGTGTGATCCCTGTGGTCCACACGGTGAAATTTCCAATATGCGAAAAATCAGGGAACATAAAAAAGGAACTGAATTGCTCCATCGATTTCGCAACGGGAATATTCACCAGGTGGGATGGCGTAAGCGCATAAGGTGAACCGTTAGCAATCAGTGCTGCATTGATAGCGACACCGGCGCCGACGACGATCAGTGGTGAAGGAAAGACCACAAAGAACCTGCCCAGCTTCACGAGGTATTTATCCCAGATAATCTGGATAAGTATCGACAAAATACCGATCAGCGCAGCCGCCGGCAGTACCCTACTGAAGGAAGCAACGAGCTCGGTGATCGTATTTTCTCCGTCCTTCTGCTCGAATGATTCATCACCGGAGAAGTCCATATTGTATCCGACCAGATGTGGTAATTGTTTCAGAATTAGAATCAGTCCGATGGCTGCCAGCATCCCCTTGATCACGCTGGAGGGAATGTATTCTCCAAGTACTCCTGCTTTCAGGAAACCCAGGACGATCTGTAGTATCCCGCCGATAATTACGGCGAGCAGGAAGGCTTCATAAATCTGGAGTTTGCCGATGGCCACTATCACTATGGCAGTGAGTCCGGCCGCCGGTCCGCTGACACTTAACTGTGATCCACTCAGTGAGCCCACAAGGATGCCACCGACCACCCCGGCAATGATTCCTGAGAACAGTGGTGCATTGGATCCCAGAGCTATCCCCAGGCAAAGCGGAAGTGCTACTAGAAAAACGACGATGGAAGAAGGCAGATCGGATAGTAAAGATTTAAAATAATTTGGAGATTTGGTCACTGATGTTGGTTTTAGTGAATACAACGTATTGCGGCCTTTACGGACATAGAATCAAGTCCGAGGCTGCAACCGTTAATGATGTTTGGAATATAACCGGCCCTGTTTAAATCAATCGATTCACTGAGGTGCCATTGCTCTTGTGGGGCCGGGCATACTAAAGCATGCGTGGCTTATGCCTTTGGAGGGGGAGAAACGAGTTCGCCGTGAAAGACGGGAATCTTATCGGATTCAGCTACCTGGTGCTGGTATTGCTGATTTAAAATTTCGAAATTCAGAACGGGATGATTTTCATGCAGAAATTCTTCCAGTACAGAGAATCCGGTGGTGCCTGATTTTTCTTCTGTAGGACCTGAAGGGTCAGGTTTATTACCTGAGTCTTCGGACTGGTCCGTCATCGATGAAGCCTGGCATTCGGAATCTGATGAAGGATAAACAAAATAATTTAGTGAAGTAAGAAAGATCAGGCAACAGATAAGCATCACCGCCGAGATGAATTTCCCGACAGACGCTCCTATTCCGATCTCTTTGATTCTGTTCATTGAACGCAAATATAGTTTTGGAACTCCGTTAAGAGAATTCATTTATTTTTTTTAACAATTTCATGATGTGCGTGCAGTACTTTTAAGCTCCAAATTTATAGTGCATGCCAGTTTCTTACCAGGTCAGCAGTCTCGAACAATACCAACGTAATTATGCTAAAAGTGTTGCGGACCCCGAGGGTTTCTGGGCAGAAATTGCTTCCCAATTTCTATGGAAGAAGCCCTGGGAGAATGTCCTCAGCTGGAATTTCCGGGAACCCAGGATAAAGTGGTTCGAAGGAGGTAAGCTGAATATTACCGAAAACTGCCTGGACAGGCATATCGCCCTGTTGGGCGACAGCCCGGCCCTCATTTGGGAGCCCAGCAATCCGGGTGAAGCTCACCGAACCCTTACTTACAGTGAACTCCTGCATAAGGTGAAGCAGTTTGCCAACGTGCTGAAGAACAATGGGGTGAAAAAGGGCGACAGGATCTGTGTTTACATGGGCATGGTTCCGGAACTGATGATCGCCGTGCTCGCATGCGCCCGGATCGGGGCCATTCATTCGGTTGTTTTTGGCGGATTCAGTGCGCACAGTATTGCTGACAGGCTGGAGGATGCCCAGGCACGCTTCGTCATCACCTGCGACGGGGCCTACCGGGGCGCCAAAGAGATCCCATTAAAATCTGTGATCGACGATGCCCTGGAAAGATGCTCCTTTGTGGAAACGGTCATCGTGCTGACGCGGACAGGGACACCCGTGAGCATGATTAGGGGCAGGGACCTGTGGTGGGAGGATGAGATCAGGAAGGTGGAGGAACAAGGCAACCCCGACTGCCCCGCGGAAGAAATGGATGCGGAAGACATGCTTTTCATCCTTTATACTTCGGGTTCCACTGGCAAACCCAAAGGAGTGGTGCATACCTGCGCTGGTTATATGGTCTTTACCAACTATACTTTCCTGAACGTATTTCAGTACCAGCCGGGTGAAGTGCATTTCTGTACCGCGGACATCGGATGGATAACCGGTCACAGTTATATAGTTTATGGCCCGCTGAGCGCGGGCGCAACGACGGTCATGTTTGAAGGGATTCCCACATGGCCCGATCACGGAAGATTCTGGCAGATCGCCGAGAAGCACAGGGTGAATATTCTCTATACGGCGCCAACGGCAATCCGGTCGCTGATGAGCTATGGCACCGACATCATTGAAAAAAGTGATCTCAGCTCGTTAAAAGTACTTGGCACCGTCGGAGAGCCGATCAATGAAGAAGCCTGGCATTGGTATGATGAACATATCGGGAAGAAAAAATGCCCGATTGTCGACACCTGGTGGCAAACAGAAACAGGGGGGATCATGATCTCCAATCTCGCCGGAATAACGCCATCCAAACCTTCTTTTGCGACACTGCCCCTGCCTGGCATTCAACCCGTTTTGGTAGATGAGAAAGGAAAGATAATGGATGGCAACGGGGTGAGTGGAAATCTCTGCATCCGATTTCCCTGGCCGGGCATGCTGAGGACCACCTACGGCGATCATGAACGCTGCCGACTGAATTATTTTGCCACCTATGATGACCTGTATTTTACTGGCGACGGGTGTCTGCGAGACGAAGACGGCAATTACCGGATCACGGGAAGAGTAGATGATGTGTTGAATGTAAGTGGCCATCGGATAGGCACAGCCGAAGTTGAAAATGCCATCAACATGCATACGGGAGTAGTAGAGAGCGCGGTGGTCGGATACCCACACGACATCAAGGGCCAGGGGATCTATGCCTTTGTGATCGTTATGGGTGACCACGAAGACCAGCAATTGACGAGGGGAGATATATCCGCAACCGTTTCTAGGATCATTGGTCCTATTGCCAAGCCTGATAAAATTCAATTTGTCAATGGACTCCCAAAAACCAGAAGTGGCAAGATCATGAGGAGGATCCTCCGCAAGATCGCTGAAGGTGAAATGGAAAAGCTTGGAGACACCAGCACTTTGCTCGATCCTGGTGTGGTAGACGAAATAAAGAAAGGGAAAGTGTGAGGAGAGGCTATTTCCTGATTTCAACCTTCACTCCCGGCTGCACGTATTCGCAGATCTCATCGATGTCTTCATTACGAAGAGACACACAACCCTGGGTCCAGTTGGTAAAGTCATCTACCACTATATTATCGTGTGGCCAGGTACCATGGAGTGCGATGCCTCCGCCGATCCTGGCTGATTTTGGTATCAGTCCCTGGGACTTTCGGCGTTTGAATTTTTCCCAGCTCTCCTTGTTGGGGTAGTCCAGGAGCAACATCTTGTTCCAGCGTTCATGAGGCTTTTTGCTCAGGATTTTGAAACTTCCTTCCGGCGTGCGACGGTCGCCCTCCATCATTTTATCACCAAGTGATTTACTTCCGAACACGACTGGATAGGTGGCATACCAACCCTGGTCGTCATACACGCTTAACTCGTAATCGGATTTGTCTACGATTATGTATACCGTTCCTACCGGAAGCTCTTCAGCTGATCTTCGGGAAGAAACAAAACTGTCGTCGGTGCGGAAGGAAAGGAGTGCGAACAAACCCAGAAGAAAGACTCCTGGATACAGCCTTGTATTCATAAACCAATTTTATGTAAAGACTGTCTGAAGCAAAAAGAGTTTAGACTGTGGAAAGAAACTGTTGCTGCCGGCTAAATTAATAAGTATTGGCGTCGATCAAAATCTTGTGAGAAAGTTTAACAATGCCGATGTTTGTAACTCATTATTACTCATTAGCGATGAAATATTTTTATTATATGTTACCTGTGATGGCAGGTGTTGCTATTGCCATCCAGTCGGGTATCAATAGCCAGCTCCGGATGGCCATTCAGCATCCGTTGGTGGCGGCCTTTATATCTTTTTTATCTGGTACCATTGCCCTGGCCATCATCCTGGCCTTTGCCCGGGGTGAGATGCCGGCCCTGAATATTTACAGTACCATTAGCTGGTACAAATATGCCGGAGGACTGCTGGGCGTTTTTGTGGTGTTTGTTACCCTGTTTTCGGTGAGTCAGATCGGTGCGGCAAACATGTTCATGCTACTGATCTTTGGCCAGTTGCTGACGGCCATGCTGATGGATCATTTTGGATTACTCGGACTTCCGGTGAACGCGATCAATGCAAGAAAACTTTTGGGTGTGCTGTTGCTCTTAGGGGGTGCGTATCTGATTAACAGGAAATAAGTTTAAGACCTTGCAAAATTAAAAATCAAAAATTAAAAATTAAAAATGCAATGATGCTTCTGACCTCGGTATTGTAAGCAATGTCAATTTGAATCCGGCCGACACATTAAAATTTTTAATTTTTAATTTTTAATTTTTGATTTTATCTAAAGTTCCCCAACCTCAGCCCGAACGTATAGGGCACCTGGTCTAATGTGTTTTTGAACATCGACTTGAATGCGTAGGATCCATAGATTTTGATCGGCCCAAGTCCCAACTCGGCAACATAGGCCAGTTTTATCTTCCTCAGTTCAAAGTCGTCCCTCGTCTTTTGTTTGTCGCCGTCAAATTTCGTTTTCTGTCGTGAAGCAAAAAGATAACCTGCGCTGATGCCGGCGCTGATGTCGAAAAGATGCTGGCCGTAAGGATTGAGGTTGAAGTTCAACATGAGTGGAATGGTAAAATAATCCGCAGCCAGTTTGTTTTTCTTGTATGTATTCGTGGTCATGATCACCAGTGGCGGATTGTTCCTCTGGAACAATATGGGTTCGCGGTAGCGGTAATTGTTCAGTTCCAGACCTACACCATATTTGAAATTGACCGCATGTTTGATCATGTTGATTTTCTGGTTGAAGATCCAGATGCCTACTGACCTTGACTTGAATCCTCGCTGGTCGAACCATTCTTCATTGGCTCCCGGAGGCAGCAAACCGGCGGCAATGGCAGCGGGATAATTGGTCTTGTCGTTCACCGCGCTGAAACCGAGATCCAACTGAAAGTAGGTTGTCTGGACATTCTGGGTACTTGGCTTGTTGTCGATGGTAATCTCGCGGTCGCCGCTTTTATTCGACTTCCGGTCCTTTATGATAATCATATTTCCAACCCTCAGCGTATCACGGCCTGGGGCGGTAGTATCCGCGGAGTGTATGTTTACAGTGTCGGCCGTGATGGTTACGGATTTGGAGCTGTCTTCCTGGCAAAAGCCGGTCACCACAAGGCAGAGTGCGCTTGTGAACATCAATAATCTTTTCATCTGGGTAATTTTAATTTAAGCTGGTTTCATTATTGTTTTAGCATGGCTACCTCGTTGGTTGGCTCAGGTGAATTCAGTGTGGCTACTCTTTCGAAGAGACGGGAAGCCTTCCTGAATACGCCACGCAGTGAATTTTTATTGATGGCTGCATTGGCTACGTAGATCACATTGTTGCGTTGTGGCTGGGCTGCATACATTTCTCCTTTGCTTTCCTCCTTTGTTTCTACAGGGTCAAGTTCACGTCCGGAAACCGGAACAGCAATGCCGGTGCTGGTATGACTTGCCAGCGGATCGGCGACGGCACTGAGTTTTGAATCGGAAAGGGGTTTCAGACTGCTGGCTTCGACTGTGATCGCCAGATCCCTGTTGACCGAAGATTTTGCAGTAGCCCGTTCGATATTTTTAGAAGCGACACGCTGTGTGGCTGGTCTGTTTCTGTTGTTATTAACGAGTGCTTTCCCTTCGGTCCGGATATCACGGTCAGGGGTAAGCGATTTGTTTGATGGGTTGTTTTTAATAACGGGTTTATTCAGGTCAGCGATGCCGGAGTTGTTTTGTTTTTTCTCTACTTCCTTTTTTATGTTGGCTATTTTTCCATCATTACCGGGGTTGGCAGCAGTGTTGGCTTGTTTGGTGGTTTCATTTTTCTTTTGGCCTGTAACGGCGAGGGAACCATCGCTGGTTTCGCCCAGGTTCACGAACATCCATACAGCGGTTCCGAGGAATAGCAATACAACGGCTGCCGCGGCCACCCGCCACCAGGCAAAACTCAGGACGACTGCCTCTTTGTTTTCTTTCCGGAAGAGGATCTCCTTGTTTTCAAAACGAATTTCTTCCGGCATGGTGAGCACAGCAGTCTTCAGTGCAGCCAGTTCTTCTGCCAGGTCCGGATTGTCATGAACAAACCTTTCAACTCCATGCCGTTCAGCAGCGCTGAGCTCGTTGTCGACATAAAGCAGAAAGTATTCTTCGTATGTGTTTCTTGTCAGTTCCATAGTTTTAAGTTCTTCACGATTCAAGAATGTTTTCAGGGCTGCCCAGGAATGATTTCAGTTGTTGCCGGGCCCGGTGGAGGTAAACCTTCACCTGGCTTGGATTAAGTCCGGTGATCTCACCGATCTCTTCGTATGAATAACCCTCATAATCTTTCAACATCACCAGTGATCTTTGTGTTTCATTTAAACGGTAGAGGGCCTTTTCAAGGATCTTCCTTGTTTCCTGTCCCGATCTTGTGTCTGTCGTTCTTTCAACCGCCATTTCTTCGTTCACTATCACCATCTTTTTCTTCCTGATCTGGTCGATCATCTGGTGGTAGGCAACCGTGAAAAGAAACGATTTTCCCCTTGTCCCGTCTACCGTCTCCCGGTTCACCCACATTTTTTCAAATGCCGACTGCACTACATCCCTCGCATCCTCCACATGCCTCAGGTTTTTCAGGATAAACCTGAATACCCCATCGGCATGGTCGGTAACACATTGATTGAACTCTTTTTCGGTCATAAAAACAGTCGCAGTTCCGGATAAAATTAGCTGGTATCCGTCTATTATACGCCAGGGGGGTCCGGAATGTTACAGTTGCACCTGAATTTCTGCAAAGAGGCATTCCTTACTTTTGCCCGAAACAGGCAGATATGAACAGCAAATTTGCGACAAGGATCGGGGCCGAACTACAAGAAATCCGCAAGGCAGGGCTTTACAAGTCCGAAAGGGTCATTGCCTCTCCCCAGGGGGCGGAGATCACGGTCAACGGCAAACAGGTGCTGAATTTCTGTGCCAATAACTACCTGGGCCTGTCCGACCATCCCCGCGTGCTGGAGTCTGCCGCGCGCACGCTTCAGGAAAGAGGTTTCGGGATGAGCAGTGTCCGGTTTATCTGCGGCACACAGGACATACACAAGACCCTGGAATCGAAAATTTCGGCCTTCCTGGGCACAGAGGACACGATTCTCTATGCCGCTGCCTTCGACGCTAACGGGGGCGTTTTCGAGCCGCTATTTGGGGAGCAGGATGCGATCATATCCGATGAGCTGAATCATGCCTCCATCATCGACGGTGTCAGGCTCTGCAAGGCGCAACGCTTCCGTTACAAACACAACGACATGGCCGACCTCGAGGCCCAGCTAATGGCCGCTGCGGGGTTGAGAAGCCGGATTATCGTAACGGATGGATCATTCAGCATGGATGGCACCATTGCCCAGCTCGACAAGATCTGCGACCTGGCGGATAAGTACGATGCTATCGTCATGTCGGACGAATGTCATTCCACGGGCTTCCTGGGCAAGACCGGCCGCGGCACCCACGAGTATCGGGGTGTGATGGGGAGGATGGATCTGATCACCGGCACCCTGGGCAAGGCCCTCGGTGGCGCTTCGGGTGGATTCACGAGTGGAAAAAAAGAGATGATTGAAATGCTCCGGCAGCGTTCGAGGCCCTACCTGTTCTCCAATACGCTGGCTCCTTCGATAGTCGGGGCAAGCATCGCGGTCTTTGACCTGTTGAGTGAAACCACCGAACTGCGTGATAAACTGGAAGAGAACACCCGATTCTTCCGCAAAGCGATGACCGAAGCCGGGTTCGAGATCGCCGAGGGCGATCATCCCATTGTGCCGATCATGTTGTATGAAGCGGTCGTGGCCCAGGACTTCGCCGCAGCACTGCTGGAGGAGGGCATCTATGTGATTGGCTTCTTCTTTCCCGTGGTACCCAAAGGCAAGGCCCGGATACGTGTGCAGATCAGCGCAGCCCATGACCGCGCGCAACTCGAAAGGGCCGTGCAGGCATTTACGAGGATCGGGAAGTCACTGGGTGTAATAGTTTAATTGTATTTCACGCAAAGAAAGTTTCACGCAAAGCCGCTAAGCCCTGCCTACGGCAGGGTGCGCAAAGCCGCAAAAGGTTACTTGTATTTTCTTTGCGGCCTTCGCGTCACCCGGAGGCTGCTTGGCGCCTTTGCGTGAAACCCCGTAAAAGAATTTCACGCAAAGAAAACCAAAGCCTGCCCTTCGGGCAGGACGCAAAGGCGCAGGGAATTTCTTCGCTTGGCGTGAAATCCCTTTACGGCCCTCATCGCCCCGCGATCACGCTTATCTCCACATTCGCGTTCTTCGGCAGGCCCTTTACCGCCACGGTTTCCCTGGCGGGATAGTCGCCCGTGAAATATCCGCTATACACTTCGTTGACCTGGGCAAACAATGACATATCACTCAAAAAGATGGTGGTCTTGATCACATTGCTGAAATCCATCTGCGCCTCATGGAGCAGGGCCTGCAGATTCATCATCACCCGTTGCGCTTCCGCATTGATGTTTGCATTATCCAGGTCCCCGGTTTTGGGATCGATGGCCACCTGACCGGAAACGAACAACAAAGAGCCCGTCTGCACGGCCTGGCTGTAAGGCCCGATCGGAGCGGGAGCTTCCTTTGTGTTGATGATCTTTTTTTCCATGGGGCAAAAATAGCAACCTGAGCCGTAAAAGAGTTTCTTTGCTGAAATTTCAGGTGCATGCAGATAGCTGTTCTGGCCAGCCGGCAACAAAAAGAATCCATTCTGAAGGAAGAATGGAGCGGTCTCCATGAATTCATCTGGGCCGATTCACTGCGCTCGTTGCTGATCATTGAAGCCGATTTGTTCATCGACCTGCAATTCGAATACGAACGGGAGAGAATCGCTGGGCTCATCAAACTCTTTCCAAAGCCCGTACTTGTTAGCCCCGTCAGTCATACCAACTGGGAATTCCTTCCGTCGTTTATCCGGATCAATGCCTCGCCCATTCGAATAAAATATGAGTTGGATGCGCTGGAAAAATCGCTGGCCGGAGTCAAACACAGGACATGACCCTGATTCTATGCATCGATACCTCTCTTGAGCAGGCTTCCATTGTGTTGTCGGAAGACGGCCAGGTGATAGCCGGGAAGACAAATAAAAGGCAGGTCGATCATGCATCCTGGATACACACCGCCATTCACCAGCTTCTTGCCGAGAATAACCACTCGCTGCGCGACCTCCAGGCCATAGCCGTTGTGGCAGGACCTGGTTCCTACACCGGGCTTCGGGTAGGCATGTCAACCGCCAAGGGTCTGTGTTTTGCGCTGGACCTGCCCCTGATCACCCTCGATACCCTTGAACTGATGGCCTCCGCACAGAGAGGAACAAAGTGGCAAACAGATGATCTGCCCACCCTGATCTGTCCAATGATCGACGCCCGGCGGATGGAGGTTTTTGCCGCTATTTATGACGCGGATGGAAATATTGTTGAACCTCCTGCAGCGATTGTGCTCGATGAGCACTCATATGATAAGTATTTTTCTTCCCATAAACTCATCTTCGCCGGCAATGGAACCGAAAAATGGCGAAAAATTTGCCCCCACAACAATGCTGTTTACAGCGATCTGAACGTAGAAATGGTGCATATCGCCCACCTGGCTCAGCGCGAATTCACCAGGAAGAGGTTCGCAGACCTTGCCTATGCTGAACCTTCATATATAAAAAACGCATACGTAGCTCCCCCTTCACCAAGGGCATAAATTAATTCACAACCTAACCGATTTTCGAATTAGAACTATAATTTGCAGATTGGTTATAAATTGATTAGACAAAAAAGGTAAGTGGCAATGAACCCAACGAGTAACTATTCAATGATCCTGAATGCCGATGATGAAACCAGCACTCCGGTCAAGGTCGACTTTGTCAATCTGAAGAAAGCGGCGATGATTCTCAGAGCGCTTAATCACAGGCTCCGTCAACAGATCGTTAAGCTGATCGACGAGAACAAGAAACTGACGGTTACCGAGATCTACATCAAGTTAAGATTGGAACAATCTGTGGCCTCCCAGCACCTGGCCATACTCCGAAGGGCAGGCATAGTGCAGACCTCGCGGGATGGAAAATTTATCTATTACTCCGTTCATAATCAACGTATTGACGACATTATGAAATGCGTGCATAGCCTTACAGAGTAAAATTTTGTAATTTGCAGCCATGTTTGTCAAGCAATTGTACACTGGTTGTTTAAGTGAAGCAGCCTACTTTATTGAGAGCGACGGAGAAGCCGCTATAATTGACCCCCTTAGAGATATCGACGCCTACCTGGAACTCGCCCGGGAAAAAAAGGCAACCATAAAATACATTTTTGAAACGCATTTTCACGCCGATTTTGTTAGCGGTCACCTCGACCTTCACAAGGCCACGAATGCCCCGATCGTCTATGGGCCTGATACCGAAACGAATTTCCCCATCCACCTGGCCACCGATGGCGAAGAATTCCGTATTGGCCGGCTGACCCTCAAAGTTTTGCACACACCGGGACATACCCTGGAATCGAGTTGCTACCTCCTCAAAGACGAGTCTGGACAGGATTATGCCTTGTTTACGGGCGATACCCTCTTCGTTGGGGATGTTGGACGACCCGACCTGAGCAGCGGTAACCTAACACAGGAGGAACTGGCGGGCATGCTCTATGATTCACTCCAGCGGAAGGTGATGCCCCTTAAAGACGAGGTGATTGTTTACCCCGCCCACGGCCAGGGCAGCAGCTGTGGTAAAAATCTTGGTCCCGACACCAACAGCACCATCGGGGAACAGAAACAAACGAATTACGCCCTGCAGATCGGGGATAAAACCGCATTTATCGCCGCTGTCACTCACGGCCTCGATGAACCGCCAAACTATTTCCCAATCAATGCGAGGATCAATAAGGAAGGGTATGACAGCCTGGACAGTGTGCTCGATGCCGGCCTCCGCGCCCTCGACGTAGCCGGTTTTAAAGAAGCAATGAATGAGCCCGGCACCATCATTCTTGACACCCGTCAGCCTGCGGTCTTTAGCGCCTCCTTCATACCTACTTCAATAAACATTGGACTGGAAGGAAGATTCGCAGAATGGGCCGGAAATCTTATGCCCTTCGACAAACCAGTACTCCTGGTTACCGACCCCGGGCAGGAGAAAGAAGCCATTGTCCGTCTGGCGCGAGTGGGCTTCTCGCGGATAAAAGGTTTCCTTGCCGGAGGCTTCGAAGCCTGGAGAAATGCGGGTGAGCAGTTCGACCTGGTGATCAGCATCGAACCCGACGAATTGGCGATGGACATTCCCCACGATCCCAACCTGGTGCTAATTGATGTCCGCCGCGAAACGGAATACGGCGATGGTCATATAGACAAGGCACTCAACATTCCGCTTGATGAACTGACTGACCCGGCAACGCTGGCGGACTTTGAAGAAAATTATAATATCTACCTCTATTGTGGTTCGGGGTACCGTAGTATGATCGCCGCCTCCCTGTTCAAACGGCAGGGTTTTCACAATCTCCGGAATGTGGAAGGTGGATTTGAAAAGATAAGAGAGCAGAAAACCATTCCCATCGTCAAGGAAAACAGTGTGCTGAATTAAGTACTAAATGCTGTTGTCTTCCAAAGAAGGCAGCGGATCTTCACCGATCCAGAGTTTTTCATATTCCGGTTTCCATTCCCGTTTCCAGCGCCTGTGGCTCCAAAGCCAGCAATCCGGATGTGCACGCATCGCCTGCTCGAGGTATTTCGCGTACTTCCTTGTCAACTCGCCCGGGGGCAACTCGGCTGCATTTTCAGTAACGAGTTCATATTCCAACTGGTAATGTCCGCGCTTGGTTTTGAACACGTGCCCAAAAAAAACAGCCAGTCCCCCAACCACCGCTCCGCGTTCAGGCCCCCAGACAAATGGGGTTGGCCTGCCAAAAAAATTCAGCCAGTAGGCCTTCGTCACGTCACCAGGAACCTGGTCGGCAATCAGCGCCAGTAAATAAGTGGTGCTGCGAAATGGAAACAATTCTTTTTTAAGGTTGCCAGCTGCAAGCAGCTGATTGCCGCTGATCGCCCTCAGCTTCAGCATCACCCTGTTGAATACCTTGTTGCTGATCGGCAGGTAGACCATCAGCATTTTGTATGAAGAGATCCTCGGCACCATCACATTGGCCAGTTCCCAGTTAAAATTGTGACCCAGATGAAACTGGCACCTGTGGCCCTTCCCGAACTGTTCTTCCATCAGCGAACCGTCTGCAGTGAAATGTTTAAGCGCGAAATCCGCCCCACCCGAAAATAACTTCAGGGTTTCTATGAAGTTGTCGGTGAAATTGTGGTAAAACTTTTTTTCTATGGCTTTCCGTTCCTCCGCCGTCAGGTCGGGGAAGGCAATAGCGAGATTCTGTCGCACTACCGGTATTCTGTAACCGAAAACACGATATAACAGGAAACAGGCGAAATCGGAAATGAGATAAAGAACACCCAGCGGCAGCAGTGAGATGAGATAGAGAGATCCGTAAACCAGGTAATACATAATGCTGAGCTTAATTCAAAGAAATTTGGATGTATTGCCACATCATCCGTTGATCCAATTTTTGGATTCCTGCTCCACGTGGTCCAGGATCACTTTTACCTTGAACTTGTTCTTGAGGTGCCTGGCCAGGCTTTCGGCGGCGTACACACTCCGGTGCTGGCCTCCCGTGCAGCCGAAGCTGATCTGGAGATCGTAAAAACCTCTTTTGATGTAGTCCTCCACCGAGATGTCCACGATGGTATAGATGCTCCTCAGGAACTCATTGATTTTGGTTTTCTGTTCCAGGTAATCCTGCACTGCCTTGTCCCGGCCTGTCAGGATTTTGTATTCTTCCATTCTGCCGGGATTCAGAATGCCGCGGCAGTCGAAGACAAATCCACCTCCATTGCCTGAGGCGTCAACAGGTATTCCTTTTTTGTAGGAGAAACTGGTGATCCTTACTGTCAGTGGGGTGTCAGGGCCCGCTGTAACAGTTTCAAAGCGGCTGATGATCTCATCTTCCACCACCACCCGCAGCAGCCAGTCAAATTCAGGCAGATCAATGCCCCCCTTCTTCATGGCGAGGAAACGCTTCAGGTTTCTTATGCCCAGGGGTATGCTGGTGAGAAAATGCGCCTTGCGTTCAAACATTCCGCGGAAACCGTAGGCGCCCAAAACCTGCAATAGTCGGATCAGCACATATCCATTGTACTGGCCAACAAATCTGTTGCGGTCGATCGGAGTTTCGAGCTGCTGTTCCACGCAATCGATGTAAAATTCAAGCAGGGAAGTCTTCCATTCTTCAGACAACTCGGCTTTGGCCTGCCAGAGCAGCGAGGCCACATCGTATTGCAAGGCGCCCTTCATCCCGCCCTGGTAGTCGATGAAGTTTATCTTTCCGTCCTGCACCATCAGGTTGCGGCTCTGAAAATCACGAAACATGAAGTACTTGTGATCGGCGTCGGCGAGGTAGCCCGCCAGCTCATCGAATTCCCTTAAAAGCTTTTCCTTGTCATAGGGGATCTGCAGGGTGTCGAGAAAATAATATTTGAAATAAAGCAGGTCACTCATGATGGCCTGCTTGCCAAATTCACTGCTGGTAATGCATTTGCTATAGTCAAGGTTCATATCGCCCTTGATCTGCAGATGGGCGAGCTGGCGGAGTGAAGACTGGAACAGCGCATATACTTCCTGGTTTTTGCCGAGGGTATCCAGTTTGTTCATCAGCGAAATGTCGCCCAGGTCTTCCTGAATATAAATGGTGGACTCCTCGTTCACCGCAAGGATCTGGGGCACGGGGCAGCCACAGGCAAGAAAATGATTAGTGAAATAAAGGAAGGTCGAGTTCTCCCTGATGTTGCGGCCATAGGTGGCAATATAGGATCCTTCCCGGCCATAGAGCCGGAAATAGGACCGGTCGCTTCCACTTTGTGGAATGCGGTCGATTCCTTCGAGTGGCGACCGGATGGCCGCCTCAAAAAGGATTTTTATCTGTTCTGTTACTTCTTCCATCATTTGCTTCGCGCTGTTCAAAAACTCACGACCAAGGGGACGCAAATTAGCTTTTATATAAATCCATCGCTAAATTCATTACTTGCCCGAATGCCCGGTCAGGCGCTGATCACAGTGCCGGTCTCTTCCTCCAGCTCACCGCTTTCATTTGTATTGGTTTTGAACACCGTTTTTTGCTCCATGTCGGCCCTGAGCATCTTCTCCAGTTCTTCCATATAGGTTCGGGAGGTCTCGATATACACTTCATTGTCATTGATGGCGGCCAGTTTTTTCAGGTTGGCTTCATCAAGCTCAAAGAATTTCCTTGCCGCCCGGACGGCGGTATAATGTTTTAGCCCGAGGGTCTTCATCACATCAACGCCCATGCGAATAGAGGTGTCGATGGTTTCGCGGTACACGTGCAGCATCCCCGCATTCATAAGGTTGTAGGCATCGTATCGGTTT
This sequence comes from uncultured Chitinophagaceae bacterium, assembly GCA_963808065.1. Lineage (GTDB taxonomy): Bacteria > Bacteroidota > Bacteroidia > Chitinophagales > Chitinophagaceae > Flavitalea. The sequence goes on from CAWEEK010000004.1 coordinate 47,615, forward strand.
TCTGCCCGAACGAACATCCTCAGGTTCGGAAAATGCTTTTTGATTGTCTCGATCATCTCGAGTCTTTTCTCAGAGGGTTCAAGGGATATCACGATCATTTTCGCTGTATTTGCTCCCGCGGCCGCAAGCAGGTCATGCCTCGAGGCATCACCATAATACACTTTGAATCCCAGCCTGCGGAGTTTCTCTACCCTTTCGGAATCCACATCCAGGATAGTAGTGCCGATGTTGTGTGCCCTGAGGAAACGCCCCACGGTGTTGCCAAAGTGGCCAAACCCCGCGATGATCACCGGGTTTTCTTCATTGATCACATCCGGCTCTCTTTCGGCCTTGCCCTGAACAGGCTTCAGGTGTGGCTGAAGAAGCCTGTCATTAATCAGCATGATGAGCGGAGTTAGGGCCATGCTGATGGCCACTACGGCCATCATCGTATCAACGATTTCCTTACTAAGTATGCCTTCCTGGCGGGTAAAAGTGAAAAGCACAAAGGCGAATTCGCCCACCTGGCTAAGGGAGAGTGCAAACAGTGTGTTCTGGTCTTTTCTCAGCCGGCTTACTTTACCGAGGGTAAAAAGAACAATGGCCTTGCCCACCATCAGGAGGGCCACGATGCCAAGAATACTCAGAGGATCTTTGAAGATCAGTTCAAAATTTATGGATGCTCCAACCGCGATAAAAAAAAGCCCGAGGAGTAATCCCTTAAAGGGCTCGATATCACTTTCCAGTTCGTGTTTGTATTCGCTGTTTGCCAGTACCACACCGGCCAGGAAGGTTCCCAGGGCTGGACTCAGACCCACCTGGGTCATCAGCACCGCGATGCCGACTACCAATAGCAGCGCTGTGGCAGTGAAGATCTCCCGGATACCAGTAGCCGCGATGATCCTGAACAGTGGCCGGATCAGAAAACGTCCCGCCACGATGATCAGCGAAACCGAAGCAAGCACTACCAGTGCGTGTGCCCAGCCGGGAAGGTCGGCGACAAGCCCCGAATTGACGTGTTCCAGGTAATGATCGTGTTCAGACTGGCCGGAGCTCAACAAGGGGAAGAAGGCCAACATGGGGATCACTGCGATATCCTGGAACAAAAGCACCGAAAATGCCGTCTGACCGGCCGCACTTTTCATCAATCCCTTTTCATCAAGGGTTTGCAAGACTATGGCGGTTGAAGAAAGCGAAAGGATCAGGCCCAGCGCGATCGCCGCCTTCCAGGGTATATCAAAGGCCATGGAAAAGGCGGCTGCCAGTCCCGCCGTGAGCACCACCTGCAAACCTCCGGTGCCCAAAATCGATTTTCGAAGTCTCCAGAGCAGGCTGGGCTCAAGTTCAAGACCGATGATAAACAACATCATCACCACGCCAAACTCTGCGAAATGCATGATGTCCTCACCTTCGGTTCCAATGAATCCAAGAGCCGCGGGACCGATGACGATGCCGGCAATCAGGTAACCCAGCACGGAACCCAGCCCGAGTTTCTTTGAGATAGGCACCATAATTACCGAAGCCCCCAGGTATATCATGGCCTGGAATAAAAAATTATGTTGATCCATAAGATGCCTTGATAAATGAAAAAAACTAACCCCTTTCGTAAGTTAAATCAGAAAAACGGGATCATTTACAACCCCGGAGAAACGGATTCTTTGTGTCGAAAACAGCAAAACCAGGAGCCCTCAGGAAGGCCGAATCCTGTCGCTGATATTCTTCGCCATAACCCTGGAGTATGATGCTGTCGCGGATCTTGAACACCAGTTCACGCACCGATTTCTTTCCTTCGGAATTAAAAGTGTATGAAGCCAGCAGAACACTGTCGTTGAGTAGTCGTCCCTTGAAGTTTCCATCGTTGTTGTCCTTCTCTGCGCGGTGATATGACAACGATCCTTCCACGAGCTCACCAGTTGCTGTAAAACTTATTCGTGTTGTGTCTTTTTTGATGACCATCTGGTAACAGTCCCCGGGTCGTATGGCCGAAGATAAAACAGCAGCGTTTTCTGAATTGACCTGATCTGCATTTGAAGGGTTGTTGCCACAGGAGATCATCAGCACAACAACAAACAATAAAGGGCAATTAACTTTCATCATGTGAAGATTAAAATTTTTGAACAGGAATGTATAACCATCGGATGTTAATACACGAAACGCGATGAGTACCGAAATACACATCTGTGAACAATAGCATATAAAATAATAACCATATGATACAACTTCTGTGTTAATTTTACACAAAGTTCTGCTGTTCTGAAGCCATTCGCTGGATTAGTGAAAAGAAAGGCACAACGTTTGCAATAATCGACAAAAATACATTTCCATGCAAAAGAGGGTTTTAGGATTTCTTCTCGCCATTATGGGGTTTGGTGGCATGGCCCTGGCAGGATATCTTTTTGTAACCGGAAGTGGTGGCAGGGGTCACTTATTCGAGGTTACCAGTTATATGATCCTGGGAGCCGCTTGTTTCTTTGTTGGCCTCAATTATATCTATGAATCACGCCAGGTTTTTACCAGCGATCAGTTGAAGGACAATCCTGAACTGGATGAAGTTTCACCGATCCAGCAACAATGGCGCACCATCCAGGTTACCAAAACCGCTAACCAGCCTCCAAAAACTGCCCGTTCAGCCATTTAACCTGGCCCGCTTCCCGACAACCTCATCAACTGAGTGAAAAATACATATTTTCCGGACCGAAGCCTCACTTCGGACTAACAATCCTTTCTCCCATAATATTCACTGATTAATTCTGCTACCAGCGCCGTCCACCCGGTCTGGTGATTTGCACCCAGTCCCTTTCCGGAATCTCCATGAAAGTATTCATAGAACAACACCAGCTCTTCATTGCCGGGCAACTGATAGAACCAGTTGTATTCTCCATAGATGTTTCGCTTGCCATCTTTGTCACTTTCGAATAAGCTGATCACTCTTCGTGTCAGTTCATCTGCCACATCGCAAAGATTCATCAGGTTGCCTGAACCTGTAGGGCATTCCACAAGCAGGTTGTCACCATAGAAGGTTCCGTAGGAACGGATGGACTGAATGATCAGGTAATTGATTGGCATCCACACAGGTCCCCTCCAGTTCGAATTCCCCCCAAATATGTCGGATGTTGAGTCTCCCGGGTCATAACGGATGCTATAAGAAATTCCATCAACTGTTACTGAATATGGATGTTTGTCGTGTCGTTTGGACAACGCCCTGATGCCACCCTGAGAAAGGAATTCTTCTTCGTCGAGCAATCTTCTCAGCAGGTGTACGAGGCGGTCTTTACGAACCAGTGAAAGCAGCATCTCTTCCCCGTCACCTCTTTCTTCATTTGGCCAGAATTTATTTTTCTTTTTTCTGTATGCTTCAAACCAGGCGATCCTTTTACTGAAATCCTTGAGTTTGTCGAACACTTCACTGGGTATGGTAGATACCGCGAACAGTGATGTCAATCCAACAATCGACTGGATCTTGAGCGGTGTAGGATCTGACCCGGGCACGACCAGCACATCATAGAAAAATTTGTCTTCGGCATTCCAGAGCCGGTGTTCATTGAGTGATTCCGATATAAGAATAAAATGTTCGAAGAATTTCGTGGCCATGTCCTCAAATGAAGGATCGTGAATGGCGATCTCGATGGCCATTTCCATCATGTCGAGCGCGTAGGTACCCATCCAGCTGGTTCCATCTGCCTGTTCGAGTTGCATCTCACCGGGGAAATGAAAATTCCGGTTGAACACACCAATGTTATCGAGACCAAGGAATCCGCCTTCGAAGATGTTGTTTCCGTTGACGTCTTTTCGGTTGATCCACCACGTGAAATTGATGATCAGTTTTTGAAATATCTTTTTCAGGAAGGGAATGTCGCCCTGTCCTGTCTGTTTTTTTTCAATCCTGTAGACCTGCATGGCGGCCCAGGCGTGCACCGGCGGGTTGACATCACTAAAATTCCATTCGTACGCAGGCAGCTGGCCATCCGGCTTCATGTACCACTCGCGCATGATCAGCATAAGCTGGTGTTTTGCGAACACCGGGTCGGCGCCTGCGATGGATATGGTTTGAAAGGCAAGGTCCCAGGCGGCATACCAGGGATACTCCCATTTGTCGGGCATCGATATGACGTCCTGGTTCTTGAGATGGCCCCAGTCGTGGTTCCTGCCCGTCTTTTTGCTGTTGCTCACCGGCGTGATCCCATCGCTGTTGTCCAGCCATTCCTCCACGTCAAAATGGTAATATTGTTTGCTCCACAGCAATCCCGCGATCGCCTGTCGCTGGATGCGCCTCATGTCATCGCTCATGCCCTTTGGAAGGATGGCCTGATAAAAATCATCCGCTTCCTGCTTCCTGATGCTGAAAATGTTTTCAAATCCTTTTACAAAAGCATTCTCCATCTGCAGGTTACTTAACCGGCAGTAGATCGTTTGCTTCTGACCACCGGCGATCTTCATTTTGTAAAGGGGAGAGCATTTTGTGCCGTTTTTCTTCGCACGCAGTTCAGAGATGTTGTTTCCCTGGATAACAGCGTCGTTAAATGCATCCTTGGTGAAGATCGATGTATTTGGGATGTTGCTGACCTTGAGTGTGTTCGTTTCGTTGTTGGTGAACAAAAGGTCGTCGGGGTGCTGAAAATAAAAGTAATAGTTGTCGAGTCTTTTATGTTCCGCCTTCACCGTGGTCTTATTCACGTAGCTGATGCGGGGCATATTCTTTTGATCCTGCGAATTCCACCAGCGATTGTAAAACCAGAGGGTAGGCATCACTGTCAGTTCCGCGGGTTTTGAATATCGGTTGGTGATCTCGATGCGTACATAGATGTCGGTGGGACCCTGCTTTGCATAAGTGATCCTTACATCAAAGTATTGGTTGTCTTTGAATGCGTCGGTGTCAAGTATTTCGTATTCCGGTTCCTGGCGGCTTCTTTTCCGGTTTTCTTCTCTTAGCTGTTCATATGGAAATTCCTGCTGAGGGTATTTATAGAGGAAGTCCATATAATAATGGGTCGGAATGTTGTCGAGGTAGTAGTAAAGCTCCTTTACATCTTCGCCATGGTTGCCTTCCCCGTTTCGAAGGCCGAAGAGACGTTCCTTGAGGATCGGATCCTTGCCATTCCATAAGCACACTGAGAAGCAGAGGTTCTGGAAGAGGTCTGAGATGCCGGCAAGGCCATCTTCACCCCATATATAGTGTCGGTAGGCGGCGTGATCAAATGGAAAATAATGCCAGGCGTTGCCATCGGGGCTGTAGTCTTCACGGACTGTTCCCCATTGTCTGTCACTCAGGTACGGACCCCATTCAACCAGGGGTACAGGTTTTTTGGCATTTACAGCGAGTCGCTGTTGTTCTGCTGTCATGAAATACATTTGGTTACGGCAGGCAACCCTCAGCGCCGAAAGTAACAAAATATTGGGGGTGCCGAGACAACGATTTTGATTTTCAACTAAATAAGAATTATGACACAGCTTTTTCAACCGTTAAGAATAAAAGAGATTGAGTTTAAAAACCGCATTGTGGTTTCGCCCATGTGCCAGTATTCATCACAGGATGGTTTCCCAAACGACTGGCACCTAGTGCATCTGGGTAGCAGGGCTGTAGGGGGAGCAGGACTGGTGATTACGGAAGCGGCGGCGGTGACCGAAGATGGAAGGATATCACCAAAGGATCTGGGTATTTGGAAGGATGAACACATTGCGCCACTCCGCCGGGTCACCGACTTTATTCATGCGCAGGGAGCGATAGCCGGGGTGCAGCTGGCGCATGCCGGCCGCAAAGCCAGTGTAAGAGCGCCGTGGGAAGGAAGGGGAGCGATTGCTCCTGATGAAGGAGGCTGGGAAGTTTCCGCGCCCTCACCCATTCCTTTCACAGAAGGAGACCCCTTGCCTCATGAACTGACAGGAGAAGAGATTCAAAAATTGATTGGCTCTTTTCGCGAAGCTGCCATTCGTGCCGTGAAGGCTGGTTTCAGACTGGTCGAATTGCATGCGGCACACGGATACCTGATACACGAGTTCCTATCGCCCTTGAGTAACCGCAGGACTGATGAATATGGTGGTGAATTTAACAACAGGATCCGCTTTCTGCTTGAAATAGTCGGCGCAGTAAATGAGGTCTGGCCTTCGGCATATCCATTGTTCGTGAGGATCTCTGCCACCGAGTGGACCGACAAAGGTTGGACACCGGAGGATTCGGTGAAACTGGCCCGAAAGCTCAGGGAAGGCGGTGTGGACCTGATCGACTGTTCCAGTGGCGGAAACCTGACGCAGGTGAACATCCCTGTACAACCGCAGTACCAGGTACCCTTTGCGGAAAAATTGAAAAGGGAAGCCGGCATTCTGACAGGCGCCGTAGGGATGATCACCACCTCGGCCGAGGCAGAGGCCATTCTCACGGAAGGTCGTGCAGACATGATCATTCTTGCCCGTCAGATGTTGCGGGATCCCTATTTTCCCATGCATGCGGCCAGGGAACTCGGTGTAGAGCTGCCCTGGCCGGTGCAATATGAACGGGCCCGTTGATTATTCCTTGATTAGCTTGACCAGCATGTGATCCTTGCTGTTGACGATTACCTCCAGGGTGTAGGGCCCTGGGTTAAGTTTAGAGGTGCCCGAGACCAGGAAGCTGTTGTCGCCCTTTTCACCGGAGGCGGTTTCAAAGATCACAGGAACACCATCTCCGTTGATGACACGCATCGACACAAACGAATTTTCGAGTAGTTGCACATTCACCGCGATGTCATTCTTCGCGGGATTGGGTGTAACGCTGATCATGGTAAGCGTCCTGGTATTGTATACCCTGGCGATCAGCATCCTGCTGGTTGCGGACAGGCCATCCCTGTTCACCTGTCTGATCCGGTAATACAGGTCTTTTTTATGGGCGATGCTTTTGGAGAGATTATCAGTGAACGCATATTCACCGGCCCCACTGGCGGGCATTATGCCGGCGTTCACCCATTTGTTTCCGTCGAGACTACGTTCGATATGAAACCTCGCCGCCGGCGCCTGCTGGCCTGTAGTCCACACGAGCTCTACATCGCCATGATTACGGTAAGAACTTTTGAAATTTACCAGGCTGGTTGTGGTGGCGATGGAGGTTACTGGAAAGCTGACGTGCACGATGGCATTTTCGGAGCAGAGATTCCCGCTGCCGTCTTCGCAGATCCGGTAGCTGAACCTGGTGGCACTACCTTTAAAGCCCTTGTTCGGTTCAAAACTAAATGCGCCCGATTTGCCGATGACGACTGTTCCATCCGGTGAAGGATTAACCAGGTAGACCGAAATTGTGGAGGCAGGAACGCCGCTGATCAGGAAGCCGGACGCAGTTCGGTTAGGCATGCCTGTAATACTCAACGCATTGGCTTCGGGAGCCAGGCTACAACCACCGGGATTGGCGATGGGAGCCGAGGCGTCAAGCTGGTCGATTGCCAGCCTTGCGCTTCCACCTGAACCGCCGTATTGAAGTACCAGCCGGTATTGACCAGGAGTGAGGTTGCTGAATCTTGTACTGTAGCGGTGTTTACGCGCTGCTGTTCCGGCCTCAAATTCTATTTTTTCCAGCACCTGGATGATCTCATTGGAAGCGTCTGCCAGACAGATCTTGAGCCAACGCCTGTCACTGCCGCTAAAACGGGTATTAAAAGTATAGTCGAATGACAAACGCAGATCCTGATCCACTTTCAGCAATGGCGTGAACAGTCCGCTATTGGAAAAGTTGAGGGCATCGGGAGTGGCTACCATGGCACCGTCACCTTCAATGCCCGGATTCCAACCGTGATTGTTGATGTCAAAATGATGGAAAGACCAGCACTGATTCTGAAGACTTGCCCTGAGTTGATTGGAGGGAATGCCTTTTCTGGAGTTGAAATTTTCGATGGTACGGGCCTGCGATGCAAATGAGGAGCCGAATAAGGCGGCGACGAAGAGGGCTCCCGGAATAACGCGTTTCATGTAAATAGTTTCAGGTTGACAAAAAGGTTCGCGAATGGACCGTGTAAACGGCTGGAATTCCAGAGGAGGGGGGACGGAAAATTTCTACAGCCTGGCTGCAGTTAAAGCGGAACGATCTATCAACTTGGAAATGTCAGAGGATGGGGGAGAAAACAAATGTAATCTACGCTTTCTTGAAATGCAAGTGTTTCAATTTATTTCTAATTCTTGTTCGCCAGTTGGCCGCAGGCGGCGTCGATGTCTTTACCCCGGCTTCGCCTCAGGCGGGCATTGACTTTGTGCTTCTCGAGGTAATTCATAAAGCGGTTGACGATGTCTTCTTCGGGTTTTTCGAAGGTGGCGAAGTCGATGGGGTTGTATTCGATGATATTCACGAGGTCGGCGGGCACCTGGCGGTAGATTCGGATCAGCTCATCGGCGTCCTTGAGACTTTCGTTGAAGTTCTTAAAGAGGATGTATTCCAGCGTGATCTCGTTCTTGGTGGCCTGGTAGAAGTAATTCAGGGCGTCGATCAGCGCCTTGATGTTGTTCGATTCGTTGATGGGCATGATCTCATCACGTTTGAGGTCATTGGCCGCGTGTAGGGAGAGGGCGAGTTTGAACCTCACCTGGTCGTCACCCAGCTGCCGAATCATCTTGGCTACGCCGGCGGTAGACACGGTGATGCGCCTGGCACTCATTGCCAGACCGTCTGGGGCGGTGATCCTTTCAACAGCCCTAAGCACATTCTTATAATTCAGCAGGGGTTCACCCATGCCCATGAAAACGATGTTGGAGATCTTGCGTTCGTAGAGCTCTTCACATTGTTTGTTCAAGAGCATCACTTCATCGTATATCTCGTCGAAATCGAGGTTCCGCTTGCGGTCCATATAGCCCGTAGCGCAGAACTTGCAGCTGAGGCTGCAGCCCACCTGGGAAGAAACACAGGCCGTGTGACGATCTTCGGTGGGGATGAGCACCCCTTCTACCAGGTGACCGTCATGGGTTTTGAAACGGTCCTTGATCGTGCCGTCGGTTGAATTTTGGATGGTGTCGATAACCAGGGCGGGTAAGGTGAAGTGTTCGCTCAGTTTGGTGCGCAGTTCCTTACTCAGATTGGTCATTTCCCCGAAATTCCTGGCCCCTTTCTGCCAAAGCCATTCCCAGACCTGTTTGGTCCGGAACTTTTTCTCTCCAAAACTATCAAAGAAGGTTTCCAGGTCGGTAAGCGAGAGTGAGCGTATATTTTGTAAACTGTCCAGTGCTTATGAAATTAACGCGCAAAGGTAGTCTTATTCATCAGCTTAACCAATGGAGAAAGCGTTAAGAGGAACAAAAGGTTTTCGTAGATGTAAACGTCGAAGAGTAACCAGCCGCCGATGAAAAACAGGATGTAAGCTATCAGCAGGTGTTTATCGTACCGCAGGGTGAAGAACCCCAACACAAATAGCAACTCGACCACTACGAGAAGCACCCAGAACAGTTGTGGCAGCCAATGTGTTGCAAGCAGCTGTCGGATGATCAGGTCGCGCCAGGACTCCTGGCCAGTGGTCAATGTTTCAAGATGCTGATTAATGAGAACGTTCCTGGCATGGCCGGCATCGAATAGGTTGCCCCTGATGATCTTCCAGATGGCGGCGCTGAACATCATAAAGCAAAAAATAAAACGGGAAAGCGTCAGGAGGGCCGCAAAACGGACGGGTTTATTGACTACGAAAGCCATCCCCATGATCAGAATGGCGGGGTTGGTATAGTGATGGCCGGTGCGCATGTTGTAAATCACGAAATACATATAATACAGGACCAGGAAGACGATGGGCCAGGTTTTCTTTCGCTGATCAAAAATGGAAAGACAACAGGAAAGGATCAGAAAAATATCAAGAAAGAGGGCTGCCGGACCCCTGAGCCAGTCCGGCACCTTGGCCATCATAAACAACCAGTACAACGGATCAAGGTCGGGATAAAGCAATGGATTGGAGCCAATCTGATAGAGACTGACGTGGTTGATGACATTCAGGATCAGGCCATAGAACACCAACAGAAAAAACACGGTTTGAAACCGCGCACGGCTGGCTTCCAGGGTGGCGGTATAGTCAGAATGCCGCCAGGTCTGCATGATTTATCAGGACAAATTGTGAAAGAAACGGGTTGTAGTAAAAGGTGGATTGCCGGATGATAATCGCAGACTGATTGGCTGGAGTGCTGGTTAGTTTCTGTCGGAACCAGGTTTCAAACCCGGTGAGGTCGCGCGGGCTGTTGTAGACGCTGCGTGCAAAGGATGGGTAGATCGGCAGGGTGGTGAACCATGGGTATTTTTTTTCGATCCGGGTTTTCAACACATCGGTATTGCCATTGTTCCTGATATCTAGATAATGATCGGTCAGCACATTGAACATCAGATACTCACGAAAAGGACGGTCATAAGAGGAAAGCGGACGCCCATCGACAAGGATGGTCTTTAAATGGAAACTGTCGTTCGCTGGCTGAATTTCGGAAAACATGCCATAGAGATAGAAAGGAGTCACCTTGAATTTTGCAAGGGTTAGCAGCAGTTGCAGGGAAAGAAAAAGCACTATAAAAGCGTATACCTTTGCATCCTTCTTCCGAAGGCTCCCGAGAAAAGACAAGATGAGAGGCTGACGATCGGGTGCGGCTTGCATGGATGTTGCCCGGTTTTTTCAAAGTTAATCAATTAACCAGCCTGATGGTATATGTGATAGACGTTGTGCGTAGTGCCGTTGGAAAATATGGCGGCTCATTGAGCCAGATCCGGCCTGATGACCTGCTGGCGCATGTGATCAGGGCACTGATGCTGCGCAATCCTTCACTGGACCCAAATGCCATCGAGGACCTGATCGCCGGCGACGCTAACCAGGCGGGAGAAGATACCAGGAATGTGGCCCGGATGGCGGCCCTTCTTGCGGGTTTGCCCGTTTCCGTTCCAGGCAATACCGTCAACAGGTTGTGTGCCTCAGGTTTGCAGGCGATCATGGATGCGTCGCGGGGCATTCTTTGCGGCGAAGGCATGGTTTACCTGGCCGGCGGAGTCGAAAGCATGAGCCGCGCTCCGTATGTACTTTCCCGTGAGGTGGTTGCCCGCAAAACTCAGCAACTGGTTTCCGGTTCAGGCGCTGGGACTCAGGGGGAAATCGATGCTGAACCAACTGGTGAGGCAGCCGAACGACCATTTGATGAGATAAGAGAGGCAGACCTGATCGACAGCACCATTGGCTGGCGCTTTGCCAACCCTGCACTTACAAAAAAATATTATCCCTGGTCCATGGGTGAGACCGCCGAAAATGTAGCCAGGCAGTTTGGTGTCGGCCGTCGCCAGCAAGACGAATACGCCCTTCGTTCACATGAAAAATATTTTGAGGCCGCGGCGGTTGGAAAATTTGATGAAGAGATAATTGGAATTGAAGTTGCGGATCACAATGGAAACAAGCGGATCTTTAACAGGGATGAGTATCCGAGAAAGACTTCGATGCAGGTGTTATCCGCGCTCAAGCCTGCATTTGCACCCGGAGGCACGGTTACTGCCGGCAATTCATCAGGACTTAACGATGGAGCCGCCGCCATGCTGCTGGCCAACGATGAGGCCCTGAGTAAATTTGGCTTTCACCCTATCGCGAAAGTTGTATCGATGGCAGTTTCCGGAATTGATCCGTCCATCATGGGCTTGGGGCCGATAGAGGCTACGAACAAGGCGCTGCAGAGGGCGGGTCTTACGATCGCGGACATCGGCCTCGTTGAACTGAATGAATCCTTTGCTGCCCAGTCGATCGCCTGCATAACACAATTGGGGTTTGATCCGGCTATGGTAAATGTGAATGGCGGATCACTGGCGATCGGTCATCCACTAGGTTGCAGTGGTGTGCGTATCTCCGCCACCCTTATTCACGAAATGAAAAGGCGAAAGGTGAAATATGGACTGGCTACTATGTGCGCCGGGATGGGGCAGGGTGCGGCTGTTATTTATGAGGGAATGACTTAAGAAATGAAAAATTAAAAATGAAAAATTAAAAATGCTATAACTCAGGCTGTATTCTGAAATGGGCACCCTATGCTCCACCTAATCCGGAATAACTTCGCCCTTTGGGCGCTGTTCCTCTCTTTTGATGATTGCCAGACTTGAAGTGAGCGCATTCGCGACTTGTCGCTTTATAGGATTTTTAATTTTTAATTTTTCACTTTTAATTTAGTCACTGGAAAAGTCACGAATGACAAGTTCTTCCCACGATACCGTAACAACGGTTCCGCTGCGGATGTCCTTTATCCTTGCCAACCTGCTCTTCAATTCTTCATCCCCCACTGTAACAACAAATGGAATATTTTTCTTCTCGGCATATTTAAACTGCCTGTCGATCTTTTGGTACTCGGGATAAAGTTCACCACGCACTGCCGTGGCCCTGAGCTGGCCGAGCAGGTCGAAGGCAGCTTCCGATGCGGCTTCACCCAGGTTCAGGAAAAGCACCTGGGTGGAAATCTGCAGCGTGGCCGGGAAAGCATTCAGTTCTTCCATCACATCATAAATGCGGTCTACCCCAAAGGAGATCCCCACTCCAGGTACATCGGATACCCCAAAGAGTCCGGTAAGGTCGTCATATCGGCCACCACCGCCGATACTGCCAATCTGAACGGAAGCCGGGGCCCTGGCCTCGAAAATAATTCCTGTGTAGTAGCTCAGCCCGCGCGCGAGCGTAAAGTCGATTACCAATGGCAACCCATTTATTTCAGGCTTCACCAGGTCAAGCACAGTCTGTAGTTGCGACAGGCCCAGCTCTGCAAATTCCCTGCTTTCGGTGGAAGCATTCGCCAGCAGCGTTTTGAGACTGGCAAGACTTGTGGCATTGTTGCCTCCGATCCGGAGGTATTGGGTGATCAGTTCAACCTGTGATTTGTTCAAAGACCTGGAGATCAGTTCTTCCTGCACTTTTTCGAGGCCGATCTTGTCGAGTTTATCGATGGCTGTGGTGATCGCAGTGAGCTGTTCCCTGCCTCCGCAGGCTTGGGCAATGGCTACCAGTATGTTGCGGGAGTTGATCCGTAGCTCATAGCCATCGAGACCGAGTCTTTTAAATACGAGGTCATAGATCTGCACAAATTCCGCCTCATTGAGCAGGGATCTGCTGCCGACCACATCCGCGTCACACTGCCAGAATTCGCGATAACGTCCCTTCTGAGGGCGGTCGGCCCGCCAGACGGGCTGGATCTGGTAACGTTTGAAGGGAAAGGTCAGCTGCCCATGATTCATCGCTACGTATCGGGCAAAGGGAATTGTGAGGTCATACCGCAGTGCCCTTTCGGTGAGGTTGCGATCGTTTTTCCCTTCCATCACCTGTTCAAATGCCTTGCGCGTCTTTTCGACGTTTTTCGGGTCGGCGATACCGTTATTTAAAATGCGAAAGATCAATTTGTCTCCTTCCTCCCCATATTTTCCCATCAGGGTCTCCAGGTTCTCGATCGCCGGAGTTTCCAGCGGCTGAAATCCGTATAATTCAAAAACCTGCCTGATGGTATTCAGAATATAATTCCTTTTGCGGACCGTTTCCGCGGAAAAGTCACGGGTTCCTGGTGGAAGACCTGGTTTGGACATAATTTTTATTGTGGCAGCAAATGTAAACCTAAAGCGAAAAATGTCTTTATAACATATTTCATATCTTACCGCCCCTTAACGCGAAACTGCGATGGCAACTGATCTTGAAGAGCACCGAAAAAAGGCCTACGCCAACAGGCGTTCTTTAATGGACCTCGGAATGGGCATTATTTATGCAGTGATGGGAGGATTTTTTTTAACATCAGATTTACTCGGCATCGCTATGGAATTTCCTCCCAAACCATTCTCATATATATTTGGAGGGCTCTGTCTTCTGTATGGAGGATTCAGAATATACAGGGGAGTGAGCAGAAATTATTTTAAATAGCACAAACAAAAAAAATTGAAACGGCTCAGATTTTTAGGACTGGGAATCATAGTATTGGCGGCGTGCAGTATGCTGGCCGGTTGTGCGGGAGAACCCGGCAAACCAATGGAAACCACCACTTCCGGAACGATAAATATAAGCGTGGATGAGTCGTTTCGCCCCGTCATCGACTCACAGGTACAGGTCTTTGAATCATTGCATCCGAATGCGCACATCAATGTGTATTACAAGCCTGAGGCAGAATGTCTTAACGATCTTAATAACGACAGCATCAGGATGGTAATAGTTACGCGTGGGCTTACACGTAATGAGCAGAACAGGCTGAAAGCGAAACTGAGCTTCATGCCACCTTTCGGCCCCATCGCCTTTGATGCCATTGCAGTAGTGACCAACAAAAAATGCAAGGACACCATGTTCACCATGCAGGACATACACTCTCTGGCCAGGGGCACCAGTGGCTACAAGTACAAATTGTTGCTCGATGGAACTTCTGCAACCAGCACTGTGAGATTTGTTGTAGATTCATTGCTCGAAGGCGACAAAATTTCCTCCAATATCGTGGCTGCAAAAAATAGTCAAGCCTTAATAGACTATGTTTCAGCCAATAATGACGCAATAGGATTATTGGGCGTGAGCTGGGTGGGTAACAAGAATGATCCTGAGACGATCAGTTTTTTAGAAAAACTTAACATTGCTTCCGTTGAATGCCGTGGCTGTAATGGCACCTATGTTAAACCGTATCAGGCAAACATAGCTACGGGGAGGTATCCCATGGTACGGCCTTTGTATTATATCCTCAAAGAAAATTATAAAGGTGTTGGCAGCGGTTTCACCAATTTTCTCATCTATGAAAAAGGTCAGCTCATTTTCAAGAGCGCATATCTGTTGCCCGCGAGAATGAATTTTGACGTAAGGGACATAAAAATTTCCGAGTAGATTAAAAAAATATAATATTTTACAACCTTTAAAATTACGCCAACCAATATGACGAAACGTGTATTAAGTCTGTTAGTATCAGGTATACTTTGCAGCAGCATGCTCTTTGCCCAGAAAGTAGATGACGCAAAGAAATTCATCTACTACGAACGCTACAAGAGCGCTAAGGACATTCTGGACAAGAGAGTTGCTGAAGATCCCAACGATGCCGAGGCCACCTACTGGCTGGGCCAGGTTTTATTGAAAACCAAGGATTCCGCGGGAGCAAAAGCACTTTATCAGAAAGCGCTTACTGCTAACGGTAATGCTCCGTTAATTCTCGTGGGAATGGGCCAGACAGAACTGATGGAAGGAAAAACAAACGAGGCCCGGCAGCATTTTGAAACAGCCATCAACCTGTCCAAAGGCAAGGATGTGGATGTGTTGAATGCCATTGGTGCGGCAAATGTAGACGCTCGAATGGGTGATGCCACCTACGCTGTCCAGAAGCTGACCCAGGCTACAACAACAAGGAAATTCAAGAACGCATACACCTACCTTATCATGGGTGATGCCTACCGCAAGCTTATCGATGGAGGTAATGCGGTGACATCTTACAACAAAGCGCTTGAACTGGATCCTACGCTCGCTGCAGCGAAAGTTCGTATCGGCAGGATCTATCTGACCCAGAACAATCCTGACTACTTCCTTCCTGCATGGGATGAAGCAGCCAAGCTCGATTCTACTTATGCGCCTACTTATTTCGAACAATATTATTATTGGTACTTCCGTGATGTGAACAAGGCAGGTGCTTACCTTGATAAATACATCGCCCACACCGATCCGGGTCCTGAAATGGAGTATGCAAAGACCGATTATACCTACGCCAAGGGTGATTTTGCAGGTGCGCAGAAACGTGCCAGGGAGCTGATCGCACAGAATGGCGAAAAAGTGAGTCCAAGGATGTATCGTATGATTGCTTACACCGCCGACACTCTCGGTGACATCCAAACTGCGAAAGCGGCGATGGACACCTTCCTCCTTAAGGCGGATACGTCGGTCGTCCTGGCTACCGACTATGAAGAAATGGCGAAGATCTATTCTAAAATGGGCGCCCCAGACAGTACCAGTACGGCGGCTTCAGACTCTACCGGTTCCGACAGTACGGGTGCTACCGTTGCTGGAAGTACCGGTCCAGGGATGTACGATAGCCTCATTGCCAAATATTACAACATGGCGATCGACAAGGATACCGTGGCGGCAAACAAGGCCAAATTTATCGCAAATGCCGCTGCGATGGCTAAGAGATCGGGCAACCGGAATCTTGAAGCCGAATGGCTTGGCAGGGCGTACGCAATGGAAAAAGAACCCAGCCAGAACGACCTTTACAACTGGGCCCACGCACACTATGCCGCCGGAAACTATGTAAAGGCTGACAGCCTGTTCTGTAACACCTACAAGACTAAGTTCCCGGATGCGATTTATGGATACCTCTGGTGTGCCAGGGCAAGAACGGCTCAGGATACCACCATGGAAAAGGGACTTGCAGTGGATGCCTACAAGGAACTGGCCGATAAAGCACTTGCGCTCGACAGCGGTACCGGCAAGTTCAAAACGCAGGCGATCGTTGCGAACTTCTACCTGGTATCCTACTACAATGACATTGCAAAATCAAAAGATACAGCGCTGGCCTACTTAGATAAGGTGCTGGCAATTGATTCTACCAATGAAGATGCGGTGCGCATCAAGAAGATTCTTACTGCACCACCGCCAAAAAGATCAACTGGTTCAACAGCCTCCAAGTCATCGTCAAAGAGCAAGGCCAAGACCAAGTCGAAGTCAGGCACCAAGCCTAAGTCTTCAGCGAAGAAAAGTGACGAATAATGCGAAAACAGATATTAAATCAATCCCCCGTTACGTTGTGGCGGGGGATTTTTATTTGTACTGGTAAATTGCCGATGCTAACGTAATTTTGCAGGCATAATCACAGCGAAAGGAGTACTTAATTTTTAGGCATGGATCTATTTTTACTACAGGCGGCAACACCATCAGCAGAAAGTGCTTACTGGTACCTGCCTGTGGGCATCCAGTTGTTCTTCGCCATGGCCTTTATTGGTGTTATGATGGGGGTGACCCACCTGCTGGGCCCCAGCAGGAAAACTGCCGACAAACTGGAGAATTTCGAAAGCGGTATCGATGCCGTCGGCAATGCCCGTCAGCCAATGTCGATAAAGTATTTCCTCGTGGCGATTCTTTTCGTATTATTTGATGTGGAAGTGATCTTTTTCTACCCCTATGCTGTTAATTTCAAAGGACTCGGTTGGGATGGTTTTCTCGCCGTTATGATGTTTGTTGGATTTTTCCTCTGCGGCTTTGTTTATATAATAAAGAAAGGCGCGTTGAAATGGGAGGATTGAAAATAAAAAAACTATGGCACGTCCGGTACAATATAATTTATCAGGTGAATCGAACCTGAAACTTGTGAAGGAAGGTCCTGAAGGACTGGGAGGTGAAGGTTATTTTGCAACTACTCTTGATAAAGTCGTGGGCCTCGCGCGTAAGAATTCGATCTGGCCGCTGCCTTTCGCTACATCCTGCTGCGGCATTGAATTCATGGCCACGATGGGCGCACACTATGACCTCGCCCGTTTTGGATCGGAGCGAGTGGGATTTTCACCCCGCCAGTGCGACCTGCTGATGGTAATGGGCACTATCGCCAAAAAAATGGGCCCAGTGGTCAAGCAGGTTTACCTGCAGATGGCCGAACCCCGCTGGGTGCTGGCCATGGGTGCCTGTGCCTGCAGTGGAGGAATTTTTGATTCTTATAGTGTATTGCAGGGTATCGACCAGATCATTCCTGTTGATGTTTATATCCCGGGTTGTCCTCCCCGTCCGGAAGCAGTGATCGATGGCATCATAAAGATCCAGGACCTGGTTGGAAAGGAAAGTCTGAGGAGAAGAACGGGAGAGCGGTATCAGGGACTTATGGATAGTTATGGAATACAATAAATTAAAAATCAAAAATTAAAAATTAAAAATGCTATAAATCGAAAATCAAAAAATCAAGTCGACAATCAAAAATGACCGGAGGGTAAAATGTCCGAGATCTTTGGCACCTACTGATTTTTAATTTTTAATTTTTAATTTTTCATTTAAATATGGCATTAACGACCGAAAGAATAGCTGAGCGAATCAGGGAAAAATTTCGCGACCAGGTTGTCGACTTCCACGAGCCCTATGGCATGCTGACTTTCGAATCGCCTAAAGACATGAATCTGAAAGTACTTCAGTTCCTGTATGAAGACGACGAAATGCAATTCAGATTTCTTACGGATCTCCAGGCGGTGCACTACCCCGACCAGCCTGGCCGGGAACTGGCGGTCGTTTACCATCTCCATAACCTGGTAGACAATGTGCGCATACGATTCAAAGTCTTTGTCAGCACAGAGAAGCCCGATGTTTACACGGCCACTAAGATCTTTGCGGCAGCCAACTGGATGGAAAGGGAAACCTATGATTTCTATGGAGTGAACTTCGTTGGCCATCCCAACCTGAAAAGGATATTAAACGTAGATGAGATGGACTATTTCCCGATGAGAAAAGAATTTCCCCTCGAAGAACAAACACGGGTGGACAAGGATGATGAAATGTTTGGACGCGACTAATTAAATATAAAGAAGGCTTTCATGTCTGATCACCATATAACGTTACCGGAAGGATCAATTGGAAAACAAACGACCACACTCAACCTGGGTCCAACACACCCCGCGACCCATGGCGTTTTTCAAAATATTCTTGAGCTGGATGGCGAACGCATCGTGTCGGCAACACAGACCGTTGGGTATATTCACCGCGCTTTTGAAAAAATTGCCGAGCGACGCCCGCTCTACCAGATCACTCCCCTAACCGACAGGCTGAATTATTGTTCATCGCCCATCAACAATATGGGCTGGCACCTCACCTGCGAAAAATTGCTCGGGGTGAAAACTCCGAAGCGGGTCGACTATCTCCGCGATCATCATCATGGAACTGGCGCGGATCTCGGACCACCTGATCTGCAATCAGCATCGTTGGAGTGGACGCCGGTGCATACACCGGGTTTCTTTACGTGATGCAGTACCGTGAACTGATCTATGAAATATATGAAGAGATCTGTGGCTCACGACTTACAACAAATATTGGCCGTATCGGCGGATTTGAAAGGAATTTCACGCAAACGGCATTCGAAAGACTGGAGAAATTTCTGGAAGAATATCCACGCGTGTTAAGAGAATTTGACAACCTGTTCCAGCGCAACAGGATATTCATGGAACGAACCATTGGCGTGGGACCGATCAGTGCGGAAAGGGCGATGAATTATGGATTCACCGGCCCCAATCTTCGTGCTGCCGGTGTCGACTACGACGTGCGGGTGCACACGCCATACAGCAGCTATGAAGATTTTGAATTCACCGTGCCTGTGGGTACAACGGGTGATTGCTATGACCGTTTCCTTGTCCGCGACCAGGAGATGTGGCAGTCGATCAATCTGATTAAACAGGCATACCAGAAAGTGCAGGAATTCAAAGGGACGGAGGCGGAAGTTTTCCATGCCGACGTTCCTGAATATTATCTTCCTGCCAAGGAGGATGTGTACACGAAAATGGAAGCGCTGATCTGGCATTTCAAGATCGTGATGGGAGAGATCGACATTCCACCCGGAGAAGTGTACATGAGCGTGGAAGGTGGCAATGGCGAACTTGGATTTTACCTGATCAGTGATGGGGGAAGATGCCCTTACAGGCTTGCATTTCCGCAGACCCTGTTTTGTGTATTACCAGGCATATGAAGAACTGGTGAAAGGGAGTATGCTCAGCGATGCGATCATTATGATGAGCAGCCTGAACCTGATTGCCGGAGAGATGGATGCGTGAGGCAAAATTAAAAATGAAAAATTAAAAATCGAAGTATCATGAAGCATTTATGATTTTTCCAATTTTTCCTTTTTGATTTAGTTATGAATTTGAATTATAAAGAGAAGAAGCCCTATAGCATTTTTAATTTTTAATTTTTAATTTTTGATTTCTTTGCAACATGCAATTCTCACCAGATAAATTACAGGAAGTTGAACGCATCATCAGCCGTTACCCACCGGGTAAGCACAAGAGTGCGTTGCTTCCTTTACTGCATATGGCGCAGGATGAATTTGGCGGATGGCTCGACATCCCGGTAATGGATTATGTGGCCACACTGCTGAAGATCGAGCCCATCGAAGTGTATGAAGTAGCTACCTTTTATTCCATGTATCAACCTGAAACCTGTGGGCAAATATGTTTTCGAAGTTTGCCAGACGGGCCCCTGCATGCTGAATGGAAGCGATGAGATCATCGATTACATCAAAGAGAAGCTGAAGATAGGAACTGGAGAAACAACGGCCGATGGGATGTTCACCCTGAAAACAGTGGAATGCCTGGGCGCATGCGGATATGCGCCAATGATGCAGTTGGGAAGAACATTCAGGGAACATCTGACAAAAGAAAAGGTTGACCAGTATCATTGAAGAATGCACGTAATTAAGCAATAACAATAATTGACCAATCAATATGGGCAGAAAAGTATTACTAGACAAGGCTGGCATCGAAGGCATTCGCTTTTACGATACCTATCGCAAAAACGGTGGATATGCGGCTGTGGAGAAGGCCTTTAAAATGACGCCTACGGATATCGTTGAGGAAGTAAAGAAAAGCGGACTGAGAGGCAGGGGTGGCGCAGGTTTCCCGACAGGTATGAAATGGAGCTTCCTGGCAAAGCCGGAAGGTGTGCCGCGTTATCTGGTTTGCAATGCGGATGAATCGGAACCTGGTACATTCAAGGACAGGTACCTGATGGAATTCCTTCCGCACCTGCTGATCGAAGGTTTGATCGTTTCATCTTTTGCACTGGGATCAAACAGCACCTACATATATATCCGTGGTGAATATGCCTGGATAGTCGACATTCTTGAACAGGCCATTGAAGAAGCGAGGAACAATGGTTTCCTTGGAAAAAATATTCTGGGATCCGGTTTCGATTGCGAGATATATGTTCATCGCGGTGCGGGCGCCTACATCTGTGGTGAAGAAACCGCGTTGCTCGAAAGCCTGGAAGGCAAGCGTGGTAATCCGCGCATCAAGCCTCCGTTTCCTGCCGTGAAAGGATTGTGGGATTGTCCCACCGTTGTGAACAATGTAGAAACGCTTGCGGCAGTAGTGCCGATCATCAATATGGGTGGTGAGGAATATGCGAAGATTGGCATTGGAAAATCGACCGGCACCAAACTGATCAGCGCCTGTGGCAATATCAATAAGCCCGGCGTTTACGAGATCGACATGACGATCTCTGTTGAAGAATTTATTTATTCAGATGAATATTGCGGAGGCATTGCGAATGGCAAGAAACTGAAGGCTTGTATTCCCGGTGGGTCATCCGTTCCGATCCTTCCTGCCAATCTGTTGCTGAAAACAGCAAAGGGTGAGACGAGGATGATGACCTATGAAAGCCTTGCCGATGGTGGTTTTCAAACCGGCTCAATGATGGGCTCGGGTGGATTTATTGTGCTGGATGAAGACCAGTGCGTGGTGCGACATACGCTCACGCTGGCGAGATTTTATCGTCATGAAAGTTGCGGCCAGTGTTCACCCTGCCGTGAAGGAACGGGCTGGATGGAAAAAATACTGAAGAATATCGAGTATGGAAAGGGAAAGATGAGTGATATTGATTTGTTGTGGGATATCCAGCGCAAGATCGAAGGCAATACGATTTGTCCGCTGGGTGATGCGGCTGCCTGGCCCGTTGCGGCGGCGATACGGCATTTCCGTGATGAGTTTGAATGGCATGTGTTGAATCCGGAGGAAGCGCAGGTGCGCAACTACGGATTAGCGCATTACGCTGATCAACGGGAAGCGGTGGTGGCTTAAATAGGATTTCACGCAAAGGCGCGGCTCAGCTAAAATCAAAAATTAAAAATAAATAAAAAATGCAATAAGATAGGAGGTATTAACGGCGGCAGTTGTTGGAGGGTTCGCTAAGTTCAGAGGAAAAAAGTGAATTATACTGACAAGAGATATGATATAATGCTGAGGTGTTATGAGCTGTCAAAAAATGTAGTTCTTTTCATTAATGGTACTAAATTTCATTGGGCTCACCATGCACTCGTTGATCAACTGTTGCGAAGCGCGACATCTATCGGCGCAAATGTGATCGAGGCAAAATCGGGCAATTCCAGGAAGAATCTGCTCTGTTATTTTTCGATTGCCTTGAGATCGGCAAATGAAACTAAATATTGGCTTTGCCTGATAAGAGATACTTTGGACGTTGATAAGGAGAAGGTGGCGAAGCTGCTGCAGGAAGCTGATGAAATATCGAAAATACTGGGAAGGTCAATCATGACCTTAAAGTAATCAGAACAATGAAGCAATTTTGATTTTTTTTCCCTTGACCGTGGTATGAACCGGATGCGCAGTGATAGGATTTTTAATTTTTAATTTTTGATTTTTAATTTTGCAATGGCTGAAGAAAAAAAACTATTTAAAGTCACAATCGATAACATCACTATTGAAGTTGAACCCGGCACGAGCATACTGCAGGCGGCGCGTCAGATTGGCGGCGACGTAGCTCCACCGGCCATGTGCTATTACAGCACGCTAAAAGGAAGTGGTGGCAAATGCCGAACCTGCCTTGTTGAAGTGGCCGCAGGGTCAACAGCCGATCCGCGACCCATGCCCAAACTTGTCGCCAGCTGCCGCACCAATGTCATGGACGGCATGGTGGTCAAGAACATCACCAGCGAGAAAGTCATCGATGCGCGCAACGGAGTAGTCGAATTCCTGCTCATCAACCACCCGCTCGACTGCCCCATCTGCGACCAGGCAGGTGAATGTCATCTTCAGGACCTCAGCTATGAACACGGCAGGGAAGGTACACGCTACGAATTCCCGCGCCGTACCTTCGAAAAGCACGACATCGGCCCCTACATCCAGCTGCACATGACACGCTGTATACTTTGCTACCGATGCGTTTACGTCGCCGACCAACTCACCAACAAACGAGAACACGGCATACTCGACAGGGGAGAACATTCAGAAATCGCCACCTATATAGAAAAAGCACTTGACAATGACTTCATCGGCAACGTCATCGACGTATGTCCTGTGGGCGCGCTGACAGACAAAACCTTCCGTTTTAAGAACCGGGTCTGGTTCCTCAAACCAATGGACGCACACCGCGACTGCCCCAAATGCAGTGGCAAGGTGACACTATGGAACCGCGGTGATGAAGTGTATCGCGTCACGGCGAGAAAAGACCAATGGGGAGAAGTGCACGACTGGATCTGCAACGAATGCAGGTTCGAGAAGAAAAAAACCAGTGACTGGATTGATAGAAGGTCCAACCAGGATCAGCCGGCAGTCGGTGATCTCGCAGGGACATTACGTGGGAACAGTAATGCCCCATGAAACCCTGAATGAAGTGATGGGCGGCCGCTCACCAAGACTGCTGATGGACATCCATTCCGTAAGTAAGGTGAACCAGCCAGGTATTGATCTGTCGGAAATCGACGGGCCCGCCACCGGTGATGTGTTTAATAAATAGAAAGCTAATCAGATAGTATAATGACTGGTTACTCGCCATCGACTGGGCCTTTATTTTCGAAAAACTTGTACTCATTATTAGTATCGTATCGGTGTCGCTGATCATCGCCATGTACGAAACCTATGCTCGAGCGCAAGGTTGCGGCGTTTCATGCAGGACAGGCTCGGACCGAACCGGGCCGGCCCCTTCGGATTATTCCAGCCCCTGGCAGATGGACTAAAACTCTTCATGAAGGAAGAGATCATTCCCAACACTTCGAACAAATTTCTCTTTGTATCTGGGGCCATGCCTGGCCATGCTCACGGCCATGATGACCTCCGCGGTGATCCCCTGGGGCGGCAAACTTCATTTTACTCTATTTGGACAGGACAGATGGGTCAGCCTGCAGATTGCGGACATCAATATCGGCATACTCTACATTTTCGGCGTGGTGAGCATGGGCGTATATGGCATCATGATCGGCGGCTGGGCATCCAACAATAAATTTTCACTGATCGCCGCCTTGCGAGGCGCCTCGCAGGTCATATCTTACGAACTGCCGATGGGTCTTTCGCTGATCGCATTGCTGATGCTCACCGGGTCGCTTAAAATGAGCGCGATTGTGGGTCGGACAGCTCGATGGGTGGTACTATGTACTTTATCAGCCGCTGGGCTTCTTCATCTTCCTGGTCTGTGCCTTTGCTGAATGTAACCGGACGCCCTTTGACCTTCCCGAAGCAGAAAATGAACTGAACTTTGGTTATCATCAGGAATATTCATCGATGAAGCTGGGTTTTTACCTGTTTGCTGAATACATCAACATGTTCATCAGCAGTGCGGTGATGGTTACCCTGTTCTGGGGTGGATATGATATTCCTTTCGTCAGTGATGCGCAATCTGTTGGAGCGTGTGGGACAGAACTGGCTGGCGGTATTACAGGGGCTCTGTTTATTTTTAAAGATCGGATCTTTCATATTCACTTTTATGTGGGTTCGCTGGACCATACCCGCGATTCCGGTACGACCAGCTGATGAACCTCGGCTGGAAGAGATTGATCCCACTTGGCATTGATCAATATGATAATCACAGCGTTCGTTGTATTGCTTAAAGAAAATGGTTGGAGATTTTAACTTAATTTTGAACATGCAGTCACTTAACAAACAGAGCGAAACCGGTAGACCGAAAGCCGATGACGTGTTGGAGAGGCTGTATCTGTGGAATATTGCCAAGGGTATGTGGATCACCATGAAGCATATCTTCAAAAGAAAGGCAACCATCAGCTATCCGGAACAGAAAAGAGACTTCAGCCCCGTGTTCCGTGGGCTGCAGGTGCTGAACCGTGATGAAGGGGCAGTGAAAAGTGCACCGCCTGCGGCCTTTGTGCCGTGGCCTGCCCTGCGGAAGCTATTACCATGGAAGCCGCCGAACGGCAACCCGGAGAAGAACATCTTTACCGGAAGAAAAATATGCGGCAAAATACGAGATCAACATGCTGCGCTGCATATTCTGCGGGCTCTGTGAAGAAGCCTGTCCGAAAGATGCCGTTTACCTCAGCGAAACATTTGCCCCATCGAATTATCAGCGCAAGGGATTTATATATGGAAAAGAGGATCTGTTGATACCACATCCGAAAAAGGATCCCGAAGAATATAAACGTGCGTGGGAACCCGCTACCAGAACAGGGAAGGACAGGCTGATCCATCAACCAAATGAACTTATGAATCTAACTGAAATATTATTTTATTTCCTGAGCGCGCTGGCGCTGGGCAGCGCGGTATTGGTGGTGCTCAGCAGAAACCCGGTGTACAGTGTACTCTGGCTGATCGTTACTTTCTTCGCGATATCCGGACATTATATCCTGATGAACGCGCAGTTCCTTGGGATTGTGAATCTGATCGTGTATGCGGGAGCCATCATGGTGCTTTTTCTTTTTGTGATCATGCTGATGAACCTCAACGCCGATTCGGAGCCCCAGAAAAACAAATGGCTGCGGCTCGCGGGCATTGTTGCTGGCGGTTGCCTGTTGCTGGTGCTGGTGGCTGCATTGAAGAACGCGGAAGTGAAGGGCATGCAAACACAGTTTACCAATGGAGACATCGGATTGATCGAAAACCTGGGAAAAGCCTGTTCACCGATTATGTTGTTCCTTTTGAAATCAGCAGTATATTATTTCTCAGCGCCATGGTTGGAGCGGTGGTGATTGGAAAAAAATGATCCTTAGTTTTTAATTATGCCTATAGAACGTTATATCATTCCTGTCGATCGCCCTATTCTGCATCGGCATCGCTGGCGTACTCATACGGCGGAACGCGATCATCGTATTCATGTGTGTGGAGCTGATGCTGAATGCCGTGAACCTGCTGCTGGTGGCATTTTCGAAAATGCATCATCTGAAAAATCCGGGCAACCCTATGGCCGGCATCGACGGTCAGCTATTCGTATTCTTTATCATGGTGGTGGCAGCTGCGGAAGTGAGCGTGGGTCTTGGCGATCATTGTAATGATGTTCCGCAATGTGCATTCAGTTGATATTAATTTCCTGAACCGGCTGAAACATTAATTTAAGGTCAGTATGAATCAATTAGTTTACCTGGTTCCTTTATTTCCGTTGATTGGTTTTATTGTGAATGGTCTGTTCAGGAATAAATTGCCCAAAGCCGTGTCCGGCGGACTGGGCACTGGCATGGTGCTGTTTTCCTTTGTGTTGTCGATCGCCCTCTTCAATGATGTTCGAACAGGTCATAAATTCAACCTCACTCTTTTTGATTTCATCAGTGTGGACAAGTTGTCCATTCCATTTTCTTTCCAGGTAGATCAGCTCTCTTCCATCTTCCTGCTGATCATTACCGGTGTCGGATTTCTGATCCATGTGTATTCCACGTCATACATGCACGAAGAGACCAAGGGACATTCGCGAGATATTTTTCCTACCTCAATCTGTTCGTCTTCTCCATGCTGTTGCTGGTGATGGGTGCAAATTTTGTGATCATGTTTATCGGATGGGAAGGAGTAGGCCTTTGTTCCTATCTGCTGATCGGATACTGGTTCAAGAACACCGATTATAATAATGCGGCAAAGAAGGCCTTTATGATGAACCGTATCGGTGACCTTGGGTTTCTGCTTGCGATCTTCATGATGGTGCAGCATTTCGGATCGGTAAACTTTACCGAGGTGTTCTCGAAGGCCGGCCAGTTGCACATGGGCAGCGCGGTGCTCACCGGCAATTACCTTATTACTGTTTGTCGGCGCTACGGTAAGTCGGCCCAGATTCCATTGTACACCTGGCTTCCCGACGCAATGGCTGGTCCCACCCCTGTGTCGGCACTGATCCATGCGGCAACCATGGTTACCGCGGGCATCTATATGATTGCCCGGAGCAATGTCCTCTATACCATGGCACCGGTTTCGCAAACAGTTGTGGCGATCACCGGACTTGTCACGGCAATACTCGCCGCCACCATCGCGCTAAAACAGAATGATATTAAAGAAAGTGCTGGCCTACTCCACGGTAAGCCAGCTCGGATATATGTTTGTGGGATCTAGGTGTGGGCGCCTATACCGGTGCGGTATTTCATGTGATGACCCATGCCTTCTTCAAAGCCTTTTTGTTCCTTGGTGCCGGCTCCGTGATCCATGCCATGCACCATGAACAGGACATCCGGAATATGGGTGGATTGAAAAAGACAACTACCCGTAACACATATCACTTTTTTAATTGGATGTATCGCCATCGCGGGCATCCCGCCCTTCTCCGGCTTCTTCTCCAAGGATGAAATCCTTGCGGCGGCCTGGGGACAGAATAAAGTTTACTGGATCATCGGCGTTCTCGGCGCCTTTATGACGGCCTGGTACATGTTCCGTTTGTATGCAACTACTTTCCTGGGAAAGTTCAGGGGGACGGAAGAACAAGCCCATCATCTGCACGAGAGCCCCACAACCATGACCATCCCGTTGATCGTGTTGGCCCTACTGGCTGCTGTAGCTGGATTCCTGGGCGTTCCCGAATTGTTTGTCCCCGATGCGCACGTGCTTGAACAGTTCCTGCACCCCATCTTTGCGAGGTCGGAAGAACTGAAAGCAGCACATGCTGTGGATCATGGTACCGAATGGATGTTGCTGATCGTTTCGGCTGGTGGCGCCCTGGTGGTTTCGATCTTCGCCTGGATGCGATTCAGCAAAAAGCCGGATCTGGAAAAAGCAGGCGGACTTGGGAAAGTGGTGGAGAACAAATGGTATGTTGATGAATTGTACGACAGGATCATAATAGCACCCGTTAACTGGGCAGGAAATTTTTTCAACCGTTACATTGAAAAGGGCCTGATCGACTGGATCGTGAACGGCAGCGGTAAGGCTGTTCAGTATAGTAGCCGGCAACTGCGTTGGATGCAGAGCGGGCAGGTGGGAAGTTATGTGTTGTTAATGGTGCTGGGCATGCTGGTCTTTTTTGTTGTACAGTTCTTCATAAAAAAATAATTGATGCTACCTGTTCTACTCATAGCAATTCCTTTGATCACCGGTGTTATAGGTTTCTTCATCAGGAACGACAAGCGCGCGAGGACCTGGTCCCTGCTTTCTTCCCTCGCAACCCTGGTAGTGGCCCTGCTCGGCGCTTTTGGCAAATATGAAGCAGCAGAATTGCATAAGGAAATCGAATGGCTGCCTTCACTGGGAAGCAGTTTTTCGGTAACGCTGGATGGCATGGGCAAATTACTTTGCCTGTTGACTGGCCTTTCCTTCCCCGCCATCTTCGCGGCCACCTGGAAGCACAGCTATAGCAAGGCATATAATTTTTATGCGCTTATGTTGCTTTCGCAAGCAGGACTGATGGGCGTGTTTTTAGCCTATGATGCCCTCTTGTTTTATTTCTTCTGGGAACTTGCGCTGATACCCGCCTATTTTCTCTGTTCGATATGGGGAGGAGAGAAACGAATACCCGTTACGTTCAAATTCTTCGTTTATACCTTCCTGGGTTCACTGTTGATGCTGATCGCTATCATCTACCTGTACACGAAAACGCCCGACCAGAGTTTCTCACTCGCATCATTTTATAAGATCAGTATTCCAAATCCCGATCAGCTCTGGCTGTTCTGGTTGATGTTCCTCGCCTTCGCGGTGAAGATGCCCATATTTCCCTTTCATACCTGGCAGCCCGATACCTATGAACAGTCGCCCACAGCCACTACCATGGTGCTGAGCGGGGTGATGGTGAAGATGGGTGTTTTTGGTTTGATCCGCTGGCTGATACCCATTTTGCCCGTTGGGTCCTGGGCCTGGGGCGACACGGTGTCAATCATGTGTGTGACGGGCATGATCTACGCTTCACTGATCGCCATGCGACAAGACGATCTGAAGCGTTTGATAGCCTACTCTTCGATTGCCCACGTTGGGCTCATGTGCCTGGCCATCTTCGCCACCGACAAGGTGGGTATGCAGGGTACGATGATCCAGATGTTCAATCACGGCATCAATATCATCGGTCTCTGGATCGTGGTGGAGCTGATAGAAAGACAATTTGGGACCAGGAAAATGTCGGAACTCGGTGGGATAGCCCAGAAGGCGCCGGTGCTGTCCATACTATTGGTGATCGTGGCCCTTGCGAATGTGGCCCTGCCATTGACGAATGCCTTTGTGGGTGAATTCATGATGTTCACCGGAGTGTTCAATTCCAATGTGTCGAAGTTCAATGTTGTGTTTGCTGTCTGTGCTCTCCTGACGGTTATCCTGTCGGCAGTTTACACCCTGAACATGTTACAGAAAGTGCTCTATGGCAATACCAGCGCGCGGACTGAGAATGGGATTGAG
Source organism: uncultured Chitinophagaceae bacterium (assembly GCA_963808065.1). Taxonomy (GTDB): domain Bacteria; phylum Bacteroidota; class Bacteroidia; order Chitinophagales; family Chitinophagaceae; genus Flavitalea. The sequence continues at coordinate 76,728 of CAWEEK010000004.1, forward strand.
ATCCGTAGGAACGAAAGCTTTGTACTGGCTGTGTTGGTGGTGGTGATCCTGATGATTGGTGTGTATCCCAAGCCGATGCTAGAACTCACACAGACAACCGTGGATACTATTATTTCAAAGATGATCACGAAACATCCTTAACAGGGCAGGTATGATTATCAGTTTTCAGATTATCATGCACCGGGGATTAACGCCCGGGTCATGAACAAAATAAATCGTAAAGGATGAATTCAATTGTATTATCGGGCATCTGGGGAGTGATCATGATGTTTACCGGTTTACTGTCAAAGCAGCCTGTAACCACCAGAGCCATGGCGCTGTTGGGCAGCCTTGGTTTGCTGGTGGTAAATATTCTTGAGCTCAGCGGATATACTATTTTCTCATTCAATACGCGGGGGATGATTACCCCTGACAATTTTTCCTTGCTTTTTAACTGCATCGCCACTGCGGGCACCCTCGTATATTTTCTTTTATCCGGCAGGGATATGGAGAAAGTAGGCAAGGATGTGAGTGAGTATTATGCATTGTTGTTTTTTGTGCTTTGTGGTGTTTCGATCGTGTCTACTTATAGTACGCTGCTCCTGTTGTTCCTCGGCATCGAAATTCTTTCCATACCCCTGTATATTCTCACCGGCAGTGACCGGCTGAACCTGAAGAGCAACGAAGCCGCGTTGAAATATTTCCTGATGGGCGCCTTTTCCACCGGGCTGATGCTGATGGGCATCGCCTTGATCTATGGAGCCAAGGGAAGTTTTAGCATGGACGTGATCGGCGCCAACAACACCACCCTTACGCCGATGATGTCGGCGGGACTGTTGCTCCTGCTGTTTTCACTGGCCTTCAAAGTGTCTGCTGCGCCCTTTCATTTTTGGACGCCCGATGTGTATGATGGTGCACCTGGTGTCTTCACTTCTTTCATGGCCACCATTGTGAAGGCCGCCGCCTTCATTGCCTTTATCCGTTTATTCAAAGGTTGTTTTCTTGAAATGCAGGCTCAATGGCAGTTGATAGTGGCCATTATCACGGCGGCAACCTTGCTGATCGGCAATATCACCGCGGTCTTCCAGCAAAGTGTAAAAAGAATGCTGGCTTATTCGAGTATCGCACAGGCGGGGTTCATGATGTTTGCGATCGTGGCATTGAACCCGATGGCGCTGGAAGGTTTGTTACTCTACACTGCTGCTTACAGTCTGGCCACTATTGGCATTTTCGCCGTCCTGATAAGGATGAAGGATTACACATTTGAAGGATTCAATGGCATGGGAAAACACCATCCCTTGCTGGCGGCGTCGATAACGGTATTCATACTTTCACTGGCAGGCATACCCGCTACAGCGGGGTTCATGGCGAAGTTTTACATGCTGTTCTCGGCTGTGAGCACGGGCAAGTTGCTCTGGCTGGTCATCCTTGGGGTGGTCTGTGCAGCCATCAGCGCCTATTATTATTTCCGGGTTATCCAGGCGATGTATTTCAAGGATGGTCCGAAGCAGGAGATCGAAACCAACTGGCGATTCCGCACGGTGCTGGTGGCTTCTGCCGTTTTCATCGTTTTTCTTGGGTTGTTTCCGGGGTGGTTGATTGACAAGCTTTACATTTTCTTCTAGAAACTCTTTGATAAACTTGACTTACTTTTTTGCAAAAAAAGAGTAAGCAAAAAATATTTTTTGAACTAGTGTGATTTCTTCTTCCTTTTTTTTGGAAAAAAAAGGAAACAAAAAAAACTGCGGCTGTCGTAGTAAAGGCTAAAAACCAGCGCCTTCGCCTGAAGAAAAACAAGTTACAGCGGTAGTTCATATCCGAGCTGTGGTAGGACTTACGGTCTAAGGATAACGCCGGGCAGGAGGATCACCTGTTTTTCTTCTTTCGGCTTCGGCGACCGGTTTTCTTAACACCTTTTCTACGAAGGCCGAAATACAAATGCGATTTCATCACCGATATATGATTCCAAATTGTATTGCGCCTTCAGAATAAGGCCAGACAGAAAGAGAAACTGAAAGATGAGAGGGAGCGCATCCATGTTTACTCTAAATTCAACGTCCTCTTCGTTCTGTTTCTCGCTCTGATTCCTCCTCTTTCTCTTTCTCATTCTCCGCTCTGATTTATCGCTCTCCGCTCTTCTTCTTCGCTCTGATTCCTCCTCTTTCTCTTTCTCTTTCTCATTCTCCGCTCTGTTTCTCGCCCTGATTCTTTCTCTTTCTCTTTCTCATTCTCATTCGCTGAACCAATTGGAAATCGGATGTTTCGTGTCCTTTTTTCAAAAACAAAGGAAGAACCCTGAGATTTAGGCTTTTTTGGGGTTTTGATTATTGGAAGGCCCTTAACTTGCATGGGTGAATTTCCGCGACACCATTCTCCTTGCTTTTCGCACCATCAGCGCCAACCGTCTTCGGACGGGGCTTACCGTTGCCATCATTGCTTTTGGAATTATGGCACTGGTAGGCATCAAAACCGCCATCACGGCCATGCAGCAGAAATTCATGGAGAGTTTTTCGTCGATGGGTGCCAATGGATTCACCGTTAGATATCGTGAACCCCGTATTCGTTTTGGCGGGAACGACGAAGTGAAGGTAGAAAAGAAGGGAAAGAAGAAGGAGAAGAAGTCCAACACCGGCAAGCCTTTTACACGTGACCAGGCAGAAACCTTCAAGCGGAACTTTTCATTCCCGGCCCGAGTCAGCCTCAATTTATTTGGCACCCGTGATGCCGTGGTAGGTTACGACACTAAAAAGACTAACCCCACCGTCAGGATCTATGGAAGTGATGAAAATTTTGAGCTGCTCAACGGATACACGATTGCCCACGGCCGCGGTTTCAATCCGCTGGATGTGTCCAGCGGCAGAAATGTTTGCCTCATTGGAAGTGATATCGCGCGGAAGCTGTTTGACAAGAACATGGAATTGCCGCTGGAAAAGATCATCCGGGTGAATAATGTGCCCTTCAGGATAATAGGGACAATGGAGGAAAAAGGATCCTCACTTGGATTCAGCTGGGACAATGTCGTTGTTGTTCCTTACCTCGCCGCCCAACGTTCATTTGCAAATCCCAATTCATCATTCACCATGCAGGTGCGCGTGGATGACATACGATATCTAGAGACGGCAATCGGCCAGGCTTCGGCAACGCTGCGTCCCATACGAAGATTGACCACGACAGAGGAGGACAACTTTGCCGTTGACAAGAGCGACAGCTTCGTAGAAATGCTGCTCAACCAGTTGTCTTATCTTACTGGTGCGGCAATTATCATTGGATTCATTACACTTACGGGCGCCGCGATCGGCCTGATGAACATTATGCTCGTTGCGGTGACCGAGCGCACCAAAGAGATTGGATTGGTGAAGGCCATTGGTGGGAAGCAGGCCAATGTGAGACAGCAGTTTTTGTTTGAAGCGATCATGATCAGCCTGATTGGCGCATTCTTCGGTGTTATCCTCGGCGTTATTGTAGGCAACAGTTTTTCCCTGGTGCTGAATACCGGCTTTGTTATACCCTGGAACTGGGTCTTCCTCGGGATCTTTATTTGTTCCGTGGTGGGGTTACTTGCAGGGTTGTATCCGGCCTTTAAAGCTTCGAAGCTTAACCCGATTGAGGCATTACGCTACGAGTGAACCTACCTCCTCTTTTTCCAAAAAAAGTAAGTGTTTGGTCTTCCGCAAAGAACTTCTAAAACTCAGGCAATCCATCCCATAACTTTATGTCGCCCGTTTCGCTGGTAGTCACCACGGAGTGATCCTTATTATTCCAGTCAATACCCCAGAGATGGTCTTTTGATTTCCCGGTGTAGAGGAGTTTTCCCTTGTCGCTCCAAATACGCATGGCATCGCTCGCAGTGGCCAATAGTTTCCCGGTTTTATCCCAACGAATATTTCTATACTCCGAAAGGCTTCCCCGAAAAGATTTGATAAGGGAGCCGTTTTCGTTCCAAAACTGAAGCAAAGATTCAATGTCGTTTTCTTTCTCCCCATAATCTCCAGTGGCGAAGAAATTTCCATCCGGATGCCAGCAGCACGGTCAGCACGATGGTGTTTTCTTTCCGGTGACTGATGTTTTGAAGCATATGTCCGGTGGTGTCAAAGATTCTGACCCGGTCGCTCCCTGTCAGAATAATATTTTTGGAAGGATGCCAGTCGACACTGAGATAAGTCTTCGTATTTTCTTTGGGAATTGATTTGAGAAGGCTTCCATCTTTGGACCTGATCTGGAGCACACCTTCATAGTCTCCGAAGGCAATCAGCTGGCCATTACAATTCCAGGCCACTGCCCTGGACCCGCCGGTACCAGGCACAATGGTAAATTTGCCGGTTTCAACATTCAGTAACTGAAAAGGGCTGTCATCGAGGGCAATGGCCAGTGTCTTTCCGTCTACATTCCAATCCAGGCACTGGATGGCCGAAGGCAACTGAAAAGTTTTGACGGCTACCCGGGTCTTGGCGTCAAAAATTTTTAAAACTTTGTCGTTTCCCCCGCTTGCATAAAACCTGCTATCAGGACTGAAATCTACCGTCCACAGGATGGGTGCGGGCAAGGTTCGATTAACGCTGGGAATGGGCAGAACCTGAAAGTCGCGCAGAAGAAAAGGCATTCCCAAAGTAGCCAGAAAAAGGAAGTTGATTTTTTTCATTTCAGGTCATTTTGCGAAAATGCGATGATCGAGACTCCATTTCCCGCCACCCAAAATCAAAAAGGCGGCAAAAAAGAGGAGAAGCAGGAAGGATTGCTGATCATCCCCCAGGATCTTACCCCCACCCATCACAAAGGTGATCACAATCATGTTTATGAGTTGATTCAACAAACTAAAGCAAAGGGTTACCCGAAGCCTAAGGAAGCCTGTAAAAAAATGTAAATTGAAATGTAAATATTTTTCCACCCCTATTTTACCTTTTCTATTCTTCCTTTTTATGAATTCTCCTCCTACTTTTTTTTCAAAAAAAAGTAGCAAAAAAACTTCGGCTCTCGCGAGAAAAGGCGAAAAACCGGCTCTCGGGCTAAAGAAAAACAAGTCACAACTGAAGAATAAAGCCCAGCATCAGTAGGACTTACGGGCTAAGAATAAGTTTCGACTTTTGTATCAACTGTTTTTCTTTTACGCCCTGCGACCCGGTTTTTGTTTCGCCTTTTCCGCGAAGGCCAAAATACAATGAAAGAGAAAGAGAGGGGTTGGCAAACTCAATTTGCGCCTTTGCGCGTTCTTGGCGACTTTGCGTGAAATGCTTTTTTCTTCGTCTTTGCGTGAAATGCTATTTTCTTCGTCGTCTTTCTGATTCTCAGTCGTTCTCAAAAACTTTCAGAATCCGTTCATTAAGATCGATCAGATGATCCTTACTCATCCCGCTTGCATAACCCGGGATCGCGGCACTGATCTCCCTTCTTAAACTACGGAGTTGCGCCTTCGCCACAGAAACGATGTCGGATTTCTTAATGTCCACCGGTGGTCCGAAGAAGATCATGATGCCCATACCACCGCCACCAGAGCCACCACCCTGGGAAGATGGCTTCACGATATTGATCAGTCTTTCAGCGAATGCCTTCTGCAGGTTGCGCCGGTAATTATCTATCGGCCCCCTTGTTTTCAGTTCCGACCAAATTCCCTTTCTCAGGTCGGTGATGTATTGATCAATTGGGTAGGCCGATTTGTCCCTGTTGAGAGAGCCAATCATCCTGAGCAGTCTCGACGTGGACAGCAGCCGGTCGAGGATATTGTCCTGGATGGCTGAGACCCTGTTTTCCGATGGCGCATCGATCAGGTCAAGGATTTTCCTGTTCAGCAGCCAGGTTGGTGTGGTGAACAGGTTTTGCTGGAGGAATTGAACCGCTTCTTTTTGCCTGGCTTTAGATACGATGGTATACACTGCTCCCGGCTGGTCGCTTGTACGCTGGTCGCTGTATATGCCGCCGATATTGGTTATTACGTGCCCCATGTATCGGTTGTACTGGTTGAGCAGTTCATCGTACATTCTTTCCAGCCTGTCATAATTCTCTGCTTTTTTGTCGAGCCAGGTAGAAAGCTGAGGCAGGATCACCTTGAGGTTCTTAATACCATAGGCGCCCGACTTCATGGCATTGTCGCCCAGGTCCTCTGTTTGAGCTCTTGGGTCTGCGCCATCGGCATGCAGGAAACGGAGCCTTCTGTTTGCGAACCTGGTTTTTTCCCAGTCGTTAAGGATCAGCTTTTCCTCCGCTTCCGTTTTGTCGGGAATCGGCCTGTAGCCCCATTCTATCGCCCAGTTGTCATAATCGCCGATGCGCGGCATCAGGTTGAGGGGACTCACCTTATCCTGGGGCTGGGCTACGTAATTGAAGCGGGCATAGTCCATAATGGAACTGGTATGACCGTTGATCTCCAGCCATTTATTATCACGAAGCTTTTCCACAGGTGTGGCTGACGAAGCACCCATATTGTGCGGAAGCCCAAGGGTATGGCCCACTTCGTGGGATGACACAAAGCGAATCAGCTGACCCATCAGGGAATCCTCGAAAATGGGTTTCCTGGCCCGGGGGTCGCTGGCCCCAGCCTGGATCAGGTACCAGCGCTGAAGCAGACTCATTACATTATGGAACCAATTGATGTGCGACTCGATGATTTCGCCGGTGCTTGGGTCATGAACATGTGGGCCCTGGGCATTGGCAACATCCGAGGGCTTGTAAACAATGGCCGAATAACGGGCGTCTTCGATGCTCCAGGTGGAATCCTCCACTGGGGGTTGGCGCCCGACGGGCTATGATGGCATTTTTAAAGCCCGCCTTCTCAAAGGCCTTCTGCCAGTCGTTTACACCCTGGATCAGGTAAGGTACCCATTTGGCCGGGGTGGCCGGATCAATATAAAAGACGAATGGGTTTTCTGGGTTCAACCAGCTCCCCTTTTTTGAACTTCTCCATGTCCTCGGGCTTGGCTTCCAGGCGCCAGCGGGTGATGAGGCTCACGTCCTTTACTCCCTGAGGGTCAGCGTCGAAATCGGTATAATCAGTGGTAAAATAGGCCACACGGTCGTCATAATACCTGCGGGCGCATGGGTTTTCCGGGCAACAAGACCATGGAACTGTTGAGTTCGAAGGTGGCAAAGCCGCCGGGCCACGGAAGGGGAGCTGCCGCCAAAAGCGATTGTGTCCTGAGCTGCGGGAAAAGGTTTTGACAGTTCGGATTTCCGTATTGATGGGATAGGCTCCGGATATCAGAAATATAGGATTTATCGTTCTGTAATGCCACCGAGTCTCAAGGCGGTTTTTAGGAATTGGCGAAGAAAAAAACTTCATTATCACCCGATTAACAGGTCGGTCACATCGATCACAGTAGCAGCTGCTGTCGGACGAAAATGCCCTGATGTCCAAGGCGGCGGTGATCGGCTGGATGTTGGAATTCATCACCGACTTATACATGGCCCGGCGGTGTCCCTGGCATAAACGGCAAATGAAATCGTGCGCAGAAAGATCTTCTTGATTGGACTTTTTTCAAAACGGATAACGTTTTGGTTGATCTCGTCACCGGCATAACCGAAGAAGCCCGCGCGGGTATTGGCAGGGGCCTTGGATATCCGGTTAACAATCAGGATGTCTTTGTTCAGAATGCTGTCGGGGATTTCGAAAAACCATTTATCCTCTACGCGATGGACAGTCAGCAAGCCTTTCTGGGTGAGGGCATTGTGCGGGGATCACATCTTTATAGGGTCTGGATTCCGGTTCGAGGAGTCTGGACGTTCATCAGCGGTACGGGTCTGGACGTATCTCGATGGGGGTGGAACGGTTTTTTTATTCTGAGCATTGACCGTACTCCTATAATCAACGTAATCAATATCAGACAAAGCCTTTTCAGGATAACCTTAATGTTCAAAATCATTTACGGAGTAATATTGTATAATAGAGTATTGAAGGTAATGAAATCGGAAAACCTTTATTTTTGAGGGTGGCGTATTTGATATATATTTAAGTATATTGTGACCCCCATTAATGCCCCTTTGAAAAACTTTTGTTTAGTAAAATGATACAGGTGAAAAAGTTTTTCTGTACAATTGTAAGGCAGTATAATAATTCACATTTATAGATCTAAAATTTCAAACACTAAAAAAAACAATCAATCATGGCTGAGACAAAACCAACTGCATCAGTTGTTTCGAAGAGTAGCACGTCTGTTCAACCACTTAAGAAGAGTAATTCAATCTCCTGGTTAGCTCCTGTTGCATGTATAGTTGCGGGTTATGTTATCTGGCGTTTCGTTTTAGGTTCTGCTTCCAATTTTACAAATCCCGATCCCGCAGGTGGTTTCTGGCCAAAGCATGAAGGACCAAAGGGTGGTCTGGTGAGAATGTATGAAGGTGGTATAGTCGTACCGATCCTGATTGCAAATTTTCTGACTGTTGTAGTTTTTGCGATCGAACGCTTGCTGACTATCGGCAAGGCTACAGGTGGGGGCAACATTGCGGAATTCATTCGCAGAGTGCAGTATCATCTCGCCAACAAAAATGTGGATCAGGCGATTGCAGAATGTGACAGACAGAGAGGAAGTGTGGGCAATGTTATGAAGGCTGGTCTTCGCAAATACAAAGAAATGATCGGCTACTCCTGACCTTGATACGGATCAGAAAGTGCTGAACATTCAAAAGGAGGTTGAAGAGGCCACGGCGCTTGAACTGCCGATGCTTGAAAAGAACCTGGTTTTTCTTTCCACGATCGCCTCGATTGCAACCCTGTTGGGTCTGTTTGGTACGGTGTTGGGTATGATCACCTCTTTTGCCGCTCTTGGCGCAGAAGGTGGTGGGAACGCCGCGGCCGAACTGTCAAGGGGTATCTCCGAGGCGCTTTACAATACCGCCCTGGGTATCGGTACATCAGCAGTTGCGATCATCATGTATAACATCTTCACAACCAAGATAGATGGTATTACTTATGGTATCGATGAATCAGGATTCACACTTACACAGAGCTTTGCGTCATTGTATAAATAATCAGGAATTTCCCCGATCTATTTTGTGGAAAAGTCCGGAATTCGAATCTTAATCAAAGAACCTGAAATTATTAAAATATGGGAAGGGCGAAAATAGCCAGGAAAAGCACAGCGGTGGACATGACGGCAATGTGTGATGTCGCATTCCTCCTGTTGTCTTTCTTTATCCTGACGACCAAGTTCAAACCACCTGAAATTCTTCAGGTTACGACCCCAAAATCCGTCCAAACCAAGGCGGCTGACCAGAAGGATATCGTCTGGATCACCATGGATAAGGGCGGGGCGGTATATTTTTCTATTTCCGATGACGCCTCCGATGAGAAAAGGACGATCATTGATGAAGTGAACACCGTAAAGGCCCTGGGACTGACTGATGCAGAAAAGAAGGCATTCCTCAGATCCGGCTCATTTGTAGGTGTGCCTTTCAGCCAACTGAAGTCATTTCTTCAGCAACCCGCTGACAAGCTCGCTTCTATAAAAATGCCAGGCATCCCGGTTACGGACACACTTAACAATGAGATGATTGTGTGGATGAGAGCAGCAGTCAAGGCTTTTGGAGGCACAAAGATGAACATCCTCGTGAAAGGGGATAATGAAGCCAAGTTTCCTTCTTTCAAGGGAGTGCTGGATGCCTTCAAGAAAACCGACCAGCTGAAGTTCCAGATGATCACAGACCAGGAAGGAGTTCCTCCGGGAACTGATCTTTACAAGAAACAGCATGGTCCGAGGACACCGGCTTAAGACCAACAATAATCAGATCACTCAATAAAATGATATTTTATGGCAGAAATGGATACCTCGGGTGGCGGGCACCATAAGAAAGGGCCTGGGGTTAAGAAATCAAAAAAGCTGTCTACCCGTGTGGACCTTACCCCCATGGTGGATCTTGGCTTTCTGCTCATCACCTTCTTCATCTTCACCACAACCATGACGCAGCCTTCATCAATGAAGCTGAACCTGCCCAAGGATACGGAAAAGGAGGAAGAACAGAATAAGGTCAAGGAATCAGCAGTGCTTTCTATTTTCCTCGGGAAGGACAATGCAGTGTATTATTATGAAGGCACCCTGTTGCCGGACGGCACGAATTTCAAAAAGACCAATTTCAAGGATGTCAGGAAGGTGATCATCGACAAGAAGAGATCCACAAATCCTGCGGACTTCGTTGTATTGATCAAACCAGCTCCTTCATCCACCTACAGAAATACTGTAGATATGCTCGATGAGATGTTTATCAACGATGTTAAAAGATATGCGTTGCTCGACAACCTGTTTACCATCGAGCAGCAGCTGATCACGCAGGCAGAGGGTGGTCCGTCACTGCTGGACCAGCAGAAGGCAGCACAACAAGCAGCACCACCGCCGGCAAATTAGTAGCACTGAATTCGGAAGTAAAGATTTTTATAAATTAATTTAAAATGGAAGCTAACAAAATATTAACCGCAGATTTTCTTGACATCCTGTTCGAAGGCAGGAACAAGGAATACGGCGCTTATGAGCTCAGGCGGACATATCGCAAGCGCCTTATTATTGCGATGTTGTCGATGCTGGGTCTGTTCGTGCTGATATTTGGTGGTTACCTTCTGGCTGCCAACTTCAGTTCGTCCGGCGACGAGAAAGCCGTTGTGGTACAGGAAGTGCAACTGGAAGATGTTAAACAAAAGGAGCAAGAAGAGCCACCTCCACCTCCCCCACCAAAGCCACCTCCACCTCCGAAGATCGAAATGGCCAAGTTCACTCCTCCCAAGATCGTTAAGGACGAAGAGGTAAAGGAAGAAGACAAGCCACCAGAAGTTGAAAAACTCGAGGAAACCAAGATCGGTACCATCAACCAGGAAGGTCTCAAGGACGACGGCATCGTTGCTCCTCCGATCGATGATGGCAAGGGTGTGGTAGAAGCGCCAAAACGCGATGCAACCGATTATGATCAGACCTTTACCAAGGTGGAGATCGAATCATCATACCCCGGTGGTGCTGCAGCCTGGACCCGCTATCTGATCAAAACGATCAGGTATCCTCCGGAAGCTCAGGACAATGAAATTCAGGGAACAGTAGTGGTACAGTTTATTGTTGACAAGGCCGGACAGGTGAGTGATGTGGAAGCGATCAGCGGACCTAATGAACTCAGGGAAGAAGCGGTGCGTGTAATTAAGAAGAGTGGTAAATGGACACCCGCTGTGCAGAACGGTCGCCAGGTGAAGTCATACAAAAAACAGCCCATCCAGTTCCGTCTGGAAGCATCATAGGTTAAACTTTTTTACAAAGCAATCCCCGTCATTCAATGGCGGGGATTTTTTTGTTATAACGGATATGGTTGGTCGAAAATAGATCCATTTGCTGTGGATTGTTTTGGTGTGTGCATCTCATTAATAAACATGTCAAATGAATGCTACACAAATTCTTTCGGCAGACATCCTCGATATTATTTTCGATGGAAGGAACAAGGACTACGGTGCTTATGAATTGAGAAGAAGTTATGAAAACCGCCTTAAGACTGCCATGATCACCTGTGGTGTACTGGCGGGGATCATGATCTGCGGATTCATTATTTCCGATGGCGATTCATCGCTGATCAAACCAATAGCAAAGGTAGAAGGCGTTCTGGTGCCGGAACGTATTAAACCGGAACCTCCGCAACGGGTGATTCCAAAACCCAAACCACCGAACCCGCCAAAGCCAGTGCAGATCAAGACTACGGCTTACACTCGACCGCTGATTGTAAAGGATCCTCCGGATTCGGAAAGACCGCCAATTCAGGATGATCTCGATAATAGCAGAATCGGAAATATCACAAAATCCGGTATGGTCGATGACGGGATTTCACCACCCCCTCAACAGGACATGAATGGAGTGATTGAAGCTCCTGTTAATGATGCTGCGGATGACGACAAAATATTCAGAAAGGTGGAGATTGAATCCATGTATCCAGGTGATACACCTGCATGGACGAGATTTTTGAACAAAACCTTCAGGTATCCACAACGGGCGCTAGAAGAAGGAGTGCAGGGGACTATTGTTGTGGAGTTCATTGTTGACAGGGACGGAACAGTCAGCAGCGTGGAAGCGATCAGCGGACCAATGGAGCTACGGGAAGAAGCTGTGCGTGTGATCAGGAAGAGTGGCAAATGGACGCCTGCCGTGCAGAACGGCCGCCAGGTGAAGTCGTACAAGAAACAGCCGATACAGTTTCGTCTGGAAGCATCATAGAATCATCTTATTCAAAAAACAAAAAAAAATTTCACGCAAAGCCGCAAAGGCCTTCGTTGAAGAGTCGTTAAGAAAAACGCGGCGAAGGACGTAAAAGAAAAACAGTTGTTCCCCCAGCCAGGATATATTCTTAGCCCGTAAGTCCTACACAAGCCCGGACATATTCTGCAGCTGTGACTTGTTTTTCTTTAGTCCGGAGATTCGTTTTTTAGACTCTTCAACGAGAGCCTTGATTTTTTGGCCACTTTTTCATCAAGGAAAAAGTGGCAAGGTAAGTTCAAGGAAAAAGTGGCAAGGTAAGTTCAAGGAAAAAGTGGCAAGGTAAGTTCAAGGAAAAAGTGGCAAGGTAAGTTCAAGGAAAAAGTGGCAAGGTAAGTTCAAGGAAAAAGTGGCAAATGTTTCATGATTTAGTTAATGGATGGTTTAAGAAAAGTTTTGGTCGATCATTTGGCTGACTTTGCAGTGGTGTTAGAAATTGTTTGTCCGTTACCGACAGAAGGAATGCTTCGAGATCAGCCATGTCCTGTTCAGTCAATCCCAGGGGTTTTGCGAGTACGCTGTCTCTGCCGATCGCATCGGGCACAATTTTCCCGGGGTCATTGTAGAATTCGATCACCTCTTTCAATGTTTTGAACATGCCGTTGTGCATGTATGGCGCCGTCAGGGCCACATTGCGAAGCCCCGGTGTTTTAAACTTACCGATGTCAACAGGATTTCCGGTAATCACTGCCCGGCCGCTGTCATTCAGGTCGGCCCCATTGAACAACCCGATATTGCGGAAATCGTTCCTCGTAAAATTTGATCCAAAATGACAATTAGTGCATTTCCCCTTCGTGCTGAAGATGTCGAAGCCCCTCATTACCGCGGGGCTCACCAGTGAGGAGTCATCGGTGATCTTCCATTCATCAAAAGGACTCTCGCTGGTTTCCAGCGTGCGCTCGAAACTGGCAAGGGCATTGGCAAGACTTGCCCTTGTTGCACCAGACTGATAAAACCTATTGAATAGATGCGTATAGTCTTTACTGTTATTCAGTCGCCTCAGCGCTTCGTCCAGGGACAAATTCATTTCATCGGGATTTTCGATGGGCGCCAGCGCCTGCTGTTCCAGGCTGTCGGCCCTGCCATCCCAGAAAAACTTTTCCTGGATCAGGAGGTTCATCGCTGATGGCGAGTTCCGCTTTCCTTTTCTATGGTGTACGCCAACACTTACCCTTGCCGTGTCGGCGAAGGCAAACTCTGGCCTGTGACAACTCGCACAACTGATGGTACTGTCTTCAGAAAGGATCGGGTCGAAAAACAGCTTTCGACCCAAATCTTCCTTTGTATTGATCGTACGACTGGTGAAAGAGGACCCTGAAAGAATGCAGAGGCAAAGAAGGGCGATAATGGTGATGGTCGTTCTCATATCACTATTTCACTTTGCCTAGTCTCAGCCTTTCCATGCCATGCATCCTTTCCGTACAACTGTCCTGGATGGTTTCAAAACGCATGGAGTCCGCATTGTTGTAAAAAATGATCTTGTAATCCCCTGCGACCCCGTTACAGCCATTGTCGGAGAAATGGAAGACGCTGTCTACATACGTGTAGGTGCCACTAACAAAGGGCTTCTTGTTAACGAACCCTTCGAAACGATTGCCAGATTTAAATACCACGGTGGTGACACTGCCCTTGGGAGAAGGTTTGGATTCCCAACGGCCCTGGAGTTCATCGGATAGTAAAAAGGAAGTGGCGACGATCTGAATAAAAATCAATAGTAATTTCATTGTGTAAAAAGTTTCGTCAAACTTCATACAATAGGCAGGGGTGGGCAATGGTATATTAGTACCAGTTAGGAATCTAAGGCCTGGATTCACCGGGTAATTACACAACCGATACGGACATCGTTGTACGATAACGGACACCGGAGAGTTAAAGGCCTTGAAATAATCGGTTAGATCTCAACTGGTTGCAACACTGGCATTTTACTGGCGATAAGTTGGTAACATACATCAGTAATTCAAAACAGATGATCAGGAATTTTTTAAAGACGGCATTCAGGACCCTCTGGCGCAACCGGGGTTTCACCGCTATCAACGTATTCGGTTTGGCGATCGGGATAGCTACCTGCCTGGTCATCGTATTGTTTGTATTGAATGAACTGAGCTATGACCGTTTTCACACCAAGGCCGATCGTTTGTATCGCGTCACCTTCGGGGGTGTTGTTGAAGGCGGTGAACTTAAGGAAGCGGTAACCATGCCTCCTGTGGCCCAGGCAATGAAAGCAGATCTTCCCGAAGTGGAACAGACCACCCGCCTAAGGGATTATGGCAGACCAAAGCTCCGATATCAGAACAACATGCATAAGGATGATGCCTTTGCATTTGTAGATTCCAATTTCTTTCAGGTTTTTAGTTTTCCTCTGCTTAAGGGAAATCCCGGCACGGCGCTGATTGAACCAAACAGCATCGTAATTACCACCGCGACCGCAAAAAAATATTTCGGCAATGAGGACCCGATGGGTAAGATGATAGAATTTCCAGATCAACATACCTCCATGAGGGTTACCGGTCTCATCAATGAAATGCCCACCAGTTCACATATCAGGTATTCCGTTCTCGGCTCCCTGGCAACGATTCCGGAGGCGCGCGACCCCAGTTGGATGACTTCAAACTTTTATACTTATGTGTTGCTCGCTAAAGGAGTAGACTACCATAAGATCGATAAAAGACTTCCCGGATTATTTGAAAAATATGCAGGCCCGCAAATGTTACAGGCAATGGGCATGACCATGAAGCAATTCAAGGCCAATGGAAATCATCTTGGATTGCGTCTTCAGCCCCTCACCGACATTCACCTGCATTCTGATCTCACCGGGGACATTGCGGTTCATGGTGACATCCGCTATGTATATATTTTTACAGCGGTGGCCATCTTCATACTGCTGATCGCCTGTATCAATTTTATGAACCTGGCCACGGCCAAGGCTTCCTCAAGGGCAAAGGAAATCTGCGTACGAAAGGTGATTGGCTCTGGCAAGGGTCAGCTCATCAGGCAGTTCCTGCTGGAATCCCTGCTGTTAACGGGTATCGGCCTTGTCCTGGCTGTAGGATTGGTATTCTGGGCCCTCCCCTTGTTCAGTGATATCGCAGGACAGGACCTGTCGGCGCAGTTAAGGAGCAATCCCCTGGTACTCCCGGGCCTGTTGTTGTTTGGTTTACTCACCGGCATACTTGCGGGAAGTTACCCGGCCTTTTTCATGTCCTCCTTCAATCCCATAACGGTATTAAAAGGAAAGTTTACTTATGGTAAAGGCGCTATTAATCTCAGAAGTGGTCTTGTGATCTTCCAGTTCTTCATCTCCATTATTCTGATCGTGTCAACGGCAGTGGTCTACAATCAGCTTTCTTATATTCAACATAAGAAACTGGGTTATGATAAGAACCAGGTAGTGGTGATATCAGACACCTATTGGCTGGGCAAGAACCAGGAGGCATACCGGCAGCAGTTGCTCGCCGACCCAAGGATCGTCAGTGTATCCTCCTCCAGCTATCTGCCCGCAGGGCCATCCAACAACAACAATTTTTTTGTGTCCCGCGACGGTCGTACCTCCGAAAGTATCAAGACCCTGCGTTATGAAGCGGATGAAAATTACATACCCACACTGGGCATAGAAATGGCAATCGGGCGGAATTTTTCCAGGGACTATGGTGCCGATTCTACGGCCATGATATTGAATGAAACCGCCGCGAAATTATTTGGCTGGAATAAGGATGCCATCGGGCATACAATCACTCACCGCGAGAACAGCGGGATCAGCACCACCTATCATGTGATTGGTGTGGTGAAGGATTTCCATTTCAGGTCCCTGCATGAAAAGATCACCCCACTGGTGATCACACTGGGCTCCGACTTCGGCACCATGATCGCGAAAGTAAAAACTGCAGATATTTCCGGGGTATTGTCTACCATGAAAAAAAACTGGGACGACTTCAAACCCGAAGAGTCCTTTTTCTATTCCTTTCTCGACGACCGCTACAATAATATGTACAAGGCAGAACAGACGATTGGCAAAGTGCTTGGGATATTTACTTCCCTCACAATACTTGTTGCCTGCCTGGGCTTGTTTGGACTGGCGACAATAACGGCGGAACAGCGCACCAAAGAGATCGGCATCCGCAAGGTGCTCGGTGCAAATGTAGCAGGCATCGTTTCTTTGCTGTCGAAGGATTTTCTCAAATTAGTGTTGATCGCTTTTATTATTGCCGCGCCCGTTGGCTGGTATGTGATGAGCCGTTGGCTGCAGGATTTTGCATACAGGATCAATCTCAGCTGGACCGTCTTTGCCCTCGCGGCTGTGTTGGCTGTGGTTATCACCCTGGTGACCGTGAGTTTCCAGGCCATCCGTGCCGCCATTGCCAACCCGGTCAATAGTCTACGCTCCGAATAGTTTTAATAATCTTTGCATCGGCTTCCTGGTAAGTCTGCGTGGAAATTCTGCCTTATCTTCAGCAACAAAATTTCTACTTTGAAGCAAGCAATCCTGTTAGCGGCCGCAATGGCCCTGCTCATCAATATCTCAGCGCAGTCGAAGATCACGGCCATCAAGGCAGGCCGACTGATCGACACCGAAAAAGGAGTGGTACTCACCAACCAGGTTATCCTGATCGACTCTAACATGATTACGGATGTTGGTCCGGGGCTGGCGATACCAAAAAACGCAACCGTCATCGACCTTAGTAATTCCACCGTGATGCCGGGTTTGATTGATTGTCATACCCACCTCACTGACCAACCCACCGGTGATTATTATGGAGACATATTCAGAAGGACACCGATGGACCGCGCCGTGCTGGCGCCAACCTTTGCCAAACGCACGCTGGAAGCGGGGTTCACGACGGTACGGGATGTAGGAGCAGGAGCATTTGTTGACGTGGCGCTGAAAAATGCCATCAACAACGGGTCCATTGACGGACCGAGGATGCTGGTGGCTACGCTGTTCATTGGTTCAACGGGAAGTCATGGGGACCTCAATGGTTTTTCACCCTTCCTGGATTTCGAATGGCCAAAGAACATGAGTGGTGTGGCGAATGGGGTGGATGAGTTGAGAAAGCAGGTAAGGTATAATATCAAATATGGTGCGGACCTGATCAAGTTTGGGGCGAGTGCAGGAGTGCTGAGCGAAGAGGAAAGTGTCGGTGCGCCACAATTCACACAAGAGGAGATGAACGCCATTGTTGCGGAGGCCAAAGTTTGGGGCAGGAAGACCTGCGCCCATGCCCATGGAACGGTTGCCATCAAGATGGCAGTCAAGGCAGGGGTGGTGTCTGTGGAACATGGCAGCTTTCTCGATGACGAGGCCATCCAGCTGATGAAACAACACAACACCTACCTGGTCGCGGATATATACAATGATGACTACATACTCAGTGAGTATGCGAAGCTGGGTTATCCAAAGAAGATTGTGGATAAAGAGCGCTTGGTAGGGCAGAAGCAACGCGAAAGTTTTGCCGCGGCGGTGAAGGCCGGTGTGAAGATAGCTTTTGGCTCCGATGCGGGTGTGTATCCGCACGGCGACAACGGCAAGCAGTTTTTTTATATGGTGAAGTTCGGGTTGACTCCTGTGCAGGCCATCCAGGCGGCAACGATCAGCGCTGCGGATCTCCTGGGATGGAAGGATAAGGTTGGATCGATTACAAAGGGCAAGTATGCAGACATCGTGGCGGTTGATGGCAATCCCGAGGACAACATCCGAGTAATGGAGAAGGTTTCATTTGTGATGAAGGATGGCAAGTTGTACAAGAATCCCCGCCCAAGGGTGGATGGCCTGAAACAAAAGAAATAAAAAAAAGTCGACAACAGCACTCTTTTTAGGAGCACTGTAATCGACCGGACCTTTATTTTTATGATTTAGTTAGAGAGGATCGAATTATTTATCTCCTCTGTTGAATTCCTGGATCTGTTCCATTTCGCCATTCGCAATTCTCACTGTTTTCAGGGTTGTTTCATTTTCAACCTTTACAAAATAGATGAGGTGTTGGGGAACGGTGAGTTCTGACACGGTAACGATGGAATAGTCATAGTACACCGACCTTACCTGACTTCTCACGTCTTTCGGTAAGTTCTTTTCTCCGTAGATACGGAGCGTGCTGGACCATTTACCTTTTTTGTCGTAGTCGACGAGATGAGTTATCCCGTCTTTACGGAAGGTGGCGCGTGAGCCATAGCTGGAATTGCTCCACTCTTCAGTATCCACAGCGAAAGTTTTCGCGAAGTGTGCTCTTGCTGTTGAGCTGATCTCACGGGCATCGGGAGTGAATGAAGTCGTAGTTACCAATCTTGCGGGGACTTCGGTCCTTGAAAGGTCATTGTCGCCTGATTGAGCATTTAAGGTTACGGAGACAAGAAGCGCTGCTGCTGTTGAGCAGATGAGGGTAGGGATCTTGGATATCATTGGATTTTTTTGTACGTGCGATAACGAGAATAATGTTGCTTTTGTTGTGGAGGTGATAAACTAAGCACGTTCATTCACCACCTCCTGATTTGATTGACGGCGCAAGATATATCGCCGAAAATTAAATAGCATTAGTAAAACTACTTCGTGGAAATCTTTACCTGTCTCCCCGGTCGAAATCTTCTATTTCTTCCATATAGCCGTCTACCACTCTTACCGTCTTAAGCGACTTATCGTCCTGTAATTTGACAAAATATAATGTGTTTCTTGGAACTGTGAGTTCTGTGACAGTAACGATATCAAAGTCGTAGTAGACAGATTTCACGGTGTTCCTTACATCCTTGGGCAGGCTCTTCTCATTGTAGATCCGGATGGTAGAGTACCATTTACCCTTCTTGTCATAGTCGACGAGGTAAAGGGCATTCTCTTTCTGGAATCTTGCGCGAGTGCCTTCTTTATTTGCGCTCCAGCTTTCGTTGAGGTCCTCCCCGAAGTTTTTCACGAAATGCCGCATGGCTGAAATGTGCATGCTGTTTTTGAAAGCTGATGAAGTTGTTACCGATTGAATGGACTTTGCCGCATCTGCTTTAGAGGCAAACTCGTCGGAAGGCTGTGCATTGGCGGAGCTGGAGATCAGCGCGGCCGCTGCGACGGCACCGATCATTAACATCATTTTAGGCATTGTCTGGTATTTAGTATTGTAAAAAATCTGGTTATGTTTTCCCGGCTTTTGCATCCGGATTATTGAGGGACTAACGGACAGCTGCATATGCGTAGTAAATCTAGTATAGCAATCTGCGTGTAAGAAGTTAAAGCACTTTTATCATTCAATTTGGATGGGTGATCGGTTATTAAACATGGTAAGCGGTTTTAATGATTATCAATTTTTCTTTGATTGTTTCTGATGGTTTGTTTCTTATTAAAAGAGCCGTAGTTATCGCGTCGGGCAGTTCTTCTCCACCCCGCTGCAGGAGCGGTTTTCAGCGTTGGGCCTATGGTCTTGTTGTTATAGTATTCGGGGTCGGTTAGATCAGCAGCATTCGTTCTGATGATGTAAAATTATGCACGGCTTTGGAGGTTAGAAACCCGAATCTTGCGGATTTGCTTTTGATGTTCGGGTTCATTGCAGTTTTCCGTTAGCCTGGAAAGCCTTTTCATTTTTAAAATCCGGCCTTCTGTAAAATATGACGCAGGGCATGGATGATATGTTACAGGCAGTCCGAAAGTTTTTTTATTCGGTGATCATTGTTCACATCGCTGAGCAGTAGTGGCGCATTTAGGATGCTTAAGTTGCGATGCGTTAATTAAGGATAGTTGAACCGAACCTGTCGTCCCGGTCGGTTAGAGATGATGAGTGGTTATTAAGTTGTATGGATGGTGGCGGGATGCGAGGTCCCAGTTATAGAACAGCGGCGATGTTTTCAAAATGTTAAGATTCGTTGGAAGTTTCAGAGGTCGCCTCGCTGGTAGCTGTTCAGGGTCTTCAGTTCTCCTTCGACGATGGAGATGGTTTTGAGTGTGGTCGAATCCTGGATCTGGATCAAGTAGGCCAGGTTGTCGCCGGTCGAGACTTCATTGGTGGTAAGGATCGTGAAGAAGGGGAATTCGGCGTGCACCAGATCGGAGATCTGTGTGGGCAATGATTCGCGCTGGTAAACGCGCAGGGTGCTGATCCAGTTGCCGGCCTTGTTGTATTCGATGTGATAGATGATGGCATTATTCACATAGTCGGCGCGATATCCATCTTCTGTTGTGGTCCAGTTTTCGTCGGTGGATTCGCCAAAGGTCTTGGCGAAATGCCGGATGGCGTTTACATTGACATCGTTCAGGTATTTTGTTTCGATGAACTCGGGACGGTAGTTCTGAGTAGGTCTGTTGAGTGCATAGGAGTTCGGTGAAACCTGGGCATTGGCCGCGAGAGTAAATACCAGCATGGCTGGCAGCAAAAAAAAGCGTGACATAATCTATGGTTTGGGTGTTTAGGGGCCCGGAACTATACGTCCGGACCTATTAGTCTCCACTTTTGTTTTTTCGGGAAACAGAACACATGAGGAAGTTTTGCTTGGCTCGCCGAAGCCCCAGAGGGGCGAAGGCGGCCTTTGCGGCCTGCCGTCAGGCAGGCTTGGCGCCTTTGCGTGAGATTCTCTTATGCCGGGCAGAGAAATGCACAACTTTTCAGCTTTAACTTTTAACTTTTACTTTTGCCTCATGTATGGATCAACCTGGGACGATACCATTATTGCGCTCGCCACTCCGCCCGGAGTAGGCGCCATTGGGGTGATCCGGATCAGTGGAAGCAAGGCATTCGAAATTATTAACGACCTCTTTCCATCCAGGGACCTCCTGAATCAACCCAGCCACACCATTCTGGTCGGCCTGATCAAATCAGGAGACCGGGTCATCGATGAAGTCGTGCTTTCCCTTTTCCGCGGTCCAAGGTCCTACACCGGTGAGGACGTCATCGAAATCTCCTGTCATGGTTCCCCCTTTATACAGCAGGAGGTGATACAGACCTGTGTGGAGGCCGGTGCCCGGCTAGCCAGACCCGGAGAATTTACCCAGCGCGCATTTCTCAATGGGAAACTCGACCTCGCCCAGGCAGAAGCTGTGGCCGACCTGATTGCCAGCAGTACCGAAGTGGCCAGGGACACCGCTCTCCACGCCATGAGGGGAGGGTTTTCCGTCGTGTTGGCCAACCTCAGGGAACAGATGATCAGGTTTTCCGCACTCATTGAATTGGAGCTCGACTTCTCGCAGGAAGATGTGGAGTTCGCCGACAGGACACAGTTCTACACAGTCCTGCAGGAGGCTTCGCTGGTCACCAGGAGACTATTGGACTCCTTCAAGTTTGGCAACGTGATCAGGAACGGGGTTCGGGTGGCGATAGTAGGCAGGCCCAATGCCGGCAAGTCGACCTTGCTCAACAACCTGCTCAATGAGAACCGCGCCATCGTCAGCGATATTGCGGGAACCACAAGAGACACTATTGAAGAGGTGTTGAATATTGATGGCGTCTTGTTCAGATTGATCGACACTGCCGGGATCAGGGAGCACACCACGGATATCATCGAACAGGCCGGGATGGACAAGACCTATGAGAAGATCAAAGGTGCCGACCTGGTGGTTTATGTTTTTGATGTTAATGAAACGGAGGTGGATGAATTAAAAGGTCTTGCTTCTTTATACAAAGTAGATCCAAATAAACTATTACTCGCCGGCAACAAGACCGATCTACTTAAAATGGAAACAGCTTTGGAGAAATTCAACAAGCTGGAGAACACCTTGTTCATCTCTGCAAAGAACGATCCCCATCTCGACAACCTGAAACAATCTATGTTCAACAAGGCCGCGCAGCGTTTGTCCACCGACGATACCATCGTAACGAATATTCGTCATTATGAATCTCTGCGCTTGGCGGAAGCTGCACTAAAAGACATTCTTCTCGGTCTCGATGCCGGCGTAGCCACCGATCTATTGGCCCTCGATGTTCGCCGCTGCCTTCATTACCTCGGCGAGATCACTGGCGAGATCACCAACGACGACCAGCTGGATTATATTTTCAGTAAGTTTTGTATTGGAAAGTAGGTCACCTACTCCACTTAACTTTATTTTTCTTATCTTATTCTTTTACAACACTGTACAGACGGTCATTTCAGGAAACTGACGTTTCTTCTCCATTTTAATTGGTTTGTTGTACCATAATTGGACCTCTTTTTTTATAACTTCATCTGGTACAAAGCAGCTTGTTCAAAAGTGAAATGATGGCAGTAAAAGGCAGTGTAAAGCATCATGCAACTTTTGGCCATTTTCTTTAACTATTTTTTGTTGTTATGAGTAGTAACATGCGTATAAAAGAAAGTTTGTCAGCATTGCGGTGATGTATTCACTGCACAGACAACGATAACAAAATAACAACCAACACTACTTTATTTCACCAGAAAGTTTTCCCCGCTTTAGCGAAGTCTTAATAGCTTAAATCGACAGTCATCGTTGTTATTAGGAAGCCAAAAGTTTATAAGTAATAAAATTTAATCCATGTATAAAATATTTCGTTCATTAATAATGCTTGTTGTAGGTATCCTGGTTCTTGGTCTTCAGTTGTTTACAATACAAAGTTTAGCGCAGGAAAATGTATTGCGCGGTGAGACCGCTAACATTAGTATTGATCTGAATAAAACCATAGGGCCTATGTATCCGGCATGGGCCTGGTTTGGTTATGATGAGCCAAACTACACCTATATGAAGGATGGCAAAAAATTGCTTTCTGAAATTGCAGCTTTATCTCCTGTGCCTGTATATGTGCGTGCACATAGCTTGCTGGTGACAGGTGATGGTGTAGCGGCGCTGAAATGGGGATCAACCAATGCGTACACAGAAGATGCGGATGGAAGCCCTGTTTACAACTGGCGTATCATAGACAGCATTTTCGATACTTATATACAAAGGGGAATGAAACCGCTTGCGCAAATAGGTTTTATGCCTGAAGCGTTATCTACACGTCCCGAACCGTACAGACATGATTGGAAACCAGGCGATCCTTACGGAAGATCATGACAGGCTGGGCATATCCGCCAAAAGATTATAAAAAATGGGGCGAGTTGGTTTACCAATGGGTGAAGCATAGCGTTGACCGTTATGGGCAAAAAGAAGTGGAGAGTTGGTATTGGGAAGTATGGAATGAGCCTAATGGCTTATTGGAAAGGAACCATGGAAGAGTTCTTCAAGTTATATGATTACAGTGCTGATGCAGTAAAAAGAGCATTGCCTACAGCAAAAATCGGAGGTATAAATATAGCAGGAACAGGAGGCGCCAATGCCCAGAAATGGCTGACATGCCTGGGCCAAACATTGTTTACAGGATACTAATTATGCAACTAAAAAGATTGGTGCGCCTGTAGATGCCATCTTATTTCATGCCAAAGGTGCGCCCCGTTTGGTTGATGGTCATGTACGCATGAACATGGGAACACAGTTAAGAGATATTGAAGCGGGATTTAAGTTTGTTGCTGATTATCCTCAGTTTAAAAAACTGCCTGTGATCATTGGTGAATCAGATCCTGAAGGTTGTGCGGCCTGCGGCATGCATACTAATCCTGAAAATGCTTATCGCAATGGCACCATGTACTCCAGTTATACGGCCGCTTCTTTTGCCCGCAAGTATGTACTGGCAGATCTATATAAAGTTAATTTTAAAGGCGCAGTTTCATGGTCGTTTGAATTTGAAAACCAACCCTGGTTTTATGGCTTCAGGGATCTGGCTACGAATGGAGTTGATAAACCCGTGCTGAATGTATTCCGCATGTTTGGAATGATGAAAGGCAATCGTGTAAGCCTTACTTCCGATCATAGTTACGATCTGCGTACTGCTGTTGATTCAAGTTTCAGAAGATCGTATTCTGATATTAGTGGAATGGCTTGTAGGGATGAAAAAGGAGCCACCGTGATGGTATGGAATTATCATGATGACGATGTAAGACCTCAAGCCGAAACAGTAAGTGTGCAACTGAAAGGTATTCCAGCAAAACAGATATTGTTACACCATTATCGCATAGATGAAGAGCACAGCAATTCCTACGAGTTATGGAAGAAAATGGGCTCGCCGCAAAACCCCTCGGCTGAACAAATCAAAGAGTTGGAAAAAGCAGGACAATTGCACATGACCGGTTCGCCGGAATGGGTAAGCGTTAACAAAGGAGAAGTTGATATTAAGTTTACATTACCACGCCAGGGAGTTTCACTGTTGAAATTAGCCTGGTAGAATGGTCTAGATGACACGCGTGTGGGTGCAGTTTGAGGTGAAAGGCGACAGCCTATTCATCGGTGAGTGCATATTAATATATGCAGAAGTAATCAAGGCGGGCTGGTGACATCTCAGACCTGTTATTGCTCGATATTCCGTCCGTGCCTGGGGTTGGACGAGATCAGCGGCGAGATCGCCAACGATGACCAGCTGGATTATATTTTTAGTAAGTTTTGTATTGGGAAATAAGCCTATTACTTCAATTAGCTGCATTTTACTTTTCTTACCCATCTACAATGCAGTATGAATCTACTACAACTTCCCCCCACTTAACGTTTTTTATGTTGGCATTACAGATTTTGGGCTGGGGCTAATGGCTTATACTTAGATAAACACATATAAAGAAGGTTGTATTGACGCACTTCACAATTCAGGAAAGCGAATATTATATTCCTGAAAATCAATGAGTAATTTTGTTATTATTTTGCCTAATACGACAATTTTAGTGCTGTGCCGCATATGTACAAATCACTTATCAAAGCATTTATTTATAATACCAAATTAGATGTAGCAATGTGAAACGACTTTATTATTTAGATAATCTAATGATATTCTTATCCATTCTGGTTGTACTCCATCATGTCAGTATTGGCTATGGGACAATGGGCGGCTGGTGCTATGTTACATCTGAAAAACTGACAGGCGCAATTCAAATTTCCCTTTCAGCCTTAACTGGAGTCGAGGCATCCTTTTCAATGAGCCTTTTCTTTTTCATTTCCGCTTTTTTAACAATTCCTTCATTAGAGAAAAAAGGGATACGCAAATTTATAAAAGCAAGATTGATTCGCCTGGTGGTACCATTGTTATTTGTAATGACTATTCTTGCCCCAAGTATTTTATATTATATTGAAATCCATAATAAGACAACTCAATTGTCATGGTTTAATTATGTATTACTGCAAAACACTAAACCTTATACTTCTCATGTGTGGTTTATTCTGGTGTTGATAACCTTTGAGTTACTATATATTTTCTATTGGAAATTAATAAAGCCTCATTTTTCTATTTCAAAATATCTATCAGACAATATCCCCACACATGTAAATATATTGACGATTATTGTTCTATGCAGTGGTCTTACATTCCTGGTGCGGCAATTTTTCCCACTTGGACAAAATTTTATCGGCATAGAGCTTTCTAATATCACTCCTTACATTTTCATGTATGCAATAGGACTATTAGTATATAGAAAAGGTTGGCTTGATGATCTTTGCAGAAAGGTGGCAATAACATGGTTTCCCATCTCACTTATTTCAGCCACCTACTTTTGTGTGATTATTTATCTTCTTACAAAGCACCCGCCTCTAATTAATAGATTTATGGGCCTTAGCTGGGAATCTGTTTCTCTTTCATTTGCCCAAATCTTTTTGTGTATTGGTTTTTCTGGTTTTTTTCTTCATCTATTTAAGAAAAAACTCAACGCTTCAAATTCTACTTTATTAATATTAAGAGAAAATAGATACGGGGTTTATCTTTTCCATTCTGCTGTTGTAGTTGGTGTTACTATTATCCTGGAATCTTTAACACTTAAACCAACTATTAAATATGTTATGGCCTGTATTTTAAGTATTGTATTTTCCTACATGCTAGTTGCGCTAATTCGTAAAATTCCTTTGGTGAACCGGGTAATTTGACTATGCAAAGCAAAGTACGACGTCACAACAAAAGGTTTGCCGCAAGGTCATCCTTTGAAAAAAGATTAATTTGCTCATACCTATGAATCATTCGTATCGATTGATTCTACCCGTTAAATCAAAAGTCAATGCGTAAACCGTTCTATCTATTCGTTGTTGTCCTATCGGCTGTTACTGCGCGCGCCCAGGAAATTACACTGGTCAACAAAGGAAAATCCGCCTATTCGATCGTGATGCCTGAAAAGCCGACCGCCATTGAAGTACAGGCCGCCAAAACCTTGCAGGATTATCTGTACAGGATGACCGGCGTGACACTGCCAACGTCGTTCGATAACGAGCAGGAGAAGCCCGCGGAAATATTAATCGGTAACGTGAACAGGTCGAAGGTAAAAAATATTTCATACGCATCATTTAAACAGGATGGACTTCTCATTCGTACAGTTGACAAACAACTGATCATTACCGGTGGCAATAAAAAAGGCGTCCTATACGGGGTCTATACTTTCCTGGACAAGTACCTGGGGTGCCGAAAATATGCAGCCGATGAAACCTATGTCCCCAAAAGAAAAAAGATCGCGCTTCAACAAATAGACGACACACAGTTGCCTGCCTTTTCGTTCCGCGAAGTATATTATAACGAGGTGTCGGACCCGGAATTCATGGACTGGCACAAGCTGAATTCTGTCAGCGACAAAAACGGCGAAAAAAGTCAATGGGGTCTATTTGTGCATACCTTCCACACGCTGCTCGACCCGGCGGAGTATGGAGCGACGCACCCTGAATATTTCAGCTTTTATGACGGCCAGCGCCACACAGGGCTTGTTCCTTCCTGGGACAAGAGCAGCGTGCAGCCCGAAGCGCAATTGTGCCTCAGCAATCCAGAGGTGCTCCAGATCGTCTGCAAAAATCTCAAATCGGCAATGGACAAAAATCCGGATGCCCTCTATTGGTCCGTCAGTCAAAATGATAACGTCAACTTTTGCCGCTGCGATGCATGCGCAAAACTTGACGGGCAATTCGCCGCGTTCCGGCCCGAAGAAAAAATGCTTTCCACTCATGGCGGAGAGCAATATCCGGCGCTGGGAATGGGGTCATTGCTGACATTCGTGAATAAAGTGGCGGACAGCTTTCCCGACAAAATCATCTCGACCCTCGCTTATCAATATTCGAGGGTTCCACCCAGGGGAATTGCGCCGCGCAAAAATGTAAATATCATGCTGTGCAGTATTGAAAGTTCCAGGAACAACCCGATGGAAATAGCTGATACTGCATTTAGCGAAGACCTGGTGGGATGGGGGAAGATAACGGACAATATACTGGTCTGGGACTACGTCATACGTTTCTCCAACCTACTTGCACCCTTTCCCAATCTAAGGATACTGCAACCTAATCTTCAATTCTTGCATAGGAACCGGGTGTCAGCTCTTTTTGAACAGGGAAACAGGGATCGGGGAGGAGAATTTTCCCAGTTGCGTGCATATCTTCTTGCGAGACTGGAATGGAATCCTGACGTCGACATTCAAAAAGAAATGGACGAATTTTTAACCGGGTACTACGGCGACGCCGCTCCAGCTATCAAAGAATACATTAATCTTCTTCATGATAACAACCAGTCGAAGACGGGCGTCAAGATGTCCATCTTCGGATCGCCCGTAGACGATAAAGAAACATTTTTAAGCGAATCGTTAATTGCGCGCTACAACGAGATATTCGACAGGGCCGAGAAGAAAGTCATTAACACGCCCATTATTCACAGTCGTGTACGGTCTGCGCGGTTACCGGTGTACTATGCGATGCTGGAAATTGCTAGAAGCGAAAAAACCGGTACCCGCGGTGCATTTACAGCAAGTCCCACCACTCAGCTTACGCCTAACAAAAAGGTGACCGACATCCTGAACGACTTCTCTTACCAGTGTATAAAAACAAATGTGTCGCGCATCACAGAATGGCGGACCACCCCAAAAGAATATCTCCAGGAATACCTTTCGTTCCTGAATACTACATCGGCAAGTCTCCCATAAGTTGGTGCTTTGCCCTGTCGGGATATAGTTGAGCTGGGATGAATTATCTCTTTAGTAAATTTTCTTTTCATTAGGTTGATCCACGAACAGTCCAAGGCAAATGTGTGTAATTCCGCTCAACCAGCAGCACCACGCTTGTTATTGACCAAGTTTGACGAATATTTTTATATTTATGTCATGCTTTACAAAACACTATTATTAGTTGCAATCGCTTTTCCAATATTTGCGCAAGCACAAAGCAAAAACCCACGTCAAGGTCAGCCAGTAACCATAATGAATTCAGAACTTAAGGTTCTGCACTCCGCACAGAATGGCAAAAGTTATGACGTTTATATTTGGATTCCTGACAGTTACAATACCACTGATTCTGCATATCCGGTATTATATTTAACCGATGCCAATACCTATTTTGGAATGCTGACCGGAATGGCTCATAACCTTCAGTGGACAAATGAAATGCCTGAGACTATAATAGTTGGGATTGCCTATTCGTTAGATTCGGAGAAAACGATTGACGATAAATGGAACAAATGGTTAGCATTAAGATTACGGGATCTTACTCCGATAAGTAATCCCGAATCGGATAAGGATATGGCAATAGGTGATATTAAATCAGGTGGCGGTGCTGATTTTTTAAAATTTATAAAACTGGATTTGATTCCGTTTATTGAAAAAAATTACCGGATAAAAAGTAAGGAAAGAACTTATGCCGGTTTTTCGCTTGGAGGGTCGTTTGGACTTTACACAATGTTAGCCGAGCCTTATCTCTTTCAGAACTACATTATTGGCAGTCCTTCTATCTGGTATAAAGACAAATACATTATATCACTTTTAAAGAAATACGCCGGAAATCATACTGACTTACCGGTTAGATTATATGTATCTGTAGGCTCGTTGGAAGAAGAGATTAATGCTGGTATGGTTCGTAATATGTTGGAGTTTACCAGCATTTTGAAAAGTAAAAATTACAAAAACTTTCTTTTGGAAACTGACATCATTGAAAATGAAACTCATCAATCTTCTCCAGGTGTTTGTTTCTTACACGGTTTGCGCTTTTTATTCCGACAATGATCCTGATCGTATTTAACCCGCCATTAATCCCTAAACGATAAGTCAAAATGGCCCGCGGGTGTGAAACTTCAAAGCGTAAGCGATGATCAAAGCGTTGGAAATAGTCGTGTTGATTATTCAATATTCAATTCGGCAGATATCCTGGTAGTCCATCTCTACCTGTTCGTGGACTTTAATTGGAGCAGACACATCTAAGCTTTCAGACAGACATCCGCCAGCCTACGCTCTCAGGAACGTCAAAAACCCTTTGTCCACTTCCACTTTTACTTTTTCAGAATCTCCCCGGTCCTTGAGCTCGTCATCCACGTGGAGGTGTTTGCAATCCGTCCTGATGATGATCTTTTCGCCGGAGAGGATTTGCGGATGAAATTCCGATTCAGTATCGCTGAGTTTACTGCCAACATAGTCAGCAAATTCATCGCGGGAGGCTTCGGGAATCAGGATTACTTCCAATTTACCATCGCTGGTATCCGCCGTAGGAGAGATATTGAGATTTGGTCCAATTGAGCCCGTATTCATGATTTCAGCCAGCAGGTATCTGCCTTTGTGGACCGTTTCGTCGATGGTAACTTCAAACTCAGGCGCTTCATACTTCGAGATGATGTCGCGCAGGATCTGTTGGGCGATGGCGATTTTCTTTTCAGGTGAGGTAGAGTCGGCAACCGGGTGGTCCCGCATTT
Source organism: uncultured Chitinophagaceae bacterium (assembly GCA_963808065.1). Lineage (GTDB taxonomy): Bacteria > Bacteroidota > Bacteroidia > Chitinophagales > Chitinophagaceae > Flavitalea. The sequence continues at coordinate 106,501 of CAWEEK010000004.1, forward strand.
CCTTAATGAGCTTGGGAAAGACCCCGAAACCAAAACTTTCCAGGAACATCTCCTTTTCTTCCAGACCTTCGACGCGGCCTACGTCGAATGCCTGCGTATTTTTCTTGTCTATACTTCCTAGAATTTTGGACGGATTTCCTTTGATGCCGAGTGCCTTCGAAATGTTGTTAGCAGTGCCTAGTGGAAGCAACGCAATTGGCGGCAGCTTTTTCCAGTCCAATTTGTTGAGCATCCTCACAGCCGTTTTACGAACAGTACCATCACCACCAGCTACAACGATGAATTCAGTGTCTTCTTCGATATCCTTCCAGCCTTTCTCTTTCGTAGAGCAGTAGCTGTACTTGTAACCATGTTCTTCCAGGGCAGCTTTTAAATCGGTTTCACTGTGTGTTTCTTTTCCGGCTGTGGGGTTGTGAATAATCTTGGCTTTCTTCATGTGGCGGTATTACTATTAAAGCTATGCCAGCTTCGCAGCATAAATCTTAAAGCTTGAGCAGATTTGGAAAAATGAGACTTTATCACAAAGTTATCCCGAATCTGCTATCGCGAAGTGAGAGCAGCTCCTGGACCACAAGATCTCATAACTCATTAACTATTAAGCGTTAAGATTCATGCTGCGGCCGGGCCCGCTGGCCCAGAAATCGCAACAACTCCTGCATGAAAATCCTCATCGCCAACGACGACGGAATCCATAGCCGGGGTATGAGATGATTAGCCCACATCGCGAAAGAATTGGGGAAGTCCGGGTTTCTGCTTCTGACGTCGAGCAAAGTTCTATGTGCATGCCGTAACCCATTCTCGCCCGTTACATGTGAAACAATCACCCATCATTTTCGAGCATGGCATCTATTTTCAGTAAGTTTTGTGTAGTATAATAGGCAGACAGGTCAAGTTAAGCACTTGACTAATGGCGAGATGGTGTCCTATTTCTTCAAGCCATAGTTACCCCGGTCAATTCCGGACAGAGCCATAACACAGGGAGTCGTATGATACTGCCTTATTCATGACTGGTATGGTTGTGGTATTCAGAATAAGATTGGTGCCTTTCCGCGTTGTTCATGCACAGCTCAATTGCCGTTGCAAAGGAATAGTTAGATGAATTCCAGGAAAATATCAGCACCATGGCCGTAGGTTTGGGTAGGCGTTGAAAAGTGTGAAGACTGAATAAATAACTTATTCCGTCCTCAATGTATTCACGGGGTTCGACAAGGCTGCCCTGATCGCCTGAAAGCTCACCGTCACTCCGGCAATTATCAACGCAATTCCTCCCGAGACAGCAAATACTATCCAGCCTAGCGGCACCCTGTATGCGAAGTCATGCAGCCACAAGTGCATACTGTACCAGGCCAATGGCATCGCAATCACAAACGCCAGAACCACCAGCTTCAGAAAATCTTTTGATAACAGCATAATGATCCCCGACATAGATGCCCCAAGCACTTTCCTTATTCCTACTTCCTTCGTACGCTGTGCAATAGTAAACGACGCTAATCCAAACAGTCCAAGGCAAGCAACAAGAATCGCCAGGCAGGCAAACCACAAAAAGATCTGGCCCAACTGCTGGTCGCTCTGGTACTGCTGGTTGAATAAATCATCGAGAAAGAAAAATTCAAATGGATCGTCAGGGAAAAAGTTCCGGTACGAATGTGCGATAGCAGCAATTGTACGGTCCAGATCACTAACATTCACCTTGAGCGAATAAAACGATGTGTATGCCGTTCCCAGCTTGAATATGATTGGATCAATATTGGTTTTCAGCGACTCCTGGTGATAATTTTTTATCACCCCTTTTACCCGAGATGTGTCACCACGGAATACTACCTGCTTATCAAGCGCATCTTCCGGTTTCAGAAATCCGAGCGACTGTGATGCAGTCTCATTTAATAGAATGCCATCGTCTACATCAGCCAGGTTAGCTTCCGACAAGTTGCGCCCGCTGCGCATCTGTATCTGGAATGCGTCAACAAAGTCCTCATCGATGTCCACTTCATTCATCGCAATACCAGTCTCGGGATCCGCAGATAACAGGAATGCCTGGTTTGCGGACCATATCTCCTTTCCGGGCACATTACTCGACCTCGTGAGCTTGCGAACCGCCGGCAATTGAAGGATTTCGTTTTTAAATGTTTTATATGCTTCGTTGGCGCCGCTCATTTTCGGGCCATTAAGCACCAGCGTCTGGCTAATATTCATTCCGAGGTCCTGGCCGCGCATATACTGCAACTGTCTGTAGACCGTAAACGTTCCGATAAGCAGAAAAACTGTAGCGACAAACTGTACCGTCACAAGCGTTTTTCGCAGGGCTTGTCCGCCACTCGTTTTTGCATACCCCTTGATGACCGTTAATGGTTTGAATGAAGACATTACAAATGCCGGGTAGATGGCAGACAACAAGGTACCTGCAACGAACACCGTTGCAAACCCCAACCAGTAACCGCCAATGTTCCACAACTGGCCCGACAGCGGTTTTCCCGTGAGCTCCGAAAAATAGGGTAATGCGATACTTAACAAAAGAGCGGAAAAGCCTGCAGCGAGTAAATTGATTACAAGCGATTCAAAAAGGAACTGGCGGATCAATTGTGCTCTGCCTGCACCAACCACTTTGCGGATACCTACTTCCTTCGCACGGCGGACGGACCTGGCGGTTGACAAATTGATATAATTGACCCAGGCGATGGCCAGGATGAAACCTGCAATCAGCAGGAGGAAATATACCGAACGGCTGTTGCCATTCACCTCTGCTTCGTTACGGATATGCGAATACAGGTGGATATCGGTAACCGGTTGCAGCTCCAGTACCGTTTCTTTGCTGCTCATACCTTCAATACGGTCGATAAAGCCGGGAATCTTGGCCTGAAATGCCTTCACATCTGTTCCCGGTTTAAGTAACAAATATGTATAAAAGTCAAAGTTATTCCAATTACGATTGTAGCTGGAGTAAATGAGAAAATCGAATTGCAGGTGCGAATTCCGTGGCACATCTTTCAATACTCCGGCTACGAGAAAAAGATCGTTATTCACCTTAAGCGTTTTGCCTATGGCTTCTTCATTATTAAAATATTTTCGTGCAGCCGATTCAGAAATAAGTATGGTACCAGGGCGGTTGAAACCTTTTTTAATGTTTCCCCTGATCACTGGAAAATTAAACATTTGGAGGAACGCCGAATCGGCGAACAGCACCTTGTCTTCGTTGAATTTGACATCGCGGTAGCTGATCACACCGCTTCCATATATTTCGTTGACTGTTGTAGCAGATTCTATTTCAGGAAATGAAGCTTTCAAATCTGGTCCGGTGGCGGTAAAGGTCATCGCACTATTATCAGTCATCACACCCAGGTTGAAATTTTTCTTGGTCACCCTGTAGATGTTATCAGCATTGGGGTGAAAGCGGTCATAGCTGCGTTCAAATCCAACATACTGCATGATCACAATGCAGGCGGTGAGACCAATGGCGAGGCCGCCGATATTGACAGCAGAAAAACCCTTGTTTTTGATCAGCATTCTCCATGCGGTGAGCCAGTAATTTCTGAACATAACCGTGTTTTATGAAAATTCAGAAGTTTACGCGCTAAGAGAGTGCCACAGTGCCTGTCTGTTGAGTCTCAATAACTTGAAATACCGGGATAAATTTGTCAGTGTCCGTTATTGAACAGCAGGGAATGAATGCGGACATCTGAAGACCATGACCTGGGATGCAAATTGCGAGAAGAAAGAAATGCCAGGTATGGGAACGCTCTTATTCCTGCCTATTATAAATCGATACGAATTCCTATTTCCCTGTACCGGCTTTGTTCTTCATTTGTTTACCTTTTACAAAAACCGATTCAATTTCCAACGTGTTGGAAATGTCCTCCAGCGGGTTTTTATTCAGCATTAAGAACGAAGCTTCCTTTCCGACTTCAATTGTCCCAAAATTCGCATCAGCCTTCAGAAAATGGGCCGGGTTAATAGTAGCCGCTTTTAATGCTTCATAATTTGAAAGCCCGGCCTCACATAGCAGCTGCATTTCCTGGTGCAAAGAACGACCCGGCACCAATCCCGGAAGAGTAGGTGCATCCGTGCCAGCCAGCAACAAAACACCAGCCCTGTTGAATGCACCGACCAGCTTTAATTGATACTCGTATCCAAATTGCAAACGGGAAATAGATAAAGTACTGCTGAATTTTTTGGGAATAAAACTTGTCTCCTTTGACCATTGCCATGCTTTCGCAATAGGGTGAGACAATGGCAACGGAACTGCTTTTATATACGCTTCTAAGTTGATTGCTGATTCAAGAATGGACTTGTACGCAATAAGTGTTGGACTGACAGTTTTTTGATAGAACCTGACAGAATCGGCCAAAGCCGGAATATACATTGAATTCGGTTTCTCGGGAATCTTAATATCGCCCATAAAATAATTGACGGGCGGGTTATACAGAAATTCCTCGGCATGTGCAATCAGTTCCTGGTTGCTATGTAAAACGCCTGAAGTAGTGACTCTTTGCGGAATGTGACCCGCTATCCGTAATCCATACTTGTGTGCTTCACTGCTGATTTCATTAAAACCCTCTTCGGATAAGTCTGAATAGATTTTTACAAAATCGTAACCAGCTGTCTTCAAGCTTTGCAATAACCCTTTTGCCTGGAGCGCGGTCATCCCCGAATCGTTAACCCTTGGTCCGGAACACTGAATATCTGGCCCAAACACCAAACCTTTTCTTATGCTGTCGCGGTGCTTCAAAAGTTGAGGCGTACCATTCAATGCGAGAACCTTCACGATGCCATACTGCAGGTAAAGGCTATCGTAGGCTTGAAATAAAGTTGCGTTGGACCCATAATGCACATGGCAGTCAATCAATGCAGGTATTAGATACTTTCCTTTTCCTTCAATAAACAATCCCTGTCGCAACGCAGACTTTCCAGGTTCAATATGCTGAATCCTGCCATTTTCAATAACAATATCCATTCCTCTCAGTATTGTATCCTTATAAAGAGGAATGATATTCACGTTCGCAATTGTCAACCTGCTGCTCTTATCGTTTTGGCTACACGAAATACAGCAGAGCTGAAAAAGAAACATTAATAGTAGAATAGAGCGGTAAAGCATGGAGCATTCATTCAACATCGTGCTAACCTTTTTCATGTCGGTCATTTAAACTCTGTTTATGCGTGTGTTCCAGCTGTATCACCTTGAATTATTCCGGACTTATAATTTCTACAGCATACCAGCAAGCGTCAACCTGTCGCATTTAGGCACTGCAATTGTCGCAATCAGCCTGCAAGCGGCATGGTATTGTCGCCGAAATTTGTTTCGTAATTAAATCAATTTTAAAGAATAAACTATGAGAAAAATTAAAGTCATATCAATGATTACCTTGGATGGAGTGATGCAAGGGATTGGCAGACCTGAGGAAGATCCATCAGGTGGTTTCAAATATGGTGGATGGACCGCACCATATGGCGACGAAGTTGTTGGTCAGGACATGCAAAAATTAATGCAGCCTACAGATTATCTTTTGGGTAGAAAAACATTTGAGATTTTCGCCACCTACTGGCCTCAAAATGCAAAACTATGGCCAGGGATCAACAATGGAACAAAATACGTCGTGTCCAAGACCATGAAAAAATCAGACTGGAAAAACAGCGTCTTTATCGAGAGTTTGGAAGACATCAAAAACCTCAAGAATTCGGATGGGCCGGACATTCAGGTCTGGGGTAGTGGCAAGCTTATCCAGCTGTTACTGAAGAATGATGTAGTGGACGAACTTCGACTCCAAATTCACCCTTTGACACTTGGCACAGGAAAAAAGTTGTTTGTCGATGGCGCGATACCGGCAGCCTTTACGTTAACGGAGAGTTTGCCGACGCCAAGTGGAGTAATTATCGCCAATTATAAGCGAGCTGGAGAGGTCAAGACAGGTACTGTTGGAGTTTCTCATCTTGAATAATCATAAGTCTACTTACGAATAAGGAGCCCTCGCAAAAGCGAGAGCTCCTTATTGCATAGTGTATGATTTTATCTCGCAACCACCATTCGCTTGGTGTCGGCAGTTCGGCCATACTGGAGGGACAAGAAACAGGTCTAGGTAACAAAAAAGCTAGTAGCAGCCGTCATGACTGTCATGACAAAGTCAAACGATCATGTCTGTAAAAAGTGAGAGCGAAAACGTGAGGTTGAAAATGGATGACTCGCGTGCGCCCCGATCGCCTAATTATTTGTAAAGATTCACCCGCTTATTCAGTTCTTAAACTTTTTACGGGGTTTGCCGTCGCTGCTTTTATTGCCTGAAAGCTTACTGTAATAAGTGCGATTACCAATGCACCTAAACCTGAAGAAATAAAAATAAAAAATGATATGTTTAGTTTTGTAATCATATTGTTCCAGCCAGTCATGTAAATAAATCCATGCCAAAGGAATAGCGATAAAACAGGATATTATTACAAGCAATGCAAATTCTTTTGAAAGCATTTTCCATAGATCATATACCGACGCGCCCAAAACCTTACGCACACCGATTTCTTTTTTGCGTTGCTCCGCGACGAATGATACAAGCCCAAACAATCCAAGGCATGAAATAAAGATGGCGAAAATGGTGAAGAACCTTGCAAGATTACCAAGCCGTTGTTCATCGGAAAATTTCTTCGCATAATCTTCATCATTAAAGGTGTAACTGAAGGGTGTGCTGGGGTCGTATGTTGTAAAAACTGTTGCTATTTTAGATAATGCATCCTTTATAGGCACACCCTGCTTTATACCTGCGAATAATCTGACTTGTCCAACTAGAGTTATAAAAGAAAATCATTGGTCTTACTGGCTTATACGGAGATTCCATTACCATATCTTTTACGACACCAATAACCGTATAATTTTTACCATTGAACTCAATGATCTGTCCTATGATATTATGCTTCATACCCGATTAGTTTCTACCGCCGATTCATTTAATACTATACTCGAACTATCTGTTGCAAAATCTTGCGAGAAATCTCTGCCTTCTGCAATTTTCCAGCCAATGGTTTCACCAAAATCCGCGGATACGTAAATGGTACCAAAAATCTGGCAAGAAGCCGGGATCTTTCCCCTGCCAGTTAAACCCGGTCTTGTTAGCCCAAACATTGGTGATGTGGGGCTGACGTGGATGCCACATTATCTACGACACCTGTTGCGAGGAGGTCTTGTCTTAAAGCATCATAATGACCTTAAAAATCCGGGGTATAACCATTCATGATAATCAATCCTTCAGTTTTATAGTTTACAGGTCGGTTTTTAGCGAATTGAACTTGTTTGAAAACGATGATGGTTCCGATGATTAAAGCAATAGAAAAAGTAAATTGAATAATTACCAATACTTTACGCGGTAATGATGCAAACGCGCCCACTCGGAATGTTCCTTTTAAGACTTTTATTGGCTCGAATCTGGAAAGGTACAGTGCAGGATAACTGCCGGAAATAAATCCCACAATAAATGTGAAATGCCAGCGTGGTTAGCCAAAAAGTCGGGCTGCCCCAAGGTAACTTCATGTTTTTATCAGCAAGCTTATTGAACAGCGGCATCAATAAATTAACAAGAACAACAGAAAATATAAAGAGATAAACGCTACAACAACGGATTCAGTTAAAAACTGCCTCACTAATTGCCGACGAAATGAACCAACTGTTTTACGAATACCTACTTCTTTCGCTCTTTTTTCACTTCGCGCTGTTGAAAAATTCATAAAGTTGATGCAGGCGAGCATCAGCATAAACACGCCGATTATTGAAAACAACCAGACAAATTGAATACGGCCACCTGCTGATTTTCCATTTTTAAAATTGCTGTATAAATGCCATTTGTTCATCGGAGAATAATAGCGCTTGTTCTTTCTGATCAGTGGCTGCCTTATGCACCGATACTATATTTTTTATTTTTTCTGTTTCTTTTTGAATTTCTATATGATCTGCAAGCTGCACAAATGATTGAAACGAGTGAAAATTCCATTGTGTAGTCGCATTTTTGAGCCAAAATTCAGCAGTAATAAATTTTTTCCAGGGAAGCAACAATTTGGTTCCATATAGCACAGAATTTTTGGGGAAATCTTCAAATACACCGGCCACTTTAAAATTATCTCGATTATCAAACTTCACTATTTTATTGATTGACATCCTCATTTCCAAAAAGTGCTTTTGCAATCGATGCGCTTAACAAAACAGAAGAAGGATCAGTTAATGCATGATTGTTTCCTTTTAGCATCTTCAATGAAAACATGGAAGGAAAATTATCCTCCACCCACAATCCCGCTAGCGGCAATCTTTTTATCCCCGACGGTCAATGCATGACTGAAATTATAAGAAGCCATTGCAAACATTTTTAAAGTCGCTGCCATATTTCGTACGGAGTTCATCACCAATCGGTATGCACACATCGGTGGTAGTTTCCATTTGTTTATTTTGATCAATAAAGGTTGTCATCACCTGCGCGATCTGATCATGATTACTATGATATCGATCGAATGTAAGTTCATCCCAGATCCATAATGCTATCAGCATTGCTACGGCCATGCCGGTAGCAAGACCAAGAATGTTGATCAGCGAATACACTTTGTTGTAGGTAAGATTACGCCAGGCAGTTTTCAGATAATTTTTAAGCATGATGAATGATTTAGGCTGGAAGATTGAAGCTAAGTATTCGGGCCACATAATTCATTTTCAACGTTCACATAGTTAACGAACGTTTGGGGGAGTCAGGTCACAATGACTTCATAGTTCCAAAGCTTTGGGTGGGGATGAATCGGAATCAGATTATTATCTTTCAATGATAATGCCGCTGACGCACAGGAATGATTCTCAGAAGGAAACGAAAGAAGGAGAGCCGTGTGACTGTCCGCTTTTGATGCTGGCTGAGATCGTTTTTAATGCCGATGTAGGGAAATCGAAGAGCCAAACTACTCGCAAGCGCGACCAGCTCTATTCGTGAATTGAATTTAAGCCCTAATCCTGTGGGTAATTGCGAACTTGAAAAATTGTCACACTAGAGCGCTAGAAAGATTTAGAGTAATCCGAGAACGAAAGCTCATAGAAAATTTATATAAAAAATTAATCGAACATTCATGAGGCTGTTTACGAATAAGGAGCCCTCGCAAAAGCGAGAGCTCCTTATTGCATAGTGTATGATTTTATCTCGCAACCACCATTCGCTTGGTGTCGGCAGTTCGGCCATCTACTACGAGAGTAATATTGTATGTCCCGGCCGCGAGACCATTTGTGTCAAATCTTTCCTGGCCTGACCCACTGTTCAGTTTCACAAATTTGATCATCCCGCCCTTGCTGTCGGTTAAACTGAGTATGGCTGTCTTTGTTTCAGCCGGCATGTGATAACGAATTGTTGTACTGCCATTGACAGGGTTTGGTGCGTTCTGTTCGAGATAGGCCGATTTGATCACAGTAGGATTCCCTGTGAGCGCTTCCAGTCGTGATACTTTGCTTTTCAGCTCTTCAATCAGAACCTGCTGCTCTTGCATTGCCTTGACTAGAATTGGAATCAACTCCTGATAGTTTACCGCCTTGATGGTAAAGTTTTCTGTCTTGAGAGAAGGTGGAGCGTTCTTGTGCGAGTTGGGATCTTTTCCGTCAGCACCGAGCCGTTGAAGTGGTTCTGAAGTTTTCTCATCTACAGGGACATCAAGTTTCGACTCCAGTACGAGATCAGGTAATACTTTCTCCAGGTCTTGCGCCATAAAGCCATAATGCTGACCGCTGGGAAGACGTAAAGGAGAATACTTTGCATCGGTCTTGAATTGATACTGCTTGGGTTGCAGCTTATTGATCACTGCCAGTGCATCGGGGAAGTCCTCAATATTCTGTTTCAGGGTTTGATCACTCGTAACATACTGTACTGAAGAATATACGCGGCCATAGAATACAGCGGCGTAGTATGCACTGTCACTCCTTGCCACCAGACCATAATTTCTTGTGGAACGAAAAAAGCCGCCAAATCCCCTTGGGCTGTTGCCATACACGCCATACCCGGTGAAACTTTCTCCATGGATACCATATCCATCATTACTATAGCCCTGTGTGCCATAACCGGTGCCGACCCCATACACGCCCGTCCGGCCACCAAATGCATAAACGCCATATGCTCCTACTTTGGCAGCGTCTGCATAAATACCATAGGTTCCATTAAAAGAAAACGCATTCAAGCCGGTACCAGTGGAACTGGAAACATAACCTCCACTGCCATTGGTGCTTGTGGCATAAAGTCCATAACTCCCGCCGAAACTCCAAAGACCATAGAGTGAACCGCTACCGGCCACACCATACTGCCCTGCTCCATATACACCATATTTCCCGCCTGCGCCATAAACGGCAAAGTTTCCTGTCGTCTTTCCATACACCGCCGCATTGCCAGCGCCGGCGTCCACATGCAATTTGTAAATCGGGTTGGTAGTGCCAATACCCACGTTACCTGTAGGATTGATAAAAAGTCTCGTCACATTTCCCGTGTAAAGACTTAGCGGTACGGCGTTGGTGGTACCGAGTTTGGAAGCTGCTGAGGCATTGCTGTTGCCGGTAAGACTCCAGAATGGGGCCACGTTTTGGGCGTTGACAGCACAGAAAAACGCATTCAGTAGAATGAGCAGAAGTAAATTTTGCGGACGCATATGATAGGGGTTTTAGTTACAATGGAAGGCATGAATGAGATGATCAATGCCAGTTCCGAAGGGGTTGGAAGTTTTGACATACCAGGCGAAACAATCCGGACGCTTTCTTTAGTCGGGTTTCCCTGCTTTCGGGAAACAGAGATAGACCTTTTTCATTGAATTTTAATCTGGGAATTTGGATTTCCTGACAAATATTCCCTTAACTTTCGTCAAGATTTTTCCCCTCCTCATTCCTACGAATCGCCTGGATTTTGCTAAAAACCTTATACGGCGAACGTGCTTTACCTTCTTATTTTTCTGTTTTTTTCCTTCTATGGCTATCTACTTTTCAGGGAACACGGAGGGTCTTGCCCACCGCAGCCTACTGTCTGTAAACACAAACACTTCATATGAATCAATTATTCGTTACCTCAATCCTTATGCTATTCTTAAGTACTTGACAGAAGGACTTCTTCCTTAAGGTTTCAGGGAATGCTGCTATTCCTGTAAGCATTACCATCGGCCTCCTATTTTTTCAATGTATTTTTCTTAAACTCAGCGTTTCAACTGAAACACTCAACTTCTTCAAGTGAAAAAATTTTACTTAGTTAGTGCATTGGCATGTCTGCTTGCGACGAACACTTTCTCGCAATGTGTGACCCCCGCACCCGCAACCATTACCGGACCAACTACTGTATGCGGCGTCCAAACTGTGACCTATACCTCAAGTGAAGTTCCCGGAGCCACAGGGTATTCCTGGAGTCTTCCCGCCGGATTTACGACGGTGTCGTGGAATGGTGGTAGAACGATCACCGTTAAAAGTCCTGCAGTTTTTACAAAAGGCAATATCATTGTCGCCGCTCTTACTTCCTGTCCCACAACCACCGAGAAAGCTTTGACCATTACAGGTACTCTTGGTGATCTCAGTGATTCGATGAGCGGCCCAACGCAGGTGCTGCCGGGCTCTACAAATGTTTATAGTCTTCCATCAGTTCCAGGAGTGTCGTATTCCTGGGTGGCTGACGGTGGTTCGGTCATCGGAGGATGGGGGAGCAATACTGTAAGCGTTAAAGCCGGATCAATTAACGGGTATGTGAGAGCGACGCTGAAGAACTCATGCGGCACCGGACCTGTAGCTAAAAAGTTTTTCACAACAAACTTTAACCCAAATTGCGCATCACCGGCTGCTATCACCGGTCCTGCCTACACGCTTTGTGGTAACAAGACCGTCTCCTATACGGCAAGCGCTACGCCGTCAGCAACGTCTTATCAGTGGACTTTACCTATAGGATTTACGCTGGTGTCTGGACAAGGAACACAGACCGTGACGATCAAAAGTCCTTCAATTTTCGATTCTGGAGCACTGCATGTGGCCGCTATAGGTTCGTGCGGTACTAGTCCGGCCAGAAGCCTGATGCTACATGGAGCACCGGCCGACTTTAGTGCACAAATGACAGGACCTACACAAGTCTATACAGGCAGCACCAATGTGTACAGCATTCCTGCGGTACCAGGATCAAATTATATATGGTTTGCCGACGGTGGATCAGTGGTAGGCGGATGGGGAACCAATAGTGCGAGCATCAAAGCAGGCGGTATCAACGGCTTTGTGCGGATACAAGTGTCCAATAATTGTGGATCTACTGTTTCTAAAAAAGCATTTACTACTACCAATTGCTCGACACTTAAGGTAACAGGCACAATTACTGATTATGTATGTCCTGGTGGTGGCGGAACTATTATGCTGAATGTCACCGGAGGTGCGGCCCCCTATACGTATCAATGGCGTGATCTAGATTCTAACTTGGTATCGACGTCTAAAGATGTCACAGTGGCAAATGGTGAGTACTTCGTTACTGTCACAAGTGCAAATGGATGTACCGCGACAGAGTCATTCTTTGTATACAATGAATTCCCGGAACTTGCAGCGCCGTACCCGATTACGGGACCGCAAAATAATCTTTGTGGTGAGAAAACGGTTACTTATACTGCAACGGCTACTCCCGGCGCTACTGCCTATCACTGGAGTGTTCCTGCAGGTTTCACCGTGATATCCGGCCAGGGAACAAGAACGATAACGCTTAAAACACCTCAATCTTTTACCGGAGCAGCCCTGCGTGTTAGTGCTGATGTGGCCTGTGGCAATACGGGTAACAGAGCTCCTCTTTATTTAATTGGCACACCTAGTAATTACATCGGCGAAGTATATGGACCAAATGAGGTCGTGGCTGGTTCAATAAACGATTATAACCTGTTTTTCTATGGTCGGCCTATTTCCGGCGTCTCATATTCCTGGATTGCAACAGGTGGTAATGTTGTAGGTGGATGGGGCAGCGCAAATGCACAGGTTAAAGCTGGTTCAATCGACGGATATGTTAGAGTCATGGGAACGAACAGTTGCGGAACAGGTCTTATTGGCGAACAAGCATTCAAAATAGTACCCGCTGCGGCAGCAGTTGCATCCAGTAGTACACTTGAGATGCTAAAGACCTCCTTTGGTGTATATCCAAACCCTGTGCGCGATCAGGCTACCGTGGTATTTGAAGCAGAAGTAAACAACCAGAAGTTCGAGATAAAAGTGATTGACATGTATGGTAAAGTTCTTATGACAAAACAGGGAACTGCACTCGCAGGTGCTAACACAGTGCAACTGACGCTGGGTAAGTATGCAAAGGGAATTTACATGGTGAACGTAATAACCGGTAACAAAAACAGAACTATCAAACTATTGAAGAGTAATTAATTCTTTCAATGATTACTAAAGCCCGTGAGCACAACGTTCACGGGCTTTTTCATAATGTGTGGAATATTTCCAGCGGTATTTTCTGATGCGTATTAACACGAGTTACTAACAAAAAATTGCTATCTAAGTGGACTAGTCTCGCAGTGGCATGCCAGGCGAAAGACCATCGTCTTTATCGTGTTATCACCATTCGTCTGGTATCAGCAGGTTTTCCATTGACGGTTAGCGTATAATTATAGGTTCCTGCTGCAAAAGCATTGGTGTTTATTCTCGCTTGTCCGGAACCAATATTAAGTGTCATTGTTTTCATTAATTGTCCCTGGGCATTTGTAATGTTAAGTACTGCTGATTGCGTACTCTCAGGAAGATGGTAGCGGATAATTGTATTGCCATTTACGGGATTGGGAGAGTTCTGTTCCAGATAAGCAGTTTTGATGTTTGTCCTATTGCCGGTAACAACGGCTTTGAGATCGGCCAACTCTTGTTTCAATTCATCTACCTCATCGGCTTTCTTTTTCAAATCTTCAATCTGCTGCTGCTGTTCCTGCATTGCTTTTACCATGATCGGAATTAGCTCCTGATAGTTTACTGCTTTTATTGTGAAGTTTTCGGTCTTCCTTGACAGTTTGCTTACCGGGTACGCATTTGGGTCTTTTCCATCAATCGCCTCAGGCTGCAACACCGGTGCAGCATCGTCTATCGGTACATTCATGTTTGACTCATGTACCAGCCCTGGTAACACTTTCTCCAGGTCCTGAGCGATCAGGCCGAAATGTGCGCCTGGCGACAAGTGAAGAGGAGCATATTTCGCATCGGTTTTGAATTCATAATGCTTTGGTTGCAGTTTTTTGATAATTTCCATCGCATCAGAAAATTCCTGGATGTTTTTTTTAAGGTTGCCGTCACTGGTTACATAACCTGCTGAGGTATACACATGGCCATAAAACACACCGGCATAATATGCATTGGTGCTGGAGGCGACTAAAGCATAACTATTGGTGCTTGTAGCAGTCACACCATAACTATTGGTACTTATACCTTTGACTCCGTTGCCATTGACACTTTGGCCATATACACCATCCGTTGAGCCTGAGCCCCAAACCCCTTGGGTGCCGCTACCGGCGACACCATAGGTTCCGGCTCCATATACGCCATACTTTCCGCCTGCTCCGTAAACCGCAAAATTACCGGAGGTTTTACCATAGATGGCAGCGTTTCCCGCGCCGGCCTCGACGTGCAGTTTATAAATCGGAGCAGTAGTTCCGATTCCTACGAGGCCGCTGGGATTAATGAAAAGCCTTGTTGCATTGCTGGTATAAAGGCTTAATGGAATCGCGTTAGTAGTGCCGAGTTTGGAAGCGGCCGTTGCATTACTGTTGCCGGCCACACTCCAGAATGGCGAAGTATTTTGCGCGAGACTGATAACAGAAAAGGAAAGTTGCAGAAATGATAAAAGTAACGTTTGAAGTCGCATATGATTGAGATTTAGGGGTGATGCGGAAAGGGAATTTTGTGTACGCGAATAGATACACAACTACGGCCAATTGTAATATGTCCGACGACCAAATTACGTTATTCTCTGACGATGATAAAAACTGCCTCGACACCCAATTACAAACAAGTTCCCCGTGTAAACCGCTCTGATGACCGAAAAAACTGTATATGTTTACGTTACGATTCTGGAATTGCATCACAAAAACACAATTAATCATGAAATCACTTGCACCTCCCGTCTTTTTCATAATGGCGTTGATTTTCGTCTGCACGAACCTGCTGGCACAGGATAAGAAAATCCTGGTCGACGTTGGACATGGCCAGAAATTTTACAGTGACCCCGCCGACAAGATCTCCACGGACCTTGTCCGCACCGATAGATTGAAATATATGACCGGAGAGCTCACGAAGAACGCCTTAGCCCACAATGCCTCGATTGGTTACCTAAAACAAACCATTACTGCAGGCGCACTCGCCAAATGCAATCTACTTTTTATCCATTCCCCTTCTGTGAAGTATTCGCCCGAGGAATGCAATGCGATCGGCCAATTCATAAAGAAAGGCGGCTCGTTATTTATCGTGATGGAAGAGGACTATTGGGGTACCCTTGCACAGATAAACGTCAATGACATTGTCACACCTTTCAATATCACTTTCAAATCCGACAACCCAAATAAAACGTCTGGTGGACATTCCAAACCCGGGCCTATCACGAAGGTGAAATATTCCATCCCATCTCACGGTGCACGTCTCGTGGAAGGTGGCACACCTTTCGCGTTCAGCAACGCGTCTGATGAGAACCCGTTTGGCGTCTACGCGGAAACAAAGGGGGGCGGCAAAATCATTGCGATGGGCGAGGGAATGGTATCGCTATATATGACGAGCTGGCAGGGAGTAAATGACTATCAGTGCGCGGGGTTTATGGAGGAAGTAATAGGGTGGTTGTTGAAGTGATATCTTTTCTGAAATCAAAATTATCTGTAATACGGGTGCCGTCTTTTTTAAACGCTTCCATATATAAACTGATTCGCTCCTTTGCTTCAGCAAGATTAAAGTTGTTGAGATTAATATTTAGCAGGTCAATAAACCAGGGGAATTTTTGCTTGCAATGAATATAAGTAATCACAATTTCTTTTGAGATGGGTAATGTAGTTGTTTTAGAATAATCAAATACATCTTTATTGTCTGCTTTTAGTAATTTTTCATATTCCTCCTGAAGTAATTTCTCAAACAGGTCAATTGAAAATTTATCACCTGTTTTAGTACCCGTTTGTACGTCGTCGTCGGTAAGTGTAGCTCCTTTATGTACCCATTCCCACAAAATGCTTAACCGGATTTCACCAGTTGCCATATCTTCCATCAGGTATAAAATATCATCATTCCCAAAAAAGTCAGCCGGCTTTTAATGCCGCCGCCTGCATGCCCTGTCCAAAAGCGTTGCCATATTGCAAAGCAACACTCAACAAATTTCTTGCTCCCCGAATGGTAGTCGGACGCTTTTTCAATAAAATCAGATCCATCCGCATCTTGCTGTGTATAGCTAAGGCGCGGAAATTCTCTTCCCAATTGATTTACTGCCCCAGCTTTTTCCCATACTGGCCTCACAATATTAACCATTTTCCAATGTGCTACCCATTTTCCGCTTGCACCTTCCCGTTGTTCACGCTCTGCACCGGCAACCGCTTTTTTCATACTCGCCGTAACACCTTCCTCTGATCCAACCGGGATATTTGGCTCCATACCACCCTGCCAAAGCGCAAAGTTGCCATTGATATCAGGCGTATTTACAGCGCATCGCACCCGGTTTTCATAATTGCGCATATAGCCATAAGTCATAGTGATGGCTTCAATATCCGGGTTGATAAAACTTTTATCCCAGGCCATCGCATCAGCTACACTATTAATATAATCCCAGCGACCCGTGTTATATCCGACAAAATGTTTTCCCAATGCAGCCCGTGATTTCCATTAACTGGTAGGTAGCTTCCAGTTGCTCTACCAATACATAGACTTTTATTGTTCCGGCAGGAAGATCAAGATGTTCTTCCAAGTGCAGCTGATTATATCGTTCCACAACGCGGCTTCTCCGGCTGTTTGAATTTTTGGTAAATACAAAACGACGGACGAACCTGCCTTTTGCAGTTCTTTGTAATTGTTTACCACATACAAAGTGATATCAACGATAGATGCGGCCATCGCCGACCCGTCCATGTCGCGGATATGACGGTCATCGAGATGAAGACCACGGGCCCGGAATATTTTAGTGGTAAAATTTAATTGTTCTTTCCAGTCGCTGACAATGTCTTGTCCAAAGAAACCCATTGACCATTTGTTCATTTCTGCTGCTACAACCTCTGCAACTTTTAAAAACACGGGATCCTTTCTGATAGCCAGTTTTAGATTACGCTGGTTATCCAGCGACATTGTTTTTATCTGTCCTAGTGCATCTTCTCCATCAAACATCCATCCATCAGCACCGGACAGCAATGCATATGCAACATTACGGATACTGCTTTCAAGGGTGGCGTTGGGTTTTGCTGCGGGGCCTGTGCCTTGTATCCATTGTCTTTGCAGATCTGCAGGAATAATGGCACCTTCAAATTTTCCATCTCTTGCATCCTGCACTTTTATTTTGGTACGAGGAATAAAACTATCGGCATTCAAAAAAGTAATTCTCGTTTTTTGTTTCTGCCGTTCCTCCCTTCGATTTATTCTTGCCGACATGGCTTCCTTAATTTCTTTATTAAAATGTGAAAGGGAAGAAAGAGCAGCAAGAACTTCCGGTGTATAGATATCACTATATGTCTTCCTGTATATTTCCGTTGATCAGTGAATTTATTGCCCATCTGATATGAAATTGTTTTTCTGTAATGATAAAACCGTACCGGTTATTCTATATATAAAAACAGTCATCGATAACGGACCATGAGCGCCCAGTACCAGCGCCTGTTCAATATCTGCTGTTTTAGAGGGCCGCCGATAAATCCACCAAAACCATAATCTCCTTCTCCAATCTCTTTATAGGCTTCATGCAGAGTAGGAACAATGTTTTCCGCCCGAACAATTACAGCAAGATGCTGGCAGATGTAAGGAATGATGCGCTGCCCCATCACTTCTTCCGTTAGCCACACTGCTCCATTTTCAGCTACAGAAAAATGAGCTTTTATAATTGCTAATTCAACATCATGATAAGAATGTGGATCGACATTGTCTGATATCAATTCAAAACTATCAGCTCAGTTCTGGTAAAGTAGTCACGATGCGTTTTGCAATATCAAAATTTTTCGTAATCAGTGTTTTAATAGCAGCTATATCATTAACCAGAAAGCAGGAGCCCCCAATCGTTTTAAATACATCCATATATTTCTGAACAAGGCCACTATTATCTCCTTCAAACATAGAAGTGTCCGGCAACGGAGTTGTTGCAGGTTGGTTTTTTAAAACGGCTTCTAATATTTTTTCCCGGGTACGTCATGGTTTTTTATTTTCATTTTTTTTAAACCATTCTGTAAATGATTCCTTAGGCCCTTCTGGCATATCCCGTTGCTTATACCAGGGATTGAATTTATTGTTTACAACAAAAGGAATATTTTGTAAAAACCATCTGCCCGCCTTGCCCACCCTTGCAAATTTTACCGGTGATGAAAAAGTCCATGCCATCGTTTTCATGCCCAATGCTTTTGTATTTGCGGCATATCCTTCTTTCACAATCACCTGCCGCCATTTATATAATTGGTCATGAATATTAATTTTTACCGGACAAACATTGGAACATGATCCGCAAAGCGTGGATGCAAATGGAAGATCCGCATGTTTTTTCATATCCAGATTGGGAGCCAGTATCGCTCCGATAGGCCCTGAAATAGTATTATGATAACTTAAGCCACCACTTTTTCTGTAAACAGGGCAAGTGTTCATACAACTGCCACATTTGATACATTTTAAAGAATCCCTGAAATCTTTGCGACCCAATTGACGTGTTCTGCCCGGCATCGACCAAAATCAAATGCATTTCCTGCCCTTTGCGTGGTTTTTTATAATGGCTGGAATAAATGGTTATGGGTTGACCGGTTGCACTTCTTGCAAGCAATCGTAAAAAAATTCCCAGATGTTTTTTTTGAGGGATCATTTTTTCCAGACCCATAGAGGCGATCTGTACTTCAGATAAATGTGCCCCCATATCCGCATTTCCTTCATTGGTGCATACAACATATTCGCCTGTTTCAGCTACTGCAAAGTTTACACCGGTAAGTGCGCCGCGTCTTGTAAGAAAAATATTGCGTAAATGTTTCCGCGCAACTCTTGTTAATAAAGTAGGATCTGACAATCCTTTTTCTGTTCCAAGATGTTCATGAAACAATTCACCTATTTCTTCTTTTCGTTTATGAATACAGGGAAGTACAATATGACTGGGCGGTTCATTGTCGATCTGCTGAATATATTCTCCGAGATCAGAATTGATCACTTCAATTCCACGTTCTTCCAGGTATTCATTCAAATGGCATTCCTCAGTAAGCATCGACTTACTCTTTACCATCTGGTTAATTTCTTTTGCTTTTAAAATGGAATAGACAATTTCATTGTGCTCTTCAGCACTGTCTGCCCAATGTACCGTGATGCCATTTTTTATAAGATTTGCTTCGAATTGCAGAAGGTATTCGTGCAGATTAGAAATAACATTGCTTTTAATATTTGATGCTGCTTCACGAAGTTCTTCCCATTCGGGTATTTGCTTTGAGGCGATGTCCCGTTTTTCCCTTATATACCAGAGAGCGCCATCGTGCCAGTCAACCCGCTCCTCATCTTTGATAAATGCTCCTGCTAAGGCAGCATGATCTTTTGTTTTAGTTTGGCTCATGTTGCACCATTTAAAATTTCAGCAATGTGAATGACTTTGACAGCACTTTTATTTCTATGAAGGATACCTTCAAGATGCATCAGGCAGGAGAGATCAGAGGAAGTGATGTATTCTGCTCCATTTTTCGAATGATCTGTAATCCTGTCTTTCCCCATTTTCACGGACACCGCTTCTTCAGCTAACACAAAACATTCCACCAAATCCACAGCATTCATCCAGCCGGTCCAATGTTATTTGTTCCAATCCTTTCACCATATTTAATAAATATTGTGGTTTGGAAAATGGAGGAGCGTTGAGTTCACTCATTTGCGATAAATGAAGTCCCCGCAATCCGTGGCAACTGTGATGCAAACCAACTTTATGCGGAAAGGAAGCATCGAGCTTTTCAATTTTAATTACATCCGTTAAAAACTCAACGAGTTCATACACTTTTGTACGGATATTAGCCGCCAGTTCTTCGTCACTATCAGAATGAAGATGATCTTTGATATGCAGTACACAACTGGCTGAGGGCCCTACGATATAATCAAATGACGAAAAGTTTTCTATAAACATATCATTGCATCCTTTTGAAAGATGTTCAAAGCCCGAATTGGCCATCGGTTGGCCGCAACAGGTTTGATTTACGGGATAGGTAACATTGACGCCTGATTTTTGCAACAGCTCAAATGTAGCTTTTGCAGCATTCGGATAAAACTGGTTGACGTAACAGGGTATAAAAAGTCCAACGTTCATAATGCGTTTTGCTATGAAAATTTCTTGGAATTTACAATTTTTTCCCGGTCATCTTTATGATTATTAAGGCAATGCAGTAATCGTAACAAGTGTTTAATAATGCGGAATTATCCAACTGAATAAATAAGCCTGTGCAATCACAAGAAGACAGATCATTAGCAGCATAATGAGGCTATGCTTAAATGTAAACCTGAAAAGTTCGGATTCTCTACCGACGAGGTTTCCGGCTGCAGCAGCAATCGCTATCGATTGAGGAGAGATCATTTTGCCCATCACGCCACCCGAGGCATTTGCCGCGACTGTTACTACGGGATCCACACCGATGGATGTAGCCGTCGAAGCCTGCAGTTTGCCAAACAATGCATTGGCGGAAGTATCGGAACCCGTTATAAAAACACCTAACCAACCCAATATTGGCGCAAAGAATGGAAATAAGACACCCGTATGTGCCAATGGTTCCGCGAGACTAATTGTAATACCTGAATCATTGATGATATAGGCAAAAGCCAGAACAGAGGCAACAGTGATCACCGGGAACTGCAATTGTTTCAATGTGGCGATGAATACTTTTATTGCGTCGCTGAACTTTAATCCGATTAATGGTATTGCAATAATAGATGATAATAAGATAGCTGTTCCTGCTGCCGATAAATAATTGAATTTGAAAATATGTGATATTGGTTTCCCACGCTGATCATGTATTACATTATGAAGCCCTGGAAATTCGAATTGAACTTGCCCAACAGAATTAAATAACGCTTTAACAGGCTGAAGGCCCCATATCAGGATCATTACGGTCAGTAAAATAAATGGAGACCAGGCCCGGACAATCTGGCCGGCAGTGTACTTTTTTTCAAGGTGAATAGTTGGGGCTGGTTCATTAGGAAATCTCCAGATATTTTTTGGTTTCCAGAATTTTAATAATATGATAAGGCATAATATCGAACTCACGCCTGCGATCACATCGGGAAGTGCGGGGCCTAAAAAGTTTGACGTAAACCACTGCATAACTGCAAAAGAGATTCCCGAAACCAATATTGCAGGCAATACTTCTTTCGTTTTTTTATATCCTGCCATCAGGATTACCAGGTAATACGGAAGTATCAGGGACAATAGGGGAAGGGTTCTTCCTACCATTTGTGAAATAGCCATTTCCGGAATGGATGTTACCTGCGACGCAACAGTAATGGGAATGCCAACAGCGCCGAATGCAACAGGTGCTGTGTTTGCAATGAGACATATACCTGCTGCGTAGAGCGGTTCAAATCCGAGACCAACAAGCATGGCTGCTGTGATAGCCACCGGAGCGCCAAACCCTGCCGTACCTTCTAAAAAAGAACCAAAAGAAAACGCTATTAACAACGCCTGCAATCTTCGGTCCGACGTAATCGAGGCCATGAAATGTTTAATAATCTCGAACTGGCCGCTTTTTACTGTGATATTAAATAAAAAAACAGCAGTAATAACGATCCAGCAAATGGGAAATAATCCATACAAGGCGCCATTTCCAGCAGATAAGAATGCCAGTTTTGCCGGCATACCATAAATAAAAATTGCAATGCATATGGTTAATAAAGTAGCGATCAGGCTTGTTATGTAACCTTTCATTTTTTTGATGACCAATGCCCAAAAAATAAAAAGTATAGGTATTACCGCTATTAGTGCCGACAAGCCAATATTGCCAAATGGGTTAGTAACCTGTGTCCAGTTCATGAAATGATTTCGCCTGAAGATTATGTTTGCTTCATTAAATATATATACTTCTTTTGTTTTACTTTCTATATTGGTGAAATAGGGAATGACCTTTCACGCGCCGTTTCTGCTAGTTACGCGGGTTTCCGGTAAGTTTTAGTGTGTTTTGCAACACGAGATTGCTGAATTCAGGTCCCGGTGAAAAACACACGTTGTTTTACTATACTCCGGGCATTGTTAATTTTAAAGTTTGCAATTTAATAGCTCTTCCTGCGTTTTCTTGTGTGATCTTCTACAAATCTCTTCGGTGACTCCGTAATCAAACAGGAGTTTTCTATTTTAATTAGCATTCTACATAGGGTAGTACCCTTTAAATCATTCAATTACTATGATTGTTTCTAAAATTATTCCGACCTTATTACTTGCATCATTCCTTATTAGTTGCAACAAAAATGACAGCTCCGATGGAAATCCCACCGTAATGTCATCAGAACCGCTTGATAACGTAACGGGTGTGCCGCGCAATGCAGAAATTGGTTTTACTTTCAGCGAAACAATGGATTCTTCAACACTCAATAGTTCTACATTCTATGTAAAACAGGGTGTAACGAACGTTTCGGGCACCATAGTTTATTCAGGTACTACGGTGAAGTTTATACCATCTCTTCCCCTCACATCCCAGACCGCTTATACGGCAACCATCACTACCGGTGCCAGGAACGGGGCAGGAAGAGGACTTTCCAAGAATTCGGTTTGGACGTTCACTACTGGTGGAAGTGTGTCTGCATTGTCTGTCGTGGATCTTGGTGCAGCGGGCAATTATGTTATTGTAGCTAAAACTGCCATCAATAACATTGCAACGTCTGTAATCACTGGTGATTTGGGACTTAGCCCAGCGGCTACTTCTTATTTTACCGGGTTTGAATTGACTAACGCGACGGGCTATGCTACTTCAGCCCAGGTAACCGGTAAGTTATTTGCAGCGGATATGGCTGTTCCTACTCCAAACAATATGACAACTGCCGTAAATAATATGCTTACAGCATATAACAATGCAGCAGGACGTCCATCACCAGATTTTACTGAATTAGGTACGGGAAATATTGGCGGCAAAACTTTGACTCCGGGTCTATATAAGTGGGGCGGCAATGTTACAATACCGGCAGACGTAACGATTTCTGGTGGCGCAAATGATGTGTGGATTTTCCAGGTTGCAGGAAACCTTACAATGAGTGCGGCAAAAAATTTTACTTTGAGCGGCGGCGCGCAAGCAAAAAATATTTTCTGGCAGGTAGCAGGACAGGCTACTCTTGGAGTTGGTTCGCATTTTGAAGGAAATATCTTGTCTATGACAGGAATCACATTCCAGACTGGAGCTTCAATCAAAGGAAGGGCACTTGCACAAACTGCTGTTATTTTGGATGGCAACGCCATCACAAAACCATAATAACAAAAAACATTTCTAGAAAAAAAGGCAGCCTGAATGGGGCTACCTTTTTCTTATTACTTACTTATTAACAATGTCAGGTCCTATTGTATTTTGTTCACCCGTTTTTAAGGCTGTGGCCCGGGCATAACATAGAACTCGCGCATACGCGCTGTTTCGGCGTCCGCATCTCTCATTCTCCCCCATTTGCGTAAAATTTCAGCACGGTATTCATGACATTTTCCAGCTAAGTATGAATCTGGAAATGAACGCGCCGACCTGGTAAATAATTCAAAAGACGTCCGAATAGAAGTGGAGTCATGCTTCCTGAATAACTCGAGCGCCTTTTCAAAATCATCGCGCCATCCGAGGGCCTCGGGGCTCATGCGGCCGGCTTCCTGCAGCACCGGAAAAACAGGAATAAGTCCTGGAAGCTTCTTCGGTTCAACGGCCGGGGGTTTCGACTCGAAAAAGCGAACAAGCGCATGGTAATAAGCGGCAGCTTCGTCGGTGTTGTGTCGTTCCTGCTTAAGTTTATTTTCTTCCTCTTCATTTGTAAAGAAAGAGGCCTCCGCGAGTACGCCGGGAATGCCATAACTATCTCTCAGCACCCTTGCTCCCTTTTCCGGAAATATGCAGTAATCCGAAACAAGACTCACTGGTACATTACTTGCATAAAATTCCTCTCTGAATGTGAGCGCAAGTAATCGTCCCAACCGCACACCTGCTTTATTTTCCGATGCTGCGCCGTGAAAATAAATGATCGGGAAATTTACGGAGCTGTCTGCCGTAGCATTGTGATGGATGGAAATAAAAACATCCACTTTGTGATCTACGGCGAGCACGCCCCGAGCGCCAAGCTCCACCGCAGAGTCGGTGCTGCGTGTCAGGAAAACAACCGCATTCTGTTCTTCCAGCTTTTTCTTTAGCAATAGCGCCACCCGCAGATTGATCCACTCTTCCCGTTCCCCGCTCTTTCCAACGCGGTAATGATCCGTGCCTGCGGTTCCACCATGACCAGGATCAAGGCATATCTTCTTTCCAGCAAGAGAAGACTGTGCGATAGATGGCATCCAGATCAGCAGTAAGAAAGAAATGAAGATGAGGTTGCGCATATAGTGATTTTCAATTGTAGTACGCCAGGATGACCGGTGGACAATTTTACGCCGGATCACTCTTCCCGCCTCGACCGCCAGGGTTTTCCGCTCGCGATCGGTTAACCATTGTTTGGTCGGAAGGGCAGACCAGATTAAAGATAACGATTTACTCATCCAGCACGAATCGACCACTGTCCATTCCTTTGGTAGAAACAGCCTGGCTCTCGGTCATCCAGGTAAAACTGATTTGTGTTTGAATGGAGGCAATGATATATACTATCTTCGAGAAGGGAGTCTTGAGGTGAATGGTTTTACCAATCTTAAAAAGTAAAAATCATGAAATTAAACTTTCTGCTTATTCTAGTTTTTACCTCCACTGCATCATTAAACCTAAGTGCTCAAAATACTTCATCATCTTTTAAGATTGTTGGATATTATCCAATCGATCAGGCGATGAAAGTAGATACGTCAACTGTGCCTTTTGATAAACTTACTCACATTGACCTGGCTTTCGTTAACCCAGATAGTTTAGGCAACTTTAATCAGAACTTTGGTGCATTAACACCGTTTATCAAAGCAGCACACTCTCATAATGTAAAAATTCTTTTTTCCATTGGAGGTGGGTCATACCAGGGCCAATACCATGCGCTTTTAAAAGACGGTAAGAGACAAGAGCTGGTTAAGAATATGGTCTTAAAAGTTACCCAACATAATGTAGATGGAATAGATGTGGATTTGGAGTCGGGCTATGCTTTTGGGTCCGAAGTTGATCCCAATTATGGTTTTTTCATAAAGGATTTAGCCCAAGCTTTAAAGTCAAAAAATAAGCTCATTACAGCAGCTTTACCAAGCTCCCCCGGGAATGTGGTCACTCATGAAGTGCTCACTCGATTTGATTTTATTAACATTATGTCTTACGATCATACAGGGCCATGGTCACCTGATCGTGCGGAAAATCATGCTTCATATTCCGATGCGATGGACGATTTGAATTACTATCTGAATACACTAAAAGTGCCGAAGGATAAGCTGATTCTTGGCGTTCCATTTTACGGGCATGGATTTGGTCCGGGATTAAACGATCCGGTGATAAGCTGGATGACCTACAATGAAATTGTTTCAACCTATGCAGGAGCTGAATGGGTAGATCACTGGCATTTGCCCAATGGCTATGTTATGTATTATAATGGCATCCCCACTATTAAAAATAAAACAGAACTGGCAATGAAAAAAGCGGCAGGAATTATGATTTGGGAAATTACGTATGATTTAGCTCCAGGTAGAAAATCACTTCTTAATGCAATTCATCAAGCTGCTTCAGCAAAAAAATAGCTCAAATCAAACTCCCGCTGCCCTCGAAAGGCTGTATTGAATGGTAAAGGATTGAAACAGCCGAACTAAGTATTCTTATTAAGATCAGCCTACGGCAATGCAAACGCTATATAACCGCCTTTAAATTTTTCGTTGCCACTTACTGCCACCACCACATATTGTTTGTTATTTACCGAGTAGGTCGATGGAATTGAACTGGCCATTCCGGGTAATTGATACTCCCATAAAACACGTCCGGTTCTCTGGTCAAATGCTCTGAACATGCCATCTTCTGTTGCACCAATCAAGATCAGTCCACCCGCTGTGGCAATACCTCCGCCGCGATTAAACGATCCGGAGTTTGAAATGCCCTGTTTTCTGAATTTTTCATACTCACCCAACGGAACCTGCCATACAATTTGACCGGTATTCAAATTAATTGCACTCATGGTCCCAAATGGTGGTTTAATAGCCGGATTTTCCAGGCTATCGAGATAAAAATTGTAGCCGTTAAATCCGAATGGCTCATTGTTCTGTGGAACTCCCGCAACCTCATGCTGCTGCTGGATAGTCGTATCCCTGACATATGCAACTATCGAAGCAATTTGCTGCGCAGAAAGATATGAAAACGCGGGCATGGGCGGGGCACCCTTACGGATGATGTTCGCAACCTGGTCATTGCGGTATTTTTTAACACGAAAAGAAATATTCGGACCAACACCCCCCTTCATATCTGCACCGTGACAACTCTTGCAGTGGGTCATATACAGCGTTTTTCCATCGAGCTCATTATTTGCCCGGATCTTTTTCAGGTCAGTTAATTTGAGTATCCACGGAATGTCGGTAGCATTCACGAATAACAGGTTTGTTTGTGGATTCACTGAAGCACCGCCCCAGTTCGCACCACCGTGGGCAGTTGGCAGGATAATAGATCCTGACATCGAGGGTGGCTCATAAATGCCGGTCTTATATTTATTTTTTGCTACTTCTCTTTTAATCCATTCAGAGGATGGGCCATAAAGCTCTTCTTTGTACCCCTGTCGCGCGAATGGGGGATTCACGGGTATGGGTTGTGTGGGCCATGGCTTTTCTCTGGGCATGCTGCTGACAGTATCTACCGGCACTTCATTGATTTCAAAAAGACTTTCACCGGTTTCCCTGTCAAACATAAAGAGGTATCCCATTTTTGTAACGAGTGCAACAGCATCTATTTTCTTTCCATTGCGTTCTACTGTTACAAGATTAGGAGGTGATCCATTGTCGCGATCCCACAGATCATGGTGAGTGGTTTGAAAGTGCCAGATACGCTTACCGGTTTTCGCATCCAATGCAAGCAGACAATTTGCAAATAAATTCTGGCCGGGTCTGTCTGCGCCATAAAAATCGAAAGACGGTGAAGCAGTTGGCACATACACAATTCCGCGTTTTTCGTCAAGTGCCATTCCTGCCCAGCAATTAGCGCCGCCATTTTTTTGCCGTGCGTCGGGGTTCCAGGTTTCGGCGCCAAACTCACCCGCCTTTGGAATGGTATGAAACACCCACTCCAATTTTCCTGTATGAATATTGAATGCACGTATATCTCCGGAAGTGGAAGGAAGTTCATCGGGCACCTTGCATCCTACAATGAATAAGTCTTTATATACAACGCCGGGGGCATTGCTCGACACCTGCACCAAATTGCGCATGGAGTCTGGCAACCCGAGCCCCTCGTAGAAATCCACTCGGCCATTTTTTCCAAAACCTTCCATAACTTTTCCGGTTTCAGCATTGATGGCGTATAGCGTACCTCCGAAAATGAAAAAAACCTGGTCCGGATTGCCGTTCCGGCCGGGATGACCGGTAATGCCTTTGGACCAGTTGGATATATTGGAGGTATCAGGTGTAAAACTCCACAATACCTTCCCTGACCCAGGATCAAAAGCCAGCAGCTGTGAAGAAGGCATTAAACCGATGAGTTTGTTACCGAACATTACAGGATTCATGTACAGGCCCGCGAGGTCGACGCTATCTTCAATTCTCCATGCTTCGCGAAGCCGGCTAACATTTGTTGTGTCAATAGAAGCAAGTGGAGAGAATTTATTGTTGGATGCATCATGGCCGAAAGTTGGCCACTCTGATGGTGCCGTTGAAGTATCGGTGCGCCCGCAGCTTAAAGCAACAATTGAGATAATGAGAAACAGGAACCGTCTTTCGTGTACAGGCATAAATACGTTTTTCACACTCAAAATTACATACAATGTAGCCTTATTTGAAAGTATCACGGACCCGCTAAAGTTTACTACTTATCTTGCATATTATCAACATGATTTAATTATGCGCCCTATTCAATTTGTGTCAGGGAATCTTGCAATCCTTGCATTATCCGCACTTTTATTATTGAATACAGGTTGTAAAGACAGGGAGTGGCGGTCTTTGTTCGACGGAAAATCGCTCAATGGTTGGCATAAATTGCCTGGCGGAAACTGGAAGGTGGAGAACGGTACCATCGTGGGTACAAGCGATAAATCAGATGAACGGCATGGAATGCTGGTGAGTGATGACACTTACAGCGATTTCGAGATCCGGATAAAATACAAAGCGATTCAGGGAAACAGCGGATTATATTTCAGGGCCAAAGAAGTTGGAGGACAGTATGGCGTAGAAGGTTTCCAGGCAGAAATAGACCCGTTTAATGATGCGGGTGGACTATATGAAACCAGCGGACGCGGATGGGTTGTCCAACCGGATACGGCGGACGTAAAAAAATGGTACAAACCAGGCGAATGGAACACGATGACCGTTCGTGCTGAAGGCAGGTCCGTCGTGGTGCATGTGAATGGTATGAAAACAGCAGAAATAAAA
This sequence comes from uncultured Chitinophagaceae bacterium, assembly GCA_963808065.1. Lineage (GTDB taxonomy): Bacteria > Bacteroidota > Bacteroidia > Chitinophagales > Chitinophagaceae > Flavitalea. The sequence continues at coordinate 135,300 of CAWEEK010000004.1, forward strand.
AATGATCCGGGAAAAACGGAAGGACGCATTGCTCTACAGTTGCATGGAGGACAGGACATGAACGTAATGTTCAAAGAGATCGAGATCAAGACGCTTTCGAAATAGGTTCAACACCAGAACATCAGCCTGTATATACTAAACCTATTTGCGGAGAAAGATCTTAGACGAACACAAACACTAGTCAGGAAATCCTTGTCAGCTTAGCCGCAAGGTGAATCGCATTTCAAACGCGCGGTAGGTTTCATACCGACAAATGTTCCCAGCCATCGCAGCACTTTTTGATTCAAAAGAAACTTAACTTTGCCTAACAGTACGCACCTTGTCATTCAATAAACGCCAAAACCATATATGGTATGAAAAAGAATGAAAGCCTGCCCTTTGTCAGAAAAGCTAAATCCCTTCTTTCCCATGCCCATCACATCCTGATTGCTTCAGTCGTTATAGCGGCATGTACAACAGCAACTAAAGAGGTGAACATAGGAAACAACAGACATTGGAGGAACGGTTACAGGGCCCAATGGACCGGAAGCCGGTGTGTGGGTAATTGCTGAAACCTACGACCTTCCTACCCGCTTTGCCAAAATCGTAGTGACAGATGATGCCGGGCAGTACCTGCTTCCTGAACTTCCAACAGCAAACTACAAAATTTGGGTCCGGGGTTATGGACTGATTGATTCAGAAAAGAAAGATGCAAAACCTGGCAGCAAAGTGGACCTAACTGCTGTAATTGCCCCTTCCGAAAAGGAAGCTGCACAATATTATCCTGCAGGCTACTGGTTTTCGCTTCTTAATGTTCCTGATAAAACCAAATTTCCAGGCACCGGACCAACATGGCAATGGAATTTCTCCCAACATAAAAGTCCAGGCTGATTTTATTCGAAACATTAAGTCAGGAACCTGTCTTGCCTGCCACCAACTCGGCAGCAAAGGAACGCGCGAGTTTCAACCCTCACTTGGAAAATTTAAAAGTTCGTTCGATGCATGGGAGCGAAGATTACAGTCAGGCCAGGCTGGTGGGCAAATGATTGGCGGAACCATGGCGCTTGGACGTGAACAGATGTTAAAGATGATGGCAGACTGGACCGATCGAATCGCCCAGGGCGAACTTCCATCAAAGCCAACCCGGCCACAAGGTATCGAACGCAACGTGGTGATCTCACAGTGGGACTGGGCCGATCCAAAAGCCTACTTGCACGATGTGGTGTCGACCGATCGAAGAAACCCAACAGTGAATGCCAACGGTCCCCTATATGGTGCCCTGGAGTTGAGTGCTGACTATCTTCCTGTCCTTGATCCCATGACAAGTAAGATCAGCCAGGTGCCTCTTTCTGTTCTGGACCCGAATACCAAATCTGCATCAGGAGAAGTAGTACAACCTTCGCCATACTGGGGCGACACCGCTATATGGAACAGCAAAACCAATGTTCACAATCCTATGTTCGACAAAGAAGGGCGCGTATGGATCACAGCAACAGTTCGACCATCAGACAATCCTGACTTCTGCAAGGAAGGTTCTGATCATCCATCAGCAAAAGCTTTTCCTGTTGATAAATCATATCGGCACCTCGGTATGTATGATCCCAAAACAAAGAAATACACTCCCATAAACACATGTTTCAGCACGCATCACCTGATGTTTGCTGAAGATGATAATAACACGCTCTGGACCAGTGGTGGTGGGTCGGTAGTAGGTTGGTTGGACACAAAAAAATATTTGGAGACCGGAGATGAAAAAGCAGCCCAGGGCTGGACTCCACTTATTCTTGACTTTAATGGCAATGGCAAGCGTGATGCATATACCGAGCCTGATGCACCCGATGACCCAAAAAAGGACAAGAGAATCGCCAAGGGTTTATATGCGTGTTCACCTGCACCTGATGGTTCTGTATGGGGATCTCACCTTGGTTATCCAGGTGCACTGATCCGGTTAAATCCAGGAGCAAATCCTACCGAAACGGCTCTTGCAGAATATTTTGAGCTTCCACTTAATGAGAAAGGCGAGCCGGTTGAAGGATTTTCTCCACGTGGCATGGATGTAGATCGAAACGGAGTGGCCTGGGTTGCTTTAGCCAGTGGTCACCTCGCCAGCTTCGATTGCAGAAAATGCAAAGTGCGGAACGGACCAACGGCAACCGGACAGCATTGTCCCGAGGGCTGGACGTTTTACACAGAGCCACTTCCGCAATTCAAGGGTCTGAATATTCCAGGCAGTGCGGAGTCCAGCTACTATACCTGGGTAGACCAGTTCAACACATCGGGACTTGGAGAAAATACGCCTATCAACACGGGTAATGAATCCGAAGGTCTCTTAGCGTTGAAGGATGGAAAGTGGGTGGTGCTGCGTGTACCTTACCCGTTGGGGTTTTATACCAAGTGGATGGACGGGCGGATTGACGATCCTAATGCCGGGTGGAAAGGCCGCGGATTATGGGCCACAATAAGCACACGCGCACCTTTTCACATGGAAGGTGGAAAAGGTACATCGAGCAAAGTCTTCAAGTTCCAAATACGACCGGACCCGCTAGCGAGGTAGAATTATGCGCAGCTATTGTACGATATGGCCATGCTGCTGTTTCGGGGAGTAAGTAATGCACGTGTCACGCGCAATTTCCGCTGGATACTCAGGTTTCTGTTCAATCACACAGATCTAACTTGTTCGGTTAAGCATCCAGGTATTTGAGTAAATTGTACTCAAACCATCCAGCCTGCATGATCGTTAATTTCCTTAAGACCGCGATTCGCAACTTTCGTACTAGCCCTTTGTTTTTCTTTGTTAATGTTTTGGGGCTGTCCATTGGCATGGCATTCATGTTGCTGCTAATGCTCTATGTCAAGCATGAGCTCAGCTTCGATAATTTTCATTCGAATGAATCAAGACTTTACAGGATAACAACGACTTTGACTAATAAGAACAATGTTATCTTAAGTAATGGGGCATCCGGGCAGGTGCAGGGGCCGGCATTTAAACAGGAGATTCCAGAAATTCAGGATTACGTACGAATCTGGAACGTAGGCGGCTTCAACATCGCCAGTAAGCAAAAAGCATTTAACCTGACAGGAATATTTGCCGACAGCAGTTTATTCAGGGTATTGTCTTTCCCCGCTTTGTATGGCAATACGTACGCTGCACTTAATGATCCGTATTCAATTGTTATTACAGAAAGTATCGCGTTAAAATATTTTGGCCGAAAGGACGTGGTGGGAGAAACTTTAGCAATTGATGAGCACAAAGGTCTTGAGACACTAACAATCACTGCTGTCGTCAAGGATCTACCCACTAACTCGTCTATACAATTCGAGGCTGCTTTGTCATTCCAGTTCCTTGAAAAATTCTTCAAAGACAAGGACTGGTTCAATCCTTATCTGACAACCTTCGTCCTTTTATCTCCTGGCGCGACTCCGCAATCCGCTGCCAACAAATTTGCTACAGTAATGGAGCGTCGGGCTGGCACACAGCTAGCTGATTTGGAAAAGGACAGGGGAATTAAAAAAATCGACTTTTCATTACAGCCGATAAGCGATATTCATTTCAGGGCATCTGAGAATGGAAATGACGGCGATATCTACTACAGTAACAGTTATTCAAATATTTTATTTCTTTCGGCCATTGCGATTTTCATACTCGTAATGGCCTGTATCAATTTTGTAAATCTTACTATTGCCCATTCTCTGAGGCGCACAAAAGAGATTGGGATAAGGAAAATCAACGGAGGCAGCCGATTACAAATCATGGCTCAATTCATGACGGAAGCCCTGTTATTTTGCGTGATTTCTTTTATCGTAGCCACTGTATTCGTGGCAATAGTGCTGCCGGTATTTAATTCGCTTACCGGCAGGGAACTGTTTATCGACAAAGCACAAATAGCGGAAATGGTTTTATTAGGCATTTCTCTTTTGCTCCTAAATACATTCATGGCAGGCATTTATCCCGCCTGGGTTTTATCAAAATTTAATGCTGCTGTTATTCTTTATAACAAATCAAAATTCCGTTCAACCGGATGGCTGGGAAAAAGTTTGGTCGTGTTGCAGTTTACCATTGCGACGGTTCTGATTGGCATCACAATGGTTTTTTATCTCCAGATGAGGTATATTTCGGGGCGGGAACTCGGCTATGATCCTTCTTCCATTATTGTGTTGCAACTGCCACCCCAAAGGAATCCTGATGCGCTGGTCAAGGTATTGCGGCAGAAACTTTCGTTTGAACCCACCATTACGCAAGTGGCCGCCAGTGGTTACTGGGGCAGTGCAAATAAGGTCATTACAAACGGAGGCGTACTTGAGGCCACCATGTATCGGACAGATGAAAATTACATTCCGGCATTGAAGATCCCTATAAACGAAGGAAGGAACTTTTCTACTGAATTTGCGTCCGATTCCCTGAAATCTGTCATTGTTAATCAGTCCTTTGTTAAGGCAGCGGGCTGGACAAAGGCCATCGGGCAATCTGTCCGATTGCCAGGGGAGTGGGAGGGTGAAGCGCAAATGAATGTCATTGGTGTCGTGAAGGATTATCATCACGAATCGCTGAAAAGAGCGGTCATTCCCCAAGTCTTTGTAATGAGGCATTACGAGAAACTCGTTATAAAAGTTCAGCCCGGGAAAATAGCTCACACGATTGGGCTATTAGAGAGGGTGTATAGAGATAATGTTGTCAATAGTCCATTTCAGTTTGCTTTACTGACATGACACCATAGATCAGCAGTATCAGGCTGACCGCCGGTGGCAGCGTATCGTAACTTACGCGGCAGTGGTTGCGCTATTTATTTGCTCGCTTGGTTTGTTTGGTCTCGCGGGCATTTCTTCCGGTCAACGCATAAAGGAAATCGGAGTGCGCAAAATACTGGGGCAACCATTGCGGGGATTGTTGGCTTATTGTCTAAGGATTTTCTGAAACCTGTGCTCATTGCGTGCTGCATTGCGACGCCTTTGAGCTGGTTGATGACCCGGCGATGGCTGATGAATTTTGCTTATCAGGTGGAGCTCGGCTGGTGGGTATTTCCGGGAACCTGTTTTTTTGCAATTGGTATTGCATTCGTCGTTGTCGGGATACAAACGCTTCGCACGGCCATGGGCAATCCAGTGAAAGCTCTTAGATCAGAATAGGCCTTCTCGTGTGCACCAACTCAAGCGAGGGCTACTTTGGAGTAACAGGAACAATATCGCCTGCAAAGGTCTGCGTTACAATCTTCCCGTCCACGATAACGAATGTGTCAGTCGCATACTTAAAATCAAGGGTTGGTGTCACAGCCTTCCATACAATGTAAGCAACATCCCTGCTGACCACCGACTTGGTTACAGTCATGGTGGTCCCGTTTGTCGGAAGTGCTTTATAAGCCTGAACAAAATTCTCGCGAATCTCAGCAAGACCTTTGTAGGTACGGTCGGGTGTGATGAGTATGGATTCCTCGGTGTAATCAGCCATAACACCGTCAAGGTCATTGCTCTGAAAAGTTTGCAAATGATGGTCCAGAACTTTTTTTGTTACCGTCTCATCAACCGTGAGCTTTTTGGAGGCCGGACCACATGCAGCAGCGATTAAAACAAATGCGATTATTGAAGCATATTTCATGGATGTTTTTTTTAGCAGTGAGATAATGCCAAATTACGTAGGTTCTGTCAAAGCACCCCATCATCGAGGGAGATTTTCTCCAGTCATTGACTACATTTCATAAGAAAGGGCGGCGAGATACAGCAGGTGAATAAAAGGATTCTTATTTTGTTGATCGGAGCGGCAGCAGAGGCCTGAACGAAACCACCAAAACAACTATAATGACGGTGTCCTGTCGCATATGGCAACCTTCACGCTCTAAAAGAAACGCTCACATTTTGCATCATTAATAAATTTCTAACGATGAAAAAGGACCCTTCGGACAGACGGAACTTTATTAAACTTTCGACTTTGTCGCTGGCCGGGTTTTCGCTCCCGGCAGCTAACGCGTCGACAATGGAACCGGCTGGCAGGAAGGCCGTCAATGGCAATACTGATCAGAAACTTAACATTCTTTGCGTTGGCGGTCATCCCGGTGACCCGGAGTTCGGATGTGGGGGTACCCTGGCAAAATACAGTGCTGCAGGGCATTCTGTGACAATTTTATATCTGACAAGGGGAGAGGGATGGGCAGGCGATAAGTCGTTGTCATTCGAACAGGCGGCCGCTTTACGCACTAAAGAAGCGGAAACAAGCTGTAAGATCTTGCAGGCAAAACCGCTGTTTGCAGGGCAGATCGATGGAAACTCTGAGTTTAGTAAGAAGAGAAGTGACGAGATGACAAAATTGATCCTGTCGGTGAACCCTCACATCGTATTTACCCAGTGGCCGATCGACACGCATATGGATCATCAGGTGACTGCTTGTTTAACTTTGACTGCCTGGGTCAAATCACAGCAAAGATTCGATCTTTATTATTACGAAGTGGACACCGGCTCCGATACATACGGATTTGCTCCGACGGACTATGTCGACATCACAGATGTTCGGGAGAAGAAGAAGGCCGCGCTGCTTGCTCATAAAACGCAGGGTCCGCAGGAGATTTATGATAAGGATTTTCTAACAATGGAGAACTTTAGGGGTCTGGAGGCCGGCGTAAAAGCGGCTGAGGCTTTTGTTCATTTCAAGACCAAGGCCCAAAGAGCGACCATTACCGGGTTATGAGAATCGGTCCCATGCGACTTGTAATCTGATGATATTTTTAACAGCGGATACTTTATCTACAAAATGTTAAGCTCATTCAGGCAAAAAAAATCGACACTTTTCCCATTTCAAAAAAATATTAGCTTACAAGTTAATCGTCACTTGCATACCATGAGAAATCTACCATATCATACCACTCTCACTGTAATTCTTCTGGCAACCCTGCAATCCTGTTCATCGCCGCAAACACCGGCTTCAAAGAATGAAAAAGATTCAACAGCATTCTATACAGCCAACGACTTTCCAACGATAAAAAAAACAGACGCGCATGTTCACGTGCAGGTGACTGACTCGGCATTCGTCAAGCAGGCGATAGAGGATAATATTAATCTGTTCAGCATAGATTACGATGATGTGAACGAACCTCCTCCTATGGAAGCTCAGGAAAAATACGCATTGTTTCTGCAAAAGAGTTTTCCGAAACGGTTTCAATACGCCACAACCATATCCGTGAGAAAGTTTAATGACGACGACTGGACAACACAAAATATTTCATACATACGCAATTCGTTGTCGAAAGGTGCGAAGGCCGTCAAGATTTATAAAGTGATTGGCATGAGTCTCCGCGATAGACAAGGTAAACTTGTAATGATCGACGATCCCCGTTTCGACTCACTGTTCGCTTTCCTTGAAAAAAATCGCGTTCCTGTTGTCGGCCATCTCGGCGAACCACGCAACTGCTGGCTACCCGTGGACCAAATGACGGTTAAGGGAGATATTTCCTATTTCACGCAATGGCCGGTGTATCATATGTATAAACATCCTGAAATGCCGTCCTATGAAGACCAGATCAGCGCAAGAGACAACATGCTCGCCAAACATCCTAAACTTACATTTGTGGGTGCGCACCTTGGTAGCCTCGAATGGAATGTGGATTCACTGGCGGCGCGCCTCGACCGGTTTCCGAATATGGCGGTAGACATGGCCGCCCGCATCGTTCATCTTGAAATACAAGCGAGAGACAACTGGCAGAAAGTGCACGACTTTCTTATCAAGTATAACGACCGTCTGCTGTATGCAACTGATCTGGTGATCAATGAAGAGTCAGACCGTGCAGAGTCAAGAAAGTCGGCACATGAAACGTGGGCAAACGACTGGAAATTCTTTACTTCAGATGAAAAAATGACTTCATCCCAGTTTGATGGAGGTTTTAAGGGTATGAAGCTGCCAAAATACGTTATCGATAATATATATAGTAGAAATGCCCGGAACTGGCTCGGCATTTTTTCAGGCGAAAATTGAAATAACCCACCGACCGAGACCGTTTTGCAAATCGATTAACTTTTTAATGAAGCGCCCTAAAGCCGGGCCTGGGCTACATCTGCTAATAAAAGAATTGTTCGGAAACAATCTTGCCGTCCCTGGTTTCATAAACGCAGATTTCGGACATCTTAGTGCGGCCATTGGTAGTGGTAATATCCATGTCGAGCCGCAAAGCGAAAGCATTCCCGGCGACTACAGGTTCAGACAACTCGACACTATGCATTTCCTTCGTCATCCCGGTAAACTTGGCGGCCTTCGCCAACATTTGCTGCTTTCCTTTGGTCACTTTTGCAAAATCTGGTGTTTCGACCGGTTCAATGCTGACGGCGTCGTCGGCATAGAGTTCCTGGAGTGCCTTGATCCATTCCGAGTTACGGCAGTAAGTGACGAGTCTTGAAGCAATTTCCTGTGGTGTCATGATGAATGGCTTTTTAAGAGTCGCAAGTTAAAAATTATTCATGGCTTTGGTCGGGCTCGGTGATAAAGTGTTCTAAATACAATATGATTGGACGGTTGAGGATAATTGGACGGTATCCAAAAAAGGTTTGCCTGGGTATTTTGTCGAAGCATTAAACTTCCGGCAGGCGGATGAGCGCCTCAAAATTGACTTTCCAGATATCCAGTTCGAAGAGTTCGTCATGCTGATCCAGGTTTAGGGAGGCGACGACTGCCACATGGTCTTCATCTTTGAACTCGACTTCATGTAACGTGCGGCCGAACGTTTTGCCGGTGGTAATTTTTCCATCCGGGTAGAGTAGCAGGCTGCCCATGCCCCCATCGTCCATCGGCGCCACCATCAAGGAGTCTGACCAGTGGGCGCTGATTTTGCCTTTTCCCTCCCGGATCATGTAGGCAATAAATAGCAATTCCTGCTCAGATGGTTTACGTATCGGCATAGCTGCAAAGAAACGGTAATCCGTTTTAAAGGGCCTCCTGGCCAACCTTTCTCTAGTCCGCGCGTTTCAGACGAGTGAAAGGGACCGCGCCGGAATCCACACCTTCCCGAAGTAAATAGAACAGCCCGTGAACAAAATGCTCACGGGCTGAACTGTGATAGACTGTTTGTGTTCTAACCATGCAAGTCTCCAAATACTTTTACCTGGAAAAGCGCATTATACCATTTCGAACAATCAATTATTTGCTGTCTGCTGCATTATCAACCCTGCGTTTCGCCCTCTCTGCCTGCCTCTCTACTTTTCGTTCGGCTTTGCCCGCAGTTTTTTTGATCTTTTTAGTTGCGTTATCTGCGGCTTCGTCAATCTTGTTATTGGCTGCTTTTGCATCGACGGCTTCCTTTGTCTGCACACCTGCTTCATGTGCTGCTGCATTAACGTTTGTCCATGCGTTGTCTACTTTTTGTCCGGCTTTGGTAAACACATCTCCCGCTTTGGTGATGACTTCACCTTCCTGAAGCTTGATCTCCACGTCGCCCTTTGTTATCAGGCCGTCCGTGCCGGCAACGGCACCGTTAGAGAGAGTGATTTTCTCGTCGGCTGCTTTCCAGTCGTTGTCCTTTCTGAGCATTAGTTTGCCATCTTTCAGCGCTAAATCTCCATCTTGTGGAACATATGCGCCAGCAACTGGTGCCGCTGAGTTCAAAGTTCCGGACTCTTTCTTGTCAGCCTGACTGTCGGCGCAGGCTAAAAGGGTCATGCTCAATGCAATCGAAGCTATTATACTTTTCATATTGACTGTTTTTTGAATATATTCAAAGAAAATCGCGTGCCACCAAAGCATCAATTGCCTGCTGCCGACCTGATCCTCCCTTTATATTGGAGGAATCGCTAATGTTACCAGGGTTCGGCTTGTGAGAGCGAGGTACCAATACCGATAGCCTCGGCAGTTAAGGGAAGAAAATGTTCTTGCAAATTCCTGCAGAAGCCTCTTTCATGTCTCGGAGCTCACTTTGTTTTGAACGGCCATGTATGTACGAAGGGTTTGCATTTCGCGGGCATATTTTCTGTCAGTTTTGTAATTGCCAGCCGGCTGAATACCTGTTTTCGTCCTCCCAAAAACCCTGTTGGTATAACGTTTTTGCTTCCGCCTTTGTCGTGGTATAGGTTCGTGCCTCAACCTAAAATTAAACGTTATGCGAATGCTGCTGCTAATTCTGCTGACTGTAACAACCCTCTCTTCACAGGCACAACAAATAAACGGACTTGCAAAGAATGAGAATGGATCACCGCTTGGTGGTGCAACGGTCAGCCTGGTGAAATCAACCGACTCCTCGACTATGAAACTTGCTATCACCATGCCGGATGGCGGCTTTAGTTTTTCCAGCGTAAAAGAAGGAACCTATAAAGTGATGGCCACCCATGTGGGCTATAAGCCTGCCTTTTCTTCCACCTTCCTGGCGGGTACGACCGTGACGAACCTGCCGGAATTGAAACTGGTTAAAACTTACCGGGACGATGAACAGTTTAACCATTACAGCAGAAAAGCGTATGGTGGAAGTGAAAGCAGACAAGATGATCCTGAATGTGGATGGTACGATCAATGCCATAGGATCGAACGCACTGGAACTATTGCGTAAATCACCGGGCATTTTACTGGATAAGGACGATAATATCAGTATGGCTGGTAAAAACGGAGTTCAGGTTTATGTCGACGGCAGATCAACCCCATTATCAGGAGCCGATCTCGCCAATTATCTCAAGAATCTCCAATCGTCCCAGATCGAGGCGATCGAGTTAATCACCAATCCATCTGCCAAATATGACGCAGCAGGGAATGCGGGCATTATCAATATCCGTTTGAAAAAGAATAAATCGCTCGGAACAAATGGTTCTATAAACGCCGGATGGAATATTGCTACTAATGCGAAATATAATGCAGGAGCTTCCCTGAATTTCCGGAACCAAAAGTTCAACATTTTTAGCAGCTATAGTTTCGACTATGCACCTAACCAGCAATTTATTAAAATCAAAAGAACAGTACTGGACAGTCTTTTCGACCAGCAAGGAAGCATGCTGGATATCCGCAAGTCACATAATTTCAAGGCAGGCGCTGATTTTTTCATCGACAAGAAGAATACCATCGGCGTTATGGTAAACGGGATCCTTTCTGATCCTTCTTCAGAAAGTTCAAGCAAGACATATATTTCCAATTCAACTACCGGCATAGTTAATCGCATCCTCCTTGCCGACAACGACAACAGCATGAAGCGACACAATAGCAACGTCAACCTTAATTATAGTTATACCGATCCCCAGGGAACCAGTTTAATAATTAACGCTGACCGCGGTTCCTATGATCTGAACAGCGATCAATTCCAGCGGAACAATTATTACGATGCTTCCGAACAGGTGAATCTTAACAAGGTAGACTATCACATGTTTTCGCCGGCTGAGATCCATATCAGTTCAATCAAGGCCGATTACGAACAAAACTTTCTGAAAGGCAAACTTGGCTTTGGCGCCAAAACTGCCTGGGTAAAAACAGACAACGATTTTCGCCGCTACGATATCATTGGTTCCGCAGAAGACCTGGACAAAGATCGCAGCAATCATTTTAAATATACTGAGACGATCAATGCTGCTTATGCCAATTATAACCGGCAATACAAAAAGTTTATGGTGCAGATGGGTCTTCGCGTGGAAAAGACGGTAGCCGAGGGAATTTCCAGTGGCTTAAAGCAAAATGGTGCGGGATATATTCCTGATGTATCCTCATTCAAACGACCTTATACGGACTTCTTCCCGAGCGCTGCAATTACATTCAATAAAAATCCAATGAAGCAATGGAGCGTTACTTATAGCCGTCGTATTGACCGGCCCGCATACCAGGACCTGAATCCATTTGAATTTAAATTGGATGAATACACATTCATGAAAGGCAATATCAATCTGCGCCCACAATACACCAATAGTTTTGGTCTGAGCCATTCGTATAAGTACAAACTGAATATTATGCTGAACTATAGCCATGTCACAGATATGTTTACCCAGCTCATCGATACGGCTGAAAAATCAAAGGCCTTTGTTTCGAAGAAGAACCTCGCCACCCAGGATATCGTAAGTATTACCGCTAGCTATCCGTTCATGGTTAAATCGTACACACTCTTTACCAGTATCAGCAGTAACTATTCAAAGTACGAGGCAGATTTCGGAACGGGACGCCGGGTTGACCTGGATGCTTTTGGCCTTACGCTCTTTGCACAGAATAGTCTGAAGTTTGCCAAAACATGGACCGCAGAATTGAGCGGGTTCTTTAATGCACCCACGATTTACCAGGGTAGCTTCAAAGCAAAATCAATTTACAATGTAGATGCCGGCCTTTCGAAGCAATTTATGGATGGAAGGGTAATTATTAAATCCTCAGTAAGCGACGTATTCAAATCCCTGAAATTCAGAGCCGTATCGAATTTTGCCGGGCAGGTCACCAACTTCAGTTATCGTCAGGAAAGCCGGCAGTTCAAACTGAGCATGAATTTCCGCCTTGGTAACAATGGTGTGAAGGCGGCAAGGCAACGCGGGACCGGTGCAGACGAGGAAACAAAAAGAGTACAGCAGGGCGGAGGGTTAATTGGGAATTAAAGCCCACCGTCCAGAATATTTTTATACACACAATTAAACTTCACAATCATGCTACACAAATTTTTATTGCAAAAATCGATGTTTATCAGTTTCCTGCCACTCGTATTTACATGTTGTTGATACATCTATGAAGAAATATCTTTTCTTATAAGGCCATTGATGTCCCAGATGATGAAAAGCTTGCAACCAGCATAGTTTTTACCATGCCGGTTGCTTTAAGCTCAAACTCTTCCTACCGGTATACGCAGATCGTTTAAAAACTTAGAAGTTGCAAATCAAATAAAATGGGAAAGTTGATAAATTTCGGAGAAGATGTCGAAGGCTATAGTATCCCTGTGTTAAATGAGAGAGAAATAAGAGCAGCCGCGGGAATATTATTCGTTGCGATATTCTTTGCGTTTATGCTAATCATATTCAGGAATGATTTTTTACTCATAAAATATGTTATCACTGTATTCCTTACCGATTTCATCATCCGCGTATTTATCAATCCAAAATTCTCTCCTTTATTAATTGCCGGGCGTTTGATTGTCAGCAATCAACAACCACTGTACGTAGGTGCGGAACAAAAAAGGTTTGCCTGGACAATCGGGTTAGTATTGTCCACAGTTATGTTCATTTTCCTGGTAGTGGTAAACGCATACAGCCCCATCACCGCCTTTGGATGCCTAACTTGTTTGATATTCCTGTTCTTTGAAACTGCTTTTGGTATCTGCGTGGGTTGTAAAATCTATTCCTTGTTAAATAAAAATAAGATCCAGTACTGTCCCGGGGAGGTTTGCGACAGGCGATCAAAACAGGATATTCAAAAGACCTCCGGTGTTCAGTTGCTTGTAATTTTCGTATTTATCGCATATGTTTTCCTTACAATTTTCTTATTGAAGGACCAATTTGCAAAAAAGCCATACCGGTTGTTTGAAGTTAATAATACCAATAAACCGAAATAAAAAATACATTTAACATCAGGTGCTATTCGTAGAACAATAAAAATAGAAGGTAAACGAATGGATGGCCCCAAATTTTAGTAACAAATCAGGACGTAAAATGAACGGAGAGAAATGTTCAATATATGCGGGAACTGAAACTTCAGGCCGCACTTCATGAGATTTAGGGTACGATATAAATACTGGCATGTGCTTGTAGGGATCATCTGCATTGGCCTTGTAGGCTATACCCTCTACTCATTTTTCGATTGGGCTTCCAGGATGAGTGCCAATCACACCGAGTTGAAGCCGGTTGAGGAACCGAAGGACTATCCGGAACACGGTCTTAGGATACTTCATGATTTCTTGTATTACGTAACCTTGTTCTATTTCAGTTTGAACCTTCTCTATGACCAGATCAATAGCCGTAAGAAGATCTTCTCGTATATCAAGGTGATCTTTCTATTGTTCGTCGCGATTTGCATTTACAAGACATTTCTTTATTATGCCATACCCCTGGCATTGCACAGGAAGCATGATTCGCCTTTGTCTGTCTGGCGTATTACCCTGGGAAATTATCTTCCATTCATGCTGGTGAGTTTTGTTGTTGCGTATCTGACCTATGTACGCGAGTCGTTAAAACAACGACGGATACTGGAGGCACAGAAGCTCCAGCTCGAGGCCCAGATATCACAGGCAAATTTCAATTTTTTAAAGGCGCAGATCAACCCGCATTTTCTTCACAATACCCTGAACTTTCTTTATGCCAAATCGCTTCCTTATTCTCCGGAATTATCGGAGGGCATTCTCACCTTAAGCGATATAATGCGGTATGCGCTGAGCAAAGGCAATCAAAAAGAGGGTAAAGCCCCCTTATTAGACGAGATCGAGCATTTAAACAACGTCATCAAGATCACCCAGCTTCGTTATAATAACCAACTAAAGGTTGATTTCGAAGTTTCTGGCGAAGTAAACGGCTTAACTATCGTGCCCTTTGTACTGATCACTCTGGTGGAGAATGCATTCATGCATGGCGACCTGAAAAGTACGGACCATCCCCTCACCATTAAAGTAAATGTCAGCGGCAACAAGCTTCATTTTTATTGTCGTAACAAGAAAAGGTCCGGGCCCAAGCAGCTCTCTACCGGCATTGGGCTTGACAATATTAAAAAGAGGCTGGACCTCGCCTACGGCAAAAATTATCACTTCCTCGTGAAGGATGAACAGGAATTTTATACTACTGAACTAACAATCGATAAATTATGATTACCTGTATCATTGTGGATGATGAACAGCATGCGATAGACATACTGGAACATTATGCGAAGCAAACACCGCACCTGCAGTTGGTAGATACTTTTACCAATCCTATCGAGGCGCTGAAGCTTCTAACAACCCAACGGATCGATTTGATTTTTCTTGATATACAGATGCCGGAGCTATCAGGTATCGATTTTATCAAAGCTATTCACGGAAAAAGCAAAATAATACTTACCACTGCTTACAGTGAGTTTGCCCTGGAAGGATATGAACTATATGTAGTGGACTACCTGATGAAACCCATCAGGCTGCCCAGGTTTTTATCCGCGGTTCAAAAAGCAATATCGCAGATAAATCCGGGCAACGACTCTTCAAAGTTGGACGCTGAAGAAGATGACTACATCTTCGTTAAGACGGAATCGAAGGGGAAACTGCTTAAAATAAACCTGACGGACATCGATCTTGTCGAGAGCATGAAGAATTATGTGGCGATCCACCGTGGCGGCCAAAAAACGCTGGTCTATACCAGCATGAAAGAGTTCGAAGAACATCTGCCAAAAAAACAATTCATCCGGGTTCACAAATCCTTTATTATTCCTATTTCGCGCATCACCGGTATTGAAGGCAACCTGGTTCGTTTGAAAAATGTTAACGTAGCGGTGCTTATCGGAGAGAGTTATAAGGCAGAATTGATGGAGATTATTAAAGGAAAGATGATCCAATAGTAACCCTAAGATTTGGAAAGGTCCTTTACCGCACCCAATACCAGATGATGCCCGGATCTGGCTGACAGCCTTCTCCTCCGCATCCGGCGCCAATCCATGGAGCCGGCCCCCAGCCTTCGGTCGCCACCAGGGTACCCCACCAATTGCCACTGCAATCAGCGCTTGTGGTGATAATACCGCTACAATCGGAATACCAAGGCATCCGCGATTCGATGCCGGCGTCATCGTATATCCATGAACCAAAAGTGGTATTAAGTGTAATGTCGGTTTGGGAGTTGTCGCTGTTCAAAAAGGTGTAGTTGCCGTTTGCAGTCCATATACCGCCGTTAATGTTTCTTGCAGCCGCATCTATCATATATTGAAAACCAGTGCCGCTCTTTTTTATATAATCCGCCCAGCCAACAATTGAGTAATTGGAATTGATGCTGGGGCTGGTGGTATTCAATGAAATCGCATTCTCATAGGTCCATCCAGTACCAGCTGCGTTACACATGATTAATGTCCAACCGCCTCCATCTGTAGTCATGTCGGCATAGATCTGAATCGGCTCTCCCGAATTTATTTGAGGGTTTTTGATCCAGTAATAGCCATCTGGGGAAGCCGGAAACGCCTGTTTTATTGCATATGCACTGCTGGATGCTGCGGACGCCGTTGTTCCATCGGGTAAAAGGTGACCTGTCCCGACCCAGTTGCTTGTTGTCCCGTTAAGTGCAAAATTAACCAGTGTCCCATCATATCCATTTGGCGAATGGTCAGTCAGCGAGGTGATACTCGAATTGTCAGCGCCTGCTAAGCCCTGGTCGAAATTGTAATAAGCTACCAGACCTGTCTCGTTGCCTGTGAGCTCGTGGTTCATCGAGCTAAGAATTTCTGATTCTGTTTTGGCCGTATTCCAGATGCGGAGCTCATCAAAAATGGCGTTCGCATAGGGATCGCCCCAGTTGCTTTTACCGATATAGCAGTTTTGCCTTTCCACGTTAGGTGCTTGCGGCACTGAAGCGGTGCCCGAAGCTATGCCGTTGATGTATATGGTAGCCGTATTTCCGCTTACCGTAGCTGCGATGTGCGACCACTGATTGAGGACAAGTGTTTGCGTAGCTTCAAACTGGCTACCTTCTACATACAAGCCAGGCGCGCCAGAATTTCCATACGTATACGCGAAAAGGACGTTGTTATCGCCCGCTCCGTTGCCGAAATCAATCACCCTTTCCCAGTTTTCGAAACTTCGTGGAAATACCCAGCATTCAATTGTAAAATCTCCGCTAAAGTAAACGCCTGGTGCCAATGACACATAATTATCTACCCCATTAAAATCGAGCGCGTCTGCGTTACCCGTGACTGCAGTGATCGGCGCTCCATGGTTATTTAAGCCTGATATACCAAGAGCCCCATTCTTATTTACATAATCTGACACGGTGGTTGTGACTTGTCCGTGCTTATTGAGGGCCTGTCCCATGGAACAGTACGCGACACATATCGAAACGAAAACGAAAAGGAGGCGTTTCATAAGTAAATTAATAAGTATAGTCAAGCTGAATTCTATCTGCCGCGGACAACGAATACGATCCATTAAATGCCGGATTATATGTAAGCGTAGTGCCGGTTATGTTATAAGCTTTATTACTTATGCGGATTCCATTGACATACATCTTCACCTTGCTGTTCGCAGCGGGTACGGCTGAAAGGGTGAACTCGGTTTGAGCAGGATCGGCGTCGAACTCGTCTGCGGCTTCTCTTACGGATGCTGTGGACCATGAAGCTAATCCGGCGCCGTCCGTCGTCAGCACCTGGCCGGAATTGCCGTCGGTGTTGGGGTAGGTAACTGCACCGGTGGTTAGCCTGCCGCTGGTATTCACAGTGGTTACGTCCGTGTTACCCAATTGAATCTTATTGGGTGCATCTACGATTGCGAAGTAGCCGATTGCCGTGGAATTGTCAAGGGTGCCGATGGAAGCATTCGAGGCCCTTCCAAGGAATGTATTGCGATTCCCCAGTGTAAGACTATATCCGGCTCCGGATCCGAGGGCGGTATTGTCATCACCGGTCGTGTTGATCAATGATTGCTGGCCGATAGACGTATTGTCCCTTCCGGTGGTAAGCGACATCATGGCTTCAGCACCGACGGAAGTATTTGCGTTGCCGGTGGTAAGGCTAATCATGTTTGCGTATCCCACGCTTGAATTGTTGTCGAACGAGCTTCCGCTGTAGCTGCGCATCGCGCCGTTGCCAACCGCTGTATTACGGCTACCTGTACCCGAACCCAGCGCTTCGCGCCCGATGGCCGTGTTCTCACCGTTTTGTCCCAGACCTTTGCCTATCGTTATGCCATTGACTATCAGGTCGGAACTAAAGGTTTTGGTGCCTGTAAACACCTGATCTGTGATGGTGACCAGGCCTCTTGAGGTGTCGGTGGCGTCTGGAAGGTTGAATGTGTATAGCGATCCCGAAGTTGAGATATTAAAATCGTTACCAAGTGTTCCCGTTGCAAATGTCGGAGCTGCGGCTGCAACCTGTGCCGCTACGTCTGTTTTTATCGCGTAGGGCGACAGCATCGAAGCTGTGTCGGAAACACTTAGTTTGCCCGTTCCAAGATCAGCGATGGTGTTTTGATATGGTGCCAGCATAACAGCTGTGTCTGAAATATTGAGCTTGCTGGTGTTAATGTCGTTAAGGGCAGCTGTTGCTGTGGCCGTAGGATAGTAGCCGTTGAGCATTGCAGCCGTGTCGGAAACATTCAATTTGCCTGTTCCAAGATCGGCGATGGTGTTTTGATATGGTGACAGCATAACGGCTGTGTCTGAAATATTGAGCTTGCTTGTGTTAATGTCGTTAAGGGCTGCTGTTGCTGTGGCTGCAGGGTAGTAGCCGTTGAGCATCGCGGCGGTGTCGGAGACATTCAATTTGCCGGTTCCAAGACCAGCGATGGTGTTTTGATATGGTGCTAACATAACGGCTGTGTCTGAAATATTGAGCTTGCTGGTGTTAATGTCGTTAAGGGCTGCTGTTGCTGTGGCCGTAGGATAGTAGCCGTTGAGCATTGCAGCCGTGTCGGAAACATTCAATTTGCCTGTTCCAAGATCCGCGATGGTGTTTTGATATGGTGACAGCATGACGGCTGTGTCCGAAATATTAAGCTTGCTGGTGTTAATGTCGTTAAGCGCTGCTGTTGCTGTGGCCGCAGGATAGTAGCCGTCGAGCATTGCGGCCGTGTCGGAAACATCAGTTTGCCGGTTCCAAGATCGGCGATGGTGTTTTGATACGGCGACAGCATTACGGCTGTGTCCGAAATATTGAGCTTGCTGGTGTTAATGTCATTCAGCGCTGCTGCTGCAGTGGCCGCAGGGTAGTAGCCGTCGAGCATTGCGGCGGTGTCGGAAACATTTAGTTTACCGGTTCCAAGACCAGCGATGGTGTTTTGATATGGTGCTAACATCGCGGCTGTGTCCGAAATATTGAGCTTGCTGGTGTTAATGTCATTAAGCGCTGCTGCTGCTGTGGCCGCAGGATAGTAGCCGTTGAGCATCGCGGCGGTGTCGGAGACATTCAATTTGCCGGTTCCAAGACCAGCGATGGTGTTTTGATAGGGGGACAGCATAACGGCTGTGTCGGAGACATTCAATTTGCCGGTTCCAAGATCGGCGATGGTGTTTTGATATGGTGCTAACATCGCGGTCGTGTCTGAAATATTCAGCTTCGCGGCCTGTGAAACCCCGATTTCAGATTTTTTGGCGTAAGGAGACAGCATCGCCGCAGTGTCTGATGCGTTGACTTTGCTTGTCAATGTGGAGGCTACCGATGCCTCCAGTTTTGACATGCTCACACTTCCATCTGCCAGCTTGGTATTCGTGATCACTCCCTGCGCAATGACAGGAGAAGGATACGTTCCGGTCAGATCACCGCGTGCGTCTCCGGATGCACCGGCAGTTGCGGCGCTGAGAGCATAAGGAACACTTTGCAGCTGCGTCATCCCGGCCAGGATAAAATTGCTCGATCCGGTCGGATCGATTTCGAGTTTGATATACTTGCGTCCGGTTATCCAGTTTACATCCTGCATTCTGCCCACGGGGTTTGATGCTCCGGGCGCGCCAATAACTATATTGAAAAGACCCACGTAATTCGTCTTTACTGTCCTTGTTTCTCTGTAAGCAAGGTATCCGCCGCCAGCACTGTCAATTAGAGAAATTCTTACCTTGATGTCCTGATAAGTAATGGGCGTTCCGGAAGCATTCCGCGCTACGCCCTGATAATTTAATTGTTGGGGTATTTGTGCTTTTGCAACTGTTACGACAGTCATCAATAGGGCTGACAGTAGGATCCGGTTCATGGAGATCTTTAGTTTATCTTTTCGACTTTGAATATGCCTTGTTTTAGCGTGTTTCCATGACTGTCATGGAGCAGAATGCGTAAATAGTAAGTGCCGGAGGCCCTGTTGATCAGATTCCATGTCTGGATGCTGTTTGCGTTGACCTGGTAAAATTGCCGTGAGCCTAGAACTGTCCCGTTTACGTTAATCAGTTGTATGGAAATCTTTCCTGTAGTGATGGATCGGAAATCAATGGAAACGGTGGCAGAAGTAGGTACTGGATATACACGTACCTCTTCGTTCGTCCAGAAAGGAATGAGGTTATTAAAGATGATATGCGTACTATCAAAGGGTTGAAGTACGCCACTGGTAACACTAAAGTTTCTTCCAAAAAATGTTTCATTAATCGTTGACTCTCCAATACTCCAGTCCACCATAAAAGCAGGACTGAGGATAGTTGTACCTCCGCCGGCGTTGAACGTGGATGGCGTGATCGTGGAAACAGACGACTGAGCCATGGACTGTAATGAAAAGACTACAAAACCCAGAAGTAGAGTTGGTTTCACAGGGAGATTTTGGTTTATTGTGGGCTAACGCACTTAGAACATACTAATTACCATAAAATTGTGATCGAAGGGATATAAATTCTTAATTGTTCGGGATCAAGAGTAATTCCTGGGTCGCCGGTCCTTTTCGATTTATTGAATGAGTTGCGGTCAAGTAAATGGGACATGGGCCCTCTAAAAAAATCACCGATTCAGGGATAAATATTCGGCTGGCAAACTTTTACGAGATTGGCCAGGCATTGCATCACAGCATCTTATTTCACACTGTTTATGGTCAAAGTTCCATTTAATTACGGCTAATTTTGTCATATTCCAATCATTACGAATATGATTCAACTCGAAGACAACCTGCTCAACAAATACGCGAAAGTAATGGTGCACTATGCACTCAACAACGGACATGGCATACGCCAGGGAGATACGGTGTTCCTGGTAGGCCAGGAGTGTACAAAAGATCTTTACCTAGCCATCGCCCGCGAGATCTATGCGGCTGGCGGTAATCTGATCACTAATTACCAGCCTGACAATGTCCGCGACACGAGTCTTGCCCGTTACTTGCTGGAAGGGGGGTCGGACGAACAAATTGGTTTTTTTGCCGAGCCTTACTGGAAGGGTATTGTGGATGCTACCGATCACATTTTGTTTATTGTCGCTGAACCTGATATTCATTACCTGGAAGGATTGCCTGCGGCAAAGATCAGCCGCATGCTCAGCGCGCGGGCACCCTATATGCAGATGCGCGAAAAAAAGGAACAGCAGGGAAAACTGTCATGGTCACTTTGCCTGTACGGAACACCATCTATGGCTGCAGAAGCCGGGCTTTCTCTGAAAGAGTACTGGGACCAGATCATCGAAGCCTGTTATCTACAGGAGGAAGACCCTGTCGCGAAATGGAAAGAGGTACAAAGGCAGATTGAAGAAATCAAGGACAAGCTGGATGCGTTGCCAATCGAAACACTTCATATTAAAGGCGATGACGTGGACCTTCACGTCACCATTGGCGCCAACCGCAAGTGGCTGAGCGGCGGCGGCAAGAATATTCCCAGTTTTGAAATCTTCACTTCGCCGGACTGGCGCGGTACCCGCGGCACCATCAGGTTCAATCAGCCTTTATATTACGGAGGGAAGAAGATTAACGGGGTGTCATTACAGTTCGAAAATGGTATTGTCGTTTCGTCCTCCGCTACAGAAAACCATGCCGCTTTACAGGAAATGATCGCGCAGGAGAACGCTGACAAGGTTGGAGAATTCTCACTGACCGACCGGCGCCACTCCCGCATCACAAAGTTTATGGCCACTACATTGTTTGACGAAAATATGGGCGGCGAATTTGGTAACACGCATATCGCACTGGGCAATGCTTATAAAGACACCTATCCCGGCGATATCGCTGCTGTCCCGGAAGAGCAATGGGCAGACATGGGATATAACAGTTGTCCGAAGGTTCATACAGATATCATCAGCACTGCTAGTCGAACGGTGACCGCAACACTTTCCGACGGAACAAAAAAGATAATTTATAAGAATGGAGAATTTGTGATAGGCTAATTCGCCAGCAGTGTTAAATAATACAGTCATATGTCTGAGAAAAATAAAGAGATCTTAAAAAGGGGCAACGCAGCCATTGCTGCAGGTAATAATGAAGGATTCTTGTCGTTCTGTGCCGACAATACGCAATGGACATTTATCGGCGACCAGACCCTCCAGGGAAAAGAGGCCGTTCGACAGTGGATGGCAAACACCTACGTTGAGCCGCCAAAGGTTACCGTCGCTAACTTAATCGCTGAGGGTGAGTTTCTCACCGCCATCGGCGACGTAACAATGAAAAACAAAGACGGGAAGGACGCTCAGTACTCCTATTGCGACGTATGGCGCTTTATTGATGGCAAGATTGCCGAATTAAGGGCCTTCGTCATTCCAATAAGGGAGAAGTGATGATACTAGCCGGTAATTCAGAAGATCAAAAGGTGGCGAGTTGTTCAGAGAGATATTTATTAATTTATCCATTAAATTGCCCGAAAAGAAAGCTTCGAAATCTTATGAGGTCCAAACGTACGAATGGATTTATTTTTTCAGCAATACTTATCGTTTTCAATAGTTGCAGCTTTTCGGATAAAGTCAGTAAGGGGTATTTTGAAAAAGCAAAACGCAAGCAGTACGATGTTATTATTGTGCCTGGGGTTCCTTTTGAAGGTGAAACGTGGAGCCGTACAATGAAATCGAGAGTTTACTGGTCCAAATATTTATACGAAGCAGGAATTGCCAGGAACATTATCTACTCTGGAAGTGCGGTGTATTCTCCGTATTATGAAAGCAAGATAATGGCGCAGTATGCTAAAGCGCTTGGTATTCCGGCAGCACACATTTATTCAGAAACCAAGGCAGAACACAGCACCGAAAACGTCTATTACTCCTGGAAACTCGCCAAAAGGCTCGGTTTTAAGAGTATCGCACTGGCCACCGACCAATTCCAGTCAAAACAGCTGCGCAGGTTTATTGTGAAGAAGGTTGATCCTTCAATTGATCTTATTCCCTTCGTAACAGACACAATAAGAATGATGGAGCCGGCCATGGTGACTCCTTCCATAGACTATAAGCAATCGAGTATGAAGGGTTTTATTTCCCTGAAGAAAAGAGAGGGTTTTAGAAAAAGATGGAGAGGTACGCGTGGTTTGAATATTGACCAAAACGCTGACTAATAGCACGGCGATGTGAAAAAGCCCTTATTGGTAATGACGCAAATCGCCCACTAAATGTCGTATGTAGCCACCTTTGGGATGAAATATTGTCGCCATCTTTGAGTTGTTGATATCAACTAAAATAAAGCAAAGAATTTACATGGAGCAGCGACCATTGAAACGGGCGAAACCGAAAAGCCAAATGAGTAGGACAAAAAACGATTTTATGTCAACGAATAATGTGTCATTACACAGGGTAATTAAAACGTCTCCGGAAAAATTGTACCGCGCTTTCACTGAAGCATCGGCTATTGCATCATGGCTGCCACCTTATGGTTTTACTTGCACGGTTCATGAAATGAATGTGAAGGCCGGGGGAACATATAAAATGTCATTTCAAAACTTTTCCACTGGCAATGGCCATTCATTCGGTGGAAAATACGTGGAGCTAAAGCCCAATGAGTTTTTGAAATATACCGACAAATTTGATGATCCCAATCTGCCTGGTGAGATGACCACCACTATCTCACTCAAAAAAAACGTCGCTGGTACGGAAATAAAAATTTTGCAGGAAAATATTCCTGCGGCGATACCTGCTGAAATGTGCTATCTGGGCTGGCAGGAATCCCTGGAAAAGCTTATCAAGCTCGTAGAGCCTGAAATACCCGATGCCTAATTTCTAAGAGAAGCCTAACAATCTGAGCCATCAGGAAGTGATTTTCCTGATGGTTTTTTATTGCCGTGTGTTTGCTCTTACCTGGGTATCTCGACAGATCACTAAGAGGGCCAGCTTGACTCCCTCGGTAAGGCATCATGTTCGTCCGGGAAGGAGTGTGATGTATAATGAGTTTCCCGAATGGATCAGGACATAATGGTTGACCGCGATTTTCTGTCGATATTTCATTTAATTTCAACAAAAGGTCGATTACGGTTTTACCGCACGATACACCATATTGATATGAATATATCCAGATTGTTCGCTCTTTTTGCCGTTGTAAATCTGATAGGGATAAAAGCATCAGCCCAAAACTACGATGAGTCGAAAGTCCCTTCTTACACACTTCCCAATGTGCTCAAATCAAGTGCAGGCGAGCCGATTGAAGCCTCGAATAGTTGGGAGAAAAAACGAAGGCCCGAAATACTGAAGCTATTTGAAGACAATGTCTATGGCCAGGTGCCCCGGGATTTGGACAGCACAAAGTTCGATGTAAAGAAGGCAGCAAACAAGGTGCTGAAAAATAAAGCCCTTCTTAAGGAAGTGACCATAACAGCCTGGAGAAACGAAAAGCATGTTCAAATCCATTTAACTCTGTTAACACCGGTTAAACGCAAAGGACCGGTACCTACATTTCTTTTGATAAACAATCGTGATAGATCGCTGAACGATCCGCCTATAGACAGCGCAAGCGATTTCTGGCCCGCAGAAATGATGATTGATAGCGGGTACGGGATTGCTGCCTTTCATGTGGGCGATGCGGCACCTGACCGCCCGGAGGGGTATCAGGAGGGCGTCTTGCAATTGTACCCCGAACAGCTCAAGGCCCGTAATGGGATGAAGGCCATCGGCGCATGGGCATGGGCCGCGATGACGGTAATGGATTATTTCGAATCAGACACCGATATTGATTCTAAAAAAATCGCCCTGGTGGGACATTCGCGTGGGGGCAAGGCGGCTCTCTGGGCGGGTGCACAAGACCAACGATTTGCTATCGTGATCGCCAATTGCTCAGGCAATACCGGGGCTGCCATCTCCAGGCGGAAATTCGGTGAAACGATAAAAGCTATAAATTCCAGATTCCCACACTGGTTCGCGGATAACTATAAAAAGTATAATGATAATGAGGCTGCTCTTCCAATAGACCAGCATATGTTGATTGCATTGATAGCACCTCGTCCTGTATACACCACAAACGCAACGGAAGATCTTTGGGCCGATCCAACCGGTTCATACCTTTCGATCTTGGAAGCAGCAAAAGTTTACAATCTATACCAGAAAAAGGCAACATTGAACTCATCAGCTCCTGCTGTTGGTAAGCCAATTATTAATTCGATAATAGGATACCATCTAAGGGAAGGCATTCACGACATGACCAGGTTCGACTGGCAACAGTTCGCAAGATTTGCCCGATATCATTTCAAACATGTGGAATGAGCTTATTCAACAATGTTGAATTTGAAACGCGTGCAGAGTAACTGCTTTGGCCGCAGCTCTAGTGATTAATGTCCGCTCCTGATCTTTTTCTGAGAATTTCTATTTCCTCAATCTCACCTCACACACTCTTACGGATTTCCAACTATTCGAATCGGACATCTGAATGATATAAATGGTTTTGTTATGAATACGTAACTCCTGAACCGTGTGTATGGTGTGATCGTAATATTGGCTTTTGACTATGGCTCTCACTTCTTTTGGCAGCTTTTTTTTCTTCGTACATTTTCAGGGCGTAATCCACGCTTCCGTTTTTTGTATAGACAACCCTGTATTTTACCTGGTCAATTGAGAAGTTCACAAAGTAATAGCCATCCTGCAAATCCCATTTTTCATTGGAAACATCCGGGTGAGTTTTTCGAAAACTGCGGACAACTTTGATATTTACCGCAGTTTCACGAAGTGGGCCAACGACTCGTTCCGCCTTGGCCAGGTCGGTTGAGGACCTGTCTAAAGTTTCAAACGTTGATGTCTGCTGCTGGGCGCTTAAGTTGTCATTTGATGTTACGATTCCCAGGAAAAGTGCCCAATAAATAGCTGTAGATTTAAAATGTAAAGATTTCATGATTTTGAGTTTTTAGTATTAATGCTTCTAAACTAGCATGGAATACAGCGACAGAAAATCATTCTGGACGAGTCAACAATCTTGAAAGATAAATACCCGAATTTGGGTCATAACCTACACTTATAGTCGACGAATGCCTTTCGTCGACAAGAACTGGTTGACTGTCTAACATCTATTGAAAACAGGTTTCACCCGAACAAATTGGTTACCTTTATTTCAAATGAGGGAACATGAGGATCGGAAATTTGATTTTCTCCAATCTGCTTTCTTACCGACTGGCCCGACACTTCCTTTTTTGGTTAACCTATTGTTTCCTTTTTTTTATTCAGAGTTTCGTCCCTGCCGATGTGCATGGGTTTTTTCGTAGTAAGACTTATTATTCGGCATTTGTAAGTCTTTATTGTTTTTTACCCGTCTGTGTAGTTTCATTGTATCTCGCTTTGTATATCATTTGGCCATTTTTCTTAAAGAGGAAAAAATATTTGTTGGCATTTTATGCGATGGTGGCTGTTTTTTTAATTGATATCTTCCTGAATTATTTTTTTAGCCTGATATTCTTTTCTAACTATTATATCAGAAGTGAAGTCCTGAAATTCGGCGGAGAGTTGGCGAAATTTAGCGGAACACTTCAATTGGCTTACCAGAACTCAGTGTGGGCCATTACTTCAATGGGCTTGGGGCTGGCTATTAAATTGAGCAAAAACTCCTATTTGCAACAGCGGGAAAACCTGGAGATTGTTAAAAAGAAATTGCGTAATGAGATTAATTTACAGAAATCCAGGTTGCAACCTCTTTATCTGCGCGGTTCACTAGACAGTATTCATGCGCATGTCAATGCCGGGTCTGAAAAGGGTTATCAAATGATCCTTAAATTGTCAGACGTCCTAAACTATACTTTATACGAGTGCGAACTCGAGTTGATTCCCATTCAGACCGAGCTGTCTGCAATTGATGATTTCATAGATCTGGAAAAATTGAAAAATAGCGACGATGGTCGAATATGGCTGTCGGTTGATTCCGACCTGGACGGACTTGTTATTCCCCCAACGCTTCTTCTAACCTTTCTTCAGGAACTTACAGCCATCTTGAATGATCGAGCCGGATCGGCCTATCAAACCAATATGTTGATCTTTCGAAACTCCGGGATAGTGAATGTAAAGACATCTATATATAGTTTGAATGACAACCACAGAGAGTTTCCCGACTTTTCGATGTTAATTGAACGGACCCGGAATCGACTTGCCTCGAATGCTGATGGCGACCATTTTCAAATTGATATCCTGTCGGGTTCTGATGAATGCAGGATAAGTTTCTCTTTCGTTCATCGAAGGCGGGAAAGCTTAGGCCAGGAGCTCATTGTAAATACGACTGAAGGCGTGTTGCACCATGAAAATAAATGATTTTATATTTTCCGATGGGCTGCGGCACAGGATCTGCCGGCACCTATTGTTTTGGGTAATTGTTTATCTGCCTTTGCTGGGGATTTCTTTGACTCAATTTGTCAGTTATAACGGTCGCCTGATTATAGAATGGTCGCTGTTCATTAAATGGCAGTTTATCTATATGACCAGTTTAAGTGCTGACATCTTTTATACTTATCTCGTTGTTTATCATTTGATCCCGAAATACCGTATTAGGCGGAATCACATCGTATTTGCTTTGCAGTTGATTGTACTTACCATCCTGATATTTGTAGTATCAGGTGTTGCCGCGGTATGGCATTATCAGCATTTGGGTCAACCTCTTCTGCTGGACATTTGGCTGCACGTATTGATCTTTATAAATTCTGGCCCACTTATCCGGCTTGCGCTATTTCTGTTCGTCAAGCAGCTGAAAACCTATTATCAGAAAATGGAGGAGAAAATGTCTCTTGAAAGGGAGAACGGCAATGCGGGAGCTTACAATTGTTAAAGGCGCAGGTTCATCCTCATTTCTTATTCAACACTTTGAATAACATCTATTCATTTGCATTGAATAAATCTCCTGATACAGGGCAATTGATAGCCAAGCTTTCATCAACGCTTGACTACATGATCATCGATTGTGAGGAACCCCTGGTTTCACTTGAGAAAGAAATAAAAGTGCTTAATGATTATCTGGGCCTTGAGAAGATCAGGTATGGAAACCGTTTGGACATGAAAGTGGAAATAGTCGGAAACACCGGAAATAAGCTTATTGCACCACTGCTCATGATCCCTTTTGTGGAAAACAGTTTCAAGCATGGCACAAGTAAGGTGCTCGAACATCCCTGGATCGAATTGAAGATTACCATTCATACAAGTATTTTAGAGTTCAGCCTTATTAACAGTAAACCCAGGGAAGGTTTGCCGAATTCAAATAGAGGAGGGTTGGGGTTGAAAAATGTGCAACGACGTTTGGGGTTGTTGTACCCCAGACGTCATGAATTGAGAATTGATGACAATGACCAATCGTTTACTGTTATGATGACGGTGCCTCTGCAGCCAGCAAGAATCTTGACTCGTGCGGAGAGGCATATCATAAATACTTAACAATGATTATAGAGTTGCATGCCTGAAATAAAGAAAATAAGATGTCTGGTCGTTGACGACGAGCCTCCGGCGTTGGAGGTGCTGAGGAACTATATCAGTGCAATTTCTTTGTTGGAGCTTGTAGGCACTTGCAATAATGCTGTTGAAGCAATCGGTATGTTGAGTCAGGAAAAAATAGACCTGCTATTCCTGGATATTCAAATGCCCCAGTTGTTGGGCACAAATCTTATCCGGTCGTTGAATAATCCTCCTAAAGTGATTTTCACAACGGCGTATCGAAAATTTGCCCTTGAAGGTTTTGAGTTAAATGCAGTTGATTATCTCCTCAAGCCGATATCATTTGAGAGGTTTCTCAAAGCTGTAAATAAGGTAATGAATATTTCTCTGCCCCTCTCTTCAGAGAACCATAAGATCAACGCAGGTCATTCGGCCTCCCGAGACCCCTTTATTTCTTTTCGTGCGACCGCAAGATCGTACAAGGTTGCGCTGGACGATATAGTATATATTGAAAGTATGAAGGACTGTATCAAGATTGTGACAACGAATAATACAATTGTCGCTAAACAGTCCATATCCTCCTTAGAGGAAAGCCTGCCTGCAAATTTGTTCGTCAGAATTCACCGGTCATTTATAGTTGGATTAGCAAGATTCAGTCCTACACGGCCGAACTGATTGCAATTTGGAAGGTGGAACTACCTGTCAGCAGGAACTACCGGCATGACGTTGAGCGTATTTTGAAATAGCCGCTGTTAAGAAATCATCGGCTCTAAGAAAACAAATTTACTGTCATATGACCCGTAAATATATGTTTGTGTAAAAGGTTGACCGTTAAATTCTGGTGAGGTAAGGTCTGCATAATGCTTGCCCATGGCCGGAATTACATCGCCACCCTCATGATTGGGAGGAAGGTACTCAGCGGGAAGACTGGCATTCAGTTTTGCAGAATCAAGGTACTTTTCTCTTTCTTGACTGCTTACGGTATAATAATGGAAATCGAAATGAGGTGCGTCGTATATGCTTGATGATTTTGATAGTGGCTTATTCGCAAAGCCTGGCCAGAAATGTCGAAGTTCCTGATAATGCTTACTCCCAAGTTTGGCTTCCCATTTTTTCTCAAATTCGTAATTGATCGCCTGGCCAGCTTCCCGTACCTTTCTCCCCTTGGGTGTTATTACCGACAGCCATGCACGTTTATCTGACGGATCAGGTTTTCTTTTCACATAACCAGAATTTTCCGATTGCGCAACCAGCGTGCTCATGCTCTGCTTTGTTATCTTGGCAATTGCAGCCAGGGCGGTGACCCTACTACCAGAGTCTTCTGTGTAATGAAAGATCCAGCGTGCGATGCTGAAACAGTCTTCATATCCCCTGTTTTTGCAAGGGGAAACCATATTTCGGGTTTGGTATTAATGCTGGATTTATGAAGTAAGTTGAAGCCTTTGTTCTCACAGAAACGGTGAAATTTGTTTTGAAACAACCACCCCCTTAATTATTCACAATAAGGGTTGCTCTTTTTTGCGCCCCAACATTTGAATGCCTTGTCGGATCTTATGATCTTTTCAGTCCAGACAAATTCGTTAAACCATTATTTTCATGGCAGCGGTTTCCATCTGCCCAGGAAGAAATCGATGACCGAAGAATAATCCTGTCGTTGGATGCTTGGAAAATTGCAAAATGAAAGTAAAAATTTAGGTAACTATATACGTGTTGGGACAGGGGGGATATAAACTGGCAATTTTTGCCCAGTACATATATTAATACTATTTTTCGATACATTCGAAAATCTAAAAACCGCAGTAGTGCCGCTTTTCCTTCAGGGTACCGGGAATGCCCTGGTTGCCTTGCTGTATCGAATATCGGAGTTTACTAGTGAACGGGGTAGTCAGATGAATGGCAACCCTTTTTTATCTTACATCTCGAATTGGTTCTATGAAAAAATCCTCCCTGGTTGGCCTAAGCGCCTTAACTCTTTTTTTTCAGTTTTGCTGCGATTCTCCAACGTCAACCAACCCTCCAGCGACCTTTGAAAAATCAATGGACAGCCAAAGCATAGCAAATGTCCACTCATTTCTGACCGATACTACAGAATTAAGTGGTGAATATATTTTGTTCCTTCTGCCAGATTCTGCCAGATTTGCAAGCCTCGAAGGTGAACCCGGAATTTTTGATGTCGATTCAGACTTTGGGATCGCAGTCTCAAATACAATAGACAGTATTTCGAAGATTCGGAGATATGCCGGAATAAAAGCATCCTCAACGGGAAATCGATTCCTCCTTATTAAGGACTGTAAAGGATGTCCAATTCTCATTGACCGAGATTCCGTTAACTATGGGATTGTTCTTACTAAGCCAATGGGAGACGTATCTTCAAACTACAACAACATACATCCCGGAGATTATCTAGATTTAGTCGATCAATATTTTGACATGAAAAATCATTAGCCCCTGTCCTAACACGTATATAGTTACCAAAATTTAAATTACGAAATGCTACACAAGAACAGAATACGCCTTACAATTTTTGCACTTTGTGCTTCGATGGTTTTATCAGCTACTGCACAATCCATTCTGCCGCCTGTTATTGAATGGAACGGCAAAAGCGAATCGTTAATTGCCAAACGCGGTAATCCCTGGATAACTGCATCGGAAAAATCGAATTTTATATCCACGCCTGATTATAACGAAACCGTGAACTGGTTTAAAAAGTTGACAGCGGCTTCACCGCTGTTAACCATGGTGTCTATCGGCAAAAGTGTTGAAGGCCGTGATATTTATATGATCATCGCTTCAACCGAAAAAAGCATAACATCGGCGTCCCTAAAAAAATCGACGAAGCCACTTCTATTGGTCCAGGCAGGCATTCACTCCGGAGAAATTGATGGCAAGGATGCCGGGATGATGTTGCTGCGGGATATTGCTTTCGGGAATAAGAAAGAACTGGTAAACAAAGTCAATTTCCTTTTTATCCCCATCCTGAGTGTGGATGCCCATGAACGATCTTCTCCCTACAACCGTCCCAACCAGCGTGGCCCGGAAAATATGGGCTGGAGAACAAATGCACAGAATTTGAACCTGAACAGGGATTATGCAAAACTGGATACAAAAGAAATAAGGTCGGTTATACAAGTGATCAATGAGTATGATCCTGTTTTATACATGGATATACATGTAACGGATGGTGCCGATTACCAATACGATATCACTTTTGGCGGGTTTGGGGGCCAGGGAAATTCGCCGGGTATTGCTCAATGGTTGGAAACTTCCTATAAGCCTGCTGCCGATAAAGACTTAATCGCAAACGGACATATACCCGGCCAATTATTATTTGCAAAAAATGATAAGGATTTTTCAGAGGGAAATGTGTTGATTCAAGGTGGGCCGAGATTTTCCGACAGTTATGGCATGCTGCGGCATATGGCATCCATACTGGTGGAGAATCATTCTTTAAAACCCTATAAGCAAAGGGTATTGGGCACATATGTTTTACTGGAAAGCACCTTAAAACTATTAGCAAAAACAGGACAAACCCTTAAACAAATTACAGAAGCGGATAAGGCTATCAGGCCCGTAAAAGTCCCGCTAGACTGGAAGGTTCCGCAAATGAGAAATCCGGTAAATTTTGAAAAGTCCTCGGAGCTGCAAAATTCTGATACCCTGCCCCCGGCACCCGACACTCTTGATTTCTTAGGAATAACATCAAGGATTGTAAAGTCGCCGGTAACCAATGCTGATTATGTGGAATGGCTGGGTAAACCGGTGTCTATGAAGGTTGTCAATTACAAGGCAACCGAACCAACTGATTTTATCATCCGCCCTAAGGGCTATTGGGTTCCGGCTTCTTGCGATGAAGTCATTAGAAGGTTGAAATTGCATGGAATAAAAATGAGCATCATTACCGAACCACGCGATGTAAGTGTTGAAATGTATAGAATTGAAAATGCCAGGTTCGAGAACGAAGACCATAAAGCACTTCCCTTTGAAGGTCATATGCAGGTAAGTGGAAAGACAAAGCCGGAAATCCGGAAACAATTATTCCCAAAAGGTTCTGTGTATATTTCTACCGACCAACCATTGGGTGATCTGGCCATTGCACTGCTGGAACCCGTTTCAAAAGATTCCTATTTTAGCTGGGGATTTTTTCCTTCCATTTTTCAGCGCACAGAATATATGGAGGCCTATGTAATGGAACCCATGGCGAAAAAGATGCTGGAAGAATCGCCTGCATTGCAAAAGGAGTTTGCTCTTAAGAAAACACAGGATACGGCATTTGCCAATGACCCGATAGATATCCTGACCTGGTTTTACAGCAAAACAAAATATTACGACGATCGCTATTTATTGTATCCTGTGGGCAGGGAATTATAAACTTTTAAGACATAACTCGCTTTTTTCCCAAAAACCAATACCACATGTTGAAAAAATAACATGGAATAAGTATCCAGTAGGCCGCCTGATTGTTGCTGCTTTTGGCGACCCAACCATAAAGCAAAGGCAGGATGGCGCCTCCGGCAATACCCATAATCAATATCGCTGAAGCCTTGTTCACCATCGCCCCTTTAATTCCGCGTAGTGCCTGGGGCCATACTGCAGGCCATAGCAATGCATTTGCAAGATTGAGCAGCGCAACAAAAGCGATAGAATATACTCCATCAACGAAAATCGCCATCACAGTTATTATAACTCCCAGTATATTGGAATATAAATAGGCTTTTTCCTGAGAGATAAACCGGGGAATGGTGAACACGCCAATAAGATAGCCAATTATACCACTGGCAAGACTGTAAGAAGTGAGGGTTTTCGCAATATCAAGCCTCAGTCCGTGATACAATCCGTAATTGCCAATGGTATCGCCTGAAACAACTTCTAATCCTACTGAAGTAAATATTGCAAAAAAGCCGAGTATTAAATGTGGATGTTGCCAAACGGGTAACACTTTTGTGCCCGACTGCGTCGCAACAGAGCCTTCATCTATGGTTCTTACTTCTGGAAGACGTGCGAATTTAATGGCAAAGGACACCAGGATTAATGTTCCAGCTACTATACAGTAGGGTAAAATTACAGCATGGGCCAGGGAATCGAGCCTGACTGTCCTTGCAGCGGGGGAGAGTGTTTTTAATTCATTAATGAGGTTGTCTGAATTGCTGAGGATCATAGCACCAAGTATAATTGGGGCGAGTATGCCTGCGCACTTATTGCAAACACCCATGATGCTGATGCGCTGCGCCGCACTTTCCGCGGGCCCCAGCAAGGTGATATAGGGATTTACTGCTGTTTGTAATACAGCGAGTCCTGTTCCCACTGTGAACAATCCTATTAGGAAAAATTGATAGGTCCGGGTAAGAGCAGATGGGATAAATATCAGGCAC
The DNA here is from genome assembly GCA_963808065.1 of uncultured Chitinophagaceae bacterium. Taxonomy (GTDB): domain Bacteria; phylum Bacteroidota; class Bacteroidia; order Chitinophagales; family Chitinophagaceae; genus Flavitalea. The sequence continues at coordinate 168,894 of CAWEEK010000004.1, forward strand.
CCGACAGCCATGACAAGTAACCCCAATTGTATCCCCTTAACCATGCCTGTGGCGTTAAGAAGTTTACTTGAAGGAATAGCCATAACCGTATAAGCGATGTAAAATGCAAATGTCACGAGGTAAGATTCCCATTCCTCCAATTCACAGGCTATTCGTAAATAGGGTATTAGTGTGCCGTTGAGCCATGTTACAAAACCAAAGATAAAAAAGAAGCCTCCGATAAAAATTATCTTGCCTGCATAATTATTACTTACGCTGGCAGGTCGGGCATCAACTGTTAATTTATCCGTCATGAATATTTTTTAATCGTTCCATTCGAGGACCACACCCAACGTGCTTAATCTGTCATTTAAAAGCTGATCATAAGCGTCTGCAGCATTTCGCCATTGAAAACGGTGGGTAATAAGTTTTTCTGCTTTTATCAGTTTGGCGTTTACCAGCTGGAGATAATACATCGTGTCGCGGTTCCTTGTCCATCGATTATATTCGTTGGCCACCGAAGCATGCGTATAATTATGAGCACCTATGATAACAGTGCCGCGTGCGTTAACAAGATCGTGAAAATCAAGAGTGGTGGGCCCCGAAGGACTACTGATCATAACAAATCTGCCAAGCCTTCGAACCCACTCCAACGCTTTTGGGATCACTACTGGGCTGCCTGTTACTTCAAAGACAACATCTGCCATTCTCTCTTCAGTATGTTGCCTGATAAGTTCAGTGGCTTTATCGGGGTGCGTTACAAAAGTCGCACCTAGTTCTTTCGCAATATTCTGCCTGAATGCCTCAAGGTCTACTGCAATGATTGGCCATGCTCCTACATGACGAGAGAGTAAAGTGGTCATTTGACCAAGTAGACCCAATCCACAAACAACGACACTTTCGCCAAGGACTATGTTCGCTTGTCTTACTCCCTGCATGACTATCTGGGCTATTGTAGCAAACACAGCTTCATCATCGGAAACTTCTTCAGGAATCAACACACAGTCTTCTTCCTTTATTATAAACTTGTTAGCATGCGGTCCCGTAGAAGCCACCCTGTCGCCTGATTTAAATTTGGTAACCGATGAGCCGGTTTGTAAAATGGTGCCAACATTGCAATAGCCGGCGTCCCAGGGATACTCAAACAATTTATGCCATACACTCCCCGGTGTATGCTGTCCGCGCAGGACTGTTAATTCAGTGCCCGCACTGATAAGTGTGCGTTTGGTCAAGACCAGGATTTCATTGGGTAACGGATTGTTAACTTCCCGGTCGCGAATCTCCACTTTCAAAGGCGCCGTAAATACTATGTTTGATCCAAGTGAGCTGCTGTGCATTGATAAGGTTTAAAGTGGTCCGACGCTGTCTTTCTCTTTTTTAGTGAGCCAAAGCACTGATTGGACCCAAAATGGACCATATCCTTCCCAGTCTTTAAATGTCCCACACCAATGAGGCTGTGGGTCGGGAGTAAACGCCATTACGCGGCCAGATCCGTACTCCCACACGGCGATGATCGGATCACCTTCGAATTCGGCAAGCAGCTTGGCGCCAGGTTTAAGTTTGGTACGGTTATATCCCAGGAACATGAAGTCGGCCTTGTCCCAACTCAAATCTTTCACGCAGGGGTGGTTTGCGTCAACGATATTGCCATGAAATCCTTCCGGCCATTCTGCGCGGTCATCGTAAGGATAAATAGTAACGGGAAGCAATTTGTCAATCGGTGTATTGAAATAATTGCCAATGCAACGACGGCCGCTAAATGACGCATATCCCCCGCCCATAATAAATGCGCCACCCTCGTTTACAAATTGCTCAACCAGCTTTAGTCTGTTAGGACCAAGAGGTACTTTGGTGCGCATGAAATCGGGATATAATTGAAATGCATCGGAATCAACATCCGTAAACATAATCACATCATATTCCCGGAGACCTTCGATAGTGCGTGGAAAATCTGCCAACGCCGTTTCAACACCCATATGGGTTACTTTTACTTTTCCCGATTTTTCCATTGCATTCGTTAAAAAGGTTTGCCGGACGGCAGGCGCTACGAAAAATTCCGCATCGTTTCCTTTCAATTCAATTTCCAGACGTACCGAGGTATCGCCTACTAGTAAAAATTTTACCATGACTTTTTTGTTAAATATTTAATTACCATTTTATGTCTAAGACCTGTCCACCAATTGTCGTGTTACCGGCAAAATAGGGCGAACTGAAAGCGATTTTTATCTGCTCGGATCCTTGTCCTGTCGGCGCTACTCCTTTCAAAATCACGTTAATCCTATCGCCAAAAACAACAGTATTTCGGATAAACTCGGTTTCAGTCTTCAATCCGAGCTTATTCGCATTGCCTGTTATCCTGATCACATTTTCTGCGTCTTTTATCCACGGCATGAAGCCGGTATTTCTGAGTTCCACTTTGATCTCGAAAGGTTGGCCCGGAGAAACCGCAGTCGCAGTGATCTTCATTTCGCCATCAAATTGCTTAACATTCAGAAGCTGGTCAAGGCTCACTTTGTATCCATGATATCCGTATACAAATTCCCTGAACGGAATGTTCAACTTATGATCGTGCATATCCGCGAGCATTGCTCCGGGCGTCTGTTGTACTTGTTTATCATAGTAGTCGGCAAGACTGAATATCTTGTCGTTAAATTGAATCATTTGTTTTCTTAATTCATCGGGGATGGGCTGCCCCTTTCTGGAATAATTAAGGTTGGAGACAGCCAAATGTTCCAGGCTTTTCGAGAGTACTGCACGTTCCAGATGGTACCTGAAATATGTTGAGTATAATTTCGCCTGGGCAAACCATCTGGTTTGGTCGGTTCCTTTGTGATCCTTTTTAAGCCTTTCCAACTTTTCGTCGTAACTCTTCAGGTATATAAGTGCTCCAGAATGTATAGCCTTTCTCTTTTCGTCTGAAAGCGAAAACCATCGCGGGGGAAAAAGCCACATGTTCATTATTTCCCAAAGATTGTCGGAGACATTGGAAAATGAAACATAATCGGTGGCAGCATCTTCTCCAAATGTTCGCGCACCGAAGGTGTAACGAAAAGTATTGACTGACGCGGAGGGCTGCCATCCGAAATATCCGATAGCTTCCCATGAAAGTTCCGCCCCATTGTATGCACCACCGATCCAGTAGCTCCCACGATCGGATAAAAGTCTTTTCATTCTCGGTGTTGTGGGTATCCTAAAGCCCGCGAATAAATTGTCGAGCCATGTATCTCCCATGGTGCCAAGTGTTTCATAGCTCCGCGTGAGCACTCCCAATCCGCTGCCATGTCCCACGATCAGCAGGTCTTCCGCAATAAGATCCTGTAATGATGGCTTATACAAATCGAAGTAGGGATACACGGCAATAGTTCCCTTGAACTGCATTCCACGTATTAACTGGCTAAGCATGATATACTGTTCCCACACTCGATCCTTGGTTTTGGATTTTTCCAGAAATTGCTTGAATTCTTCGGTATCGTCTATCCCACCATTATCATCCCTGACCATTACAAATCCGTCAATTGGATAAGTCTCCAGCAATTCCTTAAAATAACTTTCCAGATACCGACGGTAGGTTGGATGCATGAACCTCGGCACTTTGCCTTTGCCAGGAACGGTTGCATCTGCGAACTTTTCTTCGAACGTTGTGGGTATGGCTCCTACGGGAATCCATAGCCAGACTTTAACGCCACGATCATGTAAATAATTGATCAATTTTTTAGCGAATGCCCTGCTGCTGTCGAAAGACGAAAACCTTGCGCCGCTTACTTCATCATACGCCTCAGGGTTATCGGTTTTAAGTTCCGGCATGTATTTGAATGTTACGGGCATTTTCCAATTGCTCCACATTCCGAGATCCGTTACGGAGTTCATTCCACTTTTCATCAAACCATCGAGCGATTTCTTCCATTCGGTTTCATCACCGTAAGGAAAATCTACCTCAAACTTCCCGCCTCCAAATCCACCCGCCCGCAAATCAACTACAGGGTTCGAGGAGATAAGAGGAATTTCTTTTGATAGCGGTGAGGTTTTTAGAAATTGAATACATGCATCCAGGGCCTTGAACATTCCAAATTTTGTAAATGCAGAAATATCTATTTTATTCCCGGTTGACACTATTCGATATCCGTCACCACGGATGCCTGATGTTGAATCATTTCCGGTGAGATTTAATGAAATTTCATTCGGCATTGCCTTTTCATCTTTCGATTCATTTTTTACACCGATTCCCTTGTTTGCGAGTTCGTCGACTAACATTTTTCCCAACTCTGCTATTTCATTTGAAAATGTCACTTGAGTATTGGCAGCCAGACGCTTCGAGTGATATGGCAGTGTTTTTACAATTAGTCCCTCGTCAAGAATCTCAAGAATCGTTTGGTCTTTTTCTATTGTTCTGATCGGGAAAAAAGCCAGCTTTCGTTTCCAGAACCTGCCATTGATGCTTTCCTCACCCAGCTCAAATACTTTTGATCTGATGCCTTTGTGCAATTTCCCAATGCTCCTTACAGAGGATGCGTAATCTTTAAATCCATAATAGGGAAAATGTGTTTCAAAACCGACGAGTTGTTTCTTTTCGCCAGTTATCGGCAGCTCATTTTTTACCGCATATCTAAGCCATGGCGAACTTCCTGACCATGGTCTTTCGTCTGAGCTGATTTCTATCTGATTATTTGGAAATATCCGATAGGTGAGCCCTACTGAAACGGAATCTTCGTGCGTAATAACAAAATTTAATTCGGTTAAAGCGGAATTTGATGATGATGATACCAGTTTAACTGAAGTAGTATTTGAAGGTTTCTTTGACAGCAACGACAATGACGCGGGGCTGTTACCGGGATTCATATTCCCGTGTAATTCTACAAGACCTGTGTCGGTTTCATAAAAATTGAGTTGCATAGGTGCAGACAGTAATGAATCGCCAAATGCCATCACGTTAGTCAGCATACCGGTTTGTTCGTTAATCCAAACCTTGATATTGGGGTAAGAAACTGATATTAATCTGCCCTTCGATTTTATTAATGAATGTGTTTTAGCAACACCGTTAACTACATTGACCTGCAGCCATTTTTTAGATAATGATGGAACAGTAAATACTATGAGGTCTTCGGGGGCGGGATTAACTATTGGCGTCGTTAATTCCGCTTTCCAGTGCGCTTTACCTTCACGAATTGAAAACGGTATTGCCTTACCGTTATACTCCAGATGCACTTTTTGCCAATCGATCAGGCCAGGCGTTGCAATACTTCCCGCGGCGACTTCCACTACAGTCGGCAGATTACTTTCACCAGGATTATAAACACGGATAGCGGCAAGTTGTGAATTAGCAGGCGCCTGTGCATAAATTAGTAGACATTGAAAGTATAGGAGGACGGAAAAGAAAACATATTTCAACATATACTCTGGATTAGTTCGATCGGAATGAGAAATCTGCCGGCCAAAGCGCAATAGAATACAGACCTCGCTTTCGCGAGAGGTTATATATAACTCTTAATTTCAATAACCTGGATTCTGTATGATGTTGGGATTGATGTCTAATTCATTCTGTGGAATCGGCCAGAGATACCAATCCTTGCCTGTAACAGGATGTGAAATTACCCGCGCGCGCGGTACCGTAATATTGACCATTCCTTCCATGATAGGGATATATCTTCCAGTACGTAACAAATCAAAATAACGTGTTCCTTCATAACAAAGCTCCAGGCGGCGTTCCTTCCATATAGCTTCCCGCAGTAGTGTTTGACTGGAAGCAATATCTGAGGCAAGAGCAGCCAGGCCGGCACGAGTCCTGATTTGATTGACGATCGCAGCGGCTTCCGGATCGCCGCCAGTCACTTCATTAAGCGCTTCTGCCTTGGTAAGTAAGGTCCGTGCATATCTCAGGACGTTATAGTTGATTGGCGTACTACCGTCAATATTGGGAGAAGGAGTATAATATTTGAGAGGCAGCCACAGGTCTGGCTTGGTCGGATCAATTGGATTCGGAATTCCATAGGTTGTTAGTACCACGTCTTTTCTCAGATCGCCCGCCTCCCACTCCTGCAGCAATCCATTCCCTCCATAACCCTTGTAACTGGGGAGGTCCGCATCGTCATTTGTAACAGGTCCTCCGAAATATGCATTCACTGCTCCTGGAGCCTGGAAAACTGTATAATAGACCATCAAATCATTCACCGCCCCGTCGGGAGCCAATGTGTTACCATACTGAATCTCAAATATTGATTCCAGGCCGTTTTCATCGAGACCCGCAAAATTTTTCGCATAGTCATCTGTTGATCGCAATCCGTATTCGTTTGAATTGATCACCATATTTGATGCTTCAACCGCTTCCTGCCATTCTTCAAGTATCAGATGAAACTCTGCAAGTAAGGCATAAGCGGCACCCTTTGTTGCACGGCCTATTTCAAAGCCATTGCCTCCGGTAAGTTGCGATTTAGTTGGAAGCTTCTCGGCAGCAGCAGTCAAATCGGCCTTTATTTGCGCAATCACGTCGACAATGGAACTTTGCGCGATTTGTGAAGCCTCCGGATCTGCGTTATATTCAGTAAAAAGCGGCACTCCACCGTAGAGGTTCACCAGATAATAATAGCTGAGGGCCCGCAGGAATAGTGCCTGCCCGGCTATACTCTCCTTTAAACCGGCACCTATCTGTTCCTCCGTAAATGGCACGCCGTCCAATTTGCTCAATACAAAATTGGCTCTTTGAATGGTTACATAACAATACTTCCACGTGTCGATGGCCGCACCCGGAGTTTCAGGAGTTTCATTATCGATCTTATACGGAGCTGTTCGGTCGAACGCATCAAAAGCGTCATCGCTTTTTATTTCAAGGGCAATAGAGAGACCCTGGATATATCCGAAAAGATCCGCGAACGGCCTGTACGCACCATTCAGGGAAAGGACCGCGTTATCCCCACTTGAAAATGCTCCCTCCGCTGTGAGTTGGCCAACCGGATCCAAATCGATGGTTTTCTTGGTACAAGAGTTCGCTAAAATGAAGAACACCGTAAATAATATATATATAATCTTTTTCATTTTTCTTACTGATTAATCTATTAAAAAGTCACGTTAAGTTTAAGAGAATACATCCTTGCGAGTGGGTAAGTACCCATATCCAAGCCGAAGTTGAGAGGATCGTTTTTGGTATTGGAACCTGTATGAGCCTCAAAATTGTATCCTCGATAACCAGTAAACGTGTACACATTGTTACCAATCAGAGATAGGCGGAGCGCCTGTATTTTCAGGCGACTCACAAAAGCCCGCGGGAATTCGTATGTTAGTGCCACATTGTTTATCCGGAGGAAGTCAGATTTCTCTACGTACCAGGAACTCGGCCTGGCATTATAAGCAGCAGTGCTCATTGCAGAACGGTGTAGCGTATTGCTGGGATTTGTTGGTGTCCACCTGTCTTTCATATGTTCCATAGCGCCCTGATACCAGAACGTCGATTCTCCGAGCATTCTTGGCGTGTTCAGCACCTTGGCACCCATGGCGAAATCTGTGAAAATGGAAAGGGTAAGATTTTTGAAGGTGATATTGTTGGTAAACCCACCATAAAACGTTGGATGGGGAGACCCGATAAATGTGCGATCATCTGCAGTCAGTTGGCCATCATGGTTCAGGTCACGGAATTTCATATCACCCGGTCTTAAGGTAGAAAGCATGGCTGCAGCTGCGGCTTCTTCACCTAATTGCCAGATGCCATCTGCCACGTACCCGTAAAAAGAAGAAATGGGGTGGCCAGCAGTTGTCAGGGTTGCGGGCGACTGATAAATAGTAGTTCCAAAGTAACGCATTGGATCTCCGTTTATATCCAGTCCCAGGTTGATTACCTCATTCTTCGTAAATGCAAAATTCAGGTTGGAGGTCCACTTCACCGTACCTACACTATTCACCGTAGATATATCGGTTTCAAAACCGCGGTTCTCGATAATTCCAATGTTCTTTGTAAGTGAGCCGGTATATCCTGACGTGGGCGCAACGGCAGTGTTACTTAACAGATTATCCGACCGTTTTATGAAGTAGTCTAAAGTGAGGCTGATCCTTCTGTTAAAAAACGACATCTCTAATCCAGCATCAAATTGTTTCAATGATTCCCATTGCAAATTTTGATTAGACGGACTGTTTATGGCAAATCCTGGTGCAAAAGCATTTCCAAAGCTGTAGCCATTACCAAGTTCAGACGCCAATGGAATGTAACTGAATGCCGGTATATCCTGGTTTCCGGTCAATCCGTAGCTAAATCTCAATTTAATGTTGGATACAGCCGAGACACTTTTCATAAAGGGCTCTTCAGAGATATTCCAGCCGACGGAGGCAGATGGGAAATTACCCCATCGTTGACTTGGCGAAAATCGAGATGAACCATCCCGCCTTACGGTTGCTGTCAATAAATATTTATCCCTGAACGAATAAAATGCCCTTGCAAAGTAGGATTGCAACCCACTCGGAGTCGATCCTCCTGTGGTTATCGTCTCTGGTTGACCGGTAATCTGATTAATCTCGTTATTAAGCGCTCCATAGCCTTTAACTTTCAGAAACCGGCTATCGTATCGTTGGGCGGAATAACCTGCCAGCGCAGTAACCTTATGCACATTACTAAATCTTTTCTCGTAGGATAAAGTGACATCCGACACCCAGTTCGTGTTTCTAAAAGTCTGGTCGTCTACGTCAGTTGTTTTTCTGGTATATGCGCCATGATCATAGATAGGCAGGAAATTATATATTCTTGTGGAGCTCACTTCTCCACCCAAAACATATTTGAATTTCAACCCCTTTAACAATTCATACTCCAGGAAAATATTTCCCACAAATGAATTGGCAGAATTTTTCAAAACGTTTTGCTCCATTTCTGAAATTGGATTATTAAAGGAGTTGGCGGCCTGAACACCCGTGGTTGTGATCTTCATGTAATTGCCATTTTCGTCTTTATGAGGGAACCAGGGCATATCCATTAAAGCTTGCTTCCAAACGCTCCAGAAACCGTTGGTCTGTGGCTCATTGCCACCATCCTGTGTGGCCGAAAGCCTTGTGCCTATTTTTAGTTTGTTGTTTACCTTGTGATCAAGATTAAGCCGGAAACCGCCAATCTTATAGTTGGTGTTTATCAATACTCCATCGGTATTGGAATAGAAACCAGACAGCAGGTATTGGGTCTTTTCTGAACCGCCGGACAAACTGAGATTATATTTTTGAAACGCGCCTGGACGTGTGGCTAGGTCCTGCCAGTTGTTATTATTTTCTCCCAGCCATTTTGGATCGTTCAATTCTGCCGGTATAGCTATCTGAGCCTCTGTCAGGGACTCTTTTACAATTTCTGCCTGTAGAAAAGCGTCAGCCATCTTAAATGGAAGGACAGCTGTCTGAACGCCAGCTTCGGCACTAAATTCAATGATATCTTTCCCTCTTCCAGACCCCGTTTTCGTGGTTATCATCACGACTCCATTGGCAGCCCTTGATCCATAAATAGCTGTCGCCGAGGCATCTTTCAAGACGTCCAGCGATGCAATGTCCGCGGGATTAATATTGCTCAGGGTGCCTGCCGCCAAAGGAACTCCATCCACCACGTATAGTGGCTGCCCGCCATTAGACGTTGAATTGACACCCCTGATGTTTACACCAAAGTTTGCGCGCGGCTCGCCGGAATTCCTTTTCACCTTAACACCAGATACACGGCCCTGCAGCACCTGCTCTACACTCACAAGCGGTAAATTTTTGATTTCCTCGGCTTTAACTTGCCCGACCGCACCGGTAATGTCCCTTTGGCTTTGCGTGCCATATCCAATCACGACTACTTCCGACCCTTCACCGATTTTCCTGGTAGTCCGAATGGTGGCGAGGTCGCTTTTTCCGGCCAATTTAATCTCGACGGTTTCAATTGCCACGCCGGTAATAACCAGCGTCGCATTGTCATCTACCTGGTTCAGTTCAAATTCCCCATTTGTATTTGTACTCGTAGACTTGTTGGCACCCCTTACAGTAACAGTCGCCTGAACGGGTTCGCCATATTCATCAACTATACGGCCGCGAACGGTGATCAATGGTCCAAGTTGAAGGTTTTTTGCTTCGGGCTTCTCAAACTCAGGCTCCTTTTTACGGATAAAAACCGTTGTCTTTTCCACATAAAATGTAAAAGGCTGGTTGGCCAGTAATTTTTGAAGAAAGTCTTCGAGCGGAATGTCTTTGGATTTAATTGTTATCGGTTTCGCCTCGCTAAGGAGATAATCTTCATAAAAAACAAAATACCCGGTTTGCTTTTCAATCGACTGAAAGACATTCTCCAGTTTGACATTTCTGCCTGAATAAGTAATGTTCTGCGACAAGCTTTTCGCAGAAACAGATAAGCTGATAACAGTTAGAAAAACAGCGGTTAATTGCATAACTCGCAGGGTTTTGGTTAAGTTTGCTCTTGCCTCTCCGGGCAAGTTGCAAATAGCAGTTAATTGCATACTTTTGTAGCAGTTTTAGGTTAAAGAATACAAACTGTCTAGTCGACATTGCTATGATTAGCCTGAAATTTTATTCCGTCACGCCCGCAATGCGTGACGGTTTTTATTTAAGGCCCATTTGACTTTTTTTATTTCATAACTATAATTTTTTTCCCTTCCAATTTTAGATTCACATTTATATCTTTTAAAAATTTGAGTATCTGAGACAGTGCAAGATCTCTACCCATCTTCCCACTAAAAACCCTTTCCGGAACACCCTGGTCGTAAATAACTTCAACATCGTACCATCGTGCTATTTGTCTTAATACTGCATGGAGATTATCTTTTTTGAAGCTGAACGCGCCGTTCTTCCAGGCCATCACCTGTTCAACGTCGATCTCTTTCAGCAAACGGATATTGGTTTTTCGTACCTGTGCCTGCTCTTCAGGCAGAAGCCTCTGCGATTGTTCATTAACATTCACATTCAATGCCCCTTCTATAAGCGTTGTGTTCACACTCGTCTCATCGGAATAGGCGTTTACGTTGAAATGTGTACCAATTACATTCAACTCGACATCACCTTTAACTAAAACCTTAAAAGGCTTAGAAGGATTTTTTGCAACTTCAAAATAGGCCTCGCCGGTAATGAAAACTGTACGATCCTTTCCAGTGAAAGCCGTAGGATAAGTTATGGAAGAAGCAGCATTTAGCCATACTTTGGTACCATCCGCTAATGTAAGCTGATATTGTCCTCCACGGGGAGTAGTCATTGTATTCATAACGGAAGTCTCGACCGCAGTCCTTCCCTCCTTGTATGAAATGCTTCCGTCGGCTACTTTTTGCACCATAATACCAGCCTGCCTGGCAAGAACTCCTTTCGTTGTAGTATCCAATATTATGGTGGATCCGTCTGCAAGCGTTAAAACTGCTTTATTGCCTCCGGGAGCGACATCATGCGGCCTTTCGATCGGCCTTTGAACAACGCCGGAAGACGGGCTATCGTTTTTCTTGTCCAACTTCACAGTAAAGTATGCGATAGTCAGTACTGTGACAATTATTGCCGCGGCGTAGCGTAAAAAATATTGAAAAAAGTGGTTACGGCGGACTGATTTATCAGGCTCAGATTCCATCCGGGGAACCGGCAAAATACCTTCAACTATTTTGTTCTCGGAGAAGCGTTGCTGCCAGTAATCCATATCTTCCTGCAAAGGCACAAACTCACTCATTCTCTTCTCGAGGTATCCACGAATTGCTTCATCCTGAGAACCACCGTCCTTCAGATATTGGAATAAAACTTCCATCTCTTCGTGAGAAGCTGTCTTGTCTTCGAACTTCTTTATTAATCGTATAATATGTGCGTGGCTGTTGTCCATGAATCATCTGAAATTTGTGCTGCTGTTTGTAAGACGACCGGTAAATTGAAAAAGACTAGGGCAAACAAAAAATTAGGTGAACGGTTTTATCGGCAATATCATTTTCCCCTTTACAGCGACACCCCTCGAAAATTAAAATCGACAAGCAATATCAATAGCAGCGTCATGCCTTCCCGCTGAAGCAAAAACCTGCGAATATTGTCAAGAGCAGAAACGAGTTGGTTACGGACCGTATTTTTCGAGATTTGCAACCTGGCTTTGATTTCCTCATAACTCAGGCCATCTTCGTGTCTTAGGCGGTAAATTAATAGCTGCTGCGGTGGGAGCCTGTGGATGGCTTCTGAAAATAATTGTTCGCTGAAGTGAAGGTCGGTTAGTTCCTCCGTAAAATTTCTACCCTGATACTCGCCGCGACGAATAATTTGATACTGTAGCTTAATTTCCGAAGCCTGCTTTTTCATCAGATCGTAGGCTCTGTTAGCAGCCATTCGATATATATAGGCAGACGGGTTTTCTACATCCTTAAGTCGATGCCTCGTTGACCATAATTTCAAAAACACATCCTGAATAATTTCTTCTGCCCAGAACCCGGAGTTTAGCAACTTTTCTATATAGGGTGCAAGGCGAATAGCATATGCATTGAAGAGCTCTGTGAAAGCAGATGCATCGTCTTCGGAAATCCTGGCCAACAAACTTTTTTCGTGATTGACCGTTTCTGTTGAAATCGAATACATCGCTTTCATGAAATGATATATTTACAAGCTCAACGAAACACCAAAATACGTTTATTAAATAATTGCACTGCTAAACTTTCATGGGCGATTAGCTTTATTTCATCGAATTGGATGGTTCATTCCCGGGCTTCATACCTTTCAGACGATTCTCAACACAAAAAAGACTAGTGCAGGAACAGAAAAATTAGCAGCGGGCGGGGAAATCCTCATCTCCGGGAACCCTTCCCGAGGTCCAGAACCTTAAGGAAGAACGAGCTCAGATATGCATCATCACGGCATTACTGAACTTAGTAGGAGCGTGCTTGCAGATGCAAGTTCCTTTTATTATTTTGTGCCCGTCCCTAATCTCGAACCTTCATTGAGAACAAACCTTATCGTCTTCGCCTTCCTGGCGTCATTTTTTGCCTTTGCCTGCAGTAAAAAACCTGATCAAAGTCTTCCCAGCCTACCAGAGGAAGAAATCGTTAATAAGCCTGATAGTTTTGTCGACAAACTGGTTAAAGCCAGTATTCAAGGCAGGGTATTGAACCAGGATGGTAGCCCAATCCCAGGAGCTTCTGTTGAGGCTGGGAAAAATATAACAACCACAGACGAGAACGGCATTTTCACCTTCAAAGACATCCAAACAGGGCAGCAATTTAGCATGGTAAAAGTAGAGAAGGAAGGCTACCTGACTGGCTCGCGCTCGTTACCGGCTGATGAGGCATCCGACCTATTCGTTGAGGTCCAGCTGATAGAGAAGACGCTAAAGGGAGTGTTTGAGCCACACTCGAAGGTTGTTGTCAATCTGGCCGGAAACAGCTCGGTAACTTTTAATGAACTAGACGTAGTTACTCAAACCGGTGTGTCTTACACCGGCAAGGTGAGTATTTATGGCGATGTTCTTGATCCGACTTCGGAAAACTTTGTTCGTCTCATGCCCGGTAATATGCTTGGGGTTACGGCAAAACAATCAATCACCGGGCTGTCAACCTACGGCATAGTCAGTCTGGTTATGGAGGGGGAATCGGGCGAAAAACTTCAACTGTCACCAGGCAAAGGTGCATCGATAAGAATGTCAATACCAGTAAATATCCTATCTACCGCCCCGCAATCGATAACTATGTGGCACTTTGATGAGAGACGAGGATTTTGGAGCGAGCAAGACACAGCGGCGAAAGAAGGCGATTATTATGTGGGAGAGGTTTCACATTTTTCTTCCTGGGGCTTTAACGTTGCGGAGGAGTTTGTAAAACTCTCTATGAACATAATCAATGACGATAGTGCGGGCGTCCCGTACGCAAATGTGAGGCTCTATGACAGAGACAAAAGGTATAGTACTTTTTCATACACTAACGTGAATGGACTTGCTACTATAATGGCACTAAAGGCCACACCACTTACGCTGGAGATCGCTGGTCACTGCAATCAGATTCTGTTATCAAAAGAAATCGGGGCATTCGACTCCGACAAAAATATTGGCATCATACCGGTGTCTTCCTACACCAAGGCTCTTCTTACCGGTAGAGTCGTCGATGTGGATGGACTTCCAATTGAACGAGGGATCGTCCGGGGCCACCTTGCTGGCCTGACCTACCTGGCAGATATTATCGACGGAGAATATCACCTTTCTGTTGATATGTGTGATGCTTCATCCGGATCTTTGATTCTTGAGGCCCAGGATTCCGCGAACGGCATGATGAGTGAGGAGGTTCGATGGAATTTTGTTCCGGGGTCGAATACGATGGAAGAACTACAAATCAGACTTCCGAAGCCTATTGACGAATTTGTCAAATTTACTTTTGATGGATTTACGAGAGAGTTTATTCCCGGTGAGGATACGCTTATGGTAGAGTTTTACCAGAATCGAGCGACCATACTCTTCTTGCAGGATAGAATATATCCTACAGAATGGGCTAATCTTTTGTCATTCGACCTCCCGGATTCGGCTATCTGCACAAGCCGGAAGACAAATGATCTGAGTTATAATTTTAAGCCGGACGGATTTTACCAGGCGAGAGATTCATCCGCCTATGTCTCGATCACGAAGTATGGAAAACTTTACGAGGCCGTTGAAGGTTATTTCGTAGGATCTCTGTATCGATGGGGTGGCGACACCACGGTGAAGCCTGTTCTCCCGATAACTGGTGAATTCAGAGTGAGAAGACGGAGACCGTTCTAGTCGAAGGCTTTGGCCATGCAATCACGGTCCATAAATTTTGTATTGGAAAGCGACCAATCACTTCATTGAAACTATTCTGCCGTCAACAACTCCCTGGTCTCCCTGAATTCACTCCTCAAACTGCTCGCCTTCAGCGTATAAAAGTACATTCGAGTCTTAAAAAATTTATAAAAATTTAAATTGATACATTGAAATATTTCGATGTATCAATTTGTCCCTTAACTTTGGGTTGTGAACGATAAGAAAATAGAGAAAATATCAAAGGCACTCAGCGACGTTAATAGGATTGCCATTCTGCATCACCTCAGGAAGAAGAAAAATTGCCTGTATTGTTCGGAAGTAAATGATATTCTTGGCCTCGCGCAACCCTCTGTTTCACACCACCTCAAACAACTGGTAGATGCGGAACTGCTGATTCCTGAGAAGGAAGGCAGAACAGTCAAGTACCAGTTGAATGAAAAAGTATTCAACGATTACATTGCCAATCTGAGTCGTTTTATAGAATAGGAAGAACACAACAACAGGATTTGTTCATAAAAAATGTTAATTGGCATGAAGAATAGGATTTACTATGTGCTGGCCCTCGGGGCATTTGGAATCATTACTACTGAATTTGGTGTTATCGGAGTTTTACCGACACTTGCGAAAGAATTCAATGTTTCGATAGAGACAGCGGGATGGCTGCTAAGTGGTTTTGCATTAACAGTGGCAATCGCAGGCCCGTTTACGAACATGTTAACCGCAAAGGTTAACCGGAAGTTGATCATGTGTATTGTTCTGGGAATTTTCGTAGTCTCGAATATTCTCTCAGCCTTTTCTCCCAACTTTACTGTGTTGATGATCGCTCGTATTCTGCCGGCTTTTCTGCACCCGGTTTTCTGGGCGGTGGCTATGTCGGTTGCTGCGAAACAAGCCGGTCCGAAAGATGCCCCCAAAGCTATCTCCATAGTCATGAGCGGCCTCAGCATTGCTACGGTACTGGGCGTGCCATTGACAACTTACGCTTCAGATCTTTTTAACTGGCAGGCATCTTTTTTCATTGCCGGATTCGTCAACCTTATCGCATTTGCGGGTTTGGCTTTAATGATCCCTTCAATGCCGGTAAAGGAAGAATCTTCGGTGCAGAATCAACTGAGTGAACTTCGTAACCCTTTGATCTGGGCCAGGCTTTTCACCACGCTAATATTTATCGCTGGTATGTTTGCCAGCTACGGGTATCTTGCCGAATACCTGGGCCGCGTGTCGAAAATGAACGGTGCCGAAATAAGTATCATGCTGCTGGTTTTTGGTGGCTCTGGTATATTGGGCAACTGGCTTACAGGAATCGCATTGAGTAGAAATGTCGTACTATATAGCCGCCTCTTCCTCATCTCGCTTATTGTTATCCATCTTGCCGCTTACCAGTTTGGAGGTCTTTTTGTTCCGATGGTGATGATCATCTCTCTTTGGGGCCTGGTACATACGGGAGGATTTCTTGTTGGTAACATACAGGTCATTAATGGTCTGCCAGGAAAAACGGTGGACGTCATCAACGGTATTATGCCTTCCTTTTATAACGCCGGCATTACTTTGGGAACCCTCCTTGGAGGATTTGTGATTGCGCGGTATGGGGTACGTGAAGTGATTTGGATGGCAATTCCCTTACTTCTAATTGCTTACGGCATAACTTTTTACACACACAGCAGTAAACACCGGGTTGCAAATCAAAAAGACGGAACGATATCAAGACCTGAATTGACCAATGAATTCGAAGATGAACAGTTCATACCAAATCCTCAGAAAAGAGTTGACCAACAGGTAGCCGTTTAGTTCTAAGTCACGCGTCTCGCCTGTCAGGGCCAGGTAGCTAGTAGTAATCATAGGTTTTTACGGGCGTTGTTAAGGACCAGTAAGTGATTGTTGGGATTGTTTTGCCCTTAGTATGCACTTTTTGTCATTTCGCACAAACAATATCCAGAGCGCATTATATTGGAGTAATTAAAAACTCATCCAAGTGAGAAATCTACTTTACCCACCTATTTGCGTAATTGGAATCATCCTACTTTTTACTGTTAATATATTGGGGCAAAAGCAAAATCGAGATGTCGATAAATATGATGTCGCTGCCTATTATGCTCCGATGTATCATCCTGATCCCGTCTTTAAAGAAATGAATATTTTCCGGGAAGGGAAAGGAGAATGGGAGGTCACTTACAATGCAAAACCCAAGTTTCCCGGTCAAAAGTTACCCAAGGTGCCACTTTGGGGATATGAAGATGAGACCGATCCGGTCGTTATGGAAAGGAAAATAAAAACCGCCGTAACACATGGAGTAAACGTAATGATCTTCGACTGGTACTGGTATGATAACAAACCTTTTTGCGAGGATGTCCTAAATAAAGGCTTCCTGAAAGCAAAAAATAGTACCGACATGAAATTCTGGCTGATGTGGGCGAACCATAACATGACCTCGTATATTGATCAGCATAGAACCGAAGACGACAAACTATACTGGCCCGGCGGAATTGACCGAACAGTTTTTGATGGAATGATCAATCATATTATTAACGATTATTTCAAAAAGAGCAACTATTATAAAATCAATGGAGAACCCGTGTTTAGCATTTATGAACTTTCTACTTTTATAAATGGAATGGGAGGGGCGGAAAAGGCAAAAGAAGCACTCAATTATTTTCGTAAAAAAACCATAGAAGCGGGTTTTCCCGGATTACACTTGCAGGCTATACTTTGGGGCGAACTTCCTTCGAAACTGGAAGGTGTTCCTGGAGATGCAATCGCAACACAAAATTCAACCATCGAATATTTCGGATTTAAAAGTATGACCAACTATCAGTGGTGCCATTTCATTGATCCCGATGGCGACTACATTCCCTGGGGCGAAAAGGCTATAAAAAAATGGAACGAATGGGATACCGAATTTGAAACGCCTTTTTTTCCACATGTTTCCATGGGTTGGGACAATAATCCCAGGTTTCCGGAAAAAAACTATCACTTTATTGTAAACAACAAACCCGAATATTTTCAAACATTTCTTCAAAGAGCCAGGGAATATGTAGATAAGCATCCCAATCAACCCAAAGTGATTACTGTTAATGCCTGGAACGAATGGTCAGAATCCAGCTATCTCGAGCCCGATACTGTTCATAAAATGGGGTACCTGGAAGCAGTAAAGAAAGTATTTTGGTAAGGCGTTGATGGAAGCAGTCTCTTTAAAGCATCAACCTGAAATGCAGTCAATGGCGCAGAGACAAATAAAAAAATAGCGCGAAGGGCGTTTCCGGTTGTGGTGTTCCTATTTGGTTTTCTCGGGCTCTGTTTTTTTCGTACTAGCAATTGGATGCTTGTCGGCATCCTCATAAACAAGTCTTACCCGTTCAAAGCTGTGGGATTTTATAAAGACCCTCGACATGAAAAGTCTCTTTTCTTCGTTTGGCTTCGGGTCAAATATATGAAGGTCATCAAAAAGAGATTTGATGGGCGTGAATTCGAGGACAAAGTTCAATGTGTCTATCAGTTTATGTGTTTTGATAATTGTAAAGACGTTTTTCGCGATCAGCGCTCGGGCGGCCCGGATATTAAAATCATCAAACTTTGGATCCAGATCTCCCGGTGCAAACCAACGGGGAAGATTTTTTTTGGCAGTGTAATGATCTACCAGGCCCAATGAGACCCAAGTTTTCAACGGGTGTTGGCTGTCGTCTTTAATATCCTTGATATTGTTGAAAGATTTTTCGATAATGGCAACTTCCGTTTTGCTCAAGTCGGGAAATACGACACTCACGGGCGGTTTTACTGGCTTTCGTCTGCCTTCCCAGAATTTCTTTAAAGATTTAATTTTTATCATAAACCGGATCAGGATTCCCAGGAATATTAATTCGTTGGCATGAAACCGCATATATGTCACGAATGGAGAAAAGGGGGGCAGATCCTTAAATTCATCTGTACGGTCCTTCAACGCCAGTAGGGTATAAGGAAATTTTCGGGTCGAATACCACATGGCCTGTATTTTAAGACATGGCAAAATATCCGGCTGGTCTGCGTTCCCAAATAGACAAAAACTTTTTAGTTTCGAACCTTTTGTATTTGCCGTTGCCTGGACCTCGTGACTGTCAACGAGATTTCTCAGTAATTCAAACACACGGTCAAAAATTGACTCTATCGGCGGTATTTTTTTTCTATGGTGGCCGTCGCTTTCTAAAATAAACATCGCAAGGCCGACAAAAACCGATTCGAGAGTGAGGTGTAAGCCTTTAACGTCGTCGATTTGGGCCTTGAACGCCTTAAGATATTTGTTAAGTTCACTCCCGAGAGTTTCGTTGGCATACTGAAACAGCTGTGAGATCTCATCGCCAGTATATGGATGGTTTTTGAAGAGGATGTCCAGGCCCGATGTAGCAATCAGGTTGGCTAAGACCATCATTAACCTGTAGGATTTATCCTTTAGACCGGTGAACGTTGTAGCAAACACAAGATTGAAGCCTGGGCGTTCAAGATCGACTGCATTAACTACCTGGGCAACTATAGCCGGTGACCTGCAAGTTTCTTTTTCAGTGGGAATTAATGTTCCGCATTGATAAGATTGTCGAAATGGTGTAAGGACCAACCCTCCTTCCTGGCGATACAAGGCCAGGACTTCATAAAAATCTTGCTTGTATTCGACTGCAATTGCTTTGCAATAAGATATTTTTCTAATAAGGTCGCTAAGTTCACGCGCGGCCCTTATCCCACGGTTGACTGCATCAAGGTCGATCTTACTTATGTCCGTCTCTGAAGCTGCCTTTTCAAGTGATTTTAGGTCATCAAATATTCCTTCGATATCACTCCCGATAAATTTCGCGATCTCCGCCAATGAAACCAGACAGCCAGCAGTTTTTATCAGAAATCGTAATTCCAGTTTTCTGAACCGTGGATCGGTACCGGTCTCCAGCAATTCCTTCCTCACCTTCAAAGATGGCAATTCATCCATGGATTCATTGGGTACGGCCCGGGCAAATTTTGCTGTTGGGGTGTTTCTGTCTGAGAAAACATCTTCCCCCAACACAGTAAATACATCTTTCCAGTATTGATACACTTTTTTTATCCTGGCCGGCACGGCAATTGGCATTGAACGGTTACCGGGTGCTTTTTCTAATATTGTGCCGGTGGGAAGATTCGCAGGCTGTTTGTCACCCATACTTTGCGGTTAACTGTTGACCGGCAATTCCGATGTGCTGTCTTTGAGGTACACTAATGTGGTAGGAACCACCACATCCCAGGGCTCACCTTCAGCCTCTGCTCCATTCAAGTCGTCCTGCTGGTTGTGTAATTCTTCGTGTATTGGCAAGTATAAATTATCATACAATCCCGGGGCCGGCCCACCGTTCCAGGGCTCTCTTGTATATAAAAAGTGTAATACAGCTACTTCGTAAGCTGTGCGAACCGGTAACAATACCCTTGCTGCGCCAGCCTGCAGAAATTTCCCGAATAATGGGTCTTCCTCGTCATAGAATGATTGCGCCTTTTCCCAATTGCCTGCCTTGCCCCAGAAATAAGGATACAACAAGTAAGATATTTGTCCCCATTCGAAAGCTTGTTCCAGGAATTGAATGAGCTTACCTTCACTTTTTGAATCTTCGATATCGATCTTCGGAGAACCAGTGTTGATTGGAGAGACTTCATTCATGGCGTTGAAAAGGGTGTCATAGAGAGGGTCGGTATCGAACTCTTTTGCAATCAGGGTAATGCAATGTTTCTTTAATTCATTCTTGATGATCTCAGCGTTTATGGATGGGTTCTTTCCGGTTATCTGGATTCCCCCGCCCTGGTCAATGTTCGCTGTCTTATCTTCATAATCTGCCAGCAGTGACTTGTATTCTGCCAGTAGTTTATTATAAGTGTCCATAATAGTTGTGTAGGTCTTGATCTGCCATTTTCGCATTGCCGCATCAGTAAGTTTGCTTTTTACAGTTATGTTCACGGTGTATGCCTTTACGTCATCAGATAGTACGGTAAAATTTGCCTTATTAGAGACGTTGTTGATCGCCAACGGCTGATTGTTGAAAGTTACATGGTAAAGGTCATTCCTGTTTACCTGTATGGTGTTTCCGCCAATCCCTATAAAGAGACGGTTGCCAACAAAATTGGCGGTGCCGTCGAGACTGGTGTGTACATTTACGATTGCCCCGCTGGCAGCGGCCGAGATGGCAACGTATTCTTCAGGGATCTCTATGAATATCTCCTTTGTTGTGGAGTCTTTGGCATCTGAAAGATGAAGCACGGTGGTTCTATCAATTTCAAGAGCAGGCATTGCTTCCAGGTCGCTGATATTATATCTTACAGAATAAAGGTCTACAGTCGCATTGTTGATATTCGAAATTACCAGGCCGGGAAAAGGAGGTATTTGAGGTGGCGGAATCACTGTTCCGACTTTCCTGTTGCGGTCCTCTGCATATCTGTAATATGCAGCTGGCTCGGGTACGATGAATTCATACATCATTCTCTTGCCGTAGTTAAACACCTGTGCTTTATATTGCTTATCTACCCAATGGTAAATACCTGATATATGTTTTTCACCTCCTACATTTGTTAAACCGTGCTTGTTCACCTCTTCAACTTCATGAAGATTCTTACTGGTCCTTTCTTCTTTGACTCTTTTTTGAATTTTTGTGAGCGACCGGTCGACAATCTCTTTTGCGAAATTGGTAGCACTTCTTCTTGATTCCGTGGATGACTGACCAAATGCAAAGCTGCCGTTCGCGCTATATTCTACCATCCCATATTTTGCACTGACAGCAGTTCCCAGCTCCATGTTTATATCTTGCTGCATGGTGGAGTCAACCTCCTGTTTCAATTCAAAACGATCCGTGGTCTGTGTTTCCCTTTCTGTTTCCTCAGCTTTTTCAGTCTGAAGAGATAAGATGTCTTCACGTCTGTCAAGACGCCGATGTGTTCTTTTTTTGGATTCCCCTTTCAAAACATTTTCAATATGCGCCACTTCGCCCGCTCTGTATAGCACGAGCCACTGTTTTACTACTTTCAGGTCTCCTACACCAATAGGCTTTATGTCATTGAAAGGCGTGTTGCGTAAAAATGCAAATATGGGATTGATGACGGGAACCGCATCAAAATATATTGCTAATTCCTGCCGCGTGGTTATTAGTTCCGTGTTGGCCAACGCTTCTATGACGTGCATTGTCTTTAATGCGTTCATCACAAATTCGAGGTTGATCTCTTGTTTCCGCTTTAGGATGTATAACACGTAAAGTTGGTCAAATAAATACGCCAGTTTTTCTTCAAACGGACTGATAGTGTTTGCTTCCGTTTTGATTGCGAAAGTTTTTAGGTCGGTTTGCAAAGTTTCTTCAAGGTCCTTAACAAGAATGATTTTGTTGAAATCGACCAGGTGCTTTTCGACAATATCAGTGGCGGTTTCAATAGCAGGGTTATTTATATTCTCCCCCACCGATGTATAATAATTAATAATATCTGAAACAATAGTTGGCACATCTGTTCCCTGTGCGACTTTAGTCAGGACCATGCTTCCGATAGACGAGGCTGTTAAGAGGTCGCGAGGTAACTTTTCGCGCGTTGTTCCTTCGATATGCAAATATTCATCTTTAATATACCGCCTATCGTCTTTTTTATAATCCGTTAACACTGCTGGGCGAAGAGACACGAACTTGAAAATGTCCGATTGGTGTTGCGTATCCACGTTGGATGGTTTATTGTTGATAAATCTAATACCTGTGGGATGTCACTGAGAAATAAGGGGGAGGATATAAAGTGGGTGCGGTTATACAATATAGTCACTTTCCCAGCAATTGATATGTTTTATTAATATCAGATACGCAGGTTTCAAATTGCTCATTAGGCAACTATACAGCACATTTCTTCAACGATTTTAATCCTATCCTGAAGCCCCGGGGAGGAAACATTTGCCGGAGACGCAAATGCCGCGGATGGAAACCCGATACAGTTGTGAATGAAAGCCCAAGGCCGCGGCCCTTCAAATGCACGATTCCCGCTTATTCATTTTTTAAACTGTCCACGGGGTTACTCAGTGCGGTTTTCACGCATTGGAGGCCGATCAATAACAGTGAGCCCAATCCAATTGTAAGAATTACCGACAGATATGTCCATACACTTTGATCGATTCGATATGCATATTGTTCGAGCCAGTTTGAAGTAATGAGATATGCTAACGGACAGGCGATGACCAAACCAAGGCCGATGAGTATTGCGTATTGTCGCGCAAAAACGGCGACAATATGAATCAGTTCTGCACCCAGCACTTTTCTTACAGCGATTTCCCGTTTCCGTCGGGCCAGCGATTGGCTTAATAATCCAAAGATGCCAAGGCCGACGATCAAACTCATTAAAACCGTGGATATGCTTGCTGCTTTTCGTAAACGCAACTCGGTCGAGAAGACTTCATTAAATTTATCGTCCATGAATGAATATTCAAAAGGGGCGTTCGGCGATAACTCTCTCCATTTCGATTTGATCCTGTCCAGTGTCTGAGGTATACTACCGCCGCTTAACTTAACCGACATATACCGATAGCCGAGCATGTCTTTCATGTTGAACATAATCCCCGGTCCGACTGGTTTTGTCATGTTGCCGGAATTGAAATCGGCAGTCACCCCTACAACTACGTCGGGGTTGGGAAAGCCACGAAAATAAATCCGTTTACCAACGGCGCTTGTCCAGCCAAAGGCCTTTTTTGTTGATTCAGTGATCACCGCTTCTCCCGGTGTGAAGCCCTCACCATCACCCTTGAAAAATCTACCTTCGAGAAGTTTTATGCCATAGGTTTGACCGAAATGATTGTCGACATTATTCGTCTGAACGCTGATCGACTGTGACGAGTCACTTCCCTCGGGATAAATCAGCACGTCATTGAAAGTTCTGTTAGGGATTTCGAAGCTGATAGAAGCATTTTGCACGCCAGGCAATCGGAGTAATGACGAACGAACGTTTTCCATGTGACTCACCCCGACTGAATCCCATCGTTTAGGAAAGGCGGTAACAACGAGCAGCTGATCACGATTGTAACCCTGGTCTTTTTCAAAGAAGTATTTCACCTGCTTTGAAAGAGTAACCGAAAAGATAAACACACCTGCCGCCAGGGTAAATTGTAACACCAGTAATGATCTGGCAAGCCAGTTACTCTTTTCCCCCTCAGCAAATTTTCCCTTCACTGAATTCACGGTGGACATCGCGCTGAGCTTTAGAGCGGGATAGGCACCTGCAAGTAATCCCGTGAGTAAAAGAAATGCCAGCAATACAAGAAACTGTCCGGCAGAGAACTGGCCTATGGAAGGTAACTGCGTATCCCAAATCTGGTTGAACCGTGGCCGCAACGCAAGATAGAGACCGAGCGCAACTATGCCTGAAAAAAAGGCCATTAACACCGCTTCGGAGAGATATTGTCCAATCAGCTGCAAACGATTGCTTCCAAATACCTTTCTCAATCCAATTTCCCGCATACGATGCGAGGCGCTGCCCACCATGATGTTGATGAAGTTGATCATTGCCAGCAACAATATTCCGGCAGCAACAAATGAAAGAATCTTCAAGGTTTTACCGACAGCACCATTGTTCGCATCCAGGTAATAGGTACTAAGGGGTCTAAACTTTACGGTGAGATTTTTAGATATAGATTCAGGGGAATTTGTTTTCAACAATTGTTTGACGGGGTCTGCGAGTAGCCTGGCATTTTTTCCCGACTGCATTTTTATAAATCCTACGGTGAAAAAGGACTGCCAGCTATCGTCTCCAGGGCTTGTACCATAGTATCGATTCCCTTCAAAGGGAACAAAGGCGGAATATCCACTCTTATCGAGATAATTGACTACAGAGTTTTTTGGGAGGTCCTTTAATACGCCAGACACATGATAGTCGGCAGAGCCAGGGGCGGCGTTATTGATCGTTATCGTTTTTCCTATTGCATCGCTGGTGTTAAAAAGTTTCCTTGCTAGTTTTTCGGTGATAAGCACCGAGCTGTTGTTTGGAAATGCGTTCTTTGGATTTCCGTGCACGAGTTCAAATCCTAACATACTCACCAGAGTAGTGTCGCCAATGGCAATGTTTTCCTGGAAATGCAGGTCTCCTGCTGACACGACATTGGTAACAGGGTTCATTCTGTAATAGTCCCTGACCAATGTAGGATATTTTTCCTTTAAAGATTTTGCAAGTGGGCCGACGGTTGTGATTTCCAATCCTCCCGAATTCGGTTTCCAGTCGCTATTGATCACATATAGATCGGACGCATCCTTCAACCGGCTATTCACGCCCAGTTCGCTCTCGACGTATTGTCCTATCAGCAAGCAGGCACCGATGCCAACCGCAAGACAAAAGATGTTGAGGGTAGAAAAAATGGCATGACGCCGGATTTGTCTCCATGCGATCAGAAGGTAATGCTGGAACATGTAAGTGGTTTGAGTTTATCCAGGTAACTGGTAAATTAAAGTTACCCGTTCGCTCTCAATCCACATGCTGTGTGACCTCAAATTCTTGTGAACGAGCTAAAAGCAATGATACGCGGAGAATAGGCGATCCGGACGGGCCGTCACTATGCAGATATTTCACGCAAAGGCGCAAAGCAGCCTGCGGCTGACGCAAAGAAATACAAGTATATTTTGCGTCTTTGCGTATTCTTTGCGCCTTTGCGTGAAATCTTTTGGTGAAATCATGAACTTCTACCTGGCGACTATCATTCGCTTGGTGTCGATCGATTTTCCATCCACTGTTAACGTACAATTGTATGTACCAGCCGGAAAGTTGTTTGTGTCAATACGAGTTTGTCCGGAACCGTTATTAAGCGTCATAATCTTCACCAATTGCCCTTTGGCATCGGTGACGTTGAGTATGGCCGATGTGGTATTCGATGGAAGGTGATAACGAAAAGTTGTCGTACCTCTTACCGGATTGGGGGTGTTCTGTTCTAAAAAGGCGGTTTTTGCAGTGGTGCCGGCTCCATTTATTGAAGCCTTCAGTTTAAACAACTCCTGCTTCAGTTCTTCAATTTGCTGATGCTGTTCCTGCATCGCTTTGATCATAATCGGAATCAGCTCCTGGTAGTTTACTGCTTTTATTGTAAAGTTTTCAATCTTCATTGATGGTTTGCCTTCGGTATAGGTATTCGGATCCTTTCCATCAGCCGTCTTCGGGTGCAGTACCGGAGCAGGGACGTTTACTGGTATGTCAAATTTTGACTCTTGAACCAGTTCTGGCAGCACCTTCTCCAGGTCCTGTGCGATCAGGCCCCAATGTGCGCCGGAGGGCAGGTGCAGCGGGGCGTATTTCGCTTCGGTCTTGAACTCGTAATGTTTTGGTTCGAGTTTGTTGATAATAGCCATCGCATCCGAAAAATCCTCGATGTCTTTTTTGAGGTTGCGGTCGCTGGTTGCAAATCCAGTGGACGAATACACGCGACCGAAGAATACGGCGGCATACGCAGCACTGTCGCTGGCGGCACCCAATCCATAGCCGTTCACGGAATGGAAGTATCCGCCCGCATATCCCTTGGTGGTATTGCCATACACACCATATCCATTAAAACTGTTTCCATAAACGGCATATCCACCGGAGCTGTAGCCGTTAACCCCATAGGTGGCGCCATAACCGTATACACCCGTTTTACCACCATACCCGTACACACCTGTCTGGTTGGTGGAGGATGCATACACAGCATAATAACCGTTACTGGTATAGGCGTCGAAGCCATCACTGTTCGTACTGCTGGCCATTCCGCCAAAGCCATTGACGCTGACCCCAAATATGCCATAAGACGCGCCGGTGCCATACACACCATACCTGTTGCTGTTGCCATATATACCATACTGGCTTCCGACGCCATAGACGCCATACGTTCCTCCGGCGCCATACACTGCAAACAAACCGGTGGTTTTTCCCCAAATTGCCGCCGTGCCCGCACCCGCATCGACGGCCAGTTTGTAATTAGGGGTTGTAATTCCAATGCCCACGTTGCCAGATGGGGTAACTGTAACCCGCTCCAGATTGGTAGTGAACAGGCGCAGTGGAATCGCGTTGGTGGTGCCAAGTTTGGACGTAGTAGCTGATGCATTGCTGTTGCCGGCCAGGCTCCAAAATGGTGTCGTGTTCTGGGCGTGCGACACAAGAAGAGACATACTTAAGAAAGTTGATAAGAGTAGTGTTAGGGGGCGCATATGATTGTGATTTAGTTGCTGGGGAAAATCGGAAGGGACAGAAAAAAGGAAGATTGGACTTGGTCGGACGAGAGTTTATGAAGGTAATTAAAATATATCTCAGCGTCCGCAGCATGGGTACAATAATTTTTTTTGATGGGCATCGATCAAATGGACGGAGCAGAGAATCCCGTCAAATCATTCTATGTAGGTAACTAACCCTTGTCGCATTTTCGATATTCAATGGAAACAGGATAAACTCCAATGCTGCGTAAAGACTTCCAGCAAGTTTTGCACAGATGTTACCGGTCGCATGACCTGAATCTTGCCAAATCCACTCATTTCTTCACGAGTACAGGCAATTTGATACGGAACGCTGCTTCCTGGTGCCGATTTTCACCCGATTGCGGTATTGACGTGGAGAGAATTACAACGACTTTTATATTACCATTTTGTCACTTCCCTAAACCTCAATACCGATGATCATATATATTATGAACCGTGCCGCAAGGGCCGGCAACATTCTCCTAACTATTTTGATAGCATCTTTACTGGGTGCTGGGTGTAAAAAATCGATCGATGAACCCTTCACAACAACAGTTGCTTCGAATGACGTTGTCGGTACCACGCCATATACTCCTTACAAATTGTATTTCAACAGTGTTGCGCAGCTGAGTCTTCCGCGGGCCGGCATAGTGGCGGGAGCTGCCGGCAATAAAATTCTGTTCGCGGGAGGATATTTACCTATTGACGGCGACGTTGACGCAATACTGACGCCAGTTTCGAGGGTGGATATCTTTGATGCGACAACACTCCAGAGAACAACTTATCAATTGGGACAGGCGAGGTGGGGGATGGGGGCGGCTGCCCTGGGCAATAAAATTTTCTTTGCCGGAGGCTACACGGCAAATTCGCACTATTCGAAAAGAGTGGATATATACGATGCCAGTAGCAATACATGGACGACCGCGACCCTCAGCCAGGCAAGGGCAGGCATCGCTGTTGCCGCTACGGGATCTAAAGTCATTTTTGCCGGAGGTTTCAATTCACAGATATCAAATGTGATTGACATCTATGACGTTAATTCCGGTGTTTGGACAACCAGCACCTTCTCGAACATTAGGTCGGTTCGGGCAACGGCCACGAAAGGAGACATTGCAATAGTCGGGAGCAATGTCAGGAGCCCGGCTCCCAAAGCACATATCTATCACACGGCGACCAATTCGTGGACAGATATTAACCTGACATACTATGGAAACACAGAGTACAACTACGCCCCACGCATGTTTGCTGTCTCCGCAGGCAGTAAGATGCTTTTTGGTTTTGGGGGACATAGTCCAATTTCCGGGGCGGTAAACGTCGTTCAGTCGGTAATCAACACGAACAATCCCACATTCTTGAGTAACCCGCGCGCTGAAGTTGGTGTCTGTACTTCCGGAAATTTCGCTTTTATCGCGGGCGGGACGTTTTTTTCCACCTATTACAACCAGAATCTGTCGAACATTATTAATGTGTACAATGGAGCCTTGAATGCATGGACCCTTTCAACACTGCATACTCCGGCTAACAAAATACAGGCGGGCAGTGCTAACAGTACGGTGATGTTTGCGGGAATAAATACAAATGAATTTGGGTATCATGATGTTCAGATATACAAGCTGGCTGCCCAGGCGCCGCTTACACCTGCCCGTTAACCTTATTGAATTAGAAATCTTTCGAGCCCAACCGTCACATGGCTGGGCTGTAAGGATCTGTATAATAGAATATTAAGACCCGCTTCCTACATCGTCTGCCTCCAGGCTCGCGTAAATATCGACTGGGCTTTGTATTCCTGACTTAAAGAGGTTTGAGTACAAATTTTCCGGTTGGATAGGAATTCTGTTCCCCAGGGTATTTGCATCACGACTACAGATGCAAACACAAACAATGAAACCCCTTCTGATCGCGATTGCCGTCATTTCTCTTCTCAGCTGCCGAAAGGAAATTAATCAAGAACCATCCTCAGCCCTATACACCGAAGCCAGCAACGTCATCTTTTCTTCACCCTGCAACATCAAACGAATCGAAGACTACTATATGTCCAAGCTTCCCAGCCACTGGATCGATTTTTACTACAATCGTAACGGTTTGCCTGATTCTGCAATTTATGAATGGGCTGGCCCCCTTGTTCCTGATGGATCAAGGATGCTGATGTTTTATGACAAGCTCAACCGGCTGACCCGTGTTGAACACGGCAACCAACGAAACTACTATTTCTACAGCGGAATTTCCAACCTGCATTACAAGGACAGTATCGTGATTTTGGAAAGTGGCATTCGCTATATCAGCGTGAGCACGTGCACATACGATGCCTCCAGCAGATTACGCACTGTAATCTGGAGAGTAGTTAGTCCTGCTCCCGAGTACCCCTCAAGCATTTCAAGGATGGATTATACCTACAATTACAATGGAGCGGGCGACAATACATCTATCATACAGATCTACCACACTTATGAAGGGGGAGTCTTCGGCGGCACTGAGACATTCACCTTTTCGAAGGCGAAATCTATCTACTCCACCAACCGCATCTGGAAACAGATCTACTCGGAATACAGTGCCCATGAGCGTCATGCACCCATCACCGTGAATTCCGCAAATCTTCCCAAACGATCTCGTAGCCCGATGTGGCAGTTTGGTTCCTGGATTTTCGGCCGTGGCGAGGACATGCGAGTAAGCTACACCTGCGAATAAATTTCGGACGAGAGGTTCTAACTCCAACACCTGGCGAAATAAATAATCATCGTCTCGCCTGCGGCAAGGCAGGCGTACGCTTTGAATTTAATACACAAAACTATGCTTTGAATTCAACAGAAGCTCCCCATTTACCTACTTTTGTATTCCGAAGTAAAACTCTTTGCTACTGATGAATACTTGAAACGTTATTGCGGGAGCCTCACACGTTTCAAAATATGAATGTATAATGATACCAATGCAGGATAATGTTGATGTGTTGTGGCGATTCCTGGCAGAAGAATATTCTTTACCGTCTGACCAAATTTCAATTTTATCAAAATTTAAGGACCTAAAGGTTGACAAGAATGCCCAGCTTCTCAACTGTGGAGAGATTTGTCGACACGCATACTTTATCTGTCGCGGTTGCCTGAGAACATATTTTGTAGACGAGAAAGGAGAGGAGAAAACAAGATACGTAGCCTTTGAAAATAAATTTGTAAGCGCTTTCGCGAGCTTTATAACACAGGCGCCCTCCGCAGAATGTGTTCAGGCTCTAGAGGACTCAGAATTATTAAGAATCAGTCAAGCAGATTTTTATCAACTTGTTGATACCAATGTAGTTTTCGCAAAGCTCTACCGGCAATCTTTAGAGCAATCCCAGGTATTTGCCACCTGGAGAATTGAAACAATGATCAGCATGTCGGCAAAAGAGCGATACCAGAATTTGTTGGAAAGGATGCCCCAGGTTGCATCAAGGTTATCGAATAAACATGTTGCCTCTTTTTTGGGTATCACACAAGAATCTTTAAGCCGGCTTAAAAGAAAGAATTAGTTTTTTATCATTTGTCAATGTTTGTCTTTGTCTCGCAAAATAGTTTTGCCTGGAATAAAAAGACAAATGATGGAATTAACTATCGATGGCATAGATGAGCGTGAATTATTGCCGAGCTGGCAGAGCCGTTGCATTAACAATATACTCCGGCTTCTCCCCATAAAACAACGCACGGCGTCCGCTGCGGCAGTGCAGGAGCAGGTGCGAAAGTTGGCATTGCGACCGGCGTCTCATGTGCCAAAGGGTCTGGGTCGCGGGGTTAGCGTAACCTTGAAGAGCGTCGCCGGATGGCCAGTCTATTATACGGCGCCGGATCAGCACCATGGCATTAGCAATTACGTCCTGTTTCTGCATGGCGGCGGTTACATTAACGAGATCGTTCGCGCTCATTGGCGCTTCATCGGTTCCCTTACCCGTAACGCCAGGGTCCGTTGTGTCGTTCCCATATATCCACTGGCGCCCCGTGGCACCGCAAAAGAAGTTGTGCCGATCGTAGGCGATCTGTTGCGGAACTTACTGGAAGATGCTGGCCCTGCGAAGGTCACCGTGGTCGGCAATTCAGCCGGCGCCGGGCTTGCACTGGCGGCAGCGCAATGGTTACGGGATTCTGGTTACGCTCAACCGGAAGGGCTGGTGCTGATCTCGCCCGGACTAAATGCTTCAGTCAATCGTCCGGAACAACGAGAGATCGCTAAAGAAGACCCCCTGCAGGATATTCCAGGTATCATCGAAGCGGGTCGTCTGTATGCAGGCGACCTGGATGTCACTCACCCATATGTCAGCCCGTTAAATGGCAGTTTCCATGGACTTGCGCCGATGATAGTTTTCTCCGGCACATTCGACCTTCTCTATCCCGACAGCATCGACCTGGCCGCGAAAGCGCGGAAAGCAGGTGTGCCGGTCGAGCTTTATCTCCGCCAAGGCCAGGCACATAATTACCCGGTGATGCCGACCCCCGAAGCCCGTCAGGCGCGTGCGATCATCGTCCGTGCCGTTGCTCAGGGTATGAGGTGAAATGATACGTCAGCCACTTACCTTAATCAAATCAGTAAAAAAGTAAACAGTGTAGAAATGAATTACAATCCAACAAATGCTGAAAAAATAAGCACGGAAGACACCCTTGATATATTACATCACGTGGGTCTGATAAATACTAATTTGAACACCTTATCTCAAAAATATGAAAGACTAGGATTTCTTTTAACCCCTGTATCGACGCCAAAGATCATTATTGAACCCGGGGGATTGCCAGTAGCGTTGGGTGCGGGAAACCGGCACGCAATATTTGAAAAAAATTTCCTGGAATTGCTTGGTATTGTTGATCCGCACAGATGGGAAACTATGCCCAAAGATAAACTCGGTCCTTACAATATTGAACTTCCGTTAAAAAGGTATGAAGGACTTCATGTAATGCATTTTGGCACCGACCATATCGAACTTGTCAAACAAAGGTTTGGTGAGCAGGAAATACCCTGTTCGGAGGTAAAATATTTCCAGCGGAATGTTCAGACTGAAAAGGGGGAACAAACCATGAAGGCGCGCACAATAACTTTTCCCAGGGAGACAGTTGCTGAAGGCCTGGTTCAGGTCGCGCAAACTGATACGCCTGAACTTGTTTTTCAACCACGATATATGGTTCACCCTAATGGAGCAATCAGACTTACAGAGCATTATTTATGCTGTGAAAACCCTGCTGAGGCGGCAGGGAAGTATGAAAGGCTTACGGGACATCGATGTGTAGAAATTAGAAAGGGCCATTTCGTTATCGATATGGGTAATTCTAAAATTATTGTAATTGCCCCGGAACATCTTGCTCAGATAGTGCCTGACTATCTCCCTCCGGTACTTCCTTTTATGGCGGCGTTTACGATCCAGACTTCAGATTTGCAATTGGCGAGAAATACCTTACTACAAAATAAAGTTCCTTTTATTGAAAGGGATGGTGATATCATGGTTCATCCTGACGATGCCGGGGGCTGCGCTGTAATTTTTAGATGAAAAAATATTTTTCGGCAGATGTCCAGTTACGCAATTCCCAAACATTATTCGAATACAAGTCAAAAAACTAAAAATTATTAAAATGAAACAACGAATTAATGTTGCCGAAAAAGGCATGGCTGCAATGAGACCTTTGCGTGGTCTGGGAGTTTATCTGGCAAAATCACCAGTAGGAAAACCACTTTTGGATTTGATATTTCTGCGGGTATCGCAGATCAACAGCTGCGCCTTTTGCGTGGATATGCACTTTAAGGACTTACGCGCAGCGGGCGAGGGTGAACACCGGCTCTATGGGTTGAATGCCTGGCGCGAGACTCCTTTTTATACTGACCGCGAACGCGCAGCGCTGGCCTGGGCCGAAGCCCTCACCGTATTAGACGGGGCCGTACCTGATGACATTTACGAGGCGGCCCTCGCAGAATTTACAGAAGAAGAATTGATCGATCTTACTTTGGGTGTTATTGCCATTAACGGCTTTAACCGTATTAACCTGGCCTTTCCTAATCCGTCGGTCGTCGGTACTTATAAGGTTGGCGCATTCGCCCATGTCGATAACTGAAATTTCACCTTGCTCCCTTTTGGACTCAAAACAGTTCTTTTAATTTAGGCCAGGGACAAGACCAGTATTTCAATAGTCTTATGAAACGAAGCCTGCTTTTGTGCGAGCGAGAGCAGGCTTCGTCTATTCTACCAGCGCCAGTCCATTTAGCAATTCTTCGGCATTTGCCATTTGATCCTGGAACATATTTTGCGCCGTGTAAGTCACCATTTGAACGGTGCCTCCCGGATTTGAATAGTAATAACCGTAATATGAAAACTTTATACCCTTAATGGTGCCGTTCATCTGCATCAGCAACACCTTTTTCCCATTCACCATCCGATATTCCTGTTTTACTATGTAAATATCGGCTGACTCCTCCTGCGCATTTTGAAAGGCGGCCTGTGCAAGGGTTTCGATAGGCATTTCAATTCTTTCCACGAGCATCATACCAAATACCTCATTTCCTTTCGCTGCAAAATGATATTCCACTTCATCATTTACGCCCCCTTTCTTGAAGGTCCATTTTTTTGAGTCGATCCAGACACCGACATTGGCCCTATTGCTTTTTACTAAAAATTTAGATTTGTCAGACTTAATGAACGGTTTTGCATTCACTGATATCTGTGGCTCCAAAGAGCTGCCTGTATCAATCGCCTTCCATGTGCCGTCGGCATACAATACAACCTGGTCACCGTTATCTGTAACGGCTTTTTTCTGAGCGGCAGTATGAATACTTGTAAATAGTAGTAAAGCAGGGATGAGAAACTTGGTCATTAGGGTAAGGATTAGGTCTGTAAACCTACAAAAAAGCCCTCGCAGATGCAAGTCATCGGGCTTTTGAAGCACGGATTGGCGGCGTCTCGTTTTGACCTCATCCACAAGCCTTCGGAATAGCAGTTAGTGCGGGCTCTGGAATTCTGTGGAGCATATTGAGTCATCCTTGCTGGTCTCGTTAAACAAGTACAATTGCATGTGCGATCACTGGGTTTATCGCCATTCCACAGTTTTCCCCGCCGTTCGCAAGGAAACTCAAAGAGTACCCCCGCTCCGGAATTAATATCTACACATTGGACCAAATACAGTTGGTATGACCTTCGCACATCGTGTTGGATTATCTATCTAATTATTTAAAATTCAAAAGTCACGAGAATGAGAAAAGTGTTTTTACTTTCAATGACCTTCCTATGTTTGATCAACGCTGGTATTGGTCAATTGCAACGGGGGAATGTGTTGGTTGGCGGCGACCTTACCAACATTAATCTTAGCCTGAACAAGGGGGGCAATTTCGGAGTCGCCATCCAGCCCAAAGCAGCCTGGTTCATTCGCGATAACAAAGCACTGGGTGCTTATGTGGACCTCAACCTAACCACCGCGAAGGGTGAAGGTACATCGGTCGGATACGGTGTCGGTGCCCTGGCCAGGTATTACTTTGGCGACAGGGACATGCAGCTCACCAAGCACACCAGGTTCTTTCTCGAGGCAAACACGGGCATAGAGGGCTACAACCCGGCCGTAGGCGACAATACTAATGGACTGGGGGTAGGCGCAGGACCGGGAATCGCTTATTTCATCACGCCAAATGTAGGCCTCGAAGGCCTGGTGAAGTTCCGCACCATCGTAGGGTTTGGATCAGCACCTTCGTCAACCAACGTGAATTTTAATTTCGGGTTTCAGATTTATTTGCCGAAAAGAGAACTCAAAAGGGCCGTCAACGACGTGAAGAGTTCGGCGAATTAGACTGGGGTAGAAGGATTTTACAAGTTTTGCGAACACCTGACACCTCAATTCGAAAGATTGGGGTGTTCAGGCGCTAGCTATATTTAGTTTATTTGAACGAGTAACGGACCTTTGTTCACTCTTATCATGTTGATAGTGTATTCGTATCGATTGCCAGTATTTTCGCCCCTTTAGATTTCGCTTCATCCACCATATGTTCGGTGCCTCCCGGTCCATCCCCTCCCTGGCCATCCCATAAGACAATCACCGTCAAATGTGTGCCGCCATTAATCAGAGCACTATGCAGTTCCCATAAATTAGTTCTTGTCCAGATTGTATATTTTTCTTTTTTATCCAGCCATTTTGGGAGGGATGGGGTGTCGCACAGAATATGATGCGGTAATCTTTCATACAATTTGTTGAACCGGTCTATCCACGACGGACCCGCAAATGCCACGGACCTTTCGATAAACTCATCTGCTGGCAATCCAAGGTACAGCTCTGTTGGGATGCCGAGCTCGATGCATACTTCGTGAAATAGAATGTCGCCTCCACATGCGCCTCCGGCAATCCCAAGGTATTGTTTGCTCTTGTCCGAGGTTTCGTTCAGCACCGCCTTCTTTATTTTTTCTTTAGCCGCCGTTTCATGCGTAGCGGGAAAGCGCGGGGTCTCCCGATCGTCTTTGTCAATCATGTGTCCGGAGAATAGCAATCTGTGCACTGGGGCCGATTGCACGGCATATTGTGCGGGAATCATTTTCAATATCGCGTCTGCATTTTCCGTAAAAATACCGAGCGCCTTAAACAACAGCAATTGCCGTTGCACTACATCAAAGTTGAAAGCATTCGCCTTTTGCAGCGCCATTTTGTATGCAGTTGTTACGTGTGCAGGGGAAGTTTCTGTCAGGAACACCAAATCCGCTTCGGTAATGTCCAGCCATGTATTTTGCTGATTTTTTTGTTTCAGCATTTGTGCCTCTGCGACAACGGTTACGCGCATCGCAGCGGCTAGTTGCAGCCTTTTTTCATTCAGATCTTCACGCTGTCTTTCTGCTTCCTTTTTCTTTGAAAACTTATTTTCCCAGTGCATGGGATATTTTTCAGCGAGCGCTGATTGCATAGTGAGTAAACTTACCGCGTTGATGCCCGCGTAGTAATGATTGAGATTGTAGTAATATCCCAATTCGTAGAAAGCAATCGCTTCATCCAGCAACTCGCTTTGCAAGGCGCCGGGTCCCTTTTGATCATCAGGTAGATTTTTCCATACGCTAACCCATCTCGCCTTTTTGTTGCGGCCTTTCAAGGCGTAAATCTCTGCGGATTGTTCTTTTTCCAGGGACGACGAGTCGCTCAGTAATATTTCGGTTGCGCTTTCGGCCCTGCTCAGGAGCTCGGTCCCTAAGATCGGATTCTTTGATAGTTCTTTTTCGGCAAGACGCTGATAGATTGTCGCGAGCCGGTCATTGGCTTGCGTATCGAGGTTGAGCTCTGATTTCACTTTTTCCCATACGAGCTTTGCCAGCTCAAATGCCCTTGATTGATAAAGCGCTTCACCGATCAGCCGCAATCCGGGAATCGCCCAGTTATAATCCTCGGCTTCATACGCCAGCAAGGAAAGCTTACCCACTGACCCGGACTCACGTGCGATACGCACCTCGTCAACAAAACCCTCCGGCAACACAAGAAATTTTTCATAG
Organism: uncultured Chitinophagaceae bacterium; assembly: GCA_963808065.1. Taxonomy (GTDB): domain Bacteria; phylum Bacteroidota; class Bacteroidia; order Chitinophagales; family Chitinophagaceae; genus Flavitalea. The sequence continues at coordinate 205,204 of CAWEEK010000004.1, forward strand.
TCCTGTGACTTAAGCTTTGGGAGCACTTTAAATACTGGACTGTCGACACGATCCGAACCAACAGTTTCTCTGATCATTGTAACGAGATCAGGCAATGCGGCACCCGGTGCATTGTAATCATATGAAAGATACCGGTAGCCCAATATGTCGAAAGGTGTTTCACTCATTCCGGGCGATTTGATCAAAATTGTTCTCCTGTCGCGTAATGCATGGCGAATGCCCAATTCATAAAATGCATTGGCATTGTGCATGGTAATGTCAGCGATCACCAGGTCCGCCATTAGAAGCAGCGAAAACATATCCTCCCTGATATCGCCCGCTTCAAAAATCTTTCCAGTGGTTCCCCCTTTTATTTTAAGCAGGGCAAGTGCAGGATCGAGCAGTTCTTCCTGCACCTTGTCAAAGTTGATTTGTATGGGCGTCTGATCCGCATTGGTGCTTTGCGCAAGCATTTTTTTTACGCCGAATGGCCGTACAATGAACACATCCATGAAAATCGTTTAGGCAGTTGAGAGATATAGAAGGAAGGTACGAACCCGCTGATAATTTATTATCTTCCATGATGGCTTTGCAACCCGAACTCATCGAATTTTTCTTCCAGCAAATTGAGTTATCTGTTTCGAATACCCTGCGTGGCAATGTCGGACAACTGTTCGAACACCTGTCGCTGGAAGTCAAGGATAACCCGGTATTTAATACCTATCAACAGCAGGTACCCAAATGGTCGGACTGGCTCGACAAAAATGAAGGCGGCAATGTCGGCATCGATTGGGAAATGCCACACAATTTTGCCGATGCCAAACAGTTGGCTTATGCCATGTATAAGCAGGTAGAAACAAGCGATGAAGACTGGTTGTTTTTTGTCACCGGAACAGACAATCTGGACGTCGCGGTGACTACCTTTAATCACTATTTCCTCCCTCATTTCAAGCAGGCTTTACGGGACATTTCCAATGCCAACCCCGAGTCCGCACGGTCCACGCTCAAAAAGGTCGGTGGTAAAACCGTTTTCATCATACATGGCCATGACCAGGGTTTAAAAACAGAGCTGCAACTACTACTCAAAAACGCGGGCGTTGCCTGCATCGTCCTGCACCAGGAAGCTGATATGGGTCGGACGGTTATTGACAAACTCACTGAAGAAAGCGAACAGTCGAATTTTGCGGTTGCCGTGCTCAGCCCTGACGACCTGCTTGTCACCGGTCAATACCGGGCCCGGCAAAATGTGATACTGGAGATGGGATATTTCGTAGGGTTACTCGGCAAGGAAAGAGTGCGGCTTCTGGTAAAGGGAGATATTGAGATCCCTTCTGATCTCTACGGAATTCTGTACGAGCGCTATGACGAACCAGGCGCCTGGAAAGCGCGGCTGCTGAAGGAGCTCATCGCAGCGGGGATTTTTGTTGACCTGGCTGCTGTAATCAACAACTATTGAATGCTTTCAAAATGATCCGATTGTCACTTCTTCGCTAAATCAAATACTGATGGAAAATGGTCAGGGCTTACCTGCTCTTTTGCTGCAGTTTCGCCGATCTCCAGTAATTCTTCTACATTTTTTGCGGCGTCCATATTCATCAGATCGTCGAGATTTTGCTGCTCGATCCCCTCGAGTTTCAATCGCGCGAATGTTTCAAGATCCATCTCCACGTTATAGCGGAGATAGCTAAACGCCTTTTGTCCATTGATCGCATCCTTGCTCAAATCGCCCAACTCCCGGTCGATCTTCCTGAGCTTACCCAATCCCTTTCCAATAAAATGCATCATCAATTCTACCAATTCGTTTGCGTCGCTCATGAACTGGTCGGGCGCAAGTTGCGCAATCACAAGCAGGTTCGGGTCATTGTACTTTTTGCCGAGCAGCTTTTTATCCCGTCGTCCGGTGCCCACAGAAATGATCAGTAGTTTGTCCGGACCAGTTTCCCATTTCAGCTTGTAGCCGTCTAGTGTCGCCGTTAGAAACAATTGCAATGAGGGGTTATTCATCATGCTCATGCCCCCATCTACAAAGACCCCTTTCTCATCGCCCACATCTACAATCTCCGGTTCAAAGAAACTCGGTGCCGCAGTGCTGGCTCGCACGATATTCCGAACGAGGAATCGATTCTTCTCATAGTATATCGCGTCAGGATTGTTTGTTACGGGCCAGGTACTGAATGTATCCAGTCTTTTAGTCACAGCGCAAAACCCTGTTTTGTTTGAGTCGTCTCCCAGGCGGGTATCACCAAAAATTTTCAAGAGCTCTTCTTTCAATGGCGCCGAATCGTACTTTCGGTTAACATAGATCCGCTTTCCAAAAATATTGAGACCATTCTTATCACTGAAAATCTTTTTTCCTAGTTCCCGGTACATTTCTTTTATTTCAGACACTTTATAGCCGCCAATGGCCAGTAAAGCTGCAATGATCGAGCCTGTACTCGTGCCGCCAATCAGATCAAAATAATGATGCAGCCTGAATTCTTCTTTCGGCATCACCTTCAATTCGTCGTGTTTTGCTGCCAGAATTTCTTCCATTTTTTCCAGGAAACCAAGAGTCATGGCGCCGCGAATTCCTCCACCATCCAGTGAGAGGATTCGTTTAGGCCCTGGTGCTTTCAATCTTTTTTTCAACGATTCAGATGTGAGATACATAGCGCGGGGTTTAGTGTTGTAGGATGAAGAAAGGGAGACGAAATATGAAAGTAAGCCAAATTCAAAAATATTCCAGCCGTTTTCCCATGAATTCTCTGAAGGAAATTGCTTATTTTATCCTGGTAATACTACCAATCGAGTATTGTGATGTGATACTTACCCATCAGCAACAATGGGACTTTTTAATACCTTACTCGCTATCCTTTAATTTGCCATAATGAAAAAGCTTTCGATCATATGCAGTATTGCTCTGCTTTTATTTTTCTCCTCTTGTGTGGAGAGAGAGAAATCTGATGCGGCGCAAATACAAAAAATAAATAGCGAACTTCAAAAAATCAGCAGCCTCCTGCAAGACAGGAGTTTTTCCCTGGAAATGGCAAAATCAATTGAACAAGCCTACTATACTTCACAGGGACAAAGAGCGCCCGATTTCTTGCCGGCCAATGCCGATTCCCTAACGATTCGAAGAAGCTTAAAAGAAGAAAAGATAGCCACCAGTATCGCGGCGTTTTATGCGCTGGAATGCGGAATTGGCGTTTTGATGGAGCAGAAAGGTGGTACTCCGGTAGAGTGGTTGAATAAAATTATGAAAGACGACCTGGATTCCACTGAAGTGCTGGTACTAAACCGTTTTGCCAATGCTACCTGGAAGGCAGGACAACCTTTCCGGGGATTAACCCGAATCACAAGATATAATTTTATTTCCGCGGCTTTATTATCTGTAGCTGAAGTAAAAAAAGATTATGACCAGATTAAAAGTGCAACGGTAAAGTTGTCTTCAGCCTTGCAGGATGTAAAAGATTCTTCCCGGGAAGGCCAAACAACAAAGATCGGGCGATTGCTAAAAGATGAACAGTTTGCCTTGGAAATGGCCCAACATATGGAAGCGGCTTATTATCAAGCGCAACAACAACAAATTCCCACCTTTCTAAAACCCGGAGAAGACAGCGCTGTAATAATGAAAACTCCTAAGGAAGAAAAAATCGCCACGAATATCGCGGGCTTCTATGCATTAGAATGTGGGCTGAACTTCCTTGCAACAGCTCAAAATAAACTCCCTTCGCAGGTATTGCAATCCATCGTAAACGATGACATCAGTAACAACGACAAAAGGTTATTCGAGCGTTTTGCTAACGCTACCTGGAAAACAGGTCAGCCTTTTCGCGGACTTGACAGAGTTACCCGGGGAAATTTCGTGCCATTTGATCTGCTTACAGCCGAAGAAATCGAAAAAGACTGGGTGCAGATCAAAGCAGCTGCCCAAAAGTTGGGTGACTTGTCAAAGTGATTTGTTATCGCGAACCGCTTAATTCACTTAGAGAGCTCATTCAATTTTCGCGACCGTTTTTATTTCCCCATCATGTGCGCATTAAGCTTCTGTACTGCCTTTTTAAATACGCGATCGGGGTTCACTCCACGCACATTCAGATCAATTTTTTCACCGGTGAGTCTATCGAAGAGAAAATAATTCGTAATTACGTGAGTATTGGTTTTGCTAGCGCCATTGGCATATGAATAATTAAAATCCTGACTGGTTGAACCATCCACAAGCATGTAGCGATATTTTTTTGTATCCGAGTATTTCTGGTCTTCTCCCACAATTTTGAAGTCGGCAGCTTCTACCTGGCCAACTTTGTAAAATTGCTTGCAATCGTTCATCCGCCGCTTATTATATATGTTGTGGTATAAACCAGTAACTTTTTCGATAAGCAGAATTGATTGGGCAGCGTCAGCGCGCTGCTGTAGGGATGCCAGGCCTTGCTTTGTCTCCTTGGAATCGGGTTTGGAAACTACGCATGAAGCGAAAAAGAGGGTTAGCATCACAAAGGTGAGGTAGGTTGTTCTTTTCATAGGGATAAGGCTTTGAGCACTTAACAACGTAGTGTATTCGATTAAATTGTGTGCGACCTGTATTTAAGGATAATTCTTTCTCTTCCTCGTCTGTATTTTTTGTGTCCCAACAAAATATAGGTGTTGCTTCTGGATTTTGAATCAATCGACGCTTAGATAAATTGGATTCAATGTACACCCCTCCAGATAAGAGCTATCTAGGGTGCTAGTTTGATCATAAGAAATTTGGAACTAACCTCACCGTTGAGAAGCATCTTCGTAAGCATTCCTGACACGCGGGGCAATGAGTTGAATGCACATATTTTGCACAAAATCGAATATGATGTAATTGACTTGTTTCTTTCGTGTAAATTCAATTCATATTAACCTGGTGAAAAATCGATCATCCCGTGCATAGGTTGTGCGGGATGTTTTCATTTAAGGGAACCGTTCTTCATTTTTTCGACCGTCATTGCACCTTCTTCAGTAATGCTCCTCATTTCTGTTATCACGCGCAATAAAATGTTGCTCCTGTGCCATAGTCATAAAAAACTCGTGAATAAAATGATTGCGACAGTGAATAAATACTTCAATGTTGTTCGACGGTCTTCTTCAATCCCTTTAGGATCTTTTTCCAACCCTTCAACGAGCGGCGATATCTTTTCTGTGCGCCTTCTCCCTGTCCCACGTCATCGGTGACATTGACTATGGTTTTACCATCTTGCAATTCCAGAGTATCGGTCACTGTAGATGTTGTCTGATGCTCACCCCGACCATTTTGTAGCTGGTATTTTAAGCGCCTTCCGGGTTCAATCTCGAGGATCTTCCCAGTCATGGTATAGGGAATCACCCAGAATAATCGGCCCTTGAAGGTGATCGGTGAACCCGGTGTCCAATTGGAGAGGACACGCGCATTGAAAAAATACTTCCTTGTGATATCGGGGTCGGTCAGAGCCTGCCAAACTTTTTCCGGCGGGGCGCTGATGTTGATTGTTTGTCTAACGAAGTGTGGCATACTAAAATGCTTCAACCTTTATGCCAGCCGGTGCAATAATGGCTACCTGATTGATTGTCAATGTAAATTTCGAGACCAACTTTGTATGAATTGGTCGGGCCAGCGAGAGCGGGCCGGGTAAGATTCGACGCAGAATAGATACTGAATGTGAGGTGATTTTTTACTGATATTGGATCATGACCTGTCTTGACATAGAATAAGATCTTTATGTTACTCATCTGTATGAAGGGTTTTTTGTTCGTGGGTTCATTTATTACTCTATATTGTTAATAGAGCACCTCACTGGTTTGTGAATCCCGTCTCATTCTTTCCTTTAACTCGAGGAATCTTTCTCAATTACTACCCTCCAAAGACTTTCAGCGCAGTAATGTAATAGGTCCTGCATTCTATTCTTATTCGGTTTCTTAACGCACGTATGTTTTTTCACCCCTAAATCGACAACAAATGAAAAAAGTATTATTCTTTTTGACCTTCGTCTTAACCTGCATTGTTAGTTTTGGTCAAACTATTCAGAAAGGAAGTCTTCTCGGTCTTCACGTCTCGGCTGCTAACTTGAAAGAAGGTGTAACCATGGAGCAATACATAGGATTTTTACAAGAGCAAAGTCATACCTGCCTACGATAAGGCCTTTCCGGGTATGAAAACGTATCTAATAAAATCTTTGCGAGGGAAAGACAGTACCAGTATGGGCGAAATATATATGTTTAATACCGAGGCGGACAGAAATAAATACTTCAACGATGATGGTACACCAACCGAACTCTTTAACACAATAAATGCAAAATTAACTGGCATTCAGAAAGAACTGGATAAATATGTAACAGCGCCTGAAACGGACGTGTACAATGATTGGCTCGTGCAATAACCGACACACCACAGAAAAACCGTTCTGACTCAGAACGGTTTTTTTTTGACGGCTTTGGAGTCTCGGGTAGAAAGAGAGAGTAGAATCGATCTTGTATTTGCGCCTTCAGAAAAAGGCCGGAAGGGAACCAGTGCGAAGAAACAGAGCGGAGACGCCTTAAGTCAGAGTGGCGAAACAGAGCGAGAGCGGCGTTAATGAGGTCGCGGCAAGATTGTCAGTGGGAATAATTAATGAGAAGACTTTGTACGCGGTGCAACTGGACAGAATTTTTCGCCGATTTCGCAATACGCTCTTCGCACTCCGCTCTGTTTTTAGGCCTTATCTCTGACAGCGCCCAGTTTTTTTGCCGACTTTTTTTCCAAAAAAAGTCGGTCAAGTTCCTCTTTGTAAAAGAGTTTCAAATAAAGAGATCGTGAAAAAGCTTATCTTCTGGTACCCAAAAACCCCTTCACCATGACACGACTCCTGACTCAAATCGGCATTTGTCTTATTATAATCTCTTTTACAACTGTCTCATGCACAAAAAAAGGTGATCCGGGCCCGAGTGGTACCAATGGCACCAACGGCACTAATGGTACCGATGGCACCGATGGAACAGACGGCGCTCCTGGCGCTGACGGAAATACCCTTTATGTATCGGACACGATTCACCTTATCGACACTGACTTTGCATCTGGATACTGGACCGTTCCCACCGCCGGCGGTGGCACGTTGGGCAATGCTGCAAAGATCGCATCGATAGAGGTAGACACGATTACGCAACGCATTTTTGAATCAGGAATCGTGGTGGTCTATTTAAAGAACAGCAGTAATTTTTCAGGCCCCAATCAATGGACGCAACTTCCTTTTTATATAGGATCTTTCACCGGAGGGTATACTATCAATGTAACATCTGCGTTCGACGAGGGACACCTTCGCATTTATTATTTCTTTTTGCAAACCGATGCAGCCGCAACAGTGCCAAGTATCTATACTACCGAAGTGCCCGCACTGGATTTGAGGTACGTAATTCTTCCCGGCAGCGGTGGTTTTGGCGTAGCGCCGCCTGCGAGATTCATGGATGACGCTTCAATGAATAAGTATTTTCGCATCAAGTAGCGTTTTCTGTATCATCCCGCGCATATCTGTGCGAGATGTTTTTGTTTATACCAGAGCCATAGCTGCAACCTCTGCGGACACATTAATCATAGCACTTTATGGAAAGATTCATTGACAGGTTTTCCGCGATTCTATCAGGCTTATTGCGTGTTGAAAAACCGTAGATTTATATGGGATGAAAATCTATCTGCTTTTATTGTCGGTGCTTGTTGCGTCGTGCTCCAAAAAAGACGCAACTGAACCCCAATCCTACACCGTCCCACCACCTGTTGCTGGTAAAACTTATTCAGCGGACGAGGTGACTGCTTTCAAGCAGCTTATCATAGAGCCCAATAACGGCATCGTCGCAAAATGGCCCGGCCAGATTTCCGTATATCTTGCGGACACCAGTTTTCCGCATCTCACAGCGGAACTCGACTCGATCATAAGAGAGGTTAATCAACTCCTCGACACAGACCTTGTGGTAAGGAGAACAACGGACAGGTCCAATTCTTCTTTGCAGGTGTATTTAACAACCAGGGATGAATATCTCAAAGCGGAACCCGCCACTGCCCCGACTCTCACCAATTCGGTGCACACCGGGATCGCTCATGTATCATGGAACGACCATGGCGAGATCTACCAGGGGAGCGCGTTCGTTGACATGGAACGAACGGCCAGTGACACGCTGCAGCAACGTTATATACTGCACCACGAATTCATGCATGCTTTGGGATTTCTCGGGCATGTGAGTCTTCCCCAGGTGTACACGGTCATGTTCAATTACGCAACAACGCCTTACATTCTCGATTATACGAGCTTCGACAGGCACATCCTGCAGCTGCTTTACAATTCTGCCATACACGCCGGCATGAAGGAGGCTGAGTTTGATTTGGCGGTAACTGAGTTGTAAGCGTTGGGCCGAGGCTCAACCTAATTCCTGCGTATTCTTTGCGTCCTGCCCAAAGGGCAGGCTTGGTTTTCTTTGCGGGAAATTTTTTTAAAAACCAAATTTATAATGAGCCCAGGCAACAGCGGTCATGCCGAGAACGCCGCCGATGATGGAGGCAATGGCATCATAAAAGTCATACCGACCTAGTCCGGTAGCCATTGAAAATAATTCAAATCCATAACTGATGACGATCACAATAACAAAAGTCGCAAGAATTGCCGTACCAGCAGAACGAGGGAACAACCAATGACCAGCCAGCTGTAAAATTCCGCCCATAGCAATGCCCACCCAAAAATGCCTCCATTTATCCCGCTTAATATTTCTGATCAATGTCTTAGCTTGAACTCAAGGTTAATGTTTCAATTGTTGAATATAAGATGGGTTGTTGAAATTGCCACGATATAGGAATTCGACTTCACAATTTAACAAGGTGACATCTGATGCATCTCCTTTTAATCTGGAGTCTGGAAATGAACGCGCCGACCTGCTAAATAATTCAACAGCCCTCCGAAAAGTGGTCGAGTCATCCTTGCTGAATAACTCGACCGCCTTTTCATCTGTCTCATTCGCGGTTAATGCATTCTGAGAAGTTACAGAACTAGATATATTGGTTTTGCAATCTTTGATGTCATTCCGGGAAAATTCTCAAACATGTTAAACTTTTGGTCTTTACCTGGGTCTAACCCATAATATTGTCCCAAAGAAATTTACTATTCATACCGGTCATTCTTTTTCATGTTGACAGTCTTGACAACATATGATTAATTTATCTGTATGTATAGGCATAGTTAGGTGTTCATTAATGGAAATAGGGGTTGGCATTTGGATAGTTTTCATTCGCGGGACATTCAATTTAATTCTATGAAAAAGATCATTCAGTCTCTTTGCCTGCTGATCATGATGGGAGCAGGGATCATCTTCATCTTCTCTTTTCAACATTCTGAACAAAAGGAGTTCCGCTTTCCATACCGCCAGGCTGGTCTTACCGAACGCGAGGCTACAGCCCACCTTTTAAGCCGCTTTAGTTTTGGTGCTACCGTCGGGCAGATCGATGAAGTAATGAAGACTGGGCCGGAAAAATGGTTTGCGGCGCAGCTGAGTTCTTCACTTCCGGATCAACAGGTAGAAGAAATGCTTGCCGGCTATGAGTCCCTAAAAATGACCAATGCCGAGATCGTTCAAACTTACCCAAAGGGCGGCCAGGTGCTGAGAATGGCTATCAGGGATGGTGTTGTAGATAAGGATTCGGCAAGAATCAATAAAAAGGATAATAAGCAGGCTATCAAGGCGTATATGCGGGAAAATGGCATTAAATCCCAGTCCGAATTAACCCGGGAGCTAATCAACCAAAAAATCATAAGGGCAGCCTTTTCTAATAATCAGCTCAAAGAAGTGATGACCGATTTTTGGTTCAACCATTTCAATGTGGCCCTCTCCAAGGGCGGGGTCCGGCAATTTGTCACTTCGTATGAAAGAGATGTTATCCGGCCCAATTCCCTCGGAAAGTTCGAAACATTATTGCTGGCAACAGCCAAATCACCGGCCATGCTTACTTTTCTCGATAACAACAAAAGCACCGTGAATGAAGAAAATATGATGGAGGGGCAAAAGAAGGTTGCAAAAAAAAGAGAGGAGATCACGACGTTGCAGGGAAGTAAAAAAGGCAAGGTCAAAAAGCCGAAGATGCAGGGGCTGAATGAAAACTATGCCCGGGAGGTCATGGAGCTGCATACTTTAGGTGTGGATGGTGGCTATACGCAGGCAGATGTAACACAGGCGGCAAGAGTGCTGACGGGCTGGAGTTTGAACCCGGCAATAGAATATAATGTAAAAGCCAGGCAAAAACGCGATGAGCAACGGCTCAATAAGAGAGGATTTGTCTATGATGATAATTTTTTGTTTGCTGTTAATAAGCATGACAAAGGTGAGAAGAAAGTACTGGGTCAAACTTTTTCTGCAGGCGGAGGCTATGAAGAAGGGGTAAGATTAATTCATATCCTGGCGACCCATCCTTCAACTGCTAATTTCATTGCGAGGAAACTGGCTGTTCGATTTGTAACAGACAATCCTCCACAAAGTCTGGTCGATAAAATGGCAAAAACATTCCTCGATAAGGAAGGGGATATAAAGGAGGTGATGATCACCATGGTCAGCGCGCCTGAATTCTGGAGTAAAGATGTATTGCGTGAAAAAACAAAATCCCCGTTTGAACTGGCCATCAGCACGGTCAGAAGCACCGGGGCAAAGATCGAAGCGCCGTTCCAATTATACCGATGGATCAATAAAATGGGCCAGAATATATACAATTACCAGGCGCCTACAGGATTTCCCGACAAAGGACAATACTGGATCAATTCCGGGTCTTTGCTCAACCGGATGAACTTTGGATTGGCACTGGCTTCCGGACGTATCCCAGGGATAAAGCTCAACCTGCTCGCATTGAACAACAATCATGAACCCGAGAGTGCCGAAGTCGCGCTGAAGACTTATTCCAGGTTATTATTGCCTGAACGGGATGTAGAGGAAACGATCAAACGCCTTACACCGATGTTGAATGATCCGGATCTTATTCAAAAAGTGGATCAGGCCGCCGGGCAAACAGCCTCCGCGAAAGAAGCAATGCATGAAGATGAAGAAATGATGATGAATGAAAATAAGAGCGCGGAAGATAAACCCTCTAAAAAGATCAATGGCAGAAAAGGGAAGGCAGAGGTTCAATTGTTACCTGGTACCAACACCATGCTTGGTCAGGTAGTGGGAATTATTATTGGGTCCCCTGAGTTTCAACGCAGATAATTAATCTTGAAAAATATTTTCCATGGCTTCAAGAAGAGTGTTTTTAAAAGATGGTGCGCTCGCACTTTTTGCGGTCGGTATTGGCGGTGTACCCACATTTATTTCAAGGGCTGCGGAAAGCAGCAAATTCAGATCGCCCTATAAAAAAAATAAGATATTGATTTGTATTTTTCAAAGAGGTGCAATGGATGGGCTGATGGCGGTGACACCTTTTGAAGATAAATATTTACAGAAAGCAAGACCTTCATTATTCATGTCCGCTGCGAAAACCGGCAATAAGCCACTGATCGATCTTGATGGCCGGTTCGGGCTACATCCTTCTATGAGTTCTTTTGAGAACCTTTTCAAAGAAAAAAGGCTGGCTATAGTGCATGGTGTAGGTTCACCGAATACTACCCGCTCACATTTTGATGCACAGGATTATATGGAATCCGGAACTCCTTTCAATAAAGGCACCAGCAGCGGTTGGCTTAACCGGGCTATCGGCTTATTAGGTCATGAAGTTCCAACTCCTTTCCAGGCGGTCAGTCTTACCACATCGTTGCCGCGCTCTTTTTATGGAGATAATGCAGCGTTGGCCATCAGCAATCTCGGGGATTTTGCCGTGCAGATGAGAGGTAATCCAATAGGAGCCAATACCGCAGCTAAAAGCTTTGAAGAGTTGTATGATAAAACGTCGTCTGACCTGTTGAATAAAACAGGGAAAGAGAGTTTCGAAGCCATGAAGATATTAAAGACTGCAGATGTAAAAAATTATAAGCCATCCGACGGCGCCGTTTATCCTGTTTCACCACTGGGCAAATCTTTAAAACAGGTTGCACAATTAATAAAGATGAATGTGGGATTGGAAATTGCTTTTACCGAATGCGGGGGTTGGGATACTCATTACAACCAGGGAACGGAGACTGGAACTTTTTCCCGGAATGTGGCTGATCTCAGTAACGCTATTACCGCATTCTGGACAGATATGGGACAGTACCAGGACGATGTGGAAGTGATGACGATGACGGAGTTTGGCAGAACGGTCCATCAAAATGGATCGAACGGAACAGACCATGGAAGAGGGTCCTGTATGTTCATCGTAGGAAATGATATCAATGGGGGAAAGGTGTATGGGAAAGTGCCTGAATTAACAATAGAAAACCTGGAAGACAAAAGAGATCTGCCCGTAACGACAGATTTCAGAGCTGTTTTTAATGAAGTGGCTACTGCTCATTTAAAAATTAAAGACAGTGGAAAGCTCTTTCCAGAATGGAA
>CAWEEK010000005.1:0-919420 GCA_963808065.1 uncultured Chitinophagaceae bacterium
CAGCTACCTACTCTCCCGCATTGTAGTGCAGTACCATCGGCCATGAGGGGCTTAACTTCTCTGTTCGGAATGGGAAGAGGTGAACACCCTCGGCAAAACCACCATAAAAAGTTAAGCTGTCAGATAAGCTGATATAGACATCATTGGACATAAGCTTGCTAAATAAGATTACATATAGTAAATAACGTAATATTGGAAAATAATTGAAATTGAAATTATAAAAAAAAATTAAAGCGTACGGGCAATTAGTACTACTCGGCTTTGATGTTACCACCTTTACACCTGTAGCCTATCAACGTCATAGTCTATTACGACCCTTAAAAGAAAACTCATCTTGTGGAAGGTTTCACGCTTAGATGCTTTCAGCGTTTATCCTGTCCGTACATAGCTACTCTGCACTGCACCTGGCGGCACAACAGATACACCAGCGGTACGTACGACCCGGTCCTCTCGTACTAAGGTCATGTCCACTCAATTTTCTAACGCCCATCACAGATAGGGACCGAACTGTCTTGCGACGTTCTGAACCCAGTTCACGTGCCACTTTAATCGGCGAACAGCCGAACCCTTGGGACCTTCTCCAGCCCCAGGATGTGACGAACCGACATCGAGGTGCCAAACCTCCCCGTCGATATGAGCTCTTGGGGGAGATCAGCCTGTTATCCCCGGAGTACCTTTTATCCTTTGAGCGATGGCCCTTCCATACAGAACCACCGGATCACTTTAGCCGTCTTTCGACCCTGCTCGACTTGTCTGTCTCACAGTCAAGCTCCCTTATACTAATGCGCTCTTCGTACGATTACCAACCGTACTGAGGGAACCTTTGCAAGCCTCCGTTACTTTTTAGGAGGCGACCACCCCAGTCAAACTACCCACCATGCACTGTTTCCCGTAAGGGATTAGACTCTAAGCAAACGAAGGTTGGTATTTCAACGACCGCTCCACGGCACCTGGCGGCACCGCTTCGTAGCGTCCCAACTATTCTACACATCGTTTGCTCAAAATCAATGCAAAGTTGTAGTGAAGGTTCACGGGGTCTTTCCGTCCCGTGACGGGTAACCGGCATCTTCACCGATACTACAATTTCGCCGGGCTCGTGGAGGAGACAGCGTTCAACTCATTAGACCATTCGTGCAGGTCGGAACTTACCCGACAAGGAATTTCGCTACCTTAGGACCGTTATAGTTACGGCCGCCGTTTACTGGGGCTTCAGTCAGAAGCTTTGGCTTGCGCCGAACATCCTTCCTTAACCTTCCAGCACCGGGCAGGTATCAGGCTCTATACGTCATCTTTCGATTTTGCAGGGCCCTGTGTTTTTGTTAAACAGTTGGTTGAACCATTTTACTGAGACCACCCAGAAGGTGGTATCGCTTTATCCCGAAGTTACAGCATCAATTTGCCTAGTTCCTTCTCCACGGCTCACCCGAGCGCCTTAGGATATTCTCCTCGTCTACCTGTGTCGGTTTGCGGTACGGGCCGCTTTAGCCTAGCCTTAGAGGTTTTTCTCGGAGGTATGATTAGGATCACTATCTGCGCTGCCGAAGCTTTGCAGTACTATCACGTTCGCCATCTCATACGGATTTACCTGTACAGAATATAACTACACGCTTTAACGGGAACATCCGTTGCCCCGCGGGTCGTTCACTACCTCGTCACCCCATCGAAACTAAAGCGGGTACTGGAATATTAACCAGTTTTCCATCAGCTACCCCTTTCGGGTTTGCCTAAGGACCCGACTAACCCTGATCCGATTAACGTTGATCAGGAACCCTTAGACTTACGGTGAAGTAGTTTTTCACTACTTTTATCGTTACTTATGCCTACATTTTCGTTTCTGAACGCTCCAGCATACGTCGCCGTACACCTTCGACGCAGATTCAGAATGCTCCCCTACCGATATACACACCTAGTGTGCAATCTTAGAGCTTCGGTGGTATGTTTGATGCCCGATTATTTTCCGTGCAGGATCTCTCGACCAGTGAGCTGTTACGCACTCTTTAAATGAATGGCTGCTTCCAAGCCAACATCCTGGCTGTTATAGAAACCCCACCTCGTTTGATCAACTTAACATACGTATTAGGGACCTTAGCTGCTAATCTGGGTTATTTCCCTCTCGGCCACGGATCTTAGCGCCCGCAGCCTCACTCCCGGAGATATTTACTAGCATTCGGAGTTTGTCAGGGTTTGGTAGGCGGTGAAGCCCCCTAGCCCAATCAGTAGCTCTACCTCTAATAAACTTCTATATCCGAGGCTGTTCCTAAAAACATTTCGGGGAGAACGAGCTATCTCTCAGTTTGATTGGCCTTTCACCCCTATCCACAGGTCATCCCATAGCTTTTCAACGCTAATGAGTTCGGTCCTCCAGTGTGTGTTACCACACCTTCAACCTGCCCATGGATAGATCACAAAGTTTCGCGTCTGCCCCCACTGACTAATCGCCCTATTTGGACTCGCTTTCGCTACGGCTCCGTTACTTAAGAACTTAACCTCGCCAGTGAGGAGCAACTCGTAGGCTCATTATGCAAAAGGCACGCCGTCACCCGATAATTGCGATGCTCCGACCGCTTGTAGGCGTACGGTTTCAGGTACTATTTCACTCCCTTGTTTAGGGTGCTTTTCACCTTTCCCTTACGGTACTGGTTCACTATCGGTCTCTGAGGAGTATTTAGCCTTACCGGATGGTGCCGGCAGATTCAGGCAGGATTTCTCCGGTCCCGCCTTACTCAGGATACCGCTCGTCCCCAATCAATTTACGCTTACAGGACTATCACCTGCTATGGTCTCAACTTTCCAGAAGATTCAGCTTGATGATCGGTTTCTAAATGCGGTCCTACAACCCTCAAGCAGCACGCCGCTCAAGTTTAGGCTGTTCCCTTTTCGCTCGCCACTACTTGGGGAATCATTATTATTTTCTTTTCCTCCTCGTACTTAGATGTTTCAGTTCACAGGGTTGGCTCTCCTTGCGGAGTAATACACCTTCAGTGTAGCTGGGTTGTCCCATTCGGAAATCTTCGGATATAACGCTTGTGTGCAGCTCCCCGAAGCTTATCGCAGCTTACCACGTCCTTCATCGCCTCTCAGAGCCAAGGCATCCACCATACGCCCTTAAGTGCTTTAAAAGATTTGTTATTGTATTATTACTCGATCATTTACAACTTATTTATTATCCCAATATGTCAAAGAACTTATATCCAATGTGATCGATAATTAGACAATCTGTCATAACAACTGCTGATGTTTCCGATATGTCAGAGCCTTAAGCCTATATCATCATTGCAAAATATAAGAACTGATTTAAGATTCGAACCTTACTTAATTGCCATATCTCATATTTAAGAATTTTGTGGAGGATAACGGAGTCGAACCGATGACCCCCTGCGTGCAAGGCAGGTGCTCTAGCCAGCTGAGCTAATCCCCCATGATAGTTAGCTTCGAGCTAATAGCTTCAAGCTTCAATAGCTTGAACTATCAACTCGCAACTTATAACTTCAGACTTATTTAGTAGACCCGACCAGATTTGAACTGGTGACCCCTACATTATCAGTGTAGTGCTCTAACCAGGCTGAGCTACGGATCTGGTTGTAGCCCCTTTTGTATCGGGTTACTATTAATAAATAAAGAACTATAATAAAAATTGAAAGAATTGGAAACAACAACTAATAAAGATCTTATCGATATAGCTCTAAAAAGGAGGTATTCCAGCCGCACCTTCCGATACGGCTACCTTGTTACGACTTAGCCCCAGTCACCAGTTTTACCCTAGGCGGCTCCTTGCGGTTACCGACTTTAGGTACACCCGGCTTCCATGGCTTGACGGGCGGTGTGTGCAAGGTCCGGGAACGTATTCACCGTATCATTGCTGATATACGATTACTAGCGATTCCAGCTTCATGGAGTCGAGTTGCAGACTCCAATCTGAACTGAGAAGAGGTTTTTGGGATTAGCTCCTTATCGCTAAGTGGCAGCCCTTTGTCCTCCCCATTGTAGCACGTGTGTAGCCCTGGGCATAAAGGCCATGATGACTTGACATCATCCCCTCCTTCCTCGCGTCTTACGACGGCAGTTTCACTAGAGTTCCCAGCATTACCTGATGGCAACTAGTGATGGGGGTTGCGCTCGTTGCGGGACTTAACCCAACACCTCACGGCACGAGCTGACGACAGCCATGCAGCACCTTACTAGCAGTGTATTGCTACAAAGTGAGCTTTCACCCACGGTCCACTAGCATTCTAGCCCAGGTAAGGTTCCTCGCGTATCATCGAATTAAACCACATGCTCCACCGCTTGTGCGGACCCCCGCCAATTCCTTTGAGTTTCAATCTTGCGATCGTACTTCCCAGGTGGGATACTTAATGCTTTCGCTCAGACACCAACAGTGTATCGCTGATGTCGAGTATCCATCGTTTAGGGCGTGGACTACCAGGGTATCTAATCCTGTTTGATCCCCACGCTTTCGTGCCTCAGCGTCAATGATCGTGTAGTAAGCTGCCTTCGCAATTGGTGTTCTATGTCATATCTAAGCATTTCACCGCTACATGACATATTCCGCTCACCTCCACGATATTCAAGACAGATAGTATCAACGGCAGTTTCCAAGTTAAGCTCGGAGATTTCACCACTGACTTACCTACCCGCCTACGCACCCTTTAAACCCAGTGAATCCGGATAACGCTTGCACCCTCCGTATTACCGCGGCTGCTGGCACGGAGTTAGCCGGTGCTTATTCATCTGGTACCGTCAACCACATTAGAAAATATGGGTTTCTTCCCAGATAAAAGAAGTTTACAATCCAGAGGACCTTCATCCTCCACGCGGCATGGCTGGTTCAGACTTGCGTCCATTGACCAATATTCCTTACTGCTGCCTCCCGTAGGAGTCGGGCCCGTGTCTCAGTGCCCGTGTGACTGGTCGTGCTCTCACACCAGTTACTGATCGTAGGCTTGGTGGGCCGTTACCCCGCCAACTACCTAATCAGGCGCACGCCCATCTTCAAGCGCCGGAGCTATAATTATAAAGTGATGCCACTTCATAATGTTACGGGGTATTAATCCAAGTTTCCCTGGGCTATTCCCCAGCTTAAAGGAAGGTTGCGTACGTGTTCCGCACCCGTTTGCCGGTCGCCAGCGATGTATTGCTACACCCTGCTGCCCCTCGACTTGCATGTATTAAGCCTGCCGCTAGCGTTCATCCTGAGCCAGGATCAAACTCTCCATTGTAAATGAGTTTTGACCTATAGCGTTAAAAATTCTCTCGAGAAAATTAACGGTTCTAATCGTTAAAATTAATGTCGCTAAAACCTTACCTCTGATACTAATATCAGAGTGCTGTTGCTTCCAAACTTTCAAAGATCTTTCGGCTATTACTGCCTCCCCTTTTTCATTGGGGTGCAAAGGTAAGTGGCCTTTTTTATTTCAGCAAAATTTTCTTGATTGATAATCAGAATATTTTCAACTCCGATTCAATAAAACTTTTGAAGAACTTTCGCATTTTTTGCGGGACTGCAAATATAAAACATCATCGTCTTCCAAGCACAAATTTTTTACTCTTCGACTGTTAAATTTTGCTTTACTCCCGCATACTTTTAAAGAACTGTTCCGTTTTTCCAAACGGGACGCGAAGATAATGAGTATCAATACACCATCAAACTATTTATTACTTTATTTGATGCTTTATTTTCCAAATCAAAATCAACCCGCGTGTTTAAAGAACTGTCCCGTTTTCGAAACGGGAGCGCAAATATAGTATCGCTCCCAGTTCTACCAAACATATTTATACCCACCTGCATCACACCCCGCCCAAAGCCACACCAACAAAGGATTACAGCTCATCGTTATTTTTTGTCAGTCAAAATAACCCTCACCAAACTCCACTCTTTCCAGACATAAACCGAAACCAGGAACCGAAAAATCAACACCCGATTGCTCACCATCCTGCAACAACCGCCTGAACGCTTCGATACTCATCCTGCCCCTGCCCACCTGCAGCATCGTTCCTGCCAACCCTCGTACCATCCCCCTGAGAAACCGATTCGAACGCACGCGGTACACGATCTGTCCCTGCTCGCGCTGCCACCTGCTCTCCATGATCACGCAACGAAAATTACTCACCTGCGCATTCCGCTTCGTAAACGCTCCGAACTCCTCCTGTAACCTCACGAGCGCCGCCGCCTCCTCCATCTTCTCTTCATCCAACCGGTATGGATAATAATAAGCCCTGTCGCGCAGAAACGGATCCTTCTTCCTGTACACCCTATATACATATTGCCTCCATAAGGCATCAAAACGGCAATGCGCATCCGCGGGCACGCGTTGTACCGACAACACTGCTATCCCTGCCGGAAGCAGCGAATTGAAGTTATAGGCACAACCTTCAGGCAGCGCCTCCTCCAGGTCAACATGAAAATAATTCTGTAAGGCATGCACGCCGGCATCCGTTCGCGAAGAACCCGTCAGGTGCACCCTGCCGCGCAGGTAGATGCCCATAGCCTTCTCTACTTCCTCCTGCACGGTGATGGCATTCTTCTGTATCTGAAACCCCGCCAGGCCGGTGCCCAGGTAGCTCACTTCAATAAAATAACGGATCATAATCGGGGTATGATGAGCCTGATGGTATCGGTTAAGCCGCCCGAACGGTCAAGATAAAGCAGGACCCTCCCCTCGCGGCTTTCAACCTCCTCCAGCCTGATGACCCTGTTCGAATCACCAACAGGAGCGTTTGCGTCCAATCCGGAATCCGCACCGGTCTGCTTGCGCTGTCGTTTCGACTTCCGGTCTTTCCGGCTCCCACTGTCTGTCGCCGGTTTGCTGATCTCCGGTAACGCGGTTTTCTGGTCTTTTTTTGCAATATCCCGGTCTTCTTTCGGGACTGCAGCAGTGGTGTTCACGGTCGCGGTATCAACGCGGGGTTCCACTGGGGCTTTCGCTTCCGGTCGAACCCGGGTTTGATATCTATGCTCTGCCGCCAACCTGGCTAGTTCAACCGAATCCCCCGGGCTTAGGACCAAATTGTCCGTTTTCACTTCCGCCTTGCCCACTAAACTGTCCCCGCCCGCAGCCTTCACCTCATTTTGTAGCGAATCTTTTTCAGCAGTGATTTTCCCCACTGTATTACCAGGCTCTTCCTTCACAACCCCCATCTCTTTATTGCCTGCACTGTCAACCGCTCCCGCATCCCTGTCGCTGTTTGCCAATGTCGTATCCGTCAAGCTCTCTGCTCTCCGCCCTTCGCTCTGTTTCGCCACGGCGCTCTTCGCACTGTCATTCTCGCCTACAGTCGTTACCACAATTTGTATCGAATCTGTTTCCGTTTTGATTTTCTCTGTTTTTTTATCGGGCTCTTTATTCACAGCCGCCAGATCTGTTTTGCGTGCACTGTCAACCCCTCCGGCATCCCCGCGATTGTTCACCGCTGTAGTATCAGTCACGCTCTCCGCTCCCCGCACTTCGCTCTGTTTCACCACGTCGGGCGATGCGCTCTGCTTCACCACTCCACTGTCCGCTCTCCGCTCTGGTTCTGTTTCTTTTTCTCCGCTCTCCGCTCTCCGCACTTCGCTCTGCTTCGCCACGGCGGGCGAAGCAATCATACTACTATCAATCGCGTACAACACCGAACTGTCGTCGACCACATCGGCCATCAGCATCGAATAGGAGTCTCCCTTGCGCTTGAGCTGCACATCGCCCGAAAGACCCGAAGTATTCGCCGGCTTGATCACCTCTCCGGTGAGCTGGTCCGTCAGCTGCCAGCTTCCACCCTGGTTGCTGAGTATCAGACCTTTATCAGCCGAGGCTACCCTCACCTCAAAGAGTTGTTCCGGAAACCGCGACCTGGGAAAACCAACATACATCGCATACACCGAATCGTTAAGGGGAGCGATCGTAAGATGACCTATCAGCGATGAACTGAAGATCTGCTCCCCCATCCGCACATAAAAAGGCAGCTTTTCCTGATGATTTATGTATACAAAATGTCCCTGCTGGGCAAAGCCCGGCGTTTCAGCCAGCACGATCAGAAATAAGATCATCATTTTCTTCATGAGCCCAGGAAATTGTTAATCCCCAAAAATAC
Source organism: uncultured Chitinophagaceae bacterium (assembly GCA_963808065.1). Classification (GTDB taxonomy): domain Bacteria; phylum Bacteroidota; class Bacteroidia; order Chitinophagales; family Chitinophagaceae; genus Flavitalea. The sequence continues at coordinate 8,065 of CAWEEK010000005.1, forward strand.
TTAATTGACAGGGCTCCCGCACCATTTGTACTTTTTTGACCTTCCTTAACTGGAACCCTGATTATCTTTACGAACTTAAAAATGTCTAATGAAGCAACTCTTTTTGTCCGCCCTCCTCATTTTTGCCCTGGTGGAAACCCAGGCCCAGAAAACCGAAGACTCACTGGCAAAGACGCCCGAATCACCTTACCAGCCGAGTTCGGAGCGGATCAACGACCTGGTCCACACCAAACTAAATGTTCGCTTTGACTACGAAAAAGCCTGGATGTATGGCAAGGCCTGGCTCACACTGCGCCCCCATTTTTACGATACCGATTCCCTACGGCTGGACGCAAAAGGAATGACGATAAAAGAAGTTTCCCTTGTCACCGGCACAGGAAAAAAGGCGCTAAAATATACCAACACCGGTCTGGAACTCCAGGTGAACCTGGGTAAAACCTTCACCCGCAATGGCAATTACACCATTTACATAGATTATATCTCCAAACCCAACGAACTGCTGACCAAGGGCAGCGCGGCCATCAAAGATGCGAAAGGACTTTATTTTATCAATCCAAAAGGGGAAGATAAAAATAAGCCCACCCAGATCTGGACCCAGGGCGAAACCGAGGCCACCTCCGTGTGGTGTCCAACAATCGACAAACCCAACCAGAAAACCACCGAAGAGATCACCATGACCGTTCCCTCCAAATATGTAACTCTGTCAAACGGCAAGCTGACTTTACAGAAAAAAAACAGCGATGGCACCCGCTCCGACACCTGGAAGATGGACAAGCCCCATGCGCCCTACCTATTCTTCATGGGTGTAGGCGACTTCGCCGTGATCAAAGACAAGTACAAGGGAAAAGAAGTGAGCTATTACGTAGAGAAAGCCTATGCGCCCTATGCGCGGAAAATATTCGGCAACACCCCTGAAATGATCGCCTTCTACGAAAAAATCCTCGACTATCCTTACCCATGGAACAAATACGCCCAGATGGTGGGCAGGGATTATGTAAGCGGGGCAATGGAAAACACCACCGCAACCCTGCACCAGGAAAATGCGCAGCAGGATGGCCGCGAACTGATCGACGACAATATTTGGGAAGGGACCATAGCCCACGAACTTTTCCATCAATGGTTCGGCGACCTCGTCACCAGCGAGAGCTGGAGCAACCTCACACTAAATGAATCCTTTGCCAATTACAGCCAGGTGCTGTGGAAAACACACAAATACGGCAAGGACGCGGGCGACGAAGAGAACTTCTCCGACATGTTCGGCTACCTGCAAAGTCACAGCGAAAAGAAAAGACTGGTGAGGTTTTATTATGACGACAAGGAATCGATGTTCGATGCGGTCAGCTATAACAAAGGAGGAAGGATACTCCACATGCTCAGGAACTATGTGGGCGACAGTGCCTTCTATAAATCGCTTAACCTCTACCTCACTACCAATAAGTATAAGTCGGCAGAAGCGCATCAGCTGAGGCTGGCCTTTGAAGAAGTGACCGGCCAGGACCTGAACTGGTTCTGGAACCAGTGGTATTTCGGTAACGGACACCCGAAATTGACTATCGACTACCTCTACAACGACAGCGCGCACAAAGTGAATGTGGTGGTAAAGCAAACCCAGGAAGAAGCGCCGTTTCGGCTGCCCATCGCCGTGGATCTTTATGAGGGCAAGAAAAAGACCAGACATAAGGTCTGGCTGGGCAAAAGGATCGACACACTCACCTTCAGTTACACCAAAAGACCGGATCTGATCAACGTGGATGGCGACAAGATCCTGCTGGCGGAAAAAACTGACAACAAGTCGATCGAGAATTTCATTCACCAATATACATATGCCGGCAGTTACCTCGACAGGAAAGAGGCGATTGACGCTGCGGCTGAATCATCCGACCCCGAAGCGGTTGCGCTGGTCAACCAGGCATTGAAAGACAGGTTCCACCAGTTGCGCATCTACACCATCAACAAGCTGAATATGCGTGATCCCAATATCCGCACGCTGGCCGAGCCGGTACTTTATGAGCTGGCCACCAACGACTCCAGTTCGTTGGTAAGAAGCGCCGCTATCGGCATGCTCGGACCATTCGGCAACCCAAAGTATCAGGCGATTTTCGAGAAGGGCGTCAATGATTCGTCTTATTCTGTCGCGGCTTCTTCGCTCGACGCACTGCTGATCACCGACTCCAGCGAGGCCTTTAAGGTTGCGAAAACATTATCGCTGAAGCCGTCAAAAGGCAGGCTACAGGAATCGATCAATAAAACACTGCTGAGCTCAGGAGATGAGTCTGTATTTGACAAGATCGAAAAAACATTTGATGAGATGCCATTAAGCCAGTCGAAGTTTAATCTGCTGAGGCCCCTGGGCGACATCGTAGTGAAAATGAACAACACCGACAAGGTGAAGAGAGGCATTGACATGATCGTGAAGTTCCGCGATGAGGTGCCAAAAGAATACGGAGTTACGCCCTATCTCAACGACATGCTGGCCAAAATTGCTCAAAGGATCCAGACAAAGGGCGATGCCGGCATCGACAAAGCCGAGATAGAGAAACAAGTGAATTATGTGAAGGGAAAGCTTGAAAGCAAATGAAAACTGAAACCTTAAAAATTTCCAGTTAGTAAATATTGAACGCCGACTAATTTGAGTCCTGCCGTTGACCTGAATGTCAGTAGCAGGATTCTTTTTTATCGTCTATTTTTTGACGCTCGTGATTTTGACTTCACTCCTACCAGCTGCCGCTGGCGCCACCGCCGCCACCACCGCCGCCGCCAAATCCGCCAAAGCCGCCACCTCCGCCACCGGACCAGCCACCACCACCGCCACTGCCGCCAAATCCTCCACCCAGGCCTGGGAAAAAGACAGGACCAAATCCCCTGCGGCTCATAAATCCACCGCCACCTCCACCTCTCCTGCTGAAGATGATGATCAGCAGAACTATCAGAAATATGATGGTTCCCACGGGGATCTTCCGGCTCTTACCCCGATTGCCATAGCCTTCAGGTGCCTTGTATTCTCCCGCCGCAGCGGCGATGATCGAGGTAGTAGCTTTATCAAAGCCCTCATAATAGTCTGAAGAACGGAAAGCCGGAGCGATATCATTTCGTATGATCTGGCTGGCGGTGATATCAGGAATGGCACCCTCCAAACCATACCCTGTTTCAATTCGTATCTGCCTGTCTTCGATGGAAGCCAGGATCAGTACACCATTGTTTGTATTCTTATTTCCGATCCCCCAGTCCCTTAGGATTTTCAGCGAGTATTCCTCAATAGGATTGTCGCCAAGGGTCTTGACGGTAATCACCACTACCTGGTTGGACGTGCTGTCGTCGTAGGCAACCAGTTTTCTCTCCAGCATCTTCTCCTGTTCATCGGTAAGCACATCTGCGAGGTCGTTCACCAGTTTGGGCGGATTTGGTCGAACAGGAATCTCCTGACCTTTGACGAGGACGGGACCAAGCAGAATAATAAGGCATATGATTCTAAGCAATTGCTTCATGAAGGATGGCTCACTGGTTTTCATTTCCCGAAGACGATATCATCGGGCAACTCGTTTTTATCAGTATTGGACTCGAAGGGAAAATGCTCGCAAAGCGCCCGGCCAATGTCATTGATCACAAAAATTAGCGCTTCCAGGTAATGTAACTCCCGGAAATGACGGCTCATGGCGTCAACTTCCTTCTGCCAGAATGCATTTCCCAGTCGTTCATGAATACCCTGATCGGCAAAGATGGCAAACTGGTGGTCCTTCATGGCAACATAAAGCAGCACCGAGTTGCGGTGCTGTGTCTGATCCATTTTCAGAGTCCAGAATATCTCGGCTGCCCGGTCCAGCGGATCCACAAAGCGGCAACGACGCTCCACGTAAACTCTGATCTCACCACTGGTTTGGCGTTCAGCCTCACGAATGGATTCCACGATACGCGTGTTCTCGTCGCGAGAAAATAATGCCTTTTTCCTGAAAGAAGGGAGGATATTCATTGACGGAAGGCCGGTTAAAATTGAACATTCGGCGCTTTCTCAGCTCCGGGATCAGACTGGAATGCCTGCCGGATATGAAAGCCAAAGGCATTTGCAAAAAGGTTGTTTGGAAAACGGCGCACTGACTGGTTATAGCCCTGGACAGACTGGTTGAAATCATTGCGGGAAACCTTTATCCGGTTTTCGGTGCCTTCCAGTTGTTTCTGGAGGTCCTGGAAATTCTGGTTTGCCTTGAGTTCCGGATATCTTTCAACAGATACCAACAGGCGGCCAAGGGCACCGGACAGTTCACCCTGTGCAGCCTGGAACTGGCTGATCTTTTCGGGTGAGAGGTCTTCGGAGTTGATATTCACGGAAGTAGCTTTTGCCCTGGCCTGAATGACCTGGGTGAGGGTTTCCTGTTCGAATTTAGCGGCACCCTTCACAGTGTTCACCAGGTTGGGAATGAGGTCTGCCCTGCGCTGATAGTCACTCTGAACATTCGCCCATTTATTTTTCACGTTCTCATCAAGGCCAACCAGACTATTGTAACCACTGCAGCCACATCCTCCCAGAAGAAGAACTACTGCGATGATAGCGATAATGATAAGACTACTTGTTTTCATTGTTTCGATGGTTGTTTGTTTAAAATTAGTGTTTTTGGGTTTGGTGAGTCCTTAAATCTCCCGGCATGGTTTTTTCCCCAATAATAAAAACCGCCGGCCATGATTACACGCAAATTCATAGGCATAATACTGATTATCAGTTTTTCTTCCTGTGCAAAAGACAAGCCAGTCGATCCAAAGCCCCCAGATCCTGCTGATTCTGCTGCTTTGACCGATAAAGTACTGACAGATCAGCTGAGTTTGCCCTGGGAGCTGGTCTGGGGCCCCGATAATTTCATCTGGATGACAGAAAAGCGTGGAGTGATCAGCCGTGTGGATCCAGCAACAGGCGTAGTTTCCCCGGTGTTTACCATCGCCGACGTGGAAGTCAGCAGCGAAGGCGGGCTGCTGGGCATGGTGCTCCATCCTCAATTCGAATCCACTCCCCAGGTATTCCTGGCCTATAATTACTCAAATTCCGGTGATTACCAGGAAAAGATCGTCCGTTATACTTACAATGGCACTACCCTCACCGATCCTCAGGTTTTGGTAGACAACCTTTCCGGAGGCAACATCCACGATGGATGCCGCCTGGCCATCAGTGAAGATCTTAAGTTATTCATCACTACGGGGGATGCCGGGGATGATACCAATGCACAGGACACCAGCAGGCGAAACGGCAAGGTGCTGAGAATAAATCTTGATGGTTCGATACCGGATGACAACCCCTTTCCTTCCAACCCCATTTGGAGTTTCGGCCACAGGAACGCGCAGGGCCTTGTGTTTGCCGCCGGAAAGCTTTATTCTTCCGAACATGGACCAGACACTGATGACGAGATCAACATTATTGGAAAAGGAGCTAACTATGGGTGGCCCACAGTCAGGGGCTTCTGCGACAAGCCGGAAGAAAATGAATTTTGTACAAATAACGAGGTTGCCGAGCCCATCAAAGCCTGGACCCCAACCATTGCCCCTTCGGGAATCGACTATTACAACGCAGAGAGCATACCCCAGTTCAAAAACTCTTTACTCGTTGCTATTCTAAAAGGATCGAAACTTCTACAGCTGAAACTGAGTGAGGATGGAAGCGGCATTGTTCAGGAGAGCGAATTCCTGTCGGACAAATACGGCAGATTGCGCGACATCTGTATATCCCCGCAGGGGACTATTTACATATGTACAAGCAATGGTTCCGATGACAAGATCATCGAACTCAGTGGTGTCATCGATTGATGTATCTTATTTGTTTTATTTGTTGATGGCAGCGATCCCGGGCAGTTCCCTGCCTTCAAAGTATTCGAGCATGGCCCCGCCGCCGGTGGACACATAACTCACCTTGTCGGCAAAGCCGAACTGATTGATTGCTGAGACGGAATCTCCACCACCGATCAGCGAATAAGCTCCTGCCTGTGTGGCAGTAGCGATGGCCTCTGCAATTGCCTTCGTTCCTTTCTGAAATTTTTCCATTTCAAAAACGCCCATCGGTCCGTTCCAGAGAATGGTTTTCGACCCGGCAATAACTTTTTCAAATTCACTGATGGCTTTGGGACCGATGTCCAGTCCCATCCATCCCGCCGGAATGGATTTATTGTCTGCTTCCTTTGTATTGGCGGCGGCATCGAACTTGTCGGCAATGATACTGTCAACCGGAAGATGGATCTTCACGTTTTTTCCTTCGGCCTTATTCAACAATTCTTTTGCTGTATCCAGTCTGTCTTTCTCAACAAGTGAATTACCCACTTCACCGCCGCTGGCTTTGAAAAATGTATAGGCCATACCACCACCAATAATGATATGGTCGGCCTTTTCCAGCAGGTTCTCGATCAGCAATATTTTGTCCGAAACCTTTGCTCCGCCCATGATGGCGGTAAACGGTTTCTCGGCACTCTTCAACACCTTTTCCGCGCTTTTCACTTCGCTTTCCATCAGGAGGCCAAAGAGCTTATTCTTTGAAGGAAAAAAGTCGGCAATAACCGCGGTGGAAGCATGCGCGCGATGAGCTGTTCCAAACGCATCATTCACATACACCTCACCGAGTGCCGCGAGTTTTTTGGCGAATTCTTTGTCGCCTTTTTCTTCTTCCTTATAAAACCGAAGGTTTTCCAGCAGCAGCACTTCGCCGTCTTTTAGTGCTGCAGCTTTTTCCTTTGCCTCGGCGCCTATGCAGTCATTGGCAAATTGCACGTTGACGCCACCAAGCAGTTCCTGGATGCGGGGAATGAGGTGCTTCAGGGAATATTTGTCTGTGGGTCCGTCTTTCGGACGTCCCAGGTGAGACATGAGTATCACCTTGCCACCGTCGCCGAGTATTTTTTTGATGGTGGGCAGGGCGCCGCGAATACGGTTGTCGTCGGTAATCTCAAATTTATCGTTGAGGGGAACATTGAAATCAACCCGCACGAGGGCTTTCTTACCCGCGAAGTTGAATCGTGAAAATTCAGGCATACCGATCAGATTTAACCGGGTGAAAAAGAAAGAGGGAAGGATATTGACCTTCCCCCGGGAAATTATTTTTTGATGAGGCCGGCAAAATATTTCACCGTGCGCACCAGCTGGCTGACATAGCTCATTTCATTGTCGTACCAGCTAACGGTCTTAACCAGTTGCTGATCGCCAATGGTTAGTACCTTGGTCTGGGTGCCATCGAAGAGGGAGCCGAAACGGCTGCCGATGATGTCGCTGCTCACGATCTCGTCCTCGGTGTATCCGAAACTTTCGTTCGAAGCGGATTTCATCGCCGCGTTGACTTCTTCAATGGTGACCTTCTTATTAAGGATGGTAGTCAGTTCGGTAAGAGATCCGGTGAGAGTAGGTACGCGTTGTGCGCTGCCGTCCAGTTTTCCTTTCAGTGAAGGGAGTACGAGGCCGATTGCTTTTGCCGCACCGGTGCTGTTGGGAACGATGTTCTGAGCTGCGGCTCTTGCCCTTCTAAGGTCACCTTTTGGATGCGGAGCATCCTGCGTGTTCTGGTCGTTGGTATAGGCGTGAACCGTAGTCATCAGGCCCATTTTGATGCCATAGCTGTCGTCGAGCACTTTGGCCATTGGGGCCAGGCAGTTTGTGGTGCAGGAAGCGCAGCTGATGATCGTTTCGGAACCATCGATGATCTCGTGGTTGACATTGAATACGATCGTTTTCAGGTCGCCGGTTGCGGGGGCCGAGATCACCACCCTCTTGGCGCCTGCTTTCAGGTGTGCCTCTGCCTTTTCCTTGTCGGTAAAGAAGCCTGTACATTCCAGAACCACATCCACGTCGTGTGACTTCCAGGCGATTTCAGCCGGATTCTTCTGTGCATATATTTTTACTTCGTCGCCGTTTACCACGATAGAGTTTTCGGTGGCGCTTACTTCTTCGTCGAAGCGGCCCTGGGCGCTGTCGTATTTAAGAAGGTGAGCGAGTACTTTGGGGCTTGTCAGGTCGTTAATAGCCACTACATCAATTCCTTCCATCTGATATATCTGGCGGTAAACCAGCCGTCCTATACGTCCGAATCCATTAATAGCAACTTTTACTGTGCTCATAGAGATTAATTGAGTTAAACAAATTTGAGGATGCGAAATTACGCGATTGACCTGTTTAAATAAGGTAAAATTTTTGTATTCCGGGAGTGAGATGGAAACATCGAATAAAGTTTTGGAACAAGGATAAGCAGCAATTATCTTTGCCGTCCCAAAACCGGGTATGCCGCGTTGGTCAATCGGTTAAGACGCATCCCTTTCACGGATGAATGAGGGGTTCGATTCCCCTACGCGGTACAAGAAATGAAATAATTGTAAAGGGTTGCTGAAAAAGCAGCCTTTTTTCGTTTGAAGCCGAGGGGTTACGCTTCTGTGTTTATGATAAAAGGTGTTCGAACAAAAATAGAAGAGTTTTGTCTCGCGTCCTCGTACAGACCATGGGATATAGCGTGCCCATATCCGTTAGTACATACAAATACGCATCTTGAATGATACCCGCGCGACGAATCACTTTAGTTGTATCGAAGCATGAAAAAAAGATTGGATGGACACAAGAAGGATCTCCTATAACCACTCCATCGCTGCGTCGGCCAGAACGCCCCACAAATGCAAGGCGAAAGAGCTTCGTACCATCACACGATAGCGAAACGGAGCAATATGGAAGACGATCACCGGTGCCTTGGCAATGAGTCCCTGGGAGACACATCCAATAGGAAAACTTTTTTCCCGGAGATCCTGATCCCAAACGTGGGCAAGCACTTCACGAACCTTAGATCCTTCAAGTTCAATGGTAGTCCGCTGGCCGCTGACATCAACTACACTGAAGTGATAGTCGTCATTCAACAGCAGCGGTGCGAGCTTACCTTCAGCTTCCTGGAATCCTACAATTAGCCACCAGTCTGGTGCAAGGCAGAGGGCATGGGCTTCACCTCCACCGGATACTGACACCCCTTGGGTCTGGCCTGGCTTCCCTGGCAGATCAAAACCCAACGCTTCAGCGACTGCAGTTTGCGTTGGAGTTCCGGGCGCCACACGAAGATCGATGGTATGCAATCCTGGCAATTCACGAATCGCCACCGTAGTGACGGTTCCCATGTTCATTCCTTCCAGCGGACTTTTTATGGTGATCATGTGTCTCGGTTTCAAGAATCTCTTCGGATGTTCTCCTTGTCAATGAATACAGCGTCACAGATGGTGGCGCGCAATACTTTTTTCCCAATGGGCACGGCCACCACTTCACCCATCCGGTTCAGGCCATCGGCCACCAGTGCCAACGCGAACGCACGCCCAAGCGTCGGTGAATGGTAAGAACTCGTTACAAAACCGGTATGGAGGGTTTTGCCATGCTCGTCCGGCTGTGCTGTAAGTTCGGTAATGTATGCTCCTTCCGGAATGACTTCGTCAGTGTTCTCTGGCAGCAGGCCAACCAGTTGTTGTCTCCCCGTTGCCTTAAGATAGGGCAGCTGAAACGAGCGCTTTCCTATGAACTCTTTCTTTTTGGAAACAATCCAGGACATGTTGAGGTCATGTGGCGTTTGAGTTCCGTCGGTGTCCTGCCCGACGATAATGTAACCTTTTTCCGCCCGCAGCACGTGCATGGTCTCTGTTCCATAGGCAGTCAGGTCATAGGAACGTCCGAGCGCCCACAGTCGTTCCCAAATATAACGGGCATGTGCCCACGCAACGTTGATCTCGAATGCCAGCTCTCCTGAAAAAGAGATTCGCGCTATGCGCACAGGTATGCCGTCGATTGTCGCCTCACGGCTGTGCATGAAAGGAAATGCATCTTTTGAGAGGTCAATGTCTTTGACAAGTTCCTGGAGTAGCTGCCTGCTTTTCGGGCCCACCAGCGCGATCGTTGAAATATGTTCGGTAACCGAAGTGCAATAGACCTTCAGGTCGGGCCATTCCGTCTGCAGCCACTCTTCCAGCCATGCAAGCACGCGGGCAGCACCTCCTGTGGTGGTGGTCATCAGGAAATGGTTTTTACCCAGCCGGGTGGTGACACCATCATCAAAGACAATGCCGTCAGCCTTGCACATCAATCCGTAGCGGCACTGCCCTTCCGGCAATGTCGAGAACATATTCGTATAGATGCGGTCGAGGAAGACCGCAGCATCCGGACCCTGGATATCAATTTTTCCGAGTGTGGAGGCGTCCATCACGGCCACACCCTCCCTGGCCGCCACGCATTCACGTCTAACGGCATCGTCCATGCGCTCTCCCGGCTTCGGGAAGTACCACGGTCGCTTCCATTGTCCCACGTCCTCGAATACTGCACCAGCTTCAACATGCCATTGATGGAGTGGTGTGATGCGGATGGGATCGGAAAGCAGTCCGCGTTCACGTCCGGCAAGTGCAGCGAATGGCACCGGCACATAAGGTGGCCGGAAAGAAAGGGTACCCACATCAGCAGGTGACAACGCCCTCCTGTTGGCAAAGTGCACCGATGGTGAGCATGCCGCTGGTCTTGCCCTGGTCGTGTGCCGTACCTATGGTAGTGTATCGTTTGATGTGTTCGATGCTGTGCAATCCTGCCCCAACAGCACGTCGCAGATCGTGCAGCGTTGTATCGCGCTGCAAGTCGATGTAAGCGTGACGGGCCTGCTCCGGATCGAGCGCCGGACCGAAGAATACCAATGGATCATCGTCGCCGCCGAAATCGCCGGCCAGCATGCCGGCGGTGCAGAGCTGGTCGGTAGATTGATTTACCAGGAAGGCCGCGTGTTCCTCACTCCACTGCGGTTTGATGCCGATGTGGGTCGCCAGATCTACGATCGGGGTCCAGCCCCCGGATACTGCGAGCAGATCGGCAGTTGTTTGAAATGTTTCTTTCGTGTCGAGATCCTGTATGATCGACACTGTCCAAAGCTCCTTCTGCATTGGAGGCAGTGTCGAGAACAGTGGCGCGGAAGCGAACCGGAATCCCTGCAGCCCTTGCTGCATCAACACTGGGACCCGCAGCCCCAGGACGCGCATCATAGATACCTTGCACCTGTATCCCGGCATGGTGAAGCCTAAGTGCATCACGATATCCCTGGTTGTCGACAGTAGCAACCACGGCACGCCTGAAAATCCGCACACCATGAACCGCAACATAGGTCGCTGCCGCATGAGAGAGCATGATGCCGGGCCTGTCGTTATTTGCGAAGATCAATGGGCGCTGGAACGCACCTGGTGCCAGCACGACCCGATCGGCACGGATATGCCAGACCCGGATGCGCGCGCGACTTGGCCGGCGCGGAATTCCCAAGGTGATCGCTTCGCCGCTCAATGGCGACAACATAATTCTGGTCGTACAAACCAACTGCAGTGCACCTGCCAGATAAGTGAGGTTTCTCATGCGCGAGAATATCCCGCAGGGCAGATGGTAATTCCAGTCCAAGGTGCCGGAGATGACCACCAGGTCCTGGCTGATCGTCGATCAGTAGAACCTCACGGCCTGCACGCAGGTGCTCATCCGCCGCCATAAGTCCCGCAAGACCTGCGCCTATGACCAGCGTATCGACATAACGATTGGTCTTGTCGTAGCGTGCTTCATCGGGGAGCTCAGGCAGTGCACCGATGCCGGTAAGGCTGCGTGCAGCAAGTCCCTCCGCCACTTCAATGACAGTGGCCGGAAGCATCGATTCCATTGTACCTGATACCAGCTGAACGAGTGCATTGGGTTCTTCAACACCCAATCCGACGACACCGCGCGGGCGGCCATGATAGGTGCTGTTGGTTATTGACAGCATGCCGCTGCGCAGCAAGGCAGCCGCCATCGGCTCACCCTGATGCCCCTTGTAGAGCTTGTCATCAAAACTGAATGAAACTTCGCTCATGCTAGTTGTTCTGTTGTTTTATTTCGCCTCCGCCTTCGCTAGGGCTCCGGCGGACAACGCCGGGCGATTTTGGTTGTGTGGTGAAGGGAAGATATGCCGGCCCGATCTCATGGGTGATGGTATTGCGCCATAGGTTGAACCACCGGCCACATCCAGCGAAGTGCACCCACCGTTCGGCAAGCCACCCCTTGGGGTTGGCACGGATATGAAGGTATTTCGCCCATTCGCTGTCGGTCAGCGCATTGGGATCTGGGTAGGCTACCCCGGCCTCGGCTCCGTAATGGAACTCGGTTTCGTTGCGCAGGCCACAGTGGGGACAAGGAATGTAAAGCATAAAATAAGTTTTAGTGGGCAACCCCGGCCGCTCCATGTTCGTCGATGAGATGCCCCGTCACGAAGCGGTCGAGCGCGAAGGGCCGGTTCAATTCATGCGGGGTGCCGTTTGCCATCGTGTGGGCCATGACCCAGCCCGAACCAGGCGTGGCCTTGAAACCACCTGTTCCCCAGCCGGCATTGATGAACAGGTTTTCCACCGGAGTGAGGCCGATGATGGGCGACGCGTCAGGAGCGATATCAACTATACCTCCCCAGGTCCTCAGCACCTGCGCACGTGAGAAAATAGGGAACAATTCCACCGCAGCCGCCAGCTGGTGTTCGATCACATGGAAGCCGCCGCGCTGTGCGTAGGAGTTGAAGGCGTCGGTGCCTGCCCCCATCACCAGCTCACCCTTGTGTGCCTGGCTGACATATACATGCACAGCTCCACTCATAACCACGGTGTTGAGCACCTGTTCAAGCAGTGGACTGACCAGTGCCTGCAATGGCCGGCTCTGGATTGGAATGGAGAATCCGGCGAGATTGGCCAGCAGCGAGGAATGACCGGCCGCAACGAGGCCCACCTTGCCGGCAGCGATAGTGCCCTGGGAGGTATGTACGCCCTGGACCTTATTGTTCCGGATGTCAAAGCCCGTCACTTCGGTGCCCTGGATGATATCCACCCCAAGATCGCTCGCTGCCTTCGCATAGCCCCAGGCCACCCAGTCATGTTTGGCGATGCCGCCACGCGGCTGATAGGTGCCACCATGAACCGGATACCGGACATCCTCGCTGATATTGATGATGGGTACCAGCTTCTTCACCTCAGCCGGCGTGAGCCATTCACTGTCGATGCCATTGAGGGCATTCGCATAAAAATTCCTTCGCTTCGATCGCACATCACTAACTGAATGTGCAAGCGTCAGCACACCACGCTGGCTGAAGAACATCTCATAGCCGAGGTCTTCTTCCAGGGTCTCCCATAATTTTAGTGAGTGCTCGTAGATGGCCGCCGATTCGTCCCATAGATAATTCGAACGGATGATGGTGGTGTTGCGGGCCGTGTTGCCTCCTGCGAGCCAGCCCTTCTCCAGAACCGCGATGTTGGTCAGGCCATGATTCTTTGCCAGGTAATAGGCGGTTGCAAGTCCATGACCGCCACCGCCTACGATAACCGCATCGTATGCTTTCTTCGGCTTCACCGATTTCCACAGCTGTGGAGGCTGCTCCGGGAGAGTGGCTGCCCGCCGTCGTCCGATCGTGCCGGGGGACAAAGTATCTTGCGTATTCGTCATGATCTCAATCGTGTCATTTGTGGATCGTACTGCGGATCCTGTCCTACCGTGGCCGGGTAATCGCAGTCGAAATATCGGATAGATAGTCCTGTGCCCTGCGTGCTCAATTCCGCGGGCACCCAGGCATAAGCGAGTTGTTTGCCAATGGTATGGCCGAAGTAGGCACTGGTGACATAACCCACCACATTGCCCTGATGCAGAACGGGTTCCTTGCCCAGAACCACATGCTGGGGGTTCTCAAGTACCAGACATACTAAACGCCTGCTCAGTGCATTTGGATTTAATTTATCGAAAGCCTCAGCGCCTTTATATCCTCCACCCTTCCGAACCGCAAAGGAAAGCCCCGCCTCATGGGGGTTGTGCTCACTGTTCATATCCGTCCCATAACTGCGATATCCTTTTTCCAGGCGCATGGAGTTGAATGCTCCACGGCCGGCTGCAATGAGTCCGTACTTTCTTTCCTGCCTGCCACAGCGTGTCCCAGAGTTTCAGCGCAAGGTCTGCGGTGGTGTAGATTTCATATCCCAGCTCACCAACGTAAGAGAGCCTGCACAGCATCACCGGTACATGACCGAGATAGGTGTTCTTTAGCCGGAAGTAGCCAAGTGCTTCGTTGCTCAGGTCATCCCTGGTCAAAGACTGGGCGAGTTCCCGCGACTTAGGTCCGAAGAGGCCAAGCCCAACGGTGCCGGCGGTGATGTCTCGCACATGCACGGTATCCGGTGCTAACTGCCTCAGGTAATTGATATCGATGTTACTGTTCACGCCAATGAAAAAGTCGTGTTCACTACGTCGCATGACAGTGATGTCGCTCAGTATGCCTGCCCTTTCGTTAAGCAGCAGGCAATAGGTAATTGAGCCGGGCTTCTTGCGAAGGTTACCCGTTGTCAATCGCTCGAGAAACTCCAATGCGCCTTTGCCGGTGACCTCAATGCGTTTCAGGGTCGTGATATCGAACAGACCGACGCCTTCCCTCACCGCAGATGCTTCAGCACCTATGATCGGCGACCAGAATTTTGAACTCCACTCATCCCGCTGCGGAACATTATATCGGGCGAGCAGGCCGGCGTTCGCTTCGTACCATTGCGGTCGCTCATAACCGGAAGCTTCGAGGAAGAACCCACCGAGTTCCTGCTGACGCTGATAAAAACCAGTGGTGCGGAGAGGACGCGGCGACTCCATAGGTTGCAGCGGGTGCAGCAGATCATACACCTCCACGTAGTTCTGCGTACCGCGTTCTTCGATATGCAGTGATCCCAACTGGTGGGTTTCAAAACGATTGACATCACATTCATGCACGGCGAGTGCTGGATGCCCATTGACGATCCACTCGGCCATTGCACGTGCCACACCACATCCATGTGTGATCCATACAGCCTCAGCAACCCAAAACCCCTTCAACCCCGACCATTCACCCATCAGTGGAAAGTTGTCAACGGTGAAAGAAAATAGACCATTCATCGATTCGACAATCTCGCTGCTATTCAATGCGGGAATAACTTCGATCGCACCCTCCATGGCACCTTTCCACTCCTCGGGAGTAAACGGCATCTGGCTGGGCATTACTTCAGCGAGTTCGTAGGGAAGGATATCCTCCGCCTTCACAGGAAGTGGGCGGTGTCCATACCAGCCAATCGCGAGACTCTGTCCTCTCTGCTTGAAATAAAGGTCAGATCCCTGATGACGGAGCACGGGCAATTCAGCTTCGCCTTTGTAGGAGGCCAATTCAGGCAACGGCGCTGTGTAACAAAGCTGATGCGCCAGGGGCTGTATAGCCTTCGACATGCCTACCATCGCTCCAATCTTCGGTCCCCATATTCCTGCACAGGAAACAACGATATCCGCCGGGAATGATCCTTGTGTCGTTTGAACACCGGTGACGCGACCATCGCTCTGATCGATGGCAAGGACCTCGCAAGCATCAATAAATCGCGCGCCGCGGCTGATTGACCGCTCACCCATTACTTCGTCGGCTAGTATCGCCCGGGCGATACCATCATCGGGCACGTATAGTGCGCCCAGCAATTTATCACGAACAAGAAGCGGATGCAATTTCAACGCTTCTTCAGGAGGTATTACCCGGGCGTTAATTCCGGCAGACAAAGCGAATCCTGCTCTGCGGTGTAGCTCGGCCAGGCGTTCGGGTGTCGTTGCGAGCTCCAGGCTGCCCACCTTGAGGAAACAGGTCTCGCCGTCATGGCGAAGGCCATGAAGTTTTTCAACTGTCTGGCGGGCGTACTGCGCCATGGTTCGCGAACCATTGGTCTGGAAAACAACACCAGGCGCGTGTGATGTCGAGCCGCCGGGTTTCCAGAGTTTACCTTTTTCAATGACAACTACATCACAATATCCGCGTTCGGTGAGCTCATCGGCCAATGAACAACCAACAATACCGGCTCCTATTATCACAATTTTTGGCATCAGTGCACCGGGGTTCCTGTGAGTTGATCGCTATACCAGGAGAGAAACTGCTTCACGAGATATTCCTCGTCGGCCAAAGGACCGGGCATGTAGCCACCGGAGCAAATGCCGCGGTAAGCGCCTTCTGCCAGGCTTTTATCCTGTGCGTTGGTTTGGGTCCACACCATGGTCAGGTCGTCAACCATAATCGACACCTTCAACTGCGTCTGCCGCTACGAGCCACTTGGTGCGCACGAGCGTTTTGTCGACCGAAATGGGGAAGACCGCGAAGGTGACGATGTGGTCGCTCAAGAAGTGGTTCCACGAATTCGGATGAGTCCACAACGAAAGTCCGCTGCCCTCTGGGCGTTCGAAATTGCCGAGCAGTTTTTTGCAAGCGTGTTCAGGCTTCATTGTGTGGGATATGCAATTATTGGCAAGCGGCAGTCGGACGGCGCGGAACCACAGGCCATCCGGGAACTCCACCAATTCGTAGGGAAGGCCGAGGCTTTCCCATTCCCTTTCCTTTTCTAAGAGCGTCTCCTGAAAGCGTCGCTCAGAGGGCTGGACATTATCCTTGTCGAGCCCCTTGCCAAAACCAGAGCTGTAAAGCGGTACCAGCAGTTCTGGGTGATTGCTGGTGCAATGCAGGCACTCCCTGTTATTTTCTATGACCAGCTTCCAATTGCAGGCTTCAATAATATCTTTCTGGTAAGCTATTTTAGTTTTAGGCAAGTCGTATGGAGCTAGATAAGGAGTGAGTTGGGTGCGCACCTCTTCGATATCAGCAGGTGCCGGCGAGCTAAGGCAAACATAAATAAGGCCACCGATTACGGCGACCTCTATTGGATTCAGTCCGAAATCTTCCTTAGCAAACCCGGACTCCATACCGCGTGCATGCAGCAGCTTCCCGTCAAGGTTGTAAGTCCAGTTGTGGTAGGGACAGATCAGCCGCCGGCAGTTACCTTTCTCCCCTGGAACCAGTTCGTGGCCGCGGTGTCGGCATACATTGTAAAATCCCCGCACCTCCCCGTGTTCCGTCCGCTGCAGAAAAAAGGAACGGGTTCCAATTTTTAAAGCAACATAATCGCCTGGGTTCGGAATGTCCGGCTCACAAGCCACATAAATCCATCGACTGTAGAAAATCCGCTCAAGCTCCTCCTTGAAAATTTCGTTGCTTGTATAAAAGCGCGGGGGTAGTGTGAAGTTTGTGTCAATTCCGGCTAAGGACATACTGATATTTTTTATAGCTTGGAGTCAGATCCAACACTAACCTGGAACATAAAGTTAAGTTTGCTTACTCAATTTTCCATTGGGTTGGAGGCCATAAAAATCAAAATAGGTAAGACCAGGATGTAAATACAATATGAAGAATTCTCCAGTTACGGATAATAATGATCTTGCCAGTTTTGGTTATCGTCAGGAATTAAAGCGTTCCATGGGTAGCTTCTCCAGTTTTGCTGCAGGGTTCTCTTACATCTCTATTCTTACTGGTCTTTTTCAGATGTTTCATTTGGGTTATGGTGTTGCCGGACCTGCATTTTTCTGGACCTGGCCATTTGTGCTGGTTGGTCAATTACTGGTTGCGCTTTGCTTTGCAGAACTGGCTTCCCGGTTTCCATTATCCGGCGGGGTTTATCAATGGGCAAAGTTTACGGGCAACCCTTTCCTCGGGTGGATGACAGGCTGGATTTATTTGGCTTGTTTAGTTGTCACTATTGGCGCTGTGGCCATGGCACTTCAGGTTAGTCTGCCCCAAATTTCAAGTTCATTCCAGATAGTTGGAACCTCAAATGATGCGAAATCGGTTGCGATGAATGCCATTTTACTGGGTTCTATTCTAATTTTTATAAGTACCATAATTAATGTCAGGGGTATCAAGCTGCTGGCTGTGATAAACAACATTGGTGTATTTGCGGAACTGATTGGAATTATACTTCTGATCGTTCTTCTGTTTTTAAGCAGGGTACGATCCCCGATTGAAGCTGTAGTTAACATTCAATCTGGCGGATCTGACTTCAAATCTTTTCCTGATATGACAGTCTTGCTGGCAGCTACTGCCCTGACAGCCTCATATGTTCTTTATGGATTCGACACGGCCGGAACACTTGCTGAAGAAACGCATGATCCTCGCAAAAAAGCTCCCCGTGCTATCTTGCAGGCGCTTCTTGCCGCGGGATTTGCCGGATTACTGGTGTTGCTTTTTGCATTGATGGCAGCTCCGGATTTGGGTATGCCAGACTTGGGGAGTATCCACGGAGGATTACCGATGTTGGTGAAATCAGTTCTGGGTGATACTACGGGCAAGCTTTTTCTTTGCATTGTTATTTTTGCCATCATTGTGTGCACCCTTGCAGTTCACTCCGGGGCTGTAAGATTAATGTTCGCCATGGGGCGTGATGGGTTGTTGCCATTTAGTAAATCCTTATCGCAGGTTTCCGCAAAAACTCAAACTCCTGTTTTAGCTACCCTGCTTTGTGGATTGGGAGCAATAATTGTTTTGGCGATGAATCTTCAATTTCCAAAAGTATTTGAGTTGGTAACCTCTATCGCAATACTGTGGGCTAATCTTGCTTACTGGATAGTAGTTGCAGTTCAACTGAAAAATAGATTTAGATCGGCGCGGTCTGGAGCAGATACGGACGCCAAATTTAATTTAGGCAAATGGGGGTTTCCGGTTAATATTCTCGCCTTGATCTGGAGCACTTTTATGGTCATTAATGTGTCATGGCCCCGCACTTCAACCTATGGTGTGGAATGGTATAACCAATATTCGGCGTGGATTTATACAGTGGGTTTGATTTGCCTTGGCGTGTTCATTTATTATTATAAGCAAATAAAAAGACAAAGAATATCTTAAAAGAAATATGGTGTACTCTCAGTTTATAGATGGCGGATTAACTACAGGTTCAAACAGGGAATCCTGGATAAATTATAATCCAGCGGATAATAAATCATTGGGAGATGTTTGTCAGGCTAATGATGAGGATATTGAAGCAGCTGTAAATTCATCAGAGAAGGCCTTCCATATCTGGCGTATAAAAACCGGAGCAGAACGTGGTCGGGTTTTAACAAAAGCGGCTCATATATTAAGATCCAGATTAGAAGAAATTGCTTTGTTGGAAACCCAGGACGTTGGAAAGCCCATTTCGGAATCTCTTGCTGTGGATGTTACTTCGGCTGCAGATGCCCTGGAATATTTTGGAGGAATGGCTGCAGGTATCCACGGGGAGTTTTTTGATCTGAAAAATGCATTTGGCTATACGCGTCCCGAACCTTTAGGTATTTGTGCGGGAATTGGTGCTTGGAACTATCCGATTCAGATTGCTGCATGGAAGGCCGCTCCGGCATTGGCTTGCGGAAACTCGATGATTTTTAAACCATCTGAACTTACCCCGGCAACTGCACTTGAATTGGCAAAAGCATTTATGGAAGCAGGAGCGCCGCCTGGTTTGTTTAATGTAGTTCAGGGTGATGGCAGGGTTGGAAGCAGGTTAGTAGATCATCCGCGTATCGCAAAAATTTCATTGACAGGCTCAGTTTCAACCGGTAAAAAAATCTTTGCCGGTGCCGCCAGTCAATTGAAACGCATTACACTTGAGCTTGGTGGAAAATCTCCCCTAATTATTTTCGAAGATGCAGACATACATAATGCCATATCAGCAGCCTTGCTGGCAAATTTTTATACGCAGGGTGAAGTTTGTTCGAATGGTACACGGGTATTTGTGCATCGTCAGATTTTCGATTCCTTTTTAGTGAAGCTAAAGGAACGAACTGAAAATATCAGATTGGGAGACCCGGCAGATCCCGATACCCAGATGGGCGCATTAATTAGTAAGGCGCACATGGAAAAAGTAACCCGGTTTATTGATTCAGGAAAATCATCAGGTGCAACATTATTGACCGGAGGCTTCAAACCCGAAAGAGATTTCAAAGGACGCGATATTACTTCCGGCAATTTCTTAACTCCGGCAATCTTTACAGATTGCAATGATGAAATGGAAATCTGCAAAGACGAGATTTTTGGTCCGGTGCTTTCAATACTCCCCTTCGACTCGGAAGAAGAAGTGATCGAGCGTGCTAATAATACTGCTTTCGGACTGTCGGCAGGAGTATTTACTAAAGACATAAAACGCGGTCACCGGGTAATACATCAACTACAAGCTGGAACATGTTGGATTAATAATTACAATATAACCCCTATTGAACTTCCTTTTGGTGGATATAAGCAATCAGGTCAGGGCCGGGAGAATAGCCTTGCTGCTATTCAACATTATACCCAGCTCAAAAGTGTTTATGTTGAATTAGGAAATGTAGAATCCCCTTATTAAGATGGATAAAGTTTTTGACACAATCATTATTGGCGGCGGGTCGGCCGGCTGTGTGGTAGCAAATAGACTGAGTGAAGATCCGAACCACAAAGTTTTGGTGATTGAAGCGGGAAGGAGAGATTCGTGGTGGGATATTTTTATTCATATGCCGGCTGCTCTTACTTATCCGATCGGTAGCAAATTTTATGATTGGCAATACCAGTCGGAACCCGAGCCTTTCATGAATAACCGGCGGGTGTATCACGCCCGTGGAAAATTATTGGGTGGTTCCAGTTCGATAAACGGAATGATTTTCATTCGTGGTAATCCATTGGATTATGAAAAGTGGGCTAAGGATCCAGGAATGGAATCATGGGATTATTCGCATTGCCTTCCTTATTTTAAAAAATCTGAAAACAGAACCGCAGGAGCAAACTTTCTGCGTGGTAATGCGGGTCCCCTGCACCTCGAAACCGGGCCCGCAACCAATCCCTTGTTTAAAGCATTTTTTGAATCGGCCAAACAAGCAGGCTATCCACTTACAGAAGATGTGAATGGATTTCAACAGGAAGGCTTTGGAAAGTTCGACCGAAACATCAAAAACGGTAGGCGTTGGTCCGCATCAGATGCATATCTGCATCCTGTACTGGGCAAACGAAAAAATCTTGAAGTGATCTGTAACGCTCTTACCACCAAAATTCTTTTCTCTGGGAAGCGCGCAGTTGGAGTTGAATTTTCGAAAGGAAATAGTTTGCATAAGGTTACAGCAGCTGAGGTTATTTGCTGTGGAGGCGCTATTAATTCTCCGCAGATTCTCCAGCTATCTGGAATAGGAAATCCTGAAATTTTGAAATCGGCTGGGGTTGAGGTGCTACACGAGCTTCCTGGCGTGGGACAGAATTTACAGGATCATCTGGAGGTATATATCCAATATGCCTGCAAAAAACCGGTTAGTGTATGGCCAGCATTGAAATGGTATAACAAACCCTGGGTGGGCCTTGAATGGATGCTCTTCCATAAAGGACCTGCGGCAACTAATCATTTTGAGGGAGGAGGATTTATTCGAAGTAATGAAACGGTTGCTTATCCTAACCTTCAATTTCATTTTTTACCTGTGGCAATACGATATGATGGTAGTTCTCCATCAGGAGGGCATGGCTACCAGGTCCATGTTGGTCCGATGAATTCTGATGCGCGTGGATCTGTCTTGATTAAGTCATCGGATCCAAAGGAAAAACCTGCCATTCAGTTTAACTATCTCTCTACAGATCAGGATCGGAAGGAGTGGGTGGAGGCCATCCGCTGTGCAAGAAAAATTCTGAATCAGCCAGCGATGGATGAATTTAATGGTGGGGAACTTTCACCTGGACCTGCTGTTGATACCGATCAGCAAATACTGGATTGGGTCAGCCGTGATTCAGAAACTGCCTTGCATCCATCCTGCACTTGTCGCATGGGTACGGATAACATGTCTGTCGTAGATCCACTAACCATGCGGGTACATGGCCTCGACGGTTTAAGGATAGTAGATGGAAGTGTATTGCCGTATATAACGAATGGTAATCTGTATGCTCCAATTATGATGATCGCAGAAAAGTCAGCCGATATCATTTTAGGAAATCAACCACTTACAGCTGAAAAATCTGATTTTTACAGAAAGCCAAGCTAAACCCACCCACGACTTTCATATACGGTAACAGTTTTTTGGGATTGATGAGGTCTGGTAATTAAGCGCCTTTCAAAATCTGACGGAGCAGTTAATACCGAGGGAAAGCGTCTTATACTTTTTCCATTTGGCCTGACTCGTCTCCCTATAGTAAGTGGGCGCGCCCAATACCGATGATGATAAAAAAACACCGCTGCGAGCGTCGCCTGCTGCTTCCACAAGCTCCAAAGCCACGAGAATATCGTCTTTCAATCTGAGCCTGTACTTTCTGAGATCAATATTTACCATTCCAGTACGTCTGTTACCCAACTTGATAATTACATTTTCGGGCAGAAGATTTATCCCTGGGTCTCCTGTTGACAGATCATAAATGTTAACCCTGACCTTTAGGCTGTCCATTTTATTATAAGAGAGGTGAAAGGAAACAGAATCGAGAAAAGTAGGCGATCTCTTGATTTTCATCCGGGTCCCCGCCTCAGACCCCAGATCACTGGAGGAGAATCCACCACTTAAGAATTTCGACCTCGTTTCATTGCCAATCACCTTGTGCTTCAAAGGGTTTGACGAAACGGTAATTTCCGGCAACGCAACAAATGATCGCCGTAGAATGAATGTGATGTTCGACAGTTTGTTGCTTTTCACCAGGGTATCGATCGCAATTACCGATGCCTCAAAACCAACGCTGGAGATTCTAAGGCTATCACGGGAATAATCAGCGGGAATTGTCAATTCAAACTTTCCATGCTCAGTTGATACAGTCCCAACCGCCTTCCCTGAAATACCAATGTTTACATAAGGAATTCCAATTCCCTTATCATCAGCTATCGTGCCTTGCAAATGTGTAGATGGCTGGTCCCGCTCTTCGAAAGAAACAAATATTGCTGCGAGCAGTACCAGGGATAGAGATACAGTTTTCATCTAAATCCAGTCTTGATTTGCTGGCTAGTCAAGTTACGGGTCCTTCGCTCGAGCAGAACATTCACTGCACTTTTAACATAATATTTAACTCCTTGTCGGCGTCTGGATCATTTCTGATTCTTCAATACAGCAGAACGAGTAGTGGAATTATTTACCTGCCCGGCCTTATTATAAACAAATCTATACGGCAAGAATGCATCTTCCAATGCATATGCAACACCAATTCTCGGTCCTGCGATTATCTGTGAAGGATTGATACTGTACTTGTCTTCTGCAAGATAAAATTCTTTGCTCATCAGTGAATGACCGGTATGAGCAGTGGAGATACCGAGAGCTGCGGACACATTTCCGGGTCCTTTAATAATGCCCTTTTTTAATGTATATATTCTTTCCAGCATGGTGTCCATTCCCTGCAAAGGTTCAATTGCCCTGATTAACACGGCGTGTGGGATATCGGCAACATTGGTGACCACATTAAATAAATGATGGATGCCATAGCATAAATACACATAAGCCACGCCTCCGTCGGCATACATAATTTCCGTCCGGGCTGTGCGCCTTCCTCCATAAGCATGGGACGCTTTGTCATGTATTCCATTGTAGGCTTCCGTTTCAAGAATGCGTGCCATGGTTACAACGCCGCTGAATTTCGTAACAACGATTTTGCCTAATAAGTTTTTGGCAACTTCAACTACATCCGGCCGCAAATAAAAAGAAAGAGGTAATTTTTTCATGAAGCATGCAAATTTAATTAATAATTGATTTTAATTAAATCTGCCATTAAGGATGGGTTATTTCAGAAAACAGGCTAACCCACAAAACCAGTAGCGTTGCCGCCCACATTTATTGGTAGTGCTTTCGATCAATTATTATCTTAAATTAGGCTATCTGATCGGTTATGATAAAACAGTCATCCATATATAAGCTCCTGTTTATCTTGATTTCAAGTTTCATTGGACCAGTAATTCATGGGCAACAAAAGAAAATTGAGATCCGGGGTGTTTATGGCTCTCCTGAAAAATTTTGGAACAAAGGATTTACGTTGAGTAACCTTGGGGTGAACGCCATTTTTATTCATGACAAATCGTTGACCGATCAATTAATGCAACGTGCTAAGAATGACGGACTGAAAGTATTTGCAGAATTTGCGACCCTTAATGGCAAGTCTTATGTAGAACAACATCCCGAAGCATGGGCTATAGATCAGTTTGGTGAAAGAGTGAAAGCTGCCACCTGGTTTATGGGTGTATGTCCTACAGAACCTGGCTTCATAAAACATCGTGAAGGCGAACTAAGATCCTTATTACAAAAATTTGATATTGATGGCGTTTGGATGGATTACCTGCACTGGCATGCGCAGTTTGAAGACCCTGAACCTATCCTGCCGGAAACCTGCTTCTGCGACAACTGCCTGCAACATTTTCAATCGTATGCATCATTGAAATTACCGTCTGGCAGCACAAAAGAAAAAGCCCGGTGGATATTGGACAGTCACGACGGCACTTGGCGCAATTGGAGATGTTCCGTGATAGCCGGCTGGGTTAAGAATTTCAGAAAAATTATACAAGAAGAAAAAGTCGGGGCATTGTTGGGCGTATATCACTGTCCCTGGAATGATAATGATTTCAATGGTGCACGTCGCAAGATACTGGGCCTGGACTATGATTCATTGAAAATGCATGTCGATGTTTTTTCGCCAATGGTTTATCACGGAAGAATGGAAAGGGATCCAGAATGGGTAAAAGAAAATATTGAATGGTTCTCCGATAAATTAAATAACCATTCGAAAATCTGGCCGATCGTGCAGGCTTACAATGATCCGCATATTATTACTACCGCAGAATTTGAAAAAGTATTAAGATATGGGACAACTTCAAAAGCCAATGGCGTAATGATGTTTACTGCAGATGCAGTTGCGGATGACGAGCAAAAAATAAAAGTGATGAAAAAAGTATATTCTGAAACGACACGAAAGTGATTCCGCCGTATGCTGCCGACAAGGGATCGCAGAGACCTATGTGTTCTCGGGCCTGGGCAATAAGAGGTATGGTCGGGTGTATTTGCGTTCTCTCTTAAACAATCAGCAACTGATACGCTCTGCAACTTCATCCCTTCCCCAATGCTGTTGTAAAAAAGTGGCCGTAGGAAGATCGGTATATATAACAAGCCTGCCATGAGCAAGAAAGCTTTCCAGACCCAAAGTAAAAAATAGGCTGTACATACCCGATGTCCATTTTACCATGCGGGAATCCTGACTATAAAATTTTGAGAGCGCCGTCTGCTTGTTTCCTTTTGGCCAAAACCAGCTGACCGTTCCATCGGAGTTATTCCGGTAATAAACAGCAACTGCGATAGGATGGTCGACGGAGGGTGAATTCTTCACGGTAATGCCTGAGTGGCGAATGATTGATTTGATGCGGGAGAGGTTGCGGATGTTTCTCATGGAGGTGGATTTGCTGTCAAAAAACGGTTAGTTCAAAGGGATTATGCATAGCCACGCGGCCTGCTTTCCACAATTGCATTGTTCTGTGTAAGGGGATTAGGGGTTTCCCATTATCCGCCCCGGTAGAGTTCATTCATCTTTCAGGCTCCCGACAACACTAGTCATCGCCGCCAACACCGAGTGGGTGCCGCCGTCCAACCGGTACCGTTGCCGTCCACTTTTACTACATTCGCCAAAAAAGTGATGAGTAGCTGGTTTTCCCTTACGGCATTTCTATTGATCGCGTCATTGTCGGGTGTGGCCCAGGTCCAGGTCAGCCAGGAGCCGATGCATCACAATGTTTTCGAAAATGCCTGGGTTCGCATACTGGACGTACACATTGCACCCGGCGACACCTCGCTCATCCATAAGCATTCGACGCCATCGGTCTTCCTTGTCCTTAGCAAGACCAGGACCGGTTCACAAGTGATTACTGAACCACACGATATTAACCTCCACGACGGGAATATTTGGTTTGAAGGCTTCTACGACCAACCACGTATCCATCGGGTATGGAACAGTGATACGACCGACTTTCACGTCATCGACATGGAACTGGTGAATAAAACTCCAAAACCAATCGCTCAGCCGCTGAACATAAAATCGTTTAGCCTGCTGTTCGATGAAAAGGCCGTTAGGGGTTATCGCTTTACACTGCCTGCAAATGCAGCTCTCCAACTGCCGCAGCGAAAAGCACCCATGGTGGTGATTGGACTCACTGATACAGAGGCAAACGTAGTTGCCAATCAAAAGACGTTTTCAAAAAAGGGCGATTTCATCTTTCTTGAACCTGGCACTAGTGCACACTTCGTCAATTCGGGGAAATCCGGGCACAGTTTTGCCGTCTTTGAATTGAAATAGAATAGTCAGACGTCTGTAATTACATCGAACCCTGAGATCAACAACAAGATCAGTAGGAAGTCGGTACTAATGGACACCTGCTCATTCTGCTCTCAGGCTCCTGACGGGATTAGTCATCGCCGCCCGCACCGCCTGGGTGCTCACCGTAACCAGCGCGATCAGTAAGGCAGCCAATCCCGCCACGAGAAATATCCACCAACTGAAGCTTGTGCGATAGACAAAGTCCTGCAGCCATTTATTCATCACCCACCACGCTAAAGGGGCAGCGATGAGGAAGGCGATGGCCACCAGCTTCATAAAATTCGCCGAAAGCAAGCTGACGATCCCTTGTATGCTTGCCCCCAGCACCTTGCGGATCCCGATCTCTTTTGTCCTTTGTTCTGAAATAAATGTCGCCAGCCCGAAAATACCTAGACAGGAGATCAGTATCGCCAATACGGAAAAGATCATGGCAATCTTCCCAACCTTTTGCTCGGACTGGTACATCTCATTAAAGGAATCATCCAGGAATCGGAAACTGAAGGGTGCGCCAGGCGCCAGCGTCGTCCATTTGTTCCTGATCTCACCGATCAGTGGCGCGATGGCGGCGGCATTTACCTTGAAGGAGGCAAGACTGGTGCTGTTTTGCAACACGAACATGAGGGGGCGGACCTCGTTGTGTAGCGTCTCAAAATTGAAATTCTTTACTACACCGATGATCGGATAAGGGGTCGGCTTCCCTTCGTCGTTGAAGGTATATACATGCTTTCCGATCGGATCTGCATATCCTAAAACCCTGGCAGTCGTTTCGTTGATGATCACCGCCGACGAGTCTGTTCTGAAATCGGGGGAAAAATTCCTTCCCTTCAACAGTTTGATCCCTATTGTTGGAAGGTAACCGTCATCGATTGCCCAGGTCTGTATATTGAAACTATTTGAAGCGGTTTGGACGGGGTCTTTGAAAATATTATATACGTTACGCCCCGAATTGGATACCGGAAGATAACCGCTAAGGGTCCCTCCCTTAACGCCAGACAATTTCGTCACTTCTTTCTTAAATACTCCGGCATTACTGCCCAGAGCATCGGTGCCGTCGATGATCAATACCTGGTCCCTGTTGAATCCAAGGTCGCGTGTTTGAATATAATCCAGCTGCCTGAACACAACGATCGTCCCGATGATCAGCGCAATGGAAGTGGTAAACTGGAATACGACCAGTACGCTACGGAGCCCTCCGCTGTTTGTACCTGCCTTCAGCCGGTCTTTCAAGGCTTCGATCGGTGTAAAGCCGGACAGGTAGAAAGCTGGATAGCTTCCCGCCAGCAGGCCAACTACAAAAGGCAGGGCGATCAGCAGGGGCAAAATCGTCGGTGAAAAAAGACTTACCAGGGTCATGGTTTTGCCAGACAAAGAATTGAAAAGCGGCAGTGCCAGGTATGCGATCCCGATGCCGATCAATAAGGACAGGAATACCATCAGCGTAGATTCCGTCAGGAACTGCAACACGAGTTCGCTGCGTTCGTTACCCAATACTTTTCGGATGCCCACTTCCTTAGATCTGCTGGCGGATCGGGCCGTTGTCAGGTTCATGAAGTTGACACAGGCAATGAAGAGAATGAACAGGGCCACGGCGGAGAAAATAGCTACATATTGTATGCTGCCGGGCGGGCTCAGTTCCTCGCCGCCCTGCCTGTCGGAATAAAGATGGATTCGTGATACCGGAATAAGCGAAAACTGAAGCCGGCTACCTGATTTTTCCAGGTCCGCCATGCTGTAAATCTGAAATTCCTTCAGAGAGGGAATCAGATGTTTGTTGACATAGCCGGGTAATTTTTTCTCGAAGGCCTTGTAATCGGTGCCCGGCCTGAGGGCGACGTAAGTGTGAAAATTGACATTGGCTATCTGTCCCCATTTATAATCCAGGCTCTTCATAGAGAATAACAGGTCGAAATGAAAATGAGTGTTGCCTGGAATATCGGCGATCACCGCATTCACCTTATACGGAACCTCTTTGCCGCCTTCCTGCACTTCCAGCATTTTGCCGATGGCCTCGTTGGCCGATCCGAAATAGCGCGCCGCTGCCGAGGCCGTGATCACCACCGTGTGTGGCTCATTCAAAGCAGTCCGGGTATCGCCTTTCAGGGCCTGGAATGCAAAAACGTCGAAGAAAGTTGAATCGACATAGGCCGCACGGGTTTCGGTGATGTATTCATTTCCCTTCCTGATCAGTTTTGTGTCACCGCTGTGCGAAAAAACGCGCGTATATTCCTCTACTTCCGGATAATCCTTTTTAAGTAGCATCCCCATCATATCTGAAGTCTCCGCCAGTCGAAGCTCCTGGCCACCCCAACGTGCATCCATGTTGATACGGTAGATATTTTCCGATATATTATAATAACGGTCAAAGCTCAGTTCGTCCAGTACATACAGTGCTATCAGCAGGAAGCAACCAAGTCCGACAGCCAGACCAGTAATGTTGATAAAGGAAAATGTCCTGTTTCTCAGCAGATTTCTCCAGGCGACTTTCAGATAATTTTTGAGCATGGTTCTCAATGGGTTTTATGCGCATCTAATTGCCCAAAACCAATGCCCTTTAATCATCGATCTGATAATCAGAATGATAAAGATTTAAGAAATCCCCCTTCCTGTCCGTTTGCGATACAAAAGCAAGCATGATCCGGACGCCAATATCATGTAAGAAAAGTGGAGGGTGATTCTTTCAGTATATTGAACACAATTCTCATTGACAATGACTTTTGGTAAAACCCGCGTAGAAGCATTCAGTGATGGTGTGATCGCCATCATCATTACGATCATGGTCCTCGAGCTAAAGGTGCCGCACGGTACAGATCTTGAACACATAAAGCCTTTGCTTCCGGTTTTTATGAGCTATGTGTTAAGTTTTATTTATGTCGGAATTTACTGGAACAACCACCATCATATGCTCCACGCGGTCCGATCAATAAACGGCAGCGCACTTTGGGCGAATCTCCATTTGCTGTTTTGGCTGTCTCTGATCCCATTTGTTTCGGGATGGATGGGTGAAAACCATTTTGGAAAGTGGCCGGTTATATTTTATGGCGTTGTCCTCATTATGAATGCCATTGCTTACACTATTTTGGCAAGGGTACTGATAAAACATCATGGCAGGGATTCAGTGCTGGCGAAAGCACTGGGGAGCGATCAAAAAGGAAAAATCTCGCTTGCAGTATATGCTATTGCTATCTGTGGCGCGTTCTTCGATTCCGGGATAGCCTTGCTTCTTTATACCATTGTGGCAATGATGTGGCTAATTCCCGATCGCCGAATTGAGAAGCAAGTAGTAACACCTGATTCATCAGTGTAAAATCGTCAGGCCTGTCAGTCATAGCCCCTGGCATCTCATGCCGGTCATCGCGTGACATGACCTTTACGTTGTCTATCTGACAGGAATCTTGCTTACATGACCTATACTTCGTCTAATTCAACTTATCAAATTCCAATCCACTACTACCCTCTCCACGTCCAGTCATCTTGCGGCGGCCCACCCACAGATAGGTTTTCCCATTCAGCCACCTCACTCTTTGGAGCCCGCGTTCAACAATCACTCCCGATCGCGGTACTTCCTGCTGCTCTATAAATTGTATGGGCTGCGACTCACTCAGCAACAGGCTTTTCGGCGGCTTTGCATTTGGTATCCTGCCCCGCTGCAAACGAATCTCGGTATCGGAGCCGGGCTTGTGCACGGCAACGAATGGGATCCAGTGTTCCGGCACCGTTGTGCCGAGTATGTATTGCCATGTTTCGGGGTCGGGATTTTCAGGAACAGGTTCAGGAAGCGCTGAGACGATCTTTCGACCACCGCCCGTTTCGGCAGGCACCACGTCTTCAATGGCCCACATTAGATTGGCCATTTCATCGCGCATAAAAAATATTCTTTCCAGCGGATCGGCCGACTGTACGGCTCCCGTCACCGCAGGCAGGTAAAAAATCTGCTGACCAGGAGGGCCCTCATTGTTTATGGAATGACTGAAGAGTGTAAATTGCTGCCATTGCGCCTCAGGACTCATGCGTGTCGGCGCCACAAAATTTCGCTGACCAAAAACATCGTTCACCAAAATTCCCTGCATACTACACATCGTGTTCGTCTTGACTGGCCAGGGCAGCAAGAACCAGTCATTTGAATACGTGAGTCCGTATTCCGCAAGTAACAACCCTACAACACCCGCTGGCGATTGCTCGATCTTTCCATAATCCATCGTGCCCTCTTCCATCTGCCAGAAACGTGGGTTTGGCATACCGCGATAGGAAACTATGCTGGGAAGGAATACATCTCCCTTTTCTTCGCTCACGATCACGGGAGGGTTGGTTGTTGTTGATCCGCTGGTGTTAGCCCGCAAATCGAAGTCACTCCAGTCGAGCCGCCCGCCCGGATATTCGGCTGCATTCAATGAAGATGTTATTCCGCCACCCTGTGAAATATTTACCTGGAAACTGTATTCCATGCGTTCTGGCAACCAGGCAGTTTCACCCCTCGGTACCTGGAAATACAATTGGTCGTACCATTTGATGAACTGCGCCAGCACGATATCTGTAACGGTTTTAATTTCTGTTGCATTCAATGGAACCTCAGGTATTCCCGTAAAGAATGCACCGGGATTTACTCCTGCCTTTTTGAGCATTTCGAAACCATCTGGCACTCGTCCCGTAACAGCAGCGAAAAACTGGCTTGTCTTTATTTCTTCGTCGTCAGGTGTCGGCAATGGGAAATGAGTATTAAAAAATCCAGATCGATTCGCCAGGTTGTTCACTTTCAGGAGCCGAAGGAACATTTTTCCCATTTGCACACGCAATCGCAATGAGGGCATCACTTCCTCTCTTTCGGCCATGGCTTCGATAGGAATAGAGAGATCGTAGGGAACAACCTGCTGGTTCACTGTTACCGACGAGGGCGTGATGTGTCTTCCGCTCACTTTTGCCGAAACGGGCGAGCCCGCATCTTCGCCTTTGAATTCGCCAAACTGCCATTGCCTGGTCAGCATCCACATCGCGTCGCGCACTTCAGCTTTCAGGCCGCGGCCCACTTCGCGCGAACGCGGAAAGGAATCGAGCCTGTTCCAGTAAGTGAGGCTCGCCATCTCGTATTGCGGAAGAAACAGAGTTGAAAGATCGAATGTTGGCATAATGATAATTTAAGTTAACCACCACCTCATGAAATTGACGATTGAATGTGCGCTTCATAAATAGCCGTTCCGTGTGGCACTTTCTTCAAAAACTCATCGCTGGCCACGGCAAAATCAAGACTGATATTGTTACCTGAAATATTCACCGGTGCAATGATTCCGGGCAAAAAATGCTGCACCAGCTGGTTGTCGATAAAATGTTTGGGTTCAACAGCCCGCATTTTTGCGCGGTTGAATGTATCGATAACCGTTCCGATGAGTGCGTCCCAGGTCCAGTTAGTTTCAACTCCCGGGTACACCGCAAGCAGCAAAGCCTGTGGCGGCATGGAGTCGGGCTGGTTATAGTGAAAAGCAATACCAGTTGTTTCAGTATCTGTAGGTATCGTTTCCGACCATTCATCTATCAACAATCCAGATTGTTGTCCATCGATATCATTTCCATCCGGCCATACCACCGTGCAACTGATCGTATCTGTCGTGATGCCGAATGGTTCTCCGGTTGACGCATCAGTTTTAGGAAATTCCACCGCAAGCCAGCTGTCGTTTTTTCTGAAAGGGAGTTGAAAAGGTTGTAAGGCTAGTTCCTTCCCACTGTTGATCTCAGCAAGCGACCGTACATATTCCCATTGGCTAGTCCGCGTTCTCACTTCCGACACACTTTGAAGCCAATCGTCCGCAATCACCGCATCTGGCAAACCGGAAATCCCCGCATAATATTTCAACAATTGTTTGGTATCATTCAGAGTGGCTTTGATGTCGGCCGCATTCGCGAATTTGAATTTCGGCATCACGGGAAAATTAGCACCCAGCAATATCTTTGCAAGTTTCACGAGGATAATCGTCTTTTCTTCATCCTCTTCAACATCATTTAACGAACCCATCACCGATTCTGCATTGCTTACCTGGCCATTCGCCGCATTCAGCACGATCGTGCTTTCCTCAATGTAAGCCGCATCATCAGCATCGGGTGCGGGTACATCCAGCGGCCATGCATTGGTAATGTCAAAGGCCGATAACGCGATCCGGTGCTCTGCAATTTTTGCAACATCATTATTGACGGCATTGGTCAATCCAAGCAGAACCGTTTTCAATTTCCCAATACTTGCACTGACCCTTGTTGTTAATTCGTTCACATTGACTCCATCCGTTTTAGTCTGGCCGGCCCTGAAAGGAAGATAATCACGTGCGTGAATAGCCCGCGACTGACTTATCACAGCGAATAGTGATTTCATCATAGCCATGAGTTCGGTAAAAGATTTGGCGCCCGCACCTGTTTTGCCCGACAGGTCTATGTCTATCACCTGCGAAGTGGGCAGCCCGGTCAACAAACGGTATTGATGCGCAATGCGGCGCTCGAGTGAAATATTTGTCGGGCCGGTGTCTTTGCCACATTCGTACAAAAAATCAACGGGCTGCAGGTTAAGGTTGGAAAGTGTAATTTTTTTTGAAGGACTGGGCGGTGAGTCTCCCGTTTTATGGCTCGCCATGCACATGGTATTCTCCGGATCGCCGATGATTGATGCGAGCCAGGCATTTAATCCCGGCTCAAACTGTGACCTTGGTGAAGCATTTCCCCAGGATGCAGGCACAGAACCAGTTTGCGGAAAGTGAACAGACAAAATATGTTGAAAAGAAAACCGACTTCTGCGGGGTGTTTTGATAACTGCGGGATCGGGAGGAATTGCGCCTTCTCGTAAAGCGTCGAGCACGGCCCCCGTACGGGCTGTATTGCCGGAAGCCGCCTGGAAGACACTTTCCGACAGCAACAGGTCTTTTACTGCATCAAGCGTATCGGCGAGGTTTCCAGTCTCTTGCCGGGCAGCGTTAACAAGTTTTGCAAATTCGTCAGCGGGCATAGCAGGCGCAACCGGTCTCATCGCGATGTCAAGCGTATCAATTGTTGCTTCGTTGGCCAGTTTCAATCCATTCACCACGTTTGCAGGAACAGTTCGAAATACCTCGTTTGGATCCACGGCCTCACCTTCCTGCTCGTTGTACTGGTTTTCAATGGGAAAATGTTCCCTGAATGCCAACACAAATTGATTCAGATTCAAATTTTCTGAAATTGTTTTCTCATGACAGGCTCTTTCAAACAGATATCCCAATATCGCTTCAATAGACTGTCCGCTACGAACACCCTCGAGCACCTGGACTGCCCGGCGAATTCTTGACGAAGAAAGATCAACCGCAAAAACGCCGGGATCCTGTGGCGAAGCATTGTTGCGGTAACCAGCCATCAGGAGCGCCGCTGCTGCCGCATGATCGAGCGAAGGTGCCTGCATCATCCCCGCATTGTCGCTGGCACTGAATACGGGCCCACCATCCGGGGGCCGAAGATTTTTAGGCAGCCGATCCACCGGCACATTGGTTTGCGGGACCGGTGAAAAATTTTCCAGGTAGCCGAATGCTCCGAGATAAATTCCCTTGCCCGCAACATCGCTCCTGTTCTTTTCTAACCTGTCATAAAACAACCCGCTTTGCCAGGCATCCAACCGGTAAGTAAGACAATCAAGATGACCGGTGAGTAAGCGCTCCAATCTCGCGGTGGGCAGTTTCGACAATAATCCAAAACTCGATTTCAGCGATTTGATATTTGCAGGATTATTTAGTAAGATTTGTTGCCCCAGACTTATTATGCCGGGGTCTGAAGAGGGCATATTTAATTTCGACAGATCTGCATACAACACTTCCCAAATGGCGAGGTCCCTTTTTGAGGTAGCATCAGCAGACTTGAAATTGAAATAGGTTTTGTCGAGTGCGCTTGCGGTGACGGGCCCATTTATTTTTTTTAGGGCCGCGAGTGCAGAGCGCCTGATTTCTAATAACAATGCATGCCGGGAAAGCAGGTACAAAAGAAAATTAGGTGCATTTGCCCCCGAAAAATTCTGCTTTTCCAGATCCTGGAGAACAACTATATCTCGAAGCCATTCAAGGTAATTTTTTCCAACCTGTTGAACCTGGTTTAATGGTCTGGTTTCAAGGTTCGGAAGTCCATCTATCAGATTTTTTTCCGGAATAAATACTTTGTTGTCGCCTTTGAAGAGTAACCCCGTAAATAATAAATCTGCAGTGGGCAAAGTGGTGCCGGTTGCCACCATTTTTTGTTTAACGAGATTTTCGTTACTGCTCGCCTCATTTTTATACTGGTCGAGTTTTGCCCAGGATGTTCTGAACAACGGAAGGTCCTTGTAAAAACCGGTCCGTCTTTCAAACCTGAGCGACGAAGGTTCAAGCCCGATGATGTCTAGGAAAACATCCTCTGCTTTCAGGGCAATATTGTTGCTGTCTTTTTCGCGACCGGCATACATCACATTTTTTATTTCCGCTTCCCATTGCCCGGAAAAGAAGTTCAGCCAATTGAGCAGCTGGTTGTAAAAACTCTGCTGGTCGGCATCGGCTTCAACATTTCTCCATTTCGTAAAATCGCTGGTCACCAGCAATCCATAAGGCTGGTCGCCTATCCGAATGGCGGGCAAAGGTCCCGACCCTGTAACTTGCTGCTCAAAGAAATTGCGAAGAATGGTAACGTATTTATCGTCCACCAACTGGTCGAGCAAGGTGTCGAAATAATAACCAATCGTTGCCGGGAAAAGTGCCCCGTTGATGATCACCGCTTCTTCGTGATCTTTTTGAGTGTCGTGGAGTATGCCTTCTATAATACCTGCATCAATCGCGAGTGCCTGTGCCAAACGATTGCCGTCGCATTCGGTATTATTCTGAAATGGGGTGCCGCTACTGGGTTCATAATAGCCCTTTTGTTGGGGATCTTCATTTTTGGTATATGCTGAAGGAGAATCACTGGTGTTATTGGTAGGCGTACCCTGAGGTACAATGGCGAGCCCCGAACCGTACCGGTGCCCCGCCAGCAGGTCGCCCAATACATTTTGCGATTGCAGGGCATCCGCTGAAAGGTATACACCAAGTGCAACAATCTTGTCAATCGTTCTTGCCGAAGGATTACTATACACCTGGTTATTGAGTTGGATTTTAAGCGCCATGCCGATCTTCACCGCTTCCTCAAAGTCAGACATCCAGGCAAATTCTTTGGCGAAGGTGATTCCAAAATCGGTTTTTGTAAACGCGTCAGGACCCTGGAAGGGATCATGTCCTAATATCAGCGTGTCGGGCACCAAATTTCCCTCCTGCTCCAACACTTTGTTACTTCCATTAAACAAACTCACCACGAATTTATCGGGGAGCACTTGTGTCCGTGGAGGAGCCGTCCATTCGGCAGGTTTGAATGTGGCGACTACCGGAAATATAAGGTCTTCTTTTTTTAAAAGCTCACCTCTCTTGCCCCAATTTGTTGGCAAACTCTGTTTGGCGATCCACACACTCCTGTTGGCGCCAAAGCTATTTCTGAGTTGTATCCACGCATTGGCCTTTGCATTTTCCTGGTCAGTGGCCAGCTTTTCGGCCTCAAAAAAACTCAACCAGTAAATCTTGCCCGCTTCGAATTCTTTTTCAGATAGCAAGGGCTCATGCTGCTGCACCGCAATATCATCGGGATAAATCCGCACCCACAACTCCTGCGTGCTGTCTGGCAGGTCCATAAACCTGGCTTCTAATCGCAATGGCAGTAATAACACCGGAACCTTCGCATTCCAGTTGGCCACGAGCGATTGTTGCGACTGGTCGGAGTACAAAGTTTTCACTGTCTGCTGTAGTGAATTTTTTGCAGCATCGCTGGCCTCCTGGTGTTGAATAAGCATCTGGGATAATGCTTCAGGGCTCACCGATGAATTTTGTTTCAGCGCTTTCAATTTCGCTTCATACAGGGATGCAGCAGCCACGGCGCTCGATTTTCGCGCATTACCGATGTCTTTTATTTGTTGGTCGAATGCCATTGCGCATTATTAAACGTTTAGAAATCTTTAAGGAGTTCCGATCCGTGCATGGCCACCATCACGGGTTTCTGAAAAAGAATACCCGCCATGTCGGCAGATGATCTTCCCCATATCTCAAGTAATTCCGAACTCGGATCAGCCGGCCATCCGCCATTGGTGGTGCTGGGATCGGGAGGCTTGCTTCCCGACACAAAAGGGAAATCTGTAAAATTTTCAAGCGACAAATCATTCCAGGTATTCGGACCGGAATCAGGGGCCTCATAGTGTATATCCATGCCGAATCTTGGCTCACCCGGAACCTCGGCCAATACAAAAAACCATCCCGTCCCCGATTCGCCCGGCTCCCCGGTGAGTTTCACTTCTTCCTTAGTAAGTTCAAAACCAAGTAACCTGGTATCGGGCGCAAGATTGCCGGAAAAAACCGGAAACTTATACTTATCAACAGTATCGGCAGGGTCCAACACCAATTGGTTCTGGCTGTCTTTTATAGCCCGCTGGGCGAACACGATGGTATTCGGATATTTTTTCAGCAGCTCTCCTTTTAACAACAACACTAATGGTTTAATCGGCGAGGGCCTGCCGATCGCAGAAAAGTTTTCAAGCGATGTGTCATTGCCCCAAAGATGAATGGGACGAATGTCTTTATAACTATCGGGTGATGAAGGGGTGTTTGGAGCACGAAGTCCACCGGGATCCCAGAACTGCCGGAAATAAGAGCCGCGCTGATCAGTTGGATATTCTCTCCACAACAATTCTCTTCCCATTTCATGATTAAGGCCGATCAAAAAACTATGTATAAATGAAAAATTCGGCTGCATCAGCGCAACAGTGTTTGGAGGAACGAGATCAAGGTTTGGGATCACATAGTCCTGGTCGAGAGCGGCGAGGTGCTTATAGGCAGGCTCGGGGAAATCGGGATGCGCCATGACAGGCAAAACATCATCTTTTTTTACAGGAGGCTTGGGTAAACCCGGCATTTTAGCGCGAAAGGCCGGCAACAGCGTGTTCTCGGGCAACAATCCGTTCAAAACTATAGTATGAAAGTCTGCAGGAATCTTAGTGGTCGAAAAAATTTCCGCCACACCGATCGACATTACCAGATCGGTGGAATCAAAAACCTTTTTTGTTTGTGTGTCCACTGGTCTCACCGGCGGCCTTTCCCTGGGCAGTTCTCCTCCGCCCCGGGTAGTACCACCATCGGTATCAACGGGTGGCCTTCGTGGTGCCACTGTGATCACTCCGGCATCAAGTATGCCACCCCCATGTCCAGGCAGGCCAATGATTACATTTGTGATATTCGAATCCATTGTGGGAAGGTCGGGAATCGTGTTAGGCAGATTCTTGTTCAGCTTGAAATCGCCAAACGAGGTAAACCACACCGGCTGAATGTTGACATCCACCACCGGTGCAACATCCGGATTTACTTTTTTAAAGACCGTCGCCAGTGTAAAACTGCCTGCGGTTCTTAATTTTTTAGAGAGACCGCCATTTGGTCTGCTAAGCCGACGCAAGGCGGGGGAAACAATCGCATTCGGTACCTGGCTATCAGTAAGCGTTTGAAAAATGGTCTTCGAATTCACCGGGTCTTTTATTCTTGCCGACACCGCAGCAGCAATAGCAAGCATCTTTCCATTGTCGTTCTGCATCTTCATAACAGTTCCCTTCAACATGCGTTCACTCACTTCTATGGCCAGTTTCAGTTGTTTTACTTTTCTATTGATCTGCTGTATTGCCGAGAGCTGCGACCATGCACTTTGCATCAGTTTTTCCTGGTTCGCCTGTACCACGCGTGTTCCCAACCCAGCGGCCGAGCGGTTGCGTGGGTCACGGTTGGTCTGGTTCAGCCAACTTTCATTTTCAGCAACAAAATCGGGTGTGTTGTCCGTCTTCGTTTTCGCATGATGGTAACCATAAAAGGGAATCGTTACCACCGGATCTTTTTCATTGTCCTGCTCGGGGGTGAATAACATTAGATGCTTACCAACTTCTTTAATGAATGGCTGATCCTGTAAAGGTGCCTGGAGCGCAGTCGGTTCGGCATCCAGTTGCATCACCGCCCCGCACATGCCTAATATATCCGGAACCGGCGGCGGTATTTCACCCTGCTCGCCTACCTTGATGTACCCTGGATGTGTGCAAACCAAATTTCTTATCCCAACTCGCGGATCCAGCTCCTTCCTGGGTTCCATCATTCTTACCAGCGTTTCAAAATCAACGTCGGCACCGGTTCTGAACTGCCAGCGGTAATACACGGGCAATTCAATCTGTATACTGTCTTCATTCCAGGCAGCTTGCTGCAGTGGAATATTCTCTATCGGTTGATCAAGTCCCGCCAAACGTCCGCATTCAAACACCGGAACTAAAAACGCATGATACAACACATCGGGCTCGAGTTTTCTCGGGCAGATGATCCTGGAAAACAAACCGTCAGGATCCGTTTCCATTTTTTGTTGCAGGTTTCCGAACACATCTCCAAGTGGTGAGTCCGCCTCTCCTAAATTCGAATGAACATGCGCCCATAAATAAATTTCATCGGCGGGTGGCAATGCGTCGGTGTCGGTTACGGTTATCGAACTCAAGGGCGTCGTCCTGGCCGTTTTTTGAAATTCATTTTCTGTCAATACGATCAGCATCAGCCAGGGCCGCAATCGGTTATTGTCAAAACCCGCATTCGGTGCCGCCGGCGAATAACGCCAGGGAAAATCTTCATCGTAAAACTCAATGGAAGGAAAGTAATTGGGTTCAAAATCGCCGGAATTCGGCCTTGGATCGGTCCGCACAATCATTTCGCTGTTAATGCCCACAATTTCGCCGGGTCCCGCAATGACAAATTTTTTATTGATCGTGTTGCCTGAAACGGTAATATCAAGAGGTACACTGATTTTCAGATCCGCAGGTGGATCACCAATGCCAAGGTGATCACGAACCGTGATTTCGTTGGCAATACTCTTGCGTGCCCATGAATGAAACTGATAAGCCATGTCAATTCGTTAAGTGGTCAATTCATAATCGGCCATCACCTGTATCGCCCCTTCAAGGCTGGGTTTTGCTTTCACCAATTGTTGCCTGATTTGATCGGCCTCGAACCTGCTGGTCACAACAAAGCCATTGGGATTTACAGACGTGAATAATTTCATGTCGCCGGTATTTCCGATCACAAATCCATTAGTTTTCACTTCCTGCTTTTTGGGTGACGAGGTTTTACCCAGGCCCGACTGCCAGGACATCGAGCTGCGTCCCGCGGCAGCCTCCCTCTTTAACAGGCTGAATATTTCCGGCAACATTATTTTCACATCTCTCTTTTTCGGACGTGCAAATTCAGGACGGATATAGCCAATTTCGTATTCGAGGTCTTTCGCCTTGATGAATGCTTTCGGAAATACGGAACTTCCCGTGTCGCCGATCCGAACACCACTTTTCATTTTCTCGAACGATGGCTTGGACAATTTTTCATCTTCATTCAGATTGATAAATTGCCCTGGTGCAAAAAGTTCTTCAGTGGGAGTAAGATCCGTATAGTTTGTCGTGGGCGATGAAATGGTGTCAATGGTGAGGGACTTTGCCGTTGCAACCTTCCGGGATCCCATTTTATCAATCATAAAATTGAGTGGCACCTCGCGTTGCGAAAACACCAATGTTCCCAATGGTTGTACCATTATCTCGTCATCGGGAATGGCAGGGGCGGGTTTGAGAGTAACATGCAGGTGGTGAAAATCGGGGATTTCCGCGCGCCAATTGCGGTCGTCGCGAAGCTGGTTGAGCAATAGCTCTTCCACATCAACTGTTTGTTCAACCTCTGCCACAGCAGGATCTCCCCAGGTCTTGTTAAATGGAATGGAAACCGTAAGGAACCAGCATATTTTCAACCGCGCCTTTCCTTCAATATGTTTTGGTGTAGGTCCTGTGAATACTGCATCGAGATCAACACCGGCCAATACATTTTCCTTTCTTCTGAAATCGATCCTTGCTTCGATGATTGCTTCGTAATAACATTTTGGCTCGGTTTCCCACAGCAGATCAAAACCAAGATGACCGTCAATATTAAAACTCATTGGGCCTTCCACATGCAGAGCTGCATGCGCACCAAGCTGTCTGGTATTCGATGTGAGGGCGAAATAGAGTTCAATATAGAGGTGATCCTTGCCGTCTTCCCACAAAGAGAGCCTGACCCGGTCAAGACCCTTGAACGCATTGGGAAGCGATTTAATCACCGGAAAATCTTTGAACGACGGATGAAATCCTCCTACGCTCAAAGCGAATAATCCATCTGAGTCACCCCATCCGATGGCAAGCAACAAGGAGCCGGTGAGTTTGAACGCAGCAAGTTTAGAATCAACAAGGTCTGCACGGAAAAAGAAATACCCCTCCTGGGAATTGATCACTGCCAGGAAGTTAATCTGCAGCTGGAGAATTTTTGACTTCTTCGGCGTGGCGAGCCGCATGAAACCGGGAATTAATATGGTATTCTCGGGTTTCATGATGATTAAGGTCATCTTCAACTCGAACACTTCCCCGTAACCAATAATCAACGACACACCGTAAACAGACTTTTCAATGGCCATTGGAAAGTAGCGGCTAGAATCGCTCACCAGCCGCGTGATATTCGCAACCGGATCTTTCAGGAATAAAATATTTTCGAGATAGGGCGACCGCATTTCAGATTGAACCAGCGCGATATCTACGGTTCGGTTATGTCCGATTAATCCTCCAACACCATTTAATGTTAAGCCAAATGGCAGTGGAATGGGTGCAAACTCAGAGGAGATGACAATGAACAGTGAATATTCGTCTTCATCTGCTCCCGGTAATTTTGTTTGTATGATGCCGAAAGCCTTCAGCGTAAACTTGAAGATGCAGAATTCTATGGCCAATTCAAGTGCTCCGATGTACTCACCTTTCTCATCATCGAACGATAAAAATCCTCCACCCCTAACGGAGCTTACATCAACAGTGATACCGATGCCGGTAGGTGCCTTGAATACAAGGTCGATATCGCTGCCAAGATAACCTTTCATGTCCTCTCTCGGTGTAGACAATGCCCTTGCACCAATTCTGGTTACGACAAGTTGAAACGCTTTGCCAAGTACAAATTTGAAATCGAGGGACGCCTCAACAACCGATTTTTCGCCAATCTTGCCAATGCCGATGTGAATATTCTGAAACGTCAGACCCAGGAATCCTACGTTCAGCGCCATATTGAAAAAGAAAAGATTTGAACTTCCGGGCGAAGGGAGCGGCGGACTGGTATCAGCCAAACTCCTCGAAGAGGAACCTGGAGATGGAAGGGAAGCCGGGCTTGAAGGCGAGGGAGGAGTTGGCGAGGGCGACTGCGACGGATTGGCACCTGCCGAACCCGCGTTGTCGAAGAAAAATCCTCGTTTGCTGCTCCACCCGAATGTAGCGGGTAGTGTCTTTTCAAAAACGCTGTCTGGAATATATCCAAGCGGAAATTTAGTGGCCTTGCCTCTTCCGAATTTGATACTGCCTTCCGACTTACCAATGATCGCAATTTCATCGGGCGAAAGTCTCAGCTCAATAGAATGATTAGCCCCATATCCAATGGTCAGCTCGGGCGAATCGATGAGCGTGGTACTCTTTGAAGAAGGTTTGTAATTAAAGGTGATGGACAACCGCTGCTGCTTCAACGCATCCGCCTCCGTTTCAAGCCCCGACGAATACACGAAGGACGCGCCTGTTGCCGCTTCGATCTTCATCGAAACTTTTTCGCTTAATGGCTGGTCGATGGCAAAGGGAACATCGAGCCTGGCAACGAAGCCACGTCCGAATGGCTCTTCTGGCAAAGCACCAATGGTGAGAAACACGTTTCCTCCCGAAGTCTCCCCAGGCTTGAAAAACCACGCCGCCGAAAGTATTCCATTTGACGCGGGGTCGGCAAATTTGTATTTCGATCTGGGAAAACCTTCATACCCGCTTACAAAAAAGAAAGGAGTATCGAGAAACGCAATATATTTTGCTATGTTTAATAAAAATCCCAGTGTAGTGACCGTTGTGTTCACGCCCTGCTGGTTCTTGAGTTTCAGCCCGTCCCATCCTTTCGAGAAAAAGTCGGCCGCCACACTTGCGATATTGGCCGATCCTCCGGACCGCTGTCCCATTTCATCCACTAAACCAGCCAGCAAAAAATAATTATGCAATTGTGGGTGGCGAAACCTGATGTAATCGAGTGTAAAAATATTGATGGTAAGCGTGATCAGCTCCGAAATCGCCTTAGCGATGCTTGGCCCGGATGGACTGTCTATTCCGTGCCAGGTCGCCGCGCCCGTGGCGTAGAAGTTTTTAAGCACATCAACGATCTGTTCGGCTTCGGCTATTGACTCCTTGTATAATTGATCGTCTTTAGACTTATCCTCATTCTTGAAATATCGTTCCATGGCGGAGCCTTCCGGAAATTGGGGGGGTGGCGCATTTTCGCCAGGTTGATATCCTATCGACTTCTCGAATTCCTTTCTCGCCTCAGGATCACCGAGCTTGGCCGCCAGGGGCGCGAGCACGCCGTGCAGCATTTCCATGGCATCTTTTAGAAAATCAGACATTCCTATAGATTTATCAGGCTGGTACTTTACCTAAAATTTCGGGAACTTTTTTTTCAGCGTCACTAGCGTCCAGATTAATTGTGTGCAAAGTAGTCATCGGCATCACTCCGCCCGGCACAGGGTCGGGCGCTGTGTCGGCATTCAGGAATCCATCAGTACGGCAATTGTACATGAACACATGCTGGAGCACAAATTTATCGGGAGCCGATCCAATTCTAAATTGCACATGTCCCACATGCGGCTGCCAGACAATGCGCCTCGTCCGGCCAAGCATAAATAAAGAATGATGCCTGTTGGTCATTTCCAGCAAAGTTTTTTTTACGGCGTCTTTGCCGGCATTGTTGCCGGGCATGGTCTCGGGCAAATCATTTTCAATGGCGAATGAAAAATTTGGTATGCTCAGCACATCATCGGGGAACAACGGGTTGTCCGGCTGGTCAACGTCATTATAATATCTTTCATCAACCGACACGCGGAGGCGCCATACCCAGTCGGGTTCGGCAGGTTCAATACTGGTATCTTTATTCCAGCCAAAACGCGGTAATACAATAGGATTCCTGCGTAAACGAATGCGATGTCGTGGCGGCATGTCGCCCTTTATTTTTAGTGTCTTGTCTTTCCAGGCATGTTTTTCAAACTCATTGTCGTAAGCAGTAAGCAAACGTTGTGCGAAACCGCTTTTCAGCATGGTAAACTCAAGGTCCCAGCCGTTTTTCATCGAACTCGCCACCAACTGGATAATGCGGGAATATTGGTCGATTTTCCTCTCTTTCCAGTAATCTACAAACCCCGAATACCC
Organism: uncultured Chitinophagaceae bacterium; assembly: GCA_963808065.1. Taxonomy (GTDB): domain Bacteria; phylum Bacteroidota; class Bacteroidia; order Chitinophagales; family Chitinophagaceae; genus Flavitalea. The sequence continues at coordinate 51,486 of CAWEEK010000005.1, forward strand.
AAAGTGTACGTCCCCTGAAAGGATAACCACTTTCTTAAAAATTGCCATTCGTTGCAATAACATTTCCAGGTGTCTCTCAGAAAACCCCCAACCTTCATTGTCGCGCTTAAGTGCGGAAGAAATTGCTCCCGGAGGTGCTCCCCCGACGCCTTGCGGCTGAATACCACCCTGCAATATTCCCGAGATCGGCTGTGCGAACTCTTCAATTACTGGCAAACCCACTGCCGGTGCAGGTGAAACGACAAACACCACGGTATAATTCTCCTGCGCAATTCTTTCGGGAAGCTGGTCGTCGAGGGCCTGCTGCGACAAGAGACCCGGGCTCGCAACAAACTCATCAAACTCCCTTCTTGTTCTAATGTCCAGGAAAAATGTATGTGCCTTACCGGTAGGGATGTCATAGTGCCAGCGCACGGGCGTAATAAATTTGGTTTCCGCCGTCACTGCCTCTCCTACCAACAATAAGGTATCGAGCGCATTCGACAATTCACCGGGTCCTTCCGTCGGTTGTCCCAACGCGATCGCCTTGCCATATTTCGCTATTTTCTGTAACAGGTCAACTTTATTGCCCTTCGCCTTTCCGGATGCACCGCTGTAGCTCTCGAGTTTTGCCTGGAAATCCGGGTCTGTAGAAGCCGCATTGAGTAATGAAACAGGATACTCGGCGGGTACATTGCCCCAATCCTGAAAGACAGTATATGCCATCAGGCCATTCCGCAATACCTGTATGCCCAGCGAAGATGTGTGTGCTCGATTGACCCAGAATTGGGAAAAGTTCCAGTCATCGGTGATGTCGTGATCATCAAATATCATGTAAGTAGGCACATTGGCCATAACCCTTCGTGCCAGAGGCAATACCTGAAGAAAATCGCAACAAGCCTTGCTTTCCGACAAAACCGAACGAAGATTGAATAAGTTCCCGAGAGTGTCCTTATCTTCTTCTCCCAGTGCATCGGCGAGTTGCATGATTTTCACGATGTCGTCGAATCCCTCGAAAGTTTGTGTGGCGGGTTGATAAGCGGTTTTCCATTTATCGACAATGGTCTGCTGCGCCGGAGTAATTGCTGGCGGGTTTCCTTTTAGTGCCGTTTGCAGTTTGCCGATAGCTGTTTTTAGTGTGGTTAGATCTTCCGCACTGTCAGTCTTAAACAACAATTCGGTCATTTGTTGTGCATCGAAATCTTTTATGATATTGATTAGAAAATACAGATGAAAACTCCCCACTTCATCATTATATTTTTGCGCCTTAAAGCCATTAAGCAGCTGTTTGAGTCGGGGGTCCCATACATCGGGTGACCAATAGTGTAAATATGTAGAGCAATATTCCTGGAAAGAAAGCAGGTGCGAAGAAATGCCATTGCCTGTGAGCTTTGCGGTTTCGTTAATCAGGAATTCCCTTCGTCCCGGGGGAAAGTTCTTCATTTCGCAGGGAATGGTCTTTGTTTCCGCCACAGTGGCCTTCACCACCAAGTTCTCCGCCTTGTCGTTAAACAATGTTTTGGCCAGGACATTGATAAAGGGAAGCACGATTTTCGGCGTTTCATCTGCATAAATTTGGTCACCGGTAAGATAGAGGTGTTGCAGACGCGTTGTAGGTTTTGTGGCATCGTTCTCCGCCATGTTGATGTTCAGTTTCAGCATCGCGTCCACCTGTTGAAAAGCGTCATCACCCACACCGTGAATTTTCCGGCAGGATCCGTGAACAAGATGCAGGTTTTCAAGTTTGTCACTCGGAAGAACTATCGTAGGAAAAGCCTGGAGTATATAACCCAGCGGCAGAAAATCGGTAGGGTTCGCCTCGCCTTTTTTGTGAAGTAGCCCCGTTGTTCCGAGGTCGTTGGTAAGCGTTGTCGCAGTGTCCCCGTAGTAGACATTGTAAGAATAGGCTTTGAGTTCAACGAGTTTATTACCTGAAGTATCTATCGTTATCAGTGCTATGTGCAGCTTCGTGGTGATCTCGAAAGTTTCGGTGGGATCGCTCTTGAACATGGCGCCCTGGGTTTCCTTCACCGAATCTTCGTTACACTTTTCAGTACCATTATTCCATATTACGAACTGAACAAATTGTTTTTTTGAGAAAGCCAGCCAAACCGTAGTGGAGGTGGCTTCAACACGACGCAATATTGGTCCGGCCAGGAGGACAGGTAAATCCATCGGGGTGGTGCATTACAGTGAGAAAAATATCCTGCAGGTCGTTATCAGTAAGGTAAGGGAGAATTGCGTGTGCGTGTGTTCGTTGAATGAATATAGTAATAAAGTTTTTCGGAAAAAAATTAAAAAAATGTCCTGGCATTTCAATGCCAGACACACCCTGTGCCTGTGTTCATTTTTGAACAATTTCTCCGCGAAGGAACTCTATGATCCTTGCAAGTTGATTGTGTAATTACCACTGCGCTTTACTCGGATTTCTTTTAACGGAGTGGAAGAATTTCACAACAGATCCAAATACCACCTTTTTTCATGACTTAAATCCGTACCCACTGCTTCTGCAAATAGGTGGCCGTAGGAAGATCGGCGTATAAAATTAGCTTGCCATGCGCGACAAAGCTTTCCAGACCCAAAGCAAAACATATGCTGTACACTCCCGCTGTCCATTTTACCATGCGGGAGCCGCGATTATAAAATTTTGAGAGGGCCGTCAGCATATTTCCTTTGGGCCAAAACCAGGCGAACGTTCCGTCGGGGTTATTGCGGTAAAATACAGCAACCGGTATTGGATGGTTGATCGAAGGCGAGTTGGTTACGGTAATACCCGAGTGTCGGATAATCGATTTGATGTGTGAGAGGTTGCGAATGTTTCTCATGGAGGTGGATTTACATTCGAAAATGGCGAAGTTCAAAGGGATTGTTCTTAAACTGGACACCTGTTTTGAACATTTGCAGTGTTCTTTGTAGAGAGATTAGGGGTTTCTCACTATGCATTCCGACTTTGCTGGCCGCAGGTTTTTCTCCCGGCATCCGACTTCAAAGCCAAGGATAGACTATTTGGGAATAGATATGTCAAAATTCAGTAGTCCTTCAAGTACAAGCGCACATGCGCCCACAAGGGTTGCATTCTCTCCAAACGATACCGGCTCAATCGGTATTTTTTTGGCGCTCATCATATTGTTTGAGACCAGCTTGTTCAGTTTATCGAAGAAGATATCTCCATTCAGGGCCACGCCACCGCCTATCAGTACTTTTTTCGGATCGAACACATTGATCATATTCACGATTCCAATGGAAAGATAATGCAGTGCCGAATCGAAGATGCGTATCGCATTGGGGTTTCCCTGCCTGGCAAGATCGGCGATCATCTTCGCGGTAACATTCGAAGGATTGCCTTCACTCAGTTTTTTTAAATCCTCATCCACGTTATTGGTGAGCAATAGTCTGCCCATGTCTGCGATCCTCCTCCCGGACGACAGTGCCTCAAGGTGTCCCTTGCCCCCGCAGTCGCAAAGTACGTCACTGTGCGGATCGATCACAATGTGACCGAATTCACCGGCATGTCCTTTTGCGCCACCAAGGATCTTTCCGTTAGCAACAATTCCCGCCGCGATACCGTAACCGACGTTCACGACAAAATAATCATCGAGCTCCATTCCTTTTCCATATTTCTTTTCTCCTACCGCCATTAGCCGCGTACTGTTATCAAATACAATCGGCAGCTTGATCCGTTCAGAAAGTCGGCGCTGGAACTCCATATTTTTCCACCCAAAATCTGGTGACAGATCAATAATTCCTTTTTTGTGATCTATAAGCCCTGGCACTCCGATCCCAATTCCCAAAACCTTTGCACCATTAAAATTTTTCCGCGCAAACAGTCGATCGACGAGTGAAAATATCTGTTCCATCACCCCGCTCTCACCCGACTTGAGTTTGGTTGATAGTTGTATCTCAAGAATGAATTCGGCGTCAAGATTGGATAGCACTCCGCGGATAGTAGTGGCACCAATGTCGATGCCGATCACAAAATTATTCTTCCCGTTGAACTTAATGAGCATAGGGGGACGGCCTCCGCCGGATTTACCGTGGCCGATGTATTCTACAAAACCTGATTCGGCAAGCTGGGCCAGAATCTTGTTCACAGTAGGAGCAGTAAGTCCAAGCACCCGGCATATTTCAGCCCGGGAAATAAATTCCTGGCTCCTGATCACAGAGAGTACCTGCTTGGTGTTGATCTTGTTCATCAACCGGGCACTCATCTTTTTATTCTCTGTGAATTCCATTTTTATCTAATTTTAATTCCCTTCAATGATACAATTATCCAGTAACTTTTATCGATGAAAACTGTTGTTATCCAAGGCGAAAAACGGGTCCACATCGCTGATTCACCAAACCCAGAATGCGATAATAACCTGGCGCTCGTCAGAATTCATTCCGCCCCCATGTGTACGGAATACAGAAAATATTTCAAGGGGGAAAAATGTTCAAATATTGGCCACGAAGCTGCTGGCGAAATAGTCGAAGCTCCTGCCAATAGTAAAGTCAAGGCCGGCCAACGCGTCATCGTAATGCCCCAGTATCCTTGTGGGTTCTGTGAACTTTGCATGAAGGGAGATTATATCCACTGTGAAAATATCATGGATCCCGGAAAGAATGCACAGATCGAATATGGCACCGGAACCTTTGCCGACCATATCCTTAAACCCGATTGGCTCTTGCTTCCCATCCCCGACGACCTTAGCTACGACGAAGCGGCCATGGCCTGTTGTGCACTCGGTCCCGCGCTCGCAGCGGGTGAGGCCATGAATATAACCGCAGGTGAAACGGTACTCATTACAGGCATCGGGCCCGTGGGCCTGGGTGCAGTGATCTATTCTACTTATCGAAGTGCGCGCGTTATCGCTGTCGGCCGCAATGCTTACCGCCGTTCACTAGCGCTGCGATTAGGTGCTGAAACCGTTCTCGATCCGGAACAGCCAGATACGGATGAGAGGATCAGCCTTCTTACGAATGGCAAGGGCGTCGATAACGTTATCGAATGCGCCGGTGAGCAATCGTATCAGCGGCTTGCTGTAAGATCGGTGCGAAGGAAGGGCCAGATCTCTTTCATTGGCGAATCGGGCGATTTCACACTCAACATCAGCAAAGACCTGCTGAGAAAAGGTCTCACCATCCATGGCATTTGGCATTGGAATCTCAACTACTACAGTGAGATGATCAACCTGATCCGTGCCTCCAGACAAAAACTCCAAACTCTTATAACACACAGGTTCCCGCTCGACAAAATCGAGGAAGCTTTTGACCTGCAACTCTCTGGAAACTGCGGTAAAATAATCCTGCAGCCCTGATTTCAAAGAACTGGTTTTCTACAAATTATATTTCTGCTGCATCTTTTTGATGAATGCAAGCCCGTTGACCGCAACGTCCCATGGTTTCGAATATTCCCGCCACACATTGATGGAATTGGCAAAATCCACATCATTACGCGAAAATGCTTCGATGGTAAGCCATCCCTTGTAATTTGCTGAAGCAAGGGAAGAGAATACGCTGTCGAAGTAGACGTGACCATCGCCGGGAGTGCCACGATCGTTCTCGCTGATATGCACATGCGAAACTGTGTTATTAATTGTCTTGATTACTTCTTTAAAATTTTTCTCTTCAATATTCGCATGATGAGTGTCAAACATCGGCCTGACGTTGGCGTGATCGGTAAGTTTTACCAGCCTGTTCAATTGGTCGATCGTATTGCACAGGTAACATTCGAAACGGTTGATTGCCTCGGGTGTTAAAATAATATTGGATGCTGCCGCGTATTCACCGGCCTTGTGCAGCACTTCAGCACTCCATTTGTATTCATCATCATTGGGCGGCCTTCTGCGAAAATTTGCAAATGCCGAATGAAAAGGCCCGCAGATCAGCTTCGCACCAAGATCATTCGCACGGTCGATGGCCCACTTCAATTTTTCAAGTGCCTTGTCGCGCACAGCCTGTGATTCATGAATAGGATCTTCTTCTTTCCCAAGTGCAAGAACAACAGAGATCTCGAGGCCAAGTTCTTTTACATACTTTCCGAGATCAACGTAGGGCCGCGTAGACGGCTCGCCCATTGCCACTTCAATGCCATCGTATCCAATCTCCTTGAGACGCGCCGCTATTGGCTTCATTTTTTCAGATACCACGGCTGTCCACAGCAGAAGGTTGAAGCCAACCTTATTCTTTCCCTTATAGTTTTTATTTTCCTGCATTTCCATTGAAGAACCCGGTACCAGTGGCATCAATCCCACCGTCGCAAACCGACTCAAAAATTTTCTTCTGTTTTGTGTCATTGTATGAATTATTACGGCTAATTGTTGAACTAGGTGAGTGAAGTATGAGAGAGCAATGGCTCGAGAACCTGACGATTATACAGGCCATCTTTCAAGGCCACAGAATCCGGGTCAGTAATTGCCAGGTCCGCCTCATCTTCCACAACGATCCAACCCTCAAAACCTGTTTGCTTCAAATAGTTTGTAATACCGACGAAATCAATTGATCCCTCTCCCATCGGTGCCCATCTTCCATCCTTAAACATGTCTTTATAGTGAATGCAATTGATTAGCGCGCGATATTCCTTTACGATCGCCAACGGGTCCATACCTCCTTTGGCGATATGACCGACATCAGGTGTGTACCCTATGACAGAAGCATCAAGCCCGTTAAGCAGTATCTTATAATCCGCTTCTGTACGGAATATGGAGCCCATAGGTGAGTTGGGGTGATAGGAACATTTTATTCCTTTTGCGGCAGCCCTACCCGCGATAGCATTCACGCATGACAATAGATTCTGCTGTCGCTGCTGAAGATCCTCCCTGTCCTGGCCGGGCATCTGCACCAGTAAAAAAATGGTATCAGGGAAATGCTCCATGAATTTCAGCCAGGCGTTTGCACGTTTTTCTTCGTCTGCAGTCTCTTTGGCGTTTCTCCAATCTTCAACATAACAGAATACTGCCATTTCAAGATTATATTGTTGCAACGCCGCCTTCATCAACGCAGGGTCGGAAAGATGATGAAGGAAACTTGAGTCGGGCTCTATTCCCCCAAAGCCCGCACGCGACGCGACCTCCATGATATGTTCAAGGCGCCCTTTGTATTGTTCACCTGGCATTTGCCAGGTATATGTTTCACAGGCAAGTTTAATTTTTGTCATACCTCAATTTTTTAATAAGAAATCAAGCGTTTCTTTATTGAATCTTTCCAGGTCCTCCCAGTGATGCACGTGACCGCCTTCGGGATAGGTGCTGTATAATGAATTACCGATACGTTTGTGAAGGAGTTCGGAAAAGGATGGAGGTGTGAAAATGTCCATCATGCCAACGGTGATCAACGTCGGCACTTTTATCTGGTTGAGCCTGTCTACGCTGTCGTGATGAATACATGCGTCTAGCTGGCCTTCGAAACCTTCCCTTGATTGCCGGTGATCGTTATCACGATAGGAGATCACATCTTTTTTCAATCCTTCAAGCTCGCGTTCGTAATAAGGCGGTGCGAATATCCATAGCTGGAGCAGCTGCATATAATATTCCGGATCAGTGGTAGCCCGAATCTTTTTCAGATTTTCATAAACAGTAGCTGCGTAATTATTGAACTTTGCCCATGTGCTTACCAGCAGCAATTTTTTTACCCTTTGCGGATAGTTGATCGCAAGTTCCTGCGCAATAGCACCGCCCATCGAAATGCCCGCTACTTTTGCCTCCTCCACTCCGGCATGATCCATCACCGCGATGGTATCAGCAGCCATCGTCGTAGTGGTATAAGGACCTTTCGGCTGATCCGAAATGCCGACGCCGCGGTTGTCAAGAATGATGCAGCGAAAATGCTTTTCATACACCGCCACGTGTTTGGCCCATACTGAGCCATCGGCGCCAAAGCCCATGATAAGCACGAGCGGGTCGCCGGCTCCCTTCTCGTGATAGTAGATCTTGTTGCCGCCTGACAGGGCGTATTTGTAGTCCATTCCAGCGTGTTTTATTTTCAGTCTGTGCAGAGGATCCTTTATTTCAATTCGAATTTTGACGGGTAGGATCCCTTCCTGAAAAGATCAGTACCGAACATGGTAGGCTTATATTCCGCAATGACATCCACATTCGCCTTTTCCGGTATTTGCCTTTCCAGCCCCACGGCCCAGAAACAGGCGTTGACCAGCAGTCTTCTCAGGTCTTCGTTCTTAAAGTCAATGGAAGCTCCCATTGTAGTGGTAAACACTCTGCCCTTGTTTCCCCTGTCGCCTGTGTATGTATTTGTCCAGGCAACAGGCATCACCGACTTGTTGAGGTTCACCGGCGCGTCGGGTGTCATACCGCTGGTGGATAAACCGTAAATCAGCGGCTCGCAATCGCCATTCAATTTTCTGACGGTGTAAACATCCGTATAGCACCAAATATCTTTGATGCCATTGAGGATTGGATTTTTTGCATCCTGCTGAACGCCGTCTATCAATCCGCGCGTTCCTTCATGACCATGGTTGCCGTGATGATCCACCCAGGTCTCTCCCAGTATTTTTCTTCCAAAACCATCTTCCCAGCCTTTTACGGTACTTTTGAAATCATACATGGAATAGCGGCCACTTGTATCTTTTTTGTAGTTGAACGCATGGGTGGCAGTGCGTAGGGCCACGACAGGCTTGCCGGCTTTAATGTAGCTGTGTATATATTTCATCTGGTCGTCGGGCAATTCGCGGAAGCGCGTAAAGATCACCATCAGATCGGCAGACTCGAGACTTTTCAGACCAGGAATATTATTAAGCACCATCGGATCGATCATGCCCGATGAGGGGTCAATAGCGAAAAGAACAGTGGAAGTAAAGCCGTATTTTTTTGAGAGAATGGCGGCGAGCATTGGCAATGCTTCTTCTGAACGGTACTCTTCATCGCCGCTAATAAATACAACATGCTTGCCCTTGCCTGGCCCGTTCGAGCCCTCATATTGTAACCATTGGCTTTGTTGTCCATGAACGATCATGATGGATGTAATCAAAACAATAATAAAATATATTCTCATCATTGCGGTAATTTATTTATAGTGAGATAAACGGCATCTTTAACGACTGTTCCGTCTGCAGCCTTTATATCGAACCTGATCCGCATAGTATTCACCGGCCTTCTGTCTGACAGATGCAGCACCACAGAGTAATGGTCATCATCCGCTACCACATCATTCACAGTAACTGAATCCATGCCTTCCTGCCCAGGATCTTTTGATGAATAATGTGCCGAGCCATACTCGTTCGTTCTTTTATAGTTCCATTGGTACACGTTGTAACTTCCTTTCTCTAATGATGCACGGTCATCCAGTTTAAAGTTGAATGTGAGCTTCACGCCATCCTTCACGACTTCAGCATCCTTGAGCAAATGGCCCTGACCGCCTGTGTAGCGAACCCTTGCCACCGTGCCATATTTAACGGATACGCCGTCGTCCCAGCCGCTAAGACCGGTCACATAGAGCTGGTGGTCTACAGAATTAACAGCCGCACGTTGAATGCCTGCATCGAATTGAAAAGGCAGCGCAACCATCGCACCTTGCATTACGCCATCGGTTTCATGCGGCATAAAGTAATAAATCCAGCCGGTGCCATAGCTTGTGTGTATAAAGCGATTTCCGAGAGGGCCCCAGCTTTCATCACTCCAAATACCACCACCGGGAGAGTTATCAAATTCCTGGGGGATCCACAATGCGGGCTGTTCAAACGTGTCCGGTACCGGAATAATTGCGGGGCTGATCACTCCGTTCACAGTATCGTTCTTTGTAATGATCCTTCCATCGGGGCTCCATCCGTCCTCAAGTACATTTTGTACATATCCATAGTATTTTCCCTTCCGGATGTAATTAATCTTATTCGCGGGCGTCCAGTTTCCCTGATTGTCGCTTACAAATATTTTATCGTCGGGGGTAATGGTTATTCCATTGTCCACCCTGAAACCGGTAGCAATGCTTTCCCATTTTTTGCCATCAGGCGAAACTTTTATCACATTTCCCGGATCTCTGTTATTGGTATATTGGCCCGGTTTTGCGTAATAGAAATTTCCTTCCTTATCTGTTTCGAGACCGAAATTGAATGCATGGAAAAATGCAGAAACATCGTGATCAGAATGAAAGTTTTCGTAAAAGTCAGTTTCGTTATCGCTATTCAGGTCGCGCAGAATGGTAATGCCATTTCGGCTCGTAACATAGATTTGACCATTCACCACCTTGATACCCATCGGTTCGAACAAGCCAGTCGCGATCCGCTGCCACTCAATATTTTTTAAGGTGCTGTCTATTCCGGTTGCTCTCCAGATATCACCCATATAAGTGCCAAGTATCAATGTGCCATCTTCAGTGAACCTCAGTGCGGTGGGACGGATCCATGCATTGTATGCATTGTCGAATGGAAGCGTGATATTATCAACCGTGTATGGATAACCGGCAGGCAGCTTTACAAGTTTTTTTGCATTTGTCTTGTCCTCGTCTTCAAAATATTTCGGGTCGAAATGAGGACGGGCCACATTAAGTTCACCCTTTACAGTAACATGTTTGGTCCATACGGCAGGCCCGCCCCGTATGAGGTTTTCAATGCGAGCAGTATTCCCCGCAGAAGATGCGTTCTTTACAAACAGCGCAAAATTCTGCAATTCAGCCTGCGTTTTCCCCGACAACCGCAACACATTTATTGTCATGTCATGATCGGAGGAAGGAATTGTTAATACTAACCGGTTTGCATCGTCCACTTCCCATCGCAGGCTGTCTGTATTACCGACAATACCGGCAGCGACAAATTCACTTGTCCCCTTGGTGGGATTGACTCGGCTTACCAGAACATTGCCTGCAACACTTCCTTCAGCACCATACTTACCGGCAAAAGACATCACTCCATTTTTATAAGCAGCATTGCTGTCCCCCAGCTGCCCGATATAAATCTTCTGCTCGTTGCCTGCGCCTATCTTTAATGTTTGCGAAACAACGATTTTGGTCTTGTCAACAACAGCCTTCGGCAATTCATAAACCTCGCGGCCATCAATCGAATAAGAAAGAATGACATCTTCTCCATTCCGGTAGTGTCCGTGATACTTCAAAAAATCTTCCGGCAATGGTGTACGCACTCCGATCGACTTGTTCAGTTCGCCCAGCTTTCCGTCGTATGTCCACTGCCAAAGTCCAAGACCATCGAGTTCTTTTCCTTCAATGAAGGGTTCGCCTTCGCCGCGGTACCTGTTGTATTTTGTGTCAGAAACATTCAGTTTGCCCTGCCACGCCGCCACAGTGCCCATGCGCAGCAAATTATAGCTGAGCAGTACATTCCGGCCGAGTGAAACGGTCAACGCGGCCGTAGTGCGATCTTTCAATTGCGAATGTATGGCAGGACCATAGTTGCTTTTGTGGTACATAAACCATTCCTGTCCATATTTCAACGACCCTTTAAGCGCCTGGCGCTTCGTTTCTGCGTTCTGTTCTTCGATAGTTTTTTGTGATCTCGGCAATTTCGCGAGGTACTGATCGGTGATCTTGAAATACTGGCGCGGATTAGACGTTTTCATGAATTCCTCGCGTATGTACTGTATCACATAATATCGCTCCGCAGGCTGCAGCCAGGTTTGTGCGGCCATCATTCCGGCACCATATGAAATGGTCTTCCACATATCGAAAGGTTTGTTGCCAAACCTCAGCTTGTCCTTATTGAAAGATCTTGCCTGCGGCAGTGACGCCGTGCCATCCTTACCATGGCATGTCATGCACGATTTGTTATAGATCTCCCTTCCTTTTTTCAGCGTTTCTTTGTTTAGGCTGCGAATCACTTTGCTGTGGTCGATGTCGGGAGGCATATACGCGATTCCGCTGAAAAAAAGCGTAATGATGCAAGATGCGACCAACGTAAGTATTGAAAACTTTTTGAAATTCGAATTTGTTTTCACCAACATAGAATTATTAATTACTTCCACGGATCATTTTGTTCGAGATTCGTATTGTTGTTGATCTCGCTTGTGGGTATCGGGAAATATTTGTGTTTTACGGCATCATAATTTTCAATCTGTGGATCAGTTCCATGATCCTGCAATTCCTGACCGAGTATTCCCCAGCGGATGAGATCAAAATAATACATGCTTTCATAGCTGAATTCCATAACCCTCTGATGTCTGATCTCAGCCATGAGTGCAGGACCTGAAAAAGTTTCGACGGGAAGATTGGCCCGGTCGCGGACCTCTGTCAGCGCAGCATTGGCCGCAGCTGGATCGGCATCCGCAATTGCTTCGGCGTACATCAACAGTACGTCGGCATATCTCATCAGCCGTTCGTTGTTTTCTGACCCTCTTCCCTCAGTGATCGCGGGTTCGCAACCATAATTTACATTCAGATATTTACGCCACCATCCGCCTTCCTTTGAGCTGGAACCATCGGGTGCGCCACCCACGCCGGAGCCACCGTCGCAGCTTATGCCATCTCCCAACTGATCATAAGGAACGCCAAACAACGGCAGCCCGCCGTCGAAATACACTGTTTGCAGGAACCTGGGGTCGAATTCGCCGCCGGCTGTTTTTTCTTGTCCCATCGTTTGCATCAGCCATTGCGAGGGACGAAGGAAAATCTCGAAGCTGATGCCGGGTACCATGTTGAACGTTCTATCCTGTGTTTGCGTGCCGATGCCGCCGTTGAAACCGTATTGCAACTCAAATATAGACTCTTCGTTGTTTTCGTTCGCGTCCGTAAAATTATCTTCGTAGTTATCAACGAGGTGGTAGATACCAAGATCCATCACTTCCTTGAATTGTGCTGCCGCCTGCGCCTTGTATTCATCTTCAGCAAGATAACCTGCTCTATACAAGAATGTTTTACCTAAAAAAGCTGTTGCTGCACCCTTCGTCGCCCGTCCCTTGTCTTCCTGTTCAACGGGCAAACCATCCTTTGCTGCAGTAAGATCAGCAATAGCCTGGTCGTATACTTCATCAACCGAAGTTGCCTTAGCGGGATTATAGTCTTCCTCGGTTTCCGCAGGCTTTGTTACGATCGGCACCTGTCCGAACAAGAATGCGAGATAGAAATAACCTATACCGCGGAAATACAGCGTTTCGGCATTAAGGCGTTGCTTCATTTCCTCGTTGTCTGTCCAGTCCGCCCTGTCGAGGTTGGCGAGAATGGTATTGGCCCTGTATATCATGGCATATATCTGCTCCCATAACCCATCAGTGTCACCGCTTTCAGGGGTGCTTTGAAAGTTGAAGAAAGCGATCTGCAAATCGAACGCGCCCGAGGTAAGTGTTGCATCGCCACCGCGCGAATTTTGCTCAAATATGGAGCGCACACCACCAATTGCCGGATATAAAGTATTTACCGCTTGCTGTATCTGGTCGGGCGTTTCGAAGAACGCACCCGCTGTGATGTCGTTAGGATTTCTCTTTTCCAGGAAGCTCTTTTTGCACGACACCGACCCCAGCGCGATCAACAGAACAGCGATTCCAAGATTATATATTGATTTAATTATCGTTTTCATTTGTTAAGCGTTGAGGTTTATAACGAAATGTTTACACCGGCCTGGAATGACCTCGCCTGCGGCGCAGTATCACGGTCAAGTCCTGCTGTCCAGATCGGATCGTCATTTACAAGTGGTGAAGAGCCCACTTCGGGGTCGGCACCGGAATACTTGGTGATCGTTGCCAAATTTTGCAGTCTCAGGAACACCCTGAATGAACTGAGCTTAACTCTTTGTACCAGATTAGCGGGGAGCTGATAGCCAAGTTCAACGTTCCTGATCTTGAGGTACCCGCCTTTTTCAATATACCTATCGGAAGTGGGACGTGAATTCCAGTTGTCATCTACGTCATGCGGGTTCGCACGCGGGAAATTAGACCCGGGATTGGTTACCGGATCATAGGCATCCAGCAATCTTGAACTGAAATTACCAAATCCGTAAGGCTGTTCAACGAGATAATTGATAGCATTGTATATCACTTGTCCAAACGCACCGGTAGCACCAACATAGAGGTCGAAATTTTTATAGCTGGCAGTGATATTAAATCCAAGATTCACTTTAGGCACACCCGTTCCAACATATTGCCTGTCGCCTTCGCTGGTAATTTCTCCATCACCATTGGCGTCAACAAATTTAATGTCGCCGGGTTGGGCATTGGGTTGGATAACGCCCCCAGCAGCATTTTTGTAGTTTTCTATTTCTTCCTGTGATTTGAATATCCCATCGGTTTTGATAAGCCAGAACTCTGCGATGCCTCCACCACGATGCAACTCCATCGCATGCGGCACATCCCACTCCGGACTTTCGCTTTCTTCCAGTTCTCGTCCAAAATTGATCAACGTAGTATGTGTGGTACCGAGGTTAAATCCAAAAGAATAATTCAACTTGCCAACGTTATCATGATAGTTCACGGTCATTTCAAATCCCTTATTATTGATGCGGCCGATATTGGACTGCAGTTCGCCACCGCCAACAGATGGAGCGAGCTGCAGGCCGATGATCATGTCTTTCGTATCGTTGTTGAAGTAGTCGAAGGAACCGCTTACCTTTCCGCCGAACAATTCGTAATCAATTCCCACTGTTTTTGAAATGAGTCGTTCCCAAGAGATCTGCTCGTTGATCGGCGTGCCCGTAATCAACCCGTCCTGAACGGAGCCGTTGAATTCTACCGGCACATAATCCAAAACTGCCGTGTAATCATAATTGCCGAGGTTCTGTCTTCCCAGCACACCATATCCGCCCCTTAGTTTCAGGTCGGTGACGATAGTGCTGATGCTGCTACTTTTCCAGAAGCTTTCGTTCGAGATCCTCCACCCTACAGATACACCGGGGAAATTGCCCCAACGGTAATCGTTCGCAAATCGCGATGAGCCGTCACGCCTGAAATTAACTGTGACCAGGTAGCGATCGTCATATGAATAAAAAGCCTGGCCGATGTAAGACATCAGTGCACTTTCCTGAAGCCCCCCTTCAGTGTAAGGATTTTTACCACCCGGCCCGTCCAGCGTTCTTGTGATATCAGAAAGAAATCCATCCTTTCCGCCCACAATGAACCTGTCACCGAATTGCTGTGCAATGAAGCCGGCCGTTACATCTACTGCATGTTTGCCAAAAGCTCTTTTGTAGCGCAGGGTGTTGTCAACGTTCCAGTTGAACGAAGTGGATTGTCTTTCTTCGAGGGATAAATTTGCATCGAAGTATTCGTCCTGGAATTCACCTTTGTCACCAAAATAATTCGCTCTTCTATAAGTGCCCTGCGAAAAAGAGCCGCTCAAACGGTAAGAAAGGCCCTTCACGATCTTGGCATCGAGATACATATTAGCTGACAGGTCGCTGATATTTTCATCGCCATTCCACAATGTGTTAAAGTGAAACGGATTTCTGATTAAAGCTTCCGGGTTGTCACCGCCGCCATAGTAGAACGATGAAGTTTGCCACTCACCGTCGGCCAGCTTAGGGGAGAAATAGGGATACATCTTCACCGCCTGTGAATAAACCGAGCGGCTGAATGCATAGGGTTCGTTATTGGTATTTGATTTTGCAAATGAAATACTCTGCCCAACAGTTATGTTGTCGTTCACAAAGAACTCCGAGTTCGCCCTTACGTTTGCTCTTCGGTAACCGGTGGCAAGTGTGATGCCGCGCTGGTCGACATAGCCCGCTGATATGCGATAGGTGCCTGAATTACCACCGCCTGAAATCGAAAGGTCATGACTGTGCATGGGAGCCGACGTGTATATTTCTTTTTGCCAGTCGTAGTCCTTAAATTTTGTTGGATCTGCGAGATAATCTTTTGCGGCCTGTGGCATAAGGGGATCTCCATCGAGATCCTCTCCATACATTTTTTGGAGTATTTCTACATATTGCTGGGCATTCGCAACACCGATCCCTTTATAGGGCATCTGCACGCCCACATAATTCTGATAAGTTAGCTTCGCCCGCTGCGAGCGTTTATCTCCTTTTTTAGTCGTAATAAGAATAACGCCATTAGCCGCTCTCGACCCATATATCGCAGCTGCCGATGCATCTTTCAGTACCTGTATGTTCTGAATGTCATTTGAATTTAATTCGCGAAGACCTCCTTCAATCTGAACGCCATCCACAATCACGAGTGGGGAGTTGTCGCCGGAGAATGAGGATATCCCTCTGATGTTGATGTGCATTTGTGCACCGGGATCACCATTGCCCGCCGCGATATTCACACCAGCAACATTCCCCTGCAGCGCTTGCGCTACATCCGTTACTGATTTCTTTTGCATGCTTTCCACATCAGCAATACCTACTGCGGACGTAAGGTCTTTTTTTCGTTGCGTGGTATAACCCACAATGACCACCCCGTCGAGGCTTTTCGATTCTTCTATCAATTCGACATCAACATTTGACCTTCCCGATATTGGTAATTCCTGACTTACATAACCTACAGACGAAATGACCAGCGTGTCCGTGCTGCGGTCGGCGGTAATGGTGTAGCGCCCATCGCGGCCCGTGGTTGTTCCTGTCGATGTCCCTTTTACGGTGACATTCACCCCCTCCACCGGTTCATTTTTGTTAGAGGCTTTCACTGTTCCCTTCACCACGTGCGCAGGAGGAACCTTGGCGAGAGCAGAACCGGAAACGAGAAGAAAAAGAGAGAGAAAAAGCAATGGCCATTGACGGGAAGGCCGTAGGCGTCTCGTTAGATGAGTACACATAAGCGTGTTATTTTCGGTTTAAATGAATTTGGCAACATAAATATATATACTTTTTAATATTATTTAAATAAGTCGGAAAAAAATCATTTCAATCTTTTTATCGCGATATTGGCGAAACGCACTTCCGAATTTTCGGATTGGATTCGGATCGGACCTTCGGCCAGCACTCCTTTCTTACGCTGCCAGCTGTCTGCAGGATATAGGGTGTTCACGGGGAAGCCATTGAAGGTGGGCACTTTTAAGGAAACATCTTTATGGATCACCTTGCCGTTGAGCGTTACAGTGGCCTTCGCATTGTTATAGGTGATCTCCAGTGTTTGCCATTCGCCTTCGGGTTTCGAAGCTTCGGTATCTGGCGCTTTCTGCCGGTAAATGGCGCCGTTCGACCTGTCGGTTGGTTTGCCCTGAAACGTACTGAGTATCGCTATTTCATAAGACCCAAGTAAAAAAACACCGCTGTTGCCGCGCCATTCGCCGGTTACCCATTCGGGTTGCCTGGGAACATAGAAATCCAACCGCAATTCGTAGTTGATAAAGTTTTCCCTCGTAACAATGTCGCCATATCCTACCCTGGCAACCGCGGCGCCATTCTCCACCTTCCACCTGGCAGGAGACAGCTCATAATCTACCGGGCCAACCGAAAATGCTCGCCGGTCAAGCGGAATGCCGTAAGGTGGGATCGAGATATCCCAGTGCCTCCATTTGTCCAGGTTGCCGCCATCAAAAAGCATTTCCCAACCCTTGGACGCCGTGTAGGATGGAGGAGCGAGGATTTTTTCTTTTATCGGTTCATATGGTACACTTTCTTTAATCATTTTAAAATCATTCCCCGCCGCCAGAACACCCTTTTCAGGAATCTCGTATCCCAATGACCAAAAAACGGAGTTGTAAAACAGGTTAAGCATCACATCCCAGTGATGATCATTTGCTCTGTCGTTTCCAAGGGTGATCATAGCGCGGCGCCCTCCTTTGTAATTGAAGGTCCACGCAATGGGATAGGTGGGTGAGTCGTAACTGTCGTTGCCCATTTTCATTACTTTGCGGTCGTGACCATATGATAGCACGACCGGAGTGGCCCCTTCGGTTAAGGGCGTTGAAACATAGGGCCCGTTGTCGGGACTGTCGAACTTTCGTTGCACACCTCTTGCGATCGGGTGATTGGCATAGGCCGGGTTTACCTGGCCCACCATGTTGTCGGTGTTGTGCGTTTTATAATGCCCTCCGAAATATTTTGGGGAAAAAGTTCTGTCGCGCCAGAATGCGTGCGTTGTTGTACGTATCCCGATAGCTGGCTTTCCCGATTCAAAATAGTCTATAAAATATTTCAGCGATTCCGGCTTCCACGAGCGGAAACGTATAAACGTTACAAGCAGGTCGGCCTCTGCGATCTTTTCAGCTCCAGGAAGTATTGACGGTTGCGGATCGTGGTTCGGCGCAAGATCTGCATCCGGCGCCTCATCTTTTATGTAAATTACCCTGAACCCAAACCGGTCATGAAGCATCTTTGCGTATGGAATCATTACTTCCCTTGAGCTGTATTCATCGTCGCCGGTTACAAAAACAACCGTGAGCGAATCCTTCGCGTTTGTGCCGTTCTGGCTATAAGCCGAAAAATAGCAAAGGGTCAGAAAGACCATTAAATATTTTTTATCAAGTAGCATTGGTGTAGTGTTTGTTTTTTATAGTTCGCGTATTCTGACGTTCTTAAATTCTATTGTCCCCCGTTGCACAACAAAAGCAATTCGCCCGTTATCTCTCTCCAAAAAATCAGTTCCCATTTTTACTTTCCATTTTTGTTTCCATGCTGCACTGTTAGTGTCATATTCGGCTACCCTGATGCCGTTCAGCCAGTGCTCGACCTGGCCACTCCGCACCACAAGGCGGAAATGATTGACCATTCCAGGCTTTGAAATTTTATATCGCGGGCCTATCACATTTAACACAGCTCCCGTAAGATGCGTCGGATCGGAGTTTGTAAACTGGTCACTCTCTTCATCAGCGAGTTGCATTTCGGGATAGGAAAGTGTCAGTTGAGAAAAAGGAATATCAGATGGCAAATGATAGTAAATGCCGCCATCAGCAGCGGATCCTGTTTTCCAGTCGCATTCGAGCTCAAAGTTTTCGTAATCCATGTCCGAGAAAACGAAGCTGCCGTTTCCCGAAATTTTTCTCGCACTTCCAAATAGAGGTTTCCAGCCAGCCAATTGTTCCACTGCCAAAAGTTGGTTGTCTACCTTTTTGATCGCCTTACCAACAGTCCCTTTTTCCTGCGGAATGTTGTTAAGCGTGTACCAAGCTTCACCGGCCCACAAGCCACGTCCAGCTTCGCTGATAAAAGGCCTGTTCATTTTTATGTACACTACGTGCTCTTTCTTCATTCCACTGATCTCAATAAAAATTTTTTTGCGATCGGGAGATACATTCACGGTACGGACATTGAGGTTTTCAATATCATTTTTCACACCTCCTTCCGGCACCTCATCCGCCGTTTCGTACCAGAACTGCTGTATGCTATAATCCGAAGTATACACACCATCTCCGGGGCGCAGTGGCTCCGTAAAAGTTATTTCCATTCCATTAGCCTTCGCTTTTACGCTGATCATATCGAGCGCGGCCTTTCCGTTGTATGACAGTCGCTGCAAGCCGCAGCATTGGCCATAATGTCCAAAATCCCCTCCTGCACCCAGGCCTGCCATGTAGAGGTTGCCATCAGCCCCCCATGCCAGCCGATTGATGCCAGCTTCGAGGCCCTGCGTAAAGCGGAAAATCGCGCCCTGATATTCACCATTCACCTTTTCCACAAACACACGGTGTAACCCACCGTGATGCACATCGCCGAATACCATTTGTCCTTCAGTAAATGGCCCCAGTTTGAAAGCCACAGGTTGCGACGGTGAATTGGACAGTTCCGATTCCGGCATCCACAAAACAGGCTGCTTCATCTGCGGCACCGGAAGCTGCAGTTGCTGCAGCACTTCATCGTTGCCAAAAAAAGGATAGCCACGTTGCGGCACATGCATGAGCTTGTTTGTCGGCACCATGTGGCCCTCATTGTCGGTGGTAAATATTTCTCCATCAACACCAAATCCAATACCGTTTGGCGCCTTGTATCCGTGTGCAACGGCTTCGAATGTCCAATCGGATGTATTCACCTTTAGTGTTTTGCCCCGATCTACTGTCTGTATTCTCGGCACGTACCTGATGCCTGTATCGGAAATAGTACCGTTGCCTCCAAGGCCAATGCCTGTATTGAAAAAAAAGTACCCATCTTTATAAATCAGGCCGAAGGCCCACTCATGAAAATTTGCAGTTGCAGTCCAGTCATCAAGTGCCGCGCGATATTCGTCAGCCACTCCATCCCCGTTTGTATCGTTGAGTTCCGTTAGCTCCCATTTCTGTAATGCATATAATTTGCCATTGACATATTCCAGGCCCATCACTTCGTATAAACCTTTTGCAAACAGATGTGCTTTCATCTTCGACCTGTCCTTTCCTAATGCTCCTTCAATGATGTAGATGCTACCTGTTGAATCCCATGTGGCTACTGCAAGCGATCCATCAGGTAAAAATTGCAGATCACTAAGCCTTTTGTTGAATCCGTCAGGACGCACAGTCGCAATATCGAATGACGGATGCAGGCCGACGACATCGCTACCAAAACCAGGAGCGTTCACTTCATAGATCTCTTTTATTCCGGGTGCTGCAGGCTGCAGGTCGGCAGGATCGTAACTGAATATCTCTTCGGGAATCTTACGGTATTTCTTTTCACCCGGCCTCCGCCATCGGAGGCTGAGGTTACCCGAATAAATATCTTCGTAATATTCAATGCGGATCTTGTTCAGGCCCTTTTTCAACTCAGCAGCCACTTCCTGTTCGTGGTAGTCGTAATTCGAATAATTTACGTCCGCTATTTTTTTTCCATTCAGAATAAACCGCGCACCCGCATTTGCTTTCAGCTTGAATTGGTATTTACCCGGC
The DNA here is from genome assembly GCA_963808065.1 of uncultured Chitinophagaceae bacterium. Classification (GTDB taxonomy): domain Bacteria; phylum Bacteroidota; class Bacteroidia; order Chitinophagales; family Chitinophagaceae; genus Flavitalea. The sequence goes on from CAWEEK010000005.1 coordinate 72,060, forward strand.
TCATCAATATTCATGAAGCCGGAGAGGTACAATACAAACTGATCATCAAAACCAAAAAAGTCATTCTTTTCGCGGTTGATAGACATGTCAACACCTACAAGCTCTATATCGGGCTGAGTAACAGAAAGATTGGGTTTTTGGCCCGGAATGAATTCAGGAATGCGCGAAAGTTGCACCCCAGGTGTGAAAAAATTTGCGGCAAGCCCTTTTTTGAGCGTTGCGGACGATGAGCTGTCGAGCGATAAGATGTATTTTACCATACTTACCGCCTGGTTTTTTGAAACACCTGGATGCGGCGTCATCGACTGGCGTCCCCATACCCCGGTGCCGCCCGCAATCACTTTGCCGGCCAGCTTTTCAATCACATCGTTGGTGGCTTCGTATTTGGCGGCGATCATGCTGAACGAAGGGCCAATGGCTTTGTCCTGCAGTGTATGACAGGCGCCGCAGTCGGTCAAACCAATCAGTTGCTTGCCTTCTTCCAGAGGATTTGCAGAAGGGCCTTTTTCTGCCTCCACAACTTTTATAGAATCAGAGTGCAGTTCGTGCGGTAGTTTTTCCTTTACATGAACACGGATATGATTGACCGATATTTCAGTTTTGCCCTCGTTGGAAAGAAGGACATCTCCTTCGAGCCTATAACTGCCATCAGCTTGTTTCGCTTGTGATGACGTTGAAAAAGAACCACCTCTTATGAGTATGCTCCCGGCAGATCGCAATTTTTCTTCGTTGATGTGCAATAGCAGGGATGATCCCCGGGCCATTCCGGTTACTTCAAAGGTCCTGGTGAAGACTGGTGTATGGTCTTCTTCTTCGCGGTATCCGGGAGTTTCGTTGATGTAGATATCGTCATTGCCTGGCTGGTGGATCCGGTAATGTATTGTTGTTGATCTTGCAGACAAGGTGTAACCAAGGTATTCGGGTTTTACCGGTGTTTTGCGGTCATTCATCTTGATCATCCATGGCGATCGCCTGGTGGTGTCAACGGCATATACGGTACCACGTGTAGAGGATTGCACATTGTGCCTGTCGTCGTACATCGGCCCGTTAAAGTTGATCCCGCCCTTCCAGGTTTTGTATAGCCGTGAATACTCAACATCGTAGGCTGCCCACAATTCAGTGTTCAAGGCGAAAACGAGCATGCGCGGCATGTAATCCAGATTGATTCGGAACACGGCCGGGTCGCGATTGGACGAGGTCACGGGATCAAGCCCGCGACACCCGTTTTCCAAGATGAGAATAACAAGCGCGAAAATGAGGAAAACCATTTTGGATGGCATCTGGGAAAAAGACTTTAATACCTTTAGTTAATATCCCTTCACAGCAAGCATTATAGCCTTTTCTCAAAGCATAATGGCATCAATCGATGCCATAAATATATACTTTTGAATATTACTTAAAAAAGTTTTTTCAGTGGGGATCTGAAACTACTACTACTTTTTCACGACCCTGAATATGCCTTTATCATGGTCCAGTGGGCGGGGAAAGAGCAGTTGAATTCACAGTCCCCAGCCACTGAAAATTAAATAGCTACAGTATGATCAACAGGTTGAGATTGACGTGAAAGTTCTCACAATTAAGTATACAACTCAAGCCGCCAATGGTTTTACCACCGAATATTTTTCGAGCATATTTGTCAACTCGTCAAGCCTGATCGGTTTACTCAAATAATCATCCATTCCCGCGGCTAGACATGCATCTTTATCTCCTTGCATAACATTCGCCGTCATGGCTACTATAACCGGCTGTTCCTGGTGTTCGGCCCGAATAATTCTTGTTGCATCCATCCCATCCATTTCAGGCATTTGCATATCCATCAAGATCAAATCATATTTTTCTGTCTTCAACTGATCAAGTACCTGCTGTCCATTTTCAGCAAGACCCGGTTCATAACCCAGTTTATTAAGTATATGTAACGCTAATTGCTGGTTAACGGGATTGTCTTCCGCGATCAGAATGCGCAGGGGATATTTTTTAGCGAAATCTATCGAAAGTTTGTTGTCCGGAACTTGGGATGCTAATTGCAATTTAACTGGTTGCCCCAGTTCACTGCAAATATGTTTATACAACATGTGACTCTTAATCGGTTTTGTCAGTATTGCCTTGAAAAGTTCAGCGTGCTGCTTACATACTTCATCTCCTATAGAGGTTAAAACAAAAACAGGTAGCCCGGGATATCTTTGGGTAATAGTATCCGCAAGTTCAACGCCATTCATTCCCGGCATTTTCATATCGGTGAGCACCAGGTCAAAGGGTTGAGTTTGTGATAAGATCTCCAACGCATCGCTACCGGAAGCCGATAGTTCAGGAATCATTTTCCACTTCTCTAACTGATTTTTCAGGACTTCTCTGTTGGTTTCGTTGTCATCTACAACCAATATTCGTTTTCCTTCTACTGGCACGTCGTTGTTTGCATGTAGTAACTTTTCGCCTATTGCAGCCGCTACTTTAAGTGTGAAACTGAAATTAGTGCCCTGGCCTGCTTCGCTTTTTACAGCAATATGTCCTCCCATCAAATCGATAAGTTTTTGAGAAATCACAAGTCCCAAGCCTGTACCGCCGTATTTGCGCGTGGTCGATGAATCCACTTGCGAAAATGGCTTGAATAACTTTTCCATTTTATCTGCCGGTATACCGATACCGGTATCCTTTACATTTATGCACAGTTCCAGAATACCGTTCGGTCGCTCCGACTAATTCGACTTTTATAAATATCTCGCCCTGCTGCGTGAACTTGACTGCATTGCTTACGAGGTTCATTAAAACCTGACGCAGCCTTAAGTTATCCCCCATTATGAACGCCGGAACATTTTCGTCTATCAGATAAATAAGGTCAAGACCAGTATTCCCCGCTTTGGATGCGAATACTTCCAGGACTTCTTCAATGCAGGTATGCAGATCAAAAGCTGCATTCTCCAATTCCATACTGCCGGATTCTATTTTCGAAAAATCAAGTATGTCATTAATCACTGTAAGCAGGCTTTCACCACAGGAACCGATTGTTTCAGCATATCCTCTTTGTTCACTCGTAAGTTCCGTTTGTTCAAGCAGAGACGACATACCGATCACTCCGTTCATGGGAGTACGTATTTCGTGACTCATGGTAGCCAGGAATATACTTTTGGCTTTGTTCGCTTTATCAGCTTCTTCTCTTGCTTTTTCGGATTCAAGACGCGCGTGCTCTGCCTCATTTCTTGCTTTTCGCTCTTCTTCGTTCAGGTATAATAATTGGATTGTCTGTTCGCGTACCTGCTCTTGCAGTTTTATTTTCTGAGCTTTGATAATGTTAATCCTGAAGAGGTAAAAACCAATGACACTGCTTGCAACGGCCATAAACACTCCAAACTTAAACCACCAGGTTAGCCAAAACGGAGGCGTGATAATAAGTTTAATTGAGGTTTCCTCTTCGTTCCAGAGATTATCATTATTTGATGCTTTAACCTTTAATACGTATTCGCCTGGATCAAGATTTGTATATGTCGCACTGCGTTTATTTCCTATATAGCTCCATTCTTTATCAAAATCCTCAAGTTTATAAGCATATTGGTTTTTTTCAGGAAGTATATAGTTGAGCGCGGAAAATTCAAATGTAAAAACTGATTGCCTGTAGGACAATGTGATCTCTTTTGTTCCACTAATATCTTTACTGAGAACAGTGTTTCTGGTGCCAGGTTCTACACTTGTATTGAATATCTGGAAACCCGTGATATAAACCGGCGGAATAAATTTATTGTCTTTTAAACTGTCGGGATAGAAGCTGTTAAAACCATTAGAACCACCAAAGAACATTTCACCATCCGGTGCCATATATGAAGAGCGGGATTTGAATTCATTGCCCTGAAGACCATCAGACATTCCATAATTGCGCACGGCCTTACTACTTGGGTCAAAATGCGTAAGTCCCTGGTTGGTAGCAAGCCATAAACTTCCATGGCGATCCTCAAGAATTGAGCGGATCATATTGTTCGCAAAACCGTCTTTTTGGGTGTATGCTGCAAAATGACCCTTACTATCGAGAAAATTGAGGCCGTCAACGGTTCCTATCCATGCGTTGCCTTTGTGGTCCTTGAAAATAGACTCTACCAAATTGTTGTTGAGGCTCTGGCTGTTCCCTTCCTGACTATGGTAATGTGTAAATCTTTTATTTTTTCTGTCAAATAAGTCTAGACCTGACACGTTCGGAACCCATAGATTTCCGTTGACGTCTTCCTGAACGAAATGAACAAAATTGTTGCCGAGCGTACCCGAATCTGAAGAATGATGCTGATAGCGTGTAAAACGCCGGGTTGTCATATCGAAAGAATACAGCCCCCCTCCCCACGTGCTCAGCCATATTATGCCTTCCCGATCCTTGTATACATGATTAACAGATGACGACGCAATGCTGTTAGGGTTATTTTCGTCCGGCACGTAATGTGTAACCATCCCCGATTTTACATTATACAGGTCAAAACCGCCGCTTTGGTACCCCAATGCAAGAATGCCATGATCAACTTCCGCCACTGAAAGAACATAGTCACTACTAATGCTGTTCTTATTGTACGGATCATGAGAGAAACGGGTAAAAGCCTTCGTTTTCCTGTTGAAGTGGTTTAACCCGCCGCCATCAGTGCCTAACCATAAATTTCCGTCGCTGTCACCTGCAATTGCCAGGACAATATTGTTACTAAGACTGTTCCTGTTGCCCGCAATTTGTTGGTAATGGGCGAACTTTTCACCATAGCGGGGCAGTAAATTCACGCCACCCGACCATGTACCTGCCCACATATTGCCGATAGCATCCCGGTAAAGGCTGTATATGGAATTATTACTCAGGCTCGTAACATTGTTGAAATCGTGTTTATAGGTAATAAAAGTCTTTGTATCATTTTGCAATACGCTTATTCCTCCGTTTTCCGTACCAATCCATAATCTTCCATCGTTGTCTTCAGCGAACGATAAAATATCATCATGACTGATGCTCTTGCTGTTTTTTTCATCATGCCTGAAGTTGGTAAATGAATTATCAACCGGGTTGAACAGCGCGATGCCGCTGCCTTGTGTCCCGATCCATATTCTGTTCCTTGAATCTTTGAAGACAGCTTTGATCCAATTGCCGCCAATACTTTTTGCATTATTCCGATCGTTCCTGTAGCAAAGAAAACTACCTGTTTCCGGATTAAACCGGTTTAATCCATCTTTTGTAGCGATCCATAACTGTCCTTTCTTATCCTCCGCCATCCGGTAAATAAGATCATTGCTTAAACTGGCCGTATCTGTTTCGTTGTGTCTATAGTTTTTAAAGGTTCCGTTTTCTTTATTTAGCAGATAAAGTCCATCTGTTGTACCGATCCAGATTCTTTGTTTACTGTCTTCCAGAATATCTTTAACTGTGATTGATTTGCCAGGTGTATAATGAATAAATTCCTCTTTCTCCCTGTCAAATTTGTCCAAACCACTGGCTGTCCCGATCCACATATTTCGAGAGCTATCCTCCAGCACATCATATATGAAATTATTGCTAACGGAAGATTTTTTTTCATGAATATGCTTATAAGCAGTAAACTTATATCCATCGTATCTGTTAAGTCCTTCATCGGTTGCAAACCACATGAAGCCTTTGTGGTCCCTGAGGGTGGCGCTTACGTGACTCTGTGAAAGTCCGTCATTTGTTGTCAGGCGTTTGAATTTTAGAGATCTGTCTTGGGAAAAAGCAAGTATTGAAAGCGCCTGTATGAAAAGGAGAATTAAAATATTACGCTTATAACAGAGGGTTTTCATAAGAGCGGACATTGGATAGGCAACTCACTATAACGAATATTTCACGGAAAGCAGGCACTATGTACAGGCCTTTTGTACCTGATAACTGTTTTTTTGCGCGCAGGTTAAGGGTTTACCCTTGAGTGAAGGATTGTTTGAGTGGGGCGGGAATGTAAAGCTGCTCATATTTATGTGTTAACAACAATGCCAACAAAACAATGATACAATCAAGAGACTGAAGGTATGTATCTATAATTATCCGTTGCGAACCAAGGACTGGAAATACAAAACAGGAGCTGCCTGTATCCACCAATCAGATAACGGAAACATGATGTTGGAAGTACTTCACTCCGTTCTCAGGCTTCTGACAGGGTTGGCAAGCGAAGCCTTAAGGGCCTGGAAACTGACGGTGCAAAGAGTAATCAGCAATACCCCCGCAGAGGCATACAAAAAGATATCGGCTCCTAAATCGATCCTGTATTGAAAATTCATCAGCCATTCGTTCATAATGTACCACGACAAAGGGAACGCGATGACCAACGCAACGATCACCAACTTTAGAAAATTCCCCGACAGCATTAACATGATTTGCTGAACCGATGCACCAAGAACCTTCCTCACCCCAATTTCTTTTTGTCTTTTTTGCGCAGTAAATGCGGACAAACCAAACAACCCGAGGCATGAGATCAAAATGGCTAATGCCGCAAAATAGCCTGACAGCACCGATACGCGTTGCTCTGATGCATAGAGCTTGTCAAAGTCGTCATCGATAAATTTGAAATCGAATGCGATCCCACTATTGAACCGGCCATACATTGCCTTTACCCGTTCGATTGTCGGGGCAATTGAAGCCGCATCAATTTTAACCACGACATTGTTGTTAATCGGGTCGTACCTGAGGAAAAGCGGCCCCGGTTTATAGTAGAGAGATTCATAATTAAAATCCTTAATGATTCCGATGACGCGACATTCTTTGCCCCACATTAACATTCTTTTTCCCAAAGGATTCTTCAATCCCATCATTCTTATTGCGGTTTCATTGAACAACACTCCGGTGCTATCAGTGCTTCTGAAAGTTCGTCCTTCAACCAGAGGAACAGCGAACGTTTCAAGCCAGTCGGTATTCACGTAGAAGCCGTCAAATTCAATCCCCTGGGTCTTTCCTTCCCAGTCAACACCCCCACCCCCACTATGTTCGCCGGTCAAGGTTCCATCCATCCCCGAACAATGGATCACCCCCGGCACTTTTCGAAGCTCGGTAAGAAACGCTGGCATCTCATCCCTGGCCCTGCCCTCAGTGGTGAAAGTGATGATGTTTTTCTTTTCAAATCCCAAATTCTTCTCCTGAACCAGTTTCATTTGCCGGTACACAACAATGACGGAAATGATAAAAACGATGGACAGTGTAAATTGACACACTACGAGTCCTTTCCGGAAAGCTGATTGTCCGCCGGATATCAGCATGGATTTATTTAAAACCCAGGCCGGTCTGAATGAAGTGAGATATATGGCCGGGTAACTGCCTGAAAGTATACCTGTGGCCAGGGTTATCCCGGCGAAGATGGCAATTGATTGAACGTCAAAAATTAGGTGGAGGTCCTTGCCGGTGATCCGTCTGAATTGTGGCAGCATGGTATAAACAATCGCAACTGCAAGCGCCAGCGCTAAAAATGCCATGAAGGTCGACTCGCCGATGTACCTGGATATTAGCAAGCCCCGATGGGCACCGACGAGTTTTCGGATCCCTGCTTCCCTGATTCGCGACGCGGCTTTTGCCGTTGCGAGGTTCATGAAATTAATGCTGGCAATCACAAGTATAATGATAGCGATGAGCGTAAACAATCGAACATAAGCTATTCTTCCTCCCGCAATTTTTCCGTTTTCATATTGATTGTACAGGTACCGGTCGGAATATTTCTGCGCGAACATGGCGCCTTCCCATTTAAGATTTTCCGGGCCCTCCGAAGCAAGCATTTTCCGCCTGCTATAGTCTTTTATTTTATCGTTGAACGCATTGATTTCAACGCCTTCCTTTAGCACCAGATAGGTAGATGGATTGTTGCTCATCCATTTATCCAATCCATATTTGTCCCGGAAGACATTATAGTAGTGTTCAAAAGAAAAGAGAACATCGAATTGGTCTGAGGCATTTGATGGAGGGGACCGGAATACGCCCGTGATTTTATATACGCCGTTCAACCCTTCCTCTGATTTCCATGTGATTGTTTTGCCAACTATCCCGCTCGTAGCATTGAAAAGCGAAATCGCAAGTTTGTCCGACAACACTACACCTTGCTCGTCCGATAAGACACTTGAAACATTGCCATCGAGTAAATGATAAGTAAATACGTCAAAAAAATCCTTGCCCGCATAGCGTGGAGCCGCCTTGATCATTTTATCGCCAGTTGCTATCAGACCTTTTTCTCTTTCTATCACCACCGATACTGAATAATCAACCTCGGGAAGGTCGGCTTTCATGCTCGAAGCCATGATCGCCGGAGTAGTAATGTGCACGTCAACGGTGCCATCGTCATTATTGCTCGTTTTGATCACCTGGTACAGCCTGTTGTCCTTTTCGTGGAATTTGTCAATGCTTCGCTCATCCCGCACCCATAGAAATATCAACAGCGAACAAGCAAGGCCGGTGGACAATCCTGCGATGTTGAGGATTGAGAACTGCCGGTCGTTCAGGACGTTTCTCCAGGCAAGTTTTATTGATCGGAGCATAAGGTGTTTTGAGGAACAGATAAATGCACTTAAAGTGCGCCACATTACATTGAAATGGTACTCAATTGTTTATTTCGGAGGCTAAATTCTCCTGTCCGATTTTGATACAGTGTTATGAACTATTTCGATGCGTGGCATGTCTGCAGCAATGATATGAGTTTTTGGATACCTCCTGGCGGTTGTTTTCGCCATTAGATTTTTCCACCCAAAGGGCAAGCTGACGCGCGAGCCGCCCGGGACCCTGAAAAGTGATATTACGGAAATGGGATATTTGATTGATTAGGACGGTGATGGGTGCTTCTTTTAATAAAATTATAATGAATTCGTCTATGAGTTTGTGTTAAATTTATAGAGTTGTTTATCCATCACATCGATAAAAACCGCTTCTTTTAACAAAACTAACGATTGCTTATGAACAGAAAATTGATGCAGGCTTCTGCAATCTTACTGCTATTGTTGGGCGCCCTCCTCTCCGCACAAGCCCAAAACAGGGCAATAACAGGCAAAGTAGTAAATGACAAAAATGAGCCACTGGCAGGGGCATCAGTGGTGGTCAAAAACAAACCTACAACAGGGACTACCACATCTGCGGGCGGGACATTCAGCCTCAACCTGTCAGCAACCGACGATTCATTGTTTGTAACGGCTATTGGATACGCCCAACAAACAGTTGCCGTCTTAGACGACATTCAAATTAGGCTGGTTCCGACCAGTAGTCAAATGGAGGAAGTGATCGTTATCGGTTATGGAACTCAGAAAAAAGGAGATTTAACCGCACCGGTTACGACGGTTAATACCGAAAACATGCTTAAACGTACTACTGCCACCCCCATGGAGGCTTTGCAGGGCAGTGTGCCCGGTGTACAGGTAGTAAGCAGCGGCGCTCCGGGCAGCAGTCCCAATGTGAGGATACGTGGCGTGGGATCTTTTAATAATGAAAGCCCACTCTACGTTGTTGACGGTATGTTCGTAAACGATATTGGATTTCTGAATCCTAATGATATTGCCGAAATGTCCATCCTTAAGGACGCATCGGGAGCAGCCATTTACGGGGTACGTGCGGCCAATGGGGTTGTACTTATCACAACGAAAAAAGGGCGGCTGAATATGAAAACCGGTGTTACCTACAATGGGTATGTCGGCATTCAGACACCCGCCAACAGGCTCAAAATGGCCAACGGGGAGCAATACACCTCTTTTTCACTACAACGACAATCGGTGCAGGACAGCGGTACGGCCAGGCTTTCCGCGGAAAAATATGGGGGAAGTGGTTTTAGTCCTACCACAAGTACCGATTGGTATGATGAATTGCTAAGAAACGAAGCGTTGATCACCAATCATGGCATAGACCTGCTGGGAGGCAGCGATAAGGTGACCTATTCTGCCGGTTTCAATTATACTTATCAGAATGGCATCATGGATGCGAAGAATGACTTTAAGAGATATAATATCCGCCTTCAAATGGAGGCCAAAGCGTATTCGTGGTTGAAACTGGGTTTTACGGCTCATCTGACCAACTCTACCACGTTTAATCCCAATAATGGCGCCTTCGCACAGGCTTATTCATCATCACCCCTGTTCCCGGTGTATGATAGCAGCAACACCAATGCATTTCCTGTAAAATTTACTGCGGCTTTACCAATTGGAAGGCCGGATGATGCAAATCCTGTAGCCACTTCATATTATAATTACGACAGGGTTAAAGCATTTCAGGTATTACCAACTGTATATGCAGAAGCCAGTTTCTGGAAAAATAAGATCACCTTTCGTTCCCAGCTGGGCCAGTTATATAGTTCGCTTTCGAGAATTCAATATACTCCGCGATTTAATCTGGGGCCTGGTGCAAATGAAAATGCAAGATCTCATTTGACTTCCACGCAGGAGCGTAACACAAACTATGTCTTAGATAATTTGTTTACTTATAAAGATGGCAAGGGTGCTCACCACTGGACACTCTTGTTGGGCGAATCCACAAGAGAAGAGAGGTGGAGGCAAACCCAGGTAGCCGCCGACAACGTACCTGATGTGGAGGAATCCTGGTATGTAGACCAGGGCACTCCGGATGCATCTTATTATAGTGAGAATGGTTCACGCAACGCCAATATCTCATTCTTTACACGAGGCACTTATGATTTTGACAATAAATACCTGCTTACTGCCACCTTTCGTGCAGATGGCAGCTCCAAATACCAAACCAAATGGGGCTATTTCCCTTCGATAGGTTTGGGTTGGGTGATAACCCGGGAAAATTTCATGGCCGATCAGAAGATCTTCGATTTCTTAAAGCTCCGCGGAAGCTGGGGCAAGCTGGGTAATGACGGGGTTACCCCCAATGCTGCGTATGCTATAGTCCACCAGGGAAATGATTACTCGGCAATATTTGGGAGTACGCCAACAGCGAATGGTCAGTATATTCCGGGCTATACCGTAAACAGGTATTTTACATATTTGGGATGGGAGGTAGTTACAGAATGGGACGGCGGGGTTGATTTTGAATTACTAAACAGTAAACTAAAAGGTTCAGTAGACTATTACAACCGTAAAACAAAAGGAATAGCTTTTAACGCGCCCTTACCCTTTACCTACAGTTCAGTTTATGGTAATTGGGGAGATATGGTCAATAGCGGTTTTGACGTTGTATTGAACTGGAGTGATCGAATAGGCGAATTGGGTTACCAGGTCGGAGGCAATTTTTCTACATTGAAAAACAGCGTTACTGATTTAGGCTCCCTTCCCAGTATCACCAGCGGTTTTCCAGAATGGACTGCTGAGTTTCCCAATCGCAGCACGGTGGGACAACCCATTAACTACTTTTATGGGTACGAATTCGTAGGTGTATACCAAACACAGGACGAAATAGATAAGGATCCTATCGCGACAAGTTACAATGCTACGGCCGCATCACCAATACAACCGGGATTTCCAAAATATCAAGATCAGGATGGCAATGGTATCCTGGATGATAAGGACCGTATCAACATGGGAAGCTATCTGCCAAAACTTACCTACGGTTTCAACCTGGGGCTCGATTATAAGAATTTTGATTTTAGTATCGCTTTCCAGGGAGTTGCAGGAAATAAGATCTTGAATCTGAATCGTGGAAAGCTCTACAAGGCCTCTACCTCTCTGAATATTGATCAGGAATTTGCGAGCAATCTTTGGACCGGGGCAGGCTCCACTAATTCTTATCCTTCGGCCGATGCGCTGGGATCGGGATGGTTCAAAGTCAGCAATTCATTTTTTGTGGAAAGCGGCGCATACCTCCGTATACAAAACATACAATTGGGATATAATTTTAAAGTTGGTAAGACTTCACCGATTGCTTTGCGTGTATTTGCCACCGCCGACAGACCTTTTATTTTTACAAAGTATAATGGTTTTACCCCTGAAATTGGTTTATATACAGGAGCGGGCTATCCGGTATATGGCTATGATGCCAATGTATACCCGATTGCATCGTCATACAGCATAGGTGTTAGAGCAGGATTCTAAATATCAATAAGATCACAAACAAACAAACATTGATTATGAAAAAATATTTGAACATAATAGTTTGGATTCTCACGCTCACTGTTTTCTCGGGTTGTTCCAAGTTTTTAGATCGCCCGCTGGAAAATCAGGGACAGGCCACGAAAATTGATTATACGAACCTGTCGCTCATGTACCAACCCGTTTCCGGCGTTTACAGAACGGCCAGCAGCGGAAGTTTTGCCAGGTGGATAATCGTCGCACTGATCAGTGAACGAAGCGATGATATAGAACCAGGGAATGATGATGCCGGGCAAATTGGCATCCACAATTTTCAGAGCGATGTGACAGTAAAAAGCTATTGGGCAGTAAATGATATGTGGATCAACCTTTATGGAGTTGCTTTAGCAGCTAATAGTGCGCTTGCGGAATTGGATGAATTTGCTAAAAACATTCCGGCGTCGGATGCCGAAAACACAAAACTCCTTGCCCGGTACCGGGCAGAGGTGAGATATTTCAGAGCCATGGCACATTTTTGGGTAGGCAGGCTTTATGGCGCCGTGCCGATACTTGGACAGGAGAGCAACGACCCGAAAAATCTGGCCACCGCGAAAAAAAGCAGCATCGAGGACGTTAAAAATTATGTGATCAGTGAAATGGACACTTGTATTGCGGACCTGGAGGATGCCCGGCCCAACGAGGCAACACATATGGGAGGAGTAACCAAATACACCGCCTTGATGTTAAAAGCCAAAGCTGCTATGGACCTTGCAGGCAATGACAATGGAAGCCCCTTCTGGGACGTAGTGCTGGACTGTACCAATCAGATTGTTGCAAGTGGCAAGTTTTCCTTATTTGAGGACTACTACCAGTTATGGAAAAACCCCGGGAAGCTTTCCAATGAATCTATCCTGGAATTCCAGTATTCCGATTTTGGCGCGGAAAGTGGCGATATCGTAACCTCAGGTTCAAACCCCAATGAAACCTGGGCCAATTTCTTTCTCTTTCAGGGGCCAGAGAATTCGGTTGGAGGGGTAATAAACGGCTCGGGTTGGATGGTTCCAACTCAGAGAGCAGTTGATTTCCTGACATCACGCAATGATTCTATCAGGTTAAAAACCGCCATACAGTATTGCGGCGTAGATGGCGCGACAGATACATATGCTACTACGCCCGACGGTGATGTAGTTTCAGGCAATGCCGGAGGAAGAAAGTATTTCAATGGCAAAGCATACTTTCCCATATCACAAATGACACCTGGCAGGACTGATTATTATGGCGCCAATAATAATATACGTATATACCGCTATGCTGACGTGCTATTGATGAATGCTGAAGCAAAAATACGTAAGGGACAAAACGGAGATGCCGAAATAAATGAGGTTCGCAACCGGGTAAGTCTTTCTTCCCTGACAAATGCAAATCTGGAACAGTTGCTGGATGAACGTCATGCCGAACTGATTTGTGAATGGTGGGGAGAGCGTTTCAATGACTTGCTAAGAACCGATCAGGCCGCAACAGTGCTGCCGGGTTTTACGAAAGGGCGAAGCGAATACATACCCATTCCGCAGGCACAGGAAGACGCAAATTCAAATCTTTTGCTGCCATAATCGGGTTGACTTTTCTACCAACGACGACAAGGTACAATATGGTTTTATAATCATTTCAATCCTAAACGCACTTTGCTCCAGAAGAATAATACAATATTAAAGTCTGGGTTTGTGCTTGGTTTTGCCTCACTGGCTTCATGGATGCCTATTTATAATTTGTGGCTCGACAAAAAAGGAATGTCAGGATTTGAAATCGGCTTTCTCTCAGCCATACCGTGGGTTGTTATGTTAATAATGCAACCCTTTGTGGGAGTGCTTGCAGACAAGTGGGGCAAGCTATTATTGTTGAAAGTTTTTCTGACCTTGTCTTCAATTGTATTTCTACTTGTTCCTTTTCTTTCGGTGAATGTTGCAATGACCGGTTTGTCAATCCTTGTGTTATCAATTGTTAATACGCCTATTCTCCCTTTGATTGATAGTATAGCGCTCGACGAAATAGAAATAAATGAAAAATTAAACTACAGTCAGTTTAGATTTTGGGGAGCCCCTGGTTATGCCATTGGGGCTGTCATCACGGGCAACCTCTTATCTCTGTGGGGTTCGAATACATTTTTTTACACCAGCTCTGTGTTTCTGGTATTAGCATTAATTGGGTTTCTGAATTTTATCCCCGGTGTAACCGCCACGGCACGAAAGGATATTTCGTTCAGCGGAATAGGTAACATACTTTCAAGAGGCCCTCTTGTTATTTTTTTTCTTATAATAGTTATTGTATCCACAGGGCAGTCGGCAATTAATTTCTTTCTAACGGTATATCTCGATCAAATCGGGTCCACATCACGTAATACTGGCATTGCCCTGGGGGTGCAGGCGCTTAGTGAACTGCCTTTCTATTTTGTGGCCGCCTGGATGCTTAAGCGGATGGATGCTTCGCGCCCATTATTGATTGCAATAATATTCACTGCAATACGTCTTTTTCTTTATTCGATAAATAATAACCCGTTTATGGTGATATTTATTGAAATACTCAACGGCCTTACCTGGACGATTCTATGGATAGCATCCGTAGAATTTGTGAATAAAAGAGTACCATCCGGGTGGCGAACCACTGGTCAGTCTTTATTATGGGCCTCTTACTTCGGGGCTGGCGCGGTAATTGGGAGTTTACTAAGTGGAAATCTGTTAGATTATATGAACATGAAAATGGTTTTCGCCATTAACGGGGTTATGATCACCGTGGTCGGAATTTTTGCCGCCGCTTATTTTTTCAGCGCGAAAACTGAATTTGAGAATAAAGAGATAAAATTGAAATTATGGATAAAGTAACATCTATATTATCAAAATATAAAAAAGGGTGGAGTCTGGACAGAGACTTTTATTTTAACCCGGATTTATTTGCCTGCGAAATGCAATCGATCTGGAAACGAAAATGGCTATTTGCGGGATTTGCCTGCGAAATTCCAGACGCCGGAGATTATTTTACATATACCGTGGGCAATTTGAACGCAATAATTATCAGAGACGATGATTCGACTATTCACGCGCACCATAATACTTGCCGGCACAGGGGGTCGGTAATTTGTATCGAAGAGCGCGGGAACGAGGAAAAGTTAAAATGTCCTTATCACAACTGGGTATATGAGAAAAACGGCAACCTAAAATCTGCGCGTTTAATGCCCGATGATTTTGACAAATCTCCTTTTGGTCTTATACCTATTGCAGTTGAGCTACTGGAAGGAGCGGTATTTATTTGTTTTTCTGTCAATCCTCCCGATTTTAGCAGGGAAAAATCTGATCTTGCCAAATATCTGCGCACGTATCAGCTAAATGAGGCTAAAGTTGCCTATCGCGACCGATACGAATTGGATGCAAATTGGAAACTGATAGGTGAAAATTTTAGGGAATGTTATCATTGTGGTCCCGCACACATTGAATATTGCAACGCAGTTGTTGGTGCCAACCTTGTAGAGGATCGCGAAGAAAGCCTAAATATGTGGAAGCCATCCTGGGAAGCAAAAGGACTTGAAATTGAGACCGTCGAAAATATTCCGGGAGCTAATCATTTCGCCGTTCGATATCCACTGCGAACAGGAATAGAAAGTTATAGCCTTGATGGCAAACCCGTAGCACCGTTAATGGGATCACATACCGATTACGATAACGGCGTGCTCGGAATAATCAATTATCCAAATTTCTGGATGGATGGCGTTAGCGACTATTTGTGGGTGATGCGAATTACACCAATTGATCCTTATCGATCAGTGGTAGATTTGACATGGCTTGTGGATGGAAATGCGATCGAGGGAATCGATTATCATCTTGACCGCCTGACGGAGTTCTGGAAGATTACGGGAGAGCAGGACTGGGCGTTGTGCGAAAATAATCAGAAAGGGATGCGATCTGAATTTTATACCCCCGGCCCACTCGCACCCTCAGAAACTGATGTAGTTAGTTTCCATCAATGGTATATAGATACGCTTACGCAGTCAAGGGATGATTAGTAAATGAAAAGAATACCAGTAGAAATAAAAAGGAAAGAAAAGATTGTAATGGTGGGCAATGGCATGGCAGGACATAAGTTCTGTGAAAAATTCATCAAATACAACCTACATAAGAAATATGACCTTTTTATATATGGAGAAGAACAACATCCGGCCTATGATAGAATTAATCTATCGTCTTCGCTATGTGACGGAGGATTCGATAAACTCTACCTCGCGTCGTTACCCTGGTATTCCGAAAAAAAGATAACCTTCAGGAAAGGAGAAAAGGTGGCAGATATTCGTCCCGCGTCAAAAGAAATCACGACGTTATCGGGCCAAACCGATACCTATGATAAATTGATCCTGGCAACCGGCTCCTCACCATTTGTGCCAAAAATAGAAAGTATCGGATTGAAAGGCGTGTTTGTGTACCGCAACATAACAGATCTACAAAACATCAGGGCCTATCTACCCGATTGCAGAAGAGCCATTATTGTCGGCGGCGGCATACTGGGCATGGAGGCAGCAAGAGCATTACTATCTGAAAACATAGAAGTTACTGTGGTAGAAATTGCTTCCCGTATCATGGCAAGGCAGTTGGATGAGACTGCATCTGCGATGCTGTTACGGCAGATGCAAGACCTGGGTATCAATATTCTGTTGAACAAGCGAATTAAAAGCCTGCAAGGAGATATTAAATTAAACCGTGTGCTGTTTGACGATGGAGATATTATAGAAACAGATCTAATTATTTTTTCAGCGGGAATTATTCCAAGAGATGAACTGGCCAGGGAAGCCGGACTTAAGATCGGTCCCGCGGGAGGTGTTATTGTAAATGATCAAACACTGACATCGGACCCAAATATTTATGCGATCGGCGAGTGTGCGTTGATGCAAAACAAAATCTGGGGTTTCGCACCGCCATCCTATGAAATGGCTGATGTGCTGGCAGCACGTTTGAGCGGTATATTCAAAGTATTTCTGGGAGATGTGCAGTACAGCAAGCTCAAAATCATGGAAGTGGAATTATTCACTCTTGGGGATAGTGCAATACACGATGATTCATTATTAAATTTCACACAAATTGACAGTGAACGCAATATCTATAGAAAGGTATTGATTTCCAGGGACGGCAAAAAACTTGTGGGTGCCATTTTAATGGGTGATATTTCAGGATATGCTCATCTTTTGCAGATTCTTCGAAACAGAGGCCGGATAACCGAAGAGCCAGAACAAGTAATTAAAAGACTGCACGATAAGAACGCTTCAATAATCGATACTTTTCCTGACTCAACAAGAATCTGTTTCTGCGAAGAAATTACAAAGGCGGAGTTGCTTACCGCAATTAAGCAACACAATGTTTCCAGTATAAGTGAACTGAAAAAATTCAGCAAGGCCGGATCCGGATGTGAAAGTTGCATCTGTGTTGTAGAAGAACTGCTGAACGAGCATCTTCTAAAGGAAAATGTGCAAAATAAATTCAGTGAAAAATCCTTATAAATTTGATATTGGCTCCATCGCTGACCTTTGCATAGACATAATCATCCAGTCGGATGTGAAGCCAAAATTCGGGCAGGTTGAGCAATTGATTGAGGATTACTGTATAGATGCCGGAGGATCGGTAGCGATATTCGCATCGCAATATGCCAAACTTGGTGGAAAAATCTGCCTCGCTGGATTATTGGGTGACGACGCCCAGGGAAACATCGTTCTGAGCCGTTTAAAAGAATCGCAGGTGGATGTTTCCCTCGTAAAAAGCAGAAAAGATATTGTTACGGCGATGGGATTCAATTATTCCTGCAAGGGCGACAGGGCGCTGCTGGTAAGCCTTTCGTCTCTTGAGTCGATAAGCCCGGTCATATTTGAACAGGCCCTTCTTGTAAATACACTTCATTGGCATATCGGAGGATTTTTTTTATTAAAAAAGATAGTTGGCCATTGGATACCATTCTTAAAGGAACTTAAAGTGCGAGGAACAACTGTGTCGTTGGATACAAACTGGGATCCGGACGAGCAATGGAGCGACGTATTGACCATCCTGCCGTTTATTGATGTTTTTATTCCTAACGATGCAGAGGCTATGGCAATCACCCGAAAAGAAAGCATACACGATGCCGGGTTGTTATTGCTGAAATACTGTCCTTTAGTTGTCATTAAATGTGGTGAAAAGGGAGCAGTTGTGTTCTCCCGAGAGTCTGTAAAGGAATTTAATATTCCGGAAGAATTATTAAAAGATCTTAATATAAAAGACACAACTGGTGCGGGTGATAACTTTGATGCCGGGTTTCTTTTTATGTGGCTGCGGAATAAATCAATAAGTGAATCGGTAATCAATGGATTTAGGTGTGCGATCTCAAGTTTGGGCGGTTTAGGCGGAATTAAAAATCAATATCACCCACAAATTCCGAATTATGAGTAGGTACCTGGAAGACGTGTACAGTCAGCCGATTCAACTTGCGGAGTCATTGCGTTATAGTTCAGGCGATGGTTTTGCTGCTATCTTGAAATCAGCTTCGATCTTAAAGAACTCAAACACAGTATATGTTTGCGGTATTGGTGCCAGCTGGTGTGCTGGTTTAGCCATACAGGGAGCATTTATGGAAATTGGCTTCCCTTGTATATTAGCAGATGCGTCGGAATTATTGCATCACTATGAAGTGCCAGCCTGAATCAACAGTTATTCTGCTTTCGCGAAGTGGTAAGAGTATTGAAATTGTACAGCTACTCAGGAAATTTCGGAATGCAAATGCAAAAATCATTAGCATTACCAATAATGAAGAAAGTTTAATGATTGAGGAATCGGATGTGTGCCTGCTGACTAAAGTAAAATTTGATCATTCAATTTCGGTGAACACTTATACTTCTATTATTCTCACCGGAATTCTACTGGTGGATACTGTTGCCGGTAAGTTTCCATTACCCGGATATGAAACGCTAATACATAATGCCCTGATTCAAACTGAAGCCATGATACCTGGTTGGGAACATGTACTCAAATCATCTTCATGGGTTAACAGCTCCAATTATTTTTATTTTTTGGGACGTGGGGCGTCTCTGGCATCTGCATATGAAAGCATGCTTCTCTGGCATGAAGTTGTGAAACAACCAGCATCTGCAATGAGCACCGGATCATTCAGGCACGGTCCGCAGGAAATAATCAGAAATCCTATAAGCTTGGCGCTTTGGTTAGATTCAAAAAACACAAGAGAATTTGACTGTATTTTAAGTCAGGATCTGAACAGGGAGAAGATTGACCTGCTGATTCTGGGTGAAAATATTCCTTCATATTTACCCGGTCTTCACATAGAAATACCCGCTATCAGCAGTTACTTCAAACCTGTAATCGATATTATTCCATTGCAGATCGCGTCGAGTATCCTTGCTGAAATAAAAGATATCCAACCGGATACTTTTTTCTTTTGTGATTTTGTAGTTCAAAAAGAAGGTGGATTATAACCCACAACTAATTTTCAGGAACAAATGCAACACCTGAAACAGTCCCGTAAATGGTTTCCAGCAAGCCACCCTTATAAAGATCAGAGCCCAGTTCCCAAAACATGATACCCCCGAGATGGTGATCAATAACGTATTTTGACTTAATGGCTATGGATCTCTTGTCATCAAAGGTGGCGAAGGTTTTTTCACCCGCATTGTAAGCGTAAGGAGCCTGCGCCTTTTCATCCCAAAGCAACTTGTACCCCTTTTCTTCGGTAAACTCCGCAATGAATTTCCGGTATGGTGTTCCACGGAGGAATTTTCCGGGCTGACCAAGACCGTTGTTTGTTGCGGGCACGTCTCCAAAGATCCGCGCGTAAAATGCCGCACCCAGGATGATCTTCCCCGGGTCAATTCCCAGTTTGATCAAATAGGAGATCGCATTGTCGGTGGATTCTTTCTGTATTGGAGTGGAATACAAAGCCGTGTGATGCCCCGTGACCTTTGCGTACCCATTGACGAGGTCGTAGGTCATCATGTTTACAAAATCAACCTTTTTCATCACGGCCTTCCAGTCTACCGCTCCATCCAGATAGGTCTGAAACCCTCCCGCCGCAAAACTGATCGTGTGGTCTTTGCCCAATTGCTTTCTGAGTCGTTTCACCAGGTCGGTGAAATTTGCCTTGTCTTCCGGCTGATTCTTGTGAACTGGATTTGTATCGATGTCATTGTCGAGACGAACCGCCGGATACTCCCAGTCGAGGTCAATTCCGTCCGTATGAAAAAAATCATTGGTCTCCTTCACGGACCGCGCAAATTCTTTCCTGCCTGCCCGAGTAAAAAATGCATCGGAGCAGGTCTCACAACCACCCCATCCTCCCAGCGAAAGCAGCACCTTGAGTTGCGGGTACCTTGTTTTGAGCCCGACCATCTTAACGATCAGGGCACTATCCTTTGCGTCGTCTACTTTCAGCCTGCTTCCTTCGAGATGAGCGAAACAGAAGATCAGGTGGGTAGTTTTTGAAAGGTCAAAACTGTCAAGCCTGGCCGCGTTTCCGCTATAATAAGCAAGTATCTTGGTTGGAGGGGACTGTGCCTGCAAAACCGGACAAATTGTCCAAAGCAGTACACATACCAATAAGCGTCTTAGTAATTTCATCATCGTATTTATTGATCGGATCATAATGCGGTAAATCTATTAAAACTCAGGGTAAACCCTTATCCCAAAACCGGAAATAAACCTGTTTTTTTTCCATAACTGACAATTTTTAGCCCGAAAAGTTGTTATTAGTTGATTGGTAATAATCTCATGAATGTAAACTCATATGGGATTATTGCAATAAATCCCTATATCCATGCAAAAGTCCGATACCCCCGGAAATCGCAACACCCTGCTTAACCTGAAACTGTACCTCAGGAGCATAATACCCGCATTCTTATTCATCCTTATTGCTGGTATTACAAACGACGCAAAGGCTGTTCCGCCTGGTGTGCCCGACTTTACTAATCCCAATACAAGACTGGTAGTTATCGATGATTCTGCAAAAGCCGATGGCTCCGAATCAAATATTGTACGCGCATATGTTTATGACGACCTGAATAATCCCGTTGTGGGTGCCGTTGTGGCATTTACCATTTTACCCAGTGGTGTCGCCTTCCCAGTTGCGACTAACGTGTCAGGCTATGCGGATTTTGTCTTTGTAAGACCCACCGTTGGACAGATAGTTGTTGACGCCAGGATTGGTGTCACCCATTTTAACCCAACGGCTACCGTAACCTTCGTGGCCTTCGAACCCGATCCCGATCAATCAGACCTGCAAATTCTTACCGATAGCGCATATGCCGACAATATGGCCACCAATACGGTGGAAGCCATCATCAGGGATATAAACGGCAATCCTGTGCCAAACCACACTGTCACCTTCGCCATCAATTCCGGAACCGCGTCCTTCGTCGGTTCCGCTACCGTTACAACAGACGCCAATGGTGTAGCCGTTGTTTCGCTGATCAGCGGCACGCCCGGTGATGTGATTATTTCAGCGACCGCCATTGGAACTCCCAATGTATTGATCAATGACATTGTGAGCATAAATTTTCGCGACCATACACCCGATCCTGATAAAACTAAAATTGAGATAACGACCAATAATGCCGTGGCCGATGGAACTGATCTCGACCTGGTTACTGTCACCGTTTTGGACAACTTCGGAAACCCCGTTGCCGGTCAATCGGTGACCTTCAATTTCGGTACCAACACCATCGGTGCAATATTTACAACCCCTATTACTGTTGCCACTGATATCAATGGAGTGGCGACAATATCCCTGTCCAGCACAGTGATGGGCACAGCAGCGGTCACCGCTACAGTGAATGGCGTGCCCGTCATCATTGGGAACCCCGCCGCGGCGAGTTTTGTTGCCGGTCCACCAGACCTGAGCAATCCGCTGACAGCGATTATCATTGACAAGGACATCTCAGAAGCCGACGGACTGGACAGCAGTATCGTACACGTTCATATAGCAGATCAATTTGGCAACCCTGTTGCCAACCAGACTATAGTTTTTGCTTTCACCGGAACCGCGGGTTCGGGACCGCTTTCACTCTTCACCGATGCCAACGGTAATGCCTACCTCAAACTGGCAAGCACCACCATCGGAACCAGCGACATTTCCGCCACCGTCAACGGAACTCCGCTCATCAATGGCAATCCTTCGACTGTTCATTTTGTTATTGGTGGGCCCGATGTAACCGTTAGCTCTACACACTTAAGCGTGGTAACTACCGGTGCTATCGCCAACAATATCGCGACTGATGCAGTCAAAGCAACAATCACCGACAAGGGCGGCCACGTTCTCCAGAATGAGACAGTGATCTTCAGTATACTTTCCGGCACGGGAACCATCATAGGATCCGGGTCAGTGCTTACCGATATCAATGGTGAAGCCACAATAACAGTGGTAAGTACCCTCGCCGATACCGTGCGGATCATCGCCACCGTAAATGGCGACACACTCATATTCGGAAGCCCGGCGAAAGTATATTTTGTCGCCGGCCCGCCAGACCTTACTAATCCTTTGACCTTAATCACCGTTATCGTTGATAGTTCAGTAGCGAACGGAACAGCGGAGAACCTCGTAATAGCACACATAGTTGATCAGTATGGCAACCCGACACCCAATCAGACCATTGCCTTTGCCTTCACCGGCGTAGCCAATGCGGTTGGACCATTAACGCTGACTACTAATGCTGGTGGCAACGCAGTGTTAGCCCTCACCAGTACCACTATTGGCTCTGTTCTTGTGACAGCTAACGTCAATGGCAGTCCCATAATAAATGGAAATCCCTCGACAGTTCATTTTATAGGAGGAGAACCGGAGGTAAAGGTGCCGACAACCAGGCTGGAGGTGGTCACCACAGGTGCCATTGCCGACAGCGTGGCTACCAATGTAGTTAAGGCCATTATTACGGATACATCAGGTCATTTGCTCCCAGGAGAGACCGTAATTTTCAAAATATTCTCCGGAACAGGATCCATCATCGGTTCGGGCACAGTAATTACCAACAGCAATGGGGAAGCTAGCATCTCACTGGTAAGCACACTTGCTGACACAGTGCTTATTATAGCAATTGTAAATGGCGACACGATCATATTCGGAAGTCCTGCAGAAGTCTATTTCATCGCAGGTCCTCCCGATCTTACCCATCCATTGACTGTACTGGTCGTTGCACAGGACGGCGCTGCCGCAGATGGAGTGGCACAAAATATTGTTCGTGCGCACATCGTGGACAAATATGGCAACCCGGTTCCGAATCAAACAATCACATTTAATTATCTGGGAGTAGCTACTCCGGGCGGACCACTCACCATAACCACAGATCCCTTTGGCAACGCGTCCCTTTCATTCACCAGCTCAACAGTGGGACCGGTTGTTATCACCGCAACGGTTAACGGCATTCCACTGATCAATGGCAATCCGGCCACCGTACACTTTGTAATCTTTGCCGACACAAATAATCCGCTGACTCAGCTCTCAACAATTGACGACAACGCTATCGCGGACGGCAGGGCAACCAACAGCGTCAGGGCACATGTAGTGGACAATCTTGGAAATCCAATGCCTGGTGTTACCGTTGTCTTTACGATCGCTTCAGGCGACGGAACCATGGTTACACCTCAAACAATAACTACCGATGCCAATGGCAATGCCTTCCTGCTGATCTCAAGTAATACAGCCGGGTATGTTACGGTAACCGCCACCGCAGATGGAAGAAATATACAGTTCGGCAGCCCGGCGAGAGTAAGGTTTACGAGTGTAGATGTGTGGGTGCCAAAAGTATTCACGCCAAACGGAGACGGGGTTAACGATATGGTGCGGCCAATTGCGAATGGTATCACCGTTCAATACTTCAATATCTACAATCGTTGGGGCAATCTTCTCTTCACAACTCCTGATATTACACAGGGCTGGGATGGAAGATTCAAAGGAGTAGTTCAGCCAAACGAGACCTACCTGTGGATACTGGTGGGAAGATCGAACAGCACCAATGAGCGTGTACAAAGAAGAGGAATGATTACACTGGTCAAATAAAAAGATTAACCAAGCCGAAAGGCAGCAAATACTGCATAATGAAATTTGTTTATATCCTATTAAGTCTACTCACACTGGCTACTGCTGCCAGGTCCCAGGAAATCAATTTTTCCAGGATCCAGGACATGGCAGTTTGGTATAACCAGTCGCTGAAGACGGACAAGAATAACAGTGCGAAATTCAATATGAGGAGCGTCAGGTTTGATGGGATGATGGCCTACAAGAGTATGAGCGCCATGGTTGACGTGCCGCTGGTTTCTTCAGAAATGAAAGAAAACCATGAAGGATTTATCAGCCTCAGTGCTGGCGCAGCTTCCGACAAATCAAATGAGGGAATTCTGAACAACACAATGGCCCTGTTGGGGGTGTCTTATGCAATACCCGTTGCCGGAAATTCAACTTATATCGGTGTGGGTGTACAGGGAACTTATTATCAGAGTAGGCTGAACCTTGGAAGCGGTGCGAATTTTGGCGACCAATTCGATCAGTATGGACCCATCGAAGGAGCGCCAAGCGCCGACCAGTATGCATCAGGATGGTCTTATAATCACCTGAATGTAAATGCAGGCATATCTGCCTTCAGCAATGCGGAAAATAACCAGTGGTACATCGGGGCATCAATAATGCACATCAATAAGTCATTTACCGATGAAATCAAATCCGAGGACAACCGTTTGCACAGGCTGGTTAGTCTTCAGGGAGGCTACAAATTCACCACTCCACAGAATGACTACTGCGGAATATATGCCACCATGAACTGGCAGGGCAAGGCATACAAACATTTTTTCAATATCTCTTATTCAAAGGCGATCCCCGGCACCACTGCGGGCGTCGGTGTGGGACTTGGATATCGTTACAACGATGCGCTCGTTCCCAATGTTGAACTCAGGTATAAGCCGGTTGTTCTTTCCCTTGGATATGACGTTAATGTATCTGATATGAACACTTCCGGTTTCAAACGCAATGGTCTGGAACTGGCCTTAAAACTTGATTTCTAATAACCCATCCATGAGCCGGAAATTGATTTACATATTATTACTGCTGACCACCTCGCTGGGTGCTTTCGCGCAGACAGTAAGAACCGATTCGGTTAGTCCCCGATACGACACGGTATCGACGATGCCGGCTGCTACAGTAAAAACCGATTCGGTCAGTCCCCGATACGACACTCTATCGAACGTACCGGGTTCTTACGGAAATATCGACACCAGTCAAAAGGTGCTGATTGGACAGACTACTTCCAGCACCAGCGATACTGTGAAAAGAGCAGATTCCGGCCTGAGGATCGAACCTGACAAAAAGCTAGAGCCGAAAAAACTGGACAAGCGTTGGTTTATCTCACCATTCCTGAAATTCCAGGCGCAGGAATTCGGAATGCTGGAACAACAGAGAAGAAAGTTTGAAAGCGACGCCTACTTGTTGCCCCTACCCTCAAAGTCAATGATCTCAGCAGCCGCCTCAGTTTATAAAAACTTTACAAAAAATATTTCGGTGAGCCTCGACCTGGGTGCAGGCGTCGGCCACGTGACAAGTAAGGATTCACTGATCAGTACTTCCAAAAGGAGGACAGCCGGTGTCGGAAATTTCACCCTTTATTATCATTTGCTCGGAGGTAACTACAAACTGCAGCCCTTTATATCTGGCGGGATAAACACTACCATCAGCAAAGGGACATACACCAGTGCACCAGTTGGTGCCGGGATTAAATTCACCACCAAACATATCATGATTGAGGGACAGGGTGCATACGGTTATTCAATGAGTAAGAATATCGCCAACACCATTGTGTATTCTGTGGGTGTTTACATTCCTTTCAGGACAAAAAAGCAAAAAGAAGAAGACAAGGCGGAGGAAAAAAGAAGCGACACTTCAAAAATAAACATCATTAATATTACCAATAACTACTACCTGCTGAGCAATCGTGATTCAGTACTCAAGGCAGAACAAGATTCCATAAAGAGAGAGGAAGACAAGGCGACCCTGCAAAGGCTGATAGAAGACAGTATTGCATTTGCCACTCTGGATCCAGACGATCCAATGCGTCTGAAGGCGGCGAAGAAATACATCATTTACTTCTATTACGATCAATATTCACTGACCACGAGCGCCTTTGGCACCATCGACCAGGTGATATCGCGGCTGAAGGGTAATCCAAACCTTATGGTTCATCTTAAAGGACATACCGATCAGTCGGGAAGCGAACAGTATAATTCACCGCTATCCAAAAGAAGGGCGAAGATGGTCTTTGATTATCTTAATAGTATGGGCATTGGTTCAGAGAGGATCATACAGTCCAGCTATGGAAAATTGAACCCAGCTGTAAAGAACGAAGATCCGAATACGGCCTGGATGAATCGACGCTGCGAGATCGTGCTTTACGAAAAAGAGTAGACTAACCCAATATGTACCATATAACCGGATGAATACTCATCCGGTTTTTTTATTTCCCCAATCCCAGTATTTCAAAATGATCACGAATAAAACGCCGTTGAGCTACCAGCGCGAATACCTGAACAATAGTAACTGAGCCTCACTCCCCTACCAGGTACACCTCAAGACTTCTTGGCCCATGGGCTCCGATCACGAGTGATTGTTCGATGTCAGCTGTCTTTGACGGTCCTGCAATGAACACGCCATATCCATATTCATTGATTTTAATCCTTTGATAAGCATCGTGCATATTGTAGACCAGGTCGGCTGTATTTATTACAATTACCAGGTGTTCTGTAATAAAGGGCAAAAGCCGGTTGCCCATGTCGGGCTCACTGACCCAGATCGCACCGTTCTCGGCCACTCCAAGAGTGCCGCGTATATAGGATTTGGAAACCAGCTGCAATGCATGCGAATCAGCCTTTGCAATCGAATCGCGGAGTTGCTGATCCGCATCAATCAGGTTGATCCTGTTTGTTAGTGCGGCATCTTTTGCCTGGATCATTTGCAGCGCTTCCTGAAGGGTGGCCACTTTAGTACAGGTTGCGCTGAGATTCTTCACTGCCACCTCGAAGGCATCACCGACGGGTAGAGGATCCGTCCTTTTTACATCAATGTCCGGTGCGACAACGGACGGAGGTTTGTTGGCGGCCACCGCTTTGAGGATATTATCCCTGGCACTCATTTTCTATTCTTTTTATACCATTCCCTGAAACTGTGTTTCGGTGCAGCAGGCATCTCGCGCTGCCTGTACCAGGGATTCAGTGATTTATTTTCCGCAAGGAAAGGCAAGATCCGCAACACCCATCTGCCAAACTTCCCTGCTACCCGGTAGACCGCCGGATGTGTGAGGATGAATGACATTCCCTTCATGCCCATTTTTTTTGACGTTGGTACAAAACCTTCTTCCACCAACACCTGTCTCCACTTCCACAATTGGTCGTGAATGTCGATCTTGACCGGACAAACATTGCTGCATGAGCCACACAGGGTGGATGCAAAGGGAAGATCAGCGTTCTTCCTCATATCCAGATTCGGGTTGAGGATCGCTCCTATCGGCCCGGCCACTGTACTGTGATAGCTATGGCCTCCGCTCCTGCGGTACACCGGGCAGGTATTGAAACAGGCCGCGCAACGTATACACTTGAGCGAATTTCGGAAATCGGGCCGCCCGAGCTGTCGCGATCTTCCATTATCGACGATGATCACGTGCATTTGCTTTCCTGGTGCCGGCCTGTGAAAATGACTGGAATATGTGGTAATTGGTTGACCGGTTGCACTTCTGGCCAGCAACCTCAGGAACACCCCAAGGTGTTCTGATTTCGGAATGATCTTCTCGATACCCATTGAAGCAACATGAACTTCAGCCGCGTGTGCGCCAAAATCTGCATTACCCTCATTGGTACAAACCACGATTCCGCCAGTTTCAGCAATGGCGAAATTGACCCCTGTGATAGCGAGCTGCGCGTGAATAAATTTGTTTCTCAGGTGTTGTCTTGCGGCCTCGGTAAGGTATTGCGGATCGTTATTTCCTTTTTCAGTCTGAAGGTGTTCATGAAACGTGTTGCTGACGTCTTCCTTTTTTAAATGAATGGCAGGAAGCACAATGTGGCTGGGATGTTCATTTCTGAACTGGACAATTCTTTCACCGAGGTCAGTGTCTACCACTTCAATTCCTTCCTCACGCAACCTCGTATTCAACCCACACTCTTCGGTGAGCATAGATTTGCTCTTAACTACCCTGGTGACACGGTGATCCCGGATCAGTTTCATCATAATGGCGTTGTGTTCAGCGCCATCCTCAGCCCAATGCACCTGGACACCGTTGGCCATGGCATTTCTTTCAAATTCAGCGAGATAATGATCGAGTTCCGAAAGCGTATGATTCTTAATTGCAGAAGCGAGATCACGAAGTTGTTCCCATTCCGGAATCTTCCTCGCAGCCAGGTCGCGTTTATGTCGCACGAACCAAAGCGTTTCGTCGTGCCATTTCACCCTTGGTTCATCCTTGTTGAACGCCAGGGACAACTCGGCGTGATCTGCAAACTGATCGTTCATCTTAATTTGCGTTTGCGTTTAAGATCTCAGCGATATGCCTGACCTGGACAGGGCTCTTGGCTCTTTTCAATAAACCTTCCAGGTGCATCAGGCAGCTGACATCATTACTGGTGATGTACTCAACTCCATTGCTGAGGTGTTCGTGCAGGCGGTCTTTCCCCATTTTTACCGACACTGCCTCTTCAAATACACAGAAGGTTCCTCCGAATCCGCAGCATTCATCGGCCCGCTCGGGTTTGATGATCTCCAGTCCTTCAACCATGTTCAGTAAATGTTCAGGTTTTGAAAATGCAGGAGCTACCAATTCAGTCATGCTCGACAATCCCAGTCCTCTTTGCCCATGACAACTGACATGAAGTCCAACCTTGTGTGGAAACTTCGCCGGCAACTCATTAACTTTTAATACGTCAACCATAAACTCGGAAAGCTCATAGATCGACTCACGGACATGCCTGTCTTCATTGTCCTGGCCACTGTGAAGATGCTCCTTTACGTGGAGTACACAACTTCCGGAAGGAGCAACTATATAATCGAAAGAACTGAAATTCCTGACGAAATTGTCGTCACAGCCCGCTGTGTATTTCCTGAATCCGCTGTTTGCCATTGGTTGGCCGCAACAAGTCTGTTCTAATGGAAAGCTCACTTCACAGCCATTCCGTTCGAGTAATTCAAGTGTGGCGACGGCTACCTGCGGATAAAATTGATCGATATAACATGGAACAAAGAGTCCAACTTTAATCATGGCATCAAGTTACTCCGGAATGGTCGCCCGGCAAGGGTGGATATTGTCTTTTCTTTCTGCTGAAATGGCAATTTAGTTTTCATTTTCCAGTGGAAGGAATGGCAAGCAACTTGCCTGTACTTACCGGCTCGCCAAATACCGGCAGCCCATCGGCCGACCAGGTAAACTTTTGGGCCCGGGGGCTTCGCTGTCTTCCACAACCCTGTCCTGGTGCGGGGTTGGCGTGATATAATATCCAGTCTTCTGTTCCATCCGGTGATTTGAAAAAGGAATTATGACCCGGTGCAAATACTTTATTTTTTGCCGAAGCGGTGAATACAGGACCGGTAGATTTATGCCATGATGCAGAATCAAGCAGATTGCTCTCAGCCGATGCCGTGAGCATGCCAAGTGAATACTGATCGGTCCAGCATCCGCTGGCCGAATAGATCAGGAAGACTTTATTGTTCCGGGTTAGTATCTGTGGTCCTTCGTTTACATAAACAACAGGGGGATTATCGGGATCATTAAGTTTACCAGATCGTTCCCATCCGTAAACGGGTGAGGAGATCCGGTGCCTTGAACCCTCGACTGTCCATGGATTTTTCATCCTCGCGATGTAAATGCTTTGCATTCCATTGGCGTCGCCCTCCCAGCCCGACCAGATCATATATAATGCTCCCTGGTGTGAAAATACCGAACCATCGATGGCCCAGTGATCATCGGCATTGGCCACCTTGCCTTTGAAGCTCCATTGGTCGTTCATCGGATCACTGGTGTTATTTTCGAGCACATACATCCTGTGGTGGTCGTTGTTTCCATCATCCGCCGCAAAATAAACGTACCATTTATCGTTGATCAGGTGGATCTCTGGAGCCCAGAGCTGGCGCGAGTAGGCGGAATCTTTTGGTGGGAGAAAAATGGTTTTTCTCTCGGCAGTTTTCAATTCGGCAATTGAGCGGGTTTTCCAGATCACGATGCTATCCTGCATAGAATTTGTGTAGTAATAAAAACCATCATGGTAGATGCTCCAGGGATCGGGGCCTGAAGGCAGAAGAGGGTTGGTAAAGTTTTTCTGCGCGTGAACGATTGCACCGGGCAGACAGAGGCAAAAAATAATAACTGGAAGTCCGCGAAAACAATTCATGAGGCAGGCATTAGCACGCGAAAATACTTAAAACCGCCGGATGACATCAATCCTCTTTGCCATAAAGCCTTCTAAGTTCATCCTTTGCTTTTTCGAGCGGCGCTTTTTCTTTTGCTGTAAGATTCTTCCCTGCCCTGTTGATGTAGAAATTCAGCATGGACATCGCAGACTGAAACGGAGTCGTTTTTCTTCGGTTACTTTTATCGGCGGAACGTTTGAGTGAACGCGCGATTTTGACGGGGTCCTTTGATTCAAAAACTTTCGGCTGCAGGTCAAGGGCATCGCTGGTGTTGGTCACCTTCGCCGACCATTTCCTGGTTGTTTTTTTCGCCGGAGTTTTTTTTGCGGTTGCGGTGGTTCGACTTTTTTTTGGCGCTGCTCTTTTTGGCGCTGCCTTTTTAGAATTTGCTTTTTTTGATGCCTTTGCCATGAGTTGTGGCCTAAAAAATTCGTGCCACCAGGAAAGAGAAAACGGAGCGCGTAAAGTGGGTTTCTACGCTAAGCGCTAAGTGAACCGCGATTAAGAGAAATACAATTTGTTTGATTATTCATATAAGCAAAAAAAAAGCCCGGCATTGCCGGGCCTCGTTATATTAATGATGGCCTTAATCCTTCATGTCAAATTTTTGTTTCACGGACAGGTAGTTTTTGAAATCCACACCACTGTAAGCCTG
This sequence comes from uncultured Chitinophagaceae bacterium, assembly GCA_963808065.1. GTDB lineage: Bacteria > Bacteroidota > Bacteroidia > Chitinophagales > Chitinophagaceae > Flavitalea. Next base: position 103,081 of record CAWEEK010000005.1, read on the forward strand.
TTCTCCACCTGGGATCAACACATACCTGTAGAACAGGAACTTCTCATTACTTGCCGAATCCAGCTTGGTACTGACGTCATCTGTTGATGAGAGTACGATACTGTCTGTTACAAATACCGGGGTAACAATCGTCTGTCCGTCAAAATATGGAATCGGAAATACAACGGGATCATCAGCGCTGCCAAGGTTGAAGTACACCTTAACATCACCACTATTAAGAATATCCGCAGTAAGCCCTGGAGCCGGGATGATGGCGTTCCAGCTGTTAGTTGCGGTGTCTTCGTCAAAGATTACTTCCAGCCAATCGGAGTAGATCACGTTTGCTGTTCCGGCAGGACCATCAGCACCAGCGGGACCAGCAGGACCGGCGGGGCCAGCGGGACCAGCAGGGCCGGTATCCCCTTTTTTACAGGCAACAAAGACAAATAATGCCAGCACAATTGGCAGAATAAAATGGATCTTTCTCATACTTGCGATTTTGGTACTATTAAGGGGAAAAATACTTGAAATGGTTAAGAAAAATGCTCTTCATAAATATAGGGAAAAATATTACCTGCCAAACAATCACCCTGTTTATTCTAATAATTTCCGGTGAAGAAGTATCCCGGATCGGTTACACTCTTAAACTGAGCCAGCTTGCTGTCCGGCGTATTAAAATAATCTATATGAAACCGGTCGTTGTCGATGTGCTGAAGCAACGGCCCCAGGTCCTCAATAATCAGTTGGGCATTGCCATTGGCAGAAGTTCGTGTAAACTTAATATTACCCTGCGTATTGGCCTCATAGGTATAGCTGAAACGTGCAAGATACAGGCCACCACTCTGTGAAACATAAATGTCATAGATCATCGTCTTGCTGGCTGCATCAAAGGTGTAATCCAATTCCTCGATGGTCAGCCCATAGGGGCCATTCTGAAGAGCAGTCTGCGCATCGGCAAAAGCAGTCCGGAACGAAGTCGACTGACCGGGCAGAGAATCAGGAGGCACAACAATGGTATTTATGGCTGATCCCAGCAATTTGTCAAAAGGAATCACGGGCGTCCCCGCATCGGTAATATTTACCCGGTTACCACCGGCTTCTATATAATAAGTTTTCTGCGCATCATCCCAAACTAAGTCCTGAAAAGTATAACCGCCAACCGTAACCGGGTTTTTGAAGTGTATCCCAGTGGTCGTCCGGCTGAAAGGTGCGGACACCGTGACAAGGTTGCCATTTTCATCCAGGTGATTAAAATTCAGGATGAACAAGGTCAGATTGAAGGCCACGCCGATCTTATGGCCATCGGTGGCTGGGAAGTACAGAAAAGAATTCTCATCATTGAATTCTTTGGTGACCGCAACAATATGTCCGAGCTGACCACCGAAGGCAGCATCGGCTTCTTCCTGTGACAGTGGAATCATTACGGCCATGCTATGGTTGAAATTTCCTTCGAGAAAAAGTGTGTCTCCTGGCAAAGCTGAAGTGAATCCGAAATCAAAGTCGGTGCCCCAACCAAAACCATTCATGCCTGAAGGACTCTCAGAAATCGACCCCTCCGGATCAGCCGCTACATGGATGTAGCTGTAAGTATCAAAAATGAGCGACGTCTTCTGTAAGGATTTCAACCGATAGCTGCTCTCCTTGGCCGTATCCGCCATCGACTGATTAAAGTCACCAATCATCGTGACCCTGTTGGCGCTGGTGAATTTCATATAATAAGTCAGTCCTCCTACTTCGATGCCGAGAGACAACAATCCTGAAGGATAGACAAAGAGCTTCCAGCCTGGTGCACCGCTCAGCTTATCCTGATAAGCCTTCAGGCTTTCAGAGATCCGCTCATCTGCCGTCCCGGGAAATAAAAGGTCGGATTTTTTTGTGCACCCGGTCAGCATCAGTGTCACACTTAACAGTATAATACAAAATAGTCTCATAGCGCCACGTTATTTGGTTACTCTACCAACTGCCCGATGAAAAATGCCGATTGAAGGTCAATAGGTATAAATTTCGCCCGGGGAGTTATGGATTCATCAGGTTTTTTATACCATTCCAGTTTGAAATTATGATCATTAAAATAGTTGATCAAAGGAGCTGCCTGGGTTTCCAATAGTTCTCCGCTGCCCTCTGGCCGCACGAAAGTATAGTCGTAAGTATCGCTGCCTGGCTGTGTGGTGGAAAAAATATAATCGATCGCAAAAAGTATCTCATCGCGATGCACAAAAATGCGGAGTGTGGATGAGTCGGCTGCCTGGTTACGTATCTCTATCGAGTCCATGATTATGTCGTAGGAAGAAGCGTTGATTGAATCACGAACAAGATTGTAGATCGACAAAAATGCTGAAGGCAAGGGTATCAGGGCCGGATTACCGGGATTGACACTAACCGCAGGAAATGCTTTATCGAAACCAAACATTTCACTAAGGTCATAGTCCGGAGTATTGGCCCGAACCGCCTGTTGCACCCGGTTCTGCAAACTGTAGAAATCGATTTTATAATTTTTAAGCAGGTATTGTACGATGATTTCTTCTTTGGTTCTTAGTGCCTGCCGGGCATCGCTGTTCTGAAAGTTGACGAGTTCGTCAAATCTTTGCTTACCAAGCATCAGCATGTTGGACACCATTTCCGCAAAGTCATCAATATCTCCCGAGGAGGCATAGGGTGTTATATATCCATTACTAAGGGCTTCCTGGGAGCTGACATTGAACCAGGTCGCCGAATAACCATCCAGGCCAAACCGCTGGTACACAGTTTTGAATTCCGGGGGATATAGAATGTTCTGGTGAAGGATGTGGGCAAACTCGTGATGGGCAGCGTGGATCATCTGCAACACCGAACTTTCCCTGTCGGAAAAATAATTCTGATTGATGTCGAAGAAGGTAATGCTCTTCCCTCCTTCTGCTGTTCCCAGTAAGGCAGTTTGATTGGCTTCGTACTGTACGCTTCCCAACATGATCAGTTGTTTGGGAGAGAACTGTTTTATGAAAACTTCACTGCCGGTTTCCGCGATATAGGGATCGATCCAGACCTGTTTAAGGATAGAGAGGGCCGGTATGATCTTGGCTTCATCGGGTGGCGTGATATCACGGTCGAGCTGCTGCAACTCCCAGGCATCCCACTTGTATTTCACCGCAATATTATAAGGAAGGGTGAGGCTGTCGTAGATCCAGTTGTCAATAGCCGTTTTTTCCCAGGTGTCGCCACCCAAGCCAGGAGGCTGAACATAGTTCAGGTCTTCCTTTTTGTTGCAGGAAAGAAACTGAATCACCAGTACTAAAAATAAAAACTGCTTCACGGTATTCATAACTACGTTATTATCGGGTATTCGGTTCCAGGCCAGCCTGTTTTGTTAATGCCGGCAGTTGCAGAATTCGTTTCGGGTCACCACGGTCTAACACCAGCACCTCACCTTCTCTTGTCGTATGTAGAATGGGGATATTGACCCGGATGATGTCGAGCCAGCGCAATCCTTCGTGGATGAAAAAAGCCTGTTTGAAATCCAGGATGGCACTGAAAATGGAAGAGACCACATCGAGTTCATAGTAACTCGTCAGTTTCGAGGCGGTCAGGGCATCGGCACCGGTGTAATTCGTCATATTCTGGCTGGCAAAACTATTCAGATCTGCAATGGCCAGGTTCCTGTTGCCTATTGCCAGGTAAGCCTCGGCCCTGTTGAGCAGGGCTTCCTCGGCGGTTAGCAGCGGAATGGTATTGTACGGTATACCCGTGTTCGCATTGATGTCCTGCCGCACAAAATATTCATGGAACTTCGGAATGTTATAATTGGTGGCATCCGAACCATAGAGCGGATAGTCGAAGTTTTGCCCCGTGGCATTGGGCTGGACAAGGATCCGGTTGGCCACCTGCTCCCCCAGACCATATCGTAACGAGGCGTAAGACCGGCCCCAAATGGACGGAGCTTCCTGCAACAGCAGGTTTCCTTTGAGTGTCGTTTTTGAATATTCGGCCTGCAATTCCACATAAGGTAGATTGCTGAGCACCGTATTCCAGGGGCGAAGGTTCTCTGCCGTGGTGCCTGGTAAAGCCGCGTTGGCATAGGTGATCACCTTTTCATAGTCTCTTTTGAAAAGGTAAAACCTCGCGGCAAAGGCCGCGGCTGCGGCTTTGTTGAAATGGAAGGCCGGCGCTATCCCATATATTTTCTCATCGATCAGAGGATAGCCCTCCAACAAATCCTTTTCGATCATCTCATAAACAAATGCCACAGTCTTTCTTTCATATTGCTGGAAAACCGTGGTTTCGCGGGTTGTGACATAGGGTATACCCGGATCGGAGTCTGCCGTTGCGGGATCATAGACTTTGGCAAATAGTGTCACCAGCATAAAATGCGCATAGGCGCGAGCCAGCAGGGCCTCCCCACGATGAGGGTTCAGCAAAGATTTGTCGGCAGTATTGTCGATAATTTCCAGGGCCTGGTTGGCGGCGGCGATGGCCTTGTAACAAGAAGCCCAATAAAAATCCGGCCCATCTTCTCTGTCGGGAGAGATCTCTACCACCTCGAACCGATAAGACGAGCGGTTGATGCGGTTGAGGTCCTCATCGGTTGTGCCTGTGAAGCCTTTGTCTTCCGCATTGTCCGACATGGCTTCGAGAAAAGGAATATAGTTACCCTGTGGATATGCCGTAGTCAGCAATTGGGCAAGCTGGTCCGGGGTGGTAATATTTGTGCGATTGTCCGGCTCCTTCTCGAGGTATTTATTGCAGGCTGTAAATAAAAAAACAACAGCACAGAGTAGCACAGCCTTGTAATTCAGATTCATCATCACAAACCAATTTTTAATGAAAGGATCACCTGTTTACTCAATGGCTGCGCCACGCCACCGGCATTAAAAAACTCAGGATCCTGACCATTCAGGTCGGGGTCGGCATAAATCAGGAAGAGGTTATTACCCGTAAGGTCCAGGCTGAGATTGTTAAAAGGAGTACGATTTACAATGCTTTGCGGGATGGAATAACTAAGTCGTACCGTCTTCAGTCGCACAAAGGATCCATCAACCACCCTCACATCAGAATAATTATAGATGTTATAAGGATAGTTCCCCGCACCATCGAAATCAAAATTCAGGTAAGGACTCACAATTGAAGGGATATTGGTCACCTGCTCATCACCCGGCAGCACCCATCGGTTCTTAAATTCATTTGGCAAGGCGTCGAGGTCGGAATATCCACTTCTGAAGGAGGGGTACAAACGGATCTTGTTGCCCAGCTGGTAAGAGACATGAACGGAGAAACTGATGTTTTTATAATTGAACGTATTGGTGAACCCGCCAAGAATGGTCGGATCGATCGGGCCTTCGTACTTGAGGTTGCCGATCTGATCACTCTGAAGATAAACGCCAACACTTGTATCCCCCTTTTCACTTAAAAACCTGGGCACACCCTCATCGGTCAGCCCTGCAAATGGAATCGAATACAGTCCCCGCACTGGATGACCTACAAGCGCCCCTCCTTCCGGAACAACAAGGTCGAATATCAGCGGAAAATTGTCGGCCCTGGTAATCTCGTTGGTGTTGTACCCGAAAGTGAGGTTGGTCTGCCAGCTGAAATTGCGCAGTCTAACCGGTGTACCTCCGACGCTGAATTCGATGCCATGTGATTTGAGGTCGGCGTAATTGGCCACTTTTACGAGTTGCCCACCAATAGCGGATGTTCTGATCTCATTGATCAGATCCAGGCTTTTGCGCTGGTAGGCATCAATGCTAATGTTTAGCCGGTTCTGAAGCAAACCGAGGTCGACGCCCACATTAGTTTCATACTTTTTCTCCCAGGTGAGGTCTGAATTTTCCAGGTTCTCGATATCAATGGCCAGTTGCCTGTCGGTCAGATAGGGCCTGTTAGTCAATTTGGTTTTCAATACAGCAAGTGAATTTGTTGCATCTCCATAATTGGCATTTAGGCCATAACTTGCCCGGAGCGTGAGGTAGCTGATCTCACTGATGTTTTTTATGAAGTTTTCTTCCGCCGCATTCCAACGACCCGCAATGGTGTAAGAGTTGAGCCATCTTGCTTTCGAGGATCGGCCCAATCGATTTGAACCATCCCTTCTCAGTGTGCCTTCCAGCACATATTTGTTGTTGTATGAATACCGCAAATTCCCGAAATAGCCCACGAATCTTTCGGATTCATTGCTGTGTTCATAAAACTGAAGACTGTTCTCGAGGTATTGTTTTACAATGCGGTAATCCACAAAAGGGATCCCGCCATTGTCGTACTGGTATCCAAAACCAAGGTGGCTTGTGTTCGGTCTGTCAGAGTACTTCACCTCCTGTCCTACCAGTGCATTGATCTGATGGCGACGGGAAAAAAGATGATCAAATGACACCGTGTTGCGGAAGGTATAGTTCTTCAGCACATCCGTTTCGGTGTTATAAAAACCACCATAGGGCAGAACCGAAACCGGCAGAGCATTGGGATTATCCGGATCGGTGTAAAGAAACCTGTTGTTTTTTGCGATTTCTGATGTGGAGGCAGCCCGATAGGCATTGGCCTGGTTCGAATTTTCTGTGATCTGGTGTTCCTTTGTCGCATTCACATAGCGAATTGCGCCATTGAAATCATAGGTCATCCAGGGTAATATCTTGTATTTTAAGTTGCCCAAAAGGCTTACGTCGACAACGTTTAAGTCAATATAATTATTCCGGAGTTCATTGACGATGTTGAAGTCGGTGTAGTTTCTCCTGAAATATTCCAGATCTCCGTTCTCGTCGTAAGCGGTCAGTACACGACTGGAGCGCAGGGCAAAATTGAAGGGATTGATGTCGAAGTCCCTGTCGTAAGCTCCTGCCACCGGATCGTCCCTACGAGCGATTGTGCCCGGAGTTTTCTGCTGACGCACGGATCCGGTTACCTTGAATCCTGCACTCAGTTTATTGGTAAAATTATACGTGTTGTTGAGATTGGCGGTGAAGCGCCGCACGCGGTCTGCAATAGTCCAGCCCTGGTCATTGGTAAACCCTACGGAGAAATAGGATTGGGCCTTTTCCGATCCATGGGAAAGACTGAGGGAATGTTCCTGGGTAAAGGAATTACGGAACAACACGTCGAACCAGTCGGTGTTGCTTGTTGCATACCGGCTAAGGAATTCAGCTTTGTTTTCCGGTGTGTTGATGATTTGTGGTCCACCGATTGTAGAATCGTAGGCGATCATCTGCTCCCACTTGCCATAGATACCCGTTTCGGAACGACCGGCAACTTCTGAATAGTTGAGGGCTCCCTTCCTTTCCAGTTCGGCATATACCGACATCTGGTCGGCAGAATTCATGATGTTATAATTCGAGTAAGAAGGTTTTAACTGCACGCTGAAATTACCGGTATAGTTTACCCGCAAGCTGCCGGCCTTACCCTTCCGGGTTGTGATGACGATAACTCCATTCATGGCCCTGGCGCCGTAGAGTGCAGTTGCCGAAGCATCCTTCAGAATGTCAAAACTCTCAATATCACTCGGATTCAATCCGGCCACGGATGAACCCAGCAGCGTATTGGGATCGCCACTCGCCAGCTGATCGTTAGATATATTTATTATGTCTTCCAGTACAACTCCATCAACTACCCAAAGTGGTTTGTTTTCCCCGGTGATCGAAGTGGCACCGCGGATCCTGATCTTTGGCGCAGCTCCAAATGTTCCCGACACGTTCTGAACGGCTACCCCGGCTGCCCGTCCTTCCAGCATCCTGCTTACGTCGAGCATGCCCTCGGTCTTGATCTGGTCCATGCCGAGTTTTACCGCAGCTCCGGTGAATTGCTTTTTATCGATCCGTTGAAACCCTGTCACGACCACATCCGTCAGGGCGCTGACATCCGGAAGCAAGATGAGCGATAAATTTGCCTGCCCACTCGATAGACGTAGCTGCTCGGTCTGATATCCAACATTACTGACCACGATGGTTGCTCTTGATGGCACATTATACAACGTGTATTCGCCGTTGGCACCGGTAACGGTTCCTCGCCGGGAACCTTTGATGGTTACGGACACCCCACTCAGTGGCGCACCAGCGCTGTCGACAATCCTGCCCCGGATCGTAGTGTCGGCGACATAATTTGCAAACAAAGAGGTGTGAGTTGGTGCAGGATCCGTTTCGGCCTTTGTGTTGGTAAAGGCGATAACCATACTGATCGTACAAATAAAATAATAAATGAAACTGATTTGGCATTTACCAGGTGGGTGCATGCATGTTCCGATCAGGTTCACGGATCTCTGGTCCTTCATGGGTCTCCTCATTGCAGTTGTTTTGATAAGCCTCGTCCTTTCATAAGGGATTTTCCCCCAACAAATTACTTAATTTTTTAATTGCCGGTCTCATTATGGTATAAATTACAACCTCAACATTTTGAGGATGATCCGACAACTTTTCCTGGTAGGTGCCGGTGGTGCGGCAGGAACAATGCTAAGGTTCCTGATCAACCGGTTTGCCGATTCATTCAACCCTTCGGGATTCCCATTCGCAACTTTCTTTATTAATTGTACGGGATCTTTCCTCATTGGGTTGTTTATGGGCATGTTTTTAAGGGATACAGCCACTGACCCGCTATGGAAATTACTCTTCATTACGGGATTCTGCGGAGGATATACCACGTTTTCAGCCTTCGCGGCGGAGAACCTGAAATTGCTCCAGACCAACCAGGTTCTCACCGCCCTGGCCTATATCCTTCTTAGCTCGATAGTTGGCATCACTTCGGTTTGGCTAGGCTTGAGGGTAATGAAATGAATCGATCTATGCAGAAGACACCACAAACAAAGAAACAATCGACCAGTAAATGGTCACTGCGCAAAGACATCTTTACGCTTTTTTTTGCGGTGCGAGACAAAGAAACTCCGCTGCTGCCCAAGATCATCACATTTCTATCGCTGGCTTATCTCGTGAGCCCGGTTGACTTCGTTCCCGATATTGTTCCATTTGCCGGGTATCTCGACGACCTTGTCGTAGTTCCCCTTTTGCTTCGGCTGTCCAATATTCTGCTACCGGACCTGGTGAAAGAGCGTTCCGCCGCTAAAGCGGTTCGGAACAACCGAAAACTCAACATCCTCCTGATTGTCTTTATTTTCTTTCTGATTCTCCTTATGGGTTGGCTCATCTATTTACTATTCTACAGGCACTGAAGCAACATCCCTCCGTTCACCTACCTGCTGTCTCCACATAGCATAGTAAAGACCCTTGGTCGCCAATAGGCCCGCATGGGTACCCGTTTCAACGATCTTACCCCGCTCCAGCACATAGATCGTATCTGCATGGATGATCGTACTAAGTCTATGCGCAATGATGATGGTGATCCTTTCGCTGAGTGAAGGAAGGTTGCGAATGGTATTGTTGATGTCCTCTTCCGTCAGTGAATCGAGCGCCGATGTGGCCTCGTCAAAAATCAGGAGTCGCGGATTTCTCAACAAGGCCCTGGCGATGGATACCCTTTGTTTCTCGCCACCGGAAAGTTTCATTCCGCCCTCGCCAAGCATGGTGTTAAGCCCGGCCGGACTTTTGGCCAGCAGTCCTGCGCACGAAGCCTTGTATAACACATCCAGCATTTCGTCGTCCGTAGCATCGCCCTTTACAAAAAGAAGATTGTCTTTAATGGTGCCCGCAAACAATTGGGTGTCCTGGGTCACGAACCCAATCTGTCTTCGCAGTGCGTTATACCTGATGTCGGTAGAAAGCTGATCGTTAAAAGAAATGCTGCCGCTGATGGGATGGTAAAGCCCGACAAGCAATTTTACCAGGGTGCTCTTGCCCGAACCCGATGGCCCAACAAAGGCAATAGTTTCACCTGAGCTTACGCGGAAACTGATGCCATCAATCGCCTTGACGACCGCAGTGCGGTGCTGAAAAACAACTTCATTAAAACTGAGGGTTTGTAAGGGCCCAATCTCTACAGGGTTCTCCGGCCTTTCCTCGATTGGCTTTTTCATCAGCACGTCAAAATTATTTACCGATGCCTCCACTTCCCGGTACTGAAGAATGATGTTACCAAGATCCTGCAGCGGACCGAAAATAGAAGTAGAAATAAATTGCATCGTGATCAGTTCACCCGTGGAAAGTACATCCCTGAAGATGAGCCAGAGCAGGATAAAAAGTATAGATTGCCGCAATAGATTCAAGGTTGTTCCCTGGAGAAAAGACAGTGTTCTTACCTTCCTCACTTTTACCAGCTCCAGGTCAAATATCTTTTTGGTTTGTTCCCTTAACCGGCGAATCTCGGGGAAGGTAAGTCCCAGGCTCTTGACCAGTTCTATGTTCCTTAGACTTTCCGTGATCACGCCACTCATCTTATTGGTCTCCCTGTTGATCGACCGCTGGACTGTTTTTATTTTTTTTGACAGCATGCCCGTCAGCGATCCGAGTACGAGTATGCCAATCACAAACACAGGCACCAGCAGCCAGTTTTTAGTTACCGAATACCAGATCAGGAAACCGATGCCCACAAAGGAGGAAAAAAGAATATTGATGAAGGAACTAATGAATCGTTCTGTGTCGGTTTTTACTTTTTGCAAAATGGAAAGAGTCTCGCCGCTTCTGCTTTCCTCATATTCCTGAAAATTTAATCTCAGTGTTTGTTTCAAACCGTCGTTGAATATCTGCATGCCAAACCTGGCAACCCCCAGTCTGGTGGTGTAATCCTGGAAGGCCTTTGCCAGCCTGCCGGCCAGCGCGATGGCAACGGCCACGGCAAGCCAGAACAGCACCCCCCTGATCAGCTCTTCCTGCGGACGATGTTGATGATTGTTCGCATAGTCATCAATGATCTTCCCAAAAATAATAGGGTCGAGTAGTGTAAGTAATTGCGCAACCGTAGCGAGTAACAATGATAACAGGATAACATTTCGCTGCGGCTGAAGATACTTCCAGAGAATACGCATCTTATGAAGTTCGGAAAAAGACGGCCGGCACAGCACAGAAAATATTAAGACGCGCCTTATCTTCAGCCGCTAAATCAGACCACCCCGATGTCGTCCCCCCTTCGTTTCGCAGTCATTGGTACCGGATTCTGGTCCAACTTTCAGATCCCTGCGTGGAAAGAATTTCCTGGTACAGAGTTGGTCGCTGTTTACAACAGAACAAGACCGAGGGCTGAGGAAATCGCGCGCAAATTCAATGTGCCCGCCGTGTACTCCGACGTCGAAGAAATGCTTGACCAGGAAAAACCCGATTTTGTAGACATTATTACCGACGTAGACACCCATCCCCTCTTCACCAAACTCGCCGCCGCAAGAGGCGTCAATGTGATCTGTCAGAAACCTATGGCTCCTTCAGTTGCCGAAGCCGAAAGCATGCTTGTATATTGTGAAGAACGACGGATAAAATTATTCGTCCATGAAAACTTCAGGTGGCAGGCCCCAATCAGGACTTTGAAAAAATTACTCGGTTCGGGAATTATCGGCGAGCCTTTCAAGGCAAGAGTATCGTTTTGTTCCGCCTTCCCGGTATTTGAAAACCAACCCTTCCTCGCCAACCTCGAGCAATTTATACTTACTGATATTGGCTCTCACGTGCTTGACATCTGCCGGTTCCTATTTGGTGAGGCGAGTTCGCTTTACTGCACAACACAAAGGGTGAATGCCGGTATCAGGGGTGAGGATGTCGCCAACGTGCTTATGCAAATGAAAAACGGCCTCAGCTGCTATGCAGAAATGTCATATGCATCCATCCTGGAAAAGGAAAGCTTTCCCCAGACTCTTGTCCTCGTTGAAGGATCAGAAGGAAGCATTCAACTGGCCCATGATTTTGAAATCAGGGTTACCACGAAATCGGGAACGGTAAAAGAAAATGTTAGCCCCACTCAGTACTCCTGGGCAGATCCCGCCTACGCCCTTGTTCACTCGAGTATCGTGGATTGCAACCGGAACATTCTGGAAGGGATGCTGGGCAAAAGCGCGGAGAATACCGGAGCTGATAACCTCCGCACCATTCAACTGGTTTATGCCTGTTATGACTCGGCGAAACAGGGAAGAGCAGTATTTGTATCCTGAATTCAACCGTCAAAGGCACAATATTTTCTATTCAGTAGGAGAAAATATGTCTTATGGCAAAGTACTCAAAAAAATCTGGCGACAAGGTGGAGCGCGCGATGAAAGAAATGAAGCAGGGTAAACTCAAATCAGGCAGAAGCGGGCAAAAGGTTACTTCAAGAAAACAGGCCATTGCTATTGGTCTGTCGGAAGCGAGAGAAAAGGGCGCCAAGGTTCCACCTAACCCAAATAAGAAAGCGGCAAAAAAGAAGTCTGCTCCAAAGAAAAAATCAGCGGCGAAGAAAAAGTCGGCTCCGAAAAAAACAGCTAAAAAAAGATCTGCTTCGAAGAAAAGATCAGCAGCGAAAAAGAAAACAGGTCCGAAGAAAAAGACAGGAAGGAAAAGGTAAGGCAAAAAAAATCCCACAACTTGTTGTGGGTTTTTCTTAGTTGGATTTTGTTTCCAAGGGAACGATCAAAACGGGTCGGCTAATGGGCCTGTTTGCGTTAATCTAGGGTGATGATTCAATGGTCTTCATCGGGTTAAGGGATCTTGTTGGTTTTTCATCGGTTGGATAATTCCGGTGACAGGACAAATATCATCCACCTTTGTGGTACATCCAAGCCTTTGAATATCGAATCTGCCTGACTAAAAATTAACTGGTGAAAATGGTAAGAGCAAGCCCTTATTACCGGGTAGTTTTACTTCTAATTGATCTCGCCATAACAAAGATATTTCAGCTCCATATACTCATCCAGTCCATACTTCGAACCCTCTCTTCCCAGCCCGGATTGCTTTACTCCCCCGAAAGGAGCCGTTTCTGAAGAGATCAATCCCGTATTGATTCCTACCATTCCATATTCAAGGCCCTCAGCCACCCTCCAGCAACGCGACACATCCCTGCTGTAAAAATAAGATGCCAGTCCGAAGATGGTATCATTGGCCATCATGACGGCTTCGTCTTCCGATCTGAATCGAAAAACCGGGGCCACGGGTCCAAATATTTCCTCCTGTGCAAGGCGCATAGTTGGATTGGCATCACCTATCACCGTAGGCTGGTAGAATAATCCTCCCAGGGTCTTTCCGCCCGTCAGCAAGGATCCACCATGGGCAAGCGCATCCTGCACAAGGTCCTGAACCTTTTCGAGGCCCTTCTTGTTGATCAGCGGACCGATACTCACATCTTCATCAAGCCCATTGCCCGTTTTCAGTTTTTGCACGGCATTGACGAGTTTGCGCAGAAACTCATCGTAGATCTTATCATGTGCCAGAATGCGGTTAACGCAGACGCATGTTTGACCAGAATTCCGGTATTTTGAGGCGATGGCGCCCTCCACCGCCGCATCAAGATCGGCATCTTCAAAAACGATCAGCGGTGCATTCCCACCCAGCTCCATCGATACTTTTTTTATATCCGCGGCGCAGGCCTCCAGGAGGGTTCTACCCACTTGCGTTGATCCGGTAAACGAGAGTTTGCGGATCTTGTCATTGGTGCAGAATTCTTTGCCTATCGTTGCCGAATCCATTCCTGTAACCACGTTCAGGACACCCGCGGGGATACCTGCCTGAGAGGCCAGGGCCGCAATGGCAAGCGAGGTGAGCGGCGCCGGGGATGGTGGCTTTAATACTGAAGTACACCCCGCCGCCAGTGCGGGAGCTAGTTTTCGGGTAACCATGGCCAGCGGGAAGTTCCATGGGGTAATTGCCGCCGCAACACCCACGGGCTGCCGGATCACCATTACTCTCTTCCCATCCGCAAATGAAGGGATAACATCGCCGTAGGCCCGCTTTCCTTCCTCCGCAAACCATTCGATAAACCCGGCTCCATAGACCACCTCTCCCAGGCTTTCCCGGTATGGTTTGCCGCACTCCATGGTCATCAAAGTGGCGAGGGCTTCCTTGTTTTCAATTATGAGATTGAACCAGTTCCTGAGCAGAACAGAGCGTGCTCCCGCGGTTTTCTTACTCCAGGAAGGAAAAGCTGAATATGCGGCATCAATCGCCTCCTTTACCTGAGCCAGTGAAGCCTCAGCCACCTTTCTGATCAGTTCGCCAGTTGCGGGGTTAACAACATCAAACGTGGTTCCCTTCTCGCCATCGACCCAGTTTCCATTGATAAACAACTGTGTTTTTATTATCTCATCCGGCTGCTTCATTTTCAACGATTGTTTCATAAAGTTCGGCAATCAGTTAGTTATTACATGGATCTATTCTATTTTAGAGAGGTGAAATCAAGGAAGGTCATCAGAACTGTTTTTTTTCTGCTTTTTATATTTCAATTGAACGCAGCGGCGCAACGAACCGCCGGACGCCTGACCGCCCTCAACGGGGAGAAGATCGGATTCTATCAGTACCTGCCTCCGGGGTATAACAACGACACTACAACGAAGTATCCGATGATCATTTTTCTTCATGGTATTGGCGAAAAGGGAAATGGACTTGAACCTGCATTGAAACAGACCGAATGCTGCGGCATTCCCAAATTCATCGTCCTGGGTCACGACATGCGCTTTACCTGGAATGGCAAAACCGAAGGATTCGTGGTAATCTATCCTCAGCTCGCCTCCCGATATGCTACCTGGCAAAATTATTATGTCGATGAGATGATCCGGTTCGGAAAGTCCCATCTTCGGATCGACACCAACCGTATCTTTCTGACCGGTCTGAGTCTCGGTGGTGGCGCTTCCTGGGTCTATGCAGCGGCTTCAGTAAACAATGGCAAAAAACTCGCCGGGCTTGTTCCTGTAGTGTCTCCCTGTTTTCTCACGAATGGTTGCAATGTGGCAAATGCCAAACTTCCGGTGCTGACCGTGCACGCCGTAGATGATACGATTGCCAATCCCGCGTGCAATGTCAACACCATCAAGGCGGTGATCGATTGTGGGGCCGAAGTGCATCCAAACACCATCCAATACGTAAATGGCGGACATTACGTGTGGGTTAAAAGAGCCTATGATCCCACCTACCGGTACAACAATCCTAACGTTTACGAATGGATGCTGGCACAAAACAGGTCATTCAAACCAAACAAAAAACCTATTGCAAAAGTTTCGGGGGACATTGTCGTCCAGGCCGGAAGGGAAACCACGGTGCTGGATGCATCTGCCTCTGTTGACACAGATGGAAAAATATTGAGGTTCATATGGACAAAAATATCGGGGCCTTCTTCCGGCATGCTGACGCATGAACTCGACTCCCGGGCAAATCTGAAGGATCTCCAATATCCGGGAGTGTACATCTATGAGGTCAGAGTGATCGACGACCGGGCAGAATGGAGTTCGGCCAGGATAAAAGTAACCGTGCTTGCAGGTACCGCCCTGAAATAATCAGTCGATGTGAAAGACTTCTTCAGCTATTCTATAAAATTCACCCGGCGGAGCAGTGTCCAGTGGCGCCTGACAGGGACTGGTCAGTTTCCACCATTCCTGTGTGGTCTTGTCTGCTGCCATGGCTTCCATGTCCTTCTGGTAGTCGTCACCAATATATTCGTAGTAACTGAATAGCAAACCATCATTATAATAGATGGTGTAATTACGAAGATTGGACCGGTGTATCTGTTCGAGAACGGCTGGCCATACATTCTTATGTAATTCTTTATATTCCTCCAGTTTTTCCGGGAGAACACGGATGATTTGCCCATATCTTTTCATGAAATCAAAGATAAAGTTTTTTAGTACCCCTGATTCTGGGTCAGGGTTTTTACGCCATCAATAGTACTGTTGACGATCTCGGATTCCGGAATGGGCAGGTATTCATTTTTGTTTGATTGGAACGAAGCCGACTGAAGCAATTGACGGAAGGCCTTCTCGCCGTCAATAAAGGAATTAATGTATGGTTCGGCGATGCCCCATCTGACGAGGTCATAAAATCGATGGCCTTCCAGCGCGAGTTCAAGCCTTCTTTCAAACCTTACTGCTTTCCGCCCAAAATCCTGGTCTGAAAATCCGGACTCATAGGGGTTCACAAGGTAAGTTGCCGCAGGGGCGCCACCTTCCGCTGTCACCTGGCAACTTGATTTGGCCCGGTTGCGTACCATGTTCACATATTCCCTTGCCTTTTCCAGTGAACCAACTTCCACCTCGCATTCCGCAGCCCAGAGTAAAACATCGGCATACCGAATTATCGTGTAGTTGTAGGCGGTAGTACCTTCTGCCCACGAGTTCTGCGCGCCGAATGATTCTTCCTGGGCCTTGGTGCGGGTATACTTCATGGCGATGTATGGGCCGCCGTCTTCCGTATCCGGGCTTCTGCGGTCTTTCCCAGGCCAGAGGCCATAGTCGAGATAAGGGATCCCTCTTCTGCCCAGTGTCCAGTCGAGGCGTGGATCCAATGTGCCAGTCTCAGGACTGAATGGATCCGTGGAGGTCAGTCCGATATCATTCTTTAACGGATTCTGATTCCAGGTGTCCAGTAATGGCAGGCCGGACGCATCAGTTCGATAAGCGTTGCCGAGATTACGTGAGGGCCGGAAAAAATTACAGCATGTGTAATCGTTTAGTGCCCAGAACCATGCACCATTGTAATCGTTCTCTATACTTTTGCTCACCGCCATCTGTACCGCGAAAACAGATTCCTTTCCATTTTCATGCTCTACGTCAAAGGCATTGCGGAAACAGTCTTCCAGTCCATAGGTCAGGCCACCCGTCGTTTTCCCACTCACCACCACTTCATCGAGGACAGTTTTTGCTTCCGCGAATTTATTCTGGAACAAATAAGTTTTGGCGAGAAAACATTTTGCTGCCCATTTGTTGAGCCTGCCCTTCTCCGCAAATGTTTCAGGAAGATTGTCGGCGGCGAAACTAAAATCACCTTCGATGTCGGGCCATATGTCTCTGTCATTGGGTAACCTCGATTCGGTGGCATTCTCATCAACGAATGGCACATTGTTCCAGATCTTCTTCAATTCGAAATAATAATGTCCGCGCAATCCTCTTGCCTGCGCAGCAGCCAGCGTCTTTTCTTCATCGGTCATATCAGTGGTCAAAACCAACGCCCTGAGCACATCGTTGCAACGGGACGCTCCGTCGTAGAGCGCCTTCCACTTGAAGGTGAGCATCACATTGGTTGAGGTCACCTTATGTGTTTCGAAAAAATTCAGGTCCGACTGGTCACTGTCTAGATCCCCCTTGTATGCATCGCCCGAGGCAATATCACCAAAAAACCAGTTGATGACGTCCGACTTCCAATCCACTCCATATGGATCCGATGCGCCTACCTGGTCGAGCATGGAATAGGCTCCCAGCAACAATTTGGTGACACCTTCTTTGGTATTCAGCTGGGCGCCGCTGCTCGACCCCAAAGGAGGGGTTTCAAAGAAACTTTTTTTACACCCCAGAAAGATTCCAGCAGCTAAAATTGAAATGCAGAGTATCGCGATAAATCTATTTTTCATCTCATTTTAATTGAACTGTTAAAAACCAATTTGTACTCCTGCGGTGAATGTGCGTGTAAATGGATAAGTGCCTTTGTCCACTCCGTATTGCAGGTCGGCTCCGGCTCCCGGATTCTGCACCGGCACCTCGGGATCTATACCCTTGTACTTTGTGAATGTAAAGAGGTTGGTGGCCTGCACGTATAACCTTGCATTAGTCGATTTGATTCGTGAAATCAACTTTGTCGGAAAGGTATAACCGAGGGAAAACGTTTTTCCGCGCAGGTATGAACCATCCTCTATGTAATAAGTGTTTGCATTGGATTCAAAACTGGCAGCTGCCGAATTCGTCTTTGGCAGCACCGCGTCGGGATTGTCTGGAGTCCAGGAATCAAGCATCCTTGTGCTTGGGCTGGTGTTGAATGGAAAATAGTCGGTGATCACTTTCAGGAAATTGAATACTTTATTGCCATAACTCCCCTGGAGGAAGATGGCCAGGTCCACATTCTTATATTGAAGGTTGATGGTAAGGCCATAAGTAAATTTTGGATGCGGACTTCCGATAAAGGTCCGGTCATCAGCATTCACAACCGTGTCGCCATTGGTGTTACGGAATATGCTCCGCCCCGGTTGATTGTATGTGGCCCTGTCGCCATTCTGAGTGGGATAAGCGTCTGCCTTAGCCGCATCCTGGAAAATTCCATCATTGATATAGCCCCAGAACATGCCGATCGGGTACCCCCTTTGCGTTCTGGAGAGTGTACTTGTCCGTTGATTGTCGAATTGGATAAAACCATCCTTGCCATTGTACAACTCCGTGACTTTATTCCGGTAAGCTGACCAGATTCCTCCAATCTGGTATTTGAAATTCTTTCCTGCCGTTCCGTTATATGACAGGTTCAGGTCGATCCCGCGATTCCGCATTGAACCTACATTTGTAGCAGGCTGGATATTGATGCCGGCCGATGAAGCCACAGGAACCACGAGCAGTAGTTTTCGGGTCTCACGGTTATACACATCCGCAGAAAAATAAAGCTTGTCATTGAACAATGAAAGGTCCAGTCCAATATTGGTCATCACTTGTTCCTCCCATTGGGCCAGGGGATTACCAATCCGGTCCGCCTGGAAACCCTGAACTACCGAGTTATTTGTTCCACCGATGTCGTAATAAGATAATATGGGGTTACTACTGAAGGTGGTGTACTGATTATTCGGATCGATGTCCTGGTTTCCGGTGATACCCCAGCTTCCCCTGAACTTCAGCAGGTTCAGAAAGCGGACATTTTTCATGAAGGATTCGTCTGAAATGATCCAGCCTACTCCGAAAGAAGGAAAGGTTCCCCATCTTTTCGCTTCAGCAAAATTGCTTGATGCATCGCGACGAACCGTGGCGGAGAACAGGTATCTGTCTCTGAACGCATAATCGGCCTTGCCGAAATACGACAGCAGCCTGGATTCGGTTCCTGATCCACTAACGGTTCCCACTTCTGAACCGGAACTCAGGTATTGAAAGCTGATGTCTTCAAAAGCGAAACCGGTTTTGTTGACGTCTGTATTGCGGTAACTGCCCCTGATCACCTCGGTTCCCGCCAATAATTTCAGGTCATGATTTTCTCCGAATTTGATCTTGTAATTCAGGAGGTTCGTCAAAGTGAGGTTGATATTGTAATTGGTTCTCACATTCAGCGAAGCAACCTGTGAAGCTAACCGGTCTTCCAACGGGAGTGGTGAAAAGGTGGAGGAATAATAATTGGTGTAGTCGAACCCAAAATTTGAACGGAAACTCAGCCCCCTGAACAGGTCGATCTCTGCGAAAACATTACCAAGCAACCGAACCGATTGATTTTTGTTGTCTTTATTCCGGTATAGTTTCGCATAAGGATTGTAGGCGATTCCCGGATCGGTCTGTGCACGATTACCAGAGAAATTTCCATTGATATCATAAATCGGCTGAAGCCGGAGTGCACTGTAAATCTGGCCCATGGTGCCGTAATCTTCATACAGATCGGCATCGTTGGATTTCGTGTATCCGAATTGAAGATTTTCGCCGAACCTGATGCCCTTGGAAATATTATAATCAGAATTGACACGAAGCGAATACCGTGTCATGTTGGTGTATTTTAATATACCATCCTGGCTATACAAACCTCCCGACACCAGGAAGTGACCTTTGTCGGAACCTCCGGAGATAGAAAGATCATAACTGTTGATTGGTGCTGTCTGGGTACATTCCTTAAACCAGTCCGTTCCCTCCTTGTTCGCGCCTGTGATCATGAATTTATCGACAAGCCATCCGGGGCCGTCAACTTCCGTTGAATAATTTGACGGGTCGGCCAGTGGATTTCCCTCGAGGACAAAAGGAATGATATAGTCTGGCAGGGCTGGGCCGGAGCCGTCACCGATCGAGCCATAGGGTGTGGTCATCGGATCCTTTCCCTGGTTGACCGCATCATCCCAGCGCAGTTGAGCGTACTGCTGCGGCGTTACCGGTTCATAAAAATTATAGGACTTCTGAACGCCGGAAAAGGCATTGAAATTTACCCGCACATCGCCGGACTTACCCTTTTTTGTTGTCACGAGCACAACTCCGTTGTTTGCCCTGGACCCATACACCGAAGAGGCAGCAGCGTCCTTTAACACCTGTATGTCGTCAATATCATTGGGATTTATTTCCGTGAGTCCGCCACGGGTAGGCACTCCATCAATAATGTACAATGGGTCGTTGACTCCCGTTACCGATCCAACTCCCCTGATACGAACCATCACACTACCTCCGGGTGCAGGGCTGTTTGTTACTGTCACACCGGCTACCCTGCCCTGTAATTTCTGCGCAAAGTTGTTCGACGGATTTGTCACCAGGTCTTTGCCCGCCACGGAGCTAACCGCACCGGTGATGCTGCGTTTACGTTGTGAGGAATATCCTGTGACGACCACTTCATTGAGGTCATTGGCAGTTTCCTTGAGCGATACCACCAGTTTGCCGCTGCGATTTACTGGTACCTCAGCACTGCTGTATCCAATCGAAGACACTTCAAGTACATCATCGTCCCTGGAAATACTGATACTGAAAACCCCGTCGTTGTCGGTTAGGGTTGAATTGGCCCCTCCCCTCACGGCAATGGTTGCATTGGGCACAGGCGTATTTGTATTACTGACCACTACCCTGCCCGAAATGAGCCTTTGCTGTGCCTGGATGCTGCTGACACTGAATATTGCGATGAGAAAAAATACCCATTTCATAGGTAGTTGTTTTGGCATGAAACAATCTTTTTATCTGAAGGAGAATGAAAATATTCATCATAAATCTAGAGGACAATGGGGGTAAAAAAATTCATTGTCGCCAACTGAACAGGATTGTACAATCAATAGGTAAAATCATATCACCGGGGTTGGCAATATTGATTGAAATTCGCCGAAACCATTATTCCCATACATGCGAAAACTGTCTTTACTCATCATCGGTATATTGTTTTTATTGCGCACCCAGAGCCAGGAAACCTGGAAGCATGGGAGGCTGCAGGTCAGCAAGAACAATCAGTCGCTCGAATACACAGACGGAACTCCATTTTTCTGGCTCGGCGACACTGCCTGGGAAATCTTTCTACAGTTGAAAATTAATGAGATAATAAAATACCTCGACAAGCGGCAGGCCCAGGGATTCAACGTAATCCAGGTCACGCTGGTAATGCGCGGACAGGAGAATACCAGGAACCGGTATGGTCAGTATCCTTTCAGGGATAAGAATTTCAAAAAACCAAATGAGTCATACTTTTCACTGGTCGACACTGTTGTGTCACTGGCCAGGGACAGGAATATGTTTATTGCCCTTCTTCCGGCATGGGGAGACCTGGCACTGAAACCGGAAGGCGGAATCAGCATGCAGCTCGACAGCAGTGCTGCGGCCTTCTATGGATACTGGTTGGGCAAGCGATACAAAAAAGACCAAAACATCATCTGGGTAATGGCCGGCGACACAAACCCATTGAGGGATTCGATGGACGCGAGACCGGTGTGGCGTACAATGGCAAAGAACATTATCAAAGCGACTGACCACAAATGTATTATCACTTATCACCCTCCAGGCGCGAGGAGCTCTTCCGAGTGGATGCACAATGAAGACTGGCTGGATCTGAATATGATCCAGTCGAGTCATGGCCGGCGTGATGCCCCGACCTGGGTCCTGATCAGTAAGGATCTTGAAAAGAATCCCAAAAAGCCCAGCATCGACGGAGAACCGAACTATGAAGATCACCCGGTTAATCCATGGCCCAGCTGGGATCCTAAGAGCGGATACTTCCGGGATTACGATGTACGCAAGCAATGTTACCGTTCAGTATTCGCGGGCGCCCCTGGTGTCACCTATGGCCATCATGCGGTATGGCAGTTTCTGAATGAAAGAACCGAGGTGATTAATTATGCCGACAGAGGCTGGGTCAACGCCATAGACCGTCCCGGCGCCTGGCAGGTTGGATTCCTGAGGGCCCTGATCGAAAGCCGGATGCCACTGACAAAGATCCGCGACACCAGTTTACTTCTTGCGGTACAGGGTGATGATGCCCAGCATGCTGAAGGATTTTTTGCCTCCGACAGTAGCTTTGCGATGATCTACCTGCCTGTCGGGAAAAAAATTGTTGTCAACCTGAAATACAACAAGGCAGCACAGGTGGCGCCATGGTGGTTCAATCCCCGTGATGGTTCCATTACGAAGGAAGCGACCCGTGCGGCTGGCTCTGAGTTAGAATTTACTCCGCCGGAGACAGGAGACAAAATCGACTGGGTGCTGGTGATCGATGATGCTACACGCAAATTTCAAAATCCAAAAAAAATACAGCGGCAGCGTTAAGCAACCAGTTCAAAGCTGACGTCGAACACCGCGCCAGTAAAATTGCGCTGGTATTCTGATGGGGTGAGCTGCATGATATCCTTGAAATGCCTGTTGAAATTGCTGAGATTCTTGTATCCGCATTCATAACATATCTCGGAGATATTCAGTTTATCCAGTAAAAGCAACCTGCATGCATAACCGATTCTCACCTCCGTCAGGAATTCTGTGTATGTCTTTGAAGTCTTGTACTTGAAATACCTGCAGAAGGCCGACTGCGACAGGAAAACCAGGCTTGAGATTTTTTCCAGTGTAATGTCTTCCCTGAAATTATTTATCGTGTATTCGTAAACCGTATTGATCTTGTCATTGGTTTCATCATAGTGTTTGAGGAAACCGCAACTGCTGATAAAGTTGGTCTGCTGACTGCTCGCCAGCTCGTCGAGCAGGCAGAGCAGGAGTATGATTTTCCGCACGCCCTTTTGTAAGTACATCTTGTGCACGATCTCTTTTGCCAATCGCGCTGCCTCCCCGGTAAACCTGAGACCTCGGTTCGACTTACGTAACATTTCAGCAATGGGTATGAATTCAGATTTCGACCATAGGGTTTCACCCATCATCTGCCTGTTAAACTGAACAAGCATCACTTTCGGATCCACATTTTTATGGATCTCATAATAGGATTTATCCCGTTGGGTGGCATGGGGAAGATTAGGCCCAAGGAGCAAAAACTCATCGTCACTGATAGCCTGAATGCTGTCACCGATGAAATTCGTCCCATGGGCATCAGTGAAACAAAGCAATTCAAACTCAGGATGATAATGCCAGAAATTGTCGGGATCTATTCCGTCTTGCCGAATAATAAACGAAGCGTCAGCAGGAGGGATGACTTTTTTAAATCGGGCTTCCATAATGCAGTAGTTAGCAATCGTTCCAACTAATTTACTCCATTTTGAACCTGAATACGGAATCCAGGCAAAATAGTATCAGCATTTGATAAAACCGGGAAACTCAGCGCAACTTTACTTTTTTGATGTAATCATCGCAGGTGATGAAAAGGGTTTTTTCGTCCGATGACAAGGCGCAGTTTGATGCCAGTTCGCCGGTATAGATCCGGGCTATCGGTTTGCCGGATGGGTTAAAGATCCAAACGCCTCCCGGTCCTGAAGAAAAAACATAACCCTTGCGGTTTATCTTGAAACCGTCGGGGGAGCCTGGGTCCTTTTTATCCGCGTCGGGAACTTTGTAGAAAACAGATTTATTTTTCACCAGTCCATCCTTGTCAAGTTCATACTTCATCCACACCATATTGTCGGCGTCGGAATGGGCAACAAGGAGGAATTTCTCATCCGGAGTCAGCGCGATGCCATTTGGAAATCGGAATTCTTTTGTCACCAGATCCACCTTCCCATTTGGCTTAACGCGGAAAACGCCATGGAAGCTCATTTCCTTTGTAGAATCTTCATCACCGTGATCCAGGCCATAAGGCGGATCAGTGAAATACAGGTCGCCGTTGGATTTGAAGACGAGGTCGTTAGGGCTGTTTAGTTTCTTGCCCTGGTATTTATTAACCAGTGATTCATATTTTGGACTTGGTTTAGACAGAGGGGCCAGCATGCGCGCCACTCTGCGGTTTCCCTGCTGGGTCAGTACCAGCCTGCCTTTGGGGTCGAGCGTGAGCCCGTTTGATCCGGGTTCTTTTTCTTTTGGTACCGACCCGGTGTAGCCTGATGAATCCAGGTAAGGACTTACCCCTTCGCCATCCTTCCATTTGAATACCTTATTGGCAGGAACATCAGAAAAAATAAAATAGTCTCCGTTTGCTATATACAAAGGTCCTTCGGTCCAGTGGTATCCACCCCCCAGCTCTTCCACCTTGGCGCTTGTGTCGATAAAGGCCAGGGCTTCGGTGTCCAGTACTTCAATACGGGTTTTACTGATCTTTGCAGGGATAGAATCGGAAGAGGCAGTGATCGGTGGTTCTTCGTGTTCAGATTCAACACAAGAGGCGCCAAGGATCGATACTGTTAACAACATCATCAACAGATCTGAGATATCTTTTCGTTTCATACATAACAGGTTTGACGTTGAACAGTCAAAATAGTATTGAGAAATGACAATGAATGTTCAGCGATTAGTTTGAGTAATGAATTAAGTTTGACGAATATAATCATGACTGCATTAAATAAACTACTGGAGAAGAAAATTGTGGCGATACTTCGCGGAATTCCCGGCAGGGACGTTCCGGCAGTAGCTGAAGCGCTGCTCAAGGGAGGCATAACCGTTCTTGAGGTGACATTAAATTCCGAAGGGGCACTGGCGGCGATCGAAAAGCTCAGCGCCATGTTCAAAGGACAGCTCCTGGTCGGGGCGGGCACCGTACTTAGTCCGGAGGAAGCAGCCGAAGCAGTCAGGGCCGGAGCGGAATTCATCATCTCTCCCAACGTAGACCCACAGACCATCAAAAAAACGAAGGATCTCGGCGTGCTGAGCATACCGGGTGCATTCACTGCCACCGAAGTGGTACAGGCCTTCCGCAGTGGTGGTGACATCATCAAGATCTTCCCTGCGACCAGCGCCGCCTATGTGAAAAACCTGCGGGGACCGCTTTCACATATTCCCATGATGCCCACTGGCGGTATTACGGTGGAGAACATCCAGGAATTTGCCAGCACGGGCGCCGTTGCTTTTGGGATTGGATCAAATCTGGTAAACTCCGGTCATGCTATAAACGAAGCATATCTAAATAAGTTGACGGCTAAGGCCATTAGTTTTTCCAACGCGATTACAACGATGAAATCTTTTTGATGAAAATTAAAAGCTACAATCTCTACCAGGTGGCGCCCCGGTGGCTCTTCCTCAAAATCACGACTGACGAAGGGATCATAGGATGGGGCGAACCTATTATTGAAGGAAAGGCCGCCACCGTAAAGGCCGCGGTGGTCGAATGCATGGAGTCTCTGATTAACAAGGATCCGATGAACATCGAAGACCATTGGAACTTCTTGTACCGGGGTTCTTTTTACCGCGGCGGACCCATATTGATGAGCGCCATTGCGGGAATTGACCAGGCTCTTTGGGACATCAAAGGAAAATTTTACGGAGCTCCGATCCATCAGTTACTCGGTGGGCTTGCCAGGGATCGTATGCGCGTATACTGTTGGATCGCCGGTGACAGGCCCGACCAGGTGGTGGAGCATGCGAGGGACATGATGGCGAAAGGTTACACCGCGATCAAAATGAACGCGACCGAAGAACTGCAATACATCGATTCATTTGAGAAGGTCGAGAAGGTGATCGCGAGAGTAGCCTCCCTGCGGGAAGCGTTCAAATATTCATTAGATATCGGCATTGACTTTCATGGAAGAGTACACAAACCGATGGCCAAGGTGCTTGCGAAAGAACTGGAACCCTATCACCCGATGTTTATCGAAGAACCGGTACTACCCGAAAACAACGAAGCCTTAAGAGAAATTGCCAATCACACCAGTATACCAATTGCAACGGGTGAACGAATGTTTTCCCGCTGGCAGTTTAAACAACTCCTGATCGACGGCTATGTCGACATCATTCAGCCCGACCTTTCACACGCCGGCGGAATTACCGAATGCAAGAAAATCATTTCGATGGCCGAAGCATTTGATGTAGCAGCAGCTCCGCACTGCCCGCTGGGACCAATTGCACTCGCCGCCTGTTTGCAGGTCGATGCCACCTGTCACAATGCGATCATCCAGGAACAAAGCCTGGGTATACATTATAACCAGGGCAGCGACCTCCTCGACTATCTGACAGACAAGACCGTATTTCAGTACAAGGACGGATTTGTAGAAATCCCTTCCGGCCCAGGGCTTGGTATAGAGATAAATGAAGCAAAAGTAGAAGAGATGGCAGCCTTACCACATAACTGGCGAAATCCGCTATGGCGCCACAACGACAACAGCATTGCCGAATGGTAACGGTTATACCAATATGATAGTGAAGAGAACCCGGGCAAGGATGGGAATTCTTGCAATGGTTTTTATCAACGTGGTAATTACCTATATGGATCGCAGCAATATTTCCATAGCGGCAACCGCGATAAGCAAAGATTTGAAATTCACAACCGTTGAGCTGGGGCTCATCTTTTCAGCCTTTGGCTGGACTTACACCTTCCTGCAGATTCCCGGCGGCATCCTCGCTGATCGTGTCAAACCAAGAATTCTCTATGCCTTCAACCTCGTCATTTGGTCCGTGGCTACTTTACTGCAGGCCTTTGCATTCAGGTTCAGTACGCTGTTCGGACTGAGAATGGCAATTGGTATTTTCGAGGCTCCCTGTTTCCCTATGAACAACAGGATTGTCACCAGTTGGTTCCCAACACATGAAAGAGCCTCCGCCATCGCCTTCTACACTTCCGGTCAATATGCCGGTCTTGCCGTACTCACACCGGCACTTGTAATCATCCAACATTTTTATGGCTGGCAGGGACTGTTCATCATTTCAGGGCTTGCCGGCATACTGTGGGGAGTCGTCTGGTATTTACTTTACCGCGACCCTGCTGATCACCGGCGGGTAAACCAGGCAGAACTGAAGTATATTGAAGACGGTGGCGGATTTGCAAATACTGGCGGTGGCCTTGCCGTTCGCGAACCATTGAGACTGTCCCAATTCGGACAGGTCTTTCAGAGCCGTAAACTGTGGGGCATCTACCTGGGACAATTTTGTCTGGGCGCAACCCACTGGTTTTTTCTGACCTGGTTTCCAACCTACCTCGTCAAATTCCGCGGACTGGACTTTCTGAGTTCAGGCTACCTCGGCTCTCTCCCATTTATTGCCGCAGGAACAGGTGTTCTGATCTCAGGTTTTTTTTCCGACTATCTGGTTCGGAGGGGTGTCGCGGCGGGTTACGCCAGGAAGCTCCCCGTGATACTCGGACTCTGCCTTACCTCATCCATCATATTTGCGAATTATGTCCAGGATCCCGGCTGGATAATTTTTTTCATGGCCCTCTCTTTCTTTGGCAACGGACTGGCTTCAATAGCCTGGATATTTGTTTCATTGCTGGCGCCGAAGAACCTGCTGGGGTTGACCGGGGGCGTATTTAATTTCATGGGCGGACTTTCATCGATCGTCATACCACTGGCCATAGGCATATTGGCCAGCGGAGGAAATTTTCAACCTGCCCTCGTTTTTGTGAGCACACTTGGCCTTATCGGTGCGGCCTCTTATATTTTTCTTGTAGGAAAGATCAATTAATTATGCAATGAAAACTGTTCATATCGACAGTTCGGTGCAGATGCCAAAATCACCAGGACCCATATTCATTATCGGAGCTGGGGCCATCGTGCGCGATGCACATTTACCCGCATATGTCAAGGCCGGGTGGACCATCGCCGGCATAACAGACCCCGAACAGGAGAAAGCCTTGCAACTATCAGTACAGCATGGAATAAAAAAAGTGTATGGCTCCATTAAAGAAATGGCCGGTGAGGCCCCTGCCAAAGCTGTATTCGATATCGCGGTTCCCGCAGGAGCTATTACCAGTGTGATCAGCAAAATTCCAATGGGTGCCACTGTAATGATCCAAAAACCCATGGGTAATAATATTGAGGAGGCTACCGAAATATTGCGGATCTGCAAGGAAAAAAAATTTGTTGTCGCGATGAATTTCCAAAAGCGATTTATCCCCGCCATCCTCGCAGCAAAAAGAATTATTGACAGCGGCGCCATTGGAAAGCTTCATCATATTGAAATCCGGATGAATATCTACACTCCCTGGGAGCTCTGGGATTTTCTTTTTGGACTGCCACGCATGGAAATGCTGTATCACAGCATCCACTATATGGACCTGATGCGGTATTTTCTTGGTGATCCCGGCCATGTATATGCGAAAACAGTGAAGCATCCACATATGACCCAACTGGCATCAACCAGGTCAGTAGTCATCTTAAACTATGGCGACGAGATCCAGGCATTTATAAATACCAATCACAATCATGTTTTTGGCGACAAATACCAGGACGCCTTTATTAAATGGGAAGGCACCGAAGGAGCCATACGGCATACCCTGGGGACGAATATCAACTTCCCCCACGGCGCCCCGGACAGTTTTGAAGTCAGCATGACAGAGGACAAAAGAGGATGGATCTCCTATCCGATTGAAGGAAAATGGTATCCCGACGCTTTCGTAGGGTCAATGGCCAACCTGATGTGTGTAGCAGAAGGTTCACAGACAGAACTAATCAATTCAATCGATAGCGCGTACAGGACCATGCAGGTAGTAGAAGCCGCCTATTTATCCAGTAACCAACAGGGAACACCGGTAAACTATGATACACCTTAAGTTATTGCATAATGGTGGGTTCGGGGAGATCGGTGCTGATATGTAAACGCCGGCCTTCGTGATCTTCCAGGATGACATCCGACAGAGGTCGATTCCAGTTGCTGTTTCTGATGATATACCTGGGTTGAAACCGTTTGATTTCACGGAGCAGGTCGAAGATGGCCGAAGATTTAAGGTCGCCTTCATGAAAATTGACCAGACCGTTGTCGCCGGTAAGCTGGTAGAACACCAGGGTCTTTGCTTCAGCAAGGTTGACAATCGTTTTAATCGTCCACCATGCCGCAAAGGATGAATACTGGCGTGGATCCGCTGGTAGCAGTGTCCGCTCACCCTTCCTATCGGGATTGAATCGCGCGCTCAAAGTGACGGGGGAGATTTGAACCGGAAGCGCAGGAGCAAAGCTGCTGATGGTCTCCAGCGTATGGTGCTGGCTGCCCAGGTTTTCCAGGATCGACCTGTTATCGCTCATATGTACCTGGGGATGAAGACTGAACCCCAGGAAGTCCGCCGGTAAATTGCCCGGCCTGTTTCTGTTCAGTTCTGCAAAATATGTATCGGTACCATAACCAATCCGGATATGTTCAAGACTATTCCTGATCCGTGAAAATATCTTCGCATAGTCATCACCGGGAATAATCTTATGTTTTCCGGAGAGAATCAATACGGAACTAACCTGCTTTTCAATAGGCGTCAGGGCGCGGATGAACTCATCTGTTTCTTTGTCCGTGAACTCATCAAAAAATACAGAGAGCTGCAGCGGAGCATCGAGCATTTCGCTTTCGGCTACCGCATCTTCCAGAACGTTTTTCCATTGGTAATTGCGCAGGTGAAGCTCTACCCTGTATGCATCAAAGGGAATCTCTTTGAAAAGTTCCGTGAGCTCTGGCGCCAGCCGTTCCTGATCCTGGCCCCTGGCATAACCGAGCGCGGGAAAAGAGACTTTGTTTTCTTCTGTTGAAATAGCCGGTGGTGAACCTGCAGTTCCACCCTTGTCTACATGAACGGTTACTTTCTGAAATATGCTGCTACCGGCATTAGTGGTAATGGGAAAAGGCCTTTCAAGCGGAATACAGTAGGTCTTGAAAGAGTCATCGGTCCAGTTGCGCTGATCTTCTGTTTCAAAGATTTCTCCTTCAAACTCCAGACGGACCTTTTTTCCATCGGCTGTGTTCCATCGCATCTCCCGTATATCTTTCAATGGTTGGTGGGGGCTGATGTTTACGGGGAAGCGACTAGTGGCTGCGGGCTTGCCTGCGGAATCAATGAGTTCCACTTCCCTGCCTGAGCAGGTGCTGATTGGGTGATGAATACAGATGCCGATCCTGTTGGATAAAAATTCTGAACCGGCTTTGCCGCGAAAACTAAACTCAATGGAATTATCAGATGAACCCGTGATAAGAATGTCTGCAGTAAACCGGATATTTTCGTGGTTATAAACGGCAACAAACTTTATCTCAAAATGGTCTTCGTCAACAATAGTTGAAAATCCATCTACGGAATAGGGAATCGTGTCCCATTTGTGGTCCCGCAATGCGAAATAGATCATCCTGAGCAGGTCGGTGTTGCCGGCACGCAGGTATCTTATCCTGCCTTCTTCATAAAGCAAACTGACTTCACCTGCCCGCAGTGCAATAGCGGGGAGGTATTCGATGTCGCCGGGTATGATCACAAATTTTATTTTTTTCTTGGTGAATTTTGAATGAAAGCATCCACATTAGAGCTGTCTATTTCCACGGATCCGGTGATGATGGTTTTTGGGATCGGTATCACCCCCGCCTTCGCGTCATTGCCCGACATGGATATTGTCTTATGCCGCATGTCGAAAAGCAATTCAGCTCCGAGTGAAGTAAACAATTCTCTTTTCTGGCCCACAAGATACTGAAGCACTCCTTCTCTTACCAGGGCCAGGTGTTCCGGCTCCGCATCCACCGTAGTTAGTTTGACCTTTCCTTTTTTGTTGGCTTCCTTCACGGATAATGCCATGCCAGGTCCGGAATTGGAATCGAATCCGCCAAGGCCGGCAAGGTCCGGATGAGCGGCCAAAAGATCAGCTGTTATCCTGGCGGCGGTTTCCACGTTGGCTTTGTCGTCATAAGTGCCGAGAAAAACGATACCGGGGAATTTCTTAATGGCATCCTGGAAACCTTTAAAACCCGCTTCCATGTTTTCCATACCCAGGATACCCATGCAGGCTACCTTTCCCTTTCCATTGATGAGCTTTGCCATTCTCTCGCCCTGTAGTCTTCCCATCTCGTACCAGTCGCTGCCGATAAAACAGTGCCTGTCGCTTTTTGGAATTTCAGAATCATAAACAATGGTTGGTATGCCGGCATCTACGGCTTTTTTTACCGCAATAGCAATGCCGGGGTCAGTGCCGTTAATCAGCAATCCCGCCGGCCTTCCGGGGATTACCTGTTCGATGGTTGCGATCTGCGCAGGTACATCCCACTCCGAGGGGCCGAGTATCGAGGTGCGAACGCCCTTGCTCTTCCCCCAGGCAAGGAAGGCAGCCTGGTCGTGGTTTACATAAAGAGGCAGGTTGATGGCGGTAGTAACCATTACGTATTCTTCATTCGGATCCATTTCATCGGCCGTAATGAATTTGTCCTTGCGCTGGAGGCTTTCGACAGCAGCAGCCCCAGGCCTCGGCGGCGCTTCACAGGAAAAGAAGATGAAGATGAATATCGTCGCAATGGAAATTTTCATGAGTTTATTTTTCAGATTTTCTCAGTATCCACTGGTCCAGACCAATGGCGCAGATCAGTATGAAGCCCAGGATGATCTCCTGCCAGTATCCCGAAACCCTGCTGATGATAAGCAGGTTGTTAATCAGAGCCATGAATAGCGCGCCAAAGAAAGCACCAGGTATCTTTCCGTATCCACCCGTAAGGCTGGCTCCACCGAGTATAACGGCGGTGATCACCCGAAGTTCGAGCCCCCGGCCCGAAGTGGACAGGGCGGCGCCCAGGCGCGAAGACAACAATATTCCTGCAATGCCGGCAAGGAGTGCAGAGATCACAAAACCCCAGATCTTCATCTTTTCAACGTTTATTCCCGAAAGCCTGGCAGCCCTTTCATTGCCTCCGATGTAGTAGAATCTCCGGAAGAAAACCTTTCGGCTCACCAGGAAACTGAATACAGCAACAATCACGAGCATGTACCAGACAGGCGCCTGCAGCCCGAGGAGCTTTACCTGCCCGATATAAATAAATTCATAGGGGAAATTCTGGATACCCGCCCCGCTGAGCATGAGGGCGAAACCCCTGACGATACCAAGCATGGCAAGTGTCTGGATCATAGGATTGATGCCCGCCCTGGCGATCAGGACGCCATTGAGATAACCAATCAACAAGGATCCGGCGAGGGCTGCGGTGATCGCTGCGATGAAATTCACATCGTGATAATACATCAGGTAGCCGGCCAGTCCGCCAGAAAATGCCACCACAGAACCCACCGACAAGTCAAACATGCCGGCGATCATCAGGATCATCATTCCCACAGCCACTATCGTGTCGATGGACAGATTCAGCATGATCTGAGAAAAATTATCGACGGTTGGAAATTGCGTTGGAAAAACAAATGTCATCACCCCACAGAGAATCAAGATAAAGACGCCAAGGGTGAACAACCTGTCTTTCATGCTTTGCCGGAGATCTGTGTGCTGTAGGATCATGATGTTTTAAATTCCTGAAGCAAGCGCTGTAATTTTTTCCTCGGTTGCTTCCTGGCGTGATAAAATCTGTTGAAGATGGCCATTGAACATCACCCCGATCCTGTCGGCCAGCAACAGCAACTCGGGAAGTTCACTGGATATTAGGAGAATGCTTTTTCCTGCCGCGGTAAGCAATTTCAATTGTCTGTAAATGTCCGCCTTTGCACCTACGTCAACACCATGTGTTGGTTCGTTGATCAACAAAAGATCCGGTTTGGTATTCAGCCATTTGGCAAGCACAACTTTCTGCTGATTTCCCCCACTGAGTTTGATCACTGGTTGTGTCACTGAAACGGCACGAATGCCAAGCATATCTTTATACGCTTCACCGACCCTGTTATTTCTTGTCTTGCTATACCAGCCAGTACGTAGCGTGGCTGAAACAATATTTCCCGCGACACTCAGGTTCATAAACAAACCCTGTGTTTTTCTTTCCTCCGGAATATAAGCGATGCCGCGGCTGATGGCGGTCTGCGGATGATTTATTTTTTTCACCCTGCCCTTCAGCAAAATTTTTCCTGACGAAATGGACTCATCCCCAAATATTGCTCTAAAGAGTTCGGTACGCCCCGAATCCTGCAGGCCTGCGAGCCCAAGAATCTCACCCTTACCAACGGAAAGAGAAACATCAGAAAAGCCCCTGCCCGAAAGATGTTCAATCGTCAACACAGGTTCTCCTTCACGAGCGTCGCAGCGGTAAGCCGCATCCTGTAGTTCCCTGCCCACCATTTTACTAATAATGGTGTCCACAGGAGTATCTCTCGCATCATAAGTGCCCTGGAATACGCCATCCTTCAATACCGTTACCCTGTCAGCGATTTCCCTGATCTCAGCCATCCGGTGCGAAATATATATGATGCCAACACCATTTTGTTTGAGGCGGCGGATGACTGTGAACAGGATCTCCGTTTCCCTGATCGTTAGAGATGCTGTGGGTTCATCAAGGATGAGTAATTCAGGATTTCCCGCAAGGGCTTTTGCAATCGCCACCATTTGCCTTTCGACCGCGGAAAGAGATTCGACAGGTTTGCGCGGTGACACCTGGTCCATACCCAGGGAGGACATCAGTTCACCCGCTTTCCTGTATAGCTCCCGGAAGTCTATCAGGCCAGACCTGGTCAGTGGCTGGTTGATGGGATAGATGTTCTCGGCTACCGATACCGCTTCGACCAGGCTGTGCTCCTGGTAGACGATGCCGATCCCAATCTTAACGGATTCCTGAACACTGCTAATTTTCACCTCATCGCCTTTCCAGAAAAACCTGCCTTCATCAGCGGAAATCGTGCCTGCGATGATATTCATGAGCGTGGTTTTGCCCGCTCCGTTTTCCCCACAGAGCGCGTGGATCTCACCCGCCTGAAATTCAAGGGAAATATTTTTCAATGCCTTTACTCCAGGAAAGGAGCGGCTGATATTTTTCAGACGAAGCATATTAAACCTTGGTTATATCCCTGACCTGTTCTCTGATGTCGTCCATTTCGAAAATCTTGCGCCAGTTCTCTTTGAAGAGGATTGGCTTGGCTCTTTTGCTGATCTTATATGCGGCGTCAGAAAAACTACCATTCACTTCTTTAAACAGAACGGCGATCTGTATGCGCAGATGACCAAGTACAAATTCCCGGGCGGCGTCAGCCGGAACACCCAACTCCACGATCCTGTCGAAACCTTCTTTCACCACTTCCATACAGGTCTGAGCCAGGGTCTCAACCATGGCAGGCTCCAGAATGGCCATCTGTTCCAGGGTGATGCGATAGGTATTTTTGATCGGGCCATACATGTCCTGTGCCACCTTCTCACCCGTTTTATAATGGTCTTCCGTTCCGGACATCAGTGCAACAACGATGGATTGCCTGGCCGTGATGCCTCCGTAAAAATCCCTGAATTCTTTTTCCGTTGGCTCCCAGTTGAAAACCGACGGATGACAGGGATGGGCGATAACATAGCCCAGGTCATCACGGTGATGGATCACCCCATCAATTGGGGCAGCAGGATCCAGAGTCATCACGAGAGATCCGGCCTTCATCTGTGGAATTATTTTTTCAGAAATCTTACCGATCATGGTATCGGGAACCGCCAGGATTACGACATCCGCATCCGGCACCGCTTTTTCTTCCGTGCTTATGGTCACATTTCTTTCCTTCAGATTCTGAATCCCGCGTTCACTGATCTCAAGGTAGTCCAGGAGATAGTCCGGGCATTTCAAAAAGTTATCCGTTAGCCGGCAGCCCATTTTACCACCGGCGCCGATAAGGGCAATCTTGTTTTTCATGAAAGTATCTGTTTTAAAAAATTAATGCTTTGCTCTGCCCATACGCGCTCCTGCGCAATGTTTTCAACCCTTGAAGCCAACGGATCCGCCCACAATTCAAGCGTACAGGTTTCGCAACCCGGATGCTGGCTGGTAATTGTGTCTATGATCCATCTTAGATCCAGCTGCCCCTGTCCGGCGGGCGCTCCGGATACCGTAAACCCCATTTTATGTGAGAACCTTTTTATACTGATGTCCTTGATGTGAAGATTGACGGTGTACGGACCCAGCAGGCCAACCACCTCCTTCACGCCCTCCCCTGCGCCAAGGGAATTCGCTGTGTCGAGACAGATGCCTGTGAATTTTTTGCTGGTTGATTCAATGATGTGTTTAAGTGCAGTTGCCGGAAAGCGGTCATGATTTTCGATGGCGAGAATCACAGCTGCTTTCTCCAGGTCGGGTAGTATTTTTCTTATTTCCACAACTACCTCCTCCACCGAAGGATGGTAACCATTGTCGTCGATCACCATTCTTATAAAAGGCGAACCAAAACGTGCCGCGAGTGCCAGCTGCCCGCGAACATTCGCAACAGACAAGCCCCTGGTTCCGGGTTGGATTTTTATACCGAGTGCTGAAGCCCGTTCCTGAACGAGATTCAACTGGTCTGTGGTCAGGGAACTGAGGGGTAGATTGTCGCAGATCTGAACGTATCCGATCCCGTGCTGATTGGCTTCGGACAGCAGGTCCATCACGTCTGGAAACAACCTGGCATTTTTCTTTTCTTCAAACCCAATTTTCCAGGGGAAAGTGTATGAACTGATTCCCGGTTTCATTAAGGCAGTAATCCTTTTTGTAAAAATGTATCAATAATGCGACGAATATTCATGAACGCTTATCAGTTATTGCCACAATTATATCTAAGGTCAATTCAATTCAGATGATTTGCATCAAAATAATAGTTATCAATTATTAAAATGCGAGATAGTATGGTCGCAGGAAATTTTTGAACAATTCGGTATACTCATCATTGCCGTCTTTGATATATATGACGCTTTCACTTATCTTCTCTGCTGTCTGCCTTTGGACTATATACATGACCCTCGTGAAGTCTTGCCCGGTTCCGGGACTTACGGCAGCCATCGCACAGGGATGAAGGTCTGAACTTGCGGCATGACGTTCGATGATTTGTTTTTTATTGTACGGATAAATTATCGCAGCATATCCCTCTTTACTCAGCCACTTCGAAATAGAATCAAACAAGGTATCCATTTCCAGGTTGTCATCATGGTGAGCCAGATTTTTAGCTGCAAGTGGGCCCCTTAGCGAATTAGTATAAAATGGAGGGTTGGAAATGATGAGTTGGTAATGGCTGTTATCCGCAATGTGTTGCCGGATGTCTGTATGAATAAGCCGGAGCCTGTCGCGGAATGGCGAATTCTGGAAGTTCTCCCGAGCATCGGTGTAAGCGCCCTCTTCCAATTCTACCGCATCAATGAACAAAGGAATTTCCTGGGCAATCATCAACGCCAATAATCCGGTGCCTGTGCCAATATCGAGTGCCGTGCCGGACAAAACAAGAGGTTTCAGTGTGGCAGCTACCCAGGCACCGAAAAGGCATGCATCCGTGCTCACCTTCATCGCCGACCTTGCCTGGTTTACCTGGAACTGTTTAAACCTGAAGTAGGTATTTGCCATTCCTCACTATCTAATAATAACGCCCGATAAGCGGATGATCCACGATCAGCCGCTTCATTTTCTCCGGGTCGATGGTGCCCTGTTTGCCATAAACAATTTTTCCTCCCGGTTCAACGACGATGGTATAAGGCAGGGCACCCTGCCATTTTGGGTCCACGGCTTCAATCAATTTGTACTTGTCGTCGGTGTTGAAAATATAATTGGCATTGGCAGCGTGTTCTTTTTTAAGAAAGGCCAGCGCCTTCTCTTTTTTTGTGGGTTCATCGGCACTGATGCTGATAAATTCAAAGTCACGGTTGCGGTACATCCTGTTGATGACGACAAAATCGGGAAATTCAGAAACGCAAGGCCCGCACCATGTAGCCCAGATATTGATCAGCCGGAGTTTGTCGGTATTATTCTTCAGCAAATTGCGGATACCGGCCTCATCGATGGTCTCAATCGTCACTGGTTTTTTTGCCCATTCCTCGTCCCCCCTTTTTACAAAGTCATTCTTTTCGTCCCACTTTACTGAGCAGCCAAATACCTTGGTGGTTTCCACTGGCACCTTCTTATTGGCGAGGAGGGCCTCGATGGCATTACGGGTGTCCTGATTTTTTGGTGTTTTGCCAGGTTTTTCTGTATCGTCGATCCTGCCCGAATACCTGAGTTTACGGGATTTATCAAAGATGAAAACGTGCGGAGTAGCGATGGGTCCATAGCGTTTTGACACTTCTTCATTGTCTCCATCGTATAGATAAGGAAAATTATATCCTTTCTCCTTTGCCCTGACCTTCATCTCTTCAAAAGAATCGCTCATATCAGTGTAACCGAGCTCGTCAAGTCTGACCGATCCGGGATCGTTGGGCATGATGCCGATCAGCTGAACTCGTTTATTTGAATAATCAGTCACCAGCGTCTTGATACGGTCTTCATAGGCCTGTGCCGTGGGACAATGGTTACAGGTAAAAACGATCACCAGGACATCTGCCTTGGCGAAGGAAGAAAGGGAATAATTTTTCCCGTCTGTCGCGGGCAGGTTAAAATCCGGAGCGGTTTCCCCGATGGCGAGTGTTTTATGGTCCTCGACCGGAGCGGCTGTTACCGGTACAGTGCTATATAGAGTGAAGCAGAACAGAAGAGGGACGAAGACTTTCATACAGCGAAATTTCCGAAAAGTTACATAATAATGGCGTCAGCCGCACACGGGGCACCATTTTAGAAAGCTTCGTCCCTGTTCCAATTACCCGTCAATGTTTTCTGATAAATTGAAAAGAGAGACGCCCTTTGACAAATTCTTCGAATACGAAGACCACGGAAAAACAACGCACACCTTTTGGCTTAAAGAAAATTCGTGCCATTGAATGCACCGTATCAGTGAAATTCTCTGAGTTGTTATCAACAGCGAGGAGACCCGGTGGTCAGTGGAATACCGTTTTCGAAGACAGGACAGGCAATACTCGCATACCCTTGACCGTGGCAAACAGTAACCTTTCCACCATCGAAATCGTTCGGACGACACAAGACCGGCAATCCGGAACCTGATCAACAAGGCCTGAAATTCTCTAAACCCGGGGTTATACAGGTAATCAACATCTACAGTTACCGTGTCTGGAACATCCTTTTATCCGCCAAAAGACGAAAACGGGAATAGTTCATGGTATTCATCAGGAACAATGGAATAGGATTCGAAGCTGGGTTTTCGGGTAATATTTTCAACTTATTTCAGTGACCTCACTCGAAAGAGAAGTATAAAGGGACGGGCATAGGATTAGCAGTTAAGAAGAAGTAATCGACAAAAACAAGCCTGATCCGCGCTGAGTGCCAGGACTACCTGGGTTCAGTATTTACTTCACTCCCTCCGAAAAAGCAGGCGAGAGTTTAACCGCTTTGTATGACAACACTGAAGATTTTGTTGGCGGATGACGACGATGAC
Source organism: uncultured Chitinophagaceae bacterium (assembly GCA_963808065.1). Taxonomy (GTDB): domain Bacteria; phylum Bacteroidota; class Bacteroidia; order Chitinophagales; family Chitinophagaceae; genus Flavitalea. Next base: position 141,096 of record CAWEEK010000005.1, read on the forward strand.
GACCGCGAGGTATTCAATACCGTGATCAGCACCAAAACAGATGTCACCCTGATGCGGTGCCTGGAAAATGGCAGAGAGGTGATTGAATTTCTTGACAGGCTTCCTGAGCAATCTCTTCCCGACATCATAATCCTGGATCAGAACATGCCAAAGATGAATGGCCTTGAAACCCTGGAATACCTCAAAATGGATGAGAGGTATGCCAGGATCACTGTCGCCATTTATTCCACTTTTACCGATGCAAGGCTGGTTGAACAATACCGCAAACTCGGAGCAGCATTGGTGTTAACCAAACCCTCCAGGATGGAAGACTACAACACCCTGGTGGATAATATCCTTAACTTGCTAAATCAACGTACCTAATTCCTGTACATGGCTGACAACTTGCCCGAATCAACACTTGAATATTGGCTAAGAGGCCCCGTTGAAGGGGTGCCCGAACTGCTCCAGCCAGTGGCGCATGGCCTCCTCCAGGCCAGAGAGGAAATCTTCCAGGCCTTGGCAAACTTCCCACTTCAATTGTTATGGACAAAACCTTCGGGCATGGCCTCGGTTGGCTTTCATCTGCAGCATATCGCCGGGGTGATTGACAGGCTTTTTACCTACGCCGACGACCAACCGCTCTCCGCCCTTCAGCGCCAATCTCTTTCGGAAGAGGGAGTGGAGAAACCGGGAATTGAGGTACTAACTCTCGTCGAAAAACTTGACAGTCAGATTAATACAGCAATTATCAAATTAAAAGATTCAGATCCTGATACAATATTGCAACCCAGGACAGTGGGCAGAAAGAAATTACCCTCCACCAGGCTCGGCTTGCTTTTTCACGCCGCCGAACATACGATGCGCCACACCGGCCAGTTATTGGTCACGTGTCGTATTCTTTTCCCGGTTATTCCAGCCAATAAATAGATAACAATTATTTCGACGATTCAAAATTAATCAGGGGATATTTTCAAAAGCCCTATATTTGTTTTCCTCTCAGGAAATCCGATGGTTTTGATTAGCTAGTAAATCTCGATATCTTCTACAACCACCCCTCAGAATCCTTTATCCCGTCGTTTGGCTAGCCGATATTTCCTCTAGGTTCTGATTTAGCACCATTCTGTTTTTTTAATTTATTCATGACATGTACAAGCAGATCATTGGATCCATGCTGTTGCTTTTTGCGCTATTGGGCTGCCGTAAGCAAAATGACCTTAGTTATGCGGTCACTGAAGCTGAGACGGTTCTTCAATTTTCGATTGATGGCGCAGACCTGACACAGGAAATAGCAGATCCCGAAAAAAACGTTTGCAGCGGTTTCCTGTTTGGAGGCTCTGCCGGCTACTACTTTGGTCGCACCACCGGTTTTCAGGTAAATGCAAACTCAGCAGTTGACATCACTTTTGGCACAGGCCGCACACCTCATGCCGCGGTGAGCCAGGTTGAATTCGAAAAACTTATTGCCCCCGGCACCAGAACCTATGGGAGTTTAGGCGCATTTAATTCTTATCCTGCTCTGAAGTCGGGCTGTGTTGAGATCAGCTTCACCGATAAACACAATACAAGATGGGCTTCAACACAGATCCAGGAAAAACAAACCTCATATGGGATCGATGCTGCCGTCACGATAAAACAACCAGGTAGTGAATTTATTATAGAGTCAATCGAACTTCAGCAGCGCGCCCCACTTCGGTATCTGGTCAAGGGTCACTTCAAATGTCTCCTCTTTGAAGTGAACGGGGAGAAGCAGAAAAAGATTAAAGGCAAATTCAGGGCTTTCGTGGATAATATTAATTAGTCTTCGTTATTGATTATTTATCAATTACTTGCGGCATACAAGATAGGAAAATCCCTCTCCACTTTCGCGTAAATCCTTCGGGGAAAAAACAGGCTTTTTGCGGTCTTTCGAGCACAATACTTCTCCGATTTAGGAGTTAATCATGTATCGAAAATCCGCCCGTGAAAATCAACTCAATTTTCATAGCCCCGCTGTGGCTATTGTACCTGCTGCTCAGCACGCTTATCGCGTCAGCGCAACTGCCCCCTCAACAATGGAGCAAAAAATTTGGCGGCAACGACACCGAAATTCCCTACAAAATTATTCTTACTTCTGACGGTGGCACCCTTGTGGTCGGTTACACCGATTCCAAAACCGGAGATGTTAGCCCACATGCCAACCGTGAATACTGGGATCTCTGGATTGTGAAGCTGGACCGATGCGGCAATCTCCTCTGGGAAAAATCTTATGGAGGCACAAGTTATGAAAGCGCCCGCGATGTGGTGGAGACGGCCGACGGCGGATTTCTGGTCCTTGGGGAAACCAATTCAACAGACGGCGATGTGATTGCGGGCTATGGGGGAACAAAGGACATCTGGCTGTTGAAAATCGATCCCACCGGCGCCATAACCTGGCAGAGAAGATATGGGGGCAGCGGAATGGACATAGGGAATCAATTAGTATCGCTATCAGATGGTAATCTGCTGATTACGGGAGTTACTTCGTCAAACGATGGAGATATTTCGGGGAATCATGGCACCGGTGGTTACACCGATGCGCTGGTGATGAAACTGAGTCCGGATGGTAACCTGATCTGGAGTAAATGTTTCGGCGGAAGCAAGAATGAAGAGTTGCTTCAGGCGGTTATTTCCAACGGCAAGATCTTTCTTGCCGGGTATGCGAATTCAACGGATGGTGATATTCCTCCTGATCAAAAAAATTACGACGTATGGTTGCTGGCACTCGACGATTCCGGCAACAAGATTTTTAGTAAGGTATATGGAGGATCCCAAAACGATGTCGCCTACTCCATGGTGCAGTCGGCTTCAGGCGACCTGGTGATGGCGGGATATTCCACTTCAATCGATGGTGACCTAACCGAAAACAAAGGCGACCAGGACTACTGGATTTTAAGTGTCTCACTAAGCGGAAAGCTCAACTGGCAAAAGTCACTGGGAGGATCGGAAGCAGAATATGCGAACTCGATCATCAATGATAAGGATGGTGGCTTTATTGTGGGAGGTGTATCCTACTCCCAGGATGGCGACATCAGCCAGGCCTTGGGTGATGGTGATTTCTGGATGGCGAAACTCTCTGCAAAGGGCGACCTGATCTGGAACCAGTCCGTGGGTGGGTCGGACAATGACAATCTTCGTTCACTGACATTCAATCAGCCGCTGGGTGAATATTTTGTCGCAGGCGATTCTGACTCGGATGATGGGGACCTCGACACCGGAGAGGGTCAGACGGACATCGCGATCTTCAAATTCAAATATACCGACACCCTGCAGATTGATTCACTGGTTTGCGAGTCGTCGGGATTCGTCTCAACCCCCATTTTGCTCAAAGATATCTGTGGATACGATTCGGCGTTTGTTAGTTACCGGCCCGTTGTACTGGCAAGCCCTCTGGATGGATTGAATGCCGCGGACACCATCTTCGTGGGTGGCAACACTGTACTGCCAACCTATGGAAGAGCGCCCATAACCTGGGGCTCGCATCCTACACTCAGCTGCACCGACTGCCCGCAGCCTCTGGCCAGTCCCTCCGTTACCACATTCTACACTGCTACTACCACACTCGAAGGCTGTACGGTTTCGGGTCAGTTTAAAGTGGTCGTCCTTGCTGACGCCACAGTAAATATTCCAAACGCCTTTACACCAAACGGAGACGGGTTAAATGATTCTTTCGGACCGTCGGGTAAGGTGCCAGACGATTACCAAATGCAAATATTCAATAGGTATGGAGAGATAGTTTTTCAAGGCTCCGGAATCAATCAGCGCTGGAATGGAACCTATAAAGGACAGGTCCAGCCCAGCAACACATTTGTTTACCTGATCCGGTATAAAAATATTCATCAACAGTATCAAACAAGGAAGGGCACATTGACGCTGATCAGATAATCCAGTAAAATCCGGCCATGAAAAGAAGAGAATTTTTGACCATCAGCAAAAACCTGCAAAGCACGGTAAGGAAAACGCAGGTCGGGAACACCAACCTGCTGACAGGTCTGAATCCTTACACAGGCACCTGGGGAAAAGTGGAAGTCACACATCTTCTAAAGCGAACTATGTTCGGCGCAAAAAGAAGCGATGTTGCCTACTTCACGGGATTAAACGTGGATGCTGCCGTCGATGAGTTGCTCAATAACTTCGTGGTTCCCGGTCCCCCACTCAGGGATTATGGAACGGTAGACGATGGTATCAATACCTATAATGACCCCGGGGCCGCCATCGGACAAACCTGGGTAAATGATCTGAATAAATCGGTCACAGGGTCCGCAGCTTCGCAGATCAATCACTTACGCAATGAGAGTCTTTCGAAATGGTGGACCGGCGTTATCCTCAACCAGGGAAGAAGTATTGGTGAAAAGATGCTTGTCTTCTGGCATCATCATTTCTCAGTGCAGCGGGAGGAAGTGGAAACCGCCACGCTCATGTACAGGTATCACATGTTGCTTCGCAATAATGTAGTTGGGAATCTGCGCCAGCTGACCAGGGAGGTAACGACCAACGCGGCAATGCTCAGACATCTGAATGGATACCTGAATTCAAAGCTGGCACCGGATGAAAATTACGCCCGGGAATTTCAGGAATTGTTTACCATTGGCAAGGGCCCCAATTCAGGATACACCGAAGACGACGTGCGCGAAGCAGCAAGAGTACTCACTGGCTGGAGAATAGAGCAGGCGACATTGAATTCCTATCCTGAAGAATCCGCGCATGACAGCGGCACAAAATCCTTCTCGGCATTTTACAAGAATACAACGATCAGTGGCAGTACCTGTGCCCAGGAACTCGACCAGCTCATCAATATGATTTTTTCTACTGACGAGTCTGCGCTTTATTTCTGCCGCAAGATATACCGGTATTTTGTTCACTCAGCAATTGATGATTCCACAGAGGCCAATGTCATAGCGCCGCTGGCCCAGATACTTCGCAGCAACAATTTCGAGGTGAAACCCGTGCTGACGGCGCTGTTGAAGAGCGAACATTTTTTCGATCCGGAAAACCAGGCCAGTTATATCAAGTCTCCGTATGACTTCATCATTGGAACCATGCGGGAAATGGAAATACCCATTCCCGCATCTACGGATTACGTGAATGGATACCCGCTTTTCAGTACGGTTAGCCAGGAGGCGGCCTCCATGCTCCAGGATCTCTTCCAGCCCCCTGATGTGTCGGGATGGCCCGCATATTACCAGGAACCAATTTTTTATGAGTACTGGGTAAACAGTAATTCACTGCCTCTGCGGGCGGATTTCAGCGACAAACTGATCAATCAAAACCTGATCGACTGTCGGGCTTTTGCTGTCAGCACTTCAAACCCCGCAGATCCTGATCTTCTTATCGACGAATTGAGCGGATTGCTGCTTCGGTATCCTTTATCTGCCGCATCCAAACAATTTGTCAAGAACAGGTTCCTGCTCGCGGATACCGGCAACAACAATTTATGGACAACTGCCTGGAACAACAACGACAATGCGACCATAGTCCCGGCATTGAACAACCTATTTAAATTCCTGATGAATCTTCCTGAATATCATTTGTGCTGACCATCGTGAACATATAATTCGTAACCTATGAACAGACGTAATTTTTTCAGGAACACAGTGCCCGCTGTAGTCACTCTGCCCGGCCTGATCAACGGCTTGTCTTTTTCCGCCATGGGATCTGCACCCGACAGTGCCTTGGGTACCCTTCTTGAAAAAGCCGAGGCTAACGACCATATACTGATTCTGGTAAGGCTGATGGGCGGAAATGATGGATTGAACATGGTTGTTCCGCTTGACATGTATGCAAACTATTACAATGCCCGGCAAAATGTGGCACTGCCCCAAAGCAAGGTGCTGAGGCTGGATGGCACAGACAAAACAGGACTCCATCCGGCGATGACTGAAATGCAACAGCTGTATAATGCCGGCAAGACGGCGATTGTGCAGTCTGTAGGTTATGAGAATCAGAACTACTCCCACTTCAGGTCAACCGACATCTGGATGACGGGCGACGACTCCAAAATAAAAGACGCCTCGTCGAGAACTGGATGGATGGGTCGTTACCTTGATGCTGAATATCCAGGATATCCCGATGTCTATCCTAATGCCTCCATGCCCGATCCCCTGGCGATCCAGATCAGCAGTTCGCCTTCTATGGAGATCCAGGGACCTTTGTTGTCCATGGGATTGTCTATCAGAAACCCGGAAAAAGTGTATGGCTTCACTAATCCCTTTCATGATTATCCACTGGATTTTACCTCTCCCAATGCACAGCTGCGATACCTGCGTATTATCGCGGATAAAACAAAATTATATTCAGATGTGATCAGCGCGGCCTATGCCAATGGATCTAACATGGCTGTTTATGCGGACAACTCTCTTGCCCATCAATTGAAAATCGTTGCCCGTCTCATTCAGGGTGGCCTGAAGACCAAAGTATATACTGTAACGATTGGCGGATTCGACACCCATAAAAAACAGGTCAACGCGAGCGACACTACTACAGGTAATCATGCCGAGCTACTGAAAAGTCTTTCCGCAAGCATTTTTTCTTTTCAGCAGGATATGGAACTGATGGGCCACGATGACCGCGTATTGGGCATGACCTTTTCGGAATTCGGGAGAAGGATAAAGTCAAATGCCAGCATGGGGACAGATCATGGCGCAGCAGCGCCATTATTGCTCTTTGGGAAACATGTACAGCAAGGCGTTCTCGGAGTGAGTCCGGATATTCCTGCTGATGTGCAGAGTGCGTATAACATCGCCATGCAGTACGACTTCCGTAGTGTGTATGCTACCGTACTTGAAAGATGGTTTTGTGTGCCGCAGGCGCAGTCAGACAGTTTATTGATGGAACATTATCAGTCATTACCGGTAATAAAGGGAGGACCCTGTGGACTTTCAGACAACATTGATGACACAAACAAAGATTCGGATTCTTTAGTGTTAAAGATGTGGCCGAATCCTTATAGCATAAACGGCACTGTACAGTTTTCCACCACCGGAGGATTCACGATGATCCAGCAGATCAATTCTCTCGGGCAGGTTGTTAAAGTGTTGACTCGCCAGGCCTATGAGCCGGGGATCTACAATGTGAGCGTTTATGATGATGGGCTGCCCGCCGGAATCTATCACCTTAGGCTACAAAATAAGGCACTGCAGAAAGTAATTACTGTGGTCAAGATGAAATAAACGACTATTGGTCAGGGCCGTGATCAATTGGCCACTCGATTTTATTCACTCCTTCATTGTTTAATTTTTTGCCCCGAAACGATTCCTGGTGTTCATCAAAGGATAGGTAGTTAGGAAAAATTCTTTTCCGGCGAGCCTGGGTGTAATAATTACACAATCCAAAATTCTGACGACTAAAAACTCAGGAACACGCTAATTTATAGCTGTTTGTCAGCTTGTTTTCAATTAAAACATCAAGTCTCCCCAGTGATTTATTACCAATCTTATTTGGAGAATTAAGGTTAGGTTAATGTTGCAATCTTACATTTGTCGCATACTCCCACCTAAAACTAAATGCGCGAATGTCAACACTAACCAAGACCTCACTGCAAGTACTATGTCTCCTGGCCATTATGGTGTCATCAGGTCTGGCAACCATCGCTCAGGGAATCATTACAGGAAAAGTTATCGACGTGGCTAACAATCAACCGCTGGCCGGCGTAACTGTTTCTGTCAAAGGATCTGAAAGAAGTATTTCAACAGACAATCAGGGAAGATTCAGTATCACCGCCTCTCCGGATGAACTACTGGTCTTCAGCAGCGTTGGCTATTCAACGATGGAATTCAAAGCTTCGGATGCGGCAAATATCCAGATGACCCAGACCACTAACGATCTTAATGAAGTAGTGATCACGGCCCTGGGTATAAAAAAAGAAAAAAAGAAACTTGGGTATGCGATTCAGGAAGTGAAGGGTGATGATCTGACAGTGGCGAGAGAAACAAATGTCGTCAACCAACTGTCCGGAAAAATCGCAGGGGTAACTGTCGTCGGCAGTCCCTCGGGCATCGGAGGTTCGGCAAGGGTAACTATTCGTGGTGAAAGATCCCTGAATCTGAATAAGAACCAACCGTTATATGTGATCGACGGCGTGCCCATCAGTAATGCGATAACCAGCGGATCGGGCGGAGGTAATCTGGAAGTGGATTATGGAAACGGTGCGAGTTTTATAAACCCGGACGACATTGAAAGCATGAGCGTGCTCAAGGGCCCTGCGGCTGCAGCCTTATATGGTTCAAGGGCAGCAAATGGGGTCATCCTCATAAAATCAAAAAGTGGAAGCAGGAAAAAAGGTATTGGAGTAGAAGTGAACACTAACCTTACTTTGGAATCTGCGCTAAAACTCCCGGATTACCAGAAGGTTTATGGTCAGGGTAACGCCAGCGGCGGCGACTTCAAATTCGTAGATGGCAGAGGAGGCGGTTTATCGGATGGCACCGATGAGGGCTGGGGTCCGGCCTATAAGGGTCAGCTTTTTGAACAATATAATTCACCAAGAACATTGAATGGTGAAACAATCGATTATACCGCTGGCGATCTTAATGCTCCGGCTGGAAGTGTAATCACCCCAACGCCGTGGGAGCCCGACATAGACAACCTGAAAGATTTTCTGCAAACAGGTTCGACCAACACGAACAATGTAGCACTCGTAGGCAGCAATGAAAATGGCGATTTCCGGGTAAGCTTCACGAACCTCAATCAAAAAGGAATAGTTCCGAATACAGATCTGAGCAGGAACACATTTTCGGTTTCAGGCGGCTACAACCTGACGCCAAAATTATCCATCCGCACATTCGTGAGTTATATCAAGAGTGAAAGCGACAACCGGCCCTCAATAAGCTATGGAACTGAAAGCATCATGTATCTTTTTAACTGCTGGATGCCCTCCTCTGTTAAGATCGATGACATGAAGAGGCTGTGGCAGAGAGGCCTGGAAGAAAAACAACAATACAGCTGGAACTACAACTACCACGACAATCCATACCTGACGGTGTTTGAGAACACCAACGGACAATACTACGACCGGATTATTGGAAATGTGGTTTTAAGGTACAACTTCACAAACTGGCTGAACCTCCAGGTACGCACAGCCACCGATTGGAGCAATGAACGCAGGGAGTACCACAGAGGATTTAGCACCCAACGCTATCCCTTCGGAGAATATCGTGAAACCGGGATCGTAAATGAAGAAAGAAATACAGATTTTCTCCTGAGCGCCAGCAAGGAAATAAATAGTGACTTCGGATGGAATATTACGCTTGGTGGAAACCAGATGCGGCAGACATCAAGATATGTTGACAATGTCGCCGGCCAATTAAATATTCCGGGTATCTATAGTCTGAATAATTCAAGGATACCACTAGTGACCACCCAGGATAATTCAGGAAAACGCATCAACAGCTTATACGCATCTGCCGGTGTTTCATTTAAGGACAAAGTATTTCTCGATTTCACCGGACGAAATGACTGGAGCACGGCACTAACACTTCCTGAAAATCTGAAGAGTCTTGGCACCGAGGACAACTCCTATTTTTATTCCTCAGTGGCCCTGAGTGCAATTATCAGCGAAATGGTAACGCTTCCTAAACCGATAAGTTTCTTAAAGTTTCGTGCAAGCTTTGCGCAAGTGGGTAATGATACCGATCCCTTTGCATTTACCCAGTCTTATAACAGAAGTGAACCATTCGGCTCCTCACAGCTTTACGGAGAAACAGACCGCCTGGCCAATCTTAATCTTCTGCCGGAAATAAGTGCTGCATTTGAACTCGGAGCCGATATCCGGTTCTTTAATAACCGGTTAGGCCTGGATCTGACTTACTACAGGAGCAGAACAAAAAACCAAATCCTCAATATTCCATTGTCGGGAACAAGTGGATTCAATTCAAGGGTGATCAATGCCGGCCTGATAACAAATAATGGTGTTGAGGCAATGTTGAACATCAGTGCAATCAAAAGCAAATCCTTCACCTGGGACGCCTATATCAATTTCTCGGCTAACCGAAGCAAGGTCATCGAACTCAGCGATGAGCTTACCACCTATGTGCAGGCCGGTAAAGGTGTCAGCGTGGAGGCCAGGGTCGGAGAAAGAATGGGCGATCTCTACGGTATTGGATTTGCCCGCGTTCAGAGTACGGACAAGGATGGGGAATATTATGATGCTTCGGGTCAATATGCAGGGCAGATGATCTTTGCCGAAAACGGAAGACCGGTACCATCAACCAATACTATGAAACTCGGAAACTACAACCCTGATTTTCTTATGGGGGTGGGCAACAGTTTCAACTACAAAGGCATCCGCCTTAGTTTCCTCTTTGACTACCGGAAAGGAGGAAAGCTCTATTCCCACACCCAGGTTGTAGGCCGCGAAGGAGGTATAATCAAGGAGACACTGGAAGGACGCGCGGATGGATACGATCTGTCCAAGGAAGGCAATGGTGTGATAGGACAGGGTGTGGTGGAGAATGGTGATGGAACTTTTTCACCAAACACCAAAAAGGTGTCGGTGCGGGAATGGCATACGGCTTACACCGATGGTCGCAGTCTTGCCGAAGGAGTAATGTATGACGCCTCTTTTCTCAAACTCAGAGAACTGCAGATTGGATACACAATACCCGACAAAGTTTTTGGCAAGGTTCCGCTCCGCGGCACAACCGTTTCCCTTGTTGGAAGGAATCTATTCCTGTCATCAAATGTTCCCCATGTGGATCCTGAAACCATGGCCTACAATGGTGGAACGGCGCTTCCGGGGATTGAATACATGAGCCTGCCTTCATCGCGCAGTTATGGCATTAACCTCAGTTTCAAATTATAATTTGATCAACCAAAAAAAAATGACAATGAAACTGCTTCGTATAATATTACCCGTAATTATTCTTCTGGCCGGTTCGGGTTGCAAAAAGAATTTTGAAGAGATCAATACCAACCGGAACAACCCAACGGAAGTGACACCGGATCTTTTGCTCAGTACAATTATCAAAAGCATGATGGATCGCCAGGTAAATGAGGCCTGGGGAATTGGAAACATCGTGGTGCAATATCATTCAAAGATCCAGTTCGTGAATGAAGACCGTTACAACTGGAACGAAAAGAACGACATCTGGGAAACGGTATATAGCAACAACAGGAATGTGGAGAACATTCTTAATCAGGTAAAGGAAAACACATCGAATCCATATTATGGAGTTACGCTTATCCTGAAATCCTGGATGTTTTCTCTTGTAACAGATGCCTATGGCGATGCTCCCTACAGTCAGGCGGGGAAAGCCAAAATCGAGGATATCTACCAGCCGGTTTATGACAAACAGGAAGACATCTACAACGGCATACTCAGTGATCTTCAATCAGCCAATGAATTACTTGCCAATCCTGATCAAACAATACCATTTGCGGGTGACATTTTATTTGGCGGCGGCAGCTCCTCGCTAATTCAATGGAGAAAACTAGCGAATTCGCTCCGCATCAGGTACCTCATGCGCCTTTCGGGGAAAAGAGAGGTTGGTGCTGACATACAGGCCATACTCAATGACCCGGCTACCAACCCGGTTTTCGAAAGCAATGACGACAACGCCGAACTCACCTACCTGGAAGCCGCACCCAACCAATGGCCGCTGTATGGATCAAGGGTGGGAAGCTTTGACGAATTCAGGATTAGTAAAACCATGACGGACCGATTGACCATGCTCGATGATCCTCGCATCGAGATATTTGGAAGGCCTACTCAAACTTCTGTGGCGGCAGGAACTCCGGAAATTCTGGGCGCGCCAAATGGATTGAGCGATGTGGATGCCCTGGCTTACAATGGTGGCGTTCAGGGTGTATCGAGAGTTGGCTACACTTTTGCCTGCCTTGTGTGTAATGATGGCGGTCAGGCCCCGCCCGAACCCGCTGCGGCAAAAGGATTACTTATGACTTATGCAGAACTGCAGTTCATCCTTGCCGAGGCACGGGAAAAAGGCCTCATCACTACCGGGGATGCACAAACCTTTTATGAAAATGGCATCAAAGCGAACTTCGATTACTGGTCTGCGATTGTTCCTGCAGCTTATTCCATCGACGTTACCCTGCCTGCCGGATATTTGGCGCAAACTACTGTAGCCTATGCCGGCACCACCGAGGAGAAGCTGGCGAAAATCGCCCTGCAGAAATGGGTAGCACTTTATTTCAACGGCCTCGAAGCCTGGTTTGACTGGCGAAGGACAAAAATGCCGGAGATTATTCCTGGCCCTGCAAACCTGAATGGCAACAAGGTTCCGATCCGTTACATCTATCCACTCAGCGAACAGTCATTGAATACGGCAAACAGGGCCGAAGCGGTAGAACGCCAGGGTGGAACTGACGATTTAAATACAAAAATGTGGCTGTTACAATAACGATAAAAAAACGGTTATGAAAAAGCTCGCTATTTCAATATTACTTTTCTATAGTATTCTGACAGGTCGCTCACAAAATAAGACTTCAGAAAATATAGTGATCGTAACCATGGACGGCCTGAGATGGCAGGAAATATTCGGTGGCGCGGATTCCTTGCTGAGCAATGACACAGCGGGCAGGTATTCGACTACTTATATCAAAGAAAATTTCTGGGCCCCCACCGATGAGGATAGAAAAAGAAAACTGATGCCATTTTTCTGGGAGGAGGTGGCTGTGAAAGGGGTGATATTAGGAAGCAGGAAATATGGTAATCATTTTGAAAATGCAAATCCCTATTTTTTCTCCTACCCGGGATACAATGAAATCTTTACGGGCTATCCTGACACTGCCGTCAACTCGAATGACAAGGTCCTGAACAAAAATGAAAACGTACTGGAATTCCTAAATAAACAGCAAGGTTTCAAAGGCAAAGTGGCAGCGTTCGGGTCCTGGGATGTTTTTACTTATATTCTGAATGCGAAACGCGCCGGCATTTTGGTAAACGATGGTTTTATGGATGTAAAAGGTGCTTTGAACGACCGGCAGAAACTATTCAATACACTACAGCACGAAATGCCTGCCATCTTCCACGGGTCTGAGCGGCTAGATGTCCTCACATTCAACATGGGATTCGAATACATGAAGGTGCATAAACCCAGGGTGATGTATTTTGGATTGGGCGATACCGATGAATTTGCCCATGCCGGCATGTACGATCTTTATCTCGATGCCGCGCGCAAATCCGACGCCTGGATCAGGAAATTGTGGAACTATGTCCAGTCGGATCCGTTTTACGCCAATAAGACGACCCTGATCATCACCACTGATCATGGACGGGGAGAAGCCAAAGAGGGAAAATGGAAACACCATGGACAAGAGACACCAGAATCCAAACAATTGTGGATGGCGGCCATTGGACCCTCCATCAAACCGGCCGGTGAAGTGAAAACTTCCGGATTAGCCAACCAGGGCCAGATTGCAGCGACCATCGCCGAAATCCTGGGGAAAACTTTCAAAACAGATCATCCGGTGCTTCCCGCGTTAAATTTTTCAAAACCATGAAGCGGACCTCATCGGAAACTTCCGACTATATCCTTTCTCTATACGACAAATATGGTCAGGCTGATTATATCGGTGAACCCGTATCACAGCTTGAGCACATGGTCCAGTGTGCGATGCTTGCAGAAAAAGAAGGATATGATGATGAAACAATTCTGGCGGCGTTCTTTCATGACCTTGGCCACTTTTGTGAACACCTGATGCCGGTGCAACAGATGGACGGATTTGGAGTTGTTGATCATGAAAAACTTGGCGCAGACTTTCTTCGCGAGAAAGGCTTCTCCGAGAACATTGCAAGCCTGGTCGAGAATCATGTACAGGCAAAGCGATACCTGACATATGCAAACCCAGACTATTATGATCGATTATCAGAAGCCAGCAAGAAAACGCTGGAATTTCAGGGGGGAAGAATGAGTTCTGAAGAAGCGCTCGCCTTCGAGGCTGATCCTCTCTTCGACCGGCACATAAGGCTAAGGCGATGGGACGAAGAGGCGAAACAGGAAAACCTTCCCCTACCCTCCCTGCAAAAATATGCAGCACTTATTACTCAACATTTAGACCGGCCCAGATGAGGAAACCAGTTAAACTCGCAGTATTTGACATTGCCGGCACAACGGTATTGGATCTTAATGCTGTCGGAAAAGCATTCGTCAAAGCATTTGAACTAAAAAAACTTGTGGTCCCATTGGAGATGGTCAACCCCCTGATGGGTTATGAAAAAACCCTTGCCATCAGGATGATACTGAAAAAGATTGGTGCTGAAATTCAGGATAGCCTGGTAACAGAGATCCATGAAGCTTTCGAAGAAGAGATGGTCAATTACTACGCCTACTCTCCGGAAGTAAGGGCCATGCCTTCAGCAGAAAAAGTTATGCGTCTGCTGAAAGAAAAAGATATACGAATTGCTCTTAACACCGGATTCTCAAAACTGATCACTGATGTGATTATGGAAAGGCTGCTGTGGTCTAAATCCGGACTTGTTGATGATTACATCTCCAGTGATGAAGTGGAAAACGGACGTCCTGATCCTTCCATGATCAACACCCTAATGGCGAGAGCCGGCATTTCCGATCCGGAGGAAGTGATCAAAATCGGCGACACAGAAGTCGATATCAACGAAGGACGAAACGCCCATTGCGGTATGGTGATAGCAGTCACTACCGGCGCCTTCTCGAAGGAAGGACTTGAACCATATCGTCCCGATTTTATCATTGATGATCTTTCTGACCTGCCAGCGTTAATAAATTAAGATGGATCTAATTGCGGGAGTTGCGCAGCGGCAGCGTATAAGAAAGACGACAGTGGCGTTAACAGCAGCTATTGTATCATTTCTCGCTTATTCCTCTGTTTATGCCTATAGGAAGCCTTTTACCGTTGCGGAATTTGACGGCTTAAAATACTGGGGTATCACTTACCAGACCTTACTGATCATCAGCCAGGTTATAGGTTACATGCTCAGTAAGATGGCGGGAATAAAATTCATTTCGGAATTAAAACTTTCAGGGCGGTTCAAAGCAGCCATTGCACTTGTCGGAACGGGTTGGGCATGCCTGCTGATATTCGCAATTGTTCCTGCTCCTTACGGGATGTTATTTCTTTTTATTAATGGATTCGTGCTTGGTTTTCTTTGGGGAATTATCTTCAGTTATGTTGAAGGACGCACAACTACAGATTTTATCGGGGCGGTGCTGGCGGTGAGTTTCATTTTTGCGGGTGGACTTACGCGATCCGTTGCCAAATGGCTGATCGTTGAATGGGGTGTAACAGAATACTGGATGCCCTTTATGACAGGTTTGATCTTCGCGCTTCCCCTGCTTTGCTTTTTATCGATCCTGGAAAAACTTCCACCGCCCGACGATGAAGATAACAGGGAAAGAAGGATCCGTGTGCCGATGGATTGGCAGGGAAGAAAAAAATTGCTAAAGAACTTTGGAACGGGTTTATACGTTTGTTCGGTCAGTTATCTTTTCCTTACCATCATGAGAGATATTCGCGACAATTATATGTCCAATATCTGGACTGAACTGGGGTATGGAAACAACTATTCCATCTTTGCCAGAACGGAAACGATAACCTCATTGTCTGTCTTGCTTGTCATGGCACTCACGGTTATGATCCGAAAAAACATCAGGGCCCTCCTATTGCTTCATGTAATTATCGCCACAGGACTTTTGATTGCAGGCCTGTCTTCAATACTTTTTATTACAGGACATCTAAGCGGAATGGTCTGGATGCAGTTGGTGAGTCTCGGCCTGTACATGGGTTACATACCCTTCAATTCCATATTCTTTGAGCGATTGATCGCTTCTTTCCGGATAGCGGGCAATGTTGGTTTCCTGATCTATTTTGCCGATGCCTTCGGATATCTTGGAAGCGTACTGGTGATGCTTGGGAAAGAGTTTTATCCCATGCAGGTCAGCTGGACAGGGTTCTATTCCAAGGGAGTAATCGGGGCCGCCCTCATCGGTCTTGTCGCTATTGCCTTTTCCTACTCTTACTTTCAAAAGAAATACAGATGGCAAAACGGTCAGCAATTGTTATAGGAGCGGGAATCGTAGGACTGGCGATGGCCAGGGCGCTCGCATTAAGAGGTTACAATGTAACAGTCATAGAGAGAAATGGACGGTCTGTAGGCGCATCGATCCGAAATTTCGGAATGATCTGGCCGGTCGGACAACCCGATGGCCGTCTCTATGAGCGGGCACTTAATTCCAGGGCGATCTGGAAACAAACTTCGGTCGATGCGAATATTTGGCATGAAGAAAAGGGATCTCTTCATCTTGGGTACGAACAGGAAGAAATGAAGATGTTGATGGAATTGCAGGAAATCTATGCCCACAGAAACTACAGGATCATGAAGCCAGCTGAAATTAATGCTATCAATGATGGCATTGTTACGAAAGGCCTGCTTGGCGGCCTGTACAGCCCGGAAGAAATGGTTGTTGACCCAAGACAGGCCATTTTTTCGATACCTGGCTTCCTAATGGAAAAATACCAGGTGAAATTTCTGTGGAATACAACAATCAACAATATCATCCATCCGCATGTTTATTCGGCGGGCCAGACTTACGCTGCCGATGAGATCTGGATCTGTTCGGGAAGTGATTTTGAAACGCTTTACCCGGAGATTTACCGGAATTCGCCCATTACCAAATGCAAACTGCAAATGCTCAGGACCAGGGCACAACCCGGGGGCTGGCGAATAGGTCCATCTGTTTGTGGAGGCTTGTCGCTGCTTCATTATCACTCATTCCGAAAAGCGAAATCCTGGGATTCCTGTAATGAACTACTCAACCGTAAATATCCCCGTCATCTCGAGTCCGGCATACATGTTATGATTTCTCAAAACGAAAAGGGAGAAATAACTATTGGAGATTCCCATGAATACGGCTCGGTTCACGATCCATTTACAAGAGAAGACATCAACGAACTCATCGTCGAATATCTGGCGAGGTTCATCCGATTGAAAGATCCTGTTATTTCCGAAAGGTGGAACGGGTTCTATGCAAAATTGACTGACGGGTCAACGGAGTTTGTACATGAAGTAGCCGAAGGCGTCACAATTGTCAATGGGCTGGGTGGAGCAGGGATGACACTCAGTTTTGGTCTGTGCGAAGAAATTGCATCAGGAAATTATTTGCGGACTGGGAGTATTAAACAATCCGCTGGTTGATGGCCTTGGCCACCGCCTCGGTGAGTGAGGCTACGTGTAATTTTTCGTAGATCTTTTTCACGTGCGACCTGACTGTTTCATAACTGATATTTAACTGGTCGGCGATCATCTTATAGGCAAGACCGTTTACAATACAGGCAAGTACTTCTTTTTCCCTGGGAGACAACTGGTAATCGGGCGCCGCCTCTGGTTTCACGTGCTGAGGAATGGATTGAAGTTTTCCCAATACTTTTCGGGCGATGGTCGGAGACATGGGAGATCCGCCAAATTGCACCTCACGAATGGCATCGATCAGTTTCAGGTTTAACTGATTTTTAAGAATATAGCCCGAAGCCCCCGCGCAGATCGAGTCAAAGACCCGTTCGTCATCTTCAAAAACAGTCTGCATCAGTACCTGGATCTGGGGAAATTCCTTGGTGATCGATTTCACGGCCTCGATACCCGTCATCCCGGGCATTTCAATGTCCATCAGCACTACATCCGGCTGGGACTCCTTGATATCATCGATACAGTCCAGCACATGGCTGTAGGATCCCACCACTTCAAAGTCAGGGACAGTTTTAAGGAGCATACCAATACTGTCTCGGATGTTCCTGTTGTCGTCAAATATTGTTATCCTTAGGGGCATCTTTAATGTAAATATGATATAAATAACCTGATTGTCCTATCCCCGAATCAGGTGAGGGGGAAAACCAACTTAACCGTAGTTCCGGAGTCTGGCGAGGACAGGATGCTGCATACCCCCTTCATGTCACCTGCCCGTCTGCGCATGTTCGCCAGGCCATTGCCCGAGAGGGATCTGCCGGCTTCGGCCTTTAGTTTGGCAGTTTCAAAGCCCTTGCCATCATCCCTAACCTCCATCTCGAGTTTTCGGTGATCCACCCTTACATCGACCCAGATATTACCCGCTCCTGAATACTTTAATGCATTGTTCACCGACTCCTTGAATATAAGATAAAAATTCTTCCGCTGTTCCATCTCCAGGTTCAATTCGCCAATATCGGGGTCGTATTGAAAGTCAAAACTAATGTTTTTAGCCTGGAGCAGCGGCCGGGCATATGAATCCATTCTCTGCAACATGGTTCCCATGCTGTCGTTCCTCGGATTGATTGCCCAAACGATATCATTCATTTCGGAGATCATCTCCGAGGATGCCGAACCTATCCTTTCCAGTGTATCCTCCAGGCCCTCCTCCTTTTTTTGTTGTTTATAAATCTTCGCCACCTGGCTGTAAACGGATATGCTGCTCAGGGTGGAGCCGACGGCATCATGAAGGTCACGAGCGATGCGGTTCCTGATGGCCTGGCGTTTGAGTAGTTCGTTGATCCGGTACCGGTAGATTGCGTAAATGGCGCCGGCGATGAGCAGAATGATCAGGCCGTAGAACCACCATCTCTCCCAGTATGGTGGAATGATGATGATATTTAAAGCTGCTTCTTCCCTGCTCCAGATTCCCTTGCGGTTGCTGGCCCTTACCAGAAATCTGTAGGTTCCTCCTTTCAGATTTGAGTAACTGGCGATATTCCGGTCGCCGGCTCCCACCCAGTTTTCGTCAATACCTTCCAACCTGTATTCATATTCAACCGCCCCGGTTCGAAATTCCGGGGAGGAAAATTCAAGGGTGAAATAATTCTGGTCATAATTCAGTCTCACCTCCTGTCGCTGGATAAGGTTGCTATAGGATTCATTGAAAATTCTGAAATCTGTTAGAAAGACATGAGGCTCGGTTGAAATGTTTCTCACTTTCTCAGGGTTGAACCGAATGTAGTAGTTTGTCCCCGACACATAAAAATTACCCTCATCGTCTCCATAAATATAGCTCCTGACCCCACCCGATTTTTCGATATCAGGCAGAACAAAACTGTTGAAACTCTTCGTTGCGGGATCATATCGTTGCAGGTTGCCTTTGGAGATCATCCATAGTTTTCCCTGCCGGTCGACCCTGGCACCTTCCAGGAGATTATCAGAGCCAGCTATATGATTGAAGTGATCACCAGATGCAGTGTATTCGTTGAGCCCACCGCCATAGGTTGTTACCCAATAGTTACCCCGGGGATCGTCCGCAACATCATAAACATTGTCGTCACTAATTGAATTAGGTTTGGTGGGATTGGTCTGCGAATAGATGAAAACCGGACTGGCGGCCTGCGGAGCAACGGCCAATCCGAATTTGCGTGTGGCCATCATGATGCCGCCGTCTCTTCTTTTGTAGATACGCCGGATGAGGTTGTCGCTCACGTTAAACCGGGACAAAATGTTTTTCGCCGAATCTGCACGGGAAACCCATTTCCTGTCTGCAAGATCATAATAAGCGATGAAGTGACCATAGGGAGAGACCAGGAGTACCGGGTGATTGTCGATCGTGTCACGAACCACAGACACGATCCTGCTGTCGATGATGTTATGAACCACCTTGTCCTTTTCCGTATTCGGCAGCAACCTTATTGAAAAATCTTTTTTGTTGATGATAAACAGGGAGAAGTCGGTTCCGATGTATAGTGTGCTGTCAATGTCTTCAAAAAAAAGGCTCACCTGCAATGGTGTTCCCTTATAAGAAATTATGGGATGTTCGATGCTTCCATCCGTCTTCTGAAGGAAAAGACCGGCACTCGTACCGATCCACAAAGTCTGGTCCTCGTCCTTATAAAAATCAAATATGGTCGTATTTCCATCAGTCGCCGGCAGGAACTGTTGGTTGAAGGCCACATTCTGATTGTCAAATATGCTGATGCCCTTGCTGGTTCCGAGCCAGGTTTGTCCGGATCTGTCAACAAAAATGCAGTTGATTGTATTGTCCGCGATTGTCCCTTCCCTGGCGGGGTCATTCCGGTAATTGTAAAAAACATTTTTCCGCCGGTCATACAAAGTCAGGCCATAATAACGTCCGCCAATCCAAAGCATACCAAGGCTGTCTTCTGCGAAACTCAGCACGTCATCATCGGGGAAGGTGGAAGGCAATGAATTAGATCGAAATACTTCTTCCTGTTTAAGTTTGGAGTTATATCGGTAAAGCAATTTGTCCCAGGATCCATACCAGACGTTCTTTTCGTCGTCAATGAACAAGGAACTGATCGCCGCATGCGGCAGGTTGGCATAAAGATTTTGGTAACGTGAGTCGGACACAAAGCCGAGCGTACGGGTGTTTAGTTTCATCAGTCCTCCTCCCTGGCGCCCTACCCAGAGTGTGTCCCGATCATCTATACGTACGGCCGAAACATTGCCTCCCCTGCTCTGTTTGACTGCTTCAAACTTGTTGTTTGCCTTGTTGAAGCGGATAACTCCCCTGCCATTGGTGGCCAGCCAGAGATAACCTTTGCCGTCGTCGACAAGGTCGTTCACAATGTTGATGGGTATGGATGTTGAATCATCAGGTAGATGCCGGAATTGCTTGAATTGCAGTCTTGGGGAAAGCCGGTAATCGTACTTTGTCATTCCACCATCAGAGGTGGAGATCCAGATTACTCCCGAATTGTCTTCCACCACATCTGTGATGAGGTTGCCGGATATCGTTGAGGTGTCGCCAGGTATATGCCTGAAGGCGGTGAAATACCGGCCATCGTAACGGTTAAGCCCATCGTCTGTTCCTATCCACATGAAGCCTCTCTTATCCTGCAGCATGCAGTTCACCTTATTGTGCGAGAGTCCATCCTGCGTAGTGATCTTCCTGAAATAGAGATAGGGAGCTTGTCCTGAAGCAGACAGTGTAATCAACAAAATGATGATGAAGAGGCTATTCCTGTATTGCATAGTCAGGAGCACAGTGAACCCGCAAAACTACTCAATAGGTTCGGAATAGACGAAATCATCCAGTACAATCAGGTCTTTCGACCCGCCATCAGAGATATCTGCCTCTCCATCGATTAGGATACCCTGGTGGTCGACAGTTATAGAAGTTACCTTTTCATTTTTGAAATAAACGCCGAGAAATGAAAATGAAGAAGTTGAGTCATGTGGTGGGGCGAAGAACTTTCCCAGGCTTTTACTACCATTGAAAAATTCAAGCGAGGTGGAATTGGGCTGGTCCACTCCCGATAAGACCAGTCCAAATGCTTTTATTGTTGCATCTATATCTTTTCCAGGTATCTGGAATTTCATATCCCAGGCCTTGGACCTCACATTGGCGAAGGTGTTATTTCCACTGAAGGCATTGAAAGAGGAAGAAGCCTGGCTATTTACCGCAGCAAATGAATTATTGCTCACCTGAAAACCCGAAGCGCCGGAGGGATATGTGAGCCCCCGCTGCCGAATCGCAGGTGATTCCGGAGCCGTAGGGTTAAAAAAATCCAGTGGCAGGTCAGTTTCAATAAGTTCAGCAGGCACACCGTCCCAGTCAATCTCTCTTCTGCCGCCGCTGGCCCCGGGAGCCGTATTCAGTTCGCCGCCAATCGTCTGGCGGAACTCATCCATTTCTGTTGTGATGTTTCCGGAGGCCTGGAAAACGATTACATTTTCGGAATCGACCTTGTCATTCTCTTTCTTGCAGGATATCGTGGTCAGCACTAATCCAAAAATTACTAATAGGATTCTCATGTTCAATAGTATTGATTGCAAAGATGTGTTCAAGCAAAATCCAGACCTATCCCCTAATCTGGTGACAGGCCTGGAAGAGAAAAACCGGAGAAAAATATCAGTTTAGTGGTAATGGTTCATCGTAAAAGAAATCATCATACACCACCAGGTCCCGGTCGCCACCGTCGCTAACGTCTTTATAACCAGCGGCCAACGCCCCGCTTCCGGCAGTGATCCGCACTTTGGTAATCTTATTATCAGGAAATCTTGCGCCCAGGAAAGAGAATCCGCCGTTATCATTCCTCGTAGGCGCATAAAATTTTCCAAGCAGTTCCGCTCCATCGTAATATTCTACGTAGGTCGATTTGTCTGAGTCGACATCAGAAAAAATCAGGCCAAAACCCTTGACAGATGCGTCTGTTTCGGTACCTGGAACTTTGAATACGATTTCGGTAATATTAGAATTTGCCGAGATTACAGCCCTCTTTCTGCTGAAGGGAGAAAACTGTGACTCATAAGAAGCATCAATTTCGACAAAGGAACTGCTGTCGATGCGAATGGGTGAAACGGGGAGATATACCAGGCCACGCTTTCTTCCGTTTGGTCCTGCAGGATCTGTATTGTTGAAGAAGTCGAGCGGAAAGTCATTGTTGTTGGTGAGATTGGCAGGAACACCATCCCAGTTAACTTCTCTCCTGCCCGATGTTTTAGCGGGTGTAGTGTTGAGCGAATCCCCGAGCAATGTCCTGAACTGGTTCACAGTTCCTATAATAGACGCGCTGTCTCCCGCCGATTTAAGAAAATCGACTTCGATCTGGGGGTCTTCGGGCGAAGGATAATCATAATCATCATTTTTATCGCAACTGGAAAAGAGTGCAGTGACGAGGATCAGAATAAATGAGGTCTTTTTCATGATTGTAAGTTGAAAGGTTGTTTTGATTATTTGTTTTTTATGATAAGAGTTCAGAACCAATTGGTTTGTGAACGAATCTCTGTTTTGAGATCTGTTGGTCTGCGGGAGTTCTTCCTGGCTATGCGTACGTCGTTGTCTCCCGTAGGGTACACATAAACGTTACCTCTTGTTTTTAGAGAAACGCGGGCAGCATTGTCGACAAAAACATGCAGGTTCGGGCTGTTTAGTGTTCCATCGGTATATACATTGGAATTGTCGGTAGCAGTGAGTTTTTTAAGATCCATCACGCCAACATAAACAGGCACCTGTTGGGAAAAAAGCCATCCATTCTTACCCGTGATGATAAGTGTGGAGTCTTTCATTTTTACGGTGATCCGGTCATAGCGCGGACTGCTGATCTTTAGATAACCTTCGTAGGTGCTTACGGGAACCAGTGTAAGCCTGATTCCTCCGGACACTTCTATCGCGGTCACTGCGGGCTTTTGTCCCGGCATTTTTAAAAATGAGTTCTGTGCATTGGTTCCCAGGAAGCCTGTCATTACTACGGCGAGGGAAAGAATAAATCTGCGTTTCATTGTTGTTGTTGTTAATTGAACAACAAATATGAGACAGGCTGGAACCCAATTCTATCGCCAATAATGTGATGTTGGTCACCGTTTCAGGGGATAAGAATCAGAAAGAGAAAGAGAAAGAGGGAAGTCTCCACGCAAAGGCGCAAAGAAAAGCGCGAAGCGCAAAGTTCCAGATCTTAATCCGTTTATGAAATTCGCAAAGGAATTTCAATTGCGTCTTTGCGCATTCTTTGCGCCTTTGCGTGAGGCCTTTCTCTTTCTAATTAACTCGTAGCAGATTCAATAGCCCTGCTGGCTCCATGGTCATTGATAAAATTCAGGTAATCGTTAACCTTAGCGGCAAAGCCCTCAAACAGGTTCAGGTCCATACCCCAGAGACCGGTATTGCCAAGTATTGTTGCAACCACACCAACTTTCGGTTCTGTTTTCCAGGTATCATGGAAATACGCAGCCTGTTCATCGGTGATCAAATAGGTGGACCCATTAACCGCGCCGGTGAACCTTCCATCAGCCGAAGATTCGGACTTCATAAACCGGATGAATGCCGCAAAACCCAGAGCGATTAGGGGAGGCGGATTTTTGAAGAGTTCATAATGCCTTGCCAGGACGGGCACGACACGCATTTTGATTTTTGAACTGTATTGAAGCGTGATATTGATCCAGGGATGGTAAATGTCGGGATTTCGAAAGCGGTCGAGAACATCGATCGCGAATTCATATTTTACTTTCTCGTCGATTGGGTAAGGAATTGCGGGCGCAATTTCATTCACCATTAACTCCCTGATAAAAGATTCATATACCGGATTGTGCATCGCCGCATTCACTGTTGGAATTCCTCCAATCACTGCCAATCCCGAGCAAAGGGTGTGGGTAGCGTTCAACAGACGGAGTTTTAACTCCCTGAACAGGCCGATGTCGGGAACAATTTTCACCCGGTCATCCGCTTCCACAAATGAAAGCACATTCTTCACCCTTTCATCTCCCTCGATGGCCCAGAGCCTGTATGATTCGGTGATGAGGGCGAGTTCATCAGTATATGAGTCTGTGTGATCCTCAGGATAAAACTCATTAGATTCCGGTTTGCCGGGCACGATACAATCTACAAGTGTGCTGGCGAATACATTGTGGTCACTCAGCCAGTTGTTGAATGAATCACTGAGTTTGTTGTAGAGGCTCAATTCGCCAAGAATTTCTTTTAATTTCTTGCCATTATCCGGAAGCAATTCTGTTGGAAGGATCAACATACCCGTCGAAGGATCACCGTTGAAAGCGTTGAAGCGCTCGAAAAGAATGGCGAGCAGTTTTGCCGGGAAGGATGAAGGAGGCTGATCCTGGATCGATTCATTCACAAGGCGGATACCCACTTCAGTAGTATTGGAGATGATGATTCCCACCTCTTTCTGTCTCGCGCAGGCCAAAACCTGTGGCCAGTCCGACTTCGCCGTCAGCACTCTGCTGATGGCCGAAGAAATAATGTTTTCCCTGATCGATTTGCCCTTTTCAATTCCACGAACACAAATCGTATAGAGCCCATCCTGTCGCTTGAATGCGGAGTCGTCTCCGGAGGTGGTTGACTTGATCACCACTACCCTGCCACCAAACAGACCCTGCTTGTTGGCCTTATTAATAAAATAGTCGGGAAGACCGCGCAGCAAAACTCCGGTACCAAACTGGATGACCTTTTCCGGCAGGTCGAATGTTTGGGCAATGGTTTTGTCCTCAAGACTGTTGATATATTTTTCTGATAGTTGTTGCATGTCTCATGAATTTTTCTGAATGTTTCCGATAGGAGAAGATAAATTTACCTGTTTGAGTGTGGGCACAAGCATTTGAATGATCAGCCAGCCCAAAAGGTAAACCAGCCCGGCCGCGACAAATAACGGCACATAACTCCCCGCACGCTGAAGAATAAATCCCGCCGTAGTGGCACCGATCATTCCCCCAATTGCACCAAAGGTAGAACCAATCCCCACCACTGAGCCAACCGCTTCCTGGGGAAACATGTCCGACGGAAAGGTGAGAATATTCGCTGACCAGGCCTGGTGAGCGGCGATGGCCAGTCCGATCAGGCCCACTGCCAGGGCAAGGCTCTGGGTCTGCGTAGCAAAATAAACCGGCATAACGAGGAATGCGGCAATGATCATGGTTAATTTGCGGGCATTGGCTACGGTCCATCCTTTTTTTATCAGCATAGAGGAAAACCATCCACCTCCAACACTACCGACGTCGGACATGAGGTAGATGATCACAAGCGGTGGACCGATTTGATCCAGTGTGAGGCCAAAACGGGAATTGAAAAATTTAGGGAGGAAGAAAAAGAAAAAAGAGAACACAGGGTCGCTAAGAAATTTTCCAATGGCAAAGGCCCAGGTCTGCCGGTACCTGAATAGTTTGAACCAGGAGTACTTCGAACTGACAGGTGCGGGGTCACTCTGGATATAATTTAATTCTCGTTCGCTGAGTTTCTTATGCAGCTGCGGCAGACGGTACGTTGTAAGCCAGAAAATCAGCCAGATAAAACCAAGCATGCCGGTGATCACAAAGGCCCAGCGCCATCCGTAATGAATGGCTATATATGGAACCATGATCGGCGCGATCAGGGCGCCGATGCTGCTGCCGGAAACGAAGATGCCGGTAGCGAAGGACCGTTCCTTTAATGGAAACCATTCGCCGGTAGCCTTTACTGCGGCTGGAAAATTGCCGGCTTCGCCAATTCCAAGACCAAAGCGGACAATCCCAAAGCTGAGAAAACTCCGGCAGAATGCATGAGCAACCGCAAATATGCTCCAGAGAGAAATCGCCAGCGCATATCCGACCCTGTTACCCAGCTTGTCCATCAACTGCCCCATGAATAAAAACCCTGTAGCATAGGCAACCTGGAAGATCGTGACGATCAGTCCATACTGCGATTCGGTCCAGCCCAATTCCTTTTGTAACCCGGGAGCCAGGATACCCAATACCTGGCGGTCAATGTAATTGATGGAAGTGGCAAAAAACAAGAGTGCAGCGATCCTCCACCGGTAATTTCCTGTTCTGATTGATTTCGTAATTGACGGATGGGTCAAAAATGATTATTGTAAGGATGATGGTTTAATGTTTCAGACTCCTTCTGGGCACGCCCTGGAAACTTATCTTCACCGGGAGTATGTATCCAGACTTATCAAAGTACATTCGGTCAATGCAGGTTTGCCGGTGGGTGCCATTACTGTCACCGAGTGGTCTGCGGTGATAGACAATGTACCAATCATCTGTTCCGGGATACCTGATCACCGAATGATGACCAGCGCCAGTTGCCACAGTGGAGTCTTGCTGCAGGATCTTGCCGATTCTTTTGAATGGACCAGTTGGAGAAGATGAGATGGCGTAGGCCACACTGTAGTCGGGACCGGTCCAGCCTCCTTCTGACCACATAAAATAATACTTCCCATTCCTGAAGAACATAAATGATCCTTCAACATACCCCTCCGGTGTGACCTCTTTGAACACCTTTCCATCAGCAAATGGCTTTACCGAAAGAAGGTCATCGCTAAGGCGTGCAACGTTGCAATGTTTCCATCCCCCAAAATAAATGTAGTATTTACCGGAAGGATCCCTGAACACAAACTGGTCGATTGGCTGTGCCCCATTATGGAACTGATTGATCAATGGTTTGCCCAATGCGTCTTTAAAGGGACCGGCGGGATTTTCGGACACGGCCACGCCGATCCCGCCCTCCTCTTTGTTGGACTGAATATCATTGGCGCTGAAAAAGAGATAGTATTTTTTTCCTTTTTTTATTATTGATGGTGCCCACATGGAGTAAGCTGCCCAGGATACATCGCCCACATCGAGTACATGCGGATGTTTTTGCCAGTTGATAAGATCGGGTGACGAGAAGGCATCGAAAAATGTCTGTTCCAGGTACTGCTTGTTGATAGTATTTTTCTGTAACTGTTGTTGTTTCTCAGACAGCACCACCACAGAATCCTGGCCACCCGTTTTTCCTGAATACGTGGGATAAATCCAATATTCGTTGCCAAAGATGGTCCCTTCGGGATCGGCATACCAGCCGGGAAAAACTGGGTTGCCGGAAAATGATGAAGTGTCGTTGAGCTGCTGTGCTGTAAGGTTCAGCGCCACTCCGAGAGGGAACAGGAACAGAAGGATTTTGACCACCGGATGCTAATTCAGGGATTTAAGGTATTCAATAGTTGCGGGGATCTGCGTACTTATCCTCGAGCTTTCGTCTTCAATAAAATAATACTTTACCCCGGACTTTTTTGCTGCCTTTATGATGGCGGGAATATTCAACTGCCCGGTTCCCACTGTAACATCGTTCTCGGTATTTGTACCTCCGGTGAGATCACCCTTAACTCCTTTCTTGAGGTCTTTGACGTGCATCAGGCGGAACCTTCCCGGGTATTTCAACAGAAGTTTTTCGGGGTTCTGGCCTCCAAAATATACCCACATGATGTCCATCTCAAATGACACATAGTCGGGATTGGTTTTTGTAACCATCTCATCAAAAAGCGTTGCCTTTCCTGAGGGCACGAATTCAAACCCGTGTGTATGATAACAGAAAGTGACGCCACTGTCCTTGAGAATTTTTCCGGCCCTGTTAAAATCCTCAATGGCTTTTGCCGCGATCTCCTTGTTGAAATCTTTATCGTGAGGTATCCAGGCAACCATTACATAGGTCGCTCCAACAAGTTTTGCCTGATGGGCGATGTTGGAAGGATCCTTTACCAGGTTTTCATAGGATGTGCCAATCGACACGCAGGAAATTCCTTTTTCGTCAAGCATTTTTTTGAATTCTTCAGGGGCCATTCCTTTTGGGGCCGCTTCACTTTCGATGATCGACACACCAAGGGATTTGATTGTGTCCAACACGGGACCGATGCCATTTTGCATGCTGTTTCTGTACGAGTATGTCTGAATGCCAAGCAGGTTCGGCACCAGCGGTTGGCCTTGCTGCGCAGAAAGTTCACTTACGCAAAGGAACAGGAAGATGAGAGCAGGAAGAAAAGATTTCATATGCATTTTTTTGTCGTTATTACCCGGGGCTAAATTAATTTAGCAGGATTCCTCAAGTTCGGGAAAACTATGAACACCCGTGAGCATAATCTTTCAAAACAGGGCGAAGAACATTTAATTTGTCTTCGTCCGGCCAATCCCGCTGACGAACAGCTTTTGAAATATTGGGATCAGCAACCCCATGTTATAGCTTCAGCCCCCAATGAAATATGGGACTGGGAGGTGGAACTTAACCGACAACCGGTCTGGCGAAAATTGCTGATCGCGGAGTGCGATGGAAGACCTGTGGGCTTCATACAGATCATTGATACTCTTGAAGAAGACACTCATTATTGGAGCGAGGCAAATGAAGGCGAGAAGGCGCTCGATATCTGGATAGGAGAAGCCCGGGATCTTGCAAAGGGCTATGGCACAATTATGATGCGGCTGGCTATTGACATTTGTTTTTCCGATCCTACAACGATGACTGTGCTTATTGATCCTTTGTCGGGCAATACAGGAGCAAGGCGTTTTTACGAAAGGTTAGGATTCAGGTTTGTTGAATATCGCGATTTCGATGAAGACCATTGCGCGGTTTACCGCTTCGACAGAACTGACTGGGAGAGGTTCCGCAACAACTTAATTACATGACCGCTTCTGATTGACGCTCGGGCAACAGAATCGTAAAAACCGCTCCTTTCGCCGGTTGGCCGCTTGCCCTGATTGTGCCTCCATGTTGAATGACGATCTTCTGGCAGAGCGCCAGGCCAAGACCGGTGCCTTCGAATTTGTCCTTTGAATGAAGTCGGGCAAAAGTCTGAAATATTTTTTCCGACTGGTGTGATTCAAATCCAATGCCATTGTCTGTTATCACAAGCTGAATAAATGGAATGCTGTCTTTGATAATCCGGGTTGCCGTTAGTTCGATTTCCGGAGGAACATCTTTTCTTGAGAATTTAAGGGAGTTGATGATCAGGTTCGACAAGAGCTGATAGATCAGTATTTCTACTCCATCGAATCGGGGAAGGTCGTGATACGCAATGGTGGCTTTCTTCTGAGCTATCAGCACATCAAGATCATGTATTATATTGTTCATTACTCCTTCGAGGTTAACCTGCTCTACGGGATGCTCAGAGGCGTTGACTGTGGAAAAGGCCAGTACGCCATTGATCATCGAGAACATCCGGTCTGCGGACGCATTCACTCTTTGCATAAACAACCTCGACCGTTCAGACAGTACAGTTTCCTTATCGGTCTCTATCATTCCCAGAAAAATTTTGATCTTCCTCACGGGTTCTTTCAGATCATGGCTCGCCACATGCGCAAACTGCTGGAGGTTTTCATTTGATTGAGCGAGTTCATCGTTCAACTCAGCGAGTTCTCCGTTGATGGTTTGCAATTCTTCGTTGGTAACCCTCAATACCTCGTTGATCTCATCCAGTTCCTCAGTTCGCTGTCTTACTTCTTCTTCGAGTTGCAGTCGCCGGTTGCGCTGGGCAGTGACATCAAGCGCGGTGCCCAGCATTTTTATAGGCTTTCCCCGCTCATCGAAAGAGGTACGCGCCTGCACATTGATGATCCTTTCACGGCCTGTCTTCATATTGCGTATGCCATATTCAAGGCTCACGATCCCGTCACTTTCCGGGGTCATCGCATAAGCCAAAGCGTCTCTTACCCGATCACGATCGTAATCGGGCAGGGCATCGATTCCCCGCTGTAATTCCCTGGCATTCTGGTCGACGCCCAGCCAGGACTTCATCCTTTCGGAGTAATGAACATAACCGGTGGTCGCGTCAATTGACCAGGTAGCGAGGTTGGCCATGGTAATGGCGCCTTCCAACATCTTTTGTGCCTCTTCCAGTTTTTCTCTCGATTTTGTGGCCTCCGTAACGTCCATGGATATGTCCAGGATCGCATAGGTTTTCCCTTGTTCATCCAGCAAAGGGGTGAAGGTGATATTAAAAAATTTGGTCACCGGCTGACCATTTTGGATAATGGTGACCGACGTACTCAGGCCTTGAAATATTTTACCAGTAATAAAAACTTCATCGAGTATGCGAAGAAATCCCTGTGCTTCTAATTCCGGCATCACTTCGCGTAGGGATTTACCAACAATATCAGGGCCCTTGCCAACAATGTCAATAAAAATCGCGTTGGGCATTTCGATAACCAGGTCCCTGCCAACGAACAAGCCAATTCCTACCGGTGCAGAGGAGATGACCGAACGGAGAACTTCGGCATTATTTTCCGACTCTATTCTCGCCAACACGTGATCTGTAATGTCTTTCAACACTCCACCGAAACGATCTATCCTGCCCTGTTGGCCGAAAAACGCCTGACCACTGAAATCCAGCCAGCGCATGTTGCCTTTGGTGTCTGAAACGCGCAATTGAACGTCGAATTTTCCGTCATCCACATTATTGAGGGCCCGTCTGAGAAAATAAGTGAGCGAGTTGTGATCAATCTGCTGGATCAGTTCATACAGCTGATCGGTAGAAATAAGGGGGGTGTTTTGTAGTCCAAGAAGTTGCTGGCACCGGGCGTCAAGAATCCATTCATTGGTGCCGGCATAAAATTCCCAAATGCCGACTCCTGCTGCCCTGAGTGCAAAATGCGCAAGGTCCTTTGGTTCTTTCAATCGCGGATCATCCTCGGATGGATTCTTTTCAATGGGCGGTCGCATAGTATCAGATTTTCAACACTATCCTAATTTAGGGAAACTCGGTCAGCAATCCGCATTCGAAGCGCAGGAACTTTGATTCCCGTCGCTGTTACAACCCTGAATTTTATGAAGTGAACGGTATAAAATCTGATTTTACTGATAGAAGGTTTCACGCAAAGGCGCCAGGGAAATTTCACGCAAAGCCCAAGGAAAGCGCAAAGCCGCAAATAGGCCATGTATTTCTTTGGCGTCTGCCGAAGACAGATTTGCGACTTTGCGTGAAATTCTGTCTTGCGTGAAACAGTAACTAACCTTGTAAGTCCGGATGAACTAACAGAACAGGCGCCCTCGTGTATGGGTCGATAATTCGTGATCAGCCGGCGAAAACTACCTAGTTATTTGTTGCCGGCGCGTTCAGGAACTCTTCAACCATGACGACAAATAATTCCGGCAAGCGGCTGTTGGCATCCGGCGACATGATTTCGCCCAGATAACTACCATGCGTGCCGGGTAGGATAGCGAGCCGGCTGTTCGACAACAGGCGATGCATTTCAACCGCGTGTTCGGGTCGTGTAAGATCCTTGTCGCCAATGACAACCAGGGCCGGAGCCTTTATGGAACTGAGTTCCTGGCTCGTCCAATCCTTGAATGTTTGCATTCGTTGCGAGTCTTTCTTAAACATGTTCATCAGTGCCGCAGAATCATGGGTAATGCTCAGGAAGGCATCTTTGTAGGGTTGGGGCATGTCGCTGAATTTTGCATGCTTCATCCCTTCCCAAAAGCCGGGATCCGTGCCATCCCGTTTGTAAAACATTGATGCAAGGATCAGCCGGCGGACTCTTTCGGGATGCCTCATGGCGATCTCCATGCAAGTCTGGCCACCATTGCTGAATCCCATAATATCGGCCGCTTTGATATTGAGTTGTTTCAATAATTCCGCCACGTCATCGGCATCCTGTTTGAATGTTACAGGAGCCTCCCTGTCGGAGCTGTGTCCGTGCGCCTGCAGCTCAACGGCAATAACCTGGTGGGTTTTTGCGAGCATGGGCAGTATTTTTCCAAATGTGGTGGTGATGGTTGATCCGCCGCCGTGTAAGAGTACCAGCGGTGTGCCGGAGCCATGCATTTCATAATATAGTTTGATCCCATTGACGCTGGCATACCTTCCGGGTGCCTGGCCTTCAGATTGGTTTGCTGTTATCATCATTAGCAGGATTACAATTAATAATTGTGTGATGCGCATAACTGTTGACGTTAATATCAATTTAGAAATATGTAGACATCATACATGATGCTTCGTTTTCATTTCAGCCAGGTAGACTTCGATCTTGTCGGCATTCTGTCTAAGTCCCACATCGGCCTTATGAGTTTTTACCACTTCGATGAATTTCTCTTTTGATTCAAAGAGCATGTGCCAGGTAAGCAGGGTCTTTTCTCCCTGGTCTTCAAACTGAATGGTGGCAAGGATCCAGGGCTCGGAAATATGTTCGTATACAATTTTCCTTAGGGGGATGACCTCTTTGAATATGCTTTCGTTGATGTAGTCCGTTCCATCGGGGCCATGTAAGGTCAGGTCCCAGTGGCCTCCAGGTCGCAGGTCCATGGTATGGATGGTACTGGTAAAATCTTTAGGACCCCACCAGCTGCCAATGTGTTCGGGTTTGGTCCAGATTTCCCAGACAAGCGCTACCGGAGCGTTTAGTGTTCTTGACAGGAAGAGTTCGCGGTCTTTGGTGTTACCTGTGTTTGTCATTTCTATTTTTTTTTATTTTCTCAAGATATGCTTCCATGGCGTCGAGTTTGTGCTCCCAGTGCTGGCGATACCGGTCGACCCACACTGAAACTTCTCCGAGTCCGTCCAGTTTCGCTTCACAGAATCTGTCCCGGCCTTGTTGTTTGATCAGCAGGAGGCCACAGTCGGTCAATATTTTCACGTGAAGAGAGATGGCCTGTCGGCTGACATTGAATTGGTCGGCGATTGAGTTGATGTTCTGCGGTTTTTTGGCAATCATGTTGATGATGGCCCTGCGGGTGGGGTCTGCGATGGCCTGATATACGTCTCTTCTGGCTTTCATAATATGCAAGTAAGTGCTTGCAAATATATGGGCAAGTATTTACTTGCGCAAATGTTGGAGGATTTTTTTTGTAGGGACAATGCTAATGTTCGCATCGCCGCTTCCGGAATGTTTTCGGAGATCCCAAAAATTAAATTCAGAAACAACCACTTCCGGGAGATGAATTCTCCTACACGTTTATTGAAGGTTCAATAGTCGTTAATATCTACTGATATGCTATTTATTGATAATTGCTTAAGAATGGAGGATAATTGACAATAAGGAAAATTAACCATCGTTTTCAAAATCACCAAGCAGAACCCTTCGGTTCTATCATTTTCAATGAAAATATTTAACCTTAAATTTCATCCGGCATTTTTTGCCTGGGTTATCATTATTTTAAGCTGGTCTAAACCTTTGATGGCGCAGTAAACCGGAAATGGATGAGTATTTGCAGGAATTCTTCACTGAAGAAACTGTATTTTCTCAGGATAGAAACGAAATTCAATTTACTCTAAAACCGTCATTCACAAAAAGTGAACAGAGACAATTGTGTATTCCCTTAAGTGTGGAATATGGTATAACTGACCGTTTCCAGATTGAGGTAGAAGTTCCTTATTTAATTTCGTCCCTTACAGAACGACAGCGCATTCGAGGCATGGGTAATGCAGAAGTTGAGTTGATGTACAATATCTTAAAATCCTACCGTCCTTTTTCCTTATCCGTAGGAATAAGTAAAACCTTAAAAACGGCAGGAAAGTACATAGGGGCGTATGATAATGAGCCTTCCTGGGAAGCTTTTACAGTAATGGCCCGCCAATTGGGAATTGGGCAAATCCATGGAAACCTCCGTACGGAACTTGCCGATGGACAAATCAAATTCAATTATGGAATGGGTTGCGTATTCAACTTTGGTCGTTTTAATGGGACTTTTGAGGTAACCACTGACAAGGAAGAAGAAAGAATATTTTACTTTGTTCCAGGATTAATCTGGAAACAGCCTAGTGGACTGGAATTCGGCATGGCGTTGTCAAAAAGTGTCGATAAATACTCCGATGACTGGAGTTTAGTAGCTATGTTGATTTATGAATTCTCGATATTCAGCAAAAAAGAGTAAAACGATCCTTCGAGGGTATCATCCGCTTTGTAGTACTTAAGTTGATTTAGCGCAGCAATTTGGCAACAATCGTCAGAAATCACGACGTATCACTAAGGGTTTACATAGGGGTAGGTCTAGATATAGGGGTTGACTGGCAATAACTCTGTTAATCCCCTGTTTATACATGTATGCTTAATCCTGTGAACAAATATAAAAAGCTGACGAGAATCACTATCACAGTAGTTGTGATAGCGCTTACGGTCAACTTTTTAGGACTTTTTTATATAACCAGCAAATCCAATGAAAATGAGCGCAGGGAAAATCTGGAGAAATCGTTCGAAAGTCAGCAAAAACTTAGCCTGCAGATCTCTCAGGAGATCATGCTCAACTTAAATGAAATCGAACACTCCAAAACGGCTATTTCGATTAGCGGACAACAAGCCAGGCGGATCAATTTATTTAAAGAGCAGGAAGGAATTATACAACGGGACATAGTTGCTTATAAGTTTGCCGGAAAAGCACTTAAACGGCTTGTGGAGAAAGGCTCCTCTTATTACCAGGAAATCATTCGTACAGCAGATGAATTTTATGGAAAGAAATCTCGCAATAAACAAACTGACCTTGCCCATGTCTTGAGTGAAAGCCAACGAAAATACCTGCTTAGCCTACAGCTCATTGTCGAAAAGTTAAGAGATAATGAAGTGTATTTAAGCGATAATATTTATTGGATGAATTTTTTCATTCTCGGTTCTCTGATATTAGCACTGGTAATTCTGGCTTTATTGGTGATGACGCCAGGTATACGGCAGGGTATTCAGGATCACGCAAAATTACAGACATCTCTCAATAAGATTAAGAAATCCGGCGAAGCATTACAGCGAAAAGATTTATTGATGCAGGCTGTATCATTTGCCACCCAGGAGCTTATCGTCAACAATAGTTTTGAAAATGCTATTGGGGAAGCGGTCAAACGCTTCAGTGTTACAATGGAAGCTGATGAAGTAAGTATCCACAAGAATGAGATGGACAGTGATGGTCTCTTGTTTTCCAAACAACTCGTTTGTTACACCGGTAATACTTCTCAATTAAGTTACCAGAATCCCAATTTCCAAAATGTTTCATTTGACTACATGCCCTGGTCTATTGAATCCCTATGTGAAAAAAAGATTTTTTATAGTGCCGTGAAAGATTTGAAAGACTCATCAAGGATATGGTTTGAAAGTAAGAATGTTCTATCGATAGTGACAATTCCTGTATTTGCAGAGGGTAATTTTTGGGGTTTTATCAATATTTTTAACTGCAAAGAAGTACGTGATTGGCCGGAAACCGAATTATCTATTTTGCAATCCTTCGCTACTACAGTGGGCACTGTGATTGAGCGGATTCAATTAGAAAAAAACCTGTTAGAGTCAAAAGAACTGGCAGAAGCCTCGAGCAAAGCGAAAAGTGAATTTATGTCTAATATGAGCCATGAGCTCAGGACTCCAATGAACGGCATCATTGGATTTACTGATTTGGTACTTACAACCGAACTCAAGACCAATCAAAGGGAATATCTGGATAATGTTAAGAAATCGGGCCATAATCTCCTTGGCATTATTAATGATATCCTCGATTTCTCGAAAATGGAGGCTGGAAAACTACTCATAGATTCGACCGCTTTTAAACTGCATGATCTGGTAGAAGAAACGGCTGAAATATTGTCATTAAAGGCCTTGGAAAAAGGGTTGGAAATGCTTTGTACAATAGACCCATTAATACCGTCACAGTTTGTAGGTGATGCTTCAAGGATAAGGCAGATATTAGTCAACATCATAGGAAATGCGATTAAGTTTACCAACAAAGGCGAAATCGTAATACAAGTTAAACAGGCGGGTTCTATCTATTATAAGAATGATAAGAAGTGTGTGAACGTAAGCATTTCCGTTACAGATACTGGCATTGGAATTCCTGCCGATAAATTAAATCTGGTATTTGAAAATTTTACACAGGTTGATGCATCCACAACCAGAACATACGGTGGCACTGGATTGGGTTTGACTATCTCAAGAGGGCTGGCTCACTTGATGTCTGGCAACCTGAGCGTACAAAGCGAGTTGAATAAAGGAAGTACTTTCACTCTCGAACTTACATTAGAAGTTACCAACGCACTGCCATGTGTAATCTTTCCGAATAAAAGCAAATTAGAACAGGTATTGGTGATAGATGACAATTTAACCAACTGTTCCCTGATGCATGGCATTTTCGAACATCTTCAGATCCCCTGCGAAATCTGTTACAGCGGCAAAGATGCTCTGGTGATTATCGAAAAAGCCATGACATCTGGTCAGATGTTTGACCTGATCATTACTGACCATCAAATGCCTGAAATGGATGGTATTACCCTGGTGAAAAAAGTTAAAACCATTTTAAGAGGAAACAGTGAACCTTTTATACTGATGTTTTCTTCGCTGGACAGAGCACTATTTCAGCAGGACGCGGAAAAGATCGGCATAGATAAGTTCTGGCAAAGCCAGTTAAATTAACGAACTGGTCCAATTATTGTTTAATTTTGTTTGAAAAGACTTTTTTCAAATGACACTATTGTCACTAGACCCACACTAGCAAAATTTAGCAATAAGATCAAGGTGCTCGTCGCTGAAGACAACACCATGAATATGTTATTGATCACTGAAGTACTCACGAGTATGGACCTCGAAGTGATTCCGGCTGTCAACGGCAAAGAAGCCCTGCACCTGCTTGATCAAACAGATCCCGCCATTGTATTTATGGATATAAACATGCCGGTGATGGACGGATTTGATACTACAATTGCTATCCGTCAGTTAAAAAGCTCAAAAAAGAATATTCCTATTATTGCACTCACCGCTGATGCCATGAAAGAAGATATGGAAAGATGTTTGGCGATAGGTATGAACGACTTTGTGTCAAAACCTTTTCAGCTAAAGGAAATCGAAACAGTACTCAAAAAATACCTCGTACCGTCCCGTCCCGATACCGCGATCATTGCCCCAATGATTATTCAGGAAAACAGACAAAGAATTTAACGGCGGCACAAAAGTTGATAAAGCTAATGTGGGGGATATCAAAATGAATTACCAGGAATTTCAACCACACCCGGCTCTCCAGCCATATATTGACGCCTATTGGGTAATGAAAAGCGATCGGGCTTCCGTAACGACTGAACGAATATATCCGGATGGATGTATCGACATTATTTTGAATTTAGGCGACGATTTTTTGACCGACAACGGAAGGGTGAAAATGAAACATGAGTCGGCTTATCTGGTCGGCACCATGACGCAATATATGAATGTCACCGTGGCTCATGATTCGTATCTGTTGGGTATCCGGTTCAAACCACTTGGGTTTCCAACATTTTATCAATTCTCCTCGCTGCATGAGATCACGAACAAAACAATAGACTTTAACCGGAGGCTGTTGCCACCGCTTTATGTGTATGACCAAACCACAATCACCACGCTCGACAACTTTTTTTGCAAGAAAATCTGTGATGGCTCTCATGTCCTTGCCGGTCCGCTGGACAGCATAAAAAGAAACAAAGGCATTGTTGGCATCGACCAGGTAGCCCGTCAACATTTTATGTCAGACCGAAAACTGGAACGTCAGTTCAGGAGATACCTCGGGATTAGCCCGAAGGAATATGCCCGGTTTGTCCGTTATCAGCATGCAAAGCAATTAATTGAAACAAGACCTTCCGGGGAAAGTCTGTTGGGTCTCGCGATAGAGACAGGCTTTTATGACCATGCCCATCTCACCAATGAAATAAAAAAATACTCGGGGTTAGTTCCTTCTCAATTGCGGGATCTCGAATTTTCTCCAGATGACCGATGAGAGCAGGAATCATATTCATAATTGGGTGATTTCGGGATAGAAGATAAAATCATTCGTCTTCATTTTTTCCCTGCCCAGATATAGGCCCGCCTGCTTGGGTATTCGACATCGTCATACGGACGCCGCTCTATGGCATCAATGATATCAAAACCTGTATCATAAAGTAACTCTACTATTTCATCTGGCTTAAAAAACAATAAATCAATATCTACTTCCTTGTCATGAGCTTTGTCGAAATGAACTACCTCATCTCCTGCGTGAAAGGAAAACAAAAAATCTCCTCCTTTTTTCAATACTCTGTGTATTTCTTCGAAACACTTCCTGATTTGGTCGCGGGTAAAATGCACTATCGCATAGAATGCAACTGCACTTCCAAGGGACCCTGACGAATAGTCGATTTTCAATAAGTCTCCTGTTTCAAATTTAATTTCAGGAGAGAGTTTGCGGGCAGCGTCAATCATCGCCGGTGATAGATCTATGCCTATGATGTCTTTTATGTCATTGTCGTAGAGAAATCTTGTGGTTTGTCCGGGCCCACAGCCAAAGTCCGCACATAGTCCTTTTTCTTTATTGACAGCCGCAAATTCCTTCAATA
Source organism: uncultured Chitinophagaceae bacterium (assembly GCA_963808065.1). Taxonomy (GTDB): domain Bacteria; phylum Bacteroidota; class Bacteroidia; order Chitinophagales; family Chitinophagaceae; genus Flavitalea. The sequence continues at coordinate 179,472 of CAWEEK010000005.1, forward strand.
TCAATCGGTCGAGATGTTTTTTGGAGAGTTCGTCCCAACGTTCAGTCGCATAGTCCTCGGCTACCTGGTTGTAAGTGATTAATACTTTCTCCTGTGAATTCATGTTATTCATTGTTTTCCAATACCAACCGGATGTTGACTTTTCCCGATCTAACCTTTTCAATTGCTTCATTCACTTTCGATAATGGCATAATTTCCACCGCGCTCTCAATATTATGCTTTGCCGAGAAATCAAGCATATCTATCATGGTCTTGCGACTCCCCACATAATTTCCATAAATAGTTCTTTGCGCATAGTCATATAACAAACCAAGGGTAACAGGTTGTTTTTTCAAAGGCGTTGCCACTACACAAAATTTTCCCTGCGGTTTAAGCATTTTCAGAAAAGCATCCAGGTCATACTCTACATTTAACGTCGAGATAATAAAATCAAATTTCTGGTTTAGCCCCGATGGGATATCGGAGGCTGAGCTAAGTAGAAATTCAGCTCCCAGGTGATTAATCATCTCTTTTTTTGCCGGCGAATGCGAAAACGCATACACCTGGTGTCCCATTTTATTCAAAAACTGGATGGCCAGCTGCCCAAGGCCACCGGCTCCCAGGACGCCAACAACGGAATTGGCTGGCAATTGTGCCTTTACAATTCCAGAATACACGGTAATACCAGATGATAACAAAGGAACGGACTTTGCCGAATGTAATGCTGGTGGAAATTTGAAGGCAAATCTGTTATCGACAATGATATGCTCGGCTAAACCACCATAGCAATGCACACCAATTGCTTTTTGCTGTGCACAAAATTGTTCATTGCCTTCTTTACAAAACTCACATTCAAAACAGGCCTCTTGCTGATAACCAACACCAACGCGATCGCCAACTGTTAATGTAGTTACATTCGCAGCCGGTTTCTTCAACAATTCCCACTATTTCATGTCCCGGAACAAGTGGGAATTTTGTATCGCCCCAATCATTACTTATGAATTGGACGTCCCCTCTTGCAATAGAACAATAATGAATTTTAACTAATATCTCATTGACGCCAATACTTCTTTCATAGTAAAATGGCTCCGCTTGCCCACCTTCCTGTTTTATTCCATATGCTTTGATTCTCATAACCAGGTCGATAAATTTATTATTCTTTAATGTCCTTTGCTACCAAATCAAGATTGTTTCCGAGTTGGTGCCCGCCACTTTCAATTTCGCGAAAGGCGGCCACCGGAAGCTTCTCCCTGTAAGATGCAAGATGTTCAAACGGTACCTCTTCATCGTCGCGGCAATGGTAAAAGAAGATCCGACTATTTTTCGGAACACTCCCGGCGAAATTTTCCTGAAGTTTTAATCCCTGTACCCATTCTTCTTTACCACTCCAAAATGGTGTAGATATCAGGAAAATCCCGGCTATCTTTCTCGAAATCTTATTTTCAGAAAGGTATTTAAGCAGAAGTGAAGCACCTAATGAATGTGCGACCAAAATAACACCATCATCGAGTTTAGCAATTTCTTTTCCGATTTGCTTCATCCAACCAAAATCCGGAGTAGCGTCAGTCGGCATCTGGGGATAACTTATCTCATAGTCCTTGCCCAATTCATTTTGCAGTGAGGCCACCAACTTTGCATCTGCCTCATAACCACCGTTGCCTCCGCCCTGTAAAAAAAGTACTTGTTTTCGCATATTCAGCAAGCTGAGATGTTTTAACAGCCCAAAAGAGGTTTCTATTGCTTCAAATCGTTTGCCAGATTGTAGCGATACTCCCAAAAATGAATCTGTAGAACCCGATGCACCTTAATCTTCCATTACCTGACACTGGAAACCATTTTCATTAACCAGCATCATTATTTTTCCGGCGTGGAAATTATCTCCCTCTACCCTCAATACCTTGTCGCAATCTTCCAGGTCAAAATTGATTTTACTGTCCGGAAAATTTCTGAGTAACAAGGCTACAATTTCTTTTGCAGCTGCTACCCGTTTAATGTTTGTTACAAAGACTTCTACCATTCGGCAAAAAATTAGTTTACATAAAATTCATAGAAATATAATCCAACAGGCGTCGTCGCCAGGTACCTCACCTTTCTTACTGTATTTACGTTTAGCATTTTGATGACATTGTGTACCACCTAGCGTAAACAATCTCTTACACCCGTTTTTTATACGTTCTTTTAGCGAGGATATAAGCCACGAGCGTAATTCCGACGCACCATGCGAGAGCAACCCATATATCATTGCCTACTGGCTGGTTTGAAAGTAGTGCGCGGATGGTCTCCACTATCGGAGTCACAGGCTGATTTTCGGCAAAGGCCCGAACGACAGGTCGCATCGACTCGGTCGGTACAAACGCAGAGCTGATAAACGGCAGAAAGATTATGGGATAAGAAAAGGCGCTTGCACCGTCTACCGATTTTGCGGACAGTCCGGCAATCACCGCGATCCAGGTCAAGGCCAGTGTAAACAGCGCGAGTATGCCAGCTACGGCAAGCCATGACAGTAACCCTGCCGACGAGCGAAAGCCCATAATGAGTGCTACGAGAATGATTACAACAACAGAAATGGCATTGGATACCATTGAGGTCAGCACGTGCCCCCACAGCACGGTTGAACGCGCAATCGGCATGGAGTGGAACCGTTCAAATATACCTCGCTGCATATCGATAAACAGGCGGTAAGCCGTATAGGATATACCCGTTGCAATTGCAATCAACAGTATACCCGGCAGCAGATAATTCACATAATTGTCCGTTCCGGTTTTGATTGCGCCGCCAAATACGTATACGAACATCAACATAAACGCAATTGGCATAATAGTAACTGTGATGATGGTGTCCATGCTGCGAAGAATATGGCGCATGGAACGTCCAAGCATAACACCCATATCCCTGAAAAAATAGTTATTTATCGTTTCCATTTAGTTTTCGTTTTTTTCGCCGATGATTGCAAGAAATATCTCCTCCAAAGTCGGCTGTTTTTCAATGTATTCTACCTTTGCGGGCGGGAACAGTTTTTTCAGCTCCTCAAGCGTGCCGCTTACGATAATCTTACCCTTATGAAGAATGGCAATTCTATCGGCGAGCTGTTCAGCTTCCGCCAGATACTGAGTGGTAAGGAATACCGTCGTTCCACTACCAGCAAGCTCTTTGACAATCTTCCAAACCTCAATACGTCCCTCGGGGTCAAGGCCCGGTGGTGGGTTCGTCGAGGAAAATGATCTTCGGTTTTCCCACAAGACTCATGGCGATGTCGAGCCTGCGGCGCATACCTCCTGAATAAGTCGACACCTTGCGGTCGGCGGCATCGGTCAAACCGAAGCGTATAAGCAAATCGTCCGCGACCTGACGCGCATTGCTAAGATGCCGAAGCCTGGCAATCATAATCAGATTCTCCCGTCCGGTCAAAATCTCGTCCACGGCTGCAAATTGCCCTGTCAGACTGATCGACTGCCGTACTTTCTCAGGTTTTGATGCAACGTCGAATCCGTTTACGGTAACTTTTCCGCTGTCTTGTTTCAGCAGCGTGGTGAGGATTTTGACAATCGTTGTCTTACCTGCACCGTTGGAGCCAAGCAGGGCGAAAATACTGCCCGTTTTTACTTCAAGATCTACTCCTTCTAACACGGAGATGTTCTTATAGGACTTTTTTAACCCTTGCCCCGAGATGGCGATTTCATTTTGTGACATAATTCATTTTCTCTTTTATGGTGTTAACAATGTGATCCCTGTTAAATCCGCTTTTCCGTTTTTCAGGAACTCGTAGCTCATCCGATCTGCCTGGCAGTCAATAAACCGGATCCGTTTCAAAGTTTTGTTTTTAAAGAAAGTGTTAATAAGTGTTGAATTCTGGAATGTCACCCCGGTAAATTTGCAGTTTTCAAAATAGCAGTCCTCCACTGTACCAGCGAAAACGACATCGACAATCCACATAGCATTAAAAGAAGTGCGATTCCAAACTGCATCAGCCATTGGATTGTTCTGGATACCACCCGATTTAAACACTGCTCCGGTAAAATTGGCCCCGGTGAAATCGCAGCCGGAGAGGTAGGTTTTTGAAAATTCAGTTCCGGTAAAATCGGCCCCGGTGAAATCGCAGCCGGAGATATTGCTTCCTGAAAATTCAGCTTCTTTCAGTGAACAGTCCTTAAATATATTTTTGCCTAAGTTGGAACCCTGGATCTGGCTGCTGCTGATGTCGGAACCTGAGAAGTCACAGCTCTCAACATTATTGGTTTTCAGAAGCAGTCCCGACAATTCTGAACCGATAAACTTGCAGCGCTGCATGTTGGAGGAACTGAATTTTTCATGCAGGTTTTTCAAACCGGAAAAGTCTGCGTCTGCCCAGTTCCCTCGCGACATGTCCCAGCTAAGCTTTGTCTTCTGCTTTTCGGAGGGCAATTCATCGGGTGGTTTAACTAAAGGCTCAAAGGGTGCCACCTCAGTGGGCCGGGATTGGAAGCTTTCTGAAAAATAATTAAGATCGACACCCAGAATTTCCGCGAGACGGTTAACAGTAGTAATATCTGGCATCGATTCGCCGCGCTCCCACTTTCCGACAGCCTGAGAACTGATGAATAGACGCTGAGCCAGCTGGGCCTGAGAAATATTTATTTTCTTTCGTGCTTCGGCAATTTTATTGCCAATCAACTTCGTATTTACCATAGGTACTTTGTCTTTGTTTTGACTCCACAAAGATATTCTGCGTCATTGCCAGAATCACTAAAAAACCAAGCACTCTTAGTTGTAATTACGCTACTGTTTGTTGTTATTTGACAACTATCAGTAGTATTTGAGGGAATTGAAAGTCAATACGTTTTTGTGATTAGAAAGACAACCGCTGCGGGCTGCAATCATTAACAGGTGGAACATTGGCATTCAGAATTTGTTAACGGTAAGTGCATCAAAGGCATTTTGCTGCTCCGAAATAATCCAGACCCGGAAATCAAGAGTTGAAAAATGTATGTAGGAACTTCTCGATAAGAAGGATCACATGACCAACGGCTAAAAATCCATGTGTTTGATAAACAACAGTTTAGATGGCTAAAAAAACGCAATAAAACAGAAATGAATTCGTTTTGTCTTAGCTGACAAATCACCAATTCAAAACAATCGGTTAACTTTATAACCTGCTTTACTTTATTTTTCATACCAAGAAGACGCGTAAAATGCGGCCAGCCTGATCCAGGCAGTTTCCGTTTTCGCCAACCCTTTTTCTTTACTCAAATTCTTCTTGCGATGCCTGCCAATACTACCCTTCCGACCACAGACTATTCGTCCGCAGACAATCAGGTTTGGTCCATTCTCTTCGACCGTCAGCTGCCTTCGGTAAAACAATATGCCTACGCGCAGTTTATGCCGGGACTCGAGGTGCTTAAATTCTCGCCGAGTTGTATCCCGGATTTTCCGGCGACCAATCGCCGTCTTTCCGAACTCAACGGGTGGTCGATCTATCCGGTTCCCGGTCTGATCTCGAATACCGACTTCTTCATGGCCATGGCGGACAAAAAATTCGGCGTCACAGGCTGGATACGGAAAATGGAGCAGCTGGACTACCTCGAGGAGCCAGACCTTTTCCATGATGTTTTCGGCCATGTGCCACTCCTGGCTGACATGCGGATCGCCAACTTCCTGTTAGGCCTCGCGGATATCGCCAGGCGACATATCCAAAAAGATGTCGTCATAGAGGCCATCGCACGCGTATACTGGTACACCATCGAATTCGGATTGGTACACGAAAACAGCAGCCTCAAGATCTTTGGCGCGGGCATCCTGTCCTCTATCGCTGAAACCAAATTCGTCATGTCGCCTTCCGCTAACCACCAGCAATTCGATCTCGAAACCATCCTGATTACGCCGTATATCAAAGACCGTTTTCAGGACCAGTACTTCGTGCTCGATTCGATTGAACAACTCAACTCAATTCTCAACCAACTCGAACTTCAATTTTCCTGAACTCAAATTCGGATAGTGCGATTCGTCTAAGAAAACTTACTGCCAACTCTTCGCATATCCATCCTGCTCGATGGCGAGGGCATCAGTCGTGATTTGCAATGGGTGAAAAGTATCTACCATCACGGCAAGTTCCCTGGTTTCTTTCGTTCCAAGACTCTTTTCAACCGTTCCGGGATGCGGGCCATGTGGAATGCCTGCGGGATGTAAGGTGATCATGCCTCGTGTTACGTGCTTGCGGCTCATAAAATCGCCGTCGACATAGTAAAGCAGCTCGTCGCTGTCTACGTTGCTGTGGTTGTATGGGGCCGGAACGGCCTGGGGATGATAGTCGAACAGCCTCGGAACAAAACTGCACACGACGAAATTGTTCGCTTCAAATGTCTGGTGCACGGGGGGCGGTTGGTGCACACGACCCGTAATGGGTTCAAAGTCATGGATCGAGAAGGCAAAGGGGTAAGCGCAACCGTCCCATCCGATCACATCGAAGGGGTGGTGGGCATAATGGATGCCGTACAGTATGCTTTGCTTTTTCACCCTGATTAAAAAGTCACCGTCTTTGTCAATAGGTGCAACGGACTTGGGTATGCGTATATCGCGCTCACAGAATGGAGAATTTTCCAACAGTTGACCATATTTACTCAAATATTTTTTGGGGAACCGTATCGGGCTGAAAGATTCCACAATAAACAATCGGTTGGCTGCTGTTTCAAAATCGATCTGATAGATCGTGCCCCTGGGAATGACCAGGTAGTCTCCAGGACCAAATAAGAGGTCTCCATACTGTGTATGGAGCGTGCCCGATCCCTCATGAATAAAAATCAACTCGTCCGCATCCGCATTCTTGTAAAAGTATCCAGTGTTGCTTTCTGTCGGCGCGGCCAGCACGATATGGCAATCGCGGTTGACAAGGATCGGTTTCCGGCTCTGGAGATAGTCGGCCGCAGGCGACACCTGGAACGCGTCGAAGCTCCGGTGAACAAGCATTTTTTCTTCTGCGACCACCGGCGCGCAACTCACCGGCAGGTCAGTTGAAAGGATCTTCGTGGGGGGATGAACGTGATACAGTATGGAATAATCATTTGAAAACCCTTCGGTCGAAAACAATTCTTCAGCATAAAGCGAACCGGAAGGCTGGCGGTACTGCGTGTGCCGCTTGTGCGGAATAGATCCCAGGCAGATATAGTGTGGCATGAGAATCGTTTTTAATGAGGAAATGAAAGCCGGAGAGAATCCTAGCCTTTACGGTGATCCATCGCTAGTGCAGACTGCAGGAAGCAGTATTTCCAGCGGCGTTTGTCTATCCAGTATATAAAGTTCCGGTGTAATGGCATCAGGCAAATGGTGTTGGTGAAGTTAGAATTTATTTCTTATGGTACAAATTTCCCTGTACATTTGTTCACACATGCGTCCGGATTATTCCCATAAAATTTTTAATGACAAAAGGAGCGGCTACATGTTCCTTATTGAAGCACTCGCGACAGATGCGAGAAGAGGCTGATCATCTCAACGGCTTCTATTAATAATAGTTACTACTCCTCTTAAATCTTGTTGACGAACGTGTAATGTTTGATCTATGGAACCAGACTTTTTGCCGCTCTATGGCACAGACTTTATCGAATTTTATGTGGGTAATGCCAAACAGGCTGCTCATTTTTACAAGACCGCATTTGGGTTTCAAGGGCTTGCATACGCGGGACCGGAAACGGGAGTCAGGGACCACACCAGTTATGTTGTGCGCCAGAACAAACTCACTTTCCTTTTTACCTCGGCTCTCCGGCCAGACACAGCGATCTCAAGGCATGTTGAGAAGCATGGCGATGGGGTGAAGGCAATTGCCCTTATGGTCGACGACGCACGCGACGCCTGGGAAAAAACTACAGAGCGTGGCGCAATCAGCGCCGTCAATCCCTTAATTCTCTCGGATGACAATGGCGAAGTCGGCATGAGCGGGATTCAGCTCTACGGTGAAACCGTGCATCTCTTCATCTCGCGTAAACAATACAAGGGCGTCTTTATGCCAGGCTTCGAGCCCTGGACGACACCCAATGAATCGGAATCAACCGGGTTGCTGTACGTCGATCACTGCGTCGCCAATGTGAGTTGGAACCGTATGGAAACCTGGGTGAAGTTTTATGAGAACGTTATGGGCTTTCGAAATATCCTTTCCTTCGATGACAAAGACATTTCTACTGAATACTCCGCGCTGATGAGCAAAGTAATGAGTAACGGGAACGGATACGTTAAGTTTCCAATCAATGAGCCTGCCAAGGGTAAGAAAAAATCCCAGATCGAAGAGTACCTCGATTTTTACCAGGGAGAGGGCGTGCAGCATATCGCAGTTGCTACAAACGACATCGTTACTACGGTAAGCGAGCTGATGAAACGTGGGGTCGAGTTCTTAAAGGTTCCTGATAGTTACTATGACGGTCTCCAAGAACGAGTGGGAAAGATCGAAGAAGACATCGCACCGCTGCGTAAGTTAGGAATCCTTGTGGATCGCGACGACGAAGGTTACCTGCTCCAGTTGTTTTCCAAACCAATGCAGGACCGCCCGACGTTGTTCTTTGAGATCATTCAACGCAAAGGTGCGCAGAGTTTTGGTAAAGGAAATTTTAAGGCGCTCTTTGAAGCGATCGAACGCGAACAGGAAATCCGGGGCAACTTATGAAATTCTTTTCCTATAAAAGCGCAGGCGGAACGAAGCTGGGAGTAGTGCAGGATGAGATGCTCTATGACCTATCGATGCTGGATCCCCGGCTCCCTGATAACATGGAATCCTTTTTGAATGATTGGGAGAAGAATCTAGACCTCGTCAGGCAAGCAACCGCGACCATCAGCACACAATCAAAGAAGGCGTTGTTGAATCTGCCGATCATCGAAGCACCCATACCTAACCCTGGTTCGCTCCGTGATGGCTATGCCTTTCGCCAGCACGTGGCTTCCGCACGCCGCAACCGCGGCGCCGATATGATCGCGGAGTTCGACCAATATCCAGTTTTTTATTTTGGTAACCCACGGACTGTGTTCGGACCAGGCCCGGTGTATTGCATGCCGGATCATCTGGAAAAACTGGATTTCGAGCTGGAAGTTGGAATCGCTATCTCAAAAAAGGGACGCAACATTCCTGCACAGGACGCGGACAACTATATCGCTGGCCTGATGGTCATGAACGATTTCAGCGCGCGGAAGCTGCAGATGGATGAGATGCTGCTGAGCCTCGGTCCCGCCAAGGGCAAAGACTTCGCAACCACAACCGGTCCCTGGCTCGTGACACCTGATGAACTCACGGCATTCGAAGTACCGGCCAAAGCCGGACATACAGGAAAGGCATGGAACCTGAATATGACAGCTCAGATCAACGGAAAGGAACTCAGCCGTGGCAACCTTTCAGACATGGACTGGACCTTCGCCGAATTGATCGAAAGGGCGTCATATGGAGTTGATCTTTATCCGGGTGACATAATCGGCAGCGGAACAGTGGGCACGGGATGTTTGCTTGAATTGAACGGCACGGCCAAACGACTTGATGCCAGTTATACCGAGCAATGGTTGGAGTCAGGCGACAGAATTACCCTGCAGATTGACCAGCTGGGAGAATTGAGCAATACCATTGTACGCGAGCCTGGCACGTATTCCTTGCTGGCGCTAAAAAAAGCGAAATCCGTATGACTATAGATTTCTCCGCTGTCTCCACGGCCGAAAAGCAAAACTGGCTCAATTCGGCAGTGTCGCCGCGGCCGATCGCACTGGCCTCAACTATTAGCAAAAACGGCGAGGTCAATCTTAGCCCTTTTAGCTTTTTCAATGTCTTTTCTAGTGATCCGCCGATTGTGGTCCTGGCTCCCAATCGTCGTGTTCGAGATGGCTCACGCAAACACACGATCATGAACCTGGAAGAGGTGCCAGAAGTGGCGATTAGCATCGTCGATCTCTCGATTCTGGAAAAAGTGAGCCAGGCGAGTGCCGAATATGCACGAGGAATAAATGAGTTTCATGAAGTTGGCTTTACAGAAGTGCCTTCGCAATCGATTCGCCCGCCCTTCGTAAAGGAAAGTCGCATATCGATGGAGTGTCGAGTGATCGAACTTAAGTCATTAGGCGATAATGCCGGCGCGGGTACGCTTGTGATAGCTGAAGTGAAGCTAATGCACGTCGATGATGGTCTGCTTGATCAAAATGGTGTTATCGACCCGGAGCGGTTTCAGCAGGTGGCACGGCTGGGATATGACTGGTACACACATACTGATCCGAGTGTGCTCTTTAAACTCCCCAAACCCAAAATTGGCATCTAAACTCCAGTAAAAAAGTTCGATGGGCAAAACGTTTTGCGGGAAAGATTGCCTGCGGTGATCTTGAATCAGCAAAAACTTATGAGTATATATTCAAACCTTACCACCATCAAAGTCATACATACCATCATCTGGATTTTCTTCAATGTGGTGTTATTCTATATGGCTTACGCAGTTATCATAAATAAAATTGACAAATTAGTCTGGATTGGTGTAGCTCTTATTTTAGTGGAAGGAATTGTGCTGCTTATGTTCAGAAAGATGTGTCCGCTTACTTTAATGGCCCGAAAATATTCTGTTTCTACCAAAGCCAACTTTGATATTTTTCTACCTAATTGGCTGGCTAAGAATAACAAATTGATTTACACAATCATTTTTATCCTCATAATTTGTGTGCTGATTTATAGAATAATATAAACAGCAACTTAGCGCCTCACCCGACGAAGGGCACCTTCGCTAAAGCTACGGCGCCTGATACCCGCCGGCAATATAAACAGGCTCAATTAAAAAAGCCCGCCTTCGCTAAAGCTTCGGCGGGCAAAGCCTGCAGTTTTTGCGGTCGTGGCTCTTGTATTTTTCCGCTTTTGCGAACATTGTCGGGCTTCGCCCGACGAAGCCCGCCGCAATAAAAAAGCCCGCCGTCGCAAAAGCTAAGGCGGGCGAAGTCGGGGCGGCAAGATTCGAACTTGCGACCTCCTGGTCCCAAACCAGGCGCGATAACCGGGCTACGCTACGCCCCGAATCCTCTCACGGGAACAGTCCCGAAATCGAGGGTGCGAAAATAAGCTTTACTGGCTACGCGGCAAAAAGGATTTCCGTCATTTTACCTCATTCAGCTTTCTGATCAGCTGTACTTCGTCGTCCCGGTAGGGTTTGCCATCCTTCCTGAAAATGTCGTGAAACCACTCATCAGGCTGCGACCCATCAGGAATGGGATGATTCCACTGGTAAATCGTGTTGGTCTTGCCCTCCACAAAACCCCAATTGATGGCCCCCACCTTCTCGGCCTTCAGGATCGGAAGAATATTTGAAAACCGGCTGTTCCGGGTCCGCGCCATGTACTCAGTACAAATCAGCGGTCTTCCCCCTGCCTTCAGCAAATCAATGGTGCGTTGATGCCATTCCGGTTCTTCATAATCGTGATAGGTGATGATGTCGGAATGCGTAAACTGGTAGGCATTCAATGTGTCGAGGTCCCATTTCCACAGGCCCACACTAAGTGGCTGCACGGGATTCACCGCCCTGGCCCATTTGAAGATGTTGACCAGCAGTGGCAGGGTCGAATCACGCTTGCCACCGTTACCGGGCTCATTGTACAGGTCCCAAAGCAGGATACGCTCATCATTCTTAAATCGGGTCATCACATCGGTCACATATTTCTCCAGCGCGGGAAAATTTGCACTGTCAGAGGAAGCAGGCTGTCCCGGATCCTGCATCCACCCGGAATTGTGAATCCCAGGTTTAGGCTCCGGCTGTTTGCCTGGTTTCGGTACCTTATTCCATACGTCATCAAAAAACACGAACATCGTCTTTATCTTATGTTTGTCCGCAATCCTCAGATAGCTATCCACTCTCGATTTGAATCCTTCAGGATCGGCCGTCCAGGCAACACTGTGCAGAAAAACCCTCATGGTATTGAACCCGATCCCTTCAGCCCATCCGAGCTCTTTGTCAATCGTCGCGGAATCATAGGTGTCCGCCTGCCACATCTCCAGCTGGTTGATGGCAGTAGCAGGAATATAGTCTGCGCCGGTGATCCACTTCTGTTTTGCATACCATTCATTGGCCTTCTCGATCGACCATTGCTGGCCCGCGACAGGGATCTCTTTGTTCTTACCTGTCTTTTTCTTCTGCGCCTGCAGGTCTGTTTGAAAGAAGAGCAGAATGGCAATCGCATAATGGAAAATCTTTTTTTGCATGTAGCAGATATTATTTTAAGAAGTGAAAGGGGCAAAAGATAAGCAATAAATAAAAACCTACCATTTCCCGGATCTTCATTGTCCTTCTCCTTTGCCGGGAAAAGAAAACACTTTTATTAATCCTTATCTTAGAGCCGCTAACAATAGGTTGGAATTCCTAACACTTCGTGATATATGCACAGAAAAACTTTTCTCCGGAACTCGTCATTATTTGCAGCTGCGGTAGCCTTCCGGCCAGGTACCGTCCTGGCTTCTGACCCGGAATTCCCGGTAGTACGCGTGCCGGTGGAAAAAAGAAAATTCGTCAGCAAGGCCGTTGACAACGCCATTGCAGGCTTTCAACAATCCACAAAAAACAAGGAGCTCGCCTGGTTATTCGGCAACGCCTTTCCAAATACACTGGACACGACGGTTGAATTCGAAATGATCAACGGAAAACCAGACACCTATGTTATCACCGGCGACATTGATGCCATGTGGCAGCGCGACAGTTCCGCGCAGGTCTGGCCCTATTTGAGTCTGATCAAAGAAGACCCGAAATTAAAGCAACTGATCGCAGGCGTTATCAACAGGCAGGCCGCCAACATCATCAAGGATCCCTATGCGAACGCTTTTTACAAGGATCCAGGCAAGGTTGGTGAATGGAAAGACGATGTCACCGACATGCAGCCGGGAATCCATGAAAGAAAATGGGAGATCGACTCCCTCTGCTATCCCATCAGGTTGGCCTATCATTACTGGAAGATATCCGGCGACAACAGTCCTTTCGATGACCATTGGAAACAGGCCGCGCAACTCATCATTAAAACATTTAGAGAACAACAGCGAAAGAATGGCCAGGGGCCATACAAGTTTGAAAGAAAAACTGCCTGGGCCACAGACGGCGTTCCCCTGGGTGGATATGGCTATCCCGCAAAATCCGTGGGACTGATCTATTCCATGTTTCGCCCCAGCGACGACGCCACGATCTTTCCATTCCTCATTCCTGCCAACCTCTTCGCCCAGACCTCACTGGAACAACTGGCTGAACTGGTTAACGCCATATACAAAGACAAGGCAATGGTGGAAGACGCCAGGGCCCTCGCTACCGAACTGAAAGACGCGATTTATAAATATGGGATCGTAAATCACCCAGACTTTGGAAAGATCTATGCCTATGAGGTCAATGGATTTGGGAGCTACAACATCATGGATGATGCCAATATACCCAGCCTGCTTGGCCTTCCCTATCTCGGCGCCGTTAGCAACAAAAACCCGGCCTACATCAACACCCGACGGGTGCTGCTTAGTGAAAACAATCCTTTTTTCTTCAAAGGCAAGGCTGCAGAAGGCATTGGTGGCCCACATATTGGCATAGATATGATCTGGCCACTAAGCATCATTATGCGTGGACTCACCAGCTCCGACGATGGAGAAATCCGCAACTGCATTCAAACACTACAACGTACGCATGGAGACACCGGTTTCATGCACGAATCTTTTCACAAAGATGACCCGGCGAAATTTACCAGGAAATGGTTTGCCTGGGCCAACACACTCTTTGGTGAATTCATCTACACCACCTGGAAAAAAAGACCCGCGCTGGTTGTATAATACAAGCATGGCAGCCCCTGGCCCCGAAATTGAATAAACTCTGCCATGGAATTGACAATAGGTTCACGTTATGCCGGCGTGCTGATGCACATCAGCTCTCTCCCATCTGCATTTGGTATTGGTGACCTTGGGCCCGGCGCATATGCATTTGCCGACTTCCTTCATCGAAGTAGTCAAACTTACTGGCAGGTCCTCCCGGTAAATCCAACTGCTGAAGTCGCTGGCCATTCGCCATACAGTGCTTATTCGGGCATGGCTGGAAACCCGTTGCTTATCAGCCCCGAATTACTGTACCAGCAGGGCCTCGTCACGGAGAAAGAATTGAATGACGTTAAAATAGCAAATTCCGGCAAGGTCGATTTTCAAGCCGCGTGGAAGAAGAAGACCTTGTTGCTTCATAATGCCTACGACCGCTTCATGAAGGACCCCGCTTCGGACTTCACTACCTTCGAACTGTATGCATCAAAGCAGGCCTACTGGCTGGATAATTTCGCCACCTACATGGTGATAAGAGAAGAACAAGAAAATAAACCCTGGTATGAATGGCCTGAACAATTGAAGAAGAGAGATCCGCTGGCACTCGAAAGATTTACAGCCGACCATGCTGAACGCATCGACCGCGTCCGCTGGGAGCAAATGATCTTCGAACAACAATGGCTGGCGTTGAAAAATTATTGTCACGGTCTGCACATAACGATCTTTGGCGACATGCCTTTGTATGTCGGACACGACTCAGCCGATATTTGGGGTGATCCCCAACTATTCAGCCTGGATACTGAAGGCCGCCCCATCGGCGTGGCGGGGGTGCCCCCCGATGCTTTTAGCGCCACAGGCCAGCGCTGGGGTATGCCGGTATATAACTGGGAAGAACACACGAAGTCGGGGTTTAGTTGGTGGATCAGGCGCCTGGAGAAGAACCTGGAGTATTTTGATTTGTTGAGAATAGACCACTTCAGGGCACTGGCCGCATATTACGAGATACCCGCCGCGGAAGAAACCGCTATCCACGGCCGGTGGAAACCCGCGCCCGGCAAGGCCCTCTTTGAGGCGGTGAGAAAGGCGCTTGGTAAATTACCCTTTGTTGCAGAGGATCTCGGAAAGATAGACCAGCAGGTGCTTGAACTCCGCGATGCCTTCGGACTTCCCGGGATGAACGTGCTCCAGTTTGCATTTGGAGAAAACATGCCGCGAAGTAATTATATTCCGCATCATCAACAAACAAATTCACTCACCTATACAGGAACTCACGACAATCCCACCACCAGAGGCTGGTACGCCAGTCTCAACCACCGCGTAAAACGACATCTGCATCTCTATACCGGTAGAAGGATCACCGCGAAAAATGTGGTTGAGGTGCTAATGCGGATGGCCTATTCCAGTGTTTCCAAGATTGCGATTCTTCCTCTGCAGGACATCCTTCATCTTGATGATGATTCAAGAATGAATGATCCTTCCGGCAAACAGGAAAGCTGGACCTGGCGGGTGGATGGCCGTCTGCTGGACGAACGGGTGGAAAAAATGCTAGAGCAATGGTGTACAATCTATGATCGTAAACCCCGGACGGGAAAGGAGAAAGAAAAAGAGGAAGCAATACTCCGTTAATATTCAGCCTGGCGATTTTGCGTCAACTGGCTTGAAACAATTGCAGGCTGCACCGCTTGGTTCTAAACCGGTTCCACAGCCGCGCTTACTTCTGGCAAGACTGCCGGACTGCCTGCCACCGCATTTCTTTTTCGTATGAGCTGACTCACCCGGTACATCAACACAATGCTCAGTATGGAAATAACCACGATCACATACCCGATAGTGTCATAGTGCCTTAGTGGGCTGGATGGGGTTTGCTGAGTTACGATTAGGCCGGCTACTGCGGCAGCCACACCACCGGCTATCTGTTGAAGTGAAGCATTAATACTCATGAAAGCGCCCCTGTCTTTCATCTCGGGCACGGCGCTGGTGAGCGCGCCGGAAGGAATCATCCTGCTCATGACGCCCATCATCATAGCGATGTTAAAGATGATCACGATCCAGAATGGCGTTTGGCCAAGGTGGGTGTAAAGGACACAGACAACGACCATCCAAAGCGTTGCGGCGGCAAACAATCTAAACTTATCAATCTTGTCACTAAGTCTTCCTATCAGGGGCATGATCACCAGCGCACTTAATCCGGAGATCATAAAGAGCAGTGGCAGCTGGTCGGGAGTGATCTTCAGGTTGTTCACCGCGAAGGCCGTACCAAAGGGCATCATCATAAAACCACCTATCGACAGCAGAGCGGTAGCGGTGAATCCAATGCGGTAATTTTTTTGAGCGACGGTGTGCCAGAGATGTGCAAAGGCAGATCTCTCCTGCTGAACGGCCAGGTGAAGGTTGACCGGTTTCAATTTAATCAACAGGAACAGTGCGATGACGATAGCCAATGCGGCCACAAGCAGGAAGGGCGCTTCCCATCCAAGTTTGTTGGCGAGATAGAGACCGATGGGCACACCCAGCACCTGGCTCGCGCCAAAGCCCATTTGCACAAATCCCATTACCCGCCCCCTTTGCTCCAGCAAAAAAAGATCGGTGATGATGGCCATCGAGATTGAGGCGACAACCCCACCGAATAAACCGGTGATGATACGGGCCGCAAGCAACTGGTAATAAGATTGAGCAAGTCCACAGAAGGCGGTTCCCACGATAAAGCCAGTGAAAAAGAACAAAAGCAGGTTTTTGCGGTCGTACCGGTCGGCAAAGCCTGCAGTGAGCAGGCCCGAAATTCCCGCGCTGAATGCGTAAGCAGACACGGCAGCGCCGAAGGCCGAAGGTTTTAGCGACATTGATTTTATGAGTATGTCTCCGAGCGGCGACATCACCATGAAGTCGAGGATGACGGTGAACTGTGTTATCGCCAGCAGGAAAATGACCAACTTCTGATAACTGGTAAATGGAATGATTGCTTTGCGTTGCTTCATAGTACAAGTCTTATTGGGTCCGGAATTTGGCGGCCCGGATCCATCTACCTCTTACATCAGACCCCAATTCTTAATCGTGTCTTTCAGCACCTCAAAAGCAAAAATAAGTGAATGATCGCTTATTTATAAATTATTCGAAATGTTTTTTGAAATTTTTATAAAGCGCTGGAAATAAAGTGATTTTCTCTCCGTATTGCGGTGGATGTGATCGGTTTTCTGTTTCCTGAGTCAGTTGCTATGATAAATAAACGAGCCAGGAAAGGCGGCGGTGAAGGTCCCGGATATTATTGGAGTATGTCTTGCCATTCCTTGTTGCGCCTGAGCATGGCATTGGCGAACGGGCATTGAGGAAAGACTTTGATCTGCTCTTCCCTGACAAATTCGACCAGCCTGGCCAGCAACTCTTTGCCAACACCCTGCCCTTCTAATGAAGGATCTACTTCGGTATGCAGTATGGTCATCTTCTTGTCCTCGGTCATCACATACGCCATTTCGGCAAGCAGCTTGTCGTTGTCTTCAATGTAAAACATGCCATTGCTACCCTCTTCCTTTTGTTTGATCTCCATCATCGTGTATTTGATCATTGAAATTAATCAGAAATATTCTGCGAAAAATAAGTAAGTATCATAAAGATAAAATAGTTTTTGCCAGTGAAAAATGTGTGCGGGCAATAAGATAAACCAACGCTCACGAAAATTTTTTCCGCCAGTTTCTAAATAAATTTTGGCTGAATAAATGATTCATCGTATTATTGCGATATATAAATCAATATGGGACTGACGAAGACAGAAATATTCTCACAGAAACAAAACAGGCTCGCCGGCATGATGAAGGCCCTCGCCCATCCTGCACGGATAGCCATACTTCAGCATCTCGTCAGGGCCAATACCTGCATCTGCGGAGACCTGGTTGACGAACTGGGTCTGGCCCAGCCTACAATATCCCAACACCTGAAAGAATTGAAAAATGCGGGTTTGATCCAGGGAACGATCGAGGGCACCAGCGTCTGTTACTGCATCGAACCAAAAACCTGGGCCAACTTTCAGAAAGAATTCAGCGTCTTTCTTGGCTCCTATAAAGGAGGGGACAACTGCTGCTGATTTTTTAAACCAATTTAATCGTTATATAGCGATATACAAATGAAAAACTCAAAAAAACACCGCGTCCTGTTTGTTTGCATCCACAATTCCGCACGGAGCCAGATGGCCGAAGCTTTTCTGAAAAAATATGGAGAAGGTGATTTTGAAGCGGAGAGCGCCGGCATAGAGCCTGGAAAACTTAACCCTAATGTGGTAACCGTAATGGCCGAAAAGGGCTTTGATCTTCATGGCAAACCCACCCAATCTGTGTTCAGCCTGGTAAATGAGGGCCGGCAATATGATGCGGTGATCACCGTCTGCGACCGCGAAGCCGCGGAAAGATGCCCTGTGTTTCCCGGCATTGTCAGGCGCATTGCCTGGTCATTCAAAGACCCCTCCTCTTTCAAAGGAGAACGGGATGAGATCCTGGCGCACACCCGGGTGGTCAGGGACGATATCGAAAAGACCATCATGGCATTCGTAAAAGAGTCTGCAAATGCTGATTTCTGGAAACCGATTGATTAAACATAAAATAACCAATATGAATAAGTCATCCGAACAAATCAAGGACATGGTCAGGGAAAAATATGGAGAGGTAGCCCTTCAGGATAAGGCAACAAATGAAACCTCTTGCTGTGGTGCTGCTTGCTGTGACAGCTCAGTTTATAATATTATGAGTGAAGACTACTCGAAACTCGAGGGGTATAATCCAGATGCGGACCTGGGGCTGGGTTGCGGTCTCCCCACGGAATTTGCCAGGATAAGCAAAGGGGATACCGTAATCGACCTCGGATCAGGGGCGGGCAATGATTGTTTCATCGCCAGGGCCGAAGCGGGCGAAGATGGCCGGGTGATCGGCATTGACTTTACTCCTGCTATGATCGCAAGAGCCCGGGAAAATGCTGCAGTACGGGGTTTCGGTAATGTTGAGTTTCTCCAGGGCGACATTGAGCACCTGCCGGTGCCCGACAATATTGCCAACGTGATCGTCAGTAATTGTGTCCTTAACCTGGTGCCCAATAAGTCGGCCGTGTTCTCGGAGATTTACCGCGCGCTGAAACCTGGAGGACACTTCAGTATCTCCGACATTGTATTGATGGGCAATCTTCCTGCCGCGCTGTTGAACGCCGCGGAAATGTATGCAGGCTGTGTGGCGGGCGCGATACAAAAGGAAGATTACCTCGAACTGATTAGCTCGAATGGATTCTCCGGTCTAACCATTCAAAAAGAAAAACCCATCACCCTTCCGGATGATATTTTATCGAGTTACCTCAGCATGGATGAGATAATCAACTTCAGGAATTCTTCCTCAGGCATTTACAGCATCACGGTGTATGCGGAAAAAAATACCGGCAACTGCTGCGGGCCGGATTGTTGTCAGTAAATTCAGGCTCATGAAAATTGCCCCACTCCTTCCTGAACATTGGCCAATGGTCAGTTCCATTTACGGACAGGGTATCGCTACCGGCAATGCCACCTTCCAATCGGCACCGCCGGAATGGACGGAATGGAACGATAGCCATCTTCCACACAGCCGCCTGATCGCCATGGAGGGCGAACAAATTGCGGGATGGGCAGCGTTGACACCAGTGTCCGGACGATGTGTTTATGCTGGCGTTGCGGAGGTAAGTGTGTATGTTGGTACAGAGCACCGGGGAAAGAACCTCGGCAAACAGCTGCTTCAGGCTTTAATTGAATCAAGTGAAGAAAACGGAATCTGGACCCTGCAGGCAGGCATATTCCCGGAAAACGTCGCCAGTCTTCGGATTCACGAGAACTGTGGTTTTCGCAATGTTGGGTATCGTGAAAGAATTGGGCAGTTGAAGGGTGTTTGGCGCGACACCGTCCTGCTCGAGCGGCGAAGTGTGAAGGTTGGGATAAATTAAGACGCAAAAACTCCGTCGGTGAGTGTAACCTATGTCCTGATATACTCGTCCTTTCCTTATCCAAAACCACTCCCATGCTGCTCCTCTACATCAAGACCGCGTTCCGTACCTTTCTCAAAACCAAATTCTATTCCTCCCTCAATATTCTCGGGCTTGCCATCGGTCTGGCTAGTTTTCTGGTGATCAGCTTGTATGTATACGACGAATGGAGCTACGACAATTACAATATCAAGGCCTCCAGGATTTACCGCATCAACAACAACATAAAAATCGGATCAATAAGTGTGGATGTTGCCCAAACTCCTCCTCTTCTTGGACCGGAAGCAGTAAAACAGATTCCCGGCGTGGAACAGTATACTCGTTTCAGAAGAGGAGGTAGCCTGCTCATAAAGAAAGGTAATACCAACCTTCGTGAGGACCGTGTAGTCTTTGCCGATTCCACCTTACTGGAAGTTTTCTCTCTGAGTATGATCTCTGGTGATCCGGGGGAAGCGCTTAAAGAACCCCGCTCGATGTTGATCACAGAGAGCATGGCGAAAAAATATTTCAACCGGACTGATGTTTCCGGGGAGTCGCTTATCATAAATGACACTACCGATTACAAAATCGCAGGCGTTATAGAAGACATACCGGGCAATTCACATTTCAGTTTTGACTTTTTTCTCGCCTTCTCGGAAAGCAAAAGAAGCCGGGAGCCTGAATGGTTGAGCCAGAACTTCAATACCTACCTGCTCCTTCAAAAAGGCATCGATCCGCACAAAATAGAAAAACAACTCGATGCTATGCTGAACAGGTTTATCACCTCAAATCTTCAAAGCGATATGGGGATCAGCCTGGAAGAATTTACCGGACAGGGCAATTTCGTAAAAAACTCCCTTACTCCTTTGATGAACATACATCTTCACTCCGCCAGACCGGGAGAAATTGGGGCGAACGGGAATATTCAATATGTACGGATCTTTTTACTGATTGCCATTTTTATCTTAATCATCGCTTATGTCAATTTCATCAACCTGTTTACGGCACGGTCTTCGAACAGAGCAAAGGAAGTTGGTGTAAGAAAAGTGCTGGGTTCGAAAAGGAAAACCCTGGTGTACCAATTTCTCACGGAATCGCTCCTGACCAGTTACATGGCCATGCTGATTGCCATCCTTTTCACATTTCTGTTACTCCCCTATTTTAATCAGCTGTCGGGAAAAAACATGAGTCTTCGTTTAGTGTTCCAGCCCGATGTGCTGGCGCTTTTTCTATTGACCACCACCTTCTCTGCTTTGATCGCAGGTTGTTACCCGGCCTTGCTACTCTCAGCTTTCAAACCCATAGATATATTTAAAGGGAGAATTGCCAGGGGCTTCAAATCGGGCTGGTTCCGAAATGCGCTGGTTGTTTTCCAATTTGCTATTTCCATCGTTCTGATTATTGGTACGATCGTTATCTACAGGCAACTGAAATTCATAGATAGAAAAGATCTCGGTTTCAACAGGCAGCAGGTGCTGGTAATTCAAAATACCAATGCGCTGAAAACACAGGCGGTAAAATTTAAAAATGACTTACTTCAGATGCAGGGAGTCAAAATGTTGACGATGACGGGTTATCTTCCAGTGAATGGTTACCGAAATGATAAAACGTTTCATCCCTCACCCGTGATCGATCCAAACTCTGCTATCGGCATACAAACCTGGTCTGTTGATGAAAATTATCTTCCGACACTGGATATACAGTTATTAAAGGGAAGGAATTTTTCGCCAGAATTTCTGACAGATTCTACTGGCCTTATTCTCAATGAAGCAGCCGCCCATTTGCTGGGTTCGTCTGATTTGCTGAATAAAAAACTATATTCTTCAACCAATCCCGGGAAAGTGGACGAGTATCATATTATTGGCATCATGAAGAATTTTAATTTTAATTCTTTGCGCGAGGTTATCACGCCACTCTGCCTGACACTTTCCAAGGAAACCAGCAGCATGGCCTTACGCGTGAACACTGCAGATATTTCAATCCTCTTATCCCAAATAAAAAACCAGTGGCGTCAAATCGCACCGGGCCAGCCGTTTAATTATTCTTTTATGGATGAAGACTTCAATCGTTTGTACGACACGGAGCAGCGTGCGGGCCAGATCTTTATCACATTTTCCGTGTTGAGTATCTTCATTGCGTGTATGGGGTTGTTCGCTCTCGTCGCATACGCAGCCGAACAACGTGTGAAAGAGATAGGCATCCGCAAGGTCCTCGGGGCCTCGGTAATAGATATTGTAAGCCTTCTTTCCGTTGATCTTCTGAGGCTTGTTGCAATTGCCGCATTTGTATCGTTCCCTGTTGCATGGTGGCTTGCAGGCAAATGGCTACAGGGCTTTGCCAACCGGATCGACATCAGCTGGGATATTTTTGCCCTCGCCGGATTTGCGTCTTTGACGACTGCCTTGATGACAATAAGCTTTCAGGCTATCAAAGCCGCAGTAATAAATCCGGTTAAAAATCTACGGACCGAGTAATCAGGATTCGGCAGAGAATCATCGATCTTTTGGAAAATAAATGCGAACCAAATGGAAATGGATTTGGCTTGAAAACACCCTTATGGGGCACGGACTCTATGAAAGCAGGAATGGCGTAAATTTAGCTTGTATGAAATCGTTTTTTTGTTTCCTTCTTTTTATTGTTTCGCCAGCTCTTTCATTTTCGCAGTTTGCCCCACAGGAATCGGCTATTATCGAATCGATGGCAAGCACATTTAATTTTGAAGGCGATACCTTAGGTGGTGCCACTTGTTTTAAGATTTTCCACGGTTCGAAGCAATACTTTGTCACAGCCGCACATCTTTTCAAACCAAATGACAAATCCGGAGACATCGTGCCTGTCAGGCTGCTCATTTCAGGCAATTTGAAAGACTTCGATGCCAGGGTTTATTTCCATAAGAAAAGAAATATTGATGTTGCCCTTATTAAGTTGCCCGATGATGTACCACAGGGAAAAGGAATTTCTTTGGACAGCATTCATCTTTCTTTCGGATCCCCGGTATTTTTCTATGGATACCCATTATCAAACCTGGGAACTCAAACGCCGGAGATCAAATTCCCGATTATTAAAAGCGCAATATTGTCTGGCGTGGTGAAGTACGGAAACGTTGACGTATTGGTTTTGGATGGACATAATAATCGTGGGTTTTCCGGGGGCCCCGTGGTTGCTTATGATACCGGTACTAAAAAAACACACCTGGTCGGCTTAGTTTCCGGGTATCTATTTGAACCGCGTGGTGTACAGATTAAGGAAGAGAGGTTTTCTTTTGACGAAAATTCGGGTATCATCCTATGTTATGGAACTTCATATATACAGGATATTCTGAAAACCGTGAACTGATTCCTCTTGCCTTTCGACATTGGCAGCCATCTCGGAAACGAACCAAACTTTAATAGCATTTCTTACTTTTATCATTAATTCAAAAAAAGAGGACCAATGAAACTCGACGTCTATGTCAATTACAACGGGAATTGCCGCGAGGCATTTGATTTCTATGCACAACACCTTGGCGGTAAGATCGCGTCGATGGAAACCTTCAGGCAACTTCCGCCAGAAGCCGGAATCCCCGATGACAGGAAGGACAAGATTTTGCATGGCCGGATTGAGATTGGAGGGGGAGTACTCATGGGTGCCGACATCCCGGATGCCGAACCAATGCGGAGCGCCTACCTTACACTCAGATTGGAAAGTGTGGAAGAAGCAGAAAAAATTTATGGATTGCTTTCTAAAGGTGGTGAGATCTTTATGAAGATGGAGGAAACTGGTTTTGCAAAACGATTTGCCATGCTCCGCGACAAGTTTGGCGCATCGTGGATGCTTCTTTACCAGGACTTGGCGAGTAAATAATTGGAGATAAGCAAAAAACATTTTTTCGGAATATTGTAACGTCACAACGATGTTGTTAAAGCGCGGACTTTTCAAAGGCGTTTGCCATCAAGTCCTGTTCGCTGAGTGGGATCTTATAAGTCTTTGCCACCTTTTGCCATTTACCAGCAGCTCGCTGTACTTTATCAATGATTGTGGTTGCTGTATTTCCTGATACCCTGAAATATTTTGCCACTGATCTCGCCAGATCATAGTCCAAAGAGTTATCCGTCTCAGAAATATTTAATGTCAGGCCTCTTCCGTGATAAACAGGGTTAACATCAAAAGCAGGAGAAAGTATCCATCCCTGGGGAGTAAGCAAAAAGCCATGATTACGAAGATGATCATCTGTATTTTTTACAGAAATATTAAAAACGATTCGTCGCCATAATTCTTCCAGGTTCTCACTGACGTTCGTACCATTTTGCATGATGAATTCAGCCAGGTTAAGGTAGGAAACGCCTTCGGCTCCGTCAGAATAGCCAAGCAAAGTCATGGCTGAGGCGAAGTGAATGCGATCTTTACCCTTGGCTCTGTCAAATCTTTTTGAAAGAAAGGTATGATGCTTACTATTAAATTTTTTTACCTGGCCGTCGGCAACGTTCAGGCCAGCTTCTTTAGCAATTACATTAACAACCATTTCCCAACCGCCGATATTAACCTGGTCATTCTCACTGGGGAATTTTGCAATCCATAAATCATTATTGTGATCAATCACACCCGCTTTCGGTCGTGCCCCACCAAGTGATGCACCGGGAGCCATTAGCATATTGAGCCACTTCAGTGATTCCTCATCTGTCAACACATCTTTTTCCAATTGCAAACTGGCAAATTCAAGTTCCCGTAAAGATGTCCAGGGAGGCGATGCAAGGTTTGCGTTGTCATGTAAGTATGGGCCGCTTCTGTCTTTTTTAAATCTAAGAGCGCCCATCCGGTGCCCATCATATACGCCAAGCAGGTAATCATCTTCGAAGAGTGTCCTTGCCTTTCTGGATTCCATTCTTGCGCTAATGGCCTCTCTTCTTACCATTAAAACTCGTCCCCATCTGTCAGGTGACGAGTCGAGGAAAATACCAAAATTCTTTTTTCCCGTTGAAAGGTATTGAGGCCCTGCGAAAAGTTGCAGATCGGGGTCTAAGTTTTGAGTCAACCCACTATCCAACCACGCTTTGTCATATGTAAATGAGAAAATCTCCCGTCCCTTGGTATGGGCAACCGAGAGCGTACCCATCAAGGTGGGACCTCCTAATTTTATCCAGTCGGCGTAAACTAAAATGTCCATGGCGATTTATTTTTTCCGGGGGCCTCTTTTTTTAATTTCGAGATCAGCATCCTGTAATCTCCGCCCGAGTTCATCATCGGTTGCCACCTGTAGCAGGTCTTTTTCAAGGCCAAGAATAAATAAGACTTGTGTATACGCACCGATGGTCACGTTGTGCATTCCTTTCTCTATCTGCCATAGTGTGGTTCGGCTAATATTAGCACGTTCGCATACTTGCTCGGTGGTCAATTTTCTTCGTAGTCGAGCCAACTTGATATTTCCTCCTAATTCACTCAAAATCTTCTCTAATTTAGGAGTAAGGGTAATTGTCCTGTTTTCCATAACGTTCGTTATAATGAACAAATATAGGCCAATATGTTCACTGTAGCAAACATTATTATCTAATAATATAGAGTTTGTCGAGCCGACTCGCTTCTAACAAATGAACCGCTGATTTGAATTCCTCTTCCGAAAATGCATGAGTTGGGGGAAATTCGGCAATTCAATAAATCAATTCATAAAAAATCTTCAGAGACGGTTCCTATTGCACATAAGCAAAATCCCTTTTCAGCTAACATAGCGATACCTTCTGTTTCCCGGAACTATTGAGTAACGCCATTGGTACTACTGCATTTAACAATAATCTTTATTGTGAACTTTGCAGCATCTTTGTTAAACTCCGGAATTAATGAAAAGATCTCTAAAAATATTAAAACGGTTAACGATAATTATCCTGTCGTTAATTTTGATACTTGCTGTAGTAGTTTTTTTCTATATGCGTCAACCACAATTTGGTAAAACACCTTCGGGAGAAAGACTGGCAAGAATTGAAAAATCACCACACTATAAAAATGGATCGTTTCGCAACCTTATAGAAAAACCAATCATAACAGAGGGCTATAGCATTGCGGGTGAAATCTATAAAACAGTATTCAAAAGTTATCCAGGACGTACACCTGTTGATTCATTGCCTTCGGTAAAGACAAACCTCAGAAATCTTTCTGTCGATAGCAATATCCTGGTTTGGTTCGGGCATGCATCTGTTTTTATACAGTTAAACGGAAAACGGATTTTGGTTGATCCGAATTTCAGTGGCAAAGCCTCGCCATTGCCCTGGGGTACGAAAGCTTATAAAGGCAGTAATATTTATGCTGTAAGCGATATGCCATCAATAGACTACCTGCTCATCTCTCATGACCATTACGACCACCTGGATTATGAAACCATCGTGGCATTAAAATACAAGGTAAAGCATGTGGTTTGTGGCTTGGGGGTAGGTGCGCATTTGGAAAATTGGGGTTATGCTCCCCGGCAAATCATCGAGAAGGACTGGTACGAGAAGGTTGAGGTGGATAGCAACTTTGTCATCCATACCGAATCATCACATCATGATTCAGGCAGGGGCTTCGTGCGCGGGAAAACGTTGTGGATGTCTTACCTAATTCAAACACCAGGATTAAAAATATATATCAGCGGCGATGGTGGGTATGACAGCCGGTTTGCGGAAATAGGGAGAAAACTTGATACTATTGACTGGGCGATTATGGAAGATGGACAATATGACAAGGCCTGGCAATCGGTACACAATTTACCCGAAGAATTGATGAAAGCCACATTGGAGTTGAAGGCAAAACACCTGCTTCCGGTGCATCATTCAAAGTTCACCTTGGGCAAACATAGATGGGACGAGCCATTGTCAAAAATGACAGCGCTGTCAAAAGACAAACCTTATCAACTGGCAACTCCCATGATTGGAGAAGTTGTTCGTTTGAACGATAGTGCACAGGCTTTTACACAATGGTGGAAGGGAATACACTGAAACTGAACAATTTAATGAAACAAATATCCGGAGATTTCACTGGCAAGCCTTTAATTTCAATTGCTTTCCGAAAATACAGCTGTTGGCAAAATAAAGAAGCCATCAAAATGCCTGGTAAAAATTAAAAATTCACCATCGGGCGTGATATAAGGAAAGTTTCCCCTCATGTCGTCTTTAATGAGATCGCCAATGGATATTGGCTCTGTCCAAATTTCCCGCGTGTTGCGGGAAACAAATAATTTGGGATCCTGGCGGTTTTCCGCCATCGTTAATATCATATAGCTTTCATCGGGGGAGACAGCTATTTCAAATACTGTTCTGCTGGTATCCTTTTGCCTCAACTGGTTTACAAAATCAAAAGGTTCCGGATTTTGATAACTTCCATTCTTATATGCTAACCTATAGGTGATCGTTTGGCGCCAGTCTGGCGTGTGAGAAGTAAAGTAAATATTGCCGCGGTCAGTAATGCAGGGCTGAGAATTGTAATTATAGATAAGATTGGCTTCAGCAAGGGGAACGGGAGTTCCCCAATGACTCGCTGTTCTTGACGAAATCCAGAAATTAGCATTTGGTTTAGCACTGGTATCCCTGGGTGTTCTCCGGTACGATGTGAAGAACAGCTTACTTTTTTCAATGGGTGAGATGATAGGATATAGGTCCGAACTTGAATCGGTGAAACTTATTAGCTCCGGTTTTTTCCACCTACCGTCCGTAAACACAGACTGGTAGATCCGATAATCTTCCCGGTTTGGAAGATGATGGCGGAAAAAATAAAATATGGAATAGTCATTGGAAAAGCATCCCTTGTAGGTGTTGCCTTTGATGCTTAACTCGACAGCGAAGGGAACAGGTTTTTTGTTATTTCTGTACGGGTCAAATATCGCATTTTGGGTTGATGCATGGCCACATGAAAGTGTACAAACAATGCATGCATAAAACCCCAGGCAGAATGTAAGCGATTTCATTTTGATTCATTGATAAAAAGCATTCCAATTTATAGTATTTCAACTATCCGGCCCTTCCGTTCATCCGAATTCTTTGTCCGCCTTCCATCAGATTGGTAGCACTCTCCAGCCCCATAACTGCTTATGAACCATATCCAGTGCGATAATTAGTTTAAACGAAGTGTTAATGAAATCACTTAACAACAAAGACTCGACTGTAAAACATGGTTCCATGCAGGTAAGTCATCGAAATCAAAATCAAAAAAACCATCAGGAAAAAAGTTACATTCGTTAAGACTTATTCGGCATCAATGGTCAATTTATACGAAATCTTAAAAAATTATCCCAATATTTCACGTCAACTCATTTGTAAGGACCTTCTATTTACAAACTATGACTGCCCGCAGACTGAGTCAAAACAGCGATTTTTTATTGAATGCAATCATATAACCTATGTTATCAGTGGTAGACGGATTTTTCATAAGGACAATAAAACATGGGATCTGAAAAAAGGGGTTTGTGTTTTTGTAAAAAAGGGAACACATATTGCTGAAAAAGAAGAAGGTGAAGGATGGTGTGTTATGGTTTTTTTTATGCCAGATAATTTTCTCCGACAGATAATAAACGAAAACCGGAAAAGTTTACCCCTGGCTAACTTACCGGAAGCTGATATTGAGCATATATTACCCCTGGATGTAAATGAACTTAGTACATCTTTTTTTTCATCCATGTTACCTTATTTTTCCCAGGTTCCACCACCCCCGGAAAATTTGATTGAGTTAAAATTTAAGGAGCTAATCTTATCGCTGCTTTCTAATAAAAAAAACCAACGGTTTTTGTCATATCTTAATAACCTGAGCAATGATAAGAGCCCTTCCATGGAAGAAATAATGCAGAATAATTATGCATTTAAACTTACACTAACAGAGTATGCAAAACTTACTTGCAAAAGCATCCCTACTTTTAAGCGTGATTTCAAGAAAATATTTAAGGAAACTCCTGCCAAATGGGTCATGAAGAAACGATTAAATCTCGCGGCTGACTTACTGCAAAATACTGCGTTAAGTGTTGGAGAAATTACCTTTGAATGCGGATTCGAAAATCAAACACATTTCAGCAGGGTTTTTAAAGAAAAAATGGGCGAATCTCCTTTACAATTTCGAACGAAGCTTCATACTACCCAACCGGGTTGAATATAGGCCGGCAATTTTGATACAAACAGAAATATTTTTGAGCCGTATCCGACAAGTCCTGATAACTACACTCTCTTACTTTTACAACTGTAATTAAACCTCTAAACTATTGTTATATGAAAACACTTTTGGACAAAGTAAGCGAAATCGGGCCCTTTATTAGTCAATATATTGATGAAGATGAAACCAATCGAAGGATTTCAAAACCAGTCTTACAGACGCTGAGGGAAGCCGGCTTTCTCAGGTTGTTCCTGCCCAAGTCACTTGGGGGGATTGAAGCCGATCCGCTTACTGCGGCGAAAGTAGTTGAGGAAGTTGCCCGTTATAATACAGCTGCCGGCTGGTCAATGATGGTAGCCAATGTATCCACCTGGTGGTGCAACAGGTTATCTGAAAAAGGAATTGAGGAAATCTATAAGAACGGGCCTGATACATTTATTGCAGGCGTTTTTCATCCACCTATGAAAGCTACTCCGGTACAGGGAGGTTATTCAATTTACGGCAGAAGTCCTCTGACGAGTAATGTGCATGAAGCGCAATGGGTTTTTGTTACAGCCTTTGTTATGGAGCAAGGCCAGATGAAAATGCATAATGGAATACCTGAAGTAATCGGTGTTTTTATGAATTCAGCGGATTGTGAAATCATTGATACATGGCATACTTTCGGAATGAAGGCGACCGATAGTAATGATATAGCAGCGAATGACGTATTTGTTCCCAGCCATCGTTCTTATCCGCTTGCTCCTGACTTTGAGCCTAACTCCCATTACACGAACCCACTGTATCGATTTCCTGCTATTGGTGCCAGCATAGCAAGTCTTATTGCACCTGTTGCACTGGCTGTTGCCCGTAATGCCATACAGGAATTAAAGGCGCTGGCAGAAAAGAAGGTACCTTTTGGCTCAGCAGTGTCAATAAGAGAAAGAGGCTCAGTACAGAAAAAATTAGGAATGGCAGAGGCTTTCGTTCAATCAAGCCGTGCCTACCTATTTCAGACAATTGCAGAATGCTGGAATAAAACGATGGCCGGGGACAGACTTACACTTGAAGAAAGGGCAGGATTATTATTGGCAGTTACCCATACGAATCAAACCTGTGTTCAGGCAGTAGATCTAATGTATTCAGCTGCAGGAAGCAGCGGCATATACACGAGGAATAAGTTATCACATTATTTCACAGACGCGCAGGTTATAAGGCAACATGGCTTTTCCAATGATAGTCGTTACGAAACCGCAGCGCAGATTTATTTTGGCCTTCAGCCTGATTTACCTGTAATAATTTTTTGAAAATAATTTAATGCTATTCACTTCCAATTACAACTATTTTCGAGAGGCAACAATCTGTATCCTCCATAATTTGATCAATCCGATGTTCTATGGTTCTTTCCCCCGGCGCAGAATATTGAAGATATTCCCAACCTTATCATCCTCGCAAACGTATCGACTTTACCATGAAATTCATCATGATAAAAGCAGCATATCCCTATCTACTGTCGCCACAACAGTGTCTGCGGCCGGGAGCACCCCACCGAAAACCCGATTTCTTTATCATAAGACTTTTTAATTCGCAATCATTCCATGAGGATCGATCACGAATTTTTTGGCTGCTCCCTTGTCAAAATCCTTATAACCTTTCGGCGCATCTTTCAGCCGGATAACCTCCACATTCACCGCCTTTGCGATTTGAATCTTATCATACAGAATGGCATTCATCAACTGATGGTGATATTTCATTACCGGGCATTGTCCCGTATGCAAAGAATGTGATTTTGCCCAGCCAAGGCCAATCCTGATACTCAGGCTGCCCTGTTTTGCGGCTTCATCTTTCGCCCCTGGATCACCCGTTACATACAGGCCGGGAATTCCGATCGAACCACCTGCCCTGGTCACAGCCATAGCGGTATTCAGAACCGTTGCGGGTTGTTCATCGCCAGCATTTGATCCATGGCCATGCGCTTCAAAACCCACACAATCCACGAAGCAGTCCACTTCCGGCACACCAACAATAGCAGCGATCGCTTCCTCGAGAGGTGTTTTCTGGCGCAAATCAATGATCTCACAACCAAAGCTCTTTGCCTGCTCAAGTCTTTCCGATATCATGTCTCCTACAATCACCACTGCGGCGCCCAGCAGGTGGCACGAAGCAGCACAGGCAAGGCCAACCGGTCCGGCCCCCGCAACGTATACAATAGTGCCCGGTCCTACACCAGCAGTAACGGCTCCGTGAAAACCCGTGGGGAAAATGTCGGAGAGGAGGGTAAGATCTTTGATTTTCGACATGGCCTGGTCCTTATCAGGAAACTTCAGGAGATTAAAATCTGCATAAGGCACCAATACATATTCAGCCTGTCCGCCTACCCAGCCGCCCATATCCACATAGCCATATGCGGCACCCGGCCGTGCAGGATTCACATTCAGGCAGATACCGGTTCGACCAGCCTTACAGTTGCGGCATCTGCCGCAGGCAATATTGAATGGAACAGAAACCAGGTCGCCCACTTTGATGAATTCCACGTCGCGCCCAGCTTCAATTACCACACCAGTGATCTCATGCCCGAGTATCAGGCCCGATGGGGCAGTCGTACGGCCGCGTACCATATGCTGATCGCTGCCGCAGATGTTTGTCGAAACAATTTTAAGGATCACTCCATGTTCACACTTCCGGTTGCCCAACGCGAGTTTCGGATAATCCATTTCCTGCACTTGAACTTCTCCTGGTTTAATGTAAGCAACGCCATGATTTGAGGACATAAATAAAATTTGAAGGATGAGAAAAAACTGATTGAAAATTGTTTGGCGGGTTCGGGGATTGCCCACCGAAGCCTTAGCTCAAGTGGAAAGGACCGTCAATATACCCAATTACAGCATAAAAATTCTGGAATTACTGATTTTTTTTAGGAACTCAGGGGTCGTTCGGGATGATACTTGTCATGGCACTCACTGTAAAAGGAAGCAGTATTTTCAATCTCGAAACCGGTCAATTTTGCTACCTTGACAAAGCAAGGGAGGTAGCGTTGAACTTAACTAACGATAATCATTAAACGAAAATGGAAGTTTCCACCGTTACCGTAACAAGAATGTATGCCGGCAGGTTTATTGAAGCGTCGGACCAGCTGGCAGTCGAAGAGCCATTGCAAATACAATTGCTTTACGGCTCTTCAGGAAATGAACAGCAGAAAAATATTTCTGTTACCATGAGAACGCCAGGGAACGATGAAGAACTTGCAGCAGGCTTTTTATATACTGAAGGCATCATCGGGAGCAACGCTCAGCTGGCAAGTGTCATTGCCGGCGCTGGCGGAAAAAATACCGTGCTGGCGATTTTGAAAGGGAATCATATGCCGGACCTGCAGAGTGGCGAAAGAAATTTTTATGTAACCTCAAGCTGTGGCGTTTGCGGTAAGTCGAGCATTGATGCTATCCGCAGAGAGATGGAATATCCGGTCAGCACCGAGCCTGTGCGGATACCAGCTTCCGTGTTGCAAGGGTTGCCGGATGCCTTGCGAAAACAGCAGGCAATATTTCAAAGTACCGGAGGGTTGCATGCCTGTGCATTGTTCAACAACACCGGCAACCTTATTGAATTGCGTGAAGATGTGGGTCGCCACAACGCAATGGATAAACTCATTGGCAACGCGTTTTTAACAGAACAATTGCCGCTCAAGGATGTGGTACTCTTATTGAGTGGAAGAGCGAGCTTTGAGCTTGTTCAGAAAGCTGCCATTGCCGGTATCCGTATCATTGCCGCTATCGGTGCCCCTTCGAGCCTTGCGGTTGAGCTGGCAGATGAAGCCGGTATTACGCTCATCGGCTTTTTAAAAACTGATCGTTTTAATATTTATGCAGGTCCTGAGCGGATCACTGAAACAGCAGATCAAATATGAAATTACGTATCAAAGGAAATTCCATACGCATCCGCTTATCAAAAACGGAGGTAGATGAGCTTGTTTCGGGATCAATCCAACACGACAACACCAACTTTGGCAACAGCAATTTCGGTTACACGGTACAGCCCGTGAATTCTGGCGGATCGCTTTTCGCAGGTTATGATAACAATATTATTACCTTATATGTGCCCAAAGCCCTGCTCAAAGACTGGTCTGACAATTCAGTTGTGGGTTTTGAGGCGATGATGCCACTGGAAAATTCCGGGCATCTCCACCTCCTGCTTGAAAAGGATTTTAAATGTATTGATAAAACAATGGAAGATCAATCCGACTTTTTTGAAAATCCTGCAAAAACCTGTTAGTATGAGTGAAGAATCAACTCCCTCACCGGAGAATCCTCAGGACCTTACAGGCCTGGAAAAAGGCAAGATTAAAAAAACCGCAGCCGGCATGCCCGCGATTGTTTCGAGTATGAAACACGTGTTCGGCGAAGCGGGTGTGGGAAGAGGACTAAAAGCATTGTGGCATCTCAATAAAAAAGGCGGCTTCGACTGCCCGAGTTGCGCATGGCCTGATCCTGATGATGAGCGTTCGGGCAACGAATATTGTGAAAATGGCGCAAAAGCGGTTGCGGAAGAGGCCACAGTTAAAAAACTGACCGCTACATTTTTTGCGAAACATTCCGTGAATGAGCTGGCAGGGATGACCGATTATGAAATCGGGAGAAAAGGAAGAATCGCTGAGCCGCTTTATCTTCCGCAAGGAGCAACACATTACCAGGCAATCAGCTGGGAAAATGCTTTTAAGAAGATCGCGGATTCGCTGAACTCTCTCTCTTCCCCCAACGAGGCAGTCTTTTACACTTCAGGCCGCACAAGCAATGAAGCGGCGTTTCTGTACCAGCTCTTCGTACGGGAATATGGCACCAACAACCTCCCTGATTGTAGCAATATGTGTCATGAGAGTAGCGGCGTGGCACTGGGCGAGTCGCTGGGCATAGGCAAAGGATCGGTAAAACTTGACGACCTGTATGAAGCGGAAGTCATCATCATCCTCGGCCAGAATCCGGGCACCAATCATCCCCGGATGCTCACGGCGCTGCAAAAAGCCAAAGCAAACGGAGCATTGATCATTTCTGTCAATCCTCTACCGGAAGCAGGGCTGATGGGTTTCGATAATCCGCAACAGCTGAAAGGATTACTGGGAATGACAACTGCGTTGACTGATGTTTTTTTGCAGGTCAGGATCAATGGTGATATGGCTTTGCTCCAGGCTGTTGAAAAACTATTGATAGAAGAGGATCAGTTGCAACAGGGAGGAGTACTCGATCACGATTTCATTGAAAAGAATACGACTGGATTCTCTGACTTAGTGGCTCATCTGCGGGAGCAACAGCTGGAACACCTTGTAAAACTATCGGGAATAGATGTGGAGCAGATCAGGGAAACTGCGCAATTGCTTAAAGATAAAAAAAAGATCATCGCCTGCTGGGCAATGGGGCTTACACAGCATAAGAATGCAGTGGATACCATAAAGGAGATCGTGAACCTGCTGTTGATGAAAGGAAGCATCGGAAAACGAGGCGCCGGAACTCTCCCCGTACGGGGCCACAGCAACGTACAGGGAGACCGCACCATGGGCATTTATGAAAAACCTTCAGCTGCCTTTCTGAAAGCGCTTGCAGGTAATTTCCATTTTACTCCTCCTAAGGATCATGGTTACGATACCGTGCAAAGTATCATTGCAATGCATGAAGGCAAAGCAAAACTGTTTCTGGCGATGGGCGGAAATTTCCTTTCAGCCACACCCGACACTACCTATACAGCACAGGCACTGATGAATTGTGATCTTACCGTTAATGTATCTACCAAGCTGAACCGCAGCCATCTCGTTCATGGAAAAGAAGCGCTGATATTGCCATGCCTGGGAAGATCCGACAAAGACATTCAGAACGGGGTGGAACAATTTGTTTCCTGCGAAAATTCCATGGGTGTGGTGCAGTCGTCAAAGGGAGTCCTGAAACCCGTTTCTGATAAATTATTAAGTGAGAGTGCAATTATTTGCAGGCTTGCACTAGCCACCTTGGGAGATCGTACAACAGTGGACTGGAAAAAATATATAGGGAGTTATGACCTGATTCGCGATGATATTGAACGAACCATTCCGGGGTTTGATGATTACAATAAACGGGTGCGTGAACCCGCAGGGTTTTATCTGCCCAACTCCAATCGGGATGGATATTTCAATACGCCAACTTCGAAGGCTCATTTCAATATTGCCAACGTTTCGGTTCCTGTTCTCGGAGATGATGAACTGGTGATGATGACGATTCGCAGTCACGACCAGTTTAATACGACTATCTACGGATTGAATGACAGGTACAGGGGAATATATAATGAAAGAAGAGTAGTGCTGATGAATCAAAAGGATATGAATCGAGCTTCATTAAAGGATGGGGATATAGTAAACCTGTTCAATTTCACTGGCGGAACAAAGCGTGTGGCGAAGAGATTTATCGTGGTTGCTTACCCGATTTCCGATAAATGCTGCGCCACATATTTTCCCGAGACAAATGTGCTGGTGCCGCTTTCAAGCGTTGCAGATAAAAGCAACACGCCTTGCTACAAGGAGGTGATCGTGAAAATCGAGAAGGTGGATGCTAGTGTTGTGAGAACAAAAAGAAAGTGAATGAATAAAAAAAACACATAATTATCAGCTAGCCGTAGATCGTATTGTCCCAAACGTATTTTTCAAACCCAAAATCCCAAAAATGAAAAGGATAGCATCATTTATACTTGTGTTAATAGCATTAAGTTGCAATCAACGAAAAGTTGATACAAAAGCAGAAGGCGAAAAGGTTATGCAATTAAGTAAGGAGTGGTCCGAATTGGCTTCAAAAGGAGAAGATGTGGAGAAAATATTAAGCTATTGGGCCGATGATGCAATTGTAATGTTGGCGGGACAACCTCCTTCAAAGGGTAAGGCGGCTATAGCACAAATGATACAAGACAGTTATAAGATGCCAGGTTTTCGGATTAGTTGGCAACCGCAAAGTGTTGAAATTTCTGAAAGTGGTGATATGGGGTACATGATAGAAAACACACAGGTCTCGTTTAGCGATTCTACAGGCAAAGTGGTCACCATTCACAACAAGGCTGTAAGTATCTGGCGGAGACAAGCCAACGGCACGTGGAAAAATGCTGTCGACATTTCAACACCTGACCCGTCGCAAGATAAATAACCTGCGGCAATACAATTTAGGTCAACCATTCAGTCTCTCAAAGAAAGAATAAACGACACCATCACTCTCGCGTCATCGAAAGGCACGTCGGGATGTGGGCTCATTACGGCCGTGCCCCATGCTCCGCTGCCGCCGACAATCACTTTTCCAGCAAGCATATTGATGTAGCGTTCCTGTACGGGATACCGCTTTGCAATGTCACGGAAAGCTGGACCCGCAGAAGGCCTCTCCATTTTGTGGCATGTCCAGCAGTCCGAATAACCCATCAATACCTCGCCCGTTTGGGCAACTTTCAAAGGAATGGAATCACTCTTTCCGGGAATTGGGCGAATTCGATCAATTTTTTTCCGTGCAGGCTCTTTCGCAGGCTCGCTGCATGCAACCATCAAGAAAGCCAACCACCCGAAAACGGACAGCTTACATTTCGGGGCGCGATGGGTGGAAATGACATCAATGATTCTGTTTTTCAATGGCCGAAGTTACAAAGATGTTCACAGCTGTTCGGCGACTTTGGAATCATCGGGGAGGTATTAGTATCAATTTAGAATTAGTGACACCTGCACCACGCAGACTGTGGCAAAATTAGACTTAAATTCACGTTTTTAAAATATATACCTGGTTCAGGGATTTGAGTATGAAGGTTTAAAATTGAAACCCTTGTCGACTCAATTCAACAATTAAAAAAAACACATGAAAATTAGACTCATCGTATCGTTTTTACTTCTGACCGTATGTTTCGCCGGGTTTGGTCAGGAAAAGCAACCTGTAAGGTAAAAAGCACAATTCGTCTGTTGTAGAAAAAGGATTGATCAAAGTATCCATCATGTACCCTTTCGCAGAAGGCAAGACTTTCAATATGGAGTATTATGAAACTAAACACATGCCCATGGTCGCAGGTTTTCTTGGATCCAATTTGATAAAATACACCATTGAAAAAGGCGTTGCCAGCGGTATTCCCAATCAAACATTGCCGTATATGGCAATCGGAACATTTTATGTAAAAAGCCTTAGTGAATATCAGGCGGCAATTGGCCCGAATAGAGATGCGATAAGGGCCGACTTCGTAAATTATACCAATATCGCTCCGGTAATTTTGGTTAGCGAGGTGGTGAGGTAGGCTCTCTGTTACTCAAATTATGGTTGCTCACTCCCAATCTTTCGGATTGCCTGCTGCACTTCAGGATTGCTCATAAATAATCTCCATAGTAAGCCTGAACGGTAATTTTCAATCATGACAACAATCGGTCCCTGGTTCAGGCCCATGAAAATTTCAGAGCGCCAGTTTTCGTCTACGTTGAATGCATCATAAAAGCCATAAGGTCCCCACGCGAATTTGCCGTAATTGCGGTAATAATTTTTCAAAGCAGTCATTGATTCGCCTGGCATATATGGAAAAGAAGCCAGTGCCCCTGTGGGCGTGATCTTTCCATGATCCTGGTGCGCAACCGGTTCATCGGCCTGGTAACTCAATAACCCATCACTGGCTGTAAGTCCCCATGCGCCAGGGCCATACCCTTTGCGCTTTTTAGGATTTTCTATGCAGTACCGGTAATTAATGAGCGCTATATTCCCGTTATTGGAAAAATAATTGCAGTAAGCATCGGTAAGCTCGCGGGGATCGAGCCCAAGGAAAGAGTAATGGACAAAAAACAAGGGCCCTCCGTTTGAAACACCTACTTTCAATGGCACACCGTAATAAGTGTTGCCATTTGTGTATAACGATCCATCTTTTGTTTGTCCCCACCCTGAACGGTATTTCTCCGCTTCCTTGCTTTGACTCGCCCATCCGCTGTAGTAAAAGCTTGCAGGAATCCCATGCTCGGGCGAACTGATTGCAAGAAAATAAGTGATAAGCGTTTCATTCCACCCTATCAGTTTATGGTTGATCACCCATTGCTGATCGGGCGACCAGTGCCAATATAGAAATTTACTACTGTCGTCCTTACGGAACCAATCCCATTCGATGCCCTTCCATATCCTGTCAATACGGTCCACAATGTTCTTTTCTCTCTCGTTGGCTTTATTAAAATATTGTTTTGCCGCCAGCATGCCCTGTGCAAGAAAAGAAGTCTCCACAAGGTCCGCACCATTGTCGCGCGGACCGAAAAAAGGCTCCACTTTACCGGTTGTTCCATTAAGGAAATGGGGAAATGCTCCATGAAATTTGTCGGCTTTTTCGAGAAAGGACATTATTTTTTCAAAGCGTGTTGTAAGCGATTCACGCGTGATGAACTTCCTTTCGGCGCCGGTAATCAATGCCATGATGCCGAATCCGGATGCACCTGTTGCAATCATGTTTCTCCTTCCATGGACATTCTCCAGTGCCAGGCCGCTGTTTTTTTCGGCTCCTTCCCAATAGTACCTGAAATGTGCTTCCTGCACCATGTCGAGCAACTCATCATCGCTCATTGTTCTTGTCGAAGCGCTAGCAACGTTTGAAGGGGAAGACTCATTGTAATTTTTATCCAGTAAGCTGATCTTGTAATAATACTTTTTTTGGACTGTGTTGGTGTAATCAGTGTATCTCGCAATACCTGTTGACTGTATACCGACAGGGTGAAAATTTTTCCCATCGGATGAACGGTAAATCTTAATATATTTTACAGCTGTATCCTCGATTGGTTGCCATGTGATGTCAATATGTCGTTCGTAACCTTTTGCTGAAGTTAGAATAGATTTTGATCGAACAGTGGCATGTTCTTCCGCTAAGAATTCAATCTGGTCGACCAACAAGATATGCTCCTTCCCGTCATTGGATTGCTGGCGAAAGAGTAAGATATCGACATCGTTAATATCTTTAATTTGAAATATACTCAGCGGAACTTTTGCGGTTAACCATTTTCCTCTTTTATAATCACGGATATGTTGGTGAAGTGTTATGAAATGATGGTTTGTGTCCTTTTTATTTCCGATGGCAATTGCCGGTAGTTGTGTGGTATCAGTCTCAGAACTGACAAATAAACGCACGAACAGATGAGTGGGTTTACTGAAAGAATCCTGACCGCGGACAGGACGATAAAACAGTTTTGCCTGCCACTGTCCGTTAGGCGAGGAAACATAGTTTATTTCAAGTGAATTGCCAGGCGTAAAGTAAACAGAATCATTTACCGGTAATCGTTTTGACATGTTTTTTATCCACGAGTTCCCTGAATAACTCACTTCGCTGTAATAATAACTTTTCTCCATCGGGCTGTTCGCAAAAAATACTCTATCATATAAGGGCTCTTGTGCAATTGCCCTTATTGACGTGAGCAGTAGCAGAATTATTGTAACCTGTTTCATTTTGAATAGTTCTATCAGCAAATTTGTATTTTAATACCGGGAGTGAACGAAAAAATTTCCATAGGCGCCCCTTCAATTGATGTATTTTATCAATGACTATTATGGTCGAACCCTGCCTGGAAAACTGTATTTAGTAATTTAATAAATTCGTCTTAAGTTCCTGCCATACTGGGAGTGATTGACTAGATTTAGCATTAATTAGCCGGCATTACATTGGTTACTTATGTTTTGAATTATAAAACTGATCAGATTTTGACGACAATAAAGATTGCTCAAGCTTCGGATGAAAGAGGAACCATTTCCGCCCTTACATTGGCATTTACTAGCGACCCAATGGCCCGATGGTCTCTACCGGATTCGGCAACGTATTTGGAAGTTTTCTCTTCGATCGCCAAAGCTTTTGGCGGTGGCGCTTTTGAGAAGGGCACAGCTTACATTGCCAATGACTTTGCTGGTGCTGCCCTGTGGCTGCCCCCTGGTGTAGGGTCCGATGAAGACACTTTAAAGAGAGTGTTCGAAGAAAACACCAGCGACAAAATAAGAAGAGATATGGCAAAAAATTTTGAAAAAATGGAGAAATTTCATCCGACCGAGCCTCACTGGTATCTACCGATGATTGGTGTCGACCCGGCATATCAGGGCGGTGGTATCGGCTCTGCACTGTTGGTTGAATCGCTCAAAGCGGTGGACCGCGATGGTTCGATTGCGTATCTCGAATCCTCGAACCCGAAGAATATTGCGCTATACGAACGTCACGGTTTTCAGGTTATCGGCGAAATCCAATCTGGCAGTTCGCCGGTTGTATGGCCGATGCTGCGAAGATCCCGGTGACCAATACTTCCATGGTAATTTATATCAGCAAACAATAGTCAGGAGATCCGGAAGGAGGAGTTGAGATGGTAAATATGCAAGTACAAGGTTCAACACGAGTTTTAATCAAACTTTAATTCGGCCGGCTCTAGATAGTCAAATATGGCCTTTTTTGCGGGAATTCCGGGATGCACATAATAGCCCCTTTGAGGTACTTTCTCCAACAAACCCCCGCCCCTATTTAGTTTTAAATGGAGCCAATATCAATCCTAATTTACTCCCCCTTCTGTATTTTTTACCCAGTCAAAATTCCGCAATCTTAAAATATCAATATTGACATTCCAAACGTTTCTATATAGTTTAGCCCATAATCTAACCCATCCAAAATGAAATGGTTGTATATACTCCTCTCCGCAGTTTTCGGTTTATCGTATTCGGCTTCTGCCCAGTTGAAGCTTGAAAACAAGATAACTTTGCTGAACGGCAAAGTCGAGATTCTTGTGCCCAGTGTTCTTGCGGAGATGAATCAAGCGCAGTGGACGCTCAAATATGGTACGAGCTCGAGACCTGAGCTCGCCCTAAGCGACCCTGGCTTTGAGGTTAGTCTGAACGCGCAATACACTTCCCATCAACGTACTGAAGACCAACTACAGGAATATAAAGATTTTAGAATAGCAAGTTTGAAGAAAACGCGCACTGATGTGCAGATATTGAACGAAGGTATAATCGAAATTCATGGGAAGAAAGTTGGGTTCTTTACCTTCAACACGCAAGCTATAGGTTCCGAAATATATAACTACTATTTCTTTACAGTTGTTGACGGGAAGGTTCTCCTCTTTCATTTTAATTGCAAAGAATCACTCCGAAACGATTGGGAAAAAACTTCAAAAGAAATCGCAAATTCGCTTGTTGTTAAATAGTAGGGCCAAAGAGTCCTCCCACCTGCTCCTCCAGACTTGATTTTTCGTTTCAATTCATATGGCCAACTGGCAGGCAATTTTTTCAATACCTCTTCGATAAAGAATATCATCATTTGTCCATTCTGGGCTTGAACTCGAAACCTGTTAAGTTCCGATGAGTTGCGGAACTCTACAATTTTCGAAATTAACTATTGATGTTCCTTAATATAACCTGTGTTTGGTCATGTAACCTGTGTATCATTGCGGGTTGTGCTCAAAGTCTATGGACATGCGGGGAATAGAACCAGATCGGGATGTGTCATTTAATAAAACGAAATATTTTTTTACATTGACGTAAAGGAACAAATTTACGGAGATGCATGAAGGCTAAACACATCCAATGATTGCCTGTAACATTTAATATTTTGGATGAGCTCGTTGGTTCTTAATATAGCGCCAGCCTTACCCAAATGATAGGATGAATTGAAAAATAAGGAATCTGCAAAAAGATAACTTTGAGCTGAACCTAATAGAGGAATTTGTTGTTGTTTCAACTTATGTTCAACCCTGTCAATGGCCGATCTGTTCACATGGTAACCACGCACTGGATAAGGGGGGAATGTGACCAACAATTTACCTTCCAGGGGACCTGTTACATAGCTATTGAATTCGTTGATTAGCCGAATAGCATCTTTATTAAACTTTCCGGTAAGTATATCCTGGATCCAAGGTTCGGAAGGTTCCGTCCAATGGACATAGGTGTCACCATAGTAGTTCATGCCATCGTATCTTTCATAAGGTTTAATATCAGGGAGCACACCAAATATCTCTTCCACAGCCGTGGCCTTAAGCTTGCCCAAATTGTTTCTCGGCATCGTCTTGAGTAAGACGCCCATTTGTTGCCAATTCATAAACCTAATGTCCTCCGGGCAAATATTGATAGCCTGGGCGAGCTGTTCGTT
Source organism: uncultured Chitinophagaceae bacterium (assembly GCA_963808065.1). Classification (GTDB taxonomy): domain Bacteria; phylum Bacteroidota; class Bacteroidia; order Chitinophagales; family Chitinophagaceae; genus Flavitalea. Next base: position 221,299 of record CAWEEK010000005.1, read on the forward strand.
ACCCCATATAGCCTTGTCATAAAATTGATGATACTCAGGTGACAGTACAATCATGTCGCCTTTTCTCAAATATGGCTTTATATCATCAATGATAAATTTCAAACCAAAACCTGCGAATATCCCCGTATTAACAGGGTTCATGTTAAGCGAATCTTTGATCATTTGGCTTATCAGACTGAATCGCAGATTGGATCCGCCGACAAAGATAATACGCGGCGAGTCTGTCCTTTGCAGCAGGTTATGTCGATATCGCAGAGAAGAAGTGATAGTAGTCCTGTCAACGCTGCAGAAAAAACCTGCTCCTATAATCGAAACAATAATTAAGGAAATTGAAAAAATATTTGTCAGGAACTTATGAATATTATTCATAGTAAAACCATTTTTAAAATTGGAAATAGATGAATTGTTTATCGGTAAACACACCATAGAAAAGGATCGTTAAGATCACCACCACATATATTCCCCATCTTGCCGGCCGGGGAATCTTATATAACCAATCGGAAATATCTTTCCGCTTCTGAACATTCTGTACAGCCTCCAAAAATGCGATCAAACCGAAGGATGCAATAATTTGGGGCAGCTTCATACCGTAATCGTAACCGAAAGTGGTTTTGTAATTTCGAATGGCATCAGGTATACCCGTTATAGCATGCTTAGCTATGTATAACGCATCATCGATATTATTTGCCCTGAAAAATATCCACGCAAAGGCAACCAATAAAAAGGTAGTTATGACCTTGATACTATTTAAATGGGCAAGACCCAATTTATTGTTAAGCCCATCTCTATAGCTCCGCGTGGTAAGGCCAAATACCTGATAAAACCCGTGGAGCGCTCCCCAGACGACAAACGTCCAATCGGCTCCATGCCATAGTCCACTAACCATAAAAACAATAAACAGATTAAAATACCATCTTGGAATGGCAACACGGTTGCCTCCGAGCGGTATATACAGATAGTCACGAAACCAGGTTGACAACGAAATGTGCCATCTTGACCAAAAATCGGAAATGGTTTTTGCGTGGTAGGGGTGGTTGAAGTTTTTAAGTAAGGTAAAACCCATGACTCTTGCAGCGCCTCTCGCAATGTCGGTATAGCCGGAAAAATCACAATAGATTTGGTAGCAAAAGAAAAATGTGGCTATGAGGAGACCAACACTATTAAATTCCCGGGGATGATCATAAACCTGGTCAACCAAAATAGACAGGCGGTCAGCAATCACTACCTTCTTAAATAGCCCCCATGCCATCAGCTGCAAACCGCTAACCACCCGCTGATAATCAAAACTGTGCTCCTGTTTAAACTGATAAAGGATATTTTGGGGCCGTTCTATAGGGCCGGCCACCAACTGGGGATAAAACATTACATACAAAGCATAGATACCAAAATGTTTTTCAGCCTTATAGTTACCTCTATACACTTCGAATGTATAACTCATGGCCTGGAATGTGTGAAAAGACAATCCGATGGGCAACAATATGGTTAAAGATGGCAGAAAAGTCTCGTAGCCGACTTCCTTAATAATTTGATTAGTATTTTCAATGAAGAAGTTATAGTACTTGAACACGGCCAGGATGCTGATATTGGCCAATAAGCTCATAATAAAAAAAGCTTTCCGCTGACGGCCTTCTGATTTTTCGATATATATGCCTGCTATATAGTCTATGACTATGGTGAAGCCAAGTATAATAATATATATAGGCACAAAAGCCATGTAAAAGTAACAGCTACTAATAAGAAGCAAAAACCATCTAAGCCGATGGGGTAGTAAAAAATACAGCGTAGTGATAAGAATAAAAAAGATTGCAAATTGAAGAGAATTGAAGATCATTCTAACGCTTGTGATTTAAAGAGTAATTCGATGCAGAACGATGAGCACAGTGTCAAAAAAGACCTGGAAACAATTTTCACATTGGGCCCATAGATCACCAAGATTGGCGTGAAATTTGCTATTAATTGTGGGAGAAAAAGATCGCGATTATACTTCCACGTTATGCCGCACAAATGCCTTACAATAGAAATGCAGAGAAGAAGATGTAATAGCGGAATTCATTATCAAAGCGCGCCAATTCTTCTCCGGAAAACTATTATCAACGACACTGCCGCACATAGATATATAGACACGGTTGTTACTCCCACATCCTGTTCATTCTTTATCTCGTAGCACATACACCAGGAGTGTCGTATCTACATAGCAAACCCTTCTCATAAACATGGTGTACACGTACGAGTCGTTGGAAATACCCAACCATTCTCTAATATCTATCGAAATGTCTTTTACGTCATGGATAGTGCGGGTATAATGATGGGTGTTCGATCATCGTTTGAAGTTTTAGATAGTGATAAAAAAGGGGGAACGGGTCGGAATTTCAGCGGAATGGATGGATTAGGTAAATATGCTAACAAAGCTAACTTCAACAACAGGCACGGTTGCGGAAGATACTTCACTGAATAACCAGGAATTATGGTGAGTTTGTAAGGTTTGAGAAGTGAGTATGTCTCGTTGGCTGCTACAGCAGCCGTGACTTCTCTCTCAGTAGTGATTGCTTTTGGGCAACTAACTAGCAATAAGGCAATGCGAAGCGTCTGGAAGACGAGCTTCATATAATTAACGGTTAGGTTGTGAGTTAGTTATTCGCAGGAAGATGAATATGGTTCTGCTGTCAGATGGGTACGACAATATTAGAGCTTGTTAACGATATTTCAACATTAAAAATAGGTGTTGTCATTGTTAAAATTTTCTATAAACTGACCAAAATTGGGAATGGTGTGGATGTTACCTGAATTGCCTTTCTTCCGGGGGCGCTGAAGCTTTGGGGGAAGGGTTCGAGGCACACCAATCAAAACCCACCTACGGTAAAATTCCCGCCATCGCTGAGGCTCCGGCGGACGATGGCGGTGGGCGAAGGCGGAGAGCTTTCGCCTCGCTGAAGCTACGGCGAATAAAAAGGGTGGACTTCGACGAACCCTCTTAGAAAAAGTTGAAAACCAATAGATCCCGTTGACTAATACTTCCATGGTAACCTACAATAAAGATGTTGCCGACGCTGACCGCGACTAAGAGACATATTTTAGAAGGAAGATTCCGCTTACCGCAACGTTTACTATTTTCTCTGCTTGTTTTACGGAGCTATCGCATGTGCTCCGGGTAATAACCTTAGCCTGTTTGATGCGACATCTCAGGAAATAATTTTCTTTCGTAGTAAGTTTTCCGTGAAGAAGAGTTCAACTCTATCGGTTACACGCTGATGCGTTCAGGATTTGATAATATTGCGGTGGAAGTGTTCAAAACAAATTTGAAATTATTCCCTACCAGCTGGAACGCGTACGACAGCTATGGAGAAATATTGCGAAAATTGGGAAGAAAGGTTGAATCTGATAAGATGTACAGAAAGTCGCTTAAGCTAAGAAAGTAGCATCGAGTTCTTTCACTGCCACGGCTGAGTTTCGGAAGATCGTCGGGACGGGCCTTTGGATATCCGGAGCGAGTTGTTCCCTATTACTGCGTTGCTGAAAAGTTTCCTGGCCTCAGTTTTTCCACTTTTATCGAAATGACTTATACAAGCAACTAAGTATCTGGCCGATACTGCTAATAGTTATTTTGATTTTACTTATATCCAGATATGCCATCTGCCAGACTCGCGAAATTTAATTAACATTAAAGGTGGGCATAATATTTTGAAGACCTTCCTTAAGACTGAGCTTTTTTTAATGAACCTGCCCGATTTATGATAGGTCAGAAGTTTTAAATTTTGATCGCAGATATGATTGGCTATCACGCGTCACATGAACAGTTTGCTCCAAGCGAATTATTGCGGCTTGCCTCCCTTGCCGAGAAAGGGGGTTTTTCTGCTATAAACTGTTCGGATCACTTCCATCCATGGAGTAAAAATCAGGGTCATAGCGGCTTTTCTTTCGCTTGGCTGGGAGCTGCAATGGTTAACTCATCGCTTTCATTCGGCGTTGTATGCGCACCGGGACAACGTTACCATCCCGCTATCGTTGCCCAGGCGGCCGCCACTTTAGCGGAAATGTTTCCACAACGGTTTTGGATTTCCCTGGGCAGCGGTGAGGCGCTTAACGAGCGAATAACAGCTCGAAAAATGGCCCGAAAAAAACGAACGAAACCAAAGGTTATTCGAATGTGTACAAATTATGAAACGATTATTCAAAGGTGAAACTGTTACTCATCATGGACTTGTACATGTAGAACACGCCAAGCTGTATACGTTGCCCGATCAGGCACCATTGATGCTTGGGGCCGCAGTAACTAAAGAAACGGCCGAATGGATGGGAAGCTGGGCAGACGGACTGATAACCGTTCACCGGCCCTTCGAGGAGTTAAAAAAAGTAGTGGATGCTTTCCGGAAAAATGGCGGTGCCGGAAAGCCTGTTTATCTTAAAGTGCAGTTATCGTATGGTTCAAGTGAAGACGAGGCATTGAAAGGGGCTCACGAGCAATGGCGTACCAATATATTTTCAGGTTCAGTTCTCGGCGATCTCTGGCAAGTTGAACAATTTGATGCTTTGGGTGAAATGGTACAACCGCAGGAAATGCACAAGATGGTTCGTATTTCTGCCAATTTGCAGAAACATATCGATTGGATCAGGCAGGATATGGAGTTAGGGTTCGATAGGATCATTCTGCATAATGTCAACAGATACCAGGAACAGTTTATAAATGTTTTTAGCGATAAAATTCTGCCCAAGCTAATCTGATTATATATGATAGATGAACTCTGGTATAAGAACGCAGTTATTTACAGCCTCGACCTCGAGACCTTTATGGACGCAAATGGCGACGGTACCGGCGATTTTGAAGGATTGTCGGCCCGGCTTGATTATGTGCATGCTCTTGGCGTTGACACCATCTGGCTGGCTCCTTTCCAGCCGTCGCCAAACAAGGATAACGGATATGACATCCGGGACTTTTATGGAGTTGATTCGAGACACGGCAGTTCTGGCGACTTCGTGGGGTTTATGCATAAAGCAAAAAAGCTCGGTATTAAGGTAATAATCGACCTGGTGGTAAACCACAGCTCCGACCAGCATCCCTGGTTCAAAAATGCCCGCACCAGCAAAGAGTCGCCATACCGGGATTGGTATGTGTGGTCAGATAAAAAGCCCTCTGACTGGAACGAGGGTATGGTGTTTCCTGGCGTACAAAAATCTACATGGACGCTCGACAAACAGGCAAAGTCGTACTATTTTCATCGCTTCTACAATTTTCAGCCCGATCTTAACATTGACAATCCGCGGGTCAGAAAAGAAATCGAGCGGATCATGGGCTATTGGTTGCAACTGGGGGTTTCCGGCTTCCGTGTGGATGCCGTTCCTTTTATCCTGGAATCGCCAGCTCCGGGAAAAAAGAAAGCTAAGCTGCATTTCGAATACCTCTCCGAGATGCGCCGTTTTTTGCAATGGCGCAGCGGAAACGCCATTTTGCTTGGTGAAGCCAATATACTTCCGGAAGAAAGTAAAAACTATTTTGGGGAGAATGGGGATGGTGTTCACCTGCTTTTTAATTTTTTTGTTAACCAATATGCGTTTTATGCATTGGCCACCGGCGAGGTCCAACCCTTGATAACAGCGTTGGAAAAAACCAGGCAGCAGTTTCCTACAAGCCAATGGGCACAATTCCTGCGCAACCACGACGAGCTGGATCTCGGCAGGTTAAAAGAAGAGGAAAAACAAAAAGTGTTTGAGCGCTATGGCCCTGAAAAGCATATGCAATTATACGAGCGGGGTATCCGCCGCAGGCTGGCGCCAATGTTAGGAAGCCGGCAGGAGTTGGAGCTCGCCTATAGTCTTATGTTTTCACTACCGGGAACTCCGGTAATCAGGTATGGCGACGAAATAGGAATGGGCGACCGGCTGGATTTAAAAGAGAGAGAAGCCGTGCGCACACCCATGCAATGGACAAAAGAACCAGGCGCTGGCTTTTCGAACGCCGAAAAGCTCGCGCATCCGCTCATTACTGAAGGATTTTACTCCTATACACACATCAACGTCGAAGACCAACGCCGCGATCCAACTTCCTTACTTAACTGGATGACTGCATGTATCCGCCTAAGAAAGGAATGCCCTGAAATAGGCTTCGGCGACTGGAAAATTGTAGATACTGGTTCACCAAAAGTCTTGGGCATGTGCTATACTTGGGAAAAAAGCACTTTGTATATTTTCCACAATTTCGACGAAAAACCTCAGGAAATAATCCTTACTCAAAAGCAAACAGATGCAGTTCGGCTGATAGACCTCTTTAAACATGCTGAAAGCGTGCTTGATGAAAAAGGAAGACATACAGTGATTCTGGACGCCTATGGTTACCGATGGTTCAGGGTGGGCAATCCCGAGAACATAGCCACCTAGAGCTTTGCTGCTGCCCGCGCTCAGCAATAACAGGAGTCACTGTCCGTAAACTGCATAGTTATCAATCGAAAACAAATTATCGATGCATGCCGCAGGTTGATTTCAGAGGTCAGTTCGAAAATGTGCAAGTAATACAACCATCGGCATATCAAGAATACTTTAGAGCACAGCATTCTTTTGTAATATTCAATTCTTTTAATTAAGTTTAGTAATATTATTTTTTCGCTCTCCTATCTAATCTGCGCTCCTATCTAAATTATCCTCGATATTCAATTAATTAAAGTCCCAGCCCGATAAATCTATCGCGCCATACTAACATTGATTGTACATATACGTTCGAATTAGCCATGCTTTTAAAACTACACCATGACAGAAAAGCTAAAAGTTGGTATTTTGGACTTGTTGACTATTTTACTTCCGGGTGGGTTTTTGCTTGCAATCGTCCCTCGTGTGGAGGGTCTTCCGAAAAGCTTCCACGACTTATTTTCATTGAATAAACTGGACGAGTGGCCGATGATCGTTTTCTACATCGGTGTCTCGTATGTTTTGGGCCATTTTATATTCTTTCTTGCCTCTTATCTCGACGGCTGGTTGTTTGAAAACGTGAGAAAAGTATTCTGGAACGATAACAAGCTGACCACTTTTGTTGTAAAACTCAAATCGGAGATGACAGGTATTGATGACCGCCGCATCGTCAATGCTTTTAAATGGAGCTGCGCCTGGTTGCTGATGAATCAGCCGCTAATGTACTCGGAGGTGGAAAGACATATTGCGGAGTCGAAGTTTTTCAGAAGCCTTGTCGTCGTATCATTCATTTGCTTCCTGCTCTTATTTCGAGTTGAGAAAGGCTTTGCATTTGCGTTGCTGGTATTGTTTTTCTTATCCATTATCCGGTACCTGACCCAACGTCAAAAATCGATAGACACGGCCTACATATATATGATTACTGCTTCAGAAAAGAAATTTAATAATAAGCCTGACCCGGAAAAGTTATTCGAGCTCACCAGGGGCAATATAGGAATCAATACTAAAAGCAGCCTGAGTAAATATGAATTAAGGCGCTTCTGGATCACAGCATACAACCTGAAATCGAAAGCCATCAAGATCTTCAAAGTCCTTAAACTATGTTTATATCCCTTTTATGTTCATGATATCAGGCCCGATGGAAAGCCCCAGTATAAAACCAGGGAGATCAGGTGGTTTTTTAAAGATGCCGATAAAATTATAGAAAGTTGGTTCCATAAGAATATGCCCGGAAACAAAGAACCGGAAAAGCGGACCGATATCTATTATGTAAATAAATCGAAGGAAGATATAGGCATCAAATGGAGAAACGGAACCCGGTATGAAATCAAACAGAAGATCGCCGATGATGAAGATATACGGCTTACACAACTTATAACGAAACAACTGGAATCATGGGGGAAATGGTCAGTGCATGAAAAGGACGAAGTCATGTTTCGAAAAATGTTAGCATTAAAAAAATATCATCAGTATTCAATAGATAAGGAAAGGTGGGCGGTTAAGCTTTCGAGCGACAAAGAGGGTATTTTGACGATAAATGATGTACAAACAGAAATGGACAGCGGTTGCCAACTTGAATATACCCGGCTAAGCATAAACGGAGAAATCAGTTACAGTTTTGCTGCAGAGTGGTTTGGCGCTGATTTGACGCCGGTGGAAAGGGTAAAGGACCTCTCGATCGTTGAAAACCCTGAAATGATGAAGAAGGAAACGGCTTCATACAGCAAGTTTTTATCTACACTTCTGAATAAAGAAAACAAGGATCATCATCGTTAACATCTTTGAAAAACTATGGATTGAATAAAGCGCAGGACGTACCTTTTGCCAAGTCGTGGAAAAGTCCCGCTTTTCCTTTTGTCGTTTGCGTATTCAACAATTGCTTGAATAATGCCTTAAACGTAAGCACCTCCCATACATGAAGGGTCGAACTGCTTGCCCTCCCGGATTCCTTAGGGGTGAACTCGGATGATCGTCTTCCCCTTTCCCTTCTTAGTGGAATTTAAGGATTCAACGGCGTCGTCGAGGGTAGCGATATTGCCGATGTTTGTCCGCAGCCGACCCTGGCGCATCCGCTGGACGAGCTCACTCAATTGAGCCCGATCGGATATGACGACGAAATCAATGGTCAGACCGCCGATGGGCCCCGCCTCCGTCGGTCCGGCAATAGTCACCAACGTTCCTCCAGCGCGAATCACGCCCGCAGACCGCTTCGCGATGTCGCCGCCGAGGACATCAAAAACCAGATCGACCGTGCCAATATCTTCTAAGACGTCGTTATCAAGATCGACGAACTCCTGTGCGCCAAAATCGAGAGCCGTGTGACGGCTTGCAGCGCGCCCGGTGCCGATCACGTACGCGCCGGCTTCACGTGCGAGCTGGATCGCCATGGAACCGACTACGCCTGCCGCACCATGCACGAGGACCCTCTGCCCTGCCCGAAGGTGGCCGTGCTCGAACAGCCCCTGCCACGCGGTTAGGCCCGGCATCACGAGAGCGGCGCCCACCGTGAAGTCAATGTCGGCTGGCAATGGCGCGAGGTTGCGTGCCTCGACGGCCACATACTCCGCCAGGGTGCCGTCGCGATACCAATCCGTAAGGCCGAATACCCGTTGTCCCACCGACAGCCCCGTTGTACCATACCCCAGGGCTGTGACCACCCCGGCCAGTTCGTGGCCGGGGATTGAGGGAATCCGATTTCGGTTAGAGCGATCGACCCAGGTCGAGGGCCACGACAGTTCATCGCCGGTTATACTCGACGCGTGCACCTGAACGACGACGTCGTTTATCGCTGCCTGCGGTTCGGGCCGGTCCACCAACTTCATTCCAGCTGTTCCTGCAGCCTGGTCGGTTACAACGATTGCCTTCATAACACACCTCCCTCTTTGCTGATTAGCAAACATTCTTTCAATGACGAAATGTTTCCGTACTCTTTGGATTTCAATCTTGTTTTGAGCATGATTTTTAGATTTAAAGTTGCATATGACTCAATTAGTTCCGGAATAAAATTAATTTTTAATTTGGTTACTTGCCCTGAAAACGGGAAAGTTGGGGCTAAAGATCAGTAATGGCAGCAATTATTTTTTCAAACCTAATGTTTCTATATCACATGATTTCATACGTATAGGTTGCTGTTCTTTAGATGAAACAGAAATGGCCAGTGCGGTTCATATATGGAAACACGCCCTTACTCCATTTGCTGCAAAATAATAGTAAAAATTACAAAATACACTATACGCCAATTAGATATTTAAGTAAATGTTGAGCTACCTGAGGGCGATAAATACAAAAAATGAATTGCGCGAGAATACGGTAATTTATTGGCAAGAACACTATTTTACAGCCAATGACTGAGAGGGTTTTCTATAAATTTTGATACAATTGAAATTGCTGATCACTATGTCAGTAATCGTTAACTCCTGTTCGGTAAATAAATATATATCGGGAAGCTATCGGTCCAACTTTGCCGACTTGGGCTTCTTTGTCACATTCCTCAAGCTTAATCAAGACAGCACTGTAGGATATCGACACAGTGGCGACTTAATTTTTGACACAGCGGTCGGCGTTTATCATGTGGTAGACAAGAAGGTTTTTGTTAAATTTCAGAAAATAAAAACCGATGACTTTGGGCCTGGCAATATACCCGTATTACAAACAAAAAGGAATTCGACACTGCCTTTCGAATATGATTATCAATATTTCATTGGGCACAAAAAGCTGTTTTCAACCCGCATTGCTACTGGTAAAATATTGACCAGGGCGACTAGATATTCAAAAAGGAAAAAGTATGTATTGTTTGGGTCGCATTATTACAAAAGAAAATGGTATTTAAGGAAACTCGACTAATAATACTTCTTTTTTGCTTCTTCTGCTGATAAATTATTCAATAACGGCGGTCCCGCTCCTTGCAGTTCGCTCTCGGGATAAATTAACTCCCAGTATCTACCATCTTCCGGGTCTTGATACAAGATATCCCATCCACTTGCATCTTGCGCGATCTTCCTTAAATAACTAGAAGCTAACAATTCAATCCGCTTAGTGATTTCATCATTTACAACAGTACTGCCATCAAATTTCTTAGACCCTACCAGTTTAGTTTCGTGTTTTTCTATCATCATTAGTTTATTGATTTGATGACTGCATTACTTATTACGTGGAAGGCGAAGGCTCTGACCAGAGATTATTAATGCTGAACTGTCAGCGATGTCAAGGTCCAATTTCCCAATTTGTGCGTGACCAACATCAAGAATCGACACCCCAGTTATGGTGGCCCTCACCTTCTTAATGGAAATGGTCTCCCAACTTGAAGGAAAGCTTCCCTCAGCGCCACCCACTGCCCCGGCATCGTTTAGCACAACTACTCCCCCTAGACCGGCATTTTCGGCAGAAATTTTGGTAATAGAAGGATACCTTGTGCCTTTTTGCTCGGGTGAAATCTCAAACTCCACACGAGAAGAATCAGACTGCGTGACATCAATATTATCCAGGTCGTGAATTTCGCTTTCGACCTCAACGCCTGACTTTCCTGAAATATTTATTTTCAAGTTTTTCTGTCTCAGTTTTTCCAGTTTTATATTTGTGTTTTGACCGTTAATAGAAAGTAATTCGGGAGAAAATAAACGAACGAGCGTGTTCCATCCCATGTAGCGCTTTTCAAATGGGTCGTTCACGGCCAATGGAAATTGTAGATAAAGTGTGTCTCCTTTTACAACTGCATGTACCGAATCGGTTTTGTAACCTCGCCACATTCTCAATACTCTGACAGAAGGTTTTGAAGCAGGCTGAAAAGCGATCGTCGTTAAGTTTCCCCCTCTAACTACAAGGTGCTTGAATGGTTTCTCTAGAATCTTGCCGTAGGTCCAATATGTGTCGGACTTATCCAACTTGTCAAATTCATTCTTCAGCAGGAAGTTACAAAGTACAAGTACGACCAAAAGTGATCCCGCTACCAATATTAATATTACATTGCTGATCTTCATTTAATTTATTTGAAATTTTCCTTTATGAATTTGAGATAGAGTTTATGTGCCTGAGTAAAATCCATTTTTAACAAGTACATGTTCCGAAAGAAGACAGGCATATCCTGTTTGATAAATTGTTCTCTTCGAAACTCGAGTATCCTTTCCATGGCTTCCTCCGGAACGAAAAATCCAAGTCCTCTCTGATTGACGATGATCTCCTTTTGCTGCAGAAACTCATAGGAACGCTGAACCGTTGTTGGGTTAACCTCCATCGCTATGGCAGTATCCCTTATGCTCGGTATTTTATTACCCAGTGTCCATTTATTGAGAAGGATCTGCTCACAAACATAATCTGCTATCTGGAGGTATATCGACTGATTTTCTCTGAAATCCATGCATCTAATTTAGAATTCCTTTTCCCGAAGTCTTATCCAGGCAGTAAACCAAAGTATTAAAGGAGTCAAATAGAGAAGTATGTCAACTCCCCGCGATGCATAGTCCGGGAGTAAGACCTTTCCTTCTTCTTTACCCACTGCAACAAAAACACCATAATATGGCAGAGCCCGGGATGTCGCTTCTATGAAAAGTGTGGAAATAAATTGATTTAACAGTTGAACGACAATGAACAACCCACAGGCAATAAGAGCACACTTAATAAAGCCTGCCTTATTGAAATATAAAGAACCGAGTAGCATCAGTCCGGCAACATTTACATACATGATATACATCTTGCTGGCAACAAAACCATTGAATGGCAGCAGCTGCACTGCTTCAAACCTTTCCTTGTAATACGGATCTGCGGTATCCAGAGTGTTTCGGTATATCTCTACTAGTATATAGTCCAGGGCTTTAAAAAAGACAAGGAAAACTATTGCAAAACCAATAACTATAAGTATGCCGACCAGCCATTTTTCCAGGGTGGACGCAGGCAGCGTGAGATAAGATGAACCATTCGCATGTGATGAGAAATAATTGAACGCGAAGGAACTCAATAGCCCGCCTCCTCCGATAAACCCAAGCACAAAAGCCATATTCTGGGCTTCTTCAAAACCAATCAGAGGTTTGCATATGATATAAATTAGCGCTGTCAGTACTAGCGTCATAACCGTGAAACCAAGCAATTGCACTGGACGCTCCATCAGCGTCTTCTTTCCTAAGGAACCGAATCTTTTTACTGAAAAGGTTTCATTCATGTTAGTGTATTTTATGAGTTAGCCTGGTTAAAAATTCTTTTCGCGAGAGCAGGGTTTTCAGTTACCCCATTAAACAGATGTTCGAGGTTAATTTTGCTGTCTTCGTTCATCAGATTCTCGCGTATGATGGCGCTTCCGGCCAGGCCGTCTTCCTGGTATAGAATCTCAAAATTTGTCGGCACCTCACTCACCGTGGAGAAGTGAAGTTTTTCTGATATAGTTTCCAGACTTGCATTAATGATCAGTTGTCCGTTGTCAACGACGATGACATGATCAATGAGATTCTCCAGGTCCCGGATCTGATGAGTGGAAATAAAAATCATGCGGTCATCATTCATCACCGAGGATATCAACCGCCGAAACTGTGTTTTGGATGGGATATCCAACCCATTAGTCGGCTCGTCCATCAGCAATAGCCGGGTATTACATGCAAGTGCAAAAGCAATGATAAACTTCTTTTGTTGTCCGAAAGAAAAACTGTTCAGTCGACCTTTTTCTGCAACCTTGAGTTGCTCGAGGTATTGTGACAGCGCCTGCCTGTCAAACTGGGGATAAAACGGAGCGAAAAGGCTTATGTATTTGTCAACAGATACCGAAGGGACATATACTTCTTCCGGTACAAAATAGATGCTTTGCAAGAAAGATGGCTTTCTACGGCTGGGTATGTGTTCATTTACCGTTATCGTTCCATGAGTCGGGAACAACAACCCTATGATATTTTTAAGCAGAGTCGATTTGCCCGCTCCATTTTTTCCCAGAAGCCCATAGATCCTGCCAACGGGAAGTGTTAGTGTGAGGTTGCGGAAAAGCAGCTTTCTTGAGGAGTAGCCGAAAGTTAAAGACTGGATGTTGATCACGGTGTGTGGCTTATGTAGTACACTACAAATGTAGACAATATTTCCACTCTACCAAATTTCTGAAAATTCGCGGATCCGGTTAACCATCCATATTCAGATTGTATACAAAATCAGTATCCACTTTCGTATTCTGAAATGATACAGCAGTTATCGACAGAAATATGGTCTACCATTCCAAAATGAAGTGAAAATTTTCCTCATCAGCCCGGATAAGGAAAAAAAGCGTTCTGCAAATATTCGATCGGCTATCATTCCCGGCTATTCTAGTGATTTGAAGAACAGTTAATACCTTGTGGCATGAAAATCCTGGTGGTAGAGGACGAAGCGGAACTCTGTAAAAGCATAGGTGCTTATCTCTCAGACGAGAACTACCTCTGTGAGTTTGCATCAACTTTTCAGGAGGCAATGGACAAGATCGACTATTATGAATATGACTGCGTTCTGCTTGATCTCATGTTGCCCGGTGGTGACGGCATCAGGATTCTTGAAGAAATCAAGGCCCAAAAGAAATTGGAAGGCGTCATCATCATTTCAGCTAAGAATTCCCTGGAGGACAAGATCAAAGGGCTTAAAATCGGTGCCGACGATTACCTCGCCAAACCATTCCATCTTTCGGAACTTGCCGCTCGCATCTATTCGGTAATACGGCGGAAGAACTTTGGTAATACTAATATTATTGAACAGAACGAACTAAAAATTGACCTTCCCGCAAAAAAAGCGATGGTCGATGAAAAGGATATTCCTTTAACAAAGAAGGAGTTCGATCTGCTGATTTATTTTGTCAGCAATAAAAATAAGGTGATCTCCAAGACAGCACTCGCCGAGCACATTTCAGGAGACATTGCCGACATGTTCGATAATTACGATTTTGTGTATGCGCATATTAAAAATCTCAAAAAGAAATTAAATGAAGCCGGTTGCCGCCCCTATCTGAAAACGCTTTATGGAAGTGGATATAAATGGCAGGTATGACTAAGTTGTTAAACCATTCGTTGAAGCTTTTCATTTTTTATGCTGGTACAGTTTTACTGGTAAGCATCCCCGTATATTATCTCATCATTTTACGACTATGGAAATACGAACTTGACGAACACAAGATCGAACTTACCAAAGCCGCTGGCCGGGAAGATGCATACATAATTATAGGTGCGGTCACAGGGCTGACCGCGATCTTCTTTATTTTGTTGCTTGTAGGATTTATTATCTTGAACCGCTACATTTCACGAAAGCTCTGGCAGCCATTTTATCATAGTCTCGATAAAATCAGAACATTTCGACTTGATCAGGAAACCGGGCTGACTTTCGAAGCACCCAGGATTTCGGAGTTTGCAGAATTGAATCAAAGTCTGGATAGGCTCATTTCAGGAAACATTTCCGTCTATAACCAACAAAAGGAATTTGCTGAAAATGCGTCTCATGAATTGCAGACACCTCTCGCTATCATTCAATCGAAGCTCGATCTACTAATGCAAAGCATTGATTTGAAAGGTGATCAATATGCAATGATTGAAGATGCGATGAAGGCCCTCTCCAGGGTTTCAAGAATCAATAAGAATCTCCTGCTACTGACGAAAATCGAGAACAGTCAGTTCATGGAAATGGAAAGTGTGAACTTTTCAAGCCTGCTGGCTGCCAACATCAAGCTATTCAGCAACTTTCTGGAAAACAAAAATCTTAGCCTGACTGAAGAAATCACATGCGACGTTGTTGTTGAAGGCAACCGAATACTTATCGAAATACTGGTAAACAATCTGATCACCAATGCCATCCGGTATACTCCTGAGAATGGAGCAATATCCATTGCCCTCTCCCCCACTGAAATGAAAATCAAAAATGTCGGAGTCGCCAGCTTAAACAAGGACCGGCTCTTTAAACGGTTTGGGAAAGGCTCATCGGCATCCCTAGGTACGGGTTTAGGGCTTGCGCTGGTAAAACAGATCTCTCAGAGATATGGTTGGGATTGCCGGTATGTCTTCGAACACGGAAATCACGTGTTCTCTGTTGAATTTTTTCGTTCCATCTAGAACGCCCCAGGTTAACTCACAGATATTCAACTATTTAAGAAAGCTAGTTTCGGGAGTTTTGCAGTTCAGTTTTTCTTCTAATTCTGCTGGTAATTATGCACAAAACCATGATCATGCGGAGATTGCTAGGCGCTCTTATTTGTCTTACCATATTCCAATCCGTTCAATCACAGTCCGGGAAGGTGACTATTTCCGGATTAGTAATCAATGAGAAATTCAGAACCCCTATTCCTTTTGTCAACGTAACACTTAAGATAGGCAACAGCGATTCAACCCTCGTCGGGATGATTACAGCCGAAGATGGCAGATTTTCTATTCCCGGAATTGGTCCGGGAAATTATGCGATGGAGCTCTCTTATGTTGGCTTCCATACAAAAAAACTCAGTGTTTTGGTGGGTCACTTAAATGAGTTTCTCGACTACGGTACAATCATGCTGTCGCCGGATAGCAGTTTGCTGGACTCCGTAGTGGTAACTGCAATACAGGATGGTGTTTCACCAAAAATGGACAAGAAAACATTCCGGCTCAGCGACAACATCTCACAGGCAGGCGGTTCTGTTTTGGAAAGCATGAAGAGTCTGCCCGGTGTAACTACCGGTCAGGACGGTAGGGTTCAGTTGAGGGGCAGCGACAAGGTCATGATTCTCGTTGACGGAAAACAAACAGCCCTGACCGGCTTTGGCGGACAGACGGGTTTGGATAACATCCCCGCATCAGCCGTTGAGCGCATTGAGATCATCAACAACCCCTCATCAAAATATGATGCGAATGGAAATGCAGGGATCATCAATATCATTTACAAAAAAGAAAAACAGGATGGCCTCAATGGTAAACTTGGACTGACAACTGGCCTTGGTGCGCTTTGGATCAAGGAAGAAAATCTCCCGGGGATCAGGCCGCAATACCAGGTTACTCCAAAGATCAATCCTTCACTTTCCCTGAATTACAGAAAAGAAAAAGTCAACTTTTTTTTTCAGGGAGACAATCTTTTTACAAAAACACTGAACAAAAATGAATTTGTTGATCGCTTTTATGATAACGGGGATGTTGTAAGACAACAGACTAAGAGAAACAGAACAACAAATATCGTTACCGGGAAAGCAGGAATGGATTTGTTCCTCAGTCCCAGTAACACTCTTACTGTTTCAGGCTTATTCAGCAGTGAAAAAATACTGGACAGGGGCGACGAACCATTCTATGACGAAACGCTCACAGATCAAAAAAGACTGTGGCAATTTTTGGAAGACGAGCTAAAAACAACTGCCACCGCAGCCATCTCACTTCAGCACAAGTTTGACCAACCGGGGAGGCTGCTGAATTTGGGATTTAATTATACTTTTCACCGTGAAGACGAAAAATATTTCTTCACCAATAAGCTTCCGACATATACCGGCCTTGATTCTTTTAAGTTAATATCGGACGAACACGTCGCCGACTTCAATCTTGATTACGTGCAGCCCTTAAAGGCCGGCCGATTCGAAACCGGGATTAAATTTCGGCGACGGTATATTCCAGTTAACATGCAGTTCAAACCTGGTTTGAACTCACCCTTGGATGTAAATGCCGGGGGGTGGGCAAATTATGGCGAAACAATCCCTGCCGTTTACGGCAATTACATTTTCGAGAATAGGAAATTTGAAATCGAAGCAGGAATAAGACTCGAGTATGTCAAACTTGACTATGAGGTAAATCCCACCCACGTTACATATAAAAGCAGCGGATACGATTATATACAACCGTTCCCAAATATCAGGGCAGCCTGGAAACTGAATGACAGGAACAGATTCACCTTGTTCTACAACAGGAGGGTTGATCGGCCAAATGAAGTTGACATAAGAATTTTCCCGAAATATGATGACGCCGAGATCATCAAGGTAGGTAATCCGGAACTACGGCCTCAGTTTACTAATACATTTGAACTCGGCTATAAGACGAACTGGTCCAGCGGATATGTCGTGTCATCGCTTTACCATAAACGCATGGATGCGACCATCGCCAGAATCGCATCCGTTGTTCCGGGCAGTAATCTGATCTATAATATTTTCCAGAATACTGGAAAAAGTTATAGTACAGGGCTTGAACTCATATTTTCTCAGAAGGCAGCTGACTGGGTCAAGTTCGACCTCAACCTTAATGGTTATCGAAATATCCTGGATGCATTTACAGTACTTAACAAATATCCGGTAGAGAACACGTTTACAGCAGGGCGGGAAGAAATCTTCTCGGGTAACATTAAACTCAATACGACTTTTCCTCTGCCCGGCCAGTTTGAAGCGCAGCTGTCAGGCGTCTACCTGGCACCAGATCTCATTCCTCAGGGCAAAATATTATCAAGGTTTTCGGTAGATCTCGGCATAAAAAAGGCAATTCAAAAAAACAAAGGTGAGCTGTTTATGAATGCTACTGACATTGCCAATACACTGAACATAAGGCGGGAAATAAAAGGAAATGGTTTTCGGTACACCAGCGCAGATTATTATGAGACCCAGGTATTCCGGATCGGATACAGCTACAAATTTTAAAACCAGACTACCATGTTTCGCTCCATCCAGCTGGCTTTTGTTCTTGTCTTAGTGGGTTTTTTTAGTTCGGCCCAGCCTTTAGACACATTACCCAAGTCACGCTATCGAAATGGCACAGATCTGATCGCGCCAGCCTCTCTGATGCTGGGCGGTGTCCTGCTGAATGGCAACGGACCTGAGTCGATCAAGAAGGAAATCGCAGAAGAACATCATGAAAGATTCGGCTCATTTCACACAAAAATTGAAAATTACCTTCAAATATCCCCCATTGTGATTGCTTACGGCCTCGACGCCGCAGGCGTTAGGTCACGAACTGATCTGGCCAATCGCACCGCCATACTGTTGAAAGGAGAGATATTAACGTTGGCTACCACCTTTGCGCTTAAAATGACAACAAACCAATTACGACCGGACGAAACAGATTATTTTTCGTTTCCCTCGGGACATACTGCCCAGGCATTTGCAGCGGCCACTTTTTTGTCAGAAGAATACAAACACAGATTTCGCTGGATGCCTTATGCTGCTTATGGCATTGCCGGTTCTGTTGGTGTCCTGAGAATGGCCAATAACAAGCACTATATCAGCGATGTGCTTTTTGGAGCCGGCCTTGGTCTGCTTTCGATGAAAATTTCTTACTGGACACATCAGTACCGCTGGGGCAAGGTTCGTCGCGAGCTGGTGGTATACTGAATAATCTTTAGAAACTATCTGGAATACAAAAAAGCCGAAATAATGGCCGTCTAGGCAGATAGAGGTCTACCGTCTCGTTAAACATCAGGTCTTTGTGTCTTACTTCCCCTTCGTAGTAAATAATTGCTTCTCGTTTCGGAATCTTTTCGGGACCAGTAATTTTCTCGCAATTGAGAGTTACTTTGAAGCAATGATTAATTCTTGATTATACCGATAGAATTATCGAATAGAATGATATTTTCGACGGCATGAAATTAAATAACACTATCCGATTAGCTACTGATATTGTTTCTCGTGGTTTTTCCCCACCTGGCAGGTTTGCCCATGTTGGTGTATCCGGCGTTGGGACTGCTGCTTTTGTGGGGTTACCTGGCTCTGCATCGCCAATCCGTTGCTTCAATTGGCTTCAAAATGAAAGATTGTTCTTTAAGGGCACTGAGCATAGGTGTTGTTATAGGTTTCGTATATGCTTTGTTTGTATTTTATTTATTTGGCCCACTCATCGTCCGGGTAAGCGGACTACCACCCGCCAACCTAAACGACTTTCTTTTTCTGCGCAACAACTGGCAACAATATTTTCTAGTACTTGCTGTTGCGTGGGTCTTGGTGATTCCATATGAAGAAATTATTTTCCGCGGGTTTATATTAAACACCTTGCGCAAAATTGTGTCGCGCGAAAAGGGGAATTTTTGGATTGCTGGATTCATAGCCAGCATTCTTTTTGCCTTGTACCACTGGCAGGAAGGTTATTCTGCAATGATCGGAATTTTTATTTTCTCTCTATTCGCCAACTGGTTATTGAAAAAAGTAAACGGTAACCTATGGTATATCATTTTCTTTCATGCCGGTTACGACACTGTAATGCTCTGGCTGATTGTGAAAGGATATATGGGCTGATTCTTTATTCATTGAATGCCTGTAACACTAAAGAAAAGTCAATTCTCGCTTATATAATTATCACAAGTGTGCCGACAATGATCAAAAAGGCGCCTATTGCTGTTTTCCATGTGAGCGCTTCTCCCAAAAAGATTACGGCAAAGACTATTGCGAGGGCCACACTAAGTTTGTCAACAGGTGCTACTTTTGAAACTTCCCCAAGTTGAAGTGCCTTAAAGTAAAATATCCATGATAAGCCAGTCGCTACTCCCGATAATACAAGAAACCAAAGATTGTGTATTGACAGAGTTTTTATGCCGGAAACATTTCCTCTGAACAGCGCAATTCCCCATGCAAGAATTAAGATTATTACTGTTCGTATAGCAGTACCCAAATCAGGGTTAACGCCTTTTACTCCAACTTTAATAAAGATGGCAGTGATCGCAGCAAACAAAGCCGACAGCAATGCATAAATCCACCACATGGCGTAAAATTACGACGAGTGGGCGACAGTAGGGCACTCATTTCCTTTCGAACTTTCAATCACGTATGCTTCAGAATTTCGTCAGAATCCCTTTCCATGTTTACCTAAACGTTGATTTTTTTAGATGAATTATGAGGCCCCACCCGGTGATATGATTACTCATGTCCGTTTTTCTCTATGGTCAGTTACAGCTATCTCTGTTTTCCCAATTGTACCACGACAGGGATAACTGAAAATAAACATTAGGCTTGTGATTCAACGACAGCTTTATGATCATTTAAAATTTATTTCAATTATCTTTATCATTAAAGAAAACATAGTTTAATGCCTTCTCATGTAAATTTTAAACAAAGGCAATTATTCTGGACAGTTCGGTCATTGCAACAAATCGGAGGGGCATGGTAATCACACTTATTGCATACAATCACGAAGACTTCGATGACAGCTGGCACTGTCACTCCCAATGCGCATTTAGATTGGTTCTTAAAGGTCTAAGAAAGTAATTTCATACAATTCTTTTAATAAGTGAAAAGAGATATTGGAAGCAGTAGTAAAAACCAATAAATATGACACTGATTTCCTTTGTTTCCATTAATCTGCTACTTACACTTACGGTACCTGCAACCCTCCAAAGTCAATATCAGCAATCAAAACAAACCGCGCAAAGGGAAACACCAGTCAAAGCAAATGACCTTGTACATACGCGACTGGACTTGCATTTTGATTATAAAAAGCGTTATTGCTATGGCCAGGAGTGGGTGACAATCCGCCCACACTTTTATCCCACCGATTCTGTGCGTCTGGATGCAAAAGGAATGAATATAGATCAGGTTGCTTTGATAATAAACGGTAAGAAAATACCTATTGAATATAACTACGACAACCTGACCCTAACCATCAAATTGGATAGAACCTATCATCGGAGTGAGACCTATACGATCTACATCAATTATACATCAAAGCCCTATGAGTTAACAAATCCAAGAAAGGATGGCCGGGGACTTTATTTTATTAACCATGATGGAACGCAAAAGAATAAGCCGGTGCAGATCTGGACTCAAGGAGAGACAACCTATAGTTCTGTTTGGTTCCCTACAATTGATCAGCCAAACCAAAAAACTACACAGGAAATCTCAATGACCGTACCTGCTAAATATCTCACGCTATCTAATGGAAACCTTGTAAGTCAAAAAAAGAACAAGGATGGGTTCCGTACAGACACGTGGAGAATGGAAGTGCCCCATTCACCTTACCTTTTTATGATTGCTGTAGGCGATTTTACCATCTACAAGGATAAATGGAGAGGCAAAGAAGTTAGCTATTACCTCGAAGCTGGCAGTGCTCCCTATGCGAAAACACTCTTTGGGTTTACAACAGAAGCAATGGAGTTTTTTTCTAATCTTCTCGGTGTTCCTTATCCATGGAGTAAATACGCACAAATTCGGGTCAGGGACTATGTCAGCGGCGCCATGGAAAACACTTCAGCAACCGTGTATGGCGAAGATGGAATAGTCACACCGCGAGAATTGTCAGATGTTCATTACCATCAATCGGGCGCAATACATGAGCTTTTTCATCAATGGTTTGGTAACTATGTCACTGCGGAGAGCTGGAGCCATCTTACTGTCAATGAATCCTTTGCTACCTTGGAGAACTGTTATGGGCCGAACACAAACTTGGCAGAGATGCAGCCGATGCGAAATTATCAGGGTGGATGCACGGATACCTCGACGATCATGCCGGATGGGAAAAACCCCTTGTCCGTTTTTCCTACGAGCACGAGCAGGACCTCTTTGATGGCATCACATTTTCCAAAGGCGCATGTATACTCAGCATGATGCGTAATTATTTAGGTGACACGGATTTTTATAAGGGTCTGCAAACCTATCTCAAGGACAATGCATTCGGCAATGCAGAGGCAACACATGTACGACTGGCAATGGAAAAAACAAGTGGAAAAGATCTGACTTGGTTTTTCGATCAGTGGTATTACGGTGCAGGACATCCAGAGCTGGATATTAACTATGCTTGGGACGAGGATACCAAAACCCAAACAGTGTACCTCCGTCAACAACAGGCAGGCAATGTATTTATTTGCCCATGGCCATTGACATATATGCCGGTGGAAAGAAGGTACGACATAAGATCATCATGCGAAACCAATCCGACACATTTAGGTTCCGCTCGGGCTCAAGACCAGAACTGATAAATGTAGATGCCGATAAAGTACTGCTCGCAAAAAAAACAGACCACAAAACGATTCTCCAGTACCTGTTCCAATACCAAAATGCTCCGCGATACATCGATCGTGAGGAGGCAATCGATACTGCCATAAATTATTCATCGGGTGAAGCAGGTAAAAAGATACTATTGGCGGCTCTCCATGATCCATATTTTGAACTACGAAGCAAAGCGATCGATGGGCTAAATATGATGGATACTGCCATTATTAATGCTGTAAAACAAACACTGATCACGATTGCAAAAAACGATACGAATAATATTGTCCGTGCCACTGCGGTAAGCGCATTGGGAAAATTAAAAGAACAAACTAATATCTCTTTATTCAGAACAATGCTTGCCAGTCCTTCATATACCCTTCAGGGGGCTTCTTTAGAAGCGCTGGCCCTACTAAATCCCAATGAAGCCATTCAAATAGCAAAAAGATTAGAAAACAACAGCAAAGGAAAATTAACCAGGAGCATCATCGAGGTATATGCGGCTTATGGTAACAATGAGCAATGGCCATATGTATATCGACAATATACGGATGAAGAGTCTCCGAGATTTTATTCATTTGGGCTGACATTTGCCGCGTTTACAGGACGAGTACCCGACACGCAGTATGCAAAGGATGGTATCAACGCGATCAAGGATCTTGTTATAAAACTTAAAAGATTTGAAATGGCTGACCGGATTATCGAAATTCTTCAGCAAGTAAAAATACAGCGGCTTCAATTAAAAGACAAAGACGCTGCCGCAGCGGTAGATATGGCAATTAAAGAGATTAAGATTGCCATAAAAAAAATAAATTATCCTTGAAGAGCCAACAATATATCTATACACACTCTTGGGACCCTGTTTTGAAGTTATATCGCTTTAAACACTTTTGGATAAGGGAAGACTACACACCAGGAGTGGGAAAGTCCTACTCAGTCCTTAACGACTTTACCGGGTTTCGCATGGCCGCAGGGATTGCCTGAAAGCTTATTGTGATGAGGGCAATACAAATCGCAATTAATCCCGCGAGTCCGAAGATCCACCATTCGATCTGTGTACGGTAAGCAAAATCCTGGAGCCACTGGTTCATGAAATACCATGACACTGGCGTTGCTATCGCCATTGCGATCAGCACCAGCAAAACGAAGTCTTTTGAGAGCATCGTGGTAATATTGGCCACTGTTGCTCCAAGCACTTTCCGGATCCCTATTTCCCTGGTCCGCTTCTGCGCAGTAAACATTCCGAGTCCAAATAGTCCCATACACGAAATTAAAATAGTGATCGACATGGCCGAATTCATTAACCACTTGGTGTTTTCCTCCTGCTCGAACAGCCTTGAAATGGATTCATCCAGAAAACTGTAGTTGAAAGGCTTTTCGGGAAACACTATTTTCCACTCCCTTTCTAGTAGTGCTAATGTAGTTTTTACTCTGCTCATGTTCTCACCATGCTCCAGCTTAACGGCCACGCCAAACATTCGATCTGGCACATTTTCTATTACGAGTGGTTTTATACTTTCGTGAAAGGAACTGGTGTGATAATCGGCCACTACACCGCAGATGGGAAAGGACAACTCACCTGTTGTTGATTGTACATAAAGTACCTGACCTATGGCATCAGCAGGGTTGGTAAATCCGAGCGCTTTACTAAACGTTTCATTGATCACCAGTTCCTTTAGACTGTCACTTACCATCATGTTTCTTCCCGCTATCATTTTCATTTCATAGAAAGGAATAAAATCGTGTGTGCCCATGTCCGCAAGCACCTGGTAACTATCTTCCTGCTTCCGGCGATATTTGAAATTGACTATGTTTTGCGCAAATCCCATCGGTGCAGTGCCCTGGCGAATCACTGCTTTTACTCCGGCAATGTGTGAAATATGCTGAGCAAACACTGCGAGCTTTCCTTCATGATCATCCCAATTTTCCATTGTGATGATCTCATCGGTGCTGAAACCTTTGTCTGTAGTTTGCATGTAACGAATCTGTTTTCCAATTACCAGTACACCAATGATAAACACCAACGAAATGGTGAACTGAAAAACAATCAGTGCCTTGCGAAGATTAATTTTATCTGTTCCCTTCGAAGAAATATTATTTTTTAGGCTTTCCACGGGTAAATAGGATGCGAGTATTTTAGCAGGGTAAAAACCTGCCAGCAGGGTTGTAATAACTGTTACTACTATAAGGAACAATACAGTAGGAGTACGGAAAATATCGGACATAATACTTTCTGGTATGTACTTTGCAAACGAAGCGATGATTGGCTTTAGAAGCAATACGGAAAGTATCACAGCCAGGCCAGTCAGTGCACCTGTTTCAATCAGGAACTGGATCATTATTTTGCCCTTACTGCTTCCCATCACTTTTCTTATGCCGATCTCCCTTGCTCTTTGTATGGACTGCGCAGTGGACAGGTTGATAAAATTGATCATGGCGATCACCAGGATAAATAAGGCAACGCCTGTGAGTGCGTACAAAACAGGCGGATACAATTTCTGAAAACTGTCACCATCATCACCCCGGTGAAATTCATTGGTATAATGAATTTTAGTCAAAGGCTGCAGCGTCATGGTAAGATTTGAACCCGGGTTGTCCGGCTTCACATGCTTGCGGACGTAATCAGCAAACCTGGCATTTATCTGTTTCGCAGTGGTTTCCTTTGACAGCTTTACAAACGCCATTCCGCGATGCGGCCGCAGGCTGTTCCAGTCTTCGGTGGGAATTTCCGCCTTCAGAAAACTATGTGTTGCTGTAGAAATAGAAATGAAATCGGTGTATCCGAAGTCAGTATTTTCCTCCCAGTCCTTCACGATTCCTGCTACATTCACTTGCAGTGAATCCATATACACTACAGTCCTTCCCATCATTCGTTCAAGCGGTATGTTACCGAAATATTGAATTGCCCTTTTGTGTGTAAGTACCACTTTGAATGGCTGGCTCATGGCAGCCGAGGCATTACCTGTCAGCCATTTGTATTTGAAGATGTCGAAGTAAGATGGTCCGGTAAGAATGCCCGCAGCTGTCCATGAACCTTCCCGATGACTTCTTCCATCGAACTTTTTGGGTTCTGCGGTACCATCGGGTATGGTGACATTTTCCCCGAAGAGGTGATAGCCGGCAGTTACCTCGAAGCCCGGAATGTCGTGTTCAAATCCTGCGACATCGCTGATGGTACAATTGACAAAACCGGTTTCTCCGGAACTGCGGCGCATTTCTCCAACAATCCTGTAGATCCTGTCCTTGTCCGGATGAAACTTGTCGAAACTGAAATCGTATGCGGCAATCAGGTAAATAATAACACAAGCGGATATTCCGAGTGAAAGTCCGATTACATTGATAGCCGTATATACTTTGTGTCGCTGGATATTTCTCCAGGCGATCTTCAGATAATTTCGCAGCATGATGGGATCAATAATACACCGTTTATCCACCATCCAAGTGCCGAATATTTAGCTAACTGGCAATCAGAATATTGCAGGAAGACTTCTCTCGTTATTGTCCGTTTTTGATACGATGCGTGTTCGTTAAGGTATAGCGTTTGACAAGTCCTAAAAAGTAGACTGAGAAGAAATCGTGTCATGTTATGATTGAAAGATGCAATGAAGAGGGTAGTTGCATAAAATGGCCACCAAACTGATAGTATCGGCCAAGGCGGGCATAGCTTGATGTTTGTTCCACATGGTTTCGGCGGCCCGCTTTTGATGCTTCTCGCGTAACACCTAATACCCCGGATTCTGGAGTAGTTTTTCATTGGTCGACATTTCCGGGGTCGATATCGGAAACAGCAGATTCTTTTCCAGTGGACTTACTCCGGCCGCGTTGATGTAATCAAAGACCGAACTGCCTTTGTATTTCCTGGTTCTAACCATATCGGACCATCGAACTCCTTCGAAGCAAAGTTCAAGGGCACGTTCAAGCAATACCGCCTCCCGGAACTGATCCTTGTTCAACCCCGAATAGTTATGGGAAGCGTCTCCATAGGCTCTGCTGCGCACCGCATTCAGGGCATCATAAGCCTCTGTCGTCGGTCCATTCACCTCATTCTCGGCCTCAGCCTGGATCAGGAGGATTTCTGCCAGCCGCAATCTCACCAGGTCCTGGTCGTTTCCGTTGCTATACAGCGGTGTCCAGTATTTTCGCACAGTCACCTGATCCAGCGTCAAGGTGAGGCTAGGGTCCATAAAGGAGGTGGCTTCCGTCATAAAGAACTTATTCTTTCGCGGATCGTCGTCGGGATATTCAGCATAAAAATCCTCATTGGGCAAAAATGCTCCTACCAGGTTTACTCCTGCCTCTGCGGCCAGTTCGTTCTTGTTTCGTGGCGCCCAATATGAATCGAAATAACTTCCATTGCCTGCAGCCCTGGTCTTGTCGACAATATAAATCTGTTCCATGGGACTTACCGTGGGATCCCAGTTATCTGCAACATCCGGGTACAAAGAATAAGGGCCCTGGTCCACCACTTCCTTTGCCTCCTGGGCGGCAAGCGCGTATTTTGACTGATCCTGTATCGGAAATCCCGCCATGGTGAGGTAGAGTTTGGCCAGGTATGACTTTGCCGCAAATTTCGTTGCACGCCCATACTCATTGTCAGGCCATGTCGCAGGCAGATATTGACTGGCGAACTTGAGGTCTTCAATGACGAACAGGTACACCTCCGTTGCCGGGTTGCGAACAGGAAAAAATTCCACCGTGGTTTCGTTTACCAGCGGCACATCACCCCATCCCATGACCAGCTCGAAATAGGCCTGGCCGCGCAAAAAGCGGGCTTCGGCAATGGCGAGGTTCTTTTTTTCATCACTGATGGGCATTCCCGGAACATTTTTTATTACGTCGTTCGAGCGGCTGATAATTCTGTAAGCGGTCCTCCACCAACGATCGTAATACTTGATTTCAGGATCGAAATTGTAATTATCGATCTTCAGATTATCGCTTACTCCCGCCCCTTCATTTGGATACGATTGGTCGGAAGGGAGCTCCCAGATAGACCAGAACATCTCCGCATATGCTTCACCGCCGTAGTAGGTATTCTGCGCCTGGTACAAGGCGTATAATGCAGAATTAAGGTCCGCTTCATTCTTGTAAAAAGTAGCTGTGTTCAGGAAAGTCAGTGGTTTTTCTTCGAGAAATTTTTTGCAGGATGAAAACAGTAATATTCCAACTGACCAAAATGCTATATGTCTGAATTTCATATTATAGTGTTGACGGGAATTAAAAATTAATCTGCAGCGATACCATGAGCGATTTGTACGAGGGGTATGCGGAAAAATCCAGTCCCTGGTCGATATGACCTCCGGTCCCGGAGGTGCTCACCTCGGGATCATAGCCACCGTATCGGGTGAAAGTAAACCAGTCAATTGCTGATGCCGTAATAGTAGCCGATGACAAATTGATATGCGACAAGAGCGAGGAAGGGACACTATATCCGAGGGAAATATTCCTGATGCGCATATACGATCCGGGCTCCGCATGCCTGCTGGAAATGTTCAGATCACTGTTGATCCGGACAGCAGCGATAGTATTGCTGGTGCCTTCTCCGTGCCACCTATTCAGCAGCGTCTTGAGCGAGTTGGTCTGGGTTTGCCTGTCTTCCAGCACCACCGGATTAAGGTTCATTACCGTAACGCCCTGCGCCCCATTGATCTGGACATACAGATTCCATGGACCGTATGTGAGGTTGTTGGATACTCCATATATTAACCGGGGATTATTATTTCCGAGTATCGTGCGGTCTCTTGAATCAATAACACCGTCTCCACTGATATCCCGGTATTTCAGATCGCCGGGTCGTGCCGTTCCGGGATTAGCCAGATGGTTGTCGATCTCATTCTGGTTCTGGTACACTCCTTCCCTAACAAGTCCCCAGAATGAACCCAATGATTCGCCTACTCTCACTATGCTTAACGGATTAACGAAGGAGGTGAGGAAAATATCTTGATTTTCATTTACCAGCGACACTACCTCGTTCCTATTAAAGAATGCGTTCAGGTCAGTCCGCCATTGAAACTTCCTGTGTTGAATGTTGATCGTGCTCACGGCAATCTCAAAGCCCCTGTTCCTTACGCTCCCAATATTTCTCAGCATCGTGCTGAATCCGCTGGTTTGAGGAATGGGAGAATTGAGCAGCAGGTCCTCTGTTTTCTTGCTGTAATAGTCAACGACAATCTGTACGCGGTCGTTCAGAAGGCCGATATCTAAACCAAAATCAAGCTGCTTCGTTCTCTCCCACCTTAGTTCCGGATTGGGAACCTGTGTATTGGCAATTCCGGGAACCCGCCGGTTGCCAAGAAAGGTAACTGTTGTGGCCAGCCTGTCCAGGGATTGATAATTGCCAATCTCCTGATTGCCGGTGATGCCATAGCTGGCACGGAATTTCAGGTTTGAAAATAACCCGAGATCCTGTATGAACCGTTCGTTCGACAACCGCCAGGCAAAGGCACCCGAAGGAAAATATCCGTATTTGTTTTCTGCGCCGAATCGTGAGGACCCATCTGCCCTGAAGGTGACCGTGAAAAGATATTTCTGGTTGAAATTGTAATTTACCCTCCCGAAGAAAGAATTCAGCGCAGCGCCTTCCGCAGTGGAGCTGACAATGGGTTGCACTCCCGATTGCAGCTGATTCACACCAAACTGATCGGAAGGTATATCGGTAACGCTAATATCGTTATTTTCAGATTTAGTCTTGAGCCAGGAAGCACCGAGCACCGCATTGACGGTGCTTTTCTTAAACTCCCTATCGTAGCTCAGGTAATTTTCATTGACCCAGTTTGTTGACCGGTCCTGTACTATCCGTCCGGTTTGATCATTAATTCCTCCTGCGCTGTTAGCTCCTTTCTTTACATAGCTGGAAAATTTTCCGGAGCTGAGATTCACATTCGCCGTAGACCGGAAACTAAGGTTCTTTGCCAGTTGCAGGGTGAGCATAAGATTGCCAATGAGGATATCCGTTACTCTCTTCTGGTCAATCCCCTCCAAAAGACCTACCGGACTCAGGTATCCATCGTTCGATGCCACACTCCAGATGCCATTGGCATCATAAATTGGCCGGTCGGGCATAGACTCAAGCAACGCCCGGGGAACAGAATTTCCTCCGTGGTCGGTTTCCACCAGTCCATTGTTCACTCGGTTGTACGAAAGGTTAGCCCCCAGCTTAATCACATTGCTCAATGCCGATTCCAGGTTGAGCCTTGCTCCTAACTGTTCCCATTTCGATGTTTTAAATATTCCTTCCTCCGACTTGTAGTTCAGTGACGAGGCATATATGGTTTTTTCGTTTCCGCCGGTGACCTGAACCGTATTGTTAGTTCCAAATCCTGTTTGAAAGGCTTCATCCTGCCAATCGATATCCACATCCGGGTTTTCTATTTGTTCCTGGCTATACGGCAACGGCCGGCCGCCTCCGTCAATAGCATTTTGATTGGCATATGCTTCGTTGTACAGCATTCTGAATTCGGAAGCGTTGAGCACAGGGATCTTCCTTTGCACCTTGTTTATTTTGTTGTCTGTCCTGACGGTGACTTTCGGAATTCCTCTGCGTCCGCTGATCGTTTGAATGATCACCACACCGTTCGCTCCCCTGGATCCATAGATCGCGGTTGCCGAGGCGTCCTTGAGTACTTCCATCGATACGATATCCGCCGGGTTGATATAGGTCAGCCCTCCCTGGAGCGGGAAGCCATCCACCACATATAGTGGCTCGTTGCCGGCATTGATAGAACTATTGCCACGAATGGTCACACTTACCCTGCCACCCGGCTGGTGCGAATTGTTCATCACCTGGACACCCGCAGCCTTACCTTGCAGGGCCATTGCCGGATTGGTGATCGGCATGCGCTGAATATCTGTTTTAGAAACGGAAACAACCGAGCCTGTAAGATCATTCTTGCGCTGCGTTCCATAACCGACAACCACTATCTCACCGAGAGATCGCTCGCTGGGTTCCATTGTAATATCGATGGTGGTCTGCCGGCCGATCGCGATCTCCTGCGACTGATGATCGATGTAGCTGAACACTAATATTTTTTTATCCCCCTCTCCTGGAATGCTGAGACGGAAACGACCATCGTCACCAGTAAACGTTCCGATGGACGATCCTTTCAGTGTAATGCTCACTCCGGCCATGGGAGCACCTAGCGAATTGACCACCCTGCCAGTAATTTCGACAGGAGGCGGGAGCGGCATATCGTTTTTGCTCAAAAAGCCCGGGCGGGAGGACGTTTTAACAGGGGGAGGCTTTCGGGTAACGAATATTGTTTTGCCCTTAATGGTATAATCCAGCGGCTGGTCTTTGAATATCTCCCTTATGAATTCTTCTATCGAAATATTTTCAGCCTTAACCGAAACAGGCTTCACTTCCTTCAGCACCATTTCGAAATACATAAATACTACACCGGTTTGTTTTTCCACTTCGGAAAATACCTTTTCCAGGGGAACGGATTGCCCTGAAAACCGGACGGTTTGCGAGAT
The DNA here is from genome assembly GCA_963808065.1 of uncultured Chitinophagaceae bacterium. Taxonomy (GTDB): domain Bacteria; phylum Bacteroidota; class Bacteroidia; order Chitinophagales; family Chitinophagaceae; genus Flavitalea. The sequence goes on from CAWEEK010000005.1 coordinate 251,984, forward strand.
TCCTTCGGCATTCGCATTTAGAAAAACGGTAGTTAATAATACGATCGTTAATTTCATAACTAACGGCATTTTAGTACAGTAACGGATACCCCGCCGGGTCGACTGGTTACAAAGAGCAGTTATTTGCATACTTTTGCGTTGTTTGGGTGTTGTGAATAAGCAATCTTCAACCGAGAACCTGTTTGTTATTATATACCCAAATAAGTTCCGGAGGTGTTCCAACCACTTCCGGTTTTTATTTGAATAACTTTTTTCATTATTTCCAGTACCACTGCCTGCCCGGCAGTGTCTCTCTTGACATTATTTTATGGTTTATAGTATACGTTGCCGCCAAAATGGATGGCAATGACTGTTTTATTCAGAGGGAATGATGACCGGATCTCCATGAACAATGATCGTTCTGCCTTCCGTATCGAAAGACAGGCCCATTTTATTCAACACTTCCAGCACATCCGACAGGTTTACATCGCGGTACATTTTGCCCTTTACTTTGATGCCAGATCGTTTGCCTGTATATTTTATCTCTATGTCGTACCACCGCTCGAGTTGTCGCAGCACATCGGACAATTCAAGATTGTTGAAATCGAAAAATCCATTCTTCCAGGCGATAACCTGGTTGATATTGAGGTCGCTGATGATTTTAATCTGTTGCTGTCCTTGTGTCTGCGCTTGTTGGCCGGGCTTCAGGACAACGCTCTGTTTCCGCGACGTAGAATAAACAGCGGAGTTATTTTCCCCCAGTTGTTTTGATGGAGCCATCGGAGTGAGAGCGAGGGACATTCTCACACTACCTTTAATCAGCGTGGTCTTTATCGTCGCGTCGTCCGCATAACTGTTCACATTAAATTCCGTCCCCAATACTTCAATGGAAGCCTTGCCATCCACATCAACAAGGAAAGGTTCTTTTTTATTTTTGGCAACTTCAAAGTAAGCTTCGCCGGTAACTTTCACCCTACGTTTGCCAACTGTAAAATGGGTGGGATATTTTATAGAGCTGGCTGAGTTTAGCCACACCTTCGTACCGTCTGACAGCTCCATCCTGAACTGCTTCCCTTTGGGGGTGGTCACCACATTATGAATAACGGAATTGGTTTCTGCGTTATCCCTCGAATACACCAATTGCCCGTTCTTAAGCATTACATTAGCCCCCTGCTGGCTGGCAATGGTCCCATTCTTAAGACTGTCGAGCAAAATGGTAGTGCCATCGCCCAGGGTTAAGATGGCTCCGTCGCTACCGGGCGCAATGTCGCCCCCAACGGGATGGTGTTCAGATATTTCCGTGCGATGAGCTGGTGTTAGCGCGAAGTAGGCACCGGCCGCCAGCAGAAGAAGTGTTGACGCGGCCACCCAGCCCCATCTGCGCAGGAAATAGTTATGGGGGCGGGATGTGGAATGCGTGGCGAGGCTATTAATATCCTGAATATCTATAATCGTGGCCGGTCGCTCGCTGGACGAAGAATCAGCATTTGACGATGCCGATTTCGCGTCGGCTTTTCTGCCCGCATGAAAAATTGCCTGAAGAATATCCGCCGAGCCTTCTTCGCTGATCCTTTTTTCTTCCTCTTTCTGGAAGATATATGCATCGATAAGTTGTTCCAGGAATGCGCGGTTCGAAGAATCGCTTGCCAGTTGCAGAAACTCTTCCTCTTCCTGACGGGAAGCCTTCCTCTGAGTATACAAGTAAAACAACTGACTTAACCTTTCCGGGGTCATGGCGCAACAGTTAAACTGATCCTTAGCTAAAGACTATGCGGCAAGAAGAAGAGGGTGACAAGGCTAAAAAAATCCCGGAAAATAAAATAGGCGGTGACGAGCAGTTCGCCCTGGACAAGATACCATGCACGAAGGGCTTTGACGGCGCGTGACATGTGTGTCTTGACGGTATTGGGATCGATCTTCAATGCGCGGGCAACCTGATCGCGGGAAAATCCTTCCTGGCGGATCAGTCGAAATACTTCCTGCTGCTGGCGCGGGAGCTGATTTAATGCCTTTTGCAACAGATCGACGAATTCCTGTTCTTTCATGAATTCATCGGTCAGGGGTGACGTTGCAATTTTCTCGGGCACGATGCGACTGAGGAGCCTTCTTCTTCGCGCCTGCTTCACCAGCCAATCGAGAGCCTCGTTACGCATGATGATGAAAAGATATCCGCTGAACGACTCCACGAGGCTCAGCTTTTCCTTCTTCAGCCATAACTTCAAAAAAACGTCCTGTACGATTTCCTCGGCGATCTCCGGTGAATGGGTGATGTCAACGGCTACGGAATATAACTTTCCCTGGTATTGATTGAAGATAAAAGTAAACGCTGCTTCATCTCCTTCCGCCATGCGGGCAAGCAGGTCTTTTTCGGTATATGAGCAACCATATGTCAAAATTCAGCAATCAGTTTAAGTCCGGATAGCAAAATTATTCCAAAAAAATGACTTGCCTGTTTATATATCGGAAATAGAGGGGCTGTGGGAGATGCTCTCAACATTTGTGGTTTCACCGGCACAACACTTATGATCTTTCAAACTTTTAATACATCCACAAAGTGAGATATATAAAGCGAGCCTGTTTTTAACAAGGCTCGGTCGGAATGCCGAAGGGAATAAGCTTTTTTTAAATTTTTAATTTCTCAGCAAAATTATCAGCTTCACCTTAAAACTAAAGACGGCAAGAATAACTATCAGCATGAAAGCATTTAACAGGGATAAACTCAATGTTCGGGTATTCAAAACAAGGGAATCAATGGGGGACTCGGCTGCCTCGGAGGTCAGCGATGCTATAGCCGAATTCGACGTAAATTCTTTTCTTGAAAAGCCCTCCCGTATTTATCTGCGAATTGCCGCGACAGTGTAACGACAGTTTGTTTGCCATAACCCCCGCGTTTGTTGTTCAATATACTTTCGTTAATTTCGACCGCCGATATGCCAAAAGAGCATTTCTCACGAGATTATTTCGTCAGTATTGTCGATTTCGGGAAATATAGACTTCCCGATTTATAAAATCCAAAATAACATATTCAAATTGCATAAAGAAAAGGCGCCCAATCAGATATTCGTTAGACCCAGCATTCGCTTGAAGAATCGCAGGGTACTTCGACTTTCCTAATTGTACCGAATCAAACGCTTCAAATGAAGAGATCATCTGGCTGCCCGTGGGAGTGGACAACTCTAACGACTTGCTTAGTTTTTTCGGATTCCCCTGAACTATTTCTTTAAAATCCGTCAGTGGCACAAAGATTCCGCCATTGAATCCCATATCAATCTTTACGGATCTTACTATCTTATTTCTAAATTTTAACCGAAGATTAATTTCATAATCTTTAAACTGAGAAGGCACCAGTAAAGCATCCTTCGCTCCCAAAGAATCAAAATTGGACGACAAACTCATTTGTTTGTTCTTGAAATCGATTTTCCATATTGCTTTCGAAATTATGTTCTCACCTATTACTACATTGGTAGGATCGGAAGTCGAATCACTCCTAATCTCGTATGCCGGAATGCGGACAAAAGTTAGGCTGTCGATCCTTAGAGTGTCAATGATGTAGATATCTCCGCCGATAGGCGTTCCATCAAAAGTTTTCGTTTTGTATTGATATCCTTCTACTTTTTGTAAACCTTTTTTGTCAAAGCATTGATTAAAAAAAGATGGAGACAAATTGTCAAAGTAAGCATTCAAGTTCGAGCTATGCTTGCCAGTGTTTATTCTTAATCTCATTCCGTGTTTAGTCAACGTAAATGGCACCTTTTGATAAAAGTGCTTCGGTATAACCTGGATCGAGTTGTCCGCATTCTGGCAAGACACAGACAACGACAAGAATGGTAACAGTATATACACAAAAATCTCACTATGGTACACGTTATAGCGTCGCGTCATTGATAATCGTAAAAAAGGTATTGCCCAACGTTCACTCCATGATCTTTGATTTTCAGAATCAGGGATCGCTCCACACTTTCCGAGTGCTTGACATTGTAAAAAGAAATTTTTTTATCACAATAAAGCCCATAATTCATTGGCGTCTTAAACATTCTTCATTTGCGTCTTAAGCATTCTTCATTTGCGTCTTAAGCATTCTTTTATATGTCCAATGAACTTTGGCAGACTACTTACTCGTGGTTAAAAGCTAACGGGTAGAAGCAACTCAGCCTGGCTTTGTGTAGGCATTTCTCCTATAATATACGAAAATGATCGAAATAAGTACGACTTCAAAAGTCATAAGTCCTGTTTTGAACAATCTTTTTTTGATATATTCCTGCAACAGATATTGTTTCTTACGCAGCTTTTTGGGAGTAAGGTATGTTTTTATAACCTCCAGTTCATCCTCACTGAAAGGCACTTTAGTTTTTAACGTTTGAAAAAATACTTCGTACATAAACAGTATGTGTTAAAAGCAACAATATCCGCCATTTTTCATCAGAGTAAAGTTAGTTAATCCACTTTGGCGGCTGTTCAATAAAGTTTCTATTGCGCGTACCAATTTGTGATGGTGCTTGCCTTACATAGTTTACCGCTTCAACTCGTTCTGAATTGAATAGTCCCGCGATGAATGAGAGCAAATTGTCTAAAGTGAATGGCATCCCACGAAATCTGGAAATCCCGGAGAAAAATCTGACCATAGTATGACAGCAAATCAGGACCCAATTAAGTGAGTACATGCCTAGTTTACTTTCTATTTCTGCCTTGTTATGGACTTGAATTACTAACCGGGAAACTCCCGTCGGTGTAAGGTGCACAGATCCATCTGAATTATTTCGCCAAACTTTCTCAACCCAAGCTTCGCCCACCGAAAACAATTGACCAGTAGTAGATTGCACAAAATATTCTTCTAAAAACGAACCATTCCATTTCGAAAAATCAATGTCTGTGGACGATCTGGGGTCGGCTGTATTAGTTTCGATATTGCAATAGATATTGATAAAAATCAGTAGAAGCAAAGTGTATTTCATGCTATGTTTTGAAAGGGAGAAGGAAAATTATAAATCCCGATTATGACCATAATAAACTACATTAGTTTTATATACTCTATCAACTGTATTATTATTAGTTTGCGTTCCCGAATGCGGTTCAGTTGTTGAAGGTTTTGAATGAGACGGCTCCAAACAAAAAACAATGGCTTCAGCTATTTGATTAAGATTAGAGGTTTTGTATATTGAACGATGTACTCACGCAAAATCCGGGCTATTAGTATTAATGGCAAGAAACCAGTGTAGAACCTTACAGGACGATCGACAGAAGCGGCAGTTATTTAAGGTTGTTACAATTATTGGAAGCTGATTGCGGTCCAAGTGAAAACCGTTCAATGATTGCGATGCTGAGTGGTGATTCAAAAAATTAATATAATAGTCTCAACCTTAATTGCAAAATTGTGCGATCCCGATCAATTTTTATTTAATGAAACTGCTCCTAACTAATAACAGGGTAACGATTTCTGTATTGTTACTTATTTGGGTTAGCTTCTCCTTCTCACAAATTAGTGGGTATGAAGACGCAAAACCTGAGATTATGAATGTAACCCCTATTCGAGATTCCATAACCGATGAATGGAACAAAATTCCTGTTTTGATTGTTGATGGTTTTAGTAATCATGATTGGAAACAAACTTCAAACCTGATTAAGTGGATACTGGAGAAAAGCGGCAGCTTTCATGTAGATATCTGTACGGCTCCGGAGGACAGTATTCGACTTTCCAACTGGAGACCTGAATTTAATAAATATGCTGTGGTTATTCAAAACACCAACAATATCAATATGCCTCATTTGAGATGGTCTCCATGGGCCGAACAGGCACTGGAAAAATATGTTAGTCAAGGCGGGGGCCTATATATCCTTCATTCAGCTAATAACGCTTTTTCGCACTGGAGAGAATATGATAAAATGATCGGCCTCGGCTGGCGACCCGATACGGTTGGGTATGCATTAGAAATTGATTCAGCAAATAAAATTGTGCGTTTTCCACCGGGTAAAGGCAAGGCAACGGGGCATGGTGAAAGATTCAATGCAGTTATACAAATCCTTAACCGCCATCCGATAAATAAAGGGTATCCTGACCAATGGAAAACGGCAAATACGGAAGTTTACTTTTTTCCCCGGGGACCTGCGGAAAATCTTACCGTATTATCTTATGCCTATGATAGTACAGCCACCCATAAATTGTGGCCGGTGGAATGGGTTGTCCGGTATGGTAAGGGACGTGTGTATAATTCAAGCATGGGTCACCTTTGGAGGGGGGAAACTTATCCTCCGGCATATCGTTGCGTTGGCTTTCAAACGACGGTAGCCAGGGTCAGTGAATGGCTAGCAACAGGTAGAGTGACCTATCCTGTGCCCGAAAATTTCCCATCAAAGGACTCGCTGAGCCTGGAAAAATGACAATGTAATAAGGCCACGGATGGCGGAATAAAATATTTTGCGCAAAAAATGATCAGCGATCATGGAACGGCGGGCGAACAATTAAAATCGACCGCAGACAGTCTGGGCCTTTTGGTAAAAAACTCGCTCGATGGCACACACAGCAGCCGGCAGAACACAGGATGGCGCTGTGTTTGATTCGGTTTCTATCAATAACGAGGCAGATAATGGCAGATGGATTTGAGAAATTTTGCCATCGAATTGCTGCCTGCACGAGCATCTTGAGCTGGCAGATAGTCTGGCTCAAAGCATATAAATCTCGCTGACATTAAATGACAACGTCGCCAGCTTCTGGGCCAGATGGGGGTTGAGGTTTGTAATGATTGTTACCGCTATCCTAAGCGGAGGCATTTCGCAAGCATGCCCCTTTTGTAGTTCACCTACTGCAAAAGAAATTCGCGAGTTGCTGCTGGGCCGTGACCTATTGTTCAATATTTCAGCGACCATCCTTCCATTCGCAGTATTTGCTATTGGACATTGAATAACCTTTCCCGAATTCCCTGGTCAGTTGCTTACTCAATTGTTCTGAAACTTAAGTCAGAATTACTTGTGTAAGCAGTTGAAATCTCACTTGTGAAAGACTTTATCCTATACGGGAAGACCAATGAAGCACTCCAACAGCTAACGTACACAAAGAATCGAATCAAGATTATTGCCACTACTCTTATGAATTGTCCTTTTACTTTACTTTGAAAACAAGGAAATGCTGTATCGGCAGGACATCTACCCGGCGCTCCAGGACAAAACCATGGGAAGCCATTTCCCGGGAGAGTTGTGCGATGGTGGTTTTGTGCAGCGGTTTGATGCGAACAGACGGATCTTCTCCGCGGTATTCGACCAGGAGTATCCTGCCTTCCTGTTTCAGGCTGTTGCGGATGGACCGGATGACCTCTCTGGGCCAGGAGAGTTCATGATAGACATCCACCAGGATTGCCAGGTCGACGGAACTATCGGGAAGGTTCACACGAATCGTATCGCCCTTTATCACTTCAACATGCTGCGCGCGGGTCTCTTTCTTTTTCTGATTTAAGAAACGGATCAGCTCGTCCTGTATCTCAACGGCAAAAACTTTCCCATCGGGCACCAGGGATGCGATTCGGAAAGTATAGAACCCCGTACCTGCACCGATATCTGCAACGACGGAAGCCCGGTTCAGGTGCATGCTGGCGATGATCAGGTCCGTATTTTCCTGCTTAAGTCTCCCCGGCCGCTCCAGCCAGTCCGATCCGCTGGCGTCCATCACGCGGGCGATTTCCCTGCCCATATAAAATTTACCGGTTCCGTCAGATGATGGTAATCGGTAGACGTAAGGGGTGTCGATGTTTTCGTTGGCAGCTGATATTTGCTTGGCTGTCTGTCCGCAGACATTGCCGTAAATCAGCCAGCTCAGTACCCATATCGCGGTTTTCATCTGATAAAAGTAGACGTTCCCAACATAGAGAGCGCATAAAAGTAGAGGATATTTCGGTTTGAAGATTTTTCAATTTCTAATTAGGATTTTACCAGGATGCGGTCTGCTGACGAAATACTTCCTTAAGGTGTACATATTGATGAGCCATCAGGTAATGACGATATATACTCCTCTCAAAATCACGATGCAATTGCAGTTCGAAGTTGATGATCTTCACAAAGCGATACTTTTCGGCGATGATCGTGCTGCTGATGGACATGCTTATTTTTCCTTCATGAAATTCCTATTGTTCTGCCTTAACTTTTATATGGGCAAGGACGCGCCGGTGTATGGTATGCAGGATAAGAAAACACAGGCTAAAGCAGGCGAAGTGACGCGTAGTTCCAGGGAATCGTTGTGGATGTGTTGGGACTCATTGATACTGCCTACCCACCACGGCGAGTTGCCCCTTCACCGTCATTACGGGACACAAGCAAATGATGAGAATCGGCAAGAGTATAATTTTTACGATAGCCATCGTGCACTGCGTATTTGATTTATATTTACAACTCCCGAACCGGTTCTGAATACAGGGTAATCGTTTCATCGGCGAGGCAGACTCATGTCCTCATAAATGATTTCCGGTATGGTAAAGTGCAGCATCAGAAAAAGAATTCCTGCTGTAACAACGATGATCTCCAAGGTAAGCAGCGCCAGGGTTTTCCCATTCAGCGCCTTCAGTAATTTCAAAGCCGCAAGTCCAAGGGCGAACAAGAGAAGTATGCACACCAGGAGAACTGGTCCGACGGCCGAAAAGACCTCCGATTCATTGTTCCATATCGCCTGGCTGAAGGAATGGCTTTTCATTTTTTATTTATGTGGTTTTTTGCGATCAACGGTGTATTGTATGTGGCCTACAGTGTCATATCAGGCGAATGGCGAGAACTTCTACCTAAACGCAATTCATTTAAAGAAGCATGGCAGGTATTGTTGCATGATCTGCATATCAGGAAAAGTTTACCCCCACAAAATAAATACAATGCTTCACAGCGTATTGCCTACACAGCCATTGTTCTTATGGGATTAGGCTCTCTGATTACCGGCCTGGTAATCTATAAGCCGGTACAATTTTACTGGCTAACCTGGCTTTGTGGAGGATACCACCTCGCACGTATCGAACATTTTGTATTGACAATAGGATATTTATTGTTTTTCTTAATTCATATTACACAGGTATTTATTGCCGGATGGAACAATTTCCGTTCCGTGATCGCAGGTTTTGAAGTGCTAGAGAATAAAAAATTAAATAAAGATCCGGATGATGAAGCCACCCATTAATAATATGGAAATAGTAAACATATCTCCCCAGAAAGTGCGGCGACGAAGTTTTATTTCTTACGGAATTTTTATCGGATTGAATGCTTTGGCGTGGAGCGCCTGGCGTTGGTTGTATCTTTCACCGCCGGAAAAAGCCGGGATCACAGGCGGTGCACGCGGCCCGTTACGGAATGCTTTATATCAGAACGAAAAGATATTCAGTAAAACATTCAGCCACAATCACCTGGTAAAACCTATCCAAAATCGATGGCGGCCAAAAATGTAAGAGTGAACAGCGAGATTGGTATGAAAGGAAGTGACGTAAATGTTGAAACATGGAAACTCACCTTAAAAACAAAAGATGGTACAAAAAAGACGACCAACCTGGAAGAAATAAAACGTATGCCGAAATCGGAAATTGTTTATGATTTCAAATGTGTGGAAGGATGGGACCAGGTATCCTGGTGGGGTGGGGTGAAATTTTCAGATTTTGTTGCACACTACAAACTGGAAGATCAAGTAAAATCCGGTTATATAGGTTTGACCACTCCCGACGAAGAATATTATGTAGGAATCGATATGCCGAGTGCAATGCATCCACAAACAATACTAGCCTACGAAGTAAACGGACAACCTTTACCAATGAAACATGGATACCCGTTAAGACTGATTATTCCGGTAAAATACGGAATTAAAAACCTGAAAAGGATTGGCTGCCTTACTTTCTCTAATGAACAGCCTCCCGATTACTGGGCAGAACGGGGCTATGATTATTATTCAGGATTATAAGTATTGTGATTGATTCGGCTTTAGAGACTTGACTGCAATCGAAAGTTTGCTATTTTTACCGCATGTCTTTCACCGAAAATGTTACCAGAGCGTATTTTACCGACCCGCCCCTACTACATTGCATCACCTGCTTAACTTTTATTTCGCTACCCGTTTTTTAATGTATATATGAATCCGTGAGTGGTGAACCGGAAAGGAACTCCGACGACCTTAAACGCAATGAAAAAGCAATAGAAAATGAGCATTAAATTGAGTGCAAAAGACCCAAGAAAAATTTCAATAATTGCCATTGCTATTGTTTCCCTTGCTTTAATCAGATGTGTTAGCGAGCCATTCAGGCTACAATATTACTCTACGAAACCCTTAACCGTTGCCGACATTAAACCATTTTTAATTGGCTCTGTAGTTACAGGTTTTGCCCTTCTAATAATGACAACTCTTTCGCTTTTTGGCAGATATAAAATCACTAATGCAATATGTATATTGACAATTGTGATTCTGTTAATCATTAAGAGAATGTACATGATGCCCTAACAAAATCTTATTAAAGCCTCCAAAAGGCCATTCGTGCAATTCAACTTTACCCCGCTGGTTTTCAGTAACCAGGCCGGTGATAACATCGCATAATAATTTTATTGTCATTTAAAATTGCAGTTGCAAAAGAAACACGGCAATTCCCGCAGCAAACCCAACCAGCGCCAGCCAGGAGATCTTTTTTAAGTACCAGATAAAATCTACCTGCTCGATACCCATAACTGCCACCCCGGCAGCTGATCCGATAATGATCGCACTGCCTCCCGTGCCGGTTGTCAATGCCAGGAATTCCCAAAAATGATGATCCGTCGGATATGTTTTAAGGTCATACATGCCTTGGGCTGCAGCCACCAGAGGAACATTATCTACTACAGCAGATAGCAAACCAAGTGCTGAACCGATCAGGTAATCGTTTTTCAACGTTGTATTCAGGAGGGTTGCCATCTCTTTTAAAAGTCCGCTTGACTGTAAAGCGGCAACCGCCAGCAGGATGCCTAAGAAGAAAAGAATACTCGGAGTATCCACTTTTTGCAACGCCTTTGATACTGTATATTTTTGCGCAAGCCCCGCCTCTTTTCCTTTATGTATTATAGTCGTTATCACCCACATCAATCCCAGAGCAAGCAACATTCCCATAAAAGGAGGAAGATGTGTGACTGTCTTGAAGATCGGTACAAAGACTAAAAAGCCAATTCCAGAAAGCAAAATAATCCCTCCTTCAGTTTTTTCCTTTTGACTGCGCACGGGTAGCTGCACCGAAGAAATATTTTTACCCCGGAATCTATAAGAAATGATAAGGGCAGGAAGAATACAAACTGCTAAACTCGGCAAAATGAGTTCTTTCATGATATTTAAGGCGGTAATTTGCCCGCCAATCCATAGCATCGTCGTTGTCACGTCACCGAGGGGCGACCAGGCACCTCCTGCATTAGCCGCAATTACAATCATCCCCACAAACCATAATCGGTCTTCCTTTTCACTTAACAATTTTGAGCATAAGGATGTCATCACAATGGCCGTCGTGAGATTATCGAGCAGTGCGGAGAGAAAAAAAGTAATGGCTGATACGATCAACAATAAATTTTTCTTGCTGTTCGTATTTATTTTTTCGGTTATGATATCAAACCCATTGTGCGAGTCTATTAGTTCGACAATTGTCATCGCCCCAAGAAGAAAAAACAAAATGGAGGCGATTTCTCCCATGTGGTGCAATAGTTCTTCGCTTACAACATCTGCGGAATTACTTTGTAAAATATAGATCGTCCAGCATAGCACGCCCGTAATCAGCGCCGAAGCAGCTTTATTTAACTGTAAAGGATGTTCAAACGCAATAGCCAGATAACCTAGTATGAAAGTGCCAATGAGTATAGTTACAATCATTTAATATGGGTTTAAATATCTTAGAAGATGCTTACTGGAAAATAATTAGGCCAGCCCAAAAGCATCAATTAGCAAACGATGATACTTGTTCTATTGGTGAAGACTTTGCTGTCGAAATACTTGTTCAACTGCCTCAAAGTCGCACATAAAGAAGATGGGTGTCGGGCGATGAGGTGGAGGCGATCATTTTGGAATGACACGAACAAATACTCTGAATCGGAACCTCACTACTTTCACCAAATCCATTAAAAGGATACGAATGGAGTATTCCCAGCGCTTCTGTTGTACTGAAGCTGGCCCATAACTTCTCCAGCAGATACGTACCTTCTTGATTTCCCTGTCTCCATAACAGAGCCACCATTTCAGAAAATGAAAATACTTTCCGGCTGGCTATCCGCGCCTGTTTAAGTAAACTGGATATTGCGCGGTTAAACAAGCCCTCATCAGGCAAGCCTTGGACCAATATAGACGATAACAGGATTTGGGCGTCGACAGGGAAATAACGACGGCCCAGGTGGGGCTCGACCGGCATATCCATGGACTGTAGCCTTTGTTCTACGGCAAGCCGATGCGCGACGGAGGCGATCAGGATCACGCCATTGCCGGTTTGCAAACTCACACGCACGAAGGCTGCCAGCATAGCAGTGAATACCTTGTCATCGTCGTAAATATGAATAACGTGATCGTAGGGAGCAAGCGTGTCCCAGAAATGATCGGCCGTACTTCTTTTCCATTTGTGTTCTTCATAAAATTTCTTCATATCGTGCAGGTTAAGATGTGATTTGTCGGTTTGAGGCGGCAACCTCGGGTGGCGCTTTCTCTTTCAAATATTGCATTTTGAGATGATCGTAAAATGAATGCCGGTCGACAAGTGATGAAACAATTCCGGCCAACATCCCAGCGAGCATCAGGTAAAAAATCAGGCTATGACGATCGGTCATTTCCAATACCAGGATTGCTGAGGTAAAGGGTGTGCGGGTAATCCCTGTTAAAAATCCGACCATGCCGGCAAGCACCAGCAGATTGGTGTCAGAAGCCGACAAATGCATCCACGACGACAATACGGCGCCAATGCTGGCGCCCGAGGCCAATGCGGGAGCGAATACACCTCCAGCTGCACCCGTGGCGTACGAAAAAATAGCACCGAAGACACGCACAAACGGCACATACCAGGGTAGATATTTTTCGGAAGTAAATAATGTCTGGGTCATGATCTCTTTTCCCGAACCTGCCAGAGCGGGACTCGTAACGAACGCAATTAGTGCAACAAGAAGTCCGCAGAACAGGGCAAACAAAAGCAATTGCCCGGTTTTCGTAAACCTTTTTTTCCAATCCATCAGTCGTAGCATAGCCAGTGAAGTGAAACTGCCTGCCAATCCCGTTATAAGCGCCACGAGGATAACCCCCAGGAAAATATAAACGGAAAGATCGGTAACACTGGGGTATCCCAGATACAGATATGGACCGAACAGTGCTTGCGCAGTTAGGCCGGCGATGATGACAGCAGTGAAAAGCGCTGTTTTGAAATAACTAATGTGCGTTTTAGTGAGCTCCTCCATCGCAAATACGATTCCGCCCAGTGGCGTGTTGAAAGCGGCAGCGAGGCCTGCTGCAGCGCCGGTCATGATCATGTTTTTGTTGGAAATTTTAGGCCACCAGGCGGGAAGGGCCTCATTAACCTTTCTGAAAATGGAGCCGGCAATCTGGATAGTAGGTCCTTCCCTTCCGATCAGTCCTCCCCCCAGGATCATCGAAAAGCTGGACAACATCTTGACCAGGATGATCCGTACGTTGAGGAGCTTCCTAATATTGTGTTTGTCCCTCGGATTAGCCATGTCGATGGCGGCCATTACTTGAGGGATGCCACTTCCTTTGGCGTAATGGTCGAAACGATGAACCAGCCACCAACCCAGAACGAACAGAACCGGAGTTACCACAAACATTAACCAGGGGTTGACCAGAAACAAACGGGAAGTAGTCTGTTCCGCAAATAGAAATAATCGGCTGTAAATCACGGCTGCAAGGCCAGTTAGTATCGAGGCGATCCAGAAAGGCAGGGCCTGCAAAAAATTATTTCGCAACCTTCCATTGGCTGCACGGTTAAACATCTTTTTCAGAGTAAGGATTATCCTGTTATAACGAGCGGCGATATTAGTTACTCCCATCACTCAAAGATAAACCTCAGTCCAGATAAGAGGCATCAATATCAGGAGTTATCGAATAATATATTCTGCTGGGGTGCGAACCAGTGTGTTATACTAGCGTTCGATAACTTTACGTACTTTAAGACAGTGACATCAGATACTCAATATGATAATGTAGCTCGACTCGTAGACCACCTTTTCCGTCACGAAACGGGAAAGCTCATAGCAGTACTGACACGAATATTTGGCCCTCACAACATCGAATTGGCCGAGGATGTCGTTCAAGATACCCTGCTGGAGGCAATAAGGGTATGGAGTTACAAAGGCGTGCCCGAACATGCTATTCCCTGGTTGTACAGAGTGGCAAAAAACAAAGCATTAAACATAGTCTACAGGGAAAAATATAAAAGGGAGTATGAAACGGAGTCAGCACATTTTTTAAAATCTGAATGGACTGCTAATGCAGCACTTGAAAACTTGTTCTCGGCATCCGAGATCCGGGACGACCAGTTAAGAATGATGTTCACTTGTTGCCACCCTGCTATCTCAGAGGATTCACAAATTGCTCTCACGTTAAAAACCCTTTGCGGATTCAGCATGTCGGAGATAGCAAAAGCGTTTCTAACCACCGAAGAGAATATTAATAAACGTCTCGTAAGAGCGAGACAAAAAATCAGAGGGGACAGAATTCCTTTTGAAGTGCCCTTGACGGAAAATCTGGATGAGCGGCTTGACGCCGTTTTGCAAACAATTTATCTTCTTTTTAATGAAGGATACAAGGCATCGACGGGCCCCGATTTGATCCGCTATGAACTCAGTGCCGAAGCGATACGGCTTGGGGAAATTATCATCAACAGTCCGCCGATAAAAAATAAATCAACGGTATATGCCTGTCTTGCACTAATGTATCTTAACGCCTCACGTTTTAATGCAAGACAAAATGAAAATGGTCAAATATTAACTATGGCAGAACAAGATCGCAGCCAATGGGACAAAACTTTGATGCACAAAGGCCTTACCTATCTTGAACTGGCGGGTACGGGTAAAAATATTTCCATTTACCACATACTCGCAGCAATTTCAGCCTATCATTGCTCTGCAACCGACTTTGCATCAACAGATTGGAGTAGCATCCTGATTCTATATGATAAACTCACTGAGATTGATCACTCACCTCTTGTTACACTAAACCGGGCTGTCGCACTTTCCAAAGTTAAAGGGCTTGATGCGGCCATTGAATCCCTGGAAAGTTTAAAGGACCTACACGTCCTTATGAGTTACCATCTTTATTATTCAACACTGGGAGAGTTTTATATACAGGCACAGAGACTAAAGGAGGCGGAAACGGCTCTTGAAAAGGCAATATCTTTTTCCCATTTACCTATGGAGCAAGAGTTGTTGCGGAAAAGGCTTGAGACCTGTATGCGGAATGGAGATTAATTAATTTTTGTCATGTCCCTGTTTGCATTTCTCATTTGTCATATTACATCTCAGTATAAAAAAAATGACCATGAAAGAATTTTTATTAATTGTAAGGACCGAAGGGGACGTATGGACTTTGCTTTCGCCAGAGAAATTGCGCCAGCATATAGAACATGGGACAGCCTATATTGATGGTTTAATGAAACAGGGAAAAATAAAAAGTGCTCAACCACTTGACAGAGGCAGTCGGATAGTAACTAAAAATGATGGACTCTTAAAGGATGCTCCTTTCAACGAGACGAAGGAAGTAATCGCAGGTTATTTCCTTGTTTCAGCCGACAGCATCGAAGAGGCAGTTGCCTTGGCAAAAGGAAATCCAATTTTTGATGACATACCTTCTACAATTGAGGTACATCCGGCAAAGCCGATTCCGACCCGAACCTAAAAATTTGATTGTCATAGGCCAACAGTATTTTTTATAAAATGTCCCTTTTTACGGGGCATTTTTGTTTTAGGTCCGTCACATTGATTAATCACTTAAAAATGGAGAAAATGAAAGAGTATATGTTATTAATTCGCACCCAAGGCGATCACCTGGCAGAGTTGTCGCCGGAACAACAGCAACAGCACGTGCAGAAAGTAATGAATTATATGGGGGGGCTGATGCAAAGCGGAAAATTAATCAGTGCGCAACCACTTGACATGGAAGGGGTAATTATCGCGGGCGCAGCCGGAAAATTGAAGGATGGACCATTCAATGAAACAAAGGAAGTCATTGCCGGCTTTTTTTTGGTGAACGCAAAAGATCTGGAAGAAGCTGTCCAGATAGCAAAAGCAAACCCGGTATTTGAGGATGGCACCGGCGCCAGGATTGAAGTGCGGCCCATCAAAGTGATGGAAGGAATTAATGGCTGATTAAAAAAAGAGTGCTTCCGGCAAGTAAAGCAGGTGGCACGCTTTAAAACTATGAGCTATGATTGACGTTCTTACTGAAGTAAATATAGAAGCTCCGTTGACTAAAGTTTCTGAATATGTCACTAATCCCGACAATGCACCGCATTGGTATGTAAACATTCTAACTGTCGAATGGAAGACCCCTAAGCCAGCTGGGATAGGTACGAAGGTTGCTTTCGTTGCTCAATTCCTTGGACGAAAGCTTTACTACATTTATGAGTTTGTTGAGTTCATTCCAGGCAGCAAATTGGAAATGCACAATAAATCAAGTTTAGGCAGTAACCAGCCTCTTTTTGTATTCATTACACTTGCATTGCGCAAATGTGAGTTTTCCGGAACGATTAATCTATTTGGTCGGTTGAAAGCTTCCTGAGAAACTTCGAAATGATCGGACAGTTTCCTAATTACCTCTTTAGAAATTCTCTATTTGTAATTGAGGATATCTGATCCATAACCTCATTGACCCCTACGAGAAGTGAGCGCTATATCTCCCCAAAATTTATAATGCGTTCGTGTTAGGAAAATCATTGAAATGAATATGTACTTTAATTCCTTGGCTTAAAATGCGAAGCAGTTGCCGAATAATCGTTTCCAGTATACGAATAGGACTTCTTCCTAGAGAGCCAGTAATGTCATATCCCGTACGAGCAAAAAATCAAAAATGCAAATTTTTGTTCTCTGCTTCATCACAAACGTAGGCAACCAAGCTTCTGCGTAGTCCTGAAATACTTCCAGTTTGGCAATTGCGCCAGGGTCAAATGGTCGAGAGTGCAGGTCTTTAGAGGCCATGATAATGTTTGAGATAAGTTGGCATGGAACGGTTCCACGCATCTAAATACTACAAACAATTCGGTAAAAAATCTCCATTCGAGGAATCCATATGGAGAGCAATGATGATGTAATTGTCAGGCCGGCCGCTAATTATCTCGACATTGACAGCTAAATAACTTTTACAATATCACCACATAGGGTATTCCCATCAACGGTGATTTTTTAGCTTTTAAAGCACGACACATCCCCCCGCCGCCGCCAAGGTTGCATCTTCCATCCCGATTTTGTATCTTTCTATAATGCGCATTCAGACCTTGTTCCCATATCTAGCAGTCTTGATTGCGTGCGGTTGTAATTCTTCAAAACAAGGCCAATCTCCCCACCCTGTTCACGCATTGCCTTCACACGGGATTTACACCCCCGTTCCGGCTAAAGAGTTACCGATTAAGTCTTCCGATTTAATTGGAAATTGGGAAGTTCAGCAGGTCACCGGGCAGATAGACAGCGCACATCTGGTGAACGGACGATCTGGAGAAACATTGATGATCTCTCATTTGTTTTTCAATGAAAATGGATCCTTCACTTTAAAATTACCAGATGGGGGTTTTATGTTTGAGAACAATCTCTGGACATACGATAGTGCCGCACAAACTATAATAATCAGGAACGTCCTCAAAAAAGAGGTCATGAGGTTACAGGTCTGGAGAGACCCTTGGCCAGATCAATTTTGGCTTCTCGTCAAGCATGTTGAAATCGAATTCCGGATACGAAGATTTGCAGCTTTGTAGAAAAGAAATAGGACCTTCGCGTTGAAACGAAAGCCCTGCCTTGGAATCCATCATTATTCCGGTCGATGGTCTCATAACTTTTCCCCTAGTTCAGCAACAGATACCATATTTTCATCGCCTACTTTTTACTGATTGATAAATTATCATTCCTAGTCCCGACAAACTTAAGACGCCGAATGAAATCAAATTGCGTAGAACTGATTCTTTTGGAAATAGTATAATTGTTGTACCTTCTAAATACTTCATGAGAATCAAATCCCCCACATGATGCTCATCACAATATCCCGCCGGAATTCTCTTTATATAATTCTCTCCTTGGTAGCTAAACTTCGCAAAATGCTTTATTCTGGTCCCTGAGCAGGAACTAGGCAACTCCTCGATTCTCATTTTCACGATAATTCCTCGGCCTTCGACGGCTAGGTCGCTATACTTGCTTGCTAGTAAAGCAAGTGAACCGAAGAACAAAACTACCCCCCCGATTAAAATTATTTTCATACGGCTATTGTACTATTTGAAAAGTCACTGTCTTTCTGACACCTGTATTATCTGACGAATTAAGTGGCTTTACCCCCACAGCTCTGAGCTACCGAGGAACACTGCATGCATATCGCTGGTCAGCTTCAGATTCAGTCGATTGTTTAAGCAGGCGTGTTGTTATAACCTAAATGAAAACGGATTATGAATTGATGAAAATGCCCAATAAAACAAGTTTAAGCAGTAACCAGCCTCTTTTTTGTATTCATTACACTTGCATTGCGCAAATGTGAGTTTTCCGGAACGATTAATTTATATGGCCGGTTGAAAGCTTCCTGAGAAACTTTGAAATGATCGGACAGTTTCCGAATTACCTCTTTAGAAATTCCCTTTTTGTAATTGAGGATATCTGATACATAACCTTTGCTGATGTCAAGAATATTAACCAGGTCTTTTGCTTTTATACCATGTTCATCCATGATGGAACGAAGCAATTGGACCGGGTCAAGGTCGTCAAAACTGTTATGCTCCGTATCCCATTTTTCAATCAATAAAGTAAGCAAAGCAATTTCGTCTTTTGTATTACGTTCCTTTGCACCTGAAAAAACGAGTTCTTCTAAAGTGTTGCTATACGCTTTGTATTGTGCTTTACTTGTAATGACTTTGTATTTAAGGGCTGCCATATTCCTTATTTAATAAATGCTTACTGTGTATTGCTTATTGCTTTTACAGAGTTTATCATATTCTGCATGTGTTCCTATCCAACAGACAAAAAGATGAACCTGCTTAATTCCAAATGCATATTTACAAATCATCCGGTAATTATTTCCTCCAATATCAAAAACTGCTCGGTATGAGCCATCCCCTAACAAATCAGTACTCGGAAGCGTATTCTGAATATCTGCCGGTGCTTCCCAATCAGCAAATTTGATTTTGGTTAGCCATTCTGCAAATGAAGTCCTGCTTTGAGCATTTTGCCTGGAGAACTCTTCTATCGTTTCTTTCCTTATTAAATGAACTTTCATGTCGAAGATACAATTAATATTTGAAAGGTTCACCTTTTGTGAACTTTTTTAGGACTAAGTAGGTCACCATCAGTAAATTTAGCCACTTGGATAGCGTTAAAACCACGCATTTCTTTCCGGGAATTTGCAGATTACAAGTCAGTGTATAATTCCCCAATCAGTGATTGAGGAATTGAAGACATAAAGCCGATTTTGAATAATCGTGTATCCACATATAGTGAGAGGTAGTTGTAATCAATAGATGACATACTTTAAAATGCGACTTTGGCTTGATGTCGAGTAAACTTTGCGCTTCTTGGGTCATTTTGAGTGGGTAGGTTCAAGGAGATTTCAAAGTCTCCCAAAAACCTCATAAATAGCTGATAATCAAGTCAGTTGCATGAAAGGCGGAGAGGGAGGGATTCGAACCTCTTCTCAAAAAGTATTGAAAACCAATGTCTTAAAGAAATCTGAGTTTACAAACTCACGAATTACTCACATTTTTCTATCGTTATAGTAACGCAGATCTTGATACCAAAATACGACATTTCTAAAACATACTTCTAAAAACCACCACCTTAGGCCGTAAAGCGAATGACGTTAAAATTAAATTGAACGAATTCTTGTCTAATGATCTGGAAGCCTATGTTGGCCATACGAAAAAGGAGAACGGGATATCTCTATCGAAGCCCTCGATAAGATCCCCGCTTCTTCGGCATGCCCGTAGACCAGGTCATCCAGTATGAAAGCAAACCTCCCAAAGAAGTAAACATCAAGGACAATACCATTTCAGAAAAACTGCAGCTCATCGACCAGCTCGAAGAAGAAGACAAAAAAGCCCTGTTCCGCATCATCGACATCATACTCACCAAGTCCAAATTCAAAGCGTTCTTCCAGAAAATATTGCTAACCTCTAGCTATTCCCTAAAACTGTAAGCCCGTCGGTGCCGGTCTTACAGTTTAATATTTAATTGTTATTAATACCCTAAGGCAGACAATCTGAAGGCTGCTAAAGTATCGGTGTTGCATATTTTTCCCAATTTAATTTCCGATTTAAAAGATTTTTCAAATCCAGAACAGCTCACCCTAGAAGAAGTTAATAATTGGAAACCAACCGCTTTAATCTCAACAGAATCCTAACACAGAGATTGAGAAAATGCCGCTAGTGAAGAAAATAATGCTATCAGAATGTAAAATAATTTCTTTATAATCATATCAACTTATTTTTCACTTTCTACTTTCTTTTTTTGTTCTAATTGCTGCTGAACTGATGGCTTTGGTGAAGTAGGGCTGCTGTTGGATAATGCCCACCTTCGTGATTAGTGCGGGTAGGAACTTCTTTTGCTGCTTCTCCCATTGCCTGAGCAGTTTTTTGCTCCGATCCAGTAACAACACGTTTTTCTTCCTTAGTGTAAATTCTGGTCATGTTGACCCATCCTGCTTGCAGGTATTATGAGTAAGAACTTGATGTGTGATAAAATTGCTAAGGCTTATTGATTCGGTTTGGACTTTTTTCTTCTCATGGATTCCCCTTTCAGAATAAGCTATAATCTTTATAAATTTCATAACTACCATTTCAATACTGCGTCCATAACACCAGTAAATTCTGCAACCGTTAGGGCAATATTTATGACAGGATTTACTGCAGCTCATCGACCAACTCGAAGAAGAAGATTAAAAAGCCCTGTTCCGCATCATAGATACTTTGCTTACTGAAAACCAAATTCAAAGATTTTTTTAATAGAAATATCGCAGTACTGTAAGGCGGCTATTTCTTAAAAGGAAAGCCCGGCTTGCGCCGGGCTTTATTGTAAAATTTCAACTGTTGTCATTATAATTTTCCAGGATGAAAAAGACCAACCGCAAAAATCGATAAAAAAGATATAGTAACATATATGGAAATAATGATGTTACCTCTTATTCTTTCTTTTTGATTTTCTTCAAAATATTTTTTGAGAATTGATTCTCGCTTGTTTTTGTTAAAATATACCAGCGATAAGACTATTAACAATGCGATAATCCAGCCTCCCTGCCTTGTATTAGTGAAAACATAAGGAAGGATATCTATCTTAACTAGAAAAAGGTAGACAACAAGTATATTTATCCCTACAAGTCCGGCAAAGTAAACCGCGGCCATAATCTGCGGTATATCTTTCAACGAACCCTTTAATGTCGCTTGATATAGTTTGTAGTACAAATAATCTAACATAAGCTTTTATTTTACTTTTTCATCTATCCAGTTATAAAAGTCATCACCCCATATTATATCAGCTACGCCTATTCCAATTGAAACCCCCCAGCCGACGAAAGGTATTGAGGTTGCTGCTATAGCTAAACCTTGAACAGCTACCCTTGTTCCACTACCATATGTTGGTTTTTCAACCCATTGAAGCGCCGCAGATCCAATATTCACTATCGCCGCGACATTTCCCACACCTTTCGCAATGCCTTTGGCGACCTTACCCACTTTTCCTAAATCTTCAGCGGCTCCGATTCCTTGCTTAAGTGCTGCTTCAACTCCAGCAGCTTCAGTACCTACCGCTGTTGCATAACCGTTTACTGCACTTGCAACATCAATACTTGGTTCTGTGTTTGAGGGATCGACGGTTGTTACGCTGAATTTAGCAGACCCAAGTTCCGACATTTTTGTAGCCGTGCCATCGGCATTCAATTTATAATTGGCAGCTTTGTCTCCGTCGTTCTTAATGCCATTTTCCTGATAGCCTTCCTTTCCGACATACTCTGCGCTTGAGCCGCCCTTGTCTTTGACGTAAGCCTCTGCAGATTTTTGATCGGTAACGTCTTTACTATAATCAACATGCTTGTCTCCTTGAGCATCGCGATACTTCACCCAATCCGTTGCTTCCATTCCATCCGGATCAATAAATCGGATCGGATTATCGAACGCATAATTGTAAGGTGAATAACGACGCATTTTTTCAGCCAGCGGGTCGACGCCCATCCATCTTCCGACTTGTTGATCGTACATCCTCGCTCCATAGTCGTACCACTCCAACCCGCTGCCATCCGAGAACTCCTTTTCCTGTTTTTCTTTGCCGTTGTATTCGTATTTGTTGTCGAGTTTACCAATGGCTCTGGACGATATTGCCGCCATAGTCAGTCCGAACGGATAATAATGCGTTTCTTCTCTCAAAGATCCAAGTTCATGTGTGACTATAAAGTTATCAAAATAAACCATTTCGTCACTTTCATTGCTGAAATAAACATAAACATATCCGTTCTGGCGAGCCTGAATGGCATTGCCCGATATTTTGACAAGTGTTCCTTTTACCCCCGGCTGGTACAATACTGGAAGAACAACAGTTGCAACATTGTCCGGTTTGAATTGTTCGTCAAAAAATAAAATGTTCAAATAAGCTTTTGGCGCATTACTCCCGCCACTTGTAGCATTTGGTGTATTTAACCAATTTGCAAATGGTGTATTGCCTGATAATCCGGAAG
Organism: uncultured Chitinophagaceae bacterium; assembly: GCA_963808065.1. GTDB lineage: Bacteria > Bacteroidota > Bacteroidia > Chitinophagales > Chitinophagaceae > Flavitalea. The sequence continues at coordinate 274,806 of CAWEEK010000005.1, forward strand.
TCAAGGCGGCCGCTCCATCTTTTAATGCAGCGCTTACCTGGCCACTAGCCGCAAGCGATGTAGCCAGATTGGCAAGCAAGCTGCTGATCCCATTGGCTCCGGCATTGTTCGTATTGGCTGCCGTGTAAAAATAATTCACCTGAGCATGAATGCGATCACCGCTCATGACTTTGAGCAGTTTTGCGGCGCCGATCGCCCCAGTACTTTTTCTCACGAGCATTACCTGGTGATTCGACGTGTCGGAGTCAAAAGCGCCAGGTTTAACTGTTCGAACGGTACTTACGTTAATACTTTCCGCCAGCCTTATTCTCGTAGATAGCATTCTGCCGGACGATATTTTTGTCTTCAAATGTGAGCATGTCATAGAACGCCGTATCCTTTTCATCAGTCAGCACCATCCGCACATTACCTAAATGATCCTTCACAAAAAAGTCATAATCAAACTTTGTTAGTTCCGCCGAACCATAGGCACTCGTGTCAACCCTTGCCCTTCCTTCCTCATGAGCGAAAAATTGAAGGGTATCGTCTTTATAAATATAATTCTTGATATACAACCATGTTGTCGTTTTTGCCGGATTACCGTATTATCAAGTACCACTTTTTTAAGCTTATTGCCGAAATTGTCATAGAAGTAGGAAATTTTACCCTTCCCGGTAATATTGATCTCGTAAGGTATGATTCTTGTGGGTGTATAAAATTGAGGCAATGTTTTTATTTTTATCGGAGTACAGATTCCCATTAGCATCATAAGCATAGTCATCTGCAACACCATTGCTGCCATCTTTGAAGTCTCCCAGTTTGGAATTCGGATCATTGACTGTATCAGTGACCTTGGCCAGCTTATTGGAGTTGGTTTGATAGCCATATCTCATGTCGTCAAGGACCACCGAGGAGTTAACCTTGTATCCTTTCTGGGTCATTCTGAGAATATTTCCGTTAACGTCGTAGGCTGAATCAGCATGTGCGCCATCGCCCATGACTACCGAAAAGTCAATTCCTGCTGACACATTAAAGACGTTATTGGAATTATCAAATTGCGTGAAGTCTGCCTTTAGTAAACGATGCGCGGGATCGTAGGCGAAATTGTATTTTCTATTTTCCCAGTCTCCAATTGATCGCCAACTCATGCCAGCAATATCACCACGATAGGATTGCGTTCCGTAGCTGCCCGAAGCGTTCACTTTTGTGGTCATGTTGTCGTAGGCCAATTCGTAAGCAAATTTGGAAGTAGGCTGGTCCCCCCGCAGTCAAAGAGCCTCGGTTGGCACCCAGCAACCATCCACGAATATTGTAATCATACGTTTGTGATTCAAGACCCGTTCCAATGTTTTTAGTCTTCAAACGACCTAATTCATCGTAAGTATTGTTGACAATCGGTTTGTCTGTTCCATTAAGCCCTATTTTCTTCACGACGGCGGTTTGTCTGCCAGCGTGATCATAAGTGAACTTCGTCAATTCTTTTACACTTCTTGTAGTCGTTCCTCCTTTTTGGTGAACAAGTAGTTTCCTAAGCAGTTTTCCAGAAAAATCATATTGAAAGGAAGTGATGTCCACTCCACCGGAGACATTCGTTTCCCGTGTTTGAATAACGCGGCTTTCCTGGTCATAAAAAATAGCTGTATAAAGAAGCGTAGAAGTACCTAGCATACGCACCCAATAGCCGGTCTGCTTGTTCTTAATGTTTACATAGTCCGGTGTCATTGGCTGAGCATAGTCGGGTGCGGTGTTAAACGACGTAAAGAAGAAATTAGAAACAACATCGGTTGTCGTAACCGTATTGCTCATACCGGGCACACCAGATGTCCAGGCATAGTCTCCATAATAATTGACTTGCAGCAAGCCTGGCACATCTGTCGCCGGGTAGTTGATACTGCTATTGGCCTGTGCCTGGTGGGTGGCACGACTAGACGAATTGCCCGTGAGTCCATTTTGCACCAGCCGATTTAAATTATCATAGTTGTTCCATTGCCAATATCCCTGACTCTTCAGACTCGAATCCCGACTCATAACTAACCGGTCTCGCGCATCATACACCATCTCAACTGTTCCAGCACCCGGTACTTGTTTCATGATCATCCTATTGCGGACATCATATTCATAGCGGAAGCACTGTTGAGATAAAATCTGGGCGTTAGTCAATGTCATTCCTGCTGCAGCAGCCAGCTCGAAACCTTTTGGCTGCAGCACGCACCTTAGTCTATTGACGTCATCATACATATAATAGGTGACTAACCATCCCGTGTGATTCTGGCCTGCACCCATGTCCCTATTCGCAGTCAATAATACTTTCTTCATTACAACATTTCCATCCTTATCCTTAAATTCAACCACCTCTCCGCCATGTTCATCTTCCGTGATCAGTTTTGACAACTGACCTGCGGCATAAGTTCCCGGACTGGCATATGATGCATAACTACCAATGCCATTGTCAGTCACCGTCCAGACCCGTACAGCATCCACTGTCGTATTTATTCCGTAACGAATATCAATTCCATGACGATTTGCTTCCGATTGACTTTCGGTACCCACCCAGCTATTACCAGGCGCATAACTAGAAATCACCCTGCTTAATGGTGAACTTTCCAAGGAATCGTGACCATAATAAAATGTTTGGCCTTGACCAGCAAGATAAGTATCATAAAAGGTCTTCTGTTGATGAAATGCATTTCTCTTAAATAACCCATCATTGGTGATACCACCACCGGACGAAGCAGCAGTGCTGACGAAAGGTAAATATTTGAATTGTTCTCTGCCATAAGAATCATACTCTAATGCGGTGACCATATCCTTCTTTTGAGGGCTGTACTGTTTCAGAACTGTTTGAAGCGGTCTACCCAGTCCATCGAAATAGTTTGTTTCCTGCTGCACTTCATCCACGTTATTAACCTGTACAAGACTAGCAGGATCGGTGATCGGCTTTTTCGACTGAAAGGTTCGTACATAGTTTATCGGGTCATTGCTATTGTAAGCAGATGGAACTGGCCGTGAGGTCTGTGCTTCAGCCAAGAAGCATAGCGATATAAAAAGTCCGATAAAATAGAATTCACGGGTTGGTACTATAGATTGGTACATAAAGTCGGATTATCAGGTTAAGGGTGTGTCTGTGCGTATCACTTAATGCAAGTAATATTTGATTTGCACCGGTATTGTTACAGGGTCGTATGGTGGCAGATTTCCATCTACTAACCTGAGATAACACTTACCGTCAATGTCTATTCGGATGTTGTATTGATCATGAAGGAGGAAATAGGAGATATTTTGCCCCTGTTGAGGAAAAATCGATTCCGTTTTTATGTGACCGATGTAATGATCTTCCCGCCAATTGATGCTATTCCTGTCATGACGAACAATCACTTCGAATGCAACACTGTCTGTTGGCTCCGTGCTTAAATATGAATTAAACAATATCCATTCCCCGGTTCTATTCGGACTGAATTGAGTCGTATCGGCGTGTGCAATTGCAAGGCTGTCATTTTGCTGAGCACAAGTTGAAAAACTAGCCAACCAACTAATAGGAACCAAGAAGGCCGAGAAAAGATATTTGGAAGAAAAGATTTTCATAAAATGTTTGATTTAGTTAAAGGTTATAGGATCCGCTGATATACCCGGATATCCCGATGCCAATACTAGTGCCGCTGGTGATCTGGACTGTCATTGACCCAGTGGTGGTAATGGTTACCTGCCATGTTCGTCCACCTCCCGTTGCCGTAAAGGTCCGGTTTACAGATGGCCTGCACACGCCATTGATTGTTGTAATCGTATAATTAATACCTGCAGAGATTGTCGATGCAGTTGAATAAAAAACTAAATAAAAGGACACCGTGCTACCCGAGCTGGTGATGCTATTGGTCGCGTTGCTATAGCCACTCGACATTACAAAGGCACATGGGGGAGTAATGCATGTTCCGTGTGTGTTAGCATATGTTGGTCCGTTTGTATTCACGTCATTTTGTGCAAGCTGGTCGACAGTGGCCTGGCTCACGGTAGAGCTATATGTGTTTGCCGGGACAACGTACGTAACACTGCTGCCATAAGTTCCAGGGGGACAGTCCATCTTGATAAAGGTGTTGCTCTTTTCTACGTTTTTAAATGTACAGGTGGCCGTTGTATTAGCATAGTTCTGGCCATTTGCATTGATGTCATTTTGCGCGAGTTGATCGGCCGCCGCCTGACTAACGGTAGAACTATAGGTGCCTGCGGGTACTGTATAGTTAACTGTTGCTGGTATACCTCCTGCCGGACAATTATTTCTTGTAAAGGGTTGACTCTTTATGACGTTTTTGAAAGTGCAGACACCATTTAGATTTGCATAACCCTGGCCATTTGCATTAACGTCATTTTGGGCAAGCTGATTTGTCGCAGCCAGACTAATATTGGAGGTATAAGTGCCCGAAGGAACGATGTAAGTTACGGATGAGCTTACAGCTCCCGCGGCGCAATTGTTCCGCGTAAAACTACCACTCTTGGCTTCATTTGCATAAGTAATAACGCCTTGGCAGTTTTCTTGCTGACCCGCATAATTATAGCAAATAGCCTCTAAAATATTTCCGTATTGATCTCTTATAAGTGAGAGTCGATTGAATTCGTCGTATTCGTAATAAATTGTTTTCCCTGCCTGGTCGGTTTCACTTGTCATCCCGACAAGCGGAGCATATGTATAATAGGTAACAAGTGCGTTGGGCAGCGCGTTCCTGAGCGCATTCAACACACTACGCATCTGCACATCGCTTCCCGTGGCCGCATCTATCTGCGCTTGCGTTATAATGCCACTCACGCTTGCATAATCACTTCCCATCACCTTCGCGACGCAGTATTGATTATTGTAGCCCCAGAGATACACTTCTCTGATGTCATTTGCTTTTTGCTGTTCGAGAACGTTTCCGTAAGCGTCATACTGATTTATATAGACATGCGGCGCATAATTTGACTGCAATATTGGCTGTCCAGTAGAGCCATAAGAAGATGCTGTCGTATCACTGAGCGGAACGGCTGTTTCAATATCGTATATGATATTTGGCTTACATACTGTGGGACTAAAAGTCTTATAAGCTGCGAAATTTCCAGAAAGTAATGTTTTTACGCTGCCTTTTTGCAAAAGAGTTTGCTGTTCAATCACCGGAGTGATGACATGGCGATTTCTCATTTGCTCAACGGGAGAGGCACCTCCGCTAACCGCATATTCACCTGGCCGTTTAAATTTTATTGTAATTTTTGATCCATCGCTACGCCAACGTTCCGTTCTGGTAATTTCTCTATGTTCGCTGTTCTCAAAATAGTTGACCGTATTTTCGATTAGCTGATTGGTTCCGCTAAAAGTTATTTCAGTCCTTCCCGTGTTTACAACCCAATTCGAGTAATTGTTATAAAACTTTGCATAATATGGTTCCGGATCCATGCCGTTCGCACTCTGCTGCGGTTGACTGACGAACAATTTGATCGCTGGCAGTGTATCAATCTGCATATTCTGATACTGAAATATTTCCTTTTTTAAGTAATCCCCAGCCAAATTGATTGTGATCACTGAATCAAGCTCACCGTTTATCGGATCATTTATTAAAGACACACCTGGGAAAGAATCGATCAGACCTGCCTGGTTGTGAAAATAATGTTCCGTTCTTCCGTTCTGGGCGTTTTCACCTTGCGAAACGGTCACCCTTGAATAACCAACGTTTCCTGTCCCTGAAGAAAGCCCGCTAGGGTAAAAGGATTGGGAATATATTTGTGAGAAAATCGCCTGGAAGGTGCAGGTGAATCCAGGAATTTCTCCAACGGGCGGGGTAAATGCAAACCGCTCAACCTCAAAAATCACACTGTAGGCAGGATAATCCAAGAGAATGCCAGAACTTTTGCCATCGCTATTCAAATAGCTGAATTTCTTGTACACCTTATTACCAGCACTATTAACATCCGCAATCGATTTCACTCTGATCCCCCCTCCAATTCGCTCATCCGACTGGATTAGCGAATCCTCCTTCCAGCTGGCAGACATAAATCTTGACCATCCGTATGATGAAAGAAGGTTTATCCGGTAGTTTCCAGGCGCCAGATTTCTTATGAAGTTTGTCGGACTAGGATTAGGTTCTCCATAATTTGCCGTAGAACAGTCTGCAACCGGGGTAGTAGTACCGTTGCTATTGATTTTGTAAACGTTCGAGTAGCCCAATACAGGACCATCGGTTGCGTTCGGATCTACCTTTTGGTAACTGCAACTGAATGTCACTGGTATCGGATCGTTTGGATGTTCGATACCAGGCTTTACGGTAAAATAGCATTCGGTTTGATCACCCTGTGGGTTTACACTTGGGTTCGCTCTTACGAATGCGTATCTATTATTGAAAGTATACTTTTGATGGTGTCGAAGGTTAGAGTAATCATGAAGCTCATATTCAAAGTCTGTATATCCGCCGGTCGGGTATTGAATCCGAGACAGCGTTCCATTAATGGCAAACAGACTAGTAGTGTCCGCCGACTTATCTCCACCTTCGAATGAAATCGATGAGTAGTCAGGAGTAGGTAACAGTGTGGAATTATTCCTCCCATTGAAGAAGCCCCAATTATCCACACCCTTCGAATACTTGTCCGGCAATACGTTCGGATTAATATAACTGAAGACATAAGAAGGCTTCTTGCTTTGACCTCTACCATACTCAGTAATTGAATCAAGTTTCAGACGTAGATATCTGCTATTAGGGTTGGTCGCATCGAAGTAGCTATAACTAAAGATAAATTTCTTCAGACGTTCTCCCTGCACGTTTTTTAATGTCACACTATCTAATTTTGATGGAGCCAAGAATCCATTTGGGCTACTTATATACTCGACATCATTCCTGGTCGATGTGCTGAATTCAAGCGATCCATTTTGGAAAACAATGCGGCGCAGGTATACATCAGTAATCTCTTGCCGAGACGCATCATATGTATGTACACTATTTGGAAAGTCTCCCACGCAGTTTGGCGTCAGGAGCTTGTCAAACTGCAGGTACGTTTCCGACTTACTTACGACGCTTAAACTTTTTCCCTTCACATATTCAAATTTGATTATTTCAGACGTGGGGGACACGATCGAATCTAAATACCAGGCCGTAATAGGCGATGAATTAATGTCGTAATTAAGTCCATTTATGCCATTGATGGCCGTATATTCAGTTCCCGTTGATAGATAATAATTCTGGGCGCTTTCCGAAGTTGTAAAGTAGAATTTATATCCTTTTCCATCCGTTGCAACCCAACCAACTCCACTGTATGGAGTATATTTTATGTCTAAATTATTCTTTTTTGTCGACAAACGCGACCGAACTATCATTCCTTTTGCTTAGCACGAAGCGGCCGGAGTAGCCCGCGAAGTTGTAACTGAAAACATCCGGTTCCGCATCAATAGTCTGCAGATATACATTATCTAGATAGTCTCTTGTCGCCTGTGTTTGACTGCCATTCGCAGGTAGGGTACCTGCCTCATAATAGCCTCCCTGGCCTATCAAGTCATCCTTCTGCCGAACAACGCGGCTGATGTTTCCTCCGGCACTAAGCGACCACTTCAATCCTACCCATGAGGCGTCTTCCAATACTTTTACACCCGTTGCACTATAACTGAGTTCAATATCCAGACTGTTGCTTGTAGTCTGAATTTTATACAAAGGAATAGATATGTTCGGCGTCCCATTGTACAGGCTGACAGGAACATTTCCGTAGGCTCCCAGCGCCGCGGACGTTGGAGAGGCCGGTATAATTTTATTGAAGGAGTACGGAGGTGTTCCTGTTTGACCAATAGCGCAGTATGTCCAAAAAAGCGCAAGAGCCAGGATAAGGTTTTTTCGAAGGTTAAGAATTTGGTTGATCATAGGGTATTGGGATTATAGCTTTGTATATTTATTTAAACGTATATCCGGTTCTAAAAACAAGCGGCTGCGCAGTCGGGACTTGCCGGTAGGCCAGCAAATCGTACATCACCTGAAGGCTGGCAGTCTTGGATTTCAATTTTATTTTTTTGCTGACACCCAATAGGGCGCTCTGCTGCCAGGCATTGAAGCTTTTAAGCTCTTCAACTTTCTTAAAAGCAGTCCGGTAATTAAATTCCCAGCCACCACTGATCCAAAAACTGCCTTTTAATTTGATGTCTGTGAATGTTCTTAATCCTACACCTTCGTGAGTTAAGGAAATATGTTTCCAACCATTTCCGAGGCCCAGCTTATAACTGGCCCCAACCCCAGCGACCGCTGTTGAGGTGAATTTATACCCTACACTTAGTCCGATATCTGTGGTTGTTGGAAAGAAATAATCACTTTTTGCACTCTGCATATTGGTCCCGAATTCCAGTCGCTTTAGGAAACTCCGGGTTTTTTGTTCATTTGCTCGAAAATTGGGCATGTCCGATTCACTGCCTCCAGAACTCCCGGATTGATTGATTTTGTTTTTTAAACTGCTGAGACTGGATTGTGCTGTGGCCATGCTGCTGTTCATCTCCTGGGTCATACCAGCACCGCTTCCAATCTGAGTACCCATCTGCTGCATGATGGCGTCCCTGGTCTGCAGACCGTTCATGTCTGCTGCGGAAATATCGTCGTTACCCTGCAAACGAAATATTTGCCCGAGTTGAGAGTTCTTGGCAAAGAAGGTATTGAATGCCGGAATTTTATTTGCCACCTGCAACAACGTCCCTTCTAGCTTTGCCGGATCTTCAAAGATCTTCTTGTATTGATCCATCTGGCTGCGATAGTAGTAGACCTGTTCCTTATACTTTTGAAGCTCTTTAGCTACTGGAAAGTTCTGAAGCTTATTGTTTAAGTAATCCTGCCTTTCCTTGAGTTGCGACTCAATAAAGTTGGATTGATCTAGTTTCCCCTGGGCATCGCCATAACTCGACATCACCCCTTTCAACTTATTTTGCATTTCTGGAGATTGACTGAGCACTTTGTTTTGATCAAAGAATTTGAGTACCGTTTTCATCGAGTCAATCCTTGGACTATAGACCTGTGGATGTGACATATTGTTATGAAGGCCTGCCTTAAGACTGTCGTATCGCAGATTAACATTGCCAAATATTTCTTTGGCAGCAGTTGAATCGGTTTTAGCCAGTTTGCGCTGCATCTTTAGTTCGCGACGGGCAAGTTTGTTCAGGTATCTCTCTGTTGACTTGTTCACCCGGTTCTGTAATTTTTCCGACTTGTCATGGACCGATCCAAAAAATCTGTCAGGAAGGTTGTATACTTTGTTATAAGCCGAAGTGGAATCCTGAGATAAGCATACATCCCGGGTCCCAATCAGAATGATCGCGACTAAAATTGCTCGATATATGGTTCGTGCTCGCATTAGTCGATTTAATAGCGCTTCCTGCATTTCCTGCAAATCCACACATCATAGTGAGAGTGATTTTGAAATTGATGCGTACAGAACTTGCCAGTAAAAAAGAGAATAATTTTTTTCATAGGATTGGTTGTACGACATAGAAATTCTATGTCATTGTTAGATGATAATCTGAAAGAAAAGGTGGTGCCTAAATAACTAGCGTTTTAAAAAGTCGTAGTGGAATAACAAATGAGACGAAGGAAATGTGAGAATGGAGAGTTGGTTTCATAGGTTTAGGTTTTTATCACGTTCGGAAGTGATGCGATGTAAAATTATAAATGAAGTTGGTAAATGCAAATGGTTTAGAGATTAAGATTTATTGTTTCAACTGCAATAGGAATTAAAATCAGACCTGGACTGCTTATACTATTTTTTCTAAATACATGAAGTTTTCAAAAAAAGAAAGAAAACGAAGAAGGCGAATTGAAATGGAACTCAAGAACGATATATTGCAAAATATTAAATAGCGAATTCATGCAGACATTTGCGAATATCTTGAGATGGCCAATACTTAACCAAAATAGCGTTTTCATACATTTAAAATAAATTGGTCAGATGTTCACAATAAAATTGTGATATTAAAATTAGAGTGATTATGACTGGAGAAGAATTTTTTTGCGGGAGTTTGCAAATTACAAGTCAGTGTATAATTTCCCAATCAGTGATTGAGGAATTGGGTTCACCTTCGCTGAAGCTACGGCGAATAAAAAGGGATTGCCTTCAGCGATCCCGTTGGTGGGGGCGTCGTCATTCGAATACCGGAATTTTAAGAAGTGGTTGATAATTCATTTTCCAGCTGTCAATTTCAAAAAGTTTGTCATTGCTATCAATATTCAAGGAGACTAAAACAGGTACCCCATCGGAATCTTCAAATTGAATTTCAGAAGCTCTATACCCAAATCTTCTACCTTCAACCTCTGTTCCATCAGGGAACAAGAGTAAGCTACCCATACCGCTGTCATCCATTGTTTTGACTTTAATTTTGTCGTACAAATCTTCAGCAATGGAAATTTTTGCTTTTTTGATTAGCGCTTTCAAAAGATTAGCCTCATCGCCTGATAGGTTCCTAAGTTGCATGACATTTTTCTTTAATAGTAATTATTGCATTGGTAACTGAACTGTTATTCGACCGGATTTGGAAATAAAAGAAACGCATCAAGCGCTGCAGTCTAGCTCATTAAAAAATAATATTTCTTTTTTGCTTCTTCTACTGATAAATGATTCAATAACGGCGGCCCCCTCCTTGGAATTCTCTTTTGGGATAAATTAACTCCCAGTATCTAACCATCTTGCGGGTCTTGATACAAGATATCCCATCCACTTTCATCTTGCGCGATCTTCCTTAAGTAACTAGAAGTTAACAATTCAATTCGCTTGGTGATTTCACCACTTACAACAGTACTGCCATCAAATTTCCAAGAGCCTACCAGTTTAGTTTCGTGTTTTTCTATCATCATTAGATTATCGCTTGATTACTGCATCAGATGGAATAGATTGGTTAGGAAGACTAAATTCTCTAGCGCCTTCAGTCGGCAATGAGGGCTTATGATTTGAAAGCAACAATCAAATTGTAAATCGAGCGACCAGAACTTAATGCAAGCCAACTTAACGCAGCGAATATCGATCCTCCGATAGGGATCATTATTAAACTTAATAGGAAACCGGTAAATCCATACACAGGTGAATTATTCCAACGAACTGTGGAAAATCCAAATATCGCCAGAACGCCAGCAAATAAGCAAAATGGAAGTAAGAAGCACGTATACGACCAAAAAAGGACTTTGAAAGAGTACCGTACAATTTTCAAATTTAAGGGAATTGGCTTCGTTAAAAGTAAAACAAAAATGCCTCCCGGTAGGTTCTGAGTAGGTCTTTATGAAACTTAAGATCCTCGGCAGCGAGGAGAACCTCTTGAGGAGCGCATATGACCCTGCTAAACTGCTAATAAGTCAAAAGTGACGTCTATCACAACAAGATGCTGGACTCAATTCAATCATCGTTTGGTTCTTTCTTATAAAATCTTCCCTATCTTAACATTATCAGATATAAATCTCGTTTCTCGTACTTGATAAACCGCGTAGCATGAGCCGTAATTTCTTACTTGTGTCACTTCTGTTAATCGGTGTCCAGGCTGCTTGTTTAGCTCAAATGAATATAAACTTGATTATTCAAATCAATGAAAAAATTGCTGTAGGAAGCCTTAACGGATTATATATTGTTTTTGACTCTGTGGAAAACGAAGAAAAGTTCGACGTCGACTATATACCAGGAGACTTAATCATTAATAGAAGGGTATGGGGGAAAATCAATTCCGACACTACAGCGCGACTCTTTCTAAAATTCAACTGTTCAACTTTTACAAAAAAAGGACAACGCGTAAGTAATTTCTTTGTCGAACTTAAAAGATTTCACTTAGAACAAAGATATTTGATACTTAATATATATGATTTTAGCGATAAGAAATATAGACACTGGTATCAAGGACACACCGATAACGATTTTCTTGCCGAATTATCTTTTCCCGGCAGTTCAGTCTATGTTCGAATGAACTAAAATGTGTTAAGCTGAGGGTGAAAACTGATAAAGAATAGTTACTATTGGGAAATATGAGTTCAAGCTAAAGAAGATACCCTATTGATCAGACTGACATGGCAACCTATTGTTCCTTATACCAGACCTCTATGCAAGCAGTTCGCTCATCATGTTTCAATTCAGCATAGAGAAATAAACCTTTCTTAGCTATGTTTTACAACTATCTCAAAATAGCACTACGCAGCCTAATAAAACAACCCTTCTATACTTTTTTGAATATTACGGCAGTAACATTAAGCATTTCTATTTGCCTGGTAATACTTTTTGTGTCATACAATCAATTTAATTATGATAGTCAGAATCCAGAAGTAACTAATATTTACCGAATAAACTCCGTCATAACAAACCGCTCAGGGGAAAAGGGCACTTATGCAACAAGCCCATATTTAGAGAAAAGTGTCCTTGACTCTTCGTCTTTCTCATCGTTCGTGAGTCTGGTGCCACTGTTTAGCAAACAAATCACATTCGGAAACGAAAGATATACAGCTAATGGTGCAATTGTAACGGGAAATTATACCGGCTTGTTTGGATTCATACAACTAAATGGGAAATTTGATAGCGAGTCGGAAAACCTGAATCAGATCGCAATATCCAAACAGCTCTCTGAGAGAATTTTTAACTCAACGCAAACTATTGAAGAAATAATTAGCATAGATCAAATTGGAGATTTCAGAATATCCGCGATCTATGATGAGTCTCTTATTAAAAGTCACATAACTAATGATTTTCTGCTTCCCTCTAAAAATATCAATAGTTTAATTGATCAACGAAAACTAGACAGCAATTTCAAGAATCCAACGAATTATACCGCATCATATCTATACGTGGTGAGGCGCAAAGACGTTTCCCAAAAGGACGTGGAAGGCTCTGTTCTTCAGCTAACAAGAAAGTTAGTATCTGGATTTAAAACTCAGTCCGATTTAAAAAACATCAGACTTGTCCCACAGTCATTATCAGATATTTCTCCCACCAAGGATATTTGGATGGAAAACAGTCGCGCACTATCGTATTCAACAGTGGCAGTATTTGCTACTATTATCACCTTGATAGTCTGTCTCACCGCATTTAACTATTCAAGTGTCATGATTGCCTTAGGTCTTTCCAGGAGCAAAGAAATAGGGATCAGGAAGATCGTTGGCGCTGCACGAACACATGTATTTTGGCAATTTATTACTGAGTCTGTCACATTAGCATTAATATCATTTGTATGTAGTTTAGCTATATTTCCATTCCTAATTACTCTAGGACCATTTCAGACACTCCTGCGAAATGCTCAATTTAGCGTAAACCTTCTTGGTATCTTTTTAGGATTTGCTCTGTTAGTTGGCTTGATAGCGGGTGTAATTCCAGCCTTAATATTATCGTCCTTTAAGCCTCTAAATCTACTGTATAATCTTTTCACCAAGGTTGCGATGCGCGGTTTGTCATTTCGAAAGGTGCTCATTGTACTTCAATTTGCTATTTCCTTCGCGATGATTTTGTTTGTAGTTGTCTTGCTTGGCCAAACGAGATTTATGGCTAATAGCGACTACGGGTACTCATATAAGAATGTAACAAGTATTCCGATCCGCAATCATAGAGAGTTCGCCATTATTAAAGATGAAATCGGAAAGCTGCCGGGAGTTGAGGGTCTGTCGGGCATCTCGACTAATCTTGGCTATATGCCCACAGACGAAATAGATATTTGGAATAGCAATCCTCTCGAGAAAGTTAGAATGGCAACTTACTATATTGATGAGAATACTATTCCCGAACTACAATTAGAAATAGCAGCCGGTAACAACTTTACAAGTGATTCTGCTTCCAACTCGAATTGCGTTGTTATCAATGAGGCAGCTGCATCAAAACTACAATTTAAAAATGTTAATGATGCATTATCCCAATCAATTTCAATTGATGATTCAACTCAATTGAGAATTATCGGAGTTCTTAAAGACTTTCATTTTCAAAATTTCAAGCGAACTATCCAGCCTTTAATGTTAAGGTTCGATCCAGCGAGGTTAGCTTACCTCAATGTTAGAGTTCATCCCTCGAATCAAACCCAAATAGAAGCATCACTGTCGAGTAGTCAAATTCAGAGTTCCATAGGTCGGCCACTTGAATATCTGCGTTGGGAAGATACCTATAAGGAGCTTCAGGCACACAGTGGCGACATTAATGTAGTCTTGTTCTTCACCGTCGCATTTTTAATTATGGGATGTATTGGTCTAATTGGAATTGTAACGTATTCAACAAATCAAAGAGTCAGAGAGACTACCTTAAGAAAGGTCCTCGGTGCAAATCCGCGTCAAATCTTTGCACTCCTAACTAGAGAATATTTTTTCTTGATAAGTCTCGCAATAATACTTGGACTTCCTGTGGGGATTTGGGCCGGGCAGGAGTTTCTAAACGAATTTCCATATAGAATAACAATCGATTTTGGACTAATTGTGAAACCGATTTTATTACTTGTTGCCTTAGGTATTGCCATGTTAACTTCGCTCACAGTGAAAAATTCACTTTCAAATCCAATAAAAAATCTTCGATCTTAAAATAATTTGCCTCCAAATGGTTCTCGAATTATCCGGGAGTAACGAATCTTACTGAGAAGGAATGAAGTACAACTAAGATACGTTTTTTGCGTCAATTGCCGAATTCCGGTAGTGTCTCAGTTTGAAATTTCTTAGTTTGTTGGAGGAGGTTCAGCTCCGCTCATGTCCAAAACCCCAACATCAATAGTATAATGCAATATTTTGCCATTAAACCATCTATCTGGATAAAATTTCAGTTCAAGATTAAAATATTTAAGGTTCAGGGACGTATCTGGTTTTGGCAATAATGGCAATAATGCAAGGTTGGTGCCGAGAACAGAATCTTTGCCTAGTTTAAGATTTTGTAAGCTCGCGTCGCCATATTTTCCGATTATCTTCTGATAAATTTCGCCATGGAAGAGGATATTTTCAGCGTAAAAGTGCCTGTCGGAAAAGGGCTCAGCATCAAACAATGCCAATGCTGATGTTGTATCAGCCTTTTTTAGACTTTCAATAAATTTCGCAGCGACCTCTCTCATCACAATTTCTTTTCTTGTGGAGTGGCTGATATTATTGCATGAAAATCCGATTATTGATAGCACAAATAAGAGCGATAGTTTATTCATAGGAGTTTTTTGACTGTTCATATTACCTGAGTATAAAAGATAGTTCATATCCCAGAAAATAAAAAGACCGTTTACTTGGCCTTGCTTTTCTTGTATGCTCCTCTTTTCTTTGCTTCTGGACTTGGAACCAGATTAACAATATCTTCAATTGTCATAGGCTTCTTTGCAAGTTTGGCTTCCATTGCAGGAGTAACCCTGAGCGTTTTGTGAACTTTTGCAAAATTGTAATAGACGAAATGCAAGGCAATAGCGCAGCAATGATTTTCCAGTTTCTTTGAGAAAGCATTAGTAAGCCTTGTAAATCTCCTCATGTGCATTCTCATGGTCAAATTTTGGCGTTCTACATAGCTAGTAGAAACGACTTCTTTCTTTTCTTTGTAAATGATCGTATTCACTTTCGAGTATCCGCTAAGTTTTTGTCATTGAAGTGAGCCCGCTTCCAGCTTTCCGGAAAGCCCTGTACATGTCTTTATACTCAAATTTGCCTCGGGTGATGTCAATGACTGGCGGCGTGGAGAAGTGTGATGCACTTTCGTTGTAAGGCTTGATGCTTTGAGAAGCCACGTTTAAGGTTGCAAATATTGCGAATGAAACACAAAGGATAAGGTGAAGCATGGGCTAACGTATTTAGGGGCGATTAAGATATGTTATTTTTCAATGTCGATAGCATCGAATATCCAACTGATACACCAGCTACAATTCTAATTCCGTAG
Source organism: uncultured Chitinophagaceae bacterium (assembly GCA_963808065.1). GTDB lineage: Bacteria > Bacteroidota > Bacteroidia > Chitinophagales > Chitinophagaceae > Flavitalea. Next base: position 290,589 of record CAWEEK010000005.1, read on the forward strand.
AGAATCACTTAAATTGGGATATTTGCTATGACATGTCTGGATCTTGCCATACATCGTCCACTGAACACTGTCCAGACCTTGCGACCGATCACGGATCAAATTGCCGATTTTGTCATATCATAGTTGTCCGGCCGCTGGTCATCAATATCTTCGGGTGTTCGGTTGTCAACAAGAACATACTTATCCATGGATTTTAAAAAGTAGGCAAGTTCGTTGTGCAGCTATAGCGTACCAACGAATTTGATGGTATAATGCAGTAACAAGTTTGTTTAGAACCTCCTCCAAGGAAGTATTTTCAAACTCCTTATAAGCCGACATACGTAAGTCATGCATTGCTCTCAACACCCTCGTATTGATTTTAGTTGGATTGGAGCAGCCTCTTGCTTCAAGAGAATTAATACCGGTTTTGTACTAACAATTGGCTCAGATTCCGCAGTATAAAATTTGGACTTCTCAATCACATTGTCGATTTCCAACAACGCAACATCAATTAGGGTTGTTAATGAATTTCTGACACTCATAGGAAAAGTTGAATTACTTTGTCTATTTACTCAGCGATAAAGTTGCGTGCCACCTCCAGAATAAAAAAAGTCATTTCAAATTTCTACTTTTCAAATACCCCAGAATCTCGATCTTTTGTTTTTCATTTTCGGATCCTCTTTGATAGGACTGTTCATTAAGCAAGTCTGGAACTGCGAGATATCGCGCGGGCTCTCCAGGATAACTCAAACCTGCCTGTCGCTTAAAAACATAACGCGGAACAATGGCGTGCCTATTAACGATCAAATATCTGGCTACTCTAAGATTGTTTGTCAGCAGACAATATGTTAGTGGGCCGTCGGTCGAATCCCCTTCTGGGTACTTATGATATCTGCGCCATGCGTAACCAGATAAACAATAAAATCATAACATTTCCCTGATGAAATTGCGATATTTAACGGAGTACCAATTATCTTCCGCTGTTCACTTGAGTCCTCTTTAGCGAATTGAACCAAGTTCAAATCCGCACCATGTCGAATCATTGCCTCTACCACTGAGGTATCACAAGATGGTACATAAATGTTGTCACATGCTACTGTCAGGGCATTGTAACCCTCGTCTTTTGAAGCGAGATTTGGATCTGCCTCGTTCTCCAATAGAGCCTCGACGGACCTTGTTTTACTGTTTGCGACGGCTAACATAAGAACTGTGTTGCCAAACTTGGGCTCCTGGTAATTAGCCTTGTCAGGGTCAGCTTGCAATATTTTATTTATACCTAAAGTATCTTCTGCTTCCACTACATGTGCGAGTTCCTCTGCTTCCGAATCATTAAATAACTTGAAATCGAAACCAGGTAAATAATCATCTGTAACACAAGAACACCATAGGATGAAGCCCGAAACTAAAAACAAAGATTTACCTCGCATTTTTTAATATCGTTGAATTCTTTTACACCTTCAATTTCCGAAATCACCCTGCCAAGAGTGAGGCTTGACCGATCAATAAATGGAGATTAATGGTGTAGCCTTCATAAGCCGGCTGTGTCCTTATTTTGTAATGTTCAAATTAAGCCTAATCACAAAAAGTCGCGGAAAAGGTTGCTGAAAATCCATTTTTTGATCTCACTTGCAAGTCAGACGTTCCAACTTTCTTATACACACTATCTCCGATTGAAATTTTCTTTATTAAAGATTCATCAATGCATAGCATACCATATGTAAGGGTCTTAAAATCGTAGTTTTCTAGTACTAAAACAATTCGACCTCTTCCATATTTGACAATATTAGATACTCGGCCTTTTACTTGCTTACCAACAAATTGCTCTTTAATAAACTTCTCACTTACTTCATTTACCAGAAATACATACCGGAAATGGTACGCTGTTATACCAAGAATCAAAAGAAACAACACTATAGTTGTAAATATTCTATTTCTCTTCACTGGTTTGATTTTCGAAAAAGATCGATGTCTAGGCTTGTTCGCCACATAGTTTGGTGACGCAAACAATTCTAAGAAATCGAAGGAATACTTCAGTTCTTGAATGGCGTATTAGAAAGAAGTGCCAATGAATTCTTTATATAATTTCCTTTATCCGGATGCACAACGTAACCAAATTGATATGTCCGTTTCTTTCCTTTGGCCGCAACTTGCACATGACTGATCTCTTTCTCTGAAAAGAGTACAAGGTTGGTTGAATCCAGAACATACCTGTTGTACCAATAGCCAATAACAGAGCCACCCACATCCTTCGTTCTTTGAGTTTTTGTGTCCAAATCAGCTCGTAACCAGTGGATTGAACTATCAGTCAAATAAATTCTTAATGAATCACCCCTATCAATTCGATAACGTCCATCTTGACACATTCCACTAAACTCCACATAATAACTGCCCGTGTCAGTTTTAGTAACAGACACAAATGCATTAAATGGAAGGCTTTTGAAGTAGGCGGTTCTTCCCGCATTTGGGGTTCCCACGCCAGTGGATTTCACAGATCTTGAAATTACCCCCGTTTTCTTGTCCTTATGTGACTTCTTTTCTAAAACTTGAGCATTAACATCTATTAACAGAGTTGAAAATAAGAGGAGGAATAAAAGGCGCATAGGAGGTGTTTTAATCATAGTGGTCCGAGGTCTATAACAGAAAATGAACACTCCTAGTATGCGTAATTTGTGCAATTTTCAATTATGGTGGCATTATAGACAATTTCGCGGGTTTAATTGAATTTGAGAATTCCCATTCACCCCCTGGAATTCGTTGTTGCACCAACGAAAGTTATTGATACAAGAAGAAAGTATTCTGATCTGCCGTTTATTTTGCAATAGCTCTTTTGAATAACTGTATGATTAATACACTCCTGCTCTTATCACAGGAAGAGGAAGATGATGTCTACTTCTAGCCAATTCTTTAGCATCAAATGCAAAATATAAGCGGTTAAAAGAACAATACCGCAATCAAGAACAACGCCCCGCCATAACACTCCAGTATCTGCACATTCGGTACATTTTCCAGAAAAACTCCGATAAAAAACAAAGGGAAAGCCTAACTCGCTATATCCATCACTTGAAGACTCAAATCTACCTGTCACTACAGTCAAAACTATCCACAACGATAATACCATTAAAAACGCTTTCATATATAACGCATATTCAAAAATGATCAACCCGGTTTTGATCCTGACAATAGCTCATTTCAATCGACGTATTCTTAAGATACAAAAGTCTCTTCATCTGGTCAATCTCCAAAATCCTCTTCAAAAGCATCACAGATAGCGGGTTGTTGTCTTTCAATGAAGTTAAGGGCCGGCTTGATCTGTCCTAACACGTATATAGTTACCAAAATGTAAATACGTTACTCCTATATTTGGGATTCCAGAAGTTTACAATAAAAAACACATGAGCTTCGACTTATACTTTTATAAAAGAAAAGAGTGTCAACTGACAGAAGAACAAGTAGGGAAATACCTTACAAATAATCTTCCTTATAACAACAGTGATCATCCAAGACAATGGAGTTATGAAAATCCAACAAGCGGTGTTTATTTCAGTATCGAATGGAATGAACCGGAAAACGAGGTAGATAGCATCGAAACCTTTGATAATTTTAAAGACTTTGCATCTTTAAACTTCAGCTTCAGTATAAATTTTTCCAGACCCAAATTCTTCGGAGTTGAAATATTTCCAATTATTGAGGCATTCATTCGAGACCTTGACTTATATGTCTTAGATCCTCAAGACGAAACAGACCCAGAGAATCCAAGGAAATTCCCAACAGGATATTTTCAAGACCAGTGGTTTCGACACAACGATGGAGTAACACTAAACCATTTTGGAGGAATTCAACCTAGAATATCTCCCCGTTGAAAAATCAAATTATTTGTGGTGGTTCCAATTTCATAAAGATGATTTAGAAAATAATTTGATGGAAGATATCTTTGTTCCAGGTTATTTTGTTTTAAAAAGTAAAGAAGATGGCCTGCTTTACACAGCTTGTGTTTGGCCCAATCATATCCCTATCATTTTACCAGCTGTTGACTTTGTGATTATCCAGAAGCAATATAAAAAGCTATTTGCAAAAGTCGAGGAGAGCGGACTTGTTTCTTATGACACAATAATCAACAAATTTGGCGACCGCTTTTAAGAATTTGACTATGAAGTACCAAAATTAAAATTGATTAGTCAAGTGAACTCCGATAAAATCGAAAGGCAATTCAATTCTTTACAGTTAGGTAAGACAGCAGTTGAATTTGGAAATGCTGTTGGGTTTGATGGATTTGTAAATGTGCGGCCGTAAAACAACCCATAAATAAGGCGGATTGATCAGATAAGCGTGAACAATGAATATCACAGACTGTAAGGCAGTACTTCAATCAGTATTTGCTCGGGATGATTTTCATTTGAAAGCCGTACGGGTTTGTTTAAGAGTGAAGCTACGGCCTGCATATAATTCATTAACTGCTCGTGGGCTTCGAGTGTGGTTATTTCCGATGGTGTAATATCGTTTTCAATCTGCTCTTCCGTAAAGAAAAAAGTGTTGAGGATAATATCGCCGACATCAAAGCTAGCCCGATATGCCAGATCGTAGTTGCCCGCGAAGCGTTCCTCTATGATGGTCCAGGCAATCTTGTCGTATACCGTTTCGGTATCGTATTCAGTAAACGAGACGCGGTAATTCTCGTTGACGAAGTCAACCCATTTTTTCCAGTCACCTTTAGTCGTCCCGACTACATAAATATCCCGCAGGGAGCCGTCCCAATAATATATCTCTTCTTTAATTTTTTGCCAGTCCAACTTACTTTCTTGTCTATAATTACATCCGTTTTTTGACGGCTGATTTCTTTCCGGAGTCTGATCACCCCCGTCGTCATAGCCAGGCTTCACCTTCTTTTTGGCGGTCTTTTTTACGTCCTGGCTCAAAGATTTACCCTGGTCGTCACTCTCTTCAGTCTGTCCTTTTGCATTTCTACGATATATTGTTTATCATTGCCTGGTTCAATTAATTCTAGTTTACCTGAGGCGCTCTTTTTTGCCGCCGATTTTTTTCGCTGCTTTTAACATGCTGATTTTATTGATAAGATACGATCGTTTCGCGGCACCATGAAATCCGTTGTGCATTGTTGTGGTATTGCTTGCGCCAAATGTGGCGACGTTTTCGTATATTCAATATGCTCTCCTCACGCTTCAACCTCGCCTTGCATATGAAAAGTATTGGCTCCTCAAGTCAACGGCTATTTCTCCTAAATCTTCGCTTATTCAACCCTCGAATTATAATTGCAGCCGTTTGCTCGTGATTTATTTACTACTTCGATTGGCTGATCCCAAATGCTCCATTTTTGTAGACAGCGTTAGCGCGTGTATAATTCCTCAATCAGTGATTGAGGATTCAAGACATCAAAACAGTTTTGAATAATTGTGTATCCACATATAGTGAGAGGCAGTTGTACTCAATAGACGACTACTTCATCGCGACTCTAATATGATGTCAGTAAACTTTGCGCTTCTTGGGCCATTTTGAGTGGGTAGGTTCAAGGAGATTTCATGGCCTCCCAAAAACCTTATAAATAGATGATAATCAGGTCGTTCCGTGAAAGGCGGAGAGGGAGGGATTCGAACCCTCGGTACAAGTTTAAGCTCGTACAACGGTTTAGCAAACCGGCCCTTTCGGCCACTCAGGCACCTCTCCGTATCAGTTCCCCCGGTATTCCGAAGGCTGGCAAAAATAAGTCTTAAAAATCAAACCCCAAACTCATATTCCCAGCCTCACACGCCACAGGAACCACCGGCTATATAGGCCTCTAATTACCCACCCGCACACCCTCGCTACCGCTGTACGCCAGTTTGCCTTTCTTCCTAAACCATTTCCTGATCGCCTGCCCCTTCCACATCCAAAAACCCGAAAGCACCACTATGGGAAACATGATCCATCGGACAATCATCGCTGAAACCGGTATCGTCGAAACCGGTCCGTATATATATCCAACAAGGGGGATGCTCAAAATGATATGAAGCCAGCGGATTATTTTTCTTTCTGTAGACGCTTTCATGATCGTTGATTTAATAAATATCGCCAGGAATCACCTGCCTGAAAATTTTCATAAATCAAAAATAACCGCGGTACCCTCGGAGCAGACCGAAGAATAGACAACCAAGCCACCTGAGTCGACAAGTTGAAAAAAAATCTATCCTATTGAGGTAAACCCCGCGCTGTCATTTTACACTCAACAGCCCCCAGTTCGTATTTGGCCTGGGCCCCATCTTCAGAACCAACGACCCTCCCTTCAACAATTCGGCAGCCGGAAAATTAAACGACTTCAAAACCCTGCCATTCAACACCGCATTCTGCACATACATATTCGTCCGCGATGCGCCCTCCGCAACGATCGTAAACTTCTTACCCCTGCCGAACCTTTGCCCGAGGTCGATCTCCACTTTCTCATAAAGCGGACTTGCGATTTCATAAACAGGATCTACCCGGCTGCCACCATCTGTCTGAAACAAACCAAGCGAGGCCATCACCAGCCAGGCACTCATCTGCCCCTGGTCCTCATCACCCAAATAAGCATTGCCAACACCGAACCCATAAAACCGTTCAATAATAGAACGGGTCCATTTTTGGGTAGACCATGGCTTGCCAGCCCAGTTAAACAGAAACGCAAAATGCATCGACTGCTGATTGCCCTGGACCACGGGATAATCCCAGTATTTATCATTCATGCCATTGTATCTCCATGGCTCACTCGCCTTAAAACCCCATTCCAGCCGATCGATGAATTTTTTTCTGCCGATCAGCTTCACAAGCGCGGACACATCCTGTGGCACAAAAAAACTTAACTGCCAGGCGTTGCCCTCAACATACTCTTCATTGGCGCCGGTACGGAATGGATCAAAATTCGTCGTCCACTCCCCGTTACTCAACTTCATATGACTGTATCCCGCCGTGTCGATGACATTCTTCCACCAATATCCCCTGTCATTGAATTTCCGGTAAGCAGCACTGTCACCTAATTTTTTCGCCAGTTGTCCAACCGTCCAGTCGTCATAGGAATACTCCATAGTATTTGAGAAGCGTCCTTTATCCGAGGGAACGTATTTATGTTTTTCATACTCGACCAAATCGCGGTTGCCAACGAAACCAGTGAACAACTTTTGCGGCGGAGTCGTTTGCATCTTCACCGCTGCCTTTAGTAGTTTCTTTACATCGAACTCACGAATGCCCATCTGGTAAGCAGACACCATCTGGGATATCTCGTGCTCACCCACCATCACCGGGATGTAGTTCATCCCCGCAGGCCCCTTGGCTAGCCAGCCATAGGCGTCGTACATCGCGAGCTGTGAATTCACCCAGCGCTTACTCCATTCCGGTGTCACTAGGTTCCACATCTGATTCAGATTCCAGAAGGTGTTCCAAAACGCATCACAACCCAGGGCCACATCATCCGCGTTCTTCAACTTTTGCACCTTGCCATCCGTGCCCCTCCATTCCCCGTTTATGTCGCTCCAGGTATTGCGACTGCAAATGGACCTGTACATCGCATTGTAGAAACGCATTTTCTCCAGGCGGTTGGTTGTGGTGATCCTCACCCGATTGAATATTTCATTCCAGGCATTCACCTGGTTCTGTCTTACCGCCTCAAAATTCCACCCAAAGGGTTTGGTAATTTCGGTTTGAAGGTTCGCCGCCGCATTCTCCACGCTTACAAGAGAAATTCCCGAACGCACCTGAACCACGGGGTGCGCCTTTGCGTCGAACTCAAGAAACAATCCCGCGTCTTTAGGATCCTTTGCTTCGACCGTGTCTCCATATGTAACAATATCATTCTGCCAGGACCCCATTCGACTGATGGGCTGATCAAATTCAATCACAAAATGAATCGTGTAATCCTGGTCGGCGTCATGACTCCATACTCTTTTTGAATATTGGTGACTATACCCTTCGATCCTGAACTCGGATACCTTTTTAAGCTTTACTTCTTTGAGTTTATAATCGTACTCAGTTGGAATTTGAAAATCGACCAGGACGCGCGCACTGTCGCGGTCTTTGGGAAAGGTAAAGCGGTCAAAACCGCATCGGGTAGTAGCGGTCACCTCCGCCTTAATATTGTAATCTGCCAATTGCACGCCATAATAACCGATCGGTGCATTTTCCGTTTCTTTATCAATTCGTGATCGGTATCCCGAATCCTGCCTCTGCTCATCGCCAACTTTTGTTTTCAGTTTTCCATTGGTGGGAAATATACCCAGGCCACCCAGGGTCCACTCATGAATATGACTAAAACTACCAATACTTTCATATGAAGGCTGATAGCCAGCCTGCCAACCCGCATTCTGGTTGTCAGGACTCATTTTCACCATGCTAAATGGCATCCAGGGACCTGGGGCAATCATCCAGCGGGAATGCCCCGTCCCTATTCTCGTGTCTACATAATCAGCAAGTGTCTGTGTTTTTTGTTTTGTTCTTTTCACTACACCTTCCTCAATAAGCTTCCCATTTTCGAGTATCCTGTATTTGCTTTCTTTAGTATTTGAAACCGCGGGCATGAACGCTTCAAATTCATAATTCCCTTTCTCCAGCTTTTCACTGAATATCGCCTGGCCATCAACCTCAACGCTCAACTCCGGCACTCCTTTAAGATGCTCCGCGTTGACCAGCAGGGGTTGAAATCTTTTTCCGCCTTTCTCTAATTCATAGTCTGCGGCCTTTACCTGGCGAACATAAAGCGCTTGCGGTGTTTCGAGTGTCGTTTGTCCGGGTCCGTCAAGCCTGACCTGGTCAAACATGATCCAGGAACCCTGCACTACAGTAATAACTATACTATTACCCCCGGTATGCAACCGATCGCGGTTAATCGGAATTGTTATGGTTTTTGGAGTGGCCTTTGAAAGATCTCCTCCGATCGATGCGCTATCCACATATGGCTCGTCCTGTTTTGGCGAAGGTTGTTTGCTAAGATCATATCCCTGGGCTTCCAGCTGGATCCTTTCATTGTGCCCATTGATATTGACCTCGATAACAGGAAGAAATTTCTTGGCATAGTCGAGCAGGCTGATCACTAAACTGTAGTCGCCTTTTTCTGCCAGGCTTTTTACACCAAATAATATCGTAGCGTGGTTGATTCGCCATCCTGCGGTATTCCAGGTTCCTCCCCAGGTATCCACGGGGCCGGGAATCACATAAGGAAAATCTTTTTTTTCAGAAGAATGACCAATTAAAAAGTACTTGTCTTCATACCCGAAATCCCCTTCCACGAATCGTTTGAACCCATTGGGAGCAAGTGCGAACTCGGCAGAGGAATGGTTAATTGCTCCCAGCTGCCATACCGGTTTTTCTTTTTGTTGACTATGTGCTACGAATCTGAACGAAAGAAATACCGAAATGATCAGGATTGTTTTTATCAACCTCATATGTCTGAACCTTTAGTTTTTGAAGTGTCCTTTAGATCACAAGTTTCACGCGAAACCTTTCGATCACAAAGTTTCACGCAAAGGCGCAAAGAAACCGCGCAAAGCCTGTCTGCCGTAGGCAGGGCGCGAAGGCCTTTAGATAACAGCGCTTAAAGGTAAGGAGCTGCCGATAAATGTCTAATGGAATGCTGTCTGTACAGAATGGTTTTTACATCGCTGCCAGTTGAACCTTCTGCTGCAGCTCCACCACACTTTCGCGGAATGTGCTGTCTGTATCCATCAGGTCTTTTACGGTCTGGCAGGAATGGATCACGGTGGTATGATCGCGTCCGCCAAAATGTTCACCGATTGTTTTGAGAGAATTTTTGGTAAATGCCTTTGCCAGGTACATGGTGATCTGCCGGGCCTGTACAATTTCACGCTTGCGCGTTTTCTGCAATAACTTATCATAAGGCACATCGAAGAATTCACAAACCATTTTTTGAATGGTGTCGATGGTGATTTCCTTACTGCTGGTCTTCACAAAATTCCTCAGCACTCTTTTCGCCAAATCAAGATCGATTTCCCTTTTGTTTAGCGAAGACTGTGCCAACAGTGATATCAACGCGCCTTCCAGTTCGCGCACATTACTATTAATATTATATGCAAGATATTTCACAACTTCCTTCGGCATTTCCAGCCCATCATTCTTCATCTTCCGTTCCAGTATCTCAATCCTGGTTTCATAGTCAGGAATCTGCAGATCGGCACTCAACCCCCAACGGAACCGGCTCAGCAATCGTTCCTGCACACCTTCCAGATCCTTTGGGCTCTTATCGGAGGTAAGTGATAAGCTGTTTGCCACTCTGGTGAAGATGATTGAAGATCGCGAAAAAGGCATCCTGCGATTTTTCGGCCCGGTTGAAGAACTGAACATCATCAATGATCAGCACATCCACCATCTGGTAGAAATGGATGAAATCATTGATCGCATTGTTGCGGCTATGATCCTGGAACTGGTTGATGAATTTTTCGGAGCTAACATACAAGACCACCTTGTTGGGATTGAAGCCTTTTGGTCTCATTTCCGATGGCCTGGCCCAGATGCGTTTTACCCAGACCTACACCGCCATAAAGAACCAGTGGATTGAAAGAACTGGATCCTGGCTTTTCGGCCACGGTTTTTCCCGCCCTCCGGGCGACCCGGTTGCAATCCCTTCAATAAAATTGTCGAAAGTATAGATATGATTGAGCTGCGGGTCGATCTGCATTTTCTTCAGACCCGGGAATCACAAATGGATTCTTTACAGGATTATGTATGATCAATGGAAAATCCATTTCATTATTTGAAAATGTTTTATACCCGTGAGCAGGAACATCCATAGTGAGAGGTTTGTTCTGATGATTACCACTGTCTACCATGATGCGATATTCCAAGTCTCGCTTCTTTCCCTAAAATTCTTCTCAAAGTCTTTGCCAAGTAAATTTACATAATGTTCTTCGAGGTATTCATAAAAAAATTGACTGGGAACCTGGATAACGAGGATGTTACTTTTTAACTCAACGGGCTTTATTGGTTCGAACCATGTTTTAAAATGCTGCCACTCAACTATGTCTTTAATAATTTCCAAACAATTACTCCAAACTTTATCGAAAGACTTGGCCATTTTACCTAGTAAAGCAATTTATGTTGAGTTAAGATTTTTCTGTCTACATTCAGGTCTTCCGACCGGGTTATCTTTTCATTCACAAAAAAGTAACGCAGGGCAACGAATATCAAAATTTTTCTTGAATAAAAAATTTTTTATTCCCTCTTTGTGAGAAAAAAAACTTCTTTCAACTCATCTTAAATTTTGTTTGTTCAAATAAAAAATATATGACTTCAGAAATAAGAATATTGGTTGAACTTTACCTAAAATTTCTTACCGGTTAAAGCAAATAAACATAATCGTTGCAGCATCACCTAACAATCAAACTATTACCTTCAGATTCCTTCAGCGATGAAAGAATAAAAGCCCATATTGCTGAGCACCTTTCGATTGATCCCGCGCAGATTTCAGGTTATAACCTCCTTAAACGATCGATTGACGCCAGAAGCAAGCAACCCGCTGTATTGCTGTCCCTGCTTGCATTTGTGGGCGAACCTTATATTCAGCGAGAAGTGCGCCAGATTCATCTCCAGGACGTTTCCAGGGCCAAAAAAAAAGTGTTGATAGCAGGCGCGGGGCCCGCTGGTTTGTTCGCTGCGCTCAAACTCATTGAACAGGGTATCAAACCAATCATACTTGAAAGAGGCAAGGATGTAAGAGATAGAAGACGTGACCTCGCTGCACTGAACAGAAATGGTGTAGTGAACCCCGAAAGCAACTATTGTTTCGGTGAAGGCGGTGCAGGAACGTACAGTGATGGTAAACTGTATACAAGAAGTAAAAAACGCGGCGACGTTGACAGAATTCTCAATATACTCGTTCAGTTTGGTGCTGATGAAAATATTTTATCTGACGCTCACCCGCATATAGGTACAAATAAATTACCGGATATAATTATTTCTATCAGAAATAAAATAAAAGAATTTGGAGGGGAAATTTTTTTTGAGAAAAAAATCACCGATCTCCTTTTGTCGGATAGTACCCTGAAGGGTGTAAAAACAGCAGATGGAATTTTCTTCGACGCTGAAAACCTGATCCTGGCAACTGGTCATTCCGCTCGTGACATATTTCAACTTCTTCATGAAAAAAATATTTTGATCGAGGCTAAGCCGTTTGCAATTGGTGTAAGAGTTGAACACCCTCAACAACTGATTGACTCCATCCAGTATCATTGCCCCACCAGGGATCAGTTTCTTCCACCTGCATCATACAGTGTTGTTGAACAGGTGAATGGAAGAGGTGTCTTTTCTTTTTGCATGTGCCCGGGTGGGATCATCGCCCCGGCGGCAACCGCCCCGGGTGAACTGGTCGTCAATGGCTGGTCGCCTTCGCGGAGAAACAACCCTTTTGCCAATTCCGGCATAGTGGTCACAATAGAAAACAAAGACCTTGCATCCTACAACAAGTTTGGTCCGCTGGCCGGAATGGAATTTCAGCGATCCGTCGAACAGGAAGCTTTTATAAAAGGAGGGGGCAATCTGGTCGCTCCCGCCCAACGCCTGGAAGACTTCACCCAGGGCCGCCACTCATCATCCCTTCCCGACTGTTCGTACATTCCCGGTATCAGGTCTGCAGGAATGAATGAAGTTCTTCCTTCCTTTGTGCACGATTGCCTGAAAGAAGCATTTCTCCACTTTGGACGGAAGATGAGGGGCTACCTGACCAACGACGCCATCGTTGTGGCCACGGAGTCCCGGACCTCTTCGCCCGTAAGGATCCCCCGCGACCCGATAACCCTGGAACACCCCCAGATCAAAGGCTTGTATCCCTGCGGTGAAGGCGCCGGCTACGCAGGGGGAATCGTCAGCGCAGCCATGGACGGCGAGAAAACAGCCATGGCCATCAGTAATAAGACCATACATGCATATTCTTGAAGTTGACCACATCAAAAAGTACTATGCCACCCAGAAAGCGGTGGACGATGTAAGTTTTACCGTTGCCCCCGGCAGCATCTTCGGCCTGCTCGGGCCCAACGGCGCAGGCAAGACCACCCTGATTCGCATGATCACGGGAATACTCTACCCCGACGAGGGTAATATTCGTTTGCAGGGCAGGGTGTTCAACGCCATGCGCGACATGATGCATGTGGGTTACATGCCCGAAGAAAGAGGATTGTACAAGAAGATGAAGATTGGGGAACAGGCGATCTACCTGGCACAACTCAAAGGATTGAACCGGTCCGACGCCGCGGAAAAAGTGAAAGCCTGGTTCGTAAAAATGGATATGCAAACCTGGTGGAACAAAAAGGTGGAAGACCTGAGCAAGGGCATGGGGCAAAAACTCCAGTTTGTGATCACCGTGCTTCATGAACCCTCACTGATCATCCTCGATGAACCCTTCAGCGGCCTGGATCCCGTAAACTCCAACCTGATCAAAGAAGAGATCTACCAGCTCGCCCGCAAAGGCAAGAGCATAATATTTAGTACCCACCGGATGGAACAGGTGGAAGAGATCTGTGACCAGATCATCCTGATGAACAAGGGCACCAAGATCCTCGACGGATCAGTTACGGAAGTAAAACAACAGTTCAAGGAGAACCTCTTCTCCATCACGCTCGCAGAGCCTCCCGAAGAAAGCACGCATGACAGCTTCTCCGTCATCTCCACCTCGGGAGCTAACCTGGTTGTGAAAATTATTGATGGATACGGTCCCAATGATGTGTTGCACTATTTCCTGAACAAACAGTCAACCATCCTGGGCTTCTTTGAGATCATGCCTTCGCTAAACGACATTTTTATCAAACTGGTGGAAGGCACTCCCCTGGCCCGGCAATTTGAAAAACTATCAGCATAACCGATCACTATGAAGAAAACCTGGCTTATCGTACGCAGAGAATATTTGACCAGAGTCCGCAAAAAAACTTTCCTGCTCTCAACATTTCTGACGCCGCTGTTTTTCGCAGTGATGATCGGCGTTATTGTGGCCATCAGTCTCTCGACAAAAAATGACGACCTCGAATCGATAGCGGTAGTGGACGACTCCGGTTTATTCACTTCCGACCGCGACAGCAGCCACTCGATGATCTTTGTCACCAATGGAAAGACCGACACCAGTAATTTTGAAAAGAAGGGATATAAGGCTATCGTTTATTCGCCTCGTACTGGACCCAATTCCACAGATCGCTGGAAGATCTTTTCCCGGAAAACGGTAGGCCTGATGGAGAATCAACAGGTGAATGACAAGATTCGCAGTGAATGGGAGAAAAAGCAGCTCACAAAAATGGGGGTGAATATCTACAGTGTCGACTCCATAAAAAATGCGGCAGGGAAAATAGGCATCGACCCCATTATCCTTCAGGACGGCGGAGAAAAATCGGGCAACTCGGGTATTGCCTATGGCGTTGGCTATGGAGCTGGCTTTCTCATCTACATCACCCTGTTTATCTACGGGTCCATGGTGATGCGCGGTGTGATGGAAGAAAAAACCAACCGCATCGCCGAAGTGATCATCTCTTCCGTAAGACCATTCCAACTGATGATGGGCAAGATCCTCGGTATAGGCGCGGTTGGCCTTACCCAGTTTTTTCTTTGGGTGATTCTGATCGGTTTATTTTTTTCGCTGATGAATGTATTTCTTCCACCCGGCATGCTCGAACAGGTGAACGGAGCCACTTCGCAAATGCCCGGCAACAATGCTGAAGCGAGCGAGGCCCTGGCTGGACTGGCTGCCGTGCAAGTGGGCGTTTCTTCTGTCGACTGGCTGACGATCATCGCCTGCTTCACTTTCTATTTTATTTTCGGCTACCTGTTCTACGCCTCACTTTTCGCAGCTGTGGGCAGCACCGTAAATGAAGACCCACAGGATGCCCAGAGCCTGATGCTTCCGATTACCATGCCCATTGTGCTGGCTATTGTGATCATGGTCAGCGCGATCATGAAACCAGAGGGCAACCTGGCAGTGATCAGCAGTATCATCCCCTTCTTCTCACCCGTGGTGATGATGGCACGTATACCATTTGGAATTCCAGGCACGGTGCCCTATTGGCAATTAGGCCTGAGCATGATCATCCTTGTTTGCGGATTTCTCTTCAACACCTGGTTGAGCGCGAAAATTTACAGAACGGGAATCCTGTTGTATGGTAAAAAAGTAACCTGGAGAGAAATGGGAAAGTGGCTGATGAAATGATCAGTTGTCCATCATGCGAAGCAGGGGATGAAAAATATTTTCATCCATCTTTTCTTCATTCAGAATATCAAAATTCAGCACGAGTTGCATGCCATCCCGCATGACGATCTTTTCTTTTCTTACGGTTTTATATCCCTTTTTTTCGAGCACCACGGTCAGTTCATTACAACCCAGCATGGGTATCCTGAATTTTCCGCAATCATCGGTGGTGTAAGATTTTTCTATCTTGCTGCCGCAGTTGGTGACAAGAATAGTGACGCCTTTAAGTGGTTTCTTTGAAATCGCATCCGAAACAAAACCGAGCAGAGTAGGATCGGCCGGCCCATTTTCTCCACCATTGGCACTGGCACAATACGTGAGCCCAAGAAGCGCAAGCAAAAGCAGTGAGGTTTTGAACTGTTTCATACAGGAAGTTGCGAGGATCAGGGAATGCAAAAAACACTAACAGTAACAGATAAGTGTATTTCGAAGTTGAAATTAACTTAAATCAACGAAATCTGCAAACAGAGAATTTGTTAAACCCGAAAGAATCAAGATTCACCAAGGTCGATTTCGGTGTTGTCACCAATGTTTAAACTTCGGCTTTCTCCCTTGATCTCGGTGTCGCTCCCGATCAGCGATTTTGCCAAAACGATGTCCGACAAATCGGCAAAGGAACCTATGATGGAATCCTTGATCACCGAATAGCTGATATTGGTCTTTTCCCCGATAGTGACGTTGGGGCCGATGATGGAATTTTTTATGTCGCAGCCCGGAGCCATGCTTACCGGGGGGATAATAATGGTGTTTTCGAAATGGTGTTCCTTGGAGATAATGCCCCCAAATTTCTTCAGCAGCGTGGCATTAGACTGGAGCAGGGTTTCCTTCTTGCCACAGTTGAACCAGTTCTGTACTTTAAAGGACTGGAACCTGGCTCCCCTGCTGATCATACATTCTATCGCATCGGTAAGGCTAAACTCTCCCCTGCTCTTGACCAGGTTCCGGATATTGTCGTCAAGGCAATCGAAAAGCAAGCCCGATTCCTTGATCCGGTAGATGCCCACCAGGGCCATGTTCGACTTCGGGATCTGTGGTTTCTCCACCACCCTGGATATAAAACTGTCCTCACCCAGTTCCGCTACCCCGAAATCGCGTGGGTCGTCCACCCTTTTGATGCCCAGGACAGAGTAGGGCTGGTTCAGGACATCTGCCACATCGTATTCGCAGATCGTGTCACCAAGGACGATGAACACTTCGTCGTCGCCAACAATATCTTTTGTCAGGCGAATGGCGTGACCGATGCCCTGCCGTTCGGTCTGATTGACAAAATGGGCGTTGAGGCCGGGGTATTTCTCCTTCACATAGTCTTTGATCTTGTCACCGAGGTAGCCGATGATAAAAATGAAGTCGTTAATCCCTGCTTCCTTTAACTGGTCAACGATAATGCTTAAGATTGTTTTTCCTGCAAGCGGAATGAGCGCTTTGGGCTGGGTGTACGTGTGTGGCCTTAACTTGGTTCCCGCCCCAGCAACTGGAATGATTGCTTTCATCTCTGGGGTGAAAGTAGCATATTTTTATTAATTAAGCCGTCTTGCCGATCCCCGGAATTAATCCTTTCCGATATGCCCTTGTATCTTAATTTTGCGGCTCAATCAACCGCTATTTTCCGTCATGCAAAAAGATAAATTAGTCTTCGATATCATTAGAAAAGAACTGACCCGTCAACGTCGTGGAATCGAACTCATCGCGTCAGAAAATTTTGTTTCTCTCGACGTGATGCAGTCCATGGGCAATGTGATGACCAACAAATATGCCGAAGGCTATCCGGGCCGAAGGTATTATGGCGGTTGCGAGGTGGTTGATGAATCTGAACAGCTGGCCATCGACCGGCTGAAGACTATTTTTAATTGCGACTATGCCAATGTGCAGCCACACTCGGGCGCCCAGGCCAATGCCGCGGTTTTGCTGGCGGTACTCCAGGCCGGCGACAAGATCCTTGGCCTCGACCTCAGCATGGGCGGTCATCTTACCCACGGTTCTCCCGTAAATTTCTCCGGCAAACTCTACCAACCCGTTTTTTATGGAGTAAGAAGAGACACCGGCCTGGTGGATTACGACCAGATGGAAAAAGTAGCGAAGGAACAAAAACCAAAGCTGATCATCTGCGGCGCTTCGGCCTATAGCCGCGACTGGGATTACGCCAGGATCAGAGCGATCGCCGACAGCATCGGCGCCTTCGTGATGTGCGACATGGCCCATCCTGCCGGACTGATCGCCAAGGGCCTGCTGAATTCACCATTTGAGCACTGTCACGTAGTCACTTCCACTACACATAAAACACTTCGCGGTCCCAGGGGTGGGATTATACTGATGAAGACTGATTTCGAAAATCCCTTTGGGCAGAAAGACGTCAAAGGCAACATCCGCATGATGAGCAACCTGATCGACATGGCGGTGTTTCCCGGCATCCAGGGTGGACCTTTGGAACACATCATCGCTTCAAAGGCGATTGCGTTCGGAGAGATCCTGGATGATGAATTTGAGGTCTATGCCAAACAGGTGATACGAAATGCACGGGCCATGTCATCGGCACTTACAGCCCGGGGTTATAATATTGTGTCTGGAGGAACCGACAGCCACCTGATGCTGATTGATCTTAGGAACAAGGACATCAGCGGCAAGAAAGCCGAACAGGTGCTTGGCAAGGCCGACATCACTTTGAACAAGAACATGGTTCCCTATGATGATAAGTCCGCCTTTGTTACCTCGGGCATCCGGCTTGGCGTGCCTGCCATTACTACCCGTGGGATGAAGGAAGATCACATGGAAACCGTTGTAGCATTTCTGGATAAGGCGCTGTCCCATGCCGATGATGAAGGACAACTGGAAGTGTTAGCCAGTGAGGTCAATGCGTTTATGAAACAGTTTCCGCTTTATCCGGAGTTAGGATAGCAAAAATCAAAAATGAAAAATTAAAAAGTAAAAATGCTATAGGGCAGAAGTTCGTTTTTTGGTAGACATAAAGAAGGGTTTAGGAAAATCAAAATCCGCTCCCATTTCAGATTTTTGATTTTTAATTTTTAATTTTTAACTTCTCACGGGTTAATAACAAAACCATCTTCAAATGATTCAGCGCATTCAATCCCTCTGGCTGCTGATTGTAGCCATTGCTGCCTTTGCCACCTACACATTAAAGCTCTATATCGGAACCAATGCCACAGGCACAGAGATCATATTTCCAATGGCGGAAAACCTCATCCTGGTGATCGTCATCATCGCACTGGGCATACTCGCGATGGTTTCTATTTTTCTTTATAAGAACCGGAAGTTGCAGTTCAAGCTGGCCATTTTTGGCATCATCTTCTCCGTCGGTTTTCTCTTCCTGGAATATTATGCTGTGGAGAGTTTCAAAACTGAAAGGCAGATCCAAAGCGGATCCTACCAGCTTGGCGCGCTGCTGCCCATCCTGATGGTCTTCCTGTTTTTCTTCGCCGCCCGCGGCATCTACCGCGATGAGCGGCTGATCAAAAGCATGGATAGACTGAGATAAAAGTCTTTACAAATACCTCCCGGTGTAACTCTGTGCAACTTTTTTGATACCTGCCGGTACACCCGCATAAACCAGCCCGCCACCAGCGTCGCCGGCTTCGGGGCCAAGATCAATCACCCAGTCGGCACTTTTTATCACATCGGTATTATGTTCAATCACCAGGATGGAATGGCCCTGTTCGATCAATGCATTGAATGATGCCAGCAGTTTTTTGATATCATGAAAATGCAGACCCGTAGTTGGTTCATCAAAAATGAAAAGAATGTGACCCTGCCCCTTCCCCTTGCCCAGAAAAGAAGCCAGCTTCACACGTTGCGCTTCGCCACCGGATAAGGTATCGGATGACTGCCCCAGTTTTACATAGCCAAGACCCACATCGCTCAGCGGTTGTATTTTCTTGTATGATATCCTTTTCGTCTTTAAAAAACTCAAGCGCTTCATCAACGCTCATTTCCAGCATGTCATAAATATTTTTACCCTTGTACTGCACTTCCAGCACTTCTTCCTTAAATCGTTTGCCACCGCAAACTTCACAGGTCAGGTGTACATCGGCCAGGAACTGCATTTCAACCACTTGTTCGCCTTCTCCTTTGCAGGCATCGCATCGGCCGCCATCAACATTAAAGGAAAAATGTTTTGGTTGAAAGCCCCTGCATTTTACTCAGTGGCTGTTTCGAGTACAGATCCCGGATCTCATCATAGGCTTTTATATAGGTAACAGGATTGCTGCGCGATGATTTACCAATCGGATTCTGATCGATCATTTCAATCTGCGAAATATGGTCCACATCGCCGGTAATTGCTTTATGCAATCCGATCCTTATCTGCAGGTTCCCCTTTCATTTTCTTTAAGGCCGGATAGAGGATCTGTTTGACAAGTGTGGTTTTACCGCTGCCACTCACACCACTGACCACGCAAAGCAAATTCAAGTGGAAATTCAACATTAATATTTTTCAGGTTATGCTGCCGTGCCCCTTCCACCTTGATGGAGCTGTTCCACTTTCGCGGGGTACGTGGTTCTACTACTTTTAGTATCCCCTTTAGATATTTGCCGGTAAGGCTTTCGGGATTTGCAATCATTTCTTCATAATTCCCTGCAGCAACCACTTCGCCACCAAGATGCGAGGCAAGGGGCCCCATATCAATAATATGATCGGCTTCCCGCATCATCATTTCATCATGTTCCACCACTACAACCGTATTGCCAAGATCACGCAGTTCTTTCAATACCCTGATCAACCTTCGGGTATCCCGTGGAATGCAAACCAATGGAAGGCTCATCAAGTATATATAATGAATTGGTAAGATTGCTTCCCAGCGACCGTGTCAGCTGAATCCGCTGGCTTTCGCCACCACTTAGGGAATTGGCCAGACGG
Organism: uncultured Chitinophagaceae bacterium; assembly: GCA_963808065.1. Taxonomy (GTDB): domain Bacteria; phylum Bacteroidota; class Bacteroidia; order Chitinophagales; family Chitinophagaceae; genus Flavitalea. The sequence goes on from CAWEEK010000005.1 coordinate 310,625, forward strand.
TTCAGGGTAAGATAACCAAGACCAACATCCAGCAGGGTTTTCAGCCGATGATTAATTTCAATCAGAATTCGTTTGGCAACTTGCCTGTCATGATCACTCAGATTGATCTGACTGCAAACCAATTCCAGATCCTTTACCGGCATCTCGCAAAATTCGCCGATATGTTTACCAGCCACCTTCACATACAATGCTTCTTTTCGCAACCGATATCCCTTGCAATCGGGACAAAGTGTTCTGCCCCGATACCTCGACAACAAAACCCGGTACTGAACCTTATAAAGATTCTGTTCTACTTCTTTGAAAAAATCATCGATGCCATTAACATATTCATTCCCTTCCCAGAATAGTTTATATTGTGCTTTGGTAAGATCCATGATCGGCTTATGAACAGGGAAATCAATTTGCTTTCGCTCTTTTGATAAACTGTTCTTTCCACAGTCCCAGTTTCTCTCCTTTCCACGGCGCAACGGCACCTTCATAAACACTTAGTCTCTTATCAGGAATCACCAGATCCGCATCGATACCCAAGCACCAGGCTGAATCCTTCACAGGTGGGACAGGCACCAAAAGGATTATTGAAAGAAAACAGATTGGGAACCGGTTCTTCGAATACAATTCCATCCAGTTCAAACCTATTTGAGAAACTGCAGTTTTTCTGTTTCGTTGATCACGAAGAGATCAATTCTCCTTCTCCTTCATAAAAAGCAGTGCCTACAGAATCGGCCATACGGTGAATATCATCTTCATCAAATTCTTTTACCACCAGCCGGTCAATCAGTACATAGGCATCTTTGCCAGGCTTCCAGTTTTCTTTTGCAGCAGGACTCTTTTCTTCAAGCAGGTCTTCGATCCTGTAGCATTTCGCCACCGATATACAGCCTGGAAAAGCCTTTTTGCACAGGATATTCAATTCTTCTGTACATTTCTGTTTGCATGTTGCCTGAAATGGAACCAGTATAAAAACCTTATCGCCATGCTGCACGTTTGACGATGGCTTCCACCACATCCGTCACATCATCTTTTTTTACTTCCCTTCCCGAAACAGGAGAAATGGTTTTTCCCGTACGGGCAAACAGCAAGCGCAGGTAATCATATATCTCCGTCATGCTGCCCACGGTAGACCGTGGTGTACGGGTGATCACTTTTTGTTCGATGGCGATAGCCGGGCAAAGTCCTTTGATATAATCCACATCGGGCTTTACCATCCTGCCATGAACTGGCGGGCATAAGCGCTCAGGCTTTCTGCATAGCGGCGTTGGCCTTCAGCAAATAGTGTATCAATGGTAAGAGAAGATTTTCCGGATCCGGAAACACCGGTAACCACCACCAATTTATTCCTTGGAATCTCAACTGTAACATTTTTAAGATTATGTACCCTTGCGCCTTTAATAGGATGGAATTCTGTCGCTTAATTTCGTTAGTGCCTGCTGACTGTGGTTTGTTTTTTCGTGGAAATTGCCATAATAAGAGACTGCAAAATTATTGTACCAGACCGAATACTAAGTATAATTATTTAACGGTTCATTGTATAATTCCTATAAAAGGATTGCTAAAGTTTGGTTTTTTCACAAAAGTGTCTATCTTTAAACGGTAATTTGTTCATCGAAATAAGAAACTAAAACATACCGCCTATCGACTACACACTTCTACTCAGAAAAACCAGTTCACTCTAAAATCCTAATTAATAAATATCCTATCACCTTCAAAACTGTAGAAGTTTATGAAATCTTCTTTACGTAAGAAAACTGACCATGAACTCATCCAAAATTTTCAGGATGGAGATCTGAACGCTCTTGAAACTCTTGTTCTCCGTCACAAGGATAAAATGTACACTTCAATTCTTTTCCTTGTTAAAGACAAGTATCTGGCCGAAGACATTTTCCAGGATGTTCTCATCAAAATTATCGACACAATTCGCGGTGGCCGCTACACTGAAGAAGGAAAATTCCTTCCCTGGGCTATGCGTATTGCTCACAACCTTTGTGTTGACCATTTCCGAAAAGTAAAGAGTACACCTGCTATTAAAACCAGCGATGACCGCGACATTTTCGAAGTGATCAATTTTACCGAAGAGGTGCAGATGTAAAGATGATGAAACGCCAGAGCCATGACCGGGTTCGCCAGATGCTGGACCTGCTTCCTGAAGATCAGCGTGAAGTGATCATTCTTCGTCATTATGCTGATCTGAGCTTTAAAGAAATCGCTTCTCTTACCAATTGCAGCATCAATACTGCACTGGGACGAATGCGCTACGGACTGATCAATCTTCGCAAGATGATGACTCAGAAAAACATCGCCCTATAAACACAAACTAAACTGAAAAAACATATTAGGCTGTACGAAAGCTAATTTGAAAACCCTCCGATCGGAGGGTTTTTTTATGCGATAGATCACTTGGATTTTCCTAAGTATTCCACCGTCAACCGCTCAGGGGTAAATGGCGGAATGGGATTGTCCTGGATGAAATTTCTCCACCCCCTCGAGATGTTGAAATCAGTTGCCAGCACAATCCGGCTGTGTGAGTTATTGGTGAGCTTCAACACCCCCTTTTTCTCAAAGAGCTTTATGTCGCGCTTTGTGGTCAGAACAATACAGGTGTCGCATTCAATGTAGTGTAGTTCCAGTCCATAGGGCAACCCTTGATTCCTCAGAGGAGTAGTAGCCTCCATCAATACCTTGTCGGAATTGAAGTAGATCTCTTCATTCAGGATTCGCCTGCTCTTTTCCTGCACCAGCACTCCTGATGATAGTCCTGGTGAGAATTCATAACGATAGTTGACTTCCTTGAAAAAGGAAATCTGGATCAAATTGGGCAGGAAACAACAGAAGGCAATAGCAACCAGGGTTCGGTTGATCTTTTCTTTCGAAAAACTTGTCCCCAGTTCACGAATCAATATTCCAAGAAAAATGATAAATACTAACCACACCAAAATGCCATACTCCAGTTCAAGCGGTACGGCAATGATCCTTACCACCGCCATTCCGAATAGTATCGCCATATAGAGAAATACATCATCCTTCCAAACAAAGGCCCTGGCAAATGAATCCCTGGCCCGGATAAACAGAAAAGTAATGACTATTAGGAGCAGTGCGAATAAGGGAATGCCAAAGGTGGCTAAGAAATTCTTGGAGCCCGTCAGGAAATAACTGTCAACATTCATCGGAATTTCGCTGAACAATGGATAACCTACCAGGTAATATGGAAGGATGCCCACCAGTGCAAAGAATGCAGTGCAAAGGGCGACACCGGAAAAATTCAATCTTTTTCGGACAATTTCGAAGATAAACAGGGAAGGCAGGAAGAATAGGTTATCTGGCCGCACAAGGTTGGCCAGCCCTAAAAGTGTTCCAAATACGATATAATGCTTCAGCTCAAGTGGGCGAGCAGCCATCCGGCTGACAAAGTAATTCAGCACCAGCATCAAAAAGAACACATTCAGGCTGGTTTCCATTACAGTGTTACCCGCAATGATCATCAAAGGATTGCAAAGAAAGGTGAGGCAAAGAAGAAAACATATATTCTTCCCGAGACCGATTCTTAATAAGATTCTGAAAAGTAAGGGTATGGTTCCCAGCAGGGCCGCCAGGGAAAGTAATTTCGCCGGAAGCAGGGATGGAGAAAAAACACGAATCAGAAAATACAAAGGGATCTCGTACAGGGGAAAGCCCCAACTCCTCGAGGGCACGAGACTTTCGGCTTCAAAGGTTTTCCGGGCGCCCTCCAGCAGCCTTACCGAATCCTGATCTTCACCAAAACCATTCATCAAATTGAACGCACACAGAAGCACCGCGAAGAGAGAGAGTATCATCAGATAAACCCAGGATCCCCTGCTATGTTTTATTCCGGTGCCGTTGTGGTTGCTCTCAGGAAATGGGGAAGACAATAACCAAATGCTTTATGTGATTCCCCTCGCTATCACAAGTAAGGGGAGAATGCGATAAAGATAAAGAAAATACATCCCGGAGGAAAAATTTTACCGGGACTATTTACCACCAACACCCGCTGCCTGCGCATCTGCACCGCATTTCAGCCAGTCTGCAAAGGCAGTCGGTGATGGGGTGTAGCCTTTTGTTCTTGTGAGCAATTTTTCTGAGGGACTGATGATCGCATACTGTGGTTGTGAAACGGCATCGAAGTTTTCCGACTGGAATGTTGCCCAGCGGTCACCAACTGTCTCGATCCTTTTCGTATTTCCGTTTTTTGTTTTATAAACAAACTGACTCACCGCGGGGAGTTTTTTTCTTTCATCCACATACAAAGACACGATCACAAATTCGCTTTTGATCAGTTCCGAAACTTTTGGATCGGTCCATACATTCTCCTCCATCCTCCGGCAATTCACACAAGCCCAGCCGGTGAAATCGATAAGCAGGGGCTTTTTCTCCTTCCTGGCGATCGTCAGGGCCTCTTCATAATCCCTTAGTGGTTCGATGCCCGAGGTGCAATTCACCGGATCGGAATACAAACTGTAGCATAACGGTGGGGGAAAACCGCTGATCAGCGAAAGATTCCCCGCTTTGGTGTTGGTCAAACCCGGAATCAGATACAAGGTGATCGCGATAAACAGCAGGGCGAAAGCCAGTCTTGTTCCCCTCACCTTCTGCACTGGTGAATCATGGGGAAACCGGATCTTACCCAGGAGATAAAGCACAATCAACAAGCTGATGAGCACCCAAATGCCAATAAACAGTTCCCTTTTGATCAGGCCCCACTGCTCTACCAGGTCGGCGTTGGAAAGAAATTTTAGGGCCATCGCCAGTTCCAGGAATCCCAGTACCACCTTTACCGAAGTCAGCCATCCGCCCGACTTTGGCAGACTTTGCAACCAACCGGGGAACATGGCGAAGAGCGCAAACGGCAGCGCCAGAGCAAGTCCAAAGCCTGCCAGGCCTACAGTCAGCGGCCAGGCGCCGGAGGAAGCGGTGCCCGCCAGCAAGGATCCCAGTATCGGTCCTGTACAGGAGAAAGAAACGATGGCCAGTGTCAGCGCCATGAAGAAAATTCCACCAAAATTTCCGATCCCCGATTTCGAATCAATGCGATTGGCCAGGCCAGCGGGCAGGCCGATCTCGAAATATCCAAAGAAGGAAATCGCAAAGAAAACAAAAATGGCAAAGAAGAGCAGGTTGAGCCAGACGTTGGTTGATATATTATTCAATATCTCCGGACTCACATTGCTGATGAGATGAAAGGGCACGCTCAGCAGTATATAGATCAGGAAAATAGAGAACCCGTAAAAACTTGCATTGATGATGCCCTTCTTCCTGTCCCTGGTTTGCTTGGTGAAAAAGGACACCGTCAACGGTATCAGAGGGAATACGCAGGGCGTGAGCAGCGCAATCAATCCACCAAGTACACCAAGCAGAAAAATACCCCAGAGACTTTTTTCATCCGCGTGATCGTCGCCGCAATTGCTCACCGGGTTTTGCAGGTCGAGGCCGGCTATCCTCATCTTGAGAGACGATTCTACCCCGCCCTCCAGCTTAACTTCAAAAGGAAACGGCGTAAGCGAATAAAATTCATCCCCCTTGCCATATGTATAGCTGATTTTTCCCAGCAGTTTCGCGGGCACCTTGCCCTCTATTTTTATCTGGGTAGAAAAAGTCACGGGTCCCTGGTAAACAGCAAAGGATCGATTGTCAAACAGATCACTTTTGATAGTAACGGCTTTTCCTTCTGTCTTGAATTTGTGGTCATAACTTATGGCAGAGTCGGAAAAGTTCAGCTCAGTCGAAGGGATCTCGCTAATCACTTCGTTGGGACCATAGAGATCCCATTGGGCATTGCCAGTGGTGCTGAAGTTCAGTTGATACAGGCCTTCCCCGGTTTTCTGGCTCGAAACCTTCCAGCTGTAGGCAGCACTATCCTGGGCTTCAAGGGTAAGTTGACCCAGCAGAAGAAGAAAAAGAAGAGAAAATCTGAAATGACGCATTGTTGTTGCCTGGAAAACCATGGATGTCCAAAGAACCGTAAAACCCTGCGGATTACTCATAAATAAAACTAAATCCTTCAGACTGGTTGGGTCACAGGCGCGGAAAATAACAGGGCATTAAGGATAACCCGGCCGTCAGTGTTGCCAAGCGCTGGACTACTAGCTCTTTCCGGATGTGGCATCATCCCAAAAACATTGCCTTCACGATTGCTGATACCAGCTATGTTGCGAATCGACCCGTTGTGATTGGATTCGGGTGTGACGTTGCCTTCGGAGTCGCAGTATCGGTAGATCACCTGCCCATTTGTTTCCATTTCGTCAAGTAGGGGATCTTCGGCAAAATACCTGCCTTCGCCATGCGCGATGGGAATCTTCAAAGCCTTGTCTGTTCCCAGGCCGGTGAGATAAATATTCTTGCAGAGGAACTGCTGATTGACGTTTCGCAACAATATACCGGGCAGCAATTTGGCTTCACAAAGTATCTGAAATCCATTGCAAACGCCAAGCACCCTTCCCCCCTTTTCTGCAAAGCGTATCACACTCTGCATCATGGGGCTGAAGCGGGCGATGGCACCGCATCTCAGGTAGTCTCCATATGAAAATCCTCCCGGCAGAATGATGCAATCCTCGCTGGAGAACATGCTGATGTCCTTGTCCTTGTGCCAGAGCATGATCACTTCCTGGTTCAGCTCGTTCTGAAGCGCTTCCTGCATATCCCGATCGCAATTGGACCCCGGAAAAACCACTACACCGAACTTCATGTGGTAAATTTTTAGCAAAGTTAACGGAATTTAGGCGGTAGCCCAATAGCCGAGGTAGAGGGCATAGGCAAAGATAATCCAGTGCAGAATGGAGGGCAGACGGGGTTTATTCTGGGTAGTAATATGCCGCCGCATGAAATGCAGAGATTGGCATGATGCAAAACACCCAGTTCACATAATTCACACCGCCATTGACCAGTATAATGATCGACGCGATAATAAGAAACAGCAACAGCACACTCCACCCCTTGCGGATCTGGATGAGCATTTTGTTCAGATTGCCTTGAACAAAATAGCCACCAATAATGAAAGGCAAAGCCAGCAACACGATGCTCAGGGTAATGAAGATCGAAGAAGGCATGGCGGGAAAGTCGATGGGTATACTTGGAATCAGGTGAGTCCAGGTCCATTTGTTCGTGATCAGTGGCTCAAGTAAAAAGAAATAATAAGGCGTAGTGACGCCGAGAAAGCCGATCAGCCATTCACGGATCCTGAAAGGACGCATGATAAACAGCGAGAAGGGGATCATAATTACAAAAAGTATGGCTGGCTGATACAGCAGGCTGACGATGCCCATCATCAGCCCAATATTGAAAATACCCTTCGATGGCGATGTGTTATTATAGAGATTGACGATCCGGTAAAACATAAAGATCAGCAGTCCATTGATCAGTAGAGGCGCCGAAAAATGATTCCATTCGGTAAACAATGAGGTGAGGAGGATAAAGGACATGCCGGCAAGAAAATTCGGTTTGGGCAGCATTTTCAGTTCGCTGAATATCCGGTTGAGCAAGGTGGCCTGGAGAAAGAGTATCAGGAAGGCGGTTATCGTATACAAAAGGTCCGGTATCTCCAGCGGCAGCAGAAACTTCATCAGCAGCGTGTACAGGTAGTGATCTTCCTGTTGCTGTAAAGGGGGCGAGGGCCTTAAGAATTCCGGGAATTTCAGAATCAAGGCATATATCAGTAACAGTAAACTATTAACAGGGGTTTTCTGCTTGAAAATACCAACCACTCGCTATCGTTTAGAACTCAATTTTAGCGAAAATAAGGTAGTTACGGTACTGGCAGGGGATTAACATGCTCTTGCTGCCGATTTGTTTTCCATAACGAGGCATGAATTCAATACCTCTTTCAAGATTTTTAAGCGTCGGAAACCTCGTCACCTTGCCATCAGGGCCGATGCTCTGATCATTGAGCAAAAGTGTTCTCCTTTCGTAGAGATTGAAAAGAAAGTGTAGCTCTCCTCCGGTATTCATGATCTGATGCGAGATCAATCCATCGGACTGGTCATCGAACTGGCTCTTTGGTATTACATTGGACCATTCGAGACTGTCATTTTTGTTGAAGGACATGATGATGATGTTTTCGGCGTGATACCTTGTCGCGCCCGATCCATATCCATAGCGGTTGAATGGATTGCCCCAGGAGTTGAAATAATATGGTGAATAATAATATGAATTGAAAGGTGAAGACCATGGATTATTACATCCCATGTAATCCCACCGGTTGAATGCCCCGCCACCACGCGTGGTGCTGTACATCGATTCCGCGATCTGCAGGTATCCGCCGTCTTTGCGAATGATGATGTTCTTGATAAAATAATCGTTGAAGGCGATCTTAAGATTGGCATCCTGCCCTTTGGCCTGGGCGCGCAGGTCATTGTTGAAGGGCAGCAGCTGTTCGCGATAAATGGATGAGGATGTCTTGTCCCAGGTAACCGTGTAGAGTCCTTCGATATTTCCTCTTTTTTGTTTGTAATACAAGGAGCTGAAAAGGTATCGTTTGTTTGTGTTATCGACCTTGATCTTGACTTCGTCGAGCACCCTGTCGCCGGTTTTCAGGTCGGCGGTGGTGAAGTGGTTGTCGTTTGGCGCCTTGGTCACCACGCTAAGGTTGGTGATGAAATCGCCGCCCGCCTTTTCGGACATATTTGCCAAAGACAAGACCGCCCTCGTTGTCGAGAAGGAAATCGGTGAAATAGTCATTCCGCTCTTCCATGGGCAGTTCCAGCTGCTGTTTATTTTTTAACTGCAGCTGATTGTCGAAGAGCAGGGTGGTAAAAATGAAATATCTTCTGGTTGCGGCTGTTGATCTTGAATATCATCATCTGCTGTTTGTCGTCACTGAAAACGGTGGTGTAGATCTTGTTGTCTGCCGCCCAGCCGATTCTGGTAGTATCGAGCTCTATGGGCTCGGTCATGCGTTTACCATTTTCATCCAGCCTAACAGCCATGCAGTAAACAATGCTTTTTTGCTGATATTGATAGATCATCCAGGTAAAGTCGGAATAGGGAATAAAGTCGACATTGATCCAGCGTTCCTTCCTCGGATTTACGTCTTCTTTCCCGATCAGCTTCATTTCGTTGTCATAAACTGACACTGCATTATCATTCCTGTTGTTTTTGAAAACCAGGAGGTGCTGACCTACCTTTCCAATTATGTCAAAATTGGTTCTTTTGGTATCATCACGATCGGGTTCTGAGTAGAAAATCCGCTGCGAGAATACTGAACTGGTGAAGAGAGAAACTGCAAGAACCGACAGGATCAGTTTAATATAAGACATGCATCCGAATTTCAATGCCAAGTTAGGAGAAATAGAGGATTGTAGGCTATCCGGCCCTCAGGATTAAATGATTTTTATGATAATTATATTTTCACTTTAACTTTGCGCCGTGGGCAAAAATACCAGTAAAGTCACTGCAGCAGGACTTGTAATTGCACTTGGTATTATTTATGGCGATATTGGCACTTCTCCCCTTTACGTTTTCAACGCGATTATCAGCGCCAGGAAGATCAGTGAAGACCTTATAATCGGAGCATTAGCTGTATCATCTGGACTATCACGCTTCAAACGACCATCAAGTATGTTTTGCTCGTACTGAAGGCCGACAACCGTGGAGAAGGCGGAACTTTTGCGCTCTATGCATTGGTGAGGCGACAAAAAAAATGGCTGGTGATACCGGCCATGCTTGGCGGAGCCGCATTGCTTGGCCGATGGGATCATCACTCCTCCCATCTCTATCACTTCCGCCATAGAAGGATTGCGTGAACTGCCTGCCTTTCGCCATTTAGGCGAGAACGACAATACAATCGTGTACATCGTCATCGGAATCATCGCGGCCTTCTTCTTTCTTCAGCAGTTTGGAACCGCCTCCATCGGAAAACTCTTCGGCCCGATCATGTTTATGTGGTTTACCATGCTGGCGATTCTTGGCATCTATCACATCTTTGACGACGTCCAGATTTTCAAAGCGCTGAGCCCTTACTACGCGATCAATTTCCTCACGAGCTACCCCCACGGCTTCTGGTTGCTTGGGGCGTTTTTCTCTGTACCACTGGTGCCGAAGCGCTTTATTCCGATCTGGGGCACTGCGGCCGGGGCAATATCCGAGTGTCATGGATATATGTGAAGATCTGCCTGCTCCTGAATTATTTCGGACAGGGCGCATCCATCCTGGCGCATCACAACCAGCTGGTGATTACACCCGAGGCAAAGGCAACCTTAGGTATCAATGCATTTTTCGATCTGATGCCTCAATGGTTCATCATACCCGGAGTGGTCATCGCCACGTCCGCGGCGATCATTGCCAGCCAGGCCATGATCTCCGGTTCCTTCACACTGATCAGCGAAGCCATGCGGCTGAACCTTTGGCCAAAGCTGAAGATCCGTTATCCATCAGAGGAAAAGGGTCAGTTGTTTATTCCCGGCATCAACTTTATGCTCTTCCTGGGCTGCGTGGGCATGGTACTGTATTTCCGTGAATCGTCGAGAATGGATGCGGCCTACGGCCTGGCCATCATCGTAACGATGCTGACCACCACCATTCTATTTTCCAATTACATGGTGGCAAAAAGAGTGAAGCCTCTCTTCATTTAATCTTCCTCACCTTGTTCTTCATCGTCGAGATCGGTTACCTGGTAGCTATGATGCAGAAATTTCTGCATGGCGGTTACATCACCCTCATCATTGGCGGAATCATGTTCTGCGTTATGTATGTGTGGTACAGAAGCAGGAAGATCAAGAACCGCTACATTGAATTTGTGCGGCTCGAACATTATATTCCACAGATCCAGGAACTCAGCAACGACAAGACCGTTCCCAAATACGCCACCCACCTGGTTTATCTGACCAGTGCAAACAACCCCAAGGAAATTGAGCACAAGATCATCTACTCCATGCTCAACAAAAAGCCTAAGCGTTCGGACATATACTGGTTTGTGCACGTCGACACACTCGATGATCCCTACACCTGCGAGTACAAGGTCGACCACATCATCCCCAACGATATTATCCGAGTGGAATTCCGTCTGGGCTTCCGGATAGAGCCGAAGATCAACCTGATGTTCAGAAAGGTGGTCGCTGACCTCGTGGCAAACAAGGAGGTAAATATTACCAGTCGCTACGAATCACTTGAAAGAAACAATGTGGTGGGCGACTTCCAGTTCATCGTTCTTGAAAAATACCTCAGCCAGGACAACGAGTTGCCATTTCTCGAACGCGTGATCATGAAACTCTATTTCTGGTTTAAGGAGGTGAGTCTTTCTGAAGAAAGAGGTTTTGGCCTCGATACCGCGAATGTTACTATTGAGAAATTCCCGCTGGTAGTTGCGCCGGTAAAGAATCCAAGGCTGACCAGGGTAGTCACCGAGGAATAACACTATTCTTATTCTTCAAGCCGCACGAGGGTCTTGCCCACCTTTAGTTTATAACCCTCTCCTACTTTCAACGCCAGGTTTTCTTTTCCGTGACTCACGGGAAATCCAAAGCAGACGGGAAAATCAAAGTCCGCAATTACCTCTGAGATGATTTCTTCCGCAGTTTTCCCGAAGGGCCGCTCGGTGTCCTTGATATCGGTGAAACCCCCGACGATCAACCCACCCAGCTTTGCAAATTTGCCACCCCTGCTTAACTGGTACATCATCCTGTCGATGTTATAGAGGTATTCTCCCACATCTTCCAGGAACAGTATCCTGCCTTTTGTTTTAATGTCAGAGGAGGAGCCGATGGCATGAGCGATCATGGCCAGGTTGCCGCCAACCAGTTCTCCAATCACTTCCCCCCGACGGTTAAATGGATGCACGGGCACTGTGTAATTTATTTTCCTGCCTTCAAGAGCTTTCTTTAAGGATTGAAGTGAGGGTTCGTCGGCATTGAACTCCCAAAAAGCGGCGGCCATAGGCGAATGAAGAGTGGCGATATTGAAATTGCTGTACACATGGCTTTGCAGGATGGTAATGTCGCTGAAGCCGACCAGCCATTTTGGATTTTCGTTAAACCTGCCAAAGTCGATCCTGTCGATAATTCGGGTTAACCCATAGCCTCCCCTTGCAAAAAGTATTGCTTTGATCATCGGATCGTCGAGCATCTCCTGCAGATCCCGCAGCCTTTCGTCATCATTGCCTGAAAAATAATTTTCAGAATTGCCGCCAACTGTCATTCCCGTTTTCACCGGGTAGCCCCAGCTGTGCAATACGTTGATGCAATCCTGTACACGGTCAGCTTGCATGTAACCCGAAGGGCACACCATTCCTATGACGTCGCCGGGGTTTAGATAAGGAGGAATTCTGATCATGATGGAAACTTAAATTAATTCCTGCAGAGTGCAGTTTAATCCGGTATTCATTAGGCGGTGTCTGACACCGCACTTCAATGCAAAATTATTCTTCTGATGGCCCACAGGGAAATCAAAACTCACCGGGTATGCATATTCGTTGATTTTACTTAATATGATGTCCTGTATTGCGATGCCGAATTCTTCACCGGGGTCATCCGGCTTTATTTTGAATCCCCCAACAATCAATGCGGCCAGTCCCTCCAGCTTTCCCGTTCGTTTCAGGTTCCAGAACATGCGGTCGATACTGTAAAGGTATTCACCCGTGTCCTCCACAAATAGGATCTTACCCCTGGTGTCGAGATCGGAGGCGCTGCCGGCAAGGGATTCGATCGTCTTCAGATTGCCGCCGATCAGCAATCCCTCCGCCGTGCCCATGCGGTTATAACTGGAAGGCAGAGCCGAAATGGTTGCCGACTGTCCCGAAAGGGCCACACGGATGGAAGTGATGGTGGCTTTTTGGAGCTCATCGGCCAGTTCCCATTTGTCCGGAAAGCTGTTGCACATTTTGGAATGAATGGAAGCGATGCCATAGTTTGTGTGGAGATGGGAATGCAGTACGGTGATGTCGCTGAACCCGATGATCCATTTGGGATTCCTCACCAGACCCGAGAAATCAAGTTGGTCGATGATGCGGATGATGCCATACCCACCTCTTGCGCACATGATCGCTGAAAGTTCCGGGTCATCCATCATCCGCTGCAGGTCGGCGCGACGTTCGTCATCAGTGCCGCCAAATCCAAAGAACCTGCGTCCGATCGATGTTCCTATTCTTATCCGGTAACCCCAGGACTTCATTTGCTCAATGGCAGGGGCGGCCTCCTCCAGGGTAATATAACCGGCGGGAGAGGTCACCCCAATCCAGGCACCCGGTTTAAGGGGTGGAGGAATAATCATTGGACGCTCTTCAACCGCATTATCCATGGACCGATGCGGAATGTGTGGAATGGAACTCAGTCCAATCAGCGATCCCATGAATTTTTTCCGGTTCATCGGTTAAATATATTAAGGAATGGCGGATTTAAAAGGCTCTGTCGCGGCTTCGGCGATGGATCGCGATCAACTATATTTGCAAATCATAAAACCATTGAATGCCCGATTTCAATCGCATACTGGTTACGGCGGCATTGCCCTATGCCAACGGACCCCTTCATATAGGTCATCTTGCGGGATGTTATATTCCGGCAGATATATATATCCGTTATCAGCGGGCCAGGAACAGGGATATAAAATTCATCGGTGGAAGTGATGAGCATGGGGTTCCCATAACCATCAGGGCGATGAAGGAGGGGATCAGTCCCCAGCAGGTAGTTGACAAATACCACGCGATGATCAAAGACAGCCTGTTCAACATGGGCATTTCTTTCGACATCTACTCAAGAACATCCAATCCGGTTCATCACAAGACGGCCGCTGACTTTTTCACGAAGCTGTATGATGACGGACTGTTCGAAGAAAAGGAAACAGAACAATACTTATGATGAGAAGGCCAATGTTTTCCTTGCCGACCGCTATATAACAGGCACCTGCCCGGTTTGCGGGAATCCCAATGCCTATGGCGACCAATGTGAGCGCTGTGGCAGCTCACTGAGTCCCGAACAACTCATCGATCCCAAATCAACTCTTAGCGATGCAATACCAGTGAAAAAAAAAACACGGCACTGGTATTTCCCGCTTCAAGAATATGAGGCATGGCTGAAGGAATGGATGCTGGAAGGGCACAAGGAATGGAAAAATAACGTCTATGGACAGTGCAAAAGCTGGCTCGACAACGGACTTCAATCCCGCGCCATGACCCGCGACAGCAACTGGGGGATCAAGGTCCCATTACCGGACGCGGAAGGAAAAGTGCTTTATGTATGGTTCGACGCGCCGATCGGCTACATCAGTGCCACCAAAGAACTAACTTCCGATTGGGACAAATACTGGTGCCAGGAAGATACCAAACTGGTGCATTTCATTGGCAAGGACAATATCGTTTTTCATTGCATCATATTTCCCGCGATGCTTAAGGCTCACGGAAATTTTGTTCTTCCCGACAATGTACCCGCAAATGAATTTCTGAATATTGAAGGTGATAAAGTATCCACCAGCCGCAACTGGGCAGTATGGGTGCATGAATACCTGAAAGACTTTCCCGATCAGCAGGATGTACTGCGATATGTACTGTGCAGCAATGCTCCCGAAACCAAGGACAATGATTTTACCTGGAAGGATTTTCAGGACCGCAACAACAGTGAGCTGGTGGCCATCTTTGGCAACTTCATCAACAGGGCCCTGGTGCTGATGCATAAATTATGCAAAGGAAAAGTGCCTCCCCTGCATGCCGCCCTGCTCGATGAAAAGGACCAGGGGCTGATCAGCGAGATTGCGAAGGCTAAACTTACCATTGAGACTTCAATAGAACAATACCGCTTCCGCGACGCACTGTTCGAAGTGATCGACCTTGCCAGGAAAGGAAACAAATACATGCAGGAAAAGCAACCCTGGATACTCACGCGCGAGGTGGAAGAAGATCCCGCCAAACAGCAGCTGATCGACAATTGCCTGCATCTCTGCCTTCAACTGACGGCCAACCTGGCGATCTTTGTCAACCCCTTCCTTCCTACAACTGCGAAGAAGATCCTTCACATGCTGAAGGTGGTGGACAAGATGCTGGAGTGGGACAATGGAGGCAAGATAAAATTGCTGAGTGTGGGTTACAGCCTTCGGGCACCTGAACTTTTGTTCAGAAAAATAGAGGATGAAGAGATCATCAGGCAGGTGGAAAAACTCAATTCCGGAAAGATAAAAACCGAAACTGTGGAAGAAATAAAACCGGATCAACACGAGACAAAGCCCGAAATCGTCTTTGATGATTTTGCTAAAATAGATTTACGTACAGGCATTATCCTGTCTGCAACGAAAGTGGAAAAAGCGGACAAACTACTAAAACTCGAAATAGATCTCGGTTTTGAAAAGCGCACGATAGTTTCCGGCATTGCCATGCATTTCAACCCCGCGGACATCATAGGAAAACAGGTGATCGTGGTAGCCAACCTGGCCCCGAGAAAAATGAGGGGCATTGAAAGCAATGGCATGATCCTCATGGCAGAAACAGGGGGCAAACTCGTGTTTGTGCAGCCCGATTCAGCCATTCCCCCAGGGTCGGCAGTGAGTTGACAACACAAAAATATTATTCTACCTTCATAACAAATAGTTGTTTAACTAACTAATATGCTATGTCAAAAAGGATCATCAGGAAAGTAGCCGTATTGGGGTCGGGCGTGATGGGATCCCGGATAGCCTGTCATTTTGCAGGAGTGGGTATTCCCGTTCTTCTCCTGGACATTGTTCCTGCCGATCAGGAAGGCAGCGATCCGCTTAAGGCGGCCGCGGCCAGGAACCGCATCGTCAATGAAGCGCTTGCAGCGGCGGTCAAATCCAACCCTTCTCCTCTTTATACCAAAGAAGCATTGCAATTGATCAGTACGGGAAATTTTGCCGACAATCTTGCGGATATAAAAAACTGTGACTGGATTATTGAAGTAGTGGTAGAAAGGCTGGACATCAAGAAACAGATTTTCGATCAGGTAGAAAAATTCAGAAAACCAGGAACCCTGGTAACTTCAAATACTTCGGGCATACCAATCCACCTCATGGCAGATGGTAGGTCACCGGATTTTCAAAAGCATTTTTGCGGCACCCATTTTTTCAATCCCCCACGCTACCTGCGTTTGCTGGAGATCATTCCTACCAAAATGACGGATCCGGAGGTGATCAGCTTCCTTACACGGTTTGGCGATCAGCAACTCGGAAAAACACGGTGATCTGCAAAGACACTCCGGCATTCATTGCTAACCGCATTGGCGTGTACAGCATCATGCTCGTTTTCTCGCTGATGAGAAAGTTGGGTCTTAATATTGACGAGGTGGATTCTCTGACTGGTCCGCTGATCGGGCGTCCTAAGTCGGCCACCTTCCGCACCGCTGATGTTGTAGGTATTGACACACTTGTGAATGTAGCCAAAGGCTTGCACGCGAACTGCCCAACCGATGAATCCAAAGAATTGTATGCGATTCCGGACTGGCTCGAGAAAATGGTTGCCAGCAAATGGCTCGGCGACAAAACGGGGCAGGGTTTCTTCAAGAAAACAAAGTCGGCCGGTGGCGAAAAGGAAATACTCACCCTCAACCTCGATACCTGGGAATACGAACCGAGGACGAAGACGAAATTGGCGACGGTCGAGGCCGCAAAACCTATCGAGGATCTGAGGACCAGGTTGAAGATGCTGCTACAGGGTGGCGACAAGGCTGGCGAATTCTACCGGGCATTTCATCATGGCCTGTTTTCATATATCTCTAACAGGGTGCCCGAAATCAGCGATGAATTTTTGCTGTTGACGACGCGATGAAGGCAGGCTTTGGCTGGGATCTTGGTGCATTTGAGAGTTGGGACGCACTGGGTGTGGCAGACACCGCCGCCGCAATGAAAAAAGCAGGCAGTCCGGCTGCCCCATGGGTCGACGAAATGCTGGGGAAAGGCATCAGTAGTTTTTACCAGACCACCGGAGGTAAACGTATGTACTATAACGTTAGTACAGGTGCTTATTCATCCCTGCCCGGTGATCAGGCCTTCCTGGTCATGCGGAATTTTGAAGACCAGACCGTCTGGAAAAACAGCGCCTGCCGCCTGTATCATTTGGGTGATGAGGTGCTGGGGCTGGAGTGGTACACAAAAATGGGAAGCATCGGGGGGGAAGTACTCGAAGGCATCCAGCGCTCGCTGAGTATCGCAGAAGAAAAATACAAGGGGCTGGTGATGGCCAACGAGGGTCAGAATTTCAGTGCCGGTGCGAATGTGGGTATGATTTTCATGTTGGCGGTGGAGCAGGAATATGATGAGCTTGACATGGCCGTACGCCTTTTCCAGCAAACTGCGATGAAGATCCGTTATTCCGCAGTTCCCGTAGTTGTCGCTCCTCATGGACTTACCCTGGGCGGTGCCTGCGAACTCGCGTTGCATTCCGACAAAGTTTGCGCAGCCGCCGAAACCTATATCGGCCTGGTAGAAGTTGGGGTCGGTTTGATTCCTGCGGGCGGAGGCTCGAAGGAGTTTGTGCTGAGGGCGAATGCGGAGATGCATCCGGATGAACCGGAAACAATCACCTTAAAAAACAGGTTCATCCACATGGCCACGGCCAGGGTGGCGACATCCGCGGCCGAAGGTTTTGAACTGGGATTTTTCCGCGAGGGGCTGGATGAAGTTGTGCTCAATCCTTCCCGAAGAATAACCGAAGCCAAAAGAGCCGTGATTGATTTTTCCGAAGCGGGTTATCAACCACCGGCAATCGCTAATCAGATCAAGGTATTGGGCAGATCAGCACTGGGCGTTTTGTATGCAGGCGTGAATGGCATGCAGAAAGCGGGTTACGCGAGTGAACACGATGCCCTGATTGCGAGGAAACTGGCTTTTGTGGTTTGTGGTGGTGACCTTAGCGAGCCGTCTACAGTTAATGAACAATACCTGCTTGACCTGGAGAGAGAAGTTTTCCTTAGTCTCTGCGGCGAAAAGAAGACCCTTGAAAGGTTGCAGAGCGTTTTGAAGACGGGCAAGCCAATACGAAACTAAACCATGGGAGAAGTAGAAATACACGAGGCCACAGGAGAGCTGATCATTCATTCAATTTTTGTGATCTATGGCGATGCAGCCACTGCTGAACTGGCAACCAGGATAGCAACCGACATCTCAATGCACTGGAATGCGCCCGCCGCCGCGGTTGTGGTGCACGGAAAGTCGTACAACATCCGCTTCGAGATCAAGGGTATCTATGAACCCCGACTGAGTCCGGAGACCGTTTGGTACAACGACAATCCAAGAATGAATTATTTCCGCATCGAAGACTTTCTAATGGGCAATATCTCCTATGTTGACGGCATTGGCAGTAATACAGGTTGCTTTCAGACCGCCAACCTGTTGCAGACCTCCACCACGGCTGCTCACGAGTATGGTCATACGCTTGGATTAGTACATCCTACCGTAACCGACATCCGGGGAGGCCGGGAGGCTGCGATCATGTATCCCCGGGGCACCATTTGTGATCCCCAACTGCAATACGATCCCAGGGCTAAGCCTTCAGAATACGGCGGTTTCCTGGATCCGAAGTTCAGGAAGGTAACGCTGGACGACATCAGGAATTTACACCTGCACAAACTTGACTTCAACGAAACTGGGTTTGCGCCACTGGGAGAGTTCAGCAGTTTTTTTCATCAGAAGGAAACACCGGAATTCAGTGGGCCTCAATAAGAACATTCAACGCAGCATCAATGCCGGGATAAAGGAATCGGAAACCGGCCTGCCTTAGTTTTGTAACGTCCACCGTTGTACTCTTCAGCACTTCGATACACATTTCACCCAACCATATCTTCAGCGCGAATACCGGCACATGAACAGGAATAAATGGTCTTTTCCTGGCCCTCGCAATACGCAGTACGAATTCCTTATTTGTTAAATACTCCGGAGCCGCGGCATTGTATACGCCTTTGTAGGTTTCGTTGACAATGGCTTCAAGATAGAGGCGTGAAATGTCTGCGATGTGGATCCAGCTGATCACCTGCTCACCCGAGCCCAGGATGCCCGCGACGCCTGCATTCATTGGTTTTACGAATTCCGGGAAGGCGCCACCCTTATTACTCAATATGATCGCCGTGCGAAGGATAACCAATCTTATTCCGAGGCTGGTGACCGGCTTGATGGTTTCCTCCCATAAAGTGCAGGTGGTGCCCAGGAAATCAGAAAAAGCGGGATCCGATTCAACAAAAGCATGCCCAGATTTTGGCTGATCAGGTCCATACCATCCAACGCCGGAAGCGCTGACCACGGTCCTGACTCTATTGGGAATTTCCTGCAGGGCCTTCACCAGGAGCCTGCCGCTATCGACGCGACTGTCTACAATTTCCTTTTTTCTTTTTGCAGTCCAGCGTTTGTCCCCCACGTTGGTACCCGCGAGGTGGATGATGTGATCTGAAGTTTCTACTGCCTTTCTGTCAATCTCACCAGTTTTCAGATTCCAGGTGGCATAGGAAATATTTCCCTGTGCAGGCCGGGGTTTGCGGCTAAGGATGATCACCCGGTAGCCTTTTTCGATCAGCAACTCCGTAAGCGCGGTTCCGATTAAGCCGGTACCACCGGTAATTAGAATGGTTTCCATCAATCAATTTAACTTATCGGCAAAATAAACACCAAACTAGCCAGGTTGTTCACCCGCTGGCGGCACAGAATTTTAAGGATTCATTGTCAACACGCAGCATCATGTTTGCTTATTGATAATCAAAATATAAAGAAAATGAAAAAGATCACGCCCCTTTTGTTTCTGACCCTGTTATTATTCAGTCTGAACTCCGCATTTGCCCAACTCAGAAAGATTCCTGCCGAAGTGACCAATAGTTTCAGTGAAAAATATCCCGGAGCAACTTCAGTTGAATGGAAGGACAAACTCACCGGGTTCACTGCCAATTTTTCCTTCAAGGACACTCATTATGTGGCCACTTTCAGCAATAAGGGTGCATGGGAAAGCACAGAACAAAAGATCGACGAAAGCGACCTGCCCGACGAGGTGAAAAACGGATTTGAGAAAAGCAAGTATGCCGACTGGGATGTTAAGGAGGTACACAGGATAGAACTTCCCGGCGACCAGATCCAGTACCGGCTTGAAGTTGGATCAGGTGACATCAAGAGGAGAAATCTTTCTTTCAGCAACGAAGGTCGTTTGCTGAAGGACAATCTTACCCTCTGATCCATGGGACATAAGGAAGTTCGTAATTTCGGCCCCAAATTTACCTGATGAGAATTGTTCCCGTACTGACAGGCTTACTTTGTCTTGCACAACTAACTATGGCTCAGCCGGACCGGTGGCAGCAAAAGGTGAAATACACCATGGATGTCGACGTTGACGTGACATCCAATACTTTCAAGGGAAAACAAAAGCTTGAATACACGAATAATTCACCCGACACACTACGGCGAATTTTTTATCACCTGTACTGGAACGCTTTTCAGCCCAACAGTATGATGGATGTACGCAGCAGGCACATGGGTAAGGTGATGATCAACAATCGTCCGGACTGGGACAAAAGAGTCGCCGACCGCATCAGTTTCCTCAAAGAGGATGAGATCGGGTATCAGAAAATCCTGTCCCTGAAAATGAATGGCGTGGCCCAGCCTTTCAAGACAGAAGAAACTATTCTGTCCGTCGATCTTACCCGGCCCATTCTTCCCCACACAACGGTTACGCTTGACATGGAATTCAATGCCCAGGTGCCATTGCAGGTGCGGCGAAGCGGGCGCGATGCGACGAATGGGGTGAAATTCAGTATGAGCCAATGGTATCCAAAATTGAGTGAGTACGATCGGGAAGGCTGGCACCCCACTCCCTATGTAGCACGCGAATTTTACGGGGTCTGGGGCGACTATGATGTCACCATCCGTATCGACCGGAAATTCATCCTGGGAGGAACAGGTGTGCTCAGGAATCCCGAGCAGGTTGGTTATGGATACGAAACCAGGGGTACAAAGCTGGCCCGGCCGCAGGGCGAAAAACTTACCTGGAGATTCACGGCATCGAATGTGCACGATTTTGTTTGGGCGGCGGACCCTTCTTACAAGCACCTGATCCGAAAAATTGAAGGAGGTCCGGATATTCATGTGCTATATAAACGTGATGAACAGACGCTGATGCGCCAGTTTGCTGCCTTACCGCTTCAGTCAAGACTTGTGTACAAGGATGATGTGATCAACTATCTCAGTTCGCTGGATCATCAGTGGGAGGAGATTGCGGATGCAGCCGTGGCAGTTTATCCTTATATCAAATCACACTTCGGCGCTTATCCATACAAACAGTACTCTTTTATCCAGGGGGGTGACGGGGGGATGGAATACCCGATGGCCACGCTGATCACCGGACCCGGGCTGGGCACCGCTTTTCATGAATGGATGCACACCTGGTACCAGATGCTGATGGGCACCAATGAATCATTGTATGCCTGGATGGATGAGGGCTTTGCGGATTGGGCCACTTCAAGGGTCACGTATTATTACCAGCAAGAGGTAGTGAGAAAAAAACTTGCCCATGACAGCGCCAGCCTCCGCGCCCTGGATACCCTGCAAAGCAAGCTGCCAAAATATGTGAGCAGGAGCTACAGCAGTTATTTCGCTATCACGGGAAGCAATATCGAAGAGCCGCTTTCCACCCATGCCGATCACTACGAAACCAACACGGGGTATACCACCAATGCCTACGCCAAGGGCTGCGTGTTCCTCAATCAGCTGGGATACATTACGGGGGAGAAAAAACTCAACAACATTTTGCTCGACTATTACGACAAATGGCATTTCAAACACCCGACTGACGACGATTTTTTGCGCATAGCTGAAGACGTTAGTGGTCTGCAGCTCGACTGGTACAAAGAATACTGGGTCAATTCGATAAAGAGCATAGACTATGGCATCGACAGTTTGTGGGAAGAATCGGGCAATACCAAAATAAGGTTGAAGAAAATCGGCGCCATGCCGATGCCTATTGACCTGAATATTGAATACAAGGATGGCACAAAGGAGATTGCCTACATTCCTATGTACCTGATGTTTGGAGGAAAGAGCAAGGAAGACAGTACGCCGTTTACCAGTTTTCCTTCCTGGAAATGGACGGATGACACTTATACACTGGAGTTGAAGAAAAAGATCTCATCGATCAAAACTCTTGAAATCGACGCGACACAGCGGATGGCCGATGTAGACCGGAATAATAACCGGCTGTTAAATCCACTTTAAATCAGTGCAATAAATCAGAGCGCTTCGCCCGCCGAAGCTGCAAAGCAGCGAAGGCCGGGAGAAACAGAGCGAAGAGCGGACTCATTGATCGCTCTTCGCTCTCGGCACTCCGCTCTGACTTATCGCTCTTCGCTCTGATTATTATCATCTTCCAAAGAACCGGTTTATCGCTTCAACCTTGTTGTGCACGTGCAGCTTCTCGTAGATGTGATACACGTGTTTGCGCACCGTTTCCTGACTGATGAACAAAGCGGCGGCGATCTCCTTGTACAATAAACCTTTTGCAAGATGCTGAAGTATCTCCATCTCCCGTTTTGAAAGCGAATCCATCCTCGTAGTGGTGCCGGTTAACCCGGGAATGGGTTTTGGCTGGAAAGCGGCCACTACTTTCCTGGCAATCTGGCTTGTCATAGGCGCACCGCCATCCTTGAGCTCCTGGATGGCCGCAATCAGTTGCGGAGGTGTTGTTTTTTTAAGAATATATCCACTGGCACCCGCCTTAAGCGCCTCAAAGATCTTTTCATCGTCCTCATACACCGTACACATCATGAAAAGAATATGCGGGTATTCAGCTTTGAGTTTTTCTACACAGGTGATCCCATTGTCCCCCACTCCCAGGTCAATATCCATCAGCACCACTTCCGGTTGCAGACCGGGAATACCAGCCAGGGCTTCTTCGGCATTCCTGAATGCACCAAGAAGCTTATACCCATCATACATGGTAATGATCTCTTCAAGCGCAGACCGGATATCCTTGTTGTCTTCTACAATACAAACTGTTGTTGTCATACCCTGCAAAGGTGGATCGTTTTCAGATAGCAAAGAATACCACGAAGTGGTAATTTCGGAGTTCGATCACCCGGGCCGATTTTTGATTTATCGCTCTACTTTGATTTATCGCTCTCCGCTCTCCGCACTGATTTAAGAGGGCACATAAAGTATGTATTTCTCCCTGAAATATTCTCTCCTGAACAGTTCATAAATTTCCATCATCCTCGGACGGCAGCCACTGTCGGCGATTTCCTGTCCCAGGTCGCCACCCTTCAGGCAGATCAGACCATGCGGTATGGGCAGGCCTTCCCCATCGGCAATGACAACACCCTTCTTTCCGGGAAGCAAAAGAGGCTTTGCCCATTTCCAGAGTTGGCCCAGTGGCGCCACGGCCCGGGAAACAACCAGGTCGAATTTTTTGTTTCTTATTTCTTCGGCCCTGATATGTTGCCCGGTGACATTCTTTAGCCCGGTCGCCGCTGCGATCGCCTCCACCACTTTAATCTTCTTTCCAATACTGTCTGCCAGGTGAAACTGCACTTCGGGAAAGAAAATAGCCAGGGGAATACCCGGAAAACCTCCGCCGGTGCCCAGATCAAGCACCTCCATGCCAGGAGGGAGATGAAAAACAGCGGCGATAGCGAGTGAGTGCAGGATGTGTTTTTCATAGAGTCCTTCCTCATCCTTACGGGATATCACGTTGATCTTGCTGTTCCATTCATGATACAACGACCCCAGGGCTTCGAGCTGATCTAGTTGTGCGGCTGTAAAATCACTGAAATAAGGAGTGATCAGTTCCAGGTTTTTTTTGCTTTCTTCCATAATGCTGGCGCAAAGATGAAATAATAAATTGTCATCCAAATATCCAGCAGCCAGTAGAACGGGAAGAGATCTTTCTCATCCAGCTTTTGCATCGCCTTGTAATACACAATGCCCTGGGAAAGCAGTCGCAGTCCGAATACGCCGCAGACCCAGCGCCAATCGAACACAAAGAACGAAAGGATAAATAACGGGTAGAATAAAACATGGGTGATCGAGTACAATCCGAGAAAAAATTTATGAACCGGCTTGTAAAATTTGCCCGTGGTATAATGTCTGTACTTCTGTCGGAACCAATCGCCGAATTTTTTTTTCGGCTCTGAAAGTGTGAATGCCTGCTTGTCGATGATTACTCGTGTATTGCGCCTGGTAGCGATCTGGTTGATAAAAAGGTCATCGTCGCCACCCGGAACATGGTTGATAGAGGAAAATCCTTTGTTCTTCAGGAATTTTGTTTTCTTGTAACTCAGGTTTCTGCCGGTGCCCATGTAGGCCAATCCACCGAGGGCGTATGAAAAATATTGCAAGGCTGAAAAGAATGTCTCAAAACGAATGAGCCTGTTCAGCAAACCCGGTCTTTTATAATAGGCGCCATAACCCAGTACGATCTCTGTGTCGTCGTCATAGCCATCCTGCATTTTCGTGATCCACTCATCAGAGGCGGGGACACAATCGGCATCGGTAAGCAATACGATCTCGTGCTTCGATTCCTTAATGCCCATGGACAGTGGATATTTTTTTCCGGGTATGCCCTTGGCTTCCTGTTCAAGATTAACAATGTGCAGATCCTTGAACGTTTTCCTGAATTCTTCAAGCAGATATCGCGTTTCATCCTGGCTGTTATGATTTACTACGATCACTTCATGAGTGGAAGCATACTGCTGAACCAGTACGCCGGGAAGGTTTCTGGCCAGGTTTGGGGCCTCATCCCTGGCACAGACGACAACGCTGACCGGATGTTGCTGTGATTGTGATTTGGGTCTGATTTTGAAGAAGGCTACTTTACTGAAGAAAAACCAATGAAAAAAAAGCTGGATAAAGGTGACGGTACAGAACAAATAGAAAAGCATCTGCTAAAATAAGGATTTAGTACTTTTGTTTATATGGAGGTAAACGATCTTTTGATTCAGAACCTTTCAAGACTGGCAAGACTCAGCTTCAATGAGCGCGAAACCGAGGAAATCAGGTCCGACCTGCAACAGATGATCAGTTTCATTGAAAAATTAAACCAGGTGGATACCACCGGCGTGGTGCCCCTGTTGCATATGAGCAGCAATGTAAACATGCTCAGAGAAGATGAGGTGAAAGGTTCAGTAAGCCGCCAGGAAGGGCTCAGAAATGCCCCAGATACAGATGGCACATTCATCAAAGTTCCCAAGGTAATCAGGAAATGACGGAAGCAATTATTCAACTCAGAGGCATCCATAAAAGCTATTTTATGGGCAAACAGGCGATCCATGTCCTCAAAGGAATCACGATAGATATCTTTAAAAACGAATATGTTGCCCTGATGGGTCCTTCCGGATCGGGGAAGAGCACCCTGATGAATATCCTGGGTTGCCTTGATTCACCCTCCGCGGGCTCCTATGTATTGAATGGACTGGATGTGAGCAAGATGCCCGATGATGACCTCGCGGAAGTCAGGAATCAGGAAATAGGATTTGTATTCCAGCAGTTCAATCTGCTGCCAAGAATGACCGCCCTCGAAAACGTGGCCTTGCCTCTGGTATATGCCGGTATGCAAAAAAAGAGAAGAATGGAACAGGCCCTGCAAGTAATAAAGAAAGTAGGACTGGAAGACAGAAGCCACCACAAACCCAATGAGATGTCGGGTGGACAGGGCCAGCGGGTGGCCATCGCCCGGGCGCTCGTCAACAACCCTTCCATCATCCTTGCGGATGAACCTACGGGAAACCTCGACAGCAAAACTTCCGTGGAGATCATGGAAATATTCAATACCATTCATGCCGCAGGCAATACTGTGGTTCTCGTAACGCATGAAGAAGACATTGCACGCTATGCCCACCGGATCATCAGGCTTAGGGATGGCGTAATAGAGACCGACACAGTAAAGGAACGATCACTGGTTTAAACCCTCGCTATGTCCAGCAAGATCTACACGAAAACGGGCGACAAGGGAAGCACTTCTCTGCTCGGTGGCACCAGGGTTCCAAAAAATAATATCCGGATTGAAGCTTACGGCACTGTCGACGAACTGAACAGTTATATCGGCCTGCTCAATGACCAGGTGTCCGATTCGCAGCTCAACATCATATTAAAAGAAATCCAGGATCGTTTGTTCACCATTGGGTCCCTGCTGGCTACCGATCATCACAAACCTCTAAAAATGGGTTTGCCTGATCTGCTGGATGAAGACGTCCAGCTGTTGGAAAAAGAAATCGACCGGATGTCGGAACAGCTGCCTGAAATGAAGTCCTTTATTCTGCCGGGTGGGCATGTTTCCGTATCTATAGCACACATTGCCCGTTGCATATGCCGGCGGGCAGAACGCCATACGGTAAATATGGTTGAAAACGGCTTGCCGGTTGATCCCCTGGTGATCATATATCTTAACAGGTTAAGCGATCACCTCTTCGTACTCGCACGATTTCTGGCCCATACCAGCGGCGTAAAAGAAATTGAATGGAAACCCAGGATCAGTATTCATCCTCGTTAAAAAAGAAATCGTCCTGGCTGGGATAGTCCGGCCAGATATCTTCAATCCCCTCATAAATTTCTCCCTCATCTTCCAGTTCCTGCAGATTCTCGACCACTTCGATCGGAGCGCCACTCCGGATGGAATAGTCAATTAGCTCGTCTTTCGTAGCCGGCCATGGTGCATCTTCAAGGTAAGAGGCTAATTCAAGTGTCCAGAACATTATGACCTGATTTTGTTGGTTACCGCCCGGCCTGATTTGGAACGCGGTGGAGCGTTGAAATCATAACTGGCCTGTGATAATTTGCGCAAAAGTAACAGTAAAGATGAAATAACCAAACTTCATCTTAAAATGACCCTACTGAACGCAGATAGGGCGCTTTATAGTATCTTAACCCGCTGATTAATAAATATGCTGAAGGCAAACGATATTCACAAAAGTTACGGGTTGGTGCATGTTCTGAAGGGGGTTGATTTCAGTATGAAAGAAGGGGAAATCGTCAGCATTGTGGGGCCTTCAGGTTCGGGCAAGAGCACGCTCTTGCATATCCTTGGAACCCTTGACAGGCCGGGGCAGGGCGAGATCTCCATCAACGGCAACCGGATCAACACGCTTAACGACAAACAACTCGCAGGTTTCCGCAATCTCAACATTGGATTTGTTTTCCAGTTCCATCACCTCCTGCCCGAATTCACCGCCATGGAGAATGTTTGTATTCCCGGCTGGATCGGCAGGCGCAATAAAAAAGAAGTGGCCGCGAGGGCGGAAGTCCTGCTTAGAACGCTGGGGTTGGAAGGAAGGCTCGACAATAAACCTGGTGCCCTGTCGGGCGGGGAACAGCAAAGGGTGGCAGTGGCCAGGGCACTGATCAATGATCCCCGGATCATATTTGCGGACGAACCCACAGGCAACCTGGATACTGCCAATGCGCGCGAACTCCACCAGTTGTTCTTCGATCTGCAGAAAACAATTCAACCAGACCTTCCTGATCGTCACCCACAACGAAGAGCTCGCTACCATGAGCGACAGGGTGCTGCATATGAAAGATGGAAAAATGAAGTAGATATTGCCCCGCTCCATCTGTTCGATGACCGCCTGTGAAACTCCGGTATTGGAGAACCCACCGTCGTGGAAAAGATTCTGCATGGTCACCATTCTCGTAAGATCGCTAAACATAGCTGCACAGAAATCAGCACACTGATCGGCAGTGGCATTTCCAAGGGGACTCATCTTTTCAGCATACGTAATGAAGCCGTCAAAACCCTTAACACCACTGCCCGCGGTTGTCCTGGTGGGAGATTGTGAGACCGTATTAATGCGGGTTTTATTTTTCAGCGCATAATGATAACCGAAACTCCGGGTGATGCTTTCGAGTAAAGCCTTGGCATCAGCCATCTCGCTGTAATCGGGAAATACCCGTTGAGCTGCAATGTAGGTGAGTGCAACCACGCTGCCCCATTCATTAAGCGCGTCCAGGTCCCAGGCGGTACGAAGTACCCTGTGAAACGAAAGAGCAGAAATGTCCATGGTCTTCTGGTTGAACCCATAATCCAGTTCCGTATAGTGTTTTCCTTTCCGCACATTCAGACTCATGCCCACTGAATGCAGGATGAAATCGATCTTGCCGCCAAAATGTTTCAGTGACTCTTCGAAGAGTTTTTTCAGGTCGTCCATATTCACGACGTCTGCTCCGATAACCGGCGCCTTTACCAGTTCGGCAAGTTTGTTGATCTCGCCCATCCTCAATGCCACAGGAGCATTAGTCAGAACCAGCTGGGCTCCTTCTTCATGACAACGCAGCGCGGTTCTCCAGGCCATTGATTTTTCATCCAGGGCGCCGAATATGATTCCTTTCTTTCCTTTTAGCAGATTGTATGACATAGACAAAATTGGTTTATCGTTAATTCATCACCATCTCGCGCGCGTTCTCGAGGGCGGCGGCAGTAGGTTTTTCGCCGCTGAGCATTTTTGCAATAGAAACGATCCGTTCTTCACCCGATAACAGCCTGAGATTAGTTCGGATGACGTCGCCTTTTAATTCCTTGTAAACAAACAAATGAGCGTGGGCCCTTCCGGCGATCTGCGGCTGGTGCGTGATTGTGATCAGTTGTCTTTTCGCCGCAAGCTGATGCATGATGATTCCCACCTGTTTGGCGGCTTCTCCTGAAATACCGGTGTCAATCTCGTCAAATATCAGGGTCGGGAGATCCATCGACTCAGCCACCAGGGATTTGATGGAGAGCATTAGCCTGCTCAGTTCACCGCCTGAAGCGACTTTCCTGATCGGCTCGAATCTCTCCGTTTTCCCGGATTTTCCGGAGCCCACATTCGCATCAAAAAGAAATTCAATTGTATCCTGGCCAGAGAAATCCGGTGTTCTTGGTGTACTGCTTACCCTGGTCCTCGCATTAGGCATGCCCACCTGCAACAACAGCTTATTGACCTTCTTCTCAAATGAGGGAATTTCGGCAGTCCTTTTTTCCGAAAGCGCAGCCGCAGAAGATACAACGGCCTGCCACAAACGAAGTGACTGTTTTTCCAGGGATTCGATCCGGTCGTCAATGTCCAATACGCCCTGAAGTTTTTGCTCCAGTTCTCTTCGCAGGCTGATCAGCCCCATGGTATCCCTCACACCATGCTTCTTCAATAATTTATAACCTACCGACATTCTCTCGTTCAGTTGTTCTATTCTGCCCTCATCGAAAGAAGTTGCCCCATTTAGTTTTTCAAGTTCATCTGCCACATCCTGCAATTCAATCGCGGCAGACTGAAGCCGGTTCATCAATTCGCCGAGTGCAGGATAATAGGATGTATAGGGATCGAGCAAATGTCGCACAGACTTTAGTTGGTTTATCAGGGGATGATCACCTTCCGCCAAAGTTCCATAACCCTGTTGCAGCGCGGCTTTTATGGCCTCGGCATTACTAAGCAGCTTTAATTCGCCATCTGCATTCTCCAGTTCGTTTTCTGCGAAATCGGCCTCAGCCAGTTCGTCCAGAAGGAATTTGTTGTAATCTGCTTCCTTGTTAAAATCATTTTTCTGATCCTGCAAGGTCTTCAGTTCGCTGTTTACCTGCTGCCAGAGACTGTATTCATCCTGATATTTTGATAGCAAAGGTCCATTGCCGGCCAGGGCATCAAGTACCCCTCGCTGAAACCCTGCATCAGAAAGAGAGAGCGTATCAAACTGCCGGTGAAGATCAACAAGCAACTCACTGATCTGTCTTAATTGTTCGAGATTTACCGGTGTGTCATTTACAAATGCCCGGGATTTCCCGGAGACGGCAATTTCTCTTCTGATGATGATCTCATCACCGGAATCAAGGTCATTTTCCTGCAGTACGGATTTTATTGCCTGAGCATGGACGTCCGAAAAAACACCTTCCACTATGCATTTTTTTTCACGATTGAGTAGTACTGAGCTATCGGCTCTGTCACCAAGGATCAGGGACAGTGCACCCATGAGTATCGATTTGCCGGCGCCCGTTTCGCCGGTGATCACATTTAGCTGTGGAGAAAAGCTGATGCGGAGCTCTTCAATGATCGCATAGTTTATGATATAAAGTGTCTTGAGCATCGAGTCACAAATATAACGAGTGAGCGCTCACCTGCACCGGTTTATTCCCGCTTTTGCACGCTGGTCGAGAGAGTTTTTGAAATCGTGGTCCTTCATGTGCAGACAGGTGTTAAACCAGGCTATGGCCGACTTGCAATCTTTTCTTTTTTCATAGATCATTCCAAGCTGGAGCGCCGCTCTGGCCGCATAATGTTCCTTCCTGTTCTTACCTGCGGCCACCACCTGTCTGAAGTAGATCATTGCATCCTCCTCTCTGTCCAGGTCGTTGAACAACCTCGCAACCCTGTAAAGAAATTCAAGCTGCAAACGGGGATCGGGAAAGTCCACGGCCCGCTTGCCATGCAGTAGTCCCAGTGCTTCATGATAATAACCACCATCATTCAGCAATCTAACTTTCAATAGTAATTTATCCGGCCATTGAGATCGCTCTGCATCTTTCGCAGCAAGCTGATCCGCTTCGGAATTTTCTCCCTTCCTACTCCTCATCAGAGAACGGTAATACTCGGCCTGTTTCATGTCATCATGTATGTAGTAATGCCAACTGAGTTTCTGCAGCACATCCTTTACATAATAATCACCTTTGAAAGCAGTAAGGAACCTTTTGAAATAAAATGGGGCGTCATCATCCAAATGATTGAGCCTCGCATAGCCAAGTTCCAGGTCCCAGACAGGAGTCGTAAGATATTCAGGAGACATATTCCTCTCCTTGATGATCGATTCTGTAAGAGCCGATTGCTGGTTGTTGATATGCAGATTGGCGGTCATGAAGGTGAAGAGGTGGTTGTTTTTCACATCAGGTTGCTGTGCCTTGATGAATTCAAAGATTGCTTCCTTGTCGTTCCTGAGATAATACCGCAAAAGAACATAGTAAAAGATCGCTTCATTTCTGAACAACAACGACTGGTCATCACGGAGCGTAAGAAATTTTTCAAGATCTGCGATGCCTTCATCCATGTTGCCTTTCACACCAAGTATATTCCCCAGCCATTTCAAACCATCGGGAATAATCGACACTGCAGCCTTCATCGAACCGCTGAACATCAGGTTCGGCCCGAATGAGGGGAAAGCCTGTTGATTTTTCCTGATGTCAGCATAGGCCCGCCGGAACTGCCAGCCTCCCTCCCACTGCCCTCCCGCTTTGATGCGGACCGCAGCAGCCTGAAAATTAATTACTGATTTGGAGAAAAGATAATAAGGAGAGTCGTGCGGGCCTTCTTCTATCCTGTCGAGCCTTTGACCCACTCGTTTCGAAAGACCCGCATACAATTCTGGCTCCTCATTGAAAAACAGCCTGAAGAATTCGATGTAGTTCTCGAGCAGGTAAGGGATGAGGTTGTCGGGGTGTTTCTTGCGCTCTTCATTTAGAATAGCCTGGCCAGGATCCAGTTTCAACATCGTGATCTGCTGATAAGCGGACCTGCAGTTTTCATTGAAATCGAATGTTTTCTGAGCGACTGTCTGCCAACTGGCAAAAAACATTCCCAGGATCAGGCTTGTACGAAGAAGGGCCATCTCTTGCAAGATAGCCCTTCTGAGAGAAGATTCCGATACCGTGTTATCGGTTGAAATCGTTAATTATTTGACGTCTACGGCATCAAAAAGATCGCGGTCGACGAGGATGCGCCCGCAGTTCTCACACACTATGATTTTTTTACGTTGTCTGATCTCGCTCTGGCGCTGTGGGGGAATCGCATTGAAACATCCGCCACAGGCGTCTCTTTCAACAGGCACCACCGCAAGACCGTTGCGATAATTTGCCCTGATCCTGTCGTAGGAATTCAGCAAGCGTTCTTCTACTTTTTCCCTTGCGTCGGAAGAAAGTTTGTTAAAATGTCTTTCTTCTTTTTCTGTGGAGGCGATGATCTTCTCAAGTTCACCCTTTTTACCGCTGAGAACACTTTCTTTTCCAGTCAGATTTTTCCGCGCTTTGTCGAGGCCGATCACTTTTTCGGCGATCTCTTCATTGGCATCCTTGATATGTTTTTCAGCGAGCTTCATCTCAAGCTGCTGCATTTCTATTTCCTTGTTGACAGCCTCAAATTCACGGCTGTTCTTTACATTCTCACTTTGTGTCTCGTATTTTTTGATCAGGGCTTCTGCTTCCTTGATCAACTCTTTTTTCTGATTGATGAATTCCTGGATGCCATTGATCTCTT
The DNA here is from genome assembly GCA_963808065.1 of uncultured Chitinophagaceae bacterium. Taxonomy (GTDB): domain Bacteria; phylum Bacteroidota; class Bacteroidia; order Chitinophagales; family Chitinophagaceae; genus Flavitalea. The sequence goes on from CAWEEK010000005.1 coordinate 342,721, forward strand.
CCTCGATGCGTGTCTGCCTGGAAGTCAGTCCCGTGATCTCATCTTCGAGGTCACTTACTTCCATCGGAAGCTCACCTTTTAGGATCTGGACCTGATCTATATTGGATTCAATTTTCTGAAGCGTAACCAGTGATGACAATTTTTCCTCTACGGAATAATCTTTGACATTAGCCATATTGTGTTCCTTGTTTTCGGTTATTTTCCTGAGAAGTAATGTACCGGATTGGTTATTACCCCGGATTTCAGGACGGCAAAGTTAGGAAATTTCCGGCGGATAATGTCGACGAAGAGGTCCGTGGTAAACTGTTCACTCTCATAATGCCCAACGTCGCAGACCAACAGTTGTTTTTCGGCCTCGAAAAACTCATGATACTTGAGATCCGCGGTCACAAAAGCATCCGCTCCGGCTTCTAATGCATTGGTAATCAGAAAGCTACCTGCCCCGCCGCAGACCGCAACTTTGCTGACATCCCTGGCAGGGCCGGTGTTGTGGCGGATGATACCCGTATTAAACCGGTCGGCCAGAAGTTCCAGAAAGGAGTTAGACGGAAGAGCCGAGGGCAGTAAACCAATCAGGCCAGAACCCGTTGTTTCTGATTTTGGGGCCAGTACACGGGTGTCCACCAGGCCCAGTCGCCTGGCAATTTCCCCGTTGACCCCATCAGCGACATTGTCGAGGTTGGTGTGCGCGGCATAGAGGGCGAGATCATTCTTTATAGCACCAATCAAACTTCTTCTCACATATCCTGAAGGGCGCAACTGCCTGACTGCCCGGAATATTATGGGATGATGGGCGACGATGAGGTTGCAACTCCTGGACACCGCTTCTGCGATCACTTCTTCCGTGATATCAAGGGTGCAGAGTACGCCAGTGCAAATGGTGTTTCCATCTCCGGTCAGCAGGCCGGCATTGTCATAATCTTCCTGCAGATCCAGTGGCGCGATTTGCTCAATGCATGCAGTAATCTCTCTGATTTGCGGACCGGTCATTTGTTATTTTTCGTTAACAGTTATGCCGATAAAGGTAAGGTGGGTGCGGGTATGCCAGCTGTATCATTGCAAACCGGTAAGAATATTTTGATGTTTTGTCAGGCTGCACTAGATTTGCGGCAGTTCTTTAAACATCTCTTATCAAGAAAGGCTGAGGGAAATGGCCCTGCGAAGCCTTGACAACCTGCTTCCGCTTTTGGCGGAACTAAGGTGCCAACTCCATCCCAATGGATTTATTGGGACAGATAAGTCAGATCCAGTCTTTATTCTCCTGTGATTGCCCCGGCGATCTCATCATATTAAAGCTCTTCTGACTGTCGGAAGAGCTTTTTTTATGCACAAGCATGAATTTTCTTCCGGAAGTATAGTCTTGAAAAGGTTGTTATTCAGTACAAACAAAATTGATTACTAAAAACTGTTTAACATGTTTCCTTCAACAAAACTCATTCACAGTATTCCTGTTGATCCACTCACCGGCGCGATCTCTGTGCCCATCTATCAGACCTCAACATTTGTGCAGGAGGCGCCTGGCATCAACAAAGGTTTTGACTATGCACGCAGTGGAAATCCAACCCGCCAGGCTCTCGAAAACATCGTGGCCGAACTGGAAGAGGGCAAAACAGGTTCCGCCTTTGCCAGCGGCCTCGCGGCGATTGACGCGGTGGTGAAACTCCTCAAAACTGGCGATGAGATCATCGCTGTCGACGACATCTATGGTGGGGCATTCCGACTCTTCAATACGATCTACAGCAAGTTCGGCATCACTGTAAAATATGTTGACACAACAGATCCTGCAAAAGTGTTGGACGCAATTACTGAGAAGACAAGGCTGATCTGGGTAGAAACGCCTACCAATCCGACCCTGAAGATCTCCGACATCAAAGCATTGGCCGAATTGGCCCATGCCGCCAATGCATGGCTTTGTGTTGACAATACTTTTGCTACCCCCGCCCTGCAAAAGCCAATTACACTCGGGGCCGACATTGTTATCCATTCCGCAACCAAATACCTTGGCGGACACAGCGACCTGATCGCAGGACTGGTGATAACCGCATCTGAAGAACTTGGCAGGGATATCCGATACATCCAGAATGCCTGCGGAGCCATCCTCGGACCCTTTGATAGCTGGCTGCTGATCAGGGGCATCGAAACCCTGCACCTGCGTATGAAACAACACTGCGCAACCGCATTGTCGGTCGCAAAATTCCTGGAGGAACATCCTGCAGTTGACAAAGTCTATTACCCCGGTTTAAAGGATCATCCGAACGGGGAAACCGCAAGAAAACAATCCAAAGGAAACGGCGGCATCGTTTCTTTCAGCCTGAAAGACAACACCCTGGATTCGGCCAGGGACCTCGTTACCTCAACCCGTCTGTTTAAGCTCGCCGAGAGTCTCGGCGGAGTCAAAAGCCTGGTCAGCCATCCGGCAACCATGACGCATAAGTCGATCCCGGCAGAACAAAGACAGGCTGCGGGCGTCACCGACAGCCTGATTCGCCTGTCTGTGGGACTGGAAGAAGAAGAGGACCTGATTGATGACCTCAGCCAGGCACTGGTCAGGCTGGAAGTCAAAGAGGCGCGACATTTCAAAGAGGTCGCCTTAACAAATCAATAACCTCGCGTGGTCAATTTTGATTTGGGAATTGAGTAAAAACTCTGCTATTTTCGTAGGCACTATGCAAATTTTAATTAAATACGACAAAAAATTCCTGGCTTCGGTCGGTGATTGCCGTTGTTGTATTTAATCATTTGATCCGCCTATCGTTGCTACGCTTTTATCCTACAGCAAGATCAACATTACTCAATTCTCCACTTTCAATTTTTAAACTTTGCACCAATGAGCAATTATCATTTTGAAACGCTGCAATTGCATGCCGGCTCCCAGATTGACCCCACAACCAAGTCAAGGGCCGTGCCTATCTATCAAACAACCTCATATGGATTCGACAGTGCCGAACACGCGGCGAATCTTTTTGGCCTGAAACAATTTGGGAATATCTATACCCGGATCATGAACCCTACCACAGATGTGTTCGAACAACGTATGGCCGCGCTCGAAGGCGGGGTGGCTGCGCTGGCCACCTCATCGGGCCAGGCCGCACAGTTCCTTGCACTGAACAATATTCTGCAGGCAGGAGATAATTTTATTTCCACCACCTTCCTGTACGGAGGGACCTATAACCAATTCAAGGTAGCGTTTAAGACGACTCGGAATTGAAGTGCGTTTTGCCGATGGCGACAACGTTGAAAACTTTGCGAAATTGATCGACAAGAAAACAAAAGCGATCTACATCGAAACTATTGGAAACCCGCGCCTCAATATTCCTGACTTCGAGAAATTCGGTGAACTTGCCAAAGAATATGACCTGCCATTAATCGTCGACAACACATTCGGCACCGGAGGTTATCTTTTCCGCCCCATCGAATGGGGAGCCAACGTGGTGGTTCAGTCCACAACAAAATGGATCGGCGGTCACGGAACAACCATCGGCGGTGTGATCGTTGATGCGGGCAATTACAAGTGGAACAATGGCAAGTTTCCTCAGTTCACAGAACCTTCCGAAGGTTACCATGGTCTGAAATTCTGGGACGTATTCGGAGAGGGAAACCCCCTTGGGTTACCCAATGTCGCTTTTGCCATTCGTGCCAGAGTGGAAGGCCTTCGCGACTTCGGTTCTTCCCAATCGCCTTTCAATTCCTTCCTGTTGCTTAAGGGTTTGGAAACGTTTTCATTAAGGGTACAACGCCACGTGGAAAATGCGCTGGAACTTGCTACCTGGCTCGAACAACATCCCCAGGTCGAATTCGTGGAATACCCCGGGCTGCCTTCTAATCCCTATCATTCGCTGGCGAAAAAATATCTTCCAAACGGGTTCGGTGGCATATTGAATTTTGGGGTGAAAGGTGACAAGGCACAGGCATCCAAATTCATCGACTCATTAAAACTCGCCAGTCATCTTGCCAATGTGGGCGATGCAAAAACATTGGCGATCCATCCAGCATCCACTACACATGAACAACTCAGTGAAGCCGAACAGGCGGCTGCCGGAGTTCGTCCAAACGCAGTAAGGATCAGTGTGGGCATCGAACACATCGACGACATCAAGGCCGACTTTGAACAAGCCTTTTCAAAAGTGTTCGCCAGGGAACTTGTGTAATTAATGAGCAGTAAATTTCATTATAAAAAGCCCTTCACCCTCGAATCCGGAACAACCCTCCAGGGGTATACATTGGATTACACTGCTGCCGGAACACTAAACAGTAGTGGTACCAATGTGGTTTGGGTATTTCATGCGCTTACCGCAAACAGCGACCCCTCGGAATGGTGGCCTGGCCTCGTGGGTGAAGGCAAATTTTTTAACCCTGCCAATCATTTTATCATTTGCGTGAACATGCCCGGTAGCTGCTATGGCAGTACGGGCCCCGGGGATATAAACCCGGATACCGGAAAATTATGGCTGCACGATTTTCCATTTTTCACTATCAGGGACATGGTACATGTCTATCAGACGCTGCGACTTGCACTGGGCATCAACAGGATCGAATTCGGCATCGGCGGATCCATGGGTGGCCAGCAACTACTCGAATGGGCAATTGAAGAACCTGGTTTATTCAGGCATATTATTCCAATAGCTACCAACGCGGTGCATTCTCCCTGGGCCAAGGCATTCAATGCCTCCCAAAGGCTTTGCATAGAAGTTGACCCAACCTGGTCAGAACACCATCTTAAGGCCGGAATGAATGGGATGAAGGTTGCCCGAAGCGTTGCCCTGCTCTCCTACAGAAATTATGAGACCTATGAAAAAGGCCAGTCTGAGACGGACGACACCCTGATCGATAAATTCAAGAGTGAATCTTACCAGCGCTACCAGGGCGAGAAACTGGCCGCAAGGTTCAACGCATTCAGTTATTTTTTCCTGAGTAAGTCGATGGACTCTCATAACGTGGGCCGCGGGCGGCCTGGGTTAAAAGCGGCTCTCGGACAGATCCGTGCCAGCACCCTGGTGATTGGCGTGAGTTCGGATCTGCTTTTTCCATTGGCGGAACAGAAGTATCTTGCAGCCTCGATTCCGTCTGCGGAATTCACGGCCATCGATTCAATGTACGGCCACGACGGATTTTTGCTGGAATATGAACAAATCAGTGAACGGATTCTTGCCTTTATTGGAAAAGAAAACATTGAAATAAAACAAACGGAACATTCAGCCTGATATATGGACACACATAAGCGACTTACAATCGGTTTATTTGGATTTGGTGTAGTTGGAGAAGGATTGTATAAAGTATTGCAGCTCACTCCCTCCCTTAATGCCTCGATAAAAAAAATCTGTATCAGGCATCCAGGCAAAAAAAGGAATGCGCCCGCCGAACTGTTTACGACGAAACAGGAACGAATTACTATTTGATGAAGACATCAATGTGATCGTAGAAGTGATCGACGATGCGGATGCGGCTTTTGAAATTGTAACGACTGCGCTCAAGAATGGCAAAGTCTGTGGTAAGTGCGAGTAAAAAAATGATCGCCACCCACCTTTCCGAACTGCTCGAACTGCAACAAACCACGGGAGAATCTTTTCTCTATGAAGCCGCGGCCTGCGCTTCGATACCAGTGATCAGGAACCTGGAGGAATACTACGACAACGATCTTCTGCATTCCATCAAAGCAATAGTCAATGGGTCTACCAATTTCATCCTCACCAAAATGTTTGAGGAGAAGCTTGACTTCAAACAGGCCCTGATTCTGGCCCAGCAGCTGGGTTTTGCAGAAAGCAATCCCTCGCTTGATATTGAAGGATACGATGCGGTGAACAAATGGACCTTTCTGCTCACCCATGCTTATGGCATCATTGAGAATCCTAATAATATTGTTTTCACGGGTATTCAGAATATCCATGCCGGCGACGCGGCGGTGGCCAAAGAAAAAAACTACCATATCAGACTGGTCGCGCAGGCACAGAAACTACAAAACGGCAAAGTGGCTGCCTTTGTGTTGCCCCAGTTTGTGAGCAGCGACGACCACCTTGCCTTTGTACGAAATGAATACAATGGCGTGGTGATTGAAAGTGGTTTTGCCGACAAGCAATTTTTTTATGGCAAGGGCGCGGGAAGTTTCCCGACAGCCTCCGCGGTGTTGAGCGATATTTCTGCGCTGCGGTATCAATACAGTTACGAATACAAAAAACTCTATCATCACCAGCCGCATGAACTGACACATGATTTTTTTGTCAAGGTGTACATCAGCTTTGACGACTGGAAACACATTCCCCGCGAAAACTTTGAATGGATCGAAGAGTGGCATTCGAGGGAAGAAAGAAAATACCTCGTCGGCGTGCTGCCTTTTACAGAACTGGTTACTCAAAGTTGGTGGAGGGAACACAACACTTCACTGATCCTGACTCCTGAGCCGGTGATAGAAGATACCGAATTGAGAAAACTCAAGAAGAAAAGCCTCGAACTCGCCGGTATAGTTTAATTAGTCCCGGGCTTCTGAGCTTTCGTTAATTTATTTCACAAGAAATTCCCTCAACTCATTGTAGTCACTTGAGATCATGGTGCTGACCTTGGGCTTGTTCATAATCTGCCTGATGCTCTCAGGCATTGGCACTTTTTCACCCGTAACCGGTTCAACCACGTCAAAGAATTTTATTGGATGGGCGGTTTCAAGAAATATCCCCTTCAGGTGTGCATCAGGGTTAGCAAGATATCGGTGCAGGGCATTGTATGCAACGGCTCCGTGCGGATCGGTTTGGTAGCCGGTTTCCTTTTTTACATCCAGCATGGTCTGGCGGGTCTCTTCATCAGAAATACTATAGCTGCTGACCATCTCCCTTATCGCACCAAATCGATGATCGAAGAGTTCAAGCATTCTGACAAAATTACTGGGATCTCCAACGTCCATGGCATTCGAGATCGTCGCCATGGCGGGTTGGGGTTGATATTTGCCATCACGGAAATATGCAGGCACCGCGTCGTTTGCATTGCAGGCCGCAATAAAATGTTTTACCGGAAGCCCCGATCTATATGCCACCAGACCTGCGCAAATATTTCCGAAGTTGCCGCTTGGCACCGAGATCACCGGGGGATTATCTTTCCACTGCCATTGCTGCCAGGCATAAAAATAATAGAACTGCTGGGGAAGCCATCGCGCCACATTGATGGAATTCGCCGAAGTGAGAAATAATTTGGTGTTCAGTTCAGCATCGCCAAAAGCCTGCTTCACCATTCGCTGACAGTCATCAAAGCTGCCATCCACTTCCAGCGCATGAATATTACCTCCGAGCGTGGTGAGCTGTTTTTCCTGTACGGCACTCACTTTGCCTGAAGGATAAAGGATCACCACCTCAACCCCATCCACATCGTAGAAACCGTTGGCCACGGCGCCACCTGTATCGCCTGATGTTGCCACCAGCACGGTCACCTTGCCGGATCTTTCTTTAGAAAAATAACCCAGACACCTGCTCATGAAGCGCGCACCCACATCTTTGAAAGCTAGGGTGGGACCATGAAATAATTCCAGTGAAAAAATCTCCTCGTCACGGGCACCAGCGGAAATTCGAAGTTCACGGTTTCTGCAGCGATGCGTTGCAGTTCGTATCGGGTATGCTGTTGCCAACATAGGGCTGGATCACCTGGTAGGCAATTTCCGCCCTGCTGAGCTTTTCCAGGTTATCAAAAAATGATGCGTTTGCGCGCGGAATGGTTTCGGGAAAATACAATCCCTTGTCTGGTGCCTGACCGCTCATTGTTGCTTCCCTGAAATCCGCTACAGTAGATTGCTTATTCGTGCTGAAGTACTTCATCGATCTTTATTCCTCTTTCATCAATTTTTGTTACATAAATTTTAAATTCGATGCCAAGCCTCGAGTACACCTCTTCCATCACTTCAGCCACCCGTTTTGCGGTCCTTTCTTCCACACTCAGCATAAAAACAGAAGGACCTGAACCGGAAATTCCACCACCCAGTGCCCCCGCTGAAATGCATTTTTCCTTTACTTCGGCAAAGCCCGGGATCAGAATGCTTCGTACTGGTTCGATGATCACATCTTCCAGCGACCTGCCGATCAGTCCATAATCCTTCTGCATAAAACCCGCAACAAGACCGGCAATATTTCCCCATTGCTTAATAGCATCTTTTAATAAAACTTCTTTGCGCAGAATCTGTCTTGCATCAGAAGTCTTCACTTCGATCTGCGGATGAACAACGGTCACAAACAGTTCCGGAAAACTGAGTCGCACAATGTCGAGCGGAAGAATCGACCTGATGAGGGTGATGCCTCCATATATACAGGGCGCAATATTGTCGGCATGTTTAACACCGGATGCAAGTTTTTCGCCCGCCATCGCAAAGCGCACAAGGTCCTCATTTGAAAAACGATTGTCGAGCAAGGCATTCGCTCCGGCTACCGCACCGGCCGAACTTGCCGCACTGGAGCCCAGGCCACTGCCGGGTTTGATTCGTTTATTGACGCGAAGAAAAAAGCCTGTGTCGGGATCCAGCTCTTTCATCATCGCCATCAAGCTGCGCCGGCAACATTTTTCTCGGGTTCTTCCGGCAAGCCATATTGATCGTCATGCACAATTTTCAGCCCGGGTGTTTTGGCCAGGCTCATGGTCATTTCATCCGCCGGGTCTTCCAGGGCCATACCCAACACATCAAAGCCGCAAACCAGGTTGGCGACGGATGCCGATGCTAATACTTTTACTGTTTTCATGTTTGTAGCCGTTAGATCCTGGAAGCCCTTATGATATCCGCAAAAACTCCGGATGCCGTTACCTCGGCTCCTGCTCCTGCTCCCTTCACCACCAGCGGTTGTTCCGGATACCTGTCTGTATAGAACAACACTACGTTATCCTTCCCATAAAGATGATAGAAATCATGCTGTGAATGGATCTGCTGCAATCCCACAGATGCTTTACCATTTTCATAAGTGGCCACAAATTTCAATTTATTTCCCGCATCCGCGGCCGCCTGATAGATTTTTTTAAAATGCTCTTCTTCTTTTTCCATTTCCCGGTAAAAATCATCAACGGTGCCCGTCATACAGGAAGCCGGCATGAATGAAGAGTTGCTGATATCATCCATTTCCATCTGCTCACCGGTTTCCCGGGCAAGGATCATGATCTTGCGCATCACATCGGTGCCGCTGAGGTCCAGCCTGGGATCGGGTTCGGTGTAACCTTCATCCTGCGCCTGCCGCACAACCTGCGCGAAACTGGTTTTACCGTTATAATTGTTGAAAACAAAATTCAGGGTGCCACTGAGTACCGCCTGTATTCGGTTTACCTGGTCACCGCTCCGCAGCAGATCATTCAGCGTTCCAATCACCGGCAGGCCGGCACCGACATTGGTTTCAAACAAAAAAGGCACATTGTATTCCCTCGCAAGGTCTTTGAGTTGCTTGTAATATTCAAAGGAAGATGAGCAGGCTACTTTATTGCAGGCGACCACTGAAATACTCTTTGCCAGCAGCTTGTCATAATTCATTGCCAGCTCACCATTTGCCGTAACATCAGCAAATATGGAATTGCGCAGGTTTTTGGATGGAATGTCTGTAAGAAAATGTTCAATGTCCATCGGCTCACCCATCGTCAGTTCATTCTTCCAGTTATCGAGGTCGATGCCATTTTCGTTGAAGACCATTCTTTTGCTGTTTGCCAGGCCTACCACCCTTACCTGTAACCGAAGATGGTTGAAGAGGTAGTTTCTCTGCTTCTGCAGTTGCGCCAGCAGCCGGCCGCCAACATTTCCGGCGCCAGCCACAAACAGGTTCACCTGTTTATATGAAGTTTCGAAAAATTCTTCATGCAGAACGTTGATGGCTTTTTTTACATCCGCTTGATAAATAACAGCGGAAATATTTCTTTCTGAGGAACCCTGGGCAATAGCGCGTACATTTACCCCATTCCTTCCCAGGGCGCCAAACATTTTACCGCTGATGCCCGGATGATTTTTCATATGATCTCCCACCACCGCAACAATCGACAACGCGGTTTCTACAATCAGTGGATCAACCTGGCCGCTTGCTATTTCGACTGCAAAGGCTTTGTCAATGAATTCTTTAGCTTTAGCAGCATGTGCTTCTTCAATGGCTACACAAATTGAATGTTCCGATGAACCCTGTGTGATCATGATCACATTTATCTGGGCATTGGCAAGGGCTTCAAAAAGTCTTTTTGAAAATACCGGGAATGCCTACCATGCCACTGCCTTCAAGACCAAGCAGCGCAATCTTGTTGATGCTGGAAATGCCGCGAATGATATTGCCATTGCTCTGGGCACTGTGATCAATGAGCGTGCCTGGATCGGAGGCCGCAAACGTATTTTTAACCCTTACCGGTATGTTCTTTTTCAGCACTGGTTGAATTGTCGGTGGGTAGATCACCTTGGCGCCAAAATGCGACAGTTCCATGGCCTCCTGGTAAGAAATCTGCGGAGATGATCTTCGCGTTCGATACCAGATTGGGATCCGCGGTCATGATACCCGACACATCGGTCCATATCTCCAGCATCTCCGCATTGAGCGCGGCAGCTAAAATTGCAGCGGTATAGTCCGAACCACCTCTGCCCAGAGTGGTCGTTAATTTGGATGCGGAGGCGGCTATAAATCCCGGAAGCACGAAGAGTGCTGCCGTGGAATCTGAGAAAAATTTTTGTATCTGCCGATTCGTTGTGTCGAAGTCCACTTTTGCATTGCCGAAATGACTATCGGTAACGATCAGTTCACGGGAATCCTTCCAGGGTGTTTGATATGCCATTCTCTGTCAATGCCGAAGAGATGATCCGCGATGAAAGCAATTCACCAAAACTTACTACCCGGTCCTTGGTGCCGGGCGACAATTCCCTCAACAGAAAAATGCCATTGCAGATATCTTCGATCTCGTTGCACTGGGTTTTCACTGCGCTGAGCACGCTGCTCTGCCTGGCCACCGGTATCAGTTGCTGCACCGTGCTTAAATGTCTGGATTCCAGTAAATTCAGTTGTTCCTTAAAGGATTCATCTCCTGCCGCAGCAAGCGCCGCGCTGTTCAGCAACAGATCGGTGATACCTCCCAGTGCCGAAACGATCAGCACTACCCTGTTCTTCTCTGCTGCCTGTCTCACAATACTGATGACTTTATTGATATTGTCGGCATTGGCAACCGATGAGCCGCCAAATTTTAAAACCTGCATAATAATTTTTGATTGAATGAAATGTGTACTTACCTGTTTGATGATGTCAGCCAAAGCCCAAGGATTATATGTATACAGCACAACCCTTAGCGGGTTGTTGATGGTGTTGTAATCATGCCACCATCAGCTATCGCAGCTACCGGAGAAGAAGAATTAATATGGTTGACCAGGTATATCATTTTTCGGGAGGGCTAAGGTATGTAAAAGCAGTTAAATAAACATGCCCCACCAGGTTTTCGGTAAAAATGAATTATTTTCAGCCTTCGTTTACTCAGATCCCTGCCCTGAGATTTTTCAACATTTCAAACATTAATACCTAATGGATCACCAGTCGAGCAAAGGATTGCAGCAGTTCAAGAATTACGTTGGCATCAAGTTTCAGTTATACAACAGCCTGTTTCACATCACTTCCTTTTCATCGGATCGAAAAAACAGGGATCCTGCTTTCCCTGCTGGTCAACAATTGTGAAGAAGGATATAAAAAGAAACAAAGTCCCGAACAGATCATCCAGGATTTTTTCAAGAAGCATACTTCTTATGAGAAGGAGGAAGACAAACTTGACCTGCTCTTTCGTTTTATCCAGTATGTGGAACGGCAGGTAGTATTGTTCGACGCGCTCGAAGACGCCGCTTTCAGGGAAGTGAACGACATCAATGGCGCAGGGTACACTCAAACACCTCGAATAGCGAAGTGATCCAGCACGACAAGCAGGAGGAGTTGACGGAAAAACTAAAAGACTTTGCCATCCGCCTGGTACTCACCGCCCACCCCACGCAGTTTTACCCGGGGCCCGTACTTGGGATCATTCAATGACCTGTCAAAGGCACTGGCCGACAACAATGCCAGCCAGATCAACATGTACCTTCAGCAGCTGGGCAAAACGCCATTCCTGAACAAATACAAGCCCACGCCATATGATGAGGCCATGAGCCTGGGCTGGTACCTGGAAAATATCTTTTACAATGCGGCGGGCAGGATCATCTCAGCTTCATGAAGAACCAGTTCCCGAATGCCATCACCGAAGACAACCCCATCATCACCATGGGCTTCTGGCCCGGCGGCGACCGCGACGGCAATCCCAATGTCAGGGTCGACACAACCATTAAGGTGGCCGATGCCCTGAGAGGAAGCATCATCAAATGCTATTACCTTGACGTGAGAAAGATGAAACGCCGCCTGACATTCAAAGGAGTCGATACCATTCTGGCCGACCTGGAAAAACAACTATACAATAATATATTCATCCCTGGCCACCGTACAGACCTGGGAAAACAGGACATCCTGAATTCGCTTATACGTATCCGTGAAATACTAATTTACCAGCACAACAGCCTCTTCCAACACCTGGTAGACAATCTGATCAACAAGGTGCATGTATTCGGACTGCATTTCGCCTCCCTTGACATTCGCCAGGAAAGTTCGGTGCACAATAAGGTACTGATCGACATCGCGCAACCGCACCGATGTGCTTCCATCCAATTATGCATCCTTAAGTGAAGCAGAAAAGATAAATGTCCTGATGAATGTAAGAGAAACGGTAAATGCCTGAAGACCTGGAAGAAGGCATCATTTGCGACACCATTGAAACGGTCCACGCAGTGAAGAAGATCCAGCAATACAATGGCCTGGAAGGCTGCAACCGTTATATTATCAGTCAGTGCAACAGCGCACTCAATGTGATCGAGGTATATGGATTGTTTTTACTTGGCGGATGGAAAAACGCGAATCCCTGTCTATTGACATCGTTCCATTATTTGAAACCGTAGAAGACCTTCAGCAATGCGGGTAAAGTGATGGAACAGCTGTATTCAAACAAAGAATACCACAAGCATCTTCGAGCTCAGGAAAATGCAGTCAAACGATCATGCTGGGTTTCTCAGACGGCACAAAAGATGGTGGATACCTGATGGCGAACTGGAGTATTTACAAAGCCAAGGAAGAATTGACCAGAATTTCAAGGGAGCACGATGTGGATGTCGTGTTCTTCGACGGCCGTGGTGGCCCCCCTGCGCGTGGCGGAGGTAAAACGCATAAGTTTTATGCTTCCATGGGCAAAAATATTTCAAATGAAGAAATTCAACTGACCATACAGGGACAAACGGTGAGTTCAAATTTTGGCACCATCGATTCTGCGCAGTACAATATTGAACAGCTTATTCATGCAGGAATCACCAACACACTTTTCTCAACACAGAACGATTACGCTTGAAGCTGACGATGAAGTATTGCTGCAGGAACTGGCTGAAGAAAGCTTCAGATCATATATTGAATTGAAGGAACATCCGGATTTCCTGGACTACCTGTCACATGTGAGTCCGCTGAGATATTATGGTGAAACCAATATCGGCAGCCGGCCATCGAAAAGAGGAAGTTCATCAAAATTTTCCTTGAAAGATCTGAGGGCCATTCCTTTTGTAGGCGCCTGGAGCCAGCTGAAACAGAATGTTACCGGTTACTATGGCGTGGGCACTGCTCTGCAGCAAATGGAGAAGAATGGAAGGTTTGGTGAAGTGAAACAACTTTATCAGCGTTCATTATTTTTCAAAACACTCATCGACAATTGCGAGATGGCGATGAAGAAATGTTTTTTCCCGCTGACGGAATTTCTTTCCGATCATCCGCAGTTACGGAGAAATCTATGGACATGATTTACGGAGAATATGAACTGACCGCAGAGCTATATTTTGAAACTCTCAGGGAAAACATGAACTCATGTCGGATTATCCTGTGGAGCAGTTGTCGATCCAGATGAGAGAACGAATTGTGCTTCCCCTAACTACGATACAGCAATATGCCATGTCGAAGATCAGGGAGATGGAAGAGAAGATGAATGATGCACCCATCAAGGAAACTTATAGCAAGCTGGTGATCAGGAGTGCCTTCGGTATCATCAATGCCGGACGAAATTCTGTCTGATCAATGATTCACCGCCTCTGGCTCATAAAAAAAAGGACACCTTACGGGGCGCCCCTTTTTTTTGAATACTCACGAACAGTGTTAAATCAGTTTTCGAAGAATTAGAATTTATAAATTGCGGCCAGGAGTAAAGATGCCGTTCCCTTCGTAGCCTCTCCTTCATTTTTGAAGAAAATGTCCTCACTGCCTGCGTCGATCCTGACTTCCGGAATGAATGTGAGCGGACCTGCCTTAAGGTTTGCGGAAAGTGTGGTCGCGAATATGCTGCCGGCGCCCGTAAAACCAAGCACGTCTTTCTTATCACTAAAATATTCACCCCTCAGTGTCAGTCCAACCGCTGGTGTTGGGTCTACATTGAAATACAGTGCCGAGCCCCACCAACTGTTGCTACCGGAATACTTGCCATCGGTTTGCTTTGCTTTTCTTGACTGGACCGTTCCATTATAACCGATGCTGAATTTGTCGGTAATTGTTCCAAGCACTACCGCATCGACCTGTTGAAGATTGGTTTCCTCATCGATTTTACCACCGGAGTAGTTCACGAATATCTTCACCTTGTCTGAGGCTGCGAGGCTGTACTGGGCCACGATCATCTTCTGTTGAAAGTTGGCCGTTTTCAGATCGGTAGGATTCACAATCCCAAACATCAGCCCGCTCTTCCCCAGTGTTACTTCGCCTTTGATACCCGTGTGAAAGAAGGGTCCATAGGAGAACATATAACTCATGCTATAATTGCGATTGAGATAGGGATCCAGCACTTCATAACCAACATGCGTGCCCCAGCTTCCGGCAGTGAGTTTGAATTTGTCGCTGAAAGCATAACTCAGGTAGGCTTGTTTGATAGCGATCGTAGTGCTCTCATCATTGTATGAAAATTCTTCGGCGCGTTTTCCGAATCCCAGGTCTACTACGCCGCTGACTTTGCCGATGGAGTGTTCAAACTTTACCGACGCCATGTTCAATTCAAATGAATTCTGCGAATTGGTGAAACTGGTGAGGTTGTTAGTTGCGCCATCATCCCCTACATTCTTTGCATTTGCAAAATTGAACCGGTAGTATGTGTCAACATAACCTGAAATAACCGGTTTTGGGTTTTCTTCTTCCACGGCGGCAACCGCCGTTGAATCCTGCGAATAAGTTAAGACATAACAGGCCATAGCCAGGCCAGTCGCAAGTAGTTTTGGTAACATTGCTGGTGGTTTTAGAGTGAAATAGAAAAGATATTCTAAACATCGATTCCTGTTGATACCATAGGAATGCCAGTTTGCCTGCGTAATCTCTCAGCCCTTTCTCAGAGAGGCTTTTAGAAAACAACTATTGAAAAGCATTTTTTTTCCGCGGTTGAAATCTTCTCAAACTGAGACGGTGTATTATCATCCTGATAATTCCGACACCTGCAGATTAAGTTTAACGACTCTTCCCGCACTTTAGAAAATACTTCACTGGCACATCTGGATACCTATTGCATCGGGTTGGACATCTGAAAAGCTTTCATATCTTTTCTATTTGTGATAAAATGATGCTGCTAGTGTATTCCGATTTAAAAATTTAATTAACAAACTACCTTTCTTAAAAATTCAACGCTTCCGTGCTTTTTTCGACGTCTGTTTCCCTCAGTTTGCCGTTGCTGCCATTTGGGGAAGAAACCAACAGAGTTCCCTGCAGGTATTTTTCATCGTGCTGCGTAAAGTCAAGACCAAGTTCTTCCTCTTCAGAAGTAACACGGATAGGCTGTATGTAGTTGATGAATTTGAAGATTACCCATGATACAGAGAAGGCATAGGCTGCAACTATGAGCATTGCTTTCAGCTGTGTAAAGAAGAAACTGAAATTGCCATAGAACCATCCTTCGGGACCACCGCTGATATTGTGCACCAATGGGGCCGCGAACACACCAGTCATGAGCATACCGGTCATACCACCGATTCCATGACATGGGAATACGTCGAGGGTATCATCGAGGCTGGATCTCTGCTTGATGCCGACGGCAATGTTTGAGATCAGCGCGCCAACAAAACCGATGATGATACTCTGCGGGATACCTACATAACCTGCGGCGGGCGTGATGGCAACCAGGCCTACAACGGCACCGATACAGAATCCGAGCACGGATGGTTTTTTACCTTTGAGCACGTCGAAGAACATCCATGCAAGCCCTGCTGCTGCAGCTGCTGTATTTGTAGTTCCGAAGGCGTTCACTGCAAGAGGAGTTGCTCCTACTGCTGAACCCGCATTGAATCCAAACCACCCGAACCAGAGCAAACCAGTTCCAATCAGAACATAAGGAACGTTGGCTGGAGGAATCTCCCTCTTTTCGAGGTGGGACTTTCTTCTTTTCAACACGAGGGCACCAGCAAGGGCTGCGCAGCCTGCGGAGATGTGTACCACGGTACCACCCGCAAAGTCCCAGGCTCCCATCTTCGCCAGGAACCCTTCAGGATGCCAGGACCAATGTGCCAGAGGCGCATAAACCAGCAGACTGAACAATGCGATAAATAATATATAGGAGGTGAAACGGATTCGTTCTGCGACGGCACCCACAACCAGACCTGGTGTGATGATGGCGAACATCAGTTGGAACAGGGAGAAAAGCGTCAGTGGGATGGTATTCGCTCCTACCCAGGGAGCCCCTGATTTCACGCCTTTGTAAAACATAAAGGTGGTTGGATCTCCGATCACGCCTCCGATGTCTGAACCGAAGCTGAGGCTAAACCCTACAAAGATCCAGAGGATTCCAACTACCCCTGCCGCCACTACGCTTTTGATCATTGTTGAGATTACGTTCTTACGGTGAACCATGCCACCATAAAAGAACGCGAGACCGGGAGTCATAAGAAATACCAGGGCGGTGGATACAAGCACCCAGGTAATGTCGGCCTGGCTGTACTGTGGGTCTTTGGGGCCTGGTACATAGTCGCCTTCCGGCTTAATAAACATAGCTACGAGAGCTAATAACAAGAGCACCCCAAAAGGGGCCACCTGTTTGAACGTGAGTTTTCGCATACCTGTGAGTTTTGTGTTGTTTATATTCAAAAAAAACGTAATTCAATGCTGAGACCTAAAATTAGTGGAATTCTGTGGAAAATATTGTCCGTTTATCGTATATTATAAATTATAATATTTACGTCTCCGCTCATTCTGTTGGTCTTTTTTAAAATATTTTAACCATGAAGGGTGTTATTTCCGCCACGGCTTAAATTTTAATCGTTCTTCCAAAAAAAATTAGAAATTTTTGAAACACACAGCTTATTCACATTGTCTTGAATTTGCCCTGGTTTGGCTGTGTTTCCATCCAATTTTGCCAGTATAGTATCAGGTTTGGGAATAAACGGAGAATAGAGCGGCCATTTTTTGCTTTAGGTTTATACCCAGTTCGGGCCGAAATAGCCTGAACAAACGATTGTAAAATGGATACTCCGGGAAAAAAGCGCAGGGCTTTTATTGTCAATGGACTGAAAACTTCGGCGGCCGCCCTGCTGGTCCCCTCCGGGCTTACCCAGCTACTTCCCATCCCTCCATCAACATCATCCGATCTTCCCTGGGCCGACGCTATCGCCTGCTGGCAACTGGACGATCTATCCGACACCAGGGGAAAATTCCCACTAAAACCAATGAGGAAGGGCGTGGAATTGATTAATGGCTCCATCAAGACGGATCTCAAATCTCAATCCGGCTCCGGAAAAATGGCGAAGTTCACTGGTGAAGGATGGCTGGAACTCACGGATCCCTCGGACCTGCCCCTGAATTCCGGGGCACTGACCCTGGCCACAAAAATATTTGCCGCAAAAGGAGGTGGTCTGATCCAGCACGGACTTGTTTCCCTCGTCCTCCATCCTTCCGGAATGGTAGTGGCGATCCTGCAACTTGAAGACGCTGCCGGGGCCATGTTCCGTGAACTGCCATTATCCATTGTCGGTTTTGACCAGTGGCATGACCTCGTGCTACGGATAAACAAACAGGTTGTTGAACTGATCATCGACGGAAGCATTCGGCAACGGATAACTATAACCGAAAAATTAAAAACCATCGACAGGGCACCGGTGACTCTGGGATGCTGGACGGTGGATGATCCACCCCTGCCGGGCTTCCCGCAACACGTGCAGGATTATCTGTTTCAGCGAAGATTCACCGGTCAGATGGACTATGCGGCCTGCTGGAACAGGGCCCTCACCGATCAGGAAGTTGCCGCCCTCTGCAACAGGCACCATATCGAAAAGGCAGTAACGCAACCCATTGATTCCGCTATCCAGGCTTATAATGATTTCCATGAAGCTTCACGCAGAAAAGACATCCCAGCCTGCGAAACGCTGGGGCTGGCCATGCGCCGTTTCATGGCAAGGGATCCGAAGCGACCTGTTTATCACCTTACCGCTCCGATGGATGGGATCCTTGACCCGGCCGGAGCTTTTTATTACAAGGGGGAGTATCACGTGTACAGTTATCGCAACATGATTTCCTTACTCGCCTGCACCCCGCTGGCGCATTACAAAAGTGCTGACCTGGTGCATTGGCGTGATCAGCCAATAGGAGTTTGGGCCGACAGCGAACTTGATCATTACGGGATCTGGCTCGCGAATTTGTTTTATGACGATGAGGGCATACCATCAATGATCTATACTGCGCTGGGTGAAAAAGGCAAGGTGGGTGTATTGGCGCGAAGCCGGGATAATCTTCTGTCCTTCGGCGAAAAACAAGCAGTAATGACTGGCCTGCCGGGAGGGCACCACGATGGACATACCTGGAAGGATGGAGAGCAATGGTATGCCCTGACCACAAGACAATATTGGGGCTCAAGGGAAGGCGATCGGGGTGATGCCGTGATACTAATGACATCCAAAGACCTCGTTCACTGGAAAGAACTCGGGGAAATTTTCTCCGCCCGTAAGCACCCTAATCCCA
Source organism: uncultured Chitinophagaceae bacterium (assembly GCA_963808065.1). GTDB lineage: Bacteria > Bacteroidota > Bacteroidia > Chitinophagales > Chitinophagaceae > Flavitalea. Next base: position 361,698 of record CAWEEK010000005.1, read on the forward strand.
AAAGCGAGCAACAGAAGAATGGATTCACTGAATTTCCCTACCTGCTTCCTTTTGGCGATGAGCATGCATTGATTATCGGCACCAGGCCAGTGATGTACTGGGTTGGAAAATTTGACAAAAGCATTCCGGCTTTTATTCCCAACGAACCTGAGGGGAAATTACTCGATTACCTGAACCCCTTCCATTGCTTCAATCCGTCTATCACCGACAGACACGAGCATTCTCATTACAGAAGGGTAATCCTCGCTATGCATCTTTATACCTCGGGTACGGTGGACGGCATTCCCTGGTATGGCGTGCACGTGCTGCCAAGAACCTTATCAAGAATTGGCAACCGGTTGGTGCAGGAACCCGTTGATGAGATCACCAAACTTCGCGGGGAGAAGCGACATTTCGAAAACATTTCGATTCAAGAGGGCAAGCGAAATTTCCTTGGAGATACAAAAGGAGACACCGTCGAAATCGTGGCTGTATTTCATCCTGGCGGTGCCAAAAGATTCGGACTGAAAGTGAGGACTTCGACAGACGGGCAAAAGTCCACGATGATTTTCTATGATTCATCCACCGGGTTTTTTGGCGCCAATGGCAACCTGGTGGAATCACCATATCCGGAACTTGGCGAGGGGCCGGCATATCATCAGAGCGCATCGCCCGCCATAGCTGCATCCTCCTTCGCTGCCTTCGGCAGCTTCGGCGGACGAGGGAAGCAGCGAAGGCGGGAAGTGCAAAGAGCGCTTGGCCGCCATAGCTTTAGCGACGGCGGGGAGAGCGAAGTAGTGGGTGCGGTAAAATTTCGCGTATTTCTAGACAAGTCGCTGCTGGAGATCTTTGTAAACGGGCATACCTGTTCGGGAATATTTAATGGTCCCGTGACCGACACATACATAGATCTGTTTTGCGAAGGTGGCTCCGCCACTCTTCAGTCTATGGACATCTGGGAAATGATGCCCGCATGGCCCCCAGGGTAGCAAACTATTCTATTCAGCCTGTATTAATATTCACCGAAACTGAACCCGACCTTTTATTGGTAACCATTAAACTTTTGAAGCAGTAGGCACCTTGCAGGCTTTTCACAGTTTTTGCCCTAAGACCTGTCAATTCTTTTTAACTTTATTCTGTGCCCCGGTAATTTTGCAAAGTCTTCCCTAAACCAGCCTATCATGAAGATCTTTCTATTCGGTATGGGTATGATGCTCTGTAGTCCTGCGCTTTTCAGCCAGAAGACCGACACCCTTAACATGAAACCGCCACGAGATTATCTCAGGATCAGTAAGGAGCAAAAGATTGGTGGTTTTATTCTCCTCGGCGTTGGCGTTCTTGCCATTGCGGCTGTGGCACCCGGAAACACGGATTTCGGAACGGCGGGTATCGCCGGTGTTGGAGGAACGTTAGCCATACTCGGAAGCATTCCATTGTTTATCGCTTCAGGCAGAAATAAAAGAAAGGCGCGAAGGATGTCTGCAGGCACCGGCCTCATCAGGTCTTCCTATTCCATACAGGGAGCTAACACCATAAATTATGTACCGGCATTGACCCTGCAATTGCGGTTCTAACAAAATTTTTTATACAATGATGCTGATCGCCATACTGATTCCTGCGTTGTCATTCCTGCTCAGGGGAAAAATCCTCGCATCGATTCTTTGCTTTTTGCTCCAGGTGACTCTGATCGGCTGGCTGCCAGCGGCCTTTTGGGCGGTGATGTCGCTCAACAATGAGCGCGCCGACAAACGCACGGACCGCCTGATCAGGGCGATAGCAAAAAATAAAGCCTGAATTAATATCCTGCGTAAAAACAACGCAGACGCAAAACTTTAGATTGCGATCAGGTTGTCGTCCCTGGTTTCAAGTAAGGAATAACCCATCAGGAATTCGTCAACCTTGCGCGCGCATTCGCGTCCTTCACTGATGGCCCAAACGACCAGCGACTGCCCTCTGCGCATGTCCCCTGCGGTGAAAATTTTCTGAATGCTGGTCTGATAAGATTTTTCGCTGGCGCTAACATTGCCACGGTCATCCAGTTCCACTGCCAGATCACCGATCAGGCCCGTCATGTTGAGGATGTAGAAAGCCCATCGCAAGAAATGCCAGCTCACAGGGGATTTCCTTTTCCGAACCTGCGACCTCTGAGAAATGCGCCCTGGCATCCCTCGCCCATCTTCCATTCCAGTTCAACGATCCTTAATGCCCGAAGGTTGCCCTTTCCATCGCCAATAAATTCCTTGGTGGCAACAGCCCATTGTCTCTCCACACCTTCTTCATGTGAAGAGGATATTTTAAGCACCATCGGATAGGTGGGCCATGGCATCATCTGTGTCCTGTTTTCAGGAGGTTTGGGCAACAATTCAAATTGGGTAACAGATTTGCGCCCTGCCTGTTCGATGTACCCACACAATCCGAACCGGTATCACCACCACCAATCACCACCACATTTTTACCTGTTGCAAGAATAGGGTCCGATGACTTATCCCATCTTCCACTCACTCGTTTATTCTGTTGTTTCAGAAAATCCATCGCAAAATGAATTCCCTTCAAATCCCTTCCCGGAATCGTCAGATCCCTTGGTATGGTGGAACCGCCCGTAAGAACAATGGCATGGTATTCTCTCAGCAGATCATTGATACTAACGTCAACTCCCACATCCGCATTGCATTTGAATACAATACCTTCTTCTTCCATCAAAGCGATCCTTCTGTCGATCACCCATTTTTCGAGTTTAAAATCAGGGATGCCATATCGCAACAAGCCACCGGGCGCATCATCTCTTTCAAAAACAGTAACCGAATGACCCGCATAGTTCAGTTGCGCAGCAGCTGCAAGGCCGGCAGGGCCAGAACCAACTACGGCTACTTTTTTGCCTGTACGCACATTTGGTTTAACGGGTTTTACAAAGCCTTTCTCAAAAGCAATCTCAATAATATGCTTTTCAATTTCTTCGATGGTAACCGCGGGCTGATTGATACCGAGTACACAGGCGCTTTCGCAGGGTGCCGGACAGATCCGTCCTGTAAATTCAGGAAAATTATTGGTCGAGTTAAGAATATCATAAGCTTCCTTCCAGCTCTGGCGGTAAACGGCATCATTGAATTCAGGAATGATATTTCCCAGAGGACAACCGCTGTGACAAAAGGGAACTCCGCAATCCATGCACCGTGCTGCCTGCTGGTTTAATTTTGGTCAGTATATCTTTCAATAAATTCATTGTAATCATGCAAGTCTTTCCTGCACCGGCCTTTTGGCCGGCAATTCTCTTGTAAATTCTAGAAACCTGTTGGTTTTCCCATTTATTCCTTGCTCTAAGTTAATTTTTGAAAACATATCGTTCACTGACGCCCTTCAATTATTTCTTTACGGCTCACCTTCGATTTGTTCAGTTCCAGCGCCTTTCTTATAATCTCTTGGAAACACTTTCACAAAGTTCTGAGCCTGGTTCTCGAAATCATCAAGAACAAACTTGCGCAACAGTACTCTTCGTATATTCGTAATGGTTAGTGATCATCTCCTGCAACACTATCAGTGTCTTCATCATCCAGCAGCATCCAGGTCCACCATTTCTTTATTGCAATTCGCATCGAACTGTCCCTTTACATCATATACATAGGCAATGCCACCGCTCATACCTGCTGCAAAGTTTCTTCCGGTATCACCCAGTATCACTGCACGTCCACCTGTCATGTATTCACAGCCATGATCGCCCACTCCTTCAACCACCACATTCGCACCGGAATTACGAACGCCAAACCGTTCGCCTGCTTTACCCCGGATATATGCTTCGCCTGAAGTGGCTCCATAAAAGGCAATGTTTCCGATAATGATATTTTCTTCGGGAACAAAGATGGATTGCTTCGGAGGATAAACGATCAGTCTCGCTCCACTCAATCCTTTTCCAAAATAATCATTGGCATCGCCTTCCAGTTCAAGCGTAATACCCTTTGGTATTGAAGGCCCCAAAACTTTGTCCGGCAGTACCGGTGAATTTGAAATGAATGGTATCGTCCGGCAACCTGCTGCCTTTATATTTTTTGGTGATTTCGTTCGATAAAATCGTTCCTGTGGTACGATCAGTATTTCTTGATCGGAAATGCAGCCTTCACCTTTTGCCTGTGTTCCAGCGCAGGTTTTGCCGCTTCCAGCAATTTCCAGTCGAGTACATTGTCCAAACCATGATCCTGTTCTTCCATATTATACAAACCTGTGTACATGATGCAGGTTCTTTGTACAGAATCGGCGACAAGATCAAGTTTCTTATATTTCCAATGTTTAATATCTTCTCTTGTTTCAAGGTAATCTACCTGGCCAACCATTTCATTGATGGTTCTGAAACCAAGTTCAGCCATGATCTCTCGCAATTCCTGTGTAATAAATTTGAAGAAGTTCACCACATGATCCGCATCGCCGGTAAATCGTTTTCGCAATTCAGGATCTTGTGTGGCAACACCAACAGGACAGGTATTCAAATGGCATTTGCGCATCATGATACAACCTTCAACGATCAGTGCAGCAGTAGCAACACCCCATTCTTCAGCACCGAGTAAGGTGGCAATCGCAATATCTCTTGCCTGTTTTCATCTGTCCATCTGCCTGAACAACTACCCGGCTGCGCAATTTATTTTTTACCAGGGTCTGGTGTGTTTCTGCCAAGCCCAAGTTCCCATGGCAAACCTGCATGTTTGATAGAACTGATCGGTGAAGCACCTGTTCCACCATCATGACCTGCGATCAGTACCACATCGGCTTTTGCTTTTGCAACACCGGCCGCAATGGTACCCACACCTGCTTTTGATACCAGCTTTACATTGATCCTTGCATTCCGGTTTGCATTTTTCAGATCAAAAATCAACTGCGCAAGATCTTCAATAGAATAAATATCATGATGTGGAGGAGGAGAAATCAAACCAACACCCGGTGTAGAATGTCGCGTTTTGCCAATCCATTCATCCACTTTATGATCCGGGCAATTGTCCACCTTCACCTGGTTTTGCACCCTGTGCCATTTTTATCTGCAGTTCATCTGCTTCGGTGAGATAATAACTGGTTACACCAAACCGTGCAGAGGCAACCTGTTTGATGGCGACTGCGCATCGAATCGCCATTTGGCAAGCGTTCATATCTTATTTCATCTTCTCCACCTTCACCGGTATTGCTTTTTACCACCAAGGCGGTTCATGGCAATGGCCAGTGTAGTATGTGCTTCCCATGAAATCGAACCAAAGCACATCGCACCGGTTGCAAAACGTTTGTAAATATTTTCAGCAGGTTCTACTTCATCAATTGAAATAGATGGCCGGTTATGTTTGAAACTGGAACAGACTTCTGAGTGTAGCCGCTTTTTCACTCCTGGTCGTTTACAAGCTTTGAATATTTTTTAAAAGTATTATAATCATTCATCTTGGTAGAATACTGCAGCAGGTGAATGGTTTGCGGATTGAAAAGATGAAATTCACCTTTTCGTCTTCCATTGATAAACACCACCCACAGGCAAGCGGTCAACAGGAATATCTTTTTTGCTGAAAGCAAAGAAATGTTTTGCAAATGTTTCTCTTGCAATTTCATCAAGTCCCATTCCTTCAATCCGTGAAGTGGCACCGGTGAAATACGTATTCAACCACAGCTTTATTCAATCCGATGATCTCAAATATCTGTGCACCCTGGTAAGATTGCAAAGTGGAGATTCCCATTTTAGAAAACACTTTCAGCAATCCATCATTAACTGCTTTGATATAATTTTTCTTCAGTTCTTCTACATCAAGATCAGTTTGCAATCTTGCCGTTCAGTTTCATATCACGGATAGTAGAAAAGCGAGATAAGGATTGATAGCAGTGGCGCCAAAGCCGATCAGACAGGCAAAATGATGCACTTCCCAAACATCGCCGGCTTCCACAACAATACCTACTCTGTCCGCGATATCCTTTGCGGATCAGATGATGATGAACAGCTGACATTGCCAGCAACGAAGGAATCGGAGCATGGTCAGAATCGATGGCCCGGTCCGTAAGTATCAATCACTTCGAATCCATCTTCAACAGCATCTACTGCATACCGGCAAAGCCGGTCCAGACCCTTTTTCAATGAACCTGGTTTACCATCTGCCCTGAAATAACATTGCAATGTTTTTGCCTGGAAGATGCCGGTATCAATACTTCTGATCTTTTCAAGTTCATGATTGGTAAGTACCGGATGTTTAAGCGCAACAGTATGACAAGTCAGCGGATCTTCATTCAGCAGATTACCATTGTTACCCACAAATGTTGCCAGCGACATCACCAATCTTTCCCGGATCGGATCGATCGGCGGATTGGTTACCTGCGCAAAAATTGTTTGAAATAACTGCTCAGATGTTGCGGCTGATCGCTCAGAACAGCCAGTGGAATATCGGTACCCATAGAACCAACTGGTTCTTTGCCATCCAGCGCCATTGGTGGCAATGATATGTATCCAGATCTTCTGTAGAATAACCAAATGCTTTTTGATATTTGAAAACCTGGTCACTGTTCAAGATGCGTAAACATAACCCGTGGTTCAGGTAATTCTTCCAGCCTGATCTTGTATTTATTCAGCCATTCAGCATAAGGTTTTTGAGAACAGATCATCTGTTTCAGTTCATCATCACTGATGATCCTTCCCTGTTCCATATCCACCACAAACATTTTTCCCGGCTGCAGCCTTCCTTTTTCTTTGATCATGGCAGGATCAACAGGCAAGTACACCGGTTTCAGAAGCCATGATCACACGGTCATCGGTGGTTACACAATATCTTGAAGGCCGCAAGCCATTCCTGTCGAGTGTGGCGCCGATTATTTTTCCATCGGTAAATGAAATAGAAGCAGGGCCATCCCATGGTTCCATCAATGAAGCATGAAATTCATAAAAAGCTTTTTTCACCGGATCCATCTGATCATTGCCATCCCATGCTTCGGGGATCAGCATCATCATTACATGCGGCAAGTGACCGGCCGGTAAGTGTCAGCAATTCGATCATATTATCGAGACAGGCACGAATCCGACTGTCCTTCGGTAACAACGGGAAGCATCATTTCCATTTCTTCCTTGGTGAAATAGGGAGAGATAAAACCTTTTTCACTTGTTTTAAGCCAGTTCAGATTTCCCTGCAGTGTATTGATCTCGCCATTGTGTGCAATATAGCGGAATGGCTGCGCAAGTTTCCAGGAAGGAAAAGTATTGGTGGCAAAACGGGAATGAACAAGTCCAAATGCAGATACGACTCTTTTGTTGCTGAGATCGGTGAAAATAATGTCGCACCTGCATACTGGTAAGCTGACCTTTATAAACAACTGTTTTATAGGAAAGAGAAGCGATATAAAAACCGATCGCATCTTTCTTAACGGTATTGTTAATGGTATGCGTGGCATAATTGCGCAGCATAAATAATTTTCTTTCAAAATCATCGGGGTTAGTAATGTGATCGGGACAGGCAATGAAAACCTGTTCCATTTCCGGTTCAACCGAAAGTGCGGTTGGGCCGATACCTTCGGTATTAACCGGCACTTTGCGGTAAGCCAGAATTTCAAGGCCGAGTTTTTCAGCAGTACGGTTGAAAATATCGCGGCATTCTTCTCTCAGCCGGATGTCCTTGGGAAAGAACATAACGCCTACACCATACTTTCCAAAAGAAGGAAGATGAACGCCCAGTTTGATACATTCATCAAAGAAAAATTCATGGGGCATCTGGATCATAATGCCGGCGCCATCGCCGGTATTGTCTTCGCAGCCACAGGCACCGCGGTGCTCCATGTTTTCCAAGCACGGTCAGTGCATCGGCAATAATCTGGTGGGATTTATTCCCTTTGATATTGGCGACGAAACCAATACCGCAGGCATCATGTTCAAATGAGGGTGAATACAAACCTTCGCTTGCCATTATCTATTGGGTTTTAGAAATTATTCAATAAAAATAGACGGTTTTCTAATAGGATATTGAAAATCACTAGCAAGCAACTCGACTGAAAATACGAATAAAACTGCCTAAAAAATCGTCGGAGATTATCTTTGCAGAATTCTTAGACCAGGTAACCGAACAGGTCATCGTTTTTGTTTAGTTCGGTGTAAGCTGAATTTCCTGGTTTTCAGATTCTGCGATCAACTGATCATAATCCCTCCGGCTTTTAAGTTCAATTCCAACCAGGCCGGACCAGTTTCCTTATTGTCTTCTGCATGTATTCAAACCGGGTAATATCGTCATTTGGCCCCAGCACATTATTCACAAATTCTTTCAAAGCACCGGGTCGTTGCGCAAACCGGATCAGGAAATAATGTTTCAGCCCTTCGTATTGCAAGACCTTTCTTTGATCTCCTGCATCCGGTCGATATCATTATTACTGCCGCTGACAATACATACCACATTTTTCCCGTTGATCTCGTCTGCATAATCATCCAGGCCTGCAATAGACAATGCTCCTGCAGGTTCAACTACGATCGCATCTTCATTATACAGTTTAAAAATGGTTGAACAATCTTTCCTTCCGGCACCAGGTGCATGTCGTCCAGTACTTCACTTGCAAATGCTGAAAGTAAGATCGCCCACTCTTTTCACAGCAGCGCCATCAACAAAACTGTTCGATGGTTTCAAGCGTAACCGGATGACCGGCTTTCAATGCTTCATACATGGATGGGGCACCTTCGGGTTCGAGTCCGATGATTTTTGTTTTGGGAGAATAGGTTTTGAAATAGGTGCCCACACCCGCACCAAGCCCTCCACCGCCAACAGGCACAAACAGATAATCGATGTCCTGGAGGTCTTCATAGAATTTCAACGCCTACCGTTCCCTGTCCTTCGATGATCCTGTAGATCATCAAAAGGAGGAATGAAAATCATATTATTTTCTTCAGTGTATTGTCTGTGCGGCAACAGCACAATCATCATAATGTATCGCCACTCAGTTTTACTTCAATAGCATTCTTCTCCAAACATTTTTGTCTGATTCACTTTCTGTTTAGGTGTGATGATGGGCATGAACACAACTCCTTTTACATTCAGTCTTTTTGCAACTGATAAGCAAAACCCTGGGCATGATTACCTGCACTGGCACAAACAACCCCCTTCTGCAGTTGCATCGGGGCAGACTGCTCATCATGTTGTAGGCACCCCGCAGTTTGTACGAACGTACTACCTGCAGGTCTTCTCTTTTCAGATACACATTGCCTTGTATTTCCTGGAAAGGTTTTGATTCAAAGCTAAGCGGCGTTCTGTTCACCACCTTTCTCAATCGCTCGGTAGCTGCATTGAAGTCAATCACCATGCCTGGTTTTGTTGAGAAATTCATTTCTTTCGAATTTTTGAAACGAGTTACTGGGTTTTGGCAAAAAAGCGGGAGACAGTACCTGGTCAATCTCCGCTGATAAATTATATGCCGCTTTCGACCGGAATAAGTTTACTGCTCACGCCTAGCTTACAGCGCCGAAAATTTCAGATCCTTTGGGCTGTTCGCCTGACAGCTTTCTGATTTTCAGGCCGAAGACTTCTTACGGTTTTACCAGCCTGCCACATTTCGCTTTCGCGAAGTTCTTTCAGTTCAACTTCAGTTTTTCACGATAATCAGGTTTACTGTTGCTTTCAATAGAGCGTTCTGCTTCTTTTCCGGCAGCAACACTTTCATACAATTCTGTGAAAACAGGCAGTGTAGCATCGCGGAATTTCTTCCACCAGTCCAGTGCACCGCGTTGTGCAGTAGTAGAACAGTTGGCATACATCCAGTCCATTCCATTTTCAGCAACCAGTGGCATCAGTGATTGCGTAAGTTCTTCAACTGTTTCATTAAATGCTTCAGAAGGTGAATGACCTTTCTTGCGCAGCACTTCATATTGTGCAGCAAAAATTCCCTGTATGGCACCCATCAGTGTTCCTCTTTCGCCGGTAAGATCACTGATATACTTCTTTCTTGAAATCTGTTTCAAACAGATAACCGCTACCGACGGCAATACCCAGTGCAACTACTCTTTCAAATGCTTTGCCGGTAGCATCCTGGAAAATGGCATAGCTGCTGTTCAAACCACGGCCCTGCAAAAACATTCTGCGAAGAGAAGTTCCTGAACCTTTTGGTGCAACCAGGAATACATCAACATCTGTAGGAGGAACAATTCCGGTTTGTTCGTTGATACGTAATACCAAAACCATGAGAAAAATATAATGCTTTTCCTGTAGTAAGATGTTTTTTAACTGTTGGCCACAATTGAATCTGTGCAGCATCGCTGAGCAGATAACAGATGATGGTTCCTTTTTCAAGTGCTTCTTCAATTTCGAACAATGTTTCACCGGGAACAAATCCATCGCTTAACGCTTTATCCCAGGATTTTGAATTTTTACGTTGACCAACGATTACATTAATGCCATTGTCTTTTTGGTTCAGTGCCTGGCCCGGACCCTGAACGCCATAGCCGATCACTGCTACTACTTCATTTTTTAGAACTTCCTGTGCTTTAGACAACGGAAATTCTTCGCGTGTTACGACATTTTCTTCAACGCCACCGAAATTTAATTTTGCCATGTGATTATTGTAAGATTATTATGAGATATGAAATACATAAAAAATAAAAATGAAAAATTAAAACTTAAAAATCAAAGTTAAATTGTCCTGAAATTCGGTTATCTATAGATGAAATTGCCTTCCTTTTGATTTTTAATTCTTGATTTTTGATTTATCTGCAATTTACATCGTAAACACTTCTTCCTGCTTGTCCAGGAATTCATTTTCCACTATCTCTGTTCCTGGTTCCGCTTTTTCAAATTCCTTCAAGCTTTTCATGGAATCCATTGCTCGCTTTAATAATAGCCACCCTTGCGCTCCTCACAAATTCAATCAATCCATAGGGTTCAAAGACTTTAACCAGTTTATCGGTTTCTTCGCGATGACCTGTTGTTTCGAAAATGGTATAATCTTTCCGGATCACTACTGCTCTTGCCCCATATTCGCGAAGCAATCTTTCCACTTTTACTTTTTCAGCAATCTCATCGGTAGATACTTTATACAAAGCCAGTTCCTGCCAGACGATTTCTTCGTTGGTATTATAATATGCTTTTAATACTTCCACCTGTTTTTCAATCTGGCGGACCAGTTTCCTAACTACTTCTTCCGTTTCATTGATCACAATCGTAAACCGATGAATGCCTTCAATTTCAGAAGGAGAAGTATTCAGACTTTCAACATTGATCTTTCTTCTGGAAAAGATGATGGCAATACGGTTCAGCAAACCGATCTGGTTTTCTGTGTATACCGTTATGGTATATTCCTGTTTCATATAATTTAAAGTTGTTAAAGTTATTTCAATCTGATCTCAGCACACACTGCATCCCTGCGGCACCATCGGAAATACATTATTTTCTTTTCCTACCATTACTTCCAGCAAATAGGCTCCATTATGATCCAGCATTGTCTTTTAATGCATCTTTCAAATTCTCTCGTTTCATTAATACTGTTGTCCGGCATATACCATATCCTTTGGCCACCATTACAAAATCAGGACTGGTGATGTCAACAAATGAATATCGTTTTTCATGAAACAATTGCTGCCACTGCCGTACCATTCCAAGAAACTCGATTATTGAGGATCAGGATCTTTACATTAACTTCGCTTTGCATGATCGTTCCCAGTTCCTGCAAGGTCATCTGAAAACCACCATCGCCAATAATGGCAACCACTGTTCTTTCGGGTGCGCCAAATTTTGCACCGATGGCTGCGGGCAATGCAAAACCCATGGTGCCCAATCCACCCGAAGTAATATTACTTTTTGATTGATTGAACTTTGCATACCGGCAGGCTACCATCTGGTGCTGGCCCACATCGGTCACAATGATCGCATCGCCTCCTGTCAGTTCATTGAGTACATTGATCACTTCTCCCATCGTCATGTATTTCAGCAGTAGGATTCAGTTCTTCATAGATGCACCGATTCTATCTTCCTGTTTCATGTACTCTTTAAACTTCTGCACCCATTGCGGATATGACTTTCTGTTCAATCAGTTCGGTAAGCAAGGGCAAGTGTTTCTTTACAATCACCCCAAACAGGCACAGTTGCTTTTACATTCTTATCAATTTCTGCAGGGTCAATATCAAGATGAATAACCTTTGCCTGCTTGGCATATTTATCGAGCCGTCCGGTAACACGGTCATCGAAACGCATACCAATGGCAATCAGCACATCACATTCATTGGTGAAAACATTTGGTCCATAATTGCCATGCATGCCCAGCATGCCCACATTCAGCGGATGATCGGTTGGCAATGCACTTAGACCAAGTATGGTCCAGGCTGCCGGGATACCCGACTTTTTCAATAAATGCTTTGAATTCCTTTTCTGCTTTTCCAAGAATCACTCCCTGTCCAAAAATCACAAATGGTTTTTCTGCTTCGTTGATCAGTTTCGCAGCTTCTTCAATATATTCTTTGCGCACAATTGGTTTTGGACGATAACTGCGGATATGATCGCACTTTGTATATCCTTCATAGTCGAACTTTTGAAGCTGTGCATTTTTTGTAATATCAATCAATACCGGGCCTGGCCTGCCGCTTCTGGCAATATAAAATGCTTTTGCCAGCACAGATGGAATTTCGGTGGCATCGGTCACCTGGTAATTCCATTTGGTAACCGGCGTAGTGATATTGATCACATCTGTTTCCTGGAAGGCATCCGTTCCCAGCAAGTGAGCAAATACCTGCCCGGTAATACAAACCAGCGGTGTGCTGTCGATCATGTGCATCTGCCAGACCGGTCACCAGGTTGGTGGCACCGGGTCCACTGGTGGCAAACACCACTCCCACTTTCCCGGAAGTCCGTGCATAACCCTGTGCTGCATGAATGCCACCCTGTTCATGACGAACAAGAATATGTTTCAGTTTTTCACTGATAATCGTACAAGGGCATCATAGATAGGCATGATAGCGCCACCGGGATAACCGAAAATGGTTTCAACACCTTCTGCCAGCAATGCAACAAGTACTGCTTCCGAACCAGTGATCGACTTCAGTTCGGTTTCTGCTGCACAGGCAGTACGGCGGTTTCTTGTAATGTGTCCATTTTGTATGGTTTGATATTTTCTAACCTTTTTTTATTCGTTAACCTATTTCATCCAGCGCAAATTGCAATCACATGCAAACTCATTAAATCCATTTATTCTTCATCCGTCACACATCCTTCAGCGGCATTCTTCACATGCTTTGCATATTTATACAGAATTCCTTTTGTTGCTTTCAATGCCGGTTGTTTCCATCCTTTCTTTCTTTCGGCAATCTCTTCATCACTAACTTTCAGGGTCATGCTGTTTTGTTGCCACATCCATTTCGATAATCGATCATTATCTTTCACCAAAGCAATCAGTCCGCCTTCATATGCTTCAGGAGTGATATGCCCACCACAAAACCATGTGTGCCACCACTAAATCTTCCATCGGTAATCAATGCAACCGATTTTCCAAGACCTGCACCAATGATCGCTGAAGTTGGTTTCAACATTTCCGGCATTCCCGGTGCACCTTTTGGCCCACATACCGGATCACCACTACATCGCCTGCTTTTACTCTTCCCGAACTGAATGCCCTTGATCAGTTCAAATTCACCATCGAAAACCCTGGCCGGTCCTTCAAACTTCTCTCCTTCTTTACCCGTGATCTTTGCAACACTTCCACCTTCCGCAAGATTTCCGTAAATATCTGCAGGTGACCTGTTTTCTTGATCGGGTTTTCAAGAGGAAGAATAATTTTTTGTTTTTCAAAATCAAGGTCGGGAACATCTGCCAGATTTTCTGCAAGTGTCTTTCCGGTTACCGTCAGACAGTCGCCATGCAAGAATCCTTGTTCAATAAATATTTCATCACTGCAGGCACCCCGCCATATTCATGAAGATCCTGCATCAGGTATTTTCCACTGGGTTTAAAATCAGCAAGCACCGGAATCCTGTCGCTGATCGCCTGGAAATCATCCTGCGTCAATCCTGACGTCCACACTTTTCGCCATGGCAATCAGGTGCAGCACTGCATTTGTGCTTCCACCCAGCACCATGATCACCACCATGGCATTTTCAAATGCTTTGCGCGTCATGATATCAGAAGGCATAATATTTTTTTCCAGCAAGTGCCGGATGGCTTTTCCCGCATCCAGGCATTCCTTTTTTTTCTCTTCGCTAAGGGCAGGATTTGAAGATGAATAAGGCAGACTCATTCCCAGTGCTTCAATGGCCGCGGCCATGGTATTGGCAGTGTACATTCCACCACATGCACCTGCACCGGGACAGGACTGCTTGTACAATATCCTTTAAAATCTTCCTCGCTAAGTTGTCCGGCGATTTTTTGTCCAAGTGCTTCAAAAGCAGAAATGATATTCAGGTCCTGTCCTTTATAATGACCAGGCGCAATGGTTCCGCCATACACCATGATCGCCGGGCGGTTCAGTCGGCCCATCGCCATGATTGAGCCCGGCATATTTTTATCGCAACCGGGTAATGCGATCAATGCATCATAATACTGTGCTCCGCAAACTGCTTCAATCGAATCGGCAATAATATCGCGGCTCACCAGCGAATAACGCATGCCTTCGGTTCCATTGCTGATACCATCGCTTACGCCAATGGTATTAAAGATCAGACCCACCAGATCATTATCCCAGACACCCTGTTTTACAATTTTTGCAAGTTCGTTGAGGTGCATATTGCAGGTATTGCCATCATAGCCCATACTCACAATACCAACCTGTGCTTTCTTCAGATCTCTTCCGTTAGCCCAATGCCATACAGCATGGCCTGTGCGGCTGGCTGTGTCTGGTCCTGCGTAATCGTTTTTGAATACTTGTTTAGTTCTGCTGACATTGTATTTTTTCCATTGTTAATAAAAAAACCCGCCTCGTGGGAGGCGGGTCGCTATATCTTTTTGTTGTATGCTAACATCCACCTCCATGCAATGCAGGAATAATAACGACCACCACAATAACTAATGGAAGAAAGGTGCTGATCATATTTTTTACCTGGGTGCTGAACATGAAGGTTCGTTGAAGTACGAAGATACTACCGCCTGTTTAAAGTACAAAGAACTTTTTTGGCTTCAGTGGGATATGGATTAAAAATATTACGCCTAACCCTGATGGTTAGATGATGGTCGACTTACTCAATGATATATTATTTCCGTTGACAACTGATGGTATGCGGTTCTCCACATAATCACGGATCAGATCGCCAATCGTTGTGGTTGAATAACTGTTTGTTGCATCGATATCCTTGCTTACAAATCCATTTTCAAGTGTCCAGTCTACAGCCGTGCTGACCAGTGCGGCTTCTTTGGCAGTCCGAAATGATCCAGGAGCATGGCTGCCGACAAAATAGATCCAAGCGGGTTGGCAATGTCCTTTCCCGCCGCCTGCGGATATGATCCATGTATCGGTTCGAAAAGGGCGGCAGTGGTTCCAACCGATGCGGATGGCAGCAAGCCCAGGGAGCCGCTGATCACAGTGGCTTCGTCACTGATGATGTCGCCAAACATATTCTCGGTAAGTACCACATCAAATTGTTTCGGGTTCAGAATGATCTGCATGGCCGCATTATCAACGAACATGTAATCAACCTTTACATCAGTGTATTGCGCACAAAGGTCCTGTACCGTTCTGCGCCATAGCCTGGAAGTTTCGAGCACATTAGCCTTGTCGACCAGTGTTAGCTTTTTATACCTTTTCATCGCGTATCCGAATGCCAGATGGGCTACCCGTTCAATTTCTTCCCTGCTGTAAGAACATTCATCCGTAGCATAAGTCTGCTCGGCATTGGTTTCCTTTTTGCCAAAATAGATGCCGCCGGTGAGCTCGCGGAAGATGATAAAGTCGACGCCTTCAAGTTGTTTATTCTTCAGCGGCGAAAGATGATGCAGGGCGGGATAGGTGGAAACCG
This sequence comes from uncultured Chitinophagaceae bacterium, assembly GCA_963808065.1. Lineage (GTDB taxonomy): Bacteria > Bacteroidota > Bacteroidia > Chitinophagales > Chitinophagaceae > Flavitalea. The sequence goes on from CAWEEK010000005.1 coordinate 377,575, forward strand.
GGCGTATGTTGGCAAACAATCCAAGAGATTTCCTCAGTTTCAGGAGCCCCTGTTCCGGTCGCACTTTGGCATTGGGGTCGTTGTCGTATTTGGGATGACCGATTGCCCCAAATAGAATGGCATCGCTCTGCAGACAAACCTCAACGGTTTCGTCAGGCAGCGGATTGCCCGTTTTGTCGATGGCATCGGCGCCCATCAGGCAATATGAATAATTGAAATGATGCCCGAATTGCTGGGCAATCGCATCCAGTATTTTGATCGACTGCTGCGTCACTTCCGGGCCAATACCATCTCCTAATATTACTGCTATGTTCTTCTGCATTGTTAAGGTTTGATTCTCGGGATTGAGGATTTTTATATGAATCAGGCCTCCGTTTTTTCAAAGGCTTCTATGTCGGTTCTAATGCTCAGCAGGTAATCGATGTCGTCATAACCATTGAGCATACATGTTTTTTTATAGTCATTGATCTCGAAATTTTCGCTGTTGCCAGTACGGTTATTCGTGATCTTTTGTTCCTTCAGGTCGATGGTCAGCGTGGAATATTCATCACCCTGGAATATCTCCTCGAGAAATGCGTCGGTGACCCGTACAGGGAGAAGTCCGTTGTTGAGCGCATTGTTCTTGAATATGTCGGCGAAGAAGCTGGATACCACTGCCCGGAATCCGTAATCGGTCAGTGACCAGGCAGCATGTTCACGCGATGATCCCGAACCAAAATTTTTGCCCGCCACCAGGATCTCGCCATGGTACCGGGGCTGATTCAGAACAAAATCTTTTTTCGGCTGTGCCTCATCGTTATTGATGTACCGCCAGTCCCTGAAAAGGTTCTTACCAAAACCGTCCCGGGTTGTCGCTTTGAGAAAGCGTGCGGGAATGATCTGGTCTGTATCCACGTTTTCAATGGGCAATGGAACAAATGTGGAAGTTAATATGGTGAATGCTTTCATGTGTTGCTGATTATTGAAGTTCACGAACGTCGGTGACCACTCCTGTAAGCGCGGAGGCTGCTGCGGTCAATGGACTGGCGAGCAGCGTTCTTGCTCCTGCCCCCTGTCGTCCTTCAAAATTTCTGTTGGATGTTGAAATGCAGTATTCTCCTGCCGGTATTTTGTCTTCATTCATACCCAGGCAGGCGCTGCATCCCGGCTGGCGGATGGCGAAACCTGCTTCCTGGAATATTTTATCAAGGCCTTCTTTTACCACCTGGAGGGCCACCTGTTGTGAACCGGGCACGATCATCACTTCCACGTTGCTGGATTTTTTCTTTCCTTTTACAATGGAAGCAACAAGGCGCAGGTCTTCAATTCTTGAATTCGTACAACTGCCGATAAAAATATGTTTGACGGGCATGCCCAGCAATGGTTTCCCAGACTGCAGCCCCATGTAATCAAGAGCCTTGACGATATTTCTACGCTCTCCCTCATCAGGTATCTTATCCGTTTCGGGAATCAGGCCATTGATGGCAATGCCAAGACCCGGATTGGTACCATAGGTAATCATGGGTTCGATATCGGCGGCGGCGATGTTGATCTCCACGTCAAACTGAGCACCTTCGTCGGAATACAATTCTTTCCAGCCCTTCATCTTTCTGTCGAGCTGTTCATGAGATGGCGCAAACAGCCGACCTTTCATGTAATCAAAAGTGGTCTCATCCGGCGCAATCATTCCACCACGTGCGCCCATTTCAATACTCATATTACAGATGGTCATCCGCGCTTCCATACTAAGGTTCCGAATGGCCGAGCCCGCATACTCGACAAAATAACCTGTGGCACCGCTGGCTGATATTTTAGCAATGATGTATAAGATAATGTCTTTCGAAACGACCCCGTTAGGAAGTTCGCCGTCGATGTTGATCCGCATTTGTTTTGGCTTGCTTTGCAGCAGGCACTGACTCGCAAATACCATTTCCACTTCACTGGTGCCAATTCCAAAGGCAATAGAACCAAAGGCTCCGTGCGTTGAAGTATGGCTGTCGCCGCAAACTATGGTCATTCCCGGCTGTGTGATGCCCAGCTCGGGTCCGATCACATGCACAATCCCCTGGAAGGGATGACCCAGGCCGTAGAGTTCGATATTATGGTTCTTACAATTTTCAATCAGTTTGTTCACCTGGTGCCGTGAAAGTTCATCCTTGATGGGAAGATGCTGGTCGATGGTTGGCACATTGTGGTCGGCAGTGGCCACTACCTGCTGGGGTCGAAACACTTCCAATCCCCTGTTCTCAATTCCTTTAAACGCCTGGGGACTGGTCACTTCATGAATGAAGTGTTTGTCGATGTAAAGCACTGATGGGCCATTGGGAATGGATTTCACAATATGCTTTTCCCAGATCTTATCAAATAATGTTTTTGGCATGATGGAATGAGTTCTTTTATAAAAATGCGCTGGATGGTTCAGGCATTTACTGTTTTTTTCACGTATTCATTGGCAAGTATCCTGAGGTCCTCTTCCATTACTTCTTTTCTCTGGTCGGCAACTTCAAGAAACCTTGGGTAAAGCACATCGATATCATTTCTGGTGTATTCATATCCGAGTTTATGAAAGCGGTGGGCCAGCGCGCTCCTGCCGCTTCTTGCTGTGAGTACGATCTTTGAAAGTTCAGCGCCCACTTCCTCGGGATTGATGATCTCATAAGTCAGGGCATCTTTCAAAAACCCGTCCTGGTGAATGCCAGATGAATGTGAGAAGGCATTGGCGCCGACAATGGCTTTGTTCGACTGCACCGGCATGCGCATAGTGTCGCTCACCAGCCTGCTCATCGGATTAAGCATTTTTGCATTGATGCCGGTATAGAAACCCATGCTTGTATGTTGCTTAATGATCATCACCACTTCTTCCAGTGAAGTATTGCCTGCGCGTTCGCCAAGACCATTGATGGTGCATTCGATCTGCCTTGCTCCATTCATAATACCCGCGATGGAGTTAGCCGTAGCCAGCCCAAGGTCATTATGACAATGGCAGGAAATCACCGCCTTGTCAATATTCGAAACATTGTTCAACGAGGTAGGCGATTTTTTCACCATATTGATGAGGCAGACAGTAACCGGTGGTGTCGGGAATATTCACCGTCGTCGCTCCCGCAGCGATGACTGCTTCGATCACACTGGCCAGATAATCATTGTCTGATCTTCCGGCGTCTTCAGCATAGAATTCAACATCATCGGTAAAATTTCTGGCCCATTTGACACATTGCACTGCTCTTTTGAGAATATCCTCACGATTTGAATTGAATTTGCTTTTGATGTGAAAATCGGAGGTGCCGATTCCGGTATGGATCCGGGGCCGTTTCGCTTTTTTTATGGCTTCTCCGGCCACTTCGATATCTTTTTGCACCGCCCGGCTCAACGCACAGACTGATGCTTTGGTGATGATGGCGGAAATTTCCTGAACAGAACTGAAATCTCCCGGGCTGGAAATCGGGAAACCCGCTTCAAGTATGTCTACACCCAATTCTTCCAGTCGAAGTGCCAGGTCAATCTTTTCCCGTGTGTTGAGTTTGCAGCCAGGCACCTGTTCGCCATCGCGAAGGGTGGTGTCGAAAATCAGGATCTTTTTATCTGACATATTTAAAGAGGTTAAATTTGCAGTTGATTACAGAGGGTAGAGGACTTTGTTTAGATTGATTTCCAATCCCGAAAATACCATATTAAATCAGGGTTTTAAATCATTTTTGAAGGATTTTTACACTTGTAAAACTCCGTTAGCTACGATGGAACGCCCGCCAGATAAGGATTTAAAGATTTTTAACTACGATGCCCAACAGAACCAGCGAGTCTCTTTTTCAACTGATAAAATCCCTGGAAAAAGCAGAAAAGCGGAATTTCAAATTGTATGTGAATCGCAATTCAGGAAGTGAGGATCTTAAGATTGTACAGCTATTCGATGCCCTGGATAAAATGCATGAATATGATGAAAATCAGCTACTTAAGAACAAAAGCCTGAGAAAACAGCAACTTCCCAACATCCAGTCGCACCTTTACCGTACCATCCTGTCGAGCCTGCGTATCCTTAAAGATACTGATAATATCGACCTTCAGCTTCACGAACAGATGGATTATGCCCGGATACTTTACAACAAGGGTCTCTATTTGCAGAGCCTCCGGGTGCTTGACAGAATGAAGGAACTGGCCCGTTCAGCAAACCAGTTTAGTTACCTGATGCAGGCCCTCTTTTTTGAGAAGAAAATTGAAAGTCTTCACATCACCCGCAGTATGCAGGACCGCGCCGAACGGCTGACCCAGGAAGCCGAGCTGGCGAATCAGAAGCTTGTGAGGATCAGCAGGTTATCAAACCTCTCCCTGCTGCTTTATAGTTGGTACATCAAAAATGGCCATGCCCGCAATGCACAGGACGAAGAGGCGATAAAGACCTTTTTCACGGATCATCTGCCAAAAAATGCCGCCCAGGTCAAGGGGTTTTATGAAAGACTCTATCTGTATCAGTGTCACTGCTGGTACACGTATATCCGCCAGGACTGGCTCATGTATTACCGCTATACCAGCAAGTGGGTGGATCTGTTCCGCAATGATGAAGAAATGAAGAGCATCGAGACCGCGCATTTTATCAAGGGAATGCACAATCTCCTTCATGCGCATTTCGGCCTCAAGAACTACGACCGTTTCAATGAAACGCTCCAGGAATTCCGGGATTTCGCCGCCTCACCCCTGGGAATGCAGTCGCAGAATAATCGGATCCAAACCTTTGTCTACCTCAACCTCGCGGAGATCAACAAACACTTCCTGGAAGGTAGTTTCACCGAAGGCCTTGATCTGGCCCGAGAGATCGAAGTCAAACTGGATGAATATGGGCTTTATCTCGACAGGCACAGGGTGCTGGTATTTCAGTACAAAATCGCCTCCATGTACTTCGGAAGCGGAGACCCGGAAGCAGCCATTGAACACTTAAACACGATTATCAACTGGAAGGTGGACCTGCGGACGGATCTGCAGTGTTATGCCAGGCTGCTCCACCTCATCTCACACTACGAGTTGGGAAATTTTGAGCTGATGGAATATCTGGCAAAATCGGTGTATCGCTTCATGGCCAAAATGGAAAACCTGAGTACTGTTGAAAAATACATACTGGGATTTCTGAGAGGTTCGCTTCGCATGTCAACATCCGAGGTCAAAGCCGCCTTCCGCGATCTGCTCCACAAATTGAAACAACACGAAAACAATCCGCTCGAAACCCGCGCCTTCAGCTACCTGGATATCGTATCCTGGCTGGAAAGCAAGATCAGTGGCAGACCCGTGCAAGAGGTGATCAGAAATAAATTTATCCAGGGATATCGTCAGGGGCGTGTGAAGGATCGGGGACATCCCTGAAAGAAAAAACCCTCTCTTACTCAGAAAGGGTCTCTGGATTCTTTAAGGTCGGGGTAGTGATGGTTTAGACGTCAGCAGAACAAATCTGCGTGTAATTTTCGGAGTACAATCCGCAACCTCTATGATCTTCAACAAAATACCTGAAATATTTAGCTGATGATTAGGCAAACACTTAGTGGTTATACCGCTGGTCTGTAAACGAGCTCAGAAATTTTCTGATGCAGGTCTTCGGGACGGAAGGGTTTGTGCACATAATTGACAAACCCTTTGCTCAACAAATCCAACTGCATATTGTCGTACACCGCGGCTGTAAATGCCATCGCGGGCACTGAATTATTTATCTTCCGGATCTCTCTGAGTGCAGTGGGGCCGTCCATCTCGGGCATTTCCAGGTCGATCAGCATCAGGTCGAAATTCCCCTTTGAGAATAATTCAACGGCTTCTTTTCCATTGACCGCTTCCGTAACAGTGATCCCCCATTTAGACATAAACCTTTTGGCCACTGACAGGTTTACCTTGTTATCCTCGGCAATTAATACCCTCACTCCTTCCAACGGAGAGAGTTGCCTGGTTTTCGCCTCATTGATATATAGCTTCCTGTCCTGGTTGATCTTCAATTCAATCGTAAAGTAGAATTCACTCCCTTTCCCCTCTACACTTTCAAGCAGCAGTTCGCTGTTGAACATATTGATCAGCTTCTTGCTGATTGTCAGTCCCAGACCGGTGCCGCCGAATTTGCGCGTGGTGTTGATGTCGGCCTGCGTGAAACTCCTGAAGATCTCAGTATGCTTGTCCGTTGGAATTCCGATGCCTGTGTCCTTCACCATGATCATTACGGTAGCTATATGGCTTGATGAAAAAACCTGCTTCGCTGTCAAACTGATGCTGCCCCTCTGTGTGAACTTGATTGCATTCGACAAGAGATTGCTCAGGATCTGATTCAGCCTGGTGTCGTCCATGACCAGTTCATTGTCGAGGTTCGGATCGATTGAAGTTCTGAAAACGAGGCCCTTTGACTGTATCTGTGGGGAGAACTGGCTGATCATGCTGTTCATGAATTCCATCAGGTTCACGGGACGTTCAACCAGCTCCAGTTTACCGGCTTCAATCTTATGATAGTCGAGAATATCATTGATAAGCACCATCATGTGCTCGGATGAAAATTTGAGTATGTCGAGACTCGATTTTTGTTCAGGAAGGTGATCTTCCTGCAAAAGCAGGTTTGATGCGCCGATGATGCCATTCAGCGGCGTTCTCAGCTCATGGCTCATGTTGGAAAGAAATCTGGATTTTGTGTTGGATGCAATTTCCGCCTTCTTCTTAGCTTTGAGCAATTCATACTCCGTCATTTTCAGGTTGGAGTTTTCCTGCAGTATCAGGTCTTCATGGTCCTTGTTTACCCTGAGTATCGCATAAGAAAATATAAGGGTGAGGCCCATGCCAATGGCGAGGTTGCCCGCATAGAGTTTACCGTACAGAGCCTCGGTGATCACTTCTATGTTATTGGTCTCGGGACTGATGTGGAGGCAGACTACAGCAGATACTACCGTGATGGAATAAACGAGTATCCAGCCCTTGAAATGGCTGCCGATGCTTACCACAAAGGTCAGTACCAGGAAATAGGGAAAATAATATAGGTAGGCGCCGGCACGGAGTCCTTCCACATAGGAAATGATAATCAAGTAGGCACTTAGGTTCAGAACCGATATGATCCTGCCCACCTCGAGTTTTTTCCTTGAGTTGAAATAATAGGCAATCAGGAAGAAATAGGCGGAAGTGATATTGATCAACGCGCTGATATACAGACCGTTAACAAAATAAAGCAGTACGGAAAGGAAGTTCATGAACAGCGCCAGGATGACGAACTGGTTGAGTCGGAGGATCTTCTTGCGCTGTTCCTTGGCGGTAACGCCCTGCAATCCTGAATGAAGTATATCGCGGTAAATTAAGGAGCCGAGATATAATAATTTCTGTTTCATAGAGTTATTGGATAAGTAGCTATTTGTAAAACGGTGAATAGCTCAAAATAGTACTATGAATAACGAACCTCAGCCCAAGAAATTCATTTTTGATGATAAAATTGATGAGGAATACATCCGGAGCCTTTACGAGGATGAATATTCGTACATCACCGAGATCTTTCAGACCACGTTGGAGCATTTTGACGCGGACCTGCAGTTCTTGAGAACGGCCTTCGAGAAAGAGGATACCTTGGGGTTGAAAAAGGCAGCCCACAAATTGAAACCGGTTTTCGGTTTTACGGGTTTGCTTGGTGTACAGGAAATGTTGAACAACTTTGAGCAATTTTGTGGTTCGGCCCCGGAGTTTGTACTGGTGAAACCCCACTATGAGAAGGTGATTGCCGAACTATTGAATGCGAAAGCTATAATTGAAAAAGAACATCAGCGATTGGCAGCCTATGCTGCCTCACTTATATGAGTTTATCCTGCGTCATCATAGAAGATCTGAAGGTCGCCGCCGACTACATCAACAACTGCTGCAAAAAAAGCGGGCTGGTTGAGGTCAGGGGAATATTTCCCGGAGTTGAGCCCGCACTAAAATTTTTGAATGAGGAAACAGTAGACCTGCTGTTCCTGGACGTAGAGATGCCGGGGGCCACAGGTTTTGAACTGCTGGATAATATCGCCTATCAACCCAGCGTGATCCTGACTACGTCCAAAGAAGAGTATGCCTACAGTGCCTTTCAATATAAGGTGTCGGACTTTCTCAAAAAACCTTTCACCTATCAGCGTTTCCTGGAGGCCCTTGACAAAGTGCTTGAGAAAGAAAGCCGGAAGTCGGCCACAGAAACCGTTTCACATCTATTTATAAAGTGCGAGGGCAAGCTGGTTAGGCTTGATTACGATGACATCCTCTTTATTGAAAGCATGGGAGACTATGTCCGCTTCGTTACGAATGACAAGAAATACATCACACACAATACCCTCAAGAACCTCGAGGAAAAGATAAGCAGTGACCACTTCATGAAGGTCCACCGATCTTACATCATCAATCTGCGTAAAATCGACGATATCAGAGAGAATGACCTGTTTATCAAGGGAATAGAGATCCCGATTAGCAAGGCCCACAAGGCCGATATCCTCCGGAAGCTGACTATACTTTAGCTCCTTAACAAGACCTTAACGGCATTTTTCATCCATTCATCGAAGCAAAACTATCAACCATCTAATAAAGGTGCAGGAGGCGATTGCTTTTTACATCTTTGTATCAGCAAGAGAGACGAACGCAAAAGCAGAGAATAACACAGAAAATGAGAACAACAAAAAAGATATTAAAGATAGTAACCGAAAGGTTATGATTATTAAACCCTAAACCTGTTTCAGTGATTTTGAAAAGGTTCTGACAGTTGCAGCTCTTTTCATTATGTTGATTTATTAAGGATTTTCGATTTCGGTGCCGGACCCCTTTCCGGGGTTCGGTTTTCTTAAAATCCTGGTCCTTTGTCCAAATCCAATGAATAACCGTCCTGATATCCAATGAATACCGTCCTAATATCCAATGTTCGCCGTCCAATTATCCAATGTCACTGTCCTTTTGTCCTATGATCGCCGTCCAATTATCCAATGTTCGCCGTCCAATTGTCCAATGTCACCGTCCTTTCATCCTATGATCTCCGTCCGTTTATCCAATGAAGACCATCCAGTTATCCAATCCATGAATTGACCATCCGATCCGAACCTTTGAAAAAGCCAGTTATCCAGTCTTAAGAAAAACCAACCCGACGACCGTATCAAGAACTTAATCTCCTTGAGAAAAACCATCTGTTATTAAGGTGAAAATTATCAAAAAAGCCGCGTCCACTGCGGCTTTTCTTGTTTTTGGGAGCCAGAGAAGAGAAAGAGAAAGAGGAAGAGAAAGAGGGAAAGTATGAAAGGCAGAGAGAGAAAGAGAACTATGTTAATAATGAAGCGGACATGGATTCTAACCCATCAACAACGCTTTAACGGCATTTTTCGTCCATTCATCGAAGCAAAGCGATCAATCACCTAATAAAGGTGCAGAAGGCGAATGCTTTTTACATCTTTGTATCAGCAAGAAAGACGAACAGAAAAGCAGAGAATAACACAGAAGCACCATCCTAGTATCCAATGAATTCCGTCCTGATATCCAATGAACGCCGTCCAGTTATCCAATCCATGAAATGACCATTTCGATCCGAACCTTTGAAAAAGCCAGTTATCCAATCCATGAATTGACCATCCGATCCGAACCTTTGAAAAAACCAGTTATCCAATCCATGAATTGACCATCCGATCCGAACCTTTGAAAAAACCAAGAATCCAATCTTAAGAAAAACCAACCCGACGACCGTATCAAGAACTTATTCTCCTTGAGTTGTTATTAAGGTGAAACTTATTAAAAAAGCCGCGTCCACTGCGGCTTTTCTCATTTTAGGGAACTACAGAGTATTCGGTTTCCGGAGTATTTTGGCATGGTGGCCTCGAGATTGGGATCTCTACCCTCTTGATAACAGCTTGTTCCCTCACTCGCTCCCCCTCTTTCTCTTTCTCTTTCTGTTTCTCTTTCTGTTTCTCTCACCAAACCTTTATCGGCATTTTTCATCCATTCATCGAAGTAAAGCGATCAATCACCTAATAAAGGTGCAGAAGGCGAATGCTTTTTACATCTTTGTATCAGCAAGAAAGACGAACAGAAAAGCAGAGAATAACACAGAAGCAACGTCCTAATATCCAATGTCACCGTCCTTTTATCCTATGATCGCCGTCCCTTATCCAATGAAGACCGTCCAGTTATCCAATCCATGAATTGACCATCCGATCCGAACCTTTGAAAAAACCAGTTATCCAATCCATGAAATGACCATCCGATCCAGACCTTTGAAAAAACCAGTTATCCAATCCATGAATTGACCATCCGATCCGAACCTTTGAAAAAACCAGTTATCCAATCCATGAATTGACCATCCGATCCGAACCTTTGAAAAAACCAAGAATCCAATCTTAAGAAAATCCGACCCGACGACCGTATCAAGAACTTATTCTCTCCTTCGAGAAAAAACCATCTGTTATTAAGGTGAAACTTATCAAAAAAGCCGCGTTCTACTGCGGCTTTTCTTTTTTTTAGGGAACTATCGTAAATACTTACACAGCGAAGAACGGAGTCACAATGGCGATGACCTCGTCAAAACTCAAAGGTTCATCAAATGCCTCTGATGCCGCGCTGTCCGAAATACCGGAATTGCCAATATTAGTTATGGTCACATTTGCCTGAGTGGTGGCTTCTTCCCCATCGTAGCTGGCCTGCACTGCCGCGCCGATACCGCTGTCACTACCCGTGATCCAGGGTTTTACACTGGCTCCTCTTCCCTTGCGAATCTGACGGATATGCGAAGCATGTCTGGCTTCCACCGAATGTATACTGAGTGCGGCGAGCAGCACCTCATTGCTTGCCATCAAGGAGCCCGCCTGACCTTTATATGCCCTCACACCAGTGTCTTCAAAGGTCTGCGCTACAGCAAGGAAAGTATCGTAGTTCGTAAACACGTCGGGGAAGGTCCCTGCGGCGGTGAAGTCAAATTCGGGGGAATCAACGGGCGTACCACCCGCCGCCGAGATCGCGGCTTTGATATAGTTCACGTGTGCGGTTTCATGTCCGCTAATGACAGTGAGGGCGGCTTGGTCATCCTCTGCAATAAGGTCCGGAGTGGCAAGCCCTTTTTCATAAAATGCGGCTTCGAGGTATTCAAGTTTGAGTGCGAAGTTCAGTATGTCGATTGCATTGGTCGGCGTCTGTCCATAAGTTTTTTGCATCATGGTGCCCAGCGCTATCGGCATGGCAGCCACGCTCACCTTGCCGGCGAAGCGGGTGAAATTTCTGATCACTTCCCTTCGACCATTCAGTTTTTCATAGACCTCGGGTTCTGACTTTTCTATCTGGTTAAATATATTCTGGAGATTCATAAGTTGAATTTAAGAGGTTGGTAATTGTCTGTCGTCAAAAACCGCCTTCATAAACGGTTTTACAAGGAGCAGTACTTCATTCGGAGTCAAACTCCGCTCCAGGCCATTTGAATCAACCACGGTGTCAGAAAAACTTCCCGGGCTGATGAGATCACTGATGTATGCCGCGTGCCTGGCTTCCACTGAAACTATTTTTCCGGCGATCAGAAGATTCGTGGCGTCAGTAAGCAAGGGGCCTGCTCCATTGTAGGCAGCAACACCTATGTCTTCGAAGTTTTTGGCGGCGGCAAGCACGCTGTCGCGACTGGAAAAATCGATGGAGGAAAAATCAAACTCGATGATCGGCCCGATGGCAGAAGTGCCGAGGGCTGCCTTGAAAAATTCGCGGTGGGCTATCTCATGATCACGGATGTCTGTCAGCATCGCTGTTTCATCAGAGGTCATTCCGGAATAGGCATTATCGATAACAAGGGTGTAATAAGCGGCTTCAAGTTGCTCCAGGGTATAAGCATAGTTGAGGATTCCAACATCGCCCCCTCCCAGGTTGTACCCTTCCACATGACCGGGGCTGGTGCCGGTCACATCGTCTTTTTTGCAGGCGGCAGCGACAGCCATTATACCTGCAGAAGCCCCGGCATACCGGAAAAAGCCTCTCCTGGACACGGATCTGATTTCCGGTCCATCCGGCTGAATCAGACTGGATCTTGAATTTTTCATTGTAGGCATAACTGATTTATTAAGGTTAAAGAAAACAGGCAATAAGGAGTATCACCACCAGTAATAAGTACGCAAGAAATATCGGAAGAGATGTCTGACAAATCGCGGTTGGATTTCCACGTGATTAATTGCATATCCACTAAGGTCCGGAATTTATGGTAAATAAATACTTCAATAAAATCATACCATTCGTTTTTTCCCGTCTTCCACCCTCGCGGAGCCTCGTTCCTGGCACGCTCGCCAGCCTATGCTTCGGTAAGATTCCGGAGCAGATCGGTGAACACTTCGGCCTTTCTGATCAGCCTCGGCACTCCTTCACTGATCATTACTTCGGCGGGCCGGTAACGCGAATTGTAATTCGACGACATTTCAAATCCATACGCTCCCGCATTTTTGAATACCAGCAGGTCACCTTCCGAAACTTCATTCAAAGACCTGTCCGTGGCAAATGTGTCGGTTTCACAAACGTAGCCGGTCACGGTGTAGGGTCTCAACTTTCCGTCCGGGTTACTGAGGTTTTCGATCGTATGCCAGGAGTCATAGAACATGGGCCGGATCAGGTGATTCAGACCGGTATTGAGTCCGAGGAAAGTTTCGGTCGGCGTTTCTTTGATCACGTTCACTGTTGCCAGCAGGTAGCCACATTCACTGACAAGAAATTTGCCTGGTTCGAACCAGATCCTGAATTTTTTCCCCGATTTTTTTTCAAAGTCGGTCAGGGTTTCTTTTAATCGTTTGCCGAGTTGATCAATGTCGGTCTCGTGGTCACCGGTTTTGTAGGCCACCTTAAAACCTCCACCCAGGTCGAGGGAATCGAGGTGCGGAAACCGGTCCGTCAGCTTCAGCAACAGTTCCACCCCATTGATGAATACGTCCACGTCTTTGATGTCGCTGCCGGTGTGCAGGTGAAGCCCACGGATTACCACGCCGGTTTCACTAACTACTTGGTGTATCTGCTCAACCTGTTCCAGGGGGATTCCAAACTTGCTACCAGAATGGCCGGTAGATATTTTCAGGTTGCCGCCGGCCATAATATTTGGACGAAGCCGCACTCCTACCGGGTAGGTAGAACCGAATTCATTTCCGAACTTTCTAAGGTTTGAGATGCTGTCAATATTGATGTTGACGCCTTTTGAGGCAACCTCCCTTAGTTCTTCTATCGAGATATTGTTGGAAGTGTACAGTATGTTTTTTGGTTCAAACCCTGCCTTGAGCGCTAGCAGCACTTCGTTTGACGAACTGCAATCCACGTTGCAACCGATGCTGTTGATGTGCCTGAGCACACTGAGGTTGGTTAGCGCCTTTGATGCGTAAAAAAAACTGGTGTCGGTGCCGTTGAAGGCATTTTTCAACCTGTTGAATTGTTCAGTGATCTTTTCAGCGTGATAGATGTAAACCGGAGTGCCAAACTGTTCTGCCGTCTGAAACAAGAGTTCCCTCGAAAGTTCTGCCATAGTGCGCGAAGATAATTTTTCCCGCGGGAAACCGCGAAGCATGTAATGAGACAACAAGAAAACAGACTTCTTCCTCTTCCTCTTTCTCTTTCTGATTCTACCTGTGCAGATCAACCGCTGGATGTTATCAGCCCTGGGTGCCGGAGGCCCCTTCGTCTTCACTGCCCTTGTCGCCCTGATCTGAAGTTTCCTGCAATTCGCCTTCTTCAGTTACCACCAACGGAGTGGTGTCGGGTTTGTGGTTGTCTTCTGCGACTTCTTCCTCAGGAGCTTCCTGTGGTTCATTCATTGAAGTGGGAATGACATTCTCACTGAAGATCTCTTTGAGCTTCGGAAGATCCGCCGCCGAATTGATGCCGAAATAATCCATGAAACTACGCGAGGTGACATAGATCAGCGGCTTGCCGGGAAGCTCTTCATTTCTCCCGCTGATTACGATCAGTTCTTTTTCCAGCAGTTTCTGAATGGAATAATCGCAGTTGACGCCACGGATAGACTCCACTTCAGACTTGGTGATGGGTTGTTTGTACGCGATGATGGCCAGGGTTTCCAGGGCCGCAGTGGAAAGACGTTTCAGGAATTTTTCCCCGTTGAGCTGGGCGACGGTCTTGTGGTATTCCTTTTTAGTCAGGAACTGCCACCCACCGCCGCTCTCTTTCATTTCGAATGGATAAAATTCCGATCTGTATTTTTCAACTACCGCTTCAATACCCGTCTGGATCTGCTCCATGGTCAGTTTATCGTCCATGAATCCAAAGGCATTGTTGATCAGTTCGGTGATATCGATTGGTGTGAGCGGCTTGTCGCTGGCGAAAACCAACGCTTCGATATGAGGAATGATGTGACCTATTTCCATTGAATCGTATTTTACTAACCCTGAAGGGCAGCGGCTCCGCTGACGATCTCGGTGAGCTCTGTGGTGATTGCGGCCTGTCTTGCTCTGTTGTAGGATATCTTAAGGGTCTTCAGCAATTCGTTTGCATTTTCCGTAGCCTTGTCCATCGCGGTCATCCTGGCTCCGTGCTCGGAAGCATTGGCGTCAAGAACAGCTTTGTATAATTGTGTATTGAGAATTTTTGGCATCAGCTCCTCTAAAAGGAGTTCTCTTGAGGGTTCGAAAATAAAGTCGCTTTTTTTCGCACCCGGCTTGGGTTGCACTTTAGGTATAGGCAGGAAGGGTTCCGTTACAAAACGCAGTGTCGCGGCATTCTTGAATTCACTGTATACCAGCTCAACGCGGTCGAATTGGTTGGCTTTGAAAGCATTCACGGCGGCCTGGGAGCAGGCCTGGACGCTTTCAAAATTCAGGTGCAGGAATATGTCCTTGTAAGACGCATCAACATTATACCGGTTCTTTACGAAATGTTCATACCCTTTTTTACCGACTGTCCATATCTGCACATTTCCTTTTGCAAACTGGGAGGAATATTTTTCCCTGATGGTCAGTTTGGCAAGTTTGATGATGTTGGCATTGTAGGCTCCGCAGAGTCCGCGGTCGCTGGTAATTACGATGAATAATACCTTTTCAACCGGACGTTCAACCGCAAGTTCCATCCCCATCTCCCCATCGGAACTACTGACGATGTTGCTGAGTACTTCCTGAAGCTTCTGGGCGTAGGGGCGCATCTGGATGATGCCTTCCTGGGCCTTACGGAGTTTGGCAGCGCTCACCATCTTCATCGCCTTGGTGATTTGCTGCATATTCTGAACGGATCTAATGCGGTTCCGGACCTCTTTTAACTGACCTGCCATGATGATTTTTTACCGTTTGCAAAGGTAACGGAAATCCGGTATCAGACCATAAAATCACTTACTTTTACTGCTTAAATCCTTCTGTTTCATTGAAATATTTATGGCTAAAGCGAAAAAGAAAGATGAGCCGGTTATCCTGATCACGAACGACGATGGGATCACCGCGCCCGGAATCCGTAACCTTGTAGAATCCGTCAAAGACCTTGGAAAAGTGGTGGTTGTTGCCCCCGATAAGCCACAGTCCGGGATGGGACATGCCATCACCATCGGTCATCCTCTCCGACTGACGGCCGTAAACAGTTTTGAAAATATCGAAGCCTACCAATGTACCGGCACACCGGTTGACTGTGTCAAGCTTGCCGTAGACAAAGTACTGCATCGCAAACCCGACATTTGCCTTAGCGGCATCAATCATGGGGCCAATCATTCCATAAATGTTATTTACTCCGGCACCATGTCCGCGGCAGTGGAGGCTGCGATAGAAAGCATTCCATCTATCGGTTTCTCATTGCTCGACTACAGCATCGATGCGGATTTCACAGCTGCACGAAAATATGCGCGTATGCTGGTGATCAAAATGCTGAATAAGACTATGGACAAGCACATGATCCTCAATGTGAACTTTCCCGCAGTCCCCGACAAACTGATCAGGGGCGTGCGGATCTGCAGACAGGCGTATGCTAAATACGTGGAAGACTTTCTCGAAAGAGATGACCCGCATGGCCGCAAATATTTCTGGCTTACAGGAGAATTCGTGAATTTTGACAAGGGCAGGGACACCGATGTTTGGGCCCTGAAACACAATTATGTAAGCGTGGTACCCGTTCAGTTCGACCTCACAAATTATGAACTGAAAGCAAAGCTTGAAAAAACCTGGAAATTCTGATCTGATGCTTAAAAGGGATAATCTGCAACTTGGCCTTATCCTTGGATTCCTGGCCCCGCTGCTCAGTTTGAGCATCTATTATTTGATAAAGTTCTACCCCTTGTTCACCCTGGGCGACTTCTTTAATTTTATTACCACAACCAAAACCCAGATCACGGCGATTTCGGTGCCCTGCCTCGTGCTCAACATCGCCCTCTTCACTTATTATATCAACTCCGGTCGCGATAAAACAGCGAAGGGCATTTTTGCGGTAACCCTTGTATACGCGATATTATGCCTGGTACTGAAATATATTTAGTAATTGAACAACAGGTTAAATTGAATTGATGAACTATTACCTCATCGCAGGCGAAGCCTCGGGCGATCTTCATGGAAGTAACCTGATCCGCGAGATCAAAAAACTGGACGGCATTGCAAATATCAGGTGCTGGGGAGGCGACATGATGGAAGAGCAGGGCGCTACCCTGGCGAAACATTACCGCGACCTGGCATTCATGGGCTTCATAGAAGTAGTCAGGAACCTCAGAACAATTTTCGCGAATCTGAAATTCTGTAAAGCAGACATCCTCGATTTCAAACCGGATGCAGTGATCCTGATCGATTATCCAGGATTCAATATGCGCATTGCGGCCTGGGCGAAAAAACAGAACATTCCCGTCATCTACTACATCTCCCCGCAGATCTGGGCCTGGAAAGAAAACCGTGTCAAACAAATCAGGGTTACCGTCGACAAAATGTTAGTCATCCTGCCCTTTGAAAAGGCATTCTACAAGAAATGGAATTTTGAAGTGGAATATGTGGGTCACCCCCTGGTGGACGTGATCGAACAAAAAATGTCCGAGGCCCGGACACCGGCCACACAGGTGTCGCCGCTGCAGGATGAACACATTGTCGCGATCCTGCCTGGCAGCAGAAAACAGGAAGTGCTGAAAAAACTTCCCGTGATGCTGGAGGCCTCCAGGCATTTTCCGGATTATCGTTTCATCGTTGCGAAAGCCTCTTCCTTAACCGACGAGTTTTATCAGCCCTTTCTCACCGCTTATCCACAGATGCGGACTATCCGGAACAACACCTATACCCTGCTCATGCAGGCCAAAGCCGCGTTGGTGACCTCTGGCACCGCTACACTGGAAACAGCCTTATTCGGAGTGCCGCAGGTGGTTTGTTACAAAGGGTCCGCCCTATCCTACCAGATCGCCAGGAGGTTGATCAAGGTGAAATACATTTCCCTGGTGAATCTGATAATGAATAAACCGGTGGTGAAAGAACTGATCCAGGATGAAATGAACGCCGGCAACATCAGGATGGAACTGCAGAGAATACTGCATGATGAAAAAAGGATCATTGAGATCAGGAAGGATTATTCAGCCCTTAAACAATTACTCAGCGAGGGTGGCAACGCATCACAAAAAGCCGCGAAATCAATAGTTGAGTTTATGAAGTCGCGCGTTAACGCCGGAACACGAAGAACTTCAGCAGCATGATGATGATTGCAATAAGGAACATAAAAATGGAGAGGCGGTTGATCCCATGCATATACCTCATCCAAGTTGTATTTGGTTGATTGGGATCTCTTTTCCTCAGGTATAAATATTCCGACAGTTGTCTGAGCACGCCCATCAGTGCAAATTTTGAATAAAGTTAACCATAAGATCCAAACGGGTCGGACTTCGTCCCCGATTTTATCCAAATTTCCAGCCCCCAAAATACATCAGACTTTTTCGGCCGGCTTTTCCCGGAGCATCTGCGCCAATCCGCGCTCATCTGTAAGGTCCAGTCTCAACGGTGTAATCGACACATGGCCATTGTCGACAGCCCAGCGGTCGGTTCCTTCTTCGGCGGGTTCCAGTGGAACAACAGTTGACCAGAAGATTTGTCTTCCCATCGGGTCCTTCGAGGCGATGACATGACCGTCGTATTGACGAACCGACTGGCGGGTCCACACGAGGTCCGTTGGAGATGGCGGGAAATTCACATTGAACAATTGGGGTTCCTTGTCCTCAAGCAACAGTTTGAGTGTTTTTTCCACCCAGGGCTTCAGGGCTTCAAAATCGGGTTCTGTGCCATGAACAGGTGTACTGAGGGCGATGCCACGGATACCAAGCAGCACTGCCTGTTTTGCGGCTGCCAGGGTGCCCGAATGCCACATGCCATTGCCGAGGTTTGGTCCCATATTGATCCCCGAAAGCACCACATCCGGCTGATCCCATAAATGAGCGCCAAGAGCAACGCAGTCTGCCGGAGTCCCATTGATACGGTAGGCTTCCATCCCTTCGAAGGTGAGAGGTGATGGCTTGACCGTCAATGGTCTTGAATGGGTAATTGCGTGCCCCATTGATGATTGTTCAACATCAGGAGCAAAAATCCTGACTTCCCCAAATTTGCGGGCTATGCGTGCCAGGGCGGCAATGCCAGGACTATATATTCCGTCGTCATTGCTGATCAAAATTCTCATGCCGGTATTTGTATAATTTTAATGCCATGATATTACTGGTATAGTTTTATTAATGATGCCGGCAATGAAACTGGCCAAGATTATACATAATCCATCAGCGGGTAAGGAAGAACATACCTGTGAACAACTGATCTCCGCTGTAAGGGCGCAGGGTTACGATTGTGAGTATAGCTCCACTAAAGATAAAGGCTGGAAAAAGATCAGAAAAAATACGGATTTCATCATAGTCGCGGGTGGAGACGGAACCGTGAGAAAAGTAGTGGTGAAATTGCTAGACAAGCTCCCGATAAACGAGCAACTTCCCATTCTCCTGCTACCCCTGGGCACAGCGAATAATATATCCAAATCGCTGGGGATCTCCGGCAAGATTGATCAGATCATTGCCCAGATGAACAAAGAGGAGCTAAAACCTTACGACCTGGGGCGCGTCAGCGGCCTGGGCGAGAAAGCCATTTTCCTTGAAAGTTTTGGATTTGGTGTATTCCCGATGTTGATGAAGGAAATGAAAAAACATCCCGTTGAGGATTCGGTTTCCCCCGAGAAAAAGTTGCGCACGGCACTGGCGCTGCTCCATGAAATCATTGTGAATTTTCCGTCCTATAACTTCGAAGTTACCGTGGATGGCCGCAAACATAACGGCCCGTGCCTGTTGACGGAAATTATGAATATCACCTCCATCGGACCTAACCTGAATTTCTCCCCCGATGCTGATCCCGGCGACGGAATCTTTGAGCTGGTCCTGATTCCCGAACAGTTCAGAAATGCCCTCGCCGCCTATGTTTCAGGAAAATTAGCAGGAATTGACACCGACTTCAAACCCATCATCATGAAAGGCGAAAAAATTTCTATCCTCACCGACTGCCCCCATCTGCATCTCGACGACGAATTGGTTAAGGTCAAAAATGCAATGAAAATCACCGTAAAACCAGATAAGGGGTATATGGAATTCCTTGCAGGGCAGTAATAGATTTAAGAGAAAAAAGCGCTTATCTTTATCACTACAGTATGACTCCTGGCAGTTTATTAAATCTGGTACTAAAAATTCTTGGGATCTTTTTCATCAGGGATGTTCTGGAAGCCGTATCCCAGTTTGTTTCAGTCCTCGTTTATTTTCCCTTGTATGGATCCCGGGGGAAGCAGTAAAATCCCTCACCGTTGCCTCAGTATCTCTTTTCCTTTATACTTTGCTTTCCTGGATACTGATCTTCCGAACCGACAAACTCGTGAGGTTGCTCCGGCTTGACCGCCGTCTGCCTGCCCAACTTGGGTTTACCATGATCCACCGCTCCGAGATTTTAAAGATCGCCATCATATTTCTTGGTCTCTGGATACTCGTTTCGGAGATCCCTGAGGTCGTCAGACAGGTGATTTATTATTTGCAGGAAGTCCGGCTTTATACCCGCATGGCCCACCCTGACCTCAGTTATCTTTTCATGGCGGGCACCAGGATCGTTTTTGGCCTGGCGCTGGTGATCTGGAATCGTAGTATTGCCAATATTATTGAAGTCAAACGGAGGAACAAGGTCCCATGGTATTGGCCCGCACGAGTCCCGTTCATGGGTAAGCGAAAAAGGACAGGCTGAGGGTAGGGTTTTTGCAATAGATGAATAAAATCATCAGGTATGACACGCTCCAGGATTGCTTCACTCAGTTTTCTGCTCGTTTTAATGGTTTCACTCAGTTCCTGTGATGCAATCGCGGGAATATTCAAAGCAGGCATCTGGACAGGCTTGTTGCTCGTTGTGATAGTCATAGCCCTGGTCATATGGCTGATCACCCGTTTCCGGAAATAATCAGGTCAGTATGATCTGATCCCAGATAGCGAACCAGTTTGCTGAAAAGGTTGCGACAACCGATCGTGCCCTCAAAATGTCTTCGCGACCCTGATGACGAAACCAGCGGAGTTGTAATATAATTTTCCGGCGTCGGCAGCTGCCGTGGCACCGATGATCAGGCCGTTCTTGTACAGATAGGAGACGTCCAGGTAACCTGAGAATTGAGAAAGAGATGGAAAGGGAGGATAGACCGGTGGATCCCAGAAGTCGCCTGTGGAATGGCCATAGACACTCGTGCCAAAGGTGCCGTAATTTTTCGAGTAGGAAAGTTTGCCCCTGATGTTCAGGGAAGGTGAGCCGAGTTCGAAACCGGCATGCAGGGCCACAATACGGTTGTTGATGAAGTAATCCGAGGGATGGGTGGGCAATCCTTCTCTTGCATAATGTGCGGGAGTGATTAATGGGTTGCCTATTCCTTCTGATTGGTATGACCATCCCGAGGCATAAATATAATTGTTATAATAATCCTCATCACCCGAAGGGGTGCGCTTTGACCAGGGATAACCGCCCTGGTTCTTCGTGTAGAAGAATTCCAGGAGAAGTTTTTTCCATTGCAATCCGGGTCCCTGTTCGCGGGTATTGGTAAGTGTTATACCATTCAGGCCATCGGCAATATTGGCCAGGTAATAAAGGCCGCCAACATCGTAGAGGCTTTGCCGGTACACCATCAGCCTGGCATTGTTGAATTCATATTCGAGTCCGACGTCGAGAGAGCCCAGGTGGTTGCCCACTTTTGATTCCTGGTCTTTTTTCCCAAAGACCACGTAAGTGAATGACCGGAATTTCGACAGTGTTGAATTGGTGCCGAATATGTCTTTCTCATTGCCCCAGTATGCCTGGTGATTAAATCCTCCGTACAACTTCATGCGCCATGATGGTTTTCCAAAGCGGCCATACAATGATTTCTGATGAAAATAAGTGATGGTGGAAGTGGCGGTGGAACCACCGAGGTTGTACTGAAGTGGAAGCCTTCCCAGCCATCCATGAGAAAAACTTCCCTTGAAGGCGAAGAGGTCGCCGAGAATCGGCAAAGTGAAGTATTCGGGAACCGAAAGTTTCACCTGTGGTATGCCCAGGGCATTGCCGGAAACTGAAAATGCCCCGCTTGACAAAGCCGTGTCGCCAACTAGTCCCATGACATCCGTAAATCTTCCGGCCTTGATCTCGAAAATGCTCAACGCCGCTTTTGCATACCCCTCAATCAACACGGCATTGACCCTGTTGCCCGCATTGAAGCGCAGCTTTGCGCCCATGCCCCAGTCTGCAAGCTTGTTGGAAGCAGTGTCGTAATCCTTGTAGAAGGAACCGATAGCGGCCCCTGAAACACCCGCCAATGGTTTGTTGCCGTTGGTGTTCGACCTGAGCCAGAACGGGACATGATCCTTTGAGGTAGCTGTTCCCTGTAATTCCAGAGATCCTCGCCAGGTTTCCTGCGCAGAAAGCTCACTGAAAAGAAAAGCAAGCAGAAGGAACCAATATCCTTTCATATTTAAGTGAGGTTGGGAACCAGGGTTTTACCGGAATCCCTCGCGATGTAGTAAAAGTGTTCTACATATTGATCTACAATTCTTGGCCATGAATACTGGTGAGCAATCTTAGTGGTGTTGTTTTCAATCTTGTCGTCGGCTTTGAGCTTGGACAGTTTTTCTATTTGGGTGGCCACGTCAGTGGAACTGTTGAAATAATAAGCATCATCACCCAGTATCGACCTGTTGAAGATGTTGTCATTTGCCGAAACCAGGGCATGAGAGGCCATGGCTTCAAGAAGAGAAGGATTTGTACCGCCTACGGTATGACCATGAAAGTATACGTTGGAATAATAACGAAGATTGTTGAGTTTCGAAATATCATAAATACCCCCCATGAACTTGATGGAGGTCCAGTCCTTAAATTTTTTCATCAGATACTGGCCATATTCATTGGTGTATTTGCCAATGACAAGAAAGGGCCTGGTAGAAGCAGATTTTACCACCCCATCGAGGATGACCTCGATGCTGTTTTCAGGTTCGAGCCTCGCTACCAGCATATCATAGTTGTATGGCTCAAGACCGGTGGTCTTCACGTCCTCGACGTTCGGAGCATCGAATACTTCCGCTCCATAAGGAATGTAAACCGGGTTCTTGTTGTATTTCTTAATCAGGTATTGCTGCATGCCTATGGAGTCGGCGATCAGGTAATCACTGTTCCACACCGCCAGTTTTTCGGCGAACTTCAGAAAGGTTCGGACGGGGCGGGAAAACTTTGTTCTTTTCCACTCAAAGCCATCCATATTCGTGGTGATGATGCTTTTGTGTCTTGGCAAAAACTTGCCCCAGATGGAACTGCTGGTGTAACCCAGCTGCAGGATGATGTCATAATTTTTCTTCCGCGTGTCCATAATACAATTCAAGTCATAGATAAACTGACCCGCGGAACTGAGTTTATCCTCAGGGTTATTACAATGAACGATCTCGACACCGTTCCATTCACTCTTTTGGTAAGGGTGATTGTGTGAATTGTAAACAGTTACCTGGAATCCTCTCTCTACCAATCCAAGCGACAGGTATTGAGCAAATTGTTCAAATCCGCCATAGTTGTTGGGAATTCCCCTGGTGCCGATAATTGCGATGTGCATTGATCAAGAATTAAGGATTAAAAATTGATTTTTCATATCATATGGATTACATCGCCAGAGAAAGTCATTGTATTGATTGTTAAGTTATTCATGTGTGTGTTCATATAATACCAAAAGTTATTCCAGTTCTTGCCGGAATTGTGGAAAACTAAGCCGAATTTTCGTTTATTGCTGATTTATATGCTTTAAGAGTCTTCCTGGCGGCTATTTCCCAGGTGTAGTGATTGAGGATATGTTTCCTTAGCGCCTCAGGAAAAGGGTCCCGGTGGGCCTTTTCAATAGCGGTACGAATTGAAGATACGTCTGCGGGGTCGCAATAATAGGCGAAGTCGCGAAAGTATTCAACCGTATCTCCTTTGCTGGTAATCACGATGTTACACCCTAACAGTGCGGCTTCAAGGGTGGTTAGACCCGTGGTTTCAAACCAGCTGGCCAGCACATGTACCCTGGCTGCCTGGTAGATGCGCACTAGTTTTTCCTGGTCGATATGAGGAAAAAATCGAATGCGTCCCTCAGCCTGATCCCCTTCCGCCCGACAGGCTTCATAATATTTCCTGTGATTGGGTGAATAATTACCGATGACATCCAGGTGGAGCCGCGTACCGGCCACAGCCCTGACCACATTAAGTTGGTTTTTTCGTCCCTCTACCCTTGCAACGCTTAGCACGTGGCCGGTAAACTCAGGGTCCGGGGTTGATCTCAGGTCAAACAGTTTGGTATCTATCGCGTTCGGTATCACTGCATAAGGCGGGGAAACCGCATAATTCTCCCGGAACCTCCTGTATTCATTTTCGGAGTTCGGCAGAAGAAGTGAAGACCTCCTGGCGATATACTGAATGGACTTCCGGTGACCGCGGAACAGGTAGTTTCGGCTCCTGATTCGTTCACCATTTACGAATCTGCGGGCCACCGCCTTCACATATTCTATCTGGTCAAGAGAGAGAAACCGGAAGGCGAATCCCGGAAAACCTTTTCGGTTTTGTTTTTCATATTCAGAATAATCAACATAAATGGTTGAAACGACAAATGGCTTGCCCGATAATTCAATATGCGGAAGAATATCCGCAGGACGGATAATATTAAAAAAATGAATAAGATCGTATTCATCATAATTAATTTTAGCATCCGTGGTCAGGATATCCACTTCAATATTTAGGTAGCGGAGGTATTTTGCCGTATTCAGGATCTGAATGGTATCGCCTCCTACAGAACTGTAGAGGGTCGCGCGGCTGATCATCAATACTTTCAAAATCGGGTGGGTTGATTTATTTGGATAGCGCCTGGCGAAGGCCGAGCAGCAATTTCCTGTCTTTTACCGTCGATGGGGTCAGCCAGGCCCCTTCTCCATATTCATTCCATGCATACAAAAATATGATCCGTTCTTTGACTGTCCTGTCAGGATTGTTGTCCAGCCATTTTATCGCATTTTTTACCGAAGCCGCCACGGAAGCCCTGGAATAATCGAGGTAACGCTTCGAATTCGAATAACCCCTGCCATAGGCAGCCCAGGGCCGCGGATCCCAGTTAAGCGTGACCGTTGGCATATAGCGGTAGTTAAATTTCCTGAAATTATTCCAGGTGTAAACGCTGCCGATGACCAGGCTGTCGATCGGTGGATTTTCAGTGTTATTATTTTTGAAGCCGGAATTCGGGTAATTGTAACCGGTCAACACGTCGATGCCGACCTTCCTTGCGGTAGCCACGGACCAGACATCCGGGTTCACACAAACGGCTATGGTTACTCCCTTTAGGCCCTGGGCCCTCGCCCTGGCCCGGAATTCGGTGAATGCGGTGGCGATGGCCTGCTCGGATCCAAATTTTTTGAGCAGCCAGTAGAGACTGAAAAAGCTGATCAGCGGTTTGTCATCCACCTTCATGTAGGAACTGTCTTTGAACAGCTTCAGCCATTGATCGGTCACTTGCTGCCATTCGGCCGGTCCAACAGCATAACCCGCATGATTGGCCACCATGAGACAAAACTTTAGCCTCTTCTTGTTAGGTGCCCTTAGATAATAACCAAGAGATTCATTCAGCAGATAGTTGGTGTCGGGCTGGTTCTTTTCCGGCCGGTACCAGCAAAAATTGAAAAAGGTCAGGCCATTGTCAGCGGCGAGATCGATTTCTGTTTTCATAGTAGCCAGTGTGCTGGTCCAACCCCAGGCAGGTCTGCGTTCGGAAAAAGAATCAATCAGTGAAGGGGTCAGGTAAATCCGCGACTTCCCATTCCAGCCACTGAAATAATAAGCGCCAACCTGTGTTTTAGAAGTTTGTGCGAAAATTTCACCTACGGTTAACAATAAAAAAGCCGCGAGGAAAGCGGTCACATGAAAAACAACGGATAATCTCAATACCAAATGATTTAATACTTATGAATACTGTCAGCTGAATATATCAATTAACGTACCTCAGCCTGTCTGAGAAACCATCTGATATTCCAGTAAAAATTCCTTTGATGGATTTGAAGTCTCTCAACAGGGTCAGCTTAACGACCAGGTAGGCCACCCAGCGCAGGCTGAATGCGGCAGCAAACACCGGCATCATCAATGGTGGCAAGTGTTTGCGCTGCAGCTGTACGAGGTTTCGCGTGGCCAGGTAAAAGGCCAGCCACTTACCCCTGTTGGATTTGAAACTATGACTTACTTTATGATAAATGATCGCATCAGCAGCATATTGAATGGTGTGGCCCGAATCGAGAATGCGCAATGAATAATCAGCGTCTTCCGAGTTGGCGAAAAACCGGTCATCCAGAATGCCTAAGGATTCGATCGCCTTTTTTGGAATCAGGGCGCAGCATCCATTCATAAAGCCGGTAGGTCCCGACTCACTGTATTTCCCGCTGTCTTTCTTCCTCATTCCATAGTGGGTAACGATGCCGGTTATGCGAGAAACCGATCCACCGGCAAACCAGAGGATCTTAGGCCGGTCGTAAAAAAATATCTTTGGAACAACCGCGTAACATGCACCGTCCTTCGCAATGGCTTCGGTCATCCTGGAAAGAAACATGGAGTCAACAATCGTGTCATTGTTGAGCATCAGGTAAAAATCCGGATCATATTTCTGCCGTGCATATTCAAAGCCTTTATTGTTGCCACCGGTGAAACCGTAATTCTTATCAAGGGCGAGGATGTCGATCTCCTGTTCGGGAAATTCAACTCTCAACTTCTCAACCGAACTGTCCTTAGAACCATTGTCGATCACGATGATCCGGAAATTCGGATAACTGACCTTACGCAAAGACAATAAACATTCTTTGGTAACCTCATAACCATTCCAGTTAAGAATCAACATGGCCACACTCATATCAGGGCTGGTTTTTCAGGCTCCAGCGCGCGTGGCTCCTTTTCTGTTGCGGGCCTTGGCATAATCGGACTGCGGTTAATACCCAGTCCAAGAATGGTCCACCAGTAAAACAAATAGGGCATACCATAAGGATTGACCGACACAATACAGGCGACCAGGGTACCGGCCGAAACGGCAATAGCAATGGAAGAAAATGGATTGTTGAATCTTTTTTTCACTCGCAGAATTTCAAACATGATCTTGAGATGTAGTAAGATCAGGCAGAGGAGGCCGGGCACGCCGATCTCGTACGTGATATTCATGAAAGCCGACTCGGAGTAAAATTTTGCCTTGCCGGTCCTTGACTGGTCGGTAGACCCGAGGCCATGGCCCAGCGGCTCGCTTATGTTTTTATTCAGCCCGTTGGAAAAACTGTTGCCACGATCAGCGGCACTCGCTTCCTTGCCCGTAAAGGTATCGGTGATCACATCGCCCACATAAGGAAAGACCTGCGTGAGTATGAGCACTACAAAAACGGTTACCAGTGCGGAGCCCAGTATTAATTTCACGGGCAGCCTGATCTTGTTCAGCTTCCACATAAATATGAAGGCAATGCCACAGATCCCCCATCCCGCCCTTGAAAAGGAAAGGATCAGGCACACAAGGGCAAGCAAGAGTAAAGTATAGATCAGGCGAACCTGGAACTTGCTAAGTTGCCTCCGCATGCCGGTGAGCAAAATCCCACCGAGCGCGCAGATGAGAAACGCGATCGTCAGCCCAAAATCATTGGGCCCGCCTATTAGTCCCGACATTCTTTCGAAACCCATGATGCGTGCGGAAGAGGAATTGTACTGAATATACCCGGCGGCATCAATAAAGTCGATCCGGTTCATGATGGTGGCAATGGGCACCTTGAAAGCAAAATTCTGCAGAAAGCCGCCAACGGCCACGAACAGCGTTGACAGGCAGAGTATATTGATCACATTCTTGGCCACCAGTGTCCTGAACGGAAAATTGGCGAGTGCCACAAATAACAGCACGGGGAAAGTATGATCACGAAGGGTAGCCAAAGCGTCCGACTGACTGGGCGCCATCAGGAAATAAAGAATGATCACAAAAAAGAAAAGGAAGATGAAACGTACCACATCCCTGTTCAGCCTGATTGGATACTCCATGAAAATTTTATACAGGAGAATCAGTACTGCGATCTCCTTCCAGGACGAAAACTGGTTTCCACCATCATAGAGCCTGCTAAAGACATTCTTAATAAAGGAGTGAAATGGTAAAAGCAACAGAAGCAGATACAGGATCTTGTCGATCCTTGCGATCATGCAGAATGCTACGATTAGGCCAAGTGTGATTATTTCTACCATCTTTATAAATGTCCTTCCTGTTTGGAAAGAGAAATATCAATTGTTTATTATGGTCTGGCCGGTGCCAACCGAATGAAGAATATTACCTCTGTAATCGAGATAACTGTTTTCATAACTGAACCGGTTTTCCATCAGTTTTCGCCCCTTCTCGCCGACGTGCCTGGCAAGGTCCCGGTCATCCAGCAGGCTGATCAGGCCATCCCGATAATCCTCGGATGATTCGCAGTGCAGATAATCAATTCCCGGATTCGCACCAATGCCTTCGATGCCTATCTGGTTGGTTAACACCGGCACCCCACACGACATTGCTTCCAGCACTTTTATTTTGATGCCGCCTCCAAATAACAGTGGCACAACCATGCACAAGGCCGTTTCGAAATATTCTTCCGGCCTTTCCACGAAACCCGTACATATAATATTCTGGTGCCGTTCCAGGTCTTCCTTCATTTTTGAAGGCAGACCCGCGCCCATGATCACAAACCTGAGCTGCGAGGAAAGGTTAAATGGAAGAAATACTTTATTCACAAACCATTCGACTGCCTCCTGGTTCTCCGCCCGGTTCATGGCTCCAAAGAAAACCACTTCGGGTTTTACCGACAGCTGACTCTGGTTCCGGCGGCGGTAATAGGGAGAAAGCAGCATGATCTTATCAGCATGAATACCACTATCCTTCAGCCTTGTCTTGTCATCAGCGCTTAGCACCAGCACAAGATTCAGCCTGTCGATGAGTGAGAGTTCCCGCCTGCGGAATGCCGGCAGAAAAAATGCCTTAAGTATTTTATTCTTCCCATACTGACGATCCAGCTTAACAAAACAAACATCGTGTTCAGTCGCGATCCGGTACGAGGATGGAAATAGTCTTGTGTAATAAGGAAGGAGAAAAAGCATTTCCGTCCACTCAAACACCACCACATCGGGCTCCCAGCCGGCTGCCTTTATCTTTCTCAAACCTTTGCGATGATACCAGGCATTCACGGGATCAAGGTAGTACCAGTCGGGACGTAAACAGGAAAACAACAATCTCAGAAAAGAATTATAGTAGGCATAGGTGAACAGCCTCAGGATCTTTGGCAGAAAGACGGAGAAATCCTGAGCGTTGTCACGGAATTTTTCGTGCATCTGCTGATAGGAGGGATCGTTCTTATGCACGATAAGATAACCAACGTCGAACGCGCTATCAGAACAGAATCGCGTCAAGTAATAATTGAACAGCTGGTTGCCGGCCATGGCCACTTTGTCGTGGACCACATGTTTACTGATAAAAAGAATTCTTGTTTTACGCCTTTCTTTCATAGCCTGGTTATTACTGAAGAACGGGTTTTTCTTTACCGATCATGTTGGTAATACCTTTCATCATCTTGTTGTAATCGGATAATCGCTGACTGGCGAAGGCCTGGCACCTTTCCTTGTTGAAGTTTGCCAGAGCCGTGATTACTATCGCAGGAGGAACCTTCATGATGTCTTCGGCCTTTCTCCAGTTAGACAATAGACCCGCATTTTTCAGGATGTCATAGATCTTGCTGGATTTATAGTCCCTGAAGAATCTGAGGAACACAAAGCCATAAGTATCGAATGCGAAGAAAGGAGAACTGTTGTGCACGGAAACGATGATCGGATGCATATTATGTCCAACATAACCACTGGAGAACCTGATCAGGTTGTACCAGTCAAGTGGATCAAGTGGCATGTTGATCTGTAGCTTGAGTTTGAGCGGTAGTTTGCCTTTCGGCATGGGCAGCTCAACACAACTGTATCCCTGGGCTGTAGCCTGCCTGTCGAAGTCGGCAATCCATTTATCAGAGGGCAGGTGTTTCCTGTTGTTTTTGTGAAAACTCAGCAGGATGTATTTTTCAGGCAGATTGAATTTGCGGATGACGTCTGCTTTGGTGACAGACTGTGGAAAATTCTGATTGAAGGCCAGTACCGGATCAGGTGTAACCTCAATATCGCCGGCACCGGGATGGAGATAATGGATCATCTTCCGCGTCCAGCTATCCCTGGCAGCGAAATAGGTGTACCTGCTGAGGTGTTCACCCATTGACCTTTTCAGTCTTCCTTTGATCAGCCAGTAGATTGAATTCTGACTGGATGGCGACATCATTGCCGCTGGCAGTTTGAAATCTTCGGTAAAAAAAGAAAGCCAGTGCGGGTTTGGGAAAAGATAATCGGCATTGGGTTTTATATATCGGATGCCCTTTTTGGTCAGATAGAATCTGTCGAGATATGGCATGTAGGTGAGCACCGCGTCGCTACCGACAATGATTGCTTTTATTTTTTCTTCTTTGATTACCTGCCTGATCTCCTCATCCGTAATACAGGGTCTCGTGTAGTTAAGGTGTTCATTGATAAATTGCTGGTGCGCCTCATATTGTTCACGGGGTACCGACCCGGTAAATCCGTGCTGATATCCTTCCCAGCTGATAAATACCGGATCCAACCCCTGTTGTTTGAGGTAGGAAACAGTAGACAGTGCCTGAAGGTTCGCACCGAAATTCGATACATTGAAATGGGTCAGTATGCCGACCCTTCTGTTGGTTTCCATCAATTTATTATTCTGTTTGAATTACAGCCCCTGCTGCTAAACCCTTACACCACGGATATGATCTGGTCGCTCTCGTAACGTGGGGACCGGGCCACTTTGAATTCTTCGGGAAGGTGACCGCACCCGATAAACATGGTTGCCACTTCTGAATCCGGGATCTTGCAAAGCGCCCTGATCCGGTCATCCTCCTGATCTGAAACAGCGATGTAGGCGAGCGGCACGGCACCCAGCCCATAATAATGCAAACCATAGAGAAGTCCCATGGCAAAAAGTCCTGAATTCACATAGGCTTCATTGCGCTCGGCGTACCCGTTGAATACGCTGATCTCTCCGGTGAGCAACAACAATTTATTTATCCTGTCTCCAAATCCCCTGTTGCCTTTCTGGGCCGCAAGCACCCACTCGATCTGTTTGCTGTCGCTGATTATGTACAACCTGTTTGGCTGGCGGTTGCATGAGGAAGGGCTTTTCTTAGCGATCTCCACGGCTTTCCTGATCAGGTCAATATCAACATCTTCCTCGGTGAAATTTCTGACACTGTGACGAGAGAGCGCAAATTCCTTAAAAGGGCTGAACTGGTGTTTGAAGTATTGCTCCCTGGTAAATTCCAGCTGTTCAACCACTCCGGAAATCGTCGATCTTTCATTGAGGGTCCTGATCCTTCCACTGATATCCGAATCGATAGTGAATCCCATCTCGTTGTGCAGGGACTGGTATTTATTCAGCAGCATCACGGCATGTTTGAAATGCAGATTGCTGGTATCGTAATTCTTATCGAGGTAAAGATTGCACAGGTCGATCAGGGTTTTGATCACTTCATAACCGAAGCCTTTGCGCATAGTCGGCATGGTGAACCCTTTCTCCAGAACATGATATTTAAGTGTGATCGCGCCGAGTAGCTTTTGTTCACTGACAAGGGAGCTGATCACATTCCGGTTATAGCGATTTATTTCGCGAGAATAGGCCTTATGTCCGGAATATACCAGTCGTACTTCCTCCGGCATGAGCCTCTTAACTAAATTTTTCAAGGTGTTTCATTTGGTTAGATGATATGCTGCTTATAATAAGGAACATATTTATAATTTTTCTCCTCCCGGGTTCCAATCTGCTTGGCCGGCACACCACCGACAATGGCGAATGGTGGAACATTTTTCGTTACCACTGCACCAGTAGCCACAACTGCACCCCTGCCAATGGTTACGCCTGGCAGGATCACTGCCCGGGAACAGATCCATACATATTCCTCAATGATCACCTTGTCTCCCACGGTTTTGAAATTGAGGTCGTTGTGATCATGATGCAGGGTCCAGATGATCGCTTCCGAAGCGATCGTAACATTTTTTCCGATGAGCAATCCTTTTCTTGCGTCGAGCAATACCCGACGCCCGATGGAACAACCATCTTCAATAACCAGCCCAGGCGGATTCCTGATCTCGAATCCCCCAAACATGGCCACCTTGCCAATTCTGGCGCCCATGACCAGTAATAACAATTTCCTTACCGTTCTTGATGGAAAGCCCGAAATGATAATGTTAATAAAATAATATACCAGGGATTCCTTCCATTCCAGGTAATAATTCCTGAGTTTCTTTTTCATTTGGCGGCTACAACGGTTTGATTTTGAGTTTCTGTTTCAA
The DNA here is from genome assembly GCA_963808065.1 of uncultured Chitinophagaceae bacterium. Taxonomy (GTDB): domain Bacteria; phylum Bacteroidota; class Bacteroidia; order Chitinophagales; family Chitinophagaceae; genus Flavitalea. Next base: position 409,389 of record CAWEEK010000005.1, read on the forward strand.
TTTCCCGGAAATCGACCGGAATATGCCACGAAGCTTTTCCTTGTCATCCCTGCTCAGGCCCAGCATCCACAACCCCACCCCATAGCTGGCCAGGAAAACGATCACGGTAAGGCATAGCCGTACAAAGGATTCGTGACCTATAAGGTAGGGAATTATCGAAGCAATTCCCGCGGAGATGGATAAAGCGAGCGTGGCCCTCAAAACCACGTTTTTCAGAAATTTTCCAATCAGAAGCCCCGTAAATCTTTTGGCAAAATACAGGCGAGCCACAAGGGCAACCACCTCGATGATGATTGCGATAATGAGCACGCTGAAAGCTGGAAAGCCAAATTTCAGGAAAACATAGGAGATCGGAATATTGAGCAGCATCAGGATACTGATGGTGACCGTATAACCCTTGATCCTGCCCACCGATTGCATGGAGGTCATTATACCACTGGACAACTGGTTGATCAGCGACACAATCAGTATCAGCTTACAGAATGCCACGGCATAGGGTGGTACGTTTTTCAGCCACAGGTCGAGTACATAGGGCATTTCCACGATTAAAGGGACAGTGAACAGTCCCAGCAGGAAAAAGGAAAACTTGCTCGCCGTCATCGCCAGTTTCAGCATCCGCTCCCTGTCTCCCTGTCCTTCGCTCTTGATGATCTGCGGGTTCATCGCTTTCAGCATGTTCGATGAGAAAGCATTGATCTGCGAATTGACCTGGTAGGCGATTCCATAGCCGGCGTTGACAATGGTGCCAAAAAACAGGTTGAGGATTATGGCAATTCCCTGGGTACTGCCCACCTGCATTACCGCTCCGAAGGTGTTCCAGCCGGCAAAGGAAAAGATACTCCTGAAGGTCTGCCGGTCGAATTCAAACTTCAGATAGCTGAATTTACATTCCGGATAATGCCTTACACAATACGTGCTTTTAATAATCCTGATTATCACGGTCAGCACCGCGATCAACGCGCCATACAGGATCAGCCGGTCCGTAGTGGTAAAGGCCAGTCCGTAGGCAATAATGAATTTAAGCACCGCTTCCAGGATGCCTGTAATGGCATCGAATATCATGTTCTCATGGGCGATGATGGCGGCATCGTATGGAACGGCGTTTACGGTGAAAAAGGTGGAGATCACCATGAACTGAAATACGATCTTGGCCGCGTGGACCCGGTTGAGCGGGATCGATAAAACGTGATTGAAGAGATAGACTCCGCCCAGCTCGAGGATGAGAACGATGATCAGTCCGATCAATAAATGAAGCCAGATGCTGGAATGGAAGATCTGTTTTACTCTTGCAGCGCTGCCGGGGCCACTACCCATGTTATAGGAAAGGTACCTCTGGGTGGAAATGGCCATGGCCGTGTTGAGGAAAGAAAGCATGGTCACCACCCCGGCCACGAGGTTGTAGACTCCATAGTCGGAAACCCCCAGCGCGGCCAGCACGAACCTGGTCGAATAAAGGGTTAAGCCGATCGTAACCAACATCTTCGCGTAGAGGATGCCGGTATTGAATACCACCCTGTTCGCTACACGCATAATGCCGGTCCGCTCCTGATTCTGATTTGCGAGGAATTAAACTGTTTTCTTAATAATGGTTTTGCCCCCCGCAGAAACCTTGGTTTCTTCTCCATATCCATAGCCGTATCCATAACCATAGCCATATCCATAACCACCCTTGCCAAATCCACGATTCTTGACCCCATTAAATACAATCGCCATATTCTTCAGCACCCTCACCTTGTCCTTCTGGTTTATGGTCTTGAGTAATGATTTAGGTGTGATGCCATGGCGCACCACATAGATCGTGGCGTCGCAGAGTGGTGAAACAATGTAGGCATCGGTCACCGGGCTCACCGGAGCGCAGTCAACGATGATAAAATCAAATCTTGTTTCAAGCATGGCAAAGAGTTCACCAAGCCTGCCGTTCATGATCAGTTCGGAAGGATTGGGAGGTATCGGTCCCGAAGGAATGATGTAGAGATTGTCGTTCATCTTCACCTTCCTGATGATTTGTTCCGGCTCCTTGTCGCCGATCAGGTAGTTCGAAATTCCAGCGTCGGCCCGGATGCCGAATGAGGCACTCAACCTTGGTTTTCTCAAATCAAGTTCGATGAGCACTACCTTCTTATCCGTAAGCGCAAGTGTTACTCCCAGGTTCGCGGCAACAAAACTTTTTCCCTCCCCTGAAATGCTGGACGTGAGCAATAATTTCTTGTGCCGCGAATTGATTCCGACATAGGTTAGCGAAGTGCGAAGCTGCCTGAATTGTTCGGCAATGATGTTCCTGTTGCCCTGTTGGACCACGATCGGACTCTTGGATATGTCGTGCGTGATCTCTCCCACAATAGGGGCCGAAGTGATCGCCTCTATTTCCGTGCGGAAAAGAATATTGGGATTCATCAGCTCTCGTATGCTTACGGACATGATGCCAAGAAAAATGGCAGCCGCGATGCCGATGAGTACAACCAGGGGCATTTTTGGACTAATGGGCTTGATGGTAGAATGCGCTCGGTCCACAAGCCGGCTGTCGGCAACAGTCGAAGCCAGCGACAGCGCTGTTTCCTCCCTTTTTTGCAGCAGGAAGGTGTAGATGTTGTTCTTAATGGCTTGCTGGCGACTGATGGACACCAGTTCCCTTTCCTTCAGAGGTATCGTGCTGAGGATCGAGTTGTACCTGTTCCTTTCAACATTAACAGTGGCATTCCCGATCTCCAGGCTTTTCTTCTGGGTCCGGATGTTTTCAATGATCTTGGGTTTTAGCACAGCAATCTCATCCTGCAGTGCGATGATCACCGGGTTGTTGTCGGCTGTTGTTTTTCTGAGGCCTTCGTACTTCAGTTCAGCTGTGTACAATCTTTCCAGCAATCCTTCGAGCATAGGGTCGGAAACACCAAGGCTGGAAGGGACGATGCCACTTTTTTCGGATTTTCCCAACACATATTTCTGAACCTCGTCAAGGACCGCCAGCTGCACTGTATTCTTACTTACTTCCTCATCCGTTTTGCCCACGGTTTCCAGGAAGAGCTTTCCCTGTTCGCTGATGTCTACGATGCTGTTCTTGTTCTTATATCGCTGAATTTGCCTTTCGACAGAGTCCAGTTCTTTTACCACATAGGTCAACCTGTTGTTGACAAAATTCAGGGTGTTGGTGCCAAGTGTATTCTTATCTTCCACCGCGGCTTTGTTGTATACAGAGACCACTTCATCCAGAATATTTTCCGCGCGCTTATGGATCGCGTCCTTCAAAGTAAGATAAATGATGGTCGCCTGTTTACTAGGCGCCTCCACTTCCATCCTTTCAAGCAGGTCTGAAGCCACTCGGTAAACACTGGACAATGAAAAATAAAAAGGCCGGCCCTCATTAGTAGCGACGTACTGAGGATTGGGTATGAACCGGAGGGTCCCGTATTTGGTCCAGAACCATTTATTGAGAGAGAATTCCTGTTTGTCCATGGCAACCACCTGCCTGTCGAAATCGTACTGATAATACTTCTTCTTCACTTCCCGCAGCGTATCCGGATTTTTTGCTTCAACAAGAACTGGTGAAGTCAGATAAGCGGAAGCATCAAACAATCTGCCTTCCTGCATCACTGGCGCATAGAGCCGGAGATTTCTTACTGCCTCGCTGGTGAGTTCCACAGACTTGATCACTTCAATTTCATTCTCCACGATCTTTTTGGATCCGAACAAGTCGAGTGATTCCATGATCTTGGATTCGTCGAGTCCTTTCTTTTCATCCTTTACCAAAATCTTTGCTGAACTCTGATAAATGGGCGTCGCGTAGCGCAGGTAAAGAAATGACATCCCCAGACTGCATATTATCAGAACAAGAAATAGTGGCCAGAACGGGAGATAGCGTGACAGAATCTCGCTAAATACATTTTCCGAACTGTCAAATTCTTCTTCAAAATTTTCTGGTCTCATACGAATTATTAAATGATCAGATAAGAAATCAAATTGCCTGGCCGGAACTCAGCCACACCTCCTGCAAGAACCTTTCCGTTTTCCGACAGGAAGCTTTTTTTATTCTGTAAGTGACATGCCTCATCTTGCAAAGCTTCGCCCCTCTCAGTCACACCTGAGCCACGGATACGGCAGAGTAACGCTGGAAAATTTAACAACGACTGGCGGGAGAGTGTTCAGGCAAAAGCCGTAAACCGGTGGCAAGCAATTGATAAGGCTGTCGTAATTAAACACCAATGATCAATTGGGATTCTTAGGAATGGGTTGCACTAACATTGCAATAATATTGGCAAATGGCAAGCCCGCAAAATTAAAAAGTTGAATGTTCAGAAAATGTGCATTATATCCAAAAATCACTGAACATTACTGCATTGCACATAGTGATAAAGCAATATGCAGGCCAATTTACGAAACTATTTTTTAGATAGAGAAACCTATCGATTTGTTAAAAGGCATAATAATTGACCTGTATAGAGAAGATTTCAATTCAAGTATGTCCGACACAACAAAAACTACTCTGGTCCTTGGTGCCTCAAACAACCCGTCCCGGTACAGCAATATGGCTGTTACCCGTTTGCGGGCGCACCATCACCCGGTAGTGGCGATAGGAAAAAGATCAGGTGTGGTGGCCGACACAAATCTGGAAACCGAAACACGCCGCATTGAAAACCTCGATACGGTTACCCTCTATCTGAATCCAGTGAATCAGCGGGAGTATTATAATTATATACTTGCATTGAAACCAAAAAGGATAATTTTTAATCCGGGAGCTGAAAATGAGGAGCTTGCAGAGTTGGCCAGGTTGAAAGGGATAAAAGCGCTGGACGCATGTACGCTGGTTTTGCTAAGTACAGGTCAATACTAGACTAGCGGTAAGCAGAAACCATTAATGACGCAGAATACTACTAAAGTGGGGCAAAAGAAATTTGGAGCGATTAGCTTATTAGTTGTAACTCTGTAATCTCCGCTACTCTTTACTATCCAATAATCTCTCCGTACCGAACAAAGTATCCAGATTTCGTGAAATTATTCCGCTAAAATGAAACACACACTAATGCTATGCCTGTGTGCGATTTTTTTGGTGCACGGTTCGTTATGCGCCCAAAAATCTCCACTGGCTCTCAATCCAAACAGAATTGAGAAACCTTTACTTTTTGCGGCCCTTCCGGAAGTGTCCGAGATTGGGGCGGATGCCATCCGGCAGTTATTGGGTACTGCCGAAAATGAGCAAATTAATATACAATTATCTAGCCAAATTCATCTAAAGGGCCAAATTGTTGCAAAAAATCAGCAGATTCCGGGCACTTTTTCGATAAACATCAAGGCGGAGAACTATCACAACGCGCTTTTTAACCTAACCGTCCGTCTTCTGGCGGACAACACCCTTTCCTTCCAGGGACGAATCCTTCATCCCAGGTATGGCGATGCCCTGGTGCTGACCAGAGAAAACAACCGCTACTATTTCCGGAAACGGCCACTCAAACTTTATATGCCCGAATAACCTTTATCTCTCTGAACATGAACCTCCGCAACTGCTTATCCATTCATTTTATCATAACCACGGTGGTTACGCTGACCTCGGTTTCTGCAACTTCGCAGATTCCCAAGTACAACAGCTACCCAAGTGCTCCCGCAACAGTTTATCTTGATTTTGATGGCGAAACAGTAGCGGGCACCAGTTGGAACTGGGACAGCACCATTCACGCGGTTCCGTCGGGCGTCATTCAACCCGGAATTACTGAGGTGTTCAACAGGGTGGCAGAAGACTATCGCATCTTCAACCTGAACATCACCACGGATCCTGCCGTTTATGACAGAGCCCCAATAGCAAAGCGTGTTCGTATCATCCTTACCCCCACCTCCAACTGGTATGGCATCGCAGGCGGTGTTGCTTTTGTAAATTCGTTTGTCTGGGGCGATGGCACGCCAGCCTGGGTATTTACCGATCAGCTCCAGTACAACCCAAAATATGTTGCCGAAGCCGCTTCTCACGAGATCGGACATACCCTCGGTCTCCAGCATCAGAGTACCTACGACCAGAACTGCCAGCTAATAAATGAGTATGCTGAAGGCAAGGGTGAAGGCGAAATCGGCTGGGCTCCAATTATGGGTGTAGGTTATTACAAAAATCAAACAACCTGGCACACAGGACCAAGCATCATTGCCTGCAACGATATACAGAACGACATTGACATTGTGGCCAACGGGATGAATGAGATTGGTCTCCGGCCAGACGAATATGGCAATACCCTTCCATCAGCCCGCCCGGTTATCCTCAACGGAAATAATTTCCATATGTCGGGCATCATCAGCACCGCCACCGACGTCGACGTTTTTAAGGTGACCTATATCAGAACGGGTAACCTGAAAGTGCAGGTCATTCCGAATAATGTGGGTACAGGCAACGAGGGAGCCAACCTCGATCTGAAGATCAGCCTGGTAAAAAGCAACGGTGACACGATTGGCCGGTATAATCCGAAATTTACTCTCGGTGCAACACTTGACACCAACCTGGTGGCCGGCGCCTATTATATCGTCATCGACGGTGCTGAAAACCAGAACGCCAAAAATTACAGCAGCCGGGGTTATTTTAATATGTACGGGTCCATTGTGCTTACGCCGCTGCAGGTGAATCGCATCATCCTTACAGGCGCGGTCCAAAAGACTGTCCACGCATTCAACTGGACGCTGGAAGCGGTTGACTCGATCGCCGGTCCCATCCTTGAAAGTTCCCACGACGGGGCCAATTACCAGGCAGTGAGCACCCTTATACCGATCCAACATCGGTTCAGCTATATACCCATGCAAAAAGGACCTCTGTACTATCGCCTGAAGGTCCAGGATCCAGGAGAGGATAAAGCGATTTATTATTCCAATGTAATCACACTTGATACAGAGACACCTGCTCAGGTTACTTCATTGCTCTCCACCAGCATACATGGTTCGGCAACGATAACGGTTGGCAGCGATCACGCATACCAGTTGTTTGACGAAACGGGAAGGCTGTTGCAGAAGGGCAAACTCTCGGCGGGCATCAATATGGTTTCTATACAAACCATGAAGAAAGGGGTGCTCCTGCTCAAAGTATTCAATGCCAGGGAACAGTCTGTATTCAAGCTGATCAATCACTAAACCATCAAGCTTTTGGCTTTCAATAGGTTTTTCGGTAAATTCGGAAAACCTATTGAATTATGAAATGGAGAAAATTTAATGGCGACCCGATTGAACTACCCATTTATTCAGCCGTAGAGCAGGCCATAAAAAGAGAAACCGCGAACGGATTTCACCTTAAGGTGTGCATCGGCACCGACTCCCAGGTGAAGGGCGCGGAAACCGAATTTGCCACTGTCATAGTATTTCTTCGCGAAGGCCATGGCGGCTTCATGTTTATTCACAACGAAAAAACCAGGCAGTGTTACAGCATCAAGGAAAGAATGCTGGTAGAAGTGGCGAAGAGTATCGAAATCGCCTACGAACTTTGTACCCTGTTCACTGAATACGATGTGGACATGGAGGTTCATGCGGATATCAACACCAACCCTCATTTCAAAAGTAACGACGCGCTGAAGGAAGCTATGGGATACATCCTTGGGATGGGCTTTGCCTTCAAAGCAAAACCCGAAGCATTTGCCAGCAGCAGCTGTGCCAACAAGGTGGTCAACTGATCATTCTTTCATTTTCGCATCTATAAAATCCAGGATCTTATCCCGGCCCAGTTTCCTGACGGCGCTGGTCACAAAACTCGGCGGCAGAAATTGCCAGCTTTCCTTCATTCTCTCCAGGAAGGACTTCACATTCGCACTCACCACTTTCTGGGTTTCTTTATCTGCTTTCGTAAAGACGATACAAAATGGGATCTCCCATTTGCCCAGCCTGTTCACAAAATCCAGGTCGATCTGCTGGGGTGAATGGCGCGCGTCGATCAGCACAAATACATTGAGCAGATTCTCCCTTTTTCTCAGGTAGGTCTCGATCATTTGTTCCCAACGGTTGCGGGAATTCTGCGACACTTTCGCGAAGCCATAACCGGGAAGATCGACCAGGTACCATTGCTTGTTGATCAGGAAATGATTGATCAGCTGGGTTTTACCCGGAGTTCCGGACGTTTTGGCCAGTTTCTGATTGTCACAAATCATGTTAATCAGGGATGATTTGCCGACATTACTCCTGCCGATAAAGGCAAACTCGGGTTTGTCGGCAACGGGACAACTCTCGATGGTTGGACTGCTGATCAGGTATTCAGCGGATTTGATCTGCATGGCAGGAAAATTACCGGAATTTGATCAGATGCGACCAATAGATGTTCTGGCATCCCGTCTTACCTTTGCCGTCATGCCCAAATATGCCCATGATGCCGTTGTGCCCGAATCCGGTTCAGAAAAATCGAAAAAGGTTCAGGTTCAGAACATGTTTGACAAGATCGCTTTCAGGTATGATTTCCTGAACAGGTTCTTGTCGGGACGCCTCGACATCCTGTGGAGAAAAAAGTTGATCCGCACCATCAGTCAGGTGAATCCGGAAAATGTCCTGGATGTAGCCACCGGTACCGGAGATGTGGCCATTTTGACGGCAAAAACGCTCAAAAATGCCCGGATCACCGGCATCGATATTTCCAATGGTATGCTTGAGCTGGGCAGGCGAAAGGTTGCCAAACAGCTGTTAAATGACCGTATCACCCTGGTGCAGGGCGACAGCGAGGCAATAAAGGCCAATACGGGTTCGTTTGATGCAGTGACAGTAGCGTTCGGAGTGCGTAATTTTGAAAACCTGGAACAGGGAATCGCGGAAATATTTCGCGTTCTAAGGAGGGGAGGAATTGTCGGAATCCTGGAATTTTCAAGACCTGCAAAAGGGGTCTTTCTGTCGGTGTACAATTTTTACATGGATACAGTGGCCAGCCGGTTGGGCAGGTGGTTGTCGAAAGACCGCGAGGCATATAAATATTTACATTCATCCGTTAAAGCATTTCCTGAAGGCGAAACATTTTTACACATTTTGGAACAAGAAGGGTTTATCAACACTTCATTAAAACGGCTGAGCTTAGGAATATGTACCATTTATTACGGAAAAAAACCCGGATGAAATTCTGTTTTGTGATCGGTTTGCTGGCCATTGCCAGCACCTCATTCGCGCAGATAGAACTTAACCTTCCCAATCACGACGACAAAAAATATTACCTCGGCATTGGCCTGATCTATGCCAGTTCGAGGTTTCAATTGTCGCACGACCCGCAGTTCCTGCAAAGCGACACCGTCCTGTCGGTAGATCCCCTGAGTTCCGGAGGGATCGGCCTTGCCGGCATGCACACCCTAAGGTTGTCTCCACGTTTTGAGCTCAGGGCCATTTTTCCGCAGTTGCTGTTCTCAAACAAGATCCTCAATTATAGTCTCAAATACCCCGACGGAAATAAAGAAGAACAGCCATTCATGTCCAAGAGGGTGGAATCCATCCTGCTGGGATTGCCTGTGCACCTGAAATTCAGGTCCGACAGGATCGATAATTTCCGCGTGTACATGTTCGCCGGTGGAAAAGTGGAGTATGACCTTGCTTCCACCGCGAGAGCAAAAAAAGCAGAAGAGTTGGTTAAACTCAAAAAAATCGACTATGGTATTGAAGGAGGAATAGGGTTCAATTTTTATTTCCCGGTATTCATTCTCTCTCCTGAACTCAAAATAAGTAACGGGCTTACCAATAGCCACAGTCGTGACCCCAGCCTGAAATTCTCCAATACTGTTGACAGGCTGAGTTCCCGGATGATTGTCTTCTCATTGATCTTTGAGGGATAAAAAATCAAACTTCATTACAAATTGCGTCCGCTTTTCTACGCCAGCAGGAGCTAGTAATCATATTCCCTCCGGAATATATTCAGTCTTAGGCCAGCGGTAATAGTGCTTGATTCTGTGGCACTCACCAAACCCGAAGGACTATTCCTGTTCCGGATCAGCAAGGCGGCATCGAGGAAGAGGTTGGTACGAAGCTCATAGCTGGCAAGCATCTGCAGATTGAGGCCTTTGGTCTTTACACCACTGGGTAAGCCAAATCCATAATCGGTGGTCCTCAATGTGTAGAGTTTGAAAATATTCGATCCACTGCTTGAAGCACCCGTGTCCACGCCCTGGGTCCAGGCGATCAGCCTGGCACTCATGGTAAGTTTTGGCAGGGGCTGATAGCGGATGATGCCCACGCCCTCGATGAAATTCGCGCCCAGCGGGTGTGCCAGGGGTTGATTATAATGACTGTAGTTTGCCGAGGAATCGTAGTGAGAATAAGTGAAAGGCCTGGCCAGATTTAGTTCGCCCTGGATGTCGAGATTCTTAATTCCAAACAGGTCGATGTATTTTCCCCCAAGTTGAAGCGCAAACTTGTTTCCCCACCAACCTTTGCCGGCTTTGATTTCCTTCAGCACAAACTCATCGAGCATGAGCTGGGCGTAAAGCTGGGCCCGCTTCGCCACGTTTGCCTTCAGGTCGAAGCCGATCAGGGCATTATCCGGACTTCCGTTTTGCTGTTCGGCCAGCCGTAGAAAAATTATTGGGTTGAGGTAAGTAAGTTCAAAGCTGTTTTTCCTTCCGAAGATCACTGCTTCAAAGAGTCCCACATTTAACCAGGGCGTCACATCGAGACTAAGGTGATGAATAGTCGCGTACTTTTTATCAACCAGGTTGTCTCCGGTTTTTACGAACTGAGGGTTCAGTTCCATATAAATATTCTGGTAATTCAGTTTCCAGATCCTGGTGTTCACCTGGAGGAAAAGAGCGCTGTTGGAAAAATCGCTGAGCAGCAGGCTACGATAGCCATTGCCTATGAAGTTCTTGTCGTAGGCAAACCGGAAGTCGATGTATTTTGCCACATTAAAAGTGATCCCTCCCCTGCCATCAATATAATCCCATCCGGTTCTTTTGAAGGGTTTATAGAAACCTGCACCGGGAACCGCCCTCAGCGTATTGACAAAGTTGTTGGCAAACCCGGGCATCCTTTCCTGGTTGTCGGTGATGTAGGTATAGAATCCCACTTTCCGGGCGATCATCCCCCTAAGCGACAGTCCACGGGTGTTTACAAAAACCCTTTCGTTGTTGTCTTTCTCGGAGGAAAGTTGAAACTGGAGCACGGGGTTAAGGGCAAGAAAGAAATCCTTTTCATTCACCTCAAGGAAATTGGCCTTGGTCCGGTAAATGCTTTTCAATATCGGTCTCTTGCTGAAAAAAGCACTGCTGTCTCCGTGAAACCATTCAGAGTTGTCCATCTGCAAAATGGAGAGATTGTATCTGTCCGCGGAGGAAAGTGACAATTGGTTCAGCCGGCTGAGAGAATCAGCATACATACTGAGTTCACCGGCTGTTTTCCGGCTAAACGGCTTGATGGTGTTTAAATTCAGTGCCTGGTAGGTCTGTAGTTTGATCTCCATTCTGTCGAGGAAGGGATTGTGCCTCGATCCCTGCGGCAGAAAAACCGACTGGGCAAAGAGGGGCAGTGGCAGGCAGAAAATCAAAAACCTGCCCAGAATTTTTATGATAAATTGCATCTCAGGCATTTAGCAGCTTTGATAAACGTATGGAAAGTTATCTGATAAAAAATATAGTGGTTGTCAATGAGGGCAGAAAAACCCCTGCAGACGTGCTGATCAGGAATGGGAAGATCGAAAAGATTGGACGGTTTTCCGTAGGTCATGCTGTCATTGAAATAAACGGCGAAGGAAAATATTTGTTGCCCGGGGCAATTGACGACCAGGTACATTTCAGGGAACCCGGCCTGACGCATAAGGCGACGATTGCCACCGAAGCCAAAGCGGCCGTGGCCGGCGGTGTCACTTCCTTTATGGAAATGCCCAATACCATTCCTCCAGTATTCACCCAGGATCTGCTGGAAGACAAGTACAACATTGCCGCCGAATCCTCCCTGGCAAACTACTCTTTCTTCATGGGCACGTCCAACGACAATGTTGAAGAAGTGCTAAAGACCAATGCCAAGAAAAACAAGGTTTGCGGGGTAAAGATATTTATGGGTTCTTCCACCGGAGGGCTCCTGGTCGACAATTACCTGACCCTGGACAACATCTTCCGGAATACGGAGCTGCTGATCGCCACCCATTGCGAGGACGAACGCATCATCCGCAACAATCTTCAGGAACTCAGGTCGAAAAAAAAGGTGTTGGAACCCGCAGACCACCCCGTGATCCGGGATGAGAATGCCTGTTACGAGTCTTCGCTCGTTGCCGTGCAGTTTGCAAAAAAACACGATACCCGCCTGCATATCCTGCACATTTCAACAGAAAAGGAACTGCAGCTCTTTGGCAATTTCATGCCCCTGAAGCACAAACAGATCACCGCAGAAGTATGCGTTCACCACCTGCATTTCAGTGCAACCGACTATGCCAGACTGGGCAACCGCATCAAATGTAACCCGGCCATCAAAGCGGGATTCAACCGCGATGCACTTTGGAATGCTTTGCTAGACGACCGTCTTGACCTGATCGCCACCGACCACGCTCCCCACACACTGGCGGAAAAAGATGGACCATACGAACATGCCCATGCAGGTCTGCCGCTGGTACAGCACTCCCTGCTACTGATGCTGCATTATGTGAAGGAGGGACGAATTACCATCGAAAAAGTGGTGGAAAAAATGAGTCACGCTGTTGCCGACTGCTTTCGGATCAGTAACAGGGGTTACATCCGTGAGGGTTACCAGGCAGATCTCGTCATCGCCGACACTAATGCAACGACCACTGTAACAAAGGAAAACATTCTTTATAAATGCGGATGGAGCCCATTGGAAGGAAGCCGATTCCCTGCCGTTATCACCCATAGTTTTGTCAATGGCCACCTGGTTTATGGAAATGGGGTATGGAACGAATCAAAGAAGGGACAGCGGTTGGAATTCACCAGGGGATGAACTAAATTACCATCGGAACATGGACGTAGACATCACGACCTACAATGACCTTGCCCTCTTTCATCACGAAGAGGAATTCTCAGTTTTTCACAAACTCAATTTTACCCGTACCGCGGAAGGCAAAGAATGGCTGCTGAGATTTTTCCGCAACCCCTTCACCGACATCAGGCTGATCAGGGAAACACAGGACATCGTAAAACTCATCGCGTCCAAACAGGACCAATGGCCAACAAATATTTCCAATGGAACGCTGATGGTGGTTTCGAGGTATTATGAAACCGCCATTGCCGGGCTGCCCCCCGACGACTTCCTCAACTCCTACTCTTATAAGATATTTCACAATCCCGACTTCGGCATGGTGAAATATTCGCTCACGCATTTCGCAGATTTTCTGCGTGGGATGAAGCAGCTGACCGACATGCTTATTAATGAGGACATGCCCGCCAGTCTTAGCCGCTTTCTGTCCAGGGCACGTGACCTGTATTCACGCGGGCTGGCTGAAGAACTGGCCGCATTCGAACCCGACCATCAGTTTACGGTCGCTGAGGTGATTAAATACGGTCGCTACCTGAAACATAGTTTCAAGACCCCATTACTTGAACTGATAGCGATATACGGCCGACTGGATGCCTGGTATTCCATGGCTACCGCTATGTTGCATTATCAACTTTGTCTTCCCAGATTCATCGACTCGGGGCCGCCATCGATCAATGCAAAACAACTCTATCATGTATTGCTGCCCGATCCCGTTCCCTACGACATCAGTTTGGATATTACTTCCAATTTCATTTTTCTCACGGGAGCAAACATGGCCGGAAAAAGCACTTTCATCAAAGCCGTGGGCAGCTCTGTTTTCCTTGCCCACCTGGGCATGGGCGTGCCTGCCCGCGAGATGAGCCTGACCGTTTTTGATGGCCTGCTTAGCAATATCAACGTGGTGGACAACCTGGCCAGGGGTGAAAGTTTTTTTTTCAACGAAGTGCAAAGAATAAAAAATACAATCGTCAAGATAAACAACGAAAGAAAATGGCTGGTACTGATCGATGAATTATTTAAAGGGACCAATGTGCAGGATGCCATGAAGTGTTCAACTACGGTAATCCGAGGCTTGATCAGGATGCAAAATTCATTGTTCATATTATCCACCCATCTTTATGAGATCAGCGAGGAGTTGAAAGAATTTCCGAATATCTCATTCAAGTATTTTGAAACCGAAGTGAAGGAAGACCAGCTCGACTTCAGCTACCAGTTGAAAGAAGGGGTCAGCAATGACCGTATAGGTTACGTCATCCTCAAAAGAGAGAAAGTAGTGGAAATGCTTGATAAACTCTAGACTGAAATTCGCAATATGAGATCCATCACCCTGTTTTGTATTTGTCTTTATTACTGTTGCCTAAATTCCTTGCAGGCGCAGGATTCGCACAACAGTGTCGACATAGCCCATTATAGTTTCGACCTTTCCGTCAGCGACCTTTCCAATGAAGTAAACATCACAGCAACCCTGCATCTGAACAGGAGGGATATCAAGGCCCCGGTTTATCTTGACCTGGTGAGTAAGGGAACCAATGGCAAGGGTATGCTGGTGACCACAGTGAATACTGTTTCGGGTAACCAGCCGCTCAAATTTGTTCAGGAAAAAGAAAGACTCGTCATTACCATTCCCTCTTCCCTGGATAGAGATAGTTCGCTTGACCTGGTGATCAATTATCACGGCACTCCTGCCGATGGCCTGATCATCAGTTCAAATAAGTTCGGGCAACGGACTTTCTTCTCGGACAACTGGCCAAATCGCGGACATCATTGGTTGGTGAGTAATGACCATCCCTCTGATAAGGCCTCCGTAGATTTTATTGTTACTGCCCCCGCTAAATACCAGGTTATTTCCAACGGTATTCTTGTGGAAGAAACCGATGGCAGGGATCAGACGAGGATCACGCACTGGCGCGAAGAAAGAGACCTGCCACTGAAGTCTATGTGCGTTGGTATCGCGGCTTTCGCGGTGCAGTATGCGGGCTCGGTCGGCGGGGTGCCGCTCTGGTCCTGGGTTTATCCCGACAATAAAGACAAAGGTTTTCGTGATTATTCCGTGGGCCCTGAGGTGCTGCCCTTCTTCACTGATCACCTGGGACCATTCCCTTATGCCAAACTTGCCAATGTACAGTCGACCACCATCTTCGGCGGAATGGAGAATGCCAGTGCGATCTTCTATTCGGAGAATTCGGTTACTGGTGAGGGTAAGACAAGGCAACTCTTCGCCCATGAAATCGCCCATCAGTGGTTTGGCAACATGGCCACCGAGGCCGACTGGCGGCATCTCTGGCTTAGTGAAGGTTTTGCCACCTATCTGTCATGGATGTACATCGAAGATGCTTTTGGAAAAGATTCGATGACGGCGCTGCTGGTAAAAGGAAGGAAAAAGGTGATCGATTATTTTGCGAAAAACCAGAGTCCGATTGTAGATTCTTCAGTCACTAACTACCTTAAGCTGCTCAACCCGAATACGTATGAGAAAAGCGGCTGGGTAATGCACATGATACGAAAACAGGCCGGCGATTCCCTGTTCTGGACCGCGCTGAGATCCTACTACCAGGCATTCGGGGGAAAGAACGCGGTCACTGACGATTTCAGAAAGGTCCTGGATTCAGTTACCGGTAAAAACTGGGCTCCCTTCTTTGACCAGTGGCTCTATGGCGCCGGCCATCCGATACTTTCAAAAACGGTGACTTACGACAAGGCGAGTAAGTCAGCGGTGATTACTATCAGGCAGCTACAACCGAAATTGTTCAGTTTCCCGTTGGCTATCCTGGTCACCGGTGAGGACGTCTCGCGCAAATCTGTCAGGGTAACCGAAAGAGAAACCCGGGTGGCAATTCCCACGAGCTCCCTTCCAAACGAAATCACACTCGACCCACAGTGCCAGTTGTTATTCGAGGAGAAGTGAAAAAATTATTAAGGACTAACGGTGACCTGCACATCGTCGTAGGCGCTTGCGCCTCTGTTGTCGGTGATGGTCAGCCGGAACACATAAACACCGCTGACAAGATTAGAAAGCCTGGTGGTGACATTCTTTGGCGATACGATGGTGTAGGTGGAAGGCCCACTGAACTTGGTCCACTGAATATCAACTATGTAACCATCGGGATCTCTGGTCGACAAGGGATAAACATTCGGCCAGTAGTTCGAAGACAACTTTACAACCACATCATTACAAAGGGTGATCAGGGGCACCGCGTTGCCGCCGGGAGGTGGCGGTGGCGGAGGTGGCTGCGGCGGTAAGGAACCACCGACGCTGTATTGCAACATCCATTGATAGACATTCATATTGTTCTCCCTGTAGTTCGGATTCAGCACAAAGGTCCAGCAATCATGCTTGGTTCTTACCGAGGGCTTGGTTGCGGGAAAGGAAACGCGGTCGGCCGAATACACGCTATTAAGATAGGCATCTTCGAAGGTCGTCAGCTTCGGATAGATCAGTGGCGAAAATGCTTTCACCTGGTTGACAAAACGAAGGCCTTCACTATAAGGAACGGCGGCATCCGAGCGATTGTGTAAATGCCAGATGGCCACGCGGTTGGCGGCCAGGGCCCTTGTCTTCGTCATGAAGGTGGTAGTGTTGTAAAGTGGAGCGCCACCGGTATTCACCACGGCAGCTACCTGTGTAGGAAAGGCCGCGGCCAGATCCACAGCGGTCCTCACACCAAGGCTCATGCCAGAGGTGTAGATCCTTGTTGGGTCGACACGGAAATTATTTTTGACATAGGTAAGGAGCTGACCGAATTCCGCGGCGGCCAGGTTCGCTGATTTCACCGTGGCGCAACTTAGGTTACAGGTGGGCGTTATAGGTTGCAGTACGAGTTGTGGGGTGATGACGATGAATGAAACTTTTTTTCCGCTGGCATCCAGCACATAGGGAGGATATTTTCCTTCTTTGATATTCCTGGGCAGTCCCTCATACAAAAGACGATACAACTCATAGGAACCATTGCCATACTGTCCGCCCCCGGTAAAATAGATAATCACCGGATACCTCACAGTCGTGTTGATGTTATAGTTGGCAGGAATGGCTTTATAATATCCCCTGATGTTTTGTGAGATGTAGGCTGCGACCGGAGTGTGGACGGGAGGTTGGGTTTCATCGACCACATTGCTTTCAACAGTGAAGTTCTGCTCACCGGTATCGGGCAATTCCTTTCTACAGGACGCGAATACCAGCCCAATTACCAGGATGGCATAGAGCTTTCTCATTAAGGTTATAGGGGTTTGGGTAAAAATACGGATTCGACCCGAGCTTCCCGCGATTAGTTGCGGAGTTATCTTAGATCCAAATCAAGAAAAATACTATCCCGTGAAAGAAAATGCCCATGTTCAATACAGGTGCAATCTGGTCCTTTGATGGAGAATGCTGGTGAAAACTTTTGGGAGTGCGGTCTATGGCGTGGACGCCATCACTATTTCAATAGAAGTGAATGTGATGAGCGGAAAAGATTATTACATCGTGGGGCTTCCCGACAATGCGGTGAAGGAAAGTTTGCAGCGCGTTGAGAGCGCATTAAAAACCAATGGTTATTTCATGCCGCGCACTAAACTGGTGATCAACCTCGCACCGGCCGGAATCAAAAAAACCGGGTCGTCCTTTGACCTGCCTATTGCCATCGGTATCCTGGCGGCCACCGCTCAGTTGGAACAGGCCGAAGAGATAAATGGTTTTGTGATGATGGGAGAATTGAATCTCGATGGCAGCATCCACCCGATCAAAGGTGCACTGCCCATCGCTATCACAACCAGGAAGGAAGCCTTTCATGGCTTGATTGTCCCAAGACAGAATTGCCGGGAAGCTGGGATAGTCAGCAATTTGAAAGTTTACGGGGTCTCACATCTCCGGGAAGTCATTGGTTTTTACAAGGACAGTTCCACCTTGATGCCCGTATCCGTGAACACACGTGATGAATTCCTGGACGCACAGAACCAGTTCGACCTAGATTTTGCTGACGTCAAGGGCCAGGAAAATATCAAGCGGGCGCTGGAGATATCCGCCGCGGGCAGTCACAATGCCATCCTGATCGGGCCGCCTGGCGCGGGAAAGACCATGCTGGCCAAAAGATTGCCCACCATTCTTCCTCCCCTTTCCCTTGCCGAGGCCCTCGAGACAACCAAGATCCATTCCGTAGCGGGCAAGCTTCCGGAAAATGCCACCCTGATCTCCCGGCGGCCCTTTCGCACTCCACATCACACGGCTAGCAATTTTTCACTGGTGGGCGGCGGCAGCATTCCCCAGCCGGGTGAAATTTCACTGGCGCACAATGGCGTTCTCTTTCTCGATGAGATCGCGGAGTTCAGCCGCTCGGTGCTTGAAGTGATGCGCCAGCCCATCGAAGAAAGAAGAGTCACGATCTCAAGGGCCAGGACCTCGGTTGACTTTCCAGCCAACTTCATGCTGATCGCCTCTATGAATCCTTGCCCCTGCGGATTTTACAATCACCCCGACAAGGAATGTACCTGCCCGCCCGGCGCCGTCCAGAAATACCTGAACAAGATCTCGGGCCCGTTACTGGATAGAATCGACCTGCACGTAGAAGTGACACCCGTTGGCTTTTCCGCCCTGTCTGAAATGCATCCGGGAGAAAATTCCGCCACCATCAGAAACCGGGTGATGATGGCCAGGTTGATCCAGCAACACCGGTTCAAAGATCAGGCGGAAGTGTACTCCAACGCCATGATTACCGCAAAGTTATTTGGTGAAGTGTGCAGGCCCAGACCGGAAGCCCTGGCCCTGCTAGGTGAGGCCATGAACAGGCTGAATCTCTCTGCCCGCGCTTACGACAGGATACTCAAGGTTTCCCGGACGATCGCCGACCTGGCTTCCTGTGCCGAGATCAGGACAGAGCACATTGCCGAAGCCATTCAGTACCGCAGTCTCGACCGGGAAGGATGGGCAGGCTGAAATCAAAGGTTAACCTCCGGTGCCGAATTTTTCCGAAATTGTGCCCTGATTATGAAACTACTATTCAAGTATCTCAAACCATACAGATGGCTGGTGTTGCTTACACTCCTGCTTTCTGCCATCAATACGGGGTTCTCCCTGCTCGATCCCATCATATTCGGAAAACTGGTAAAACTGGCATACGCCCAGCAAAAAACGCCAGCGGGTTTTTATGCATGGGGCGAATACCTGCCGTTATTGCTGAAACTGTTGCTGGCTTCCATCGGTGTGGCAATGGTCAGCCGCATTGCGAAAAATTTTCAGGATTATTTCCTCAACGTCATCATTCAGAAGTTTGGAGCGAATGTATTCACTGACGGCCTCAAACATGCCATGAAACTGCCCTACCAGGATTTTGAGGACCAGCGCAGCGGTGAAACCCTTAGCATCCTTACCAAGGTGCGGGTGGATACCGAGAAATTCATGACCTATTTCATCAACGTCTTGTTGGGTGTAATCGTGGGCGTAATCTTCATAGCCATTTATTCAGCGAGCATCCATTGGTCGTTACCCATCGTGTATTTCGGGGGCATCATATTGCTGGTCATCATCACGAATGTACTTTCAAAGAACATCAAGATCATTCAGCGGAACATTGTGAACCAGACCACCGCTCTTGCGGGCTCAACAACCGAGTCGCTCCGAAATATCGAATTGGTAAAAAGTCTTGGGCTGACCGAACAGGAGGTCAACCGTCTAAATAAGAATACCTATAAAATACTGGGGCTCGAATTGACGAAAGTGAAAAAGATCCGGAGCATCAGTTTCATCCAGGGTACTTTTGTGAACACCTTACGCCAGGTTATTCTCTTCATCCTGATGTGGCTGATCTTCGGCAGGTTGATGGCTGCCGATCAACTTGTGACCATGCAGATATTTTCCTTCTTCCTTTTTGGCCCCCTGCAGGAAATCGGCAATATCCTGCTCTCTTACCGCGAAGCGGAAGCCTCACTGAACAATTTTCACAACCTGATGAAAAAAGCGCCCGAGGCCCAGCCGACTCATCCAAAACATCTTGGGGAGATCCAGACCCTCGAATTTCACAATGTGGCATTCAAGCATAAGACGGCATCACAACGCGCCATCAACAAGATCAGTTTCCAGGTGAAGACGGGTGAAACGATTGCCTTTGTTGGACCCTCAGGGTCAGGAAAAACCACGCTGATGAAATTGCTGGTCGGTTTGTACCGCCCCCAGGAAGGAAAGATCCTGTACAACGGCATTGATGAAACCTCCATACTTTTTGATGACCTTCGCAACCAGATCGGATTTGTAACGCAGGATACGCAGTTGTTTAGCGGAACGATAAAGGAAAATCTGCTCTTCGTCAATCCCACTGCCACGGACGAAGATCTTAACGAAGTCCTGGACCAGGCCTCCTGTAACAACCTGCTGAAAAGGGCAGAGAAGGGTCTCGACACCATGATCGGCGAAGGCGGTCTCAAACTTTCAGGCGGCGAAAAACAGCGACTGTCTATCGCGAGGGCCTTGCTTCGCAAACCAAGATTGCTTATCTTCGATGAAGCGACTTCATCCCTGGATTCACTCACCGAAGAAGAGATCACCAATACCATCATCGAAGTGTCTTCACTCAAATACCAGATCAGTATTATCATCGCCCACCGTTTGTCGACCATCATGCATGCCGACAGGATCTATGTACTCGAACGAGGCGACGTGGTGGAAACAGGCACGCATGAATCCCTGATCGGTGAGATGGGATTGTACTATGCCATGTGGAGACAACAGATCGGCGAACGCAAAAAACAACCGCAGCTTAGTAATTAGATTAACTTTGCGTCATGTCAAAACCAAATAAACTATGGAGCCTTTTTGTTATGAAGTGCCCCAGGTGCAGGAGGGGACATATGTTCAACAACAGCAATCCCTGGAATCTGAGAAAGGTGTTATCCATGCCCGAAAAATGCCCGGTTTGCCATCAGCCCTTTGAGCTCGAGCCAGGATTCTGGTATGGGACGGGTTATGTCAGTTACTTGCTTTCCGTGGTCTACCTGATCATCACTTTTATTCTATGGTACCTGATCATCGGAATGTCGATCAAAGACAACCGTTTTTTCTGGTGGATGGGAATTGCTACTTTCTCACTCGTCATCATTCAGCCCTGGATGATGCGTTTCAGCAGGGTGGTCTACCTGTACTTCTTCGTGAGGTACAACGAAAACTACAAGGACGCGCCCGTAGTTAAGTTCGACAACAACTGAGCTATTCTTTTTTCTTTATCATTTCTTCGAAAATATTGCCGCGGGTGAGCTCTTCCATATCACTGAGCTCAACTTCGAGTGCCCGCATGCTTAATGTGATCTCTACCAGTGAGGTCACCAGGGAGATGATGAAGCAAAGAATGCTGATGGCGAAGATGACATAGCTGGCCGTGTTCCATCCACGGAATATGGTGAACATACAGATCACGCAAAAAATAAAGCTAAGTACTCCCATGGCCTGCATCGACCTGATCAGCCGGATCCTGGTCCGCAGGTTTTTAATCTGTGTGATCAGGTGTGTTGCGCGGGGATCCAGTTGATACCGCGCGTGCAGACCCCTGATAAGGTTCGCGATAGCCAGGAAACGATTCGTGTAAGCCAGCATCAAAAGAGAAATGGCCGGGAATAACAGTGCTGGGGTAGTGATTGAAAGTTCCATTATAAGGTTTCAGGACCTTATAAAAATACAGAAGCCGGAGGACATCCGGCTCATGTAAAATATTGAAAGGGTTAGTAATGAAAGTTAAAACGCCGGAATACAAATTATATTATGTGGTTATGCAATATTTTCTATTATACCGGCAATCCCCTGTCCTCCACCCACGCATGCTGTGACGATTCCGTATTTTTTGTTTACTCTTTTGAGGTCGTTGATCAGCTGAATGGTCAGTTTACAACCCGTACAGCCCAAAGGATGACCAAGCGCTATAGCCCCGCCGTTGATATTTACGGTAGAAGGATCGAATTCGAGTGTGCGGATCACAGCCAGTGCCTGTGAAGCAAAGGCTTCGTTCAGTTCGATGAGGTCGATCTGGCCAAGGTTCATAGACGCTCTCTTCAACACCCGGGGCACTGCTTCCACAGGCCCGATTCCCATCACACGGGGATGGACACCTGCACTGACGCATGCGACCAGCCTGGCAATTGGTTTCAGGCCAAGTTCATTGATCATCTTCTCACCCATTACGATCACAAAGGCCGCGCCATCGGAAGTTTGTGAAGAATTTCCTGCTGTCACCGAACCACTCGCGGCAAAGGCGGGTTTCAGTTTCGACAGGGCCTCCATGCTCGTGTCGCTGCGCGGACCCTCGTCGGTGTCCACAACGAATGATTTTGTTTTTCTTTTTCCCTTTGGATCGACATACACCTGCTCTACCGTAACTGGATGGATGCCTCCTTTGAAGTACCCGCTGCTGATGGCGGCGATGGCTTTCTGGTGTGAATGAAAGGAATATTCATCCTGGTCGGCACGTGTTATTGCATATTCTTTGGCAACCGCCTCAGCAGTTAGTCCCATGCTCAGGTAATAATCCGGTTCCTCACTGGCAATGGAATAGGCCGGGGAGGTCTTCCACCCCGCGGCGGGCACCATGCTCATACTCTCGGTGCCGCCCGCGATGATGCAGTCGGCTTGCCCCGTCCTGATCTTGGCCGTGGCCAGGGCAATGGATTCCAGGCCGGAGGCACAATACCTGTTAATCGTCATTCCCGGAACCGTTATGGAGAGCGCACGGGCGGCGATGATCCTGCCCACCTGCAACCCTTGTTCCGCCTCGGGTACTGCGTTGCCAACAATCACATCATCCACCCTCGAGGCCTCGAGGCCGGGCACTGAAGCCATCAATGCCTTGATGACATCGATAGCCAGGTCGTCGGGACGATAAAATCTAAAACCCCCTCTTTTTGCCTTTCCAACCGCGGTGCGGTATCCGGCAACTATGTATGCTTCCTGCATAAAATTTGATTGATCAAAAATAGTTGTTTATGCAACCTTGTTGTTCAAAGTTAAAAATTGTCCATGGCATTGTCAAATGAGGCTCAGTTCAATCCTCTTATCTTCGCAGTCTTGTATGTATCAGGTAGTTCGTAAAATTTTATTCTGGTTTCCTCCTGAAGTGGTGCATCATTTTTCCATGAGTTCGCTGGGCTTTGCCGATAAGATCCCGGGGATTTCACGACTATTGCGACCGGGCGTTTGTTCGGATCCCCAGTTAAAGAAAGAAATTTTCGGGTTGGACTTCATCAACCCGGTTGGACTCGGCGCCGGTTTTGACAAGAATGCACTCTACCTGGATGAGTTGGCCACCCTCGGATTTGGTTTTGCCGAAATCGGAACCGTCACTCCCCTCCCTCAACCGGGCAATGAGAAGCCCCGGTTGTTTCGTATCCCCGAACACAAAGCCATCATCAACAGGATGGGGTTCAACAATGACGGCGTCAAAGTGGTTGCCGGGCGACTAAGACACTGGAGGATCAGCAGCAAGCGGCGCCAATTAATTATTGGCGGTAATATCGGCAAGAACAAAGCAACTCCCAACGAAGATGCGTGGAAGGACTATGAACTCTGTTTCCGGGAATTGTTTGACAGTGTAGATTATTTTGTGATCAATGTCAGTTCTCCCAACACACCGGGTTTGCGTGAACTGCAGGAAAAGGAATCACTGCACAAGATCCTGTCCCACCTGCAGACCATAAATAAAAACAAGGCCACACCAAAACCCTTATTATTAAAGATTGCGCCGGATCTGAGCAACTTCCAGCTCGACGAAGTGATTGACCTGTGTATGGAAATTGGTCTCGACGGTATAGTAGCCACGAACACCACGATCAGCCGGGATGGGTTGTTCAGCCTGCCGGAGGACACGATCAAAGAGATTGGCGCAGGTGGTCTGAGCGGGAAACCTTTAATGCAAAGATCTACCGAAGTGGTAAGGCACATTCACGATAAAACGGGAGGCAAAATGCCGGTGATCGCATCCGGAGGGATCTTCGGTTATGATGACGTGAAAGAGAAACTGGCAGCAGGGGCATCCCTTATACAGGTGTGGACCGGATTTATTTATGAAGGCCCGGGAATTGTAAGGCATATCTGCCAGGGCCTGATAAAAAACAACTAACAGTTCCCAAAATAATCAACCGGGCTAAATTAAACAATGGGCATGGAAGCACTATTCAGTTTGGATTCGCTAATCAGTTTACTCACACTCGCCGCACTTGAGATTGTTTTGGGTATCGACAATGTCATTTTTGTTTCGATCATCATGGGCAAACTTGATCCTTCAAAACACCTCAAGGCAAGAAGGATATGGATGATTTCCGGCATTGCGGTGCGGATCGGGCTGTTGTTATTGCTGGGATGGCTGGTAACAAATGGCAACCGTGACCTGTTCAGTGTATTCGGTTATAGTTTCAATCTCCGAAACGTCATCATGTTCATTGGAGGCTTGTTCCTCTTGTATAAAACAGTCAAAGAGATTCATGATAAACTGGAAGGCGAGGAAGCATCAGAACTTGCGGAGAAAAGATCCGGCAACGCATCTTTTGGAGGCGTGATATTCCAGATCGTGCTGGTGGATATGGTCTTCTCGTTTGACAGCATCATCACGGCTGTGGGTCTCGCCAAAGCATGTGGAGATCATGATGATCGCTGTTGTGATAGCGATGATCATCATGTTTCTTTTTTCGCAGAATATTTCCGACTTCATACATAAACATCCCACGCTGAAGATGCTGGCGCTTGCCTTCCTGCTCATGGTGGGCTTCAGTCTTTTCTTTGAAGGGCTTGAACCCATCCATCACAAGGAAATACCCAAGGGTTATATTTATTTCGCTATGGCCTTTTCCTTTGGGGTGGAACTCCTCAATATGTGGATCAGGAAAAGATCGTTGAAAAAAATCGAGTTGAATGAACCGAGGATGAAACGCTGATCATCTTCCCCTGCAAATTACCGCGCCGAATATCCCGGCGGTTTCGGTTCTTAATCTTGTTTTTCCAAGAGACACACCGGTAAAGCCATGCGCGGTTGCCAGCTCAACCTCTGCCGGGGAGAAATCGCCTTCAGGGCCAATGAGCAGGATATGATCCTCCAGTGCGGCGTTGAATACCGAAGCCAGGTGTTCTTCATTGCCGGCCATGCAGTGCGCAATCATTTTCTGTTGCTGCTGCGAACCAGAGACCACCTGCGTAAACTTCGCTGGTTCGTGAACGTTAGTAAGCCAGGTTTGTTCACTCTGGAGCATGGCGCTCTTGCTGATGTTTGCCAGCCGATCGGTGCGGACATTTAGTTTTTCCGTGCGTTCGCTGATCAGCGGAATCACGGCAGCCGTGCCCAGTTCAGCGGCTTTTTCAACAAACCATTCAAAACGGTTTATATTCTTGATGAGGGAAATGGCAATCGTGAGCCTGGGTTTGAGCTGCGGCTGAGATTCAGAGGCGATCACCCGTACGCTGCAGTGTTTCTTGTGGGCATTAACAATACGTGCGTTCATCATCGTTCCCTTACCATCCGTAACACGCAGAACATCGTCGCCTTTCATGCGCAGCACCTGTATGGCGTGTCTGGAGTTCTCTTCGTCGAGTTCAAACTCAGCGCCAGGCGCGGTAGTGAGGTCTGTGAAGAAAATGGGAGCGTTCATGAACAGGAATTTGCACAAAGGTAGAACACTAAAACGGCGCGTCTTCTTCGTCCATGGGCAGGTCGTTCATCTTGCTGCCCGTCTGGATATAGAGTTTTGCATTGCCGCTTTGGTCGTTCTGTGGGCCCGGCACGGGTTTCCACGAACCTTTGGGTAACCCAAGGTTGCTGTAGTCATCCCCGTCAGCGTCGACAAATTTCTGGATATGCAGCAGTGCCTGGAGTTTGATGGTTTCCAGTGAGCCGTTCCTGTGTTTGGCGATCTTAACATGGGTTTCACCCTTGTTGCTTTCGCCATGTTCGTTGGCGGTGATGTCGTAATATTCGGGGCGGTAGAGGAACATTACCATGTCGGCATCCTGTTCAATGGCACCGGATTCACGAAGGTCACTTAGCTGAGGGATCTTGTTCCCTTCCTTTCTTTTTTCCACTTCCCTGCTCAGTTGCGAAAGGGCGATGATGGGCACCTGGAGTTCCTTGGCGAGCCCTTTAAGGTCGCGGGAAATGCGGCTGATCTCCTGTTCGCGGTTGCTGTTGCTGATCGCCGGTGCCGCTCATCAGCTGCAGGTAATCGATGATGATCAGCCCTACATTGTGTTTGTTTTTAAGCCGGCGGCATTTGGCGCGCAGTTCAAAAATATTCAGTGCTGCGGTGTCGTCGATAAAGATGGGGGCCTGCGGCCAGGCGTTGTATGCCCCTGGCATAGAGTTGCTTCATTTCGTGCTCTTCCAGTTTTCCGCGGGCGATCTTCTCCAGCCAGATTTCACTTTCCGCGCTAAGGATACGCTGTACCAGCTGGCCGGCGCTCATTTCAAGGCTGAAGAAAGCGATCGGTGTAGGCTTGGTAGCATGGAGTGCGGCATTCCGGGCGAGGTTGAGGGCAAAAGCGGTTTTACCTACGGAAGGACGTGCGGCGAGAATGATCAGATCGGTGGATTGCCATCCGTAAGTGACCCTGTCGAGTGAAGCAAAACCGCTTGGCACTCCGGTAACGTCCTCATTTCGGTGTACGCATGTCCTCGATCCGCTGGATGGTTTTCACCAGCACCGTATCGATGCTGTCGAAGTTCTTGCGCAGGTGATTGTTGGTGATCTCGAAAAGCTTGCTTTCGGCATCATCGAGCAGGTCGAAGACATCGGTGCTGTCTTCATAGGCGTCGCCAATGATCTCGCCACTGATCCGGATGAGTTCGCGCTGGATGAATTTTTGCAGAATATCCTGGAATGCGCTTCAATATTGGCCGAAGAGATAACCGCAGTTGGTGAGGCGGGTAACATAATAGGGGCCGCCAACAATGATCAAGTTCTTCGCGGAATTTGAGTTCCTCAACCACGGTCAGGATATCGATCGGCTGGTTTTTTTGCTGCAATGCACTGCATGGACCGGAAGATCCGCTGGTGGGATTCTACATAAAAGCATTCCGGTTTCAGTATTTCAATAACGGTATCGAACGCACTTTTTTCAAGCATTATGGCGCCCAGAACGGCTTCCTCCAGCTCTTTTGCCTGGGGAGGAACCTTGCCATATACCATGGTGCTGAGATCGGGTGCGGATTTTCTCCTAGATTTTCTGTCCTTATTTATATTGGTTAAGTCCATTGATAAGCTCTTGTTGCGATGTGTGAAACCTGATATGGGTTTCAAAGGATAAGGAGGATTTTTACTGTGCCAGGGTCGTCATCTCAATGTTACCGGAATATTACGCAACGATTACGGGAATGTTACCAGAGTGACACAGGAGGGCGAATATAAAGTCATTCATATTATCCCGGCCCTATAAAACTTGCAAAAATTGTTCGTACCCCATTCACAAAGTTATTAACAACCCCTGAGCAGTCGAATGCACATTGTAAAATTGTTTATTCACAATTCAATAAAGTTTTCAGCGGGATTTGGTTTGTAATCCACCGCCCGGTGTGGGCAAAGATTTTTACCCAAACAGCTATATTTGCCAACCAATAAATGTAAAGGATACCAGGCATGACCATTTCGTATAACTGGATCAGTGAGTATATTCCCGTACCCACCGACCCGCAGCAAATCAGTAAAATTCTCACCTCGATCGGTCTTGAAGTGGAATCCCTCGAAAGCTATGAAAGCATACCCGGCGGCCTTCACGGCCTGATTGTGGGCGAAGTGCTGGACTGTGTGCCCCACCCCGGCGCGGATAAATTAAAGCTAACAAGTGTGGGCATTGGTACTGGGGCACCGTTGCGGATCGTTTGTGGCGCACCAAACGTGAGTAAGGGTCAGAAGGTGGTTGTAGCCCCGGTTGGCGCGACCATTCATCCCGTCAGGGGTGAACCCATGACGATGAAAACCGCGAAGATCAGGGGCGAAGAAAGTTTTGGGATGATCTGCGCCGAAGATGAAATTGGTGTGGGCAGCAGTCATGAAGGCATCATCGTGCTCCCCCCAACGGTGCCAGTGGGCACTGCGGTTTCAGATTACTACCAGGTGTACACCGACTGGATCTATGAGATCGGCCTCACACCCAATCGCATGGACGCTATGAGCCATTACGGTGTGGCACGCGACGTCTGTGCGTACTTGTCGCACCATCAGCAAAAAAATATTGAGGTCAAAAATGTTTTCGACATCGTTCTCCCCGCGCAGGAAGCCCTCCGACCCTATGATGTAATCATTGAGAATCCGATTGCATGTCGCAGGTTCAGCGGCGTCCGCCTGGATGGCATCACAGTTGGTCCCTCACCGAAATGGCTGCAGGAAAAACTGCGTTGTATTGGTCTTCGCCCGATCAATAATATTGTTGACATTACCAATTTCATACTTCACGACACCGGGCAGCCGCTGCATGCATACAATGCGGATCTGATCGGCGGCAACAGGATCATCGTTGGCAACCTCCCACAGGGAAGCGCCTTTACTACGCTTGATGAAAAAGAAAGGAAACTGGATGCCGAAGATTTAATGATTTGTGATGGTGAGAAAAAAGGCATGTGTATCGCGGGTGTTTTTGGCGGCGCTCAGAGTGGAGTGACTGCTACAACTTCTAATATTTTCCTCGAAAGCGCCTGGTTTAATCCTGTGTCGATCAGGAAAACCTCGTTCCGGCATGGCCTGCGTACAGATGCTGCCCAGCGTTTTGAGAAGACGGTGGACATCAGCAATACCGTAAATGTATTGAAACGCGCGGCTGCCATGATCCTTCAAATCGCGGGAGGCCGGCTGTCTTCGGCCTTTACCGATATTTATCCCGATCCGGCACCCAGGACGAAATTGTCCATTAGGTATGCATTCATTGACAGGTTGAGTGGAAAATCCTATGACCACGGTGTTGTTCAATCCATACTCAAGAGTCTTGGCTTCGGAATTGAAAAGAGTGACGAAGTTTTGCTGAACCTGGAGGTGCCATACAGTAAACCAGATATTGGTTTTCCTGCTGATATAGTTGAAGAGGTTATGCGCATCGATGGCCTGGACAATGTGCGGATTCCCGGATCAATGACCATCACTCCCTCTTCGGGTGTACGCAATTTAGGGGAGACCCTGAGAGAGAAGGTGGCGGGATACCTCGTCGGTGCGGGGTTTCACGAAATCTTCACCAATTCGATCACGAATGCCGCTTATTTCGGTGAGAAGGAATTGAAATCCGGTGTAAGAATGCTGAACAACCTCAGCGCAATGCACAATATCATGCGACCCTCCATGCTGGAAACAGGGCTGGAATCACTTGCCTTTAATTTCAACCGGAAGAATACCAATCTCCGTTTTTTTGAATACGGCAGGGTGTATCATCAGGATGCTGCATCGAAGTATAAGGAAGAAGATCATCTGGCGCTATACCTCTCAGGAAATTTCCAGGAAGCAACCTGGAAGAACAAGGCAGTGCCCTCGGACCTCTATCAACTCAAGGGGCTCACAGAAGCCATTCTGAAACTATGTGGTTTCAATGACCTCAGATGGGAAAACGGCGAGGCCGGAAAATTAAGTGGCAGGCTGATATTGTTGTCGGGAAAAAGGAAGTTGGCAGAAACAGGCACGGTCAGCAGGAAAATGCTCGAATCCTTCGACCTCCGGCAGGAAGTGTTTTTTACGGACATCTATTGGAACGAGGTCCGCTCGGGTTCGAAAGCTGAAACGCTGCTTTTTCAGCCTCTGCCAAACCAGTTGCCGGTGTACCGCGACCTGGCGATGATCGTTCCAGCTTCACTTGCCTTTGCTGCCGTTGAGTCGGCAATCGGAAAAATAAATCTGGCCAAATTAAAGGGGGTCCGGCTTTTCGATGTTTTTGAGAGTGAAAAATTGGGAAAGGGGAAGAAATCACTTGCGATAAATCTTACCTTTCTTGATGAGGAAAAAACTTTAACTGACCGGGAAATAGACGGCATGATGAACAGGATCATACTTACCTTAGAAAAGGATTTGGGGGTCGAGATCAGGAAGGCGGGCAATTAAAAATGATCAAATGAATCCGAAAGAGCAAATCAAAAGTATTAGTGAGAAGCTTCAGCTTTTACTGAAAAGATATGAGACTTTGCAGCTGGAGAATGAACGCCTGATGGCTGAGCTGATGCCTGCAAAAAAGCGGGAGATTGCGTTGATGAATCAGATCACAGCACTTGAGGAAAAGGTGATGGTGCTAAAAGTTTCCGCAGGAACCATGGACGAGGCTGAGAAGAGAGAACTGGACAAAAAGCTGCATGTTTATCTAAAGGAGATAGATAAATGCATTGTAATGCTTAGCGAGTGATCAGACTCTTTTTACGATCCGGAGCCTTAGTTGGTCTTCGCCCTGCGATAATTCGAGAGTGTAGACGCCATAGGGCAAATCGTTGAGGCCTTTCCAGACAACTTCTGTTTCGTTATGGGCAAAGGTCGTTTCCAGTTCGCTGCAAACGCTCCCCTGGTCGTCACGCAGGACGGCTCTCAGGAAATCCTGGGATCGGGCAACTAGTTCAAACTGGAGGGAATCGATGAAAGTGGAGGACTTAACTTTAGCAATCATAGGGGTGAAAATTGGTTGTTCATAGAGGTTAGGTATCATTGTCGGATATTTGGGATTAAAGACGGTGCTCGGATTCGTCAATAAATTTAACATTCGCTTTCCAAAAATGCAAGTTATG
This sequence comes from uncultured Chitinophagaceae bacterium, assembly GCA_963808065.1. Taxonomy (GTDB): domain Bacteria; phylum Bacteroidota; class Bacteroidia; order Chitinophagales; family Chitinophagaceae; genus Flavitalea. The sequence continues at coordinate 439,943 of CAWEEK010000005.1, forward strand.
GAGACATTAATTCCTATAAATGTGTTAGTTGGCGACCGTACCTACCGGGTCCGGATTGAGCCAGAGAACGAAGAAATCGTCCGCAAAACGGTAAAAACGATCAATACCAAATTGATCGAGTTCAAGACCAACTTCTCCGGAAAGGACATGCAGGACTATATCGCCATGGTAATTCTCTGGTACGCCACTACCGCCACGGGCGATGAAAACGGTGCCGGATACACGAAAGAGGTGTCCGAAAAATTCAGTGTTTTGGAATCCCTGCTCGACAAAGCCCTTCAAAAATAACGGGTTATGAGGGGTTGTTTTTCGTATTTTCGCAAATTGAAACAAATTTGGAACAATATGAAGAACAATCTAAAATAGCTCATAGCCAATGGAACCGAACCTTATAGCGTATATAATCGGGGGTGTAGCATTAATCATAGGAATCATAGTCGGCAAACTGTTATTTGCCAAGAATACACAGCAGCGGATCCAGGAAGCCGACAGCCAGGCCAAACGGATCATCAGTGATGCACAGCTGCAGTCAGAAACTCTCAAAAAGGAGAAATTACTGGAGGCCAAGGAGAAATTTGTCCAGATGAAGGCCGAGCATGACCGGGAGGTATTGGAAAAAAACCGTAAGATTGGAGACTCGGAGAACCGCGCAAGGCAGAAAGAACTGGGAATCACCCAGAAACTGGAACAACTCGAAAGGCAGTCCAAAGACAATGATACTATCAAAGAAAACCTCTCCCGCCAGATAGACGTGGTGAACCTGAAGCGTACGGAGCTCGAAAAACACCAGGAAGAGCATATCCGCAGGCTGGAAAAGATAGCCGGACTGACCGCGGACGAAGCCAAAACCCAACTTATCGAGAGCCTCAAACAGGAGGCCCATACTCAGGCGCTCTCCATCCAGCAGGAAATTGTTGACGACGCCAAACAAAGGGCGAACAAGGAGGCCAGGAAAATCATCATCCAGTCCATCCAGCGGACAGCAGCGGAACAGGCAATTGAAAATGCTATCACCGTTTTCAACCTCGAAAGCGACGAGATCAAAGGGCAGATCATTGGCCGGGAAGGTCGTAATATCAGGGCCATCGAAGCCGCCACGGGAGTTGATCTCATCGTTGACGACACCCCCGAAGCCATCATTCTTTCCTCTTTTGACCCATTACGCAGGGAAATTGCCCGCCTCAGCCTTCAGCGCCTGGTGTCCGATGGACGAATTCACCCCGCCCGGATCGAGGAAGTGGTGGAAAAGACCAGAAAACAGATAGAAGAACAGGTGATAGAGATCGGGGAAAGAACCGTTATCGAATTGGGTATCCATGGACTGCACAAGGAGCTGGTCAGAATCGTTGGCAAGATGAGGTTCCGATCGAGCTATGGCCAAAACCTGCTGATGCACAGCCGCGAAGTGGCCAATATCTGCGGCATCATGGCCTCCGAACTGGGGATGAACCCCAAACTCGCCAAAAGAGCCGGCCTTCTCCACGACATCGGCAAGGTACCCGACGAGGAAACCGAGCTCAGCCATGCCCTGCTTGGGGCCAAACTGGCTGAAAAATATGGTGAGAATCCTGCGGTGGTCAATGCGATCGGGGCCCACCACGACGAAATGGAAATGCAATATGTGATCTCTCCCATCGTGCAGGCTTGTGACGCCATCAGCGGCGCCCGGCCAGGTGCCCGCAGGGAGATCATGCAGCAATACCTGAAGCGGATCAAGGACCTGGAGAACCTTGCCATGTCCTATACCGGCGTGGAGAAGGCTTATGCCATCCAGGCGGGAAGGGAACTGAGGGTGATCGTTGAGTCGGATAAGGTTACGGATGCGGATTCAGACAGGCTTTCTTTTGAGATCGCCCAGAAGATCCAGACCGAGATGACCTTCCCTGGCCAGATCAAAGTCACAGTAATCAGAGAGAAAAGAGCAGTTAATGTGGCCCGATAAACAGCTTAGCAGTCAAAAGTAAAAAAAGAGAAGATGTGTGGGAGAACTGAAGGAGGTTTTAAGTTTTAACTTTTGAGTTTTCTTCACTACCTTCGCCACCCTTAAAAACAAGTAGCCATGAACCACGCAGTTCAGTTTGTACACGATCAGTTAACCAGCAAAAAAGAGTTTCCCGAATTCAAGGCTGGCGACAATATCACAGTTAACTACAAAATCGTTGAAGGAGGTAAGGAACGTATCCAGAGTTTCCGTGGAGATGTGATCAAGAGACAGGGAACGGGGCAGACAGCCAGTTTCACCGTAAGAAAAATTTCCGACAGCATCGGAGTTGAAAGAACCTTTCCGATTTTTTCTCCCAATATCGACTCGATCGAATTGAACAAGAGCGGACGAGTAAGGCGTGCTAAACTGTATTTCCTTCGTGGAAGGAGCGGTAAAAGCGCCAGGATCAAGGAAAAGAGAATGGCAACCACCGCTGCCCAGAGTTAATATGAATATATTTTTATCTGAAGCGGGAACTATTGTTCCCGCTTTTTTTATTCTGCGGAACTCAAACCAAAAATGTCTTAATTTCGTTAGTCTAACTACAAATCAATGCTTATGCTAGTTACAGTTTTTAATACCTTACTGATGATTCGATGCCCGGTGGAACTGAATGGATCCTGATCATCCTTGCCGTCCTGATTCTTTTTGGTGGCCGCAAGATTCCGGAATTCATGCGTGGCATCGGTAAAGGCATCCGTGAATTCAACGATGCGAAAAGCAACGTGAAGAAAGAAATCGAAGAAGGAATGACCGAAAAAGACGCTGCGAAAGAAAAGCAATCAACAACAGTTCAGCCTTAATCTCAACTTCTTCCTTCCGCTGTTCACAGCCGACTGAATTCTCTTTGTTCAGGTACGACTCAATACAACAATACCATTCAAGTCTGTTGGATGGCAGCAGCACCTGCTTGGGCGCCGTAGAATATTATCTGCAACAGATTCGGGAAAAATCTAACCTCAATGCTTATGTGAGAGTATATGAGGAGGAAGCCCGCATCCTGGCCAGTCAGCTTGATGAAAAAAGACTGTCGGGTAAGCAAACCGGCAAGCTCCATGGTGTGATCATCTCCATCAAGGATGTGCTCTGTTACAAAGATCATCCGGTTACCGCAGCTTCAAAAATTCTCGACAATTTCCATTCAATTTATAACGCCACCGCAGTCCAAAGACTGATCGACGAGGAGGCCATCATTATTGGCCACACCAACTGCGATGAATTCGCGATGGGTTCATCCAGCGAAAATTCATTTTACGGACCGGTGCTCAATGAGATCGACCACGAACGGGTTCCTGGGGGATCATCCGGCGGATCGGCGGTTGCGGTGCAGGCAGGATTATGCATGGTAAGCCTGGGAACAGACACTGGCGGGTCGGTACGTCAGCCAGCTGACTTTTGCGGCATCGTGGGATTCAAGCCTTCCTATGGCACGATATCCCGTTACGGGGTGATCGCCTATGCTTCCTCATTTGACCAGATCGGCATTTTTGCCCGCAATGTCACCGATGTGGAAACCATACTACAGGTGATTGGAGGCCCCGATGGCTACGATGGTACCGCAAACCCAGCCCCATTACCACCCGCGACGGAGAATTTTACCCGGAACCGCAAACTAAGGATAGCCTGGTTCAACCAGGCGCTGGCAAGCCCCGCTCTCGACCCTGAGATTCGGGAGGGATTGTTCAGACTGATTGGGGAACTTCAGACCCAGGGACATGAAGTGAAGGGAATTGATTTCGAATACCTTGATTACATAGTGCCTGCCTATTATGTGCTTACCACGGCGGAGGCCTCTTCGAACCTGGCGAGATATGACGGTATCCGGTATGGCTTCCGAGATGTGGATAAAAATCAGGACCTGGCGGATCTCTATAATAATACCCGGTCAAAAGGCTTTGGCAGAGAGGTGAAAAGACGCATCATGCTGGGCACTTTTGTGCTAAGTGCGGGTTATTACGATGCATATTTTACTAAGGCTCAACAAGTAAGAAAACTATTGGTGGAGAAAACCGACCTGATATTCAGCGACTTTGATGTGTTAATTTTTCCTACCGTCCCCAGCACCGCGTTTCGGATCGGAGAAAAAATGACCGACCCGGTTGCCATGTATATGGCTGACATTTTTACAGTTTTTTCCAACTTAACTGGGTTGCCAGCCATATCATTACCGCTTTTTTGGCACAATAATGGATTACCTTATGGTGTCCAGATTATGACTAACCGATTTTCTGAGTTATCTTTACTCAGCTTATCCAGTCACTGGATGCAACAGTTCAGGGAACACGGTAATGAAAAACCCAAACCTTCGACCCCGGTTTCCCGCTGATGCTTTCGCCTGCTATCCTCTGTTAAGATCATCATCTATTTAATCCATCCCTTCGGTCGGTATTTGTTATCATAAAGAACAGATGATGAAACTGAATTGCATTCTTATTTTTTTACTGACTTTGCTATGCCCGGCCTTCCTTATCGCTGGAGAAAAGTCTACCACCCTTCCCGACCGCTCAAAAGCGGTAGCCAAGGCAAAAGACACCGTAGAAACACCGGCTACGGTTATTGGCAGGGTTACGGGTCCTGAAATTGAAGCACTTAACATCATTGAAAATGAGGCGATCAATGCGAAAATGATCCGCCTGAATCCACTTGCGCTGAGTTTTGTCACCTCTTACATGAGTAAGAACAAGTCCATTATCGATTTAAAGGGTTGGGGTCTACCCTACTTTAATCTAATGGACAGGATTCTCGAAAAGCATGGCCTTCCCATTGAACTGAAATACCTTGCCGTTATCGAATCAAAGCTGAAATCAAAGGCAGTTTCAGGGGCTGGCGCCGCCGGTCCATGGCAACTGATGCCCATTACGGCCAGAGACCTGGGCCTGAAAGTGAACAAGTCACGTGATGAACGCCTGGATTATACCAAGAGCACACACGCGGCAGCCAAATACCTAAAATATTTGTATGGTGAGTTCCAGGATTGGCTGTTGGTGATTGCCGCATATAATGGTGGCCCCGGCTATGTGTACAATGCCATCAAAAAGAGCAAGAGCCGCAACTTTTGGGAACTTCAATACCTGCTTCCCGCAGAAACAAGGAATCATGTAAAGAAATTCATCAGTACCCATTACATCTTTGAGGGACAGGGAGGTATCACCACCCTGACAAAGGCCGAAGCCACCGAGCAGATTGGTGCGCTCGCGGGTTATCTTTCCAACAGGAAGTTGTCGGCCGAAGAGCTCAATGAATCGAGGACAACCACGATTTCAGGAAAGTACAGGGCACAGGTTATCGCCAAGTACGTCAACATGGACAACAAGGATTTCAGCAGATACAATCCGATGTTCGACAAGATCATCGCCGAAGGCGAAGCAACCTATGATCTGAGGCTTCCCTCCGAACAAATGGAATTATTTCTTGCGAATAAATATCCGATTTTGAATGAATCGGTACAGACTTTGCTAAATGAAGAAGATGGTGAAAATGATCCAGGGAAATTGCAAACCGCTACTGCGATAAAATAATTTACGTTCTGTTTGTGTTCACTAATGAAAGGTATTGGCTCTGCCAATGCCTTTTCTATTTTCCCCTCCGTCCTTCCTGTCGGCAAGAGGTTTTCCGCCGGGAGTTATTTAATGCCAGCACGAAAAAATTGAGAATCATACACTTTATCCGGGAAGCACGGGTGTTTCGATCAGCGCCTTCCTGATGACTTCTGCCTTTAGCTGACATTCTTCATACTCGGCTTCGGGGTCGCAGTTATAAGTAATGGCAGAACCGGCCTGGAAGGACAGGTAAGCCGTTTTCTGATTGTACAGAACGGTCCGGATCACCACATTGAAATCGAAATTGCCCGCAGGATCTACATACCCGATGGATCCGGAAAAAAGTCCGCGTGCGCTCCTTTCATATTTCTCGATCAGCTGCATTACACTTTTCTTCGGAGCTCCGGTCATGGATCCCATGGGGAAGGTGGCTTTCAGCGCATCGGTCCAGCTGGCATCAGGCCTGATTTCACCACTAACGGTGGAGATCATCTGAAAAACCTGGGGAAAGGCATAGACCCGGCAGAGCTCGTCCACTTTTACCGTTCCGTTCAGGCATATCCTCGACAGGTCATTCCTCACCAGGTCGACCACCATGATATTCTCGGACCTTTCTTTCTGGCTGTTCTCCAGGGCGAGGCGGTTCATCCTGTCATTGTCTTCATCGTTCAGGTCCCTCGGGGCCGTTCCCTTGATGGGTTGGGAAAAGAGCCGGTTTTCTTTTTTGGTCAGGTACCGTTCGGGACTGGCACAGAGCGCATAACGATCGCCATTACGGTAGAAGGCAGAAAAAGGATTTGGTGAATTCCGGCTCAGGCGTTGATACAGTTCGAAGGGATCGAGTTTTACGGTAGCGTAAAATTCCTGACAGAAATTTAGCTCATAACAATCACCGCGTAGGATATGTTGCCTCAGGAGATTGATGGTGCGGATGTATTCGTCCCTGTCGATGCGGCCGTAGACACTGATCTTACCAGAAGAGGCTGCGACGATTTCGGTTGTGCCTTGACGTAATAGATTATCATAATGCTGCTGGTGAGTGTCGTCCCTAACTCCAATCTGTAATTCGTTGCCGGATATTTTCATGATCACTTCCGGCACAAAGAAAAACATGTCGTCAAAGCCAATCTTATCGGGGTGAACCGATTCAAGGTCTTCTATTTCATTCTTGAGGTCATAAGCCAGGTGGCCGAATAGCCAGTCCTGTTGCTGAAGATAAAAATCAGCCACACGATTGAATGCATTGCCGGCCTTCGCGGAGAAAGAATGGATAACGCCAGCTGCCGCCAGGCATTCAACGCCAGAGGTATTTGAAAGATATTGATGGGTATCGAGAAAAACACAGACGTCAAACTGGTTTACCCAATTCAACATCTGTGTTTTCGTTTGCTGAAGATCAGCTATGGGGAAAGAAATAAAATTTCTGGACAATCTGATTTTGCCAACCCTGATTAATAATCGTCTTCATCGTCATCCGCGCCCGTATCATTGAACAGGTCGAGGTCCTTAAAGTCGGGGTCCAGGGAGAGGTCGTCTTCCTCGCCGGCCTTGCCAACTTTTTTACCGGTGCCCGGCAATGCCTTTTTGGTTTTTGACTTTGGCAGGTCAAATTCTTCGAAGTCGGGGTCCCATGAGTCGTCCTCTTCGGGCTTGTCCCATTCATCAACCTCATCAGTCTCTGATTCATCATCGTCGTCCTCTTCATCACCTTCCTTACCCTTACTCGCAGTAGTCTTTGATCCGGATTTTTTGGCGGACGATTTAGGAGTATCCTGTTCATCAGTATCATCCTCATCTAACTCGTCATCTTCCAATTCCTTCTTGGATTTGGAAACAGGTTTTTTAGGAGCTTCCTTCGAAGATTTAGGGTCAGTTTTTCCCGCGGGCTTTTTATCAGATTTTGCCATACACTGGTAATATTGTGCTGTAAAATTTCAGCGAAGTTTTTAAACCTCCAAACTTTTGTTTCACTTTATTTTCCCGCCCGTTTACCGGACCGTAATCAGTTGATCTCGGCCCGGACCATTGGAGATATAAGTGATATCCACCCCAAGGTACTGGTTGATGAACGCAACATACGATTTCATTTCTTCAGGCAGCTTTTCCGGGGTGGTAAGGGAGGTAATATCCTTGTTCCAGCCGCGAAAACTTTTTAAGACAGGTTGAATATCCAGCCGGGTCATCTGAAAGGGGACCTGCTCGGTGGGCTCACCGTTGATATTGTAGGCTGTGCATACTTGCAGTTCCTGAAATGCGTCGAGGACGTCGGCCTTGGTCATGATCAGTTTCGTAACGCCGTTGATCATGCAAGTGAACTTCAGGGCAACCAGGTCGATCCAGCCGCATCTGCGGGGCCGACCCGTAGTTGCGCCAAATTCCTGGCCCACCTTTCGGAGTTCTTCTCCCGTAGCGTCATGGAGTTCAGTGGGAAAGGGGCCGCCACCAACACGGGTACAATAGGCCTTGGTCACTCCCATTACATCCCTGATCTTCTGCGGGGCTATACCCAGTCCCGAGCAGACGCCTGCCGAGATAGTGTTTGAGGAGGTGACAAAAGGAAAGGTGCCAAAATCAACGTCGAGCATGGTACCCTGTGCTCCTTCGGCCAGCACCTTCTTACCCTGGCTGATCTGATCATTGATGAAATATTCTCCGTTTACGATCTTGAATTGGCGCATGAAATCCAGGCCCTCAAGAAATTCTTCCTCCCATTCATGAATGTCCTCGTTGAAATTCATGCTGTCGAGCAGTTTCTGGTGTTTGAGCCGCAGCTTGATATAGTGCGAAGTGAAGTTTTTGTCGAGCAGGTCACCCACCCTGATACCGTTCCTGCCGGTCTTGTCCATGTAAGCGGGTCCAATGCCCTTGAGGGTGGATCCTATCTTATCATGGCCTTTGGACAGCTCCGAGGCCTTGTCGAGGGCACGGTGCGTGGGTATGATCACATGGGCACGCTGCGCGATAAACAGGTTTTTGCGGAAGTCGGCAACATAGGGTTTCACGGATTCGCACTCTCTTTTGAGCGTCACCGGGTCGAGCACCACCCCATTGCCGATGAGGTTGATCTTGTTCTCATGGAAGATCCCAGAAGGGATCTGGTGAAGGACGATTTTTTTACCCTGAACGTATAAGGTGTGGCCGGCATTGGGTCCGCCCTGAAAGCGTGCGACGACATCGTATTGAGGTGCGAAATAATCGACGATCTTTCCTTTCCCTTCGTCGCCCCATTGAAGACCCAAGATTACATCAACCATGTATTGTGTTTTTGAAAAAGCAGCAAAAGTAATCGAATCCCATTAAAATCACTCAACTGTTTCGGTGTCATAGCGGTCCACCGTTTCTATGCCGGGCAGGCGTTTCAGACGGTCCACAAGGTCATCGAGTTCTTCCTTGTCGTGTACATAAATGCGCACATTGCCATAGAAGACGCCTTCCTTTGCCTCGATCGTCATCGCATTAATATTCAATTTCATTTCCCCGGAAATCAGGTTGGTGATCTTATGGATCACACCAACGTCGTCAAGGCCGACGATCTTCAGACCCGTAAGGAAGGAGATTTCTTTATTTTTTGCCCATTTTGTCTTCACCACCCGGTGGCCATAATTGGCCATAAGCTTGGCGGCGTTGGGACAATTGGTCCGGTGAATGGTCAAACCTTTACCCGTGGTCACGAAACCGAATACGTCGTCGCCCGGTATGGGCTTGCAGCAATTGGCAAGGTTGTAAACGATCCTGTCACTGCTCTCACCGAAGATGATCAGCTCCGCGTCTTTTTTATGCGCGGCATGCTCGGTCTTGGGTTCAATGACGGGTTTCACCGGTTTGGGAGGTTCTATCCGGTCGCCGAAAACCTGGAATTCAGGCATTTCTTTCAGCGTAATGTTTTTGATGGCCACCTGGTAGAAAAGGTCGAGGGCTGAAGTCAGTTTATAAAAACCAGCAAGCACGTCCACATTATGTTGGTTGTAGGCGGCACCCATACTTTCGAGTTTGCGCTGCACCATATACTTGCCGTCGTCTGCCACCTTCCTCTTCTCTTCCTTCAGGGCGTCCTTGATCTTGGCCTTCGCTTTGGCCGTGACCACAATATTCAGCCAGTCCTCCGAAGGTTTCTGCTTGCCGGAGGTAATGATCTCGATCTGGTCGCCACTGCGCAGGGGGTGGCTGATGGGGACCAACTTATGGTTCACCTTGGCCCCGATACATTTGGACCCAACAGCACTGTGAATGGCGAAGGCGAAGTCCAGGGCGGTGGATCCAACGGCGAGCATCTTCACGTCGCCCTTGGGGGTGTAGACATAAATTTCTTCGGTGAGAAAACTGGTCTTGAAATCCTGCAGGAAGTCCACAGAGTCGCCATCCTGGTTGCCCAGCACTTCGCGGATCTGCTGAAACCAATTGTCAAAACGGTTTTCATCGCTGGCGCCTTCCTTGTATTTCCAGTGGGCGGCCAGTCCCTTCTCCGCGATCTCATTCATCCGCTTTGTCCTTATCTGAACTTCCACCCATTTGCCCTGTGGGCCCATTACGGTTGTGTGGAGGGCTTCGTAGCCATTTGCCTTGGGATTGCTGAGCCAGTCTCGCAGCCGCTCAGGAGAGGGTGTGTATTCGTCCGTAATGAATGAATAAACTTTCCAGCAGTCTTCTTTTTCCTTGTCCGGTGGTGAGTTGAGAATAACCCGTATCGCGAAGAGGTCATAGACTTCCTCGAACTCTACGCCTTTTTTCTTGATCTTGTTCCAAATGGAATGGATGCTCTTGGGTCGTCCGAAGATCTCAAAATTGAAATTTCCTTTTTCGAGTTTCTCGCGGATAGGCCGGATGAACTCGTTGATGTACCTCGACCTTTCTCTTTTCGTTTCCGCGAGTTTGCGGGCGATTTCACGGTAGGCCTCGGGTTCCAGGTATTTCATGGAGAGGTCTTCCATCTCTGTTTTGATCGTGTAGAGACCCATGCGGTGCGAGAGCGGGGCATAGACATAAACCGTTTCCGAAGCGATCTTAAGTTGTTTTTCCCGCTTCATGCTGTCGAGCGTGCGCATGTTGTGCAGCCGGTCGGATAACTTGATGAGGATCACCCTTGGGTCGTCGGTTAAGGTGAGGAGGATCTTCCTGAAATTCTCGGCCTGTTGTGAGGCGCTGACATCAATCACGTTGGATATTTTTGTCAGTCCGTCTACTATTCGGGCGATCTCATTGCCAAATACCTTTTCGATGTCCTCAAGGGTAACGTCTGTGTCCTCGACCGTGTCGTGAAGCAGGCAGCAGATAGTGGAGCGCACGCCAAGGCCAATCTCTTCGACGCAGATGCGGGCCACGGCGAGCGGGTGCAGGATGTAAGGTTCGCCGCTTTTTCTGCGCATGGTCTTGTGCGCATCGGCAGCCATTTCAAAGGCCAGTCGCAGTAATTCTTTGTCGCCAGGTTTTAATTTCGGTTTTAGTGATCTCAGCAGTGCGCGGTATTCCCTGATGATGAGCTTTCGTTCCTGTTCGGGGGTAAGGTTGTATTTTGGCAGCGCTGCTACGGTATCCATGCCTTACAAATTTACAAAAGATAAAAATGAAAAATGAAAATCGAAAAACCTGGTAAGTACATGCTTCAGGCTTAGCACGATAGAACTCATCGGCCTTCATTGCGAAGCATTTTTAACTTTTAATTTTTGATTTTTAATTTCTTCAGATTCCACCTCATCCTAAAAATAAAAAAACCGCCTCCCAACGCGGAAGACGGTCTAAGAGAAGAGAAAAACACTAATTAATGTCCCAGAACAATTTGGTCTCTACTTCATCACCTCCGATCTTGGCGGCAGCGCTTGTGTAGCTTCCGCCGTTCACCTGTTGTTCATTTGCGGGATAAGGTTAACCTGTTGGGATAACCTGAGATGGCGATCCTGTGCGAGTGAAAACGCGGGATAATCCAGTCTCCTGAACTCCAGCCATGACTCGTAGGCCCTGTTATAAAAGGCAAGCCATTTCTGAGTTCCTATTTTTTCCTTCCAATCGCCGGTTGCAGTGGCATAGGCTACAGTTGCCTGGGCGAGGTAACATCGACAGCAGCTGTGCATCAGCTCGGCTGCATCATGTACCACCACCAACAGACAATAGATGGCTTTGATCGCATATTCATAATGTTCGGCCGCAGTTCCTGTTACTGAAAAACCTCTTTCAATGGCCTCAGCTCTTAAGAATTCAATTTCGGAATAGTCCAGAACAGCGTAAGGAGCGTTTGCATCGCTTACTTTGTCACTGGGCGGTGAATAATCAGAGAGAGGGTTCACCTTTCCAACGACTCCGCCGACATATTCGCCGTCATTATTAGTGGTAGAAGAACTGATTTTCCTTGGATCATTATTGGCGTTCAGGTTGTCCATGATCCTCGGAAGCGATGTATTCGCCTCTGTGGCCAAGAACGATATCATCATACAATGGATTACTGTTTGGCGGACTTGCAGGTAATGCAGGATAACGTCGTCGTCAGGTGAGGCGAAATCTCTTGCAGCGGCTTCTTCAACAGCTGCCTGAGCAGTTGCAGGGTCGACATCAGCAAGGGTCATACCTATTCTCAACTTAAGGGAATTTGCAAATTTATACCCATTTGGCCATGTCGCCACCGCCAAGCAAATCCTGCTCAAGAGCTGAATCCGGCAGAAGCAGGGCTGATCGTTGCAATGTCATTTGTCAGTCTGTTCAGCAGATCAGTATAATACCGTTGCAGCATCATCATATGCGGGAACACAATGCATGTCGACTGCCAGCGCCTGCGTGTAAGGCACGTCGCCAAAAGTGGTCACGAGTATGCTGTAGGTCAGCACTTCTGTGATGTCAATTACTGCCGGCTGATTGGCTCTCGTAGCGGCATCGATTTCCAGGTCAGGAAGTGCATTTACTACTCCGATAGCGTTTTCAGATCGGCAAGAACATCACGGTACATTTTATTCCACCAGGCATCAGGAATTCTTCTGATGAAGAAGTCATACTGAGCTTCATCCTGGTAGGTAGTCATCGCCCACTGTTTTATAGTGAATCGGAAAACATTTGTATTTACACTGGCGCTGGCAAGGCCATCAACCAGGTTGACGGTGGAATTGGCCAGCAAGGTGCCCGCAGGTACGATTGCCGGATTTTTCGTCTCATCATTGTATTTATCGATATGCTTTGTGCACGCCGTGAAAAGCAATGCAGGCAAAGCGCATAACCACAGTATCTTTTTCATGAACAAGAATTTAGAGTGATAATTTTAAATTGAATCCAAAGAAACGAGGTGTGGGATAAGCACCGCTCTGTATACCCTGGATGTTTCCGCTTGACAGGTTTTCTTCGGGATCAGATTCTGGAAGATTCTTATGAATGATCCAAAGGTTCCTGCCGATCAGCGAAAGTTCAATTGCTTTGAATGCTTTTGTTTTCTGAATGAGTGCCGTTGGCAAAGCATAAGCTGAGTGTCAATTCACGAAGCTTGATATAAGTTGCGTCATAAACGAACTCCTGAACGGGCACTGCTACATGCTGCGTCTTTCACAACATACAGTGTATTTGGTTTGCCGTCTTCTGTTACACCGGGGAAAATAATTCCACCGCCATTTTCAGGATCGTCACGTTTTGGATTACCCTTATCATTGAGCCCTGCCCATTGCTGTGATACACCAGTCTGTGCACCATAATACTGATCAAGTGAAAATAATGATCCACCCTGTCTCATGTCGATCAGGAAACCAAGACTGAAATTCTTGTAGCGGAAGGTATTATAAACACCACCGGTCCAGTCAGGATTCACATTTCCAAGTACATTGGTAGTAGTGGTGGTTTGCATGTAGTATCCGGCGGCATTGACCAGTTTTTGTCCGTTCAGAGTTCTGATCGCCTTACCCTGCAGCGTTCCGTAAGGCTGGCCCACTGTAGCATTTACACTGATGCCACCCTGAGTGGTTGCCAAAGAAAGATTCTTCGCCGTGTCGAAAAGACTCATAACGATATTCCTGTTCCTCGTCCAGTTGACAGTGATATCCCAGCTGAAATCCGGTGTACTTACCGGTTTTCCGGAAAGGGTCAGTTCAACACCCCTGTTACGGAGTTCGCCGGCATTTACATATTTACTGGAATAGCCAGTGGCTGTTGAAGTGGTAACAGGTATGATCTGTTCGGTTGAATTGGTCTGATATACTGATGCAACGAGGCTGATCTTCCCTCTCAGAAAACCAAGTTCCAGGTTGGCTTCCCTTGTGGTCAGCTCCTTCTGGTTTCAGGTTGCGATTGTTCCTAGAATTAGGCAATGAGTAGAGGATGGCTGAACCAAAGGGCGACAGGGCGAGGCCTGTGGCGTCCGTGGTTGCATAGGAATCCAAGACACTTCCCCAGGGAGCATCGTTGGCTACGAAGGCGTAGTTCACGCTTACCTTGCCGATGTTCAGCCAATCCAGGGATTCGAGGTGTTTGGAAAACAACCAGCTGCCGGATATACCATAATAATTATAAGCGTTGTTGTCAACTGGTAATGCGGAAGAACGATCACGGCGATAGGTTCCGTCCAATGTGAGGAACTCATCGTAGGTGAGGGTTAGTCCACCGAAGTAACCATCAACACGCTTGGGTTCGATATCTTTCAATTGGTGCAGGCGACGGGACCGGCAGAGTTGGCTACCGCAAAATAATTATCGAATACCATTCCACCGTTTGTGCCTGACTTGGCGGAAGTGATCAGGTTCTTGCGGAGGTTGACACCGGCCAGTGCAATCAACTTAAATTTCTACCGACAGATCCTTAGTGAAGGTTCCGATGAGGTCGAAATTTGTTTCGTTAATATGTTCTGTCGAAGCGGGTATATGCAGAAACGCCATTGCTTCCTACCGCGATTCTTTCATCCTGGGCTTCTGAATAATTGTCGACTGTTACTCTTGCCATCAGGGATTGAACCAGTCTGTGATCTTATAATTTGCAGTGATGTTTCCGAACACCCTGTTCCTTACGTCTGTTTCAAAGTTCTTGTACCTGATCCAGTAGTAGTTGTCGGTGTATTTTGGATACAGACCTTCTGGCGTGCTAGGGATCAGCCCAGTTCCAGGTCACGTTCTTTCCATTGCGGAAGTAGGCTTCCTTCTGCTCCTTGATGTCCACGTTGGACTGGTACCACTGGCGGAAGTTTTGGTTGACATTCTGTCCGCTGTACCCTGTTCCATATCTTCCTTTACCATCAATACGGGTATAGTTGATGTTGAGATGATACAGTGATCCGGTCAGTCATTTTGTAGCTTAGTCCGAAGTTCACCATGTTTTTTAATACCCGGCTGTTGGGAAGTGCACCTTTGTCATCATTGCGGGTATAGCCCATTTTTACCGAAGCACGGTCAGAGCCACCCTGGATGAGGATGCTGTTGTTTACTGTGAGACCGGTTTCGTAAAAAGAAGTAGGATTGTTTTCGGCAGCCACCCATGGTTTCTTGGTATGGAAAAAAGGACTGGTAGGATCGAACGCGTCCCAATGATAAACCATCAGGTTGGGATCGAACTTGGTGCCGTAAGAAGCATCCTCAGAAGTAGGAACTACATAATCCTTTGCGCCGTCACCGTCGACGTCGAAAAAGAGGAAGCCGTCCTGCTGATAAGGATCGGAATAACCAGCACCGTATTCTTTTTGATACTTGGGCATGGTTTCTTTGTCGATCCTGTTCCAAACAACGCCGGAATTAACCACCACTCCGAGGCCTTTTTTGCCGGCCTTAGTAGTGATCATGATCACTCCATTGGCTGCGCGGGAACCGTAGAGGGCAGTTGAAGCAGCGCCTTTCAGTACGTTGATGCTGGCGATGTCATCAGGATTAATGTCTGCACCTGCATTACCATAATCATAACCGGGGCGGCCGGTTCTCTGATCAAGGGTGTTGGTGTTGCTGTTGTCTACTGGCACGCCATCGACAACAAAGAGGGCCTGGTTGTTACCAGTGAGTGACTTGTAACCGCGGATGACCACGTTGGTGGAACTTCCGATGGCATTTCCCTGTCTGATTTCCAGACCGGAAACTTTACCGGAAAGTGCAGCTGCTGCGTTTCCGGTTCTAATACGGGTGATCTCTTCTCCTTTAACTTCCTGGGCTGCGTAAGGCAGTGTGTTCTTGCTACGTGTGATACCCAGGGCGGTGACGACCACCTCATCCATCATAGCATTTGAATTCTGCAATCTGACTTTCACAGCAGCGGCGGCTGGTACATCATAAGCAGTAAAACCGATCGCCGCAATATTCAGGGTAGACCCTGGATTTACGAGGATTCTGAAATTTCCGGCATCATCTGCTGCGACCGCATTTGATGTCCCTTTCTCTGTAATTGTGGCGCCCGGGACAGCATCTCCTCTGCTGTCGAGCACCTTGCCGATGACAGCAAACCTCTGTTGGGCGAACGCCGTCCCCAGAAGTAAGCACATCATACTTAAGAGCATTGTTTTTCTCATAACACTTGTTTTTGATATATAATTGGGTTGACCGTAAACTGTTTTGATATACTCATTGGGTTAACCATAACGACTATGGCATGGCAAGTAAAAAAGGGTACGTGGTAGGGATGATTGGATAAATAGGCTGACGAAGGCAGCTTTTTTCTGGATCAGTGGTCAGGTGGTCGATTCAAAAGTAGGGTATTAATGTTCCCAACAATCAAATCTTTAACATAATTTTAAAAATCATATAACATTCTGTTTAAAATCAATGTGTAAGGGCCAATTTTTGAGAAAGTTTGGATATTTTCTAAGCCCTGAGTTCTGTCCTTTTGGAGAAAAAATCTGCCGCAGTTTCTTGGTGCTAATCTGCTACTTTTGCCATCCGGTAAAATTGTGCATGCGGGTGTGGCGAAATTGGTAGACGTACCAGACTTAGGATCTGGCGCCGCGAGGCATGGGGGTTCGAGTCCCTCCACCCGCACTTTCAATTTGAGGGATTAACAAGTAAAAATTACGTGGAGGTTTGTCCTGAGTCGGCCTGAGTGACCGCTGCTTCCTTCAAGAGCAGGGATTGGCCTCTCGCAAAGAGCCGTTTGCTTTTCGCCTGCCTTTATAGGGAACTCTTAGCTCTTCAGCCTTAACCTTTGACTTTTGAGTTGTTGTAAAAATCCCGCTGCCTGCCTTGCAGCCGCATCGGCCGAGGGCAGCGGAAGTATTTCGGCACAGAGCCAGTCGTCGTAACCCGCCTCTTCAAGTTTATTAAAAATTGCGGCGAAGTCAGTGTGTCCACATCCCGGCGCCATCCGGTTGGAGTCTGCGACATGGATGTATTTAATGTATTCCAGATTATCGGCCAGCACAGGCCCCATGTCCGCCTCTTCAATATTCATGTGAAAAAGGTCCGGCATCAGCATCAGGTTTGGCCGGTCGATTTTTTGCAATAGGTCAACCCCCTCTTCTATGGTATTAATGAAGTCCGTTTCATAACGGTTGATCGGCTCTAACAGAAGTGTTACTTTCCGTTTCTGCGCATAATCCGCAAGGTCCCTGACTACGGAAATAAACAGTTGCTCAACCTCCCCCCGATTCCGGGATCCCACCGAACCCCGGATTCTTCCGATGCTTACCATGCCGCCAAAGTAAACGCTCAGTTCGATGAACTCCATGAACAGGGCGATCGCCTCTTCCCTTCTTGAAAAAGAATCGTCAGTCAGCATGAGCCTCCCATCGGCAAAAACCTGTCCGGTGGAAATACAGGAAACTTCTATTTGTTCCTCATCAAGGAGTCTTTTTAATCTTCCGGGATGAATCTCATCCGCCCTCCTCAATGCCAGTTCTACACCCTGGAAGCCAAGCCTGGCCGCCTTCGCAATACTCTCCTCTATTCCCCTGAACACTACGAAGGCGGTCGGCAATGCTTTCGAATCAGCAATGGCGATAGACAATTTCATATGGTCGGTTATGGATGCTTATTTTTTAGCAGTACCGAAAGCCGGCATTACATAACTATATACCTGGTAACTCAATTCACTCCAGGCGCTTTCTCTGGGAAAACGGTAATCCGGATAGAGCAGTGTCTCGTCAGGAATATGCTTAAGTTTTATTTTGATTGAAGATTTACCCGCTGTAAGGTTGGCAGGCAGCAGGAACTCATCATCCCTAAACCGGCGGTTAGATGTCTGTACATTGTACACCCGCTGATCAAGTTCACCTCTTGGATTTGAATATACACAGGTGTTGGATCCGGCCAGGTACCAGATGCCGGCCGACTTCCATTCTCCACCGGAAGCGGAATCTGCAATTAACACCTCTGCCTTCTGATTTGGAAAACTGTAATCCAGTGTCCGGCGTAACAACACACCGTTATTTGAACCATCGATCTTCACGGTAAACTCTGAACTTCCCCGGGTGTGCCGTCCGTCTTCCTTGGTTGCAGGATAAATCTCCTTGCCCGACAAGGATGAATAATTTTTGATCTTACTGGTATCCATGCCCCAGACCTTGACCGGAAACTCGTCAATCCCGAGTTCATACCTCGACTCGATGGATGCTACATCGGAAGCTTCCGGCGAAGCGTATTCATGTTGCTGCTCACTAGCCTGGTTGCCAATGTCGATTTCATCGGTTTTGATCAGCGCGGCTTTGGGCAAACCGTACCAGTAGGTGACCGTTTCATAATGTTCCGATGATAGATTTTCTCCGCCATGTTCGAGCTGGATGACCGCGCGTTTGCCAAAGGGCATGAGGTCGGCGAGCAGGAAGCGGTAAGCAGACTGGATCAGGTCTTTGGGATCCCTGGCCGAATCTTTTTTGGGACAGCCCACCGGGTGACCTGCGAAGGGAAGGGTCATGTTCTGACCACCCCAGTAATCACCACCTCCACCCCACTCCTCGGTGCCGGTGCCATAAGCCTGAGGGGACTTACTGTCGTCAAAGAAAAACCTTGGGTCTCCTTCGAGCGTTCCCAGCCATCCAGTATGTGAGAAAATAAATGAGGTGCCTACGAAATTTCCCGACCAGTCTTCCTGTCCTTCGGCTCCTTTGGTATCCAGCAACACCAGGTCTTTTCCCAGTTCCGGCTGGGGGATGTCCTTATAGGTAGCATGGAAATAGGAGGAGTAAGCTGCGGCGGTTTTAAGGGGTTCATACCTTATTTCATAATCGATGGTACCGGCATCCGCAGGTAGTCCATCAAGTTCAATTTTTGCAGATTTGAAAAAAGGCATTGGATAATAACAGGCAAGCTCAACCTTACTAGCCGGATAATCGAAACGGATGTTGATCGGGAATCCCTGAACCAGGTATTCTTTCTTGTCCCTGTTGTAGAATGTTCCGCTGCCGAAGAACAAACTTAGCGGCGCATCCACGGATGGTTCACTGTTCTCATCCCAGGTAATTTTAAGTCTTACCTTCTCCAGGTCCAGCGCCTTGTCAAGTGGCAGTGTAAATTTCAAAGCCCTTATCGTAGACGCCTTGGTTTTGATATTTGCAATCACAGCGTTTCCCCCGCCTGATTTTACGCGGCCTTTTTTGGTTTTGATATTTTTTGGAGCAATGTCGGTTCCTGCCTTGCCGATCAGGTCAATGACATCCGCATCCGGCTTATCATTGATGTTCCATGATTTTATGGGTTGAGACAACTGCTCCTGGTTTGCAAACTGGTGAAAAATATAATACCCGGTGCCATACCTGGTACGTGAATAAGCCAGTCTCGCTGATTTCTCAAAAGGTAGCGGCGTCCAAACGAGGTCGGCTCCCTTTGTAGTGCCCCAGGTCCAATTCAATGGTTTAGGAAAAGCGGTTGCTGGAATAAACTCCGAATTACTGATCGACTTCTTGGCGTGTACCGGATCACTGGTTCCTGTTTCCTTTACGATATTATCCTTGCCATCGATCACATAGTGCCATGGACTTCCATGCCAGTGATTGGTACGGATAAAATACACGATCCCCTTACCGATCAGGTCCAGGGAAACATTGTAGTCCTCGTCCTTCATGAAAAGAAAATGGCTGGCATCCGCACCTTCATTGCCACCCGTACGGTCATAGGTACTGCGCATGTAGGCCCTTGCTCCAAGGCGTTGATTTGGCCACTGGTCCCACATCCTGTAAGCATCATACCCCACGGGTATTTTTGGCATCCCGGACGAAGCATTATTTTTAAGATCCTGCGCCGGAGCCAGCAGGTGTAACAGAATAGCGCTGACAATCAGCAGGACAGTTTTTTGAATTTTCATCAACATGTTTTTTTAAATAGTCTGTAAACTGATTAGTTGTCGTCTTCGGGATCGATGGCGGCAAGGGCCGGAATATTACTACCATAGCCATCATATCCGAAATTCTGATTCAGCACGCCTTTGCTGTTTGCGCTGATTGAGTTCTGGGGTATCGGCCAGAGCACATGATAAGGGCTTATCGTGTATTGTTGTCCGTTATTTGCCACAATGCCCTCGCGGTAGAAATTATTTTTCTCGATTACCCAGTCGTAATAGAAATTGTCTGCCCCGAAATTGGCAATTGAATAGGTTTTTCCGTTATATGCTTTTCCTGTCATCGCAAAAATAAATGCGATCCTGGTGAGTTCGGTCTTTCGTGGTTCTTCCCAGTATAATTCCCGGGCCCTTTCACTGAGTACAGTGGAGATGTCAATCTTATTCACGTCGGTGTAAGGAGCGCAATGGGCGCGTGTGCGTACCGCATTGATGTCGGCCATCGCCAGTTCGGGCTGACCATTCCACCAGTAGGCCTCTGCCCTCAGCAGATAGGTTTCGGCGAGTCGGAAGATATACCAGTCGTATGCGCCTCCCTGTGGCTGCGTTCTTCTTGGATCGGGAGCATACAATTTATAATGAGGCCAGCCATACCAGTTACAGATGGTGTCCAGTGTCAGCACTTTTCCTGCAGGGTCCTTCAATTGCAATGGTTGGCCGTAATATGGACTCACACCTTTAAGTGCAGCATTATTATACACCAGGTCTTCCATGTTCATCCAGTTGTACTTCTTGTGCCGCAGGTCATTGGAATCGTCCCAGATCTCTGTTGCGTTGTATCTCGTGGGCGGAGTACGGCCGATGCCCCTCCCAAAGGTTTCCACCAGTTCGATCTCCCTGCCAGCCAGGTCACTCGTCCCCGTTTTTCCGTCTGGGGTGTAGATCTGATTTGCTGCGGTCTTGCTCCAGAAGGGCAATGCCTGGCGCATGATCCTCAGGTCCAGCCTCGAATCGATCAGGTCCTCTCTTGAATTGACCATGAAGAGTACTTCTCTATTTTCTGCGATTGCTTTGTTCAGTGGCCAGTGCAACCGGGCAACAACATCGTCCCTTACCACACCGAGATTAGTGAGATAATTTCCTTCTTCTTTTGGTATCGCACCGAATGGTTCAATCATCAGGTTGTACACCCCGCCATTGATCACATCGGTGGCCGATGCGATGGCATCATCGAACTTGCCGAGTGCAAGATTTACTTTTGTAAGCAGGTGACCGCAGGCGCCCTTTGTCACCCTTCCCCTATCGACAGCATCGGTACACCACTGAAACGCAAATTCGAGGTCTTTCTTAATTTTTTCAAGTATCACTTCTCTTTTTGTAGAGCCAAAATCGAGTTTTGGTTCCTGGATCTCTCTGCCAATGAATGGCACATCGCCAAATTGCTGTGTCAGCCTGTAATAGCGATAGGCGCGGTGAAAATAGGCGGAGCCCAAAATGGCATTTCGTTCCTCTTCGCTGCCGAGTTCCGCATCATCGATACGCGCAATTACCAGGTTCGCATAGCGGATACCGAGATACCAGGCGTTCCAGTACCAGCCGATCCTGTTCCCATTTCCATTGTCCAGGTTAGAAGTAGGAGTAACCATGTTGTTGAGGTTCTGGTTGGTACCGGGATTGTCATTCATACCCTCCGCGGCAAGGTCGGAGAACATCATCTCGGTAAGTATTGGTGAGGCATCGCCATAGACCTCTCCGCGCATGTCACGCTCACAGGCGGTCAATGCGCCCATCAAACCTCTTGCATCCTTAAACGCTGTTTCAGGTGTAAAGAGGGAAAGTGGCTTGGGTTCGAGAAATTCTTTTTTGCAACCGGCCTGCACTGTTAATAATAAAGCGCATATGAGTATTCGCTGCAAAAGAGGGATGGTTATTTTTGATTTCATGAGTTTTAATTTTTTATCCGGCTTTACAGGGTGAGATTAATTCCGAAAGTGAAGATGCGGGGATTGGGCCCGCTGTTTTCAGGATCCCAGTAATTCCATTCCGGAGCAAAGAATTGTGCGTTTCTGACGGTGCCAAAAAATTTGAGGCTGCTCAAAGTCGCCCTGCTCAGCAACCGCTGTGGCACATTGTAGGCAACTGAAATATTGTCCAGACGAATGAAGGACCGGTCTCTCCATACATTGAAGTCCACACCTCCGGCAAGTGAGCGTATGCGACTATAATCATTGGTAGGATTTTCAGGTGTCCAGTACTCGGTGGCATATGAGTTGTTGCGTTCGGGGAAACCATTGCTGTTCTTGGCTGCGTTGAAAGTGCCCTTGTGACCCCAGTAGGAATAGAGCGAGAAAGAAAAAGAGATGTTTCGAAGAATGGTAAATTCCTGGCGAAGGTTCCAGCGGAATCGTGGTTCGCGGTAACCCTGAAATTCATAATCGATCTGGTTGATGCTTCCACTGTTGTCCACATCTTTTAGTTTGAAATCACCAGGGAACTGCCCGTATCTCGCCGCCTCCGCTTCTTCCCCCAGCTGCCAAACACCCAGCACGCGAGGATCCCAGATCTCATCGATGGCGTGACCGATGAACCACTTGTTGGTGATGTCGTCGGCTTCGCGTTGTCCTATCACTTTTCCATCGGCGTCAAGCACATCAACCATGTCGCCATAGAGATGAACGATCTTGTTGCGGTTCATAGAGACGTTGAGACTTGACCTCCATTTGAAATTCGCGCGATCCATGATCCTGGTGTTCAGGTTGAGTTCAAAACCGTTGTTCTGCACCTGACCCAGATTGGCGGTGACCGACCTGAACCCGACAATATCCGGCAGTTTACGATCGATCAGCAAATCGAGCGTACGCGTGTTGTAGTACTCCAGCGAACCATCGAAGAGGCCGTTTTTGATCGTGAAATCAAGACCCGCATTCACGGCCCTGGATTTTTCCCATTTGAGATTTGGGTTTGACATCCGGTTCACAAACAATTGATTGCTTTCATACACCACGCCTGCCTGGGTGTAATACACGTATTTACCGATGCCCATGTCAGAAAACGCATCATAGCGACCGATCTCGCGGTTACCGTTCTCACCCCAGGAAAACCTTAGTTTTCCATAGGTAAGAAAATCATTCTTCAGAAAATTTTCTTCGCTGAATACCCAGCCCAGGGCAGCTGCAGGAAAATATGCCCTCGGATTTTCCAGGCCAAACGCGGAATAACCGTCACGCCTCAACGAAAGAGTGACCATGTATTTGTCCATGAGGGAATAAAACAGTCTCCCCATCAGCGCGTCTCCCGTACTGTATTCGTCATTGCTCTTCAATACATTTGATGAGGTGGCGCCCGCGCTTACATTGTGATAGCCAAGAACGTCAGTTGGTGAGAATCCCTGAGTGGATAGGGAGTCCTGCCAACCTTTGTATTTTTCAGCATTAACCAGGAAGGTAAAGTCGAACTGATGAATGCCATTGATTGTTTTGTTCCATTTAAATAAGTTATCGAGCTGCCAGCTTTGAATGTTTTGATTCTCCCTGGAAGCACCGCCGCCAAATCGCGTCCATTCTTCATGCATTGCCGACTGATGATTGTAATACCTGTAGGTTTCAAAACGTGGCGAGAAATTCAGCTGGTAGCTGAATCCCAGTGGCAGCTTTACGTTTGCGTACAAAGTGGTGATCACTGTCAGGTATTGTTTTAGCCTGTCCTGGAAGGCCCTGTCATAAACCGGATTCTTTGATCCCACCAGATCATCAGTAGGACTCAGGCGAAGACTGCCATCGTCATTGTACAAAGAACCCCAGGGAGAGGCCCGATACACATCTTCCCATACTGCCGGAATATTACTTTCGTCTCTCTTTGAAAACTGTGCGTTGAGCCCAACATTCAGCCAGTCGGTGACTTTAGCATCGAGGTTCAAGCGGCTTCTCAGGGTTTTGAATTGGTCGCCGAGTATTATGCCTTCATTATTATTATATCCCAATGACCAGTAGTAAGAGAACTCATTTCTTTTTCCTGACAGTGAAATATTGTGATCCTGTCTCAGGCCTTTCTGATAAACTGCGTCTTCCCAATCTGTGGGCGTGCCTGCATGATAATTGTTAACCTCGAGGGTGGATAGTCCCAGTCTGGACAACCAAACATCAACAGGATCTCCTGTGCGGCCATCGAGCCACTGGTCCATGGTTATGTCCGAAGGAAGCGTCCTGGGATCATCATAGATATACAATTTCTGATTCACGCCGGTATTGTAGTAATTCATCGATTTGGCCACGTCGCGTCGCCATGTGATGAACCCGTTGGCGTCATATACCTTTGCTAGTGTGGCCATTGAAGCCACGCCCACACTGGAGTTCACGTTGATCTGAGGCTTGCCGGTTTTCCCTTTTTTTGTGGTCACCTGGATGATGCCATTGGCCGCCCTGGCTCCGAATATAGCCGTTGAAGACGCATCCTTTAATACATCGAGCGACTCGATATCATTGGGATTGATGTCGGTAAGTGCACCGGGATAAATAACACCGTCCAGAACAACCAGGGGAGATGATGAAGTCTTCAAACTATTATCTCCCCTGATTTCCAGATCTGCATCGCCTTTGGCATTGCTCGAAAATCCAACCGCCAGCCCGGCCACGTTGCCGCGTAAAATGTCCTGTATGCTCTGTGGTCTTTCATTTTCTATTCTGTCTGGTCTGATGGATGACACCGCACCTGTCAGATCCTTTCTCCTCAATTTTCCATAGCCCACTACCACTACCTCGTTGAGTTTGGTATCCAGTACGGTCAGACTGATTTTGAAATCATTTTGATTTCCGACGGGCAATTCCTTCTCCTCTAATCCGAGATAGCTTAGTACAAGTGTTTCAGACGGACTAGCCCTCAGCGAAAATTTTCCATCCTCGTCCGTGACTGTTCCTCTTGAGCTTCCTTTGACTTTCACGGATACGCCGGCAAGGGGTTTAGTGTCCTGGTTGCTGACTACAGTGCCTGTAACCGTTTTTGATTGGGCACCTGCCGTGAACCATGACAGACCCACTAGCATCACAACAAATAAAATCCTGAGGAATTTTTCTGCCCGGCAATGCAGAAGTGGAGGAACCGAGAGACAATAAGATGTCCCGATAAATTTTAGTTTTGGCATGGCTGTAGTTTTTTCAGAAATTTCTATGCGATCGTCAGGTTTTTATGACCCGGTGGTGATACAGGTTTGGTGAACTCTATTTTTTTTATCATCAGAAGAACAAGAAAAAAACTCAGGGGGTGCAGGATACCGGCAATCAGGAACGCAGGATGATAGCCGTATTTCTCAATCACAAATCCAATGACCAGGCTGAAAAGCATGGCCCCGTAGGTTCCGATGCAACCCATCAGTCCCGCAACCGATCCAATGATCTTCGAAGGAAACATGTCGGCCGGAAGAGTCTGTACAATTGTGGCCCAGCATTGATGACCGAACATCGCAAGACAAAAGAAAATCAGCGCGTTCTCCAATGATGCGTCCACAATAAAAAGTGAAGCTGGTAACATGGCTGCGGAAAGGGCCAGTGGTATTTTCCTGGCGCGGTCAAGTGAAATATTTCTTTTCACCAGCAGACTGCTCAACCAACCTCCCGAGAAACTGCCCAGTCCCGCCGCCGCATAGGGTATCCAGGCATAGGCGCCCACTTGCTTGATGTCCAGCCCACGGATATCGTTCAGATATTTGGGCAACCAGAAAATAAAAAAGAACCAGCCCGCATCGGTAAAAAATTTTACCAGCATAAGTCCCCACACTTTCCTGTAGCGGAATAAGGCCTTCCATGGCAGGGCGGGTTCCTGATCCGCAGCATCGTTATTGCTTTCAAGCGACAAACTGATCCCTGCTCTTTGTTCTTCGTCAATAAATTTACTTTTGGCCGGAGTGGAATAAAACCTGAGCCAGAAAAACAGCCAGATCAGTCCCAGGCTGCCACAAACGATAAAGGCCCAGCGCCAGCTCGAGACAGTGATGATTAAGGCAATCAGGGGCGGTGCAACAAGTGCGCCCACGCTGGAGCCGGTGTTGAATATTCCAAAGGCCATCGACCTGTCCTTAACAGAGAACCATTCCGAAACTGCCTTTGCCGAACCAGGAAAACCTCCGCCTTCACCAAGGCCAAGAAAAAATCTTACGATACCAAGACCGAGTACAGAAGAAACAAATCCATGCATGATATTGGATATCGACCACCAGGCAACCATCAGGGCAAGTCCTTTTTTTGTTCCAAGAATGTCGATAAGTCTTCCCCCGATCGCATACATGGTCCCATATGCGAAAAGAAAGATACCGTTGATCATTCCGTACTGACCCGAATCGATCGGAATCGTTTTTTTCAGCTCACTGATAACCACAGGTAGACTTTGTCTGTCCAGGTAATTCAAAGCAGTAGCGAAAGCAAGCAATCCCGCGATCCACCAGCGAAAATTTTTTATTTTCATCAGTTGGTTTAAAAACTATGGAAGGCATCAACACAGCAATCATATGATGACCTGCTGTTTCAGCACACCCTTGATAAATTATGGATAAACCCGGTCAGGCCCGTGCCCAAATCGCCTTTACATCCTGCACTGCTTTTTTCACGGCGGCCACGCCTTCATCTTTCCAGATCTCGAGGCAAAGCCACCCGTCGAAGTTTTCTTTTTTGAGGAAGCCAAAGATCTCTTTCATCGGAACAATGCCGGTCCCCAGTTGAACAGGGTCCATAATTCCGATGGTGGATACGTCAGCAACATGAATCGTTCTTACTTTTCCTATTACCTGTCTTAATACGTCAATAACATTTTCTTCACCAGCAACGAGGAGGTTTGCCGTATCAAAATTCACACTGATGGAACTGTCCGACAACCTGCTTAATATTTCAAGGAACACCTTTGAAGAGTTGCTGATGTCCCTGTAAAACCAGCCTTTCGGGATTGAATGGTTCTCAAACACCAGTTCTATTCCATACCTATCGGCCACTTCCGAAGCCTTCCGGATATATTTTACTGCCTGGTCTACCGCCTGACTGATGTCTATACCCGGGTGCGACTGACCCGCTGTAACTCTCAGGTATTTTGCATTGAGCGCCGATGCAAACGCGATGTCGTGCACCAGGAAATCATATTCTCTTTCTCTCTGCAGCGGATCCGGATGAGTAAAATCCGGATATGTGGTGAGCATCACCAATGGCAAACCCACTTCATTCAATTCCTCGTTCAGGTCATGGATATACCTCGGAGTATGATTCTTTAGCACAACCATGCCCAGATCGAAACCATCGAGTCCTAAACTTTTGCAAAGCCGCGCGTAATCCGGCACAGTCATCTGCCCGTCCAGGATTAAAGGGAACAACGAAACAGAGAGACAACTCATTTTCATTGCAAAAGTTTACATCTTTATTCCCATTTAATAAAACCTAACCGGGTTTATGTAAGTATCACGCTGGTCCGATGCACTGCCTCTTCATCATAAAGTTATGCCTGCCTTCAAATGCATTTGTAAAGGGATTAGCAGGTAACATAACAATTTTGACAAGTATTCATTGATCATGCCTTTGCGGATTCGATGGAATCAATCAGTCCTCTCATATAGCCTAAGGCATGCAACCGGCCAAGCATTTCATAACCTGGGTTTTCATTGGTTTCTCCTTCCATTGTTGGCACATGATCGGGCCTGATGCTGATCTCACTGCTGTGTGCAAGAGACAGATAAGACTTCATCGCCCTCGCCATGTCGGTTTTTCCATTGTCGATGAAGGTTTCCCTGAATTTCGGAACCGACCCTACGACATCACGGAAATGAACAAACGAAATGTATTTTCCCAACCTCCTGATCCCGTCATAAATATCCAGGTTGGCTGAAGAGTAGGTCCCCTGACAAAAACATATCGTGTTGTTTGGGCTGGGCACGAGCTTCACCAGTTTCTCCATCGCTTCAAAACCGACCATGATACAGGGCTGTCCGTAGAGATCAGGAATGGGTGGATCATCGGGGTGCATTGCCAGTTTCACGCCGGCTTCCTCAGCAACGGGAAGGACCTCTTTTAGAAAATATTTCAGGTTCTCCCATAATTCCTCGGCGCTTGTCACCTTGTCTGCTTCCTTTGGAACTTCGTAACCCTCGTCTCTCGGGATCATTTTTGCATCAAGGTCAAATTCGGTTACCAGCGCTCCTCCCCTTTCGGGTGCATCTACACGCGTCCTGCCCCAATCGTCTCTTGGCATCCAGTTGTAACAGAGCACGGGTATACCCGCTTTGCCCATATTCCGGATAAGTCGTTTGAAGTCGCCGATCTGTTCATCCCTGCCGGGCAGGTTGTGAACAAATTTTGAGTGCGGTATTAACCTCTCCACGGCATTAACGGGAATACCAAGAGCGGCAGTCCTCCGGCAGATTCCTATCAGCTCGTCCGCGTCGAGCCCTGGATAATGGATCACCAGGCCTTCAGCTCCGGCCTGGGCCGCCAGCTTGAGATTCCTGTCGGACAATGGCGTAAGCATTACTGAAACTCTCATCGTACTGATATTGTTCAATTTTAAATAGACTGTTCTCCAGGCAGGATCATTAACACCGGGATACGAATATGATCGGGCTGGTCGAGAACAAAACGGATACAACTGGCCACGTCTTCTGGTTGTAATGGCGTAGTAATGCCCAACGCTTCGGTGGGATGCACTGGGATATTGTTGTGTAACTCCGTAATGGTCACACCCGGCTCTACAGCACTGACCTTGATCTTCGTTCCGGCGAGTTCCATTCTGAGCGCTTCAACGAGCGCTTCAATGGCATACTTGGTGCCTGCATACACGCCATTGCCTGGACGTACCTTCGTTCCCAGTATACTGGAAAGGTGAACAAAGTGTCCGGATCCCACTTCCTTGAAATGTTTCAGCATCGTGTAGGACAATCGCACGGATGCTTCAAAATTCAGGTGGACCATTCTGCACATGTCGTCAATGTCTACTTCCTCAATTTTTCCAGAATACAATATTCCCGCGGCATGGATAATTATGTCGCAGCTTCCATAGATTTCCAACGCAATGCCGAGGAGTTTTGCCGGCATGTCTTTGTCGGTAATATCCCCCTGTACGATTGTGCAATCGCCGATCTGTTTTTGTAATTCCTCGAGCACGGATTTCCTTCTTGCCACCAGCACCAGTTTCACTGAGAGGCTGGCCAGATCAAGGGCTACTGCTTTTCCTATTCCGCTTGATGCGCCTGTGACGATGGCCACTTTGCCCGACAGCCTGTGTTGCGTTTGCCTGTTTTCCATAAAGCTGTTGACCTTCGTTAGTAATGTTACCAAACTGAAATCTCAGTTGTAGATTTTCCGATCCTTGATGAAGACATGAAGTTAGATTCATTCACTGCAGAGCATGTGAATGCAATTAGCAGTTCAGGTAATTATTTTAACATGAATGCGATCAAACCGCTTTTGTGATTGGAAATTCACTGTATTGTTGCTGGTACTGACTGGGAGTGTACCCCGTGATTCTCCTGAAAACCTTGGTGAAGTGATTAAAATTATTAAAACCCGTTTCGTAGCAAATTCGGGATATCGTTAGTTTATTATCGATAAGCATTTTTGTTGCATTGCCAATTTTCACTTCGTTAAGGAACTGTACATAGGTTTTGTTTGTATGAGTCTTGAAGTACCGGCAAAAAGCCGTAGTGCTCATACATGCCACCCTGGCTACATCGTCGAGCGTTGGATTGTCGGCGCAATTATTAAGTACAAATTCATACACATCATTAATCCTCACGCAGTCGGATGCCTGAACATTAGTATTGTATGCACTGCCGGAAAGAAAACTGAATTCCTCACTCTCGGCCATTGTCTTTAATATAGTCAGGAGTCCGATGATCCTGTCCATCCCTTTGGAAGACTCACTAAGATGAAGAATTTGTTTTTCAAGGCGGGCCCTGCTTGATCCGGTGAACTTGATCCCCCTTTTTGCCGAGGTTAGCAATTTTTTCACGGACGACAATTCGGGCATGCCCCAAAATTGATCACCGGGGAAATTTTCCTTGAAGTAAACGACAACTGCCCTGGACCGGAGAACTGCATCCTGTTGGTAGTATTCTTCATCACTGCGGTAAAGATGGGGAATCTCGCTGCCGAAGAAAACGAGGTCGCCTGGCTGGAATCTCTCGATGTTGTCACCGACAAATCGCATTCCTGTCCCTTCCTGCACCAGCATTATCTCATACTCCGGGTGAAAATGCCAGGACGGGAAAAAAACAGGTTCATCTACCTTAATTACCTGGAAGGCGCTGTTTTGGTGTGTGTCAACTAGTTTTAGAAATGGCTTCATCGCAATGTTAGGAAAGTAATATACAGAGTTTTTGTCAATGGGATTTACACTCCCGGGATACCGAATACCAGAAAACCGCAAACTGAATGAAAGTGAAGGCGGAAAAAATTACAAAAAACCTTAATTTTGTGCCCCGAATTAAGAGGGTCTGAAAATATGCGGTTTTTGGGAATTAGGAGAGTAGCCCTTACTCTTAAAAAATGAGCACATTTTTGACTCTTAACTTTTAACTTTTAAGCTCATCATGGCAACAATTACCAGAGAAAATATAGGTCTGCTTAATGACAAGATCATCGTAAAGATCGAGAAGGAAGACTACCTGTCGTCATTTGAGAAGTCGTTGAAGAATTATAGTAAGTCCGCCACGCTCCCAGGCTTTCGAAAGGGAATGGTGCCTGCCGGGGTCATCAAGAAAATGCATGGCCAGTCCGTGTTTACGGATGAAGTGCTGAAGACTGTGGAAAAAGAACTTACCAAATACATGGACGAGGAAAAGCTGGACATCTTTGCCCAGCCGCTGCCGCTTCCCGAAAATGACGCCAGTCAGCTGGATGTCAACGCGCCAAAAGAATATTCATTTGCCTTTGAAGTGGGTCTGAAGCCCGATTTCAAAGTGGCAGACCTTTCCGGTGAAACGGTTCCATTTTATAAAATTGCTGTTACCGACGAAATGATCGACCAACAGGTGGAAAGACTGAGAAAGGGATACGGAAAGAAAAAAAACCCGGATGGCGGCGACGACGATGAAAACGTTGAAAAAGCAGAACTCAATGAAGAGTTTTACAAGGCTGCTTATCCAGGCAAAGAAATCACCAATGAGGAAGAACTAAGAAAAGAGATTCGCTCCGAGATCGACAACTACTGGGACACACAGTCGCGCAATCAGTTACAGCACGATATCTATCACGTTTTGCTCGACCATTCCGACATTATTTTTCCGGAAGCCTTTCTGAAGAAATGGATGGAGACCGGCACGGAAAAACCCAAAACAACGGAAGAAGTAGAACAGGAATTTCCAGGTTTTGTCAATCAGCTGAAGTGGTCGCTGATCAATGACCGCATTGGGAAGGAACAGAACATCGAGATCGGACCGGATGACATCAGGGAATTTGCGAAAAAGCAATTATTCGGCTACATGGGCATGAACTCAATCGAAACGGAACAACAACCCTGGCTGAACGACTATCTTGACAAAATGATGAAGGACAGGAAGTTCATCGACGACTCCTATTACAGGATAAGAACTGAAAAACTCTTCGATTGGGCAGAAAAACAGGTGAAAAAAGAAGAAAAGCCCATCTCGGCTGAGGATTTTGGCAAGATCGTTCAGGAACACCAGCACCATGAACATTAAATAAGAAGAACATTTTTGCATAGGCCGGCAGTAAACCCGGCCTTTTTTCTTGCCTTGTCCGGTCCGGCATGCAAGTCTGTCAGTTTTTTGGCAGTTTAAAAGTTTGGACGGAGATTTGGAAGGTAAACGGACTAAATTACATTAGAAAATCAACACTATGGATTATCAGCAGGAATTTGACGAATTATGCCGTAAAGCACAGAAGGCATCTCATCTAACACCCTGAACGATTCATACACTAAACATCAGATTACCAACCTCACTCCTAATATTATTGAAGAACGGCCAATGAATGTGGCCGTTATGGATGTTTACAGCCGGCTCATGATGGACCGTATCATCTTCCTGGGTTATCCGATAAATGATGAAGTTGCGAATATTGTCACCGCGCAATTGCTTTTCCTGGAAAGCACCGACCGCACCAGGGATATCCAGATGTACATCAATTCGCCCGGAGGAAGCGTGTATTCCGGACTTGGCGTATATGACACCATGCAATACATCACCCCCGACGTATCGACCATCTGCATCGGAATGGCCGCCTCAATGGCATGCGGTGCTGTTGACCGCCGGCGGACATGGAAAACGCACCGCGCTTAAACACGCCCGTGTGATGATGCACCAACCCAGTGGCGCCATTGGCGGACAGGCAAGTGATATCGACATCACGGTGAATGAGATCAGGAAGGTGAAGAAAAACCTTTACGATATCATGGCCTTCCACACCGGTAAAACCTACAAACAGATCGAAAAAGACTGCGACCGGGATTACTGGCTGACAGCCGAGGAAGCCAAGGAATATGGTCTGGTGGATGAAGTGCTGCTGACCAATCCCCGAAAAGAAAAGAAAGACTAAGCATTATCCCATTATTCAACTAATTATCAGGTACTAACATGAATTTCTATGCAAAATACCCAAACAAGCCATTCAGAATGGACGACGACGAAGAAGAGGAAGAAGAACCAAAAGAGAAGGAAAAAAGTCCCGAAATGGGCATGCTGATGAAAAAGATGGAAAAATATTTTTTCAAGACCAGGGCGGTTTATCTCTGGGGTGTTGTGGATGACAAAACCGCAAGCGAAGTGACGACCAAGATGCTGCTTCTTGATGCCGACAAACCCGGTGAAGAGATCAAATTCTTCATCAATAGTCCGGGTGGTGTGGTTACCAGCGGCATGGTGATTTACGACACCATGAAAATGATGAAGAGTCCCGTAAGTACCATTTGTATGGGACTCGCTGCCTCAATGGGATCAATCCTGCTTAGTGGAGGAGTCAAGGGAAAACGGTTGATCTTATCCCCATGGTGAGGTAATGATCCATCAGCCAAGCCTGGGCGGGCATATCCAGGGTGTAAGTATCGACCTGGAGATCACAGCCAAACAGACACGAAGAGTGAAGGAGATCGGCGCCAGGATATTGGCAGAAAATTGTGGAAAGAAAGTTGAACAGGTCATGAAGGATTTTGACCGTGATTATTGGATGGATGCCAAGGAATCCGTTGAATACGGAATTGTTGACCAGATCGTCGATTCTCTCTAACTATCCTTGGATGTAAGCGAAAAGTTGCGGACCTTTGTTATTACCCTCCTAATTTCCCCAGACAAGAAATTCCAGGTTAATCCGTAGCAGAAGAAAATAAATACTGATGGCAAAAACAACATTACATTGTTCCTTTTGCGGCCGAAGCCGGGATGAAGTGAAGATACTTAATTGCAGGACAGGAAGGACATATTTGTGAAAACTGTGTGGAGCATGCACGTGAGATCATTGATCAGGAACTGATGGTTAGAAGTGACTCTCCCAGTCCTGCCCAGTTTAAGCTGAACGTGAAGAAGCCATGGAAGTGAAGAAGTTTCTTGATGAATATGTGATCGGACAGGATGATGCCAAGCGTGTACTCGCTGTAGCCGTGTACAATCATTACAAACGACTTCAGCAGAAACCTACAGACAACGGAAATTGAAATAGAAAAAAGCAATATCATCATGGTCGGTGAAACCGGCACGGGTAAAACACTTCTTGCAAAGACCATCGCCAAATTACTCAATGTTCCGTTTGCCATTGTGGATGCTACGGTATTTACGGAAGCAGGTTATGTGGGAGAGGATGTTGAAAGCATACTCACCCGACTGTTGCAGGTTTGCAATTATGATGTACCCGCAGCTGAAAGAGGAATCGTGTACATCGATGAAATCGATAAGATCGCCAGCAAAGGCGACAATCCATCTATCACCCGCGACGTGAGTGGTGAAGGAGTACAACAAGGATTACTGAAGTTGCTGGAAGGAACAGATGTACTGGTTCCTCCGCAGGGCGGACGGAAACATCCTGAACAAAAACTCATCAAGGTCAACACGCATAATATTCTATTCATTTGCGGAGGCGCCTTTGACGGCATTGATAAAGTGATCGCCCGCAGGGTGAATACTAATGCGATTGGCTTTAATGTCAACAAGGAGCTGCAGGAGAACATGAAGAAGAACCTTCTTCAGTATGTGAATGCCCGCGACCTCAAAGGATTTGGCCTCATCCCCGAATTACTGGGACGCTTCCGGTTGTTACTTATCTCAACCCACTGGATCAGGAAACACTGAGATCGATTCTCACACGAACCCAAGAACGCACTCATCAAACAATATCAGTCGTCTCTTCGAACTGGAAGGCATCAAGCTGACCATTGATGATGCCGTGCTGGACTTCATGGTTGAAAAAGCGCTTGAATACAAACTCGGTGCGCGCGGTCTCCGAAGCATCTGCGAAAGTATTCTCAACGATGCTATGTTTGAGCTGCCTTCTTCCAAACAGACCGCTCTCCATCTCGACATCGAATATGCTGAGAAGAAATTCAGCAAGAGCAAGATCAGCCTGCTTAAAGTTGCATAAAAAAATCCAGGCATGACAGACCTTATCGACAAGCTGAAGTCACAGGCGGGCATAACCGAAGAACAAGCATTAAAGTCAATCGAAGTAATTAAGAACTACACTAAGGAAAAATTTCCGATGTTCGCGGGAGCCATTGAAAATCTTTTTAAAAAATACAAGCCCGAAGACAAGGATGATTTCGTGGATTAATCAGGCTTTAAGTTTATTTTTCTTTCATTGCAATCTTCGGGAAACTCAGCTTCATCTCTGACAGGGCATCGCGGATATTTTTGAGTATGATGTACTCCTTGTACCAATTCTGATCTGAGGGTACGATGATCCATGGCGGGCGGTTACATTTTTCCATACATTCTTCATACATTTTCATGTACTGGTCCCAGAGATCTGCTTCCTTAAGGTCGTTTTCATTGTATTTCCATTGCTTTGCCGGATTGTGTATGCGTTCATCCAGCCTTTCCTTTTGTTCTTCCAATGAAATATGCAGGTAAAATTTAAGGATGGTGGTATTGTTATGGTGTTGAAGCAGGTCTTCAAAGTCATTGATCGCCTTCATTCGTTTGGCCGCTGTCTTATCGTCGCACCATTTGTGCACACGTGTGACGAGTATGTCTTCATAATGAGAACGGTTGAACACCTGGATCATTCCTTTGGCCGGCGTATGCTGGTGGATTCGCCAAAGAAAATCATGGGCGGCCTCGAGATAGCTAGGCACTTTGAACGAAGACACTGAGATCCCCTGAGGATTCACAGAACTGAATACAGAACGGATGGCACCGTCCTTGCCACTGGCATCCATGCCCTGCAGGATCACAAGTAGCGAATTTGAGGAAGAGGCGTACAGAAGGTTCTGAAGATCGGAGATCTCGGCAAGGAGCTCTGTTGATTTTTCTTTGATTTTCGCTTTCTCAAGGTCTTTTGGTGCCCTGGTGCTGATTTCGGCAAGATGGATCATTCCCATGTAAGTGAAATTACATCTTCTCTCATTTCGAATTCAAAGAGAAAACCGGGAATGTGAAAACTGCTGACAAAGATTTGCGTGAGGATTTATTTCAAAACTTCCCTGGAGATGACCAGTTTCTGGATTTCTGATGTGCCTTCACCAATGGTGCAGAGCTTGCTGTCGCGGTAATATTTCTCCACTGGAAAATCTTTCGTGTAGCCATAACCGCCAAAGATCTGTACGGCTTCAGTGGAAGCCTTAACCGCCACTTCACTGGCATAGTACTTAGCCATTGCCGATTCCTTGGTTACGGGGAGTCCGCGATCCTTAAGATCTGCCGCCTGGTTTGTAAGCAGTTCTGCCGCCATGATCTCGGTAGCCATGTCGGCGAGTTTGAAGGCGATGCCCTGGAAGGAAGATATGGGTTTGTCGAACTGGTATCGTTCTTTCGAATATTTAACCGAGGCCTCATATGCACCTTTGGCGATGCCGAGGGAAAGAGCAGCTATAGATATCCGGCCTCCATCGAGGACTTTCATTGCCTGTTTAAATCCATCGCCTACGTTGCCAAGTCTGTTGGTATCGGGGATCCGGCAATTGTCAAAAACCATCTCAGAGGTTTCACTTGCCCGCATGCCCAGTTTGTTTTCTTTCTTGCCTCCTTTGAATCCCGGAGTGCCTCTTTCTACAATAAAGGCGGTAGAGTTATTCTTTGCGCGGGATTCACCGGTTCTGGTCATTACCACGGCCACATCACCACTGATGCCATGGGTAATCCAGTTCTTGGTCCCATTGAGCACCCAGTCGTCCCCATCACGGGTGGCGGTACATTTCATGTTTCCGGCGTCACTGCCCGTGTTAGGTTCAGTAAGTCCCCATGCCGCCAGCCATTCACAGGTAGCCAGTTTAGGCAGGTATTTTTGTTTCTGTTCCTCGTTGCCAAATAAAAGGATATGTCCCGTACCCAGGGAATTATGGGCAGCCAGGCTCAGGCCAACAGATCCGCAAACCTTGGCAATCTCCTGGATGATGGCTACATATTCAAAATAGGAAAGACCCGCGCCTCCATAAGCTTCGGGGACCAGCACACCCATGAAACCAAGTTTACCCATTTCCCTGAATACTTTGATGGGAAATTCCTGGGATTCATCCCATTGCATCACATACGGCTTGATATATTGCTGTGCGAAATCCCGGGCCGAATGGGCTACCTGGGTGGTGAGTTCGGAGGCTTCAAAATTCATACAGGTGCAAAATAAGTCATAATTTAATAGACTATCAAGTGCATGCCTGATTTAGGCTCTCAGGATCAGATTATTGTACCGTCAGGTAGGGCAATATTTTCCTTAGCGAGGCGGTGTCGATATTTTTTATCGAACCGAGCTGCTCAAGACTGTCAAAATTGCCGTGTTGTTTCCGGTATGTACAGAATGCGGAGGCAAATTTCCACCGGATATAGGGGTGCTGTTTCAATCTCTCTTCATCCGTGCTGTTGATGTTTAGTTTTTCTATGTCAGCGCTGTCACAAGTCAGGAAGCTTTTGATGATGTGGTAAACGGAGTCCTGGATGCCATAGACTTCGGTCAACTGTTCCCGGCTGTAAAAGCCACCCAGTTTCGTCCGGAAGAGCACAATCCTTGCTGCCAGTTTTGATCCGATGAATGGCAGGCTGATGAATGCGCTGGTGTCGGCCTTGTTGATGTCGATCTGTCTCCGCGCAGACCTGGCAGGGAAATGATTTGGTTTACCTGCCGGCCAATTCCGATGGCGCCTGTTTTCCGCTCCTATCCTGGCCGGTTTGCTTATTGGGAAATCAACACCGGCCTGCGTCGGAAGCGAGGTTGGTTTCGAGGCTGCCTGCCACGCGGCTCCGTTGTTTGTTTCAATTACATTAACCGGCGGATTCAGATGACCCGCAACGATTTCGGTTTGGGAGGTCGATACCGGATCACGGGGGAAAATGCGGGGAAAGATGGCGGTCAGCAACATTAAAGTGACCAGCACACCAATGCCGGTCCTTTCTTTCCTGGAATAATTGAAGAAAGAGTTCTGCCTCATTTTTTTTCACAACCTACTCTGACGAAGAGAATTGAACCGGGGTATTGAACAGTGAAACCAGGTTTTTTTGCCCGTGATCAGATGGTGAATTGCAGTCCGTCCCAGGCAATGTTAACTCCTTTGGGAAGTTCGCGGTCAACTTCCTCGTGCAGGCCCATCTGGTGGCTGAGATGCGTGAACCAGGTCTGGTCGGGGCTCAGCTGTTGTGCCAAGGCTATTCCCTGGTCGAGGTTGAAATGGGAGATGTGTTTTTGTTTTCTGAGGGTATTGAGTGTGAGTATTTTCGAGCCCCTGATCTTTTTTAATTCCGGTTCATCGATGCGGTTCGCATCAGTGATGTAGGTGAAGTTGCCAAACCGGAATCCAAGCACCGGCATTTTCAGATGCCAGACCATAATGGGGACAATGGGAATGTCGCCGACCTGGAATGGTGAGTCGTCAATCGTGTTCAATGAGATATCGGGAACCCCCGGGTACTTGATGTCGGAAAAGGCATAAGGAAATTCGCGGACCAGCACCGCCTGGGTCATTTCGTTGGCATAAACCTGCATTGGTTTTCTGCTCCAGTAATTGTAAGCCCTGACGTCGTCGAGCCCTGCCACATGATCTTTATGCGGGTGCGTGAAGACCACCGCGTCGAGGTGCAGGACATTTGCCCTCAGCATCTGGTACCTGAAATCGGGACCCGCATCTATTGCGATCGTTGTGTTCTTTGATTTAACGAGTATGCTTGACCGAAGCCGGTTGTCTTTCTTATTGGCAGAGGTACAGACTTCGCAAGTGCAGCCGATCATAGGTACTCCACCACTCGTGCCGGTGCCAAGGAAGGTGATATTCAGTTCGGGATAGGCCACAGCGGCAATCAGGCTTTGGATAAGATCTGGTCAATGGTTTTGCGGGCTTCCGGTGAAAGCGTTTCAGGATTGGACGCAAGTTTCGGGATCAGGTCGATCAGGGTGTTGATACGCCCTTCCAGCTGAAGGAACTTATTCAGCACCACCACTTTCTTTTGTTCAAGTATACAATAACCACTCTGGAATGTGCCGCGTTCATAACGGATCACATAATGCATCTCGGAAAGTAAGTCTTCGAGTTTATCGAGCGTATGCTGGTTGTATTTAATCACGGTGTGTTCATCAGTTTTAAAATTGACATCTCTCAGGTTGTCCTCCCTGTCATCCGGATCACCGGAATGATCATTTCTTCCAGGCTTACTCCGCCATGCTGAAAAGTATTACGGTAATAATTCACATAGTAATTATAATTGTTGGGATAACACAGAAAATAATCTTCTTTGGCAAAGATAAATGAAGAATTGACAGTGGGAACGGGCAACCCCGCTTCTTTTGGATCGCGGAAAGCCAGACTCTTTGGGTTCATAATTCAGATTCCGTCCATGTTTATACCGCAGGTTGGTAGTAGTTTGTTTATCGCCCACCACCTTAGCGGGTGTTTTTACCCTCACGCTTCCATGATCGGTTGCAAGCACCAGTTCATCTTTTTATCTGCCAGCTTTCTTAGTGCCTGGTGCAAGGGTGAATGTTCAAACCAGCTCTTGTAACGGAGCGGTAACTGGTTTCATCGCCCGCCAGTTCTTTCAACACTTCCATTTCCGTGCGGGCATGACTCAGCATGTCCACAAAATTGTAAACAATCATATTCAGATCATTGCTCAGCAGGTTATGAATATTGTTCACCAGATCCTGACCGGCCTGGTAGTTCAATACCTTGGTATAGGAGAATCTGCAGATCGTCTTTCTTTATCCGTTTCAACTGGGCCTTGAAAAATTCTTCTTCATAAAGGTTTTTTCCTCCTTCTTCGTCATCATTCTTCCATTGCGAGTGGAATTGTTTTTCAATATCAATCGGCATCATCCCCGCAAAAATCGCATTGCGGCTATATTGTGTGGCCGTGGGCAGAATGCTGTAAAAAGTATCTTCTTCCAGTATCCTGAAACTTTCTGCAAATATCGGCTGAATGGCTTTCCACTGATCGAACCGCAGATTGTCGAGCAGTATAAAAAATAGTGGGAATGTCCTTTTCCACATGCGGAAACACTTTAAATTTGAAAAGTGTATGGGACATGATCGGGCCCTTCTCCGCTTTTAGGATCAACCCATTTTGCATAATTCCTCGAAACAAATTTGAAAAACTCGGTATTGGCTTCGCTTTTCTGGGTATGAAAAACTTCCTTCATTTCAGGGCTGTCGCTTTTTTCCATTTCCAGTTCCCAGTAAACCAGTTTTTTATAAATGTCCATCCATTCGTTATGATCAGGATTACTGTTCAGTGCCATGAAAAGATTGCGGAATTGTTGCTGGTAGGCAGTGGTTGTTTTTTCGGCAACCAGCCTTTTATTATCAATGATCTTTTTCAGACTCAGCAATACCTGGTTTGGATTAACGGGTTTAATCAGATAATCGGTGATCTGGCTGCCGATGGCTTCATCCATCAGGTTTTCCGTTTCATTTTTAGTGATCAGCACAACCGGGATCTGATTGTTAATCTCCTTGATCTTGGCCAGGGTTTCCAGACCGGTGATGCCCGGCATTGATTTCATCGAGCAATACCACATCTACCTGATTTTCTTTAACAAAATCGATTGCATCAAACCCATTGGTAAGCGGATTGACTTCGTATCCTTTGTTTCTGAGAAAGAGCATCTGCGATTGAAGACTTTCTATTTCATCATCTACCCAGAAAATTTTTCCTAACGCCATAGACGATTATTTAATGACCGGTTAAATGCAAAGATACATATTGTACTTTTGCAGCTCCGGACTGACTATTTCACCATCTCAACAACAGGCATGATCAGCAGCGAAGCAGAAAAATCATCAATGACCCTGTACATGGTTTCATCACTATCGATCATCCGCTGATCCTCGACATCATTGCGCATCCGTATTATCAACGCCTGCGGCGGATCACCAGATGGCATTTGCCCACTGGTTTACCCGGGTGCCATTCATACCCGACTGCATCATTCGCTTGGCGCATATCACCTGATGGCAATGGCGATTGGCGAATTAAAGAACAAGGGATTTGTGATTACGCCAGAGGAAGAGGTTGCGGCGAAGGCAGCCATCCTTCTGCACGATGCAGGTCATGCACCTTTTTCACATGCCCTTGAAAGAATACTAATCCTGGGATTCAACATGAAGACCATTTCACTGCTGATCATGAAGGAGCTGAATGAGGAATTCAATGGTCAGCTTGGACCTGGCGATTCAGATCTTCACCAATCAATACCATAAACCTTTCTCTCAGCAATTGGTCTCGGGTCAACTGGATGTAGACAGGATCGATTATCTTACCCGTGACAGTTTTTTTACAGGAGTTTCAGAAGGTGTGATAGGTTACGACCGGATCATCAAAATGCTCACAGTGCATGAAGGTCAACTGATGGTGGAAGAAAAAGGAATTTATTCCATAGAAAAATTTCTGGTCGCCCGCAGGCTGATGTACTGGCAGGTATATCTTCATAAAACGGTGCTTGCTGCCGAAATGATGCTGGTGAAAATAGTACAACGGGCAAAGGAACTCCTGCTGAATGGATACGATGTGCCGACCTGTTCACTGCCTTTCGATTACTTCCTGGAGGAGGACATTGCGGCTATCCTTCCCGGTGACCTCCTGATAAATTTTGCCTGCTGGATGATTACGATGTGATGTGGCCCATGAAAAACTGGATGGGTCACTCCGACATAATTCTTTCCATACTTTGCCGGCTGCTGATCGAAAGGCGTTTATTAAAAGTTAAATTACAGGCTGAACCGATCGATGAGGATCAGCTGCAACAGATGCGGAATGATATTTGTCATAAATTGGTATCTACGGAAAACGAAAGCAGGTATTTTATTTTTACTGGTGAAGCGGAGAATACCACTTATGATCCCTCGGAAGAGAAAATAAATATCTTGTTCAAGGATGGAACCATAAGGAATATTTCCGCGGTCGACAATGCTCTGATCCACCAAACCCTCTCCACCCCTGTAAAAAAATTCTATATTTGTTACCTGAATTAATGTCTCTCTATAACTGGCAAGAAAGACAATAAGCCATCATCCTAAAGATCAAGTGTAGTCTATGCAATTCACTGCAGCACAAATAGCCTTGATAATCAATGCCAGCATAGAAGGTGATCCTGATGCAATTGTCAGTTCCTTCGGCAAAATCGAAGAAGCCACACAGGCCAGTTGGCCTTTCTCGCTAATCCCAAATACGAAGATTACCTCTACACCACAGGCGCTTCGGTTATTATCATTAATGAAGCCCAGGAATTAAAAGAAAAAGTTGAGGCAACCCTGTTGAGGGTACAGGATCCTTACACCGCCTTCGCCACGCTGCTGGCCAAATACCAGGAAATGGTTGCCCAGCAGATGACGGGCATCCAGGAACCATCTTATATCTCGAAAACCGCCACGCTGGGAGACAATATATTTATCGGTGCTTTTGCTTATATCGGGGAAAATGTGAAGATCGGGAATAATGTAAAGATCTATCCCAATGTTTATATTGGAAACAATGTCCGGATCGGTGACCATTCCATGATTCATCCCGGGGTAAGGGTTTACCATGATTGTGTGATCGGCAGATATGTAAATATTCACGCCGGGACCGTCATCGGCAGCGATGGTTTTGGATTTGCTCCCCAGGCTGACGGCAGTTTCAAGAAAGTTCCACAGATCGGCAATGTGGTGGTTGAAGACAATGTGGAGATTGGCGCAAATTCCACCATCGACCGGGCTACCATGGGGTCAACCCTGATCAAATCCGGTGCCAAGCTCGACAACCTCATCCAGGTGGCTCACAATGTCGAAGTGGGTCATCATACGGTTATCGCCGCCCAGGCGGGGGTCAGCGGAAGCACAAAGATCGGCAACAACGTGATGATCGGCGGACAGGCCGGCATCGTTGGTCATATCCAGATCGCCGACAATGCCAAGATCAATGCCCAGAGTGGCGTCAGCAAGTCTATCAAAACTCCTAATACGGCCGTAACCGGTTCTCCTGCATTTGATTACACCAGTGCATTGCGCAGCCAGGCAGTCACCCGAAATCTCCCCGAACTTGAAAAAAGGATCATCGAACTCGAGAACCTGGTAAAACAACTCCTGCTGGAGAAAGCAGTGTAATAATGAAAATTTAATCCTGAAAGGTTCATACTTTCGTGGCTATGGAGCGAGCCATCAGCAATGGAGATCATTTTCAACATACTATAAAATCGGAGATCACAATTTCAGGGGCTGGAATTCACACCGGACAGGCTGTAACTATGACGGCTAAAACCCGCCGAACCCAACACCGGGATTCTCTTTCAAAGGGTGGATCTGAAGAACAGGCCGATCATCAAAGCAGATGTTGACAATGTGATTGAAACCAACCGAAGCACTACCCTGGAAGCCAACGGGGGAAGGGTGAGCACCATCGAACACCTCCTGGCCTCCCTGGTGGGCATGCAGGTGGACAATGTTTTGATCGAAATAGACGGCGAAGAAGTTCCCATCCTCGACGGCAGCGCGGAACCTTTTGTTGAGGCCCTGGAGAAAACAGGAACCCTAAAGCAGAACTCAAGGAAGATCTACTACAATATCGAGCACAACATCACCTTTGTAGACGAGGAGAAGAAGGTGGAAATGGTGGCCCTGCCTTACAATGATTACCGGATCAATACGCTGATCGACTTCAATTCACCCGTCCTCGGCACCCAGCACGCGGCCCTCAAGGACATCACCGATTTCAACAAGGAAATCGCTCCTTGCCGCACTTTTTCTTTCTTTCATGAACTGGAATGGCTGCTGGCCAACAACCTGATCAAAGGGGGTGACATCAACAACGCCATCGTGGTGGTGGACAAACCCGTTACTGAGGAACAGGTTGCAACGGATATCCAAGGTGTTCAACAAACACGATGTCCAGGTTGCGGATGAAGGGATACTGAACAACCTCAAACTGAGGTTTCCCAATGAACCCGCCCGTCACAAACTGCTCGACGTAGTGGGCGACCTCGCACTGGTGGGTTTTCCGTTCAAGGCACACATCATCGCCAACCGGCCGGGCCATGCCTCGAATGTACGGTTCGCCAAGAAGATCAAGGAACACATCAAAAAATACAAGTTCAGGCAGGACGTACCAAAATACGACCCAACCAAACCTCCGCTGCTCGACATACACGCGATCGAAAAGACCCTACCCCACCGCTATCCCTTCCTGCTGGTGGACAAAGTGATCGAGCTGACAGACAAATACGTGGTGGCGATCAAGAACGTCACTTACAATGAGCCCTTCTTCCAGGGCCATTTTCCGGGCAATTGCGTGATGCCCGGTGTACTGCAGGTAGAGGCGCTGGCTCAGGCCGGTGGCTTCCTGGCTATCCCACGCAATACACCCGACCAGTACGACACTTATTTTCTCAAAATCGAAAATTGCAAGTTCAAACAGAAAGTAGTCCCCGGAGATACCCTGATTCTGAAAATGGAATTGTCAAACCCCATACGCAGAGGTATCTGCGAAATGAAGGGCACCATTTTCATCGGCGACAAGCTGGTTACGGAAGCTGACCTGGTAGCACAAATTGTAAAAAGACCTAAAGCTTAACGAATTATATGATCAGTCCGCTTGCATATATCCATCCCAATGCAAAACTCGGCAATGAGGTAATCATCGATCCCTTCGCTGTAATCCAGAATAATGTTACGATCGGAAGTCATACCCATATCATGTCTCATGCTACGATAGCGGAGAACACCACCATCGGCAGTCATTGTACCATCTTTCCGGGGGCGGTGATCGGCGCCATTCCCCAGGACCTCAAATTTGTAGGTGAGGAAACGACGGTGGAGATTGGTGATCACACCACGATCAGGGAATGCGTAACGGTTAACCGTGGCACAAAGGACCGATGGAAAACCGTCATAGGCAGCAATTGCCTGTTGATGGCTTATTCGCACGTGGCCCACGATTGCATTCTTGGCGACTATGTGATCCTTGGCAATGCCGTTCAGCTGGCTGGCCATGTAACGGTCGACAACTACGCCATCCTAAGCGGCCTGGCGGGCGCCCACCAGTTCGTACACATCGGGGAGCATACCTATAT
The DNA here is from genome assembly GCA_963808065.1 of uncultured Chitinophagaceae bacterium. Classification (GTDB taxonomy): domain Bacteria; phylum Bacteroidota; class Bacteroidia; order Chitinophagales; family Chitinophagaceae; genus Flavitalea. Next base: position 484,249 of record CAWEEK010000005.1, read on the forward strand.
CGCAGGGCACACCGTAGTAAGGAAGGACGTACCTCCTTTTATCAAGGCCGCGCGGGAACCGCTCAGTTACATGGGGGTGAACATCGTCGGCCTGAACCGAAGAGGATACAGCCGGGAAAAGATCAATGAGATCTCCAATATTTACCACACCCTGTATGTTGAGAAGCACACCACTACCGCCGCCGTTCAACAGATTGAAACCAATTTTGCTTCAAGCGAAATAAAGGATCAGATACTTGCTTTCATCAACACATCAAAAACCGGCATCATCAAGCGCCCTTCCAAAACAGCCAGTGATGCGGATTACACTTTCTGATACAGGAAAAAGATTCAATCGCGATTGGATATTCCGTCACCTCAGTCTGGTCTTCGCAGCCGGCGGATCATACGCCATCACCGGGCCAAACGGTTCGGGGAAATCCACCCTTTTGCAAGTGATCGCCGGAGCGATTACCCCCAGCGAGGGAACTATCAATTATTCGGCACAGGAGAAGCAGCTGGAAGCCGACCAGGCCTACCGCCGTCTTTCTATCGCCGCGCCCTATCTTGAAGTGATTGAAGAAATGACCTTGATCGAATTCCTTCATTTTCACCAGACTTTCAAACCGCTAAAGCTGCCTGTTGAACAGGTGGTTAAACTGGTGGGCCTCGATGGCGCCACAAAAAAACAGATCAGGTATTTTTCATCAGGCATGAAACAACGGGTGAAACTTGCCCAGGCGATATTTTCCAATACAGATACGCTGTTGCTTGATGAACCCTGCACAAACCTCGATGAGCAGGGGATCGCTATGTATCACCAGCTCATTAAAGAATATGGTCGGGACAGACTGGTGATCGTCAGTTCGAATGACCCGCAGGAGTATGGGTTTTGCCGGGAGGTTGTCGAGATGCATGAATTTAAATGACAGGCTCTTCTTCCTTTTTTTTAAAGTCTATTCCCGCTTTTTTCTTGATAAAAAAGCGGGGCAAAAAATCAAGGCTCACATTGGAAAGACTAAAAATCGCCTCTCCGGGCTGAAGAAAAACAAGTCACAGCTATAGAATAAATCCGGGCATTAGTAGGACTTACCGGCAAAGAATATTTCCCGTCTTTTGGAACAGCTGTTTTTCTTCTTCGCCCTTCACGGCGATTTTCTATACGTCTTTCCAATGTATGCCTATAGGAGAAGCAGCAAGAGAAAGAGGAAGAGTATGCAATGGACTTTAATTGCGCCTTCAGAATAAGGCCGGCCGAACGCCCGCTGTCGCCCCTTCGGAGCTATGGCAGGTAAAAGCGGGCGAAGGCAAAATTTTCAAGTGCCGCGGAAAACGGCGAAGATGTGGATTGAAAATATACAGACGATAGTTGCAAGAGCAGAAGAGAATTACCACAGCCGACCGGAGCATTCCTTCGCCGTAGCGGCAGGCAGAAAATTTTAGGTCTTATTCTGACAGCGCCAGATTTTTTTTGCTTCCTTTTTTTTAAAAAAAAAGGAAGAACCTCAATGTGCCTTGAGCTTTCAAGAAAAAAGCGGGATGACGCATTCAAGAAAAAAAAGCGGGTAGAAGCTTATCAAAGAAAAAAAGGAAGAACCTCAATGTGCCTTGAGCTTTCAAAGAAAAAAAGCGGAAATCATTTCATCGCTTACTGGCAATCAATAAATTCAAATCAGTGTACTTGAGATCAAAGCGCTGGCTGAGATAAAAATTGGTAAGCGACCCTTTGAATAGATAAACTCCCGATCTCAGGTTGACCTTGTGCCAGATCAGGTTTTCAAACCCACCCTCATCACCGGCCTGCAGGAACAATGGCATCAGTACGCTACTTATAGCCTGCGAGGCCGTCCTTGCAAAACCAGATGGAATATTGGGAACACAGTAATGGATCACTCCATATTTCATGAAAATGGGATGTTCGTGTGTAGTGATTTCGGCGGTTTCAAAACAACCTCCCCTGTCCACACTCACATCTATTATCACAGAGCCGGGCCGCATGTTGCTGACCATTTCCTCGGTGGCCACCACCGGGGTACGCCCGCTCGGGGCACTCAGTGCGCCGACGGCCACTTCACAGGTCTTGAGTTGTTTGGAAAGGATCCTTGGCTCCAGCACGGAGGTCCATAGCCGGTGACCGATATTGTTCTGCAGTCTTTTCAAACGATACACACTGTTATCAAAAACTTTAACCGAAGCGCCGAGTGCAAGCGCGGCGCGTGCCGCGTATTCACCCACTATGCCGGCTCCGAGGATGATAACCTTGGTGGGCGGGATGCCCGAGATGCCCCCAAGGAGAACGCCTTTCCCATGGTTGGCAGATCCCAGGTACTGGGCCGCGATCAGCATCACGGCGCTGCCAGCAATCTCACTCATGCTCCGTACAATCGGGTAGGTGCCCGAATCATCTCTCAGTGATTCAAAAGAGACCGCCGTGATCTTCTTCTCCATCATTTGCTCCAGGAGCGAAGCCTTCATAACAGACATGTGTATGGGAGAAAAGATCTGTTGATTCAACTGAAGGTAGGGGATGTCCTCATCCACCACCGGGGCAGATTTGACCAGGATGGGTGATTTGAACACTTCGGCCTTGTCATAGACGATCTTTGCCCCCGCCTCACTGTAGTCTTTGTCGCGGAAGTGTGTGGGCTCACCCGCATTGTGTTCAATTACAACATGGTGACCATTGCTTACCAATACTCCCACCGCATCTGGTGTGAGGGCGATACGGTTTTCCTGAAAAGCAGTTTCCTTCGGAATGCCTATATGCAGATGAGTACCCTTTGGCTTTACATCAAGGGTTTCTTCCAGAGTTTCATAACTGAAAGAAGTACTAATATGCGGTTTAGACTGAGACATGGCTGGTGTTGATTGCCTGGCAATTTACGATTTACAATTGTCTTATTCGAGACCTGTCCACAGATCATTTCCCGCATGATTGGAACCGAAGATAAAACTCAATCCTGAGGGGACAGCGTTAGCCGGCGGGTTTGTGCGTCCACCACGTCAAGCTCAAGAAAGCACGTGTCCGATGGAAATAAGGCCCTGGCAATCGCAGGCCATTCCACAAAACACCTGTATCCCGAATAAAGGCATTCCTCCACTCCTGCCCTGACGACCTCTTCTTCAAACCGGCATCGGTAGAGATCTATATGATAGATCTTTCCATCATCAAGGGGATACTCGTTGATCAGGGAAAATGTGGGGCTGCTCATGGTGGATTTCACGCCGAGCTCGCGGCAGACAGCCTGGATGAAGGTTGTTTTGCCCGCCCCCAAGTCGCCATTGAATGCAAATACACGTGCCTCCCCAAGTTCCGACAGGAAACCTTTGGCGGCCTGATGGATTTCTGCTTTCCTAAACACCAGTTCCATCACCCAAAGATAGTTGGGGATCGACCCGCTGAAAAAGTATTTCAACGGTAAGAGCCCGATGAAATGCAACCGTGTTGACATATTACCCCTTTTCCCTCCGCCTGATATTGAGTAATTTTGCAGCATGGAAAGAACGTATTGGAAAGTAGAAGGAATGACCTGTTCCAACTGTTCCCTTACTGTCAGCAAATTCCTGGAAAAGAAGGGGAAACAGAATGTGAAGGTCAACCTCCTCAGTGGAGATGTAGTGTTCGACACCGATGTGAATGATCAGCCTCAGCTTAAAAAAGGCGTCGAAGCACTGGGTTTTTCCGTCAATCCCATAGAGGGGAATTCGGCTGTCAAAAAAAAGAGCTTCTTCCAAAATCATCTCCAACGCTTTCTTTTCTGCGCCATATTCACGCTGCCGTTGATGCTGCATATGCTCAACAGGTGGGTGCCGGTGCAAATCCTCATGAACCCCTGGGTGCAATTCGCACTAACTGTGCCCGTGCTGGTAGTGGGCATGGATTTTTTCGGGCGAAGCGCCATTAAGAGCCTGCGAAATGGCTTTCCGAATATGAATGTGCTGGTGAGCATTGGTGCCCTCTCTGCCTTCGTTTACAGTATCTTAGGCCTGATTATGGGCATGGGACATGAGTATCTTTTTTTTGAAACCACTGCTTCCATCATCACCCTGGTTTTTTTTGGGAACTACCTCGAAGATTCGGCCATCCAATCGACCAGGAAATCTTTAGATACCCTGGTGCGTTCTCAGAAAGTGACCGCCAACATGATCGCGTTCAACGAAGCACATGAAGAGATCATCCTGCCGGTGGACAATGAACAGCTCCGCACCGGGGATCTGATCCTCATCCGGTCCGGTGAACAGGTTCCGGCCGACTGCAAAATCCTCAGCGGCAGTGCGAGTGTGAATGAATCGCTGATCACCGGCGAATCCTTACCGGTCCAAAGAAAAATGAAAGAGAAACTCATCGGTGGCAGTCTCGTGATTGACGGGAATGTAAAAGCGCAGGTCACCGCTGCCGGTAGAGACTCCGTGCTGGCGAAAATCATCAGTCTGGTCACGACCGCGCAGGGTGAAAAACCGCCCGTTCAACAACTCGCCGACAGGATCAGCAGCATCTTTGTACCCGTAGTACTCGGCCTGTCCTTACTAACCTTCATCATCAATCTTTTTGTCATAGGCAGCATCCCTCCTTCTCTCATGCGTGCCATCGCGGTGCTGGTAATTGCCTGCCCCTGTGCGATGGGGCTGGCCACGCCTGCCGCTATTGCCGTTGGTTTGGGCAGGGCCGCAAGAAATGGCATTCTCTTCCGGAATGCGAAAACGCTTGAACTGTTCAACACGATCCGGCAGGTGGTATTCGACAAAACCGGAACCCTCACCACCGGCGCCTTTGTGATCGAAAATTTCAAAATACTCGATCCTTCCATGTCTGAGCTGGAATTCCAGCGGGTCGTTTACTCGCTGGAAAAATATTCCACCCATCCCCTGGCTCGGTCGATCGTCAAAAACTGGAAACGCAGGGAAGAGATTCGCTGGAAAACGGTGGAAGAGATCAAAGGCATAGGTATGTGGGGCCTCAGCCGCGATGGCGAACATTTCCAGGCTGGCTCATACCAGATGGTGAATCGTCCGTCCATTGAAGCGACCCACAATATTTATGTAACACGAAATAATGTACTCATAGGCTGGATCGATCTTCAGGATGAGATCCGTGCGGAAGCCCGTCAGGTGATTGATTATTTTAAAACCAATGGCATCAAAACCATCCTGCTCAGCGGAGACAACAGCGCGGCAGTAGACAAGATCGGAAAGCAGCTGGGAATTGATGAAATTTACAGTGAGCAGGACCCGCACCAGAAACTGGAAAGGATCACCAAGCTCAATGCCATTGCGCCCACCGTCATGATTGGGGATGGCATCAACGACGCACCCTCGCTCGCAAAGGCAACCATCGGCATCTCACTCAGCGAGGCTTCCGATATCGCAGTGCAGACCGCCGACGTGGTGCTTCTTGGCGGCGGGCTGTCGCATCTTCCGCTCTCCATGGGGCTCGGTCGACACACCTACATCACCATTAAACAAAACCTCTTCTGGGCATTTCTTTACAATGTTGTGGCCATACCCGTTGCTGCCATCGGCTTGCTGACGCCCGCATTTGGCGCACTGGTAATGGGTTTGAGCGACGTAGTCCTGGGTATCAATTCTGTAAGACTGCGCGCAAAAAAGGTGATCTGATCCGCATTTGGACCGCAAACTTTCCATATTAAAAGAATACTGGAAGCATGAATCCTTTCGACCTGTTCAGGAATCCATCATTGATGCGGTGCTGGCGGGAGAGGATACGCTTGCCCTTTTGCCTACGGGTGGTGGCAAATCAGTTTGTTTTCAGGTGCCGGGACTGATCATGCCTGGCCTCTGCCTTGTCATCAGCCCGCTTATCGCATTGATGAAGGACCAGGTGGAAAATCTCCGCAATAAAAACATCACCGCTTTTTCCATTCATTCCGGGATGAACCGAAAGGAAGTGATCAGCACACTCCAGGCGGCTGGCCATAGCAACTGTAAATTTTTATACGTGTCTCCGGAAAGGCTCGAGACCAGCCTGTTCCAGGAATACCTTCCATCACTGGGTGTCAACCTCATCGCGGTGGATGAAGCCCATTGTATCTCACAGTGGGGATACGACTTCCGGCCCTCTTACCTGAAAATTGCTGACCTGCGCAGCGAACTTCCCGGCATTCCTGTGCTTGCATTGACGGCCTCGGCTACGGAAGAAGTCCAGGAAGACATCAGGCAAAAATTAAAGTTTCAAAAGCCGCGCACCTTTCTCCAGTCATTTTCGCGGCCAAATCTTTCTTTCAGTGCGTTCTCTGTGCCCTCCAGGATCAACAAGATCCTCGACATCGTTTCAAAGGTTGCGGGAACGGGCATCGTGTATTGCAAAAGCCGTAAGCGTACCAGTGAAATCAGTGACCTGTTGAACAAACATGGCATAGCGGCTGCCTACTACCATGCAGGATTAACCGCAGTGGAGAGGTCCGCAAGACAGGAGGCCTGGCAGCGCGATGAAGTGAGGATCATCGTCAGCACAAACGCCTTTGGGATGGGTATCGACAAGTCGAATGTCCGTTTTGTCATTCATGCCGACACGCCCGACTGCCTGGAAAATTACTACCAGGAAGCTGGTCGCGCCGGACGAGACGGAAAAAAATCCTACGCCGTCCTGCTTTATGACGATGAAGAAATAACAGCCCTGAAAACCCTGCCCGACCAACGTTTTCCTCAATTGAATGAATTGAGAATGATCTATGGCGCCCTGATGAATTTTCTCCAAATCCCTTCCGGATACGGTGAAGGGTCCTCCTATGATTTCGACCTCAATTCTTTTGTTAAACAATTTGGTGTAGACAAGGTTACCACCGTGGCCGCACTTCGCTGTTTTGAACAGGAGGAGCTGCTACAACTGAACGAACAGGTATTCAGTCCTGCGAAATTGCAGGTTACCGCCAGCAGGGAATCGCTGCAAACACTGGAAACGTTCAACCCCACTGGCGAGCTGCTGATAAAGACCCTGCTGAGAACCTATTCGGGAATATTCGATCAACCGGTGAACATCTTTGAGGGTCAGCTTGCCTTCCTGCTACGCTGCCACACTGATGAACTTTATCAACAGCTGCTCGGGCTTCACAACCAGGGGTTGGTGCACTACAGCCCTCAGAAGGAAAAGCCGCAGCTTTACCTGATGCACAACCGAACCGTCGCGGGTGAACTTCATATTAACATGGAAAATTACCGGGGCAGGAAACTAAAATTCCAAAGAAGAGTGGAAGCGATGATCGACTTCGTGTATCCTTCAACGTTATGCCGGAGCGTTTTCATCGGAAATTATTTTGGTGACAGCAAGATAAAACCCTGCGGTATCTGTGACAATTGCCTTTCGAACCGCAAATCCGCCACCAGCCCCGCCGAATTCGACCTGATCCATAAAACCATCATGGGTCATCTGACCACCAGGCCGCTGACAGTTAAGGACCTCATATCCACCATGAAAGGCACACCCAGGGATAAGATGATGGAAGTTTTGCGTTTCCTGGAAGCTGAAAACAGGATCAGGAGAACAGACCAGGGGTTATTAGTGCCAGCGAACTAGGTCGTATTTTCAAAACCATTTTTTTGTTTTGCTTCTGCCACCCAGACCGAGTGCGCCAAGCAGGCTTCGTGTAACGATGCTGGCGGCTGTTCTGCCGATCTGCCGGGTTACCGTATTGCTGAGTATGGTGTCCAGGGTAGACTTTTGCGTTTCCTTTGAAGTTGTGCGTGCTTTGTCATTCTTTCCTGGCTCGCCTCCTGAGCTTGCCTCTGCAAGTTTGGCGTTGAGAATCTCATAAGCACTTTCAGCATCCACAGTTCTGTTGTATCTGGAAATCAATTTCGACCTGCCCGCCAGGTCGTTGAGCTCGCTGTCGGAAAGTATGTCCATCCTTGAAGATGGAGGGATAAGCATGGTATGAACAAGCGGAGTCGGAATGCCTTTTTCATTCAGCATGGTCACAAATGCTTCACCGGTGCCGAGCTGGGTCATCAGTTCGTCCACATCGTAGTACACTGATTCGGGATAGTTCTCAGCGGCCTTTTTGATGGTTTTGCGGTCGGCAGCCGTGAAGGCCCTGAGCGCATGCTGCACTTTCAGGCCGAGCTGGGCCAGCACGCCCGCGGGAATGTCCTGGGGATTCTGGGTACAGAAAAAAATGCCCACGCCTTTGGACCTGATTAGTTTTACCACGGTTTCAATCTGCTGTAACAGGGCCGCCGTGGCCTCCTGGAAAACCAGATGTGCCTCATCAATGAAGATCACGAGCTTGGGCTTGTCCATGTCGCCCTCCTCAGGCAGAGAACCATAAAGTTCTGCGAGCAGGCTGAGCATGAAGGTCGAGAACAGTTTCGGTCGGTTCTGCATGTCCGTTACCCTCAGCACACTGATCATTCCCCTGCCGTCATCGGACATCCGCATCAGGTCTTCCACGGCGAAAGAAGGTTCTCCGAAGAACAGATCCGCCCCCTGTTGCTGCAGCTCGATCACTTTACGCAAAATGGTGCCTGTGGTGGTGGTGGATATTTTCCCGTAGTCCTTTTCGAGTTCTTTCTTCCCTTCATTTCCCACATATTGCAGGATCCTGATAAAATCTTTCAGGTCGAGCAGGGGAAGCTTATTGTCGTCGCAATATTTAAAGATCATCGACACAACGCCTTCCTGGGTGTCGTTCAGTCCAAGGATCTTCGACAGCAGGATCGGGCCGAACTCAGTAACGGTGGCGCGTATGCGAACCCCTTTCTCATTGCTGAGGGTAAGCAGTTCAACGGGAAAGGCAGAGGGTTTGTATTCTCCACCGGCTGAAGCCATTCTTTCCGTGATCTTGTCATTGACTGATCCGGCCGCGGCCAGGCCACTGAGGTCACCCTTGATGTCCATCAGCAATACGGGAACGCTGGCATTACTAAGTCCCTCTGCCAGTACCTGCAGTGTCTTTGTCTTACCCGTTCCAGTTGCACCGGCGATCAACCCGTGACGGTTCATGGTTTTGAGGGGAAGGAAAACATCGGTTCCTGTGAGCGCCTGCTTGTCGAGCATTGCGACACCGATTCTGAATGATTCTCCTTTGAACGTAAAACCCTGTGAGATCTCTTTCAGGAAGGCGTCTTTGTCAGGCATAAATGGCTATTAGTTATGTAAGATATATATTAACAAAAAATTATTCAGTAGAGTCTAAACAAGGCAAAATCGTTAATTTTATTTCCCGTATGTTTAACCACAACGATTTAAATTTAAACCATGGAAGGTAAAAAAACTAAAATTCTCCTTTGTGAAGATGATACAAATCTGGGGATGGTACTTAAGAATTATCTGGAACTGAATGACTACGATGTTACGCTCGAAAGGGATGGACGTCTGGGACTTGCTGCCTTTCAAAGAGAGAAGTTTGACCTTTGTTTGCTGGACATCATGATGCCGCATATGGATGGTTTTACACTGGCCGAGGAAATCCGGGACGTGGATCCCGATATCCCGCTGTTTTTCCTGAGTGCCAAGACGATGAAGGATGATATCATCCAGGGATACAAGCTTGGCGCCGACGATTACATCACAAAGCCATTCGACAGCGAAGTGCTTTTATTGAAAATAAAGGCCATACTTAAACGAAACGAAGAAGGAAATAAGGAGAACGAGAACAAGGAATATGACCTTGCGAGCTATCATTTCAATCCCAAGCTCCGGGAACTGAGCCATAGTGGCAAAATGCAAACCTTGTCTCCCAAGGAGAATGAACTGCTGAAATTGCTTGCCGAACACCTTAACGACCTGCTTCCCCGTGAACACGCGCTCAAAAAGATCTGGGGCAGCGACACCTATTTCAATGGAAGGAGCATGGACGTGTATATCGCCAAACTGAGAAAATACCTGAAGGACGATTCGAATATCGAGATCGTAAACATACATGGTAATGGATTCAGGCTGGTTGTTCCGACACCGGCGGCTTAGGAAAGTTAAGAGTCAAAACCGGTTACTAAAACCAGATTACGGTTCTTTCACTTTGACAGAATCAGCATGATTGAGTACCGATAATCAAGAAACAAAGCGCTCTGATTCATCGCTCTCCGCTCTGATTCGTCCGCTTTCAAAACAGTTTGCCAGGTGAAATCTTCCCGAGGTGTTGGTAGGCCTTGGCCGTGACCTCCCTGCCCCGCGGTGTGCGTTGCAGAAATCCTTCCTGGATCAGGAAGGGTTCATACACTTCTTCAATGGTGCCCGACTCTTCGCCCACCGCTGTGGCGATGGTACTGATACCAACGGGGCCTCCCTTGAATTTATCTATGATAGTCAGTAAGATCTTGTTGTCCATCTCATCCAGGCCGTGTTCATCAACGTTAAGCGCCTTGAGGGCATGAGCAGTGATGGCCAGGTCGATCACGCCATTGTGCAGCACCTGCGCGAAATCGCGAACTCTTCTGAGCAAACCATTGGCGATCCTGGGTGTTCCCCTGCTGCGGCCGGATATCTCACGCGCCGCATCAGAAGTAATTTTTACGGAAAGAATCGATGCCGCGCGCAGGATAATCTGGTACAGCGTTTCTGCAGAATAATATTGGAGCCTCGACTTGATGGCGAATCTCGAAAGCAACGGCGCGGAGAGCAGACCGCTTCTTGTTGTTGCGCCGATCAGTGTAAACGGACTGAGGTTTAACTGGATGCTGCGCGCATTGGGCCCGCTGTCGATCATGATGTCGATGCGGTAATCTTCCATGGCGGCATAGAGGTATTCTTCGACAACGGTGCTGAGGCGGTGGATTTCATCAATAAATAAAACATCGTTTGGTTCCAGGTTGGTCAGTAAACCGGCGAGGTCACCGGGCTTCTCGATCACGGGTCCCGATGTTTCCCTGATCTTCACCTGCAGTTCATTGGCTACGATCCGGCTGAGTGTTGTTTTGCCAAGACCGGGTGGGCCATGAAAAAGAATATGGTCGAGCGCTTCGCCACGCATCTTTGCCGCCTGGATGAAGACCTTCAGGTTCTCGATGATCTGCTCCTGTCCTGAAAACTCTGCAATAACCGATGGACGGATATTGTTTTCAAATTCCTTGTCCACGGGTGTGAGGATGCTGTTGCCCGCATTCAGGTTGTCGTTCGGCATACCTAAAATTACTAAAAGCACTTAACTTCAAGGATGGATTATGACCAATTTGTGGCGAGCCTGCGTTTAGATCAGCCGCCATCAGTGCTCTCCGAAGAATTGCAATCGCTATGGTACGACGGCCGTAAAGACTGGGAACGATCACACGAGATCGCGCAGGATATTCCTGGTATCAACGGCTCCCTTATTCACGCTTACCTGCATCGTAAGGAAGGTGATATAAACAATGCCCACTACTGGTATCACCGGGCCGGAAAGAACGCACCCAACATTTCACTGGAAGAAGAATGGAAGCTGCTGGTCAGAACTTTTCTCTGAAACGAACTGGCCGAATTGAGGCGTGTATAATAATCAGTCTTCAATCATCTTGATACCGGTTTTAGTAAACTCTATCCGCCGTTGCTTGAACAGATTACCGGTTGTCATCTTGAAGGTTTTCTTGCTCATTCCGAAGAAGGAATATATTTCCGCTGGATCTGACTTATCATTGTATGGCAGGTAGCCATTGTTGCGCTGGAGCAGATCCAGGATCTTTTGCAGTTCTCCTTCCACACGGTCATAACCCCTCTTGCCTGAAACCACATCGATCTTGTTGTCGGGGGATATTTTCTTGATGAATCCTTTGAACCGGTCACCGATCTCGATACTGCGATATACTTCATTAAAGTGAAGTATTCCCGTGTGTTGATTATTAACGATCATCACAAAGCCAATGTCAGTTTTCCGGTAGGCCAGCAAATCCACTTCCTCCATTTCCTTCACGGTGAGTAAATCATTGCTTAGGAAGGCTTCAATTTTTTCTGTTGCCGCCACTCTGCCCGTGCGTTCATCGAGATAGATCTTTACAATGTAGTTCTCACCGGGATACATTCGGTTGAGCTGTTTCGATGCGGGAACAAAGACGTCCTTCATGAGCCCCCAGTCGAGGAAAGCGCCGTGAGGTGTAACGCTTACGGCTTTGAGTTGAACGATATCGCCCAGAACCGCTTTTGGTTCCTGGGTGGTGGCGATCAGCCGGTCTTCGGAATCATGATATACAAAGACACTCAGTTCATCACCGGGCCTTGCTCCCTGAGGAACAAAACGCCGGGGCAGCAGGATACCTTCAGCTCCATCATCGAGGTATAATCCGAAATCAACCTCACGGATCACCTTTAGTTTGTTGAATTCGCCCACCTTGATCATGCCAGAAAATTAGGAATTAAAAGCCAGAAATTCCGTCCACTGCATTTATCTTGTGGTATGAAATGCTGGAAGCGTCTGATACCAATTGTTGTTTTCGCCACTTTTTTTACCCAGGAAGGCCACGCGCAAACGGCTAAACCCGTACTGAACCATATCGCTGTTTATGTTAAAGACCTTGCGGTGAGCACTGGTTTTTATCAGAAGATAGTCATGCTCGACACCATCCCTGAACCTTTTCACGATGGCAAACACACCTGGTTCTCCGTTGGAGCTTCCAGTCACCTCCATCTTATACAAGGCGCCGACTCCATAGTTCCGCACGATAAGAATGGCCACCTCTGCTTCAGTGTGCCTTCTGTAGAAGTTGTGATCGCAAGGCTCAGGAAAAACAACATCGCCTACGAAAGCTGGCCCGGCGTGGCCAATACAGTCACCACCCGGGTCGACGGCATCAAACAAATTTATTTCAGGGATCCAGATGGTTACTGGGTCGAGATCAACAACGATTACCCAAAATCGAAGTGAACACACGGGGCATAATTTTTTATAGTTTCTAACAGGTAGTATTATTCCATACCTGCATTAAACTAAGAGATTATGAAAAAAATTCTTATCCTCCCACTGCTTGTGATCAGTACGGGATTGTTCGCCCAGGGATTCCAGTTAGGGATCAAAGGTGGCGTAAACATCAGCAATTTTTCAGGAAGCGGTTCGGCCAGCGATGTAAAGAAAAAAGCATTGGTCGGTTTTCATGCCGGCGGCATGATCAACCTTATGTTTGGCAACAACGCATCCGTTCAGCCCGAAGTGCTTTTTTCCTCACAGGGCGCCAAGTATGAAAGTGCCGGCAATGAACAAAACTTTAAGGTCTCCTACCTGACCGTACCAGTACTATTCAAGTACCGTTTTAATGGTGGCTTCTACCTTGAAGCAGGTCCCCAGGTAGGCTTCAAACTTTCCGAAAACACTTCCAACCGCAGCGTCGAAAGTTTTGCCAATGACCTGGATGTGGCAGTCGACGCCGGTCTTGGTTATCACAGCAGTTCCGGCTTCGGAATTGGCGGAAGATATGTGGTAGGGGTTTCCAAGGTGGGTGACTTCGAACCGGGTGATCTGGCCAACGCCGATGCCAAAAATGGTGTGGCCCAGTTGTTCATTTTCTTTACGCTATTCAACAACAAGCGTTAGAGGCAGCAACGAATGAATAGATTCAGCCTGAGTTTTCGGAACAATAGCCGGAACTCAGGCTTTTTTTGTTCTGTTGTTGTTGGTTAATCTGCAATCCGGATTTTGATAAGCGTGGCAGGTTGGTCCTTTTCACCGGCGTTACAGATCCAGGCCTCATCGGAAGCCGAAAAGCTCATCCCTTCCGGCTGGGAAAATTCCGACCTATCCAGTGTCAGGACTTTTTTGGTTTCCCCTTTTTCATTCAGGACAACAATTTGCGGGCGATTGCCATCAGGAAGGAAAAATTCTCCAGTTGATTCCCTGCAGGCAATGTCGGCCGGTTGGAAAACCGATTGAAGGTTACGGACCGATTTGCCAAAAATCGAATCCTGCAGATTAATCCGGATGACGGGAATTACAGGCATTTGTTTTGTAGAAAGATCAAAAGCATAAATGCCCTTCTGAAATTGTGAGCCCGGGTCTTTTTCCCGGATCGTTACGAGCAGGCGGTTGTTTTTTTTGTCGAAACAGAGCCCGGATAATTGTTCTTTGATGGTCAGCGAGGTTCCGTATTCTTTGATCTGTGGTTCGGTTGTATTATAACCCTCCATTTCGAAGATTCTGCCATCGGCACAACCAATGTAGGCAGTTTCGCGAACAATGGCGAGGGCTTCGTAGTTACCTGGAGGCGCGAATGGGAGTTCTTTCTCTACAGTTCCGTCCCGCAGGTTGTAAATGCGGATGGAACCGGTTTCATTGGTGAGGCAGGCAATAGTTTCGTCGTTGATAAAAGAAATGGCGGATATGCCTTTGAGGTCGCCGGGAAGGTCTGTTTTACTAAGAATTTCGAATCCTGAGGCGGAATCTGGTAAAAGAGTGTCCCTGCCAGGAAAATAGTTTTCCACCCGGAATTGACATTCTGACGATAACCCTGTAGACGGGCTATCCCCAGCAATGACACATAACAATAATTTTAATATAATTATTATCAAGAAAAAATTATGAAAAACAACCTAAAAGAGGACAAGGAATGGTTTTTTTTCAGAAGAAAGGTCTATATTTGTATTCGAAACCGAGTAAAAGTAAAAATTAAATAAAAACTAATATGTATCTGGTTCCGGTGAGGCTTGACTAAGTTAAATCATAAACCGGCAGATTTGAAATTTTTCATATGGCAAGCAATCGTTAGGGCCTACTGTTTCCACAGTGGGCTTTTTTTATTTTATGGATTTACCTTATTTTAACGTCCTGTTAAGACGATTGCCTGCCAACAACCCCTCCCCTGAGGGGTTTTTTTATGCACAAAAAAACGGTGACTGCAGGGCAGCCACCGTTCAAACGGAGAATCGGGATTACATGTTATTTATTTCTGAGCATCTTGATCGTCTGTGTGATCTTGCCATTTACTTTGAGCGCCACTATAAAAATACCGCTGCGCTGCGAAGTCCTCAGCTCATCTATCCTTAGGGTATTGTATCCCGCTGGAAGATGGTCGAAATTGCGGCGGTGAACCAGCCTGCCGTTCAGGTCATAGACTTCAGCTGTAACTCTGTTACCAGCATCACTATTAAAGAAGTCTACATTGATCAGATCTCCGAATGGATTTGGATAGGCATTCGCGGATGTGATCGTTCTGGTTGACAAGCTGTCGAGGTTACCGCCCGTGTTGTCGAGCACACTGTTGAGCATACTGCCGCCCTGCGTGTCCGTGTATTCCTGGATAACGATACCCGCGTTGAATCCCCAGGCCGCCAGAGCGGTGGTAGAGAAGGAAAGCAGGATTTCGCCATTAGTGTTTGCCGCCACGTCGCCGATGTACACAATCTTGGTGGAATTCATCCAGGAATTGAGATAAACGGACCTGCCATTGATGGTGTACTTGGCAGTATAGTCACCACGGAACCAACCATTTATGCTCGAGCTTCCCACAAAACCAATCCGGTATCTTTTTGTATAGCTAAGTCCGGTGATTTTAAACTGGCTCACCTGGCTGTTGTCGAGCCAATAGTCAGACATGAGTACATTGTCTGGTACGATACCCGAGTTGTTGCCGGTGCTTACTCCGGCGGTGAACTCGCCGTTGAACCCGCTGAGCAATGAAAGTCCCACCGTGGTCGGCACATTCAGCTGGTCCTTCAGGTTGCTCAACGTAAACAACTCTTCAGAATTCGCTGCCGTGTTGTTCCATGGGGCGAAGGCATTGGCTATGGTGGTATTGAAGTTCACATAGATGATGGAAGAAGGAGTGATTGCCTTCGCTCTGTTGCTGTAGTCGGAATAGGTGCCGCCACTCAGGGCGCGGATCCTGTACCAGTATTTCACATTTGGCGTCAGGCCTGTGTTTGTAAACGAGGTGACATTCGCCGCAATATTGAACGTTGCCACATTTAGGTTGAACAATGAATCTGTGGCTCGCTGTAATTGATATCCACCTGATGCATTTTCAGCGTCCTCACGGTCTGTCCAGCTAAGACTGATCCTGTTCCTGTCGAGCGGCTCTGCAAAAAGATGACCCGGATTGAGAACAGTAACAGAAGGCGATACTTCTTCAATGACTATCGCGTTCAGATAGCTTACGAGACTGGCGCCTGTCCTGGTGGCAGTTACGAGGATCACTCCGCCTGGATCTGGCGTAAGTCCGTTCAGGTTGGCCGATGTGTTTGTATTGTATCGTGCATCAAGAACAGCGGTCTGTGCTCCACTGACATATTGTACGGTTGCCGGCAATCCTTCATTCTGGCTGCCGATGAACTGCAGATTATATGTCATCGCCGGATTCAGGCCGGCAAAACGCAATTGTTTTGCGGGACCATTATCCCAGATGCCACTTTCGAGCACCGCATCCGGCACGACTCCCGAATTGTTGCCGGTGATATGACCGATCATGGTGGTTGATGCCCAACCGCTCACAGTGGTCACGGAGAACGGCGTGGTTACATTGCTTTCATCCCTCAGGTTAGCCAGGATGTTTCCGGCGGAGCGCACACCTTCCCAGTTGTTCCACGGAGCGGGTGCCACTTTTCCCCAGTTGGCGATGTTTACATATACCGACCTGGTATTTTTGTCCGCAACAGAAATAAGGATCTGCTGAGTGGAAGAGCTTCCACCATTATCCTGCGCAACCACGGTGATGGTATGCCAGCCAACGTTGTCGAAATTCGGCGATATAGTGAGTCGGAAATTATTGCCGCCGGTGTTCGTAACACCGATAAATGAAGGCTTATTTACGATCGATATCGTGACATCGTCATCAGGATCATCTGATGCGGTGAAGTCTTCGATAGCTGTAGCATCTGTTTTTACAAATACATTTGCGAGGTTGGCAATAACAGGAGCTTGATTTCCTGCCTTGATCGTCACCGTATTGCTTGGGTCTCCTGTTCCGGAAGCATTTATACCGGCCACATAATAATAGTAACGCGTATTTGCTGCCGTTGTCAGATCCGGATAGGCATTACTGTTAGCGGCGACGGTGGCCAGCAGTCCAAAGGTCACGCCATCGTTAGAACGATAAATCGTGAAGTTGGTTTCGTTGGTAGAATTATCTGTCCATGATAGGAGGATCGAATTGTTTGCCCCGGCCTCAGCCTGTAACTGACCCGGTGCCACGGGTGTAGCGGGCGCTGGGGGTGTTGTGGCGCTGGCTGCTGTAGTGAATGCGGACTCACTGCCCGATCTTATCGACCTGACCTTATAAAAATATGCGGTTGCTGCATTAAGGCCCGAATCGGTGTAGGTTACTGCATTGGCAGCAGCGTTGCCCACTGAGGTGTAGACTCCGTTTACCGAAGTTGACCTGGCGATTTCAAACCCTGTTTCGTTGTTGCTGTTATCTGTCCAGTTCAGCCTGATCTTGTTAAAGGTGAGGGCAGTGGCGGTCAGAGCACTTGGCGCTGCCGGTGGTGCGGCAACATTGCCATTTACATACGCGAAGAAATTCTTTCCAATTCTTTCTCGTGCCATACCGGCATTGTTGGACCAGAACAGTTGCATGTCGTATCCGCCAGTTCCCTGGAAATAAGCGACTGCTATTGTGTGATATCCCTGGGTGAGCGAAATGGTGCCGGTGCGGCTCTGGGCACCATGAACTCCATCATTGCTCACCAGTGCGGTGGCCGTGTTCGTGTAGGGCACATCGATATACAGTTTGGTGCCATCATCCGAATAGGTTTCAAAAGTATAGCTGGCAGCGACAGGAATATAGATAAAGCCCTGCCACAGGAAACCATAGTTCGTGGTGATGGTTTTGATCGAGGTATTATTAATATTTACCGTATCGGTGATGCCTGATTTGGCAACGGGCAGCGAATTGAAGTTGGGCAGGTTTGACCACGAGCCCGTAAAATATTTATAATTAAAACCCTGTCGGTGTGTATATGCAGATACCTGGTTGCTCGCCGGAGACTGGTTGTTGGAATTGTCCACGGCCTTCACGGTGAATGCATAGGTGGTGAGGCTGTCGAGGTTAGTTACGGTGAAGGATGTGCCGGTAGTACTGAACACCTTGCTGCCGTTGGCATAAATGTCATAACGGATTACTCCAGTATTGTCCGTTGAGGGATTCCATTTCAGCAGAACTGTCTTCTGAGTGCTTCCCCGGTATTGCAGCGCGCCGGGTGCTGTCGGCGGAACGATGTCGTTTAGGGTACGAGCTGTTGATTCATTTGAACGAGGCGAAGCACCAGTACCATTAACTGCCCTGAGCACATAATAGTAAGTGGTGTTGGCCAGCAGGCTGGAATCCCTGTAACTGGTGTTTGATGCAGCTACGAGGGTGTCGAAAACATATGGGCCCGAAGCGGCGGTGCCACGATAAACTTCTATTCCTGTGGCATTGGCACCATTGGTCCAGTTCAACTGAACGGCTGTTTGTGACAGGGGATTGGTGGTAAGGCCGGAAGGCGCTCCTGGTTGCGGTGTTCCTGCCGCGGATATCACGGCAAAATCAGGAGAGAATGTGGTTCCACAACCGAATTGTTCAGAATACCTGCCCTTATAAATTCCTACGGGCGCATTGAAGACCTGGGTGGAAGCCACCAACACATTATCCGATGAACGATACCACTGGTAATTGATAAAACCGGAGGGCATAGTAAGAGGAACTGTGTTGCTGCCGTCGAGTGAAGGCAGGACCTTGCTCTTGGTGCCTGCTATTTGTATTGGCGGAGTCTGAGTGGTAGCCTTTGATTTGATGACTACGGGTTTGCGCGACCAGTCTGACCAGGCCGAAAAACCAAATCTTTTGAATCGCACCCGGTAGGTTCCGAATGCCTTGACGATAATTTCGTTGCCGGTAAATGAAGTGACGTAAGCAGGCTGATTGATCACATTAGTGGTGTTGGTGCGCGTAGCGATCGTCACTCCATCTTTCTGCCATTCGTAGGCATAGAATCCCGGGGACAGCCCCATTCGGCCTGCGATGGCTTCGTTGGGACAAAAGTCGTAGCGACCAAAGAAAACAAGGGGATTGGCCTTGTGCATGTCATTCATTTGCGGCACAAAATCCGGCTCGTTCCAGTGCTGGTTCCACATACCGTGGCCCAACAGTGGATAAATCGTGTACCGGATGTCGGCACCTAAATCCTTCATCGCGGTCAGGATCTGCTGGGCCTGGGCGGGAGAAGGGTCTGTGTCCTTGCCTCCCGTTCCAAACCAAATGGGTATATGTGTCATTGCGACTTTCTGATTCACGTTTCCGACAGAAGCGGAAGGCATGATCTTGGTGATCCTGGTCGGAAAGTTGGCTGCCATGCGCCAGGCTCCAAAACCACCACCTGAAAGGCCGGTGACCAGCAACCGGTCGTTGTCGGCACGAACGTATTTGGTCATTGAGTCAATGAAGCTGAGCAGGATGGTGAGGTTGCCGATCGGCTCGGATCCCCATGAACCAAAGCAACCAGCGGTGTTCACGAGTTGAGGATAGATCAGGAATCCATCAAATTCATTATTATTTACCCGTTCATTGAATAGCTTTCCTCCCAGTTGGAGCTGTTTCTCATTGTTATATATACCTCCATTGGCTGGACAGCCTACTTCGCCTGCTCCGCAAAGGAACAACATCATCGGGTATTTCTTATTTACACTATCGGCGTTTAGGAAACTTTTTGGGTACTTCACCCGGAAGGCCATCTTCTGACCGGCGAGATTAATGTAATATGCTTTATAGGAAGTGGCGTCCCATGAACCGGTTATCCCTGTTGTGGGCGTGCTGACCCATTTCTGAATACGACCCGTTATGTTCGGGTTCGGGTTTTGCGCCGAGCCAAGACTCTGGTTCTTGTCGTACCTGACCGTGGGATCGTTATAATTAAATACGTTTTGGGAAAAGATGAGGGCAACTGACAGGCATGCCAGCGTAGTAAGATAAAATTTCTTCATATCCTTGTGAGGTTAAGGGGTCATTGCAAAGTTTCAGGTACAAGGTATCAGGCAAAAAGCCAGTTTGCTTTTAACGGGGTAATGGATCTAACAGGAACAGCAACTAATGGGAACCAAAATGTCTTGAACGGGTTTATCCGGGATTACGGAGATATTCAATGCGGATAGAAAACCTAAGACGCCCGTAAAAATACTAATTAAAATAATCGCAAATTTTTATTCCTCATATATTTTTTCTTACCAGATCAAATCGGGTAAAAACCCGCATGTCGTTGTTCGTTAGGTAGCCGTGGCCAGTTCCCGCTGATTGCATAGTCGGGGTTTTCCTGCCAGGGATAACAGTCTATTCCTGCAAAGAAAGGAAGACTTTTAAATTATGTTCATCCCCAAAACCGGGGGATAAAAGAGGGGGCGCAATCTGTTGATGCGCCCCTGATCTTTAAATTTCTCTGATCCAGATATTCCTGAAGCTTGTCGGGTTGTTGTGATCCTGCAAACGAATCGGCCCCTTTCCGTGTGGATGCCATTCCGGTTGGCCGATAAAAGGGGTGGTGCCCTGGATGGCAGTATGGTTTTGCACCAGCACGCCATTGAGAATCACGGTGATATATGGCGGAATCACCATCTGGCTGTCCTTGTTAAACTTTGGGGCGGTGTAGATGACATCGTAAACCTGCCATTCACCGGGTTTCCTGCAGGGGTTCACCAGCGGCATGGTCTGTTTGTAAATGGAACCAACCTGGCCATTGCGGTAAGTTTCATTCTCATAATTATCCAACACCTGCAGCTCATATACACCTTGCATAAATATGCCACTGTTGCCCCTACCCTGGCTGGTGCCTTTTACTTCGGCCGGTGTTCTGAATTCAATATGAAGTTGATAGTCATCAAAGGTTTGCCTGGTTTCGATATCTCCTCCTTTGGGCTTGACCGTTACTGCGCCATCACTAACAGGCCAGCTGGCAGATCCACCGTTTTTGGTGTCCTTCCATTTGGAAAGGTCCTTGCCATCAAAAAGCACAATGGCATCTGACGGCGCCTTGACCGGAGTTGAATTAACCGGTGGGGTGCCCGGTGTTACTATTCTTGGAACGGGGTCCCATAATTCACTCGACTCTGGTGTCTGTTTGGATGTGTCCACCTGGGCAAAACCGATAGTGGCAATAGGAAGCGACATTACCAATGCAAAAAAACTTTTTTTCATCTCAGTGTACATTAAAATCTGTGAGTAATAAGAAAAGGTGCACAAATTACAAAATTATCAGCCTTTATAAGTTGAAATGAAACGTTCGTATCTCTATACTGCCGCTGGCCCCTTTTGGTGCGCATTATCCGGCCCACACGATTTATCTTTCTGAAAGAACCCGAGACATGCGTGGCCTGATCTTCATCGCCTTTGCCCTTATTCTGCCTGGAATTTCGCTTTCCCAGATGACAGATTCATTGATCAAAAAAAATAGTGCTCCCGACACCACAGCCTTCAGGTCAACACTCGACGAAGTGACCATCACCGGAAAAAAAGCAATGGTGCAGATTCTGCCCGATAAGACCATCGTGAATGTTGCGGCGTCGATTACCGCTACGGGATCAACACTGATGGAAATCCTGGAAAAATCTCCCGGGATAACAGTCGATCGTAACGGGGAGATAAGTCTGAAGGGCAAACGCGGCGTAATGGTAATGATCGATGGCAAACCTGCCATCCTCGCGGGCAGCGACCTGAACAATCTATTGAGTGGAATGTCCGCTTCGCAGGTTGAACAAATCGAGATCATGGACAATCCTTCTGCAAAATATGACGCAGCGGGCAATGCCGGTGTGATCAATATCATTACCAAAAAGAACAAACTGAAAGGCTTCAATGGAAATCTCAACCTGTCTTTCGGACAGGGGCGCTACAACAAAACCTTCAACACGGTTTCATTCAACTACTATAGCGGAAAGCTCAATTTCTACCTGTCAGCCGGGGTGAACGTGAATAATAACTTCAGCGATTTCTACGCGCTTCGAAAATACTATTCTGATGATGGAAGCAACCATCTGGTGAGCATCCTCGATCAGCCCTCGTGGTTCAAAGGCCGGATCCCTTCAAAAAATGTCAAAGCAGGTGTGGATTATTTTATTAGTCCGAAAACCACGCTTGGGCTAGTTCTTAGCGGAGCAGGGTTCAAAAGAATGTTCAAAGGCACCAACACCGCGATCTGGAAAGATGCGGCAGAAAGAACAGACTCGGTGATCTTCACCAACAGCGACAACCTCGACAGGACCACAAATGGAACCGTCAACCTCACCGGCAGACATGTTTTTAATGAAGGAAGGGAACTGACTGTTGACGTGAATTATCTTGGTTACAGGATACACAACAGGCAAAAATATATTAACGTGCTGGATATTATCAATGGATACCAAGAAGAGATCCGCGGCGACCTTCCTTCCACCCTCAGCGTTTTTTCCGCTAAGGCCGACTACATCCAGAATATCGGCAAGGGTGCTTCTCTTGAAGCAGGCTGGAAATCATCGAGAGTGCTTACAAACAATAAAGCCGAATATATCAGCAGCACCGACGGTGGCAGCTGGGAAACAGACCTGGGCAAGACCAATCATTTTATTTATGACGAGCAGATCCATGCTGCCTACGCCACCATGAAAAAAACGAAGGAAAAATGGACAGTCCAGGGAGGGCTGAGGTATGAATTCACGGGATATGATGCCAAACAACTTGGAAACGCCCTGGTCAAGGATTCATCATTCTCAAGAAAATACAACAGTCTTTTTCCCACCGCAACGATCAGCGTCCAGGCCGACTCGCTGAATAATTTCTCATTCAGCGCGGGACGAAGGATCGACAGACCGGGGTTCCGTTCGTTAAACCCGTTTGTATATGTGATCAACAAATATACCTATGAAAGCGGCAATCCATATTACCGGCCGCAGTATACCTGGAACACAGAACTCAGCCATTCATTCAAGGGCGTACTGGTAACGAGTTTGGGTTATAGTTATACGAAGGATTATTTCTCGCAGATCTTTTATGCCGACAGTACAAATATTATCACCTACACGGAAGGCAACCTGGAGAAAATGGAAAATTTTAGTCTTACGGTCAGTTCACAGCTTTCGCCATTGAGCTGGTGGTCTTTCACAGCCGAAGCAATTCTGAGTTATAAAAAGATCAAGGGATTTGTATGGGATGAAAGAAAGACCGCCCTCACGCAGTTTAATTTCAACCTGAACAACCAGTTCAATTTCAAAAAAGGCTGGTCAGGGGAACTGACGGGCGTGTACCAACACAGCGAACAGGAGCTACAGGAAATCACGGATCCCACCGGTCAGGTAGGCATCGGTTTAGCAAAGCAGCTGTTGCGAAACAGGGCAACGCTGAAACTCAGTTGGAGAGATATATTCTACACGCAGGCCATGAAGGGAAATACCATTTTCAAAGGGGCAACCGAATATTTTAAGATCACCCGCGATACACGGGTAGTAACGCTTGGATTTGTTTATCGGTTTGGTAGCGAGGCCCGAGCTACGCCCAGGCGGCCTGCTGGCGGGGCGGATGATGAATTAAAAAGGATTGACGGCAGTTGAGGTTTTATAGTTTTCATTTTCTATCACCAGCACCCAGTCCTGTCCATAGCCTGTGGTGGGTGGGCTCATCAGCTGTGGAACGGACACGGAAATTTTTCCTGCTTCCTTCAGGGAGCCATCTCTCGGGTTCATCCAATGCCCGGTGAATTCCTGTCCGGCAATCTTCCGGGGCATCAGTGTAAACGGCAATCCCTCTGCTGTGTAAACAAAAATATAATCCTTCCCCCTTGTGGCCTGGATTCGTTGAGAGGGCGGGTAATTATTTTCTTTTATGATTGACTGGTCCGGCACACGGTCGGCAATGGAATGCATTTCTATCAGCTTTCTTACATATTTCAATTGATTGGCGCCGGGAAGATCCAGCGCGTCGTACCAGTATTTTGTGGCACCATTGACTGACTCTTCGCGGGGACTATACATCTGCCATACGTCATGACATCCATAAGAATGACCGAAGGCGCCAGAGAATAGGTCGAGGTAGGCCAGTCTGCGGATGTCGTATGCATTTGACAACCCAAGGTCCCTGGCATTGAAACAAATGGGATGATCTTCATAAATCGATTCCGCATCCATCACCGGCTTAACCGGAGACAGTTTGTATACAGCCCCGATCTTGTCGTACACTTTTTCATCGCGGCAATGACCGGTCTGAAACATGTTGAACGACAGCCAGCTTTGTTTATGAAACCATTCCGCGGAACTGTAAGCCCCGCTTGTTGGGTGGAATGAAATGACTGCCTTGTTGGCCGTTGCCTGCTGGATGGCATTGCCCATTGCGTTCCAGATGGCAACATCGGCTTCATTCCTTGGATTTCGGTCACCGCCCAAAACCCAGATAATATTCTTCCTGTTTCGATAGCGCTGTGCCAGCCAGGTGCCCAGCGCCGCAGCATTTTTTTGATTCAGTATTTCAGGACCCTTTCCCCACCTTCCCTTATCGATCTTGTCGCCCCAGCAGGGAAGCAGGGCGATGTTGATTCCAAGGGAATCTGCCTTGTCGATGATATAATCTACATGCTCGAAATATTTTTCATCCGGCCTGGCAGGATCTTCATTTAGCAAGGGTAGGTGTCCATAGGCATTGGGTTTGCGAATGCCATCCATTTCGGCAAGCACTACCGCCTGAATGATGGTGAAACCCTGTTCCTTTCTTTTTTGAAGGTAGCGGTCGGCTTCCTCGCGGTTCAGTCGGTGGAACAATTCCCAGGCCGTGTCGCCGAGCCAGAAAAATGGCTTGCCATTTTTCGTCAGGAATCTGTTATTGGCACTGACCGCAAACTGACTCTGAGCGAGCTGCCCGGTAAATAAAATAAGTATGAGTATTAATCTCCCTGGCATGACCATGCGATTTTGGTTTCGGTTGGAAATTTTTGTTTCCGCAATGTTCCGAAACTAAAGAAAATAATTAAACAGGAACAGAAAGAGGAACAGGAACAGGAACAGAAACAGGAGGAATCAGAAAGAGAAACAGAAAGAGGAACAGGAACAGAAACAGAAACAGGAGGAATCAGAAAGAGAAACAGAAAGAGGAACAGGAACAGAAACAGAAACAGGAGGAATCAGAAAGAGAAACAGAAAGAGAAACAGGAGGAAGCAGAAAGAGAAAGAGGACGAGTCAGAGCGCCTCGCGCGCCGAAGCTTTAGCGTAGGCGGGAAGAAAGAGAGCGGAGCGCGATAAATCAGGGCGAAGAAACAGTGCGAAGAGCGCTTCGCTCCGCCCTCTTCGTTTTCCTCTTTCTCTTTCTGTTTCTGTTTCTCCCCTCTTCCTCTTTCTCTTCTCTTTCTCTTTCTCTTTCTCTTTCTCTTTCTCCCTCTTTCTCTTTCTCTTTCTCTTTCTGTTTATCCTATAGGCATACATTGGAAAGACGTTAAGTAAATCGAATCGAAGGGCGTCACCCGCCTTCGCTAAGGCTCCGGCGGGCGAGGAAGAAAAACAGATGTTATTGTGGCTGGGAATTATTCTTAGCTGGTAAGTCCTTCAAAAGCTGGGATTTGTTCCAATGTTGTGACTTGTTTTTCTTCAGCCCGGAGATACGATTTTTAGTCTTTCCAATGTGAGCCTTGATTTTTTGCCTACTTTTTCTCAAAAAAGTAGGTCAGGGTTCCTCTTTGAAAAAGAGGTTTAAAAAAAGAAGGCTAATGAAACAACAACCAGGCGATGCCGAGAGTAACAATTATGTTGAAAACCTGGGCGATCAGGAAACCAAAAAGTGGTTTTCGGTTTTCCTGTGTGAACAGATCGGAGAAATTCGTTTCCAGTCCGATGCTCGTGAATGCCAGTACAAACCAAAGGGTCTGGATATTTTTCAGGCTGTCCTTCACTCCCGCCGCGGTTTCAGGCTGAATAAAAAATGAGAACAGCAGGGAGGCACCGATAAAACCCAGAACAAATTTTGGAAACCTGTCCCAGATCACCTTAAAACTGGGTGCCTCATTTTCCTTTCCATCTATTTTGTTGCCCCGGAATGTCCAGTAGATGGAAATGGCAAAGGCAGCAATGCCCAATAACACATTTTGTGAAAACTTAACGATGGTACTGATCTTTAGTGCCGTTTCTCCAACAAGAGTGCCGGAAGCCACCACCGCTCCCGTTGTATCGATGGTTCCTCCCAACCAGGCGCCTGTCACTTCCTGCGACAAGCCGAAATACCGGGCGAGATAGGGCATGCCGATCATCATGGGGATGGCGGTGACGAGTACCAGGGAAATCACATAGGAGAGTTTCTTCGAATCGCCCTTGATGGCGCCGGCGGTAGCAATGGCCGCGGATACGCCGCAGATCGAAACAGCACTGGATATCATCATCGTCATCTCCTTGTCTATTTTAAGTCTGCCGCAAATCCAGTAAGCAAAATACCAAACCGAAAGCACCACTACCAGGCTTTGCACCAGGCCAAAGGAACCGGCCTTTAGTATGTCCCTGAATATGATAGCCGTGCCCAGCAGCACCAGGCCTATTTTAACAAACAATTCCGCCGACAATGCGGACCTGAACCATTCGGGCAAACGCATGGTATTGCCGATGAGCAGACCGAGTGTCAGGCTGAAGATCACCGATTCGAAGTTAAGAATCTTGATCTGCTTGCTGCCCGCCAATATCATCGCAATGATGGACAGCAGATAAACTGAGGTAAAAACAATCAATAGTTTGCTGATGGGTTTGCCCGTTAGCAAGGCCGCGAGAAAAACGAAGATCAATACAAAAAAATATTGCAGACCGAGGGCGGCGAGGTTACCCGGTGACAGGATGGTTGACAGAAACTCCGGTCCGCTTCCCCAGCTGTATGACGGTACGGGGTATGCGACACCAGCAAGCATAAGTACAATGATCAGGAATCCGAGAATGACGATGGCCCAGTCTTCGTGCAATTGAAATTTCTTGTTGATTACTGTCATTATGAATTATGATTTTGAAATGTTCATTTTAAAAATATCCTTCAATGCGCGCCTTGCAGCATGATAGCCGCACATGCCATGGACTCCCCCACCGGGAGGTGTGGATGAAGAACAGATGTACAACCCTTTTGCGGAAGTCCGGTATGGAGAGAACCTCAGCGCGGGCCGTGTGTAAAGCTGGGTGATGTCGATCACTCCCCCATTGATGTCTCCGCCTACCAGGTTCGGGTTGTAGGCCTCGAGTTGCGCGGTGTTCATCGTATGTCTTGCCAGGATCAGCTTGCTGAACCCGGGTGCGAAACGTTCAACCTGCGCCTCGATGGCGGGGGTCATGTCGGTTGTTGAACCATGGGGTACATGACAATAACCCCAGACGGTGTGCTTGCCTTCAGGTGCCCGGGTACGATCGAACACGCTTTGCTGTACCATCAGTACAAAAGGTTTATGACTGAGGTCATTGCTCCAGATTGCTTTCTCATAGGCAGCAATCTCTTCAAAACTGTTTCCGAGATGAACAGTCCCGGCCTTACGGCAGTCTTCATTGATAAAAGGTATGGGACCATCGAGGGCCCAGTCTACTTTAAAAATTCCCACGCCATAACGGTAGCCTGCGAGCTGGCGATTGTAAAAACCGGAAAATCTCTCGCCTGCAATTCTTTGCATCTGTCTGGGGGTAAGATCGAACAGGATCGCTTTGGAAGAAGGAAGTTGGGAAAGACTGCCAACTTCAAAGTCGGGCCGGAACCGACCGCCCAAAGAAGTAAAATAAGAGAGCAACGCATTGGCCATCGATTGTGATCCTCCTTTGGATGCGGGCCAGCCACGTATATGTGCTGAAGCGGCGAGCACGAGGCCAAATGCGGAAGTGGCAATATTGGAGAGAGGTTGAATCGAATGAGCAGCAATGCCCGCCCATAAGCTTTTCGCTTCCCGGGTCTTAAATCGTTTTGCCAGATGTGTGGCCGGACGGAGGGCGGTTAATCCAAACTTTGCCATGGCCAGCGGATGACCGGGAAATTTGAGCGGCGACAGGATGTTTCCCGCGATCAGTGGCCAGTCACGCACCAGTGGTGCCATAATCCGGCGGTAAGTATCGCCGTCTTCTCCAAGCAGGGCCGCGGTTTCACTTACTGATCCTTTGAGGACCCCGGCTGTGCCGTTGTCAAGGGGATGAGCGGCCGCAATTTCCGGGAAGGCGTATTCCAGCCCGTGCTCGGCCAGCGGTAATGTTGAGAAAAACGGAGACATCACGCCCAGGCTATGGATGGTTGAGCAGATGTCGTGTCTGAAGCCGGGCAGGGTGAGCTCAGCTGTGCGCAGTCCTCCCCCAACAGTAGGCCTGGCCTCAACCAGCAGAACGTTCAATCCCTCTCTTTGCATCGTGATAGCAGCGGCCAGACCATTGGGTCCTGAGCCTACCACGATTGCATCGAAATCCTCATCGCCCATCCGCAGAAACCTGTTTAAATTTAAAGTGAATAAAGATAGATCAACAGGCAGATAAAAAGTTGTAAAGCAACAGCTAACCTTCGAGCAAACCAACCACCGGTTATCCTAAAGGTTAAACTGCTGCTTTACAACCTGAATGTGTTGTATTTCAACCCCGTGGCTAATGGACAAACAGGGCAATTGCATTAGTCTACCAACTTGGTAGACAAATATAACAAGCTTTCTTTTTTCCGGCCAAAAAAATCTTTTTTGTTGTAAAACTGTGATCGGTGTGAAGGCTGATTATCCTCTGGGGATGAGAATATGAAAGGTCGCGCCCTTGCCTTCCCGGGATTCAGCCCAGATTTTGCCATTGTGGTTCTGCACCACTTTTCTGCAAAGTGCGAGACCTATGCCGGTACCGCTATATGACCGACGGTCGTGCAGGCGTTGAAAAATGACGAAAATTTTTTCCGCATTCGCAGGATCAAAGCCGATTCCGTTGTCCGTCACCGTTATGTGGTGGAAGGTTTTCGGGTAGTCGTTTTCTTCTGTGGCAGTTGACATGCCGCACTCGATTCTGATTACAGGTTCTGTATCCGGTTTTGAAAATTTAAGGGCGTTATTTACGAGGTTGTACAAAAGTTGCTGCATCTGCACAGGAATGGCCCGGATAACCGGGAGTGGTTGAACGATCAGACTTGCATTTTTCTGTTCAATCAACAGTTCCAGGTCCGATTGAACATTTTCTATAATCGTATTCAGATTCGTCTCCTCATATTGTTCTTCGCGGTTGAGGCTGTTGAACTCGAGCAGGCCCTTTAATGAGGCGCTCAATCTGCCGGCCGCAGAGCTGATCTTGGTAAAGTGATTCCGGGAATCTTCGCTGAGTTTGTCAAAATCGCGATGGCTGATCATCTCCACATAGGTCTGGATCTTTCTCAGTGGTTCCTGCAGGTCGTGACTGCTCACATGCACAAACTGCTGAAGTTCGGAATTGATATTCTGTAGCTGGATATTTGACTCACTGAGCTCACGGGTTCGTTCCGTTACCAGTGATGAAAGTGCCTCAGAGCTGCTCTTCTGTTCGGTCGTTTCCTGTACCACACCCAACATTTTCACCGGCTCGCCATCTTCGTCCTTGAACACCCGCCCGTTGACCTTGATCCAGTGAATAGACCCATCTTTCCATTTCACCCTTACCTCATACGCGAGATTTCCGCTTGCCAGCGCCTTCTCAATGGCACTGTTCCTGACTGGCAGGTCTTCCGGGATGAGGGCAGCCGCGTATTCGTTTCTGGTGACTGGTTGCGAATACCCAAACAACGCGTCGAACCTCGAATTGCTAAGCATCTTGTTGCTTGGGAGCTCTACTTCAAAAACACCCAGTTCCGCAGAGTCAATGGCAAGGCGCGACCGTTCTTCCTCGAAAGCGATCTTACGGAGGGCGTTCACCTGTTCCGTAATGTCGGTCACAAGAACGATGACCCCGCCGATCTTTCCATCAAGTTCCTTATAAGGCTGGTAGGTCAGGTTCATATAAACGGGGAGTTGTTCCTCGTCCTGCTTAATCCACGAAGTATTTTCTGAAAGATGAAGCTCCCTTCCATTAAGAAGAACTTCTTCGATAACCGGTCTAAACTCTTCTTCCGCCTCGGGATGGACATCAAATAACTTCCTGCCGATGAGCATTTGTCTCGGCTTGCGGATCAGCTCACAATATTTGTCGTTGGCAACTTCTATTTTCAATTCTTTCCCCATCAGCACTACGACGCCTACGGTTGCCTGGTTGATCAGGCTTTTGAAGCGTTGTTCGCTTTCCCGCATACTGGTGAGCGCGAGTACGCTGTTCGTGGTTTCGGTGCAGGTGACCAGCACGCCGGCATGGGAGCCGGATTCGTCATTAACCGGACTATAGCTGAATGTCCAGTAAACGTCTTCC
Source organism: uncultured Chitinophagaceae bacterium (assembly GCA_963808065.1). Lineage (GTDB taxonomy): Bacteria > Bacteroidota > Bacteroidia > Chitinophagales > Chitinophagaceae > Flavitalea. The sequence continues at coordinate 514,384 of CAWEEK010000005.1, forward strand.
ATTTGCCCATTGCGAAAGATCGGTAACAGCTGGTTTTCGTGCCAGGTGGCTTCGCCTGAGATCATGGCCTGGTCGATCAATGGCTTGATAAAATCCCAGATCTCGGGCCAGACCTCATCACCCTTGCGACCGATGGCATCGGGGTGCTTGCCATTATTGCCCAGGCTTGGGCGGTAGGCGTCATTGTAAAAACAAATATGCTCCCTTCCCCAAAACAAAAACATCGGGAAGCGGGAATGAAGAATGATACTGAGTGTTGTTTTGAGACTCTGCGGCCAGTTGTCGGGAGTGCCGAGTGAGGAATCCGACCAGTCGTGGGCACGGATGAGCTTTCCGGTTTCTCCTCCTCCGGCCAACAAGGACATGGATCGTTTAGTGGGGGTTTGTATTGCCAATACAGCAATTTTCAAATCATGAATAATTCAGGATCCGCCTGCGCGTAGGAAATTCCGCCGCTTAAATATCAATTACAATGACCCAAAGCATACCAAATAATAATAAAGACGATGATAGTTCCGAAACAACCTCCTCCAAGTTTTTTTGCTCCGTAACCAGCGATAATTGCTCTGAGAAAATTATTCATGGTATGTTTAAATAAGTTAAGCCAAATGACCAACTATACAAATATAGGATTTCAACCATATAAGGTACCTTATTTTATGACGTAAACAGCGCCTTTATTAGTGTCGAAACTGTAGATGTTTTTCACGGGTTGTAACCTTAATTTCTTATTATTTTCATAGACGGCAATGGGTTTCTCAGACCTGATTCTGCATCGCTTTCCAAGTTTCGACACCACCCTCGCCTCATCAAGCGCATTTTGTTTCCAGGATATGCTCAGTTCGAACCCTCCTCTTGCACGGAGACCTTCTGCTTTTCCCTGCGAGAAGATCTTTGGTAGCGCCGGCAACAGATCGATGATGCCGGTATGTGACTGCACAATCATTTCGGTGATCACCGCGGTGGCGCAGCCGTTGCCATTCATAATGGTAAAGGGCGCCTCTGAGTTGAAGAGGTTGGGATAGAGGCCATAATTATCCTGGCTGGAAGTACTTTGTGGGTCAACATATCGGATCTGTCGGCTCAGCTCCGACCAGGCGCTATCGCCCTTGCCCAGTCGGGCCCAGCAAGCGGCCTTCCAGGAGAATCCCCAGGTGCTGTTGGTCGGCTCGCGCATGGACAGGGCAACCGCAGCGGCATTACTCAGTCCTGGTGTAAGAAAAGGCGAGATCTCGCTACCGGGAAAAACCGGATACAGGTGGCTGAGATGGCGGTGAGCTGGGTCTACTGCCTTCCATTCTTTTGACCATTCGAGTAATTGCCCTTTCGATCCGATGGGGTAGTCGGCAAGATGCCTCAGCCTCTCCCTCAGCATATCCAGGAAGGGACGCGAAACCTTTAATATTTTGCCGGCCTCGATGCAATTCCTAAACAGTTCTTTTGCCAGCGCGATGTCACAGGTTGAGTTTACGCTGATCTGACCGGTGTCTCCTTTTTCAGTGATAAAGGTATTTTCGGGAGAAACAGAGGGAACAGAAATATAGATCCCTGCTTTGGTTTTCACCAGCCAGTCGAGCAAAAATTCTGCGGCGCCTTTCATCACCGGCCAGGCTTTCTTCCTAAGAAAATCGACATCTCCGGTAAAGAGATAGTGATCATACAAATGACTGCAGAGCCAGGCGTTGGAAAGATTCCAGGACGCCCAGTGTGGGTTGCCCTCTCCATAGTTGCCCACCGATCCGGTGAGACGCCAGATATCCGTGTTGTGGTGGGCACACCAGCCCTTCATACCATAATTTACCTTTGCGGTTCTTGCTCCATTCACGGCCAGCTCCCGGATCAGTTCCAGAAAAGGTTCGTGCATCTCGGAAAGGTTATTTGTTTCAACTGGATAATACCACATCTGGGCATCATGGTCGAGGGCCCAGTTAGAACTGTATTCCGGCCGCAGTCTGTTGTTCCAGATGCCTTTGAGATTCACCGGCTGTCCCCCGGGCCTGGATCCCGAAATCAACAAATACCTTCCATACTGGGCTACCAGCGCTACCAGTTCGTTGTCCGTAGCCTCCTTCATTTTCTTTAGCCGCTCGTCGGTTGGCAGCGCAGCATTCGGGCTCACGCCCAGGTCGAGCTTCACTCTGCGAAAGAAAGGCTGATAGTCTGCAACGTGCGCGGACAGCAGTTCTTCAAAGTTTTTGGCAGCGGCCGCGTTGAGGTAACGAAGCGCTTCGGCGGCCGCATCTTTTCCCTCGGTCGAGGGTGACTTATCAAAACCGTTGAAGGTAGTTGCCGCCGAGATGTATATCGTTGCGCCATCCGCATGGTCCACAACAATTGAATTGCCCACGGTTTTCACCGATCCACCGCGGTTTTTCACGCGTAGGTGCACTTCGAACTTCATGCCATCGAAGGGATCATATTGCATCGCCTGCCATTCCGGGATCTTCCGGTAAAGAGGTTCCATTTGTCGTGGACACTTTCCGGTAAGCATGATGTGACCCGGTTCAACTACATATACCCGGTGGTAAACCTTGCTGCTGAGGTTGATGGTAAAATTCAGGAGTCCCGCGGCGTCTCCGGCAAGATCCATCACCACGGCCTGATCGGGATGGCTCACGAAAGCTGTTTTTGTAAACCGATGTCCACCATTACTAAATCTTACTTTGGATATCGCGCTGTCCAGGTCAAGTTCGCGGACATAGTCCGAAGAATCAGTCATGCGCGCATAGTCAATACGGAGATCGGCCATTGGCATGTATGACTGAGTATAGGGTCCCTGGGTGAGCCTTGAAAGGCTATCGGCCAGTTTGTATTGTCCGTTCAGCGCAGCTTTCCGGATGCGTGGGAGATATTTCTTTGTCACAGGGGTATTCCAGTCCTTTGGTTCACCGGACCAAAGCGTTGCTTCATTCAGCTCGATCAGTTCGGAGGACACTCCCCCATATATCATCGCCCCAAGCCGACCATTGCCAAGTGGCAGGGCATCGTTCCAGTTCACTGCCGGCTTTTTATACCAGAGCCTGGTCGCATAGGAACGCCCACCATCATGCTGAGCATACAACGGGATCATACCCTGCATTGCCAGTAAAAAAATTGCTATCAAAATCTTCAACATTGTGTTTCCCTTTACGCTCATAAAAATTGATCGGGTAAAATTTAGCAAATGTCAGGTTTCTGATGTCTTGCTCCGTTTACTGAGTTCCGCCTGGTGGTATATCCTGCCTGGTCCCCCGGCAACTGTGATATTCAGAATAATCCGGGCAAGGTCGGCAACACGGATAGAACGCGAGGGAAAAGCCAGTGAAAAGAAACGCATCATTAGCCTCTCGGCATATTTATACCACCCTGGCTGTTTTTGACCGGGGTTGTGAAGAACGGCACCGGGCCTGAAGATATTAAGATGATGGAGTCCTACACTTGCCAGTGCGCTCTCGGTCTGCCCTTTCACTCTTGCAAACCTCAATGGGATCCGGCCAGTTGGATCGGCGCCCATTGCGCTGACAAAACTGAATACCATCTCAGGGTTGAAATGGTAAGCAGCCCTCGCGGCTGCGAGAGGATAATCATGAGTAATAATAAAATATTCGTTAGCGGTTACCCTTGACTGTGAGATACCAAGGCACCAGATGCAAGCTTCATGATTTGCAAAGAGCTCGCCCCGCTCCTCATAACTCAGGAAATTCTTGTGGATGACAACTTCGAGTTTTGGATGCGAAATCTGCAGGGGACTGCGAACCAATGCGGTCACCGCTGACACTTCTCTATGGTCCAGCGCCCTTCGCAGGGTTTCGGAACCTACAAGCCCTGAAGCTCCAGTAATTATCATTCGCATCATCAGCCGTCAAAGATAACTCAGCCACGCGTAGTGGTGGTTACGCTTGTATTGACCGTAGGCCCGGCATAGCGGGTAAAGAAATAACACGATCAGTATCCATACCAGGTAAACAATGCCCAGTGAATATCCCTCACCCGGAATCAGAAATTTGAACGGCAGGTTTGGTACGCCCTCCATGCCACGTTCCACAGAATGACCCCTCAGCAGGAAGAGGATGGCTGAAACCAGGTGTATCAGGTAAAAATGCGCTATGTAATAAAAGAATGGAACATTGCCATAAACCATCGCAAATGAACTGAAACGGTTATGCAGGTTTTCGGACAAGGCGAGGACGACCAATGCGGGGCCGATGGTCATCAGGAAATACAAAAGGGAAGGGGGATATTTTTGGGTATTTACAAAACTCATTACGGTATATAACAATGAATCCTGAACCGACCAGGGCAGGGAGTCTCCATAACCATTCAGCAACCTGAGCAGGACAAAGGCCGCAATGCCCCCAAGACCCAAACGCAGAATGATCTTTTTCCTTTCAAGCGGTTCCATCGTGTACACCTTTCCAAAACAATACCCAAGCACCATGATGCCCACCCAGGGAAGAAACGGATAAAAGAACACCAGCGTGAGTTTACTGGTGACTGGGATAAAAGCCTGTTGGTGCACGCCCTGGAGCCAGACAGGCGCAGTCTGCGGCGGAACTTCAAGGATGTCGAGCAGATTGTGGCCGCAGACTATAATCAACCCCAGCGCCAGCACAACAGGAAAGGGCAGGCGTATGATCAATGAAAGAAAAACCATGCTGATGCCGATGGCCCAGATCACCTGGAAGATCAGCATATGATAGTAGATGTCGAAGCTGATCCCCAGCGTGACGATCAATAGTTCTGCTACAATCAGCCATAGTCCGCGCGTAAACAGGAACCACCTTAGCTGGTTGGCGGGTTTCCTGAGCGATTGGAGAAAAGCGGAGGTGCCGCTCAGAAAAACAAAAACAGGCGCACAGAAATGGGTGATCCAGCGCGTAAAAAATAAAAATGGAGTCGTTGTTTTAAGATCCAGGGGATCTAGTGTAAATGCTGACACATGAAATAAATCCCTGGTGTGATCAAGGGCCATGATGATCATCACAAGCCCACGAAGAAAGTCAATTGACCTGATCCGGGTAGTTGGTGGCATACCGAAAGATAATCAGATTTATCATTTTCTTTTCAAACCACAAAAATGATCGGGGCGGTATTTCCTCTCTCTCTCTCTGATTCTTCCCCTCTTTCGCACTTCGCTCTCCGCACTTGGCTCTCCTTTTCCTCCCACCTTCGCACTCCGCACTCCCCGCCTTCGCTGCTTTGCAGCTATGGCGGGCGAAGCGCTCTGATTCACGGTGTGTCCCAGAATATCCTGGTAGCCATATTATCCGGACCCTGTCTTGCGACAGCCTCCTGATAATTTGTCGAATTCACCGACTTTTCCCTGTCGGGATAAACGAGCCGGTGAACAAAACCATCCGTAATACTGGGGTCCGCACTTGGATACGGATTAGCTGTCAGCGCCGGATATCCGCTTCTTCTGAAATTCGCCCATGCTTCTGGACCATTCATGAAAGAAGATATCCAATACTGCGTATTGATCTGCTCCAGTGCGGTCGCCACGTTGAATGGATTCGCCAGCATATAGGCATCCTGGTCCGAAACGGTGACATCGGCAGAACCACTCACCTGTTTCAGTTCATCCATATGTGCCCTGACGCCCGTTTCATAAACAGTAGCAACATCTCCCGAGGCCCAGCCTCTCTGTATCGCTTCCGCCAATAATAATTGCGTTTGTGAATAAGTAACAAAGAAGCCAGGGGCATCAATTTTTCCGAATGTACTTCTGTTCACTTGCGAGTATGCCCAGGCAGATCCGATCTTTCCAGGAAAGTCTGGAGCATTGGCAATCGTGGATTCATTGTAACCAAAAGGCATGCCTTCCTGGTTCGCCGGATCCGTATCCGCGGCGCCTGGGTCAGACGTGCCGGGAGATTCGTATTTCACGGCAATGAATTTCAACCTCGGGTCATCAGTGCTTTTGAGTTCTTCAACAAAAGGAGCTCCCAGATAATAATTGGCTCTTTCCGTGCCCTGAAATATGCCCGCTGTCGGTGAATTGAATGTTCCATTGTAACGGACATAGGCATTGTCGTCATTCGATTCCATCAATCCACCCGCGATCGCGCTGGTAACATATTGTTGTGCCTTGGAAGGATCCACCTTTGATAAACGCATCGCAGCCCGAAGCAAGAGTGAGTTGCCCAGCTTTCTCCATTTCGCGATGTCGCCCTGGTAGAGGATTTCATTGCTCTCAATAGGCTTGGCGTCATCAAGTGCTTTGGAAGCGGCATCCAATTCAATCAGAATGGAGTCATAAATCATTTTCTGGTCATCGTATTTGGGAAGGAATGTATTACTCAGGTAGGCCTTGCCGGCTTCGGTGTAAGGAACGTCTCCATAAGTATCAACCAGAACCATGTAAACATATGACTTCCAGATCCGCGCCATATTATACAGGTTTGACTTGCCGTCATTGCCGGCGGTCTGATCGAGGATGTCCGTTAGTAATTTCACGGGGCCGTTGTTGCCATTGCCCGAGCCACTGAACATAAAATTATAGATGATATTAGAGTTCAGATCGTTGAGGGCATTGTGATTCCCACCTTCGATCACCCCGGTAAACGGGCTGTGTACCTGTTGTACCAGCGCCTGTTGAAAATTCATAGTATTCAGGAAGGAATAAAACTGCGCGTTGGCAAATAAATATCCCGGATCCAGGTTTGGTGGCTGAACGGGGTTGATATTAAGCTGTTCGAAATCCTTGTCGCAACTGTTCAGCCCGATCATACCGCAGGCCACAAGGATTATTAGAAATATTTTTTTCATAATGAGTTTTGTAAGGTTAAAATTTGACATTCAGATTGATCCCATAGCTACGCGTAGTGGGCAGTGTGTGGGTTTCAATACCCTGGAAATTATCCGAAGCGGAAACTTGTGCTTCAGGATCCAGATTGTCAAGATATTTTTTGAACATCAGCACATTATTCATCAGCAGTGACACGCTGAGCCCTTTAATAAATGATTTGCTGAGCATGTCCGAAAGATCATAACCGATGGACAATGTTCTCCAGCGGACAAAAGCACCATTATAGAGGAATGGCGTGGCGATGTTGGTGGCCCGGTATGTACTGTAGAATTGTTCGGCCTCTACCGCTGTGGAATTTGCCGTGCCATCCGCATTCACTGCGTCGAACACCACTCCTCCTTCGCGCCCCACCAGCGAAGACTGCGTGAGTCCTTCACGAAGCATGTTCAGGTTGGAATTGGACATGATCTTATGACCGGCCTTGAAATCCACCTGCGTAAATATTCTCAGTTTTTTCCAGTTGACTGTGTTCAACCATCCGCCGGTCCATTTTGGTATGGCACTACCAAACGTAACGACTTGTCCCTGGCTGAACAATCCACCATTGGTGATAATGTTTCCCTTATCATCTCTTGCATAGTCGAATCCCCGGAGTGAGGCGAGCGGCATTCCAACTTCATGCGACACGGTTCCGAAAAATTCGCCGCTTCCTACGTCGAATCGTTGCTGGCCGTTGGCGAGCTGGAGTACCTTACTCTGGTTATAGCTGGCGTTGAAGCCCATCTCCCAGGTCGTGTTCTGAGTTTTCACGGGAATTACGCTAAGCAACACTTCAAATCCCTTGTTCTGCAATTTTCCGATGTTTACCTTGGTTTGGTTAAACCCGGAAGAATAGGATACGTCCACATTCAGGATCTCGTCATTGGTCTTCTTGTCATATACGGCCACATCAAGATTCAGCCTGCTGCCGAAGAATTTAAGTTCCAAGCCGAGTTCAGCTTCTTTCACAGCCGAAGGTCTCAGTGTATTATTTGGAGCAATAGCTCCTGAATTGCCCAGGGCAATGTTGTAACTGGCGCCGTTGTAATTTATTGCAAGCGGGTTGCCATTTAGCGAATAATACAATGCGGTCTGATAAGGATCCGTATCACTACCCACTTCGGCATAAGCCGCCCTGATTTTACCAAAGGTGAACCAGTCGGGAAGCTTAACATTTTCTGAAAATACATAGCTCAAACTGGCAGAAGGATATGTGTAAGCATTTGACTCGGGGTTCAATGTGGAGAACCAATCCCGGCGTCCGGTCAGGGTAAGATAAAGGAACTGATTATACGACAGTTCCAATGCACCGTAGAGTGAATTAACTTTTTTTCTTCCCAGACCATAGTTTGAATTCTTTGTTTGACCGTTCATTACAGTATAGAGGTCGCGCACATAAAAATTGGTTACGTTGGTCGAATTCTGGTCATACTGCTGGTATAGCGAATTACCGCCTACGTTGAGGTCGATGCCGAACTTGCCAAATTCTTTGGTGCCGCCGATAAGAAAGTCTGCATTTCTTTCCCGCTGGGCGGTCACGTCCTGATAATAATATCCATTGAATCCTGTTGGTGCAGGCCCGATGGATCTTGTACCGGTGGGTCGGTTGTATTCATAAGGTGTATTGGAATAATCCTGGCCAATACGTCCCTGCACATATAACCAGTCCAACAATTGATAGCGAAGCGAAACGTTGCCAAACAGACGGTCGCGTTTCTGTCTTTCAAACCGGTTGAAGGCCACCCAATACGGATTGTTCCTGTTGGTAAACCTGGCAAGCGGTTGTTCATTGCCATTCTCATCCTTGTATTTTGCTTTCAGCCAGGCCACGTCAATACTATTGGCCATGGTATAAATGGTTGTATTTGCGCTCATGTCCTGCAAACCGATCTGAGGAGGATTGTTTAGCCGTTCGTTGGAATAATTTGCATTTACCTGGACAGAAAATTTTTCGGTAAACTTATAATTCAATCCAAGGTTTACGATTTGTTTGCGGAAATCAGAATTGGGCATTATCGCGTTGGCATCCGTATTTGCAAAAGCAAGTCTGAAATTTCCTTTGTCATTCCCGCCGGAGAGCGCTATTGAATTCGTCCAGCTTGTTCCGGTGCGGTAAAAATCCTTGATCCGGTTCTTGTAAGGAAGATAAGGTTTGGATGTTCCATCGAACTGCGGTGTTTCGGCACCATCGAATTTTTCGCCGAAGCTCCATACGCCGGAGCTTTGGGCCTCCGAAGTAGTTGTAGGACGTTTACCAAATTCTCCCTGGCCGTATTCGTATTGGAAATCGGTGAAGTCGAGCGCGTCTTCGGCCTGGAAGTTTGAAGTGAGTTCCACGCCTATACCTTTTTGACCTTTTCCAGTTTTTGTTGTGATCAGGATAACACCGTCTTTGGCTCTGAATCCATACAGCGCGGAACCCGTTGCGCCTTTCAACACAGTCATGGATTCGATATCATCGGGATTGATGCTCTGCAATCCATCGCCCCTGTCGGAAGAGCCACCCGTGTTGTTCCCGGAGCTGGCGTCACCGGACTTGGTGGCTGAATTTGATGAGTTGTTAATTGGAATGCCGTTTACAATGATCAACGGCGAATTGTTCCCTCCAAAAGAAGACTGTCCCCTGATCCTTATTTTAGTAGATCCACCGGGACCTCCTGCCGGGGGCGACACATTCATTCCTGCCACCTTGCCCTGCAAACTATTGCCCAGGTTGGTTGTTCTTGCTGTTGTGAGCTGATCAGGATTGACAGTTGCCGTGGAGTAACCCAGCTTTCGTACGTCTCTTCGCAGACCAAGGGCGGTCACAATTACCACGTCGAGGTTTTTGTTATCTGAAGCAAGGGTCACCTGCATTGTACTTTGTCCGCCCACTGCAATTTCCTGAGTAAGGTATCCTACTGAACTGAAGACAAGTGTTGCGGTGCCTGGTGCGTTGATAGAAAAGAGACCTTCGGCATTTGTAGTGCTGGCCTCCTGACTCCCTTTGATAGCCACAGTTGCTCCGGGGATCGCCTCACCCTTGTCGTTGGAAACCTTACCGGTGATGGATTGTGCGAAAGTTTTACCAGATATTAAGGATATGATCACCCATAGTAGTATGGGGTACATCTGCCGGATTGCAGATCGGGAGCGTTTTTTCATAAAGGCGAGTCAATTGGTTAGCGAATACTGGTTTAAAACGTCGGGACAATTTAGGAATTAACATTACAAATGCTTAAAAAATATACCAGTTTAGTGTATATTTTTACCACCCCATCATTTCACGGGCTTATAGTTTATGGATACGAGAAGAGAGTTTTTGAAAAAAGCGACCATGGTTTCAGGTGGCGCTGGATTATTTAATATGTTGTCGCCGTCCATAGCAAGGGCCCTGGCCATCGATCCCGCTGCGGGAACGAGTTTTATGGATGCAGAGCACATAGTTTTTCTTATGCAGGAGAACCGATCCTTCGACCATACCTTCGGAACACTGCAGGGTGTAAGAGGTTACAATGACCCTCGTGCGATCAGTTTACCCGATCAGAATCCTGTGTGGTTACAGTCGAACAGCAAAGGAGAAACTTTTGCACCCTTTCGGCTCGATATAAAAAATACGAAGGCGACCTGGATGAATTCACTTCCTCATGGCTGGGCCGACCAGGTTGATGCAAGGAATGAAGGCAAGTATGACAAATGGCTCGACAGCAAGGTCTCGGGCCATGACGAATACAAGGGCATGCCGCTAACACTAGGCTATCACAACCGTGAAGACATTCCGTTTTATTATTCCCTCGCGGATGCGTTCACAGTTTGCGATCAGAATTTTTGTTCATCACTCACCGGCACCACACCAAACAGACTTTACTTCTGGTCGGGCACGGTCCGCGAAAAGCCGGATCCCTCCGTTATGGCCCGGGTTTGGAACGATGATGCGGATTATGATACACCCGTCAGTTGGAAAACATTTCCCGAGCGACTGGAGGAAAATGGCGTTCCATGGAAGGTTTACCAAAACGAACTAAGTGTAAACACGGGTCTCAGTGATGAGGAAGCCAACTGGCTGGCAAACTTCACGGACAATCCCCTTGAGTTCTTTACACAGTACAACGTGCGCCTGTCGAAAGAATACATGGCCGCGATAAAGGACGAAGCCCAGAAGAAGTTGTATAACAATGAAGAGTATGCGAAGTTGAGTCCTAAGGAAAAAAACCTTCATGCCAAGGCTTTCGTAAACAACAGGAGGGATCCCGCTTATCATGAACTGAGCGGACTTACCTATTCTGAAAACGGCACCGAAAGGGAAGTGAAGATTCCGAAAGGCGATTTACTCTACCAATTCCGCGAAGACGTGAAAAATGGTGTGCTGCCTACAGTATCCTGGCTGGTGGCCCCTGCGAATTTTTCTGATCATCCCACATCCGCCTGGTATGGAGCCTGGTACATCAGCGAGGTAATGGACATCCTCACACAGAATCCTGAAATCTGGAAGAAGACGGTTTTCGTGCTGACCTATGACGAGAATGATGGATATTTTGATCATGTGCCGCCATTTGTTGCTCCCGACCCTTCCAGGAAAGAAACGGGCTTTACTTCCAAAGGCATCAACACTGCGGTGGACTATGTGGCGGGCGCGGAACAACAGTCCATCAAAGACAAGGTCCGTAAAAGCTCAATCGGATTAGGATATCGTGTACCGATGGTGATTGCTTCGCCCTGGAGCCGCGGCGGCTGGGTGAATTCCCAGGTGTTCGATCATACCTCATCTCTAATGTTTCTGGAAAAATTCCTGTCGAAAAAAACAGGAAAGAAAATTGAAGAATCGAATATCAGTACCTGGAGGCGTTCGATTTGCGGAGACCTCACATCGGTTTTCCGGCCCTACAATGGCGAGCCGATCAAACTGCCTAAGTCATTGGAAAGGAACAGTTTTATCGAAGGCATACACAAGGCGCAGTTCAAAGCGGCACCCTCAAATTACAAGTCACTATCAGAAGCGGAAAAGGAACTGGCCCGTAAGAATCCTGGAAAGGCATCTTTTTTACCTCAGCAGGAAAAGGGCACCAGGGATTCATCGTCGCTTCCATATGAATTGTATGCCGATGGCAGACTATCTATGGATAAGAAAAATTATGAGATCAGCATGAAGAGTGGTAACAAGGTCTTTGCCACAGCCGCAGCGGGTTCACCATTCAATGTGTATGCGCCGGGAGTTTTCCGCGGAGAAAAAGTGAAGACATGGGCCTATGCGGTGGAAGCGGGTGAGGACATCACAGCCAGCTGGCAGCTGGGAGATTTTGCGAACAATATCTATCATCTTATGATCTATGGACCCAATGGCTTCTTCAGGGAATTCACGGGCACCAAGGATGACCCTGCGATTGATTTACTTTGCGTCTACGACCGGAGTACGCTTCGACCGGAGTTGCTGACCGGCAACCTGGTGGTGCAGGTGGTGAACCGGGAAGACCATTCGCAGGTAATCGAACTGATAGACAACGCCTACAAGACTTCCAACAGGAATATCGTTCTTGATCCCGCCGGTGGGCAAAGAGCGTCTCAGTCTCTGGTCCTGAACCTGAGTGCCAGCTTTGGGTGGTACGATTTCACAATCAGTTCAAAGGGCAATGCGCTCTTCGGTAAAAGATATGCAGGACGGGTGGAAACCGGCAAACCCAGCAAGACGGATCCGTTTATGGGGAGAACTTTGTAAATTAAAAATTAAAAATTAAAAATTAAAAATTCTACAAATCTGGGATGCTTACATAAAAGGAATCTGTGTCCAGCTTAAATTTCCAAACACCAATGAGAGTTATCACAAATTGTCATTTCTATTTTTGAATTTGCGCCTTATTCACGTCATCATATGCTTAAATACGAGAGCTTCGATTCTTAATTTTTAATTTTTGATTTTAACATGCCATACGTAAATATTCAGATCACTAACGAGGGTGTAACCAAAGAACAGAAACAATTGCTGATTGCCGGGGTAACCAAATTACTTGCCGATGTGTTAAATAAGAACCCGAAGTCAACACATGTGGTGATCACAGAGGTCGACACCGACAACTGGGGATTCGATGGTGAACAGGTTACGGAAAAAAGAAAGCGACAGGAGACCAAATAATTTCCACTATTACAAGTTTCAAATTGAGAAATGGGAAAAGACAGTTTAGTATTGGAAGCGATCGAAAGCCAAAAATTTCTTCCTCTTTTTTACCACGACGACTCGGCGACCTGTATCGAAGTGGTGCGCGCGCTTTATGCTGCCGGCGTGAGGGCCATTGAATTCACCAATCGCGGCCCTGCGGCTTTTGAAAACTTCAAAGTCCTGAGATCGGCAGTGAATAGCGACATGCCCCAACTGCTCATCGGCATCGGCACGATAAAAAACACAAAAGAAGCTAAAAGCTTCATTGACGCGAAGGCCGACTTCATAGTTTGCCCAGTGGTTGATGAAGGCATTGGAAAACTCACTCATGCTGCGGGGCTGATGTGGGTGCCGGGATGTATGACGCCAACTGAGATCAACACAGCGCATCAGCTTGATGCGAAGCTGATCAAGGTATTCCCGGGCAACCTGGTGGGGCCTTCGTATTTCAGTGCACTGAAGGATATCTTTCCGGGCCAGCGACTGATGCCTTCGGGAGGCGTTGACCTGACCCAGGAAAACCTTTCAGGATGGTTTAGCGTGGGTGCCTTCGCTGTTGCGCTCGGCAGCAAACTAATCAGTTCGGCTTTGATGGAAGCAAAAGATTTTACACAAATCGGTGAAAACGCAAAGAAGGCGATCGAGTTGATTGGTTCTGTGAAAAAAAATTAAGGTTTAACCCTGTCTACGGGACATTTTTAATTTTTCATTTTTAATTTTTAATTTAACCTCTAGGGCAAAGCCTTGCGCATAAACCTTAGCCAGTTGTTGGAAAAGATATTGTCAATATCTATTTCCTTGTATCCCCGTTGCGATAATAAACCGGAAAGCGACTGCAGGTCAGCGATGGTATCCATGTCGCCCGGTGATTGCTCGGTTCCAAAACAACCATCAAGATCGCTACCGATGGCCACATGCTGACTGTTACCGGCAATCTGACAGATATGATCATAATGATCGATGAGGGTATTGAGTGAAACTCCTTCGAGCTTTGGATCGGATTTGCCCCTTTCCCATCCTTTCTTAAGCATCCAGGTGTCAAGAACACCGCCGATGACCGCATTCCGTTCGATCAGTTGTCTGATCTGGTCATCCGTCAGTTGTCGCTGATGAGGCACAAGTGCGCGGCAATTGTGATGACTTGCCCATACGGGCCCTTTGTACAGATTCATCGCCTGCGTGAAACCCTCATCGGTGAGATGGGTCACATCCAGGATCATTTTGAGCCTGTCCATTTCTTTAAGAAGGTCAACGCCAGCGGCAGTCAGCGGGCCTTCCATATTTGTTCCTGGCGCATACCTGCCTGGACCGTAGTGAGCCGGACCAAGCGCGCGTAGTCCATATTCATATGCACGTTGAAGGTAGGACAGATTGACCAGGGAGTCGGCTCCCTCCAGGGTGAGTATGAAGCCGACAGGTTTTTCTTCATCCACTTCATCTGCACCCCAGATAGCCAGATGGGCCTCCAGTTCTTGCAGACTGGTGATCTGTGTCATTTCGCCTTCCGACACCATTGCCTGATACCAGGCCAACTGGCCCTGCGTCTGTGCCCAGGCCTGTTCCGGCGAATTCCACCCCGCCTGCTTTGCATCTTCATCCACATATCTTGCAATCTGGGTGGCCACAACTACTGCTGTTCTCCCCTTTCTTAATTCCGGTAGAGAAACCATGCCATGTGCCCGGTCCACCTTGTCAGTCAATCCCTTTTCACGTCTTCGGATAACCGAAACGGGTGTTTTTAGGTCGCGGTTCCATTCCAGCGCATTCATGGCCAGGTCAAGGTGTCCGTCTATTATGATTCGCCTGCTGTTCATCTCAGATTGAAATTTTACGTTTTCTTGCTGTTATCGGCCATTCGCCCGAAAGCTCGCCTTTGCTGATCAGTAGCGCCTGGTCGTAAAGCGCCACTGTCGGACATATATGCATGGGCACTCCGTACCAGAGGTCGCCTGCGGAAAAACGATGGGCGTCCCTGGTCTTTACCACCAGGTGTTCTTCGCTTTGGTGAAGTGGTACTGCCCTCGGTTCGTTGAGAAATTTTACCCTGGGCATGGGCTTTTCTGAAGCTACCGACTTGTAGCCCAGATCCAGGCAGAGCAGATCTTTTGAAATCACCGACACCACGCGGGTCAGCACCAGGGCCGCGGGCTGATAAGGCATTTCAGGATAGAGGTGCCCATAGCCTTCATCCCAGAATACAAAAGTGCCGGGACTGCATTCCACATTTTTTCTTTTCGCGTGCACGGGAAAACTTGGAGTGCCTCCGGCGATCATCACCAGGGCTCCCCTGCCTTCATCATTCAGGGCTTCGAAAATGGCGTCCACTTCCGCAAAATCGGCCCGGACCCTTCTGATCCGTTCTCGTGTACTGCTCTCAGTTATATGACCATCATAAATGTGCAGGCCCCTTAAGCGTAACCCTTTTAGTTCACGAATAGTTTGAAAAAGCTGAACAATGTCACTCACCGCAGCACCGGTCCGGTTCATTCCATTGTTTACGTCTATATAAATATTTGCCGTTAACCTGGCCTTACGGAACGCAGCGGAAATGATCGACGCAGTTGAGACATTGTCAACCAGACAGGAAAATTCAGTTTCAGGATAGGCCCTGGTTAGTTTCAGGAAACGCTGAATTTTCGGACCTGAAGGCTGGTAGGCGAGCAATACATCGGGGGCCTTTACGCCGCCCAGCATTTCTGCCTCAGCAATGGTACTACATTTGAATTTTCGCACTCCATGTTTCATCAATAGCTGTTGTACACCTGGCATCTTGCTGGTCTTCACGTGCGGCCGGAAAAGATTCCTGTCGGGCTGAATCTTCAACGCATTGACAATATTCTGCTCCACCCTGTCTGGATAAACAGCAAGGGAAGGACTGTCTATGAGCTCGTCGCCCTTTATTTTCCACCACGGCGAACTTGCCTTCATTACCTGGATTTTGTTTTGACCCTCGCGATGGCGTCGATCTCGATCTTGATGTTGTTGGCCATGACAGACTGAACAGTTGTGCGGGCCGGCTTGACGCCCGTAAAATAAGTAGCATAGATCTTATTGTACACATCAAAGTCTTTTATATCCGCGAGGTGGACAGTGCACTTAACCACATCATCAAAGTCGCATCCGGCTTCACGCAGGATGCAGCCGATATTATGCATGGTCAGTTTGGTTTCCTCCTCAATGGTACCCAGCTTGAACGTTCCGGTTTTGAAATCAACTGCTGCCTGTCCGCTGACATATACCCATCCATCGATGAGTACTCCTGCGGAAAATGCCCCGGTCGAAAAATTTTTGTCTGCCCTCTCGGGATGTATGATCTCTTTCTTTTCCAATATGTTTTTTTTATCTGTGAGCTTATATAATTTTTTCGTTGAGCGCGGCCACAAAGGTCAGGTAATTGTCGACCAGAAAGCCTTCATACCCCCAGCATACTCCATTCCAGTCTTTCCAGTCGCGACTCATGCCATTTTCGCATTTTCCCTGGAAGGCGCCGCTGCTCAGGGTTTTCATCAGCGGCTTCAGGATCATTGTGGCTTCCCGCTTCATTCCCGATTGCTGCAGCGCGCGTAAAGTAAAATACACGTAACAGGAGGTGGCTCCGCCATTCTCATAGATCTGAAATCCATCACTTCCGTCTTCCTGGGATGGGCCGCCCCACCTGTGTTCGAGATGTGCATAGTCCTCTTTCCGGACAGGAATGAGATTGCCCGGCAAACCCAGGCCGAAATCCGTGAAACCGGCGTTCTTCATCTTATCCAGCAGAGAACGGAGTATGGCGATGGCTTTCTCGCCATTAACCAATCCATAGCAGATGGCCACTCCTTGTACAAAGGTAAACTGATAGTCGTGCAATTTCCCATCTGCGCTTTTCCAACCTGCCAACAGACCACTCTCGGTATTAAGGAAGGTTGAATAATAAGCCGCCTTCAGCCTTGCGGATTTTTCCGCAAAACTGATCTGTGGTTCCGTCTGTTTCAACATGGCAGCCACTCTTTCAAACAATACATAGGCGCGAAAGGCCAAAGCATTCGCATAGGCATCCATGTGACCAAATCCCACCGTATCCCACCAGTTGGAAGGACGCTGCTTATCGGTGCCTTTCCAGGATCCGGCATTGCCCGACTCTTCATGGGCTATCAACCCACTATCTTTAAACTCCCGATTCGCAATGATCCCGGCCCATTTCAGCAGTCCGGCAAAATTTTTTTGGGCCCAGGCTATGTCCTTTGTTTCAATTATATAATAACAGGCGGAAATGAGTAATGACGGATAAGCATCAAGTGAATTGTAAGGAGAATTCCAGGCAGCCGCGTTCGTGATCTCAGCATTGTCCTTGTAGCCCACCATTCCATATGCAAGCTGTCCCGTCAGGTATTGATCAAGGGAAACCCTTACCAGGTCCATCGCCGTGAGTTTTTCGCATAGTGGAGGCGTATAGCGTGCTGCTTCCGCATAAAGATAAAGCGTGAAGGCGCACGGATCGGAGGATGAATTGTTGGCCAGCATTTTTCTCCTGGGATTCATCTGGAAAATATTGATAAATCCACGCCTGTATCCATCGAGGTCGAATTCCTTTTCCGGAAGGTCAGGTTCAGGATAGAGTGTTACCACTTCTAGCACATAGCTGATGGCAGAGCCCGCGACTTGTGAGGGAAGAAAATTTATGCTTACCTGATGCGGGTCGACGCGTCGCTGTCCATCAAAAAAAAGCATGGTTCCCGGAACGTCGGCGCTCACTCTGAAGGTTCCCCTGTCGGGCATATGCAGCAGACAGGGTAAGCTGATTCTGTTTTTCTCAGGGCAGTATCCCAAAATTGTGGCATGGTTGATCTCCTGGTTGATCAGCAGTTCAAATGGAATCGCCGTTGTTTCAGAGGCAGTTGCCGATAGCAGTATTCTTCTTTCTTCAAATTTTACGTCCCAAAGTGGCGACCCGTCTTCGCCAAAATATTTCACGGAGTTCTTTGATGTTTTGGACTCAGTTTTCCGTTCCTGTTTTCCGGGCAGCACCGGGTTTTGTCCAAACACTTTTTTACCCAGCGAATCGACGAGGAAACTGGTGAAACCTGGTTTATCAGGATCGGGAATCACGGAAAGAAAATCGGATTCAAAGGCCTGTGATTCGATATTGCCCGCACGAACCAGGAGAGGCAGGTCGATGAAGACTGAACCTGCGATCAGGGTGGACCCTAAGAATTTTCTTCTGTGCATCTGTTCGTATTACCGGAGAACAAATGTAAAAGATTTGAACCGGCAAGCGGGAACCTATCTCAAACCTGAGCTCCGGATCAGGTAAATCAAGTGCGAATATGTAAATTCACAAAAATCGAAGCTATGTCAAATCTGTCAAGACGATCCGCTATAAAGAATTTTGCTCTTGGAGGCAGTGCGTTGATGCTGGGTCCTTCGCGACTTTTATCGGCCGACTGGAAAAAATCCAGGATTGGTGTGGCTCTTGTAGGGCTTGGGTACTACAGTACCGACCTGCTGGCACCCGCACTTCAGCAGACAAAAAATTGTTATCTCGCTGGCATTGTAACCGGCACTCCAGCCAAGGCCGAATCCTGGAAAAAGAAATATAATATTCCGGATAAGAATATTTACAACTATCAGAATTTCGACAGCATCGCCAATAACCCCGACATCGACGTAGTTTACGTGGTGCTACCTCCATCCATGCACAAAGAATATGTGATCAGGGCGGCCAATGCGGGCAAACATGTTTGGTGCGAGAAGCCCATGGCCATCACCGCCACTGAATGCGAAGAGATGATCGCCGCCTGCACCAAAAACAAGAAAAAACTGTCGATCGGTTACCGCCTGCAACATGAACCGAATACGCAGGAATACCGTACCCTGATCTACCGGCAAACATTGGGGAAGGTGAAGAAGGTGAGTTGCGCGGCCGGCTATTTTGAGTCCAGAACCGATCACTGGAAACAGAAAAAAGAAATGGGCGGAGGAGTGATGTACGACATGGGGGTGTATGCCATCCAGGGTGCCAGAATGGGCACGGGTATGGAACCAATACAGGTGGTCAGGGCGGTCACTTCAACCACCAGGCCGGAGATATACAAAAATGGCCTCGACGAAACCACCATTGCCACTCTCGAATTCCCAAATGGAATTATGGCCGACATCAAAACCAGTTTCGGTGAGAATGTAAACTACCTCAGGGTGATGCTTGAAAAAGGAGAGATCAGCATGTCGCCTTATTCCGCTTATGCGGGAGTCAGGGGCACTACTCCAACCGGAGAGATCGATCATTCATATGAAGTGCCCTGGCAACAGGCCAAACAGATGGATGACGACGCAATGGCCATCCGCAAAAATATCCAGGTGCTTGTTCCCGGTGAAGAAGGCTTACGCGACATCAGGATTGTGGAGGCGATATACAAGTCGGCAGCGGGCGGACAATCCGTGAAGATCTGACGGGTAATTATTTTCTTTCATATACTTCAGGGTTGACCACATAGGGTATCCTTTCACCTTTTAAAGCAGCAATAATATTTTCAACGGCAAGTCGCGACATGGCGTCCCTGGTTTCCTGGGTCGCAGAACCGATATGTGGAAGCACAGCCACATTGGGCATGTCCAGTAAAGGATTGTTTTTGTCCATTGGCTCGGGATTGGTGACATCCAAGCCAGCACCCCAAATCATTCCCTGATCCAAAGCTTGCCTGAGAGCTGACTCATCGTGTATTGAACCCCTGGCGGCATTGATAAAAATGGCGTTTGGTTTCATCTTCCGAAAATTTTCAAGATTGAATACGCCCCTGGTTTCGGGGGTTAGAGCGGTATGAACCGACAGCACATCACTTTGTTTCAGCAATTCGTCGAAGGTGACGTAAATAGCACCGGTTTCTTTTTCTCCACCTTCATTGCGATTCCTGTTGTGATAGATCACCTTCATACCATAAGCGCCAACACAACGTTTCGCCATTTCGGTGCCGATCTTCCCGAGTCCATAAATACCAAGGGTCCTTCCCTGAAGTTCTATACCCAGGTTGGCCTTTGGCTCAAAGAATTTCCAGTCGCCCTGTGCAATTCTCTTGTGATGAAAAAATGCCTTGCGCGAAACGGCCAGCATGAGTAGAAAGCTGGTGTCGGCGGTGGCTCCACTGAGCACCCCCGGTGTATTCCCAATGGGAATGCCCAGCCGGGTCGCTTCTTCCACTTCTACATTGTCAAATCCGACTGCATGGAGGGAAACGACCTTCAGGTGGCTGCTTGCTTCTAAAAACCGTTTGTTTATCTTATTCGGTCCCACGCTCATCAGGGCTTCTGCATCCCTGGAGTGGGCGATCAATTCCTCCGGCGTCAATTCTCTTTTTTCTGTCCATTGGGTAAAAACAATCCCCGCTTCATTCAATAGTTTCAAACCAAGATCCGGAATTGGTCTCGTAATGAACACACGTTTTTGTTCCATCCGGCAAAATTATTCATATTCATATTGGGAGACGAAAAATTAAAAAAATATGTCGTCCGGATGCGAAGGAAGGTTTCACGCAAAGATTTTGTGCCAAGAAGATTTCGCACACAGCTGGAAAGAGAAACGTATTCATTTTCTCTTGCGTCTTTGCGTCTGCCGAAGGCAGATTTGCGCCTTTGCGTGAAACCCTTCGCCTTTGCGTGAAACCCTTCGCCTTGCGTGAAATTATCTTACTTGAAGGAAAATTCATATTCACCCGATCCAAGTTCCATGACCACCCGGCCATTCTCCTGGCGGGGGGACCTGATGTCTTTGTTGCCGGTCAGGCTCTGCTGGTCTGCCCTTACGTTTTCAATGCTGGTCGCAGGTAGCGAGACGGTCGCCTTTGTATTTGGAGGAAGCTGCAGATGCAGGTTCCAGTTCCCACTCACTTTGTTCCAGGACGAGGAAACTGTTCCATACGGCGTCTGATATGTTGCTGTCCCTGAAGCCACGGAATCCAAAAATGCGGGTTTGATCATTAGATGCTGATAAGCCTGGGAGTTCTCCGACTGTCCGATCCCTCCCAAACCATCATAGAACCATTGCATGATGTGACCGAGCATGAGATGATTGTTTGAAACCTCTTCAAGAGCGGGCCAGGATTCGGTAAGGGCTGTGGCACCCTTCTTCAATTGGAAACCATAACCCGGAACATCAGACCTTGCGTTCATTTCATAGATCAGGCCCGAGGCTTCGCCCTCTCGTAGTGCATCGATCAGGTAGTGGAAGCCCACGTCCCCGGCGGTCAGCGCCTTGCCGGATTTTTCGATCGAAGAGATCAGTGTTTCGAAAACTGCTTTGCGTTCTTTACCAGGAACCAATCCAACACAATAGGGCATGGCAATAGCAGTCTGGCTGCCTGTTGAATAAATTTTTGTGCGTTGGTCAAAAAACTTCTCGTTGAATGCCTTCATTATCGCCCCAGCCTCATCATCCAGGGCATTGGCATCAGTGGTTTTGCCAAGTATCCGCGCCATCTCCGCGAGCAGTCGCACATCATAAAAATAAATCGCGGTAGCGGTTAGTGATTTTGGTGTCAATTGTGCCTCTCCTGGTGAACGGGGCCCGTAATCAAACCAATCGCCAAGGCCGTGGGAAACTATGTATCCGGAAGATTTTTTTTTCAGGTAGGCGGTATATTTTTTCATCATCGGATAAGCAGTCTCCATTACCGTCTTATCTCCATACCATTTGTAGATCATCCAGGGGAGGATCACGGCAGAGGATCCCCATTCCGGCGAATCCCTGAATCCATCCACAAATTCGACGTACTCGGGAGCAATATCCGGAACCAGCCCCTCGGAAGTCTGCGCATCGATCATGTCATATACCAGTTTGCGGTAGAGATGATACAGGTCGGTGTTGAAATGAATGCTCTCTCCCATCAGATGATCCTGTTCCAGCCAGCTTAATTTTTCGCGATGCGGACAATCGGTAATCACGCTCTGAGTATTGCTGCGAATGGCCCAAAGGATGAGCTGGTTGATCCGGTTGAACTGGTCATTACCACTGTTGAAACTTCCTGCCTGAGGCGCCGAGCTCGTCGTGTGCAACAGGCTGAGGGAAACTATTCCAGGTAAACTGTCGGCATGTTGGATAGAGTCAGGAACGGCGCCGGTTATCTGTACGTACCGAAAACCATAATAGGTGAATTTAGGTCTCCAGGATTCTATGCTGTCTCCCTTGAGTGTATAGGTAAAAAAATAAGGTTTCCCACTTGCCTGCTGATTTGCCAGTCCCTGCTTTGTAAGCAATTCAGCGGGCCAGAGTTCAATTTTCTGTCCCCTCTTCCCCTTTACCTTCAACTCGATGATACCTGAGGCATTTTGTTTAAAATCGTAGACGAATTTTCCTTTAGCAGGCTCTGAGATAGTAGGGAGATCTAGTGTGTCCTTCACCGTTACAGGATACGAGGATTCGGATTCAAGTTTGCCCGAGGGCGGCTTCACCACCACTGCTGCTTTCCAACCCTGGTCGTCGAACGCCGGTTTATTCCAGCCTTTTTGTTCAAGTCTTGCGTCATAATCTTCACCTCCAAAGATGCTGTTGTAAGTGATGGGTGAGTGGGCAGTCTTCCATTGTTCCCCGGTGACTATGGATTGTTCAGTCCCATCGGTGAACCTGATTACTAGTCTGCACCGGAGTTTGGGATATCCGAAAGCGGAAAATAGTTTGTAATATCTTTCTTTGTCGACATTATAAAATCCGCTGCCCAGTATGGCACCTGCGGCATTGCGGCCTTCCCTGATCAGGTCGGTGATCTCATAACTGTTGTAATACACTCTTTTTTCGTACCAGGTCCATCCCGGTGCAAGAAGACTCCTGCCAACTTGTGTACCGTTGATTGAAAATTCGTAATGACCAAGTCCACTCACAAAGAGAAAGGCTTCCTTTATTTTCCCGTTCACTGTGAAACTGGTTCGGAGATAAGGGGAGACGGCAGCCTTCTTCGGTCTTGATCCTTCCGGGTCCTTTCCCGAGTGAGCGTGGATACCCGGCACAATCCGCATGGAATCGGGGAGCTCTTCATAGCCTATCCATTTTGCACCCGACCAGTCCGCTTCGCTGGCGAGCGCAGTGGTAAAAACAGCTATTGGGCTCCAGGCAGTGGAAGCTCCGGTCTGATCCCAGACGCGCACCCGCCAGAAATATTTATGCGCCGGACGGAGAAACCTTCCTGTGTATGGTACGAGAATCGACTGGGCCGATGATTTTTTCCCCGTTTGCCAGTGCAATGATTTGCCCGTTTTCAACAGGTTGCTGTCTTCCGCCAATTCCAGGGCATAGGCCGATTGCATCACACCTCTTGCCGCGGAACCTATCTGCCAGCTGAAAAGAAGATTGGCAGCCGGAATGCCAACGGGGTTTTCTTTGTTGTCGCAGGTAAGTTTGGTCAACCTAAGTTGTGAGGAGGCGAGGGCGGGAAGCAGCAGGGCTAAAACGGTAGAACGAATCATATTGTTAAAGTTATTTTTTCCGCGTCACCACATTCCTTCTTTACAGGCTGGACACCATCGGACGAGGGTATATGGACCGGGGTATGTTAAAGTTTAGGTGGGATGAAAAGTGGTGGCACAATATTCGCACCCTTAACATCAAAAATAAGTTATGGATAAACGCGAAAAACTCCAGGTTCTTGATAAACTGCTTCGGGAACTTGAGGATTTAAAGAATTCCGAAACTTCACTGGTTAAGAAACTGGGACAGCTGGAAACAGACAATATAAATCTTTCAGACAAAACACTCGAAAAAGGCTTACCTGAAATATTTCAATTGCTTGATGATGCCCTGAACAAGACAACTGAATTGCATGATGCATTCTCTGAATCAAGGAACAAATTTGTAAAGGATAATAAATTGGATGAAGTGGTTGAAAGCGTAAATTAAGATTACCACCACCAGTCACATTCTGCCCGAAAAGCCCGGGCAGAATTTTTTTGCCCGGCCTGGAATTTGCATCCTTTCTATGGAACTCCTCCCTTCCCTGTTCGTACCAGGTAATTCACCATTTTGACTTAGCTATCTGTTTGTAAATTAAACCGTAAGACAGGTAAATTAAACTAAAAAGATAAAATCAAATTCACATAACCTTCAGCGGAGGGGCGACAATGAGATTTGCCATCCCTTCTCACTAATTGGAGTTGTGCCTTAAGACGATTCTACTGGAGAAATTGACATTTTTCATGTAATACTTGATCACAGTACGGAAATGACGGCCTGGAGCTGCGGTTAGCAACTTTCTTTTCGGGTAAAAGAGAATTTGTTTTTATTTTATGGTAGATTTCAGCACCAAAGAAAATGACCGTTTACCTCTTTCAAATTTTCCTGGTATGAACACGTATACGAAATATTTCAACGCGCGAAAAGATGGAACTCCCTGGGGTTTGCAGGTGATCAATGCCGGATGTTCAAGCCCCCAGCCTTTCACAAAATACCCAAGTCCCGTCCATCCGACAGGATATAATTTTGACTGGAACAGTGGAAGGATCTTATATGAATACCAAATAATATATATCACCAGAGGTGGCGGTCTTTTTGAATCAGAAAGAAGTGGCACCAGGAAGATCTCCGAAGGCCAGGTTATATTTCTTTTTCCAAATGAAAAGCACCGCTACCGCCCCGATACCAATACGGGTTGGGATGAACTGTGGGTGGGTTTCAATGGAAACATTATCGAAGATGTTGTAAGAGAAAAAATGTTCACTCCGGAGAACCCGGTGGTGGAGGTGGGATACGACGAGGTGCTGCTCAACCTGTTTTTCGAAGTCATCAGGCATCTTAAGGATGGCAAACTGGGCAATGAACCGATTGTTTCGGGATTGGTGATGCACATCCTGGGTCATGTTGTCTCCGTGTCGCGAACGCCACCAGCCGAACGTGATGAAACAGCGGACCTCGTAAACAAAGCACGCACATTGCTTCTCTCAAATATTGAAGTGGACATTACCCCAATGGAAATAGCCAGGGAACTGAATATGAGTTATAGTAAGTTCAGGAAGCTCTTCAAAGCGGAAACGGGTGTCGCGCCTGGTCAGTACCAGCTTCAATTGAGGATCAACAGGGCCAAGGAATTGCTTTCCAATCCGTGCAGGTCGGTGAAGGAAATAGCCTATGAGCTAAACTTCCAGTCCGACAATTATTTCTCCAAATTCTTTAAGGAAAAAACCGGTCTTTCTCCACAGCAATTCCGGCTTGGCATACATGCGGGATCTCTGGTGCATGATGAAGTTGACTAGGCGAAATAAAAAATAATTTCACGCAAAGACGCAAAGAAAGCGCAAAGACGCAAAGAAATACGTGTTCATTTTATTGCGGCTTTGCGTGAAATAAAAACTAATCTCCTTTGCGTGAAATAAAAACTCTTTTAATTTTTTTCAAGATACTTTTTCAGCGAGCTGCCAATGATTTCCGTCCAACCAGCTTCGAAACTAGATGCCGCGAAATCGGGCCCGTTTTGCGCGAGTGATTCCAGCCCTGCGTGCGTTAACCGGATTCGCGTTTGTTCGTCTTCAGGAAACAATTCAAAGCTCACCGTAGAATTTCCGGGATAGCCTTCATACTTCCAGGTATAGCTGATTTTTTTCATTTCTACCACTTCAACAACTTCACAAAGGTGAACATATTCCTCACCTTTGGAACCCTTTCCTTTGAAGCTGAATGTAAAACCAACCCTGGCTTCGAAAGCGGGAAGATCAAAATACCACTCTCGCATTTTCTGAACATTTGTGATCGCATCCCAGACCTTGTCGATGGGGGAGTTATAAATTCTTTCAATGATAAAAGGAGCAGTACTCATAATGTTTTTTTTGAGTTATCATCAAACGTGTAACCGATCGGTTACAAAATTACTGTATTCATTTGATCTGCCAATTTTTCATTGTTAATTTTTTATTTATCGCAATGCGAACGGCATTGACTGTCCCTCGGCTATCACCGCATTCTTGATACGGATGTTTTTACCTCCTACGGTCAGTTTTTTCAGATCGAGTGAACCATGAAGGACGGTAAGGCGACTATCGGTGTCGCTGATCTCCACTGTGCCCCAGGCATAACCATTGCTCCAGAAGAACTTGCCGGTCCGCTTTCCGAAAGACATGCTCCGGTCGACTCCCGAATAGTGGAAATCCGTCCAGGCCAATAAGGTTCCCCAGCTGGTCATGGACCGGGCATAATAATGTCCGCATTCCGGTTCATCAAAAGGATTTCGTTTTCCGCCATCGAAACGGCTACGTATAGCCGAAACGCATTTTTCAGCTTCGGTTTCCATATCCTGATACAACATGCCTATTGCAGCTGTGTATTCGAATCCCGTCATACTTTCATTGAAATAGGGAAACGGCACTTTTAATCGCCCTTTGGGCCAGCTGGCCATCAACAGCCCGGATTCGTTGCCCAGCACATAGGACCGCATGTTGTTGAAATGATCACTAAAAGATTCCCTGAAGTTGTATTTCATGATGCTCGCCAGGGTGGTGCGCATATGGGATGAATCACCGAGATAACCCAGCCCGAGTATGCTGGCCATCATCTGTCCAACCAACTGGTCTACGAGGCAGCCCCTACCCAATTGATAATCGGGGATAGCGCTGCTGTCTGCGAGGTATTCAAAAGTCTTGGGGTCGGTAATTTTCTGCTCGTAGTATTCGCCGTTGAAGAGATTGGCATCGACCCAGGCGGATCCTTTGGTGAATAATTTCCTGCAGGTGTCCGCAAAGCGTTTGTCTTTCATGGCCAGGGCCATCTTCTCCGCCGCCTTCAATGCACCAAGATACCAGAAAGCCATCTGGGGATTGGGTCCATAATAATTTACGTCCATGGTGTTGTGTTGCTCTCCTTCCATTGCGCCGTCCATATTCGCATCCCAGCCGCCCTTGCGCCAGGCATAGCCAAGCACCTTCTTCACCTGTGGCCAGTTCTTCTTCAAAAAATCCTCTTTGCCGCTCAGTTGCCATTCGCGGTACATCTTCATCACACAACCCATCTGGCCATCCGCGGCTGCTCCCCACCAGGTTTGTGGTTTTGTAAGCGGCAGCGAGGTTCGGAATTTCATCTCCCCATTTGGCTGGGTGGCGTAGTTGAATTCCACATCGCGCATCGTCAACGCCAGGTTTCCAAAAAGAAATGGCGTCGCCTGTTCATAGTTCCAAACATGCGTGCAACTGCCGAAGCAGGAACCCGCCTCGTCAAAAACACCCTCCCATCCCATCATGTGTCCGTCGGGAAGGCGGAACACAGTCTGAGAACGGAGTACAGAAAGGTTGAACAGCGCCGCTTCCCTGAAAGGTTCCGGGTAATCACTGCTGATGACCGCATTCACAAATTCAATGGTCTTTTTTTCGAGCGCGGGCAACAAGGGCAGTGTTTTTTGGATCACGTCCCAGGCATCCTTGTACACCTTGCAATAATAATTGCCAATAAGATCGTTCTCCGAAGCGGCCTTGAACTCGCCCCAGGCATACCTGTTTGGAAAATGCCAGGTCAGGTAATAATTGAATGCAACCGTTTGTCCGGGCTGAATTATTTTCTTCACGGAAAGGGAGGCCATGGGGTCATTGTCGACGAGTGCAGGTTTTTCGGTCAGGGTGCCATCAGCACTAAAATCGTCCCAGAAATCCAGGAGGGCATTGTTCCAGTCGTTGTTGCGGGAACTCGTCCTGTAACTGACCCCGTCGGCAGCATCGGTGGTCAAAGCAAAGCTGCCCCAGGCCGGATCAGCGGCTGGAACACTGTCGCTATACATGTAGATGCCGCTAAAACCCTGGTCCTGCCGGAATTTGTTGATGTTTTTTTTGGCTCCGAGGTAAACGATTTCTCCTTTCCAATCGCGGGTGGTTTTACTACCGTCTCTGCCCACAAAATTTCGCATGGTGCCGCAAACGGCTGCGGATATTGGTTTGGAGCTGGTATTGGTCACTTCATAACGGAGAACAGCAACCGGGATTCCACTGGAATTTTCATCTCCGGGGATCAACGGATTGAATCCTTTGATGGTCACAGTCACGGGCATTTCCGCATCACGCAAGTGCACCTGTCCGAATGGATAAGCCGCTTCAAAGGAGGCGTCGCGAAATCTTGGAAAGCCATAATTGCTGACTGGTCGGCCCTCGGCGTGCTGGTACTCGGCCTGGTCGAGCGGACCCATGAGCGCCCTGGCATCTTTCTTTCCGTCCTGCTCCACAAAAAGGCTGAAGAATGGTGCTTCGTTCTGAGCGGTCACCGAGGGGAATTTGATACCTGGTTTGTTCATCACCTGCCAGTCGCGCAATTCACCCCTGCCGCCGAGTGATAAGGTGCCTGTGCCAATTCCTCCGAGGGCGAGGGAAATATTGTACAGGTGGTCTTTGTCGTATTTTTTTAGAACCGGCCAGGGTTGTTGCGACTGCACGGTTGAAAATAAAATAAGTGCTGCAAGAATCGTTGAGACTTTCATGGATGTGGTGTGTGTGATATGGCTTAATCGTTTAAAATAAGGAACCTCGCAAAAGGAGCCAAAACCACAGTTCTCGTTGAGCAAATTATTATTCCCGGCGTCTTTGCGTGAAATTAATTGACAGAATGAAGGTTTAGCTAAAACTCACGCACTCCTTGAGCTCCTTGTCGGAATAGGCAATATTATATTGTTTCAGTACATCGTCCGGAACGCCATTCCATTGGTTGGGCTTGTTGCCTACATAGCCAATATCCTTGTATCCAATCTCACTGGTGTAAAATCCTGTGATGGTAAGACTCCTGAGCAGCGAAAAAAATGCCGCACCCTGCTCATTGCCAGCCTTAACCTTTTGTGGATAAGCAATCTGATCAATGATGGCTATCTGTTGATCAGCTGAGCACTCGCTGAACGACTTTTCATGGGTCTTCAGACAGGTCAGGTCCAGCCAGCGCAGACCACCGCGAAGTGGAGTCTGAAAATCTGGCTTGTCCAGGGCAATGAAGTTTATGAACTCCGGAACCTTTGCATCGGTGGCGCTACCGCTCTTTTCATCTTTTGGGATGATGATGTCCGTGAGTATCGCCACGGTAGCCAACTCGGCCGGGGTAAAAAACTTCATCTTCGCGATATTCTCTTCCCATTCCTTCTCTTCGGGCATCCTGGTGGCTTCGGGAGCCTTCGCTTCAGTTGCCGGCGGCGCGATAGTTTTTTTGTCAGCGGTTTCGCAGGCTTCTGCCAGCACACCCGCTGACACAGATCCCACAACAAAGGCTTTGATCGAATCTCTTCTGTTCATGACTGAATATTGATTAGATATTGTTCTTCTTCATTTCGTCAACCAGGTGCTCGCTCGCCCTCAGCGAAAGCGCCAATATTGTCCAGGTGATGTTCTTGTCGGCCTGCGATACA
This sequence comes from uncultured Chitinophagaceae bacterium, assembly GCA_963808065.1. Lineage (GTDB taxonomy): Bacteria > Bacteroidota > Bacteroidia > Chitinophagales > Chitinophagaceae > Flavitalea. The sequence continues at coordinate 543,590 of CAWEEK010000005.1, forward strand.
AAGGCGCTGCCATCCACGCAGAACAGGTTCTTGCAGTCGTGGGCCTGGTTCCATTTGTTCAGTGCCGATTTGCGGGGATCATCACCCATGCGAACAGTACCCGCTTCATGTATGATCTTGCCTGGCTTTTCCAGACCCCATTGGTTGGCATCACTGTTCCCACTCTCATTGGAAGTAACGATCGCGCCCATACTATGAAAGATCTCATGGAAGGTTTCCTTCATGTGTTTCGCCTGTTTGATCTCATACTCCGAATGCTTCACATGAAAGCGAAGCGCCGGGATGCCATATTTGTCCACAGTTGCGGGATCGATCTCGCAATAATTTGTTTCGCGCGGAAGGGCTTCTCCCCTGCCGGCCATGTGCACCTGGGCGCCATAAAAGAAACGAACATCCTCCTTCAAGGCCTTGCCATACCCACCTGCTTCTTTTTCTCCCGACGGAGAATACTTGCCGTTGTTTTTATCGATATCCCAGTTGAATCCATACATGGGCATGGACATGCCACCGCCGTATTCGATATGGTAGCCGCGGGGAAAATCCAGTTTCTTATTGTCCAGCCACCAGGGAGTGTAAATGTGGGCTCCGCCAACGCCATCTTCATTGTATCTTTTGCGTCCCAGCAAGGCGGGCACGAATCCGCTCATACTGGCGCCCGTTGAATCATGCAGATATTTACCTACTACCCCGCTTGAATTGGCCAACCCGTCGGGATGACGGGGAGATTTTGAATTTAACAGAAGGCGTGCCGTTTCACAGGTACTGCCAGCAACGATCACGGCTCTACCGCTTACCTGGTATTCCTGCAGGTCTGATTTGCTCACATACGACACACCAGTGGCCAGTCCCTCTTTATTTGTCAGCACCTCACGGACCATGGCCCCAACGATGAGGTCTACATTGCCGGTGGCCATCGCCGGCTTAACCAGGCATGATGAGGAAGAGAAGTCGGCATAAACCTTACAACTGCGCCCGCACTGTGCGCAATAGAAACAGGATCCGCGTTCATTGTTGACAGGCTTGGTCAGGATCGAAAGACGCGACGGAATAACCGGAACACCAACCCCTTTGGCTGCCTTCTTGATAAACATTTCATGGAGCCGGGGTTTGGGCGGTGGCATAAAAAATCCATCAGGATCATTTGGCAGTCCTTCATTGGTTCCGAAGATGCCGAGTGTTTTATCTATCCGATCGTAAAATGGTTTGACATCCTCGTAACCTATCGGCCAGTTGTCGCCAAGACCATCGATGCTTTTTCTTTTGAAATCTTTTGGTCCGAATCGAAGGGAGATCCTTCCCCAGTGATTGGTGCGGCCACCCACCATTCTTGCCCTGAACCACTCCCACTCGGTGCCGGTGGCTCTTGTATAGGGCTCTCCACCAATGTTCCATCCGTGAAAAGCTCCGTCGAAATCACCAAAGGGTCGGAAGGCCGTGGAGGCGCCACGTCTCGGCGATTCCCAGGCAAACTTGAGCTGCGCGGAATGCAGCGCCGGATCATAATCCGGTCCCGCCTCCAGCAGGCAAACCTTAAGTCCTGCATTGGCCAATGTATGTGCCGCCATTCCTCCTCCTGCACCGGAGCCTACAATTATGGCATCGTATTTTTTCGTCTGCTTTTTGATCTGGAGATCTCCCATATTTTGCGCACGTTGTATTTCGAAGGTATGAACTTCACTACCAAAATGAAAACAGAAAATTGTGTCGCCTATGCAAGAACGAAAAGTGAAAAAATTATACAGAGCTTACATTCAATTCGTGCTGATGAAATTTGCCGCGCTTGAGTAAAACTATGGAGGAAGAATTCAGGCAATCCGGTGGTGTATGGGATCTCAGGCGAGAGAGAACGCTGCTGTCCGGTCTCAGGCACCGGAATTCCCTTAATAGAAATTCAGAACAATTCCGGAAAGCAGCGCGACACCAGTTTTAAGCTGCCTGCTGAGCACCCAGGATTGCAGGTTGTCGGGAATTATGTTGTTGATGAGTACAAAGAAGCGATTCAGCCGGCCGGGTATGATCTCAGTTTTTCCACGTAGCATCCCGTCAATGGCGATTCGCGCAACCATTTCCGGCTCCAGTATGCTTGCCCTTGCCAGCGCATTCAGTTTGGCGTTCATAACCAGAAGTTCGGGTTTGGTATCGATGCCGCCCGGGCTCAACAGGCTGATCGATACCGAACTGCCTGCCATCTCAGAACGCAGTGCCTTTGTAAAATAACGAATGAAGGATTTTGTGGCACCATACACCTGTTTGCGCGGAACCATAAAACGACCACCCAGGCTGCCGACATTGAGAATGTGGTTTTGTACATTCCTGTCGATCTGCCCGAGAAAATGTCTCGTCATCATTACAGGTATAATGGAATTCAACTCGATCTGCATTTTGTAGAAAACTGCGGTCTTTTCCTCGAAGAGGGAAAGATTACCAAGACCCGCATTGTTGATCAACATAGAAATAGTGACTTGCCTGGTGTTGAGCGCATAGAAAAGTTGGTGGCAGGCGTCGGGCGTTGTAAGATCCTTTTCAAAATATATGACTCTTATTCCAAAATTCATTTCGAGGAAACTGGCGAGTTGGGGCAGCCCTGTCGCCGGAAGCGCTACCAGCACCAGGTTGGCGCCTCTTGACGCCAGTTCGATGGCAAAAGATTTTCCAAGACCTTCACTGGCTCCCGTAACCATAGCTACATAGTCAAACATGGCTGGTTGATTGGATGTAATAAACCGTATCTCTTATCCCCTTGTCGAAGGGGGTGATAGTGTATCCCAATTCTCGCATGGCCTTCTGACTGCTGTATCGCTGATCAAAGCGGAGGCGGTCAGCAAATTCGGGAAGCAAGAAAGGCGGTAGCCCAGTAAGGGTTGTCTTCAGCCACTCGATCCTGCTATACCATTTGATCGTCGTAGCGGAAACATTCACCAGTCGGTAATTTCTGCCGGCAGCCTCACCGATCTGACGGAAGAACCGATCATAACTAATGTCTTCCCCGCCCAGAATATATCGCTCGCCACTTATTCCTTTCTCCATAGCCGCCACATGCCCGCGAACCACATCGTCGAGGTAGGCATAGTTAGAAACCTGTTTGCCCCCATCCGGATTAATTCTCCACCGGCCTTTCACATAGGCGCTGACCATCTTGCCAACTGTATTGCTCTCAGTTACCGGACCCTTACCGTAAACGCGTGAAGGATTTACGATCACTGCATTTAGACCCTTTGCGCATGCAGCCTTCACTTCGAGTTCGGCCAGGAATTTTGTGCGCTCGTAGGGGATAGGGAATCCGGCTATGCGCGGATCATTTTCACTGACGGGATATTTAAGCGTTGGGCCCCAGACTCCACAGGTAGAAGTGTGAACCACTCTTGTCACCTGGTTACACAGGGAGGCTTCAAGTACATTCCGCGTTCCGATAACATTGACTTCAAAAAAATCTGAAGCTTCTTTTGTCCACAGTTTAGCCAGCGCTGCAGTATGATACACGTGGGCGCATCCTTTCATGGCATTTTGAATGGATTGTGGATCCAGGATATCTCCTTTAAAAGGACGGATATTCCTGTGTGGGGGAAGAAGAGGATGATTTTCAGAACGGCAGAGCGCATGAACGACATGACCCTGGCTAGCGAGATGAAGACATAGTTCTCTCCCGATGAAACCGGTGGCGCCGGTAACCATGATGTGCATTTGGAAAGTTTTAAGTGGGGTTAATTAGCGGCGATCATTGGTGTTTCAAGTGCGATATGAAGAGTGTACATGGAATGGTTGATCTCGAGAGCTTCGCATATGCCATTCCGAAAGTAATAAATATTATAGTTGCCATCGGGAAGCTTCAACCGGTATTTATGTTCAGCCAGTTTTTCCACGCTCAGGTATTGCTGGTAATTATCAGAATAAACTTTCTGGAGGTTGTGCGGTTCATTTCTTAACAGCAGGTGAACATTGTATATGATCGGTGCCTGGCTGCCCGGAGCACGTTTTCCTTCTTTGTCGAGCTGGTAGCCGTTCGCAGCTGATACGGTATGTCGGTTTGCTTTTTCCTTACCGTTAACACTTCTTTTCACGGTGGAGTAAACCATTTTGCCGTTTCGGAAATGAGATTCCTCTTCCTGGTTAACCTTGATGCTAAGGATCATTCGCATGGAAGTGTTGGTGTTTACTTTCATGTACAGGTCGTCGCCTTTTTTCAATTGGGATACTTTCATCTTCCCTATCCTGTTGCCGTGATAAACGACGTTGTATACCAGTGAATGTTCCTGCGAGATGGCAGCGCCGATAAGACACATACCAGTGAGAATTAAAATCGCCTTCTTCCTGAAGAACCTCATTGGAGATCCCGCAGAATCACGCCCGCCGGCGCTTTGTTTTTGCCTGGTCCTGTATTTCCCGACCAGCCAAAGGATAATAGTTGGTATCATTACAAAAATGTTGATTGTCGTTTATTGATCACCGGTATTATTTAGCCCGAATTCAAGCTTCCGGTTCTCATAACAACAATCCCGGGGCTATTCACCCCTATGCAGAGTAACACCTTTTTACGGATATTCCTCTTTTCTCACAATTCATTAACTTTTCGTTCAAATCCCCGCAAATGCTTGTCAATCGAATACATATCATAATAATTCTCATTATGTCCGGAGCTGCTCATCATTTGATGGGCCAGTCATCGATCAAGGAACTGGTGAAAGCCGAAACCGCATTTGCCAGACTCGCCGCGGAAACAAATGTCCGTGATGCCTTCCTGGCGAATATGTCGGAGAATTCTATGCTCGAGAACAATGGACGCCTTATTCCGGGATTGCCCGCCTACCGCCAACTGAAACCAGACAGTACATTTAAACTCAATTGGTACCCGACCACGGCTGCTATTTCCCTGGCCGGCGACCTGGGATACACCACAGGACCCTTTAACCTCATAGCGGGTGATGGTCTAAGCGTTGCGGGAACTTTCGCAACGGTTTGGGAGAAAATGCCTTCGGGCGATTGGAAACTGCTCATCGACCTCGGCAGCGCCCACCCTGCCGTTCCAAAGAGAAAAAAAACCAAATTGAAATCTATAAAGCCCGACAAGGCCCAGGCGGGGTCGACAGATTCGGATCTGCTGGCAGCCGATTCGGCATTTGCAGTCCTGCTGGCAAAAGATTCCCCGGGGGCATACCGACAGGTACTTCATCCATCCGGCCTGGTGCTCCGCGACGGTTCAACACCCATTATTAATGGGGCTGGAATAGACTCGCTGACACTTGGTATCAAATTCACACCGCAGGGCAGCCGAATTTCTGGTTCCGGTGATCTGGGCGTAGTTTATGGACGATGTGTTGTAAATCCGGAACAACCCACCGCGGCAAATGGAGTGTATATGCATGTCTGGAGACGGGATAATGTCAAGGGATGGCAAATGCTGCATGAAACAATAAAGCCATCCCGGTGAATATGATTTCTCCTACATTTACGCTTTCACTTCATCAAAACAAACCCAAATGAGAATCAATGCCGCATTAGCCGGATCCATCCTGATGGCTGTCATCAGCCTTTCTTCCGAAGCCCAGAGAATTAAGGTTACTGAGGGTGACCTTGCCTTCCTTAATGGCCAATCTTCGATCAACACCGAATTCACCTACGACAACATCCGCGTTGGCAAATACGACAAGGAGGAAGACTATGTTAACAAGAAGGTGGAGGATTACAATAAAAAAGAACCGGGCCGCGGGGACAACTGGAAAAAAAGCTGGGTGAATGACCGGGAATTCGTATTTCAACCCAAATTCGACGAACTGTTCAGTAAACATAGTGGTCTGGGGATCAATAAGAACGCTAAATACACCCTGATCTTCAAAACCACCTTTATGGAGCCTGGCTTCAATATATACATCACCCGGAAGAACGCCCGGATAGATGCCGACGTTTGGTTTGTTGAAACCGGAAATAAGGACAAGGTGCTCGCCAAGCTTTCGGTTGATGACGCCCTGGGCAGAACCTTTGGGGGTAATGACTACGACACAGGCGTCCGTCTTGCCGAGGCATATGCGGATGCGGGTAAGGCCCTTGGCAAGAAAGTAAAACCCTGATATTAAGGCTGCCCTGGGCAGCCTTTTTTATGTTTTAATTGTCTTTATAGCTCAACGATTTGTCGCGGGAACTCGTATGTATAAGGGGCGGAAGGGTGGTACAGGAATTGCCCTTCATAAACCAAATACCAAACTTTATTCATCTCCCGCTGTTAAATCATTTAATTAAAAAATACAAGCTATGAAGGCCATCTGCACATCACTACTTCTTGTCATCTCCCTTATTTCTTTTGGACAGAAAAAGAAAATGAGTATGGAGGACAAAAAAAAATACTATCATGAAAAGATGGAAGAGTTCAAAAAAAATCCATCTGCATTTATGCCCATGGCTGCAAATGGCATTGGAGCCACCTGGCAGAATTTCTCGGGTCTGAACGGCCGGATGGGACAATTTCCCCAATACAACCAATTGAAACAGCACATGGCAACCCTTCAGATGGGTTGGATAAAGGAAAGGAATCATGTGGTAGCCGCGGGATCATTACAGGGGGGAACCTCGGTTAATAATCTTTCTAAGAAAAGGAGCGGCATGAGATTCCTTGGCATCACTGCCGATGCGGGTTATAATGTGCTTAATAACAAGATCGTGATGCTTTATCCTTTTGTAGGACTCGGGGTTGAAACCTACCAGGCTCGGTTTTTCTCCGACAAAACCAACGTGGACTTTGATGACCTCATTGGCACTGCGGAAGGTCGGAGTTCTGTAGAACCCGCTAAATTCAGAAATACTTTTTTCAATTACCGGGTCGGCGCCGGAGCAAGTTTCAAAGCACCTATGTGTCCTTCTCATGCTATCGGACTGGTGGCCGGATACACCGGCAGCTTTAGTAAAAAAGGCTGGAGGACAAATAATTTTCAAAAGACCGCCAACGCACCTGAAGACAGGGTTGACAGGTTTTTTGTCAGCGTGATCTTTGCGCACCAGATGCAAATGCACAAATAATAATCAGAAACAGGAACAGGAACAGGGGAGAAACAGAAAGAGAAAGAGAAAGAGAAAGAGGAAGAATGGAGAAACAGAGCGAAGAGTGCTTTGCGGGTTCCAATACAGCTATACGTTCAAACGGCTCTCCGTTCTGATTCAACGTGTGCCGAAAATATATACAAACTTTAGGATATTTTATGCCTTCAGGCATTCGAATGAGCCCTTTCTGGCCGCAGTTTTGAATGGCTAATTGGATGGGAAACCATCTCTATTCATGTCTCACGATCTTCCTCTTTTCTTTTTATATTTCCTGTTCTACAGGAGGGCTCTTCAGCAAGAAAACCCCACACCAGCAGTATGAGGTTGAGTTAAAGAAAGACAAACTTCGGGAAACCCCGGAAGGACGGGCCTGGATGGCAGCATCTTCTACCGCACTTAACAACCCCCAGGTGGTGCCTGTTCCATACATTCAGAAGGGAGTATTCAAAACAGACAAGCCCAGAGCACTGGGACTGAGTTTTGTTGCGACCAAGGGCCAGAAACTGACCTTTGATCTCAGTCAGGACAGGGAAACCGCAATGGCAATTTACGCCGATGTTTATCTTCAAAAAGACAGTACTGATCGTTCGTTGGTTTTTTCTGCCGACACCATGACCCGACAGTTTGCATATACCGTGGAAGAGAATGGAGTTTATCTGCTGCGCCTGCAACCCGAATTAAATCAGGGGGGTGAATACACGCTGAGTATCGTCGCTGGTCCCTCCATCGGATTCCCGGTTTCGGGAAAGGTCGGAAAGATTGGGAGTTTTTGGGGAGCGGAACGCGATGCGGGGAAAAGAATGCATGAAGGCATTGATATTTTTGCTCCAAGAGGAACTCCTGCAATCGCCGCGACGGATGGGATCATCGACGCCGTGCGAACCGGGGGAATCGGGGGTAAAACGGTATGGTTGCGCGCCGCCGACCCCCGGGTTCATATTTACTATGCTCACCTGGATCAACAGCTGGTTTCTGAAGGCCAGAGCGTTAGAACGGGCGACACGCTTGGACTGATCGGCAACACGGGCAATGCCATCCGCACCCCACCCCATTTACATTTCGGATTGTATGGATATGGAGGGGCCATCGATCCATATCCTTATGTTAACCGGCAAGTTGAAAAACCACGTGCATTGAAGGAAATCAGCATTCCCGGCTTGCTCAAATTCAAAAAGTCATTAAAAAAATCAAATAAAATCGGGTCGGTTGCCGATTCTGTCCTGGTGCCACTTGCGGTCAATAGGAATGGTTATATCTGTGAATTACCGAGCGGAAAAATTATCCAGGCGCCCTTCAAAAAAGTCAGGGCCGTTGCCGACACCTCACTCATTTCGTCACGAAATTAATCGTCTGGGAACGATTTTACTCAAATGATATTTTGTGCAGTTTCTGCTCGAAATATATACTCGAGACTTGCTGGTGCAATTCTTGAAACGGATTCAATAGGAACCGAATAATTCACAAAATTAAATTGAGCATATGCATTTTCTGACAACAACCGACACGAAAACCGGCGAGGAGATCAAGCTGGCATATTCAGATTATGGAAAGGGGAAACCAGTTGTGCTGATCCACGGGTGGCCACTGAGCAGGGAGATGTGGGAGTATCAGTTGAATGACCTGGTAGAAAGCGGCTCGAGAGTAATAAAGTATGACCGCAGGGGTTTTGGCAACTCATCCAAGCCCTGGGATGGATACGACTATGATTCCCTGGCCGCCGATCTGCATGCCCTGATGGAAGGTCTTAACCTTACCGAAGCAACCCTCATTGGTTTTTCAATGGGAGGAGGTGAGATTGCAAGGTATTTGCATCAATATGGAGACGAAAGAGTGGCCCGCGTGGTACTGATCAGTACGGTGCTGCCTTACTTACTGAAGACACGCGACAATCCGGATGCTGTGGATGAGTCTGTTTTCAAAGAGATGATGGAGCAGATGAAGGAAGACCGGATTGATTTCCTTGATAGCTTTGGAAAACAGTTTTTCGGCGTGAATCTTATTTCGCATCCCGTGAGCACACCTTTTCTTGAATACAACCGGATGTTGGCTTCAATGGCAACCGCCAGGTCGACCCAACAATGCGCAAATTCTTTTTCAAGAACAGATTTTCGCAATGATTTACCAGCCATCAAGGTACCGACACTCATTATCCATGGTTCAGCCGACAAGACCGTGCCCATCAAAGCCAGCAGTGATCGTACCGTTTCATTAATCCCGGGTAGTCAGTACCTTGTTTATGATGGGGCACCACATGGACTCTATTATACACATCGCAAACAGCTGAACCGCGACCTAATCAATTTTATTAATGGCTCCGCTCATGGGTATTCTGTTGAAGTGCGGACTGCTACAGATGTTTTAGCATAAGAAAAGGAAAGAAACAGGAACAGAAACAGAAACAGAAACAGGAACAGAAAGAGGGAGAGGGAGAAACAGGAAGAGGAACAGAAACAAAAAGAGGAAGAGGGAGAAAATCATTTGATGATTTCTCCACTATCAACTTTTCCTCTTGCTTCCTCGGTCTTCCTCTCTTTCCCTGTTCCTGTTCCTGTTCCTGTTCCTGTTTCTGTTTCTGTTCCTGTTTCTGTTCCTGTTCCTGTTTCTGTTCCTGTTCCTGTTCCTGTTCCTATTCCTATTCCTATTTTCTCAGTACAATCACCGCGCCCCCACCGGCGGCAAGATGCACGGTCTGTTTCTGGCCCGGCTTAACTACGAAAGATTCTTCCTGGAGCTGGTTTGGAAATTCTCCCGCGCCCATCGAATCCTTATAAATCACCCCATGACTGCCATCTGTCAATGCGGACAGGTCAATAGAAATATCCCTGGCCTCGCTGTTGGTTATCGCGCCGATATACCAGTCCTGGTTCTTTCTTCTCGCAACGACGATATATTTTGATACCTCCGCATCAAGCACTCTTGTTTCATCCCAGGTTGTTGGCACTTCTTTGAGAAATTGAAACCCTGGTTGACCCTCATAGGCGTCGGGATAATCGCAGAGACTACCCAGGTAACTTTCGAGCACCACATACATCGCCAGCATATGGCAGCGGGTGCCAACCATCAGGGGTCTGGTGAACCGGGGTTTGAACTGCGCCGGTGGCACCGCACGAAATCCACCAAGATGATAATCCGTTGCGCCCGCTATCATCCGCGTAAATACGATATCCAGGTCATGATCCGGGCTTACGGGTTTCTCATTCCATTTGTTGTTCTCATAATTGTAGGTCCCCTCGCGGGTGAACTCATTCGGATAAGTTCGGTGCATTCCGGTTGGTTTATAGGCCCCGTGAAACTGAATGTATAATTTATGGGCTGCTGCAGCCTTGAGTATGTTCTCCTGGATTACCACCATTTCCTGGTCATCACGATCCATAAAGTCAACCATCATGCCTTTGATTCCCCATTTCTCAAACTTTGTGAAGGCCTCCTCGAGTTTTGGGTAGAGGGCCTTCCAATGCACCCAGAGATGGATCCCCACGCCTTTCGACTTCGCATAGTCCGCTATCCGGTCCATGTCCAGGCCCAGGGCCAGCTTGGTAATGTCGGTGCCCGGACCCGGCTGATAACTCTGTCCCCCATCATTTTTATACCAGGGATGTCCCGCATATCCGATCACGGAACTGTAGGCCAGTCCATTCCTGGCGGAGAAGTCGATATAATATTTATTGGTTTCATAATTATTGCCGGGATCGAAACTGGTATCGGGAACGATTTCACCATTCCACCAATAAAAGGAAGTCTTTCCGGGATGGATCCACGACAGGTCACTGATCCTGGTAGGTTCGTTCAGGCTGGTTATAATATTTGATTCGATCAATGCCCCCACCCTGTTGCTGATCAGCATCACCCGCCACGGCGTTTTGTGGGGCAATACTGCCTTCACCTTAATTTTCGTTTGTCCCTGCCAGGGAGAGAGCTGCGAGGTCAGTATTCCGTTTCTCTTTTTAAGATACATGCCCGCATAATTCCGCAGACTGGCCTCCGTCACCGACATAAACACACTATCAGGAAACTGAATTAATACAGGTAGATCAATCAGTGTGTCCGGGGGGATTTTTGAAAGTTTGTCATTCTGATAATAGCCTTCATGGCTGGTATTAAAATTTTCCCTGTACAATGCCTTTACCTCGGGATCACCGGCAATATTGAAAGTGGAGTATTCATCATTGAGCACATAGGACTTCCAGTTTTCGGCAGCAGGTATCTCATACCTGAACGCCACCCCTTCATCATACACTCTTACTACCAGGTTCAACTGCCTTCTCAGCCCCTTAGTTTCTTTCAGGGGGATCAGGGTCTCCCTGCAATGATCCCTCACCGTTTTCGCCTTGCCCACCGTCAGGGAATAATTCTCATCGACTACACGGGTGGTTGGCTTCCCTAAGGATAAATCATTTCCGAATGCACCATCTGCAAACTCAAGGCTTAATGATGATTCATTGACTATCCTCTTTCCCTTGTAGGAAACGGTATAAACTATTGTTTTCTTCTTCAGATCCAGGGAGTACTTCAGATTGCCGTTGGGAGAAGTAACGATGGTTCGTCGTTGGGCGGCAGCGCCCGCGCAAATACTTGTAAATAATAACAGGGTGGCAATGAATCGCATAAGCAGTTTTCCTTTTTAGGAAAAGTAAGGAAAAATACAGCACCGACTTTGCCATCTTGTTTTCCGCATCAGCTGGCAACCCGATAAGTCGCTACCTGGAAGTTTCCGGGTGTTCGGCCAAATGCGCACATTAACCTGTTCCAGGTATTGATTTGCGCGATCGAAAGCGCAAGCTGGGCAATCTCAGATTTAGAAAAAAACACCGCAAGTTTTTCATGCAGTTTTTCAATGCCGGTGTTTTCGGGCATACGGGTTAATACTTCCGCATACTCAAATACTGCTTTTTCTTTTTCCGAATAATAAGGCACTTCTCTCCACACTGAAACTGAGGTGATCCTAAGTGCGGATTCACCATAATGCAGCCCAAGTTTGTAATGCATGTCAATGCAATAAGCACAGCCATTGATCAGCGAAACACGCATTTTCATCAACTCCTCGAGCTTCTTGTCGATCTCCGATCTGTTAACATAATTTTGTACTGCCATTACAACGTCAAACAAACCATCTGGTAGTTCGTTTTGTGAAATCCTTTCCATACTATTATCTTTTATATAAAGACTGGATCAGGCATGTGGATGTGACAGTTCATGGAAAGTTTCCTGAAGCCGGCGCAATTTTTCAGGATTTCTTATGATATATACCCTGGTGATCTGATCATTGCCTATTGTGAGTATTTGGCAGTTGGCTAACACACCATCCTTGTTGTAATAAAGAAAAGCTGGCTGGTGATTGAGAGTGGTAAAAATTATTTGGGTATCAGTATAAAACTTTTTGTGTATGCCCTCGAGAAAGGCCAATACCACCTGCCGGCCCAGCAAGGCGTTTTTAGCTGCCGTAGCCTTGCCTCCTCCGTCACTGATCAACATGATCTCTTCATTTAGTAATCGTTCAAGCCTTTCGGTTTCTCCTTTTCTGATCAGTTCAACATAATTCAGCAACAGGTCATTCTGATAACCGGGCTGGCTGGCGATGGTTTCTTTTTTCAGCAGATCTTTAGCACGCGTCAGCATGGTTCTGGAATTGTCCGCAGAGATAGACAATGCCTCAGCGATTTCCTGGTGCGTGTAGTTGAATGCTTCTTTTAGTATGAATACGGCTCGTTGGGGCGGGTTCAGTTTTTCCAGCAGCACCATCAGGCTGTAACCAAGCAAGTCCTTGCTGTTGACGATGGCGTCTGCGGATTCAGATGCTACCGGTTCGGGAAGCCAGGTGCCGGGATAATCCGAACGGATGCGCAACTTTTTCTGTTTATGGTCAATAGCTGTATTGATCACCATCCGCACCAGGTAGGCTTTTGGGTCAGCTATTTTTTCCTGGTCAACGCGTGAAAATTTCAGATAGGTATCCTGAACCGCGTCCATCGCGTCATCAACGCTTCCCAGAATATTATACGCATAGGTTGTCAGTAAACGGCGATATTCTTCCACAGAAGTAGTTTAATCCGCAAAATTAGGCAGAGTTGATAAAACATTTTCTCGTAAGCTCAAGGGGTTTGATATTTGCCGACCGCTCACACACAACCAAGACTATGAAGGTATTTCCGGGCAAGGCATTTCCATTAGGGGCTACATGGGACCGTAAAGGGGTAAACTTTTCATTGTTTTCTGAAAATGCCACGGCGGTTGAGCTTTGTTTGTTCGACTCGCCGCAGTCCGAGTCAGAATCAGAGAGGATCCGCATCAGGGAAGTGTCACACCACGTGTGGCATGTGTACGTGCCTGGGCTGAAGCCTGGCCAGTTGTATGGATACCGCGTCCATGGTGCCTGGGACCCAGCGAATGGTCATCTCTTCAACCCCAACAAATTACTGATCGATCCATATGCGAAAGCGATTGGGGGTACCATCGACTGGCATGATGCGCTCTGGGGTTTTCAAATGGGTCATCCCGATGCCCATCTCAGTTTCAGCGAAATCGACAGCGCTCCCTATATCCCCAAGGCCGTGGTTGTAGATGACTCCTTCAACTGGCAGAAGACACCAAAACCCGACATACCATATCATAAAACCGTGATCTATGAAATGCATGTCAAGGGTTTCACCAAACTTAATCCAGAAATCCCCGAGCAGATTCGTGGCACCTATGCATCGATTGGTCATCCGGTCACCATCAACTACCTTAAAAATCTCGGCATCACCGCTGTCGAGCTGATGCCCATTCACCAGTTTGTAAGCGACCGGACTTTGTTTGACAAGGGACTGAAAAATTATTGGGGATATAATTCCATCGGTTTTTTTGCGCCGGATGCGCGCTATGCCTCCACCGGGGTGCTGGGCCAACAGGTGATTGAATTCAAAACCATGGTCAGGGAGCTACACAAGGCCGGAATCGAAGTGATCCTTGATGTGGTATACAACCATACCGCCGAAGGAAATCATAATGGCCCTACCCTTTCTTTCAAAGGCATCGACAACCGTTCTTATTACCGGCTTACTGAAGATCCCCAGTATTACATGGATTACACCGGAACCGGCAATACGCTGAATGCGCGACTGCCGAGTGTGCTCAGGCTGATTATGGACAGCCTCAGGTACTGGATCGTGGAAATGCAGGTAGATGGGTTCCGCTTTGACCTCGCGGCAACCCTGGCCCGGGAACTCCATGCGGTAGACCGGCTGAGCGCTTTTTTTGACATTATCCACCAGGACCCGGTGATCTCCCAGGTCAAACTGATCGCCGAGCCCTGGGATATTGGCGAGGGCGGATATCAGGTGGGAAAATTTCCATTGGGCTGGGCAGAATGGAATGGAAAATACCGCGACTGCATCCGGGATTATTGGCGCGGAGCTGAAAGCGTGCTGGGCGAGTTTGCTGAGAGGATAACCGGAAGTTCGGACCTCTATCGGGCAGATTATCGCCGGCCTACGGCCAGTATCAACTTTGTCACCGCCCATGATGGATTCTCCCTCCACGACCTGGTTTCCTACAATGAGAAACACAACATGGCCAATGGTGAAAACAATGCAGATGGAGAAACACATAACCGCTCCTGGAACTGTGGAGTCGAAGGGCATACTGACGACCCGGAGATCATCGCCCTGCGAAAAAAGCAGCAAAGAAACTTCCTGGTCACTCTGTTCCTGTCCCAGGGGGTGCCGATGTTACTTGCGGGTGACGAACTTGGTCGCACGCAACAGGGTAATAACAATGCCTATTGCCAGGACAATGAAGTGTCATGGGTGAACTGGGTGGATGCCGACCGGGAACTTTTGGAATTCAGCTCACGGTTGATCCACTTCCGAAGAGCGCACCCCAATTTCAGGCGCAGACTTTGGTTCCGCGGTCAGCCCATCAGGGGGCAGGGAGTAGAAGATATCTCCTGGTTCCTACCCGATGGTAATGAAATGCCCGAAGAGAACTGGAACCTCGATTATGCCAAATCGCTTGGTGTATTCCTGAATGGCCTGGGTATACGGACCACGGGGCCCCAGGGCGAAAGGACGATCGATGACAGCTTCTACCTGATCTTTAACTCTCATTATGAGTCTCTCAACTATACCCTTCCTTCAGATAAATACGGCAGCAAATGGATCCTGTGTATCAACACCGAGTCGCCGGCCTTTGAACAGGATGGTCCTACCTTTTTGCCAGGACAGGTTGTAACGGTAGCCGGCCGATCGATCGTGTTGTTGCAGCATCCCATCCGGAAAATCAAGCATCCCGAAAAACATGGTTAAAAGCTTTAGTCCCGAATGACGACTCTCGTCAGTGGTTCCGGATTGCGAAAATTTTAGTCAATCCCGGTCGTCCGCATAGGTCCCTTGTCCATCCTCACGGTTTGAATGTTTTCATGAAGTGCTGAAAATCAGTTCGCTCAATACTTTGAAAGGCGAGATTTCTATATATCTTTATGAATTTTTCACACGGTATGGAGAAACCTCAGCCCCTCAAACAAAATAAGATCTTCTTCCCCAACCTGAACGGATTAAGGTTTATTTCCTTCTTCGTTGTTTTTCTTTACCATTGTTATCTTTCCTTTTATATTCATCTTAAAGATGCCCAGCCGGCGGCATATAATACCCTGAAATTCCTGTTTCAGAATGGTTATCTGGGCGTGAACTTCTTTTTTGTTTTGAGTGGATTCCTGATTACCTACCTGCTGGTCAAAGAAAAGGAGGTGATGGGACAGGTGCATGTGGGCAACTTCTACCTGAGAAGGATTTTCAGGATCTGGCCGCTGTTTTACCTGGCGGTGTTGATTGGTTTTGTATTGCATCCCCTATCAAAGATTCTTTCTGGCGAGCCAACTTTTGAGCCAGCGGACTATAGGTATTACCTGGCTTTCGCGGCGAATTTCGACTACATCAACATGGTTCCTGTCCGCCCCAATGGTGTGGTGCTGCCCGTGCTTTGGTCTGTTTGTGTTGAAGAACAGTTTTATCTCAGCTGGCCACTGATCTTTTGGCTCCTTCCCCTTCGTAAGCTGAAATACGTTTTCATGCTGATCATAGGCGGCTCGCTGATTTTCAGGTCGTTTTACACCGAATGTTCTGACGCCATACAGGCCGTCCGGTACTTCCATACTTTTTCACTTATCGGTGACATGGCTTTGGGTGGTTTCCTCGCCTACTTCTGTTCGTATGAAAATAAATTCAAGCGCTTTGTCATAAACATGAGCCGGCCCATGATCATCGGTTTGTATGTTGTTACCTTGGTGCTCTGCCTTTTCCGGGGTGTCATCTTTGTCTGTGGGAGCTTCCCGGTTGTTTTTGAACGGTTCTTTCTTGGCCTGTGTTTCGGTATGATCATTCTCGAACAGAACTACAGCATCCATTCGATTTTTAAAATGGAGCGGTTCAAAACAATGAGTAAGCTGGGAATCTATACCTATGGCTTGTACTGTCTTCATCTTATGGGTATTACATTTATTTATAAAGTAATGGGGAAGCTGCATTTCGATTCAAATTCCCTGCTGGTGATGGTTGGAGTAACCGTTGGGAGCCTGTTGCTGTCGATTGGGATCAGCCTGGCTTCCTATCATTTTTATGAAAAATGGTTTTTGAAGATCAAATCGAGATTTGAGATTATTCCGACTACACGGACGCAATAAATCTCATCATACTTTTTTTGAAAAAAAAGTGTGCAAAAAAACTTGTCTGTCCCCATGATTCCCGCTTTTTTCTTGATAAAAAAGCGGGCAAAAAATCAAGTCTCACATTGGAAAGTCTAAAAATCGCATCTCCGGGCTGAAGAAAAACAAGTTACAACTGAAGAATAAATCCGGGCAACAGTAGGACTTACCAGCTAAGAATATTACCCAGCCACAGTAACATCTGTTTTTCTTCCACGCCCTTCGATTCGATTTTCTTTACGTCTTTCCAATGTATGCCACAGAAGATTCAGAAAGAGAAACAGAAAGAGGAAGAGGGCGAAGCGCTCTTCGCTCTGTTTCTCCGCTCTGATTTTTAGGTCTTATTCTGAAGGCGCAAATACAAGAACCAGAAAGAGAAAGAGATGCAAGGGACGCATCGCTTTCCGCACTCCGCTCTGTTTCTCGTTCTGATTCCCTTCCGGCCTTCGCGGAAAAGGCGAAACAAAAACCGGATTGCAGGGCGTAAAAGAAAAACAGTTGATACCAAAGCCGAAACTTATTCTTAGCCCGTAAGTCCTACAAATGCCCGGATATATTCTTCAGTTGTGACTTGTTTTTCTTTAGCCCGAGAACCGGTTTTTCGCCTTTTCTCGCGACAGCCGCAGTTTTTTTTCGCTTCCTTTTTTTTTCAAAAAAAAGGAAGAAGAGGTCACTCTACTTCAGAGAGAAATTTTTTGTCTTACTTTTTTTCTAAAAAAAAGTAAGAGAGGTTTCCTCTTTCCAAAAGAATTCTCTGAAATTCAAAAATTCATCTTTTTGACTCTTACTTTTTTTGAAAAAAAGTGCGGTTATTGATTTCCCGCAAAATCTTCCCGGCATCGGCAACAAGTGAATGGATCAACCGGAACTGATCAGTAATGGTGACAAGGTCGGAAAGCATTTTCCTGTTCTCTACGGAACTGGTGTCCAATCCCTGTTGCAAGTCCCTCTTTCGCTGATCGATCAGTCTTCTGACTTTTTTTAAAACAGGATTGGTCAGCATTTCATTTGCAGATTGTGTAGCGCTATCCGACTCTTCCTTTTCGATCTCATCAAATGTTTTTTCAATCATGCCGATCAGCGGTTGGAAGTCTGAGTGCTGATAAACGGAGCCATACTGTTGGGCATAATGAGAAAGCGTAGCAACATGTGAGGTGAGCATGTGGTCATTGGCTACGATCTGCTGATAAAGCGGAAGGTTGGGCTGCTGATTCTTTGGGTCAGAAAGCATCCGTTGGAAAGTGTCAGACAGATTAGCAAGCGTTACAAAGGCATCTTTCCTGGCTATCTTATAGCTGGTCTCATCCGGCGGATGCCCGGTGAACGCCTTTGCTACAGTAAGAAAATACTGCTTGTCTGAACGATACGACTGACTGATCAGTTTGTCAATTTGTTCGTGTTGCCAGGCCGGCAAAACAAAGTAAGCAATGAGGTAGGCAATCACCGAACCGATCGCGGTATCAATTACCCTGTCGGTAAGTAAGGTGTTCAATCCTGAGGGATACATAAAATGAAAAGAAAGCAGCAGGTAGATGGTAAGCCCGGCTATGCTCACCGCGTAGTTAACCCTGAGGAGACTGTAGGCCAGGATCATCATAGCGATCATGATGATGAAGATCACCGTATTGTTCGGAGAAATGAGCAGTACCAGGAAACCAATGACCGCACCAGCGAATGTTCCGGAGAGCCGCTGGATATTTCTTGCCCGGGTAAGACTGTAAGCCGGCTTGATGATGGTGGCAATAGTGAGCAGGATCCAGTAGCCATGACCCAGTGGGAAAAAGAGCGAAATGATATATCCGAGTAAGAGTGCGACCGTCAACCTGAGTGCGTGACGGAAACTGGATGAACCCAGTGACAGATTGGATCTGACCAGGTCGATGTTAATTTCCTGGTGGGTAGCGAAACGAGAGAAGTCGACATTACTCTGAAAGCGTGAGGACAGCGTGGTGTCGTAACTGGTGTAGATACCCACCTGTTTGATGCGGTCGGCCAGTTCATAAAGGCTGTTGAGGATGCGCCTCAGCTTGATGAAGGCTTCAACATTTTCGGCGTTGAGCTGTTCCTTTCTCAGCTTCTGAAAGGCATCTGCGCTGTCCTGCAGAGCCTTCATCATTCCTTCCTCGTTCTGGTATTCCCTTCCTTCCTGGATGGCTAGCCCGGTATCATAAAGTATTTCAGCAAGACGATTGATGGTAATTCTGAAGTTTTCGAGGATGCCCGTGCCATCAAAATGGCGATGAAGAAAACCATACTCCTGTTGAGAGGTAATTGTCCTTTCGAAAAGATCAAGACTTTCTCTGAACATCATCGTCAGTATCCTTCCCTTGTGCGTGGATTCGGAGAGAAACCTGCGTGTGGTGAATAATATCGACCTGAGTTGTTCCTGGTATTCATGGATGCGAACCTGTTGTTCGATTAACTGGGTGACGATCTCCGACGAATCAACATTGATTTCGTAGTATCTGGATTTTGTTGCGAGATAGGAGGAAGTTTTCATCAGGCATTCACCGAGCAATTGCTGGACGGGGCGAAATGGGCGCAGGGTGTACAGACTGAGGCTTACTGCTGTGTAATACAGGCCGCCGATCAGGTAGTAAAAGGCCACCTGAAATAAGTTGACGGTGCCAAAGCGATTGTCGATACTTAGTATGAACACAATGAGCGCCGTGAGGCCGATCGAGCTTGCCCTGGCGCCATAGACCGCTATCAGGGAGAATAGAATTCCAAAACAGATGATCTCCAAACCAATCAGCCAGGGGCTGAAGCGGGTCAGCCCCGCTATCAGCACTACGATGAAATTCAGGCAGGAACTGATCAGCAGACCATTCCGGCGGTGTTGAACCGGGCCGGGATTGTCGGTCAGTCCAACAAAAAGAGCACCCAGAGGTATGCTTATCAGGGTGGACAGCAGGCCATAGTGATACAGGAGCCATGCGGGTATTATAACACAGGCGGTTACCCTTAAACCAGTGTATAGGTGTTGGCCACTTATGAATCTGCGGATCTCTGTCTGGTAGTCCTTCGTCCCGAATAATTGCACTGCGCAAAGGTAAAGTTTGCTCTCTCCTTAACTAAGGATCGCGTAGCCAATAGGTTTGAAAGCGTAATTGTTTGACATCTCCGCTGAGCAGGCGGTCAGGCCCACGACGAGGTCCATTTTAGCTTCGATGGTCACATAGTCGCCAGCCTTACTTTTTGGGGGAAGAACTGAGACCCTCCCGGTTTCGCCATCGACAGTCACGTGCATGAATATATTGAAGGTGATGGGAATTGAGTCTGGTGGAATGTCATACTCTTTGAGCGCGGCGCTTAGGTTCCCGAAACAACCCTGGTGGGGATCGCTATGGCCGTAAATAATACGGAAAGTGTCGGCGCTGCAGGGAGTCAGCAGGAAATCATGTCTGCCCACGGTGTCCTCGGTGAGTTCGAACATGATATTGCTACGATTTGAATAAAACGGATGGCCGCGGGTCAGGAAGATAGTTTCGGCATAATCGATGGTGCGGCCGGATGAAAGATATTCCTTGCGGTCATGAAGATTGAAACACACAAAATCCGACACCTGTTCCCCCTCAAGATCAACCACTTTGAGTCTTTGCCCCTTTTTCAACACAAAGCCGACGCCGCTTCGGGCAGGAATGATTGAAAGTTTATCCATTATGAATGTTTAGGGGGCAGACCCAGTCTTGGGAGTAGAATTTTCCGCTGTATTGGCTTGCTTCCGAAGCTGTTCCGAAATCCCTGAGCATGGGATTGATGGATCCGGAGTACCGGAGGTCGCGTTCCCTCACGGTATGTTTGAAACTTTCATACTTGCCGCTTTCCTTCAGCACTTCAAACTGACCATGTGGATTAAAGGCAAGGGCAGGGTAAGCAAATCTTCTTGCTTTTCGGCTGCTTTCGGGGTGCAGGCCGATGATGAACATAGCTTCCTTTTTGATACTGAAACTGAAGTCGGGAGAGGTGGGGTCGAATTGCACCCTGGGATCGTAGGAAGAATATTTGGCGTCCAGGTCGTGTAAACCCTGCAGCCTCCTCCAGAGAAGTTCTTCATAAAGCGCTTCTGTGATAACGGCAGGTTGGCGGAATACGATGGCCGCGCTGTAATATTTTCCGTCACCGCTTCTGTACTGGTCTACAAAATCATAGAGAAATTCAAGAATACGGTGGTCATCGGCATCGCTGTTCATGTCTGCGGCTTCAAAACAACTGATATGACCCGCAGCTACGGCAGCCCTGGCACCCACGCAGGGGTAGTCGCGGCTGCTTAAAAAAGATCTGTATGCTTCTTCAATGGTTACTGAGTCCATGCCGTGCGTGCGGGTTTACTGTTGCTGGGAAGAATTCATAAATGACAACAGGGGTGGAAAATATATCATCCCTGGCAGTAGTAAATCAGTATGTATTGGCGGTGACTTAAATAAGTTCTGTGGCAGCATCTAATTCCTTGAGCATTTTAAAGTGTTTCTTGGCATTCTTTAAAAACAACCATCCCTCCTGAAAGTTCCACTTAGGGATGCCGTTTCTATAATTATACATCGATATCTTATAAAGAACGTGCCAATGATGAAGGACGATCCGGTAAGCCTGAAGAAGGGTGTTTCCGTTGCCGTAGATATGGTGGGGTTCCGCCCCGCATCCATTGTATTCCAGGATGGAAAAATTCTTACCGGCTTTCAGGTCCTGGATTGAGGCACATTTTATATCGTATCGCCCGTAAAAAAATTTGCCCGTGTAATTGCTCAGCCAGTCAAATACGCTCACCAGTTGCTCGTCCTTTTCCTCTTCCAGGCTGATCAGCTTACCTCCACGGCTGAGGTTCAGCGCATAAGAAAGGTAGTATATCTCTTTGTCGGCAAGTACCTGGTCCAGCTTTTCGAGGTGTTTTGACCGCATTTCCTCAAGGCGAAACTGGGCCCTTGGGTAGGTCCGTATTAGTTCCCAAAGTGTGGATTTGCCGTCACCGACCACAGAAAGGAATTCTTTCTTCAGGAATCCTGTGATCGTGCCCCGGATCTGATTGGGGAACCGATAGTAAAACACGCTGACTTCCAACGGATAATCAACATAGCTCTGGATCAGGTAGTCAACCGGCATCGTCGTATGATACTGGAGTAGCTGACTCTCATTTTCGATTTTTCGGAACATGAAGCCCATCATCCCTACATCGGGCTTTACCGCCAGCGGATAGTTCATTTTCTTCGCGGAAAGCAGGGATATAATGCCGTCGAAGGCGGTATAAGCATCAATATATATGGTGGGTGGGTAGGAGTCCGGGGGTAGTTGTTCGAACATCTGCTTTTTGCTTTCCCCCTCGAACCCACCAAAGGTCAGCGAAGGGTTGGACGGGGTGAAAAACCAAACCGACCTCCCCCTGATACAATACCAGGTCCAGGCGGGAATCAGCGGGATATATTTAGCCAGATAATGCCAGGTTTCCCAGTGAGTCATCCTGAATAAGATCTTTTTAAGCTTCATAAGTGAGAAGGTTATGCAACCCGAGGGTCGTCCCGGGCGCCGAAACTTGGTGTTTTTACAAATAATTTTTCAAATGATAGATGTTTTTACCATCAAAGATGAGTAGAATCAACTAGAAAAATAAATTTTAGCAAAAGCGGTATTTACCCAAAATTGAGTTCGGCTAAGCAGAACTACTTAGATACCCATCCTTAATTACCTAATTGTTAATTGCTGTATCCTGTACAAACACTATAAACACAAGCTTAGAGTTTATGGACAAGGAGTAAGTTAACCCGCTCTCAATCAACCCTAATAAAAACCAAAAAAGATGTATCCCCTGATTACCAAGATCGGCCTTAAGGCTCTAGTGATGTCATTTTTCCTGCTGCTGATTGGGACCGCTACCATGGCACAGTTGAAAATCGGTAATAACCCTACCACCATTTCGAAATCATCTATTCTTGAACTTGAGAGCCTTCGTCAGGGTCTTCTGCTTCCAAGACTTCCCGACACCGTAGCCATCAATGCGCTCAACCCGCCCGATGGTATGATCGTTTTCCTGATCCCCGACAAGAGTTTAAGGCTTCGCAGTAACGGAAGCTGGAAAAAAATCGCGGACATGGCAGCAGCTTCGGCGAACTGGTCTCTTGCTGGTAATGCAGGAACCAATCCCGCCGCCGATTTCATCGGTACGGTAGACGGCCAGCCCCTTGTCATGAGGACGGATAACGCCGAAAGGATGCGAATCGACGAGAACGGCAACATCGGTATTGGAACAACTACTCCAACTGCCAAGCTGAACGTTGACGGAACCGTGAAACTGGAAAACCTCGCAGCCGGAACTACAGAACTGGACGTACTGGTTCTTGCCACCGACGGATCTGTATACAAGAGAACCATGTCTTCCTCTGCATTTACAAATGCCATCAAATCGATAAACGGCATTCAGAAAGAGACCATCTCAATAACTGCAGCGGCCAGTGATACAAGTAATAACGTGCTGGTGCAGAACAGGGCTTCGGATAGCACTGTTGCCATCTACCTGCCCGTTCAGGACGGCAGCGCCGGAACATCCAAACCTTTTGGTTTTCTGACCTTCAGCGATTGGCAGAAGATCCAGAGCACGGTTCAGACGATCGCAATCGGAGCGGTTTCTTCCTCACCGGATGTTAACGGAGCCACCATTACTTCAGACAGTACTTCCAGAACAATCATATTACACGCAGCAGATGCTACCAATCCTGGTATCGTAACGGCTGGCACGCAAACTTTCGGAGGGAACAAAACCTTCGTGGGCAACACAACCGCTAGTGGCACTGTAACCCTGGGTTCTGTGGCCAACAACAACAGCGCGGATTCTGTACTTGTAGTTAATAACGGAGTGATCGAAAGAAGAAAGGTTAGTCCTACTGCTTTTGGTACTGCGATCACCAACATCAATGGTAACCGTGACACATCGCAGGTTTTCGCCTTCAGGAATTCAGGAACCAATCTCACTGTTTCTACAAACGGTGCTGATTCGGTGTTCTTAAATGTTCCGGATGCCGCTGTTGCAAACCGTGGTGTGGTAACAACTACCGCTCAGACCTTCGGTGGTAGCAAAACCTTCCAGGATAGCGTGGCTGCTGCCAAGACGATCCTTGTTGGATCAACAGGTAGCGCTAATTCTACCGTTCAGGTGAATGGCTCGCTGGCAATGTCTATCTCTACAGTTAGTGCAAACTATATACTCACCGGGGCTGACAATACCATCCTGGCCAATACTTCCACTATACCACTGACGATTACCCTGCCAAACCCCGCAAGTTTTCCAGGTCGTATCTATACCATCAAGAAGATTGGCACTGGAGGCATCGACAACGAACTGACCATCACACCAACTTCAGGAACCATCGACGGGGGAGCAAATCTGATTATCTACAACGACTGGACCTATGTGACTGTTCAGACCGATGGAACAGCCTGGTACATTATTAAAAAATAGTTAATCACAATCATTAGTTTAAACATGAAATCTCGGGGTGGCCTGAAACTGTTGGTGCTTTCAATACTTCTCTCACAAGCGGCTTTTTCACAGCAGTTGAAACTGGGAAAAAATCCCTCGACTGTTGCAAAGTCTGCTGTGCTTGAATTGGAATCCGACAATCAGGGTTTACTCTTCACGAGGATCAGCGATACTTCACTCATCAATGCGATGAGCCCTCCCAATGGGATGGTGATTTATCATACAGTTACCAACCAGTTGCTTCTGAGGTCCCAGGGTTACTGGCAGCCGCTGACGAGGAATTCAATGCTCGGCGATTACTGGAAACTGAATGGTAACAGTAATGGGGCCGTCAAAACGCTGGGCAACATTGATAATTTCGATCTTGGTTTCATTACAAACAACCTTGAGCGGATGCGTATAGAAGCAGGCGGCAATATAGGTATTGGAACCGGGGTGACAGCAGTAGGAAACAAGCTCGAAATCAAGGCTGCGGTAGCAAACACCGTTTCAGGCCTTCGGCTTACGGGTTTGGGAACTGTGACTCCCGCTGCTGCTTTAACAAGACTTTTATCAATAAATCCCGCCGGTGATGTAATAGTCACCAGTTTCCCGGCCGCACCCGCTGCATGGTTGTTAACGGGAAACGCAGTTACCGCAGCGCAGTTCCTCGGAACAACTAACACCCTGCCGCTACTTTTCAGAACACAAAATATCGAAAGAATGCGTTTGTTCCCCACCGTTGGTAACGGCGCTCTTGCGATTGGTGCAACAACACTTGACGGTACTAACCCGGAAAAACTGCTGGTCGATGCGGGCACCACCACGTCATTCAACTTAATCAGCGGAAGAGGCTCTATTAACAATTACCTCCAGCTCAATATTAAAAATGCATCCGCCGGCAACACGGCCAGCTCCGATGTAGTGGCAACGGCAAACAACGGAAATGAAAGTGTCAATTATATTGACATGGGCATCAACGGGGGCGGATTCTCGAATACCGCGCTCCCAATACTCAACGGAGCCAATAATGCCTATCTCTATGCAACAGGCAATGATTTTGTCATCGGCAATGGAACGGCTTTGAAACCCATCCGTTTTTTTACGGGTGGATATGAAGATGCCAACGAAAGAATGCGTATTGATGGAGATGGAAATATGGGAATAGGCAACACTTCGCCCACTGAGATCCTTGATGTTACTGGAAATTTTAAATTAAGCGGTGCCTTCATGCCCGGAAATACCGCAGGCACTGCCGGGACCTTCCTTAGTTCAACAGGTGCCGGTACTGCCCCCGTCTGGTCAACCCTGGACACATCCAGCATAGCCAATTTTTCTCAGAAAGTATGGAACATGTTTTCCGGTACGGCTCCAATCACTTACAGCGATGGCGTGATTGGCATCACTCAGGCAAGCGGATCAACCAACGGATACCTCAGCAACACCGACTGGACGACCTTCAATAACAAACTCACTACGGTCGACACAACAAATATTGCGAACTTCTATACGAAGGTCAGAAGCGAATTCACCGGCCTTGGACCGATAAGCATCACCAACGGACAGATTGGGATGACACAGGCATCAGCTTCTACAAATGGTTACCTCAGCAGTGCAGACTGGAACAGCTTCAACACGAAGCTCGGTTCAATCGACACCACCAATATTGCCAATTTCTACACTAAGGTGAGAAGCGAATTCACCGGCCTTGGACCGATAAGCATCACCAACGGACAGATTGGGATGACACAGGCATCAGCTTCTACAAATGGTTACCTCAGCAGTGCAGACTGGAACAGCTTCAACACGAAACTCGGTTCAATCGACACCACCAATATTGCCAATTTCTACACTAAGGTGAGAAGCGAATTCACCGGCCTTGGACCGATAAGCATCACCAACGGACAGATTGGGATGACACAGGCATCAGCTTCTACAAATGGTTATCTCAGCAGTGCAGACTGGAACAGCTTCAACACCAAATTAGGTTCGATCGACACAACAAATATTGCCAACTTCTACACCAAGGTGAGAAGTGAATTCACCGGCCTTGGACCGATAAGCATCACCAACGGACAGATTGGGATGACACAGGCATCAGCTTCTACAAATGGTTACCTCAGCAGTGCAGACTGGAACAGCTTCAACACGAAACTCGGTTCAATCGACACCACCAATATTGCCAATTTCTACACTAAGGTGAGAAGCGAATTCACCGGCCTTGGACCGATAAGCATCACCAACGGACAGATTGGGATGACACAGGCATCAGCTTCTACAAATGGTTATCTCAGCAGTGCAGACTGGAACAGCTTCAACACCAAATTAGGTTCGATCGACACAACAAATATTGCCAACTTCTACACCAAGGTGAGAAGTGAATTCACCGGCCTGGGTCCAGTCAGCATCACTAATGGTCAGATCGGAATCACACAGGCATCTGCATCAACCAACGGTTACCTCAGCAGTGCCGACTGGAACAGCTTCAACACCAAATTAGGTTCGATCGACACCACCAATATTGCCAACTTTTCGCTAAAAGTGAGAAGCCTTTTTTCAGGAACGGCTCCCATTACCTATGCCAACGGGGTCATCGGCATCTCGCAGGCAACTACTTCTACGAATGGCTATTTGAGTAGCACGGATTGGAACACCTTCAACAACAAAATGTCTACGATTGACACGACTGTTTATTGGAGGCTGAATGGCAACACGAATGGCAGCGCACAGAAATTCGGGAACATTGATAACTACGATCTCAATATTATTACCAATAATCTTGAGCGGATGCGGATCGATGCGAACGGCAATGTCGGCATAGGCACCAGTCCAACAGCTCCTGGCAATAAGCTCGAAGTAAAAGCCGCTGGAGCAAGCGCCACTTCAGGCTTAAGGCTTAACGGCCTGGGAACGGCAACTCCTTTAGCAGCTACAACAAAAACTTTATCCGTAAATGCTACAGGTGACGTGATCGTTACCAGTTTCCCCACTGTTGCATCTGCATGGCTGTTGGCGGGAAACGCAATTACTAATCCACTTACGCAGTTTATTGGAACTACCAGCGCTCATGCCTTCACTTTTAAAACACAAAATATCGAAAGAATGCGGTTGTTCCCCACCGTTGGTAACGGCGCTCTTGCGATTGGTGCAACAACACTTGACGTCACCAACCCGGAAAAACTGCTGGTCGATGCCGGCACCACCACGTCATTCAACTTAATCAGCGGAAGAGGCTCTATTAACAATTACCTCCAGCTCAATATTAAAAATGCATCCGCCGGCAACACGGCCAGCTCCGATGTAGTGGCAACGGCAAACAACGGAAATGAAAGTGTCAATTATATTGACATGGGCATCAACGGGGGTGGATTCTCGAATACCGCGCTCCCAATACTCAACGGAGCCAATAATGCCTATCTCTATGCAACAGGCAATGATTTTGTCATCGGCAATGGAACGGCTTTGAAACCCATCCGTTTTTTTACGGGTGGATATGAAGATGCTAACGAAAGAATGCGTATTGATGGAGATGGAAATATGGGAATAGGCAACACTTCGCCCACTGAGATCCTTGATGTCACGGGCAACTTCAACCTGAGTGGGGCCTTCATGCCCGGAAATACCGCAGGTACTGCCGGGACCTTCCTTAGTTCAACAGGTGCCGGTACTGCCCCCGTCTGGTCAACCCTGGACACATCCAGCATAACTAATTTTTCTCAGAAAGTATGGAACATGTTTTCCGGTACGGCTCCAATCACTTACAGCGATGGCGTGATTGGCATCACTCAGGCAAGCGGGTCAACCAACGGATATCTCAGCAACACCGACTGGACGACCTTCAATAACAAACTCACTACGGTCGACACAACAAATATTGCCAACTTCTACCTGAAGGTCAGGAATGAATTGCGCGCTGGTCAGGGCATCACTTATGATTCATTAACGGGTGTGATCTCTGCTGGCAGCAACTGGCTGATGACCGGCAACAGCGGGATCAGTGCATCAAACTATTTGGGCACCAACGACGACAAAGCGATGGTCCTGAAATCGAACAACACCTCATTCCTTGAATTTGGGCGTCGCCAGACATTGGGGCTTACCCAGGGTTACCCAGATTACACAGACGACAATGAGGCCGTAACCTACGTACGGTCGGCCCTGCAATTTGAAGCACCGAATGCGAGTTTTTATAAACCAAAAATGTTTACCGACGTCAACGGTAACTTCAGGATAAAGGGAAGTGCGGCCGGCACGGACCTGTTTGAGATGGGTTCGACAGGAACTGCAAATAATGGTGGCTTTGAATTCATCATCGGGGATGATGGCGATGAGTCCATCGTGTTTAAGAGTTATCATTATATCAATGGAATGTCGGAAATGATGCGTTTGCAGAGTGGAAGAATGGGACTCGGTTCTAATGCCTTCGACGCCACCAATCCTGAAAAACTCCTGGTTGACGCTGGTGTAACCACCTCGATTAACCTGATGACAGGAAAAGGGTCGATAGACAATTATCTCCAGATCAACGTGAAGAACCAGTCTACCGGCACAAGCGCCAGTGCGGACGTGGTGGCCACTTCGAACAATGGTAATGAGTCAGTAAATTATATTGACATGGGAATTAATGGTGGCGGTTTTTCCAACACAGTCTATCCTATTCTTAATGGACCCAACCTCGCCTACCTTTATGGAACCGGCCAAGACATGGTAATTGGTAATGCCACCGCAGCAAAGAACCTCCGGTTCTTTACCGGCGGTATGGCAAACAGTAACGAAGCGATGCGAATCGACGGAACGGGAAGAGTAGGTATTGCCACCCTTACGCCCACTGCAAAACTTGATGTTGGCGGAACTTACAAACTCGGGGCAGCAGGAACAGTGTTGACAAACATGATCAAAACCAGCGCCAGCTTTACCAACAATACAGCATTCAATGCTGGATTTACGGAAACAGCAACTGCCACGGTTACCGGAGCAACAGCGAACGCCACAGTAATTGTGAATCCCAGAACCGCATTACCAGCAGGGATAGCTATAGCCTATTGTAGGGTAAGCGCAACGAATACTGTGCAAATTGCTTTTATAAATGATAATACAAGCGCTACCGCTGTAGGCACTATTGTCTTCGACATAACGGTGATCCAATGATAATTTATCAAAAAAACTCCGCTCAAGTTTCGGCGACGGATCCATGAAGAATTTCCTGAGACATACTATGGTCGTGATGGCGTTGCTTTTTACAGGCGTGCTTGCTCTCCATGGACAATCAGGATTCTACATACCATCAAAAGGAAAGATATTTTTTACCGGCGACACGGCAACCATCTTCTCGGATGTGAAAAACAGTGGCCAGGTTGGTGTGGGCAAGAATGCAATGGTGAAATTCAAGGGAAAAAAATGGGAGAATGATGCCGATGCCGTGATCACCGACGAAAGTAACAATGGTGATGGCACTACCGGCATCGGTGGCATCATTGAATTTCTGATTCCGGATGAAACACTGTCGGCATCTATCATTCAACAACAAAGAATTACGGGAGGATACAATGCCGCCACAAGAACCGGAGCATCGTTCGGAAATATCGCCATCAATAATCGCTCGGGTGTGTTGCTTTCCGGCAGCAGTACAAAGATCCGGCGCGAACTCAGATTTTCAAACGGTCATCTCTTCCTGAATGACAACGTGCTCTCTATTGGCAATGGCAATCCTGGTTTGATCACCGGTTATAATGAGAACCGTTTCATCGTCACTGGTCCCATGGCCTACGGCGGTTTGTTGATGAGGGAAAAGATCAGCATCGCGGATGGCTATGTCAGCTTTCCCGTGGGTACTTCTGACAAACGTTACGCCCCTGCCGCATTGCGCCTCAATTCTGCAACACCTGATGATTTTATCGTGGGCGTCTTTGATGGAGTTAAATCACAGGTCACCAGCGGTAGTGATCTAAGCGATGTTGGTGTGAACAAAACGTGGACGGTAGGCAAGCTCGGAAGGCCTGGTCAGGACCAGGTAGATCTGACCTTACAGCATCGCACAAACGAAGAAGGCAATACCTTCAGACTTAACCGGGCAACCTCATACATTTCTGAATACCTGAATACCGCCTGGGACATGTGGGCTTCCAATGGTGCGCCACAGGCAGGGAGCCTTACCACAGGTCTTCCTTCTGCAACGGGGGGAACAAATACAAGGTCATTGGCGGGAACGATCAGTGTGAATTCTTACTTCAGCAAATTTGTGGACCCGGTAAAAGACACTGTCACGAATAAAACACACATCCTGCTGCGGGCCAACCGTATCAACGATCGCGAGGTGGCCCTTTACTGGACCACCTTCCCTGAGGTGAGCATAAAGTATTTTGTTGTCCAGCGCATGTACAGCAATGAAACGGGATTCACTGATGTGGGCCAATATGCTTCAAAAGCAAGCGGGCCGGGCGTTTCGCCGCATCTTGATTACGAAACGACTGACCCCAATGCATATCGCGGCATAACTTATTACCGGATCAAGCTCGTGGATTACAATGGAAATGTAACCTACTCCAATATAGTTCCTGTAGGCCCGCAGTCAGGAGGTTTCGGCTTAACCCTGTGGCCAAACCCGGCACCGTCCGCATTCTTCGTAGGCATAACTGGTGCGGCACCTGTACAAAGCATAATAATATGGAACGTGCTTGGTCAGAAGGTGCACGAAGAACAGGTAAATGGCAGAAACATCATCCCAATGTTTATCTATAAACCAGGGGCATATTTCGTTTCCTATCTTTCGTTCGGAGGCCAGATTATCGAAACGAAAAAGCTGCTGATTGTAGGATATTAATTTATCCACCCCAACATCGAACTTGTTTGCGCTCATCTCACCGTATTTATTGCAGAAAATCTAATATTTGTACGATTCTCTTATATGTATTCGCCTGTAATACAGTAAACACAGCCTCCTATAAGACGAAACCCTTAGATGTTTTCTAAATTTCTATTGATGGAAAGAATTCCCCAGAATGTTTCAAGTATTCAACACAAAGTTTGGCATCATTTTGGTTAAGTAGGGTTCGTAACTCGATTTAAATTTCCTATTAAAAAGCTCTGATTCATGAACGCAAAAAAGCAACTGCTCATTCTCGCCTCCGCGACCCTCGTCTTCTTTTCATCCTGCAAAAAAGATATCGTAGAAGACCAAACTATCCAGGCAACTGTTTCCGATGATGCAACCGCTAATGATGTTGTAGAAACATCACCGGCGCTCCACACTCCGGTTACCGCTTATGTAAATGGTAACTGTAATGGATTCCTTCAGTCGGTTCCCGCACGTTACAGCCTGACAACTAAAGCTTATCCACTGATCATCTTCCTGCACGGTGTCGGTGAATTGGGAAATGGTACAGTCACAAGGCTCAATTGCTGCGGCCTTCCCAGGTATATTTACAACAAACAGTTCCCTCCAAATTTCAATGTAAACGGCGTAAACCATTCTTTCATCGTTATGTCGCCCCAGTTCAAATCACCAGCATCTGGTGCTGACGTACAAGCAGTGATCGCTTACGCTCAGAAACGTTTCAGAATTGACGCTTCAAGAATTTATGTAACCGGTATGAGCCTTGGTGGTACATCTGCATGGTCTTATGCAACCACTTACGGACAGACTGCAGCCGCGATCGTTCCAATTGTTGGCGGATTGGTTTCAAACTCTACTACTGCAAGAACACTTGCCGCAAAGAACACTCCTGTCTGGGGTATCGCTTCATGGGGTGATGCGGTTATCTCTGCCAGCATCACGGTTAACTGGATCAATCAGCTCAAGAGTTTCAACCCCGCATTGTCTTCTGGCTACAAACTAACTGTTTACTCTAACCTGAGCCACAACAGCAGCTGGGCAACCGCATACACTCCAACATCAAGAGTCGACGGAAGAAGCATTTACGAATGGATGCTGCTCTGGAGAAGAGGTGGTGCTGCACCGGCTCCAACGCCTACACCTACACCTACGCCTACACCAACGCCCACTCCAACACCAACACCAAATCCAACTCCGACAGCTGGAAATAAACCACCGGTTGCCAATGCAGGTGTTGATCAAGTAGTACCGGTTTCATGGAATTACCTGAGAATCAATGCTAACTTTTCAAGGGACTATGATGGTTACATCAAAGCAATTTCCTGGACAAAGATATCAGGAGGAAATGCATCCATTGTCAATGCAAACACTGGCAATACATTTGTGAAGTATCTTCAGGCAGGTGTTTATATCTTCAGAGCAAAGGTTACAGACAACAAGAATGCTGTCAGCTATGATGACGTGAAAATCACTATGCTCAATAAATAATCGATCCCCGGCTAATAACAATCCCCCGGCTAAATAAGAAAACCTTGTATCACTAGATGCAAGGTTTTTTTTGCCCCTACTCCATAGACGAGATCAAAAAAAAATTGCGGAAGGCATGGCTTTCCGCAATTCAATTATTAAGTCGCCGGACTAACTGTAAGTTCTGTCGTGCGACTTAAGTTCGTCCCACATAGTTGTTGGCGCAAAGAACGATTTGTCCTTGGCATGCAGGTGCTTCTTCACTTCCTCTTCGATCACTTCAATTCCCAACCCCGGTGCCGTAAGCGGTACGGGCGCAAACCCTTTGTCTATCAGCTTTCTGCCATCTGTTGTTTTCACAAGCCCTTCCCACCAGGGCACATCAACCGAATGATGTTCCAGCGCAAGGAAGTTTTGTGTTGCAGCAGCGCAATGTACATTGGCCATAAACGAAATGGGTGTTCCTGCCTGGTGCATCGCCATAGCGATGCCATGTTCTTCGGCGAAATCACCGATCCTCTTAGTTTCGAGCAAGCCCCCTGAGCTGGCCAAATCGGGGTGTACGATGTCGACTGCTCTTTCTGTGATCAGCTTTCTGAATCCATCCAGAAGGTAAATGTCTTCTCCAGTTAGTGTGGGTGTTTCCAGCGCATCCGAAATAGTCTTCCATTGTTCTGTATACTGCCATGGTACCATGTCCTCAAACCAGGCAAGCCTGTACTTCTCGAGCGATTTTCCCAACCTGATGCTGTTGTTCAAATCAAAATGACCATAGTGGTCGGTAGAAATTGGGAGTTCATAACCTACCATGCTTCTTACATTCTCAACGATCTTTGCGAGTTCCTCAAAACCTTTGTCCGTGATCTGAACCTGGGTGAAGGGATGCATCGTATTTCCGTAACTCATATAGTTGGACTGGTCGCCCCACTGGTTCAGGCTTCCTTTATCGTTCTCCCAGAATTTCGAATTCACCAACGTGCCAGGCTTCCCTCTCAACTCACCAATGGAAACATCCATTTTTAGCCAGGTGTAACCCTGCTCTTCGATCCTGTATTTGATCAGTTTTTTTTGTTCCTCCACCGAACTTGACTCAGGCGTGTCGGCATAAAGTCGGACTTTGTCGCGATACCTGCCGCCAAGCAATTGCCAGGCAGGAACATTGTATGCTTTGCCGCAGATGTCCCAGAGCGCCATCTCCACACCACATACACCTCCAGCCTGACGGGAAGGTCCTCCAAACTGTTTGATACTCTTGAACAACATCTCCACATTGCAGGGATTTTTTCCGAGCAGCCGGCTCTTCAGCATCAGCGCATATTTCACATCTGCGCCGTCCCTTACCTCACCCCAGCCCGAGATCCCCTGGTTGGTATCGATCCGGATGATCGACGTTCTTCCCATCACCGCTGTTTCAGCATAACGCATGTCGGTAATCTTAAGGTCGGAGGGCGCAGAATACCTGCTGACCTTCGAAGTGGTTTGCGCGATCACGTCTTCAATCGGTGTGAGGATAAATGAACCGCCGAGGGCGATGCCACCAAGTGCCGATTTTTTAAAAAATGAACGTCTGCTGTTTTCCGTGCTGATGTCTTTTTCATTGGAAGCAGGAACAGGATCCTTCAAACCCATCCTGTCCAGGAATTTTTGCGAGGGAGTCATAGTTAAGTGTTATTTAAATTTCACAATCATATTAACAAACTAACGGCTCCAAAAAGTAAGGCATTTGAAATTAGCATTCAAAAAAAATTGGTGGTGCTTATTGAGGATTGTAAAGCCGAAGTACTTCGCTTGTATGTTTCCTTACTTCCTTAAGAAGTTCAGGATCTTGTGAAAGCGACTGGCCGAAAGAAGGGATAATCAGCCTGAATTTTTCCTGCCAGTCCGATGATTGAAAACGGTCGGGGAAACACTGGCTCAACAACCTGATCATGATGGATACCGCGGTTGAAGCCCCGGGAGAAGCGCCAAGCAGCGCCGCTATTGAACCTCCCGCACCACTCACTACTTCAGTTCCGAATTCAAGTATACCTCCCTCCTCTTCATCTTTTTTTATCACCTGTACGCGCTGTCCTGCAATTTCGATCTCCCAGTCTTCTCCTTTTGCCTCGGGAAGAAATTTCCTGAGTTCAGCAAGCCGCTCGTCAGAATTTAATTTCACCTGTTCGATCAGGTAACGCGTAAGTGGAATGTTGTGAAAGCCTGCCGCCAGCATTGGCCAGAGGTTTGAAATACGTATCGACCTGATCAGGTCGAATACTGATCCCTTTTTTAGAAATCGCGTCGTGAAGCCCGCGAAAGGACCGTAAAGCAATTCTTGCCTGCCCTTGATGAACCTGGTATCGAGGTGTGGTACCGACATCGGCGGGGCGCCAACACTTGCCCTTCCATAAACTTTCGCGTGATGTTGTTCGATGATATGCTGATTGGTACATCTGAGCCATTGGCCGCTGACCGGGAAACCTCCAAAACCTTTCGCCTCCTCGATGCGTGATTTCAGTAGCAGGGGTAATGCCCCACCACCCGCGCCGATAAACACAAACCTGGCGACAATGTATCTGGACTTATGTGTATTCAGATCACGTACATGAACTCTCCAGCGACCGTCCTGAATCTTTTTTAGTGAAAGCACCTGCGTATGAAAGAAGAGGCTGACGGTTTTATTTTTTTCCAGTGACCGGAAGATGGACCTGGTGAGGGATCCGAAATTCACATCAGTGCCCAGATCCATCCGGGTTGCAGCCACTTCCTTCTGATTGCGGCCTTTCATCATCAGTGGTATCCATGAACTGATCTGGTCAGGATCTTCGGAGTAGACCATGTCTTTGAAAAGATGGCATTTCACCAGTGCCTCATAACGTTTCTTCAAATAGGTAATGTCCTGTCTTCCCTGTACAAAACTCATGTGGGGAATTGACCTGATGAAACTTTCGGGAAGTTCAATTACCCTCTTGTCAATAAGATATGACCAGAACTGTCTTGATTCTTCAAATGATTCCGCGATGCTGACGGCCTTGGATATGTCTACGGTTCCGTCTTCCTTCAGCGGCGTATAATTCAATTCACAAAAAGCCGAATGTCCCGTGCCCGCATTGTTCCAGGCATCGGAACTCTCGGCAGCTGCAACATCCAGCCTTTCAAAAATTTGGATCGAAGCAACGGGTTCCAGTTCCCTGATCATCATTCCGAGTGTCGCGCTCATAATGCCTGCTCCGATCAGAATTACGTCGGTCTCCTCTGTTGCGATTTTTCCCATGCTCTTGAATTACAATTGAAGCTATTAATTCCAGTTTCATAAATTTGCTGCCAATCGCAACCATTATGGTTTCCACAAAGTCAAAACTAGTTGAAGCTGAACAAAAGGCCGGCCAATTATTCCAGGCTATTGAAGACCGGGGTCTCATCCAACCGGGAAAAACAGAAACACAAGTGAACCAAGAGGTATTTGACCTGGCAATGGAGATGTTCGGAATTCAGAAATACTGGCATAAAAGAATTGTTCGGTCCGGACCAAATACCCTGTTTCCCTACGACGAAAATCCGCCGGACCTTGTAATTGAGAAAAATGATATCTTATTTTTTGACTTCGGCCCCATCTTCGAAGAATGGGAGGCGGATTATGGAAGGACTTATGTGATCGGAGAAGACCCTGATAAACACAAACTGAGAAGTGATATCGAGGAAGCATGGTATTCCACCAGGGACTGGTTTAATAAACAAACGAGTTTAACGGGTGCCGAATTATTCGCGCATGCTGCAGGGGTGGCAAAAGATTACGGTTGGGAATTCGGTGGCGAAATAGCAGGCCACCTGATCGGACATTTTCCGCACGAAAGACTGGAGAAAGGAAACTATGGACTCTATGTTCATCCCGGCAATCACAACGATATGTTTCTTCCCGACAAGGAGGGAAAGCCCAGGAACTGGATACTGGAAATTCACTTTGTTGACAGGGCAAAAAAGATCGGCGGATTTTTCGAACAACTACTCACTTAAAGGAATTATCTCTCCGCCTTCATTTACTGCTTTGCGGCGTTCTTTTCAGCCTTTGCCTTTCGCCGGAAGAATCCGCGTAGCAGGAAATTATGCTGAAGGGCTTCCATGTTTTCATCAAGTTTTGCAGATCCCTGCTGAAGGTTGTGTAAAGTTAGTTTCAGGTCGCCTGCCGCGGCTTCATCATAGAGCAGGGTGCCAACGGGAGATTTGGCATTGTTCAATTGTGAGGATGCCTTTGAAAAATTGGCGACCACGTCATTGGCTTTTCGCGCTGCTTCATTGATTTGCGCCACGGTGCTGCGCAGGCTGGCGAATACGGTGGTGTCAGTCACGAGTTCATTGGCCAGGGTACCCTTTTCATTTAGTTTAGCGGTGAAACCCGAAAGGTCGTTTGTTAGATGACTGGCGTTGTCAGATGCTCTCTTCAAACCAGTCATTGTGGTCCGCAAGTCGTTATAAAGACTTTCATCGGTAAGCAATTTGCCAATGGAGCCCTGTCCGGAGGCCAGCTTTGAACTGATGGCCTTGAAATCACTGGTTATGGCCAGCAGGTTCTTATTATTTTCCTGCAGGGTACCCATCAACTCTTCAGTACTCAGAGCTGTTTCAACTTTAAGTGTTCCATTGGCCGCAACCCTTGGCGCCCCGGCACTGCCGCCGTAAATAACGATGATCTTGTTGCCGATGAGGCCGTCGGAGCCGATCTTTACTTTGGCGTCGCTGGCTATGTATTTCATCACCTTCTCTTCAATACTCATCTCCACCATCACATCCGCCGCCTGGTTGAAGCCAATGCTTTTAATCGTGCCCACTTTAACACCATTGAACCAGATGTTATTGCCAACGGACAAACCATTGACGTCGTCGAATACAGAATTGATATGGACGGATTTGACAAAGGATTTCTTTTGTCCGCCAAGGGTCAGTACGCCAACTACTACGATGGCAATTCCGAATAGGATAAAAAGACCCAGTATTACCGATTTTCGATTATTCATTCCGCTCATATTGGTGTATGAAATTGTAATTATAAAAGTTTCGTATTCTTTCGTCTTCGCTGGAAAACACTTCTTCAAAGGTTCCCGTGCTGATAAATTGTCCATCCATCATCATGGTAATGCGGTCCCCCGTCGACTTTGCACAGGTGAGATCGTGGGTGATGACGATCGAACTGGTATGAAATTTTTCCTTCACTTCGTTTATCAGGTTGTTAATTTCTATACATGTGATCGGATCCAGGCCCGCGGTTGGTTCGTCGTAAAGCATGATCTCGGGCTTCAGTATCAGAGTGCGTGCAATGCCAATCCGCTTGCGCTGCCCTCCGGATAGTTCGGAAGGCATTTGCTTCTTTTTATCAAGCAGCCCCACGTCATCAAGCACCGCGTCCACCGCCTCGTTTCGTTGCGCGCGACTGAGGTCCTTACGGTTCCGCACAAGCGGAAATTGAAGGTTCTCCTCTACGGTCATACTATCATAGAGGGCGCTTGCCTGAAAAGAGAAGCCGATCTTCAATCGAAGGTCCCGGAGTTCCCTGTTTGACAGCTTATTTACCACCTCGCCAAGTACTTCCACTTCGCCCGCGTCTGGTTTAAGTAATCCGGCGATGATCTTAATCAGTACAGATTTTCCCGTTCCCGATCTGCCGAGCACCACCAGGTTTTCCCCCTTGAAAAGGTTAAGGTCTACACCCCGAAGTACTTTGTTACTACCAAACGCTTTATGTAAATCCCTGATGGATATAACCCCGGCTTTCGATTCAGTTCCATTCATATCAGGTTGTTCTTAATCCATTAAATATTTGAACAATAACAATTTCCTCAATAAAGATCAGGAACATGGAAAGTACGACGGCGGTATTAGCCGCTCTTCCCACCCCTTCGGTACCCTGGGTAGCATGGTAACCCTGGTAACAACCAACGATGCCGATCGTGAAGCCGTAACAGGTCGCCTTTACCACCGAGGAGGCAAAATCAAGAAAATTGATCTTTTCAAAAGCCTTTACAAAAAACAAAGGCAGGCTGGTCTGTTCATTTGAGTGAACATCCACGAATGATCCCATCAGACCCACAAAGGCCGTGTAGCACATCAGCAGTGGTATTGTGAAGGTGGTCGCGAGCACCCTGCTTACCACGAGGAATTTAAATGGATTAATCGCAGAAACTTCCATGGCATCGATTTGTTCGGTGACGCGCATGGAGCCCAGTTCAGCGCCCAGGCTTGAACCCACCTTGCCCGCGCAGATCAGTGAAGTGACCAGGGGAGCCAGGGCCTTGATCACCGCAATACCCACCAGGGAAGGCAGCCAGGATGTGGCTCCGAATTCGGATAGGGATGGCCGTGACTGTTTAGTAAAAACCAATCCAGTGATAAAACCCGTCATGGTGATCAGGCCGAGCGACTTGTATCCTATCTGGTAACACTGATTGAAGATTTCCTTTGCTTCAAAAGGTGGCCGAAAAACGTCCTTGAAAAATCTGGCTGTAAATGAGAATCCATTGTAAACGCTCAGAAGGAGCTTATCAATTTTATTTGTAACTACAGGTTTCTCTGAAGGGTTATTTATTTCACTCATACTGGAAATTATGTGGGCAAATTTCGCACACAGTCACCCAATTAACGCAAATACCATTCCCCTGGTCCTCAAATATTGAAAATCAATTGTTTATACGCCTTTATCCCCAGTATTCGGCCATCTTCCCACGAACAAATTGCACACTTCGCTCAAGTTGATCCATTCCTTCAACCCCATCTTCAATACTAATCCATCCATCGAAGCCAACTCTTTTCAATTCGGTGAAAATGGCGTCGTAGTCATTCAGTCCCTTCCCGATCTCACCATGCGAAAGCCTTTTCGCATATCCAGTCACCCCTCCTTCTTCCTTGCGAAGGTCCTCGATAGTTCCGCTAAGGAGGTAGCGGTCGCTGGCATGCATAGTCAGCACGCGTGATGAGATCCGTTTCAGCAATTCTAAAGGGTCTTCACCTGCGAGGAAGGTATTGCTCGGATCATAATTAACGCCGAAATATGGATGATCGATCATCTCTACGAGTTGACAGAAAACATCCATCTTCTGTGCAAACTCGGGGTATTCCCAGAAATCGTCCTTGTAGTGGTTCTCTATGACAAGCGAAATACCTTTCGATGCTGCGTAGGGAAGGCATTCAGTAATACAAGACGCTGCATAGTCCAATCCCTGTTGAATAGAAAGTTCGGGACGTCGCTGACCAGATAACACCCGGCAATATTTTCCTCCGAGTGCATGGGTCATGTCGATCCATTTTTTCTGCTTTGCCCGTTCAGCCCCGCGATAGCCAGGATCGGGATGCGTAAAATCAGGAGAACAGCAGATCATGGGAATTGTCATTCCCGTCTTTTCGACGGCTTCGCGCAACAATGCCCAATTGTCCCGGTCGGCCATTTCAAGAAAGCCTGCATACCATTCCAGGCCGTCCACATGCAAAGGTTTCGCGAGCTCGATCCATTCGGCCAGCTTCATCGTACCATCCCTGCAAAGGGCGTTCATAAATGCCTTTGGAAATACGGCGAGTCTGGGCATGATCGGATTTTATTTTTTAGCGGATGAAAACATGGAATTATCCTTTGGAGGATTTCTTCCGATGAAAGGATATTGTTCCAGGTCGAGCACCTGACCACTCACGGGGCCGCATTCGTCGCTCAGCAGAAATACGGCACCTGCGGCAATCTCTGCCGGGGCGATTATTCTTCCCGAGGGCGCGTAAACATTGGGCAGTGAACGGTACCAGTCATCAGCAAGACCATGCTCTCTTTTCCTGGTAGTTTCTGTTTCCGTTAGCACCCAGCCGGGATTGATCTGGTTTACCCGGACGCCTTTTTCACGGAAGAGGCTGTCGCCAAGATTGCGTGTCATGGTCATCAAGGCACCTTTTGACATACTGTAGGGCAGGAGGTCGGGCTCACCACTGTACGCATTCACAGAACCAACATTCAGTACATTTCCTTTATTGCGTTGGAGTTCAGGCAGCGCGGCACGAATCATCCTATAAGGTGCAATGACATTGATCTCCATGACCCTTCTTAAAAATCCGGCATCCACCGTGTCGATATTCCCGCTCACTACCCATGCCGCATTGTTTACCACCGCATCGAGTTTCCCAAATTTCGCCAGGGCAAGTTTGACCAGCCTGCCCGCTGAATCATCCTCGGTGAGATCCTGGATATGAAGGACGGCATTTTCTTCGCCCAGGGTGGCAAAAACGGAGGCGCCCTCTTCTGCTTCGAGTCCATTGAGGACCACCCTGGCTCCTTCCTGAACGCAACGGATGGCAATGGCTTTGCCAATGCCCGTCGTACTTCCAGTAACAATAATGACCTTGTCTTTTAAACGCATGTTGGTTATACCGGTTTGAGTACACTTTTGATCACATCGCCACGATGCATTTTTTCAAATGCCTCCAGCCATGATGTAATTGGCCAGATGCCGCCGATGATCGGGCGCACATCAAGCTGTCCATTGGCAAGTAACGCGATCACTCTTTTCCACACCGGCCAGTTGTGACTGAAACTTCCCTGCAGGGTTACATTCTTCTGTATGAGTGGATCCAGGGAGAAGCCGAGGGGTTGAGGACCCCAGCCTACCTTGGTTATATGTCCATTGGGTCTTACTAGTTGCAGTGCAATGCTCAGCGTGATGCTCGCGCCGGCGGCGTCTATCACGCAGTCTGCGCCGAGGCCGTCGCGCGCTCTTGACCAGGCTGTAGCATCGCCGATAATCGTTTCACATCCGTATTCTTCCGCAACCTTCAGCCTCCCCCGGTCGGGTTCAAGACCAACAACCGCTACTTCCGCCCCGCAGAGTCGGGCAACAGCGGCACAGAGCATACCAATGGTTCCGGGGCCAAGGACGATTACCCGGTCACCCGGTCTGAGCCTGGAGTTTTCAACGACCGCATTGTAGGCAACACAGCAAGGTTCGGTCAGGCATGCCTGTTCAAAAGGCAGTTGATCGGGGAGCAGGTGCAGGCATCTGGCCGGCACAGAAACAAACTTTGTCATGGCGCCATTAACGCCATAACCAAAACCTTTCCTTGAAGGATCAAGATTATAGAGGCCGATCCTTGACATGTGGTTGTTGAGGTCGATGACTGCGGCGGTTTCACTGACCACCCGGTCACCCCGTTTCCAGCCGATCACTCTCGACCCCGTGTCGGCGATGGTTCCCGCGAACTCATGACCCAATACCACCGGATAGTTCACTGGCCAACTGTGATCTGAAGTCCATTGGTGGAGGTCACTGCCGCAGACACCAACATTCGCCACCTCCAGCAATACATCTTCGTCCCCTATCAAAGGAAGGTCAACCTCCCGAATCTCCACAGAACCCTTCTGAGGAGCAAAATTTACAACAGCAGGGAATTTCATATGCCAACAAATTTATGCAATTGTCACCGGGTTGAATAGCCGGACCTGATTCAAAAATAGTGTTTAGTGTAACTGATATC
The DNA here is from genome assembly GCA_963808065.1 of uncultured Chitinophagaceae bacterium. Lineage (GTDB taxonomy): Bacteria > Bacteroidota > Bacteroidia > Chitinophagales > Chitinophagaceae > Flavitalea. The sequence continues at coordinate 585,512 of CAWEEK010000005.1, forward strand.
GAGGAGTAATCAGAATCGTTCCAATATTTGATAATCCATAATATGGGAAGAGAAAGGGCTTCACGCCAAGCCGCAAAACCACCTGCGGTGGTCGCAAAGCCTGCCTGCCGGCAGGCAGGAAATACATGTCTTTTTTGCGCCTTTGCGCTTACTTGGCGGTTGGTGAAACAAATTCTTTGCGTGAAATCTTCTTCGGATCAGTTTTGCCTCCTGACGATTTTCGCTTCGATGTACTGACGTAGGAAATCCTCCTTGAAACTTTGTCCAAGTGGAATTTCTGTTCCGTTGATATAGATCAGTTCATTGTCGAATGAAGAAATATGCTGGGTGTTTACGAGGTACGACTTGCTTACCCTGGCAAAGATGGATGCGGGCAGCTGGGAGGCAATGGTTTTCACATTCATTGCGCTGATGATTTTGGTTTCATTCGTATAAATAATAACATAGTCCTTCAGGCCCTCGATGTACAAAATGTCCCGGAAATAAATCTTGAAGAATTTTTTCTCTGCCTTGATGAACATATAATCATCTTCAATACTTTCCACGTGATTGTTGTTCAGTTCCTGCCTGAACATACGCAAGTGGTTTTCTGCCTTGTTTACGGCCTTGAGGAAACGCTCGATACGAATAGGTTTAACGAGGTAGTCGAGGGCTTCCAATTCATAGCTCTCCAGTGCGTACTGTGGATAAGCGGTAGTGAAGATGACAAGCGGTGCGTCTTTGAGTGCTTTGAGAAAATCCAGCCCGCTCATTTCCGGCATGTTGATATCAAGAAACATGAGGTCGATATTCTCCTTTCTCAGGAAATCGCTGGCGGCGAGTGCATTGCTGAAGGTGCCGCGCAATTCCAGTGCAGCAATACTGGCTATATTGATTTCCATTCCCTGGCGGGCAAGCGGTTCGTCGTCAACAACTATGCAGGTCATAAAGGTATTATGAGGTTAACAGTATACTTGAGATCGGTTTCTTTTATATCGAGCTGGTAGGTGCCTGGGTAGAGAAGTTCCAGTCTTCTGCGGATATTGGCCAGTCCAAGCCCACCCACCATTTTTGTCCGCACCGGGGGTTTGGAATTTTCCGAAATAAAACGAAGCGTGTTGCCCTGCACGCTGAATTTTAGTGTAAGGTAAGATTGTCCCACGGTAGATGCACCATGCTTGATGGCATTTTCCACAAAGGGTATAAAAAGAAAGGGAGGCAATTGCAGAAATTCTGTATGGCCCTCCGTTTTGATTTCATAGAAAAAATCGTTTTTCCTGATCTTTTCCAGCGCCAGTAAGTTCTCAATGAATTCTATGTCTTTCGACAATAGGATCTTGTCCTTTGAACTGTCGTACAACTGATACCTGAGCAGGTCGGACAACCCCAGCAGCACCTGTGATGCCTTTTCGACATCTGTCTTGATCAGTACGAGCAGATTGTTGAGGGTGTTGAAAAGGAAATGTGGGTTGACCTGGCTCTTGAGTTGTGCCAATTCCGCCCTGAGACTGCTTTGGTGCAGTTCGCTCATCCGTTGTATGTCATTGATCCATTTTTTGAAAACCATCATTCCGGTTACCGAGCCAAGCAATACCGACGACACCGCACCGATCTGGATGAAGTTCAGCAGCGACCATTCGATGTGATAAAGATTTGGAATGTTGACGGGCCTAATCAGATACACGTCAAGCAACCACACTACAACATAGATAAGGAAGATGATGACGAAGGCGCCGGTGAAGAAGATGAAAAACTTACCCCGGAACAGGAATCGCGGGATCAGCACCCTCATCAGCAAATACAACATGGATGTGATAAATATAAAAGTGACGATGTCTACTTTCAGTATGGTATTACGCGCCTCTACCGAAGGGTAGTGCTGAGCGTCGCCAATATCTCCTTTGAATGCCAGTATCAAACCGAGCAGGATGAATAAGCAATGCCTGAGCCAACGATACTTTTTATCGGAAATAAAGCGGAAGAGCGGATTGCTGTAGGGAGCCAGTATAGTTGTTGTCGGATTCACCAGACAAATCTAGGAATTGCGCTTTCGGAGCAGGCAAATTTATACCAACCGATGTTTTTTACATACGAAACGGTGATTTTGGGGGTTTCCTGCTCCGCAGCACCGATTTCATTCCATTCAAAACCACATTTTCTATTTCGTATAATAGCTGGTCATGTTTGTATAATACAGAAAAACAAGGGTGGTGAAGGAGGCTAGATTTGCTCTATCAAACAAACAAAAACTAAAAACAACAAAACAACTGTTATGAAAAAGACAACAACAATTTCCGGATTACTGCTTATCAACCTTTTCGCTTTCTGCCTTTTTTCCCATGCACAAAAAGGAGTTTATGTGGGTGCCCAGGTTGCCCCATTGCTGAGCGTTACATTCAATGGAGACGATGTGAACAACACGGGTATGGATTACAAAGCAAAAACAAGTTATGCTGCCGGGCTGAGCGCGGGTTACAACTTCTCCAAACATTTTGGCGCTGGTGTGGAACTGATGTACACAGTTGAGAAACAGTCTTACAAGGACAATCTGAGCGGGTACACAGAGAAATTTCAGTACCTCAAGATTCCGGTGGTGCTGACTTACAACACCAACCCCGATGCGCTGGTGATGTTTACGGCAAAGGCTGGTCCACAGCTGGGTATCATGATGAAGTCAACCGTTTCAGATGCTTACAATCACAGTCCTGAAAAAGACAAGTACAACAGTCTGCACCTCGGAGCCATGGCTGGTGCGGGTATCAGTCTGAGATTGACAGATCAGGTTCGGGTGAACACCGGTCTTCGTTTTGACGGGAGTATTACAAACCTGGAATCAAAAGAATATCGTCAGGGTTTTACCTCAAGGCCGGATACGCATCATATTAATGCCGGAATTGAAGTGGGTATCAAATACCAATTCAACTAGATCCGGAAAGGATAACTTCAACTGCTTAACCTAAAAGTGAAAATTCAGTTTTTCACTTTTAGGTTTTTTGTGTCTGGGTCTTTTAATCCATCCCGAGTGGTGGCAACAATTCCCAATCCCAGGCTTCGGTTTTTGGCTTGCCATCCGGTCTGAGTTTTCCCGTTCTTATCGTGTACACAGGACGGGCATTGAGGGCTTCCGCCGGGATTTCAAAATCCAGGATAGCCTGGTATTCCTGTAGATTCAATTCGTCCGCAATAAATTTCCTGCTCATTTCCAACGGCAGAAATAAAGGCATTCTTCCCTTACTGTCTCCATCATTATGAATATGCCTCATCAACTCATTGGCCGCACGCGTGATCAGCCCGAAGGTGTACCTTTTCACCATCTCCCCGGTTGACGTATCGGGTAATTCCACCACGGAATAAAGCCCCGGCAGGAAAAATATTTGCTGATCGGTTGGTTTAATGAGATACGGCACCTTTTTCTTCCAGCCCCGGATCGCACGGTGTTCATAGATCCCCGACACAGGGATCAGGCATCTCCTGTTCCGGATCTTATACCAGTAACTCGTTGGGTCGCCGAGTATTCTTTCCGATCGGATATTCAGCATACCATTCCTTTTCTTCATTTCCGGCTCTTCCCTGGCGTAAAATTCGATGCAGGACCATTCCATTTCACTCAGGTGCAATTTCATGTCGTCCCGGCTGATATAAAGTATGGGATGTTTGCCAAAAACGCTGACTCCCTGGATATGGTCAACGGGTCCAAAATTCAATTCCGGCTGCAACTCATCGACGAGTTCAGGAAAATATTCACCTATTTCGGGTATGTTAACGGTGAAGGAGATATCATAACACATTAGGGGCCTTTTTCTATCTCCTCAAATTTAATCCTTATTTGCTGACCCGCATGCTTAAGGAGAATGTAAAGTTCACCAAATATCAATTGCAGAACGGGCCTGATCGTGTTGTTGCCACTGACTCTCCAGTTTGTACTTTTTTCAATGTATGCCCTCATCCTGTCCTTGTATTTCGAGTTCACCAGTTTTTCCAGCTCCTGCCGGCTGTTGATCACCGCCCAGAATACCCTGTATTTTGAATCCGGCCTCAGCATGGCTTCGAGGCTTGCCCTGTGGGGATCTTTTTGAAGGTGTATGATGGATGCGTACCGGTCCTGCCTGACGGCATTCAGGTGGACCTTCGCCAGGCCGGGGTCGTCGAAGTCAGACAAAAGAATATTGACCTTCTTGTCATCCCCAAAATGATCGAAATTCCGGTTATAGGTCTGTGACACCAACCAGTTTTTTTTCAGGCCGATCAGTTTTTCGATATAGCTGCTTTTAAAAAGTTCAAAAGGCTGAAGCATCAGATCCTGATTTTTAACAACTCGTCGCTATGGGTAGTATACCTCGGCGACAGAAAGTCGGCCCGCAACCGATACTTTCTCTCAAAACCCTGAACCGCCATCCGCACCGTTTCCCTGCCCATTTTAATGTTGACCTGGTCCATGGCGGTCATCAGTTTTTTTTGAACGACCTGGTTGCCGACTGAAAAAATGTTGGACTGCACACTGTCTTCGGAAACCAGGTCCGAGACGATCACCCCGGCTTTCATGTAACGGTATCCTTCCTTGTAAATAATCTCCAACCCCTTCAGGGCATACTTGATGATGGTGGCAGCATCATTAGACGCCCGGTCGAGTTCTACGTCGATGGAGCGCATGTATTGCTCCTCCTCCGTTTTATGGGTATTGGTCTGCACGAACACGTTGATCATCCTGCAGGAGGAATGCTGGTTCCTTAATTTTAACGCGCATGTAGCCGCATAGTTGCTTACTGCCTCGGCAATCGCGCCATGGGTTGTCAGCCTGTTGGCAAAAGATCTCGAAGTACAGATATTCTTCTTTGCCGGTTTTTCGCTTTCCCATTTGATGGCGGGTATTCCCCTTAATTCGTAAAGCAGGCGCAACCCCACAACGCTCATTTTTTCCCTTACCCAGTCTTCCGGAGCGGCCTGAAAGTCGCCAGCGGTTTTGAAATTACTCCGGTTCAGCAACAGCGCATACTGGTGACCGATACCACAGATATCCGACACGGGGGTTGCGCTAAGCATTTCGCGGGTGAGTTCTTCATTAGCCGCCCAGAAAACCCCGGTCTGCCGGTGATGCCTTTTGGCGTAACGATTGGCCATCTTGGCAAGCGTTTTCGTTTGTCCTATCCCGATAGTTACCGGGATGCCTGTATTGCGCTGAACGGTTTTCCTGATGACGGCTCCAGTTTTCAGCAAATCAGTGTAGGGCATGTTGTGCAGGTCGAGGTAGGCCTCATCAATTGAATAGATCTCGATACCCGGAACAAATTGCGAGATTGTCTGCATCACCCGTTCGCTCATGTCTCCATAAAGCGTATAGTTCGAGCTAAACACCATCACATGGTGCTTTCGAAGGGTTTTTTCGATCATAAAAGCCGGGGTGCCCATCACTATGCCGAGCGCCTTGGCCTCTTCACTACGTGAGATCGCGCAGCCATCATTGTTCGAAAGCACCACGATGGGTTTGCCTTCCAGTCCTGGATTGAAAAGGCGTTCACAGGAACAATAGAAATTATTGCAGTCGACTAGAGCATACATCCGTTGACGTCTTTTGGTTCGATCATGATCGCGGTAACTACTCCCCACACCTGGAGCGGTGTTTCTCCGGAGAGTTCGATCGCCTGGTATTTCTTGTTCGCGGGTACCAGCCAGCATTTGAAGTCATTTTTCCTGAGGTACTTCACGGTGAATTCACCATGCAGCACGGCCAGTACAATATCCCCGTTCTTTGGTTCAACCGAACGGTCCACCACCAGCCTTGCTTTGGGAGGAATAAAAGCATTGATCATCGAATCACCGGAACAATCAACAATAAAAGTCGACAGCGGGTGTCTGATGTATAATTTATTCAGGTCGATCCTCTCTTCCTGGTAGTCCATGGCGGGTGAAGGAAATCCTGCGGGCACACTGACAGGAAAATAGGTGGTATCCATTTCTTTAGCTTTTACTTGGACACCAAATTACTAAAAATTTTAGTAATTCATCGTTCTTAATGCCGTGTGTGGAAAGAATACGGGCCGGCCGTCCTGGATAATTTCTTATTTCAATTGAGCCTCAAGCATTTTGATAAAATATCCGCCTACAACGCTGCGGGCCTGGAAGCCAACTTTTTTTCCATCGGTGGTTTCATGCCAGTCGCTGAGCGGAACTCTTGTTGAAGTTTCAGTGGCATATTTGTATACAGGATGAAGAATGGATTGAAAATCGGTGGCATTGCCGGCCAGTGTGGCCGTCCACAGGATCCAGTCGGATTTGGTATAGGTCTTTCTGCTGTCGAGCGGAAGTCCAAATTTTTCCTGTTTTGTAAGATAATATTTGATCTCCTTCTGGTAGACCTCATCAGGAAAAATGTGATAGCCAAGTAATTTATCCCAGACCATGTTGTATTTCTGGCTCCAGCTGTCAGGTTTTTCAAAAGCCAGAGAATAATGATCTCCGTCTTTGGCAAGTTGCTGCCAGCGCGCAACCATAGCAACCGCACTGTCGTGGAATTTTTTGCTGATGTCTGAATAACCAAGCTGGGCAGCAAGCTGTGAATAACCAGCGATTCCCATGATTGCTTTAATAGAAAGATTGGCATTCCGCGCAAGGTGGCCGGCGAAGTCATCGGTACACAACTGGTTGGCAGGATCAAAACCGTCTTTCAATAAATACATGGCCCAGGTCGTCAATGTTTTCCAGTGTTTGCGCGCATAGGTCGCGTCATTTTCTTTTTTTGCAATTGCTGCTGTAAGAATCAGCATGTTGCCGCTTTCTTCCACGGGCATGTCTTCGCCATAAACCTGGCCATTTGCGAGTGGATAGGTTCCGAGATCATGGGCCGCAAAAGGTTTGGTCCATTTGCCGCTCTCACTGTAATAAAAAATTCCGTTGAGCATCCCCTTCAGCAGGTCCGGGTTATACAAGAGAAATAAGGGCGCCGATGGATAAGTAATATCAACCGTGTTGATACAACCGTTGCTGAAATTCTCCTTGGATAAGAACAGGAGGTCGCCCTGTGGACTCTTCACCAGCTTGTGAGCGGCTATGCTTTGCCGGTAGGCCATCTCGCAAAGCTGGGCATATTCCTCTCCGCCCGATTTTACCGCGTCGCCGTGTAGTTGGGTGTCAAAGTTTTCGCAGGCAGTCAGCACCTTGTCCTCGTCCTGCAATGCCAGGGAAAATAATTTGTTGATGTCCTGGCCCTCTTGATTTTTCCACCAGGGTTTAAGATTCTGCCCAAAATACTGAACCGAATACAGGTCATCGTATCCTACGAGAATGGTTTGTTTTTTTGTGGAAGAACCTATTTCGCCAAAAGGAATAATGGTGTTCAGCATCAAGTTCTTTCCTGACACAGGCGCCGTATTCATCTTATTTGAAGCAAAATGTGCATGATGATCCCTGGCAGCGGATACCGACTGGCGGGCGCCGCCTGCTTTCGGGGTCGCCACATAAAAATACCCCCAGTCGATGCGAAGATCGTCGCCGTGTTTTTGAAGCACGGGTTGTTCTTTGGTGCCGGCTCTTGCAATCAGCAGGCCTTCATGTTCTGAAACGCTGGTCTCCATCTGCTGCGTGCTCGTATTGGATGCCAATGTGGAAGAGGCCCCGAAATAAAGACTTACCTGGTGTTTCCTGCCGTCTGTCGACTTCACGCTGTGCAGGAGATAGGTAATGGGGCGTGTCAACAGTTCCAGATCGGTGAGCAGCAGTGGTGAAACAAAGTCAAGATCGAGCTGCACCCCGCCAGCATTGAATACATAGGCGGTTTTTGTTGCTGTAACTGTCAGAGATTTTTGTGTCGCCGCAGGGAATGGTTCGTTTACTTTTTCGGGTTTTGCAGCCAAACCCATGTCGACCCACTGGGCGCCGCCGGTATTTGTAACGTGCATGGCGATGAGATTCTTTCCTTTTTTCAGCAACTGTTTGGCGTTTTTCAGTGGGATGTAGGCGAACTTTCCGTTTACGCCAACCATCTCAAAGACTTTTTTCCCGTTGATGAATACTTCGACGTCGTCGTCATGGATAACTTTCAGGAATGGGTTGTTGAAGCTGGTGTTGTTCAGATCAAAACTTCTTCTCACCCAGATCTGCTTGCTTTTCCATTGCGTGCCGGCGCGTTTTTCATCATCCCCAAAATCGCCCTGAGCGGGTTTCCATTGACCGTCATCGAAACCCTCCTTCATCCAGTCTTCGCTCGGTTGGGTTTCGGTATAACTGCTTTTGTAAGCCGCTTCATCCGCGGCAGGTAATATGGTTGTATACAGGGCAGGGCTGTGGCCAAGATAGCGGTAGACCTTGTCGTCGACTTTGATCAGCCCGATCAGGGACTGATCGGTGCCTGTCCAGTGCCGCGTTGTGGTGGCCGGAAGCTCATCGGAAAAGGACCAGACGCTGAAATATGGATCATGGGTGATCAGTGGATAGGCGGGCGCCTTGTCTGTTTGTGCCTGGAGCGTTGCAGAGAATATCAGGAAGGGGAAGAGCAATTTCTTCATACATCTGGATTTGAACTCGAAATATACACTCGTTCCCGCTTTTTTTTCTTGAAAGCTTTTACCCGCTTTTTTTCTTGATAAAAAAAGCGGGGCAAAAAAATCAAGGCTCACATTGGAAAGACTAAAAATCGCATCTCCGGGCTGAAGAAAAACAAGTCACAACACCAGAACAAATCCCGGCTTGTGGAGGACTTACCAGCTAAGAATATTGCCCAACTACAGTAACATCTGTTTTTCTTCCTTGCCTGCCGAAGCCTTGGCGAAGGCGGGCTACGCCCTTCGATTCGATTTTCTGAACGTCTTTCCAATGTATGCCCATAGGAGAAACAGAAAGAGGAAAAGAAAGTAATCAATACGTTGATTGCGCCTTCAGAATAAGGCCAGAAGGAAGAATCAGTGCGGAGAGCGCGAAGCGATGCGTCCCTCTTTTCTCTTTCTGTTTTCTTCCTCTTCCTCTTTCTCTTTCTCTTTCTGATTCTGATTCTCGTATTTGCGCCTTCAGAATAAGGCGAGAAGGAAGAATCAGTGCGGAGAAACAGAGCGGAGAGCGCGAATTTCACCATCTTTCTCTTTCTGATTCTCGTATTTGCGCCTTCAGAATAAGGCCGGCCTTGCCCGCCATAGCTGCGAAGCAGCGACGGCGGGGCGAAGGCAAAATTTTCAAGTGCCGCGGAAAACGGCGAAGAAGTGGATTGAAAATATACAGACGATAGTTATCACTGCAGAAGAGAATTACTTCAGCCGACCGGAGCATTCCTTCGCCGTAGCGGCACGCAGAAAATTTTAGGCCTTATTCTGACAGCGCCAGTTTTTTTGTCTTACTTTTTTTATAAAAAAAAGTAAGTGAAGTTGTCTTCTTCTTCTTCCTTCTTCCCCACCAGACATAAAATCCGGTGATGGGTAGTGAAGCCGCAATCAGGCTTGCGAAAAATGCCATAATCTTTCCGGGGACGCCCAGGATGGCTCCCACATGGATGTCGTAGTTCATTCTTTTTATCTTGTCGCCAAAGGAAGCCTCTGCGAAATTTCCATTATCATCACCCTTGGGAAAGATCTCCTTGCCGGAATATTGGTCATAATGAAAGGCTTCATAGTCGTAATAGGTTCCGGGGCGGTGATTCAACATCACTTCAAGTGCGTCCGTTTCAGTGGCGGGATAATAAATACTCACACTCTCGCCGACCTTCGCCCTTTGCAGTTGTTGATTCCAGAGTTTGTTTCCCATGTCTTTTTCAACAAGGCCTGCGTAAGTGGTGTCCGACACGGGGTGCTCGTGGGCAACCATGGTTTTACCACCCGAGGTGGCCCAGTAGAAGGAACTGGCAAACCAATTAAGGCCCATAACCAACCCAGTGATCGCGATGAAAATAGCAACCCAGGTCATGTAAAATCCCAGCACATTATGCAGGTCGTAATTCACGCGCCTCCATCTTGCATTCCATTTGATGGAGAATCTTTGTTTTTTTGCGGCCTTGTTCCTGGGCCACCAGAGGATCAGCCCGCTGATCAACATGATCAGAAAAATAAGTGTGGCATAGCCAACAATCGGTTGTCCTATTTTCGGAGGCAGCCATAAATAGTAGTGGAGGTCGAGCACAATGCGGAAAAAATCCTTGTTCATGTCTTTGAACGAGATGACCTTGCCGTCATAAGGATTCAAAGCGACGAGGAAGTAGGACGTGGAGTCATATGAATAAGCCAGGGCAGCCTTGTCCCTGCCTGGATAATCTATTCCCACAATCTTTTTGTTCGGCAGCACCTTCTCGGCATTCACCTTCAGCAAAGAGGGCAAAACATATGGCTTTTCTTCAGCCTGCACAAACTGCTCCCTGTCGGTAATCGTCCTGATCTCCGTTTCAAAAGCCAGGATACATCCCGTTATGCCGAGGATAACGATGATTATGCCACTCCCCAGTCCAAGGACCAGGTGAATCTTTCCGATTATTTTCTTAAAACTCATTGGTATCCAAAAATATTCCGACCCGGCAGGCCGCTTCACCCCAATCGGGAAAAGGACTTACGAGAAACGAAAAAATTTACCAGATCAGGAAATCTGAAGGTCTATTTCTGGACAACCATGGGTTTGGTCTCCTTATAATCGCCCAGTGGGGATTTTGCGACCAGCGTATAATAATAAAGTTGATTTGGCAGCTGGCCAACTGCGAAAACGGATTGGTAACGCCCCGCCTTCCTCGGCCCGCTGACAAGGGCATCCACTTCCCTGCCCTGGACATCGTAAATTTTGAGTGATATATCACATTGATATGGAATGTCATAGCTGATCAACGCCGTGGATTGAACCGGATTCGGCAGAACCGAAGTCCTGAACTCGCTGATTACGCTATTGGCCGCAGGGGTTGCCACCTGGGAGGCCGCTGAGAAAGTAGCCGTGAGGAAATCACGCGGGGCGATGACCCTCGGCTGTGAATATTTCACCAAAAGGAAATCCGAGCTCGTGGAGGTGGTATAGGTTTCCCCTCCCACATAAACGCTGGCAGGATTAATGGTGACAATTGAAGCCGGGCTGTAGACCGCAATTGACTTGGCATAGTCGGAACCATTCCAATAATTATTATAACGTGTCCCCCATCCCAATGCACCCGAGCTCGTGTATTTCAGTGTGATTACATCACTGTTGGTTACCCCCGGAATATAGGAATCACCAGTTACATAACAACTTCCGAAGGCGTCAATGCCAATCGCGTTTCCCACATCAAAATATGAACTGCCGGCATCAAACTGTGCTGTCCAAAGTTGTGCTCCGGCTGTATTGTATTTTACCGTAGCCACATTTGTGTTTGAAGTAGTTAACTGTGACTGACCTGTCACATATACATTTCCTGCTCCATCTACGCTCATCGCATTCGGATAATCATGGAGGTTACCCGGGCCGTTAAAACGCTGTACCCATTGCCGTGCCCCGTCGGGACTGATCTTCAGGGTGGCAAAATCGTAGCCCGTGCCCGAGCCGGTGCTATAACCGGTAACATACACATTGCCTGACGCATCCACACCGATGGCGTTTCCCCTATCATAACCTGCTTTTGTATATGAATACCGGTCTGTCCACATAGTGGTGCCCGAGGTGTTGTATTTCACAGTAATATAATCATAGGAATAGCCTATTCTTGTCAGGTTGAGGTAGGCCATACCCGTGACATATGAATTTCCGGCCGCATCAACAGCGAGCCCATGGAGAAAATCACTGTAGGTGCCCGGGCCGGAATAGGTCCTTGCCCATTGCCTCACTCCAGCGGCGTTGAATTTGACAGTCAGGTAATCATAGTCTGAAAGTGAACTGTTGATAGTTCCCGCTACATACACATTTCCTACAGCATCCAGTTTGATTGAAACGGGCGTCTCATGGAGAACAGCCGAACTGTCAAAAACCGTTGCCCACAGGAAGGCGCCATTGGTATTATATTTAACCGCTACCAGAGCAGACTGGGTGTTATTGGTAATCCGTCCGGCCATATACACGTTGCCGCTGTTGTCAACAGCCATCGCACTACCATGGGTATAAGGGAATAAGGGGGAGACATATCTAACACGCCAGATCATGGACCCGAGGGAGTTGTATTTGACGGCCGTTGCTCCATTGGAAGTGTTTTCGGTGCCCGATATATAAACATTTCCCGAACCATCCGTCGCAACCTTATTGAGATAATCATTTCCTGCACTTCCATAGCTGGTAGCCCATGCGAGACTTACCTGGGCCAATATTCTGACGGGGCCAAATACAATAGCAGCGGCCAGAAAAAAGACGTAGACTTTTTTCATGAAACGGTGTTTTAGGGGTGTATGTAATGGGAGAAAAATAAAGGTATAGTAATTCTTAATATATATTTCGGCAGGAAAAAATTACCGTAATCAAATTGTTTGTCGTCAACCCGCACCTAATGGGAAACTTTTCCCCGGGCATGGGTATTGAATGTCTGCATCCTGAAATACATATAATATGAAATTCCAGAAGCGATTCATTCCCTGTGTTGCATTGATTATTCTCCTCGCATCCTGTGACGAAAGGTTGAAAGACAATCTTGATCCCCAGGAAGATCCAGCAGATTCCAGTTCAGTGGTTCAGGATACGCTTGCTGCTCCTTACGCCACACCGGCTGCGGACAACAGGCCTAAAGTAATTGGATGGCCCGAAGGCAAGACTCCGGTCGCTCCCGCCGGGTTTACCGTCACGGCCTATGCGAAAAACTTAGACAATCCCAGGTGGATCTACGAAGCGCCCAATGGCGATATTTTTGTTTCACAGGCGGCGACATTTGGGCAATCAGCCAATAATATTCTGATTCTCCGAGATGCCGACAAAGATGGAACACCTGAATTGAAAGAAGTCTTTCTGAAGGGACTCAACAAACCTTTCGGCATGCTGATCCTGAAAGGATCATTTTATGTGGCGAATACCGATGGGCTTTATCAGTATCCCTATACGGATGGAATGATCAGCATGACCGCGGCTGGAAAGAAGATACTTGAGCTGCCCGCAGGTGGTTATAACAATCACTGGACAAGAAACCTGATCACTGACGGCGCCGGTTCTAAGATTTACGTGAGCGTTGGTTCAGGCAGCAACCTGGCCGACAATGGCATGGAGAACGAAGTCCGAAGGGCCAACATTCTTCAGATCAACCCTGATGGTTCGGGTGAAAAGATTTATGCGTCGGGTTTAAGAAATCCCGTGGGGATGGACTGGTCGCCGGGCACCTCCCAGCTCTGGGCGGCAGTGAACGAACGCGATGGCCTGGGCGACGACCTGGTTCCTGATTATGTAACAAGCGTAAAAGAAGGAGGGTTCTATGGATGGCCTTACGCTTATTTCGGCCAGCACGAAGACCCAACCCTGAAAGGACAACGACCCGACCTGGTGGCAAAAACGATTGTACCGGATGCTGGACTCGGGGCGCATACCGCTTCGCTCGGGCTTGCCTTTTATACCGGAAATAGCTTTCCCGCAAATTATCACGGCGGGGCATTCATTGGACAGCATGGATCCTGGAACCGCTCAACGCTTGCGGGGTTCAGGGTGGCATTTCTTCCTTTCAAAGATGGAAAACCTACGGGCAAGATTGAAAACTTCCTCACCGGCTTTATCAAAGAGAGCAGCAATAAGGAAGTCTATGGTAAACCCGTCTGTGTACGCGTACTGAAGGATGGGTCCATGCTGGTAGCCGATGATGAAGGAAATACGATCTGGAAGGTGATTTATGGCAGATAGACGGCAGGTAAAATATAAATTATTGGCCTAAATTCGACTTTCCCAATTCTTCTATATGATCAAATACCTGCTCATTTTAACACTGGCCCTGTCAGCTACACAAACCTACGCTCAGGCCAAGAAAGTTTATCCTGAAATTGATCTTCCGTTCAAAAAATTTGTTTTGCCCAATGGGCTGACGCTCATTGTTCACGAGGATCACAAAGCACCTATTGTGGCTTTTAATATCTGGTACCATGTGGGTTCAAAAAATGAGAAACTGGGTAAGACCGGTTTTGCCCATCTCTTTGAACACCTGATGTTCAACGGAAGTGAACATTATAACAAGGATTATTTTACAATGATGGAGGCCATTGGCGCCACCGATCTGAATGGCACCACTAACAATGACCGTACAAATTATTTTGAAAATTTTCCCGTGGCTGCGCTCGACAAGGTGTTGTGGGTTGAAAGCGACAGGATGGGATATATGCTAAACGTCATCGACTCAGGCAAACTCAATGAACAGCGGGGTGTGGTGCAGAACGAAAAACGGCAAGGCGAGAATGAACCCTATGCCATTGCCGAGGAACTGACAATTAAAAGCACGTATCCTGCCGAACACCCTTATTCCTGGAGCGTGATCGGGTCGATGGAAGACTTAAATGCTGCCTCGCTTGATGACGTGAAGGATTGGTTCAAAACTTACTATGGACCCAACAATGCGGTGATCTGTATCGCCGGTGACATCACAGCAGATACGGCACTCGCAAAGGTGACGAAATATTTCGGCAGCTTTCCCGCCGGTCCCCCGGTGGCCAGGCATCGTATGTGGCCTGCAAAGTTGAAGGGAACCCATTTTCAGGACGCCCAGGACAGGGTGCCCCAGGACCGGGTGTACAAGGTTTACAATGTTCCGGGATGGGGAACAAAAGAGTCATCCTATTTCAACCTCCTCTCCGACATCCTCTCTACCGGCAAATCCTCGAGATTGTACAAGCGTCTGGTGTATGATGATCAGATAGCCAGTTCGGTGAATGCCTATATCTCCGACAATGAAATTGGCAGCCAGTTTTTTATCACTGCTGATGCAAAACCTGGAATTAGTGTTGAAAAAATAAACAACGTCATTAATGAAGAATTGAAGAAAATATTTACGGCCGACGTAACTGTGAAGGAACTGGAAAGGGCCAAAACAGTGTACTTCACCAACTTTATCAAAGGGGCCGAGAGGATCGGCGGCTTTGGTGGAAAATCGGATATCCTCGCCCAACACGAAACCTATGGCGGTAGCCCGGATTACTACAAAAAAATACAGGGCTGGATCAGGAATGCGACTCCTGCTGACATTCACAAGGTGGCAAACGACTGGATGAAGGATGGAGAATATGTTCTGAACATTCACCCCTATCCTGACTACGCTACTACTGATTCCATAAAAGACCGCAACAAGCAACCCGACATGGGGGCTTCACCCACCGTTAAATTTCCGGCAAGCAACCAGTTCACGCTGAGCAATGGACTGAAAGTTGCGTTGGTGGAAAGAACCGTTGTTCCTGCCGTGACCATGTCACTAGTAATTAACGCGGGTTATGCGGCGGACCAGTTTCAACTTCCGGGAACCGCCTCATTTGTCGGAGACATGTTAGTTGAAGGGACCAAAACAAGATCATCAATCCAGATCAGTGATGAGTTGCAGGACTATGGATCCACGCTGACCAGCGGTTCCGACCTCGACAATACCTACCTGACGATGACAGCCCTGAAGACAAATCTGGACGCATCGTTGAATTTGTTTACCGATGTGCTGCTGAATCCTTCATTCCCTGCCAAAGAATTCACCAGGTTGCAAAAGCAACAGGTACTGGCCATCAAGCAGGAACAGGCTGAACCGCAGAGCATGGGTCTGAGGATATTGCCGCGGCTCTTGTATGGCGACAAGCATGCGTATAGCAATCCGCTCACCGGTTCCGGCACCGAGGAGTCGGTGAAAAAAATGACCAGGGAAGACCTGGTTAAATTTCACAGCACCTGGTTCAAACCAAATAATTCGCTGCTGGTGGTTGTAGGGGATATCAAAGAGGCGGCACTCAAGTCGAAACTGGAGAAAACTCTTGCCGGGTGGAATAAAAAAGAAGTCCCTGAAAAAAATCTCGCCACTGTTGCCATGCCCGACAAGCCATCGGTGTATATCATTGACAAGCCAGGTGCTGGGCAATCAATCATTTTTGCTGCCGAACTCGCTCCTTCAGCCACTGATGCCGATCACGATGCGATCACGATGAGTAACAGGATCATTGGTGGCGAATTTACCTCGAGGGTCAATATGAATCTGCGGGAAGACAAACACTGGGCTTATGGCGCATTTACAGTTCTAATTGCTGCGAAGGGACAAAGCTTTTTCAGCGGTTTTGCACCCGTACAAACCGATAAAACAAAAGAATCTGTGGTTGAATTGAAAAAGGAATTGACACAGTTTGTTGGAGACAAGCCGGTAACGACAGAAGAATTCAAGAAAGTCCAGGGCAATGCGCTCCTGCAATTGCCAGGCAGCTGGGAAACCAATGGAGCCATCCTGCGGACATTACGCAGCAGCCTGATATATAACCGGGGAGATGAATACCTCGCCAATTACCCGTCGATGTTAAAGAATCTTACACAGGATGCTTTGACCAAGGCGGCAAAAAAAGTGATCAAACCAGATCAGCTTACATGGGTGATTGTGGGAGACAGGGCGAAGATCGAATCCGGACTGCGGGAATTGAATCTCGGACCATTGAAATTACTCGACGCAAATGGCGTGGAAAAAAAATAACCAACTAATACGATCAGACCTCAGGCTCTGAGGGAAGCCCTCCACTTCTTTCCCCAGCGAAGAGAAATAATCAGCACAACAATAAATAAAATGAATTCCGCGACGGTGATCAGCAGGTAGAACAATGAACCGACGGCATAGAAACCTGAGACCCAGAGATAGAGGACAGCGGAAAGAACACAGGACAGGACTGTAAGTGAGATTGACCATTTCAGAATTTCAAGCAACCTGAATATGCGGAATGGGATAAAACGGAAGACTGTTTTCTCAGGTTTTTCTGTCTGGTAATTTTTCTTCCAGAACCAGAATTTCCTGAACAGGCTGATGTTTGCAAATATATGGCTGACCCAGGCGATGGCCAGTGACCAGCCGAGAATCGCAAAAAAGAACAAGCCGAAGACGGGCATTCTCAGACAGAGCTGCATGCAGGCAATGAACATGGCACCATAGGCAGCTGGCATAAACAGGAAATCAATATACAGGTGAGTCAGCAACGCTCTTCTAACTTTGGAGCCAATTTCAGGGGGCAGGAGCATCAGGCCCCTCAGGGTATTGTTGATCTCTTTTTCATTCGATGCCCATTCCAGGTCAAGTATGGTGAAGTCGCGCAGGTCGGGATCCTCGGTTACGAAAAAATTCTGCAAGTAGAACATGATGAGGGAACAGAGCATGACGATTGATGCTGCGATGCAGAAGATCAGCCATCCGCCGGGAACAATGATTGCCATAGTAATTCCAATTGTCTTTTAAATGTGTGATGTCCGCTCGAGCGCGGATTGCATTTCAGCGCGGCGTTTCTTATATTCCTGCCAATCGAAATTTTTCAAAAACACTGCCGCAGCCCTGGCACCAATCACGAACAGGGCTTTCTTATCCTTATTATTCATAAAGAAATTCAGCCAGTTGAATCCTGCACAATTGATCTTGCCAACCCCCATTTCATAAACCTGGTTCTTCAGCAGGAATTCCTTGTCCGAATTAGTCTGGATGGTGTTGAACATCCTGCCCAGATAACCAGGCAGCGTCCAGTTTTCTGCGGATTTGCCTTTGTCGCCTCCGGTTGAAGTATCCAGGTCAATCCCAAACACAGGCAAACGAGGCACATGGATCCGTGGGTTGTAAAAAACACTCATTGGAAAATTCGACAACAGACCGCCATCAACAAAACGTGCAATGGAAGGAGGGTCTTTTTCTTTGAACCGACTTATCCATACATCCCGGATAGCGGGGTCCTTGCATGGTATGTCTTTGATAAGATAAGATTCAAAAAATACGGGTATGGACATCGAAGCCCTTACAAACCCTGCTGGCTGAAGGTTGTCAATGTCTTCGGGCCTTCGGAACAGGTCACACATTTCGGGAAAGATGATCTTGTTTTCACTGCAGAGTTCGCTGGTGATGAATTTCACTGAACCATCCAGGTCCGAAAGATCATTGTCCCTGCTGTCGCGGAGTTGCAGACCGGGAACCTTAGCCGCCGCCTTTGCATTCAGGTCGGATACCTTGTACACTTCGTTCATCCGGAATTGTTCCTTTATCCAGTCATAAAAAATATCCCCGGGGTTGATGCCGAAGCCCGCATTCTTCAGCCTTTTGATCAGGGTGCCGAGATAGAAAATAATTGAAATGGTGGACAAAGCTAGTAGTCCCGTTAACAGGAAACAGAGACCGGTAATGAAACCCAGGGAAGTAAAACTGTGCTGTAATCCGGTGAGGGCGAGGTCCACGAGCAGTAGAAAAAACAGGGAGGAAATAAAGTAAGTGGCCAGCCTTTTCATTTTTACGGAAAAATTGGGCCGGGTGAGAAAATTCCGGATCACCCATTTTGCAAATGGATGGCCATCTACCAGGGTGAACATGTCCAGATCGCAGATGGCCTGCAGGACCTTTTCTGATTTGGGATCCTGTTTCTCCCCGATCACCGATAACAGCGCCGTATTAATGGCACCGGCACTGGTTCCTGCCTGTTTGAGAAATCGGACGCCCATCTGTTCGAGCACATAGGTGTATCCAACAAGTGCCACGCCGAGGACCCCGCCTCCTTTCTGAACGAGGTGAACGAACTGGTGTCCGTCGTTGTCAATCACATCGGAAATGATGAACCTGTCATGATCCTGGAAATGAGATCGAAGGTCGCTGAGGCAGGTGGAAATTTCAGGAAGTTGAATAAAATCGTTGACAGTAAGTTTTGGTTCCGCCATATGGATCAGGATAATAAATTAAATGTCCAGTTTTAGTTGGGTAGGATCCTGGGTATTGCCGGTAAAAGTTTGGAGCGTGAAATTCGAAACCGTGATCCCGAGTAAACGGATACCCTTTTGGGTCGGTAACGTTTCCGCCAGTAATTCCCTGGCGGTCCGGAAAAGGATCGCCTGCTCGTCCTGCAATGTTTCGAATGACAAACTTCTGGTAATCCGGCGAAAATCGGCATACCTAATTTTTAGCGTAATCGTCCTGCCTTTGAGTTGGTGTTTTACGAGCCGGTGGTGAAGGGTGGTGCTGAGTTTTGTAAGTTCAGCCTCCATGTCTTCGGGGTTTATCAGATCAAAAGGAAATGTGTCTTCCACGCCAACCGATTTGGTGACCCGGTGCGGTTCAACCGGACGTTCATCAATTCCCCTGACGATCCGGTAGAAGAATCCGCCTGTCTTTCCGAAATGCGCGATCAGTTCGGATTCGGATAATTTTTTCAGGTCGGCTCCTGTATGCAGACCGAGGGTTTTCATTTTGTCCGCAGTGACTTTACCAACGCCAAAGAACTTTTCTACGGGCAGTGATTCCATGAAGGAGCCGATCCTGGATGGGCCGATAAAGGCCATACCATTGGGTTTGTTGATGTCGGATGCAATCTTGGCTACGAATTTATTTATGGAAACCCCTGCGGAGGCTGTCAGCTGCAGTTCATCAGAGATGGCTTTCCTGATTGCTTCGGCAATTTGTATTGCAGAGCCGATCCCTGCCTTGTCGGTCGTCACATCGAGGAAGGCCTCATCCAGTGAGAGCGGTTCTATGAGGTCGGTGTAGCGCGAAAATATTTCCCTGATCTGTTCTGACACGGCCCTGTATGCGTCGAAGCGGGGTTTGACAAAGATCGCAGACGGACATAGTTCCGCTGCGCGTTTGGAAGGCATGGCAGAGCGTACACCAAATTTGCGCGCCTCATAACTGGCAGTGGCCACTACTCCGCCTCTTCCCTCCGGTGA
The DNA here is from genome assembly GCA_963808065.1 of uncultured Chitinophagaceae bacterium. Lineage (GTDB taxonomy): Bacteria > Bacteroidota > Bacteroidia > Chitinophagales > Chitinophagaceae > Flavitalea. Next base: position 605,213 of record CAWEEK010000005.1, read on the forward strand.
CCCACCGACAATAATGGGCTTACCGCGGTATTCCGGAAAATCTCGCTGCTCCACCGATGCATAGAATGCATCCATGTCGATGTGTATGATTTTCCGGGACATGAGCAAAGCTCAAATGTTAAATCAAAAGTGAAAAATTAAAATTTTGTTTCACGCAAAGAAGGCGCGAAGAAGGTTTCACGCAAAGACGCCAAGAAAGCGCAAAGACGCCAAGGTTACCTGTATTTTCTTTGCGTATTCGCGTCAGCCGCAGGCTGCTTTAGCGCCTTTGCGTGAAATTTTCTTTGCGCCTTTGCGTGAAATCAAAAAACCGCCGGATCTCTCCGGCGGGTGACAGTTTTTCATGAGGGAATTAATTATCTTATTACTGTCTGACCGAGGGAAAAGATGTTGTTGGAATAATTAGGGTTCATTGAATTTACCATCCCGTTTAGTTTTACCGTGATATGATAAGTTTTTGCAGGATCCGGTATCGTGTACTCAAACCTGGTGTCTTCCGGAATCGTAACATTGAATATCGACAGGCTCTTTAACGAACTGACCTCTTCTTTCACCTCAATATAAACACTCAGCGGCCTGAGGATGTTTTCCGGAATATTCTCAGGAATACCCCAACTTAAAAATACCCTGTTGCTGTCCAATTCCTCAAGTGCAAGGCTCGTTACCGGGGGAAGGGAGGCTCCGCCTTTTTTTGAAAGGACGTCTCTTTTTATACAGGCACTAAAGATGATCATCACAGAAAGAAAATAGATAGATGAAAACTTTTTCATAGACAATAATTATATAGATTAATAGCCAGGGTTTTGAATGTATCCGCCTTTTGACCAGTTCACCTGAGCCTGGGGGATGGGCAGAAATTCATCACGACCAGCGGTAAAATGTCCAAGATTATACCAGTCAAACCTGGTTTTTTCTTTGTTTATAAAGGCATTCATAGTGGGTTCGAGTATCCCCCAGCGTTGCAAATCAAAGAAGCGTCTGCCTTCGCAAGCGAATTCCAGTCGATTCTCCCATTCCAATGCCTGCATGGCGAAGTCCTTTGTCCAGGTACAGTTTTCACCCGGCTTATAGGTTTCCATTTTGAAGTCCATCCAAAGAGAACCGTCAGCTTTCTTCAGTCGCTCCGTACTATTCGCGGCTCTTTCCCTGATTCTGTTAATGAGCGGAAGGGCTTCATCCTGCCGGTCGAGCTGGATCAGGATCTCGGCCTTCCAAAGCATCACTTCAGAAAAACGGATCTCCCGCTTATTCATCGAATTGTAATTATAACCCGGTTTGAACTGGCAATTACAATTGGGATCCACCTGTTCTTTAAGCGAATTGAAATAACCATATTGAAAGGGAGCTCTGGAACCGGATTCGTCGTAAAGTATGTCGTTGTTGTATTTCCACGGATAGCCGGGTATGGCTACGGTATGTCCAAGTCTCGGATCGAAGGAATGACTCTTGAAATATTCGATATAATCCTTGCCATTGAGGTCCGTGTTGTTGTAATTCTCAAAATCCGGCAGACCCGTAGCATCTGTTTTGAAGGCATTTACCATGGTATGCGAAACCTTGTGGAAATCGCAACAGCCGAAATAAGGTGACCACCATGGGGCATTGAGTTCATCGCCCCGGTTAACCCGGCCATCGGTAGTACCATCGTCGATGGAATACTGGATTTCCCAGATGGATTCCTTTGTGGCGTTGTCATAATCCACCAGAAAGTTATTAGCAAAATCGGGCTCCAGGTCAAATTTCGATCCATCCTGCTGCATGATAATATCGATGTGAGCCAGTGCCTTGTTTAGGGTTTCCTTATTGAGATTCACAACCTGGTGGCGGTCGTCTTGTTCATAAGCGCGGAATAACAAAGCTTTGGCGGCGAATGCATGGGCTGCAAAAGCTGTGGGCCTGCCGACCTCAGGCTGCGTTTCAGGTAATACCGCTGCGGCTTCTTCAAAATTCTGAATAATGATATCCCACAACCCAAGGTCATTTGCTGTACCCGCAGGTCTGTTGGAAATTCCTTCGACTACTATCGCATCGTTGGCGGTGGTGTCGCTGATATAGGGAACATACTTCCAGCGAAGTTTCATTCCCAGGTAGATCCATCCCCTGAGGAACTTCATCTCCGCGATACGCTGCGCCTTGTTTGGGAATGCGCCTTCATCAACGGCATTGAGTAACCGAAGCGCGGTGTTTACCCGGCTTACTCCGCAATAACCCAGGTACCAGGGTCCATCGTTGTTGCCTACATTCGATGTTACGCCGGAAAAGATCTCCATTTCATACCAGGGCGTCTGATCGCTCAATCCTCCCCCACCTTTGTAGGAATCATCGGACCTCACGCTTTGTATCCAGCCATTGTAGGTGGTTCCATATCCAAGTCCTGGCATCAGGGCATAGGCTGCCGTTACAAAACCATCAATTTTTTCGGCGCCTTTTACCTGTTCCTCGGTGAGAATTCCTATCGCGGGAACATCAAGTTCCTTGTCACATGAGGCAATCAATACGAGTGCCGGCAATATTAATCTGATTATTATTTTCTTCATCTTGCAAAAGTTAAAAGGTGACATTTACTCCAAAGATTGCGGCCATAGGCAAAGGATATCCAGTACCTGGATTTTCCGGATCACCTGCGGTGAATTGATCTGAGCCCCAGTTCTTTTTAAAATTGATGAGGTTCTGGCCCGATACATATAAACGAAGCCGGCTCATTTCCCATCTGTCCAACAGGCGTTGGGGGAAATTGAATCCAATGTCAATGGTCCTGACTTTCACATAAGAACCGTTTTCAACATAATAGCTGGAGAACCTTTTTTCGGCATTCGCATCGCGTCGCGAAAGCATGGGAATTGTGGTATTGGGATTGGACGGAGTCCATGCCGATAAAATTCTTTTTGGATGATTCCGGTCGTTCTGAACACCAATATTCCAGAAATCGCTCAGCTCCTTCCAGCCATAGGTGTTCACGTCATTGCCAAAAAGCCCCTGGACAAATATGGTAGCATCAAAGGCCCCATAGCGAAATTCCATATTCAGTCCTGCCATAAGATCCGGATCGGAAACACCAATCCAGGTTCGGTCAAAAATATCATTGATTACACCATCGCCGTCGAGATCCTTGTATCGGATCCTTCCGACACCCTTTCCTGGTTGCTCTGCTGAATTATCTACCTCGTCCTGGTTTTGAAAAATTCCATCGGCAACAAAGCCGTACATGGAATTCAGTGGCCGTCCGAGTATATTGTCGAGCAGCCCGTTGCCACCATAGGAATACTTTACATTTTCCGGCAGATCCTGGATCTTGTTCTCATACATGGAAAAATTGGTAGTGAATTTATATGTGAACTTTCCTTTTGTGTTGCCATAAGCAAGCACCAGTTCAAAACCTTTGTTTGACATGTCGGCAGCATTGACCCAACGGAAGCCACCTTCACCCAGTGCGCCAATGTATGGAGGTTCAAAAAGCATGTCATTGGTTTTCTTGTTGAACCAGTCAAAGGACCCGGATAGTTTGTTGTCGAACAACCCGAAGTCGACCCCGAAATTCAACTGCGTCGTTGTTTCCCACTTAAGATCAGGGTTGCCGATACTCCGCCTTGCAAAACCTGAAGGAATGGATCCGGTCGCATTGCCATTGATTGGATAGGATGTGCCGTTTACGTCGACGGTATAAACGTTCACCAGTTTTCCGGCGACAAGCGGTGCAGAATTTCCATTTTGACCATAACTAGCGCGGAACTTCAAATCTGTGATGAAGTCAACATGATTCATGAAGTTTTCGTCCGAAATGCGCCATCCTGCTGAAAATGCGGGGAAGGTTCCGAAACGGTTGTTGTCACCGAAGACCGAAGCGCCATCGCGACGGATTGTCGCCGACAAGAGGTATTTACCAGCGAAAGAATAATTCACTTTTCCAAAATAGGATAGTAAGGTCCTGGCATCGCCACCCCCACCAAATTGATTTCTTTCGCCTGAAGCGGTAGAAGGGAATGCATATTCGCGGTCCTCGATTTCAAGACCATCTTTGTATATGCGTACTTCCTCATTTTGAAATTTGTAATTTTCGATGCCGGCCAGGATATCAAAATTGTTCCGCCCGAATTTTAGGTTATATGTCAATGTATTAGTCCAGGTCTGACCTACATTGTGCCAGTTGACCTGTGTAACTCCGTTGATCTCATTGAACTTTCCGCCGGCCTCTGTCCATTTGCGCTGGATATTTCTTTCATACCACATGCTGTAGTCGATCCCGAACTGGGATCTGAAGCTCAGATTGTCCAGAATCTTTGCATCCAGGTAAGCAGTTCCAAGGACCTTAAGAAAGTTTGGCTTGTTATCCCTGTTGAGTTCAAGGTCCCGGATCGGATTTCCAAAATCATCCATGTTCAGGTTCATTGCAACGCCACCCCATTCACCATCGTTTGCGTAAACCGGGATGTTTGGAGGCATGACCAGGAAAGCATAGGTTGAATTCACGTCCCTCATCTTCAGGTTGGTGATTGTAAGATTTTCACCTATTGAAACTTTTCCCTTGACCAGCTGATAGTCGTTGTTAAACCTGGCGGCGATTCTTTTGAAAAATGACGTGATCTGGGTTCCTTCGTTGTTGTAATAGTTAAGGGAAAACAGGCTGGTCAATCTTTCTCCCCCACCCATAATAGTCAGCTGATGATTTTGCTGAATACCGGTTCTGGTACCCTCTTCAAACCAATTTGTATTTGCAGAAGGCATGGTCTGGCTTTCATTCAGCCATTCCCTGGGGGTGATTCCGTTCAGGACGGCAATACCATTTCGATCGAAGCCCCAGTCATAATTATATATCTGGATAGCAGCCGACGGATCATCCCCATCATTCACGGTCGCCTGCCAGATCTGGCGTCCATATTCTTCGCCCGAAAGCATCTCAGGAACTCCTGTCATTTTTGAAGCGCCAACATAACCCTCATAGGTAACCCTAGTCTCCCCCCGACGGCCTTTTCTTGTGTTCACTAATATTACACCGCCAGCAGCACGGGAGCCATAAATCGAAGCCGAGGCTGCATCTTTAAGTATCTGGATAGATTCAATATCATTGGGGTTGATGTCCCTGAGGTTGATAGTTACCGGTTGTCCATCCAGTACAATCAGGGCATCAGAAGAATTGAGTGATGTGACGCCGCGGACGCGCACTGTCACGTTTTCTGCGGGATTTCCGTCTGTTGTGACCATCACACCGGGAACCTTGCCCTGAAGAGAACGCATGACGTTGGAACTGGGCGTTTTGACAAAATCGCTTCGATTAATTACCGTGATTGCCCCCGTAAGATCTGCTTTCCGCTGTGTCATATATCCTGTTGATACTACAACCTCTTCGAGCGTTTTGCTGTCCGATTCAAGAACGGCATTGTATTGTTTGGATGAGGCTACTGCCATTTCCCTCCTCTTTTTCCCCACATAAGTAAAGACCAAAGTTTTGTCGTTTGGCCCAACAGTTAATTGAAAGCGCCCCAGAGAGTCTGTTTGTGTGCTGTTCGAAGTATTCTTCACACCCACGGTAACTCCTGAGAGCCGGTCCCCTAGATCGTCAGAAACGGTACCGATAATCTCACGGGGCTGCTGGGCGATGAGGTCCGAGGGAACAAGGCTTAGCAGGGTGAGCAGTAAAAAAAGAATAAAAGAAAATGGAGGAAAATGTTTGTGGGCACAGCATGGGGGTGCCGTGCTGCTTTGCAGGTTATTCATACAGCTATATTTTGATTAATGATGGCCCGGAATCGTTCGAGCCAGAATTTTTGAAATGACAATTGCGGAGAAAATTCCAACCGCAAACAGCCAGGTCATTGGTAATGATATTTGAGTGATGAAATCAAGGATCTTCTTCCTGTTGTGAGAGACACAGCAGTTGAAACAGACCTTGTACCGATCAAAAACAGAATATGTATTTCCTGGTTTGGGCGTTTGGGGGGATACTAAGTTAACTGATTAAAAATCAGCTGTTAAACGTTTAAGCTCGGAGGTGTAGAAAAAACCCCTTAGGGTTTGGACACTATAACAAAATGTTAAAGCTGGTACAATATTAAGAGTATGATTTGATTCAAAAAACTTTTAACAAACTTTTTTTTGCAGGTTAATATTTTCACTTCGGTCCTGTTATTCGACAATTGCCCCCCATTGAAGAATGAATCGGACCCATCCCTTTTGTCCGTTCCTGCCCCTTAGAATGTCGCGTTTACTCCTCATGTATTTTAAAACATAATCCGACCTTGGTAATCTAAAACTATATGTATGGAAAAGTTACATTACAAAATCGCTATTAATGCACCACGCGAAAAAGTCTGGGAAGTGCTTTGGGGCGACCCAAGCTACACACAATGGACCACCGCCTTCTCTCCATCTTCCAAAGTTGTGTCCCCCGAAACATCCAGGGCAGAAACGGAATGGAAAAAAGGGAGCAAAATTTTGTTCACTGATGGCAGCGGATCCGGTATGGTAGCAAAAATCTCGGACAATATTCCCAATGAGTACATGTCCTTCACCCATCTGGGCGAGATCAAAGACGGTGTGGAAGACCTGACCAGCGAGAAGGTGAAAGAATGGGCCGGAGCCAAAGAAAACTATCGGCTAAAGGACCTTGGCGGCAAGACGGAACTCGAAGTCGATGTTGACACCGCACCCGAATATGCTGACATGTTCAAAGGCATGTGGCCAAAAGCCCTGGACAAAGTGAAAGAATTGTCAGAACAATAACAGCCCGATGAAAAAAGGCGCAGCATTTAATTTTACAGTTGATCAATACATCCTGGGGCAACCCGAAGCCCATCAGGCTACCCTTCAACAAATGCGGCGCATCATCAGGGAAATCGTACCGGAGGCCACGGAGACGATCAGCTACCAGGTGCCTGTTTTCAAAACCAGTCATATGCTGGTTGGCTTTGGAGTAACCAAATCCTTCTGCAGTCTTTACACCATGAATCCGGAACTCGTGCGTGCCATGAAAGATGAACTCAAAGAAATAAAATACAGCGGTTCTACCCTGCACTTCGAGCCTGGTAAAAAACTTCCGGTAACGCTAATCAAAAAAATTGTGAAGACAAGAGTCAAAGAAAATAACGAACGTTACAAATAAAACTGACGAGATCTGTCATCTCCCGGTTTTGTTTACACAATCAACGATGCGTTATTTTCTTTGTTTCTTTATTCTCTGGCTGATCTCCTGCAACTCCTCACAAACATCGCCCGCCAGCGCCAACGACAGGGACACCACAGAACCCGGGTTCAAGCTGGTTCCCTCCGAAACCTTTCTGTTCAATTCTTTTGTAGACTGCAACATGGCCACGGTCTGGATCAAAGACAGTTTCCGGATCTTTCCGGGCAAATACGGCGAGGATCCTTTATGGGGCGAGGCTCATGACCTGAAATATGCCACCGGCACCAGTGTGGATGAGGCCTTTGGCAAACCAAGAACAGAATTTACTGAACCCTCCCTCCCTCAGAACAGCAAACCAGGCAAACCGGGTTTGCATGGGGCCGTCTGGTTCGAAACCCTGTACAAAGACTCCGCAGATACCAGCGACCAAACCCTGTATGCACTCTATCACAATGAAAATTATCCTTCCACGCTTCCCTATGACAGCACTTCGGGTACTGGTTACCGTGACTACAAATGGCCCCAGGGCCTAAAGGGCGAAGACACAAAAACGGCCGTGTGCCGTATCGGCATTATGAAATCGACCGACGCCGGCAGAAGCTGGGCCGACAAGGGAATTATTCTGCAGGACCATCAGCCAAGGCTGATCCTCAAACCCCACAACACGGGTATTAATTTCGCGGGTGGAGTTGGTGATCCTTCGGCCGTAGCAAATGGTGACTATCTCTATATTTTTTATGGTGAATATGGTTATCCTGGAAAATATGACTCGCTTACTTATGACACAACCACGGAATGGGAAGGGCAGTGCATCAGTTTGGCGAGGATCCGTTTATCAGATCTGAATGACCCTGTTGATAAGGCAAGGAGATGGAGCGGCAAGGCTTTCAGTGCGCCGGCGGACAGCATTGGTTCACCCATCCGGTCTTTGCAGATCCCGCCCGAAGCTGGTGGCGGTCCTGCCTCCTCACCTACTGCAAAATATTATTGGGGGCCTTCAGTCAGCTGGAACACCTACCTGAATTGCTGGGTGATGTTGATGGCAAAGGCTGAAGGACCATCATGGAAAGGCAATAGCCTCTATGTCTCCTTCAATAGAAATGCAGATTTGGGCATCGGCGATAATTCGCAGCAATGGTCGGCCCCGAGGCTGTTGGTCAAGAAAACCGAAGGTCATGTGCTCTGGTATCCTTCCCTTCAGCCTTTAAGTACACCAGAAAATAAAGCCAGAAGATTCAGTTCGGTATACCTGGGCCGCCAGGCCAGGTTGTTTTTCAAAGACAATCAAAAGGACAAGAGTCCTTATTTGTCAGAGTACGTGGTGGAGTTTGTGAAGTGAATTTATTTATGCAGAGGCGCTAATCAAAATAATTTTCTCTTGCAACTTTGCGTGTAGTCATTTTATTTACTGCAAGAGACCCAATCATTAAGCCGATCGCAAATATCTTGAGATCGGTTACTCCCGGTACTTCTCTTTGCGACAGTATTAAAACTGCCGCAACAAGCGCCATTCCAAATGCCAGGAAACTCCCGCTGCGCAATGAGCCGATCAGCAACTTAACCAGGGTAAATAAAAATAAAATCATGACAACCGGCAGGAACCATGCCTGGTAGTTAATTACTATGCCAAATGAACTAAGCACGCCCATATACCCAGCCCAGCAAAGCGCGCACTTCGGCGTAACCAATACCAGCACCCCTGTCAAAACACTCCAAACATTGTTTGCCCGACGGGGCTTTTCCGGCCTGCACTCATCCTGACAAATGATTTTCATGATGAAATTATTCTAATGACAACAGGATTTTCCATTGGAAGCCGATTTTGAAGGCGAAGGCGGCACATCATTGGCCGGATTCTCATCAAAAAATCCAAGTGGCTTTAACAAAAACCCGATGTAGGCAGTGGGCATGACAGGGTAGTCCTCAGGCCTTGGAATATGTGTGTGCCCCATGGTGTACCAGAACACGATATCCGTGTCATTGATCGGCCGGTCATTTGCCGTCCACTTTATCAACCCGTCGCCGCCCTGGCTCTGGTTGGGATAATCCCCGGCAGCATAGTTTTCATTCTCATCGAAAGGTGTTACCCAAACATGGTGTTCAACAAAACCAGCCCGCTTCCGCCACCAGGCGTTCTTCGAAGCAAAGGGAACACAATTGTCTCCCCCCATGAACTTATAGGCCACGGGCTCACCAACCCTGTTCTTCCTCTTATGATTTACGATCTTCCAGTAACGCGAGCTCGCGAGGTTCAAATTGGCCCTGGCCTCCGACTCTGTTTCAAGCAAAGCGGACTTCGCGTAAAAGGCATTCTCGAAAGGATTCTTTTCATCCAGTTCATCAGCAACAATATTTACTTCATATACCGCATTCTCTTCTCCGTCCAGATCAAAATCACAACGAACATTGAAGAAATGTTGATGATTCGGAGCATATAATCCCGGTGCTACGAGGTTGCCGTATTTTGGTTTTAGGCCCGGTTGAAAAGCGGCAAGGGAAAGAATGCCCGTGAGCTTGATCTCAAGCTGGATGTTGCCATCCTGGTAGAGATACCAGAAGAATCCATACTCATAATTTTCCACTGTTGAAACGGACGAGATGACCAGCCGCCTCGACCGGCGTACCTCAGGTTTATTCAATCGGCGGTCGGTATGTTTCCACAGGATGCCATAGTCTTCCTCGTGCATGCAGATGGCGTTCCTGATCGTGAGAGGGTTGCCCCGGCTGTCCGTCATATGCGCATCAAAATATCTGATGAATCCGAGACAGTCGCAACCGAGTTCCAGACTGTTGGCGCAGGTACCCATTCCATATTCGCCCGTGTCAAAGGCATTCTTTCTTTTCTGCGTTTCGGTTGGGTCGCCATAGGGCACCACCATTTCAGAGAGGGATGCCCTGTATAATATAGAACGGTCCTCCCCCTTGTCTTTGTATGTCAACTGGTGAAGTGTCAATCCTTCCCGAGGATTAAAACCGATGACGAAATTCCATTTCTGCCAGCCGACCTTGTAGCCGTCTACTGTAAAGCTGGGTCCCTCGGGCTGCGTGATCTCAAGCGGTTTGATGTCTGATCGAAAATTGGTCATCCGGTGTGCCGCATAATTTCCGGGTTCCGGTGGCAGTGGAACAAATCCATATTCCTCAACCCTGATGACCGTCATCGTATTCAGATCAACCACCGGACGAACACCCTCAATGGGTCTGGCATAACCGTTATCCGTGGGATCGGTTCGTAAGAAACAAAGTGGCCTTGCCAGTCGCATCGTCCCTTCTTCTTCATTGCCATAATAACCCGCAGACCAGATGTCCACCATCACCAGGCTGATATCAGCGATCCCATATGCCTTTAACGCCTCACGGAATTTTTCGCTCCTCAAAACAGCAGCCTCACACTCAATCTGTTCATCGGCAGACATCGTGGGCTGCACTCCGGGAACATGTTTCCAGGCAAGCACAGTTTCATCACTGATCGACACAATGGCTTCATAACATTCGTTCATCGAATTATCGAAAAGCACCACAAAGGCTGTTCTCCCGATCTCCTGGTTGGATTTGAAATCGTTCACTTCCTGCTTCGACGGCTCCTTAAGCGCAACAGAAATAAACCTTACTTCTTTCCCTAAATGTTTTTCTGTGCGCAATGTTTGAACGACAGAAGTGATTTCTTCCGGAGCAAGTGGTTGCAGGGGATGGCTGATCTTTTTGCTAACAAGAGTGTCCAGCATACAAGTTGTTTTTTAAAGTGAAACATTAATAACAAGTTGTATGGCAGGAATCGCAGGTTTGTCAGAAGAATTGAAAAGGAAGCAATTCGTGTATGATTAATCTGACAAAGTAAATATACTATAATCCGGTTAACGAAATTTGATTTTATGCAGGCCAGTCACGGATCGGGCGCGGTTTTCTCCTTATATAATGCCAGGGGCATACTATGTTAAAAAAGTACACTTATTAGACGAATTATGGAATTTTTCCCCCTTTTGATAAGTATACTTTTAGTGTAACCAAAGCATCGTTTCATTTTATACTACTGCATATGAACAAACAACTGTTTTTATCACGATTGATTTGCAGCCTCGCCTTCATTGTTTTTTGCTTCTTCCAGGAAGCGCTCGCACAAAATGACCAGACTCTCAAACCGGTCACGGGAGCAGTGAAGGATGCGAAAGGCGAACCCATCCAGGGAGTCAACGTTGTACTGAAGGGAACTGGGGACGGCACTGTCACCGATCAAAAAGGAAACTTCCAGATCAATGCCCCGCGCACAGGCGTACTTGTGTTTTCATTTATTGGTTATACCGAGAAGGAGATCACCGTAGGCAATCTCAGCAACCTGAATGTTCAACTGGATCCCGATGACAAAACGCTGTCGGACGTAGTGGTAGTGGGTTATGGCACACAGAAAAAAGTGAACGTCATCGGTTCGGTAGTTAGCCGTTGGGCCAAAAGAACTCACCGTAGCTCCTGTGTCCAGCATCTCAAATGCACTGGCAGGGCGGCTTCCCGGCGCCATCGTCTCCCAGTCGGGAGGTGAGCCGGGAAAAGACAACGCAAAAATTCTCATTCGCGGTCTTGGAACGTTGCGAAATGGGGAGCCATTGGTTGTGATCGATGGCATTATTGGGCGGGATCTGAATTCAATAAATGTCAATGATGTGGAAAGCATCAGTGTGCTCAAAGACGCATCCGCGGGAATATATGGCGCAAGAGCGGCCAATGGTGTGATCCTCGTTACAACCAAACGCGGACGCACGGAAACCCCCCTAACAGTAAATTACAATTTCTACCAGGGCTTTCGCCTCGCCCACCGACGCTTCCCAAGATGGCGGATGCGGTGCAGTATGCTTCGATGATCCGCGAAATGCAGACTTACACCGGTGTAGATGAGGCAAACATGAAATTCACTGAAGAAGACATAGAAAGATACCGGTCCGGGGCCTTCCCCTGGACCAACCCGAACACTAATTGGGTAGACGAATCCTTCAAGAAATCCGCGCTGTCCAGCAGCCACAATGTATCATTGAATGGGGGCTCGAAAAGTGTAAATTATTATTTCTCCTTTGGCAGCCAGCAGGATGCGGGTATATTTAAAAACTCGCCAACAAAATTCAACCGGTACAATCTCAAAGCAAACTTCGATGCCAGGATAAATGAATACCTCACACTGGGTCTCGACGTGAACGGCATCCAGGAAAACAGGAATTATCCATCCACCGACGCCGGCTTCAACCTCGATGGCGCGATCAAGAGCCTGCCCACCTCACCAGCCTTCTATCCAAACGGACTACCGGGGCCGGATATCGCTTACGGGCAGAATCCCGTCGTAACGGTAACCGATAAAACGGGATTTGACGATTCAAAAAATTACCGGTTGAATACGATCTTTAGCGCCAACCTGAAAATTCCTGGCGTGAAAGGTCTCTCGCTGGCCAGTTATTATGCCTATGATGTGGCCATCGGAACCAGGAAACGTTTCCAGAAACCCTGGACGCTCTATCAACTTGACGAAGGAGCCTACCGCTCAGCAGGAAACACCGGGGTTGAAGACGGTTCCGCCTTTCTTTCCGGATCGCTGAAAGGAACTACTGAGCCCAATCTGAACAACTACTACCAGGATGGCAGATACAAGACATTTAACATCAAAGCAGATTACACCAACACCTTTAACGGTGTACACAACGTGAGTGCATTTGTTGCCTTTGAAACTTTTGAATTTGAAGAAAAAGGAACCAACGCCTTCCGCAGGTATTTTGTGAGTGACGAGTTGCCCTATCTTGGCTTCGGAGGCGATGACCAGCAGAACCTCAATGAGTTTGCGAACATCGATTCACGAGTGAATATTTTCGGAAGGATCAGTTATAATTATAAGGAAACCTATCTTTTTCAATTTTCCTTACGCAGGGATGGCTCGTTGAGATTTGCGGAAGGCAACCGTTGGGGAAATTTTCCCAGTGTGCTTGCCGGTTGGCGGGTATCTAACGAAGAATTCTGGAAGAACAATGTCCGTTTCATCGATTATTTCAAGCTGAAGGCGTCTTATGGCCAGTTGGGCAATGACCTGATCGATCCATTTCAATACCTGACCTCTGTTGGGGACACATTAGGATATGTGCTTGGTGCAAGATCTTATACTGCGGCGCTAACCCAAGGAGTGGAAGCAAATCCCAATATTACCTGGGAGGTAGCCAACATTTATAATGTGGGCTTCGAATCTCAAATGCTGAATAGCAAACTTACGCTGAATGCCGACTTCTTTTATCAGCGCAGAAGCCAAATCCTTTATCGCCGTAATGCATCTGTACCCCAGTTTACTGGTATCACCCTGCCGGATGAAAATTATGGTATCGTCGATAGCCGCGGTTTGGAGGTGGTGCTTGGTTATGGGGATAGAACCGGTGAATTCACCTATTCAATCAATGGTAATATTGCCTTCGCCAGGAACAAGATCATCGAATTCGATGAGCCGGCAAAGAGTGTTGCCTGGCAGCGCCTGACAGGGAAGCCGCTGGGTTCTCAACTAGTTTATAACGCTATTGGCGTATATCGCGACCAGGAACAGATCGACAAAAGCGTGCATGTATCCGGCGCCAAACCCGGCGACATCATCATTGAAGACTATGATGGCAATGGAGAGATCAACACCGACGACCAGATCCTGAATACAAAAACCGTTAATCCGGAAGTCACCTATGGCATCAGTATCAACCTGGGTTATAAAAACTGGGCATTGAGTGCCCTGGTGCAGGGTGCAGGTGGCACCAGCCGCCAGGTACTGATCGGCTTACAGGGTCTTGCAGGAAATTATTTCGCTTATGACGCGGAAGGAAGGTGGACACCTGATAACATTGATGCGAGCAAACCAAGGGCATTTGAAAGAGGAGAAGCCTACTGGAGAGAAAACTATGTAACCAACTATTCGTACCAGAATGGCGACTATGGCCGATTGAAAAATGTGCAACTGTCGTACACCATTCCCGCCACACTGCAGAGCAAGCTGCGGCTGAAAAATGCCCAGATTTATGTTTCGGGACAAAACCTTTTTCTGATCTACAACAAAAACAAATACCTGGATCCGGAAGTGGGTGGAATTCGCACAAACGGCCAAGAAGACCCTCAATCCGGTGTATACAACTACCCGATCATGAAAGTGTTCACCGTTGGCGCGCGTTTATCCTTTTAATTCCCAAACAAGAAAGTATTATGAAACTCAACAAACAATACATCCCCATACTGGCCTTCGCCTTATTGTTTTTCCCGGCGTGTAACAAGATCCTGGACAAGTCACCCCTTGATAAATACTCAGACGAGGCGGTATTCTCCGACATCAACCTGGCCAACCAATACCTGCTCGACACCTACAATAACAGCCTTATCGGTGCCGTCGGATATATTGCATTCGCTTCACTGACCGACGAATCGCACGACACCCATGGATTTGAAACCGCCAATTATCTTAAGGGTAATATTTCTCCGAGTGCCCCGGGCCCTTTCGGCACCTGGTCCTTCAATTATGTTACCTGGGATGGCATCTATAAAAACATACAACGTATCAACCTCTTTATTTCAAAGATTGATCAGGTTGCCGATAAATACCCCGAAGCAGAACAACCCGGCGTGAAATCAAAAGCAGACATGATGAAAGCGGAAGCCACCTTCCTGCGTGCTTTTTGTTACCACCAGTTGATGAGAAATTTCGGAGGTCTGATCCTGGTCAAGGAACCTTTCAAACTCGGTGACGACTTTTCTTCTCAGGCCAGGTCGAGCTTTCAGGAAACCGTAGACTTTATCGTGGCAGATTGTGATGCGGCCGCAGCCGTTTTGGGTGACAAGGCTGACATGGAAATGGGCAGGGCCACCAGGGGCGCTGCCTTTGCACTAAAGTCAAGAGTATTATTATTCGCGGCAAGCGACCTCACCGCCGATGGAACCGCAACAAGCAACCTGGTAGGCTATGAAGGTGCCGACAGAACAGCACTTTGGACTGCCGCCAAGGACGCGGCAAAACAGGTCATCGACCTGGGCACTTATTCACTGATGGATTTTGGTGCACCCGATCAGGCGGCGGTTTCTCAACAATATTTTGAATACTTCAAATCAAAAGACCTCTCCCCTGCTGAAACCATCTGGGGCAAGATGTTCTTACCAAGCGTTGGCGCAAGGAACCAGATCAACCTGGTGAATGGCAGCAATGGATTTGTGATGTATGGTTGTAATGCGCCAACCGGAAACCTTGCCGATGCCTTCCAGATGGCCGACGGCACGCCGTTTTCCGCACACTACCAGGTAGATGGCAATGGTTTCTATCAAAACGTTTCGTCGACCTATACTTCAAAGAACATGTACTACAACAGGGAGCCGCGGTTCTATGCCGAAATCCTGTACGACTCTGCGGTATGGCAAAAAAGATTTGCGGACCTTGAAGGCCGCGATCCGCTAGGGATCTATGACCGGCGAACGCGCATAACCACACAGGGCGGACAGGAAACCAGCAAGCTTTATGGCATTGACACCCGCCAGGGACCGGTGGATCCTGACGATGGTACCTACACTGGTTACACGTTTAAAAAATACCTTGATGATGCGGTGTATGGCACCGAAGCCACTAACAACGAAAATGCCTGGATCGAATTCCGTTACGCGGAGGTTCTTATGAACTACGCTGAAGCCTGTCTTGAATTAGGTGAAACCGGCGAAGCCACAACTTATATCAATATGATCCGTAACCGGGCTGGGCTCCCCGATTTCACAGGCGACGCCACCGCTGCCCTCAGGTACGAAAGAAAGGTTGAGTTTGTGTACGAAGATCTCCGATGGTACGACATGCGAAGATGGAAGATCCTTGACGAGGCGCTGGCCGATGCCACTGGTGTGGATATTGTTGAAACCAAAAACCTGGATAACAATACAACCACAACAACCTGGCGTCAGATCCTTGTCGAAGAACGTGGTCCTGCTGCGGATAAAATGTATTGGGTTCCCATACCCATTGACGAAATCAACAGGGCCCCTCAACTCCAGCAAAACCCTGGATACTAATATTAGTTCGAGTTCTGATTTATATATCATCTGCCGGCCTGCACAACCGGCAGATGATTCATCCACCTGTTCCTGACAGGAAATGCATTGCTATGTACATAATCCGCAAAGCTGTTGTATTCATTTTACTTATTCAGCTACTGGCGTTGCAAAGCCGGGCCCAGTCATATTCATCAAAGCTACCCGAGGGAGAACAACTCGAGATCGGTGCTTTTGGCGAATTCAAATCCTGGTTGCACACACCGGACCCATTGGGTGCTGCTGCCAGTTTACAAAAATTCAACGCGTATTCATCCTCCGATTCATCCGACATCGGCATCTTCTGGTGGGAGGCGAGGGATGTTGAGCGTATTGAAGTCGGATCCGACCCTTCAATTATACCATTAGTTCAGTACTGGCAGGACTCCTGGCCGGAAACGCCTCCAAAAATGCCTTCCAAGGAAGATCTGGAAGACGATCCCTGGCAGGGTAAATGGATCACCGCCTCCACTGAAACCAAAACCGCGGGAAGCAGCCTGATACTAAGTTTCAAGCCACTGGACAAGGCAGAAAATAAATTTGCCGAAAGGTTACCGGGCACGATCACCTACCGCCGGACACTGAAAATCCGTTTGCTCTATCCGTCGAAACATCCGTCGGTGCGATCCCTTAAGGTTTATTCCGTTTCAAAGCAAAAGACCACCTCATTCCGGGTGGAATTCCTCGACTCATCATCGCGGAAGAAGAGACTTCAAAAGGACGACTTTGAAATGTTCAATGGCAGTCTGAAATCTATCTCGGGTCTTGTCGCAACAATTTATTCGTCCACTGAAGCCTTACCAGGCTCCAACGATGAAACGGTGGTGACCCTGAATGCTCCAAAAGGAAAGTTTTCTTTCTCGATCGACGACCTCGAAAAAAATCCAATCTATGTACCAGCCTACAGTACCTATATCACCAGGAGTGATGATCCCAAAAAATTTTCCAGGGCAATAGTGGATGGACAGAAGATCCGTGAAAGGATACCCTCTGAACCCGAACAAACCTATGACCGCGCAAAAAAAGAGATTCCCGCACTGGACCCTACCAACAGGGTGTCGGGTGGAAACATAGACCTGCCCCTGGCATCGGATGCGAACTGGCAGAAATTTGCTGTGCAATGGGGAGGAAACATTCTGATCGACAAAGAGGAAACCAAGGCCTATGATAAAGAGCTGGCCCGATGCAACTGGCCTGGTCCAAATATCAGGTGGAGCCTGGGTACCGGCCTGGTTCCCGATTATGAAAGGACGAAGGAAAATTGCAGGATGTCCGTATTGAATGATTACCTGCCGGTCATTCAAAGCGAATGGACGAAAGAGGGGCTCAATTATCGCGAAGAAGCATTCACAGTTTTGCTGAATGGCCCTCTGTCACCAGACGACCCTAACAGAAATGAACAAACGCCCGCGATACTGATGGTCAGGCTCACTATGGCGAACCCTTCGATGAATAAAGACACTTCGCATATCTGGCTGTCGGCCAATGAAGGCATCAATGGCCTGATACAGGATAGCGGCTTCCTGATGGACGAGGTGAATGGCAGGCAGTACATACGATGTTACAGTCCTTCGCTGAAAAACGCTTCCAAATTAACTACTGACAAATCCGGTTCAACCAGGATCGTTCATCAACAGATCGTGCTGGGCCCTAACTCCTCGCAAACCGTATACTTCTATTTTCCATTCGTTGGGGACCTGACCTCAGCACAGCAACAGGAGATCTCGGCACTAAATTATGAGGTACAAAAAACCCGTGTAGTGGATTACTGGAGAGGAGTGGTGACGAAAGCGTCCATCTTTATTGTCCCCGAAAGAAAATTCAATGAAATGTCGAGGTCCGTCATCCCGCATATCCGGATGAGCGTGACCAAGGAACCCAACAGTGGTCTTTATATGGTTCCGGCGGCTGCCTTCTCTTATCGGGTGTATCCAAACGAAGCGGTGTTTCAGACGCTATTGCTTGACCGGGTCGGAGACTACAAAACCGCTGGGGAATACTTAAATACTTTCATTGCCCTTCAGGGAAGTAGAAAACTTCCGGGCTCTTTCACCGGCGATCAGAAAGATGTTTTTTTTGGGACCAGAGTCGATAGTCTGAACGACTGGACGGAGCAGAACGGCTATAACATGCACCATGGCACGGTTCTCTGGGGCCTGGCCCGTCATTATCTTTATTCCCGAGACCTGGTCTGGCTGAAGAAAGCAGCACCCCACATGATCAGGGCCGCGAAATGGATCATCGATCAACGTGCCCAGACCAAGGTACTTGACGAGCAAGGTAACAAAGTCCTTCACTATGGTTTGCTACCGGCGGGTGTACTCGAAGACGTACACGACTGGCAATTCTGGTATGCAACAAACGCATTTGCGTGTTTGGGGATGGAATCGATGGCAGAAGCCTTTGAAAAAGCGGGGCTGCCGATGGCTGATTCATTCAGGATTGCCGCAAAAGCATATCATGATGACATCAGGCGAAGTGTCGAAAGATGCAGTGAACGATGCCCTGTAGTTAAACTAAGGAACAACACCTTTGTACCTTATGTTCCCTCGCGGGCACATCAGCGGTTCCGGCTTTTCGGTCATAAAAAATCATCCTACTACGACAGATACAAATTATCGGTCTACCCTACTCTTCGGTTGTCCGCGACCCGTGAGGTTTTGTACGGTCCGGTGGTTCTTTTGAAGGCCGGTCTCATTTCCGCAGATGAACAAATGGCCGACTGGGTGCTCGACGACTGGGAGGATAATCTGACGCTTTCATCTTCCTCAAATTTTAATGTGCACGGGTGGGTGGATGATGAATACTGGTTTAGCCGCGGCGGAATGGTTTTCCAGGCCAACCTGCAGAATCCGGTTAGCATTTACCTGTTACGAAATGAAATTCCTGCCACGATCCGTGGACTCTACGATAATTTTGTTTCCTGTCTCTATCCCGATATCAACGCGCATACAGAAGAGTATCGGGAATGGGGTCGAGGCAGTGGACCCTTCTACAAATGCCCTGATGAAGCCCGTTTTATCAGCCAGGTCTGCGACCTGTTGGTTGTTGAAAAAAATGACGAACTATGGCTGGCCGCCGGCACCCCCCGCCGCTGGTTGGAAGCAGGGCAAAATATTGAACTCAATAAAGCATCTACAGCATACGGTGAACTGAGCTATTCGTTACATTCAGGAAAATTACCGGGAACCATCGAAGCGAATATCGATCTTCCCGAAAATCGTGCGTCAAAGCTGATCCTTTATGTGAGATCGCCGGATGGGAAGCCGATCAAAAAAGTTCTGATAAATGGGAGGGAATCGAAAGAATGGAATGCGGCGAAAGAATCCATTCAGATCCCTCAGACCGAAAAAAAAGTACAGGTTCTCGTATACTACCGATAATCGTCACTAAATAAATAAAAACAGCACGATGAAGTACGTCTTTTTCACTTTGATTATTGCCATCTCCAACAATATTCTTGCCGCGGATACCATGACCGTGACTTCCCCCTCGGGGAAGATCGCGGTAATGGTGTGGATGGAAAAAGAACTGAATTACAAAATCAGTTATGAGAACCATTCCATCCTGGAACCGTCAGCTGTTAATTTATTGCTTGATAAGGGCAGGGCGATGTCGATGCAGAATTCGATAAAGTCTTCAGCCATCAAAAAGGTGAGTGAAGTGATCAATTCACCGGTACCCGAGAAAAGGAAAACGATCCGTGATGAGTACAATTTGTTGACGATAAGATTCCGCCAGCCCTACAAGGTTGAATTCAGAGTATATGACGATGGGGTCGCTTACCGGATATTGACGCTTTTCAAAGATTCTATAACGGTCAACAATGAAGTCGCTCAATTTAATTTTCCGGGAAAGCCCGCCGCCTGGTTCCCCCAGGTGCAGAAAAGGGGCGACGCGGACATCTACCATACCAGCTTTGAAGAAGAGTATCCGCTGCGAAAACTAGACAGCATTTCCGAAGGCACGCTGGGTTATAATCCCATACTTGTTGCCCCGGAATCGGGACCAAAAATTGGTATCACCGAATCTGATCTCGAAGATTATCCTGGTATGTTCCTCGGTGGAACAGGAACCTCTTCGCTCAAGGGAGTGTTTGCACCTTATCCTGCAGAGGAAGAGGCTACGGAAGGTTTGTACCGCCAATGGAAGGTGACACGCAGGGCCTCCTATATTGCGAGAACTAAAGGAAACAGGGGATTTCCATGGCGTGCTTTGCTCATCGCGCCGGCAGACAAGGATCTGCCGGGCAACGACCTCGTTTACCGGCTGGCCTCGCCTTCAAGGGTAGCTGATCCCAGCTGGATCAAGCCCGGCAACCTGACGGATGAATGGATCACCGACCTGAACCTTTTTAATGTACCCTTCCGCGCAGGTATCAATACGGCCTCCTACAAATATTATATCGATTTCGCCAAACGCTTTGGCTTCGACCGTATACTGATGGATGCCGGGTGGAGCGACAACAACGACTTATTCAAAATTACGCCCACCATCAGCATGGACACAATTGTTGCCTATGCAAAAGAACAGGGCGTGGGTATCAGTATGTGGACATTGGCCATGACACTCGACAGGCAGCTCGACAGTGCCCTGGACCAGTTCAACAAATGGGGAGTTGAATTCATTATGACCGACTTCATCGATCGCGACGATCAAAAATCCGTGAACTTTTATCACCGGATTGCCAAGGCATGTGCAGAACACAAGATCATGATCATGTACCATGGCGCCTTCCCCCCTAAGGGATTCAACAGAACCTGGCCGAATGCCGTTGCCCGGGAAGGTTTGCTTGGATCAGAGTTCAACATGTGGAGCAGCAGGGTAACGCCCGCGCACGATGTGACGCTAGCTTTCACAAGAATGCTAGCGGGTTATCTTGACTATGAACCCGGTTTGTTGAACAATGCCACGGAAAAAGGTACACGTCCAGTAGCCGGTGTGGTCACTAGTCCAGGCACACGCTGTCATCAGCTTTCGATGTTCCTGGTTTATGACTGCCCAATGCAGATCTTCTCCGGCAACCCTTCGGAGGCTATGCGCGAACCGGAGTTCATGAATCTCCTGGGCAATCTGCCTACTACCTGGGATGAAACCGTGATCCTTGATGGCAAAGTGTCGGAGTATATCGTTACAGCAAGAAAGAAGGACAACGACTGGTATATTGGCGGCATGTGCGATTGGAACCCAAGAGACCTGACCATAAAATTTGATTTCCTGGAAGAAGGAAGTTACGAGGCCACCGTCTGTAAGGACGGGATCAATGCCGACAGGTATGCTGCGGATTATGTGATTGAAAAAGGACGGCCGGTGAAAAAAGGAGAAGAAATGAAGATACACCTGGCGCCGGGAGGCGGATTCCTGATCAGGATTGAGAAGAAATAAACCTAACTGCGATCATGAACCGAAGACTACTTATCAGGAATACATTGGGGCTGGGATTTGGATTCCTTCCGGTTGGTGGTGCAATTTCAGTATCAAATCGAAGTGACAGCCCGAAGCCAGGACCAGTGGGGCCACGCAGACCGCTGCATGTATACAACAACTGGGCGTCCTATGATGAGCTGTCCGACAACATACCACTTACCGAATCTCTTGCGCTGAAGGAACTAAATGAATTGATCCGGCTGAAGAAAAGTGGTGTGAAAGTCGATTACTATATGATGGATGCATTCTGGTTCGACAAAGCCGGGGGTTTCAGAACCTGGCGCAAGGACCGTTGGCCAAATGGTCCGGACCAATGGCTGCAGACCTGCATAGAAAACAAGATCACTCCGGGAATGTGGTTTCCAGTGAATGACAGGATTTCCAATGGGGATGATTTTTTTCTCGACCTCATTCCGGAATGGAAAGATTCGGCAACCACCACTCCAAAGGCACTCTGTCTTTTCCGGGGTGGGTATCTGAAACACCTTTTTGAAACCCTGCAGATCTGGTTTGACAAAGGAGTAAAGATGTTCAAATTCGATTTCGCGCGATTCTTCGCCGCCAGTGAGGAAACGCAGCGGCTCTACCTTCAATCGGAAATCGAAGCGATGAACAAAATGGCATTCTTTGATGCCCTTAAACAATTCCGGGAAAAGAATCCCGAAGTAATGTTCACTGGCTACAATGGTTTCGGTGGTGAATTCGGTAATACCTATCATCCATTCCGGAAAAATGTTGACCTGAAATGGCTGGAGGTTTTTGACACCCTTTATTGCGGAGACCCGAGATTCTCTGATGTCCCCGCTATCAATGTCTGGAGGTCGCAGGACATCTACTCCGACCATATGGTGATGGAGTATGCCATGAACGGGCTGCCCATCAACCGGATCGACAATTGCGGTTTTATGATCGGGATTGCGGGCACCTGTTACAAGCGGGGCACCAGTGCCTGGATGGGGATGTTGATCCTTGAACTTGCCAGGGGCGGGTGGATGAATATTTATCATGGCAACCTGGAACTGCTCAACGAAAAAGACGCAAGCTGGTTCGCCAGAACCCAGTCATTATACCACGAGCTCCAGGAAGTTGGATTGATTTCTACATTCGGCGGCACCCCGGGCAAAAGAGAAGCATATGGTTTTATGGCGAAAGGAAGAAAAGGAACCGTTTGCACGGTTGTTAATCCCACGCAGGGTTTTACGGATGTGAAAATGCCCGTGGACAATTTTACAAAGTCCACACAGCTTTATGCCGATGGTGGTTTCAGGCCGGTGTTGAAAGGCAATTCCATCAAGCTCGGACCTGAACAAATGGCGGTGGTAGGATTTGACGAGTATGCCGATCAGAGATATCAACTCGGAACTGACAGGAGCATAAATATTCCAATAGAGATAGAGCCGGTTGCCTGCAAGTTCGTTGACGCCGGTCGCAATGTGCTTGCCACGACTATTCAGCCCCCAAAAGGCAAAGACATCCGGATACTAGTTCAACAATTCGGAGCGGATGATTTTCCGAAAAGAGTGAGTGGAGGCCATCCACCCAACGGCACTACGATGGACAAATTCATCAGCATTGTGGTAATGCAAGAAGGAAAACCAGTTCCTTTGCAAATAGAATATGACAAAATGATCTGGAGTGGATTGTCCTGGGCAGCCGGGGAAATAAAAAGCAATGCATTCGACAATAGTCGTCCTCTTGAAATACGGTGCCTGTCAACCGATGCCGATAAGTTAACCCTGAAAGCAGAAATATATTTTGTTTCCTATCTATATTCTGTTTCCAATCAATAAGAAGTTATATGATGATAAATGAAAGGTTTAGAAACAAAGTGGCGATAATAACCGGGAGTGCCGATGGCATTGGAAAAGGAGTAGCGTGCAGACTGGGAAAGGAAGGTGCGGTCCTGGCACTGTTTGATATTAACAAAGAGTTGCTGGAAAAAACGATTGCCGAATTCCAGCATGAGGGGATCAACGCAAGAGGATACATTGTCGATGTGAGCAGCGAATCACAGGTCACGGACGCCATCAGGCTTGTGGAAAAAGAATGGGACAGGATTGACATTCTGGTACACGCTGCGGGAATTGTCGGTATAACCAATACGAAGATCACAGAATTTCCCACGGCGGAATTCGACAAGATATATGAGGTTAACCTGAAAGGCAGTTTCCTGATGACAAAGTACACGCTGCAGGTAATGAAGAAAACGGGGTCCGGCAGATTATTGCTGATCGCCTCCATCGCGGGCAAGGAAGGTAACCCGGGAATGATTGGATATTCCTCCACCAAGGCCGGGGTTATTGGCCTTGTTAAAGGAGCGGCAAAAGAATTCGCCGACACCAATATCACGGTAAATGGCCTGGCGCCCGCAGTTATCCGGACCACAATGAATGACAATACTTCCTCCGAACAACTCGCATATATGACTGCGAAGATCCCCATGCAGCGACTGGGAACGGTAAGCGAAGTAGCCGCTATCTCCTGCTACATCGTATCTGAAGAGAACAGTTTCTCCACCGGGTTCATCTATGACATTTCCGGGGGCCGGGCCACTTATTAATCATCGAAAAAATATTTCATGAAGCACCAATGGAAGCCCCTGCTGCTCGTCTGCTATATATTTATTTTTACGGGGTCGATCATTTGCATGAATGATGTGCTGCTTCCTTCGCTGAAAGATTTTTTTCATCTCTCCTACGTTGAAGCTTCATTTGTACAGCAATCTTTTTATCTCGTTTACCTGATCTTTCCGATTCCGATTGCCTATTATATTTCAAGGTTTGGGTATAAAATTGGCGTGCTGACGGCATTGGGTATCTGCACAACTGGCTCTTTACTTTTCATCCCGGCATACTATACATCCTCTTATCCCCTCGCCCTTATTGCTGTCTTTATCATTTCAATTGGCGTGACCCTGGTAAACGTAGCAGCCAATCCACTGGCCGCGCTGCTCGGTGACCCATCCGGAAGCCATGTGAGGGTCAACATCGTTCAGCTATTCAGCAGGATTGGTTATTCACTTACGCCGATTGTGGCTACGCGACTGATATATGGCACTGGGGATGGCACTTTGACTTTTCATATTCCTTATATGGTGCTCGGCGCCGGCACCTTGTTTCTTGCCATTTTCATATTCTATTCTTCCTTTCCTTCTATGAAACCTGAAGTGGAGAAGGGATTCTCCTTCATGGCGATACTTCGTGAGTCACGAAAATATCCGCAACTTTTCTGGGGGGCGATCATTATGTTTTTTTATATGGCAGCCGAGTCAAGCACAGCCGGGTTCTTCATTAGTTATCTGAAAGAGGTCAGCGGATTTCCCGCGGACCTCACAGCGAGATACCTTACCTATTACTATATCGCCTCAACGATCATGTCGCTTGCGGGAATATATTTATTGCAGGTAGTTTCCGCAGGCAGGCTGGTGGCGTTATTCGGACTGGGCATGGTATTGATGTACCTGCTTGCCGCTTTCACCACTTCTGCGTGGAATGCCTGGTACCTGCTTGGTCTCGGAGCCTTTATTTCCGTAATGTTTCCCTGCCTTTTCAGTCTCGGCATTGAAGGCGTTGGGAATTTTACCGAGAAAGGTTCGGCACTGATCAGCATGGCCATCGTAGGAGGCGCGGCGGGCCCACCGCTCCAGGGTTGGATCGCGGACATGGAGGGTGTGCAGGTTTCATACGTTGTCCCCTGTTTTTGTTTTGTACTGATTGTGATATACGGAATCTTCTGCGACCGCAGGTCTTTAGCAGTTAAACGGATAATTCCCCTCAACCCGCAATGATAACAACAGACTTGCCAATGAAGAATAACAGAGTTTTTGCCAATTCGATTCATTTTCTGGTTATCGCTTTGCTCTCGAGTTGTGGCGGCCCTGAAATTTCCGAATCGCCAACCTCAGCTACGGACGCGGATTCAACCGCAGCCTATTCCACTTTTATTGATTTCAAATCGTTGATCTCGGCCACAAGCGCCAAATATCCAAAGGCCATCCGGATAACGGAGGGTGGTACCGCGGACAAGCCTCAATACCATGGCTTCTTTTTTTACAATTGCGCGCCAAAGGACCTGTTGCAATTCGATCCTACGGGAAGATATATGACTGCCATGCGCGTGAAGATAGAAGGTCGTGAAGTTTTGCCAGACGACACCGCAACGATTGGTATCATCGACCTGGAAAATAAAAATCATTGGGCCACCGTAGGATACACCACTGCCTGGAACTGGCAACAGGGTTGCCGGCTCGAATGGATCCCCGGATCCACTAATGAAATCATCTGGGACGATCGCGCAGAAGATGGAAAAAGTTTCGTGAGCAGGATCTATAATACAAAAACAAAA
This sequence comes from uncultured Chitinophagaceae bacterium, assembly GCA_963808065.1. Taxonomy (GTDB): domain Bacteria; phylum Bacteroidota; class Bacteroidia; order Chitinophagales; family Chitinophagaceae; genus Flavitalea. Next base: position 631,155 of record CAWEEK010000005.1, read on the forward strand.
AAAACAAGGACACTTCCCAGACCCGTTTATACCGTGTCACCAGATGGTCGCACTGCGTTGACACACGAATTTGAAAGAATGGAACACGGGGGCACCAATTTCGTGGGCATACCAGATAAACATAAAAACCAGTGGGCGCCTGCAGAAACGGGCATATTCCGGATGGACATGCAAACAGGAAAGTCTGTACAGATAGTTTCTGTTCGCCAAATGGCGGACTTGATGTACCCTCGCGGTCTTCCCAAAGACACAATTAATGGCAGATTGTATATTTTCCGGGAAGGCTACAATCCATCGGGCAATCGATTTATCGCATTTGTAAAAGATGTGCGTATAAAATCACCTGGCGACACCAGTGTCCGGACCACCGGTTTTTCAATGACTCCGGAAGGCAAAGATATTCGTTACCTGTTTGAAGAGCCCAGCCATCACTACTGGAGCAGCGATTCCACCATCACCGATAATGTGCGTGAAAAAAAAGCCGATGGCAGCAGGGGCGAGAGAGCCTATTTTGAATTCGCGGACAACAATACCGGTAAGCCGATCAATAAACTGTGGTCAGCTCCCAACGGTCACGACAGTTATCACCCCAGCGGCGACTGGATACTAACCGATACCTACAGCACGGACGACGACTATCCGCTGAACGGTTATGAATATCTTTATCTGTATCATCTACCTACTAAAAAATTTGTGGCGTTGGGGAAGTTTCCATTCAAAATTGGTGGGAAGTTTAGTGATCAGGATCCGGGAATCTTTCGCGTGGACCTTCACCCCCGGTTCAGTCCCGATGGCCGCAAAGTGAGTTTTGATGCCACCCATGATGGAATTGGCCGACAAATCTATTTGATCGATGTGGGATTTATTATTGATCAACCACCAGTATAATGTATTTCACGCAAAGGCGCATTTCACGCAAAGAAGACGCAAAGGCGCAAAAAGGCCTTGGCGTGAAGTCCTGGGCCCGTTGCGTGAAACTCATACCAAGCCGAATAAATACCGTATATTGATAAACCAAAACGCGCGAATAAATACATGCTATGAAGCCCCAGCTGCATAAGTTGCCTTTAATCAAGGACACTTCTTTCCTTTACAGCACATTACAATGCAACTATTTCGACAAGCCATGGCATTTTCATGAGGAATATGAACTTGTGCTGATTGAAAAAAGCAAGGGCACTAAGTTCATCGGTGACAAGGTGAGCCTGTTCCAGGACGAAGAGCTAATCCTGATCGGTTCAAATATCCCGCACCTGTTCAGGAACAATCACGAATATTATAAAACAAACGGACAACTTGAGGCGAGATCCGTCTTTATCCACTTTACCGAAGACTTCCTCGGGCCTAATTTTTTCGACCTGCCCGAAATGAAACTCGTCAGGAAGCTGTTGGACAATTCCGCTTATGCATTGCAGATCAATGGCAGGATCCGGAAATACATCATAGCGAAGCTTTATCTCCTTGCAGACATGACCCCGGCACTTCGCCTGGTTACGCTCCTGGAAATGCTCGTCAAACTTTCTGAAAGCAAGGAACTGCAACCGCTGCTCTCGACAGCCTTTGTCGCGAAAAACAGGGCGCTTAAAAAGAATTACAATCCCAAAGACACCGAAAGGATACACAAAGTGTTTGAGTTCATCATGAAGAACTACACCCACGAAATGTACCTGCAGGAGATTGCAAGCATGCTGAATATGAGTAATGTTTCTTTCTCAAGGTATTTCAAGCACCATACAAGAAAAACATTTTCGGAATACGTCACCGAGATCAGGATCAGTCATGCCTGCAGCATGCTGATGCAGGACAATGAAGGGATTTCGCAGATCTGTTATTCCAGCGGCTTTGAAAACCTTCCCAACTTCTACCGGCATTTCAGGCGGATCACTGGCATGGTGCCAAAAGAATATCGTAAACGTTTTCTGAAGAGTCCTATGGAATCAAAAAAGATGGCTCAGAAATCCGGAGTGTAGTAAAGCGTTTTTCCCCTCACTTTTATTTCTACGTCGACCAGGTATTTTTTCAGCGCAGACAGTATCTACGGTCATCCCAAGCCCGGGTTTGTCGGGCAAATGGATAAACCCATGGCTGTCAGCGGTAATTTTCTCCACGGTGATTTCCCGGGCGAGTGCTTTCAACTCAACAGGATATTCACTGATCTGAAATTTTTCGTGTGCTGCATAACTTTGCAGCGAGGCGCTTAAGGCCAGGTGCGAAGTGAAGGTATGATTGACATAAGTGATGTTCCGTTCGGTCGCTAAACGGGTCACCTTGTCGGCGACAGTGATGCCCCCGATTCGGCCCGCATCGATCTGGATGAACGACAAGCCTGCATAGTCGAGCATCGCCTGCGCCTGTACAAAATTGTTGCATCCTTCTCCACCAGCCAACGGCACGCGAGGTGTCGATTCGGATAATCGTTTGTAAGGATTCAGGGCGCCATTTATGAAGGGTTCCTCAAGCCAGAAGGCATTCATATCCTTCAGGGGTTTCAGTCTTGCAGATGCTTCAGCCAGGTTCTCTTGCCACACCGTTCCCGCATCAATCATGAGATGGGCCTCATTCCCCATGCCTTCGCGGGCGGCTGCCAGGTGGGCCTGATCAGTTTCTATCGTGTATTTTCCAAAAGGCCCCCAACCGAATTTCACCGCTTTAAAACCAGCTGCTTTCGTGTCCTTCGCCTTGGAAAAGGTTTCTTCCGGGGTGGCCCCAAACAAACGTGAGGCGTAAGGGAGTTTGGGATAAACAGTTGAATAACCCAGCAACGCATATACCGGTTCTCCTGTTTTTTTTCCTATCAAGTCCCATAGCGCTATGTCAATACCCGACAAAGTATGATCTGCCTGCAAAAGGTCAGGCGAATTCTCATGAACAAGCTGGCCGATCCACCGAATGTCAGCGGGATCATTGATCTCCTGGCCTTCAAGAGAGTATTTCAGGGGTTTGCATGCGCTGTGCGACATCGGGCATACATAGCTCGCAATGCTCGTCAGAGGTGAGGCCTCGCATTCGCCCCATCCTTCAAAACCTCCGGCACGAATACGCACGAGCAGTGCGTCCTGGCTGCCATCACCAATGTCCAGCACTTCGGGCATGCTGAGGTAAAAGAAATCCACCGATTCTATCTTCATTCCAAAAAATTAAAAAGTGATTGTCAATCCTCCATCCACAGTGATGACCTGACCGGTGATGTAGGAAGCGTCCGGTCCCGAGAGGAAATATGCCACACCAGCAATCTCGTCTGCATGGGCCGCTCTCTTTAAAGGAAGGTGATGGGAGTTGATATAATTGTTTTTGAACGATTCTGTCTCCAGTTCATTTACACCGTCGACGACAGACATCGCCGTATCCACGAAACCCGGCGCAATGGCATTGACAAGTATATTCTTTGGAGCGAGTTCAAGCGCCATGGACCTGCAATACTGATTGATGGCGGCTTTGGCCATGGCATAACTGCTTGCTGATTTTTCGGCTCTTTCGGCATGTATGGATGTAATATGAATGATCCTTCCTCCCCTCTGCATATACTTCACCGCCAGGGCGGATATCAGCACGCAACCGTTGATCATGATATCAAACACCTCCCTCCATTCATCGATGTCTGTTCCAATGGGATCGCTGGGAGCAAAAATTCCGGCGCAGTTGACGAGTGCATCCAGACCATTCCACTTTTCAGTTAACAGGGCCTCTGCGTCAGCGACGACATTTTTGTCAGCGTAACTACCGGCCAGGGACAAGTGATCTCCCGGTGCGAGTTCACCGATCAGGCCGAATAATTTCTCCTGCTGGATGTCGTTGGCACACACATCATACCCTTCCCTGGCAAAGCGGATGGCTGTGGCCCTGCCAATTCCCGAAGCAGCGCCGGTTACAAGAACTTTAGGTCGGCTCATTTATGAAATATAGTTCTTTTTTTCACCTGCATAGATCCTTACGCGGGTGATCAGCTCTTCCCCCGCCTTTAAAACAGCGGTCTGATTTTTTGCAGCCGCTTCATTGATGCTCATGGGCATAGTGGTACAAGGTTCGAGGATGGCGGTATAGTGATCCAGTAAGCCTCCGAAAGAAGCAAAATACCATTGATAGGGAAAAACCAGCGGGTCATATGTGTAAGAAAACACATGTTCACCGTTATTGCTCTCCATTGTCATTTCCGGGACCGGAATGTCGTAGAGGTAGAAAAAATCCATCTGATCCGATTTCGGCGGCACTACCGAGGCATCCATCCCCTCAATATCCGGCCAGGCAAATTCTTTAGTATGAGAAAACCGGGAATACTGCGTGTCCACCACTTTTCCTATGACTGCAGAACTCACCAGTCTGTCACCTGGCTTTATCATCAATGCGGCATGAAGCTTCCAGAGAAAATGCCTGGTATCTGCGGCTTCATTTTTTATCCGGTAATCCAGGAAGGCCGAGGGCGCGGATGGATCCAGGGTCACTGTTTTACTGTAATGAAGTCCAGTCAAAGGGAGGCGGCCGTGTACGGTTATCGTTTCACCATTTACTTCGACATCCAGAGGTGTGGTCCAAAGTTCGCCATGGTCGGGATAATCGATACCATCAATATTTTCGGGGACGTCATTTGGTAAGAGTTCGTCGATGGCACCCCAGAAATTGGAATCGTATTCCGATCCAGGCTTACTAACCGTCAGCGGTAATCCCTCATTGTGCCATAGGAATTCCCTGCCCAGTGGTTTGTTGACTATACTGATGATCCTACCACCCAACTCAGGAGCTATTCTTAAACGAAGATGCTTTGTCTCGAGAGTGTACACTTCAATACCATTAATGTGGTCCTTTTCCATCACGTAATATTTTTTGTTGCGTACCGGCCGATCCGATAGGGTGCGCCCAGGCAAATCTGTTCTTTTTTCCGACGTGAAAAATATCATTATTCTTCGAATCTCTATACTTTTTTAACAAGAGAATGAATAAGAGCGGAGAGCGAAGAGCGGAGAGCGAAACAAGTCAATAACCATTAACATAACATTTTATTTGGCCATTAAACCTTCCCCCCGCGACAGGGTCCAACATATGAACAAATAAAACGTAACAATATGAAACAGAAGATCCTTTTTGCAGCGTTAATTGTGGCCCTCACCGGTTTTACCACACAGGTTTCCGCACAGTACAACAATGGCAACGAATACAAAACGAATCATCAGAAACGAATCGATAATGGTGTACGAAATGGTGAGCTGACCCGCAGCGAAGCAAGACATCTCCGGATGCGCGAGGCGAAACTCCGGCACGACAAAAGAATGGCGATGCGCGATGGCAAAATCACGCGCAGGGAAATGCGCAAACTGAGGAAGGAAGAAAAAAGGCACAACATGGCTATCTACAATCATAAACACAACAGGAACAAACGTTACTGATCCCTTTGAAACACGTATCCTGATCCCGGCCCCGGCCGGGATTTTTTTTGACCTTAAGAATGACTAAAAATTGAGAAGACCATCGCTCGCCGGCCATGCATGGGATTGCTCAAGGTTTCACGCAAGGCGCAAAGCCTGCCTGCCGGCAGGCAGGAAAACGCAAGGGCGCAAAGTCTGTCTGCAAATCCTCTTTCTGATTTCTCCCTCTCACTCTTTCTCTTTCTCTTTCTGTTTCTCTTTCTGTTTCTCGCTCTCCGCTCTCTTTCTGTTTCTGTTCTTTCTCTTTCTCTTTCTGCCTGTTCCTGTTCCTCACTTCTTCGTTGTCTGCAAGTAAGTCAGCAAATCAACGGTTTCTTTTTCGCTTAGGTTATTCAGCTGGCCTTGTGGCATCATCGACACCGGCATTACTTCCCTGGATTGTATGGATGATTTTGTAATGTTCACAGCGTCCTGCCCCACTATCCGCATCGTGATCTGTCTTTCATTTTCCCCGATCACATTGCCCGAATAGGTCCTGCCGTCCCTGGTAGTTACCACCACAAGTTTGTAAGTGTCCTGGATCTCGTCGCTTGGATTGAGAATGTTTTGCAGAAGATAGTCAACGCTGGTGCGGTTTGATCCGGTGAGGTCAGGACCAATACTACCTCCGGTACCATACATCTTATGACAGGTTCCGCAGGTTTTTATAAAAAGCTGCTCGCCGTTTTTCCGGTCGGCTGATTTCATGGCAGTTTCTGTAAAAAGATTTTTGTATTTCGCGAACTCTTTCTCGTTCTTCGGCGTCTCCTCTATCGGTCCCCATACTTCTACAAAACCGCTGCCCACCACTCTCCTAAGTTGGCGCGCCGTGCTAGCTGGTATCTCCTTCTTCTCGAGCTGTTTTTCCTTCAGCATGTCCATGATGATCCATCCATACACCGGCCTGGAGGACATCGTCTGAATGATCGCCTCCTTTTCAACAACTGATGCATTTGGAAAAAATTTCATCAGCTGCTCACCAAGACCACGGTCGCTGAAAGAAGCAACCGCACGGATCACGTCGAGCCGCAAATTTTTATCCTGCAAAAGCCCTGGCAGCACTTTGATCAGTTCCTTCCGTTGCTGCGCCGACAAGGCCGACAAAGCTTTTTTTCGCTGATCTGCAGAAGCACCTGAATTTTTCAGCACAGCCAGGGAACGCTGGGCGGATTCGGTATCTCCAAACAAAGCAGCAATATCATTGGCATATTGTGCGGTCTTGTCGCTACCCTTGCTCAGGGAATTGTACACTGTGGTCCATGAAGGAGGCGCCTTCAGATCCGTGCGTCCTTCCATGCCGCTGATCATTCCTTCCATCTGCAGTTCAATATTGGAAGGCCTTGCACCGATCGATTTAACGAGGGGTTCCAGCTTTCCGGCGTCAACAGCCCTTCTGGAAATAAAACTCGTGAGGAGCGTAAGCTTCGAGGACGAGGCAATTTGCATGGCACGTGCAGGGTCTTTGGCTACAAGCCCTTCAAGCCCATACCATATCAGTTTCGGCAGGTTGTGATCGGCATTATCTTCAGCGTGTTGCGACAGGTTTGCGGAAATTTGCCAGGCCGTTGCTTCATCCACGCGCTGCAGGGCGGAAGCCAGGTAGAGCCTGACCACCGCGGAATTATCCTGCTGCGCCATGCTGACAAATTTTTCATTTGCCGCGGCGGGTGATTTACGATCCTCGCAGAGCAGCTGGATCGCCCAAGCCCGCACATACGGATCTTTATCATCGAGCGCCTTGATCAGCATGTCTGGCGTTGTCAGATTTGTGACGTGTAAGGTCCACAACGCATGCAGCCGCCAGTCTGGGTTTGATGCCGTTTGGAATAAACTTAGCAGGTCGGTGTTGATTGATTTATCCAGCTTACCGCTTGCGGCTCTTCCCTGAAGTATAACCCTGGACCTGCGCGCATGCCAGTCGCTGGGACTGGTTTGTAGTTTTACTAACTCGTGATCGTTCAGCTTTTCAAGGTCGCCATACCGGCCAGGCCAGTTCTGGGCCAGCGTCTTTTCCGGAACGATCCTGAACACCCTGCCCGTTTCGCTGTTCTTCACTTCCTGACCGCAGATGTCGGCATCATGCCAGTCGAGCACATACAATCCTCCTTCGGGACCAACTTCCATGCTGAACCCAACCCATTGGCCATTGTTGGCGCTCATGAAGTCGTCTCCATGACTGGCCACGAAACCCGAACCCTTTGGAGTAAGGATGTCGGACAACACAGCATGTTCGTGAATATTGGCCATGAAGATCCTGCCCTTTTCCGTCGCGGGAAATGCGTCGGACTGATATATCCTCGCTCCACCATGCGCAGAACGGTGACTGTGATCCGCGATTGTTTTTATATCGTCATACACATAAGGATTAAAGTGCTGCCCACCCTGCCGGTGATAAATACCACCAGGAATCACATGCCACATGTGGGGTATCACACAGGCGCTGATGAAGAGCTGACCCTTTGCGTCATAATCGATTCCCCATGGATTACTGAATCCGTGGGCGACTACCTCGAACCTGTTCTTGGTGGGATGGTAGCGCCAAACACCACCATTGATATCGGTTCCATCCCCCTCCAGAATGTTCTCGGGGAACTTGTCCTTGTATTTATACAACCTTCCCTTGCCGTTTGGCTTTCTTACTTTAGACGGAGTTGCGTATCCCTGGCAACCATAGAGCCAGCCATCCGGTCCCCAATGCAAGCTGTTTAAGGTTTCGTGTCGATCGCGTATGCCCCACCCCGTTAGTCGAACTTCGATATCGTTCATTTCGCCCTTGTCATCGTGATTTCGATCGGGAACAAACAGAAGATTTGGCGGAGCGCCAATCCAGGCACCGTCCATACCTACCGCGATCGCTGAAGGAAAAGCTATGCCTTCCAGGAATACCTTTTTTGTGTCGGCAACACCGTCGTGGTTGGTGTCCTCTAATATCAATATCCGGCTATCGCCCGCATTTGAAAATCCATGGCCTCTTGATTCATAGTCCTTGTTTTCGGCGAGCCACATTCTCCCCTTGTTGTCCCAGCAGAATGCCATGGGCTGTGTCATCATCGGCTCCGAAGCGAAGGCATTCACCTTGAAACCGGGCTTGATGGTCATGGCCTTAACGGCCTCGTCAGGGCTAAGAAATTTTGCATCGAGTCCTTGTTGTTGAGCGATATCCCACAATGCATAGGTGGCAGTCGTACCACTGTATTCGGCCCATTTCTCGGTCATCGCTACATCGTTCAGCTTGCCCGAATAAATATAGAGCCGGTGCCTGATGGTTTCAAATTCGCCTTTGGCGATCTTCCAGTCGGCTTCCTTTGCTCTGGCGGTCCCAACACCCATTTGATCATCCACCCTCCATGGAAGCGGATATCCTTTATTATCCGGGTGATCGAAAATGGCTATGTGCGCAAGGTCATCCCTGCCTTCCACCTGTATACCCAGGTCCACCCACATCGCACGTTGTCCCTCAGCTTTTTGATTTCTCTGGCGGGCAGCATTCACCACCTCTCCTTTCATTCCCTCCTCCCAGGGCATTCTCAGGAACAATCCACCATAATCATATTTTCCAATAGTAATGTCTGTCTTCGCCTGTCCTGTCCATTCAAGGGTCATCAAATAATTGCCAGCGCTGTCTTCGCTCATCGCCCAGTTTTGAGTCTCGGTGAGCATGGCAGCACCTTTCTCATCAAGCAGGTCATACACGGTTTGCCATTTCACTTCTTTGCCTTTTGCTTCCACTACACGGGCGGAAATTTTCTTCCAGTACCCTTCACCTGGATTGTGAAAGAAGTCGCGTCCATTAACCCTGGTAAAGCCCCAGTAAAGACCAGTCTGATGTTTGTGATGGTCGGGACTGAACTGCGTTAATATTCCCTTTCCATCCGGTGCAACAATAGGGTGGATATAGGGCCTGTGACCTTCTGCAGCATTTTCCACCAGTATGGGTTCATTGGATCCTTTTTTATATATCGATAGGTTTTCAGAACCTTCATCCTCCTGGATAAGCAATTCGCCTTTTCCAAGTTCGGCCAGTCCTGCAGGAGGTGTATGGGATGGTCCGCAGGAATTGAGAATAAAACAAACTAATAACACCATTGTGAGGCAAGGCAGCAATCTGATCATTGATATTTGTGGTTTGAAATGAGTATGATGAGGTTAGTGAGCATTGTACATTTAATCACCAGATACTTATTCGTTCGGCAGGCGCCCTGTACATCTTATCCGTTGAACTTATTCCGAAGGCATCATACCAGGCATCCATGTTCACAACGGCGCCATTGGTGCGATAGGATCCGGGTGAGTGCGGATCCACCAGTATCAATTGTGCCTCACGTTCCGGTCTGATGTTGTTCCGCCATATTTGCGCCCAGTTGATAAAGAATCTCTGGGCCGGTGTCAGACCGTCGATCTTCTTTCCTTCGCTGAATTGGCGGGTATGGGTAAACGCTTCATACGCCATAGCTAACCCGCCGAGATCAGCCAGGTTTTCACCCAGGGTAAGTCTTCCATTGACATGGATCGAGTCCTGTACCGTGTAGGCGTTGTATTGCGCCACCACCTTGTCGGCCCTTGCTTTGAATTTCTGTGCATCTTCAGCCGTCCACCAGTCCTGGAGATTGCCATTGGCTGCATATTGACGGCCGTTGTCGTCAAATCCATGAGTCATCTCATGACCGATGCCAGCGGCGATGCCGCCATAGATGACGGCGTCATCTGCCTCAAAGTCGAAAAACGGGAATTGAAGTATGCCCGCGGGAAAAACGATTTCATTATTTACCGGATTATAATAGGCATTGATGGTCGGCGGCGTCATCTCCCATTTGGATTTGTCAACGGGCTTGCCATATCTTTCTATCATCTCCTGGTAGGCCCATCTTGAGGAACTCCGGATATTGCCCAACAGGTCATTTCGGTTAATGCTTACCGAATTATAATTCTTCCATTTATCCGGGTAGGCAATCTTCTTCGTAAAGGCATTCAATTTTTCCAGGGCCTTTTTCTTTGTTCCCTCACTCATCCAATCCAGTTTATTGATCCTGTTCGCAAATGTCCGCTGAAGGTTGTTGACCAGGTCGAGCATTCTTTGTTTTGCCTCGGGCTTGAAATACTTGCTCACGTACAACTGCCCAATCAGTTCTCCAAGCTGCGCATCGATCAGGTTCGACATCCGCTGCCATCTTGGTGTTAATTCCTGCTGCCCGGTCAAAAGTTTACCGAAATTAAAATCTTCTACCACAAAATCGGTGCTCAGGAAGGCTGCCGTGTTATTCAGAATATACCAGCGCAGGTAAGTTTTCCAGTCTTCAAGCGGTATCACGGAAAGCAATATGTCCATGGATTTGAAGAAGGCCGGGTTGTTGATGACAAGACTGTCGGAAACCGCAAGCTCATGTTTTTGCAGTACCGACTTCCAGTCGATTGAAGGCGTTAATTCACCAAGATCATTAACCGCAAATTTATTGTAGGTCTTAATGGGATCCCGCATCTCGGTTCGGCTGTTTTGGGCCTTGGCAAGTGCGGTTTCGATCTTCAGCACGGCTGCCGCATGTTTTTCCGCCAGCACGGAGTCCTCACCGATGAGGCCAAACATCTTCCGCAGATGGCTGAGATAAGCGGTTCTGATCCCGGTCATCTTGCTGCTATTCGAAATATAATAGTCGCGATCGGGCAATGAAGTTCCACCTTGTGATAGCTGGGCGATGTAACGGGTAACCTGTTTACGGTCCTGATCCAGATCGAAACCAAATAGCGGGGAACTGAGACCGGATGTATGTTGTTTCGCAATCTCATCGATGATGCCCTGCAGATCCTTAATGGCCGAAATCCTGTCGAGATCCGGTTTGATGGGATCGAAACCAAGTTTGTCGAGAGCAATACTGTCCATACCGCTCGCATAAAAGTCACCAATCTTCTGGTTTACCGAATCCGTCTTCGACTTTTCCGCAGCTTCTTCCAGCAAACCTTTCAGTCTCTCACTGCTTTGCTGGCGGAGCAAATCAAAACTTCCCCATCTTGTTTTTGATGCAGGAATGGGGTTTTTCTTTAACCAATTGCCCGTTGCATAGAGGTAAAAATTATCCCCTGGTTTTACAGTCAGATCCATGTTCGATGGATCGATGAATTTCTTCTTTTTGGGCGGAGTAAATCCACAGATACAAATGATTGATACAGCAGTTAGAATTGATCGGCTGGACCGCATAGAGAAAAGTTTGAAATGATAAATTTATGAAATGGGTGGCAGTCTGAGCCTTTCATTTCATTTTTAAATACTTGATGGTGATGCCCAGTTGCCCAAGGTGATACAGATCATGATCAATAATACCGGTGAGCATTTTATTGTAATCACCTGATTTTTCAGAAACAAGTTTAAGGAGATGGTCATCATCAACGGTTTGCAGGAAGGCAATCAATTCATCCTGTATATCGAAAAACCTTTGCTGCAGGGCATTCCAGCCCACCGATCGCAGCTGGTCATTTGTCCGCCAGTTGTCGGGACTCTTCATGGTTAAGGTCCGCCGGCCACCTTTGAGTATCGAAAGAACAGAATTTTTCCATTCGGTCATGTGTGAAATCAGTTCGGCCACACTGTGAAGATCTGGCATAGGTCTTAGAAAAGCATTGCTCTCATCGACAGGTCTAAGTTTTTTTTGGAAAGATTCATCCAGCCAGGCGTCACCGCGCGTGAGCTCATTGAGATGCCTGATGTGTTCATTGATCAGTGTATTCATACTGCAAACCGGATTTAAAATTATTAACTGCGTCTTTACCTTATCAGAACTACCGTGCCCTTTTTTGAAATGATATTTCCAAGATAATCCCTTCCCTTTATTGTCCACACATAGGTGCCTGAAGGTTGGGGATTGCCATTGACGGTGCCATCCCAGCCTGCGTGAAGTTCCTTGGATGAATATACCATTTGTCCATACCGGTTAAACACCTGGAAGAAGTCAAGGGAGGTCATGCCCACGGCCAGAAAACGGAACATGTCGTTGTTGCCATCATGGTTTGGACTGAAGGCTGAGGGAACATAGATCGTTGGTCCTTTATAAACTTTTACATTGATGGTGTCAAAGGTGAAACATCCGGTCGGAATCGAAGCGCTCAGCAGATAGGTCTGTTCTCGTTGCAGAATGGCTACAGGATTAGAAATATTATCCGAACTCAGTCCGGTGGCAGGCGACCATTTGTATATCTCTCCGCCGCTGCCGGTCAGTTGCAGGGGCTGATTCTCCGCCACCAGAGTATCATTGCCCGCATAGGCACGGGTACCATCAATTTTTACCTGCTTTGTCACCACCGCGGAGGGACAACCGTTTTCACCAACGGCATAGAGGGAAACATCGTAGAGGCCTTTGTCGGGAAATTTTCTTTCGACGATTTGCTGCCTTACTGGGGTAGTCACCTGGGAGTTGGTGCTGCCATCATTAAAATTCCAATTCCATTGTTTCACCGGTATGGAATGAGATTCATTGCTCGGAATAAACGTGGATGGTTCCGACAAACAGGCCTCGGCAAACTGGAAAGAACCGGTGGGGCTCGGGTATCCGATAAGTGTTCCGGAGACAGGTTCTGAAATGCAGCCTTCCTGTGTTTCTACGGTAAGTGTAACCGCGGTTGGCCCAACTGGTAATTGAATATTCGGGTTCTGAACTTCGGACTGCTGCGCGCCGATCCGCCATACCCAGGTGTTGATGGTGCCAAACTCTACCGTCGAATGATCCTGCAACAGTGTGGGAACTCCGTCGCAAACCAGCAGCGGCTCGGCTTCAAAAGCGGCTACCGGCCTGGTTCCTGCGACGACGCGTTTGGTAAAGGTGTCCGAGAGGCAACCATTGTTGCCAAGTATATTGAGCTTTACGTCATAATTTCCTGGCGCAGGATAAAGATGCGGTGGCGGAGTTTGAAGGTCGGATGTAGTGCCATCGCCAAAATCCCAACGCCATTCAACAATTGAACCGAAGGAACGTGAGCTATCGATAAATTGAATCGGTTCGGGGAAGCAGGTTTTCTGGCCTTTGGGCAGGTAGAATGAAGGGTTGAGCGAGGTGCAAACTTTTTGCAGATTGGTACTTCCTCCGGTCGCACCTGTGAAACCCCAGAACACCATGGGATCGCCATGGAAAACCTCACCGATCAGGTCTTTATGTGTCTGCACACGTAATTCGCCATCCACGTCAGCCTGGATATGCTGGGCCACAGGATCCCAGATGATCCTGAGGGTATGCCATTCACAATCTTCAATATTGCCATCAAAGACAACGCTGACTGGTCCCGAAAGAAGTTTTGGGGTATTGTAATTTTCAACGTCGCCATCCTGGTGAATCGCAATGTTGTCGTAATAGGGGTCGCCGTGATTAAGATTTTGCCAGGTATCGATGGACACGGCAATTGATGGCTCTATCCCCTGAAAACCCAATCCCTCTCCGGTGGCCCCAACTTCTGTACTGAGGGGTTGAAGAACAAATGCAATGCCGTCGGCCCCTGGCGCGTCCTGACATCCAAGATAGACCTCGAACTTAAAGTCAAAGGGTTGATTCAGGTCTATCTTTGTCTTGTTCCAGACCGAGCCCGACATCTGGGGCTGATCCGGCGTAAGCGTATAGCAGTTGCAGGAATTCTGGCTTGCGCTGCCATTGAGATGATAAGGATTAGCTTCTTGCGCAGACAATGAAAAAGCAGGCAAAAGCATGACCAGCAACCACCACACGAAAAAGAAAGGTCTACCTGTTTTTGTCAAAGCGGGCATCGATTGAAGATAGTCAGAAAACTCTGTTTTCAGGCAGTGATGGCGGTCCGGACAGCTTTCCATTTATCCCTGTCCCTTACCGTCCGAAAATAAGCCGAACCTTCCTTCCGGGCCAATTAACTACATTCTTCTTAAATTGGATTAACCAAACTAATCTGCCATGACTGCACATTCAGCTAAATACCCGTTTGCCATCCTTGCATTTTTTTCAACGCTATTTTTTGAGGTTGCCGCCCAACCGGTAACCCTGCCACGAACCCCCAGCCCTGCCGCTACGGTAAGCCAGAAAATTGGCATTTCAACAGTCACGGTTGATTATTCCAGGCCTTCTGTCAAGGGGAGGAAGATCTGGGGAGCCCTGGTTCCTTACGGCTGGAACAAACAAGGTTTTGGAAACGCAAAAAGCGCCCCGTGGAGGGCAGGTGCGAATGAGAACACCATTATCACCTTTTCAGATAATGCCATTGTGGAAGGACACGCCGTTCCCGCGGGTTCCTATGGATTATTCTTCGTCATTAACGAAGACAATACCGGGGAAGTGATCCTGTCAAAAGACTATAAATTTTGGGGAAGTTTCTTCTATGAAGAATCGAGGGATCAGTTGAGGGAGAAGATTCAGATCAAAGAATCGCCAATGAAAGAAACGCTCACCTATGAATTCGCCAATGAAACGAAGGACAGCGCCGAACTGCTGTTGACCTGGGAGAAGAAAACCTTCCCGGTGAAGCTGAGTTTTAATGTAGACAGTATTGTGATGGCAAATGCAGAGGCCGAATTGCAAAATGCTGCGGGCTTCACACCACAGGGTTATATTTCCGCAGCCAATTATTCATTACAGAATAAAACGGAATATGAAAAAGGCCTGCAATGGATCGACAGGGCCCTGGGCATGGGCAAGACCTTCAATGCGGTGAATATAAAAGCAGGTTTACTAACTGCCTTAGGAAAGACCTCGGAAGCCGACTCGCTGATGGCTGGTTCAATATCCACAGCCACTGAATTCGAACTCAACAATTATGGGTATCAGTTGCTGGGAAACGGGGATCAGAAAAAGGCCATCGAGATCTTCAAGCTGAACACCAAAAAGAATCCGAAAAGCGCCAATGCCTGGGACAGCCTCGGCGAAGGCTATGCGCTTAGTGGCGACAAGAAGAATGCCATCACCAGTTTCAAAAAATCAATGACTCTCAATCCCATCCCGGCAGTCAGGGCGAATTCTGAAAAATACCTGAAAGAACTGGGGGCGCAATAGGTTTGGTCAACTCCAGGGAAAAACCTTGTACTCCCTGGTGAAGTTGCCATCTTTTTTTAAGTCAAGCACAGCATAGCCGGAAATGGTTTGGTGAAAGGCGTTTGTTTTCCACCAGTTGGCGGACACCGCTCCGCATCCCAGGTATTGGATCTTGTCGTAGCTAACGGTGTCGAGCAAGTGCAGATGACCGCTGACGCAGGCGCGCACATTGGGATGAGACCTCAACAGCGACTGCACTTCGTGCGAGTCGGCATGCATCAGGCTACCCGAGACCTGCCATACGTCCTTTTCCTTCTCGGAAAGGTCGAAGATGGCAGCTGAAAGGAGAGGTATATGGGAGGATACGAATATGGGGGTCGAAGGCGGAGTCTCCTTCAGCTCCTGGCTGAGCCAGTCCATCTGTTCCTTGTCGATCCCACCGTTATACGCCCAGGTTTCATGTGGCTGGATACTATCGAGAAATACAAACTTCCATCCACCTTCTGACATACTGTAATATCTTTTTGCCATCCTGAGTTCCTGCAGGGCCCAGGTCTTGCCAAATAATGGCTCGGAGGCATCTGGTTTATTCCACCAAACATCGTGATTCCCCAGTGCATATTTTATGGGAACGCTGAAGCCGGTCGTGATCTGTTTCCACAAGGCCCACTGTTTGCCGACGTCCTCCTTGCCTGCGGCGAGGGCGTCCATGATCACATCTCCTGTGTGGAATATAACGTCGGGTTTCTCATCTCGTGCGATCCGCTCCAGCACGGCTTTCGTATGCGAGGCGCTCAATTCGTTTTTTACATGTGTGTCGGTAATCTGCACAACACGGAATTTCTTCGCATCCGGTATAATTGCAGGAGTCTGGGCAAAAACCTGGTTGGGAATTATTGCGGCGCCTGTTGCGGTGGCCAGGGTATTGCGTAAAAAGGAACGGCGTGAACTATTCTGACTGGACATAGCTAATGATTTACAGTAGACAAAGGTTATGGAAAACCTCCGATACCTGAAATCAAAAATTCACTTTGCGTTCTGGTGATTGTCTTCACAGCTCCCTCTCCAACACTGCCTCTCCGCCAAGGCTGTGGCCTGTCGGAAGACAGTATAACTGTCTGCAGTCCTGTCTGCCGGTAGGCAGGAAGGGGCTTTTGCGTGAATCACTGCAATCAGAGTCCGATCTTTTTCAGAAACTCCGTTTTATAGTTGCTCCCTATTGGCAGTTCCGTATTATTAACCAAAAGATAATTTCCCTCGATGTGCGTGATGCTCGATTTATTGATAATATAAGAACGGTGAATACGGATGAAGCCGGAGGCGGGCAGCATGGATTCAAAACTTGTGAAGGTCATCGTTACCATCAGGGTCTTACCGGGTGTAACAATCTTGGTGTAGTTGCCATTCGCCTCGGCATAGAGCAGGTCCTTATGGAAGATCTTGTAGATTTTCCCATCAGCTCGGATGAAAAGAAAATCTTCATTGCCGGTTTCACCGGAATTGGTGTCGTACTCCTGCCTTCCTTTTATTTTTTCAAGCGCCTTGTCCACCGCCACAATGAAACGATCAAGCGAAAATGGCTTGAGCAGGTAATCACAGGCAGCGAGGTCGAAGGCCTCAACGGCATATTCCCGGTAGGCCGTTGTAAAAATTACTTCGGGCAACTTCTTTAACGTCTTGAGAAAGGCCATGCCGTCCAGAACCGGCATGTTGATATCGAGAAAGATCAGGTCGATCTGCCCGGCCTGGATGATTTTTCTCGCTTCCAATGCATTGCCGCAGGAGCCCTCCACCTGTAGTACAGGCAGTTGTTTGCAGTAGTTTTGGATGATCTCCCGCGCGATGGGCTCATCATCTATTATCAGACAACTGACTTGTTCGGACATCTCATCGTAGTTTCAATTGTAATAGTACGGTGTACCATTTTTCATCTTCCTGAATCTCCAGGCTGTAATCATTTGGATAGAGCAATTCCAGGCGTTTTTTTACATTCTCCAGGCCCAGCCCGCCTGCTTTTAAAGAAGGTTGTTTCTCAGTCAGGCCCTTGCCATGCGAGTTCCTCACCGAGTAAAGCAGCGAACGGCCCCAGGTTTTCAGTACAATTTCGATAAATATTCGCTCATCCGCGGAATCCTTTGCATGCTTGAACGCATTTTCAAGAAAGATAATCAACAGCATGGGTGCGATTTTCAGGTCGCTTCCACTGATCTCTTCCAATTGCAGTTTAAGGTCAAGGCGGTTGCCTATTCGCATCTGCTCAAAATCGATAAAATTCTTCAGGTATTCGAGCTCATTT
The DNA here is from genome assembly GCA_963808065.1 of uncultured Chitinophagaceae bacterium. Classification (GTDB taxonomy): domain Bacteria; phylum Bacteroidota; class Bacteroidia; order Chitinophagales; family Chitinophagaceae; genus Flavitalea. The sequence goes on from CAWEEK010000005.1 coordinate 648,815, forward strand.
TTCAGGGGAACATAAGCTTCGCTTGCGTCGTACACCGAATACCTGAGCAGATCAGACAGCTTGAGTAACAGAGCAGGAACCTTATCCGACTGGGTAAGCGAAACACCATAGAGATTGTTCAGAGTATTGAAAAGGAAATGCGGGCTAAGTTGAGACTGAAGGAGTTGTAATTCGGCCTGGCTGTTTACCGCCACCATGTTGGCCGCGCGGATCTGTGAATGGATGTTATGCCTGAGCAATTTGATAAATGCCCCGAGGCAAAGACAACATAAAACTGATGAAAGAATCAATAACAGCAGGGCAAACGCACTGGGGTGTGAAACCAACATAGACCCGTAAACAGTGGAGGCAATCAGGCCGATGACCATAACGATGGGAAGCCAGATCAGTAATTTTCGGTTCTTTCCCGGACTGTCATTCAGCCACAAGAGGGAAATGAACCTGCCAGCGTACACGCAGGCGAAGATACCCAGCGTAGCGGCAAGTGCGATTTCCTCGTCCTGCTGGGAATTAATTTGCCTCACATAGGATCTGATGAATGTATAGATGAACATTGCTGCGAGGACCATCAGTATTGCCGTGAGAAACCATTGTTGTTTTCGGGATAATGAAATGGTGTTGGTTTGTATCATGATAGGTTGTTCGTTGATTATGCGAACAAATATAGATTTCGGCTCAGTGCCGAATAATTAATCTGATTAATGCGGACATAATGCTGTCCAAATCCCCGGATAAGCTGATCAGTGATTTCGTCAGCGCACCAACTGAATATAACATAGAATAGGCTATTCTTATCAGTATTATTTCCAGCCGGAATCACCGTTATGCAGATTTGCTCATACAATTAGAAGTTATGAGAATTACCTGCTTATTGATACTTGCCCTGATCCATTGCGGATCGATCCTGGCCCAGAAAGAACAATCATTTACCGTCAAAATAATGGTCAGCGATAACAATAAGGTTTCCCTCGGCGGTGCCACTGTGTGGTTGTATAACGCAGAGGACACCATAAATGTCCGCCAACGAGTAACCGATAATGATGGAAGTGCTAAATTTTCGAACCTGAGAACAGGCAGTTATTATTTTAGAATTGATGCCCTGGGTTTTGAACGTTATACCAGCCTGCCCTTATCTGCGAATGGCAAAAACAGGGATTTGTTGCGTCAGGTTATCCTGATTAAGTCTGTGTCGAGGAGTTTAGCCGAGGTAGTGATAACCGCAAAGAAACCATTCGTGGTGCAGGAGCCCGACAAAACCATAATAAATGTCGAATCAATGCTGGGGTCTCCCGCATACAATGCATTTGAAGTACTGGAAAAAACTCCGGGAATCAGCATAGCTTCTAATGGCGATATCAGTCTCAACGGCAAGACCGGCGTCACGTTGCTGATCAATGGCCGGACGGTATATATGTCGGGTCAGGATTTGATGGCTTATTTAAAATCACTGCCGGGTGGGCAACTGGACAAGCTTGAACTAATGGACAATCCACCTGCCCGTTACGATGCGGGTGGGTCGGCGATCATTAATATTAAACTAAAACGAAACAGGGGTGCGGGCCTGACCGGCAATCTGTCAACGAACTATAGTCAGGGCTTCTATGCCAGAACTTACAATTCTCTCAATCTGAATTATCAAACGAAGAAGTTGAATTTCTCGGGTACTCTGGGTTACAACAATGAAACCTCCAGGTACCGGGAAACAAATCAACGGTCAATATTGTCAAATGATATTTTGCCCTCATCCTTCCAGCAGATCTCGAATTTTCAAAAAGCCAAGGGGAATACATTCCAGGTAAGGACTGCCCTGGACTACAGTCCATCTTCCCGTACAACCTTTGGCGTGATGTTTAACACCTGGTATGATCCCAGAAACACTCTCTTTGGTTCTTCCGTAATCAGTTACGATGCAAACTGGCGACCCGACTCTTCGGGAATCGGTCTGGGCCGTGTGAAGGATAGAAGAACCAATATTGAAGGATCATTGAACGTCCTGCACCATTTGAAAAAAACAGGTTCGGAATTTTCCGGTGACGTTTCCTACCTGAAATTCTGGTCAAATGGTGATCAACTGCTCAACAATACTATTTTCATTCCGGACGGCTCTCAGAAAACAGAAGAAAATTTCGCCTATGAACTTCCCGGTTTTGTAAGAATCCTGACGGGGCAGGCAGATTACACTCATGGGAAAGAGAAGGCGACCGGGTGGGAAGCAGGCTTAAAAAGCAATTTCATAGACAATGACAATGATTCAAGGTATTATTCGGTAACTGGCGAAATAACCGAAACGGATTTCGGAAGGTCCAATCATTTCATCTACAGAGAGAATGTCAATTCTGCATATTTGATGGGCAGGCATAAACTGAAAAGGTATAGTTTCAGGGCTGGAATCAGAGTGGAAAACACAAATGTTCAGGGCACACTGGTGGAAAATGCGGCATACTCCTCAGAAAATTTCACGAAGCATTATACCGGGTTGTTCCCCAGCTTTTATGTAAGCCGTAATATGGACAGTGCCGGGAAAAAAACCCTGGGTTTTAGTGTTGGCCGCAGGATCAGGCGTCCAAATTATCAACAGCTGAATCCCTTTATTTTTTACCGCGATAATTTTTCTTACGCTACCGGAAATCCCCAGCTCAATCCCCAATACCAGTACTCCTTTGAACTAAAATATCAACATGGACAAAGACTGGGTACAGGATTATCCTATGGATACTTCAACGATGTGATTTTCTCGACCGCGAAACCGGACGGGAATATCTTTATCACGGCGCCGGGAAATGTGGCAAAGGGATCGCTACTGATGCTGAATGTCAATACTTCCCTTTCATTGGCGGGATGGTGGAAATTCAACTTCAACACCACTGCGGGCCGTATGAAGATCAATACCAAAAACAACAAAGATGTGCAGTCGACTGAATTGTACACGGCAAGGTTCAATGTCATCAATCAGTTCAGTTTTCCGGACAACTGGTTGGCCGAGCTGACCGCCATGTATCTGGGAAAGCAGCTAAATGGCCAGCAGACAACGGATCCGAGATTTATGAGTACGGCAGCCATTCAGAAAAAGATCTGGAAAAACAAAGCCACCGTACGGCTCGTTCTTGATGATATGTTCTATAGCTGGATACAGAAAGAAATTATTGTAATTCCCGGAGAGGCGTATTCGACGCGGGAAATGAGGTCGGACTCGCGACGAGTGGGTATCTCGTTCACATACGCTTTCGGAAATGAAAAGAATTCGCGCAAGATCCGGCAGAACAACAATTCGAATGAACAGGAAAAAGGGCGCATAGAATAAATCAGAAAGAGAAACAGAAAGAGGAAGAGGAAGAATAGAAGAAGAGAGCGCCTCGAAAAGCTTTTATTTGAGGACAAATGCTACCTTTAGTTAATATCGTTCTCCGATGTACAAAAGATTTACCATCGTTTCTCTTCCTGTATGCCTGACCGTTGTACTGCTTTCCTTCTCTACTCACGATATACCTGACAACACCCGCACCGCGCTGGATGCAAATATGATCTCGTGTTCGCCGCTACCGGGCCAGGCACCCGACACCACATCAAATGGAAAATACATTGTTTCCCTGCCCGGCTGGGGGAATCACAATCATTCGATCAGTACCAGTAACGACAGCGCGCAATATTATTTCAACCAGGGACTCAGCCTCTATTACAGTTATCATCCCAAAGAAGCGCGTGCTTCATTTCTTGAAGCATCAAGATTTGATTCAACCTGCACCATGGCTTACTGGGGTGAGGCACTTACCCTGGGCCCCGGTTACAACTTCAATCATCTGTACAAATTATCACCCGACATCTATGGCGTTCTGGAAAAAATGAACAAAGCAAATCCCAACATTCCAGAAAGGGAGAAGCGGATGGCTGCAGTGATGAACCTGAGGTACTCGGCCGATCCTGCCGACGAGCAAAGAAAAAAGCTCAATGAGGATTATGCCCAGGGTTTGCGCGGGCTGTTAAAGGATTTTCCGGAAGACCCCGACATCGTAGCTCTTTATATTGACGCGGTTATGCTGATACATCCCTGGGATTTCTGGAACAATGATGGCAGCCCGAAACCATGGACGCCTGAATTGGTTAGCCTTTGTGAATCTACGATGAAGAAGAACCCTGATCATCCCGCCTTCCTTCACTATTATATTCATCTTACCGAAGCATCTGCACATCCGGAAGTGGCGCTGGCGGGGGCCACCATATTGAAACAAAATATGCCAGGAGTAGCGCACATGGTTCATATGGCCAGTCACGAGTATGAAAGAAATGGTTTGTTTGAAAAAGGAGTGACCGCCAACGACGAAGCCAACCTGGCGCTCCGGAATTATGATTCCCTCGCATCCAATCTTTCTCTGAACACCAGCAGCTCTCATTACCTCGGTGTTCGCGCCTACTGCGCTCTTAGCGGCGGGATCTATACGGCTTCTATGCCACATGCAATGGAATGCCGGGCAGCGGTGAAGCCATCACATGAGGACACCTATTTCCAGTACCTGTATATGTTCCCGGAGTTGACCCAGGTGAGAATGGGAAGATGGCAGAACATCCTCGACAACAGCAAACCACCGGAACAAGACTGGGCCTATGCACAGGTGCTTTATCATTTTGCCAGGGGAATGGCCTTTGCGGGTCTCCATCAACTGGATTCCGCCAAAAAATCGCTGTCTGCACTCAAATCATTTTTATCCGATCCCACACTGACGGTCATAAATATCCCTTTCAACAACACCATCGATTGCGCGATGATCGCGGAAAAGATCCTCTCGGGCTCTCTCGCCTTCGCCGAAGGAAAAGTGAAAAATGGGATCGGCTTTTTTGAAGCCGCTGCGGGAATTGAAGACAAATTGATATACAGGGAACCAGCTGACTGGATGCTACCGGCACGCCAATACCTCGGCGCCTGGCTTCTGAAAACAAAAAAGAATGTTGCCGCAGAAAAAGTTTACCGCGACGACCTTCTCAGGAATATTGGCAATGGCTGGTCTTTGCTTGGCCTGTCGCAGAGTCTAAAGGCACAGGGTAAGGGATCGGAGGCCCAAAAATTTGCCAACTCTTCTGCCACTTCGTTCTCAGGAGCTGCGGAACTGCCGCCCGCTTCAGCCTATATCATTGACTGAGACTCTCCGGAGAAAGAGAAAGAGAAAGAGGAAGAGGAAGAGAGGGACGCATCGCTTTTCACACTCCGCTCTCTTTCTCTTTTTGTTCCTCTTTCTGTTCCTGATCCTCTTTCTGTTTCTGTTTCTCTTTCTGTTTCTGTTTCTTCGCTATTTTCGGAGTATGAAAGAAATCAGGAATATCATCTTCGACCTCGGCGGAGTAATAATGAACATCGACTTCAAAAAAACTAATGAAGCTTTCAGGCTCCTGGGGCTGGAAAATTTTGGAAATCACATCAGTCAGTTTCATATCACCGACCTTTTTGAAAATTATGAAATCGGAATGATCGATGACGAGACTTTTGTAAAAGGTGTCTCGGCATTGTTCGAAAAGGAAGTGAATTCAGACGATGTCATCGCGGCATGGAACGCCATTCTGCTCGACTTTCCACCGCAAAGGATCAAACTTCTGCAAAGAATAAAACCCAGGTATCGCACCTTTCTGCTGAGCAATACCAATTCCCTTCATCACAAGGAATTTCAACAACGTCTCAACAAAATTTTCGGCGTCCACCTCGAAGACCTGTTTGAGAAAACATATTATTCGCACAGCGTGCGGCTTCGCAAACCTGGTTCCGAAATTTTTTCTCTAGTATTAAATGAAAATAAACTGGATCCTTCCGAAACCCTCTTCATAGACGACACAGAGTCAAATTTCAGCGAAGCCATCAAACTGGGCATTCAGATATATCATTTGAAACCCGGGCAGGATATTACGGAGATGGAAATGTTTTCCGAAAAAACCAGCTGAGGAAGAGAAGGAGAAGGAGAAGGAGAAAGAGGAAGAGAAAGAGAAACAGGAACAGAAACAGGAACAGGAACAGAGCGAAGAAAGAGAAAGAGCCACGCCTTCGCTAAAGCTTCGGCGGGCGATGCAAAATTTTCAAGTGCCGCGAAAAACGGCGAAGATGTGGATTGAAAATCCGCAGACCATAGCTACAACTGCACATGAGAATTACCTCAGACCGACCGGAGCATTCCTTAGCCGTAGCGGCACGCAGAAAATTTTAGGCCTAATTCTGACAGCGCCAAAGTTTTTTTGCATACTTTTTTTCTAAAAAAAGTATGTCAAGTTTCCTCTTCCGCAAAGAGTTCCCAAAGATATCCTCTTAGGGTTCCATTTTCGCCTTCCCCATCGCATACTCTATACCCGCAAGTATATGTTTTCTGTAAAGCGGGTCACCATATGACTCGTCGGTGTGACCTAGTTCGGTATAAAATGACCTTCCTCCATCGTATTCATGATACCAGCTCATCGGATGGACTTCACCCATACCGCCCTTGCCCGGATCATATGACTTCTCATCGATGTATAGCAGCATATGAACGGGTTCCGCGGTCAGCCACTTGAAATTATACCATTCGTCCTTCCTTTTCCATTCCCTCGGAAGATGCCTGGTAGCAAGGCTGGTGCTGTCTGTAACTTTTATGACGGCTTCCTGCTGGGCGGGATGCGATCCGAAGTAAGCGCCCACAAGATTCCCATACCAGGGCCAGTCATATTCGGTGTCTGTCGCAGAATGAATTCCCGCGAAACCACCGCCGGCGCGGATGTAGGATTCAAAAGCTTGCTGTTCTTCGTCGTTGAGCACATTGCCCGTAGTATTCAGAAAAACAACAGCCGCATATTGTTTCAGGTTCTTCGAAGTGAATTTTGTTGAATCAGTAGTGGAATCAACAGAAAAACCGTTTTCCTTACCCAGTTGGACAATGGTTGCCAATCCTACAGGTATTGACTCGTGATGAAAGCCTGCTGTTTTCATAAAGACCAGTATCCTGTTCTTTTTTGGAAGAGGGGACGCGGACATAAGACACAGCAGCGCGATCGCGCAAAAAACAGATTTCATATGGCTTGAATGTTTGATTTAATTAATTGAGTACTCCTCTGATCGATTGAAGCAACTGGTCCCTGGTAAAAGGCTTGGTCAGGAACTTGTCGGCCCCGTTTTCGAGCGCAACATCACTGGCGGATGGATCAAAACCAGAGATCATCACCACCTTCACCAATGGATAATTTTTCTTGATAAACTGAACAAAATCCACACCAAATCCATCCGGGAGCTTATTATCCAGCAATACTACATCAGGTGAGGTTTCGCTAAGATATTCCTGCGCCTTCGCCAGTGATTTGACGTGATCCACTTCCATTTCCTTTCCGTCGAGTAAAATATTCAGAAGAAGGCACATGTCGGCTTCGTCTTCGATGATCAACACTTTTCTGAGTTTGGGTTTTTGAACAGATGTGTTTGGCATAGCAATTTTTTAAAACTTGAATCAGCGTATAAAATTAAGGCTGTTTCGAATCATTTTCATTTTTATCGTCGGTCTACCATGAAGGGTAACAGACTTTCTTCCATGATAGCCTGTCGGCGCCGGAAGGCCCTCGCGGCTCGGAATGAATTCAGATCCTGGTCGCAAAATTGCCTGTTTTTGGTCGTGATCGCCCTGTTTTTTGTGAAAATGGGCGTTCTATCTTTACAGAACAAAAAACAAAAATCATGGAAACTATCAATCGCACCAAAATCACTGTTGAAACCACTGTAAATGCTCCGGTCGAAAAAGTATGGAAGGCTTTTAGTGAGCCCGAACACATCGTCAACTGGGCCCACGCTTCCGATGACTGGCATGCTCCCAAGGCAACCAACGACCTGCGCGAAGGCGGCTCCTTTTCCACCACCATGGCAGCTAAAGACGGCAGCTTCAGCTTTGAGTTCGGGGGCATCTACGACAAGGTAATTCTGCACAACCTGATCGATTACACACTTGGCGATGGCAGGCGGGTAACCGTGAATTTCAGTGGCGATGGAAATACTACCCATTTGGTAGAGACATTTGATGCCGAAGATGAAAATCCTGTTGAGATGCAGCAGGGAGGTTGGCAGGCAATTCTCGATAACTTCAAAAAATACACCGAGTCACTTGCCTAGCCCCAATTTTTCGGGGTTACCGGCAACCTTGTGGATGAACTTACGTATATTCATTATGACAGTGCTAACCCATCCATTTCCCGGTTTTTCATTCTTTTCGGCAGCATCGAACAATGAGGCGTATACTCCTACTTGCATTTGTGTTTCTGGCATTCGCAACCCTTGCCCGTGCCGATCACATTACGGGTGGTGAGATCTTCTACCGGTTCACCGGTATGGACGGACCAAACTATACTTATAATATCACCGTCCGGTTGTTCATGCTCTGTTCATCGGACCGCCAGTTAGAAAATCCGAATACTTTCTCGATTTTCAACAAGTCAACGGGACAAAGGATCAGGGATTTTCCGGTTAGCCTGAGCGGTCCCATTGACAACAACCTGAACAATTCGAACCCCTGTATCACCAACCCGCCCCCAGTCTGTTTCCGCATCGGCACTTACACCTTCAGCGCTACCCTGCCGGCTTCAGCGGAAGGCTATGTGATCGCCGCGCATGTGGTATACAGGGTCGATGGCATGAAGAACCTTTACGAAGGATACAACCAGGTAGGAGCGACATACACCGCGGAAATTCCAGGCAACGGCCAGACAGACTGGCCGGAGAACAGCAGTGCCCATTTCCAAAGTGATGACCTGGTGATCATCTGTGCCAATAACAAATTCTCGTATGATTTCAGCGCCTCTGATGAGGACGATGATCTGTTGAGATATTCCCTATGCAGCGCTTACCAGACTTCGGGAGGTGTCAGGCCTGGCGAGGGTTCCCCACCACCGGCGCCTCCCTATTCATCGGTGCCATATGGCACTGGTTTTTCCGGAGGCGCTCCTTTTGGAGGGAATACCAGCATAAACGCAACAACGGGTATTGTCACGGGCATAGCGCCCGGCGAAGGCACCTATGTGCTTACCGTTTGTGTGGAAGAAATCAGGGACGGTCAGGTGATCGCCACCCAGCGGAAAGACCTCCAGATCAATATCGCGCCATGTGATGTGGCGGCTTCATCATTGCTGCCCGAATACCAGCTTTGCAGTAATAGCACTACGCTTAATGCCAAAAACCTTTCCACCAGCCGGCTGATCAATACATACGATTGGACGGTGTTGAGAGAAAGCGGTGAAGAATTGTACGCATCCTCATTGCCCCAGATGGCGTACAACTTCACCGATACTGGCACCTATGTGCTGCGCCTGGAGATCAACAAGGGCGCAGCCTGTGAAGATAGTTCGCAATCATTGGTGAGGGTCTATCCGGGTTTCGAACCCGGGTTTACTACCGGCGGAACCTGCATATCCCGGCCGGTCCAGTTTACTGACACCACAAGGTCCGCCTATGGAGTGGTAAGTTCCTGGCATTGGGATTTTGGCCAGGGAACAGTCTCTCCGGATATTGCCAGCGAGCAGCACCCTTCCTTTCAATACAATGCGACCGGCAACAAACTGGTGACCCTCGTTGTGCAGAGTTCGACGGGATGCAGGGATACGGTGAACAAAACAGTCGTGGTTTTTGACAGGCCCCCGATCGGCCTTGCCTTTCGCGATACCCTGATCTGCCCGCCCGACGCCCTGCCATTGCAGGCTTCAGGCAGTGGTATTTTCAGCTGGCAACCCAACGCTTCTCTTTCTGATCCTGCCATTGCCCAGCCGGTCGTGAACCCGGTGACCAATACCACATATTATGTTACACTGGAAGACGCTGGATGTGTGAACACGGATTCAGTGAGTGTTCGTGTAGTCGACCACGTTAGTCTGACTACTATGCCGGATACGGTTATCTGCGAGGGTGATGAGATCCTGATACATTTAAATTCGGATGCCCTGAATTATGTATGGTCTCCTTCTGAAACGCTTAGCGACGCTGCCGCCATGCAACCTTTTGCCCGCCCACTCGCCACGACTATTTATGAAGTGCGGGGATTTATCAGTCAGTGTGTTGCCAGCGGGCTGGTGCAGGTGAACACGGTCCCCTACCCCACAGCCAACGCAGGACCAGATACGCTGATCTGCTACAATACCTTTGCCTCACTGCATGCCAGCACCGATGGCAGCAGTTATTCATGGGTAAGGGATCCGACTCTCAACGCAGCAGAGACACTGGATCCCGTGGCAAGGCCGCGGGCTACCCGCGAATACGTCTTTCAGGCTTTTGACACCAGGGGCTGTCCCAAACCCGGACTCGATACGGTGGTGGTGGCGGTGCTTGAGAAGATCATTCCGTCCGCGGGCAACGACACCACGGCGGTAGTTGGTCAGCCGCTGCAAATGAAAGCCAGCGGTGGTACTATTTATCATTGGTCGCCCTCGCTGTCTTTATCCGCTACCGACATTGCCGACCCGGTTGCTACTTTTTCCGATGCGGGCGAAGGTTTTCGTTTCCCTTACAAAGTGATGATCTCGAATGAGGCTGGATGTGTTGATTCGGCCTCTGTAAGTGTACAGGTCTTTGCAACCGCGCCCGATGTATTTGTTCCGAATGCTTTCACACCAAATGGCGATGGTGTGAATGATTTCTTTCGTCCGCTCTCCGCAGGCGTTAGCCGTGTGGAAGTTTTCCAGGTGTTCAACCGCTGGGGACAGCTGGTCTACAGCGGGGCTGGCACTCATTCACAGGGATGGGACGGAAACTACAAAGGCAAACCGATGGACTCCGCAACTTTTGTATGGGTGCTTAAGGCAAAGGATTATACGGGCATGCCAATCGTTAAAAAAGGTACGGTTACGCTTGTGCGATAAACAGTTTTTGTTTTATTCAAAGCCTTACGGACAGAAGGCGCAGAGTCTTTCTCCTCCTTACATGAAACCCCGGCAAGCAATTAAAAAGAAGTATTTTTATCGAAAGCTTCTTTATGAAAATCCTTCCAACGATCGGCCTTGCTATATTGCTGCTTGCCTTTAGCCCCCCACACAGTGAAAAATGGAGACCGCTGTTCAACGGCAAAGACCTCAGTGGCTGGGAGACCTTCCTCGGACCGGGTTTTGACAGTGAAGGAAAAAAAGTGAGCGCCGCCCCATCGGGATTGAACAATGATCCTCAAAAAGTTTTTACTGTGGTGTCGCTTGACGGAGAGAAGGTGATCCGGATCTCAGGAGAATATTTCGGGGCCATTACTTCAAAAGAGGAATACAACAATTATCGTCTGCAGCTAAAGTTCAAATGGGGACAAAAAACCTGGCCCCCAAAGATTGGAAAGAAGAAAGACAGTGGCCTGCTCTATCATGCGATCGGTCCACAGGGTGCGGAGGGAGGCTTCTGGATGCGTTCACAGGAATTCCAGGTCGAGCAGGGCAATTGTGGAGATTATTGGGGCGTCGGGCGTGGTTTCGAAACCATTCCCGCAAGAAAGGCCACAGACAGCACATATGAATATGATCCCGCCGGACAACCCATGGATTTTGGTGAGCAGACTCCGGTCGGAAGACACTGCATCAAAAAAGGAGATGCGGAAAATCCGGAAGGACAGTGGAACACACTTGATCTTTATTGCCATGGCGACAGCAGCATACACGTAGTGAACGGAAAAGTGATGATGGTCCTGCTGAAATCGCAACAATGGGATAACGGTGAGGCTAAACCGCTGAACAAGGGTAAGATTCAGATCCAGTCCGAAGGCGCTGAAGTGTACTACAAGGATATCCGGATCCAGGGGATTCACGGCCTGCCCGCTGACCTCCTCCGGTAAAATCAGAGTTCTTTTTTCAGGACTTCCCAGACGTTTTCCGCCACGATGCGATGTCCCTCCTCGGTGGGATGGATGCCGTCACGCTGATTAAGACTGGCTTCACCTCCCACTCCCTGAAGTATAAAGGGGATCAGGCCGACCTGATTTTTGGTGGCCAGGTCGGCATAAACTTCCCTGAATTCCCTCGTGTATTTTACCCCCATGTTGGGTGGTATCTGCATGCCGGCAAGAATGATCTTTGCGGAGGGATATTTCCTTTTTACTTTATCAATGATCGATTGCAGATTTTTCCTTGTCTCCGAGATCGGAATACCTCTGAGCCCATCATTTCCTCCCAACTCGAGGATAAAAATAGAGAGGGGCTGGTTCAGGATCCAGTCGATCCGGCTGTTGCCGCCCGCGGTGGTCTCTCCGCTTACACCGGCGTTGACGACTTTATACCCCAGGGATGCAGAATCAATTTTTGCCTGGATCAATGCGGGAAAAGCCTGTGAAGGATCCAGACCATAGCCCGCGGTGAGGCTGTTTCCGAAAAAAACGATCATTCTTTCTGCCTTTGCCAGGGTGTCAGCAGGCAGTGCCGCTTTGCCGCTATCCTCACCCGGTCCCTTCGTTTGTGCAGGCTGATCCCCACATCCTATATGGATCATCACGACAATCAGAATCCCAACCACCTGGCTTATGTTTTTCATAATCGTCTATGTTTTAACGATGACCTATTTTTACTGTCATTGAATTTAGGTGTAAATACCAAAAATAAAAAAGACGAATGGATCCGATACTGACACTGACCGGTGTAACAAAATCTTATAGAAGCGCGGGACATGAACTTACGGTTTTGCGCGACATCAGTTTTTCTGTAGATCCCGGTGGTTCCATGGCAATTGTGGGACCATCCGGCAGTGGGAAGACCACATTGCTGGGATTGAGCGCTGGTCTGGATAAGGCCAGCGCCGGTTCGGTGTATTTGAGCGGCGTTTCCATTAATGAGATGAATGAAGACGAACGCGCGAGGCTGAGGAATCAATACGTCGGTTTCATCTTTCAGAATTTTCAGCTCATGCCTACTCTCACGGCGCTGGAAAATGTGATGGTGCCGCTTGAACTAAGGCGGGAGAAAAATATAAAGCCGAGGGCTGTGGAACTCCTGGGCAAAGTAGGACTGTCGGAACGCATGGACCATTACCCGGTACAACTGAGTGGGGGCGAACAACAACGCGTGGCAATGGCCAGAGCCTTTTCCACCAGCCCAAAATTGCTCTTCGCTGACGAACCGACCGGGAACCTTGATGAAGAATCCAGCGAAAATGTGGTTAAACTTTTATTTGGTCTCAACCGTGAAGCAGGTACCACGCTTATCATTGTAACGCACAATCAGGAACTGGCTTCGAAAACACAGCGGATACTCAGATTAAAAGCAGGAAGAATTGTTTCAGATGAAAAGACCCATGCAGTCAGCAACTAAGCCACCATTTACCTGGATAATTCTAATGGCCTGGCGCGACAGCAGGCGAAGCAAGTCGAGACTTTTGCTTTTCGGCTCATCCGTGATCCTTGGTATTGCTGCGCTTGTGGCCATTTACTCTCTTGGCGACAATCTAAAAAAGAATGTTGACCAACAGGCAGCGGAGCTCATCGGTGCCGACCTTGAAATTTCCGGCAATTCCCTTCCCCCACCTGCTATACAACTAAAGTTCGATTCTCTGCAGGCCAGAACTTCTGAAGAAAGAAGTTTTGCCTCGATGATTTATTTTCCGCTATCAAAGGGATCGCGGCTGGTGCAGGTCAGGGCACTGGAAGGAGGATTTCCTTATTATGGCAAACTGGCTACCGTTCCTGCAGCAGCAGCTGATGATTTTAAAAAAGCTCAGACGGTACTGGTTGACCGATCACTCATGCTTCAGTTTCGCGCCAAGGTTGGAGATTCCGTACAGGTGGGCAATCTAAAATTCAGGATAGCGGGTACGCTGCTAAAGGCTCCGGGCCAAACCGGTCTTGGCGCATCAGTTGCCCCCGTAGTGTATATGCCACTGAAATGGCTGGATTCGACAGGACTGATGCAGAAGGGTAGCCGGGTCAATTATTCATATTATGTAAAATTTTCGCCCACAACTAATGTGCAACAATTCGTCGACAGCCTGGGTCCGCGTTTGGAATCCAGTGGCTATGACCTCGAAACAGTCGAAACCAGGAAACGCGGTACGGGACGGTCTTTTGAGGACCTCAACCGTTTCCTCGAACTTGTCGCCTTCATTGCCCTCTTGCTCGGTTGTATTGGCGTGGCCAGCGCGATTCATATTTATGTAAGGGAGAAAATCAGCATGATCGCTCTTTTGCGTTGCCTGGGCACGAGTTCCAGAGAGGCCTTCCTGATCTACCTCATGCAAATCCTGGGTATTTCCGTAATCTGTTCCCTTGCGGGAGCCGCATTGGGAACACTGATCCAGCAGTTGCTGCCGATGATCCTGGGCGATTTTCTTCCGGTGACAATTACCACCTCACTCTCGTGGGGAGCCATCGGACAGGGAATACTGATCGGCGTGATTATCTCCATGTTGTTTGCGCTTTTGCCGCTGGTGTCTATCCGTCTGATCTCGCCCCTGAACGTTTTGCGTATGTCCTTCGACGGTAGTAAACTGTCCCGCGATCCAGCCAGGTGGCTTTTGTATATCACGATTGCTGTTTTTCTTTTCCTGTTGATGAATGTGCGGATCAGCAACTGGCAACGGACGGCTGTATTGCTTACAGGGATACTTATCGCCATGCTTCTGCTCGCCGGTGTTGCCTGGTTACTCACCTGGTCGGTCCGCAGATTTTTTCCGGCATCCTGGGCCTATGTATGGCGACAGGGATTGTCGAACCTTTACCGGCCGAACAACCAGACCCTGCTGCTCATCACTTCCATTGGATTTGGTACAGCCTTCATCTGTACGCTATTTTTCATCCAGGGCATCCTGATCAACCGGGTGAAAATATCTTCCTCTGCGGATCAGCCAAATGTTGTATTGTTTGACATACAGAACGAACAGCGTGAAGGGGTGGTCTCACTGGCGAAGAGACAGGGACTGCCACTCAGGCCTACGGTGCCGATTGTGAATATGAGGCTGGAGCAGTGGAATGGTAAAACCGCAGCTGATGTGCTTGAAGATACCAGTCTCGACATCAATTCCAGAATGTTCAGCAGGGAATACCGGGTCACCTACCGCGACACCCTTACACCTTTGGAAAAGGTGACAGCAGGAGAATGGAGGGGCAGCGTGACCCGACCATCGGATCAGGTGTATATTTCACTTGAAGAACGCTTTGCCAAACGAATCGGAGTGAAACTTTGGGACACCCTCCAATTCAATGTTCAGGGCCTGCTGATTACTACGGTAGTCAGTAGTTTGCGGATCGTTGACTGGAACAGGATCTACACAAATTTTGTTGTGGTCTTTCCAAAAGGAGTACTCGAAAAGGCGCCGCAGTTTCATGTGTTGCTGACCAGGGCGTCCACACCGGAAGTTTCTGCGGCTTTTCAGCAGTCGGTAGTCACGCGTTTCCCGAATGTATCCATCATCGATCTCAACCTGGTACTGAGTGTTGTTGATGACCTGCTGAACAAGATCGCATTTGTTGTGCGTTTCATTGCCGGATTCAGCATCATCACAGCCCTGGTGGTCCTGATCGCTTCTGTGCTCATCAGTCGTTACCAGCGAATGCAGGAGAATGTATTGCTACGTACTCTTGGCGCAAGCGGCAGGCAGATCTTCACTATCACGGCCATTGAATATTTTTTACTGGGATTGTTGTCGGCACTCACGGGTCTGGTGATCTCACTGGCGGCCAGCTGGGGCCTGGCTCATTATGCATTTGACACTATTTTCACTCCTGCCCTCCTCCCTGCACTGGGCATCGCAGTGGGCATATGCGCGGTTAGTTTGATAATCGGCCTGGTCAATAGCCGGGGCGCGTTGCACAAACCGCCCATGACCATACTGGGAGAAATATAAAACGCCCGACCATGGAAGGAATGGAAAAGATCAGACTGGCTGTGAGTAGGTTTTCGGTTCTGGATGATGAAGAATGGGAAAGGTTTGCGGCTTTGTTCGAGACCAGGCATTTGGAGAAAGGAGAATTCCTGATCCGCGGCGGACAGGTAGAAGACCACATTTATTTTTTAGCCGCCGGCTCTACAAGAAGTTATTTCCTGCAGGATGGTAAGGAGATCACGGTCGACTTTCATTTTGAAGGTGAATTCGTCACGGCCTATTTTTCTCTGATCACACGGGAACCGACTGCCACCTGGATAGCACTGCTCCAGGACAGTGAGGTCATCGCCATCAGCTACTCTGCTTTACAGGCACTGTACCGGGTATCTGCTTCCGGAGAAAGGGTCGGAAGGCTGATGGCGGAATACCAGTATGTCAGGCGGTTCAGGAAAGAAATGGAGATGCTCGCATTCAGTGCAGAAGAAAGGTACCGGCGCTTACTCGAACGCAGCCCGGAGATCGTGCAACAGGTGTCGGTTAAACACCTCTCCTCTTACCTGGGCATTCAACCTGAGAGCCTGAGTCGTATCAGAAAGGTATTGGGTAAAAACTAACATAGATCATTGCGAAGGTTTCGGAAAGAACTGAATTTTACATTCATTCAAAGAGCATGTATGAAACCTTTCTTTCTTTTGATCATCGTATTTTTTATCAGTGCGGCCATTTGCAGAGTAATCACCGGGAACTGGAACCTTTTGTTAAGTGGCAACCTGGCTATGTGCCTGATGTTGTGTTTTACAGCATTCGGGCATTTCAAATTCCCCGCGGGCATGGCCATGATGGTACCAGAGTTTATTCCTTTCAAAGCCGGTGTCGTTATGCTTACCGGAATAGCCGAAATATTATTGGGTATAATGCTCCTTTTTCCCGGCTTGAGGCAGGTAGCCGGCATCATCCTGATTATTCTTTTTGTGTTAATGCTTCCAGCCAATATCCATGCGGCTTTGAATCACCTGGATTATACTAGTGGGTCGAAGACTGGCCCGGGTCCGAACTATCTTTGGTTCAGGGTTCCGCTGCAGATCTTGTTTATTGCCTGGGTTTACTTTTTTTCTGTAAGGGCTTTGTTTAGTTAGAGACAGCCTGCGATCTTACCTTCTCGTATCTTTTCTTTGCCTGGGCAGCTTCCTTCTTCTTTCCCTGCTTCAGGAGAGACTGATGCAATCCTTCGAGCGACCAAATATTATCCTGGTTCGATTGAAGGTCTTTGCGAAAAGCGGATTCCGCCTGTTTCGCGTCTCCTGCACCAAGAAAGGCCTGGCCGAGATAGGGCGCAGGATTGATCATCCAGTCCCTTGGCTCATTGTACACCATCTGTTTTTCAGCATCAACAGCAGCGGTGTAGGCCGCGATGGCGTTGCTGAAATTTCGTTCTTCGAGCGCGATTGATCCTTCAAGCAGGTGTTCCGCCACGGTGGCTCCTTCCAGTGCCGATGAAAAGGGGGAAAGGGGAATAGCAAGACCACTGTCCTTTTTCAATTCACGAAGTTGCTCCAGGGCATGCTTTGCAGAATCCAGTTTATGCAGGCCGACATAGGCCATTCCCCTGCCAAACTTATCGAGCAGGAAAGCGTAGGTCATCGAGTCGGCTGGTGTCTTCCTGCCAAGGAGTGCTTCCCATTGCGCAAAGCGAACATCGATCAGCACCGGGGTCATTAAAACATATTGCATATAACTACCCATTGCACCGGGAGCGGCAAGGTAGTCAGGATTCAGGCTGGCTGCCGTTTCATCGGCTGCCTTGCGTGAGTATGCGAGACTTCCTGCCATCATCGACTGGTTGGTTTTCATATGCAGGTTGTGGATCAGGTAAAGAAAATCATTGCCCGTAACAGGGCTGAACAGCGAAATAGAACTCCGGTAACTGTTGATTGCGTTCTCGTTTACTGTGACGCCCTTTGTATACTGACCAGTTCTCAGGTAAATATGCGATGGCATGTGTACGGTGTGGGAAAGACCCGGAGTGATCAGGCCCAGGCGGTCAGCTGAGGGCAGGGCCTTCTCAGGGTATGGTGAGGGTTCCATTACATGGATATAATAGTGATTCGCCCCGGGATGCATGGGAGTTCGATTCAATAATTTTTCCAGCACTTCGCGTATCTGGGGAGTCCATGGTTTGGGCTTGCCATCATTGGTCCAAAGATCCCAGGGATGTTCCAGCATCATCGCATCGGCATATAAAGCCGCAAAATCCGGATCATCGGCGTGTGCTTCATAGGCCCGCTTCATTTCTGCCGTGTACAAACGATTCAGGGACTCACGCGACTGCGAAGAATCGGCGGAATACCTGACCTTAATCGCATCAATCAATGCTTTTTCTTTTTGTGTAGCACTTGCCGACAATTGTTCTGCCTTTTGAATCAACCGGATGGCTTCTGCAGAAGCGGTGTAGCCAACATCGTTGATATTAGGACCATAAGCAAGAGACTGGGCCCAATGCACCATAGCACAGGTCGAATCAAACCTGGCGGCCTTTTGAAAAGAAGCCATGGATTCGATAATGTGAAAGCTATAGTACATGTTTATCCCCTGGTTGAAATAAAACTGAGCGCTGTCACTCTTTGTGCTGATTTTCCACTTGTGCGTTCCGGCGCCGGGGATGGGCGGTATGTCGGTGGCACTCAGCCACGCCTGCATGGCCGTCCAGTCTGGTGAACACCCGGCGCGACTGAAATTCAACTTAACCGGGGTACTGGTTGTTGTTTCGGGACTGAACCTTAATGCAAGTAATGCAGTAAGAAATGCGGCAATGAGGATCCTGAACATGGTCGGCTTCATCGTATTTCACTTAAAGTTTATGAAGGAATGGAGTGTTCAAAGGGAAAGATTTCCTCAACTGCTTCCTATCACCAAACCTGGGGAGAAGGATCAGGATCGCCTAAAGACGAAGATAAGAATCAGAAAGAGAAAGAGAAAGAGAAAGAGGGCAGGAGCAGAAACAGGAACAGGAACAGGGCAGAAAGAGAAACAGAAACAGGAACAGGAACAGACTTGGGCCGCCGGCATCGTCCGCCGGCGTCGTCCGCCGGAGCTATAGCGAAGGCGGAAGCTATAGCGAAGGCGGAAGCTATAGCGAAGGCGGAAGCTATAGCGAAGGCGGAAGCTATAGCGAAGGCGGAAGCTATAGCGAAGGCGGAAGCTATAGCGAAGGCGGAAGCTTTAGCGAAGGCGGAAGCTATAGCGAAGACGGAAGCTGTAGCGAAGGCGGAAGCCTTGGCGAAGGCAGGAAGAGAATCAGAAAAAGATAGAGGAACTGAGGAGTTGGCTCATCAATTACTTTTTGCAAAAACGGATGGGAAAATGGACCTGGTGCTGGGCTATGGTTCTGGATTAAATCTCTTCCCTCTTTCTCTTTCTCTTTCTGTTCCTGTTCCTGTTCCTGTTCCTGCTTCTGTCCGTATTTCAGAGCTGAATCTCGATGGTTAGGTTTTCACCTTCGACAAGATCCACCTGATCGAAACTGACTATCAGCTTATTACCCCCGTTGGTAAAACTCGATTTTATGTTTTTGCCGGCGGCAGTTACAAACACATTTTTCGCCGTTGCTTCCACCCCAAATTCCAGTTGCCTGAGCGCAAGGGTTCCATATCTCAGACTGATGACATTCACCTGCTTCTTTCCTTGTCTTTTCTGCTGAATATTTCCCCACCCTTCGGCTGCGTTAAAAAAGCTGCTGAAATCCTCAGCCTTTATTTTGGGATCATAAGAAAGGATCTTTTCCGGCCCATTGTAATAATAATCCTGAACAGCCATCATCACTCCCCAGGAGGCCATCGCCCTGGCATAGTGATCGCCACATTCGATTTCATTCCAGGGATTGTGTTTTGCCGGACTGTATCGTTCATCCACTGACCTGATCAAAGAAAGACCTTCATCGGTCATTCCTT
Source organism: uncultured Chitinophagaceae bacterium (assembly GCA_963808065.1). Taxonomy (GTDB): domain Bacteria; phylum Bacteroidota; class Bacteroidia; order Chitinophagales; family Chitinophagaceae; genus Flavitalea. The sequence continues at coordinate 668,510 of CAWEEK010000005.1, forward strand.
CATAGATCATATTTGTCGCAACCTGGTACTCTATGCCGGTCCAGACTTCATCACGGTAACGCACACCTGTTTCTCCCATATGCGCGGAATAAGGCCAGGTGCAAACAAACAACCCCGGTTCACCTTTATCTGCATAAGTCCTTTCGGGTGGATGTACACTGTTCTGCACACCAACATCGGCCGTCCAGTTGTATCTCCAGATCGATTGTAAGGCTTTTTGCACATTATATTTCGGGTACAGATAACCAAGGTTATTCAGATGATTCCAGGTCTGGCCGAAAAGTTGGTCGCTTAAACAACCGGTCGCGTATTGGTATTCGGGATGGTCCTTCAGGTTCACATCCTGAACAAAATATTCTCCATTCCATAAATTCTTTACCGTGTTCGCCGAACCTGCTTCCGCGATCATGGTACATTTTTTCGCAAATGCAGTGTCATTCATTATGCCAGCCATTTTGGCTGCGGCCTGCAATGCGGCCAGGTACAAAGAACCCACGTAGGTGTTTGCACCATAAAAAGCAATGTCGTAGGTATTGGCCTGTTTTTTTTCGATGAGCCCGTCCTGATTTTCATCCTCATTGATAATGAACTCCGTGGCTCTCTTTATCCTGTCCCAGTTTCTCCTGAGAAAAAGTTCGTCCCTGCTGTTGAGGTGTTCCCGGTATCCTTTCAGAATTGAGCCGGCATGACCATCAATCAGTACGCCCCCCCAGCCATTCCTGGCAAGCACCGAGCCGTCCTTCTGAAAGGATTCACCGAAGTCTGTTTTCTCGCGGATATTTCGTTCCAGGGAGGGGAAGAAATGGGCCAGTGCCTGCTCGTAATTCCATACGTGCGTGCAGGTGCCTACGCAGGATCCCACGCCTTCCCAGGCCCAGAACTTATCATTCGCCCACCACTGACAGGTTTCGGTAGCGAGTATGGACAATGGCATCAGGGTTCGTTTCACCAGCCAGTATGGAAGTGTATTGTTTTCATAATAAGTCTTGTGAAACCGCATTGTTTCATCGGTAAGTCTTTTGAAATTCTTTTTAAGGTATTGGGCCACGTTCCTGGAACTACTATACCAGTTGCTATACATATTTCCGATGATAGTGCCCTGGTCGCTTGGCAGAACCTGATTCCAGTCGTTGGGTATGATGTCTGTTACATCGCTTCCGAAATAATAGGACGGCCTGTTGGGAAAATACCAGGTAAGGAGAAAATCCACCGTTCGCGTTTCGCCAGGCTGCAGGGTAATTCTGGTTCCTATTGAACCAACAAGTGGCTTGCCCACAGGCTTATCCGCCTCGCTGGTTTTGGTTTTGTCTTCTGCACCAGAGAAATCCGCGTCTCCGGAGAAATCATTGCTCAGAATACTCAGCGATAGATTACCAAAGTACGGGTGGCTTCCGGGGAAGTATTTCGGTTTTGTAATGGCCTTGTCGCTGAAACTGATGTCATCCACATTGATATGACCCCAGCCTCCCCTGCTTTTATCGATGATTTCGATGTGGGCAGTCTTTCCCTTGAGTTCACCGACATTCCAATTGTTCCAGTTCAGGCCTTCGGTATTACTGCCCGTCGCATTTCTTACCACCTTGTTGTCGACTACGAGATTCACGCAGGTGGTTTTAGGATGTTTGCCTCCGCCGATTTTGAATACAATGAAGGAGTCGGTGATGACGAAAGATTCGGATTTCATACTGCCTGTACTGCTGTCGCCATTCAGAAATGAATTGACCAGTCCCTTCCCGCTGAATTCAATCTTGCTCTGGTCTCCCTTGAAACTGCCCTGCGCGGGCGCATTTCCAAATGCTTCACCATCCACTGTCCACTTTGCATAGCCGGATTCGAAGTCATCAAAGACACGAAGCCTTGGCGCGCTCACCAAATTTGGCTCTTCGCCTTTCTGCAGGTCCATCACTAATGAACCCATGCCCTTCTCTTTTACGATGGTATTATGGCTGTTGCCTATAATTTCTGGTGCGATATCCAGGCAAACCAGGTTTTGCAGCCAGCCATCGAGCGACAGACTCACCGGCGCCGCCGAAGTGTTGCTGATCGTGTATCGCAAGATGGTAGCTGGCGTAGCCGATTCCTTTGCATTTGAAGGAATAAAAGGAGAGAATACTTCAGAACGGACAGCAACGGGTAGCTTGTTTTGTTTTGACGCATACTTAATGCGGGCAAGGGGATATTCCCCGGTGAAGGAAATGTCGTTAAAATCTTTTTTACTCAATTCATATCTACGGGATCCTTTTTTGTCGTGAATGGTCAGTGCGAAACCCTGGGATATATAACTGGGTGGTTCGAAGCTATGGTAGCAGACCGTCCATGGCCCCAGAGCCGTATTAAAATGGGTGAGTGAATCAATTCCATAGCCGGTGTTGTAGGCATTGTTGGAAATCCACCAGTTGGCGAGGGTGCCATCGCCCCTGACATACAACTGACCGGCGGCGATGCCACCGCAAGGCATCCCAATGGTGAGCAGCTCCTCTCCTTTGTACTCTTTTCTCCCATCGCTATACAGTGATTTTTTCCAGTTCACGGAAAGGTTTTTTTCGATGGGAACCTTGTGGGAAGGATCAATTGTCTTTTGAGCGAACAACGATTGGGACAGGGAGAAAGAAAGCAGCAGGAGGACGAAAACCTTCATGAGAGGGGTTTTTGAAATGACAAGCTTATACGTTTAAGCCAATGAGTCAAATATATTGGAAAAAAAACAAAAATGGATCAGGCCGGGCAAAGATTTATGTTGAAGATTGAATGAATTCAGCGTTGCGCCTTGCCGTTAGTTCCCAGCCAGAGCAGGCTGTTTATGATCAGTTTATTTTGCAACTCATTATCAAATTGAAATGACAATTCCTTGTTTGTTCCATGGTCGTAATCAATGTCATTGTGCCCCATATTCAGGTAGATCATGCGGAACTTTTTGTTTGTCCACACGACGGGATAATAGCCGCTGTGCCAGATCTCGTGCAGCTTTGGGCCGTTGCCCAACGGAAAACTGCTGGAATCGATCGAAAGCAGTATGGTGATATCCGGGTTTTTGGTCAGGTCCTTTTCCCAGCTGTACCATTCGTTGGGGGCGGTTTTAAAGGTGGATGGCAAATCGTGCAGCACCGGATGGGTCGGCTGTTCGTTGCGCAGTATGGCCGGGGTAGGATGCCAGGTATTGCTCTTGTATGAGCCGGCGCCAATAAATTCATTGTGATACCAGTTCCAGTTCTGTGGAAATGCGGAAGGAGTGAGCGCGAAGCCCGCGAAGTGAAAGCCCATCCAGGCGCCGCCATTTTCCATGTAGGTCTGGAAAGCCGCACGCTGTTGCGGATCCTCGGGTCGCGTGTCAAGAAAAATGACGACATCATAGTTTTTCAATTCCTTTCTGTTTAGCCGCGACCAGTCGTTGGTGGAGTCATAAGAAAAATGATAGGAGGCCGCCATTTTAGGAAACCATTTGTTGGCCTCATGTACAAAACTGATATGTGCGCGGTCTTCTCTGGCGGTGTAAAAGGCAATTACCCTGAACGGCTTTTGCGCGCAAACGATCGCAGCGCAGAAGAAAAAAGAAAGAAATACAATAACATTTTTCATAACGAGGAGTGATTCATTTCACGCAAAGGCGCCAAGAAAGCGCAAAGCCTGTCTGCCGGAGGCAGGCGCAAAGCCTGTCTGCCGGAGGCAGGTCGCAAAGTTAGTTTGCCAACTCCTCTTTCTCTTTCTCTTTCTGATTCTGTTGCCGCCTTTGCGTGAAATCTAAAGAAAGGGTTCAATTGAAGCTTTAACTGTAAAAGGCACTATTTAGCAGTACACTTTTGATAGGTAAGGCAGCATTTGATCTTACATTAACATACGCGGGATATCTAAAGAAAAAAAATATGAATCTGAACATAGAGTGTGCGGAACCGGACAATTAATAAAATCAAAGAATCGCGACTGGTTGATTATTAAGGTGTAATAAAATGGTACTTTTCTGGCTACAGTCCTGCCGTATTCTGAAACTAAGAGCATGTTCAAAAACTATTTCCGTCTCGCCCTCCGCCAGCTGCGCAGGAATCGTGGTACCTCCTTTGTCAATATCTTCGGGCTCGCCACCGGCATGGCGATCGCCCTCATTATCGGCATCTGGGCGAACGACGAGCTTTCCATCGATCAGGGCATTCCGAACGGCGATCGAGTCGTAGAAATTATGCAAAACCAATGGCCAAAGGGCCAGACCGGTGAGAAAACACCTCCGTCCTATGTAGGCACTACCCTGTCCCCGGCCCTCAACCCCTGGCTGCAAAAAGGAAACTATAAGGATGTATTCGACGAAACGGCGATGACCATTTGGCCCGGCCAACATTTGCTGGTGAACGGCGACAAAAGCATCGTTCACACCGGCACATCAGCGGAGTATACCTTCCCGCTCATTTTCGGTTTTCATTTCCTCAGTGGCACCGCTGAATCCATGCGCGACCCAAACACGGCCCTCATTTCAAGGTCTACGGCTATTGCGCTCTATGGCACCGAGAACGCAGTCGGAAAAACCTTCAACTATGAAAACCGGCGTCCGTTCACCGTCGGAGGCGTCTATGCCGATCAGCCGGCGAACAGTAGCTTACGTGATTATAACTTTTTCATCTCGATGGCCAACGAGGAAACCAGCTGGGTGAGGAATATCGATAATTTCGAGAACCATAGTTGCCGCATCTATGCCCGTCTTGCCGGTAACGTCACACCGGATCAGGCAACGGCCCGCATCAAGAATATCTGCAGCCCTTATGTGAAGTTCGCGTACGAAACCTATGAGGTGTTTCCGTTCCCAAGCCTGTACCTGTATTACGATGAGGGCAACTCCCTCGGGGACGGCCGTATTGTCTACGTCAGAATGCTTAGTATTATTGGCGTGTTTATCCTGTTGCTGGCTTGCATTAATTTCATGAACCTGGCCACGGCCCGCAGCGAAAAACGCGCGAAGGAAGTAGGCATTCGGAAGACTGTCGGCTCGCTGCGTGGTCATCTCATCGCCCAATTCCTCGGCGAGTCGGTCCTTCTCGCATTCCTCTCTTTTATCATCGCCGTTACCCTGGCAGGTCTTACACTTCCCTGGTTCAATCAGCTGGCTGGTAAGACCATGACTTTTCCCTGGACGAATCCGCTTTTCTGGAGTCTTTTAGTGATCTGTACCCTGCTCACCGGTTTGTTGGCCGGCAGCTACCCGGCTTTTTATCTTTCCGGCTTTCGACCGATGCAAGTCCTGAAAGGGACATTCAATGCCGGCAAAGGGGCGCGCAATCCGCGGAAAATACTTGTCGTGGCCCAATTCTCCATCTCGCTGGCCCTTATCATCGGCACCATCGTCGTATTCCGCCAGATCCAGTTTGCTAAAGATCAACCGCTGGGCTATAATCAGGGCGGACTGATCACCGTTCCCGCTAATACGAAGGAACTGGACACTAATTATGAGGCCCTTCGCCAGGGCCTGCTCAATACCGGTATGGTCGCGGGTATCGCCAACTCCTCCACCGACCTCAACGGATTTAATATGAATAATTTTCTTGAATGGGAGGGAATGGGTGAGGAAGCAAAAAACCTCACATTCCGCGACATTTTCGTTAACGCCGATTTTGGTCCTACTATCGGCTGGAACATCGTCAAAGGACGTGATTTCTCACGCGCACACGTTACCGACAGCTCGGCCGCCATCGTTAACGAAACGGGTGCCCGCATCCTCGGATTTAAAGAACCCATCGGCAAAACCATCAAACATTGGGGAAAGCCCTATACCATCATCGGGGTTGTGAAGGACATGATTAGCAACAATCCCTATTTTCCGGTGCAACCCGCGATCTTCATGGGCGAGGGTGGCCATGAAGTCTTTACGATCCGCATCAAACCAGGAACGCCGGTTCGCACCGCCCTCGCCGCGATGGAACCTGTTTTCAAACAGTTCAACCCGGCCAGTCCCTTTGTATATTCGTTTATTGATGAAGAGTTTCAAAAGAAGTTTAATACGGAGTCAAGGATTGGCAATCTCGCAGCGGTGTTCTCCGGTCTGGCCATCCTTATTTCCTGTCTGGGCCTCTTCGGTCTCGCCTCCTTCGTCGTTGAACAACGTAAAAAGGAGATCGGTGTCCGCAAAGTGCTTGGCGCCCGCGTGACGGGTCTCTGGGCGATGCTTTCCGCCGACTTCATAAAGCTGGTGGTGCTGTCCATGCTGATTTCGATACCTGTTTCTTACTACTGCATGGATCAATGGCTTCAGAACTATGCACTTCATACCTCCTTATCCGCATGGATCTTTGTGGTCGCCGGCGTGGGTTTGCTGCTCGTTACAATGGCGACGGTCGGTTACCAGGCGGTGCGGGCGGCCTTGATGAATCCCGTGAAAAGTCTCCGAACCGAATGATTTTGACTTCGGAATGGTACGATTAACCCTGGCTCAAGTAGTGTCTATTACAATTCATTTCACGCAAAGGCAAAGAAGGTTTCACGCAAAGGCGAAGAAGGTTTCACGCAAAGGCGAGAAAGCGCAAAGGCGCAAAATGAGTTTGCCACCCCTTGTTTCTGTTTCTGTTCCTGTTTCTGTTTCTGTTTTTCCTGTTCCTGTTCCTGTTCCCGCCTTCGCCAAGGCTTCGGCGGGCGAGGCCTGTTCCTGTTTCTGCTTCGTTAGTAATTCGAATTCTGCGTGATCACGCCCTTGCTCTGATCTATCACACTCTGTGGTATGGGCATGTAATAATTTTTCGGACGTGTAAAGCTTCTTCCGGGCACAATCACCGCACCATTAAAAGGTTCCAGCAGGGAAGCCTGCTTTGGCTTGCTCACGATCGTATCCAGGTTGATCAACTGGGCCTTGTCCCAGCGCAGAAGATCAAAATGCCTTATGTTTTCTCCGCCGAGTTCAACACGTCTTTCTTTTACCAGGTCCTGAAAAGTGGCTCCTGAAAGGGCTGAAAGACCGGCCCTTGTTCTCACCGCATTGATCTCCGCATCTCCTGCGCCGGCGCCTCCCTGGCGGATCTTGATCTCAGCAACAAGCAGATAAATGTCAGCAGTCCGCAACAAGGGTTGTTTGATACTGAAATCCAGTCCTGCCCCTTCTGGTTTGAAAGCCGAATATTTTCTCATCGAATACCCCGTGGGGGATTGACTGGGCAGCATCTTTGCGGTGGTCTGACCCTCCATTCCGGTGAACATCTGGAAAGCATCCTTGTCGCTGATATCGATCTGCGCTGTCTGGTTGGCGATCTCATCGCCCACGGCAAGCACGGTCGTGGCTTTGCGTTCGGTGTCACCGGGTTCAAAGGTTCCAACAAAATCTTCAGTCGGATGATGAAATCCCCATCCACCCCAGGCCCGGTTGGTAAAATAAATATTTGCTACGGCACTGCCGAACTGATCCTTACTCCAGATACCAAAGAGAATCTCTGTATTGTCAATCTGTTTGGACACATCAAAGATGTCGGCATAATGCTCAGACAATGCATAGTTGGAATTACTGATCACCTGCTGACCTGCTGCCAGGGCAAGATCCAGTTTCTCCCAGTTCATGTACAACTTACATTGCAGCGCCCAGGCCGACCCCTTGTGTACCCGTCCCTTGTCATCCGCACCATAAGTTTCCGGCAGGAGATCTGCCGCCTGTTGCAGGTCGGATTCAATTTGCACCCGGACCTCATCGGATGTATTTTTTGGAACATTGTATTCACTGTTCAGCACATTGTCTTCGAGGATTATTGGCACCTCCCCATAAAGAGTATTCAACACATAATACGCATAGGCCCTCATGAAATAGGCCTCGCCAAGGGACCTGTTGCGGATGTCTTCATCAATCACCGGCACCTGTGGAATATAAATGAGCGCATTGTTGCAGCGGGCGATCTGCTCATAAGCGAATATCCAGGATGTCCTGATTTGGTAGTCGGTAGGCTCGGGATTGAAATTTTCTATCCTCCAGTAGTCGGCATGGTCACCGTCAACCGATAGGTCATCGCTCTGATCTTCGAACACATAATTTCCATGCCCCACCCCGTCTTCCTGGAACATAATATTGTAAATCCCTGAAATGCCACCAAGCACATCCGACTGGTTGCGCCAGTAATTCTGTGTGGTATAATTTCCGGCAGGTTCCGCGTCCAACGGTTTTTTTACACAACCCGCGCAGAGGATCATCGTGATCGCTGCCAGCGGACTAAGTATATATATCTTTCTCATAACCTCGTCGTTTAAAAATTAATGGATGCACCAAAAGTGAAGGATCTGGCCGTTGGATACTGGGCTACATCAACACCTCGCTGCCTGTTCGTGAGCACATTATTATTCGTATCAGTCAACCCGAGTTCGGGTGTGAATCCCGAATAATTAGTAATATAAAATGCGTTGTAACAACTTACATAGAGCCTGATCGCACTGATGTCGGTTTCCAGTAGCCGCAGCTTTGTAAAATTGTAGCCTATCGTGATGTTCTTCAACGCGAGGTAGCTGCCATCTTCTACCCAGAGATCAGAAGAACGGTAATTATTGTTCAGGTTTCTCCTGGTCAGGCGTGGAACACTGTTACTGGTGCCTTCGCCCTGCCACCGGTTGAGCTGATCGGCATACCAGTTGAATACTCCGGTGCCATCAAGTCCGGCAACCTTGTCGGCGTTGTACAGGCTCACCCCACTAACACCAGCAAATGAAAAGCTCAGGTCAAAGCCTTTGAAGCCTGCGCTACCATTAATGCCGTAAACAGCTTTGGGATTTGGGTTGCCGAGATAAACCCTGTCTTCATCATTGATCATTCCATCACCATTCTGGTCAAGAAATCTTACATCTCCGGGTCGGATCTCACTCTTGTTACCATCGTTGGCAATACCGGGATCGTCATCAATGTCTTTCTGGTTCTGATACAATCCATTTGTTTTCCAGCCATAGTATGAGGAGATCGGCTGGCCTTCATATGTTCTGGAAGTTTCCAATGCCTGCCTTCCATAGATGACCGATCCGATGAAATTTTTCTCGTCACCATATAAGAGGGTAACCTTGTTTTTTATGAAGGAGGCATTCGCACCGATCGAATAGCTAAAATTCCCTGCTTTGCCGCGATAGGTCAGATCCACTTCAATTCCGTGATTGTTCAGGGTACCAATGTTTTGGTTTGGGATGACTGCAATGCCATAAGTTTCCACTTCCGAATAAGGGATCAGCATGTCCTTTGTGTTCTTGTCGAAGTAGGTCAGTGCTCCCGATAATTTATTTCCCAGCAGTCCGAACTCGAGGCTGATATTGGTCATCTGGGCTCTTTCCCAGGTGATATTTCTGTTAGGCAGGCTGGTCACCGCTGTTCCCTGTAAGGGTGTGTTTCCAAAATTGTAATTCTGTCCGGTACCGATGATGGCCAGGTATTGCAAGTCGGGCACCGACTGGTTGCCCAGTTCACCCCATCCGCCAGTGAGTTTTAGCTCATCAATAAAGGAGACATTGTTCTTGAAAAAATCCTCGTCAGAAATTCTCCATCCGGCAGAGAACGCTGGAAAATATCCCCAGCGTCTTCCGGCTGGAAACTTCGATGATGCATCGGCGCGCATCGTCACAGTTAAAAGATACCTGCTTCTGAATGCATAGTTGACCCTTCCGAAATATGAGACAAGGCCGACGTCAACATATCTCTTGCCATTATTGAACTGATTGGCAGGATTCCCATTGTTGAGGTTTCTTTGTGAAACTGTTGTGTCGTCATACCCTGTCCTTGAGGCAACGAATTCGCGGCCTTTAAAATTCTGAGCGGAATAACCGCCGGTAAAATTGACGCTGTGGTCTCCAAAAATGTTATTGTAATTAAGTGTGTACTCTTCCAGCATAGAGCTGTTTTCTGTCGATCTCTGTTCAAGTCCTGCCACCTGTATGGCACGGGTCTGGTTTGGCTCGGCGGGATTGAAAGCGGATCCCGTAAAGTTCGAGAGGCTGTAGCCGATATTCGCACGGAGTTTCAAGCCCTTGATGATATCCACTTCGGCAAACGCATTCGCCAGTAAGGCATTTGTCCTGTTCCTCACGTCCGGATTAACCGCTGTGAATACCGGGTTGTTGATGTCACCCAGTTCATTGTCTGCCTTGGAGCTACCCCAGCTTCCGTCTTCATTGGTAACCGGAAGGGCAGGATTGAACCGCAGTGCACTCCATACAGTACCGGCCTGTGTTGACCGGGTGTCGATGCTGTTGCCGGATGTGGCAGAGTATAGCATGTTCTCACCGATCCTGAATATCTTCAAAACCCGATGTTCGGAATTTATCCGCGCACTGTATCTCCTGAAATAAGTGTTCGGCACCATCCCCTGCTCATCATAGTAGTTTCCTGAAAAACTATAGGAAGAATTCTGACTGCCTCCACGAACCGCAATGTCGGCATTGTTTGTTTTTCCCTTCTGCAGCAACGCTCTTTGCCAGTCGGTTCTTTGGGTGGCATAGTAGTCATCATTCCATATCCCCGGTACGGAGGATCCATCGTTGGTAAATGCTTCTCTCTTCAGGGTCACCAGGTCGGGTGCCGTAAGCAGGTCGAGGTATTTCAGCGCCTTGGAAGTGCCGGTATACGCGTTTAGTGATATCTTAATCCCGTCCCCGAAATTTCCTTTTTTTGTCGTCACCAAAATGACTCCGTTTGCCGCGCGTGTTCCATAGATGGCGGATGAGGAGGCATCTTTGAGGATTTCCATCGAAGCAATATCGTTGGGATTTACATCGTTGAGGTTTCCGGCGGGAACACCATCGATCACTACCAACGGTTCAGAACTGTTGATCGTTCCCACACCACGAATCCGGATATTGGGTGAAGCCCCCGGCGCACCGTCAGATCTGACAATGTCAACCCCTGGCGCCCTTCCCTGCAAAGCATTTGCGGGATTTGAAACAGGTAGGTTTTTGAAATCATCCCCTTTGACGGTGCTGATCGTGCCCGTCACGTCCCTTCGACGTTGCACACCATATCCGACCACCACAACATCGGCAAGACTCATGGCTGCCGAACTAAGGATCACCGTTAATTCCGATTTCCCGCTTATGGATACGGTTTTCGCTTCATACCCCACAAGAGAGAACTGAAGGGTTGTGGCATTCTGGGGAACATCAATACTGAACTTGCCCGCGTCATCAGAACTGACGCCTTTGGACGAGCCAGGTAAAATAATACTAACCTTTCCAAGTGGTGCCCCCAATGAATCGGAGACGGAGCCCGTGACGATCTTCTGGGCCAGAAGAAAGGCGGGTAGCAATATTGGAATAAGTGCTACCACCCATTTTTTTCGGATGCTCATAAGCGTTGCAGTTTTGATTTGTTGTTTATATCGGTCGTTACCTGTTAATTCTTACTACCTGAATCGAATCATTGGATTTTGCCGCAATCAGCAATTCGTTGTTGCTGGTTTTTATTTTTATCAATTGCCTAAGATCGCCTGGAATATTTAAGCCCGTTGAATCAAAAGGCAAAGGTTTGAATTCACCGGATCCGGTCTGTTTCAGGACCATGCCAATAGAAGCATCCATTGGCCCCTGTTGCACCCGCATCGGAAAAAAATTACCACCCACGATAATATCTTTCTTTTTGTCTCCATCCACATCACTGACGGCAATTCCATTATTCATACTCATTTGTGCCAGGTCGGCCATCGGCTGGACCGACAATTTCCGGTCTCCCTTATTCATAATAATTACCGACTGACAGGTATTGATTCGCAAAGTCTTTGCATTCGCCAGCTGATCAGCGGAAAAAATATCACTCAGTTCTGCATCAGCATAATCGGCATACCGGCCGAATTTCTTCTGCAGACCTGGCAACTGGTCAAGCAATTCGTCGCGTGAGAAAACGGGATAAGATTTACCCTGATTGTAATTGCAAAGGATGGGATCTAAAACTCCGTCGCCATTGAAGTCCCCAAATGTAAGGGTCAGGGGTTCCGCGGGCGATGCATTGAAGTTAGTATTTGTTCCAATATTTCCAGCAACAAGATCGGGATATCCGTCGTTGTCGATGTCATCGGCAATAATACGTTGCCACCATCCATTAGAATCTTCGAGTCCGTACAGTTTTGTACTGTTCTTTAATTGTCCCTGGTGATTTTCAAAAACAGTAATGGGCATGAACAAGCCGGCAACCACAAGATCCTGCCAGCCGTCCCGGTTCATATCAACCCAAACAGCATCGCTGATCATTCCTGCCCGGCTCAAAGAACTGTCTTCTTTGCCGATGACCACAAAATGTAGCTGATCCTTCTTGCAGTCATTTTTTAGTAAAATGCTCTCAGGAGCAATGGGGAATGATCCGGGAGTGAATTTGCTGCCTACAAAAAGATCAGGCAGGTCATCTTTATCGAGGTCGCCTGCGGTGACGCATGATCCGCTATTTGTTTCAACAGGCAGTGCATCCGTCGCCAATTGAAAATTACCTGAACCCTTGTTTACATAAAGCCTGTCCTGGTAATTCCGGGCATTGACCGGGTACTCGGTGCCGCCACTTACCAAATAAAGATCATTGTCCCCATCATGATCCGCGTCAAAGAAAAGAATCCCTGTGACAGTGGACTTCTGGCTGGTGTTCCATGGCTGGTCCTTTGCAGGGACAAAACTGCCATCACGATGTTGTAAATACAAAAAACTACCCTGCGCACCGGATGCACCGACAAACAGGTCCTCCAGGCCATCGTCATTGGCGTCTCCCCTGGCCAGTGAGGGGCCAGATTTTGATGGCTGGAAAGGGAGGAGCGGTGATATCTTGAAATCGACAAAACGATTTTCGCGGTGAAGAAAGTTTATGCCGGATTGCTGGGTGATATCAGTAAAATCGTGACCCGGGTCGTCCACAAAATTCTCCCGGTCTCTGGAAGTGTTTTCGGGAATCACCACCAGCCCGTTTGCACGAAGATTACTTAGGATCGTTGTGCTGCCTCCGGGCCAGACTATTCTCAATTCCTTGATGACGGAATCCTTTCCAAGTCCGGCGTGAATAATGGGACTTACTGACGACTGGAAACCTCGTGTGGTAAATTGTTCAAAATATTGTGTTGAGCCTGCCGTGGTGATCCAGATCTTCGATCCGATCCCTGAGGTATTGTTTTCATCTCCTTCTAATTTGATCCTGACGAAATTACCCAGACCTTTTTCCACCGCCTGATTTTGGAGTATAGTGGCGGGATCATCCAGGCGATTGATTATGAGGTCAAGGTCTCCGTCGTTGTCAAGGTCTGCATAAGCTGCTCCGTTACTGATCTGTTTCTCGGGTTCATTCCACGCGGAAGACATGTCGGTGAACCCGAGACTTCCGTTGTTCATATAAAAATAATTGGACAGCCTTGTTGAAGGCATGTCCTTGATCAGTTCCCACATCTGCTTCTTATCACCTTTCTTGTCGGAAAAATTATTGCTGTACCCGGAAGTGTATTTTACAAAATCAAGATTGGTAATGTCCTTATATATGCCATTGGTGATGAAAAGGTCCTTCCGGCCGTCATTATTCAGATCGGCGAACAAAGGAGCCCAGCTCCAGTCGGTTTTTGAAACACCGGCAAGTTGTCCGACTTCGCTAAATATTGGAAGCCCCTCGGTCGACAGGCCATTATTCAGCTGGATGGTATTTCGCATCTGTTGCCGGTGAAATCCGTGTTCATACCGTGTTGTGTATTTATCGTAGCCGTCTGCTCCCTTCAGTAGTTTTTGGCGATGATTGTCTTCCGGGAGCATGTCCAATACGATGATGTCGCTGTTCCCGTCATTGTTATAATCGGCTATGTCCGAACCCATCGCGAATTCTGAAATATGACCCGCCACCTTATCCAGGACTTCAGAGAAACCCCCTTTCTGATTGTTGATATAGAGGAAATCCCTTTCGTCATAATCATTCGTTACATAGAGATCCGTCCAACCATCCTGGTTGATGTCGCTCGCTGACACACTCAATCCGAAATTAATACCACTTCCATTGATGCCTGCCGAATCACTGATGTCGGTAAACTTATTGTCATCATTCCTGTACAGGCGGTTGCCGAATCTGGGATGACGGGTAGAGCGTAGTTTGTCGGTGTTGAAGAAAGGATTATAAAACATGTCGGCATGATTCACGAGGAACATGTCCAGGTCATGATCATTATCCTGGTCGAAGAAGACTGCGGTGGTGGAATAGGTTCCTGGGGCATCGAGGCCATAGCTTGCGGATTCCTCCGTAAAATGAGGCATACCCTTTTTATCAATGTTGTTGATGAAAAGCTGGTTTTTTCTTTGGTCATCCGAACCCGGTCCCGAATAACAGAGATAGATATCCTGCGCTCCGTCACCGTTGACGTCCGCCATCACTACTCCGGTCTTCCATTTAGGGCGGTCGTGGAATCCAGAGCTGTCGGAAATGTCTGCAAAGTGAAAATTTCCTTTATTCAGATAGATACGGCAGGGAACCATGTTTCCCGAGAACACCAGGTCGGTGAGTCCGTCATTGTTTAAATCCCCGGCCGCAACCCCGCCGCCGTTGTACAAATATTCATAGGTGAGAATATTGAAATCCTCATTTTCCCTGATGGTGTTTGCGAACTCAATATTTGTTACTCCTGAAGAAAGTTTTTTGAATAACAGGTTATCATTAGAACGGCATGCCGCAAAAAGGCAAAACCAGAGAAGACAATTTACAGTTAGCCGGAAGCTCATATCGTGTCGCAGACTGAAAAAACATTTATGGCATCAACCTCATGTTGATGCCTTCAAAGCCTAACCAGTTCAAAATTATCCAATTAACACTTCATTCCATCAGTGAAGGAATAATTAATAATCTCGTAATGAAATCTTCAGCATCTCTCCTCAATTGAGCCTGCCGGAAGCCGTGGTATCCGGACTGCCCTTAAGGTATTTATCCAGAAATGCAAGAGTTCTCCTGGCGGTGGTCATCTGATTTTCCTTTTTCAGAAATCCATGGCCTTCGTCGGGATAAGTAACATATTCCACAGGCACGCCGTTCTTCTTCACTCCGGCAACGATCTCCTCGCTTTCTATGGGAAGCACCCTTACATCATTCATTCCCTGGAACACAATCAGGGGCTTGGTAATCTTTTCGTAGTTGAACAAGGCAGATATTTTCCTGAGCCTGACCGAGTCGGCAGTATTGGGGTCTCCCAGTTCGTCATACAATGCCTTTTTAAAGGCTTCCCAATAAGGAGGGACATTCTTTAGCGTCCTCGGCCAGTTGGCCACACCAAACAGGTCCACTCCGGCTTTGAATTCATCAGGATGAAAAGCCAGGGCTCCAAGCACCATAGAGCCACCATAACTACCCCCTTCAATACCAATTTTCGAACTGTCGATGTATTCCTGCTGCTGCAACCATTTTTTTGCCCAAACACAATCCTTCAGGTCGCCGTTACTATGGTCTTTGTTATCCATCTTGTAAAACTTCTTCCCATACCCACTACTGCCTCGGTTGTTCACGGCGAGCACCGCATATCCGTGATTGACGAGGAACTGAATGTCGTTAGAATACCTGACCTGGCTCTGACCTCCGGGTCCTCCATGTATCCACAGAATAGCCGGAGCCTTATTTTCTTTTGATGCACTCAATGGCTTGTAAAGAATCGATGGGATCTCGAGTCCATCAAAGGATTTAAACCTGATCACTTCTGCCTTCGACAGGTGAGACTGGTTGACTTCCTTGTTGAGCGTTCGGGTCAGCTGCTTCAAATTTTTAGTTTCGAAATTGTACACATAAAGATTGTTCGGCGTAGTACTGCCTCCTACTGTGAGCAACATATTCTTCTCAGTTGGCGAGATCTTCGCAGTCCGGATATCCCCATCTTGAATTGTTGGAAAATCAATGGGCTTATTCGAATGATGATCCAGAAGAACGATCTTATTTTTGGCATCTTCATTGACCAGGATCGTCATATAATTTTCCTTTTCGCTAAGCGACACATCCATCACATCCCAGTTGGTCTCGAATATCTTTGTCGTGGCTCCCGTTCCAATGTCGTATTTCACCACATAAGTAAACTCATTGCCATCATTTGTGATATAATAGAGCACGCTGTCGCTTTTCTCAAATACCGCGGGGTACCAGACAGCTTCGTTGTCGTTGCTCAAGCGCTTCATTTTTTTCGTCGTCCGGTCATAGAGATATAATTCATTCTTGTCGGTGGTTATTTCTTTGTTCAGACAAATAAATCGTTTGGATTTGCTGATCTGACTGGGCAATAGTCCTGCGTCGTTCTTGTATAACAGCGTGGGTTTCCATGAACTGGTATCCAGTTCCCAGAAGTCGAAAAATTTAGGATCTCTTTTATTGGAGCTGACGAACATCGATTTCTTGTCTGAGCTCCACCCCAACAGGCTGTTGGCACTGCCCTTCCAGGGCGTCAGGTCGATAGCTGCAGTGTCACCAGGGCGTTGAAGATAGAGGTGAGAGTTTTCATCGCCTCCCTTGTCTGCGTTGTAAATAAAGCTTGTTGTCCCAGGAAGATAGTCGTCGGAAAAATATGATTCTTTTGTTGACTGCGTCAGTGGCTTCATGGAGCTATCAGCAATTGAAAGTTCATACAAATTATAAATGCCGGATTGATTCGAATTGATAAGAAGTTTTGTTTCATCCGGACTGAAAGCGCTGCCAATTACATTGGTGTTGGCGTAAAATTGTTCGATGCTGTATTCCTTTACTTTTTCGGCAGTGGTGGTTGACGGAGCCTGCTGACAGCCAGCCAGTACAATGCAGCAGACAAGGGGAAAGGTGGGGTTCATGGCGGTGATTTTGTTATAATTTACTGATTCCGTTCGGAATCCCACGGTATTGAATACTGCATGATGATAATATTTATCCTCTGTGGAATTTCCTGAACTCCTAAATGAACCGAAGACGAGGGTTCAGCCCTGATCCGAATTGGCATGATTGTTTTGAAGACAGCAATATGAGAAAGGAATTCTTAATTGATATCCACCGGGAACTAATTGATGACCTCAGGGCCCGACTTGCGAACACGCGGTGGCCAGATGAAATAGAAGGTTCTGACTGGAGTTATGGCACCAGCCTCCCCTATCTCAAAAATCTTTGCGACTATTGGCAGCATGAATTCGACTGGCCCTCCCAACAAAAAACGTTGAATAGTCTCCCACATTTTTTGGCTACAATAGAGAATAATCAACTTCATTTTATTCATATCAAAGGAGCAGGGGACCAGCCGGTACCTCTCCTGCTGATCCATGGTTATCCTGATTCTTTCGTCAGGTTCCTAAAACTTATACCACTGCTTGAAAAAGAAAAAATCGGATTGTCCTTCGACCTGATCATCCCTTCCATTCCCGGCTTCGGATTCTCCGGCGTGCCAACAAAGCCTGGAATGGGTCCAAAAAAAATCGCTGAATTATTTTATCAGTTGGTTAAAAACGAGCTGGGCTATGAATCGTTTTTTGTCCACGGCGGCGATTGGGGAAGCGCCATCTCCGAGCAACTCGTTCTGGCACATCCTGAATCCGTAAGGGGCCTGCATCTTACGGATATTCCTTTTTTGCGTTTGTTTGACATACCACCAGGGGAATTATCCGAACCCGAAAAAAAATACTTGCAGGCCGGGCAACAATGGCAACAGAAGGAAGGAGGCTACGCGATGATCCAATCCACCAAACCTCAAAGCCTTGCTTATGGGTTAACAGATAGCCCGGCAGGTCTTGCGGGCTGGATCATTCAAATGTTCTATTCGTGGAGTGACAACAGAGGTGAACTGGAAAGCAGTTTTACCAGAGACGAACTGCTTACCAACCTGACTATCTACTGGTGTACCGGAACAATTAATTCCGGAATGAGGATCTACTATGAAATGCAAAAAAGCATTCAATCACTGGCTAAAGGAAAGGTGACAGTGCCAACCGGTGCAGCGATCTTTCCTAAGGATCTTATCCCCGCTCCGGTGGAATACGCAAAAAGATTCTACAACGTCGTTCATTGGACCAACATGCCCAGGGGAGGACATTTCGCGGCTATGGAAGAACCTGATTTGCTGGCCGGGGATATCAGGGGTTTCGTTTTGAAAGTCATCTCGGGTAGCCATTAATACCGGGCGTCCATGGAATCTTCGTTTATACCCAACCTTTAGATGCAAAAAGTTTTTTCCCTTCTCCAACGCGTCCCCGATGTTTTTTTACATCTGAACTTTTTCAACTAAAGTTATCACTGTCCGGGGAAGTTTAAAACTTGTAATTGATGCTGAATCTTAAAGATCTTGGCGGTTCACTCTGCCAGTAGTAAGCGGTGAGATAATCATAATATCCGCCTATGTACAGGTACTCATTGAGGACGTTGAATACATTCAGCGTGAGTCTTAATTTTTGATTTTCCCAGAATAGTCCGCCATCCAGTTTGAAATAATCCGGAAGGTTCAGCTCGCCGTTGGTTTTACTCCAGTTTGAGGTGGCGCGGTCGGTCAGCCAGGTGAAGCCACCGGAGATGCCAGTTCCTTTCAATGCGCCATCCTGTATCCTGTAACTGAGCCAGGCGTTCATTGTGTTTTTCGCGTAACCAGGGAGCACGTCTCCTACTTTGTAATCAATCACGCCATCGGTAACCTTGGTTACCTCGGCATTTGTATACGCATAGTTTGCTGTGAGATTTAATCCCTTTGCAAGTGTTCCCTTGATGTCAAACTCAACGCCCTGTGCTCTTTTCTGACCCAGTTCTACACTGAGGCCCGAGTTTGGCGCACTGTTCGGATCGGCAGTGAGCTCATTATTTTTCAAAATCCGGTATATAGAAAGCGAAGTATTCCATCTTCCATCTGCCCAGTCTTTCTTTATACCCAGCTCCATGTTGTTTCCTGTGATCGGTTGCACATGACCGCCATCCGCCAGTCGTCCGGATTGAGGAATAAAGGCCTGATCATAGAGAGCATAAAATGAAGTTTGTGGAGTCACCGACACACTCAGGCCGAGCCTTGGTGTGAAACGGTTTGCCGACTGGGCATCCTCGCCCCAGGCAGACTGGGTAACGGTAGTATACCTGCCTGCGAGTGTTAGCCTGATAGTATTGTTCAGAAATCCGAGTTCATCCTGCACATACACCCCTGAGTAACGTTGGTCGATGACGCCTCCGCCATTCACTGCGCGGGCTTCGAGGTTGAGACTGCGATCATATACCGGAAAGCCGTTAACGGGGGTGCCGTAATATGGAGCTTTGGGATCAAATTCCGCTCCTGCCGAATCCAGGTCATGACTCTGTATCCAGTCGGCCCAGTAATCCTTAGATCCCACGTCGATACCCGTGAGTATGCGATGTGACACCCCACCGGTAGTCACCTCACCATTCAGGAAGGCCTGTGCGAGAGTCATTTTGCTTTTCGCATCCCAGATATCTACGGACCTGATCATGGTGCCGTCCGGATTTACCGATGCTGGCCACATGCTGGTGCCTTGCTGCTTATAATCATAATATGCCGTCTGAGCAGTTAATTTCCAGTTTGGACTGAGGTCGTGTTGGAGGTTGACAGAAATGCTCTGGTCATCGATCTTTGTTGTTGGTAATCCGGGAGGCATGGTGGTGAAGTCGCGCGGAAGTGTGCCGTAACCTGATGGGGAGAAAACATAATACGAGCCTATATCAGACATCTCCGCACGCTGCCAGGTATATTCGGCGGTAATTTTGGTTTGGTCGTCAAGCTGATAAGAAATCACCGGCGCGAAACTATAGCGGTTGTTGAATTCATAGGGGCGATGCGATCCCTTATTCTGACCCGCCAGGTTGAGCCTGTACAAGAGCTTGCCATCCTTGCTAAGTTTGCCGTCGAGGTCCAGTGAACCCCTGAACAGGTTGAAACTTCCTGTGGTCAGTGATAGTTCTCCTTTTGTTTTTCCCGTAGGTTTTTTTGTTACAACGTTGTACAAGCCGCTGGGATCGCCATTGGCCAGCATGAATCCCGCGGGACCTTTCACAAATTCGATGTGATCAACAAAGCTCATGTCTTCGGTCAGTGGTCCCCAATAAGAACTGACCACATTGAAACCATTCCTGAAAGCCTGGATCTGTGAACCGCGCATGGTGATATTGGTGTAGAGGTCGCCCCAGTGTTCGAGACGGGTAGCGCCACTCACATTGCGGATGAGGTTGTCGCTCATGCTGATCACCTGTTGTTCGGTGAGCGCAGCAGATGTAACCACCTGTATATTTTGGGGGATCTCAAGCAGGGGCTGAGCAAGTTTGAGAGAGGATGATGGATTACGTATGGAATAGTTATTCTTTGCCGCGGTGATCACAACTTCCTGAAGTTCCTTGTCGGTAATGGAAAGTTCCAGTGCAATCGAAGTCGTTTTCTTGTTGTCGACAGTTACTGGCCGAACAATTCTTCCATGGCTGATCAGTGTAACCTCCAGCTGATAATTTCCTTCGGGGATGCTTCGGAGGACGAAGCGACCATTTTCACCTGTGAGGGTGCTGAACCTGGTTCCTTCAAGAGAAACGGTTACAAAAGCGGCTGGTTGGCCATCTGAGGTGGTAACCTGACCGGCGATCTGGCCCCTGCCCTCTATTTCGTTGGCGGATAATATGCTGACATTGAACGCAAAGCAGACAAAAAGGAAAATATATTTTTTCATAATCTGTGATCTCGGCGCAAAAATATTCAGCAGTGGGAACATTAGGTTACGGGAAGCGGAATAGGCATTACGATATCAGGAAAATCGAACCAGGTCGCCGCCAATCACCGGATTCAGTGATCGGGAGAACAGTTTTCGGTGATTAAATGTGCTGTCAAAAGTTGTGAATTTTGCAAATCAATTGAAAACACGAGAAGCGGGTGTAACCTTTAAAAACCAATCGTCGTCATACTATAAACAAATAAAAAGCAATAAAATGGAACACAGAAAAAGACACGGGATGCAGCATAAAATGACTCAATCGGTCATGTTAAAACTGGCTGTCACCAATCCTGGTATCAAAAAAATGGAAAATCAAAGCAGCAGGTTCATCAGCGAACCGGTATTTCTGGAAACAAACAATGGCCCGATCCTGGGAACCAGGACGAGGTTTGTGAAAAGCGGCGGATGGAAAACAGTTGTCCCTCAGGACCTCAACTAAGCATTTACAGGTAAAGCCGGTAGATAACGGGGAGCCTGTCTTAGTTTCGACGCCTGCTCATAGGCATAAGCGATAGAAATTAATTTTGGTTCCTGATAAGCTGATGCAAAAAAAGAAATGCCCACGGGCAAGCCGTGAACCTGACCCATCGGAACCGTAATATGGGGATAGCCCGAAATGGCGGCAGGAGTTGACATAGAGGGGCCCGAGCCATTGTCGCCGTTGACAAGGTCGATTGGAAAAGAAGGGCCCGCAGTAATTCCACAAAGCGCATCCAGGTTTTGCGTTTTCATTAATTCAGCGATGATCTTCCTTGAGCTCAGGGTCTTTGACAAGGCCTCTTTATATGGCTGATCATTCAAATCACCTTTCTGGTTGCTTTCGATAAGATTTTCCTGCTCGAACCAGGGCATGACCTTCGGGGCATTTGCTGAGTCGAATGCGATGACATCTGCCAGTGACTTTATACTGGTTTTATTATCAGCGAAGTATTTATTCACCCCGTCCTTGAATTCATAAAGCAGAACGGCGAATTCCGAATGGTCACCGACCTGATCCAATGCTTTAAACAATTCCACCTCCACAATCGTGGCCCCCTGCGCCTTAAGCACGCTGATGGCCTGGCGGAATAATTTTACACAGGGGGGATGGGTGGTCAGGTGTTTTTTTTCAATGCCGATCCGCTTTCCCCGGAGACCATTATTGTCAAGAAATTCGGTGTAGTCCTTGCTGCGACTTACCCTCGCTTTCGAGGGTGACCTTGTCATCCTGATCGATGCCAGTGATCGCACCTAACAATATGACAGCATCTCTTACCGTCCTGGCCATGGGTCCTGCGGTGTCCTGGGTGGCAGAGATCGGGATGATACCCGAGCGGCTGACCAGGCCCACAGTGGGTTTGATGCCAACAAGGCCGTTTACAGAAGCCGGTGAAACAATGGAGCCATCTGTTTCTGTTCCAATGCTAACTGTGCAGAGGCTGGCCGCGGTGGCAGCACCCGATCCCGCGCTGGAACCAGAAGGATTGTGGTCGAGCATGTAGGGACATTTGGTTTGCCCTCCCCTGCTGCTCCAGCCACTGGTGGACCTGTTTGACCTGAAGTTCGCCCACTCACTCAAATTGGTTTTGCCAAGTATAACAGCTCCGGCCAGCCGAAGTTGGCGAACCACGAAGGAATCTGTTTTTGCAAAATTTCCTGCGAGGGCCAGAGATCCCGCCGTGGTCATCATCCTATCTGCCGTATTCAGGTTGTCTTTCACCAGCACCGGGATGCCGTGCAGCGGTCCACGCAACTTGCCATTCTTTCTTTCTTTATCCAGCGATCCCGCAATCTCCACTGCATCGGGGTTGACCTCTATAACGGAGTTAATAGTTGGACCCTGGCGGTCAATTGACTTGATCCTTTTGAGGTATTCCTGTGTTATCTGGACTGAAGTGGTCTGTCCATTTTTCATCTGCTCCTGCAACTGCTGTATCGTAGCTTCAACGAGATCGGGAACCGTTCCGGGTTCAAGCCAGGCCTGGCCTGGGACTAGCACCAAACCCAATCCGGAAACTGAGCCGGACTGCAAAAACCGCCTTCTGTTCATGAGCAGTTGTTTGATTTAAATGTAATGATATTGAATGAAAGAGAAATTTAGATCAAGCCGAAACCTTTTTCAAATTTCTCCATCAAATATTCCGGTTCTTCCAGGCCCAGGTAGATTCTGACAGACTTGTGGAAGCTATCGCCGGCATCAAATACTTCATCCGGTATGCCTGCACATCGGGGCAGCACCAGGCTTTCGTGCCCTCCCCAGCTTACGGCCATGGGAATGTCTACCGATTCACAAAACCTGATGATTGCATCGCGCGACGGAGTTTTTAGGACAATGGTCAGCAATCCGAATCCGTTTTTTGGCGCGAGGAGGTGATCCACCGCGGGATGGGTTTCGAAAAAGGGCTTGAGCCTGGCCGTTGTTTGCCTGATCTTTTCCAGTCGGATGGGCAGGGTTCTCAGGCCCCTCAATAGTAACCAGGCGTTGAAGGGTTGTATGCCTGCACCGATGTTTAAAAATTCACTGTGAAAAATTTTCTGTATGATGCTGTGCGAAGCACAGATTACCCCTGCAATCGCGTCACTGTGTCCGTTGATGTACTTACTCGCCGATTGTATCGCGATGTCGATCCCCATGCCGAGAGGTTGCTGATACAGCGGAGTAAAATATGTGTTGTCGATGACGGTAACGATATTCCTGGCCCTTGCCAGGCTGGCCACCGCGGGGAGGTCCTGTTCTTCAAAAACCCAACTGGTTGGAGATTCCAGGTAGATCAGCCGGGTTTCCGGACGAATGGCGGCTTCAAAATTCTTTATGTCCCTGCCATCGATGTAAGTGGTGTTAACACCAAACCGCGGAAGCACCTTGTCGAACATTTTTTGTGCCCAGGAATACACACCGCGCACGCTGATGATGTGATCGCCCGACTGCACCTGTGACAACACCGAAGCAAAGATCGCCGTAGATCCGCTGTTGACAACCAGGCAGTCTTCTGCTCCGTCCATGGCAGCAAGTTTTTCTTTCAGTATGTCTACTGTGGGGTTTCTGCCGCGGCTATAAATATATGTGCTGTATTCATCCTCGATCGCACCGGTGAAGTCAGCCACCTTGTTGAATTTAAAATTGCTGGTCTGCATGATCGGCGGAGCAATGGAATTGAAATACAGGTTGCGGTCTTCGCCAAGGCTGTAAATGATCTCAGACAGATTATTTCCGGAATAATTTTCCATACATCAAAAAATATAAGATAAAGAAAAATGCGAGGGCCGCGGTTCCGCTCAATGCGTAGAGTGGGAACTGAAGGGTGATGACAGCAGCAACAAAAAAATAACCAAAAATAAAGATCAATGGAACCAGGGGGTACAGGCCGATCTTGTATGCATTTGAAGCATCGGCAGCAGCCTGCCTTTTTCGAAAAACAAACAATGCGATCCCGGCGGTCACCATGCCTATCGAATCGAGAAAGATCACGAAACTGAGTATTTCGTTGAAAGTGTCGGTAAAAAATAATACGATTACGCAGATGCCGGCAAATACGGTAAGGGACACACGGAAAACGCCGGTGGGCTCATGACGACGCTGAAAGGCAGAAGGAAGTATGCCATCGCGGCTCATGGCGACCATCACCCTTGGGTTACTCAGGAGGCTGACGTTTACATATGCCAATACCGCAATGAACATGATGATACCCGAAGTCCAGGCACCTCCCTTTCCGAACAATCTGCCGGCTACCGTTGAAGCAATCGCATTGGTCTGCTTCAATTCTTCAAAGCCGATGATCCGGTAATAGGCGAGATTCACGAGCAGGTAGAGAATGATCACACCCACCATTCCGGCAATGATCGAACGGGGTACAGTTCGTTTTGCGTCGTGTACTTCGCCACCAAAATTGATGGTCTGTTGGTATCCGCCATAAGAAAAGGAAACCGCTTTCAGGGCAGCACCAAAGGAGATAAGCATGGCCACCCAGCCAACCCCGGGCATCGCTTCAGTCGCTTTGGCGTTTGGATTCCCGGGTATAAAAAAAATGGCGCCAATGATCAGCACCAGCACCATGATTTTGATGATCATCAGAAAATTCTGTGTTTTCGAGCTGAAATTTAAACCAGCAAAATTCACGAGATAAAAAACCAGTATCGCCAGGGATGCAAGCAATGGAGAGGATCCATAACCAGGCTGGAAAAGTTCCAGAAGGTATTCACTCCCGATGAGTGCCACCCCGCTTAGTGATGCCGCATTACTGACGAGAATTACGCAGTTGATGGCAAAGGCTACGGAAGGATGGTAGGCATATGAAAAGATCGCATAGTACCCACCGGTCACCGGATAGCGGCTCCCAATTTCGGCAAACACCAATCCGCCGCAAATTGCGATGATGCCTCCGGCAATCCAGGCGGTGAAATATATCCCGGGAGTGAGGGCAGCACCGGCCACATCCTTGGCCGTTCTGAATATGCCTAACCCGATCACCAGCCCGATTACGATCATGGTAAGTGAAAACGTGCGAAGCTGCGGAGGTGAAGGCCGGTTCGATCCTGTCATTCATTCATCAATTGATACCCATTAAATTTAAGGAAAGCAGAATCAGGGCGCGGGATGAAATTACAGAGCAGACTTCAAAAATTTTCTCAATTTTGTCTAAACACTCATCTTGGATACCTACTTTCTGATCTGCGCTTCTGAAGACCACGTACGCAAAGGCGTCGCTAAAGGCTTTGCACAGGCCGGCCACGGCCGAAAAAACCCGATGAACAGACCGGCAAAAGGAGACTGGCTGCTGTTCTATTCATCAAAAGACAAGATGGAAGGAGGAGAGCCTCTCCAGGAATTTACGGCCCTTGGCAGGGTGATGGATGAGGAACCCTTCCAACCCGATACTAAGTCGGATTTCAAGCCATACAGAAGAAAGGTGCATTTCCTGAAAACCAACAACGCGCCCATCAAACCACTGCTGGATAAGCTCGACTTCATCAAGAACAAAAAACGCTGGGGCTTCTACCTGATGAGCGGCTTCAGGAAGATTGAAAAGAAAGATTTTGACTTGATTAAGAGGGCCATGGAATGATCGTCGTTCGATTGCCATTCAATTTCACAAGTTTATTTTTTTGAACTAACTATTTCCACCTATCGGGTACTGCTGTCGACAGTTATGAATACCGTTGAAAAACGACTCATGATAAAAGATTGAGTGGTATCGTATTACAAAAAAGTATCACCTGGTTTTCGACAAGTCAGACTGTGCCAGGTGGTTGACCCATGTCAATTTGCTCTGACACTGAGTGTTACCGGGCCTTTTATACAAAATTTAATCCTGCATAATTCGTTTTATGAACGATCCCCCATGAAAACCTGTCTTAAACTGTTACTTGTCCTTTCCCTGCTTTGTACAAAAGCCTATTCACAATTCGATGTGACGGGCATCTACACGGACTATAATGGCTACTGGCAATCCTCTTCAGCATCTATCAGTACAACCAAACCGGAAAAAAGTCACAATCTGTTAGCCTTCACCTGGAATGGCGTCACTTACTCTACAGGAGTAAATGACAGCATCCTTACGTCCAGGGGCGTTTCATTCGCCGCAAAAGATTTTCGTGCACTGCCCATTGATGCGGTTCCCTCAACAGGCAGCACTTACCTGGGGCTGGGCCAGCTGGACGATGGAGTAAACAACGGGTATTCCAGCCCTGCGCCATTCAGTACTCCTGCTTCGGCAGCGGTCCTCGCGGGTTTTCTGACCGATGGTCTCAAGGGGCTCGACCTCGGGACCTGCGTAGCGAATATCGCCACCGGTCAATTGAGATTCAACCTGAGTACTTCGGGAATAAGTTCTTCCGCAATCAACGACAACGTACCCGACGTGCTGGTGACGCAGGTTGCTTCACCAAGCGCTACGCTCGACAGTATATATTTTGTTAACGCATCTGGTAACGTGGTGGGTAATAAAATGGCAATCAACCAGACCGCTGTTACGATAACCGGCAAGTGGATGCCCGATTTTTACAATCCTAACGGAACCATCGTCTTTGCCAATTCGGAGAGAGATATTCGTATGTGGGGCGCAGACCTTTCGAGTTTCGGAATCAGTTCTGCAAATTCATCAAGTGTGGTGGCGTTAATCTACAGGCTGAACGGGCAATCCGACGTTGCCTTTGTCGCATTCAACGCACCTTCACTAAGCGTGGCCACCAAACTCGGCGTCACAACTCAACCTTCTCCAATAACCAACCCCGCATGTTGTGGCAATTCTGGTAGCACCGCCCTCGCCCAACAGCCAGTTGTACAGGTAATGGACGAAGCAGGAAACAATATTCTGCAGGCAGGCATACCCGTTACCGCATCCATTTTTTCAGGGCCTGTAGGCACAGGCACACTCGCGGGAACTACAACAGTCGTAACAAACAGCTCGGGAACAGCGATTTTCACCAACCTGGTGATGCCCTGTGACACCGGTACCTATATTCTTACATTCACATCGAGCAATCTTTCGCCTGCCAACTCCAATACGATCATCGTGGCCAGGCAGGTTTTTTATGTTAGGCCTTCGGGCATCAGCCAATTGGGCACCTTGTCTAGTTGGTCTTCATCGCCCGACGGATCCGGTTCGACCCCCGGAAGCTTTGGTGTCGGAAATGAATTTGTGCTTACAAACAGCAACGGAAATCCAACATTCAGTACAGGATCAAACTGGACGGTCGCCGGGAAGCTGATTATTCCTGAGGACAAGACCTTGATTATTACCGCCGGCACCACCACCACCCTTTCCTGCGAAATCAGCCACCATGGTGAAATAGAAAGCGGAACAGGTTCTACCCTGGTGATGAACGGAACCAATGTCCAGGTACTTGAGGGTATAAGTAATCTGAAAAATTTCACGGTGAACAACGCCTCGGGCGTAACGCTCTCGGAAAATACGACAGTGGATAATTCCCTTTTGCTTTCAGCAGGAGTGGTTAACCTTGATTCATCAACACTGACCATTAAGGGTTCGGTGACGAAAAGCGCCGGCTCGATAAATGCCACGTCCATTGCAACGTCAATAATCTATTCAGGGGCAGTTGCGCAGTCCCTCTCTCCGGCCGCCTATCCCGGAGGTATCGGCAATCTGACGATAAACAATTCAGCTGGTGTAACGATCGGCTCGGACCTTGTCGTCAACAACAACCTTACCCTTGCCAGTGGAAAGCTGAAGTTGAACAACTATGACGTCACTGTGGGTTCGGTGACCGGCGGCAGTACGATGGCTTATGTGCAAACCAATGGCACAGGTAAACTGAGAATGAGCATTCCTGGTGGAGGAGCTTCCAGCAATTTTCCGGTAGGGAATTCAACATACAATCCCGTTTCTATAACGAACGACAATGCGGTTCCAGACCAGTACAGCGCGCGCGTGCTGGATGAAGTTTATGTAAATAGTTTGTCCGGTGCAGTCATCCCGGATGCTCACATCATCAGGACCTGGCAAATCCAGCGTTCGTTAAACATCTCACCATCAGGGAGCAACTTTGTTTTCAACTGGACCCCTGCACAAAACAATGGAGTGACGCATCCTGTCATGTATCATTATTTTTCCTCGCTATGGTCCGTTGCGAACAGCGGAATTTCAAGTTCTCCAACTGCCACCAGCCTGCTCTATTCAGGATATAGTGAAATGGCGATTTATTTCGCGGTTATAGAAAGTTCCGCAATTCTGCCAGTGCCGCTTGTCGGCTTCAACGCAGTTGAACAGAATAAGTCGGTGAAATTGGACTGGCACTCAACCCGTAAGGAAATACAATACAGTTTCATCATAGAAAGGAGCGCTGATGGTCGCAGCTGGAAGGATATTGGAATCGTACAGGCGACGGGCAATCAGGCCGCTACCAGTTCATATCAGTTCGACGATATTACGCCAATGACCGGGAATAATTTTTACCGCCTGCGGCAGATCAATAAAGACAGGCGATATATTTATAGCGAAGTGAGGCTGGTGAAAATCGAACAAAGGAATGCGTTCCAGGTATTGGGAAATCCCATCTCCGGCGGAACGATTAAGATCCAGGTAGATAATTTGCAGCATATCGCTCTCTATGATATCAATGGCAGGATGAAATGGTACAGAAAATTCACCCCGGGCACACATGCAGTGTCCACATCGGGTCTTGTCGCCGGCACTTATTTTCTCAAGTCGGAGACCAATGGACTAATGATCCAAGTTCCCAGATAAGCCGGTTCACCTCTATTCATCATCATCAATCAAGTCATTTGTAAAATGCGCCTCCCTTTTTTCCCGCGCGAATTTTGCCTCATTGTATTCCTTTGAAGCATTTGGTGGGATAGACAATGGCTGCCACTGTTCGGCAATCATTTTCGCTATGTAAACAATTTGTCCCACATGATGCGGATAATGAGAGAGCTGCCTATTCAGTGCTTCCACAACGGTGTGTCCTTCATTTCGTATGTATACAATGGTGCTTAGGTCGGATTCCTTCAACGAATCGATGGCAGTGAACAGACAGTTCCAGCCATCTTCCCATAGCCTCATCAGTTCCGTTTTTGTTATGGCTGATTCTTCAAATTCGGTATCACGATTTCGAAATGGTTTTTCTCCGTCCTCGGTGAGGAAATTGGTAAACCGGGAAATCATGTTGCCCGACATGTGCCGGATGATCACTGCAATACTGTTGCTCCGCTGATTGTATTTCCAGAAAAGTTGTTCATCTTTTAGCTGGGCTATGGATCGGTCAGCCAGGATTTTATAATACCTGAATTGTTTGGTAACGCCTGAGAGATAATTCTTGTTCATAATGCGCATTCGTTTTGCCGTTGATGCCTTCTTTCTTTCTCAAAAGAGGTGGAACTGGATATAAAAGCATACAAATCAGTCCAAAAATCAAAGTTTTCACTTGCTAAAAAGGGTGATTTTTATGATTGTCGCGATTATCCACAAGCAAAATTAGAAAAGATGGACAGAAGAAAGGCCCTTTCAGGCATGGGAGCTCTCGTTGGAAGCGCAGCATTCGCGAGCCCGGTACTCTTAAATGAAGGGGAACCCGCCGCGGCCTATAGCGCCCCGATAACCCTTTCCGATTCACGTAAGATCAGGGATCTCTCAGGGGTCTGGAAATTCCAGGTTGATATACAGGACATCGGTGAGAAAGAAAAATGGTACGCATCAGGCAATGAGGGGACCGATTGGGGCACCGGGCTGGTTCCGCAAGCCTGGGACTGCTATGAGGAGGGCCTCTGGCAATATGAGGGCGTTGCCTGGTATAAGACAGTGATCGCAGCACGGGACTTTGAAGCTTCCAGAATCTCCTCCATCCTGTTCCGCAGGGTGATGTATCATTCCAAACTCTGGGTTAATGGAGAATACGTGGGCGAGAATACCAATGGTTATCTGCCTTTTGAATTCGACATCAGCGCTCTGCTGAAGCCGGGTCAGAACAATACCATCACCCTAAGGGCGGATAATCGACCCAGACTGGAATGGCTGCCGGCGGCAAAGGAGATTGAGTGGATATTGTATGGAGGTATACTGGGCAAAGTATTTTTAACAGGTGTGGCTCCTTTGCACATCAGCGACTTAACCATCACTAGTTCAGGTAAGGATGAGAAAGCCGTGGTGCATTGTCGTGTTGAGATTGTCAACAAAGACAAATCGCCGGCAAACGCCCAGGTTTTAATAGAAGTTATGCGGGAGGGCACAGTCACAAAAAAAACAATGCCGGTGAAACTGGGCAAGGATGCAACCGGCAGTTTCAACCTCGACCTTGAAATTGAATCCCCGGCCTGGTGGTCGCCAGAGAGTCCCGATCTCTACACCGCGAAGGCAAGCCTGCTGAACAAAGGAATGGTTGTAGATGATCTCAGTGAAAGATTTGGCATCCGCACGATTGTGGCGGAAGGGCAGGCCATTTTGCTAAATGGGAAACCCCTGTTAATAAAGGGAGTGAACAGGTATGACGACTACGGCAGAATGGGACCGACCCCTCCGGAACAACTCGTGCGTGAAGAACTTAAGATGATCAAGAGCACCGGAGTAAACATGATCCGTGTGCATTATCCCCAAAACCCCGACCTGCTTGATTTGTATGATGAGTATGGATTCCTGATGATGGAAGAAATCCCATTCTGCTGGTGGGGCGGCAAGGATGCGGTACAGTCGGTGGACATTCTCCAGCAGGCAAAACCTGCCTTGTCCACGATGATCAAAAGAGACAAGAACCATCCCTGCATTATCATATGGAGTATGTGCAATGAGTGCATCACCACAAATGAGGCAGCCATCACGGTGCTACGCGATCTGCTTACCCAGGCTAAAACGCTCGATCCTTCGCGACTGGTTACTTATGTGCTCAATGGCTATGAAAATCCGTTAGAAAGCAAGGCTTATGACAAAGCGGACGTCATCGCCATCAACACTTATAATGGGTCCATCCAGGGAACCCCGTCCCATCATATTGCCGACATTGAAAAAAACGGGTATGAGCCGTTTGTGCAGAAGATGGCCAAACACCGGAAGGACATGCCCGAGAAACCCATGTACCTGGGTGAGTTCGGATCCCCAGGCATCAGGAACATCCATGGTGACCTTTATAATTCTGAAGAATTTCAGGCGGCCTACATCAAAAGGATCTGGGAAGCGATCATGGACGTTGGCGGGTTGTCCGGCGGCATACTCTGGTGTTGGGCAGACTATTACCACCGTCAGCATTTCGTAAAATACACCGCCTTCGGTCCCTATGGGGTCGTGAGCACGGACCGCAAACCAAAAAAATCTTTTGACACGCTGAAGCAAATATTCAGCAAAAAATAATTGTTACATTCGTTTTGCCTTTCTTTCCGCTCACCGAAACCGGTAAAACATGAAACCGAAATCCAAAAAATCATTACTCCCCGACATTCTTGATATCTACACTGCCGCAGCAAAATCGAATGATGGTAACCGTTGTATGATTTCCCCCAGTCCCCAGATAAAGGAACAGATCAAAAAAGAATTGAAGAAGCTGAAAGGCATCGCACAAGCGGGTCTGGTAAGCAACCTGCTGGGGGTGAAACAAAAAACAAGGCTCGGTCTAAACGATGGACTGATCTACCCGGGCAGGGTTTTTCCTCTTGGCACTTCCATTTCTGGTGTTCGTGCGCATGAAAGAAATCTGGTGCCTGCAAAAGGTGTGTTAAGGATAGTTGTAATCCTTGTTGAATTCTCTGACAAGAAACTGTCGCTGGGGAAAAAACAATATAACGATCTCTTCTTTTCAAAAGGAGTAGTCCCCTCAGGAAGTGTGAACGAATATTACTCCGAGGTGACAAATGGCGCTGTGGACATCCAGGGTGAAGTGGCGGGTCCCTTCCTTCTTCCAAAAAAGTTAAGCGCCTATGCGCACAACGACAGCGGCATTGGAGACACTCTTCCCAATGCACGGACCATGGCAAAAGACGCTGCCATAGCTGCAAATCCTTCCATAGATTTTTCAAAATATGACAATGACCAGGATGGTTATGTGGATGCATTCATTGTCATTCATGCCGGACGTGGGGCAGAAGAGACCGGCAGCAAGTCGGACATCTGGAGTCACAAATGGCTGATACCGGAAGAATATAACGCGGATGGCACCAAGATCTACGCCTATCTCACCGTTCCGGAAGACTGTAAACTTGGCGTCTGCGCACACGAACTGGGTCATCTCTTATTTGGTTTTCCAGATCTCTACGACTCAGATTATTCCAGTGAGGGTGTTGGCGACTGGTGCCTGATGGGCGGTGGCAGTTGGAACGACGGTGGGCTCACGCCGGCTCATCCCTCGGCCTGGTGCAAGAAGCAACAGGATTGGGTAACGGTCGTCAACCAGGCGGTGAATCAGAAGGCCGTAGTGATCGACGACGTTAAAAAATCCCAGCAGGTATTCCGGTTGTGGAAGGATGGTGGACCTGGCAATGAATACTTCCTCATAGAAAACAGGCAACAGAAGAATTATGATAAGTTTCTGCCGGGCGGTGGCCTGCTTGTCTGGCATATAGATGACAACATGGAAGAGAACGACAACGAACGTCACTATAAAGTTGGTCTTGTGCAGGCCGATGGACAGAAGGACCTTGAGTCAGGAAATAACAGGGGTGATGCCGGTGACTCCTGGCCAGGATCCGCGGGAAAGAAAAGCATCACCGGCAAAACCACACCAGGCACGCTTTCCTATGGCGGGCTGGAAACCAATGTACAGATCCAGGACATCAAGCTGAGTAGTGGTGTGGTGACCGCTGACCTTTATGTGAGCCCGGGAGCCATCAAACCACCAAAGAAGAAAAAGCCAAAGAAAAAAAAGAAACCCGTTAAGAAGGCTGCGCGACGCTAATTTTTTATACAGAGGATATGACATCGATCATCCCAAACCGAACGCGTATCAAAGGAAAGATCACAGCAGTTGTGGCTTCGCGCAAAGCTGAGTTCAGCCTGATCAGTATTGATGCGGAAAAACTGTCTGCGGTAAATAACTATGCAAATCTTATTGAAAAACCATCAACGCCGGTTGTGGAAGTCCTCATTTCCGATAAGGTGATCGAAGAGTATAAACTAAAAGAAGGTAGCAAGCTATCCATGCTCATACGTAAAACTCCTGGTGAAATATTCGCGATCCCGGATTCTATCGAAGTCTCTCCCTGAAGAAAACCATGATCTACAATTGAAACTGCAAGGAGAGCTGCCAGTATTTTTGTTTAGGAAGTCCGGCTAATGGGTCCTCTCCGTTTTGATAATAGACAGCCAGGGATAAAGCATCAGTGAGCAAAGGATAATAGGTCAGTGAAGGCGTAAACAAGGGCAGATAGTCATCGTTGTTTACCGTATTGATAAAATTCAGTCTGCCCGTGTAACTCAGCGCCAGCTCCAGTCTTTTCGGCCACTGGTTTGGATCCCTGCGGTTACTCTTTCTCATCACGGCAGTCGGCGCTCTCCAGCTTAATGCTGCCTGCAGGCTAGCGTAAATCCTCACCTGTGTTCCATCGTACTGATCACCGGAGCCGTTGGTGGCCTGCCATTCCAGTCCCGCTTCCGGGCTGACCCGATAATACACAGAAGGCAACTGCCTGATTTGTTTATAAGCGTTGACAAACAACCTGCCCGCTGGATCCTGCAATTCGTCTCTGAGCAAAGAAAAATAACTCGTGGCGATAAAGGACCGTGAACGGGTGGTCCTGTCGTTCATAAACTGCAGGGAAGAATGGAGGTAATTGACGCTGTTACGCTGGTCGTTCTCCGTTCCAAAACTGAATTCATGGTCGAAGCCCAGTTTGTAATTGTGTTGTTCATCTTCGATCATGGTGTTTTTGTTAAGGACAGCGAAAGGGCTGAAGGAATGGATCTTCACCTTGTCATCAAGACCGATGCGGCTATAGTTCCAATTCCAGGCGATACCAAGATTGATCTGATAGGAAGCCTTCCCCGAATCCGGTATGGTGAAAGCGGCCTGAGCGGGAGCAGGTCGTTCACTGGCGGCTTCGAAGGCATTGCGAATCGAAAGGCTTTTTTCGATCACGGTCTTTGTCTGGGCGCTGGCATTGATGCCGCCAACCAGGATGATCAGTGCGAGGATGGTCCGTTTCATGGAAAGGTTCAGGATTTAATGGTGGATTCAACCAGGTCGATGCAATCCTGCACCGTTTCGCATGCGGATACCTGTGAGCAGGTGAGTATGGCTTCCGGTTTCTTTTCAAATACCAGTTTCTGCAGCTTCAGGCAGAGCAGGGCAAATTCATTTGTTTCGAACAAGAGGTCGGAACTGAGGTTGCTGGATTCCGCCAGTGTTTCGGGCGTTGTTCCCGCCAGGTGGCCGGCGCTGATGATTTTTCTTTTCACCTGGATAGGCAACGGTTCCTGCGCGATGGCCAGGTAGAGTCTGCTGCGGCGTTTCATAATGCGAAAGTTACGCCGAAAGATTTCACGCAAAGAGATCAGTATCTTTTATTTCACGCAAAGACGCTAAGCCCTGCCTGCGGCAGGGTACGCCAAGCCGCAAAGAGATCAGTATTTATTGCGCCTTTGCGACTTCATTTGCGCCTTTGCGTGAAATCTTTGGCGCCTTGGCGTGAAATAACATTATTCCGTTTTGCGCACTGATGAAGCCCTCACCACCAGGGTGGTTTCCATTTCAATATGACTGACTTTATTGTTGTGTTCTATGCAATCCAGCAGGATGCGGGTGGCCTGCACTCCCATTTCGGCTAGTGGTTGCCGTATGTAAGAAAGCGGAGAGTAGAAAAGGTCAAGGGTGTCGGTCTCATCAAAGCTGACAATGGCAAGCTCCTCCGGAACGCGAATGGCTGTTGAATTAATATAACGCAGGGCATGACCGGCAATCACATTGGATCCGAATAGCACGGCGTCGATGGGGTCGGGTCCCTTAAGCAGTTCGGCCATGGCCTTTTCTGTTTCCTCTTTATTCGTGAAGATGTCCACTTCTCTTATCCATTTCTTTTTTGAGATGATGCCATTTTCTTTCAGCGCCGACAGATAACCTCGTTTTCTTTCTTTGAGGTGGTAGAGCGTAGAGTTGAAACTCAGCAGGCCAACCTGACTGCTGCCCTTGTCAATGAGGTGGCTGACCGCATTTTTCGCCGCCTGGTAGTTATTTATCGCGACATAATTTGTTTTGATCGTGGGGAAGTACCTGTCAAGCAGGACGAAGGGCAGATCCATTTGCTGGAGCATCAGCAGCTGGTCTTCTGAATCGGCCGGAGGGGAAACGATGAGGCCGTCGACCTGGCGGTTGAGGAAGGTGTCGATGAGTTTTTTGAACTTGACGGCGTTCTCGTCCGAGCTGCCAAAGAGCACCGTGTAGCCATGACGGTCTGCCTCGTCCTCAACGATGCGGGCCAGGGCGGAGGAAAAGGGGTTGGAGATGTCGGCCACGATCAGGCCCAGGGTAAAGGTCTTGCTGATTTTCAGGCTTCTGGCGATCTGGTTGGTGCGATAGTTCAGTTTGCGGGCCACATCTTTGATCCGGGCGGCGATCTGTTTGCTGATCCGGCCTTCACGTTTGTTGTTGAGGACATAGGAAACCAGTGCGGTAGACACCCCTACTTCGCGGGCAATGTCCTTAAGGGAGACCTTTTTCATGGTGTTATGGCTAAAAAATGCAGCGTTAATCGTTTAAACTCAATGGTTAAAGATAACCCGAGTTTGGGTAGCAATCTGCGAAATTCCTCCTAATTTTCAAGTGTAATAGGGGTGTTAAAATAGCTGGAAAGGGTTAAACGTTTAAACAATATTTTGTACATTTGTGTCGTTTATACACAAAGACCGGAAGAGATTCAACCTGCCTGCCAAATGAATCTCTCAGCAGCACCCCTGCTGACAGTATAACAAGTTTTCTAACGCTTTTACCGGTTCAACAAACAACATTTTAGTATATCCAAACCACATATATGAACAATACCCTCAAATTCGAAAATCTCAAAAGAATCGTCATCCTGGCGGCACCAGAATCCAGGAAGGCGCTGATTGAATGGTCCTATGCACATAAGCATCCGCTGAAACACCATATCATCATCTCTACAGCTCGCACTGCCGGCATCCTCGAAGGCACACTCCATACCCAGGTGCTCAACCTCGACCACGGCCGAGCCGGTGGATACCACCAGGTGAAAAGACTGATCAAAGAAAATCATGTGGACATGCTCCTGGTCTTCGGCGACCCATTAAAATCAGAGAAGAAAGAACCCTGGTTTACCGAACTGATTGAAGCCGCCGTAATGAAAGACGTTGTGGTTGCTTATAACATGGCCACCATCAACACCGCAGTATCCTCCCTTTCGTCAGCACCAACACCCTCAGCAGAAAGCGACGAAGTACAGGAACTCCTGCGCACCGGCATCTACAATCAAATTGCCTTATCATAAGTAAACCGCTGACATGAGCATACAAAAACTTTTTACCACACTCAAGCCAAGTTTACTCACCCTCACCATCGGAGGGTTTACTATCGGTATGACGGAATTCCTGATCATGGGTGTACTGCCCGACATGGCTGCTTCACTGAAGATCACCATCCCTACTGCGGGGCACCTGATTTCCATCTATGCTCTGGGTGTGGTGATCGGCGCACCGCTGATGACAATGCTCACAGCCCATCTCCCGCCAAAAAAAGTGCTGATGGGTCTGATGGCGATCTGTGGTATTTTCAATGCGCTCTTCGCCCTGTCGCCATCCTATGAATTGCTCATGATCTCCCGGTTTTTTGCCGGTCTTCCACATGGTGCCTTCTTCGGTATGGGCGCAGTGGTGGCCAACAGACTGGCTGATCCGGGGAAAGAAGCCAGCAGCGTATCCATGATGTTCGCTGGGCTGACTGTTGCCAATATCATTGGCGTTCCGATAGGTACTTATATTGGTCACAACCTCAGCTGGAGGCTATCATTTATCGCTGTAGCCGCAATCGCTCTGCTGGCCGTATTCGCCATAAAGAAATGGATGCCTAATCTTACGGCAACAAAAAGCGAAGGCCTCGCCAGCAGCGTCGCCGCTTTTAAAAAACCAGAACCCTGGCTGATCCTGCTGATGACTTCTGTGGGCACCGGCGGTCTTTTTGCCTGGATCAGTTATATCGCACCGATGATGACCGAGGTTGCAGGCTTCTCACCCAACCTCATAACGATCATCATGATCGTTGCGGGCCTGGGAATGGCGCTGGGAAATTTTCTTGGCGGCCAGCTGGCCGACAGATTCTCTCCCCTGAAAACCACCACCGCTCTGCTCCTGGCCATGGTGGTATCACTGGTCATCGTTGCCCTGGTATCGCCATATAAGATACCGGCAGTGGTGATGACCTTCATCACCGGCATGATCGCCTTTGCGGTGATCTCACCGATCCAAATGATGATGATCCGTGTGGCTAAAGGCTCTGAAATGCTGGCGTCTGCCTCCATCCAGGCAGGTGGAAACATGGGTAATGCCCTGGGTGCCTTTTTAGGTGGCCTGCCGCTCGCAGCGGGTTTCGGATACGCCGCCTCCCAGTATGTTGGCGCCGGCCTCGCCATGTCCGGTGTTGCCATTTGTTTCATCCTCCTGTTAAGAAACAGGAACAGGAACAAACAGACCCCGGTTACCATCGCGGAACTCGGTGGCTATGTAGGAAGGGTATTATTGATCAGAAAGACATCGAAAAAAATACCGAAAGCCCTTCTTGAACAAAGAGAAAACTAATAAAATTGAATTGATAATTGTACAACCCGTCCGGATCTTCGGCCGGGTTTGTTTTTTAAAGGCATTTGGAGCATACGCACACTTTCCTTATCAGCGGCGTTTACCTTTTTGAAGTTCGGCACCATTTCTTAACCTGTAGGTCTTTGCCTGCGAATCATTCAGCCCAAATATCAATTGGTTTCCATTGATCAATTCCACACCCCTCACTTCACCACGGATCTTAAGCCCACTGCTGGTTTGCGGCAGATACCTGAACCCGCCTTTGCCATCACCCAGCAACACCACGCCATGGTTGGCATCATAGCGGCTGAATTTGATCCTGGTCCAGATCTCATTGCCGGCTAGCACGAGGTCCTTGTTCCCATCTGAATTTACATCCAGCACCGCGATGGCATGCACAGGTGCATACTGCGCTTCATCCGGCAGCGTCTTCATTTCAAAACCCGCCGCTCCATTGTTCTGCAGGTAAACAGTTTTCAGCAACTCGGCTTTTAGCACCTTCGCTTCCTTCAATTGCTCCGGACTAAACAAGTCCGATATCGTTGCGGTTGAATAATCACTGTATCTAAGAAACTTCTTCTTCTGCAGTGGCAGCTGGTCGGTAAGATCATCCCTTGAAGCAGCGGGATAGGAAACGCCATCGATATAATAGCAAAACACCGGATCCACCGAACCGTTGCCGTCAAAATCATTGAAGTAGATACTCACAGGTTCTTTCTCACTTGCAGTGAATTGTCCATTGGAGCCGAGGTTGCCAAGAATGAGATCCTGATCTCCGTCTGCATCCATGTCTGCCGCAGTTATGGTATTCCACCATCCACCAGAAGCAAATTTTATATATGTTGCGGATGCATCGCGCAATCTTCCTTTTTCATTGAGAAAAAATTTAATCGGCATCCACTCTCCCACAACGATCAGGTCGGGCTGATGATCGTTGTTCAGGTCGGTCCAGATCGCATCGGTGACCATACCCAAAGTGTTCAGCGCAGGAAAAACACTTGCAGTGCCATCAGAAAAATTGCCGTGGCCGTCATTGATCAGTATCCGGCTTTCCGGCGTCTGCGGATATTTACCCGGAACAACCCGGCCCCCCACGAACAAGTCCTTATCTCCGTCGCCGTCAATGTCGGCAGCCCTTGCCACGCCGGTGCCGAAATTTTTCGAGGGAATCGTGTTCGGCTTTGATGTGAATATTCCCTTGCCATTATTGATGTACAACCTGTCCTGCAGAGCGGCATCCTTCGCATCCACTTCATATCCCCCACTGCCGGCAAACAGATCGGCGTCGCCATCCCCGTCGGCGTCAAAAAATTCAGCCGCCACGTCTTCCGACAGGGAATCTTTTTGGAACGCGGATTCAGCAACCGATTTGAATTTTGTATTTGCATCCTGGATAAATAATTGGCCAGCCTGTCCTCTCGCCCCTCCGATGTACAAATCCTCCCTGCCATCATTATTCACGTCTGCCTTTGCCATAGCCGGACCCGGACGGGAACAATAATGTGGCAGCAGTGTCTGCAGCGTAAAGTCGTTGAATGGGTTTTCACGATGTGCAAACCGGAGCGTGGAGTCTTCAGCGAACAGTGTGTTCGCCGACGTTGGAAGCGAAGGTGTCCATTCCCGGTCGGCGCTGGATAGTTGCACCGTGTAGGTTTTATCAGCAGCCAGTGATTTGAGCACCTGCATTTTATTGTTTGGCCACACTACTACCACTGAATCGATGGTTGCGGTCTTGCCCAAACCAAAATTCAAGACAGGATCAACCGAGGACTGAAACCCTCTAACGGGAGCCTGTTCCTGAAAATATTGCCGGGTTCCGCAGTGCACCGTCACCCTGGTGCCGAGGCCTCTTTCATTGGCCTTATCGCCCTTTAGCGCGATCCGTACAAAATGGTTCCCGATCAGCGTTTCCGCATTATTCTTGTATACCGAAGCAACCTCATTGGTGTTATTAATTACCAGATCCAGGTCACCATCATTGTCCAGGTCGGCATAGGCTGCTCCGGAAGCGATGCCGGACTTGTCCATCCCCCAGTCCACCGTCTTTTTTTCAAACCTTCCATCGCCCTTGTTCTGAAAAAGATAGTTGGGAATATTGGTAGTGGGCATGTGGGATATAAAATCACTCGCCACTACTTCTTTCGATTCATTCCTTGCCTTGATGGCTTCATCCATGGTGTATTTAAGAAAATCAAGGTCAGTGTAATCTCTTACATAGCCATTGGAAACAAAGAGGTCCTTGTTGCCGTCGTTGTCAAGATCAGCAAACAAAGAGCTCCAGCTCCAGTCGGTATTCGCAATACCCGCGAGCTGCCCAATTTCACTGAATGTGCCGTCACCATTGTTCTTCTGCAGCATGTTCCTGCTGTACTGGTAGTAGAATCCTTTTCGGAACAGCATCTGCATCTTGTCAAAATTTTCTGAACCGTTGTGCATTTTCTGAGTTCGGTTGTCTTCAGGAAGCATGTCAAGGGTAACCAGGTCGGTAAGCCCGTCGTTGTTGTAGTCGGCAAAGTCGGAGCCCATCGAATACATAGAGATGTGATCCATGCACTCACTTAGTTTTTCCGAAAAGGTGCCATTGCCATTGTTGATGAAGAGATAATCCGGTTCATTGAAATCGTTTGACACGTACATGTCCGGCCATCCGTCGCGGTTTACATCCGAGATGGCGATGCCGAGGCCGAAGCTGAGCACATTGGATGTGATTCCTGCCTCCTCGCTCACGTTGCTGTAATGGCCGTTGTCGTTGCGGTACAGCTTGCTTGCGAAATTTGGATTCTTATTGTTGCGGATGTCGGTACTTTCCTGGATGCCGGTGGCATATTGTTGGAGAGAATGGTTTATGAGGAACATGTCGAGATCGCCGTCCCGGTCGTAATCAAAAAAAGCAGCCTGGGT
The DNA here is from genome assembly GCA_963808065.1 of uncultured Chitinophagaceae bacterium. Classification (GTDB taxonomy): domain Bacteria; phylum Bacteroidota; class Bacteroidia; order Chitinophagales; family Chitinophagaceae; genus Flavitalea. The sequence goes on from CAWEEK010000005.1 coordinate 709,153, forward strand.
AGAATAGCCTTGATCGGCCAGACCATACTGTTCTGCTTTTTCTGTGAAGGTGAGGTTACCATTATTGATAAAGAGGAGGTTCTTCCTTCTGGCTGCGTCACCATCGGCGGAACGGCAAATGTAGATGTCCAGTTTTCCGTCTCCATTGATGTCAACCATGGTAGCGCCGGTGCACCAGCCCTGTTTTTCGGCAATGCCCGCCTTTTCGGTGATGTTTTCGAATTCCAGATTGCCTTTATTCAGATACAGGCGGTTCTTCACCATGTTGCCGGTGAAAAGAATATCCTGTAAACCGTCGTTGTTTATGTCGCCGATGGCCACACCACCCCCATTGTAGAAATAGGAGTAGTTCATGACGTTCAGTGATTCGCCTTCGAACAGTTCATTTTTGAATTCGATGTTTGTATCACCGGCGTCCAGCGAACTGAACAGTCGCTGTGGTTCTTTGTCGCAACCCGGGATCAATACAGCAAGCACCGGCAGGAGCCTCAACAGGGATCTGACCATACGAATAGTTTCAGGATGCTATATAAATAAAATATTCCATTGCCGGAGCAATGGAATATTTCAAAAAGACATGAACATGATTAATTCTTATCCCACCATAGTGGTGTAGTGACCTTGTCAGGACCACCGAGCAATGTCTTTGCGGCCTCAACTGCGGGACCATTGACGATGGTTTCGTTCTCGAGAAAAGGAATACGCCGGATGTATTCAGTGGTCGTATTCTTGATGTCGGTATTGTCGGTATTGGCAACAGGATATAATTTCAGGTAACGGCTTCGACGATAGTCAGCCCAGGCTTCCATTCCGTCCGGAAAGAGTGCCAGCCATTTCTGGGTGGCGATCTGTTGTAATTGTGTAGCCTGGTCTGCTGCCCAATTCACCGGAATCGTTGCAACGGGAGGTGAATTCAGGAAGTCACCCGGTGCTATCGGAGTTTTGCTACTGCTGACGTAGGAAGACACTGCACCGGCGTCGATAATACCCCATTGCGCCATTGAATTGGTGATTCCCGCTTCATACAAGTCTTTTGCAGACTCAGGTCCCATATTCCAGTTCAGTAATTTTCCTTCAGCACGGAGGAAATATGATTCTGCGGATTCTAAAACATTTTGAGGAGTTTCATTGTGATTCCCAACACCTCCGAATGCAGGAGAAGACCATCTGGCGCCCACATGCGAATTGTTCGTTGCGAGGTTAACCGTCTGGGTCAGCTGTGTTGATGAAAGACCATTTCGTACACCATCGTATTGTCCATTACCCCCCGGATTAGCCTGGTTGGCACCAACCGGCAGAAAATAAACTGGCAAACGGGGATCTTCATATCCTTTGAGATAAGACTCCATCGATGCGCTCATCCTGAACTCATTCCAGTCGGACATGATGGACAAACCATTGCCATCATCGCCCTTCACGCTTCTCTTGATAAACGCGTCGTCGTCAGGGCTCTTCATCATCACGCCATCTGCCACCGCAGCTTCCGCCTCAGCCTGTGCCCGGGCAGGATCGGCCTTGGATATCCGCATCGCCAGGCGTAGACGAAGGGTGTTGGTAAACTTCAGCCATTTCGAAACATCACCACCATAGATAAGATCTGCTGAACCGAATGGCTTCGCCCCGGTGTTTGCCTTCAATACTTCTACCGCAGTAGCCAGTCTCTTGAAGAAGTCATCATAGATGAGATCCTGTGCATCGTAAGGAACTGTAGTGCCAGGGGTTCCGGCCTGAAAATAGGGGATCGGTCCCCAATAGTCAGTGACCTTGCTGAAGGCCAACACCCAGATCACATTAGACAATGCATATTCGGGACTGGAAGGATCCGTATTTGTAAATAGTGTCTGCAACTGCGGAACCACCTGGGTATAAATCGGATTGAAAGCCGCGCCGACCCAGTCCATCCTGATCACATTCCTGTCAGAAGGAAAATAAGTGGCGACACAGGCATAATACTGTGCATACTGGTCGGCAAAGAGATTCTGAGCCACCTGGTAGTTTCCCTGGTTGATAGTAGCCACCGATTGAGCCTTTGAAAAAAGAAAGGGAAGTTCAGATGGACCAATCGTGACAACCTTATTTTTATTGGTGTTGATGTCCTCAAAATCTTTTGTACACGAGGTCGAAAGGACCATAACGGTCAATGCAAGTGTAGTGACCGTGCCCAATGAGTTAAAATATATTCTTTTCATAATTATTTTCTTTAGGTCGATCAGGATTTAGAATGTCAATTGAAGGTTTGCACCAAGGGTTCTTGTCGATGGAAGGTTTCCATATTCAATACCCTGAAAGTTGCCATTACCCAGACTCATGTCCGGATCAAACCACATTTTACGCGTGCCGATCATTGGAATGTCCAGCTTGGAACTTCCGCGATACAACCAGAACAGGTTCCTGGCAACAAATGAAATTCTTGCCTTCTTGATGAACTTGCTGTTGTCGGCCTTGGTAGGTATATCATAACCGAAGGAAAGTTCCCTGACCCTGAAATTGGTCATGTCATAAGAAAAGAACTCAGCGACACCATATCTTTTACCGGAAGCGATCTGCCAGAAATTCTGTGCGGATGTAGTGGCCGAGATAGGGTTGCCGTCGGCATCCTGACCGTTGAGATTGAGCGAACCAGCGTCGCGATAATCTCCGGTTACTTCAGGAATACCGCTGAAGGCCAGGTTCATTTCCGTTCCTGAAACCATGGTTCCCCCAATCCGTCCATCGATCAGGATTCTCAGACCCGAACCTTCCGTATGTAAATGAATTTGAAAAACCCAGCGTCGCCTTTGCATTAAAGTTTCCGAGATAGATCCTGTCCGTGGTGGCAACCGGAATACCCGTAGCTGTAACCTGGTATCCACCCTTTGTTGATCTTGCCCAACCAAGTCCGATGAGATCACCATAACTACCACCTTCCTTTACCTGCGGCGTGGCTGAACGGCCATAACCACCTGCAAGCTGTGTTTCCTTAAGGTCATCACTCAACTTGATAATTTTATTCTTGTTGGTCGCAAAATTCAGGGTCAGGTCCCAGGTGAACTGGTCATTCTGCACAGGCGTACCATTGACGACCACTTCAAATCCCGTGTTTTGTATATCGCCGGCATTGATGTATTTATCACTATAACCAGTGGCGGTAGGCAGACCGATCCGAAGCAACTGGTTAGTGGAATTACTCTTGTAAAACGACAGGGTTAGACCCAAACGATTGGCAAGGAACTTCGCATCGAGGTTGACTTCAATATTCTTTACGATCTCAGGTTTGAGACCAGGAAGTGGAAGTGTTGCGTCACGTGTCAAAAATCCACTTCCTGCACCCTGTGCATAAGTATAAGTACTGTTTCTGATCGCGGGACGGCCACCATTGCCGACTTCAGCATAATTCACACTGGCCTTCAGGAAAGAAAACAATGTAGGAAGCCTGACCATGTCGGAGATAATTGCCGAGATCCCGACCGAAGGATACTGAAAACTGTAAGGCGTGGGCAAGGGTGAGGTCCAGTCGTTTCTCAAGCTCGCATCGAGGAACAGGAAGTCCTTGAAGGAAAGGTTGAGTTGTCCGAACACAGACTGAGTCTGGATGGATTCCGCAAGTCCTTCAATCCTTGGACTGGTGGCATAGTCGATACTGAACTTGTTGGTAATATTCAGTCCGTTTGCAATGGCGTTGATTTGATCAAATCTGTTGTCCTGGAAGATCCCGCCCACGTGATACCCGATAGTGAGATCGTTGGTAATATCATTCTGCCCATTCAGTATCAGGTCAAACCATTTTTGGGTTGTAGTAATACTGCTTCTCTGATAATAGCCACCGGCTTGTGAAGCCCACAAGATCGTTCCGGCTGAATATTGTGTTTCCGTCCTGTCAAAGGTCCTGTCCAGGTTTGCACGACCGGTTACATCGAGCCACGGTGTGAGCTGGTATTTTGCACTCAGAAAACCAATGACGCGGTCACGCGTTTCATTGATTGCGGTGCGGTTTATCACCCAGTAGGGATTCTGATAGATAGAGCTAAGCGTACTCGGCCAGGCTGTTGTCTTTGGGATACCTCCATCAACTGTTTCATATTGTTTTGCAGTTGACAGCGGCACATTCCTGGGGATTTGGTATATGTCGATCACCGGCGCGTTTTCTTCTCCCGTTCTTGGCCTGTTGTCGATGTCCTGGCTGATATAGGTCACCTTGGCATCGGTGGAGAACTTGCTAGTAATCTGGTTGCTCAGCCTCAGGTTCACAGTATGACGCATCAGATTGTTCTTTGGTACAATTCCCTGTATGGCGCTGTTGGTGTAGGACAGGTAAGTCTGCATTTTATCGGACCCTCCGGATACGCCAATCGAATTATTGAGTGTGGTTCCTGTTCTGAAAAAATCCTTTACGTTGTCGGGTTGAGAACTGTAAGTAGTTGACTCACCAAGATGGTTAATCGCCGACTCACCATTCATGGCAGCGCCCCAGCTTTCACCGGACGTAAGTGTGTCCTGCCGGCTGCCGCCATTGCCCTGACCGTATCTGTTCTGAAACCTTGGTATTGCAAATGGCTTTTCAAAGGCGATACCTGAATTGAGGAAAACTGAGATTTTTCCTTTCTGGCCTTTCTTTGTAGTGATCACGATCACACCGTTACCCGCCTGGCTACCATAAAGAGCCGCCGCAGAGGCACCACGAAGTACTGTCATCGATTCGATGTCATCGGGATTGATGTTTGATGCACCATCGGAACTCTGAACCGATCCGAAATCACTTCCTGCGGTGCTGCTTGTGCTGTTTGTAATAGGTACACCATCCACAACGATCAGTGCGTTGTTACTGCCCTGGATACTGCGGTTGCCACGCATCACAATGCGGGCACCACTGCCGGGTCCGCCCGAACCCTGGGTAACAACGGCATTCGCCACTTTACCCGTTAGTGAGTTGAGCACATTGTTGGGATCTCGTACTTCGGTTAGTGTAGCCGGCTTAACCGTTTGGGCCGCATAAACGAGTGTCTTGGCTTCCCTGGTAATGCCAAGAGCCGTAACGACCACCTCTCCCATTTGTTCGGAATTTTCTTCGAGGCTAACGGAAACTGAAGTCTGTGTTGGTCCCACAGCTACTTCCTGGGTTGTAAAACCCACAGAAGAGATTTCCAGTAAAGTCCGCGTTGGGGGCAGATTAATTGAAAACACGCCATCTGCGTTGCTGACAACTGCCTGGGAAGAACCCTTAACTACAACGGAAACGCCGGGGATGCCCGACTTGTCTTTGAGAGAGGTTACTTTTCCTGTGACCGTTCGGGCATTCTGGGCGAATACCGAACCGAGCATACACAGGAATAAACATGAAAATGCAATGGTAGATTTCATCATAACTCAGCAGTTTTTGGTGATCGCGTTGACAGGTGTGCACGATCGTAAACAGGAATAGTATACTTTCTTACGTATGGCTTAAGCTTGGCGCTGCTTTTTGTGTTTCGAGAGGTCTTACGAATTTCAGATATTTTTTCAAAAGATTAACATCATTTTAAATTATTTCTTTAAAAAGATGAAAAAAGACCACCTAAGGGGCTGCTCTTTCAATCTTTTTGTGGTCGTCGAGATACATGGGCAGAGCTGCCGACCCGTACCATGGATAGATTTCAGCTGCCAGAAGGTTGCCGCTGATGGCAGGATCATTGGCGAGAAGTGATTTTGCCTCCACCTCCGTTTTCACATTTAAGATAAATATGCCCCTGTATCGCCTGTCGTTTTTTCCAAAGGGACCTGCCACCACCAGTTTGCCGTCGGTTGCCATTTTATTGATATTGGCCATGTGACCACGGAAAAGCTGATCTGTTTTTTCTTTGCCCGCGCTGGTATCAGAGCCGGTTTTGAGTATTATCAACATGTATTGCTTCATGCCGTATTCGTCGGCTCCAAGAGAATCCGCCAGCGTTTTATTAAATGAAGAGGATGACTGTCCAAAGCTGATGGAAACCATGACCAGTGAAAGGCAGAACAGGAGGATGTGTTTCATCGTCGATTGATTTCGGGGTGGGGTGAAGGAAGTTTATCGCTGTCCGGGCCTATTTTCGCTTCTTTTCTTTTTTTCCCGCAGGTTCCACGATACTCACATTCCAGACCTTCATCTCTTCAATAGCGCCTTCATCGTGCGGAGAAATAAACAACCCTGCAAGCACGGGGTCCTTGAAATTGGGCATGGCGTGTGTGCCTACCAGTTGCAGCGCTTCACCAGGCTGACCAACCTTCATCGTGACCTCATTGCCCTTTCTTTCCATTTCGATAACCTGGTACACTTCCTTTTTCGGAAAGAAGATCTCTCCTTCCGGGTCTCGCATGGAATCACCCTTGAGTGGTCGCCACTGCAGCACCACCAGTCCATCAGCGTGCACACAGGCATTGATGCTGGCGGCAGCTTCATCAGAAGATTCCCTGATCATCCAGCCCATTTTGCGGTGGGCGTTGCCTTTGGAGCCCACGAACTGGAAATTCGCCCTGAGGGTAAAATCGCCACTTAGTTCTTTGTAGAGAAAACGGAATTCATCGCGGGCGAACCAGATATTGTATCCGGCTCCTTTTACAAAATAGGTTTTGGTGGCCGCGTCATATCGCGCGTCTCCTTTCAGTTTGGGGTTGCCGATGTCTTCATTGTGCGTAAAAACGCCAATCGACCCGGACTGTGCGTGGAGACCAGTAAAACAAAATGAAAAGATCAGGATGGACAGTATGACTTTCATAGCAGCAAGGTAGATTTAGACTACTGAAATTAATCTAAATCTAGATATCAGAGCGGAGAGCGGGAAAACAGGAACAGAACAGAAACAAGAACAGGCTCGCCCGCCGAAGCTTTAGCGAAGGCGGGAACAGAAACAGAAAGAGAAAGAGAAAGAGAAAGAGAAAGAGGGCGAAGCGCTTCTTCGCTCTCCGCTCTGTTTCTCCGCTCTGATTTAAAGCCGGTTCGGATAATCCGATATGATCCCATCAACGCCAAGATTTCGAATGGCTTCGATTTCTTCCTTTGTGTTTATGGTCCAGGGTATGATTTTGATGCCATTGTCGTGGCAATATTTCACTGATTCTTTGGTCACGGTCTTGTAATTCGGACTGTAGATATTCGGTTTGAAACCAAGAGTGGTTAAATTCTCTTCTACAGACTTGAAATTCATGGTGAGATAGGACAGTTCGATATCCGGGTATTGCTTATGGATGAGTTGAAGAGGCCGGGGATCAAATGACTGGATATTCATCCTCCCGAAAAGGTCCTTGCTTTTACAGATCCCGACAACCAGGTCGACAAATTCCTGGGGCGGTGGCTGATTGATACCGTCCGTTGTCGGGTTGGATTTGATTTCGACATTGTAAGAAGGCGGCTTCAACCCTTTTTGCCTGGCGTATGCGTCTGTTGAATCAATCAATTCCGCAAACAGCGGCTTGTAAGCCGGTAAATTTTGCTGTTGCGGGAACTCATGATGATGCTTGCTTCCCACATCATATTTCCTGATTTCGGCATAACTCATCCCATACAGAATGAGCTTCTTCTGTTCCGCTTTGGAGATCGTGTCACCCGAAGGATTGAGGGAAATTTCCGAATTCATCACGGCGTCGTGAGACACCACTACTTTTTTATCCTTCGAGATCACCAGATCTAACTCAAGTACATCAACCCCAAGATCCAGCCCTTTTTTCATCGCAGGAATCGTATTCTCGGGCATCAGCCCGCGACAACCGCGATGTCCTTCCTTAAGGAATTGTTTTTGAGATGACGCGCCCGCTACGATACTGAGCATGAGCAAAATAACCAAAACCCTCTTCATAAAATGAGATATGCAATCGTTAAAAGATATACCGCAACCCTAACTGGATCTGGAATGGATCACCCGAAGGATTCGCCACCCCGGCAGTATTCACCCGGTAATTGAACTGGCGGTTTTCCTTGTCAAATGCGGGCAAAGCAGGGCTCGATTCCGTAGCCGCTATCCCTGTTCCGTACAAGGATTGGTTGCCCAGCGTTTTGAAGGCTCCCCATTTCTTGTTCAGCATATTGGCCACGTTGAAAATATCCCCCGACACTTCGATCTGGTGCGACTTGCGCAGTCCGAATTTCTTAGCGATCCGCAGATCGAAGATGCCATAAAATCCATTGACCCCGGCATTCCGGTCGGCAATCTTTCCTGAATATTTTTTTATGTATTCTTTGATGCTTTCGCTGGCGTCCGGATTATTGAGAATCGCTGTCAATCCATCTCTGACATTTTGCGGAACGGAAGGATTGTTAATATCAAAAATATAGGCTAGGTCGTTGGTGCCGGAAACAAAATCCGCATTACTGTTGGCTCCGGACAACATCGAATAACGGGTTCCCCCGATTCCGGAATAACGGACACCAATGCTGATACCCAAAAATGTCGGCACTGTTCCATAGACCACAACCTTATGACGGAACTGGTTATCCGAATAACTCATTTTACTGAGGTTGCGGGGATCGTCTTTCACAGGAAGCGAAAGCGTTGCCGTGTTGGCCACATTCCCATTAAATGAGGTATTGTCCCGGGTGTCGTTCCAGGTATAGCTCACGGTGACGTCGCCGTCCTTGTAGTATTGATACGTTCCGTCGATCACGACCGCAAACTGATTTACTTTTCCATCACTGTTCAACTCCAGCACACGTCCCAGCCTGTTGCTGATGCGACCCTGCAGCCAATCGCCAGCGCCGTTTGCCGGCATTGTTTCAACTGGCACGTAGACCCCACGATTGTCTTCATTGGGAAGTCTGAAATAAGGTTCGTTCACCATGTTCCTGTCGACATACATGTAATTGTGTCGTCCGAGCGTGGCATATCCCGAAATGCCCACTTTTAGTCTCGCGGTAAAGTAGTGACTGTAGGAAATATTCGCTTTGTACATTACGGGCACCTGCGCATCGGGACCATTGGTGTTGATGGTGGGCAACTGAAACTGTGAAAGCGTCGGAATGGTTGATGGGTTGGCCCGGTAGGCGGCAAAATCAACAGGCGGAATATTTGGAGCCCTTACATCTACTGTTGCGGAATGATATCCGTCAAATACGAGGTTGTTGATCGTTACATAATTGTTGAGGTCGGAGGCGAACACGCCTGCGCCCAGCCGGATATAGTCAGAATGTTGCTCATTCAAATCCCAGGTAAACTGAAACCGGGGCTGGACAACGAATGACTTGAGTTTATTGTCTGTCCGTACGCCGAGGTCTTCAAAGACCACGGGGTTAAGCGGCGATGAAGGATAATGTGCATAGTCGAAACGCAGACCGGCGATCAACTCCAGACCTTTCGCAAGTTTTGTCTGCAACTGTCCATAGAGACCAAAGTTGAAAATTTTTCCAACTACGCTGGGATCCGGCACCAGCGGCACTTCACGGTAATAACGATAAGGCTCATTGTTTTCAAATGCCGTAAGCCCATTGTAATGAAACCTGCCGTTCACTTCACTTCCATACAAGGAATGCGACCTCGTGTACATGGCGTCGACGCCAAAAGTATATTTGATCTTGTTGGTGTTGTAATACACGTTGTTTACAAGTTGCAATACATGGTTGTCGAATTTTTCCTGGGCGAAGCGGTGTCCTCCCAGCTGAATGGTTGTTGACCTGACGACTCCATCGATTGTTGAAGGAACGTTTTCAACAATTGCCCTCGGGATGTTGGCGCTGGGTAATTCTTCGCCGGGCTCACTCGACTGATAAGTGTAGAGGTGCTGGATCTTTAGTTCGTTTGTCAGTCTTGGACTAACGGAGGTGCGGAGAGTGGCCAGCAGGCTGTTGTCGCGATTGTAATCATTGCCAGTCGATTCATAAAGATTAATGGCAGTGTTGTCTACCAGGCCGAGCTTGTTTTTATCATTGGTGAAATTATCGCGGATCGTCAACAGGTTTCTGCTGTTGATCTGCCAGTCGATCCGAGCGAAGGCAGCATCGGAGCCGCGTCTTTTGTCAAAGCTGCCGAACTGTGGTTTACCTGATACTCCATATTTATCCCTGGCGATGGCAACAAAATTATCCAGCGTTTCCCGCGTAGCGTTAAAACGGGTTTCATCCGCGGCCGACCGTATGTCTGCAATGACCAGTGAGCGGTTGTCCTGCTGATGGTCCCATGCTACAAAGAAATGAAGTTTGTCTTTGATGATGGGCCCGCCTAATGAAAATCCATATTGGTAGGTGGAATAATCGTTGTCACGTTTGTTGCCCCGAATGTCGTACTGACTGGACAACCAGTTTGCTCTTCCATAGCCGAATACCGAACCGTGCATGGTGTTTGTTCCGGACTTGGTTACCGCACTTACTGTGCCTCCGCCGCTTCTTCCGTAGGTTACATCATATTGATTGGTCACCACTTTGAATTCACGTACGGCCTCAATGGAGATCGAATAAGGAGCGCCGCTTCTGCTCGTTGTTGATCCTGCCGATGTGGGGTTCTTGGCGTTCATTCCATCAATGGTGTAATTGGTGGAGGAGCCCAACTGACCCGCAATTGTACCACCACGACTTAGTGGTGAAAGATCCATGAGGGTGGTGAAGTTTCGTCCATTGACAGGAAGCACATTCATTGTTTTCGCTGAGACCGCGGTGGCGGCACCAATATTTTCGATCTTATTCTTTAGTCCTGATCCGACGATCTGTACAACTTCCAGGCTGGATTCCTTCACCTGCATGGGAATGTCCACGCGAACCGCGTCACCCTGGTTCAATGTATAACCCGTTCTTTTCTGGTCTCCAAAGCCCGAGTAGGTTACGTTCACCGTGTAAGGCCCTCCAAGCGGCAATTCTTTGAATGTGAATTCACCTCGTGTATTGGTGATGGTCTTTGTAAGGAACCCGGTGGACTCATTACGCACCGAAACGGTAGCGCCTACCTGTGGTTTATTGTCTTCACCAGAAACAGTTCCTGAGATGGAGGCCTGTGTAGTCTGGGCATTGAGTTGAGTGGAATTACTGATAAAGAGAAGAAGGAAAAAAATCGCAAACAGTAAATTCTTATACATAGAGTCAACTTTGGTTTTCGAAGCGCAAAATTCCAGCTGCTGTATTAACCGATCATATCTTCTGTATGAACTTTCTGTGAACTGTGCCGATTAAAAAACTGGAATGAAATCTGAATATTTCTACGGGAGATGTGGGGGGAAGGCAATTTCGCATGAAAGAATCATGCCATATGTTGCAAACATATTAATACTTACAGAATAATCAAAGATGAATGAGAAAAATCATTGAATCGCAAAAATTTCCACCAAAAAGAACCTTTTATTCAGAGTTGCGAAAGGTGCACAAGTCCTGTATAAGAATCGGGAAAATTAATATTGGTTCTTGAACGTTTTGCTTTACTTAGCGTCTACAAATTAACTTCTATGACATCCGCAGTTCCTGGAGTATCAGACTACATGCAGTTGTATCAGTACTTACCCGTACTCAGTGTAGAACAGATCATGAAGTTGCGAAAGATCGCCATAGGGATACTGGACATCTCTTCATTCACAGAAGATGAAAAACACCAGCTTGAAGAAAAGTTGCAGGTGACCCAGGAGGTCCATTAATCAATTAATAATAGTAAGTGTTTTCCGAAGTTATTACCCTGCGGTATTCTGCCAGCAGGTTTTCAAATTGGAATTTTTCTGTTATACCAATCTCAATTGGATCAATGAATGTTAATTCAAACCGTTCTAAGGTCTTTTGCCTGGAGTAATCCAGGTAATCTTCAAAAAGCAGGTCTTCCATTTTAATGATTTTTTCTGTTCATGGAATTCTTCCGGCCGAAGAACAAATGAAACAAATCATTATAAAGGGAAGATTAACCCTGCGTTGTGTTTCTATTACCCTGTTGGCTCAACTCTGTGAGTGCAAACCGATCTTGTTGCCTTCGGTGTCGATAAAGAAAGCCATATACCCGATTTCCTCCGTGATCTGTGTTTTTGGAAGCACAATTTTTCCGCCTTCCTGTTCCACTTTATCCAGCACTGTAGTGAGATCAGGATTGGCGTTTAGATAAATGACAACTCCTTCCTGAGAAGGTTTATGCATGTCGCTTTTTACGAGTGCTCCCAATGCCTTACCACTGAAGGCGTCGCCGGGAAATCCCGCCATCTGCATTTGTGGCATATCCATTTGTTCCGTATGAATGCCGAAAATGACCTGGTAAAAATGCCGGGCTCTTTGCATGTCGGTAACTGGTATCTCAAACCAGTTGAGTGAATTTGAACTGCTGTCCATGGTGTAGAGTTTTGGTCCAAGCTACAGAAATAAATAATTCCCTCGCCGTTATCTTAACGTTACCTGTGCGGCCAAAACTGCATCGCAAAGTTGGATGTTGAAAACCAGGTTCATCACTGTAATAAGCCATAGAGACCGGCGGCAATCGCCGCACCAATACATGGGCCGATGATGGGCACCCAGACATATTTCCAGCCGCTGCTGCCCTTGCCTTTGATAGGCAAAACACTATGCATTATGCGCGGCCCAAGGTCTCTGGCTGGATTGATAGCATAACCGGTGGTGCCGCCGAGTGACAAACCAATGGCCCAGACCAGGAAGGCCACGGGCACGGCTCCCAGTGAGCCGAGGCCGATCGGTTTTTTTTCGCCGGTGAATTCAGCACCAGAAAAATAAAAAATGACAAACATGAGCACAAAGGTTCCGACAACTTCGCTGATAAAATTGAACAACTTGTTCTGAATAGCGGGACCAGTGCTAAACACGGCCAGCTGCGTGCCCGGGTCTTCTGTTGCATTGAAATGATCGAAGTAAACAAGCCAGGTCAGGAATGCTCCCAACATCGAACCAAGTAACTGGGCGAGGATAAAGCCAGCCACTTTTGACCACGCGAATTTGCCGGCAAGCGCCAGCCCGAGTGTCACTGCGGGATTCAGGTGTGCACCGCTGTACGGTGTGGCGAAAACTACACCCACAAAAACTGCCAGTGCCCATCCTGTCGTGATGACCATCCACCCTGAATTGAATCCTTTCGTGCCCTTGAGCACCACGTTTGCCACGACCCCTGTTCCTAAGAGGATGAGTAGCATAGTTCCAATGAGTTCCGCTGCAAATGGAGACATAGATTATTTTTTAGATGAACTAAGAAGACAGATTGGCCCAGTATTTTGCAGCATCAACTGCATCGTCCCATTTCTTCACCGACAATGAGGGATTATCCACCGGAGTAAATTCCTTGTCAACGATCCACTGCTGTTCGATCTCGGCAACATCTTTCCAGAAAGAGACGGCCAGGCCCGCGAGGTAGGCTGCGCCCATGGCCGTGGTTTCAATGATCTCCGGTTTTACCACTTTCACATCCAGCACGTCGGCCTGTATCTGCATCAGCAGATTGTTTACAGTGGCTCCCCCATCGACCCGCAATTCTTTGATCGCTGTCTGTGAATCGGATTCCATGGCTTTTAAGACATCTCTTGTCTGAAACGCAATACTCTCCAGGGCGGCGCGCGCGAAGTGTGCCGCAGAAGTACCCCGGGTCATGCCCACCATGGTTCCCCTGGCGTGCTGATTCCAGTGAGGTGCACCAAGTCCGGCGAAAGCGGGGACAAGATAAACGCCACCGGTGTCGGGGACGGACCTGGCCAGGGCTTCAACACTGGCGGAAGATGGAATAAGGTGGAGTTCATCCCTTAGCCACTGAACAATGGCTCCTGCCATGAAGATGCTTCCTTCAAGGGCATACTCCACTTTCCCATTTAGTTGCCAGGCAATGGTGGTGACGAGGTTGTTCTTCGAAACAATTGGCCGGTCTCCAATATTCATCAGCATGAAACAACCCGTTCCATAAGTATTTTTCACCATGCCCTTCCTGATGCACATTTGTCCGAACAGGGCGGCCTGCTGGTCACCGGCTATGCCCGCAATCGGAATCTTGTGTGCAAGTATCTCGCCCGCGGTTGTTCCATACAATTCCGAACTGGACGCTACCCGGGGGAGCATCGACGCGGGTATACCAAACAGTTCAAGCAATTCGGCATCCCAGTCCAGTGTGTTGATATTGAAAAGCATGGTGCGTGAGGCGTTCGTTACATCGGTAACGTGTACGGCCTTGTTGGTCAAATTATAGATCAACCAGGAGTCGACAGTTCCAAAGATCAGGGAACCCTTGTCTGCTTTTTCTTTGGCGCCTTTCACGTTATCAAGGATCCACCGGATCTTGGAGGCGGAAAAATACGCATCAACGATCAGCCCGGTTTTCTCCTGGATCGTACTGCCATGTGAGGCTTTGATGGCATCGCAATAGGCAGCCGTCCTCCTGTCCTGCCAGACCACTGCATTGTAAACTGGTTCACCGGTGTTTTTGTCCCAGACGATTGTGGTCTCCCGTTGATTGGTAATACCCAGCGCGGCGATGTCAGTAGGCACAATACCCGCTTTGGCAATGGCTTCTGTGAGTACGGCGATCTGCGAGGTCCAGATCTCTTTGGGATTATGCTCGACCCATCCTGATTGGGGGTAGATCTGTTTAAATTCCTTCTGGGCCACCGAGACGATCCTCCCGTTTCTGCCGAAGATGATGGCACGGGAGCTGGTTGTGCCCTGATCAAGAGAAAGGATGTATTCACCCATTACAATCGTTTTAAATTATCAATTGGTTTCTGCATTTACATCAAACATACTGACTGGCAAGTTCAGTGAATTCAGCGATCTGTTTCTTTTTCCAAAGTACATCATAACCCAACTCCTGCATCATTATTTCTCCTACCACTGGTGCCGCTTCGATGGCCGCCCGCGCATCAAGAAAGAGCAACCTAAGTCTGCGTGCCAGAACATCTTCAATAGTTCTTGCCATTTCGTGATTCACCGCCCACACTACTTCTGCAAGACAATAAGAATGTCCCGCCGAGAGAGGTTTGGCAAGCACTGATTTGTCCCTGATCAGCTGATGAATATTTTCTTCATCGGTGCCATACAATGACAAATGTGTTTCAGAAATGATCTCCGGCCGACCATGGATCAGCATTTCCCGGGTGGTGCAATCTGTCATCGGTAATGACGCGGATTTTATAGCCGCATCAACCGTTTCTTCAGCCATCTTCCGGTAGGTGGTCCACTTACCCCCAGTGATCGTGATTAACCCCGAATCACCCACCATCAGTTTATGGTCCCTGGAAATTTCCTTGGTAGCTTCGGATTCATCGGTTGGCGCGGCAAGTGGCCGCAATCCCGCAAATACACTCAGCACATCTTTTCGTGTAGGTGAATCCGTTAAATAATTCCGGATAGTTTCCAAAATAAAATCAACTTCTTTATCGAGGGCCCTTGGTTCCAGTGAATAACTATTTATTGGTGTGTCTGTGGTCCCAACAAGCAAATGGCCTTGCCAGGGTACCACAAATAATACGCGTCCGTCGGTGGTTTCAGGGATCATCAACGCATTGGATCCGGGGAGAAATCTTTTGTCGAGCACAATGTGCACTCCCTGGCTGGGTCTCACCAATGCTGCCCTGTCGGGGTTGTCCATTTTAAGAACATCGTCCACAAAAACACCGGTGGCATTGATAACGGACTTTGCATACAATACATAATCCCTGCCGGATTCCAGATCGGTAGCTTCCACACCGGTAACCCGTTTGTTCTGTTTGATGAGGCCTTTAACCACAACATAGTTCAGCACTGATGCCTGGTTTTCGATGGCCGTCTGCGCGAGATTAATTGCCAGCCGGGCGTCATCAAACTGTCCGTCCACGTATTCAACACCCCCTCTCAATCCCGTGGACTTTATGTTCGGAAACTTGTTTCTTACTGTGGTAGATGAAAGAAAGCGTGATGACCGAAACCGGTGCGACCTCGAAAGCAGGTCGTAAAATTTCAATCCCACTGAATATTTCAGTCTTTCAAGATTCGAATAGCAGGGAATGATGAAGGATTGCCACTTCACAACGTGAGCTGCATTGTGCATGAGCAGGCCCCTTTCACGAAGTGCCGAGTAAACCAGCCTTATGTCGCCCTGTGCAAGATAGCGCACACCCCCATGCACCAGCTTGGTACTCCGGCTGGATGTGCCCTTGGCAAAGTCGCTTTGTTCCAGTAACAGAGTGGAAAACCCCCTGCCTGCGGCATCAACTGCTATGCCCAAACCTGTAGCGCCTCCTCCTATAATGATAAAATCCCACTCTTTCCGCTCATTGAGCTGGCGTAGCATATGTGATCTCGAAAAAACAGTAGTCGTCAAAATAGATAAATCAAATCATGCTAAATAAACTACGGCAGGGGTATTCAAGGGAGGGTGAATTGCTTACTATCTGAAGGATCAGAAAACGCAATGTATCAAAATTATTGGATTGGTCGGATTTAACCGGGTAGGGGTCTCCCGCCCTTACCGGGAGTCCAAGTGAAATAATCCATTCCCGGATAACCAGTATTGGGGATTGCCTGATGGTTTTAAAGTGGGCATTTTTGGTGCTCCCATTTATCAAACCTTTGAAACCTTAAAAAAAATGATCAGTCAGGGCCACCTTATCCGCATGACCAACAGGGCTACCGCCTTTCTCAACCAATACGTAAATGTAGCAGGCATCAAACACAAGGAAGAGATGGTCTACCTTTTTAACAGGATTCATCAGCTCTTTCCGAATTGGGTCATTATGACCTGCCCCGCTCAGCACCAGGACATCCATTACGTTAGTAAAAACAGCCACACTATTTATGGCAAGCAATCAGATCTGACCTCCTCCCATCAACTCATCCACCGGTATTTTGCCAGCGTTCACGACGCCGACAAGGCCGATGTACTGGATTGCATCGAATTTCTGCACGATTATCTCGAAAGCATTCCACCCGATGAGCATTATCTCTATCGCGCCATACTTCACTACCGGCACAGGAAAGAAAATGGCCAGTATATTTATCTCCATGATGAAAAAGCAGTGCTCCGTCTGGGAGATGCGGAGAATCTCTACTTCACGCTGGTCAGGGATATCACAAGTGAAAAACCCTTTGGTGGGGTGAAGGTCGAGATCCTCAAACAGGACGAGCATATTCAAAAAGTCGCCGAATACCACCCACGGAAAGAAAAGGCTGGTCTCACCAAACGGGAGCATGAACTGGTAACTCTCATTCAGCAGGGTCTGAGCACCAAAGAAATTGCGTGGCACCTAAACATCAGTCACAATACCGTGAGGAACATCAAAAGTCGGATGTTCGAGAAATTCAAAGTGAACAATGCAATCGAGTTATTGAATATGACCGCCTGATCAAGCTACTGCATAATTGATCTGAGTTCCCTTTTTGACAACAAGAGATAGCATATAAGCAATGATCGCCCCTCTGAGAACGGACATCCATACACGCAAATAGAGATCAGTATCAATCAGATAATCAACCAATTCTTTTGTGTATCCTGAATCGAGTTTTGCCTGGATAGGAATCTGGATGGTCGCGCTGGATACCACTGCAACAAGCAGGATAATCAGTGTGATCCATGCCGTCCATTTAGGAAGGATAGCCGGACGGAAAAACAAAAGCAGAACATTCGTGATCAGCTGCAGCAATAATGCGGGGATGGCCAGCACGGCGATTATTTTTGGCCCAAGAGCAATGTGGTAAGTAGTCCATATTTCCGAGGGGCCGACAATATGCCACAAGGGATAATTGACGAGACTTTCGACGAACTCTGCGCCAATTGCGTAAAAAGTTATGATGATAAATGCGATAAAATTCCAGTTGCCGAACGATGATTTTGGGTTCATTTGTGTTGAGTTTGCGTAGTAAATAAGGCTGCAAATTCAGGCAGGCTGGTCAGGGAAGAAATAGTATTATACTACCACTCATAAATAAAACATCTTAAAATAGAATCAATGGACAATCATACTATCGAAATGTTTGAAGTGATTGAAAATTACTTCAGGCAAAGAATGACGCTTACCGAAGAAGGCGTCACGCTTATTCGAAAATTGTTGATACCCCGGCACCTCGACAAAGGAGAATTCCTGATACGTGAAGGTGAGGTGCCAAAATATGGGTCCTTCGTATGTTCAGGATGTTTAAGAAGTTATGTGATCGACAATAAGGGAAAGGAACATATTGTGCAGTTTGCACCAAAAAATTGGTGGATGTCGGACAGTTCAGGGATAATGAAGGGCAGTCCTTCGGTTTACTTTATGGATGCGATAGAACCATCTGACATCCTTTTGATCGATTACACTTCTCTTCAACGACTGATCAGCGAGCTGCCAGGCTATGCCGCCGCTTTTCAGATAGGATTGCAAAAACACGCGGCAGCAAAGGACGAACGAATCGTTGCCACCATGTCATCCACAGCAGAGGAAAGGTTCAGGAATTTCCTGACAACCTATCCCGGTATCGCGCAGACTGTGCCGCAGCACATGCTCGCCTCTTATCTTGGTGTCACTCCTGAAACCCTGAGCAGAATCAGAAAGAAATGGTCGGCAAATAAATTGATCTTGACATAGGTCAATGGTGGCCGATTCCGGGTGCGCCAACTTTGCATCATTAATCAAGATAAAAACTCACAATGATGCACACGCGCAAGTTAGTCCCTGCTGATTTTCTTCAAACACTTACTCCCAGAACCGATGTTTCCAGGTCGGGCAATTCTTCCATAGAGACGGCAAGCTTGGGCACTGGGTCGGCATCGGCATCATGGTTTCATTCCTGGTTCGACTCGGCAGACTACCACAGACTTTATTCGAAAAGAAATACCCGGGAGGCAGAACAGTTTATCGATGCCATCCTCGACATGCTGCAACCCGCCGCGGGTTCAGCCATGCTGGATATTGGATGCGGTGCAGGAAGGCATAGCAAATACCTGGCAGACCAGGGTTTCCAGGTTACCGGCTTCGATCTTTCGGCCAACAGCATCAGGCAGGCAAGGGTTCACGAATCTCCCATCCTTCACTTCTACCAGTACGACATGCGTAAGCCCTTTGGCAGGAATAAATTCGACTTCGCCTTTAACTTCTTTACATCCTTCGGTTATTTTCAGGATGACAGTGAGAATTTCAGGGTCGTTCAGAATATGTCCGATGCCCTGAAACCCGGAGGCCGCCTATTGATTGATTACCTGAACGTTGACTACGCAGAACAGCACCTCGTACCTGTTGATGAGGTAGAGATAGACGGCATCATTTATCACATCAACAGATGGACCGACCATCGCTGGATCTACAAGCGCATTGAAATCCCTGGACAGGGCCATGCTCCGGAAGTGCACAGGGAGCAGGTGGCAAAATTCAGACTCGAAAACTTCCAGGAATTTTGCTCCGCAGCCGGGCTTGAAATCGAAGATGTCTATGGGGATTATGAACTCAACCCCTATGATAGCCAGGGATCTAAACGCCTGATCATGTTTGCCCGCAAGCGTTCCACGGTAGTTTAATTACTTATCACCAGATTAGGGGATAAATTCCTCTAAGTATTGCCGTTACCTTCATTTATTACGACTAGTAATGGCTGCCCCTGATCATGAAAAAAACCCTCGCTTTTTTTTCTGGCTTACTATTGTTTGCATTGCCCGGTTTTTCCCAGCGCATCATCGGGAGTATTGAGGATAATGAGCATAAGCCCGTGATGAATGTAAATGTGCTCATGCTCACGCCCAACGATTCTTCACTCGTCAAAGGAACGGTTACAGACCGGGCAGGAAAGTTCACGCTGGAAAATATTAAGTCGGGCAACTATCTCCTTGCCGCATCTTATGTCGGATTCAAAACCCACTATCATTTCTGTGCAATCGAAGAGAACACGAGCACGATGCCCGTCCCCTTGATCATGTTATCCCGGGAAAGTGCTGAACTTGGAAAAGTTGAGGTTGCTGCGAAGCGACCTTTCATAGAACAGCGGATCGATCGAATGATCGTCAATGTTTCCAACAGCATTGTATCAAGTGGAAGTACTGCGCTGGAAATACTTAGGAAGGCACCCGGGGTTGTAGTAGATATGCAGAACGATCTGCTGAGTTTGCGCGGAAAACAGGGAGTGATTGTTCAGATCGACGGCAAGCAGACCTATCTGCCGGCAGAGCAGGTGGTAGCCATGTTGAGAAACATGCCTGGAAGCAATATCGACCGTATCGAAATAATAACAAATCCATCCGCTAAATACGACGCAGGAGGCGACGCGGGCATTATTGACATCCGCCTGAAAAAGAATAAAAATGTGGGAACGAATGGATCGGTTTCTATTTCCGCGGGCAGCGGCAAGTATGGCCGTCAAAGAGGTAGCTTTCAGATCAATCACAAAACCTCGAGACTTAACCTTTTTGGAAACTATGCAGTGAACAGCGGGGGCGATTATTTTAACTTCGATCTTCAGCGCCGGTTGCTGGATGGCGCGCAATATAACTACGTCAACCAGGTTTCACCCATCCGGATGAAAAATCATGGTCACAATGCCAAGGCAGGTGTCGACTTTCAACTAAGTCCTGCTACATCTATTGGCGTGGTCTGGACCGGATTCTGGGTGCAACGACACGAAGCCAGCCTTGGAGAGACCGTTTTCAGGCACGATCCCCAGGAAGCTCCCTATTCCGAAACCATCACGGATAAAACCATCAGTAACGAGACGTCCAACCAGTTAGGGAACTTCTACATCCAACATAAATTGAAGAATAATCTTGGGCAAATCTCCGTTGACCTCAATGCCGGCCAGTTCACAAGGGATTTTAATAATTCGCTGAATTCCATCATCAGCGATTCCGGAATGCCGGATATCATGGCCGGGCTGTTGAGCGTCATGCCCTCAGAAATTAATATCTATACCGGAACCGTTGATTACAGTCGCACTTATCAAAACGGCTGGACACTACAGGCTGGTTGGAAATCTAGCGTGGTCAGGAGCGCCAACGACATGAAACTCAGTCAGGGGGAGAATGGAAACCTGGACCTTGATACCAGCTTGTCGAGCAATTTTATTTATAAGGAAAGAATCCATGCCGCTTATATAAATATTAACGGGAAGATCGATCCGAAAACAGAATTACAGGCAGGTCTTCGGGCGGAACAAACGGTTTCGGATGCCAATTCACTGACCCAGAAAAAACAGATCACGCGAGACTATCTCAATTTCTTTCCAAGTGTTTTTATTACCAGGAAACTGAAAAGGGAAAACAGTTTAACCATATCCTACAGTTACAGGATCAACCGCCCGAACTACCAGAATCTCAACCCGGTAAGATCTTACCTCGATCCCTATGCGTATTCAAAAGGCAACTCCTTTCTCAGACCCGAGTACACGCACTCCCTGGAACTGAAGCATGGTTACAAGGACAGGATATTTACTTCCCTTGGAGCAGCATATACAAAAGACCTGATATTTTTTACCCTCTCCCCCGTCAGTACAAAAGTCACTGAACGCACTCCTGACAATATTGGCAAGTCGGCATTGTATAATCTGACAGTGACCGGGCCCATCGCCGTTTCGAAAGGCTGGTCGATTCAATGGACGGTCCTTGGCACCTATGGCAATTACCGGTACACCTACCTCAATACTTTTTTCAAGACCACGCGGTTCTCAGGACGTCTGGATCTCTCCAATTCATTTGATTTTGGCAAGGGCTGGACAGCCGAACTGACTGGGTGGGTGACCACGCCTTCGAAGGAAGCACAATGGGAACAGCCCTGGTTGGCTTCGGGCGACTTTGGGATACAGAAAGCAATACAATCGACCTGGAAAATAAAATTCAGCCTTAGTGATTTTTCCCACACAGATTGGTGGAAGGCAAGAATTAACACCCCGCAATTCACCAATAAGGTGTTGATCAAATTTGATTCGAGAGTTGCCCTGCTTAGTGTCACCTATAATTTTGGCAACCAGCAAATCAAGAACAAGCAAAGGAAGTCCAGCTCCGAGGATGAACTAAAACGGATAAACTAAGCCTGCAACTCCGGCAGACGGATTATCTTAGAGAAGTAATTGACCCCATCACCCTGTAATGCGAGCTATTTCTTTTCTTATTGCGGTTATAGTCTGCTGTTTCCAGCCTTTCGTCCTTAGGGCGCAAACTGCCCAGCAGGACAGCATGATCAATGCCCTCCGCACAAGAACTGATACTGCGAGAGTGAACCTGCTGAACAAGTTGAGCTCTTCATACTGGTATTCCGACACCAAGCAAACTTTTATCTACGCCAGGCAGGCATTGGATCTGGCCGAAGCAATACAATATGAACAGGGTAAGGCGGCAGCATCGAATAGCATGGGTGCCGGTTACTATCAGCAGAACCAATACAGCGAGGCCCTGGACTGGTATGAAAAAGCGGTTGCCAGTCATAAAAATACCGGCAATTATCGGGGAGAGGCCTTTGTAACAACAAATATTGGGATGATATACTGGAAGCGGGGTGAATTTCCGATGGCCGTTGAATATTACCTAAAGGCCCTGAAGATCTGGGAGGACCACGAAGTTGTAGCAGAAACTTCTTCCGTTTTTGATAACCTTGGAAATATTTATAACGAACAGGAACAATTCGACACGGCCCTCGTCTATTATCAGAAGTCCATTAGTATCCAGAAAAAATATCCCAAGCCTCCTACGGAAATAAGTATGACCCTCAGCAATGCAGGGACTGCATACCTCGGAAAAGGTGATCATGCGAATGCACTGGATTATTTTTTACAGTCACTGAAGATTCTTAATCCGGAAGACAAGGAAAGCAGGGCTGTTTCTTTATCAAATGTTGGTCTGACTTACATTGAGATGAAGGATTTTCCACAGGCAGTCAAATACCTCCAGGAGGCATTGCAACTTCAATCGGAGATCGGCGACCAGGATGGAAAGATCCATACACTGCTGGGGCTTGCCCAGGTATCCGTTGGGTCCGGAAAGTTGAAACAGGCAGCGACCTACGCAAATGAGGCTATCGGCATTGCCCGGACCATCAGTGACAGATCGGCCATGAACGAGGCCTGGCTAATGTTGTCGGAAATCTCGGTCAGGTCAGGTGATTATAAATCCGCCCTCGAATCTTTTAAAAATCATATTGCAGCGCGTGATAGTATCGGCAACAAGGAAAATGTTTTCCGGATCGCCAAATTACAGGCAGGACTGGAAACCGAAAGAAAACAGGCTGAGCTCGACCTGCTGAAGAAAACTACCGAGGAGCAGCGATTCAGGAGAAATGTCATAGTAGCTGGCCTGATTGCTCTGTTGCTGATTGCCTCACTGATCGTAAGCAGGCAGCGTTTGAGCATCAGAAAAAATAACCAGCTCATCGCTGTTAATAGACAACTAACAACACAGTCGGTGCAACTGGAAGAGCAGGCACGGAAACTTCAGGAGCTCGACCAGATGAAGTCCGCTTTTTTTGCGAATATCTCCCATGAATTTCGCACTCCGCTGACCCTGATCCTGAACAGCCTGCATGATAAAATTTCTTCTTTGTCCCTTTCTGAAGACCCTGAAACGGTTCGCGGCCTTCAGATCATGGATCGCAATGCGAAAAGGCTGCTGAACCTGGTTAATCAGCTGCTGGATCTTTCCAAACTGGAAGCTGGCGAAATGAGATTGAACCCCGTTGATATCGACCTGAATAAATTCCTGTCTCTCATCTGCAGTTCCTTCACTTCGCTTAGTGTTTCCCGCAAGATCGATTTTAAGGTTGAGTTACCGTCTGAACCCCGGCAGGTTCGGCTGGACCGGCATAAAACAGAAGACATCCTGTATAACCTGCTTTCGAACGCATTTAAATTTACACCGGCAGGAGGCCTTGTTTCTTTCTCTGCTGAAATACTTAATGATGTTCCGGATAAATATATCCGAATCAGGGTATCCGACAGTGGTCCGGGTGTGGGCAAGGAGGAACTTCCTTTTATCTTCAACAGGTTTTACCAGGGACAAAGATATTATGCCGACGTGCAGGGAACAGGAATCGGCCTTGCACTGACCAAGGAGCTGGTAGAACTGCAGGCAGGTAAGATAAGTGTCGACAGCCAGGAAGGTGCCGGAGCTAATTTTACCGTTGACCTGCCCTTCGTTGTCGCAACTGCCCCCGAACTGTTCAGTGAGCAAAGGATTCTCGAGAACGAGTACCAGGTTTCCGATGAAGCGGAAGCCGGGATAACTGATGATGCCGGTGCAAATAGCGAGCGACCTTGCATATTGGTTGTTGAAGACAACCAGGACCTTAGGGACTATATCTTCTCCACGCTGAAGAAAGACTACCGGGTGCTGACAGCCGAAAATGGTGTCAGGGGCTTAGAAAAATCCATGCAGATCATCCCGGACCTGATCATCAGCGACTGGATGATGCCTGAAATGGATGGACTTGTTTTTTGTCAGAAGATCAAGGAAGACCAGCGAACCAGCCATGTTCCGGTTATCCTGCTGACGGCGGTGGCCACAGAAGACGCAAGGATCCGTGGTTTGGAAACCGGGGCCGACGACTACCTTACCAAGCCTTTCGACACGAGGGAATTGCTCACCCGGGTCAGAAATCTGATAGAAACGCGGAAACAGCTGAGGGACCGCTTCAGCAGGGAGCTATACCTGGGGCCGAAAAAAACCATAATCAGTTCGATGGATGAAAAGTTTTTGGAGAAGGTGATGGAAACCATTGAAACTTTTATGGGCGAGCCTGAATTCAGCATGGAGAAATTTGGCCAGGAGGTCGGGCTTAGCAGAATGCAATTGCATCGCAAGCTCAAAGCGCTGACCGGCCAGTCACCCGGCGACTTTCTCAGGTCGATGCGTCTGAAAAAAGCAAAACGCCTGCTGGAGGCAAAAGCCGGAAATGTGTCCGAAATCGGTTACGAAGTCGGATTCAACAACCTCTCTTATTTTTCAAAAACCTACCGCGAAGAGTTTGGGATCTCTCCCAGCGAGTCGGTGACGGTTTAATTTCAGGTATTTTCTGCCATGTTACTGTAACAATAATGAATGTTACTGTCAATCGAGGGTTATCAACTTGATTATCACTCGATTGCATTTATGTTACGCTGCTGTTATTCATTGTTACCCTGGTTCTAACAGCCGGGAGAATGGGGCTGTAGTTTCGCTCCGCAATCAAAAAAAAACTTAAAAAAAAACAAACAATGAAACAGTTATTTTCTTTCAGAAACACCGCTCTTATGATTTTGTCACTTACAGTAGTATTCGCTTCCTGCAGTAAAAAAGACGCAGACCTCTCTGCCCCTGTTGCCGCTTTCGCAGGTAATTTCACAGTCACCGATGACACGGAGACTTACATTATGAAGGTGGAAACCAAGGGTGGAAACAAGTTTGCCATCAGGAACTTCGGCGGATTCCTTAACGCACCGCTCAACGCAGTTGCCGACGGCAGTTCACTCACGATTCCTTCACAAACATTTACAAATCCAAACGGGAATAAGCTGACAATTGTTGGTACCGGTACACTGCAGACGAAGGCCACCAGGGATGACACAATCGTATGGAACTATTCCGTGTCTGGTTTTACCAGTTACAGCGGTGAAATCGTAGCCACACGTCAATAACAGATCGAAAACCCCTATTCTTAACAAGCTCCTCCGGGAGCTTTTTTTATGTTTGGGACCTTGTCAAATTTCAGCAACTTCGACCGATCAAACTATGACATGAAGAAAAGTGCGGGAATCCTAATGTACCGAAGACAGAAAAAAATCACCGAAGTCTTCCTCGTTCATCCAGGTGGTCCCTTCTGGAAAAACAAGGATGAGGGAGCCTGGTCAATTCCCAAGGGAGAGTATGAAGCCAGCGAAGATCCTCTGAAGGCCGCCATCAGGGAATTTGAGGAAGAGACAGGATCTCTACCGGCAGGGGATTTCCTCCCTCTGAGTGCCATTCGTCT
Source organism: uncultured Chitinophagaceae bacterium (assembly GCA_963808065.1). GTDB lineage: Bacteria > Bacteroidota > Bacteroidia > Chitinophagales > Chitinophagaceae > Flavitalea. The sequence goes on from CAWEEK010000005.1 coordinate 734,878, forward strand.
GAAATCCGGTAAGCAGGTAATCGCCTGGGCGGTTGAGGGCGAGATTGATCCGGCAACGATCGTTTCAAATTTGATCAGCATTGATTGGCCTCCGAAATCGGGCAAAAAACTGGAAATCCCTGAGGTGGACAAAGCCGGGTGGTTTTCCATTGCTGAGGGGATGAAGAAGATCAACCCTGCGCAGGCATCGTTCATCCTTGAACTGGAAGAACATTTGGCCTGATCAGTCACTTTTTTCCGCTGCCCAGAAGATCGCGTTTCTGAAGAGTGTGAGGTAGGCAGGGTTGTCGAACAGGTCGGGTGAGTGCCCCATAAAAATATAAACGTTCCTGGCCCCGACCTTCGGGTTGGTCCAGATCACCGGGTGATCACCCATTTTGATTTTTGAAGCGGGCTGATAGGACCCTTCATCCACATTGGCAAGCACGTTTACATTCGGTCGGGGACTCTTATCAAAAATGTACCATTCTTCGGTCTGTATCTGGAAAGCCGGTGGTAGATTCTTAAAAATGGGATGCCTGGCGTTTTCCAGGTGAACAGTTCCCGACGCGAAGGTTTCGATATAATTTTTGTACCTGATGCCCCCCATGAATTTGGAAAACCAGGGCCAGATTGGGTAACCATCGAATTCTCCCAGGAGGGCGGCATGATGAAATCCGATCCAGCCACCCCTACCCTCCTCAATGTATTTTTTAAATGCGGTCTTCGCCTTTTCCGGCCAGGCGTAAGGTGGATAATCGAGCTGGATAAAAAGCTGGTATCTGCCCAGGTAAGCCTCGTCCACACTGTCCATATTCTGCACATAGTCGACAGTAAAGTTACTGTCCGAGGCAAGAGTATTTAACCAGCGTTTCGCGGCCGTGGAGTAGTGCAGGTGATGGCCTCCGTTTTCAGCAACAGCGAGTATACGAAACCGTGATACCTGCTGGGCGGATGCCGTACAGGTTGAAATCATTATCAGGAAGGTCAGGTATCCTCGGGTCATTTATTTTGGTTTTACAAAGCCGGTCCTGTCCACAGGCAGGGAGAATCTTTGGCAAGTCGCAAAAATAGTTCGAATACAGTTTTGCGCCAGACTTTTGCGATAGTATGGCTGCGCTGTCTTGTGCAGAATGGGTTTTACTCGAGATCCTGCGACATGCGGGCATTACAAAATTGTTAACAATTGGACTGCCGTGATCGCGCCAGCATTATTAGCTGTATCAAATTCGTCCACCCGGTGTAACATTTCCGGATTTTGATGCGTCTAAGCTTTTAAGTAATGCTCTGAGTTTCACCAACATTGGTTTTGTGGCATGAATAAGGAACTCCGGTACCAGGAATTTTCAACAACTAAAAAATTATAATTAACTATTAAAGATCAGACTCATGCATTTCAAAACCATTTATTTTTTTGCCGCGCTGCTCTTTGCGACCAGCGTGCATGCACAGCAATCGCTGACCCTGCTTGATAATTCCAATCATTTAACAAGCGTCTGGGCTCGGGAAAAAAGCGCCCCTATTCATCGAAACGAAATCAGATCAGTCGCTTTACGACATTTCATGAACGCCTATGGTGAAAGTTTGAACGCGGAATGGAATCTAACCCGTTTCGGGTACCGTGCGGAGTTTAAAAAAGAGGATATCAAATACCTTGTCGACTACAACAAGGGCGGATACTGGCTGTCTACCATCAGATTCTATTCAGAGAAAGAAATGCCCAGGGATGTCAGGACAATTGTAAAGTCGGTGTACTTCGATTATAACATTGAATTGGTATCCGAAGTAAACTATGGGAAACACGTCGCCTACCACGTTAATATTCAGGATGCGACAAGTCTGAAAAAATTGATCGTGATGGACGGAGAGATGACTGTGGAAGCTGAATATACGCGTGCCGATCGTTAAGAAAAAACTGGCCGAAAACTGTGTTGCAGGATTTCGGCCAGTTAATACCTGATCACTATTTGTCGCCTGAGGGGATCTTTAATTTCCAGCCAGGCTGTATAAGGTCAGGGTTTTTAATGATGTCTTTATTGGCCTCAAATATTTCTTTCCATTTCACGCCGAACTTTTTGCCAATCTTGCCGAGGTTGTCTCCAGCCTGTACGACATACTCTTTCATTGCTGCGGCAGGCGCCACTTCGATGTTAAGTCGAAGGTCACCCGAACGATAATCGGGATCGGCCTCATTGTATAGTTTCCATAAGGCTTCCTTGTCGCCGGAATTTTTCACCAGGCCGTCGATGTACAGAACACTGTCCTGTTCGGAAATTTTCAATTCGCCCGATGCTTTTTCTTTTGCTGCGCTGATCAGGGCAGCGTATTTATCCTGAAGTGACATACCATGAGTTATTTAATGACCAATTTGTTTACAACCTTTTTCGGTTTCAGTTCATTCACGCTTTGCATGAGTGTGGTCAGCTGGGATCGTTTGATCTCCCCCGTGAGAGTGACCACACCGTCCTCCACCTTTCCGTCTACTCCTTTATAAGCAGACAGGAGAGAAGTCAGAGAAGACTGCAATGGATCATCCGCTGTTACTTCCGGAGTTGAAACGGGAGAAGCGGGTGCGCTGATAGCGACATTATTCACTACAGATTTTACGCCTTCTACCGATTTGGCCGATGCCTCGCTTCCTGTTTTACAGGTTTCGTCCGGGCAGGTACCATTCAGTGTTACCACTCCTTTGGCAACAGAGGCCGTCACACCCGGGTATGAGGCGGAGATTGTTTCACTGAGCTGTTTTTGCAATTGCTCGTCGCTGGGCCCTCCTTTACATGAAAGGATTAGGAAAAGCAGGCCCATAAATAATAGTCTCATGTTGGTCACATTTAAATTCATAAAAAATAATTGCGGCGAGTATTTCAGCCGCGCTACCTATGAATATGCATAAATCAGGCCCTCCCCACTTTTGGTGACGTGGATTCCGCCTGCGGTTTTTCATATTTGGATAAAATTGACTCCGACATATGGACACCAACTATTTCAGGACCTATGTATTCCTGATCTTCATCTTACTAACCATCTACTGCTACGGAGCAGGTATGATGGATTATTTTGCGGTTTATGAACCCTGGAAACTGATTGACGATGAGGACTTTGCTGCCTTCCATCAATACCAGGGAAAGCGCGTTATGAATATCTTTGTAATTCCATCCGCAGTGATGACGCTCTTTAATATTCTGTCCCTGCTGCTCCCACCCGCCTATGTCAAACGAAAATGGCTGGCCTGGTCCCTTATCGCTTACAGCTTCGACTGGATCTTCAGTTTTACCATGCAGATTCCAATTCAGCTGGAACTTGAGAAACGCAAAGACATGCACTTGCTGGCCGAACTCCTGGACACTAACTGGTACAGGTTTGCTGCCGACACGGTGCAGTTCCTTATCGTTTGCGCTTTACTGCTGAAATTGTTCAACACACTCGGACATAGGGTGCATGTTTCACACGAGCCAGCATCCCGGATCAAATTTCAGAAATCCATGTCCAAAAAACGCCAGTTGTCATAAGTCCGGTACCTATTGCGGCATGGTTAAGACGCTGAGGTGATACACCTCCATCATGTTGTGAATAACCAAAGAATTAAATAGATTACCGGATTTCAGCTTCGATTTGTTTACCAGCTTAAGACGCCTGGGCGAGACCTTTTTTGGGATTGTCTGTGGGCATAAATACCGATATTGAACGCCCGTCTGGGAACAAACCCGGGGCATCGAAACATGGCCACAACAAACAAACACGACGCCTACCCAATCAGTACATTCAAAGACAGCAAGGCGTTAGAAAAATGGATGAAAAAAAACCACGGAAAAGCTGAAGGCCTCTGGGTGAAGATTGCCAAGGCATCCACAGGAATAAAATCCATAACACATTCGGATGCATTGGATCTCGCGCTTTGTTATGGATGGATCGACGGCTTACGCAGGAGATTGGATGATCAGTATTTTCTCCAGAAATTTACTCCCCGCACTTCATCAAGTACCTGGTCGGTCATCAATCAGCAGAAAGTGGCAACGTTAGTCAAGGAAGGAAGAATGCAACCCGGTGGACTGGCAGCCATTGAAGCTGCAAAGAAGAACGGCCGATGGGAATCTGCCTATAAATCACAAAAAACAATTGAGGTGCCCGCCGATCTCCAGGAGTCATTGGATAACAATAAAAAGGCAAAGACTTTTTTTTCAAAGCTCAGTTCGCAGAACCGGTTTGCCATTCTATTCAGGATCGGCAAGGTCAAAAGACCCGATACCCGGGCAAGGAAAATTGAAGAATTTGTGAAGATGCTTCAGGAGAATAGGACCATTTATCCCCAAAAATAATATCCTCTAAAACCCGGGGGAGTGGCTTATTTCCAACTAAAAATATTGGGGACTGAAGGCATTCCTGATTCAAGAAAAACCTTCCCAACAGGGGAGGGAAAGCGGGTGAGGTTTGATTAAAAGTGCCGCCCAGCCCCGATTTCAAACCCGGCACGACTTTCGTAATAGATGCATTGGTTTTTCATAGGATATTGGATTTTAAAACAGGGCTGGATTTCTATCCGGCCCTCATCATTTCAGGACTCTTCTACCCCCAAATACAAAGCGTTTTCGTGGCCCTGAGCACAAATCCCCGGATCTGGTGGTTGATGTCCACCACATCGGTGACGGCAGGAAAGGGAAAATTGTACTTACTTTCCTCCATGTCGCCATTTATTCATGCAAACGCGCTGGTGAAGTCAGCGAAGGCGGGGAATGAAGCAGCCTGGCATCAGTTGTACAATGACCAGTTTCCCCGTCTCTATGCGGCTGCGCTAAAAATTTGTCGCGATGTTGACCTGGCCAGGGAAATGGTACAGGATAGTTTTGTAACAGCCTACCTGAAATTGCCGCAGCTCAAAGAAGTGGGCGCATTTGGTGGTTGGATCAAAAAAATACTCATACATAATTGTTACCGGCAAAACCGGAGGCATAAGATTGCAGTTTCACTTACTGAAGAGGATATTCAATTATCCACCGGGGACCTGAATCGCAAAATGGATCGAATATATGGTCACCAGCAATTGTATACAGCCATTGCCCGGTTACCACTGACATTAAGTACCGCCCTGATGCTTCGTTATTTCTCCGATTATTCCTCTTACCTGGAAATTGCCGCGATACTGGATATACCCGTTGGTACTGTAAGAAGCAGACTGAATCAGGCGAAACAAAAACTTGCTGAATACTGGCAACTCCCTGTCGAAGCGGATCCAAAGCTCGCCAGAGAAATCGAAGAATGGAATGAATTCTATTACTCCAGCTTTTCTGCGATGCATTATGAAGATCAGCCCAGGAATCGCTTTCTTGGCCATCTGCGTGATGACGTAGAGATTGCTTTTGCAGAAGGAACTGTCCAGCGGGGCCGTAAATTATTTGAACAAATGCTGATCAATGACTGGTCCGCTGGTAGCTGGTTGGTACCAACCAATGTCATTAGTTCAGGAACCCTTTCCATCGTTGAATCCACTCATTTCAATTCAAAGGAAAACCCGGGACATTGCCCACAACGTTCCATACTAATACTGAATCGGAACAAGGGAAACATTCATAAAATGAGCCTGCATGTCTGCCACCATTAATATATATAAAGTCTTTCGAACTTTTGATTCTATCCGGCCTCTTTATTGTACGGAATCAAAACCATCCGTTCATCGATTATGAAATATGTAATTACCGGAGGCACGGGAAATATTTCCCGGCCCCTTGCAATGGAATTATTGAAAAGAGATCACATGGTTACTGTGATCGGCAGAAATGCGCAACGCCTCGGCGAACTGGCTTCTGCAGGGGCATACACTGCAATCGGCGACCTTGAGGATCTGGATTTTTTAATAGACACTTTTAGAGGAGCAGAAGCAGTGTACACTATGTGTCCGCCGAATTTCATGAGCACCGACCTGAAATCATTCTATGAAAAACTCGGAGAAAATTACAGCACCGCCATCAGGTCAAATAATATCAAATATGTGCTGAACCTGAGCAGCATTGGGGCCGATATAGAGAAGGATGCCGGCCCAGTGTCAGGAATGCGACGCGCGGAACAGGCACTGAACAAATTAAAAGGAGTTAATATAAAACACCTTCGTGCGGGATATTTCTATTCCAACCTCCTACCTGCCATCCCCATGATAAAATACAGAGGCATGTTCGGAAACAATTTCAGTGTCCCTGAGAAACAATTCCCCGTTGCAGATTATTCCGACATCATTGCTGCCGCTCTTGAAGAGTTGACCAACCTGGATTTTACCGGTCACTCCATCCGGTATGTAGTAAGTGATGAAACCGATACCAGTGAAATTGCTGCAAAAATTGGTGAAGCCATTGGCATGCCCGAACTGCGTTGGGTGAAGTTCAGCAATGAACAGGCGATGGAGGGTCTGCTCAGCAGTGGAGTGCCGCAGCCCATCGCCCGTGAGTTCATCGAAGTAGGAAATGCCATCGATGGCGGGAATATGTATGAAACATATCGGAGTGTTTCTCCCCGTGCTCTTGGCAGGATTAAAGTAAAGGACTTTGCAAAATCATTCGCAAGCATATATCAATCACAAAGCTTATGAACAAGTATCCAGAAGTAATCATCATTGGTGCCGGTCATGTGGGACTGAGTGCCAGCTATTACCTGAAGCAAGCGGGAGTTGAACATCTTGTTTTGGAGAGAGCAAAGATCGGAGAATCGTGGCGATCGCAAAGATGGGATTCCTTCCTTCTGAACACACCAAACAACTTACTAGGCCTGCCGGGATTGGACATGGAGAATTATGACCCTACTGGTTTCTATGATAAGAAAGAATTTGTTGCCATGCTCGAAAATTACGCTGCTGATTTTCAGCTCCCGGTTATTGAAGAGGCTGAAGTGCTAACAGTTGAAAAAAAAGATGAGTATTTTACCGTCCTGGTTTCAGAGCGAAATATCAACAGGAAATACAGTTGTCGCCAACTGATTGTTTGTTCGGGCAGCCAGAATCAGAAGAAGGTTCCCGCATTTGCAAAGGATGTTCCACCTCAGATCATGCAGCTGCACGCTTCCGAATACAGGAATGCCGCCGCCTTACCGGAAGGAGCCGTGCTTGTGGTAGGAAGCGGTCAATCGGGTTGTCAGGTGGCCGAAGACCTGGTGATGGGTGGAAAAAAAGTATATCTGTCCACAAGTATGGTTGCGCGCATACCCCGGTATTACAGGGGTAAGGATATCGTAGAATGGCTGGACTTGATAAAATTCTTTGATTCAAAAACCGAGGATGTCGAAGACCCAAAAACCATTGAGATGAGGCCGCCTCAGCTTGCGGCCACCCGCGGAGGAAAGCAGACCATTAGTTTGCAATGGCTGGCAAAAATGGGCGCGATCATATTAGGAAGTATGGAGGGTGTAAGCGGTGGTAAGTTGAAGTTCAGGCCGGATGCCTCTAAACATATTCGTTTTGGCGATGAGTTCTCAAACAAGGTCAAGACTACTATTGATGGGGCCATCGCTCAGAAGAACCTGGATGCACCCGCTGCGCAATTTGATGAGGCCGACCAGCCCGACATCAATTCAGATTCAAATAGCAATATTCTTTTACTGGATCCTGAGGAGCATATGATTGGGTCCGTGATCTGGACCACAGGCTTTGGTGCGAACTTCAACTTCCTCAAACTCCCGGTTCTGGATGAGGAAGGTTATCCCCTCCACAAGAATGGCATCAGCGATGTGAATGGTTTGTATTTCCTTGGCCTTCCCTGGTTGCGAACAAGAAAATCAGGACTGATCTGGGGAGCAAAAGAGGATGCGGCATTTATTGTTGAAAAAGTTCTTCGTTTTGCCGGCAAACAGTTTGCGCCACATCACTAGGGTTCAGCCTCGTTTGCCAAGTTCTATTACTTCACAATCCTTCATGTCCTTACCATCGATGGTGAACCTGATTAGTGTGCGGATACTGTGCCAGCCTTGTTTACCCGCAGCTCCGGGGTTCATGTGAAGGCAGTTGAACCGGTCGTCGAACATGATCTTGCATATGTGCGAGTGGCCGGAGATGAAGAGTTGAGGCGGGTCAGCCTTTATTAGTTTCAGCGTCGGTGGATTGTAGCGGGGAGGATAACCCCCGATATGCTTCATCAGCACCCGCACGCCTTCCGTTTGCCAGCGCAGTGTTTCCTTATAAGTTCCGCGGATATCCTGTCCGTCTATATTCCCATACACTCCTTTGAGTGGTTTATGTGTGGCCAGTTTCTCCGCAATCGCGATGGTACCGAAATCACCCGCGTGCCAGATCTCATCACAGGCATCAAAACAGGTGAGGATCTGATCGTCCAGGTAATGATGTGTGTCGCTTAATAAACCAATGCGGGTCATGGTTCCAAAATCAGTTCCGTCAATACGGGGAAATGGTCGGATGGAAACCTGCCATGGTAAGTGTCGGTAAGTATGCCATACCTGGTTACCCGGAATTGCCTGGAAATAAAAATATGGTCGATGATCTCATCAGAAGGATTGTTAGGTCTGAAACCACTGAAACTCCCATTATTGACATAAGGATCCTTTGCCATATGAATTGCGTCATTAAAAAATCCGCTGTTCCGGATCGTCAGATACCAATCGGATTTATTGTTGCCGTTGAAATCGCCGGTGAAGATTACCGGTTGGTTCCCCGCAATCTCTCTGATCTTTTTCAGAATCAGTTTGCTGCTTTCCTTTCTTGCCACTATCCCCTGGTGGTCATAGTGTACATTGAATACATAGAAAGAGCTCTTGCCAGTTTTTGACTTCAACCTGATCCAGGAGCAGATCCTGTTGTTTTTGGCGTCCCAGCCAAAACCCGGTTGTTCGGGATGCTCCGAAAGCCAGAAGTCGCCACTGTCTGTGACGCTGAATTTATCTTTCCTGTAAAAAATAGCAGAGTATTCACCTTTGGATTTTCCGTCGTCCCTTCCACGCCCATATCTCGCGTATTGCGGCAATGCTTGCTGCAGATCCATAAGTTGGTTTTCCAGGCCTTCCTGTGTGCCTACAATATCAAACTGATGAAAACGGATCAGCGAGGCTGCGACTGGCGCCCTGTCCTTCCACAGGTTGCCCGTGTCCTTCGGATTGTCGTACCTCAGATTGAAGGTTCCAATGGTCATGTGCTGGGCAAAACCCGTTGTGGATGCCAGCAAACAAATGCATAATATGGCAATCAGATTTTTCATTCTGCAAAGTTAAGCCGGATAAAAGCAAAGATCATAAGGGCTGTTGCAATCCCGGTTGTGAGGTGTTTCACGCAAAGGCGCAAGAAGGGTTTCTCGCAAAAAGATTTCACGCCAAGCCGCAAAGAAAGCGCAAAGCCGCAAAGGTAATTCGTATTTTTTGCGTCTTTGCGTGAAATCCAGAGGAAGGTTATTTGTGCATTTGCGTAAGAATTGTACCAATAATTTTTTGAAACTATTGAATAAGCAGCTTTACACTCGTAACGGCATTGTCGGAATAATAACTGACGATATATAGTCCGCGGGCAAATGGACTGGTGTTTACAGTAAAAGATTCTGCCCACACGGCACTGCGGTAGACCTCGGTGCCCGTGATAGATCTGATACTGATCCTTCCACCAGACTGCAATCCATTGATCCGTATGTTGCCGGAGGCAGGATTTGGGCTGACAAGAATGGGTGCCTGGCCAGCATGTATAGATACGACCGGACTATAGGCAAAGGTCGCATCCCTGTCTACGATTTTCAGTCTGTAATATTTTCGTTTATTCTCCTGGCCACGTGGATGAAGAAACCGGTACCTGGTCTTATGCAGGGTATAGTCTATGGAGTTCAGATGTTGAAAATTCAGGCCATTAGTACTCTCTTCAATTTCGAATCTGTCCACATTCACCACATCCGTTACTTCCCATTTAAGAATATCCGTTCCGGCGCTGTCATTCGCCGTAAATGAAACCAGCGTGAGTGGGAGTGGTGTAAGATAAGAATGGACCAGTGAGAGGTCGTCGAAGTAGGCATTGATAGCCGGACCCGTTGCGATGGTTGTTATCAGCCTGATTCGTATACTTCGCGTTCCAGCAGGAGCCGTTCTCTGGTTGGAATAAAAATTCCATGCATTCCCGGAACCACCAAGTCCCGACTGGCTGACCGTATAACTTGTACCCAGGACAATGTTCGATGCGTTCAGGTAATCAATGGTAAACCTGCCGGCATCAGCCTGTGCGGCAATCGGCGTCTGGATGTATCCGCTGAACAGAAAGGTGACGTTGTTAAGATCGATCTGGACGGCATCAGCTGACACGTCTATTTGTTGAGAGAGTTCGAAGGTGCCGGGAGTGGAAGAATTACAACCGGCAAAGAAAGTTTTGGTTCCTCCATGAGCAGGAGGATAATTGGCGGATGCATCCGGAATCATTGTCCAGTTGCTATAGGTGTCTGCCGCCGTACCCGCCGCACAAACTGCATTGCCCGCAGCTACGATCACCCACCCGGTGCCGTTCGGCATTAATTCTGCTCCCGGATTCACAATAATATTCTGCGAATAAGATGGAATCAGCGCTAACAATAAGAAGCAAAAAATCAGAACCCGGGCTCTCAGCATATTCAAAGGTTTGAGAGATCTGCGCGATGATCGTCTGAATCCTGATCTGCACGTACTGATCCGGAACCAGGGCCGCAAGATACTCATTCAGGGATATACCGTATCAAGGTGGGGTCTCGTACAAAAACTATGGATGAATGCATCAACTCCATAAATTTATACCATGAAAATTGCGACCTATAATGTAAATGGTGTTAACGGCCGACTGCCGGTACTCCTCCGCTGGCTGGATGAACAAAAGCCAGACATTGTCTGCCTGCAGGAACTTAAAGCACCGCAAGAGAAATATCCCGAACAGGCCATCCTGGACAGGGGCTATCATTCCCTCTGGCATGGGCAGAAAAGCTGGAATGGCGTAGCCATACTGTCCTTAAAGGATAAACCGGAGGAAGTGCGGCGGGCACTGCCTGGCGATCCGCAGGATAGTCACAGCAGATATATTGAAGCAAAGGTGAAGGGCCTGATCATAGGATGCCTATACCTGCCCAATGGCAACCCTGCGCCTGGACCAAAATTCGACTACAAACTCAACTGGTTCGAAAGGCTAACCATCCATGCCGCAAAGTTGCTTGCAATGAAGACCCCGGTTGTACTGGCGGGTGATTTCAACGTGATGCCCACAGATCTTGACGTATACAAGCCCGAACGGTGGGTAAATGACGCCTTGTTCCGGCCGGAAACAAGAGCAGCCTTCCAGAAACTACACGCCCAGGGATGGACAGACGCCTTACGTAAGCTGCATCCTGACGAGAAGATCTACACTTTCTGGGATTATTTCCGCAACGCCTATGCCCGTGATGCCGGTTTGCGCATTGATCATTTCCTACTCAATCCCCAGCTCGACAAACGGTTACTAGCTGCAGGAGTGGACCGGGATGTCAGAGGATGGGAAAAATCCAGCGACCATGCGCCCACCTGGATCAAACTGGCAGATAAATAATATTTCAGACCTTCTCGTGATCAGGATGGGTCCATCCTTCGCGGTAGGGTCGCTGCAATAGTTTCGTGGCTTCCTCATCACCAATGATGGTTCGCGTGGCCGGATCATAACTGAGCGGACGACCAAGCTTCATCGACAGGTTGGCGATGATGCAGCTCGCGGTAGAAATATGCCCCTCCTCGATGTCTGCGACGGGTTTGGTCTTGTTTTCAATGGCAGACAAAAAATTAAGCATATGCCTGCGTGTTGCCGGGGCTGCATTCAATTCTATATCCGGCTCCTTCAGGTCTTCAGGATATTTTTCCTTTTCATATACATTGTCCTTGTGGATCTTCTGAATCTTCGAAGTCTTGGAATCGGCAGGGATGAAATCATACTGCATGGTACTGGCTTTCAGCGTTCCCTTGTCGCCATAGATAATGAATGACCAGGGATATTCAGGATCGGCCGGGTCGCCCCAGGACCGATGCTGCCACACACAATTGAGGCCATCGTATTCAAATAGTGCCGACTGTGTATCACTGATATTCGACTTGCCTGTTTTGTCAACATAAATACCACCGGTGGAACTGACTCTTTTGGGCCATCCCAAACCCAGCATCCATCGCACGGAATCAAACATGTGTATGCACATGTCGCCCATGATGCCGTTGCCATATTCCATGAAGGTGCGCCACCATCTTACATGTGGCAAACCATCATATGGGCGCAGGGGTGCGGGACCGGTCCATAGGTCGTAGTTAAAATAAGCGGGCACTTCCTGAACGGGCGGGTTGCCATTGTTTCTCATATGAAAATAACAACACATTTCGACGTACGCGATCTTTCCCAGTAAGCCGGCTTCAACGATTTTCTTTTTCGCTTCGACAAGATGCGGAGTGCTTTTTCTTTGTGTGCCTACCTGCACCACGCGATCATACTTTCTTGCCGCGGCTACCATTGCCTCACCTTCGAGCACATCTACGCTGATGGGTTTCTGCACATATACATTGGCGCCTGCTTTTACTGCTTCGATCATTTGTAACGCATGCCAGTGATCGGGAGTGCCGATGAGCACAATGTCAAACTTGTGTTCCGCAAGCATTTTCCGGTAGTCTTCGTAGAGCGCAATTTCCTTACCGTTCTTCAACCGCGCCTTTACCATCTTAGCTGCTGCTTCCAACAGGTGACGGTCTACATCGCACAAGGCAATCACTTCAACCTTTGCCACCTGTATCAGTCTGAACAAATCGCTTTTACCATACCAGCCAGTGCCGATCAGGCCCACACGATATGTTTTTACGGGATCAAAAACCTGCATGCCGGAAGCATTGATGGCTGCAAGGGCAAGAGAAGCGGAAGCTGCTTTAAGTAATGTACGTCGATGAATGAGCTCGGTCATGGTATTGGCTTTTTTTTCGATCTGAAAACTACGGCAAACATGCAAGCGGAGAAAATATTTTATTTCACGCGAAGGTGGATTTCACGCAAGGAATTTCACGCAAGGTGGATTTCACGCAAAGGCGCAAAGAATGCGCAAAGCCGCAAAGCCTCTTTCTCTTTCTCTTTCTTTGAAGCCAGCAGAAACTCGAAATCATTTATCGCCCAGGTACTTGTTGGGAACATTTGGGGGACTGAATTCTATGCCATAAGCCTGCTTGAGTAAGAGGGAAACAATTGACTGAACGGTGGCGGGATTACGATGCATTTGTGGTAGGAGACCCATCATTGCATAGCTCAACGGATTCACAGCGGGGAAGAAGGTTTCCCAATCATAACCTTTCCCCCAAAAAAGTACCCTTCACCGTAACCGTTAGATCAACTGATCGTGCGATCAGAAAAGTAAGCATGTCGTAGGAATTGTTTTGGTTCTGACATACGGTATGAAATATGGGTGTATGACCACCGAATCCAAACTGATCAAAACCAGTTCTTGCATTTACGTCGGAACCGTGAGCCACCAGTATTTCTGCACAGTTGGTATGATTATATTCCGCGCAATAATGTAAGAGGGTGGCATCTTCCAGCGAGGTGTAGGCATTTCTGAATGCCGAATATTTTTTTTCTGTTATTCCCGGATCGGTTCTGATCAATGCGTCAAGTGTTGCGGGGTCATTATTCAGCACAGCCAACAATGGCTGGTCGGCGAATGTCAATCCGTAGTCGATAAATACCTGGATACATTTTTGGAATCGGGGAGACCGGAAGTACATTTCGACCATAGTGTTGAATATTGGTACTCCATCATGAATTTCATTGGGATCGCCGCCGCCCTCGAAATAGCGCTTAATGCCTTCGGGGTCGTGCACTTCCATGTCATAAAGTAATTGGGTATATGCGTCTGATGGTTTGGGCATGCCAACACTAATTTAACAATATCGCAGGAAAAGTAACATCAGTGATCTGTTCACAAAGGGCAAGAAATTGCTCCTGCAAAGCGACACTATCGGCTTTGGGATGATAACGGGTTTCCGACTTGTGGTGAAAATACCGACCGCTTACTTTGGCTTTGTCATCGTTGCTAACAGCGAGCCATGCCTGCGTATCAAAACCTTTTTCAAGATTGTCTGGTGCCCCATGGCCACCCATTTTTGTGGGAACCCAGCCCGGATCAACAGTGTTGGAAAATACCGTCGGCCATTTGCGCGCCACAGCATTCGACAACATCAGAACATGTAGTTTGGAATCGGAATAGCTTATCCGATTAGTATCACTGGTTAAACTCTCAAGTTTTGGCTCCCCGTGCTTATGCATACCTGAACTGAGGTAGATCAGGCGTTTGGGCCTATTAATTAAACAGGTTAGAATATATGGTGCCAAAGTGTTCACTGCAAAAATCAACTTGCTAGAAACCTGGTACACGCCGGCATTGTGGATAACCGTATCGAATGTCCCCAACGCGTTGACTTGTACAGCTAAGGCTTTAGTTTCTTCGGTGCTTGAGAGGTCCCCTGTCAAAATTTTTTCCGCACCGGGCACTTTATTAACGACTTTATCTCGACGCTCTTCATTTCGGGCATGCAACACAACCTCGTGTCCTTCGCTGATCAATCGTCTTGCCGTCATTTGTCCAAGGCCATCGGCCGAGCCGGTGATGAATATCCTCATTGAATATTGATTTCTCGTCATATTGGGTCTTCCCACCTTCGCTCCCTGCGGGAGCTCCTGCCTACGCTAAAGCTTCCTCCTTCGCTGCCGCCCGCCGTCGCTGCTGCGCCGCTATGGCGGGTAAAAGCGGGCGAAGCCGTTCTTCGCTCTCCGCTCTCCTCCGCTCTCACTTTCCGCTCTGCGCTCTGCTTCTCCCCTACGCATATAAAGAATTTCGGCCAATAACTTTGAAATTAAAAAAATTTTAATGTTATTTGTGTTCCCGCCAACATCCCCTTCCACTATCCACTTACGATCCACTGTCTGCTTAACTAACGTTCCTCAATTAACCCCCCATGACCAAAGCTGCCCTCACCGGCCTGCTGCTCTGTGTAATTTCCCTTGCCACCACAGCCCAGAACGTCTTCAACCCAAATGATCCCATTGTCCGCTGGGACTCTACAGCCCCCGCCGGCACTGCCACCAACCCCAATCAATTCAGAACAGGATTGCAAAAATGGGTGAGTTCCGCAACCAACAGCATCAGCGTGGGCTTCGGCGCCTGGGACGCCTCGTCCTACAAGGCATACATGATCTTTACCGCCGGTGCGAAAGTCGCCTTCAGGCTGAAATTTCCTAAGAGTTATAGCAACCCCGACAGTGCCGGCAAGAGATACCCGGTCATGCTCTTTTTTCACGGCGCGGGTGAACCCGGTTGCCCGGCAAATGGCGGCATTTATAATAACGAAAAGCAACTCCTCCACGGTGGAGAATACTTCCGTGACAAGGTCGACAGCAACCAGTTCGATGGTTTCCTGCTCTATCCGCAGGCAGTTGTGGGAAATGATTGCGCCAGCACCTGGCCCGGCACTGCCGACGGCCCCATCCTGGCCCTGCTGGATTCGTTGACAAAATATGTTCGCGCCGATGGCGATCGCCTCTTTATAAACGGCCTGTCAGACGGAGCAAGAAACACCTGGAGGTGGGCGAGAACCTATCCCCAACGTGTAGCCGAAATCGGACCCTCGTCGATGTGGGCGCAATCTACCGCACTCGCACCAATGGTGCATATACCCGTGTGGTTTGCGTCCGGCGGAAGGGACACCAACCCCAGTCCTGCCCAGTCCCAATCTACCATAACGACCTTCACCAACCTGGGTGGCAAGATCAGGTACACGCTTTACCCGGACCTCGGTCATGGCGTCTGGAACAACCACTGGCATGAAACCGACTATGCCCCCTTCATGAATCAGGCACATAAAGCCAACCCACTGGTATTCTTCCAGCGCTACGAGTGGTGCCCCGGCCCGGCTATCTCGGCAAGACTTGGAGTGACAGCCGGATTCTTTGCCTATGAATGGCAGAAGGACAATGTCACCATCGCCACCAGGACAAACAATGTGAACACGGTTTCAAACCCAGCCGTAGTTCAAAGCTTCACCGGCAATGAAATCATCATCAGAGCATATGGCACCTACCGCCTGAGATTCAGAAGAACCGCAAGCGCAGCCTGGTCGGCCTGGTCGCCGATTCCGGCCGTCATCAAAGTAAAACTGATCACCCAAACCGCACCTATCCAGGTCGTTGGCAACAGGAGCAGAGTATTGCCCGCGCTCGACGGCAGTACCACGGTTCCACTGACACTTCCTTCAGGCTTCCTCAATTATAGATACTACCGCGCCAGTGATAATGTTTTGTTGTTCTCTCAACAGAATTACAACGCACCGGCTGGCACCTTCAAGGCCAGATATGATGAACAATTCGGATGCGGCTCAAACTTCTCCCCAAATTTCCTGGTAGTAAATGCAAACGGCACCCCAAAACCCGCTGTAGCAGGAACGCTGATCGCATCACCGACTTCACAAACCTCGGTCGCATTGTCCTGGATAAACGCACCCAACCCACCCAGCAACGAAACGGGTTTTGAGATCTACCGGGGTCTGAAACCGGGGGGACCATATCAGTTTATCAAATTAACGCCCGCCGACAGCACCTCCTACCAGGATTCATCGCTGGCACCAAACACTTCTTATTACTATGTGGTACGCGCAGTCAATAATACCGGTGCTGCGGCAGGAAGCAACGAAGTGTCCTGCAAAACACTTATCGACAACAAGCCGCCGACCTCACCAAGAAATGTGCGTTATGCGGGCAGCACGCCAACTTCCGTCGGCCTTGCCTGGAACGCGTCATCGGACAATATTGGCATCAAACGTTACGACATATTCATAAATGGTGTGAAATTCTATAGTACTTCGGCTACTTCCTTTACGGTGAACAACCTCGACAGCCTGACCTGGTACGCCTTCACGGTTAAAGCCGTGGATGCATCCGGCAATTCATCGGCGCCCAGCGCACAAATCATGGGATATACGCACCGGCAGGGTCTCACCTATAAATATGTAACAGGATCATTTAATGCACTGCCCGATTTCAATGCGCTACCTGCCGTGCGATCCGGCACCACAACCTCCGTCAACACGGGTTCCTCATTCAGAACGCAGGACGACAATTACGCTATACTTTGGGAAGGATATATTTATGTACCGGTAACCGCGAACTATTACATCGCCACAAATTCCGATGAAGGCAGCAGGGTTTATCTCGACATGCCCTATTCCGCGGACGCTGTGCCCGTGGTGGACAACGATGGCATCCATGCCACCACACTAAAGTACAGTGTGCTTCCGCTTACCAAGGGTTATCACCAGATCGCAGTCACCTATTTTGATCGCACTGGAAGTGAATCAATGGGCCTGTACTGGACCAACGACGCGGGCCTCGACGCAGGAGAAATTACCGGAAGTTATTTTACCCCGGTAAACGTGGATGGCATACCGCCATTGATCGCGCCATCGGGATTAACGGCTACTGCTACCAGTTATAACAAGATCAGGCTCAACTGGACCGACCTCAGCCCCAATGAAAGAGGTTTTGAAGTAACCCGGTCAATGTCCTCTGGCGGAGCTTCCGTTGCAGTAGGAACGGTTGGCGCGAACATAACTTCTTTCACAGATTCAGCATTGAGTTCCGCCACCACTTATTACTACAAGATCCGTGCGATAGGAACAGAGAGCGAGTCTCCGTATTCGGATGAGGTTTTTGAAACCACACTGGCCGCACCAGGAACTCCTGTTGCCCCATCGGCACTGGGCGCACAGAATATTTCGCCTTCATTCATCTCACTCAGCTGGATTGACAATGCAAATAACGAAGATAATATCCAGGTATGGAGGTCAACGGATCCGCTGGTCAACTTCCAGGTCCAAGCAACCATGCCAGCTAACAGCAATTCGTACACGGACAATACCGTCACCGCCTTCACCCAGTATTACTATTATGTTGTTGGCGTGAATGGGAACGGCAATGGCAACGCCAGCGACACGCTGCCCGTTATTGCGGGTAACAACGCGCCCTGTTGTCACGGCGCTTGCCAGAATGTATGTGAAATCTGATGCCACTGCCTCGCAGGACTTTAACGTCACGGATCCTGGCGACAATGTGACGGTGACCATCAACAACAAACCATCATTCATCACTATTTCGAAACTGGCAGGCACCGCATACCGAATTACACTTACACCAACAACCGATAATATCGGATGGTACAATCTGGTGGTGAGGATAACAGACAGCAAGGCCGCGGTCACAACAACCAATCTTGCCATCACTGTCGCCGACAAAAATACCAGGTCGGTGTTCATCAACTTTGGCAGCGCCGGCAAAACAGTGTCAGTGCCCTGGAATAACTGGCTTGGCATTCGCGGTGCTAATAATGTGATCAGTAATCTGAGGGACGAGAACAACGTGATCACCACATTCTCTGTGACTACGGTCACCGCCTGGTCGGGGCTGACCAACCTGGGACACCTGAGTGGCAACAACACCGGTGTGTTCCCTGATTCAGCGCTGGAAAGCGGTCTGATGGACAATGGCGCGGCAAAACAAATAAGGGTCAGCGGACTGAATCCTGCAATGCGGTATAACCTCGTGTTTGCCGGCAGTCAGAATGAAGGACTGGATGCTTCCGTTGTTTATGCAACAGGAACTCAACGCGACACACTGAATGCACGCTACAATACAAACCTGACCGCCAACCTGAATGGGATAGTACCGGATGCTGGTGGATCAGCGCTGGTAACTATTACGAGGTTGTCTACGGCGCTGGTCAATTACCTCAACGCGATGGTGATTGAAGAATACTCACCATCGGTTACGGTGCTAAATCCTTTGAACCTGTTTGCGGAAACCGCGGACCGGACAAGGATCAACCTGAGTTGGTCAGACAGGGCCTCTAATGAAAACATCGCGGATGGTTACGAAGTGACCAGGGCAACGGATTCCATGTTTACACTGAACGTTGTAGTGGTCAATCTGCCCGCCAACAGATCTGTTTACCAGGCCACGGGACTTTCTGCTAATCAAAGGTATTGGTTCAGGGTTCGTGCGAAATCGGGAGTTACCTATTCGGCTACCAGTAACCGCGCCAGTGCTTACACGCCCGCTTCCATTGTATATGTGAATTTCAATGCAGGGGTCACCAACGCAGCGTCGCCATGGAATAACACGGTTGCGCAGCCAACTTCGCCCACCACTTTTAGCGACCTGACCAACCAGCAGGGTATTAATTCCGGATTGAGCCTGAAGATTGAACAGATCTTCAACGGAGAGTTCAGCGCAGGTGTTGTGACGGGAAATAACTCGGGCATCGCTCCGGACAATGTATTGAAGGCTGCATACTGGATCGATAAGACACAGCTGGCTACAATGCGTTTGTCGGGACTAAACCAGACCCGGAAATACCGGATCGGTTTCCTGGGAAGTTCTGGTCCCCAGGGTTGGTATAAAGACAACTACACGGCTACCTATACCGTTAACGGAACTACGGTGTACCTGAATTCATGGGGCAATTCATCCAAGATCGTTTACATAAACAATGTGTCGCCGGATGATGGTGGTGAAGTGGTGTTGAATTTCTCCACAACTGCCGCTGCGGCTTATGGCTTCAATTCGGGCGTGATCATTGAGGATTATACCGATCCATCTGTAGCACTGGTAACGTCGCCGTTAATGCTGGAAGGATCAGCCACTCCGATCAATGCGACGGACAATGCGAATCGTCTGAACCGCATGTATCCAAATCCGTTTGATGATTTCATCACAGTCGATTACATGAACACAACGGGACAAAGTGAAGTAAGCGCGTTTGTATATGATATATCCGGACGACTGGTGAACAGAACGGATTATAAAAACCTGATCGGCGGGGCCAACCAGTTGCGCCTTACACCGGGCTCAGCAGCTACGGGCAACAAAGTATTCACGGTGGTGCTTGCGGCCAAAGGGAAAATAATTATGGTGAACAAGATGGTGAGGAGATAACTTATAAGTGCCGGTGACCTTGCAAATTTCCGTAGGCTGTGGTTTATACAGCTGTGGAATGCATGGGTTACCGGCCTTTACCATTTGGTATCAACGGATGATGGAACTGATCACAGGCAACAGGGCTTTGGCCATACGCATCATGCCAAGGTCATTGGGATGAACGCCGTCTACGGTCCCTTCGTGGTCGGAACCGATTAGATCATTTCCAGACTTATACCACAAACCTTTTATTCCAGACTTTAGTAATTCCTCGTAAGCAGTTTCAAGTGCCTGCCTTTTTTTATCGACACTGGCGTTCTTGGATTGCTCAAATTCTTCTGTGTCGGTATGAAATCCTTCCACCAGCAATACTGGCGTTTCGGGATGTTTGTTTTTCAGTAATCGCACAACTCTTAACGCACCATTGTATACAGAATCTTCATGAGTATTGGGGTTGCAGTCGATCACATATAAAGCCGACTTTGTTTGCGCCATGGCTTCGGCAACTGAAAGATCAAAAGTGCCGTTGCCGCTGAATCCCAGGTTGATCACGCTCCGATCAAGTTGGCGCGCAATGATGTTGGTGAAAGCCATACCCGGTCTGGATGCCACACCACCCTGGGCAATGCTGCTGCCGTAATATACGATCGGTGATCTTGTTGCAAGGCTGGAATGCTGAGGCATAGTAATGACCGCATAATTATTTACACCAATGGACAGGGAATCGATGCCATCATACAATGGTAGATTGAGCAGGTAATCCCGAACTACACCATCACCGTCGGAAAGGAGGGTATATTTATTGACCTTTGATATTGGCACGCCCACATTCACAAACTGCCAGGAGTCGCCTACCCAGGCATAAAGGTCGACGCCTTTTACTCCAGTTGCGGGCATATGCGGAAGATTGTTGTCGTCCATCACTGTCCACACCACTACAATCTTTTTCGCATTGGTCCTGAATAATACGGATATGCCCGCGCTATTGCGGCTCAGGTCCCATACAGGCTTCCTGACCCTGGTCAGATAAGAGGCAGGCAGTCGCCGGTAATTCTTCTCCCAGTGTAACTTTCCAATAACAAGTAATTGATGGCCATCGGTGTATTTAAGAGAATCGGGGTTGCTTTGCTGTGCAATCAAAGAACAATTAGCAAGAAGCATCGCGAAGAAAAACAGGCCAGCAAGGATTGTCCTCATGGATAGTATTTTATTTAGTCTTCGTTTATACCCGTAGGAAGATTTTTTTCTTATACAGGAAATACAGGAAGGCCCACTTGATCGCGATGATGCCCGCGGGAAGGACCAATATTCCCAGCGTAGGTCCCACAAGTTCCGCTGGGATAGTGAACAGCGCCTTGCCGGTGTAGGTCCAACTGATAAACTGGCCAGACATGTAGATGAGGATCGAATTCATGCCGATGATGCTGAAGAAGAAGGCCCATTTCTTATAACCCTGTACGTCGATGATAAAATAAAAAAGTGCGAAGAACAGAAAGCTGATGCCGCCGGTGAGCAACACGAACGAACTGGTCCAGAGATTCTTGTTGATCGGGAAGCTGAGGTTCCAGAGCAGTGCGAGCGCAATCAGTACAGTTCCCACAATGGCAAGATAGCCTGATTTCGTGCTGCCATTCTGCGTTCCGGATTTGATGAAGGAGCCGCATAGTATACCCAGCATGGCATTGCCGATCGAGGGTAGAGAAGAAAGAATCCCTTCCGGATCATGAATACCCAAATACAGTTTTCCGGGTAAGAAGAGCCGGTCGACATAGGAGGCGAAATTGCCTTCCATGGTGAGGTCCCCAGTAGGAAAACCCGGGGCCGAATTGAATCGCATGATCAGCCAGTAACCAATCAGGATGGCGCCGAATATGATCATCTGCGGTATCCGTTTCGCATACAGGTAGATGACATTCGAGAAGAAATAGGCGATGCCAATGCGGCCGAGCACGCTGGCAAACCGGATCTCAGAAATGGGTTGAAGAATCAGTTTGTTGTTGTGTATCACACCAAAGAGGATAAGGATCAGGCTTCTTTTCAGCACTTTTTGCAGGATCTGACCTTTGGTTTTTCCTTTTTGGATTTCCTTGTCAACCGAATACGGCGTGGCAACGCCAGCTATGAAGATGAACAGCGGGAAGATGAGGTCGTACATGTGAAAGCCATGCCATGCCGGATGGGTAAGCTGGTTTGAGAAGCCGGCCCAGAAGGCATTGCCGGTGATTTCCTTCATGCCATGGATGACTTCTTCAAAGCCCAGGATCCAAAACATGTCGAAACCCCGGAGGGCATCCAGAGAATAAAGTCTGGCCGACAAAGGAGTAGCCAGGATCAGGTTTTCTTTGGGATTCATTTGATGGTGTTAAAGATTAACCGGCATTGTTGATTCCAAGTCTGCATGAGAAGCAGATTAGTAATTACATCCGGAAACACTAATATCAGTAATTCCCTGCAAGGCCCGGTGAATTAATTGATCACAAAAAATGCAAGTACAAAATGTTTACTTCGATCCCAGTAACCCCAGCTCCGTATTGAAAGCTGCATAGATGCTGCCTGTACGCTGGTCCTGAATAAAGGCAGTGAGTTCCATGTCATCGGGATTTAAAGAAGGCGGCCATTGGATCTCTGCTTTGCCATCACTGATTCCGTCGAGCACTATCCTGCTGATCTTGCGCACCACCTGCACGTGCGAAAGTAGCCTTCCTTTATTTTCACCAGCCCTTACTTTGCTGCTGGCCGACTTCTGCACTATGGCTACTATCAATGCCAGGTGATTTTCGGAGCCGTCTTTGTGATATTGAAATTTCAACCTGTCATTCTCGAGTTTAAGATCAACAAGCGATAGTCGGTGTTCACCGGGACTTTCCAGGCCTTTCTTTATGGCTGATCGCAAAGATTCTTCATCAGAACCAACAAACTGATTGCGGCCATTGACCACAATCTGCGGGGTGTACACCGACTTCAGGTTCAGCCAGCTTGCATACTGTCTCTGGCGTGCCGAATAATCCGCATTGCTAAATGGATCCTTCCATCCAAGCCGGTCCCAGTAATCAACGTGATAACTTAATATGTACACCTGCTGGAGCTCCTCCTGCTTCTGAATCTTCGCCACCAGTGCATCGGCGGGCGGGCAACTCGAGCAGCCTTCGGAGGTGAAAAGCTCTACAACAGCAAAGGCTCCCGGATCAACAGGTGGAGAAACAAAAACAGGATTAGTAGTTGCGGTACATGCAACAAAGACAAGACCAGCGATAAGAACCAACTTCTTTATCAAAATCATGATGAAGATTAAAACCGCAATTTACGGCTAACTGTGATCAGAGCAGTATGATTAACGTATTGGCAGGCAGGTCGTGTTATTTTTTCTTTTTACCTGAAGACTTTTCCCACTCATAGTTGATCCCCGCAACAAAATACTTTTCTTTTTTCGACGGGCTGAATACATAGAGTGGGAAGACCCATTTGCCAAATGAAAAGCCAATCATGTAGCCGGTCTCGAGAACGGGATCCTTTCTGTAGGGTTTGCGCTGCTGGATGGCAACGCCACTGTAACACCATGGGAAGGCTTCGTAGCCGAGTTCTGACCAGGTCATAAAATATTTCTGCACATGATTCTCGATTGAGAAACTGTATTGGGATTGGGAGGACAGGAATAGTTTTTGACGATTGAGATCGAGGTTCAGCCCCAGCGAACCCCCATTCAGCAGTCCCGTAATTGCACCAACCATCGGTGTGGCTGAATAACCCCATTTGCCTTCCTTCGCAAACGTTTTACCACCGTACAAAGAAAATGTATTCGCTTCCTCATAATTGTATCGGGCCTCACCGTACCAGTTGCCCGAGAACTGGTAGTGCGCCACCGGAACAAGCACTGCCAGCGATTCCTTGCTCAGATATAAATAATGTTCCAGACCCCCACCCGACTGGCTGGTGGCATCCTTACACAAAAGAATGCAAAGCATCCAGATCAGACTATTTCTCACCGGACAATATGATTACTTCGGCGTTTGCCAGTTTCTTAAGCAGCGAGATGTCCTTGAGATGCGGATTCCAGTAAAATAGTAATTTATCGAATGGTTGCCAGAGCACGACCCAACTGAATACATCAAGGATATTGCTGAACCCGGTTTGCAGGTTGTGGTCCATGTTAAAAAGCACCATAAGGAAGCCCTGGAAAAGAATAACCACGCCAAGGCTGACCAGCAGGAGCATCCAGGTTCTGCGTTTGAACCGGCTGAACTCCTTCTCACGAATCTCCCGGCGGGCATTGAAATGTCTTCTCAGGGCATAGATCAGTGGTTCGGTGTATTGCTTATCAATTTCAGTGTCGCAGTTGAATTTGTAAAGGACAACGGAATATCGCTTCACCGATGAGGTGGCCATATTTATATACTGCTCGAGTTTGTAACTCAGCTGCCGTTTGTAAAGTGGCGCCGGGTCGTTCTCATTGAAGCAGTCGCCAATGCTCTGATGATCAACTTTGAGATAAATATCGACCGTCCTGATTGTTGGATCCGTCATAGGGGGTGGAACTACTCCTGAGTTAACGTTTTAGGGAACCATAAATGTTCCCTTTAGTGAATTTTATTCCTCGGCGATAAGTGTATGCATGTAGGAGCGAGTCTTTAGAGTGATAAGTCAACTACTTTCTTATCACTTTTTCTGTCCGGATGATGTGTCCATTCTCGCGGGTAACTATGGTATAAAGGCCTTTCGTCCAGCGGTCTGTGTTGATCCGGGTAGCGGAATTGGGCAGGGCAGAAATATTCACCACCATCGTTCCCCTGGCGTCATAAGCCTGTATGGACCTTATTGGCCCGGATGGCAACTGCACAGTCAGGTCGCCACCAAAAATCGGATTTGGATAGATCACAACAGAAGAGCCGGAATTTATCCTTACCACCTGCACATGGCTGTAGGCCGACCGGCCGTCCTTGTCGGTAAGTTTGAGCCTGTAGTAGTTGATGCCTGCGGCTGGATCAAGATCAAGCAGGTTGTATTTTTCCTCACGGCTGGATCTGGATCTTATCCTGCCGATGCCGGTATACCTGTTGCCATCGGTGCTGCGCTCCACCTGCATGAACTCGAGATGGTTGTCGCCGGCAGTTGTCCAGTTTAGCATCACCGCCTGTCCCTGCTGGGCTGCGGCAAAGGAGAGCAATTCGTCTGGAAGTACACTATTCAACGCAACAGATCTCTGTGCATAACATACACATTGTTTGGGTGCACCAATCGGTGTTCGCCTGATTACAGCAAAGAAAGAGGCAGTGCCACTGGTTGGATTGCAGGATGAAGAAGGGAAAGTGTTTACATATGTGAATGGCACACTGCCAAACTGCGGAATGGCTGCCGTTGTGGTATAGCGACCCACGCGATAGTCTGTTGCCTCATCAAATAACCCATTGTTGTTCGCATCGCAATAGAATTCGACGCTGGACGAGGTACCGGCAACTATGGCAGCGCCAGCGTTGTTCAGTGTGCCATTGATGGTCCAGGTCCAGTTGCCGGGCGCATAATAATCAGCCGTGCTGTTGATGATGTTCCCGGTAATGTCGGGAAGATCGTTCTGCAACGAAAGGCTGGAAATACCATTTTGTGTGGTAAAGCTGTTGCAAGTGATAGCGCCACAGTTCAGCGTGCTGGTGACCACTGTCCTCAGGCTCGCGATGCTCGGTGAAATACTACAGGATGCAAGCGTATCGGTGTCCAGCCAAACCCTTGGTTGAAAGGATCGCGTTGTGCCGGCTGGTGTTGCGTTTGGATATCTCCAGGTAATCGTCTGAGTTCCATTCGCGTTGTTGACTATGGTTTCATTGGTGAAGGTTGCCGCGGGTATACTGCCTGCCACATAGCGGTGATTCGCGGGTAGCGTCAATATGATGTATTCATTGGCAACTGAAACGCCCGGCCCGTTGTTGGTGATCGTTCCGTTCAGTGTAATTGCGCCAGCGGCATTGGTGTTGGCACAGGTAAATGAAGTGCCTGTAAGTGCGACGCTGTTAAAATGCGTGAGCGCCGCCGCTCCATTGATATTGATGGTGCCAGATTTTACATTCGAACCATTGCCCGTGGCTGGTGTGCCACAGGGGTTATTTCCATATATATAAAAATCAAACTGGCTGCCCGAGATGGTTGAGCAGTTTGTGGTGTATGAGAATTGTATTTTCGCCTGTCTTCCCAATGCGCCAGGGTTCAGGTTTAAACCGGGCATGCCATTCACCACGAAAGCTGGAAGGCTGCTGAGATTAATGCTGAAGCCACCACCACCGATAGGTGTTGCCGTTATGTTCTGCCAGATCCCACTACCCAGCGGGTATTCTACAGAGACGGGATTATTGATCGTGATACCAACGGGCGGATAAACCGAAACAGTCGGGTTGGCCACATTGGCTACCTGCGCGCTGTTGACGATCACACTCAGGCTGTCGGGTGTGCAGAGGTTGATCCCACTGCCATTGCCTGGCTGACGGCTGATTGATAATTGTATCTGTGCCTGCTGCGGAATTACTTTCAGGTATGTAGTAGAAGGCGAACAGACATAGGCATCGGGATTTGTAGGATAGCCAGGACAGTTCCACCCAGTGCTCACAAGCAGGCTGTCGGCCGTACAACTGTGGAACTTGAAATATACGCGGGCGACCACATTGTTTCCGCTGGGTATGCCTGCAGCAGTCAGCTGGTACCATGATTTTCCCGAAGCATAAACTGCTCCGCTGATAACGGTGCCTCCATAGACCACGCTGTCCACCGTGATATTACTTCCGGTGCGGTCGAGCGCCATCCACACGTAGGATGCGGTACCCGAACCGGTGCTGTTGATCTGAACATCCCAATAATGCTGTGGCAGGATACCCGCTATGGTTCCGGAATTATTCTGTATGCTTAGTGCCGGTTTGGCCACAGTGTTATTGATAATCGCGGCGCTGACAGTGTAGGCCTTACTATTGTATGCAGCTACATTACCCGTGTAAACGCCATCGCGATAATACCACCTGGCACTGTAGTTCTGCGTACCTGTGACCGCCGCACAGGTCGGAGAGATAAAATAGCCAAGCGGATATGAGGGAGATGCGGAATTGCCAAGATCGGCAAGTCTCCATCCACCGCTGGATAAGTTCGGATTCTGTATCACATAGGTGTTACTGCCACGGTCGATAACGACCCCTGTGCCCACTGCTCCCATGTAATTGAATGTAGTTGGTGCCGACCACCAGGCCGCGTTCATCGTGTTGGTCGTAGGGAACAACACATAGCCTGCCGGCAGGGTGATCACTACTGAATCTATAATACTCTGCGGGCGGTATTCATTTGGAAAAATATCCTTACCCGTGCTGTTCCCCTCATACTGGTTGCTGCTTGCGGATACTGCATTACAATTCGAGATGGTGATGGCGGGCGTGTAGTTGGATGCTGAGTATCCTGCTACCAACAGGTTGATGGCGTGAGCAGAGTCACAGGCGACCTTCACTCCTAATCCATTTACATTGTATAAAGTGCTGCTGGTACTCGCCACCTGTTGCAGGGAGTTCCCGAAGAGCAGGTCGTTGTTGGCCCGGGTAACGGTAAAACGCAAGTCGAGCCATACCGAGTCACCATTACTGATGATGCCACTTGTAAGGTTGCTACTGAGGTTCCACAATAATTTTTGGAGGGTTGTTGTGCTCGCCAAATTGGTCGGAGAGCCAATGGCGGAACTATTGGTAACGGCGCCGGTTCTCTGGTTAAAGGTACCCGACACGAAGGCAAAAACATCCGTGGACGCCACTTTGGCAAACTGGAGGTTGTAATAAAGATTGTTGTACGGAACTCCTGTTGCAATTTGTCTGCCGGTCACGACTAGCCTGACTGTGTCAAGCGGAAGAGCCGAGTATTTGGCGGTACCCGTGACTGATGCCGCGGACACTTTGGTTGTGAGCGTTTGGTCCGTCCAGCCGAGGTTTACCCGATTGGCGACTGGCTGGTAGTTGACGATGCCATCAGGGCAGGGAGTCGGGCACCTCACAGCGATATTCCTGGTGGCGCACAAATATTTTTCTCTGGAAGCGCTGCAGGTGTCACCCTGGTAATACAGGTTGAAGACCGGGCTGATGGTGGTGGCGGGTCCGGTACAGGTATAGACAAAGTCGGCACTGTAACAGAAATTGTTGCTTTTTCCTTTCCGGCGTATATGCAGGATGGTAAAGATGCCCACCGGCTCTGTGTAATAACCTGAGACGGGCACAGCCACACCATTGTAGGTGATATTGCCAGTACCCGAAAGGGCGACGCCGGGTGGAAGTGTAATATCGAGGTAGAGGCTGTCCTTTGGTTTGTACACGGGTTCGAACATCGATGAGAGGTTCATACAAAGCTGAACGCTAAAAGGCGTTCCGCCCGTAACCTGCGCGGGTACCACCACGTTACCCGTGGTAGATTGTATCGAATAGGAACCCGTTGCTGGCAAGGGATTGGTAGTATAAGCTGTGCCGCACATGGTAGCGTAACCGGCAGTATGCGAGGTAAAAAAACGATAAGTGGGGATGGGGCATGAAGCACTTCTGTCGAGCCATTCTTCATAAACCGTGATGGTGACCGACCTGCCGGGACCGAGGTCATCAAATTGACCGTCGCCGTCGATGTCTTCGAGGCCTGAGCCAGCAGCGTCGGGGTCGCTGGCTAGTCCACTGAAATTACCACGGGCCGGGGTTGATGCGGTAGCCGCAATGAACGGCACCGTGACGGAACCAATCCTGATGCTGTCAATGCGCGCCGGGATCTGGGCGGTAAACCCTGTTGGCACCGTTGCATTGGTGGTATTGTTATAGCCAATGTTGGCAATAAAATTATAAGCGGCCGCCGCCACACCGCTACCACTCGAAGCGGTATTTGTATAGGTGATGTTGAATACTCCCTTCTGGCACCAGTTCAGTTGTTGCACCCTCGTGAAAATTCCTGTGATGGAGGGGACTCCATTGGCCACTGTGACCGACGATGTGTTACTGATCCAGTTACAGCCTCCGGGCATGGACCTGCCCCAACCTGCCCTGTAGGTAGTGATGGTATTGGCGCATCCCCTCAGTCGGATGTTTTCTGTAAAGGCAACGTTTTCGCCATTGCAGAGGATTTTGTCAGCAGAAAGGGCTGTACCTGCGAGTTTAAAGAAACTGGTGTCGCCATTTACCAGATAGGGTGTCAACAAGGTCGCACCAGCATACAGGCTTTGCAACTGGATGTCGCCACCCGGATAGACCAGGTAAAACCTCAGCGTGTCGAGACAACCGTTGCCACCGTTGGTGATGGTTAAGTTTCGTGGGTAAGTGACCCCTGTAACAGCATTGGTGATGGCCACTGGTGGAGTGATAACCAGGGATGGGGAAAGGATGTCGTATGAGTTAACGCCGGGATTATTTTCGATGGCAGATCCGCAACTACCAGTTACGGACACGGTGTCCTTACCACTGGCACCGCTGCCGCAGCCTGCGATTCGTTTAATGGTAAAGGTTAGCCCACCTCCTGAGGTGACACCCGTAATTGAAAAATCGGGTTTGTTGGCAGTTCCACCCAGGTAAGCGATGCTTATACCCGCGGTACCGCTGATTTTTTGTATACTACCCGGAACATAGGTGACTCCGGGAGTTAGTCTGATCGAAGCGGTATTACTGCTGCAGGCGCCGGAAAACAGTACCTCTACGGTCAGCAGGCTGGTGTCGGAATTCAGTGTTAAGGGTTGTGCTGGCGAGGGGTAGGGCGTTGTGATGCTTATCTGGGCCTGGCTGTTGAATGCCGAGAAAAGGATGAGGATCAAATAGAAGCAATACCGCGATACAGTTCGGGCCGGTGATGACAGAATAGCCTTGGTTTGCTTTTTCATAGGATAGTGATTTCCGTCCGGCAGTAGCCTTGTTTTATATGACTACCTGCGGATCCTTTTGATAAAAAGGACGCATTCACGCGGAAAACTGGTAACAACTCTAAACGCCGGATTCCAGGCCTTATTATAGGCGAGCGCTGGTGGGGGGGAAATAAGTGAGCATTTTTCCACATAGCAAAGCTTGCTTTGGGAGATTTTTTATCTTCAAGCGGCAGCAAAACCATTTATATATGCGAAAAATAATCTTAGACCTCACGATGTCACTGGATGGCCTGATTGAAGGACCAAGCAGGGAAATTGACTGGATTGAATTTGATGAAAAGACGGGTTCCCTCCTGCTCGACTTTGCCAACACCATCGACACGATTTTCTATGGCAGGGTCAGTTATGAACTCTACGGCAGTTACACCGGAACATCAGAAAACGATGAAGCAATGAATCAATTCTATGAATCCATCAATAAAAAAGAGAAATACGTGTTTTCCAACACGGTGAAATCCATTCCGGGAACTGCAGGGGTGATCTCGGGAGAAATCAGGAAAGAAGTAGATCGCATCAGGGCTTTGCCTGGCAAAGACATCTGGTTATTCGGCGGCGCCAGTCTCGTAACCTCATTTATGAATCTCGACCTGATCGATGAATACCAAATCGCCATTCAACCTGTGATCCTTGGGGCGGGCAAGCCCTTGTTCAAAGACATTTCGCAGATCTCCAAGCTCCGTTTGGTTAAAACAGAATCTTACAGTTCGGGCATTGTCTTGCTGCAATATGAAAGAAGATAAGCTTGGACACAAGCCGGTTCTTTTTTCACTTAAAGGCGCAAAATTTGATTTCACGCAGAGGCGCAAAGTAAGCGCAAAGGCAAAGTTCAGTTTCAAGCAAGCGCGCTGATCGTGGATGAAAATTTGATGACTACCAATGGCATGATTTTATCACGTCTTTCTCAAAATGTGGATTATGAAAACGGAAAGGATTAATAAGAAATACCTGGCTGATTGGTTCGTTGTGGCGCCTGGCGTCTGGGGAATCAGGGATATTTTTGTAAATGTTTACCTGATCCATAATCCAGTAAACAACAACTGGGTCTTGCTTGATGCAGGACTCAAATCTTCGGCTTCAAAAATTCACAAGGTAGTTGACCACCTATTCTGGCCCGAGCTAACTCCTTCTTCCATCATTCTTACCCATGCCCATTTTGACCATATTGGTTCATTGAAAACGCTGGCGAAAGAATGGAATGTTCCTGTTTACGCACACAGAATGGAATATCCCTATCTCACCGGTGCCTCTTCTTACCCACCGCCGGATCCCTCGGTGGGTGGCGGGCTGATGTCCCTCTTGTCATTTACTTTTCCAAATGATCCCGTAGATATCAGTGAAGAATTGTATGGACTGCCCATCGACGGCTCTGTTCCGGGTTTGCCTATGTGGCAATACTTTCACACGCCCGGACATTCTCCCGGACATATCAGCCTGTATCGTAAGAGCGACAGGGTGCTACTCGCCGGAGATGCTTTTGTTACGACAAAACAGGAATCCGCCATCTCCGTGCTGAGACAGACGAAGATCATTTCGGGACCGCCAAAATATTTTACCTATGACTGGAATGCGGCGCAAAAATCAGTGAAGACGCTCGCAGATTTGAACCCGGATATTGTGGCCACCGGCCATGGAAAGCCAATGCAGGGTGAAACGATGGCCAGTGCGTTGAAGTCGCTTTCAGATAATTTCCGAAACCAGGCTATTCCTTCGAGTGGAAGATATGTTGGTCAGAGCGCCCTGGTGAATGAAGATGGCGTGAAATATTTGCCGCCACCAACCCTGAAGAAGCTGTTGCTCTCAGTAGGAGGCATTACTCTCGGGATCGCAGCTGGATGCTTATTACTTCAGCGCGCTACTTTGAAAAAAACGAAGATTTAGTTTCTCTTTTTAATCAGAGATGGACAGAAATTTTGGAATCTCCCCCAGAAATCCCATCCGGAATACCGCTTTGGTAGGCTTAGCATAAAATCAAAGACCAGGGAGCAGGGCATCAATTACCTTTCCGGTTTTACGGGCGGGCCCACGATTTTCATTTCGGCCTTGATAAAAAGCTGCGCCAATTCAGTGGCAGCCGGCGGCCTGTTTAGAGAAGAAACAGCCAGGAAAAATTCCTCCATTTTGCCGGCAGGCTGGAAAGTGATCGTCATCCTGCCCTTCTTGCTTACCTGAGCCCATCCGTGAGGTACTTTGCGCGGAAGAAAGATGGAGTCACCCGGTCCGAGACTGAACTCATCCGGACCCACCTTGAAGAAAAAATCACCTTCCACAATAAAGCAGTATTCGTCCTGTGAATTATGCAGATGCAGCGGGGTACTCCCACGTGCGGAGACCGAAGTCTGTTCGAAAACGGCCATGGCGCCATCGGTATCCTTGCCCGAAATCTTCAGGTCAACCAAATTTGTATTGGTTCCCTGCAGGCGCATACGCCCATTGTATCGCGCTTCCCCTGCCGCTATCTTGATACCCTTGCGGCCGTCAATATAGAGTTGCTTACCGGCAAAACCGCTGAGCGGGAATATCGACACCAGTCCGAACAAAAATTTACTTCTGTGCATGGGATGGATTTAGCGGGTAGGCAAGAAAATAACTGGGAAAACTGTAATAGAAAGTTAGGATATTTTCACGGCTCAAAATGGGGTTAATTCTCTGTTAATGCAGTGAAAGATCATAAATCAAAAGCAATCTTTCTTTGCGCTTTTGCGTCTTTTGTTTTGGAACTAATTTCATGTAAGGACTGCCGGTAGCGTTGGGGGCCACGGAGACGTAAAGGTCTGATTCAGAACTGAAGTCTGGACTTTCTCAGCGCCTCCCATTGGTGGCGCTGGCGTCTTTGCGCGGAACCCCCGGCCTGCGGGAAGACAGGCTTCAAAGCTTGAAAAAAACATCAAAAAGATATCTTCAATAAATCGAATTATATTCAGAAATTGATAGTAATTTTTTTCAAGTAACAGTTTAAAATTAAGATATGAAGAATGGCCTCTTGGGCTTGCTCCTGTTCGTCTCCGGCTCCGCTTTCGCTCAGGAGACCGTTACCGAAAAATTTCAGAAAATCGCATCCGTTCAGCAGGCAGAAGATTTTATCAAAGGCAATCCGGAACTCAAGCCCGCGATCCTGAAATTATCCGCCGGCAAAGACTCCTCCCTGATTGAAAAAAGATTACTGCGACAAAAAAAGGGAGATATCTTCTCTGTCGGCTATGTGACCTACAAAGTCATAGAAGCCAGAGACACGGTAAGCTATCGGGCTAACTATATCTTCCTGGATGGGTCATCCCTCACTACTCCGGAAATCGACAGTCTCAAGAAACTTATCGTGGCCAAGGCTTCGCAGGGAACTTCCTTCGAGGCACTATCAGATCAGTACACCATGGATGGAAACACTACCCGCGGCGACACGGGCTGGTTCTTCGGCGAATACATGATGCCAAAGGAATTCCAGGACGCCGTGGCCATCCACAAGAAGGGCGATATATTCTTTGTGGAAGTGGGCGAAAAACAATGGCACTACATCGTCAAGAAAACCTTTGACGACCAGGTGGAAAAAGACATTGTTGTACTGAGGGCAAACGGAAGGTAGAAGCGTCCTATTTCAACACGGGCAGCGCAATATTCGACGGATGCCCCGCATCATGATAGATATGGATGGTGGCCTTCTTAAAGGCCTTGTCATCGCAGGTATAGATGTTGGTAAATACCTGTGGATTTCGGTCCACCAAGGGAAACCACGAACTCTGCACCTGGACCATGATCCTGTGTCCTTTTTTGAATGTGTGTGCAACATCATTCATGTTGAATTTGACCCTGGTTATCTTCCCGGGCACAAAGGGTTCGGGCTTTTCGAAGCTGTTCCGGTACTTCCCCCGAAATACATCGCCCCGTACCAGCATTTGATAGCCAGTCATTATGTAATCGTCATGACTCGCAATTGAATCCGGATATTCAAAATCATCCGGATATACATCAATTAATTTCACCACGAAATCGGCATCGGTGCCGGATGTGCTGACGTGCAGATCCGTCGTCAACGGACCGCCAAGTGTTAGATCTTCGTTCAATTCTTCTGTTTGATAAACCAGCACGTCTGTTCTCGTTGATGCAAACCGCTGGTCGTCGATCATGTATTCTCTCGTCCTTCCCGAACGGATAGCTTCAATGTAAGGAACGGGCTTTGCGGGGTCACTGAGGTAAGAATCATAAGACGCGCGTGATGAAGAAGCTGAAAAACCAAGCCTGCCGCTGTCCTGCAGGTATAGTTTCGTCGGCGCCGACCCTGTTTGTGGCCATTTCTCAAACCTGCGCCACTTGTTTTCCCCGGTAAAAAATATCGTCGCTTCGGCAATACTGTCCTGCCCACTTTCCAGCAAGTAATGATTGAAAAAAGGCAGCTCCAGGTTGTTCTGGTACCACCCTGAAGTCTTGGTTCCGAATTGAACATGTCCCAGGCGTGATCCCTCGTCCCTGGCCCATTGACCATGAAACCATGGACCCATCACGAGTTTATTGATGGTGGCTGGACTCTGTTCTTCAATGGCCTTGTAAACATGCAATGCGCCGTAAAGATCTTCGGCGTCGAAAAAACCACCCACCACCAGCACGGCTGGTTTCACTGAATACAAACCCGTCCTGGTGTTTCGGATCTTCCACCAGTGATCAAGATTCGGATGCTTCATCAGCTCGCTCCAAAGAGCGACGCTGTCTTTCTCCGCAATCCGTGTAAAATTCCGCAGGGCGCCCATACGCAGATAAAAATCGTAGGCATCGGCTGTAAAAGGATAATTACCCTTTGCATTTTCGATGGTAGGCTGCGGGCGCGACCTGCCAATACCCGCCTGCACCAGAAAGCCATAAGTGTCGGCCAGGAAGAAGGCGCCGTTGTGGTGAAGGTCATCTCCCATAAAACCATCGGTGACTGGTGCCTGCGGACTCACCGCTTTCAATGCGGGGTGACCGCAAACCGCTCCCTGCGTGGCATAAAACCCGTTGGCGGAAATGCCAATCAGGCCCACCCTGCCATTGTTATTCGGTATGTTCTTAACCAGCCAATCAATCAGATCATAAGTATCGGTCGACTCATCGGTGACCAAGGCACTGCTTCCTTTCTCTTTGTATGGTCGCAGTAATTCCACCTTGCCTTCACTCATGTAGGCTCCTCTTATATCCTGTTTCACCATGATATACCCTTCCTTCAGGTATGCCTTCTGATAGTTCTTCCACCAGCTGTACCATTGGTCCTCACCATACGGCGCACAGGAGTAGGGCGTTCTGGTAATTAAAATGGGATGGGGCTTTGTACTGTCTCTCGGAATATAAATGGAGGTAAACAATTTCACCCCATCCCTTGCAGGAACATACCTTTCTATTTTGTAATAATGGCTGCGGATCCATGCGCTGTCCTGCGCGCTTGCGTTGAGTATACAAAAACAGCATATGCAGAACAGCAATGCATATCCGTAACTCTTATTAATAATCATTTTGAAAAGATAAAAAGAAATAAAATGTTGCGGCAACCCGTAACCTATCTAGTCGCTACCCGGTATCAATACGAAGCGATACGTTTAACCGGAAGAGGCGTCCCAATCGGTGGGCGAAAAGATTTCAATTTTTCCCACTGAGTATCTTGTATACAGGTCTCCAAAGAGAGCATTGGGAATTTCGTAAACGTAAGTGTTCGCGCTAACATACATTTTGATCACGCCTTTGTCGAGAATATCCTGGGTAATGCGCTCGTCTTCTATTTTCGCATTCCATACTTCCGCGTAAATACCCGAGAGCAGGTCGAGAGCTAACCAGTCGCTGTAGACGATGTCAACAGATCCATCCACTCCGTCAGTGCCAGCCTGTCCCTGGGTGCCGGCGGGGCCAGAGGGTCCCACAGGTCCTTCTTTTTTGCAGGACGTAAAAGCTAAAATAACAATAAGGGTAGCAATACAAACTGGGTTGATCCTGATTCGGGAAGGAAACATAAGAGCTTTGTTTTGGGGGGTTGAGCTTCCAGTTAAATGTAAGAAACCCCGGGCTGTTCGCACGAGGTTTTTACCTTCGGCCGGGTTCACCAGCAACCAAAGTATCTGTCAGGACCTGGAAACGCCAAAAGGCGCTCGGAAGTACCAAATTCGCCAGAGTGGTCTATCGCCTGAAATGTGTCACATAAGTGCGCAGGGACTGCTGGATCTTTGCTACAAAATGATTGGTACTCCGGAAATTCATGTCATCATAAAATTCAGACCGCACCAACTGACTGTTGAAGTCGATAGCAGTAATGTGAAGCGTCCTGATCGTTTCGTCATTGACCGTTCTTTTCTGGATTTCCCAGCTGCCATTGAAATTGGTACCATTCGCATCTGTGTATACCAGGCCACCATCGGGGTCGAAAACAAAGTTGCCTTCCTGGAATGCCAGACCCGAGCTGTTACCGCCAATGCCTACACGATCGACATCAGAAATACGCCATTGGCCGACGATCCTTTCATCATAGCGTTTAAAGACATCCTTGCTGCAACCGGAAAAGAAAAGAATGGAGATAATAACGAAGAAGTATAAGTTTTTCATGCCGCTATTATTAGACTTCTAAGTTCAATAATTATCAGGTTCGCCTAACCGACAGGGTAAGGAATTAACAAATATTTTCCGCCCTTGCCTCTTCGCTCTTCGCCCTCATTTTCCGCTCTCCTTCTCCGCCAGCAAGTAAACCAGTGCAGCGGTTCCGTCCATCGTTGGTTCGTTGGTACTGTAGTCACCCGCATCGTCGTGATAGACCACCAGGTCCGATTGGAAGGCCGCGTATTTATCAGCCTGATATAATTTCAGTCCCCGGAGATTCTTGAATATGCTCCCATATACCGGCCCATCCACAAGGCCGCCATCGAGAGGATAATGGTAAAGAAATGAGAGCGAGGAATGAGGATGAAGGGGGCTGTCGCCGGATCCCAGCCCATAGATCATGGTTTTCCCCCACGGGTTACAACCCATCAGCCAGTCAAATCCTGCTTCCTCAAGTTCAGCAAAACTATTGTCCGCGCTGAGTTGCCTGTACAAATAGCATTGGATGGTAAATGAGGTATTCAGGTTGTTGGAGCACCAGATAAAGGGCGTGCCATGATAAAATGCGTTGCCAGCGGCCTTTGCCCAAACCCGTTCAATTCCTTTCTTATACCAGGACACCAACTGCGCTTTTGTTTTTCCATCCGATGAGCGGGCAATTTCATAGTGCCCGAAATTGTGAAAAGGATACCATTGGTAATGGTGGGCTGTGTCGGTGCCCATCCAGGGTGTCACCGGTTCCTGTGCCGCATAATTCACAGCCTTCCGGCGATACCCGGCATCAGAGGTCAGTTGATAGATTGCCGCTGCCGCCAGTTCCATGTCGTCTACCCAGTTGCCTTCTTCATAAAAATAGGGCTCCCGGTTTGGTGCGGTCTGAGTAACACCTGGATTGATCAACCCATACTCGTAAGCGGCAATGGCCTTCTTGCTCAAGCTGTCGGCCAGGACCGGATCCGCCTCGCGGTACAGCTGGGCTCCCAGGGCAAAGGCGCTGCTGAATTTTCCGGCGATGGAGGAGCTACCCGTAGTATGGTTCTTGTATTTTCCCAGTCCCTGGGGCTTACCCGTGACAAAATACACTGGCCGTCCCTTCCCGGGCCCTGGCCCATAGTCGACGGAATCACGGGTCGGCAAACGAAATCCCGCATGATCCCGGTCGTCGGCGAGTTGACTGAAGATCCAGTCTGGCCGTGGATTCATCTTCATCAGCCAGTCAAGCCCCCATCTTCCCTCATCCAGGACATCCGCTGTCCCATTTTGTCCATCGAGGCCATTTGCGAGATGATGATCTGTGAACACTGTGGGAAAGTCGCGATAGGCAGCCAACAGGTGGTAAGTGGCGTTGGCGGAGGTTGTTGCATACTGGAGGTAGTCGGTGGCGTCGTGCCAGCCACCGCTGACTTCGACATGCGTCGAATCCGGCATTGGTCCATACATCGTGTATCCATCTTCGTTATGACAGGAATCCCTGAGAAACGGATTGTACCCGCTTCTTTGCTGGCGCATGTAGCGGAGTATAAAGTCGGCCATCCCTTTGTACACGTCTTCTGAAACGCGGAATACCGGAGAGATGGCAGATCCGCATTTTAAGTAATACGTACCTGGTATCTTAGCCCGGCTGAAGTTCAGGCGGCAGGTCTGGGTAAATGGTCCATATGCTCCATAAGCTTTTCCGGTAGAAGCTTTCAAAACTGTTTTCCCCGAAGCAGAATCAATCAGTTCAAAAACAGCTGGCTGGTTTGTTGTCTTGCTGCACCACACGGCTACTTTAACTCCTGCAGGAGGATAGCCGAGTTGGTTGATCCTGATCCATGCCGAGGTAGAATCCTGTGCATTGAGTTTTAATGCGGATACGGCAATAAAGAGCAACATTGACCCAGTCATTAACCTGACTACCTGTTTAAACAATTGCATCCTCTAATTTACTCATCAATACATTGGCTTCTTTGGCACCACACGATTTATACCCGTCTTTATTTCACGGGTTACGCACTTTCAGATCATCACCTGCCAGACTTGCATGCCCACCAAAAAGGAAGTAAATTTACGCTCCGTACAGCCTTACCTATGCAGAAAGTGTTTAGACATTTAATTGTCTTATTCTCGAGCTTACATACGTTTCTCAATAGTGAATGTCAACAAGCAATCCCTTCTTTCGAAGCACCGGATACTGTTTGTCTGAATGCACCAGTTGGCATACTCAATACTTCGGTTGGAGCAAGTTCTTATTACTGGACGTTCTGTTCGGCTGATTTGAATACTGTTGTTCCTGAAACCGTTAATCTCGGAAATATCTCAGGGAATTTGTCTCATCCAACCTTTATGGATTATGGTTATTTGAATAATAACTATTATGGTTTCATAATGGATCATATGCCAGGAGGATTAGTGAGACTAGATTTTGGGAATTCATTATTGAACACGCCTACTTCGGTAAATTTGGGAGATTTTGGAGGTATTATTCCCTCTGCCAATGGTTCGGAAGGTATTCAGCTTGTACAGGAAAATGGGAAATGGTACGCGATAATAGTCGG
The DNA here is from genome assembly GCA_963808065.1 of uncultured Chitinophagaceae bacterium. Lineage (GTDB taxonomy): Bacteria > Bacteroidota > Bacteroidia > Chitinophagales > Chitinophagaceae > Flavitalea. The sequence goes on from CAWEEK010000005.1 coordinate 773,759, forward strand.
TGGAAACATAGCTGTAGGAACTTCTCCAAGAATTCTGAAAATTGAATTTGGCGCCGATCTTTCTAATCCTGCACCTGTGGCCACTGATTGGGGAAACCTTGGAAACCTTGATCAGCCGATAGACTTACATATATTTCAAGAAGGAAGCGATTGGCATGGCTTTACAGTAAATGCTGAAAATAACACAATCACAAGATTTGATTTTGAGAATGGAATTAATAATCCCCCGACTGCAGCTAATCTGGGAAATCCTGGAAATATTAAATATCCGACGGGCATTTATGCCCTTAATGACAATGGTTACTGGCGGGTATTCATAACAAGCGCCGGAGATGACCTGTTAAATACCATCCCCTCTTCTTTGGTCAGATTGGATTTTGGTAATTCACTTCTCAATACGCCCAACGCGATTAACCTGGGTGATTTAAATGGCAAGCTGCACAGACCAAGGGATTTTACCTTGATAAGATCGTGTGGCGAAACCATCGCTTTCATTGTAAATCAAACCACCAATGACATAGTAAAACTTAATTTCAACCAGGATCTTACATCTACCCCTGAAGCTACTTCGTTCGGAAATCTCGGGAATTTTGACTTTCCGCATTCGATTACCAAATTATTTAGAGTTAATGAGAACGTCTACGGCTTCGTACCCAGTTCATTCAATAACACGTTGACCAGATTAAAATTTTTAGGATGTTCAAATTCAGGCATTAACCATTCAGCAGCAAAAAATCCTTCCAATTTATCTTATAACACTCCTGGTGTATATAATATCAATCTTACTATCGATGATGGGCTGCCTTCGCAATCGTCTTTTTGTAAACAGGTAGTAGTGCTGGACCCGCCACATGTGAACCTTACGGCTGATACCTCTGTGTGCGCGAATTCAAAAGTTCAACTTCATGCCGGAGGAGGAAACATATATACCTGGGCTCCTGAGACAGGGCTCGACAACCCTACCATTCCAAATCCTATCGCATTTATCAATGGTAATACTATTTATACTGTCAAGGTTAGCAACAACTATTGCTCAAATTCCGGCCAGGTGAAAGTATTGGCGCGTCCCTACCCGAAGTTTACAGCCTCCCCGGATCAGGAAATTTGTCTAGGCGCTTCGGCAATATTAAATGCCGGTGGCGGAGATGCGTATACCTGGAATCCGACAGCTGGACTAGACAATAGAGTCCAATCCACCACGTCCGCAAACCCCAATACAACCACTACCTACACAGTTTACATTCAGGATAATATCTGCGGATATGACACAACGATTAATACGAGGGTCATAGTTCATGAATTGCCAATCGTCAACGCAACAAAGTCGAATGATATCACTTGTACATCACTCACCAGTCGGCTAACAGCAACGGGAGCTAATTCATATTTATGGACACCCTCAATAGGCCTTGACAATTCCTACGTTCCGAACCCGATTGCCTCCATCGACAATACAACACATTATGAAGTGACGGGATCAAATGAGTTCGGTTGTTCCTCTACAACCTCAATAACCCTTGCGGTGAGAAAAGAGGGTGAATTCCCTTTTTCAGTGCCAAACGCATTCACACCCAATGGAGATCAGATCAACGATCATTTCGGATTGAGCAATATAGGCAGAGTGCAGATTTCACAATTCACCATCTACAATATATGGGGGCAAATAGTTTTTCAGACTACTAATCCCACAGCAAGATGGGATGGAACCTTTAAGGGAAGACCACAGAATGAAGGCAATTATGTTTACCTTATCAAAGGTCATTCTGTATGCGGAGAAATAAACAAAAAGGGGAGTGTGCTCCTCATCCGCTGATTTTTCAGGATATACCAATCTGCCTTTAGTTGGCTCAATATCAGTAGATTATCATATCAAACAGGCCGATAACCCTGGATTAGCCTTTTTTCTTCCTATTTTCCGCCCACTGTAACTTTATTTCACCTCAGTCGTCATCCCTGCAATGAGTCTCGAAGATTTCAACAGCCGGATTCTGCCTGTCAAAAGCAAGATGTTCCGCTTTGCACTCAAGTTTATGAAGAGCAAAGAAGAGGCGGAAGACGTGATCCAGGAGGTCCTGATCAAGGTTTGGAAGCAGCAGAACCGGCTCGGCGAACTCTTAAACTTCGAGGCCTGGTGTATGAAACTGGTTAAAAATCAATCACTCGACCGGCTGAAGTCTGTTCACTACCGCAACCAGGCAGCAAGCATAAGCCCCGAACTGCCCTCCGAGAACAAGAACCCATATCAACATGCTGAGATGGGCAACAGCATACAAAGGGTGCACCAGCTGATTAACTCCCTGCCGGAGAAACAGAAGGAAATCATACACCTGAGGGACGTGGAAGGATACGCTTACCAGGAAATCGCTGACATAATGGACATAGACCTGAACATGGTGAAAGTGTATTTATTCAGGGCGCGAAACACAATCAAAGCAAAACTCATAAACGCAGAAGCATATGGAAACAGATAGAAGAATAGAAGCGTTACTTGAAAAATACTGGCAGGCCGAAACCGATGAAGCTGAAGAGGCCGAATTAAGAGACTACTTCGCCTCCAACCCGGGTCTTGCCAACCACCCCGCAGCTCCCCTTTTTAATTATTTCAGGGAAGAACAGCAGGTAGGAATCTCTGACAGACTAATTGAGAATTTCGAGCCCGTCTCTGACAACAAGATCAGGTTGATGAAATGGTGGGATCCACTGTTGAAGGTGGCAGCCATACTCCTGATCACTGGTTCATTGATTTTTATATTCATGCCGGCACCTAAACCCGTGGTGATGGCTTCTAAGGAAGACACCTACCAGGATCCCGAAAAAGCCTACCTCGAAACCAGAAACGCGCTGATGCTGATCTCGCACAAACTCAGCATAGGCAAAGGCGGCATGGCGGAGATCAATAAAATAAATAAAGCAGAAGAACTCATTAACACAAACACTGAAAAAAAATGAAACCACTAAGCATCATTACCCTGCTCCTCGGCCTGGCCATGCATTCGTTTGCCCAGGAGGATGCCATCCAGAAATATTTCGCAAAATATGCCGACGACTCGCGATTCACCAGCGTGTACATTTCGAACGCCATGTTCAATATGTTCTCAATTGTAGATGATCAGGCAGAGAACAAAGAACTCATGGACATTCTGAGTAAGCTGGGCGGCCTTAGGATACTCAGTTCCGACAACACCGATGGCGGTAAAATGTACGCCGAAGCGCACGGCCTGTTGGTGACCAGGGGCTTCCAGGACCTTATGTCTGTTAAAGAAAAAGGTAAGTCGGAATTCAAGTTTCTCATCAGGGAGGTGAACGGAAAAGTAAGAGAGTTGTTGATGCTGAGCGGCAAAAACAAGGAATTCTTCATGTTGAGTTTGGTTGGTGACATCGACCTGAAAAAAATCTCGAAGCTCTCAAAATCGCTCGACATCGAAGGAATTGATGAGCTGGATAAACTAAATAAAAAATAAACTCAAAATAAATATCATGACAAAGTTCATAGCCATCATCGCACTCTTCACGCTTCCGCTTGTTTCCTGTTCACAGAACAAATCCCTTTCATCCCTCGAAAAAAAATACAAAGATGACAACAGCTTCAAGCTCAGTGTCAGCGGAAATTTTCTTCAGTTCATCGCCGATTCGGACAACGAAGACATCGACCCCGAAATCAGGCAGTTGGCCAGGAAGATCCGGTCCCTTCACATCCTTGCGGTCAGCAAGAACAGCGAAGGTTATTCACCCCGTGACATAAGGAGATTAAAGGCCCGGATTAAAAAAGAAAATTTCGAGGAGGTGATGTCTGTCAAGTCTGATGGTGGTGAATTGAAGTTGCTGGTGAGAGACAAGAACGGAAAACCCACTCAACTCGTTTTGATCATGGACAAAGACCAGGAAGGTTTTATTACCATGGATCTTTCCGAGGATGATCACGATTAAGGCCGGAAAGCCTTATTCCGTTGTCAGTATGTTGTGGATCATACCCATCGGAATCCCTATCCAGTCGGGCCGGTGATTGAGCTCATACTGAAGATTCTGAAGCGCCACCTCCAGCAAATAGGTCCTCAGCAAAATATTCAGTTCCTTCCGGTCGGTCGGAAGAAAAGAATTCTTCTTCAATGCCTCAATATAAGAATGGATGAAAAAGCCGGATGCATACTGCGCCCATAGATCATAATATGGTGAAAGCCGGGAAGTTTCCTCAGGGGTCCGGTTGGTGATCAGCGCCACCCTTGCAGTGTAATAAAGAGAACTCATCATACTGGCCAGATCACGAAGTGGAGAACGCTTGAGTCTTCTTTCGCTGTAGCTGCGAAACGGATCTCCGCCCAGGTAGGGTATCGCCACATCCTTGCCGGTGTAAAGCACGTGGTTAAGTGTAAAGTAACCATGAATCCGGATCTTGGCGACGTCAAACTTCTTGCTGTAGATCTTTTTAAGTATGGCAAGCACCTCATTCTTGTGGTCCAGTGTTTTTTTGGCATCTTCCTGTAGTGCCGGGGGCAGACTGCTGATCTTCCTTGCCAGATTTTGAAAAACCGTTCTCACCAGGGTTTGCATCCCGGCGAATAGGGAACGCTGGTAGTGCAGCGAAAAGGGCTCCGGTGCGAAATCCCTGGACAACTGACCCGAAGCAGCCCTGCAATGCAGGTCGGCAAGACGTGCACCGATCAGCCTGGTCCCCTCAGCCAGCGGCGCTCCCAGGAATTCCCTTAACAGCTCCGAGAGACTTTCATACTCCGCCGGCTCTGTGATGCTTTTCCTGAGGTCTAACGATGGCAGCTCTTTCTTCTTGCGGGCGGTGATCTTATCCTGAAGGTTGTTGAGCCTTTCCTCCATATAGGTCTTGCCGTTACCGTGATACTCCACATATTCCTGGAACAAACCGATGGTCAGTTCCGTCCCGTCCAGGTGCCAGTTGATGATGCCAGCAAACTGTGGTATGAAGGATGCATTGTGCAGTCTGGTAAAGAACCGTGTCATTTCCACATCCGGATTTAATGTGCGTTCAACCTTCCTGTATATTTTCAGAAAATAATTGTTGTCATAAGCAAGCGCTGTGAACATCGGCATCGATGGTAAAACCTTCGATTTCACGTCCTGGTGTTCACGCACATATTGTTTCAGTTTTTCATTCGTTTCATAACTAATCTCAGTCGTGACTGCAGACGTACCAGTATTGTCCGCCATACTTCGATAAAAATATCCCTGAACTTCAGGCGAGAAAACCGCATCACAAAGCAACGATTCATGGTCTCCTATCTGTAACCTGCATATGACGGCATAAGGAAAATCTGCTTTGAATGGCAGCGTGTCCTGCTCGGTCATCGGCACCAGGGGTAAAAAATAGTTATCCGGCAAACCACTTTCATAACTAATCTCCAGGAGCAATAACACCATAGTTTGTGAGCCTGTATCAATTTCGGTATTCCGAAGAACGGTGATGGTACTGAGCGCGCGTTGTTTCCCCAGGTACCAGGGGGCGTTCATCAGGTATTCCGGAAGTATTTCTGTGCAAAGCTGGCTGAGTACATAACCCTGGCTGATATCCTTCCATTCATTGATGGTGACCACGGGTAAGGTGGTATGTTCAACTACCAGGTCGGCCGTCGGCTGCAATGAAAACCATTCATATGCATAGCTGTCAAGAGTAAGCAGATAGGGTATGCCATCCCTGATCACCGGAAATTTGTTTCGACTGAACACTTCCACCGGCTGATATCCTTTGAATTCGGCGAGATCAAGCTCCGCGGGCTGTGAATAGCGGGAGAGGTTGACAACGACCAGCATGATCTGGTTCTCATAGGATCTGGTAAAGGCAAGAATTTTAGGGTTATCAAGGTTAATGAACTTCATATCCCCCCTGCCAAATGATTTGTACTGTTTGCGCATGCTGATCATACGCTTCATAAACCACAACAAGGAAGAAGGGTTGTGCTGTTGTGTCTCCACATTCACTGAACCGTAATGATATTCCGGGTCGAGTATCAGTGGTAGGTAGAGCTGCTGGGGATTAGCTTTGGAGAAACCCGCATTCCGGTCGGGCGACCATTGCATGGGCGTTCGCACACCATCGCGGTCGCCAAGATAAAAATTATCACCCATGCCGATCTCATCACCATAATAAATTACGGGAGTTCCCTGCAGGGAAAATAAGAGACAGTTAAGCAGTTCTATTTTCCTCCTGTTGTTCTCCATGAGCGGGGCAAGCCGGTGCCGGATACCCAGGTTGATCCTGGCTTTCGGATCCTTGGCATAAACCTTATACATGTAATCCCGTTCTTCATCAGTAACCATCTCCAGTGTGAGTTCATCGTGATTGCGAAGAAAAATTGCCCACTGACAATTTTCAGGGATTTGGGGCGTCTGATCGAAAATGTCGGTGATCGGATAGCGGTCTTCCATGCGCAATGACATGAAGATCCTCGGCATCACGGGAAAATGATAGTTCATGTGGCACTCGTCGCCATTACCGAAGTATGATGCTGAGTCTTCCGGCCACATGTTAGCCTCTGCAAGAAAAACGGTGGCAGGATGTCGCTCGTCTACATAAGTTCTGAGTTTCTTCAGGAAGGCATGCGTCTCGGGCAGGTTCTCACCATTGGTGCCTTCTCTTTCAAAAAGATAGGGCACTGCATCCAGGCGGAAACCATCTACGCCCATCGAACACCAGTAGTCGATGATCCTGAATACTTCCTCCTGCACCCGGGGACTGTCGAAGTTGAGGTCGGGCTGATGATGAAAAAAGCGGTGCCAGTAATATTGCTGTGCTACCGGATCCCAGGTCCAGTTGGAGGCCTCAAAATCCTGGAAAATAATCCGGACATCCTTCCATTGTCGCGGGTCATCGGTCCACACATAATAGTCTCTTTCCACAGATCCCTTAGCAGAAAGCCGGGCCTGCTGAAACCAGGGATGTTGGTCGGAAGTGTGGTTGATGACCAATTCAGTGATCACTTTGAGGTTGCGCTTGTGAGCCGCTTCGAGCAATTTTTTGAATTGAGTAATATTCCCATAAGAGGGGTTGATGGTGTAGTAGTCTGCGATGTCGTACCCATCATCCCGCAAGGGTGAGGGATAAAAGGGCAGAACCCAGATGGCCGTAACACCCAGGTCGCTCAGATAATCGAGTTTGTCGATCAGACCTTCGAAATCGCCGATTCCATCGCCGTTGCTGTCGCTGAAGGCCTTGATATGGAGTTCATAAATGATGGCATCCTTATACCAGTACTTATTTTCATTGATCGCTGATACTGAAGGATTGGGGAGAGCTTTCGACATGTGAAACAGACTGAAAAAATGAAGCCAAAGGCAATTGGGGTTAAAAAGAACACTTTTTTTAACATATAAAGAGTATTCCTGATAACATTTACAGCAAACCGGCCCATCAAATATTTCGGATTCTAACGGTGCCGGGCAAACTTTCAGGTGATTTTGGGGACATTAAAGGTACTAATCAGCACACAGAACCGTTTAATAATAAATCCACCTATGAGCCAAATGACCCTGTCTCGCTCCGCCTTAGCCCTTTTTGCTCTGACCCTTTGTTCCTGCTCTTCCACACAACTCATGTCACTCAGTGTACAGGAGCCTTCGCCGGTAACGATGCCAGCGCCTGTCCATTCAGTTGCCCTCGTCGATCGCAGGGCTATTGATCCCCAGGCAAAAGTAACTGACGCAGTAGACAGGATCTTCAGCCTGGAGGGGCCCGGTCTTGACAGTGCTGGCGCGACTCAGAGTATTACCGGACTTCGGGATGCCTTGCAACGCGAAGAGCGGTTCAGCAAGGTAGTTATACTAAAGGAACAGTTAACTACGCTGAATCCCACACAATTTCCAACCCCCCTTTCCTGGGATGTGGTTGAAAGGCTCTGCCGGAACAGCGAAACGGATGTACTCTTCTCACTTGAACTATTTGACACGGACTCCAGGATCAGTTATGCCGCGCACCCTGTGAAGTTGAATACTGTATTTGGCAGCATTCCGGCCATAGAGCAGGAAGCAACCATGCGAACAAATGTGAAAGCCGGATGGAGGATCTATTATCCCGCAGCAAAAGAAGTGGTTGATGAATTTGCCGTGGCACGCAACATTAGTTACTCTGGCAGAGGCATCAATCCTGTAGCTGCCGCGGGTGCATTGATTGGGCGTAAGGAAGCCGTCAAGGCAGTTGGTTATGAGGCGGGCAAAGTTTATGCTACGAGAATCATCCCTTACTGGATCCGGGTATCCAGGGACTATTATGTAAAAGGCACCGATCGCTTTACCATAGCAAAAAGAAAAGCACAGGCGGGCAACTGGGACCAGGCTGCAAAACTCTGGGAGGAGGAAACACGCAACCCCAAGGCTAAAATCGCAGGTCGTGCCTGTTACAATATGGCTATCATCCATGAGATCAATGGTAATTTGCCTGAAGCCATTCATTGGGCGCAGGCGGCATACGGCGATTACAACAACCGGCTCGCGTTGCGTTATGTCAATGTGTTGAAGCGGCGCCAGGCGGGCGACGATCTGTTGCGAGAACAGCAGTCTTCGATCACTCTTGACCGGTAAATTTTTTTTGCGGCTTCTTCATCTCCCTGACAATTTTTATGGCGAGCGGCACGGTGACGATAAGGATAAAACCGCCCACAATGTATTTCAACCAATCGCGCAGAATGGGCAGATTGCCGATCAGGTAGCCGGATAGCACAAAAACCAATATGAATATCACCGATCCAAGAATGGAGAAGAGCAGGAACCTCGTAAATTTTACTCCGATGATTCCAGCCACCACCGGCGAGAAGCTCCTGATCATAGGCAGAAAATATCCTGACATCAACGCCAGGGCTCCATATTTTTTATAAAACTCTTCGGTCGAAACCAGGTACCTGCGTTTGAAGAAGCGGGAATCTTTTCGATTATAGAAGTATCTGCCCGTGCTGCGTCCAAATCCAAATCCCGCAAGACTGCCGGCGATTGAAGAAAGGATCAGCAGGCTGAGGATGGTCAGGATGTGCTCCGGCAGATGGCCCGTTGCCGCAAATACGCCCGCAGTGAATAAGAAGGCGCCGATGGGCAGAAAAAAAGAAAAAAATAAACCCGTTGAACAAAATGTGAGCAGGCAGACCAGGAATAATCCACCATATCTGATCAGTGACTCCGGGTCGAGATTGAGAAAGATATGAAGCATAACAAACTTTCTGCAAGTTCGGAAATCCCCGAAAAACCATAGAGGAATTTTCATGATGAACAGCAAGACCAATTTATTGGTATTTTCAGGTCCTTAACCTTGCTTCTCTTGGCTGAAACACATCTTCGTCTTTCTGAATTAACCGTGGAAATCAACCGCGCGGTCAGCGATCGTTTTACCGGCCGCAGGTTTTGGGTAATGGCGGATGTGACCAGCCATACCTATAAAGTGGACAAAGGCCTTCATTTCTTTGAACTTGTCGAGAAGGACCCGCAATCCGGAAACCTGCTGGCTAAATTAAGTGCAAAAGCCTGGGGAAACGGTAGCCAATCAATTGAACAGTTTGAACGGAGTACCGCGCAGCGCTTTACTAACAATATCAGTGTATTGATCGCTGTTGAAATACAATACCATCAACTCTACGGATTGCAGGCAAATTTGCTGGAGATTGATGTCAATTTTACACTTGGGGTGCTAGAGCAACAGCGAAGGAAAACCCTGGAACAGTTGCTGCTGAGAAATCCTGAAGTGATCTGGAAAATCGGCGAGAAATATTACACGAGAAACAACCAGCTTTCCCTGCCCCTGGTGATGCAGCGGATAGCTGTGATCGCTTCCAGCACTTCAGCAGGAGCTGAAGACCTCCGTCATACACTTCAGCTGAATCACCACGGGTATCATTTTATCATTGATGAGTACCATGCGCCGGTGCAGGGTGATCAGTTCGCCACCGAGATCGTTCGCCAATTAATCGCCATCTTCCAGTCGGGACAAAATTATGATGTGGTGGTAATCACCCGTGGCGGAGGCTCGCAAACCGACCTGTTGATCTTTGACAATTATGAACTCGCCAGAGCCGTCGCGCGTTTCCCAATACCGGTGATAACCGGGATCGGTCATCAGCGTAATGAAAGCATTGTCGACTGGATGGCTCATTCATCCACCAAAACACCAACAAAGGCCGCAGAATTTATCCTCGCCCACAACCGGAGATTCGAGGAACAGGTGATCAGTTATCAGCAAACCATCATCATCCGCGCGCAACAACAATTTGCGCGGGAAGCGGATTCGTTGTCGGGAATTTATTCCCGGGTGGTTACGCAGAGCAACAGACTGCTGTCGCTGAAACAGGAGCTGATGAACCGGATCAACCAGAGCGTGGCCAGCAACACACGTACTATTCTCTTCAACAAAAGAAATACACTCCTTGAAAACACCGCCAGCCTGCTATCCAGGCCGCGAACCATCATCGGCAATCAGAGAAATGACCTCAACAACTTTATTGGCAACCTGAAGACCTTCAACGGTCAACTTTTGAAAAATCAGCGAAGTTATCTCAACCATTACCAGTCGGTGATGAAGCTGATGTCACCAATGAATATACTGAAAAGGGGATTCGCGATCGTGAAACACAACGACCGGATCTGTACTGACCCCAACAACCTGAAACCTGGTGAAAAAATATCCATCCTGATGTCCACGGTAAAGCTCGGAGCCACCCTCGACAATAAAACAGATCATCATGCCACAGAAACAGACTTATGAAGAAGCATTTAATGAGCTGGCGGCCATAGCTAAAGCCATAGAAACAGAATCTGTTTCGGTGGACGTACTTGCTGAAAAAGTAAAACGGGCGGCAGAGCTGATTACCTTCTGTCAAACCAAACTACGTTCCACTGAGGCGGAAGTAAACCGCATCATCGGGCAAATGGATGGCAACAGAGACAACACTAATCAATAATTGAATGGACGATGGTCAGTTTCACAGCCACCATAAAACAATTTCCACAGCGGGGAGAAAAAACAGGCTGGTATTACCTCGACATTCCCGCAGATTTAGCCGAATTGATAAAACCAGGGAACAGGAGAGCCTTTAGGGTAAAAGGGAAACTGGACAAGCACCAGATAAAACAGGTGAGTTTGTTGCCGATGGGGCAGGGTAATTTTATCCTCCCGGTAAATGCCACCATGCGAAAAGCCATAAGGAAAAACAAGGGGGCCATGTTGAATGTGCAACTGGCAGAAGACAAAAAAGAGCTGGCGATCTGCCAGGAGTTGCTCGACTGTCTGGCTGATGAACCCATTGCACTCAAAAACTTTGAGAAACTGGTTCCATCACATAAGCGTTATTTCAGCAACTGGGTCACTTCAGCCAAAACAGATTCTACAAAAGCACAACGCATCGCCAAGTCAGTGAACGCCCTTGCCAGGGGGCTGAATTATGGAGAGATGATCCGGGAAGAATAACCTTCTTCCTTTTTTTGAAAAAAGCGAGCCAAAAAGCTTTGTCACTAGATCCCCTACATTTTTTGAAAAAAAAGTGTGTAAAAAAACTTTGTCTCTGAAGTAGAGTGACGTCTTCTTCTCCTTTTTTTGGAAAAAAAGGAAGCGAAAAAAACTTTGGCTGTCGCGAGAAAAGGCGAAAAACTGGCTCTCGGGCTAAAGAAAAACAAGTCACAACTGAGGAATATATCCGAGCATTTGTAGGACTTACGAGCTAAGAATAAAATTCGACTACAGTAACAACTGTTTTTCTTTTACGCCCTGCGATCCAGTTTTTGTTTCGCCTTTTCCGCGAAGGCCATAATACAATGTGGGAGGAAGAGAAAAAGATGAGAGGAAATCTGTCATGTAAATTCTCTCTCCCATTCTCTTTCTGCCTCTTTCTCTTTCTCTTCCTGTTCCTGTTTCTGTTCCTGTTCCTGTTTCTGTTTCTGTTCCTGTTCCTGTTCCTGTTCCTGTTCCTGTTCCTGTTCCTGTTTCTGTTCCTGTTCCTGTTCCTGTTCCTGTTTCTGTTCCTGTTTCTGTTCCTGTTTCTGTTTCTGGCGCTACTTCAGTAGGTAGCCGAATAATCCGTCCTTTTCGTCGTTGGGCCCGGCAGCAAAATATAGCCTGTTGGGATCGACTGTAGAAGTAGCGGGAGGAAAGCTGAGTTCCCAGAGTCCTTCGATAACTACTGTCTCATCGTTTACCTTCAATTGGCTGATGAATTTGCCGTTCGGAGTATAGGCTTTGATCTTTCCATCGCCAAAGTTTCCGATCAGGATCGCAGACTGGGCGTCTTCGCCAGAGAAGAAGCTTGCCGGAGCCAATGTGACACCCCAGGGAGCATTCAGTTCCCCACCATCGGCAAACCGTTTCACGAATAGACCGCTCGTAGTTAATATGTTGACCACGCCATTTCCCAATTCTTTTTTTGCACGTCCGTCAGCAGCTACCTGTGTATAGGCAACATACAACTTGTCGCCGACGAGGTGGACATTCAATGGTACATATCCAGCAGGCAGGTATGGATCATAAAAGGGTTTGGTCGTGTCGGGGTTTAAAGCTGCGGTCAAAGACTTTAACTCCACTTCCCTTTAATCGCCCATTCAGGCAGGCCCGGAAGAGCGGCGTATTTATAAATAATTACGCTTGCCGGGCACTCCGTCCCCCGATTTTTTTCAAAGCCGTCAGCAAGGCCCGTGCGTACGCCGGCGCCTGGGGCCCTCACCGGCCCCTGTGGAGGTGAGCCAGGGCACACCCGATGCGCCGAAGGCAATGCCCCATGCATTTATTAATTTCGGATCAATCCTGGCAGCATGATAGGAGTCATCGTTGGCTACCAGGTTGAATTGTTTGAAATTCCCAAGATCTTTTTTTGGATGATCCTTGCCGGGAAAATAGTCGTCTATTTTATGGCAGGAAGCAAGTAAAGAGATTGCCGTCGTGATGGCGATAAACTTTGGAATGGTGTTTCTGAGCGTAAAAACTGATTTCTTCATAACATCTGATTGAAAGGTTTGTAATGATCGCCCCGGCTGCCCGATACAATACCCGACGGACAGCACATGAATTGACTAGTGCAGCGCGAAAATAACCAGGCGAGTGTCCGGGAAAAATAGTACAATAGTACCAGTTGAATCAGTGCGGAGAGCGGAGAGGCGGAGAGCGGAGAAAGAGAAATAGGAAGAGGAAAAAATTACACGCAAAGGCGCAATTGTAGTCATTTTTCAATTGCGATCAGTTCAGTGTAAAGAAAGACAGGCTTTCGTGTGAAACCTTCTTCGCCTTTGCGTTTGCTTCTTTGCGTGAAACCTCTGTGCGCCTTCGCGTGAGGGCGGATGCAATGAAAGCGAAGAGGGAAAGAGCGCTCTCCGCACTCCGCTCTCATTTGTATATTCCACGAAGATCTTTCTCAAACAACGTATATGGGTCCTGATAAAACTTAATAAAATCATGGACGCTGACCTGCCCCGGAAATGGTGCGTAGTAATGTGTGGGACTGCTCTTGTCGTTCCGCCAGACCAGCACATAAGTGAGTTCAAGGTCATGGTCCTTTAATACTTTCAATAAAACCTTTGTCCACCAATCAACTTTGGGTATGGATTCGAGGCCGGTTTCGGTAAAGGCGGCGAGCTTCCCGGTTTTTTTTGCGTAATCAGAAACGATCTTCAGTTTCAGCACTGCGGTGTCGAGTGCATACCGGTCACGTCCCATGTCTCCATAATTGTCGACGCCGAGTAAGTCGACATATGTATCACCAGGATAACGATCGAGGTATTCAGCTTCCGTGACAAACCTGTTGTCGGGTGAAAATCCATAGATAAAATTATGCACCTGCATGCTGTCCCTGAGATATTCCACGGTAAAGCGCCATAGTGCAACAAACTCCTCTTTGGTACAATGCGGTTTTCCCCACCAGAACCAGCCACCATCAAATTCATGATAGGGTCTGAATATCATCGGCACCTGTTTCCCATCAGCTCCTTTCACGCTCTTCGCCCAATCTCCGATTCCCTTCAGAATATCCTTGTATTGCTGATGGGCTTCGCCTCCGGGAATAATGTATTTAACGGCGGGCAACGATAATGAATCCACCCAGTAAAATCCGCCCTTTGATACGGGATTTGGAAAATGCCAGGCAAGAGTGGTCACCCCTCCCCTGTTATAAGTGTCAGCCACAGTCTGCCTCAGGTCCGCCTTTGTCTTGTCGGCCCCTTCGGGCGGCTGCCCGGTAAAACCGCTAAGATCCACGCCAATCATGGCGGGGTGCGACCCCGTGACCGATTTCACATCAGACCGGTTGGGTTCTCCGCTCCATCCATGGCCATATTCAGTCGCATGCTGATGAGCGAAAAGGATATGATGTTTTGACAATAATTTCAGGTTGTGATAGAGCGCCCTGGTTTCGGGCGTGGCAGAAGGATCAATTGGCTGGGCTTGTATAAGAACCGGCAGCGCAATGAGAGCCAATAATATCTCCAGGTGTTTCATACAGCAGATTTAGTTTATGACGTCAATGGATCACTCCTTTAAGGCCGCCTTCAATTTTATCACAAACAATTCCGGTGTGATTTCCCCTGGCTCGACCGTAGACAAATCGATCACAAGGTCTTTGCCCACCTGTTTTACTTTCAGTGATTTATTATTTTCAAGTAAGATGGCCGAGGATCCGGCGGCAGGTTGGAAATTCCTGAGGCGTAATTGTTTTTTGTATCCCGGCACAATGCAATAAAGGTCCCTGCCCTTGCGCGTGAAGAAGGTCTGCACATAGGCCTGGTCCTGCCTCGGTTTCACCATTTCAACGATGCTGTACCCGGCCATGAAACTCTTGTTCTTTTTATCGGGCATCCTCCCCTCGCTCCACTGGTAAGATTGTTTGAAGGCAGTGGTTCCATAGATGGCCTCGCCGTTTGTCTTTAACCATTTGCCCATATCGGCCAGCCGTTGTTGCATGATCACCGGTATGGTGCCATCGGCAGCGGGTCCGATGTCGAGCAGGAGATTGCCACCCCGCGACACAATGTCAACCAGCATCAGGATCAGCTGTTCACTCGACTTGTAGTCTTCCAATTTTTCATTACGGTTATATCCGTAGGAGTGTCCCATACCCTGACTTTCTTCCCAGGTTATGCTGGCATCCATCCCGCTGCCATATTCCGAAGTAGTATATGTTACTGAAGTATGTTTACCTCTTGTGTTGCCTCCCCAGCGATCGTCTACCACCACTTCTTTCGCAACAGGTGATTCATTGAACAGCCAGGCCAGGAGTTCTTCGCTCTTCCATGCAGTGTCGGAGAGATCCCACTCACCATCAGCGAATATTATTGAAGGTTTGTAACGCGTGACCAGGTCCTTGAATTGCGGGGTCATGTGTTCGTTGACGTAGCGGCTCTTATCTTTTAACAACCAGAGTGGGTTGTACCATTCATAAAGAGAATAATAAAATCCCATTTTCAGGCCCGCGTCTCTTACCGCATTGGTGAGATCCCCAAGCAAATCGCGTTTAGGGGTACCCGTGACCGCATTCCAGGGTCGGCCCCAGCTTCGGTCGGCTTCCGCGCTGTTCCATAAACAATAGCCTTCGTGGTGCTTGGAAGTCAGCACAACATATTTTGCCCCGGACTGTTTGAATACCTCTGCCCATTGTTTGGGTTGATAAAGCTCAGCCTTGAAACTGGGCTCGAACTGAGGGTAGGTAAAGTTTTCACCAAAGTTCTTATCATGGAATGCCTTGAAGTCTTTTTGTTTTTCCATAAGGCTGTGCCAGTACCATTCCGAATAACTGACACCGCTGTTGGGTATCACCGGCGCATAGGATGGAACGGCATACAGACCCCAGTGAATAAAGATGCCGAATTTGTCCTCGTGAAACCATTCAGGAATTTTGCGTTTCTCCAAAGATTTCCAGTTGGCTTCAAATTTCTGGGCAAAACCGATACTGGATACAAGGATGGCAAACAAAATAAAGACTGGCTTTTTCATATGCGCAATTAAACCTTCAATATTATCGAAAAAAAATTACTGAGGGCTGGTCATTGATGAAGCAGGTCCGAAAGGATTGCCGCTCTCAAGGCGATTTCACGCAAAAGTTTCACCCAAAAATTTCACGCTAAGGCGCCAAGCAGCCTGCGGCTGACGCGAAGGCGCAAAGCCTGCCTGTTCCTCTTTTTCATTCTTCGCCCGCATAAGCCTCGGCGAAGGCGTGGCTCTTTCCGCCCTGTTCCTGTTCCTGTTTCTGTTTCTATTACATTTGTAGATAAGACCCAGTTCAGGATATGAATGATTTTAACAGGAATGTACTCACCCTCGATGAATTCACCATCAGGCAGTCAAAGAATTTTCCCCACGCTACAGGTGAACTCAGTGGGTTGATCCGTGATATCGGCCGCGCCGCCAAGAGAATTAATGTGGAAGTAAACAAGGCCGGCCTGGTAGACATACTGGGAGACGCAGGTGAGGTAAATATCCAGGGTGAAGACGTGAAAAAACTGGACATATTTGCCGACAAGCAGCTCATTGGCAACCTGAGCACCGGCATCAGTTGCGCCGGCATCGCCAGCGAAGAACAGGACGACATCAAGGTGTTCGACAATGAGGTGAGCCGGGCTTCCAAATATGTATGTTTATTCGACCCGCTCGACGGCAGCAGTAATATCGAAGTCAATGTGTCCATCGGCACCATATTCAGTATCTATCGCAGGATAAGCTCCGTTGGCACCATCGCAAAGGTGGAAGACTTTCTCCAACCAGGTAACATGCAGGTAGCCTCGGGTTATATTGTTTATGGTTCTTCCACCATGATGGTAATCGCCACAAAAAGGGGAGTTAATGGATTCACGCTTGACCCTTCGATTGGCGAATTCTGCCTCAGTCATCCGGCGATTCAATGTCCCCCGGAAGGAAAAATGTATTCTTTGAACTATGGCAACCTGCTTCAGTTCGACGCCAACGTCAGAAAATACATTGAGCTTTGCGAACAAAGGAATTATACCCTCAGGTACATAGGCAGTATGGTGTCGGACATTCACCGGAACCTGATCCGTGGCGGAATCTTCCTCTACCCTGCCGTTGCCAGGAAACCAAAAGGCAAACTCAGGTTGTTGTACGAATGCAACCCACTTGCTTTGATATTGGAAGTTGCCGGGGGTATGGCAACAAATGGAAAACAAAGAATCCTTGATATCGTTCCAACCGAATTGCACCAGCGCACCCCGCTATTCATCGGCAGCAGTTCGATGATGGAGGAACTGGAGAATTTTTTGAAAAATTGAACAGTTTGCAGGAGGAAACCTGTCTCACTTTTTTTTAGAAACTCTTTTAGAAAGAGGGACACTTAACCTACTTTTTTTAAGAAAAAAAGTAGGGCAAAAAAACTGCGGCGCTGTCAGAATAAGAGCCTAAAATTTTCTGCGTGCCGCTACGGCAAAGAAATGCTCCGGTCGGCTGTGGTAATTCTCTTCTGCATTTGTAATTATCGTCTGCGGATTTTCAATCCACATCTTCGCCGTTTTCCGCGGCACTTGAAAATGTTGCATCGCCCACCTTCGCTGCTTCGCAGCTATGGCGGGCGGAAGCCGGCCTTATTCTGAAGGCGCAAATACGAGAATCAGAAAGAGAAAGAGAACGAGGAAGAGGAAGAAACAGAAAGAGAAAAGAGGGACGCATCGCTTCGCGCTCTCCGCACTGATTCTTCCTTCTGGCCTTCGCGGAAAAGGCGAAACAAAAACCGGATCGCAGGGCGTAAAAGAAAAACAGTTGATACAAAAGCTGAAACTTATTCTTAGCCCGTAAGTCCTACTGATGCTGGGCTTTATTCTTCAGTTGTGACTTGTTTTTCTTTAGCCCGAGAGCCGGTTTTTCGCCTTTTCTCGCGACAGCCAAAGTTTTTTCGCTTCCTTTTTTTCAAAAAAGGAAGAACGCCAATGTGAGCCTTGATTTTTTTGCCCCGCTTTTTTTATCAAGGGCTGTTGCACAACTCACACTCAGTGGATATTTAGTTTCAGTTCAGTTTTGGATTTTTTTATTTTAGGAATGCAAGGGAAAAGCAATACAGGAGAAACTTTTTGTGAGTTTTCAGCTTTCAGACATGTTCCGCAAGACAATTTTTACGAGTCTTAAGACGCTGATCGATTTTAGCTTTCTATAAGGGAACGCTGCTTATATGGGAAAGAAGGAAAAAAAGCGTGGATCCTGTTGTGTTTATGAAGCTCATGCTTGTAGGATATCTTGAAAATTTAAACAGCGATAGACGTATAGTCAGTACTGCTAAACTGCGGTTGGATATTTTATATTTTCTCGGCTATAATCTGGATGAAGAACTTCCCTGGCACAGCACTTTGAGCAGAACCCGGCAATTATATGGACAGGATGTGTTTACGGAAGTCTTCAGGGCTGTGTTGAAACAATGCATAGATAAGGGAATGGTCTCAGGCAGAAGACAGGCCGTGGATGGTGTTTACGTTAAAGCTAATGCATCTCTGGACAGCATGGTTGAACGGGAGATACTTACTGATGCAACCAGCTACAGCCAGCAGCTGGATGCGAACCAGGAAGAAGAGAACTTCCTGTAGTAGACATTAAAAAGGATCGTCCAACAGAATATGATGAGCTCCCACCAAAGAAGAATCCCTCAAACAAAACACATTTTAGCCTATCAGATCTGGATGCAAAAATGTCTGTTAAGCCAGGCAAAGCCACGGCCCTCAACTATCTGGGGCAGGTTAGTGTTGATATTGGTTCACATATAATCACTCATATACAGGCTTTTGAGGCAAATAAACGGGACTGCCAATGTTTACCGTCAGTGGTAGAAAATCTGGTGGAGAACCTCAAACAAAATGGTATGTGTGTGCAGGAGATTGTAGCCGATAAGGGCTTCAGCAGTGGCGAGGCATTGAAAGCCTTAGAGGACAATAACATTACGGGTTACATTCCAAACAGGGGTCAGTTTGTTTCAGAAAAGCCGGGCTTTACTTACGACAGCGAGGGTGATTATTTTACCTGCGCCAATAACCATAGGTTGGTTTATAAAGGCACATACGAAACACTCGATGGTATTTATAATAAGGAATACAGAGCAAGCAGGAAGGAATGTAATGACTGTCCATTAAAAACCAAATGTTCTGCCTATAGAAAGTATACGACTGTAATCAGAGAAACAGTTGACAAACCATATTATCAAAGGATGCATGAAAGGATGCAAACAAGAGAGCTAAAAAATTAATGAAGAAGCGGCAAAGCACTGTTGAGCCGGTGATCGGCACCCTGATCAACTATCAGGGCATGAAAAAAGTGCATACCAAAGGGCTTAAGCAGGCAAACAAATGCCTGAATTATGAGCAGCGGCCTTTAATTGAAAGAAATTACTAAAACACAAATCCTTGTTAGTGCAAACGATGGTTCAGGAAATGAGAGAAAGTCTGAAAAACAAGCTACACGACACTCGGATTCGCCCGTTCAATTCAAATTCAAGAAAAAAAGCTATGGTTTAAGGTTCCACATCCACATAAAGCCTGGGTCCTTTCTTCCTGTCTGCATCCTTTGAGTAAAAAGACGCATTTATCGCACCCAGCGGCCTGATCAGGATACCGAGCGTTTTTCCATCAATCAATCGCTGGAGTACAGGTTTCGAAATGGTGAAAAGTAGTTTCCCTTCTTTATTCCAGGTCACACTGTCGTCTATGATCATTTGTGAATTGATCACCTGATCGATTGGCTGATCTTGTAAAAGATTATTATAGCTGACCGTTTTTTCATCCCATCGTGGATCCCCACTGAGCAGCTCGGTGACCCTTACCATTCCAAAGTCTTTTTCAAAGTCGGGGGAACGCTGAACACTGTAGGGCGTTAGTTCCAGCAGGCCCGCGCGTTTGACTTTTTTTCCTTTCAGTGCACCAAAATCCCAGCGCATGATCACTCTTTGTGTTCCACTTACCGTGAGTATCCTGGTGTTCTTGCCGGACGATCCGCGGGTATGCCAATTGTTGAAATTCATGTCGGGAAACTGCGTGTCGACAACCGCATCCTGGATAACGCCGAGTTGATGCCGGAATCCCGAAGGATTGGCAATCCGAGGGTGATAAGGTATCGGCTCACCAAGATCTTGTGCTACGGTGTCGACTTTCACCACATCAACCTTAAAATAATCCAGGTCGACACGATATTTTTTGAAACCCCAGTCCATCAGCGCAAGTTGAGCGGCGACCGTGTCACCCAACGCCGTCTCGAAGCTGCTGGCGATCATGCTGATCGTGTGCCAGCTACTGGTATCTGCAATATCGTATTCCATCAAATTAGCATGATAATCGGTTGTGCGCTGGTGGTTGACACAGAGGTTTACCCTCCTGGGAGCATGACTTACACGGATACGGGCTTCTACCCTGAGCCGGTAACCTGGTTTGACCAATTGCTTCATGTCAATTCCATTCGCCTTGTGGTGTATTAGCGCCCACCATATACCCAGACTGTCGTGTGTGGCATCCACATAAATGGTTGCGATCCCGTTTTGCTGTCTGAAGTCGATACTGGCAGTGCCATCCCCTGTGCGAAACGACCACCCATCCGGTGTTCCTTTCCCATCAAAATTATCAATGTACTGTGCCGAGACCGGGGAAAGGGAAAGTATGAGCAAAGACAGGAACGACACGATTAACTTGTTCATGTAGTTTGCAGTGGGTGAGTGGGTTTCAGTCCCATGATAATAGTAAATCATGACTGTTGATAAGGTAAAACAATTTAATGATATCGATCACACATTAAAATAGCATCAGGTGGGGGATATATGCTGACTATTCACATTGCCCGAAGCTGTAATAAGATCAGATTACATTATTATCCCGGACTCCCGTTTCTCCAGGTTCTCAAATAACTTTATACCTTGGACAGACGAAACAAGCATATTATGTCCTTGCCGTATAAAGGATGGCAGTCTAAACTTCACGAAGTAATTTTCGAATCCAATACCATCTGGGGCAAGGTATTTGACGTTGTATTACTTGCCTGCATCCTGCTGAGTATTTTAGTTGTAATGCTGGACAGTGTAGAATCCTTACATCTCAATCATGGCTATTTGTTCTATGTGGCGGAATGGTTTTTTACCATTTTGTTTACGCTAGAGTATATTTTGCGGTTGCTGGCGGTGAGGCGGCCAATACGGTATGTATTCAGTTTCCTGGGGTTAATTGATCTTCTTGCCATTATTCCGATGTACCTGAGCATCCTGCTTGTTGGAGCCCAATCATTACTGGTACTTAGAGTGCTTAGGTTATTGAGGATCTTCCGGATTTTCAAGCTGACGCATTTCCTTTCAGAAATGAGTTTCCTGGGAGCCGCTTTGAAGTCAAGCGCCAAGAAAATCAGCATATTCATGCTCGTCGTTCTTGCCCTCGTTGTTATCCTGGGCTCCATCATGTATATTATAGAAAGAAAAGAAAATGGCTTTGAAAGTATCCCGGAAAGCATCTATTGGGCAATCGTAACCATCACTACGGTGGGCTATGGAGATATATCCCCGGTCACTCCCTTTGGAAAATTCATCGCGAGTATAATTATGTTGATTGGTTACGGCATCATTGCCGTACCCACAGGAATTATTACCACTGAAATGGCAATAACCGCAAGGGCAAGAAAACATGGCACGGAAACCTGTCCGGGATGTGGCAAAGAAGGCCATGATGCCAATGCCGTATTCTGCAAATATTGCGGCGAGAAATTATGAGTTTCCGCGGGTACCTGTTTAATTCTGAACCATACATTCATGTGGGAAAAATAAACTTCCTGCAATATTTTTGCATTTGCAAATGCAACGATGAGACGCAGACCATTCCTGCAACATCTATTCTTTACTTTAAGTTCTTTTATGGAAACCAAAAAGGCGGATGCTTTTATCGATGAAGGAGAGCTAATCAGGGTACGATTGTTAAGGCACGCGACTCTGATACTGAAGGTTGCCGGGAAAACAATACTGGTAGACCCCATGCTGAGCGCTAAGGAAATGCTCGACCCTGTGCCAAACGCTTCGAACAGTAACCGCATACCACTGGTTGATCTGCCCGTTAGCTCAACTGAACTTGCCAAAATCCTAGAGTCCACGGACCTGGTATTGGTTACACACATGCACAGGGACCACTGGGATATCGCAGCGCAGAACAGCATCGATAAAAATAAAGCGATTTTGTGCCAGCCCGAAGACGTGGAAAAGATCAGGGGTCAGGGATTCACTAATGTTCGGGAAATAGACCAATTCGCTGACTGGAAGGGCATCAGTTTTAACAGAACCCACGGCCAGCATGGAACCGGTGAAATCGGCAAACATATGGGTCTCGTTTCGGGGGTCATCATCACGAACAAAAATCATCGGTTATACATCGCCGGTGACACCATTTGGTGCAAAGACGTCCGGGATGCCATCAATGAATACCAGCCTACGCATGTGATCGCAAATGGCGGTGGGGCCCGCTTCCTGACAGGCGATCCCATAACTATGACGATTGACGATGTTGTACAGCTGTGCAGTTACACGGATGCGCCCATTGACGTGGTGCACCTCGATACGGTCAACCACTGTCACCAGCACAGATCAGACTTCAGATCCGAAATTAACAAACATTCACTGGGTGATCGAATACGGATTCCCAATGATGGAGACTGGATCGCTGTGGGCTCCAAACATGAAATAGCATAAAATGAAGAATATGGAAAAGATTGCAATAGTTACGGGTTCATCCGGAAATCTCGGTAAGGCAGTGGTCGAAAGATTTATTACCGGGGGATATAAGGTCATAGGAACAGACCAGGATTCACCTCAGCAACCTGCTTTTGGGGATGCTTTTGAGAAGGTTGTAACCGATCTCACCAGTGAGGCAGACACCGCGGCCTTTGTGGGCTCGGTGATAAAAAAATATCGGAATATAGATGCGGCGGTCCTTACCGTAGGCGGTTTCGCCATGGGAAAGGTGTCGGATACATCCATCGCTGATATGCAGCAGCAATACAAACTCAATTTCGAAACTGCATATAACGTGGCCCGCCCGGTATTTGCGCAGATGATGAAACAAAACAGTGGCAGGATATTCCTCATCGGATCAAGAGCGGGTTTGAATTCGAAAGACGGACAGAGCTCGGTGGCCTATAGTCTGTCAAAATCGTTGATTTTCCGACTGGCTGAAATACTGAATCTTGCAGCCAAGGGTAACAATGTGGTCACCTCGGTAGTGGTACCAAGTACTATTGATACGCCACAGAACAGAAAGGGCATGCCTGAAGCCGATTTCAGCAAGTGGGTCAAGGCCGCTGAGATTGCAGAAGTGATTTTTCATTACACTTTGCCAGAATCAGCCTTATTGAGGGAACCTATTATTAAGGCATTTGGGAATGCGTGAATGCCCTCCTTCGCTGCCTCCCGCCTTCGCTGCCTTTGGCAGCTATGGCGGGCAAAGGACTGTTTAGTGGCTGAAGCGCACTGATTTCCCCCTTCTTGCGCAACTCGACGCGGCCCCGCCTCGTCTTTATTTCTATGAACATGAATCTTATCGGCAGGATCCTGATATCTGGATGTCTTATTCTCTCCGGCAAAGCAGTTGACGCGCAGGTGATCGACCCTCAACGTTCTGCCCAGGCGACGGCCAGGAATGAGGCCGCTTATATTGCGGCCAGTATTGAAGACAATGAGGCTTTTATGTTTTTGTCGCAGAAGGCAAAGGAACGCAGCGGCGACGAGCGGGTTAAGGAACTGGCCGAGCAGATGACGGAGGCGCATACCTCCATGCTCTATTCGATGGATCAACTGGCCACATCGGGAACAGGAGCTTCCGAAAAAAGTGGACCGGCCCCGAAAAATCAGCAGGCAGTTTCATTGAACGAGAGACTTGCAAATCGTTCAGGAATGGATTTTGACACGATCTGGGTATCCAATGTCCTGGTCATGATGCAGGGAAAGTATGATGAGCTGGTTCAGCATAAAGAGACCGTCACCAACCCGCGCCTGAAAATGGCTGTTACAGAAGCCATTCCGCTGGTGCGGAAGAATCTTTCTCAGCTGAAGTCCATCCAAAAATACCTCACCAGGCTGGCGGCGCAGAAAGAAAAAGAACGCTGAACATGGCATGAGACTTGAAGTATCAATAACATGGCCTCAGAGGACAAA
The DNA here is from genome assembly GCA_963808065.1 of uncultured Chitinophagaceae bacterium. Lineage (GTDB taxonomy): Bacteria > Bacteroidota > Bacteroidia > Chitinophagales > Chitinophagaceae > Flavitalea. Next base: position 797,827 of record CAWEEK010000005.1, read on the forward strand.
ACATATTGCGGAGAAGCGGAACGCGACCAGCCCAAAAACATAGACGAAAAGGAGATTGCTGAGCTGGCGAATAAACTGGGTGTGTCCGGCCAGGATATAGTCGATATTATTGCACTGGTAGGACACAACCGCCAACGTATCGAATCTTACTTTCACGACAAGGAGAATTCCTATTAATTTATTTCACGTCCATTTTATCAACCTCGCCTTAAGCTGGTATGTCCCGTGTACACCGGTGATTGCTGTATGCATCCTACATTCGGTTTGCAACCAGCGTTAGGAAAGCCAACTCAGAACTTCACATGATTTGGATTTTGCTTTTCCACTGAGCTAAACCCTTCGCTTCTTTTCCCTATTTTAGTTGTTCAGTCATCGAATATGAAACAAATAGCAGCAATTGCCCTTCTGATCCTTTGTCCATGCACTGTTCTTCTTGCACAGATTGACGAAAAGCTGAAAGAAGATATTCGCAATACGGGTTTTGTCCACAGTCCGTTGCCACTCGACTACACCAAATCTTATGAAGCCTTTGGCATCACTAAGAAAGTATTGAACTCGAACATGCTTTGCGATATGGAAGATCTGAATAAATGGTCACACGAAGGTATTGGCGGTATGTCGGTGAGTTCCGAAAGAAGTATTTCCGGAAAAAGCAGTCTCAGGCTGGTCGCCCCTACCACCGTTCCACAATTCCTGGGCTGGGGTTTAGGCTTTGGCACCTCGCTCGCAAGTTTCGATGTTGGCGGAACCAACTGGGAAAAATACAATCGAATCAAATTTTACATATATCCGAATTGTGAAGGGGCCCGCAGTATTTACCTGAACCTATATGTGGAAAATGATGGTAAGATCAAGGTGCCTGACAAGTATGGCCGCGAAGGGTATCATGAGATTAACCTCATAAATGGTCAGTGGAATGAATGTTTTGTTGAAATGCCGGAATTGTCGCGTGATAAAGTGACGAAGCTGTCCTTTGCCATCGAAGTTTTTGGCAAAGAACGAACCATGGGCGATTCGCTGAAATTTGATATTGACGCTGTATCACTACAAACGATAGAAAATCCAGAAGTGGTGAGCGGGTGGATGCCTGCCGCAAACAGAATAATTTACTCCACCACGGGCTATGGTGTGGAAAGTGAGAAATCGGCGATCCTAAGGATTGCTAAACACAACGGAAGATTTCAGTTGGTGGATAAAATCACCTCGGGGGTAGTTTATGAAGGGAAGATCAATCCCGCGAAAACTGCTCTCGGCAGTTTTGAAACTATTGATTTCAGCGACTTTAAACGGGAAGGCGAATACCTCATTCGTGTGGGAGATATTACAACAAAACCTTTTTACATCAACCGAAATATCTGGGACAACTCAGCCTGGCGGGTGTTGAATTTTATGTTTTGCGAACGTTGCGGTTATCCCGTTCCTCAAAAACATGGCGTCTGCCATACAGATCTCAACGGCGTACACAATGGGCAACTGTTTGCCGTGAACGGAGGATGGCACGATGCCGCAGACATGTCGCAGCAGACTTTGCAAACGGGAGAAATAGCATATTCATTCCTCGAAATGGCCAGGAGGGCAAAGGAAAAAAATAACACTGAGCTGTATGAGAGGTTAATGGAAGAAGGCCTGTGGGGGATCGATTATATTCTCAAAACCCGTTTCGGTGACGGATACCGCGCACAAACCTGGGGCACGAATTTGTGGACAGATGGTTTTATCGGCACAAAAGACGACAGCAGTGCAAGGCGTCGTGTATTTGTTCACAACGGAGGATTCGAAAACTTTCTCTTTTCTGCAATTGAAGCCTATGCTTCAATGACAATTGAAAAAGACCAGGTGTTGAAAGACCATCTGCGTAAGGTGGCCAAGGAGGATTTTGAATTCGCCTTGCGCCGGTTTGAAAAGCTGGGTTACAATGAAAGGATTCCGGGCGGAGGGGGTCACGCCTACATGGCTTCGCAAAGCCAGTACATGGCAACCGTGTCCTGGGCAGCGACCGTGCTGTATAAACTAACCAAAGAAAACTACTATGCCGGCAAGGCAGTTGAATTTATTCAATACACTTTGTCCTGTCAGCGTACCGACCCCTTAAAAGACAAAAACAAAACCAGGGGCTTCTTCTATCGCGACCAGAATAGGAAATCAATCGTGCATTTTACCCACCAATCACGTGACCAAATATACATGCAGGCCTTGACGGCACTCTGCGAAACCCAGCCCAATCATTCCGACTATAAAAAATGGGAAGGTTCGATTCGTCTTTACGCCGACTACCTGAAAAATATTATGCAATATGTAGAACCATACGGCATGATCCCGAGTGGCGTCTACAATGTGGATGAGGTAAAGGATTCCGCAAATTTTTATATGGTACAGGTAGGAATCAAAACTGATGTGTCCAGAGATTACCGGGAGCAACTTGAAAATGGCGTTAAACTGGATGACGAACATTACCTCAGGGTTTTCCCGGCATGGTTCTCATTTAAGGGAAATATTGCTGTTCACCTGTCTACCGGCAAGGCAGCCGCCCTCTGTGGAAAATTCCTGAAGGATAAAGTGCTCATCGACATTGCCGAGCAGCAATTATTTTGGATCGTAGGAAAAAATCCTTTCGGACAGTCGCTGATCTGGGGCGAAGGCAGCAATTACGCACAGCAATACACAGCTCTGCCGGGAGAAACGGTAGGTGAAATCCCTGTTGGCATGCAATCGAGGTTTAATGAAGACAAGCCTTACTGGCCGCAGTTTAATACAGCAACATACAAGGAGGTTTGGGGCTCTTCGGCCGCCAGGTGGCTATCGCTGATTTCGGAATTTTAGATACCGGGTGCGGGAACAACTTACTTTTCCACGGATTCAGGACGCAACACCTTTGTAACTAGACAGGACAGATTTTGATTAACGCCTTACCTGGTTCCTGTCTCCCCTGTTGAACTCCTCGATCACCTGCATGTCACCGTCCATCACCCTGATCGTCTTCAGTGTAACTGAATCCTGGATCTTCACGAAATACATCAGCTTCTGGGCGGCACTTACTTCAGAAATAGAATTTATCGCATAATCATAGTAGGTAGACTTCACGACCCTGCGGATCTCCCTGGGTAATTTGGCTTCATTGTAAATACGAGTGGTGCCCGACCAGTTGCCGGTTTTGTCGTAGTCAACCAGGTAAAGAATGTTCTCACTCCTGAAGGTTGCCCGGTAGCCACCGGCATTGGTAGTCCAGGTTTCGCCCCGTTCGTTTCCATAGGTGTTTGCGAAGTGCCTGATTGATGTTCTGTTCAGGTCATTTAGGTAGATGGATGGTTTGTCCAACGCAAAATCCGCACGGGGAACGGAGTTGGCGGAGCCGAGCCTGTTCAGGCTCTGGCCGTTTGCAGGCTGATGGTTGAAGAGCGCTGCTCCCGCAAATCCATAAATAAAGAGTGATTTAAGCATATATCAGTTTTTAAGTTTTTACCGTCTATATCAGTTTAGACAGTAAAACTATAAAACTTTATTTAACCGGTCAAATTTATTTAGCAGGTAAAGTCTATCTTTGTGAATAATTATTCAGAAATGGAATCTGTCAAGCTCGATGGGGGTGAATATGGCGGCACGTACAAGCTGATTGGCGAGCAGGTCTGTTTTGACTTCGCCAACACCGTGGCCTGGCGTGACACAGACGAGGCACACGACTGGCTTTCATCGCCGGAGAATTTTCTGACCTGGTCACTGGCTGCGAAGACGATCACCAAGCCAGCATCAGACTTCCTCAGGCACCGTTCTGCCACACAGTCTGTTAAGGAGATGAAAGCAGTAATAAAGATCAGGGAAGAACTGTCGGAGTTGTTAAGGCCGATTGCTTTTGATAAGAAGCCGGCCCCCGCCTCGATAAAAAACTTCGAATTATTACTCCAAAGCATTTCGGGACTGCGACACATTCACCCCAACAGTTTTGAATGGGTCTGGAACCCACCAAAAACACTGATAGAAGCCGCTGCACCGATCATCTGGAATGCGGCTGAAGTTTTAACGCAATCGGATCATTCGAGGGTGAGACATTGTGCCGGTTGTGACTGGTTGTTTTACGATTCTACCCGCAACCGGAGCCGGAAATGGTGTGACATGGGTGACTGCGGCAGCCGCGATAAATCCCTGCGTTATTATCATCGCAAGAAGGATGAAAACTGATTCCCTTTAGATTGCGAGGGGTCCAAAGCAATGCGAAGTGGCACAACCTCGATGGGGAGAATCCATCATCGAATCATTGTTTTATCTCCTCAAAATCACTGTTTTAACTATTTCTACAGATGTGCTGGCACGACATTTTCACAATTATTAGAAACCTGAATTATGATTGAACAAATTGTATATGTAGATCCAAAGCCAAAGCCAAACGAACCACCACCAACAACCAATCCGGAGATCGAGCCGACCCTTCCTCCTGAGACGGAGATACCGAATATAGTGTGAGGCAGAAAGAGAAAGAGAAAGAGAGGGACAGCGGTTCCTACTCTCTTCTTGACTAAGCTGAAGCCGCTACTGCTTCGCTTAACCCGGATATATCTCCAGAATTAATTTGCACGCCGGTTTGACGTCCAGCCGACGTTAAAGCTATGGCCGAAGAAGACGTCCGCCTCCTCCGCCTCCACCAGGATTACGACGGACAAAGGAGGACGAGACCTCTTTCTCTTTCTCTTTCTCTTTCTCTCTCTTCCTCTTTCTCTTTCTCTTTCTGATTAACTTTCCATCATGCCAACTTACTGGCTCACGCGCTTTATGATTCTCCGGCTCCTGGGATTCATCTATGCAATAGCGTTCCTGGTGGCCATCAACCAGATCCTTCCTCTTATCGGATCCAATGGCCTGCTGCCCGTTGGTGAATATTTGGAGCGCGTAAAGGATGCCCTCGGCTCAAGTACAAATGGATTTCTACGGCTCCCCTCCTTGTTTTGGATAGATCATTCTGATTCCAGCTTATTGATTGCCGCATGGATAGGATTTCTGCTGTCTTGCCTGGTGGCAGCAGGTTTCGCCAACGCGCTAATCCTTGCGGTGCTTTGGTTTATTTACCTCTCGTTTGTACATGTGGGTCAGGACTGGTATGGCTTCGGCTGGGAAATCCAGCTCACCGAAACCGGCTTCCTCGCCATTTTTCTTTGCCCGCTCCTTGACATGCGTCCCTTTCCCAGGGCGCCGCCTCCATTGCCCGTCATCTATTTATTTCGCTGGCTGACCTTCCGCATCATGCTTGGTGCGGGTCTGATCAAGATTCGTGGCAACACCATGTGGCACGATGGCACCGCGCTTTTCTATCATTTCGAAACACAGCCCTTACCCGGACCATTGAGCAGATGGTTTCATTTTCTGCCGCACTTCTTGTTAAAGACCGGGGTTTGGATGAATCACCTCGCCGAATTGATTGCTCCCTGGTTTGTCTTCTGGCCAAGACTTGCCCGCCAGATTGCGGGATCGGTGATCATATTATTCCAGGTAACGCTCATTTTAAGTGGAAACCTTTCTTTTCTCAACTGGTTAACCATCGTTCCTACGCTGGCCTGTTTTGATGACCGCTTTTGGGCAAGACTGCTTCCGCGTTTCCTGGTGCGCAAAGCAGAAACAGCAGCTGCAACTGCAGTCATCTCAAAGCCCATGATCACCAGCTCCCGGGTGCTTGCAGTAGTCATTGGGATACTCAGTATTCAGCCCGTGAGCAACATGTTGTCATCAAGGCAGATCATGAACACTTCATTCGACCCATTGGGCCTGGTCAATACTTATGGCGCATTTGGTACTGTGGAAAAGGAACGCATGAACCTGGTCTTCGAAGGCACGATGGATGATGAGCCAAATGAACAGGCAGAGTGGAAACCATACATATATAGGGGATTGCCAGTATTGCCCAACAGCCGCTCACCACAGGTTGCGCCCTACCAGTTACGACTCGACTGGCAACTTTGGTTTGCTGCCATGTCCACTTCCGAGGAATATCCATGGACCCTCAACCTGGTTTCTAAACTCCTTCATAACGACCCGGGCGCACTCAGTCTGTTTGCACAAAACCCCTTCCCGGCTCAACCGCCTAAATTTATCCGGGTGGTTCGTTATCAATATAGTTTTGCCAGGCCCGGCGACTCCAAAGGCCTTTGGTGGAACAGAAAACGTGTTGACACCTGGCTTGAACCCCTATCCACCAGGGATGCCCTGATTCAGCCTTATAACAAGGATCCATAGCCGCAAGATCTATCTGCTCAGCAGTTCAGCGTCAAATACAGACTGATAACTGCCTGCCCTTTCTATCCGGGCAAATCGTAATAACTTTGAATTGACCCGCCTATTCTGGCATAATAATTTCTGACAACTTGAAAATCACGTTATGGCTAATACAATCACACAGCTTTATCTCAAGGAACTTAGAGCTGAATCCCAATCAACCCGGAAATGCCTCGAACACGTCCCGGAATCCATTTACAAGTTCAAGCCCCACGAGAAATCCATGGAAATGGGTTACCTGGTACTACTAGTCGCAGAAATTCCGAAGTGGGTATATTCAATCATCGAGGATTCCGTAATTGATTTTGTGAAATACGAACATTTTAAATTAAGCAACACCGCAGCTCTCCTGGCGCATTATGAGGAGAACCTAAAAAAGGCCGAAGACGCGCTTTCCAAATCAAACGATGAAGACCTCGCGCGCGACAAGTTTTACTTAAAAAATAACGGTCAGGAATTATACAGCGGACCGAAACTGGAAAATATTGGCAGTACCATCAACCACTGGGTTCACCACCGCGGACAATTGACAGTTTACCTGCGACTCAACGACATTGCCGTTCCCTCGATCTATGGACCTTCCGCCGACGACCGGGGATACTAAGAAAATCTACTGCCTGGCCAAACTGTTTTTAAATTTGCTAAATCGCGAAACCTTTTTAGCGGTATCCGTCTTGAACGGGAAGAAATCCAGAACATCATATTTCCATATGTTCGTGGGAAAGATGACCACCAGATTGGCAGTCTGTTTTCCGATATTCTTAAATGCATGCGGCATGCCAGCCGGAATATTTACAATATAGGGAGCTTTGAGGGTAAACAAAGTATCCCCAAGTGCATAAAGTATATCACCTTGCAGCAATACATGCGACTCCTCTCCTTCGTGAGAATGCATGGGAGGCGCACCGTTTGGGAAAGTTTCTGTGATGCCAATCGTAAGATTGTTATATCCATTTCGCTGCCCTTCCATAACATGTACATATTCACCAGGTCCGGGGTTGATGACAGGCAGGCTATCCAATCGGGCAATATAATCCGTATAAAATTTCATTTCCGGTTTGATAAATGGCCCTGGCACAGTTCGCCTTTCCAATACTTTCAATTGGTGATGTTGCGCATTCAATGCAATGATGACTGAGTCAGGCACTATAGTATTTTCCTTGACCTGCTTTAAGATGGAAAATATTTCCTTTGTCTGGTTCCCGTTACTGGCAAGTTCTTTGGCGTCAGTTTTCTTATCAGCGCAGGAGTCCAGGATTACACTGAAAATGATCAGGGCTATAATTATCGATTTGTCGTTCAATTTATTTTGGCTTTTATTTTCGGGATATTGCGGAAATGAATTCCCGCGAATTCATCAACAGGTCAATCTGAACTACCTCTGTTCAGGAACCTTGTCTAATTCATTGTTGTAAAATAAAATGGAGATGGATTTTGATGATGCTCGCGGCTTTGCAAGGGAGGAGTAGGGAAGGTAATGATCTTTATTGATAATATGTTTGGCTAAGTTCGAGGCATCAAAATGGTTTATGTGTTTCACGACAAGGCGAAAAAGATTTCACGCAAAGCCTGTCTCCCGTAGGCAGGGCGCAAGTTTTGGTTTCACCCAAGGCAGGATGGGTCACTTAAGGTTTTCCTTGAAAAAGTCAGTGGTACGCTTCCAGGCGAGATCTGCTGCAGCTTTGTCATACCTGGGTGTAGTGTCGTTGTTAAACCCATGGTTGACATTCGGATAAATATAGGCCGTGTACTTCTTGTTGTTCTCTTTCAATGCCGCCTCATAAGCCGGCCATCCCTCATTCACGCGGGTATCGAGCCCAGCATAATGAAGCAACAGGGGAGCCTTGATTTTTGGCACATCACCGCTTTCTGGTTGACCGCCGTAGAAAGGCACTGCCGCGGCGAGGTCTGGAATTCGCACCGCCATCATGTTTGCGATCCATCCACCAAAACAAAATCCCACCACACCCACTTTCCCATTGCAATCTTTGTGGGGTTTCAGATAGTCAAAGGCAGCAATAAAATCTTCGAGCATTTCATTCCTGTCGCGTTTACTTTGCAGTTCACGACCCGCATCATCATTGCCAGGGTAACCGCCGAGGGGAGTTAAGGCATCTGGTGCCAAGGAGATAAAACCAGCGAGGGCAGCTCTTCTGCCGATATCCTCTATATGAGGATTGAGGCCGCGGTTCTCATGAACAACCACAATACCCCCAAGCTTCCCCTTCCCATCTGCAGGTGTTGAAAGCAGGGCTTTTATTGTCTTCCCTCCCTTCGGAGATGAATAAGTGATATACTCCGATTTTATTCTTGGGTCATCCGCCTGAATTTGAATCGCCGCCTGATAATCCGGCATGAGGAAACTCATCAGAGAGCTTACCGTCAGACCACCGACCGCATAGGTCGACAACTTCTGGACAAAGTCGCGCCGGTCAATTCTGTTGTGCGCATAGTCATCATAAAGATCAAAAACTTCCTGGCTGATTTTTTCTTTGTCGAGTGAGTTCATGATAATATGGCAAGATGGTGTAGTTCAAAACTACAGAATTATCTATCGCAAACAGGGACCAAAGCCGATAATTTTGAAACAGAAAAACGAAGAAAATTTTCTTCCGGGCCCGTTATTCCGCCCGCAAACTTTTGACTGGGTTCGCAGTAGCTGCCTTAATAGCCTGAAAGCTCACCGTAATCAGAGCAATCATTATAGCCATCAGGCCCGCTATCATGAATATCGTCAGATTAAGCTGGATACGATAAGTATAATCCTTCAACCAGGTATTCATGGCATACCATGCAATTGGACCAGCAATGAAAATGGACACGATCACCAGTTTTATAAATTCTACCGACAACAGGGTGGTAATACTCGCAACCGTGGCGCCCATAACTTTTCGAACCCCGATTTCTTTCACCCGGGACTCCGCAACAAAGGCAGACAAACCAAAAAGACCGAGGCAGGAAATGAATATGGCCAATGTGGCAAACAAGCCCGCCATAGTTTTCGTACGTTGTTCCTCGTTGAATTGCTTTGCATACTCCTGATCAACAAATCCATAGTCAAAGGGATAGACGGAATTATATTTTTTAAATATCTCCTCAGCTTTCGAAAGACTCTCCTTAATTGGCCTGGTAGTACTCAACCGAATGTGCATGGTATTAAACCAGGAATCCGGGCCCATGATGACAGTTGGTGGTACTGCCTCATAGGGTGACCCAATGATATAGTCCTTCACTACGCCGACAATTCGCAGCGGTTTATTGTCGGGCTTCATTAGTATAGTTTGTTCCAGGGGACTCTCGAGCTTCATCAACTTCACCGCAGTTTCATTCAACACAATAGAAGAACTATCCGATGGATATTGATAGATATCGATATCTCTTCCCGCAACCAAATGCAGCCCTGCGGTATTTACCCAATCCGCATCCGCACTGTACAGAGTAATTGTAGTATTGGTATCTTTTGGAATTTCACCCGGCCACCGCAGACCCCAGGCATGAGCCCCTCCATTTGTTATGTCAATCATATTTTTTGTTACGAAGGTTGCCGTTCCTGAACTAATCAAATCCTGTTTTATCAAAGCATAATTTCGTTCAATATCGCCGGTGAAATCCACGTGAATCAGATTGTTGTTCGAATATCCTTTGTCCCTGTTCTGGCCAAACTCAAGCTGATTTCGAACTACAATAGTTGAAATAATAAGAACGATTGCAACGGTAAATTGAAGCACAACAAGTACCTGCCTGGATGATACCGCAGCATTTGTGTTTTTGAATTGTTTCTTAAAAATGCTGATAGGTTGAAACGATGACAAGTAAAACGCAGGATAGCTTCCTGCAAGCAAGCTTGTTAATCCAATAAAAACAAGCCAGTAAATCCAGAAATACAATTTGTCGTAAGGAACTGAGAGCCTCGTGCTTAAGAGGTTATTAAAAGTGGGTAGTATTGTTGCAACGGTCACTAAAGCGATTACACCAGCTATCAGTGCAGTCAAAAATGCTTCCCCAATAAACTGCCCAATCAATAAGCTTCTCTCTGCGCCAACCACTTTGCGAATTCCGACTTCCTTCGCCCTTTTCTCGCTCCTCGAAGTGCTCAGGTTCATAAAATTAATACAGGCGATCAATAAAATAAAACCCGCAATAGTGGCGAATACACGAACTGTTTCTATCCTGCCACCGACTGGTCTGTCATCCTGAAAATCACTATACAAATGCCAGTCACTTAGAGGAAATAGAAAATGAGTCCACAAATCATTCTTACCCGTTTTTTCCTGGGAGAATTTTTTAATTTTGCCAAGCAGCGCCTCCAAGTTAGCCTTGGGTTTCAGTAATAAATAGGTTGTGGTGTTATTACTGAACCAACTGTCATTGATATAGCCAACTCCAAGTTTTTTAAAGTAGTCAAAGGGAAGTAAATACTCAAAATCAAAACGGGTATTCGAAGGCAGGTCTTTCAATACCCCTGTGACAATAAATTGATCTGAGCTGTCAATCTTTATAGTTTTTCCTAAAGCATCCGCTTCGCCAAACAATTTTTTAGCAAGACTTTCGGTAATAGTAATTGAGTTTATGTCTTTTAATTGACCTGAGATACTCCCTTCCTTTAATGGAAAACTGAACATTTGCAGAAAAGTCGGATCAACGATGCTTCCAGAAATTCCTGACAGGCTTTTATTGTTTGCGGTTAAGAGAAATCTATTTAAGTCTTTTACACGCGTTTGCGCCTCCACTTCAGGGAAGGCTTGCTTTAATGCAGGACCAAGAGGTTGGGCTACAACCGGAATCGCATTGGGATGATCGTCAATGCTGGTAAGTCCATATACTTGATAGAGGTTGTCTTTGTTGCTATGAAATTTGTCAAAGCTGATCTCGTTTTTCAACCACAATAAAATGACAATGGCGCCAGCCATTCCAATTGCAAGACCCGTCGTGTTAATAATAGAAAAGCTTTTTCCGCGGATAAAATTCCTCCATGAAGTCTTGAGCAAGGATCGGAACATACATTATTCTTTAATTTGACTGTAGAACCTAGTAAGCCAACAGACAAAAACCCATGCCAATTGCATAAACAATTGGCTATCACAAATTTGCACGATAATTTTTCTACAGATAATCTCCAAACCGATACAATAGTTGTCCGAATTTGTTTCGGCTTGCGCCTCGCACCATGTTAGCTATCGCAAATTTTTTTCGAGGGAGGCGATGATCGCCTGAATCATGTCTACCGAAATTGCTTTCATTCCCGGACTTTCGCTGATCACGCGAAAATTTCGTTCTTCATCTGGCTCAAAAATAATTGTCTGACCCTCTACTTCCAGAAAGAATTTATAGGTGTAGCCCATCTGAACGAGCTTGCCAGACAAGGTGATTTCCTGTCCACGGTAGTCGACAGGCAACTCAAAAGGTTCTTCGGTGGTGTATCCTGGCATACGCAAAGATCAGGAAACAGAAACAGAAAACAGGAACAGGAAGAGAAAGAGAAAGAGAAAGAGAAAGACAAGGAGGAAGACAGGCACAAACCCCTCAATCAGTGTCCGTCGGCGACAATCGGCCATTTATCTGTTCGGAATGGTGACAATGGCAGTCCTTCCCCACTGAAAATATTGCCAATGGCTGTATCCGAAAATGCATACCTCACTGCTTTGGGATCTTTCACGTCTTTATTCCACACAGTTATCGTCGTGTCTTTGATACTGACTGTAGCCAAATGAAACACGCTGTCGGCACCGGCAATGTATAATTCCCTGGCCGGAGTTCCTTTTGTGTTCAGTCCGTTGACAGCATTTTTTATACCGATCACAATTCTGTTTTTTATTACATGCATGTCTCCGGGCATTGGGTATTTGTGGGGAAGGCCGGGTATCTGATAATGCTCTGACAAAGCGAGATTGGCCAGCCGGTAGCCAACGTTATGTTTATCCTTTGGGTGTACATCGTTGACATCTGTTACAAGGTCTGTAATCACTATCATGCCCGTATTTGGATACACCACGCTTTGTAACTGCGCCTCCCGCAACAGGGCACCACTGTTCACTTTCTTATACCTGTACGGAGCGATCTGAACATAGTAAAAAGGAAAGTCTTGATTCCATGCAGTTCGCCAGGCCTTGATCATTGTGGTAAAAAGCAGATTGTATGTGTTTGCCGCTTCTGTATTGTTTTCACCCTGGTACCAGACAACACCTGCGATAGCCATCGAAGTAAGCGGTGCAATCATGGCATTGTAAGTATGGCCGGGGGTATTTGGGCACATCGCGCTGGGCTGGATAATCCTGGACGCCTCCTTTAGAACCGGTTGATTGTTTATAATACTGCCGGGTGTCCATACCTCTGCTGCCGTTCCACCCCAACTTGCATTGATCAATCCTACAGGAAACCCGAGTCTTTCATTTACACGTTTGCCAAAAAAATAACCGACCGCGCTAAAGTCCATCAGCGAGTTGCTGTCACAAATTTCCCAATGACCCCTGATTTGATCCTGGGGATAGTCAGCCGTGTTTTTTACAACAGAAAAGAAACGGATCTTCTTATTATTAGCAGAAGCCTTTTCCTTTTCTATATCCGGCAGGCCCCAGTTGCCGGACATTTCCATATTGCTCTGCCCCGAACACAGCCAGAGTTCACCAACCAGAATATTTGTGAGCAGCAGGGAATTTTTTCCTTTGAAGGATATACTAAAGGGTCCACCTGCCCTTGGCGTTTCAATTTCTATTGACCATTTTGCATCCCGGGAGCCGATCGCATTATAGATCTTGCCATTCCATGATGTAGTTATCAAAATCTTCTCATTTGGATCTGACCATCCCCAAAGTCGCACTGTCGTGTCTTGTTGCAGTACCATGTTGGTGGCGATAATGTCCGGCAATACCACATTAGATCTTGCATGAAGCGACCCGAAAAGAAAAATGGAGATTAAGAATTTGATGACAACGTTCTGCGATAAACAATTCACTGATATAATTTTTTGTGAATGTAATGAAAAAACAAAACCTTGAATTATGCCAAAAGCCGTTCGGATAAGGCGATGTGTAAGCGAGAGCTCTCTGCACCCCATTATGGCCAAATCTGTTGTCGCCCGCTATTGTGAATTGTCAGTAGCTTTGATGCCCGGGCGTCTTCGCCCTGAACACGATGAAATTTCCACAACTCGCCGCCATACTATTTATCCTCACCTGTTTTGCTACAGTCATCTTACTATCTGGCACATGGAAAAATGCCAGGGATCCGAAAATAACAAAGCGTTCTTTACCGATCCTGCTAGCCATACTGATCTGGTTGATTGTTCAGGCCCTGTTGACTATTAATGGATTTTATTACTACACGATCCAAACATCATTGCCGCCGAAAATCATGGCATTCGGTGTAGCACCCATGTTGGTATTGATATTGCTTTTATTTATAACCCCTGCGGGCCGCCACTTCATCGACAGTTTATCACTGAGGCAACTAACCTGGCTGCATACCGTACGCGTTCCCGTTGAAATAGTACTGTACCTGCTCTTTCTGCAAAAAGCAATTCCTGAGCTGATGACTTTTGAGGGCAGGAACTTCGATATTGTTGCGGGTTTGACTGCACCCGTGTTGGCTTATTTCGGTTTTGTTGGAGACAAGCCACGGCGAAATCTTTTGCTCATCTGGAACTTTCTTTCACTCGCCTTACTTTTAAATATTGTGATTAATGCTCTGCTGTCCGCTCCCAGCCCATTGCAAAAATTTGCTTTCGATCAGCCCAATATCGCCGTTCTCTTGTTTCCCTACAGCTGGCTGCCAACTTTCGTCGTACCGGTGGTGCTCTTCTCCCATCTCGCAGCGATTCGCCAGTTGACCCGTATCCCCAAGGATATTGTTACATCTCCCTGAGATTAACAATTTTTATTTCAACCATTTGTCGAACCAGGCAAAGGCTTCCGTCTGCATGTCCTTGTCAAATTTGTGTGGACCGGGATAATAAGAACATTTAAAATGATCGGGTTTGCCCGCTTTCTGGTAAACATCGGCGAGGATCTTTTCCGCCTTCTTCATTTCGGGTAGTGTGAATAGTTGGTCTTCAATGTCGTTAAGCACCAATGCGGGTAGCGGTGCACGAAGTCCGAATATTTCCGGGTAGTCCAGTTCTTTGGGCAGGATGGGCGCATAGATCATCCAGGTATGCGTGAATGACTTATGCAGTACAAAATCATTCCAGGTGGACATGAACCCAACACAGACTGCGCATTTGATGCGCGGATCCAACCCGCCCATATAGCCGGTCCGGGTACCGCCGCCCGATAAGCCACCGCAGCCTATCCTGGTGGGGTCAACATCTTTTCGCGCGCAAAGAATATCCAGCGCCTTGGTGTCCTCTGCCATGAACATGCCCGGCCAGGAAGTGCCGGCACAGAACAGCGATTTCGCCATAATGTGTTCATGTTGGGCCGCCCAGTCGTTATACGCTTTGATGTGCTCCGGATTTTCCGGGTCATTATCATTCAGACCGTCACTGATGCTCGCGGGAACATCACCAATGAGCACCCGCCTGCTACCGAAAGTGAAGGCATCCGGAACGAGCACCACATACCCGGTTTTGGCTATCTCATTTGCCCATGCCTTGCCGGAGTAAGATTCGGCCTGATGATCCACTACCAGCGGATGTTGCTCACTGGATGTTTTGGTAATCTTCCTTGTGCCCAAATATTTATTTCCACCATGATCATGAAAAGCAAGAATGCCGGGAAGAGGGCCGGATACATTGATGGGCTTTAGCAGTATTGCATCCGTCGGCGGCCCATAGGGCAGTTGCCAGCTCAGTTCCTCGATATGCAAACCATCAAACTCATATTGCTTTTTTATGGTCACTTGTGGTAGAGGACCTGTGTCGGGCATCGCGATCCTTTCCAGTACGGTCTGTTTTGCCTTCGCCCGCCATTTGTCAATATCCTTAAAACTCTTGTTCCTGAAGGAAAGAGAGGGGAGCGCCTTGTCTTTCATCTTCACCAGTGGCTCGCCGTACGCGCCAATCATCGTTTGAGTCTCGCCAGCATTCAATACTGGCAGGCTGTCGCCGGTTATTACTTTTACTCCCATTTTTGAATTTTGCTGTTTTGAAAATCCCGTTCCCGCTACGCCAATGGCAGATAAGGCAATCAGTTTGATCGCGTCTCTTCGGTTATTATTCATTGGACTTGTGTTTTAGGCTACTCAATATTACAACTACTAATATTATTGAGTAAAACTAAATACAACTGATCAGGAGTTAAGATCCGCAGGATCGATAAACTTTAACCTTAATAATTCGATTGCTGGCCAGAAAGAAAAAGAGGGACACGCTGGCCTCGTTTCTTAGGTCTCATTCATTCAGTGTTAAAATATATTGCACGATCAGCTTCGCGTCACCCGGAGTCAGATCGTGATGCGGTGTCATCGGCACCTTTCCCCATGAGCCCGTCCCGCCGTTGATAATTTTATCCGCGAGTATCGCCAACATCCGGCGATCACCCGAGTATCGTTTAGCGATCTCAGTATAAGGCGGTCCAATCAACTTTACCGTCTGGGTATGACAGATTCCACAATCGGACCCAAGCATTAGTTCCAGCCCCCGTTTGACAGGATCCCTATTAGCGACATCCATGGTAGCGCCCTTTCGAGCCATCGTGTCATCAGCCCTTGTGGTCTTCTTTGAATTCGGCCTCGGTTCGACTGGTTTTCCTGCTCCTACAAGAGGCATCCAATTCAGCATCGCCGATTCTTCCATCCTGTCTGTGCTATCCCTGCATAAAAAACAATCATGGCCCATACCAATGGCGTTGCCGGTATCTATAGCAGTCGTTTGTTGTGTCAGCTCGTTCTGGTTATTAGATAAATTTGTTTTCCCCGATCTTTTGTCTTCGGCCGGAGTAGCATCAACAGAATCATTCCTGTTGAGTTTACAGGCAGAAGCCTGAAGGAACAGATAAACACCAACCACAAGTGCGGCAAACAGAATATAACACCTGTTAAATGACAACATACTATGAGATACAAAATGCAGGCTCTGTTACAAAGCCTGCATTTTATTAGAGTTGATCAATACAGTGGATTCTGCACGAGCTTCGAGTTCCTGTTCAACTCATCAAGCTTCACCGGAAACAGATAAAATGAGGGCTTCCATTCCCGGTCCTGTGCATTTATTGTTGTATATGTAGTGGAAAGGATGTTACCGGAACCATCAACCTTATGACGAATGCTAATCCCTGCAGCATCTTCATATGCTTCAGGCGCGATCATCCAACGACGGACATCAAAATATCGGTGATCCTCAAAGGCCAGTTCCACCCTGCGTTCATTGCGGTAACGCGTTTTGAGCGCTGCACCAGATTCTGTCACCAGGGGCATGTAGGCTCTTTTTCTGATCATGTTGATGTAGTCCCTTGCTTCTGCATCCTCACCCAGTTCCAAAGCTGCTTCGGCATAATTCAACAGAATCTCGGTGTAACGGATATAGCGCCAGGGATGGTCCTGTTTATTATACTGGGCATCTATTGAAGGATCAATAAATTTTCTCATGTAATATCCGGTGTAGGTGCCGTTCCAGTCTTCCAGCGGACCGTTCCTGGTATCAAGACCCGGAACAACAGAGCCATCCGGATTTTCATAATATCCGGTTTGCACAACTCCTACCGGATCCCTGGCAACGGCGTCGGACTGGCGGGGACGCCACACGGCACCGTCGTATAAAATCGACGCATAAAATCTTGGATCCCTGTTCGAATATGGATCAGCGCTATGTGCCGCGTTTGTCCAATCGAATTTGGTACCATCGGCCATTTCATACGAGTCGACCATCTGGCCGAGGGGTGTATTACTCCCCCATCCATGCCAGCCGTTGGGATTATTGTACAACCCGGGATTATACCCATCCCAGCTCTCATCGATCTTGGGGGTAAAAAAGCGAACAAAAATGTCTTCAGATGTTTCGTTTTGTACAAACAGGTTGGTGTAATTGTCCTTTGCTTCTTCTGCAGATGCCGGTTCCGGCATGTAAATGGCGTATTCACCAAGATCGATCACGGCCTTCGCCGCCTCTTTTGCGGCCTGCCACCTGGCCACTCTGTCACCGCCTGTGTAACCGATCAGTTCGTTATTCCCAAAACCACCAGCCCACGACCCGTTGCTATTGTACAAATCGCTCGCAGCCATTAGCAGCACTCTTGATTTCAGCGCGAGCGCCGCACCCTTTGTTGCCCTGCCGCGATTAGCTCCAATCATTTCCAGCGGCAAAAGCATTGAGGCAGTGTCCAAATCGGCAACGATAAAATTCACGCACTCCTCGAACGAATTCCTGGGTACTTCGAACTCACCTGTCAGGCCATAGGTTTTATTGATAATCGGAACACCTCCATACATGGAAACCAGATTCTGATAGAGATAGGCGCGGAGAAAATGCGCTTCACCCTTCATCTGATTTCTTTGGTCCTCACTTGTAAAGGGGGCGGTTTGTGATTTTTCAAAGAAGAGATTGGCTGCCCTGACAAATTTGTATACGATGGACCAGTTCATCCCTCTTTGCCTGTTAGCCGTCCAGTATCCCTCATCGAACACACCATAGTCGCTGGGACTCACCAGGCTCTTTGTTACATTGCTTGTTCCGAAGTCTGCATTATACATGGTCTCATCTACGATCGATGACATCATGATGTTACTGAAGCCATGCGGAACACCCAGGTAAATATTATTGACAAAGGTCTGGATCAGCGCCGGATCGTTCCATACCGCATCACCAGCGAATTGATCCGAGGGTTGCAGGTTCATGAAGTCCTTGTTGCATGAGCCCGTTCCGAACACGGTGACTATCGTTATTATCAGATAAAATATATGTTTCATAATGCATTACTTTTTTGTTAGAAACTAAGTGAAATACCACCGTTCACAATCTTCTGCAGGGGATAACCTTGGCCGGCCGTACTGACGTCTCCACCGGTTGGGCTGTTCCGGTCCCCGCCAGTCAGTTCAGGATCAAATTCTCCTCTCATATCAGGTGCATAGGTCAACAGGTTCGAGGCATTGACATAGATACGCAGCTTCTGCAGTCCGGTTTTTCTAAGCAAGCCCGGACTGAAATTGTAACCGAACTCAATATTTTTTATCCTTAGATAGTCTGTTTTGCGAAGCCAGAAAGTATTCTGGTTGCCTACCCAATATTCATTACCTCTGTTAAACGTCCGTGGGGCCACCGCGTTAGGCTTGCTGGTGGTCCAGCGTTCGTCAGTATATGTCTGTAGATAATTGCCTATTTCGCCAGATTCCGTATTTATATATCTTACACCGCCGAAGGCACCCTGCAGCAATAGTGTAAAGTCGAATCCCGCATATTCCAATTGTGCGGTGAAGCCTCCGGTAAATCGGGGGATGTTTGATTTGGTGATCCTGCTCCTGTCCTTATCATCAATGGTGCCATCACCGTTTACATCTTCGAAAATAATGTCTCCCGCACGGGCGCCTACCCAATGTGGATACTTCGCCACCGCGGCTTCATCGGCAAATATTCCAATGCTGTTATAATACAATGTGCTTCCGATAGGATAACCTGTCGATTTCTGGTACTCTGGGCGCCCCGCGGGCTCGTCCCAGAAGTCAATCCTGTTGCGCTGATATCCTCCGTTCAATCCAATCTTGTATCCAAATTTGTCTGCCTTATCCTCGTAATTGATGGCAAAATCGAAACCCCTGTTGGATACGCTCGCTATATTTTCCCGTGGCAGCAGGCCGAGTAACCCCGTAGTACCCGGAACCGAAGCATTTCTTGCCCATAGGATGTCGCTGCGTTTGTAAACAAAATAGTCTGCAGTGATCGACAGCCTGTTCTGAAAAAGAAGCATGTCGAAACCGACATTTCCCTGTTTTGCCGACTCCCAGGTCGCGTTCGGGTTGGGGATGAGGGTTTCGTATAAGGTCAGGTTTTCGAGGCTGCCATCGGTGATAAAGGGCAGCGGAGGATTTGCCGTTTGCGCCCTGATGCCGCCGAGTCCGTATGTCGACAGGTACTGCCACTCAGGGATCTGGTCATTACCAGTCCTCCCCCATGACCCTCTTAATTTCAGGTAGTCAATGAATTTTATGTTGTCGGAAAAGAATGGTTCTTTCGATACGGCATAGCCCAGTGAGATACCCGGGAAGAAGCCGAAGCGCTTGTCCTCCGGAAAAATATAGGAGCCCTGGTAGCGCCATACAAATTCTGCCAGGTATTTGTCGCGGAATGCATAATTAACCCTGCCAAAGTAATTTAGCCTGGCTTGTTTGAATGCCGCGCCGCTATTGGATAGAAACGCATCCGGGGCACCGGCAAACAACTGGTCCACCAGGGAAGAGGTAAAGTTCCTCCGGTATGCAGTAAAGAAGTCACCTTTGGCAGTGATCTTCTCAGCACCAGCAAGGAATTTGATATTGTGGTCGCTTCCAATGTCCGTTTCATAATTGACCAATCCGTTGATTAGGATCGCCTGATTGTCAATCATCCCTTCCGACAGTGCCGGGCTTGAAAAACCTTTCTGCGATTTCTCGAGCACCGGCGTTCCGGATGCATCCTTTGTTACGCCGTCCCAGGAGTAAAGATACCAGGGCGTTTCCCAAACCTTTCGAAAGTTAAAGCCCTTATCCAGCGCCGCATTTCCCGTTACCGACAAACCCTTTATAAACGGAATTCTGTAAGTAAGACGGGCATTACTGTTGACCGTATATAATTTGTCGTGGTTATACCCAGTAGCCTTGGTGCTTACTACCACCGGGTTATCGCCATATTCGATATCAGGGCCGGGCATGCCGTTTGGCCAGTAGGCGGTTTCATTTGGCTTTCCACGCATCACCATCCTGAATATGCTGCCGGCGGAGCGCGTAGGATAATTTCTGTTTTCCGCACGGCCGGACATATCGATCGACAGCGTCAGATCCTTTGTGATATTGGCATCGAGATTTGTCCGGAAATCATATTGGTTGTACTTGGTACCGCTGTTGTAATAATATCCATCCTGGCTTCTGGCCGAGAGCGCGGCAAAAACCCTGAGGTTCTCGTTGCCGCCGCTTACCGAAACATTTCCATAGTTCTGTCCCGACCATGGCTTGAGTACTTCGTCAAACCAGTTGGTGTTTGGATAGGACCAGGGGTCGGAACCATCACGGTATTTCTGAAGCTCCTCCTCCGAATATTTTGGACCACGGCCCGCGTACTCATTGACTTCATTGATCATGGCTGCATAAGTAGCGGCGTCTGCCATTTTGGGAATTACTGTTGGCCGGCCAAATCCCTGGTTGAAACTTGCAGTGATCACTGGCTTACCCACTTTACCTCTTTTGGTGGTCACAAGCAACACACCGTTGGCGGCCTGGGCACCATAGATTGCAGCAGAGGCATCTTTCAGCACGGAAATATTCTCAATGGTCGCGGGATCGATCCTGTCGAGCGATCTTCCCGGAATTCCATCCACCACAACCAACGGATTATTATTACCGAGTGTGTTCACGCCTCGTATCCTGATTACTGACCCATCGGCACCAGGTTCGCCACTTGGCGTAACAGTCACTAGACCCGGCAAGCGGCCGCCAAGACTGTTGCTGACATTTACCGATGGCGACTTCGTTAGTTCAGCACCCTTTACTGCCGCGACCGACCCCGTTAGCGTGGCCTTTCGTTGGGTACCATAACCTACCACAACCACCTCGTCCATGCCGCCCCGGGCAGCGGTCAGCTGTACATTGAGCAGGTTGCTGTTTGCTCGTTGTTCCTTGGTTTCATAACCAACATAAGAAAAAACGAGGGTAGCGGTCGAAGGAGCCACAATGCTAAACCTGCCATCAATATCCGTTTGTGTAGCGTTATCGGAACCTTTTACCTGAACGGTGACACCGGCCAGTGCTGTGTCACCCGTGGCAACACGGCCTTTGATCGGTTGCTGTGCAACAATTGCGTTCGAGATTAACAAAAGAAAGAGAATAAAGCCCGGACTTTTAAGACATGGGGGCTTAAAGGAGGATACGATCCTCATAAGCAAGTGCCGTTTCATGCTGGCAGGTTTTAGTTAGTAATAATATACGCTGGCAAAATATGGAAGGCGCAGGCGGGGATGAGGGGGGTGAATCTCTTAAATGAGGGGGTAGATTCGCAAAATTTGGGTGTAAATCAGATTTTTACTACGTTAAGATCACGGTTGAAGGAGTTACGGTATTTTTTGATGTACTCGGAAGGCGTCATACCGAAAAGTTTGATGAACTGCTCCCGGAAATATTTGACATCGCCTATCCCCACAAAAAATGCGGCCTCCTTCACCTGCATGTTTTCGCGCAGCATAAGTACCGCTGCCCTCCTGAGCCGGATAGATCTGATAAACGTATTGATCGACTGTCCGGAGATCATTTTTATTTTCTGGTAGAGGGCGGAATGGCTCATACCCATGCAGCGGGTGAACCGGGCGATATTAAAATCATCCTTTCCAATATTTTCTTCAACAACAACAATGCAGGCTTGTAGAAATTCACGGTACTCTGCCGGCACCCTTGTCCTGGTTTCCTGCAACGTGATGTTCTCGAAGAAGTATTTTTGAATATGGTTCCTGTTCTTTAATATGTTCTCAACCTTCGCAAGCAGCAGGTCCGAACTGAATGGCTTTGTTATATAGTCGTCGGCGCCCCATTCGATCCCCTGCAGTTTCAAATCATCGGTTGCGCTGGCTGTCAGCAATATCACGGCGATGTGCGCCAGGGCGGGCGATGTTTTCACCTGCTGGCAAAGGTCGAGGCCGTTCAGGCCCGGCATGTGAATGTCGCTGATGATCAGGTCCGGCCGATGTAGCTGGGCAAGTTCAAACCCTTCGGTCCCATTGTTGCTTGTGTAAAGAAGATACCTTTCGTTGAACACAAACTGAAGATAGCTGGTGATCTCCTCGTTGTCGTCGATGGCGAGTATAGATTTACGCTCCGTGAGCAGGTCGTTTGATGTTTGTCCATTCAATGCCGGAACACCGTGATAAATGCCCGAGGGATCGATGTCGGCCGAGAGCTCTTTCAGAAGTGCATTATTATTGTCGACAGCCACCACAAATTCGCTTCGGGCCAGCCCGGAGTTTTTCTTGTCAAGCCCGATCGAGAAAGTAGTGCCTTTGTTCAGTGTGCTGTCGCATTCAATGGTTCCTTTGTGGCAGTCGATAAAGTACTTCACCAGGTAAAGCCCTATGCCGAAACCCGAACTTGAAAATGCCGACGCTGACTGTCCGCGATGATATTTTTCATATATCTTTTGCTGCTGTTCGGGTGCAATGCCGCACCCTGTGTCTTCAACCCTGATGGATACGTCGCTGTCAGTTTCATCAATTTGCAGCGAGATCAGGCCATGGTCGGGTGTAAACTTGAACGCATTCGATAAGAGATTAAAGAATACGATTTCCAGCTTTTCCGCGTCGCCATAGATCTCTATTGGCTGGCTGCCTCCGAAAAACACAAAATGAATGTCTCGCGTCGCAGCAACCTGGGTGAAACAATTAAATACGCCTTTGCACAATTGTGCTATGTCGATCTTTGAAATTTTTAGATCCTCGTGCCCGGAATCGGCTTTCCGGAATAACATCAGCTGATCAACCATACTCAGCAGTCGTCTCGCGTTTCTATACGCAACCTGAACATTGTTGTCCGACTTGTGTTGGCTGTCGCTCTTCATCAAATGATTAAGGGGGTCGATGATCAGCGTCAACGGCGTCCGGAATTCATGAGAAATATTGGTGAAAAAGGATAATTTTTTTTCGGCGACTTCCTTTTCCTGCTCATTTTCGAGATGAGCGAGTTTAACTTCAAACCGGAGTCTTTCGCTCCATTTCGTATACCTGATGTATAGGTATAAGGCAAAAAGGACAATCAATCCATAGAGCAGATAGGCCCACCAGGTACGGTACCACGGCGGCAGCACGATGATTTCCAACAGCGTCGTCGCTTCGGTCCAGGTTCCGTCGGGTGAACTTGTCTTTACTCTGAAACTGTAAGTGCCTTCCTGCAACTTGGAATAATTTGCTGTCCGGACCTTGTTGACATAGTTCCAGTCCTTGTCCCATCCTTCGAGGAAGTACGCGTAATTTATCTTGTCGTTGGCGGAATAGTCGAGCGCCGCAAAACCTATGGAGAGGACGGCGCTGTCAATCGGCAGCGTTATCTTTTTGATCTGACCGCGTTCGCGATCGTTGACATAGCCTGGGGTTCTTTCAATCGGGACATTGTTCAGGTCAAGGCGTGTAATATACAGTTGATGCGTTGTTTGCCTGCTGACGATACTGTCGGGGTAAAAAATATTGAAACCCTTGATGCCTCCGAAGGCAAACTCACCCGTACTCAGGATCGCCGCCGCATTGAAACTGAACTGGTTGCTTTGCAATCCATCCGATTCGGTAAAATTGTGAAAACTGAGTTTGTCTGTGCAGAACCGGGACAGCCCCCTGAACGTACTCAGCCAAAGGTTCTGTCTGCTGTCTTCCAATATGCCCAGGACAGAGTTGTTTGGGAGGCCGTCGTTTGCGGTAAACCGTTTGAATTTACCGGTCTCCTTGTTGAGTCGATAAAGGCCGCCGTCCTGCGTGCCCGCCCAGATATTGTTACGGCTGTCCTCTCTGAGACAGCGTATTGCATAACCCACCGCGAAGAAGCTATGCTTCATTTCCACCTGATCAATCTTTATGAGTGACTGGAAATCACCGGCCCAAAGTGTACCATCCGCATCTTCTATGAGACTAAGAACGTTTCGGATATTTTCGTCAAAAAGTTCGAAGCTGTCCTTTTGGCGATTGAATTTGTACAGGTATCCTTCGTTGGTTGTGCTGGCCCAAAGGTCTTTTTTCGAATCTTCGAAAACCAGCCAGGTGTGGTTTTCAATGCTATTTGTTATGGGGTTAACGCAGGTGTATCTTTTGAAGGTCCGGGTGTTCTTATTGAACTTGTTGATGCCGGCGAACCAGGTGGAAGTCCAAATGTCGTTGTTATAATCCCTGATAATGCGGGTAATGAAGTTACTGCTGATCGATGCCGGGTTCCATGACTCATTTTTGTATTCATCATAAAGGTTCAGCTTGCGATCCCAATACCTCAAACCTGCGCCATCGGTGCCGATCCATAAATTGCCTTTTTCGTCTTCGCAAAAGGAAAGAATAAAATCTTCTACGATCTTGCTCTGAGCGTTCCATTTGTTATAAAAGACATGGGAGAAGGCGTTGTTTTCCGGTTCGATCATGTTGACACCGCCCCTCAGGGTGCTGATCCATTTTCTCTCATTTTTGTCTTCATATACACTATAGACCGCGTTGCTGTTTACTGCCGGTTCGCCGGATGATTTCATATACAGCGAAGCATAGGGTGCATGGTCTGGGAGGGTCCAAAGACCGGTGCCATCGGAGCCTATCCACAACGTATTCGCTTTGTCTGCAGAAATATCCATGATCGTTGTGCGAATGCGCATGTAATTATCGGAAAAGCTGTTGCTGTCCAGGAGATATCTGTAAAGACCAATGTCATTACCGAGCCAAAGTGTTCCGGTTTTGTCAAAGGCGAGACATCTGGCTGTGGTGATGCTACTGTTTACCAGGTGGAAGGTTCTGGTTTTGAGATTAAACTGATGCAGCCCCTTATTCTGAATAAATATCCAAACCAGGTCGCCCTGACCACCATAGGCGATTGCGGGAACCATATAATCTACAGTAGCTTGTTCCCCTTGATAAGCGATCTGGTCTGCGGTTCGAAAATCTTTTTCGAATATCATCAATCCGGCGTACTGCGTACCAACGAGCATGATAGTATCGTGGATCAGTTTGAGCTCAAGAATATTGCTATTGATTTTTTGAGGCTGCCTCGATCCCGGCGCGCGGAATTCCGGGGCATCGAAATTTGCTTTGGCGGGGTCATAGATCATCAGGCCCTTGCCCGTTCCCACCCAGATATGATCATCAGCGTCGCCCGTTATGCAGTCGATAATATTTGTGCGGAGGGAATTTGAGTCGCCGATGACGCTACGGAAAACATTGAATTCATAACCATCGTAGCGGTTAAGACCGTCATAAGTGCCGAACCACATAAAGCCTGAATGATCCTGGTAGATGCTGGTGACCGCGTTGTTCGAAAGGCCCTGGTCGATGCCTATATAATGGACAGGAAGGTCCTGCGCTGTCGCAGTAAAATATGCTGATACACTGATAACAAATACTAACAACCTCTGAATAACGGATCTCATAAGCGCATTGAAATATTCGCCGGCCAGCAGTATCTACCTCCACCCGACAGCAATCGTGATTAATACGTTTATTAAGGTAGGAAAATTTCGGGAAGAGGAACTTATTAATAGCGTGGGAATGGCCATGAAAAAAATAAAGCGTTTCTAATCAATTGATTTTTCAATTTTGCGGGCAATACTGGCCACAGTTTTGCATATGATGGTTTGTTTCATCGTTTAAGCAGGTCCAACATGAATCTCAGATCCGATCATTCATTGACTATCGCACAACATGCCGTCCGTCTGCTGCTAGGATTTTTTCTTTTGTTCGCCGGCATCGGCCACCTTAGTTATTCGCGAAAGGAATTCCAGGCGCAGGTGCCACCCTGGTTGCCACTGCCCCCTGATCTGGTGGTTGTTCTTTCAGGCATCGTAGAAATACTCCTCGGCGCCTCGCTGGTGGTCTTGTTAAAGCAACGGGTGGCGGCAGGTTGGATCGCTGCGTTATTTTTTGTGCTTGTTTTTCCGGGCAACATTGCCCAGCTTACCGAACATCGTGACGCATTCGGTTTGAATTCGGAGCTTGCGCGCTGGATACGTCTGCCCTTTCAGGGGGTGCTTATTGTTGCGGCGTTATGGTCAACCGGAGCTTGGCAGGCATGGCGTCGGAGCCGCATTCTGGTTCGTTCCGCCACTCAGTCCATGATAAAATGATTCACATAATTTACAAATTGATTTCATTTCTTCACCGCCGAAAAGATATACTCTCTTAATACATCATCAGATATATCACCGTCCTCATCATAATTACCCGCTGTGATTACCACCGCCAGGTCTAAGGATGGGATCATACAAATTCTTTGTCCGCCATTGCCGTCAGCCATAGCCATATCCCTGAGCTCTCCTGCAATTAACGGTTTTGCGCACCAAAATTGGTAGCCATATCCATCCGATGCATCATCAGTATCAACATGCCATTTTGTTGCCAGCCTGGCCCATTCCGATGAAATTATGGATGTTCCATTCCAGTTGCCGTCATGCACATACATCCATCCGATTTTAAGCATATCCCTGGATGTCAATCTTAATCCGGAGGCAGCCCAAATTATTCCATCTTCACGAACATACCAGTGATAATTCCTTATGCCCAGGGGTGTAAACAAATATTTTTTTGCATATTCATTGACGGGCAAACCGGTTGTCTTTAATATGATTTGTGCCAGCAACTGCGTGCATCCGCCATTGTAATTCCATAAAGAGCCCGGTTTCGCCAGACTATTTCTGCTCAAAATAAAATCGACGACATCTGGTTGAACTGACATTTGTCTTTCACTATTGGCTTCATCTACGTACGGGAGGCTCTCGTTCCATTCCAATCCGGATGTCATCGTAAGCAATTCCCTGATGGTGATTTCCGCCTTCGCTCCAACGGCATATTTTGCATACTCAGGAAAATACTGAAAGACCTTTTCGTCCAGGCTTTTTATTTTGCCCTGTGAAATGGCTATACCAATGCAGGTTGATACGATGCTCTTGGTTACGCTTCTGCAATCGTGGAGACTGTCCATATGATGTTCTACCCTTCCTACAGGAATGGGAAATACAGCGTCTTCTCCCGGGAAGTAATGTTCATAGACCAATTTATTATGCCGGAGAATAAGTAGGCTGTGGATATTGTACTTGCCAGCATTAATCTGATTTTCTAAATCTAGTATTCTGTCCTCATCCAGTCCGGCCTCTGTTAGTGTACCGGGCCTAAACGGATTTTCTTTGCCAGTATCGGGTATACTGTCCTTTCTACACCCAACGAGGATCATGGCAGCAGCAATTATAAGAGATACTTTCTTCATATTCTAAGGCATTTGAGTGTGCGATTATGGTCCTAATTGATATTGAGACACTCAAACATCCGTTCACCCCTATGAAAGAAAAACTTTGACATTGTAAGCAAGGACGTCATTTGCCGCTGACAGTGAAACGATTGCAGAAATGACCATTTTCCGTCCCCCTGCACCGTTCGGGCTAATGCCGGCCTTAACCCAAATTAGGTAGATGTATAGAGAGTTTCCTAATTTTATCCCTTACCAATTAACTGACGCTTATGCATGATCCATCGAGTTTTGGGGATGATGAATTGGTTGTGCTGCTTAATGCAGGCGATGCAGGTGCGTTCACAGAAATATACGCGAGGTACTGGAAACTCTTGTTTTTTATTGCCAGTAAGCGACTGAAAAATTATTGCGAGGCGGAGGAAGCCATACAGGAAATTTTTACTGATTTATGGGCCCGCAGAGCGACGTTGACCATCAATAACTCCCTCAAATATTATCTTGCTTCAGCCGTTCAGTACCAGGTGATGAAGCAACTTGCCAAATGCCACGCAAGGACGCAGCTACACCTTTCAGATAATACTTCAGAAAATACCGCCGACGAGTCTTTAGGTTTTCACATGCTGCAGAAACAAATAGAAGAACTTGTTATGGCGCTCCCGGAAAAATGCCGCATGGTGTACCAACTCAGCCGTGACGCCGGGCTCAAAAACAAAACTATCGCCAGGCACCTGGGAATTTCTGAAAATACAGTAGAAAATCAACTCACAAAAGCCCTTTCAAGGATCCGCGCTGGACTTGGCGACCCCGCACTTGTTCTTCTTGTGATGCATTTTATGAGCAAGAATTGAATTTATTTTCCGTCCGCGTAGGGGAGATGTTAAATATTTAACACTTATTGTTTATGCAGGATGCCAACAGACGCATAGAAGAACTTGCCCATAAATGGTTGAATGGCTCGATAACACCTGAAGAAAAAGCCGAATTCATGACCTGGTATAATAGCCAGGATAACGGGGAGCCCCTTATCATTCCAGAAGAATTTGCGGCAGACGATCTGACTCACGGAATGCGGATGTATAAGAACATTTATGAAAAGATCAAATTGTTAGATGAAAATGACCGGCCGGCGCCAGTAAGGCGCATCACAAAATGGGTTGCCTTTGCAGCAGCTGCCGTCATTCTGATAGTATTTGCCTCTTACTTCTTTTATACTCTGGATGCACCAATAAGAAAGCCCAATGTCTCAGAACCGGTTGTTGTTCATAATGATGTCACCCCGCCCAGTTCCTCACATGCAGTCATAACTCTTGGCGATGGCAGTCATATCAATCTTGATAGTGTACAAAACGGACAAATTACCACACAGGGAAAGGTGAAGATAACCAGGCTGTCTGATGGCAGGATTGTCTATAAAGGCACAAGTAACGAAATCACATACAACACGATAAGTAATCCGAGAGGTAGCAAGGTTTTGCAATTGACCCTTGCAGACGGTACAAAAGTTTGGCTTAATAGTGAAAGTTCACTGCGTTATCCCACAGCTTTTGCCGGTGCGGATCGCGCGGTGGAAGTAACTGGTGAAACATATTTTGAAGTCAGCAGGCTTCCTGGTAAACCTTTCAAAGTAAGAAAAGGCAGTTTGGAAATAACCGTGCTGGGTACTCATTTCAATGTGAACACTTACGAAGAGGAAGGTAATATGAAAGTCACCCTGTTGGAGGGTTCAGTAAACGTTTCTAAAGTTGGTGATACTAAAAAGATTCGCCTTGAACCCGGAGAGCAATCTCAATTAAATAAAAACGGAGATCTGACGGTTGCAAGAGATGTGAATACAGAGGATATAACGGCCTGGAAAAATGGAAAGTTTCAGTTTGGCGAAAAAGCAAATATCGGTACTGTCATGCGCGAGATTGCGCGGTGGTATGATCTGCAGCTTGAATACGATGGAACGATCAATTTGCATTTCGGCGGTTCGATTTCCCGCGAAGTGAATCTTTCACAGGTCCTGAAAGTAATTGAAGCTACCGGGGGAGTTAAATTTAAAATAGCAGGAAATAAAGTGACAATTATGCCTTAAAAAAATGTGAAATACCCTGTATAATAAAATTGCCGGAAGTGTTGGAAGCGCCTCCGGCAGATGTTCAGGTTAACCTATAAACAACGTTCGAAGGATTGCTATTGACTAACCAAACTATGCCAAAGTTATGCTTTTAAAGGCTATTTGTTCATTCGTTCCAGGGATCGGATCAACAAAAAAACAACCGCGATTGATTATGAGGAAAAACGATGGAAGACGCCATCGTGCCATTGGAAAAACACTTAGTATTGCGATGAACTTAACAGCATTTATACTGATTACTGCAACCCTGCAGGTAAATGCAACTGTGTATTCACAGATCACACTTTCAGAAACTAATGCTCCGCTTCAGAAAGTCCTCCGGCAAATTCACAAACAAAGTGGCTATGATTTCTTTTACACTTATGAACTGCTCGAACAGGCAGGCAGGGTTACTGTAAAATTAAAGGATGTTCCTCTGGAGACGGCAGTGAGTGAGGTATTGAAAGGAAAAGATCTTTCTTATGAGATCATGGGTAATACGATTGTCATCAAGAAAAAGCCAACCATTATTGTAAAACAGGAAGAAAGGAAAAATCTAATTGATTACAAGGGAAGGATCCTTAATGAGAACGGGGAACCCCTCGTCGGAGCCTCTGTTAAGATAAAGGGCACTTCATCAGGTACATCAACGGATGCAGAAGGAAAATTTACAATCAATGCAAACCCAGGTCAGATCCTCGTAGTTTCTTTTGTTGGATACGAAAACAGGGAACTTTCTGTTGGTGCCGAACCTAATTTATCGGTACAGCTCGAATTAAGCACGGCTACTTTGGCTGAAGTTGTGGTAGGATATGGAACAAGAAAGCAACAAAATGTTACCGGAGCTGTTTCAATGGTAACTGCTGAAGCCATCAAATCCCGACCAGTAACCAACGCGCTGGGCGCTTTACAGGGCACATTGCCGGGTGTCATTATTCAGAGAGGCTCCGGCAAACCGGGATCTGAAGAGTTTAAACTGAATGTTCGTGGAAACTCAACTGTTGACAGGAATCCTGATGATAATACCGACGCAGGAAATACTCCTCTTGTACTCATAGATGGATTGGCAGGGGGTATCGACCTCCTGAATCCGGACGACATTGAGTCTGTAACTGTACTAAAAGACGCCGCAGCCTCAATTTACGGGGCAAGGGCAGCAAACGGTGTTGTGCTTGTGACCACCAAAAAAGGGAAAAAAGGCGTTCCGAAAGTAAGCTTCAGTTCAAATGCTGCGATCTCAAAAATTGCAGGCATGATGAACAGTCCGACGAATTATGAATTTGCGCAAATGGATAATGAAGCAAATGCTCACGCAGGTGCGTCTCCTATGTACACCCCTGAATTACTGGAAAAAATACGGAACAATGATCCCAATCCGATTCCTCACCCTCTGTATGGTGGTTGGAATTTATTTTTCACCAATACCGACTGGCGAAAAGAGCTTTATGGTAATGGATTTCAACATAAGCAATATCTGAATGTTTCAGGTGGAGGTGAAAATTCAAGATATTATCTGTCAGGGGGAATTGCGGACCAGTATGGGGTGATTAAGTATGCGAATGACAACAACAAACGGTATAATCTCCGGATGAATTATGACTACAATTTTACAAAACGGATCCGGCTCGAATCCAAAGTCTCCCTTGAAAGCCAGAAGCGCACCGATATCGGAGGAAACGGCACATGGTCAGGGACTATTACTGAAGGAGTGTTTGGAATGCCTAATCATCCGGTGTATACCCCCGATGGAAAATTCTTCGCACAGGGTGGATGGGGCAACGCTGTAGCCCAGGCTAAAGAAGGAGCCACTGCAACCTTCCTTTCAAGAACAATCAATACCAACTTTAAACTGATTGCCGAGGTAGCTGACGGGTTAAAATTGAACGTCCAGGCAGGCGTGAATTTCAGGACAGACAAAGATGAAGACATAGCCAAACCAATTCCGTTGTATAACTGGGATGGCACAATTGCCTATTACGACATCGCGAGCCCGGGGTTTGGAAGTCTTACGCTCCGTAACGGTGAAAATACATACAGGAATTTTACGGGCTACGCCGAATACAATAAGTCTTTCGGCAATCACGAGTTTGGGATCATGGCCGGCACATCACATGAAGAGAATGACATGGAATGGTTCAATGCAAGGAGAGATAATTTTATTTCGGAGGAGCTTTGGTCGATCAATCTTGGAGGAAGAAACAACATGTCGAATGATGGTGGTGGAAATCATTGGGCTATAACCTCTGTTTTTTCGAGGATAAATTACACATTCAATAATGAATACCTTATTGAAGCCAATTTGAGATATGATGGAAGTTCAAGATTCCCGCCAAAGAAAAAATGGGCATTTTTTCCCGGAGTATCGGCAGCCTGGCGGCTGTCAGAAAAAGACTTTATTCGCAATACAGGGATATTCGATGACCTCAAACTAAGGGTTTCCTACGGCGAAACAGGCAACCAGGAAGGCATCGGTCTGTATGATTACCTACAATTGCTGACAACGGCAAGGCGAACTTATCCTTATCCTTTTGGTGCGGGTGTACAGTCGAATGCGGTCTCCTTGTCCGGCATGGCGGCATTAGAAAGCACATGGGAAACATTGGTTAATCAGAATGCAGGATTGGATGCTACCATGTTAAACGGAAGATTGAATTTTAGCTTCGATTATTTTATAAAGAAAAACAAGAACCTGCTGATCCCTGTTACCTACCCCGCCCTTCTGGGAACAGTCGCTCCTTTTTCAAATGCGGGAACACTTAAAACGAAAGGATTTGAATTGACACTCGGCTGGAAAGACCGTGTGGGTAGCCTGGATTATTCTGCTAGAATATTGTTGAGTGATGCTCAGAACGAATTAATTAATTATGGAGGTGGCGACACCTATGCCCCCGGACTGAATCCGAATCGTGAAGGATATCCGCTTAGTACATATTTTGCTTACCAGTTCGACGGAATTATCAGGGACCAGAGAGAACTGGATGAATATAAGCAACTCGAAGGTGTTCCATCGGATATAGGGATTGGAGACGCCAAGTTTCGTGATATAAACGGCGATGGCACCATTAGCGCTTATAGTGATACTCCCGGCGAGGATGGCGATCTGATCAATGTAGGAACAATTATGCCGCGTTATTCTTTTGCTACCAACCTCGGTGCAAAATTCAAAAACTTTGACATTTCTTTCTTTTTTCAGGGTATCATAAAGAGAACACTTTTCAGGACTGACGATTATTCGATACCATGGTCAGACTGGTGGAGACAACCGCCAGAGTTCTACTACGGTAAAACCTGGAATGAGGACCGCGTCAATGCTGAATATCCAAGACTGAGTCATGGCAACATAAGATCATGGAATTATCAGCCTTCAACAATGCAGAAGATAAATGCGGCGTATGTAAGACTGAAAAACGTTCAAATCGGATATACCTTTTCAAATAGGCTTATCCGCCGGGTTGCTATGTCAAACGCGCGTATTTATCTCAGCGGTCAGGACATATGGGAATTACATGGTGTCAAAGGTGGATGGGATCCCGAATCGTCAAGTAACGGATTTAACTATCCATTTCAGAGAATGTATTCTTTTGGTCTTGATCTAACCTTTTAAATGCTACAAGTATGAAACCGGGTATAATAATCTATATATTAATAATCATTTTTGCGGGTTCCTGTCAGAAAAAACTTGACCTCGTACCAAAGGACCAGATCTCTGATCCGAATTTCTGGAAAAGTCCAAACGATTTCGTTATTGCCGCTAATGATTTTTATTATGGGTTGAATGAAGGTTTATTTTTTTCTGATGCTGAATCGGACATTGCTTTCGGTTCGGGCGCCAACCCAATCAGCAATGGTTCCTATCTTGCTGAAGCAAACACCCCTCTCTGGACAACTTCATATGAATTTATCCGGTCCGCAAATTATCTCCTGGATAAAGCCGCTACTTCCACATTCGCTGCGGAAATAGACAAACCCGTAGGCGAAGCAAAATTTTTCAGGGCATATTATTATTACAATCTTGTTAAGAGCTATGGCGGGGTTCCAAAGATTGATAAAGTACTGGACATTGCCTCTCCTGAATTATATACCGGACAGCTATCCCAAATGGAGATGGCAGATTTCATGCTTGCAGATCTGACTGATGCAGTTACAAAACTGCCTCTTCAGAGTGAATTGGCTGAGTCTGATCTGGGTCGCGTAACCAAAGGAGCAGCCCTCGCACTTATGGCACGTATTGCCTTGTTTATGGGAACCTGGGCTAAGTATCATGGTGAGGGTGATGCCAATAAATACCTCGACATAGCGATAAACGCCGCTGAGGAAATTGTTAGTTCCGGTGAATATGAACTGTATCTTGGCAGAGATGCAGATAGTTATAAATATCTTTTTCTGCTACCCGGCGATGACAGCAAGGAAGTGATCCTTGCAAAAAGATTTTACCTTACAAGAGTAACCCACAACTGGACAAGAGAACTTTGGTTCAATGCCATCGTGCCCACCAAGAACCTGGCAGACCAATACCTCGCATCAGATGGTTTGCCCATTGAAACTTCTCCGACGTTCCAGGGCTATGCCACCCTCACAAGTGAATTCCAGGACAGGGATCCAAGGATGAGCATGACCTTTATTGTCCCTGGCAGCACCATCTTTTTTGAAGGCGGTATTCTGCAACCAACTTATCCGGGATTTTCCGGAACAAACGCCACTCGTACCGGTTATATGATCAGGAAATTCCTCGAAGAGACCCTGGACGCAACCCAGTTCCAGGGTGAATATGACTATAAGGAATTCAGGTATGCAGAAACACTGTTGATTCTTGCAGAAGCACTCTATGAAAAAAATGGGTCAATTTCTGATGCAGATCTAAACAGGACCATCAACGACATAAGATCTAGGGTAAACATGCCTGCCTTAACAAACGCCTTTGTAGCCGCCAACAGTCTTGATATGCTCACTGAGATCCGCAGGGAAAGAACAGTGGAACTTGCATTTGAAGGATTCAGAAGGGACGACCTGAGGAGATGGAAAACTGCGGAGACCGTCATGCCGATGGCCCTAAAAGGCGTTAAATTTGTTGGTACTGAATACCAGACACGATACCCTGATTTGACACCAGGCGATGACATACAGGTGGATTCCGACGGATTCATTGTAGCAGAAGCAGCGTCATCAAGAAGTTTTGAAACAAAACATTATTATAAACCTATACCACTTCAGCAGATACAATTGTCAAAAGGAAGCCTTACCCAAAACCCGGGCTGGTAACACTGTGATTGAAAAATTAAATAATTGAGAACCCCAGACATGAAAAAACTGATATTCGCAAGCGGCGTCGCTTTGTTATTTTCACTACATGCATTTTCACAAACACAAAAGGGCAGAATAAATGCCTCTTTACTTCCTTCTATAGGCCCGCACTACCAGGAAGAATACGATTTTGACGTAACGACAAACGAACAGGCATGGTCCTCACAGCCACACGGACTGCATGCTTCATTCGGTTCCACAGAAGAACTATATTTCAGGAAAGATGTGCCTGTTATTACAAAGACTGTAAAGAAACAGTTGACGGGGTGGAGGGGTGAAAGGATCAATTTGCAGGTGCTGATATGGAGTCCCGATACGTTATTGCAGGTAAGGTTCAGACCGAATAGTCTTGTGAATGAGAAAGGAAACAGAATAGACAGCTCGAACATACGTCTCAACCTGGTCCGTTATGTTTTATCAAATTATCCCTATGGAGCCAAGGACGCGGTTTGCGGAAACACTCCTTACAAAGATGGATATCTTATGCCGGACAGGTTCGAATCTTTCGACAGATTCGACCTTCCCGGTAAAACAACAAGACCCGTCTGGCTGTCCCTGCAAATACCTGCTGATGCAGAGCCTGGCGTGTACAATGGCATAGTAGAAGTGATCACGGCGAAAGACAAGCAGCCGTTGAGCATTTCTGTGCGGGTTCAAAGCAATACGCTTCCCCCTCCTTCGGAATGGAAACACCTGCTTGACCTCTGGCAGAATCCATGGGCGGTGGCCTGGTACAACCATGTGGAACCATGGTCGGAAGAACACAAAATCCTTCTAAAAAAACATTTACAGTTATACGCCGATGCCGGGGGGAAGTACATCACCACTTATGCAGTCCATTCGCCATGGGCGGATAATTCATACATGATCGAAGGAGGGATGATCGAATGGATAAAGCAAAAGGACAATTCATGGAAATTTGATTATAGCATCTTTGACGACTATGTTGAGCTGGCCATGCAATACGGCATAAATAAGGCCATAACCATCTATACACCTTTACCATGGGCGGAAAGGTTCAGGTATAAATCTGCGGAAACAGGCAATTATACCTATGAAAGATGGGTTCCGGAATCAAAAGAATTTAAAACTAACTGGCACATATTCCTTACCGACCTCAGAAAACACCTTGAACAAAAGGGATGGTTGAAGATCGCTTACCTGGGTATCAATGAGAATACCATGAAACAAACTCTCGCAGCCATTAAGGTGCTCAAACAGCATTCGCCGGAATGGCGGATAACCTATGCCGGAGACTGGCACAAAGAGTTGGATACTTTACTAAATGATTATTCTTATCTCTACGGAAAGGAACCTACACAGGAAGAATTGAAAAAAAGGGCCGCCCGTGGTGCGAGTTCCACTTTCTACGTGTGCTGCAATCCTCCTTATCCAAATAATTTTGTTTTCTCTCCCCCAATTGAGGGCAGGTGGATCAGCTGGTACACCGCTGCCTGCGGGTATGATGGATTTCTGAGATGGGCCTACGATGCATGGCCTGCCGATCCCGAAAGAGACGCAAGACATGGTTCATGGGCAGCTGGTGATTGTTACCTGGTATACCCGGGAGGAAACAGTTGTATCCGTTATGAGAAATTACGTGAAGGAATTGTTGACTTTGAAAAGATCAGGATATTGAAAGAAAAGGCCGCCGCGAGTAACGATAAAAGCGTAAAGGATCTCTGGAATAAGCTCGAACAACATCTCAAGGTGTTTAAAGCAGAAAAAACGTTCGACCAGAAAAAGATTACTGCGGATGTCTTTAAAGGAAAGGAACTTATGGATCAGTTAAGCGATAAATTGTCAAGCTAAATAAATAAAATAATCATCAAAAAGGTTTTTCCCTTCATCTTATTGCTCAACCTGATTTCAGAGGTTTCTTATAGTCAGCAAGTATCCGCCAAACTCCAAAGCCGGGAGTTTGATTCCTTAATGCTGACTCACCAACTAACACCAGCCGGGCCAATTCCTACCGTCCTGGATCCGAATGGCGTGTATCCCTACATGAGTTATTCGCAAACCTCCGACAGGCCCTTGGTTCACAAGTACAGGTTTATTCAATTGGAGAATGAATTGATCAGAGTAACCATTTGTCCCGACCTGGGTGGAAAAGTGTATTCGCTTATACATAAACCGTCCGGCAGGGAAGTATTATATGTGCCTGATGTGATTCGCTATACGCGAATACTGCCTCGTTTTTATTTTGTGGCAGGAGGGATTGAAGTGAGTTTTCCAATTTCGCATTCACCTACACAAAATGAAAAAGTACTCTACAGGATTGATAAAAGCGCCGACCGGATCTATGTTGTCTGTGGAGAAAGAGAACTTCGCTTTGGGATGAATTGGTCAGTTGAATATTCTCTCGGTCCAAACGACAATTTCCTTACCCAAAGAGTAAAGTTCCATAATCCAGGCAGTAGTAGCTATCCATGGATGAGCTGGTCCAATGCCGCTGTGCCCGCATCAAACGATACCAGGTATAATTTTCCAAAGGGGCAGGTGTTGTCACATGCTTCAAAATTAGATACCATCGATTGGTCCACGGGAGGAGCAAAAACAGAGAATGACATAAAAGAAATGACAGGGTACTTCTGGAAAACAAAGGATGCAAACGCCTTTGGGGCTTACACGCCTTCAGCAGGAACAGGACTTTATCATATTGCCGACGAAAATATTGCCGGAGGCATAAAATTATGGAGCTATGGCACCGGCCCAGACAGTTCATGGTCGTTATTAAGCACTGCAAAGCACCAGCGGTATTCGGAAATCCAGGGTGGTCCAATAGGTGATCAGTCAATCAAACTGGAGATGAAGCCCGGTGATACCCGCTGGCATGTTGAATATTGGATCCCAACAGACAAAGAGCTTGATATCTACGAATTGAAAGTTCCCCAGGTGCATCTGCGTAAACCAGAGGAACTGCCTCTGTTTAGCTGGGCAAGAAAAAATGAGGTGAATATATGGCTGGATCTGATGGAGGCAGCTCGCTTGAAGAGAATGCCTCCTGCCCCTCCGGCTCTTGAAAGTAATTTATGGCCTCCATCCGGGTTTGAAGAACTTGAAAATGCTTTTAAATGGGGTATTCAGAAAGCTGAAAAATATAATAAGGACCTCTGGAAATTTTTCTATGGAATATGGGTGGCGTCAAGGGGGGATAATGAAAGGGCATTAAAGATTCTCGATTCGGCTAAAAATGGAATGGCCCGGATTATTTCTGCCCGGATATTGAAATCGCAGGGTAAAATGATGGAAGCAAACCAGCAGTTCAAAGCTATCAGTGAAAAATGGCTTCGCATTCATCCCCAGGTCATAGTAGAAAGAGACAAAGTGTTGCGCAATATCGGTCCTGAAACTATGAACGAAAGAAGCGAATGGCTGGCAATGGTGGAAGCGCTGCCGGATGAATGGGTAATTGAAAGACGGGTGCAGTTGTTCATTGACGAGGGTAAATACGAAAAAGCCGGTGACCTCCTTTTGTCCACGAGGTTTCAAAAGGTTCACCAGACATATACCCGTACAAATCTCTGGATGCAGATCTGCGAAAAGTTAAAGAAGCCTTGCAATCCTGTGCCCGAACAACTCGGTGAAGATCGTCTTGCGAATTTCGGCGCCTATAGGGAATATGAGTGATTGCCCTGTTATTGTTAAGGTTGGGAACAAAAAACTGGGGAATTAAGTATCCAGCCTTGAAACTGGCCCATATTTGGCTATCTGATCAGTATGAGTTCAGCCTTTGTAAAAGAAAATGAGGAGCAGTGGCTACATGAGATCGACCCCACGATGACCGCATTGATTCATTACCTCACACGCGAGAACAACGGCATCCGGGTCTATGAGAAGGGACAGGAAGTCGACAAACAGGGAAATGCTGTTTTCCTGATGAGCAATGGATTGAAGTACTTCGTCAATTCAGACAGGCAATGGACGATTGCCTATTAGAGTTATTCGGGCATCTGGTATTCACCGCGCCGGCTTTGAAACCCCAAATTCTGCATCGCCCCGGAACCATCTACCACCCTGCCCCGTGAGCCATAAATAATAATCACTGTCAAGCTCCTTCTCTATCCCGATAAATCGTGCATCACCATGTAAAGGAAGCTCGTCTTCTTTCGCACATTTATAAATTGCAGTGCCTTCATCCACTTCATCGAACATGGCAACGTATAATGATTTTGCGCCCGCCATTTTAGCACCCGCGATCTGCTTCCATAAAAATTCTCCTTTTAAACGTGGGATGGAATTGTAAGAAGACGGGTCGCTCTTTAAATTTCCCCAGCTGAAGCCTGGAAACGCCAGGGGTACATAACTGAGATTATTAGTTTTGGCCCACTGAATATCTCCTGCAAGCTCCACACCCGCAATTTTTGCATAGCTATCATTATTATATCTTCCCACGGCCCAGGGCATTACGATATCACATTTTTTGATGAGTTCATGCAGTTGGGTTGAATTTTCAGTGTCCTTCGTAAGCGTGCGCCAGTAATACGGCACACCCAGCATGACAGATATTTTCTTTTCCGGACCCTTTAATTTTGTAACAAGATTATCTGCGTCTTCGATACTGTATTTTCTTCCATCATTGAAACCGACACCCCATATGCTCAGCAGCGGCTTCTTGTTGTGCCTTAGATAAGTGGGATGTTTTTTATTATCGAATAAAGAAAATAATTCCTGCAGCTCTTTCCAGTCCTGTTCAACATAGGCAAGATCTGCCCCGGTGCAACCACTCAGATCATACATCACAGCAAATTGCACGGCCGTACTTTTCGGCAGCCTTCAATGCATTCTCCAGCACTTTATTAAAATGACGCTTACCCTTTTCATTGGAAGGTTTGATTTCCACAACAAACCTTTGCATGAACACACCGTCAATGCCGTATTCCTTCATCCATTTAAAATGAAGATCGATTGTCTCTTCGTCATAAGGACTGTAGAAATAAGCAGGGTTTCCGTCTGCAAATTTAAATGGGGTGAGATACTTCTTTGTGTAGTCTTTCATATCGGGCCAGAAATCAATGGTAGAACAACCAGGATGAAACCCTCCGCATCTTCCATTTCCCAAATGATACCAACCTCTCTGGGAGGCGTCGCCTTCAGAAGCGAACCAGCCCTGGTACCCTGCCATTACCAGTTTGTCGTACGACTTGTAGAGGCAACCTGTTTCATCGTACACGGCTTCCGCCACCTCAGGTGAAGGCGCAGGATCATTGGTTTCGTTATCAATTCCTGAATTTTTGCCACACGAACCAGAGATAAGAAACGAAGCCGCTATAATCAGTATGATTTCCCTCATGCGTGGCAATTAATTAACTGCGATCTTAACAGTGGGTGAATAATTGAACTTTGCTTCGCTGTTATCGATTACGGCACCAGCACGGAAAAAATATTCGTTGCCGGGTTTCAATTGCGAACTGTTTGAAGGCAAATCAATTTCGATCGTATATTCCTGGTTGGGGTCGATCGCCGCATTGATATCCTGTTCAGCCGCAACCAGCCGCATGGTCTCGCCCACCCTGGAATCAGAATGCGCATACAGACCGATCTTCCTCACATTAGTAGTTACATTCTGATCGAGCTTGAATGTAGCGATCACCTTCGTGCCGTTCACCTCGATATTGGCATCTCTTACCCTCAGGTACGGAGTAACCGTAAAATCCAGTGTTGATCCCTTCGATATCTGAAAATCCTGAGGCTCAACCGGAATAAAGTTGCCTCTCACGGGTTGTATGGTATACATGTTTTCGAACAGCAAATCGTTTTCGTATGTTCCATCATTCTTCACGGCGAGGTACTGCTTTTCACCCTCGCCATATCCGTGCTCAACGATTTCAATCTGTGTCCCACGGATAATATCCTGCGCAATCAATTCGCCTGTAGCAACATCTACAAACTTTCCAGATAGTCCGGCAGTTGGGCCATCATAATTATCTTTCTCGCAGGAAGAGAGAATGAGCAACGATATGATTGATAGAAGCCAGTTTAGCTTTTGCATAACAATGATTTATTACATTAATACTGAGGGTTTTGAACGAGTCCATTGGAACCAATTCCAGGAATTGGTTTGTAATAAAACTTCTGTTCAAATGTTTTTGGATTTGTGTTTGGAACATTAACCCGCACCAAAATGTACTTGGTATCAGGCAAGGCCCTTAAGTCCTGCAGCGGCAATAATGAGTGCGAAAACCTATTGTTGAACTCAGTATGAAATTCCCTTCTACGGATCAGGTCCCAGTACCTTTTATTTTCAAAGGCCAGTTCCACCCTTCTTTCCCTTTGG
This sequence comes from uncultured Chitinophagaceae bacterium, assembly GCA_963808065.1. Classification (GTDB taxonomy): domain Bacteria; phylum Bacteroidota; class Bacteroidia; order Chitinophagales; family Chitinophagaceae; genus Flavitalea. Next base: position 838,773 of record CAWEEK010000005.1, read on the forward strand.
ACATTCTCCGAAGTCAGGGGCACATCTACAGTATGTCCAGCGCGTCTGCGGGTAGCGTTGAGTGATGTAGCAGCAAGTGCAGCGTCCCCCAACCCACTTTCCACAACCGCCTCGGCATAGTTCAATAAGATTTCGGCATATCTGAAATCAATGAAGTCGGAAGTGCTGTTGTTCCATCCGGGGATAATCGGGGCGGTCTGGTTCATAAACTTCCTGAATGAAAATCCTGTCCTGGTATTATTTCCACCATAGGTATCAAAACCGGAATACATGGTCACATCGGGAGCCCCGTAAGTATAATAGGTACTGCCATCGACAGTGATCTGATCCTTTGTTCTGATAACAGCCTGTCCATCGGGTTTTACATATCCGGCCTGTATGATGATCGGTGTATTTTTAAAAGTGGTCTGGGGAAGAATTGTTGTTGCCCACAAGCGCGCATCTTTATTTGCGAATACTTCATTCGGTGTATTGAATTCAAGATAATTCACACTCGCGTCGTAGCCGTTATAGTCGGTTATATTTCCGTCATCTCGTGTAACAATGGGGGCGCTTTGACCTGGAGTATCATAACTTTCGTAAACATCCACCAGGTCGAGGGTAGGATTCATTCTTCCGGGATGCGGCCATCCGTTCGCAACCTGCGATGGCTGATACCAAATATCATAGTTGTGTCCCAGTTGATCGCCCTGAAGCGTATAACCTTTGATAAATATCGCCTCATCGTCCACTGAGTTATTTGCATCCTGGAACAGCAGCCTGTAATTTTCAGCAGCCTCCTCCGGATTTGCAGGTGTGGGGCGGAATAACGAAAACAATCCCGAGGTCATTAAAGCTTCTGAAGCATCTATGCATGCCTGGTAGTAGGCGGAGGCAGCGGACGCATCAAGTCCAATCAAATTCTCACTTGCCGCAGTTCCCGACAATGGAGCCCTGCTACCAAATTGTGCGATTGAAGCAGCATGAAGAGCCGCCCTGGATTTAAGTGCATAGGCAGTCCATTTTGAAGCACGTCTGCCTTTCTCACTGCCGAGGTTGCTAATTGCTATATCACACAGTTCCATTACATAATCCCAGGTTTCCTTCTCGGTGCTTCTCGGCACTTTTAATTTTTCGGGGTCTGTGTCGTACTCCTGGCTTTGCGTCAACAGCGGTACACCACCATATCTTTTTGCGAGGCCATAATAGGCATACGCTTTAATAAATGCGCCTTCACCGACCAATGCGTTCTTATCACCCTCCTCTATGTCCAGTGTGGGGACAGCATCAATGAGAAGGTTTACATCGCGAATAAGCTTATATCCTTCTTCCCACCAGCCAAAATCCTCATTCCTCATAAAATCACCAAATTCAGAATGCACGGCTTCGTCAGTCTGCATGGCCATCGCAAAGCCGCCGTTGTTGGGATCCTTACCGGGACCACCATTCCACCTGAATCCATTCCTGAAAAAAGTAAAATCCTCAATTGGCAACTGGTAATACAGATTGGCCATGTACACCTGCACGCCTGCGGGGTCGCCGAAAATCGCATCCGCCGGAATTTTATTTGTCGGCTCAAGATCGAGCACCTTGCTGCAACTCATTATAAAAAAGACGAAGCAGATAGTTAATAATTTATTCATTTTCATCTGAATTGCTTTTAAAAGTTCAGGTTAACACCAAAATTGTAAGTGCGCATCAGCGGATAATTGAATCCCGCATTATACAATCCCTCGAGTCTTTCGGGATCGAATGCTTTAACAAATGAATCCGCGACCGTGAGCAGGTTGAAGCCGCTCGCAAATACTCTTATTCTACTGATGCCAACCCCCTGGTATAATTTTGACGGAACCGTGTACCCGATCTCGACACTTTTCAACCTCATATATGAGGCATCTTTCCTCCACACAGAACTTTCCTTGTACATGCTGCCTACATCCGTATTAAATCGCGCAGCAGGCCATTTTCCAGGAATCCATTCGCTTTTGGGATCATAGGGGTCGGACCTCTGCCACCTGTCCGCGAAATAGGCAGGAGTATTACCCCTGAAAGCCATAACCTCGGCATATACCTCACTGAAACGAACAGTGTAAAGAGCAGATCCCTGGATGAGCAGATTAAGATCAAATCCTTTATATGCGGCATTTAGTGAGAAGCCATAATTGATTTTTGGATTCTTCCTTCCACCGGCATTCTGATCATCATTGTTACCCACCGCACCAATAAACATCGGTAACTCATCTTTCCCGTCAATCACACCATCATTGTTCACATCGGCAAATTTGAAATCACCGGGAAGTTCCCTGATATTGGCCTGGTCGCCATTCTGCAATGGATAATTCGAAATTTCATCGGCCGATTGGAACTGGCCGAGATAAGTATATCCCCAAACGACATCATTATACCTGTCGCTCATGCCGCTTCTCCACTTTGAATAGCTGCTGAGAAAGGGACTTTGTTCTACATACAAATTTTTTGTGCGTGAGTAATTGAAATTACCCGACAAACCGTATGAAAAGTCCCCGATCCTGTTATTGTGTGAAATAGTGAATTCAATGCCCTGCACCCTGTCACTGTTCAGATTTTCCTGTGGCAGTGATGCACCGAAAGTATTTGGCAGGGAAACATTGCGGTAGGCCAGGATCCCTTCACGATCTCTTCGATACACATCGACCTCGAATGTGAGTTTATTGTTCCAAAGCCCAACGTCAATACCAAGATCTGTCGTTGTTGCGGTGACCCAGGTAAGGTTGGGGTTGATGATACCTGGCGCAGCGGCACCGGTGGTAAGACTTCCATTCTCAAATTCATAACGTCCTCCTCCGGTTGTACCGAAACCAGGGATGAACTGAAACGGATCACCTGCGTCCTCCCCTACTTTACCATATGATGCACGCAGTTTAAGATTGGAAATCACAGGGACACCGCGCATAAAGTTCTCTTCTGAGATCCTCCATCCACCTGACACAACAGGAAAGAAACCCCAGCGTGTTTCAGGGGGGTATCGGTAATTGCCCATGTAGCGGAAGGCAAACTCGAGAAGATATTTTCCGCCAAAATCATAGTTAAATCTTCCGAGTAGCGACTGAAATGATTCACGGTTTTCAGAACCTGAATTAACCATTCCATTCTCAGATGCATTGTTGATCTGGTCGTTGGTATAAAACGCATACAATCTTCTGAGGTACGCATCCCTGTTCCATCGCTGTTGTTGTTCAAATACACCAAGCGCCTGAATATGGTGTTCGCCGATAGCCTTTGTGAAAGAAGCCTGTCCCTGTAGTGTGAGCTGGTTAAAATTTCCATAGTTATTGGAAATAGAAGAGGTTCCGACTCTTTGGGGCGAAAGCACATACTCGTCATTCACATAGGTATATAACTTATATGGTTTGAATACATCCTGCGCCTGGTAACTGCTGAGATCGTAGGAAGCAAGGCCTTTTAGTGAAAGCCCCGTTACAAAAGGAACATCATAAGTCAGTGCCAGCGAGCTCTGCAGTTTCCTGTTCACCGTCTGCCCATAGCCCGTAATATCCTTGTCAGAAAGTGTTAACGGATTTTGATTGGAAGGAGTAACAACGGCAGGGTATTTTGGATCATTATTTGCAAATGGTTTCTCTGTGGGAAGTGTTACTCGCGTTCCCTTGAATATATTAAAGAAGTTCTCACCAGGCACCTCGCGCTTATCGTAAAACCCACCAACGAGTATCTCCGCTTTCAAATTTTTTCGAAGCTCGGTAGTCAGGTTAGTTCTCAGGTTAAAGCGTTTATATCCCATGTCATTGCTCCTGAGCAGACCCTGCTCGTCGGCATAACCGAAACCAACATAGTATTGCGTTTTCTCATTTCCGCCCGTTGCAGAAACATTATGTTGTTGTTGCATGGCCGAATTCTTCATAGCCACATCATACCAGTCGGTACTTTCGTATCCGGGCGCGCCGTCGATCCATTTTTGCAGTTCCTCCTGTGCCAGGAATGGAGCACCAGTTCCGAGGATTGCCGCATCATTGCGCATCTGCATCCATTCAGAAGCATTTGCCATTCTGGGTACGTCTGTTGGCTGCATAAAGCCGACACTCCCGGTATAACCGAAAGTGGCTTTACTCTTCGAGCCTTTTTTTGTGGTTACGATAACAACCCCATTCGCTGCATTAAATCCATATATCGCGGCAGACGCATCCTTGAGAAAGGAAATACTCTCAATGTCATCCGCATTCAGTCGCTGAAAATCGCCTTCATCATTTCTCAAAACACCATCTATAACATAAAGTGGCCGTCCGAAACCTCTTATATTGATCATGTTATTAAAAGTTCCGGGCTCACCGCCAAGCTGACGTATCTGCAAACCTGCAACCTTGCCCTGTAATTTCTGAGCAAGGCCAACGCTCGTCGTGGTTTGGATATCGATGTTGGTAATATTGCTGACAGAACCTGTGAGTGTCTCCTTTCTCCTGGAACCATAACCCACAACAACCACCTCCCCCATGTCCGCATTGACAGATGTCATGCTAATATTGATCAGAGAGCGGTTACCAATGTCTTCTACTATTTCTTTCATCCCCACGAATGAAAAAACAAGTTGTGTCGCGGACGGTGGTACGATTATCGAATAGTTGCCATTTGCGTCGGTAGTAACTCCGTTTGAGCGGGCCGAATTGTCGTTAACAGAAATGCTGACGCCCTCCAGTGAAGTTCTATTTTGTATATCGGTCACCTTCCCTTTGATCGTCCTTTGTTGCGCAAGCAGGAAAATCGGGCAGGCTGATAGTAATAGAATAAAAAGATATATTTTTCTCATATGCGTTGAATGAATTTTTTATTTAATAGCTGGTTGGCTTGAATAAATTCATCTCAGGGCGGAAAGAAAATTGCGTAGCTCATTAGATATTTATTTAAAAGCGTTTATTATTTTGCAAGAAGAGAATTATCTCCGACACCCCAGGACTTGTTCGGCTTCTCGCCCATTTCCAGTTCTAAATGCCCGCCACCAACCAGTTGCTCATGCGTAAACCATGGTGTGTTGAAAACCTTTCCATTGAACTTTGCACTCTGGATGTATTTATTTCTTACAGAAGCATTGTTCGCCGTTAGCTTGAACTGCCTTCCATTCTGCAGATCGATGGTCACTTTCTTAAAAACAGGACTGCCAATTGTGTAGACCGGCAGTCCTGGAGTGACCGGATAAAATCCCATTGATGAAAAAACCACGAATGAAGACATACCCCCGCCGTCTTCATCGCCGGGTATTCCAAAAATGTTATCCTTGAACCAAACATCTAGCAGGAAGCGGATGCGTTGCTGGGTTTTCCACGGTGCATTGGTAAAATTGTACAGGTACGGAATATGAAAACTCGGTTCGTTTCCCATTGAATATTGGCCGACCAGCCCTGTTGCATCGGGAAATTTGCTCCAGAATGCGTACCTGGGCATTCCCAGCGGCTCAGTGAATAGTTGATCAAGGCGTTTCTCGAAGTCCTTTTTCCCGCCAATTAAATTCATTAACCCATCCACATCGTGTTGTACCTGCCATAGGTAGGTCCATCCATTGTTTTCGTCATAGTAGTCCCTGCCACCCATGCCACCGTCGAATTTTGGATCGATCTTTATCCATTTGCCTTCTTCATCCTTTGGCATGAATAATTTATTATCGCCGTTCCAGAGGTTTTTATAATTCGATGCTCTTTTTGCAAACAACAGATTGTCATTTTGTTTGCCCAGATCTTTTGCGAGTTCGGCAAGTGCCCAGTCGTCGTAACTATGTCCAAGCGTTATCGCAACGGCCTGGCGCTTTTCAAAATCGTGCACTTTCGACACTTTTTCTTTCTCTCCCGGATGCAGTGCCGGGAAAAATCCTTTTTGATGATAATAGTCGTCCAGCGTTGTTTTTTCCCCATTCCTCCATGGGATCATTGTTGCATCGGTCGCATTCTTCTTCAGACCTTCATATGCCCGGTTTAAATCAAAATTTTTCAATTTCTTCCGGTAGGCATCAAGAAATAAAACAGTCGAATGAAAACCGTTCATGCAGGCATGGTCGCCAAAAAGTACCGGAAACGTGGGCATCCATCCGCTTTGCTCGTACATGCGTACGTAAGATTGAAGCATATCTTCCTGCCCGGCCGGATCAAGGATGGTTCGCAAGGGATGCTGGGCCAGGTAAGTGTCCCAGGACCAGTCATCGACATAAAACGGCCTCTTATCTCTATTGACTTTTTTGTTATAACCACTGTAGTACTGCCCGTCTTCGGAGATATTCACCATCCTCTCGTAATACCGGTATAAGGAGGAATAGAAGGAACGTTTTTGGGCTTCCGTTCCGCCTTCAACTTTTATCTGCGACATGACCCGGTCCCAGGTCTTTTTAGCATGATCGGACACGGCATCGAAGTCCTTGTTACTGATCTCCTTTTGGAAATTCATTTTTGCCTGCCCGGCACTCACGAAACTGATCGCGTATTTGAATTCCACCTGCTTTGTTGAGGCAGGGAAGGTTATCGAGGCTTTTTTCCCTGAAACTTCGCTTTTGCCAGCTGTACTGAAGACGCCGTAAGTGTAAACTTTAATGTCGCCATTATACGTTTCAAAGGCAGCCAGCTCCGTGGGTGAAAAGAAGTTCCACTCGTACCCGCCCTCATTATATGTATCAAATAACAAGGACTTGTTGGCAGACTCAGGAAAGCTGAATCGAAAGAACCCGGTTTTCTCACCTGGGGTGAACTCAACCGTTATCTCATCTTCTATCAGGTAGGTTGAATAATACCAGGGACGGTTAACCTCAAGATCATGGTCGTAAGCCATCTTTTCGTTCCAGCTATCATCATGGATTGGCTTAACAGAAGGTTTAATTGAGAATACCTGGCCTAGGCGATGAGAAACCAGCGTGAGCGGAAAGCTGGAGATCTGGAGATCGAGGTAGTCTTTTCTCTGGGGGGTGAAACGAATAACCTGATTGGGGAGATGAACCAATGGACGGGTTGGCTCAAGTAACTGACCCACGCTTCCAATGGTGGGGTCGATATAATCGATGTTGGACTTCTGAGAAAGGGCAGCAAGAGTTTCACATAAGAATATAGCAAGCACCAGCAGCTTTCTCATACAGCAATCGTTTCGTTAGAATGCGAATAACGCCGCAAGTGCTTAATAGGACAGCTAATAAAACGGTTAATCGAAAAATTAATCGCTGATTTCTACTTAATTATTTCGTTAAACGACCTCGGGAAGTCCTCCTGGTAGATTTCCCTGTACGCTTTGATGAACTTGAGATAGGTGGTGTTGGCCAGTGCGTGACGCTTCAGGTGGATGAGGCTCTTACATTTGTATTCCAGCGCTTGTTCGTTCAGCCGGTCGAAAAGGAATATGCAGTTGCTAGTCTCTATAATCAATTCGGCCTGGTCGGCCATCTCTGTTTTTTCGGCAAATTGAATGCACTGATCGATGATAACGTTGGAGATTTCCGCCTTGGTGTCATCCAGCCAGTTGTATTCAGTTTGAACCAAAAAGCTACCACGCTGGGTTAAATGAAGCAGCTTTAGTATGTACTCTTTTTCAACCACGGGCTTCTCGGATTGGAGGGCGGCATAATGCTGGTAGTCGACCTGCACTTCCGGGTCGTTATTCTGAAACTGCCAGAAGCCGGCTTCTTTTGAAATCAGGCAATTACCCAGCTTTTCGATGATCGATTTTAGCTTGGCCAGATTAACTGAACGATTATTCCTGGCGTCCTTTTCCGATTTATCGTGCCATAGGATCTCGTTCAATTCATCAGAAGAAATTCCCTTTCCGTTCCTGATGGTGTATATAATAATAAGGAGAAAAAGCTCCTTTAACAACGGGGTAAACAGCTTGGTAATGTCTTCCCCGTTCTTGTCGGCCACATGAAACTGTCCGAACAGGTAAATGCCGGGGCCCGTCTCGGGGTTCCTGATGATAACAGGCGTGTGGGCTTCATCTGCCGCCGGCTTTGCGGGCAATGATTTCCTTTGTCGATATAGACTGCTGATGTAGTAAATTATACCGAGCAGGGCCAGGCCGACAGCCATCAATATGATCAATGACCTCCTCGTAAACGAACCTTCGGGCACAACGCTGTCAAGTTCATCCGGTGGAAAGTCGATCGAGTAGGCATTAACACTGGTAATATTTTCCTTTGAAGTGAATAGTGTAACAGCCACCAGCTTTTGGCTGACCGGTGCATAGAAAATATTTGCGAACGATTCAATATCATGAAAAGAGTAAGGAAGGGTATCGCCGAATATCTTGTACTCAGGTGAAGAAAGCGAGCCTTTGAATAACTGCAATCGCGAATTGAATCTGTCGGTCGGGTATACAAGCGAATAAAAATTGTTTGTTGCAGTATCGATGACAAGGCCGTTCACAAAGCAGAACTGTCGTTTTGGCTTCTTTAAAGAATAGACGTGTTTGAGGGATCTGTCTCTTACGCTATAGGCAAGCAACTCATAGTTATATTTTGGATTCACCGCCTGGTCGCCGGTGTTGCTGCCATAACCACCAACGATATATGCCGTATCTCTGGTACTATTTGTCCCCAGCGCCGCAAGATATCTCGGCATAAATGAGTCGCCTTTCGTTCGAATGCTATCCCATTTACCAGAAGGTACATTAAAACGCCAGATGCTATTTTTATAACGGAGTTGGCCATAACCACCCACTATATATAATGATGTGTCAACGGAAGAGACAAAATTGTTGGCATGCCAGTACTCGGTCAGCAGGCCGGGCTGGAAATTAGCACTCCACGTGTTCCGTGTGGTATCATATACACTTACTATCCGCGTATCAAAATAGAAATTATACAGCTTGTTAAATTGCGTATCATACACCGAATGATTGCCTGGGAGAAGAAGGTTTCTGCTTTTTGCAAGTGCCTTTCCGGAAATTGTCTCGTTAGCGATAAGGATTGAATACAGGGAATCTACGCCAACGACATAGAGTACTTCATTTTTGCTGTCGAAAGCGACTGATGAGGTGCCTTTTGTTTCAAATGAATGCAGACGCTGCCAGAACTGGTGACGTGGTTTAATCCATACAGGGTTTTTTACGGTTGCAGCAGTCTGAGCTTTTGTGTCCTGAACCTGCAAGCCGATGCTCTCCTCCAGGGGCCATTCATGTTTTACAATACCCGTTTCGCTCATGCGGATGTCTTTTATCCTCATCGGCGGGAGGTCTACCGTTTGAATACCTTCCTTATCGCTCGTGCCGAATATGATATCCAGGCAGGTTTCAGGTGTGATGGCCGCCCTACCCTTTGCCTTTAATACACCATTAATATATAACGATGCCTCCTGGGTTTTACTCTCGAGCCGGATCCGTACCTGGTTCCATTGTCCGGTTAATAATTTTTGATCTATCTCGAAAACGCCTTTAAAGGTTTCGCCGATTACAAAATTGAAGTTGCCAAGCCGTTGGTTGTAAACGATATCGATGTTTTGCCGATTACCGCTCATGATCCTGACAATATATCCGAAGTAGGTCTCAAGGCCCGGCCGGAAGCTGAGATCGAAGGATATTTCGGCGCTTTCATTGAAGCATATCCTTTCTTTTGGCGTTAGATTCAGGGATGTCCGCTTTTCCTGGACCACCTCATGGCTTGAAAACTGCAGCCCATGCGACTGGCCCGAGCCATTGTAAAAGGAAAGGATTGCGAGGAATGCTATTAATACAACTTTTTCCATAAGCAAGACAGGACTAAAATAAGCACAAAATTTTCAAACAGGGGTTTCAATTGAGTTGTCCTTGTCCGCCGGGGTGCCTCGCAAAGGCTTGATTTTTAGAGAGAAACCGTGAAGTAAAATGAAATGAAAATTGACGGCACTTAGAATTTCAGGATTTCACGCAAAGGCGCAAAGCCACCTGCGGTGGTCGCGGAGACAAAGAAATTGCAAAGAGGTGATTTATTTTTTGCGTTGTTAGTGTAAGTTGTTAAATAATGTATTTTGGGAGTGGGTTGTGTATATGAGTTAGGTATAAGGATGGGATTTGAGAGAGGTAAGAATGTTGATGTAAGGGGAGGTGGTAAGTTGTTAGGTTGATGTTGGTGAGTGAGGTGTTAAAAGGAGAGGTGAGAAAAAAACAGGGAAACTTTCTGGGATCGGTGAAAGGGGTAAAGTTTAGGGTTTGAAGATAGTAGAGAAAGAGAGCAAGTTGCGACTGTTAATAGTGTGGACTAAGGGGTAGTTTGATAGATGCGTAGTGGGTGTTAAGATGTGAGAGATTTGGGTGAAGATTAGAATGTGCTGATCAAAGCTTTAATGATCTTAGTTGAGAAAGAATGAAGGGATAGGTGTGTGTGAGAGAGTATGAGTGCTGCGTTGATTGAAGGAGGTGTGAAAGGATGAGAGGTAAGAGAGAAAGTATAGAGAGTGGAATAAAGATCTGAGGGAGTAAAAGAGGTGGGAAAAGGGTTGAGAGGGGAAAGCTGGTGAGTGGATGGATAAGATAGAGGGAGATTTTGAGCGTGGTGCTTATGGGTTGAGGAGGAAAGGGGAGGGAGTGCTTGATGGAGAGGGAGGAGAGTTGAGAAAGGGCAGGCTTTGGCTGTACGAAAACTGCTCGAAGTGGTAGCTGTATCCTGTGGTGTGTTCGATAACGGACTGTCAGCGTGGATCGGTGGATGCGCTGCTCAGTGATCAGGTGTTGAACGTTAAAACGATCTCCGTTGGAGATCTGAGGTTCTTTGTCACCGAGCGGCAATCATGGTGGAGATGTCAGCGCCGAAATGTGGACCCATAACTTAATTTTTAAGGTTACTTAAAAAAAAGTTGGTAGTTTAACTTTGCGAATTCTTTGCGCCTTTGCGTGAAATCCTTGTAGGTCCGCGTATTTGCGTGAAACCAAAATTTTTTATTTTTCATTTATCCCTGATACGGGAATCAGCCTCGCTGAAAGATCGGGATCGGGCATTTTTTTGTCGAGAGGAAACATGGGTCGAGTTGATTCTCTTATATTCCAATCGTTCAAGATCCTGATCGACGCCACCCGGGGTCAGTGCCATCATCCATCCTTTCTGCATAGCATATAACTCGGGTTCGAGATACCCAATCTTTACCATGATGATATTTGTGTTGCGCGGCTTTAAACCCAGCTTGGTAAAGTCGGCCTCCTTGTGATAGGGTTTTCGCTTACGGGTAACGATGACATGAATGTTACCAATTTTTACAACCACCTCTACCTCGGCATGCTGATCGCCGGATTGTATTGATTCCACTGTCCCGGAGAGAAGCAGTGGAGGGGCGAATCGCGAATCGACAACGCCACCCGCGTATCCCTTAACTGAATTGCCCAAACCCGCTGCAATCGCTTTTTCCACCAGATCGGGGCCAGGTATGGAGGCATAGATCAAGGAAGGCCCTTTTGGAGATTTAAATTCGGGACGTGCCAAAATTTCTTTCAGCGTCCATGTTACATCGCCGGCACCACCCGCAGTGGGATTGTCGCCACAGTCGCTAATAAAATAAGGCCGCGACTGACTCGCCAGGGCCGCAGCCAGGCACTCATCCAATGATCCCGTTGGCGCCACGAAAGCAAAGCTATCCCGTGCATTCCAGAAGTTTCTCGCGAGTCGCTCGGCGCTGGCGGTGACAATTGCACTGTCATCGCCGGTGACCATCGCCACCGCATGATTCCGTGGCTCATCAGCCCAGGCATAGCCTACCCAGACTGCTGCGTCCACAACTCCGTCTTGTTCTGCCGCAGGTGCCACGCCATGATAAATACTTTTTCCCGGCTCAATCCTGGTACTGGTTTTTTCTCCAGGTAACAAAATGGGTATGGGTACCCAGGCCTTATAAGGCGGTTTGCCCTTCCCGGTTGACAACCGCTCGAGCAGGTTTTCCACTGCGCGTTGTTTTGTCTCCATCGCGTCTTCGTGGGGTGCCATCCGGTAGCAGGTGATGAGGTCGGTATTTTCCGCCAGACGCCGCGACACATTGCCGTGCAGGTCCATGGAGGTGGAGATGATCGTTTTATACCCGATGACTTTCCGAATCTTTGTGATAAAGTCACCTTCCGGATCGTCCAGCCCCACAACGCTCATGGCGCCGTGCAGATCCAGAAAAAGCCCGTCGTACGGGCCGTTCTTTTTTAGCGAGTCGAGAATTTTGTTTACTATCGAGTTGTAAGCCTGCATCGTAACCGCTCCACCCGGGATCGACCGTGCAGCGACGGTTGGAATCCAGGTTGCTTTGGTTCGGATTGCTGATGTGTCGGACAAAAACGGATACGAGTTGAATACCTGTTGTCCGTATTTCGGATGGAATGCCTCCTCCTCCGTGCGTGCTGGCGAAAAGGTACTCGATTCAATGGCAAACTGCGCGATGGCGATGCGCGGCAACTTTGATGATGGTTGATCCGACAAAGTATTGCAGGCAACCTGAGACAGACAGAGCAGAGCCAGCAGAAAATGTTTCATTTTGTTAGTGCGTTTACTGTAGTGCAACTAATAAATCAAAAATGAAAAATTAAAAATTAAAAATCTTATGACTTAACAGTTTCATTTTCTGTCGACAGGTTTGCCGATTAGCATTTTTGATTTTTCGTTTTTAATTTTTAATTTCTTCAGTTTTTTTTCACTCCAAAGGATATGATGTCCTGTCCAGGCAAAGAAGTCGTTGAGTCATCATTTATTCCACGATCCGTATAAGTTGCTTTAAGAACAAAGATGCCATCCGCAGTGGCATTGGGAGAAGGTTGGATACGAAAACTTCCCTCCGCTCCCCGGAAATAATCGACATCCGGATTGTTTGTATTCTCCAGTATCCAGCGAACGACCAGCTCTGCATCTTTTTCGGTCAGGCCCGGATGGGTCGGCATGGCAATCGGGCCCCATCGGCCCACTGATCCTTTGATCACACGACTAGCGATTGCGGCAACTTCACTTGAATTTTTGTATTTGTTTGAAATTTCACTGAATGATGGCCCGATGAGTTTTGTACGAACCGAATGGCAGGTAAAACAATCCTGTTTTTTTACTATCGAATACCCGGCGGGCTCTTTTTGCGCGGTACTCTTCGCATATGCGGTTCCTTTTACAGGATCGGTAAAATACCGCAACTCGACGAACACATCCGTAGCCGGGATCTCATCATATTTCGACTCCCCATCCTCCTTATCTGAAACCGTAACCGCGTATGGTATTACGGTGTTCCATGGATAACTGCCAGCCGCTTTGGGAGATTGAATCCGCACCTGCGGAGGGGTATTCTTTTGGGTTTCATTGTAATTACTGGTGAAAAACGTTGCGATGCCCCAAAAGAATGAACTACTGATGATAATAAACCTGATCAACATAAAAATAACCTGCAATTAAGCTTCATCAATTTCCTTTGCAACCCTGTTTGCGGAACGCGTAGCCGCTTCCTGTCCCCAGTTAAGATTGTCGGCATAGGCTCCTGCAAAATGTATACGTCCCTGAGCAGTCATCACATGTGGCCAGAATTTTGACAATTGCCCCATTGGAAAATCTGTTCTTTCGCAATTGGGTGCAAACGGATCCTTTGTCCAATCTTTGATCAGTGCCTGCTCTATAGAATCTTTTTTGCCCGGGTATACTTCTCTGAATGCGGCGAGTGCACGCTGTGCAGAAACGCCGCCCGGAGCGACGGCAATCAATATCACCCGGTGTGTGTCCACCTCTTCCGCCATCTGCCAGATGAATTCAAGATCCGGATGACCGAACTGCATGTTAATCGACTTGAAACCATCCTCGATCCAGAACTTGGTACTGGCCTGGAAAATAATGTGACTGTATGAGTCATAAGCAATATTGTCTGCAACAAATTGCTTTTCTGGTGTGAGCGCAGGTGTAAGCGGAATTTTCTTAAACAGGGGCAGGGGAATACAATTGGCCAGGTAGTCGGCGGTGATTTCTTTCGTTTGTTCATTGTCTTTGTAAGTAACCGTAACCCCGCTATCGTCGTGTTTTATTTCGGTGATGGGACTGTTCAGTTTAACACGCGGCCCCAATCGTTTTGCAAAGACATTCGGCAAGCCCTGGTTGCCGCCCTTTAGCCGGAAAACATCAATAGGAAAATTGGCTACTCCGCGTTTATGAAGTATGGCTGCCTGCCATAACCTGAATAGTGCAGAGGAGTTCTCTCCTCCCAGAAATTTGAGTGCGGCCGGAGACGCAGCTTCTTTCTTATAGATATCTGAAATGGGAACTTTATCAAGATCATCATAACCCACACCGAAGGGTTGATACTCATCCTTGAACTTGTCGAGATAAGGATCAATGAAGAGCCTGGACAGCTCATGCAAGTTGTATTTGACGATATGTTTGATCTCGCGCTCATTGAATCCCATTGATTTGAGCACCGCAGGATCTTTAAAATGATCCTCCGTGTAAAACTTGTCATTCATTTTTGTATACACATTCCTGCGCCTGGGATAGGGAAGAACGGTGAGGTTGAATTCTTTTGTATACTCCCAATACCGCTCATAGCCTGGCTTTGTGATCTGTTCCGCGCCGCCATCTGCATACAGGCCGTCAGATAGCCCATCACGAACGGTAAACACATGGCCGCCATGTCTCCCGGATGCCTCCAGCACAGTCACCTCATGTCCCTTCTTCATTAATTCGTAGGCACAGCAGAGCCCTGCGATACCCGCCCCTGCGACGATCACCTTCTTCTTTTTTCCAGAGGCCGGTGGAGGATAGTCAAGGGGTTGCGGACTTTCGACTTCACCCTGTTCTGCAAGCAGAACAGAAGGCGTAAGCGTCGATCCGACCCCTGCAGCGAGTGTATTCCTTAAAAAATCTCTTCGTTTAACTTCTTTCATGCGCGGGTTTTAAGAACAGTAATATAAACCAGAAATCCCGAATCTGGCGATCGACTATAAACACAAAATTTCTCACAGGATGACGTGTTTATTTGCACCGGTTTTTCAGCAGGCAACGGGCGGGGTTTGAGGGTGGTAAACTATAAGTATATTGTCTCAAAATAACGAAGATGAAAGGTTTATTAATGACCTCCCTGCTTGCGTTGCTCTGCGTTCCTGTTCTTGCCCAACATGAAAAATATGTGGCGCCTACGGACACCGCGGTGTTGAAAAGCATTGCGAACTGGCAGGATCTCAAATTCGGGCTGTTTATGCATTGGGGTACTTACAGCCAGTGGGGGATAGTGGAGAGTTGGAGTATCTGTCCTGAAGACGAAGGCTGGACTCAACGAAAGGGACCCCATGCCAAAAACTATACTGAATATGTAAAAGCATACGAAAACCTGCAAACAACCTTTAACCCGGTAAAGTTTCAACCTGAGAAATGGGTGGCCGCAGCAAAAAATGCAGGCATGAAATACATGATCTTCACTACAAAGCATCATGATGGCTTCTGCATGTTCGATACCAAAGAAACCGATTACAGGATAACCAGTAAAAAGACGCCATTCTCTTCCAACCAACGAAGCAATGTGACAAAAGAAATATTCAACGCTTTCCGTAAAGAAGGATTTTCTATTGGTGCTTATTTCTCAAAACCCGACTGGCACAATGAAAATTACTGGTGGCCATATTTTCCACCGAAAGACCGCAATGTGAATTATCAAGTGGATAAATATCCTGAGCGCTGGACCGCCTTCAAGAACTACACCTATAACCAGATAAAGGAATTGATGAGCGAATATGGGAAGGTTGATATTTTATGGCTCGATGGTGGATGGGTACGACCTCTTTCAACGGTAGATACCAGCGTTGATTGGCAACGCCCCATCAGGATCGACCAGGACATTGATATGAAAAAAATTGCTACGATGGCAAGGACTCATCAACCGGGGCTGCTGATCGTTGACCGCACAGTGACCGGCGAGTTTGAAAATTATACTACTCCCGAACAACAGGTACCAGATAAACCCTTGTCTTTCCCCTGGGAAACCTGCATGACGATGGGGAATTCATGGAGTTTTGTTCCCAATGATCAATACAAATCAGCCCACACGCTGATCCAGTTACTGGTAAAAATTGTATCCAGAGGTGGCAATTTTTTGCTAAACATCGGACCTGGCCCGGACGGAGACTGGGACCCGGTTGCATATGAAAGATTGCAGGAAATCGGGAAATGGATGCAGGTGAATGGTGAAGCGATCTATCATTCCAAACCAATTGAGCCGTATTCGCAGGACAACATTTATTACACACAGTCGAAAGACGGGCAGTCGATCTACGCATTTTATCTTTCAGACGCCGACAAAGTTTCCCTGCCTTCAAAACTGGACTTGCGTGAGATTGCTCCCGGATCAATACGTGACATTACCATGCTTGGGTCGAAAAAACGTTTGAAATGGAAGACTGGAAATGATGGAATATCCATTGACCTGCCCGCGAAAGTTTCTGCGGGCATTAAGTCGGATCATGTGGTTGTTTTTAAAATAAAGCGAATACCATGAATAAGGACATCAAGGATTACAATGATTCACAATCGCCAACCGATAAAGCAATCTGCGATTTGCTGGCCAGGGAAATTGACCTGCACATGAAGGAAGCGGAGAACAAGATCTGGCACAGGCACCCGGTTTGGTTTCTTAACGGCAATCCAATTGTCGGGTATCATAAATTGAAGGACAGTGTACGCCTCCTGTTCTGGAGCGGTCAGTCTTTCGAAGAAGCTGGATTGGAACCAGAAGGAAAGTTCAAGGCTGCAGAGGTCCGCTATACGGACATGACGCAGGTAAATACAAAAGATCTTGCACGCTGGCTGAAGAAATCAAGATCGATACAGTGGGATTATAAGAACATTGTAAAGCGAAAAGGCAAGCTGGAAAGACTGTGATTTTGCCAAGGGGCTTGGCAAAATCAAAATCAAAAATTAAAAATGAAAAAGTAAAAATCTTATAGCGAATCAACTTGCCGATCATTACTGCGATTTTCAGTTGTTAGCTTGTGTCTTGTTCAGCTCTATTTTCGCTCTCCCCACCTTCGCTTCCTGCGGGAGCTATGTCGGGCGACGCGCTCTCCGCTCTGTTTCTCCGCTCTGATTCAATGTCGCCTTGATTTTTTGCCCCGCTTTTTTATCAAGAAAAAAGCGGGAATAGTATTTTAAAACAATACAGAAATATAAAATTATCAGCATATATCTGTAAATCAATCAGTTATTCCTTTTACCGCACAGGTCGCAACTACTCGTTTATACGCCCCCAAACAACAAACACGAACCTCAAAAAATTTTTCCCTCCACAATAGCAGGAGACGCGATTTAAGGTGACATGGGTTACATCCATTATATAACTCAGATTCAATTCTGAAGGAAAATCACAAAACTAATATGCGTATGAAAGGGTACAATTCCGAAGTCGATCGATTTCCAGATCGCCTGGTGACGAAGTCAACAATCTTCACAAGAATCGTGGCGGTGCTTATTATTTTCATCTTCAGTGGCACGACAACCCTGTTTGCGCGGGATAGCGACAACATCTTAGGAAATGAAAAAGAAGGATGGGCGATCCCGGTAACCGGTCAGGTGTTTGACGAAAATAGCAATCCACTGGCGGGAGTTACCGTACAGGTTAAGAACTCAAACACAACCACCACCACCGATGAAACCGGCAAATTTTCCATCAACGTTCCGGACAACAATACCGTCCTTGTTTTTTCGTATGTCGGATATGCAAGCCTGGACTCTGTGGCAGGCAGCGGACCAATGATCATTCGTTTACAAAAAGCCACCAACAACGACCTGGGAGAAGTGGTCGTGGTTGGATACGGTACCCAACGGCGAATCACGGTAACCGGGGCTGTTGACAGGGTAAGCAGTCAGGAACTCGTGGGCAAGCCCGTCGCCAACACGACGCAAGTCTTACAGGGGGTCTCTCCAAATCTAATTATCCAGCAACGAACATTTCAGCCGGCGTCGGGTGCGATGAATATTAATATCCGGGGATTGGGCACAACCAATAATAACAACCCCCTGGTTGTTATTGACGGGATCATCGGAGGGGATCTCAATCTGATCAACCCGAACGACATCGACAACATCTCAGTGCTGAAAGACGCAGGTGCCGCAGCCATCTATGGCTCACGGTCCGCAAACGGTGTTATCCTGGTCACCACCAAAAAAGGAAGAAGGGACACCAAGCCGACAGTTGCCTACAGCGGCGTCTACGGCATTCAAACGCCGCGCATCACATTCCACCAGGTGCATGGCTGGGAGAACGCAATGTTTAAAAACATATCACTAGCCAATTCAGGGAAGGCGCCTGCATTTACCGACGAACAAATCGAAGAACTGAGGCAGCAGGGCGACGGAGACTGGCGCCTGGAAAGCGTTCTCAACGACGCACCACAACAAACACACAACGTCACAGTAAGCGGCGGCTCTGCCACCAGTACCTATCTCCTGTCCGTTGGCTATTTTGATCAGCAAAGCATGTTTGTTGGACCAAGCTACGGAGCACGCAGGTACAATGTCCGTTTCAATCAGATTACCACACTGGGTAAGTTTACCCTTTCCACGATACTGAATTATGTGAAGTCAAGTTTCAGGGAACCTTCCACCGGCACCGAAGGCCTGGTGATAGATGTAACCCGCGCACCATTGTACAATAATTTCCAGGACGCAGAGGGCAATTGGTTGTCGAACTCTACTGTTGGCGTGAACCCCAAGGCCATACTGGAACTGGGCGGTTTAAATAAGAGCAACAATGATGAACTGACTGGTAATTTTTCGGCCCAGTACACTATTTCGCCTTCGTTTAAGATAAGAGGTGTGTTTGGCGCCACTATGACTTCCAACCTGCAATCACAAAGGCAAATCTTTCTGAAATTCCCCGCAGGCGATTTTGCCAACAACAGACAGGTTTGGGATCGCAACTACAAAGCACTATTCACGAATACCCAATTGCTGGCAGAATACACCAAGTCCTTTGGCGATCATGACGTCGACATTCTTTTCGGGGGCACAAACGAGTCCTTTATCTCACAAGGGAATGGTGTTCAAAAACAAGGAACAGATTCAGCCCTCGGTATTCCTACTACCGGAACGATAATCGATGCGGGAACAAGCAGCGTTAATGGAGGCTCGTATAACTCTATTACAAATACCACCGAAAGTAGCCTCAACTCACTCCTGGCAAGAGTGCAATACTCATACAAAGAGAAATATTTTGTAGAAGGTAATTTCAGGTATGACGGTTCTTCCAACTTTCCCAAAGAAAAACGCTGGGGCTTTTTCCCATCCGTTGGTGTCAAGTGGCGTGCTACTGAAGAAAACTTCCTGCAAGGTTACAGGGATCATGTGGGTGACCTGATGATCAGAGCGACCTATGGAATACTGGGCAACCAAAGCGTCGACCCCTACCAGTATTACACCACATACAGCACCAACAACAATGCGTATGGCTTTAATAACAATGCCGTCAGCGGCGCAACGGGGAATATTGGGAACGCTGGTCTCACCTGGGAAAAAGCAGCAACCCTGAACCTCGGCCTGGATGCCTCATTCCTTGACCGCCGGTTAAACTTCACCGCTGAATATTTTACTAAAACCACAACAGATATTCTTCAAAACAGGGAAGATGTAGTCGCCCTCTTTGGATCAGGTCTCCCAACATTCAATATCTCCGAAGTAAGGAGCAATGGATGGGAAGCGAAGTTGTCGTATCAGTTGAGAGGAAAGTCTTTCACTCATAACTTTTCGGCAAACATCGCCGACAACCAGAACAAGTTGTTAGCCCTGAGCGGAGATGTTCAGGAATATGAATTTAAAAGAGAGGAATTCTGGTTCGTCAGGCGCGTAGGTCTTCCCATCACAGTGTATCGTGGTTATCGGACAAATGGTTTGTATCAATCGACCGATGAGCTGGACAAGTATCCAAAATTCGGAAATACCCAGCCCGGTCTTGGCGATGTCAAGTTTGTTGACCAGAATGGCGATGGAGTGATCAACGAAGACGACAGGGTGATCCTCGGTAATCCCTTTCCCAGATATACCTTCGGTTTTACTTACAACGTATCGTTTAAAGGATTTGATGCCTCGGTGTTTATCCAGGGAGTAGGAAAAAGGGATCAGCTGATCAGGGGAGAGCTTGTAGAAGCCTACCACTATGGCTACAGCGGCACCCTGTACGAGCACCAGAAAGATTTTTGGACGCCCGAAAATACCGATGCTAAATTTCCGCGGATCGCCGAAAACGGAAGCTCTTCCAATGACATTAACTACAAAATTGGCTCTGATGTCTACCTGTTCAACGGGGCTTATGCAAGGTTGAAGAATCTGCAGATTGGTTATTCCCTGCCAGCAGGAACGATTTCCCGGCTTCATATTCAAAGGGCGAGATTTTATCTCACAGGTCAGAACCTCCTCACATTGTCAAAGACAAAAATTATCGATCCCGAACAAAGTGAGTTCGACAACAGGGTAAATATCAACTCCGGTGCAAACAGCGCAAGGGCATATCCGACGCCTGTTTTCTATGGTGCAGGTCTCGAGGTCACTTTTTAATAATTCCAAATTCTATCATATGCTTTCGAAGTATTTAAATAAAATAATTTGCATCGCTCTTTTCTCAGTCGCGATTACCGGCTGTAAAAAGCTCGATCTGTCGCCCACCGACAGGTACACAGAAGATAATTTCTGGCTCGTAAATGGAAATGTCGGCAATGCATTGAATACGGTTTACAACCGGATAAACTCGAGTCAACGATATTTTTATAATGAAACACTTAGCGATAATGCCTTTGCGCAGCTGGAGGCTAATGTGGGAACCCCTACCTCTATCGCGGGTGGCAGCAATGCTTCCTTCTCCGCTGACCTGTTACGGGTTTTGCAGGACTGGACCGCCTACTATCAGGGAATTTATTCGGCAAATACTTTTCTTGAAAATGTAGATAAAAACACAACGCTCGAGCCTGCGCTTATTGAGAGAATGAAGGCGGAGGCAAGGTTTATAAGAGCCTACCAGTATTCCCAATTGATAAACTGGTTTGGCGATGTTCCGCTTCTGACTACCGTGGTCACTCCCGAAGAGGCAAATGTTGCTTCGAGGACTCCCAAGGCTGAAGTGCTCCAATTTATTCTCGATGAGCTGGATGCTGCGGCACAGGTGCTGCCAAAGAAAGAAGATTATGGTTCGGACGACAGGGGACGGATTACCAAAGGCGCTGCGAAGGCGCTTAAAGCCAGAGTACTCCTGTACCAGGGCGATAGAATGGCCGATGTGGCTGCAATCTGTGAAGACCTGATGAACGACCAGGCAACAAATGGAACTTACGAATTGCATCCAAGTTATTCTGAGCTGTTCTCGGACCCTACCAAGGAATACAATTCCGAAGTAATATTTGATCTGGAATATGTGCCTGCGGTTCGCAGCTATGATGAGGTCGGCCGTGCTATTCCAATTTCAGCCGGTGCAATAAATGGAGAAAACTACCACGCACCCACCCAGGAGCTGGTAGACAATTATATCATGCTGAACGGCAAAGCGATTGACGAGGCAGGATCTGGCTATGATGAAAACAACCCTTATGTAAACCGTGATCCACGTCTGACCGCTACAATTGTATATGATCAATACCAATGGACAAATTCGGATGGATCTACCCAGGTGATTTATATCAAGCCGGGCACGGATCCCAACCCTTCAAAACCCAATGAATATGGCTCAGGATCTCATACACCAACAGGATATTACTGGAGAAAGTACTGGGATCCTTCTGCGGTGAGTAACCAGTACAATGTGAATCTCATCCTGATCAGGTGGGCCGATGTGCTTATGATGTATGCGGAAGCAAAAGATGCATTGGGACAAATGGACGCCACCGTTTGGGATAAAACAATCAAGTTGATTCGGGAGAGGGCAGGATTCACCGACCCCGGAGCGCTTGATTATCCATCCGCAGCCGACATGACCAACCTGATCAGAAGCGAAAGAAGATCGGAATTTGCACTGGAGTCACTGAGGATAGATGACATCAGAAGATGGAAAATAGCTGAAACTGTTATGAACGGATGGATTCACGGACCAAAATGGGATCCCACAAGTCCCGACAACAATTACATACGAGTGACAGAAAGAAGGTTCGATCCGGCAAAGCATTACTTGTGGCCGATACCTACCTCAGAAATACAGAAGAATACAAATCTGGCCCAGAACCCGAATTGGTAATGGTGTAAATATCTTTGACGACTCGGATATCCCGATTAAGTGCGGGGAGTTACTGTGAGTTAAATTAAGAAACGAGAGATTATCGGGCATAACCTAATTTTATTGGAATGAAAAGTAGAAGGATCACTATTGTTCGCGTACTCGTATTTCTGGCGATCGCTTCCTGTACCTCATCGGGCACGGCAATCGCCCAATCGCCCACCGGCCTTAGTCAATATGTTAATCCTTTCATTGGAACAGCTCCGTTAAATGATCCAAGAATACTGGGTTATACTTTACCAACGGGCTGGCGGTCATGGGCGGGACTTGTGTTTCCTGGTAGTTCTCTGCCAAATGCAATGGTTCAGCTAAGTCCTATCACGGAGTATGGCTCAGGGGCCGGGTACGAATATGAGGACACGCTTATTTTTGGCTTTACACATACCAATAAGGGCCACTGGAACCTCTGCAACATCCCGCTGTTGCCGGTTTCAAAGCCTGGCCTAATAAATGGCAAATATGCTTCGCGCTTCTCACATCAAAATGAAGATGCGTCGCCGGCTTTTTATAACGTGTATCTCGAAGATTACAAAGTCAACGTAAGCCTCACCTCAACCCTGCGGTGCGGTTATCACAGGTATGAGTTTAAAGACAATAAGGACAGGAAAGTGCTTTTCGACCTCGCCAAAGCGAATGGTAAGGTGCGGAATTGGGCCATTGAACAGGTTGGTAGTTCTGTATTACAAGGCTACCAGGAAACACGATCCGACAAAATTTATTTTTATGCGAGCCTGAACCATAAGATCGATAGCCTGGAAAGGAAAGCAGAAGGCGGGAAAGATGGGTTTGCGCTTGTACATATCAGTAATGGAATAAATGGTCCGGTAGAAGTGAAAATTGCATTGTCCTTTGTAAGCACAGAAAATGCAAAACAAAATCTAGAAAGGGAAATAGGCAAAAAATCATTTAGCGAAATCAAAACCGAGGGAACAAAAACATGGGAAGCCGTGTTGTCAAAGATCCAGGTAAAAGGAGGCACACAGAAACAGAAAGAGATGTTTTACTCTTGTCTCTACCGATCGCTGCTCTGGCCGGCATTGCGGAGTGATGTGAATGGAGAATACACAGACGAAAAGAACAAGGTCGTGAAAGCCGGCTTTAATTATTATACTGTCCCATCATTGTGGGACACCTATCGCAACAAGGATGTGTTGCTCGGCATCCTATCCCCATCGGTTACGCTCGATGTAATCAAATCATTAAAAGACATGGGCGACAAAACCGGGTTCATACCTACATTCTTTCATGGCGATCACGCCTCTTCATCCATTGCCGGTGCCTACCTGAGGGGAATCACCGGTTTTGATATAGAAGGCACCTATAAGCTACTCCTGCGAAATGCCAATGTTGAAGGGGGATCGCGGCCATTTATTACTGAGTACATTCAGAAAGGATATATTTCGGACCCCGATATTGCCAATCCCAATGTAGAAACCAAGGCTAAAGCTGGCGTTTCGAAAACACTGGAATATTCTTATGATGATTATTCTGTCGCGCAAATCGCTTTGAAATTGGGCGATACGGCCAATTACAGAATATTGATGAAGCGATCTGAGAATTACAAAAACATGTTTGATCCTTCTACCCGCTTCATGAGAGGAAGACTAGCAAATGGCGATTGGATCAAAAACTTCAACCCTGAGTACCCTTATTACGAATACATGTACCGGGAAGCAAATGCATGGCAGGTCTCTTTCTACGCGCCCCATGATATGAAGGGCCTGGTCGCATTATATGGAGGCGAAAAAAACTTCGAGGCCAAACTCGATTCTTTCTTCACCGTGCCCTGGAACCCAAGTTACATAGCAAGGAATGTAGAAACTATGATAGGCCAATACTGTCAGGGAAACCAGCCCGACCATGAAGCTCCCTTTGCTTATTACTTTGTGGGCAAGCCGGAAAAATCCCAAAAAATAATTGATCATATATTAGACAGCCTGTACGGCATTGGCGAGCAGGGGCTTGAACTCAGTGGTATGGATGACGCAGGTGAGATGTCGGCCTGGTATGTTTTTAGCGCCCTCGGCCTGTACCCGTTTTCGGCCACAGATCCGAAGTACCTCGTCACAGTGCCGATCTTCGAGGAGGTGAAATGGAAGCAGGAAAATGGAAGAATCCTTACGATTACCAGGACCGGTAAAACGAGAAATCTGAAATATATCCTGGTCGATGGAAAAAAGAATGACGGCTACTTCGTGCCTCATGACCTGTTTAAGAATGGTGGCCGGATCGAAATTGCCACCGAATAGTGCGGGATTATCAAATATTTTATTGGAGTTGTAATTTAGGGTAATCCAGTACGTTATGATTTCCCGATCTTGAACAAGATTAATGAAAAGGATCTCTATAAAAGACATTGCTGCACGTGCAGGGGTCGCCCCTTCCACCGTTTCCTGTGTGATAAATGGCAAGGCGAAAGAAAGAAGGATCAGTGACAGGGTAGCCAAACACATCATTGCTTTAGCCAAGGAAGCAGACTATCAGCCAAATCCCATGGCAGTGAGTCTGAGAACCGGCAAGTCCAGGATCATTGGATTGATCGTCGAAGACATTTCCAATGCATTCTTTGCCACGCTGGCAAAA
Organism: uncultured Chitinophagaceae bacterium; assembly: GCA_963808065.1. Classification (GTDB taxonomy): domain Bacteria; phylum Bacteroidota; class Bacteroidia; order Chitinophagales; family Chitinophagaceae; genus Flavitalea. Next base: position 863,486 of record CAWEEK010000005.1, read on the forward strand.
ACGATTGAAGACAAGGCCTATTCGCTTGGCTATAGAATTGTGTATTGCAGTACGGAGAATGATGATGACAAAGGAAACGGACTGATAAAAATGCTGTTACACCAGCAGGTAGATGGATTCCTCATCGCTCCCACCAAAGGCATGCACAAGAATATTGCAGAGCTCCTGAAGAACCATAAGCCTGTGGTACTTGTGGACCGATTTTTCCCGGATGTTATGGCTCCACATGTGTTGGTTGACAACTATGGTGGCGTAAAAACAGGCGTCGAGCACCTTATAGAGAGGAAGTATTCGAGGATCGCTTTTGTGACCGTGGACCTTGATCAGATCCAGATGCACCAGCGCGAGCAGGCATATCTCGACACGATAAAGAGCCACAAGTTGAAATATGCGCAAAAGCTACTGTTTAAAATCCCCTTTCACCAACCGAAGCAGGATTCGGTGAAACAGATAGCTGCCTTTATTCGGAAGAATCCGGAAATCGACGCTGTTTTTTTCGCCACTAACTATTTGGGGATATATGGCCTGGAAAGCATTTCACTCTTAAATCTTTCCATTCCTGCCGACATTGCAGTTATTTGTTTTGACGACCATGACATCTTCAGAATTTTCAACCCCGGAATAACCATCATTGCGCAACCGATAGAGGAGATAGCAAAAACCTCCATTGAGATGTTGATCAACCGGATTGAAGGAAGTTCGGTGCAGGTTGATAATGGTGAGATCATCAAGAAGACCATGCTGGTCGTCAGGAAATCCACATAGCCATTTTGTCCATCGTGGTTAGCCTTAAGCCGACTGAGCCAGTCTCAGATCCTGTCTTAATGTTTTCAATGCCTTACTGATGTGTTTCTCCACAGTACTAACCGCAATATTGAGATCCGCTGCTATGTCATTATTGGAGAGATCAGCCTTTCTGCTGAGCAGAAATACCTGCTTGCATTTTTCGGGAAGACGGTTAAGGGCGATATGAATTTTTGTCTCCAATTCTTTAGCCTCAAGCTCGTCAGGAAAATCGATTTTGCAAAAATTGGCTAAAAAAAGACTTTTTTGATATCGCATTCTTATGACTCTTGCCCTGTACTCGTTTCGGACACGGAATTTTAATGCCTGGTGTAGATAGGCTTTCAAAGACACGTTTACCTCAATACTCGTTCGTCGGCGGTAAAGGTCAACGAAGATATTTTGAACAATGTCCTCCCCTTTTTGCTTGGAATTCAGTTGTTTATACGCAGTATGGAGGAGAGTGGGAAAATAGCGTTTGTACAATTCTTCAAAAGCCGTGGCGTCGCTTTGCTTCATCGACTGCAATAAATCTGCGTCAGCGGCCTGCGAATAAGCAAGTTTCGTTAGTGGCATAGAAATCGTGTTTTGGATCGTAAAGAACCACACCAAACTTAACCACTTTTCAGAATTTTGCAAAATCGATTTTTCAATGAATCTTCAATGATTCAATAAATCAGATAAATAGCAAAAATGATCTATTTTCCATCATATGAATGACCGATATGTTCTGGGCATACCGTTGACCGATGAAGTGCTGTCGCTGGCCAGGATCTTGTGGGATTACCATCATGTGTCACACCCACTTGACAAATGCGATTGCATTCTTGCATTAGGAAGTCATGATCTTCGGGTAGCCAATCGCGCAGCTGATTTGTGGTTTGATGGTTCAGCGCCCTACATCATTTTTTCCGGTGGCCTCGGGAATCTGACACAAGGCATGTGGGTACAGCCAGAGGCCGACAGGTTTGCCGAAATTGCAATCAGCATGGGCGTGCCGGAAGAAAAAATTCTGATTGAAAACAGGTCGACCAACACAGGTGAAAATATACTGTTTACAAAGGAGCTGTTGACAGCCCGGGGTCTTGATCCAAAGAAAATTCTGATGGTCCAAAAACCATACATGGAACGCAGGACTTTTGCTACTGTGACGAAACTTTGGCCTGATAAGGAAATCTTTGTTACCTCTCCCCAATATAGCTTTGACAATTACGCGACCGACGAGATTCCCTTAGAACGGGTAATACACATCATGGTCGGAGATCTCCAACGGATCAGGATATACCCATCCAGGGGATTTCAGATCGAGCAGGACATTCCGGATGAAGTGTGGCAGGCATATGAAAGACTGGTTAGTCTCGGCTTCACCGGACATCTGATTTCAAATTAGCTTCCTTTTCTCCCAATAAAAAAAAATACAGTTCTAATCTTCCCTGTCGAACGCCGCCGGTGGTGGTATTATTATTTTGAACCCGTTTTTGCCAGTCCGATGGAGTAGATTATTCCCGTTGGACTAATTGCCCCCACGGTATCCTGTGTGACCGCGTAGATTTCTCCCTTTTCATCCTCTCCAAAACTATTTATTCTGAAATCAAATTTGTTCCCTTTGTGTCCCTGAACAACACAATCATGCCTGGTCCATCCTCCCTTTCCATCAGCCTTGAGGTAAAATAATTTGAAGGCCCAGTCGCCAAACACGTAGAGACCATTCATGGCAGGATAGGTTTTTCCGCGGTACACATAGCCACCGGTCACACTCACACCTACAGAATGCTCGTACTCCGCTATTGGCAGTGCATACGCGGAATCTCTGTTATATAAAGTACTGTCATGAATATGAAAACCTTCCATTACACGCCACCCGTAATTTTTACCCTTCTCGAGAATGTCGATTTCTTCATAACGATCCTGGCCTACATCGCCGCAAAACAGTTGTTGTGTCTGGGAATCAAACGAGATACGCCAGGGCATCCGCATACCGTAACACCAAATTTCTTTGCGACCACCCAGATCAGGATTATCGGGAGGAATGCTGTACGGATAACCATGGTCAACATCGATGCGTATGATCTTGCCCAGCAGTTGGTGAAGATCCTGCCCATACCCCACTCGTCCATGCTGATCATGTTGCCCACCACCATCGCCAAAGCCTAGATAAAGATATCCCTGCCGGTCAAAAACAATATTCCCGCCGTTATGGTTTTCTTCCGGTTGATCAACAGTTAGAAGGATTTTGCCTTTTGGAATCGCACTGTCGGGGTCACTCGGAGATACTTTATATTCTGCAAGAACAGATGTATTGTCGATCCCTTTGCGGGTGGACGGTGCACTATAATGCACGAAAAAGCGTCCATTGTGTGCGAAATCGGGATGAAAAGCGAAGCCGAGCAGACCAACGTCCATGTATTCATTTCTCATTGGTACCAGCGACTTGCGAATATCTAAAAAAGGTCGTTGCAATACCTGTCCATTTTTGATGATGCGGATATGCCCTGCCTGTTCACCAACGAAAAGTCGATTGGATCCATCGTGAGCATTTTCAAGCGCCACTGGCCCATAGAGGCCTTCAGCTACCTTTGTGAGCGAAAAAACCAACGAGTCGTTAACGGCAGTTGAATCCTCGGGATTTACCGGAACCGCAGGTCCCTGCCCGCATCCACACATCACCGCAAGAAGAATGATTGGAAAGAATTTTTTCATTGTTGAAAGTTACCAAATACAGGTCAGCCCAAAAAGATGTTAAAAATAAATGTGCCCTGCGACCAACCCCTGCTAACACCGTCCTCGTAATATATAAAGTACTGGGAGTGAGTTAATCGATAATGGACCCAATCTGACGCCGTGTTCGAAATTTCAAATCGTAAAAATTAATAGGTAAATTGCAACCCATGGATTTTCTGCATGGCATAAGTGACTGGTTTATTGGATTCATGGGGCTACATGAATTGATTAAGATTCTGAATTCGGGAGACTACAGTTCTTTCCGGACAGTCGATGGCATATTTGCGATTATCAGACCATTATTTCCGCTTCTTGTTTTCCTTGAACTCGGTGCAGTGTTACTGTATAAAAAGTTCAAGGTGCTCGACTATAAGATCCCCTTGTATTCTCTGATCTTAAATGCCATTATTGGTAGGTTTATTTCGATTGCCGCTGTAGTATTCTGTATCGGCCTGTTCGAACCCTATGCCATCCTGAAGTCCAGTGTAACCTGGTACTGGTTCATTTATGGATATATTATTTGGGAGCTTGGTCATTTTGTTTACCATTATCTCGGGCATAAGGTTCGTTTGCTATGGTGTCTGCATTCAACACATCATGCACCCCAGACAATGAACCTGTCTATTTCATTCGCGCATTTTTTTCTCGAGGGGCCCTACGCTGATTTTATCAGAACCACGGTATGCATATTATTAGGAGTGAATCCTACCCTGCTGTTCATTATTATGTTTGTCGACGGGGTATGGGGAGGATTCATTCATATTGGTGAACACATGATCAGAGACGGAAGACTGGGATTCCTGAATAAATATATCTTAACCCCTTCTCATCACAGGGTGCATCATGCAAAGAATCCTTTGTATATGGACACAAATTTTTGCAACCTCTTAAATATATGGGACAGGGTGTTTGGAACTTACCAGAAAGAAGAGAAAGCTGTTCCGATGGAGTATGGAATTACGCGCGAAATGAAACCCAATAGCTTCGTTGATGCCTATTTCGGAGAAATTGGAGCCCTGGCAAAAGACGTAAGACGGGCGCCAGGAATAAAAAATAAATTACTCTATATCATTATGCCCCCGGGATGGAGCCATACCGGCGAGCATAAAACCGCCCACAAGGTGAGAAACGAATTTCTTGACCAAAATAATCAAAGAACTGTTCCCGAACAGAAATCCTCACACTCCACTCTTGCATCTCCAAAGCGACAAAAGCGAACACAGGTTGAATAACTAACCGGAAGCATTGATTGAATACAATTCGCGTGGCTGTTATTCGGGTTCAGCCTGAATGTCTAATCCTGTTGTTACTTCATTTCCTTCCACTCATAAACCCTTACCTTCTCTGATTGTTGCTTAGCCGCCCGTACCATCGCCCTGGCAACATCCCCTCCTTCTATCCCTTTGTATTTACTCAACCTCCCAACAAATATTCCCTGAACGACAGGCCATACCGTGATCAATGCCTTCTCCAGTGCCCGGTGCTCTCTACGTTCACCCAACAGCATCGATGGCCTGAAAAAATGCGCACGTTCAAAACCTAGATTGGTGATATCCCTTTCAATCTCGCCCTTGGTTCTCAGGTAAAACACATTTGAATGCTGATTGGCTCCAACGGCAGTGACTATGAAAACAGATTTCGCACCGCATTCCCTGGCTATTCTCGCTGCCAGCACCGGATAGTCGTGGTCGATTTGATAGTATTCCTTTTCGTCCGGTGTTTTCGATTTCGTCGTGCCCATGGCTATGAAAACTTCATCAGCTTCGATCTCGTGTTTGAGATTGGGCAAGGTGCTGAAGTCACCGATCAATGTTTTTAACTTCGGATGCTGAATGTCCAACTGCTTTCGGACTACAATAGTCACCCGTTCGTAGTCGGGGTCATTCAACAATTCGCTCAATAGAAAGGAACCGATAAATCCGCTGGCCCCAAAAATTACCGCCTTCTTCATCCTGGGAAAGATTTTTACAAAGATGAAGGAAGTCTTATAACTCAACGAGATTATCTGCGGCTTATTCGTCGCTTTCATTAATATTCTGACAAAATTTCTGCACATATCAGCGACACCAAACTTCAATTTCTTAGAAATCCGAATAGGTTACCGGGCGTAAAAATGTTATGGTATTTTTCGACACGTTGTTCTGGTATTCTGGCATAGAAGATAGGCGCTTCCAGACGGAATCTGCGGAAAATGCCTTCCAGTGGTCGTCACGGCTGGCCTTATTGTCAAAGCAAGTCATGTACATCAGGTTGGGCATGCTACTACCGGCAAGTACTTCCGAATAGAACATAGTATTGAAGCCAAGGCGTTTGAAAAGCTCCACTTCACCTCTGTTGAACATCTGCACCTTGTTTGCATAATATTTTTCGGTCGGGCCTTCATAGCTGCGCAGTTCATACACCCGTTCTTCTTTTGGCGATTTGAGTTCAGGAACTGCAGGGAATGGCATGCCTTCGAAAGCCTTTAGCAGAATGGTTTGTATTCTTTGATAGGGAGCATTATCATACGATGCGTCCAGGTAATCCTTTCCATCGGCCAGGTACTGCTTATCTTTTTTCAGGGTGTTATCGAGTGTTGTGAATACCTGTAACGTACGTACTGGAATATATACGTAAATGACGGGCAGACTGTCCTTCTCCACGGGCCTGAATACACCGACATTTTTAATTCCGGCCCGGTGTAGGGCAGGCAAGTAAGCGTCTTTTAAATAGTTTTCCATCCTTTGCTCCTGGGCGGTTGTTTTCAAATGGTAAATCTTAAGCTCATAATAATATCCCAGATCGGGCCTTGCCACTGCGAAGGAACACAGCAATATCGCGGACGAAATAATTATTACTACTTGCAACAAATCAAGTTTAGAGAAGGTCATACCGAGGTTGTTTTTATGAAATACTTGTAAGTGAATAAACTAAATTTATATACCTAATGCCGCCGGTGCCTATCCTGTCAGCCGTGCCGAGCCCGTGTCACTTCAGCCACGGTTACGGCGCTGGCCTTATTTCCAAAACTTTTCCGCACATAGGTCAGTACATCCGCAATTTGCTGGTCGCTCAGGTCGCTATGCGAAGTCATGGTGTTGGAATAGGTTTGCCCGTTTATCTGAACATCTTCGTCAAAACCATTTAATACGATCTTTATCAATGCAGTTTTATCTCCGAGAATATAGGTTGTTTTTATCAGGGGTGGGTTCATGTTTGGCACACCCGCACCATCGGCCATGTGGCAGGCCAGGCACACATTTGTATAAACTTTTTTACCTCGCGAAAGCGGTGTATCCTGTTGCATTGTCTGTGGAAGCTGTTCTTTCTGCTTTACGGGCAATCTTGTGAATGACAGGAAGAATATTGCGAGCAATGAGCCAATTATCTTGCGTTTCACAGTTATTTGTTATAGGAGATTTTATAAATAGTTCCCTTACTATCATCACTCACATATAGCGATCCATCCGGTGCCTGGGCAAGACCGCATGGCCGGTGTTCAGCGTGGCCGGAAGTTTCCTGTTCCTTTGTGCCAGCGAAACCATCCGCAAATACTTCCCATTTTCCATCAGGTTTGCCATTTTTAAAAGGCTGAAACACCACGAAGTATCCCGCCTGTGGCTCCGGTGCCCTGTTCCATGATCCATGGAATGCTATGAAGGCGCCGTTTTTGTATTTTTCAGGAAACTGGCTACCCGAGTAAAAAAGTAAACCATCAGGGGCGAGATGACCGGGGTAGGCAGCTACTGGATCAATATATTTGGCGTCAGCTTCTTTTTCTCCGTTGCCCCCATATTCGGGACCTAGTATTTTTTTGTTCTTCACGTTGTCATAATACATGTATGGCCATCCGGCATTATCACCTTCTTTAAGTGCGTACATACATTCGGCTGGCAAGACAGCAGACTGCTGAACGGTGTACAGCGCTGGGAAGAGGTCATGCAAGGCATCACGGCCATGCTGCATCACAAAAAGCTGATTATCCTGTTGGTTCCAGTCGAGGCCCACAACATTGCGCAAGCCAGTCGCATAACGTGTGCCATCCCTTTGTGTCTGGTTGAGCTTGTCGGCTTTAAACCGCCAAATGCCTCCCGCTGAATCTAATATGGGGCATCCTTTCCTGTTAGGGTCCAATTCGCTGCAAATATTTGAATACGCTCCTATATTTACATACAGATATCCATCATTATCCAGGGCGATGGCCTTTGGCTTGTGCGACCTTTTAGTGACCAAATTGCCAACTATCTTTTCAGGAGTTTCGGGATCGATGACTTCTCCTTTGCCGTTTAATTTATAACGAAACACTTCGCTGTCCGACGATGCATATAAATATCCGTTCTTGATCCGTATACCTGTTCCGCTAAAACTCCCAAAGCTGCTTTTGATTGCTGCCTTTTCTCCGTCATCGTGTAACACGACAATGCCTTTGCCGTGTTTAAGGGCACCGAGATGTACATAAATATCCCCTTGTGGCGTCACAGCAAGATGTCTTGCGCTACCCAGGTTTTCGGCGATGGCTGTTGCTTTAAACTTTTCAGGTAGTGTAAGTCCGACATTCGCTGCATCCCTTCCATGCTTCACGGCACCATTCGTCTTCATTCTGCCGAAGGATAAAAGTGCTCCAGTCGCGATTATGAACAGACAACTGGTAACAAATATTCTTTTATTCATCATAAGTTGATTTAAAAAAAGGCAAACTTAGCGACAAGCAAACGAGCAGCCAAGCGAGCTTAGACTAATAATTGAATTAGGGGTTTCACGCAAAGACGAAATAGGAGATGAATTTTCCTGGCGGCTTTGCGTCAAATCAAGGCGTGAAATCTTTCAGAGAGGAGGATGTTGTTGGTAATTCATCGATTTTATTTAATTTTATAGCTATTGCAAATAGTGTCAGCTCTGCCTATTCAGACCATTCAGATGCCAGGCCAAAGTATCATCAACGAATTCCAGCAAAGGAAAATCAGAGTGCCATCCGGGACAATTAGCTGACTCATAATTAGTCACTCATTAACAAATTAGTATGTCAGTAAGAAAAGAAACGTCCACCAACTTCCACAACCAGTCTTTCCTGGAAGAAAAGTGTGCACTAAACGAATTACTTTATTTGCTGAGCAAAAGATGGATGACGGAGGTGTTGTTCGCTATCGAAGAAGGCAATTCCCGTTTTTCCGGCATGAAGGAAAGCCTGGAGCATATCAGCGATCATATACTGGCCCACAGGCTGAAGGTCCTGGAACAACATGGATTCATCCATAAAAACTATCTCCCTGAAACACCGCCCAAGACGGAGTATACCCTTTCGGACAAAGGAGCGGAATTGAGCCGGATATTGGGGGACCTTTGCCTGTTCGCGGAGGACCAGCTGGTGTTTCGTGAGAATGAAGGGGAACGTCCAATTTGATAGTAGTCACTCCGTGCGTTCATTTCTTAATCGGGTGTTGGTATCAAGGCGTTTAATAACCCTCCCGGGAAATTTGGATAAACTATCTTGACTGACACCACACCTATGCCGTACTCACCGCCAGGCGTCGGCTCCTTTCCACAATAACTCGGGCAGGCCTTTCCTTCGACTCCTGCCAACGAGTCCTGACCAGCAACACGAAAACCAAGAGACCCAGGATACCATAGGTGACACCTAAAACTGCCTGATTGGAAATCGCGATCGTGTGAACCAGGGTGGAACTCGCAACTGCCGTCACCACCGAAAACCCACCGCCTGTCAGTCCGCTTGCTTTACCAGCATGCTGCGGAAACCGGATAAGACAGTACGACAAAAGGCTGTTGAAAATAAACCCGCCAAGACTGTGCAGAACAAATATGTAAATGAACAGGGTAATCAGGTTTTGATAGTACAGCGTCAGCGGAATCATTACCGCCACCGCCAACAGTTGGAGAGAGTTTGCGATCAGCAACTTCTTAAAAAAAGGCTTTTGGATCAACATCCTGGATACAGTCCCGCCAATCAATACCGAAACACCGGAAAACAGTGAAAAATAACCCGTCACCGAGGGGGATAGATGAAGGTTGTTCTCGATCAGGAAAGGACTTGCCATGCCGTAAATGAATACCATACCATAAGCCAGCCCAAGAATGACGACGCCTGATGCAAAGTCATTTGTTTTTATCATACTGGAATAACTGTCAAGTATTGGACGGGCTCGGAAAGGCTGTGGGATTTTCAACGATTCGCCACCGACAAAGAATTCAATCACAAAAAATACCAGACCGAAATAACCGAGGAACATAAAGTTCGAAGTCCAGCCCCAATGTGTTTGAAAAACACCTCCGAGGAAGGGCGCAACAATAGGAGCAATGGCCCAGATCACCGAGAAAAGACTTGTATACTTTTTTAACGTCTCTCCGGCAAACATGTCAACAAAGTAAGCCCGTTTGCTAATGACGATAATCGCCGTCGTTAAACCCTGGAGAGCGCGCATCCAGTATATCACTTGAAGGTTCTGCGTATATGCAATGATAAAGCTGGAAGCACTGAACAGCAGCAAAGAAATCAGACCGGGGCGATATCTTCCATAGCTGTCTATCAAACCGCCAACCAACACCTGAGAAATACCATAACTGATGATAAATATGGAGAGTGAAAGTTGTATGGAAGAAGCTGAGGCATTTAATTGCTTGGCCATATCGGGCAGAGACGGTATAAAAACATCCATGGCAAAGCCCGACAGTGGAATAAGGCTAAAGGCCATGACAGTGTTTAATCCTGTTTTTGATTCATTAACTCTTCTCATGGAATACTTTGATTTGACTGACAAAGCTACCCCGGCAGGTCGCCTACCTGATAAGAAGATTCAAAGAGATCATTATACAAATCAAAGATGTGCAGCCACGGAGACTTGTTTTGCTCCGCGAAACTCCATTGGCGTGCTGGCCGTCAAATGTTTGAAGTACTTGTTAAAATGAGAGGGGTATTCGAAACCAAGGGCGTAGGCGATCTCGGCAATATTCCAGTCTGTATTCCGAAGCAAAGTTTTTGCCTCGCCGATTACCCGCTCGTGTATGATGTCACGGGTAGTTTGGCCTGTATGTTTCTTGATCACGCTGTTCAGGTGGTTGACGTGGACGTGCAATTGGTCAGCAATGGACGAAGGGCTGATCGGTTTCAGTGGATTTTCGGGAGAATCGATCGGGAATTGCTGGTTAAGCAAACTGAAGAAACCATTGACTACCCGGTCAGTTACGGAGGCCGATTGCGCGAGGCTCATCTGTTGTAGTCGGATGCCCTGATGGATCAGGAGGAGCAACAGGGTTCTGATCATGTCCCATTTATAGGGGTAGTTGGTAGTCATTAACGACTGCAACTCAAGAAAATATACCTCAAGTTTATCCTTTTCGTCTTCTGTCAATTTAATTACCGGGTGAAGAGAGGGATTAAACAAAGGACAGCTGTACTGTATATCCGGACGCATGAACCCCTGGATAAACCTGGTATCAAATAGACAGTAGAAACGGTTCATGGATGAAGATCTCGTTTCAATGGAAGCGGGAACCGACGGATTAGTAAATATCAGGCAAGGCTGCTCCAGCGGAATTTCCTTGTCGTTGTAACGCAAAATGCCCTGCTCTCCGGAACCCCTGCTCAGGCAAATTTTGAAATAGTCGCGTCGATTGTAAGGCGTTTTGTTAGCAATCACTGATGATTGTTTCACATTGAAGTGTCCCATGCCTGTGCGCTCATTCAGCAAATCCAGAGGGATTTCCTGTTGCGTCCTCCGGTAGAATTCCTGCAGGCTTTCTGTTTTTATGGTGGGAAGGTTAGCCATGATTACCACTGCCTATTGATTATAGAAGTCAAAGGTAAGCAGAAAACTCAACTTTATCCCGCGACCATTTATGCGAGGATAATTAGATAGAATTTTATTAGTTGATGCCGTATTTGTTTCAAATAATCATTTCTGCAAAACTGCCCCGTCCTTCACAGTGAACGAGGCCACGATTGCAACGCAAAACTGTCTTGGTAATCTAAAAACGCCAGCAATGGATCGGGTGTGTACACCTTTTTCTCCGAGCACCTGCAAGAAAATATCAGAGGCACCATTGGCTACTAATGGACCCTCGTCCCATTCCTGCGTGCACTGATACATGATGTCAACATGGTTCAATCCAACCAGGTCATCCTCGCTTACATAGTGATTAACCTGTTTGAGGACATTTAATGCACAGATCCTTGCGGCCTGATAACCGTCCTCGGTAGTCAGGTCCTTACCAAGGATACCTCTGTACAAGAATTTCTTCTGATCGATGGGAGATTGAATTGCGACAGTGGCAGTTGTACCGCGGATGTTCAATGCAACGTAAGAGCCACCGGGAGAGGGAATGTCGTTTACATCTGTACCGGTTGCCAGGAGATTTTGCAATAAGGACATAGTTTTAGTTAATTGGCTTTTTGTAGCCATTTGCTTTCAAAAATAAAGATTTGTGAGGGATGGCTTAACAAGAGCCCCTATCTGCCAACCTTTTCGATGGGTCGAAATCGCAGTGCACTCCAGGTTTCGTCAATTGAAACGGCAGTTACCGTGGTGATGCCATATTCTTCTCCGGTCACCCGGATGATATCTCTGTTGATGTCGGTTTTTATCTTGGAACTCTGTTTGGGATAAGCGAACCAAAGCACGCTGTCGTATTCGATTTTCCCTAGTTCGGTTTTAAGAAATTTACGGTATTCATTGCCGTTATTGATAAAGACAAGCGTATTGCGACTCTTTTTATCTAAATCAAGCCTGGTCTTAAACCCAAGCTTTTCAAACTCACTTTCGATTTCGGCAGGAGCGTTGAGGACTATACCACTATCCTTGAAATTGAACTTTTTAATGATTGTCTGCATGATTAAGATGGCTGAATCAGGGCCTTATTCCGAAGCGAAGTTTGAGCGCCGTAATCAACAATATCATTTCGTAGAAACAGAAGATGGCTGGTAGTCTTTTGAAGCATATTTCTCAAGCAATGACCCTACTTGTTCTTTCAATCGGTTACCCGAAAGGTTCTGAGCTTCCAGCTTATCCAACTTTTCGTATAACCGTTCACCGTCAATTTCTGTGGTTAACTTTATTTCTGTTTTGTTCTTTAACATCGACGCCCACTTGTCGCGAACGGTTACCCAAAAATCTTTGTGCTTAGCCCACCAGGCCGCCGCAACAGCGCATTTGCTGTCATCTGTTTTGCGGTAAATATTGTAACCTTTTTCCTGTGAGATTAATTTGTCAGCAGCGCCATCGGCACGAACATACTTTTTATTATCCTGTTCATGCACCCAACCCGTGTCTGTACTGATGATACGGTTTGTTCTTTGCATTACGTTGTAATCCTTGCGCTTGGTATACTCCCTTCTGGGTAAGGGAGCGTCGGCTGTATTTTCCCAGTAATATTTGTTATTTGTTTCCACCCACTTGCTACTCCCCTGGTAACGGGGCCCGTCATCTACTTCCCAAACGGTTTGGGTCCACTCTCCGCTAACCGGTTTCTTTGCTTCCACATGCTTCCAGGATGCATCATGATTAAAAACCCACCAGTCTTTCTTTTCATATTCCCAGTCTTCCCGCCAATGTTTTATAATCATGGTATCACTGATCTGTAACAGGTGTTGGATGACTATCTTTTTATCAGATGATTCTACAGGCACCACCCATTCCAGACCGCCTACATGATAACGTTTGGGAAATTCATATTCCTCATCGGGCGCAAAAGTTTCGGCATACATAAACTCTACCTCAAAGCATCCGCATAAGCCTTTAATGGCCTCTTTTTCTCGTGGAGACTGGGCACTTGTACATAAGACGAAGCAGCCGAAAACAGCGGCAGTCAGGATAGCTTTCATGTCTCAAGGTTTAATGCAAATCTGAGCTATCTAACAACAAAATAAATGCCTGATAAGGAAAATGATTTACGCAAACAGGAAAATGACTCAAAAAGAGGTTTCGCTTTAGGGAGTGAGAAAAGCTGGAAAACCAATGGTCATAGCTTATGGACTTCGGTCGCCGCTTTTTGTGCGGACCGAATACATGATTCCATTCCCCTGCTCAGGTTGTCGGCGTACGTTCCCGCAAAATAGATTCTTCCATCCGGCTTTAACATCTCCGGCCAGAACTTATGCATCTCACCAATTGGAAAAGCCTGCATTTCACAGGTGGGCGCAAACTTGTCCTTAGTCCAGTCCACCGTTAATGCCTGTACAATCGTGTCTTTCTTTCCTGGATATACTTCCCTGAATGCCGCCAGCCCCCGAAGCGCAGAAACACCTCCAGGTGCGTATGCTTTAAGAATAATTCGGTTTGACTTTACGTCATATTTTTCTTCCCAGATCGATGAAATATCGGGATGTTCAAATTCCATGTTGATGCTCTTAAATCCATCGTCGAGCCAGAACCTCGTGCTGGCCTCAAACACATAGAAAGGATGCGATGAATAGGAAAGATTGTCAACCACGTATTGCTTTTCGGCAGACAAAACAGGCGTAACGGGAATCTTTCTGAAAACAGGTAATGGAATACAATTGACGAGGACGTCGGCAGTCATTTGTTTTACCTCTTCGTAGCCATAGGCGCGGTAATGGACGGTAACATTTGTATCGGTCCTGTCAATTGAAACAATGGGGTGCGCGAGTTTCACACGGTCGCCGAGTTGCCGCGCGAACGCGTTTGGCAACTCCTGGTTGCCACCCTTCAGGTGAAAAGTGTCTCCTTCCGAATCCGGAATTCCGCGAAACTGCATCACCGCTCTTCTCCAGATCGTAAATAATGCAGACCTGTTCTTTCCGCCGAGAAAGCGGAGTGCGGCTTCCGAAGCGCCTTCTTTTTTATAAATATCCGCTATAGGGATTTTGTCGAGATCGTCGTATCCGATGCCGAAGGGTTCGTTGGGATCTTTAAATTTTGAGAGATAGGGTTTGAGGTACATCGGCGCGAGTGTGTACCAGGGATGAGACGAAAGCTGCTTTATTTCACGGTCGTTAAATCCAAACGACTTTAAGACAGCAGGACTCGCAAGCTGCTCATCGGTGTAAAATTTGCCATCGATCATGCGTAGTGCGTTCCTTCCTGGCGCTGCATCCGAACCTTCAGCATTCGGATAAGGTAGAACGGTCAGATCAAACTTTTTCACGTACTCGAAGAAACGTTCGTAGCCAGGCTGTGTAATGTGGTCAGCGCCAAAGTCGGCGTACAAGCCGTCTGAGAGTCCGTCGCGGCCCGTGAACACGTGTCCGCCGTGTCTGCCGCTAGCTTCCAGCACGGTCACGTCATGGCCGAGCCGCATTAACTCATACGCGCAGCATAAACCGGTAATGCCAGCTCCTGCCACGATTATGCTTTTCTTTTTTTGTGGATGTTTCAGCTCTTCCTGAAAAATTGGGTCAGGATTTATGAATGAAGTTCCTATGCCTGCTAGCAGTGATGTTTTTAAAAAATCCCTTCGTTTAACCTCCATCTGGCTAATATAATTAAAATATCCAGCAGGATGGTTTTTCGTGCCGAAGGCAAAATGTATAGTTATTTTAGGACGAGTCAAGATTGTCCGAAACTGTTCGTAGGTTGTATCAGAATCGCACTCTTTGGATGATGTTGCAACCTGCTTCGATTTGATTTTCAATCCTTCATAATATTGGTACCCTGTTCGCTACGTTGAAACCTTAAGCTCTCCGAATGTTCAAAAACTATATGATTATAGCCTGGCGGCACCTGCTGCAACACAAAGGCTTCTCCTTCATTAATGTCTTTGGTCTGGCCATCGGAATGTCGTTCGCCGTTCTAATTGGTTTGTGGATCCAGTACGAAACCAGCTTCGACCAGTTTCATATGAACAAGGACCGAATCGCGATGGTCTTAAAAAATACGTTTTTCAACAAGGAGCGGAATACCCAGCAGCTTACGCCGATGCCTCTTTATTACGAACTGAAAAATAATTTTCCCGAGGTAGTAGCCGCCTCCCGGCTGAGGGGCGGGGACAATGTTGCTCTCTCGGTGGGTGAAACCAGTGTTAGCAAAACCGTGCAATTTGTCGACCCCGACTTCCTAAAAATGTTTTCCTTCGAACTCACACGGGGAAACCCAGGCACTGCGCTTAACGACATCAATTCGGTGGTGATCACTGAATCCACAGCGCGGTCGCTGTTTGGCCAGGAGAACCCCTTAGGAAAACACATTCGGGTGGACAATGATCACAATGTATCTGTGTCCGCAGTAGTTAAGGACGTGCCGACAAATTCCACGATACAATTTGATTTTCTTGCGCCATTTGAGTACCTGGTAGCACACGACGACTGGATCAAAAGTCAAAGAAACGACTGGGGGAACAATTTTCACCTCAACCTTCTGCAACTAAAGGAGGGGATTTCGATGGATGCCTTCTCCAAAAAAATAGAGTCGCTGAATACGGACAGAGACAAAACTGTGATGGACCTCTACCTCTTTTTGCTGCCTCTGAAAGACTGGCACCTGAGAAGTGAATACAAAAACTGGGTAAAGACCGATGGCAAGTATGCCTATGTGAAATTGTTTGCACTGATCGGCTTCTTCGTGTTGCTGATTGCCTGTATCAACTTCATGAATCTCTCGACCGCAAGGTCAGAGAAGCGAGCAAGGGAGGTAGGCATTCGAAAGGCAATCGGTTCTTTGCGTTCACAGCTCATTGCGCAGTTCCTGACGGAAACTTTGCTTACAACAATGATCGCTTTTTGCCTCACGATGCTGATCGTTCCGCTTGTGCTACCGCTGTTAAAGGATATCGGTTTTGAGAACATTCGATTTGATGCAACCAATATAAATCTCTTGCTCGCAGTTTTCGGTGCCGCCATCGTTACGGGTCTGATTGCGGGAAGTTATCCGGCGCTCTATCTTTCTTCCTTCCTGCCGGTAAAAGTGTTGAAGGGGATGTTTGTACAGGGAAAAGCGGCTGTCGCCTTTCGCAAGGTGCTGGTGATTTCGCAATTTGCCATTTCAATAGGTCTCATCATTTCAACGGCGATCGTTTTTCAACAGATTAAATTCGCGCGCACCCGACCACTTGGCTACAATACCAACAACCTGATTAGGATTAGTTCGAACAGTGAAATGGCAAAGAACTTCGAACCCTTAAAAGCCGAACTGCTTAAAACCAATTATGTGCAGGCGGTCGCCAGGACTTCCGGGCCACTCACTACGTTCTTTAATTCCTGGGGTGATTTTTCCTGGGAAGGTAAAGATCCCAATGCGCAAATCGTTCTAGACGTGATGATGACGGAATGGGATTTTGAAAAAGCTGCCGGGATCGAATTCGTCCAGGGTCGTCCTTTCTCCAGAGCATATAAAACTGATTCCAGCGGGGTGATCTTGAATGAAGCGGCACTGAATGTCATCGGGTACAAGGATCCGATTGGTAAGTCGATGAAGTCTGGTAACCGGGATTTGCACATTGTGGGTGTGGTAAAAAATATGATCATTCGGGATCCTTTCAAAGCCCCAGGGCCCATGGTGATCCTCTTCAATCCAGGCGCGTCAAACAACTTCGTTTTTCTCCGTCTGAAAAAAAATATTTCGCCGCAAACGGCACTTCCTTCCATACAAAGCACAGTAGAAAAATATAGCCCCAGCTTTCCCTTCGACTACCATTTTTCCGATCAGGATTATGAAGACAAGTTTCAACTGGAGAAACAGGTCGGAAAGTTGGCCGGCATCTTTGCGGGATTTGGTGTGTTGATTTCCTGCCTGGGGTTATTTGGTCTGGCAGCCTTTATGGCGGAAAGACGAATCAAAGAAATCGGAATTCGCAAAGTGCTGGGTGCCTCCGCTGCCCGGTTGTGGCTTTTACTTTCGAGTGAGTTCGTATACCTGGTGATGATCGGTTCCGTGATCGCTTCAGTCGTCGCGTACAAGCTCATGAGCAACTGGCTTCAACAATACGACTACCGGATTGACATCCAGTGGTGGGTATTTTTATCGGCCGGCGCGGGAGCGCTGTTGATCGCGCTCTTGACCGTTAGCGTGCAGGCGGTCAAGGCGGTGGTCTCTAATCCCATTCACAGTCTGAGATCTGAATAACGCTGCTGTTTCCATGAGTGCCCATCCAACAGCATGTTAAACCCGATTGCGTTCGAGGCAACGAAAGTATCCTCGGTTATTAACCTTTTCCGTTGCCGTCTACTCGCCACCTAGTAACGCGGGTAGTATGAAATCTGTCATCATCTTTTCCACCTGCTGATGTGAGTAGATTGCGCCGTATGCGCTGGCAGTAATGACAACAACCCAGGGCTGATCAGGGAAAATAAAAATGCTGTTGCCGCCATTGCCTGCGCAATAGAAAGTATCAAACTCTTTTCCGGCAACATGAAATTTCTTGTTCCAAAAAAGATAGCCGTAGTATTCCTGCGTCCTGCCACCAATGCTTCTGTGCCTCGTAAATGTTTTCCTAACCCATTGTTTTGGCAGCACCTGTCTCTCCTTCCATTTCCCATGATTCTTATACAACATACCATACTTCGCAAAATCCAGAGCACGCAGTCGGATTCCTCCTGCTGTATTCGGGACCTTCTGCGGGGTATAACTCCATTTATAGTCTGTGATTCCAAGCGGTTTGAAAAGTTTTGATTCCGCATACTTCTCCAACCCACCCGGAACGGTTTTGTTAAGGATGTCACCCAATAGAACGACCCCCGCAGTAAAATAATGCCATTCTCCCTTTGTCCTGGCGGGATTCGCGGGCAAATCCAGTGCAAACTTCACCCAGTCTTCCGTCGGATACATATTCTCTTCGTTACCCGGAGAGTTTGTATTGTCATCGCCGTCTAAAGCTGCGCTCATAGTCAGCAGGTCTTTTAGTGAAATATTCTCCTTTTCTACAGAATAGTTTGAATACCGATGCAAGTCGTAAAACTCTTTCAGCTGCTGGCTTTCTCCTCTGAGGTAACCTTCATGGATGGCAATGCCGGTAATAGTAGAAGCAAACGACTTCCCGACCGACCTGGGATCATGCAGGGAGTACCGGTTCTCGCCGTTGAAATATTCTTCAATCAGTAATTTCCCCCCGGAGAGAACCAAAACCCCATTGATGTGCTTAAAAACATCCTGTTCAATATTCGCCTTCAAGTGTTTAATCTTCGTGCTGTCAAATTTGTCTTTAGATACTTCAAGGCCAGCGTAAGATTTTATCGGACTCAAGTGGACCTTCGTAATATCTATCTTCGCTTTCCGATTAACGATAAGCTCCAAATCACCTTTTGCGATGACATCACCAACTTTGACTTCGGCCGCCCGTTGAATATAGGGCCTGATCTGCATGGTCAGCAAGTGCTTGCCATCCGTTAACACACTGTCTCCTCCGTTAAATAAAAATCTCCCCCAATAAGACTGGGTCCAATAGACGCCCTCATGCTGGTTATCAATCAAAGGTTTACTTATAAGAGTCGCGGTATCCTGAACACTCTTATATGGAGCCCCGGGATACAGATTACTTTCATAAATAAGGATCCCGTCTACAAATATTGCAAATTGATAATTGCCCACTTTCACCAGGCTGTCCGCCGTTAGATCTGGGGCCAAACGATGCAGGTAGTTCGTCATGGAATTACTCATGAAAACGGTCATGAAGAGATCACTTTTATTGGTAAGGGTGTATTCCGTTAGTACATCATTTTGGTGTAATTCAGATGTGGGAACGTTTCGTGAAGTGAATACGATCTTACCGAGATTCGCCATGTGAAACGCGGAGGTAATGCCCTGCGTTGTAACAATATCGTTCGGTTGACCCTGCAAGACCCCCAAAGCGAACTGGCAAAAAAGAAAAACAAGGTTACGCATAATGATTCTCATCCGTTAATGGATTCAAAACTAATCCTTAGGATCTCCTTAAAATAGAACAAGATTAACGTATCGGGGATTTTTGCAGGAATCTTCTATACTGAAGCGGTGAAAGCCGGTGGTAGAACCTGAAGCACCGGATAAAATGGCTTTGGTCTGCAAAGCCACATTCGTTAGATATCTCGGTAAGTGTCATGTTCCTGCTGGGCAAAAGCGTCAATGCTTTTTGAGTCCTGATCATTCTGACGTAGTCACCGATTGATGTCTGAAAGTATTTGGGGAATTGTCGCGACAAATGAACAGGATGAACATTTGCCAACTTTGCGAGATTTATTAGGTTCCAATTTTCCGTTGTCGCATGAAGTGCCTCTTTCACTTTTGGGACCCAAGCCGGCACTTGTCGGCCCGCCAGAGGGCCTTTCGCTTTAAGCGCGACAATGAGTTGCGCCAGCAGGGTGTCTATTCCTAACTGGCTTTCCCCGTCGTATAATTTTGTTTCCCGGAAGATATTGTACATCAAAAGCTTTATGACCGGATCTTTTATACTGACACTTCCTTGTAAAAAGTTCGCTGAAATATCAAATTGAGTAAACCAGGATGGATCGATCTCAACGTGAAAACCACGGGTAAACAGTTTTGAGCCAATATTGTAATGTGGATCCTGGCAATTCTGAAACATTAAATCTCCGGCTGTATTTTCATGGACATCCTTCCGATTTCCATCGAGGACCATACCTTCCAAAAGAAATGTGAAGTAAGCATTTTCATGATAGTGCCAGTCGACTCTGTCACACACATAGTCTGCGTCGTTCAGAACGATGCCTTTTAAAAAAAGCGTCTGATTCGACTTTCCATAAAACTGTCCTCGCGGGGAAAAATTCACACTCTAAATTAAGCTTTGAAACCCGGTGTGAACAAACAATTGTTGCCCATCATCTTTCCGGTACCTGCCATGATATCGGCAACACGCCAAATCCATTAGCGAACCATTTGGCTGATCGACTCTGAACGATTTCAAATTCTATTCAGCAAAACAACCTGTTCAGGAGCAGCCTAAACAGATACCAGGATCATATTGCCTGAAGGCTTCCTACAGACTCACGCGTAATAAAGATCCCCAAAAAAAAGTTTGATTATTAAAAAGTTTCTGATATATTTATGATATCATATTAATATCAGAGTTATGATTAAAGAAAACTCAGCAAATCCGATTTCTGGTTTCGCGATGGCAGCCCTTGCTGTGTTGCTATTCATCGCGGGAATAGTTTTTTTTGGTAATCGATTTCCTCTCGGTGGTATAATTGCCATGCTATCGTTTGTATTGGTGTTTCGTGGCTTGTTCATCATTAACCCAAATGAGGCCATTGTTTTGGTTTTGTTTGGCACCTACACAGGCAGCGTTAAATCCGGGGGATTCTTCTGGACGAATCCATTTACGTCAAGGCATCGCATTTCTCTACGAGCGCGCAATTTAAATGGGCAGTCGTTGAAGGTGAATGACAAGATTGGTAATCCTGTTGAGATAGCCGCTGTTATCGTCTGGCAGGTTGAAGACACTGCCAAAGCGGTGTTTCAGGTGGATGACTACAACAAATACGTAAGCATTCAAAGTGAGGCGGCCGTGCGTCATCTCGCAGGCGTCTGCCCTTATGATAACTTTGAAGAAGAAAACGCAGAAGTAACCTTACGCGGCGGAACAGAAAAAGTGAATGAGTTGCTGGAACAGGAGCTGAACAACCGCCTTGCACCGGCAGGGATAAAAGTGATAGAAGCCAGGATAAGTCATTTGGCATATGCCCAGGAAATAGCAGGTGCGATGCTGCGGAGGCAACAGGCCACTGCGATCGTATCCGCGAGGAGACAAATAGTGGAAGGAGCGGTCGGTATGGTTGAGATGGCCCTCGCGAAGTTGTCAGAAAGGGAGATCGTGCAACTTGATGAAGAGCGAAAAGCTGCTATGGTGAGCAACTTGCTTGTAGTGCTCTGTGGCGATAAGGAGGTTAACCCGATTGTAAATACTGGCACACTGCATCATTAATGTATGGCAGATAAGAAAGCTTTCATACTTCGCATAAATCCGCAGATTCTGAAGGATCTACAAAAGTGGGCGGATGATGAATTCAGAAGCGTGAATGGTCAGATTGAATACCTTCTCCAGTCCGCTCTCATCGAATCCGGGAGGGTCAAATCAAAGGACCCAAAGGTTGATCCAAAAAAAAATAAATAGAATTTTTTTGTCGGCGGCTATTTATCACTTGATTTATTCCTATCCTCGCATACTCGCATGAAATGTTTAAATGGGGCGGACTATAACAATTATAAAGAAATGCTTATCGCCTGTTTCGGATACGACTCAATGAAACAGAGGTAATGCCTAAAAAGGACGCGATGTAATGCTGCGGAACCCGTTGCAAGATTTCAGGATTGTTTTTTAGAAGCTCAAGGTATCTTTTTTCGGGATTGTCTTTGATACGGGAAAGAAACAGCTTCTGATAAAAAATCAACCGATGGAGGATCTGTTCGTCTATCTGTTGCCTGATTGTTGGTGAGGTGTCAATAATCTTACTAAAATCATTTTTGGAAATTGAGTGAATGACACAGGGTTCAATACTCTCGATATTGAATAAACCTGGTTGTTTTGTCATAAAGCTTTCGATAGAGGAAACAGCTTCCCCTTCGAAGAAAAACTGAAAGGTTATGTCCTTACCATTATTGTTGAACCAAGCTCTTAAACAACCTTTTTCTATATAGAATGCCTTTTTAGAGATTTCGCCTTCTTTTAATAGGATAGTTTTCGTGGGAATTTCCTGTCTCTTGAAAAGGTGTGCAAATCTGTCCCACTCCTTGTTTACAATCTTAAAATCGTGACTCATTCACTATGGAGTTTCTATACTTATGGTTCCGTACGGTGTTGATTTGGCCAGGGCCGGCCCTTACTGGTTTCGCAAAACAATTTCAGGCTTCTCAGGAATTGCCCCCAGGTGTAGCTGCATTCCGCGAACATCGGCGTATATTCTCTCCAATCGTCGTGATGAAAGATCAGCAATGCTCCTTTTTTGAAATTCCTTTGTTGTTCCAGCTGCCCCAGGATTTCAGGATAGGAATTCGACACAGAGCCGTTATCAACTGGTTGAATACGGAAGGAAAAATTGGTGCCAATCCACTCGTCGGCGCCTGCAATGCAATGCCATTTAACTAGCTCATCTTGTTTTAGTTCCACTATTTTCATTTCCTTGTGGTATTTCGATCCAAACGAAAAACGCGCAACGGTATTAAGCTCGGGTTTTGCGTTCGTGTCGGGCGTCCACCATGCCGACAAACCCTCCTGGCTGGTGATCGCATGGTAAATTTTTTCAGGTGCGGCATTAATAAGCAACTCGTGATGAATACTTGGCATAAGCAATGACTTTAATCTTTGTAAAGAATCGTATCAGTGCACAAAACTCGTGCATTTATTAGAAACATTCAGGATGGAAATTAGCCTTAGTAGAGGGGCATTTTTGACACAAAAGCGATCCTAAAACTGTCATAAGATCTTAAAAATCGACAAAATTATTTGGTCAGCTTATCAGTTCAATATTATCTTTGTAACTAAGATATTTACCGAATAAGATATAAAATGAATGATGAGATAATAAAACGAATAAGAAAACTGAGCCAGGCATATGCATACACCTCAATTCAGATGCACGAAGCCATTGGCCGAAAGGCAGGGCTTTCGGGGACCGACCATAAATACCTGGGCTTCCTGATAGAAAAGGGGCAAATGACAGCAGGCGAGCTTTCAAATTTAACGGGTTTAACGACAGGTGCTGTGACAGGTTTAATAGACAGATTTGAAAAGAAAAAACTGGTCAAAAGAGAATTTGCTAAAGACGACAGGCGGAAGGTGATGATTGTACCAAACACTAAAAGGATAATGGACGTTTTTGCGCCGCTTTATAAAGAATACCGAAGCAAGTCAGAAAAACTTACTGCTTCATTTTCAGACGAAGAAACCAAAATCCTTGAGACCTACTTTTCAAAAGCCATTGAAATTATGAATGAAACAACAAACGCGTTGCGTTCAACGAGATCATAATATCCGGTGTCAGTTAACTCACAAATAATCTTACAATCATGCGTAAACTAAAATTACAGATGCAAATGTCCGTTGACGGATACGTTGCAGGACCCGAAGGCCAATTGGACTGGATGACATGGAATTTGGACGAAAAGCTAAAATCGTTTATTCATGAGGTCACCGATTCCATTGATACTATCTTATTAGGCAGAAAGATGACTGATGGCTTTAATTCTCATTGGGAAGCCATAGTGAATAAGCCAGAAAACGAATCTCAGCCTTTGGCCAGAAAATTGGTGGACGCCAAAAAAATTGTTTTCAGCAAGTCACAAAAAACAATATCAGGCATCAACACCTCCATCACCAATGAGAACGTGGCTGACGCCGTAAATAAATTAAAGACCCAAGCTGGAAAAGACATCATCGTCTATGGCGGTGCCGAGTTTGTTTCCAACCTCATTAAAGAAAACCTCATCGACGAATTGAACCTGTTTATTAATCCAACGGCCATCGGTAACGGGTTAAGAATTTTCCCGGACAGAACAAGATTGCAATTGGTAAAATCGGAATCGTATGAGTGTGGTGTTGTAGTGAATACTTACAAATTATTACATCAATAAATCTACAACAAAATCATCCACTATGAAAAGGATAAGAATTCTTTACTGGACATTTACAGGCGTATTTGCGGCATTCATGTTTGTTTTTGCAGTGCCGGATATTGTTTCTTCTCAAATTGCAATTGCCGGCTTTACTAAAATGGGTATGCCACTTTATTTACTGCCCTTTCTCGGGATTGCAAAAACATTAGGTGTTATTGCGATTCTACTTCCTGGTTACTCCCGGGTTAAAGAATGGGCCTATGCCGGGCTTTTATTTGATCTGGTCGGCGCCACTTTTTGCATAGTGTCTACATCGTCAGCTCGTGAAATGGTCGCGAACCTGGTATTTATGGCCATTCCTATCGCTCTTGGAGCTGTTTCCTACTTCTATTATCATATGAACAGGTCGGTACGTCTTCAAACTATATGAATAAACTAGAAAAATTCAAACCACATGAGTAAAATTATTTTCGACAGTGGCATTTCCCTTGACGGATATATGGCAGGAGACAACCGTGGCCCCCAGAATCCAATTGGAGACGGTGGCGTGTCAATACACAAGTGGATGTTTAACCAAAAAGCATTTGTGGAAATGTCGGGTAAGAAAAAAGGTGGAGAAGAAGGACCTGACAACAAACTCCTGGAAGCCACAATAGCACGAACCGGTGCTTATATAATGGGCAAGAGAATGTTTGATGAAGGAGAACAACATTGGGCCGAAGACTTGTACAAAGCGGATGTTTATGTGTTGACGCATCAAAAAAGAGAACCGTGGGTGCAAAAAGGAACCACGACCTTTTATTTTATCAACGACGGAATAGGAAGTGCACTAGAGAAAGCAAAACAATCCGCGAAAGGTAAAGACATCAGGCTCCAGGGAGGCGCTAACATCATACAACAGTTTCTCAACGCCGGGCTGGTGGACGAGTTTTCCATTCACATTGCCCCCGTTATTTTGGGTAGTGGCATCCGGCTGTTTGAGAACATTAAGAAGGACAAATTTGACATTGCAATAAGCGATGCTATTCCATCGGCGTTGACAACGCATTTGTTTTACAAGTTGACAAGGAAATGAACAATGAATGCAAAGGAAATGATGAAATGAAAATTGAGAACTAAATACAAAATTATGGCGGATATAAATAGCATGACTTCATTTGTATTGGGTTTTAAGGACGTTGACAAAACAAAACTCCAGGTTGTTGGGGGTAAAGGCGCGAACCTGGGGGAGCTCACGAGGATTGAGGGTGTAAAAGTACCAGCGGGTTTTTGTGTTACTACGGAAGTATATAAACAAATTATTGAGAATAGCGAAGAGTTCAATTCACTGATGGATCAATTAGCCATTCTAAAAGTTGATAACAGGAAAGAGATTAGTGACACCAGTGCAAAAATCCGAAAGGAGATCGAAGCAGTAGCGATTCCAAAAGACCTCGACAATGAGATAACCCGACGTCTCGAGCACCTCGGAGAACAAAATGCCTATGCAGTACGGTCCAGCGCAACCGCTGAGGATTTACCAACGGCTTCCTTTGCAGGCCAGCAGGACACGTATCTGAACGTTATGGGAAAGGATTCAATTCTAAAACATATCAGCAAGTGCTGGGCATCGCTGTTTACCGATCGCGCGGTAATTTATCGAATCCAAAATGGCTTCGACCACCGAAAGGTCCACCTGTCTGTGATTGTTCAAAAGATGGTCTTCCCGGAGGCGGCAGGAATATTGTTTACTGCCGATCCCGTCAATTCGAACAGGAAAGTTTTGTCCATCGATGCCAGCTTCGGACTCGGTGAGGCCATGGTATCCGGCCTCGTAAATGCTGATAACTACAAAGTCAGCAACGGCAAGATTATAGATAAGAGCGTATCCACCAAGAAACTGGCTATTTACGCAATGAAAGACGGCGGTACGAAGGAACAGGAGATTAAACCGGAGACGCAGAACAAGCAAGCGCTGACGGACGAACAGATTTTGCAGCTCGAGCGCATAGGCAGAAAGATCGAAGAACATTTCGGAAGTCCCCAGGACATCGAATGGTGTTTGGCTGATGCCACATTTTATATTGTCCAGAGCAGACCAATCACTACTTTATACCCGATCCCTGAAACGAACGATCAGGAAAATCACGTTTACATTTCAGTTGGTCATCAACAAATGATGACCGATGCCATGAAACCATTGGGATTGTCTTTTTTTCTGTTGCTCACCCCGGCACTTATGCGCACAGCTGGTGGGAGGTTATTTGTTGATGTTGCCCCTATGTTGGCTTCACCCGCAGGCAGAAACACTCTGGTAAATGTATTGGGAAAATCCGATCCGCTTATCAAAGGCGCGCTTACAAACATCGTAGAACGTGAGGGTTTCATAAAATTATTGCCGGACGATAACAAAGAATCAGGGGCCAATAAAAGTAATAAAGCTGCACCGCCTCCGAATTATGAGGCACTAAACGACTACAATCCAGCAATTGTTTCTGATCTGGTCAGAAGCAGTCAGGCATCGATTGAAGCGTTAAAACAAAATATTCAGTCGAAATCTGGGTTGGATCTGTTTGATTTTATCCTGGACGATATTCAGCAATCAAAGAAATCCCATTCTGAGTCACAAAGTTTTGAAGTTATCATGACTGGTATGAATGCGGCAACTTGGATAAACGAAAAGATGAGTGAATGGTTAGGGGAGAAAAATGCTGCAGACGTACTTGCTCAATCTGCGCCAAACAATATTACTTCGGAAATGGGCCTGCAACTATTGGATGTGGCTGATGTGATTCGACCTTATCCGGAAGTAATCGAATATTTGCAACGCGTAAAAAAAGATGATACCTTTTTGGATGAACTGGTTCAATTTGAAGGTGGACAGGAAACCCGGGATGCTATTGATGCTTATCTAAACAAATACGGAATGCGATGCGCCGGGGAAATCGATATTACAAAAACCCGTTGGAGCGAAAAACCAACTACACTGGTCCCGATGATTCTGAATAATATCAAAAATTTTGAGGCCAATGAAAGCCATCGGAAATTTGAGCAAGGTCGAAAGGAAGCGCTTAAAAAGGAACAGGAGTTATTGGATCGATTGAAGCAGCTGCCAGATGGTGAGGAAAAAGCAAAAGAAACAAAACGAATGATTGACCTGGTCCGGAATTTTGCCGGTTATCGCGAATACCCGAAATATCGCATTGTTAGTCGCTACTTCGCTTATAAGCAGGCTCTGATGAAAGAAGCCGAAAAACTGGTACAAGCCAGGGTTCTTCATGAAAAAGAAGATATTTACTACCTGAGTTTTGAAGAGCTTCGCGAAGTCGTTCGCTCCAATAAACTGGACTACCAGGTCATCAGCAAACGAAAAGAAGATCTCAAATTATATGAAAAACTAACTCCTCCACGTGTTTTCACCTCCGATGGTGAGGTCATTACGAGCGCGTACAACCGAGAAAATCTTCCAGCCGGAGCTATAGTAGGTTTGCCTGTTTCTTCGGGAGTTATTGAGGGACGCGCCCGTGTCATCTTAAGGATGGAGGATGCGGATCTGGAAGATGGAGACATATTAATCACCTCATTTACTGACCCCAGCTGGACACCATTATTTGTTTCTATCAAAGGTCTGGTCACCGAAGTTGGTGGACTGATGACCCACGGAGCGGTTATCGCGCGTGAATATGGTTTACCCGCAGTTGTCGGAATGGAGAATGTTACCAAACTAATCAAAGACGGTCAAAGAATCCGGGTAAATGGGACCGATGGATATGTTGAGATACTATAAATAATTAACCAATAGATAATCTGGTGAACAACCCGACCCCATAACGAGTCAGGATGAGGGGTTGCGCGATTGGCATTCGCAACAGTTTAGGTTGCCCGAAGGGTAATTAAAGACTGCTTCCCGGCGAATTGAACGCAATGGGACCAGGCAAAAATAAATATGGGTGGTAGCTGTAACCTTCTGTACAGGTTCGGCGTCATAGTGACCATTATGGTGGTTTAGCCGGTCATCCGGAAAAACACCCGTTCATTTTTTTACACCCGATCCGATCCATACAAAGATTTACTTTGGAAGAATAATAAACCAGGATACCCCTGGCAACCTGTTAGATATGAAACAATTACAAATAATTTTTTTTCTGGCTTGCATCCTTGGCTCCCTTACCTCACTGGCTCAGACGAACAAGGGAAGAATCGTGGGCACCGTCACTACCGCCAATCAAAAAGCCCTTGAATCAGCCACCGTTGCTCTTCTCAAGGCCAAAGATTCGTCCATAGTGGAATCCGGCATGTCGGATCAAACGGGCACATTCGAATTCGACAAGATCGCTGATGGCAAATACCTGGTCCTGGTTTCCGCAGTTGGCTATTCACCCTCCTATTCACCAGCAGAAATATCCCCGAAGAATCTCAACGTCATTTTAAAAACAATAGAGTTGACCGTGCGCAGCCAGTCTATGGCAGGCGTCGTAGTCACTGCCAAGAGGCCCCCCATTGAAGTGAGAGCCGGCAAAACCCTGGTAAATGTCGATGCCTCTCCAACGAACGCCGGTTTGAACGTATTGGAAATCCTCGAAAAATCGCCTGGGGTTGCAGTGGACAACGATGGCAACGTAAGTCTGAAGGGAAAAAGCGGCGTACTGATATTGATCGATGGAAAGCAAACCTACCTGTCGGGTACGCAACTGGCGGCATTTTTACGGAGTATACAGGCCAGCGGGCTCGACCAGATAGAAATTATGACCAACCCTCCTGCCAAATATGATGCCTCGGGCAATGCGGGCGTTATCAATATCAAAACAAAAAAAGGCACTATCAAAGGCATGAATGGCAACGTGAGCCTGACCTATAACCAGGGTTTTTATCCCAAGTATTTCGCTGGTGCCAATTTTAATTATCGTAATGAAAGTCTCAACGTCTTCGGTAGCTATGATGGCGGGCAATGGGAAGGTCTTGGCGTATTGACTATCGATAGAAATTTTTATAAGAGCACCCAATTCTCCGGTTCCTCCGACCAGTCAACCACCAGGCACAACAAAAGCAACTGGCATAACCTGAAACTGGGACTCGACTACAACTTTACAAAGAAAGATGTAGCGGGTATAGTAATATCGGGCAACATCAATCCCTGGAAAAACTGGCAAAACAGTTTCTCGAATCTGAGGGATCCCGACGGCAGTATTAACACCGTGCTGCTTTCGGATGCCTACAACGCGAACAAGACGCAAAGCATAAATACCAACTTCAACTACAAACATACTTTTGACTCAACTGGCCGGGAATGGACGGTAGACCTCGATCAGGGTTATTATAAAAACAAGGGGACTAACTTTCTAACCACAGAAATCTATGATCCCGGTGATGTAAAGAGAGGAAACACAATTTTATTAGATGGCAATCTTCCCTCGGAAATCAGAATTTACACTGCTAAAACAGACTACGTTCATCCCTTTAACAAAACCACGAAATTGGAGGCTGGTCTCAAGACCAGTTTTGTAAATACCGACAACAATGTGATCTATCAGAGGGACACCAGCACAGGTTGGAAAATAGACGAGCAGCGAACAAATCACTTTATTTACAAGGAAAATGTAAACGCCGCATATGCCATCCTTACAAAAACTTTAAAAAAATGGGAGTTTACCGGCTGGCCTTCGCGTGGAAAATACCAATGCCAGTGGCACACAGAAACTTAATGACTCCAGCTTCCAAAGGAATTATACCAATCTGTTTCCCAATGCCGGCGCAGTTTATACTATCAATGATAAACACCAGTTGAGTTTCGCTTACAGTCGCAGAATAAGAAGGCCCGACTATGAAGACCTCAACCCTTTTATCTTTTTCCTTGACTCATTAACCTACGGCCAGGGCAATCCCTACCTCCAGCCCGAGTTTTCAAACAGGATCGAATTAAGCCATACCTATAATAAGTTTCTCACTACAACCTTCAGCTTCACTCAAACTAATAGTATCATTACCGAAATATTGAAGCAGAACACCGAAAAGAGAACCACTTTTCAAACCAAGGAGAACTTCAGTCGTCTGCAACAGTTTGGTCTGTCGGTGTCGCTAAACAAACAACTCGTAAAGTGGTGGAACCTGAATGTCTATACAGGGGTTTTTAGCAACCAGTATAATGGCTTGTACACGGACGGAGCTGCAAACACGCCGGTACATATCACCGTGACCAACTTCGACGGCAACCTGACCAATAGCTTCACGTTTGCTGACACCTGGACTGGCGAGGTCAGTGGCTGGTTCAACTCCAACCCGTCGGAGGGCTTACTGATCGGGCGGCCAATGGGTGCCGTGAATGCCGCTATAGCAAAAACGGTGATGAACAAGAAAGCTACGATCAAGTTCGGTGTTCGCGACATCTTCCGTACCACTAATTTCAGCGGCTACTCGCGTTATGCCGATGTCGATTTAGACATTACCAACAACAGGAGAAGAGACAACCGGGTGTTCAACATTTCCTTCACCTATAAGTTCGGCAAAAACAACATCGCCCCTGCACGTCGCCGCAACAGTGGTGCCGATGAAGAACAAAGCCGGGTCAAGAGCGGTAGTTGACAGCATTTAAATAATTATACAGAAGCCATGTCTAACACAGACGTGGCTTTTGCATAAATAGATCGCCCTCCCTCTGAAAATGCATTTGTCTCGCCACCGCCCAGGCACGCATTGATACTTCAGTCGCCGATGATAATGAACGATCATTAATTTACATTTGTGGACTATGATATCAAGTCTGGAAAATATAAAAAGCCCTTTCTTTATTGGAGTTGCCGGTGCTGGAATGAGTGCCATCGCCCAGTACTTGCAGGGCACGGGGCTGCAGGTTAGCGGTAGCGACCGCTTTTTTAATGAGGGTAAGGCCGGTGACATAAAAGCGAAGCTGGAAGCGGAAGGCATACAGTGTTTCCTGCAGAATGGGGAGGGAATAACTTCAGCTACCGATCTGGTGGTGGTCTCTACGGCCATTGAGGATACCGTGATGGAAGTGAAAAAGGCTATGGAACTTGGTATTCCCATTATCAGGCGTTCCGAATTGCTGGCACTGATCGCCACAACGAAAAAGACAATAGCCATAGGAGGAACCAGCGGGAAAAGTACCACAACCGGGATGTTGTTTGATATTATGAGGCATGCCGGTAAGGAGCCATCCGTGATCAGCGGCGCCGGGCTTGTGGACCTGATCAAAAAAGGCAAGGTCGGAAATGCATTTGTCGGCAAAGGCGAGTGGCTGATCATCGAGGCCGATGAAAGCGATGGATCGATTGTTCAATATCGTCCGGAAATTGGCGTCTTGCTGAATATAGAGAAGGACCATAAGGAGTTGGATGAGCTGGTCAAGGTGTTTGAAATCTTCCGTAGCAACAGCAGGTATTTCTCGGTCAACCGGTCGAATGAGTACTCCCGGAACTTATCTGCTGACGCGAAAAATGATTTTTGTATCGACGGCAGTGATCAGAATGCTGGATTTCAGGCAACAGCCTTTCATCAAAAGGGATTTCATATTTCCTTTAACATTAACGGGCAGGATTTTGAATTGAATATTTTGGGGCGGCACAACATGGAAAATGCTGTCGCCGCGACGGCGGCGGCGGTCTTAGCCGGTGTTTCACTGGCTGATGCAGCAGCAGCCTTACAACATTATCAAGGCATTTACAGGCGTGCCCAGGTGTTGGGCCAAAAGAATGGAGTATGGGTGGTGGATGATTTTGCGCACAACCCTGTGAAATGCGCAGCTGCCATCACTGCCTGTCAGCCCGTTTCCGGCAAGGTGGTCGCATGGTTTCAGCCCCACGGATATACGCCGACGAAGTTTCTTCGTAAGGAATTTGTAAGCGAAATCAGCCAGGCATTAAGAGAACAGGATGAGATCTGGATGAGCGAGATCTTTTATGCCGGAGGCACCACCACCAAGGATATTTCCTCACTGGATCTGATCAATGACATAAAAGCATCGGGGAAAAATGCCTTTTTTGTTGAAGACCGGAACCTGTTTCTAGACAAAGCGAGAAATCACCTGGGCGCAGGCACCACACTGTTGTTGATGGGAGCCAGGGATCCATCCCTCGAGCAATTTGGCAAGGACCTCTTTGACAGGCTTTAATGTTAGGCCAAATAGAAATCAAAAATTAAAAATCAGTAAGGTTGACCGTCTGAACAGTGAAGGTATGGGCACAGGCGAAGTGCCACTCAACAGTTGATATTTGATATATTTGCGCTAACATGAATCCAACTACAGCTGCTCTCACTGATCTATTTGACCGGATACCGAGAAGACATTCGGCAGATAATGTGAAAGAGATTTATACTCTTGTTTCGGAATACGAAGATCACTTGATCAAGATTGAAGCCGTGAATCCATATTACGAAAAGCACACCGCCATTTTTTTCGAAGACCTGGACGCCATTAGAACAGCTGTGAAGAAGTCGACCGACAACAAGGCCTCCAAAAAAAACAAAGACGATTATTTCGCAGAAGCGTCAGACACCTTAAAAACAAGCATTGAGTCGTTGATCGACGTGTACGGCGACGGCAATAAAACCGACTGACTTTTCATGGCTTAGGTCATTGCCAGCAGATTACTTTGCGTTTCGATTTGACAGTTTCCGTAACGCTTTCACCCTCGGATGGTGCAGGTGCTCTCCCACATTCTTCTCGTCTTCTGCAAAAACGGCCAATCAATTGTACCGGAAACGACCACTCCGTCGGATCTGTCTTTGTAATCTACGGATTATCAAACTGTTACCCGCTGGCATGTTTTTGCGGGTATAGGTCTCAACCCTAATACAGAGATCGATTTATGTTTAAGACAAATCTCAAAATCGCCTGGCGAAACCTTGTAAAAGACAAACAATTTACATTTCTAAATGTACTTGGTTTATCTGCCGGGCTTGCCTGTGCATTGCTTATTTTTTTATGGGTGAACGACGAATTGAAGCTATGATAAATTCTTCGCAAATGACGACCGCTTATATCAACTCATGGAGAACGGCTCAGAAGAATCATCGGGCTTATTGAGCGAAACGGTTAAGCAACAAATACAGGGAGTTGAATATGCAGCAGCAGTAGCACCACCCCATTGGTTTCCGCAATACACGCTTTCTGCTGGCGATAAAAATATTAAAGCCACCGGGCAATATGTCGGCAAGGATTATTTCAATATTTTTTCTTTTAAACTTATCGAAGGCGATAAAAATAAAGTGCTCGAAAATAAAACTCCATTGTGATATCCGACGAGCTTGCAAAGAAACTTTTTGGTACTACAGAAAATATTATTGGAAAGCCTGTTACGTTTTGATCAGGATACCACTTTTTATGTCTCCGGCGTATTTGAAAAAGTACCTAAACATTCCTCACAGCAGTTTGACTTTGTATTATCATTTGAATATTTCAAAGTCATAAAAGAGTGGGTAACAAGATGGGGCAATCGGGGTCCGCGCAATTATGTATTATTAAACAAGGGAACAGACATCAATGCCTTCAACAAAAAGGTTGCAGACGTAATTACCTTCAATACCGGCGACACTGCACGAAAAGTTTCTGCAACAAGATTTTCAGAAATTTACCTGCACGATACTTATGGCGATAATGCAAACGGCGCGGGCAGAATTGAATATGTGAGACTGTTTTCAATACTGGCAATATTTATTTTGGTGATCGCGTGTATCAACTTCATGAACCTTTCCACAGCAAAGGCATCAAGACGTTTAAAAGAAATCGGCATTAAGAAAGTGGTTGGTGCAGATCGCAAACAACTCATCTTTCAATTTCTTTCCGAATCGTTGTTGCTGACCTTATGTGCAACTGTATTTGCAGTTGTGTATTGCTCTGTTGCTATTGCCTGCATTCAACCAGATTACAGGAAAACAGATCAATCTTCATTTCGATGCGACAATCATCATTTATTTTATACCATTGTTCTATGCACAGGGTTACTGGCAGGAAGTTATCCCGCTTTGTATTTATCAAAGTTTAACCCGCTTTCGGTATTAAAAGGGAAAGTCAACACTTCCGTTGCCGAAGTATTGTCGAGAAAAGGATTGGTGGTTTTTCAATTTACACTATCAACTATTTTAATTGTCGCAGTGATGGTTATATATCAGCAGATGCAATTTATACAAAACACTGATGCTGGTTATAATAAAAATAATGTTCTTCGACTTGTCTGCAGAAGGTAATATACAAGGAAAAGAGAAGGCATTTATAGCAGAACTTAAAAATATTCCCGGTGTTGTCAATGCAAGCTCTACGTATCATAAAATGATTGGGCGTGGATATAGTCATGGCGGTATGGAATGGCCAGGGAAGAGATCCCGACAACGATGTTTATTTTGAAGCTTTTGAGGTTGATTACGATTTTGTTGAAACGATGGGTATGAAGATGAAGGAAGGAAGGAGCTTTTTCGAGAAGCTTCGGCGGTGATTCAGCAAATATTATCTTAAACGAAACAGCAGTTAAAGCGATGGGGTTAAAAGATCCGGTGGGAAAAACCATACGGAGATTTGGTAAGAACATGCAGGTTATTGGTGTTGTAAAGGATTTTCATTTTGAGTCACTGCATGAACCAATAAAGCCGAGTTATATGTTCCTGCTGCCAGGAAATATCATCGTTGCCAAGCGTGCAGGCAAACAATCAACGACAAACCATTGCTGCCATTGAGACGTTGTATGAAAAATACAATCCTGGTTTTCCGTTCACGTTTAATTTTTTAGATGAAGCATATCAAAAGCAGTATGACTCAGAAACAAGAGTGTCCGCATTATCGAGATATTTTGCGGGGTTAGCAATTATTATTTCCTGCCTTGGTTTATTTGGCCTTGCAGCATTCACTGCACAAAAACGAAGAAAGGAAATCGGGGTGACGGAAGGTCATCGGCGCATCTGTAGTAAACATTACAACTATGCTGTCAAAAGATTTTTTGCGGTTGATTTTTATTTCATTGGCGATTGCTCTTCCTGTCATCGTGGTGGTTGATGAGTAGTTGGCTTCAAAGCTTTGCCTACCGCATCAGCATTACACCCTATGTATTTGTTGTTGCCGGTATATCGGTAATACTAATAACATTATTCACAATAAGTTTTCAATCGATAAAAGCAGCAATGGCTAATCCGGTGAAGAGTTTGAGAACGGAATAGACTTGACATGCTTCACAATCTGGATATTTAATCTCACGGTTCGTCCATATCGCTTCATAATCAATTTTCAAGAAAATCTTACACGAATATGTCCTAACTACGGAATTAACACGGTTATAAATTGAGGCCGTGAGATTTCGGGATTCTTTGTACTTTTCCCGACTAAAATTGACTGTCATGAGAACCATCCTCTTTGTTATGCTTGCCGCTTACGTCGCAGGCTGCAATTCCATGCCGACTTCGATTGACTCGGCATCGACGAACTTCAACTTAGATTCGGTAAGGGCGTATATCTCCGAAATGAACAAATCTTATGGTCAACGATTTAAGACGAATGACCCAGCATTTTACAAAGAAAGATATTGCAAAGACGCGGCTGTATATTGTCCAAACTTACCTGCAGTAGTTGGCATCGATTCCATCATCAGCTTCTTTTATGGTGGCGGAAATAATAAAGAAACGATTATCGAGCTCCCGCCAAACAATGTTTCCGGCACTGCTGATTTAGTGGTAGAAGACGGACCTTATAATTTTCCTGATGGTAAAGGTGGTAGTGTTGATAAGGGTAAGTTCATAGCGCTTTGGAAACAGGAAGATGGGAAGTGGAAGTTATACAGGGAGATTTGGAATACGGACTTGCCTCCGGGCAAATGATTTTTTTATCTTTATTTGGCAGCTATACCTCTTCTTACTGCCAATGAAGTTTCACGAACCGACGCACTCAATTATCAATTGAGACCTTTGGTGGCGGCATCAAACACACGGCAGAAGTTGCCGCCGCCTATCTTCCCGATCTCATTCTTATTAAATCCGGTTTTTAACATCGCGTCGACGACGGTATTGTAAAATCCGGTCTTCTGGTTGTGCCAGGCTCGGTTTGTGCGCTCACCAATCCTTTCGCGTTTTTTACTACCGCCCTGAGTGCTTGGGGGTCTATAAGACGGTGTCAGCTTGGTATCGGTACCTATGCACACATGGTCGGTACCGATGGCATCCACCAGGGCACGAATATTCCTGGCATACGCCAGTGGACTATCCGCTAAGTGTGTCCAAACGCCAATCACGCCACCGGCATCCGCGACGATTTTAGCCTGCTTCTTGCTGATGAGTCTTGGTTTCATCATGGCAGCCATTGAAGGGTTCTTACCCAATTGGGTATTCAGGCCTGTGTGAGAGATGATCACCGGATGGGCAGACAATTCGAGCGCAGCAATCACAGTGTCCGCGCTCGCATGCGCCAAATCAATAAGAATTCCCAGTCGGTTACATTCCCTGATGATGTCTGCCCCGAAAGCTGTCAATCCACCCCAGCGTACCGGATTTGTGTAAACGTCACCCAACGGCACCGACGCATCATTATCATGAAACAGGCCGAGGTGTCGTATGCCGCGAGTATAGGCCTCTTCCATCCGCTCCACACGCCCTTCAAGAAAATGACCGCCCTCGATTGATTGGATGACGGTAGGCTGGTGCTTCTCATGCGCCGCGCGCAGGTCGGCCATGTTCAGAGAGCGCTTCACTCCATTTTGCACCAGGTCTTTGTCCATAGAAGTCATTCCATTCTTAAACCGGTCGTAAGCGTCTCCGGGTTTGCGTAACTGCGGCCGGTCGACGGCAAAAGTCATGCATATGGCCGACAAGCCCGAGCGTTTCAACTCTCCAATCAGGTCGATTTTTGGACCGGGTACTTCGCCTGCAATGAAGGGAACATCTATATGGTTGTGCGTGTCGATACTGATCGTGTTGGCAGCGATCGCTGCCACCCGTGGATCCATTTCATCGATGGCCCAGGTCGCCAGCGGATTCAGCATCATAGTAGCTCCCACTCCCGCGACGTTGGCAAGAAATTGCCGTCGTGACCATTCAGTTCGAACCTTCATCATGATTGCAGATTGTTTTAAAATAAGATTGACGTCAATGAGAGTCGAGTCGATGCATCCTGGTATATTAAACCTCTACAGAAGATACACTTTTTTTCAGTTCAAGTATTTTCTTGCCTGTCAATAGCGAACCCTATGAAGAATGTTGTCCTCAAGTCTCCATAGCGAGCATTTCGGTTGTTCAACCAGGTCAGTGTCATGTCTTGGTGGCCGGATTACCAGATATTTTACGTATTTTACCAATACCACTTAGCGACCAGTCCGAATGAAAATTCATGGGTAATGTTGGCGAATTAGAATTCCCCGAAAGCAATGTAAAATCTCCATAAAATGATTCAGTTATGAAACATAAATCCTGGATTATGTCTGGACTGGCAATTGCCTTTATTGGACTATTGCTACTCGTTCTTAGACCAGTGCCAATTCCTCTCGAGAAAGACTGCTTAATAAAAAAAGGTGTTGTTTTGGAAGTATATGAAGCCGGAACAAACGACGTCGTTTTTAAATTGCAGGATCAGCAACAACAATTTTATGTAAACCGTGGGTTAGAAAGAGGTCTTGAATTGAATAAGTTACGAACAGAGTTGATTAGCAAAGAGATCACAATCAAGTATCCAAAATATTGGACTCCCTTAAACCCTTTTAATTCCAGTCGACACATCTCAAAAGTGGAGCATGAGGGACGAACAGTGTTTTCAGAACTTGAACCTGACTAACTATTGATTTGCATCAATGCCTTGCTTCAATACATAACCTTCATTGCGGTTGCCCTGATCTGGATGTGCTCCAATGTTTTTACTCCGATGCGCATCTGCGTATGTCTTATGCCGTGACTGCAACCTCTGCGGATCACAGTGAGTGTGTTAAAATATATTAACCAAATAGAGTAGCGCGATTTTTAACATAACCAGATCAACGCACTACACGTATCGCGGTTTTTAGCCATATAATTGGCATCATTTTTACTAAGTGCGGGTAGAATTTTACCCTACCTCTTTTTCAAAAACTTATAAAGTAATGAATTTCAAAATTATAGGCGCGATGCTCGCCATCGCGATTAGTTTAATAGTATGTGGGTGCAGGAAAGACATAGCGCCTATCCCTCAAAAAAAATTCGCTCGTAATACTGATTCCACGAGGCCAGTGGAGTCAGATACAACCGATGTAGATTCAACCAACGCGGGTGATAGTACTGCTAAGACTACTGATTCCGTGCCGAAGGCAGCCGACCCTACTGGCGACAACCAAATTGAAACAGCGCCGCTTTCGCATACCGCAGTGTTTCAGAGTATAAATGGCAATGTTGGCGGCTTTTGGCAATCGGTACCTGCGGGTTATGCCAAGACAACAAAACAATATCCGCTGATCGTGTTTTTGCACGGTGTAGGCGAGCTGGGAACAAACCTTGCCAGAATAAACTGTTGCGGACTTCCCAGGCATATTCAGAACAGAACTTTCCCTCCTGATTTTCAGGTGAAAGGGAAACACTACTCATTCATCGTAATGTCTCCGCAGTTCAAGAGGAGGGCCTCCCCTGCTGATGTCCAATCTGTTATTGACTTTGCGAAAAAGCGTTTTCGTGTGGATCCGGCGAGAGTCTACGTTGCCGGCATGAGTCTGGGTGGAGGTTCCGCATGGGATTATTCAGCGGTATATGGTCAGAACGCAGCAGCCGTCGTCCCTGTGTGCGGTGGCACCCAACCCACCCCATCACTGGCAAGAAACGTAGCATCAAAATACCTCCCTATTTGGGCCATTCACTCTACCGGTGACAGGCTGGTTCCGGCACTATGGGGCAAGGAATGGGTGGATTGGATTCGGAAAGACAACCCAGCCATGGCTGGCAACGTTAAACTGACCATTTGGACTTCAATCGATCACAATGGTACCTGGGGGAGAGCTTTTGACCCCAATACCAGGACTGACGGCCTGAACATCTATCAGTGGATGCTTCAATATGCAAGAAGCTGATTAGTTCCCACTATCCGCCAGGTATTCCGGATCAATCAATGATTTGTAGTACCTGGCGGACATTATTATCCCAGGTTTTACGAGGATGTAGTTAGCAACCCATATAGCTGCCTCAAAGTCAAGGCATTACCGAGCATCACCGGATGAAACTCTCTTTTTCTTACATAGCTCCAATTCCCATTAGTTGACCTGGCACTAGATTTTAAGACTTATGTTCAAATACTTAGAAAATGAAAGAAGTCATAATCGCCCTTGCCGTTGGAATCGGCATCGGTATTTTAATCGCTCCAGACAAGGGTTCGAAAACGCTGAAAAAAATAAAAAATCAATTGGATGATTTGTTGGATCAAGCGTCTGACAAATTTGAGCAAGCAACCGACAAAGGCAAACATCTTTACAAAGAGGGTAAGTCGAAAGTTAGTGGAGCAGCGGACGATATTAAGCATGCTGCAAAGCGTTTTGAGTAATCATTAGTCTCTCTGGAGTCATTTTTTAACACTATTTCAAATTTCAACAATGAAAATTAAAGCTTTAGTATTCGGCTTGCTTTTGACGGCTGGATTAGGGATCCAGGCAAACGCACAGTCGAAGGATACTTCCACATCAACAGATGGAAAAGTTGGCAAAACAGTCAATAAAGTCGGGAACAAAACTGCCCAGACGGCTGTGAAGGTTCAGTCAGGTATCAAGGATAAAAAATACGACTCAAAAGTCGGTCCTGATGGTCAAACCATTTATATCAATGGGAAGTCTGAGTACTATTATGTTAACAAAAAAGGTAAAAAGACTTTTGTAGAAGCTGCCGAACTGAAAGACAAGTAAGCTAAATAACAAAATTCAAATGTGTACATGGGGCTGACGTTGATATAGCGTCAGCCCCATTGCGTAAATGCCTTCTTACCAGCATACCCTTTGTGTCTTTTAGTTTTCCTCATTTTGTATTTTACGAAGTATATAATAGTCAATATAAAATGTGCCAAATGGAATGAAGCTGGCCAGAAGAACTTTCCAGGTTGTTTCCTTGAACTTCCATTGTTGTTCCACACCAACCTGCAAAGCATTGAAAACAAATAATAGGAATAATGCTCCATGAATTGGTCCGACAGATTGTACCAATGAAGGATTATCAAAGAGATATTTCAAAGGAACGGCAACAAAAACTAAAACAAGTAACGAAACGCCCTCCAGGAAAGCCAAAATCCTTAGTCGCCCAATAGTAGTAGTGAAAAGTCTTTTCATAATTAGAATGTTCTGTAATAAGGCCTGCTTGATAATGCTGAAAAAGGCCAGGGAATAGCAAGTAAAATTATAAATAGGGAGATGGAAAACCAAGTTAACATTACCCTGAATTTCTCCTTGGCTGTTACTTTCCGCTTTGTTAAAGCTGACCCTATCGTCAATAAAGTAATAGCAGTGAGCATTAAGACAAGATGCACGACGCCATAAAACGTTAATTCCAAATTTTGCCTCGCAATAGTATCTTTCCAAAAATATTTCACGATTGGACTTTGGGTATAAATCGATACTCCGATTATCAATTGAATATGTGCAACGGTTGCCGTCCAATGCCGAAATGCATTATCGGTTTTGGAAAATGTCTTGTTTTGGATAAAGCCAGTAGCTGCTCTATAAATTGAAATCACGATAAAGGCCAATACAAGCCAACGAAAAAAAGAATGTAGAATTAACAGCGTTGGGTACATTTTAAGTTGTGATGCTTTTGCTTTCCGTTTCTTGATATAAGATACCGATTAGTATGTTTAAGAGGAAAAAAATTACTCTAAACTTTTGAGGTAGTTTTTAAGTTCCTTTAAATAAGGGAGATAAATTTGTTTGCTATTCTCCAATTTTCCAAAGTTTCGTATGCCCCAATAACCTGACATAACCAGTAATGTTACTTGTTTTGCGTTGACGTCTTTACGGATAAACCCATTTTTCTTCCCTTTTTCAATGGTGACGGTCATTACTTTTGTCCATTGTTTAGTTAGCTCGCCTAATGCTTTGCTATAGTCAATGTTCCAGGGTGTCATTTCCTGCGTAAAATTTGCGGCAGGACACCCATATTCCACCTTCAAAAACTCATTTTTCATTAGGAGATTGTGCATTAAATTGTAAAGGCCATCTAATGGATTTTGTTCGTTTTGCAACGGTTCAATGAAACTGCGGGTGAGTGTCGGTTTCAGGATTTCGTTGATAATAGCAAGTCCCATCTCGTCTTTGGTCTTGAAATGGTAATAGAACGCTCCCTTTGTAAGTTGTGTTGTGGCAATAATGTCGTCGATGCTTGTAGCCTGATAACCGTTAGCATAGATTATTTCAAATGCTTTTTGTAAAATTGTCAGCCGCGTAGTCTCTGCCTTATTCATTAAGATACCACTTAGTATTTTTTCAAAGAAACGAAAAATGTCGGGCTTTGAAAAGTTTTTGTTCGTCTGCCGCGGAGATAAGTTTGTCAGTTAATTGACTTGACGTGGTGGCGAATCACTTTATGACTTGTAATACCTGGCCTATAGTATGCCTGGCGCTGGCGATAGCCGCCTCAACCGTGCCCCCGGGTGTTCCCTCGAACAAGGCTTCGCCGGCAAAAAATAGTGTATCGGCTATTGGCTGCTGCAAAACCTTCTTTGCGTCAGCGCTGGCGATGGTGTTGAATGAATAACCTCCGTTGATATGAGTTTTCTTTGCTCCAGTTGGCAACCGCGTATGCCTTAAGGTTCGATTGTAAAGTGTCTGAAGATATATTAAAAGCATTGCTCAGGGATTGCAAAGCAATGCCAAGGATCTCTTCGTCGGACTTTAGCTTTAATAACTTCGTTTTTTCGGCTCCTACCCAACCGGTTAAGAGATTATTGTTTCCGGGCGACAGTGTCCACCAGGTCGGAATGGCTTCATTGGTCAAAAAGAAACCCGCGTTCTTTGCCTGATCATGCCAAAAATTATTGTCGAATTCGATCAGGAGCTTAATGACGTTTCCGAAACCAATATTTCTCGCCGCTTCCTGATGGGTCGGGACTGAAGGATTGAATGCGATAAAGTTCTCATCTTCCTTTTCAGCCTGCAGCACAGTTACCGGAACAGTAATCACCGCCTTATCACCCTTAAATACACGACCAAGCTGATCCGTGACGACAACCCGGTTTTCCTGCCAATCTATTTTTTGTACACAGCAATCCGTCTCAATCACACAGCCATTCTTCTTACTTTGTGTCGCCAAATACTCAACTAACGATTTGTAGCCGCCATCAATCCGGTATTGATTGTCCATTTCATTGGTCCACTCTTTATACAATGATTTTACACTCGCGGTTTTTACATCAGCCAAATCAAAGCCACCGGCAAAACCCTCTACCGACGTACGCAGTGATTTATATTTGTCGTCTGCGAAGTATCTGTCCAGGAAATCAGACAGAGTCATATCCCGCTCCAGGTTCTTCATTTGCTTCATCAGCTCATCCCAGTCGTCCGTAAACTCTTCCTGCTTTTTCCATTTTCCTTTCTCGAGCCGTACCATGGTGTCATTTATCTTGTGATAGGGAATCCCTGCTTCGTTGAGAAGTGAAAGGGTCTGCGGCAGGTCGCCATGCACAAATTCGGCCCCCAGCTCAACTGGTTGGGAAAAAGAATTGTCGACGAGTGTGTGGATCCTCCCGCCAAGTCTTTGTTTGGCTTCGAGTATCGTTACCAAATGATTCTGCTTAGATAACTCGTATGCAACTGTTAGGCCTGCGATTCCTCCTCCGATTACTAAAATTGAAGCCATAACGATGAATTTAACCTCCCTGCATAATTTAAGACAGTTCTTCCTTTTTTGAAAAAAAGAAAGCCAAAAAACTTTGGCTGTAGCGGATTCCCGCTTTTTTCTTAATAAAAAAGCGGGGCAAAAAATCAAGGCTGACATTGGAAAGACTAAAAATCGCATCTCCGGGCTGAAGAAAAACAAGTCACAACACCAGAATAAATCCCAACTTTAGTAGGACTTACCAGCAAAGAATATTCCCCAGCGAAGTAACGTTTGTTTTTCTTCTACGCCCTTCGCTTCGATTTTCTTAACGTCTTTCCAATGTATGCCATAGAAGAAGCAGAAAGAAAAAGATGAAGAGGAGGAAACAGAGCGAAGAGCGGGTTGACTTTAGAGCAAACATGTATTTGCGCCTTCAGAATAAGGCCGGCCTTGCCCGCCGTCGCTCCTTCGGAGCTATGGCGGGTAAAAGCGGGCGAAGGCAAAATTTTCAAGTGCCGCGGAAAACGGCGAAGATGACGATTGAAAATATACAGACGATAGTTACAACAGCAGAACAGAATTACCACAGCCGACCGGAGCATTCCTTCGCCGTAGCGGCAGGCAGAAAATTTTAGGCCTTATTCTGACAGCGCCAGATTTTTTTGTCTTACTTTTTTTCTAAAAAAAAGTAAGAGAGGTTTCCTCTTTGCAAAAGAGCTTCTAAAAAAAGTATCTCAGGTTTCCTCTTTCCCAAAGAGATTTCAAAAAAAGTATGTCGAGTTTAGAGTGTCCTCCCCATAGCGGGATCGGTGAAGGTTCCCTTACCAGTTTCAACTTTGCCGGCATATCGTTTTTCGAATTGTGCCATGCCGTTTACGCCAACGCTTATGTCGTACCACCCGAAATACTTTGTCGTATCGATTTTAATCTCGACCTTCTTTGCGCCCGCCGGTATTGTTTTAGAAATTGTTTTGTTTGCATAGTGATCGTGCAGCTTTAACGCCACAGCGCTTGAACCTCCGTTAGAGACACCGATGACGAGCGCACCAGAGGCTTTCCCGGCAGTCAAAACTTCGTATTGCGGACTAACCTGTATCGATGGATCCTTTGCATTGCCCATAAACTCGCGGAAAAATCCATTCGGTCCATAGACGCGCAGGTGATAGTTCCCATCCACAAATGACGACACCGGCCAAACATCCGAAAGGCTGTCTCCGGCCTCGACCGCATAAAACCAGGTGCGGCCGGTTTCCGCAGAACCCTTGGCGTCGGTGAATTTACCGGGCGCATGAACTCGAAAGGCAGTGCCCCTCGCCTTTTCACCAAAGAGCTTATTGCCTGCATGTAGCGTTATCTCGAACTGCTTCTTATCACTGCTCAAACCTCCATCTGATTGAAGCTCATAAGGTAGCGGACACGACTTTCTCACGCCTTTCTCCTGGGCAGGCATGACAGAAACCGATGAGGGATTTTTGCTGATCTGCTCGATCTCGTCTGCGGTGAGCTGACGAAAACCGGCTGGGTCTTTTTTGAATTGGGCCTTGTGAATCTTTTCGATGAAGGGGTTCATTTCCAGGAATGGCAGCTTGTTCGGCTTCTCGCCATTGTATGGTTCGAACACCGAGGTAAGATCGCCGCACACCGTACGGCGCCACTTGCTGATATTCGTTTCGTTGATGTCGACCTTGAATTTTTGATTCAGGAATTTCTCCAGGAACTGCAGCGCCGAAGTATGATCGAATATCTCCGAGCATACTTTTCCGCC
The DNA here is from genome assembly GCA_963808065.1 of uncultured Chitinophagaceae bacterium. Lineage (GTDB taxonomy): Bacteria > Bacteroidota > Bacteroidia > Chitinophagales > Chitinophagaceae > Flavitalea. The sequence continues at coordinate 907,892 of CAWEEK010000005.1, forward strand.
GCGGCTCCAGGGTGACGCAATGACCAGCGGAACGCGGTTACCAAGACCTATCGCACCCTCACGCGCCTGCTTCGGTGGAATGCCATCGCTGACCTCTCTCTCTTTGCGTATGAATTCTATTTCCGTGTCGATGCCGTTGGAAACCTTGCCACTGTTCTCCACCTTCGGATCGGGAGGCAGAAACGGTGGGATATGATCGTAATAGCCATCGTTCTCATCATAGGTGAGAATGAAGATGGTCTTCTTCCACACCTCCGGATTCTTTGTAAGTATGTCGAGCACTTCGGACACATACCACGCACCATACCATGGTGCCGATGGATGATCGGAGAAGTTCTGCGGACCCACCAGCCAGGATACCGTAGGAAGCTTGCCATTGTTCACGTCATCACGGAAACGATGAAGAATATCACCCTTGGGAACGGTGACCTTTCTTTCGGTGTTGTTGTCCGAATACATCAGCGTCTCGATCTCGTGATAGTTGGGATCGCCGTCATTCCTGGAGAAGGCCTTTTCAAACAAACTCTTCTGCTTTGCGCTTAGTTTTTTGAAACTTTCAGGATCCCACTTCAAAAGGTCTTCCTTCACAGTTGTCAGTACTTCTTCCTTCTTCCTGATATCAGTTTCGATCTTCTTCGCTGCGTCGCCTGTTGCTGCAGCCAGTCTGGTCTTCAGCGCATCGATTTCTTCGGGCAGCTCTTTCGACTGCCTCTGCAAGCCCGCATGATACCGCGGTGAAAACCTTACCTTATATGCATCGAACCATTCGAGTGGATTACATCCAAAATTTGAAAGCCAGGACCTCTCCTCTCCTTTGAACCCTCCGCCTGTGCTAATCTCGTTCTGGTAAACGTTCCACGAAATCCCTTTCTCTTCGAGCCGTTCAGGAAAGGTCGTCCATTCTGCTTCGCCATACTTGAGGTCGTTGCGCATAGTGGCCTTAGAGCCGCCCTCGAGTTTATGACGAACATTTCCCGTCCATAGGTACAAACGATTTGGCCAGGTGCTCGTCATCGCCGAACAAAAATGCTGATCGCAGACCGTAAAGGCATCGGCAAGCGCATAGTTGAACGGAAGGTCTTCGCGGGAATAATGCCCGAGAGTCAGCGGCATGTTCGAGTATTTTTGGTGCGAGGGCTTTTTCGCAATCAGCCATTGATCATGTTTGCCGACGTTGTTGGCATCCACCTGACTGGCGCGGGAGTGTGGCAGGTCTCCCACCCAGGTCGCCCTCGTGTCGGCAATGTTCAACCTGAATGGTGCGAAGGTGCGGCCAGCCTCATCGGTCTGAAGCCACACGGGCTTGCCATCGGGCAAACTGATGGCCCGCGGATCGTTGAAGCCCCGCACTCCCTGCATGCTTCCGAAGCAATGGTCGAACGAACGGTTCTCCTGCATCAATATCACCACATGTTCAGCATCGAGATAGGTGCTTCCGGTTTGCGGATCGATTGCAAAGGCACGTTGAACCGATCCAGGAAGAAAGGCCGACAGCCCTGCAGCACCGGAAAGCAAAACAGATTTCTTGACAAATTCCCTCCTTGTATCCATTACGAGTTTTTTAGGATGATCTTTTATGGTTATGTCAGGTCATGCATCTCTCCCTTCGGTGAATTCAACTTTGAAAGCGATGCAATTCCCGGCATCAGTAACCGGTGTTCTGTACGAGTGAAGGGTTGAGGTCCATTTCTGTTTGCGGTATCGGCCACCAGTAGTCGCGTGCCGGGTCGAATTTCCGCGTTTCGATCGCGCTGTGATTGTAGGTGTAGATCGGTTGGTTCAAATCTTCATTCGCTGTCTGCCACCTGCGCACGTCGTTGTAATATAATCCTTCTCCTGCAAATTCGATCCTGCGTTCATGACGAATAACCTCCCGCATATCGGCCTGTGCAAGCCCTGTAGCGATCGCTGGCATGCCGGCGCGTTCCCTTACTTCATTCACCGCATCAATTACTGACTGATCTGGACCCACTGCTTCATTCTTTGCTTCTGCATACGACAGCAGTATGTCGGCATACCGCAAGATAATAAAGTTCGTTTCCGACTGGCCATCTTTCAGATCGCTTTTTCCGGCAGGCGGTGCACCCTTGTCATAGATGGTGTATTTTTTCATTCCGTATCCGGTGATCGCGAAACGTGCGGGCGTCACTTTCTCCGTCATAAAAGTATCTCCGGGATAGACGATGGTCGCATAAAGCCGGGGATCGCGGTTTGCATAAGGATTTTCTTCATCGAAGCCGGAAGATTCATCCGAGATTGGTTTGCCATTGTTCATTTCATAAGCGTCGGCCAGGTTCAGCAGGGGCGCATTCGTGTTGTACTGTTTGCCGATCAGGTCGAACGAAGTTCCGAGGTCGGGATAGATAAACTGAACATCGAAGATTACCTCTTTGTTATTTTCATTTTCCGGAAGGAAAAGGCCCCGATAATCACTGTACAAACCGTACCCTGCGTCAGAAAGATCCATCACCGCCTTCGCAGCATCTGCAGCAGCCTGCCATTTTTCGATTCCATTGGAAGTATTCAACAAAGGACTGGCCTCAAACAACAACACCCTTGCTTTCAGTGCTAGCGCGGCACCTTTTGTTGCGCGACCCACACTTCCACCCGTAAATTTTGCGGGAAGTCCTGCGATGGCAGTATCAAGGTCAGCAAGAACCTGGGCTACCACTTCTTCTCTCGTTGCACGAGGCAACGCGGTTTGTGTTTCGCGGTCGGGCGCATCGAGCACCAGTGGAACACCACCGTAGTAATTCTCCAGCATAAAGTAATAAAGAGAGCGTAAGAAATGTGCTTCGGCTTTCATGCGCGAGTTGACCTCTTCGTCCATGTCTACCCGGTCGACGTTGGCAAGAAAGCTATTGCAGCGGCCGATTCCAGAATAGCAATCGTGCCAGCGCGATTGTATGATTCCCGATGAGCTGGGCATTTGTTTGCCTTCGGCGATAAAATTGAAGCCGATCGAGTTGCTGTAGTTATATGCATTTGGTGAAGCAGTTTCTTCCCAGAGCGGTGTAGCGTCGCCTCCGAACAATCCTTCATATGTAAGTACGGCGTAACAGCCCGTCAATGCGGCTTCGGCCGCCGTTTGCGAGCCCCAAAAATTACTTTCGACATACCTGTCGTTGGGTGATGTGTTCAAAAGGCTTTTGTTGCAATTGCTCATCAGCAATGCGAAAAAGGCCATTCCTATAATTGATATTTTATTTTTCATCGTGGCTGGTTTGATAATAAAGAGTTGGATTAGAAGGTTACTTTGACACCGCCGCTGAAAGTTTTCAGCATGGGGTAATGATATAGACTGTTCACGTTGACAAGCGTTTCAGGGTCATAGTCTTTGTACTTCGAGAACGTGATCCAGTTTTCCGCATTGAGAAACACCGCCAGCTTGCTTATCCTCAGTGTCGACATCCAGCGTTGGGGAAGCAGGTAACTGAGTTGTATATTTTTCAAACGCAGGTAACTTCCGTCTCTCAGCCAGAAATCGTTAGCCTGGAAATTGTCCTGGTTGCCGGTGCTTTCGGTAACAATCGGCAAACGGGCGTTAGGCCTTTCTGGCGTCCACGAATCGGTTGCCCACTCCCAGGTGGCATTGGCACCATTGGAGAATGGATATGCAAGGTTCGCTGTCGGGTAAATCTTTATCCCCGCAACCCCCTGGAATACCGCATTGAGTGAAAGACCCTTGTAGCCCATGTTAACACCGAAACCATAAGTGTACTTTGGAATAACCGTTGACGAATTGATGATAGTCCGATCGTCCGCATTGATCACATTGTCCTTGTTGATGTCGTTGAACTTCAGGTAACCGGCCTTCGTGCTGTTGCTTTGAAAGGGGCTCGACGCCACTTCCTCATCGCTCTGAAATATACCTATCGCATCGAGCATGTATAATGAGTTGATGGGATAACCAGCCTGTGTAATAGTAGTAACATTGGTGTTCAGGTTGTACAGGATCTGGCCATCGATATCCACGACCCGGTTCTTGTTGTAGGAAACATTGCCAGATACTTCGTAGTTAAAGTCGCCGATACTGTTGCGGTAACCCAGGGTTAGTTCAAAACCCTTGTTGTGCATGGTGCCGATATTTTCCTGTGGGCCATCCAGTCCGCCAATTTGGGCGGGGATGTTTACTTCCCTGAGGATACCTGTAGTTCGCTTGTCGTACACATCGGCCGTCAGGCTCACTTTGCTGTTGAAGAGCTCAACATCCAGGCCGACATCGTAGGTGGTTGTCGTTTCCCAGGAAATGTCATGGTCGGTATATGCCGTTGCCGCCGCGCCGGAAGCGAGGGTTCCACCAAAGCTGTAGTTTTTGCCGAGGTTGATGGCACTTTCATAGCTGTACAGTGGCACGGCCTGGTTTCCCAATTCACCGACTGATCCGCGTAATTTCAAAAGATTGATGGCCTCTACTCCTTTGAAAAAATTCTCCTTGTCGATGCGCCATCCTGCGGACACCGCCGGAAAGAAGCCCCAGCGGTTGCCGGGTGCAAATCGCGAAGACCCATCATAACGGAAAGTTGCTTCAAGAAGATACTTACCATCGAAGTCATAGTTAAGTCGACCGAAATAAGATTCGAGTACATCCTTGGTGGATCTGCCTGAAGTGGCATAACGTATGGTACCCGCATCAAGCGCAGTCAGTGCGCCATCGAGATAACCGGTCATTGATGCGTCGAAGGAGCCTGAACTGAAATTGTCGTAACTGCTTCCGGCCATGAGCGCAAGGTTGTGCGACTGCCCAAATTGTTTTTGCCAGTTCAGCGTATTGTAAAAGTGGATATTCAAATCAGAGTAATCGGTATTGGCCGCACGGGGCGCGGTAGCCGGGCTGTTCCAGTTAATGGCTGCACCCGTTTTTGGATTGAAGGTTTGCACCTGTGGAGTGAACTCTTCGAGCAGTCCGTCGTATTTGTCTGCGCCAAATTTGATATTGTAGTTGATGCCGAATGGCAAGTTTGTATTCGGCAAATGCGCTGGCAAGAAAGCGCTGAACACTTTTCTTTCCATAACCGGTGTACGCGAGCATACGGGGGTTCTCCCAGTTGTTGCGGCCAGGTGTGCGCAGCCATGAATTGCCATATCTTCCGTCGGCCAGTGTGTCGATGAGGATGGGCAGCGTTCTTGAGAGGTATTGCCAGTAGCTGTTGTAGAAAGGTTGTGTGTATTGCCTCGCATAACCATCGAGTGTAAGGCCAACCTTAAGCTTGTCGCTAACGTTGATAGAAGTATTCAGGCCAATGGAATATCTTTTATCATTGTTGTTGGGCCCGATCATGATACCTTCTCTGTCGAGATAACCCAGCGAAAGACGATATTGATATTTCTCGCTGCCGCCTGACACGCTCAGATCATGTTTTTGAATTTTGCCATTCTCCAGGCCGATGTCGAACCAATTGCTCGCGGGGTAAGTGAATGGATCGGTTTTCATCCCCTGCTCGTATTCGGCGATTTCCGCGTCTGAATAATCGACCGCTGTCTTTCCGCCATTTATTTCGGCCTGGTTCTTCAGCTTCATATAGGCGATGGGGTCCCAGATGGCATCGGGCATGTATGTAGCCTTCTGAATGCCGTAATAATAATCGTAGTTCACTTTAGATATTCCCTTGCCTGTTTTGGTGGTGACGAGTATGACCCCGTTGGCGGCGCGTGAACCATAGATGGCCGCAGATGCATCCTTTAGCACCGAAATGTTGGCGATGTCGGCAGGGTTCAATTCATCCATAGAATATTCAATGCCATCTACCAGCACAAGCGGGGCGTTGTTGTTCAGGGTGCCTATACCACGGATCCTGATATCAGAACGATCGACACCGGGTTGACTGTTGCTTTGATTGACAAACAAGCCGGAAGCGCCATGAAGTGCATTACTGGCATTGGTAATCGGTTGTCCCTCCTTCTCAGTCATATCGATGGTGGTGACGGCGCCAGTAAGATTTACTTTCTTCTGTGTGCCGTATCCCACGACGACTACGGAGTTGAGCGCCTTTACATCTTCTTCCAGGACTACCAGGCCCAGATTTCCGTCATTCACCTTTTCTTCTTTCGAAAGATAACCCACCATGGAAAAACTCAGCGTAGTTCCGTTGTTTGCCTTGATACTGAATGTGCCGTCTTTCTGCGTGGTTACATAATGCGTTGTTCCCGTAATATTAACGGACACGCCGGGCAATGCAGACTGGTCTTTCGAGGCAACAACTTTTCCGGTGACATTTTGCTGTGCGTACAGCGTGTTTTGTAAAAAGATCAATAGGATAAAGCAGGTCAGCATGTGCAGCGGCGTTCTGGCAATGCCGAATCGTTTGAGGATCGGTTCCATGATTGTTAGTTTGATAAGGAATATTGATAAATGCGGGATACTGCGTTGGCGAATGGGTTCATTGGCTACCCGGTCGTCAACGAAAAATATTACAGTTGTTTAAATAGATTCGGGTAATCGGTAATGATGCCGTCAACGCCCATCGCTTTGATCTTCTTCATCTCATCTGCCGTATTCACGGTCCAGGGTTCAATGAGCATTTTCAGATCATGGCATTTTTTTACGAGCTCAGGAGTAGCGAGTTCGGAATTGGGGTTATAGAACTGAGGGGTGAATGCTAGTTTGGCGAGGTTTTCCTCCAGCGTTGCTTTCTTGTCGCCGGTGAGAAACCCGAGCTTGACATCGGGGTAAAGGCGGTGCATAGCTTGCAGTGGCCGCATGTCGAAAGACTGCACAATGAGGCGGTGACCCAGATGATATGGTTCAAGTGCGGCCATTATCTTTTTTACAAACTCTTCGGGTACGGGTTGTTCGACGCCATCGGTCTTTGCATTAGATTTTATTTCGAGCAGGTAATACACCTGGGGCAGGTTGCGGCCTTTTGTGAATTGTTCAACGGAGTCTATCATTTCAGAAAGCAGCGGGGTGTAAGTCGACAATCGTTGCTGCTGTGGAAACTCGCCGTAAGGCTTCATGCCGATGACGAATGGCCGGATGTCGGCGTAGTTCATCTGGTAGAAAGTATATTGATCACGTTGATCTTTCGGAATCTCGCTGCCATCGGGCATGGTCGTGTACCTTGGGTCGAACGAGTCGTCGTGATACACCAGCACCTGGCCGTCTTTCGAAACGTGTACGTCGAATTCAATCGTGTTGGCGCCGACTTCGATGGCTTTTGTCATTGAGGGAATGGTGTTCTCGGGCATGAGGCCCCTCGTGCCGCGATGGCCGACCTGGAAGAATTCAGGATATTCCTTGGGGCGATCCGATGTTGTCGAGGTTGTCTTGCATGAGGACGCATTCAATAACAGAAGCGACGCACTCAGGGCAAGAATCATTGGAGTAAAGAAGTTTTTCATATTCACAGGTATTGTATTTTCAATAAGGGTTGTCTCTATGCGCCGCAAATTCAGACATAGATATTATCGTTTTGTGAATAAATCATTAACTCGATGATACCAATCCTCCGGCAGACAGGCTTTGCTTGCGCCTTCGCGCACCTTCTCCTTCGCGCCTTTGCTTGCTGAAATCTTCTTTGCTTCCTTCGCGCCTTCGCGCTTTCTTAGCGTCTTTGCGTGAAACCTTCCTCTGAACTAACTAATTCGTTCTGTACATATGGCTCCAGCAAGTAATTATTCGCCAGAGCTGTGAATTCCGATATCTGTGATTGTATCCATTCGTTTCCATGTACCAGCTCCGGCGCCATCAGCCGCGCCACTTCAGGTGCCGCCCGGATCGCCGCACGCGCATCGAGGAACAGCAGCCGCAACCGCCGCGCCAGCACATCTTCCACCGTTCTTGCCATCTCATGCCTAACCGACCAAATCACTTCGCCCTTGATGAAAGGAAAGCCATCGGCAAGCGGACGGCCGAATTCCGGATTTTCCTTTACGAGACTTCGGATGCCGGCTTCGTCGGAACCATAAATGGAAAGGTTGCCGCCGGCAGTTAGCCTGCCAAGACTACCGTGAATGGGTAGCTGCTTCGTACGACACTCTACCTTCTCCAGCCCTCCAACCCGTATCACTTTGTTCACCGTTTCTTCCGCCATCTTTCTGTAGGTAGTCCATTTCCCCCCCGTGATGGTAACGAGGCCGGATTCGCTTACGATCAGTTTGTGGTCGCGCGATATTTCTTTCGTGCTGTCGGTATCTTTTTGTGGCGCGGCCAGTGGACGCAGTCCTGCGAACACGCTCAGCACATCTTTGCGCGTTGGCTTTCGCTTAAAATATTGTCCAAAGGTTTTGAGGATGAATTCGATCTCTTCGTCCAGCGCGGTAGGCTCGAGACTGTGCTGATCCAGCGGGGTGTCGGTGGTACCGACGAGCACATGATCGTGCCAGGGAACGGCGAAGAGCACGCGACCATCGGCAGTTTTTGGAATCATCACCGCGCAACTGCTGTTGAGAAAGGACTTGTCGAACACAAGGTGAACGCCCTGGCTGGGGCGCACCATCGGGCGACTTTCCCTGAGATCCATTTGAAGGATGTCGTCGACAAAAACACCCGTGGCATTTACTACGGCTTTACCATAGAGCAGGTATTCATTGTTTGTTTCCTGATCCGTCGCGGTGACGCCGATCACCTTGCCATTTTTTTTGAGGAGTCGAACAACGCGCATGTAGTTCAAGAGCACGCCCCCATTCGCCTTCGACGTCTGGGCAAGGTTGATCGCTAGCCGGGCATCATCGAACTGCCCATCGAAATATTCAACGCCACCGCGTAAGCCCCTGGTATTGATTGCGGGCAAAGCAACTTGCATTTCATTTCCATTCTGGAACGATGACCGCCCAAAACTGAAACGACCCGAAAGCAGGTCGTACAGTTTTAAGCCGACCAGATACTGGATCTTATCCCATAGGGTATAGCAAGGAATTATAAATGATTGTCTTTTAACAATGTGCGGGGCATTCTGGAGTAAGAGTCCACGTTCGTGGAGAGCACCATATACTAAGCCAATATCGCCCTGGGCCAGGTATCGTACCCCGCCATGAACCAGTTTTGTGCTGCGGCTCGAAGTGCCTTTGGCGAAGTCTGATTGCTCGAGCAAAAGTGTCTTAAACCCTCTGTTGGCCGCGTCTACAGCCACTCCGAGACCCGTTGCTCCCCCGCCTATGATAATGAGATCCCAAAGGGGCACTTCAGATAATTTTTCGATGGCAGCCTTCCGGTCCAGGAACGGATTTGTTTCGTTTAGAGAACGAAGGCTTTCATTTGAAGGTATATCGATCACAAATCGAAAGTAAAGCAAAATATTTATAACAAAACGTAATCGTTAACATTTTCTTTTGAACTTTTTCGATTTCAGCGTTGTATTGTTGATCTTTAATTTCTTGTATATTACTCTTTGTATATATCTCTTTATGTCAACGATCCCTGAGCGACATCAATTTATTCTCGACAAGCTAAAAAGCAATGGCCATGTGAACGTGGTGGATCTTTATCATCAGCTGAAGGTGAGTTCAGTAACCATTCGAAAGGACTTGAAACTGCTGGAAGAAAAGGGTTTGCTGTTTCGCACGCATGGGGGAGCTACCACAAATAACCCGTATACCGTCGAGCGGCCCGTAAATGAGAAGGAGAAATTGCAGGCAGCGGAGAAGATGAAGATTGGTGCGGCGGCGGCGCAATCCATTGTGGCCAACGACTCGATCATCATCGCTTCGGGAACCAGCGTGCTCGCCTTTGCGCGAAACATCAAGCCGAAGGAGAGTCTTACGGTCGTCACTTCGGCACTCTATGTGGCGTTGGAACTGATCAAGCATCCGGCAATTGAAGTGTATCAGCTGGCGGGCATGTTGCGCAAGAGTTCTTCGTCTGTCACCGGTCCTTATGCCGAGAGCATACTCAGCGACTTCTCCTGCACCAAGTTATTCCTGGGTGTTGACGGCATCGACCTGGAATTCGGTCTTACGACGACCAGCGTGATGGAAGCGCACCTCAACAGGCAGATGATCGCCGCCTCGCAAAAAGTGATCGTCTTGTCCGACTCCACCAAATTTGGAAAGCGCGGCGTCGGCCGGATCTGCGGCCTCGACAGTGTCGATCGCATCATCACCGACAGTGGAATTCCCAATCACTTTATCACTCAGCTGGAGAGTTCGGGGATTGAGGTGACGATTGTGTGAGGGGGTCTTCGATAAACTTATTGAAATATTTTGGAGTTAGGTATCGAACCAGCTCACATCTTATTTAATTATCACTGCAGCTCTTTTTTATGGTCCTAGCGACCATTTACAAGATAAATTCAGAGTGTATTTATTCACAATGAAGAGCGCACTATCTCCCATCAAATATTACCAACCACATTTAAATACGCATCAATAAAAATTCAATAAGATTTCTCTACTCTTCCAAAATGAATCCCTTATCCGTTAGCCTGAAGATACGATCACATGACTTGCGATATTCCTCGGCAATTGTACTTCCGGAATCCAGTTCGGTTGCTAAAGTCCGATCAAGATCGCATCTGGTCTGAAAACTCCTTCATCCCATTGACAATGTTTGTACACTGTACATTATATCCTCCTTCGTAAAATGCTTGCACAACTTCGGAAGCAGGGTGATTATACAAGCGGTGCTTTCCCGCCGAGATTATTGCGTATTTGGTTTTGGCAGTAACAAGGATTTTCCAGAAGACCGGCTGGTGATTATTAATTGATCCATGATGAGGCAACTGACAAATCTGAAAGGTGTGTTTCCTTAAATTATCCGATTCTCTTTCTGCAACACCCTCAAGGGCGCTTATCTCGGCATCCGAAGTAAATAAAACGCAATACTCGCCGAAAAACAGGCCGAAGATTGTTGACAGATGGTTTGCAGCTTGACTAGCCTCTTTCCTATTGCTATCTGCGTCCATTTCCACAATTGTCTGAAATTTTCTAGCATCGTCATGTGATGGGGCAAGGCATTCTAGAGCCATATTGTCTTCGAGTGGGATCCGCTTGCCATCCATTAGACCATCCATTCTTTTGATCAGCGTTATGGCTGGTGGTTCTACTTTCTTATGAAGATGACCGACCTTATTTATGATCTTCTTGAGCAATCTAGAATCCAAACTTCCAATTTCCAGATATTTCCAATAATCTGTTGAGGACCAGTGCAACGTATTGCAAAACCTTTTAAGAATGATGCCATGTAATTCGATGTATTTTAACAATTGAAGCATCCCAGAATAGTGATCTTTATGTGGATGCGAAAGAATCAGGAATTCGATCTCTCGATATTCTCCGCTTACAATATGTTCCATACCGGGATCCCCTTTTGCCTTTGCGGTTGCAATCGATTATACCAATTTTCTTTTCCTCGTTTTTCTCCCATTCCAGCATTAATGGAGTCACCTTGTCCAACGTCTTTATAGGTTATCTTCATCTTCATCCGGATCACCTTTTAAAAATGAAACATCACCAATATCTTCAAAATCATCCGATTTCCGAAACAGCTCTGACAAATCTTCCGATTCAAGCTGGAAATCGAATGTCTTGCTACCAGGTTTGTTTGTGATTATGATTCTAAAGAACATCCCTTTCTCTGGTTTTACATATCCG
>CAWEEK010000006.1:0-759634 GCA_963808065.1 uncultured Chitinophagaceae bacterium
GAGGGGACTCCCGAAGTGACCGACAACGGCGTGAGCAGATACTCGCTACGACTTCGCGCCATCGGCCGAATCCTCAACCTGCGAACTGGTGCGTGGGAGTCTGCGCAAAGGCGGACGCACGGACGGATGCCGACAGGCTACGGCGAGGCCGTGGCCACTGCCGGCGTCGTGCTGTGGGGTGCCGACTACCGACTCCTGAGGCCACGGCCGACGGACACAGATCGCCGGTTCGGCACGCTGTCTCTGGTCGGGTTCGAATGTTCTGGAGCGGCCCGGATGAGTGTTCTGTCTCGCGTCATGCGGAGCGAGGTCCGGCGGCTACTCGATCGGGACATGTTGGGCGCGTTCGATGATGGTGTCGGCGGTGTCGAAGCCCTGGAGTATTAGCCCTCCGTCTGCGGCGTCGGGAAGCGCGACTCGTAACGCTGCGCCTGATTGAAGTTGGCGAAGTGTCTCGGAATGACGATCCAGATGCCAGCAAACACGGCGAGCCCAGCCGGTGCGGCGATGCCGAAGCCGAGCGCTCCCGAGGTTCCGAGGACCAATGCGATGACCAACGCGATGACGCCGCCGATGAGCACGACGATGAGGCTCATCATGCCGAGCGAGGTCGTGAGGCCGTAGAGCATGCCCTTCACCGGATGCTCGGGCGGGGTGCCATACGTCAGCATCACACCCGGCACGTCGTCGTGGGTGCCTGTCACGAAGTAGGGCGCGAGGATCGGGGCGATCTGCGTGTACCCATGGCGGATCCGGGCCATCCCTTGGATCGCACGGAAGTCGTCGTTGTTCGCACCGACAATCCGTCCGATGGTCGTCAGCCCGAGCAGGAAGTCGAAGCCGAGCACTACGAGGGCGATGGTCTGGAAGTCACTGCCGAGCGAGGTTGCCTGCGCCACCAAAGCAAGTGCGACGAAAGACATCGACAGGAACGTGAGGAACATGCCTCCACGGGTGAGTGTCTCGTTAAAGGCGAGGGATCGCGCCGAGACGAGGCTCGAGTGTTCGGCGCTGAGGATCTGCAATCCGCGTGGGTCGTCCAGCGACGTGACGGGACTTTGCGCTCCGAGCTGTGACGCCCCGACCTCGGTAGGTGGATGCGACGTCGTTGCTCGGTCACCGTCGACGCTTCCTGGACAGGTCGTCTCTTCTGCGTCGGGCGTCACGTTCGTTCCCTTGCGTGTCATGCTGCAGCCTGCCACGAGAAGCGCTCGCAGCGGTCGCCGCGTTGGTCACCAGAATCGGCCACAGGTAGGGGGACGTGGTGACCAAGCGAGTCCATCGGTCGGCAGGGGTCCAAGCCCGCAACGGACGCCGAACTACCTGATCCGCGCTCTCGCTGAAATTCGCGATCCCGCCCAGAACACGCGCACCGAAGTGCGAGCGCAGAACGACGTACGTCAGCGTGTTGGCAACGCGCCCAGATCGGCGCATCTGGCGCGTCCCGTAGCCAGCGGTACCGGACGCGCGGACTGGTTCGCGGACGCTGGGATTATCGGCCGGGCCGAAAGGGCCGCTGCCGCGCGGACCCTGTCGACGCCGGCGACGGGTTACGGCGCTGACCTCATGTACTAGTCCCGGGCCGCCCCGCTGTGTCCACCGCTGGCTCCTCGTTTGCCGCTAAGTTCTCGGCCTGGTGCGGGCCCGACCGATGACCGCGTGGCGGACGGCGATGGGTGTGCTTGGTGCCCTCGTCGCACTGGTTGCGTGCGGTGGCGGCGACGATGCGGCGACCCCCTCGGCGCCGGCACCCGCGACGCTCGCCGTCGCTGGCAGCGTGTCGGGGTCGACGACCACTAAGGCGACGCCGCCGCCACCGACGGGCGGCGCCGCGACCGCCCCGTCGCCGACGACCGAGCCGACCGAGCCGACCGACCGCCGACCGCACCGCCGACCGCACCACCGACCGCACCACCGACCGCACCACCGACCGCACCACCGACCGCACCACCAACCGCACCACCAACCGCACCACCAACCGCGCCGCCGACCGAGCCACCAACCGCGCCGCCGACCGAGCCACCAACCGAGCCGCCCACCGCGCCGCCGACCGCGCCGGCGACACCGGCGAGGTGCGCGGTGGTCGTGGTCGGTGACTCCGTCGGCCAGGACCTGGTCGACCACGGCTTCGGCGCGTCGCTGGCGAACGTCGGCTGCCAGCTCGCCGCGACCACGGGGCACGCGGCGTCACGATGCAGGAGGGTGCTACCTACCTCGCCGGGGCCCGTGACGTCCCGGCCAACGTGGTCGTCGTGGTGCTCGGCTACCACAAGGCCGTCGCGCAGACGAGCAGCGGGGAGTTCCCGGCGCTCATCGACGCCGTGATGGATGCTGCCGGCGACCGCGTCGTGGTGTGGGCCTTGCCCGGGCGGACACCGGACTGCGGGGTCACCTTCTCGAATGCGGTCGCCCTTGAGGCCCAACTCGTCCTCGAGGCGATGGGCAGGTGGCCGAAGCTCGTGCCGGTCGACTACCCCTCGGTCATCAACGTCCATCCCGAGTACTCGCAGAACCGTTGCCCGCACCTCCTCAGCTCGGGGTCACGCGCTGTCGGCGAGTGGCTCGCGGGCGAGGTGCGCCGGGTCATCGACCCCGGCGGGTGATAGCGCCGTGTCGAGCAGGGCGCGGGTCGCCAGGTGGGCGCCTTCAGCGAGCGCTGTCAGCGCCCGATCGCCGTCAGCGATGCCCGGCCGATCAGGTGCCGCGCGTCAGCGACCACGCGCCTGAGAATGCTCGAATCGCAGACAGCGAACGCGTCGTCGAAGTGCCCTGCGGGGACGATCCGCAGCGCGTCACCCAACGCGCGCCCGAGAACGCGCGAGCACAGCCTCCGGGACCCGTCATCGAAGCGCCGTTCTCGGACGCATTACCAGCGTCGCCGAACTTTCAGTCGAACGTCGGCGGTGCCACGCTCCGAGCGGCGCTGTTGTCGCTTCACCTATCCGGGGTTCTGGGGTGCGTCTCGGTTGTGGGCCTCGAGTCGTTGAGGAATGGATCGGCCATGCGGTGGACATCCCCCGTGCGTGCTCGCGGCGGACGTCCTGACGTGTGCTCGCCTCGTGCAGAGGCGTGGCTAGCCGAGTCCAGCCTCGTCAGAGGTCAGCAAGATCACGTGCCCGTCGGGGTCGTCGACCATCGCGGCGTACGGGCCCCGGGTCTGCGCCGGCGCCATCCGGCCGCGGTAGCCGGCGGCGACGAGTTCGGCGTAGCGCGCGTCCACTCCGGCGTCGTCGCCCAGGTAGAACTCGAAGAGGCTCGAGTAGCCGGCGCCCTCAGGTAGCCGGTGGTCGGGGTCGTACTTCCGAGCGAACACTGTGTCGAAGAACAGCGAGACGCCGCTGTCCATCCGGTGGATCACGAACGGCTGCCCGTCCGCCTCGGCAGGGATGTCGAGGCCGAGCAGGCGGTAGAAGCGCAGGGCGGTCGGCATGTCGCCGACGACGATGCCGAGCATCGACAGCTGGACGGTCATGGCGCCGACGATAGGTGTTGTGCCATCCACCGTTCACGTCTACCGCATCGAGTGGAGCTCACGACGGAAGCGTGCCGACCACTCGGCGTTCAACGTGGTCGCGAGTTTCGATGTTCGTGTCTCGATCGGGGTGGTGGCGCAACCGCCGACGTGCTCGATCACTCTGATCAGAGTGTCGATGGGATTGGCAGCCAGTTCCTCATAGGTGATGGCCAGTGGGACGATTTCGCCCTCGTCGAACCACACGGACCAGCCGACGGCTTCGGCATCGAGCAGACACAGCGCGGCGTTGATCTCGTCGTGGTCATAGCGCGGTGGCGCTGGCGGTGCGTTTCGTTCCCGCTCGGACCCGTCGGCATGTCGATGCCACAGGCCGGTCTGTCTGGCAAGCACCAACGACACTGCTTGACCAACCCGGTCATCGCGTGACAGGTGAACAAATCGTTCGACTCCGAACACGTCGCGCAACCGGCCGACATCGGAATCGACGTTGGGGTACAGAAGGCGAAGACGCTCCAGGAACGCGGCCATGTCGCTCCACATGATCCGCATCCCGAAGCAGCCCGTTCCTGCGGTGCCGTGCTCAAGAACGGAATCGACGTACGACCTGTCCCAGTCCCGCATCTCTCGGGACAGTCCCCACCCTCGGGCGAGCTCGGGGATCGCTGCCAGCCGGAAGTACGACTGCGGGTTACCTGCGATGCCGGTCTGCGTGAGCAGGTCGCACAGCAACGTTGAGCCGCTCCGAGGCGACGCGCACAGCACATAGCCGCGACCCGCCACGCCCATCGCTCGCACCGGCCCTGACGTCATCACAACACAAGTCTCACCGGCGACACCAGCGACGCCCGACCCGAATCAGCATTGGCCACAGCCGCAGCGAGCCGTTCGGGATCCGGCATTTCGCACACGGCCAACACCTCCGTCGCGCGCACCATCGAGTCGAGTCGAGTCGAGTCGAGTCGGACCACCGGTCAGGGCCGCGTACGATGCGAGTCGTGCTGTTCGAGACGGCGATCACCGTGACCGGGCCTCTGCGGTCGCCGGCTCAGATGCTCGCCGATCAGGTGGTCGACGGGCATGCCAGCCTGCACGACGATGACGCGGCGGCGTCGCTGGGTCTGATCGGTGCCCCATCGAGGGGCCGACGCACTTCAGCCAATTCGATCCGTTGGCGGTCGCTCTGTGGGGGCAGACCTGGTTCGAGCGGGGTTGTATCAGCAGCCATTTCCGGACCATGGTCGTCGAGGGTGAGGACGTGCAGGCGTCGATGACCACGACTGGCGAGCGGGCCGCTCGGATCGAGGCCCACAAGTCCGACGGCACCCCGGTGCTGACGGGAACCGCGTCCATCGGGCCGGATCACCCCGATCACCGAGCTCGACGCCCGCCGCGCCGCTCAAGGCGATCCGGGCAAGCTGTTCATCGTCGACCAGCTGAAGGTCGGCATGCGCCACACCGACGATGCGACGGGTCTCGATGAGTCACTTCGAGAGCAACGGTGCCGCCTATCCGTTCTCGCTGGCAGACAAGCTCGCCCGGATCACCGAACCACATCCGTGGTACACGCCCGACGGCGGGTCGTCGTCGCCATGGGGCCGGGCCGTGGTGCCGATGGAGATGATCAGCGTCTTGGCCAACAAGTCCGGCGGCGTTTGGCCAGTGCGGTCGCCCGCGCTGGGGTTGTTCCTCGACCTCGAGATTCGCCTGCTCGACGGTCCGGTGTTCGTCGAGCAGGCACTACGTCGTGGAGCGCGAAGTCGTCGGGCTCAGTCAGAGTCGACGCACCGAGTCGTACTGGACCAGGACCACGCTCACCGACATCGACACCGACCAGCCGGTGGCGGAGGTGCTGCTGCATTCCGGGGTGTTCAAGGACGTCGTACCCCGGCTACCCCAAGGCACCCCCGACGTGACCGACAGGGGTCAGTAGCGGGCGATCGCGGCGGTGGCGGCGGCGACGTAGCCGCCGCCGAACTTGATGGCGTGTACGACGAGTGGGGCGATCTGGTGGAGCGGGATGCGTTCCTGCCAGCCCGGCGACAGCGGATGACGCGCTTCGTAGGCGTCGAAGCATTCCGGCGTGAAGCCGCCGAACAGCCGCATCATGGCGAGGTCGAACTCGCGGTGGCCGCCGTGTGCCGCTGGGTCGATCAGCCAGCTGCGCCCGGTCGTGTCGACCAGCCGGTTGCCGGCCCACAGGTCGCCGTGGAGGCGTGCCGGCGGCTCGCCGGTGTCGAAGCGTCCCAGCGATCCGGCGACGCGCTCCAGACGCTCGATCATGGTCGCGGGCAGTGCGGCGGCGTCCCTCGCCAGCCGGGCCAGCGGGAGCAGCCGGCACGTCGCGTAGAACGTCGGCCAGTCGGGTTGCGGATCGTTCGGCAATCCCCGGCTGCCGGTCGTGCGCCGGTCCTCGCGCCCGAAGCTCGGTGCGCCGGCATCGTGGAGCGCGGCCAGATCCTTCGCCGAGCGCGCGCTCGGTCGAATCGTCGCGGCGGCCCTCTTCGATCCATTCGAGGATCAAGAACGCCGGCGATGTGTCAGTGCCGTCGGACACGGCGACGACGGACGGCACCGGCACGGCGCCGGCTTCGCGGAGCCACGCCAGGCTCGCCGCCTCGGTGCTGAAGAAGCCCGGCGGCGCCGATGGGTGCGTCTTGGCGAACAGGCGGCTCCCGTCGTCGAGCTCGACGCGGAACGACGCCGCGACGTCGCCGCCGCGGACAACCGCCATCGCTTCGACCCGTTGCCCGACGACGTCTTCGACCGCCGTGCGCAGCGCCTCCATCGGGCCTGGGACCCTCGTCTCAGTACGGCGAAGCGGAGTCGGTGCCGTCAGCATCCGCCTCGCGGGCGGCTTCGAGCTCGCCGATGAGTCCGGTGCGCAACGCCATCAGGTCGTTCGCAACCGTGATCATCCGGAAACCCTGCTCGCGCCGCTTGCCGGCGAGTGCTCCGCTGGCGTGGATGCCCGGCACAACGCCGTGGCGACCACACGCGTCGACGATCGCGGTGAGGGCATCGTCGAAGACCGCCTCGTCGTGGTTGACGCGTGGCTTGAGGCCGAGGCTCAGCGAGAGGTCGGCGGGTCCGACGTAGATGGCGTCGATGCCCGGGACCGACATGATGTCGTCGAGGTTGCCGAGCGCCTCGGTCGTCTCGATCATCGGGATCACGGCGATCGACGTGCTCGCCCAGGCGACGTAGTCGGTCGTGCCGCATGCCGACCACCGTCGGCCCGAAGCTGCGCGAGCCCTCGGGTGCGTAGCGGCACGAACGCACGACGGCCTCGGCCTGCTCCCGGGTGTTGACCATCGGGACGATCACGCCGTGCGCCCGGCGTCGAGCATCTTGCCGATGATGCCCGGCTCGTTCCACGGCACGCGGGTGATCGGTGTGCCGCCGCCAGCTCGATCGCCTGGATCATGCCGACCGCGGTCTGGTACTCGATGACGCCGTGCTGCGTGTCGACGCACACGTAGTCGAAGTCCTGGCGGGCCGCCGCCTCGGCGGTGATTGTCGACGCGGCCGACAGCCACACGCCGAGCGCCGATCCATCTGCTTCCCAAATCTCACGCAGTCCTGTCACGTGGCGAGTCTCTCAGGTCGGAGGTGGCGACTCTCAAATGGGACGACTCTCGCCGGGCACGTCTAGATCGATTGGGGCACGACGCTCGACGGCTCACCGCGCAGGACGGCGAGGGCGTTGTCGATGGCGTGCTCGTACAGGCGTCGCCGCCCGGCGCCCGTGCCCGACGCGACGTGCGGCGTCACGATCACGTCGTCACGTCCGAGCAGGGATGGCCGGCCGGCAACGGCTCGGGAACGGTCACGTCGAGCCCGGCGCCGGCGAGGTGGCCACGGTCGAGCGCATCGAGCAACGCGTCCTGGTCGACCAACACACCCCGCGCGCAGTTGACCAGGTACGAGCCGGGCTTCATCTGCGCCAGGGTTTCGGCGTTGATCAGCCGTTCCGTCGAGGCGAGCGCAGGGGCGTGCAGCGACACGACGTCGGCGAGCGGCAGCATCGCGTCGAGCGCGAGCAGCCCGACGCCAGGTACCGGCGACTCCTCGATGAACGGGTCGGACGGCGACCACGGTCATCCCGAGACCCTGGGCGGCGATGGCGACGCGGGTGGCGATGCGGCCGAGGCCGACCAGTCCGAGCGTCGCGCCGTCGAGCTCGAGCGAATCGGTGGTCATCGCGCCGGCAGGCCCGGCGGCAGCGCGGGCCTGCAGCACCGGCAGGTGCTTGGTGATGGCGAGCATCAGCGCCATCGTGTGCTCGGCGGTCGACACGGTCGGGGCCTGCGGGGCGTTGCACGCGACGACGCCGGCGGCGGCGACGTCGGCGAGGTGCACGTTGTCGTAGCCGACGCCGGTCCGCGAGACCACGCGGAGCCGTGGGCACGACGTGAACACCGATGCGTCATACGCGCGCTTGCCGCCGGCGATCGCGCCGTCGGCGAGGGCGAGGTCGGCATCGTCGGGGCCGACGGCGATCGCGCGGCCCTCGATCAGGTCGCGGAAGATGGTCGGGAATCCCGCCGTCGAAGAAGAGCACCGGAAGCGCCGTGTCGTCCATCGTCGGCGGACCGTAGCGCACGCCCGATCCGTCAGCGTTGTTCGGGTAGCGTCGCCGGTCGCAGACCGTTTCTGTTCCCCATGAGCGACGAGCAACTCGACCGATACCGGGCCAGCATCGACAACATCGACGCGGCACTCGTGCACCTGCTCGCGGAGCGGTTCAAGATCACCCAGGCGGTCGGTGAGTACAAGGCGCAGGTGGGGCTCCCACCCGCCGATCTCGAACGTGAGGCCGAGCAGATCGCGCGGCTGCGCGCGCTCGCCGTCGAATCCGGGCTCGACCCGGCGTTCACGGAGAAGTTCCTGCGGTTCATCGTCGCCGAGGTGATCCACCATCACCAGCGCCTCAGCGAACCCGACGCGGACTGAACCGTGGCTGATGATCGACGCGTGATGGAACTGTGACGGAGCGGTTCGACATCGCCGTCATCGGCGCCGGCCCGGCCGGTGCGGCCACCGCGATCCAGGCCGCCCGAGGTGGGGCACGCGTGCTGGTGGTCGACGTCCGCCGCGCACGGCCGCGACAAGGTCTGCGGCGACGGCCTGACGCCGCGTGCCGTCGCGGCGCTGCACGACCTCAGGATCCCGCTCGACGATGCCCACCGGATCGACGGCTTGCGCATGATCGCCGGCAAGCGGACGCGCGAGCTGCCGTGGCCGGCAACGGGGCGGTTCCCCGCGGAAGGTGCGGTGTGGCCGCGGCGCCGCCTCGACAAGGCGTTGATCGACGCCGCCGCCGACGCGGGCGCCGAGATCCGCTGGGAGACGCCTGGCGAGCCGCTACTCGACGACACGGGTCGGGTGTTCGGGATCCTCGCCGGCGACACCAAGGTCGAGGCCGGCCTCGTGGTCGCCGCGACCGGGCCCCCCGGCAAGGTGGCGCGGATGCTGGGCGCCGAGCGCGTCGCCGACGAGCCGTTCGGCCTGGCGATCCGCACCTACGTGGAGTCGCCACGCCACGACGACCGGCACCTCGAGGCGTGCCTCACGCTGCGCGACGAGCACGGTGTCGCGGTGCCGGGCTACGGCTGGATGTTCCCCGCCGGCGACGGCACGGTGAACATCGGCGTCGGCGCGCTGTCGACGATGAAGGGCTTCAAGCGGCTCAACCTCTCGAAGCTGCTCGACAACTACCGGTCGCAGGTCGACGAGTCGTGGGGCGTCGGCGAGTATCTCGAGCGTCCACGTTCGTGGCGGTTGCCGATGAGCTCGCGAGCGGCGGCACGGTCCGGGATGGGTCGCCGTCGGCGACGCGGCGGGCCTGATCAACCCGATGAACGGTGAGGGGATCGACTACGGCCTCGAGTCGGGCATGCTCGCCGCCGACCTGTTCCTCGCCGACCCCGATACCGGCACCGGCCAGAGTACGACGTCGAGGTCGGTGCCCGCTTCGACGAGTTCTTGCGGACCGGTCGCCGGTTCGCGTTCCTGATCGGTCATCCCGTGCTGCTGCGCGCCGGCTTGCGGATGGCGGTCGGCACGCAGACGATCGCCACGATCACGCTGCAGGTGATGGGCAACCTCCTCGACTCGTCGACGCCGGGCGCCGCCGGACGGGTGATGCGGGTGGCCGACCGGGCGTTGGCGCTCGCCGACCCCTTGCTGCGCCGCACGCGGGCCGACCGGCTGACGGATCGACGCTTGGTACCGTGGCGGACGTGACGATCGGGCAGGGCCGGGCTCATCAGCTTCGGCATCGACATCGGTGGCACGGGCATGAAGGCGGCCCCGGTCGATCTCGACCACGGGCGAGCTGACCGACGAGCGGTACCGCATCGACACGCCACAGCCGGCGACACCCGAGGCGATGGCGCAGGTCGTCAAGGAGCTCGTCGACGCACTTCAGCTGGACGGGCGTCGATCGGGGCGGCGATGCCGACAGTGGTTCGCCACGGAGTGGTGTACAGCGCGGCGAACATCGACGAGTCGTGGATCGGTACGGACGCCGACGCGCTGTTCACGTCGGCCAGCGGCTGTGACGTCGCCGTGCTCAACGACGCCGACGCGGCGGGCGTCGCCGAGATGACGTTCGGCGCCGGCGCGCGGTCGAACCGGCGTCGTGATCGTGCTCACGTTCGGCACCGGGATCGGATCCGGCGTGTTCGTCGACGGCCGACTTGGTGCCGAACACCGAGCTCGGCCACATCGAGATCGACGGACTCGATGCCGAAGCGCGCGCCGCCGCGAGTGCTCGCAAGCGCGACGACCTGTCGTGGGAGCAATGGGCCGCCCGCGTCAACCGCTATCTCGTCGAGATGGTCAAGCTGTTCTCGCCCGAGCTGATCATCTTCGGTGGCGGAGCCAGCAAGCGTGCTCGACACTGGGTGCGCTGCTCGACGTCGACACCGAGGTCGCCGTCGCCTCGATGGCGAACAACGCCGGCATCGTGGGTGCTGCCCTCTCGGCGCGCGAAGCCACCTAACTGCTCTGCACGAGCTTCAGGACGTGCCGTCGAAGTCGACGTCCTTGGTCTCGACAGTTCCGGCCGTCCGACCGGGTGCCGTCTGGTGTTTCCAGTACAGGTTCGTGTGGGCGATGACCTGATCCGGGGGCGGTGCTCCCCACTCCGACAGGTCCTCCGTCGTGTGGGCGTCGGTGACAAGCGTCGCGTCGTACCCCCTGGTGAACGCGCCGTGGAGCGTCGAGCGGACGCAGGCGTCGGTCTGGGCGCCGACGACGACCAGTCGCCCGACTCCGAGGTCCGACAGCACGGTCTCGAGGTTGGTGTCCTCGAACGAGTCGCCGTAGTTCTTCTCGATGTGCGGCTCGGCGTCGTCCGGCTTCAGCTCGGGGACGATCTGCCACACGTCACTCGCTGTCGCGAAATTCGGCGCTGCAGTGCTGGACCCAGACGACGGGGACCTGTTCGTCCCGCGCCTTGTCGACGAGGCGGCCGACGTTGGCGACGACCGCGTCGCGATCGTGATTGCCCGCAACGACGCCGTTCTGCACGTCGATGACGAGGAGGGCGGTGTTCGGTCGGTTCTCGAGTGTGGTCATGGTGTCCCCTGACTGACGCTGGGCTCCTGTGTCCACCCACGGTAGACGTACCCACCAAAATGGATATTCAGACGAGCGTTCGTGTGGGACATGCGATCCTCCAGACGGCGTTACCGCAAGATCGCAGAGGAGGGGAGATGCCGAGGACCACGTTCGACCCGGTGATTCACGGGTTTCGCTTCGACAACCGTTTCGTCAACGTCGTCGTGTCGCTCCCCGGCGTGCCGAAGCTGCGCACCAAGGGACGGTGTGGTGGCTTGACGTATGCGGCGCTCGACTACTACTCGCTGCATCGCGCCGCGCCGCGTTCGCGCCCACTCCGCCGGCGCGCGTTCCACCGGATGGCCATCCGCTGGCCGACTACCTGTTGCGCCGCCAGCTCGACAGCTTTCACAACGACAGCGCGCTGCGGTTCCTGACCTGGACGGTGTTCCCTGACGAAAGCCTGGCGTTCGCCAAGGGCGTGCGCCGATGGACGGCCGAGGAGATCCCGAGGCTGAAGGCCGCGATCGACAACGGCACGCCCGTGGCCATCGGGCTCGTCGGAGCTCGTTCGATGTCCGATGTCGGTCGCCGCAATCATCAAGCGGTCGCGTTCGGCTACACGCCCGTTGCCGGCGGTATCGACGTGCTCCTCTACGACCCCAACAGCCACGGGGTGACCGCCGTGCTGCACTGGCGCAAGGGCGAGTCGCTGATCCAGGCGTCGAACCGGCCAGGCCGTCCATGGCGCGGCCTGTTCGTCCACGACTACGTCGCGCGAGTCCCTCCGAAGCGAGCCGGCTGAGGAACGGCGGAGGTCAGGTCATTGCCTCGCGTAACGCGGCCGCCGCCAGCAGCCGGGTCGAGTCGAGCGTCGGCAGCGGCGAGTCGCCGGGACCCACCAGCAACGGGATCTCGGTGCAGGCCAGGGCGATGGCGTCGCAGCCGCGCTCGCCGAGGCGGATGATCACGCGGCCGTACGCCTGGCGCGAGGCGTCGGTGAAGACGCCGTCCACGAGCTCGTCGTGGATGATGCGATCGACCGTGTCGAAGTCGTCGGGCTCCGGCACGACCGTCTCGATGTCCATCGACGCGAGGGTGTCGGCATAGAGCGATCCCCCCATGGTGAATCGGGTGCCGAGCAGTCCGACCCTGCGGTAGCCCCGCGACCGGGCCTCGTCGGCGAGCACGTGCCGCGATGTGCAACCACGGGATCGGTGTTTCGGACTGCACGTGGTCCCAGGCCAGGTGCGCCGAGTTGTCGGGGCAGATCGCGAAGTCGGCGCCGGCGTTGGCAAGGACGTGTGCCGAGTCGAGCATGAAGCCGGCCACGCCTTCGTAGTCGCCGGCGTCGAAGTACGGCATCCACGCGGCCAGTGGGATCGAGTCCATCGTGACGCGCGGGTGGTCGTTCTTCCCGACCACGTCGGAGCGCCTCCCGACAGATCGCCTGGTAGCAGAGCGCGGCGCCCTCGGCGCTGCACGCCACGATCCCGATGTGCTTCATGCCCCGACTCTACGAAGGCCGGTCGTGACCCCAACACCCCTCGAACTGTCTGCTTCAGACTGCGCTCTGCGCGGTTTGAAGCAGACAGAACCAGGGTTTTCACGGGTCGAGCGGGGAGCGGAGCCAGGACACCATCTGTCGCACGACCTCGTAGGCGTCGAGTCGGGCTTCGTCGGAGCCGGCCTGCTCGGCTTCGGTGAACGTCGCCCACATTCGCTCGACGACCGACGGGCCGGCGCTGAGCAACGCCTCCGAACCCGCCGATGCCCACCGCGCGAGCACGTAGCGGACGATGGCTCCGACCGGGACGCCGATCGAGTCGCTGAGCACCGTGATCGTCTCGAGCGGATCCAGCATCGAGTACAGCGCCACGTCGGCTTTGAAGTTCGCGTCAGGGTCGTCGTCCGGCCAGGGACCAGACCACCGGGTCAGCTCGATCGTGGGTTCCGTCACTCGCTCATGCTCGCACTGTCTGGCGTAGCGTCCCGCCGATGGACACGCTGCGCACTCCGGACGAGCGATTCGCGTCGCTGCCCGACTTCCCGTTCGACCCGCACTACGCCGACATCCCCGACGGCGAGGGCGGTGAGCTGCGGGTCCACTACCTCGACGAGGGACCGAGCGAGGCGCCGCCCGTGCTGCTGATGCACGGCGAGCCGTCGTGGAGCTTCCTCTACCGCACGATGATCCCGGTCCTCGTCGACGCCGGTCTGCGGGCCGTCGCGCCCGACCTGGTCGGGTTCGGCCGGTCGGACAAGCCGTCGCGACGCACCGACTACACGTACCAACGGCACGTCGACTGGATGGCCGAGTGGCTCGATGCGGTCGACCTCCAGGGCGCGACGCTCGTCGGCCAGGACTGGGGTGGGCTGATCGGACTCCGGCTCGTCGCCGAGCACCCCGAACGATTCGCCCGCGTCGTCGCCGCGAACACGTTCCTCCCGACGGGCGACCGCAACCCCGGCGACGCGTTTCTCGCCTGGCAGCGCTTCTCGCAGGAGACACCCGACTTCACCGTCGGCAAGATCGTGAACGGCGGGTGCACGACCGATCTCACACCGGACGTCGTGGCCGCGTACGACGCACCGTTCCCCGACGAGTCGTACAAGGAGGGCGCCCGGCAGTTCCCGATGCTCGTGCCGGTCTCTCCTGACGATCCAGCCGCCGGACCGAACCGTGAAGCGTGGGAAGTCCTCCGAGGGTGGACGAAGCCGTTCCTGTGCGCGTTCAGCGACCAGGACCCCATCACGAGGGGAGCGGACAAGGTGCTCCGCGCCGAGATCCCCGGATGTGAGGGCCAGCCGCACGCCGTCATCTCGGGTGGCGGCCACTTCCTTCAGGAGGACCGCGGCGAGCAGCTCGCTCGTGTCGTGGTCGACTTCGTCGGCGCGACGTCACCCTGAACCCGCCGATCAATCGTCGCTCGTCTCGACCGCCGACGGCCAGATGGTTGCACGGGCGCGCCGATGGGTACCGCTTGCTGATGGATATCATCCGGCACGAAGATGGCTCGCTGACCGTACCCGTGGCGCCCGAGCGCCAAACCGACGAGGACGGTTCCGATGAGTCCGCCGAGCCCGGTGCCACGGAGATGGTGATCCGACCGGGCGAGGGCGGTTACAACGAGGCACTCGCCGAGTGGGATCTGCAGCAGAACCCCGACCGCGGCGAGGCCGTGTCGACCGCGTCCGGACGCGAGCAGGCGATGGCCGTCGTGCACGCGGTCGCCGAAGACCCCGACCACGTGGCCGAGGCGGTCGAGTCGCTCGACGATCCCGAAGCGAGCGCCGAGGCGCTGCGCCACGTGCTCGTCGGCGGCACCCCGTCGGTGCAGGCGTTCGCGTCCGAGGTTGCCGAGGCCGAAGGCGGCGACGAGTTGGCGCCCCACAAGGCCACCAAGATCATCGGCGAGGTTCTCGCCGAGATCGACACTCACCAGTCGGAGTGATGTCAGGTCGTGACGTCAGGCTGAACTGGACGACCGGGCGATGAACTTCACGAGTTGCAGCGCCGGGTTCCAGGCATCCCACAGCGTGGGGAACTCTTCGAGTGGCCGGAACCCGCTCGCGAGGTAGAACGCTCTCGTCTTCGCGTAATCCTCGTCCGGGTTCGTCGCGCTGAGCGTCTTCACTTGCAGGAACTCGACACCTGCCGCGGACAGCGCACCTTCGACATGACGCAGCATCGCCGTGCCGACTCCGTGGCGGTGATGCTCGGGCAGCACTGCCATCAGGTGCACCTCGGCGGCGTACGCACTGTGGTGGGCGACCGTGAGAATCCCGACGTCGACACCGTCGATCGATGCGATCACGGACGGGGAGGTGTCGGCGCCGGCGACATAGTCGTCGACAGCCTCGGGGATTCCGAACCAGTCCGGCAACGCGTCCAAAATGCGCCGACACGTCGGCCCGGACCCCATCGCCTGATCGCGAAGCTCCACCTCGGCCGTCTTCACCGGCCAAGCATCGCACCTGTCGCCGTTCGGCCGAACGACAGTTGTCCTACGCTGACTCGACGATGTCTCGGACGGTGCGTTCACGGGCGGCACGTCGTGCACATCGGTACGTCGCCGCCATGTCCGGGACCCTGCTGATCGTCGGCGCGTGCAGCAGCGATCCCGACACTGCCTCGACGGTCCCTCCGACGGCGTCGCCGACGGCCGTGGAGACTTCGAGCAGCGCTTCGCTCACGACCACGTCGACCCCGTCAGCGTCTTCGACGACCACGACCACGTCGATTGCCCCCGGGTCCTCGACAACGACGACCACGAGCCCACCCGAGCCGGCCACGAGCGGCGCACCGACGGCGTCGACGCTCGACCTGACCCATCAGTTCGACTTCGAAGCACCGGCAACGGATCCCCCGGATCTCCCGATGCTCGAGATCTACCTGAACTTCATGGCGGCCCAGGACGAGGCCCTGCTGAATCCATCCGATCCGACCCGGCGCGAGCATCTGGCGAGTCTCACGACGACTGAGGAGTACGCGTTTCTCGAAGCGGCCCTCGACGATCTCGTGACCAGGGGCTCGAGCTATCGGATCGTGGAGCCCGCGACCTACCACCCGTTCGTGGAGTACGGCGACGCGTATGGCGACGGCTTCCGAACGGTTGCGGACTGCTTCACGATGGCGTCGGCTCGGGTCGACAGCGCGGGCAACGCCTACCCAGGCGAGACACTCGAACGCCAGAGCTCCGGCTATGTCGTGGAGTTCGTGGTGCAGGACGGCCAGTGGATGGCTTCCGCGAGCTACTACGACCCGTCGATCTGCCTGTTGGGCTAACGACGCCGTCCGCGTTGGCCGACGGCTCCTCGCAGGCCGACGCACCCGACGCAACCAACGCAGTCCACACAATCGATGCACGCAACGCACGCCACGCAGCGCCGGCAGCGAACACACGCGAGCGTGGCGACACACGCCCGGATCCCGACCCCCAGGATCGTGAGCAGGCTCCCGGCGACGGCGACGCTCCCTGCCGTCGCGGCGCTCCCGGCGACGGCGACGCTCCCGGCCGTTGCGACGCTCCCGGCGACGGCGACGCTCCCGGCCGTCGCGGCGCTCCCGGCCACCGCGACGCTCCCGGCCGTCGCGACGCTCCCGGCGACGGCGACGCTCCCGGATGTCGCCGCGCTTCCCGCGACGGCGACGCTCCAGCGGCGTCGGCGCTGCCGGCCACCGCGACGCTCTCAACCGTTGCCGTGCTCCGGGCCACGGCGACAGTTTCGCAGGGTCCCCGGCCCCGCACCCGATCCGTTCTGGGTGGGCATTCCTTGCGGATGCCGACTGAAATGCCCAACCAGAACGTTCCAGCGGGCCGATGCGCGCGCCCGCCGCCTCCGGGCAGGCGGCGCCGACCCGGGCTCCGATCAGGACTTGGTGAACTTCTGCAGGCGGGCGGCGAGCTCGGTGCGGTAGGTCTTGGCGCGTGAGAGCTTGAGGTGCTCGTAGCCACGGACCTGGTCGGGGAGTCCGGCGATCGCCACCGCGTCGGGGAGGTTGGCGGCGGTGAGGTCCTTGATCAGCTGTTCGACCGCACGCTCGTACTCCGGGATCATCGCCCGCTCGATGGCACGCACCTCGCCCCACCGGAACGGGTCGAGCCATCGTGCCTCGCAGCCCCTTGCCCGCCCGCAACGCCTTCATCAGCGGGACGCCGCTGCGGCGCAGCTTCAGCTTGTTCTTCATCCCCATCGCCCGCAGCATCGGCGGGTGCAGGCGGTACGTGACCTTCGTGCGCTTGCCGCCGATCGCCTCGTAGCGCTTGCGGGACTCGTCGAGGAGCAGCAACCTGGCAACCTCGTACTCGTCCTTGTACGCCATCAACTTGTAGAGGTTGCGGGCGACCGCGTCGGTGAGGGCGATGGAATCGGCATCGACGGCGTGCTCGGCGGCCCGCACGCGATCGACCGTGGCCCGGAAGCGATCGGAGTAACGACGTCGACTGGTATCCGACGAGGTCGTCGGCGAACCGTTCGATCATCTCGTCGAGCGTCTCGGCGCGGCGGAGCGGCGAGCCCGGCGGCTGCCTCGACGGCGTCCGCGTCGACGGCCAGCCGGCGTCCCCAACGGAACGCCGCGATGTTCCGTTCGACGGCGACGCCGTTGAGCTCGATCGCCCGCTCCAGGAACTGGGTGGGCGACCGGCACGGCGCCGGCCTGGGCGGCGACGCCGAGCATGAAGATGTTGAGCGTCGTCGTGCCGCCGAACAGCCCATTCGTGATGTTGGCCGCGTCGAACTAGCGGTTCAGCTCGCTCCGCGACACCCGATCGAGCCGCTCGCGCAGGGAATCGAAGGCCGGGAACGCGGTGGTCGGGATGGGAGACCATCTCGCCGGTCGGAACGGCGTGGGTGTTGGCGATGACGACGGTGCGGTCGGGCGTGGCGCCGCGCCGGTGCGAGTCGCTGGCCGCGGCCAGCAGGTCGAACGCGAGGAGCACGTCGACACCCGACACGCTGGCGTGGTTCGACGCCGCCGCCATCTCGTCGGAGATGCGGATGTCGCTCGTGACGGGTCCGGCCTTCTGCGAGAGGCCGGTCTGGTCGAGGCCCCGCACGGTGTGGCCGGCGAGCATCGCCGCCGTGCCGAGGATCTGGCTGACGGTGACCACGCCCGTGCCGCCGATGCCCGAGAGGCGGACGGTGAACCGGGCGGGATCGACGATCGGCGTCGGCTCCGGGAGATCGCTGACGTCGACCTCGCCGGTCGACGTGCCGGTGCGCTTCTGACCGGCGGCGTCAGTCGACACCGTGGCGAACGCCGGGCAGTCGCCCTCCATGCACGAGAAGTCGAAGTTGCAGCTCGTCTGGTCGATGCGGGTCTTGCGACCGAACGGCGTGTCGACCGGTTGCACCGAGAGGCAGTTGCTCTTGGCGCCGCAGTCGCCACAGCCCTCGCAGACCCGTTCGTTGATGACGACCCGGAAGTCGGGGCGTGGCGAGCTTGCCGCGGCTGCGGGCCCGTCGGTTCTCGGCCGCGCACGCCTGGTCGTGGATCAGCACCGTCGTGCCCGGGATCGCGGCGAGCACCTTCTGCGCCTCGTCGAGACGGGTGCGGTGCCACACGTCGACGCCCTCGGGGAACTCGTCGTCGTCGTAGCGGTCGAGGTCGTCGGTGGTGACGATCACCTTGCTGACGCCTTCGAGCAGCACCATCTTCGCGATCTGCGGGCACGCCGACAGCGCCGACGGCGTCCTGGCCGCCGGTCATCGCGACCGTGCCGTTGTGGAGCAGCTTGTACGTGATGTCGACGCCAGACGCGACCGCGGCGCGGATCGCCAGTGAGCCGGAGTGGAAGAACGTGCCGTCGCCGAGGTTCTGCACGAGGTGCTTGCGCTCGAGGAACGGTGCCATGCCGATCCACTGCGCACCCTCGTTGCCCATGCACGTGAGGCCGACG
Organism: uncultured Chitinophagaceae bacterium; assembly: GCA_963808065.1. GTDB lineage: Bacteria > Bacteroidota > Bacteroidia > Chitinophagales > Chitinophagaceae > Flavitalea. The sequence goes on from CAWEEK010000006.1 coordinate 18,448, forward strand.
AGATCGCCGACGCGCTCGGCCTCCATCAGCCCGACCATCGCGTGGCACCCGATGCCGCCGCCGACGAGCGTGCCAGGCTCGACCCTGGTGCTCGTGTTGTGCGGGCACCCGCTGCAGAAGAACGGCGCCCGCTCGACCGACGAGGGCGATCAGCGAACGTCCGACGGCCGGCGCTGGCAGCGGCGCGAGACGGTCGTCGAGGCGGGCCGCAAGGCGGGCCCGGAGCGGCGTGATCAGTCGCTCGGCGTCGAGGATGCCGCCGGCGGGGATCAACGGCTGGCCCTGGTCGTCACGCCGGCCGACGACCCGCGGGCGCTCGTTCCAGTCGTAGAGCGCATCGCGTACGAGCCGCTCGAGCGTCGGGTTCTTCTCCTCGACGACGATGACCTCGGTGAGGCCGTGGGCGAACTCGCGCACCTGCGCCGGCTCGAGCGGCACGGGCATGAGCAGCTGGAACAGGCGGATGCCGGCGCCGCGGATCGCGTCGTCGTCGGCGAGCCCGAGCAACTGGAGCGTCTCGCGCACCTCGTAGTACGTCGTGCCGCAGGCAGCGATGCCGATCCAGTCGTCCTCGCTGCGGACCGTGACCCGGTTGAGGCGGTTGAGCACGCCGTACTCGCGGGCCAGCTCGGAGCGCACCTCGAAGAACTCGCGCTCCATGTCGAGCGTGTACGGCGTCATCAACCGACCGTTGGGGTGTGGCACGAACGGTTGCCGTCGAAGATCATCGTCGGGATCTGCGGCACGACCCGGTCGGGGTGGATGTCGACGGTTCCCGTGCCGTCGGCGACCTGGCTGACGAGCTTGATGCCCGCCCACAGCCCGCATGACCGGGACAGGGCGACGGCGTGGCGGCTCAGATCGAGCGCCTCCTGCACGTCGCCGGGGAAGAAGATCGGCATGTGCAGGTCGACCATCGTGGCGTCGCTCGACGACGGGAGCGTCGACGACTTGGCAGCCGGGTCGTCGCCGACGAGCGGCGACGACGCCACCGTGCTCGGACGTGCCGGCGAACACGCCGTGGCGGATGGCGTCGCTGGCCCGATCGAGTCCGGGCGCCTTGCCGTACCACATGCCGATGACGCCGTCGTAGGTGCAGTCGGAGAGCGTGCTCGCCAACTGGCTGCCCATCACCGCGGTGGCCGCCAACTCTTCGTTGGCGCCGGGTTGGCACACGATCGGCAGGTCGGCGACGGTACGGGCGGCGCGCTCGACCTCGTCGCCGAAGGCACCGACGGGCGATCCCTGGTAGCCGGACACGAACGCGGCCGTGTTGAGGCCGCGGCGGCGGTCGCTGCGGATCTGGTCGAGTGGCAACCTGGCGATCGCCTGCAGACCGGACAGGAACACCCGGCCGTTCTCGAGTCGGTATCGATCGGCCAGCTCGTATCCGGCGAGCTGGGCCTGCTCGATCATGTCGGTCACTGACGACCTCCTGGGTGAGCAGATGCTGATCTCGTCACTCCAGTCTGCCTGATTTCCGGGACGATCGGTGCCCGGCCGGCGATGACCTGGCACGATGACACCCGTGATCGTCGTCGTCGGGGAGGCGCTGGTCGACCTCGTGATCGGGGTCGACGGCTCGGTCAGCGCAGCGCTCGGCGGGGCGCCGTTCAACACGGCGCGCACGTGTGGGCGGCTCGGCGCTTCGGTCGGGTTCATGGGTGCTGTGTCAGATCGACCGCTTCGGCGCCCAGCTCGTCGCCCAGCTCATCGATGACCAGGTGTCGACGGAGCTGCTGCAGCGGGTGAGCGTCCCGACGACGCTCGCCGCGGCCGAGCTCGACGCTCAGGGCGCAGCCACGTACCGGTTCTACACGGAGGCGACTTCGGCCCCGGCGCTGCAACCCGCGACGCTTCCGGCCGCGACCGCGACGTTGTTCACCGGCGGGCTCGGACTCGTTCTGGAACCGATGGCCGTCACGGTCGACCGGGCTCGTCGAGACGGCGAGCGATGACGTGATGGTGGTCATCGATCTCAACTGCCGTCCCGACGTGATCCGACGATCGCGAGCGCGTACCTGGACGCGTCAGCGCCGTGCTCGCGCGAGCCGACGTGGTGAAGGTCAGCGACGACGATCTCGCCTACCTGACGCCGGGCGAGTCGCCGATCGACGCCGCGCGCCGCCTGCTGGCCAGTGGGCCGAGCGTCGTGCTGCTCACGGCGGGGGGATCGCATCTCACCGTGCTCACCCCGCACGACGAGCGACTGGCAATACCGGTGGCGTCGGTCGAGGTCGTCGACACGATCGGTGCCGGCGACGCCTTCGCGGGCGGGTTCATGTCGTGGTGGGCGGCGTCGGAGCGCGGCCGCGCCGACCTCGTCGATCTCGAGGCGCTCGCTGCCGCGGCGTCCGCCGCCAGCCGGGTTGCCGGGATCGTGTGCACGCGCCGGGGGGCCGATCCGCCGTGGCGCCGCGAGCTCGGCGACGACTGGGCCGTGTGAGGTGCGACGCCTGATCGGGATCGCGGGGGTGCCCGGTGCCGGCAAGTCGACGTACGCCGCCCGCCTCGCCGAGCAGTTGTCGCCGGCCGCGATCGTCGTGCCGATGGACGGCTTCCACCTCGCCGGCCTCGAGCTCGAGCGGCTCGGTCGGGCCGATCGCAAGGGCGCGCCCGACACGTTCGACGTCGACGGGTACGTCGACCTCCTCGGTCGGCTGCGGTGTGCGACGTCGACCGTGTACGCGCCCGTGTTCCGCCGCGATCTCGAAGAACCGATCGCCGGGGCGATCGCGGTCGAGGCGCACCACACGACGGTGATCACCGAGGGCAACTACCTGCTGCTCGAGAGCGGCGGATGGGAACGCGTCCGACCGTTGCTCACCGAGTGCTGGTACGTCGAGTGCGACGAGGTCGAGCGCATCACGCGGCTCGTCGAGCGGCATGTGGCGCACGGTCGATCACCCGATGCGGCGCGGCGGTGGGTGGAGCACACCGACGAGCCGAACGCGCGGCTGATCGAGGCGACGCGGGCGCGGGCCGATCGGGTCGTCGGCGTCGACGATCCCATCGACGACGATCCCGGTTGAGGGGCAACGAGCAAGACTGAGAGACTTCTACACGGCAGCGACGCGACCGGAGGCAGCATGCCGGAGGAGTTCGAGGGCGATCTTGCGGGAGCCGTGTTCTGGGGCGCCGACCTCAGCGGCGCCCGCTTCCGCGACGTCAACCTCACCGACGCGAAGATCAGCCACGCCTGGCTCGTCAACGTCGACATCGACGCGCTGGTCGACACGGTCGTCATCAACGGCGTCGACGTCACGGCGTACGTGAACGAGCGTGACCCGTGGTACCCGCTGCGCGGCGATGCTCCGTCCGTCGGACCCGGAGGGCATGCGCGCCACGTGGGCGGCGCTCGAGGACGAGTGGGCGAAGACGATCAGCCCGGGCGCAAGCTCTCCCGGAAGACGCGCTGCACGAGTCGGTCAACGACGAGTGGTCGTTCGTCCAGACGCTGCGCCATCTCGTCTTCGCGATGGACAAGTGGTTCACCGCGCCGATCCTCGGCGAGGGCTTCCACCCGATCGGGTTGCCGAACACGCGGCTCCGTCGACTTCCCGTGGCCCGGCCTCGACTACGACCTGACGCCGTCGGTCTCCGAAGCTCTCGCCGTGCGCGCCGATCGCGCCACGCGCTTTCGCGACTATCTCGCGTCGGTCGCGCCGACCGACTTCACCCGACCGATCGACGTGCTCGAGAACGGCACGAACCCGCTGCAGGAGTGCATCTACACCGTCTTCGAGGAAGAGTTCTGGCACAACCGCTACGCGCTACGCGACCTCGCGCAGCTGGAAGCGGCGCGATGAAGTTGGGAGTTTCGAGTGACCCGAGTTCGGCGAGCTGATCCGCTTCTGGGCTGCTGATCCTTGCGACAGCCGATCGGGACAGCAGCCCAGATGGTCGGGACGGGGCACTACGCCCTCGGCCGTCAGTGGGCCGGCATCGATCCGCCGGTGTGCGCGTAGGTCTTGTTGGTGATCCACCATCTGCCGTCGATTCGCGCCACGGTGAAGTAGTCGACGAAGTCGCAGCCGAGGTAGTCGTGCTCCACCAGAACGGCCACGCCGGCATCGCCGACGACGTCGACGGTGCGCACGTCGGCGACATAGTTCGGGCCGGCCATGCTGGGGCTGGTCTCGACCATGCCGATGAAGTCGCCGATGGGGATGTAGGTGGCCATGTCGCCGATGTGCCCGAACATGTGGGCATCGGGATGGAACGCCTCCTTGAGCTTGGCGGCATCTCCACTCGCTCCGTCGATGTAGAGCTGGACGACGGCTCGCACGTCGGCGATGTCCTGCAGATGATCCTTCATGGAGGCCCCGATCATGTGGAAAATGTGGATTCGCATCATCGCACAGCCCGTCCAAGCAGGTTCCGGCCGACGGAGGAGCGCGGCGCAGAGTTGACAATAGGAAGATAGGTGCTCATAATCCGTGATCATGCGACGCAAGCCTGGGACGCTCGTCCCGCTCGAAGTCGAGATCCTCAAGGTCGCGGTGTCCCGGGCGGCCACGAACCGACCTGAGTTCCACGGTTTCGAGCTCGCCAAGCTGATCGCCGAGCACGAGCGACCTGGCCAGCTCCTCGCACACGGAACGCTCTACAAGGCTTTGAACCGGCTGGCCGAATCCGGGATGTTGACGTCCGACTGGGAGGATCCCGCCATCGCGCTCGCCGATGGGCGACCACGCCGGCGGTTGTATCGGATCACTGTTCGCGGCGAGCAGGCCGCCACGTCGGCGGCGACGTCTGACGCACGGACCCGCGTCACCGTCGGGCGTCTCGGTCTGGAGCCGACATGAATGCCCACCACCGGCCCGTTCTTGCCGCGCGGCTGACGCAGCGTTGGGTGCGCGCCTACACGGCGCATCTGGATCCAGACCGCCGCGACACCCGCCGCGCCGAACTCGCCAGTGACGTGTGGGAACACGCGGCGGAAGCGAGGCGAAGGGGCGTCGGCTCGGTCCGGTTGAACATGCAGATACTTCGCCGGCTGCTGGCAGGGATGCCGGCCGATCTGTCGTGGCGTCGCGAACCACCCGCTGTCACACCAGTGCTCGCGGCGCCGGCACCCGAGGTGGCGCCAGCGCCGTCGTCGCCCTGGATCTGTCGGCTCCGCGGGCACCGCTACGTCGCCAAACCCGTCCCCAACAATCTCGGCGACGGCGGCGGCTTCTCTCGAATCTGCGAGCGCTGCAATCATGAGAAAACGCCACATGGTGGACCCCCAGCTCACTGGGCGTCCGGGATGTCCTGACGCCAGGGACCTACCGAGCAGTCATCTCACCCTGGAGGAGACTCATGACCCTGCAGCCGATCGTCACGCCCGAAGAGTGGGAGGCCGCTCGACAAGAGCTCCTGGTCGAAGAGAAGGCGCTCATGAAGGAGCGCGACGCGCTCGCCGCGAAGCGTCGGCGGATGCCGTGGATGGCGGTCGACAAGGAGTACCGGTTCGAGGGCGCGGCCGGCGCCATGAGCCTGGCCGACCTGTTCGAGGGTCGTCGACAGCTGATCGTGTACCGGGCGTTCTACGCACCAGACGTGACGACGTATCCGTCGACGGGCGGCTCATACCCGATGCGGGCGTGTGACGGCTGCTCGTTCGTCGCCGACCAAGTGACGCACCCGGCACATCTCAACGCACGGGACACGACGTTGGCGTTCGTGTCGCGAGCCCCCCAGGCCGACATCCGCGGGCTCAAGGAGCGCATGGGGTGGCATCTCATCCCCTGGTACAGCCTGACCGACGACTTCGACGCCGACTTCGGCGTCGACCAGATGCATGGGACCAACGCATTCATCCGCGACGACGACCGGATCTTCCGCACCTACTTCGTGTCCGACCGTGGCGACGAGCAGATGGGCAACACCTGGAACTACCTCGACATCACGGCGCTCGGCCGACAGGAGGAATGGGAAGACTCACCGGAGGGCTATCCGCAGACGCCGCCGTACGAGTGGTGGAACTACCACGACGCATACGGCACAACCCCGACTCGAGGGAAAGATTGATGAACTCCGAGATCGCCGGCCCGTCGAGCGGGAGGCGAAGGGGTTGGCTGCCGTAGATGTCACGCAACGCCGAGCCGATCGACGCGGCCGGCAGGATGATCGGTGGTTCGCCGAGCCCCTTGACGCCGAAGGGTCCGGTCGAACCCTCACTGGACTCGATGAAGACGGTTTCGATATCGGGCGGAACGTCGGTGATCGTCGGCATCCGGTAGTCGACGAGATTCGGGTTGCGGATCTCGCCTCGCTCGTTGGTCTCGAGGTGCTCGGTGAGTGCGTATCCGATGCCTTGTACGACACCGCCTTCGACCTGGCCACGGGCCCCGACCGGGTTGATGATTCGCCCTGCGTCGTGCACCGCGATGTACCGGAGCACTTCGATTCGTCCAGTGTCCGGATCGACGGCGATCTCGACGCCGTGGCAGTGGAACGTCGGTTCGCCGAGTCGGCAATACCGTGCGTTCTCGAGCTCGGAGCCCTCGAGGGCTGAGAGCTCGGCGCGGTACCTTCCCGACGCGACCACCGGGCCGGATCGTGCCTGTGCCGAGGCAACGACTTCGCCGAGTGGGACGGAGACCGCTGGTGACCCGACGACTTCGACGTGCCCATCGCGTAGCACGAGGTCGTCGGTGGCGGCTTCGAGGAGGATCGACGCCTCGGCTTTGATCTGCTCCACCGCGCCACGCACGGCGCTCAGAGTCGCGTTGCCTGAGGCGAAGAGCGTGCGGCTACCTCTCGATCCAGCGTCGAACGGGGCACCACGCGTGGTTCCCGATCGGAGCGCGATCCGACCGACGTCGATGCCGAGCTCTTCGGCCACGATGGCTGGAAGTCCCATGGTGATCGCGCCGGTTCCGATCTCGGTGCCGCCGGTGGACAGCGTCGCGCTTCCGTCTTCGTGCAGCTCGACAGTGGCGGCCGACGGGGTGCCGAGTGTGGACCACCACGCGCAGGCGAAGCCATAGCCGCGTGCACGTCGATCGGAATCGTCAGCGGTGGCACGGAACTCATCGAGTCGTTGCGTGACGATGTCGAGGCATTGCTCGGCGGTGGTCTCGGCGACCATCAGTTCACCCGTCGGGCCGCGTTGGCCCCGGCGGATGAAGTTTCGGCGGCGGACCTCTGCTCGGTCCAGATCGAGGGCGTCGGCGATCTCGTCGAGGTGGGCTTCGACCGCGTACACCATCTGCGGGCCCGTCGGGCCGCGGAAGGATCCGGTCGGGCACGTGTTGGTGTAGATCGCGCGACCGATCACATCGACATGTTCGACGTGGTACGGGCCCGTCGCGTAGAACGCCGCCATGGACGCGAGCGGGGGTGTCGAGCGCGTAGGCGCCTGCGTCGAGCAGCACGGTGCAGCGTCGAGCGCGGACGGTGCCGTCGGCATCGACGGCGCTCGAGACTTCGACGATCGAGTTCTCGCGCGGGTTGCCGTTTTGCATGTCTTCGTCGCGGGTGCAGACAAGCTTGACGGGGAGGCCGGTGGCGAGCGCCGCCGCCGCTGCTTGGGGCGCGAGACCGAGATGCAACTTGCCCCCGAATCCTCCACCGATCGCAGGAACGTGCACATCGACCGCGCTCGCCGCGAGGTCGAACAGCTCGGCCAGTCCGAGGCGTACGCCGAACGGCTGCTGACTCGACATCGTGATCGACAGCCCATCGTTCGTCGGAACCGCGATCACCGCCCGCGGCTCGAGGTAGCCCTGGTGAACGCGATGCGTGTCCACCCGGGTGTTGACGATCAGGTGGGCGGTGCTGAAGGCCGATTCGGGATCGCCCCGGCAGATGGTGACCCGCTCGACGACGTTGTCAGGTCCGTCGTGCACGACGCTCGACGGATTCGTTGATGCAGCTGCTTCGAGATCAACGACGAACGGCAGCGGCTCGATCTCGATTCGAGTGAGTGCCGCGGCACGTCGGGCAGCACCGATGGTGGTGGCAGCGACGATCGCCACTGGTTCGCCGACGTATCTCACGACGTCGCCGGCGAGGATCGGTTGGTCCTTGACGTAGTTGCCGTAGCGCCGGTCGGTGACATCGGCCGCCGTGAGGATGCGGACGACGCCGTCGACGCCAAGGGCGGCTTCGGTGTCGACGGCGACGATCCGTCCGGAAGCGGCTGCCGACCTGACGAGAACGCCATGCAGCATGCCGTCGAGCGTGATGTCGTCGGTGTACTGCACTGCTCCTGTCGCCCGCACGCGTGCATCGCGGCGGATCATCGCCGAGCCGACTGCGGTCATGTCGACTCACCGGTGAAAAGTTGATCGGCCGCAGCCCGGATGGCGCGGACGATCGGTACGTATCCGGTGCATCGACAGAGGTTCCCGGCGAGCGCGCCGCGGATCTCCCGGTCGTCGACCACCCTGGTCGTCGTGGAGCGCAGCAGTGCTGTGGCCGTCACGACGATGCCCGGTGTACAGAATCCGCATTGGACGGCGTCGGCGGAGACCATCTCGTCGACGATCGACTCCCCGATCGGGGTCTTCGCGATGCCTTCGATCGTCTCGATGGACGCGCCTTCGCATTCGAACGCGTAGACGAGGCACGAGTTGACCGGTTGCCCGTCGATGACGACCGTGCATGCGCCACAGTCGCCGGTGCCGCACCCGACCTTGGTGCCGGTCAGCCCGCATCCGAAGCGCAACGCATCGACGAGCAGGGTGTCGGCTTCGGTGCACTCGATCGTGCGACTCGTGCCGTTCACGTTCAGCGTCACTCGTGTGTCGCTCATGCTGGCCCGCCCGAGTTGTCGACCGCCCGCGCCAAGGCTCGTCGGATGACCCCTCTGGTGAGCGGCGCGAGCACGTGAAGTCGATAGCGACGCGTGCCGCGAACGTCGTCGATGGGTCGGGCGCACTCGACGACTGCATCGCACGCTGCCACGATCGCGTCGTCATCGAGGGTGGATCCGATGAGTGCCTCGGCGGCCGTCGGAACCAGCAACGGTGTCGGCGCGCACGCGCCGATCGCGACTGCGGCGTCCACACACACACCGTCTCGCGCCGTCACGCTGGCTGCAACGCCGACGACGGCGAGGTCCATCGCGTTCCGGTACGTGAATCGGTCGTATGCAGATCCGCTCTCGCTGGCCGGGACGTCGATCGCGGCGAGGAGCTCGTCAGGCTCGCGCAACGTGGTGCCGGGCCCGGTGAAGAAGCCGTCGATCGCGATGGTCCGCTCACCGCGGCCCGAGACGACCCGCAGCCGCGCTCCGAGCACGAGCAGTCCGCACAACGTGTCACCGGCCGGCGACGCCCGGCAGACGTTGCCGCCGATCGTCGCACGCGTGCGCGTCTGCCACGCCCCGACGATCGCGGCTCCGTCGAGGAGCGCACTCGGTTTGAGAGACGGGCACGAGGTGAGTGAGTCGAACGTCGCGGCGGACCCGATCGAAGCACCGTTCGGCCCGGCGTCGATCGTGGCGAGCGATGGGATGTGCTTGACGTCGACCAGGCACGAGACGTCGAACAATCCGGCGGCGCGCATCGCGACGATGTCGGTGCCGCCGGCGAGGACATGGGCACCCTCGTCGGCCAGGAGACCGACGGCCTCATCGACCGTCCGTGGACGTTCGTACCGCAGTTGGTCAGGAGCGAGGGACCGGTTCACGAGGACGTACGTCAGATCTCCCGAGCGGCGCGATGGCCATGGAGGACAGCCAGCTCGATGTCACGTGGTTGGTAACAGTCACCGACGGCGCGCACCGACGGATGGCGCTCGCGGAGCTGGTGGAACAGCGTGTCGTCGGCGACTCCACCGGCGGCGAACACGACGCTGTCGACGCCTTCGCGCGTGCCCGGTTCCCAGGTGACGACGTTGAACACGTCGACCACGCCGTCGTCGCCGATCTCCCACACGCCGGTGTGCGTCGTCAACGTGACGTTGCGATGGCCCATCATCTTCTCGAGCAGGTGATGGCGTGTGGGCGACGGCATCTCCGAGGCAATCGTCTCCATTCCAGTCAGGAGCTCGACGACGTGGCCGCGATCGGCGAGGTACTCGGCGGTCGTCATCGCCTCGGCGCGACCGGTTGTGTCGACCACCATCACACTGTGCCCGAGCACTGCCGTGTCCGCCATGACGTCGCGTGCGGAGAACACGTGCGGCCGGTCGGTGCCGATCACGTCAGGGAGGAAGGCCGTCGAGCCGGTGGCGACGATCACCTCGTCGGCGCCTTCGCCGAGCACGCTGTCGAGCGTGGCTTCCGTTCGCAGCCGGATCTCGACGCCAAGCTTCGGGAGCTGACGTTCGAACCAGAGGATGATCTCCTCGAAGCTGTCGCGCTTTGGTGCCTTCATCACCAACTTGACCTGGCCACCGAGGCGGGACGATCGATCGACGAGGACGACGTGGTGACCGCGCGTGGCTGCGATCCGCGCCGCCTCGAGGCCGGCAGGACCACCACCGACGACGAGCAGCCGTTTCGGAGTCTCCGCCATCGGGAGCTCGGCGAGCTCACCTTCACGACCGGTCACGGGGTTGTAGATGCAGCTCACGCCGAGCCCGAGATCGACGTGCCCGACACAGGATTGCGTGCAGGCGATGCACGTGCGGATGTCGTCGACGTTGCCGGCCTTCGCCTTGTTGGGGAAGTGGGGATCGGCGATGAGGGTCTTGGCCATCCCGATGATGTCTGCCTTCCCCTCGGCCAGGGTGCGCTCGGCGACCGCCGGCGAATCCATCCGGCCGCTCCCGACCACGGGCAGGCTCACGACCGCCTTGATCGCGGCTGGGAGCTTCACGAACGCCCCCGGCCCGTAGTAGTAGCTGGGCCAATGCATCCGGCCCTGACGCGGGATCGACGTGACCGCGTGCCACATGTTGAAGTAGTCGACCACCCGGTCGTGCTCGAGCGCCTTGGCCAGGTCGACGTAGTCGGCGAGCTGCATGCTCCAGTCGACGAGATCGTCGTACATGCGCACACCGATCAGCCGATCGGCGCCGAGCTCGGCACGGATCACGGCGAGGACTTCGCGCAGGAACGTCATCCGCTCGTCGAGCGTGTCCCCGCCGTACTTGTCGGTCCGCCGGTTCCCGTTTGGATGGAGGAAGTTCGGGATCAGGTAGTCCATCCCGATCGCGAGCTCGATGCCGTCGAACTCGCACGCCCGGATCCGTCGAGTCGCGGCGGCGAAATCTCCGACGATGGCTTCGGCCTCGGACGTCGTGAGTACGTGCGGCATGAGCATCGGCACCGACATGTCGGGGGTCGGCACGGCCGACGGGGCGACGATGTCGCGCCCGTGGAACGCGGCGTTGTCCATCACCCGCCGCCCACGGTGACCGAGCTGGACGAGGATCGGCACGTCGTAGGCGTGCGCGGCTTCCGCCATGCGGTGGAATGCCGGCGAGCTTCGATCCGAGTAGTTCGTCAGGGACAACGACTGCTCACCGTCGTACACGGGGACCGTGTGACCGCAGACGATGATCCCGGTGCCGCCTTTGGCACGCTCGCGGATGTAGTGGGCGTAGTGCTCGCTCGGAGTTCCATCGCCTGACTGGAAATGGGCGGCATGGCCGGCGTTCATGATGCGGTTCTTCAGCGTGTACGTGCCGACCCGCAGCGGGCTGAAGAGGTGTGGGAACGCGTTGCTCACGTGACGCCACGACGGGACTCGAGCAGGGCCACCGTCGCGACGAGTGCTCCGATGTAGCCGAAATGGCGGAACCCCATCACCGTGCCCTGCGCTGACTTGGTCAGGATCGACTCGTGGCCGGTTGCGAAGATGTTGGCGAAGTGGACCTCGACGAACGGCTTGCCGGATTGCACGAGCGCGAGGCGCGTCGGCTCCCCGAATGCCCACAGGCCGCCCGGATTGATCAGGTACGCGTCGTAGGTCTCGTCGTTCTCGACGAAGTCGACCAGGTCGCCCTCGTCGTTCGAGTGGAACGCCACGATGTCTGCGCCGAGGTCGGCGCCCGTCGTGACGACGAGTTCTTCGAGCTCGCCGAGTGAGCCGATGGTCCCGTAGATGTTGCGGTCACGTCGCCCGAGGTTGGTCATGTTGAGACCGTTGAGCAGCGCGATGTTCCAGCGTGACTCGTCATTCACAGCGGGGCCTGGTCATTGGAAGAGCGAGCGTGGTGCGCCGTGGGGGCGACTGATCTCGCTGGTGGCGTCAGGGTGGACGAAGTCGGGGTCGTCGAGGCCGAGCACGAGACTCACGAGTGCCCCGAGATAGCTGAACTCGCGGAGCCCGCCGACGATGGCCGTGACACTCGGGGAGAAGATCGAGTGGTTGGCCAGTGGGCTGTTGTCGAAATGGACCTCGACGTGGGGGCGCTTGGCGTCGCGGAGGGCGTGCCTGAGCGACTCGCCCACAGTGGTGAGCCCGCCGGGGTTGACGAGGTACCCGTGCGTCGTCGCGGTCGTGGTGTGGAGATGCTCGAGAAGGCGGCCCTCGTGGTTGGACTGGAAGTGCTCGACCGTCACGCCGAGGTCTCCCGCCCAGTGCTGCAGGAGGTCGTCGAAGCCTTCGACGCCGTCGAGCGCAGCAGTCACATTCGGCCCGTTGATCACGCCGATCTGCCAATCGGTCTCGCCATGACGGAGGTCGCGCAGGTTCATTCCTGGATCTCGTCGAGAAGGTCGGCGGACTTCTTCCAGTTGGCGCGATCGACGTCGCGGAAGATGACGTGCACGCTGTCGGGTCGCGCGTTTCCGATCTCGATGAACGCACGGGCGATCGCTCGAGCGATCTGCGTCTTCTGTTCGTCGGTCCGTCCTTCGAAGAGGGTGATGTCGACGAGTGGCATGAGCGGCCTCGGTTCAGGCGTAGGTGGCGAGCACGTTCGATCGACGCACGGTGATCGAACGGGTCGTCGGTGGCGTGTTCCGGCTGCGGCCCACGAAGCGTGGAACGCCGTCGGTGATGACGGCTCCGATCGCGAAGGGGTCGCCGTTCTTCAGACGCGTCGAGGGCGGTGGTCTGGGTGCCACCGGCTGGCGCGTCGATGATGACGATGTCGGCATCCTTACCGGCGGTGATGATCCCGTTGTTCAACCCGTAGAGGGCGGCGACGTTGCCGGTGCATGCCGCGATCAGACTCGTGACGTCGAGCTCGCTGAGAGCGGCGATGTTGGCCATCGTGTAGATCAGGCCGAGCGGCATCACGCCGCTGCCGGTGGGTGTGTCGGTGCCGATGATGAATCGATCGAACGCACCGTGGCGCGTCGCCAGCTCGGCGCACAGGATGCTGGTGCGGAGGTTTCCCGCGGTGCACACCTGCATCGCGATGGTCGTCTCGAGGATGACCGGTTCGAAGTACTTGTCGTCGATGGCGACCGGCCCGCCGTTGATGTGGAACGAGATGTCCGGGTCGATGTCGAGCAGATCCTGCCCTGTCACGGGGAACGTGCCGGGAATCGAGCACCCACCCGTGTGCAGCGTGGTGAGCAGGCCGGCCTGCTTCGCCATCGCGACGAGCTCGATGTAGTCCGCCGCGCAGGTCACCGCGCCGAACCCCGCTTTGCTGAGCCACACGCCCGCCCCGCGCACTTCGTCGAAGTCCGACTGCTCGAGGACGGGCTCGAGGATCAGTGAGCCGGCGTGCACGCGCATCCCGCCGGGGCGGAAGTTCTCGAAGCACTTGTGGGCGGCAACTGCCAACGCCTTCACGCCGGCCGCGTCCTTGGGCCGGCCGGGCACGTGCGCCTCGGCCGCGGAGATCGCGGTCGTCGTGCCGCCGTGGACGTAGCTCTCGAGGTAGCCGATGGTGTTCTGTCGCGGTGTGTAGTCCCCGAATGCGACGTGCACGTGTGAGTCGATCAGTCCTGGAATGACCGTCGCGCCCGCGGCGTCGATCACCACGTCGCAGTCGTCGAGCACCGATGTCTCACCGATGGACTGGATCACACCGTCCGCGCAGATGATCGTGTCGGCATCCACGAACGGATCGCGCCAGCGGCCGGACACGATGGTGCCGATGTTGGTGATGGCGGTCTGCACGTTGGCGGCCCTCCTTCAGACCAGTCCGTCGATGCCGACGGCGTCTGCGCTACTCAGACCGCCGACCCGCGCCAACGGTCGACCGCGATTGGCGAAGCAGCAGATCACCGCGATCTCGTCGGCGAGCGGTGCGTCGTGCAGTGTGACGGTCATCGCGTCATAGTGCGAGCGCACGTACAGCGCGTCCTTGTAGGCGAGGGGGACGTCGATGGACGCGCCTGGTTGGGCGCGTTTGGTCGCCGACGAGATCCACGCCGTCCCCCCACCGACGGCGTCACGCAGCACGTTCCCGAATGGCGTCGTCAGCAGCGCGACACCGTGCTCCTGCTCGCCACCGGTACCGACGATTGCCGCCTTCCCGTAGCTCTCGACCACGTACGGATCGATCTGCGCCACGCCCAGCGCCGCCATCTGCTGTCCCAACGCCACGCTCTCGTCGTAGTACGACGAGAGGTCCTCGACCCAGCGGCCTGCGAACTCGTTACGTACGACGGCGACGACCGCCACCTTGCGCAACACGGGATCGACGTCGCGAGACGCCTCGGTCAGAGTGTCGTCGACGAAGGTCACGATCCTGCGAATTTCCATCGACGCCCTGTCCTTGCGGTGCGTGCATCGCCCGATCGGCGCATGCTAAGAAAGCTTTGTCGCCAAGTCAATCTCACTCGACTGCGCTGAACCGTGAGAGGTGGTCGAGCAGCGACAGCGCCTGTTCGGTCGGCTCGAGGAGCTGCGGCATCAGCATCCGGAGCTGGTCGAACGTCTTCTTCGTGAGGCGACCGAAGTGGACGTCGTTGACCTGGACCTGGATCTTCGCGAGTGCACGAAGTCGCCTCGCGCCTTCCAACGTAGGAGCGAGCAGCACGCGTCGTCGATCGTCCGGATCGGTCGACTTGGTGACCAGGCCCGACCGAACCAGCTTGTTCGTCTCGGTCGTCACGAACGAACCGCTCAGGTACAGGTGGTTGGCCACCGCCGAAACGGTCACCGGTTCCCGCGCTGCGAGGTGAGCGATCGAGATCAGAATCGTGTACTGGGGTCCCGACAGACCGATCACCTTGGCGTATCCATCGCGGACGGCGATGAGGCGAACGGCGAACCCGAGCGAGTCGTGGACGAGCTGGCGGAACTCGAAGTCCGACCCATCGATCAGTAGCTCGTCCCGGCTCACCGTGTTCGGCGCGACTGCACGCGCCTCGGCCTTGCGAGGGCTCATCGGGCCTCCTGTCGAACGAACCCCGGTCGATCCTAGGGGTCGAGTTGTCGTACCGACAATCGATAACTCCGGCGCATGACTTCGTCGCAAAGGTTTGTTACCTTGCACAGTCTGGTGAAGGACGTCGGGTCGGTCATCACGGTACGAGGGCCGATCGCGCCCGCTGCGGTCGGGATATGCCTGGTGCACGAACACATCCTGAGCGATCTCCGTGATCCGTACTGGACCGAACCGGCTGATCCCGAGCTGGCGGAGCTGAGTCGTGGCGTCGTGTCACTCGAGAAGCGCGGCGCCTGGCTCCGCAACACGTTCTCGATCAAGAGCGCGCTTGTCCTCGATTCGGTGAGCGTCGCGGTCGACGAGATCGCGTTGTTCAGGCGGGCCGGCGGTCAAACGATCGTCGAGAACAGCTGCATCGGTATCAACAGAGACCCGCGAGGCTTGCTTCGGATCTCGGAGGAGACAGGCGTTCACATCGTCGCGAGCGCCGGCTACTACATCGCCAAGAGTCATCCGGAGTGGGTCCGCGACAAATCGATCGCCGAGCTCTCGGAGATCGTCATCCGTGACATCGAGGACGGCATCGATGGCACGGACATTCGTGCGGGAGTGATGGCAGACGTCGGCACAACCGGGAGCATCGCACCCGCTGAGCAGAACACGCTCCGCGCGTGTGCTCGGGCGCAGCTCGCCACGGGGGTGGGGCTTGGTGTTCACTGCGACCCGTCGGCGTTGGAGGGGATGCGAGTCGTCGAGATCCTCCTGGAGGAGGGCGTATCCCCGGCGCGCATCTGCCTGCAACACATGGACGAGGCGTCACGAGCGCCGACCGGCGACGACTATCACCTCCGGCTCGCGGATCACGGCGTCTGGCTGGAGTTCGACACGTTCGGCGCCGAGTACTCCGGGTCGGCCACGTCGAAGCCCAAGCCGCACGATGCCGACCGCGCTCGCAGCGTGCGGAATCTCATCGATCACGGCCATCTCGACCAACTCCTGCTCTCGCAGGACATCTTCAACAAGTTCCAACTCAGAACATGGGGCGGTGAGGGGTACACGTCGCTCTTCGACCACGGGGTGCCCTGGTTGCTGCAAGCCGGTGTGACCCAGTCACAGATCGACGCGATGCTGATCGACAACCCCGCCAGATACCTGACCGTCGTCGGCTGACCAACAATCGGATGATTCGGATCAGCGAAGAGCCCTCTCTCAGCCTGAAGGCCGTTCCCGCCCCGCGAGTCAGGACGTGCAGACGCAGGCCCGGTTGCCGTCGTGGTCGGCGATCACCGTGAACCACGGCGCATTGCTGGCGTCGACGATCTTCCCGCCGGCCGCGACCGCCGCGGCGACGCGCTCTTCGACCACCTCGGGGGCCACCCACACGTCGAGGTGAAAGCGCTGGCGTGGCGTCTCGTGCTCGTCGGTCTCCTGGAACCACAGCCCCGGCACCCGGCCGGTGGCGTCGCGGACGTCGTCGCCGATGTTGCCGCGGCCCTGGGACTCTTTGGTCCCGGTCAGCAGCGCCGCCCACATCGGGGCGATCAGCGCCGAGTTGGCGGTGTCGAGGGCGATCTCGATGGTGCTGATCGACGCCGGGTCGGCCTGGACGCCCTGCTCGGCGGCGATCTCGCTCACCCGGCGGGCGAGCTCGAGGTCTTGCTCGGTCACCCACTCGACCACGTGCTCGGCGCCCACGTCGTCGCGGTAGATCGCGTCGTTGCTGATCGCCTTGAGATCGATGAACCCGTCGCCCATCGTGACGCCGGGATGGTGGCCGAGCTCGTCACCGACCGCCGCGATCGCCGCCACGAACCGCGCCCCGCGGGTGAAACCGTCGGTCAGGAAGCGTGCGTGCAGCCCTTGACCCAGCTTGCGCCAGTCGGTCAGTCCGGCGTCGGTGATCTGGTCGACACTCAGCATGTCCATCGGCGGGACGGTAATGCTCCGGGGCGACGTGGCCGAGGGCCGGGCACCTCACGCCGGCGTGTCGTGGGTGTACCACGAAATGGCGCAGCGTTCGAAGAAGCGGCGCTGGCGGCGGCGGCCGAGCTCGCTGTCGTCGGGTGGCGGTGGGTTGCGGTGAGCGCCGAGGACGCGCAACAACTCGAACGGGTCGGTCGACACCGGTACCGGCGGCCGGACGGCCGGGGGGTCCGCCGTCCGACCGCCGGCCGGGTCGAGGATCGTCGGATGGAGCATCACGAACCGTCGTCCTCACGTGTTTGTGTCCGCTGCGGGCGCGTTGTTACCCCGCCGTCGTGCTCCTCCCGGATAATCACCCGCCGTAAGGAGTGCGGTCGCGCGGACAATTGAAAGTGATGCGTAATGCGTCCGATCGGCTCGCGATGGGAAGCGATGACCAGGCCGCGTTCGAGGACTTCTTCCGCACGCACTACCGCGCTGTCCGCGGGTACGTCACCGGTCACTATTCGGGTCTCGACGTCGACGAGGTGGTCGCGTCGACGTTCCACGTCGCGTGGCAGCGCTTCGACGAGATCGTCGCCGACACCGCGCGGGCGTGGCTGATCGGGGTCGCCCGCAACCTCATCCGCAATGCCGACCGGTCCCGCCGGCGCCGGGCGCACTTCGTCGATGCCCTGGTCGCGGCGCGGCCGGCGGTGAGCGTCGGACTGGCGGGAAGTCGGGTGTCGCTCGAGGACCTCGACGTTCTGCAGTCGGCGTTCGGGCAGCTCCGTCCGGACGAACAGGAGATCCTGCTGCTGGCCGCGTGGGAAGGGCTCGACCGCGGCGCGTTGGGCGTGGCGCTGGGGGTGCCGGCGAACGCGGCGACAGTCCGGTTGTTCCGGGCTCGACAGCGGCTGCGCCGCCTGATCGCAGAGGAGGACGACCAATGACTGAACGGCCGGACCCGTTCATGGTCCTGCAGGCACTTCGCCCGGCCGCCGACCATCATCGGCTGGAGATCGGCGAGCTTCCGCACGCGGAAGCGCTGCTCGTGCAGGTACTCGAGCGCGCGGCGTGCCCCGTCACGGTGCTGGCGGCCGGTCGATCGCGGCGGCGGTGGGTGGTCGCAGCCAGCGTCGTGACGGGCTCGCTCGTCGTGGCGTCCGCCGCTGCCGCGGTCTTGTGGCAGAGGCGCTCCGGCGACGAGGGAGTGGTGGCGTGCTGGTCGGCGGCGCCATCCGCTGACGCTCGCCGTTTCGAGGTCCGCATCGATGTTGGCGACGATGCCATCGCCGCCTGCGCCGAGTTGTGGACGGACGGAACGTTCGGGACCGCCGGTCAACCTCCGTCGCAGGCGTGCGCCACAGGCGACGGCGCCACGGCGGTCATCCCCGGTGACGCCTCGGCGTGTTCCCTGACCGGGTTCGAGCCGATCGAACCTGCGGCCGGCGACGGCGTGACCACCGACGATGCGACGCTCAACCGGCTGTCGTCGCGCCTGGCGCAGACGTTCCTCGACGTGTGCCTCGACGAGCCGACGGCGAGGAGCGAGGCCGAAGCGGCGTTGGACGACGAGGGCCTCGACGACTGGAGCGTGGTGGTGTCGGTCCCGTTCTCGACCGACCGCCCGTGTGGCACGGCGAGGGCCTCTTCGGACGAGCGGAGGATCGTGATCGCGGCGGTCCCACCCGAGCCCGAGGGAGGCGACTGACCTCCCGAACTCGACGGGTGTTGCCGTCGCGAGCAAGCACCCACCATCAGTTCAAGGAGCATCATCTTGTACCGCTACGTCTTCATTGCCCTGTTCGCCGCGGCCGCGGCGACGACATCCACCGCAACCGTCGCCGCCGCGCCGGCTCACGACGCCACGGTCGGCGACCCGGCCAGCGCGATCTACGGATCGGAGACGCTCGACCTCGCCGACGACTGGGGAACCGCCAGCGCCTGCATCGAGCTCGGCGCCGTCACCGAGTGCTACGACACGGAGGCTGACCTTCTCGCCGCCCATGCCGAGGCTCGCGGCGCCGCCCGTTCGATCGGGATCACGAGGGGTGCCGCCGCGCTCAGCTCGGTCATCTGCTCGTCGTCACTGCGCATGTACGACGGCAACACCTACGGCGGCGGCATCCTGTACCTGAACACCCGAGGGGTGACCCACAACCTCTCGAGCTTCGGGTTCGACAACGTCACGTCGAGCTACAAGGTCGGCGCCTGCTCGGCGAGCTTCTTCTCGTCGCCCGACCTCGGCGGCTCGGTGTACCCCGGCTCCACCGCGGCGTTCGCGCAGTCGCCGACGATGGCCGCCGGCTGGAACAACGTCGTCTCCAGCGTCTACATCTACTGATCCTGCTGCTGTCGGCGAGCCCGCAAAGGGTTCGCCGACAACCAGCCGGTCTCAGGGACCGAGCGCGATGAAGCTGACGAACAGCGCGGGCGGGATGTTGTTCGCCGCTGTTTCATTGCAGATCTTGATGTTGACCTGACCAACGACGGACGTCGCAGCACCGCCGGCAGCGATCCATCCTGGATTGTCGCCAATCACCGTCAACCGGCTGACCAATACAAGGGCGCGAGTCCCGATCGGAGCTGCGGGAACCGCCGTCGGAATATCGGCGCTGCATGCACCCTGGTTCACGATTACCCCGGCGCTGATCGACCGGTCTTCGATGATGGCCGCGTTCATCTCGGTGAGGCCGACCGTGCCGTTGATGAGCTCGCTTGCTCCGACGGAATCCGGGCCGAGATTCTCGGCGGTGATGGAGTTGTTGACAATGTTCGTGCTGTTGACGGCGCCTGGGGCGATCTGACCCAGGGTCACGGCGCCCGGCGCGAGCTCGCTCGATGTGATGGCGGCCGGTGCGATCTGGTCCGCGGTGATGGCGTTCGGGGCGGTGGCCGCGTTGACGGTTGCCTGGAGGGCGTCGACCTGGGCTTGGAGGCTCGCGAGGCCGGCGTTCTTGGTGTAGCCGACGATGTCGATGAGGATCTCGGTCGTCGGGCCGGCGTTGCCGAACGCGTCGTACGTGATCTCGATCCGGCCGGCATCGGCGCCGCTCGTCGGCACCTGAACGGTGACCGAGTTCGGAATGATGTCGCCCGCCTTGAAGTTGAGGTTCGACGTCGTCGGGGCACCCGGAGCGTCGGCCGGGCGGATGGTCACGAACCCGTCGGCGCCAGGGTTCACTGCGGTGACGTTGAGCACGACGCCCGTCGCACCATCGGGAACGACCACGGCGTCACCGTTGGCGGTGGCGATGTTGCCGGTGACCATCAGGTCCTGGGGGACCGCTGACACGAACGGTCCGGGCAGTCCGAGGTCGGACCGGGTGTCGAGGACACGGGCCGGCGATACCGACACGAACGTCGACTCGTCGGCGCTGACCGAGGCTGAGGCCTGCCATGAAGACAGCGACCACGCCGCCGCGACGGTGACGGCGATGCCCGCCCCGAAGTGCATCAATGGACGGGCGCGAAGTGTTTTCATCAACAAAACTCCCCAGGTCGAGGGCGCCTCGAACAGCGCCGCAGCGGACGTGATCAACCTACCGGCGGCCGTGTCAAGCCGGTGGCAAGATCGACGGGAGTCACACCCGGCTGTCGAGGACGCGCACTGGGGCCATGCCGACGAAGCCTCCGCCCGAGGCGAACTGGCCCTGGCGATCGACGACGAGGTCGGTGGCGGTGTCGGCGGCGAAGCAGATCTTGCCGTCCGTCCCCGCAGCCATGACGACGAGGTTGGGGATGCTCTGGCCGGCCTGGTAGTTGAGGACCGACGTGGTCGGGCGCGTGATTCCGCAGGGCCATGCCGACAGGAAGCCGGCGCCGACCGGGCGGGTGATCGT
This sequence comes from uncultured Chitinophagaceae bacterium, assembly GCA_963808065.1. Taxonomy (GTDB): domain Bacteria; phylum Bacteroidota; class Bacteroidia; order Chitinophagales; family Chitinophagaceae; genus Flavitalea. Next base: position 39,378 of record CAWEEK010000006.1, read on the forward strand.
CACGTTCAGGGCGACGACGTCGCCGGGTTCGCCGACGTCGAGGTCGAGCACTTCGTCGGCAGCGAGGGGACGCGGCGGTGCGGCGAGGCCCGCTCTGGTGTCGAGCACTCGCGACGGAATACCACCCGTGTACACGGACGTTCCGAACTGGCCGAAGAGGTCGACGATGAGGTGCGCCGACTTGTCGGCCACGATGCACACGTGGCCACCGTCGCCGGGCGTGACGAGGGCCATGCTGGGCGATGCGCTGGCGGCCGGGAAGTTGTTGTTCGACGCGTCGGGCATCGCGGCTCCGCACGGCCACGCCGTGGCGAATCCCGCTTCCACGGCGTCGACGGCCGTGATGTTCATCGCCGTCGGTCCGTTGAACGGTCCGACCCGAACAACGTCGCCGGCGGCGATCCGCTGGCCACCGGGCAGGCTCCTGGAGTCGTACACCCGCGTCGGGCCGCCACTCGCGAAATCGGCACCGCCCGTGAGGTATCCGGAGACGTCGACGACGAAGTCGGCACGGCCATCGACAGCGAGGCAGACCTCGCCGGTGGAATCGAGCGGAACGAACGCCAGGTTCGCTCGGTCCTGGCCGCCGATCCAGTTGAGGTTCGACGTCTCGGGCCGCGGCCCCCCGCACGGCCACGCCGTCGCGAAACCAGCCTGATCTGGCCTGGTGACCGTGAGGTTGAACACGACCGCCGACGCCGAAGCGGGCACGCCATGGCGTCCGGCGATCGCCAACCTGATCGGCGTGTGTGGCGAAACGGCCGGTGTGGCCGACGGTCCGAGCCGCTCGACCCACAGGGCCCACTCCCGAAAGTCCTGCGAGGTCGGGTTGGGCTCGTTGACCGACGAGAAGGCCACGACCGCGCCGTCTGACGACAACACGACCTCGACCGCGCCATATTCGCTCATCGGGTCGAGTCGACGGTACGTCGGTCCACCCGACGCTGATCGGTCGAGGAGGATCGCGTGATTCGCCTCGCTCGCCGCCCCTCCGGGTTCTCGTCCGAGGTAAACGACGGTGCCGCCGTCGCGGCTGATGGCGACGGTCTGAAGGTGGAGGGCGTGGAGGTCGCCGATCGTCGGCGCGCCGATGTCGTGGACTTCGACCGATCCGTCGGCGCCCACGATCCGCAAGGTCCGGCCGCTGGGTGCGTGCGGAGCCTGGCACGTGGAACGGAAGACGACCGTTCCGTCGTCCGCGACGCCACCAGCCTGGTCGAAACAGGGACTCTCGTTCCCTGTGGAATCAATGCTCGACCGCGCCAGCTCGGCGGAGACGATGTCGTACACGTAGACCTCGCCGCATCCCGCGCCACCGGTGCAGTCGACGTCTGCCCGGTTGATCGTGAACGTGACGTACCGGCCGCTGGCCGAGAACGCCGTCCCACCGATGAGCAGGATGGGTGATCCGGGCAATGGTGGGATCGATGACGTGATCGCGCGTACTCGACCGTCGGCGACGTTCCAGAGGTACAGCTCGGCTGGGCGAGCCATCGACTGGCACGCGACGGAATACGCCAGCCACGCGCCATCAGCACTGATCGCGAGAGGTTGCGGCTCGCCAGCGCTCCGGAACGACGCGGGGACGGGTGTGATGGCACCCGACGAGATCTCGAGCCGGCCGGCAGCAGTCGCGAGGAACCGGACATCGCCGCTCAGCCGTCCATACGGCGTCGTGGTCAGGTCTCCGGTGAGGCGATCGTAGAGACGGTCACTCCCGGGTCCGGCCATCAGGAAGCGACCGTCGTCGGAGATCGTCGTCAGCGTCAAGGCAAGCGGCCCTCCGAGGACGGGTTCCGCGGCAGTTGCGATCGGAACCCTCACCGGGACGGACCCGAATGCGGCCGCGGCGATGATCGAGCAAACGATGACTACGTGTTTCACTACGTTGCCCGCTCTCTGTGACCGCTCCACCAGCGGATGACGTCATCGTACGGCCTGGAAGAGCAGCGCTGCCGGTCAGACCAGGTAGTGGCGCACTGCGAGGCGCTCGGCGGAGTCGTCGCCGGGCACCGGGAGCTGGCACACGACCCGCAGCCCTGGCCATTCGACGGGTGCCAGCTGCTGGTACTCGAACGTCAAGATCCCGGCTGCCGGGTGGCGGAACCGGCGCAGACGCGTCTCGAACCCGGCCACGTCGTGCTCCGGCCACCACTCGGCGAACGCATCGCTGGACGCCGACAGCTTCTCGATCAGCTCGACGAGCTCGACATCGCCGCGGCGGGTGGCCGTCGCGGCCCGGAACTCGGCGAGCGCCTGGCGGGCGTGGATGTCCCAGTCGACGATCAGCTCCTGGGTGTACGGGATCGGCGAACAGCACCCACATCAGGTTGCGCTCGAGCCCGTCGAGCTCCTCGATGCGCGGGTAGAGCCGCGCCTCGGCCGCGTTCCAGGCAAGGAACTCCCAATGCGGTCCGAGCACGTAGGCCGGCGCCGGATCCATCGACGTGATCAGGCGCACCAGTGCACTCGGTGCGGCGACCGGGGCGGGCACCGGTGATGGCATCGGTCGGGCGAGTGCCAGCAGGTGGCTCTGGCCGGCCTCGTCGAGCCGCAGCGCACGTCCGATCGCGGCCAGCACGTCAGGCGAGGCGTTGATGCGGCGGCCCTGCTCGAGCCACGTGTACCAGGTGACGGACACGCCGGCGAGCAGCGCGACCTCCTCGCGACGCAGGCCCGGCGTGCGGCGGCCGCGCCCGGCCGGGAGACCGACCTGCTCGGGACGCACGGCCTCACGCCGCGCGCGTAGGAACTCGGCCAATTCGGCGCGATGGTCCAGAGCCGTCCCCATCTGACCAGTCGAGCACACCGGCGCGGCGTGATCCAGGTGCGTTCGGTACCCCGCCGCCCATCGTCGGCGCCGGGTCGTGGTGGACCACCACCGGTCGGAGCCGAACCGGAGCCAGATCGGAGCCGTACCCACGTATCACAGCGCGGCCCGAGCGCTCTAGATGCTGAATGACGAAGGGGACCAGATCGATGGCTGCAGTGATCGTCGCGTCATGCTTGTTCGCGAGCGGGGGCGCACTGATGAAGGTGAGCGATGGCTTCACGCGGATGTGGCCGAGCGCCGGGGTGCTCGTCATCTTCAGCGTCGGTGCCTTCCTCCTCGCCAGAGCGCTGCGGACCGAGGGGCTGTCGACCGTCTGGATCGTCGGGCTCGGGATCGAGGCGGCACTGTCGACGGTGATGGGCCTGTGGTTCTTCAGCGAGCAGTTCTCGAGCTTCCAGATCGCCGGCATCGTGTTGATCCTGGGTGGCACGGTGCTCACCGAGCTCGCCTGACGCCGTTCGACCCGCCCCGTCGTCGCCCCACCACGGTGCTTGGGCGACCGTGCCGGGTACGGTGTCGCCGTGTCATCGGATGCCGAGCTCACCGAGTTGGCGCTGTTCGACCTGGCGCGGCTGGTTGGCGTCGAATCGCCGTCCGGCGACGTGGCTGCGATCACCCGATCGGCCGAGACCGTCGCCGCCCTGATCGGCGAGTGGCTCGGCCGACCGGCCGCACTCGTCGACGGACCGGCCGGACCTCACGTGCACTGGTCAGGCGGGGGGACGCCGTGCGTCCTCGTGCTCGGCCATCACGACACCGTGTTCCCCATCGGAACGTTGGCGGATCGGCCGTTCGCGGTCGACGGTGGTCGTGCCACAGGTCCAGGCGTGTTCGACATGAAGGCCGGCATCGTCCAGGCCATCCACGCCGTCGCCTCGCTCGACGACGCATCGGGGGTCGAGTTGCTGTTCTCATCCGACGAGGAGGTCGGTTCCGACACGTCGCGGGCGTTGATCGAGGAACGGGCATTGGCGTGCGGCGCGGTGCTCGTGCTCGAACCGTCGGCCGACGGTGGGGCACTGAAGACCGGCCGCAAGGGCGTCGGCACGTTCGAGGTCGTCATCCACGGTCGCGCCGCGCATGCCGGGCTCGAGCCCGAGAAGGGTGTCAACGCGCTCATCGAGGCTTCGCACCAGGTGCTCGCGATCGCCGGCCTCGGATCCGCCGAGCACGGCACCACGGTCACGCCGACGGTCGCGTCCGCAGGAACGGCCGAGAACGTGGTGCCGGCCGAGGCCAACATCAGAGTCGACGTGCGGGTGCAGGAAGCTGGCGAGAAGGAACGCATCGAAGCGGCGATGGCGGCACTCACCACCGTCGACCCGGACGCGACGATCGAGGTGAAGGGCGCGATCAACCGGCCCCCGATGCCGGAGTCGGCGTCGGCGGCGCTGCTGCCGCTGGCGTTGCGGCTCGACTCTTCGATCGTTGGCGTTGCCGTCGGTGGCGGCAGCGACGGCAACTTCACGGCCGCCGTCGGTGTGCCCACGCTCGACGGGCTCGGCGCGGTCGGCGGTGGCGCCCACTCCGATCGCGAGTACATCGAGGTGGCCATGATCCCGAGCCGGATCCGCCTGCTCGCCGGCCTCCTCCGCCAACTCTGCGTCGCCGACCCAGCGCCCTGAATCCGGGTCCCACACCTGTTTGTGTCACCGCAACCGGCGAACGACGCCGGAATCGGTGACACAAACCTGGGATTCAGCCCGAGTCGTCGCCCTCGTCGAGTTCGAGGATGCCGCCTTGGCCGAGCGTGCCGACCTGGCGATAGAGGTCGAGCTTGGCCCGGCTGTCGTCGATGTCGAGGTTGCGCATCGTGAGCTGGCCGATGCGGTCGAGCGGGCCGAACGCGGCGTCGTCGACCTTCTCCATCGACAACCGCTCCGGTGCGTACGTGAGGTGCGGCCCGGTGGTGTCGAGGATCGAGTAGTCGTCGCCGCGCCGCAACCGCAGGGTCACCTCGCCCGTGATCGCGGTGCCGATCCAGCGCATCAACGGGTCACGCAGCATCAGGCTCTGCGGGTCGAACCAGCGACCCTCGTACAGCAACCGGCCGAGGCGGCGGCCCATCGTGCGATAGTTCTCGATCGTGTTCTCGTTGTGGATCGCGGTGACGAGGCGCTCGTAGGCGATGTGCAGCAGCGCCAGCGCCGGGCCCTCGTAGATGCCGCGGCTCTTGGCCTCGATGATGCGGTTCTCGATCTGGTCGCTCATCCCCAGCCCGTGGCGCCCGCCGATCGCGTTGGCCTCGCGCACCAGTTCGATCTGCGTCTCGTACTCGTGACCGTTGATGGCGACCGGCCACCCCTGCTCGAACCGGATCACGACATCCTCGGCGGCGATCTCGACGGTCGGATCCCAGTGCGCGACGCCCATGATCGGCACGACGATCTCGATGACTGGTCGCCAGCTCCTCGAGCGACTTCGCCTCGTGTGTGGCACCCCAGATGTTGGCGTCGGTCGAGTACGCCTTCTCGGTGGCGTCGCGATACGGCAGCCCGCGGATGACGAGGAACTCGCTCATCTCGGCCCGGCCGCCGAGCTCGGACGACGAACTGCGCGTCGAGCCATGGCTTGTAGATGCGCAGGTCGGGGTTCACCAGCAGGCCGTAGCGGTAGAAGCGCTCGATGTCGTTGCCCTTGTACGTGGAGCCGTCGCCCCACACGTCGACACCGTCCTCACGCATCGCCCGCACCAGCAACGTGCCGGTGACCGCCCGTCCGAGCGGCGTGGTGTTGAAGTACGTCTTGCCGGCGGTCGAGATGTGGAACGCGCCGCACTGCAACGCGATCAGTCCCTCGCGTACGAGCTCGGTGCGGCAATCGACGAGACGTGCCTCCTCGGCGCCGTACACCTTGGCGCGATCGGGGACACCCGGCAGATCGGGCTCGTCGACCTGGCCGAGATCGGCGGTGTAGGCGTAGGGGATCGCGCCCTTCTCGCGCATCCACGCGACCGCGGCGGACGTGTCGAGCCCGCCGGAGAACGCGATGCCGACGCGCTCGCCGACAGGCAGCGACGTGAGGACCTTCGCCATTCGACGCGTCATAGCGCGCCGAAGCTACCCCGGCGCCGGCTCGCCCGTAGGAAGGACGGTGCCGACACCGTCGTCGCGGTCAGTGCCGCCAGTGGCGGCGATGCCATCGGCGGACTCGTCACCGACCGTCCCGTCGGCGGCTCGGTACATCCCGCTGAACGACGCGATCGACACCAGCAGGGCAGCCGCGGCCGCGATCAGCTCGACGAAGCCGATGCCGCGGACCCGTCCGAGGTCACCGACGCCGACGCCGGCCATGGCGGTGGCGCCGATCACCCCGATCCACGGGAGATAGCGGACTCGGTTGCCGGCGGCGGTGATCAGGACCGCCGGGGCGACGAACGGGAGCAGCATCACGTACAGCGGCCGCTGGTGTTGCACGGGACCGAGCCACCAGGTCGACAGACCGAGCTGACGGCTGACGTTCCAGGCCGCCGCGAGCACGACCACGACGCCGAGCCACCCGATCCCGGTCACGATCAGCCAACCGGTCGTCAGATCGCCCGGACGCGGGATGTGGTGGACCCGTTCGAACGAACCCAGCGCCGCGTCGGGTTCGGGCGGAGGCGGTGGAGGTGGTGGGGGTGGTGGCGGCAGCGTCTCCACTGCCGAGGACTCTATGCGCCGCACTGTCGAACGCATCGGCGGCCGATACCCTCCGACGTCGTGCCCGGCACTGATGACCTCGCGCAGACGCAACCGGCGGGTGCGCCGACGTTCGAGAAGTTGTCGATCTTCTACCCGATGTGGAACGAGGAGGCGTACATCGAGCGCGCCCTCGGGTTCGGGCGAATGGCGTGCGAGGTGCTGATCGAAGACGGTGAGATCGGCGACTACGAGCTGATCGTCGTGAACGACGCGTCGACGGACGACACCGGTGTCATCGCCGATCGGATGGCGGCCGCGGATCCGCGGATTCGTGTGGTGCACCACCCCAAGAACCGCAAGCTCGGCGGGGCGATGAAGACCGGGTTCGCCACCGCTACGGGCGACCTCGTGCTGTACACCGACGCCGACCTCCCGTTCGACATGTCCGAGCTCTCACGCGCCGTGCGGCTGATGCGCGAGTACGACGTCGACATCGTCAGCGCCTACCGTTTCGACCGCACCGGTGAGGGATCGCTCCGAGCCGTCTACACGTTCGCCTACAACGCGCTGGTCAAGCTCCTCTTCGGTGTCCGGGTGCGCGACATCAACTTCGCGTTCAAGCTGTGCAAGCGCCACATCTTCGACCACATCGAACTGCACAGCGAGGGGTCATTCGTCGACGCCGAGCTCGTGATCCGCGCGACCCGACTCGGCTTCGAGATCATCCAGTTCGGCGTCGACTACTTCCCCCGCACCCGCGGCGAGTCGACGCTCAGCTCGCCGGCCGTGATCCGCACGATCGTGCGCGAGATGCTCCAGCTTGCGCAAGGAGCTCGAGGGCATCGAGAAGCTGCCCCCGAAGGCGTAACTCGCGGCGCGAAACCGCTGGTCGGACCCCCGGATCCGCGGGTCCATCCGAAACCTCGGTTGGTAGTCTGGAGCGTCGCCTGCCAGGTCGTCCCGTGAACAGCTCTGCCCGTCGTTCCCCCAACCCCCCGCATCACATGCCCCGCTGGGTGCCGGCGAGCGCGGCCGCAGCGATGCTCGGCGCGGTGATCATCGCCGGCATCGTGGGCGGCGGCGGCGGCGATGACGCAGGGGCTCCACCGCCGACGGGCCCCGCAGGGACTGGCTCCTCAGCGGCCGACGGCGTGCCGGTCAGCCAGCCGCCGGCCGTGGTGACGGTCGAGACCAGTGCACCGATCGTCAAGGTGCCGCTGGCCAACGGCACGATCGGCCCCGGTTACCAGGGCGACGACGTGACACGGGTCCAGCAACGGCTCACCGAGCTCGGGTTCGCCCCCGGCCCCGTCGACGGGCAGTTCGGCAGTCTCACGAAGATGGCCGTGTGGGCGTTCGAGAAACTCGTGATGGAGACCGATCGCGAGAAGGCGAAGGGCCTCGTCACGCCCGAGATCTGGGACCGGATGCAGGACCCGATCGTGGTGCAGCCGCGGCGGGAGGTGTCCGACACGCCCCGCCACACCGAGATCTACCTGCCCCAACAGGTGCTCGCCGTGTTCGACGGCGACAAGGCGGTGTTCGTCAGCCACATCTCGACGGGCGACAACAGCGAGTGGTGCGAAGAGGTCACGATCAGCCCCGGTGAGAACGGCAACGAGAACGGCACCGAGCCGCTCAAGCGCGGCGAATGCGGCAAGTCGATCACGCCCGGTGGCGTGTACCAGTACAAACGCCGCGTCATCGGACGCCGTGAGAGCCGGCTCGGCGGGATGTTGAACCCGGTGTACTTCAACTACGGGATCGCGGTCCACGGTGCCACCAACGTGCCGCTGCAGCCCGCCTCGCACGGCTGCATCCGGATCCCCAACGACGTTTCCGAGCAGTTCGCCGACATCGTCGAGATCGGCGACCTGGTGTACGTGTGGGACGGGGTGAAAGAGCCCGAGATCTACGGCCAAGTGGTGCCACCGTTCAACACGCTCGATCCCGACTACTCGACGACCACCACGACGACCACGACCACCAGCACCACGACCACGACCACGGTGGCGCCGACCACCGTGCCGTCGGTCACCACCACCGTGCCCGTCGCCACCACCACCGCCCCGGCGACGACGACGTCGACCACCACGACGACACTCCTGCCCGTCCCCTGAGCGACGCCCGTCGAAGTCTGACCGCGTCGCGCTCACATCGGCGCGCTCCGGTCAGACTTGTTCGCCCACCCCACATCGCCCGTCACGTTGCCCTCGAACTCTGACCGCGTCGCGCTCACATCGGCGCGCTCCGGTCAGACTTGTTCGCCCACCCCACATCGCCCGTCACGTTGCCCTCGAACTCTGACCGCGTCGCGCTCACATCGGCGCGCTCCGGTCAGACTTGCGAGTGTCAGGCGACGGCGGGCATCAGCTCGACGCGGCGGTCGAGCACCTCTTCGAGCAGGTCCTTGCGCTCGTTGGCGGCGTACAGCTCGAGGGCGATGTCGGCGGCGTTCGGCATGACGTGCACGACGACCTTGGCGGGTCGGACGTCGACCCGCACCGCCGCCACCCGATGTTCGTGGCAGCGATCGAGGCCGATCGCCACGCGCAGGATTCCGGCGAGCGTGCGCACGAGCGCCTGTTCGTCGCGGTGGAGGGCAGCGAACTGCGGATGCCCCGTCTTCGGCTCGCTCTTGCGGTGGTAGCGGGCGATCTGGGCGATGAGCTCGATCTCGTGGTCGGTCAGCCCGGCGAGCTCGCTGTTGCGGATCACGTAGTACGAATGGAGGTGATGCTTCGTGTGGGCGACCACGAGCCCGACGTTGGCGAGCAGGGCGCCCGCTTCGAGGTAGTCGCGCTCCGCGGCGCCGAGGCCGTGCAGCGTCCGGAGTCCGTCGAACAGATCGACGGCGAGCCGCGCGACCTGGCTCGAGTGCTCAGGGTCGTCATCGCAACGCTCGAGCAGCTTGCGCACGCTGCGTCGCGACACGTCGCGGAGGTGACGGGGTCCTGCCGTCTCACCGGTCAGCCGCTCGACGGTGTCGAGCAGCACGCCGTCGCGCAGCGCTCCCTCGCTGAACGTCATCGACTGGACGTCGAACCGCGAGACGATCTCGTCGAGGATCAGCGCGCCGGCCGGCGCGATGTCGGCGCGGTTCGCCTCGAGCCCGCCAAGCTTGGCTCGCGCCGACCGGGTACGGGTCGAGCACAACTTGGCGACGATCGAGTGCAGCTCCTTCGCCGTGAACTCGAAGCAGTTGTAGGTCCGCAGCGGCTCCTCGCCACGTGCGGCGTGCACCATGCGGGCGATCGTCTCGGCCGTCCCGGAAGAGCCGACCGCGACGTCGAAGCCGTGCGTCTCGACCTTGCGGTCGAAGTGGGTGAGCACCGACCGGACGTACCCGCGGCAGGCGGTGACCGACGCACCGGACGTCGCGCCTTCGGGGAAGAAGCGGTCGGTCAGTCGAACGGCGCCGAGTTTGAAGCTCCGGGCGGCGAGCATCTCGCCCCGCTCGCCGATCAGGATCTCGGTCGACCCACCGCCGATGTCGACCAACAGCGCCCGCTTCTCGAACACCGGCACCGCTTGCAACACACCGAGGTGGATCAGCCGCGCCTCCTCGAGGCCGGAGATCACCTCGATCTCGACCTGCGCCTCCTCGCTGGCGCGGCGGATGAAGACGTCGGCGTTGGCAGCCTCGCGGGTGGCGCTGGTGGCGACCGCCCGGAGGGCGACGACCCCGTGGCTCTCGGCGATCCGCCGCATGCGCTGCAGGCAGGCGATCGCCCGATCCATCGCGTCCGGCGAGATCTCCTTCATGTCGGTGCCGCCGTGGCCGAGGCGCACGACTTCCTTCTCGCGGCTCACGATCTCGAAGCCCTCGTCGCCCGTACGGCGGGCGACAACCATGTGGAAGCTGTTGGTGCCGAGGTCGAGGGCTGCGAGAACGTCGTTCATCCGTTGATCCGTTGGGTGCACACCGGGATACCACCCAGCACACCTTCACGGAAACTATCGATCTTCTCGAACGCGCTGCCGATCCTGTCGTCGTGAAGACCTGGGTCGCCGAGCGTGATCGCCGCCAGCACCGCCTCGTCGAGATCGCCCGGTGAGATCAGCCCGCGGGAATCGCCCTCCTCCGGGCGCAGGTCGCGACCGGGGAGCATGTCGGCTGTCCATGCGCCCACCAGGCAGTCGTTGGCAAGCGCTCGCGGCTCTCCGGTGAGCGGGCTGCCGAGCAGGACCTGGGCCTCCTCGGCCCATCCCGTGGCGAGCAGGTAGCCGACGGCGAAGTCGGCGCGACCTTCGATCGGGTCGTCGTACAGCTGCTCGGCGAAGGGTTCGTCGAAGTACACCTCGTTCGTCGACAGACACACGGACGCGGTGTGCTCGACCTGGCCGGGCGTGAGATCCGGACACGCGACCTCGTCGGTCGACGAGACCGGCACCAACGTGAGCTCCGGGAAGTCGATGCCCGCCCCGCCGGCGTCGAACGTCCAGTACAGGTTCAGCGCGGTGACGACGAGCGGGATGATCGAACCGTCCTCGAATCCGTAGGGCAGGTCGCCGTCGTTGAGGAAGTCGTCTTCGTCGTTGAACGGGTTCGAGAGCAACGGCAGCGGATCCTGGAGCAGTTCCGAGCACCGTTGCACGCCCTCGTTGAAACCGACCTGGAAGGCACCGATCCGGTCGAACGCCGAGCCGTGCGCACCCTCCACGTCCTGGGTGGTGCCGACCGGGTCGCGGACCGTCACCATCGCGATCAGCCCGCCGCGGATGTCGGCGTCGGTCAGCTGGATCGTCGGTGACTGCCCGCTCGAGGCCCAACTCACCCACGCACCGGCGAAGCAATCGGCCTGTTGCTCGGTGAGGATCGTCGAGACCCCGCTGTCGAGGTCGCCGGAGCGGAACTGGATGGCGTGGCCGAACTCGTGGGCCAGCACCACACCCATGATCGACGGGCCGAAGTTCTCGGAGAGCGCGCCGAGCAGGCTCTCGTCGCCATCGTCGTAGACCATGAAGTCGCCGAGCGTGCAATAGAACGCGACGAACTCCGCGACGTCGCGATAGGACGTGTTGGGCTCACCGCAACCGGGGATGTCGTCACGGCCCGGATAGGCGGCGTAGATGCCGCCGTCCAACTCATCGAACTCCTCGCCGTACACCTCCGGATACGAGGTGCGCCAGAACGCCTGGACGTCGCTCAGGGCGGCGGCAACGAACTCGTCGTAGGAGCGCGGCTCCTTGCCATCGCCGACGTCGACCACGTCGGCGATGTTGTTGGAGGCGTCGATCACCTGGTCCGACGTCGTCGTCGGGCCGCCCGGCTCGGTGGACGGGGTCGAGCCAGTGTCCACGGTCGTGTCGTCGGTGGCGTCAGTCGTGTCGGGCGGCGTGGTGCCATCAGAGCTCAGTGGTTCGGCGCGGCTCGTCACCACGTCGGCATCGACACCGCAGGCAGCAAGCGTCAATCCCACCGCCGCCGACATGGCGACGATCACCCAGCGAGGGGATCGGCGTCGCACGCCCGGAGTGTACGCAGGGGTTCGCCAGCCGATTACGCGGGCAGCGCCGTGATCAGACCAGCCGTTCGAGCTCGGTGATCTCGTCGTGCTGGCTGGAGGCGATCGACGCGGCCATCGCACGGACCTCGTCGTCGGACGCGTTGTCCGCCGCGAACTCGGCCATGTCGATCCCGCCTTCGTGGTGGCGGACCATCAGTTCGACGTACAGGCTGTCGGCTCCGGCGCCACTTGTTGCGGCCAGCTGGTCGAGCTCGGCGTCCGTGGCCATGCCGGGCATCTCGCCCAACGGGACCGGATGGCCCATCCACGCCATCGACGTATCACTCTCGTTGACCTCCGACTCACCGAAGTCGCGGAGCAACTGGATCATGCGCCCGATCTCGATGCCTTGGCCGAAGGTGATGCTGCGCGCCACGGTGCGCAGACCGGGGTTGGTGCCGTCGACGGAGAGGTACAGAAAGCTCAACTCCACTGCCTGCTCGTGGTGCTCGCGCATGTCCTGGAGGAACCCGACGTCGACGGTTCCGCCATGTCGATCGGCGCTCGAGTCGCCGATCATCCACCCGACCATCCCGGCGAGGAGCGCGGCGGTCACCACGAGGACGGCGATGTTGAACGGGTGCTGCCACCATGGCAACACGATCGTGTCGTCTGGATCATCGACATCCCCGTCACCGCCGCCATCATCACCATCGTCGAGATCGATGTCGACGGCGACATCGTCGGTGTCATCCACGTCGACGCCGCCGCTGTTCACTCCGCCAGTCTGCCAGCGGTCCCGGAATCCCCAACCGCACGCCGCCACAGCAACGCCGTCAACGACAGCCCGTCGCCGACGCGGCCGGCCCGCACCTCGTCGAGCAGGTCGGGCCAGGTCAGCCACTCGACGCGTTCTGCCTCGTCGCGTTCGGTCGGTTCCCCGACGTACTCCGCCGCCGTGGCGGCGAACAGGTGGAACGTCATGTCCGAGATGCCGTTGTGCGGGTAGTACGCGGTCATCAGCGTGAGCGGACCGGGACGCCAGCCCGCTTCCTCGACCGTCTCGCGCGTCGCCGCCTCGGCGGGTGTCTCGCCCTCGTCGACGCGGCCGCCAGGGATCTCCCACCCCCAGGTGTCGGTCGTGAACCGGTGCCGCCACAGCAGCAGCACACCGCGCTCGGGATCGTCGACGACGGTTCCGGCGGCCTCGTACGGCATCCGTACTACGTGGTGCTCGAAGCGCTTGCCGCTCGGCAGTTCGACATCGGTGAGCGCGAGGCGGATCCACTCGCTGTCGTAGATCACGCGCTCGCCGTGAACCGTCCACTCCATGGTGGCGCTCAGCGTGCCACGGATCCGAGTTTCCGGTCCGGATCCCCGGTTTGTGTCACAGACATCGGCGAGGATCGCCGGATCCGGTGACACAAACCTGAGATCGGGGCGGGTCAGGTCGCGGCGGCGGGTGTCGAGTCGGCGATGACTCGATCACAGGCGGTGGATCGTCGGCCTGCGATGCTGGGCGGGTGGAGCTCGTCGTGAGCGACGATCCGGCTGCGGCCGCCGCGAGTTGGCTCGCCCGCCGGCTCACCGAGGCGGTGCACCGTCGGGGCGTCGGCCGGATTGCCGTCAGTGGAGGCGCAACCGCGCCGGCGGTGCTCTCGGCGCTCGGCAACCTGCCGATCCCGTGGGCCGATGTCGTCGTCTGGCAGGTCGACGAGCGAATCGCACCAGACGGCGATCCGAGCCGCAACGCGCTGCAATTGACCGATCTGCCGGCTCGGCTGCAGCAGATGCCCGTGACGGCCGCCGACCTGGAGCGCGCTGCTGACGTGTACGCGGCGTCGTTGCCCGATCGCTTCGACGTCGTGCACCTCGGTCTCGGCGACGACGGGCACACCGCGTCCTGGCCGCCGGGCGACACGCGCATCCTGAAGAGCGAACGCGCGGTCGAGATCACCGACGAGTTCCGTGGCTTCCGGCGGATGACGCTGACCCCCCTCGTGGTCAACGCGGCGCGCTCGCGGATGGTGATTGCGTCCGGCGTCAACAAGGCCCCTGCGGTGGCCCGGTGGCTGTTGCGCGACCGCACCATCCCGATCGACAAGGTGAGGCGCAAGGGTACGAAGGCGTTCCTCGATCCGGCCGCCGCGAGCGAGCTGCCTGGCTAGCGTCGCGGGCCTGGTTCCCGAGGACAAACGGCAGACCGCCACTAACCTCGATTCAGTTGGAGTGATGCAATCGAGGTGGCGCGAACCGGTGCACAAGAAGAGTCGTACCGCCCTCGGCGCCGGCCTGATCTGTGTCGCCACCCTGGTATCCGGGATCCCGGCAGTTCCCTCGCTTGCGTCCATCGCCAGCGATCCGATTCGTCGCGTCGATGAAGGTGACGGGGGCGGTGGCCGAGGCCAAGTGGCGACGAGTAGCAACGGACGATTCGTGCTGACTGCATCGCTCGGGGGTCACCCATACCATTTGCTCGACAACACGGTGAACACGATGCGGTCGCTGGATGGGTTGCCCGGCCATGCGGCACGTGGTGTCCGACGACGGCTCTTCGATCTGGTTGACGAGCTTTCTCGAGCTCTTGCCGTCCGATACGGACGACGGCATGGGCGACGTGTATCGGTTCGACGTCGCATCGTCGACGGTGACCCTCCTGACCGGCGGTCTCGACAATGTGTGGCACTTCGAGGTCACTGACGCGAGTACTGACGGGACGATCCTCGCCCTGCACGCCATCAGCGGGACCCTCGGAGCGCAGGGCGTGTTCAGGCTCGACACCGTGTCGGGAGATGCGAGGCGCGTCGATCTCATGCTCCCGTGGGCCCCGGACGTCAGCAAACAGGCGGTTGGGCCGACGATGTCAGGCGACGGTCGACGTCTCGCCTATCTGGCCGATCCTGCAGATCGGGTTTCCGCAGTGCCCCCACGTCTATGTCTGGGATCAGGCGACCTCCACGACCCGATTGGTCGATATCACCGAGTCGGGTGCGCCGGGTACTCCCTGCGTGTTCGAGGCCGAGATCGCTGACGGTGGTCGGCACGTGGTGTACGCAGAAGATCCGTACAGCACCGAGTCGCCCGCACGTTCGCGTTCGGCTGCTCGGTAACAACGAGTCGTGGGTCGTCGGTGATGCGGCGAGCGATCTGTCGATCTCGGCGAACGGTCAACGAACGGCCATGTTGACCGACGAATCGACGAGTGCCCGGCTCAGGGTCCACGACCACACCGCTTTGCCCGGGGGGCCTCCCGACGACATCGCCCAGGTGGTGAGCGATCCGCCAGAAGGGTCGGCGAACAATCCGGTGTTGACAGGCCGGATCACAGGCGATGGCGCGACGGTTGTCTTCACGTCGCCGGCGTCGAACCTCGTCCCGGGAGATGACAACGGAGAGATCGACGTCTTCGCACGGGACCTCGTCGTTCCCGCCAGTTATGTGCCGTCGTCGCCGCGGCGGTTGATGGATACGCGTGTGGGTGGGGTGACGGTGGATGGGTTGTTCGCGGGGATCGGTCGTCGTGGTGCTGGTGAGACGTTGCGGTTGGATGTGGTGGGTCGGGCTGGGGTGCCGGCGATGCGGGGGCGGTGGTGTTGAACGTGACGGTGGCGGATCCGGCGGGGCTCGGGGTTCGTGACGGTGTGGCCGTGTGGTGAGGCGGTTCCGCCGACGGCGTGCGAATTTGAACTTCGTGGCGGGGGTGACGGTTCCGAACTGCGGTGGTCGCCGGTGTCGGCGTCGGGGTGAGGTGTGTGTGTTCACGGCGGAGTCGGCGACGCATCTGATCGCCGATCTCAACGGCTGGTTCCCGGCCGGGTCGGGTTATGTGCCGTTGGTCGCCGGGCGGTTGATGGATACGCGTGTGGGTGGGGTGACGGTGGATGGGTTGTTCGCGGGGATCGGTCGTCGTGGTGCGGGGTGAGACGTTGCGGTTGGATGTGGTGGGTCGGGGTGGGGTGCCGGCGACTGCGGGGGCGGTGGTGTTGAACGTGACGGTGGCGGATCCGGGGGGATCGGGGTTCGTGACGGTGTGGCCGTGTGAGGCGTGGTTCCGCCGACGGCGAGCAATTTGAACTTCGTGGCGGGGGTGACGGTTCCGAACGTGGTGGTGGTGCCGGTGTCGGCGTCGGGTGAGGTGTGTGTGTTCACGGCGGAGTCGGCGACGCATCTGATCGCCGATCTCAACGGCTGGTTCCCGGCCGAGGTCGAGTTATGTGCCGTTGTCGCCGCGCGCGGTTGATGGATACGCGGTGTGGGTGGGGTGACGGTGGATGGGTTGTTCGCGGGGATCGGTCGTCGTGGTGCTGGTGAGACGTTGCGGTTGGATGTGGTGGGTCGGGCTGGGGTGCCGGCGACGGCGGGGGCGGTGGTGTTGAACGTGACGGTGACTGATCCGGGGGGGTCGGGGTTCGTGACGGTGTGGCCGTGTGACAGCGTGGTTCCGCCGACGGCGAGCAATTTGAACTTTGTGGCGGGGGTGACGGTTCCGAACGTGGTGGTGGTGCCGGTGTCGGCGTCGGGTGAGGTGTGTGTGTTCACGGCGGAGTCGGCGACGCATCTGATCGCCGATCTCAACGGCTGGTTCCCGACCTCGTTGTGAGCGGTCCGACATTCGTCGGAAGGGTTCGCAACCGGTCTGGCTAGCGTCACGGGCGATGCCCGACCGCGACCCCGGCCCCAATCACATCGGCGACATCACCGCGACGCCGGAATGGCAGGCGCTCTTCGGACTGCCGGTCCCGGGCCCGCTCGGCGAGCTGTTCGACAGCGATCCTGGCCGTGCCGAGCGGTACGTGATCGAGGTCGGCGACCTGCGCATCGACTACTCCAAGAACGCCATTGACGACGCCGTGCTCGCCGCCCTCGTCGGCGTGGCCGGCGTGGCCGGCCTCGAACGTCACCGCGATGCGATGTTCGGCAGGTGAGCCGATCAACGTGACCGAACATCGTGCCGTGCTGCACACGGCGTTGCGGGCGCCCGCAGGTTCGGTGATCGAGCTCGACGGCGTCAACGTCGTCGACGAGGTGCATGCGGTGCTCGATCGCATGGCGGCGTTCGCCGGCCGCATCCGCGATCGACGAGCGGATCACCGACATCGTCAACATCGGCATCGGCGGTTCCGACCTCGGCCCGGCGATGGCGGCCAGGGCGCTCGCGTCGTTCGGCCACCCGCGGCTCACGTGTCACTTCGTCTCCAACGTCGACAGCGCCGACATCGCCGCCAACGCTCGCCGGTCTCGACCCCGCGTCGACGTTGTTCGTCGTCTCGTCCAAGACGTTCACGACCATCGAGACGCTCACCAACGCCCGCACCGCCCGGCGGTGGCTCGTCGACGCCCTCGGCGAGGCGGCCGTCGCCGACCACTTCGTCGCCGTCTCCACGAACGCCGAGCAGGTCGCCGCGTTCGGCATCGACACCGACAACATGTTCGGCTTCTGGGACTGGGTCGGTGGTCGGTACTCGGTGGACTCGGCGATCGGGCTGTCGTTGATGCTGCTCGATCGGACCCGACGCGTTCCGCGAGTTCCTCGCCGGGTTCCGCACCGATCGACGAACATTTCCGCGACTCGCCGCTCGCAGCCAACGCGCCGGTGCTGCTGGGGATGATCGGGGTGTGGCACTCGAACGTGCTCGGATACGAGACGAAGGCGGTGCTGCCGTACTCCGAAGAGCTCGGCCGTTTCCCCGCCTACCTGCAGCAGCTCGACATGGAGTCGAACGGCAAGTCGGTGCGGCTCGACGGCTCCCCGGTGACGACGTCGACACCGGTCCGATCGTGTGGGGCGAGCCGGGCACGAACGGCCAGCACGCGTTCTACCAGTTGCTGCACCAGGGCACCCGGATCGTGCCGATCGACTTCATCGGGTTCGCCAACCCGCACCACCCCTATCGCGACCACCACGACCTGCTGATGGCGAACCTCTTCGCCCAGGCCGAGGCGCTCGCCTTCGGGCGCGCCAACATCGGCCGAGCCGTACCGCAGACTTCCCGGGCAACCGGCCGAGCACGACGATCCTGGCCGACTCGCTCACGCCGTCCGTCCTCGGCCAGCTGATCGCGCTGTACGAGCACATCGTGTTCGTGCAAGGGGTGCGTGTGGGGGATCAACAGCTTCGACCAATGGGGCGTCGAGCTGGGCAAGGAGCTCGCCAACCGGATCACCCCCGAGCTCACGGGCGAACAACACCCGGAACTGCACGACACCTCGACCAACGCTCTCATCGGCTGGTACCGAACTCGTCGTCGCTGATCGCCGGCCGCCGTGGCAGGCTGGCGGGATGAACCTCTCGACGGCGGACGAGCTCCGCGTGATCTACCGCAAGCCAGGCGCGGGTGCCGCCGGCAAGTCCCGCACCTCGATCGACGAGGCCTCGGCTCGATTCATCGGGCGCTCACCGCTCGTCATGCTCTCGACCGCGAGCGCCGCCGGCCATTGCGACGTCTCGCCGCGCGGTGGGCCGCCCGGTTTCGTCACCGTGCTCGACGACACCCATATCGCGATCCCCGATCTCGGC
This sequence comes from uncultured Chitinophagaceae bacterium, assembly GCA_963808065.1. Taxonomy (GTDB): domain Bacteria; phylum Bacteroidota; class Bacteroidia; order Chitinophagales; family Chitinophagaceae; genus Flavitalea. The sequence goes on from CAWEEK010000006.1 coordinate 57,801, forward strand.
GGCAACAACCGTCTCGACTCGCTCCAGAACGTGGTCGAGAACCCGCAGGCAGGCCTGCTGTTCCTCGTCCCCGGCCTCGACGACACGTTGCGCATCAACGGCCCGGCGATCGTCACCACCGCCGACGACGTGCTCGACCGCCACCATCCCGACCTGCGCCGGCCGAAGTCGGCGCTCGTCGTCGAAACCCGGGAGTTGTTCGTCCACTGCGCCAAGGCGTTCCGGCGGAGCCAGACGTGGCAACCCGAATCGTGGGCGGCGCTCACCGACGCGCCCGATCTGGTCGAGATCGTCGCCTGCCAGTTCGAGATCGACGACCGCGAAGCGTTGCGCGACGACCTCGAGCAGGACTACGAGGCGGGTCTCGCGGCCGACCGGGCCGAAGCATGAGCACCACAACCGAGACGACGCCTCTCGACAATCCAGTGATCGAGCGCATCGGCGTCGTCGGATGCGGCCTGATGGGGTCCGGGATCGCCGAGGTGTGCGCCCGTGCCGGCCTCGACGTGCTCGTCCGCGAGATCGACGAAGCGGCGGCCGAGGCCGGGCGCGGCCGGCTCGTGAAGTCGCTCGACCGCGGCCTCAGCTCGGGCAAGCTCACCGAGGCAGGAACGCGACGCCGCGGTCGCGCGGCTCGCGTTCACGACCGACCTCGGCCGACTGGCCGATCGCCAGCTCGTCGTCGAGGCGTCGTCGAGGACGAGGCGATGAAGGTCGAGGTCTTCCGCGCAGCTCGACAAGTTCGTCGACCGACGAGCGGCGATCCTCGCCAGCAACACCAGCTCGATCCCGATCATGAAGCTCGGCATCGCCACCGCGCGCCCCGAGCAGGTGATCGGGATCCACTTCTTCAACCCGGTGCCGGTGCTGCGTCTGGTCGAGCTGGTGACCAGCTTGATGACCATCGCCCGACACGGCCTCGCAGCGCCGACGGCGTTCGCCACCGACGTGCTCGCACAAGCGGGTGATCCGCAGCCAGGACCGCGCCGGGTTCGTGGTCAACGCGCTGCTGATCCCGTACCTGCTGTCGGCGATCCGGATGATGGAGTCGGGGTTCGCCTCGGCCGAAGACATCGACACCGGCATGGTCGAGGGCTGCAGCCACCCGATGGGCCCGCTGCACCTGACCGACCTGATCGGCCTCGACACGACGCTCGCCGTCGCCGAGAGCCTGTACGAGGAGTTCAAGGAACCGCTGTACGCCCCGCCGCCGCTGCTGTCGCGGATGGTCGAAGCCGGTCTGCTCGGCCGCAAGACCGGCCGCGGGTTCTACGAGTACCCCGATGACCGTGCCGATGCGTGTGATGGCCGAGCGCGTCGAGCGCCTCACCAACCTGCTCGCGCTGCTGCTCGAGACCCCCGAGCCGCTGAGCCTGGTGCAGATCGCCGGCGAGCTGTCGGGCCAGTACCCCGAGGGCAGATGGCTGCGCGGCGCGGCCGCCTTCGAACGCGACAAGGCGGCGCTGCGCGAGATCGGCGTGCCGATCGAGCAAGAGATCGTCGGTCGGCGGCGAGCTACGCCGGCCAGACCGAGTACTGGATCGACCGCGCGCGCTACGAGCTCGCCGACCTGCGCCTCGACGCCGACGAGATGCGGGCGCTGCAGGTGGCGGTGGCTGCGACGCGCCCCGGCTCGAGCGTCGGGCCAGGAGGCGCTGTGGAAGCTCGGTGTCGGGCGTGCTCGACCGCTCGGCGCCGGTCGCCGCCGACGATGCCCGATCGTTGCCGGCCTGCCGATGTTGCGCGAGGCGGGTCGACCGGCGGGCGACGGTCGACTTCCGGCTACCGCGAGCGTCGATCGCACCGTCGAACCGTCGGGTCTCCTGCTCCGTGACGGGTTCTGGTACCTGTCGGGCTCGATCACGCGCGGGCGAGCGCGGACGTTCCGCATCGATCGCATCGACGGCCGGATCACGATGGGCGGAGGCGACGCGTTCGAGCGCCCGGAGGGACTTCGACCTGCGCACGGTGCTGCCCGGACGACCCGAAGGCGATCGGTGCCGACGGCGACACGGCCGGAGGCGATCGTGCGCGTCGATGCGGCACGAGCGGCCGATGTCAGTCGCCGAGCTGGGCGAGCGAGCGTGTGGTCGCCACGACGACCGACGGCGATGTCGAAGTTCGATGTGCCGTGCGCCAACCGCGCGGCGTTCCGGTCGTGGGTGCTCGGCTTGCTGGAGCACGCCGAGGTGCTCGTCGCCCGCCGACGTGCGCGCCGATGTCGTCGACTGGCTCGATCGTCAGGGGCCGGCTGATGGCGCCGCGTCGCAGACGCGGCCGCCGAGGAGCGGCTGCGGCGCCTGCTGGTGATGCTGCCGTGGCTGATGGAGCGCGGCGAGGTGCCGCTCGCCGAGGTCGCCGAGCGCTTCCGACCTGACGCGAGGACGAGGTCGTCGGCCGACCTCGAGCTGGCGGCGATGTGCGGGCTCCCGCCGTTCGTCGACGAGTTGATCGACGTGTTCATCGACGAGGGCACTGATCTTCGTCGGCGTGCCGCGGTTGTTCACCCGGCCGCTGCGCCTGAACTCGGCCGAGGCGTTCGAGTTGCTCGCCGCCGGCCGGGCCGCGATGGAGCTGCCGGGCGCCGACGAGTCGGGACCCCTCGGCCGCGGCCTCGTCAAGCTGGCCGCCGCGCTCGGCGGCGACGCAAGCGTCGATTCCGGCAGCGGCGAAGGGCTCGACGTCGACCTCGAGCGACCCGAAGCCGCCGACCAGGTCGCCGATGCGGCACGCCGGCTCGAACGGTTGCGCATCACGTACTGGAGCGCGTCCCGCGACGAGGTCGACCGAGCGCGTGATCACCCCGCGCCAGGTGTTCGCCGACCGCGGCAACTGGTATGTCACCGCCGCCGACCATCGAACCGAGACAGCTGCGTACGTTCCGGATCGACCGCATCGAGGCGCTCGAGCCGACCGGTGAGGTCGGCGAGCCGACCGATGAGCCACTGCCGGAGCCGGGGCGCTGGTTCCTCGACGGCGGGATGCCACGCGTGACGATCCGTCTGGCGCCGCCGGCACGGTGGGTGATCGAGACCTATCCCGTCGACGATGTCGGCGAGCCCGACGACGAGGGCTGGGTCACGGCTCGCCTCCCGGTGGCGAGCGACCACTGGCTCGAGCGTGTGCTGGTGCGGATCGGGGATCGGGCCGAGGTCGTCGAACCCGCTCACTACTCCGACCTCGGCCGCGCTGCGGCCAAGCGAATTCTGGCCCGCTACCGCGACGCGTCGTAGAGCGCGGCGAGTGACGCGTCGGAGTCGACGCCGTGTTCGGCGAGCAGGTGGGGGAGGACCGACGCCGCCGCGAGCGCGTCCTGCAGGGCGTCGTGCGGGCGATCGAGCGCCACGCCGTAGCGGTCGCAGATGTCGCCGAGACGGTGTGACAGCGTTCGCTCGGGATCGAGCTGGCGCGACAGGCGCAACGTGCAGAGCCGCGGATCGAGACGCAACGCGATGTGTTCGCGCCGCGCCGCACGTTCGATGAACGCGGCGTCGAAGTCGGCGTTGTGGGCGGTGAACACCGCGCCGTCGAGTCGGCCGGCGAGCTCGGTGAGCGCCGAGCGCAACGTGGGCGCGTCGCGCAACTGCCCGCGTGTCAGGCCGTGCACCTTGCGCGGACCGACCCGCTGCCAGGGCCAGCGCAACCGCACGAGCGTGCTCCACTGGTCGGCGACCTGACCGCCGACGACGGTGACGAGTCCGATCTGGAGGATGCGGTGGCGCCGGGTCGAGAGACCGGACGTCTCGATGTCGACGACCGCGAAGCGGGGGAGAGCGACCGGTGCGTTCGTCACAGGGACCACCATACGCAGAGGGTGTCTCAGCCGGTGCCCGCCTACAAGCCGGCGACCGTGGACCGCACGAGCCGGCGACCAAACATGAAGCGTTCCGACCTGTCGTGAGCCGGCTCAATCAGACAGAGCCGGCTCAATTCAGAGGAGTTCAGCGGCGAGGCTCGCCACGTCGCTGCGCTCGCACGACGTCAGGGTGACGTGGCCGAAGCAGCGCTGGCCGGCGAAGGCGTTGGTGAGCACGGCCAGGGCGTTGTTCGACTCGCCCAGGTACGGCGCGTCGATCTGGCTCGTGTCGCCGGTGAACACCACCTTGGTGCCCTCGCCGATGCGGGTGAGGATCGTCCGCAGCGTCGTCGGCTCGAGGTTCTGGGCCTCGTCGATCACCACCATCTGGCGGTGCAGCGAGCGGCCCCGCAGGAACGTCACCGATTCGAGCGACAACTGCCCGCGGGACGTCAGTTCGTCGATCAGGCGCCGCGCGTCGTGGCTGCTGCCATGGTCGCTCAAGGCCACGATCGCGTCGTGGATCGCCGACATCCACGGGATCGAGCTTCTCGTCGAGCCCGCCGGGCAGGAAGCCGACGTCGGCGCGTCCGACCGGCACGAGCGGCCGGTAGACGGCGACGCGTTCGTAGCGCGACTGCTCGACGACCTGCTCGAGCCCGGCGGCGATCGCCAGCAACGTCTTGCCGGTGCCGGCGCGCCCGTCGAGGGCGACGACGGCGATCGCCGGATCGAGCAGCAACTCGAGCGCGAACCGCTGCTCCTTGCCGCGCGGCCGCAGTCCCCACGCCTCGGGGACCGCGTGCGGAGAGCAGCACGAACTCGTCGTGGACGCGCCGTGCGAGTGCCGACTGCGAACCGGAGCGCAGCACGACGAACTCGTTCTCGCCGATCGTGGTGGCCACGTCGACCGCCGTGACGGTGACGGCACCGGCGGCGTACAGGCAGTCGATCACCTCGTAGCTCGACTCGATCACCGACCACCCGATCGGCCGCGCGCACGCGCGGCGGCTCGGTTGGTGCTCCATCGCCGCCACGCCGAGGTGGGCGGCCTTGATGCGCAGCGCCGCGTCGTTCGACACGACGATCGTGTGCGCCTGCGCGGCCTGTCCGAGCGCGGCGCCGATGATGCGGTTGTCGGGCACGTTCGGGTCGAGCCCGTGCTCGATCAGGAGGTGTTTCTGGATGCCGTTGATCTCGATCCGGAGCGTGCCTTCGCCGACCGGCACCGGCTCGGCGAGCGAGCCACCGTGTCGGACCCGCAGCTCCTCGAGCGTGCGGAGCGCGGCGCGTGCTGCCCGGCCGACGTCGTCGGGCCGCGTCTTCAATTCGTCGAGCTCCTCGACGACGGTGAGCGGCACCACGACGTCGTTGTCACCGAAGGAATGGACACAGGTCGGATCGGCGATCAGCACCGACGTGTCGAGCACCACACGGGTCCTGGTGCCGATCTCACTACCGATCGCCGGGCCTTTCCTGCTCCTCGCATCGCGACGCGCCTGTTCAGCCTGGACGAGTTCGGTCACCGCCACTCCTCATCTGCATCCATCGACATCCCCATCGGGATCATGCGGTTCGAGGTATCCCACCGGCTCGTTGTTGTATCCCACGGCCGGCGGTCGATGGTGGATGGTGGTCACCGCCAGGCATCATGGCGTCGTGAGCGAGACCTGTGTGTTCTGCGCAATTGCACGCGGCGAGGTCGCGGCAGACATCGTCTGGCAGGACGATGTCGTGGTTGCATTCCTCGATCGATCTCCGCTGTTCCACGGTCACACGCTCGTCGTGCCGCGCCGGCACGTGGTGACACTTCCGGAACTCCTCGTCGAAGAGGTCGGTCCGTTCTTCGAACGTGTTCGCGTCGTCGCTGCGGCGATGCCGGGTGCGCTCGGCGCGCAAGGGACGTTCGTGGCGAACAACAACGTCGTGAGCCAGAGCGTCGCTCACTTGCATGTCCACGTCGTGCCACGGACGCGCGGCGATGGCTTGCGCGGGTTCTTCTGGCCGCGTCAGCGCTACGCCGACGGGGAGGCAGCTGCGATCGCGGACACTTTGCGACGCGAGTTGGATGCGCGATTCGCAGAGTGAGCCCTTTACCGTCTCACATCGCCTCATCCCTATCGTTGCAGATGCAACGACAACGATGCTTGCAACAGCACTGTGTTGGTAGGTGTGATGACGTCGGCTCGAGGGAGCCAACGAGCCGCATTGTCGCGACTCGTCCACTCGTGATCAGAAGGAATGTCCATGACCAAGGCAGAACTCGTCGAAGCCGTCGCTGAGTCGGCAGGCGTGACGAAGGCCGACGCCGAGAAGACAATCGGTGCGTTCTTCGACCACGTCGTCTCGTCGACGAAGAACGGTGACAAGGTCGCTTGGCCGGGCTTCGGTTCGTTCAGCACCACCAAGCGTCCCGCTCGCGTTGGACGCAACCCGCAGACGGGTGCGCCGGTGCAGATCTCTGCGTCGACGGCCATGAAATTCAGCGCGAGCTCGACCCTGAAGTCCACCCTCAACCCAAAGTGAGTAACTGATGGCAGCAGCAAAGAAGGCCGCGGCGAAGAAGACCGCAGCCAAGAAGTCCCCAGCCAAGAAGACGGCCGCCAAGAAGGCCACCAAGAAGGCGCCTGCGAAGAAGGCCGCGGCCAAGAAGACCGCAGCCAAGAAGGCGACCAAGAAGGCGCCTGCGAAGAAGGCGGCCGCCAAGAAGGCCACCAAGAAGGCACCGGCACGCAAGAAGGCAGCCGCCAAGAAGGCTCCGGCGCGCAAGAAGGCAGCCGCCAAGAAGGCTCCTGCCAAGAAGGCCGTCAGGCGCTGATCACACGGGAACCCGAGACGTTCGACGGGCGGGCTTCTGGCCGCGCCCGTCGGACGTCGGGGGTTCGCGGACCGAGTCTCGCGACACGCTGATCGATCGACGATCGGCGTCGCCCGTCAGAGATCGGTCATCAGCTTGAACACCTCGGCGGCCGCGATGCGGTGCGGCTGCCCGAGCGCCGCGAGACGATCGCGGCACGCGCTCGCGAAACGCCATCAGCTGCTCGTCGTCGAGCGCCTTCATGGTCGACTCGAACTGACTCTCGTGCGCCTCGAGCGCATTCAGCTTGGCCTCGACCGTTGCGCTGACGTCTTCCACGTGATCGGGCGCGTCGGCCTCGAACAGCAGCAACGCGCGTGGCCGGTGGGCCGGCAGTCCGTGCTCGGGGTAGAAGTGCGGATCCCGCGCTGCGACGACGCCGTCGCACGTGAGGAGACCGGCGTGCCGGTGGTCGGGGTGGAGCCGGTAGCGCTTCCACGGATCGTGGCCCAGCACGACCTCGGGTTGCAGCTCGCGCAGCACCACGCGCGACCTTGCCGCGCGCCACGAGGTCGCTGCCGAGCTCTCCGTCGATGTAGCCGAGGAAGCGCACCTCGCCTGCCGCGGTGCCGGCGAGTCGCGCGTGCGGCGGCTCGCTGTTCGTCCTGGCGTCGGACCGCGAGCGCGACCGGGTCGGCACTCGCGTCCCACGTGCCCTTCGATCCGTCGGTGCACACGAGGTGATGGATCGTGCAACCGGCTGCCGCCCACTTCGCCAACGTCGCGCCGCATCCGAACTCCACGTCGTCGGGATGGGCGCCGATCGCGAGTGCCGACCGCGGCACGTCGAGGTCGCGCGTCCAGGTGTCCGCATTCGCGAGCGGGGGTTGGCCGGGTTCGTTGGCGGTCATGCGAGCGCGGCGGAGACGAGGGGATGGATCAGCGGGTGGGTCATGTCGGCGACCGTGTCGAGGTCGAGGGAGAGCTCGGTGTCGTGGCGTACGGTCACCTGCCGACCACTCGCGATGGCGTGTTCGAGGTGTTGTCGGAACGAGCCGCGGCCGTAGGACGCGGGGAGCGCGATCGCGCACGGGCGGACGAGCACATTGGTGCCGTCGAGGCGGCGGTCGGGAACGATGACGATGGCGCCTGGGCGGGGGAGCATCGGTAACGACCGTGGGATCGGAAGGTCGCCGTGACTGATGATCACGTCGTCGAAACCCTTCCCGGAGATCGTCTCGACACCCGCGTCGACGGCTCCGTTGAGACCGAGCCCTGGCCCCCACAGCACTGTCGCGCCGAGCGACTCCGCCCACTGCGCGACCGCGTCGTCGTCGCACGCGACGAACGTCGGCAACGGCCGCACGGCGTCGATGACACGCCCCGCCATCCAGCGTGCGAGCGTCGCGCGATCGGCCGCCGAGACGGTCGGCGAGAGTCTCGCCTTGGCCGAGTGGAACGCCTTGACCGGGATCAGCACCGCGGGTTCCATGCGGTCACTGTACGGAACCCCCGGTCGGTCGTCGTCGTCGGCGCACGCGATGATCGGGTATGACCACCACAGGCGTCGCCGGCGGATCGTGGCGTGCCGAGGTGACGTCGTCGGGCGCGATCCAGCCGTGGGACGGCTCACCGAGCCTCGACTGGTTCGTGGCCGCCGACGATCGGTGGCACGTACCGTCACGTGAGCCGGCCGTCCGTCAGACGCGCCTGTCGGGCACCGCGGTCGTCGAGACCAGGGTCCGGGTACCGACGGGCGACGTCGTCCAACGCGTGTTCTCGATCGCCGACGCCGGTGGATTGACCGTCGTCGAGATCGAGAACGACTCGACCCTTCCGATCGCGGTCGCGCTCGCGGGCCGCGCCGGACTGCTCACCGACCGCCCCGTCGGCGCCGTACCGATCGAGGGCATCGAGCTCCCCGCACCGCGGATCGTGCTGCCGGTCGGCCATCGCAGCACCGTGCGCGTCGCGATCGGCCATGACGGGTCGGCCGCGATCGGACTGCCGGCGATGCTTCCGAGCGCGTTGCAGGTGACGAACGGTTGGCTCGCGCTCACCGGCACCGCGAGCCGATTCGAGCTTCCCGATGCCGACCACGGCGGATCTCTCGTCGAAGCTGTCACGGCCGAGCGCTGCGAGCTGATCCTCGGCGTGTGCCCGTCGCCGCGCGGATGATCCGGCCGGGTTCGTCGTCGCCGTCGGTGAGTTGACGCGCATGGGCGCCCGGCCACTCGCAGGTGATGACGACCTCCTCGTCGATCTCGCCGACGCGGTGTCGGCGTTCGCACCCACTGGAGGGTGGACGGGTGACGTCGCGCTCGACGCGGCGCGTCGCGTGCTCACCGCGGCAGGCGAGGCGCGGGCCGTGGACGACGTCGAGCGCATCCGTCGCGGCCGGACTCGCACGGCACGGCCGGCGACGCCGCCAGACGGTGTGTGGTGCATCCCGTGGCTCGAAGAGGGGTTGGCGCTCGACGGCAGGCTGCTGCCGTACGGCCTGCCACCGGCGTGGCTCGGCGCCAACTTCGAGGTCTTCGGCGTACAGATCGGCCCGCGCTCTCGCGTCGACTACGCGGTGCGCTGGCACGGTGATCGTCCGGCCGTGCTCTGGGAGGTGACGGGTGAGCCGGTCGAACTGACGGCTCCGCTGATCGACCCCGATTGGCGGACGGCCGACGCCAAGGGTGAGGCGTTGTGGCCGGCACCCGCGGCCTCGTTCAGCTGACGACCGCTGATCGCGTGTTCAAGGTTCCAGTACGGCCTCGTCGCCGGTGACGATGTGCCCGGGCTCGAGCACGGTCGCGTAGACCCGGCTGACCGGACCGCGGTCGTGGTGCATCAGGTTGAACGCACGGCCGAGGAACCATCCCGCGTTCTGCGAGCACGGGACCGCGTATGACGACGCCTCGCACGTGCTCGTGCCGAGTCGGAGTCGCACACCGGGTCGCACCCGATCCCAATCGAGACCTCGAATGGTCACGTTCTCGCCAGCCGAGCCGTAGCGGATCGGATGCCCTTCGGCGGCGAATCGATCGATCACGTCGGCATCCCAGAGGCACAGCGCCTGGAACGGGCGTCCGTGATGGCGGCGGTTCACCTGGATGTCGCCAACGACGCCGCCCCAATCGACATCGACGACGGGCAGCGGCAGCTTCGGTACTCCGCCGCCCGACCGGTTGAGTTGCACGACCGTCCCCGACGACGGGTCGCCGAACAGGCCGGCATCTCGCAGCGCATCGGCGACGTCACGCAGGCCGAGCCACGTCGCGCCGAGGACATCGGCGACCTGCACGTTCGTCCACGCTCCATCCGCGAGGCACCGCGCGGCGATCTTGCCCGCGGTCTCGAGCCGATCCACCGGCGCGGCAGGGTCGATGATCTGCCCCGCCGCCGTCGCGATGTGATCGGCCGTCGCATCCGCCCACGTGTCGACGAACTGCTCGACCGCGGCCGGCAACTCGGGGAACCCGATCAGATGCTCGCGCCACAGATCGGCGAGGTCGAGGAACGTGGTGCGGGCATCCAGCTTCGTGAACGCGTATGGACCCACCTGGTACATCGGCCCATAGTCTGGCGCGCATGGGAGTCACCGACACCGCTCGAAATCGCAGCGACCAGGACCACACGTTCGACGACCTGCGACTGACGGAGTGGACGTCGTGCGGGGGATGCGCCGCGAAGTGGGGCGCAGCGTTGCTCAAGGATCTCGTCGCCGACTTCCCGGCGTCGAACGACCCGTCGCTGCTGATCGGCCTCGCGCCGTTCGACGACGCTGCCGTGTACCGGGTCAGCGACGACATCGCGATCGTGTCGACCACCGACTTCTTCCCACCGCTCGTCGATCACCCGTCCGACTTCGGTGCGATCGCCGCGGCCAACGCCTGCAGCGACGTGTTCGCGATGGGCGGGCGGGTCGTGATGGCGATCAACGTCGCCGCCTTCCCCGAGCACTTCCCGCGCGAGGCGATCGCGGCGATCTTCGAGGCGGCCGCTGCCGTGGTCGCCGAGGCCGGTGGCTCCGTCGCCGGCGGGCACACGATCCGCAACCCCGAGCCGATCTTCGGGCTCGCCGTGCAGGGCGTCGTGCACCCCGACCGCGTGTTCCGCAAGGGCGGCGCTCGCGCCCGGCGACGTGCTCGTGCTGTCGAAGCCGATCGGCACCGGCCTCGCGCTCGGCCGCGGGTGCCGCCGCCGACAAGGCGGCCGCGATCGCCGGCATGCGCCAACTCAACCGCACCGCGTCGGAGACCCTGCAATCGTTCGGCGACGCCGTGCACGCCGTCACCGACGTCACCGGATACGGGCTCGCCGGACACGGATGGGAGGTGGCCGAGCGCAGCGACGTGCGGGTGATCGTCGAGACGTCGGGCATCGTCGCCTACCCGGCCGCCGCCGCGGCGGCCGCCGACGGCGTCCGCACCGGTGGCGATCCGCGCAACCGCGACTACCTGTCGGGGCACCTCGACTCGACCGCGCCCGCCGGTCCGGAGGCGCTGTGCTTCGACCCGCAGACGTCGGGCGGGTTGCTGGCCGCTGTCGATCCCGACCGTTGCGGCCGGACTCGTCTCCGAAGGCTGGTGGCGGGTCGGTGAGATCGAGAGCGGCGCTGCGCGGCTGGTGCTGCGGTAGCGTCGCCGGCGATGACGGTCCGCGGGCGCCCACCAACGCGGGGGCTCGAGCGGGAGCTCTGGGACGAGGGCCACGACGTCGTCGTCGGCATCGACGAGGTCGGCCGCGGCGCGTGGGCAGGGCCGTTGATGGTCGGCGCCGCGATCCTGCCCAGGGACTCGCGGGTCAACGGCGTGCGCGACTCGAAGATGCTCACCGAAGCCGAGCGCGAGAAGCTGTTCGACCGGATCGCCGGCTGGTGCATGGCGTGGGCCGTCGGGGCGCGCCAGCCAGGAGGAGTGCGACGAGCTCGGGATGGCGGAGGCCCAGCGGTGTGGCGACCCGCCGCGCGATCGCCGGGCTCGGCGTCGTGCCCGACGCGGCCGTGAGCGACGGGCTGTGGAACTTCGTGTCGCCCACCGTCGAAGCGCGTCGAGATGCGCGTGCAAGGCCGATCGCCACTGCTTGAGCGTGGCGGCGGCGAGCATCCTCGCCAAGGTCGTGCGCGACCGGGAGATGCGCGCGCTGTCCGACCACTATCCGAACTGGTCGTTCGACTCCAACAAGGGCTACCCGTGTCCCGACCACAAGGCCGCCCTGCAGGGTTACGGCCCGTCGGCGATCCACCGCCGGACGTGGATCTTCATGGATCACTACGTGCCGTGGTCCGGCGTCGACGCGGGTCTTCCGCCCCGAACAACCGACCCTGTTCTGACGGCCCGCCGGACACCAACCCCCCGAACTGTCTGCTTCAAAACGCGGCCACGGCAATCTGAAGCAGACAGAACCGGGTGGTTGGAGCGTCAGAGCTCGTAGTAGCGGCCGCGGCCGTCGGTGGCCTCGGCGAAGCCGGTGCGCAACGCCGAGAGCCACTCGAGCACCTGCGGCGGGCCTTCCAGGCGGTATTGGCCGCCGGCGGTCGTTCCGGGGCCGACGCGCACCCCGAAGTCCTGCGGACCCAGGCCGGCGAACACCTCCTCGTCGGTGAGGTCGTCACCGGCGAAGGCAACGACCGCCCGGCCGTAGTGGCGCCGGAGCCGCTCGACCGCGTCGGCCTTGCTCGTCGAGCGGGTCAGCAACTCGACGACCATGTGCCCGGTCTTCACATGGCCGCCCTCGATCTTGCAGGCCGCGTCGACCAACCACTTGGTGGCCAGGCGTCCGCGCTCCTCGCCTGCCTGTCTCACGTGCAGGACCACGCTCGCCGGCTTCTGCTCGATCCACGATCCGGTCCCGGCGATCACTTCCGCCTCGCGTGCGAGAGTGGCGCAACGTGTCGAGCCGTGACGCGCTCGTTCTCGTCGAGCTCGACGGAGGGCCCTCCACGCGTCTCGAGCCCGTGGCTGCCGACGACGACGACATCACCGGGGAACGCGTACAGGTGTTCGAGGTCGTCGACCGATCTGCCCGAGACGATCGCGATCGGGATGTAGTGCGCGAGCGCGTCGCAGTACCGGCAGCACGCCCGGGGAGCAGCTCCGATCGTTCGGCTCGCGACACGATGGGCGCCAGAACACCGTCGACGTCGAGACCGAGCATCAGCCGGCCGCGGTCGCGGGGCATGACGGCCGTCAGATCGGCCGGATCGATCAACTCCGGATTCACGACGGGTCGTTCGATCCTTCGTCGTTCGATCCTTCGTCGTCCAAGCCGGCGAGGAACGAGCGCCCAGCCCGGACACATCGGACGACCGCACGGCGGCCCGCATCGCCGACCATCCGTTGACGACGTTCATGACGGTTCATGTCGACGGCAGTCATGATGGCGTCCTCGAACTGCCGCTCGTCATGGGGGTTGACGAGCACCGCGTCGCTCAGCTCGTCGGCAGCGCCGGTGAACTCCGACAGCACGAGCACGCCATCGTCGTCGAGGCGGGTCGCCACGAACTCCTTGGCGACGAGGTTCATGCCGTCGCGGAACGGCGTCACGAGCAACACGTCGGCGGCGCGATACAGCGGGACGAGCTCGTCGAGCGGGAGCGTCCGGTACAGGTAATGGATGACCGGATAGCCGAGCCGGGCGTGGCGGCCGTTGATCTCGCCGACGGCACGCTCGATGTCGTGGCGTTCGTCGATGTACTGGTCGACAGCCTCGCGGGTCGGTGTGGCCACCTGCACGAGCACGTGACGCTCGGGATCGAGCCGGCCGCTGTCGAGCAGCGCCCCGAACGTGCGGAGGCGGTTGCCGATGCCCTTCGTGTAGTCGAGGCGGTCGACGCCGAGCAGGATCACCTCGGGATCGCCGAGACGGGCGCGGATCGTGCTGGCCCGCCTGCGCGTGGCCCGTCCGGCGGCCAGCGTCTCGAACTCCTCGACGTCGATCGAGATCGGGAACGTGCCGACGCGTGTGACGTGGTCGTCGCAGCGCACGTCGTCGTCGTCGATGTGGACGGTCGAGCAATCGCCGGGCGGCGGCGATGAAGTTCTGGGCGCCGAGTTGGCGCTGGAACCCGAGCAGATCGGCGCCGAGCAACCCTTCACGATCTCCGCCCGCCACGGGATGCGCGCGAACAGCTCGTACGGCGGGAACGGGATGTGGTTGAAGAACCCGATCCGCACGTCGTCGCGGCTGCTCGCGGAGCAGCTGCGGGACGAGCTGCAGGTGGTAGTCGTGGATCCACACCATCGCGTCGGGTGGCGCGACCTCCGCCAACGTGTCGGCGAAGCGCTCGGTTCACCTTGACGTAGGCATCCCACTGCCACTCGTGGTAGCCGGACTCACGGATCGCGTCGTGATACAGCGGCCACAAGGTGTCGTTCGAGAAGCCCTCGTAGTAGGCCTCGACGTCGTCGGCCGACAGCGTCACGGGATGCAGCTGGACACCGTCGATCTCGAACGGTTCGGCGTCGTCGTCGGGGACACCCGTCCACCCGATCCACGTCCCGCCGCTCTCGCGCAGCAGCGGGAACAACGCCCGCACGAGGCCGCCGGGGCTGGCCTCCCATCCGTCGTCGGTGCGCGTCACCGGCAGGCGGTTGGCAGCGATGACGAGCGGGCGCTGTGTCATAGCGAAGCCAGTGCCTGGTCGAGGTCGGCGACGAGGTCGGCCGAGTGCTCGATGCCGACCGACAGCCGGACGAGGTTCGACGGCACCTCGAGCGGCGAGCCGGCCACGGACGCGTGGGTCATCGCCCCGGGTGCTCGATCAGGCTCTCGACCGCGCCGAGCGACTCGGCGAGCGTGAAGACTCGGGTCGCGGCGGCGACCCGCTCGCGCCGCGGCCTCGCCGGCCGCGCAGCGTGAAGCTCACCATCCCGCCGTAGTCGCGCATCTGCTTGGCCGCCGCGGCGTGGCCGGGATGATCGGGCAGTTGCGGGTAGAGCACGCGCTCGACGGCGGGGTGGCCGGCGAGCAGGTCGACGACCGCGCGTGCGTTCTCGCAGTGGCGGTCCATCCGCACGCCGAGCGTCTTCACGCCGCGCAGCACGAGGTAGCAGTCGAACGGCGCCGGCACCGCGCCGGCCGCGTTCTGCGTGAAGCGCAGGCGCTCGGCGAGCTCGTCGTCGTCGACGGCGAGGAACCCGCCGACCACGTCGCTGTGACCGCCGAGGTACTTCGTGGCCGAGTGCACGACGACGTCGGCGCCGAGCGTGATCGGCTGCTGCAGGTACGGCGTGGCGAACGTGTTGTCGACGACGACCAGGGCGCCGCGGCGATGGGCGAGCTCGGCGATCGCCTCGATGTCGATGCACGTGAGCAGCGGGTTGGTCGGCGTCTCGAGCCACACCATGCCGGTGTCGTCGGGCCAGTTGTCGGCGAGCGCGTCGAGGTCGGTGAGGTCGACCGCCGTCCACGGGAAGCCGAGCGGTGCCCACACCTTGTCGATCAGGCGGAACGTGCCGCCGTACGCGTCGTTGCCGAGCAGGATCCGCTGGCCCTGACGCAGGAGGCGCAGGATGTTGTCCTCGGCGGCGAGGCCACTGGCGAACGCCAGCCCGTGGCGCGCCTCTTCGAGCGAGGCGAGGCACAGCCTCGAGCGCGTGGCGGGTGGGGTTGCCCGACGCGCGAGTACTCGAAGCCCTTGGTGGACGCCGACCTCGTCCTGGGCGAACGTCGTCGCCAGCGTGATCGGTACGACGACCGCGCCACTGGCCTCGGATCGGGCGCCTGGCCGGCGTGCACCGCGCGGGTCTCGAACGCCCAGCCCGACTGTTCCTCGACCTCACCCACGATCGACTCACTGGCTGGCTACCGCCTCGAAGTACGACAGCAGGTCGGTGCGGGTGAGCACGCTCAACGGCCGCCCGCCCGACAGCACGAGCAGGGCCGGCGCGCGTGTCGAGCATCCCGAACGCCTTCTCGAGCGCCTGGCCGACGCCGATCGTCGGCAGCTTCGGACCCATCACCTTCTCGACCGCGGTGTCCATCACCGACGGATCGCGGAAGATCGCCTCCATCAGCGTCGAGCTCGTCGACCGATCCCGAGATCTCGGCCGCCGCGAACGGCGGGGTGTTCTTGCAGACCGGCAACTGGCTCACGCCGTTGGCGCGCATCCGCTCGATCGCGACCCGCACCGTCTCGTTGGGGCTGACGTAGAGCAGCGAGTCGAGCGTCGGGTTGCGCGTGTCGAGCACCGCCCCGACGCACTGCGTCGCACTCGCGCAGGAACCCGTAGTTCGCCATCCACTCGTCGTCGAACACGCGCGACAGGTAGCCGCGGCCCGAGTCGGGGTTGAACACCACGACGATGTCGTCGGGCCCGGCCCGCTTCGCCACCTTGATCGCGGCGGCGACGGCCATGCCGCCGGATCCACCGATCAGGATGCCCTCGACCTGGCTGACGCGACGGGCGGTGAGGAAGCTCTCCTCGTCGCTGATCGCGATCACCTCGTCGTAGAGCTCGGGCTCCCACGCGGCCGGGAAGAAGTCCTCGCCGACACCCTCGACCAGGTAGGGCCGGCCGGAGCCGCCCGAGAACACCGAGCCCTCCGGGTCGGCGGCGATGATCTTGATCGTCGGGTTCTGCTCCTTGAGGTAGCGCGCCGTGCCGGTGAGCGAGCCGCACGTGCCGGCGCCGGCGACGAAGTGGGTGATGCGCCCGGCCGTCTGGCGCCACAGCTCGGGTCCGGTCGTCTTGCTCGTGGGCGGCGGGGTTGTTCGGGTTGGCGTACTGGTTGGGGCGGAACGCGTCGCAGCTCGTCGGTCAGCCGCTCGGCGACCTTGTAGTAGCTCTGCGGGTCGTCGGGCGGCACGGCAACGGGGCACACCACGACCTCGGCGCCGTACGCCCGCAGCAACGACACCTTCTCGGGCGCCGTCTTGTCGGTCATCACGAACACGCACTTGTAGCCGCGCTGGGCGGCGACGATCGCCAGACCGACACCCGTGTTGCCGCTCGTCGGCTCGACGATCGTGCCGCCCGGTTGCAGCGATCCGTCGCGCTCGGCGGCGAGGATCATCTCCAGCGCCGGCCGGTCCTTCGACGAGCCGCCCGGGTTCGTGGTCTCCATCTTCATGGCGAGCACGCAGGGCAGTTGCTCGACCTCCATCATCCGGCGCAGGCGGACGATCGGCGTGTTGCCGATCAGCTCGGTCACCGAGTCGGCGATCTCCGTGCCGTCAAGGCGAGGGTCAGCCATGCGGCCGATCGTACCGCTCAGGTACGAACGATCAGATCTGGCCAATCAGATCGCGATGGTGGATGGCGGCGACGTCGGGATGCGAGCGGATCCGGAACTTCAGCCAGTTGTCGCCGTAGGTCGCGAACACCGGATCATCGGGGTTGTTGTTCTGGCCGCCGACCGCCTTCGCCGCCAGTTCGGGCGGCAGCTCGATCGGAGCGAGCGTCGATTCCATGCAGGGGTTGAAGAAGTAGGCGACCGAGATCCGCTCGACACCTGGCGGGGGCGACACGACGCGGTGTCGGGTCGCCCGCAGATATCCGTGCGTCGCGAGCTGCAACATCTCGCCGAGGTTGAGCACGTACGCGCCGGGGATCTTGGGTGCGCTCACGAATCCGTCGCCGACGAGCACCTCGAGGCCGCCGACATCGTCCTGGTGGATGAAGCTCAACAGGCCCGAGTCGTGGTGCGGTCCGACGCCCTGCCCGGTGTCGGCTGCCGCGTCCTGGGCGGGGTAGCGGATGATCTTGACGAGCACCTCGGGGTCGGGCGTGACCACCGACTCGAACAGGTCGGCCGGCTGTCCGAGGCCGATCGCGAGCGCTCGCATCACGGCCTGACCGACGGCGTCCATCTGCGCCATCCACTCGGTCACGACCGGTCGCAGCTCGGGGACCGCCGACGGCCACTGGTTGGGGCCGCGCAACCGCATCCATGCCGGATCGTCGGGTCCGGTCTCGACCGGCTCGTGCTCGGGGCCGATGTCGATCTGGTCGCGCCAGTCGCTGATGCCGTTGGTGTGCTCCATCCCGAGGCGCGTGTAGCCACGGAAGTAGCGGGTATTGGTGTTGGCGATCTCGAGCCGATCGGGCTCCGGAAGCGCGAAGAACCTGCGCGAGACGTCGTGCACCCGTTGTTCGAGGGCGGCGTCGACGCCGTGTCCGGTCAACTGCACGAACCCGATCTCGTGACACGCCGTCGTCAGCTCGTCGACGAACGCCAGCGCGTCATCCGACGTCTCGTCGGCGAGAAACGCCCCGATGTCCACGACCGGAATCACGCCCCCGAGCCTAAGTCCGCCACCGACCGTCCACGAACCCGTACAGAACGCCCACCCGCGCCGACGCCCGTGCCCCAACCCGTTCTGTACGCGAACGGACACGGGCTGGCCGGGCGAGCCGTCCACGAACCCGCACAGAACCCCCCGCCGCGCCGCACAGAACGCGCAGGCGCGCCTTCCGGTCGCCCATTCCGGCCCTCCCCGTCGACGCAAATCCAACAGTTGGACTTCACTCGACACCATTGGCGCGACAACGCCAACAGAACGACTTGGGTCGACGGCCGGGGTACGAGCTCGTGTTTGCGTGGCGGTCGACGGCCCGGGCCCGAGCCCGTGTGTGCGTGGCGGTCGACGGCCCGGGCCCGGTCGGCCCCTCCCCGTCGACGCAGATACAACAGTTGGACTTCACTCGACACCGTTGGCGCGGCAGTGCCAACAGAACGATTTGGGTCGACGGCGGGGGCGGACCGGATGGCGGCGGAGCGGCGGGCGGCGGGGGCGGGGGCGGTGGGACACCCCTGGCGTATCGTCGATCGGGATGGCTGTGGATGGGCGTTGGACGATCGAGCAGGTGGCGGCGGTGGCGCCGTCGCCGTCGTCGCTGGGCGCCGCCGAGGCGATCGCGGTGGCGCAGCGATGGCTCGATCTGGGGTGCGACGAGCGATCGGTGTGGGGGCGGTGCAGCGGGTCGGGCGCCGAGCCGTACGAGACGGCCGTCGATCACGTCGACGTCGCCTGGCGGTGCTCGTGCCCGAGCCGCAAGCTGCCGTGCAAGCACGCCCTCGCGCTGCTGGTGATGTGGGTGCGGGGGGTCGTGCCGGAAGCCGTCCCGCCGCCCGCCGTCGCCAGATGGACACGCGCCCGCGCCGGGCGCGCCGACGGGCCCGTGGTGAAACCGGTCGCGGAACCTGATCGACCGGACGATCGCGGGCCCGACACGGCACCACCCGGAACCGACAGCGAGACCGGCATCGGCGGTGATCCGGAACCGTCCGATCGACCGGAGCCGGTGCCGCCGCCAGACGGCGATCGAGCGCGCGACGAACGCGTCGCGCGGATGCGCGAGGGTCTCGTCGAGCTCGACCGGTGGCTCGAGGACCGCATTCGAACGGGTCTCGCCGATCCGTCGCTCGCCCGCTACGCGACGTGGGACGATCTCGCCGCCCGCCTCGTCGACGCCCGTGCCGGCGCCCTTGCCAACCGCATCCGCCGCCTCGCCGGCCTCGTCGGCACCCATCCCGACTGGCACGCGCGCGTGCTCGCCGAGATCGGCGTCCTGCACCTGCTCGCCCAGGCCGGGCAGCGGTTGCCCGATCTCCCGGGTGCGCTGGCCGACTCGGTCGCGACCGCGACGGGATGGCAGGTGCGTCAGGCCGACGTGCTCGCCGGTGTCCCCGACACCGACCGCTGGATCGTCGCCGGCCGCAGCGACACCCGCGAGGACCGCATCGAGGTGCGCCGGACCTGGCTGCGCGGCGCGGCGAGCGGCCGGTGGGCGATGGTGCTGTCGTTCGCCGCGTACCGCCAGAGCCTCGACACGTCGCTCACCGTCGGCACCTCGGTGCACGCCGACCTGCATCGCTACCCGGGCCCTGCCCTTCGCGCGCTCGTCGGTGAACGATTCGGCGAGCCCGAACCGCTGGTCGGCGCCGCCGGCCTCGACGATCGTCGAAGCGTGCGACGAGATCGGTGGCGCGGTGGCGCTCGAACCGTGGCTCGAGCGGTATCCCGCCACCGTGCTGGCGGCGCCGACGCGGCACGGCGGGCGCTGGGTGCTCACCGACCACACTGGAGCGCTCCCGTTGGTCGCAACACCACGCGCGCTGGCGACGGTGCTCGCGGCGACCGGCGGTGAATCCGCCGCGCTCACCGTCGAATGGACTCCCCACGGCGTGATCCCGCTCACTCTCCACGCCGCCGATCGGACGCTCGACGTCGGGCCGGTCGCCGATCCGTCGTTCGTGGAGGTCGCATGAACGTAACTGCGTTCGCCGGCCACAACACCTGCAGCCTGCGCAGTTGCTGGCCGCTGCTCGGCTGGCGCCTCGTCGCTCGCATCGGTGTCATGGTGGACCAGTGACCACCGCGACGCTCGACCGCTACTGGTCGGACCTCGTGACCGTGGCGCTGCTCGGCACCGATCGCCGCGACCCGCCGGACGGCGCCGGCAGGGTTGCTGGCCGACCTCATCGACGACACCCTCCACGAAGCGCCCGCGCAGCGGATGTTGGCCGCGGTGTCGGCCGGCGCCGCGGCGCGGCGGTCCGCGTTCGTCGCCGACCCGCCGTGCGACCGACTCGCTCCACCTGAGCCCGATGCTCGACCGGCGTGTTCCGCCGCCGCGGCGACGACGTGGAAGTACGTCGTGGCCGAGTGGCCCGTGCTCGAGGACGAATGGGTGCTCACCGTCATCCAGCGGGGAGTGCGGGTGTCACCCGACGTGCTCGTCGCGCTCCTCGCCCGGCACCGCACCGACGCCACCCGGCTCGCCCGCGCCGCGCTCGCCGCCGGACCCGTGGCGCGGTGGGTGACCGAGCACGTGCCCGAGTTGGCACCGCGTACATCCGCCCGGGTCGACGCCGACGCCGTGTTGTCGGTGCCCCCGCTCGCCGTTCCCCCGGAGCTCGCCGACCTCCTCGGCGCCGACGCCCATACGTTCGCCGTCGACACTCGGTCCCGCGTTCGACGCCGGCCGCTTCGGTGCGTCCCGACCGCGCCGTGCTCGTCAACCTGTTCGCGCGATGCCGGCCGGAAGTGCTCGACGAAGCCGCCGCGACACTCAGCGCCGTCGATCCGATGTCGCCGTCGGCCGGCCTCGCGCTGGCGCTCGCCGACCTCGCGCGGACGCGCAGCCGGATGCTGGTCGAGCTCGAGAAATGAACGAGACGGGAGTGGCGAGCGGTCCGACGTACTCGGATCAGCCGAGCTCGGTCAGGAACGCTTCGACCTCGTTCACGAAGCGGGGCCACGCCGGCTCGTCACCGAGCAACAGGTGATTGGCGCTCTCGAGCGGGACGAATCTGCTTCCAGGGATGAGCGCCGCCAGCCGGCGGCCCTCCGCGACGGGGATCCTGGCGTCGCGCCGGGCGTGCAGCACCAGCGTCGGGACGGAGACCGCACTGGCGACGTCGATGACGTCCACCTTCTGGAACGCCTCCATGAACCTGACCGCGTTGGCCGGCGACGTCGTCATCCGCTGGAGCTCGTCGAACGCCTCCCACTGCTCGAGCGTGCCCTCGGGCATGAACTGCGTCGCGAACACCTGGCGGAAGGCCGGCGTCGAGTGCCCCCAGCCGAGACGCACGAGCTGCACGAGCAGCCGGGCCTCGTCCTCGGCCTGCTGCGTATGGGCGCGGGCCAGGCGCCCCTGGGCGTACGTGCCGTACAGGATCAGACCGGTCACCCGTTCGGGGTGCCGCGCCGCGTAGGTCATGGCGACCGGGCCGCCCTGTGAGATGCCGAGCAACGGGAACCGCTCGAGGCCGGCGGCGTCGACGACCGTCTCGAGATCGCCGACCCACGTGTCGAGCGAGAAGTCGTCGACATCCCGGTCGGACAACCCGCAGCCTCGCTCGTCGTACCGCACCAGCCGGTGGTTCGCCGACAGGTCGCGCCACCAGTGCCGCCAGACCAGGCTCTCCCAGTCGTAGTCGAGGTGGCTGAGCCAGTTGGCGACCTTCACGAGTGGCGGCCCTTGACCGACCGCCGCGTAGGCGAGTTGCACGCCGTCCGGCGTCGTGCAGAACTGGATGCGCTGCTCGATGCGCCGATCCGGCTCGACGTCGGTGCCCATCCCGACCACCTCGACCGCGTCGGCGACGAAGCGGTAGCCGCGGCCGTGGACGGTGCGGATCACGCGCTGGGCCGTGCCGTCGTCGCCGACGGCCCGGCGGGCCGCCTTGATCCGGCTCGTCAGGGCTGACTCGCCGACGAAGCGGTCGCCCCACACCTCGTCGAGCAGCTCCTCCTTGCTGACCACACGATCGCGGTGACGCACCAGGTGGACGAGCACGTCGAACACCTGTGGCTCGACGGCGATCACGTCGCCGTCGCGGCGCACTTCGTACCGGCCGAGATCCAGTTCGCAGCCCTCGAAGGTGAACCGCACGGTCGCAGTTTGCACCAACGGACGATCGAGGATCTCGAGTGGGTGTGCCGGCGATGCCCCGTCCGTCACGCCGACGGGCGGGATTCGAGCAACGCGAGCATGTCGGGGAGGTCGAAGAAGCGCGGCCGTCGCCACTGCCGACGGGCTGCCGAGATCGGGGTCGGCACCGGCCCTCACCAACAGCGCGGCAGCCGGTGAATGCCGGAACACCGCCGCCGCGAGCGCGGTCTGACCTCGCCCGTTGACGACTGACGTGTCGGCGCCGCGCTCGAGCAGTGCCCGCACGGTCTCCGGGTGGTCGTAGTACGCAGCGAGGATCAACAACGTGTCGCCGGCGGGGTTGGTGGTGTTCACGGGCAACCCGGCGTCGATGTAACCCACCAACTGCTCGACGTCGCCCTTGCGGGCGAGATCGAACATGCGGCGGGCGACCGCTTGGGCGCCTGCGTCAGGCTCGTCGGTCATCAGCCGCGCCCGTCCGAGTCGGCCTCGCGCTGGGCGTCGAGCTCTTTGATCATCCGCTTCGGTGCGATGGTCCGGTAGCTCTCCTCGACGAAGTCGTGCAGGACCTCCGCATCGTCAGCGCGGCAGACCACCGATGGGGATCGTCACCCACCCCGCCTTTCCGAGCCCGTACCCGGTCGGCATGGCACCCGTCGAAGCTCATCGTGTGCTCGTGTGATTCGGGGACCTTCACGGTGATCCCGGCGTCCTCGGCACCCTCGCCGAGGAACACGAAGATCTTCTTGCCGACCTTGACGACCGAGTCGCCCCACGGGTTGTCGGCCCACGCGCCCGGGAACCCGAGCGCCAGCGTCTTGAGCGACGCCATCAGTTGCTTGCTGCTGCCGGTGCTGTTCGTCTTGCGGGGGGCCATCGAGACACCCTCTCGGTAACGTCGGGACGGATGACGACGGTGGCGATCCTACGCCCGCACGCCGAGGTCGAGCATGCGCACGAACTGGCGGCACTGGCCGCCGCCGACGATCGCGAGCGGCCGCCGAGCTGGCGCCTGTCGCCGTGGGCGGTCGTCACCTACCTGTTGGGCGGCACGCTCGCCGACGGCACGGTGATCGTCCCCAAGTACGTCGGCCGGCGGCGGCTGATGGAGATCGCCGTCGCCACCCTCGCCACCGACCGCGCGTTGCTGCTGCTCGGCGTGCCCGGCACCGCCAAGACCTGGGTGAGCGAGCACCTCGCGGCCGCGATCAGCGGCGATTCGACGCTGCTCGTGCAGGGCACCGCCGGCACCACCGAGGAGACGCTGCGCTACGGCTGGAACTACGCGCCGACTGCTGGCCGAGGGCCCGAGCGAGGCGGCGCTGGTGCCGAGCCCGGTGTACCGGGCGATGCGCGCCGGACGATCGCCCGCGTCGAGGAGCTGACCCGGATGCCGTCCGACGTCCAGGACGCGCTCGTCACTGATCCTGTCGGAGAAGTCGCTGCCGGTACCCGAGCTCAACACCGAGGTGGCGGCGGTCCGGGGCTTCAACCTGATCGCCACCGCCAACGACCGCGACCGCGGCATCAACGAGCTGTCGAGCGCGCTGCGACGGCGCTTCAACACGGTCGTCCTGCCGCTCCCCGAGACCGTCGACGAGGAGATGGCGATCGTCAGCCAGCGCGCGTCAGCGAGCTCGGCGCGGCGCTGGCGCTGCCGCCGGTGCCCGCCGGCGCCGACGAGATCCGCCGCGTCGTCACGATCTTCCGCGAGCTGCGCGGCGGCGTCACCGACCGACGGCGCAACGAGCCTCAAGGTGCCGAGCGGCACGCTGTCGACGGCCGAGGCGATCTCGGTCGTCACCAACGGGCTGTCGCTGGCCGCCCACTTCGGCGACGGCACGCTGCGGGCCGACGACGTCGCGGCCGGCATCGTCGGCGCGGTCGTTCGCGATCCGGTGCACGATGCGGTGGCCTGGCGCGAGTACCTCGAGGCGGTCGTGCGCGACCGCGACGGCTGGGACGACTTCTACGACGCCTGCCGCGCGCTGGACTGACGGGGCACGCACGTGGCGGTGCACCTGCTCGGCATCCGGCACCACGGTCCCGGTTCGGCGCGCTCGGTCGTGAAGGCGTTCGACGAGTTGCAGCCCGACATCGTGCTCGTCGAGGCGCCGGCCGAGACGACAACGGCCCTGGCGTGGATCGGCGACGAGCAGCTCGTCCCTCCCGTCGCCCTGCTCGGTCACGTCGTCGACCATCCGCACCGGGCGGCGTTCGCACCGCTCGGCATCGTTCAGCCCCGAATGGCAGGCCGTCGTCTGGGCCAACGCCCGCGGCGTCGAGGTGCGGGCGATCGATCTCCCGCTGGCCAACACGCTGACAGGCGCGGCAGATGAGTCAGGGCTCGACGAGATCGCGCTGACGGATGGCGCGCCGGTCGATCCATACCATGATCCACTCGGTGCGTTGGCGGCTGCCGCCGGTGAGCCCGACGCCGAACGGTGGTGGGACGACGTGGTCGAGCACCGCGGCGATGGTCTCGTCGCGTTCGAGGCGGTCGCCGAGGCGATGGCGGCAGTGCGAGCGGGCACGGTGCCATCGGCGGGCGAGGAGCGGCGCGAGGCGCACATGCGCCGCGCCATCCGAGCCGCGGTGAGCGACGGCTACGCGACCATCGCCGTCGTCTGCGGTGCGTGGCACGTGCCTGGCGCTCGACATCGCTGCCACCTCAGCGGCGACCGACAACGCCATGTTGCGCGGCTTGCACAAGGTCAAAGTCGGCGTGAGCTGGGTGCCCTGGACGCACCGGCGCCTCGCCGCGGCTACCGGGTACGGCGCCGGGGTCCGCCACCCCGGCTGGTACGACCACGTGTTCCGCCATCCTGGCCCCGACGGTGTCACGCGGTTCTTCGTCGACGCTGCGCACTTGCTGCGCGGCGCCGGCATGGCGGCCTCGCCCGACCACCTCATCGCCGCGTCGCGGATGGCCGAGACGCTGTCGATCCTGCGCGGCCGTCCGCGTCCCGGTCTCGACGAGGTGCTCGACTCCGCCGACGCGGTCATGGGCGGCCTGCCGCTCGTGCGGCGGCGGCTGGTCGTCGGTGAGGCGATCGGCGAGGTCCCCCCGGGTGCGCCGCAAGTGCCGCTCGCCCGCGACCTGCTCGTTCGGCAACGCCGGGTGCGACTCAAACCGCGTTCCGACGTCGCCGTGGTCGAGCTCGACCTGCGCACACCGAACGGGCTGGCGAGATCACACCTTCTGCATCAGCTCGTCGCGCTCGGCGTCGGATGGGGCGCGCTGGAGGAGGGACGCGGCACGAGCGGGACGTTCCGCGAGACCTGGCGGGTCGTGTGGGAGCCGGAGTTGTCGGTGCGTCTCGTCGAGCTCGCCCGGGTGTTACATATCTTGTTTTTTGCCAAAGCGTAATTCAATCTAACTCTGCAAATCAAGCACTTGTGATAGCAAAACAAGCTAATGATATTTCTAAGAATGCCCTTGATAGTTCCAGAGCAGACGATAGAAGAAACTTTGAGCTTGGTCAGCAGTCTTACAATTCGCAATCGAAAGCGTATCAAGAATCTGCTAAGCAATATATCACAGAACGCACGCCATATCTTCAGGCGTCGGATTTTGAAGTACATCAAGGGGCCATAGGGCAAAATCCGAATGGAACATATGTTCTGAGCAATATAAGCTCGACACCTGTTAAAATAATTGAAACCAGCACCGTTCTCTATCTTTTTCAAAAAGAGCCTACTATAGATAGCTTTGCTTTTAAGAAATTGTTAATGAATCGGTATGTTATAAAAGAAACACCGGCCGATATAAAATGGTCGCTCGATACACCTTTGTCGGAAACCAACCATAAATTGATTTTCGAAAACGGTTGGTATTTGTATGCCGCTCGGTCGATCAGGTATCGAAACCTGATTACTGGGAAAATAAGGGTGTATAAGTTTGTTTTCAAGTTTAAGCCAATCGTGGACAATCCAGTCTATGATTTGATATACAGCGAGAATTTCGATGAGTAGAAAGCCCATTAAGTCCAGATAAAATGAATGATTTTAATCCAGACTATAAAACGAGATATATTTAAGAGGTAGCTGAGAACTACCTTTTTTCATTTCAATTCAGACCCGCGCTCTTCTTTTGCCGCCGCTACTAAACTGCCCCACGCTTCAGGAGTTTTTGTTCATTTGAAAAATACAAAAACTCTCGCCACGCTTCGCCTATTTATCATAACGTAGGATATATTATAAGACAAGTGAATCAAGATGCAGCATGATCTGAGAGTAAATGTTGGGTTCAATTCATTTTGATCCGTTACATTGGGCTGGGAAAAGGCAGTTGTCTGATAATATGACGTTTATACTAAATAGCCACAGCATGCACACGGCAACCAAAAGAACCGGAGTTGCTTCCTGAAAAGACGATGAAAACTATTGAGTACCTTACTCATATTTTAGACTACATGGCAAGGAACCCAGCGGAAATTCCCCTCCGGCCTGACAGCATTGCTAAAAATTCCGGACTATCCATCGACAGAGAAGCCTGCTACCTGCTTTGCGCAAAACTATTTCTCGACGGCTATCTTGACCGGGTCGATGATTGCTATACAATAAACTTCGAAGGATGTCCTTCTTCAGAAAAAGGCGCGTATGTCGCACAGGCCAAGAAATGGGATTGGACAAAAATTGCAGCTTGGATTGCCGCAATTGCTGCTACGCTTGGAGCAGTCGCATCCATTCTGCAATGGCTAAAATAATCATTGAGGCAGCCTGAATACTCATCAGTAAAAGCAATTCATCGCGGTCTTCTTTTGCTGGCTTCTGATCACACCCCAGTCTCGTTTTTTTGAACATAAACCTTAAAAAAACGACCCAACATTTCTATTTAACATAACTCATTCAGATTGGTTCTATTTGAAGTGTGCGGACGACCTTATTAAATATATACACACCGCCGGCAATAATCCTTCCCGCCTCCCACAACCCGCCTTCTCACCCGATTTCGCTATTTCCATTGGTGACTGAATCCCCGACTTTTGGTAAACCTTAATCACCACCATAACCATAAAACAAGTTTTATGAAACGCATTTTCCAGATCATTTACTTCCTAATTATCGTTGGCATTGCCGGTCTCCTGTCCGGTTGCCAAAAAATTATCGACCACTGGCCGAAGGGACATGGACATGAAAAGATTACCTGTAAAATCAACAAAATCGTAAGCGATGACGATGACTATGAGGTCAGATACTATTATGGGCCGAAAGAGCTACTGGACAGTATTATTATTACACCGCAACAAGGCACCGCCAATCCTTCCTATACCTATCTGAAATATGACGAAAGCAACAGGCTGATTGAATACAGTTAACACTATCAGCGCGACTTAGAGGCTACTGAGTTGCACCATTACAAATATGAGGGGAACAGAGTGGTACAGGATACCCTATTCAGCAAAACGCTTGGGGCAGCCACCATCGTTGAGGACCTGGAATACGACAGCCATAACCGCATTGTCGGAATCACAGGTATTTCCTGGTATGATGACAGGCCATCCCTTATCGAGCCTTTGGAACCCAAGGCTTACGAATACAACAACAAAGGAAATATTTCCAGGGAAACGGGTAACGGTTACTCATGGGAATATCCCGATTATGACGATAAAGTTCATCCCTGGAATACGGATCCGGTACTTCAGTTCATATTTCGGGACTACAGCAAAAACAATCGCCTCCCCGGGCCGACTTCGTACAACGATCAAGGGTTGCCACTTACCTATCCCGGAGACGACTCACGCCCAGGTTCAGCAGTCGAATATGACTGTTAAATAGGCTGTTCAGTGGAGGAATTTTGAAGTAAATAATAATGCAAAGGGCCGGAAGAGATTTCGGCCCTTTGCTATTTCACGACTTGAAATGCAACTTTTTGCCTTGGTGTTGAAAGGTATTTTACGCAAAAACGTCTCATTCCAGCCCCAGCTTTCGACAATCTGATTATATCAAGGTGAAATCCAACTTGTCCGCGCAATTCAATAAAATATATAGTTAACCTTCATAAAAACTTGTTTATGAGTATTAAATGAACAGACAGTTACCTATCTGAATCTCATTATTAGATTCTTTGTCCGGTTTTCACCAAACATAATATATTTAGACGCGATTCGATTATGAACAAAACTTCCTTCCCCCGCATCACGTCGATAGACATCCTGCGCGCAATTACCATGGTCCTGATGATCTTCGTCAACGACCTATGGTCCCTCAAAAACATTCCGGAATGGCTCGAACATACCCAGGCGAATGACGACGGCATGGGCCTCGCCGACACCGTTTTTCCGGCCTTCCTCCTCATTGTAGGCATGTCCATTCCCTTTTCAGTCAGCAGCCGCAGAGCCAAAAACGAATCCGACGGTTCCATCCTCCGGCATATCCTTTTACGCACATTCGCGCTGCTGACCATGGGCGTCTTCCTGGTCAATGGCGAAACCATCAACGCGGCAGCCACTGGATTTCCCTCTTATGTCTACTACCCCGCCTGCTGCCTTTGCTTTATCCTGATATGGAACAATTATCCGAAGACTTTCAACAAAACGATTCGACTGCTCCTGCAGATCCTTGCCTGGATCACCCTGATCTTCCTGGCCTGGAAATACCGGGGTGGTAACGACGGGTCGCAGCCGTTTGGCCCCGGCTGGTGGGGTATCCTTGGTCTTATCGGATGGGCCTACCTCGTAAGCGCAGTCGTGTACACCTTCGCGGGTAAAAAACTAATCCCGGTGATTCTCTTTCTGGCTGGTTTGCATTGTTTTCTGCACCGCAGCCCATTCGGGCATATTCACGAATACCGGCCTCCTGCGTACCATCACGGGACCTCTTGGCCAGGGTGCCATGCCGTCGCTGGTCAGCGCCGGGGTAATCAGTTCGATGATCTTCCTTAATATGCGCGATCATCCCGACAGGTACAAATTCATGTGGGTTCTTCTTGCCCTTAGCGGCGGCCTTTGCATTGCGGGCTTCCTGGTGAGACCCCTTGATGGCATTTCTAAAATTAAAGCCACCCCCTCATGGGTACTCATCTGTTCAGCAATAACTTTTGCGATATTCGCCTTTGTTTACTGGCTCGCAGATATCAAAAAACAAACAGCATGGTCGGGCATCATCAAGCCTGCGGGCACCAATACCCTGCTCTGTTATCTCCTTCCCTATTTCGCATACGCCATCCTGGGAGTATTTAGCTTTAAATATCCGGAACTGATCTCCACAGGTGTTGCAGGACTGATTAAATCATTCATATTTGCTTTGGTGATCGTGAATATCGGCGGACTACTTGGCAAAAACGGCGTGCAGGTTAAATTGTAACTGCACACCTTATTATAAACACAAATCACTTTCAACTCATGAGAAACACTCTTCTGACCGCCTCAGCAATCATGATCCTGTGTTGTACGAATGTCAAAGCGCAAACACCCGCTGCCATTGATCTACCACTGCGAGGGATTAGTATCGCAGCACCTTCCCGCGCGTTGGTCGACTCTTTTGTCGTATTCATCAACAATGCCCTCGGTCCAAGAAAGATCAACACGATGATCCTGCGCGTAGATTATCAATATGAGTATAAGTCGCACCCCGAATTGGTTTCAGAAAACCCGCTTACAAAAGCTGACGTAAAAAAGATTGCAGACGCCTGCAGGAAGAATAAAATCGCAATCGTTCCCCAGATCAACCTGCTCGGGCATCAGTCCTGGGCCAATAAACCCGGAAAACTCCTGGAAAAATATCCTGAATTTGATGAGACCCCCTGGGTGAAATTTCCTGAAAACTACAAATGGCCAAATGCCGACAGCCTCTACTGCAAGAGCTATTGCCCGCTTCACCCTGGCGTGCACAAAGTAGTGTTCGAACTGGTCGACGAACTTTGTGATGCATTCGGAGCGACCGCCTTTCATGCGGGGATGGACGAAGTGTTTTACATAGGCATGGATAAGTGCAAGCGCTGCGGCGGAAAAAACAGGGCCGAGCTTTTCGCCAATGAATTAAAAACAATCAGGGATCACCTGGCACTTAAAAATCGTAAACTCTGGATCTGGGGCGATAGGTTGCTCGATGGAAATTCGACTGGGATAGGCTACTGGGAAGCCAGTGGTAATGGAACGCAGGCTGCCATCGATCTCGTACCCAAAGACGTTGTTATCTGTGACTGGCACTATGAACGCCCTGACAAAACTCCCGTTTATTTTGCGCTGAAAGGATTTTCGGTAATCACCTGCGTCTGGAACAGGCCCGCCGTTTCGGTAAAACAATTCAAAGACATGCAGGATTTTCGCATGGACGCAACAGATGAAATGAGAGAAAGGTACCTTGGCGTAATACAGACAATCTGGTCGGATGCCGGCAAGTTTCTTCGTGAATACTACGCGGATGAAATCATCACACCCGATCAGCGGTCGCAGGCAAAATCATTCCGGCAGATTTTTCCAGTCAATTGATTAATTCCATAATTGCTATATGAATAAACTGCTGCTTTTAGTTGCTGTTACTGGCGTCCTCTGCTCAAAGACAAAAAGCCAGTCACCCACCGGTAATGATTTTCCGATAGTGGCGTATTACATCTGTCACTCCTCTCCCCTTTCAGAAATCAATTTCAAACAATTCACCAACCTTCACTATGCTTTCCTGAATCCTGATTCCACTGGTGAACTGATCCTTGGTACAGAATGCCTTGACTCGCTGGTTCCTTTAGCTCATGCAAACAATGTGAAGATCCTGGGATCGATCGGAGGCGGCAGCGCACCGGAATATTACAGTGCCCTGCTGAAAAATGACAAGCGACAACAACTCATCGCAAAACTCGTAGAGGTTGTTGAACGATACAAACTCGATGGCATTGATGTTGACCTCGAAGGCAAACGCATTGATGAAAATTATGAAGCCTTTGTCATGGAACTCAAAGCAGCACTGTCGTCCCGTAATAAACTGGTTACCGCCGCTATTGCAACCGTCTATAAAACACAGTTCACTGATAAAGCGCTCAGTCAGTTCGATTACATCACGATCATGTCATATGACAAAACAGGTCCCTGGAACCCAGGAACACCCGGCCATCATTCTCCTTATTCAATGGCGGTGGAAGACACGGAGTACTGGGTAAATACCAGGCACCTGGATAAAGACAAATTATACCTCGGCATGCCCTTCTATGGCTACAGTTTTGGTCCGGCAGGCGCAGGATCGTTTGCCTACAAAAACATCATCTTGCAATTTCCAGGAGCCGAAAACAAGGACCAACTTACACTGCCCGATGGCGCGATACTTTATTACAATGGCATACCCACCATCCGGAAAAAAGTACAACTGGCAAAAGAAAAACTGGGCGGTGTGATGTTCTGGCAACTGATGGGCGACAGCAAAGACGACAAGTCGTTGCTGAAAGCGATCAATGAAGAAGCGAAGCGGTGAGCGAGTGTGTGCATATGGAAGGTTCAGGTAACGCGAGGTGATACTCCGATGATCCAAATTCAAATTCCTTAATTTGCCTGATGCTTTCAAAAAAGCAAGCTGCTTCTTTCTGGATCAACTCCATGTACTTTACCCTTCTCCAACGGGTTTCACTGTTCCTTTTCGGCGTTGTCGGCTACATGATCCTGGTACGCGGATTCAGTACGGAAATTAACGGTACCTGGGCCCTCTACATTACTTTGTTTTCAATCTTTGAAGCCATAAAGCAAGGTCTGATCAGGAATTCAACAATAAAATTTCTGAGCATGCCTGAGTATACCAACCAGGGGAAAGCCGTGCAGAGCAGTTCACTGATTATTAACGCGGCGTTTTCTTTACTCGTAATACTTTGCCTGTTTTTATTCAGTCCTTATCTCGCGAATTTGCTGAAGTCGCCCGAACTTATCCGCCTGCTAACGATGAGTTGCCTGCTGATCCTGTTACTGATTCCTTTCAACCATTGTGAAATTCTGTTGCAGTCGAAATTCAAATTCGAAGTGATATTCCGGTCTGCCTTCATCAGGCAATTCATTTTCTTCGGCGGAATATTCTTTCTGTATTTCTTCATCCCAAAATCATTTACCCTACAGCATGTCCTGCTTGTGCAAATCCTTTCGCTGACCATTGCCTTGATTTACATTTATCAAGGTTCACATGAAGAGCGGGCCGGCTCATTTTTGTTCAGCAGGTCGATTACGTTCCGGATGTTTCATTTTGGCAAGTACACATTCGGAACCAATCTGTTTGCAGGACTTTCGCGAAGTTTCGATCATTTTGTAACCGCCGGCACACTGACTGCAATTGAAGGAAAAAATTATGTGGCCTGGTACAACACCGTAGCGCGGATCAATAATATGGTGGATGTGCCTTCACTGGCCGCGTCCGACGTGCTCTATCCCAAGAATGTGGAAGCGCTGGAACAGGAAGGGATGAGCAAGGTGAAATATTATTTTGAACAGGTAACCGGAACCATCCTCGCCTTCATCGTACCCCTTTCATTATTCATATTTATTTTTCCCCGACTATTGATTTACATTATCGCTGGCCCGGAGTATTATCCTGCGATCCTGATCCTGCAGTTGACGATCCTGTTTAGTATGGTAAGACCCTTGAGTTATCAATTCGGTTCAACTCTTGACGCCATCGGAAAGCCACGGATTAATTTCATCGCCAATGCGCTGCTGATGCTGATGAATCTCCTGCTCACCTGGATCTTCCTGCATTATTTTGGAGGGATGGGCCCGGCCTATGCCACGATGGTTTATTACACGGTGTCACTGGTGACAATGATCCTGCTGCTAAAAAAATATATCCAGCTCGATTTCAGGAACGTGATAAAGTATGCGCTGAACCGCTACCAACAGTTGTTCAGATTTGTGTTCAAAAGAGGTCGTGAACCGGGGCGGCCTCAATAGAGCAGGCGGACCTTTAGCGAGCCCTTCACCTCTTTGAGCAATTCCACTGCCTTGCCCGATAATTTCTTGTCCAGGTCGAGCACAACATAGCCAATGCTGTCGTTGGTCTTGAGGTACTGCCCAAGTATATTAATACCATTGTCGGATAACTGGGAGTTAATGGCAGAAAGCACGCCGGGAACATTTTTATGAATATGAAGTATCCTGTGTGCCTTTTCCTGTATGGGCAATCCGATGGGAGGAACCGTGTGTGACCCGATGGTAACACCGGTTTCCAGGAATTGAAATAATTTCTGACTGACGTCTTCCCCGATATTGAGCTGTGCTTCTTCTGTTGACCCGCCGATATGCGGTGTCAGAATCACATTGGGCAGACCCTGGAGCGGTGACACGAATTTGTCGCCATTTTTTTCGGGTTCGAGGGGATATACGTCGATGGCCGCGCCTGAAACCTGGTTGCTGTCGAATGCAGCTTTGAGTGCATCAAGGTCCACCACTTCACCTCTTGCATAATTGATCAGAATAGAACCCTGCTTGAAATTCTTCAGGGTCTGTTTGTTGATCATATTTTTTGTACTGTCGGTATCCGGAACATGAAGAGTAATGATGTCCGCCTTTGAGGTCAGTTCCTTCAAGGTTTTACAAGGGCTGGCATTGCCCAGCGGCAGTTTGGTCACCACGTCATAAAATAACACCTTCATGCCAAGGGCTTCCGCTAATACGCTTACCTGGGTGCCAATGTTGCCATAGCCGATGATTCCGAGGGTCTTGCCCCTGAGTTCATAGCTTCCTTTGGATTCCTTCAGCCAGATCCCCTGGTGGGCGGCGACGTTCTTGTCAGGAATCCTTCTAATGAGCATGATGGCCGATGCGATGACCAGTTCGGCCACCGACCGGGTGTTGGAATAGGGTGCATTGAACACGACCACTCCCCTGTTCATGGCGGTTTTCAGGTCCACCTGGTTTACCCCGATACAAAAACATCCGATCGCCTGCAGCTTGTTTGCCGCCTCAAGCACCCTGGAGGTAATCTGGGTCTTAGACCTGATACCGAGCAAATGAACGTCTTTGATCTGTTTTACGAGTTCGTCCTGCGATAATGCGCCCCCGATTTTGCGGACAGAGGAATAACCGGCGTCTTTGAAGTATTTTACTGCCGCATCGCTGATATTTTCAAGGAACAACACATTTACTTTCTCTTTAGGGTAACTCGTATTTTTCTCGCTCATAATTTTTTCCCAGATATTTTCGTTTACAGGTTATTATAGGATTTGCAAAGATGTGCGTTAAAATTGAAATCAAAAACACCTATTGTTTCCGGTTTTACACTCATCAGCCTACCTTCGCTTTTCCGAAACTCAGAAAAACTAATTTTCTTGAAGAACTTGCTGATAATTATTGCGTTCGCCGGGCTTTACAGCTGCAGTGGACAGGCCACAGAAAAAGACAAGGGAGCAGTTAAACTGGCCCTTGCGCCGCCCCCGCCAATTTCGAAGACGAAACTTCGCCATTATCAGTCGGAGGTTGCCCATTTTATCGACAGCACCTTCAGTTCAAAGCATTTCAATGGCAGTATCCTGGTTGCCAAGGATGGGCAGATCATTTATGAGAAATATGCCGGTTTCCGCAACCCAAGACTTTCCAGGGACTCCATCAACCCCAGTTCTGCCTTTCATATTGCCTCCGTGTCCAAGACCTTTACAGGTATGGCCGTTCTCAAACTCCAGGAACAGGGCCGCCTGCGGATCACCGATGAGGTTTCAAAATACCTCCCCGGTTTTCCATTAGCCGGTGTGACCATTAAATCCCTGTTGAATCATCGCAGTGGTATACCGAATTATAACCATTACATGGAAAGACTCGGCTGGGACAGACGAAAACTCATGACCAACCAGGACGTGCTTGATTTCATCATCGCCCGCCATAATGAGATTCAGATCGGCCCTCCGGATCGCCATTTCAGTTATTCAAACACCAATTTTGCACTTCTTGCACTTGTTGTGGAAAAAGTATCAGGCCAGTCCTTCCCCAACTTCCTCAAATTGACCTTTTTCCAGCCCCTGGGCATGACGGACACTTATGTGTACACCATTGCGGACAGCGCGCGTTCCCTTCAGTCTTATTTTGCAAGCGGCCGTACCTATGCCTTCGATTACCTCGACAAGGTCTATGGTGATAAGAATGTGTACAGCACGGTTCGTGACATGTTGAAGTGGGACCAGGCGCTTTATGCGGGCACGATGTTTACCAAGGCTACGATTGATTCCGCCTTTTCGGGATATAGTTTTGAAAAACCAGGCATCAACAATTACGGGCTTGGGTGGAGGATGTTCAACCTAAAAAACGGCAAGAAATTTATTTACCATAATGGTTGGTGGCATGGAAACCGAACGGCCTTCTATCATCTCGCGGATGAAAAAGCGACGATAATTGCCTTTAGCAACAATGACTATACGCGGGTGTATTCAAGCAAAAAGATCGCTGATATTTTTGGCAATTACTTCACGACGGCAGAAGCGGAAAGAGCCTCTGAAACGGTGAATACGGTGAAGGAAGCAAGTCCGGGAGAATAAAGATCAGGAGTAAATTTACAGAACTGGCGGGCACTGCATAAATGAACCCGGGCAGGTCTTTATTTTAGTCACTTAATATTTAGTGTGAATTAGAGTTTACCTCGTGTACTGCAGCATCCATTCATAAATATTCCTGCCATCAGCATCTCTGTAAGCAGGATCGGTAGTGCGCGTCCAGCAATCATGGTGAAGCTTATTCTGTCCTACTTCGAACAGGGTAAGTCGGGCGGGAATGGCCGGACTGAAACTATTGTAATCTTCCACAAACCTTACTGATTCATGATAATCCCACAGTGTGTCATCGACATTGTGAAATTGCCAGGCGGCCAATTGTGCATCGGCCATTGCCTTGCAACGGGCCGCGTGGTCTTCGGTAATATTCATCGCCCCACCCATGGCCGTAATGGCGGCAAGCTGATAAGGATATTCAGCAGCAAAATCGGCGGTCTTTTTGGCGCCAAGGCTGAATCCCGTCATGTATACCCTGGATGTATCAACGCGGTAATTGGCTTTGACATATGTTAGCAGTTCCTCGAGGTCGAAAGCGAAGGGCTCTCTTGAGAACTGTGGAGCAATGACGATAAATGAATATGGGTTACCGTCAACAGTAAACGAAGGAGGGAATTTCTTTTCATTGACCAGTTTCGGAACAGCTTCAGTGAGAATTTCGGGAAGCTCGATATTTCCATCGCCATATTGCCCGCCACCAGGAAGGCAAATCAGGACAGGATACAATTCATTGGTTTCATGATAGTGAGCCGGTACTGCCTGGTAGAATCCCTTTATACAGCCATTGATAACGACGTGTTGAGGAGTCAGCACGGCGGGTTCGGTTTCCTCAACTTTTGGAGTGGGTGTGTGTGAACTGCCTGAATTGTTTGTGTTGATAATTTTTCTGCAGGACACAAATGACAAAACCGCTACCAGAGCAACCAGTATATATCGATGGGTCTTCTTCATATCGCTTTATGGTAACGGATCACCCCTAAGATAATACAATTCATATACCAGAGTTGCTATGAACCGAAGATTAACTATTCACTAAGTATTTTATGAGCGGTCAGTCTGCCCCTTGAATTGAATACCAAGGCCGGGATTACCGGAAACGCGTAGCCGACCATAGTCAAAGCTGAGACCCTCGGCAAGGTCTTCGGCCAGCAATAAGGGGCCGTCAGCGTCGGCAAAATCGACCGATGGCAAGAGGTGGGCAACGGCGGCCGTGCCTATGCTGCTTTCATTCATACTGCCGATCATGACCTGCAAACCGAGGCTTTTAGCCTGCGCAATCATTCTTCGGGCAGGTGTAATCCCGCCACATTTAGTCAGCTTGATGTTAATCCCATGGAACAAGCCAGCGCATCGCTCAACATCCTGTTCACCAACGCAGGCTTCATCGGCGAACAAGGGAATTTCTGAAGCAGCATAAAGTGTTTTCATCCCTTCCCAGTTGTCCTTCGCCAAAGGCTGTTCGATCAGTTCAACCCCTATTTTTCCAAGAATGGGAATAATTTGTAAGGCCTGATCAAGGCTCCAGGCAGCATTGGCATCCACTCTCAAAGGGGCATCGGTGTGGGCTCTGATGGCCTCGGCGATTTGGATGTCGTCCGGTGAACCGAGTTTGATCTTATATACAGGCCAGGGATTGTCGTCAATTTTTTTAAGGATCATCTCGATGCTGTCCATGCCTATCGTATAATCTGTCAAAGGCATGGAGGCGGGATCATAGTTCCATAGTTTCATTAAAGGCTGTCTGCGCATTTTGCCATAAAGATCCCAGGCGGCGATGTCCAGCGCGCAAACCAGGAAGCTGTTACCAGGAATAAGATGATGGAGAAAATGCCAGAACCGATCCGGGTCTGTCAGTGCATATTTTTCGATGAAGGTTCTCTTTTGCTCAAGGTCTGCGATCATCTTCTCTACAGGGATATGATAATAACTTATCGCTGGTGCCTCACCGTAACCTTTAATGCCCATGTGTTCGAGTTCAACTACCAGGGTAGGTTGATGGGTCTTGGTGCCGTATGAAATGGTAAAAGGATATCTGAATGGTAGTTGATATGACCAATACCGCAATTTCATCGACCGCTATCTTCCACGTGTCTGCGGATCTCCTCGTTGAAATACTTTTGTTTCAGCAGGTCCTCAAGAGTGATGTGCATACGGTAACGCCAGTAGTAGTTTGAGATCGCAGGATTGTTTATGCGTTCGGACTGGTAGTTGGGATTTCGCAGGGATTCGTCTATGCCGAATATATCCTGCAATTGAAACACTGTCCACATCGCTGGAGAATAGAGATGTTGAAGGAACACAATTTTCGAGATCCAGGCCTCGCACTTTTCAGGCGCCTCACCCCATTGACCCAATTCCATATTGTAAAAATATTGCGTGGTCTCACGGTTTTCTTCCCACCAGGAACGAACCGTACTCATATCGTGAGTGGAAGGCGTAATGACGGAGAGATAGGGTGCATCGGCAGGATGAGAGAATTTCCGGTTGAGGTCCTTGGGCATGCGCTGAATCTCGAGACTTAGGATTCCAAGGCGCTTCATCACTTCAGGCACAGCCTTCGGCACCATGCCGAGGTCTTCACCACAGATCAGCATGTTGGTCGATCTTTTCAGCGAAGGCAGTTTCTTCATCGCTTCTTTTCTCCAGAAATCATCCTGTCTGCCATAGAAATAATCATTGTACAGACTCTTCAGTTGGTTTTGCATATTCCAGTCGAGATGACGGAATGAAGTAGTGGAGTCGATGGATATCCTGAAATGAAATTCCTGACCATTGGATCCGGGCTTTTCAAACAGGATCACATTGGAGATGAGTTCATACAGTCCGAGCAATATGTGATGGTTCTCTTCTGTCTGTTCCATCCCGGCAAAATACCTTTCTACCTCGCGCTGGGTGTGAAAACCATCCTTAAGCGCATAGTTGTTGTTTCCCGTGGAGATCAGGTAGGGATGGAATTTATCGTTGTTTGGTCCGAATAGTTCCCACAGCACTGCATCAGTGATATAGGGTTTACAAAACCGGTGATAATTGAACCACATTCCGCGCTGCGCGAATTCAAATACGTGAACCGTAAGTGCGGGATTGAAAAAGCCCATGATGCCCTGAACGGAATCAATCGGTACACTCCAGATCCTGAAAAACCCAAGGACATGATCGATTCGAAAAGCATCGAAGTACCGGCCCATTTGTTCAAACCTTCTCCTCCACCAGTCGAAATGGTTTTCCGCCATTTTCTCCCAGTTGTACACGGGGAACTCCCAGTTCTGACCCTTGACAGCAAAATGATCCGGTGGGGCGCCTGCCTGTAAGTCCATGTTGAACAATTCCGGATCCATCCAGGCATCACAGCCGCGTCTGTTTACCCCGATGGGAATATCACCTTTGATGATGATGCCATTGCCATGTGCATAATCAACGGCTGATTTCAACTGCAGGTGCAGGTGATATTGCAAAAAATAAGAGAAGGCAATGCTATCGTAGTGTTTCGCTTTTGGTGAAACGTATTTTTCGATCGCGGACCGGTCAAACTTGCTGTATAATTTCCAGGTTGTGAAATCAGCAGTTCCATTCCTGTCGCGCAGATAACAGAAGGCGGCATAAGGAACAAGCCAGTATTGATTTTCAAGGAAAAATTTGTGATACTCGGGATCCTCAAGAAATTTATTTTTTTGGGCCTGGAACAATTCCCGAGCAGCCAGTAATTTGAATCTGATCACCTGCTCGTAATCCATATCAGGCAAAGCGTTCAGTTGTTTCTGTTTCTTCCGGAATGATTTGATGATGTCGGCATCCTGCTTTCCGGCAACCGTTTCGATGTTGAGGTAAAGGGGGTGCAATGCAAACGCCGAGATAGTAGCGTATGGATAGGAATCCTTCCAGGTATTGGTAGATATGGTGTCATTGACGGGCAGCAGCTGGATCATTTTTATGCCGCATTTCTTTGCCCAGTCAGAAAAAAGTTTCAGGTCGGTAAATTCACCAACACCAAAAGAATCGTTGCTTCTCAGACTGAACACCGGAAGGCTTACCCCCGATCCCTTCCAGGTGTCGTTTGGTAACCTGACAAAACCGTCGTGAACAATATGAAGGGTCTTTTCATTCAGATCCAGGTGAAGGCCTCGGTTTGGGCCATATTCATAGCTAACGATGGTTTTCTGCCTCGTGTCGTAGACGCCATACTTGTAGTCAAGCGGCAGGGTCTCATTCTGTAAATTGACGTGAACTGTCCACCAGCCCTTTTCCAGCTTCAGAAGTAAAATGGAGGCTGGATCCCATGAACCGGTTTTCTTCGCGCTACCGGACATAAAGACTACTTCATTTTTCGAAGTCAGTGGCGCCTTGACCCGGAAGATATGGGTAAAGTGCCGGGACCCCCTGGGTTTGATAGCTGGCGACTTGCCACGGAACAGTACTTTTTGAAAGGGATCGGTATAGAATACATTCTCATATTCACCGGCATAATTCCAGGAGTCGGTGATCTCGATGTTTTCTATGCCCGTTTTCGAGACATCGATCAACCGAGGTTGGCCCCCTTCGAATACAATCTCCCCATCGGTTCCAATGAACACATAACTGTAGGATATCCGGCCAATAAGAGAGGGATCTACTTCAATTGAACCATTCCACAGGTCACTATTGAAGTAGTTCAGGCTTAAATATTTCAGCGGATCATCGTTTCCAAGAGCCGGGATATTTCCTGTAATGCCAAGGGATTCCCCTGGCTTGGTGTAATAACGTATGTAAAAATTTATTCTCACGGTTTCATCAAGTGAGCGCGAATTTATTACAAATGTGCGAATGTCTCTTTTTGTATTATTTTCGCTGAAATTCTCATGATGGAAACAGCCAAAAAATCGACGGGTCTTTACTGGATACTTTTTATTCTATCTGTTATCCTTTTCTTTGTTTTGCTGAAATTTAAAGGCGAATTACTGACCCTGTCCCTGCCCTTTGTCTGTACTTATTTTGTAAAGGCGATGGACATCACCTAATCTCACTCTCCCCGTTCTACTACAATTGATTGCTTTAATTTGATGGCAACATTTTTTTCGAGCCTGCTGGCGGGTTTCCAATCGGGCATGTTCTCGAATTTTTCCTGGAGGTGGTCGTTAAGCTCATCATTACCGCCTTTAATCACCTTTGCATAGGCCAGCTTGCCATTTTTGTCGATGATGAATTCGATCATCACGTAGGTTCGTTTAAGGTTCAGGGGTAGAAATTCAACCAATTCCCTGCTTGTCTGATCGATAAAGGCCTGAAATCCAGAATTTCCTCCAGGATAAACAGGCAGGCGCTCAACCGATTTGGCAAGGTCGTCTTCGTTGAAGTATTTAACGGGCCGGCCCACATGTTTTGGAGGGGGCTTGTCTTTGAGGGCCTCCGCATCATAATTGGCTACGATATACTCTCCTTTTTCGCCCGTCATCATTATGGGCAGATGCCTGGTTTTTTCAAAATAATGATAGGCCGCTTTCAATTCACCAGAAAGCTCAGCATACTCTGGGAATTGCTTGAGGTATCTGGCCAGATAGGCCGTGCTTTTTGAATTACTGAACTGAACCGGGAAAATGTGCACCGGGATAAAGTCCTGCCCCTGGCTCCTCGCATGCGCCGCCAGGATGTACAATTCTTCGATTTGCGAATCCATGATTGGAATACAACCCGTAGTCACGCATTTTCCATGTATATAGATATCGCCACCTGGTTCCAGAGAATCTCCCAGTATCCTGTCAGAGGAATTAGGATAGTTCAACCCCAGGGAAAGATGATAAGTACTCTTCGGATTGAACTCATTGATATAGTAAAACCCCTCTGGCACCTGGAAATCTCCCCGCATCCGCTTGGGTCCCAGGGTTCCCGCGAGTGCGCAAACCTTGTATGTTTTGAACAATTTGTACTTCTCTTCATCGCCTGACCTGACCCATACTTCCAGCTGGCTGTCATATTTAAATGACCTCAGGTAGATATTCCTGACGGGCCAATCAAGCTTCTTTTCCCTGAATTGCTTCATCAGGGTGTCCTGCCTTTTTTTCAGCGCTTCACTGATCCTGGGGAAACTACGCTGGTAATCAATGAAGTTAAAGACCGGGGCAGCCGTCTGCGCACCAGAATGGCTGAAAATAAGTACGAAAAGTATAAATGTGGCAAAGTTCTTCATGAATCCAGATCAGTGTATAAACGCAAAGACAATGTAAAAAATTCTGCTTTTCTAAAGAGAGTGGTTAAAAATACCATAAACCATTGCTTTTGACCGGCTATGCTTATCCCCCGATGTGTATATCCTTAGTTTCGGAGGTCTGGGGGGTTCTTGACTATATTTGCGGCTCAATCG
Source organism: uncultured Chitinophagaceae bacterium (assembly GCA_963808065.1). GTDB lineage: Bacteria > Bacteroidota > Bacteroidia > Chitinophagales > Chitinophagaceae > Flavitalea. Next base: position 99,507 of record CAWEEK010000006.1, read on the forward strand.
ACTTACATGCTTAAAGCCGGAATTCTGGGTGGGGGACAACTCGGCAGGATGTTACTTCAGTCTGCGGCCAATTATCCCGTTGAGACCTTTGTACTGGAAAATGACCCCGACTGCCCCGCAGCTCATCTTTGTCATCATTTTACCCTTGGAGATATTCGCAATTTTGAAGCCGTTTATGCTTTTGGAAAGGTCCTTGATGCCCTGACTATTGAGATCGAATCGGTGAACCTCGAGGCCCTCGAAAAATTGGAGGCCGAAGGGGTCAGGATCTACCCTACCCCCAGCGCCCTCCGCATCATCAAAAACAAGATCAGTCAGAAAGAATACTACCAGTCGGTGGGTGTGCCAACGGCAGCCTTCGTGGTCACCAATAACCTTGTTGAGCTGAATAATCATGAATCCTTTCTGCCGGCAGTGCACAAGATTGGTGAAGGGGGGTATGACGGACGTGGCGTCCAGATGATCACCGACCCTGCAGAACTCAGCAAAGGTTTCGATGCACCATCCGTTCTTGAGAAACTAATCCCTGTCAGGAAAGAAATCGCCCAAATAGTGGCCGTCACCAACGACCAGCATTATGCTTTCTTTCCCCCTGTGGACATGGTATTTAATCCTCACCTGAACCTTCTCGATTATCAACTCAGTCCCGCGGACATTCCGGAAGAAACGCGGTGGAAGGTTGAGGCCATATCTCTGTCCGTGGTCAGGGGTCTGAACAGCGCCGGGATATTTGCAGTAGAACTCTTCATCGATCAGCAGGGTGAAATTTTCGTGAATGAAACGGCACCGAGGGTGCACAACAGCGGTCATCACACCATTGAAGCCAATTTCAGCTCGCAGTTCGATATGCTTTGGCGCGTCATCCTCAACTACCCTGTGGGCAATACCAAACAGATTCTGCCTGCTGCGATCGTCAACCTGGTTGGAGAAGCAGGATATTCCGGAACAGCGGCATATCAGGGGCTTGAAGAGGTGTTGCAGATGGACAATGCCTTTGTGCACATATACGGAAAGAAAGAGACCCGGCCCGGCAGAAAAATGGGCCATGTGACCATACTGGGTAAATCCGCGGCTGACCTCGTGTATTCGGCTAACCGCGTTAAGGAAAAATTAAAAGTGGTCAGCACCGCAGGCAAAATCATTGAATAACTTCTAATGAAACAGATGGAAAATATTGATAATAACCAGACTATTTAATGACGCGAACCCTCACCCCCATTCTCTTAGTAGTCCATGTATTGTTCCTCGTCTCTGGTTGCTCCGAAGGAGATGCCGGTGCAAGAGCCGGCCAGACCAGGTCAATGGACGCCGCCATACAGGCGGAAGGCTTTATCGTGCGCACCAGGCAGCTCAGCGAGAATATTGAAATGCCCGGAACCCTGCTTCCTTTCGAAACCACCCAGATCAGGCCCGAGATCTCTGGCAGGATCGTTGAGTTAAATATTCCGGAAGGCCGGCAGGTGAGGAAAGGAATGCTTTTAATCCGATTATTCGATGGTGACCTGCAGGCACAGTTGAAGAAACTGGTGGTGCAGGAACAGATAGCCAGCAAAACTTCCGAAAGACAAAAGGAATTACTGAAGATCAGCGGTATCAGCCAACAGGAAGTAGATCTTGGAGAGCTTGCGGTAAATAACCTGAATGCAGACATCGAGTTGGTGAAGGTATCTATCGAAAAAACCAGGATCATCGCACCTTATGACGGAAAGATTGGCCTGAAATACTTTAGCCTTGGCGCCTATGTCACTCCAACGGACATTCTCACCACGATCAGCCAGGTAAATGAACTTAAGCTTGAATTTACTGTTCCTGAAAAGTACAGTGATAAAATGAAGACTGGTCGGAAAGTATTCTTCCGAATTGATGGCAAGGATGGAGATTACCCTGCGACCATCATGGCCACTGAATCGATCATCGAAGCCAATACCCGCAGTCTGAAAGTCCGCGCCTTTGTAAAAGGTAGTGGGAATGCACTTGTACCAGGAGGATTTGCGAAGGTGTTGCTGAATTTCGGTCAAACCGATCGGCCGCTGGTGATCCCGACGCAGGCTGTTATTCCCGGAGCACGCGATAAGCAGGTGATCGTGTACAAAAACGGTAAGCCGGCATTTCAGGTAGTACAGACAGGAATACGGGATTCGTCCTTTGTACAAGTGCTTACAGGGCTGAAAGAAGGAGATACGGTGGTCACTACGGGTCTGCTGGCCATTCGACCTGAATCGAAGGTGAAGCTCAATGCAGTAGAATAACTTTAGAGACAATTCTCATTACTTATTGTTTTTCAATATGTAATTGTAAAATCAGCAAAAGGGAACTATGAATATTTCCGAATTGAGTCTGCGTCGGCCAGTCCTGGCCACGGTACTAAATGTAATGATCGTCCTGTTCGGGATCATAGGTTTCACTTTTCTGGGCATCCGCGACTATCCGGCAATCGATCCTCCCAATATCAATGTACGTACCTCCTACCCGGGAGCCAATGCCGACATCATAGAATCCCAAATCACCGAACCGCTGGAAAAAGCGATCAACGGTATGCCGGGCATCAAAAATATTACTTCCTCCAGCAGCCAGGGTAGCAGCAATATCAACGTGGAGTTTGAATTGAGTGTGGAACTAGAGGCAGCCGCCAATGACGTCAGGGATAAGGTGTCACAGGCAGCACGTAGCCTGCCGGATGACCTGGACGCTCCTCCTGTGATCAACAAGGCCGATGCCAGCTCAGACGCAATCATCTCCATGACCGTTCAGAGCGATACCCGCAATCAGCTACAGATAACCGAATACGCGAACAACGTGCTGGTTGAAAGACTTCAGACCATACCGGGGGTGAGCAGCATCCAGATCTGGGGTGAGAAACGATATGCAATGAGTATCTGGTTCGATCCGTCCAAGCTAAGCGCCTATGGGCTGACACCGGGAGATGTGCAACAAGCCCTTTTGCGTGAAAATGTGGAACTGCCTTCCGGAAAGATCGCGGGAAACGCCACTGAACTTTCTGTACGCACCTTTGGCAGATTGAACACAGAAGAGGATTTCAATAGCGTAATTATCAAGAATGTGAACGGTGCGGATATCCGTCTCCGTCAGATTGGAGAAGCTGTTCTCGGTCCTGAAAATGAAGAAAGCTCTTTAAGAGAAAGCAGGATTCCCATGATCGCTCTTGCCTTGGTTCCTCAACCCGGCACCAACTATGTTGCGATATCCAATGAGTTTTATAAACGCCTTGATCAGCTAAAGAAGGACGTTCCAGAAGATATCCGGCTGAATATCGCGCTTGATCAGACAAAGTTCATAAAACGATCAATCCTTGAAGTAGAAGAAACACTCCTCATTGCCTTTGTGCTTGTGGTTTTGATCATTTATCTGTTCTTCCGCGACTGGCTCATCGCCCTGCGGCCACTGATCGATATTCCCGTTTCGCTGATCGGTACATTTTTTATCATGTACCTAAGTGGGTTCACGATTAATGTACTGACCCTGCTGGGAATTGTGCTCGCCACCGGGCTGGTGGTGGACGATGGTATTGTGGTGACGGAAAATATCTATAAAAAAATGGAGGCGGGCATGCCGAAATATCTGGCGGCCAGAGAAGGTTCAAAGGAAATTTATTTCGCAGTTATCGCCACCTCAATGACACTTGCGGTCGTATTCCTTCCCATTATATTCCTCCAGGGTTTTGTGGGAAGACTATTCAGGGAGTTTGGGATAGTGGTGGCAGGGGCCGTATTGATTTCCGCCTTTGTTTCTCTCACCCTTACCCCGGTATTAAATGTTAAGCTGACAAGAAAAGTACATAAGCATTCCTGGTTCTATACGAAAACTGAACCATTTTTCAGGGGCATGGAAAATGGCTACCACAACAGTCTGAGGCGGTTCATGGCCTCGAGATGGATTGCCTTTGTGATCATCGCCGCCTGTTTTGGAGCCATTGTTTTTGTCGGCGCAAAATTACCTTCCGAACTCGCCCCACTGGAAGACCGCAGCCAGTTTCGTTTACAGGTCACCGCACCGGAAGGCACGTCTTTCGATTACATGGACAAATATATTGACCGCCTATCAAAATTTATGTTGGATTCTGTACATGAAAAGCGGACGGTCTTATCAATGACTGCCCCAGGATTCAGCGGAGGCACGGCGAATACCGGCTTGATCAGACTGACACTTGTAGATCCCGAAGATCGCGCAAGGTCGCAGTCCGCGATTGTAAGAATGGTCAATAGGAACCTTGCGAAATTTCCGGAAGGAAGGGCCTTCGCGGTTGAGGAGCAAACCATATCGGTTAACCGGCGGGGTGGTTTGCCCGTGCAATTTGTGATTCAGAATAATGATTTTGAAAAGATCGCCAAGGTGTTACCAAAATTCATGGAAGAGGTCGACAAGAACCCGATCTTCCAGGGCGTTGACACCGACCTGAAATTCAACAAACCGGAATTAAAAATAAACATCGACAGGCTGAAGGCAAGTGAACTTGGTGTGAGTGTGGGGGATATTTCTCAAACCCTGCAGCTGGCATTGAGCAATCGTCGACTTGGATATTTTACCAAAGACGGAAAACAATACCAGGTGATCGGCCAGGTACAAAGAAATGAACGGGATGATCCAACAGATCTGAAAAATATTTATGTCCGCAACAACCGCAATCAGATCATCTCCATGGACAACCTCGTGAATATTACCGAGGAGACCACCCCTCCTACTATTTACCATTTCAACAGGTATAAATCAGCCACTGTGTCTGCGGGCCTTGCTCCCGGCAAGACAATTGGTGATGGCATCAAGGCAATGGACCAAATCGCGTCACGATTGCTTGATGAGTCTTTTGCCACCTCCCTTTCCGGATCATCAAGGGATTTTGCGGAAAGTTCAGGCAATACGCTCTTTGCTTTCTTTCTTGCACTCGCATTGATCTTTCTTGTGCTTGCAGCCCAGTTTGAAAGTTTTATCGATCCGTTTATCATCATGGTCACCGTTCCCCTTGCCATTGCCGGTGCGGTTCTTTCTTTCTGGGTATTTGGTCAGACCCTGAATATCTTTTCACAGATAGGGATGATCATGCTGATCGGCCTGGTGACCAAGAATGGTATTCTTATCGTTGAATTTGCCAATCAGAAACAAGCACAGGGGATGAATAAACATGAGGCGGTGATAGAAGCCGCAACAGCGCGTATGCGACCCATCCTGATGACCAGTCTTACTATGGCACTCGGCGCCCTGCCAATTGCATTGTCACTCGGAGCTGCGGCGACGAGCAGGATCCCATTGGGTATCGTTATCGTCGGTGGAGTATTGTTCTCCCTCATTCTCACCCTTTTTGTCATTCCGTCCATCTATTCATACGTGTCCAGTAAAAAGAAAAAAACCGGCATGGAATTACTTGATGATAGTGAATCAAAAAGAGCCTAAACAAAGCACGATGAGATTTTTTGCTGTACTTCTTTTGATGATGATTGGTTCGACGGTCCTTTCGCAGCAGATGCTGACTGTGCATGACGCCATTAACCAGGCGCTGAAGACCAACTACGATATTTTGCTTGTGAGTAATGACTCGGCCTCATACGCACTTGACTACCGCTATGCCAATGCCGGTTTTCTGCCCCAGCTGAATGCCGAAGCCAGTAAGTTATGGAACAAAAACACGCAGCGATCAGACTTTCAGGACGGCAGAAAAAGAGAAGCGAATGTGACTTCAAGCAATTTGACCGCCGCGATTAATCTGGATTGGACACTATTCGATGGAATGAAGATGTTCGCCACAAAAGAAAGACTGGCGAGTCTGAAAGAACTGGGCGGCATGAACCTGCGTTTGCAGATCATCAATTCCGCTGCAGCAGTGATCACAAAATATTATGATATAGTCAGGCAGAAACAACAACTGAGGGCCATCGATACATTAATTACCATCAATGAGGAGCGGGTAGCGCTTGCTGACAAGAAATTAGCGGTGGGTCTTGGCTCGAGGCCGGAACTGTTACAAGCAAAAGTGGATCTGAATGCTCAGAGAGCCGAGCGCCTGTTTCAACAAACCCTGATCAGCAAGCTAAGGGAACAACTTAACCAGTTAACCGGTGTGGCTGTTAGCAATGAATACGAGGTCGCAGACAGTATCCCTATTGATCTCACGATTAACTATGGCAATATTGCAAAGTCGGCATCAACGGACAATCCATCGTTATTGGCTGCGAAAAAAAATATAGACGTTGCTGGCTTTGCATTGAAAGAAAGAAAAGGAGAACAATGGCCCCTGATCCAGTTCAACTCTGCTTATAATTTCAACCGGCAGACCAATGCTTCTGTAGTAAACCCGGAATTTCAACCCTTGTTCAACCTCAATAAAGGATTGAACTATGGATTTTCAGCAACGATTCCCATCCTGAATAATCTGAACACGAGGCGGCTGATCAAACAGGCCGGACTTGAACTTGACTATCAGAAGACCTCATATGACGCACAGCAGTCCAGGATAGAGCTTGGCATCAGTAATACCTACAAGGATTATGAATACCAGAAAAAGGCGCTCGCACTTGAGGAGGAGAACATTGAACTGGCAAAGGAAAATGTAATGATCGCATTGGCGAGGTTCCGCCAGGGGGTCACTTCCAATCTCGAATTAAGGGAGGCCCAGATCAGTCTCGAAGATGCCTACAACAGGCTTATCGCCGCCAGGTACAACACCAAGCTTGCCGAAACCGAATTACTCCGATTGAAAGGAGATCTTAATTCTTTAATGGCGTTAAAGTAAATCCCTGCTTTTTTAACAGGCTGATCACGCCCTTCTCCCCTCCCAGGTGTCCGGCGCCAACAGCAAATAGCGTTTTCTTCTCAAAGATTTGTTCGGGTATCTGCATAGCCCACCTTGCATTGCGGTCATATAGCAGGAGGTCCATGTACTGCGTCATTCCCGGATCGCTTTTCTGTAGCAATGTATCCAGGTTGGCCACCTGCTGTTTCTTATACAGTGCTTCCATCTGCTTGGAGGTCTCCCTGTAGGAACCTATACTGTCGATATAACTAAGTAAATCCTTCGCCTGTTTTTCATAAGGTATGCTGTCGAAGAGGGAGGCCTGAAATTCCAGGGACTCCAGTCCAAGGATCTCCTTTCCTGAATCACTGTTTTCCGACATGATCTTTTGTTCGATGCTGCTTTTCACCGGACAGTCAAGGATGCCCTCACTGATCATCGCGGAAACAAAGTAGGGTTTGAAACGGTTCATCATCGCGAACGGTATTGGCGACTTGTGATCGGTGAAATATTTTTTCACCCGTTCGTATTCAATCGGTGTGAGCAGGTCGGATATTTTCATACCCTCATTCATCCTTGCATACTGTATTGCTCCCATCATCGACTGCATGTCGTCCATGTCAACCTCAAAAAATATCTGGCTGCAATCGTGTATCACTTTCTTGAGTGCGGGGCTGAGCGTGGCATCGCTGTCGCAGAGGATGTGCATGGTGCCATAGATATAAGACGGAGTTTTCAGCCCCCTTCCGCTGATCTGCCAGAGGAGGGAATTGTCAGAACTGGCAGGTGTTAATGTTACTGTCGATTTGATGGTAGTTGCTTTCTTTTTAGTTGTAGTGGCAGTTGGATGTTTAGACTTGGTTTTATTCGACGGCTTGCCTGTTTGACCAAGAATGGAACCAGACATCAATACCAATCCTACAAATAACAATTTACGAGATATGACCATGAATTTTTAATGTGGGTTTCAAGCGTTCAGGTTTGAAATTAGAATATTTCTTTATTATACTTACGTCTAATTAACCTGACCCTATGCTCCGTAATCTCATTCTTTGGGCAGCCATCGGCTTGCCCTGCGCCGCGTTTTCACAAAAAAATGAACCCACCCAATTCGGCAAAGTCACCAAATCGGAGTTTCAGATCAAGGATTGTGAATTTGACAAGGATGCAGACGCTGAAGTAGTCAGTGACGTTGCAGAGTACATCTGGGATTTTGTTGGCGGTAGTCTGCAATCACAAATCATTCACAGGCGAAGGATAAAAATTCTCAAAGATCGCGGACTGAAATATGCCGACATCGGGATCAAATTCAGGCACTATCGGAATGAACAACACATAAGCCGTTTAACGGCAGTGACCTATAATTTAGACCAGCAGGAAAATGTAATTGCCACCCCCGTTGAAAAAAACCAGCAGTTTACAAAAAAACTGGATTCGCGATATTCCGAAATCAGGTTTAGTTTCCCGCAGGTAAAGGCGGGTAGTATTATTGAATACAAATACATTGTCGAGGGCGGTTATGTTAAAGATTGGTATCTGCAGGAAGAAATTCCTGTAAGATTCGGTCGATTCACGGTCAATTTTCCCGAAATGTTCGAGATCATGACGCGGGCAATTGTCACTCTGCCATTAGAATCAAAAGACCTGTCGTCCAACCGCAGGACGGTCAAGGAAATGACGATGAGAAATATCCCTGGTCTCAGGAATGAGGCCTTTATGACCTGTAAAGAAGATTACCTGCAGAAAGTTGAAACAAGTCTCGTTGGATACACCATAGACAATATGCGGCATTCCCTCGTTAAAACCTGGGAAGAAGTAACCGGGGATTTGCTAAAAGATGAAGATTTTGGTGTGCAGCTAAAAAAGGACATCCCCCGCACGGCAGATCTTGACCTGCAACTCAGCACGATAACCGTTCCTGCATTAAGGATGAAAGCGATCCACAATTATGTACGCAAGAACATGAAATGGGACGGCAAGGATAATCTCTGGGCTGAGCAGGGTGTGAAAACGGCGTGGAAGGAAAAGAGCGGTACTTCAGGAGAGATTAATCTGATCCTGATTAACCTCCTTAAAAACGCAAGCCTCGACGTGCACGCTGTGCTGGTTAGTACCACCGACCACGGGCTCATCACCACCTTCTGGCCCGATATCAGGCAGTTCAATAAGGTGGTAGCCATGGTAACGATAGATGGCCATAATTACATTCTGGATGGTACCGATAAATTCACCCCAGCCGAACTCATCCCTTCCAACTTGCTTTATACCCAGGGTATGGTTCTAGACCCAAAAGAACAATTCAATTTCAGGTGGCAGGATCTTTACGACACGCTAAGTATTGAAAGAAATAACGTGTTTTATCACGCGGAGATCGGAGAAAATGGGGACATCAATGGAAAGGCAACCGTGAGAAGTTCACAGTACGCCAAAATCAAACGAACTCCGGTTATCAGTTCTGGATTAACTTCCTTCGCCGGAAAATTTTTGCAGAACGCCAACGGGACAATCAATCTTGACAGTCTTCAAATTTCAAATGAAGACAACGACAGCCTCCCATTGGAACAAAAGTTTTGTTTCAAGATTCCCGGAAATGCTGCGGGTGAATATGCATATTTTTCGACCAATCTATTTACAGGTCTTGCGTCAAATCCATTCATCGCCGACACCAGGTTTGCTGATGTATTTTTTGGTGCGGGACAGAATCATACTATAGTTGGGAATCTTATCATTCCTCAGGGTTACACACTAGAGGAACTGCCAAAAAATCTCAGAATGACCCTTGAAGACAAGAGTCTGACGATCACCAGGATGTGTTCATATGCCAATAACACTCTTTCAACTCGGATAATTCTCGAGTATAAACGGCCTTTCTACCAGGCCGATGAGTACCCCAACCTAAAGGAATTTTACAAAAAAATGTACAGCATGCTGGATGAGCAATTTGTACTTCATAAAAACGCGACTACAAGCAGGTAATGATGAAACTATCTTTCTTCTTAAACGTTGGCCTGATGCTTACAGGTCTGACGACTAACGCACAATTTGCTTTTGAATTCGGGACACTGGAGCAGAATGATATTGAGATAAAGACATGTGCATTTGACCCCGAGTCCGATGCTGTGATTCTGATACATGAAGCCAACTCTGATTATGATGCACAGTACAACCTGGTGACCCTGCATCACATCCGGATGAAGGTGCTCAGGGAAAAAGGAATTGAGTATGCAGACATCGAGATACCCTATCAAAGTAAGAATGAGTACCAGTACATTTCTCATGTTGTTGCAAAGACGTTCAACCCGCGGCCGGACGGAGGCATAGACCAATTTGTTGTGGATCCTAAATCCATATACCGAAAGAAAGTGAATGAATATTTCAGTGTGCTCCGATTCGCCTTCCCGCAGGTAAAAGTGGGTAGCATTATCGAATATAGTTATCAGAGTGTGTATCAAAGCTATGGGGCGTTGAAAGAATGGACATTCCAGGAAAATCTCCCCGTCTGCCGAAGCTCATATACAGTAAGGATGGCGCCGAACCTGCAGTTTAATTACTCTGTTCAGAAAAACGACAGTTTCAAGATTGATATCAGGCAGAACAAGTCCGACGCTTTGCTGTTCTTTGAAATGAAGAATATACCTGCGCTTGATGAGGAGCCCTTTATGGATGCCAGGGAAGACTACCTGCAGAAAGTAAATTTTCAGTTCAGTAATTATGTGGCTCAGACCGGGTTAATAAAATACATCGAGGAATGGAAAGACGTGAGCAGGAAACTGAATCACGAGGAGAGCTTTGGGAAACAAACCAGGGTAAACATCAGTGAACTGAACGAGTTGATAAAATCAACAATCACAACTGATGATTCCGTGGTCAGGCTAAGAAAACTATATGACCTGATCCGCAACAAGGTGGAATGGAATGGCATAACGAGCAGGGGCGCTGCTGAAGGCGTAAAAACTGTCTGGGCGAAAAAAACCGGAACGTCAGGCTCGATCAATCTTCTGCTTGTCAATGCGCTGAAGTCTGCGGGATTCGAAGCCTATCCCATGCTGGTTAGTGAGCGAGGAAATGGTAGTATCAACACATCAAAACCCTACCTGGATCAATTCAATAGCATATATGCTGCAGTAACACTGGGGGGAAGGGAGTACTACCTGGATGCAAGAGACAGGTTTACTCCTGCTTATCTGATTCCCGCCAAAATCCTCAATACCGCGGGATTCATTGTAAATGGAAAGGATGGCCGACTGGTGAAGATTGAGGAAAACAAATACAAATGCAAAACCAAAATCTACATAGAGGCCACACTTAGAGAGGACGGCCAATTGTCGGGGAAGGTATATCAGACCCTATCCGACTATGCACGGAACAATACGGTTCACGAATATAATGGCCATAAAGAATCCTATCTGAAGGAAAAATTCCAGGATAAAATTGCCAATGCCCAAATATCCGAACTCACATTCGAGAATTTGGACAACGATACCCTGAGTCTGTCTCAAAATTTCAATTTTGTTTCTGCCCTGCAGCAATCGGATAACTATTCCTTTCTTAATCTGAATATGCTTAACAGCTATCCAGAAAACCCATATCTGAAAACCAGAAGATTTTCAAATATCAATTATGGATATGCGCAGACCACAACTGTCACACTTTTCGTTAACCTTCCTTCCAACATCGTAGTCGACGCCATTCCGAAAAATGTCAGAATGAAAAACTCGTCGGAGTCTATATATTTTTCAAGGATGCTGGCATTGAGTGACGACAAAAAGAGACTTACGGTGGAACTGAAAATGGATATTTCAAAAAGCTGGTTCGAAGCTTATGAATATGAGGACCTCAGAGAATTTTATCGCAAAATGACAGACTTTATCAATGAGCAGGTGGTGTTAAAAAAACTTACGGGATCATGATCAAACAATTCTTAATTGCGAGCTTCCTCCTGTCATCGCTTTTCAGCTGGGCGCAGGACTACTCGGCTTTCGGCATACCAGACAGCCTGAAACAGAACGCAAATTCGGTCAAACGTGAAGAAAATATTACATTAGAGATCATTGATCAGGACAGAGCCCGGTATAATGTTCACCAGGTTTATACCATATTAAATCGTGATGGTGCCGAAAATCTTTACTTCCGGGTCTACACTAACAAAATAGTAAGCCTGGGTGAAGTTGAGGTCAAGGTGTATGATGCCATCGGAGCGCCCCTGCGCCGCTATCGTAAAAAGGACTTGGTCAAACAAGCCTACATGACCAACCTTATCGACGACGGGATGTACCAATACATTTCTATTATTCCGGACTCCTACCCTCTTACGGTTGAGTACAATTATGAAATGCTTTACGCTACCACCTACTTCGTACCAGACTATGACCTAAATACCCAGGAAGAGAGTCTCCAGCATTCCACTCTCACCGTTAAGGTCAATCCTGAGGTAGGACTTAGGTTCAAGAACCAACAAATTGATATCAAGCCAGTGATTGGCACAGAAGGGAAATATCAGGTCTACACCTGGACAGTCAATGCCATTCCGGCAATGAAAAAAGAAACAGGTACAGCCAGGCAGAGCACCAGGAGCAGGAAAGTAATGCTTGCCGTAAATAAGTTCAGGATGTACAACACCTATGGTGATATGTCATCCTGGAAAGGGCACGGACAATGGGCTTATGACCTGGGAATAGGAAATGAAATCTTAGCTCCGGAGAGAGTAGAGTTTTTCAAAACCATGGTCAGTAATCTTCATACTGATTCCGAAAAAGTGAAGGCGGTGTACGATTACCTGCAAAAGAATTTCAGGTATGTCAGTATACAACTTGGCATTGGTGGCTACAAACCATTTCCAGCAAAGTTTACTGATGATAAAAAATATGGTGATTGCAAGGGGCTCAGTTTTTATACCCATGCTGTTCTAAAATCCCTGGGGATTAAAAGTCATCTGGCCTTGATCAATGCCGGTTATAATAATGACCCTGTTGATGAGAGTTTCAGCTCCAGTGGATTTAATCACATGATTCTTTGCGTTGTTCCCAAGCCGAAGGATACTATTTGGCTGGAATGCACGAGTAACACCGCAGATTTTGGTATCCTGGGCAGCTTCACCGAAAACCGGAATGCCCTCTTGCTGACGGAAACAGGTGGTGTCCTGATAAAAACCCCGACCAGCCAGTCCTCATCAAATATGCAGTCCAGTATGACCCAGATAGAGTTAAAAGCAGACGGGTCGGGCAAAACGCATACTCAGTTTGTCACCAAAGGAGATTATCGGGAACAATTCGACAGGGTGCTCAATGACAAAAAAGATGACCAGAAGATTTTTATCACCAGGGACCTTGGTTTCAAACAGCCTGATGAATTTCTGATGGCAAAAAATAATGCTGCCAGGCAAAATGAAACAAGTCTTGACCTGTCGATAGAAAAGATACCCCAATTCACAGCGGGAAGCAAGATGTTCCTCAATCGCAGGATGTATAGTTTTCAGATACCGGTATTGCCGAAGGTGGAGAACAGAAATGAAGATTATTTCTTTGAATCTCCCTACCAGAAATCAGACAGCACCGTGTACAAGCTTCCCGAAGGTTATACAATTGATGCACTTCCGGAAAAGATGGAAAAGGATTGTGGTTACGCCAGTTATCTGTCTAAATCATGGTTCGACCAGGACAAAAAAGAAGTAATCAGTGTCACCAGACTGATTTTGAATGTAAACAGGATACCGGCTGCTGGTTATTCATCGATGAAACAATTTTTTGATCAGATTCTTTCAGACGAAAAACAGAAAATAGTCATCAGAAAGGTTTTATAAACTGGCCACGGCTTCGGAGCCATATACCTGGTTCAAAAATTTCAGTGACGGTGAAGGCAGGAAATCTCCAATGCCAAGCTGGGCCCATTTGGCGTCAACGGCTTTGATCGTTTGTTCATCTGCAACAATGATATTCGGCCAGTCGCGCTGAAAATTATCAAAGGCCTTCGTCTTGATCGTGCCATCGAATCCCATACAGGGTTTGCCGGTTTCAGGATTCAGCTCAAGCAGGTTGTCACGGCGGGGATCGACATTATTGCAAAAACGCCAGAGCGCCACGGGCAGATCATGAGCGTCCACTGTGTGTTCCACATAAAGGATCATTTTTATACCCTTAACAAAGCCTTCCCTGTTCAATTGCTGGTTCAAATCATGCACGTGTCCGATCCTGTCCTTTTTGATGCTGATGATCAGGCAGGGAATCTGCAGCTGAACCAGGCTGTTGTTGACCTGGTGGATCTCCGGAAAACGACTTCGGATCGAATCCGGGTCAATATTTGGATGGCTAATGTCGGCTGATTGAAGATCAGTTTTTTCTTCTTCGTATTTCCAGGTACCATCGATGCACATCTTTCCGCCGAAACCAAGTTTGCTACAACTGTGGTCCAGCACATCCATCGGGCCCTGTGAAAAATAGATATCTGATGAGGGGTCCAGGTTGTGAAAGATTTCCCGGGCAAGTTGTTCATAGTCTGAAAGTGGTACGGGTGTTGTCTTCTGATCTGATGGTGAACCCGCTAACACGAGGATCTTGTTGAACATCATTTGTCCCGCGCCCCACATTGCATTCATCACTTTCTGTCCCTGACCTGCATATTCCTTGTTGATCCGGGTGATCACGAGATTGTGAAACACGCCCTCCACTGGCATTTCCATGTCAAGGATCTCGGGAACCATCGTCATTTTTATTGGGGCAAGAAATATTCTTTCCGTCGCTTTTCCAAGCCAGGCATCTTCCTGCGGAGGAATGCCAACTATCGTGGCCGGGTAGATTGCATTTTTCTTGTGAGTAATCGCGGTGATATGGAATCTAGGATACCAGTCGGGTAGTGAGTAATAGCCTGTGTGATCACCGAAGGGGCCTTCCCAGATGGGCTCTTCCGCGGGATCAACATATCCTTCAATGATAAAATCAGCGTCGGCTGGCACTTCAACATCGGGCTGGGTAAGACATTTTACCAGCTCTACTTTTTTCTTTCTTAAAAACCCTGCCAGCATGTATTCGTCCACATTTTCTGGCAGTGGTGCCGTTGCTGAGTAGGCATATACGGGGTCGCCACCCAGGGCAACCGCGACGGGCATTTTTATGTTGAGTTTCCGGTATTCGTTGAAATGTTTTGCACTCACTTTATGTTTGTGCCAGTGCATGCCGGTAAGTGTGGGTCCGAAAACCTGCATCCGGTACATGCCTACGTTCCGGGACTTCGTTTGTGGGTCCCTGGTATGAATGATGGGCAATGTCACAAAGGGTCCGCCATCCTTTGGCCAGCATGTGATGACCGGCAATTTTGTGATGTCCGGCTCCTTCATCACGATTTCCTGGCATTCGCCGCGTCCCGAACGTAGTTTAGGCATCCAGGATGCAAACTGACCCAGCATAGGAAGCATCCGCAATTTGTCGAGGATGTTTTCCTTTGGAGCCGAAAGGGTTTTGAATAATGATTCGATCTGTCTGGCTGTTTCGTTGAGATCCGTTACGCCCAGTGCCAGGCACATTCTTTTTTCACTTCCATAGGCGTTCATCAGCACGGGAAATTCATACCCCGTATTTTCAAAAAGCAGGGCCTTTCCGCCGCCCTTTGTTTTGCTGATGCGGTCGGTGATCTCGGCGATCTCCAACCTCGGGTCTACATATGATTTGATCCTGACCAGTTCTCCTGCCCTTTCTATAGTGTTGATGAATTCCTGTTGGTTGTTGTACGCCATCCTTTGAAATAAGCAACAAAATTAGCTCATTGTGGTCGCATTATGTTTTGGGTGTGAAGTGGAAGTTCGGGTTAGAGGCCGGTGGGACAATCGGTGCGACCCCTTTTGTTTCCGCCGCCAAATAGCCGGCCGTCGCCTGGCATCAGCCCGATGGATAGTGTGAGGCCGGAGAAATAATACCAGTCATTGTATTTGAATCCACCACGGGTGGTGCCGGCGGGCGGGTATGAAGTGGGGTTCGATTTTACCTCATCACCTCGGAAAGCCATGTCCGCCGCGAGCTGTCCACGGGCATTGCGCAGGGTGGTCTGGTCGACATAAACTCCGCTTACGTCGTCGAAGTGATCGGTAAAAAGTTTCCTGGTGCCTATCTCATAAGCCAGGTAGGTGTTGTCGGAGATTCTTATGCGTATACCACCTCCAAAAGGGATGGCCAGTTGGGTGAGCGGATAATAAGGTTTGTTATTGAGTCCCTGCCCTTCCGTGCTTAGGGGACGCAGATCGACCCTCAAACCGAGGGAGTCAAAAGAATAAGGATTGAAATGATAAAGTCCTACCCCTGCAAAGACATAGGGTGAAATTCTTTTGAGTTCGAGGTCCAGAAAGGTGTAATCGAAGAGCAGGTTGCCTTCGATAATGGCGGTATGAAAGTTGAGATTTCTTTCTTTTAACAGAGGCCTTGTGGAGTTCTTGTCATCGGCGCTGATCTTTGCGTAGTTGATATTGAGTTTCAGCTGCAGCTTGGGTATAATGGCATAACCGACACCTGCACCGAAAACGGCGTGTGACTGGCTGATGGTGAAGCGTTTTTCCTGAAGGTCGCCGGAATAATTTGCAAATCCCCCGAATAGATGAAGGTTGATTTTTCCCTGTGCGCTGGAAAAGGCCGGGAGAAAAAGGATGATCCAAAGAAGGCGATGCATATTACTGAGTTGAATCCGGGAGATGGATGATCATCAGTATTGGATCAGGGGGCAAACTAAGGTATTTTTCAGGTGTGGAAAGGAGAAAGGACCATGGATTTTTACATTTAACACGTTTTTTATCCTAAGTTTGCACCCCGGATTACGGGACGTAGCGCAGCCCGGTAGCGCACTTGCATGGGGTGCAAGGGGTCGCTGGTTCGAATCTAGTCGTCCCGACTTCGCCCGCCATAGCTCTTAGAGCGAAGGCGGGCTTTTTTATGTCCGCTACTTGATATGCGGCGGGCTTCGCCCGCCATAGCTTTAGCGACGGCGGGGAGAGCGACTTCGCCGCCGAAGTTGCACAGAAGCGTTGCCGACGAAGGGTCGCTATTAGCGCCCTTTGATTTTTATTTAACAAAACAATGAGGTGACTTTAAACTGACACGCGTATCAACCATTGCGATGCAGCTTATGAAATCCGGCGCATCCCGCATCTCAATAATACATATCTAAATAACCCCAACCATGAACCGATTACCCTTTTTTCTCGGAGTATGCTGCTTATTCCTGACCAGTTCTTGCGATTTGCATTCCAAAAAAAACATCGAGCCTGCCACTGCTCTAGAGGTCAACAATATTGTTTTACCTACAGGCACGCTCGATACCGCCATCGAAACGGAGAATGAAAAATTAGAAGATGATCAGTCACCGAAAGTCTTTCAAAAAGCGAATACCGATTGGGACAAGAAAATGATCAAGACCGGCACGCTGAACATCCAGGCCGATATTTACCAGCAATACGACAAGACTCTTCGCGTCGTCGTCCAGCAATGGGGCGGGTACATCGCCTCGGAAAAGGAAAATGCGACTGAAGACAAAAAAGAGAATGCTGTCACCATCAAAGTTCCTGTGCAGTATTTTGACGACGCGATGCAGCAATTGTCCGCGGGGAAAGGCAAAGTCATGGACAAAGAAATTACCACTTCGGACGTGACTGGAGAATATGCGGATACCCGTGCGCGCATGGAAGCCAAAAAAAGGACTCGCATGCGGTACGTCGACATTCTGCAAAAAGCGAAGAAAGTACAGGATGTGCTGGACGTGGAAAAAGAAATCAATGCGATGCAGGAAGACATTGAAGCGACAGAGGCAAGGGTAAATTATCTCCAGCATTCCGCCGCCTACAGCACGATTCACTTGACCTATTACCAACTACTGCGTCCGGGTACGAAGGACACGCCACCGGGGTTCGCCCAAAGAATTTGGTCCGCCTTGTTATTCGGCGCCAAGGGACTTAGCGAATTAATCCTGGTGTTGGTCGCGCTGTGGCCGCTTTGGATCGTCGGGGTGGTAGCCATTTGGTTGGTGAGACGAGGAATGATGAGAAACAAAACGAAATTATCTCACGCCAAATTATAATCGATGCCCTTGTTCTCAGGAGGAGAGGTTTACTTGCGCTCTAACATAGCTGTCCTCAAATACAGACCTGGTAGAAATCAGTATTCTTGCGCCACGCCATAGCCTTAGCGAGGGCGGGTCTCGCCTGCCGAAGCTGCACTGAAGCGAAGGCGGGCGAAGTCGCTCTCCGCTCTGATTCATATGCGTAACTATCTTAAAATAAAACCGTTTATTAATTTTGTGACACCAACCATATCTTACTTTAATGATCTTTCATGAATTTCCAGATATTGCCTGGCTGAAGAGCCAGGTTGCCCAAGGGTTTAGCAATCGGTTGGGATGGGGCAATCTTCCGCTGGAGACTGAAGGTTTTCCGAGTGTTATCATTCATACGAAAGTGAGGGAATGTTTCCGCCCGGATATCAAAGGACCTTTTTCGTTTTTTCTAAATATACGGGGCAATAGCTTTTGCAGTGTGGATCGGCAGACTACCCGTATTGACGAGGAAAGCTATTTTGTAAGTAATCGCTCTCAGCCGTATACCCTCCGGGTAGAGGAAAATTCCGGAGGCGCCGAAACTTTTAACATCCATTTTGGAGAATTCTTTAGCGAATCTGTTCTTAATTCCCTGATAACTCCGGTAGACAGGATCCTGGACCTGGGTACTGAAAAACAATTGTCCCCTATAACGTTCTTCAACCAGTTGCACCATCGTGATGCGACCTTCAATACACTGGTCCAGACGATTCTAACGTCTTATAGAGAAACAGGATTTAACAAACCCCGGTTTGAAGAGCAGTTGAGTGCCTTGTTGTCCTATCATTTGCAACAACATCGCCATATAGCTGAAATTGTAAACAATCTGCCGCCTGTACGGAAGGGCACCCGCATTGAGATTTACAAACGCCTTTCCCGAGCTATGGATGTCCTCCGTTCCAGCTTTTGTGGAGAAATAAGCCTGGATCAACTTGCTGCAGAAGCCTGTATTTCCAAATATCATTTTTTGCGATTGTTTCGTAGCGTCTACGGCCTGTCGCCTTATCAATACATACAACACCTCCGGCTTGAAAAAGCCAGGGTCTTACTCGCCAATTCCATTATATCCGTAACGGATCTTGCAGGCCTGTTGGGATTTGACAATAGCCAGTCATTCAGTCGTCTTTTTTACCAGAGGGTGGGGCTTTATCCCACACAGTACCGGCTCCGGTCAAAATAGCAATTTTAGTTATCCCGCGGATCGGCATTCGCTAAAACTTTGTGGTCTAATACACTCAAAGTTATGTCCAGATCTATTTTTCGCAGGACTGTAGTTCTGCTTGTCGCCTGGCTTTTACTGCTCGGCGTACTGTCGATACGTGGTTTTTTTACCAACACTTCCTTGCCACCCCGGTTGAGTTTTGCCTTGTTGGGACCTTTACCCCTGGTGCTTCTGTTCATCCGGTCGCGGGCCGGCAAAGAATTGTTATATCAAATCCAACCCCAATGGTTGATCTATTTCCAGTCATTTCGCATCCTGGTTGAAATAGCAATATGGTTACTTGTACGCAATGGATCACTACCCGTGCAGTTGAGCTTTGAAGGTCGCAATTTCGACATGCTCACCGGCTTGTTTGCCTTACCGGTGGGCTATTATTGTTTTGTCAGGAAGAGCTGGTCTCCGGTTGTAGCGGTTTTATACAACATAGCCGGTCTTGTTTTACTATTGAATGTTGTCACCATCACTGCCTTGTCCCTGCCCCCGGGAGGTGTCTTTCAAAATTCGCCCGATACTTCCCTGCTAACGAAGTTCCCTTTTATCTATTTACCTGGCCTTCTGGTTCCCCTGGCTTATACACTTCATATTCTTTCCCTCCGGCAATGGAGAATTCTGCGCCGTTTCGCACGCGATAAATATATTGACGTACGATCAATCAATAATGTCGCCTCCGTTCCACGTATTATTTCAACAAAAGAATGGTTTGGTTCGGGTGGCCGGTTGCCATACGATACGATAACAAAAAGTATAATTGATGCAGGCGAGGCTGCACAGTCAAAGAGTTTATTTGTTTTCCGTAAATATGTCATCTATCCAAAGCAAAATCCTGCGACGGTAATTTCTTTTCTGCCTGGCTTTCCGTCCGGTTCTTATGATTGGGCTAAAATTGACGTTTTGATAGAAGAACAGAAATCGATTAATCGATTATATGTAGAGTACATTGGACAGGGCGAATCGGATAAACCTGAAAAATATCCATACTCTACTTTTGAAAGGGCAGACCTGGTAGAGGCAATGTGGAAGTATCATCATATTGATTCCACATTTGTAGTAACATTTGACTATTCCTCTTTGGTGCTCATGGAACTGTTGCGCAGACAGCAGGAAAAAATTGAAAAGGGCATACAACCATCAACCGTTATTACAAAAGTATTGTTTATCAATGGTGGGTATTTTACAGACGGTCATTCTCATCCTATATTTACGACCCCCTTGCTTAAAACCGGCTTTGGGAAAAGAAGCACCATGAGAGCGCAAAATTCAAATGCCGCATTCAATGGAATGATAAAGGGCATGTGGTCTAAAAACTACCGGGTCACCGAACCGGAATTGGCCGAAGTGCGGGATGCCATCAGAAGAAGAAACGGCACGCTCTTTCTTCACTATGCCGCCGGTTTTGTGGATGAACATAAGGCAAATGGCGAACGGCTGAACTTGCTTCCTATCGTTGAAAAAATGCACAATGATGTGTCCTTTCATATTATAGGAAGCGACAAAGACCAGTTTGAGCCTAAACAGGTAACACTCGCAAAAGAAAGAATAAGTAAATATGGTGTGGACATACACGTACTACCTGGCGGACACATGATAACAATGGAGCAATCGCAGTTATTAGTCGATAAGATTTTAGCAATAGCAAAATAGGTTTTTAGTTGCCAATACGTCAAGATTCAGACATCATAACAGCGAAACTTAAAGCGTAGCTTTAATTTATGAATACGGGTTGGCATTTTCCTATTATGATTGTTGCTTCCTTTATCATTTTCCTACTAATTGTACGACTCGTTCTGTCTCAAACCGATTTCAGGAAAAGGCGTAAACAGATAATTCTCTTAGCGATTGTCGTGGTTGTATTCGGTATGTTGTTTGGAAAATACGGCGCAACAAATGGGTTGCCCTGGTGGCTGTACTATCCCGTTCCAATGCTGATAACAGTTTTATTACCTCCCATAGTTTTAAAACTGAATACAAATAAAACACTCATCTATTTAGTACTGAGTTTTTTGTCTGCACCTTTTATACATTTTATCTTTTCCTTTTTTTTAGGGTGGACAGAATATATGCCGTTTTGGAAAATTCCCTTCATTGGCAATTTGACCTAACTTCCAAAAACAAGTTAGCACAACGAAATTGAGCTGGTGATATCCCATTGGGCTCCGACGGAATCCCGGGTACCTGGGTGTATTTGCGACGGCATCCCCCATGCGTTCGAAGGCGAGAAATCCGCTGAGCCGGGCAACAGTATCAACCAATATAATTTCCGTCCCGGAAATTGTCAGCTCTGGTAATTCTTTATCCTACATTTGACATGCCCACTAAAACCACCTCACATGCCTGACCTTAGCCCACAGGTATTTACCGCAGCAGTACAACCTTTCATCGATCATTTGAATGAAAAATTTAAAAACCAGCCGCTCGCGGTATCGGATATCCGAGACCGGTTTGGCAAGCAATACGTCGACCTGGTTCAGGAAGGGGGTGGCGTGCATGGTGTGGCCCTGGCGGGATACACTTATGTACTGGAAAAAATGGGCGTTTCCTTCATGAAGATGGCAGGCACCAGCGCAGGTTCAATCAACACGCTCCTGTTAAATGCAGTGTATACCAGGGAAGAAGCCGCATTCCTTAACAAAACGGGCACCTATTATGAAACGCGATCAGAGAAAGTCCTTGAGTATCTGGCCAACAAACCGCTGACCGATATGGTTGACGGACATCCGATGTGGCGAAAGGTATTGCTGAACCTGTTCAGCGGCGAAGTCGGAATGGGAGGAATCGTCGCAACGGTTAAATCGATCAAGAGACGGGCGATCGTACTGGTGGTTGCCCTCCTCCTCCTTATCGTCAGTGCGCTGGGTCTTGCCTTTTACCGCGAGAGCAATTCGATCTACCTGCTACTGAAGTGGACTGCCATCCTATCCATTGTGGGGCTGCTGATCATCTTCAGCCTCCTGGTTGCCCGGATTATTTTTTTCCGGCTGCTGTATAAACACTCCGAAGTGTTTGGCATCAATCCCGGAGATAATTTTGAAACATGGATCCAGAAAGATATACTGGAACTAAACGGCATCAATTCGGTCGAAGACCTGCAGTCGAAACTCAAAGAGGAAGAGGAAAAGTTCCAGCACCACTATGACCCCGGTCATTCCTCCACCAGTACCAATCCTACCCCTTCTTCCCCAGGGCTGGAAGCACTGCTGGAGAATGTTCGCAACCCGCAAGTGAAAATTGATGACCTCTTCGATCAGATAAACGTATTCCTTGACCTTAAGCCGGAATCCCCAGATCCACCCCGGGAACTGATGGAGTTAATCCTGAAAGCGTTCGAGCAAAGACTGACAATGGAAAACAGGTCCGTCACCAAAGAACTGGTCATCGTCAGCTCAGACATTACGCACGAGATCAAGGTGGAGTTTCCCGGTATGCACAAAATGTACTGGGGGGCCGACTACAGCATATCTCCTGCAAAATATGTCAGAGCCTCCATGTCGGTCCCTTTCTTTTTCAAACCATTCAAGATCGATTTTGATGCAGGGCAGCGACTGACCATTGAAAAGGAATGGTTTAAGTATATGAAAGTGCAGAAAAAACTTGAACCCTGTGCCTTGCTGGTAGACGGCGGCATGTTGTCTAATTTTCCCATCAATGTCTTTTATAATGTCAACATTCCGGTTCCCCGGCTGCCGACGATGGGGATCAAACTTGAGTACGAGGATGATTCTGCACCGAAAGCCATTAAATCATTGATGGGATTCGGAGGCAAGCTCGTGAGCACGATGAGATTCTTTTACGACCGCGATTTTATACTTAAGCATGACATGTACCAGAAAACTGTGCGGAGTATCGATACAGGCAAGATCCACTGGTTAAATTTCAACCTGAATGATGAACAAAAAATCGAGTTGTTTTACCGGGGAGCACTCGCCGCCACCATATTTCTGGCAAAGCACGTACTGACTGATACCGAAGTGACCGAACTCATCCGGAAAGGCGAAAAAGTGAGGTATAACGATCAGGAATTTTCCATCTTTCACCAAGACCCTACTGTCTTCAAAACAGAAGACCGCCTCATCGACAACAGCACCTTTGCGTGGCAGCAATACAAAACGGAAAGGCTGATGGACAGAATCATCAAGACCGAACAGAGACAGATCCTGAAAAGCGGCGCCGCCCTGAATATTGCCTCTGCGAATAAACAGCTGCAGCCATGAACGACGTGTTTGACTATCGGATCCATATTGAGCAGTTCAGTCATTTGTTGACCTGGCTGACATTATTGTGTTTGTTTGGCTCGGCGCTACTGTTTTTCGCCATGAACCAGGTCCGACGTTTTTTTTTGACTAAAACAGGTACCACCTTTTCCTTATTTCAGATCCAGCTTCCTTTTTCCCATAAGGCTTTTACAACGCTGCTGGGTCATGTTTCTCCCAAGACAAAAGATACGGTCCGTCTGCATCAGCGGCTGGACCGCTATTTTATGACCTTCATTTATCCTTGTCTGTTTTTCGGAGGCTGGTATGTATTACATCTGCGACAGGTGTACAAATATGATCCTTACGCCTACGACCTATTGTGGCTGCCGTTGCTGATCTGGCTGATGGATTATCTGGAGAACCAGCTGGTGCTGCGGTGTCTCCGTTCACCCACAGTTTCCCAAAGCCGCCTGTTGTTGATTTTCTCCCTGCTCAAATGGCTCTTTCTGATCAGTTACCTGGTTGTAGTGCTGTTGATATTAATTAGGGCGCTGTAATTGTGAGGATCGGACCTTACAATTAACACACCGTCACATGAAGGAACTTAATTCACACATCATTATCGGCGTAGTTATCCTTTTAAGCCAATCCTATTCAGCAGAATTTTTTGTCAGATTGAATAAGAGGTTGACACTTCATACTGAGGTAGCGCTGGCACGTTCAACAATTCTAGCTCTGTATTGCACCAACAAATTCCATAGCATAAACAAAGCCATACCAACACACAAAGGACTATTTGTGCATTGAATATTCCGGTTACTCTCCACCGTCTCTTTATACCCCTCCCCTTTTCTTGGTAGATAAAAATACCTTCTTTCCCGTTTCCTTCCTCGCTCTCACCTTTTTGAGGTAAGTGAGACGGTTTTCGATCCGGTTAACTTCAGGTATCTACTCTAGACTAAAAATTCAAATTATGAAAAAGGTTATTTTTCTTACCTGCATATGGGTAATGGTACTCGCTTGTGCTTTCAAAAGCAACGCCCAGATAGGGGTTACAAAATTCGGCACAAATGCGCTCGCGAATAATGCCGTAACTGGAGATTACAATACAGGTCTTGGTTATTATGCTTTGGGCGCAAACACCACTGGGAATAGAAATACCGGCAGCGGAGCCAATGTACTTCGCTTCAATACAACCGGGATTTATAATACAGGGATGGGTGCTGCCGCGTTATATCAGAATACTACGGGCTATAATAATAGTGGCTTCGGTGCTTATGCATTATTTACCAACACAACTGGTTACCGCAATACGGCTACTGGTAATGAGGCCCTGCGCCTAAACACGAGCGGCCACGAAAATACTGCCAATGGCGCCTTTTCGCTATATAGCAATACAACTGGATTTTTTAACGAGGCGTATGGGAATCATTCAATGTACTCCAATACAACCGGATATAGTAATACATCAAGTGGTCATTATGTGCTTTATTCAAATTCAACCGGTTATTACAATTCCTGTATTGGGCATTTGTCGATGAACAGAAATACAACCGGTTACAACAACACAGCGATTGGTAATCGGGCTTTATATGAGAATATCTCCGGCAGCAGGAACACGGCGCTTGGAAGCACCGCCGATGTAACTGCCAGTAATTTAACCAATGCAACAGCCATCGGCTATGGCGCATTAGTGAACGCCTCTCACAAGGTCCGTATTGGCAACACCGCTGTTACGTCTATTGGCGGACAAGTGGGATGGACTATTTTTTCAGATGGCAGGTTTAAAAAAGACATCCAGGAAAATGTACAGGGACTTGCATTCATAAACAGTCTTCGACCAGTAACCTATTCTGTCAATGTTAGAGGATTAAATGAATATTACAATAAGTTAAGAAGATCACCTGGTGGTAAAAATCTAACAGATGAAGACAATGCAGAAATGGAAAAATCTGAAGGCGCCGCGGCAAAGGTTATTTACAATGGTTTCGTGGCTCAGGAAGTGGAAATGGCAGCAAAAAAAATAAACTTCGAATTTAGCGGAGTGGACAAACCGGCAACTGATGACGGATTGTATGGCCTTCGTTATGATAATTTCATTTCGCCGCTTGTAAAAGCGGTGCAGGAACTTAGTGCAAAAAACAATGAAAAAGACAGCCTGATCAGTGATTTACAAACTCAGGTAAATGATCTAAAATCATTGATAACGAAATCCCTGAATGGTACACCAATTACTGCAGCTGGTTATTTGAAACAGAATACCCCCAATCCCTTTAACCAAAATACTGTTATTAGTTATCACGTTCCCGACAATGCGAGTCATGCGCAGATCAGGATCACCGATGTCACCGGTCGCCTGATTAAAGCACTTAATGCCCCAAAGGGCGAAGGTCAAATAAATATCAGAAGCGGTGAATTGCCCCCAGGGACTTACAGTTACACATTGTTTGTCAATAATAAAACGGTAGACACAAAGAAAATGGTTTTATTGAAGTAGGGCACCAATATGATACTCTCCCATCCCTCCAATTCCACATAAAGTAAAAAACTTAATTTATGAAAAAGGTATTTTCTCACGCCTGCACCTGGGTTGTGGCGCTGGCTTGCGCATGTGAAAGCAACGCCCAGACAGGAGTTACAAAATACGGCACAAATGCGCTCGCGAATGATGCAGCAAACGCAGATTACAATTCAGCCTTCGGCTATTATAGTTTAGGAGCAAACACCTCAGGCAACCGAAATACCGGAACCGGTGCCAATGCCCTTCGCTTCAATACTACCGGCATAAACAATACCGGCATCGGCGCCGCGGCCTTGTACCAGAATACCACCGGCAAGTACAACAGCGGTTTTGGCGCCTATGCGCTATTCTCCACTACAACCGGCTTCCGCAACACAGCGGTCGGGAATGATGCGATGCGTTTGAACACGACTGGTTATGACAACACTGCCAGCGGCGGTTCTTCACTGTACAATAACACGACTGGAAATTCCAACGAGGCAATTGGAACAAATTCAATGTACTCGAATACGAGTGGAGGTGGTAATTCGGCGCTTGGGACTACGGCATTATTTGCAAATACAATCGGTTATAGCAACGTGGGCGTTGGCTTTGTCGCGATACTGAATAACAAATCTGGTCATGACAACACAGCTATCGGGGCCGGCACCTTATATGAGAACATCACCGGAAACTGGAACACCGCAGTGGGGAGCGCAGCCGATGTTTCGAGTTCCAATCTGACCAATGCGACAGCCATTGGGTACCGCGCAATCGCAAACGCTTCGAATAGGGTTCGTATTGGCAACAATAACGTTACGTCTATCGGTGGCCAGGTGGGATGGACGACTTTCTCAGACGGCCGGTATAAGGAAGAGATCTACGAAAATGTGCAGGGACTTGCGTTTATTAACGGCCTGCGACCAATAACTTACTCTGTCAATGTCAAAGCATTAAACGAGTATAATGACACGAGAAGAAGATCAGCCAGTCCGGATGATAAGTTGGCGGAACGAAAAGATAACGCGGCAAAGGCAGAATTGGACGCATCTGCAGAAGCGGCTGGTAAGATTATTTACAATGGTTTCGTGGCCCAGGAAGTAGAATTAGCAGCAAAGAAAGTAAACTTTGAATTCAGCGGGGTTGACAAGCCGGCAAACGATGATGGATTGTATGGCCTTCGTTATGATAATTTCATTTCACCAATTGTAAAAGCGGTGCAGGAACTGAGCGTAAAAAACGATGAAAAAGATAGCCTGATTAGCGATTTACAAAATCGGGGAGATAAAAAGGACAGTCTGATTATTGATTTACAAACTCAAGTAAATGAATTAAAATCATTGATAACGAAATCCCTGAATGGGACTCCAATATCTTCAAGTGGTTATTTGAAACAAAACGCTCCCAATCCCTTCAACGAAAACACTGTTATTAGTTATCACGTTCCCGACAACGCCGGCCATGCCCAAATCAGGATCACCGATGTCGCTGGTCGCCTGATAAAAACGTTTAATGCCACAAATGGCGAAGGTCAAATAAATATCAGAAGCGGTGAATTGCCCCCAGGGACTTACAGTTACACATTGTTCGTCAATAATAAAACGGTAGACACAAAGAAAATGGTTTTATTGAAGTAAGGCATCATTATCATACTCTCCCATCCCACCAATTTCCCATAAACAAAAAAATAAATTTATGAAAAAGGTTTTTTTTCATGTTTGCTCATGGGTAATGGCAGTCGCCTTTACTTTTGAAAGTAATGCTCAGACAGGGGTGACAAAATACGGGACAAATGCGCTTGCGAATGATGCAGCAAACGCAGACTACAATTCGGCCTTCGGCTATTATAGTTTAGGAGCAAACACCTCAGGAAACCGAAATACCGGAACTGGTGCCAATGCCCTTCGCTTCAATACAACGGGCATTAATAATACAGGTGTGGGCGCTGCCGCATTATATCAAAATACCACGGGCAATTACAACACCAGCTTCGGTGCTTATGCATTATTTACCAACACAACAGGTTATGAAAATACTGCCTTGGGTAACGAGTCGATGCGTTTAAATACAACAGGCTATTACAACGCAGCCAGCGGACATCATTCGCTATACAGCAATACAACTGGTCATGCCAATGTTGCGATTGGACGATCTGCACTTATTGATAACACGACCGGATCTGACAATACCGCCTCTGGGTATGCTTCCCTGAGCGGTAATACAACCGGTTCTTTTAATACGGCTATCGGCTATTTTACTGCAGATATGAATATAACCGGCACAAGAAATACGATCCTGGGAGCGCAGGCAGACGTTTCAGCAGGCAACTTAGTCAATGCGACTGCTCTAGGTTCCGGTGCAATCGTAACGGCCTCCAATAGAGTGCGTGTTGGTAATGTTGCAGTTACGTCTATCGGGGGACAAGTGGGATGGACTGTCTTTTCGGATGGCAGGTATAAAAAAGACATTCGGGAAAATGTACAGGGACTTGCCTTCATCAATAGCCTGCGGCCCATCACCTACACGGTTAACGTGAAAGGGGTGGATGACTTTTACAATAAAAGAAGGTCAGCAAGCAGGAATAGTTCAGCAGACGACGAGGACAAAACAGCAAATGGAGAAATGGACATGGCAGAAGCCGCGGGGGCTGAGATTATTTATAATGGATTCGTCGCCCAGGAAGTGGAATTGGCGGCGAAGAAGTTAAACTTTGAATTCAGCGGGGTTGACAAGCCGGCAAACGATGATGGATTGTATGGCCTCCGTTATGATAATTTCATTTCACCACTCGTGAAGTCGGTACAGGAACTGAGTAGAGAAAATGATGAAAAGGATAGTTTGATTAGTGATTTGCAAACCCAAGTCAATGAAAAAGACAGTCTGATAAGTGATTTACAAACTCAGTTCAATGATTTACAGTCAATGATAACAAAAGCCCTCAATGGCATACCAATAACTTCAAGTGGTTATTTGAAACAAAATGCTCCCAATCCCTTTAGCCGAAATACGGTTATTAGTTATCAGGTGCCCCATAATGCAGGTCATGCCCAAATCAGAATCACCGATGTCACAGGTCGCCTGATAAAAGTGTTTAATGCCGCAAAGGGCGAAGGCAAAATAAATATCAGGAATGGAGAATTGCCCGCAGGAACGTACAGCTATACCTTGTACGTAGATAACAATATAGTTGACACCCGCCAAATGGTGATGCTAAAGTAGAAAATGAACTGATTCCAGGCTATATTGCTCGCCTATTGCCCGACTGGTGTTCATTTTGTCCATTGACTTTAGCTGACCCAAGAATTTCCTGGGCACCAGGACATGGATAAGCCGCTTACCCACCTCGTATTTCCTTATTGATTTGTATACCGGAATAAACCAATGGGCAAGCAAAGGACGGCCGAGCCGAAGCAAACGATTGACTCTTTCACCAACTAGTAAGCGCTGAATTTCAAGAAGAATGAAATACCTGAATCCGCCCAATTGTCTGCGATATTGTTTAAACAGATCGCGGGTGTGTGAACTATTCTCCAGGTTTTCTGTTAAATGAACTTTATAAATACTCTCCCATTCGGGATACAAGTCCGGAATATCCTTGATATTCATACGGCTGCCAATCTTCGCAAAGGTCGACACAATTTCATCTTTCTCTTTTATGGTCAACTTTCTTTCCAATACCTCGAAGGCTGTGATCGTATAATAGATCAACATGTAAAGAACATCTTTATATGCTGTTGCCGGAATTTCCCGTCCGCGTGCCGACTCGACGCCCTGGTGAATTTTGTTGATCCTCGAAATCGCGTCCACGGCCTCCCCTTCTTCGCTAAAAATAATCTGCTGTGCATATCGAATTGTAGAGAACAACCGGCCAACAGGGTCTGCGGGGAGCTTACCGGTGAAATACAGCCAATGCACCTGTCTGTTTAATGCGAACTCTGCCGAAGCCCCGGCGAATATAAACAGCGTAATGTCCGTTGTACTCCATATTTTTCTTACGATGGATGTCTTACTAATGAATGTCTTCATGATTTACACATTAATGAACAGATCACATAACACGACCCTGTTCCTGTCACCAGGGAGCTTTTGGAAAATTCTGTTGGTATTGGAGAGGCTGGGATTATTAAAAAAGAACTCTATCCCAATGACCGGATCATTTTTTCCAGTGCGTCAATATGCGACTTAAATGCCTTCTCTCCTGCTTTCGTAATGATATATGTTGTATTGGTCTTCCTTCCTATAAATCCTTTCTGCACTTTGATAAATCCATTTTCTTCGAGACTCTTCAAGTGAGAGGCCAGATTGCCATCTGTGATCTCGATTAATTCCTTTAATTGATTGAAATTGACCTCCTCATTAACCATAAGCACACTCATGATGCCGAGCCTTACCCTGCTGTCAAAGATTTTATTCAAATTTTCGATCGGATTCTTCATTGGTCGTTTATTTACGCTCGTATCTCCACCACATCATTAAACCATATATTATATGCATTGCGCCGAACCCAATGGCCCACAGCAATAACCAATACTCAGGGAACCACAGACTGATTAATCCGAGAACAATTTCCAAATAACCCAGGTACCTGATTTCGCCAAGGGTGTATTTGCTTCCATTGATCAGTGCCAATCCATAAAAAATCAATGTGTATGGCGCAATCAGTGAATAGTTTTCGGTGGATAACAAGTGCAGTATCACCAAACCCCCAACGGCCATGGGAAGCATGGTATTCCATAAAAGCCGTTTTGCAATCGTTCCCCAGATCGGTGCATCCTGTCGTCGGCTGCGGAAGTAGGTAAAAAGAAATGCGGCCAGGAAGGCACTGGCAAAAACGGCCGCTGCAATCAGGATCAAATTGGTTTTTACTCCTTCCAGATTTGTGGGATCGGTCTGGTTGTTTTCAAATGCGCCGGCAAGCGTACGATTAGCGAAAAATGCGCCTGCCAGCGCACAGATGCCAGCCACTATCCCACTCCAGCCGCTTAAACTGATGAAACGGCTGCTTTTCTCCATCATCTTTCTGATGTCCGTCAGCGTATCAAGTGAAGTTGTTTCAGTAGCCATAAAAGTGCTTTGTATTACAAAGCTAGGTGATTCCTGACGATAAATCCAATCGATAAGGGAAGAAATTTTTTTTTCTTGGATTAATAACAATGAAACTCAGAACAAATGTTGATTGATCCTCAGTGAACATGCGCCTTCCTCATACTTTTCTTTATCCTTTCACGGTGCATGGCACCCCAGGCACTCAGTGAATGCATAACATCCTTGAGTGTTGCACTGTATTCCGTCAGTTCATATTCAACCACAACTGGTGTTCCTGTATGCACATTTCGTTTTACAAAGCCGTTCAATTCCAGTTCTTTCAGTTCGTTTGATAATACTTTCGCGGAAATGCCCTTCACCATTCGTTGCAGTCCATTGAATCTTTGCCTGCCCTCCGAAAGAGCAATGATGATCCTCAATTTCCATTTCCCCCCAATCGCGTAAAGTGCGTCACCAACAGCGGCTAAGCTGCTATTGCACTCTGCCGTGGTCGGACGGTCAG
Organism: uncultured Chitinophagaceae bacterium; assembly: GCA_963808065.1. Taxonomy (GTDB): domain Bacteria; phylum Bacteroidota; class Bacteroidia; order Chitinophagales; family Chitinophagaceae; genus Flavitalea. The sequence continues at coordinate 130,773 of CAWEEK010000006.1, forward strand.
TCTTATTTGTAGTAGCATGCATTCATTTTTGTTTTTTTGATTACTCAAAGGTTAGCGGTAACCTTTTGTATAGTGCTTACTTTTGGAAAGTAAAGATAGATAATATTGTATTTCAAACGAGGAGTACAATGAACACAGCATTATGGATTATCCAGGTAATACTCGCATTTCTCTTTGGCCTCGCAGGCGTCACTAAATCCGGACAGCCAATTGACAAACTTGCAAATAAAATGACCTGGGTAAACCGGTTTTCGGTGCCAGTCGTCCGTTTTGTCGGCGTAGTTGAACTGATGGCTGCTATCGGGTTGATTCTTCCATGGGCATTAAACATCCTGCCGGTATTGACTCCTCTTTCAGCAGCGGGTATAGCGCTGATCATGGTGCTCGCCGTCATTCATCATCTAAAATTCCATGAAGGCAAGGCAATAGTGTTTAATCTTGTCCTGTTCCTGATGGCGACTTTTGTCGCCTATGGGAGGTTTAATATGTCGGCATAACAACTTGTAAATTACCTTGAGTTTATTTGCACCCTCGCACTCGTACAAGGCCGAGGCGGCCTAAATACAAGGGGTATTGGGCCTTTTGCCCGAAGGTGATATATTTGATCATGCTCCAGCCGCTGCTAAAAAATCTCGGCAAATACGTGTCACTCACTGAGGACGACACCGCCATAATTCAGGGTCTCTTCAAAGTGTCCAGGTTCAGACGTCACCAATTTCTCTTACAGGAAGGAACTGTTACCAGGTTTGAGACCTTCGTCCTCAATGGCCTTACCCGCACTTATGAAATCGACGATAAGGGTCAGGAACATGTGGTGCAGTTTGGGCCGGAAGACTGGTGGGTAGGCGACATATACAGTTTCCTGACAGAGACTCCTACCACTTTTAATATCGATTGCCTGGAAGACACAGAAGTTGCCCAGATCACAAAATCCGACCTGGAAAAACTATACCAGGAAGTTCCAAAATTAGAAAGGCATTTCAGAATACTGGTTCAGAATGCGTTTATTGCCACAACCCAACGACTGAGTTCAACCCTCAGCAGGTCGGCCGCAGAAAGATATCAGGAATTTGTTCTCAAATACCCACAGATAGAACAACGCGTGCCCAATCACCAGATCGCCTCCTACCTTGGCATTACTCCTCAAAGTCTCAGCAGGATCAGATCCCAGACCAGGGTGCGCTGAATTAGGCCTGGAACACTAATCTACGACGACGGGTTTGCCAAGAAATTTCCCATAACGACGTGCAACAGTTTCCAGTTTCCTCCTGTTCAATTCACTTAGCGGGTTCATCATTTTCGGCAGCAGGTGAACCGCATCCTTTTTTTCAGTCTTGGTCCAAATTCCTTCGACCTGTCCATTGATCACCACCACGGGGCTGAAGATGCCGTTGCGGAGCAAGACCTCTTTTGAATATTTTTTATCGATTACATCGGACCTGTCTGCATAGGATATAGTGTATTCATCATAGGCGGGTAATAGTTCCACTGAGGAAGTTTTCTTCCTGGAAGTTGTTGGTTCATAGAACCAAAAATCCCTGTTGGAAATGCTTACAGAATGTAATTCTGGCCTGATGCTTTCCAAACCCGCCCTCGCATCCCTCAGCAATAGCCCGCTCCACCATTCAAAATCCCTGAGCGTGGCGGGACCATGACTGGAAAAATAGACCTTTGCCAACTTCGCGAGTGCGCTTTCCCTGTCCATTGGTTTTGCTGCAGGCACCCTTTCGTCAAACAGGGCATAGGTAAATTGTTTTCCCCTTCGTTTTCCATTACAAACCACCATGTCCAGTTCAGCCTTGAAGAGTAAGTAGGTTGTCCGAAGTTCAGCTGTCTTTATGCCCGACTTCTCAAAATGCTCGGCAATTTCCTTCCTGGTGAGGTGATTTCCGTTTTTGAGCAGCTGCTCAAGTATCTTATTCGTTTTTTTAAATACCTGTGCATCGAGTTCCAATTGGCGAAAATAGGTCCCGCTCTTTTTATATACTTCGCCTGCTGTCAGCGACATCATCCAGCGGGCATCCCTTGCCGTTACAAAATGCCAGGTCGGGCGAAGTATATGAGTACGGATGATCTCCGCATTGTCAATGGCCGCTTCCACGATGGTTTCCGTACTCCCCTGAACCCGCAATCCTATTCCCCATTTGGCCATTTGATAATCCTGCGACTGGATGGCGCCCATCCATCCAACAAGCTGTTTCACCGTACTGGCTTCCGGCGTCAGGACATGCTGGTTGATAAGCCTCATTTGCGGAATGGAAATCTTATTGGCCATAGTTCCAGTTTTATTTGCCCCGATCCTGCAAACTTCAACGAATTTATCTACACCTTACAATTGCCCGCTGGGGAATCTCAGTCTCACCGCACGATCCACTCGTTGGTCTTCAACAAAGTCAGGAAATCCGAATTTCGTAAATTCGTAGCAGAATCAGGCTTACCCTTACATAATACCACAAAGCGATGATGACAGAAATTCAGGCGCAATTCAGGGCACATATTGAACAACAGGTCACCCTAACAAACGAAGAATTCGATTTTTTGTATACACATTTTACGGAAAAGAAATTCCATAAACATCAATATCTCGTTCAGGAGGGCAACTATGTGAGCCACGACTATTACATAGCCCAGGGTTTGGCAAAATCTTCTTCAACAGACGACACAGGAAAAGAACACATTATGCAATTCGCGATGGGCGATGCCTGGATCACTGATCTTCAGGCCTTCCAGCTCGGCACGAAAGCTACACTGGATATAAATTGCCTTGAGGATACCATTGCATTGATGATCACGCTGGAGAACCGGGAGAAACTGTGCAGTGATCTTGGCAAAATGGAAAAATTCTTCAGAAAGAAAACAACGGAGGAATCTATCAACCTCCAACGACGGATACTTTGCCTGATAAGCAACAATGCCCGGGACCGGTACGAAGACTTGCTGGAAAAATATCCGGGCATACTCCAACGGGTTTCAAAAGCCATGATCGCTTCCTATCTTGGTGTGTCCCGGGAAACCCTCAGCCGGCTGGCCCTCACCTAATTTCATGGTTTTATCTTGGGCAGCCTGTTAAATGGCTCAACTGATTTGCCCTTCTGCATTTTCGAGAAAAGCAAATATATAACCGTCAGGATCAGTGATATAAAACTCCCGGCCATAAGGTCTGTCACACAAGGGTTGAACGATATCGATAGATTCTTTTAGAAAGTGTTCATATAATTCTTCGACATTATCCACGGAAAAAACAATATCAAGATCATTATTTTCTCTTTTACTTTTCAGGGCTTCGATTGAAGGTTTTCCAGTTTTAAGATGAATCGAACACCCATCTTTAAGAATACCGGCATAGAAGTCTTCATAACGAAACTCGAGTTCAAAGCCCAGTTTTTTCGTGTAAAAAGTAATTGCACGATCAAGGTCCGTCACAAGAAGCTGCGGACTCATCTTTCTTATTTTGGGATCTATGACTGCAATCATATCATAAAGTATTGATGAAGATGTAAACTACACCATGTCTTCTTCAATTCAAATTTCCTTAGTGTGGGACCTTTGATACCAGTTGATTTCACGCAAAGCCTGTCTGCCGTAGGCAGGCCGCAAAGCCACCTTCGGTGGTCGCAAAGCCTCAAAGACGCAAGAAAACACAGGTCTTCATCGCGCCTTTGCGTTTTCTTTGCGCCTTTGCGTGAAATGCTCTGGATTGTGACAAATATCACAAGATCTTAGTGCGCTTTATCCTTTACCTGCCGATCCTCCCGTGGGAACTTTGTTGCCAAAACAAATTATGGAATACAGAAATCTTGGACTATCAGGACTTAAAGTCCCGGTTCTCAGTTTTGGCACCGGCACTTTCGGTGGGACAAATGAATTTTTTCAAAGATGGGGGCAAACGGATATTAGCGAAGCAAGTCGCCTGGTGGACATCGCGATGGAAAGAGGAGTCAACTTTTTCGACACAGCCAATGTGTACTCGCAAGGCGATGCCGAAACAATACTCGGACAGGCAATAAAAGGACGAAGAGAAAAAATGATCATCTCCACGAAGGGAGGCTATTCTATGGGGCCAGGAAACAACGAAAGAGGCGCGTCTAGATGGCACTTAATAAAGGCGCTGGAGGACAGCCTGCGCAGGCTTCAGACAGACTATGTCGACCTCTATTTTATTCATGGATTTGACGAGTCCACTCCCATCGAAGAAACACTGCGCACACTTAACACGATGGTTGACAGCGGCAAGATTCGTTACCTCGGTGCTTCAAATTTTGCTGCCTGGCAGTTACAAAAATCTCAGTATCTGGCCAAAGACCTTAATCTCGAAAAATTTGTGGTTTACCAGGGTTATTATTCACTGATTGGCAGGGATTACGAACAGGAACTGATGCCCTTGCTGCAGGATCAGGGGATGGGTTTGATGGTATGGAGCCCGCTGGGCTGGGGTAGACTAACGGGGAAGATAACACGAAACGCCCCACTTCCGGAAGGCAGGGTAAAGGCTGGCGGCCTCGTGGGTGCTCCGCCAGTGGAGGATGAATATCTTTATCGCGTTACCGATGTCCTGGAAGAAATTTCCATCGAAACGGGCAGAACCGTCGCACAGGTCGCCATCAACTGGGTGCTGAGAAATCCTACGGTTTCCAATGTTGTAATAGGTGCCAGAAATGAACAGCAATTAATTGAAAATCTTGAAAGCACGGACTGGCGTTTGAGTGATGAACAGTCGGAAAAGCTAAATCTTGCCAGCTGGCAAATACCTATATATCCGCATTGGGTGGGACAACGGTAGTTGTTGAATCATGTCCCACACCAGCGCGGATATGCAGTTCAGTCATGAGAATCCAAAAGCCTAAAGGGGCCGGATCTGTATATGCTTGAAATAAACTTTATTGCCGTGATCCTGAAGGGCGATCCCGCCTGTTTTTGCATTGCCATAGTCGGGATAGTCCTTCCATTTTCCATTGGTTTTCTGATTCTTCCAAACATCATTCCAGGCTTCGAATTCAAGCACTTTTTCGCCATTGAGCCAGTGCTCAACATGACCATGGTCGAAAACGATCCTGCTGTTATTCCATTCACCTACGGGGTTTAGTTTCTTGTTTGAACCGGCTGGGTTCATTGCATAATCAGCGCCTGATTTCTGCCACTCTTCAAGTTTTTCAGGAAAGTCCTTGTCATCGATCATCTGGTATTCAGGGCCCGTTTCATAAGGCGCCTTGTATTTTGGGTTTTCTATAACGTGGTACATAACCCCGCTGTTGCTACCCTTGTTCACCTTCCACTCCCATTGCAATTCAAAATTATCATAGAGCGAATCAGTAATCAGGTCACCGCCATGGGCATCTTTTGCTGCCCCGAGGCAGACCAATGCACTGTCTTCCACTTTCCAGTTCTTTACTTCACCCTTCCGGTTGTATCCATGCCAACCTTTTAGCGAGGTACCATCGAAAAGGTCTACCCAGGTGGAAGTTTCCGATTCCATCTTGCCCACTGTCGTGTCCACAAGGGCCGAGTCGGAACTCGTTGTTGAATTGCTACTGTTGTCGGAGCAGGAGGCATAGCTCACTATCAGGCAAACAGTCAAAGAAATCTTGAAGAATTTTAATAACATATTTATATTTTATTTTTTGACAAGAAGCATTTTTTCAGGATTCCACAGGATCGCGGTGTCCTGGTTATAACTGTCATTGCACAACAAGGCGGGTGCGGCAGCGCGATACCCGAAAGTGGAATCCTCCACAACCTTGCCGTTAGTGCGGATGGCATTGAAAAAATTTGCGAAATGATCATAGGGTCCGCCAAGATAACCTTTCTCCGCTTCGAACTTGTATTCCTTCGGAGGAAGGATTTTTTTCCGGTTACTCAATTGACCCCCGGACTTCTCCACCTGTTGTTTGTAAAAAGGATCATCGTCATTTGAACCCGTATTTCTTTTCAGGGTCACATCGTCCCAGGTCACATCCATCGAGCCATCGCTGCCAACCAGTTTGAGGTAGGTAGTACCACTGGTTCCATCAACAAAATTGCAGCGGAGTGAAAGATTGAAAGCGGGATGGGCGGCTGATTCGGGATAGTCGAATGTCCCGAGTAAAACATCCGGCACTTCTCTGCCATCTTTCCAGTAACGCAGTCCACCCGCTGCATAGATCTTGTTCGGACCAAATGAGTCTGTAATAAAATGCAGACTCGAGAAAAGGTGTACGAAGAGGTCACCCGACATGCCGGTGCCATAATCCCGGTAATTCCTCCAGCGGAAAAACCTCGTGGCATCAAAACTTCTTTTTGTGGTATTGCTGACAAAAGTATCCCAGTCGACCGTTGATGGCGACGCATCTTTGGGGATGGGATATTGCCAGGCTCCCTCAGGTGAATGGCGTGCCCAGAAACCTTCCGCATAGTTCAGTTTACCGATGGCTCCTTCCTTAAGTAATTGCTTGGCCTTTTCATTTCCAAGTGAAGAAACTCCCTGGCTTCCGACCTGGAAAATCTTACTTGTTTTTTTCTGTGCCGCAATTACCGCTGGTCCTTCAGTGATGTCGTGGACCATTGGTTTCTCACAGTAAACATGTTTGCCTGCATTCATCGCATCGATAGAGATTTGTTGGTGCCAGTGATCAGGGGTGCCGATGATCACGGCGTCGATATCCTTCCTTGCGAGGATCTCCTTGTAGCTTCGTGTCGTAAATAGGTCGGAACCCCATTTTGTTTTTGAAGACGCCAGACGGCCGTTGTACAGGTCACAAACCGCAACAAGCTTGATGCCGGGGACAGTCAGTGCGGTGGTCGTGTCACCACTGCCCATGCTGCCGGCGCCAATCAATGCAATATTGATGTTGTCGTTGGCACCATATCTTTTTCTGTTCAGCAGCTCATGGAAAATAGAGTTTCCCTGTTCCGCAGCCAACGCACCTGTACCAAGTGCCAGAGCGGTTGAACTGCCCGTAAGTTTCTTAAGAAAACTTCTTCTGGATGAATCGTGGTTGTTTTTCATCCGGACAATTTAAGCATTTTAGCTTAGTTGCCATCCGGTGCAGGTGGAAAGAAATTCCCTGATGACAAAAATCAACGAACCAAACACGTGGAAGAACACCCCGTTTATGAGGATCAGTCGGGACGATAAGTCTCACCCCATTCAGAAAGTACTTTAAGAATCGGTCTCATGGATTTTCCCAGTTCAGTTAATTCATACTCTACTCTTGGTGGCACTTCAGGATGCACAATTCTTTTGATCACACCATCTCTTTCCAGTTCCCTGAGCTGGAGTACCAATATTCGTTCCGAAACATCTGGAATCGATCTGCGAAGTTCGTTATACCTCATCTTCCCCGAAATCAGCCAGCTGAGGATAGATGCTTTCCACCTGCCACCGATGATCTGCAGTGTGTAGGCTATGCCGCAATACCTGTTTAGCCTTTTTTCATTAACGAGATTGGTAGATGTTTCTTTTCGCATACTTACATTTATGATAGTACTTAACAATTGTGTATGTACACACAAATATAACTCAATGAGCCTAGTTTTGTGTCATAAAAAAATGATATGGATAAATTGAAAAAGAAAATTGCATTTGTTACCGGTGGTAGCAGGGGCATCGGCAAAGGAATAGTCAGGGAGTTGGCGTCAGCAGGAGCAACGGTCATCTTCACCTACTCGAGTTCAAATGAGAAGGCACTGGCGCTGAGTGAAGAAATAAAAAGCCTGGGGGGAAAGGCCATCCCCATGCAGGCAGATAATTCTGCACCCGGCGCCGTAAGCAGTGCGCTGGAGTCGGTCATAAATACGTATGGCGGCCTGGACATACTGGTGAACAATGCAGGTATTTACATTGGTCGTCCATTTGAAGAACACACACTGGCAGATTTTGACCAAACGATCGCGGTGAACGTGCGCGCCATTTTCGAAACCTGCCTGGTAGCAGCAAAACACATGAAGGATGGCGGCCGCATTATTAATATTGGAAGTAACATGGCTGACCGTGTGGGCGGCGCTCAAGGCACCCTCTATTCAATGAGCAAGTCTGCATTGGTGGGTTTCAGCAAGGGGCTTGCCCGTGATCTTGGCGAAAAAAATATCACGGTCAACCTCATTCAGCCCGGTCCAATCGATACGGACATGAATCCCGCAGATTCCGAAAGCGGCGCACTTCAGAAAACACATTCTTCACTAAAAAAGTATGGAGATCCTGCGGATATAGGTCGATTGGTCCTCTATTTGTCTAATCCGGAAAATGCTTATATCACCGGCAGTGTGATCACCATCGATGGCGGGGTGATGGCGTAAGGTCAGGAACAGGAAGAGGGGAGAAACAGAAACAGGAAGAGGGAGAAACAGAAACAGGAACAGGAAGAGAGAGGGAGAAACAGAAACAGGAAGAGGGAGAAACAGAAACAGGAACAGGAAGAGGGGAGAAACAGAAACAGGAAGAGGGAGAAACAGAAACAGGAACAGAAGGAAGAAGAGGTAGGACTCACCCAAAGTCTTCACGCAAAGGCATTTAGCTGGAAATTAGGAAAGAAGTGGGGTGAACTTAGCAAAGGCATGAGCTTACGGGCTCTGTTCGCGTATTAGTCCCCACTTCTTAAACCTATGTTGTCAACGATCCGTTTAGAATTTCAGACTTCGCAGGTCTGTTAAAGGTCTTGGATGTGACAACTATTTTCTAAAAACCTAAATCTAATTTATGCAAGATTTTTTGATTGTGGGTGTTGATGTATCTCAGGACACCCTGGACATTCATTTTAAACCATCAGGTAATTCATTTCGCATTGAAAATGAGGCCGGTGGGTTTAAACGCTTACTGTCGGCGCTAAGAAAGGAAAGCACTTCGCATCCTCGCCTTATGGTGGTCATGGAGCATACCGGTCACTACAGCTACCGGCTGGAAAAGTTCTTGCTTGCCAATGACATTGACTTCTGCAAGCTGTCTGCCCTGCACATCAAACGTTCAGCAGGACTGATCAGAGGCAAGGATGATAAGGCCGATGCAAGGCGTATTGCTGAGTATGGATGGCTTAGAAGGGATGAGCTGCAACCCCACCTGATGTGCAGCACCGAAGTGGCTGCCCTAAAAGACTTAATGAGCCTGCGGGCCAAGCTGGTAAAGGATCGGGCAGGATATAAAAGTCGTTTAAAGGGAATGCTCACGACCGGCACCTGCACTACAGGGGACCTCCTTTTTAGCGTTCAGACTACAGTAATCAAAGAACTTACTGTCCACATCAAAGTCATTGAACAACAAATCAAAGCGGTAATAGCGGCCAGCCCGCTATTAAAAAACAATTATGAATTGCTGTGCAGCATCAAGGGTGTGGGTTTTGTGATCGCCGCTTACATGATCAGCTGCACGGAGAACTTTCAAAAGTTCGCCAGTGCCAGAAAGTTCAATTGTTATGCAGGCCTGGCACCGTTTAAACAGGAGAGCGGCACCAGCATCAAAGGTAAATCCAAGGTCAGCCACCTGGCTAACAAAGAAGCAAAAGCCCTTTTAGGGCTTGCAGCAAACTCAGCCATTCAATACAACGAAGAACTAAAAGCTTATTACAACAGGCGCATTAAGGAAGGCAAGCTGGCATGGAGCAGCAAAAACATCGTCAAGGCTAAAATCGTGGCCAGAATGTTCGCCGTCGTTAAACGCAAAGAAAAGTGCAAAGCCTGTCTGCCGGAGGCAGGGCGCAAATCTCATTTGAGTTTCTTTCCTCTTTCTCCTTCTGTTTCTCTGTCTCCTCTGTTCCTGTTTCTGTTTCTGTTCCTGACTCTATCGTCTTACCTTTACGAATGAACTTGTTAAAGTACAGGCTCTCCCGGTCTGCGATCATCAACCTGTTGCTTGTAGCCCTCCTTATCTTGTTGCTGGTGAATCCAGGCGCCAAAGCCACATTGATCGAGGGGCTGATGAAACTTGGTTTCTATAACCCGGATGTACCGCCCGCGGAAACTACCGTGGCATTGAAGCCGGGTTCTGAAGGAGTAAGTTTCAGAAATGGCGAAGGAAAGGTTGTTTCATTGAATTCACTGAAAGGAAAAGTGGTCTTCATCAATTTCTGGGCAACCTGGTGCCCACCCTGCCGCGCTGAAATGCCTTCCATCAATAAAGTATTCAAGAAATACGGCGAGAATAGTTCGATGAATTTTATTATGGTGGATGCCGACAGCAATTTTCCGAAGGCCAGGAAATTTCTCGACCGCCATGGTTACCACCTGCCTTTGTTCACCGTGGCCAGCGAGATGCCACGCGACTTCTTTGGCGGACTGCTTCCCACTACCCTGTTGCTAAACAAAAAAGGAGAAATTGTTTTCCGTCACGAAGGAACCGCCGATTACAACGACAAAAAATTCGTTGACTATATTGATAAACTGCTAAAAGAGTAAACTGATTATTTAACCGATAGTTCAGCAATCAGCCACAGCGTATAGGATACCATGGGCGTCCAGTACTCCGATATCTGCCAGTCACCATGACCAATCGAGGGCTCGTCGTTTTCTGTACCGCCTAGGCCATTCATCACCGCACCTGGAATTATGGGTGTTGATGGAGTAAACGATTCTCCCTGGAAATGAACTGGATGATTTCGGCCAACCCCAATTATTGTGGAACTGGCGAAAGGATTTACCCCCGCTATCCAGTCCAGCTGTTCCTGACCAAGATTCAGCATTTCCTTGTCCTGTAAAATTCTTGCAGCTTTTACCAGGCCAACCCCTGCCGAAGCCAGGTTGGAGTTGATTCCGACCCACCAGTCAAGTTCCGGTTTCATAAAATAACGATACCAATATCGTCCGGCTTTTCTTGCACTTCCCGGGTCGCTAGTAAATAACCCAAATGGTACAATGGAGAACGCATTGCGTTTGCTTAGCTCCGATAAATAATTTTTTCCATAAATCCGCAGTATTTGCTTCCACCGGGGTAGGTCGGCATGATCGGGAAACGCCTGACAAAGATCAGCGATGGCGATAAACCCGATGCAACCCTGCCAGATTTCCTTTGATGGTTCGTCTCTTTTAAAAGAATTGAAAAAAAATCCCTGCAGGTCAGCTTTTTCATCAGTAACCTGAAGTGTTTGCAATGCGGCTGCGGATTTCACCGCAAAAGATTTATACTTGATCAATCCCGTAGTCTTAAACATTTCGAGAGCCGCGTGAATAGCAGCTCCCAGCGAAACCGCTGTTGAATCAATTTTTTGCCCGGTAACGTATTGGAAACATTTCTCCGCAGCCCGAAGACATTTTTGAGCATAATCCGGATCTCCTGATTTAGTTATTCTGGACATCATTGCCTCGGCGGAAATGAAATTGAATTGTCCCACCCGGTCCAGGGGAGCAGTTTCGATTACTCTGTCGTCCTTATTTCCAAAAACCAGCATGGGCGTTTTGGAACTTCCCGCATTGGGACTCACAAATTTTAATTCTCCACCCTCCTGCCCTATGTCATTGTCGGTCCAACGATTGCTGTCAGAATGCTTCCTTACGTCACCACCCACAAAACTCATAACATAACCCGCTGGCTCCTGCATCCGCAGAAAGTACCTGTTGCCCCAGATGAGCTCATCCAGTAGCCGGGCTCTTAAGGGCCCTTTTTGTAATTCATAGGTCTTTGCCAATCCAATCATTCCGTAAATGGTCGCGCCAACCCATTTTCTGAGATCGCTGGCATCGTGCCATCCTCCACTAACGTCCTGGTGAATACCATTATCAATGCGTACACCATCATCAGTGTGACAGGGTGCAAAGTATCCTGTTGAACTGGCCCCGCATCTTTGCCTGGAAAAATATCCGGCGATCAGGGTTATCGTCGGACTGTAAATGGAATCGCTGATGGTGAAGGGATATGATCGGGACGAATCTGTTTTCAGATAATACTGACCATCTTCTTTCAAAACACTGAATTCAGCTTTTAAATAGCTTCCGAAATCTCCATGAACCGGTAAGAGCGTTCCTGAATAGACGGTTTTGCCGCTAGTCACGCTGATTACCTCAAAAGAAGTTTTCGTTGTACCCGGAGAAATGCAATATTTAGGCGACTCAGGTCTGAACCCGATTTGGTTTACCATCAGCGTGGTATTGATCTCCCGGGAATTAATCTGCCCAATAAGAGGTGATTGAATAAACAGCAGGGCTAGCCCTGCAACAAAAAGGAATAAGTTTTTTTTCATTCTCAATTATCAAAGATGAAAGTACAGAATCTGTTATTTGCGTGAATTCAACCTGCCCAGTTTCACCGGAGCACTTAGCCTGGCGTCCATGGAATTAGATCCAAGTACAATTCTGTATTCTCCCGGATACGATTTCCAGGTATGTCTGGCAGAATCCCATTTTTGCAGGTCGCTGAGCGGGATGCTGAATTTGACGGTTGTTTCCTGGTTCATTCTTAAAGGCATTCTCCTAAAGGCCTTTAATTCCTGGATTGGCAAGTCGTCACCGGAAGGATAATGAACATAAGCCTGAACCACTTCATCGCCATCGAATTTCCCGCTGTTCCTTACCCTGATGGAGAACCGCAGACTGTCATTTATCATAACAGGTTTTTCCAGCCATGCATAATCAAAATGCGTATAACTAAGACCAAAGCCAAATGGATACTGCACTTCACCTTTGAAATACCTGTAAGTCCTGCCCTTCATCGAATAATCGGTATAGGAAGGAAGATCGTTCAACGACCGGTAAAAAGTGACTGGCAATTTGCCCGATGGAGACACCTTCCCAAAGAGAATGTCAGCCATTGCATTACCTCCTTCCTGTCCGGGATACCAGGCCAGGAGCACCGCGTCGGCGTAGGGTTCTACTGCTGATACATCAACCGCACTTCCGGAATTGATTACAAGTACAATGGGTGTTTTGGTTGCTTTTCTTAATGCCTTAAGGTAAGCAATATGCGCTTGGGGCAAACCCAGATCCCGCCTGTCGGCGCCATGCGTAGCCAGGAAGGCATCGCCTTCCTCGCCCTCGTATACCGGTGTCAGTCCAAGTATGGCAATGGTGATGTCGGCATTACCGGCGGCCCAGATGCCGCCGAAGCGGACTGTGTCGTTGTAATCGCAACCCATATCGTACTCCACCCTCGTGGCGGGGTCGACTGCGGCCGTGATGCCTTCCACAAAATTGACCGCCTTATCACTAACTCCGTGATAACTGCCAGCCAACACGTCGAGGGAAGTTGCATTTGGCCCAACGATCATGATAGCTGGATACTTAGATTGATCCAGAGGAAGAATTCCGTTTTTGTTTTTCAACAGCACCATGCTTTCCCGCGCCATTTTTCTCGCAAGTGAAATATGCCAGGCATTGGCAATACTGTCTGCTCCATAGTTCACATACTGCGAACCAGCAGGATCATCAAAAAATCCGAGTTTCATCTGGGTTCGCAGTGTAGGCTTCAGCGCCTTATTGATGTCTTCCTCAGTTAAGAGTTTTTGCTGTACTGCCTCCATCACATGATCCTGTAGAACATTGCCACAATCCAGGCTCACACCGGTTTTCACTGCGGCGGCGGCTACGGATTTTGCATCCGGCAATACCTTGTGACGGCTATAGATGTCGTTCAGGGCTCCACAGTCCGTCAGCACATGTCCCTTAAATTTCCACTCATTCAATAAAATATTCCTGATGAGTGTGTTGCCCGTACAACAGGGTTCCCCGTTGACACGGTTATAGGCACACATCACCGACTCAACTCCCGCATCTACGAGTTTTTCAAAGGCGTAGAGATAGGTGTCCCTGAGATCTCTTTCATTAACTACCGCATTGAATTCATGTCTTCCCTTTTCAGGACCACTGTGCACGGCAAAATGCTTAGCGCATGCGGATGCCTTTAGGTGAAGTGAATCATCGCCCTGAAGGCCGTGTACATAGGCCACACCCATGGTAGCAGTAAGAAAAGGATCCTCCCCATAGGTTTCCTGTCCACGCCCCCACCTGGGGTCGCGGAAGATATTGATATTGGGCGACCAGAAACTGAGGCCCATGTACTGAAGGTGCCGGTTGAGTTTAACGCCAAGGTTATACTTCGCACGAGCCTCAGTGGAAATTGCGCCGGCGGCTTCCCCAAGTAGGTCAGGGTCGAAACTTGCGGCCATGCCAATCGCCTGCGGAAATATTGTAGCCTTACCCGCCCTTGCCACACCGTGCAAAGCCTCATTCCACCAATTATAAGCTGGAATATTTAATCTTGAGACCGCCTTGCTCTGATAACCAAGCAGGGAGATTTTCTCTTCGAGGGATAGTGACCCCAGCAAAGAACTTATCCGTTCATCAACAGAAAGATTTTTATTTCTGAATGGAGGACTGTCCTGCGCTTGTCCGACAATCGTTATCATCAACAGCAATGCAGGAAAAATCAACCTTATCATTTTCATATGCGAGTTTTGTATTACCCGACGGCAGTAAGACTACCATCATAGTGAAATACGTATTCGCAAAATATGAAAAATCACCCGATGCCCGGAAGAAGGCCGACCCGACCCTGTCTCAGCCTTCCAGGCAAAACTGCCTTTCAAGACTGGTTATTCTTGTGGGTTGTCTGGAATCCCACTGATTTTGCAATAAATATGATACCCTGGAATGATATCGTCGTCCTGATCAGAAAAGATATCAGTTTGAAGACGAGAGGTTGCTCACCGCTGCATTGAGTATTGCCTTAGCGATTTTTTCCTGGTTGGCAGGATCGGTGATGAATGCAAGGTCCTTCGCGTTAGACATATAACCAACACCCACAAGCACAGCCGGGTAGTTTCCTGCTGCGTCCAGCACCCAGATTCCCTGCTGCTCTCTCTTTTTCACTCCCCGATCCATAAGTCCCAGCGGTGAAATCGCTTTGAGAATAGAGTTTCCGAGGGCAACACTATTTTCGTCATTCTCCTTTTTCCTGGATACAAAGACTTCGCAGCCGCTTGTATTTTTGTCTGGCGAAAGATTGATATGAATTGAAATAAAGGCCTCGGGGTTAATCTTTTTTGTGATGTTCACTCTGTCCTTGAGCTCAACGAAATCATCCTGACCCGACGTCGAGGCGTTTCCTTTTCTTGTCAGGATCACTTTCACGTTGGCGTCATTTGCGAGCTCGGCAATCTTTTTTGAAATCTGCATGGTAATGTCCGCTTCCGAGGCTGACCCATCCGCACCTAATGCGCCCTTGTCATGGCCTCCATGACCCGCATCGATCACAATGGTAATCGGCTTAGCTAGCGGAACTGTGCCGGACAATGGTTTCACAGGTTTAAAACTCAGGGCGAAAATCGCGAAAGTCAGGATCAAAAATGGCACCGACATCCATCTGGTGATTTTTGTGGTTGGGGTAATACCGGGATTGTAAAGCATAAGAATACGTCGTTTTATGTGTGATGATTTAAAAAACGGAATAGTCAGCGGTAGCGGAGAAGTTCCGAACAGCCTTCCCAATAACAACTCAGAGTAACCCTCCCCTCCTTCCCCGGCAATGGCGGCTTTATCCGCAGTAAATTCATGAAGACTACTGAGGTCTTTTCTGATCAACCAGAAGAAGGGATTGAACCAGAAAACAGCCGTAATGATTTCCATGAAGATTCGATCGAGTGAATGCAGCTGACTCACGTGAAACTCTTCATGCCGCATCATTTGTCGTCCTGGGAGGTCATCCTGCGGAATGCTCCTGTTCCAGAATATCCATTGAAAAAATGAAAAGGGACAGTCATTCCTGTCAGTGAGCACATAAGTAAAACCACCTGGTTTGCTTATTGGATGTTTCCGGATGATCAGAATAATTCTGATCAGAGAGATGATGAGGGTGATCAGAAAATACAAGGCCAGTGCCAGGTAAGCCATGGTGATAACTTCATTAATAGTAAAATGAGTTCCGGCTGGCTGGCCAGCACCTGCTGCGGATTCAAAAAGATTCCCTTCGGATACTTCCGGCAGCGCGGCGATGGAACGACTGAACAGACTTCCTTCGTCCACCCCACTTGAGAGACCAGATAAGAATATGGGAATGCTGATAAGCGGAATAATCATACTGAGTAGCACCGCACCCAGCAGATAGAACCTGTTAAACTGGTGGACAATACTGTCTTTCAGAAACCAGTAATAATAGGCATAGAGTAAGCCGGAACAAAGAAAAACGGATACGGGGTAGGCAAATGAAGAAATCATTTTTTTAGTTTTTGCTGGTTTTTGATCTCGGTCATCAATATTTCCAGTTCCTGCAGTGAGATATTTTTTTCCTTAACCATAAATGACACCGCATTGCGGAAGGATCCGTTGAAATAATTTTTAACGACCTGCCTGATCGTACTCTGGGAATATTCTTCCTTGCTCACCAGCGTGTAATACTGGTGCTGTCTTCCCATCACATTGATCGCCGTAAATTTTTTTTCCGTGAGGATCTTGAGAATGGTCGCCACGGTATTCTGGTGTGGTTTCGGAGCTGGCATCGCGTCCACGATGTCCCTGAGGAAGGCCCGCTCCAGCTTCCATAAGACCTGCATCACCTGCTCCTCGGCTTTCGTCAATGTTTTCATAACCTAAATCTACAACTAGTTTTTTAGTTTTCAAACTATTTAATTAGTTATAACTATTTTTTAGGAAGATCACAGGGCAGCCATTAGTAGCTTAATTTCGCGGGATGTCCTATTTATCCGACTTCGGGCGGTTTACACTTATGTTGAAAAACATGTTCTCCAAACCGGAGAATGCCAGGATGTACTGGAAGGAACTCATGCACCAGTGCGTCGAAATAGGTTGGCGGTCGATGCCCATCGTGCTGATCATCTCTTTTTTTATAGGAGCCGTGTCCACCGTTCAAACGGCCTATCAACTGGTGAGTCCGCTGATACCCCAGACGGCGATCGCGCAGATTGTACGCGAAACGGTGCTGCTGGAGTTCGCCCCCACCCTGGTTTGTATTGTACTGGCCGGAGTGGTGGGTAGCAAGATCACTAGCGAAATCGGAAACATGCGGGTTACAGAACAGATCGATGCACTGGAAGTAATTGGGATCAATACCAAAACCTATCTTGTTCTTCCCAAAGTATTGGCTTCGCTGATCATGATCCCCGTGCTGGTAATTTTTGCCGCCGCCCTGGGTATATGGGGAGGCAGGGTGGCAGGAAAACTCACGGGCATCATCTCTCCGGATGTCTACGACATCGGTTTGCTCACCAGTTTCAAGTCTTTCAGCATCTTTTTCATGCTGATCAAATCCTATGTCTTCGCCTTTCTTATCGCGGCAATATCCTGTTATTTCGGGTATTTTGTTACTGGTGGCTCGCTGGAGATCGGCCGTGCCGGCACAAGGTCTGTTGTTACCGCATGTATCGCCATCCTCGCTGCGGATTATGTGCTGAGCTTGCTGCTGCTGAGTAAGTGATCGAACTTAAAGACATAATTGTGGGAACTGTCACCCGGCGCCCTTTCTGTTAATAATTGACCTTTGAGGCCGAGAAAGTATTTTGAATACTGTAACCGAAAGAATTCGTCCTCGATCATGGCTGGAGTAAAGCTGGTTTTTGATAATATGTCTGGATTTATTTCAACCATTACGACCGGGTGATCTTTTGCTAGCGTTGTACTCATCCCTTTGACGGCTAAATATTCACCGCCTTCAATGTCGATCTTAACGAATCGGATGGGTTGTTTGATTTTGTCTTTGATATATTGATCCAGGTCGATTGTTGGGACCGTCTCGAATGAGGTATATCTATCAACATATGCACTAATCATCCCGTCATTGTTGTCGTCGTCATTAGCTCTTATATCGATCCACCCGCTTTTGTCCGAAACCGCCAGGCGTTCGGCAACTACATTTCCAAGCCGGTTAAGATGAACATGGTGCAGCAGTTTGTCGAAATTTTTAGAATATGGTTCAAAGGCATACACTTTTCCTGACTCTCCCGCTATCGCAGACGCAACGAGTGAAAATAAGCCAATGTTGGCCCCAACATCAATAAACAGATCTCCGGGTTTGAGTAAACTTTCTAAGAATCTGATCTCTTTTTCTTCATACTGATCGAGAAAATAGAGATTTTGCTGAATCCAGTCATTGATGTCGAGATCAAGAACAATCCCATTCCTGTATATTATTTTCTTCGAAATGCCTTTGAAAACGCCAGAGGGTTTGAAAAATCTTTTATGTACTCCATAAAAGTGCTTCCTTAAAGCAGTTATTTTAAAAATCGCTCTAAAAACCGAGGCGAGAATGCTATTCAAGAAATGATAGGTTATTAGTCAAGGATCAAAAATACCAATAAAGAAACTTTATCAAATAACAAGGTCAGGATTATCTGCTTACTCAACAAGATAAAAGATCTTCTCTCACAAAACTGGAATACATAATGTTCGTTACATCCAACCCGTCACGAGTCCGATTCGCCACGACCCACTCTTCTTTTGCGTTTAAGAATTCATTACCTTTTCGGCGATTGATATTCTTATAAAGTAGAAGCATCAACGATTCGTCAAATTACCAAATCACGATATGAAGAATTCAGGTAATAGCAGAAGACATTTTTTAAAAAGCACAATGGTCGGCACTACAATAATTGCGAGTAACCCTTTCAGGATAGATGCGAAAGATTTACCATTTGCCGGAAATCCCAACAAAAAATTGCCGTGGTTTGAAAGAGTAACACGCTGGGGCCAGATCAACATCACCGAAAAGGATCCTGAACGATATGATATTGCATGGTGGCGAAGTTTTTGGAAGAAGACAAATACGGAAGGTATTATAGTAAACGCAGGCGGAATTGTGGCGTATTACCCAACAAAAATACCACTGCATCGTAAAGCCGAATTTCTTGGTGGCCGTGACCTGTTTGGTGAAATCTGTAAGGCAGCCAAAGAAGATGGCATTGTCGTATTTGCGCGTATGGATTCAAACAGGGCTCATGAAGAATTTTACCAGGCTCATCCTGACTGGTTTTCGCTTGACGGCGAAGGAAAACCTTACAAAGCAGCTGATCTTTATATTTCATGTGTAAATAGTCCCTACTACCAGGTACATATTCCTGCCATCCTTACCGAGATTGCCCAGATGTATAAACCAGAAGGATTTACCGACAATAGCTGGAGTGGTTTAGGTCGGGAGTCTATCTGCTATTGTGAAAATTGTAAAAAAAGTTTTCGCGATAAGACCGGGCAGAACATCCCTCTAAAGAAAAATTGGGACGATAAGGGTTACAAACAATGGATAAGGTGGAATTATGATCGGCGTCTCGAAATATGGGATTTGAACAATAGAACAACAAAAGCGGCAGGTGGTGTGGACTGCACCTGGTCAGGGATGAATAGCGGCTCCATTAGCGGGCAGAGCAGAAGTTTTCGTGATTATAAGGAAATTGGCAAACGTGCTGATATCATTATGCTGGATGATCAGTCCCGGTCTGACTCCAGCGGCTTTCAACACAACGGCGAAATCGGAAAGCTGGTGCATGGCCTTGCGGGGTGGAATAAACTCGCACCTGAAAGTATGGCTATGTACGATCATGCAAAACCCTGGTTTCGCCTTGGAAGCAAACCCGCGGCTGAAGCACGGATGTGGATGATCAATGGTATCGCCGGAGGAATACAACCATGGTGGCATATGATTTCTGCTTACCATGAAGACCGCCGGAAGTATCATACGGCCCAGCCCATTATGAACTGGCATAAAACCAATGAAGAATATTTGTTGAACCGCACACCTATCGCCAATGTGGGAGTGGTATGGTCTCAGGACAATACTGATTTTTACGGGAGAGACAATGCTGATGAATTGGTAGATCTTCCCTGGCGAGGAATGATCCAGGCACTTGTTAGAGCACGGATACCATACCTGCCTGTTCATGCTGATCATATTGATCGTGATGCGTCCCAATTCTCTTTGCTTGTGTTACCGAATCTCGCCCTCATTACCAAAGAACAGGAAGCGGCGATTCGGCGGTTTGTGGATCGTGGCGGCAACCTCGTTGCCACTGGTGATGCCGGCTTATTTGATGAAATGGGAGATGCACGTTCTGACTATGCGCTTTCAGACATTTTTGGTGCTCACCTTACAATCCCTGTTGCAAAGCGGGAGACTCCTGCCCAAAAAATGGCAATAGACGCTTACCATACTTATTTGCGGTTGACTCCTGAACTTCGCTCTCAAACGACAGGTCCTCACACAGCTAATGAGCCTGCGGTCGTTGGTAAACGGCATGCCATATTAAAAGGATTCGAAGAAACCGATATTTTACCTTACGGCGGTTTACTGCAACCTCTGCGGTTGGATGCAGGTGCCGAAGTCGTTATGACATTTATCCCCCAGTTTCCTACATATCCACCGGAGAAATCGTATATGCGCGAACCCAAAACGGATATCCCGGGTGTGATCCTGCGTTCGAAAAGCAATGGAGGACGAATCGCATTCATACCCGCTGATATCGACAGACAGTTTGGACGTTTTAATCATCCAGATCATGGAAATCTACTAGCCAACATCATACGTTGGAGTAACAAAGAGGATTTACCATTGATGATCGAAGGAGCGGGTTTGGTGGATTGCCACTTGTACCAACAACCAGGTAGACTAGTACTCCATATCGTTAATCTTACAAGTGCCGCTACCTGGCGTCAACCACTGGATGAATTAATTTCGATCGGGCCGCTAAAGATAAATGTCAAATTACCGAAATCTGTGAGTGGTCGAAATCTTAAATTACTGGTGTCCAAACAACAGGCAGTACCAACTGTTACCAACGGGTCAGGTGTTTTTGAGATCAAATCAATTCTTGATCACGAAGTAGTGGTCATTTCTTAACACTCAAGTATTGGGTTCCTTTTTTCCGACTGCAAACTCATGATCCAGCACGAAGGGGCTGTGATCATTTCGCCTGCGACTAGCGGTTTACCCCCTCACGAATGGCACGTCCGGCCGCGGCGAGGTTGTCAAGCATCATCTCGGAATATTTTCGTGAAAGGATCACCCCATCTGCTCCGTTCTTCAAAGCTGCCATAGTAGCCGCATACGTGTCCTCGGGCGAAGCCTTGCGGCTGGTTTTTTTTATTGGAATATTGATGTCGATGCCCGTGAGTATCTTACATTTTCCCTTCGATCCTTCGAGTGCCCTTTTTGTTTCGCGCGCTACATAGTCTGCCGAGAGGCCCGAGGTGGGAAGTTGATCAAGCGGAGCTTCGTTAGTGTAGTTCAACAGGTGATTGTTAAAGCGCATAAATTCCTCTGTGGGAACGTCGCGAAACATAGTCGAGCCGATGCTTTTAATGAAGTTGGCATAACGTTCACCACCGGCATTGTTATAGGCTACCACCTTGAGAAAATCGGCTCTCATAGCAAGGTCTTCATAATTACGCGTTGCCCTGAAAAACGGATTGAACGAGTTTTCATGCTCGATATGGAAACCGACCTGCAGATTTTTATTAACCGCTTTTATCGCATCCTTAACCTCCTTCAAAATCTCGTGTTTCCCCTTATCGAAAAGTTGGTGGTACGCGACAACCTCAGGGTAATTAATTAATAACCGCTCGAATTCCACATAGTACCCATCGCTTGGTCGCTTCCCTTTCAGCGATTCCTGAACCAAGCGATCAAGCCGACGGTATCCATCCTTTACGCGTTCAAAGTCGATATTGCGCTTTTGCGCCGCGCGCTTGTGATCATCGCAGAAGCAGGTGATACGAGAATCGTCGAAGCCCACATCGAAATTGGCCCCTATCGTATTGGTAAGCGGACCATTGCGTTCATTGAAAAATAAAATTCCGTCAATGTCGTACGAAGAAGCGATATCGGTAACAACAGCCTTCCAGAAGTCACGTACGGCTGGTTTATAGAAACACATGGCCTGGCCTTTTTTACCGGAAAGGTCAACCTCCACATAATCCTCGATCATTTTAGCTACCTCCTCGGGATAATCGAAACTATCAAGCACCGAAGCAAAAACCTTGATACCTCTTTTCTTTGCTTCGGGTATCACCTTCGCAAGAATATCTGAGTTCCCAAAATCGGGCGCCTTCATTTTGTCGCCCTTTATTGCGATATTCTGATAAAATTTTGCATGGGGTGTGGCATAGTTCCCGCCATGATAGAACTTTTTATCATCTTCCTGGGGGCCATGATCGGGAAAAGGACTTCCCGGCATCTGTCGCCCATTTAGTCCGCGGTCGAAACAAAATGTACTTATGAAAATTGTATTAACAGCGCCACGCTTTTGTACAATATCCAGCACTTCTCCAACGCCCTCATCCATGAAGGAAGCGGCGCCGATCTGTATGCCGATCATCTTATCAGCAGCGGGGTTCGATGATTCCCGTTCGGCAAACGCGAGCGGCGAAGACGCGATTGCGGCTGCGGCAGCAGTTCCGCTTTTTAGAAACCCGCGACGCGAAGGAGATGCGGCGCCCAGATTTATTTTCTCTACCGGTATTGTTTTCTTACTCATTCGGCTTGTGGTGGTTTTTTGATCAATTTATTCAGCCTAAGATCATGTGGTTTTTGCTCCATTCCTGATCGCCCTGCCCGCTGCTTCAAGATTGCCCAACATCATTTCGGAATATTTGCGTGACAAAATGATACCATCCGAACCAGCTTTTAGTGCTGCAGATGTTGCAGCGAATGTGTCTTCAGGCGAAGCTTTTCGGCTCTCCGATGCGGTTGGTATATTCACATCGATCCCTGCCATGACTTTACATTTGCCTTTGGCGCCGGCAATGGCACGCTGCATTTCCCTAAACACGTAGTCGGAAGACAGGCCCGCAGTTGCTAACTCAGTAAGCGAGGCCTCATTATTATAATTCAGCAGGCGGTTATTCATCCGCATGAGTTCCTCAAGCGGAACATCACGAAATAAAGTAGAGCCGACATTCCGGATAAAGTTGGCGTAGCGCTCTCCTCCACAATTATTGTACACGACAATTTTGAGAAAGTCTGCCTTTTCCGCAAGCTCCTCGTAGTTTCGGGTGGCCCTGAAAAAAGGGTTGAATGAATTCACGTGCTCGATATGAAAACCCACCATTGCATTCTTGTTGTTGGCTTTAACAGTAGCGTATACTTCATCAAGCACTTGATGTTTGCCTTTGTCGAATAATCTGTCCCATGCGACGATTTCCGGATATTCGAGCATTATCCTTTCAAATTCTACATAGTATCCGTCTGACGGTCGTTGGCCTTTAAGGGACGCCTGTATAAACTTAGCCAGTATCGAGTAGCCTTGTTTTGCTCGCGCGACATCTATTCCTTCGCGCTTTGCCTCCTGCTGATGATATTGGCAAAAGCAGGTCACCTTTGCAGGCTCGATCGATTGAGAATGACTCGCCCCAAGCGCATTTAGTAATGGGCCGTTTCTTTCGTTGAACAACATAATACCATCCACATCGTACGAACGAACAGTGTCAGTTGCCAGGGCCTTCCAGAATTCGCGTACGTTCGGGTTAAACAGGCAAAGTGTATTTCCTTTTCGTCCTGCGAGGTCAACCTCCAGGCATTCTGAAACACCAGGCACTTCGATGCGCCACTGATCTTCAATGCAGCAAACTACTCTCATATTCCGCTTTTTGGCGGGACCGAGTACTGCTTCTAAAATGTCGAGTTTGCCAAGTTCGGGGGCGTGAGGAACTTTAATGATCGTGTTTTTATAAAACTCCGGATGAGGAACAGCATAGTTGCCGCCGTGGAAAGTTTTTTCATCCGACTCCTGAGATCCGTGATCTGGAAATTTTTTCCCGGGCACCTGCCTTCCCGCAAGTCCACGGCCGTGTGTAAACGTAGTGAGGAAGACAGTATTCACTGCGCCACGCTTTTGAAAGATATCCAATACTTCTTCAACGCCTTCGTCGGCGAAGGAGACCGCTCCTACCTGAATTCCTGCAACCGGTTCTAAATTTTCGTTAACCATTCAGCATTTTTTACCAGCCTGGATTCTGTGACGGTATCCCGGCTTTGTTCACAATCTGTATCTGTGTACATGGAATCGGATAAAGAACCATATATCCCTTAATTTTTACTTTTTTTCTTCCTGTACACCAACTTATAAGAATTCATTATCCATTCCTTGAGGAGCTTATCGGAAACGGTATTGTCAAGCTCCACGGTGTTCCAGTGCTTCTTGTTCATGTGATATCCCGGCCGTACCGCCGGATATCGTTCCCTCAGTTCAATTGCCTCTTCCGGGTCACACTTTACATTGAAACTCGTAAACAACTCCAGGTTCGTGAGCACAAAAACTTTTCCATTCACTTTGTACACAAGAGTGTCGGGACCGAAAGGGAATTCTTCCGTGACCTCAGGCAAGGACAAACAAAATTCGCGAAAGGTTTCTATATCCATTTTCAATTTATTGGTTCAAATGCAAGAAATCAAAGTTTAAACACTTCATCGTAACTTTGCGGCCGGATGTATAATAAAATTACTTAATTATGATCGCAACAAAAGGCTATGCCGCTCAGAATTCGACAGCTCCATTAGCTCCATACAATTTCCAAAGACGTGAACTGAAAGCCAATGATGTTCAGATCGAAATACAATACTGCGGTGTCTGTCACTCCGACCTGCACACTGTCAGAGACGAATGGGGTGGCACAACCTATCCCGTCGTGCCCGGTCATGAGATTGTCGGAAAAGTGACCCATGTCGGGGAGAGCGTGAAAAAATTCAGACAAGGTCAGACCGTTGGTGTCGGCTGCCTCGTTGGATCTTGCAGAAAATGTAACAATTGCCGCGAAGGGCTTGAACAATACTGCGAGATCGGATGGATAGGAACCTATAATGGAAAGGAAGAGGGTTCATCTTTGCCCACTTATGGCGGATATTCCAATCTCATTATTGTCGATGAACATTTCGTTCTCAGCATCCCGGACAACCTGCCCATTGAAGGTGTTGCGCCCCTGCTCTGCGCGGGCATCACCACCTATTCACCGCTGCGCCACTGGAACGTGGGCAATGGTCATAAAGTTGGCGTCATCGGATTGGGTGGCCTGGGGCATATGGCAGTGAAATTCGCTGCCGCCTTCGGTGCAGAGGTAACCATGTTAAGCACCTCTCCCGATAAGGAAAAGGATGCCAAAAAACTTGGAGCCCATCACTTTGCCCTGACGAAGGATCCCAGCTCGCTGAGTAAGCTGAAAAATCATTTTGATTTCATAGTGGACACCGTTTCTGCGGCGCATGATTATAATTTTTACCTCAAGCTTCTGAAAACCAATGGAGTCATGATCTGCGTCGGCGCTCCGCCAACCCCAACCGAGATTCAGGGGATGAATCTCATCCACAACCGCCTTAGCATCAGCGGATCCCTGATTGGTGGCCTCCCGGAAACCCAGGAAATGCTGGACTATTGCGCTGCTCACAATATTGTTTCCGACGTGGAAATGATCGACATGGCTTCCATCAACACTGCTTATGAACGTATGCTGAAGGGAGACGTTAAGTATCGTTTTGTTATTGATATGGCAACATTGTAATTACCTGTCTTTAATTGAGGTTTATTATATCGTGAGATGAAGAAGATAAAATTAGGTGTGCTTGATCAGTCGATCGTAATAAAGGGAGGCACTGCCTCTGAAGCGATTCACAACACGATCGAAACCGTAAAACTTGCCGACAGGCTTGGATACTCACGGTTCTGGGTATCCGAACATCACAATTCAACGATGATCGCCGGTTCTGCTCCTGAAGTGCTGATGGTAAAGCTGGGTGATGTTACTTCCAACATCAGGATCGGATCTGGAGGCATCATGCTTCCCAATCACAGCGCACTGAAAGTGGCCGAGAATTTCCGGTTGCTGGAAACGCTGTTCCCCGGGCGCATCGACCTTGGCATCGGCCGGGCCCCCGGTAGCGACCGCATCACCGCCACCATGCTCAACCCTTCCAATACCTTCAGCGAAGAAAATTACCTGCGCCAGCTCGAACACCTGCACGCTTTTTTCCACGATGAGGCGGCCACTCAGTATGGTGCCATGATCGCTGTACCAAAGGCGCCTGGCGTTCCCATGCAGTGGATACTCAGCAGTAGCGGAGGCAGTGCTTCCATTGCGGCGAAATATGGATTGGGACTGGTTGTAGCGAAGTTTATCAATGGGTTCGCGGGTCCGGAAATGGCCAGCGAGTATCGCAGGCAATTCAAACCTTCGGATCAGTTCCCCGAACCTGCAGTGATTCTCTCGATCAGTGTGATTTGTGCCGAAACGGAAGAGAAAGCCGGCCAATTGCGTAAACTCAGCAACTATAACCTACTTAAGTTCGAACAGGGAAGGTTTGAACCGATGGACAGTTACGAATCGATCGCGGACTACGAGTTCTCACCAGAAGAAGAACTGAGGATACAATACAATAGTGGCAGAATTATATCCGGAACGCCCCAACAGGTGAAACAAGAGTTGTCAAAACTGGCAAGTGATTTTGATACCGACGAGATCATTGTCACGACCATGACCTATTCACAGCAGGACCGGCTCCGGTCGTTTGAGCTGCTGGCAGAGGTTTTTGAATTGACGCGAAATCAAAAATTAAAAATTAAAAATCAAAAATGCTAATGTGAATCAGTTTGAGTTGGCAGAGACCCTGTTGTAGCGCTTTGACAAAATGAAGAATCTCCAGACGGATGCCCTACTATAGCATTTTTAATCTTTAATTTTTAATTTTTAATTTTTCCAAGATCGAGTCTTGACTCGATCTTTGAAATCATCGCTCTAACCTTGTCGACGAGTGAATCAGGATTAAGAATAGTAGCACTGTCACCAAACAACATGTACCATCGAGCAAACCCCTCGAGAGAAGGAGTTAAGAAGGACATCTCTACTTCCCTTTCCTCAATAAGTTCCGATACAAAACCCATGTAATATTTTTGTTCAGTCAGGTACGGATAGGCATTTCGGTTGACCCTCATGGTTACCGGGGTCAGCTTGTTGTCCTTATACCTATCCTGAAGATAATTTTTAAGTGGCTCATGCTGCCGGGTAAACAGCTCCTCTCCTGCTTCAAGAGAACTGATCCTGTCGAATCGAAAGTCCCGGTAGTCCTGCCGCATCCTGCAATAGGCGATCAGGTGCCAGTAATTGTCCACATGAAAGACACCCACAGGCTCGATTTTCCTTTCGGATTTTTCCTGACGATAATTGGAAAAATACTTCAGGGTCATCACCTGTTTGCCGGTGATGCATTTCAATATTTTCTGCAAAGGGTTGGTGATCTCAGGTGCCGGCTTTGTCAATCTTGAACTCATCACTTCGATATGGTCCTCTATTTGTTCTAGCAAATCTTTCTCGGTGGTGCGCAGGACCGAACGGATCTTCATCATCGCCGTGCTGTAATTCCTGCCATTGGTTTCGTCGGTGAGTTTGCCAACCAGTTTTTCGGCAGTGAGAAAGGCAATGGCCTCCTCACGCGTGAACATAACAGGAGGCAAACGATAACCTTCCATCAGGGAATAGCCCACCCCGGCTTCGCCGATCACAGGTACACCGGATTCATCAAGGGACTTGATGTCGCGGTAAACGGTACGCAAACTGATGTTGAATCTTGCGGCGATATCCTGGGCCTTAACTACCCTTTTGGACTGCAGCTGGATCAGAATGGCCGATATACGATCAATCCTGTTCATTTTGTTAGGTCAGTCTTTCCACCTTCCCGATTTCTTCAGGAAGCGGACGAGTAGATACAGGAGCAGTAACAGCGGCAGGATGATTGCAAGCAGGTTATTCCTGAGATGGTCATCATGTCCCGTCAGCTGGGGGTACCTGAACAAAAGGATCAGCGTGATACCCGTCAGCCAGATATACTGTGTATTGTATTCCTTCAGCACCCATCTTTTCCACCTAAACTCCATGGAAGAAAAGGTTTTAGAAAGTCCTCGGGGATCGGGTATCCATCGATTGACCCTTTTACAGTAGTTGTCAAATGCCTGGCCGAATTTTCCGCGAAGGAAATTTTCTTCTGCCAGCACAATCGCCTGGTAAATGACAAAGAACAAGGGCATGATCACCAGTACATAAAGCAAAGAGTTCGACAATACGCCCACGCCAAAAAGCATAAGGATATTTCCCACATACAATGGATTGCGGCAGTGACTGAATATGCCAGTGGTCACGAGTTCTTCGGCATACACATGTCCGTCTTTGCCACCGCGGATAATATAGGCCAGCCCAATAGTTGCGCCTCGGATGGCCTGCCCTGTGATGGTAATGAGCAGACCGATCACTATTGGCCACAAATAATAATTTGCGCCGAATGCGGACTCGGTAAACAAACCGGGCGAGGGCACAAAAAGCAAAAGATAAAGGAAGATGAAGAGCCAGTTTCGGTATCTGAAGAAAAAGTTGCCGATCGCGATCATGAAGATTTTTTTGCTATGATTCCCGTGAAATTATACCACTTGAAAAAAACTTCGCAGTGCTCAAATCCCGCGTCACGCATGAGCGTGATGTTCTCACTGGACTTATAGGGTATGAGTACATTTTCAAGGGCCTCTCTTTTCTGTGAAATCTCCATCTCGCTGTAATGATTGCGACGCTTCATGTCGTAATAATATTTGATAAAATCCCGGTTGAACCTGCTGTCCTCGGCTAGGATCTTTTCAACGATGATCAAAGTTCCATCGGCCACGAGGCCGTCAAAAATCTGCTTGAGCAGACGTTCGCGGTTCATCGGACGCACAAACTGCAGGGTCAGACATAAGACAACAACTGAAGCATTGTCAATCTGAACAAATTTATTCAGGTCGGCCACTTCCAGCTCCCAGGGCCGGGTAAGCTCTAATTGATTAAGCTTATTGCGGCATTTGTCGAGCATCTCGGGGGAGTCATCGACACCGATGAATTTGATATTCTGATTTACGGTCTGATCCATGTGAATCATCGTTGTTCCTGTGGAACACCCCAGGTCGTAAATCGAACTGCCCTCCTTGGCTTGATCCGCGGCGAGCTCCGCAATCATTCTTTGCATTTCCTCATAATAAGGAACAGACCGGTTCACCATGTCATCAAATACGCCAGCTACCTTGCTGCTGAATTTGAAATCAGCAGGTTTGGCATACTTGTCGTTGAAAACCTCATCTCTTTCCATATGCAGGCCATTATTTTAAATATAAAAACTACAAGATATTTGAATAATAGCAATTATCGACGGAAAGCAATACCTTATCTTCGCACAACTTTTTCCGAAGCATGAAGGTCCTAATTCAACAAGCCCGGGTAATCGATCCAACTTCGTCCTATCATGAAACCATCCAGGACATAATTGTCAACGATGGGGTGATCGGGAAAATTGGTTCCATCGATGCAGCAGACGCAGACCACCGTATCAGTGGTGAGTCGCTTCACGTTTCTCCAGGATGGGTAGACATTTTTGCCAGCTTCCCCGATCCTGGATACGAACACAAGGAAACGCTTGAATCCGGATCTGCAGCCGCCGCCGCCGGAGGCTTTACAGACGTCTTTCTTATTCCAAATACCAAGCCGGTAACCGACAACAAATCCCAGGTAGAATACCTCAGCAACCGGTCTCTTCCGTTTACCGCAAGGATACATCCCCTGGGCGCTATATCCAGGAATGCCGAAGGCAAGGATCTTGCGGAAATGTATGACATGCGCAACAGTGGAGCCGTGGCCTTTAGCGATGGCATCAACCCGGTTCAATCAGCAGGTCTCCTGCTTAAGGCGCTCCAATACGTAAAATCATTCGACGGGGTCATCATCCAGATACCCGACGACAAGAGCGTTGGGGCAAATGGACTGATGCATGAAGGCATCATGTCTACCCGACTGGGTCTTGCCGGTAAGCCGCTGATAGCAGAAGAATTACTTGTTGCGAGGGATATCAAACTTACCCGCTATGCAGATTCCAAACTGCATTTCACGGGTGTAACATCATCAAAATCTCTTGAATACATAAGAAGAGCCAAGGATGCAGGACTACAGGTCACCTGTTCGGTGACGCCCTATCATCTCTTCTTCACCGATGAATACCTGACCGGGTACGATTCAAATTTCAAAGTGTATCCCCCACTCCGTACCGAGGCAGACAAAAATGCGCTGCTCGGTTTTGTGAAAGACGGCACCATCGACTGCATTGCGACGCATCACATTCCCCAGGACTACGACAGTAAAATACTCGAGTTTGAGTATGCGAAAAATGGAATGATCGGATTGGAGACCTGTTATCCCGTGCTAAAGACCGTTTTACCGGATGTTCCGGAAAGCCGGTGGGTGGAGCTGCTCAGTATCAATCCAAGGAAGATCTTTGCCCTGCCCCAGCCGCATATTGAGGAAAAAGAAATGGCCGTACTAAGTATATATTCACCGAAAGGCAAAACAATTATCGACCGGAACTTCTTTTATTCAAAATCGGCCAACAGCCCATTTATCGGCCAGGAACTCAATGGAAAAGTGCTGGGTATCATCCGGCACAAACAATTATTTCTCAGAAAATAATTAAACATCATGGAAAATGAAGCCAGGCAACCCAACACAGGCCTCCCATACGGACTTATTTCA
Organism: uncultured Chitinophagaceae bacterium; assembly: GCA_963808065.1. Taxonomy (GTDB): domain Bacteria; phylum Bacteroidota; class Bacteroidia; order Chitinophagales; family Chitinophagaceae; genus Flavitalea. The sequence goes on from CAWEEK010000006.1 coordinate 161,184, forward strand.
GGCCTGATCGTCGTTATCATCACGCTTGCTCTCTATCTGGGAGGTATCGACATGTACATGAGCCCTGCGGCATTCCTCACCTACCTGGTGATGATCACCTTTGCGGTGGTGGCGGCCCTGAAGAAAAGGAAAATAAATGGTGGTTACCTCTCCTTTAAGGAAGCCCTGAAAATAACCTTCACCGTATTTGCGGTCGCCCTTCTGCTGCAAACGGTGTTCGTTTATATACTGTTCAATTTTATTGACGTTTCTTTTAAAGAAGCAATGATGCAGGCGTCAATGGACAAGGCCGAACAGATGATGAGAAAATTTGGGCTCCCCGATTCGGAAATTGAAAAAGCCACGGATCCCAAGCGGGCTATGGACCAATTCAGCATCCTTGGAGTTTTACTCGGCTATGCAATGACCTGTATCGTTGCCTTTATCTTTTCGCTGTTGATTTCCGCTATCGTGAAAAAAAACAAACCTGAATTTCCAAATATCTAATAACCACTGATGGATATTTCCGTTGTAGTTCCCCTGTTTAATGAAGAAGAATCGCTTCCTGAGCTTTGCGCCTGGATCGACAGGGTGGCGAATGCCAATCACTACAGCTATGAAATAGTAATGGTCGACGATGGCAGCACGGATGACTCCTGGAAAATAATTGAAAAACTGGCCGTTGACAATCCGAATGTCAAAGGCATCAAGTTTCAAAGGAACTATGGAAAGTCGGCCGCACTCAATGAAGCATTCAAGGCGGTGACCGGTGAAGTGGTGGTGACGATGGACGCTGACCTGCAAGACAGTCCCGATGAAATTCCCGGCCTCAGAAAAATGATTTTAGAAGACCGTCTGGACCTGGTCAGCGGATGGAAAAAAGTGCGACATGATCCCATTAGCAAAACCATTCCCTCCCGCTTCTTCAACTGGGTTACCAAGAAAACAACGGGCATACCTTTGCACGATTTCAATTGCGGCCTCAAAGCCTACAAGTTGAAAGTGGTGAAAAATATCGAGGTCTACGGAGAGATGCACCGGTACATCCCCGTAATCGCCAAGTGGTCTGGATTCAAAAAGATCGGGGAGAAAGTTGTAGAGCACCGCCCAAGAAAATATGGCACTTCTAAATTTGGCATCGAGCGCTTCATTAAGGGATTCCTTGACCTGGCATCCATTCTCTTCGTAGGCAGATTTGGCAAGAGACCCATGCATTTCTTTGGTTCCTGGGGCACCGTTTCCTTTGTTTTCGGCTTCACTGTTTTTTTATACCTCACCATCTCCAAGTTCTTTCTTGATAAAACCGGGATGACACAAAGACCGCTGTTCTTTTTCGCCATCCTCGCAATGATCATAGGTACCCAGCTTTTTGTCACCGGCTTCCTTGCCGAATTGATGACCAGGAATGCCCCCGGCAGAAACTTCTACCTGCTGGAAAAGAAAATCAGGTGCTGAAGAAAGTTATCATCATTGGTCCTGCCTGGCCGCTCCGAGGCGGGCTGGCCACTTACGACCAGCGACTCGCCAAGGCTTTTAACGACGAGGGGTACGAAGCTTCCATCTATTCATTTTCCCTCCAGTATCCGAAATTTCTGTTTCCAGGAACTACGCAGTTTTCGTCAGACCCTCCACCACAGGGGCTCGATATTCAAACGGTAATCAATTCAGTGAACCCGGCGAACTGGATAGTTGTGGGCAACCGCATCCGCAGGGAAAGACCGGATCTTATAGTGGTCAGGTTTTGGCTACCCTTCATGGGACCTGCTTTGGGAACGATCCTCAGAATTGTGCGTAAAAACAAACAGAGCAGGATCATCGCCATTACCGACAACGTGATCCCGCATGAGAAGCGTTTTGGAGACAAAAGTTTTACGAGATATTTTCTGAAAGCCTGCGATGCCTATATTACTATGAGTGAAAAGGTGATGAAGGACCTCAGGACCTTCAACCAGAAAAAACCTGCCAAACAGGTGCTTCACCCGCTTTACGACAATTTCGGTGAACCGGTCCCCAAATCCTTAGCCAGGGAGAAACTAGGCATCGATGCGAATGGTCACCTGGTACTCTTTTTCGGGTTCATCCGGAAGTACAAGGGTTTGGATATCCTGCTTCAGGCTATAAAATTACTCGCGGATCGGCACGACGCGACCCAAACGGAAATACCAAAATTGCTGATTGCCGGAGAGTTTTACGAAGACGCCAAACCATATGAAGCACTTATCGAACGACTTGGTATCAGTCAACACCTCATCCTCAGAACTTCGTTTATCCCAGACAGTGAAGTAAAATATTATCTCTGCGCGGCGGATCTCGTGGTTCAGCCATATCGTAATGCGACACAGAGTGGAGTTACCCCACTGGCCTATCATTTTGAAAAGCCCATGATCGTGACCAATGTTGGCAGCCTGCCCGATTTGGTACCTCACCTGAAAGCGGGTCTGGTGGCTGAACCGGACGCGCCATCAATTGCAGCTGCTATTCAGCGTTACTTTGAATTAGGCGAAAATTATTTTATTCCTCATCTTCGCAGCGAAAAACAAAAATACTCCTGGAGCAGATTGCTGGAGGCGATTACAACCTTGGCCAATGATATACAGAAGTAAAGCTCCACTAAGGATCGGACTTGCAGGTGGCGGAACTGATGTCAGCCCTTACTGCGATCTATATGGCGGAGCCATACTCAATGCCACGGTGTCGCTGTATGCTTACGCCAACATCGAACCCATCGAAGAGAACGCCATCATCCTGCACGCCGTCGATCGCAAGGAAGAACAGCGATACGAATGGAGCACCGAATTGCCTGTTAATGGTAAACTCGATCTGTTCAAAGGGGTTTACAACAGGATCCAGAAAACTTACAGCCTGCCACTGACCGGTTTCCGGCTGTCTACTTTTGTTGATGCCCCCGCAGGTTCCGGTCTCGGCACTTCCTCCACCCTGGTGGTAGCTGTAATCGGCGCTTTTGCTGAAATGCTCAGACTGCCGCTGGGCGAATACGACATCGCTCACCTTGCCTATGAAACCGAAAGAAACGACCTGAAGATGGCCGGAGGAAGGCAGGATCAGTATGCCGCCACCTTCGGTGGCGTGAACTTCATGGAGTTCTCTGCAGGTGATAAAGTGATCGTGAATCCTCTGCGAATCAAACAGCAGTATCTTTTTGAACTGGAAAATAATTTGGTGCTTTATTACACTGCAACAAGCAGGGAATCTGCAAAGATCATAGAAAAGCAAAGCCAGAATGTAGTGGACAAGAAAGGAAAATCGATTGACGCAATGCATCAGCTGAAACAACAGGCGCAGATGATGAAGGAAGCGTTCCTCAAGGGCAGGGTGCATGAAATCGGTGAAATACTCGACTTTGGCTTCAGGCAGAAACGGGAAATGGCAGAAGGCATTTCAAATACACTGATGGAAGAAATATATGAGTCGGCCAAAAAAGCCGGAGCCACCGGCGGGAAAATTTCAGGGGCAGGTGGTGGCGGTTTTATGATATTTTATTGCCCGGCGAATACCAAGTACCGCGTGATCGATGCGCTTAAACCATTTGGAGGATATTGTAGCAGTTACCAGTTCGTGGATCATGGACTCACCAGCTGGACGATTTAAAATACAGTAATGAAAGAGAAAATAAAAAATATTATCAGCAGTTCAATCGAGGTGAAATCTATCGTATTGAAAGATGATGTATTGCTAACCACAGTGCAACAGGTGGCTGAAATGATGGTCAGCGCACTCAAAAACGGCCAGCGCATCTATTTTTGTGGCAATGGTGGCAGCGCTGCAGACGCCCAGCACCTTGCAGCAGAATTCTCTGGCAGATTCTATACCGACCGGCGGGCACTTCCTGCAGAGGCCCTGCATTGCAACACCTCCTACCTTACCGCGGTAGCCAATGATTATAGTTATGATGTGGTTTACGCCAGGCTTATCGAAGGCATAGCCAATCCGGGCGACATTCTTGTGGGTCTTTCAACCTCCGGGAATTCAAAAAATATTGTCGCAGCCTTTGAAACAGCCAGGAAAAATAATATCGTCACAGTGGGTTTCACGGGTGCCGATGGCGGCAGGATGAGAACCCTCAGTGACTATCTCATCAATGTCCCGTCTGCCGACACTCCCCGCATACAGGAGTCGCATATTCTGCTTGGTCATATTGTTTGCCAATTGGTTGAAGAATTGTTTTTTCAGCCATGATCACGGAAGCTATACTGCTTGCAGGTGGGTTAGGCACCAGATTAAGATCAGCAGTGCCCGATCTGCCAAAATGTATGGCTCCCGTAGCCGGCCGTCCTTTCCTCGCCCACCTGATCGATCAATGTCTTCAACAGGGCGTGGAATCATTTATTTTTTCTTTGGGCTATAAACACGAAATCATCCTGGATTTTCTTGCTGAAGAATATCCTTCACTGAGAACAAAAAACTTCATCGAAAAACAACCGCTCGGAACCGGGGGCGCTGTGAAAGCGGCCTGCACCCATGTACAGGGAAAGCAAGTGCTGATTATGAATGGTGACACCTTCTTTGATGCTGACCTTGTGGCGCTCTGCCACTTTCATCTGCAGAACAGGTCGGAATGTACCCTCGCGCTCAAGCCCATGAAAGATTCAGACCGTTATGGCGTGGTGGAAATGGACGACCAGGGACGAATCGAACAATTCAGGGAAAAGAATTGGTATGCGGAAAGCCTGATCAACGGTGGCGTTTATGCGCTCGACAAGGAAGAATTTCTTTCCCTGCCGTTGCCCGATAAATTTTCATTCGAAAAAGACTACCTGGAAAAATATGCTTCCTCCCGGCGATTCTTCGGTTTCGTCCAGGAAAAATATTTCATTGATATAGGAATACCCGAAGATTTTCAAAGAGCCCAGATCGAATTACCTTTGCATTATGATTAATCCCAGGCAGACCATTCCGTCCAGCAAACTTGATCTGTCCCGTGTTGATAAAACATGGACACTGTTTCTGGATCGCGACGGAGTGATCAATCACGAAAAGACGGACTACGTCTACAACTACAATGAATTTGTATTTTACGAAGGGGTACTGGATGCTTTCAAAAAATTCCGCTTTCTTTTCGGTCACATCATCGTGATCACCAATCAAAGAGGTGTAGGCAGAGATTTGATGACCGAGGCGGATCTACAACTGATTCATCAGTCTATGCAATCCGACATCAGCCGTGCCGGTGGCAAACTCGACGCGATCTATTATTGCACTTCCATTGACAATGCGGATCCGAACAGAAAACCCAATCCCGGTATGGCGATCCAGGCATTTAAGGACCATGAAGGCATCAACCCCGACAGAACAATTATGGTTGGAAACAACCTGAGCGACATGGAGTTTGGTAAAAACGCGGGCATTCACACTATTTTGCTGACGACTACGGGCACCAAGGTAAGATTGCCGCATCCATTGGTGGAAGCTCAATTTGATACACTGTATGACTTTGCCCTTGCCTTGCCTGATCTCAGGTAAAAATGGTTATCTGAATCCGTCACCAGCACCGCTGCGCTGGAACTCAATATACTGTTTGAAATTCAACACGTCTTTCTTGATCAACTTCCTGAATAAGGGATTCAGCAATTTGGCCACTCCTCCACCGATATTGCCAGCAGGCGGACGATAACTGATCATGACCCGGATCTCCGTGCCCTGATGGCCTAATGCGTCGCGGAATTCAATCTTCCCCGCATTTTCAATTGTCGAGCCGTCCAGTGATCTCCAGGAGAGCAAGGTCCCGGGTTCATCCTTTACGATTTCAGCATCCCAGCTGATGGTCATCGGACTGTTCTCCGGTATCCGTGCCTCCCAATGCGACCTGGTGCCATTGATTTCACTCACATTCACGAGGTGATTCATAAACCTTGGCAGGGTGCCCAAATTTCTCCAGGCAGAGTAAACCTCATTGCGTGGCTTGTTTACGGTGAAGGACGTTCTGACATTCACGCTTTGTGTTCGGGTACCATCCACGTTGAGGCGATAATAGATTGGACAATGACCGGCAGCTCCACGAAATACAAGGGCCGAACCGAAGGCTGTGCGAATCACAGCTCTCAGCGGCGATTTCCGGAATTTGTGAATTCCACTGTAGATCAGCAGCACACCAAACCCAAGCGATAATCCCCTTTCAAAACTGCTGACATTTTCAATTGGACCTAAGGAATGCGTTGCATTTTGTTTTTCTTCTTCTTGCCCTGGATGGGTTTCAACCTGTGCCATAGTGTAATTTTTCTTCAATCACTACCAAAACCTTGCTCAATCAATGATTTAGAAAGAACAAAAAATTCTAAAAATTTACATCGTATTGGTATTCAATGTATTAGGAGGATGGTTGTGATTGAATGTTGAACCGAGTTTTGTGATCGTATTATAAATCCAAGTTAAGTGAGTATTTATATACCCAGGAAAAAGCCGGGATCGCTAAATTTACGGATAACTATGAAACACCCATTGTATTCCAGCACCCGCTATGCCGGGCGAATCCTGAGTCTGATTTTAATCCTGGTCTTCCAGCTCTCACTTAATGCTCAAAAGAAATCTCCTCCTGCTGTTAATGAAGAACTGGCGCGCAAAGAAGATTCATTGAAATGGTTTGCCGACAGTATGATCAACGCCGTGGAAGCCCCCGACAGGTTTCGGGCAGACAGCAATTTTGTGCGCAGTTTTGTCAGGGCACTGAAGTACAAGGGCTCCTTTACTTATCCATTTGATTCATTGCTCACTATTTCAAAACTGTATCCTGCAGACAGCAGTTTCAGGATCTTCACCTGGCAGTTAAAAAAAGACCAATATACTTACTTGCAGAAAGGGGCGATACAAGTACATACCGATGATGGATCCCTCAAACTATTTCCACTTTTTGATTACTCGATGTTCACCGCCAAACCTTATGATTCTGTACGGACAACAGAAAACTGGATCGGAGCTATTTACTATCGTCTGATCGAAAAGTCGTTCAGGGGAAAGAAATATTATACCCTGCTTGGCTTTGATGACTTCAGCGTAAACAGCAACAAAAAGTGGATCGAGGTGTTGCATTTCAACGAGAAAAAGGAACCGGTCTTTGGTGGACCTTATTTCTCTTACAAAGACGACACTACGAAAAAAGGTGTGCAGTCGAGGTTCTTAATGGAATACAAGAAAGAAGCGAATACCGTTTTGAATTATGACCCTGAGCTGGACATGATCGTTTATGATCACCTGGTTTCTGAAACTGAGGAACCTGAAAAAAAGAACACCTATATACCTGATGGAACCTATGAAGGGTTCAAATGGAGCAATGGGCAGTGGGTGCATGTAGACAAGGTTTTCAATTTCGCACTCAAGGATGGGCAGTTTCCCGTAGATGAACAACTGCGTGACGCGCAGGGAAATATTGATGAGAATAAGTTGGAAGAGGCTTCGCAGCGAAATATTGAAAAGGCAAAGAAGAAAAAATAATTTCACGCAAAGCGAAGCGACGGCAAAGGCGCAAATAAAAAAATAATACCCGAAATTAATCCTCCAGCCTCAGCACCGCCAGAAACGCTTCCTGCGGCACTTCCACATTCCCAATCTGGCGCATTCTTTTCTTACCTTCCTTTTGCTTTTCCAGCAGTTTGCGTTTACGACTGATATCCCCGCCATAACATTTTGCAGTAACATCCTTGCGCATGGCCGATATCGTTTCGCGGGCAACACTTTTGCACCAATGGCGGCCTGGATCGCGATCTGGAATTGCTGTCTTGGAACCAATTCTTTCAGCTTTTCACACAACTTCCTGCCAAACTCCTGTGCCCTTGCTGCGATGGATCAGCGCACTTAGGGCATCTACTTTATCGCCGTTAAGCAGGATATCCATCTTCACAATATCACTCTCGCGATAACCAATGGGATGATAATCGAAGGAAGCATATCCCCTGGTTTGCGATTTCAGCTTATCGTAGAAGTCGAAGACGATCTCTGTCAGCGGCATTTCGAAGATGAGCTCTACCCGGTGGTAGTCAGATAACTCTGGTTGATCAGGATGCCGCGCTTGCCCAGGCAGAGCGTCATGATATTGCCGATATAGTCCGGTTTGGTGATGATCTGTGCACTGAATAAAAGGTTCTTCAATCCTTTCCGTTTTCACGGGATCCGGAAATTCGGTGGGATTGTTTACGGTCACTTTTTGTCCGCTGGTGGTGTAGGCGATGAAACTACGTTCGGCACCGTGGTGATTACGGTCTGATCGAATTCTCTTTCAAGTCGTTCCTGGATGATCTCCATGTGGAGCATACCCAGGAATCCGCAACGGAACCCAAAGCCAAGTGCCTGCGAAGTTTCCAGTTCAAAGGTGAGCGAGGCATCGTTCAGCTGCAGCTTGTCCATGCAGTCGCGCAGTTCCTCAAATTCATCGGTGTTGACAGGAAATATCCCGCGAATACCATCGGTTTTACTTCCTGGAAACCCTTGATGATCTCCTGCGTAGGATTGGCAGCAAGGGTGATGGTATCTCCTACCTTGACTTCTTTGGCATTCTTAATGCCGGTGATGATGTATCCCACATCCCCACAGGTGACTTCTTTTTTCTCGGTGGGTTTCAATTTCAGGATGCCTACTTCATCGGCCTCATATTCCTGGTCGGTAGACACAAATTTTACCTTATCGCCTTTTTTTATCGAGCCATTTACAATACGGTAGTAGACGATGATCCCCCTGAAACTATTGAATACACTGTCGAAGATCAGGGCCTGTAGGGGGCATCCGGTTTGCCTTTGGGAGCCGGTATCCGGTCGACGATCGCGTTCAGGATGGCTGGTACCCCGACCCCTGTTCTGCCGCTGGCCAGCAGAATATCTTCTTGTTTGCACCCGATCAGCTCGATGATCTGGTCTTTCACTTCCTCGATCATCGCCCCATCCATGTCGATCTTGTTGATTACCGGGATGATTTCCAGATCGTTTTCGATGGCCAGGTAAAGATTGGAAATGGTCTGGGCCTGGATCCCCTGGGTGGCATCTACCAGCAGCAGGGCTCCTTCGCAGGCTGCCAGGGCCCGGCTTACTTCATAGCTGAAATCCACATGACCGGGAGTATCAATCAGGTTCAGTATATATTCTTTTTTGTCGGTGTGGAAATAATTGATCTGGATGGCGTGGCTCTTGATCGTGATCCCTTTTTCCCTTTCGAGGTCCATGTCGTCGAGGACCTGGTCCATCATCTCGCGTTCGGTTATCGTTTTGGTAACTTCCAGCAGCCTGTCCGCCAGTGTACTTTTTCCATGATCAATGTGTGCAATGATGCAAAAATTCCGGATATTCTTCATTCCTGGTGCTGCTCCCTTTAAGCCGGCAAAACTAAGTCTTTTTCCTTCATCCACTGAGCCCGTCCGTAGCCGGGAAGCACATGTTTGTCGCTATGGTAGGAAGAACGCACCAGGGGACCGCTTTCAACATAGTCCAGACCGAGTGAATACCCTATTTCCCTGTATTCTCTGAACTCGTCAGGGTGAACGAAGCGTTCAACCGGCAGGTGTTTTTTGGTTGGCTGAAGATACTGGCCGATAGTCACTACGTCTACCCCGCTGTCGCGCAGGTCAGTAAGTGTCTGAACGACTTCCTCTTTCTTCTCCCCCAGACCCAGCATAATGCCACTCTTGGTTCTCATGCCTCCACGCTTCAGGATTCTCAGCACTTCCATGCTGCGGCGGTATTTGGCCTGTATGCGCACCTGGCGGGTAAGGCGTTCGACGGTCTCGATATTGTGGGACACTACTTCGGGAGCAGCCTCGACCACGCGGTTGATATCCACTTCCTGACCCTTAAAATCGGGAATAAGTGTCTCAAGGGTGGTGTTCGGGGTAAGTGTTTTGACGGCATGGATAGTGTTCTGCCAGATAATGCTCCCCCCGTCTTTGAGTTCGTCCCTGTCCACCGAAGTGATTACGGCATGTTTCACCTTCATCAGGTAGATGGCTTCCGCCACGCGTTGGGGTTCGTCCCAGTCAACCGCTTCGGGACGACCGGTAGCCACGGCACAGAACCCGCAGCTACGAGTGCACACATTTCCGAGTATCATGAAAGTGGCGGTTCCTTCTCCCCAGCATTCACCCATATTCGGGCAATTGCCGCTTTCGCAAATGGTATGAAGTTTATGGGTGTCGACGAGAGAGCGAACATTTTTATAGCTTTCCCCTATGGGTAGTTTCACCCTTAGCCAATCTGGCTTCTTTACCCGGGTTTCCGTCGAAGATATATTACTGATCACGGGAAGTTCCTGCATACTACAAAGTTGGGATAAAAAGTTTTATTTTCTCCGACCCAATAAAATCGCCACATACCCGCTGAAGAAAAACTGCTTATCCTTGCTGTAAAGCATCTGGGGAACTTTATTGGAATAGAATTCCCCGGCCAGACCCACTTCAATGGCGGCAACGGTTTCGTTCATGCGCCCGTAGTCGAAACGCAAACCCGTTTTTGCATAAAGACCCGGCCTCACCTTGAGCTTGCTCCATCCTCCGGACAGCCCTCTGGCTTTTACTACATTGTAACTGCTGTCGATGATCTCGGGATATTTAGACTGAAAAGAATTTCCGAATTCATCTTCCACATCATACATGTAGGGTTTTGCAAAACCAATGGTAAGGCCACCTCCATACACACCAGATACCGCAACCCCATTCTTGTTCCCTTTGCCGCCGATGACCTGCTGCCGCGCGATGCCCAGCTTCAGCTGATAAAAAGTATTGAGTTTTCCAAATACAAGATAGTTTACACGCACCTGTTCAGGATCAAAATATCCTTCGCGCTTTTCTTTCTTGTGTTTCTTTTCAGCCAGCTCGAACTGAAACAACAATGATTTACGATTTGACTGGAACTTGCCATACTCATACCCGATGGAATAACCATCGGTGTTAAGTTTCAGCATGAATGCTCCTTGTTTGTTGTAGATAATTTCTCCTTCTTCATCCTGCCTGATCAGGTCATCGATGCGCTGTTTCCGCTCCAGTTTTTTTTGTTCCCGGGCTTCCTTGCGCGAAGCCGGTGGATTGTTCTGCGCAATAACTGAAACTGCAATAATAAAGGAGAATAGGGATAGAATGATTTTCCTCACCAGTGACGATTTAATAGAATCAACGTAAATTTAGGCTAAATATATATAATGACATCTACAGTGATATACGCAGGTGACCAGCGCACGGTTTGCTCCCATCTCCGTTCGGGAACGCAGATTGAAACCGACGCTCCGACTGACAACAAAGGCAGGGGCGAACGCTTTTCCCCTTCCGACCTTGTGGCTACTGCACTTGCTTCCTGTATGCTAACCATAATGGGGATGCGTGCCGGCGAAATGCAGGTTGAACTTAAGGGTGTTAAGATAGAAGTAGAAAAGCTGATGAAGTCCGATCCGCGCAGGATTGGAGGTATTAATTTAACATTTCATTTCCCTGCTGAGCTTACTCTAACCGAGCGCCAGCAGACCATCCTGCAGAAGGCAGCAGACACCTGCCCGGTGATTTACAGTATCAATCCCGACATCGAAGTAAAAGTCAACTACAACTGGCCGGTAGTTGTATAGCTAAAGCGATTCATTTTCGGATCACCTGACAGATTTGAGCAGGTGATTTCCAATGGCACAGTCGAGACAATTCCATTGCGAGCAATAACGGCTTTTCAGTTCCAGCAAAAACTGGGAGTCGGCCGCGGTTTTGATCTTCATGCCGATTGCTTCAAATCCCGTCGTTATGAGATTTTTTTCGGCTCCGATCTGATCCAGCCATTCCGATGGGCTGAAATCAATTTTCCGTTTTGCGAAATGTTTCAAATGGGCGTATAGGAAAGGAAGTACGGTGTTGATGATAAGGCTGTGTGCTAAGGATGGACCGGCACCCCGGATTCTTCCCGCAGTGGAGCGTCCGGGTCGGTAATGCGTTGCCCAATAGCCGTTGATTTCGATCTCAAAAATCCCCAGGATGTCCTTGAGTGAGCCATTTAGGATGGTTTTCAATGGATCGGCCTGCCGGTGAATAAGCATTGCCAGTTCTGCCAGCCGAAGCGGTGGAAATGAGGACGGCCTCATGCGCAGGAACTGTACGGGCAACAGGATTGGTTTCAATCCATACTTGCGTGATAGAAACGCATATTCATTTACTAATTTCTGTTCATATCGCTCTGCGGCCTTACCTGCATATACTCTGTTGTCATGCTCAGGCCTATTGATTTCATATCCGGAATCTGGATTATCCAGCAGTCGGGCCTGCCCTAGCAAAAGGGCTTCTACCTGGGTCAGCTGGTTGCGGTGTCGCATCAACACGGTATATGGAATAGACCGCGCCACCGCCTCAAAAGCATCAGCATTTACCCTCAATCCAAAATTGCGGGCCAGCATCCACCAGAGCACTTCTTCCCAGTGATAGTGATTGCCCGCAAGCCAGTCGAAGATCTGTGAAGATTTTCTTTCCAGTCTTTCCAGGATCAGCCGGTCCTTCCAGTTCAACATGATCAGATCGGGAACTTGCGTGATGGAATTGCCGCAGGGGATAAATGACAATCCGGACATCCACTGCCTGTATTGATCCAGCAATAGCACAGAAACCCTGTCTTCAATCACGAGCATTGGTATTCCCTTCGGATAAATGCCATCATCAGACCAGACCACGTGTAGGATCACATTGCTGTAATTCGGATCACCATCATGAGTATGCCTGAACCAGTCGCCACTGGCCAGATGCAGTTCTATATTACCCGCCCATACCTGCCCGCTCATCCTCACCCTTGCGTTCAGGAAGTCAGGACCCTGGTCGGTATTATAGGTTCCGGCCCTGATGATGCTCACCGCATCACCTGAAACCGTTTTCAAATCATGACTGTTATAATACTGGTATTGCCAGATAAACTGCAGGAGCCTCTCGGTGATCACTACAATAGATTGTGAAATAAATTTCCAGGAAAGCCTTGGAAGAGCAATGTGGTATCAGCGGAAATCTTTCAGTGTTTTGAGCACGCGGCTCACAGGTAAGCCCATCACATTATAAAAATCGCCGTTGATCCTGCGGATCCCGGTAACGCCAATCCATTCCTGGATGGCATAGGCCCCTGCCTTATCAAAGGGTTGGTATCGGGATACATAATAATTGATCTCATCTAAGGAAAGCTCATGAAACTCAACTTCCGTCAGGTCATGGAATGTAGATTCCCTATCGCCTTTTCTGATCACTACGCCGGTGATCACCTGGTGCCACCTGCCCGATAGGTTGCCAAGAATGGAAACCGCATCCTCTGTGTCGACGGGCTTTCCGATGATTGTGTTTTCAAGAACAACCACCGTATCGGCAGCAATGATCACCGAACCATCTCTTCGGTCGGCATCCAGTTGTTGATACACCGCGGCTGCCTTATTACGGGCGATATATACGGGCACTTCTGATATGGGAAGGTTGGCGGGATAGTCCTCCGGTGCATCGGAAATGATGACCTCGAAATCCAGTTCGGCCCATTCAAGCAGTTGTTTGCGACGGGGCGATCCGGAGGCAAGAATGATTTTGTTCATAGTGTCTCAAAAAAATATCATCGAAAGTATGCCGGTCAACATTACAAATTTTATCCAGCTGCTCAGTTTTGCGAAATCAGCAGTGCTCTGCGCGGAAAATAGTTTTGTAAGAATATAGAGCAGTGGAAGGATGATAGCACAAAAACACCAGAGCGCCGCGATCCACCAACCAAACTGTAGAATATATGCCCATACGATAAACAATGCAGACGCAAGCACACCAATCCAGGTTCCGGCAACGATCTTCGACACATGAACGCCCCACACAATTGGCATTGTCCGGCATCCATAACGTTCATCGCCGCGCATATCTTCTACATCTTTGATGATCTCCCTGATCAGGCAAATGATAAATGCAAAACCTGAATACAGAAAGGTAAACCTCAGCAGTTTCGAAGCGGACACTGTTCCGAAGATATCCGAATGGGCGATCATCCTGAAATGTGTGGTAGAACCAATAACCATCACTACCCATGCTGTGAGCAAGGAAATAATGATGTTGCCGCTGAGCAACTTTTTTTTAAAGGTGGTACTGTAAACCCATAGCGCGATAACGCAGCCTATGTTCGCGAAGCCAAGCCAGATCACTCCCGTCTTCCAGCCAACATACATACCTATCAGAACACCGGCTACCGATAACGTCCAGTGCCAGACAATGGCCCACCGCCGCTTCATCACCCGTTCCACCACGATCCTTCCGGGCTTGTTGATCTTGTCGATGTTAAGGTCAAAGTAATCATTGATAATATATCCTCCAGCCGCAATCAATAAGGAAGACAAACTCAAGAGGCTAAAATACCGGAGAGGGAGTGCGGGAGAAATGGCATGTTGCCTGAACATGGGAACGATGATGCAATATTGAAAAAGGCATTGTGTTAGCGCAATGAACAAAAGATTCAACCACCGTATGAGACGAAAAAAAGCGGCTATGAGTTTCATGCCATACCTAGATTAAGGGAGGTAATAATTTCAGGGTTACCTGCTGGGAACCTCTGTGTCCAGCTTCCAGTGTCCGTTAAGCTTCATCACTTTCTCAATCACTTCCCTCGCACAGCCCTGGCCCCCGGGCAAATTCGTGATGTAGGTGGCAATTTTAATGATCTCTGGCGCCGCATCTGCCGGAGCACAGGGAAAACCTGCTTCGTTCATGGCCGCAATATCGGGAATGTCATCACCCAGGTACAAGACTTCATTACGATTGAGCTGGTGCTCTTTCATGTATTGCAGTAGAACCGCACGTTTGTCGTGCACGTTCATGAAGACATCTCCGACGCCAAGTTTTTTCAACCTGGCTGCGACAGCCGGTGAGTCGCCGCCAGAGATCACCAGCACGCGATACCCGTTTTTAATCGCCAGTTGAAGGGCAAAGCCATCCCTTATGCTCATTCTCCTCACCTGCTGGCCCTCATCGAACACATAGACCGTGCCATCAGTAAGCACTCCGTCTACATCAAGGACGAAAGTGGTGATTCCTTTAAACTGGTCGAGGATAGTCATCAGGATTATTTTCTGGCGTCCCTCCATTCATATACCCAACTGCTCTGAATCATTTCAAGATGACCCTCTGTACTTTCCTCGCGTTTGCCAACAAAATTCGGGATCTGCAACACCCATTCGAGCAAGTCTGTGAAACGAATGCGATAGATTTTGCCTTCATCAAATGAATCCCCGAAACGTTCGTGCAGTTTCATGGCGATGTCTTCATAATCATTCCACTTGATAGGCGGTTCAAAATTCATAACTAATTATTTGGATAGGTGTTGATGAGTTATTCGCCGAGGAATTGTGTCTGATCGGGAAGGGTGACGCTGATCCGGCCTGAACCGGTAAAAAGAACGCACTGACAGCCAAGTCTCGAATTCAGACGGGGATTGATGGCACGGTCTACGAAATCTTCTTCCTTGTCACTGATCTCCTCCATGAACTCCTCTCCCGTGTTTACATATAGGTGGCAGGTACTGCAGGCGCAAACGCCGCCGCAATTATGATGAAGTTCGATGTCGTTCTGCAATGCAATTTCAAGCAGGCTCTGATCAGGCTCTACGTTTTCAAGCTTAACAGGGGAAAGCCCTTTTTGCTCGAAATTAAATTCAATGGTGTACATAGACGCTAAAAATTGGCTGCAAAAATAAGACAAATGCAGACAATCTTACTTCTTGTTATTATACACCAGGTTGTTTTGAACAATAATGTCGTTGATCACCTTAACGGATTCATCGAGGTAGATGTCGGAGCGAAGGGACTTGATCCAACCTTTGAAACGCTTTGTTTTTTCCTGGTCGTATTCAAGACGCTTGAGATCTTCATTGAGCGCAGTCACTTCCACATCGGTAGGATTTTTATTCAAACTGTCAATTTGTTTGACCTTGTTCTGGATCAGTTTCTGCTCCTCGCTATATTTTTTCAGGCTCAGGCTGTACACCTTGTCGTTCTGTTTGGACAACCACTCGGCGTTATTCCTTATCAGGCTGAAAGATGGATTCACGCTGGTCCTCCCATTGCTTGCTGCCTTTATGTTATTGAAGTCGAGACTGTATTTCCAGTTGGTATAATCTGCCTTTGGTATTACATCCCATGGCAGTGCATCTTCCACATTCTTCTCGCGTACCGGGGAATATTCCAGCATGTCGGGAAGGGTGATGTCGGAACTAACTCCTCTCAGCTGGGTTGAACCGCCATTGATACGGTAGAATTTCTGGAGTGTCAGTTTTATTGTACCAAGATCGCTGTTTGGTTCAAGCATGTTGGAAGACTTGTCGAGTCCAATGTTGCGCTGAACGGTACCCTTGCCATAGGTGGTGGTGCTGCCAATAATAATACCCCTGTTGTAATCCTGGATAGCGGCCGCGAATATTTCGGAAGCCGAAGCGCTGTATTCATTCACCATAACCGCAAGTGGACCCTCATAAAGCACGGACTTGTCGCGGTCGCGATAGATCTGTGGTTTGCCATCCCTGTCTCTTACCTGCACGATTGGGCCATCCTCGATGAAAAAACCAACCATCTGCACCACGTCGTAGAGTGAACCTCCACCATTGTAACGAAGATCCATGATAATGCCGTCAACCTTTTGTTCCTTGAGCCTGATCACTTCCTTACGTACATCATCGGAACAGCGGGCTCCCTTGGGGTCTTCAAAATCCGCATAAAACTCAGGCAGGGAAATGAATCCGATTTTGCCCTTGGGTGTATTGATTATGGCACTACGTGCGAAAGTTTCTTCCTGTTTGATCTCATCGCGGATGAGTGAGACGGTCCGGGTGCTCCCGTCTGTTTTTTTCAGCTGCAGACGCACCTCGGTGCCTTTCTTTCCGCGGATGATCTTGATCGCATCTTCAACGAGATAACCCGCCATATCGGTGAATTCCTCCTGACCCTGCGCCACTTTTACGATTACGTCCCCTGCCATTATCTGACCGGATTTCCAGGCCGGTGTTCCGGTGAGAATAGAGGATATTTTGATATTTCCATCCTCGTAAACAAGTGATGCCCCAATGCCATAAAAACGGCCACTCATCTGCTCATCAAAATACCTTTTCTCCACAGGCGGGAAAAATGTGGTGTGCGGGTCCATCGTTTCGGTGATGGTATTACAGTAGGCATTGAAGGAGTCGTCGTCGTTGAATTTCATTTTCATCCTGTCGTAGGTGCGGTCGAGCACCTTCAGCACCTTTTCTCTTGCTTCCTTTTCGAGATCGGCATCCGTTTTTACGACTTTGTCGGCCTTACCCTTGTTCTTTGTCCTTTCTTCTACAAGGTCATAATAGCGTTCCAGCGTCAGGTATTTTACGCGTTTGCGCCAGGCCTCTCTTTTCTCGGCCTCGTTAACAGGGTAACCGATCTTTTCGGGGTTGAAATTGGCCGATTCGTCCTTTGAGAAGTCAAATGGTTTTAGAAGCAGCTCCCGGTAGATCTTCTCAGCTTCGAGCACCCTTGTTTTGTAAAGGGCGGAAACGGCAGGAACGAACTGAACTTTGCCACCCAGGATCTCGTCGTCGAGCGTGGTTTCGAATTTTTTCAGCTGGTCAATGTCGGATTGAAGAAAGATATTTTTTTGTTCGTCAACCTTCTCAGAGAGATATTTCTTGAAAACTTCTTTTGAAAAATTATCGTCGATCTTTTTTGGACTGTAATGGATCTGGGAAAGCATCTCCCCGATGTTATGCAGGATGGTTTCCTGCTTTGTCGGAGGAGTTCCCGAGCCGATTCCCATAGAACGAAATGCTACTACGAGTCCACCGCACAATAAGAGGACCAGCAAGGGTAGAGATTTTCTACTGAACATAAATTGTAAAGCTTTAGTCATTAACCCAAAAATAACGATTAATCACAACGGTTGTTGTTCGCCCTGTTGAATTAACAAAGGCTCAACCAATTAAAAAGAAAATCCCGGAACAGGCGTTCCGGGAGCTTTTCCGGGTGAATGATGGGGCTCGAACCCACGACCCTCAGAACCACAATCTGATGCTCTAACCAACTGAGCTACAATCACCGTGTGGGCAGCAAAAATACATGAAAACACAAACTTTCGCAAAAGAAGGCGCTTAATTTTTCTGCACTCGACAGATTGAAGTTTCTTTGCGGCGAAACATCACTGAATGAATTATTGGGCCTGGATCGTCCTTTTATTGCCGATACCTGTTTGTGTGATCGCGGGTCTCATAGCCAAAGGACGAATCCTTTCGGCAATCCCTGTCTTGTTTGGCGCACTCGCGCCCCGCCTGATTAGTTCCGCATTTTCGGGTGACAAAATCGGCACCATGATCAGTGATCCCGCCAGCCTGGAAAAGATCCGGCCGGAGATTGAACAGCATCTTGATCATTTCCTGGGAGAAAAACTGGCGAAAGAGATGCCGGTTATCGGCATGTTTGTCGGTGAAAAAACTATACTCCAGCTGAAACAATTATTCATGAAAGAGCTGGATATCATCTTTCCTACGGTCATGGGTCGATACTTTAACGAAATCACAACAAATCTCAGTTCTGAAAAAATGAACGAATTTATTTCGGTCGAAGAGCTTCGGTTATCGGTTAACCAATTGCTTTCCAAACCATTGAACAGAATTCCAGTACTGACTGGAATGCTTGGTGCGATCATTAGTCTGCTGCAATTGGTGTTGGTTAACATCGGTCGATGATCTCAGCGTGGACGCAAGTTTTGTCCATCATTAAGCATCTTATATCCGATTTGCCTTCCACTTGAATGCTTCCATACAATTTATTCATCAGATCAACACACGCACATATGATAAAGGTGTACACCACCCTGCTATTTATAACCTGTAGTTTAATGGTTTCCGCGCAGGGAACCATGGCAGGAAGGCAGCAAGCCGGAAGGCAACAAATGAACATTGGTCGATTTTATGGAAGGATACTGGATGCTGCCAATTCAAAAGGTATTGACGCGGCTTCCGTACAATTGATCCTCTCGCGCTATGACTCGGTAACAATGACAAAAAAAGACACGGTCGTTTCTGGCATGCTTACCAACAAGACAGGGGATTTCAGTCTCGAAAACCTCCCCCTTTTTGGCCGCTACCAGCTTAGAGTTACCGCTATTGGTTTCAAACTCGTCGAAGAGCCTGTTCGGTTTGATATTAAACCCGGAGGAGATCCGGGGTCATTTGCCTCCGCAGCGCAAAAAGATCTGGGCAATTTCAAATTGGATATCGACCCCGAGACCCTCGAGTCCGTGACCATTGCAGGCACCAAGCCACTTATGCAAATGGGCATCGACCGAAAGATCTTCAACGTCGACAAGAACATCAGTTCAACCGGAGGTACGGCGGTGGATGTTATGCGTAACATACCTGCCCTCAATGTGGACATCGACGGCAATGTAACACTTCGTAATTCCGCCCCCCAGATTTTTGTGGATGGAAGGCCCTCTACCCTTTCACTCGACCAGATCCCTTCCGATGCGATCGAAAGCGTTGAAATGATCACCAACCCTTCCGCGAAATATGACGCCAGCGGCGGACAGTCGGGCATTCTGAACATCGTGCTGAAAAAGAACAGGAAGCTGGGGTACAATGGAGGCATTCGCGCCGGTGTGGACACCCGCGGCAAATTCAACGGTGGCGGTGACATTAATGTGAGACAAGGCAAGGTGAATATGTTCGCCAACGTTTTCATCAACCAGCGAAAATCAAAAAACTGGGGCGAAACGGACCGGATCAGCCTCTTGGAAACACCCAACTCTACCACCTTCCAGGACAACAATGGCATATTCAACGGCGGTTTCATGTTCACCCGCTTCGGTCTGGATTATTTCCTTGACAACCGCAACACCCTGAGCATCTCCCAGAATATCGGCGGCGGGAATTTTAACATGGACAATCGCAACAACCTTACTTATGGAAATACTGGCAGTAGCGAGGTCGAAACACAATACCGTAATACCCTCGGCGAAAGTAAATTTCGTTTTTACAGCACCAACCTTGGTTACAAACGGCTTTTTACCAAACCAGGCAGGGAGTTGACCGCCGATCTTTCCTACAATGCGAACCGCAACACCAATCTCTCGGACATTCATATCAGGTCGTTTAATGATCCGGACCAGGTTGATCCCAAAACCCCGGAGCAATTACAGCAGGTAAATGGCGCCGGCAATAATAAATTTTTCACCGCCCAGGCCGACTATGTAACTCCAGTGAATGAGAAGATAAAATGGGAAGCAGGTGTGCGCGCCCAGGTGAGAAATTTCGCAAGCAGCCAATTTAACTTTTTTGATAAGGTTCCACAAACCCAACTCGACAACCAGTTTGAATATTCCGACTATGTGTATGCGGGTTACCTGACCTATTCCCAGAAGGTCAGGGAATCTTTTAGCTATCAGCTGGGCCTGCGTGCCGAAAGCTCCAGTTATAACGGCGAGCAGATCGGCAAGGACAGACTACGAGAACAAGTTCCCCATCAGTTTGTTCCCAAGCGTTTTCCTTACAAAAGGAATTGGCGACAAACAGGACCTTCAGGTAAATTACAGTCGCAAGATCAACCGGCCGAACTTCTTCCAGCTCATGCCCAACACCGATTTTTCCGACACCCTTAACCTGCAAACGGGTAACCCCGATCTGCGCCCGGAGTTCACCCATTCCCTGGAGCTGTCCTATCAGAAGACCTATGGCGAAAGGAACAATAATTTCCTCGTCAGCCTGTTCGGAAAATACACGACCGACCTGATTGCCCGATACCAGAGTCTGCGGGAATTCGGTGACACCTCTGCCTTTGTGTCGTCCTACATCAATGCCAACTCGGCCTATGCCGCCGGTATCGAATTGATATTCCGCAACAACCTGACTTCCTGGTGGGAACTGAACTTCAATACCAATGTTTACTATTCAAAGATCAATGGCAGCAACGTGGTGGCCGACCTGGAGAACGAAAGGGTTAGTTCCTTTTCCAAAATCAACAACAATTTTAAACTCCCCGCCGGCTTTACCATACAACTGAGCGGCGACTACCAGTCCCGGAGCGCGCTTCCCGTGTCAACCAGTAACAGCGGTGGTGGTGGCCAGCGGGGTGGCGGAGGTGGAGGCTGGATGGGCGGATCTCCGTCCACCACCCAGGGTTATATCGATGCCAATTATGGAGTGGATTTTGGTCTGAAAAAGGATTTTAAAATCAGAAAGAACCAGGCTTCACTGTCATTTAATATTAATGACATCTTCCGGACAAGGAGGTATTTTGTACACTCGGAGGCGGCAGCTTTTGTGCAAAATGAATGGAGAAGAAGAGATCCGCAGGTCGGTAGGCTGACCTTCAGTTACCGGTTTGGAAAAATGGACATGTCCCTGTTCAAGCGCAAGAACAACCGCACGGAAACCGACAGCGGCGCCGGATCGATGGAACAATAAGACCAGGAAACCACCGCACAAATCAAAGATTTTCACTAAGATACGTCTGTAAGAATCTTGCATTCTGACGAGGTAAACTCCTTGCCTCAATTTTTTACTTTGATTGTTATACAGTAAACTTGCACGCAACGGGGCATGATTCAACCCTCGTATTTCAACAGCATGGCGAAGAATTTATTGATCGTGGAGTCACCGGCCAAAGCCAAAACCATTGAAGAGATCCTGGGTGAGGATTTCGAAGTAAAGAGTTGCTATGGGCATATCCGTGACCTGAAGAAAGAGGAAATGGGCATCGACATAAAGAACAATTATCAGCCTACCTATATCGTACCGGAAGACAAGGAAAAAGTGGTCAAAGACCTTAGGCAGGTGGCCAAAAAGTCCGGCGAAGTATGGCTCGCTACGGATGAGGACCGTGAAGGGGAAGCCATCAGCTGGCATCTTTGCGAGGTACTGGGTCTGGACCCCGCTGTGACCAAGCGCATAGTTTTTCATGAAATTACCAAGCCTGCCATTCAATCAGCGGTCAACTCCCCCAGGATACTGGATATGAACCTGGTCAATGCACAACAGGCCCGCCGAATTCTCGACCGGATTGTGGGTTTCGAGCTCTCTCCCGTCCTATGGCGAAAGATGAGCATGAAGAACAACCTGAGTGCCGGCAGGGTTCAGAGCGTTGCCGTGCGGATCATTGCGGAAAGAGAAAGGGAGATCAATGCATTTAATGCCACCAGCACTTTCCGGGTGGAGGCCATATTTTCCGCCAAAGACATTTCCGGCAAGGATGTCTCTTTCAGTGCCGAAGGAAAGAAATACCAGAACGCCGAAACCGCAGAACAGTTCCTGACCTCCTGCGTGAACGCAGATTATAAGGTGGCTGACATCCAGGTGAAGCCAGCCAAAAAAACGCCGGCAGCGCCATTTACAACCTCCACCCTCCAGCAGGAAGCCAGCCGCAAGCTGGGCTATTCTGTTGCCCGGACCATGATCCTGGCGCAGAAACTCTACGAAAGTGGAAAGATCACCTATATGAGAACGGACAGCGTGAGCCTGAGTGAAACCGCGATGGACGACATCACCAGTCACGTGAACGAACAGTACGGGAAAAAATATCTTCAGCCACGGAAATTTAAAAACAAAAATGAGTCGGCCCAGGAGGCACACGAAGCGATCCGGCCCACTTACATGCAGAATACAACGGTAGAAGACGCCGACTGCCGCCGTTTGTATGAACTGATCTGGAGAAGGACCATCGCCAGCCAGATGTCAGATGCGGAACTGGAAAGAACCATCGCAAAAATCACTATATCTACCAACAAGGAAGAACTCACTGCGCAGGGCGAAGTGCTGAAATTTGATGGGTTCCTTAAAGTGTACAGGGAAGACCGGGACGAAGAAGATATTAATGAAGAAGAGACGCAGGAAGGCATGCTTCCTCCTTTGTCCGTAAACCAGCAGTTGCCCCTGACCGAAATGAAGGCCACCGAACGTTTCAGCCGACCCCTTCCACGGTATACAGAGGCCTCCCTGGTGAAGAAACTGGAAGAACTGGGTATTGGAAGACCTTCTACCTATGCACCCACTATTTCCACCATTTTAAAAAGAGGGTATGTTGAGAAAAGGGACAAGGAGGGTGTAAAACGCGATTTCAGGGTACTCAAACTAAAGGATGGGAAAATATCCAGCGTTACCGAGCAGGAAACTACCGGGGCAGAGAAGTCTAAACTATTCCCAACCGACCTGGGCCTTGTGGTCACTGATTTTCTGAAGCAGTACTTCAAAAATATCATGGACTACAATTTCACTGCGCACATCGAAGAAGACTTTGACAAGGTAGCCGCAGGGGACCTGAAATGGACCAAACTGATCGACGACTTTTATAATCCTTTCAAGAAGGATGTGGAACACACCATTGAAAATGCCGAAAGGATCAAGGGCGAGAGAGAACTGGGTACGGATCCTGTCAGTGGCAAGAAAGTAATGGCCAGGATGGGTCGATATGGCCCAATGGTTCAGATTGGCGACGTCAATGATGAGGAAAAACCCAAGTTCGCCAAGGTAAAAAACACCCAGAGCATCGAAACCATCACCTTCGAAGAGGCCATGGAACTTTTTAAACTCCCTCGCACGCTGGGTCAGTTTGAGGATTCAGAGGTTCAGGTGAACATTGGCCGTTTCGGACCATACATCGCTCACGACAAAAAATTCTATTCGCTTGGTAAGGATTTTGATCCCTACACGATCACTCATGAGGAAGCCACACCACTCATTGTAGAGAAACGCACAGCGAAGGAAGAGAGGACGATCAAGGTATTCGAAAAAGAGAAAATCCAATTCCTTCGCGGACCCTATGGACCTTATATTAAACAGGGACTCAGAAACTTCAAGATACCCAAGGAGCAGCAGGAGAAAGCCGCTGACCTGGGAATTGAAGAAGTGAAGAAAATGATTGAAGAAGGGAAGGCCAACCCACCGAAAAAGTCTTTCCGTAAGAAAAAAAGCTAAACCATGGCTTAGCCGATGGTCAAATTACAATTCAGGCTTACAGCGAAGGAATATTACCAGTATAATTATTACACTGCCTGGGCCGCGCCAACAAAAAAAAGGTACCGGATCATTTATTTCATAAGAGTGATTCTGCTTTATGCCGCCGTGGCCTTTCTCTATATTATCTCCAGCAGGTCACATATACTTTGGCTCGACATCAGTGTTTTTCTATTCACCGGCACAGTTTACCTGGTGCTCATTCCCTTTTTTATTCAGTGGTCGGTAAGAAGAAGAGTGCGAAGCATCCTGTCAAAAAAAGAAAACCACCATGTACTTGACGAGGCAGAGGTCATTCTTTCCGACTCTGGGATCACCGACCGGGACACCATTTCCGAAAGTCGTTACAACTGGGATGCAATTATTGAGTTTGCCGACACCCCCACTGCCTGGTACCTGTATACCAATTCGTATCATGCCATCGTTATACCTAAGCGGGTGGTCGCAGATGACGATGAAATAAAGGAGGCCGAAAGACTGTTCGCCACCCATCTTCCCCTGGATGTGTAATAGTGATGAAACCCGGGTTCAAAATTTGCCGTAATAAACATATAGGAGAGGTTTGTGGAAAAGATTATTCAATTGCTCTTACAAAGTTCAGCGAACTTTCAAATCGCAGAATACCCTTGGAAAGATGGAAGAAAACCGCGAAATAAATGCGCTGCTTCACTTGATTGATGATCCCGACGAGGAGGTTTTTGGCGTGGTGTCAAACCGCCTGATAGATTTTGGGAAGGGCATCATTCCCAATCTCGAGAATCTTTGGGAGAATACGGTCAGCGAGGGAATCCAGGAAAGGATCGAAATGCTGATCCACCGCTTGCATTACCGTGATCTGACCGAAGACCTGGAACAATGGAACAAAAATATCCATCACGACCTTCTCACGGGAGCTTTGCTGGTGGCCAGGTTTCAATACCCCGACCTTACCACGGCACAAATCTACCAGGACATTGAAAAACTAAGAAGGAATATCTGGCTGGAACTGAACACCTACCTCACTCCGCTTGAACAGGTGAATGTGCTGACCAGTATTTTATATAATTATTTCAGTATCAAGGGTGGAGAAGTCACCTACCAGAATCCGGAGGAATTCCTGATCAATAAACAACTGGAAACAAAAAGGGGTAACGCCATTGCCAACGGCATTCTTTATCTGGTGCTGAGTGAATTACTGGATATCCCCGTACGGGCGATCAACATCCCAAAGCAATTTGTACTCAGTTATTTCAGGACAGATTATGATTTTGCCCGGCACACCGAGAATTTCATGTACAAATCGGAATTCTTCATTGACCCTATCAGTGGCCAGGTATTTACGCACAAGGATGTGGAAACTTATTTCAAAAGAATCAATGTGCCTCCCGTCACTTCGTACTTTAAACCCCTGAGCAATAAAAAGATTATACAGGTGCTGCTCGAAGAATACAGCAAGTGTTTTACAGAAGAAAAAGACCAGTACAAGAAGGGGGAACTTCTGGCACTGGCCCTCATTTTAGCTGAATAATAGCTAATCCCTTATACGAATTTCCAACCCTGGCGGTATTCCCTCTTTACATATTGATTCGCAGGTTCGTAATTGGTAATCTTCATGTTTTTGGCATCCCAAAGTAATTTCTTCCTTCCGGGGAAGCTGTCCTTGCCTTCTTTGATCTGGTATGACCGGAGTGCGAGGTTGCCCATCAGAATGGACTCTGTCAGCGGACCAGCATATTCAAAAGGCGAACTCACTTCCATTTTACCATAGCCAGCCAGGCAGGCGTTGACCCATTGAACATAGTGTCCTTCGGGTACCCTCGCCAGCGTCTTTGGCACATTGGCTTCCTTAGTTTTCGAGGTTGGCAGCAGCTGCGGATTTTCACCGTAGGTGCTGCACATCATCTTTCCTTTGGTTCCGGTAATGATGGCACCGCCACCGTCGTCGCCCATGGGTTCATCTGCACCCAGTTCTTCGGGTCTTTCTGGTCTGATACCACCATCCATCCAATAAAGTTTCACTCCCGGTTTCCCGTCGACGGATGGAAAATCAAGTTTCAGCGAGGAAGATGCGGGACAACTGTCTGGATGATAAGCAGGTTCCCACATCACTTCATAAATTTCAGATACGCTGCATTCAACCGCTTCAGGATAGGTTAGTCCCACGGTGCGGAATGCGGGATCAATGATATGGCAGGCCATGTCGCCCAATGCGCCCGTGCCAAAAGTCCAGTATCCCCTCCAGTTGAAAGGGACATATTCCTTGTGATAGGTTTCCATAGCGTTGGGGCCAAGCCAGAGGTTCCAATCCAGTTCAGGAGGAGGCGCGTCTGTAGATTTTGGTTTGCCCATACCCTGTGGCCATACAGGTCTGTTGGTCCAGCAATGGATGGTCAGCGCGTCGCCGATAAGGCCAGCCTTGTACCATTCGCGCATCTGACGGACACCATCACCCGAAGCGCCCTGGTTGCCCATCTGAGTAACTACTTTGTATTTTTTTGCCGCTTCGGCAAGCATCCTTGCTTCATAAATGTCGTGTGTAAGTGGTTTCTGTGTGTACACATGTTTGCCCAACTGCATGGCGGCAATGGTAGCCACTCCGTGCACATGGTCGGGAGTTGAGATGGTACAGGCGTCGATATTCTTAGCTTCCTTGTCGAGCATTTCACGATAGTCCTTGTAATACTTCGCTTTTGGAAAGTTTGCGCGTGATTTTACCGCCTGGCGGTCGTCCACATCAACAAGGGCTACTATGTTTACTTTTGGGCTTTTGGCAATTTCGGAGAGATCACTCTGCCCCTTTCCACCCGCCCCGATTCCGGCAACGTTTAATTTATCACTTGGAGCTACATAACCTCTGCCCAGCACGTGGCGGGGAACGATCATGAAACCCGCAGCGGTGACAGAAGTACTTTTAATAAAATCTCTTCGTGATGCATTTGATTTTTTCATGTCAATAACATTTGCGTTTTAAATGTTTATAAAGAAAGTGTCCATGGGGACCGGTATTCTCTTTTCACGAAACGGTTTGCCGGATCGAAATTGGTGATGCGCATATTTTCTCCATCCCAAAGCAATTTCTTCCTGCCAGGGTAAACAAAACCTCCTTTTGGATTCGGCTGACGAAAATTGAAACTCCTTACGGCGAGATTGCCCATGATTACCGTTTCGGTGAGCGGGCCTGAAAGGTCGAACGAGGAGCTGGTGTAAGTCCCAAAACCTTTCTTGCAGGCGTTTACCCATTGGGTCTGGTGACCCTCGGAACCATTGGGAACCAATGCCTGTTTGGGTTTTGGAAGTTCCGTCTGTTTCATTGCGGCTGTTGGAAGCAAGGTTGGGCCACGGCCAAAAAGCCCTGCCATGATCTTGCCCTTGGTGCCATCGAAAATAATTCCGCCGTCTTCCTCTCCCATTGGCTCGTCGGCCAACAGTTCATCCGGCCTGCGCGGTTGAATGCCTCCGTCGTACCAGATCAGTTCGGTCTTGACCAGGTTTCCCCGGGCTGGAAATTGTATGTGGATCTTTGATGAGGGCGGGTAGCTGTCGGAATATAGTAAGGGGTCGAAAAAACCTTTGTACACTGAACCAGCGCTGCATTCTACCGATTCCGGGTAACCGAGTTTCAACGCGCGATAAGGAACGTCGATGAAGTGACAGCCCATGTCGCCGAGTGAACCCGATCCGAAATCTACCCATCCCCGCCAATTCGCAGGGATGTAGATTGGATTAAACGGACGGGTTGGCGCGGTACCCAGCCAGAGATCCCACTGAACTTCTTTGGGTACTTCAAAATATCCCGAAGGTGTATCGATGCCCTGTGGCCATACTGGTCTGTTGGTCCATACGTGCACCGTGTGTACATCTCCGATAAGGCCATCCTGCACCCAGGCCTCAACCTGACGGGTGTCGTCGCCGCTACTGCCCTGGTTGCCCATCTGGGTAACTACCTTGTATTTGGCGGCAGCCTGCGTCAGCAGCCTCGCTTCTGCGAGATCATGCGTGAGTGGCTTTTCGAGGTAGACGTGTTTACCCGCCTGCATAAAAGGAAGCGCCATCACGGCATGCATGTGATCGGGAGTGCTGATCAGGACGGCGTCAATATTTTTGACCTCCTTATCAAGCAGCTCGCGGAAATCGTGATAATACTTTGCCTTGCTGTGGAGTTTTCTTCCCGCCGCGGATTGCCGATCGTCCACATCGCAGAGAGCTACGATATTCTCGGCTCCCTTGTTATAAGCAAGCCTGATATTGACCTCCCCCTTTCCACCCACCCCAATGGCGGCAATATTCAGTTTGTCGCTGGGAGGGATAAATCCTCTTCCCATAACATGTCGGGGGATAATAGAAATTCCTGTCGCAACCAGTGAAGCATCTCGCAGAAATTTTCGTCGAGGTAAACTCGACCCTTCGTTGTTGTTGGCATTTTGCATCGCAGATATTTTTAGAAGCAATGCCGGATCAGGCAAGAGATGCTTCCATGGTGATCTTCGCATTCAGCACTTTACTTACCGGGCAGTTCGCCTTGGCGTTTTCTGCCGCCTCCTTAAATTTTTCGGGGCTGATGCCTGGTACTTTTGCCTTTACGGTAAGTTGCGAAGTGGTGATCACCCCATTGTCCAGTTCTACTACGGAAGTAGTTTCTATAGATTCGGGTTCGAACCCGCCTTCGCCCAGGACGAAACTTAATTTCATAGTGAAACAGCCGGCGTGGGCAGCGGCAATCAGTTCTTCGGGATTGGTACCGGTGCCTTCTTCGAATCTTGATTTATAAGAGTACTGTGTTTTATTCAGTGTGTTGCTTTGCGTTGTGAGATTTCCTTTTCCGTCTTTTCCGGAACCATTCCAGACGGCCGTTGCTGTACGTTTCATAATTTCGTTTTTGAATGTGCTTTAAAGGCAATAAAAATACGAAATACGAATTAAGGAATCCTAAATTAAAAACACAAGGCTGGCATGACATTCAGGGCGCTCAGAATTAAAGAAATTTCTGCTGGACAATTTGAAAGAAATATTGAATTGTTAAAGCTGGAAGATCTCCCTGCGGGAGAACTTCTCATCAGGGTGCATTATTCCTCCCTTAATTATAAGGATGCGTTGTCCGCATCGGGTAATAAGGGAATAACCAGGAACTATCCCCACACTCCGGGCATTGACGCTGCCGGAGTGGTTGAGATCAGTCGCACAGAAGAATTTGCAGTAAATGAAGAAGTGATTGTCACGGGCTTCGATTTGGGGATGAACACGGATGGCGGGATGGCGGAATATATTAGGGTGCCTGCTGCCTGGGTGATGAAAAAACCGCAGGCATTCACACTGATGGAAACAATGGCCATTGGAACAGCCGGATTAACTGCGGCCGCG
Source organism: uncultured Chitinophagaceae bacterium (assembly GCA_963808065.1). Taxonomy (GTDB): domain Bacteria; phylum Bacteroidota; class Bacteroidia; order Chitinophagales; family Chitinophagaceae; genus Flavitalea. The sequence continues at coordinate 190,415 of CAWEEK010000006.1, forward strand.
GCAGTTTACAAAATGCAACTCATGGGTCAGGTGCCGAAGGGAGGTCCCATTGTGGTTTCAGGGGCTACGGGCGGCGTGGGTAGCTTTTCTGTTGCCATTCTTGCCAGTCAGGGTTTTGAGGTGATTGCCGTCTCCGGGAAAAACGAAGTAAAAGGTTATCTCAACCAACTCGGCGCGACGAAGGTTGCACCACGATCCTTAATCAATGATAATTCGTCAAAATTCCTGATCCGTCCTGGCTGGGCCGGAGCGATCGATACGGTTGGTGGAAATACGCTAAACACATTACTCAAAGGATGCAAGGGCGAAGGATCGGTTGTAAGTACGGGCCTGGTAGATAGTCCGCAGCTTAATACCACCGTATATCCGTTTATTTTGAATGGGGTCAACCTTCTGGGCATCGGGTCAGCAGAGACTCCGATGGAAACGCGAAAGATCTTATGGGATAAGCTTAGTTCAGACTATGGCGTCAAAGACAAGATCCGGGCGATCGCTAAAGAGGTTTCCCTGGATGAAGTCAGCACCTGTATGAATACCATACTCGAAGGAAAACTAATCGGAAGAATAGTTGTCAGGCTCGTGCAGACAAATCTCACTTGAGATCCGCTCCGGAAAAAGCAAAGGGAAGTAGTTGACGGGCATCCTCAATCACAAACACCTGATCCTCTTTGCCCAAAAGAATCAGTTTGATTTTTGCATCCTTGTTGTCGGAGTATTCCTGGATCGATTGTCTGCAGATGCCACAGGGCGCAAGGGGCCGCTCATTCAACACCGCAGCTTCCGTGACGATCGCCATCGCAATTATTTTTTCCGCGGGATAGGTTGAAGAAGCCACGGCAAGCAACACCCGCTCAGCGCAAAGGCCTGCGGGGAAGGAGGCATTCTCCTGGTTAGCTCCACTGATGATTCCACCATTTGACAAACGTGCAGCGGCTCCCACCTTAAACAATGAGTACGGTGCATAAGCCAGTGCGGTCGCTGCCTGCGCGGCCTGCAGCAGTTCCCGATCAGCCGGGCTCAGTTCCGCCGCGTTTTTGAATACTTCATAACTGAAGCCGTATTGTTGCGATGACATCTTACTTAATTGATTTGAAAAGTCTGCTCCAGCGAACTCCTTTGTCATAGCTCATCCATATCAGCCATGCAGAACCGACAACATGATCTTCCGGAACAAATCCCCAGTAACGGCTGTCCTGCGACCTGTGCCGATTATCCCCCATCATCCAGTAATAGTTCATCTTGAAAGTATAGCTGGTCGCAAGCTGGTCATTGATGTAGATCTTCCCGTCACGAACTTCCCATTTGTTTTGTTCATACACCGAGATGGCTCTTTTGTAAAGAATGATGTTTTCGGGTGACAGCGGAATCGTCCATCCTTTTTTCGGAATCACGAGCGGACCAAAATTATCTATCGACCAGTTAAATTTCTGATTATATGGAAATACAGCACCGTAATTATCGATCACCTCACGTCCAACAGAATCAACTCCCTTGATCTTTCTTAATTTTTCGGCTTCTGAAGCCGTCAGGTTGATCCGGTAATTATTCGTACCTGCAATGTCGAAATCGGGCGACTGATCATCGGAGTTCAGGTTGATGCCAGCCTCGCGAAGTTCATCCTCACTAATGATGCGGTTGGTCTTCACATAATAGTCTGTTGCCGAATGTTCGGGAACGAAGGCAGGTTGATTGTTGATGAAGAGCAAACCATTTTTCAGCTGCACGGTGTCGCCGGAAATGGCGGTGCATCGCTTGATGTAATTTTCTCTCTTGTCTACCGGCCGGGTGACCACATGAAATTCACCCCATACATTTTGTCTCGCCTGCGCCTGACTTGCGGCTATTAATTGTTTCTCGTCTTTGATCTGCGAGCTGTACTGGTTGTAAATCTGGTTTTCCTCGCGGCGCAGGATATCATAATAAGGATCCTGGGAATCGCGTTCGACAGTCAGGGTATCACCAGCTGGAAAATTGAAAACGACAACATCATTTCGGTGAATGGGTTTTTCAAACCAGCGTGTGTATGGAAGCCTGAGTATTTCTGTATATGATTTCGTGTTAAAGAGGGGAATAGTGTGATGTACGAAGGGAACTGCCAATGGTGTATTGGGAATCCTGGGCCCATAAGTCAGCTTGCTCACGAATAGAAAGTCATTCACCAGCAGGGTTTTTTCCATCGATCCGGTGGGAATGGTATAGGCCTCGAATATAAATGTGCGGATCAGTGTGGCTGCCACAATTGCGAAAACCGCCGCGTCGATCCATTCTCTCGTAGCGGATTTTTTGTGCTTATTTACGATCTCCGGGCCATAGTATTTCTCTTTGGGGCTTGTGCCCAGATATGGGAAATAAATGAAGGGAACAAAAACCGTAAGCGTATGTTCCCAGAGTTTGAATTTGCCGAAGAGTTTGGCGAATTCGATCATCAGCCATAAACTGATAAACCAGCCGGCGATTGGGATGAATTGCCAGAAAAACCAGTGTTTGCTGATCCTCGCTACCTTAATGATCTCCCAGGTATTGAGGAAGGGAACCCAGGCCTTCCATGAAGGAATACCCGCTTTTTTGAACATCGAGAAGAGGCCGGGGGCTGGAAGGAGAACAATTAACAGGGATATCAGGATCAAGACAAATATATCGTGGGCACTCATTCTCGGGTTTTTAAAATTCGGGCAAAACTAATGTAATAATTTGCTTTGGTATTGTGAAATATGACTGGCGGATCAACGCGTTATCCGGCCTGTTTATTTTTTGGCAACACATATGAATGAATGTCGTCCACCGTTATCGATTTTCCGGAAAGTATCACCAGCCTTTCCACCACGTTCCTCAGTTCCCTGATATTGCCCGTCCAGTTGTGCTGTTTGAGTTCATCCATGGCCTCCTCGTCTATGCCTTTTTTTGGAGTGCCATAATCAGTACACACATCGGTCAGAAATTTGTCGACCAGTAGTGGCACATCATCGCGTCTTTCATTGAGCGATGGTACGTGGATGAGGATCACGCTTAGACGGTGATACAAATCGAGTCGGAAGTTCTTTTCTTCAACTTCTTTAAGCAGGTCTTTGTTGGTGGCCGCGATCACCCGCACTTCCACGTTAATGTCTTTGTCGCCACCCACCCTGGTTATCCTGCCTTCCTGCAAGGCCCTCAGCACTTTTGCCTGGGCGCTGAGACTCATGTCTCCAATCTCGTCGAGAAAGAGCGTGCCATTGTGCGCCTGTTCGAACTTTCCAATACGTTGTTTGACGGCGGAAGTAAAGGATCCCTTTTCGTGACCGAAGAGTTCGCTTTCTATGAGTTCGCTGGGGATGGCCGCACAGTTCACTTCAACCAGTGGCCCACTGGCACGATTGCTTTTTTCATGTACCCACCTGGCCACAAGTTCCTTTCCTACTCCATTTTCACCGGTGATCAGTATTCGCGCTTCAGTGGGTGCAACCTTGTCGATGGTTTCCCGGATATGTAGTATGGGTTCCGACTCGCCGATCATCTCCTCCACTTTGCTCACCTTGCGTTTCAGCACCCTGGTCTCTGCTACCAGGTTGGTTTTATCCATGGCATTGCGGATGGTGATCAGCAGCCTGTTCAGATCTGGCGGTTTGGCTATGTAATCATAAGCGCCTTTTTTCACTGCTTCCACAGCCGTTTCAATAGTACCATGGCCCGAGATCATGATCACTGGAACATCGGGGTTGTATTCTCTTACTTTGTCCAGGAATTCAATACCGTCGAGGCTGGGCATTTTGATATCGCAGAGGACAACGTCAAAGGTCTTGTCGCGGAATTTTCTCAAGCCTTCTTCACCATCACTGGCTTCTTCAATTTTATATCCTTCGTAGGAGAGTATCTCGGAAAGTGTTTTACGGATCGCCTTTTCATCATCAATAATCAGAATATTAGACATGTTTTGAGCCCTTCTTTAGAATTTTTATTGAACCGACAGGAAATCGCCCTGGTGATCAAAAATACTGATATAATAATTTTCAACGCTTTATGCTCGCGGAGCAGACGAAAATGAGGAAAATACGGCTTTGAGGGGGACTTGCCCCGCAGTGTTCACCTTGACAGAGATATGCCAGGGTGTTAATTTAGTGTTGTAGTTCTGAAACTCATATCCATCATCAACTGAAAAACTCATGAAAAACACAATGTCTGCCCCAGTCGAATTTTCAGTTGGAAACACCATCATGAAACTCGCCATAGTCAGTGTTGCCTTGTTAAGCTGTATGTATGGAGTTTTGCTGATTTTTTCGAGCGCCTTTAAAATATTGGCGTGAAGAATCCAAAATACCGGAGACCAGCGTTTCCGGTATTTCCTATTTTTTAATGTACATGACTTCCTTAACAAGTTTGATCGTTCTGGCCACATCCGGCAGCGCAAGTGCTACCAGATTCGGAGCATAGTGTAGTGGTGCATCGGCAGAGGTAATTCTCCGTATCGGGGCATCGAGATAGTCAAATCCTTCTTTTTGGATGCGGTAGGCGATTTCAGACGAAACGCTGCACATCGGCCACTGTTCTTCAACAATTACAAGCCTGTTGGTCTTTTTCACACTTTCCAATATCGTTTTCCAATCAAGCGGCCGGATTGTCCTTAGATCGATCACTTCAGCACTGATATTCTCCTTTTCCAGCTCTGCGGCGGCGCCGAGGGCCACTTTCATCATTTTATTATAGGAAACGATCGTTACGTCGGTTCCCGGTCTTTTCACGTCAGCCTTCCCAATCGGGATGATGTATTCTTCCTCAGGAACCTCTCCCTTTTCACCATACATCACCTCACTTTCCATAAACATGACCGGATCGTCGTCCCGGATGGCCGCTTTTAGCAGGCCCTTGGCATCATAGGGGTTGGAAGGAGAAATCACCTTGATACCGGGAATATTGGCCAGATAGCTTTCAAATGCAGTAGAATGCTGGGCGCCCAGTTGCCCTGCGGAACCACTCGGGCCGCGAAACACGATCGGGCAACCCAACTGCCCGCCACTCATTGCCAGCATCTTTGAGGCGGTATTCAGTATCTGGTCGAGGGCCAGTACCGCAAAATTCCAGGTCATGTATTCAACAATGGGTCGAAGGCCATTCTGGGCGGCTCCAACCGCTACAGCCGTGAAACCCAGCTCGGAGATCGGAGTGTCGATTATGCGTTTTGGACCGAATTCGTCCAGCATTCCCTGGCTGACCTTGTAGGCCCCATTGTATTCCGCAACTTCTTCTCCCATCAGAAAAACCCGGTCATCTTTTCTCATTTCCTCATTCATCGCTTCCCTGAGTGCTTCCCTGAATGCTATTGATCTGGCCATTCTTTAGTTTGTTTTAATGCGGGGCAAAATTATCAAAAAATACACCCGCCCATCGAAACTTTTTTAGCTTAAAAATCGTTTATAAATACTATGAGCAAGAACATGAAAAATCTCCTTTCCGGCACCGTTGAACAGTTGGTGAACATTTTGTTCTGCTTTCTGGCCAGTGTCACCAAAGAGACTCATCCTATACGCGTTACCGCCCCTAATCAGGTCTCTCGAGATAATCATAGCAGAAGCCCCTCCACCCCCATTACAGATCCCCGCCAGTCCATACCGGCCTTTTAGATGTTTTAACACTGATCTCAGGGTCACAATGATCCTGGCGCCGCTGCATCCAATCGGATGCCCGATCGATACAGCTCCTCCCCAGACGTTGAGTTTGTCCTGGGAGATACCCAATTCCTTCGCATTTACTATCGGCACACAGCTGAAAGCTTCATTGATTTCTACTGCGTCCATCTCGTTTGGCCGATAATCCTGCCTTTGAGAGCGTTTGGCCCATGGCCTTGATGGGAGTTGTGGTAAACCATTCCGGCGCCTGGCTGGCATCGGCAAAAGAAACAATCCTTGCCAGAGGCTTCAGACCCAAGCTCTTTCAGTTTTTCTTCCCCAACCAGGATAACACCCGCGGCCCCGTCATTGATCTTGGAAGCATTGGCAGCCGTGATGGTGCCTTCCTTTCGGAATACGGGTTTGAGTGTGGCCATTTTTTCAAAATTCGCCTTCCTGAATTCTTCGTCTTCGGTGACAACCACTGGCTTTTTGCCGCTGATTTCCACAGGCACGAGCTCCTCTGTTGAATAATCCCTGCTCATAGGCCTGTATGGTCCGGCGATAGCTTTCCGCTGCATAGCGGTCCTGATCCTCCCTGGTGATGCCATATTCGGCGCTGCAGATTTCACCCGCCTCACCCATATGGTAATCATTGTAAGGATCCCAGAGGCCATCCTTGAGGATGCCGTCGGTGAGCTGTCCATGACCCAGGCGCAGGCCTGTTCTTGATTTTTCGAGGTAGTATGGGATATTACTCATGGATTCCATTCCCCCGGCGATAACAATATCATTTTCACCGGAGGCGATGGACTGGGCGCCCAGCATGATGGCCTTCATGCCACTGGCGCATACCTTGTTAACGGTGGTACAGGGAATTGATGTGGGGAGACCGGCGTATATGCTGGCCTGCTGGGCAGGTGCCTGGCCGACCCCTGCACTGACCACATTACCCATGTAGAGCTCATTGATCTGCCCGGGATCGATGCCACTGCGTTGCAGGAGGGCCCTGATCACAATCGCACCCAATTGAGGAGCGGTTAATGGGGAAAGCACACCATTCAGGCTACCGATGGGTGTTCTGGCGGAAGCAACAATAAATACTGAATTTGCCATAAGGCAAAGATAACTTGAAACAGAAACAGAAACAGGAAGAGAAACAGGAAGAGGCAGAAACAGGAACAGGAAGAGGAAGAGGAAGAGGAAGAAACAGAAACAGGAACAGAAACAGGAAGAGGGAGAAACAGAAAGAGAAAGAGAAGCAATTTTTTTGCGGCTTAGCGCTTTCCCTTTGCGGACAGCCTTTGCGTGAAATAAAGGCGAGGCTTACCACTCCAGCGAGTCGCTGAAGTGGTAAGGCAACAAGCAAGTAACGACCTTAGTTCATCAGCGGCCGGTCGTAAAACTTCTCCTTCGACAGGATGAAATTTGAGGAAACGGTGTTGAAAAATGAATGCCTTACCAGGTTCTCAAACTGTTCGTGATACCGGGCATCAGCATCAACTACGGTCTGCGAGGATTCTTTCCAACTTCTGATCTTCTTGAATGCCCTGCGGCTGTTGTGTCTTATGCGGCTGTCGTTGATGAAGAACTGGCCGGTGATAGCTTTTCGTTTGTCGGGGAATAATAGTGACATACCTAACGGGTTATGATCCTGATCAATTGAGGGGTGAAAAATAATATCCTTCTTCGCTCAGTACATAACTATTTGGCACATACGAACAAAATGATTTCCTGATGAGTTCCTGAGCTTCGTTGCGATATTGCTGGCTGATTGCCGGCGTTCTGATCGCGAACTTCCAGCTCTGGATCTTCAGGAAGGCGAGGTGACTTGCCTGAGTAATATGGCTGTCGTTAATGTGAAATTTCGCCGCGAGATAGTCTTGCTCGTTTTCGAGTGATCGTTTCATGGGTCTTTCTTTAGGGTTGAAGGATTATAGGTGTTTCTATAACGCAAATGAGGAACGGAAATTGTGTCTGGAGACACCTGGATGTGCAACCAGAATGGGTGAGATTCAAGTGAAAATCTTCGCCCTCCTAACCGCATCTGGCTTGAATTTCGGCCCGATGAATACATTAACTAAATTCCCATAAGGAGAAATACTTATCGTTCTTTCTTTTATTTTGAATCCAGCAAAAAGGGTATTTTATTTGATGTCAATTGGAGACCATGAGCACCCAGGAAAAAAACAGCACGCATATTTTATTTTCAGATGATGACACTGATGATGCATTGTTGTTTACCCAGGCCGCGGATCTTCTTACCTCTCCCGTTCTCCTTTCATTCGCGGAAGACGGCGAACAACTGATGCGCTATCTTTCCCGCGAGACACTTCCCGACATGATTTTTCTTGACCTGAACATGCCCGTGAAAAACGGTCTTGAATGTCTCAGTGAGATCAGGGGCGACAAAAAACTCGACTGGTTGCCCGTTATCGTTTACACTACCTCCGACAATCCAAGAGATATTGATACCTGCTTCCGGTTGGGCGCTAATCTGTATGTGGTGAAGCCAACTTCATTTGAAAGCATCATCAAGACACTTAAGAAGATCCTTACGCTGGATTTCAAACAACTCCCCTCCCCCAGCCGCGAGAATTTTGTACTGCAAAATAACTGAGCGTTAGCATAATTCTTTGAATCTTTACAATCCATGCCGGACAAACGGATACCTGACAATGGATGTAAAAATTGATGAATCGTGGAAAACTGTGCTTAAGGGAGAATTTAGCAAACCTTATTTTCTTGAGGCAGTCACTTTTTTAAAGACAGAAAAGGCGCTGGGCAAAACCATCTACCCCCCTGGTTCACTTATTTTCAACGCTTTTAATTCTACCCCTTTCGACAGGGTGAAGGTTGTGCTCCTGGGCCAGGATCCGTATCACGGTGCGGGCCAGGCACACGGGCTGAGTTTTTCCGTACCACAGGGAGTGCGCCCTCCCCCATCACTGATCAATATCTTTAAGGAATTGAAAAGCGATACCGGTGTTCCGATCCCAAATCATGGCAACCTTAGTGCCTGGGCCAGTGAAGGCGTTTTGCTCCTGAACGCCTGTCTCTCGGTGAGGGACAATGAACCGTTGAGTCATTCGAAGATTGGTTGGGTCCCTTTCACTGATTCGGTGATCAGCAGAGTATCAACAGACAAAAAAAATGTGGTTTTCCTTCTCTGGGGCAAATTTGCCCAGGAAAAACAGGGGCTGATCGATGAAACCAAACACCTGGTTTTGAAAGCTGCGCACCCCTCCCCTTTTTCAGCTAACAATGGATTCCTGGGGTGCAGGCATTTTTCTAAAACCAATGAATACCTGTCCCGGAATGGGATTGATCCTGTTAACTGGGCCCTATAGCCGAATATGAACATATAATGAAAGCACTGAGATCGGTTTTCGCTAGAATTTGGGCTGGATGGGCCGTACTGGCCTTTGTTACCACCATGTTGATATTTTTCATCCCCTTCCTCCTGTTCTGTTATTTCCGGCCCGAACCTTCGAAAACCTACCGCTTTGTAGCCTACATACGGATATGGATGGCCGTATTTCTCAATCTGATCGGGTGTCCGTTAACCATCCGGGGGAAGTCCAATTTCCAGAAAGGTGAAAATTACATCGTGCTTTGCAATCACAATTCACTAATAGACGTTCCCGTTTCTTCACCCTCCATTCCCGGCGGCAATAAAACCATCGCCAAAACGGAAATGGCCAGGATCCCGCTCTTTGGACTACTGTATGAAACAGGCAGCGTGCTGGTAGACAGGAAAAGTGATGCGAGCAGGAAGGAAAGTTTCTCAAAGATGAAGGCTGTATTGGCCATGGGACTGCACATGTGTATTTACCCCGAAGGAACAAGAAATAAAACCAACGAACCGCTGAAATCCTTTCACAGCGGGGCTTTCAGGCTGGCCATCGATTCCGGCAAGTCGATCATTCCCGCGCTGATCTTCAATAGCCGCAAGGTTTTACCAGCCGATAAGTCCTTCTATTTGCTACCGCACCGGTTAGCCATACATTTTCTTCCACCCGTTCGGGTTGAACAGGCGGACACACCAGATTCCTTACGGCAACGCGTAGCTGCCATCATGAGTGAGTATTATCTTAAACAACAGGGAAATTAACCACCGTAGAAGCTTCTTGTTCTGTTGATACGCAGGTCGCGGAGTATGCCGGATTTGGGGCTGACGGTGATATTAAAAGATCGATAGATGCCTACGGGGGTAACATTGATCGAAAGCTGCCAGCAGTGCATTTCCCGTGAGATGAACATGGTGAGCTGTTGTATGGCCGAGGTCTTCAGATCGTAAAAAGTGTTGACGCCGACCTTCCATTTTGGAGTCATGTTGAAATCGCCACTCATGTTAATATTTGAATTGATCTCGGATTCGAAACCTGTGTAATCGGCTTTGCGCCTGGTGGAGTAGTTAAGAGAATAGCTGAGATTGACCGACCAGGGAATATTGAAATCTGCAAATTCCGCCGGGTTCGCCCTGATGTATTCCATCTGGGCCATTTGTTCCTCCATGGTTAGTGAGTTCTGTCCGTCCTCGAGACTCTGTTCTTCCTTTTCCTTCTTCTCGTCTTTTGCTTTGCTCTTCAAAGTTGTAGATATGGCTACACTGGCGCTGGTGATTCGCCCCAGACTGAATTTGCCTCCCTGCCAGGCATATTTGTTGATTGGCAGACCACGGGCATTTGTCTGGTAAGGATCCAGCGTCGCCCTCGTGGTGATATTTATCTGCTCAAATAATGTACTTCGCAGGTACATCGAAAGAGGAGTAAGTTTCATTGTATCGGCGAGGAAATTGTAATTGCCCGTAATACCGAACCCATCGATCAGTCTTATTTTTTTCAATTCATCAGCCGTATCCTTTTTGGACCTCACCTTCATCTCCACATTATTGTCTATGCCAAAGCTGATGCCGCCGAAAGTTCCCTGGCTGTATGCTCCATAGAGGGCGCCCTGATAATCATAGTAGGAATAGGTTTCAAATTTGTCCTGGAGCAGACTATCAGGACCTGTCTGCACGATGCTATATGAAGAACTGCTGAGGTCAGGGCGGTAGCTAAACGAAACGGTTGGCCTTACCACATGCCTGATGGCCCTGATATTGCTGTTTTTGCCAAACTTCTCAAACTTGCCAAAAAGCGCGGTGCTCAGGCTTACACTGAAAGCAAGCTCGCGGGCAGAATAGAATCCTTTTCTAACCGTAGTGTCTACATTTCCAAATCCGGGTTTGGCAGGATCAGGTACCCAGTTAAGCGCCAGCTGGCGCGAATACCATCGTTCGCTATAGGAAACACCTGGGGCAATTTGCAGGGGCCCCAGGGCAGGCAATGAAAGCTGGATGGGAATATTGTGCTGAGCACCCCACTGCAGGGTATCCAGCAGCTGACTGAAGCTGAAAGCAGTGTCATAAAAATTCAGCTGGTTGGCGATGTTGGTGTTCAGGCCTATGCCAAATTTCTCATACCATTTTGGCGTGCCAACCTGTTCCTTTTTCTGAAAAGGATATATGGTATTGGCGGTGAAGGAAATGGTTGGCAGGCTGACGGTATAGAGTCCGGTATTATTATTCTGGTTGTGATTGGCATTCGCTGTAAGATTGGCTCCCGTCCAGGTTTTGGAATAGGAAATGGAGGAGTTCATGCTGTTATTGTAGTTCACCGCGGCATTGTTCTGCAAGCGATTGAATTTGCTCGAAGACACGTTTACATTCGCGGCGAAACTTGTCCCGGGTCTTGCCTTGCCATCCACGGTGTGACTCCAGTTTACGCTGAATAGTTTGGTGTCGGTGTACTCTTGCTTTGGATCCTCGCTGATCAGGCGGTTTTTTTGCACGGTCAGCGCCATCCTTCCATTGTACCGGTATCGCTTTCGGTAGGTCGGCTCAAGGTAGGCTGCCCAGCCCCCATAACTATACACATCGCCCCGCAACATCACGTCAAAATTGTCATTGATCACCTTATAGTAGCCCAATCCCTGCAGGCCCAGACCAAACTGTTCGCTGGCATTGAACTGGGGAGGCAGAAATCCTGAATGCCGTCCCTGCGAGATGGGAAAGATGCCAAATGGCAAGTAGACGGGTATCGGAACGCCTTCAAATTCGGGGTGAACCGGGCCCGAGATGGCAAGTTTCTTGTTCACGAGCTTCATCTTTCGCGTGCGGAAAGCAAAATGTGGCGTGTCGAGGTTACAGGTAGTAAACTGCCCACGAAAGGCATAGAAATCGTTGATATTGACTTTTTTTATCTTTTCACCCTGGATATAGATCTCGCCCTGTTGTGTAATCGTGCTTTGAGTGAGTCCTCGCTGGGTTTTGGTATTGTACCGGATATAATCCGAAGACATCGTGGCGTCGGCCTGGGTCATCTTGGGTTTTGAAATGATCCTGCCGGCACTATCCCTCGTAGGCAGAGCAGTGACAATATTTGTGGCCTGATCAATCATGATCGTGTCCGAGTTCAGTTCAGCGTCTCCTTTTTTAACAGAGCCCTGGCTATACAGGTAGATTTTCTTTTCAGGAATCTGAAAAACTATGGAATCTGAGGCCGAGTAATCGATGGGCGCGTCGAGAGAGTCTTTGGACAAGTTCATGTCCACCGTATCACTTTTTTTGGCGAGAGAATCTTGCAACTCCGGAACTGTATCCGTTGTCTTTTTTAAGGAGTCGGGGGATGCGGATGGATTAGGGATGGTGTCACGGTATCCTGAATATTCGCGGTCAAAAATATGTTTTGATGTATAATTAGCGCTTGTGTTCGCCGTTATATAGAGAAGGAACAGACATAAAAACCATGCACTACTGGATTTTAAACTATTTTTGCGTCCGTCACTCATAAGTAGGTAGTGGGCAAAATTAACTATTAATGCATTAAGAATATGTGAAGATTGAGCTACCTTAAAATGATCGCCAGACTATGATGAAAACACTTCCAATAATTCTTCTCTGCTGTTTTGCAGCATGCACCATATTTTCATTTACTAATACAAATATCTCCGGCGCGAAGCCGCCATTACGTACCATTATTATCGATGCGGGCCATGGAGGCCGTGACCGCGGAGCACATGGGGAGTATTCATATGAGAAAGACATCTGTCTGGACGTAGCGCTTAAACTCGGGAAGAATCTCGAAACTACATTTCCCGATATCAAAATTCTTTACACCCGCACTACAGACGTCTACCCCGAGATTAAAGAACGCGCGGATTTCGCCAACTCGAATCGTGGTGACCTGTTCATTTCTATTCATGTTAATGCCGGACCCCGGATTCGCCACAGTAAATTCACCGGATATAAAAATCAGACTAGTTACACCGGAAGGGGCAGAAAAAGAAAAAAGGTAACCCGCCGGGTACCCAAATACAATATCTATTATACCGACAATCCTTCCAATGGTACCGAAACCTATATCTGGGCCGCGGACCGTACCGACGAAAAAGAAAAATTCATTGGTGAGGATGTTAACCACGAACAGATCGTCGACTCCACTGCAGAATACGTTCCGGATCTTAACGATCCTGAGTTCAAGGCCAAGGCGCTGCTATGGACAAAAAGATACTTCGATAAGAGTTACCTGCTCGCATCCTTCGTGGAAGAATCATTCATTGGCCAGGGCCGCTTCAGCCGGGGTGTAAAACAGCGGAATGAAAAAGGCATCTGGGTGCTTCAGGCTACTTCTATGCCAAGCATTCTGGTGGAAACAGGCTTCATTACTTACAAATCTGATGAAGATTACCTCAACAGTGAAAAAGGTCAGGAGGAAATAGCAGCCAATATCCTGGATGCCGTAAAGAAATACCGGCATGCAACTGAAGGCAAGTAAGGGTTTGGCGATATGGTTTTTTATACACAATTTTGACCTTTCTAATCAGCAATAATCAAGGATCATGAAGATATCCAATGAAACGAAAGTCGGTGCAATTACCGCAATCGCTATCGTGATCCTCATCCTTGGGTTTAATTTTCTCAAAGGCCGGAATATCACAGAACGCAATGACACGGTATTTACCGTATTCCGGGAAGTCAAAGGATTGCAGGTCTCGAACCCTGTTTTCATCAATGGCCTCCAGGTGGGCAAAGTCTCCGGACTCAAAGAAAAGGACAAGGAGCTCTCAGGGATTGTGGTTTCAGTTGATCTGGCCAAGGACATTAATATACCAGTGGATTCAAAAACCCTAATTACCAGTGATCTGCTTGGAACGACAGTTCTGGAAATCAAGATGGGTACGAAGTCCGGCAAATATGTTACCGCAGGAGACACGCTTGAATCTACATTCAAACCCGGAATGATCACAGAAATCACAAAGAGCCTGAACCCCGCAATCAACAACATCAACAAAACACTTGCTTCACTCGATCAGCTGATCCAGCTACTGAATAACACACTGGATCCTAAAACGCAAAATAACCTGCAGGGCATCATTGCATCCATGAATTCCACAATCAGGGGACTTGACAATCTAATCAACACGCAAAGTGTTGTATTGGGGCGGGCATTCAGCAATGCGGAAACCGTAACAAATGCATTTGCAAAAAACTCAGGAAAGATCGATACGACCTTTGGCAACCTGGCAAAAATTTCTGATGGCCTGGTCAGGGCCGACATTGCCAAAACGCTTCAAACGGTCAACAGCACCATGTCCCGCCTGGAACAAACGATTACTGCTATCAACAGCAAAAACGGTTCGGTCGGCATGTTGTTAAATGATCGCCAATTCTATGATGAGCTCAGATTGACAAATCGCAGTTTGACTACTTTGCTCGATGACCTGCGCCTGCATCCGAAGAGATATGTCAGTGTTTCTGTATTTGGCAAAAAGAACAAGACCGCTCCTATTATGCAACCGGTTATTGGTGATTCTATACCGGCAAACTAAGATGAAATCAATACTGGCTTTTCTCCTCGTAATTATCAGTTCATTGCAGGGGTTAGCGCAAAAAAAACCAGCGCCTGCGGTAAAATCTGATTCACTGAAAGTGGTGCAGATCCTTAGCGCGGACAGGTATGGATTCAAGAAACTGGACTCAATCACAGAGCTCCTTATCATGGTAGGCAAGGTGGCCATCAAACAGGAGAACACCATATTTTATGCCGACAGCGCTGTGTACAACCGCAATGGCAAGATCGTTGAGGCATTTAAACATGTTCACATCAACGACAACGACAGTATCGATGCCTATTCGGACTATCTTCTTTACTATACCGACACAAAGATCGCTTTTCTCCAAGACCGCGTCCGCCTTACGGATGGCAAGAGCAATCTTTACACGGACAACCTGCAATATGATGTGAACCAGAAAACCGGTGTCTACAGGAATGGTGGCAAAGTTATCAATGGCACTTCTGTACTTACCAGCTCGGAAGGAACTTATTACGCCGACATCAAAGACGTTTACTTCAAGAACAATGTTAAATTAAAGGATCCAAAATATTTCCTGCAGTCGGACTCTTTGCTTTACAACACCAACTCGCAGATCGCGACCTTCATCACAAAAACTTATATCGAAGACAGCGCCCACCGAACGATCACCACGCGGGAAGGATTTTACGACCTGCAAAATAAAAATGCTTCCTTTGGCAGGCGACCGACCATCAGGGATGGTGCGGCAACGGTTATCGCCAACCAGGTTCAAACCGATGAAAAAACAGGGATCAATGTGCTTACGGGTGATGCTGTTTATAAAGACACGGCACAGGGAATTGTACTACTCGGAAATTACATCATCTCCAACAAGATTAATGGTACACTGCTGGCCACTGAAAAACCAATCATGATCCTCAAACAGGATAAAGACAGTACGTTTGTAGCAGCGGACACCCTGTATTCAGGCCGGCTCTCGGATCTGAAGATAGAACTGGAACAACGCCGCATTCTCGACAGCATTCAGCATTATAAGGACAGTCTTGTGACAGCTGCAGAGGAACAAAAGCTCCTGGAATCTTCTGTGGTACAAACCGCCCCGGACAGTTTAAGTGCTAAATTGAAGGACAGTCTTCTGCGCGCACGGAGAGACAGCATCGAATTGGCAAAAAAACTTTACGGGTCACTGCCAGATATTGCCAAAGCCACGGGGAAGGAAAGTCAGTCAGCATTACAAAAGGACAGCGCAAAGGCTCCGATCATCACAATCGTTTCAGATTCTACCGCACCCGACTCCAACCTCGTAAAGGATTCAAAACAACCCATATTAACCGATAGCCTGCAAAATCCGCAGGATACGATAGCCCGTGTGTTGCCAGCTCCTCCGAAAGACAGCGTGGCACGGGTGATAAAAAAACCGGTAAGACGGTTCACCATCTCATCACCGCAGGACAGCGCTGCCTTGAACCTGGCTGTGAGAATGATGGACACGGCCAACCACATCACCTGGAATCCCAGCGATAGTTTTCCCTACCTGGCCGGAGACCCATCATTGCGGGACTCTGTGGTCAATGACACCGCGGCCCGGTTCTTCCGTGCATTCCATCATGTTCGGATATTCTCGGATTCTCTGCAGGCAGTTTGCGACAGTCTCTTCTATTCGGGTCAGGATTCAATATTCCGTCTGTTCAAAGATCCCGTTGTCTGGGCAAGTAAGAGCCAGGTGACCGGGGATACCATTTATATGTACACGAAGAATAAGAAAGCCGATCAGTTGTATGTATTCGAAAATGGAATGATGATCAATCTGTCAGGGGACAAGATGTTCAACCAGATCAGTGGCAACCGGCTCTATGGTTATTTCAAGGAAGGGGAGATAGATTTTGTACGATCGAAGGGCAATGCGGAGAGTGTCTATTATGTAAAGGACGAATTCGAAAAACTCATTGGTGTCAATAAGGCCAGCTCGGACATTATCGACATGCGATTCAAACAAAAGGAACTTAATAAAGTCGTGTTTATCAGCGCCGCTAAGGGAACCATGTACCCCGCCAGGCAGGTCAAACAGGAAGATACCAGGTTGCAGGGATTCAATTGGCAGGAAGAAAAGAGACCAAAAACAAAATTTGAATTGTTCGAAACCGATGCTCCCCGAGAGTAAACGAAGTAGGAAGTATATGATGAAATTGTTCGATGCTGCTCCCGCTGAAATTGACGGAAAAATATTGGCCCCGGTTGGCCGCTGGCAGTGCCATTCTTCCCGGATCTATCATACTGATCCTTTTTATGTTTTTCTGTCATCCGGCAAATGCCCAGGGTTATAAGGTTGCTGTGGGTGTAAGGCTTAGTAATTCCTCGCCAACATTGGCCAATGGCATCACCGCAAAGACTTTCCTGACGGATACAGATGCCGCGGAAGCAATCATCTCCTTTGGCGCACGGTTTGGGTTTGGTTTGCTATATGAAAAACACAAACCCATGCCCGTTCCCGGTCTCAGCTGGTTGTACGGAGGAGGATTGTATCTTGGATTTGAGAACCGAAAAACCTATTTCGGTCCTACTGGCATCATTGGCCTTGATTATAAGTTTACCGATGTTCCCATCAATCTCACACTCGACTACAAACCCGAGCTGGATCTCACGCCCAGCGCAAGGTTCATTCCTGACGCCTTTGCGCTGTCAATAAGGTTTACGATAAAATAGTTTTGTTGTTCGCTGCTGCTTAGTGGAAAAACAAGTAAGCGGTGATTACGGCTGTGATAAGGCCCACGAGGTCGGCGATCAGCATAACCGGAATACAATAACGCGTATTTTTTACCGATACGGCACCGAAGTAAACTGCCACTACATAAAAAGTAGTATCCGTAACGCCCTGGAATATGCTGGACAGCCGGCCTACGAAAGAATCCGCGCCATACGTGTTCATTGCATCGACCATCATGCCCCGGGCGCCACTGCCACTCAATGGTTTCATCAAGCCTGTGGGCAGGGCTGGTACAAAATCTGTATTCAATCCCAGCAATGCGAAAAATTTGCCAATCACATCAATAATATAAGTGAACACACCCGAGTTTCTAAGCACGCTGATAGCAATCAACATGCCCACGAGATAAGGTATGATTCGAATAGCCACTTCAAATCCGCCCTTGGCACCATCAACAAAGGCTTCAAAAATATTGATCTTCTTCCACAACGCTCCCATGAGAAAAACCAAAAAGATCAGCAGAATCAACCCATTGCTGATCAGGACTGAGACCTGTTGAAGGCCGGCCTGATCAAGGGAAGAAAGATAAGCAATCAATAACCCGACAAGCACGGATATGCTTAGGATCCACGCGAGGATCACCGGCTGCAGCAGATTTATTTTCTGTCTGAGGGATACCGCGATCATCGCGGCGATGGTGGATATAAACGTCACCACCATGCAGGGGATAAAGATGTCGGTGGGATTTGCTGCCGGGGGGTTAGCAGCAGCTCTTATGGCAATCGTGCTGATGGGTATGAGTGTCAGGCCACTGGCATGCAGGCAGAGAAACATGATCTGCGAATTGCTGGCGGTTTCCTTGTTTGGATTGAGGTCCTGCAAGGTGTCCATCGCCTTTAGGCCAAATGGAGTTGCGGCATTGTCCAGGCCAAGAAGGTTGGCTGAAAAATTCATCATCATCTGTCCGAAAGCGGGGTGGTTTTTCGGTAATTCGGGAAATAGTTTTGAAAAAAATGGGGCCACGATCCGGGAAAGAAAACTGATGGCGCCAGCCTTCTCCCCGATCCGCATAAATCCAAGAAACAGGGCCATAATTCCAACCAGTTTCAGAGAAATATCAAATCCATCGTTGGCGGCTTTGAATATGCCTTCAACAAGGGTGATAAAGATCTGCTGATCATGAAAAAAGGCCCATTTGATAAAAGCTATGGCAAATGCCACTATGAAGAAGGATACCCATATATAGCTTAGTACCATGCGACAAAGAAAAAGTAAATCCCATTCAAAACCTATCTTTGCACACTCTTTAAAAATTAAACAAGTAGTATGGCGTTAAAGGCCGGCATAGTAGGATTGCCGAATGTGGGAAAATCAACACTGTTCAATGCTGTGAGCAATAGTGCAAAGGCACAGGCGAGCAATTATCGTTTCTGTACAATCGAGCCTAATGTAGGTCTCGTTGATGTTCCTGATCCGAGGATCACGAAATTGGCCGAACTGGTGAATCCAAACAGGACAGTACCTACTCAGATTGAGATTGTAGACATAGCAGGCCTGGTTCGCGGAGCGAGCAAAGGAGAAGGTTTGGGAAATAAGTTTCTGGCTAATATACGCGAGGTCGATGCGATCATACATGTGATCCGGTGTTTTGAAGACGAAAATATTCTCCGTGATGAGGGAGAGATCAATCCCGTCGGTGACAAAGAGATCATCGACGCCGAACTTCAGCTCAAGGACCTGGACAGCGTAGAACGAAAATATTCCCGGATGGAAAAACTCGCCAAAACCGCTGATGCACGCACGAAGTTTGAATTTGAGATCGTTGGGAAATGTAAGCGAACTCTGGAACAGGGAAAAAGTATCCGGGAGCTTCAACTTGACAAAGACGAAAGATCGGCCATTGCGGACCTCTTCCTCCTGACGGAAAAGCCCGTACTCTATGTGGCCAACGTGGATGAACCTTCCATGCATACGGGCAACAAATTCTCTGAGGCACTGAAGGCCGCAGTGAAAGGCGAAGATGCCGAAGTGATCATCATGAACAACAGCATAGAAGCGCAGATAGCGGAAATGGAGGACCCTGATGACCGCCAGTTATTCATGGATGAATACAAAATGAAGGAACCTGCCCTCAACAGGCTAATCACTTCGACATATCGTTTGCTTAACCTGAAGACCTACTTCACTGCAGGCGTACAGGAAGTGCGGGCATGGACCATCCACGAAGGGTGGAAAGCCCCACAGGCTGCCAGCGTGATCCATACTGATTTTGAAAAAGGATTTATAAAGGCCGAGGTGATTGCATTTGATGATTTTGTGCACTATGGTTCCGAAGCCGCATGCCGTGAAAATGGCAGACTGAGGATTGAGGGCAAAGAGTACATTGTCAAAGACGGAGACGTAATGCACTTCCGCTTCAACGTCTGATCCTAAAACACATTGTAGCCCAGGCTGACATAGTAGATCCCTCCTATTTCGGGGTTACCAAAAGATGTCTTGTAATAATCGTTAAACAGGTTGGTGGCACCCAGCTTCACCAACACACTTTGTTTGGGGAATTTGTAACTGACCTGGGCGTCCACGGTTGTGTAGCCCTTGATCTCACCCTGACGAAAATCGCTTTCATAGTAAAAGCCATCCTGATTCCTCATATTGATATTGAAACCAAATCTTTTTTCCTTACCGAATCCGGTGTTGCTGAATCCGGCCATAAACCGGTAAGAAGGTGAGTTGAAAAAGGATACAAAGCCGGGATCAACATCTTTGATCTTGTCGGAGCTGACATTTGCGGTGAGCACAAAATTTCTGCCAAGCAGCAGGTCGGCACTCATGCCAAATCCATAGGTAGTGACTTTGCCCCTACTGTTAATTGCCACAGATATACTTCTCCTTGTTGAGGAGGTGAACAATTTGGTAGGATCCCCCGGCACCAATGATTGCAACACGATGGTCCTTCCCAGGAAATTGTCATACTTGCCATAGTAGCCATAGGCATCGATCAGCAATGTTTTATTGATGAGCCCTTTGTATCCCAATTCAAAAGACTTAAGGGTTTCAGGCTTGTACTCGGAAAATTGAGGCGTTACTAATAAACCAAACGCTTCGTTCACCGGCACAGTGCCACTGAGTAACGCGGCTCCGGCGGCCTGGACACTGGGAACGGTATACACGGGATTGGTATTGAATTGATAAAAATCGCGGAGCTCGGGAAGACCGCCGAGCAGGACGGTGCCCCCTCCCACTACGAGGTTGATCCACTGGTTCTGGGTTGTTGGGAATCTATACGCCGTCTGGTAAGAGGCGCGAATATTATGATCGGGAGCAACCTTGTAAACAGCCGAAAACCTTGGCGTGAACCTTCCTTTGAAATTTTCGTTCTTGTCGAACCTGCCTGAGACGGACAATTTCAGTTTCTCCTCAAAAAATGATTTCGAAACCTGGGCATAGGCACCGACCTCATTTATTTTTATCGGTCCTGTGGTGTCTGCGAACAGCGTGCCCTGTGAGTTCAGCACGTATTGTTTGAAACTGGCGCCAACAAGCAGGTCCACCACTTTTAATTCGCGGAAGTGGTATTGTCCTTCCACCAGGTAGAGGTCGGATTTATCAAGGAAGAGTCCTCCGCCTTCTGATATGGGTGTGCTCTTAACCTTATCAAACAGTGAATTAAAATTGGAAGAGCCAGCTTCCGGACGGCCATTATCGGCAAAGGTCCTTGCCCCATTATGGGCGTTCTGATCCGGAGTGGGGTTGAAAGCGCTCCCTGTTACCAATGCCTGAACATATGGCGACACTTTGGAAGTGAGAAAGTCCTGAGCATATTGCTGATACCAGGTTGCGCTGGGTTTCCAGGCCTCATTGAACAGACGTGTGGTAATAGTAGCATTATATGAATCACCCGCATTCTCCTGCGTGGTAAATCCGCGGATGAACCAGTTGTTGTGTTTGATCTCGAGCTTGTACTGGCCCGTCTTAAGGTTCTTGAGTGAATACCGGTCACTGCCGGTGTACACCGTGTTTCCGGTACCCCAGTATCCCACCAGCGAAGCCTGAATTGCATCGGTGATATTATAATAGATGCCTCCGGAAAGTTTTACATTCACCGTATTGCTATTCACCACATCCTTCTCATCATAACCTGTTCTTGAGACCGCAAAATTATTATACGAACCCACTGTCGAATCAAGATAGGCTGCCGCAGCATCGTACACTGGTGGTGGCAGCTGTGTCTGCAGTTGCTGCTTGATGCCATTGGATACCAGGCCAAGAACAGGAAGTGCAGGATCGGCAAGGTTCAGCGTCGTTTCATCTCCATAAACATTTACCCCATCATAATTGGGATCAGTGAGGCGGTCACCTGTTTTTACATCGCCGTATTGATTTTGAGAAACATCACCTGCCCGGTAATTGGTCCGGTCGTTGGCAAGCCAGTCTTTCGCCTGGATCATCTGTGCGCCAATCTTGAAGGCAAGGCGATCATTTATCTTTTTTCCCCATCTAAGACTCCAGTCGTGATACGCCGAAGCATTCTCGCGCTGGCGATGATCGGTGTGCATGACACCAGCCTTTAGCTGGATACTCAGGCCCTGATATTTAAATGGATCCTTGCTGTTGATCAAAAGCGTGCCATTCATCCCTCCGGGGCCATACAGGGCAGAAGACGCGCCTGGCAAGAGTTCCATGCTTTCTACATCCAGTTCGGTGATGCCTATCACTGATCCCAGCGAAAAGTTCAACCCCGGTGCCTGGTTGTCCATGCCATCGACAAGTTGATTGAGGCGAGCGTTACCACTGAAATTAAAACCCCGGGTGCTGGGTGAGGCAAAGGTGAGGCTCGAATAAACCAGGTCAACTCCCTTGACCTGACGTAACATGTCGTAATATGACGTCGCGGGAGTATTGGTGATGTTGGCAGTACTTATTCTTTCTATAGAGACAGGAGATTCGAGTATGCGTTCAGGTACGCGACTGGCTGAAACCACCACTTCTTCGCCAAGTGATGAAGCGGGAGTAAGAGAAACACGGATGGGCTCATTCGGT
Source organism: uncultured Chitinophagaceae bacterium (assembly GCA_963808065.1). GTDB lineage: Bacteria > Bacteroidota > Bacteroidia > Chitinophagales > Chitinophagaceae > Flavitalea. The sequence continues at coordinate 212,597 of CAWEEK010000006.1, forward strand.
CCATTGACCACTAACTCCACACCACTGAATCCGACCGAACTGAATTGAAGAGTGACGGGAAATGACCGCGGGACACTTATTCTAAAGTAACCGCGCTCATCAGAAAAACTACCGTTTGTTGTACCCTTCACAATTACCGATACTGCAGGTAGCCCCTGATTATTATCGGAACTTACAATGGTTCCTGAAATTTGTGCGGACTGAGAAAATACTGCTGAGGGAAGAAAAATGGCTGAAAAAAAGTAGAGCGCAGTGAGTATGCAGTTTCTCATTTGGCTAGTTTTTGTTAGGAATATATAATAGCAAAGTACACTTTGTGTCCATAGAGGAAAAATTTATTTAACACTCTATTCTTCGGACCTCAGACTCACACACGCGAATAGAAGTCATTATATTCGGGCCATGAAAACCGACAGATTTACTGGGCAAACGAATTTTTACAGAGGGAAAGTTCGCGATGTATATACGATAGGTGAAGACTGGCTTGTGATGATCGCTTCAGACAGAATCTCTGCATTCGATGTAATACTCCCCAGGCCTATCCCATTCAAAGGACAGGTGCTTAACCAGATTGCCGCTTATATGCTAAAGGCCACCAGGGACATCTGTCCAAACTGGCTGGTGGATGTTCCCGCACCCGTAGCATCAATTGGAAAAAAATGTCTTCCCTTCAGGATAGAAATGGTCATTAGGGGCAACCTTACCGGTCACGCATGGAGAACCTATTCATCAGGCCAACGATCGCTTTGTGGCGTTGTCCTGCCCGAAGGCTTGAAAGAGAATGATTATTTTCCTGAACCGATTATAACGCCATCCACCAAGGCAGTGGCTGGTCATGACGAGGACATATCCAAAGAAGAGATCATCCGCCAGGGCATTTGCACGGCCGCGGAATGGGAGACACTGGCGGCCTATACGCTCCGGTTATTTGCGCGTGGCAGGGAAATGGCTGCAGCACAGGGTCTGATCCTCGTAGACACAAAGTATGAATTTGGCAGGATCGGTGACGAGATCTACCTGATGGATGAGATCCACACACCGGATTCATCCAGGTATTTTTATGCCGAAGGTTTTGAAGACAGACAGGCAAACAGTGAAAGGCAACTACAACTCAGCAAGGAATTTGTAAGGGAATGGCTGATCGCGAATAATTTCATGGGGAAGGAAGGCCAGGAAGTTCCCCTGATGACAGACGACTGGCTGGCGACCATCAGTGCGCGTTATATTGAACTGTATGAGCGAATGATCGGAGAAAAATTCCATCCGGAACCGCTTGATCCCGCCGTGGTAACAGAAAGGATTGAGGAGTCCCTGAAGAAGTTACTATAAAAGAAAAGCCGCAAAGCGGCAGTTGTTCACTGCACACCTTGCGGCCTCTTATTTTGCAACCGGATCTGTGAGATCCTCGCAGTTGGATTATTGTTTTAGAATAGTTGTCTGCATTTTTGTTCCACCAGTGGTGACGACCACATGATACATGCCATGGCTGAGGTCTGTAATGTTCACCTGGATCTGATGAAGAATCTGTGATTTTTCAAATTGAACCGTTCTTGCAGGCATGCCGTATGCATCGTAAAAGATGACAATCGATTTACCCAAAGCTGCGGAAGAATAACTGAGTGTGACCACATCCTTTGCAGGATTCGGATAGGCAGTCAGTTCTTCTTTGACATTAGGTCCGGCAATACTGCTAAAGCTTGACACCACATAAGGATTCGTAACGGTAACCACAACATCGTCTGTAGAAGTTGCTCCTATATTATCCTTAACGGTTAGCCGATATACATAACTGCCTTCCTTAAGCCCGCTGACATGGGTGTTCACGCCATTTGGAGCAGCGATCACATCACCATCCGGACCGCTGATTTTGCTCCATGACAATGCCACCAGGTAGCCATCCGTGTCTCTGGATTCATATCCGGTAAGCAGAACGGTTGGGTAAGATATTTTGATTGTCTTATCCTGACCCGCATTGGCCAAAGGAAGCTTATTTGTTGAAGCGGTCACTGTTATAGTAACATCGTCGAAGGAAGTTGCACCCTTGTTGTCGGTTACCGTAAAGCGATACACATATACTCCTTCAACAAGACCTGAAAGGTAGGGGTTCGCGAGCTTCGTGTCTTCGATCACAGAACCGGCAGGTCCACTCACTTTGGTCCAGGCAAAGGATGGGATCCATCCGTCGGTGTCCCTTGAACGATATCCTCTGAGCAACACTCTTGGACGATCGATGGTAGTAATATGATCAGTTCCGGCATCTGCGATGGGCAGCTTGTTGATCGTTGTTTTTCCCGGATTGTTTACGGTTACTTTCACATCGTCGAAACTTGAATCACCCCTGTTGTCTTTTACCATTACACGGAAAACATACACTCCTTCGAGAAGATTTGCCGCATGTGTGGTTACTCCATGGCAGTTTTCGATGTTGCATACCACGGGTCCGCTAACCTTGCTCCAGTACACTGAGGTCAGGTAACCATCCGTGTCCTTTGAACGGCTGGCGTTCAGCAGTACGGTTGTATAAGAAGTGGTGATCGTCGCGTCATCTCCCGCATCCGCAAGGGGCGCATTGTTATTGATCGGATTCACCGTAACCGTAACATCATCCGTTGAAATCTCTCCGCGATTGTCGATCACTGTAAACCTGTACGTGTATGTACCAATTGTAAGACCGGAAACATAAGCGTCGGCCATCTTATTGTTTTCAATGACACCAGATGCCGGGCCATTGATTTTTGTCCAGTAAAATGAAGCGAGGTAGCCATCGACATCTTTTGACTGATGTCCTTTCAGCAATACTCTTGGCATATCCATATTGGTCGTTTGGTCGGGGCCGGCATCTGCGATGGGCGCGCTGTTTGGCGTTGGCTTGCTAATTGGTGCCGGAAGAACAGTGACCACTACCTGATCAGAAGAAACCGCATTGTCGTTGTCGGTGACAGTTACCTGGAAGGTGTACACACCCTGAACAAGATTCGAAACAGAAGTGGTTGCTGCACCAGGATTCAGGATCGTAGCCGCGGGACCACTGATCTTTGACCAGAGAATTGATTTTATGCTTCCATCAGCATCGGATGATCCGGAAGCGCTGAGGTTGACCGTACTTGTTTCATCGAGTTTGATCTGAACATCTCCGCCTGCCTTGGCTACCGGTGCAATGTTTACAGGCACGGGTGCCGGAAGAACAGTGACGATTACCTGGTCAGAAGATACCGCATTATCATTGTCGGTGACAGTTACCTGGAAAGTATACACACCCTGAACAAGATTCGAAACAGAAGTGGTTGCTGCACCAGGATTCAGGATCGTGGCCGCGGGACCACTGATCTTTGACCAGAGAATTGATTTTATGCTTCCATCAGCATCCGATGATCCGGAAGCACTGAGGTTGACGGTATTTGTTTCGTCGAGTTTTATCTGAACATCTCCGCCTGCCTTGGCTACCGGTGCAATGTTCACAGGCACGGGTGCCGGAAGAACAGTGACGATTACCTGGTCAGAAGAAACCGCATTGTCGTTGTCGGTGACAGTTACCTGGAAGGTATACACACCCTGAACAAGATTCGAAACAGAAGTGGTTGCTGCACCAGGACTCAGGATCGTGGCCGCGGGACCACTGATCTTTGACCAGAGAATTGATTTTATGCTTCCATCAGCATCCGATGATCCGGAAGCACTGAGGTTGACGGTATTTGTTTCGTCGAGTTTTATCTGAACATCTCCGCCTGCCTTGGCTACCGGTGCAATGTTTACAGGCACGGGTGCCGGAAGAACAGTAACGATTACCTGATCAGAAGACACCGCATTATCATTGTCGGTGATAGTTACCTGGAAGGTGTACACACCCTGAACAAGATTCGAAACAGAAGTGGTTGCTGCAGCAGGGCTCAGAATCGTGGCCGCGGGACCACTGATCTTTGACCAGAGAATTGATTTTATGGTTCCATCAGCATCGGATGATCCGGAAGCGCTGAGGTTGACGGTATTTGTTTCGTCGAGCTTTATCTGAACATCTCCACCTGCCTTGGCTACCGGTGCAATGTTCACAGGCACGGGTGCCGGGTTTACGACTATTGAAAAATCAGAAAAACCTGTTGCTCCTTTATTGTCAGTCAGGGTAAGTCTGAATACATAATTTCCGGCAACAAGATTGTTTACAGTAGTAACGGAAGTTGATGCAGTTATAATAGATGCCGCAGGGCCGGATAATTTCGACCAGGCATACTTTGCAATTGATCCATCGGCATCTGAAGATCCGGTGCTGTTCAGGGAGATGCTGGAAACAGGCAGTGTGATGCTGGTTGGTCCTGACACCTTCGCCAGCGGAGCCTTGTTTGGAATTGCAGAACCCGCAGCAACATTTACAGTGAGCGTATCCTTTGCGAATGAAGCGCGGTCGTCCACAACAGTCAGCTGGTACTGGTAACTTCCTGCGATGGTGAGTCCTGAAACCATTGTTGAAGAAGCTGTACCCAGCGGTGTGGTGATCACACCCGCATTCGGACCAGAGATCTTTTTCCATACATATCTTACAATATGTCCGTCGGCATCAGAAGATGCTGATGCATCGAGATGAACGATACCGTTGGCGGTGGTGGTAGCGAGATTATTTGTGGTTTGGGCTATCGGGAGTTTGTTAACTGCCGCACCCTTGCGCTGGCCAAGGAACCATTCGTACACGTTTACGGCACCATCCCAGATATAGTTAGTGTCGGTGTACACGCGATCCCAGACTGCGTGACCTCCTGTCGGCCAGATCACCTTCAGTGGTTTAACAGCGGGGTGCAATGCATTCATTTTATTTACTGCTGCTTCCGTGCAGGTGTAGGGCACCACTTTGTCATCTGCGGCATGCCAACCCCAGAAAGGCATATTATTTTTTACCATGTAGGCAGCATTGTTAAAAACGCAGGGTGGGCAGATTGCCGCCGAAGCCGCGATATTATCGGCATATTTCTGTGCGCCGGAAATATATTTATAGGTTCCACCAGCACCCATACTAAGACCGGTGAGAAAGATCCGTTCAGGATCTATCTGAAGATTTTCTTTCGCATATTTGATCAGGTCATCAACAAGTACTTCGGGCCACATTCCATATTTGGAAGGACATTGGGGTGAAAGTACCAGGAAGGTTTCAGATTTACCATTCCAGTTAAAGGTCATGTTGTGACCCCAGGAGATAATGCGGGGAATTCCACAACAGGCTACTTTAGCGAGGTCGGTAGTTCCGTTACCTCTTTCACCAATTCCATGGAGGAATATAATTATAGGATATTTTGTGTCAATCTTTTTCGCATAATCACGCGGCTTATATTCAAGGAAACCAATTGATTCTCCGGTTGAAATGGTGAGATGCTTTTGAATTTGCTGGGAAAAGGACGGGAAAAATCCAGCAAGGAGCAGGACGGTCAGGCATAGGCCTCTGACTGAGTGGGTACAGGTTTTCATTAGGTTGGATTTTCGGATTAAAACGGATTTCGGTGTCAGCTAACTGACGTACAAAAAACGCAAAAAGCATTCAAAGATGCAACTCTGATTCCAAAAAATTCGACGAACCAAATGATAATCTGATTTGGATTAAGAGTAATTCATTAAAAATGTTCTGCTTATAGTGAGAAGCCGGAAAGACCCGAGGGGAAAAAACATTTATAAAAAGTAGAATTACGATAGTCTTTTTCGGAGACGAGACTTGTTAAAAACGATCATCTCTTTGGGTTTTCCCTTGCGTAATATCTTCCTTTCGGTTTCCGGTAGCCGATATAGTTGCTGACATGCCGTAGAACAGCAACCAGTATACTTTTCCCTGCATTCATCACACTGAATGAAAAGCAGGTGGCAGGCTTCATTGCGGCAATTTGTATGTGCGTCCGCAGGCTTTCCGCATTGATGACATTGTGCAATAACATCTTCGGTAATCCTTTCACCCAGGCGGTCATCGAAAACAAAATTCTTTCCTCTGAACTTATTCAGAAGCCCTTTTTCTTTTACTGTATTTGCATAATTGATAATTCCACCTTCGAGGTGAAATACGTTGGCAAAACCGCGGTGCAGCAGGTAGGCACTGGCTTTTTCGCAACGAATACCACCAGTGCAATACATGATGATGTTGCGTTCCTTTTCTTTTTCCAACATTTCCACGGACGTGGGTAACTGTTCACGAAAAGTGTCGCTTGGGATCTCTATCGCCCCCTCAAAATGCCCCACTTCATACTCATAATGATTACGCATGTCTACCACGATGGTCCGGGGGTCTTCGGTTAGTTCGTTAAACTGCTCCGCATTCAAATACCCGCCCTTGTTCTTCATATCGAAAGCAGGGTCATCAATTCCATCGGCCACAATTTTTGCCCTGATCTTTATCTTCAAAACCCAAAAAGACTTACCATCATCATCAACCGCGATATTCAGATGGGTGCCCGTGAAATCCGGGGATGTTTCCATGTAAGTTTTGAAAACTTCAAATCCCGCAGCTGGAATGCTGATTTGTGCATTTACCCCTTCCCGGGCGACATAAATGCGTCCGAAAACCTTCCATCCGGAAAAAAGAACATAGAGTTCATCCCGGAAAAGTTCGGGATCGCGAATAGTAAAATATTTGTAAAAGGACAGCGTAACCCTTGGATCAGTCTCCTGGTATAAACGCTCTTTGAGCTCCTTCTGTGAAACCCGATTGTGTAAAACGGCCATTGCTTTGAAATTTTAAGGACACTTGCCTTGTGAACAAAATTTCGAAGTCGCAAATATACGTCAGATCTTTTTTGAAAACCGAAGGAAGAGGCTTGCGGTGAGGGCACCCATCCCACCTGCCAGGGCTCCTATCAGGGCGGTGACCAGGATTAACAGGCCCACAGACCCCTGCAACGGCAGTATTAGTGCCATCTTGGGTGCCAGCACATTTTCATTGCGCAGGTTGATCACGAGGGCTGCCAGCGCCCATGTAATTAAAATCCCAATGAAACCCGAAAGCCAGGCCTTTCCAGGTGCCTGTGGCAGGATCAGCGCCACGATGGCTGCGGCCACGGCCACGGACCACCAGGGCAGCCAGATACCGACCAGCCAGGCCAGAATTGCGGTAAACAGAATGGCCACCAAGCTTCTCATCAAGTTGTTTTATTTGTTGAAATTCATTTGAAACCGTATTCTTTTGTCCGCTTCTTCCCCCTGCTTCATCTTCCACAATTTGTAATATTGGCCCTTCGACCAGTTGTCCACTGAACCATCATAATATTTACTACCGGGATTTCCACTCTGACCCCCGGGATAGATACCATAAGCCTCTGGTTCATCTTTCATTTCCACTACCATTCTCCAGCTGGGACCATGAAATTGTTTGAGGGCGTTGATCACATTCACACCACCCCCTGTATTCAGGTGATACCTGCTGAATGGTTCCAGGCGCAGCAGGTGTCGCAAACCGGCATCTTTGAAATGGTTCCATGTTAACCCGGAGCCTTCTTCTGCTTTCTCCCATTTCGGGACAGAAAGCAGCCATGCCCGGGTAACAATATTTGTCAACGTCTCCTTCGCTGGTGTTTTTATATTATTAATAAAAGAGAAGGAACTGTCTCTGATCAGCGCCTCCAGTAAAGTGTACTGATCGGGTTTTACTGATGGCGGAGGTTGCAACGAAAGTTCATCCTGCCAGATTAGCGATTCAACCTGGTCGAACCAGGTAGTGAAGATGGCGACACCCCTTTCCTCATTATCTTCTCTGAAATTCCATTTATGGAGGATGTCAACGTATTTGAGTTGGGCAGGTGAAAACCGGGAACTGTCCAGGTGCGCCAGCATCAGGGGCACTGCGTTTGCCGCGAATACGTTGTAGTTGTCGTTCTGCAATTTTTGCATGTCGGCTGGTGTAACCTGGTCCATCTGGCCGAGTTTTCTGTTGATGATCAGGCCGCGGTAAAGGTCATAACTGCCTCCGAGGTAATAAGGATAGCTGCTGTCAGCGGGAAGTTGGTTGGCACTGCTCACGAAGCCCCTTGCCGGGTTCAGGAGGTGAGGATTTTCAGCCTGTGGGATGTTGCCCTGCCACCTATAGCTGCTGTCGGTTCCCGGCATGATATAATCTCCCTGTCCTTTCCACTTTGCGGGAAATGAGCCCTGGTGCCAGATGGCAATGTCGCCACTACGTGATGCAAAAGCAAAATTCTGCCCCGGACAAATAAAGCCTTTGATCGCGTTTAGGTAGTCCTGATAGTTCTTTGCCTGGTTGAGAAGATAAAAAGTTTTCAGTTCATTGGAGCCCTCCTGCGCCTTCCACTTCACAGCCAGATGACTACTGCCATCAGTGCGTGAACGGCCCCTGAAATGTTCATCATAAATAACAGGACCGAATACAGTGGTGGCCACCGTGTCGATAATTACAGCCCCACCTTTAATCCGGAATACGTCTACCTGTTTTCCAGCCTTGCTCCATTCGTTATTATAACGGTATTCATTATGCGATTCATCGCGGAACCTGATCTCGTAGTAATCCATCACGTCCCGTGCGGCATTGGTAACTCCCCAGGCGATGTTCTCATTGTAGCCTATGACAATCGAAGGAGCACCAGGAAAGCTCACCCCGTAGGTGCTGTAGCCCGGTGTGGTGATCTGCATTTCATACCAGAGCGAAGGGAGATTCAATCCCAGGTGGGGGTCATTGCAGAGTATCGGCCTGCCTGATTTGGTTTTAGAACCGGCAACAACCCAGTTGTTACTCCCATTGTCCCTGTCTGACTTTATTGGATTTATACTGGTTGAATCACGCCAGTTGAAATAAGCAGTGTCTGCGCCGGCGGGCACCCGCGGAACTATACCAGGAGGTGGAAACGCAGTCCCTTTCGGAATAATGGGATCCAGGGAATCCGGTTGAAGCGGATACAGCTTCTGCAGGTCGGCAAGGGAAAAAAAAGTTTTTGCATTGGTGTACTCAATGTCGGACTCACTACCCGTAAGATCATAACTCATGTATTTCAAAAAGAGGGCAGTTTTTAAATTGGTCCAGGGCTCGGGCGCATAGCCCAGCAATTTGTATTCAATCGGGAAATCCCTGGAAGCCAGTTGGCCGATGAAGGCATTTGCTCCCGCCGTGTATGCGTTCAGCGTCATGGCCGTATTCGAATCCTTCAGCATAACCTCAAGGGAACGCTTTGCTCCGGCTACCATACCCAGCCGGCGCATATAACGATCGTTTTTCAGGAAGGCACTGTCGGGCCCCACACCCAGCACTTCGGACAAACGTCCCGCCGCAGCATGCGTCTGGAATTCCATTTGCCACAACCTGAAACGGGCGTGGAGATAACCCTGAACAAAAAATGCGTCCCTTTCTCTTTCAGCAAAAAGATGTGGAACCAGGCGTTCGTCCAGGTATACATTTACCTTTCCTTTCAATGAATCAAAATGCAGGTCGGCGGAATAATCCATATCTGTAGGGTCGGCGTTTCGCCAGAATCCGGTTTGTGGACTAAGCAGTCTTCCAATCGCCGGCACAGGACCCAGTGGCCGGTCGAGGGCCATGAGCAGGACAATCGTGATGGCAGCAGAAAGGAAAAAAGAAAAGAACCGCATAAATCAAATCTAAGGATTTACTGACAACCTGAGGAGCTTACTCAGTTCTTCGGAAAGCATGGTTATTTGTTCAGCGGTGTTGAATGAATGGATTACGATCCTTATGCGTTCTGTGCCGGGTGGCACAGTAGGTGATAATATGGGGCGTGTATCCAATCCCGTTACCTGCATGGCGGTCGCGATTTTCCTGACCTTTTCATTTCCCGGAATCATCACCGCCTGGATGGGCGTATTAATTGTAGTACGTGATATGCTTCTTGTCTGGGCCTGGAACTGCCTGACCAGTGAATTCAGTTTCTGTCGCTCTTCGGCAAGTTGCGGAAATACCGCATATGCCTCAGCGATAGCCGACACATTTACGGCCGGCATGGCCGTGGTAAAAATAAAGGACCTGCTGAAATTGACCAGGTAATCCCTGAGCGACCCGGATCCCAATACTGCTGCTCCATGACAACCCAATGCCTTGCCAAATGTGATTACCCTTGCGAAACAGGACTTTTCGAGCTGACAGTGCTGCACCCATCCTTCTCCCCTCGCCCCGATAATACCTGTTGCATGCGCTTCGTCCACGATCAGGAAAGCACCATGATGTTTACAGATGGCCGCCAGCTCATTCAATGGCGCAAGATCTCCATCCATTGAGAACAGGGATTCTGTGACAACAAAGACCCTACCACTGGCCTGCTTTAGTTTTATTTTCAGGTCATTGGGACTATTGTGGTCAAATGAAAAAGACCGCGCGGGGCTCAGGCTGACCCCATCCCTTATCGAGGCATGACTCAACTTGTCATAAACAATAGTGTCCGTCCTGGTTGCTATACAACTCATCAGTCCGAGGTTGGCATCATAGCCAGAATTGAATAATAGGGCAGCTTCGGACTGATGAAATTCCGCGATTAGTTTTTCAGTGTCTTCGCAAAGCTGGGAATTTCCGCTGATCAAACGCGAACCGGTTGAGCCGAAACGACTGGCTGCTGACTGACTGATTCTGTCGGGCCGGATGAGCCCGTTGGTGACAATGCCCAGATAATCATTGGAACAGAAATCAATGCCTTTATTGGTGGTGAGCGAGCGGTACACACCCTCCTTTTTACGCAGGTCGAGCCTGTCTTTGAGGAAGTCTTCGTCCATATCTTTGTGGGATCAATTATTAAATATACAGCTACATGGTCAGGGAGGATACTAAAAATATACTTGGACTTCAGTTGCCTACGGATCCCAGATGGGTGGACCTTGCCTCCATTTCACTGGAGGAGATCTTAACAGACCACGCCTATTGTGAACAGAAGGCAGCCACCAGCTGCATCTCCCTGATACAGCGCTATCCCGACAAGCACAAACTTGTTGAAGAACTATCTCCCATCGTCACCGAAGAATGGGGCCATTTCCGGCTGGTTTATTCCGAACTGATAAAACGAAACCTCAGACTGGGCAGACAACGTAAAGATCTTTATGTAAATAAATTAATGGAATTCCAGGTGAAGGGCGCCGGCGAAGAAGACATTCTGCTGGACAGGTTGCTCATCTTTGCGTTGATCGAAGCAAGAAGCTGCGAAAGGTTTAAACGACTTAGCGAAGGCCTGGAGGACGAATATTTACAGCAATTTTATCGCCGCTTCATGGAAAGCGAGGCCGGACATTATCACCTCTTTATTGAGCTTGCGGAAACCTATGTCGACAAAATAAAAGTTCGGCAACGCTGGAAGGAGTGGCTTGCATTCGAAGGGGAAATGATCGGGACCCTTGAAATACGTGGTGACCGGATGCACTGATTTTGTATCCAAAGAAGATTTCACGCAAAGATTTCACGCAAAGATTTCACGCAAAGGCGCAAAGAAAGCGCAAAGCCGCAAGGAGGGCATGTATTTCTTTTTTCTTCGCCTTGGCGACCGCCGAAGGTGGCTTCGCGGCTTTGCGTGAAACCGCATTTACGGCGGCGCCCCTTCCGCAGGCAGGTTTGCGTGAAATCTCAACTTCCAAAAAACTCCAACTCCTCAGTCAAATCCAGAAAGGGATAGTCTCTCAGCAGGCCTCTGGTTTTCTCCGCATTCAGCATCATAAATTTTTTATGTGCCTCGGTGGAAGAATGAAAAGGTTTGTGTTTTCTCGCGTTCACAACCTGGCGTACCTCCTTCATCAGTTCCCTGGATGGTTCGTCAACGAATGATTCAATAAAATGTTCAAGAACGAAATTTGTTGCCTGGTAATTGGGATGAACCAGGTCCAAATCATAAAAACGGTAATCGCGCAGCACATCGATCACCAGTTCATAGGCAGGAAAATAATACAACCGCGGAAATTTATTCACCAGGTGATGAACGGCCTCTATCAGCCTGGCCTTGCTCCGGTTGTTGTTGACTACACCATCGCGGATATGTCGCACAGGACTGATGGTAAAGATGACTTTGAGCTGGGGATTGAATTGAAAAAGACGGTACAGCATAAGATCCATTGATACGACCACCTCCTCAACCGACATCAGGTGTTTGTGGAACCAGTTGGCCGGTGCGCGATGACAGTTGGCAACCGGTCGCATCTGCTCATCAGTTAACTGGTACGAATAGGCAGATCCGAGGGTGATCACAATCCAGCCGGCAGTTTTCAGAAATTCGTGAGCGTGCTGTATGGATTCATTGATCTGCAACAATACCTGTTGCTGATCTGCGCCAGAATAACGACTGTGGTGATCCCAGCTTTGCCAGAGCTCATTCAAAATAAAAAGATCCTCCTTTTCATATTCCTTCTTTCCTATATAACTGATAACTGAAGCCGCTACACTTGAAGGGTCGAAGAGAATACCGTTCGGATTCTGAAGCACATTGAATTTCAATGCCGCGAGATTGTCGCCAATGTGTTCAGTGAAACAGGAGCCGGTAATGAGTATTTTATCTTTGTAGTTGATCCGGATATCTGGGGCCGCGATGGGTATGTCCAGCATCAGTTTCATAGCAGGAAGATTTCATTCGCAAGGGCTGAGGCCTCAGAAAGGGCTTCCTTGTTGATGTTACCAAGCAGATGCTGGTCTTCGAAGTATGGTATGAGTAATTCAGTATTCATGTTTCCTACCAGGTCGTCATTCGCCATTGGGCAGCCGCCGATACCCTTCATGGCGCCGTCGAACCTTCTGCATTTGGCTTCAAGCGCAGCATCGATTTTTTCTTTCCAGTTAAACCGGTGAGAATGCAGGTGAACCCCGATGTCGGTACTTGGCAGTACACTCACCAGGCTATTCGTCATATCAAAAACCTGTTGAGGTGTGGCAAGCCCCACCGTGTCGGCAAGTGATATGATATCAATGCCAAGCCGGATCATCTGCTCTACCCACTTGAAGACAATCTCTTCAGAATAAGGATCACCGTATGGATTTCCGAAGGCCATGGAAATATAGATAACCAGCTTCTTGTTATTCTGGTCACAGATTTCCTGGATCTCCGCCACGCGTTGCATGGATTCTTCGATGGTGGAATTGGTATTTCTGAGCTGGAAGGTGTCCGAGATAGAAAAAGGGAAACCCAGGTAGTCAATGTTGGCATGGGCTGCGGCTTCTTCCGCTCCCCTGGTGTTGGCAATGATGGCCAGTAGCTTCGTTTTTGTTTCTTCGGTATTCAGACCATACAACACTTCATCCGTGTCGGCCATCTGAGGTACTGCTTTTGCGGAAACAAAACTGCCAAAATCGAGTGTATGAAATCCAACCCTGAGCAGAGTATTGAGGTACTTTATTATCAGGTCGTTCGGTACGTCGGTTTTCCAACCCTGAAGCGCGTCTCTGGGACACTCGATCAGGTCAATTGTGGTCTTTCTCGCCATACTTTGTAAATGTAAGCATTAACGCAAACGCTGCATCATCGCCTCATAAAGAATAATTCCAGTCGCCACAGACACATTGAAGGAGTCAAATTCTCCCGTCATCGGGATCGAAAATCTTTCATCAGCGGCCTTGCTGATATAGGGTTGGACGCCCTTTCCCTCACTGCCCAGTACGATACAGGTTGGCATATTGAAATCTATGGATTGCAGTTTAACTTCTTCCTTCATACCGGAAACCACTACCCGTATTCCTTTTAAGTGAAGGTCGTCAATGGTTTTCAACAGACTCCCCACCCGACAGATCCGGATCTTCTCCAGCGCCCCGGCCGAAGCTTTCAGGGCTTCTTCATTAAGGGCCCCCACTCCCTTGTCCGGTACAATGATCGCCTGCGCACCACAACAGACTGCTGTCCTGGAAATACCGCCAATATTTCTCACATCGGTTATACCGTCCAGCATCACAAATAGCGGGATGGATCCCTTGGACGTCACCTCCCCGATCACCTGAGAGAGGTCGGCATACTCCACAACCGCAGCCTGCGCGATACAACCCTGGTGCAACGATCGCGTCATGGAATTTAGTTTCTCCGAAGGGACAGTTTGTACGGGGATATTCAGTTGTCTGGCCATTTGCCTGATCTTACCGATGATCTCTCCACTGACATTTGCCTGCAACAGGATCTTATCAATAGCTCTGCCCGATTCCATTGCCTCAACCACCGGCTGCCTTCCCACTATAAGTGCGGCCTTCACACTGTGTATTTTTTCAGAGTCTTCCATCTGTCAACATCAATTTAATTTTTAATATTGCCGCCACGCTCAGCGAATCGGTGATCTCACCATTCATCACCATCAGGTACGCAGTTTCTAAAGGAAGCTTTCTTACAACAAGCAATTCAGTTTCCTCGGGAGTCGCCTCACCTTGTTGAATATCTCTGGCTATGTATATTATCCCATGTTCATCTGTGACAGAATTGCTGGTGTGAATGTCCATAAGCTTGTCCCAGCGCCGGGCCACCAGGCCGGTTTCTTCTGCCAGTTCCCGCTTTGCGGTTTCCAGCGGGTCTGTTCCCAGCGGGCAACCTCCTTCCGGAATTTCCCAGCAATACTGTTCAAGCGGAAAACGATATTGTCCTACCAGGTAAGTGTTGAAGGCATCGTCCAGGGGAACAACCCCTATGGCCAGGTTCCTGAAATGAACCTTACCATAAATTCCATTCTTCCCGGCAGGATTCAGAACTGCATATTCGGTCACACGGATCCAGGGATTTTCATAGATCTCCGAAGCAGATAGTACAGTCCATGGATTCTTATCTGTGTTCATAAAGAAGAAAGGCTAGGTAACAACCCAGCCTTTTGTTTTAGATGTTGAATGCTTTTTTTACCCTTGGCACATAATCCAGTTTCTCCCAGGTAAACAGCTCTACCCTCTTCTTCACCACCTTTCCATCGGGAGATACAAAGGATTTATCCACGAATTCGCTTTTTCGACCCATGTGGCCATAGGCAGCAGTTTCACTATAGATAGGATTGCGGAGTTTTAGTCTTTGTTCAATGAAATAAGGACGCATGTCGAAAATGCCTGCCACGATTTTGCCGATCTCGCCATCAGTCATTTCAACCTTTGCGGTTCCGAATGTATTCACGTTAATACTCGTTGGTTGAGCGACGCCGATGGCATATGAAACCTGCACAAGGATTTCTTCACACAAACCTGCTGCCACAAGATTTTTTGCGATATGCCTGGTGGCATAAGCCGCAGAACGGTCGACCTTTGAAGGATCCTTCCCACTGAAAGCGCCGCCGCCATGAGCACCTTTTCCTCCATAGGTGTCAACAATGATCTTTCTGCCGGTGAGACCTGTATCGCCATGTGGACCGCCGATCACGAATTTTCCGGTTGGATTAATGTGATATTTTATTTTGTCGTTGAACAGCTTGCCATACTTCTTGTATTTTGTTTTGATCCGCGGAATAAGGATGTTCCTGATGTCGTCGGAGATCTTTTTCTGCATCTTCGCTTCCGTGTCAAAATCATCATGCTGTGTAGATACAACGATTGCATCGATCCGCACTGGTTTGTTGTTGTCGTCGTATTCAAGAGTCACCTGGCTTTTTGCATCGGGCCTCAGATATTTGATCTGTTTGCCCTCTCTCCGGAGCACGGCCAGTTCAAGCAGGAGCTTATGAGCAAGATCCAGGGCAAGTGGCATAAAATCTTCTGTTTCGTTGGTGGCATACCCAAACATCATTCCCTGATCACCTGCGCCCTGTTCTTCTTTTTTTGTCTTATCCACGCCCTGGTTGATGTCGGCTGATTGTTCATGTATCGCCGAAAGCACACCACATGAACTTGCCTCGAACATGTACTCACTCTTCGTGTAGCCGATCTTGCGGATCACACCACGAGCTATCTCCTGTACATCCAGATAGGCCTTGGATTTAACCTCGCCTGCAAGCACCACCTGTCCGGTTGTCACCAATGTTTCACAGGCAACCTTTGACTGCGGATCGAATGCAAGAAAATTGTCGATAAGCGCATCGGAGATTTGGTCGGCAACTTTATCCGGATGGCCTTCAGAAACGCTTTCCGAGGTAAATAAGTAAGGCATGGTAAATGGTTGTTTTAATTCGGGTGCAAAGATAAGTGCCTGCCTTAAATCCTCGAATAAATTATTCGAAGTCTGGCCTTTTTTGGAGAAGCCGCGGCGCCTCCGAAAAGCACTACGCGTCCTGCGGCTACGGGAACATTCAGCAGCACAGCCACCTTGTTCTTCAGCGTCACACTCGAAGTCCCCACGTTGTCGGTGCCGGGGTTGGTGTAGTAAATATTATGCATGTAAGGCGCCTGTACGCGTAAAAGATAATTCGGGTAACCACCGGTTACAATGGTCTGGACATAGCGGGCGATGTTGAAAGTATAATTGCTATTCCTGTAATTTCCACCAAGGGTATTGATATCGTAATAGGGATACGAATTTGATTCAACATAAGCATTCCTGAGCGTAAAAGAGGAGTCGCCAGCGGCGGATTGTTTAACCGCTTCAACAAAGAGCGCCAGGGGAGGCTTATAGAACTCTTCAGATGAGGGAACCTTATCAAAAATGAGCTCAGCACGGTGGATTACGACATTTGGAAAACTATCCAGTCCGGGAATCTTCACGTCGATGTAGGAGCCCGGGGTTGACTGAACATATAGCTTTTCTTCGTTAACTGCCCCATCATTGATGTTGGCCAGGTAGTTATTTGAAGGCGTGCGTTTTACCAGGTTAGCCTGTGGGTTGGTTGTCACATAGGTAAACCGGGGCGCAATCGTGTCGGTGACGCCATTATTCTGGATGCGGCAATAAAACGTGATCTTGGTGCGTTCGGCATCGGTGAGGTCAAAATAGGCAAGGCCCATTTTTTTTGCCGATTCGTTCTCATTAACCGTAATCTGCAAACCCTTGAAGAAGGTCTTGAATATTGAATCTCCGCTATATGCGTTCAGGGTGTCATAGCCAATGAAACGGCGGGCAAACGAAGTGTCAATGGGTATACGGAGTTCGCGCAGGTTGGAGGTGTCACCGTCGTCGGCATACGGTGTCGAATCCTGAAGGCTCCTGAAATCAACCAGTTTGCTGCCCAGAAGTTTCGACTCAACGGCAAAATCAGGCGAGGAGAAAGGATAGGCTTTATAAGTAAAATCTGCGGAAGGATCTATCTCTCTTACTTCCACCTGCTGAATGGAATTACTGTCGCCATATGCGCTTGAATAACCAAGCGACACTATCACCGAATCCACAATTACGGATTCTCTGTTGATGAAGGGGTAGGCTTTATAACTGGCAGGAGTAAACGAAGCAAAAATGGATGCGGTAGTTTTGCCAAATTCAGCGTCGTTGTCGATTACCCCAAGTGCGTGCGGTTCTCCGTAAATACTGAGGGCTGTGTCCGGAGAAAGTTTCAGATCCGTGATCACATCAAGAACCGTGTCGACCGTATTCACTGTATCCACAGCCGGAATGAGCTCTGCACCCACTTCGGTAATATCTATTTTTGTACATGAAAAATGAACCAGGGTAGCAGTAAGGATAAGGATAACCCAGGCGATAAAAGTCCTCTTCACTGATCAGTTAATTGTGTTGTGGATTAGTAGTGTAATGCTTATCGGGCAAGGTCGGCATATAACTGCAAATAGTCTGTTAAATCAGATTCTGCATTGTAGTTGAGTATTTTCTTTGCGCGCACCTTACTAAATTCTTCGACAAGCTTTTTATCGATATTTTCTGCACCGAAAGTGACGGCATCTGCATACGTGGCGCCACCTCTCATCATTCCGGTATTATTTGCTTCCTTGAAGGATTCAAGGTCCTTGTCCTTAAGACTTCCATTGATGTTGATGAGTTTGAGAAAATCGGCACCGAATTTTTCCTTAAAGCTCGGACTGCCGATTGAAAACACCACTTTGCTATGCGCGAACACGGGCTCTTTCTTATAGTAAGTTTTCAGGTAAAGTGGAATAAGACCGGTCATCCATCCACTGCAATGAATAATGTCGGGAGGCCATCCGAATTTCTTCACAGTTTCCAGCGCACCCTTGCAAAAGAAAGCGGTTCTTAAATCATTGTCATCATACCATTTTTCATGTTCGTCGTGAAAAATGAATTTTCTTTTGAACAGGTCTTCATTGTCGAGGAAGTAAACCTGGAGTCGTGCATTGGGCAGGGATGCAACTTTGATCTGGAGGGGATAGTCATCGTTGTCAATAGAGACATTGATACCCGACAGGCGGACCACTTCATGGAGGCGGTGGCGCCGTTCATTGATGATGCCAAAGCGGGGCATGATACATCTCACTTCGAAGCCCCCTTCATTTGATTTTATTGCCAGCCTGTTTATGATCTCCGAGAACTCTGTTACTTCCAGATATGGAGACATTTCGCTGGCAATAAATAAAATTCTTTTCTTTGTCACCATTATAATAAAATTGCTGAATAGAACTATTTGAAAATTAGTTTGCAAAGGTAAGGTATTTAATCAAAAAATTTGGCTTGACAGCCTTTCAGAGGCCCCCAAAACACCATAATGGTTATCGTAAAAAAAGCTTCTGATCTATCAGAATTCATTGATTTTCAGAAAAAGAAAGGAAATATCATCGGATTCGCCCCAACCATGGGAGCCCTGCACAGCGGCCATCTTGAGCTCATTAGCAGGTCCAGGGAGCGGTCGGGGTCTACTGTTTGCAGCATCTTTGTCAACCCCACCCAATTCAATGATTCCAGCGACTATTCCAAATACCCAAAAAAAATAGAATCGGACATCAAAATACTGGTTTCAGCAGGTGCAGACCTCCTGTTTTTGCCAGAACCAGCCGAGGTTTACCCCAATGGGACGGACAATTTGGAGCTTTACGACCTTGGCTATCTTAACACCGTCCTTGAAGGAAAATACAGGCCAGGGCATTTTCAGGGCGTGGCCCAGGTGATGAGCCGGCTGTTGAAGCTGGTCAACGCCAACCTGGTGTTCATGGGCCAGAAGGACTACCAGCAGTGCATGGTGATACAGCGTCTAATCGACCTGATGGGGATCGGTACCAGGCTGGTTACCTGCCCTACCGTTCGCGAAGTCGACGGGCTTGCCAAAAGCAGCAGAAACCTCCGTCTTAGCCCCAAAGAGCGGGCTCTCGCTCCGTTGATTTACCAGTCTATGCGGGAAATCAGCAGAAGGATATCTAATGATTCTCCGACCCTTCTCAAGGAAGAAACTGTGAGAAAGCTCACGGAGGCCGGCTTCCGGGTCGATTATGTGGAGATCGCAATGGCAGATACACTGCAGCCCCTGGAACATTGGAACAGTCAAACCGCGCTTGTTGTACTCGTTGCCGCCTTCCTCGGTGAAACCAGGCTGATCGACAATATGTTGCTGCAATTGTAAAGCTCTATTCCAGTCCATTGTTTTTTAATAGTTTTGCGCCTGCTATGGAAATTGAAATACTCAAGTCTAAGGTGCACCGTGCAGTGATCACGGAGGCCAACCTTAACTATGTGGGCAGCCTGACCTTGGATGAAGACATCATGGATGCGGCCAATTTGATCGAGAACGAAAAGATCCAGGTGGTAAATGTGAATAATGGTAAACGTCTTGAAACATATCTCATCAAAGGCAAAAGACATTCCGGCGTCTGTTGTCTCAATGGGCCCGCTGCACGCCAGGGCGCCGTGGGTGATGTGGTGATCATCATCTCCTACGCGAGGATGGAATTCGAAGCCGCAAAGTCGTTCAAACCATGGATCGTTTTTCCCAAAGAGGGTAATAAACTCTGAACATTAATTCCCTAACTGAACCGGATGACAAAAAAGATCCTCGGCCTTCTTCAATACATATTCTTCCTGGGGCTCGGTCTCTTCCTGCTTTGGCTCACGCTTAGAAAATCAGACTGGAACAGTATTCTCAACGACCTCTCGGGCGCAAAATACATTTACCTCCTACCCGCCACCATCACGCTCATGCTCAGTCATTACATCAGGGCACTGCGATGGCAGATCCTTATTCACCCATTGGGTTATCGACCCGGCATCAGAAATACTTTCATGGCGGTTATGGTTGGATACTGGGCCAACCTTGCGGTTCCCAGGTTGGGTGAAGTGTTGAAATGCACGATACTTTCCAGGTACGAAAAAGTACCCGCGGATAAATTGGTCGGTACCATCGTGGCAGAACGCGCAATCGATGTGTGCAGCCTGATCGTGGTAATGCTGATCGCCATTTTCACCCAATACGATCTCATTGGCCACTTCGCATCAAAAAGTTTTGAGGGTTTTTTTGATAGACAAACGGGCCAGTTCTCCATCGAAAAATTGCTGATACTGATCCTGATCATCGCACTGATAATATTTGGTGTGATCCTCTTATTCAACAGGCTTGGCCATCTTGGACTGGTAGTAAAAACAAAGGCAATATTGTCGGGCATCTGGCAGGGGCTGATCAGTATAAGATACATTCAAAATAAAGGCCTCTTCCTGCTTCATTCGGTGTTGATCTGGACCATGTACCTACTCAGCACCTACATGGGTTTTTTCGCCATGCACGATATGCGGCAATATGGTTTGCCCGGTGCCCTCTCGGCGCTCACCTTCGGCAGTTTCGGCATGATCATACCGTCCCCCGGGGGGATTGGTTCCTTCCAGTACGCTATCCAACAGGTTATGATGCTTTATGGTGCAAGTCCTGAGAAAGGTCTTTCACTGGGTATGCTTATCTGGTTTGCGCAGACCGGCATCATCATTATTTTTGGTACCATCGCCTTCCTATTATTACCCATATTAAATAAGAACAAACCAACCATAGAAGAATCAAAACCACAAATGAACTGATGAAAAAATCTGATGTCATTCCAGGCAAGATATACGAACGCAAGGACCTCGTGCGTAAACTCGCGCAGGAAAGAATGCTTGGCAAAAAGATCTCCTTCACCAATGGCTGCTTCGACATATTACACCCCGGCCATGTCGCCTCACTGTCGCAGGCTGCAGCAACCGCCGACTTCCTTGTGGTGGGCATTAACTCTGATGCCTCCACGAAAAAACTGAAAGGAGAAGGAAGACCAATAAATAGTGAGCAGTCGAGGGCATTGATCATGGCGGCTCTGCTTGTCGTGGACGCTGTCACCGTTTTTGATGAAGACACGCCTCTGGATCTCATCATAGCCGTAGAACCGGATGTACTTGTTAAAGGCGGTGATTATACACTAGAGCAAATTGTGGGCGCAAAGGAAGTAATAGCCAAGGGAGGCAAGGTAGTCATCAACCCGATTGTGGAGGGATATTCAACCACGGGCATACTTGAGAAAATAAAATCTTTGTAAATCAGATCAGCGTAGACCGTACATTCTTTCGAGGTCCCTTACAATAGACTCGATGTCGCGGTCGTCTTCGGAGGCGTTATAAGACTGTTTCAGGTTGCTGCCGAAAACAAATGCCACCGTCTGGAATACCCTGGCGTTGAATCCGCCCTTGTATTCTTTCAGAATGTCGTAACAATTATTGCCGGTCTGTCTGTTGATCAGTTTCATCAATACTTTTCCCTGGTACACGCTCAGGTTTGTCAGAGGGTCAGCGAATTCTTTCTTGAGTTCTCTTTCCCTGGTCTTGATGTACTTCCTGCGATCCGACCGGGATTCCAGGCCGACCATCTTGGTATTGATGTCGTTGATTATATAGCCAGCCTTGCGGGCGTATGGGTAGGTGACATAAACTGCATTGCGGAGTCGGTTGTATGCCAGTCGTCTTTTTAATAATTCAGGGGGATAGGGAACCGAAACATAAACCCATTCCAGGTTGCCACCGGGAATCAGCTCATTGTTCATCACGAGCGCCGGAACAGGAATGGTGTCGTTGGGGCCAAGTTCCGGTTGGGGAACTTTTGATTGGGACGGATCATGTTGCTGCGCATCCACGCTGATTGCAGAGAGTACACAGAAACTGAGGACCAGTGCTCTAAATATGGATGTTTTAGTCAAAAGGCGCATACGGTTTTTCAAAATTACTACAAGTTTTCTCCCCGTCATAGAGCGCCGCGTCTTTTTTGAGTAATTACGGGTAATTCCTTAGTGCTCAGGCCTTTTGTGTCTTCAGCATTTTCGTCCTTCGGACGATGCTCATAACGAGGCCCAGAATCATCAGCACCGTGCCCAACCAAACGAGATTGATGAAAGGAAACTGAATGATCTTCAGCGCAATGAAAGGGGTCATTCTTGTTGATTCCTTAACGATGATCCCGATGTGCTTATTGTCCACAACATTTGCGAGACCAATCGCTAGGCCTTGAGAGAAAACGGTGTCGAGTTCACGACGCACTTCGTTGTTGCGAACATAGAACAGCGGATTGGCGCTTTCCGTGCGTCCGTCGGAACTTACAATCTTGAGTTGCGCCATAATCGCCGTATCGCCAGCGCCGAATTTGTAGCGGTCTGTTACAGGGTTGGGAACCACTTTTTCCAGAAGAATATAACCGTTAGAATAGAATATGGTGTCGCCAGGCATCACCGCATGCGACCGGAATTGTGCGGTGTCCTCGTCCTGGTTCATGGTTTCGGCATAATTCACATATGTGTAAATATCTCGGTTCCAGTAATGTTTAGTGTCGGGGTTATTTGAGAAGTTCTTATCCCCCTTCGTATTCTTAATAATGTTTGGATGCAGCATGAATTTCTCACCGGTCGCTTTCTTCTCCATCTCTATCTGGAAATACCGGATCTTTTCGTGGCTGTCGATACTGTCCAGTTTGTAAGTAGCCCAGTATTTGCCCATATCGGTACGGATACCCTGGAAAAGGGTGAGGTTCTCGGTGCCCTTGTTTTTACTGTCGGGTCCGAAATTCAAAGGATTCAGCATATTAACAGAAAGGATCTCCTGTTTTGATGAAGCGATGAGTATGCCGATGAGGAAGAGGCCGAAACCAACATGGCCCACCGAAGCGCCGGCTGCTTTGAGTTTACCCTTGAGACCCGTCCAGATATAACCAGTATTTCCAACAACGGTGTACACGGCCGCAAAAAGCGCAAGATGGATGGCGGCGAGGTAGCCGGGACCGAATTTATTATAGTCGATCTCCCCGTAATAACTGATCAATGCGGCAATTACGATGGCCAATATGGTGGGAAGAATTATCTTTTTTCCAAAGGTTTTTTTCACCGTGTTCCGGTAACGCAGGTACTGGGTTAAGGCTGTGAGCACCCCCAGTACGATGATCACAAAGATCTGGATGCGGTTGTAAAAGAATTCCGGTTCTGATCCCACCGCGTAGTTGGTGTTGAAGATCTTATTGACAATTGGCAGTGAAGTAAAAATAATAATAAAACCCGCTGACAGAAAAAGTATCAGTGATCCGATGAACATCCAGAATTCCCTTGAATACGAATTTTCCTCTTTGATGATGTTCGGGATCTTCCTGTATCGACTTATATAAAGCGTGAGTCCAAGGATCAGGAACAAAAGGAAGAAGATGCGCAGCTGCCAGTTGAGTCCGAGGTTGGTGAAGGCATGAACTGAGGTATCCGCCAGGTCCCCGCTTCTGGTGAGATAGGTTGAATAAAGTATCAGTACAAAGCCCGCGAGAAAAAAGAAATAGGTAGGTCGAAGGGAATGCCCGGTAGAATTGTAAATCAGCTGGGTATGAATTCCCGCCACAATGATCAGCCAGGGAACCAGGGAAGCGTTTTCTACGGGATCCCAGGCCCAGAAACCGCCGAATGTGAGCGATTCATAAGCCCACATAGCTCCCATCATGATGCCCAAACCGAGGATGGCTGCAGAAAACAGCGTCCAGGGGAAAGCCGCTTTGATCCACCCGCCATAATCCTTCTTCCATAAACCCGCAACCGCGAATGAGAAAGGAATGAGGGTGGATGCAAATCCAAGAAACAGTACGGGTGGGTGAATGACCATCCAGTAGTTCTGCAATGTCTGATTCAGCCCGTTGCCATCCTGCATGCCTGCCATGCTCAAATAGTTGGCAGGAAATACCTGCATGTCCTGGTAGAAGATACGGGTAAGAATAAATGGATTGCTGCCGATCTTCACATCAAAAACATAGATGCCGATGAGCATGGTAGCGAGGCAAACCTGTACAACACTGATGACGGTGAGCAATGGTGCTTCCCATTTGCCGGCAGTGCGGATCAGCACCAGGCCAAGCACGCCATGCCAGATGGTCCACAAAAGGAAACTTCCTTCCTGTCCTTCCCAGATACTGGCAAGCAGATATCCGGTGTTCAGTGATTTGTCGGAGTGATTCCAGGCGTAGAAATATTCGAAACGGTGATTGGAAATGAGGTAGTAAATAATAAAGAAAGTAGTGAGCACCGAAATCACGTCGATACTGAAGGCTATCCTTCCCAGTTTTTTCCAGCTGAGCTGGGCCGATGGATCGTCTGACTGCGCCGACCGGAAATAGGCGATGCCTGCAACCAGCGAAGAGACAAAAGAAAGCAGAACCAGAAAATGTCCGAGTTGCCCGGGAAAAAGATGTTCACCTAAATATTTCATCAGCGGAATTGATTAACCCAGATTGTTCTTGGCGGCTTTGGGGTCGTCCTTGTATTTGGACGGGCATTTTATGAGGATACCGTCTTTACGGGTAATTTGAAATACGTCGCCTTTCATCTGGCCCTTCAGTACAATTCTTTCACTTTTCTCCATGTCAAAGGGTTTTTCAAAATGATATTCCACCTTCGCCCGGTTGCCAAGGGAGTCGATCACATAAAAAGAAGTAAAATTGGCGTTCCTGGCCGGGTTGTAGATAATCGGATTGGACCTGTCCAGTTTCGCGATCACCGTAACAGACTTGCCCTCCTTCTGGCGGGCAGAGGCCAGGGTCTCGTAAGTAGAGAGATCACCCATCAGACTGATCAGCCCAGAGATCACCACCGCAATTCCAATGAGCATCACAATATGTATCTTCTTCATGATTTGAAATTCGCTTGCAAAGTTAGTTCAAAAAGCGGGTGTTAACGCTTATTCCTTAAATACGGGGTAGGATTTTTGTTGCTAACTTGCATTCCCTTACAAATGAAAGTCAGAGATGAGCAAGTTTACAGATTTTGATCCTAACGCCGCGTCCAATCCTACTAATAATATATACGGTTTTCCAATCACAGAGGACGAAGCCAGGGTGATTATTCTTCCTGTTCCCTGGGAAGTAACGGTAAGCAATACCGCCGGCACATCAAGGGCAGCAGAACATATCTTCAAAGCCAGCATGCACGTGGATATTTTTGATGCCGACTTCCCCGAGGTCTGGCGACAGGGCTTCTACATGCGGCCGACAGACAAAAAAATACTGATGAAAAGCGACTATCTCCGCAAAGAGGCCGAGCTCTACATCGACTTCATTTCGCGTGGGGAAGAACTGAGCAAGAATGCCTTCATGTGCAAGTCGCTCAAAGATATCAACGAGGGCGGTGTGTACATGAATAACTGGGTTTACGAACAGACTAAAGGTTTGTTAAATCGTGAGAAGCTGGTGGCCCTGCTGGGTGGTGACCACAGCATCTCGCTGGGCTACCTGAAAGCTATTGGTGAGAAATTCGGCGACTTTGGCGTTCTTCATATTGATGCGCACTGCGACCTCAGAAAGGGCTACGAGAATTTTGTATACAGCCACGCCAGCGTCATGTATAATGCGATCGAAGAGATCCCTCAGATCTCCAGGCTGGTGCAGGTTGGGGTTCGCGATTACAGTGAAGAAGAATGGAACTATCTTAATAGCAGGCAAGGCAGGATCGTCACCTTCTTTGACAGGCATATCAAGGAAAAAGAATATGAGGGGCTGACCTGGGCCAGTATCGCTAAGGACATCATCAATCAGCTGCCGGAAAAGGTCTTTTTGAGTTTTGACGTGGATGGCCTCGACCCCCGCCATTGCCGCAACACCGGCACCCCGGTGCCCGGTGGCTTCGATCCTGATCAGATCTATTACCTGGTGAAAAAGATGAATGAAAGTGGAAAGCAGCTGATCGGATTTGACCTTGTGGAAACCGGCATCAGCGAAAGCGGTTCTGATTCAAATGTAGCGGCACGCCTGCTGCTCAAATTGTGCAATTATCTTGCATCCGCCAATAATTAGCCGTGCCAGCAGCCCCAGTTTACCCCTACATAATAGTATTAAAGAACCAGAGTTCGCGGTATATCAACCTCATCGGGTTTCTGTTGACGACCGGGTCGGCCGTTCTGTTTTTGCTGGAAATGATAGCCGCCGGACGGATAGTAGTTCCCTACCTGGCCGGTATCATCTTTATCGTCGGATTATTGGTGTGGAACACGTGGCGTTATTACGGAAAGAACAAGGAAATCTATTACAGCAAGGCGCTGCTTATCGCGGGGCTGGTGTGGACCAGGATGCCGTATTTCGAATGGCTGATCTTTGTATTTGCCTTCCTCGCCTTCCTGGAATACCAGGCCAAGCTGTCGCCGGAAATTGGATTTTCCACAGACCACATAGTCTTCAACGGGTTGTTTAAGAAAAAATATCCCTGGTCATCGGTCAGCCAGGTGATTATCAAAGATGGGCTGCTGACCATCAATTTCGTCAATAATCGACTTTTTCAGAAAGAAATTGACTCGGGGGACAATGAAGCCTCGGAGCAGGAATTCAACCAATGGGCGATGAAGCAGAAAGAGAAAGAGAATGTGGCAGAAACAGAAAGAGAAACAGGAACAGGAACAGAAGAGGCAGAAACAGAAAGAGTGATGAGGAAGAAAGAGACAGAGCGGTCCCTCCTTTTAAATTGATTTCGAAAACAGCCGCCGAAAGCCGAAATTTGCCGATTGCAAAACACCTTGATGTCAGCGCTTTCCCAATCACCATATCTCCTGTATTCAGATGGACAGGGTAATATTTTCGAGGATACCAGCCTCTTTGCCCTTGGCCGCTCAGGCTGGGACGCCTTCGAAATTCCGGTTGAGGAATGGATCGAACTTCCCAATGGCGGCTCACTCTACGAACTTCCCGGAAGAAGAGGGATTGGCATGGATACCTCAAATGGTGAGCTGAGGCTTTGTGAGAAAGGCTGGGCTGTGGCCGCTTTCATACCCCCCGCGCACACCGGACTTTATCTCACAGCCTATGAGACCACCCCCGGCGCCCCCACCCTTCCGCTGTTTTGTTATACCGCAGCCGGTTGGTTCGACAATAAATTCTTTGTTCCGGCTGTGCGAATCGAAAAAGATATCCGCCAGGAAGCCGTCGGCTACGATGATCGGAAAATCAGTTCGGGTGTAGAAGGCATACTTGCTGCTTATCCCCATAATCGGCTGATCAAACATCTTGCGGATAATTGTTGCCTTACTTATCACTGTCCTGCCGCCAGGAATTATTTTTCAGGAAGATGGGAATGCCCGGTCCCCACTTCACCGGCCTGTAACGCCAACTGCATCGGTTGCATTTCTTTTCAACCGCAAGAAGAAAGTATTGTATCCACTCAGGACAGGCTGACTTTCAAACCTACGGCTGAGGAAATCGTTGAATTCACCGTTCCCCACCTGCAAACTGCTCCTTTTCCTATCGTCAGTTTTGGCCAGGGTTGTGAAGGGGAACCGCTCCTGATGTGGGAAACGATCCGGGAGTCCATCATCCAGATCCGCAGGCATACGACGAGAGGCAGTATCAACATCAACACCAATGGATCAAAACCGGCGGCAGTGCATGCCCTTTGTGAAGCCGGATTGAATTCCATTCGCGTAAGCACCAATTCTGCCAGAAAGAATATCTACGAGAAATATTACCGCCCGAACAATTACCAGTTTGAAGACATAGTCGAAAGTCTGAAAGTAGTGCGGAGCTTCAATGGATGGTCGAGTATAAATTATTTTGTGTTCCCCGGCATGACGGATTCCATTGAAGAATACGAGGCACTCAGGAAGCTGATAGCCGAAACCGGTCTTTCCATGATCCAATGGAGAAATTTTAATATTGATCCCGACTGGTATCTTGGCAAGATCGACGTGGTGGATACCGGCGAGTTACTCGGAGTCCGGCAACTGATGGAACTGATCAGGGAAGAATTCCCCGACCTGAAATACGGATATTTTAATCCCCCAATGGAAAGGATCAGGGGAGATTTTGAGCTGGACTTCGCGAGGTAAACACACCCGATATCAAGGTGGTTTCACGCAAAGTCGCGGAAGTACGAGGATTTCACACTAGGCGCAAAGAAAGCGCAAAGAGCCGCAAAGAGATACGTATTCATTTTATTGCGCCTTTGTGTCCTGCCCGAAGGGCAGGTTTTGCGCCTTTGCGTGAAACCGACGGGAAACCGACCTGAAACCGACATGAAATCGGGTTTTTAACTTTTAACTTTTGACTTTAAAAGCTAATTTAGCTATATGTCCGACCATTTCGAAGCGAAGAAGAATTTGAAGGCAACAGGTTATACCGCATTGGTATGTGCCTGCATGCTCATTATTCTGCTTTTTGTAAAATGGACACTTCCTTCCATTCCTCCTCCACCTGACGAGGAAGGCATTGAAGTGAACCTCGGCAACAGTGAAATCGGTTCGGGAGACAAGCAGCCCGAACTCCCCGGCAAGCCATCACCGCAGGATCAACAGGCCTATACTCCTCCGAAAGAAGTGGCCGCTCCCGTAGAACCAGCCAAGGATTTTGAAACCGATGACAAGGATGCAGATGCTCCGGCAATCGCGAAACCACCGGTCACCAAACCCGAAGCCACAAAAGTTCCCGACAAGGAAGTAAAAAGGCCAGCGACAAAACCACAACCACAACGCGAACCTGCTCCTCCTGCCCCACCAAGACCAAAGGCCGTATTTAAAGGAGTCAAAGGAGATGGAACGGGTGGTAATGAATCCGACAATTACAAGAAAGGAAAGAGTGAAGGAATAGCAGGCGGTATTGGCGACCAGGGTGCTCCCGCCGGACAGCCAGATGCAGACAACTACACCGGCGCAGGAGGAAGTGGATCCGGAGTGAACAAACTTCGTGGTCTCAACGGCCGTAACATCATTCGTCGCCCATCCTTTGAAGACGACTTCAATGAAAATGCAAAAGTTGCTGTTGATATTAAGATAGACGAAACCGGTAGTGTTGTTTCTGCCGAATACCAGCCACGTGGTTCAACAACTTCAGACGCCAGCCTCAAAGCCATTGCGCTCCGCAAGGCAAAGCAGGTAAAATTCAATGCTGGCAGTACTGAATCTTCCGGAACGATACAGTTCAACTTCAGATTAAAAAGCTGATTAGCGATACCTATTTTTGCGGGCATGACCTATCTTGAAACAATTGAGTTTCTGTTTACCAGGTTGCCCATGTTCAGCAAAACAGGTGCTTCGGCAATAAAGGCCGACCTGGTAAACACCCACCGCATCTGTGAATTCCTGGGAAATCCCGAAAAAAAAGTCAAGACCATCCATGTAGCAGGCACAAACGGCAAAGGCTCGGTTTGTCATATGCTTGCCTCTGCTCTGCAGGCATGCGGATATAAGACCGGCCTTTACACTTCACCCCATCTCAGGGATTTCAGAGAGAGGATAAGGATCGACGGTGAGATGATTAATGAAGACTATGTTGTTGAATTTACCCAACGTGTTATCCCCCTGATCGAAGAGATCCGACCGAGTTTTTTTGAGATAACCGTTGGTATGGCCTTCGATTATTTCCATAAAGAACGGGTAGACATTGCCGTTATAGAAACCGGTCTTGGTGGCCGGCTTGACAGTACCAATGTGATCATGCCGGAGTTGTCGGTGATTACCAATATTTCCATGGATCACATGAATATCCTTGGAAACAGTGTACAGGAAATCGCAGCCGAGAAGGCCGGAATAATCAAGGATGGAGTGCCGGTGATTGTGGGTGAGCGCAGCCTGGACACCGAAGACGTGTTCATCAGCGCCGCCGATTATCATCATTCAGAACTCGTATTTGCCGACAGACTGTATTACGGTGAAAACTGGCGTCATGAATCGCATCAGCTCTTTACCCAGATCGTTAACCGCCATGGAGGCGAACATTACGACTACCGTTTGGATCTTCCCGGATATTACCAGATTAAAAACCTGATCACCGTACTGGCGTCCATCGACCAGCTGAAAAGAGACGGCTGGGTGCTGCCACCACAGAAAGTAACCAGTGCGCTCAGCCAGGTAAAAAAACTAACGGGGCTCCATGGCCGCTGGGAACAAGTGCACGGCAAGCCGTCAATTATCACCGATGTGGCACATAACGAAGCAGGAATCATCCAGCTACTGGAACAACTGGAGCTGACCGACCACAACGAAGTTCACCTGGTGTTTGGAATGGTCAGGGATAAGGAAATTGACGCCATCCTACGGTTGTTGCCTAAGAATGCCCATTACTATTTTACCCAGGCCCGTATTCCCCGCGCACTGCCTGCCACTGAGCTCCGGCAGAAAGCGGAGGCAGAAGGTCTTGCGGGCAATGACTATCCTGATGTGAATATTGCGGTGAAAGACGCGCTGGCCAGGGCCTCAGCGGATGACCTAATCCTGGTATTCGGCAGCGTTTACCTGGTTGGTGAATTGAATTTTTAATTCTTAATTGCCACAGGTGTTTTTAGTTCTTCCAGCTTATCCAAGGCGTATTTGATCGTAGACAAATGCATGGCCTGCACGATCTTGTTTTCTTTCACCAGCTTGTTCAAGTCTTCAAGCGAGATAAGTTCCACTTCGATCTCTTCGTTGGGATCCAGCACCTGCTCGGCGGTCTTCACGCCACCAGTAGCCAGAAACATGTGGATGTAATTCGTATTGGTGGATGGATTGGCACACACTTTTCCGAGATAATAATAATCTTTAAAAGAATAGCCAGTTTCTTCTAAAAGTTCGCGGGCGATGGCTTCCTGGTGGTTGGCATCGGTGTCGTCAACACATCCACCTGGAATTTCGATGATGGTCTCCTGAATCCCATGCCTGTATTGATTCACCATCACTACCTGCTGATCTTCCGTAAGTGCCAGCGCGGAAACCCAGGTTGGGAATTCATAAACATAGTATGGGTTGATAATGTTCCCCGTCGGCGTTTCGCAAATGTCCTTTCTTACAGTCAGCCATGGTTCGTTGAACAGGTATTCCGATTCAAGAATTTTCCAATGCATAGGTTTCTGATTCTTCATAACTAATCCCATCCTTTATTTTCCCGGGCCACGAGTATATGCGCCACATGATGCCTCGAATGCCAGGCATAGGTGCCGAGTAAATCCCAAAGACTGATGTCTTTTTTATGTTCGGGGTGAAAAAATTTCCGCTGTAGTTGCACCTCATCAAGGCTGCTGACCAGTGCAACCCACCTGGTGTGGAGAGCATGCAGCAAGGTGACGGATATATTCGTTGGTAACGTTAACCCATCCTGTAAACGAGCCCAGGACTTTTCGTCGTAGGTCTTAATTGTGGGGTGGTCTTCGGTCAGGGTCCATTTGAAGCGGATGTAGGCATTCATATGGCTGTCGGCCACATGATGAACCAGTTGCCTGATCGTCCAGCCACCTTCCCGATAGGGAGTGTCCAGCTGGTGTTCGTCAAGGTTGAGCAGCGCGTTTTCGATGTTAAGCGGGAGCATGCGAAGGTCATTCACCCATTCTTCGAACTGACTCTTCGAATAGTCAGCTGGTTGAGATTTTCCAATCGGGTACCGCGGATCTATTGTCGATGCTGCCATAATATAAATTTATTCATCACGAAGTTCATGACCCGTAAGGTAAATGAACACGTCTTCGAGATTTGCGTTCTTCACCTGCCTGGGTCTTTCGAATCCTGTTTCGACAAGCCTATCTATTAGTCTGTCGGGAGTGTCAAGAGAAATGATCTTCCCGGATTCCATGATCGCCACCCTGTCGCATAGTACTTCCGCTTCGTCCATATAATGTGTGGTAATGATCACCGTTGTTCCCTTGTCCCTGATTTCACGGATGAGTTGCCAGAGGTTTCTCCGGGCCTGCGGATCAAGGCCAGTAGTTGGTTCGTCTAAAAAAATAATGGCCGGCTGATTGATCAGCGTGGTAGCGATAGAAAACCTTTGCTTCTGGCCGCCACTGAGTTCCTTAACCTTGTTTTTATACTTGTCTTCCAGTTGTACGAGTTTCAGCAGTTCCATGGCATCCACCTGCCGGTTGTACAAACCACCAAAAAGCCTGATGAGTTCATTGAGTTTCAAATTGGGATAAAAACCTGAGGTCTGTAGTTGAACTCCGATGATCTTTTTGATCTCATTGGGTTGCGTATCCAGGTCGAAACCACTGACGGTAACTTTCCCTGAAGTCTTCTGCCTGAGTGTTTCAATGATTTCCAGTGTGGTTGACTTGCCTGCGCCATTCTGACCAAGAAGTCCGAAAATCTCCCCTTTGTATACATCAAAGCTGATGCCCTTGACCGCCTGGAAATTTCCATAGTTCTTGACGAGATCTTTAATGGATATGATTACTTCGTTCATCAGTTTTCTCCTGATCAGTATCGGTTAACTTCAGTGGTGATCTACAATTGATTAAAACCTGAACAAATGTAAGCGATTAATTAATTTTATCGCTTTAATGCCAGTTTCAACATACAAAAGGATAAAGGATGCAGGTTTTCAAATTCGGGGGCGCGAGTGTAAGTACAAAAGAAAGAATTGAGCTGGTAAGACAGATCTGTGAAACGCACCGGGGAGAAAAACTTCTCATTGTGATCTCCGCGATGGGTAAAACGACCAATGCACTTGAACGCGTGGCTTCAGCCTTTTTCCAGGGAAATCGCGAACAGGCACTTTCATTGTTTGAAGACATCAAGCTCGATCATACTGCTACAGCCCGTGCCATCCTCGGGGACAGCTACGGTCAGTTCTATCCTTCTTTGCTTGACATATTCACCGAAGTAGAATGGCTGCTTCACGACAAACCCGTTCGTGAATTCGATTACTACTATGATCAGATCGTTTGCACCGGCGAACTTTTGTCAACAAGGATCATCAGCGCCTACCTGAATGAACATGGCCTGCGCAATGTATGGACCGACGTCCGGGATATTTTCCGCACCGACGACAACTTCAGGGACGCGGTCATCGACTGGTCAATTACCGTTGGACATATACGCAAGCTTGTTTTACCCCTTTTTGAAAACACTGATATTGTTATCTCGCAGGGCTTTATCGGCGCCACCGATGAGAATGAAAGTACTACCCTGGGCAGGGAAGGAAGTGATTATACCGCCGCGGTCTTTGCCAATATGCTTGATGCAACGGCAGTCACGATCTGGAAAGATGTTGAAGGAGTAATGAATGCCGATCCCAAAGAATTTTCGGACGCCATTTACATCAGGGAACTCAACTATGACGAGGTGATAGAAATGGCCTATTATGGCGCCCAGGTGATTCACCCGAAAACCATCAAACCCCTTCAGAATAAGGGTATCCCGCTGTTTGTAAAATGTTTCCTCGATCAGCAGCTGCCCGGCACCGTTATTAACAGCCATACCATCCATCAGCTCCCTCCTATCCTGGTGGTGAAGAAAAACCAGGCCCTGGTTCATCTCCATACCCGGGATTTTTCTTTTGCGGGTGAAAAGCCGGTTGCAGACCTCTATGATCTGTTGCTGAATGTTAAAGTTCGCGCCAATCTTTTACAGACCGGGGCCGTACGCATCGACCTCTGCGTAGATGACAATGCTGAAAAACTTGAAAAATTGGCATTGGCCGCCGCCAGTGAATTTGATGTTCAGGTAATCCGGGAACTCACATTGCTGACCATCAGGCATTACAATGAAGAGATGATTGGAAAATTCATCGGCAGCAGAAAGGTGTTTCTGCGCCAGCAGACACCAGAAACCATTCAATTACTCCTCGGTAATTAGAAGATCAGGAACAGCAACAGGATCAGCAATACAATGCCGGTGCCCACCCAGGCCCATTTGATGATCGTATTGTTATCCGTCAGGTAGGCGATAAGAATACCGATCACTGGTACGAGGCCAAGCAACAGCGCGGGCCAGCTAAAATCTGAAGTGTCAAAAAGTTCCAGAGACGGTAGCGGGGAGGATATATTGAAGTCCGGGTTGTTTTTTAATTCTCTTTTTACTTTATGCTGAGTCAGTCTAAGCGCAAATCTTTCCTTTAGTGACATTTTTTTACCTGTCAGCGCTTTGTAGGATTTTGGAGTCAGCGTCAGAAAATCCTTCATAGTCATGCCTGTTAATGCGGAAGGATGAGCAGCTTGTGGAGAAACTGGTATCGGTGCGGACGGTGCAAAGGCGGCATCAGCGCCAATTGAAAACAAAAGAGCCAATACGAGCGAAAATGCCAGGGTAAAATTCTTCATAAGCTATTGTTTAATAAGATATACGCTTTTGCTAAAATTATGAAAATCATATCAAAAAAAAACCCTGCCTCAAAAAGAGACAGGGTCTTTGCGCAATTGCAATATGTTTATTTCACTTCTTCGAATTCAGCATCGGTGACATTCTCATTTCCTTTGCCTTCATTTTCGGGCTGTCCCTGCTGAGGTCCACCACCTGAGCCATCTGGTCCGGGTTGTCCCTGCGCTCCAGCCTGTGCCTTATAAATCTCTTCAGAAGCGGCAGTCCAGGCAGTGTTCATTTCAGCCACAGCAGTATCAATGGCCGCGATGTCCTGCGACTTATGGGCTTCCTTCAGTTTCTCGAGTGCAGATTCAATAGGACCTTTTTTGTCCGCAGGAATCTTTTCGCCAAATTCCTTCAACTGTTTTTCAGTCTGGAAGATAAGACTGTCGGCCTGGTTGATCTTTTCCACTTTTTCCCTTGCTTCCTTGTCGGTTGACTCATTGGCCTTTGCTTCAGCCTTCATCTTTTCGATTTCTTCCTTGGTCAGACCGCTACCGGCTTCAATACGTATCTTCTGTTCCTTGCCTGTACCCTTGTCCTTGGCGGTAACATGGAGAATGCCATTTGCATCGATGTCGAATATCACTTCCATCTGCGGAACACCCCTTGGTGCTGGTGGAATACCATCCAGGTTGAACATACCAAGACTCTTGTTCTGCGAGGACATTGGTCTTTCTCCCTGTAACACGTGTATCTGAACGCCTGGCTGGTTGTCGCTGGCGGTTGAGAACACTTCTGATTTCTTTGTTGGTATAGTAGTATTCGAGTCGATCAGCCTTGTCATCACACCACCCATGGTTTCAATACCCAGAGAAAGCGGAGTAACATCAAGCAGAAGTACATCCTTCACTTCACCGGTAAGTACAGCACCCTGGATCGCAGCGCCGATGGCCACTACTTCATCAGGGTTTACACCCTTGCTTGGCTTCCTTCCAAAAAATTTCTCTACAATCTCCTGTACTTTGGGGATACGGGTGCTACCACCCACCAGGATCACTTCGTTGATAGCAGAAGCGTTGAGACCTGCATCTTTAAGCGCCTGCTCACATGGTTTCAAACATCTCTCAAAAAGTTTGTCGGCCAGCTGCTCAAACTTTGATCTCAGCAGTTTTTTCACCAGGTGTTTGGGAACACCATCTACCGCGGTAATATAAGGAAGGTTGATTTCAGTTTCAGCTGGAAGATGAGAGTTCGATCTTGGCCTTTTCGGAAGCTTCCTTCAAACGCTGCAGAGCCATAGGATCCTTTCTCAGGTCAACCCCTTCTTCACTCTTAAATTCGTTCGCAAGCCAGTCCATGATCACCTTGTCAAAGTCGTCACCACCGAGGTGGGTGTCGCCATTGGTTGACTTCACCTCAAATACGCCTTCACCCAGTTCAAGAACTGAAATGTCGAAGGTACCGCCACCAAGGTCAAACACGGCGATCTTCATATCATGGGCCTTTTTGTCGAGGCCATAGGCAAGCGCCGCAGCGGTAGGCTCATTTACGATACGTCTCACGTTCAAACCAGCAATTTCACCGGCTTCCTTGGTAGCCTGGCGCTGAGCATCATTGAAGTAAGCGGGAACAGTGATCACTGCTTCCTTAACTTCTTGTCCCAGATAGTCTTCGGCAGTTTTCTTCATTTTCTGAAGAACCATCGCAGAGATCTCCTGGGGAGTATATAAACGACCATCTATGTCGATACGAACTGTATTATTGTCACCTTTTGCCACTTTATAGCCCCAATGGCTGATTTCTTCGGTCACTTCATCATGCCTCCTGCCCATAAAACGCTTCACTGAAGTAATGGTGTTCTGAGGGTTGGTGATGGCCTGACGTTTTGCCGGATCCCCTACTTTACGTTCACCGTTTTTCAGAAAAGCCACGACTGAAGGAGTAGTACGGCGACCTTCGTCATTGGCAATAACGACCGGTTCGTTTCCTTCCATGACGGAAACGCAACTATTGGTGGTACCGAGATCTATTCCAATTATTTTTGCCATATCATAATGAATTTAATGTACTACTAGGGTTATCAATGATTATGCCGTTGAGAACCAATGTGCAAAAATGTCATAGTCCCAGGGTTTCTCCGCCTGCCTGACCGACATTCTTCTCCGATTTGAAGGTAAAGTTCTTCTGAGTGACATAAGAGAATGACACAACGATCACCGTGGTGAGGATTTTCGACACCGTTGGATAGATGTGAAACTGTTCAACAAACAGCTTGATGAAGATATAATTGAGAAGCACGCAGACCACCACGAGCAGGAAATACCTGAAGAGCTGAATCCTCCCTTTAAGCACCGACCCCGGGAAAACGATAAACCTGTTCAACAAATAGCCCGTGGGAAAGCTAATCAGGAAGGAGATGATGAAGGCGGCGATATGGGGGCTGATCGGCCCGACCAGTGTGTAGACTACCTGTTTTTTCAGCACATAATTATATGCGAGGAAATAAAGGAAAATGTCCAGCATGGTGTTGCCTCCCCCACAGACAGCATACCTGAATGTTTGCTCAGGTATCCAGGTCCGGAAAGGACGATGAAAAAAATCAATCACGGCGATCACCCTGTTCCTGATCATAGCGGCAAAAATAAGGAATCGCCGACATGATCTACATCAATAACCTGTTAAGGCTGAACTTTATATATCCAATTTCAGGCATATTTGCTTCACCTATTACCCCCTTAACCAAAAAGGCTGCGCAGAGTATGTGCGGCTTTTTTCATTTCCGTACTGGCCTCATTGCCTTAATTTTGCCGCCTTATCGACACCATGGGAATTGTTTTCCTCATACAAAAAGCCGTAGCAGCCGTCATCTTACAGGAATTTGGTCATGAAACCGAAGCACTTAGAGTGCAGGTAAATGAAACCAAGCCCGAATTCGAAGGGGATTACACCATTGTCCTTTTTGCTCTGGTTAAACAATTAAAACGCACTCCGGATGAACTGGGTCACCAGATCGGAAAGGCACTGGTCAACAATGAACCAGATCTGTTCTCCGGTTATAATATTATCAAGGGTTTTCTGAACCTGACCATTGCTGATGATCACTTGCTGCAATTCCTCGCACTGCATTTTGCCGACCCCACCTATGGAAGGCAGCCTCTCTCCGGCAAAAAGGTGGTGGTTGAATATTCGTCTCCGAATACCAACAAACCATTGCACCTTGGCCACCTGCGCAACAACTTTCTCGGCTGGAGTATCGCTGAGATTTTTTCCGCGCAAGGTTATGATGTCAAAAAAACAGCGATCGCCAATGATCGCGGAATACATATCTGCAAAAGCATGGTTGCCTGGAAGCAGTTTGCCCATGGCGCCACTCCTGCTTCAACTGGCTTAAAAGGTGACCACCTGGTTGGTGATTATTATGTGAGATTTGGAGAGGAACACAAAAAACAAGTAGCCGGGCTAGTTACCAATGGCATGAATGAAGAAGAAGCTGTGAGAGAGGCGCCCATCATGAAAGCCGCCCAGGAAATGCTGGTCGACTGGGAGGCCGGCAAACCCGATGTGATCAGACTGTGGAAGATGATGAACGGGTGGGTTTATGAGGGATTCGATGCCACTTATAAAAGGATTGGGAGTGATTTCGACAAAGTGTATTATGAGAGTGAGGTCTATCTGCTTGGCAAACAGATGGTGGAGGAAGGCCTGAAGAAAAAGGTCTTTGTCAAAAAACCCGATGGCAGCGTGTGGATCGATCTTACTGCTGATGGGCTCGATGAAAAGATTGTGCAGCGAAAAGACGGCACGGCGGTGTATATCACCCAGGACATCGGCCTGGCCTCGCTGAAGCAGGAGAATTTTGCTGCCGACTTAAGTATATATGTGGTTGGCAATGAACAGGATTATCATTTTAAGGTGTTGAAGCTGATCGCTGAAAAGCTCGGGATAGAAGGTGCAAGGGAGATCCATCATCTCAGTTATGGTATGGTGGAACTGCCATCTGGCAGGATGAAAACCAGGGAAGGCACCGTTGTGGACGCAGATGACATACTCGACGAAATGGAGAGGATTTCCGAACAGCATACCACCGATCTGGGAAAAGTGAAGGACTTTACAGATGAAGAGCTCAGGGACTTGTATTCAATTATTGGGCTGGGTGCGTTGAAATTCTTCCTTTTGCGTGTAGACCCGAAGAAGAAGATGGTGTTTAACCCCGAGGAGTCAATAGATTTTCATGGGTTTACCGGGCCCTTCATCCAGTATACCTATGCCCGCACCCGGTCGATATTGAGGAAACAACTGCCGGAGAATGAGCATCGTTCCGATACCCTGCTGTTACCCGAGAAAAAACTGATCCTGGAATTGGAAAAATTCCCATTGATTATAGAACAGGCGGTAGAAGAAATGAACCCTTCTGTGGTAGCCGCTTATGCATTCAGGCTTGCCCAGCAATTCAATTCCTTTCTTACAGAATTCAAGATCCTTACAGCTGAAACTCCCGACAAAAAAGAGCTCCGTCTGCAACTGGCTAATTTTACCGCCAATACCATTCGGACGGCGATGGCGCTTCTTGGGATACAGGTTCCCGAAAGAATGTAAACGAACGCAACCATTGGTATCTCAATGCGTATTTCCTTTTTATGAACTGAGATTAATTCCGGAGATTTAACAGTGGTTATCAGCCTGTAACATTCAGAGACTTGGACAATTTGCGCGAACTTATTGATGACTGTGCGTGCAACAACAGCGCAAGCCAGAAAAAGGTATATGAACGATACTACGGGTATGCCCTGAAGATTGTCTTCAGGTATATTTACCGGTATGAAAAGGCAGTGGACACGGTGAATGACGGATTTGTGAAATTGTTCAGGGCAATCGGCAAGTTTAATCACGATCAGGTAGATGAGGTAGAACCGTTGTTCCTGGGTTGGATGAAGCGAATCATGATCAATGTGTCGATCGACCAGCTGAGAAGGAATCACATGGTGGCCGAGATCGGAGGAATACCGGAATATGTGTGGGATACCCCCGACAAGGCGGCGACGCCTGAGCAGTCGATGATGTACAAGGAACTGATCGGGCTCGTCAAACAGCTTCCGCCGGCCTATCGCTCAGTATTCAACATGGTAGTTATAGATGGCATGACGCACCACGAGGTGGCAGACATGCTGGGAATCTCGATAGGAACATCTAAATCCAACCTGTCCAGGGCCCGGGTGCTATTACAAAAAAACATTAAAGACCTGGAGGCTTCTGATGCAGTATATAGATAACGATATGGACGATCTTTATAGCAAAGCTGGTCGCCAATACCCTTTGAAAACGGATGGCGCAGACTGGGAGGCCGTTAGAAGCCAGCTTGCCGCCGACACGCCGATTACTGCCCCGCCGACTAAGAAACCTTTTTGGTATGGATGGTTTCTGATAGCCTTCATCCCTTTAGTTTTTCTGTTCACAAGAGAAGAGACGGATAAGTCAAAGGCGTCAAATCAAATGGTGAAAGAAGGCAATTTGAAATCCTCCATTTCTGACAAAGCCCCTGCAATCAGTAGCAATGCCCAAACCCAGACTCCGACACCGGCGGAGGGTTCACCTTCTGTTGAGAATAAGGTATCCACCCCGGCTTTGAATGGCAGCAATGAGACCGAACAAAAGAGAAATGACCCCAAAGTTGCTGGCGAAAACAATAAAACAAACCGGCTGCTGATTCTCAACAATAAATCAGAAAAGCCACGCGCCCTTCAGAATAACAAAGAAAGATTTTCGTCGATCAATAAGAATAATAATGACGAGACGCAACCCAAAGCCGGCCAATTGAGTAATGACTTGAAGAGAGGAAGTCGTGCCGGACTGGATATAACGCCAGGGAATAGTCGAATAGGGAAACATAGAGCCTCAAACGGAAAACTGTTGACAGGAATTGGTAATGAGCCCCCGGGCATTACAGATGGTCAGGATGCATCATTGAAGATCGGTGGAAGAAACTCGGGCAGTCAACTGAACAGAACGCAGCATGACCTTGCAGGAAAAGTCGGATTCCCCGGCCTGGCGCAGATGGGATGGTTCACGGGCGATCGCTCGGCGCTCTTTAGTGATTCAAAGTTGATTTTATCGGGAATAGTTCAACCCCTTAGCCCTAAGCCATCCAAACCCTTTGCCGACCCCGACCGGTATTTTTATTTAGGCCTGAGTGCCGCGCCGGACCTGAGCTTTATCAAATCACAGGCGGTGAAAAACGTAGGATATGATTTCGGAGTATTGATTGGGTATCACTTCAGCAAGAGGCTGGCAGTGGAAGGCGGATTTCTTTGGGACCGGAAGAAATACTTTACGGACGGAAAATATTTCGACAAAAACAGTGCGGGCATCGCGAGTTATGTGTGGATAAAATCGGTTGATGGTAGCTGTAATATGTTTGAGATCCCATTGTCTTTGCGTTACGACCTCTCCCTAAAACCAAGTACCTTTTTCGTTTCGGCAGGGTTCAACTCCTACCTGATGAAAAAAGAAGAGTACTCCTATAAGGCCATGGCCAATGGCAGCTGGTACAATGGGGATCACTCATATAAAAATTCTGGAAATCATTTTTTTGCCAGCCTCATGCTCACTGCAGGATATTCATTGAGGGTGGTGCGAAATACAAATGTCCGTTTCGAACCTTATTATAAACTCCCGTTGAAAAAAATCGGCACGGGAAACATGCCGCTGACAAGTACCGGGATCAATATCAGTCTGATACAGCGGATACCCTGAATCTAAAACGGTCTTAAAAAAAACATGGCTAAGCCCTGATGGGATTGCTATGCCCGGCAGAAAAAATTATCAACCACGTCAATTAACAACTCATGAAGAAGAACATCATCCAGTCCTTTATTGCTATGATTATTTGTGGAATTCTTGTCATCTCCTGTAGTAAAGACAGCGAAGATACCCTACCGGATCCCAATGATCCGAACCAACCAGGCAACTGCGACACCACTAACAGAAAATACGCTGCCGACGTTGTCCCAATCCTGCAGGCAAATTGTTATCGTTGCCATGGTAGCGCAACCAATACAGGAAGCGGTGGGATCGTACTTGATAACTACGATAATCTGAAGGCCAAGGCGTCAAGCGGAACACTAATCGGGGTGCTGACACATGCCGCAGGCTTTCCACAAATGCCAAAGGATGCTGCAAAATTGTCTGATTGTGACATCAATACAATCAGGTCATGGATCAACAATGGTATTCAGAACAATTAATCAGAGATTATGAAAAGATGTGCGTTGGTTTCACCGATTTTGTT
This sequence comes from uncultured Chitinophagaceae bacterium, assembly GCA_963808065.1. Taxonomy (GTDB): domain Bacteria; phylum Bacteroidota; class Bacteroidia; order Chitinophagales; family Chitinophagaceae; genus Flavitalea. The sequence continues at coordinate 254,030 of CAWEEK010000006.1, forward strand.
TTTCGTTACTATTTGTTTCGGCCAGGTGTATATTACAAAGAACGGAAACATCAAATTGTCGTCCGACACTCCCCTGGAAAGTATCCGCGCGGAGAACAAGGATGTGGAGGCCGCTGTTGATCTAAAAAACAGAAATATTGCCTTCTCCCTCCCATTGAAATCGTTTGTGTTCAGAAAGTCGCTGATGCAGGAACACTTCAACGAAAACTATGTGGAAAGCGACAAATACCCAAGATCCACGTTCAGCGGGTCTTTCGGTGAAACGATTCCCAAAGGCCAGGACGGGTCCTTCCCGGTGAAGGTGCGGGGAAAGCTTACGCTTCATGGTGTTACAAGGGATGTAGAAATACCAGGCACCTTCGTTCGCAAAGGAAACGTACTTACAGGCACGGCAAATTTCAAACTGAATCCCACTGAGTATAACATCAAGATCCCCTTTATCGTAAGGGATAAAATTGAAAAAGAAACCGCCATCCAGGTGAATATAGTATGCAATCAAAAACAATAAGCATGGTTAGACTGGTATTTACCTCCATATTATTTTGCTGCGTGCTTGCAGGCCGGGCACAAGACAGTTCTCTTCTTTCAATGCTTGGCGACTCGTCAGCGCCGGGAAAAAAGGTCTTGGTGACCGGGACATTCAAGGCTAAGCGTATTGTTAACACTCAGACGGTGGAAGCTCCCGCGAAGGGCGACCTTAATTTTATCATCATGCACCGTTTTGGAGAGATAAACGACGGTTCCTACGAATTTTTTGGCCTCGACAATGCTACAATGCGGATTGGCCTGGATTATGGACTCACAGAGAGGCTGGCAATTGGCATAGGCAGGAGTTCAGAGGAAAAGACTTTCGACGGATATCTGAAATACAAGCTCCTCAGGCAGTCGACCGGCCAGGGAGCCGTTCCAGTTAGTGTCAGCCTGCTGGGGTCGATCACCAACTACACACTTAAGGTTGACAACAAGCCATATCTGAACGCGAAATACCGTACGAGTTATATGGTTCAGGCGCTGATAGCGAGAAAGATCACTACCGCCCTGTCATTGCAGGTTGCGCCCACCTGGCAGCATTTCAACCTGGTGCCCACGGTCAGGGATAAGAACGAAGTGTTCTCGACCTCCATCGGTGGGCGACTGAAGTTTACCAAGCGAATGAGCATCACCGCCGAGTACAACATTCTTTTCCCGGACCAGGTTCAGTCAATAGATGTAAAGAATTCGTTGTCGATGGGCTTCGACATAGAAACCGGCGGACACGTGTTCCAGCTGGTTTTCACCAATTCACAGGGCATGACGGAATCCCAGTTCATTCCAAGAACTACTGGAAGCTGGGGCAAGGGAGACATTTATTTCGGCTTCAATATTTCGCGGAATTTCAGCCTTGGCAAGAAAGAGAAAGAGAAAGAGAAAAAATGGTGATGAATTAATCCGCACGCGATATTCCTGCTGATCTCTTTATCTTCCGGCTTCATTCCCGGGAATAATGAAGATCAACACTATTTCGAAAACGCCTGATTTTAATATCGATGGTTCGGGCTCGGCCTCGGTATGGGAAAAACCTGAATGGTTGAGTCTCGAAAGACAAAGCCCAACCGGGGCGAGCTATTCTACAAAAGCAAAATTGCTTTATTCCGACAACGGCATCTATGGCCTGTTTGATTGTGAAGACAAGAAACTTTGCAACACGATGCAGGCCGACTTCCTTCATTTGTGGGAAGAAGATGTGGTGGAAATTTTCCTGCAACCCGATGCCGATCGTACTGCCTATTTTGAGTACGAATTGTCTCCGCTGAATTTTGAACTTCCTATTATCATATACAATACAAATGGTACACTGAATAGTTGGCTCCCTTTCTTGTATGAAGAAGACAGGAGAACCAGGCATGCTACTTCGGTGCGTTATGATGATGGAATGCAGATCGCCGGCTGGAGGGCCGAATTTTTCATCCCATTTATTCTTATGAGGCCGATACTTGACGAATCACCTGCCAGCGGCACGATCTGGAAGGGAAATTTATACCGGATAGATTACGACGAGGGAGAGTCATTGAATTCCTGGTGTGCCACAACAGTGAATTTTCACGAGCCTGACAAATTTGGGTGGCTGCGGTTTGAATAAGATAAGCGATGGTGTGGCACCGTTAGATCGACAAAAAGACGATTTCACGCAAAGGCGCGAAGAACGCGCAAAGGCGCGAAGGAAGTGCAAGGGTGAGAATGATGCGCAAAGACGGAAAGGGAATGCAGATTAAATCATCTCCGATAAAACAGGGGCCAAACTTTTCGGCTTAAATACAAATCATTTCAGCACCAGCGCACCCAAAGGAGGCAGGTGCAGATTTATCTCGTAGGTTTTCGTGCCCTTGTCCACCAGGGTGGTGGTGATCTCAGGGTTGAACACATCGCCCGTGCCCCAGTATTTTTTATCGTCGCTATTGAAGATCTCTTTCCATTTTTTCTTGCCTGCTGTGTACACCTTCCAGTCGTTCCTCACCACCGGAGTAAGATTGAGTATGATCAGCAGATCATCATCGGGATCCTTACCCTTTCTTTTAAACACGACGACAGACTCAGGCCGGTGGTTCACATCTATCCACTCAAACCCATCCGGAGAAAACTGTTTCTGATACAGGGCCGGTTCTTCTCTCAACAATATGTTGAGGTCGCGCACGCAATCCTTCATCATCTGGTGTGAATCGAACTGCAGCAGCTCCCAAGGCAACTCCGATTTATAATTCCATTCCGTGGTGGCCGCAATTTCATTACCCATGAAAAGCAACTTGCCTCCCGGATGCGTATACATGTAGGCATAGAGGCACCTGAGGTTTGCGAATTTTTGCCAGTCATCGCCCGGCATCTTGTAGATCATCGGGCTCTTGCCATGCACACTCTCGTCATGACTCAACGGGAGCATAAAATTTTCATCATAATAATACATCATGCTGAAGGTGAACTTGTCCTGCTGACCCGGCCTGAGCAATGGATCGGTCTTGAAAAAATTCAGCGTGTCGTGCATCCAGCCCATCATCCACTTCATGCTAAAACCCAGGCCTCCGCTAAAGGTGGGCCTGCTGATCCCGGGCCAGTCGGTGGCTTCTTCGGCGATCATCTGTATGTCGTCAAAATCGCGGAATATGGTTTCATTGAGGTCGATGATAAAAGCCATTGCTTCCAGGTTGCCATCGCCACCCTGTTCATTGGGTTCCCACTCACCTTCCTTCCTCGAATAATTTAGCTTCAGCATGGAACTCACCGCGTCCACGCGGAGTCCATCGATATGAAAAAGATCAAACCACATTCTCGCACTCGAGATCAGGAATGATTTGACCTCTCCCCTTCTGTAGTTGAAGATATAGCTGTTCCAGTCGGGATGAAATCCCTTTCGCATGTCGGCATACTCATAAGTATGCGTGCCATCGAATTTGAACAACCCATGTGCATCATAGGGAAAATGTGAAGGCACCCAGTCGAGTATCACCCCGATACCTTCTTTATGAAACGCTTCTACCAGGTGCATGAACTCCTGTGGTGTGCCATAACGCGAGGTGGGCGCGAAATACCCGGTACCCTGGTAACCCCAGCTGCCATCAAAGGGATGTTCCGTCACCGGCATCAGCTCCACATGAGTAAACTGCATTTCCTTCACATACTGCACCAGGCGATCGGCAAAAAAATCATAGGTATTGTAAACTTCTTCATTGTTTCTGTCGGGTCGCATCCAGCTAGCCAGGTGCACTTCATACACGCTCCATGGAGCCTTTAGCGAATTGTGTTTTTTCCTGGTCTTCATCCAGTGTTTGTCATCCCAGTCGTATCCCAGTTCCCAGGTCCTGCTGGCAGTGGCCGGACGAACCTCCCAGTAATTCGCATAGGGATCACCTTTCTCTGTGACTACGCCATCAAAGCCATGGATCTTGTATTTGTAAAGATCTCCTTTACTGATATCGGGAATAAAGCCTTCCCAGATGCCCGAATGATCAAGTTTCACAAAAAGCGGATGAGCACCGTCGGTCCATTGATTGAAATGCCCGACCACAGAGATCGAAGTGGCATTAGGCGCCCAGACAGCAAAATAAAAACCGGTTTTTCCAAGCACTTCCAACTGATGAGAACCAAAAAGTTCATAGGCGCGGTATAGCGTCCCCCGTTGAAAGTTAGCAATGTCTTCCTCTGTGAACAGGGAATAATTCCAAACCGGTTTGGTTGAGTCGACAAAATAAATGTCTTCGTATTTTTTTTGAAAAACCGGCATATCCCTTTTTTTGTGTTTCTTAACCTTGCTCTTTCCCATTTGGATCGTATACATAAATCACACTCACCGCCGCACATAGCATAAAAATTCCCGCCAGCACAATCGCATAAATGGGTTGCCCCCCATATAAATGTTTAACCACCCAACCGCCGGCGAATCCGTTGATGATCTGTGGCAGGGTGATGAAGAAATTAAAGATACCCATATAAATTCCAAATTTGGCGGGCGGGATCGAAGAAGATAAAATCACATAAGGCATGGCAAGTATGGAAGCCCAGGCCAGTCCAACGCCCACCATCGACAGATTCAGGTACCATATATCGGTTATAAAAAAGATCGATATCAAACCGATACCGCCTGCCGTCAGTGAAACGGCATGGGTAAGTTTTCTTCCAATCAGCCTGGCGATAAAAGGAAGGCAGAGGGCATAGATCATCGCAACAAAATTATAGACCCCAAAAGCGGAACTGACTTTGTTCCCTGCCTCATTGTATGCAATTGAATGGGAATAGTTGCCTTTGAGCCCATACACATGTGTGGCTACGGCATCGGAAGTGAACACCCACATACTGAACAACGCGAACCAGCTGAAGAATTGCACCAGCCCCAACTGCTTCATAGTCTTAGGCATCAACCTGAAATCCCGGAAGATGTCCTTCAGTCCTCCTGATTTCACCTCCTCGCTGCCATGATAAAGCCGGTGCTGTTCGGGAGTGTATTCTGATGAAAATAATACCGTTACCAATATGGCTACCATGAAAACTCCAGCCCCGATATAAAACGCATACTTGATATTGTCTGCGATCTGGTTGTTGTCCGCGCTCATACTGAATCCATGGTTGGCCAGGAATTCAGGAAGAAAAGAAGCCGCCACTGCCCCGATGCCAATCAGGAAGGTCTGGACGCTGAAACCCACGGTCCGCTGGCTGTTGGGCAGGTTGTCAGCGACAAGCGCGCGAAAGGGTTCCATGGCAATATTGAAGGAGGCATCCATCACCATCACCATGCCCGCTCCTATCCAAAGGGCCGGGATGATGCCGGCAGCATGACCGGAATTCGGAAGAAATACAAGAGCAAGGGAAGACAATATAGCGCCGGTAAGAAAATAAGGTTTTCTTCTTCCGAGCCGGTTCCAGGTACGATCGCTGTAGTGACCGATAATGGGTTGCACGATCATCCCCACCAGTGGTGCCACGATCCAGAACATCGGGAGCTGATCAACATCGGCGCCAAATGACCGGAGTATCCTGCTGGTGTTGGCGCTCTGAAGCGCGAAACCAAACTGGATGCCCATGAACCCAAAGCTCATGGTGAAGATCTGGAACATGGATAGTCTGGGCTTGGGCATACCCGGAGCCGGGCTCGACGCAGTCGTAGTAATGGTGGTAGACATATCTAGATCTCATATTGGTCAGCAAACCACAGCAAATGAGATTCAGCTCAGATGGAAAAACCATTCGGCACTATCGCACCTTTCTTGATCACAACGATCCCATCTTTAACAGTATACAACGGATGGTCTGTGTTTTCAAGATGCGGTCCGCCATTGATCTGTACGTCGTCGCCGATGCGGCAGTTTTTATCAACGATCGCATTCTTGATGTAACAACGACTTCCGATTCCAACATTTGGCATACCATGCTGGTGCGCATCTTCGATTTGTTCAATGGTTTCAAAGAAATCGTTTCCCATCAGGTAACTGCTTACTATCGTTGTACCATAACCGATCCTGGCCCTGATGCCCACAACGCTTTTTTCAATGTGCGAAGCATTCACGATGCAACCTTCCGCAACGATGGTTTTATCCAGCGTGGTTCCGCTGATCTTTGCCGGAGGCAACATGCGGGCACGGGTGTATATACTCCTGGTGTCATCAAAAAGGTTGAATTCGGGTACTTCATCGGTGAGTCCCAGATTGGCTTCGTAGAAAGAATAGATATTTCCGATGTCGGTCCAGTAACCATCATACTGGAAGCTGGATACTTTGTATTTACTCAGTGATTGTGGAATGATTTCCTTGCCGAAGTCGGTGCCTTCTTTGAATTCCTCTTCCAGGAGGTCAAACATGAGTTGTCTGTTGAAAATGTATATGCCCATCGAAGCGAGCCAGTGTTTGCCGGCAGCCTGCATTTCGGGGCCGGTATCGCTCTTCCACTGATTCAATAATTCTGATCCCTTGGGTTTTTCGATGAAGGAAGTGATGAAGCCATCAGCGTTTTTTTTCAGGATGCCAAAGTCCGGAGCTTCTCTTTCGATTACCGGGATGGTGGCTATTGAAATATCCGACCCGCTGTCGATATGGCTGTTGACCATGGCCATAAAATCCATCTGGTACAATTGATCCCCGGAGAGAATCAGCACATATTCGCTGGGGAAAGTTTTGATATGCCGCAGGCCCTGTCGCACCGCATCCGCCGTGCCCTGGTACCAGGTAGGATTATCGGGAGTTTGTTCGGCCGCGAGGATGTCCACGAAAGCTGAACTGAAGGCGCTGAAATGATAAGTATTCTTGATGTGCCTGTTCAGTGATGCAGAGTTGTACTGTGTGAGCACGAACATCCTGCTGATGCCCGAATTCAGGCAGTTGGAGATGGGTATGTCTACCAGCCGGTATTTACCCGCAATGGGCACCGCAGGTTTTGACCTGCTCGCTGTTAATGGATACAACCTTGTACCTGCTCCGCCACCCAGGATCACCGCTAGAATTGATTTTGACATAAGACAAGTTATTTATTGGTTATTTGAGTAATTGTTCATAACCGATGATGTACTGCTTCACACTCGTTTTCCAGTCAAAGTCCAGTTGCATCATTTTTTGCCGGATCGCACCCATCTGTTTTTTATCCCGATACAATTCAATTCCCCTCCATACACCCTGGCAGATGTCGCCCGTTTCCACATGATTGTAACAAATGCCATATCCATCGGGTTCTTCAAAGTCGATTACGGTGTCTTTCAGACCGCCCGTTCTTCTAACCATCGGAACCGTGCCATATCTCATGGAATATAGCTGATTAAGTCCACATGGTTCCACCCTGGATGGCATAAGTAAAAAATCGGACCCGGCATAGATCAGCCGGCTCAGGGCCTCGTTATACCCGATATAGATATTGTAGTCACCATTCGCTCTCCCCAACTGGATCTCCAGTCCCCGTTCCACCTCAGGGTTGCCGCTGCCCAGAACCAGGAAGTTCATTCGCCTTCCAATATACTGAAAGGAATCATACACAACTGCGGCCAATTTATCGGCCCCTTTCTCGCCTACCAGGCGGCCAATAAAAGAGATCAGTGGTTTCTGGAAGTCGAGGTTGAAGCGTTCGCAGAGTTCCATTTTGTTCTTTGCCTTCCCCGCTTCGGCATCCGTCGACACTGTAATGATAAGGCAGGTATTGGTCGGTCTGGGGATCCCAGACATTACTGTCGATGCCATTGAGGATGCCTATGCATTTTCCCTTTTCATATTCAAACAGCGGTTCCAGTCCATTACTCATGAACCTCAGTTCCTTCAGGTAATTCGGGCTCACCGTCGTCACCAGCGAAGCACATTTGATGCCACTGGCCAGGGGATTGATCGAATTGTTCCAGTCGAGCTTGCCCCAGTTCCACATGTCCCACTGCGGGATGTAGTTGCTTTTGTCCCAGCCCATCGCACCCTGGTATTCGGCATTATGAATGGTCAGGACTACCGGAATATGTCGGAGTGGAGAATACTTGTAACAATTGCCTGCCATGAATGGGATCAGGGCGGTGTGATGATCATGTACATGGATGATGTCGGGATGATGCTCCCAGGCGGTAACCCAGTCCAGCACAGCCACCTGAAAGGCAGTAAACCTTTCGGTGTCGTCGTCATACCCATATACTTTTTCCCTGTCCAGTAATCCGTTAATGTCTAAAAGGTAGAGGTCGAATCCCAGGACATTATTCTTTTCCTTTATCACCGTAAAATCAAACCAGCGGTTACCCAGATTGGAATAGCCTTTGTGCACCACGTCCCACTCATGATTGTAGAGAAACTTGGTCCTGTACATCGGCATCACGATTTTGGCGAGATGGCCCGCCTGATTGAGGTAAAGAGGAAGGGCACCAGCAACATCCCCGAGTCCGCCAGCTTTTGCTACAGGATAACATTCCGCGCTGACATGTAATATCTCCATTATCGCTTACGGCTAATCGTTTTGGGATCTTGTTTATTGAATCGGCTGATAGTCAAATGTCGGTTCAATTTAGGAATCATTTATTACAATAGGTGAGGCAATGATATTTTTTTTGTTACTTTCAGCCCTACTTAAATCACATCTGCGATATGGAGCAACAGACCAAATGGTCACAATTTGGCACCCTGATAACAGTGTTTTTTTTCTGGGGCTTTGTGGCAGCATCCAACGGTATTTTCATTCCTTTTTGTAAAACACATTTCCAACTCGACCAGTTCGAATCACAACTGGTGGACGCGGCTTTCTACGGCGCCTACTTTTTTGGGTCGCTGATCCTGTACATCCTCTCCTCCCTCAGCGGCGTGGATATTCTCAACAAGATCGGGTACAAGAACGGAATTATCTATGGACTGCTGATCTCCGTGATTGGCGCATTGGGCATGGCCTTCGTGTCCACTTCGGTATCCGCGAGTTTCGGAATGGTGCTGGTAACCTTCTTTATTATAGCGCTGGGATTTTCATTACAGCAGACCGCGGCCCAACCATTTGCTGTAGCTCTTGGTTCCGAGGAGACCGGAGCTCACCGTCTGAATCTCGCTGGTGGGATCAATTCAATAGGCACACTGCTTGGACCTCTTGTCGTGAGCATAGTGCTCTTCGGTGCATTGACCGACAGTAATAAGATAGCAACACTCGGAAATATCAAGACCCTCTACCTGATCCTTGCAGCACTCTTCACCTTTGTCGCCATATTTTTTGCGGTTTCAAAACTGCCCCGGGTGACCAGCGACGAAAAAATCGAGAACAGCCCTAAAGCCCTTACCAGCCTCATTATTATGAGCGTGCCGGTTTTCATTCTTATATTCATGAACAAGTTTGTGGTACTGCATTTTGGAGAAGCCGCCAAGGGCTACCTGATCATTATCACCCTGCTCCTTACTATTGGTATTCTGGCCTATGCCATGGTCTCTTCAAAAAAATCCGGCACCGGCTGGGGCGCCATGCAATACCCGCAGCTGATTCTGGGCATGATCGCCATCTTCGTTTATGTTGGTGTTGAAGTAACCGTTCAGAGTAATATGGGTGCCTTACTCAAACTGCCGGCCTTTGGCGGACTCAATGAGAAATATATTTCACAATACATTTCCCTCTACTGGGGAAGCCTCATGATCGGAAGATTAACCGCCTCCATTTCTGTTTTCAATTTGTCACGGTCAACCAGGCGTGTCCTTACGGCCGTCGTCCCCTTCGTGGGTTTTGGACTGATCCTGCTGGTGAATGTGCTCAGAGGTAGTGAGGTAGGCAATCTTTATGTTTATGCGATCTGTATTGTTTTTCTTATTGCCGCATTCCTGTATGCCAACGAGAAACCAGTGGCCATGTTGTTCACTGCCTCACTGATGGCTACGCTGGCCATGCTGATAGGATTGTTCACCGACGGCCTTACCGCAACTTTCGCCTTTATCAGTGGTGGGCTCTTCTGTTCTGTAATGTGGCCCTGTATCTTCTCACTCGGCATTGCCGGGCTGGGAAAATACACCAGCCAGGGCTCAGCCTTCCTGATCATGATGATCCTCGGCGGCGCTGTCATCCCACCGTTGCAGGGAGCCATCTGTGATTTCGACAAATCCAGTCCCGATGGAATTCTGAATACTTCATTCACCCATTTCTCTTACGTGGTTCCTGCCATCGGTTTTGCTTATCTTGCGTGGCACGCGCTCCTGTCAAGAAAGGTCCTGAAAGTCCAGGGCATCGACTTTGACCGGCAGATCAGTGGAGGACACTAAGCATTAGAAAAAATGTCAAAAGCAAAAGCAGAATCACAACAGCAGCTAGCCGTCGGAATAGATATTGGTGGTACGGGAACAAAATTCGGAATAGTAGACAGGAACGGGAACATTCTCTTCTCCAGTGAGATCTCTTCGCGCAACCATGCGCAGGTGGAAGGATTTATCGATGAGCTTCATGAAAATCTTACGGCGATGATCGAAAAAGTCGGAGGGCCTGCCCGTATCAAAGGCATCGGGGTGGGCGCACCGAATGGCAACTATTACACGGGCACCGTAGAGTATGCTCCTAACCTGCCATGGAAGGGAATCATTCCGTTTTCGAAAATGATGGAAACGAAATTCAAAATCCCGGTAGTACTTACGAATGACGCCAATGCAGCAGCGATCGGCGAGATGATGTATGGTGCGGCCAAAGGGATGCGTGACTTCATCATGATCACTCTTGGTACGGGGGTGGGCAGCGGTATAGTTGCCAATGGCAAACTCGTATACGGACATGATGGATTCGCTGGCGAACTCGGGCACACCATCACCATCCCCAATGGAAGATACCATGAGGGTACGGGTAAATATGGTTCACTCGAAAGTTATGCCTCGGCCACCGGGGTAAAACTCACCGCACTGGAAATCCTCGAAAAGACAACGGAATACAGCATCCTTCGGGATGTCCCAAAAAACAAACTCGATTCCAAAAAAGTTTACGAAGCGGCCATAGCAGGCGACAAGGTGGCCAAGGAAATATTTGAATTCACCGGCCAGATCCTGGGACTCGCCCTCGCCAATTTTGTAATGTTCTCCAGTCCGGAGGCCATCATTCTTTTTGGAGGACTGACCAAGGCGGGCGACCTGTTATTGAAACCCACTATTGCAAATATGGAAGCCAACCTGATCCAGGTGTTTCAGAATAAGGTAAAGATATTGGTAAGTCATCTGAGGGAAGCTGACGCCGCAATACTGGGAGCAAGCGCCCTGGCCTGGGACATCAGGAATGTCTGAATTCGCAATGGTTATGTAATTGACCGGGCAACTTTCTTGTAATAGCTGTCGAAGAGCCCCGCGATTCTGCTGATTCCATATTTTCTGCCGGCTTCGGCAGAGATGATTTCACTGCTGAACCGATACCTGTTTACTATCATCCATCTCATTTTCCCCGCGAGCGTATCAGGACGATCGGCAGGCACCAGTATGCCGTTTTTAAAATCTGTCACCAGCTCTTTCATTACCGCGATGTCGCTGACGATGACGGGCACACCGGATACCAGTGCTTCTGCCACCACGCAACCAAAGGTTTCAAATCTTGAAAAAAGAATAAGCGCGGCGGAATGTCGGATCTGCAATGCGATCTCATCGTGGTTCACCTCACCACGGAAATCGATAAGCGCAGATAGCCCTTTTTGTTCAGCATATTGTCGGATATCCTTTCGTGGCGGACCATAGATCACCAGCTCGAAGGGAATCGTTGTTCTTTCTTTAAGCATGGCCAGCGCGTCCACAATCTGTTCGGGATTTTTCTGATAACTAAGTGTGGAGATATGAATAAACCTGAACAAGGAATGCGAATGTTGACCGGGGAAGAATTTCGAGGAGTCAACTACGTTAGGGATGACCGCTGGAGGGTCGATGTCGAATTTGCGCACCAGCGCGGCACTGAGCTGGGCACTGACTGCCGTTGATCCTGCCGCGTGCCGGTATATTTTCCCAACGGTCCACCGGAGCAGGAAGCTCTTTTTTTCAAAGGCATCGCGCGCGTCAGGTGAAAAAATCGACCAGTGTTCGCTGACAATATATTTGATTCCATAACGATAATGGCAGTATAAGCCTAGAAGGCCAGCTCGAAAACAGATATGCACGTGCACGAGGTCTGGCCTCCCCTCCCTGCGTATGTGTTGAGCGAGCAGGGATCTGAAAATGAAAAAATACCTGATCCCTGAAAGAAAAGATTCCAGTTTTCCCGAAGGCAGCCATGATTTGTAATATCGGATAGTGGCCCCAGAACCATTAGCGTATTTTCTTTTTTCGAGTTTTGGTCCGGGGACTCCCGAATTATCTTTTGTTACAAACAGTACATGAATCCGATTCAGCGTGGCGGCCGCGATTGCATGGCGCTCAATAAAATCGCCTCCCAGTGGTTCACTCCTGTTGGGATACCAGCTGCTAAGCCACAATACCTTTTTCATGCCCCTGCAATTTGTCGATGGTGAGCAATCACAAGATACCCATAATAGCAGCAGTATGCCAGACTGCTGACAGTGGCGGCGGCAAGGATGCCATAGGCTGGAGTGAAGATCAGGTTACCACTGAGCAGGAGAAGTAGGGCACCAAAAGCACCAACATAGTTGGTCCTGATCCTGTTCTTTCCGGAGTTGTAGGCCGCGTAGGGATAAATCATTGCCACAGCGATCACTCCAGGGATCTGCAACAGAAAAGGAAAATACATCCCCGAAAAACTGGGGCCAAAAATCAAAGGGAAAAGGGTTTTGCCTGTGAATGCGAGTAGAAGCAATATAATAAGGTATGTTAGTCCAAGCACTCTGGAGATTTTTCTCACTACTCCCGCAGCCATACCCTTTTCTGACGCAATAAAAGGAAAGATCACCGTAGAGATCATTGAGGGCAGCATAAAAAAAAGCTGGGCGATCCTGGATACCTGGATATAATTGCCCAGGTCGATTGCGGTAGTGTAGTGCCGTACAAAAAGATAGTCCACGCGGTTTAACAGAAAGAAAAGAATATTGGCCAGAAAAGCATGGGAAGCATACCTGAAAAATAAGACAAGTGTTTCCCTCGGAATACGGACCTCAAACGTTGTATTCTTTTGTGAAAATATCAGGCAGACAAAAAGTATAAGCCCCTGCACCAGGAAGGCAGCAAAATACCAGAAGGCAAAATCTTCCACCTCCATGCCTTTGCGAAATAGTAAAAGAAGGATAATTCCCGAATTCACGAGTATTGCGATGAGGTGTGGCAGAATGAAACGGTAGGATGCATAAAAAATAGCGTTGCCAAAGGAGATCAGCAGGTTGCCCCCCACGTAGAAGAGAATGAAGCCAAGTGGAAACTCCTCACCCGGAGTAAGCCAGCGGTAGATGGGAACAAAAATCAGCCCGATGATCAGCGTTGCTATTACAGACGAGAAAATTGAAAACTGGATGATGGTATTTGTAGGAACCTGTTTTTTTGCGACATAATATCCCACGGCAGAATCCAGGCTGAACCCACCCAGTTGGATCATGAATGCGAAGATGGCCAGGTAATAAAAAAGCCAGCCCGTAGCGGCGGCTTCAAATGTTCTTGAAAGAAGAATATTGACAAGAAGTCCGGTGGTTAATGAAAGGCCCCTCCAGAAAACGTGTTGATATAAAAATGGTTTTATATTCAGTAGTTCAGCTTTTCAGTGCGTTGATGATCTGCACAAAGTCGGCGGCAACCAACGAGGCGCCACCTACCAATCCACCATCCACATCCGGAGAACCAAATAAGTCTGCGGCATTACCTGCCTTTACACTGCCTCCATAAAGGATGGAAATGTTTTGCCCGGCTTCTTCACCAAATTTATCCCCAATCACAGAACGGATAAATGCATGGATCTCCTGTGCCTGCGCGGTCGTGGCTGTCTTGCCCGTCCCAATTGCCCAGATCGGCTCATAGGCAATCACTACCCTGCCCAGTGCTTCGGCACTCAAATGAAAAAGAGATTCGCGTAGTTGTTTTTCCACATAAGCATTTTGAGTTCCCTCCTCTCTCACAGGCAGTGGTTCCCCGCAGCAAAAGATAGGTGTGATCTCATACTTCAGACAGAGATCGAGTTTTTCCGCCAACTGCTGATTGGTTTCATTGAAATACTCCCTGCGCTCACTGTGTCCCACAATACAATGACGAACACTTAGGGACCTGATCATTTCAGCGGATACCTCACCGGTGTAAGCGCCTGAAGGCTTATGATGACAATTCTGTGCAGATACAAAACAATTCGCCTGGCTGCCAATCAGGCTGTTTGCCATGATCAGGTAGGGAAACGGAATCGCGAACACAGCTGCCTGATGTGGTTTCAGTGAAATTTTAGACTGCAGGACATCATTGAGTAAGGATTCTGCCTGGTGGTAGGTACAATTCATTTTCCAGTTGGCGGCCGCGATTTGTTTACGCATAGTGTGAATTAAATTTGGTCAAATATAAGCTTCAATCCAGTCTTTTCCTTTTCACTTAAAGAAGACTCTTTGAGCTGCTTCCAATTCTCGATATCAGCGAGGGCTTTCTCATATTTATAGCGTTGGTTGCCCCAGCTGAAGCTGGGAATAAACTTGGGCATGAGACCCCCTCCGAATACGTTGGCACAGACTCCTACAATTGATCCGGTGTTGAATGAAGTATTGATGGCTGCCCGGGAGTAATCTCCCATGATCAATCCGCATTTCTTCAGACCTGGTGACCAGTACTCACCCCGATGGATATCCCACATTTTTAAATCACCGGCATTATTCTTCATATTCGACGTGGAGGTACCCGCCCCAAAATTGCACCATTCGCCAATTACGCTGTCGCCGAGATAACCGTCATGCGACTTATTTGAATAACCGAAGATCACCGAATTCTTTATTTCCCCGCCCACTACACAGCCTGGCCCGATGGTAGTTGCTCCGTATATCTTTGCCCCCATCTTTACCACCGATCCCCTGCAAAGCGCAAAGGGTCCCCTGATCAGAGTACCTTCCATAATCTCCGTGTCTGCGCCAATATAAACGGGGCCCGTTTCTGTGTTGATAATGCAGTGAGAAAGCTTCGCTCCGGATTCGATAAATATCGCGGAGCCTTTCACACTAACCGTGTCCGGAACGGGTGCTGAACGCCTGTCCCTCGTGATCAATTCAAAATCCTTTCTCAATTCTGCATCATTCAATTGAAAGATCTCCCAGGGATAAGATATTTTTCTCGCCGGTGGCGTATGTTGTTGGCTGTTAGCTTCCGGGGGTTGGGCAAGCAGGCTCGCATCGGGTATGGTGGCGGCGTCGAAATGAAAGCTGCCGGTTTCCTGCACATTCTGTGCGGCTATTCTGCCATCAGTGACCGTCAGCCCCTGAACGAGGCAGATCCATTTTTCTCTCAGCGTGAGGATGCCCAAACGAATGTCGGCGGCAGAACGCATGAGCGTGAGCGGAAAGAGGTTGTCATTCTTCTGCTGTTCCAGCACCAGTTTTATCATAGTTAAAAATAAGGGCTAATCCGCAACAAGGAGTCGGCAAGGCAGGAAGCCCGGGAGAATTCGGTAAATAAAAATCCCTTCCCGTAACCGGAAAGGGATCGATAAGTTAAACGATGTATGCTTATGCCTTCTTCTCGTACCTCTTCTTGAATTTGTCGATACGGCCGGCGGTGTCGACAAGCATTTTTTGGCCGGTAAAGAAAGGATGAGATGTGTTTGAAATTTCAAGCTTTACAAGCGGATACTCATTGCCGTCTTCCCACTTGATGGTTTCCCTGGTATTTGAGGTAGAACGGCTCATAAATGTATTGCCATTACTCATGTCTTTGAAAACAACGAGTCTGTATCCTTTTGGGTGAATATCCTTTTTCATAATAATTGTCAGTTAATGCACGGATTTGGCCGTACGATTTAAATGGAGGGCGAAATTAAGTGAATTTGGGATAAAAAACAAGGGAATACCCAGGTTTTACACGACTTCGGGACAAAATCGCGTCCTTAATTTCTCATATTTATGTACTGCAGCGCCATTCTGAGGTTTGCCTCCTGGCAGAGTTTGATGACTGCCTGGAGGTCATCGATCTTCTTCGCGGTAACCCTAACCAGGTCATCCATGATCTGGGTCTGAACCTTGAGGCCGCTTTCCTTGATCAGTTTGGTCACCTTCTTGGCATCATCCTGGTTCAGCCCGTTGCGAACGCTGACCACTTTTTTCACGATTTTTCCACTTGGGAAAGGGTCCTTGGAAAGGTCGAAAGCCTCTGGAGAAATGCCCTGTTTATGCGCCCTGTTGATCAGGACATCGGTCACCTGTCCCATCTTCATATCGTCTTCAGTTTCGATGTTCAGTTTAAATTCCTTTTTGTCCAGGTCGATGGCCACATGGCTATTCTTGAAATCAAAACGATTCGTGATTTCTTTTTTGACCACGTTGACCGCATTGTCGAGGGCCTGGAATTCAACCTTGCTGACTATATCAAAAGAGGGCATATCAAAGTTTTGCCAAAGGTATGAAGAGCAGGGATAAATATGTAAATGGGAATCCGGCAGCTTATATAAAAAAACAGACCCCATAGACATGGGGTCCTAACCAAAACTAACTGCTTATGAGAAAAAATTGAGTTCTGTATATAAGACTCCCAATGGTTAGCAAATCCTGCGCTCCATCTGTTAAAAAATATTAAAAGGAAAAATCAGGTAGTCTGTATCGCTTTCTGACGCATACGCAGCACCACTATCAGCAGAATTCCCGAAAGCACCAGCATCGAAGAAATTAACTCTGCCTGTGTCGGATGCAACCCGAGTATCGTGTATTGTGTGTTCACCCTGATCTTTTCAATCAGGAAGCGTTCCACCCCATTAAAAATCAGATAAACCGCGAACAGTGTGCCGGGAACGATAAACCGCCTTCGGAGCATGAACAGCGCGGCAGTCAGAATCAGGCAAATCACGGTCTCATAAAATGCGGTTGGAAAAACGGGCAGTGGCAATTGGTTGCAGTACTGGCCCGTGCAATCTTTTATGGGTGTGCCTTCACTGATTACGTTGTGAGGAAAATTATAAGCCACCATCCAGGTCGGCATCCATGATGGAGCCCTTACAGCTTTGTGTTGAACCTGCTCAACGCTGGTGTATCCGGATTGCTGCATGTAGATGGCGCTGTTTTGTTGCAGCGCATTTTTGAAACGGGTCGTGTCGGCGGGAACAACTTTGGCCTCCGGGGTGCTCAGATAGGCACTGTTGAGTATGCCCCAGTCGCCATCACCGGCAACCTGGCAGCCAATCCTTCCTATTCCATATGCCAGCAGCAACGCCGGAGCAATCGCGTCGCAAAGGTGGCGGAAGCCGATCTTGTGTTTCCTCGCATAAAAAAAGATGGCTATCGCGGCGCAGATCAGCCCGCCATAAAATGTGAGACCGCTGAATGAGAGTAAGGCCTCGATCGGATTTTTCCAGAATTCATTCCAGTTCTCGAGGTTGTGAAAGATCTTGGCGCCCAGGAATCCAAAAACCGCCGCGAAGATCACCATGTCTCCAACCCGGTCATGGGGCCATATGCGAATCGTCCTTTCCTCTGGCCTGGCAAGTTTCTGTTTGTTCTTCTCAAACCATTTGATGCCGGCGAAAACAATCCCCACCACGAGGCCCGATGGCAGGTGGCCCTGGGCAGAGAAAATAAATCCCTGCGGATCCGAAGTCAGTGATTTGTCGGCCAGGAACAAGCCGATAATCTTGTATCCCAGCAAAAAACCCAGGATAAAATTCAGGATGAGTTCGGAAGCAGAAGCGGGCTTGCCAATAATGTGTTTCGTATCCTCAGCTACCATCAGTCCTGCCCTTTCCTTACGTTGGAGCTCTCTGTTCAGGACGTAAGCAGCTCCGAGGAATGCAAAAGCAACGAAAAAGCCAAAAGAATTGATAAAACGAAGACCTGTCCAGTTTACCCCGAACAGGTCTTTAAAAGCGTAGTACAGGTTAGGATACATGGAATGATTGCCGGTTAATAAATTGGTCTATGAGCAATGCTGGTCGAATGCGGAGATCAGGTTATGCGCGATCATTTGTGCTGATCTTCCTTCGATCATGTGTCGCTCAATGAAATGTACCAGCTGACCATTCTTGAACAATGCGATGGCTGGAGAAGACGGAGGATAAGGCATCAGCTTCTGTCTCAGGGTCTGCACAGCAGCCGTGTCAAAACCAGCAAAGCTGGTCGTGAGATGGTCCGGCTTCTTGGGACTATTGGCAACAGCCATCAAAACGCCTGGACGGGCGGTGCCGGCGGAACAGCCGCATACCGAGTTGATCATTACAAGGGTAGTTCCTTCCTGGCTAAGCTGCTCCTCAACTGCGGTGGGAGTAAGCAACTCGGTAAATCCATTCTCTGTAAGCTCTTCCTTCATAGGAAGCACTAATTCTGCGGGATACATATCTGTGAAAATTTCTGATTAAAATGAGATTTCAAAACAGCTGCAAAGCTAGGTAAAAAAGGTCACCGATCGTGTTAATGAGGCATCGGCTAGTTTGTCAGTGCATTGTGCCCCTATCTGTCATAATGTCCTTTGTTTCAACCCTTTCCATGCCATGTTTTCTTGAAAAATCCATCGGTATGCGGTTTGTTCAACTGCTCTCGTAATCGAATTAATAACACAAAAAACTTTTAATCATGGCCATCGTAAGATTTAACCACAGACCCGTAACAAGAAATTACAATGATGTTTTCAGTGATTTCTTCAACCTGCCTTCCATCTGGAACAATCCTTCAGATGATGTGAGCAGCCTGCCCGCAACCAACATCTCAGAAACCGCACAAGCCTATCATGTAGAAGTAAATGCACCCGGCAGAGCTAAAGAAGATTTCAAGATCAATATCGAAAAAGACCTGCTAACAATAAGTTTTGAGAAGAAAGAAGAAAGCAAGACTGAAGGCGTCAATTCCATCCGCAGGGAATTTTCGTTTAGCAGTTTCAAAAGA
Source organism: uncultured Chitinophagaceae bacterium (assembly GCA_963808065.1). Classification (GTDB taxonomy): domain Bacteria; phylum Bacteroidota; class Bacteroidia; order Chitinophagales; family Chitinophagaceae; genus Flavitalea. Next base: position 272,904 of record CAWEEK010000006.1, read on the forward strand.
AGTTTCAGTCTTGATGAAAAGGTTGATACATCGAACATTCAGGCGAAATATGAAAACGGAATCCTAAAAATTGATCTGCCAAAAAAAGCAGAAGCAAAGCCGGAAGTAAAACAGATTACTGTTAACTAATCATTTCCGTACGTATTAATCCGATCGCGCCCTGTGTCTTCATTGGAAGACGCAGGGTTTTTTTTATGCATTTATGGCTAACTTCGCGACACATTTTTGTAAGCATGATAAGATCGCTTCAATGTTACCCTTACGTACTCCTGGCATTGCTCACTTGTTTCATCTCGTTCAATGCCCTTTCTCAGGTTCCCGCACCGTCGGATAGTCTGCATAAACAACTCGACTCTATCATCAGGTCTACTGACACCGTTCTCAGGATAACAAATCTCAATCCTTACTTCACCCTACACGTGGATTCAAGCATCCAGTATAAACTTGAGATCAACAAAGACTTGTCGGATTACTACTGGTACCTGAGAAATTCGCCCATCGGCGTCAGGATCAACAAGGACAATGGTACCATATCGGTAAAAGTGGAAAAATCATATTTCTTTTCAGGCAAACTGAAATACGACAACGAATACAAAGTGAATGTTGGGGTGCAAAGCCTTACCAATCCAAAGGAAAAGGTGGACACTTCATTTACTATCGTGTTTTACAACACCGACATTATTCCATCAAGAGTGAAGCCTTCGGTAAGCGGAACCCTGTTTGTTGAAGAAGGGGAAACGGTGAACTTTAAGGTGCAGTGTGAGAATGGAAGTTTCCCGATCGAAAACATCACTTTCTTCGCCAATACTCCGCTGATCAATTATTCTGTGATCAGGGAATGTAACCAGGATTTTACCTGGTCGCCGGGTTTCGATTTTGTAAAGGAATCCGATTCATTAAAAATGAAACTGGTTGTATTGAGTTTCATCGGTGCCAACCGTTTCATGCTGAAGGACACTGCCACCGTGCGCATCATCGTGCGCGACGCACTTAACTATCCGATGGCCCTGGAAGATCATGCCCGTCAATCCAAATATGTAGCCAACTATATTTTGCAGTTGAAATACACCTTCCTTCAACTAGATAAGAATGTGCGCAAAGTGAAGAATACCCGTACCACTTTCGACATCACGGGTTCGGGTACAGCGCTCACCGGGAGTATTTTGAATTCATCTACTAATGAGAGTACCGCAAAGACGGGGCGGGTGCTACCAAGTGTGGGGGTATCACTGGTACCGGTAAAAGAAGCCGTGGCACCACAGAAGACCTTCGATCAGAACCAGGCTTCACTGATCCGGTCATCAATCAAGCGCCTCGAATACATGCTAAGGGAAAACAGCCTGGTTGGTGACAGGGATGAGGACGTATCGACGAAGGCCAACAAACTAAAAGAGGAATTAAAACAGATCCAGATTCAGCTGATCGACATTCCAATCGAGATCACCAATAACATGACTGAAGAAGAGCTGAACAAATACTTCAATAGTCCGAAAGTCAACAAGAAATACAGGATCAAGAAAATAATCACTTCACTTGATATACCCCAGGATCTTCAGCATGCTTTGAGCCGTTTGCTCTTTGGCATAAACCCAGTCAACCAGTTTTCCATTTTTATCGTGTCCAACAATGATATGTTTGGGCGAAGGGATAAGGCAATGTTTGATGCCGCCATATCCACTGATCTGGTCCTGGTAGGCGCCGGTATGAAAAAAGCCAACATACAACGGTTCTCCATTATTAATCTTGGGCAGAAACACTTCATTGATATGTTCTTCTGAATCATAATAATCATGGCTGTCGCAGGTAATGCCGCCCAAGTACCACCCGCTGGTATTCCTCGTCCCATTTATTGATCGGCAGCATCAGAAACTTTTCACCAATGCCCCAGGTATCGGGCAAGGTGGTGATAAAAGAGGAATCGATCATGTACCAGTATCTCCCGGTCGTTCTGCATTTTCTCGCCGATCACGCTATAGATATGCGCCATGCTCTCTCCCACTGTATAGCTTCCAAATTCGGTAAAGATATTCGGCATCGGCACTTTGTTCTTTTTACAGGCCTTCTTTAATATTGCCTACAATTTCATTGATCATGAACTGGTAATCGTATTCAAAACCCAGCGAATGCTTGATGGGAAAACCGCCGCCGATATTGATTGAATCCAGTTCAGGGCAAATCTTTTTTAGCTGGCAATAAAGGTTGATGATCTTATTCAGTTCACTCCAGTAATAAATATCATCCTTGATCCCTTTGTTCAGAAAGATATGCAGCATCTTCAGCTGGAACTTGTCTTCATTGCCTTCAATCTTATCCACATAAAATTCCAGGATATCTCTTGCCCTGAATACCAAGCCTTGATGTATAAAAAGGAAAAGTGGGTTCTTCTTCAGCAGCAACACGGATGCCCAGTTTGAAAGGCACTTTCACTGATTTCTTATACTGCTGTCAATTCTTCTTTATTATCAAGTACCGGAATCACATTTTTAAATCCGGTGTTCAGCAGGCTGGCAATGCGTGCTGGTATAAGATTTTTGTTTATAGCCATTGCAGATGATATAGATATCCTTGTTGATCTTTCTTTTTTCGTACAGTTTTTTGATGATCTCGATATCGTAGGCATAAGAAGTTTCCAGATGAATATCATGCTTCAGCGCCTCTTCCACCACAAAAGAAAAATGCGAGCTTTTTGTACAATAGCAATAATAGTATTGCCCTTCGTACTTGTGCTTTTTAATGGCATTGGCAAACATCTTTTTTGCCTTGTTGATCTGCATCCCGATCTTAGGCAGATAGGTAAGCTTCAGAGGCGTGCCATACTTATCGATCAGTGCTTTCAGATCAAGACCGTTAAAATGAAGATAGTCGTCCTTTATTTCAAAACCTTCCTGCGGGAAATTGAAAGGTTTGCTTCACCAGGTCGGTGTAGGAATTATTCATGAACTCGTTAGGCATATTGATGGCCATAGGCTGTAGTAGTGACTTTGCAGATTAGTTTAACAAAATCGGAAGCAAAAATAATCGTTTGACTAATTCAATAAATAAAAAAACCGGGCTGCACTTCCGGCACCCGGTTTACAGTCAAATTTATGTCCTGAGATAATTATTTAACTGAAGCAACCAGTTGTTTGAAACTTTCAGGCTCGTTCATCGCCAGGTCAGCAAGAATCTTACGGTCAAGAGTCAATTCCTTTTTCGTTAAGCATGTTAATGAACTGACTGAATAGGTCAAGCCCTTCTTCTCTAACAGCTGCATTGATACGGGCAATCCAAAGTGTACGGTATTCTCTTTTCTTAAGTTTACGGCCTACATATCTATAGGTAAGACCTTTTTCCATTACGTTTTTCGCAACGGTATATACATTTTTACGTTTGCCGTAATAACCCTTTGGCTGCTTTTAGAATTCTTTTTCTTCTTGCCCTTGATGCTACTGCATTTACTGAACGTGGCATATCTAAATAATTTTAAATAGTTGATTGTTGATGCATTACAGGTAAAATGTGGATTATTTCAAGCCTAACAAACGCTTTACAAAATCCAGATTGGATTTGTGAACCAGTACCGTCTTTCCTAAGGGCACGTTTACGTTTTTTGATTTTTTTGTAAGAATGTGTCGTTTAAAAGATTTCTGATGAGTAATCTTTCCTGTACCGGTTACTTTGAACCTTTTTTTGGCACTGGAGTTGGTTTTAACCTTTGGCATTATGTTATATTTTACTTTTACACCCTGCTGGCGTTCCGCACCGGCGGAAACTTATGGAGCCTTGTGGGCAATCCCGGATTCACCGGGAAATGGGCGGCAAAACTACTCATTTTTTCTCAACCCAGCTCCATAAATAGAAAAAACCATCAAATTCATGGGCCGTTTTCACTTATTTTGCCAAATGATCAAACAGCTCGCCCTATTTCTTACCCTGGTGGCCATTATTTTCGCCGCCGGAAGTTGCACCAGTAAACGCTCATCGAAACCCCGGATTCTGGTCTTTACCAAAACTACCGGTTTCCGCCACACCTCCATAGCCGATGGGAAGGCAGCACTCATGAAACTGGGGCAGGAAAACGATTTTGACGTCGACACAACCGAAAATGCCTCCGTTTTCACTGAGGACAGTCTGAAGAAATACGCAGCCGTCGTCTTCCTCAATACGTCCGACAACACCGACAGCCTGCTGGACAATTACCAGGAAAACGCCTTTGAAAGATACATTCAGGCCGGGGGCGGCTTTGTTGGCATTCATGCTGCTACAGACACCGAATACCAATGGGGTTGGTTCCGTCGACTGGTTGGTGCAAATTTTATCAGCCATCCCGAACAGCAGGAAGCCACCCTCGACGTGGTTGACAAAACCCATCTCTCCACCAAACACCTTCCCGAAAAATGGAAGAGAAGAGACGAATGGTATAATTTCAAAAACATCAATCCGGACGTCAAGGTGCTGATCAAAATAGACGAACAGTCTTACAAGGGCGGCGCCAATCACGACGATCATCCGATTGCCTGGTACCACGAATACGACGGAGGCCGCGCCTTTTATACCGCGCTGGGTCACACAGAAGCCTCTTACACTGAGCCAGACTTTCTCAAGCACCTGCTCGGCGGCATCCAGTACGCCATTGGAGATAATAATAGTCCCGACTTTGCAAAGGTTCACACTCCACTTACCCCCGAGGAATACAGGTTTACGAAAACCACTCTCAGTCAGGGGTCGTTTTTTGAACCAACTGAACTCACCGTTCTTCCCAACCTGGACATACTCATCGTTCAACGACGCGGCGAAGTGTTGTATTTCAATTCCAAAGATTCCTCATTGTCACAGGCAGCCAAACTGAATGTCTACTTTGAAACGAAAACAAAAAATGTAAATGCCGAAGAGGGTTTTATGGGTATTCAGGCAGACCCTGATTTCGCAACCAATCATTTTGTTTACCTGTTTTATAGCCCAACCGACACCTCGGTCAACAGGCTCTCAAGGTTTAAATTCGAAAACGGCAAACTCGACACCGCTTCGGAGAAGGTTGTTCTTCAATTTTATTCACAAAGAAATATCTGCTGTCACACGGGTGGATCAGTTGCTTTCGGTAAGGATCATACGCTATTCCTTTCCACAGGCGACAACTCAACTCCTTTTGATGAGCCAAGGCAGAAATATGTCAGCAGAGGTTATGGTCCGCTCGACGACCGGCCGGGACACCAGCAATATGATGCCAGGAGAAGCTCTTCCAACACCAATGACCTGAGGGGAAAGATCCTGCGCATATTGATTCAACCGGATGGTTCATACAAAATTCCAGATGGCAACCTGTTCAAACCAGGAACGCCAAAAACAAAGCCCGAAATCTTTGTGATGGGACTGAGAAATCCATACAGGATCTCTGCAGACAAACACAATGGCTTCCTTTATTGGGGTGAAGTAGGTCCGGATGCGAATGCCGACAGCATGGATGTGCGCGGCCCCATGGGTTACGATGAAGTAAACCAGGCTCGAAATGCAGGTTATTTCGGATGGCCACTTTTTGTAGGAAACAATTATCCGTACCGCGAATACGATTATGGAACGGGCAAAACAGGCACAGCTTTCGATCCTGCCAAACCGGTAAATAATTCCCGCAACAATACCGGCCTGGAGCAACTTCCTGCTCTTCAACCACCATTCATTTATTATCCGTATCGCCAGTCGAAAGAATTTCCGCAACTGGGTTCGGGCGGACGAAATGCAATGGCGGGCCCGGTCTATTATACAGCCGACTATCCTGAAGCAACCAGACTGCCTGAATATTACAATGGTAAGCTGATTATCTACGAATGGATCAGGGGATGGATCAAAGCAGTCACTCTGTTGCCAAACGGAGACCTGGATAAGATTGAACCTTTTATGCCTTCAACCAAACTGCATTCTCTCATCGACATGGAAGTGGGTCCGGATGGCAAACTATACTTTCTTGAATACGGAACGGGTTGGTTCACAAAAAATCCGGACGCAGCTCTTTCGCGGGTGGACTACAACAATGCTGAAATTGCTCCTCCTGCAAAACCGGTGACCGCGACAACGGAAATAAAACCTGCGGTGGATTCAGCAGGTCACAAACAGGTGGACGTAAAAGATCTGGAACTGGCAAAAGGCAAAGAAATCATGGAGTCACTTGATTGCAAGGCCTGTCATCAGCTCGACAAGAAATCAGTGGGCCCGTCATTTATTGATGTATCAAAAAAATATCAGAAGGACAAAAAAGCTGAGGAATATCTCTCGGGCAAAATCATTAATGGCGGTGGAGGCGTTTGGGGTGAAACAGCCATGGCGGCTCATCCGTCACTCAAAAAAGATGACGCGGCCCTTATCGTAAGATGGATACTTTCGCTTGAGAACTCCGCAGCAGTGAAAAAATAAAACAGTTATCTGTTAGTTCAGTTGCTGTCCCGGAGGTGTTTGATAAAACGGTCAAACTCCCTGTTGATGATGTGAAGTATGGTTTCGAGATTTTGAAATTCATCATAGAGGAATTCATGCCTGGCCATCACGTCGTCGCTAATCTGCCCATTCATGAGGCTGCGTTCATAGGCGATGCGATCCATATGCCGCTTGATATTGTGTTTCAGATCATGAATATTTATCAGCTGGATGTGAAATTGATTATCGAGGTGTTCTATCTCAACCAGCACATCTTTGAAACTCTGTTGCGGCACTATGCCCATCAGAATTGCCTTGTTTTTTAAGAATTTGTTTTTGAAGTTACGGAGCGTGTCTCTCCAGAGTGTGCATTCGCCAGACAATTGTCCGACAGCGGTTGCGGTAAGCATCGTAGGAAGATTTTAAATATGGTGAATTGGATCAGGGTGATTTCACAGGACCGGAACACTTTCTAATTTACCAAGAAATACGCAGACCAGGAAAAATTCTGTCGGCATTGTGTCAGAATTTCACGCGAGAACGGTTTCACGCAAAGACGCCAAGCCTGCCCTTCGGGCAGGACGCAAAGGCGCAAGGGACATATTCTTTGCGTGAAATACGCGGAGGCTTTCCTAGTTTACGATCACTGACAGTATTTTTCTTCGCTTCGGCGACAGCCGGATCTCCACAAAATACATTCCTCTTGACAAACGGCTGATCGGAATCCTGTTGATGTTGTCCTTGACGAAGGTGGACAACATTTTCTTTCCTTCGCTATTGTACACGTTTACCAGCACTTCATCGGGCAGGGCTTCGGAGATCAGCAGCGTGATCACATCCCGGGTGGGATTGGGACTAACCTTAAAAATGATCCGGTCATCAGGATCCTCCAGGCCGGAGAGTGGAATATAAAACACAGAGTCGGACTGGATGATACATCCCGTGCGGCTTACTACCTGAACAGAATAATAACCCTGACGGTCCACTATTATATTTGGTCCATTGCCGTTGGGTATGGCGCCTTCACGGAACCATTGGTAGCTCGCTCCCGAACCCCCTCCTACAACACTAAGGTTGTTGCCGTCTTTTTTCAGTTTGGGACTTGGCAGGGTATCCAGGTCAATGAATACACTGTCTCTGGAAGTCACCTGGCACTTTGTGACTTCTACCTGATAATATCCCGTGCCTACCGGCGTAAGTATTGGGTTCATGGCTGTGGGATCGCTGAGCCCGGTGGTCGGTGTCCAGGAATAAGTACCTCCTGAAATGCCAGCATCCAGTTCCTGTGACCCATTGGAACAAACCGTCAGCTCCTCTGGCAGGTCAACAGTGTGCACAGTATTTTTGACAACGAGTTTACGAGAGAGGGAGGAAACATCGCCCAGCGAAGTTGTCACCTTCAATTTGACTGTGAAGTTGCCCGTTTCGAGGTAATTGTGGCTGGGATTCTTGTCGTTGGAATTATAACCGTCGCCGAAATCCCATTCCCATTTTGTGATCGTATTGCCGCAACTGAGTATGGTACTGTCGGTGAAGTTCACATTCACCGGCAGACAGGCTTCACCCATCTGGTAGCCAAATGATGCAACTACGGAATTGGTAGAAAGTACTTTTATCGTGTCCCTGTCAGAACAGCCTTCTTTGCTGATCCTCACAGAATAAGTGCCCGCATCGGTAACGGTAATAGTCTGCCCCGTCTGGCCGGTATTCCAGGCATAGGTGAGTCCGGGCGTGCCGGCATCGAGCAGAATGCTCTGGTTAAAACAGATCACCGTATCCCTGCCCAGGTTAACCGAAAGATTGGGAGGATCAATGGTCACTTTCTTACTCTTCGTCTGGGTGGTGCCATTGTCGTTGGTGACAGTCAGTTTTACGGAGAACTCACCGCGTTTTGTGAATTCGTGAGTTGGGTTTTTCTGGGAAGAAACCGGGCTGCCATCGCCAAAGTCCCAACTCCAGGATTCAATACCTCCACTACAAGTGACAGAGTTGTCGGTAAATTTATAGTTGACGGGGAAACAACCGCTCACTCTTTCAAATGAATAGTCGCTCGTCAGTTCGGGGACGACTGTTACCTTCACGGTATCCCGTGATATACAACCGCCGCGGTCAACGACAACCGAATAATTACCTGCGGTCTCTACTTCGATGGTACGCGTTGTTTCGCCGGTACTCCAGACATAATCGGAACCGGGGTTGCCGGCATTGAGGGTGATTGATTCAGATTCGCAAACGCTTTCTTCCGGATCGAGACTCGGAACGGGTGTATTGCTGCCAGTTACTTCAACCGATTTGGTTTTTGTTGTTGTGCCGCCGCCGGAATTGCGAACGGTGAGTTTCACTGAATAGGTTCCCACTTCAGCGTAGGTATGGCTTGGTGACTGTACTTCAGAAACCGGTGTTCCATCGCCAAAATCCCAGGACCAGGAGTCGATCGTTCCGGCACAGGTGGCCGATGTTTCGGTAAACTTCAGTACCACCGGCGAGCAGGTGCCGGTTTGGGTCCAGGTGAAATCCGCCGAGATAAGTATGATGGCTGTAACGTTGATGGTATCATAACCCTTGCAACCGTGGTCATCCACGATCACCGAATAAGTGCCGGAGGTGAGTACATTCCTCATCCGGCCGGAGCTGCCATTTTCCCAGAGATAATCCACGCCTGGCCCTTGATTGCCAGCGTCGAGCCTCAGCGGGTCAAAGACGCAGAAAGAAGTGTCGGGACCTAAAGAAGGAACGGGCGTGTTCCCCACCTTAATATAGCCGTTCCGGGTTCTCGTGTATGAGCCTGATGACGAAGTAACCGTCAGTTTGACGTTAAAATCGCCGGTGGTCTCGTATGTGTGCGTGGGGTTTTGTTCGGAGGAGAATTCGCCGTCACCGAAATCCCATGAATAGTCAGTTACGGGTTCTTCATCCACTTCAGTTAGATCAGTGAATTGTACGATCAACGGGTTGCACCCTTCACGAACATCGGCCTCGAAATCAGGGTCGGGTTCCTGTGCAGAAAGTGAGAACGCGGGAAAACAAAGCAAACCAAACAAGAACTTTCTCAGCACAATTTTCATCACAGTAGTTTTGGTACAGGCCATATTCAATATACAGCAGATTCTTTGAAATTTATAGCAAAATACGCTAATCCTTACCTTTACCCAATGCCTCTCTATGTGGCAGGTTCTATCTTCCTTGTAATCAATTGATAACTCAAGAAACCATACAACAAATCCAGTCCCGGATCGACATTATTGAGGTCATCGGCGGGTTTGTGCGGCTGAAGAAAAGGGGGGTCAACTACCTTGGACTTTGTCCCTTCCATAATGAGAAGTCTCCTTCCTTCACGGTATCTCCAACCAAGGAGATCTATAAATGTTTTGGGTGCGGCAAGAGTGGCAACACCATCAGCTTCCTGATGGAGCATGAAAAATACAGTTATGTTGAAGCGCTGAGGTGGTTGGCCAACAAGTACAATGTGGAAGTCGGAGAAACAGAAACCAGCCCCGAACACAAACAACTCCAACAGACCGCTGAAAGTTTGTATATCATCAACACTTTTGCGCAGAAGTTTTTTTCGGACCTGCTATTCACCAGCGATCAGGGCAGGGATGTCGGCATGAGCTATCTGCGGGAAAGAGGTTTCAGGGAAGACATTATCGAAAAATTCCAGATTGGATACAGTTCCAATGAGAGAGACGCATTCACGAAAACGGCACTGCAGGCGCAGTTCAATCCCGAAATCCTGCAAAAGAGCGGTCTCTCCGTGTTGCGCGACAATGTGCTGGTTGACAATTACCGCGGCCGGATCATATTCCCGGTGCACAACCAGTCTGGAAAGATCCAGGGCTTCGGTGCCAGGGTGATCGGCAAAACCGACCGCGGACCCAAATACATCAATACCCCGGAGAACGAGCTTTATATAAAAAGCAAACTGCTCTATGGCTCCTACTTCGCCCGGCAGGCAATCGACAAAAACAATGAGTGCCTCCTGGTTGAAGGGTACACTGATGTGGTTTCATTACACCAGGCAGGAATCGAAAATGTGGTGGCTTCGGGAGGAACTTCGCTCACCCCCGACCAGCTGAGGCTGATAAAGAAATATACCAACAACCTTACGATCATTTATGACGGAGACGCTGCGGGTATAAAGGCAGCCATGCGTGGACTGGACCTCGCTCTTGAAGAAGGACTCAATGTACAATTGGTGCTGATCCCGGATGGAGACGACCCCGACAGTTATGTAACTAAACTCGGACCGACAAAGTTCAGGGCGTTTGTTGCTGAAAACAGAAAGGATGTGATTCTGTTCCAGGTTGAGGTATCGCTGAAGGAAGCAGGCTCCGACACCGGCCGCAAGGCAGCGGTGGTAAATACGATTGCGGAAACAATCGCAAGGATCAACAAGGCGGAAGATTTTACGCGGCAACAGGATTATATAAAAAAATCCGCTGCCCTCTTGAATATAGAAGAATCAGGACTTACGAACCTGGTGAACAAGCACATCAGGGAAAAACTATCGCGCCAGGATGCAAGGCATCCGGGCCCTCCACCATCATCACTCAACCTGAATCAATCCGATCAGGAGGACCAGGACGTACTTAGCCTTTTACAGCGGGATGAATTACATGAGCGCGCGCTGATCAGATGTATAATTGAATTTGGTGAAAAGCCCTGGACGGAGGAAATAAGTGTTGCCGGTCATATCCTCGAAGAATCGGCTGCCTACCTGCTTGTTGAAGACCCGTCACTCGGCTCCATCCTTGACCTTTACAGGGAGAATTACAACCGCGGCACCATACTAACTGAAAAAGACTTTTTGTATCACGAAGATCAGCAACTCAGTCGCACTGTGGTTGGCCTTATGGATCTCAGTTACGATCTCAGTCCGAACTGGAAGGAACATTTTGAAGGAAAGATCTTCAGCAGGGAGGAATTGTACCTGGAGGAAATCACATCCACAATCAACTACCTCAAACTCCGGAAAATCAAAAAGATGATCGAGGAAAACCAGCGTGACCTCGATAAGAACAACGCTCCCACCGACCAGCTTATCCTGATGATGCAAACCCACCAGCACCTTAAGCAGATGGAAATGGAACTGCTTCGCAACCTGGGTACCGTGATTTTAAAATAATTTTACCGGTTCCACTTACTGCCATCCTGTCATTATTGCGGTTAATCTCTATCTTTGCAACCGCTTAATTAGTGGATTAATGTTGAACCTGGTAGAGAGTAAGACACATAATGAATCAATTCAGGGAACTGCCCTTGCTGCGCCCCTTTTTGATGGCGCGTTGAACCAGAAGAAGTTCTACATAGAGAGCTATGGCTGCGCCATGAACTTTGCCGACAGCGAGATCGTGGCCTCCATTCTAAATAAGGAAGGATTCGGAGCCACCCAGGATTTCAGACTGGCCGACCTGATCTTCATAAACACCTGTTCAATCCGCGAAAAGGCGGAACAGACCGTCCGCAACCGCTTGAAAGCCCTTGGTTCGGTTAAGAAGCAAAAACCAGGCACGCTGATTGGTGTGCTGGGCTGCATGGCGGAAAGACTGAAAGCAAAATTACTGGAAGAAGAAAAACTGGTTGACATTGTCGTCGGCCCCGATGCTTACCGAACCCTTCCTGGTCTAATTGTGGAAGCAGGCTCGGGTCAGAAAGCAGTGAATGTATTGCTAAGCCGCGAAGAAACCTATGCTGACATCTCCCCCATCCGCCTGCATTCAAATGGCGTGAATTCCTTTGTAAGCATCATGCGCGGCTGTAATAACATGTGTTCCTTTTGCGTGGTGCCTTTTACCCGCGGCCGCGAACGCAGCCGGGATCCCGAATCCATTCTCAGCGAATGCTCGGAATTGTTTGAGCAGGGCTTCAGGGAAGTTACATTGCTCGGCCAGAACGTTGACAGCTATCACTGGACGGCAAGTGACAAGAGCACGGAAACCGGCTGGGCGAGGCCCATGAGTTTTGCCAGTCTGCTGGAAAAAGTTGCCGTGATCCATCCACAACTAAGGGTGAGGTTTTCGACTTCACATCCAAAAGATATTACGGATGAAGTGCTGTATACAATTGCCAGGCACGACAACATTTGCAATTACATTCACCTTCCAGTGCAAAGTGGGTCTAACAGGATACTACAACTGATGAACCGCAGCTACACCCGGGAATGGTACATGGCCAAGGTTGACCGGATCAGAGAACTGATTCCTGGTTGCGGACTTAGTTCGGATATCATCGCAGGGTTTTGCTCGGAAACCGAAGAAGACCACCGGCAAACGCTCGAGTTGATGGAGTACTGCAGGGTACGACTATGGTTATATGTATTTCTACAGCGAGCGCCCCGGCACTCTCGCCGCAAGCAGATACCCGGACGATGTTCCGGAGGCGTTGAAGAAAAGAAGGCTCGATGAGATCGTGGCGTTGCAACGGGATCTTTCAGCCCGCAGCAATGCGATGGACATCGGCAAAACTTTTCAGGTATTGATAGAAGGCAATTCAAAAAAGACGGATACAGAGTGGATGGGCAGGACGAGCGAAAATAAAGTGATCGTATTCCCCAAAACACGAGGATCCGAGAAAGGGGATTATGTTTCGGTGCTGGTCAGGGACTGCACCAGTGGAACTTTATTAGGCGAGATCACAGACTAACAGACAAGACATGGAAATTCAAAGTATAAAAAACAGGTTTGGAATTATTGGCAACTCACCTGCGCTGAATTTTGCATTGCAGGTAGCAGAACAGGTATCCAATACCGATCTCACGGTATTGATATTTGGTGAAAGCGGTGTTGGTAAAGAAGTTTTTTCACAGATCATTCATTCCCTTTCGGCAAGAAAACACAATCCCTTCATTGCGGTAAACTGCGGTGCGATTCCCGAAGGCACGATCGACTCTGAATTATTCGGTCACGAAAAAGGTTCATTCACCGGTGCGGTTGACAGCAGGAAGGGATATTTTGAAACAGTAAACGGCGGAACCATATTTCTTGATGAGATCGGTGAAATGCCACTAGGCACACAGGCCAGGTTACTGCGGGTACTCGAAACCGGTGAATTCATCAGGGTTGGTTCTTCAAAAGTGCAGAAAACCGATGTGCGCGTGATCGCTGCCTCCAACAAAGACCTGCTTGACCTCAACCAGCAGGGAAAATTCAGGGAAGATCTTTATTATCGTTTAAGCACCGTGCCTATCCGAGTACCTGCACTGCGCGACAGGCAGGAAGACATCATCATCCTGTTCAGAAAATTCGCTGCGATTTCGCTGAAAAATATAAAACAGCGCCGGTACAGCTGGATGAAGAAGCGCGAAACATGTTGATCAATTACCCCTGGCCCGGCAATGTGCGCGAACTGAAGAATATTGCCGAACAGATTTCGGTGCTTTCGACCGAAAAAGTAATCACTTCCAGACAACTTCGCCGCTTTTTGCCCGATCGGGAATACAACCGTTTGCCCGTTCTCGCCAACAATGGGCATGGTACTTCAACCGCAGATTTTTCGAATGAACGCGAGATCCTGTACAAGCTTTTTTTCGACATGAAGAAAGATGTGAACGAGCTGAAGAAAATGTTTGTCGAGATCATTCAGAACCCATCCGTTGCTGCACAACACCCATCGTTCATGAACGAGCTGAAAGATTTTCAGCCGCAGGAAACATTACACCAGGGACCGATACAGTCCTCTCCTCCTCCACAGGTTCTTTATCATCATAATGATGATATACATCATCATGAAGACGTGGAAGAATCGCTCAACATCATGGACAAGGAAAAAGAACTGATCGAAAAAGCCCTTAAAAAACACAGGGGCAAAAGAAAGGATGCATCTTCAGATCTGGGAATCAGTGAAAGGACATTATACAGAAAACTCAAAGAATACGACATCAAAGAATGAAGCGAATACGAAACATCTATTTTATAGCGGTCACCTTAATGATTTCACTCCTCGCAACAGGATGTTATTCATTCAAGGACGTCAGCATTCCTCCTGAAGTAAAAACGGTGAGGGTGAACTATATCGAGAACAGGGCCCCTTATGTCAATCCTCAATTGAGTCCTCAGCTGACCGAGCGTCTGCGCCAGAAAATAAATAATCAGACAAGGCTGACGCTGATACAAGGCGACAATGCAGACTACGAGATCAACGCTGTGATCAGGGGGTACAATGTCACGACGGCTGCGATCTCGGAGCAGCAGGCGGCCACCAACAGGCTCGTGGTCACTGTGCATATAAAATTTGAAAACAGGCTGGACGAGAAAGCAAATTTTGAAGCAGATATATCCCGTAATTTCGACTTCAACGCAAACAGTAGTATTCAACAGGCCGAATCACAGCAGGGAGAGGACATTCTAAAAAACGTTACAGACGAAATCTTCAACAGAATTTTTTCGAACTGGTAAATTATCATGCAACCAGCGCTTAACTCAATAATCAGACTATTCTTTCAGAAAGAAAGCCTTGCCGAGATAGATGCGGAAGAGATCAGGGCAATGGTGTCAAAATATCCTTCCGTCAACGCCCTGCATGTGATCAATGCAATAAAGTCCGGGAGGTCCACCGATGGAAAACCAACAGAGCCACAGGTGACTGCCGGATTGTATGTGAACAATCATCTCTGGCTGTACAAGTTGCTTGAGCAAATCGATCCATCGGTTGCTCCCCCGGAAGATAAAGATGAGGAAACGATCGTTGAAACTTCAGAACCAATTGATGCTGCTCAGGAGATGGGTGATGAAAACTCTTTAGTGCCGAACGCATTTTCAAATTCAGAATCAAGCGAATTCACAGACCCGGTTGGCGCTGAGCAGCCGACGGAAACTCCGGAAACAGAAATACAGGCACAGCAGGAAGTTTCATCGGAAACCGTGATGGAAAAGGAACAGGAGCCGACAGACGAACTCCCCATCACCTTTCAGTCTTACCATACTATTGACTATTTCGCCTCCCAGGGCATCCGGCTTCGCCAGGAAGACCTGTCACAGGATAAATTCGGTCAGCAGCTGAAAAGTTTTACCGATTGGTTGCGAAGCATGAAAAAACTGCCACCAAATGAGGAGAGCCGTGGCCTCATCAATGGCCTGGACGACTCCGGGCAGAAGCATGTGATCCAGCACGCTGCACACTCGGTGGAGGGCAAAGACATCGTGACCGAAGCCATGGCCGAAGTGTGGGCCAAACAGGGAAACCACGAAAAGGCGCGGGTGCTCTACGAGAAATTAAGTTTGCAAAATCCCTCCAAAAGCGCTTATTTTGCAGCCAAAATTGAACAATTAAAGTAGTGTGATATGGTGATCCTTTTTCTGATTCTTATGGTCGTTTTAAGTGTTCTGATAGGATTTTTTATCCTGGTCCAGAATCCCAAAGGCGGTGGATTGGCAGGAAATATTGCTGGTTTTTCCACCCAGTTTATGGGTGTTAAGCAAACCACCGATGTGCTTGAAAAAGGAACATGGATCGTGGCTGTGTTGATTGCTGTGCTCAGTATTGTTTCCCCTGTTTTCATTGCTGGCAAATCTTCAGGAGGAAGAGAGCCGAACCTCAGGCCGAACTCATCAACAACGGCGCCTCTGACCCCTACCCCCACTCTACCACAACCCGCCCCCGCCCCATCGAAATAAACTGATCATGATATTCATAGAAACCCTGCATAACCCGCAGGGTTTTTCGTTTATTTTACAAATCATTCTTCTTTATGATCAAGAAGTCGCTGCTCGGTTTGATTTTCGCAGGTTTTATCGTCACGGCGATTGTCGGGAGATTCTTCTTTCCCAATACCCCTTTCTCCGAAAAAGCTAGATATCTCTATGTCCCTACCGGTCACGCCACCAGGGAGGAAGTCATGATGACGATTGAAAAAGAGGAGCTACTCAGGAACCCAAAATCCTTCGACCTGCTGGCCGGGCAGATGGACGTATGGAAAAAGATCGCACCCGGAAAATACGAGATCAGAAAAGGCATGGGACTTTTTGATGTGGCCAGAACACTTCGCAATCGCAACCAGGTGCCGGTAAACCTGGTGATCACCAAGCTGCGGACCAAGGAGAACCTTGCCGGCCTGATCGGAAGCAAATTCGAAACCGACTCCATCGCCGTTTTGCAGTTCCTCAATAACCTGGATACATTAAAAAAATACGACCTCGATACCAACACGGTAATGACTTCCATTTTTCCCAATACCTATACCTATCTCTGGACGACACCAGTGAGTGGCATATACAAAAAGCTGATCGCTGAATATCGCAGGGTTTGGAATGATTCCAGGAAGGCAAAGGCCGAAGCCCTGGGTCTGAATCCGACCACAACTTATATTTTGTCTTCAATCATTGAAGAGGAGACCAATTATCCTTCGGAGAAGGGATTGATGGCAAGTGTGTACCTTAACCGACTGGCAAGGAACATCAACCTCGGCGCCGACCCCACGGTGAAATTCGCCCTCCGGAATTTTTCACTGACACGCATATACGAAAAACATTTGCTCACTCCATCACCATACAATACTTACCGGTACAAGGGTCTTCCCCCCGGGCCGATCTGCACCCCAACTTTGGGTACGATAGATTCAGTATTGAATGCCCCGAAGACCGACTATCTTTTCTTTGTTGCCAAAAAGGACTTCAGCCAGCGACACGTTTTTACATCCAGCTACCAGGAGCACCTCAAATACGCACGTGAGTATCAGCAGGCCCTCAATCAACTTCAGATACGAAAACAAAAGGGAGCCAAAGAGGAATTTTGAGATGAACAAAATTGAAAGCTTCATATTGAATATGGCCCCGGTGCGCGTTCTGACCTCGCGCAGCAAACACTGGCATCCACCCGGCTTCGACGGAGTATCGCTTTATGATGTCGTCATCTTCTTCATCAGCCAGGTTAACAAGGTTGGATTGAACGACAGGGCCGCCTCTATCTCTTTTAATTTTCTAATGGCCATACCGGCCGGAACTATATTTATTTGTACGCTGATTCCTTACATGCCCATATCCAGGGAAGTAACCATCGAATTGCTCGATTTAACCAAAACCATTGCTCCTGATGAAAACACCTATGGTGTGGTGGCGAATTTCCTGAATGACTTCCTGAATACGCCGCGATCCGGGCTATTGTCTTTTGGATTCCTGTTGGCGGTCTTCTACGCATCAAACGCAGTACTGGGCATCATGAGGTCGTTCAACCGCTCACTGCATAATTACAAGGACCGTGGTTTCCTGAAAGACCGATGGACGGCGATCAAGCTGACAACGGTGCTGATACTGTTGATTATGTTGACAATCGTGTTGCTGGTTACACAGGGTACCCTGTTCCGGTACCTCATGGACCTGATGCAGATCACCGACCCCTATATCCGTCAGCTGATTTTTTCTACAAAATGGCTGATCATCGTGCTGCTGATCATGTATTCCATCGGCATCCTTTATAAATATGCCCCGGCCATATCGAAAAGATGGAAACTGACCTCCCCCGGTGCGATATTTGCAACTTTCCTCGTGGTGATATCCACTTTCCTGTTCTCATTTTATGTGAACAATTTTGGTTCATATAATAAGATCTACGGTTCGATAGGCACCATATTAATCCTGATGTTCCTCATTTATATCACTTCGCTGATATTGCTGATTGGATATGAACTAAATATATGTATCCATTCGTTAAAAGCCGTATCCGAAGAAAGAGAGCAAGAGGAAAAGGATAAAACATAAATGCAATACCATGAAAAAATTCTTCAAGATCACCGGCATCACCCTGCTGGTTCTTCTGATCGTGTTGTTTACTCTGCCATTTCTTTTTAAAGGCAAGATCATTTCCATTATTAAGGTTGAGATCAACAAGAACATCAATGCGAAAGTGGAATTCCAGGATGTGGACATCTCCCTGCTCAGGAAATTTCCGCGGGTGTCCGTGGCCATCGAAGAATTACAGGTTACCGGAAATGGCCGCTTCGTCGACGACACTCTGATCGCCGCAAAAAATATAGACATGGCACTGAACCTGATGAGTGTGATCAAAGGCGACAAGATGACGATCTATTCCGTTGAGGTCAACAGTCCGAGGATCCATGCACTGGTAGCAAAGAATGGCTCAGCCAACTGGGACATAGTAAAAGAAGACAGCAGTGCAAAAACCACCGGTGAAGAAAAACCGATGAACCTGGAACTGAAACGGTACGCGATCAACGACGGTTATATTCTGTATTATGATTCAGCAGGCAACATGAGCTCCGAGATCTTCGGCCTGCAGCATGAAGGCAGCGGGGATTTCACAGCTGATAATTTTACGCTTTTCACTAAGACTTCGACAGACGCGGTGAATTATACCTATGGGCCCATCCCCTACCTGGTGAATACCAAAACCACCTTGGATGCGGATATTGACGTAAATAACAAAACCTCCACCTATACTTTCAAAAACGGCGAGGTTGCCCTAAACGAACTGAAGATCTCTACTGAAGGTTTCTTTCAGCTGGTCAACGACAGCACCTATAAAATGGACATTCGGTTCAATGCTCCGTCAACAGATTTCAAAAATATTCTATCACTGATTCCGGTAGTTTATCAGAAGGATTTCGCCAAAGTGAAAACAACCGGAAAAGCCATATTCAATGGAGCGGTAAAGGGTACGATGGCCGGCAACCAACTCCCCGCCTATCACGTGAATCTTGAAGTGGCGAATGGATTCTTTCAATATCCTGATCTGCCTGCGCCTGTAAAAAATATTAATCTCGCACTGAAGGTTGACAACCCAGATGGGGTAACCGATCATACCGTAGTAGATCTTTCCCGGGCTCACTTCGAAATGGAAAATGATCCCTTCGATCTCCGGCTGCTTTTGAAGACACCGGTCAGCAACATGTGGGTCGATGCTGCGGCAAAAGGAAAACTCGACCTCGCGGGAGTTACCCGGATGGTCAAGCTTGAAAAAGGCACTCACTTCAAGGGATTACTGAATGCCGACATTGCCCTGAAGGGCTTTGTGGAAGCGGTGCAGAAAAAAGAGTTCGACAAGTTCACCGCGCTGGGTACACTGCGCTGGACAAGTTTTTTTACAAGTCGAAAGACTATCCTGATGGCGTGGAGCTTGACAAATTGCTGATGACCTTCAATCCGAAAAATGTGACACTGAACGAGGCTTCGGGCAAATACCTGAAACCGAATTTTGATGCAAATGGTTCGGTTAATAACCTGCTTGGCTATGCGTTGAAGGACCAGCCACTGGATGGCGTGCTGAATGTAAAAGCGGACCGGGTCAATGTTAATAAGTGGATGGGCACAACGGATTCCAGCGCCACCGAAACTGCCTCTGGCGGTCCCTTTCTTGTGCCCGCAAAACTTGACATGCTGGTCAACGCGATGGCTGGCGAAGTTAAGTACGACAATCTGCTGATGGCAGACCTTACGGGTTCGTTGCATCTGAAGGACGAAACCGTAAGACTCGATAATATAAAAGGAAATGCACTGGACGGCACGATCGCGATCAGCGGATCTTACTCCACCAGGATAAACAAGAAAAAACCAGCCATTGCACTGCAGTATGATGTGGAAGAACTGGACATCCAGAAAACTTTCCTTACATTCAACACCGTACAGAAGCTGATGCCCATTGCAAAATTCCTGGGCGGAAAAATGAGTTCGCGGTTAAGCATGACCGGTAATCTGGGTGGCGACATGATGCCCGACCTCACCACGCTCACCGGCAATGGCACACTATTGTTAATTGAAGGAGTGCTGCAAAAATTCAAACCACTGGAACAACTGGGCGAGCGGCTGAAATCAACGAACTCAGGGATCTCACCCTCAGGGAGGTCAGGGAAAAATTTGAATTCAGTCAGGGGAAGATCTTTGTCAATCCATTTAAGATAAAAGTTAAGGACATAGAAATGGAAATTGGTGGCATGCACGGCATCGACCAGTCGCTGGATTACACCATCAATCTTAAAATGCCGCGCGCTTTGATCGGCACAAAGGGAAACCAGGTAGTCAACGACCTTATCAGTAAGGCCAATGCCAAGGGTGTTCCGGTGAAAGTTGGCGAAACGGTAAACCTCAATGTAAAAATGCTCGGAACGATCACCGCTCCTGATATCCGGTTCGACCTGAAGGAAACCGCCGGATCGGTGACCGATCAGACCTGAAGGACCAGGCCAAGGAATTCGTAAAGGCCAAGGTCGATAGCACCAAAAAAGCCGTCAATGACACCCTGCAGTCCTTAAAAAAGGAGGCAGTCAAAGAGGCCTCCGAAACCCTGAAGAAACAACTCTTCGGTAAAAAAGACTCGACCGCTGTTTCCGACACGCTCAAAAAACAAGCCCCAGAAACCCGAAGACAGACTCAAAAATGCGGGCAAAGGCTTGATTGAGAACATCAATCCATTTAAGAAGAAAAAGTAAACTGATCAACCTTTTACCCTATTTTTGCCACCTTTAAAATTTTGATTACGAAATACTGTTTATGGACAATCTGATCTATTTGGTTCCGCTGATGGGAGCCATAGGCTTGCTTTACACATTCATAAAATTTAGCTGGGTATCAAAACAGGATGCCGGCAACGACCGGATGAAGGAAATCAGCACCTACATTGCTGAAGGAGCGATGGCCTTTTTAAAAGCCGAATGGAAAATCCTTACTTATTTCGTTGTGATCGCTGCCGTTCTACTGGCATTTATGGGTACCAGAAATGCTAACTCACACCCCGCATCGCAGTGGCTTTTATTATTGGCGCTTTTTTTAGCGCCCTGGCAGGGTACATCGGAATGCGAATCGCTACAAAGGCAAATGTGCGTACTGCCCAGGCAGCGCGGACCAGCCTTAGCAAAGCCTTTCTGTGTCATTCACCGGAGGTTCCGTGATGGGCCTGGGTGTTGCTGGCCTGGCCGTGCTTGGACTTGGCGGTTTATTCATTATACTGAAAATGATTTTCGCCCCACACGCGGAAGTCGACTCAGTTGAAATGGTCAGGACGATAGAAGTACTGACAGGCTTTTCCCTTGGTGCGGAATCCATAGCCCTCTTTGCACGCGTGGGCGGAGGAATTTATACAAAGCCGCCGACGTTGGCGCCGACCTCGTGGGTAAGGTTGAAGCAGGCATACCCGAAGATGATCCCCGCAATCCTGCAACCATCGCCGACAATGTTGGCGACAATGTAGGTGACGTGGCCGGTATGGGTGCCGATCTTTTCGGATCCTATGTGGCCACTGTTCTTGCTACAATGGTACTTGGACAGGAAACAAAATCTGTAGATGCCTTTGGTGGCCTCGCTCCCATACTGTTGCCCATGATGATCGCCGGCGTGGGTATTCTTTTTTCAATAGTGGGTACTTTATTCGTACGAATCAGTGATACCGCGGGCATCAGCACCAATGTTGTGCAGAAAGCACTGAACATGGGTAACTGGGGCTCCATTATTCTCACCGCCCTGGCCTGCGCCGGCCTTGTTTATTTTATTCTTCCCGAAACCATGATACTCCGCGACAATGAATTTACCAGGGGCGGTGTCCTCGGCGCGATTGCAGTTGGTCTGGCCGTGGGAACACTGATGAGCATCATCACGGAGTATTATACTGCCATAGGAAAAAGACCCGTTTCCAGTATCGTCCGGCAATCGGCTACAGGGCATGCAACAAACGTGATCGGTGGACTGGCAGTGGGAATGGAAAGTACCTTTCTTCCCATTATTGTGCTCGCCGCAGGTATCTGGGGTTCTTTTGAATGTGCGGGACTTTATGGTGTTGCTATCGCTGCAGCCGGGATGATGGCTACTACTGCAATGCAGCTGGCCATCGATGCATTCGGGCCAATTGCCGACAATGCAGGCGGTATCGCCGAAATGAGCGAACTGCCAAAAGAAGTGCGAGAAAAAACAGACGTTCTCGATGCAGTTGGCAATACTACCGCTGCTACCGGTAAAGGATTCGCGATTGCTTCTGCCGCGCTTACCGCACTTGCCTTATTTGCCGCCTATGTTGGTGTGATCAACCACAATGGTTTTGCGCTGGAAGGCATCGACATCTATAAAGCTAAAGTACTGGCCAGCCTCTTTGTAGGCGGTATGATTCCATTCATCTTTTCATCCCTGGCCATCAGGGCCGTTGGAGAAGCGGCAATGAGCATGGTGGAAGAAGTGCGACGACAATTCAAAACCATTCCGGGGATCATGGAAGGAACGGGCAAACCAGAATACGACAAATGCGTCGCGATCTCTACCCAGGCTTCCATTAAAAAAATGATGCTGCCAGGTGCCATCGCAATAATGTCGCCGTTGATCATTGGCTTTCTTCTCGGTCCGGAAGCCCTTGGTGGTTTTCTTGCCGGTGCTACCGTTTGCGGTGTGCTGATGGGAATGTTCCAGAACAATGCAGGCGGTGCCTGGGATAATGCAAAAAAATCATTTGAGAAAGGCGTTGAGATCAATGGCCAGATATATAAAAAAGGAAGTGATCCACATAAGGCTGCAGTAACGGGCGATACCGTAGGAGATCCTTTCAAGGATACCTCAGGACCATCGATGAATATCCTGATCAAACTCATGTCCATTGTTTCACTCGTCATTGCCCCGACCCTCGCCAGTCTTTATACCGATGGACAACCGGTTGTGGTTCGGAAGGAACAAGAAAAAAAAGAAGTCAGTGTTAAACCCACAGCTCCCATAAAAGCAGTGACCTTGAAATAAACAGGGCCATTCACTCCATAATAATGTTATTTATCGATCCCGCCTTTCGGCGGGATTTTTTCTTGACTGATGCAACGGAACCCGATTTTAAGAAATCATTTACGAAATTTATCGTAAATTTCTTACTCTAAAACAAGGATATGTCAACTGTCAAATACATCAAGCCTACCGAAAGTGAACTGGAGATCCTCCAGGTTTTGTGGAGCCGTCGCATGGCCAGTGTAAGAGAGGTTCATGAAGAATTATCAAAGACAAAAGAAGCGGGATACACTACTACACTCAAGCTCATGCAGATCATGAATGAGAAAGGTCTGGTGATCCGTGATGATTCGTTTAAAACCCATATTTATCAGCCCGCAGTTAGCAGGGAAAAGACCCAGAAGCATCTGCTGGGCAAAATGATCAATACCTTATTTGGTGGTTCTACAACTGAACTCGTTATCCAGGCATTGGGAAATCACAAAGCCTCGCCCGATGAATTGGAAGAAATACAGAAGATATTGACAGAAATGAAAAATCAATAGGATGTTTCAATTTTACCAATCTGCTTTTGCCAAAGCATTGGGATGGGCACTGATCGACAGCCTCTGGCAAATGGGATTGCTCTGGCTTATGTGTTTAATGGTTACGGGCAATGGCCGCAAAGGCAGTGCCACCGGGCGTTTCAGGGTCGCTCTTGTTTTTCTTTGTTCTGGCTCTTTCTTATTTTTCCTCCAGCTGGCACTAAATCTGGACGCAGGTGATCACGCGTCCTGGGTGTTGGCTTTCAGTTCATATCTTGGTAACACCTTGCCGGCCAACGCGGAATCTTTTGCAGAGAACCTGATGCCGATGTTGTCGCTTGCCTACCTCCTGCTTTTCACCTTTCAGGTTTTTCGTTTCCTGTATCCGGCAATCAAGGGCCGACCAATGGCTCCTTTGTCAAATAATGATTTTACAGAAATACTGTCGATGGTGGAGCAAGTCGCTTCAAGATTTGGCATCAGCAAAAAGATTGCATTGCGGATCTCGGACAGGGTTTTTTCTCCCTTCACCCGTGGAGTCATAAGGCCTTTGATTTTTCTGCCATTGAGCATCGTCACTCATTTGAACAGGCCCGAACTCGAAACCATTCTGGCTCATGAAATTTTTCATATCAAGAGGAATGATTTTCTGACTAATACCTTTCTGATCATTTGTGATGCCATTTTCTTCTTTAATCCTTTTGCCAGGGTCCTGATCAACACCTGTAGGAAAGAACGGGAGCACGCCTGTGACGACCTGGTGCTGGCTGCGGGTTACGAGCGGCGGATCTATGCCCAGGCCCTGTTGCAGTTGGGTAAATACAGCGCCGGACGGCATTTTTATCCAATGGGCGCGATTGCGGCTACCGGCGGCAGTAGTCAGTTATTGTTACAAAGGATCAACAGGATCTTCCAGAGGAAACCCGTGCGCAATAACCTGGTCAGGCCCGCAGGATTGTTTTTTCTTTGGGTCGGTCTGACGCTATTTGGCTTGTCAGTTCCCAGCGCTGAAAAAGAAAATGACGTTTCGGCTAATGCGGACAAAACAGCATATCGGTTTGCGAGGCTGGAGAAACAGGTAGTAGAAACTACCCGCGTGCAACCGATTCCCACAGTGGTGTTTACGAAGGAGAAGTCTGCGGCAAAGGAAATCAAGGGAACTGTAGAATCTCCTGTGAAAGCCTTGCCCGTTTTGAAAGCAAAGCCGCGGTCTGCCGGGTCCGAACAAGCCGTTCTGGTGATAGCAAAGCCGCTGCCGGAACCACCTGTGCCTCCCTCCCCGCCCAGGGTTATTTATGTTAAGAAAAACGTGAAGGCTCTCGAATTCACGATACGGTTTTCCACTCCTGATAATCATAAGCAACCGGCCTCGGTCTTGTCAAAGCCTTATGTGCCTTCTTCTTCCTTTTATTATCCCGAATACAGCAACCCAGGTGCAAGAAAAAGGGTTATCCATCTATAATTGATTGTTTCACGCAAAGAATTCCCAAGAAGATTTCACGCAAAGGCGCAAATCTGCCTTCGGCAGACGCAAAGGCGCAACAAAATGAATTCGTTATCTCTTTGGCTTAGCGTTTTCTTTGCGACTTTGCGTGAGGCCTTATTTGCGCCTTGCGTGAAATGTCTTTTTTCGTTAACCTCCTGGTCGTCGGTCGAGGGCCGGACCCATGCAAAACAACCAGTCAAGTATGGACAGGTCCGGCACGAAGCCGTGCCGCTCTTCAAAGACCTGCGGATACCTCTCCCGGGCAACCGGTGCGGGCTTCCCTGGTACAAAGCGGAAGCGAAGGTCCTGCTGACCCGTTTCTGCGGTTTTGATAAAATCCTCACTTAAAGAAGCCGTGGTGGCAATAGACAATTTGTCACAAACCCATTGGTGGCAATTCAGATCCCAGTCTTTTAACCAGGTCACTTCCTGCTGAAACAGTTTTTCCAGGTCGTCATGGAAATGTCCAAACCAGGGAGATCGGTTGTACGCCGACACCAGGGTCTTGAAATGATTGGCCTGCCAGGCTTCGGTAGCCGACACCCGTATATCTCTTACCAGCCCCTTCCTTCGCCTCCCACCTTCAATTGGAATACTCAGCAGGATCGTTCCGTTTGCGCCCAAAATACGGCATCTATTGAAATAACAACTTGTTGGGAGATCGACATATTGGTCGAAAATGCAATGACTATAGATACTTAAACCTGAATAGAAGGATATCGGGGCAAAGTACTGTAAATCAGAAAGTAATATCATCTCTAATCATTTTTTGGCGATTTTGTTTAACGTTGCCGGAACTACTCGAAAAAGCGTAGAAAATTGGCTGGTACATCGTCTACTTTAATAACAATAAATACGAGTTAAAAGATTGATTATCGATCAATTACTACCGAGAATTTATTACTAAATATATTGGTTGCTAAATTTGCCCATTGAAGGCATGACTTTCCCTGTTTTGGCCAAATATTTTAGTCAACCCAAAATGGTAAAATTAAGCCGGTAGGACCGGTCGAAAAAACTTATCATCCCCTTTCCTTTACATTTGGACCATGAAAAAATTTGCCCTTATCATTTTTGGTTGTTATACACTGGCTGCCTGTACCAAACCCCAGGACCTCGAGTTTATCGATGTGTCGAATGTGAGAATGATCAGTATGGGATTCAAGGAATCACTGGTGGGAGTTGATGTCAGGTTCTACAACCCGAACAACCAGCAGGTGAAACTGAAAGATGTGGAAGTGAGAGTCGCTGCCAATTCGACGTATCTCGGAGATACAAAAATGGACTCAGTAGTAATGGTTCCCAGGAAAGACACTTTCTCTGTTCCCCTGGTTTTGAAGGTTAATACGCTCACTACGATATCCCGGCTGATCCAGACTTTGTCGGACAGCACGGTGGCGATAAAAGTGGATGGAAGTGTGAAGATGGGCAAGGCGGGGATCTTCGTCAATTATCCTATCCACTATGAGAAGCTGCAGACGATTTCAGATCTCAATTTTTAGTGTTTCCAGCCACTTTTCCTTAAACTTATTCTGCCACTTTTTGCTTGATCAAAAAGTGGCCAAAAAATCAAGGCTGTCGCTGAAAAGCCTAAAAAACGCATCTGCGGCCTAAAGAAAAACAAGTCACAGCTACAGAATGTGTCCGGGCATTTGTAGGACTTACGGGCTAAGAATATATCCAGGCTGTGGGAACAACTGTTTTTCTTTTACGTCCTGCGCTGCGTTTTTCTTAACGACTTTTCAACGAAGGCCTTAGACTTGCCTGCTCAGGATTATCCCAGTCTACTCTGCCGACCCGGAGGGATAACCTTGAGGTAGCATTTTTAATTTTTAATTTTTGATTTTTAATTTCCCTTCGGGCTCTAGTACTGAAAGAAAACCTCCGTCGCTCCATAGCCATAAGCGGGATGATACCTGTTGACAAAAGATTTGATGTCTCTTCTCAACCTAAGGATCTCGTGGATCTCATCACGAAGCTTGCCGGTGCCCAGACCATGGATAACAATCATTGAGGGCTGATGGTGCGCCACTGCCAGGTCGAGGTATTTTTCCAGGGTCTGGAGCTGAAGGGAAAGTTTTTCGAAATTACCCAGCGCATCAGGGTCGGGAGAAAGCTTCTCGATATGCAGATCCAGTTCGTATTTGGGTGGTTCAAGATGTTGCCTGGCCTGGTTTGCCGGGTAAACCTTGTATCCAGCCTTCGAAAGAGAGGTCAATTCCATCTGCTCCTCTTCTACTTTGTCGGGATAGGTTTCAAGCAAACGATAGGAAAAAGTAGCCTGGCCGTGTTTGCGAATCTCCTGTATTTTGGAAAAGACCGATTTTGGTCGGAGTTTCAGCACGGTTTCAAAAGATGACATCTTTTTCTTGTCCGCAGGTGTAAGGCTAAAGATGACATGAAAGGCCGGACTGTCATTCACATTTTCAAAGGGGATGTCGTGAATATAAAAATCCTGATAAGGCAGGATCTGGTTGGAAAACTCAAATCCAGAGCCCCGAACATAATCCAGCGAGTATTCAAAGCGGTAAGCCCTGGCCGTTCTGTTCACCAGGTGAATCTTTAACTCATCCACCACTTCATCCCCGAAATCATCGGTGGTCATAACCGGAATAAAAGTAAGCCAGATGCCCGTCTCTGTTTTATCGGTAACCGTCTTCTTCTCCCTGGGAACATCATCGATGTATTGTTTTGGTTTCGCCTTCTGAACGGCCTCCTCCTTTAACTGTTTGGCGAAACGTTTGAAGTAAGGAAAATCCAGCTGATCGATGTAGGCAGGGAACTTCACTCCCCTGACGTCCACCATCACC
The DNA here is from genome assembly GCA_963808065.1 of uncultured Chitinophagaceae bacterium. Classification (GTDB taxonomy): domain Bacteria; phylum Bacteroidota; class Bacteroidia; order Chitinophagales; family Chitinophagaceae; genus Flavitalea. Next base: position 300,742 of record CAWEEK010000006.1, read on the forward strand.
ATCTTGTCGTTGATGATATCTATCACCTCAGCTTCTTCATCGGAATGTTTGACAACAACCTTGTCCCCAACCTGAAATTTCATGAGGCAAAGATACAGAGTAGGAGAAACAGGAACAGAAACAGGAACAGAAACAGGAAGAAGACAGAATGAGAAAGAGAAAGAGGGCAGAAACGGAAACAGAGCGGAGCGGTTCGATGGTTTTAAGATTTCACGCAAAGTCGCCAAGAAAGCGCAAAGTGAGTTTGCCCACTCCCCCTTTCTGTTCCTGTTCCTGTTTCTGTTCCTGTTCCTGTTCCTGTTTCTGTTTCTGTTCCTGTTCCTGTTCCTGTTCCTGTTCCTGTTTCTGTTTCTGTTTCTTTCTCATCTCCCCGGTGCCAGCTTGCTTTTCCGATATCCGTATAGAAAATAAACCGTCAATCCAATTGCCATCCACACAAAGAACCAGGCCCAGGATTTTGCGGGAATCTCCACCAGCAGGTAGGAACAGGACAGTACACCCATGACCGGTATGAAAGAATATTTACGCAGGAAACTTGCTACCGAAGCAATGGCGCCCAGGAGTATCAAAAGCAGGAAGAGCATCTCCTGGAATTTATCGGTACCGATGGATCCAAGGTCTCGGAGAATCCTCGGATATTGGAAATACACGAACACCAGGTAAACTAACGGGATCAGGTACTGCCCATTGATATAGGGAAGGGTAAAACCTTTACTGATCTTAGGATCGAGCCTTGGGAGCACTAGTATGCCCCCAGAAACCAATATAAAGGCGAATAAGGTGCCGATGCTTGTGAGGTCGCTCACCAGCGCGCTTTGCATGAAAAGCGAAGGAACAGCCACTATTATGCCTGTAATGAGGGTAGAGAACGACGGCGTCTTGTATTTGGGGTGGATCCGAGCGAAGATGCCGGGTAGCAGTCCATCCCGGCTCATGCTCATCCATATCCTTGGCTGGCCAAGCTGAAAGACGAGGATGACGCTGGTAGTAGCGATCACCGCGCTGAATGAAATGATATAAGCTGTCCACTTCTGCCCAGTTCTCTGGAAAACATCCGCCAGCGGGTCAACAACATTCAGGGTAGTATAGCTCACCATGCCGGTAAGTACAAGGGCGATGAGAATATACAGAACAGTGCAGATCGCAAGTGAATAGATCATCCCTCTTGGCAGGTCACGCTGGGGGTTCTTGCACTCTTCGGCGGTAGTACTGATGGCATCAAATCCAATATAAGCGAAGAAAACGGCGGATACTCCTTTGAGCACGCCCTCAAAACCATTTGGCATAAAAGGACTCCAGTTATGCGGTTCTACTGAGCTGAACCCGAGAATGATAACAAAGATGATCACCGCGATCTTGAAGATCACCATCGCGTTGGTGCTCTTCTTGGTCTCCTTCATCCCCAGAAAAGTGATGAAGGTGACCAGGATCACGATGATACAGGCGGGTATATTCAGGAAGATATGGGTGCCTCCAATTACCGGTGCATTAATCCAGGCATCGTATGCAAACTGAAGGGGCGCATCAAGCGGCTGTCCTTTCGCAAGCATAGTGGCCGCTTCCTGGTAAGCAACGGCGGCAGTAGATGGGTCGATAGTCATCCACGCGGGCATGTGGATGCCGACCTGTTCAAGCAGGTTGTTAAAATATCCACTCCAGGATATGGCCACTACTATATTGCCAATGGCATATTCAAGGATCAGCGCCCATCCAATGATCCAGGCGATGATCTCACCAAAACTCACATATGCGTAGGTGTAAGCACTGCCGGCAATGGGTACCCGACTAGCAAACTCTGCATAGCAGAGTGCTGAGAAACCACAGGTGACAGCGGTGATCACAAAAAGCAATGATATGCCGGGTCCGCCATCGAATGCAGCCTTACCAATAGTTGAGAATACACCCGCACCCACTATTGCGGCGATGCCCATAAATGTCAGGTCACGGACAGTGAGTACCTTGTTGAGGTTTTTGTGGTGGTGTTCTGCATCCGTCAGTCCTTCCTCCGCATCTCTGATGATTTTCGCGATAGATTTTTTGCGGAAAAGAGATCTCGACATGCAGCAGATTTTATTCTTAAAAATAAGGGAAAGCTGTTAATGATCCCGTTGAAATAGGAATTCCATCAGGTTGTTTAGGGGAACCTTCTTTTCCTTTGCAACACCTACTTCGGTAAGATGAAGACCAGCTACCTGCATGTATTTCTCCTTGAGCCCATTGGCCCAGGTGTCGACTCCGCAATTCCTGAATATCCCAACCACCCGTTCTACTTTGTCCGGCACTGAGCCCGATAACAGCAAACGCAGTTCATCTTTTTGAGCGGCGCTGGCTGTTTCCAGCGCCCTGATCAGCAGGAAAGTCTTTTTATTAGCGATGATGTCTCCCCCCACCTGTTTGCCGAATTTTTCCGGATCACCAAAGGCGTCGAGGTAATCGTCCTGGATTTGAAAAGCAATGCCCAGGTTCTTCCCGAATTCATATAAATGTTTCTGATCATCCGGATGGGCTTCGGCAACGATCGCTCCCATCTTCAGACTTGCTGCCAGCAGAACGGAAGTTTTGAGCTCGATCATCTTAATATAATCTTCAAACTTCACCTCCTGCAGCGATTCAAAATCCATGTCGAGTTGCTGTCCCTCGCAAACCATACGGGCACAGGTGGAAAATTCCCTGAAGATGCCCTGAAGGTGGGCGGGGTGGACCCTGCTGAGGTAGTCATAGGCCAGCACAAGCATCACGTCTCCCGTGAGCAGGGCCGTCGGTTCGCCATACCTGTTATGAAGGGTGGACATGCCCCTTCTAAGCGGCGCCTTGTCCATTATATCATCGTGTATCAGCGAAAAATTGTGGAATAGTTCAATTGCAGTGGCCACATGAAGTGCGTCTTCCTGAATCTGGCCATAAAGCTCATTCGCCATCAGACAGAGAACCGGTCGAATACGCTTTCCTCCCATGCCGAGGAAGTATGCTGCAGGTTCGTAAAGTGTTTTGGGTTCCTGTGGAAAATCAAGAGTCGAAAAATGATCCTGGAATCGGCGGGAAACTGCTTCGAAGGCCTGCATCACTTCTTCTTTTTGCCTTTCTTTTTCTTTTTTTCTTCCTGTGCCCTGGCTGGAACGAAAGGTTTGGTGCCGGCTTCGGCAATGGCTGCCGAAACCACCCACTCGTAGTCGAGTTGTCTCTTGTTCAGGTTGGCGGAGATGACCTTGATGCGGATCTTGTCTCCCATTCTGAATTTTCGTCCGCTCCTTCGACCTACAAGACTGTAGTCTCCTTCCAGCAAACTGAAGTCGTCAAAATCAGACAGACTGTTGACGCTCACCAGCCCCTCGCATTTGTGCTCGATGGTCTCTACCCAGAATCCGAAACCGGCCACGCCGCTTATCACTCCATCGAATTCTTCACCAAGGAAATTTCTCATGTACTCAACCTGCTTGTATTTATTCGCAGCCCTTTCGGCATCCATCGCCGCGCGTTCTCTTTCACTACTGTGCTTGCATTTCTGTTCGAGTTTTTTATTGGGGACCACATTGTTATCCAGGCACTGCTGCAGGATGCGGTGTACCTGAACGTCCGGATACCTGCGAATGGGTGAAGTAAAATGACAATAATGTTCAAAACCCAATCCATAGTGTCCGATATTTTCTGTCGTGTAGATCGCCTTGGCCATCGTCCTGATACCAAGTTGTTCCAGTACATGTTGCTCTGGTTTACCATGAGCATCCTTCAACATAAGGTTGAACGATCTGGCTATTGCTTCGGGAGTCGATGTGTCGAATGTGTGACCGTATTTTTTTGCAAAGGCAACAAATGGAGAAAGCTTGATCTCATCTGGCGTGTCGTGAACGCGGTAAGGAAAAGGAATTTCTTTTTTATCCACTTTGAAGCCACCAACATATTCCGCCACATTCCTGTTGGCCAGCAGCATCATTTCTTCCATCAGTTGGTGCGCCTCATTGCTTTCCTTGATCATCATGCCAATCGGCTTTCCTTTGTCATCAAGCTTGAATCTCACTTCCTGTGAAGAAAAATTTATCGCTCCTTTCGTGAAACGTTCCTTGCGCAGTTTCTGCGCAAACGCGTTCAACTGCAGTATTTCTTCTTTGTATAGACCATCACCCTTGTCGATGATTTCCTGTACTTCTTCATAAGTGAATCGGTGATTGGAATGGATCACGGTTCTGCCCATCCATCGTTTTTTGACAACAGCCTTTGAGGTGATCTCGAAGATCGCAGAAAATGTGAGCTTGTCTTCCCTGGGCCTCAATGAACAGAGTTCATTGGATATCCTTTCGGGCAACATCGGCAACACCCGGTCGGGCAGGTAAACAGAGGTAGCGCGTTCATAGGCTTCTGTGTCCAGTGCGGATCCGGGTTCGATATAATAACTCACATCAGCGATATGCACACCCACTTCATAATTGCCATTGGGAGCAGCTGAAGCGAAATGGCATCATCGAAATCTTTGGCATCAGCGGGTCAATAGTGAATGTAAGCAGGTCCCTTAGGTCCTTCCTCCTTTTGATCTCTGATACGGGAATGGTGTCCGGTATTCTTTCCGATTCTTCAATCACCTCCTCAGGAAAATTCAGCACAAAACCATTTTCCAAGAGGATCTGTTTCATGGCAAAATCACTCTCGTCATCCGGGGTCATCACTTTGATCACTTCACCAACGGGTTTCTTGTTCTTCTGCCATTCTACGATCCGCACGATGACCTTGTCCTGAGCAGTGGCATTATTGTATTTATCTGGAGGTATAAAGATATCAGGCATGGGCTTGTCTGAATCCGCGATAAAGAAGGCAAAGTTTTCACTGAACTGGAGATGTCCGGGAAATTCAGTTTGTTTTCTTTTGACCACTTCAATCACTTCTCCCTGCTGCCGATTGCCGCGGGAAAAATCTGACCTAACCATTACCGCTACCGTATCTCCATGCAGAGCCGTCCTGAAATCGTTTGGCCGCACCATAATGTCCTTGTCGGATCCTTCCACTATAACGAAGCCCATCCCGGAACGGGTGATGTCCAGTGTTCCGGTGACCTGGTTTGACCTTGACTGGTCCGGGTGTTTGACTTTTTATTCTTTTTTTTCTCAGGCATTGGTTGGTGTGGATCTGTGGTTAAAACCGGTGATGAATGTAGTAATAAATTCGGTAAAGCGCTGTTCCTGGTTGAAGAGGAACCTGACCTGGATGGGAATCACATAGAAGGGATATTCCGTCAGCAGCTGGTGAAATTTCATCAGCCTGACCGCATCCTTCTCTGTGGTCAGAATAATCTTGTGCGGATGTTCGATCGCGTCGAAGCGTTTCTTTATCGACTTCCAGTCGTCAATCGAAAAAACATGGTGGTCGCCGAACCTTAATTCAGCAGACTGCTGGCAATGCAGGGTCAGGTAATTTTTCAGAGGACCCGGATTGGCGATGCCCGTTACCAGCAATACTTCGGTGTTATCGTCCAGGATCCGCTGGTCCTTATTTACGATGTGATAAGGAATTCCATATTTGATACTGGTGAAAAAAACCTGTTGCTCTGGTGTTGGTTTTAGTTCCTCAATGATTCCCTCCTTCTCTTCTTCATTCATGTGGTCATTACACTTGGTGACCACAAGCGCGTCAGCACGCTGATAGCTTGAAGCCAGGTCCCGCAAGTCACCCGTGGGCATAAACCAGTCCCGGGTAAAGAGTTTGTTTCTGTCAGTAAGCAGGATATTCATTCCCGGTTTTACCGAGCGATGCTGAAAGGCATCGTCGAGCAGTATCACCTGGGTGTCCGGACGGTCATGAAGCAACTGTGGTATAGCCTCCAGCCTTTCCTCTCCTACAGCTACAACCGTTTCGGGAAATTTATTATAGAACAGCATGGGTTCGTCACCGATCTCAAGGGCCGTGGTGCCGGGTACCGCCAGGGCATAACCTCTGGTTTTTCTTTTGTATCCCCTGCTTAGTACCGCAAGCTGATAACGCCCATTAAGTTTTTGAAGAAGGAATTCAACCATGGGCGACTTGCCCGTGCCTCCAGCCGTCAGGTTGCCGATTCCAATCATTGGCAGGTTGAAACTGGCTGAACTGAAGTAACCCTTATCAAACATTTTGTTACGAATCCAGATAATGAGACCGTAAATCAAAGAAAAAGGGAAAAGAAGAAGCCTGACTGGCTTTAAGAACGGTGCGTTAAAATTCATAGACACGCAATGGTGAGATGCAAAAGTCCAAAGGTACGTCAAATTCGCGGATGTCACCGGGAGGATCCACAGCTTCAAAGAATGAGAATCCAACGGTGCAGCAGTCTTCACGGCATCGTTTGAGAAAACGGTCATAATATCCTTTCCCATATCCTACCCTGAATCCACGAGTATCAAAGGCAATCAACGGTACAAACACCAGGTCGATTATTTCAGGATTTATGATCCTGCCCCCCCAAGGTTCAGCAATGCCGTATTGATTTAAAGTCAAGCCGCCACCGTCATTAATTTCAACGGCCTCCATGCTGTTATCAGCTGCATCTATCCGGGGGAGGGCGCTGACGATTTGTGGGTGTCTGTTTCGTAATATACTTTCGCAACCGGCGACATCAAATTCATTATGACCACTGAGTGATGAATAAGAAAGCAGGACTTTGATTGCCGGCAATTGAAGACGTGAAAAATGCCCGAGCATCTGTGTCCTCAACGCCTCCAAAGTTATTTTTTCGAGTTGCTTTCTTTTTTGAAGATAGAGTTTCCTGATCTCCTGCTTCGTCATATGCTGGCGGTTAAAACTTTCCTGACCTTATCCGCCTGTTCGACCACAAATGCCCTGTCGGGATTTTTTGTAAACGGAATCGACGCGAGCTTCGGATAACCGCTCCAGCCAACAATCTCATCCTCATAATCGAGGTAATCATCATTGAAAATCCAGCCCATTACGGAAATATTTTTTTCCCTGCAGGCAAGGGCTGTAAGCATCGAATGATTGATGCTTCCAAGAAGATTGCGGCTTACGAGCACCACCGGAATATTCAGTCTGATGATCAGGTCCGAGACAAATTCATCTTGGTTCAGGGGCACCATCAGGCCTCCGGCGCCCTCAATAACCAGCGGTCTGCCATGCGTATTGGGAACGGCTTCAGCGATACGGTCAATCGACACGTGGACCCCCTCCTCACGGGCAGCTATATGCGGAGAACTGGCCTTAAGGAGCCTATAGGTCTCCGGATGAATATGTGAAGATTTTGACACGAGTTTACGAACAAGATGGCTGTCGGTATCGTCCAGGTTGCCAGCCTGCACGGGTTTCCAGTAATCGGCCCCCAAAGCTTCGGTGAGTATCGCTGAGATCAGCGTCTTGCCTATGCCGGTGCCTGTACCGGTAACAAAAATGGCGCTGGGAATTTCCATAACCTCTACTTGTTTACAAAAATACTGAAGATAGTAGTGCCATAATTCCTTGATGTAACGTATTGTGGCGAATCCTTGTAATTATTGCGTGGCGTGTGTTCCAGTACAAACCAACCCCCGGGCTCAAGCATATTTCGTTCTCTGATCCTGACCGGAAGCAGGTCGATGGTTTCAAGGGCATAAGGAGGTCCGGCAAAAATAAAACCGAATTTTTCCTCACATTGCTGGATAAATTTGAAGACATCGGATTTTATGATCCTTATGTTTTCCAGCTTCAGTTCCTCAGCCGTTTTTTTTATGAAGGCATACATCGCGTTGTCTTTTTCTACGATGGTGCATTCTCTTGCACCCCGTGAAATGAGTTCATAAGTGATGCTACCCGTGCCACCGAACAGGTCACAGGTGGAAATTGAACCCAGGTCGAGGTTGTTCTCTATTACATTGAACAATCCCTCTTTGGCAATGTCGGTGGTTGGTCTTGTATAAGGCATCTTCGAGGGAGGATGAATTCTTCTTCCTCCAAGCTCACCGCCGATTATACGCATAAGGACATATTCAGCAGGGGGGAGAAATAATGTCCGGGAAACTCTTTCAGCAAGGTTTGTGGATCCATGGATTCAGGAAACAGCTCATACCTGATCTCCGGAAAATATTTCATCAGTTCTGAATACAGGGCCGATTCTGTGTCGATTAATCCGGAGATCAGCAGGATGGCAGCGGATGCCGGGATATCCAGCTGTCGACAGGCCAGCAGCAGATAATAAGCAACATCTTCGGGTGTCTGATAGGCGAAGGTTTGCAGTAGGCGAAGGCGTGCATTGGTGAAAATGGAAACTATGAATTTGTCATTATAAAAAATGATCCTCAGGTAATTACCCTCGGACAATGTCTCTCCGGCCGATGACCTGAGCATCAGGGTGTAGAAATGCCAGTACCCGCTGTCTTTAAATTTTTCTTTCAAAAGGAAATGTATACTCCTGGAAATCGCATACACATTATGCATCTGCCAGTTTTCTATCTTCTCATCCAATATCAAACCCGTGCTGACATCACCATACACAAATCGGGTGAGTGAATCATAGACCGATACATCATTCAACTCCTGCGGCAACAGGTTACATTCGGGAAAATTATACAGTACTGTGGCGCGTGAAGCAAAAGACTGGAGATATTCATCCCCCGAAATAATTTCGGAAATGGCATCTTCCACCGTCTTATGTGAAGTGGTGTAGATGCGGTATTGACGAAGCAATAACAATTCTCTGGGCTCCTCACGAAAGAGAATGAAGTTCAGCGATAGGGTGCTGATCTCCACCAGCAACCGTGCGTCTTCCGGAGGTGCTGCCTCTGTTCCTATATTAAATGCGGGATGTACCATACTGTTTCAGGCGGCAATAATACTATAATTTCGCCATTCGAAATTTTAGGGCTAATGGCTTTTGGCAATCCCGCGGACCTCAGACTGGCAATAACCAACAGACAGATCATCAGAACGGCACTGCCGATCAGCCTGGCTATGCTGGTGCCCCAGTTGAACTTCATCACTAACAATGTTTTTCTTGGGCAGCTGGGTGAAACTGAACTTGCCACAGCCGGTATCACCGGCGTATACTATCTCATTTTCGCCAGTATCGGCTATGGTTTGAACAACGGTCTGCAGGCATTGCTGTCCCGGCGCGCGGGGGAAAACAAAAGAATAGAAATAGGCCGCTTGTTCACCCAGGGTCTCTGGATAGCTCTAACAATAGCCATCCTGGGGATTGTGCTTACCTATACGGTGGCACCGTTTGTGTTAAGTCACGCGATCGATTCGAAGGAGCTGCTCGACAAATCGGTGCATTTTCTCAAGATCAGGATCTGGGGTCTGCCTTTTCTTTTTGTATACCAGATGCGCAATGCCCTGCTTGTGGGCATCAATCAAAGCAGGTTTCTTGTTGCGGGCACCCTCGCGGAAACCATTGCCAATATATTCTTCGACTATGGACTGATCTACGGACATTTCGGTTTGCCCGAACTTGGTTTCAACGGCGCTGCCATAGCGTCCATCATCGCAGAAGCAACCGGAATGTTCGTTGTGTTCCTGGTTATTCACTTCAAGGGCATAGCGCGGGAATTTCAATTGTTTGCCAACCAGAGACCCGACCCAAAAAATCTGAAACTGATCCTTGTACAATCTTCCCCGCTTATCTTTCAACATGCGATCAGTATCATCAGCTGGCAGTTTTTTTTTATACTGATAGAACATCATGGCCAGATGGATCTTGCCATTTCAAACACGATGAGAAACATTTTTGGTTTCTTCGGCGTCTTCACCTGGGCCTTCGCCGCCACAACAAATACGATGGTAAGTAATGTGATAGGACAGGGAAAGAAAGAGCTGGTGATTACTCTGATGGTAAAGATTGTAAAGATCAGCCTGCTTTTCGGTCTCATCTTCGCCCTCCTGCTGAATATATTTCCGGTTGCCTTTCTCTCCATTTATGGGCAGGATCAGGCTTTCATTGCCGAGGCAATTCCTGTTCTTCGAATCGTGTCATCGGCATTGGTGATGATGCCTTTTGCAACAGTTTGGGTGAATGGCGTTACCGGCACAGGGAATTCGATTGTAAGTCTCATGATCGAAGCCATCGCGATTGTGGTGTATTGTATTTATATCTACCTGGTACTGGAAGTATATAACCTTCCGGTCTATATAGGATGGATGTCGGAATGGATCTACTGGCTGCTTTTATTTGTGAGTTCCTTTTTTTACATCCGCAGTGGCAGATGGAAAAACAAAGTCATTTAGTCCAGTTCTTCGAGCATCTCTTTGCCGAGCTGCCGTATCCTTGGATCGTCTGAAGTGGAAGTGGGCAAACTCAGCATGGTATTGATCATCTCCCTGGCTTTCGAGTACTGTTCTTTTTTGCCATAGACCCTGGCCAGCTCGAGGTAGTTGATGAGAAATCCGGGGTTGATCTGTTTGCTTTTTTCATAGTAGCGCTGCGCATCTTCGAGAGAAGCTGCAGGAAGTTCGCCATAAACCATTTTCATCAGGAATTTTTCAACCGGGTTAAGGTCGCTCACTTCGTATTGCCATTTGCCCAGAATGTGATAGGCCTTATAATTTTTGGGATCAAGCCTGATGGCTTTTTCTGCATAGGTCTTTATTTCCTTGCCTGCCCTTACTTTTTCTTCTCCTGATGAGATAAGCGCGATCCGGCCCATGGCCAGGGCCATTGCCAGATTGGCTGCAGAACTGTTGGGGTCTGTTTTCAATGCTTGCTGCGCATAGCGACGGCCCGAAAGAAAATAATTTTTCTGATCCGTCTTGTTGGAGAGTCTCTTGCCGATCAGGCTATAGAGTTCGCTGGTTTTGCAAAGTGCATGTAAATTGTTCGGTTGGATCTCCAGGGCTTCCCTGTACTTGCTAAGCGCTTCCGGGTCGTGAAACAATTTTTCTTCCTTTTGCGCCTGGCGCAGTATAGTTGCCAGATCCTGTGCTGGCATCATTCCGGGAATGAAAACCATCAGGGACAGGCTGGCTATGACCATGCTTTTATTCATTGAACTTGCGGTTCATGGTGATCCCCAGTTTGCCCTGGAATTGTTTTATCGGCACTTCAAGTTTATGGATGGATAAATTGATCTCGGTGATGAAGGGATACTGGTGCTTGATTTTAAGGATCATGCTCTCGGCCACTTTTTCAAGAAGGCCGGTAGGTATTTGCATCCTTTGTTTTATAATTTCATAGAGGACGGTGTAGTCGATGGTATTTTCGATATGGTCAAAGTCGGCAAATCTTTCATCGTAATAAACATTCAGGTTGATCAGGTAGGGATTGCCTACTTTTTCTTCTCCTTCATAAATACCATGAAAGGCATGAAGCAATACGTCTTTGAGTTCGACGGTGATCATACACCGAGTTCTTTCATGGAAAGAAAACGTTCTGCATCCAGAGCTGCCATACAACCGCTTCCCGCGGCAGTTACAGCCTGTCTGTAGATCATGTCCTGCACATCACCAGCCGCAAATACGCCGTCAATATTTGTTTTTGTCGTGCCGGGCACAGTGTGCAGGTATCCGGCAGCATCCATATCAAGCCAGCCTTTGAATATTTCTGAATTCGGCTGATGGCCGATGGCTACAAAAAATGCACTAACGGGCAGGACCTCTGAAACGTTTGTCTTGTTGTTCCTGATCCTGACGCCTGAGACCTTGATGTCGCCCAGGACTTCTTCTGTTTCTGTATTCCAGTGTACGATGATATTGGATGTCCGGTGTACTCTTTCCTGCATGATCTTCGAAGCCCTCATTTCGTGCTTCCTGATCAGCATATGAACATTTGCGCAAAGCTTGGAGAGATACAGCGCTTCTTCCGCGGCAGTGTCGCCGGCGCCAACGATGGCTACTTCCTTTCCTTTAAAGAAGAATCCATCACAGACTGCGCAGGCACTGACCCCATGACCGTTGAATTTCTGTTCGCTTTCCAGACCAAGCCATTTTGCGGAGGCGCCGGTAGCAATGATCACTGCTTCGGCTTCCAGCAGTTTCTCCTCATCGATCCATACGCAGAAAGGGTGTTTCGAAAAATCTACCTTGGTAGCCAGGCCATACCGGACATCGGTGCCCATCCTGACCGCCTGCTTTTCAAAATGAACCATCATATCAGGACCCTGGACGCCTTCGGGATAGCCGGGATAGTTTTCTACTTCTGTTGTGATCGTCAGCTGTCCGCCTGGTTGAATACCCTGGTAGAGTACGGGTTTGAGATTGGCTCTGGCCGCATAGATCGCTGCTGTGTACCCCGCTGGGCCCGATCCTATAATTAAACATTGAATCTTTTCTTTTGCTGTTGTATCCATATTATTTAGGCGAAAAATTTGTCAAAGGTAAAACAGTTTATTCTGGTATTCTGATGCTTGCATAGGAAACGGAATAACCGGCAAAACAACCAAGCGCACCATTGGTGATATTGCTAAGGACTTTTGTCGGTGAGGAGAAGGGGTTGCCAATACTGCTGTAGCTGAATTCCATGGTTCTCCAGAAATCATACACTCCCCGGTCGATATTGCAGAATTTCACATTCACGGTATCTCCGAGGTGAAAAAATGAAATGTCGTCGAAATCAATATCAGCGTTGCGGTCTACTCCCTTGTCGAGCGGGAGGCTGAATTTTTTTCCGTCGATCAACTGGTCGTCATACACCGAGGCCAGGCCCGGAAAATATCCGTCTTCATTTGTGTTTGTGTAGTAGCGGGTATAATTTCCAAACCCTGACGGGGTCGGTAAATCTGCCATAAAGCAGCACCCTGGTGGTGTCCTCTTCATTAATAGTGCGCTCATAAGTGAGGGCATCCATCGTTCTGCCACCTTCCGGGATCGTGGTGGTGGCGGTGTACTCTTTATCGGCATGTCTCACTACCATCGTATAGCTTACTCCCTGCTTGCCCCTAAAGACGGTGGGAGAAGTTGAGTCGACGGTATAATAGACAATTGAATAACCTCCTCCGAGGTCCTGCTCATATTCTTTCATCGTCTCGGTTACCGAACCGTTCGAAATGGTGATTTGAGCGCCTCTTACAAAAGAACCCGCCAACTGCGCAGGGTCAATTTTGCTGAAATAGTCCAGAGATGAGGTGAGGTAAACGACCGGAAAGGACCGTTCTTCAATGGTAGCATCCACAACCAGCTTTGGATCAGATTGTTCCGGAGTGAACTGGATGGTTTTTTCGCAGGACAGTCCCAGGACGATCAAAGGGAGCAGCACCCAGCTTCTCTTTATGGTCATAATCACGCAAAGGTAAAACTCCCTTGCCTTGTATTTAAGGGTTATAGGCAGAATTAACAAGGCATAAAAAAACCCGCTCGGACAGAGCGGGTTCTATTACCTGAAAATTACTAGCCCAAATATGCTTTTAAAGCGTTGCTGTACCGTGCCTTTTGCAAGCGTTTGATCGCTCTTTCCTTGATCTGGCGGATACGTTCCTTTGGTAAGATCATATTTCTGCCCGATCTGTTCGATGGTAACACCATTTTCTCCATCCAGCCCAAAATAAGCATTTACGATCTCTGCTTCACGTGGACTCAGTGATTTCAGTACCCGGCGGATTTCATTTCGCAGGGAATCCTTCATCACATCATCATCGGTATCATCGCCACCTTCCAGCAGATCACCCATCGCTACATCTTCTGCTTCATGCACTGGTGCATCAAGTGAAGTATGACGGGTATTACTTTGGAAAATATTGTTGATCTCGGTTTCGCTCATTTCAAGCAATTCAGCCAGTTCTTCAGTACTGGGCTCTCTTTCATGTTCCTGCTCAAAAGCCATGTAGGCTTTATTCGCTTTGTTATAAGTGCCAATTTTGTTTTGAGGCAGGCGGACTAATCTGCCCTGCTCTGCCAACGCCTGCAAGATGGACTGGCGAATCCACCATACAGCGTATGAAATGAATTTAAAACCCTTGGTTTCATCGAAACGCTGGGCTGCTTTTATCAAACCGAGGTTACCCTCGTTGATCAGATCGCTAAGTGAAAGGCCCTGGTGCTGGTACTGCTTAGCAACAGAAACCACGAAACGTAAGTTGGCCTGCACCAGTTTGTCCAAAGCTCTCTGATCACCCATCTTGATCCGCTGGGCAAGTACTGTTTCCTCTTCCGGAGTAATCATGGAAATTTTCGAGATTTCCTGTAAGTACTTTTCAACTGCCTGGGAATCCCTGTTGGTAATCTGGGTAGCAATTTTGAGCTGTCTCATATCTGAATATAATAATTGACGAATCCATTGAGGGTACAGGATCAACAATTAAGTGACGAAATAAGTTCAGGGAAAGTTGCAAAGGGTAGTGAAAATCAATTCCGTGGATCTCTACAAAAGTAATACGGGTTTGCGGAACTTCATAGCTTTTTACAATAATTGTGCGGAAAATAGCGAAAAAGAATGTTAAAGGATTTCCGAAAAGTGAATTTTTTCTCCACCAACAGTCAGTTCCAGTTCTTTTTTAGCAGAGTTTTCCACACGACCTACAATACGTGATTCGATGCCAAAGCCGCTGGCAGCCTGCATTACAGCATCGGTCGCGTGAGCAGGCACAAAAACTTCAAGGCGGTGACCCATGTTAAATACCTGATACATTTCCTTCAGGTCCGCGTTTGCTGCTTCTCTTATCATTTCAAAAACGGGAGGAGGTGTAAAAAGATTATCCTTTACAATTCGCATTGACTTCGGAAGATATTTCAGGCATTTGGTCTGTCCGCCACCACTACAATGAATGATACCGTGCAGGTTTTCGAACTGGTCATCAAACAACTGGTTCAATAATGGAGCATAGGTTCGCGTAGGGGAAAGCAGTAAACTGGCCGCTGTCAGTGGCCTTCCCGCTGGGTCACTGGTCACGGTATCTGTAAGACGGTGTCGGCCGATGTAGGTGACCGACTTACTTAATTCATTATCAAATGATTCAGGGAAGGTTGTTGCATAATAATTTGAAAGTGAGTCGTGCCTGGCACTGGTCAGGCCATTGCTGCCGATACCGCTGTTGTATTCGCGGTCGTAAGTAGAGGTGCCAAATCCCGCAAACCCCACGATGAGGTCTCCCTCCTGGATTAACTCATTGGTTATCAGCCGCTCTTTCGGCCATCTTGCCGTCATAGTGCCATTCACCGCGATTGTTCTGACCACATCCCCCACATCTGCGGTCTCGCCTCCCAAATAATGTATGTTCACACCAAACCCTTTCATCCTCTCGAAAAAGGCCTGGGTGGCATCGATTATCACCGAAAGCACCTCCCCGGGAATCAGACGCTTGTTCCGGTCGATGGTCGAAGAAAATAATATGTTGTTTGTAATGCCGGTACAAAGCAGGTCGTCGAGATTCATCACGATCGCATCTTCCGCGATCCCCCGCCATATATTTATATCCCCGGTCTCCTTCCAGTACAGGTAGGCCAGGATGCTTTTTGTGCCGGCCCCGTCGGCATGCATCACATTCACCCAGTTTTCGTTGCCGGAGAGATAATCTGGATATAGTTTGCAGAATGCAAAGGGATAGAGACCCTTGTCAAGATTTTCTGTGGCTTTGTGAACGTCCTCCTTCTGTGCGGAAACTCCTCTTTGGGCATAAAGGCTCATGTACGGCGCTGTTTGCTTGCAAATATACCGATATAGCGGTACGCACATTTTCTGTTACTTTGCAACAAGTTATGCAGGTTCACAAGGATATTGAGCGGCTGCCACCCTTCTCAAATGCGGTCATCACAATCGGTACCTTCGATGGGGTTCATCTCGGTCACCAGAAAATACTTTCACTGTTAAAAGAGGAGGCCCGCCGGAGGGACGGCGAAACGGTGATCATTACTTTTCATCCTCATCCCAGGGTAGTAGTGAGGCGAGAACAGGATCCTCCCAAACTCATCAACACCATAGCCGAACGAATTGAGCTGCTGGACCGCCACGGCATTGACCACCTGGTAATTGTACCCTTTACGGATACATTTTCCCGGCTTTCCGCCCGCGAATACGTTGAGGAGTTTCTAACGGCCCGATTTCGCCCCCAGTGCGTCATCATCGGGTATGACCACCGTTTTGGCCACGACCGGCTGGGCGATTACCTGTTACTCGAGGAATACGGCAGAATGGGAAGTTTCGAGCTAAGAGAGATTCCCCAGCACGTGATTAGCCATATCGCAGTCAGTTCTACTCAGATCCGGAAGGCAATACAGGATGGTGATGCCGCCAAAGCAAACGGCCTGCTGGGTTATGATTTTTTCTTTTCGGGAACGGTGGTTACGGGCGATCAGCGTGGCAGGACCATCGGTTATCCCACCGCAAATATCAGCGTACGTAATCCGGAAAAACTATTGCCTGGCAACGGGATCTATGCTGTCATGGCCTCCCTGAATCCTGCTGACGAACACGGAAACCTTCAGGGCATGATGAGTATTGGTACACGGCCTACATTCGATGGCGTTGACAACCGGATCGAGGTCAACCTCTTCGATTTCCACCGGGATATTTATGACAAACCACTAAAAGTATGGGTGAGGGAGTTTCTACGACCTGAGCAAAAATTCAATGGCATTAATGAGCTCAGGGACCAGATCGCAGCTGACCAGCGTGACGCGCTTCGCATCTTGAATTGAGATCAGTTCATCATCTTCGCCATCAACTCTTTCATCAATGAAGCATCCGTGGAACCGCCGTCATTGACCCCCAAGCCTCGCAGGTTGTAGTGATGCAAAAGCAGCAGGGCATTTTCGACACCTTCCATTCCATAATTGCGTGCAGTAAGCAGGTAGTCTTTTACAAAGAACGGACTGACACCGATAGTGGCGGCCACAGCCTTTTCATCTGAGCTGTCCTGACCAAAAATCATAAAGGTTTTGCTGAAGAGATTATACAACGTAGGCAGGACCAGCATGATTGGCCCGGCTTTGGGATTTGCTTCAAAATAGTTGACGATCTTCATTGCCCTGGGCAGGTCTTTGCGCGCCAGTGCGGTCTGCAGTTCGAAGGAATTGTATTCCTTGCTGATACCGACAAAACGCTCAACATCATCTTCCGAAATAGTTTTCCTGTTCCCGATGTTCAATAGCAATTTGTTCACCTCGTTGTCGATCCTCGACAAGTCGTTGCCGATGTGATCTACCAACAATTGCAGGGCTTTTGGTTGGATTCCATAACCCTTGGATCGCACCAGTTCGGTTGTCCATTCGGGTAACTGGTTGTCGTACATTTTTTTTGTCGTCACCAGGCCGCCACTCTCTTTCAGGATCTTTGCCAGCCTGCTGCGACCATCTACTTTTTTGTCTTTATACGCAACCACAAAAATTGTCGACTTCAGCGGCCTTTCGATATACCCTTCCAGTTTCGCGATATCCTTCATTTGCTGCCCCTCCTTTAGGATCACCACCTGACGTTCAGCAAACATCGGATACCTCATGCATGCGTTAACGATATCCGACCACACGGCATCTTTTCCGTAATATATGCTTAGGTTGAATGAGGCCTCCGATTCCGGGAGGATTTGGTGTTCAGCGTACTTTATCACCTGGTCGATAAAATACTCCTCCTCCCCCTCTAGCCAATAGATTGGTTTATATAGTTTTTGTTGCCAATCTTTTAGTATCTTTTCGCCCGTCATTTTCGTTTCGGAGTAAATTTAACAGGCCGCAAGATAAAATGAAAAAAACTGTCAGTACTTTTGTTCCTGACCGCCGGATACGAAGATTGTACTAACGTGAAGAGAAGTATATTACACATCTCGTAATATTACTATGTGTGTTATTGGCATGATTTTCGAGCAACCCTATCCGTAAGCTTTCTTATATTGGGCATAGTCTGTACTAAAATACCTAAAAACTAAATAAACATTTATGAGCACAAGCAATTATCCATCTGCAACACCTCAAAGTCAGCCACCGCGACGAGATTCGAAAAATTTGATTATCGGACTTCTTGCGGTTGGTATTCTTGGAACATGGGGCTATTTCCTCTGGGACAAGAACAACAACGACCAGAAGATGACTCAGCTCCAGACTCAGTATGTAGCGGTTGATTCTTCCAAAAATGAGTTACAGAAAAGTTTTGATGCTTCCCTCTCCCGCCTGGATTCATTGACAGGATACAACAATGAGATCGAAGGCAAGCTTACTGAACGCAATGCGGACATTTCTAAACTGAAAAGCCAGATCAACGGTATCCTGAGAAAACAGAAGATAACTGCCGCCGAAAGAAAAAAGGCTGAAGCGCTCATATCAGAACTCAATGAAAAAATCGGCAGTCTGGAACAGGAAGTTGCCCGGCTTACTGCAGAAAATCAGACACTGACCTCTGAAAAAGCAGCGGTAACAGTTGAAAGAGACAATTATCTTTCACAACGCGACACACTTCAGGTGCTGAAAAAAGGACTGGAAGACAAAGTAAGTATTGCTTCCACTCTTAACGCCTATGGAATTACCATCACACCAGTTGATGAAAGAAAAGGTGGCAAACAAAAAATAACATCCAAAGCCAAGAAGGTTGACAAGCTGGTCATTGCCTTCGACGTTGATAACAGAATATCTGAAACCGGACCCACAGAAGTATTTGTTGCAATCATGGGACCCGATGGCAAACCTGTCACAGTAGAATCTCTTGGTTCAGGAACTTTTACTACACGTGATGAAGGCGAAAAACAATTCACTGCCAAGGTTCCTGTCGATATCGAAGCCGGCAAGAAAAAACATGTTGAATTCTCCTGGAAACCAACTGAAAATTTCCAGAAAGGAAGCTATAAGATCTCTATCTATCACAACGGTTTCAAAATCGGTGAAGGTGTGAGAGAACTGAGGAAAGGCGGCCTGTTTGGCTAGTCTTTGTTTGGCCCAAAGGAACAGCCGGCACTATTCAGTTCCGGCTGTTTTTTTTATAGCATGGCCCGGATAGAAGCTCGCCCTACGTGCACTACTCTCGATGTTCCGGGCTTCCTGCCCTCGTACTGGATATTCATTTCAAGATTCCTCGACAGCCGCTTGCTAAGGTCAAGGTTCCACAGGTAATTCTTCCCAGGCAATAAACCGTCAAGAATAATATAGGATGCGGTGCTGTTTACATTTGGCACAGCCTCCAGAGAGGTAAATCGGATGGTGTTATAAGTGAACTTTCCCTGGATAGAAGTATTCTGCAGGATGTTATACTTGATCTCGGTATTGACCGAATGCGAAAGCGCTTGCTCGCGGTTGCCGGCAGTATTG
This sequence comes from uncultured Chitinophagaceae bacterium, assembly GCA_963808065.1. Lineage (GTDB taxonomy): Bacteria > Bacteroidota > Bacteroidia > Chitinophagales > Chitinophagaceae > Flavitalea. The sequence goes on from CAWEEK010000006.1 coordinate 319,837, forward strand.
TTTCTGTCACTGTATCGATAGCCAAACAATCACGGAAATTTGCACCCTGGGTGAAACTCACGCGCGGTTCCAGCGACTGCTGGTCGATGTCATAATTCCTGTTGTCGAATTTAGCATTGGAACTGCTCAGCTCATTAAAACCGGTTCTTGCGGTGAGATCAAACAAGATCGTTCTTGTGATGTTATACCTCCCTCTCAGGCTCCACTCGTCCAGTTTCCGTGACTTCATAACCGTAGGTGAGCAGCGATTTGTTGCCATTCCTTGAGTTGTTCAGATCAATGCCCCATTTAGAACTCAACCGGTTAAAAGAAAAAGTATTGATGAAAACGGAATTTACCGTGATCAGGGAGGTATCGTTAAGCGGTGAGCTGAATGGATTAAACTGAACAATTCCCTTTGCCACTTCTTTTTTATTGAGTTGAAGAGCGGACTGAACATTGACCTTAGAAAAAATCTTCGCCAACAATGATTGCTGCTTTCGCTTTTATTGGTGCACGGGATTTAAGGATACAGAATAATTGAAAGTATTGTAGTTGGCTTTTACAAAATCATTCGTGGGCGTGAATATCCTGATATATTTCGCCTGGTCCTGGAACAGGGCAATTTCAAATTCATTCAGCGACTGCACGCCGTTGCTGTCGTAATCAATCCAGGTGTATTCTCCTTGTCCCGCGGGAACTTCAAGAAAAGCAAAGTCCCTTTTCTGTTCCTGCCCCGCTCCCACTTCATAAAGGATGTTTCCGGACAGAAAGCCATTCCATTCATTCACCTGGTATTCTGCCCTTCCCAGCAGACTGTTATCGCCCTTTAGTGTCGGGCGTATGGGATTGATAATTTTCAGATTCCGGTAAGTTCCATTGAAACGAAACTGGTGATGTTCATTTTTCAGCCAGTTCTGCCGAGAGACTGATGTTCTGGCTCCTGTCCGACTTCAGCAGGTCTGCCACCCGATGGGTACGCGTCACTTCTCGTGAAATAAGTGAGCCCCCATCGGTTTAGTTTTTCTTCCGATGATTTTATCCCCGCCTGGAAAACATCGAATGCAAAACTCAGGTTGGACACGGAATCGGTTACTTTGTTATGCATGTTCGTTGTGTTCAATCGAATAGCTCGTACTCAGCTGATAATTCTTCATTCCGGTGAAAGTTTTAGTGACGCTGACTGTGGGCCTGAAAAAATATCCCTTGCTCCGTGATTGAATTGCTATTTGTTAGAGTTAATGACGTTATTGAATTTCCACCCCCCAATATCCTGAACCTGATTGATGCCGTTTCTTATTCCGTTGAATCCATCAGCATCGCTGGTAGCTGGTGAACTGATAACGAAGCAGGTTGTCACGGGGATCTTCCATCTGTGTTCCTGCCGATATGATTTTTTCATCTGCCGGATCGGTCCTCAGCGCAAGACCCCAGTCGCGGGTATATTCAATATTGCGTAATCGTTCCAACGGTTTGAACTCCGCCTCCACAAATTCATAACCCAGATCAGTCACTAACTTCTTTCCCCTGGCAGTTTTGCCAATATTATGACTGTTCCTGATGCCCACCTTACCCGCATATCCCTGGTCGTTAGATTTGTCTTTATTTGAAAATGTATTCACATCGTACTGGCTCATTGCCGAACTCTGTGCTGATCATCGGTTTGTTTTGCGATCTGCATAATCGACTCCAAGGCTAAGCACCTGTTGTTTTTTTGGCGTAACAAGAAAGACGGCGGGTTCATAATTGCCCTGCCTGATGCCATTGACAGGTGCTACCCAACGGTAAACTTTGCCATTGGCACCATTGAGATCAGGAATATAGTTGCCAAATCCCTGCACCAACGTCGATAAATGAAAGATTGTAATAGCGTTGTCCTGTTCGTCGGTTGAAAAAACGTAGATGGAATCTCGACTGAGTCCCGCATTATAGATCGTGTCGATTTTTCGATAGAGGATTTTGCCTACTGAAAATGTATCGGGCGTTGCAAAAGGATAAAAAGCCTGGTTGATCTTGTCGCCGATGGTGTCGAGAAATTTTTTTTGCGGGTTGTCCAGGGTTTGATTGATCGGAGAATTTCTCGCATCGCTGTTACTGAAGGCCGAGACCCTGAGTTTAAGTTTTGATCCAATCGCAGTTTCGTTGTACGCGTAGAGATTGGCATTCAGATAATTCCTGTCTGAGTATTCGAATTCTACCTGTATCCTCTTGTCCTTGGTGATCATTCGTTTTGGCGTAAAGGCAATTTCTGCAGTGTTGTAGTTGATCACATAGTCCTGGTCTTCGCCGCGCTGCAGCAAGTTCGCCGTCCATGTACACTCTTTCCGTATTGGCAAGCACAACAAAAAAGAATTCATTGTTTGCGCCGGTGAGCCGGTATGGACCCTGGTTGCCTTCCTGCGGCTCGAGAATATTTCTTGTAAATTTTCCTTTGGCGATGGATCCGCTAACCAGGGTGTTGTTATTCATCTTATCAGACATGTTTGGAAGTCGTTTCAAAGGAAATACCCTGCAGCCGTTTATAGAAAGTTAGAAAATAAGATTGATTCTGCCGGATGTCGATGTCGCCCAGGCTCAGTGCCCAGTTCTTTTTTCTGAACTGAAGAAAGATCCTGTCGAATTCATTGAGCTGTTGAGTGGTTCCATCGGGCTGGATGGGAATATTGTTGTCTGTGATGGCGGCCACGATTTCGATACTGTCTGCAAGAAATCCATTCATCTGAAGATTGAGATTGGAAGTGACCACCGCATCCTGGCTGTTTCCGAATGAAATTCCCCGCCCAAAGCTGCCGCTGTAATTGATATTGCCAAAGTCGAAGAAACTTTCCTGGTTGCGTGACCTGAATTCGGGAATGTAGGTTTGCCCCGAAAAGTTGTTCATCACGCTGATCGAACTTCATACGCTGGACTTGGCATTCAGCCGTCGAGTTGAAAACCCGGTAGCGGATCAGCACGCTGTCGACCGGTGGACGCTGTTTCCAGATAGAGCGTGGCATTGACGTAATCGATGGTGTATAGGTGCTGTCGGGAAAGCCGGGAAGGATAACAGTATTGGGGATGATGCTGAAAGCGAATCGAGTTGCACAGGCTGTCAGCCGGGCCGGGAATCATTTTTTTCCGGAGGTTGGACAAGTGGTCTTTCTTCGCCGGCGATCCTGGGAAAAAGCAGCAGTTACAATGCCTGCAAGGATAACAGGCACGATATCAGGATCCTTGAGGAACAAAATTGGTTTTTCTAATAGCGTGAAAATAAGGCTTTTATTGCCTTTCAGCCAGAATCCCGGAACCTGATTTCCCCGATTAAGTTATTTCCCTTCCCCGCTCAGGCCACCTGAGCTTTCTGGCTGCTTTGATTCGAGGTATTCATCAAAGGTCATGAGCTTGTCTATGGCGCCATTTGGCGTAAGTTCGATGATCCTGTTGGCAACGGTCTGAAGGAAAGTATGGTCATGAGAACTGATCAGTACGATGCCTTTAAAATTCGTCATGCTTTCGTTGAAAGCCTGGATGGATTCGAGGTCGAGGTGGTTAGTAGGTTCGTCCAGGATAACCACGTTGGGATCCTGCAGCATCATGCGGCTGATCATGCAACGTACCTTTTCTCCACCGCTCAATACACCCGTTTTTTTCAGGATCTCATCTCCGCTAAACAGCATTTTTCCCAGAAATCCCCTTAAAAAAGGCTCATCCACATCGGTTACATGACGGCGGAACATACTGCCTGAGCCAGTCCATGAGAGGCAGATTTTCTGTGAAATATTTGGTATTATCATTGGGCAGATAGGCTTTTGAAACCGTAGTTCCCCATTCAAAGTTGCCGTTATCTGCGGTTCATCTTCGCCATTAATGATCTCAAAAAAAGCGGTCACTGCCGTCTGATCGTCGGAAACAATCGCAATTTTATCGCCCTTGTTTACGGTAAAAGTGATGTTTTTGAACAAGAGCTTTGCCGTCAGCCGATTTGGACAGTTTATTCACATTAAGTATCTGGTTGCCGACTTCCCGCAATTGTTTGAATACAATGCCGGGATATTTTCGGTTGGAAGGAGTGATGTCTTCAATAACCAGTTTTTCCAGGGCTTTTTTCCGTGAAGTGGCCTGTTTGGATTTGGAGGCATTGGCACTGAACCGGGCGATGAATTCCAGAAGGTCTTTTCGTTTGTCTTCCGTCTTCTTGTTCTTGTCGGTCATCTGCCGTGCGGCAAGCTGGCTCGATTCGTACCAGAAAGTATAGTTACCGGTATAGATCTTTATTTTCTGCCGGTCCACATCGGCCACATGGGTACAAACGGCATCAAGAAAGTGACGGTCGTGCGAAACGACGATCACGATATTTTCATAGTCGGCCAGGAAATTTTCCAGCCAGGCGATGGTTTGCACGTCGAGGTTGTTGGTAGGCTCATCCAGGATCAGGATGTCGGGATTTCCAAATAGAGCCTGCGCCAGCAACACCCGCACTTTCATGGGCCCGGAATATCTTTCATCAGCTGCTGGTGCATGATTCTCCTTCACACCCAGTTCGCTCAGCAGGCTGGCCGCATCACTTTCCGCAGTATATCCGCCCATCTCTCCAAATTCAGCTTCCAGTTCTCCCGCTCTCATTCCATCTTCTTCGGTAAAATCGCTTTGGCATAAATCGCATCGCGTTCATGCATCACATCCCACAACTTTTTATGCCCCATCAGCACGGTATTCAGAACGGTCTGTTCGTCATACTGGAATTGATCCTGTTTCAGCACGGCCATACGTTCGCCCGGGGTAATTTCAATCGTTCCTTTGTTTGGTTCGATTTCTCCCGAAAGGATCTTCAAAAAGGTTGACTTTCCTGCGCCATTGGCGCCAATCACGCCATAGCAGTTTCCTTTGTTAAAACTGAGGTTAACTTCATCAAACAACACCCTTTTCCCGAAAGAAAGGGTAACATTATTCACTGTAATCATCTATGCAATTAATTAATTGGCAAAGATAATTAAAGCCTAGCTTGGAAAAAACCTATTGTCGTTTTCGTAAAAACTTGCGGCATAAATTTTTCAGTGGATTGAACAAAACTCACTCATGAAAAACAACAAGGGGGGAAAAGACGCAGAAGGCGCTGATAATAAAAGGAATGCAAGCGACGGGGACAGGGATTTGCCGGGTTATCCACATTATCCATCCGGAGACGACATCACCAATCCCGCCACTGGGAACAAAAAAGTCAACACAGACCCGGAAGATATCGGAAATTCAAAAAGGCTATCCCCGGATGCCGACAACGAGCGGAGGGTAAGAGTAAATGAAACGGTTCCGGACGACGAGACCGACGATCTGGGCATTGTTAGCGGCACGGATGCCGACGTAACCAACGAGGACCTGATCGCGCTTGGTGATCCAGAGGCTGATGCTGATATGGGGGAAGACGAGACTGATAGCCAGCGTTCCGGGCTGGACCCCATTGATGAGGACGTTGATGAGGAAGAAAGCCTGGATGTTCCCGGCAGCGAACTCGACGACAAGGAAGAGCAGATTGGGGGTGAGGACGAGGAAAACAATTATTACAGCCTCGGCGGCGACAACCACGAAGCTCAGGAAGAAGATCAGCAATAATTACCGGATGTCACATGTAGACAACGCCACCCTCACTATCCGCGGTGCGGATGCTGCAGATATCAGGACCATCAAAACCCTGGCCCACGCCATCTGGCCCGAAGCCTATGGTAAGTTGCAGCCGGAAGAAAAGATCAATTATCTGCTCGAACTGTTTTACACCGAAGAGGCTTTGGTGAGACAGATGAAAGAAGGACAAAAATTTATTGTAGCGGAACTCAATGGAGAGCCGGTTGGTTTTGCCTCGTATTCTGGTCCAACAAAATCCGGAGTTTTCAAAATACACAAATTGTATGTTCATCAGGCCGTGCAGGGAAAGGGACTGGGTCGTCAGCTGCTCGACCACATATTTGCCGCCATCGCTCCATTGCATCCAACAGCGGTGGAACTGGGGGTATATCGAAAGAACCCGGCGATAAAATTTTACGAAAATTATGGCTTTCGTATTGACAGGTCCGAAGACACCGATGTCGGTTCCGGGTTTGTCATGACCGACTACATAATGGTAAAATCCTCGTAATCTTCAGATAAGATGGGAAAGTATGATCCCTGTGGCCACAGCGGCGTTGAGCGATTCGGCCCCGCCGGTTTTGGGTATGGATACCTGGCATGTGGACAATCTAATCAGTTCCCGGTTCAGCCCCCTGGATTCATTACCGATCATGATCACACCTTCTTTTATCCTGTCAACTGAGCCAATTGTTTGCCCATCTAACGTGGCCGCATAGACGCTAAGACCACTCTCTTTTTTCAGCTTCTCAATAAGATCAGTGTATTCCACGGCTACCCTGCCGATGCTTCCCATGGATGCCTGGACTGCCTTTGGCCCATAAGCATCCGTTGAATCTTCAGTGCACACAACCTGTGTGATGCCGAACCAGTCGGCGCACCTGATGATTGTGCCCATGTTGCCTGGGTCCTGGATCGTATCGAGAAAAAGCGTGATGGTGCCCGAGAGTCTTAATCCCTCTCGATTGGGCTTCTTGAACAGCGCAAGCACCTGGTTAGGCGTAGTGAGAAGGGAGATTCTATCTAATTCTGCTTCGGAAACTGTCGTCACTGGAGAGCCCGGTTTCAGTTGCGCTTGTGAAGAATCTACCCACGCTTCAGTAGCATATACCTGAACCAGCGCTGTGAATGAACCTGAGAGCAGTTCAGCCACTAGTTTCGGACCTTCTGCAATAAAGACGCCTTCTGCATCTCTATGTTTTTTCTGGCTTAAACTTTGGATATATTTGAAGTCGGATTTCGTCATTGATTACTTTTGGCCCAATATGCTATCAAGGAGGCAAGTTAATTTTTTTTGTGTTCCCCGTCTGTTGCTCCCTGCTCTCGCCATGCTGATGCTCACTAATTCTTGTGTTGTTGCAAAAAAATATGAAAAGAACAAGCCCTTTGTTTTCAAGTCGACGGTTATCGTAAATTCCGAACTCTCCAATCCCAGGGAACTCGAATTAAGAAACGCACTGATCAACCAGATGGACGACAGCCTGCGGATCCGACCCATTCTTACCGTGGGCTGGCCTCCTTTCTATTACCGTTTGCTAAAACCACCGGCGTTTGACAGTGTTTATATTCAGAAATCGAAAACATTCATGACCGCCCTGCTGAATTCGCGGGGTTATTTCAACGCGTTGATCACCGACACTTTTTATACTGTTAACAGGAATAAAAAAGAGAAGCGGGTCTACATCAGGTTTTCTGTTACCACGGGCAAGGCTTTGAGGATGGACTCCATCGGATACGATTTTGACGATCCCGAACTGCAGCGGCTCGCCCTGGCCAGCAAATCCAAATCGGCTCTGAAAGAAGGCAATTCATATTCAATCAATAATGTGTCTGGCGAACTCGACAGGCTACTCGCACTGTACAGGGACAATGGATACTACAAGCTGACTAAGGAAGACCTTTACGTAGAACAGGACACTGTAGTGGCCGCGCTGATCGACCCGGGTCTGGATCCCTTTGAACAGCTGGAACTTCTTGATTCACTCCAGAAGAAAAAGACCCAGCCGACCATCAGTGTTGTTTTCAGACAACGTCCACTCAAAGACAGTAGTCACCTGTCAAAATATTATTGGGGCAAGATCAAGGTATATCCAGATCGCTTTTCTATCAATGATTCATTGCCCCGTACCGGTTCGGTTATGGTCGGCAGTTATACTTTTTTCCCGTTGACCAGGAAATTCAAGCTGCCCTTTATTGCCAGGAATATCGAAGCGAAGGAAGGGAACCTGTACAAGCAGTCTGATTACTTCAAGACCATCAATACTTTCACCACCCTGGGGGCCTGGCAACAGGTAGACATGAATGTTAGAGAACGGTCTGACTCCCTGCACATACTCGACGCGGATGTTCTGCTCTACCCGGGAAAGAAGCGGAATCTCAATGTAGATTTTGAAACAAGCCGTAATGCCAATGATGTGCTGACCACGGGGTCGCTTTTCGGGATCGGTCTCAACATGGGATTGAGAAACCGCAATGGTTTCAGGGAAAGTGTGCCCACTTCAACCAATGCGCGGTTTGGCGTGGAGCTCGGTTCTAACTTTATTCAAACCATCCAGACAAGTCTGGCACACAGCATCTTTGTTCCGCGCTTTATCACGCCGTTCCGGATCAGGGCCGAAAAAACTGTCATCGCACCCAGGACGATCATCAATGTAAATGCTGCATACACGAAAAGACGGAGGTTGTTCGATGTCCGCTCCTTCAACGCCTCAATGGGTTATGACTGGACAAAACGGAATATCAACTGGCAATACATTCCGTTCAACTTTGAGCTGACCGATGTTTCAAAATCTGACAGTCTGCGCAGGCTGGAAAACAAATATCCCACAATTGCCCAGGCCTTCAACAATGGAATTATTGTAAGCCAGATACTGGGTTTCAGCACCGCCAGGATCAGGACTTCGTCAAGAAGCGCATTCCGGGTCAAGCTCGAGGAAAGCGGAGCGATAGCTGGCCTGTTTAAAAACTTTGAAAGAGGAGACCTCAGGAGATTTGTAAAGCTTGACGTGGAATTCAAACATTTTATTGAAAGGGACCGGTCGACCTGGGCCTTCCGGGCCTTTGGAGGCTATGGTTATGTCTATGGGAAAAACGGGGATCAGCCTGAGAACAACCTGCCTTTCTTTAAAGCGTATTTTGGAGGAGGTCCTTACAGCATGCGGGCCTGGCAGGTGCGCCAACTTGGCCCCGGTTCTACTTCGGTTTTTCAGAACGACACACTGATCAGGGACCGTTTTGGTGATATGATGCTGGAAGGAAATATCGAGTATCGTTTCGATGTGGCCACCATTGCAGGAGTGAAAGTGAAAAGTGCCCTGTTCACCGACATGGGTAATATCTGGGCAAAGACATTTGACAATACTACACGACTGGATTCCGCTGAATTCAAGCTTAGCCGGCTTTACCGCGATCTTGCCGTGGGTGCCGGCACCAGCATCCGCCTGGACTTCAATTTCTTCCTCATTCGATTCGATTGGGCTTACAAGGTCAAGAACCCAGTGTATAATGAGAAGGACGGCTGGTTTCAGAAATTAGAGATCGGCAGTGGGCAGTTCCAGCTGGGCATCGGGTACTCTTTTCAATAAACCTGACTTACTTTTTTTTAGAACCTCTTTTTCAAAGAGGGAACCTCACCTACTTTTTTTTAGAAAAAAAGTAGGCAAAAAAAATCTGGCGCTGTCAGAATAAGACCTAAAATTTTCTGCATGCCGCTACGGCGAAGAAATGCTTCGGTCGGCAGTGGTAATTCTCTTCTACTGTGGCAACTATCGTCTGAGGTTTTTCAATCGTCATCTTCGCCGTTTTCCGCGGCACTTGAAAATTTTGCCTTCGGCCCGGCCTTAGTCTGAAGGCGCAAATACAAATGCTGGGCAAATCGTCCTTCTATTCCTCTTTCTGTTTCTGTTCCTGTTCCTGTTTCTGTTTCTCTTTCTATTCCTCCTTCCTACGCCTACTTCAATGGATAATAATAAATCACAGGGTTCAGTCCCTCGCTAATGCAGTAGAATCCGGTTCCCTTTCTGTTGAATGCAATAGTCTCACCCTGTGGTTCAACATTATAAGGCAATGACAATGGCTTTCGTTTCAATACAGAGGCGATCGACTCCATTCCTTTTCTTTTCCAGTAATAGATACTACCATAGGTCTTGATCAGAAGCTGGGTTCCGTCACGGGAAATGTCGGCGGAAACCACCTGCCTGGTTAATCGCATTATCGTGCGCGGTAAAACCAGAAGACCTTTCCTTTCCAGTGTCAGCGTATCGAGGTTGTTATCAAGAAAAGTTGTTTCATAGATTCCGACTGTGTCCTCTCGTTTTGAAATGATGCAGATGGTCTTTAACAAGGGATCGATCAGAAAAGCCTCGGCATCTCTTGGGTGGTCAGGATATTTCAGGTTGATCACCGTTCTGTTCAGGTTGGAGAGGGTATCACCAGGTTGTGGCTCCTCAAAACCAAAGATCGTGATGAAGGGCCGGATGCTGCGGTTGTCGCCGATGTCACCGACATAGAGATAGTTCTTCCCCCTTATCTTTCCCGGTCCCCAGGCCATATCCTCGCAGTCCATCACACCCAATGGAAATTTTGGATTCGAACCCTTGTAGTGATGGGTCGCAATCAATCGTCCGCTAGTGTCCACGGCAAAAAAACGGCTGCTGTCGCCGCTGTCATTGACCGCATAGAAAATCGTGTCGGAGCTTCCGGAAGCCACCAGCCCCGAGATCTCATTAAGTAGGGCAGATCGTATTCGTGGTGTATCCTGTGCTTCTACCACACCGATAGAAAAGAATAGTATTGTAAATGCCTGGATGAAGTTCTTTATGACCATTGTCTGATTTCTAGGATAAAAATAAGTGTATCGGGGAACTAAACAGAGCGGACAGCGGAGAAACAGAGCGAAGAGCGGAGAAACAGCGCGAAGATTCAGATGATGACTGCGTCCCTCTTTCTCTTTCTCTTTCTCTTTCTCTTCCCGTTCCTGTTCCTCTTTCTGTTCCTGTTCCTTCTTTTCTGTTTCTGTTTCTGTTTCTGATTGTCGTATTTGCGCCTTCAGAATAAGGCCGGCCTTGCCCGCCATAGCTGCGAAGCAGCGACGACGGGCAAGGCAAAATTTTCAAGTGCCGCGGCAAACGGCGAAGATGTGGATTGAAAATATAAAGACAATAGTTACAACTGTACAACAGTATTACCTCGGCTGACCGGAGCATTCCTTCGCCGTAGCGGCACGCAGAAAATTTTAGGCCTTATTCTGACAGCGCCATATTTTTTGGTTACTTTTTTTGAAAAAAGTAACTATTACGTCTGCACATTCCCCTCTTTGGTCTACTCAAAGCACAGATTGAACGAGATCGGAGTAAATTAGCAGGAATGAAATGGCTTCAACATCCCTATTTTACAAAAGGTCTTCATGTCCTGATCTGGTTATTACTTCTTACCGTGCCTGCCCTGATGCTACACGGACAGGATTTTTTTCATTTGCCCCCAAACTACTTCCTGTATTCAAATCTTTTCCACATAGCGTTGTTTTATTTCAACGCCTACTGGCTCTATCCAAAGCTGATGACCAGGCGTAGATGGCCCTTGTATCCATTAGCGCTGATAGCGCTGTTCGCGCTCTCCTACCGTATTAAAATGGCCTTCATCGGTCTCTATCCGGCTTATCCTGTAAATGAGCAAAATCAAAGTATTGTATTCTTCCCTCTTATACCCTTTTTTATCGCTTCCATTATTTACCGGCTCGTCATAGACAAATTAGCCCAGGACAGGAAAGCAAAAGAGTTAAAAACCGAGAGACTCGACTCCGAACTTAAATTTCTAAGATCACAGGTGAGTCCGCATTTTTTGTTCAACATGCTCACCAATATGGTTGCCCTGGCCCGTCAGCAATCTCCGTTGCTGGAGTCCTCACTTATCAGGCTTTCAGAATTACTCAGGTATATGTTATATGATTCGGCAGAAGGAAAGATCACACTGGCGCAGGAAATAGAATACATTAACAATTATGTCGCCCTGCAACAATTACGCTTTGGCGACCAGGTGACGGTGGTAACAAACATCAAAAATGATTCACCTGAGTCGGAGCTGGAACCCATGTTACTGGTGCCCTTTATTGAGAACGCCTTCAAGCATGGAATTGGCCTGGTCACGGATCCATATATCCGCATAAACCTTCAGGTGCAGGAAAAAAAGCTGCAATTTAGCGTTGAAAATAATTATCAGAAAGGTGACTCGTCCAAGGACCGGAATAAGGGAATCGGAGTTGAAAATGTAAAACACAGACTCGAGCTCCTGTATCCAAAAAAATATGAGCTGCTCATCAAAGATGACCAGCAGGTGTTTTCCGTACATTTAAAACTTGCGCTATGATCAGGTGTATTGCCGTAGATGATGAAAAATTGGTGCTGGATCTGCTTGTTGACAATATTAACAAAGTTCCCTTCCTGCAACTGGTGGGCCGTTGCAGAAATGCCATGGAGGCGGCTGACCTCTTGCACAAAGAAAAGATTGACCTGATCTTCCTCGACATCCAGATGCCCGGTTTGAACGGATTGCAATTCGTGCAGTCGCTGACAAGAAAACCCATGGTTATCTTTGTTACCGCCTACAAGGAACACGCCCTCCAGGGTTTTGAGGTCGATGCAATTGATTATCTGTTGAAACCCGTTTCCTTTGAAAGATTTCTCAAAGCCTGCAACAAGGCACAGGAAATCTTCAACCTGCAAACGGCGCCGCCAAAAGAGGATCAGCCCGGATATTTCTTTGTTTACGTGGAATACAACCAGATCAGGATCACCATTGCGGATATTCTTTACATAGAAGGAATGAAGGACTATGTAAAAATTTTCCTGGAGAATACACCAAAACCTGTGATCACGAAAATGAGTATGAAATCTCTCGAAGAACGGCTGAGTCCACAGCGTTTTATCCGCATACATAAATCTTACATCGTTTCTGCCGACAAGGTAACCGCTATCAAACGTGACCTCCTTTGCATTGGAAGCGTTGAACTTCCTCTCAGCGAAACCTATCGCGCCGCGGTTGAAGACCGTCTCTCTCTTTAATCTTCCTTCTTGTCGATTCAAGTTCCCATCTTGTCTATTCAATGAATTAATCCTTCGTTCCGGCTGATAGTTTTGGGTCATAAACTTACAGCCATGAAAAAAATTATCCTGCTGACCATTGTTTCGATTTCGATGTTGCATTCGTTTGCGCAGACTATAGTATCAGGAAAGGTTTCTGATAGCAAGGGCAATGGCATCAGTGCAGCAAGCATCAGGATCAAAGAAAACGGCGAGGGCATCAACGCCGACAGCAGCGGAAAGTTTACCCTTTCACTTTCCGGATCGGGAAAGAGAACGCTTGAAGTCAGTTCTGTCGGATTCCGCGCTTCAAAACAACCGATCGAACTGAACGGAAAGACCATCCAACTGAAGATTACGCTGAATCCTGCAAGGGGTGAACTCGCCGAAGTAGTCATCAATGCCGGCTCCTTCGAAGCCAGTGACAAGGCAAAGGGCGCCTCACTCACACCCATAGACGCTGTAACTGTTGCAGGCAATGGTAACGACCTGGCGAATTCGTTGCGGTCGCTGCCAGGCTCCCAGATTGTGGGCGAAAAAGAAGGACTCTTCGTGCGTGGTGGAACCAATGAGGAAGCTAAACAATTCATAGACGGCGTTCTTCTTCCCAATCCAAATTTCTCATCAGTTCCGGGAATACTGCAGCCGGCCAGGGTGAGCCCTTTTTTGTTCAAAGGCATATTGTTCAGTACCGGGGGGTATTCGGCTTTGTACGGTCAGGCACTCAGCAGCGCCCTGATCCTTGAAAGTATAGACTTGCCCGATCAGTCGTCCGGAAGTTTCAGCATATTTCCACCCCACACTTCACTCGGCTACCAGCAGCTCTCACCAAATAGAAAATCGAGTTATGGAATTGATATGGGCTACAGCAATGCGAAACTGTACAACCAGATAGTACCACAAAGACCCGACTATATCAAGGATCCCGAATACCTCACTACCGATGCCAACCTTAGAATAAAAACCAGCAAGACGGGTATGCTTAAGTTCTATACCAACTTCGGACAGAACAGGATTGCCATGAGAAACCCCGACATTGACAGTAGCACACTGAAATCCTCCTTTGATCTCGCCGGAAAGAATCTCTATGCCCACCTGTCCTACCGCGAACATCTCGGCAACAGCTGGAAAATTGATGCCTCCCTGGCCTACAATTACTCAGACGACCGCATCAACAATCAACTGCTGGACAGTAACAATAAAGTCATTGCTATCCAGGACACACTTTTTGGGAATAAAAACAACGGTTCACGTTCACTGGTCAATTTTCACCAGGAAAAGATTGTGCTAACTAAAACACTGCCCCGTTCGACGTCGATAAGGTTTGGTGTGGAGGATATCTTCAGCGCTGATAACAGGAGTACCCGGATTGTCAATGATGAATACAAGCAGGAATTGAAGGATCGGCTCACGGCAGTATTTGCAGAATCAGATTTTTACATCCTGAGGAATTTGGCTGCGAAGATTGGCGCAAGAGCAGAATATTCTTCCTTACTCAAAGATTTCACGCTCGCTCCCCGCGTCAGCCTCGCCTACCGGTTTGATGATGGCGGACAGGTCAGCCTGGCCTATGGAATGTTCTATCAGAAGCCCTCCAATTATTTTCTTGTTCAGAATCCAGACCTGATCAACATGCGCGCGGATCATTATATCCTGAACTACCAGAAGAAAATATCCAACAGGATATTCAGGATAGAAGGCTATTACAAAAAGTACCACAATCTGGTCACCGCGGATCCCCAGCCATCCAACAAGGGTACGGGTTATGCCAAAGGGATTGAATTGTTTTTTCGGGATAAGAGAACTTTCAAAAACCTCGACTATTGGGTCAGTTACACTTATCTCGACACCAAAAGGCAGTATATGAATTATCCAACCGAACTGGAACCTTCTTATACTACCCCGCATACGCTTGCCATTGCTCTGAAACAATTCTTTCCTGATCTCGGTCTCAGTGCAAATGTCTCCTACTCCCTGGCCACAGGCAGACCATACTATGATCTCAAGCAGGGAAGTGAAGGAAAAACAATTATCCAGGCACAGGGGACCACTAAGGCAAACAATGCGGTGAATGTGCACCTGGCCTACCTGTTTACCATGTTTCCAAAATCCAAAAACCGTGACTTTTCGGGGGTTGCGCTCGGAGTGAACAATCTCCTTGGAAGCAAACAGGTATTCGGATACAATTTCAGTTACAACGGCGCCAACAAAGTAGCCATCACCCTCCCTGCTCCAAGGTATTACTACGTCGGTTTTTTCATCACCCTGGGTATCGACAGGAGGAATGACCTGATGGATCAAGTTCTTTAATCAACCATAAAAACAACTTACATGAAAAAGTTAATCGTTATCGCAACACTGCTTGCAGGTATTCAGTTTACAACAACAGCACAAAGTTCAAAAGAGGAGTTAACACCTGTAGTCGCCAAACTTGACCAGGCAAAGTCGGTAGAAGATTTCAAAACCATCGCCAACGAATTCGGGGAAATTGCCGGCTCTGCCAAGGCCGACTGGCTGCCATACTACTATGCAGCTTATTGCAATGCCAAAATAGGCTGGCTCTATGAAAAGGACGGCGACAAGATCGAACCCTTTGCCCAGTTGTCAAGGCAGCAGGTAAAGCAGGCGCTCGCACTGATCGATACAGTCAAACAGAAAAAGGAACTGTCGGAATTGTATTGTGTGCTCAGCATGGCCAACCGCGCCATGGTATTCATCAACCCAATGACCTATGGCAGAGAATACGGTACAAAGTCCGGCAACGCCACACGACTGGCCAGGCAGTTGAACCCGGAAAATCCACGGGCGCTAATGATCGAAGGATGGGAACAAAATGAAACGCCAAAAAAATGGGGCGGCGATAAGGTCAAGGCAAAAGAGCTACTCACCCAGGCCAAGGCAAAATTCAAAAACGACGACCGTTCCGGTGTTCAACCACATTGGGGAGAACCTGAAGCAGATGCCATTCTGAAAAAATTAAACTGATTTATTCACTCAAAAATCAATTTTTATGATAATTGTATTCATTTTAGTACGCCTTCTTCTAATTGCTGCGTTGGTATTTGTTATCGGCTATGTATTCGGTAATTTTTCAAAGAAGAAATCTCTGACCACACTGGCGAAGATTTCCACCATCCTGCTTGTCGTGATGGTTATCGTTGGAAATGTTTTCGCATTCAGGTTTGGTGGATGGAGAAACGGTAGGAACCACCATCAGCAGGAACAATGCTATTTCCAGCGCGGTGATTCTACCGCGGTGAAATAAAAATATATTTCACGCAGAGACGCAAATAAGATTTCACGCAAAGTCGCAAAGCAGCCTGCGGCTGGCGCAAAGTCGCAAAGAAAATACAGGTAACCTTTGCGGCTTTGCGCTTTCTTTGCGCCTTTGCGTGAAATGCTATTATTCCCCGTTCATCATTTCTGTAAATTTCTTCACAGCCTCATCCATGGTAAGGGCATCACGGAGATAAAATTCCCCGATCCTCGTGCGGCAAAGGCTGCCAAGGTAACCACCGCAGCCCAGGGCAAGGCCAAGATCGTTCGCGATGGTTCGTATGTAGGTGCCCGTGGAGCACACGATCCTGAATTTTACCTGGTTGCCATCCAGCCTGGTGTCGAATGATGAAATAGTTACGGGCCGGGCGGCCAGTTCTACCTCAGTGCCTCTTCTCGCAAGCTCATAGGCCCGCTTGCCGTCTTTTTTGATTGCTGAATAAATGGGTGGAGTTTGCATTATCGTTCCCGTCATCAGGGAGGCTGCATTGCTCACCACGTCCTGTGTAATGGCCGAACAATCACGGAAATCCTCGGGTATGCTTTCCAGGTCATAAGTTGGCGTTGTGGCGCCAAGGACAATGGATCCGGTGTATTCTTTTTCGCGAGCCATGAACTCGTTGATCCTTTTGGTGAACTTTCCAGTACAGACGATCAGCAACCCGGTAGCCAGGGGGTCGAGGGTTCCTGCGTGGCCAATTTTCTTTATCCGGATGACCGACCTGAGCTTGCGTACAACATCAAACGATGTCCAGTCGTATGGCTTATCGATCAGCAGTACTTGTCCCTCTTCAAAAATTCTGGCCATTGTATTAAACGGCCTGCCTGGCCTTTAGTTCGAGATATTTATTCACTGCATTTATGGTCAGCTGCTGCGGTGTTGTGAGGATGGTGAAGATGCCGTGTTGTTGCAATTCCTTCACCATTTGCTTTTTCTCATACTCAAACTTGCCCGCGATGGTGCGAAGATATAAGGTCTCGATATCATCCGCCGTTTTGCCCGTCAGGGTTTTCAATCCGGTATTTTCAAAAAACACAACCAATAGCAAATGATTCCGGGCTATGGCCCTGATATAAGGGATTTGTCGCTGCAGTCCCGACAGGGATTCAAAATTGGTGAAGAGTACGATCAGGCTCCTCTGTAAGATCCGTGATTTGACAAAGCCATACACCTTTTCATAGTCTGTTTCCGCGAATTTGGTCTCCTGGTCATAAAGTGTTTCGAGGATGGCATTCATCTGTCCTTTTTTCCTGCCCGCGATCACAAACTGATCGATCTTATCATTGAAGCTCAGCAATCCCGCCTTATCCTGCCTGATAAGCGCCACCCGCGTCAGCATCAGTGCGGCATTGATGGAATAATCCAGCAGGGTCATACCCTCAAAAGGCATTTTCATCACCCTTCCTTTGTCCATCAGGCAATAGATTTGCTGACTCTTTTCGTCGGTGTAATTGTTGATCATCAGCTGGCCTCCCTTTCTGGCGGTCGCCTTCCAGTTTAGGGTGCGGATGTCATCACCATTCACATATTCCCTGATCTGTTCAAATTCCACGCTCTGCCCGATTTTCCGTATCCGTCGATGGCCGTATTCCGTAAGGTGATTCGAAGAGGCAAGCAGCTCAAATTTCTTCAGGTTCTGATAGGAAGGAAATACCTTGATCATTGCCGATGCAGGCAAGCGATATCGTTTTACCACCAGCCGAAGTGGTGAACTGACAAAAACATTAAGCAGATGAAATTGATACTCTCCGCGCTGCAATGGCCTGAGAGAATAGGAAATTTTTTTGTCGACCCCGCCAACAATCGTCGACTTCAAAACAAAATCGCGTCGTTGAAACTGAACAGGGAGCTCATCGATCACACTAATGTGAACGGTAAACCTGTAATTATTTTTAAGGACTAGATTTACGAGGTTCTCGTCTCCAAGGCTGAATCGTGGAGGGAGTATCCTGGAACCGGTAATTCCTTTCGTTTTTATAAACAGCACGAGGTAATCAAGCAATAACAATAACAGGAACACAAGGAGCAGTAGTCGGGCCAGGACAAATACAATTGTTGACGCATAGGCGACCAGGAAGGATGCAATGATGAGGGAAAAGACCAGATAAAATCTTTTTCCAAAGAATAAAGGTGTGAGATAGTTTTTAATCATTTTAACGGGGCACGTCGATGTGGTGAATAAGTTCGTTGATCACTTCGTCTGTGCTCGCCCCTTCCATTTCCTTCTCAGGAGTAAGTACCAACCTGTGTCTCAACACAGCAGGGCTGATGTAAATAATGTCTTCCGGAGTAACAAAATCCCTGCCTCTCATCGCCGCGAGGGCCTTGGACCCATTGAGGATGCCGATGGACGCCCGGGGGGATGCGCCGAGATAAATTGATTTATGGCCTCGCGTACTGCCGACGATTGCGGTGATATAGTTCATCAGTTTGGGCTCCATGTGAATAAGCCTTACCTGCTTGCGCAATTGTCCGAGTTCATAAGGAGCAAGAACGGCAACAATATTTTCGAGGAAGTTTTCGGCCCTTGCAGTATGATGATGCATGAGTATTTCGAATTCCTGTTCCGCAGTAGGATAATTGATCAAAATTTTAAACAGGAATCGGTCGAGCTGTGCTTCCGGAAGGTGGTAGGTTCCCTCCTGCTCGATGGGATTTTGGGTAGCGAGTACAATAAAAGGAGGTGGTAGTAAATAAGTTTGCCCGTCGACAGTAACCTGTCTTTCTTCCATCACTTCGAACATGGCGGCCTGTGTCTTAGCCGGCGCCCTGTTTATCTCATCGATAAGAATGATGTTACTGAATATCGGACCCTTCCGAAACTGGAAAACTGATTCCCTGGGGTTAAAGACAGAAGTTCCGATCACATCACTGGGCATGAGGTCGGGTGTAAATTGTATCCTCGAAAAATCCACAGATATCGCCTTGCTCAGCAATTTGGCGGTAAGCGTCTTTGCAACACCGGGAACACCTTCTATCAACACATGACCGTCTGCGAGCATGGCTGCAAGCAGTAACTCGATCATCTGATCCTGACCAACTATTACTTTCCCAATCTCCTGCTTAAGCCTGTCGACCGCCAGTTGCAGGTGAGTCAGATCAGTACGTTGTTCAAAAATATTTTCTTCCATGGTCAGGCCTTTTTATAGAATTTATCAATTTTATCGTTGACTTCCAGCAATTCATCATCTGAAATGGAGGATTTGTTGTCCAGCACACGGAGCTGCCCAAAGATCTCTTTTATTTCCTCAGGATCATAACCACTACGAAAGGCCAATTTATTTTCCAGGTCCGATTCAGTGACGTTAGGTGTTAGTTTATACCGGTGTCGGACATAGCCCATAAATTGAGTCCTTATCTTCTCAAACAAATTTCGATTGTCTTTTTGCTGAAAATATAATCTGCCGATCGTTTCCACAAAATCAAGAGATGCATTTTTGAGCGGTTTTACAACGGGTATGATCCTTTGCTTTCTCTTTGATTCAAAAAGATAAACGACACCAATCAGAATGATAGCAAGCCAGAATGCCCAGCGGAGGACCGGGTTCGAGAGAAAAATGCGCAGTTTGTCAAAGCCCTGTTTTTCTTCTTCTCCCTTGCCATTTTCATGCGTCCGGAAATAATCATCCCATTTTACAGAACGGACCGAATCGGGAAACTGCGACATGGCCAGGTCATAATAAGATTTGTTTTCCTTGTGTAGCAGGAAGAAGTTCGTGAACGCCGCAGGGGCAAGTTGCAGAAATATCGCTCCTCCCCCTTCATACCTTAAACTCACAAAATTTGCGCGACCCTCCTTGTCATTTCCCAGAATATTTGTCACACTCGAATCCATGTCCGTAAAATGCCGGGCCATTGAAATGCCGGGATATAAGTAACCAACCGAATCCTCCGTGACCGGATGGATCAGGCTCAACGACAGCGAATCATCATAGATGTTGCGATTCAACGGAGAAATTTTCAGGTTCAGGCTGTCGAGCAGATTGTCGCCAGGTTCAAGGGAAGAAATAAAAACATAGTTGCCGTTTGCCGCGTGATCAAGTATGGCCTTCAGCTCCTCTTCGCTTGGGATCACGCTTGGGCTGATAACGATATAGGCTTTCGGACTCGCATTATTTTCTCGTGAGATATTTAGTAACTCAGGCGAAAACCGGAATGACTCGATCGTGGCATTTTTGAATATGTATTCGAGCGAATGAAAAGCATAATAGGTGCCGTAAGGAATCCGGTCATTTCTCCAGAGGCTGAACCTTTTGTTCAATACCGGTTTGCAGGACGCACATAGCAGCAGAATACCAATAACGGCAAGGCAGAAGCGCAGCAGCCTGGCTGCCCGGAATTGACGATATATTCCACCCGGCCTCAATTGGATGAATTAAAATGGATGAAATGATTTCTCACCTTGTCAAACTGTTCCCGGGTTGGCTGGACTTCACCATACCAGATGTACTCATAAAGATCTGTCAGGCGATTGAAACCCTCATAACTTGGTGTATTCTTCAACTGCTCCAGGTAATCGTGGTTGGTTGCCATTGACCTGACCTGCAATACCCTGCGGTCGCTTAGGTTTTTCAGCGTCAGTAAATATGACTGACGGACGGCAAGCCGGTAATTCCCTTCCTCTGTCGCCTTGTTGATCGCAGCTTCAAGGTCATCATTGATTTCTGCCGGCTCATCTTGCTTCGCTCCCTTTCTTTTACCCGACGACCTGGAGAAAAGAAGAAACTTATTCACCACGGCCACCTGATAGATCACAAATAGAATAATGATGGCAAGGATGCCATAAAGTATCCATTTAGTAATTGTACCCGACAAGATCCTGTTCAGCCAGTCAATGAATTCCCTGTTGCGTTCGGCATTTTTATCCTGCTCCCAGTAAGAGGGGTCATTGGCATATAGAAATGGCAATTCCTTTTTCCTTGCCTGGGTTACTGAATCGGGCACCTCGCGCACGACAATTGTATTGTTTTCCGATTCTTGCTGCACTGCAATCAGGGAATCCTGCGCCATAAGAGGAGAAAAGCAGCTGAAAACAAGCACCCATATCACTGTTCTGAAGCAAGCTGTTACGAAGGTCATGAATGCTGATTGACTTGATTCTGCAGGCGGTTCATTTTTCTTTCCAGCAGAATGGGTAGGACAACGAAATACCAGATAATAAAAGCCAGGGAAGAAACGAGAATGGAAATACTGATCGCACGGGGCATGGTGGAATACCTGGTGATGAACCCTTCCAGAAAAGCAGCTGCAATAAAAACCGGAATGAGGCCGATCATCAGTTTCACTCCATCCCTTGCTCCTCTTTTTAGCGCATCCAGTCGTTTATGGGTGCCTGGAAATAAAATACTGTTCCCAAGGATAAAGCCAGCGCCTCCCGAAATAATAATGGCGGATATCTCCAGGGTCCCATGAACCCATACCACCAGGATTGACTGCCAGCCGAGTTCTTTCAGAAAGAAGAAAGACTGGAAGGCGCCCACCATCATGCCGTTGTTGAATAAGGCCCATATAGTACCAATGGAAAAAAATATTCCTCCTACAAAAACCGTGAAGGCCACTTTGATATTATTAAGCGCGATGGCGAAAAACATTTCCAACTCGCCGGAACTTTTGTAAACGCCAAAGGGGTCCCCGCGACTGATATTTTCTTCGGTCATTTCCACATAACCGTCACCCAGCACGCCCCTCACAAAGGTCTGGTCCTGCATGGTAGAAAAGGCGGCCATAACCGCAAAACCGGTGAAAACCAAAAATGCCACCAACAATTCCCTATGGTATTTTCTAACGGTGAGCGGCAATTCTGTTGTCCAGAAACTGATGAGTCTGGATTGTTTTTCTTTCTTGTTGCGGTAGATGCCCAGGTAGATCCTCGAGGCGAGACGATTGAGATAGAGGGTGACCTTGCTTTGTGGATAGTAGGTTCGGGCATAGCCCAGGTCGTTAACCAGTTCAGTAAATTCTTCGGCCATTTCATCCGGATTCCTGGAAGACTGATACTGGTATCCCTTCCATTTTTCGATGTTTTTCTTAATAAACTGGCCTTCTCTCAATGGTTATGGATTCAAGTGTACAAACTCCATAAATATAACTGATAAAATCAGAAGCACTGAATACAGAAGAAAGAAAATATGCGTTTCTTTAACGACCATGCCGATCGTTAAACTTGATACTGGATTCAATATTGAAGTGGAGTTTGCTACCGCTCCTCTTGCGCGGCGGTTCCTGGCCTGGATGATCGATTTAGTAATCGCATGGCTGATCACAAAGGGCCTGGCTGCATTGATGAATACGACTTCGTTTTTTTTAACTACGGACATTCAGACCGCAAAGGGGGTTGTGGCGGCCTTACCTGCAATATTTTATCACCTCATCTGCGAGCTGACGATGCATGGCCAAAGCCCAGGTAAATTTGCCATGCGATGCAGGGTTGTTACCCAGGAAGGAGGCCAGCCGACCACGGGACAGTACTTTACACGCTGGATTTTCCGACTTGTGGACTTTCCGGTATGGATCATCCCGGCGGTGATATTTAATGTGATACCATGGTGGACGGTACCCTTGCTGTTCGGCGGATTGTTCACTGTTTTTATTACACCGGCATCCCAAAGGGTTGGCGATCTCATTGCCGGAACCATCCTGATCGATCTTCGCAACAACGCTTCCTGGGAAGACACGCTTTTCACGGAACTCAGTTTGGATTATCAGCCCAGATATCCCCTGGTAATGCAACTCAGTGACCGCGACCTGAACACATTGAAAACAATTATTGTGAGTGTTAGAAAAAGAAAGGACCATCACCTTGCCGAACGGATCGCCAATCGTATCCAAACCAAATTGAAAATGGAAACGACGCAGGATCCCGCGGACTTCCTGGAAACCCTGTTGATGGATTATAATTATTACACGTCGCGCTGATCAGGGCGCCAGCCGGTCAAGTGGAAATAAGGGAATATTTCTTAGGACCCAGAACAGCAACACAACGATCAGCACCGTCCGGGAGAAGCGCGTTGAATCAAAAATGGAAGTTTTTTTATTATCCTTGATTCTGAAAAACAACTTGCGGACTTGTTCATAGAAGGCAAGCAGGATTAGTGGCAGAAATAAAACGAAAAGCAGATTGAAATCTGCTGACTGTAGGATCTGGCCATGAAGCAATGCATGAAATGCACGTTGAGATCCACAACCTGGACAGAAAAGTCCGGTGAACGTATAAAATGGGCATGGCGGAAAAAGGATGCTGTCGGCAGGGTCAAAATAGAAATACAGCAGCAGCATTGGTATTGCGGCCATCCCCAATAACAACAGAGTTTTCCTTGTTAAGGCCATGTCGTCAATTGTCCTGCATACCCTGGAAGGAAGCCCAGAATGCGGCCCCGCCCATCAGGAAGAAGAAGATCATGTTCAATGCCACCAGGACCAGGCCAACGATCATTCCGATCTTTGTCCATTTTCCGGCATCAGCGGAAGCTTTCTGCGCTCCGTCATAGTCTCCGGCATCATATTTTGAATTCACCTGTGATGCAAATACAATCCCTGCAATGCCGAATGGAAGGCAGCAGAAAATAGTTACCAGGATGGATTCGACCAGCCAGTTTTTTGGTCTTACGGGAGGAATGATGCTTGTTTGTTGGGTGTATGATTCCATTTTCAGTGATTTCTGATCAGTAGGCAACCGCAAATAATACTCTTTCACTGCTTGGTTTGCCCGTCAGCACGCAGGAGCCTGCTTCCTGCGGATTGTCAAGGGGTATGCAACGGATGGTGGCCTTGGTCAGTTCCTTGATCTTTTCTTCGGTCTCCGTTGTCCCATCCCAGTGGGCAGAAATAAAACCTCCCTTTTCTGCGAGCACCTTTTCAAATTCATCCCAGCTATCTACTTTGGTTATGTGCGCCTCCCTGAAAGATAAGGCTTTATTGAACATAGCCTGTTGAATCTCATCCAAAACTGACACGATGGTTCCGGAAAGGCCATCCATCGAAACGGAGTACTTTTCGCGGGTATCGCGACGGGCGATCTCTATCAAATTCTTTTCCAGATCCCGGGCTCCAATGGCCAGCCTTACGGGAACACCCTTTAATTCATACTGGGCAAATTTCCAGCCCGGCCGCTGGTTGTCACCATCATCGTACTTCACCCTGATGCCCTTCGATTTCAGTTGACTTACCAGTTCATTCACTTTGTCATCGATAATCTTTTTCTGCTCCTCGCCTTTATAAATGGGAATGATGACCACCTGCAATGGGGCTATCCTTGGTGGGAGTATCAGACCTTCATCATCGCTGTGGGCCATTACCAGAGCACCGATCAGCCTGGTACTTACCCCCCAGCTCGTGGCCCATACATAATCCAGTTTATTTGTTTTATCCGAGAAAGTAACCTCAAAGGCTTTTGCAAAATTCTGTCCGAGAAAATGAGAGGTGCCGGCCTGGAGCGCCTTTCCATCCTGCATCAGGGCCTCTATGCAATAAGTTTCTACCGCACCGGCGAATCTTTCCCCTGCAGTTTTCACTCCCTTGATAACGGGCATGGCCATCCAGTTTTCTGCAAAATCGGCATAGATGTCCAGCATCCTGGTGGCTTCTTCAACGGCCTCCTGGGCTGTGGCATGGGCTGTATGGCCTTCCTGCCAAAGAAATTCAGAGGTCCGCAGGAAGAGCCTTGTCCTCATTTCCCATCTCACCACGTTGGCCCACTGGTTGATGAGCAGGGGAAGATCGCGGTATGACTGGATCCAGGTTTTATAGGTATTCCAGATGATGGTTTCACTTGTTGGGCGGATGATGAGCTCTTCTTCCAGTTTCGCCTCGGGATCCACTATTACCCCGTTGCCGTCAGGATCATTTTTCAGACGGTAATGAGTCACTACGGCACACTCCTTGGCAAACCCCTCAACGTGTGCAGCCTCGCGGCTGAGAAAGCTCTTTGGGATCAGCAACGGAAAATAGGCGTTCACGTGCCCGGTATCCTTGAACATCCTGTCCAGCGTATCCCGCATATTTTCCCATAATGCGAAACCATAGGGTTTGATTACCATACAGCCCCTGACAACGGTATAATCCGCTAATTCTCCTTTGATCACCAGGTCATTGTACCACTGGGAATAGTCTACGCTGCTTGCCGTTATTTCTTTGCTCATGAGGTGATAGTGATATGTTTAATCGGTTGATAAAGAGTGGAAAAAATATTAACAGTTTTAACAAATACGGTGCAATGGTTTACTTTTTTCCGGAGTCTATTTGTTGTAACTTTATTAACGGTTGGGGGCAAAAATAGCAACTTAGCCTCAACCACCTAAAAACATTGCCATGAAGTCATTAGCTATAGCTGCGTTAGGCCTCGGATTTATCGCCACCAGTTGTTCTTCGGTTTATCGCTCCGAACAAACCCCCGATGATGTGTATTTTTCCCCTGCCCGTACTGAGCAGAAGGCGATTTTGCAGTCAAGGGACGACAGACAGAATGATGACTATGTATCGGCTGATAATAGCCGGCGCGATGGTCGCAGGTACCAGGAGGAAGATTCCTATAGCGGATACGACGACTACGCCTCACCAAACGACCGCTGGTTGATGATGAGAGTCAGAAACCCTTACCGCTGGTCAATGTTCGACAACTACGGATACGGCAGCCCTTACAATTCATTTGGATATAACGGATTCGGAGGATATGGACCTTATGGAAGCGTTGGCTATGGCGGATACGGTTCAGGCTTTGGCATTGGATATGGTTCAGGCTTTTATGATCCCTATATGTATGGCAGCTACGGCTTCAATAATTACTACAACTGGAACTCTTTTTACAACCCCTATTATTCCAACATCATCGTTGTCAACCCCAAGACAAACCCTGCAGGATACACAAGGGTCAGGAGCTTTAATGTCGACAGGTATTCCAACAGTGCGGTTGGCACAAGGAGGGCGGCTGTAAGGCCTAACTACAATGGTTATGTGAACCCTAATTCGAGGATGAGCAACAATTCAAACAGGAACGGTGGTACTTACAGAAGGGTTGTTTCTCCAAATAATTCCCGAGTAAATAATTCATCCCAGGATCGTCCGGTTCGGACATATGATCCAACCCCAAACAATACATACAGTCCAAGAAGCAGTGGCAGCAGCAATAGTGGTGCTGGTGGATCCACCGGAGGCGGAAGCAACAGTGGCGGCCGTCCCCGTCGTTAAGCTAAGCGTAAACTAGCATGAAAAAAATTCTTCTCGTTTGTACAGCACTCTGTGCCGGTCAGTATCTTTTTGCTCAGATTCCGGAGGATGCCATCCGGATGTCATGGAACCAGTTGTCCGGAACCGCGCGTAACCAGGCGATAGGCGGCGCTTCAGGTTCGATTGGTGGCGACATCAGTTCGCTATATAGCAACCCGGCAGGCATCGGTTTTTATAAACGTGGTGAGTTTGTGGTGAGTCCCAGGATCAATCTTCTGGGAGGTTCGGGTAAATATCTTGGTACGAACACCGACTACGAAACGGCCACGAAATTTGGCCTGGGAACCACCGGTTTTGTTTGGGGATCTTCAAATCCGAACAGCAGATGGGCCAGTTCCTTTAGCATGGCGTTTAACAGAAGCGCTAATTTCAGCAGTCGCGTCAGTTACGGCGGAGAAAATGATTTCAGCTCGCTTTCGGAAAGTTTCGCTGAAGACTTTGCTCAATCGGGCCTCCCGATCGATGCTCCCCTTTACTCAGCGCCTGTTGCCTTTGGCACCAAACTCGCCGCCTATACTTTCCTGATCGATACCCTCAGTGTCAACGGAGGTACCGAAGTGGTCGGACTTCCACAACGCGATGCCATACTTACAGGCACGGCAGCCAGGCTGGGTCAGCGCAAGGACGTGGTCACCAAGGGAGGCATCTCCGAACTCGCTTTTGGCTATGCCGGAAATTTTGAAGACAAGATCTACATCGGGGGAAGCATCGGCATACCGATTGTGAATTATGAAAGAACATCCACATTTACTGAGAATGATCTCTCGGGAAACCCAGACAATAATTTTAACCAGTTTGAATACCGCGAGAACTACTCATCCTCGGGAATTGGATTCAATGCAAAAATTGGGGTAATAGTTAAGGCTTCGGAACAATTTCGTGCCGGTCTCGCCATTAATTCCCCTACCATTTATGCACTGCGGGAAAAAACAACCGGCAGAATGGAATCGGACCTTGAAAACTACCGCACCAACGGTGAGATTGGTGTTGCTGATGCAAATACCATTTATACCGACAACAATGCCGATATTCCTGAATACCGGTACGACCTCGTTGCTCCATGGAAATTCCTGGTGAGTGGCACCTACCTTTTCGGAACCGGATTCGAAGATGTCAAAAAACAAAAGGGATTCATAACCGCGGATCTGGAATATGTTACGCACAGGTCTTCGCGATTTTATCCCGCCGATCCGGAGGACGACCCGGAATATTACGACGGTGTAAACGACGCCATCAAATTGTCTTACAAGGGTGCTCTTAATGCCAGGGTGGGCGGTGAACTGAAATTCAACACCTTTGCCGCGCGACTTGGCTTCGCTTACTATGGCAGTCCATATGAAGAAAAGGAATTCGAAGCAAAGAGAATGTTCGCAAGCGGAGGTATCGGATACCGGAACTGGGGTATGTTCGCTGATCTTACTTATGTACAGAGTCTGAGCCAGGACGTTGACTTTCCTTACCGGTTAGCTGACAATGCCAATACTTATGCGGCGCTTAAAGACAGGACAGGGACCGTTCTACTGACTTTAGGATTTAAATTTTGATCCATTCGATCTCGGGATCGCGTCGAAACCAGGTCAGCTGACGCTTGGCATATTGTCTTGTGTTTAGTTTTGATCTTTTCAACGGCCTCCTGCAGTTTCCATTTGCCATCGAGATAATTGAAAAGTTCCGTGTAGCCTACCGTCCTCAGCGCATTCAGATGACGATATGGATAAAGAGCTTTTACTTCATCCAACAATCCAGCAGCCATCATCTCATCCACGCGCTTGTTGATGCGCATGTATAGTTCTTCCCGCGAAACTAATGGAGCGAGTTTTCTGATGGTAAAGTCCCTTGTTATTTTTTGACGCGTCTGAAATTCGCGAAGCGATCGGCCTGTGCTTTTTTTAACCTCCAGTGCGCGCATGAGCCGTTGCGGGTTCATCTGTTCACCAGTTGCAAACCAAACTGGATCCACCTGTCTAACCTCTTCGCGGAGCCAGTCGATGCCCTGGGTTTTATAGGCGCTCGAAATTTCATCGCGGCAACCTGGTGATATTTCAGGAATCAGATCGATGCCCTCACAGAATGCCTTTATATAAAGACCGGTCCCTCCTACCATCACCACGGTGTCCTTATCTTGAAAGGTCATGGCTGTTGCCTCCAACGCATACTTTTCAAAAGTGCAGGCGTTCACTTCTTCCTGGATGGAATGTGAGTTGATAAAATAATGATGAACGGAAGCAAGTTCTTCGGCATTGGGTTTGGCAACGCCGACATTTAGTTCACGGAAGCACTGCCTGGAATCAGCAGAAATAATGACTGTCTGTTCCGCCCTGGCCAGGGAGAGCGCCATGGCTGTTTTGCCGGAAGCAGTTGGCCCGGCGATGATTATTACGTTCTTTGTGTCCAAGTTTATACCTCGTCAGTGTTTTCCTCTGGCGTGTCATCGGCGGGAAGGTCCTCTTCATCACCGGCCTCTCCTCCTTCTACTCCAAAGCCCTCTGCTCCACGAGTAAGATCATATTTTTCTTCCACTTCGGTAAGCTTGTCACCGACGAGTCCTTTTACTCCATACTGTGAAGGTCCGATGCCCTCCTTCTTCACTACCGCAGGGTAGGTAATCTTCGAGCTTTCTTCTTTGGACACGCCTATCAGCTCAACAAGGAAGGACCAGTTGCGTACAAAATCATAGACGTAGATGAATTTCTGGTTGGGATCCTTGATTTCGGAACCGATGGTGGTCTCGCTCATGAGCAGGGGTGGCACCTTGTAATTCCTGTCATATTTTTCCAGGGAAATTTCCCTTCCCCGCAGCCAGCTGTCATTACTCCGGTAGAAGGTAGCCTGGTGTTTTGAGTCGAATTCGAATGCCTTAAGTATGGCCTGGTGGAGTTCGTTAAAAGTTTGAATATGCTTGATCGCCAGATCTCTGTATATGCTGTCATCCTCCTCGAAATACGCTCTGAACTTTAATATGGCCATGTGCTCTGTTAATGGATTAACGTCAAAAATACGCAATTTTAGGCGACAGGAATGACAGGAGTAAGATTCAATTCGGCGGCTTTTTTCAGGAGTAAATCCCTGGAGGCTTCATAGTTATTAGGTATTACACCATCCAGGATCGCATCTCTGATAAAGGTCTTCAGCACACCTACTTCCTTACCCGGTGGCAATCCGAATATTTTCATGATCATTTCACCATCTATCGGAGGCTGCCAGTTCCTGATCTTGTCACTCTCCTCTACCTCCTTCAATCTTTGTTCCACAAAATCAAAATTTTCGAGGTAGCGTTTGACCTTGGTTTTGTTTTTTGAAGTGATGTCGGCCCGGCATAGGGTCATGAGGGCATCGATATCCTCCCCCGCGTCGAAAAGTAGCCTTCGTATAGCCGAATCCGTTATATTTTCCTTTGTCAGACTGATGGGTCGCAAATGGAGCTCGACCATCTTCCTCACAAACTTCATCTTGTCGTTCTGCGGCAGTTTCCAGGCTGCGAATATTTTCGGTACCATCCTCCCACCCACTACTTCATGTCCATGGAAGGTCCAGCCATGACCAGCTTCAAATTTTTTCGTCGCCGGCTTGCCGATGTCGTGAAGCAGTGCTGACCATCTAAGCCAGAGGTCATCGGTGTGTGGGCAGATATTGTCAACGACTTGCAGAGTATGATAAAAATTGTCCTTATGACCGTGACCATCTACATATTCGGCCCCGGCCAGGTCGATCATTTTGGGAAAGATGAGGTGAAGGAGACCGGTTTTGAAGAGCAGAATGAAACCGACGGACGGTTTCGCGCTCATGAGTATCTTGTTCACCTCGTCCGTTATTCTCTCCTGTGAAATGATGCTGATGCGACCGGCATTTTTGGAAATAGAATCCAGTGTCACCGGGTCAATCTCAAATCCGAGCTGGGTAGCAAACCGGATTCCCCTCATCATCCGCAGGGGATCGTCACTGAAGGTCTTATCCGGATCCATTGGTGTTACGATCCTTTTCGCTTCCAGGTCCGAGATGCCGCCAAAGGGATCGATCAATTCTCCAAATGAGGAGGGAATCAGGCTGATGGCGAGGGCATTGATGGTGAAGTCGCGGCGTAGCTGGTCGTCCTCCAGGGTGCCCAGTTCAACACTGGGTTTCCGGCTATGGACTGCATAACTTTCTTTCCGGGCCCCAACAAATTCAATTTCCCAATCCTCCAATTTCAGTTGGGCGGTGCCAAAATTCTTAAAATAGCTGACCTGGGGGGCCGGACGGAACTTTTTTGCAACCGCGTGTGCCAGGGCGATTCCATCACCCACGCAAACAATGTCGGCGTCCTTGGTCTTGCGTCCAAGGAGCTTGTCGCGCACAAATCCACCGATGACATAACAGGGCATTTGCAGGTCGCCGGCAGCCTCAGCAATCTTCGTGAAGACAGAAAGTTCAGTATCTGAATAAGTTATGGCCATTGGGTGCAAAGTTAGCTAATCAGCGGCTATCGCTTTCCGGAGAACGATCTGGTTTAACGGCAGATTATTTTATTGATTGAATGTGTTCAACTGGCTGACCGATATGTCCAGCGCGCAACGGAAATGACCTTCAGGACATTGTTTATGACCATGCAAACCACAGGGGCGGCAATACAATGGTTCGATTCTTTCAACAATAAATTTTATTTCCGACAAAGGCCCGTATCCAAATGCGGGTATGGTGGAGCAATAGACGACTGTCACCGGAGCGTTGACAGCAGAACAGAAATGCATGGGCGCGGAATCATTGACATAGTTCATCCGGGCCTGTCGCATGAGTGCGGCCGACTGAAGAAAGTTGAGTTCTCCGCATAAGTTGATCAATTTTCGGCCAGGGCATTGTTCCACCAGGGATCCGGCCAGGCTGCGGTCCGGCCTGCCCCCCAACAGGTAAATTGTAAAGTCTACAGGTACTGTGTCAATGAATTCTTTCCATTTGATCAGTGGATATTGTTTGGTGAACCATACGGAGGCCGGTGAAATGGTAATATAAGGAAGCCTGATCAGCGGCCTGACGTGGTCCTCATCGGCCACAGTTGGATAGAGTTTTGGTTTCAGCAAAGGCTCACTTGTGAGATGGGCGATCAATGCATGATTCCGTTGGGTTTCGTGCAGGTCACTCTCCTCTGTGGCGAAACTATGCGGAATTCGATTGGAGAAAAATCGGCTGAAAGGATTTTTGTCGAACCCTGTTTTCCTGCCAGCCCCGGAGAATGTTGTCAGCAGGCCCGTTGCCGCGTATCGCTGCACATTGATCACTTCGTCGTATTTCATTTTTCTGACAGTGGCGACCAGTTTCAGCAGATTGGGGATTTTGTTTTTTTTCTTGTCCCAGATCAGAATGTTATTGAGATAGGGATGCCCAAGTAGCAGGTCTTCATTGCCCTTCCTCAGCAAAAAATCGATGCTGGCATCGGGATACTGTTTATACAGGTTTTCAATCAGTGAAGTAGCCAGCACCACGTCTCCGATAAAGGCAGTCTGGATGATTAAAAAGCGTCTTGGCATGGGGCAAGGTATTGAATCGGCTTCAGTCGCGGATCACAGAGGGAGCTCCGTTTCGGTTCCATCTGATGATGGCAGAGGCGCGGGAAGATTGTTCTTCCTGTTGACGATATGAGACAACGAAGTCCACTGAATTTTTTATCGCCGCAGTGATAGCTGAAAAATTTTCTGGTGGGGGTTCGGTGGAAAGGTTGGCGGAGGTAGATATTATGGGTTTACGGAATCGTTTGATCAGGTGTCTGCAGAATTCATCCTGCACCACCCTGATGGCCACAGATCCATCTTCATGGATAAGGTTGGGAGCCAGCCCGAGGGCGCCATCGAAGATGACAGTGGTTGGCCTGCTGAGTGTTTTCAGGAAATCGAAGATGGAGGGATCGGGATCGGCCACATATTTCCGGATCTCCTTTTCATCCGCTACGAGCACGATCATTGATTTTGATTCATCTCTTTTTTTAATGCGGAATATCCGGTCGACCACACGGGGGTCGGTTGCATCGCCCCCCAGACCCCAGATGGTATCGGTTGGATAGAGGATCACCCCACCTTCACGCAGCACTGCCAGGCAGTTTACCAGGTCCTGTTCGAAATTTGTTTTCATTGTTGACTGCAAAGTTAGGGACTGATGTTCTTCCTCTTTCGGTAGATCACCGGCAAGTGTTAATTTTACAAAAAAGAAAAAAGATGGATTTAAAGCCTTTAGTCACCGAAGCCTGGCAGAACAGGGAATTACTGAAAGACGAATCGCATACCGAAAACTTAAGAACGGTTATAGAGGAGATAGACAAGGGCAGGTTGCGAGTGGCGGAGAAAGTTGGTGACGAATGGGTAGTAAACGAATGGGTAAAGCAGGCGATCCTGATGTATTTCAGCATACAGCCGATGCAGACCTGGAACCTTGGTCCGTTTGAGTTTCACGACAAGATGCTCTTGAAATCCAATTATAAGAATCTGTGTGTAAGAGCCGTGCCGCACGCCATCGCGCGCTATGGATCATATCTCGGCAAACACGTAGTGCTGATGCCCTCTTATGTAAACATCGGCGCCTATGTTGATGATGGCACCATGGTAGACACCTGGGCCACCGTTGGTAGTTGCGCGCAGATCGGAAAAGGAGTTCACCTGAGTGGTGGTGTGGGCATTGGCGGTGTTCTTGAGCCCGTACAGGCGAGCCCCGTGATCATTGAGGATGGTTGCTTTATCGGCAGCCGTTGCATCGTGGTGGAGGGTGTAAGGATTGAGAAAGAGGCTGTGCTTGGTGCAAATGTGGTACTCACGAAAAGCACCAAGATCATTGATGTGAGTGGTGAAGAGCCCGTTGAGTACAAGGGCAGGGTGCCTGCCAGAAGCGTGGTGATTCCGGGCAGCTATATAAAGAAGTTTCCCGCCGGAGAATACAATGTCAGTTGCGCGCTGATCATTGGCCAGCGCAAGGAGAGCACTGATCTGAAGACCAGTCTCAACGAGGTGCTTCGCGAGTTTAGTGTCGCGGTTTGATTTACTACTTTAATTTGTCCAAATATTGAAACGAGGTATCAATGGCTGAGGCCCGAAGTCGTTCCCTCAACGGGTTCATCCTGGCTTTTACCGGAGCGATATTGTTTTCTACCAAGGCGATCATAGTTAAGCTGGCGTTCAGGCATGCTCCTGTTGACGCTCTGACGCTGCTGACGATCCGGATGATATTTTCTTTACCCTTTTTTCTGGTCGCCGCATTTTTAATTACGAGCCGAACGGGCAATGTACGTATGAATGCCAGGCAATGGTTTTACCTGATCACTCTTGGTCTGTTTGGGTATCACCTGAGCAGCTTTTTTGATTTTGCGGGTCTCAAGTACATATCGGCGGGACTGGAAAGACTGATTCTGTTTTTGTATCCGAGCTTTGTGCTTATTCTGAATTATTTTCTGTTTCATAAAAAGATCACGGGTGTGCAACTGATGGCTGTGGCGCTGACTTATGCAGGCATCGGACTGGCTTATTATGGGGAGTTCTATGTGGACCCTGGCAATGAAAATTTTTTCTGGGGGAGTTTCCTGATATTTCTGTGTTCGCTGACCTATGCGCTCTATATCGCGGGCAGTGGCAAGATCATCCCGATTATCGGCGCCAACAAGTTTACGGCTTATGCGATGCTGGCGGCAACCGGTGGCATATTTATTCATTTCATCGTGGCGGGGAACTATGGCAGTGTCGGCATTGCAAAGGATGTATGGGGCTATGGGCTGCTTCTTGCGCTTATTGCGACCGTTTTACCCATTTTCATGCTGTCGGCGGCGTTGCTTCGAATTGGGGCCAACAATGTGGCGATCGTCTCCAGTATTGGGCCGGTGAGCACTATTTTGCAGGCGCACTGGCTACTTGGTGAGGAGTTGCATTGGGGTCAGGTTATGGGTACGGTGCTGGTGATCGCGGGGATCTTGCTTATTGGCTGGCGTAGCCGGCCGGCTGTTGAATAAAATTGTTGCCGATTTCATTTCTTGGTTATATTTGCAGCCCTGAATAAATGCCCAGATGGCGAAATTGGTAGACGCACTGTGTTCAGGTCGCAGCGTGCGCAAGGATGTGCTGGTTCGAATCCAGTTCTGGGCACAAAGCCCCTTCAACGAAGTTGGAGGGGCATTTTTATTTCGGAGCGGCGAAAGCTTGCTTTCGTCCGCGCAGGAATGAAAATGCCTCGCCACGCCGAAGGCGCGGCGTAGGGCTTTGGGTAAGACCAACATTTTTTGGATCAGCGCAGCTAATCCAGTGCCAAAGCAGACAAATGAAAAAGCACAGCCGCGATAGCGGCGTGGGGCTTTGAGTAAGACCAACATTTTTGGATCGCCGAAGGCAATCAGTTCTGGGCACACCGACATCCGGGATCGCCGAAGGCAATCCAGCCGCGTCAGCGGCGTGGGGCTTTATTTGGTTGTCTTAAGGGATTTACTAATAAGTTCACCCATCCTGATCCTGCTGTTATCCCATTGTTCGGCATCATAGCTCCATACGTCGAGGTTGCCAATCGACTTATTTCCAAATGGACTTTTAATAATGCCATTGACAATCTCATCAACGCGCGTCCTGTTTTTATCGATAGCTGACAGCAAACGCATGTATTCATATTCCTGCACACCATTGCGCATAGCTTTAAGACGGATGCTCGGACAATAATGGTTCACGTTGGGAATAATCCCTGGATCATACACCAGCAAGGCACTTCCATTGATTTTTTTATATGTGAATTCGGGATCTGAATCCGCACCGTTTTTATATACGTCCTTCCAGGTCTCGGGATCGTACCATCCGCTTTTGCCGCCTACGCCGATACCCCAGCTTAGCCATGAATAAGTGTGATATTTCCAGACGCTCCAACTGATAGCCCTGTCATTCAACAGCGGCAAGTCTGT
Source organism: uncultured Chitinophagaceae bacterium (assembly GCA_963808065.1). Classification (GTDB taxonomy): domain Bacteria; phylum Bacteroidota; class Bacteroidia; order Chitinophagales; family Chitinophagaceae; genus Flavitalea. The sequence goes on from CAWEEK010000006.1 coordinate 354,872, forward strand.
GAATGTGCAGCTTCCCACCCAGCTATTCACTTTGCTCTCGTACAATGGCGGTCCGTAAAGCCAGTCTTTAATGCCCAGGTCCTGATATTTTTTTATCCTTTCAATATCATAATTGATGGTATGGGAAGCCCAGGCAGTAACAGACTTATGTACGAATTGCATGGCCGAATCATCATACGCCCCGTCAATTCTGAAGTCGGCTTCCGGATAAAATTGTTTGAACATGTTTCCGAAATACACCATGCGTTCCAATGCTTGTTTAAAATAGGATTCATCCAGTCCGTTCAGGTACACGGTGATGTCGGTTTTCTGAGTGTCGATCATCGGTTGAAGATGGATACGCACCTGTTTGATCGCATCAATGTATACCGCGCTGTTTGCCGGGTTCCGTTCTGAATCGGGCTTACCAATATCCGGCCATCCCGGAGTGTGATGCTTGCCATACACATCAAACGGCAATGCAAACGTTTCAATAGGTTCACCATATCCTGGACCGTTCACGTAGCCATATTGAGACGTGAATGCCTCGCCGGTAAAATATTTTTTTAAGCGGCTGTCGAATGTATTCCAACTGATCTTTGCCTTTTCTCCTTTTTTTGAGAGCAACGATGGCTGATAAGTAGGATCCATCAGGCCGATACGATTCCTTTTTAAAAGCTGGTATATTTCAAGTTCGCTTTTCTCATCCTTTGAACTCAGGAACCCTTCTTCCTGCAGACTTGCTTTTAATTTATTTTCATTAGGGATAGAAAAATCCCATAGATTCAGTGCTATAGGTATTTTACTTATTTTTCTGCCGACGGTTACGGCTATCTCGGCAGTATAGGCTCCCGGTTTTGCATTTTCATAATCAAAAGGAATAAACTGATCTACCCAAAAGATCAGTGTGTGCTGCTTTTCGATACGGTTATTGAAATCAGGCAGCCATAACGGATAGGTCCATCTACCATGCACTGTAGAGGAATCGTATTGAATATTTTCGAGCGGGATCAGCGCATCCGGATACCATCCTTTGCCAAGTGTGGCCATGGGATAACCGGTGCTTGGAGTCTGCACGTTAACCGACCATTCAAGGAAGATTTCCGGTTTTACTTTAATTTCCAAATTTTCATTCCGGAAGGGAGACATGGATATGCTAATCTCTTTAAGCGTGGAGTCTGAATAATTGTTCAGGGTAACCTGAAATGAAATGTATTCGCCACGGGCGCTATACAGGGTTGCCTTTTTTCCGTCGTACACCCAGTTTTTTTGCTGAAGGTCTGCGCTGGCAGGCCTTACGTTTTTAGCGACCTTGAACCTGCTGTCGATGATCTGTCCTGTGAGCGGATCTACCCTTACTGAAGCGGGAACAACGGCAATGCTCCACTCTTTACCGGAACCCGAAGAAGCACCTTGGTTTTTGGTGCTGGAATCGCAAGCGGTTATCAGGTACACACAGCATACTATTGCAAATTTTCTCATGATGCCTATCGTTTCATTGTCCTACGCTAAATATTAGTAGTTGGCTCAGCGCTTCATCCTCCCCCATCACAACATATTTTCCATCCTCGGATGAAGCAATAGTGCCGAGTTGAAATCCTCTCCAATCAATGCCTTGCTCTATACCCGGAGCAGTCATTGTAAACTGCGGGTTTCCATAGTCCTTAAAACCTTCTTTATCGGGTGCATAGCTGAACAAATGCGCATATCCCGGAAGTGCACCTGCAATGCCATAGAGCCTCCCATCTTTGGCGAAAGTCAGTCCACGCAGTCTCGGCATCATGACAGGTTTTCCGACATTCCTGATTTCGCCGCTTACTGGATTGATCTCCATAAGTTGACCATCGCCTGCATTTCCTGCGTAAAGTTTTCCGCTCTTCGATTTTGCCCAGCATTCGATCTGGCCAAGAGAGCGTCGGCCCCATACTTCCGGCAACTCTTCTTTAAATATTTTAATTTTTTGTGTAACCGGGTCGAAGGAAAATAATTTGTTCACAGGTGCGCTGCCGAGTATTTGTCCGTTCGGCCCTTCCATCAATGCTTTACAGAGATAATCTTCGGGATTCAAAAGGTATTCAGAGAATAGTTGCAGGTCTTTCCGGGAGGGCGAGATGTCTTTAAATGTCTTGACAGATTTGGTTGCTATAGTATACGTGAAGAAGATGCCTGTTGGATACGAAATACCTGATAAGATGTTTCCTTTTGCATCTGCGGTCAGCGCAAAAATTCCTTCTCCTTGTATGGGTATTCCAAGATCTTTTATGGAAAGGCCTCCAGTAGGGCCTATGGTTATTGCGATAAGGTGACCATCCCCTTTTCCTTCCTTATCCGGAAGAGTACCTGCGTACAATATATTGCCTTTTCGTTTGGTGAAACCGGTGCTGATGCTTCTTTGACCGGGAACGATTTCATTGAGATCAATAATCCCCGTCACCTCACGCTTTGAAAGTGAAGCAGTGAAAATAAAAGGCGTTAACTTTTCCTCTGCTGTTGTACCCCCAATGATCTGATCTCCCGAAACGATCAGTGAAGAAATTGAATTTCGATAGATAGGTAGGCGTTTCAATGAAGAATTATCCAGAGAAACTTCGATAGCAAATGCTTCTTTAGGAGCAAAAAATTCATACTGCGCGGACAGCCGGAAAACACAGAGAAGGAACAGGACTGCTATTGTTACTTTCATTACTGTACTTTTTGATCGGGATTGAATTTTATTAAAAAAGGAACGGTTGGCCGATCACCGAGCTCTGCGAGATTGCCTTTTTTTCCGGAGCTACGCGGAACATTTCTTTTACCAGCGAAATACATATTACCAGCCTTATCTTTTGTATCGCATCCGGTTGCTTCTACCAACACCGTACTCGCATATTCGAAAATCACTTTGGGTATTTTTGTTTTCAGATCGAATTCAACAAACAGCGATTGATCGTTTTTTGCATAATTACCATGACCGCCTATGATATAGTACAGTTTGCCATTATTACCCAGGTTGAGATTGGGTACATAATAGTTCCATTTCGGTTTCCCGGGAACATCGATTACTCCGCCAAGGTCTTCCGTTTTTCCTATGCCGTTTTCCTGCGGATAAAAAGCAATTACTTTGGCGCCGTAGGTAATAAGATAAATTACTCCGTTTTTATTGTCTTTGGCAAATGCAGTAATGCCTGTAATGATATGCTCCCCTGGTGTGCCCTGAAAAGCAGGGAGGCTCTTTTCGGCAAAGATCAGTTTGTCTGTTCCTTTCTCGTATTTCACCAGCCTTTGCCTCCAGTCCACATAATAACAATTTCCCCATTTATCAGTAAACATCATGCGCGGAACATGCCCGCTGCCGAGCCTTCCATAGTCCTTAAGTTTATTGGCTTTAGGATCATAAACCAGAAAATGGACCTGGGGGTAACTTATCGTATATATTTTGCCGGTAGCTGTGTCTATATCTATATCCTTAATGCTTTCATATTGAAGTCCGACTCCCAGGTTGGTCAGCTTTTCGTCCGATGGACTCCATTTCATCATAAATCCTCCAGAGTAGCCTTTGGGATTTTCCATCAGGTATTCTTCGCGCGACTCACCCCCATCTGTTGCGAAGTACATGTCGCCATTACTGCCTGCAACGAATTTAGTGTGGATCTTTGCCTGCCATTGATAGGGTCTTAGTTTAGCCAGGTCGCTTACAAAACCTTTTAGCTTAATTGTGTCTTTCGAAGCATCATATATATACAATGCCACTTTATCCCGGTGATCTGTAATGCCAACATACACCGTGTTATCTTTCGGATTATAACCGATATCATCCCATGCTGAACTTCCGTCAGGAAAGCCGTAGTAATCGATGAACCGGATGTTTTTCGTACTAACGCTGTCCTGTGCGCTGCCAGAATAAGTGGCCAGACAAAACAGTATGACCAATATTATATTGTAGGCACTGCTGCATACGTTCTCCGGACCAGGTCTTTTCATATCGGTTACTTGTTTAAATATTACAATACACGGCAGGATTTAATGGATGTCCCACCACAAGGGCGTGGTGATCATATCGGGGCCTCCCAGAAGATCGACTGCCTTTTCCACTTCCTGAGCATTACTTTGTCTTTCAGACAGCAGGAAAGTTATTCTTCTGATCCATTGTGTTGAAGGATTGGTTACATCCGGATTATCCGAATGGGCGACTGGATATAATTTGTTATAGTGGCCTCTGCGATAATCGGCCCAGGCTTCTATGGCGTCCGGAAAAAGGGCAAGCCATTTCTGGGTTGCGATCTGTTCTTTCTGTACATTGATATCTCCGTCGAATTTAACCGGTACATTGGATACCGGTGGAGAATTCAAAAAGTCGTCCGGCGCGATAGGCGTAGCAGTGCTATTGATATAATTCTGGATCACAGTATTATCGGTAATCCCCCATTGGGCCATTGAATTTTTAATGCCGTTTTCATACAATTCCTGGGCCGTGCCTCCCATATCCCATCCAAGCAAAGCTCCTTCAGCGCGCAGGAACCAGGCTTCGGCAGCGCACATCACATTTGCCGGAGTAGAGAGGTGGTTGGCTATGCCTCCGGATGCAACAGAGCTCCAGCGGGGGCCAACATGCGAATTGGCATCCGGTTTATTGGCATCATCGCCAAGCTCTGCTTCATTTAGTCCATTTCTCAAACCTTCGTATTCGCCCGTATTTTTCGCTGGTATAAAGTATTCCGATTTTCTGGGGTCATCATATCCTATCAATATAGATTCCATGGCAGCGCTCATTCTGAATTCATTCCAGTCAGACATTTGCGAAATACGGTTAACATCCTGGCTATTTTTGGGCGCATAGGTATCATCATCAGGGCTTGTGGTGAAGACACCACCTGCATATGCCGCCTCTGCTTCTGTTTTGGCGCGATCGGGGTCGATGTTTGATATTCTAACAGCAAGGCGCATCCGAAGCGTATTGGCGAACATTATCCATTTATCTACGTTGCCATTGTAGATCAGGTCAAACGATCCGAAAGGCGTTTCAGTTCTTTTTGCTTCAAGGATTGCCACTGCCGCCGAAAGCCTTTTGAAAAAATCGTCATAGATCTCGTCCTGGGGGTCATACGGAATGGATGTTTCTCCTGTAACAATAGAGAAATAGGGTATTGGCCCCCAGTAATCCGTTACCCGGTGAAAAGCATAGGCCCACCAGATATTGGCAAGGGCTGCTTCGGCAGATCCGGGGTCTTTCTTTTCAAGAATTGTCTGCAATTGAGGAGCTACCCTGGTATACATCGGATCAAAATTATTCTGTACCCAATCTGAGACCATGGTGTACCGGTCCGACGGAAAGTAGGCTGCATTATTAGCGAAATACTGTGCAAACTGTGCAGCGAAAAGATTTTCAGCCACCTGGTCTCCCCAGGGAATAGCTGCAATAGCCCCCGAGAACAGGAAGGGAAGTTCGGCGTCGCCGGCTTCGGCAACGGCGTTTTTATCCGTGTTGATTTCAGTGTAATTCTTCGTACAGGAATTCATTAGTGTAATAAGAATACCTACGAAGCAGTACAGACGAATATTTAGAAATATTTTTGTCATTTTTTATCTTATTAGGAGGGCATTAAAAGGTCATTTGCAGGTTTAGTCCGATGCTGCGGGTAGATGGGAACGCTCCGTATTCGACGCCGCTCAGGCCATTGCCATTGTAAAGGCTCATATCGGGATCCATCCACATTTTTCGCTTACCCAATCCAGGTATACTCAGCTTAGAACTTCCCCGGTAAAGCCAAAATAGGTTTCTTGCTACTGCCGACAGGCGGATTGATTTGATAAATGTGTTTGCTGCCGGGATACTGTACCCAATGGATAATTCTCTAACCCTGAAATTGGTGGCATCATAAGTATAAAACTCTCCTGTTCCGAAGCGCTTTCCCGATGCCGTTCTCCAGAATTGCTGTGCAGAGATTGAAGCAGATACCGGATTGCCATCCGCGTCCATCCCACCAAGAGTCAGTCCCCCGTCACGATATTTTTCTGTTTCTTTTGTGATGCCGCTGAAGGAGAGATTCATCTCTGTTCCTGAGATCATGATGCCTCCGATTCTGCCATCGGCGAGTACCCTAAGGGAAAACCGGTTATAGTAGAAGGTATTACTTAATCCCAGACGGGCTTTCGGATTAAAATTGCCGACCAGTGCAGGCAGATCGCCAACACTGTTGCTTGTTACCGGTCTGCCATCGTCGGTCACCTGGTATTGACCTTTATCGTTCTTAAGCCAGGTATGCGCATATATATCGGCCAGGCTTCCACCAACATTGATTTGCGGTTGGCCACCGAAATCAGTGTAACCAATGAGCTTTATTGATTGGATCTCGTCCGTAAGCTCAATTACTTTATTGCGGTTGAGACCAAAGTTGAAAGAGATGTCCCATCCGAAGGCTTCCTTTTTCACCGGTGAAGCGCTAACAATTATTTCCAGGCCCTGGTTCTGGATGTTTCCTGCATTCAGGTAACTGCTGGCATATCCCGACCCGACAGGCAACTGCAAGGTTAATAGTTGATTAAATGAGTTGCTTTTGTAATAGTTGAGCGAAATGCCAAGGCTGTTTTTAAGAAATCTGGCTTCAGCACCTATTTCAATGCTTCTTACAATTTCAGGCTTTAACGTGGGAAAGGGAAGTGTGCTTCTTCTGTACAAATATCCCTGGCCGGTTCCCGGAACATAATCATATGGAGTAGACAGTAAGCCAAACTGGCCGCCATTACCTACTTCTGCATAACTGATGAATGCTTTCAGATAATTGAAATAAGAGGGAAGCTTTACCATATCAGAGATAATACCTGAAAGGCCAAAAGAATAATAACTGAATGAATGAGGAGCCGGCAGTCTTGAATCCCAGTCATTACGCAGCGTTCCTTCTAGGAACAAATAGTCCTTAAATGAGAGGCTGGCGAGCCCGAAAACGGACTGCACACGTACCTGCTGTCCCGACTGCTGTGTGGCCGGCTTGGTTGCCAGGTTCATGCTAAACTTATTGGTCACATTCAGCCCATCGGCGATATCTATAACATTATCAGTTTTGTTGTCTTTGTATATGGCTCCTGCGTGATAATTAATCCTGAGGTCCTTAGTGAGTCGATTATTGCCTTCCAACATTACGTCAAACCATTTTTGCATATAGCTGATATTGGAAATCGAGTAAAAGCCTCCGGCATTCTGAGCCCAGGAAATCGTTCCTTCATAAATCTTCTGCTCCTGTATCTCATTAAATGCATCAATATTAGCGCTGGCAGAAACACTGAGCCAGTCCCTGATCTGATACTTTGCTTTTAGAAAGCCGATAATGTTATTTCTGGTTTTATCAAGCCTGTCATTGTTTACTTCCCAATAAGGGTTGCCATAAACACCTGCAGCTGTTGATGGCCAGGGAGCTTTTACGGGGACGCCCAGACTGTTTATATCCTGGTAATGTTCCGCCATGGCGGTTGATACGCTCCTCGGGATCTGATATATATCCATTACAGGCGTATTGGCTTCACCGGCTCTCGGACTTGCTTTGATCTCCCGCCGGTGATAGGTGACTTTTGCATCAGTGGAAAGCCGTTTACTGATCTGAGTGGTGATACGTAGGTTTACCACATGACTCATAAGATTGTTGTTGGGAATAATCCCCTCAGTATAATTATTGATGTAGGAAAGAAAGGTCTGCGCTTTTTCAGATCCACCCGACACGCTGATGGCATTGTTGAGATTGATTCCTGTTCTAAAAAAATCTTTGATATTATCGGGTTGAGCAGTATACGTCGACTGATTGCCGAAATGATCGGTATAAGACTGATTGGTCATTTTCGCTCCCCAACTATCCCCGGTGGTTATGTCAATGGCGCCGTTTGTGCCCTGTCCATATGTGTCTTGCATTTTGGGCAACGCAAAAGGCCTTTCTGTCGTAATACCTGAGTTGAGACCTACTGTAATACCATCTTTCCTCCCTCTTTTTGTTGTGATAACTATTACCCCGTTACCGGCCTCACTTCCATATAAGGCGGCGCCTGAAGAACCTGTCAAAATCGTCATCGATTCAATATTATCGGGGTTTATACCGGGGTCCCCTCCCGGAATTCCGTCGATAACGATCAATGCCCCACTGTTGCTTGTGATGGAGCGGTTGCCTCTCAGAACAATCCTTGCTTCACTACCCACACCGCCGGAACTCTGAGTGATAAGCGCGTTGGCTACCTTGCCTTGCAATGAGTTCAGTACGTTATTGGGGTCTCTTGCTTCAGTGAGCGTGGAAGGCTTCACCGATTGAGTGGCATACGACAGGGATTTGGTTTTGCGACTGATACCGAGCGCTGTCACTACCACTTCTTCCATGCCGGTAGTGATGCCAACGAGTCGGATACTGACCTGTGTACTGCCATTTAATGGAAGTTCCTGTGTCGTATAACCAACCGCACTGATCACTAACGTTGAATTGGTCTCCACGTTTCTTAATATGAAATCGCCGTCTGTGTTGGTATAAGTTCCATTCTGTGACCCTTTCACCTGCACCGTTGCGGACTCCACCGGTTCATTTCTGTCATTTACAATTCTGCCGCGTATGATGTCTGCAAAAGATGGCGTGTCCATTCTGAGACTGTCGGTAACATCGTTTAATTGACTGCGAAAGATAATGATCGCATCATTTTGCTTTCTGAAATCCAGACGCGTTTTTGACAATACCTGCTTGAGTGTTTGTTCAACCGTTCGTTTCGCTTTGTGTAGGCTGATCGTTTTATACCTATCCACATCTTCAACAGAATAAGCAATCCTGAAACCCGAGAGATCCTCTATTTTTTTAAGGGCTTCCGAAAGATTTTCTTTACGAAGTCCGAGGGTTATCTCCTTTTCCATGCCCTGGCTAAAACCAGGGGCCGCGATCAGCAACTGTGCCGTAAGCAACGCAAAGCAAATTGCACAAACGCTTGCTTTCATGAGAAGCCGAATTTGTTGAGAACTAATGAATGAGGTGAACCATAAGCCCAGGGGTGGCTTTTTAGATACCCTGATCTTTTTTTGCATAAATTGCAAATGGTTTAAATGTTACGCAGTAATGTTTCGGACCGGCCCTTCTATCTTTCCACGGACGGAGGGCCTTTTTTTTAAGGCTTTTCACCTGTGTCGATCATGTAGAATTTGTTGTGATCATAGCAGTTGAGTTTTGTTTGGTTAATCACATCCTTCTCCGTTAAACAGGATCGTTCCGTCTTTTAATTGTTCAAAACTTCCATTCCGGATCGCAGATAACACGGTAGATACCTGTTCAAGCGTTTCAGTACCCGAAAAAGAAGCTCTGATTTTACACTTTTTGAGTGATTCGTTTGTAAACTGTACCGGCACACCATACCTTTTGCTCAGCAGGCCGGCAATCTCTTCAAACGAAATGCCGTTAAAAACCATATCTTCTTTGGTCCAGTCTGTTACGATGGTTACGGCATTAACGGTATGCGTGACGCGCACCGCTTTTGGAACATTGTACTGTATCTCCTGATCCCTGGTAAGCACAGCAAGTGTTTCTGTTCCCCTCTCTACTTTTACTTTTCCGCGGGTAACGGATACAATCACATGTTTTTCATCGGATTTGATATTGAATGCAGTGCCAAGTACCGTAGTTCTGACTTTACCTGTGTGAATGACAAACGGTTTGGCAGGATTGTGTACAATGTCGAAATACGCTTCTCCTGAAAGAGTGACCTCCCTTGCACCTCCTTTAAATTCAGGAGGATATCCGAGTTTGCCACCAGCATGCAACACAACGGAACTACCGTCTGGCAAAGTAATGTAACGGGTATATCCGGCTAATGAAGCCTCAGGAGGAGCAATCCTGGCAACGTTATCCTTTTCGGAAGGAAGCGGTTTGGAAATAAGGCGGTAGAATCCAACGGACAATGTCACCACGATACATGCCGCGACGGCCCATCTCCAGGTAGGAAGCCGTAGGTGCTTGCGAACGGTGTGTGCAGCAGCATCATCAAAGATATGCCGGAGGCGCCTCTCGAGGCTTTCTTTGAGTGCCAGATCCAGTTCTGAAATATTCGGTTGTTGTGCCAGCTTATTCTCAATCAGATCACCCGCAAATGCCTTGTATTCTTCGGATCGCATCAAGTTCATCAGATAGTTGACTTCTTCAGGCGAACACTTATTGTCCAGATATCTATTGAACAGGCGGGCAAAAAGCTGAGGATTTTCCACAGGTTCTTTTAATAAAGACTGCCGGAGAAAAAATTAGGTGGGTTCAACAATGATATTTTTTTTCGTAAGGAGGGAAATCAACGCACGCTCAGTGAATGCTCCAGGTGCAGTAAAAAACAACAGCGCCTGCTACTTCAATGTTTTTGGAAATATACAGCCTGATCGCTTCCAGCGCATTAACCATGTGGTCTTTGAGGGTTGACAATGAAACTCCCATTTCTTCACTAGCCTGTCGGTAAGTAAGTCCCTCTATTTTGCAGAGTTCGAAGGCCCACCGGCGCTGAGGAGAGAGTGTTGCAATCGCTTTGCGTAACAAATCGGCGTTCTCGCGGGCAAACAAAGCCTGCTCGATATAATCATAATGTTCTGAAGCGACGGCTTTTATCCTGGTATAGAGTTCCTGATCGCGGGTTACCTGTCGGAAAAAATCAAATACCCTATTGCGACTCATGACAAAAAGATAAGCCGAAAAACTTTTTTCGATATTTATATTACCTCTTTGCTTCCAGATTTTGAAAAATACATCCTGGACTAACTCTTCGGCTACATGTTTATCTTTTACAAGCGCAAAAATATTATAGTATAAGGGCATACTGTAATTCCGGTAGAGTTGGGTAAATGCGGGTTTGCTACCCTTACGCAGTTCATTCAGCAGTTCTTTTTCGTTATCTTGAGGAGCAGTGTTCAAAAATATGGCTGGTGGTTATTAAGTAAATTTAAAATATTTTCGATTCGTTTTTACATCCATTAAATCAATTACCGGAAAATATTTATAAAGACGTTGCAGACATTGTGCAAGATTATCAGGAGGGTACTGGTACGGAAGAAGAGTTGCTGCGGGTAAAGGAATATTATTTCCGGAAAAAATACATTTTACGCCTTTTCGACAAGATAGGTCAATTGCGCAATATTGCCTCCCTTAGACATGCCCGGATGGCGGAATTGGTAGACGCGTCAGACTCACAATCTGGTAACGAAGTGCAGGTTCGATCCCTGTTCTTAGCAAAAAGCCCCGGCTAAAAAACCGGGACCTTTTTGTTTGGTAGTGGCAAGTTACCTGCCAAAGCAAACAAATGAAAATGTCCATCCGCGTCAGTGGACCAAACTATAAAAAAAATTCATTCCGCTTTTCGTAGTTGCTTGGTCAGGAAGACTTCACCATTATAGACAGCCAATTGTTTTATGGTTTTCGCATCTTCAGCCATAATGATGTAGTAATCCATATTCAAATTTTCAATGTGAAACGCCTGGCGAAACGTTTCTTTCTTAAATTCCGATTTCGCAAGTTGTCTGACTTCCCTGGGGAGTTTTGATACAGGCAGGAACTCGATGGTGCTTAGCCAACTTCCATTTTTTGAATACGCAACCGTCGTTTTTACACTGTCGCTGGTAAAAGAGGCGAACAGTGTATTGTCCGACTTGCTCCAGCCTGCATTCGAAGCTGATTCAAAATTGTCCTCGAAATGTTTCGATGCCCTGGAAGCGCCTCTCAACTCTTTGATTTTGGCCTTCATTGCTTTGAGATTTGATTTTGCTTTCTCGTAATCAACATTGGTTGAAGCGTTGGTCTTAGGTCCTTTATTTCCCCCGGGTGTTTTGTTGCTGACGATCGCATTTTTCCCAGCAGCATCGGGAGATGACAAGGTTTGAGTATGCCCTGGTGCTGAGATTGCCAGCAATACCAAGAGCAATGATGGAAGAATAACTCGGTTCATGGTTCAGTTTTTTTATTGTTAGTCGGCGATAATGCCGTTGTAAAATTGGCTTCCGGGCTGGCCGTTTCCTATGGGCGTTTTCACTGAATTTTTAGCGTGAGAATAACAAAAGGCTACCGTCATTTGCCTGGAGTATAGTAAGATCCGGGAGGGTGAAAACGCGGTATTGAGACTATAATATGATGGTTATCAAAATATTAGTCGAGAGTGCTTTGTGGGTGTTTTACCGGTGGGAAAATCTTTATTTCGATTTCAATACTCGCGCTGAAATCCAACATGTTTATCTACATGAATAACCTGCTAGTATCGCATTGGTAGAGGATCACATTTTGCTGGGGGGAGGAAGCGAACAAATGAAAAAGCCCAGCCGCGTCAGCGGCGTGGGCCGGGAAAAGGAAATCACAGTTTGAAAAAGTCTTACTCTGTCAAAAAATTATTTTACCAGCATTATTGCGCTCAGTCCTAAGTTCTCACCAGTTTTGACGATGTAAACTCCGGGACGCAATGGAGTTTGGAAATGAATCTTCAGATCGGTATTTCCAGTCGAAGTCGTGCTGATCATTGTTTTCTGAACCAGCAGACCCTGTTGAGTGAATACAAAAACCGGGACAGTTTTCGCTTTCTGTAACCCGCTAATGTGCAGGGTTACCTGACTACCGTTCGCCGGATTAGGGTAGATACCCAGCGAAGTTTCGGTTGTTGCATCATAATTTACCGCCACCAGGTCCGAGTAGGTAGAATTACCATCTATATCGGTTTGCTTTAAGCGGTAGTACGATTTACCTGCAAAAGGGTTCTTATCGGTGAAAGAGTAATTTGTTTCGGTGTTGCTGTTCAGTTTTCCAGGAATAGTACCGGCATCGGTGTAGTTGCGGAAATCCTGTGTTTTCTGAATCGTAAAGTGGTGGTTATTGATCTCCTGTATTGTATTCCAGGTAATCAAAACCTTGCGATCGATCAGCCTGGCCTGGAACGCACCCAATTTAATCGGCAGTGTAGAGTTTGTCGCGTCGGTTGAAGCGATATACCACAGGTTGCCTGTGTTACCTACGCCGGTTGCACTTAATTGAGCCAGCGATAAAGCATTTCGTTGTACCCGAATGTTAGTAATAGAACCAGTAAGCACTACATTTGATCCAACGACCGCGGTTTGTTTCATCGCCCGAAGATCATTCCGGTTCTGAACTGTACCAAAACCAGTACCACCCATTACAATACTATATGTACCTCCGGCCAATGCGTTTGATGGCGTGATCTGCCAGTTGGCATTGTGTCTAAGCTGAATCATGGTGGGGTTGGGATCTCCTACAGAAACGTTTGTAGTACCAATCCCTGCATTGTGTTGCATGTCGAATGAAAGACCGGCAGTTGGTGCCGTCGTGGCCGACAGATAGAAAGGGCGGAAATAAGTGTTCGTACCCATTGGGAAGTATCCCAGCAAACTGGTAGAGTCAGCGATAACAGTATTTGTAAAGTTCCTTCTCAAAATACCTCCGTAAAACCAACCGCTCGACTCATTTCTGCTGTGAACCAAAGTTCCTCTCACTGCGGCAGAAGTAGATGCTGTCCCGATCTGGAAGACCAATGAATTCAAATTAATAGCGCCGCTGGTCATGGTCATCGTTAATGCTACCGTAACAGGGCTATTAAGAATGATCTGTGGCAACAGGGTTGAAGTATTATTGATCGTAAGATTACCAAAAGTTTCAGTTGTTGTGGCATTCTGCGTCGAAATACTTTGTGGAACCGTTCCATCGAACGTCACCAGTGAAGTTCCTTCAACAAACGGGTTACCGTTGGTGCTGGTGGCTATCCAGTTTCCCGCAATATTGATATTATTGTTGTTGGACGTCAGCGAAGCGGTACCATCAATGGTCAGATCACCATTAATGTCAAGCTCGCCACCAGCAGTTTTTCCACCCGACGTGCGTATTCCCAGATGATGATAAGTCTTAAAAACGCCGTTCGTCGGTGAGGCGAAAACTGTTTGCGAACCGGCTGCAGAAAAGTTAAAGGTGTTTCCGGCAGCGGTTGTGTTCAACACAGAATACATATCTGCATCGGGTGAAGCTGTGCTGCTCCAGTTCCATACACCGGTACCCTGATTGACGAAGGAGCTTGTTGGATCTATATCCAGAAAGTTACCCGACTGGTTGATCGTTCCGGCATTATTGATTAAGAAAGTAGCCGAGTTGTTATCGATATAGCCAATATTTGCAGTTGCACCGTTGGCATTTGTAAAGATGTTATTATCGTTAGTTGCCCCCAACGCCATCATATCGCCGGTTAAGGTAAACAGGCCATTATTGGTAAATGTGGCACCTGTTCCAATAAATTGCAATTGACCGGTAACGGCAAGTGCCGAAACAGTTTTATTGTTGGTAATACGGCTTCCTGTTATCTGTCTGATATTTCCGGAAAGGCTCATGGCTCCAGTTCCCGAAACAAGGAGCTGGGCAGACGGCGAGTTAAGATAAATATGTCCTACTGAAAATGTGCCGTTAACTTGGATCGTGTCGATTGTAGGATATGCAAAGCTGATATTGGATCCATTAAATCCGTTTCGGTTGATTGTACCTTGTGCTCTGATATCTCCACCACGATGAATATTCAAAGCGAGATTATCGACTGTCCACCTCAGCGTGCTTCCCGAAAGTACGGTTACGTTTATCGCATCGGCAGCAGCATCGATGTCCACAACATCAGCCCCACCGATCACTGTGTGCGTAGTATTATTTGGGATACATCCGCAAGAAGCTCCGGTGTGGCTAACAGTTGACCAGGTGGCTGTGTTATCCCAGGTACCGTTCTGACGCGAGTAGAGTGTGGTTATTCTTATAACGCTTACATTTTCAAATCCCATGGCGGTTACTCCCGTAAACCCGTCATAGGTGAAATTACCAGCAGTATTTTCACGGCCCCTCACAATTATTCTCAGGGTGTTACCCGTTACAACCGCACTGGCAGGTTCCAATATGTTTACTCCGCCTCCGTACAATTCACCAAACATGACTTCCGGACCACCATCAACGCTGTAATAACAACGAATGTAGTCCGAAGCGCTTGCACCACCGGTATACATATTTAAACCAATTGTTACTTCTCCTGAAGTACTGATGTTGATCGGACCGGAATTCCAGACACCTTCCCCGCTTGCGCCGGCGCCCGTCTGGTTAACCTGAAAAATTTCCACACCATAAACGGCGTGCGTTTGTTTGCTGAAACTACCAACGCCTCCGGTAGGAGTAGTGGTAACTGTCCAGTTGTTTGGGGCGATACCCGTTTGGGCGTTGTTGGCTTCATTGTCAAAGTCTTCATACCAGATGATCTGGGCCTGACCTTGAAAGGCCATCTTCAGTAGTGTGAGCGAAATGATAATAAGTTTTTTCACGGCTATGGATTTTCCTTGCCATAGATTTTCAATCCTGGAGCCATTTTTGAGTCGGTTAATAATCAATTAATTGTGAAGCATCCGAAGAATTGCCAATTCCCATAGAGGGAACCTTTACCAAAAAGGGGAAGTAACGACGAGCATAAAGCCAGGCTAAGGAAGTAGCTATCTTACTATGATGAATGTCCTCAAAATAACCATCGCGGAGTTTGAAAGTTGAAGCCGAAATAAAGCATATAAACTTGCTGCAATCGACGAATATTGAAATAAGCCAAAGAGCAGGATCCGCTACAGGAAGCCTGTACCCTTCTAACGTCTATCATTTATGTTTTTCAGGATGAAGAAGTGAAGCGGCATCTCTATCAAGAAATGTTGTAAAATTCGCATGGTTTCTCAACAGCGTCGCAGGCAGATCTTCGGATATCTCATGCGAAAAGACTTGTCGCACGATTTCAGCCTTATGCTTTCCGCTTACCACCAGGATAATGTGTTTCGCTTCCATGAGCGTAGCCATCCCAAGCGTTATGCCGCGGGTAATTACCTGTGGCTCTTTGAAGTATTTCTGACCGACTTGCTGAGTGATCGGATCGATAGCTGCCACATGCGTTCTGAGTGATGCTGGAGTTCCCGGTTCATTCATCCCGACATGACCATTCATACCAAGCCCAACGATGGCCACGGATATACCACCCTTTGTTCTAATAAACGTCTCAGCTTTTTTACATTCGCCATCAAGATCCGATGCTCTTCCATCGAAGAAGAAGATCTTTTTTTCTTTTACTTGTAAAGGTGTAAACAACTGATGGTCTAAATGATATCGACAACTGCCTTCATCGGTGCTGTTTTTTCCAGCCCATTCATCAAGACTTATGAAAAACCAATCAGAAATGTCTGCCTGATGAGCATTTACCCTTTGCACTAAATGTTTGTAAAGGCCTGCCGGGCTGTCGCCTGAGGCCGTGCAAATAAGCGGCTTAGTAAATTGCTGCATCAATTCCACGACCACATCCGCAGCCTTTTGAGACATGACTTCATATGAATCTCCTACTGTAATTTTCATTGGACTGTTACAGTTTAAGTTCTCCCCACCCCTTTCGGTATTCTCGTTTGAGGAATTGGTTAGCGGGTTCAAAATTTGTCACTTTCATATTTTCTCCATCCCATTTGAGGTCGATATATCTTCCTTTGAATGCATAGTCATCCACATTCCCATATACGGGATCTTTTCTCGTGATCTTTTCCCGCAGGTTAAAACTTCGAAGCAAGAGGTTACCGAGCAGAACTGTTTCCGTTAAAGGTCCGGCGTATCCTTCAAACGGTGACGACAATTCAATTTTTCCATAGCCAGCAATTGCGGCGTCAACCCATTGCCACCAGTGTCCGCTCATGTCGCCGTCAACACGCGGATATTTTTTAGGAATATTGACATCCTTGTTTAATGACAATGGCAACAATCGCGGATGACTGCCACCCCAGCCGCAGGCTGCCTTGCCTTTCGTCCCGATAAAAAGTGTCGAGCCCTCGAAATCATTTTCCCCTGGCCAGTCGCCAAGTGCGTCGTTCATGTTCAGATTCGGATCAAGTTCTTCAACACGCTCAGGTATAATCCCACCATCCATCCAATACAGGTCGAGATCCTTTCCGTTCTTCTGCTTGAATTTAAATTTAATAGAGCTGGAAACGGGGCCACTCTGCGGATAGATGCCTTCCTTGAATATGCCATTGTAAACTGTACTCGCGCTGCCGGATAAGTCGGTCGGGTAACCTAGTTCCAGCAATTTAAATGGCGGTCCCATGATATGACATCCCATGTCGCCGAGTGCGCCGGTTCCGAATTCCCACCATCCACGCCAGTTAAAGGGAACAAGGTTTTCAATATAGTTGGTTTGTTGTGCTGTCCCCAACCAAAGATCCCATTTCAATTCCTTTGGCACGGGAGGCTTGCTCCTGGGCCATTCGATGCCCTGAGGCCAGACGGGACGGTTTGTCCAGCAATACACTTTCTGAATATCGCCGATAAGGTCTGCTTCGAACCATTCTCTCAAGGTACGCATGCCATCACACGAGGCGCCCTGGTCGCCCATCTGTGTCACCACCTGGTATTTTTTTGACGCTTCGGTTAGTATCCTTGCTTCGGAAATATCATGCGTCAACGGTTTTTGTAAATATAAATGTTTGCGCAGCTGCATCGCAGCGAGTCCTACGATAGCATGATTGTGATCGGGTATGGCTACTGAAACCGCGTCGAAATGCTTGCTTTCTTTTTCAAACAGTTCGCGCCAGTCGTGATAAAAGGATGCTTTGGGATATTCCTTGCGGCGGGGAGCGGCCTGCCGGTCATCTACGTCGCAGAGAAAAGCAATTTCCGCATTCTTTTTTGGGGTGGTAGCATAATGATGAATGTCGCTTGCCGCCTCGCCACCACAACCAATGGCGGCAATATATAGTTTGTCACTTGGCGCCACGAACCCCTTTCCCCCAAGGACATGTCGTGGCACAATGTAAAATCCGGCAGCAGCCAATCCGGTATTCCTGATGAAATTACTGCGGCTGATTTTTTTGTCCTTTTTAGTGTTTTTGTTTTCGTTCATGAAAATATCTTAATGCTTTACAAGAGGTTTTACGGCCACTTCTTTGAAATAAACAACGTCGCTGTCGCCATGATTCTGGAGTCCGATGTAGCCAATATTGGGTCGCAACCCTCGAAATGGTTCATAATTCATTTTCCTTTCGGGAACCGGATCACCTTCTTTGTAGTCAGTCACTTTCTGCCCGTTGACCTTTACGACTGTACGTGGTCCATCGATCGTAATTTCCATCAAATTCCATTCAGGACCTGGTTTACCCGGATGCGATAGCGCCTTCGTCAATGAATATAAAGTTCCAGTGTAATGGTAATCGTCCTCATTCGACAGCTCCGGATGATTATCTATCTGCACTTCGTAACCGTAAAATATCGGCATCCATTCTTCCCGCGGTTCTATAGGTATTCTAATGAACACCCCTGCATTGCTGTTATCCTTTTGCATTTTGTATACTACGCGAATTGTGCAATTGCCGAACTCTTCTTTTGTCCAGTATAGCAAGCCCATCCCGCCCTTGCCACGCAGCATGCCGTTCTCAACTAACATACTGCCACCGCCAACATGCTTCCAGCCTGTAAGATCCTTCCCGTTGAAAAGTTGACGCCATTCGTTCTTCGGAATTGTGGTGTCATTAATTTCGTTTCGAGCATGCGCCTGGATCTTTATCAAAAAAAACAGAAGAGTGAAATTTGCAATCAGAATGGTATTTTTCATATTGGCTGTTCTCGTTCGTCGTAAGTATCGTACATAAATATAATTACTTTGACGCTAAGCATGCGGCAAATCAAGTTTAGTTTGGTGTGTGGAAATTATTGATTTGGTCGGGTCAAAAACACGATAGCCTGAAGCATTCAATTTGTCGAATCGAAGAACGCATCAAAGTGGATTTTTTTTCAAGACTAAATATATGGAGTTAGAAAAACAATAACTGGTTTTACTTCGTCAACCGGTTCTTTCTATATGAATTCTTAATAGCTATTTTGCCGTCCTTAAAAGTGAATAAATCACATCCTGTAACTTCAACTCTGGTACCATCTGATTTGGTTCCCGTAAAAATCCATTCTGATAACCCTTTCTCTCCTAAGATGAAATGTTTTGGATTTCCCCAATTAGCGTCCCGGAAGGTTGCAAATACGTTTTCAAAAGCCTTTTTCACTTGTTCTTCCCCCGTAAATTTTTCTCCATTAACATCTGGTCCCGCTGAAGCCTCAAATACACAATCTGCGGTCATATGAGACATTATAGCTTTGACATCATGAGCATTAAATGCGTCAACAAAAGATTGGAGAAAATCTTTTGTTACTTGCTTTTTTGATTGTCCCATACTTAAAATTGGTAATAATAAAAGGAATATCAAAACCTCTTTTTTCATACATGCCTATTTTGAGAAGAAGGGATAATGTGCCACCAACGTTACTACTAATTATCGATGGCCTCAGCATTTTTGCACTGGTTAGACGGCAGAATGTGCAGTTTCTCGAATCCGGTTCTGGAAATCTATTCAATAGAAACTTCGACTATAGGAGTGCTCCGTCCCTACCGCGATAGGTATTGCTTCAGACGCCGGCTGTGATGGGCGCAGGTTTGAAGCCTTTGACAATAAGGTAGATGCCCAACGAGAACTCCCACACCGCGATCGGGATCGCGACAAGCCCTGTCGAGAGGGAACGCTGTTCGATGAAACCGAAAACCACGGCGGCGTCGCCAGCGAAAAGCAGGACCGCTCCCACAAATCCGATAATGGGAAGGATTCGAGGCACCAGACGTGACTTGTATAGCAGATACCCGAGCAACAAACCATTCACGCCAGGTATGAAACTTTGCCCGATCAGGAACATCCGGTCGTACATGGTGACCAGGGCTTGGCCCGCCACCAGGTCACCTGCTCCGGCTCCGGCCTGCCTTAAAGACACCACCGACAGGAGAAAAGCAACACCAGCGAAGATGGTGGCGGCTTCCAGAACCCGGCAGGCGACAAAGCCCAACGCGACTCCTTCATTCTGCTTCTTGAGGACCGGGTACAGCGCAACGGCAGTTCCGATGCCGGTAAGAGCCACGATTATCTCAAGGATGCTGCCGATGTTCACAGCAATGTCCGGACCGGGGCCAACGATGTAGTTCGCTCCGTGTATCGCACCGTAGAGAGCAAGAGTCGGGATCGAAACAAAGGTGAGCAAATAAAGTATACCCGCGGCCAACGAGGCCTTTCGCAGAGAGCTCATTGGGGTGTGTTCGCTTGAGTCAGCGGTAACACTTGTTGTATTTCTGTTTGCGATCATGAACTAACAATTAATTTTTAAGGAACTGGTTTAGGTGTATAGACAACATTTGAGCGAAAGGGCGTGTATTGGTTAATTTCTGGCAAGTGGGTTTGTCTTCCATGGTTTAGAAAAATGCACGCTGATCATCAAAGCCCTGTTATAAATTTCCTTTTCGTAGGCTATGTTGGTCAAACCATGACTGTATCTTATGTCCAAGGCAATCCTCTTCTGTTTCAATGGAAATTCAAAGCCTCCGCCCATTTGTATACCCGCATCAAAACGTTTATAACTGTTACTTGAATTCGCAAATGAGAGTTTGGTAGACTGATCGTCAATTGTCATTTTTCCACTGAGATTATAGCCAATGGATGGCCCGGCATTCATGTAAAATTTGCCCAAATGAAAACGAGCTAATACCGGTAATTCTATTGTATTCAACCGAAGGGTCGATTCGTTGGAATATAAGGGGTTGTTAACTTTCAGCTTGCCTCCTTTTTTGATAAAATACAATTCGGAAACAAGTGAAAATCCTGGAGTAATACCTGCCTGAAATGATACCCCGGCATGTATACCGTTGGCTGATTTCTTGTAATCGGCCAGGGCTCCGTTAGACCCACCGTAGTTAAGGTTTGTACTGACCACATTAACCATAAGATCCAGGTAGGTTTTTGGCATTTTCTTACCATGATCCGCCTTTATTGCTTCCGGCATTTTAGTTTGGCCGAATGCAGCCGCCGACAGGAGAATCATACCCAAAGTGATTAGAAATTGTACTTTTTGCTTCATAATTCTGTTTTTAGTGTTTTGAGATTAATTAACTGAGGCAAAAGTATAAGAATGAGTGTGGGCCTGCAATTCAGCTATGCAAAGCAGGGGTGCACGTCTGCAAATGGCCGTTTTTAGTCTGCGAAATATTAGGAGGTTTACGTCTGATTGTTAATGGGCTGAAAGAAGCGGGTGTTTATAGACGATACCTGAAGAAATCAGATCAATTGAATCTAAACTTTGGCCACTTATTCTCTATAAACAAAAGGTAGGTACATCACGGACCATACAGGACTTTCGCGAAAATTTTATTAATCATTGCAATTAAATTAACTAACTTTTCGAAGTAACTTTCTATGAATAAATCCCATCCTATTCGCAGCCAGTCGAGGCCATTTGTTGTGGCTTACCCGATATTGTTGTTTACCCTCCTCGCGCTGCTTCCTCTCGCAGTAGTTTCGCAGTCAAAGGATACCCTGCCCTCACCACAGGCATTAAAACGGTTAAGTCTGGAGGAATTGATGAATGTTGAGGTGACCTCTATTTCTATGCGGCCAGAGAAATTGACAGAAGTTGCATCAGCCGTCCAGGTAATCACAGCAGAAAATATTCACCGATCGGGTGTGATGAGACTGCCAGAAGCTTTACGTTTAGCTTCGAATCTCCAGATCTCTCAAGCCAACTCGCATGATTGGGCTATAACAGCACGGGGGTTCAACGGCTTACCTTCAGCAGGCGGTTTATTAGCGAACAAGCTCCAGGTGACGATTGACGGCCGATCTGTCTATTCACCTCTTTTCGGCGGCGTGTTCTGGGATGTGCAAAACACACTGTTGAAAGATTTAGATCGTATTGAAGTGGTGAGTGGACCCGGCGGTACGCTTTGGGGAGCAAATGCAGTAAACGGCGTAATTAATATTGTATCTAAAAGCGCAAAAGAAACACAAGGATTATATGTATCAGGAGCAGCGGGTTCATTTTTGCAGGATCAAATTGAAGCACGATATGGCTTTCGAGTAGATTCAAATGTTTTCGTCCGTGTTTATGGGCAACGAATTGATCAGCGTGATACAAAGCTTGATACTGGCGGCAATGCCTTAGATGCATGGAGCATGACACAAAGTGGCTTTCGCATGGATTATTATCAATCGAAGACTAGTACGTTTACTTTTCAGGGTGATTTTTATTCGGGTGAGGCAAACGAATCTCTCAACCGTTCAGTTACGGATGGCCAAAATGTATTAGCCCGCTTTACCCACCTTTTCTCCGATAAATCGAATCTAACTATTCAGGCATACTTTGATCGCACCTGGCGAAATTCTCCTAATGCCGTAAATCCTCTTTCTTATGAACTTAATACTTACGATTTAGACGTTCAACATCGTTTTCCTATCGGAAAACATCAAAGCATACTTTGGGGCACCGGATACAGGCTACAACACGACAAGGCAAGTCACTCTTTAACTCCACTCAGTCGGGATATGGCGCTCTATAGCGGATTTATCCAGGACGAAATTACATTACTTCCTAATCTGCTGAAACTGACTATAGGTTCTAAATTCCTTCATAATGTCTTTTCCGGATTCAATATTCAACCGACCGCCCGCCTCGCCTGGATACCAAATATCAAACACACCATTTGGACATCAGTTTCAGGCGCAGTACGTACACCAAGCCGTTATGACGTTGATGTTGCAAAAACACCTATAAAATTCCATTCTGAAAAAATTACTGCTTACGAACTGGGGTATCGCGTCAAACCTTCGGATGGGGTAACTCTATCGTTCGCTACCTTTTTCAATCGATACAATGACCTGCGAAGCTTCGATGCAAACGTAGATCCTGTCCCTCCGATAATTGTAGCAAATTCGCAGTTGGCTAAATCATGGGGGGTTGAACTTTTCGGCAGTTTCCAGGCCACGGAATGGTGGCATTTACGCGGTGGTTACACTTATTTTGAGAAAGAAGTACGGGCCATCAGCGACAGAACATTACCAGTGAGTGTATACCTGGAGGGAGTCGATCCGCGCAATACGATGATGCTGCAATCAAACATGGATTTGAGTAAGGATTTTAATTTTGATATTGTAGGTCGATATGTGTCCGGCCTTCCGTCGATAGAAAACATAATTCCGGAGGTACCTGCTTATTTTACTTTTGATATCCGAGCGGCATGGTTGGTTAAAAACTTCGAAATTTCAATTGTGGGGCAAAATCTTCTGGAAAAAGAACACGGAGAAACTGGTTCTTCAATAATTCCACGTAGTATCTATGGAAAGATAACATGCAATTTTTAGGAATCACAGCGGAGCCCTGCTGTTAATGAGTTGAAGGAAGGCGTCTTTGTAAGTTTCGGAAACCGGGATTAATTGGTCCCCAATTTTGATCCTGCTACGCTCAATAGATTCAATTTTGTTCAATGCTACCATGTATGATTTATGGACCCTGCACACTAAGTGAGTTGGCAAAAGCTGTTCAAGTTCATTGAAACTTTGAAGGGTCATTATTTTCTTGTTCGCTGTATGAATGCGCACGTAATCCCTCATGCCTTCTATGTAAAGGATATCATTAATGGTTATTTTTTCTAATCGATTTTCAGTTTTAATGAAAATAAAGTCCAGCTGTTTATCAGAATTGCGTTGGCTTAAGTTTTCCTGCGCTTTATTTACAGCCTGCAAAAAACGGTTAAATGTAAATGGCTTTAAAAGATAATCGGTTATCTGCAGTTCATAGCCCTTTAGTGCATACTGCTGATATGCAGTAGTAATAATAACCTGGCTGTGTATTTTGGAACTCTCCAATAATTCTATACCGGACAATTCATCCATATTTATATCCAGAAAAAGGACATCTACCTTGTTGTTGTTTAAGAAAGTCAGGCCATTCAGGGCATTGTCAAAAGTTGCGCTCAATGTTAAAAAGGGAACTTTATTTACAAAGGCTTTCGTTTTTTCAAGAGCAAGGGGCTCGTCTTCAATAATGATGCAGGTATATTTATCCATTGATTGTTAAGTTCACGCTGTAAAGTTCTTCTCCCTTATGCACTTCCAAAGTATGTTTTCCAGGATAAATCAGATTTAGTCGCTTTTGAATAAGTTCATTGCCTAAACCACCTGGATTTTGCCTGTCCGGCAACCTTGTATCATATTTATTTTCACATATTAATTGTATGCTATCATTCTTTATAAAAATATTGATCGCAATAGCATTCTCAAGCTTCTTATTAGCCGTATGCTTAAAGGCATTTTCAATAAATGGAATAAAAACCATCGGGGCAATAAATCGATTGCCGATAAAACCATTTACTTCAAAGTGCACATAATTTAGATTTGCAGTGCGTATTTTTTGTAATGCTATATACTTTTCAATATATTCAATTTCCTGGGACAGAAGAATTTGATCAGCCATTGTTTCATAAAGCATAAAGCGCATGATGTCAGATAACTTATTCAAATAATTAGATGCTTCAATGGCATCTTTTATTATCAGTGCGTCGATATTATTAATGGTGTTAAATAGCAGATGAGGATCAAGTTTCGATTTTATCAGCGCCATTTCCATCTCATGGTTCTTTTCCTGTAATGCCTTTTTGAGCTTTATTTCATTAACCCAGGTTACGAACCCCTTGATAACCAAGGCTACCACTCCAGATATGACCCCAATGACAGTCATAACGGCTATTACTGAAACAGCCGTAGACCTGCCGTGCTTACCAGCTTCATCCATGTCAATCATATAACCAGATTCTATCAAATAGCGAATCAGGATATACGCAAACAAGGCCGTTCCCACAGAAATTAATATGCCGTGTATTATTGAAAAGAAAATTCTTTTGTGTTTAAGATATGCGGGAAACAATATGAAATAATATGAGAAATATGAAATAAAAGAAGGTATGAATGCAAAAATAAAAATGCTTTTTAATGCATTCAAAACCCTGTCCTCCTGGTTTCCTACGTTGGGGCCGGTCCTGGAGTAAACTCCTAACATGATCGCTATCAATATGAAATAACATGCCCAGAACCCTATGTGTAATAAAAAAACAAACGATCTTTTCATAATTTGATGCGCCCAACGGAACAGCATGAAGGTCTCAAATAATTTCAAGTTTAATGAAACTGATATGCAAACGGGCTGGATTTGTCTGCAAAATGACCTCGTGGCCGATATTTATACCCAGTTTCGTTTTATCTTGAAAGTCCGGACGATCGGCAAATAGCGATACAATCCCGTCATCCCGGCAACTAAATCATTCATGTGAATCCGGAAATTACTCTAAGTGATATAGGCATACGTACAGAGCTAATGCCGGGCGATATCGGCTATGTAACTTATTTACATGGAATTTTATATAAGGAAGAGTATAATTACTCAATTTCGTTTGAGAGTTATGTTGCGAAAGGGCTCTATGAATTTTGCCAACACTATAGTCCTGAAAAAGACAGGGTGTGGATATGTGAACATGCTGCAACAATTATCGGGTTTCTTTTATTAATGCACCGCAATGACACTACTGCGCAATTGCGTTATTTTATTCTGCGACCAGCATACAGAGGTATTGGTCTGGGCAGGCATCTGATGAATTTATATATGGAGTTCCTGAAAGAAAAAGGGTATCACAAATCATATTTGTGGACTACGCATGAATTAGTTGCGGCGGCATCATTATACAAAAGACATGGTTTTGTTCTAACAGAGGAAAAGGAATCAACAACTTTTGGGAAATCTTTGAAAGAACAACGCTACGATTTAATTTTAAAGTAGGGTGAAGCGGTTGAGATCGTTATTCTGAACATCGCCTGCGTACCGCGATCTTTGTCTTATAGAGTTCAATTTATACATCATGGAAAATGCGGCGGTGTGCTAACTTTATTTACCTTGCTTCAGGCGGGTTTCGTGCTTAAAACACGTTCAACAAGATTTGACCTAAACCCGAATTGGAGCTAAAATAGGCCCCTATAGTGTCGACTAGATCATTGCGCTAAACTTTATTTACTCGTTGATGGCAACAAACAAGATCCTGTTTTTTTCAGCAAAACCTTACGACAAGGCATTTTTTACTCAGCACAATCAGGGGTACGGCCTCGAACTGAACTTTCTGGAAACCCATTTAGGGCCGCATATCGTTCAGGCTGTAGAAGACGGTACATTTGCCATCTGTGTTTTTGTAAATGATAAACTGACAAATGAGGTCATTGAGGCGCTCTCTGTAAAAGGCGTTAAGGTGATTGCCCTGCGATGCGCCGGTTTCAACAATGTGCAGCTTGAAACAGCGAAACAACATGGTATCCGTGTGTGCCGTGTGCCGGCTTACTCACCCGAGGCAGTAGCGGAGCACGCAGTAGCTATGCTGCTGACCCTGAACCGAAAAACGCACAAAGCTTATAACCGGGTAAGGGAGCAAAACTTTACACTGACTGGATTACTGGGCTTCAATCTACACGGCAAAGCTGTTGGAGTTATCGGCACCGGAAATATAGGTAAAGCATTCTGCAGGATCATGCTGGGCTTTGGATGCCTTGTGATGGCCTACGATCCGGTTGAAGCTTATGATCTGAAAATATTGGGTGTGCAATATCTCTCCCTCAATGAAGTATTAAAGCAGGCTGATATCCTTTCGCTGCACTGCCCGCTCACCGCTGATAACAAATATCTGATCAATCAGGAAACCTTGAGTGTGATGAAGAAAGGCGTAACGATAATCAATACCAGCCGGGGCGGACTACTTCATACCAGTGATACTATCAATGCTTTAAAGAAAGGGAAAATTGGTTATTTAGGCATCGATGTATATGAACAGGAGCAACAGTTGTTCTTCAAGGATTTATCAGGTACGATAATCGAAGACGATGCGATACAGCGGCTCATGAGCTTCCCGAACGTGCTTGTAACCGGTCACCAGGGCTTCTTTACCCAGGAAGCACTTTCTCAAATTGCCGAGATAACGCTAAAAAATATTTATCAGTTAAGCAATGGACAGGAACCCGATCCGGCGGTAATGCTGACTTAAATTAAGCGCGAATTGCTATCGACAACATAGAGAATGTGATGACGCTTAAATTCAGCTTATTGCCAGCTTCCAGTTGGGCGATGGAAAAAACGGTCGGATAATTCGAAGTTGTTTTGGGAAACGCTCATCCGAGCAATTCCTAATTATGAACTCTCTGCAATTCATTTTCCGCACCTGTTGCCCTGTCCCTTGTATCCTTCAGGTTTTTATTGCCGAATTTGTGTGTGTAGGTTAGTTTAAAGGCAACAAGGCCAAAATTTAAGCTTCCATTCATAATTGCACCGGGAATGGGTAATTTCTCATCAAACCTGTAGTTACTGCCCGAGTTGAATATATCGTTTGCCGAAAAGCGAAATGAATCCTTATCACGATTGAATTTTTTCTGTACACCCGCATCCACCTGGTATAAATATCCCAGTTTCGCGGTACCAAAATAACTTGCTGAAGTATACATACCACCCAGTTCCATTGAAAAATCCCTCGGCAGTGTAAAACGGTGGGTAGATATTAAGTTGTAATACACCACTTGTAACTGAACAGGGGCATTGTCGTAAATAGTGTTCACTTGCCGCCAGTTCAGGTTGATATTATTCTGAAAGGTCCACCACCCGTTAACGGTAACTGGCAATGAAACGGATGCTGTTAAATATTGCTCATAATCGAAGTTTTTAGCAGACAAGTACAACATATTTGAAATCGTATCAATCCTTACTGTCTGAAATCCTTCTATTGAATTCTTTTCGTGAGTGTAACCCAGGGAGAAAATATAATTCTTGAAAATATAACTTGCCTGAACTGCATTTGCAATCGCAGGCTGCAAGGCAGGATTACCCGTAAAAAATGTCTTGGGATCGAAGAATATCGTAAAAGGGGCCAGGTCGTTGAATGTAGGGCGTGTAATTCGCCTGCTGTATGAAAAATTGAAACTTTTGTCCTCATTAAACTTCCTCGATATATAGAATGTCGGAAAAAGTTCGCCGTATTTTCTATCGACGATATCAGGTATTTTAGCCGTACCCAAATTGGAAGTGGTATACTCATACCTTAATCCCGCCTTGAGCGTCGTCTTACTATTTACATTCATGGTAAACGAAGTATATGCTGCTCCTATATTCTCCTTCAGTTTGTAATTTGCAGAAAGTTCAGGGTCGGGAACCCATGCACCCTGTTTGAGATAATCCACGCTTACATCATTGGTAAATCCAGAAAGGGAAAATTTTCCGCCGGCTTCCATTGTGATTTTCTTGCCCAACGGTGTAACATAATCTGTAGAGAACACCCGAAAATTGAGTGGAGTAATTTTGCCGCTCCTCACTTCATCATTATAAATTAAATTTTTCCCTTTATCGAAATATCCATTGAAATAGGTGTTGGGATTATCATCCCTGAAGTGAATATAGTTAGCATCAAAATAAATGACCTTCCCGGGGCTAAAGGTGTGCTGAAAATTCACATTACTCATAAAATTCTTCCAATAATTTACTTCCTTGTTCACCGTGCTGATAATCGTATCGGTTTCATTATTTATTTGCACCGTCGCACCATTGTCAGCGGTCATTGTCCACCGGTTGGTATACCCGCTTATCAATGCGCCGATTACTGTAGAACTATCCAGTTGAAAGTCAACACCTATCCTGGGGGTATGAACCTTTCTTTTGCCATCCCTGTCTGAGAAAGAAAAATTGGAAATGGTAT
This sequence comes from uncultured Chitinophagaceae bacterium, assembly GCA_963808065.1. Taxonomy (GTDB): domain Bacteria; phylum Bacteroidota; class Bacteroidia; order Chitinophagales; family Chitinophagaceae; genus Flavitalea. The sequence goes on from CAWEEK010000006.1 coordinate 383,462, forward strand.
TCCCTCCCTTATTGAATTGCGTGAAACCATCTCCCTTTTGTATGGCGTGATCGTAGGTAAAAGAATAATTGCCATACAAATTGAATCTGCCGGTCCTGTAATTAAAATTGAACCCGGCCGCACCCAATTCCCTGTTCCCATAACCCGCAGTGAGAAAATAGGATCCGTTTAATCCCTGATATGGATTACTGATCAATACAATATTGATATACCCGGCATTTCCTTCAGCATCATATTTTGAAGGAGGTGTTGTGATCAGTTCGATTTTTTCAATATTACCCGCACTAATTCCTGCCAGCATCTGAACAAGAGCGTCCATCGGCATATAGGTCATTTTTCCGTTCAGCATCACCACAACCCCATTCTTTCCATTTACAGCGATAGAGTTGTTCTGCCTGTTCACCGTTACCCCGGGCGATTTTTCTAAAACATCCAACGCTGTGCCACCAGCGTTAACAATACTGTTTTTCACATTGATCACCATCCTGTCAATCTGCTGCTCGAACATTGGCCTTTTTCCATTAATGGTCACATCCTTCAATTGCTCCGGTGAGGTTCCGAGTATGAGGATTCCGGCATTTACTTGCTTTTTGCCTGAAGTCACGTCAAAGATTTTAGAATACACCTGACCCATCCCCGTAAAGGTTGATGATACAAAGTACTTTCCTACTAAAATATTTTGGAATGAATATCTTCCAGAAGCATCAGACATGGCTCCTTTAACTAGTGAAGAATCGGCTGCTTTTAATAGATGAACACTGGCATATTGAACGGGTTTCCCTTTTTCATCCTGCATGGATCCAGCGACTATCGACTGGGCATGGGTTTTTATACTTCCTGAAAAGCAAAGGCCGATGATGAATACCAAAAAGCTTATAAGTCTCATAAAGACTAATTAATGAAATGCTATTCAATGGAGCCTATTAGGAAAAATCTGGAGGGACAGGAAAATTGTTCGGCAGATATCGGCGATAACTAAAGATACCTTTTTATTACTAACGAACGAGCGATTTCTTCATTCAGTTTACGGGCAATATCTATCATTAACCCAAATAGTGGAGTAACTATTTTTGTATATTGACAAAGCTTAAAAGAAAGCAAATTGCAACGAGGTCGATAACCATAAATAACAATATATGAAAATCAGTCTGTACATGGCGATCTCAGCCAACGGGTTAATTTCAAACGCAAGAAATGCCCCCGATTGGCTGTCCGAAGAGTATGCGGAAGGTATGATGGGTATTGTTCAAAAAAAACAAGCAGTGATAATGGGGAAAACCACCTACAAAATATTGGCCCCCGATTATCTGCCGCTCAAAACTACCGGAACTACGGTGGTGTTCACAAATGATGTTAGTGCTACTCCACCAAACCCCACAGTAGTTTATACCAATAAAACACCGGAAGAAATAATTTTGATGCTGGAAGAAAAAGGGCACGAAGAAGTGGTCATCATCGGCGGAACAGCAACAATAAGTGAATTCATGAAGGCAAACCTTGTGGACGAAATATATTTGATAGTCGAGCCCGTACTTTTTGGCAGCGGTCTGGATTTATTCAAAGAGCCTGGTGCCGAACACAAACTTAATTTGATTGAGGCGATGAAGTTGAATGACAACACGGTTCAGCTTCACTACCGAGTAAAAAAGAAGTCCTGAATGTTTAAGTACAATGTTGATGGTAAAATCTGTAACTTAATAAAAGGTACAAGTGGTTAGTCAATTGAGTCAGGACGCTAAATTGAAGGACAATTACCATGAAAAAAGGATTCGAATTAGCGCAGGCATTAAAACCTCTGTCACCATTACTCGGAAAGTGGGGGTTTGAAGGACACATAACACACAAGCCCGGCATCAAAATAAAAGGCAGGGAAACGTATGAGCCATTGGACGGCGGCCACTTCTTACTTCTTCGGTGGGACGTTGTAATCATTTGGGACAAGGGAAAGAGAGAAGTTAATTCAGGGTTAATGGTTATTGGCTATGACAGCGAAATGAAAACTTTTACGGGTGCGTGGTTTGACAATAGTGGTGCCAAAAACACATACGAAATCCGCATGGAAAATAACGTCCTCATCATCGCAACTAAAGGGCATCGATTCACCGGCACTTTCAGCAAAGACAAGAATACCATCACAGGAAAATGGGAACACACAAATGGTCGCGGTTATACTTACTCGTATGATAAAATTCTGACAAAGGCTCAAACAAAACAGACAATTCAGTGATAATTGGGTAAGTCACCCAGGGCGTCGGCGACCTGGTTGTGGCCAAGTTGGATCTGTGACCAGCCTTAATCAGGAAGATTTACCTTCAGTGTTCAATGTTTAAAAAAAGAGCACGTATAGTTGTATCAGGAATCTTCATTCTTCTCCTGGTATATTTAGTGAATTTTTGCCGGCAGGCATTCCCCATCACAACCGGGTACGGCGCAAAAGTATTGTGCTCTTCCATTTTTGTATCAGGACGAGGTGAATCTGCGGTGATATCCGAAGACCTCAATTTCCCGCCTTTGAATTTTGCCAGTTTTAACGTGGATTACAAAGACTCTTCCGTCACTTGTTCATTGTTGGGTTTGGCAGAACGAAAAGCAATATACAGACGCGGCCTGGGTGCTACCCTGGTCAATGGAATTTCGGAACAAACCCTGAGGGCTCAGCAATTCAACCTGCCAGCTTATAAGCCAGTTCTAACAGACACAATTGCCTGGCCAATGGGCGACAAAATAGTAGGTAGCTTTCCGTCGGAATTAGACTCACTGAAAGTTGCGTCTGCGATGGACCTTGCCTTCGCCAATAATAAGGATTCGACCACCACGAACATCACCCGGGCCTTGATCGTACTGTATGATGGGCGCATTATTGCGGAACGCTATGCTTCGGGCATTAGTCGGAATACCCGCTTAACCGGCTGGAGCATGACAAAAAGCATCACTGGTGCCTTGACAGGCTTGCTGGTGAAACAAGGCCGATTAGACATCAACGCCCTTGCGCCGGTACCGGAATGGAAAGACGAGAGCGATCCACGACATGGAATCACGATCGTCAATTTGTTACAGCAAACCAGCGGCCTGGATTTTTCTGAAGTGTACTATCGACCTGCGGACGCAAACCGTATGTTGTTCCGGGAAAAGGATGCTGCAGCCTATACAGCCACAAGGAAACTGGTGAAAAAGCCAGGGACGAAATTCCGGTACAGCAGCGGGAATACAAACATCCTGTCGAGAATATTCAGACAAACACTCGGAGACAGGGAGTATCAGGCATTACCTTACGAACAGTTATTTTTTAAGCTCGGCATGTACAGTGCGGTGCTCGAGCCTGATCCTTCGGGCACCTATGTAGGATCGTCTTTTTGTTACGCCACTGCCCGCGATTGGGCACGCTTTGGCCTATTGTATTACAATAAAGGCACCTGGAACAATGAACAGATACTACCAGCAGAATGGATCACGAAATCAATAACACCCACCGCTGCGGCCGAAAAGGGGGAATACGGTTTTCAATGGTGGCTCAATGCTGGCGAAAAAAACAAGCCAGCTAACCGTCTATATGACCAGCTTCCCGTAGACATGTATTGGGCCGATGGCTTCGAGGGCCAGAATATTTTTGTTATTCCTTCTAAAAAGCTGGTGGTTGTGAGGCTTGGCCTTACCCGGGCCAGTCAATGGGGTGAATCCAGATTTATTGAAGCGGTAATCGAGGGGATAAGAAAATGAACTGCGAACAAATCATGCTGAACAACTATCATCAGCTTTTTCCCTAACTTTCTATCCGGCTCAAGGTGTAGCGTCAGGCCATACATCAGCGATAAAGGATGAGCGGACCAGATTTACCAGGTTGTTCGTCATACGGTGCGCAAAGCACTATCATTCCAAATGCATGAAAAAATTTGTTTTATATCTTTCGACCGCGATATTTCTTTTCGCCTGTTCTCAAAAAAATACAGAAAATAAGATAGTAACCGAAAACTTATTGCCTGGCACTACGGATTGGCTGATCAATGTTCAATATGACACCTGCTCAGTTCCAAACCACAGGTATTGCAGGAGGCCTCAAATAGAAGGCTACTGTTCGCAAACGAGTGCGAGCCAGGGCGACACCCTAAATCTATATATTAGTACGAATCCTGCATCTCAATTTACGATCGACATTTACCGTATGGGTTATTACGGAGGCAAAGGAGGAAATCTGAAAAAGCATATAGATACTTTGCAGGGAAAAGAACAACGCGCTCCCGACCCCGATCCGGAATCAAATTTCTTTGAATGTCGTTGGGATAAAACCTACCCATTGGTCATACCTCATGATTGGTTAAGCGGTGTGTACTTATGCAAGCTAACTACGCTGCCCGATCGCTTCCAGTCTTATATTATTTTTATCGTTAAGGACGACAGAAAAGTAGATTTCGTTTTTCAGTGTTCCGACTTAACATGGCAATCCTATAACCGCTGGCCTTACTGGCACAGCATGTATGATGAGGGACACAAGCCCTGGGTAAATACAAATGGGGCTAAGGTGAGTTTTGACCGACCCTACGGCTTGTATGTAAACGAACTGCCATCGGGCTTTAATCCCCTGTCAAATGGTAGTGGCGAGTTTTTATTGTGGGAATACCCTTTGTGTTACTGGATGGAAAAGGAGGGATATGATGCATCGTATATATCGGAACTGGATACCCATTCCGACTCAACCGAATTGCTTCGGGCAAAAGGATATTTATCTGTGGGCCACGACGAGTATTGGACCTATAACATGTTCAACAATGTGCAAAAAGCCAGGGATGCCGGCGTCAACCTCTTATTTCTGAGTGGCAACTCCATTGATGGAACGCAGTATCTGGAACCATCAACCGACAACCGTCCAAATAGATCAACGGGAAGGCTTCCTGAAAGGGAATATAAGAATGAACAGGAACTCATGGGCAGCAGTTCCTGGGGTGTTGGTTTTGGTAGTTTCATTTGTCAGCAGCCAGATCATTGGGTATTTGCAAATACAAACATGAAAAAGGGCGACAGCATTCCAAATCTGGTGGGATGGGAATATCACGGCCGCCCAACTGGCCATCAAAAAGACCTGGTGGTATTGGCGGAAACAAAAGTGGATCCCCTGTCTTTTGGCCAGGGGCCCGAAAATTTTGTTTCCACCATCTACACCACGCCAAAGGGGAATTTTGTTTTCAACGCGGGCACATGCTGGTGGGTTCAACCTTTAGCAAAAACACCGGCTTATCAACATCCCCGAAAATTAAAAGACAGCATTGATTTCTCAAAACCGGACAGCCGCGTTCAGCAAATGACCAGGAATATGCTGGATAAGATTATTGGCAAGTAGAATGTGTCTCGACTTAACAACTGAATCCTAATCATTAATTCCCTTGTATAGTTTCAACCCTCTGCCTGACTATCGTGGCAATCAATACTGGGAGCATAAAGGGCAGTAACCAGTACCAATTCTCATTTACTATGTATGCTTGTTTCAGGATGATTACATTGATCAATACTACCATTAAGAGGATTATTCCATTTTCGGAACCACGTGGATGATTTCGTTTCATAATTTCATATGTTAATCCATTATCAATGTAGCAGTGTTACAGGAACACAAAAAGTACCTGTTTATACCAGACTACATCTAATGAAATTCAATAAATAGTTGAAGTTTGTAGAAGGCTGCCTTATTTGTACCGGTAGAACAAAATCGACCTGTCAGGGGTGATTGTTGGAAACATCAGAAACTGATAATGCAGCGACTATCCCAGGCCAGGAAGTCAGGCCTGGGTAAGCTTATTAAAGTCCTTGAAATTTGAGAAATAATAAAGCTTATTGCAGAATGGAAAAAACTCGGTAAATGAACAGATATCAACGACCTTTGTTCCAGACACAAAATGCCTGGGATCATACAAACGGATGCTGTAAATACTGTTGTTATTCATTCACATTAAATGTATGAAAAAATGGGCATAAATCCACGGAGGACAAGGCATTAATTCGTTAAGAAAAGACCAATAACGGGTGGCGATCCTTCTTACCGTTTCCGGGCAATCATAAATGCCCGTTCCTCCTTTTTAAAGCCAACCTTCGGATAATACTCAAAGGCATCAGGTACTGAAAGCAACACAATCATTGTCAACTCCCCCACTTCTTTCGACGTCATATCAATCAGCATTCTCCCAATACCCGATTTTTTGTAATCCGGATCTACAGCCAGGTCGGAAAGATAGGTGCACCAGGCCCAGTCGGTCAGACAGCGGCAAACACCCACTAATTTCTCATCATCCCAGGCAGTTAGCACGAGCGTCGAATTTTCCAGCATCGACTGCATTCTTTCCTTATCGTCAATCGGTCTTGGCAGACCGGATTTACGATATAGTTCAATAACCTGCTCTGCAGCAGGTAACATATCCTTCTTGTATGTTATCTCCACCGTGATTGATTTTTATGGCTAAATTATGAATAGGGATGTGGAAAATCTACAGAAATACAAATCACCTCTTCGAAAACTTCATGTGCCAGTTCCATTCCCAGGATTTGCCTGAATCGGCAGAGAACGCCTGGCTCCAAACAGGATGTTGGGGGTTGCTGAGATCCCACTTGAACTGAACAAGTATAGATTGACCGTTGAATTTATCCTTGGTAAAAAAATACCCTATGCCATTCTGAAATGATCCGATAACCGGCTTGTCCAGGGAAGCGGAGATATTATCTGCCCAATATATAGTCCATAATGATGTCAGTGGATTAAACAAGCGCAAGGCTATGCCTTTTATTGTATAGCCATCCGGTGGAGTCATTTCCTGCTGCTCGAGGTTTCCCAATCCTCCCAGCAAAGATTCCTGGGTATGTGTTCCCTGGAATTGTATCCATTCATTTGAGCCAGCCAGCCTGGTCACCAGCTTTCTATGCTCGACAACATGGATACCCAATAAAAAATCAAAATCCGTTGCCGCAGAAGTCACCGAAGGCCTGATCACCAATTCACCTTCAGCATTGAGATGCATATTTTCCATCCGATAAATATACTCAATTGCCTCAACCAAACACTATCACTCACGGTCATCCTTACGGCTTGTTATTATCGGGAAGAATTGTGATTACTCCCGCCCTTCATATACTCAGCAATCAATTGCGCATTCGTATCCTCACTTTTCGCGAGGGAATGGACGATCTTTTCCTTCTCACCTTCCGACCTATTCTGGCTGATCTTTTTCTTTGCCTGAAGTTCAGTCACCACCATGGAGAAACCTACAATTCCCTTGATCATACTCATGCGGTACTGATCGGGCAGGCTGCTCCACTGCTTTCCATAGGATGCCTCAAAATTATTGATGGTGTTTTCCAGTAGTTCCATCAGCTTGCCAGTGTCGCTGATCAGTGTTGCTTTTCCATATGCATGCACAGCCAGATAATTCCAGGTTGGCACGTTCAATTCTTTTTCATAATGGGATGGAGAGATATAGGCATGTGGTTCACTAAATATTACCAGTGAGGTTTGCTCCCCAACCGCCTGCCAGTGATCATTGGCCCGGGCAAAATGGGAATACAGAATAATGCTGTCATCAACTTTGCTAACCAGGAAGGGAAGATGGGTGGCAATGGGAATACCATTCCTGGCTGATACCATGGTGGCAAAACTAAAGCGCTGCATAAAATCGAGGATCTCCCGGTCATCGTTCCACGAGTTTATCCTTGGAATGTACATTTAAGGTTTGTTTACTGCTACAAAAATATCCACTTCCGCATTTTTGGGGTCCTTTGCTTTTTCACCATAGATCTCGAAATCAGTAGTGTAAGCCCTGGACAGATTTGTGTTCCAGATTTCGGTCCAGGCCTGGAACACCATGCCTTCTTCCAGATTACCCCTGGAACTGAACTTTGCGAAATTACCTCCCGGAACTTTATATCCCGACATCCCTTGCGGAATTTCGTCAAGACTTTTCACGGCGCAACCCAAAACCGCAGTATAAGGGCGGGTGTGATCCTTCTCATAGTCGGTGTACAGACAATACATGGAAGCATCGGTCTTGCCGGGGATTTGAGCGGCAATGTTTTCTGCCATAAATCTTCCCCAAAGCGCCCCGAGGTCTTTGCCCGCCTGGCCATCCTCGTTAGTTGTCCGTACTGAAATGCCGATTACTTTGAAGGATTGCTTTTCAATTGAGACTGGTTGATCCATTTTAGTTGCTTTAGTACGAAGTTAATTAAACAGACTGTCAACCCTGTGTCAGCAGTTAGCCGAAATCTCAATCAGAAATCCGCTATGAAAGCTCTGGATAGGCAATCGGTTATTTTCTCTGCAATGCTACCACCTGGGTCGAGGTCGGGGTTGAATATGGTCACCGTCATCCCGACAATTTTTTTGGTTCCCAACAATGCTGTCAAAAGCAGTTTTACTTCTTCAAAACTCAGTCCACCGGGAAGTCGATAATCAACCGCAGGATTCTCATTATCGGCTATTACATCGGTATCAAAATGGATCCAGAAACCATCCAGATCCAATCCATCGATCCTATCCAGTATTTTCTCAGAAACGAATCTTAACCCCTGATCTCTGATCATTTCAAGGTCATAGCACTGGATCGGTGTCTTCCTGATATCCGAAACATGATAAGTTTCCGCTTCGATGGCGTCTCTCTGCCCCAGATGGATAACGTGTTCCTCTTTGACATAAGGCCGCAGACCGTTCATATTATTCAGTAGTTCCGGCCCATGGCCCGTCACGATGGCCAGGTCCATATCCGCCAGCTCCCCCGTTGGTGATTGATCCGGAGTGTAATAATCGGAATGCGCGTCCATAAATATCAAACCATAGGATCCCCTGGACTTCAGTGCAGGCATCACGCCTGCCAGAATGCTGCAATCCCCACCGAGTACTAAGGAGAAATTTTTTCTTTCCAGTTCACTGGAAATAATAGAGGTCAACCTTTTTGAAAAGTCAACAATAAGGGTTGGGTTCAGGCAATTCGTTTCTTCATCCCTTTTAAAACTATAGTCGGAATTGTGAGTCGAAACATGGATGACCGAAGGAGAAGCCCTGATTCGTTCGCTGAGGCCCGCAGCCAGCAAAGATTCGTCCAGGCGCTCAACACCTCCAGGTCTTAGCCCCAAAATCGAGGGCGCAGAAATAATTTGTATTTCGTTGTGAGTATCGATTCTTCGTTGATCTATTGTTTGCCGAACAAGCTCAAATTACCCGGTAAGCTAACAAAAAAGGTTCCAGTATTTTTTACTGAAACCTTCCTGTTCTATTGTTTAAACCGCAAAAATAATCGTAGGCTTATTCTTTGTCCCACCAGATCCTCGTCATCAGGTTATCGGGTCCCTGACTGGATATTGCGGCCTGGTAAGAATTGGTATTGAGCGTCTGCTCGGAGATCGGGTAAAGGAATCTTCTCAATATTTGTGCACCGGTTGCATTTCCTGGATAGTTGTTTGGCACAAGGGCGGGATAGCCGGTCCTTCTGTAATTATTGTACACCTCCTGCGCATCCGGAAACAAACCCACCCAGAACTGATTATAGATTTGTTGTTTCTGCAATTCAACCGATCCTCCGGCAAGCCAGGCATGAGCAGACAGATAATCATCCACTTCAACCTGAGAAACCGCTCCCGTGATACCCGTAATCAGGTCCCATTGCTGCATCGCAGCACGGACTCCCTTCTCATAGAGTGCGGCGGCGGTTTCGCTGGTGTACCAGCCCCGCAAGGCCGCTTCTGCAAGCAGAAAATCTGATTCCGCGGTAGTGAACAAGAGTAAGGGTGCAGACAACTTCAGAATGGTGGCCGGATTGGGCTCGGAGAAACTGCCAAAATCCGAAGGCTTGGTACCACTGATATTGTCCGCCATGCCCTTCTGGATGCTGGTGTCGGAATTCGGCGTACCGTCTTTCCAAACTATGGAAAGAAGTGGTAACCTTGGATCCTTATTTGCTTTCAGGGAATCGATGAATATTTCTTGATACTTCCCCCCTTCCACATTGGTGACACCATCGGCAACAATATAATTGTCATTTAGCAATTGCAGGGCAACGGGGTTCTTGTTGATGTCCTGTCCTGACCCGATGTAATTCATTTTTGCAATGTCCGCAAAATCAGTGATCACTCCACCCGAAACGGCCTTGCCCACCCAGCTCTGCGCCGCTCCTTCATCAACCTTTGTCAATCGCATGCCCAGTCTCAGCATCAGTGAGTAAGCGAATTTTTTCCACTTCGTCACGTCACCTTCATATATCAGGTCGGCCGGACCGAATGTTTTTCCGTTGGCAGGGTCCAGACTTGCGGCCGCTTCATCAAGCTCCTTCAGCATGTCGGCATAAATATCCGATTGGCTGTCGTACTTAGGCTGATACAATGCCTGATTAAATCCCTGCCCGGCTTCGGTATAGGGGAGGTCACCATACAGGTCGGTAATCCTGCTGAAACAGAATACTCTCCAGATACGCGCAACGCCTAGCAAATTCACATTGGTGGCATCTTCTTTCACAGCCTTGATCACTTCACCTATTTCATTGATCTGGGCCGGATAGGCGTCATTAAATACAGAGGAAGTACCATTCTGTTGTGAAGCAACATACTTTGATCCGAAGCCCTCCACATCATTGTAGCTTGTCGTGTACTGCATCAGTCCGAATAAATGGTGGCCTGTATTTCCACTGATCGAAGCACCGTCATATAGGGCCTTGCTGAAAATAAACGCCGCTGTTGGAGTGGACACCGCTTCCGGGTTGGTATTTATCTCTTCGAAATTCTTGTCGCAGGCCGAAAGTGAAATGATTATCATCACCAGCGCTGAGATGATCAAAGGTTTTTGTTCGAATGTGTTCATGTTGTCAGTTTTGGGCAATTAGAATTTGATAGAAAGATTCAACCCGTATGAACGCGTCCGGGGCAACCCGATGGATTCAATTCCCTGTGCGGCCCCGTTTGTCAGGCTCTGTTCCGGATCGAAATTGTCCGTCTTCTTATACAGGGTGATCAGGTTACGTCCCACCAGGGAAAGACTTGCCGACTGTATGGCCAGGAATTTCATCTTTGACACCGGCAACTGATAGGACAAGACGACCTGTCTTAACTTAACGAAGCTGGCATCATGTACAAACAGCTCAGTATATCTGTTCAGGCTGTTGTAGTATGCCGCTCTGAGATTTGCAGCTGGGATGGTGTAATTGTAGGCTCCCCCTGTTTCACTAACACCTGTCAATTCCAATCCGTTCTCCCGGCCGGGCAGCGTAGATTTCAGCAGGCCCAGCCTTGTGGCATATACTTCCATCACTGAAAATATACTGTTGCCAAATTTTCCATCGACAAGTATGTCAAGCGAGAACTTTTTATAGGTAAATGTGTTGGAGAACCCCATCAGTGTGGGAGGAACTCCTCTGCCCAATTCCTGGTTGTTGTCGGTTTGCAGCGGCAGATTGGCATTGGTATCAAAGACAAGATTTCCTTTATCATCCCTCAGTTTCCTGAATCCATAAATCGCGCCATAGGTCGACCCAACCTTGTTATTAATAAACGCGTTGCCATTGGCAGAATTCCCCAGCGTGAATGTATTTACACCGTCGGCGAGTTTAAGTACCTCGCTTTTATTGTAAGAAAAATTATAACTGGTAGTCCAGGTGAAATTGCGGGTGCGCACCGGCACCGCATTGATGAGCAATTCAATACCCTTGTTACTCAACTCACCTGAATTCAATATGGCTGTGGTGTAGCCCGAAGTATTTGAAACAGGAACACTCACGATATCATCGGTCGATTTGCGGTCGTACACTGCGATGTCCACTCCAAGTCTGCCTCCGTACAATTGAGCGTTCAGGCCAATCTCAGTGGTGGTTGAAGTAAAGGGTTTGAGTGAAGAGTTGGTAATTGATGGTGAGGTCACATTTTGCAGCGGCACCGAACTTGCGCTGGGCACACTACTGTATGTCAAGCTGATGGCATAGGGATCTGGTCCTCCCCCTCCTACCTGTGCCCAGGAACCTCTAACCTTAACCATGCTGAAGGCCGCTGGCAAGTCGACGGCATCGGAAAGAATAAAACTGGCCCCGAAACTCGGATAAAAAATACTGTTATTGGTGGGGCTCAGGGTAGAAAACCAATCTTGCCGTCCAGTTGCGGTCAGGAACAACAGCCCTTTAAAATCAAGGTCTACCGACCCGAAAACAGAGTTCGTAGTAATGTTGCTGGTGGTGGGCGTTGCGGCGGAAGTTGACAAATTGGAATAGCTGTAGAAGTGAGGAACCGTGAAACTCAGGCCTGTGAAATCCACTTGCTTATTCTGGAACTTCCTGGTATTAGCTCCTGCAAGCAGCGAGAGACCAAAATTTTCACTGACCTTTTTCTTGTATGTCGCGGTCAGCATACTATTGGTTTCAGCCACGTCCGATTTTATCCCGGCGTACTCGCCATTGGGCACATACTGTGTGCCTGTAGGAAGGATGCTTGTGAAATTATAGTTGTAGAAATCCCGCGTTACGGTTCCCTTGACCGATAGATCATCAAGAATGTCGTAGTTCACGGAAGCCTGCCCGATAAACCTGTTCTTGACATCGGTCTGTTTGAACTTATTCACTACAAAATAACTGTTGGATGCGATACCTGCGTCGTTCCAGATACTTTCATTGCCTTCGGCATCATACCCCGGCTGAAGCCAGCGGATGTCAACTGTATTTGCCACCTCGTAGGGTGTCCAGTTTGCATTGCCGAGTGCATCACCGGCGATGGGCCGGTTATTTCCCTTTTCCAGGTTGTATTGTGCCAAGGCCTCAACCCTCAACTTCTTACTCAGCTTGGCGCTGATATTCAGGTTGGCTGTTTTTCGGTTATACTTACTATTGGGTAATATGCTCAGAGCATTGAGGTCTGATATTGATAGCCGGTATACGATGGCATCATTTCCACCTGAGAAAGCGAATGTATTGGTAAAGGTTGTGCCTGTTTTATAGAAGTTTTTGATATTGTCTTTCTGTGCCGTGTAGGGATGTGTGAGTCCATCGGCGGCGACATAATCTGTTGATCCGTCAATCCTGGGCCCGAAAGAACGGCGGCCAGTGGCCTGTGCATCAGCCAGTGTAGTGGGCTTCACACCACCATCTCCCTGACCATATTCATACTGAAAATCAGGGAATACGGAGACGTTATCCAAAGTAAAATTCGAACTGTATTCCACCCCAATCCCCTTCTGCGCCTTCCCCTTCTTCGTAGTAATAAGGATCACCCCGTTGGCACCTCTCGATCCATAGAGGGCTGCCGCAGTTCCTCCTTTGAGTACACTGATCGATTCTATATCATCGGGATTGATCGACGCAATCCCATCGCCCCGGTCGGTGCCTGCGGTAAGTCCAAGCCCATTAGGTGTCGAACTTCCTCCCGGTACACTGTTGTCCATTGGCATTCCATTGATCACATACAGGGGCTGACTGTTACCAGTAAGTGAACCATTGCCCCGGATGATCACACGACTCGACCCCCCCGGGCCCGTTGACAAACCTGTTGCATTTACACCCGCGATCTTTCCCGTGAATGAGTTGGCCACATTGTTTTCTCTCGCCTGAGTGAACTCTTCACCTTTCACCTCGGTCACCGAATAGGTCAACGATTTATTCGATCGCTTTATTCCCAGTGCAGTCACAACCACTTCATTCAAGCTTTTGCTCTCAGGCTCCAGGCTAACAGGTACCTGTGTCTGATTTTCATTCAGTCTTACTTCCTTCGAAAGGTATCCCACTGAGGAAAATACCAGCACCACCTGATCGTTCTTTACGTCATCAGGAAGATTGAATCTGAAATTTCCATTGGTATCAGTTACCGTAGCCAGTTCGGGTTTCCCTTTGAGTATCACCGTTACACTGGGCAATCCGGTTCCGTCTGCCGATATCACTTTGCCCCTTATTGGATAAACAACGGAAGCAGTCTGGGCGGGTGGTGACGGTTCAACCGCGAAAAGTGAAAACTGATTGCCGCCGATTTTTTTGAAACTCAAATTATTTTCGGTCAGTAAACTATTAAGTGCAGTTTCGGCGTCTCTGCGAAAGGATTCGGTGATCATCGCAACAGAAGCCTCTTTACCAGCGAGTAGTCCCTGACGATATGCCACTCTTATTTTATAATGTTTTTTAAGAAGATTGATCGCTTCTTTCAGCGGAATTGATTCCAGGGAATTACTAAGCCCCGGTGTGTCACCCTTGTAGGCGAAATTGGTATTCCTCACCAACTCCTGGGCGTATGATGCCGACCAGGTTATCGGTAGAAGAACTCCGAGAAACAGAGAAAGAATAAATCTGGTGCGATTCGTCATTTTTAAAGCAGTTTAGTCATTGAAGTCTGATGCTAGAATTCATTTATTTTGAAATCGAGATGTGTTTATCCGCAGTTTGGGTAATAGTGACGTTGAGGGTGGTTGTGATTACATCCAACAGATCGGTGACATTGGAAACGTTGATATCTCCTTCTATCTTTAACTGCTCCAGCGACTTGTCCCTGATCTCAACATTGTATCCAAAATTGTCCCTTAGTCTTGCAACAATTTCTTTCAGAGTGGCGTCGGTAAAGGCAATTTCATTGTCAATCCACCTGATCACCTGCTTTGGTTTCTCCAGCTTTTTCATCTTTAATAGATCCCTGCCCTTATATTCGGCGTATTCGCCCGGCATTAGGGTCAGTACCTTCGACGCGTCTTTCTTTGTACTGTGTTCAATCCTGATCTTCCCGGTAAGCAAGGCCACATTTGTCGTACCGTGGCGGGCGTTTACGTTAAAAGTCGTTCCCAGCACTTCAATATCTATGTCTGAGCAATGAACCACAAAGCGATCAGACGGACTGATATGAGCCGTGTCCCGGTTGAGGTGGCGAACGTCAAAATAAGCCTCCCCAGTGATAGACACTTCCCTCGCGGAGTCGGCGTTCCATTTGTTTTTGAAGCTGATGGAAGACCCCGAATTCAGTGTGACCTCCGAACTGTCCGGCAGCAGGACCTTTTTTATTTCACCGAAGGCTGAGCTGATGGTAATCGTTTCTACACCATGATTCCGACGGTTGAACCAGAATAACAAACCAGCAAAAATCACGAGTGCTGCAGCAACACGAACCCATCCGGGTAATCTGAAGCGATACATGCTGAACACATGGGCTGGCTGAGAAGCTGAAGCTGTGATGCGTTTCCATACCGCATCCCGGCTACCACCTTCTTCAAATATGTCCTGGGCTCTGTAAGTGTGAATGATCGCAGCAGCCTGCTTAATAACGGCTTGTTTTTCGGGATATACTTCGCAAAAGGATTGCCAGAATTTATCCGTAGCCTCAACGGGATGAAGGACCCATTGTACAAAGAATTCATCGTCCAGAAAATCCGACAATTGAAAATCTATATAGGTTGAAGGATGCATTTAATAGCTGTTTCAACATATTAGACAGGACGGGGTAGTAATTATCCCTTGCTTTTTGAGAAAATCAGAAAAAACCCTCTTTTCCAAAAAGTATAACCAGCATTGTCGGTGGCAGGTGGCCGAGTATGGATTGCAGGTTGTCGAGGGCCTTATAAAGCAATTTATAAGTGGAATTGATGCTGATCGACATGATGTCCGCGATCTCCTCATAAGACGATCCCTCATAGAACCTGAGGTAGATGATTTCCTGTTGACGTGGAGGCAATCCGTTGATATAGGATTGCAGCTTTGCTCTCAGCTCCCGACTTTCCATATCGGCAGGGGCAGGGTTTTGTGTGAAGGCAATCGGAAAATATACCGGGTAGTGCTGACCCTCAAGGTCGGTAATTCTGTCGCGGACCTTCATTTTACGGAGAATGATATTCCGCATGGCCTTAAACATATAGTTCTTAACAGACACAGGGTCACCGAGCTGCTTTCGTGAACCCCAAAGTCGAACAAAAAGATCATGGACCGCATCTTCGATCAATTCCCTGTCGCGAGTAAATTTGTAGCCGTAATTGGACAACGGAAGGAAATAAATATTGTAGAGTTCCGTATACGCCTCCCACTCGCCTTGTTTTAGCGAGGCCCAGAGTAATACTTCCGATTCATTCCCCATCGCAGGCTTGAGGATATAGAAATAAATTGTGACAGTCTGAATCTACACTCATATCTAAATCATTGAATCTGCTTCATAAAGTGAAAACTGGAAATCACAAACCCTTTGTTCAGGTACAATCTATGTGCTGTCTGACGTTGAAATCCGGAATCCAGGGTTACTGAATTATACCCTTTGCTGACGGCTTCTTCGATAACATAATCAAGCAGCCTGCCCGCATAGCCCCTGCCTCTGTGCTCTCCGAGGGTCGAGAGGTCGTCAATGTATATGTGTTTTCCATTGAACAAAAATTGTAAATGACGATAACCAATGGCAGAAACCGGTTTGCCATTTACTTCGACAAATGCCACCTGATACCCCGTTGACAACATTTCAGTAGCCATCTCCAGATAACTTTCGTATGATAAATGTGGTCTCAGCAATTGTATGACATCCCATAGGCGGGGAAGATCCTGCGGCAGGGCAGGTTTTATCTCTGAGTTCATGTTAGCAGTTGTTTAAATGCAGAGGATGTCCGTATCAAAACTTACCGGGCATGCACGACAAGATAAGCTATGAAGATAAAAAGAAAAACTTCATTAACTTAGTCAATGAGATAAGAATAGTCTAAATCTCTATTTTTGCACCCTTTTTTCTTCTGATAGTTTCATGCCAATTAAGTACAAGTCCCCCGGGATTTCTAAAGCCCTGAGCATTCATGCGTGAGGGTAAGCTGCTGATATTTGCCTTGTTTCTCATTTCGGGTTGTGTCAAATCATTTGATCCCCCGAAACTTCCGATCGATCACACCCTGTTGGTGGTAGATGGAATGTTCATCGCTGACGACAGCTCTTCATTCAGGATTAGTCGCACCCGCAGTCTTTCAGACACGTCGGCGGCGGCCACGGTGGACGACGCGATGCTTAGAATAGAGGGTGAGCAGGGTGAAAACTTCATTTTTACAAACAGGGGCAATGGTAATTATCACCTCGACAAAACCAACGCGCCTGCGGGAAGCAGGTACAAGCTGCTGATCACCACTTCCGACGGCAGGGAGTATGCATCGGAAAATGTCGAAATGCGAAGGTCACCCGAAATTGACAGCCTTCAATGGGACCAGCGCAACGATGTATTTATTTACGTTAATACGCACGACGCGTCAAATGCTACGAGGTATTATAAGTGGGACTTCACAGAAACTTCCGAATATCACACAGCATTCGACTCACACCTCGACTTCGATGGGGAGGAACTGATTTTCATCGAACCGGAAGACTACAGGTATACGTGTTATACCACATTTCAATCGCCGGGTGTATTGATCCAAACGTCAGCATCGCTGTCCTCTGATGTCATCAGCCGCCAACTCTTAACGAGGGTACCGAATGATAATTCGAAGATCGGTGTACGGTACAGCATCCTCGTGCGACAGTATGCATTGACCCCGGAAAGCTATTTCTATTGGAACTTAGTGCGTCAAAACTCGGAGCAGGCTGGAGGATTATTTGACCCGCAACCAGCACAGCTCAAATCAAACATTCACAGCCTCAGCAATTCGGACGAAATGGTGCTGGGCTACTTTTCTGCGAGTTCTGTGACTTCGAAACGGCTCTTCATAAAAAACAGCGAACTGACCGGTCGCACACCTCTTGTTGAAGACGAGATATGTAAGGCTATCGTCATTAATGATTCCGACAGCATCGCCATCTTTCAGAGGATCCAGCCTTATCTCCCAGCCTATTTTTCTGGTGGATCACTCGCCATTGCACCTGCCTTTTGCGTCGACTGCAGACTGAGAGGCGGGGTAACTGCAAAGCCTGATTTCTGGTAAGCAGCCACATACATTAGCTGACTTCTACCTTTTTTCTCTTCTTTAATCTTTGCAAAACCGGAAAGAAAACGACTGAGGTGAGTATGAGCAACCCGCCAATGTAAAAACCGGTTGTCATTCTCTCTTTGTCGCCAAAGACCAGGTATGCGAGAATGATGCCGTATAC
The DNA here is from genome assembly GCA_963808065.1 of uncultured Chitinophagaceae bacterium. Taxonomy (GTDB): domain Bacteria; phylum Bacteroidota; class Bacteroidia; order Chitinophagales; family Chitinophagaceae; genus Flavitalea. The sequence continues at coordinate 401,476 of CAWEEK010000006.1, forward strand.
CGGCTCCATGTTCACCGACAAGCTAACAAAGTAGGCGCTGAATTTTCGGAAAAGCAACACGAGTTCGAGATATGGATAGACAGTGCAGCCCAGCGCTAGGATGGTGAGCCAGAGCCAGTCGAGCCCAGTGGGCATGATCGACAGTGGCTGTCTGGAGAATATGAGAAAAAACGGAATAAAGAGAATACTGCCAACCAGGGCTCCTGACATCTGGTAGAACATATTCAGGAGTGGTGTGTGCCTGCTCGCAATGCGGGCATTTAGTATTCCAAAAAGAGATGCGAGCACCGCGCCAATCAATCCAATGGTGATGCCAAGCGAATAATGGCCCTCAAATCGAAAAACAAAATACATCCCTATCACCACAAATAAACCCAGGAACACTTCGATGCCGGAGAATTTTTTCTTCTTCAGCATCAATGGTTCAAGAAAGCTCGTAAAAAAAGAAGTCGTGGAAAGGCAGACCAGGCTTACAGAAATATTCGAAACCTTGGCTGACCCGAAAAAGCAGACCCAGTGAAGAGCAAGGACCGCTCCGATGCCCATCACCGGCAAGGCCACCTTCCATGAAATGAGGAGCCTGGTCCTTTTTATCAGGGCGATGACAAAAATGCCGGATATGGCCAGCACAGTCCTCCACAACACAACACCCAGTGAAGACGTTTGTGTGAGCTGGCCAAGAATGATCGTGAAACCAAAGATCGCGATGATAAAATGAAGTCTGAGATAGTCGTTGCCTGCCGGCGAATTGTTCATAGCAATAGTTTCTGCAACATTCCCGCTTTTTTCTTGAAACAACGTCATGGAACTCTTCCCCGCTTTTTTCTTGACACGACGTCATGGAGCTCTTCCCGCTTTTTTCTTGACACGACGTCATGGAACTCTTCCCGCTTTTTTCTTGACACGACGCAGGAACTCTTCCCGCTTTTTTCTTGACACAACGTCATGGAACTCTTCCCGCTTTTTTCTTGACACGACGTCATGGAACTCTTCCCGCTTTTTTCTTGACACGACGTCATGGAACTCTTCCCGCTTTTTTCTTGATAAAAAAGCGGGGCAAAAAATCAAGGCTCACATTGGAAAGACTAAAAATCGCCTCTCCGGCCTGAAGAAAAACAAGTCACAGCGATAGAATAAATCCGAACTCCTGTAGGACTTACCAGCTAAGAATATTGCCGGACTACAGTACCATCTGTTTTTCTTCTGCGTCCTTCGAGGAGATTTTCTTAACGTCTTTCCAATGTATGCCAAAGGAGAAAGAGAAACAGAAACAGAAACAGGAAAGGAAATCAAAGCAAAGAAACAGAGCGGAGTGCGGAATGCTATGCGACCCTCTCATCTCTTTCTGTTTCTGTTCCTGTTTCTTCCGCTTTCTCTTTCTCTTTCTCTTTCTGACTTAGGCCTGGGAAAACCTCATTGTTGTAAGGAATCTTTTAAAGCCGGATTTTTCGTAAGCCCTTACTGCGACAATATTCTCATCGTAAACCTGTAAGCGGCATTCTTTCAAACCCCTGTCCGAAGCCCATTTTATAAGCTCGCTGATGATCATCTGGTTGATCCCCTTGCCCCGGTATTCCGGTTCAACATACATAAATCCAAGGAAGGCAAATCTTTCGAACTGATTGTAATGATCGCCATCCTTGATCCGGACGTGCCCACTGCCCACGGGTATTCTATCCACCTCCGCCACAAGTACTTCGGCCTCGGGATCTTCGATCAATAGCGCAAGATCATAATAATGAAATTCCTCCGCAATCATGGTTTCATCAAAAGGCCGCTCCGAATTGATCAGTGACTGTTCAAAATTCAGCAGCGCGGGAAGATCATTGGGGGTAGCGGGACGTATAATCAGTTCCATAGTTATCGAATGCGGGTTTACGTTAGTATATGTTTACTGATTGCGTTTTGCATCAGCATGTCTACCAAATTCTGCTCAAATTACTGAATAACAACTTTGTCTGACTCATTATCAGTCCTGATCCCGGGTGTGGGGCCTCTGATAATTCTCCTGATTACAGCCACAGTGCCAAAGATCACTGCAGCTAGTCCTACAATGAGAACAATTACGGCGAATCCCTCGGCCCCGCTACAGGAGAGACTGCAGGAGAGACCCGCAACCAATACAGTAAGCACGGTAGCCACGACCAGCGTTAAGGCAATTTTCCAGGCAACGCCCTTTGGTTTCTTTTCATCATGCCCGTCGGCCCGTATGAATTCTGTTACACGCTTCCTTAATTCTTTTCGAATAATTTTTCTTTCGTGACGGGTCAGCATCCTTGCATTACTCCCCACCGATGCAATGTTCGACGCCGGAATTGGTCGGGATTCAGCCGATGTTCCACAGCAGGTAGCCGCAGAGGCTGGTGTGGACAGCTTCGGTAGAATTCCGTGGTTCACCACCATTACAATCAACACAAAACCGAGCAGGCAGACTGCAAAATCACAGATCTTTTGTTTGCGGTATTTTAATTTCCAAACAAAGGAGGAATCCGTTCCTGGATATTGGCTTATCGCAATGATAATCAGCACAGCCAGAGGAAGTATCCAGGCAGGGGAAAGGAATATGCCAAGATCCATCAGGAGCAGACCTGTGTTGGCAGCCAGACAAACCAACAGGAGTTTAGTCAGCACAATAACAAAACGCGCGGAGAATGGATGGGCCCTGGCCCACCGGGATAAATGTTTCATTAGAGAGGGTTTATGGCGAGGGTTATGAAGTTGGAATGAGGTCCACAAGTTTCCTGTTCAGCAAATCAGGATTTTCCATCACCGGATAATGAAAGGCGCGTAGGAAATATAAGAAAAAAACTTTGGAATAGCGTATCCGGATCAGGTTTGGCAAAAAAAACCATCCCCCGACCTTTATGATCGGGGGATGGAAAGTTTTAAGTTGTAATCCGATTTTTGAAACGGTTTCTCTAAGGCTGACTTTGCCTCGACCTCCTGGAATCCTCCTGGGATTGCTTTCTTCGTTTTATTTCCACCTCACGCTTTTTTTGTTTGTGATTCCTGTCGGCATTAATTCTTTCCTGAGTTTCTTCAACTGCTTTCTGTTGCTCTGCCAATTGTTTTTGAAGGTCCCGTAAATAAACCTTGTTAACATGTAAATCCCTGGCACTGTTCAACTGATATTCTTTTACAAATTCCTGTTGTTTCTTTTGCTGGGCTTCGATTTCTTTTCTAATTCGTTTTTGCTGGGCTTTTGACAATTTGTTCTCCCGAACATGCTCATTCCGCAATTCAGACTCCAGTTGTGCTCTGTTTCTTTTGAGGTCCATAGCTTCCCGTTGCAGCCGTTTTGAATTCTCCCGGGTAATGGTCCTTTGGTTTTCCATTGCACGCTGCAGAGCTTCATCAACTCGATCTCTGTCATCCCTTGCATCGGCACCCTGAAGCCTGGCCATTTCATTAGCCTCGCGCTGTAACGAACTTTGTTTATCCAGCATGGCGAGTTGAACTTCCTTCATGTCCTCATTAACCTTCCGTAGCGATTCTTTATTTCCGGACTGTCTTGTGGTTATTTCGATCACCCCATTTGCTCCCTCTGTCCCATATAGTCTGACTGCCGACTGGCCATCGAGAACATTAATAGACCTGCTCTCTCTGGGAAGATCAGAAGAAATATTAAAAGACGATGGCTGCCTGACACCATCTATCACTATAAGTTTGGCTTTGCCCGACTTGTTCTGCACGTCGATTTCCGTAGCGCCAGGGTCCTCAGCCCGTCTAACAGGGGCGCGTCCTTTTCCCGAACTTGTAGTGATTTCCAGAACGCCATCCTTTCCTTCGGCCCCATATTTCTCCACAGCTGATGCACCTTTCAAAACATTAATTGAGATTATGGTTGAGTCTGGTATCGTATGGAAATCAAAACCCCTTGGCTTTTTTACTCCGTCAACTATGACCAACATTTTACCAGGAATCTGTGCATTTACGATTGGACTGGGATTTGGATTTGGATTTGGATTCGCGGTTGGGTTGGGAATCGCGATCGGTCTGGGATTTGGATTTGCTGTTGGGTTCGGACTGACGACCGGACTGGGACTCGCGGTTGGACTGGGACTCGCATTTACACTCGGGTTCGCGTTTACACTCAGGTTCGCATTGACACTCGGGTTCGCGTTTGCAGTGGAATTTGGGCTTGAACTGGATTCGGATAGGGACCGCGATTTGGATGCAGCTTTGGAACTGCGTATAGACTTAGGTCGAGACTCCCGAGCTGGATCTGATTTTTTCACCGGAACGGTGTCCTGGAGCAGATTCGTATCCGCGGTGGGCGTCGCCTCCGTGCTCCATTCGTTGCGAAATGATACCAGTATGAATACCAACAGCGGAATCGCAAACAGAAACCTGCTTAAATGAAGACGGGCAGTTTTTATTTTGTTCATCATAATAATTCTTTTTTTCAGGTTTGAAATGCTAAAATGATTACCAACGGTAAATGCACCCGACCCTACCACCTTAAGAAGAAAATACTGATATGTTTTTCTGTCCTTTCCCTGCGAAAGCACCCTGCTGTCGGCAATAAACTCAAGATTCTGGCGGATCGCTCTGCGCAACAGCCAGGCAAATGGATTAAACCAATTAAGCACACACAGAATTTCACCAGCGATGAGATCTACCGTATGCTCTTGTTTCACGTGTACAATTTCATGCAGGATGATATTCTCGAGTTCAGCATCACTGTGATTCCGGGGATTGACGTAGATGCCGTTGCCAAAAGAAAAAGGACTGATGTTCTTTTCCGTGACAAAGAACCTGACGTTGTCCTCAGTGTGCCATAATTTGGCGGATTTGCGGACCCTTGTCAGCGATTGATATTGTATCCATACCCTAATGCCAAATACGATCACGCCAAATAAAACCGTGGCGGATACTACCAGAGAAACGAGATCGACCGACTCCCTTCCCTGCACAGGCACCCCGATAACCGGCATGGAATTCATCAGGTTCTGTCCGGCCACTTCATTCGTTACAAAAAGGTTCGACACATCAACAAGAGGCAGAAAGAAGCAGAGCAAGACATGACTTAACAGATACGCCCTGTTCCATTGGTAAAAGGTAAGTCTGCTCAGAACAACATAATAGAAAACATAGACGAGCGACACGCCTGCAGAAACCCTTAATAAATAATTCAATAATGATTCCATGGCTTATTTTTTTTTGCCTTCGATCATGTCAATAATTTCTTTCAGGTCTTTCGGGCTAATATTTTTCTGCTCTGCAAAAAATGCAACCAGTTCCTTATACGAGTTGCCGAAGTGCTGTTTCACAATACTGGTGAGAAAGCCTCTCTTGTATTCCTTCTCCTCTATCTGCGGTTTGTACAGGTACATGTTTCCGATCAGCCTGCTTTTTACATACCCCTTTTTCTCGAGGTTTTTAATTGTAGACGCGAGCGTTGTGTATGGCATGGGTTCGCCATCCATCTGCTCCAGAAATGTCTTTACATTTCCCTCCCCGGTTTTCCAGATCGCCCTCATGGCCTGCTCCTCCTGGGGGGTCATTTTTATTAGCATAGCTACGATGTTTTCGTAAACCTACGAAACATTCGTAGAATGACAAAAAAAATTTTATGCTTTCTTAAATTTTCCTACCGGGACGAAAAATCAGAAAGTGAACGAGCATAAAAAAGCCACACCCGAATAAAAGGGTCTGGCTGAAAAACTTAAAAACAGAAAAAGGAAAAATCAGCGGCGGTCTTCTGCTGGCTTTACAGTGATTTGCTGGCCATATATACTTTTTCCATTCAGTAACTGCATGGCCTCCTGAGCCTCGGATTGTTTCGCGAATTCAACAAAACCGAAACCCTTGCTTTTACCAGATTCGCGATCCATGATCACCTTGGCGGAGTAAACTGTGCCGTAAAGTTCAAACATCTCCTGGAGATCCCTGTTGTCCATGTCGAAAGGTAAGCCGGCGATAAATAACTTCATAGGGGGTATTTTTGTGCAAAGATAAGCATAAATCGTTCAAAGTTTTTTCAAACCAGCATCAAGATCCGCGATCAGGTCTTCCACATTTTCAATCCCAACAGAATATCGGATCAGACTCTCAGGAATTCCCAATCGTTTGCGTTGCTCCTCAGTAAGCTCAACATGTGATGTGGTCCGTGGTGGACCAGCGAGTGTACTCACCGAGCCCAGACTGGCAGCAAGATGAACAAGTTTCAGTGAGGGCAGGAATTTTTTTACAAGATCGTAGCCACCTTTCAGGGAAAAACTAAGGATCCCTCCAAATCCCCGCATCTGCCGGCTCGCTATTCCATGATCCTTATGTGTTTTCAGACCGGGATAATACACCTCGCTTACCCTGGGATGACTCTGTAGAAATTCCGCAATCCGTTGTGCCGAAGCATTCTGTCTTTCGATTCTCAGTTCGAGGGTCTTCATGCCCCTGGCAATCAGGTAGGCAGGATCGGCCTGCAGGCTGGCACCATTAATTTCACGAAATTCGAAAACTTTTCTCACCAGGTCGGCCTTGCCGGCAAGTACTCCTCCCATCGCATCGGAATGACCACAGAGAAATTTTGTAGCACTATGTATTACAAGGTCCGCTCCAAGCATTAAAGGGTGCTGGTTTATTGGTGTTGCAAAAGTATTGTCAACTACCACTATGGCGCCCACCTTTTTCGCTGCTGCCGAAAGCCGGGTAATGTCAACAATCTTCAGGGTAGGGTTTGTGGGTGTTTCAAGATACACCAGGTCGCAACCACCTGCAATAGCTGCTTCCATTTGTTCGTGGTCGCCGGTTTCGCAAAGCTCAACCTGAACATTGAACCGGGGCAGAAAATCCAGAAACAACCTGCTGGTGCCTCCATAACTGTCTTTTTGTGAAACCACCTTCCGGCCAGGACCAAGAAATGTAAAAAGAGTATTGCTTATCGCGGCCATGCCTGTAGCAAATGCAGTAGCGGCCTCGGCATTTTCAAGTATCCGGATTTTTTCCTCCAGCACCCCAACTGTGGGATTGGTGTTACGGCTATAGATAAAGCCATTTCTTTTCCCGGTAGCCACCTCATGCCACTCGTCAAGGTCATGATACGAAAAAGCCACACTGTTGACCACAGGAGAACTTAACACACCCCTGACATCAAGGTCTTCCTCTCCTCCCCATACTGCCCGGGTGCCATTTTGCATTGGACTGAGATCCATATATTAATTTTTTTATGCGGCCGCGGCCTTCGATTTTTTCAGATAATAATAATATACTGGTACACCCAGGGCGATCAGGCCCAAACCGATCATTGATTTTTGGGTGTCCCTGAGAATAGTAACCACCACCAGGAGCAGGCAGAAGCAGGCGAAAAAAGCCGGTAGTACAGGATAACCAATCACCTTATACGGTCGGTTGGCCGCCGGTTCTCTCCTTCTTAGTAAAAGCACACCAAGCGCGGTGGATCCATAAAAGATAAACGAAGCAAAAATCAACAGATCCGTGAGGTCATTGAAGTTGCTAAACCAGAGCAGCACTATCGCCCAGAGCCCCTGCAATACAATTGCGGTTGAGGGGGTCTGAAATACCGGATGTATCTTTCCCGCGCTTTTCAGGAAGAGACCCTCGCGCGACATGGCAAAGAATATTCTTGCAGCGGTGAGCACAGTTGTGTTTGTGCAATTAAATGTGGTGAACAAAATAAGCACACTGACGATGACCATACCGATGTTGCCGCTGATTGCGTTCGCGACTTCAACCGCGGCAATGGTATTGGCCTTACCATTGATAGCTGCAAGTTGCTCAACTGGCATTACATAAACATAGACTGCATTGAGTGAAAGATACACGAGTATCACGATCAACGTGCCCACACCCAGTGCAAGAGGAATATTCTTCTGTGGATTCTTGACCTCCTCGCCGATGAACCCCAGGTTGTTCCATCCCTCATAACCCCAGAACGCTCCCAGTGAAGCGGCAAAGATAGCCGTGAACAATTTCCAGCCATCTGGTGCCAGCACTGATGTCTGAAAATGTGAAACAGTACCCTTGTCAGAAAAAATGCCCGAGCCAACAAAAAGAGCGATTACAATAAAAATACTGATGATCATTACGCGGCTCAGCCTTTCACTGAACACCACGCCGCGGTAGTTGACTATGCTGAGTGTGATAATCAGCAGCGAAGCCAAAATTTTAATGCTGATATAAGCTCCAAAAAGATGAAGTTGAGGAAGTGGAACAAGCACACTAAAAGATTCAGAGAAGATAAAAGCAAGAGCCGCAATGGTCGCAGATTTCATTACAGTCAGATTTGCCCAGCCATAAAGGAAGGCGAAGAGTTTGCCATAGATGCGGTGAAAATACCTGAATTCTCCTCCTGAAGCCGGCATCATCGAAGCGAGCTCTGCATTACACAAGGCACCAGCAAGACTGATCAAACCGGCAATTGTCCAACAGATCATAATGATCAGGGGCGACTGCAAACTTTCCGCCATGGGCGCGATCTTCTTGAAGACTCCGGAACCGATGATTCCGCTGACAACCAGCAGGATCGCGGGCCAGGTAGTAATAGTTCTTTTCAGTCCAGGCTGTTCGTTCATATTTGACTTGTAGTTATCGAAAGCTACCTGATAAAATTGTAAACATGCCTGGAAACATTGGCCAGCGTATTATTCACCTCATCATAGCTGGCCACTCCCGCAGATAATAATACCACGACGTATTTTCTGCCATCAGGAAGGAATACAATTCCCGAGTCGTGGGATATGCCCGCAATGGATCCACTCTTACTGGCTACCTTAACACCAGGAGGTAATTTCTTCGCGATCTTATCCGTAAAATGCTGATCCATCAAAATTTTGATCATTTCTTCGGAGGCATTTTTGTCCACGGCGCTGCCCGTCGCGATCTTCTCCATGATGAGCATCAGATCGTAAGCTGTGACAGTATTATTTAATCCTTTTTGAAATGCTTTATCATCTTCAACGCCTCTTAACACCTGGATGTCCTTTGCCCCAAGCTCCCGCATAGTGGCATTTGCGTTTTTGGCGCCGACAAAGTCAATCATGATGTTAGTAGCCAGGTTGCTGCTCATCGTGATCATGCGGTGGAGCACGTCGAATAGCGGTAGTTTTGTTCCGACCCGGTGGTAGAGATCAAACTCACTATCATCGGCGGAGTCGAGTGAATAGGGGCTGCCGTCGACGATACTCTTGAATTCATTCTTAATTAAAATGGAATCGGTGATTCGGAATTTTCCGGCTGCTGCCTGTTTGTAGGTCTCGATCATCACCGGAGTTTTCATAGTGCTTGCGGCATGAAAGTTTTCCTTTTCATTGATAAAAAAGGTTTTTCCAGTGTTAAGGTCCTTCATTGCCACAGCGAAGCGGCCTTCAGGGTGCCTGGAAAATTCTTCGGAGATAGCAGCGTGTAAATTCGAAGTGTCCATGATCTTTTCGTTTATGGGCCGGAGGTGAAGGTCATCAAAATCCAGGTCACCATCTTCATTAGCAACCTTCAGGCTGGCTTCTTCGATGCTGCCATTTGGGTTCACGGTAAAGGTCAGAAAGGCATTACTTTCAACAGGCATGTTCCGGAATCTTGCTACGAAACTGTTATAACGGTAATAGCTAAGGTCTGCGACAAAATGCGCCGAATTCGAGAACCTGAGTACCAGGCCTCCCGATTCTTCCTGGATCATCACCTTGCCCACAATTTTGTCAGAATAGGTGCCGGCATATCTGCTCAGGGGTAATGTCATCGCTTCTATGCTGTCCTTTGCGTAGGTTGCGCTTTTATTTTTAGCCTTATCCCTTGCTACTGCCGAATCCTGCACGGCTTTGTATCCCCGGATCCAGTCAAAGGATTTGTTTTGCATGTAATGATCAAGCACATGATTGATGATCGCCCAGTAGGCGCCGGTCGATTGCTGGTTGGTGAGTACCGCAATGCCGAGTTTCAAATCGGGCACCATGGCGATCTGCGAAACAAATCCCTTTAGGGCACCACCATGGCCCACGATCTTGTATTTTCCATAATTGTAGGCACGAAAGCCGAGTGCATAGCCCCAAAAATTACTTTGTGAAGGCTTGACCGCTTCCGGAACCTTTGTGATGGGTATCGGCCGCACAACCTTCCATAATTCCGAAGCAGCGGAAGGCTTTAACAGTCGACCATTTGAGGGTGTTCGGCCCGAATCGAGCTGGGTGATAAGCCAGTTCGCCATGTCTGCCGCAGAAGAAACGATCCCTCCCGCGGGATCTCCCGCATCGCCGATATTCAACTGCCTGAAACGGTCCACGGCAATAACGCTGTCGCCATACCGGGCATGGGCAACCGCGAAATTGGTTTTAGTGGCCATGTCGGAAAACCGGGAGACTGAACTCTTCATTCCGACCTTGCTGAATATCCTTTTGCTGACAAAATCCTCCCAGCTCATTCCCGAAACCTGGGCAACGACTTCGCCGGCCGCGAGGTAGAGTATGTTATCATAGGCGTAAGTGGTTCTGAACCCATGTACCAAAGGAATATCTTTCAGCCGGCCTAGTATTTCCCTGCGGCTGTAAAATGATGGTGGAAATAGCAAAACATCAGCTGCGTAGGCTGGAAGGCCACTATGATGTACTAACAGGTCTTTCACGGTCAGGTTCAAGGTGACATAGGGATCACTCATGCGAAACCACGGCAGGTGGTCGATAACCTTATCATCCCATTTCAGTTTGCCCTCTTCCACCAACATCGCCAGCGCTGTAGCAGTGAAAGCCTTGCTGTTAGAGGCGATCAGGAACAATGTCTGTTCGTCCACCGGCGCAACGCTATCTCTCTTCTTTGTTCCATAACCTTTCGCAAGAAGAATCTTGCCATTGCTGACTATACAGACGCCAGCTCCCGGTACATTGAAGGTTTGAAGCACCTGCTGGATGTATTTGTCGAGGCCTGGAGGTAGCGTATTTGCTTTCTGAGCGTTGCCAAACTGAGAAAAAATAAACAGAAATAGGGTGCAGAATATATATTTCATCGCGGTAATAAAAAAGCGCTACAGCTCAGCCAACTGTTGTTGAGCTGTAGCGCATGTCAAATATCATTGCCGGTGTTCAGCATTTGGGATCCAGGATCAACCCTGTACGTAACCTGCTTTTTTTATTGCCAGCAACGAGTTGGCTATTGATCGAATCTTAATTTTTCTTTGAGGCTGTTGACTTCAGGTACGTTGGCGCCATTACGACTTGTTTCAATGGTAGGGTAAGCCAACCTCCTTATAAAATCATCGAGCGAAGCTCCTGTTGGCAAATCAAAATCTTTATACTTATAATCGAATCGCCTTGCATCTACCCAGGCCTCGGGATTCAGGAACATCACTACATATTTTTCCTTGAATATCAGATCCAGGGTAATATTTGAAGCCCCTACCCCAACAGCCGGGTTCCCCAGGTAAGCATCTATATCTGACTGGGCCACTCCAAGTTTGTTCATGTGAGCTGTTATGCCCGCAATATATGCTGCATAAGCCCCTGGAAGGTCATCGTTTCTGAAGGAAGCTTCAGCCCTGATGAATTCGGTTTCCGCATTTGTTATCATGAGCAATGGTGCTCCGGCAGCCGAATAAAATCCGTCGAGCGAAAGATAAGACTCCTCCTCATCAGTTCCACTTCCGATGCGTCCTTCTCCATTTGGTGTGCCCCTGTAATCGCCAAATTGCGTGATGGTGGCAATCCTTGGTAATCTTGGATCCATCACTCCAAATGTGGTTCCGTTCAACGCATCAACAAACTGTGTGCTAAGCCAGCCATCGAGATTAAGATTAGCATTGTCTACAGCAACTTCGTTCCACGGACTCAATCCTTCAAAAGCTGTGAGCATGGCGTCGTCGTCATTGGAAGTGTACGCCTTATCAAGCGCAGCCAGAATATCAGTGGAGCGAGTACTCCGCAGATTTTGATACCTGATTCAGATATCTTGCTTTGAGTGCATAGGCCGTTTTTATCCATGCATCTGTGTCTCCGTGATGAATCAGATCGCTTCTTGAATCGATTTCAAAACCATTACCATCTGTCTCAAGATCCGCAATGCCCCCATCGAGCAGACTGAGGGAGTTAGTGTATAGCGTCGCCTGGTCGTCGAATTCAGGCACCAGAAGATTTAAACCCTCGAGGGCCTGGCTATAAGGCACATCGCCAAAAGTATTGATCAGTAGATTGATATTGAATCCAAGAAGAATTTTGGCAATTCCCTGGTGATGAGGTGAATTCCGGACTGCGGCTTTATCGGCCAGTTGTTTCAGGTTTGCCATGGCCGTATAGAAATTTGTCCACGTTGTCGAATAATCCACCTCGTTATAAATATCCGCGTCACTGCCACTCGAATTGGAAGCCAGGTACTGTGTGTAGTATGATGTTACGTCTCCGAGAGAGTATACATTGGTGCCTGTCTTGAATGTCACGGTTGCAAGTAACCCGTCCAACGGAGGATCCTGTACCAGGTTTGGATTATCCAGTTTATCCAGGAATTTATTGCAGGCACTGATATTCGTCAACAGTATGAAGAGAAACGATATTTTGATGATTGATCTCATTGTTACCTGATTTAGAAATTAAGGTTTACAGATAAGATATAGTTGCGCGTCGCGGGATAAGTGAATCCTGCGAAACCATCTGATACACTACCCGAGTTCGTAGAACTTGATTCAGGATCGAAAGTTGAGTACTTGGTACTAAGCCAGAGATTATTCCCTGAGAATGTAATGCTTGCACCCTGCAGTATTTTGGTTTTCTGCACAAGTGAAACCGGGACAGTATATCCAAGACTGAGTGTACGCAGCCTCACCCAGGAAGCGTCCTCAACGAAATTTTCCGAAGCACCCCTGTAATAGGCACGGTAATAGCCAGCCGATCCATAGTTCACTCCATCAGGCCCCGTGCCCTGGCCCAGCCACACAGGTTTCGTGTTGGGTGTTCCATCCTCCAGTACGCCTGGAAACACCACTATATCATTGCGATGTTCCGCATCTTTCTGTAATGCAAATGAAGCGAGGAAGTTGGCAAATTGATTAAACCGATAAACCCCCTGTTGTGCATCAAACAGGAAATAAAGATTAAAATTCTTATACCTAAGCGTGCTGCTAAAACTTCCAATCCATTTTGGCTGCGAATTGGCAATGTATTGTTGTTTTGAAGCAGGATTCAACACAGGGAAACCGTTGTCGCCAATGACGATCGGTAGATCTTTCTCCAGCACTTCCGGGTTTTCTTCCTTGTCACCATAATACCGTTCATAATTTCTTCCAAACAATGCCCCAACGGGATAGCCAGGAATATATTTCTGTGTCACCGTAGAACTAGAGTATCCAAACTGACTGCCCATCGTGATTTCTGTCAGATCGGGATAGATACTCAATACCTTATTTACGTTCTTGGTATAATTGACCCGGATATCCCAACTGAAATCCTTTGTCTGAATGGGAGTTCCGGACACGCTGATCTCAAGCCCTTTATTCCTGATGCTGCCTGAGTTCAGATAGATCTGGTCATACCCACTGGTAACAGGCACTTTAACCGGAATGAGCAGATCCTTACTGGTATTGTTGTAGTAAGTGAAGTCAAGACCCAGTCTGTTTTGAAGGAACCGCAATTCAAATCCAGCCTCGTAGGAAGTGGTGAATTCAGCAACAAGATTAGTATCTCCAATCTGATCAGAGAGGTTGAAGGGACTGACATTGTTTGTGAGCGGCGACCCAATTTCAAATCCCGAAGAAGTCGCGTAGGGCACAGCATCCTTACCAATCCCTGCGACCGAGAATCTCACCTTACCAAAGGTCATCCACGTTGGCAGATTGAAATTTTCTGAGAATACATAACTGACACTGGCGGAAGGATAGAAGAATGAACGGTTCTCTTTTCTAAGTGTCGAAGTGATGTCATTTCTTCCCGTTAGCGTCAGGTATAAAAAATTATCCCAGCTTAATGTCCAGTCGGCAAACAGGCCGATAATCCGGTAATCCCTGGTACCGGATCGCCCGGTAGTTCTTTTGACATTCGACAAACTATAGAAGGTTGGAACGATAAGCGTGTCGCCATCTGTATACTGGTAACTCTTCTTGGTCTTGTACAGATCATGTCCAACCTTCAATGATGATTTCAGGTGAGTCCCGATGGAGTTCTTGAAGTTCAACATAAAGGTTGAATTAAGTACCGTGTTGGTGGCATTGTACACATTCATTACCCCGTTTTCGAAGTCGCCGAGGGAATAAAGTTCATCGGGAACACCAAGGGGGCCTGGTTTAGTGAGAATGCGGGAATCATTGTAGTGATCAATTCCGAAACGGTAGCTCACGTCAAGCCATTTGAATGGAGAATAGGTGATGTTGCTATTGGAAATGATTCTGTCCACATCATCAACATAATGCGTTCCATACAAAATATAAATCGGATTCCAGTTGTCAGAGCCTACAATTGTCTTCTGCGAACCATCTGGTTTGATATAATCCCAGATGTCCCACCTTGGAGCAAAATAAATAAGGTTCTCATTGTATCTGTCTGCATTCTGTCTGCGACCGCCGGATTTAATATAATTCAGCGATGTACCAAACCTCAGCTTCTCCGAAATTTTGAAATCTCCGCCGACCTTGGCTGAGTAATTCCTGTAATCTGTAAATGGCATGATGCCATCCTGGTTGAACTGGGAAAATGCCGCACTGAAGGTGGCTCTTTCATTACCACCTGAAATATTCAAACTATTTCTGATAGACTTGCCTTGTTTGTAACCATGTTTGAAATTGTTGAAGAGTTTATCCGGATGCGTGGGGTCAATGGCCTTAGCTTCCGCGATAGTAGGCCCAAATCCTGGCCAGAAACTGGATGAATCATAAACACCAAGGTTACCCTGTGTATAGACGCCCTGTGTTTCGGGATATTTGTTGATCTCATCAATACTTCCCGTGCTGGTAAAATTCACCCTAAGTTTACCCGCCTTTCCCGATTTGGTAGTGATGATGATCGCGCCTGTTGCCGCCCTTAGACCATACAAGGCTGTGGCAGCGCCACCTTTGAGGATATTTACAGATTCAATGTCATCCGGGTTGATGTCTGAAGCCCTGTTTCCCACACTTAGTAATTCGCTTCCGTCTTCGGTGTCAGTGGCATTGTCGATAGGCACACCATCAATCACGAATAATGGTTGAAAATCCCTGTTTGGGTCGAGAGAGTTTATGCCACGCAGCAAAATCTTTGCACCTTGTCCCGGCGCCCCACCTCCTGAATTAATCTGGAGGCCCGTAGCCTGTCCCTGCAATGCATTTACGATATTCGATTGGTGACTGGCGACCAGTGCATCACCCTTTACTTCCTGTGCCGAGTAACCGAGTTCTCTTCTTTCTTTTTTGATACCGAGTGCGGTTACTGTAATCTCGGTCATATTTGTAGTGGCATCTCCCTGAAGAGCCATATTGACATCGGTGATTTGATTGCTCGATACAACTACTGATTTTGTCTGAGTAAGGTAACCTATCGCCGAGATCTGCAACCTGTAGGTGCCGGGAGCAATCCCACTGAATGAGAACCTGCCATTGTCATCCGCAGCAGTACCAATTTTCGTTTCCATGATGAGTACAGAAGCATTTACCACTGCCAACCCCTTGTCATCCACCACTCTTCCCCTGATCCCTCCGTTATCCACGATATTTTCCGACTCAACGCCGATAGACGGCTTGTTCTTTTTGATGATGATGTTGGAATTAATCACTTCATAACTGAGACCAGTCGACGAAAATAATTCGGAGAGCAGTTTTTCCAGGCTGATATCCTTGGCCGTCAATGAAACCCTTCCTGCCGAAGAGATGTCGGCAGTGCGGAAGGAGAAAGAATAGGTGGTTGACCCTTCTATCCGTTTCAAAGCGGTTTTAAGCGATACATCTCTCAGATCAATGGAGAGCCTTGTTTTGCTGAGATCCTGACCGGAAGAACCCGCGGCAAGCAGAACGCCGTTCAATGTTAACAGGAATGCCAGGGTCATAACTCTCATAAAAAACAGTTTCATTTTCCGGTCATTCACCTGGTGATGAAATGTCCGTGCAATGTAAATACCGGCAGCGAGGCCACCATGCATTTTTGGATAAAAACTCATAGTTTTGGTTGGTTTAAAAAATTCTCAAACAGGATTAACTTTAAACTCCGGACCGTACCAGCTCGCGACTGGCGGTCCTTTTTATTACATCAGCTCATAGTTGACTTCTGGCGTTATTTAGTGATAAAATAAGTTCCATTTCTGAGTTCGAGCCTGGTTTCTGTAAGCCGGCAAAGGATGTCCAGTGCAGGTTCTATCCCATTTTCCCTTTTGAAAGTCGTTGACACACGAAGGGTTGATACCTGGGGAACCGCAACCCTGATCTGAACATCGTACACTCTCTGCAGGTCCGATATGATGTCCTGGATAGAATAATCATCATAGTCGAGGTTCCCTTTATGCCAGGCCAGGTTATCAGGGGACTTGAGTTCTTTTTCCTTCACCTTCTGGTCCCTGCTCCCAATGCTTACTTCCTGCCCCTTGGTCAGCAGGGCCACCTGTCTGTTGGCATAGTTAACCTTTACCTTACCCCTGTTCACCGAAACCGTTATCTTCTCCAGGTCGGGATAGGCTTTGATATTAAACGCGGTGCCCAATACTTCCGTACTGACCTTGCCGGTATAGATAATGAATGGCAATTCGGAAGCATGTTTGACGTCGAAGTAGGCCTCGCCTTTCAGATAAACCTTTCGTGCGGATCTTTCAAAGACTTCCGGAAACTCCAGCGTACTTGCCGCATTCAGCCACACCTGGGTAGAGTCGGGTAAGAGCAGATATTTGTATTCTGAACGATGTGTGTATTTCTGGAGTGTGGGCGCCATCTGGCGTTGCTTTACCTGGGTAAATGGAGTAGTCCGTTTTGCAAACCGGCTGAACCCGATCATGGTAGCTGCGGCAACAACCACTATCGTGGCAGCAATGGCGAGAGCCTTTCTATAATTTTTTCCGGCGGGCATGATGTGCACAGGTTGTAGTCCGACTTCTTTAAAAGCCTCTTCAACGGCAGCATCGTAATTATCGGGTTTCAGTGAAGCAAAAAGCTCGTTGTATTCTTCACGTGAGCAGGTGTTGTCCAGATATTTGCGAAACAGGTATTTAATCCTTTCATCCATCAATGGCTGGACCGGAAAACCACCGGCTACTTAGAATGACGAAGCTGAGAGTGCCTGTTCCTATCCAAATGAAAGTTTTTTTTGTAGAAACCGTAAAGCGAGGGAAATCTGATTCTTAACCGTATGCTTTGAGATAGAAAGTTCTTCGGCAATCTCCTGATAACTGAGCCCGCTTTCCCTGTTAAGGCGGTATACCAGCTGGCGTTGTTCTGGTAATTCCTGTACGGCCTTTTGCAGGATCTTCACAGCCTCCCTGGCCTCCAGTGCCTGATAGGGATTGTCGGCGGCCTGACTCAGAGAGGTCCAGACTGCGGCCCTCAAACGTTCGTCAGCCGCCGCCTTGCGTAAAAAATCAACCAGCTTGTTACGAAGGACGCGGTGCAGCCATGCTTCGGCATTAAGAAGTGTCGGAAGCTCATTCCTGTGCTCCCACAGTTTTACAAAAACATCCTGTACAATGTCTCCTGCCTGCATGCCCGACTTAGTGACGGTAAAGGCGATTCTGTGCAATTGCTGATGATATTGGTTGAACACTGAAGTGAACAGAACTACCAGCCTTTTCTCATCAATACCGGGGTCTGTTACGTGAATGTCTTCCATCATCTCGCCTCGTGTTTGTTATTGAAAATAAGAAAATACGAATTAACGATAAAATAATACTTATATATTTTGATTCTTATTGCCTGAACCCCGCGTGCTGACCATGCTATGTAGATTTGGATTTGGATTGGCCAGAAAACCTGTCGGTTTTGTTCTATTTTCTCTTTTTAGTCTCCGCTAGGTTTGTGATGAATTAAATCACAAATAAATTTTACACTATGAGCAAAGTAATCGGTTTCACCAATGACCAACACCCCGGAGAAATTCTTTTGTTGGGTGGAAAAGGAAAAACAGGAAAAAGGATCGCAGACCGCCTCGAGCGCCTGGGTCACCCTTATCGCTACAGTTCCCGCCAGGGCGAACCACGGTTTGAATGGGAGGACCAGTCAACCTGGCAACCAGTCTTGAAAAACAGCAGCACTGTTTACATCGCCTATCAGCCCGACCTTGCCGCTCCGGGAGCGGTGCAGAAGATAGATGCGCTCACAAAACTGGCCGTAAGCGAAGGAGTGACCAAGTTGGTGCTCCTTTCCGGCAGAGGGGAAGAGGAAGCTGAGGATTGCGAAAAGATTGTGATGAACTCAGGTATTGACTGGACCATACTTCGTTGCAGCTGGTTCAATCAGAATTTCAGTGAGGGCTACCTGCTGGAACCCCTGCAAGAAAACTATGTGGCATTACCTGTCCCGAATGTTCGCGAACCGTTTGTGGACACTGATGATATCGCCGATGTAGCCGTCGCGGCATTAACGGACAACCAACATGTGGGCCAGCTCTACGAACTGACCGGTCCCGAATTATTGACTTTTGAAGAGGCTGTAAAAATAATCTCGGAAGTATTGGGTAGAGAGGTGGTTTATGAAAAGGTTAGTTTTGAGGACTACAGTTCTGCATTGTTTGCGTATGGAGTCCCCGGAGAACTGATAGACCTGCTGAAATATCTTTTTATAACGGTACTGGACGGCCGAAACGAGAGTATTACTGACGGCGTGGAAAAGGCGCTCGGTCGCAAGCCTAAAGCATTTTCGCAGTTTGTGAAGGAATCTGTTGCGGCAGGCGTCTGGAACGTATTGCAGGAAACAAATTAATTTATCAAAAACCATACTTATGCTCAGCACCGCCAACCTGGTTTGCTTCTTCGCGGCATTGTTTTCCGCACTGATGGGGGGATTGTTCTTTACCTGGTCAAATGCCGTAGTAACCGGACTAGCTAAGATCCCGGATCATGGCTATATCTCAGCCATGCAATCAATAAACAGGACCATCCTGAACCCCTTGTTTTTGTTGATCTTCATGGGAACCAACCTCCTTCTTCCCCTGGCTGCCTGGTTTCAATACCGGGCAGGAGAACAACCGGGTTGGTGGCTGATGGCTTTGGCGGCCCTTATTTACATCATCGGCGTATTTGGGGTTACCATCGGAGGTAATATTCCTCTGAACCAAATGCTTGACAAGTTTGCCTTATCAACAAGTACCGCGCAGGAAATGAAGGACCTGAGAACTGTCTTTGAAAACCGCTGGAATAACCTGAATCTTATAAGGGCTTGGGCATCCGCTATTTCGCTGGCTCTCGTGTTATTGTCGCTACTTACCAGAACAACAGGATTGAAGGAGTCATAATTTGATCAGTCGATAAACATTCATGCCTTTGCCTGAAGTAATTCGGAAAAAGAATACACCTTTTTCCACCCTTCCGGCAAGTATCTGGTTATGTCCTTTTTGGATCACACCGCTGCCCAGGCTTTGGCCTAATGTATTCAACAGCTCATATTCTCCCTGGGCATCAGCCTGGAGTTCAATGGCGTCGCGGATCTGCACCCTGAAGAACCGAACTGAAATCGTCCTGTCAGTTATTGGAAAGTAAAGTCGTTGATCGAATTTCTTTAATGGATAAATGAAATTCACAGATACGGTATCTCTTACCGATTGTAGTGATTGAGCATTGGAAACACTGAGCTCCACTATGTAGTCACCAGGCATATGATAGCGATGGCTGGCAATTCTCGTGTCGGCACTGGTTCCGTCTCCAAAATCCCAATGCCAGTGTGCAGGGGGACTCGCAGGATCACAGGAACTTGCATTGCCCGCAAACCGGTATCCAAACAAACCATCATTGACAACTTCAGCGGTAGCAGTAAGCCTCGTGCTGTAACTAACGGTTATCGAGTCGGTAGTGCTGCAATGCTGTGAGTCAGCTCCGGACTGGAGCTTGACTGAATAAATACCAGCAGTTCCTACCACAATGGATGAGTTGTGACTGCCCGTACTCCAGGTATACTGGTCTTCACCCACTCTTCCTCCTTCACGGAACAGCGGCGACAAACTCACGTTTTGTCCTTTGCAAATCTGAATATTTTCTCCAAGAGAGATTGACGGAGGGGTTGCCATCACTACGTTAACGGATCTCTTGTATTCGTGTGTGGCACCATCAGCTGAAAATAGTTTTAAAGAAACTTCGTAACGACCTGCTTCTACAAATTCATGGGTTAGTTTTCCCGTAGTGTTTGAAAGCACCGGACTGCCGTCTCCAAAATTCCATTCGCGTTTTACGACAGACTGATTACAAGGACTTTCGCTCTCATCTTCGAACGCAACCCTGACCGGGCCACACTGGTCTGGATAATTATAAGCGAAAACAGGAACTATAGAATCGGTTGCGGAAACATACACGGAGTCCGATGCCTGGAGTCCTGCTCTCTTCACCGTAACACCATACCAGCCCTCAGCATTGACGGCGATAGTCCTTGTAGTTGCACCGGTGTTCCAAAGGTAGGTAGCACCCGCATTTCCCGCATCAAGAGTCCATGCGGAACCAGCGCATTTTACGATGGTATCCTGTCCGAGGTCCACACTGATCTGCGCCAGCTTGCCCGCAATCGATAATTGGTATGCGCCAAGGCTGCCGTAGTTTGCCAGGGTCGTTCCATAGTTTGGAAAATTTTCATGAGCATCTCCTGAAACAGTGAAATAATAATCTCCCGGCTGGAGCAAAGTGTCGATCGTGACCGAGATGGTAGATAATGGTGCGTATATTTTCTCTGGTTTTCCCTCCTGCCCTATTCTCAGATTTAAATCAAGGTTACCCACTCCCGGACCTCCTGCGTGAGAAGAAACAATATGCAGAAAAGCTGGATCATCGAGCGTGATTTTAAAAACATCCCCGTCATTACCAGAGGTAATGATGCCATTCTCCTCAAGTTCTATACTGTCGCCGACCATTTCAAAAGACGAAGCCCTGGCAGTTTCGAAACTGTTGCCAATATCGTCTGCTCTCAGCAAAAAGCCACTGGCCTGTATTTTGGCTATGTCGTCAACAATTGAATTGGAACATCTAAGCAAACCATAGTCCCAAGAACCGATCTCAACATTGTAGGTCGCGCCCATTATCGGCGCCCAGGATGTTTCCCCAACGCCAATGCCATACTCGTAAGTATAGGTGTTCACGCAGTTCTGATCATAACCGCCGTGATGTGGCAGGTTCAGCGCATGACCTGCTTCATGGGAACAAACATCTCCGACCCATTTTGGATTCCCAAGGTTGGACGAAAAGGCCCAGACAGGAGTATCGTCACCAAAAGCCATAGAGTTCAGGAAAGCCACGCCACCATTAAAATTAGAAAACCACGAAGCGGTGGGTGTGATCACCACCCTGATCTTCCTGTTGAACAAAGCCTGCTCATATACAAGGGAATCGGTGGTCACATTCACCCGGAACGGTCGGTAGTCTTCAGCAACAATATCAAAAGCGGTCTGCACCTGGTCCGAAGTATAACCGGAAGGTTCCGCATACCATGCCTGGTTGCTATGGTAGCCAGACCACCGGCTGCTTACAGAATTGTAATGACCATCAAAATCAAGAAATATCACCAGGTCCTTTCCTTCGGGATAACTGTTGAGTATGGGAATTGGTGGATTTGACTGGGCGCGCAATGACTCAATCGCCCATACAAGACAGCAGAACAGGAAGAGTTTTTTCATCGCTTGTCTTAATCCGTAATTAAATTTTTCTGCTGATCCAGAGGCGCAAAATAATATTTTTCATTGATGTTTTTCAGCACCAGCGCATCCGAATACCCTGGGTGATAAGCGGTTCCCGAATATGAAACCTGGTTGTTATCGATGATCCGACTGATATTCATCCAGGCACGCTCATAATTTATTATTTCCATCGACATCGCTACTACGTGTTCGTTTTTTACCTCCCTGGCCTTTATCATCACCTGTAAAAACGAACCCTGGAAAGGAATGCGATAGGTACCACCCACCCTGCCATCGGTGATGATTTTATCCAGCAAAGATCTAATGTCTGCAAGAGAAGCAGGGAAGGAATTGTCTTGTTTCTGGTTGATCGTTTTTGTAAACAAGCGCGGCTTATTCACGACCTTGTCTGGTGTCCTCGTAATCTGACCAGATAGATCGACAGTGAAAAAAGCAAACACCAACAACAGGAAAAAGTAGCGCATAAATTATCTGTTCATCATTTCACCGCGGCTCTTTTCCATTTCTGGTACTGTTGCGGAGACTGTTTCATGATGGTTTTAAACTGTCTTGTGAAAAAAGATAAATTGTTGAACCCGGATTCAAAACAAACATCAGTAACCGAATATCTGGGATGATTCAGGAGCCGGGAAGCATAGGCAATCCGTATCTCATTTACATATCTGGTAAAACTCTTCAGTGTGCGTGTTTTGAAATACCTGCAAAATGAGGTTTCCGTCATATTCGCCACGGCTGCAATGTCGGCAATCGAGATTCGTTCTTTGAAATTCTTGTAAACATATTGATTGATCGCGCACATCCGCTCTTCATCCTGTGAATGGTCGTAAACATAGTCTTCGGGTGTCATGTATTCATACTCATAGCACTCTCCAAGGATGATCAGCACATCCAACAGGGCGATCAGCTTTCGGCTCTCGCCCATTTCATGCATAGAAAGAAGTATTGCGGAAACTTTGTCAACGGCTGTTTTGCTGAACTGCACTCCCCGCCTCGCCTTCCTGAAGAGGTTGCGTATCGGTGACAGTTCGGGTTTGAGGATGAATTCAGGTCCCAGGAATTCTTCAGTAAACTGGAGGATCAGCCCAAATGGACTTTCATCAGGCCGGGTCTTGACATATTCGGGATTTTCCTGGAGCACATGCGGGAAACTGGGCCCGAGGATGACCAGGTCGCCCTCTTCAAAATGCTGAAAGCCATCGCCAATCACCGCATCGGTCTGACCTTTTATAAAATAAATCAGTTCCAACTCGGGATGGTAATGCCACCTGGTAGTGAGATCAAATGGTTCCCATTTGAACACATAAGAGCGGTTGGCCTGGGGGGTGATCAGGCGATAAGCTGGCAAGCTCATTAGACTAGATTTTCCGGTATTTTAAACTTTAGTACAATATAAGATAAAATAGGTCACAAAGACTCAGGGTTTGCTTTTCAAAATCAACACCCAGTCGCTTCCCCTGCCAATTGATGGCGGAGTAAAATTCTTTTCGCCCGAATTTTGAAATTGCTCGATCGGAATAGTGCTGTTATCCCTTGGGTTGAACCAGGCAGCGGACAGCTGACGGCCGAGCTTTACCGTATTGACTAAAATGGGCTGGCCATAAGGAATGTAGATTAGCGCGAATGTTGAATCCTTTGCAATCGCCGCGGTACGGTAGTTCTGATCCTCAGGGTTAGCGCTCTTCACAAGGTCCTGATCCGGCACCAGCTTGTACCAGGGATAGGTTTGCAGAAGTTGACGCATGTACCCCACCTGGTAAGACCCAGGATGATCCAGAGCCACACGCCATTTTGTTCTGGCGCCGTTGATCGGTTTTTTATCCGGCGAATACATTTGCCAGATATTGTGATTGCCGTATGTGTGTCCCAATGCTCCGGTAAGCATACTCCAATAGGCTGCCTGACGTGTGTCGAAATCATCCATCCAGCCAAATTCGGCTGGTTTAAATTTGTTGGGGTGATCCTCATATCGTGGTTCGCCGTCGAGATGCGGTTTCAAAGGTGTGAGTGCCAGGTTCTTTCTGTTATACGTATAGTTCGGTGAATTTGCGGCATGACCGGTCTGCGACATGTGAAAATCTATCCAGTCATCATCTTTGAAAAAATCCGATGAACTTTTGCCTCCCTGGGGATGAAAGGTGAAAAGATGACTGTGTCCGTCCCCTTTCATCAAACCCTTTGTCATCGACCTGATGATCTCCTTGTCTTCATCGTCTATGATATTCCGGTCACCACCCATGATCCAGATGATGGGCTTGTTTCGGTACCGCCTCCCAAGGTATTCACCAAAGACTCCGGCATTTTCAGGAGTGAATATTTCAGGTCCTTCTCCCCAGGCCTTATTCCATTTGTCACCCCAGGAAGGTAGCATCCCGATGGTCAGTCCAAGCTTCTGTGCTTCATTGACAATAAAATCAACATGTTTGAAGTAGGCTTCATTGGGTTTGGCAGGATCATTATTAATCAGCGGTTTGTTGCCATATGGGTTTGGCGTATTCAGGCCGTCAAGTTCAGCCAGCACAACGGCCTGTATTACGGTAAAGCCTTTATCGGCGCGGTTTTTCAGGTAAACCATTGCCTCCTCCCGGTTCAGCCTGTGAAATAATTCCCAGGCAGTGTCACCCAGCCAGAAAAAAGGTTTGCCGTTTTTATATTGCAAGAAATGTTTGTCAGCGCTGATGGTTAACTGTGCGGAAGTAGAGAGAAAAACAACGAATAAACTGAGCAAAATGATGGCTCTGCTGATCATACCGGGCGCAATTTAAAGTGATCAAAGAATAGTCTGATGAGGAGTTGGCCGAACATACATTAATCCGGAGCGAAGGATTCAGGCAATCAATCCTGAATAATGATGAAATTGGTTATGGCCGCAACCTTAGACTTTTGTAAAAATGCCTATTAACCATTGGATCCGAAGATCAGGCATTGTCAGGAATTTCAACTATTCTATCTAATTGCTATTAATTGGACCTAAAAAAAGGTAATCCTTTATTAGTCAGAAAGGAATCTCTCAAACTTCGACTGTTTCATGCAGGGCGGGTATGGTTACTGATCTCACACCTTTTTTCAGCAGCCTTTCCTGGAAATTCTGTTGTACCTCGTATTCACCATGTACCAGGAATAAATTGGTGAGCCTGCTTTTGTCCTGACAATCCAGCCACTTGATCAGGTCCTCATAATCCCCATGAGCGCTCAGGCTGTTGATCTCATCCACCTCAGCCTGAACATCAAAGTTTTTTCCAAAAATATGCACCGACCTTGCGTGTTGTTTCAACCGGCCACCAAGCGAATTTGGATCACAATATCCCGTGAGCATGATGGTATTTTTTGGATCGCTGATATTATTGGCGATATGGTGTTTTACCCTGCCTGCTTCAGCCATTCCTGAAGCAGAAATGATCACACAAGGTTCCTGTAGTCCATTCAGTTTTTTGGAGTCCTCTACCGCTTCAATGTATTCGAGGCCTTTGAAAGAAAACACGTCCTGATCACTACGAAGCAATTCTTTAACATGATCGTTGAAATCATCAGGAAATTGTTTCACTACTTTGGTGATGTTGATAGAAAGCATGCCATCAACATAGTATTTTATGGGTGGCAGCCGTTTCTCCAACTCCAGTCTGTTGAACATGTATAGTATCTCCTGGGTGCGACCAAGACTGAAGGCAGGCATGATAAGTTTGCCTTTCTTTTCGAGGCAGGTGTGTATCAATTGCTGCAATAACCGGTTGTTTGCGGTCGCAGGAGTTTCGTGCAACTTATCTCCATAGGTCGATTCCATGATCACATGATCCGCCTGAGGAAATCTTTCAGGCGCCCGCAGTATCATGTCTTCGTATCTGCCAACATCTCCACTGAAAGCGATTGAAACTGTTTTTCCCTGCTCCCTGATCTTCAGATTGACTGTGGCGCTGCCAATAATATGACCCCCATCGGTAAACACCAGTTCAGTTTCCTGGTCGATCTTAAAATAGTTTCCATAGTCAACGGACTCGAATAAAGGAAACACATTTCTTGCATCTGCCTCATCGTATAGTGGTTTGTACGGAGGCTGACGATTTTTTGCTCTTTGCTTATTTACGTATTGTATGTCCGCTTCCTGTATTCTTGCCGAATCAAGCAGGAGCAGCTCGGCCAGCTCGGCTGTGGGGGGTGTGCAGTATATTTTGCCCCTGTATCCATCCTTAACCAGTTTTGGAAGCAGACCAATATGATCAATATGCGCATGCGATATTATCACGTAAGTAACTGCCCGCGGGTCAAAGCCCCAGTTGCTGTTCAATGTCACGGTATCCTTTCCCATTCCCTGGAACATTCCGCAGTCGAGCAGAATTTGTTTTCCTGAATTAAGGTGAAGCAGGTGCTTGGAGCCGGTAACCGTTCTGGCAGCACCATGAAAGGATATCTTCATAAGTAAAGTTGAAAATGAATAAAAAACCGATCAGGCCATACGAGGCCATTGATAGCGATGAGAGAAACATGGTAATAAACTTATCTCTAAATCTCCATATTGCTAAATAAAATACATTTACCATATTTAATTTCCCATTTGAATTACCGGAAAAAAAATCTAACGATAATGAAGATCTTCCATATTTTTTCACTTTCTGCAATGATGTCTTTTTCACTAATGAGTTATGCGCAGGAGCCCGTTATCAATCCCCAATTGTTAAAAGGCTCCTGGAAAGCAAGCTGGATCACCTGTCCGGATGTGCCGGCGAGAGGATATGGCGTTTATCATTTCAGAAAAAAAATCGACCTCCCTCAAAAGCCTGCCAGGTTTATTGTGCATGTTTCTGCCGACAACAGGTACCGGTTGTTCGTCAATGGTGTGCCGGTCTGCAACGGTCCTGCAAGAGGAGATCTTTCCAACTGGTTCTTTGAAACCGTGGATCTTGGGCCCTTCTTAAAAACAGGTCAGAATATCATTGCGGCACAGGTTTGGAACATGGGGGAATACGCTGCTGTGGCACAAGTGAGCAACCAAACCGCCTTTACACTACAGGGCAACTCTGCTGCAGAGGAAATTTTAAACACAGATGCATCCTGGAAGGTGACTCGTAACGCTGCCTATTCACCAGTATCTATAGACAATGGATCCAGGCTGCATACCTACATGGTGATTGGCCCCGGTGACCTGGTGAAAGCCGAGAGCTATCCATGGGGATGGCAGGATGCCGGATACCAGGACAACGAATGGAAGACTCCGATCCTGATCTCAAACCCAGTGACCACAGGATATGGCACCGACAATATCTGGACCCTGGTTCCCAGATCCATACCACCGATGGAAGAAACAATGCAAAGAATCCCCGATCTGAGACGAGTAACAGGGATGGACAAGCGATTTACAATTCCCGACGGTGTCACTACTATCACCATACCTTCCAATAAAACCGTGAGTATCTTACTTGACCAGCGGTTCAACACAGTCGCCTATCCTGAACTGGTGGTTAGCGGTGGCCGGAACAGTGAGGTAAAACTCACTTATGCCGAGGCCCTCTTCAAAAACAATGAGAAAGGAAATCGTAATGAAGTGGACGGGAGAGAGATAATCGGCAACTATGATATTTTTCAACCGGATGGCGGAGAAAAACGGCTCTTCCGTCCGCTCTGGTTCCGCACTTTCAGGTATCTGCAGCTCGACATCACCACCAAAGACCAGCCCCTGGTGATCAACGACGTTTATGGAAAATACACTGGCTATCCCTTTGTAGAGAAGGCCAGTTTCTCCAGCAATGATACCTCTCTTAAAAAGATCTGGGACGTGGGTTGGCGCACCGCCCGGCTCTGTGCCGGAGAAAATTATTTCGACTGCCCTTATTACGAACAGCTTCAGTACGAAGGAGACACCCGCATTCAATCCCTTATTTCATTGTATGTAACAGGCGACGACAGGCTCATGCGTAAAGCCATCAACGACTTTTACCAGTCAAGGGTACCCGAGGGGCTCACCCAGGGTCGTTTTCCGAGCAACAGACTGCAGGTGATACCGCCATTTTCATTGTACTGGGTGAGCATGCTTCATGACTACTGGATGCATCGTCGCGACAATGCCTTTGTCAGCAAATACCTTCTCGCCGCTGAGGGTGTGCTCGACTGGTATGAAAAAAGAATCGATAGTACGAAGAATATGCTCGGGCCAATGAAGTGGTGGAACTTTACAGACTGGAATGAGGCTTTTCCAAATGGTGTCCCACCCGGTGCCGACGAAGGAAACAGCAGTATTGTGTCACTCCAATTTGCCTATACCCTAAACCAGGCAGCGGAACTGTTTTCCGCCTTCGGAAAATCAGCTGAAGCCGATCATTACAGGGCTCTCGCAAAGAGAATCGTTTCCGGAACCTACACTGAATGTTTCGACAAGGCGAAGGTTGAAATGGCAGATACACCGGAGAAAAATACATTCAGCCAGCATGCTGGCATCATGGGTGTGCTCTCCGGTAGCATTCCTGTGGATCAGCAGAAACAGGTGCTGGAAAAAGTACTCACCGACACGAGTCTAAGCCAGGCGACATTTTACTACCGGTTTTACCTTACCCGGGCGCTGAAGATGGCGGGAATGGCGGAAAATTATTATTCTCAGTTGAAACCCTGGCGGGACATGCTGAATATAGGCCTCACTACCTTTGCCGAGCAACCAGAACCAACCCGGTCAGACTGCCATGCCTGGAGTTCAAGCCCCAATTACGATTTCCTGGCAACCATCTGTGGCATCATGCCGGGATCACCCGGATTTGCTTCGGTGAAGATTGAACCACATCCCGGCGAACTGAAGGAGATAAGGGCCAGCATGCCACATCCTGATGGGACAATAACGGTGACGCTCAAGCGAAAAGGAAAGTCAATCGAGGGTAGTGTTTCGCTCCCCGGAAAAGTGAACGGAACCTTTGTTTGGCAGGGTAAGGAACTGCCACTGAAACCCGGGAGCCAGAAAATCAGTCTTTGAGTGGTTTCACGCAAAGGCGCAAAGAATTTCACGCAAAGGCGCAGGGCCCTTGTATTTCTTCGCGCCTTTTCGTGAAATGTTCATTTCTTACAACACCGCCTTCTTCATCGTTGGTGCCGCCAAATGCATCAGTAACCACCCAACGAGGTAACTGCAACCGCAGATAATGAATATGATATTGTAGCCCGTGCCAATATTCCCCAGAGCCTTGTAATGATCCAGTACCCAGCCGATGAAGATGGGAAAAAGTATCCCTCCTACCGAGCCGGCCATACTGCCGATGCCGACTACAGAACTTACGGCCTTCAATGGGAACATGTCGGACACTGTAGTAAATACATTCGCACTCCAAGCCTGGTGGGCCGCTGTGGCCAGGCTGATGAGCGCCACGGCCTGCCAGATGTCGGTTGTGTACCTGGCCAGTATGATGGGAACGACGCAACAGGCAAAAAAGAACATCACCGTTTTACGCGCTCTGTTCACCGACCATCCCTTCCTGATCAGGTAGCCTGGAAGATAGCCACCGCCGATACTTCCAATGGTTGTGGCGGTGTAAACGACTACCAGCTCCAGACTGGGCTTTTTCAGGTCGAGCTGGAAGGTGGTCGCGAAATAAGAAGGCAGCCAGAATAAAAAAAAGTACCAGACAGGATCTGTGAAGAATTTTCCAAAGATGAAGGCCCAGGTCTGTCGGAAGGAAAACAAATGCAGCCACTTGACTTTTCCGGTATCGGCATCCTCAGCGGTATCCTCGGCGCGTATATATTGAAATTCTTCCGCGCTGAGTTTCTTTTGCCTCGCTGGTATTTCATACATGCGCCACCAAAACAAAAGCCAGACGAATCCGATCGCACCGGTTACTATGAAAGCCTCTTCCCAGCCATAGGCGCCGAGGATTGCCGGTACCATTATCGGCGCAATAAAGGCACCTACGTTCGCACCTGAATTGAATATGCCCGTTGCGAGTGCCCTTTCCTTTTTTGGAAACCATTCTGCGACTACCTTAATTGCTGCGGGAAAATTGCCGGCTTCAGACAGTCCAAGGAAGGCCCTCGCCACGCCAAATCCGAAAGTGGTCCTGGCAAGTGCATGACCCACAGCAGCCAGGCTCCAGAAGAATACAGAAAAGAAATAACCTTTTTTCGTGCCGACCCGGTCGATCCATCCACCGATAAGCAGAAAGCCGAGGGCATATGCCGTAGAAAAGGCCATCACTATTCGACTGTAATCCTGTTCAGACCAACTGAATTCTTTTTCAAGAGTCGGCTTTAGCAATCCAATCACCTGGCGGTCGAGATAATTTATAGTCGTGGCAACAAAAAGCAATGCGACTACCGTCCACCTGAAATTACCTTTGCGGATATCCATCATCGTTAGTACTAAGTTTAGCTTCTGACCGAGCGGGCGGGGGCGATTCCGAAGTATTCACGGGCATTCTGATAGCATACCCTTCGGATAAGGTCACCGGTCAGTTTTTCGTCTGCAGGGATCAGTCCTTTTTCCATCTCATCTCCGAGAAGGCTGCAAAGCACCCGACGGAAGTAATCCTGTCTTGAATAGGAAAGAAAACTTCTGCTGTC
This sequence comes from uncultured Chitinophagaceae bacterium, assembly GCA_963808065.1. Taxonomy (GTDB): domain Bacteria; phylum Bacteroidota; class Bacteroidia; order Chitinophagales; family Chitinophagaceae; genus Flavitalea. The sequence goes on from CAWEEK010000006.1 coordinate 431,703, forward strand.
TGTGATCATACCTACGAAGGTGCTGAGCACACCCATAGTTGAGAGCGTGTTCAGTTGATTTTCGATCCCATCTTTCTGATCAAGAAACCACCATGCGGATCCAAACTGGACCTTGCCCCTGATGCTGCCATCATTGAAATTTCCAGCCATGGTCGCAAAGACCTCGTTGTCCCCAGGATTGTTGTTGTAAAGAATGGTCTTTGCCAATTGATTATTTTGATCCAGGGCATTCAGGAATGCAGAGAGGGTCCTGGCCTGGGGGAAGTCGCCAATAGAGTCAAGGCCACTGTCCGGGCCGATCTTCTCCGTTAAGCGCTGGTTGTTGTTCCTGATCGCGCCGAGGTGAAATTGCTGTACCCAGCCATGTGCATGATACATGCGGCAGAGATGCAAAAGTATGTGTCCCGAGAATGCATCCGGGTTGGAGAAGCTTGCAGTCGAATCACCGAGAAATTTCCGGAACTCAGTTTCCAGGTCAGAGGAAAATTCATCCACCGGAGGCATGGTTTCCAAACCGTGATCAGCAATACGGCAACCCAGGTCGTGAAAATAGCCTACTCTCTGAGCCAGGGCTTCCAGCAGCGTGTCGGTCGAATTGATCTTGACTCCGGATGCATCAGACAGTCGCCTGATATAATTCATGAACACACTCCTCTCCTGCAACTTAAAGACCTTGTCGGGCCTGAATGAAGGAGAAACGCGGATCGAGAAGTTATCATCCCTGATTATTTTGTGAAACTCAAGGGAATCGCAGGGGTCATCTGTGGTGCCCACAAATTCAACTCTAAAATGCTGGAGAAGATTCCGGGTAGAAAAAGCGGGTTGGGCGAGCATGTCATTACAGGCAGCATAAATTACTGCGGCCGTTGACGACGACAAAGGATGCGTGATGCCAAAAGGGTTATGCAATTCCATCAGAGTCCAGTGGAACAATGGATTGCGGAGCAAATGTGGGACTGAGTTCGCCCAGGCATTGAATTTTGCTTCGGGGCTCGTATCGCCGGTGATCAGGTTTTCAGGAACACCGAGGGCGCGCATAGCCCGCCACTTATAGTGATCGCCTTTTAGCCAGATCTCCGTCAGGTCGCTGAATTGTTTGTTTGCCGCAATCTCGTCAGGTGGAAGATGACAGTGATAATCGATTATAGGAAGGTTAGCCGCATAATCATAGTAAAGTTTTGTCGCGGTCCTGTTCTGCAAAAGAAAATTTGAATCCAAGCAAGTACTATTTGGACTCCAAGTTAAAACTTAATACGGAATGGAAAACACTACCTCATGGTTGCGAGCACTCCAACAGTGGCGAGGCGTGCAAAATTAGGGTCCGGTGGCGTCACGTCGCCGTAATGTCCGAATGACAAAGCGGTACCAAGAATACCAACCAGGTTTGTCGGTACAACAACGCCGTTACGATCGATGGTTACAGAACCGCCAGTGGGAACTTTATATACATGTCCGGGATAGGTGCTGGATGTTACGAGTCCATCGACAGGAAAATGCAGGCTTTCACCTGGCTTGATGCTATAGATGGCTTTTGGATCCAGTCCTGGATTGTACTTAGAACTTTCGGGAATATAATAAACAACTGCAGTGCTGTTGTTGACAACGAAGGGAAGATTGTTTTCAAGATCCGCCGTTGCGATGTAACCGGTAAAGGTGGCGCTGAATGACTGTGGTGCGGCTGCGACAGTGGCGTTGTTGTGATCCCTAAGCAACATGGGGTTAACCAGGTAGAGGAGAGATACCAGCGCACAGCTGATCATACTGATAGGTAGAACGGTTTTCAATGGAACGGATTTAGGGTTTGCCGCATTACTGCGACGGGGTAAAAGTAGAAAGAGAAATCAAAAATTCATAGTAAAATTGATTAAATTTTAAGTTTCTAAGTGTATTATAACCAGGTATTTAGATGGTTCACCTCAATCAATACTCGAATTTTCTCAAACTGGGAGCCCTGAACCACGTGATGATCACCACCAGGATGGTCATAAAGCCACCAAATATCACCGACGGGACCACTCCCATCAGCCTGGATGTAAGCCCACTTTCAAACTGGCCCAGTTCATTGCTGGAGTTGATGAACATGGAATTGACACTACTCACACGGCCACGCATGTGGTCCGGTGTTTTGAGTTGCATAACTGTACCCCTAACCACCACACTGATGCCATCTAGCATACCGGCGAACATGAGGGCAAAAAATGAAAGCAGAAATATGGTTGAGAAACCAAAAACGATGATGCAGGCGCCAAATCCAGCAATGGCAAAAAACAATTTCCTTCCCTGCGCACGTTTCATTGGGAAGAGGGTAAGTATGATTACGATGATGATGGAGCCAATGTCTGATGCACCATTCAGCCATCCAAATCCAATCGGCCCTGCCTTGAGGATGTCCCTTGCATAAACAGGCACCATGGCTACCGCGCCGCCAAAGAGAACAGCAAACATATCGAGAGAAATGGCCCCCAGCAGTTCTTTGGTCCGGAACACAAAGTTCACTCCCTCCTTTACACTTTCCCAGGTCTTCATCTGCCCTGGTTTCTGCATGGCGGGTTTGGGCTTGAGACCCGAAAGAAATATCAGCGAGACAATCATCAGTGAGCAGATGACGATCAGTGTTCCCATGTTTCCAAGAATCGCAATCGTAAAGCCACCGATACCATGACCCAATACTGAAGCCGACAACCAGCTCCCCTGGCTCCAGGTGGTGGCATTCTGCAAAAACTGTCGCGGAACAATCATGGCGATCATCGCGGTAAAACTGGTCCCGGTGAAAGACCTTATTATACCCGTACAGAATACTATTGCGTAAATACAATAACTGATGTGCAGTTTATCGACATGGTTATGAATAAAGGGTGTGGCAAAAAAAAGCAGGACACTGGCCGAGCAAATATATCCCGCAACGCTTTTTAGTAATAGTTTCCTCTTTTCGCTGGTGTCCACCACATGTCCGGAATAAAGGGCCATTGACAGGGCGGGCACTACCTCAGACAGGCCGATGAGTCCGATGGCGAAAGGGTCGTTGGTCAGTTCATAGATCCACCACCCTACCAGAGTGGTCATCATTCGTAATGCCATTACGAAAAAAAATCTGCCGAAGATGAGGCTTTTGTATTCCGGGATTCTTATCGCTGCGAAAGGATCATTGGTGACTTGTGACTGGGAAGGGCTTTCGTCCATAGCTGCGCGCAAAGTTAAATGATAAGCGCGAAATGGAGCAGCTGTGACATCGTTTCATGTCAGAGATAGGTCCACCAGATGTACTTCTGGGCATTTTCCTCCCAGCGTTCAAACAATCTTACGAGTTGCTTTGACAAGTCTTCATAAGTTATTTTTTTCTGTTTGACTGAAAATTTCGGCTCGGGCAGTTTACTGGGTTCGAGGGATACTTTCGTTGCGAACCAGGTGGTGTACAAACGAGGCACCGCAAGGCCAAGGATCATTCCCGGAAGACCATGGAAGGATTCGGGTCCTCCGCTAATAGGGATCTCATCTGTATAAAATGCGGTGATGTATACCGAATCCGCAATCCTGGTCACCGCTTTCCTGCAGGAAAACCCCGCAATCTCCCGTTTCTCGGAGGAAATCCTCCATTTAAGATTTGAAACAGAATCTTCAATCAAAAACTTGTCTCCAAATATGTCTTTGGTACTTTGGGATCTGCCGGTGACGAAGTCTGTCTTAACAATATTTTCCTTTGCCGGTCCCAGCAACCATCCAAATTCAAACTCCGGAAATCTTTCAGCGGGCTGGTATAGGGTCTTGCCGGGAGAAAAACTGAGTTCAAAATTTGCGTTGTTGAAAACCGGTTGCTTAGCGATTACATCCTTGAGTCCTTCCCAGCGGACCTCCTGGCGGTGAATGTTGATCTTGCGTTCGAAAGTGATTGTTCCCGATGAAACAAACACTGCCTGACTTCTTCCAACAAGAGAAGCAGTGACGATAATGAAGGCGAGTAAGTAGATTCTAGCCATAACTTAATTTGCCGGGGCCGCCCCTGGCGTTTTGGTAAAGCGGTAAATAAATCGGACCATCCCGTATCTCGTAAACGTATTGTAGGTGTTTTCCGAAATAAAATTACTGGACGTTGTTCTGTCAAAGCCAATATTCTGGTTGAGCAGGTCTTTCACTTCCAGCCTGAACTCGCCTTTATCTCCCTTGAAAAATTTACGCGACAGGTTCAGATCCCATTTGATTACATTTCGGTTTCTGTCAAAGGCCGTTGTTTTCTCGCGATAATCAGCAGTCACCCAGGTTTCTACCGTAAACTTCCAGGGAAGCTTTACACTTCCGTTGAACTGCACCTGATATGTGAAATATTCGGTCACCACATCCGGGTTGATGCTCGACCGGGTAAGAAAGTAGGAGGCCCCTTCGCTAAATTGAATGGTAAACTTATCCTTCACATCCTTTCTTTGATTGATACTAACATTCACACGAGAATACTTATTCCGGTTTTTTACAAGATTCACAAAATTATTCATAAGTGAATAATTCAAATTGAAGTCGAAGCCGGCTGACCATTCTGATCTGGGGAGTCGCCGGGAAAAATAGGAATATAGAGACATTTCCTGGTTGCCGTCAACATTCACCGCCTGTATGATGCGTTTGCCGCCAGGTTGTACAAGATCACTGGAACCAATCGCCCGGTCAGTTTTTGAATAATTGACGTGAATCCCAACATATCGCTCACTCAACACTTTGTAGCTATTATAGTGTAAACCGAAACTATTTCTGAACTCTTGCCGAAGGCCTGGATTCCCAATCACAATGTTCAGGGGATCGGTGTTTTCCCTGATGGGTTGCAACTGCCTTAGATTTGGGGGCTTGGTTTCACCCCGATAATCAAATGTAAATCGACTTTGCGCGCTGAACATGTACTTCAACTGGGCCCTGGGAAAGAAGTTCAGAAAGTTATACCGGCTGGCGGTATCCCTGAACAAGTCCAACTGATCATAACTCGCATAGTTACCCGAAGCGCCGGCTGTAACAGTGAGTTTCTTCCTGTTAAACTTAAAAGTTAACCCACCGGAGGAGATGTCATACCTGTACTTGAAATCATTGCTGAACAATGGATCCAGTTCGTCATAGTTACCGGAACCCTCCCCCTTGTTGAGGGAATTGATTTTTGATTTACTGCCGTTAGTATGGTAGCCAAGATTTAAAGCCAAGGTCAGGTTTTTGTGCAGTGGCTCAGTGTACACAATATTTGCCCTTAGGTCGTTGCTTTCGCTGGTGTGTTCTTTGCGCTGGTCTATTAATTCCGTACTATCTATCGCATTCAGGTGATAATAGTCGGTCCTTGATTGCAGGAGTCGTTCCTGATCAATGTTTTCATAATTCTGGATCAGGGATAAAGAAAACGTGCGGCCTTTTTTCCTGAATTTCTGTCGCCACATTAACGATGTGCCCAATTCCTTCTTGTAAGAGTGTGAAGACATCGTCCTGGCATTTTCGTTTACAAGCTGCCGGTCTTCGTCCAGTGCCGTATTGGTCGTCAGGGTATTTAAGTCGTCTTCCAGGGTGCCGCCCCTTATTGAAAGTTTGATGCTGCTGAGGGAATCAAGTTGCCATTCATACCTTCCATTCAATTTATTCATCAATTTGGAATCGAAGGACTTCGTAGTAGTATTGTTGAAATACTGCGTATCGGCCAGTATGAACTGGCTGATATTTTCAGAGTTGGCGCGGGTGTTCATCTTAAAAAGACGATAATTCAGATTGACCTTGTCCTTGCCGTCCCGCATTTTATTGGAGTAGTGAACCCCTCCGGTCCAGGTTGTAGGTAGCCCCTCGCCCGCCCCCCACTCAAAATCTTCGCCGTCGGAACTCACAAAGAAATACCCTTCGTCTTCATCATAAGATATATCTTGATCCCCGAATTTTTCGCGATCCTCCCAACCCAGAGAATTCCGGCCCGTATTGGACATGATACCATAGACAGACATCTTACGGTCACCCTTGAACGCATTGATCATGGCGTCATTGTCAAATGACCCTTTTGTGCCGCCGGCCAGTGAAGCCTTTCCGAAATAGCCTTTTTTCTTTTCCGGTTTTAATTTAAGGTTGATCGTCTTCTGGGTTTTTCCATCATCAATGCCCGTGAACTCCGCCTGTTCGCTTTTTTTGTCAAACACCTGAACTTCTTTTATCGCATCGGCTCCAAGATTCTGGGTCACAACTGCCGGGTCATCGGAAAAAAATTCTTCTCCGTCAAGCAACACCTTGCTCACTTTTTCGCCCTGCGCGGTGATGTTGCCGGATTTATCGACCTGGATACCTGGCAGCCGCTTAAGCAAGTCCTCAACGGTTGCTCCATCTTTGACTGCGAAACTGTCGGCGAGGTAAGCCAGGGTATCCCCACGCATTCGCATGGCTCCAGACTGTCGACTGATCACTACTTCTTCCAGCAATTGAGACAATGGAGTCAGCGGAATGGTGTGGCCGGTAATCTGTTTGCCCGCAACCAATCTAATGGTTTCTATGTAGTCGGCGAATTTGGGATAACTAACCATCATAGTGTAGGTGCCCGCAGGAAGCTTACTGAAACTAAAACTGCCGTCGGGTCTGGACCTTACAAAGCTGACCAGGATGGAATCGTTTGAAGAGATTAGTGAAATGACCGCGTTTTCAAGTGGACGGTTTTCGCCGGTATCCCTTACTGAGCCTGATAATTGGGGTTGTTGCGCATTCAAGATTGCCACGGCGAGAGTAAGCGACACACACAGGATTGTTCTGGTTATCATTAAGATTGGCTATGAAGCAATTTACTAAAAGACACATTCTCCCGGGCGCACTATTAGTATCCCTTAGATTAAAATTTTTCTATGGGGATTCTTCAACAGATGCACTAAAGAAAAAATTCCATAAAGTTTGAGGAATGAGGAGAGAATCAGAGCGCTTCGCCCGCCATAGCTGCGCAAGTAGCGAAGGCGGGGAGAGCGGAGAGCGGAGATTGATCGTACGTGTGGCAATTCGCGCAGTTGGAATAGCGCTAGCTTCTTGGTTTGTCGGTCCGGAGCAGGTTAGAGTAGCCGCGGGCAATCATACGGCTGTGATCCGCGTTCCAGATCTCACACTGCACATTTGCGATCCTGCCTCCTTTTTTGATCACCAGGGTTTCAGCTGTGATCATCTCGCCTTCAGAAGCAGTAGAAAAGTAATCAATTACGTTGTTCAGGGTGGTGTAGAAGTTGGGTTCCTCGTAGGAAAACAGAGTTGCGCCAATGATATCATCAATGATCGCAGCAGAAACGCCACCATGAAGAATTTTAACAGGGTTGGTCATCTCCTTACGCACCTGGTAGCTGAAAACGAGTTTGCCTTCATCGGCGCTCACCACTATCGGTTTGAGCCATTTTGTAAACGGTGATGGGGAACCGGAAAATTCCCTGCCAGTAAATGAACGAATCACTTCAAGTGCGGTCATTAGGAAACGTACCTCCGGGCTATTAAATGAGATCTGTTATTTCTCCAAGCCTGGCGGTTTCGCCTTCGTCCAGGTCATCATTCGGAGAATGAGCGCTGAACTCAGGATCAGCTTCAATGTCCTTGTCAGCCTGAAGATGAGCCTGTTCAAATTCCTGGGCGCTCACAGAACGGTCGCCCTTTCCATTTGTGCGATCCGCACCATCAAGGTGCAATTTGTTTCTCTTGTCTTCCATGATCGTGAAATTTATTCCTAAATTACGAATCCTAAATGAGGATTATGCGAACTTTTTTCATTCTTTCTTTCATATTTTTGTTTGCCGTTGCTCCCGGTGTTGCCCAGAAAAAACTAACTGATAGTTATTACGAAATCAGAACCTATCACCTTAAGAATGAGGCACAGGAAGCAATTACCGACCAGTTTTTGAAAGATGCTTTTCTGCCCGCACTGCATAGATCAGGCATTGCGGCCGCGGGTGTATTTAAGCCAATTGACAACGACACCTCGGCAGACAGAAGGATCATCGTGCTCATTCCCTATCGCAATTTCTCCGAATTTGAAAATACTGAAGCAAAACTTCTAAAGGATGCTGCCTTTCAGAGTAACGGCAGCGCTTACCTGAATGCGCCATTCGACTCGGTTCCCTACAACCGCATTGAAAAAACGCTGCTGAAAAATTTTGCCAGCGGTCACAGCGCCCAGGCACCAAAATTGTCTTCACCAAAAACAGAAAGGATCTACGAACTGAGAAGCTATGAAGGCCCGACAGAAAAACTTCATGCCGCAAAAGTCAAAATGTTCATCGTAGGAGATGAGATCAGTTTATTCAACCGTCTCGGATTCAACCCAATTTTCTACGGAGAAGTGCTGGCAGGAAAGTCTATGCCGAACCTGATGTATATGACCAGTTTCGAAAACATGACTTCCAGAGACGAACACTGGAAAGCTTTTTTTGCGGACGCGCAATGGAAAAAGATTGTTGCAATACGTGAATACGAGCACACCGTTTCGCATTCCGATGTCTACCTGTTGCATCCAACCGATTATTCGGATCTCTGATTTTGCCGCTCTTGTTTGCGCAGGAATTTCATCAAAGCTCTGAAAAAGTTTTCAGGCGCCTTTGGTTCGAATTCTGCAAATAGTATGGGTTCGATTAGTTCCAGTTCCATCAGCGAATAAGTGCCGTCTTCCAGCAACAATACGTCAACCCGTGCATAAAGCAAGTCCTCGGGCACCTGGTTCAGTATCGCGGATGCGAGGTCGATCAATTCGGCTGTAGCCTGCACGAGGAGCGGCTTTCCACCAAATTTTGGCTGCACCCGGAAGTCACCGGGCATGGCTACCTTCTGCACCGCGTGACTAAAGACCCTGTCGAAGAAGATCAATGAGATCTCTCCATTCGTTTTGATCTCCTCCCTGAATTCCTGCACGATCACAGAACCGCTCCGCAATAGGGATTGAAATTTTTCATCCTCAGCAACCGACACTGGTGCCGAAGCCAGATAGGTATTGTAAGCTCCACCGGACACCGATGGTTTCACTACGGCGGTTCCCTCCTTCATTCTATCTAGGATGGAAGTAAGATCACATGAAGTATTCTGCTGGCAATATTCAAATTCCGGTATCGGTATTCCGGCATCCTTTAGGTTAAGCAGATATTTTTTGTCCCGGTTCCATTCCAGAACGGACAATGAATTCAGAAAAGGCAGCTTTGCCGGTTTCATCTGGTTAAGCCACTGATTGAACTGTTCAGGCTTCAGGTAATAATCCCAGATCGACCTGAATACGATGAGGTCAAATTTTGTCCAGTCCACCCATGGTTCACTCCATACAACGGCATCCACTCTAATGTTTTTCTTTCTCAGGTTATTAACAAAATAGAGATCATCCGGGGCAAAATCCGGCTTCTCCTCGAAGGTTACAAATGCAACAACCGGAATAGCCATCTGCATATGCTGGATTCCGGCTTCGATAAAGATTTCGCCCTGTTGAATAAACTGAAACCGTTCATAAAATGAAACCGCCCCAAGCTGGGCATTTAGATATACACGCTCATCCTCCACTGATGGAAGGTCGCTGAGCACAGCATCCAACAGGGCCGCCCCGATCCCCTTCCCGCGGAATTCCTTAAGCACGGCAAACCTTTCGAGTTTGAAACCCTTGTCCGTTTTCCGCCACCTGGCTGCACCACAAGGATCCTGATCAGAAAGTGCCAGAAAGTGAATCGACACCTCTTCATTGGCGATTTCCAGTTCGGGCGGACAACCTTGTTCATCCACGAAAACCAGATTCCTTATCCGGTGGATCTGTCGAAGATCTTCAGGGTCATTGGTTTTGCGAACAGTGATACCCGGGGCCGCTCTCATAATTGTAAAATGGTTTGCCTTGATTAAATATGCTGAAACAGACTCCTGCCCGAATGTTCACATTGCAAATGTTAAACCTCGATCGCCGGTCAATTTAAGTCTTTCCGCCCGGAGCGCAGCTCGCCGGGGAGAGGCGCCAGATCCGGCGTTTGCAGGTTGTTTTTCTTAACAGTCTCTTTTGATGAAATCATTAAACGCAATGGCGCTACGCCCCGTGGAATGACTAATTTTGCAGTACAATTTCAAGTTATGAACGCGACCAAAAATACCAGAACCTCTGCACCACCGCAGCAGGACGTTGAAGAGAGAATTGAGAAAGCCTATATGGAATATCTGCTGAACGAAGGCAAACGGCCCCCATCGGTATTCCGGTTCTGCTCGGATATCAGCATATCCGAAGACAGTTTTTATAAACATTATGGTTCATTCACCGGACTGGAAAAAAAAATCTGGAAGAAATTCATTGAACATACCACCAGCCGGCTGAAGGCAGACGCAGGCTTCAGTTCATTCAGCGCCAAAGAAAAATTACTGACCTTTTATTATGCCCTTTTCGAAGATCTGAAAAGCAATAGGAGTTTCATACTCAAACAACTGGAAGGCCAGAGAAAACTGGACGTTACCCCAGGCTTTCTCAGGGACTTTCGGACTGAATACGAAAATTTTGTGGAAATTATTCTTCAGGAAGGTAAAGCATCCGGTGAAGTAGCAAAACGACCGGTCCTGGAGAAATCCTATTCAAAGTTTTTTTGGCTGCACCTGGGCTTCCTCCTGATTTTCTGGCGCGATGATGATAGCGCGGAATTTGAAAAGACTGACGCGGCAATAGAAAAATCGGTCAACCTGGCCTTCGAATTAATTGGAAAGGGCGCCTTTGAAACAGTTGTTGATTTTGCAAAATTCCTGTATCAGACAAAAGTAAAATAGAAGCGACAGAGAGGAACGAACATGAAAGAATTTGAAAATATCCCGGTCACCAAGGTGCAGCGGGCAACGAAATTTGTGAGTACAGGCGCACGTATCGGCACAAATTATCTGAAACACTATGCAAAGAGACTGGTCAATGCCGACCTGTCGAGGGAGGAACTTCATGAAGATAATGCCCGTGATATATACAACTCACTCAGTGAACTAAAAGGCAGTGCCCTTAAGGTGGCCCAGATGCTGAGCATGGATAAGAACCTCTTGCCGTCGGCATACCAGCAGCAATTTGCAATGGCGCAATACAGTGCCCCTCCCCTGTCTTACCCACTGGTGGTAAAAACATTCAGGAAGTATTTTAATAAATCACCCGACGAGATTTTTGACAGCTTTTCCCATCAGGCAATAAATGCCGCATCGATGGGTCAGGTGCATCACGCAACACTCAAAGGCAAGAACCTCGCCGTAAAGATCCAGTATCCCGGCATTTCCGACAGCGTGAAATCCGACCTGGCCATGGTGAAGCCAATCGCACTAACGATGTTCAAACTGAACCCCGTAGAGTATGAAGAATTTATCCAGGAAGTGGAGCTGCGGATGTTGGAAGAAACGGATTATGAACTGGAATTAAGGCGCTCAATCGATCTTTCCGGTAAAACAAGCCACCTCAACCATATCGTTTTTCCAAAATATTACGCCGAATTCTCTTCCCCGAAAATCCTGGTGATGGACTGGATCGAGGGCCGACCCCTGGGAGAAGTGCTGAAAACAAAAATGCCGGCAGAGACGGCAAACAGGCTGGGACAGGCCATGTGGGACTTCTACCATTTTCAGATGCATGAACTTAAAGCCATGCATGCGGATCCTCACCCCGGCAATTTTATTATCACCCCCGATGAGAAACTTGGCATCATAGATTTCGGTTGTGTAAAGGAGATACCAGAAGCGTTTCATAAAATTTATTTCACGCTCCTGGACAGAACCCTGCTTGAGGATCAAAAAAGAAAAGAAGAAATATTCAGCAGCCTTCGATTCATTTATCCTGATGACAGTCCGAAAGACAGGAAATTTTTTATAGCCTTCTTCACCCGGATGGTCGAACTGCTTTCCAGGCCTTTCGGCAGCGACGTATTTGATTTCTCCGACAATAAATATTTTGATGACGTGTACAGCCTTGGGCAGGAGTTATCCGGGTTGAAAGAATTCAGGAATTCAAGAAAAGCGCGCGGCGTCAGGGATGCACTCTATATCAACCGGTCATATTTTGGTCTCTACAGCCTGCTCCATGAAATGGGTGCCGTCATACGAACCGGCCATCAGGGGTTGGTGTCTGCGGGATAGACAATACCCGCTTTTTTTCTAATCTCGTCCAGCACTTCCATTCTTACCAGACTTTGTTCCAGGGGGATCACAGGGCTTTCCCACACACCGTTTATCAGGCAGTCCGTTACGTGCTGGGCCTCATACTGGTACCCATACCCGTCCTTAGGTTTGTCAAATGGCACTTGTTCGCAGCTGTCTGTCTTGCCCGGATAAAAATTTATTGTGGCCTCCGGTGCATAAAATCTATGGGTGAGCTCGATGCGTCCTTTTGAGCCGGAAATATGCGCAATTGTAGGAATGTCGGCAAGAAAGGTGGAGTACATCTGTGCCATCCTGCCATCGTTGTATCGAAAGGTGACTGCCAGTTGCTGGTCCACCCCTTCTTTTGTGGGCATCATCACGGCGTCCACCTGGTCGGGCTTGCCGAGTACCTCCATGGCCATGAACACATTGTAAATGCCAATGTCGAGCAGGGTTCCGCCCGCAAGTGCCGGATCAAATAGCCTTGGCGCAACAGGCTGGTCGGGTCTGAATCCAAAATTCGAAAGGTAGGAATTGATTTCACCTGCCTTACTATCCTTCAGCAATTCCTGCAATTTTTTAAAATGGGGCAGGAAGGCTGTCCACACGGCTTCCATCAAAAACAATTTCTTGTCCTTCGCAAGTGCGACCATTTTTTTCGCCTGCTGCAAATTGACAGCAAACGCCTTCTCACACAATACCGCCTTTCCATGATTCAGGCAGAGCAAAGTTTGCTCGTAGTGGTGACTGTGCGGTGTCGCAATATAAACGATATCCACAGCGGGGTCGCGCACCAGTTCTTCATAACTGCCATACGCAACCGGGAAACTATATGCCGAAGCAAATTCGCGTGCACGCTCAATGTCGCGGCTGGCAACGGCAATCTTTGCCGTGCCGGTGGTCAGTTCCAGATCCGCCGCGAATTTCTTCGCTATCTTCCCGCAGCCAAGTATTCCCCATCCGATCTTCCTGTCTTTACTCATGTTTGTGTAATTTTGATGATTTGGGAAGGTAAAAATTGTTTTTTGTTTTCGGTATTTCACGCAAAGCCTGTCTGCCGAAGGCAGGCCGCGAAACCCTGCCTTCGGCAGGGGCGCAAAGCCGCAAAGGGGTGTCTGAATTTTCTTTGCGGCCTGGCGTCAGCCGGAGGCTGATTTGCGCCTTGGCGTGAAATCCGCGTGAAATACGTTTTCGCAGTCAGCGATTTCCCGCCAGGGCACAAGCGCTGTCTCAAAATATTGATAACTTTCAGAAAAAATAGTCTATGTGGAAGGAAGAAAACAGCAAGCTCTATAAGAAATTTACGTTCAAAGATTTCTCTTCTGCCTTTGCATTCATGACCAGGGTGGCTCTGATCGCCGAGAAACTGAATCATCATCCCGAATGGAAGAATGTGTACAATACGGTTGAATTTTGGCTGTCTACCCACGATGCCGGCGACAAGGTGACGGACAAAGACCATGAGCTGGCGAAAAAGATCGATGGGATACAACTTTAGGGAACAAGGCTCGCGAAATCTGTTATTGTAAGGTCAGCATTCCGCAACTCCGATCCTGACTGGGTTGTGGAAAGCGCCACGACCTTCATGCCCGCGGCGTGAGCAGCGGTCACTCCTACAACAGAATCCTCGAATACAAGGCAGTGATTTGCGGGTATGCCCAATTCTTTAGCGGCCTTCAGGAATATCTCCGGATCCGGCTTCCCCTTCCGTATATGGGATGAGTTGATCACCGCCTGGAAATATTTGCGCACCGGAACATGGTCAAACATGAAGTCTATATTCACCTGGATGCCTGAAGTGGCGATGGCCATTGGGATTTTTCTGTCCTGGAAAAACTCCAACAGGTCGATCAATCCGTTTACCGGTTTGATATCTGGCAGGTAGAGTTCGCGATACACTGCTTCCTTTTCAAGAGAGTAGTTAAGTGTCTCTTCATCATTCAGGCCTGATCCGAACAAATACCTGATCACGTCCTTGTTTGTTCGCCCGTTGACATTCGCATTGTATTCCTCATCGGAGATCTTCCTGCCCTTGCCCTCCAGATATTTCTTCCAGGCCCGGAGATGGTAGGGATTATTATCCAGCATAGTGCCGTCGAGGTCAAATATGGCAGCCCTGATCTCAAATTGTTCAATGATATCCTTGATTGATTCTTTCATACAGTGTTGATATTATTTCCCAGCCGGACATCCCGGTGTAATACTGACCGCCCAATGGCCAGGCTGATTGTCGCAAAGCATGCAGTTGCTGCCATCACCAGCGTCAGAGGCAGGGCAGTATGGTCTGCGAATAAACTAAGGATTGAAGTGGAGAGCGCTCCAAGACCCATCTGCATTGCTCCCATAAGTGATGAAGCAGATCCCGCATTCTCCGAAAAGGGAGCCATTGCCAACGCCGAGGCATTCGGCAATACAATCCCAACGCAACAGAGAAACAGAAAGATACAGGCGATGGTGGAATAGAGCCCGAACACATGAAGAGCGGTACCACTAACAAATACAAGCGCTATGAATAATGCGGCGATAAGCGCCCACAATATCAGTTGAGGGCTGGTGTATTTTTTGAGCAGCAGGGTGTTGATCTGGCTGGCGCCAACCAGTCCAACGGAAAGAAACGCAAAAATCCATCCATATACTTTGTTCTCCACTCCGAAGATCTCCATGAATAGCAAGGGCGATCCCGATACATAAGTAAGCAACCCTGCGAAAGAAAAGGACCCGCAAATTGCATAAGTATAGAACTGCGGGTTCCTGATCACCTCGATGAAATTTCCGATAATAAACCTGGGCTTAAGCGAAAAGGACAGATTGGCCGGGCGCGACTCCGGCAATCCAAAAAACACAGCAGCAAGGAGAACCGCGCCCATTACAGCCAGGATCCAAAACACGATCTTCCAGCTATAGGCGGCGGTCACATAACCTCCTGCGGTTGGTGCTACCAGGGGGCTCAGTGCGATGACCAGCATCAGCATTGAAAACACCTTGGCATTATCCTCGACAGGAAATAGATCCCGCACCATCGCAACAGCAGCAACTGATGCCGCGCAACTGCCGATGGCCTGCACGAAGCGGAAACCAATCAGTGATTCAACACTGGGCGAGTTGGCGCATGCGATGGAGGAAATAATATAGAGGATGAGGCCCAGTATGAGTGGAGGTTTCCGGCCAAATCTGTCTAGAAGTGGTCCGTACAAGAGTTGTCCTCCGGAAATGCCGACAAAGAAACTGGCAAGTGACAACCCAACGGATGCGGCATCCGTATGCAGGTCTTTGGCCATGGAAGGGAAGCCCGGAAGGTACATGTCGACCGAAAAAGGTCCCAATGCCGCCAATGACCCCAAAATCATGATCAGCCTGAGGTATCTGCTCCTGGTCATAAAAAAAAGCCGTTTTTAAGAACCCCCATATCCATTGCAAAGATATTGGGATTTACTTCGGTGGATAATGAATGGTCAATGATTGGCCCAATGAATTATTTTGCAGCATGATTTCGTACAATCCGAAGGCCTGGTTCGCATTTATCTTTCAATTTCATAAAGCAGATACGGTACGCAAGCTCAGTCCCCTGATGCTGGGAATTGCTTTCTATTCAGGTATCATTGCCTTCCTGGAACTTCAATACTGGAATCTTTCCGACATGAGTTATGTCAAGAATATCCCGCTGATGCACAACCTGCTGGGATTTGCGATTTCCATGCTGCTGGTTTTTCGAACCAACACAGCATATGACAGGTGGTGGGAAGGAAGAAAACTATGGGGAAGCCTGGTTAACAATAGCAGGAACCTGGCGATGAAATTATCTGTTTTTCTGCCGGAGGATCAGGTGGGGCAACGGTCATTTTTTCGCAGAATGATTCCTGCTTACGCTTTTGCGCTGCACAATCACCTGCACTCAGAAGAGTTGCGGGTAGAGTTGTTTGAACGAGAGGAGCACCTGAAGGAACTGCACAAGCTGGATCATTCAAAACACGTTCCCAACCAGATCGCATTGTTGTTTTTCCGGCATGTTCAAAAACTTTACGATGAAAAAATCATCAGCGGCGACCAACTGATCGTTATTAACGGTGAACTTCAGTCGTTCACAGATATTTGCGGCGCCTGTGAAAGGATCAAGAATACACCCATTCCCTATTCTTACAGCGTTTTCATAAAGAAGTTTGTTTTCTTTTATATTATGACCCTTCCTTTCGGATATGTATTTTCGCTCGGTTATTTTGTTATTCCTGTCGTAGTGTTCATCTTTTATGTACTCGCAAGTCTTGAGCTGATTGCAGAGGAGATCGAAGACCCCTTTGGCGGCGATGACAATGACGTTCCTACGGTGATGATCGCCGAAGGCATTGAGCGGGCGGTTGACGAGATACTGCAGGATCATCATTCCCACTCAGCCTGACTTTGATTTTTTATTTTTAGTTTTTGACTTGGTTATTGATAATTCCTCACTTTTTGTGTAGAGCTACCCAACCCGTCGATACCAAGGCTAACAACATCGCCGGCCTTGAGGTATTGCGGTTCGGGCTTCATGCCCATGGCTACTCCGTGTGGAGTGCCGGTTGTGATCACGTCGCCGGGAAGCAGGGTCATGAACTGACTGATATAATGAACGATAAAAGGGATCTTAAATATCAGGTTGGATGTATTGCCCTCCTGCATGGTTTTACCATTAACAGTGAGCCACAAACGAAGATTATCGATGTCTTCAATCTCCTCGGGCAGAGCCAGGAAGGGACCCAGCGGCGCAAAGGTATCACAGCTCTTTCCTTTTACCCACTGCCCTCCCCTTTCAATCTGGAAACTACGCTCGCTGTAATCATTGTGCAGACAGTATCCGGCAATATAGGCCGAGGCTTCCGCTTCGGGAACATAACTGGCCTTCTTGCCGATGACCACCGCGAGTTCCACTTCCCAGTCAGTTTTTGTACTTTTCCTCGGGATCACGAGGTCGTCATTCGGACCAACGATGGCCGAAGTAGCCTTCATAAAAATAATGGGCTCAGTAGGAATGGGAGCATTTGTTTCCTTCGCATGGTCCACATAATTCAACCCGATACAAAGGAGCTTCGAAGGTCTTGCGAATGGAGGCCCCAGCCGAACCTCATCACTTACCGGTATTAAAGAATCATGATTCTCTTTTATGTACTCTTTCAACTTCTCAATGCCGCCAGATCCGAAAAATTCCTCATCATAGTCCCTGACAAATCCTGATACGTCATAGCGCTTCTCATTGATGAGCACTCCGGGTCTTTCTTTTCCCTGGTCTCCAAATCGAATTAACTTCATAATTATGGTCCTTATTTAAAATCTGAAAATAATGGCAGGATAAGAGGTGGCAAATTAAGCCATATCGACTGATCAAAAAAATGAAGCGGATTTAACTATCTGCCAGGAAGGGAACTCAGTTTAGTAAAACCGATCAGTTCATCTGCCCTACCGGCCAGAGGACGATAATAGACAAGAATGGAGTATTCGTTCTCCGTTTCCCAAAGATTGCCTTCAGTTCCATCGAAGGTCGGCCTGGCTTTCGGATTGTTTCTGTCGACGGTTACATACATATAGTCGAAATATCCCTGTTTGAGAAACAGTGAAGTTTCATACACGCCCTTTTCGGAGTTGTAGGTCATTTTTGCATCAGGATCCACGTTGTAATCATTCAGCTGCCCCAGCAGGTATATGTCCTTGTCGGGATAGGGCTGATTGCCGGGAGGCACGAAAGTGAAACGCACGGTAGCATAGTCGGACTGGAAGAGCGGGTTCAGATTCTCGGAAGAACCCAGGGCGTATCGTCCATTCGCATCGCGGTAAAAATTAAAGCGCTGGCCACTCCGGTCAACATCGGGCTTCACGAAAATTTCCGTTGCGGTATTTGAATAATTTGCCCTCGCCACCCGGTCGCTTTGCAAACGAAAGCTGCGAAGGTCCAGCCATCGCCATTCCTTTCCTGCAGGAAAAACGGCGTCGTTCTCGGTATTGTAATCGAGTACATTCCTTGAAAAAAATGTCGGCTTGATACCAACAATGGCATTGTCCCACCTGTTGTTCTGCAGTATGGCCACCTTGATCTGTTGTTGCGGGCTGGACAGGTTAATACTTTCGTTGATATTCACCTTGAACTGAATCTTCTGGTGCGTCTTGAAGAATTGGCCATTGAAAGGCTGCTGGATCTGGGCCGCGATGGTAGCCGCTTCCTGCACTACCAGCATCTTCCTGGTAAAGATCAGCTTCGAAGTATCACTGTTCAGAAATACTTTCAGAATGTAGTTGCCGGACCTGGAAGGAACACAATTCCTGTCCGGAACCGCGGCCTGGTAATGCGTATAACGGGTATAGGCAACCGATGAAATCCGGTAGTTGCTGATCCTTACCTGTGAAAATCCTTTTATAAAATCAAAGTGACTAAGCAAAGCCGGGGTCCAGTCCGCATTGCATAATTGAAAAGTGTAAGAGTAGTTTTTGATGTTGGCGTCGAGGTCGTCAAAATGAAGTTCGAGCTGTTCCCCGCCACCGAGGTGTATGATGGGATAGCCCAGCTGATTACCGGATGGATACAGTTGCACGGACTTGATACGATCGGAGAATACTTTTTCGGGAATCTGGGAAAAACAACTGCCGGAAATCAGTAAGAGTAAATAGAGGAAAACCTTCATGGGCGATATATACACCAATAATAAAGCAAAACCGTCTATTTTTGGAAACTAAAATCGTGCCGATTGAATATTTCGGGCTTCATCGCTAAACGCATTGCCTTCAACCAACAGAAGTCTTTTTCCCGCTTCATGATTCGTTTATCCGTCAGCGCCACCGTGATCAGCGTGATGGTGATGATCGTGACGCTGGCTTTTGCCAACGGTTTTCAGCAGACCATCAGCAAAAAGGTATTCAGCTTCTGGGGGCATATCAGGATTACCAATTATGAGGCCGCGAAAGTCTCGATCGCCGAAGAGACGCCAATTCTCAGGAATGATTCTGTCACCAACCTGGTGAAAACAGTGCCTGAGATCAAGACGATACAGGCCTATGCCACCAGGAATGCCATTCTGAAAACTTCTGAGAATATCGAAGGGGTGCTGTTCAAGGGTGTTGAGGCGAGTTATGATTTCTCCAATATCGATCAGTTCCTGTTGAAGGGTCGATGGGTGAATTTTAACGACAGCAGTTACAGCAATGAGATCAACCTTTCCGAATCCATGGCCAACCTGCTGAAGCTAAATGTAAATGACAAGGTGCTGATCTATTTTGTGCAGACGGGGGGCGCCTCTCCACGCCCTCGCAAACTCACGGTGGCAGGCATCTTCAAGACCGGAATCGATGAATATGACAAACTCATTGCCCTGGGTGACCTGAGACTGGTGCAGAGACTGAATAACTGGAAGTCAGACCAGGTGGGCGGATATGAGATCTTTCTTAAAGACCTATCTAAACTCGATGAGATCAATGACGAGATCCTTTATACGATCCCAATGGAATTCAGGAGCAGCACCATCCAGCAGATCTTCCCCAATCTATTCGACTGGCTGAATCTCCAGGACCAGACCATTGTGATCGTGCTGATCATCATGGTGATCATAGCTATACTCAACCTCATCACCTGCTTACTTATCCTGGTACTCGAAAGAACAAATATGATCGGCATATTAAAGGCCCTGGGCGCAAAAAATTTCGCCATCCAGAAAATATTCCTTTACTATGGCACATTGATCAGCATCGCAGGGATCGTAGGAGGCAACCTGCTTGGGTTTCTGATTTGTTGGTTGCAGAACAGGTTTGGATTTATCACGTTGCCGGAAGAAGCCTATTATATTTCAAAGGCAGCGGTGGACATCGTGTGGTGGCAGGTGGGACTGGTAAATATCTTTACCTTCATCATCTGCTTTGTTCTTTTACTCGTACCCACCATCATCATACGTAAGATCCAACCTGTCAAGGCGATTCAGTTCCAATAAACTTTGAACGCAATTATTCATCAACCGACTTTCGATAGCTATGACGTTTCTGATCATCCTCCTTTGTATCCTCGCACTCATCCTTCTCATCACCTGGGGAAAGGTGAATGCCTTTCTTGCCTTCCTGGTGGTATCTATTGCAACGGCTATTCTGTTGGGCGTGCCCATTGAAAAAGTGACGGCCTCTGTGCAAAAAGGTATCGGCGACACGCTTGGGCAACTAGTCATCATCATTTGCCTTGGAGCCATGTTGGGGAAACTTGTCGCGGAAAGTGGGGCGGCAACCAAGATCACCGAAGTGCTGATGGGAATATTCGGCATAAAATATATTCAGTGGGCACTCATGATCACCGGTTTCATTGTCGGCATACCCCTGTTCTACAATGTCGGGTTTGTGCTGATGGTGCCGTTGATTTTTTCTGTTTCCTATCAGTATAAACTGCCGGCGGTGTACACTGGCCTGCCCATGCTGGCAGCGATGTCGGTGAATCATGGTTTCCTTCCTCCTCATCCTTCGCCGGCGGCGCTGGTAGCCCAATTTCATGGAAACATGGGGCTCACACTTTTGTATGGGCTGATCGTGGCCATACCAACACTTATCGTTGCAGGACCCATATTTGCGAAGACACTGAAAAATATTCACGCTGTTCCACTCAAAACATTCATACCAAAAGAGATTGATCCGAGTCTGATGCCAGGATCATTCAACAGCTTTTTCACTTCGCTGCTTCCCGTACTCCTGCTGATCGTCACGACTGTACTATTACTTACCAGTTCACCGGAAGATCCGGGTTTTGGTTTCCTGACTTTTTTCGGTGATCCGGCGATCGTTATGCTGATCTGTCTTGTGGTAGCCACTTTCAGCCTCGGCATCCACCAGGGTACGAGCATGAAGGCAATCATGAAGATTTATGCGGAGGCGGTGACGGATATCTCTCTCATATTGCTGATCATCGCCGGTGCCGGCGCGCTCAAACAGGTATTCAGTGACAGCGGTGTGAGCGACCAGATCGGGCAATTGCTGATGGGTATGGATATTCATCCGCTGGTGCTGGGATGGTTGATTGCTTCGGTGATCAGGGTCTGTATCGGCTCCGCCACCATTGCCGGACTTACCACGGCCGGTATCATCGCACCGCTGATGAGCCAGGGTCATGCAGATCCCAATCTCATGGTGCTGTCCATCGGCGCGGGTAGCCTGATGTTCTCTCATGTTAATGACGCGGGATTCTGGTTGTACAAGGAATATTTCAATCTTAGCATCAAGGATACCATCAGGTCCTGGTCACTAATGGAATCCATCGTGGCAGTCTGTGGGTTGATCGGCGTAATGACGATGAATGCGATTTTGAATTGAGAAAGCCAGGGGTTTGATTTTCCTATCCGACGTACATAAGGCTACACCCTCTCACATCACTACTGTCCATTCTTCCGAGAATTTCAAACCTGTTATCAGGATGCAGTCTGCCAATATCATCAACAGCAATAAATGCACAGGAATACAGGTTGGCCAGGTCGATAATATTTACCAGACCTGTCTGCTCACCGCTTTGCTGAATGGTTGTCATCGGGTCGTCTTCTTCGCGAAGCAAAATCTTCATCCACGGTGGACAACCGAACAAGCCCTCACCGGATGAGTAGGCCTGCGACAGTAATTCCGTCATTCCGTATTCGGAATGAATGGAGGATACACCAAAAGATCGCCGTAATCTATCATGCAAGTCTTCTCTGGTGATCTCTTCCCTCCGGCCCTTCATGCCTCCCGTTTCCATTATCACGGTATGATGCAGGTCGAGCTTGTGGTTTTCCGCCAGGTCAAGCAGGGCGAAGGTGACTCCTATCACCAGTGTTTTCTGTCCCACCGCTTCGTTTTGAGCGATGACACCAAGTAATTCCGAAACATTATTCAGGAAGAACCCCCCGGACGGATGACCGCTTTTTTTGATCAGCCTGTCAACCATCAAAACCAGCGATGAGTTCTGTCTTTCCAGGTAGGATGGCAACAGCCCCAGTATGCACCATCCTGAAGGATCTCCATAGAACAATTCAAAGGCAGCCTCAAAACTCCGTTGGTATAGTTCGAGGGACTGAACAAAATGGCGGCTGTTCCCAGTTTGTGTGGTTCCGCTGCTTTCAAAAACTACCTCCGGTACCCAGCGGCCACTTCTTACTTCATGTTGTTTAAAAAAACTGACTGGAATGAAGGGAATTTTATGAATTGCGTTGATCTGCGCCGGTTTTTTTGAAAGCGCTTCGCAAAAAGACCGGTAAAGCTGGTTTTGAGCATATTGCCAGTGAAATACCTCCAGGGCCGTTGTTTCAAATGAATCCGTTCCTACATTGAAAATTTTATCTTCTAATTCACAAATCATATAACGATAATCGCATCCATGACGTTAAATTTGTCGTATAAGTTAAAGTATGCTAAAAAGGTATCTTCCCCTCCTCCTCCTGCTGCCGGCCCTATTTCTTTCCTGCAGCAAAAATAAGCTGGAAACGAAGCCGGAGATCGAAATAAAAAGCATGAACACCGACGTATTCCCTGGTCAAACTCTCGACATATCGCTCGATTTTACAGACAAGGAAGGCGACCTTGGGGGTGGAGCACTGGTTTACAAACGCCAGCGACTCAATATCCGCGGCATACCTGATGCCCAGTCGAACGACAAAGCCGATTCTATCGCCACTTCACTTCCGAGCTTTCCGAAGAGCACCGTGGGAAATTTTGTGATCACACTACCATACGACTTTCTTACCGAAGATCCGAATGACAACGACACCATGGTGTTTCACATCTATGCCATCGATCTTGGGGGTCATTCAAGTGATACTATTACCACACCAATGGTAATAGAACATCAGAACTGATGTTCATCTCGTCCGCCTGCCGTAAATTTGCGGACTCACCAAAATCCCACTGATGGCAAAGGCTGCAAAGAGTAAGAAGTTACTGACTCCAAATTCTCTGAAATTTCTTGAGACCTATCTGAACAACCCTTCTCCTGTTGGCTTCGAAAGCAGTGGTCAGAAATTATGGCTCGACTACCTGAGTCCTTACATCCACAGTAAATTCCTGGATCCTTATGGCACCGCGGTGGGTATCATCAACCCCAAGGCCGAATTCAAGGTCGTCATCGAGGCGCACGCCGACGAGATCAGTTGGTTTGTGAATTATATCACCGGAGAAGGATTAATCTATCTCAAACGAAATGGCGGAGTGGATCACCAGATCGCCCCGAGCCAGCGCGTTTATGTACATGGTAAAAAAGGACCGGTCAGCGCCGTCTTTGGCTGGCCAGCTATACATACCCGTATCAATAGTGCGGAAACCAAGGAACCCCAGCCTCGTGTCGACAACCTGTTCCTGGATTGTGGCGCGCGTACCAAGCAGCAGGTACTCGACCTGGGCATCCACATAGGTTCGGTTGTTACTTACCGTGATGGTTTTGAAGAACTCGCCTATGGCAATTATATCGGCAGGGCAATGGACAACAGGATCGGTGGTTTCATGATTGCCGAAGTGGCTCGCCTGCTAAAGGAAAACAACAGGACCCTCCCCTATGGTCTCTATGTTGTGAACGCGGTGCAGGAAGAGATCGGACTGCGCGGGGCCGAAATGATTGCCCGCAGGATCAAACCGAATATTGCCATCATTACCGATGTCACCCACGATACACACACACCTATGGTCAGTAAGATCATAGAAGGCGACGTAGTCTGTGGCAAAGGGCCCTCCCTGGCTTACGGGCCCGCCATCCACAACAAGGTGCTTGAACTGGTGATGGATGTAGCCACCCGCAAAAAGATTCCGGTCCAGATGCGCACCGTATCCAGGAGTACCGGAACGGATACCGACGCGTTTGCCTATGCAAATGACGGTTGTCCCTCAGTGCTCATCTCCATTCCTTTGCGTTATATGCATACCACAGTAGAGATGCTACACCGTGATGACATCGAGCAAACCATTCAGCTGATGTATGAGACTTTGCTGACCATCACACCCAAAACAAATTTCAGTTATCCCTGAGCCGGACTGGTCCTTGCGGGTGCTCCCTGTTTGATCATTTTCCTGTAGGTTTGTGCATAAATCGGACAGAGTATGCATGCAGATTTACGGAACGACTGGACACTGGAAGAAATTCACGAAATATATAATTCTCCATTACTCGAACTGGTGCACCGTGCCGCCACTATTCACCGAAAATACAATGACACCGGAGAGGTGCAGGTATGTACCCTGCTGTCGATAAAAACGGGCGGCTGCTCCGAAGACTGCGCCTATTGCCCACAGGCAGCCCGGTACAATACCGGAGTAAATGTGCAGGCCCTGATGAAGAAGGAAGAAGTTCTTGAATATGCCGAAAAGGCCAGGGCGGCAGGGTCCACTCGTTTTTGCATGGGAGCGGCCTGGCGGGAAGTACGTGACAACCGCGATTTTGACCGCGTTCTTGAAATGGTGAAAGGAGTAAATGAACTCGGTATGGAAGTCTGTTGTACACTGGGCATGCTCACCGAAGAACAGGCCGGGCGCCTGGCCGATGCCGGTCTCCATGCCTACAATCACAATTTGGATACCTCTGCAGATTATTATGGCGAGATCATCTCCACAAGAAAATACGACGACAGACTCAGAACACTGGACAATGTGAGAAAGGCCGGCGTTACCGTTTGTTGCGGCGGCATCATCGGACTTGGCGAACGGCATGAAGACCGAATCAACATGTTGAGCACCCTGGCTAACATGCCGGTACATCCCGACAGTGTTCCGATCAATGCCCTCGTAGCCATCAAGGGAACTCCCCTGGAGGATCAACCAAAGGTCGACGTTTGGGATATGGTAAGGATGATCGCTACTGCTCGCATACTCATGCCCGCTAGTATGGTAAGATTGAGTGCGGGCAGGGCTACTATGACCGTTACCGAACAGGCTTTCTGCTTCATGGCCGGGGCCAACTCGATATTTGCCGGAGAGAAGCTGCTCACCACCCCCAATCCTTCTTTTGATGAAGACATGCGGATGTTTGACCTGCTTGGCCTCAAACCCAGAGAAGCTTTCAAGGGATCTGTATCACCCGAACCACTTGAGCTGGCCGGGGTTCCTGTAACTTAATCCGCATAACAGATCTTCAAAATCATCCAATCATAACCGCATGTTCCCTTCGATATCACCTGAGCTAACCGCGTCCTGGAAAAAACTGAAAACGCATTATGAACAGGCTAAGGATTGGAAAATGATCGACCTGTTCGCAGCAGATCCTGACCGGTTCAAAAAATATTCTATCCGCCACGGCGACATCCTTGTCGATTATTCAAAAAATATCTTCAACAACGAAACTCTTTCACTCCTGCTTCAACTGGCAGAAGAATGTCAATTAAATGCCGCCACAGAGGCCATGTTCAACGGAGAGCGAATCAACAAGGCCGAAAACAGGCCGGTACTCCACACTGCACTCAGAAATTTTTCGGGACTGCCTGTGACCGTTGATGGAAAAGACATCATGACGGATGTCAAGGCCGTAAACAACCAGATGAAGACTTTCTGTGCGCAGGTACACAATGGCGAATGGAAGGGATTCACAGGAAAAAAAATAAGGTACATTGTCAACATCGGCATCGGAGGCAGTGACCTTGGGCCGTTTATGGTTACCGAAGCCCTCAGACCCTACAAGGTTCCGGGCATTGAAACCTTCTTCGTCTCTAATGTCGACGGCACCCATATCGCCGAAACATTGAAAAAACTGGATCCTGAGGAAACATTTTTTCTGATTGCCTCGAAGACCTTCACCACCCAGGAAACCATGACCAATGCCCATACGGCAAGAGACTGGTTTCTCAAAGCCGGCTCTGAGGCCGACATCGCGAAGCATTTCGTGGCTTTGTCTACCAATGAAAAAGAAGTAGTGAAATTCGGCATCGACCGGAATAACATGTTTGTATTCTGGGATTGGGTAGGCGGCAGGTATTCCATTTGGAGCGCCATCGGCCTTTCCATCGCGCTAACCATCGGCTATCCGGCATTTGAAGAAATGCTCATGGGGGCCTATAATATGGATGAACATTTCAGGCAGACTCCCCTTGAGAACAATATTCCCGTGATCCTCGCCCTGATCGGTTTGTGGTACATCAATTTCTTTGGCGCGGATACGGAAACCATATTGCCTTACGACCAATACATGCACCGGTTTGCGGCTTATTTCCAGCAGGGAAACATGGAGAGCAATGGCAAGTCTGTCGACCGGAACGGAAAAAAGGTCAACTATCCTACCGGTCCCGTGATCTGGGGTGAACCAGGCACCAATGGCCAGCATGCTTTTTACCAGCTGATACACCAGGGCACGGTGTTGATACCCTGTGATTTCATCGCCCCCGCCATCAGCCATAACCCGATCGGCAACCACCACCAGATCCTCCTTTCGAACTTTTTTGCCCAAACCGAAGCGTTAATGAATGGCAAAACTCAAGCGCAGGTTGCGGCCGAGGGCGCACCGGGAGCTGATCCTTACGTGTTTCCATTCAAATCTTTCAGTGGCAACAGACCCACCAATTCTATCCTTGTCGGGCAGATTACCCCCTTTACCCTCGGTCAGCTGATTGCCATGTACGAACACAAGATCTTTGTTCAGGGTGTAATCTGGAATATATTTACATTCGACCAGTGGGGAGTTGAGCTGGGGAAACAGCTAGCATCAAAAATTTTACCCGAACTTAGTAACGATGATCCGGTAGGTGACCATGACAGTTCAACCAATGGCCTTATAAATACGTATAAGATTCTTAGACGAAACAATTAAACCCTTTTGAAGACGTTTTCAGACTGAGGATCAACCCTTCAACAGCTACCTATGACAAGATCCGCCAGGAATTATGTGATATGTATCATTTTACTGTGTTTCATAGGCAGGTCAGTAAATGCCCAGGGCCTCTTTCCCGTAACTACTGATGATAAAGTACAGCACTCCTCGCTGATCGTCGAAGGGAAGGTCATCGGACTGCGTTCCTACTGGAACGACAAGCACACGATGATCTATACCGCAAACACGATTGAAGTCTACAAAATATTCAAAGGCAATCTCGATGCGAAGACCATTGAGATTACCACTGTGGGTGGCGCGGTCGGAAACCAGTTCATCTCCGCGAGCCATTATCTCAAACTTCAACTCAATGAAATAGGCGTTTTCTTTTGTCAGAAAGACATCAATCAAGCTAATCCTTCGTCTGCACGGTCATTTGATGTTTATAGCAGTATGCAGGGATTTCTCCGATACGACCTGCCCACAAAATCCGCCGCAGCACCTTTTGTAAAATTTGACCGGATAGGGGAAGGCCTGTACCCGGAACTTTCGAAAAAAACAGGACGCGCGTTTCGGATCAAGAGCCTTAAATTTTCAATCGACGATGCCGTTGGTCCCCGCACGCCTGATGGTAGGGTGATCAGCAGCAATTCTACGCTGGCACCGACAATAACCTCATTTAACCCCCTGGTCGTCAATGCCGGCGCTTTCACCGATGCGACTAATAATGTACTAACGATAAATGGCAATGGCTTCGGAGCATCTCCTTCTGGGAGTGCGGCAGTTGCCTTCGCGCATGCGGACTTCGGACCCGGACAATTTTATTCGGTCCCCTTCAGCAGTGATCTTATTGTGTCCTGGAGTAACACGCAGATCAAGGTGAGGGTTCCCGATAAGGCCGCCAATGGATTTTTCAGGGTGTCCGACGCCAGCGGAGTGATCACTACTTCGGCTGCGCCACTGGGTGTGCGATTCAGCATTCTGGATGCCGACCTCACCGACAATGGGCTCGGTTTTAAACAATTTAATTTGTTGAATGTCAACAACTCAGGAGGGTATACCGTTGTTTATAGTACAAGTACTGCAAACAGCGGTGTTAATATCAACACCAGTCCCGCCAAAGCAACTTTTCAACGTGCCTTGAATACCTGGAAGGAATCAGTTGGCGTGAATATCATCGAAGGAGGAACTACTACCGCCCAACAGATCAGCTCCCCGGATGAAAATAACATCATCCTGTTCGACAATGGAGGAACGGGTCTTGCACCACTTGCGAATGGCGTGCTAGCGACCTGTTATTCTTATCTTGGATTTTGCGATGGCACCCCTGTTCCCGACCAGGCATTTAAATCGGGTTTTGACATCATCATCAGGAACACGAATTTTTCCACAGGATCCATAAAATTTTCACTTGGGCCATGCCCGCCCTACGGAGCCGATGAAGCCCAGGTTGATCTCGAATCCGTGTTGCTCCATGAACTTGGTCATGCCATAAACCTGGCTCACATCAATGAACCAAACGAACCTTTGAATCCGGTGAGTGCGGGATCTACAAATCCCAGCAAGGTGATGCATTTTTCGGTAGCCTATAATTTCAAAAGGGTCAGCCTGGACGCATCTGCACTCGCGGGTGGCCGTTTTGCGGTAGCCCCGAAAAACGGCAACTATGGCAACTGCGTACCCGGATCACCGGAAATGCTGCCACTGACTTCAACTGTTTTGGAACCGCTTGATAATTGCCCGGCCAGTTTTCCAACTACCGTTACGCCCGTCATGACCACGGTAAATTTTGACCTGGCTCATTCAACCAGTGATAAATCGGTTGACCCGGCATACAATCAATATCTCAAGGATGGTACAGGAACCAGCATCACCAACAATGCCTGGTATGTGATCAAAACAAATACTGCGGGAGGCGACCTTTCGCTTAAAGTCAGTGATTATGAAACCCAGCCTGCTGACCAGTCGGCCTGCGTTGTTGGAAGCCAGAACATTCCTGTGACGGGAGTGCAATTGGCCGTCTACAAAGTCAACAGTTGTCCTGCAGGCGGCTCTTTCCCAACACCGATCCTTTCTACCAGCTTTAAGGCCGATGGCAACCTGAGCCCGATAACAGGTCTGAGCGCCAATCAAACATACCTGCTGCTCTTCGATGGTGTCGAAAATACAAAGGCAAAATTCAATGTTGAATTGTCCGGCTCCGCCTTGTCCTCCAGGTTCTCGACCTTCACCGGTACGGTTGAAGCAAAGACCAATGACCTGCAATGGCAGCTGGGCACAACCGACGACATTGCTTCAATGGTACTCGAAAGAAGTGCCGATGGATCGAATTTCACTCAGCTCGATGACCTCTCTGCCGGTGTTCAGCTGAATGGAAACTATACCGATGATGAACCATTAGCAGGATCAAATTATTATCGCCTCGCAATAACCAATGCATCGGGTGGGATCCAGTATTCCACTGTTTTACAGCTGACCCGCAGCCAACCCGTTGTGCTTTCTATATTTCCGAATCCTGCCCTGTCAAACCAGTTCCTGAGATTCAGGGTCCAGCATGGCGAGGAAGGTGCATATACATTAACGATCCGCAATACCCTGGGGCAGCTCGTGCTTAGTAAGCAGGTATTGGTGACCGATAGTGACTACACCGAAAGCATATCCATCCGCAGTTATATGCGGGGTACCTATCACGTAAGTATTATTGATTCGGGAAATAAGAAGATACAGACCGCGGTGCTGATCATTCGCTGATCCTCGTTTTATTATACAAACACTGACATACTTCCCTATTTTAGACAGGGCGTAAAAAAAGCAACCGGTAAACAGGTCATTGTCTGACCATCAATTTACGGGTTGCTTGTATGTAGTTGGGATTTCAGCTTACCATTTATCTACTTCTTCGCTGGCCGATTGGTCCGCGGAAGCAGTTGCAGCGGCAACAGGAATGATTGGACTGGTGCCTACCGGAGCGGCGATGGCCACATCAGGAACCGTTGTTTCATCGGGTTCACCTTCATTCTCACTGGCCTGGTCGTGGTTGTAGGCATCGAAATCAAAATCTGGCATGAGGTCGGTTTTCACATAGTCCACAGCTTCTGTCAGCGCTTTGAGGAACTTGTTGAAGTCTTCTTTGTAAAGGAAGATCTTGTGTCTGTCGTAACCGTCTTCGTTGAATTTTTTGCGGGATTCAGTGATGGTAATGTAGTAATCGTTACCCCGGGTAGCTCTTACATCGAAGAAATAGGTTCTTCTTTTTCCAGCCCTGATGCGTTTGCTGTAAACGCTTTCCATCCTTTTTTCGTTGTTGTCGTACGCCACAATAGGTGATTTTGAACAGTGAATAGTTTCGGTTTAGTTAAGTACCTACAAATATAATATTGTTTTCGAATCAGCAAAGTTTTTTACAGCTTCCTGTTCCCGTTAGATTCAGTCCTGTTTTTCCTGCTGAAGTTGTTGCTGGTAAAGGAAAGTATAGTGTCCGTTCCGGGCAAGCAGTTCGTCATGGGTACCTTCTTCTACCACCCTGCCCTCGTCAAGTACCAGGATTTTAGAGAATCTGAAAAAAGGAAGTATCCTGTGCGTGATGATCAGTGCAGTGCGGTCATTGAGGAACCTGCTCAGGTTCGTGAGAATTTCCTTTTCCGTGCGGGCGTCAACGGCGCTGAGACAATCATCAAAGATGACCACTCTTGAGTCCTTGATGAGTCCGCGTGCGATTGAAATACGTTGTTTCTGTCCGCCACTGAGGGTCACGCCCCGCTCACCCACCATGGTTTCATACTTCTCACTGAATCCCTGGATCTCTTTTTCAATGCTGGCATATTCGGCAGCCTGTTTGATCAGGTCGCGGGACACGTCACCAACGCCAAACTTTATGTTGTTGGCTATGGTGTCGCTAAACAGAAAGACATCCTGCGGAACATAACTGATCTCTTTTCGCAGTGTTTCCAGTTCGATCTCTTTGATGTCGCAACCATCGATTGTGATCGTCCCGGAGGATCTGTCGTACATGCGCAACAATAACTGCGCGATTGTGGTCTTCCCGCTTCCGGTATGACCAATGATCGCAACCTTTTCGCCTTTCGAGATAGAAAGGTTGAAATTTTTCAAAGCGTGGATGCCGGTATGCGGATAGGTGAAGTCGACATTCTCGAATAACACATTGCCTTCAACCTTCACTTTTACCGGAGAAACGGCATCACGGATAGTGGGCTCGGTGTGCAGAAACTCGTTCACCCTTTTCTGCGAAGCAGCCGCGCGTTGAATCATGCTGGCCGTCCAGCCTATTGCGCTGACTGGGAATGTGAGCATGTTTATGTACATCACAAACTCGGTAATCGTACCAACCGTCATGCCGTGTTGACCATTCACCGCGTACAGCCCGCCGATCATAATGGTCAGCAAGGTGCTCAGACCAATAAGCAGTGCCATCGCGGGGAAGTAAATGGCTTCCAGCCTGGCAAGACTGATCGCGTTCTTTTTATAGGATTCACTGTTGGTGTTGAAGAAGCCAAACATGGCTTTCTCCTGCACAAACGACTTGATTACCCTGATGCCCGAGTATGACTCCTGAGCATTGGTGGTGAGGTCGGACAGCAGTGCCTGGATGTGCTCACTCTTGCGGTGAATAATAGTGTTCACCGAGTAAATGGTGATCGCGAGAATGGGCAGTGGCGCAAGTACGTAGATTGTCAGCTCCCAGTCTTTACGTATCATGTAAAAAAGACAAAATGAAATTCGGAAGACCAGGTTCACGAGATACATGATAGCCGGACCCGTGTACATACGGACGCGGCCAACGTCTTCCGAGATCCTGCTCATCAGATCTCCGGTACTGTGTGTTTTGTAAAAGGCAAGGTCGAGTTTGAGATAGTGGGCAAACACCTCGTTCTTCTGGTCGAACTCGATGTGACGGCTCATTACAATAATGGTCTGTCTCATCAGGAATAAAAAAAATCCACTCAACAGGGCGAGGGCCAGGGTAGCTATGCTGAAGACAGCCACCTTGCCGATAAAGGTGGTGGCATAAGGAGTTACGAAGTCGATGAAATAATACACCAACGGATCATAGGCGGCGACCCTGGTCACGACTCCCTTTACATTTTGCTGGTGTTGCAGCAGGTCAAAAATATATCCAGTCAGCTGCGGAGCAAGGATGGAAAAATAATTAGACAGTATGATGAAGAATATGCCCGAAATAAATCTTACCCTGTACTTCCACAAATACTTGTTGAGCGATCTTAGGTGTTTCAAATAGCCAGTTTGTGCAAAGATACGAAGGAGATATTTTCGGTAAACCTCCCCGGATCCGGTGAGGTTCTCTTTCCCATTGGCTTTGGATTGGACTTACACGCTGAGCCTGGTCCTGTGCTGGAAATTTTATGGTCTCCTGGAACATTGCCTAACTAAGGGAAAGCCTTCTTTAGAATTTTTCCTGTTTGAACATAGTGCTGTGTCGCACTGATGCGTCTTTTAGGTGCAGGAATTTATTCCTTGTTTCGTCTTTAAAGAAGAGATTCAATTCATTTTCTGAGGGGAATTCAACGAAATGTATTTCGTAGGGAGTATCGGTATTGCTTTCAATAATTGAATCTGGCCCGGGTCGCAGGCGCAGCAATAATTTTCCCTGGTACTTTGCGATCAATGGAAGAGCCAGTTCTTCGAACTGATCAAAGGTGGCTTCTTTGCCGGGAATGAGGTAGATAAATTGGGTGATAAGTATCATCTCAGGTTGAGCCAGCTTTTTCTTTCTTTAGTCTGCAGGTTGATTACATCAAATCTTTTCAGGGCGGTGAACGAACCCATGTCAATGTCGCTATTTATTAGTATGCCACCCTGAAGAATCACATATTTACTATGATAATTGGTTTTTGAAACCAACTCTTCGATTCTCTGGTCAATGGACTCATAGATTACCTCCGTGGCTTCGAGCAGGGGAATTCTTGCCTCTGTGATCCGCTCTCTTTGTTCATATAGGATTTGTTCGATGGTATTCATCTGGTAATCCATGTCGTTGATGGTGCCGGGGATGATGTCATTGTTCAGCAATTTTCTCAATGCTCCTTTCGTAGCCCCACAACAATCGGTGTGTTTGCTCTGTCCATAGCGTTGGATTTCGCCAACGGTTCCGCTCTTCGAGATACCAATATGCGGACCATAGTAAATATATACAGCTCCTTCGTCCGGCACGTGGCTGGCGAACGCGCTCATACCTGTAAGTCCGGTGAATGGATATCCATCCAGTCCGCCCATCTTGAAGGGCCCCAGGAATTCCTGGGCGCGGACGGGATACTGGATACTATTGACGTCGTCGCTGCAGATGCTGTCGGCCATCATGATCTGCGAGGGCTCCAGGTCAAGGACCTCTTCTACGAAATCAATAAGGTCGTTTACGCTGTCGATGACGGTCACAGCCGTAGGATAGTGTTCCCTGATGATGGCCAGTTTTTCTCTTTTTCTCAATGATTGCCGATTTCAGTTATTAGAAAAGATTACTTTTTGGTTCGAATAAATTTATCATGAATCCTGCGCAAATATCGTGTCTGCTATTCAATCTTTTTATGCAAACGTTTAGACCCCGGTTTTTTTGCCGGTGGCAGACCTGAGGATCAGTTTCATGCTTTGTGCCGAGGTCCTGCACCATATCTCGTAATCCGCTGCCGCCTGCACCCTTTCGGACTCCAATATGTAGTTGTCAGCAACCATTTGCTTTCCCCTTGTATTGGCTACCAGTGTCCAGATGCTGATCTTGTCAACGAAGTCTGCCTGACCGTTCACGTGATATTCGGATCGATCGCTGAGCGTAACGGATTGCAATCCATTTGCACCCAGGATTGCGGTTAGATGATCACCAATCTCGTTGTCCATTCCAGCATCACTTCTCCATTTCAAAAATTGATGATAGAAATGGCGCATACTCTCGGGGGGCAAAGGATCCCATTGGATGAGACTGTGGTTGTAGTCGAGGATGGTAAGAAAGCCGCCTGGTTTCACCATGCTGGTCATCTTCGCTATCATGTTTTCGGGATGGGCAACCCATTGCAGCGTACGGGCGCTGGTGATGATGTCGAACTTTCCTTCGGGCTCAAAGGCGAGGACGTCCCCGCAAATGAATTGGAGGTTGGGGATGCCGGAATATTTTTTACGTGCCAGGCCGATCAGCTCTTCGCTACGATCGATCCCGATGACCAAACCCCGGTTACCAACATAATTACAAATGCCGACTGTAATGGCTCCGGAACCGCAACCGACGTCAAGCACCCGCTGACCTTCACCCAAGAGTTCTACCAGGTTGGCATTCGATTTTTCGACAGATCGTTCATCCAGGAGTACGGCAGTTCCTGTGGGCATTGCTGCGCGCTGATATGCGCTGGAATCATTCATTTGGAAACTGTGTAGTTTATTGCGATGACCCCAATTGGAAATACTTTGGATCCGGCAAGGGTAAGAGTTGTTTTGTCTGGAATGCGATTAAAGACTGGGATGCCCTGGCCCAGTAGTACCGGGTTAACAAAAAGCCAGAATTCATCGATAAGGTTTTCTGCCATCAAAAAATGACCTGCTGTCAGGCTCCCAAGCATCAGGATGTTTTTGCCCGACTTTTCCTTGAGGTCTGTAATTTTTTTTGCAACCTCGCCGGAGATGAATTTCGTTTTGTCTTTTTTTACGTCTTTCATACTATCGGACAGGACAAGTTTTTCCACCTTGTTGTACCATGTACTGTGGTCGACATCGTGTTTGGTTGCCTTAGGCTGATTAGCGGCATTGGGCCAATAGCTGTCCATCATTTCATAGGTCTTACGGCCATACAATGCGGCATCTGCCTCCTGAGTGAGTTCACCGACAAAACCAAACAATTCCTCGGACAAAAGGATCCAGTCCATTTCTCCCGAGGGGCCTGCGGCAAAGCCGTCGAGGGTGACATGATCCAGTAATATTATTTTCCTCATTGTAAAATGATTTAATGAAATATTTTAGTGCTGATAGAGCCCGAGCACATTGCCTGTGGGGTCGCTGAATCGGGCGGTAATTTGGGGCGGCTCCTGGCCTATCGGCAGCACAATGATTCCACCGGATTTGATGATCTTCTCCACGGTGACATGAATGTCGCTGACCATAATGTGGATGAGGATGCCCAGTTCGACGAAAGGTTTCCGGTCTGTTCTCCAGGTGCCACTGACTTCATTAACAGAGTCGTCAAACCCCACTGAGCCGTCATTCCTTTTTCTGGTATTCCATCCAAAAACAGTTTTGTAAAATTCAATAGACTGATCGAGGTTTCTTGAAGGAAGTTCAATGTAACAAATCTTGCCATTGCCGTAAGTGGGATGTTCCTGTGCTGCCATGACGCATTAATTTGTGGCGCTAAGATAGCGAGATCCGATTATGGATTATAGAAACAAAAGTTAATTGGTCTTTTCCAGAAAATGCCGCAATACATATTGCAGGATGCCGCCATGACGGTAATACTCAATCTCGATTTTCGAATCCAGCCGGGTAATCACATCAAATTTAATTTCCTCACCGTTTTCTTTTTTGGCAATTACCTGCACTTCTTTCAGCGGTGAGATATCATTGGCAATTCCGGTTACTGTAAATATTTCTTCGCCGGTCAGGCCCAGTTTTTCTGCATTCGACCCGGGTTTGTATTGAAGTGGCATTACGCCCATGCCTACCAGGTTGCTGCGGTGAATGCGTTCGTAGCTTTCCGCGAGCACCGCCTTGATACCGAGCAGAAAGGTGCCTTTTGCCGCCCAGTCTCTCGACGATCCACTGCCATATTCTTTTCCAGCCAGTACAACCAATGGGGTGTGAGTCTCCTTGTATTTGACCGATGCATCATAAACCGACATTTCTTCCCCGGATGGAAGGTGTTTAGTGTAGCCGCCTTCTTTTTTCACCAGTTTATTCTTAATACGCACGTTGGCAAAAGTGCCGCGTATCATTACTTCGTCATTTCCCCTTCTCGAGCCATAGGAGTTGAAGTGTTCCTTTAAAACACCGCGGCTGATCAGGTATTTACCGGCGGCGGATAATTCGTTGAATTGTCCGGCGGGTGAAATATGATCGGTAGTTATACTGTCGCCCAGCATCAGCAACACTCTGGCGCCATCAATGTCTTTGAGTGGTTCTGCTTCAACTGGCATGTTATTGAAGAAGGGGGACTCTTTTATGTAGGTAGATTTGTCGTCCCATACATACAACTTATCATCGGGAATGACGAGGTTCCTCCATATCTCATTGCCTTCAAATATTTCTCCATAGTTCTTGCCAAAATCTCCGGGCGAAAGTACTTCGGCCATCAGTTCATTGATCTCATCATCGGTCGGCCAGATATCCTTCAGATAAACAGGCTGCTGATTTGGGTCGAAGCTGATAGGGTCATTGATGAGGTCAATGTCTACCCTGCCGGCAATCGCAAAGGCAACGACCAGCATCGGCGACATCAGGAAATTCATTCTTACCTGCGGATGAATCCTGGCTTCGAAATTCCGGTTGCCGGACAGCACCGAGGCCATCACGAGGTCGTGTTCATCCACCGCTTTCGAAACATAGGGAGGCAAAGGACCTGAGTTGCCGATACAGGAAGTACAACCATATCCAACGATATGAAACTGCATTGCTTCCAGGTCATCCAGCAGATCTCCTTTTTGAAGATAATCCGTTACTACTTTCGATCCGGGGGCAAGAGAAGTTTTCACCCATGGTTTTGTTTTCAGTCCCCGTATCCTTGCCTTCCTGGCCACCAGCCCCGCTCCAATCATTACGAAGGGGTTGGAAGTATTTGTGCAGGAAGTAATGGCGGCGATTGCCACTGCCCCATCCGAAAGCATAAAACTCTGGTCACCATATGTCACCCACACATTTTTCATTCCATTGACAACCGTTTCTTCGATTTCCGGGACAGGTGCCAGCTCCGGAGGGGCCTGCTTTATAGGTTGGCTGCCTCCTTCTGCCATCCAGGAACTCAGCTGATTTACTTCGGTGTAACGCCGTCCATACGTTTTCCTCAGAAGGCCAATAAAATCGGGTTTGAAATTTTTCAGGAGAATTTTGTCCTGCGGTCGTTTTGGGCCCGCTACTGTGGGTTCAATAGTTGAAATGTCGAGTTCAACAATATCTGTATAGATAATCTCTTCGGAGCCGGTTCGCCACAGCATATTCGCCTTGCAATAGTCTTCTACCAGCTTAACCTGTTCAACTGAACGGTTGCTCTTACGCATGTATTCGAGGGTCTTCTCATCAATCGGGAAATAAGTAATTGTGCAGCCAAACTCGGGAGACATGTTGCCAATTGTGGCGCGGTCAGGAACTGAGAGATGGTCGAGTCCGGAACCGAAGACCTCCACAAATTTTCCAACCACTCCATATTTCCTTAATAATTCCGCAATCGTCAACACGAGATCCGTAGCTGTAGAACCCAGGGGAAGTTTGCCTTTGAGTTTCAATCCTATTACCTCTGGCATGATGAAATAGATGGGTTGACCAAGCAGGGCCGCTTCAGCTTCAATACCGCCGACACCCCAGGCCACTACCCCGATTCCATTTACCATGGGCGTGTGGCTGTCTGTCCCTACCAATGTATCCGGGAATATTTCCCCATTTCGTTCAATTACACCTTTACAAAGGTATTCAAGGTTGACCTGGTGGCAGATACCCATCCCGGGAGGAACCACATTGAAATTGTTGAATGAATTCTGGGCCCACTTCAAAAACTGGTAGCGTTCCTGGTTTCGCTTGTACTCTTCGTCGATATTTCGGAGATAAGAATAATCCGTGCCGAAGTAATCAACCTGAACAGAGTGGTCGATGATAAGATCTACGGGGATCAGGGGGTTCATCTCTTCGGGGTTCTTCCCCTTCCTCGCTATTTCCGCGCGAAGAGAAGCAATGTCCACAACAGCGGGGACACCGGTAAAATCCTGCATCAGTACACGGGCAGGCATGAATGGAATATCCTTATCAGAACCTGCCGGTTCCCAACCGATGATGGTTTCAAGATGTTCCCTGGTGACGGCAAAATCGTCAAAATTACGAAGGGCATTCTCGAGCAGAATGCGAATGGAAAATGGAAGTTTTTTTATAGCATGGCCCTTTTTCTCCAGTTCGGTAAGGCTGTAATAGGTGAAAGTGCCGTTTTTAGAAGTCAGTAATTTCTTAATTTGATAAGGATCCTTGGCCATGCTTTAGTCTTTTAATTTACAAATCAGAGCTATTCATGAGGAATACCCTCACTTTTTCTTTGCCGCAGTTTTGGTAGGAACAATAAACAACGGTATCAGACTACGGTGCAAAACCTGTTCCCCGACGCTCCCCAGCAAGATTCTTTCCAGTCCGCGGCGTCCATGGCTGCCCAAAACGATGATGTCGGCCTGTAATTCTGCGGCGGTTTCAAGTATGGTTTCCGCAAAATCACCTGTGGCGACAACAGTTTGTATTGTTTCATCGTCCAGGTGGAGTTTGGATTTGTCCAGGAAGTCCTGGGCGGCCGTCTCCAGTTCCCCCGGAGTCGCGGCCTCGACTAAATTGTTGAAACTGTCAAAGCCCATCAGCGGTGAATAATCCGCATACGAATAATACGCGGCCTCCGAGGTCACATGCAACAAAATGGTTTGGGCATTCATCGCTCTTGACAATTGGTGTCCGGTTTCTGCCACTTTCTGAGCAGATGGATCGAAGTCCAGCGCAATTAATACTTTTTTCATCTTATTTAAATTGAGGTGATAGGATGCTGTTTCCAAAGTTCATTAAAAGAAATTCGATTAATGGTTCTTCATTTATCCGTGCGTGTCCATTCGCGGTTAGAGGGTCCAATTCTAAATTTTAATTGTGAAATTAAGTCTCGCGCTTTTCAAGGAACTGATTAAAGTTTAGAATTTTTAAGTCTTAATTTTGGTTTTTAATTTTTTTTGCCCCTTCCCGTACAGATTTCGTGCTTTCCCTGACAACCAGTTTCGTTCGCAATTCATAATTAACATGCCTGGTTCTTTTGCCGTCGATCTCATCGATCAATAAGCCCGCGCTCAACTTTCCGACTTCATAACTCGGTTGCATTACGGTGGTAAGGCTGGGATCGGATACGGTACTGACAGGGTCGTTATTAAAGCCTACAATTTTTATATCACGGGGGATTGACAAACCCTTACGATGAAGATATTTCATACAATCGATCGCCGACAGGTCATTAATAAAGCAGATGGCATCAGGCAAGGGATCATTCATAAGAATCTTTTTAAAGGCCCGCGGCGCGTCGTCTTCGAATGATTTACAGTGAACGACCATGTTGGGATTTACTTTAAGACCATAGTCACTCAGTGCATCCAGATATCCCTGCTTCCGGTTCTGACTGATCAGCAGATCCTGCGGACCTGCAAGATGTGCAATTCTTACGCACCCTTTTTTTATAAGGTGCTCAACTGCCTTGTATGCCCCTTCATATTCATTAACGGTAACCTTCGAGCAGTCAACACTATCCAATATCCTGTCAAACATCACCAACGGAATATTCCGGTTCACCACTTCATTAAAAATTTTATCATTCTTTGTCGACTTCGATACTGATATCAACAGACCATCAATATTATACCCCAGTAATTTACTAATGGATGCCTGTTCGATTTTGTAATTCTCATTGCTCTGGCATACTATCATCTGATAATTGCTTTCCGCTAATACATCTGAAATGCCGCTGATCGCTTCTGAAAAGTAATTTGAGTGAAGAACGGGAACAATAACGCCGATAAGATTTGTTTTTTGATTGATCAGACACTGGGCACTATAATTAGGTTGATAATGTAAACGCTTTACTTTCTTCAACACCGTGTGCCTTGTTGTCTCGCTCACATCCTTTGCATTTCGCATTGCCCTGGACACCGTTGAAACAGAAATGCCCAGCGATGCAGCAACATCTTTTATCGTAATCCTACTCCTCATAATTGCAAGGTAAAATTTTCCGGTAACGTTACCGGAGCCTATTTTATCAGGGTGTAGTTACGTCGTTGATATGTGACTACTTTGGTGGAGGAATATTTACTGCCGCCATGAATCCGAGAGTGATAATATTAAGCCTGATAATTTCTATGACAGTCACATGTTCGCTTAGCCTCGCACAAAAAGCATTTGGACAAGATCAATCCTTGTACCTGCAGAACCGGAAACCACTAAAGAATAAACCCTACCTCGAAATTCCCATTGGCGATATCAAGGCCTCGGGATGGCTACTGGAAATCCTGGAGAAAATGAGGAGTGGAATGGCTGGTCATCTGGACGAATGGTACCCCTCAGTACTCGGCGCCCGGAACGGTTGGCTCGGTGGGGATGGAGATGTATGGGAAAGGGGCCCATATTGGCTCGATGGCCTTGTGCCACTGGCCTACCAGTTGAATGACAAGCAACTGCAGTTGAAATTGCAAAAATGGATAGAGTGGAGTATCGCTAACCAATCTGATGATGGCTATTTCGGTCCTGTTCCTTCTGAAAAAGAACCTCTTCCTGAACCAGGCCTGCAACGTGACAGGGCAAGGGACTGGTGGCCGAAAATGGTTATGCTGAAAGTGCTGCAGCAATACTACATAGCCACGAAAGATAAAAGAGTAATCGAGCTGATGACCAGGTATTCAAAATATCAGCTGCAGACACTGCCACAAACGCCACTTGGGCACTATTCGTGGTGGGGTGCACAACGCGCTGGCGACAACCTGCTTGTGGTATACTGGCTATATAATGTCACCGGTGAGACCTTCCTTCTTGACCTCGCTGAAATAATCCATAAACAAAGCTTTGACTGGACAAACTCCTTTCTGAACACGAATAGTGTTGCAAAAACATTCAGTTATCACGGAGTAAATCTTGCGCAGGGTATCAAAGAACCGGTGATTTACTCCCAGCAAAATGATGATCCAAAATATCATCAAGCCGTCAAAAAGGCATTTGCAGATATTTATACATTTCAACAACAGGCACAGGGAATGTATGGCGCGGATGAATTAACGCGGGGAAATGATCCCAACCTCGGCTCCGAGTTATGCACCGCCGTTGAATTGATGTATTCACTTGAAAATATGATGACGATAACGGGTGATGTTGCCTATATGGACCACCTTGAAAAAATTGCTTTCAACGCCTTACCCACCCAGATATCTGACGACTACCTTACCCGTCAGTATTATCAGCAGGCCAACCAGGTAATGGTCACCCGGCATGAGAGAGATTTTGTGACTAATTATGAAGGAACAGATCAATGTTTCGGAATGCTTACCGGCTTTCCCTGCTGCACAACAAATATGCACCAGGGCTGGCCCAAATTCGTTCAGAATCTCTGGCATGCATCAGACGACCGGGGAATTGCTGCTCTTCAATATGCACCATCGGAAGCCACTATCAACGTTGCCAACGGTGAGGAAGTACACGTGAAAGAGGAAACGGAATATCCTTTCGACGACAAAATCACCTTTACAATCAAAATGAAAAAGTCCGAAAAGTTTCCATTTCATCTGCGTATTCCGGGATGGTGCTCTTCCGCAAAGATATTTATCAATGGAAAACTTTATTCATCACCAACAGGCAACAGGATTGAAAAAATAATCCGGGAATGGAAAAATAATGATGTGGTGGTGCTTGAACTACCGATGAAAACAAATGTCACTCGCTGGAAGAATCAATCTGCGGCAATTGAACGCGGTCCCCTGGTGTATGCCTTGAAGATTGGTGAAAACTGGAAACAAGTAAAGGGTACTGACAAATATGGAGACTACAGGGAAGTAAGACCAACCACTCCCTGGAATTATGGCCTGCCGGAACAAGCCATCAAGGACCCTGAAACGTTTTTCAAATTTGCAAAAATTAAATCAGTCGGAAATTCGCCATGGAATGCAGAAAATTCACCGGTAAGCATAACCACTACCGGCAAAATAATTCCGGAATGGCAATTATACAATGAATCAGCAGGACCCGTACCCTATAGCCCTATAAAATATTTGAAAAATCAAAAAGAAGAACCAATAGTGTTGGTGCCCTATGGGTGTACAACTTTAAGGATTAGCCAGTTTCCCGTGGTATTATAATTCAACATTCATTTCGATCGAACCAAAATGTATTGTATGAGAAGTGTAACGTTAAAACGATTGGTTGCAACCCTAACGTTTCTTGTGGTATTTATCCTGTCGCTGTCCGCACAAGACAGAGTGATAACAGGTAAAATCGTCAATAGCAGCGATGGTACTCCGGTTGCAGGAGCATCAGTTTCGGTTAAAGGAACAAATCGTGCAATCTCCGCCGACAACAACGGAAATTTTAGTCTTAGTGTCTCTTCTTCAACAACGGCAATAACTATTTCGAGTGTTGGCTTTTTGCAACAGGATGTTCCAATCATCAATTCCGACGATGCAGTCTATTCTCTCGTGCCACAAGCGAGCGTACAGGAGGATGTGGTGGTAATCGGATACGGTACAAGAAACAAGACGAATATTACCGGTTCAGTTGTTAAGGTTGACGCCGCCCAGATCCGCGATATGCCCTTTGCAAGTCCCGACCAATTATTACAGGGAAAAGCTGCAGGCGTACAGATCTCAAGCATGAGCGGAACTCCTGGTGGCGGAGTAACGGTAAGAGTAAGAGGGACATCATCTTTTTCACCCGGCTCTCCGGCTTCGCAACCGCTGTATATAATCGACGGCGTTTTCCTAAACACAACTCCACTTGGCCCGGCAGGATACGGGGTCGAGCAACAGGTATCAAACCCTCTGGCTGACCTCAATCCCGCCGATATACAATCGATGGAAATATTGAAGGATGCCAATAGCACGGCAATATTTGGTTCAAGGGGCGCAAACGGTGTTATTATCATCACTACCAAAAGAGGCGCGAAGGGAAATGCGAAGGTTTCACTGAACACTTACTACGCCGCGGCCAAGGCCACTAAACTTCCCAAGGTGGTTAATGGACCTCAAACCGGGGAGTTATTAAATGAAATATGGATCAACGATGGAAAGGATCCTGCAAGTGTTCCATATCCAGATCCTTCTTCATTGCCAACAAATGATCGGCTTGATCAATTATTTCAAACCGCACCTTCGGCAAATGTCGATGTAAATGTGTCGGGTGGAAATGAGAAAACCTCCTACTATATCGGTGGATCTTATTATGACCAGGAAGGCATCCTTAAACCGCAAACATTTAATCGGGCAAACTTTAGGTTAAATCTTGATAATTACATAACAAAGCGATTTAAGATCAGCACCAGCAACACCATCAGCAGAACCTTCCGCGAGGTCGTTCCAAATGATAATTCAACCGCCGGTTTGCTTACCGCGGTTGGCAATTCGGTAATTTATCCAGATTATAATCCCGACGGTACCTACTACAGGGGTCCCGTTGGAAATAACGCCATTGCCCTGGCAAAGGAAAATGACCAGACTTCAACTGGTATCCGATACATTGGCAATATCTATGGTGAATGGGAGGTGATACCGGGCATGTATTTCCGTTCCAGCTGGAGCATTGACTTTAATGATGCAAACAACAGGGCTTTCAACAGTTCGGTCTTAAACGGTCCGGGATCTCTTGCGGATGCTTACGAACAAAGCAATCGCCAGTCTACATGGATCAATGAACAGACACTCCGGTATAATTTAGACATATCAAACGACCAGAAATTCAATTTTCTTATCGGTAATACAGTTCAGAGAACAACATCTAAGTTTTTCGGGGTCAGTGCGAATAATTTTCCAAATGACGA
This sequence comes from uncultured Chitinophagaceae bacterium, assembly GCA_963808065.1. Lineage (GTDB taxonomy): Bacteria > Bacteroidota > Bacteroidia > Chitinophagales > Chitinophagaceae > Flavitalea. The sequence goes on from CAWEEK010000006.1 coordinate 475,229, forward strand.
CCTCAGGAATATCAGTTCTGCCTCGCAATCAACTGGATGGAATGGCGATAAGACGGAAAGTTCGCTTTCATCATTTTTTGGACGGGTTGATTATGCACTTAACAACAAGTACATATTTGATATAAATATGAGGGCTGATGCCTCAAGTAAATTTGGCACTCAAAACCAGTGGGGCTTTTTCCCCTCAGCAGGTGTCGCCTGGAGAATAATTAATGAAGGCTTTATGAAAGGCCAGTCTGCTTTTTCAGATCTCAAATTGAAAGCAAGTTATGGCTTAACAGGCTCGCAGGAAACGATCAACGAATATGCTTCAAGGGGTTTGTGGTCGGGAAATGACAATTATCTTAGTCAGCCAGGCACGATGCCTTCCCAAATCGCTAATCCCGACCTCAAATGGGAACAAACAACACAGTTCAATATCGGAGTGGAATTTGGAGTGTTCAACAACAGACTCACGGGCGAAATCAACTACTATGATAAATTCACCAAGGGTGTATTACTTGATAAACCGGTGCCCATGTCGACTGGTTTCAGTACTATAGCATATAATGGAGGCGATATCAGTAATAAGGGATTTGAACTAAGCCTGAATGCCGGAATAATACGGACAAAGGATATCACATGGGAGGCTAATCTCAACCTGGCGCATAATAAAAATTATATTGAAAAATTAGATGCGCCTTACTTCGAGCCATTCAGCAGAAAATTCATTTTATTCCAGCAGGGAAACCCGGTAAATGGATTCTGGTTGTGGCAGCAGGAAAGAGTTGATCCCGAAACCGGAAATGCAGTATACACAGACGTAGATAAGAATGGCGTAATCGATGACAATGACAGGATGATTTTAGGATCCAATCAACCCAACTTGCTTGGTGGACTTGCCTCTTCGTTCAGGTACAAGAATTTTGACCTTTCGTTTGCGTTCAACTTTGAATGGGGGCAGGAACTCGTTAACTGGTCTACCTTCTTCATGGTCCACGGCGGTGCGCGGATGAACGCGGCGACGGGTGAGGCCACCTATGGCTTCTATACCAAGCAGCTCGATCGCTGGCAGAAACCAGGTGATGTAACGGATATTCCGAAAGTAGGTGGTACTGCAGATGAGAGGGCAAATAATTATGGCCGGTTTACCAGCAGGGCAATGGAAGATGGAAGCTATACGCGCCTTCGCAATCTCACGATCGGGTACACGATCCCTTCCACGGTTATTTCAAGGATCGGCATTAACTCGGTTCGAGTGTATGTTATGGCGACCAACCTGTGGACGATTACCAATTACAGCGGCCTTGATCCCGAAATTAACGCCGGTGGCGGTAAGGGAACAGTTGGTGGTGTGGAAATGTTTACCGTTCCACAACCAAAAACCATACAGGGTGGATTAAGCGTGACCTTTTAATTGTCAATACAAACGAAAATTATGAAACTCATCAATATATTTCCAGTTGCGGTGCTGATTGTATCAAGCTTCGCCTCATGTAAGAAATTCCTGGATAATAAACCTACCGGGCGGATCAGTGAGGATATCGCTCTCACCTCTAAGGATCGTATTCAGCGCGCATTGACTGGCGCATACAGCAGGTTGCAGGTGCAGGAATATTATGGATCAGAATGGCCGAATGCAGTATGGCTGTCTGACGACAACGTCACCTCTTTCGGTTCCGGAACAACCGACCTGCAATTTGACGGACACGCGATATTGGCCTCGTCCAATACAATTGAAATTACCTGGAAAGCCATGTACCAGGCAATCAATGCAGCAAATAATGTGATCAGTGCCGTAGCTGTTGTTGAAGATCCTTCCATGACAAACGATGACCGGAATAGCCTGGAAGGACAGGCATTGTTTATACGTGCTCTTGTGTATTTTGACCTGGCACGAACATTCGGCGGAGTACCATTGGTACTGACACCGATACGTGGATTAACTGATGAATCCTTTCCAGCAAAAAGCACGGTGGAAGAGGTTTATACACAGGTAATAAATGATCTTTCGGGTGCAGAGGCTAAATTACCAGACGTGGTTGACCGGAACATTGCGCACAAGAAAGCCGCAGAGGCATTACATGCGCGGGTTGCTCTTTATCAGGGCGACTGGGAAACTGCCGAAGCATACGCCACCCTGGTGATAAACAGTCCGGATTTCTCACTCGTACAGCCATTCGAAACAATCATTACAGAGAAAAACAATTCAGAATCAATTTTTGAGCTCGCCTATAATATAACAGATGGAAATGCCTTGTCGGGATATTTTTATCCCGCGGAGATGGGTGGATTCTACAGGGTGGGGCCAACAAATGAGCTCGTTGCTCTTTTGCAGGATCCTACGATAGCAGGAAATCGCTCTGTGTTACTCGGAGAATTCGGAGGTGCGCCATATGGAAACCGGTACAGGGCAGCAAACGGCGCCACAAACGACGACGACTATGCGGTATTGCGTCTGGCAGAAATGTATCTTATCCGTGCAGAGGCGAGAGCGAACCTGGATAATGTAATTGATGGCGCCAATGATCTGAATGAAGTCCGCAACAGGGCCGAACTCGGGAACACTCCGGCCAACACCAAAGAAACCTTGTTGCAGGCGATCGAAGATGAAAGAAGAATTGAATTTGCCTTTGAACCCCATCGCTGGTTCGACCTGATAAGAACCGGTCGGGCGGATGACGTGCTTGGCGTAACGGACGTAAATAAATATGTATTTCCTTTGCCAGCGTCTGAGGTACTTGCAAATACAAACCTGGTACAGAATCAGAATTACTGACATGGGATATAGATTATTTTTTGCACTGTTGATTGCACTCAATATTAATTATGCAAATGGTCAGCAGTCGTTAAATGATTTATTATTAACAGATCAGAAGAATATAAGGAATATAGTTGTTGATGGTAAAGACATAGCGGCGCCTGCAGGGGTGCCGCTATTTTCATATCAACTGGGCAAGGAGGCTTATACTTCTTCCAAACCATCGGACAAGATAAGGATCGAAATAAGCGCCTTCGATACGGCGCAATCGGAGTTTCATGCGCATATCCGTTTCATCAATATCTCCCCCGACACATTGGTATTACATAATGTCATTCCCTTTGGCGAGAATAACTCTGAAGCACTCATCACTGGTATCGGAAATCATGAGTTATCAAGAACGTATTTAACATTGCCGGGACGTTCACCTGTGAACGTCATTGTGCCGGACAATGCCTGGGAACTGGGTTATAATACCTTGACCATAAGTACCCAGCTGAAGCTATCAGGGCTGACCAGACGAAACCGGAGTACTATTGAAAAGGCACAAAGAAAAAGGTTCGAAACGGTATTGTACCCGGATGGAAGTGTAAAATATGACCTGTATATTTCTACCTATTCAGGTAGATGGCAGAATGGATTGACAAAGGTTTTCCAGGAGAAGAAATTGTACGACACTTCAGAGTTCAGTGATATTTTGTTCAAAAGGAAAGATTTGCAGTGGATCAGGCATGCGTATGTATTGCATCTGATGGATGCCTGGGATAAGTACTACTATGACTATACAAAGAATAAATACACACTTGAAGATTTTCTAAAACGAGGCCAGCGTTTATATGGTGGAGATGACGTCGTGGCCATATGGCCAACATGGCCCACACTCGGCCTGGACCAGCGAAACCAGTTTGATCTTTTTCATGATCTGCCAGGCGGAACAGCGGCAATGAAAAGGATGGCGGCGATGAGCCGGAAAAACAATACAAGGTTTTTCATTTGCTACAATCCCTGGGATGAAAGCACGAGGACGGAGAATCATTTTGATGGATTATCAAAACTGATCGGCGAGACGTCGGCCGACGGAGTGGTATTGGATACCAAAGGAGGATCGAGTAAAGAATTGCAAGATGCCGCCGATAAGGTAAGGCCGGGAGTTGTCATGTACAGTGAAGGGATGGCAATACCGAAGGACATGCAGGGTATTGTTTCAGGAAGGGTCCACAATGCCCTTACGCATCCCCCGATGCTTAACCTCAATAAATTAATTAAACCTGAATTTTCCATCTTCAGGGTAACGGAGATCAATAAGGGAAAGTTCACCCGCGATCTGGCCATCTCATTTTTTAACGGATATGGTACTGAAATAAATATAATGGCTCCCGGTGAACCAAATGACATTGAGGATCAGTACAGATATCTTGGGAGAACAACAAGGATTTTACGTGAGAATACTTATAATTTCACGTCGGGTAATTACACTCCTCTAATTGTGTGCACCACTGATAGTATTTGGGTAAATGAGTGGAGCACTACAAATAAAACGATTTACACCCTCTTCAATCTAAGGCCACAGGGCTTTTCCGCGCCGCTGTTTACTGTCAATAATGATCCCGGCTTCCATTATGTAGACCTTTGGAACCACAAACTTCTATCGCCCGTATATATCAATAATCATTTTTGGATATCTGCTGAGGCAGATGCATTCAATGCCTCTTTCCTGGGGGGCGAAAATGAAGGTTCAAGTGGCTGTATTGCAAAACTTCCCAGATTAATCACCGCATCGGTTTACGGGGATCAGCTAAATATCAATGCAAACAAAGGTAGTGAGATCCGTATCTGGGCAGGATCCCCTGGATATGAAAAAAAACCTTTCAAAACAAAGCCTGGGAAGCATTCAGTGTCGATAGGAAAATTGTTTGGAAGATTCGATGGCGATATCGTTATTCAGTTGATGGATAATGGAATATTAATGGATGAGACGGTGATCACTATTGCACCCGGTACTCCAAAACGGATATCAGTTTCCGTTGCAACCAGATCTTCAGAGAAACTACCGGCGAAGATGGTAACTATACCGGCAGGAAAATTCACTTTCAAAACCACCCATGGAGATGAATTTATCGGCTATCCAAAAATGGATGAGGACAGTTCATTTGAAATGAACTCCTTTTTTATGGATAAGTTTCCGGTGACAAATATTGAATTTAAAAAATTCATGGAAGCTTCAAAATATTCACCCAGGGATACGGTGAATTTTCTTAAGCATTGGTCAAAAGGCACATTTAAGAAAGGCGAGGAAAATTACCCCGTTGTGCATATCAGTTATGAAGATGCAAAGGCATATGCAACCTGGGCGGGTAAGAGACTGCCTACAGAAATTGAATGGCAATATGCAGCTCAAACCACGGATCTTCGCGAGTGGCCATGGGATCAGCAAACTCCTGTTACGCAAAAAGAAGAGGTCGTGAACAGCACGCTCACCGTAACCAGTCTTGAGGGAATTGATTCTTCCAGGTGCAACCTGGGGAATGGTAAATTATACCCGGTTGGTTCATATCCGGCGGGAATCAGTAAGTTTGGATTGATGGATCTTGTTGGGTGTGTATGGCAATTGACAAATGATGTGTATGAAACTTCGAGCCACCGGTACATTATCATGAAAGGCGGATCTTATTTCAAGCCCTCGTCAAGTTGGTGGTACGTGCAAAGCGGTCCTCGAAAATTAGATTACCGGCAATTTCTGCTGCGCGTCAGCAATGGCTTTGAAAGAAACTCTACCGTGGGTTTCCGTTGTGTTGCGGATAAATTACAATGATAAACGACTATGCAACTCTCAAAAATCATATTCCCTTCGCTTTTATTTGCAAGTTTTCAGATGTTTGCGCAACAGTCTTTGCAAAAACTGACTCCTGTCGATTTTTCACTGGTGACAATTACTGATCCATTCTGGAAAGAACGGATGAACCAGGTTGCCACGAAAACGATCGATGCGTGCATCCTGTATACGGAGAACAAGACAGGAAGGATACGAAATTTCGAAAAGGCTGCAAAGAGATCAGGAAAACACGAAGGAATTTATTTTGATGATTCCGATGTGTATAAGGCGCTGGAAGCGATGGCGTATTCATTAAGAAATCATCCTGATGCCACGTTGGAAAAGAAGGCGGATGATTGGATAGACAAAATTTCGGCTGCACAATTACCAGATGGTTACCTGAACACCTATTATACGCTTACTGGTTTAGAAAAGCGGTGGACAGATATGGAAAAGCATGAAGATTATTGCGCGGGTCATTTGATAGAAGCCGGGATTGCGTATCACAGTACAACCGGTAAACGAAAATTACTGGATGTAGCCATACGGTTTGCCAATTATATTGACAGCACATTCAGACTGTCAGATCGGCATTGGGTTTCTGGTCACCAGGAAATTGAGTTGGCATTGATGCGATTATATCATCACACCAATGAAAAAAGATACCTGCAACTCGCTAAATGGTTTCTGGATCAGCGTGGGCACGGATATGGAAAGGGTGTCATATGGGATGAATGGAAGGATCCCGCATATTGTCAGGATGAATTCCCGGTAAAGGATCAAAAAGAAATTACCGGGCATGCCGTACGTGCGATGTACATGTACACCGGTGCAGCCGATGTTGCTGCAGTTACCAACGACTCAGGATATGTAAGGGCGATGAAAACTATCTGGGAAGATGTGATTGGCAGGAATATGTACATCACTGGCGGTATTGGGGCGCAGGGAAAGAATGAAGGATTTGGAAAAGATTATGATCTTCCCAATGAATCGGCTTATTGCGAAACCTGCGCCTCGGTGGGCATGGTATTCTGGAACCAGCGCATGAATATGCTGACCGGGGAAGCGAAATTTACTGATGTACTGGAAAGAAGTTTATATAACGGGGCATTGGATGGACTGTCACTTACCGGCGACAGGTTTTTTTATGGCAATCCACTGGCCTCTTCGGGAACAGATGAACGCCGTGAATGGTTTGGGACGGCTTGTTGTCCTTCGAACATCGCCCGCCTGGTTTCATCACTTGGAAATTACATTTACAGCTATTCGGATAACAGCATCTGGGTTAACCTGTTTATCGGTAGCGATGTGAAGGTTCCTTTAAAAAATGGAAGTATTGGAATTTCCATGAAGAGCGGTTATCCGTGGAAGGGCAGCAATAATATTGAAATATCGGCTACAAGACGCGCACCCGTTACCATTCGTATCAGAATACCTGGTTGGCTGAAGGAACCTGCTGCAGGAGGATTGTATACATATACAGACAGCGGGGTTGTAAAACCCATCGTGACTTTAAATGGGAAACCCGTCTCTTATAAAGAAGAAAAAGGATATGCGGTGGTTACGCGCTCATGGAAAAAAGGCGACATCATACAGTTTGAGACGCCGATGCGGGTCAGAGAGATTGTCAGCAGACCGGAACTAAAGCAAAACGATGGAAGGATCGCCCTGCAGTATGGGCCGATGGTTTACTGTATCGAAGGCGCAGATAATAATAAAGGGGCATTCAATTTCGTAATGGCAGAAAACCCTGAGTACCGTGTCAGCTTCCGCCCTGATTTATTAAATGGTGTGAACACCGTAAACTTTAACGCCAACCTCCTGGAAGTGGATGCAAACGGTCGTTCTGTGAGTACCGTGAAAAAGCAAATGACCGCAATTCCTTATTATTCATGGAATAATCGGGGGCCAAATGAAATGCAGGTATGGTTACCCGCAAAGATTCGTAAGGTGCAGGTTAATCCTTAGCACCACTCAAACCTATTAGGTTTTAGGCTCTATTTGTCGGCTGCTTAGCCATCTCAAAAGGCTCAGGCTAAAACGAGAAGGAAGAGTAGTTCCCAAAATAGGACCATTATTTTACTCAAGTCTCTCGATTCCGCAGTGGAAAAAATACAACCCTGATTCTGCACACGACTGCATTATCCTTTTTATTTTTATGGCATGCCAAAAATGGCAAAGAAGAAAACAAAAAACCCCTAACATGACACTTAACGAAGCGCTTGCAAAACTCAAATCACTCGGAACCGAGCAGATGCGGTTGTTTAATAAAAAGAGGGGTGCGGATGACAAACAGTTCGGCCTCAAACTAGGTGACATAAGAACGGTGGGAAATGCAATTAAGACCGATCACAAATTAGCACTGGAGTTATGGGACACCGGGATTCTTGAAGCAAGGCTATTGGCTACCTTGATCGTTAAACCGAAGCAATTATCGTTAACCGAAATGGATAAGATGGTGCGCTCTATCAACTTTGTACAATTGGCAGATTGGTTCAATGCCTATATTGTAAAGGAACACCCTGAAAAGGAAAGTCTTCGAAATAAATGGATGGAGTCGAAAGATGCGATGTCGGCCCGTGCGGGGTGGAGCCTGACAGCGGGACGTGTGGCGAGAGATCCGGAGGGAATCGATCTTCCTGCTCTCCTTGCCCGACTCGAGGCCGAGATGCCGAAGGCCGTACCGGAAGTACAATGGACAATGAATACTACCTTGGCACAAATCGGAATTCACTTTCCGAAACACCGAAAAAAGGCGATTGACATCGGAGAGAAGTTAGGAATCTATCGTGATTACCCGGTTTCCAAAGGTTGCACTTCGCCTTTCGCCCCAATTTGGATAAACGAAATAGTGAGAAGGCAAGGGTAAATCAGAATATTATGGCCAGACGATTCGCAGCGTTGCTGTTAACAATCTTTATTTGTTTCGGCATAACCATTTTGTTCGGTCAAAATCCTGCATCACTTCCCAGGGATACCACACTATCAAACTCTGAAAAATCTTTCGAAGCATTCTGGCTCACATTCGAAGATCATTACGCTTTCTTTAAAGTCAGAAATATCGACTGGAAAAACACCTACAAGAAGTACCGGCCCATGGTTAATGCTTCCACTACCGACGACAGCCTGTTTTCTATCCTCTCACGAATGGTCGCTCCTTTCCAAGATGATCACATCAACATCATTATACCCAACCAGCGTCAGTTTACCGCGGAGAAACCTTCCAGGTTCCTGCATGAGTTCTCCAGTGATTCGGTGCGGCAATTGTTTTGGCAGATGGTAGACACCACGCTTTATCAAAAGGGATTCCCGGCAATACAAAGTGCGGGACCAGAGTTCCGGGGCAGCAAGTTATTCGAATATACATTTTCCAGCGGCTATGGGTACCTGCGGTTCACGCGCTGCTTTGCCTCCGCGGAAACAGATGACGATCCACCAAAGGATGCAGCCCTTGCCGGTGACATCCTGGATTCGGTACTGGAGTCGTTTGGGACGGTTAAAGCCATTCTGATCGATGTGCGGGTGAACATTGGAGGGAATGATGAATTTGCATATGCGGTGGCGGACAGGTTTGCGAGTAAAAAAGTGTTGGGTCACACCAAGCGTATCAAAAAGGGCGGTTACGAAGACTTTGGTTCGCCTCAGAAATGGTACATCGAGCCGAAAGGCAAAAAGCAATTTATCGTGCCGGTGGCTGTACTAACAAATGATCAGACCGCCAGCGCCGGCGACGTTTTCGCGATGATCATGAAAGCCTTGCCAAACGTTAAGACCATAGGAGAAAATACACTGGGCATTTATTCGGACATGTATGGATTTGAATTACCCAATAAGTGGCTGGTGTCCCTATCCAACCAGCGTTACTATGCTGCTGACGGCAAATGCTACGAAGGCAGAGGTACACCCGTCGACAAAAAGGTGATGAATATGAAATCGGATCTGCAAGCACATAAGGATCCGGTCATTGTTGCCGCAATTGAAATGCTTAGTCAGGACCTCCGTTCGGGCAATACTGAGACTTTGGCAAAATAGCCGGCACTCCTCACGTCGGTCAAGAGCTGTGTTCGATGGAAAGAGATTAGCGTGCTTACACGAAAACGAACAGAATTTGCCAAAATCGGACAATTGGTATTGGGATAAATATTTTATTCGTATGGTTTTCAATTGATTAGCAAATGGCATGTTTTTTCTGCCGAAAGGATACCTGTTCTCTTTGCGTTCACTTTACCATGCCGACCAAACCACACATATGATCAAACACTGGTTGCTGATTGCGTTCAGGAATATGAAGAAATTCAAAACTTCATTTCTTATCAATTTTATCGGGCTGTCCAGTGGCCTGGCCTGTGCTTTATTTATTTATCTGTGGGTGAATGATGAGCTTCATTTCGACAAATTTCACAAGTATGATTCGCAATTATACCAGGTGATGGAGCTCAGTAAAGAGAACGGCATGATGATGGTGCATGATGGAACACAAGGTCTTCTTGCCAATGCAATGGCAAAAGATCTTCCGGAAGTTGAGCGGGCTGTGTCAGTAACGAATACGCCGAGATTTGGTAAATTTGATCTAATCACTCCGGATAAAACCCTAAAAGCTACGCCTTCATTTGCCGGAAAGGACTTTTTTAACATGTTCTCATTCCCACTGCTTCAGGGCAATCCTGCCAGTGTAATGAATGACAGAAACGCGATTGTAATATCCAATCCCATTGCCAAAAGTCTTTTTGGATCCTCATCCGAGGCCGTTGGGAAAAGTATCAACTATGAAATGTTTGGACAGAAATATCAAACATTTGTTTCAGGCGTTTTTGATGACTTGCCGGCAAACAGTTCGATGAAATTTGATTTTGTACTTACTCATGATATACTGATTAACGAGATCTTACCCAACTTGCAAAAATGGGGTAATACCGGTCCCGTTACTTACCTCCAATTAAAAAAGGGCACCGATACAAAACAATTTGATAAGAAGATCAAGAATTTTCTAACGCGGTATGACCAGGACACTTTTCTTACCCTTTTTGTAAGGCCATATTCGAGCGCATATCTATACGGTAATTATGAGAACGGTATTCAGGCTGGCGGCCGAATCGAATATGTAAAATTGTTCACCATCATCGCATTCATCATACTCATTGTTGCCTGTATCAATTTCATGAACCTGTCCACCGCAAGGGCATCGCGGCGTCTGAAGGAAGTTGGTATAAAGAAAGCAGTTGGTTCCACAAGGCGGTCATTGGTTTTCCAGTTCTTGTCGGAAGCGATGCTGATGGTGCTTATTTCGTTAACTGCTGCATGTTTAATTGTTGTTATCTTTTTGCCTTCGTTTAACAATCTGACCGGAAAACAAATTGGCTTTCATGTTGATGCAAATCTCATCCTTCTACTGGCTTGTGCGACATTGATTACGGGAGTAATTTCGGGCAGTTATCCCGCCTTCTACCTCTCGGGCTTCAATCCCGTGACGGTTCTTAAGGGAAGACCCAAAAATTCGATTTCTGAGTTACTTGCGAGAAAAGGTCTTGTTGTTTTCCAGTTCTCCGTATCACTCGTGCTTATCATTTCGGTTATTGTCGTGTACCGGCAAATGGAATATGTACAGTCAAAAAACCTTGGATACAACAAAGCCTCTGCAATTTCATTTGACAAAACAGTAGCAATTGGCAAGAACACAGATCTGTTCTTAGATCAACTGAAAAATATACCGGGGGTGCTCAATGCCTCAACCATACAGCACAAGCTGGCACAGGAAGGCAATGGATCATCTACTTATGGTATTTCCTGGCCCGGAAAGCCGGATAACCTGGAGGTGGACATTGCTGTGAGAGCGGTAGATTACGACCTGATCGAGACCCTTGGCATCCAAATAAAAGAGGGCCGAAGTTTTTCGAGGGCATTCGGATCCGACAGCACTAAACTAATATTTAATGAAACGGCGATAAAAATAATGGGTTTGAAAAAACCTTTAGGTACACCAATCAATATGTGGGGCAGTGGTATGAGCATTGCCGGTGTGGTCAAGGACTTTCACATCTCTTCTTTTCATGAGCCCATAGCGCCTTTGGTGTTTATGTATCGCCCCGAAAATACCGCTGTTGTTATCGCTAGCATCTCTCCGGGATCGGAAAAAGAAACAATCGTTAAGATTGAAAAGTTGTTCAAAAAGTTCAATCCGGAAAACGTATTCGAATATTCTTTTTTGGATGATGAATACCAGGCACAGTACGTTTCAGAACAAAGGGTGTCAGTAATCTCACGCTACTTCGCCGGGCTTGGTATATTAATCATGTGTTTGGGATTGTTTGGACTGGCCACATTCAATGCCGAGGTGAGGACCAAAGAAATCGGTATTCGCAAAGTGTTGGGAGCAACAACAAGTGCCGTTGTGTTATTACTTTCCAGGGATTTCTTCAAACTAGTCTTCTTAGCGATGCTCGTCGGCTTTCCTTTGGCGTGGATTGTCATGAATAAATGGCTTAGTGGCTTTGAATATAAAATCACCATGGGTCCCGAAATGTTTGTGATCGCGATAATCGCTATCGTAGCAATCACCTTGATTACGATCAGCTACCAATCAATAAAAGCCGCAGTAGCAAACCCGGCAAAAAGCTTAAAATCGGAATGAGCTCCTCTTCTATGGTTTAATGAAGGGGGACTCATGGTTTTTTCACTAAAACTGATAAAAATAAAAGAATTTAGACAAGGTTTGGAGATATTAGGGTGTCTTAAAACCATGGGATTCTAGTTCGGCGCCCGCTGGCATGAAATTTTTGGTATGTTTGGGAACGAAAGCACCACTATTCCTATGTCCAAAATACTTTCATCTAAAAAGGGGGCCATTAAATTCGTGGCTTCCCATAAAACAGACTTTTTTGCCACTCTTAAAAGACGGGTGGATCAGTATTTTGTCGACAACCAGAAAAAAAAGTTTTGCAATACAGTGATGATCACAAAGACCATTGTGCTCTTACTAGCCTATCTCCTACCCTTCATTGCTTTGCTCATCTGGTCCCCTGGCTGGCTCCTGAGTATGCTTCTGTGGGCAATTATGGGTCTTGGCGTAGCCGGTCTTGGCATGAGTGTTATGCATGATGCCAACCATGGAGCTTATTCTAGTAACCCTGTCGTCAACTGGAGTATGGCCCACGTACTCAACCTGATGGGCGGTTCGACGGTCAATTGGAAACTACAGCACAATATTCTCCATCATACCTATACCAATATTACTCATATGGATGATGACATTGCAGCTAAACCTGCGCTGCGACTCTCGCCTCATACCCCACATCATATTAGTTACAAGCACCAATGGTGGCATGCCTTTATTCTTTATGGACTGACAACGCTGTACTGGGTCACCGCAAAAGATTTTATTCAGTGGATAAAATATCGGAAACGCAAAGTGAATGCAGCCCCGGTTACCGAGTACAGGGTGATGCTTGTTCAATTAATAGTGGAGAAGCTGCTTTATTTCTTCGCCTTTATAGTGCTACCAGTATTTGTATTTAATATTCCATTTGTGCAGGTAATCACCGGATTTGTTTTGATGCATTTTATTGCCGGATTGATATTGACCGTGATCTTTCAGCTGGCCCATTCGTTGGAAGGAACCTCGCATCCCCTGCCCGATCAGGTCGGTATCATCAGGAACGACTGGGCGATTCACCAGATGAATACTACCATGAATTTCTCACCCTCAAATAAATGGCTTTCCTGGTATGTGGGAGGGTTAAATTTCCAGGTGGAGCATCACCTGTTCCCCAGAATATCACATGTGCATTATCCATACATTGCTCCTATCGTTAAGGTAACCGCGAATGAATTTGGTATTCCGTATCTTGAACATCAAACTTTTCTGTCTGCATTCAAGGCACATATTCGTTTTCTAAAAAAATTGGGCAGATTACCCGACATAGAAGAAGCGATAGGGTAAGGATTAGCAAAGATAAAGCATCTCGTCAACCGCTTTTTTCCAGCTGGACAGGGTCATGGGTTTGGTAATAAACTCCACTCCGTGGTTCTTGAAGAACTTATGATCATTTGGGCTTTGGCTGGAAGTGTAGACTACAACAGGAATGTCCTGAAGTTTTGGATCCCGTCGAATCGAGTCTAATGTTTTTCGGCCGTCCATTACAGGCATATTTATGTCCAGAATGATGAGACAGGGAAGCAAATCATTATCCTTCGCTTTATTGAGGTATTGAAGTCCGATTGAGCCATTCTCCGCCTCCGCAACCTGTATATTTTTTTCGTTGCCAGCGATAATATCGATCAGGAGTGTACGATCGTCAGCATCATCATCAATACACAAAATAATTTTCTGTTCCATACTAATTGAAGATATCAAACTGCAGGGTATTTTAGTGCATCAAAGGTAAAAAGATGTGAATGGTTGTGCCTTCATCGATTTGACTGTCCGCCTCCAGGAAACCTGCATGTTTTTCAACGATTTTTTTGCATAGAGCGAGGCCTGCGCCGATCGCGGTGTCTAAATTGACCTTCGGAAACAGTTGAAAGATTTCAGATGTCATAGAAGGATCAAATCCTTTCCCACTGTCGGCAACCGTTATTCTCCAGTAATCGGTATAGCCATACTCACCAATTAGCTGATTGTACTTGTTGCGTTGTAATAGTACGGAGCTGACCTCTATTCGATTGAGTACGCCTTCACGCGAAGAGTGAATTGCATTTTGAAAAAGAAGCGAAAACAAGCGCTCTAATGCTTCCCGGTCTCCGGTAATAGAAGGTAATTGACCAACGCTGATTTCATAGGCTGATGGGTCGGATTGAGACGAAATATCACTGATGATCATGAAGAGTAATTCATTGAGTGATACTGTCGAATACTCGAAGGTCTTGTCGGAAAGCCAGGCAAATTCCTGTAGGCCCCCAATCACGTATTTTAGTTTTTCAGCCGCAATTCCGAGTCTTTGCAAAGAGTGATGGGGATGGATGCTCAATTTTTCTGCATCGCGCGTCAGGACGTCAACGTGAAAAAAAATCTTTCGTAATGGCTCCTGCAGTTCGTGCGTCACAGATTTATAGAATTGTGACAAATCCCTGTTTTGTCCCTCCACGTTTTGAAGCGAACGTTCAAGCTGTTCAGTTTTTTCTTTAAGCAGTTGCCTGGCTTTAATGACCTCTGTATTTTCGTGAAGCGCTTGTTCCGTCGCCTTTCGTGCCCGAATTAATTCCTGCTCGAACTGTTGACGCTGTTTGACAATAATTCCGCTGCAAACATTTAATTTTTCAGCCGGATATCGTTTTGCATTGAACAGTATTGGCACCTGCTCACCTTCCTTTGTTTGAAGGAAAATGAATAGTTCGTCCGCCTCTCCGCTTAAGGTAAGCAAAGGGAGGAGGTGCGTATTATAAAATATCTTGGTTGACACCGGAAAAACCGTGTGTACGGGCAAGCCGAGCAATTCTGATTGATCAAAATGAACTACGTTGGAGAAGGTCTCGTTGACAAAACAGAAAACGCCATTGTCATCAAAACAGAACACAAGACAAGGGACCGCCTCGATCCAGTCACCTTCAGGTATTGGCATTCAGGTATCGCTTTATGTTTTCGATTGTTTCGTCAGGGGCGCTCATGTGCGGACAGTGACCAGTTGCCCTAAGAAGGGCGAAGGTGCTGTCGGGGAGATGCCGGGATAAATATTCACCCACACCCAGCGGCGCTATCATGTCGTCGGAACATTGCAGAATCAACGAAGGAACTGGTGAGTTAGCCAGGTCTCTCCGATTGTCTGAAAGGAAAGTTGCCTGTGCAAATTGACGGGCAATTACAGGATCAGTGGAGCAAAAACTCTCCGAGAGTTCCTTTCCAAGCGCAGGATCATTATCTTTCCCCATGATCCCGGGACCCAGGAAATTTGCCCAACCTATATAATTTTGCTCCATCGTTTGAAGTAATTGCTCTATATCCTGCTTTGAAAACCCACCACTATATGAGTCATCATTTATATAGCAAGGCGAGGGTCCAATCATAATCAGGTGAGCGAAAAGAGAGGGGCTTTCAATGGCGGCCAGCAAGCCGATCATGGAGCTTACCGAATGGCCTACAAAAATAACATTCGAAAGATTCAATGCTTCGCAGACATCCAGTACGTCTTGTGCATATCCCTGGAGCTGAGCGTACCTGTCCGGATTATATTGGGAAACGTCAGATTTTCCCGCCCCTACGTAATCAAATAATACGATTTTATAGTCCTGTTCAAATGCCGGAGTAATAAACCGCCACATGTTTTGATCACAACCGAATCCGTGTGCAAAAAGCATGGGCTGAGTGCCCTTGCCGAACGTACGGACATTATTTCTGCTGACGATATCGTCCACCATTTCCAACATTTGAGGAAGGAAGATACGCAACTGCCTCTTGGCCGAAAATATTTCTTGGAGAACCTGCAGCCTGGAATCTGGCTGTGGCCTTCTGAATCCGTGGGCTACCTGAACGTCGCCCCTATTTGACCCTACCCCCCACAGGCATTCTACCCGCCCTGCTCATGATATTCAAGGCCGGTTCCTATTCTGTTCTAAGGCTTTTGACAGGGTTGGCCACCGCTGCCCGAATAGTCTGTAAGCTCACCGGTATCAGGGCAATGAAAAATGCCAGGAAACCGGCCATAAGCAAAACCCACCATTTCACATCAATGCGGTAGGCAAACCCCTGGAGCCATTCGTTCATTGTAACCCAGGCGACTGGCAATGCAATAGCGGCAGACAGTATCACCAATTTCATAAAATCCGAAGACAGCAACTGCATAATATCAGTTATGCTCGCACCCATCGCCTTTCGGATCCCTATTTCCCTGGTACGTTGAACAGTTGTAAAAGCGACGAGTCCGAACAACCCCAGGCATGCAATGAAAATTGCAAGTACGGCAAAGATTAAAGCAAGTTTACCCTGTTTCTCTTCCGCCTCATATTGCTTTGCGAAATTCTCGTCAAGAAAATTATACTCCGCATGGTTGGTCTTATCAAATTCGCTGAAGGCCTGCTTGGTAAATGCGAGGCCATCGGTAATTTTACCATTCGCTATTTTTACATAGATGTTATCTTCTGCATTCGACGAGGGCGGCATGACCATCACCAAAGGTTCTATTTTGTGCTGAAGCGAATAGGTATGAAAATCTTTTACTACTCCTACAATCGTTCTTTCCAATGGGGTGCTGTTATCGCCAACAGAAAATTGCATTCTTTTACCGACCGCGTTGTTCCAGCCGAGTTTTTTCATCAACGACTCATTGATCAATGCTGCCCCAGTTTTATCGGAGGTAAATTCGGGAGAAAAGTTCCTTCCCTGCAAAAGCTTTATATCCAGGGTAGGTAGAAAATCCATGTCAACTACGAGTTCCTGGGCAAGTGTGGTGGCAGTGGAAAAGCCCCCCTGTGGTATTTCAAACCGGTAACCCATCCCACCGAGATTATTGTTTCCAATCGGGTTGCCCGCGGCTGAAACACCTTCAATATCCGGGTTCTTCAACATTTGAGTTTTCAATGCTGCCACTTGTTTTCGAACGTTTTGGTCGTCGATATGGAAAGTCAGGACCTGGTCTTTATTAAAACCGAGGCTGGTATTTTTGGCGAAATGTAATTGCTGATATATAACGATCGACGATGCAATCATCAGTATCGTGATGAAAAACTGAAACACCACCAGTGACCTGCGAAATAATATACTACCCGACATATTTCCTATTTGCCCCTTAAGCGCGGGGATGGTCTTGAATCCTGCGAGGAACACCGAAGGGTAAATACCACTTATAAGGCCCGTTAATACTGAGAAAGCAAGCAGTGCCCCGGTTGTGGTCAAAACTCCCGGCTGTTCCAATGAAAGATCCTTCTCGGTCAGCTGGTTGAAAAATGGCAGGCTGAAATTCACAATAACTATTGCAACGCATGCTGCAATAAAAGTTACCAGGAGCGCTTCGGTAATAAATATGCCGGCAACATTCCCTTTACCCGAACCTATTGCCTTACGCACGCCGATTTCTTTTACCCTGGCAGAAGCACGGGCAGTTGTGAGATTGGTGTAATTGATAATGGCAATTATCAGGATCAACAATCCTATGGCGAGAAAAATATATACCCGGTTGATGTTTCCATTGGGGCTCAATTCAAACGCAAGGTTGGAATGTAAATGAATAGAGGTAGCAGGTTGAAACTCCATAGAGTAGTCGTCTACCTTCACTTGTTTTTTTATCGTGGTATTCGCGAAGGCAGGAAGTTTTTCGCGTAACCGGTTTACGTTTACTCCTTTCTTTAACAGGAGATAGGTGTAGATGCTGAAGTTTTGCCAATTCTCTGCAAAGAAGTCGTCCGGTGCAACACGTACGGCGCTGAACCGTAAATGCGAATTGGTTGGAATGTCCTTAATAACACCGGTAATTGTTGCGGGGTATTTTGCATCGAAATAAATGATTTGTTTAAACGCCTTTTCAGCCGTTCCAAATAATTTCTTAGCCAGGGATTCGGTGATAACGATCGATTCAGGATTATCAAGAGCTGTGTGGTTACCATAAAGGAAGCTGTATGTAAAAACATTCAACAGGCTCTTATCGGCAAAAACCACATCATCCTGTTTGATCTTTTTATCTCCGTATGTGATAATTCCCCCGCCTTCCCGGTCAATCCGCACTGCATCCTCTATTTCCGGAAACGCGGTCTTTAACGCAGGGGCAAAGGGAGGCGAAGTAGTCGCCTGATGCATTTCGTTATTATTCCACTGGGAATGTTGTACCACGCGAAATATCCGTTCAGATTTTTCATTGAATCTGTCATAACTCAGCTCGTCTATTATATACAATGCAATAAGCCAGGTAGAGGCGAGTCCCAATGCCAGTCCGGCAATGTTAATAAAAGAGTATGTCCGTTTACGCACCAGGTTACGCCAGGCCGATTTAAAGTAATGTGTGAGCATACGGGGATTTTAACAACGGTAGCCAAGGGGTGTGCCAGCTTTCAATACGCTGTAGATCAAATATTTAACGATTGGAGGCCTTACCCAGTGTGCGTTAACGTACGGTTTATGTACGGTGAAATCGATTGTATGACTCGTCCTAAAATAATTATACACGGTTAAATAGATAATCCTGAGATCGCTACACAAGAAGGCTCAGACGATTTTTTTATTTGTTCTGATTTGGGGTTTTAGTTCCACTGTCCTTTAGATTGGTCGAATCAAGATTCATCTGCCCGGCTGCGGAATCCGCTTCGACTTTGGGATTAAAGGAAGGATTGTTTAAGGAATCGGTGCTCGCTGAGTCTGTTGAATCGCCTTCCCTCGCATTCGATCCACCACATGAGACCAGCCCCGTTGTCAGCGCAAGTATTAAAATAAATCGGTTCATATTCAATGCTAGATGTTTATAGTTTCGTTAAAGGCATTTGTGAAGATTTGGTGAATGGCTGCTCATAAGATCGCTGTCCCGTTGCCTTATACATAGCATTTGCAACTGCTGCAAATATGGGCGGGAACAATGGTTCACCTAATCCTGTGGGATCTTGATCGTTGTGTACAAAATGAATATCTATCGACCTTGGTGTTTCCTTTTGCCTGATGAGACGGTATTTGTCAAAATTCTTTTTCTCAGGTTCCCCATCAACAAATGTCATCTCTCCAAACAAAGCATTCCCAATTCCATCCACAATGCCACCTTCTCCCATATTGGTTGCTGCGTCAGGATTGATCACAATTCCACAATCAACCGCAGCGAATACATTTTGCACCTTTGGCATTTTGTTTTCAATCTTTAGGTCTAGTACTTCCGCGACATAAGTATTGTGACAAAAATACGCTGCAACACCCCGATGTACACCTGGGGTGGCTTTACTCCAGTTGGATTTCTCGCGAACCAATTTCAGGACGCCAGCATACCGATCTGGATCATAATCATTGTCTTTTCCAACAGGATTCTTCTTTACACGTTCCAATAACTCAAGCCGAAAGTCTATGGGATCTTTCCCGGCAAGTTCGGCGACCTCATCCAGGAAAGATTGTTCCGCTCCGGCAATAAAATTTGAGCGTGGTGCCCGAAACGCTCCAATGGTAATATTTGATTCTATTTCAAAACCCTCTGCCAGGTAATTATCCACTGCTCCGGCGGGGAACCTGTTCTCCGCTACGGGGTGTTCAGGAATACCACCGCCCCTCACCTGAAATGCAATCAGGTTATTGTCTTTGTCAAGGGCCGCTTTGTAAGTCGCGGTATATGTAGGTCGGTAAATTCCGTAACTCATGTCGTCTTCTCGCGTGTACACAAGTTTTATCGGAGCGTTCAATTTCTGGGATATGACAGCGGCTTCAACCAAATGGTGACCATATGCCCTTTGTCCGAACCCTCCTCCCATTCTGGCCAATCGGATGTGGATCTTCTCCTTTGGTAATCCAAGTCGTGCAATAAGTGCTTGCATGGTGAATTCCGGAGCCTGAATGGGTCCGTATATGTCAGCCTTCTCAGGTGTCACATAAGCAAAACAATTGACAGGCTCCATGGTGTTATGGGCAAGGTAAGGGGCAGTATACCTGCGTTCAATCACTTTCGCAGCACTTTTAAATGCCTGTTCGGGATTTCCATCTTGCCGAAGCAGTTTTCCGGTTTTTTTGGAAAGGTCGGCCATCTTTTGTCTGTGCACCGTTGTACTTTCGAGTCCCGAAGGAATTTTTATCGTTTGCTTTTTACCCCTCGCACTAATAACGAAAGAACTTGAAGCAGCTTCTTCCCACTGTAGTTTCAACGCTTTTCGTGCGTTCATTACCTCCCAGGTTGTCTTTCCTACTATCACCACCAACTCCGTAAATGTCGTGGTATCAAAACCGTTTCTTTCATAATCTTCGGAAAGGGTCTTAATCCTAAACACATCCTTGATTCCGGGCATTTTCCTCGCTTCAGCATCGTCGACAGACTTCACCGTCAATCCAAAGGCTGGAGGATGGGCGATCATCGCGATCAACATGCCTTCTTGTTTGTAATCGATAGTGAATAGCGGTTTGCCCGTTACGATCTTTGTGCCATCAACGTTCTTGCGTGAGGTACGGATGATCTTGAAATCCTTTACATCCTTCAATTTAACCTCATCGGGGACCGAAAGCTTTCCAGCTTTGGATGCAATCTCACCATAAGAAATCTTTTTGCCACTTGCCTTATGATGAAGTGTTCCGGATTCAGTAGTTATTTCCTGTGCAGGAACATTCCAGGTCTGAGCCGCCGCATTGATCAGCATCTGCCTGCCGGCGGCTCCCGCGGTGCGAAGAATTTTCCATCCCTGTCGAACGGACTGGCTTCCACCTGTAAACTGACGTTCGAAACGTTCCGGGTAAAAATCTGCCTGCTCTACAATCACATTGCTCCAATCCACATCCAGTTCATCAGCAAGGATCATGGGCAGTGATGTTTTCACATTGGAACCAAATTCAGGATTCGGAGCCATCAGTGTAACTATTCCATTTTCTCCAATCTTGATATAGCTGTTCAAATCAAACCATTCTTTCGGCATCGAAAGTGCTTCTTCCGGCGATGGATTACATGAAGCAAACCAGCTAAAGCTAAGCATCATTCCACCTCCGGTCAGCGCAGTAGCTTTAAGAAACGACCGTCTATTTATAGAAGTTTTTACGTAGGTCATAACAAATAGTTTGAATGATTATGATTTTGCAGCAGTTTTAACCGCGGCCCTGATTCGCAGGTAGGTACCACAACGACATAGGTTGCCGTGCATTCCAGTCTCTATTTCTTCATCAGAAGGATGGGGATTTTTGTTCAATAATGCCACAGCAGTCATTATTTGCCCAGACTGGCAATAACCGCATTGCGGCACATCGTGTTCCAACCAGGCCTTTTGCACGGGATGATCGCCGTTTTCCGAAATGCCTTCAATGGTTGTTATCTTTTTATTTTCTATCTGCGATACCGGCAAAATGCATGAACGCACAGCGGTACCATCGAGATGAATTGTACACGCACCACATTGGGCCATGCCGCAACCATATTTGGTGCCGGTAAGATTCAAGTGATCTCGCAGCACCCAAAGTACAGGAGTGGCTGGATCAATGTCTACCACCTGTTTTTTGCCGTTGATGTCAAGATTGATTTTTGCCATTGTTTTAGATTTATTTAAAGACGAAACAAAAAAATCTGTTAACAAAGGTTACCGGGGCATGACACTAACAGGGTACGTTTATCATAGAAAGTTACGAAATAATAATACTGTAATCTTTAGCAGTTTTCTCAACCATTTCTTTACTTCAGCCTGTGTAACATGTGCCAAATCAGGTTGCTTGAACGATTATTCCTGATTGTGTATTTATCCCAAGACCTACACCCAGTCCTTTTCCTCCAGGCCAAATATGCTGTCCACTGTAGAATTACAAATAGAGAGAATTTTTAGTGCCAGCAGAGTTGAAGGAATGAATTTTCCAATCTCAATTGAATGAATGGTCTGCCTTGATACATTTACTTTGTCTGCCAGATCTGCTTGCGTAAAATTCAGCTTTGCACGTTCAACTTTAATTGAGTTTTTCATTCTATTGACGCGGGTTGAGATTAATGTGCATCCTTGAATAATATATAATAATCGCTATCGAAAAAACCATAATAAGAAAATGATTTATCTCTGTTAATTGAATGGATATTAAGTTATGAGAATAGAGGTTGGTGGATATCAGTTTTATTCCATAACTTAAAACCAGGGCAATATAGGTTGACGATGTTTTTATAGCTAAAGCTCTTTCATCTTCTCTTTTCCCATTAGAAATGAACAGGATAAATAATCCTACCAGCAGAGGAAGATCGCTACCTGTAGTCCGATCTATTATTAAGGTAGGCACTCCAACAGCGATCAGTAATAAGGCAGCGATCTTAGACACCTTTAGCATAAAAGCCATTTTATGGGTTCGAAAGTACAGTAAACTTGTAGTAAAGTACAGTATACATTACATATTTGCGCCTTTTTTCCATTCGGCGGCGACCATATTACGAAATTTTACTCCTGAGTCTTCTCTCCAGGTTAGCAACAAGAAGAAATGCGGAAGTGGCGGCATGACCGAAACGGTGTCGAATATTTTGCCTGCGCCTGCATTAATAAATGGGTTACAGATTGTTACTTAGGTAACAAAAAGTAACAATGCTGCATTAAAAAAATACCCTCTATTTACCTATATTTAACTGCAACTATTTCAAAATCAATTTGTTTTAGACAGGGATAAAAATCTGGCACTTGGCTTGACTTACCTAGTCGAATTTTAATTAAAAATCACCATTATTATACACATGGTAACACATTCAAGACTTGAAATTTTGGAACGGTTTAAGCAAAAAATTGCATCAGGGAAACCCGTGATCGGAGGTGGGGCCGGTACGGGCCTGTCTGCACAATGCGAAGAGGCTGGAGGCATTGATCTTATCGTCATCTATAATTCCGGGCGCTACAGAATGGCGGGAAGAGGGTCTCTTGCTGGCCTGCTGGCCTATGGCAATGCCAACCAAATCGTAAAAGAAATGGCTTATGAGATTTTGCCAGCAGTTAAGTCGACCCCGGTATTGGCTGGTGTATGTGGTACTGACCCGTTTATGCTCGTAAATGAGTTCCTGCGCGAACTTAAAAACATGGGGTTTGCAGGTATTCAAAACTTTCCAACAGTAGGCCTCATCGACGGAAATTTCAGGGCAAACCTGGAAGAAACCGGCATGAGTTATCAGTCTGAAGTGGAATGTATAAGCACAGCACGTAAAATGAATCTGTTAACCACGCCATATGTGTTCAATATTTCTGAGGCTAAAAAAATGACGGAAGCGGGTGCTGATATCATTGTTGCCCACATGGGACTTACAACGAAAGGAAAAATTGGCGCAAAAACCGCCAAGACTATGGAGCAGTGTGTTATTGAGGTGCAGGACATCGTGAATACCTGCAAAAGCCTGAGCAACGAGGTTATTGTTTTGTGCCACGGCGGTCCGATAGCTACGCCCGAAAATGCGCAGTACATGCTCGATAATGTAAACGGACTAGATGGATTCTATGGTGCGAGTTCGATGGAGAGGCTCCCCACTGAAATAGCCATTACCGAAGAGGTCCAAAAATTCCATAACCTGAGTCTTCGAAAAAAGTTTTCCATTCATGAAAAATAAAAAAGTGGTTGTTGTTGGCACGTTCGATACAAAGGGCGTGGAATACGGCTTTCTTATAACGCGATTGAAACAAGCTGGTTGCCAGGTGAAAACAGTAAGCGCCGGGGTTTTGCCGTTTGAACCCATATTTCAAATAGACATTGACGCCGATATGGTTGCCAGAGCTTCCGGAGCAGAACTCTCAACGCTGCAAAAAAATAATGATCGGGGCAAAGCGATAGCGGCCATGTCGGAAGGAGCAGCTTCACTAATCCGTCACCTGTACGAGAAAGAAGATTTTGATGCCATTATTGGAATGGGAGGAACCGCGGGTACAAATATCGTTACGGCAGCCATGAGAGAATTGCCCTTCGGTATGCCAAAAATATGTTTGTCAACCGTCGCCTCCGGTGATGTGTCTCCCTATATAGGGATCACTGATATAGTTGTCATGCCGTCTTTAACAGACATTGCCGGTATTAATTCTATCAGCCGCATTTCAATAAACAATGCCTCTGGGGCTCTTTTGGGCATGCTCTCGAACCAACTTATTAAGACTGACGATGCCTTGCCCGTTATCGCTGCTTCAATGTTCGGCAATACCACTCCATGTGTTGACAGGTGCCGTGAAATGCTTTCGTCGAAAGGATTCGATGTACTGGTATTTCACGCCACCGGAACGGGTGGCAAAACAATGGAAAAACTCGTTTATGATGGAGTTGTGCATGCAGTGCTGGACATCACAACTACTGAATGGGCCGATACGATTTGTGGAGGTGTATTCGATGCTGGTGAGGAAAGATTGGATGCTCCCGGACAGATGGGAATACCTCATCTGATCGTACCCGGTTGTATCGACATGTGTAATTTCGGTTCAAAAAATACCGTTCCCTCAAAATATAGTGACCGGCTGTTTTATCAATGGAACCCCAATGTCACCTTGATGCGAACCACCGCCGAAGAGAATTCTAAAATGGGAGAGAAATTCGCCAGAAAGCAAACCATTCAAAAGGCAGGGTAAAATTTCTTATTCCCATGAAGGGCTTTTCGATGCTGGATGCAGTAAATGAGCAAGGCGAGCCCCAACTGTTCTGGAGCCCGGAGAGAAGAACACGCATTCGTTAAAGGATTACAATCAAAATTAAACCAGGGGATTGAAATAATGCAAATTGATGCCAACATCAATGATCAGGAATTTGCTGACAAGGCCGTGGAGGTGATGATCAGTATGATGTAAAATTTTTTACAATTTTTGTTCCGGTTCCAAGTATACTTCCAGAACCACTTTTTAGTCTGAAAGCTCGGGAAGTATGGGATATGGTCTGACACTATATTGGCCGTCACTCGGCGGGCTCGTTAAGTTTGGAATTGCGCTGCGTTTCCATTAAGGGCAATGGCAGCAGAAGGTCGCTTTCCTGGAACGCCCTGAGATGCGTGGTTGCTTTATGACCGATCAGGTCCACTATTTGTTTGCTGGTTACATCCAGAGTCTTGCGGGTGCGGATCATATCAAACCACAGATGGTATTCGAAAGCCATTTCATAGAAACGCTCTGTCAGCACCTGATTCACCAGGATGGAAGCCGGCCTTGCTTCGCCCGGAAAAGCTCTCTTTCGCACCTCGTAATAAGCATTAACTGCCACGGCATCACCGGTAGAACCGCCGTCTGCATTTGCTTTGGCTTCTGCGCACAGTAGCAATAAATCTGCATAGCGCAGACGTGGGATATGCGCAGCGGAAGGAGGAGATGCGGCAGCATCGCTGTCCCAATATTTGTAATTCATTACCTCTCCTGGCGCGTAGGTATAAAAAAAGGCCCCTTCTTCAATGCGCCGGTCACCTTGCTCATAGCTGTTATAAAATTCCATAGTGGGACGCAAGGCAGGATCAAAAAAATTGTTGGCAGAAATAGGAGGGTCGGTTTTCCCGGGAGAAGGCAGCATAGCAAAGTGTAGTTCGTTATTCGCAATAACTTTCTGCCGCTGTATCATGAAAATATGTTCTCCTGTATTTCCGTTGGCGGGATTGCGCAGATCAGCATATTCGGAAAACAGGCTAAACTCGCCGCTGGAAATTACTTCAGCGGCTTTTTCATAAGCCATTCGATAATATTCTTCTCCCTTGTTTAAGGGAAACCCTGCCATAGTTATATATACTTTGGCCAGCAAGGTCTTTACAGCGCCCAGGGAAACGTGGCCTGTAGCATCGGTCCAGGGCAAGCCTAAGTTTTCTGCCTGGGTAAGATCCGTCACCATCTGCGCATAATTTCGTTCTATGAGCGCCTTTGTTATGGTTACATCCTCAATGCCTTCTGTGGGGGCAGTTTTCAGCGGTATCTCGCCAAACAACTGCACACCACGGAAATAGTGATAGGCCCTCAAAAAATACAGTTGTCCCAGGTATTGGTTCTTGTGGTCTCATCAATTATATCGGTGCCGGAAATATTGGCAATAACGCTATTGATATTTTCCATCGGAATATAGATGGCATCGTAGGCGTTTGTGAGATAAGGATTCTGATTGTCTATCACGTCCAGCCGCTGGTAGACTTTTTCTCCATCGCCTGTGCCAAAATCGTTCGTGGTAAACCCCGTCAGTGATTCAAATGCATAAAACTCGTTAGTGGCAGGCCCAGGAAAACGGAAACAAATGGCATCCCCAGTCCTTTATAGGCGCCGTCAACGGCAGCCTTGATCTGATTCGGCGATGTGTAAAACTGCGAAGTGGTCAGGAAACCCTGCTGCTTCTTCCAGGAATTTCCGGCATGAACTGACGCCCAGTACCAGTAGGATGGCTATAGCAATGAGAGATTTCATAATGCATGCATTTAAAAGTTAGCGTTGAGGCTGAATGAGAATGTCCTTGGCTTCGGATATTCATAAATGTTCAACGCCTTGTTCAAGTTGGGCGCCTAAGGAGGTATATTCCGGATCCATGCCTGAATAGCGGGAGAACAGCCATGCGTTCTCAACGTTTACACCTATGCTAAGGTTCCTGAGCAATATGCTTTTCAGCCAATTCCCATTGAACCTGTAAGTGAGCGCGATGTTCCTGATACGGATAAAAGAGGCGTCTTCCACCGCATACGGATCTGCCACTTCACTGGGAGATCCCGGATCGGCGGAAGTGCGCAGTGCAGGCACCATGGTATTGATTCTCCGGCGTCCATGCATTTAAAATATCCGCATAACTGTTTACGCGGGTAGATACGTTTTGCATCAGGTGCTTGGTGGTGTTGCAGACTTAATCCATACAGGCTTTGTAAGTCTATCAGGAGAGTAACCCCTTTCCAGGAAACGGTGTTGGTCATGTTGGCCTCAAAGTGGGCATCCCGTTACCCAGCACCTGGCGGTCATCCGGATCTTTTACGCCGTCGCCATTGGTATCTTTCCATTTGTGTCGCCCGGCTTTCTGCCATATTTCTCTGCTTCCGCTACTTCATGCGTGCCCCATACTCCTTCTCTTACAAGACCGTAAAAGTCGTTGAGTGGACGACCTTCCATGATCCGGATGCTCCAGGGATAAAGAATATCACTGTTCAGTGTAAGCACTTTTGAACGGTTGCGGGTAAAGTTCAGGCCGGTGCTCCATCTGAAATCGGGCCTGTCGATATTTACGGTGTTGATGCCTACTTCTACGCCGCGATTCCGTATATCCCCAATATTGTCATATACGCCCTTGAACCCTGTAGTAACAGGTAAGGTTCTCAGGTATAACAAGTCCCGATTGATTTTGTTATAAAAATCAACCGTTATAGCTACCCTGTCATTAAAAAGGCCGATGTCTATACCCAGATCCGTCTGTTCCGAAGATTCCCAGGAAAGGTTAGGATTAGGCAAAGAGCCCAGGGTCACTATAGATACAGTTTGACCGTTGAAGGAGGACTGCGTATATTCAATTTTGCCAGGGTCACATAATCCCCTATTTCCGCATTGCCGACAATGCCATAGCTGGCCCTTAAGCTCAAGGTGTCGACTGTATTAATAAAATTGTCGAAGAAGTTTTCATTGGATATAATCCCATCCGGCGGAGAATGATGGGAAGCTGCCGTACTTGGTGTTTTCGCCGAACCTGGATGAGCCGTCCATGCGAAAAGAAGCGCTCAAAATATATCTCCCATCGAAATTATAATTGGCCCTGCCATTAAAAGGAGTTCATCTGGTTTCCTGTAGGCGATGAAGTAGAGGCCTCCGTTACAGCCCCCGCCTGCAGGCTGTTGTAGCTGTAATAGTCGTCAAAGATCGCTGCGCCGCGGCCTGAGTGGAAGTGAAGCGGTTGTAATACCAGCTCGCCCGCTATCACATTCAGAAAGTGTTTGCCAAAATTATTCTTATAGCTGAAATAATCTTCATTGGTCCAGTTGCCGGAAACAGAATGCAGCCGCCGGGCGTTGCCGCCCTCAGTTTCGGAGATGCCGCGAAGTGAAGTGCCGGCGTAGTCGAAATCATATCCACTGTTTGTTTGTCCACCGAATATGGTTACAAAATCCAGTTTACTGCTCAGATGAAACGTGCCGGTAATGCTCGCCAGCGCATAGGTTCGCAACTGTATTCTTCAACTCATTCAACAACCTGACAGGGTTTTCCGCATCTTCCGCGCCGGGATAATCTCCCTGTCGGGAGTAAGCGCCATCAGGATATTGCACAGGCAGGAAAGGAAGGGTTTCATATATTTTCAGAGCTGTTGAGCTAAGTGGGTCCAGTTCTACGTTGCTCCCTTTTGTTGGCCCCTGCATTAGGCGGGGCCTATATATAAGCCGGTATTTACATCCCAACCTAAGTTGGTGTCGCCATTTATTCTCTTGTCGTTGCTGTTGAGTATAATGCCTTCATTGTTTGGATTGACGCGTTCAAGCACGCTCAATTTTTCTCCGCCCCCCGTAAATGTAAGCGAGTGGTTGTTTGAAACAGCGAGGCGGGTGGCCTCCGAGGGCCCAATTGGTATGGTATTTTGGCGTGCCGTCGGGATTGAACAGCTCTGCCTTTAGGGAAGTCAGCGCTGCCAGGCATGTGTGGTGCAGGCCGCGGCTCAGCGGGATTGGACCTGTACGGATAATCATATTGGCGGCGGAGCATTTCCAATGCTTCATCGGCATCCAGCAGATCCAGTTCCCGTTGCAGGGTGCCGAAACTAACGGTATTATTAAAAATGATCTCGTTCGATTTGCCTTTCCTTTTTGTCGTGATCACGACAACGCCATTCGCGCCGCGGGCGCCGTAAATCGCTGAGGCCGAAGCATCCTTCAGGATGTCCATTGACTCAACGATGGAAGGATCAATAGTGGAAGGATCAGCACCTACCACACCATTGATCACGTATCATAACGGATTACTGGATGTATCTGATAGAACCCACACCCCTGATTTTGATGGAAGGGTTGCCGCCGGGCTTGCCGGAGTTGGTCATTACGCTCACGCCTGCTACTTTACCTGCCAGCCCCTGTACCGGTTTTTATTTCGAGGTGGCCTTTCCCGTTAGTTCCTGTCCTTTCACTGAGCTGATGGCTGTGGTGATGTTCGCTTTCCTCGCCGTGCCCGTATCCCACTACTACTACTTCGCCCAGACTGCTGTCCGTGGTCTCAAGCCGAACATGAATTGTTGTTCTACCGTTCACGGACAGCTGCCGTGTGATGAATCCGACAAAGAAAAAACCAGTACGGCGTTTTCCGACACAGTGATTTCATATTGTCCTTTACTATCTGTAAGGACGGTTGTGGAAGCGCCATAAACCTTAATGGTAACGCCGATTAATGCGTCTCCCAGCTGATCCGTTACTTTTCCTTGACCTTAATGTCCCGGGTAGCGAAGGCGCCAAATCCGCACAGGCACACGAATACAAAGACAGGGAGCACCCGCGAGGTGAGTACTTTGCTCATAATACACTGGTTAAAATGTTTACCGATATGAATACACGCAAAGCCACCGTCTCACGGAATTGCGTTGGCGTACTCGCTGTTATTTGCTAACCCTTGCTCCTATGTTGGCCAGTTCTTCCAGGCGGTTGGCAGGTTGATTTCCTGTCCATGCAATTCCTCTGAGGAGCGGCGATTTGAAAAGCGGATCGTCAAAGGTCCAGTTGAAGTGCCCCAAAAGGGAAACAAACACTTTTCCATTTCCTGCTGTTGTCGTCCACAGTAATGGTATAGAACGTCCCTCCTCTTTTCCGGTGGCCAATACATTGATTTTCCTTATTTCCCTTTACCAGTTCCCAATAACTTTCATCTTCAAACACAGTGGTGCCAAATCCCGAAGTGATGGGATGTTTGACCCCGCCGAAGTCCAGCTCCATCCGGCCATGACCAGAATTCGGCGCTTACCGCCTTTCCATGCGAGCCCTATGCGGTTGGCCAGGGCCTGCGGGTTGGCTGTTGCGTCCACCGCATAATGCAGGTATACCAGTCCCCCGCCACGTTCCTGGAATTTATCCAACTGTTTGCCATTCTCTTCTGTAAAACCCTGGTAGTTCCAGTAAAACACCAATTACATCTGCGTTTTCAAACTGGTCATCTGTCGGCCATTTTGAAATCGTGTGGATTTTTACGTTGTCGGCCATTGCCAGTAATTTGGCCCATCGTTTCTGTTGGAGGGGATAATCATGTTCATCGGGTCCGTGATCTTTTGGTCCCGACACCCATAGAATGCGCAACGGTTTGTCTGCTATGTCTGCATCCGGTTCTGAGCCGCTGCCTCTCAGCACACTGTTGACTTCGGACCAACTCCGGATAGGCGGCAGGAAGGGGAATTCCAGCTTGGCAGGTGTTAACGTGAGTAAGCCAGTACGCCATCAGGTCTTTCATCTTCTCTTTCCCGAGAATTTTATCCAGCCCTTGTGGCATCAGCGACGACGTCATTGGCTTGGTGTTCTGCACCTGCTGCAGTGATGCTACCGTCTTATTACCTCCGATGTCCGTGACGATGATGGAGTCTTTTTTGTAGGCTATCATGCCGAGACGAATTTCTCTCCGGTTTTCAATGTCACTGTGTCGGCCAGGATCGTCAGGGTTAAATGGTTACGCTGGGATTATTGATATCTCTTAATACAGTAGTGTAATCGCCGTACACGAAGTTTTGATAGGTCCGGCCCTATAGCTTTGCCGCGGCCTTCAATGCTGTGACAGGTAGCGCAGGTAGCTTCACCGAAGAACAGCTTTTATTTACCCTGACCCAATTGCCCCCGGCTAGTTCAGGACGCTCGAGAAACATTACCGGCTCGGCGTGATAAATATCCTTTAGCCAGGGAACGAAAGAACGACTCTCCTGAAGTGCTCTCAGACATAAGGGAGATAGCGGGTATTATGATACTTGCTTCGAATAAAGGGGGCTTATTGCCGGTATTCATTGTTATTTCCAGTGGGTGCGCATCTTTTGGACACCTTGTTGAAGCCCACTTTAGTTTCAAATGCGCCTCCCTTTTCCACCGATTTCGAAACAATGGCAGAATCCGCTTTGATCTCCAGCGGTGCGGATGACCTGAAAAACAAATTCACATCCTCAACCGGCAGACTGTCGTCCAGCACCGACTCGGGCTGCGTTTCGGGGCGCAGCATGTTCCACAGGTTCAGGTTTGTTTTCCAGACAGCTTTTCCAGGTTTAGCCAGCGCTTGTCCCAAAGAATCGTAGCCTGCTGCCGCTTTCATCATGGTATTGCTAACGGTAAGGTTCAGGTGCGGCGCCCATACATCTAACATTTGCCCGCCTCCCGCGCCTTCCCAGCGAATGTCGACGCCGCTGAGCGTGTAAGAAAGATCGATGTCTTTTCTTTGCTGAATGCTGTTTTTTGGTTTTTTGTCCTCGTCAAAAGCAGGTAGTGTAATCGCATAGGTGGCCGGCGCCGTATGAAGAAAAGTGTTCAGTATCAGCGTTCGTCCATCTTCGGAAAGATCGGCGCTTTTTACCCGCAGCTTTTCTCTCGGAAAACCCATTTGTCTTTCCACCGCCTTGTAGCCCGGGCGGTAAACTTCAAACCGGTCGCCAGCCTCCACATACTCGCCATATTCAATGACCACCTTGTCGGAAAGATTCGCCAGGTACTCTCTTGCAACAGGTCTGTCAAAAGCAATTTTCACCTGGTCTGCCCGCGCTGCCCAAACAGCCACAGGCTGTGGTAATTCGCGATGCGTATAAATTATTTTATAAAGCTTGCCCTGTGCCTGCGGTCCAAAGCCCCAATCGGGAGGACCGGAATGCGTGGATACCACCATATCACCTTTTGGAGAAACACATGCATCTACAGTAAGTGAAGCGACCGACGCAATAATGTCGTTCTGCGCCACATCGCCCACAGAGGTCTTCACCAGTTTCGTGCGATATATCTTTCCCCTGGAATAACCGCAAACCAGCGCATCATTCTCGCCCACCACGTGGGACCGAACACCGTTCCATCTTTATGCGGGATGTTGAAATTGATGCCGCAGGTAGACTGGTGTTGCGGTTTGTAGTCAAATACACTAGGCTCGTCTACCACATTGGGCAGGTAATCAGGATGCCGCGGGGGAAAGCCATAGTGCCGTCCTTCCTGTATATGAAGCAGCTCATCAAACGGGTTGCCGTTTGGCAGCCAGGTAGCACCTTCCTGATCGGTGGCAAACAGATCTCCATTCCCGTTAAAAGCCATGGCTACCGGAAAACGCGTGCCTGTGCAGAAGATTTTTCGCTTGCTGCTGCCCTTTGCCACTTTTAAAATGGTGCCACGCTGACTCTTGATATCATAATGCGAGTTGTTTACAGAATCAACCATATAGGCCCTTGTAAAGTCTGCTGCGCCCAAAGCAAAATAGACGTTGCCATTCGGGTCACTCGCAATCCCGAATGCATCAACGCCGGTAGCGGTGGTACCCGTGAATACACGAGGCTCGATCCAGTTCTTTGTGATTATTTCTTCTGTTTCTGCCTTGCCATCTTTATCCTTGTCTTTTATTACCGACACTTTATTCTTGGAACTGACATATATGCCTTCCTCTGTTATGGCCATGCCTACGGGCGTCCCGAGTGGTTCTTTATCCCACCAATACTCCGCCTTGTCTTCCACGCCGTCGCCATCAGTGTCGGTCAATACATAAATATGGCCGTCATAAGCCAGGCCGTAGAGACGACCATCGAGCCCGTAACGAATTACATTGATGTTAGTGAGTTTAAGCGGCAGTTCTTTTACCGTGAACCCGGGAACCAATACCTGTACAGCCGGGATGGTGTCGCGACCAGCGTCTGATGTTGAAAGTAGTGAGTCTACTCCTATTCTTTTTCCGAACAGCCTGCTCAGAATAAACCAACCCGCGACCAGCAATACAACAATGAGGAAAATAAAAAGCATGACGCGTGGCCGTTTGACAGAGCGTGGGTTGTTTGATCAGTTTTTCAGTTTGCATGGTATATTTTCATTATGGCTACCGCCCTTTCTGAATTGGCAGATGATTGTGCTGACCTTGACCTTTTGCTCTTGTTCGAACCCGGTAATGAGTTACCCGAATGGGCAACATTTATTTATCGGCATTTAGAAAATCGTTACCATGTGTATAATTATGGCGAAATTTGATTAAAATCGAGCGATATAAGTCAAGCCTGATGCCAGTTTTTTGCGACTCTCTGAAACAAGTTGAGTTCCAATATATTGCAGGTAATTGGCCTTGGATAAGCAGGGATTTTTCCCAAGCTCAGTTCTGTTACCTTTTGACTTACCTATGTAACACTTCAGTAACCCATCTTAATAATTCAAGAACAAATGATCAAATCTTCTGACACTTAGTTTCTTCCATACCACCTTCCTCTCCTGTTATCGGCGTTGTAGCGGGCAGCGGACTGATGATCAGATCGGCAGTTCAACGCCGGAGCAGATCTGATCATAGCGTTGAACGCCGGATTGTACAGGAGTATGGGTTATGGATCCCTGGCTGCTTTCATGCCATATGGTAATGCAAACAGGCAGATGGAGGGATTTGTTACGTCAGCATATACTCCCTCGCAGGGGAAATACTCCTGTTGTTGCTGGTGTATTCGCCAGTGATCCGGTTCTTGAAATTCAGCAAGTACTGGAAAAATTAAAAGAGATGGGTGTAGAGGGAATTACAAACTGGCCTGCCATCGGGTTTATTGACGGTGAATTTCGTGCGCACATAGAAAATGAAGGTCTTGAGTATACAGGCCGAGGTGGAACTTTTGCAAAAGGCCAGGGCTTTGGGATTTACAACTTTTGGTTTCGCCCTTCTGCAGAAGACGCCAATTTATTCGCCTCTAACGATGTTGATGCGCTTATCCTCAATGTTGGACTGACATTCGAAATAACGGATACCATTGAAAAGCGCAATCAACTTCAGCTTGTGTTACAAGGCCAAAGAGATGATCACAAGCGTTCATAAATCCGGACGCAAACCTTTCTCGCTGATTTATGGAGGATTCCTACAATCCTGAAGACTTCGATGAATTTCTTACCCAGGTTCCTATACATGGATATGCAGGGGGGTCGGTGTTTGACAGGTTTCCGGTGATCGAATCAGTCAACATGAGGGTAAGAGGTTTTAAGAATATTAGTTTCCCTGGAAACCGGCTTCATCCATTGCCAAGATTAGGGAATCTTATCGGTTCTTCACCTTCCATGAAAGCACTTTATAATTTGATTCAAAAAGTGGCGCCCTACGACGTGAACATTTGTATCGATGGTGAATCGGGAACCGGAAAGGAATTAGTTGCCACGCAGATACACCTGCTCAGCCCTCGTCAAGGTCATCCTTTTATTACCGTTAACTGCGGGGCCATTCCGGATACTTTGATCGAAAGCGAATTTTTTGGATATGAGAAAGGCGCTTTTACGGGAGGTGTTTACAGAAGGCTGGGAAAATTTGAACTGGCCAACAAAGGAACATTGTTTCTTGATGAGATTGCGGATCTGAGCCCGCATGGTCAGGCCGCCTTATTAAGAGTGATTCAGCAAGGCGAAATCGTGACATTGGGTGGACAGAAACCAATTCAGGTAGATGTGCGTATTCTCTGCGCATCAAATCAAAATCTGGAAAAACTGGTTGAAGAGGGAAAATTCCGTGTTGATCTTTATTTCAGACTGAGCGCTATTATCATTAAAATTCCCTGCTTTGAGGGAGAGACAAAACCGATATTCCTTTATTGGTCACCAATATCCTGGCAAAATTATCCTCGAAGTTTAATAAAAAACTTCTCGGCATAACGGAGGGTTTCATGGATCGGTTAAAAAACCATCAATGGGCAGGCAATGTGAGGGAACTGGAGCAGGTAATTACCAGGCACGCCTTGATTGAAGAAAAGGCGGTACTCGAAGGAATACTGTTCAGGAATCAGGAGCTGCCGGCGAAAATAAATGAAGAAGACGAGGAAAATATCAAAAGGCCCGCAGTGCACTCGTCAAAAATGGCTTTAATAAAACCAAAGCTGCCCGTGAATTGAACATTAGCAGAAAAACACTTTACACCTGGTTAGATGAAGAACAATCTTAACATTATCCATCATCACTACCACCTGAATCTGACTGACAGTACATCACCAAAAAAATGATCTCTGAAACAGTATTTCATGAGAAAACTACTGCCTTACACGTGTTTACTTCTTATCAATGACGGGGAGACAGGCGATATGCATCAAGTAACGTTTTTGTTTCAGAAAGGGTAACCGTCTTCCCCAGAGCACCAAATTCATGAAATTCGCCAAAAGCTTCGACGAATGGATTGACTGATGTCACCTAGCCTTACTGGTTCAAATCCACTATCTCTGATCAACTCGTCCACTTCGCAAATTTATCGTCATGTCATCAGTTGCGTAAAACAAAACATTTTTTGGATCTTGGAGAGCTTTGGACCCGGATAAAGTAGCAACTCCAAGCATTACCATGGCCTTGGCCAATCTGGCACCCTTAGGAAGTAAATTAGAAATTATCTCTCCCGCTGATTCCGACTCGCCAATTGTCTTTTTGATCGCCCGTTCTCAGCTGGAGCAATAGGATTAGATGGGTCGACAATGATTTTCCGGGAAGTTCGGATTTATACTGTGGCTTGAAACTTTGAACAACCAATTCCTGCTCCTTTTTCCGATAACGGAATGAGCTGTTGGAAATAATTCAGCAGAGATTGAACGGAGCCATGGTTTGAATTGTCACTCATCCAGGGGTGGCTTGAATTCAAATCGGAAATCAGATGCAAAGTTATTTAAACCTTATCGCGAAGTTACCGAGTATATGTTCTCACAGTTAACACCTCGAGTTGCACATAAATCCCATTTTTAGGAAGATAGGTCAAATTTCAAGTAACTGTAACAGCAACTGGGGGATGTATTTCCACACCCTTCCGCAGAACATTCTTTGCTGAAAGATTATATATTTATATTTACGGAGCTACTTAAGTAATTGTATGAAAAGAATACGGGTCTGCTTTTTCATAGTTGCCATACTATCACTTGCCCAAGTGCGCGCGCAACACCACAGCTTTGATACAACATCCTACAATTTTCCAGACCCTGCGGGTTGGGGTAAAGAGATGTTTCCCATTCCTATCGAGTTCGCTCCTTCGATCCCCTACAAGGGTCAGGAAGAATTGCGTTTTGCGCCAGGGTGGGGCAAGGCTGACAGTAAAGAATACTGGAGTTATGCATTTGTCTGGTTTCTGCAGGGGCATGAGCACGTCACTGCTGAAAATTTGAAAGCGAATCTCGAGGCGTATTACACCGGGCTGATCGGCCGAAACATAGAAAAAAGAAAAATTCCTAAAGAAAAGTTGTTTCCGGTTTCAGTATCGATCAAGCCTGCTGTCCGTTCTGCAAATGCTGCAGAAACATTTATTGGCGAAATCTCCATGCTCGACTACATGGCGCAAAAACCAATCAAGTTGTATGTCATGACTCAGGTAAAACCGTGTTCCAGCGACCATACTACGATTCTCTTTCAGGTTTCCCCTGCGTCCAAAGGCGCGCCCATTCGCAAAAAGCTTCAAGATCTGGTCGATGACTTCAACTGCAAATGATTGGAAAGCCAATTCATCCACATACAGCTCCCTGTTTGCGGGAAAGCCGATATCCCAGGTACATACTCCGCAAGAGACTCGTTAAGTTTAGGAAAATTTATCTGAGGTTCTAAAGCCAACGTTTTACAGCTTCATCCGTGTTGGTAGGAAGTGTATTAAAAATAATTATAGACTTAGACGCATTCGCATGGACTATGTTGACGATTTGCTCAAACAAAATAAAATTTGACGTTTGACTTCTTATACCATTCCCAATTACTACTCCGGCATAGTTCTTAGCCTTTAACTGTTTTGCAAGATGGGTAAAGTCCGTAGTGCCCGTATCAATTAAAAATGCTTCGGCTTCATAACCCATAGCCATTAATTTTTCCAAAGTGGCTTTGGTGCCCTGTTCCACCATTTCTACGGTCAGTCCCTTGGGCAATTCCGGATTTGTAAAGTCGATCGTACGAGGATTCATTCCGATGACAAGTATTGTTTTCATTTTATTTATTTTTAATTATTGTGATATTGATCTGTTGGTGCGCCATTTGTTTTCATGGTAGCACAAGATGATATTTAGTTTAGTTTCGCAAAGAAACTAATGTTGGTCTTAAAAAGTAACGTGTTACCTTCTGGTAACTGGCAAAAAGTGGTAACTAAATAGTAACTAATGGCAAGTTTTAACGAAGATGTAGCATGCCCGATGACGGCAACGCTGGAATACATCGGAGGCAGGTGGAAGTGTATAATCTTATTTTATCTCACATCGGGGAAGAGACGCTTTGGTGAAATTGCAGCGCGCATACCCACCATATCAAGAAAGGTATTGACGCAGCAGCTGAAAGAGCTGGAAAGCGACGGGCTTATACTGCGTAAGCAATACAATGAAATTCCCCCGCGTGTACAATACTCTTTTACGGATTTGGGCAAAAGCTTGTCGCCCGTATTGAAGGCAATGTCGACTTGGGGGAAGACGTATGTTTTGAGTTAGTGATAAGGTTCCCGGCGTCCTCACGGGTTCGAACATCTACAATTAAGAAATTAAACCGAATTTGCCCTGGTTGAAGCACAAACCATGGTTCACAAAGATTATTTCGCGCATTTGTATGAGATAGCCAGCAGCCTGAACAGGGAATTTTCTTTGCCCGCGGCGCTAGGAATTTCCCTGGAAAAAACCGTTCAGTTACTCAATCTTGAAACCGGGTGGATCTGGCTGGTGCAGGCCGATGTCAAGTCAGTTTATCTGGCCGCGTCTTATAATTTGCCTCCTGCTTTGGCCAACCACCCGGAACGTCTGTCAGGGTGGTGTTTTTGTATCGAACAATATTTATCAAACGACATCGCCAAGGCCCGGAACATCAGCGAGATTGCCTGCAGCCGCTTAAAAAATATCAAGTCAGGCACCAGGGACCTGAAGTTTCATGCAACGATTCCCATTACAACAAACGGACAAAAAGTGGGGCTTATTAATCTGGTGAGTAAAGAAACACAAAAGCTGAATGAGCAGCAATTGTCACTGCTCAATACCATCTCAGAACTAATTGGCATTGCGATTCAGCGCACAAGAGTTCAGGAAGCATACAATTTCAACCCATCCGGCAGAGAGACCGCGCTTAATGAAGTAATAGAGCGGGTACTGCAAAGCAGAATTGATGGCCTGGTTACAGGGCTTCATGATGCCCATTCACTATTGGAACAAAAGAAAATGCCTAAAGGGATCGAGCTGATAAAACAATCATTGGATCAGGCAAAGGAATTACAACAGCAAATATTGCTATTAACCGAAGAGCGAAAGCAAGATAAAAACAAAGACGTACGATTTCACTATCCCACATCGCCATTGACCAAAAGGGAGCTCGAAGTGCTGACATTGGTCAGGAAGGGCTTATCTAATAAGCAAATCGCTGAGCAGCTATTCCTGGCAGAACGCACCATTAAGTTTCACATCACCGCTATTTTGGCAAAGCTACTGGCTACTAACCGCACCGAGGCAATCAACAACGCCATTCAGCGAGGTATCATGATGAACTGATCTCATTCAGAATTCGCCCAACTCCCTATTTACTGCACTATAGTACAGGTCAAGTTCTGGCCTTAGGTCCGTTTTTGCTTCTATCGCAACTGTTGACCTTTGCAGTACTCAATCAAACAATTAATTATGACAAATAACAAAATAGCCCTTATCACGGGGGCCTCGAAAGGATTTGGTTACGCTTTAGCCGAAAATCTGGCTCTTAAAGGATGGACCCTGCTCATCAATGCAAGAAATGCAAAAAAGTTATTAGAGGCAAGAAATCGTCTGGGACGCATTACAAAAGTAATTGCCGTATCTGGAGACGTAAGAGACGAAATACACTTGCTGCAACTGGTAGAAGTCTTACAAACTAACCAATGGAGACTGGATCTGGTAGTTAACAGCGCGTCTGCCCTTGGGGTTTCCCCAATGCCATCTTTATTGAATCATCCCATAGATGACCTGCATACAATTTTTCACACAAACATGATTGCCCCCATTTCATTACTACAAAAAATAAGGTCCTATCTAAACCCGCGTGCTACAATTGTCAATGTAAGTAGCGACGCCGGAGCTGAAGCCTATGAAAACTGGGGTGCCTATGGCGGCAGCAAAGCCGGTCTTGATCACATGACTACCATACTTGCAAAGGAAAATCCGGAATACAAATTCTACTCTTTTGATCCCGGCGATATGCGCACAGATATGCATCAGGCAGCCTTTGCCGGACAGGATAAGGCGACCGACCTCTCCCTGAGGAACACGCCGTACCGGCGTTAATGGAGCTTATTAAAAATGAACTACCCAGCGGGCGATATACCACATCAATTCTTAAAGAACAATTACAATGAATGTAACAGCGCATTCTATCATACAATTCGACTTACCCCAACACCTATCCTGCCCAAAACCAACTGAAGAGCGGAATATAGCGAGAGATGACGTGCGATTAATGATAACAAAAATTCCGACAGAATTGATCACACTACTTTCAACCACCTGACAGATTTTTTACGAAAGGGAGACGTGCTGGTCGTAAATACATGAGCCATGGTCCCGTCGGCCCTTCCAGTACTGTTACCATATGGAAAACAGGGAAAATTGCACGTCAGCACCAAACTAAATTACAGGAAATGGCTCGTTGAGATCAGGGAAGTGAAAGGCAACAAAACCGTGCGCTGGAACGGGGGCTCGGCCGAAATGGTTTTTAAATTGCCCTCGGGGGCAGGTGTAAAATTAATTCATCGGTTTCATGAAAATGAGGAGGCGCTGCACCTATGGATAGCCAACTTCGAATTGATCAGCCGATGCAAAAATACTTGTCGGTCAATGCACAGCCCATACAGTATGAAAATTTAGATCGTCAATACCCACTCTCCTATTACCAGACATTTTTCTCCTTTCATCCTGGCAGCGCCGAAATGCCTTCGGCAGGCCGAGCTTTCACAGCTGGTTTAATTGAACGGTTAATTACAAAAGGCGTGACAATCGCGCCAATTCTTTTGCACACCGGGGTGTCAAGTCTTGAAGAAGGCGAAATGCCTTATCCAGAATATATGGAGGTTGACCCCATCACCGCCTCCGTCATTAATACGGCGAAGGGCCAGGGAAGGCGAATCATAGCGGTAGGCACTACTGTCGTACGGGCAATTGAAACAGCGCTAAACAACGAGGGTCAGGTAATACCCTATCAAGGCAATACAGAATTGTTTATTGACAGCAACTATATAATGAAGGGTGTTGATGGTCTGCTTACTGGTTTTCACGAGCCGAAAGCGTCTCACTTAAATATGTTGCAGTCAATGGGTGGTTTTGACCATATTGACAGGGCTTACAGGGAAGCGATAAGAACTGGTTACGAATGGCACCAGTTCGGTGATCTGCATTTGATACTGCCGTGAGAAATCTTCAATAATTCCGCATTATTTATTCAGTGAACTGGTATTCGCCCGGGGCCGGTAAATGTCAACTACTAAAAATTTGATGTTTGT
This sequence comes from uncultured Chitinophagaceae bacterium, assembly GCA_963808065.1. GTDB lineage: Bacteria > Bacteroidota > Bacteroidia > Chitinophagales > Chitinophagaceae > Flavitalea. The sequence goes on from CAWEEK010000006.1 coordinate 515,854, forward strand.
TTTACCAATATTTTTTGCGGCATCTTTGACTGGACCATTGACAAAACCCATCCCTGGGCTTCAATTCCCATTCTTGGTCTGTCACTTCCAAAGTAAATGGCAGCTTTACCGCCCTGAATAACGTAAAAAGCATGATCCGGATGAGAATGTAGAGGAATTGAATCACCAGGTTTCGAGATCACTTCGTACATCTTAATACCGAGAGTATCGCCCAATATGCGTGTCATTTTCGGAGCAACCATCATTCCATCCGTAGCTGCATCGTAGGCAAACCCGGTATCTGGCGGTGCAGAGTTGGCGCCGGTGCTGCTATCCAATGGTTGCTGGATGGTTTCATTGGCAGTTTGGTTACCACAAGAAATGAGGTAAAAAACAAAACACGATCATCATTAGTTTAGAGTAGAGCATATATTCAGGTTTATTAGTGAATAGAAGAACATTATGCAAGAGGGGTATGCATATCTAATTTGTCTGACCAAATTTACATTTTTTCAAGGGAACACTTTGTTCCCAGATGGCAGCATTCCCCCATAGCTTTAGTTAGCTGGATTCGATAAAACTTGCTAAATTTGAATACCTCTTTTACTCCCTTCATTTTCATTCCACTATTCTCGCCAACACCGTAATCAATAACCTATAATATGAAACAAGCTTCCTTGTTGCTGCGAGTGGTTGCCCTAAGCGCCCTTGCCATTCAAATCACCAGCTGTAAGAAAATTATTGAGCATTGGCCGGGACATGGGCATGGGCATGACGGGGAGGACAGTACAGTTCATTACCGGATAAAGTCTATGGTGTACGGAACCAATAATCCTAATGACACTGCCAAGGTCAGGGCCACATTTCATTATGGCGCTGACAACCTGTTAGACAGCGTTACTGGCTCACACCCGGAGTACAAGGTGCTTCTCACTTTCGAGTATGACCAAAATGAAAATTTAAAAAAATATACCGCCCTGAAGGACGACTCAGGTTTTACGGTTGCTGTTTATTCGGATGCTTACAGTCTCGATAACACCGGACGCGCCGCGACAGACTCCTTCGCCTACAGTACTTCTGCCGGATATGCCTTTGATATTATCTCACATTTTGAATACGACAGCAAAGGGCGTATCGCCAAAGATTATTTTGATATCAGTGATTACGAGCCAGGGCCATCATCGGACAGCGTTATTTTTAATTATAACGACCAGGGTAATAGAGGTATGGTCACCGGAAGAGTTAACGGAGATGGCGAAACAAACAATACAGTTTATGATGATAAAGTCGCATATCGTTCCACCAATCCGGTATTTCAACTCATTGATCGCGACTACAGCGTGAATAATTCCAACTTCGCAAGGGGGTATAATTCAGCGGGCTTGCCGCTTGGATTTGCTCAAGGTTCAACCGAGGAGTTCTTACACCTTGGTGAACCACGCGAGATCGAATGGGAAGAAGTTCCATGACTAGTAGATGAAATTAGAGTTCGATAATTCCAATCGAGGCCATCTCAAAGCAATGAGATGGCCTCTTTATTTTGGTTTGGGGGACATCGGCCACCTAAGAATCCCTCAGAAAATATACATTTTCATATTGCTTTTACAAAGCTTAGGAGTAGCTCATCTTCAAAAATATTATGACATTTGAGGTTATAATTCGCGTTGTCCTCGTTGGGGATCACTGTACTTATATATACATTGCCGGTATATTTTTCTGCGACATGACTTTGTAATCTTTTAATTATATTTTGTTCATGCTTTGCTGCATCACCATTTTGCTCAAATTCCCGTGCAGAAATTCTTTCTTTCATTTCTCTGACGGTTAACCCCTCAGTTGCGGTAAGCCTGGCATAAAATAGCCTGGCTTCGAGTTCACTTAGTGGTAACAGCTCCAAAATATGTCTCCAGCTAACAAGGTAGAAAATACGTGTCGCGACAGCGAAATCTGGAAGCTGTCGTTGAAATTCATAACAGTCTTTCAGATTCAGTAATTCAAACAAACGCCCATACCGTTTCTGCAAGCTTACTGACATATTTGTTAGTGCGCTTTGCGCCTTCCAATGCAAAGCAATGGTTTGGCCTAAATTCCACAAAAAATAATTTAATAAGTGATTGACAATTATGTGTTGCTGAGTCCGAAAATTGGTAATGTCCTGAAAAAGGTTTTCAGACAATTGATAATAGGGCAGACTTTTGTGATTTCGATTTAATGGCTTTGGAGTCGAAATATCGCCAGAGATATTTGATATGAATTTGAGAAATTCTTTATCTCTAAAAAGATTCTTAATGAATGGCTGCGTCTGACTGAAACGGCTAGTCAAATTAAAAGCCTGTGGGCGGCCATTAGTCATCAGCGTGCGCATCTTCTTCTGTACAAATGGTTCTTTGAGAACTTCTGTTCTAATTTCTTTTCTTAATTGTCGAATCGTCAGTCGGTGTTCGGCCGCTCTGGAGGCGAAAAAAAGCATCGTATCCCATTGCTTTAATAATAACAGAGTTGAAATATGCGACCAACTTACAAGATTTGCCAATTTCGAAACATGTTCTGGATCCTGAACTACTTTTGCCAGTTTCATCATTCCTGAAAGCTGCCTTTCTTTAAAAATTGGCCCAAATTGAGGAACTAAATCTGCTGAGACCTCTTTACTAAGGCTGCCGATTCGATGAATTTGCTTGTCGGAGACGTATTGATTAATATGAGTTCCGATTTGCCAGTAGAAGTGTAGCAAATTACGGTGCATGGACCTGATTTGCCTATGCTGTTCATTTTCGATAAATGCAAATAAACTAGTAAAAGCATTCTCTTCCTTATGAAGAATAGTTTTTTTCACCACTAATTACTATTAGCATTAGTCGAAAGTTGATACCTTCATAAATTTACGGAAATGATCTGAACACCTTTGGATAGTACTGCGGCGTTTCAGACGGCGATACCCGGGGCTTTTTACTTATATAGAGATACCGATATACATATGAGATTGAAGTCGTTTATTACAAAATGCCTCCCGAAGGAGGCACCTGTAGAAAGAATCCAGATCAATAAAGTCAAGGCACTTGCTCCCATTCGATAACTCTTGGCTCTCCCAGATCGAGAAAGGCTTCCTGAGAACCTTTTGCAAAACCTAATGGGAGGCCAGCAGAATTATAACTCGTCGCGTAAGTCGAGTTGTTCTTACTCCAGTCCCGATCAATTAGCTGAAATATTGGGTTGGTTGATCTGTAAGCGACTTTGTTATCATATACGGTGCTGTCGGTTACCCCGCCACCATTACTACCTGTGCGGCCTATATCTACAAATCCTCGATTTCCTCTCGCATCGTAATTAAAAATTACGGTGTCTACAGGAAATAAATTTCCATCTGAATTGAATTGATGTACGTCCCTAATAACGCGGGACTGATCATCATACTCAAAATTAGACTCGTCGCGATATCCGCTCGCCCATTCTGTAAAGACCATTGTGTCTTTCAGGATTCGATTTCCACTTCCTATGCCATACCTATGCTCGATGAGATAGGTTCCATAATAATCGGATGACTCACGATGAGACTTGTCGTATGCAACTAATGCTCCGGTGGCATTATAGGTAAAGTGAAGGGTTTCCGTAATGCTCGGATCATTGCCCGTTGACACAACACTATCGAGCACATTGTCCGTCCCATACTCAAAGGTTGCTTCTCGAAATTTTGAGGTATCAACCTCGTGGACTGCGAAATACTTTACACTTTTGATTCTGTATTTAACGGTGCTGTCTCCACCACCGTGGCCGTGTCCTGGCCAATGATCCAAAATTTTTTGACAACTGGTAATTTGTAATACGAGTAGACCCAGGGCGGCTACCCGAAGCAACAACAAACTGAGTTTCATATTGAAGGTATTAGTTTACAGCGATTGGAAGGATATTAGCGGGCGAGAGAAGGGGTCGCTAAAAGTACTAAAAATTTGTTGTCCTGTAACCTCTTAACAAATTAATTCGATGGTGTTTGAACGATAATTTTGACAGAGACAAGTACCCCAATGCGACTTGGCCGTCCAAGCAAACTTGATTAATGAACATATGTGGGATTAAGACTTGCTCTCCGATTGACTTCCCGAGAAAATGCAAAATTATGAAACCCTCGACCATGGCGGGTTTTCTAATTTGATTGGTGGAGATGGATTGCCTTCGGCCATCCCTTAGATGGGGCCTTCAATCAAACAAAGCTTGCCTTTGCTGAAGCTTCCGCCGTCGCTGCATGGCAGCTATGGCGGACAAAGGCGGGGAGTAAAGAGGGATTGCCTTCGGCGATCCCTTAGATGGGGGCTTCAATCAAACAAAGCTTGCTTTTGCTGAAGCTTCCGCCGTCGCTGCATGGCAGCTATGGCGGACAAAGGCGGCGAGTGGAAGAGGGATTGCCTTCGGTGATCCCTTAGATGGGGGCTTCAATCAAACAAAGCTTGCTTTTGCTGAAGCTTCCGCCGTCGCTGCATGGCAGCTATGGCGGACAAAGGCGGGGAGTGAAAGAGGGATTGCCTTCGGCGATCCCTTAGATGGGGGCTTCAATCAAACAAAGCCGGCGCTTTGCGCCTTTCATTTTCGCTTCCTAAAGTTTGGAAAACTGAAGGCGGACTTGTCCGCCGAAGCCCGCAATAAAAAGCCCGCCTTCGCTAAAGCTTTGGCGGGCGAAGGCGGAGAGAGAGGGATTCGAACCCCCGGAGGCTTGCACCTCAACGGTTTTCAAGACCGCCGCATTCGACCGCTCTGCCATCTCTCCGGCGCAAAAGTAAGTGTTGAGAGTTTGATACCAAAAAAATTATAACTCCTCCAATTCCTGTAATAATCCCGGAAATCGACTCCCCTACTCTTGAGTAATACCGAGACGCGGTTCAAGGAGCAACTGAAAGATCAAATCATGGACTGAAGATGTGGGTGAAGCCGGTGTCATAAGGTGGGATGCCTTTCAACCCCCTTCCACCAACTAAGCAATTTGGTTGTTAATGTTTTTACAATCGCAGGCTGTTGGACCGCAAGGTTAACGGTTTCATTTCTGTCTTTTGAGATATTGTACAACTGCGGTTTGCTGCCATCTTTATTCATCAGCAGTTTCCATTGGCCATCTCTTATCGCAAGCGACGGACTTCGGTCGCCCGGTCTCTTCGGGTAATCAAAACCGATTTCATTACGACCGTACTCCCAATATATTTCTTTTTTTCGTGAGGACGGTTTGCCGGACAATACTGCACTTCTATCCTCGCCATCACCATTCGGGACAGTAGTAATATTTGCCATCCTGCAAAATGATGGCAGCAGGTCAGTTGCAGTAATGACAGAAATGCTGTCCAACTTGCCAACGGGTAGCCTGGAAGGCGCCCACACGATGAAGGGCATTCTGATGCCACCCTCATACAAAGAAAGTTTGGTACCACGCAAACCAGCCGATCGATCGTGTCTGAAATTTGGCGCCGGACCGTTGTCACTTGTAAATACCACAATCGTATTCTTGTCAAGACCCAAAGTTTTTAGCCCATCCAATAACCGACCGATCTGTTTGTCATACTCCTTCAGAACCGGAAGAAAGTTCTTTTCTGCTGCACCCTCATTTTTTTTATAATCGTCTCCGGGTACCCAAGGCGTGTGCACGTCATCAGGCCAAAGATTGACAAAGCAGGGTTTTCCTTTATGCTTTTTTAGAAAATCCAGGGTCCTGTCAACAAAATAGGCTGTGCGATTCCACCGCTTGACGCTGTCTGTGTCCGCCCAAATCCAGTTACTGGAAGTAATCAAAGGATCAGGATCAGGGCTTTCCCAGGTGCTGCTCCATTCATCAAAACCGTATTGGCTGATTTGTGGAGCGTTTATAACATCCCGGCCACCACCCATATGCCACTTCCCGAAATGCCCCGTAAGATAGCCGTTGGTTTTAAAAATCTTTGCGATGCTTGTAGCGGAAGGATTCAGATAATCATTTTGTTCACAATCCCGATTATGCTTCTTATCGCTGAGATAGTTAGTAATATTCGATTTGGCAGGTGCCTTCCCCGTTAACAAACCCACACGGGATGGCGAACAAACTGGTGAAGCGCTGTAATAATTGAGAAACCGGGTGCCTTCCCGAGCCATCTTATCTATATTCGGTGTAGCATATGTTCCATTATAACAACTCAGGTCACCATAACCCATGTCGTCGGTGAGGATAAAAATAATATTTGGCCTTTTTGAGTCTTCATTGTGGCTTTGAGCCAGAGTGGGAGTAATGCACAACAGGAGACAAGAATACACAAGGACTTCTCTCATAAACACCGATTTAATTCATCTTTGCACTTTACTAAATGAGTTCAAATTTAGAAGAACTTTGGTGCAAATGATCAAAAGCGGTCTATGACAAAATTTGTACTCGCGGGCGGGACATCATAGAATAAGACGATCGCAATTTAATTTGTTAACAGGAAATGACTATCAGGCAACTGTTATAGCTACACCAGAACTAAGCCTGCACCGCATTGTGGCCGGCATGGTATTTTACAAGGCCTTCCATAGGCGATTGAATGATATTACCAACCGTCATGCCGAACTCATTGGCCACCCCCGAAAGGATCAACCTGAATCCGTAACCTATAGAACCTACACAATTAAATGAATAGCTCTCATACTTTGGATACCTGCATACCAGGTTGCTGAAAAAATCGCGAAAAGACAACCTCACGAGTTGCTGCAGGTAGTCCTCGTCCATGCGTTGGATGATGAATTTGCAAAAACCTGCACAATAGCGATTGGCCATGGGCCCCGTATACACTTCGTGCATGATATCGTCAAAAGTTAAGCGATAAGTATTGAAAAATTCTTTGGTCAGGTTCTCTGGCATATAATTCCGCATGTAGTCGGACAACAATCTTTTTCCAATTGCTCCTCCGCTGCCCTCGTCACCCAATAGAAATCCCAGTGAATCTATATTTTGGATCATTGTTTTGCCATCATACAAACAAGTATTGGTGCCCGTTCCCAGTATGGCCGCAAAACCGCTCGTCCGTCCCAGCAAGGCCCTCGATGCCGCAAGAAGATCCATCGACACTTCGGTCTTCGCCTGCGGAAATACAACAGTCAGGGCATGTTCTACTATTCCGGACTTGCCTGCCATGCATCCTGCGCCATAGAAATAAATTTCGCTGATCCTGTTTTTCTGCAATGTCGCGGGAAAATTCTTGTGGATCGATTGGATGATGTAATCCGCGTCGACAAAATGTGGATTGTAGCCCTCCGTGTCAAAATTGGAAGTCACTCCGTGGTCATCGATTATACACCAGCTCGCTTTTGTGGAGCCTCCGTCTGCTATCAATATCATTGAAGACTCTTTTTATTTATTTTCAAAGGAGATGAACCGGTTCTGATCTTGTGTCCCGCAACCGCGAAATACCAGATCAGCAGATAACAGGGTACCACGATCCAATAGGCCTGCCTCGGATTGAAAATGTCGGCAAGGCCTCCGTATATTAATGGTAGAATTGCACCCCCCGCAATGGCCATGACCAGTAGGGAAGATCCTATCCTGGTGAAGCGACCCAGGTCGGCAATGGCCAGTGGCCAGATCGACGGCCACATCAGAGAGTTGGCCAGGCCGAGAAGTGCAATAAACAACACAGAAGTAAATCCGGTGGTAGCCAATGCCGTCATTGCAAAGACCAACCCCGCGATAGCGGAGATCTTCAACGCTTTCTCCTGCGAAAAATACCTGGGGATGCAGACAATGCCGATCAGGTACCCAATCAACATACAGACGAGGGTCATGGACGTGAAGAATTTCGCCCTCATGATTGGTATGTCCTGAAAAGATCCATAGCTGATAATGGTATTACCCGCAATCACTTCAACACCCACGTAAAAGAATAAGGTGACAACACCCAGGATCAAATGTGGAAACTCAAGGATCGTTTTCTTGTTTTCATTTGCCGCAGACAGTTCAGCATTCTCTGCATCAGCGTCTAATTCGGGCAAACGGGAATAATACACCATTAAGGCCAGCCCAATAAGGACAATAACTATGATGAGGTAAGGCTGTATCACCCGGGCCGCCAACTGGCTTAGTTCCGCGGCTTTCTGTAACGGCGTCAGCGTAATCAACTTGTTCTTTATGTTGTCGGTGTCGTTTAATACGATCGCGCCCAGAATAATGGGTGATAATGCTCCTGCTATTCCATTGCACACTCCCATTATACTGATGCGTCTTGCGGCGCTTTCCCGCGGACCAAGGATAGCTACATATGGATTCGAGGCAGTTTGTAATAAAGCCATCCCCGCACCCTGGATGAACAATCCTAATAGAAATAAGGAATAAGTGCGAGTCATCGCCGCAGGAATAAATAACAACGACCCCAGACCCATCACCACAAGGCCCAAGGCCATGCCTTTCTTGAATCCCGTGGCTTTTAATATCCAAGTTGATGGAAGTGCCATGACAAAATAAGAAATATAAAATGCAAAGGCCACCAGGTAGGATTCAAAATTATTCAGCTCACAGGCGAGCTGCAGATAAGGAATAAGCACCGAACTCAACCAGGTAACAAATCCGAATATAAAAAACAACATCCCGATAATGAAAAGAGGCTGAATACTACCTGGGACTTTATTCGTCGACATTATTTACAGAGTTTCATTATGATGCTATGCGGGTCGCTAATCTTAGCCTTTGTTTTACTTCAATTCTTTGATCTCTATATTTTTCCACCTCACTTTAATCCCGCCTCCATCGTGTATCTGTAGCGCTATCATGCCATTGGCGGCACCTATTTTCGCATCTTTCAAATGAACCATCTGTTTTCCATTCAACCAGGTGGTAACCTCATCTCCGATCATGTGAATCCGAAGGTGATTCCAGTCTTTAGCCTTCAGCATCTTTTCATCTTCCGGCTTGGGTATGATGAGCCACTCCCTGCCATAGGATTCATATATCCCTCCTGTATGATGATCCGGGGGCGCAACTTCTACCTGCCAACCGCTGATCTTTGTACCCTCGATACCCGAGCGGATAAATACTCCGCTGTTCCCATTGGCCTCCAGTTTGAAATCCAGGTCCAGTTCGAAATTCTTGTAAGTTTTATCCGTAGTAAGGTATCCGTATTGTTTGTCCGGACCACTTTCACATATCAGGTTACCTTTTTCCACGTACCATTTTTCCGTACCATGAACCGTCCAGCCACTGAGGTCCTTGCCATTGAACAGTTGTTTGCTCGCCTGGGCATCTGCCGATTGAAAACCAATAAGACAAAACAATAAAAAAAGAAGAGTTCTCATAACTAATTATTTTTTTAATCGTGCTGATTTGAAGGATGCGGGAACCAATTGATGTACCGCTGCTATGATCAGTTCCTCGACATCCTCTGCAAATTTGGATGGTTTATTGTAAAAGTACATGGAGGTTTCCGCTTCATAACCTCCTTCGCGTATTATCCTGCGTGATCCAATATAACAGGGAACATCATTGGCATAAGCATTAATCCAAAGGCGTTCCTGTCCTAATTCCTTTTTAAGTCGCAGTGAATAGTCTACCACCACCTCACCGGCCAGGAAAATCATCAGCAGTTCGTTTCCAAACGACCAGGTTTGAATGATATATTTTTGACTGGAAGGAATGCTGTCGCCTCTTGCGGTTCGATCGAGCGCGAGGCGGGCATAATATCCTTTAACCGTTTTGTCGTCGGACTGTTGCACGAGTTCTGCCGTGTTCGGCACATGCTCGAACGGAAGTTCTATCGTTGTAAAATTTCCGGATGGAACCCTCGTCAGCGGGGTCAGGGGAAGACCGATCAAACGATCTACTTCATCAGACACCGACTGTCCCAGTTGCGTAATGTATTCCGTTTTTCCGCGGGGGTTCGGGTTGGCGTCAGCTCCGCAACCAATAGCTACCATAGCGATACTACCAGGGTGCTTTTCCTGAATAATCCGCTGTGCTTCGCCCATCCAGTCTCCATGTACCTCGTTCATGCTGCCTTCCAGCGTGGTTCCATGACAAGCATAATTAACCAATATCGCTTTGAGATTTCCCTTAAGATCCTTAACGACCATGATGGGCATAGCATTATCAATCGGTCCATTCTCCTGGCGACGATTCTTTGCAAATCCCAATTGCCCCTGCCCCCAGCTAACCAGCGATTCGCTCCTGTTTTTAAGTGCCATCAATGCCACTTGTTCAAGTTTTGCCGTGAGCTGCTCGATGTAAAGCGAAATATGTTGCTGTTGCGGTAGTGACAATAAAGAGTCGCTGAATGTTTCGCCCCTGTATTGCAGGATATTCAGCAGGTTGCCCACCTCTGGCCCACCGTGTGTGTGCGAGGCGCATATAGTAAAATTGGATCGCCGAAGTCCTGCTTTTGTGGAAAGCCGGCGGGCGATTTCCCTGGTGATATGTCCTGGAATACCCACAAGGTCTACAGTAATCATTACGGAACTCCCCTGCGCATCGGTGCCAAAAGCAAGCGCCTTCGCCGATATAGTGTGCAGTACAGTATTTGCTTCGCTCTTTTCCCTGGCCCCGTATCCTGCCAAACGAATTGGTCCTTCGGGAGTAATGTCGATCTGGGCCACGCCAACCTGCATCCTGCCATTTCCCCGCGATCTTTGCTGGGCAGACACCGTGCCAGCTAAAGCCAGCGATAACATGAAAATCAAAAAACGCATCAGCGGTAGTTATTTATTTTTCGTTTTAATTCCATCCACTACAATATCCAATACATTTTCCGGGAACAATCCTGGTTGTGCATTCCAGAAAAAGGAATCATAACCTTCGTAGGTAGCTCTCTTGATATGACTTTCTGCCGGCAGGTAGCTGGGAAGATCGTTGGTGTATCCGACCACGCTTACTTTTTGATCCGGCCACAATTGCTTGATGGCAAAACTATATGCCGTTACCACTTCACGCGAAAGACCTACCAGTTTCCATTTGCCAATATTTAATGTTTGTACATACACGGGTATCGACGTGGGAAGATTACCCTGCTGATAATAAGCCAGCATGAGGTTCGCCCAACGGACATTTTTTTCCGCCCCAACGTCTCCTACTTTATTACTGTTCTCCAGTTTGAATTGTTCTACCTTTTCTTTGCTGAATGTTTTAATTAGAACGTTGATGGTATCCAGGGCGAAAGAAATATCTCCAGATATTTTCTCCATTCCTTTCCCGATAACCTCCTCCACATCTCTTGCCAGGTCTGCTCCTGTTTTCATGTGATCGTCCTCCCTGGGATTGATATCACCAGCGCAGGCCTGTAAAAAGATGGCGTGGCGAATAGACTCGTGTTCCTCGATCAGCTTCCTGGTCACTCCTGGATAATTTGCAGAAATAGTAAACCCTTCTATTCCCTCATTTCTGAAAACAGGATGACAGGAAGTCAAAAATAAAATGCTGCTGCCTGCTTTGTTTTTTCCCTTCGCATAGATCACATCAACCGTGCTGTCGTAGGGCGTTGCATTATCAGGAGAACTCCTGTTGTGTCCAATCCTGGTGACGCCTCTTCCAAAGGATAAGTCTGCAGGTTGCATACTGTCCAGGGCCAACTCAATTGCCCTGATGACACCCCGCTTAACAATTCCATTTAGATAGATGCTGTCTGGCGTTTGCCCATGCTCGCCAAATGCAGGAAAAGTCTGGGTCACCGGAGCAAAATGTGTGTGCGAACAATTCAGAAAAATAGCTTCTGGTGGGATATTTCTTTTCCTGCTCACTACATTCTTTATGTCTGTTGCCAGCGAATAATCAAACCCGCAAACATCAAAGCCAACAATCACCACGGTTTCTTTACCTCGTTTTACTGCAAGTGCCCTCGCCGACAAATCGCCTGTGGTACTGTGCCTGGCCACATAGATATGATTATCCTCCGCAAGTGCATACAGCCTGTTGTTAGCAATGGCAATCCTGTTGATTTTGATATCAAATGTTGAGTTATTATTTCGTCCGATCTTTGTCCACCCCTTCGAAGGCATGTATGATTTTAATACAAAGAGATTGTCATCGGCATCAATGGTGTACACTCTATTTCCATTCCCCGTCATGCTCATGCTGCTACCCGCTGTGCCTATTTTTTCCCAATTGCCCGATCGTATTTTTTTAACCAGCAATGCGTTGTTCTGGTCGCTCGCATAGAGCCTGCCATCTGCCATGGCCACTGCGGTGAGCCGTTGCGCGGTACCGATTTTTTTCCACCCCTCTTTTTTCTTTGATAGGTCATGGCTCAGCAATTCACCGCTGGCGTTCACGGCTATGAGTGTATGATCGAAGCCTGTCAATGCAAGAACACCTTCTGCCCTTCCGATTGTTGACCAGTCTCCCTCACCTGCGGCCATATCTTTGACTACGAGGTTATGCTCACCGGTAACGGCGTATAATTTTTTTCTGAGGCCCGTTATCGCAAGAACACCTTGAGGAGCGTTGCCAGTATTCTCCCAGGTAATACTAAAACGACCGTCGCGGGGAGCGCCATAGCCTGCAAGGGCGAGCGAAAAAACGGATGAATCCGGTTCGATGCTAACGTTTGAACTGCCAACCTGGAAATCTTGCTGAGCCTGTAAACTAATACCTATCAGGATGGACAAAAGGAAAATGAAAATTCGGACTACCCGCATAGTCAATAATTTATTATTTGGTACAAGAGATAACCCTTGGTTAGTCCATGGCAGAAAGCTTATTATTTGGTGGCAACAGATGATCCAACGCTTTCTTAACGCTTCCTTTTGACAACAACAGCGTTTTAGCTTCAGTGTAATCTTCGAGACCGCCCTTTTCGATTAATATTTTTACACTACGGTCAATGATTTTTTCATTGATGAGCGCTACATGGACCATCCGATTGTCTTCTACCCTTCCAAGTTGGATCATTGAAGTAGTGCTGATCATATCCAGGATCATTTTCTGAGCCGTGCCACATTTCATGCGGGTGCTTCCTGTTAAGAATTCAGGGCCCGTCACCACTTCAACGGGGTAATCAGCATAAGTGGCTATTGGCGATTCGGGGTTGCTCACCACACAACCAGTAGTGATCCCATTCTGTTTGCAGGCTTTTAAGGCAGCTTCCACAAAAGGAGTCGTACCACTCGCGGAAATACCTACCACGATATCTTTATTTGAAATTTTCCTCTCGGCAAGCATGGCCCATCCTTCCTCAGTGTCGTCTTCCTTGTGCTCAAGAGCGTCCAACAGCCGGTCTATTCCTCCGGCCAGTATCACACTCACTGTTCCCTTGTCTATGCCATAGGTCGTTGGAAGCTCAATGGCGTCCAGTACCGCCAGCCTGCCGCCACTTCCTGCGCCAAGGTAAAACATGCGTCCTCCCTGTTTAAGCTTCGATACAATCGCCTGAATAAGGCTGTTCACCTGGGGTAGTGACCTCTCAACCGCAAGGGCCACAGATTTATCCTCAGTGTTGATGGCCGCAGTTATTTGTTCTATTGTCATTTTCTCCAAGTGCCTGAACTTGGACGGCTGCTCAGTAATTCTTATCATATGTGTGGGGTTATGCGGATTTATGCGTATTTGCTGACAAATATAAACGCATAAAAACTTAAATACCAATTTAAAAAATTAAAGCTCTTCTTTTTTCTATTTTTGTCCACGTCTCCGGAAATTTCCAAATTTATCATTTATACATTACCATGCTCAAGGAAGAAAGACACAAGATAATTATGAGGGAAATCAACGTTCATAATAAGGTCCTGTCTTCAGATCTGAGCGCCCTGCTGAAAGTTTCAGAGGACACTGTGAGAAGGGATCTGAAGGAGTTGGTCGACAACGCCAAAATCCTGAAAGTGCACGGTGGCGCGGTAAGCAAGTCGCTGGCCATTCCACTGATCAATGATCAAAATGTTTATGCCAGAGAGGCCAAACAACAGATCGCACATAAAACACTTTCCCTTCTAAAGAACGACATGCTGGTGCTCACCGAAGGCGGTACCACCATGCTGGAACTCGCCAAATCCATTCCCGACAACCTGCATGCTACCTTCTTCACTATCAGCCCGCAGGTAGCAATTACCCTTTCAGATCACAGCAACATCGACGTAATTACCATCGGAGGGCGCCTGAACAAAAACGCAAACCTGCATGTCGGCGCCAGTGTATTAAACCAGTTGGCCGAGATCAAGGTGGATCTCTGTCTTCTCGGAGCCAATGCTTTTTCAGTCCAGGATGGCCTTACAGATGTTGACTGGGAAGTTGTCCAGGTGAAAAAAGCTCTTCTGCGCTCGGCCAAAAAAATAGCCATCCTCAGTATCTCCGAAAAAATGAATACCGCACAACGAATCAAGATCTGCGATTCCAGCCAAATTGATTACCTGGTCACTGAACTTCCACCCGGCAACAACACCTTGTCAGCTTATTGGAACACCGATATCAAACTGATCTGATAATCTGAAACTCTCAAATTATCAGCGACTCCAAATCTATGTCACTCATGATAAGCGGGGCCTGAACTTGTGGCATCGCTGCATTATAGTTCCTTTATGCGGATATTTTTAAAATATGCCTTCTTACCATGATCCTGCAAAGCAATGCGACCCTTTTTTACCATGGCATAGTCGGGATAATCCTTCCACTTCCCTGTCGTTTTTTCTTTGTTCCATTCTTCCGTGCCTACCTCGAAATCGATGATCTTCTCCCCGTTCAACCAGTGTTCTACATGTCCGTTGTTAAACACGATCTTACTTGAATTCCATGATCCAACTGGTTGCAATTTCTTTTTTTCGTTGGGGAGTTTCATGGCATAATCAGCGCCTGCCTTCTGCCATTCTTCCAGCTTACCCGGAAAACCAATGTCGTCGATGATCTGGTACTCGGGACCGGTTTCATACGGAGCCTTGTATTTTTTGTCTTCCACAACGTGATACATCACCCCACTATTCGACCCTTTATCCACTTTCCAATCCCAGCTCAGTTCGAAGTTGCCGTATTCCGTGTCGGTCACGATGTCTCCTCCCGAATCTCCTTTCGCAGCCCCGAGACAAACCAGCGCGCTGTCAACGACCACCCAGTTTTTTATTTCACCGGGTTTATTGAAAGCGTGCCAGCCGTCGAGGTTTGCGCCGTTGAATAATGCGACCTCGCTTTGCTCCTTTGGTTTTTCCGTGGAATCCATAATTGCAGTGTCGGTGTTGTTCGCTTCAGGTTCATTACAATGCACAAGAGCCATGCTGATTGCCAAAACGAAAATTCCGCTAAAATATCCTTTCATGTAAAATCCTTTTAAATTTATGATTTTGCGAGCGCCGCAGCATTCTGCTGTAACTTTTTAATCGCTTCAACGATCTGATCCATGTCTTTCCGCGTTCCCAGCAACATAGTCTGGAAAAGCCAAACACCCTGTTCACCGCTCAGCTTATCATTCTGCGGGCACACGTTGCGTTCGAGCCAGGCATTCATGGCTTTCTCACCATAGATTTTCAGGTAGTGTTTGTTCTTTGCAAGCCCCGTAACATAACTATCCTTATTCATCATTCCATATCCGCTGGAACAGGGAATACCTTCCGCATTCAGGGCTTGCAGGAATTTTTCCCTGCTCATGCCTGCGAAATGATTCTTGTCATAACGGAACATGTAAAGATGATAAGCGCTCTTTGTCGTTCCTTCGTACAATTTTGCCGGCATGATACCGGGAATTTCTTTAAGCATTTTAGTGAGATAGTTCGCATTTTCAGAGCGACGATTTGACTGTGCGATCAGACGCGTCATCTGTGCGATCAGCAGATTGCCTTGAAATTCCGTGAGCCTGAGATTCGTACCGCGGGTGCCTACTCCCGGGTTGAAAGCAGTGGTCTGCCCACCCTGCCCCTGGTTGTGAAAGGTATAACAGGTGGTTGCAAAATTTTCGTCGTTGGTAATGATGGCGCCACCTTCAGCACAATTGAGGTTCTTACTCGCCTGGAAACTGAAGGCACCTCCCAAACCATAGGTACCAACTTTTTTACCCTTCCATTCTGCCAGGTGTGCCTGACAGGCGTCTTCGATCAACGTGATCCTGGTTTTATTGGTTATCTCCATGATCTTGTCAAGATCCGCCGGAGAGCCACCGATGTGCACGGGCATGATCACCTTTGTTTGTGGGTTGATCGCGGCTTCGATCTTATTCGCATCTATTTGAAAACTTTCAAGGTCGGTGTCAATAAGAATGGGTAAAGCATAGTTCAATACCACCGCATTGTAAGTAGCAATGAAGGTGTACACAGGCATGATCACTTCATCGCCGGGTCCCAGGTCGAGCGCACCCATCATCGTCAGCAGGGCAGCAGTGCCGCTGGATACGCCAAGCGTGTGTTTTGCACCTGTCATGGCCGAATATTCTTTCTCGAATTTGCTCACGACCGTTCCCCCAAGCCGACCCCAGTTTTTGCTTTTCAATACACTGAGGAGCGCATTTTCTTCGGTCTGATCAAACATAGGCCAGTCAGGAAAGGAGGCGGGATGAGCTTTCGGACCTCCAAGCAACGCAGGTTTTCCCGGCGCTGCAGCAGAACTCACCTTCGGAATACCCATGGCGACACCAACTCCTGCCACTGACAGCGTTGTGATAAAATTTCGTCGGTCTAAATTGTTCTTCATGATACGCGCTTCTTATTTTTGATTTGAGAATACGTTCTGACCTGTTGCTTGATCGCACAGGCATTACCATTTATTTTTAAGGCACTTCGATTTCAATCTGACTGCTGTAGTTAAAGTAATTCCCGGGATTGGAGACATTGCCGCCCGCCCTGACATAGTACGTCGTACCTGGTTTCAGGTCGGAGATCGTAAATATTTTTTCACCCGAAGTTAAGTCCTCAGCCTCCACATTTTCGATTGATACAGCACCTCCGGCAGAAGAAAAAGTATTCGGATTGGGATAAGTGCTGTGTATCACTGCCAGGTTAATGAGTAGATCAGCATCGTCTACTTTTTGATATTCCACTTTTATCTGCGCACTTGTTCCCGAAATCTCAATCAAGGAAGCCTTGAGGCGCACGTAAGGAATCACCTTTATCTCAATTTCAGTATTGTTATTGATCACCACATTCTGCAGGTCAGGCGTACTCAGTCTGAATGGTCCTTCAGCAGTATAAGAATATGTGCCGGGAAAAAGATTGCGATTGACAAAATTACCTTCGGGAAAGGTGTTATTGATTAGCGGTTGTGTGGAGTTGTTCTCGTACAATTTAACGAGGGTGCCGGCATTGACGCCGCCCGACTCTACCAACAGGTTGTTTTCTCCGTCTATGATTTTTCCAGACAAAGTGAGGGAAGGCGCTTCATAATTATCAACGGAACAACCGGCGAGAGACAAGGCAGTGATGAGGATATATAATATGCGTTTCATATTCTTTGATTTTAGATGCTATCGGAGGTTGTTTTCTGGAATCACCATCCTGGATTATTCGTAATGTTTTTATTGGTGCTGATATATCCCGACAGGTTGCTGTAATAATCCCGTTCATTGAATGTTCTTACCTGTCCGTTGTCGAGTGGCGCGCCGCTCACGGGAGTGAAAATATACTTGTAAACACCTCCCCCTTTGAACACCAGGTAAGGCCACAAACCATGAATAGAGGTACTTCTGAAAATCGAAGTCCCGATTCTCCAGCGGCGCATGTCCCAGAAACGTTTGTCTTCAAATGCCAACTCCACTTTTCTTTCATTGCGCAATCGATCAAGGGTAAGTTCGGCAGTCGTCAACGATGGCATACCTGCGCGGTTTCTTATCTGGTTAATGGCATCCAGTGCAGCGGGCTTATCAATGTCGCCTTCGAAAGCGGCCTCTGCATAGTTGAGCAGGATCTCGGCATAGCGAAAATCTATGTAGTTCTGATCGGACGTGCCTTCGGCAACAATCGCTGTGGTGTTAAGATACTTTTTTATGTAAAATCCAGTTTTGCCAACATCACCCAGGGTAAATGGTCCGTCCCTGCCAACCTGCAACACGGAAGGGTCCGGGGGAAAAGCCGTACCACGCGCCTGGAACAATGTCCCGTCCTGATCATATATTCCCCTGTACACCTGAACCGCCCGGCCAACAAATGGCGACTCCGAGCGCATGACCGTTCCGTCGAAACGCGGATCCTTATTCACGAATGGACCGCCCGGGTCGTCGAATTCTTTGTTCGCCACATCTAGTTTGCCGTCGGAATTGTCT
Source organism: uncultured Chitinophagaceae bacterium (assembly GCA_963808065.1). GTDB lineage: Bacteria > Bacteroidota > Bacteroidia > Chitinophagales > Chitinophagaceae > Flavitalea. The sequence continues at coordinate 533,955 of CAWEEK010000006.1, forward strand.
TTGAATTCGTAAGACTCGACCATCTCCAGCGTCGGAGTGGAAGCATTTCCGCAGCAGCCCGGCTTGAAACTTTCGGGCATGTTGTAATTGTCGTAGCTGTGCCGCTTGTCTGGATTGCTATATGCCTTTTGAAAAATGACTTCCTCGTTGCCTTTGTCAAGAAATATGTTCTGGTAATTCCCGGCCGGATCGCCTGTACCTGATTCGGGATTATATAATTTGGTATAAAGCGCATACCTGCCACTTTCAATCAATTCTTTTGCGGCGCTGAAGGCCTCATTGTAATACTGACTGGCGTTTTCGGAAGGAATACCCACGAGCCCGTCGAGTTGAATAGTCCCGTATTTCGCAATAGAACCGGCATACAACATGGCCCTCGATTTCAAGGCCAGTGCCGTCCACTTCGTGGCCCGGTTGCTGTTGTTGGCATCTCTTTCTTCTGGAAGGTCGGCAGCGGCAGCGTTCAGTTCAGTCAGGATAAATTGATACACTTCATCTTCTTTGTTCCTGGGCACAAGCAATTCATCCAGGTTGTCTTCAAATTTCTGGACCTCGTTGATGATGGGCATCCCGCCATATTTCTTGACAAGATCAAAATAATAATAGGCACGGATAAAGCGGCATTCTGCAGAAAGAGCCTTGATGTTATTTTCATCCAGCTCGCTGGTTTGTATTCTCTCTAAAAAATAATTAGCCCTCCTGATCCATGGATACATCGTAGTATTTTGGATCAGGGGATGATCTCCATAATTACCCACGACCGTTACCCCGGTATAAGGATGCGAGGATTCATCGGTGAGGTTGGCTTCATACACATATCCGTCCCGGTCAAAACCTATCGGAAGATTGTCATATAAAGTGGCAAGATAAACGGTCACCAGGTTTTCAGATTTCCAGACGTCGTCATCGGAAACGATATTCAGTGGTTTGCGGTCCAGGACATTTTTGATGCAGCCCGTCAGGATAAATATGAATACTATGAAGATTATTCTCAATTTCATGGTTGTTGATTAAAAAGTGAGATTGATGCCAGCATTGTAGGTTTTCTGCTGCGGATAATAGGAAAGTCTTCCCGACGGAGCTTCGGGGTCGATGTAATCCAGGCCGGTGATCGTTACCAGGTTATAGCCGCTCACCGAAATCGCAAGCGATTTAATGCCAATTTTCTTCAGCGGCGCCGCATCAATGGAATAAGAGATATTCAGCGCCCTCAACCTTAGGTAGGTGGCGTCTTTCAGCCAGAACGAGGAAAAGAGCCTGTTGTTGGGAGCCCCATTGTTTATGGTGCTGGGATATTTGCCGGGTATCCATTCTGAATTAGGATCCTTACTATCGGCCCTGTGCCACCTGTCCATGAAATATGCATACGAGCTCATATCATTATTGAAAGGCGCGATGAGATTGTCAGTTTGGCTAACGTTAAAGTTGGATGCACCCTGCCAGTTCATACTGACGGATAAATTTTTCCATCCTACGTTAATGCCCAGCCCGTAATTGAGCTCCGGGGTTTCACCACGACCAATAGGTTGACTGTCGTAAGTATCGATCACGCCATCGCCATTCAGATCATCATACTTAATATCACCCGGTCTTAGAGTGGAATTTTGACGGGTATCCTGTATCGGAGAACTGTTGATGTCTTCCTGAGATTGAAATTGACCGACGGCTTTTAAGCCAAAAAATCGGTTCTTCCATCTTCCTTCCACGTTATTTCTCCAGTTATCATCCTGCGAGGTAAATTCTCTTTGTTCGAAATGGTCCCATTTTGATTTTGTAAAAGATACATTGGCGGATATAGTGTACCGGATCATTCTGATCTGGTGATTATGGCGCAACACCAGTTCGAAACCTTTGGTGTCATCGGAGTTGAGATTTTCGAAAGGAAGATTTGCGCCAAATGTGCTCGGCAGTTGTAGATTACGTTGGGTCAACAGGCCATCGCTGGTACGATGAAAGACGTCTCCCTCGAATTCGAGCAGGCGGTTCCACATGCTCAGGTCCAACCCAATGTTCAACATACGCGTTACTTCCCAGGTGATATTCGGATTCGGAAGCCCCGTTTCCTCCATTCCGTTGGTCACCACATTGCCACCCAAAATATAACTTCCTATCGGGTAGGTGTAGCCGGTAAGAAACTGAAAATTTCCAGTGTTGTCACTACCATTCTGACCCCAGGAACCACGCAGCTTCAGGTTGCTGATCACACCTACATTATCCTTGAAGAATTTTTCTTCGGACACTCTCCACCCGGCAGATACACCCGAAAAGAATCCCCAGCGCTTGTCGACCGGAAACCTGGCGGAGCCATCATACCTGAAACTGTATTCAAACAGATACTTACCCGAGAAATCATAATTCAGGCGACCCACCACGCTTTGCCTGCCATTGTCGGAAGCTCCACCTCCATTATTTTTATTGAGATCGGGGCCTGCAAAAATCTGGTCGATCGGCACTACGTAATTTATTCTGGTTGCCGAGAAGTCGGTGGCCCGATCTTCCATTTCCTCGTATAGTAGAAGTGCTTTTAGATTATGCCTCTCCAGGAAGGTCCTGGTATAATTCAGCGAACCCTGAAGACGGGTGGATGAAGTTCTCCATTCGTTTAACACCAGTTGGTTCAGGTCGCGTGCACCCGTCTGTTCTGATGTTTGAGTGGCGGAATTGTAACTGTATAAACCGTATTGCTTCTGCCAGAATTTCTGATTCTCGAAAAGCATATCCCTGGCGGCAGTAACGCGTGCGCTCAGCCCGTTCACGAAAGGTATCTTATAGTTGATAGTAAGCGTGCCCTGGAATGCATTCCTGTCATTCTGTAAATAGCCTGTGAGGTCCTTGTCGAGGTAGGCCGACAAGGCATAGTTAGTCGCGGCCATCTTTCCGTCGGGTGTCTTTGGGTTGTAGATGGGCCACTGGTATTGCAACCAGGAAGCCATCAGGTAAGAATCCTGCACCAGGTTGTTTCTGTTGTCTGAGCGAGCGCCGAAGTCAATTGCAATCTCGAGGTCGTCGTTGACCTGCGCCGACACGTTTGACCTGAAATTATATTTTGTATAATCCTGGTTCCCTCCTTCCCACATCGATTCCTGTTTGATCTCACCAAGAAGGAAAAAATATTTGATCTTTTCGCTACCGCCTCTCACACTGATGTTCTGCTGCCGCTGTGGAGTGTAGTCTCTCACAAAATAATCGTAGTAATCAAAGTTGGGATAGTTTGGATCCGTGCCGAGGCGATACTTTTCGATTTCTTCGTCGGTGTATACTGGCGCACCTCCAATGTTAACGGAGGCTTCGTTTTTAAGGATTGCGAATTCTTCCGAGTTCACCAAACGCGGGTAGCGGGTAACTGTCTGCACGCCATAATTCATAGCGTAATTGAATTCGGGTTTGCCGAGTTTTCCTTTCTTGGTAGTCACCACAATCACACCATTACCACCGCTCACACCATATACTGCTGCGGAAGAAGCGTCTTTCAACACCGTTATGTTTTCGATCTCGTTGGGATCAAGGCGATTTAAGTCGCGTCCTACGATGCCGTCTACTACCACGAGGGCATTGGAAAACCCCCGGATGGAAAGTGCCACATCATCATTACCAGGCTGGCCACTTCTCTGTACGGGGATCAGGCCAGGCAGGTTGCCGTACATGAGCGTACTGACGTTGGCAGCCGGTACCACCGAGAGTTCCCTGGCCGAAATGGTGGCCACAGAACCCGTGACATTTGCTTTTTTCTGTGTGCCATACCCCACTACTACCACAGAATTCAGGTTGCCGTTAGTGGGAGTCAGGCTCGCATCGATCGTGGATGATCCATTTACTATGGCCTCCTGATTTTCGTAACCGACAAATGAAAAAACCAGTGTGGGACGCGGTTCCGACACACGGATAGAATACTGCCCCTTCTCATCAGTCAACACCGAAAGATTCGAATTCTTGACACTGACGGTTACCAGGGCAAGGCTGTCGCCATCTGTACTGACAACGGTGCCGGTAATCTCTCTAAAACCTTGTGCGGATACCGGCACCGGAATCAGGAGAGGTGCCAGGATGAGCAGGGAAAAAATGAAGCCAGAACAGACCCTGGTGTTCCCGGGTAGTCGGCGCAAAACGATGCTGTTTGTGAAGATTGATCTCATAACGCCTGCACTTTTTGGTGTTAGATTGGATGGTTTTTATGCGCCGATGAAGTTATATAGAAAAGTTAAAACAATACGCTTTTGTGCGTTTTTATTTTGCACGTATCGGCATGAACCGTCCCCTTTGCGGTTAATTTCGTCTTAAACGGCTTGAATACGCCAGTTATTATGCAGTTTTGCGCCTTTCACATTTTGCCGATATGGGCGTGTATTTGACCCTTATATTCAATGCTTTTATTCGGAGGGGGCAACATTCAAGACTTCGATTTTGTCGTTTTTTTCCAAAAGTTGAAGGACACGACCTGATACTTTTGTAAAAACGTAAAGTATGTCTACAACACAATCCACGAAATTGATACACGAGCAGGTACAATACCTCGAGTTCTCCTCTAAAGATCTTTCGAAGGCCAAAAAATTTTATACTGAAAGCTTCGGTTGGGCTTTTACAGACTATGGCCCCGAATACACCGCTTTTGAAGGTGAGTATGTTGACGGTGGGTTTACTCCCGGAACTACATCTAAAGGGAGTATATTAATCGTACTCTATTCGGATGACATCGAAAAGACCAGGAAGAAGGTTGTGAAGGCAGGAGGCACTATTGCAAAGGAAATTTTTGATTTTCCTGGTGGTAAACGTTTTCATTTTATCGACCCGGATGGTTACGAACTCGCGGTCTGGGGAAAGTAGAAACAGAAAGAGAAAGAGAAAGAGCCCGCCTACGCCAAGGCTTCGGCGGACGAAGAAAGAGGAAGTGGAAGGGAAAACAATTCAAATCATTATGGACTAAGCACTTATGAATACAACCCTTGTATAACAGACGGCAGGCTTTCGGGTGAAAAATAAAAATCCTTCTGAAGAACGCTGATATTGATAGGTAGAGCTAACTTTAATTTACCTATCGGTTCAATGCTGAATTCTAATGCTACCTATAGCGGCTTCTTCGTTACATAATTCCTCTTATTTATTCCCCATCAAATTGTAGTTACTATGCCAATGGTATACATGAAATGCCCGATAACCCAGGATATAGTGCCCACCAACTATATTCTTGCAGACGAACAGAAACTAAGTGCCCATACCTATAAAATTGAAATTCACTGTCCCTTTTGTCATACCATTCATACCTGGGACAGTCTAAATGGATTTTTTCTCAAGCCGGGCAACGCAGGGACCAGGATAGAAGGCAACATCGAATTGTGAATCTAATTATAACCAGTGCACTCCCTCTTCCCTGCTAATCGCAGCTTTGACAGACACATTGGTCTTCACTTGTGGGCATAAAGCATTTCAGCACGATCTTTTAAGATTACAAACGTGAAGGTGTGCCGTATTGAGCAAAAAAAACACGGGACTGATCCGGCCTTAAAATTTATCGTCAGCAACTTATTCCCAACCAGTGGTGTCCATCATTTTACCATTCCTGTCGATCATCTGGCCTTCCTTGTCGATCATCTGACCTTCTTCCAATTTCTTTTTCCTGGTCCCATTGGAAATTTCACCATTGGGTTTCACCTTTCTGCCATTTGTAGTAGTAATAGTTTCCTTCATCGGCTCCCAGCTGCCTCCTTTCATCACCATCATCTGGCCATCCTTCATGGCCATGACACCATCGTTCATCGTTGGGGCGGATCCTGCCACGGTATCAACAGGGGAAGGAGCCATCGGCTCAGGCTGGACAGAAGGAGTACTATCTGAAATTGAAGAAGCATTATCGGTGCCGGCACCATTGCACGCCAACAGGCCAATGGAGACAGCCAGTATGGAAAAGAATTTCTTCATAATAAATGATTCTGATGGTTGATTAAGATGACTGATCAAATCTAAATAATTTTGATAGATAGAGGCCGGTTGACATTCTTGTAAAAATCAAGTCAAAGCAAAAAATCTGTTGCGGGTTCATAATGCAGTTCAACACAATTCCCAACTTCTGCCCTGTGTGGCCCGCGATAAAGCTTGACAGAGTTCCAAAAGGAAAACTGAATAAAACGATTAACGGCTTTACATTTGAAACATGGTGACGATCATGTTCATTCCACCTGGGGAAAAGGAAGTGGTGAAAATTGAAGTTAGGGTGAACTACCTTCTGGAATCGGCCTCTGCCGGGTTGTGGAATCTTGACAACAACCAGGTCATGCTATCTCCGGCTATGTTCAACCAATTCCGCGCCTGCAAGACGCAGAAAGAACAGGGGGACTTCTTCAACCGGCTCCACAAAATATCGTCTACTCAATTACATTAGGTATCGCCGAGGGCTCAGACCATTTTGTCATGACCGCCCATTTTTTGATTTCTTTAACCATCGCCAGCCTATTTTTGTTGTCATCTGCCAACTCCCCTCCGCGTAGAAAATTAACCAGCTACTGATCTTACTGAGAGTTTTGTTCACTAATCAATAGTATATCGTTATGAAGAACGTACGCGTCAATTTGCAAAGGATCTTGTTTTCGTTTTCGTTGGTGGCTGCCGCGGGGATATTATTTACGGCATGTAAGAAAGACAACGGACCCTCGATTCCCAATACCGTGTCGGGACTGATGGCTTTCAATCTTGCACCAGATGTATCCTCACTCGGGATCTCCCTTTCGGGCAACAAACTGACTAACAATTCGCTCGACTTCACCAATTTCACGGGCACCTATCTCCAGATCTACCCGGGGGAAAGGACTATTGAATCCTACGATTTTTCGACGGATTCGGCCATTGCCAGTTCTACATTCAACTTTGAGAACGACAATTTCTTCTCATTGTTTCTGATTGGCAACAAGGGTGTGTACCAAAACCTGGTGGTGAAGGATGACTTTGACAGCCTGAGTTCGTCCTCCGGACAGGCGTATATCAGGTACGTCAATGCCATACCAGATTCTACAGCGCCGACTGTGACCATTTCTGGTGATTCTACGGGCAGTAACACCGTATCGCCTTTTGGCAGTGTGTCGCCGTTTACAGCGGTATCTCCCGGAGACATAACCATTGGAGCCTCAAATGAAAGTTCCATCTCGGTAACCCGGACCTTTTCAGTAGAGGGTGGCAAGGCTTACACGGCGCTTTTATTGGGTGATCCGGCAAGCGGGGACAGTACAACTGCGTTACAAATTAAATACATTGAGAACGGCACATTGTCGAACTGATCCTGGTCCAAATAAGCAAAAAGTAGTATCAAATCCGCCCATTCCGGGGCGGATTTTTTGTTGGATTGTAGAGGACCGTCCGATTATAGCACACAATTAAATGCGAACCCACCTCACCTTTATGAAAAACTTTAATTTGTTCATGACCGATCTCAATATATTTTACTTTTAATCCCACAATTCGCTTGCTTTATCGATTAAAGTGTCTTTTTAAAAAAAATACTGGTTCTTGGTGTTAAAACTTCATTAATTTACTTCACGGATCTGCCAAAACGATCTGCAAAGAGCCATCAAAAACTGCTTTATGAGAAAACTTCAATTGCTTGCGGCATTCCTATGCCTGCTACTCATTTCTAATTACTCCTTCTCCCAAAACATTCGCGTCAATGGCACAGTACTGACATCTAACGGTGAACCCGTTAATGGGGCCACTGTAGCAGTCAAGGGTACATCACAGGCGACCTTTACCACAGAAGATGGTAAATTCGCGCTGAGTGCCAAACCCGGAGCCGTGCTGATCATCAGCTATGTGGGCTATGCTACACAGGAAGTGAACGCTTCCCGCGACGGTATGAGAATCACCTTATCTGCAGACACCAAGGGTCTGGATGAGGTAGTGATCACCGCATTGGGTATTAAGAAAGAAAAGAAAGCCCTTGGCTATTCGGTCACCGAAGTAAAAGGTGATGAATTGACCCAGGCCAGATCTGTAAACGTCGCCAACTCCCTCGTGGGTAAGGTTGCGGGTCTGAATATTACCGGTACCAGCACTGGACCTGGCGGTTCTTCCCGCATCACCATTCGCGGTAACGGTTCAATTGCCGGCAACAACCAGCCACTGATTGTAGTGGATGGTATTCCGCTTAACAACGACAACCTCGGTTCTGTGGGCATGTGGGGTGGAGTGGATAATGGAGACGGTATCTCCAGTCTCAACCCTGACGAAATTGAATCGGTGAGTGTACTTAAAGGAGGTACTGCCGCAGCGCTTTACGGCTCCCGCGCTTCCAACGGCGCCATCCTCGTAACCACCAAGGGTGGACTTAAAGGCAAGGGCATTGGAGTGGAAATCAACAGCAACTATGTTGTTGAAGGCCTCCTGCTTCCTGAGTTCAAGGAATATCAGTATGAGTATGGTATCGGAAATAACAACAGCAAGCCACTGAACGCATCAGGAGATGAACAATCTGGCAGCTGGGGAGCGAAATTCGACAATTCGAATGTGATCCAGTATGACGGCGTCGAAAGACCTTACAGTCCACAAAGAGATAATCTAAAAAAATTCTATCGTCCGGGCGGCAATTTCACTAACTCAATTGCTTTTACAGGCGGCGGAGACAAACTCGTTTATCGTTTGTCGATGAGTGACCTGAACAGCAGAAGCATCATGCCAGGCACCAGTTTGAAAAGAGACAATCTCGCCCTCAACCTGAATGGTACGCTTAGCAAGAAACTTTCGTTCCTGGCAAATGTGAAATACATCAAAGAGAAAAACAGGAACCGTCCAAGGATCTCCGACTCACCAGGTAATGCAAACTATACGATGTATGTGCTGCCAAATTCCCTGGATGTGGATGTTATGAAGGATATCAAGTACAACGACCTGGGTAATGAAAGGGAATGGGCAAACAATCCTTATGTGCAGAACCCCTGGTTTGCCGTCGAAGACTTCTCTACCCTGGACACCAAGGACCGTATCATCACGTCCTTCGAACCGAAATTTAATTTTACCGACTGGTTATATGTCAAGGGTCGTTTTGGATTTGATAAATTCACATATCGTTATAATGGCGTCACCCCGACCGGAACAGCCTTCCAGCCCGGTGGTGGCCTCGACAACAAACTCCGTGACTTTCAGGAAACCAACTCAGAGGTCCTGATTGGCTTTAACAAGGACCTGTCATCCGCCTTTCACCTTAATGCAATTGCGGGTGGAAACCTGATGAAGCAGGTTTATCAGAATGAAGACTATGGCGGCGGACCATTGAACATTCCTTTCTTCTATGATATCTCGAATGTTTCTCCTGCATCGAGAAATCTTAGTTATGTGTACACCGAACAAAGGATTAATTCACTTTACGGATCAGTGGATCTGTCCTTCAACGACTACCTCTTCCTGAACGTTACCGGAAGAAACGACTGGTTCTCTACACTGAACCCCGAAAACAACAATATATTTTATCCATCAGTTGGGTTGAGTTTCATTCCAAGTGAAGCCTTTCAGATGCCTGACTTTGTAAATTATCTGAAAGTAAGAGGATCATGGGCCCAGGTAGGTGGAGCAACTACTCCCTATCGCCTAAACCTCAATTACAGCCTGGTGGCAAATCACATGGGAGCACCACTGGCACAGATTAACCAAACGGAAGTTCCAAACTCCCAACTGCAGCCACTGGTATCTACCAGCTCTGAAGTTGGTATCGAGGCAAAACTCTTCAACAATCGTCTGAACCTCGACTTTGCAATCTACAATCGGGTTACCACCAAAGACATCGTTGGTGCTTCAATTTCCGGAACAACCGGTTACACGAACGCGGTATTCAATGTTGGTGAACTGACGAACAAGGGAGTGGAACTCCTGTTGAGTTACCGGGTAGTCGACACAAAAAATTTCACCTGGGAACCCTCCATCAATTTTGGATACAACAGGAATAAGGTTGTAGCCCTTACGGAAGGACTTGAAAGAATACAGGTTGATGAACCTCGCTCGAGGACGGCTTATGTTTACCAGGAAGTAGGCAAAGCGTTCAGCCAATTGGTAGGTTTCGGATATACCTACAATGACAAGGGCCAGATGGTGGTTGATGCCCAGGGCTTTCCTGTAGTAAAGAACCTGGTTAGCTTCGGCACAGGCATTTCACCTTTGACCGGTGGGTTCAACAACACCTTCCGTTACAAAGCCATCTCACTGGGCATCCTGATCGACGGAAGATTCGGAGGAAAGGTATTCTCAGGTACCAACTCACTGGCCTATGGAAACGGACTTCACCAACAGACCGCTGCGGGTGGCGTACGTGAAAATGGCGTATTGATACCAAATTCTGTAAAAGAAGATGGCTCGGCCAATACTACAGTAGTTACAGCCAACGCCTACTACAGTTTCCTGAATGGAAGGATTGGTGAAGAGTTCATTTATAAATCAGACTTCGTGAAATTGCGCCAGGTCATCCTGGATTTCGCAATTCCTGCAAGAGTGTATGCGAAGACTCCATTCAAGGGAGTTTCGATCTCTCTGGTAGGTCGGAACCTGCTGATCCTGAAGAAATATATTCCCAACGTGGATCCTGAATCAACTTATAACAATACGAATGCACAGGGACTTGAATTTGCCAGCTTCCCGCCAACAAGAACCATTGGTGTGAACCTTAACCTGAAATTCTAACCCATTTAAAAACTGCCAAAAACAAACATTATGATTCGTAAAATATTTGCAGTGCTCTCCCTGTTTGTGGCCTTGGGATCCTGCACAAAGGATTTTGAAAACATCAACGTAGACCCGACGAAACCGGCGAGTGTTCCACTTGATTACCTGCTGGGGCAGACCGAAATGATGATTGCGGGATCGGCCGGGGATCCTGGCTATCACACGTGGAGAGCGAATTTGATTTATGCCATGCCCATCTCTCAGCAATTTGCAACACTCGGTACTTTCTATGCCGGAGATAAATATCTCTACCAGGCGGATCTCAGTGAGGCCTTATTTGTTACTGCCTATCCAAATGCCATCAAAAACCTGGTAAACCTGATCGAAGTTGGAAAAGACAAACCAGAAGAAATCAACACGGTTTCCCTGGCAAGAATTCTGAAAGCTTTTCAGTTCAGCATGATAACGGATATCTATGGTGATGTTCCTTATTTTGAAGCCGGCCGCGGATTTTACGACAGAAACTTTCAACCACAATACGACGATCAACAGGCCATCTACATGGATATCCTGAATGAACTCGACCAGGCAGGCGATGCGATCACCGATGGACAGCCCTTCCCGTCTGCCGCGGATTTTGTTTACAGAGGAGATGCCTCCAAATGGAAGATCTTCGCCAACACGCTGATGCTTCGCCTGGCTATGCGGCTTACCAAGGCCGATCCCGGCGCCGCACAAACCTGGGTAGCCAAGGCCATTGGCAAAGGTGTTATGTCCAGCAATGATGAAACCTTCGCGATCATTCATGATGGCAGCACCGTTAACTCCGCAAATGCCAATTCCTACAACCTCGGACCCGATGGTCCTGAGGCAGGTAGAAAGGAAGTTATCAAAGGGAGTATTCAATGGTCGAAAACGCTGGTCGACTTGATGAAAGGCCGCAACGACCCAAGATTGCCCATCATCGCCACGCTGAATGACCCCGCTTCCTCTGTACCCAACTTGCAAGACGGTGACAACTCTATGGCAAACGCAAAGGGTTTACCCAATGGGCTTGATGCATCAAGACTAAACACATTGACTGGCGAAAGTGACGCCATAAAGTATTCACGTCCACGCGGTGTAATCTTCAATGCTGACGATCCAAATATGTTCCTGACACATGCTGAAGCACGTTTCCTGACCGCTGAAGCCATCGCAAGAGGATGGGTTTCAGGCGATGACGCCGCTGAATACAGCGCCGGACAGGAAGCTGCAATCAGACAGATGGAAGGGTACAAACCCGACAACCCAGCTACTGACCTGCAGATAACTAATTATTTGGCCGCTAATCCCTACCCTGGTGGTTCGCTTGATGCCAAGATGGTAGAGATTGAAAATGAAATGTACATTCTGACTGCCAGCACATTGAACGGTTATGAAGGTTGGGCAAACATTCGCAGAACAGGATTACCCGTTCTTACTCCGACTAATTTTCCGGGAAATCAAACCGGAGGAACACTGCCCCGCCGTCTGCGATTCCCAGGCTCTGAAGCAGGCGTAAATCCAAATTATGCATCTGCAATTGGAAAAATGGGACCCGACGAGTTTACTACCCGCGTATGGTGGGATAAATAATACCGATAAATTTTAAAGAAGGGAAGATAAACGCCAATTTATCTTCCCTTTTTCTTTTAATTTACTTACGTATGAAACTTGTTTGCCTGGTGATGCTTTCGATTTGTGGTAGCGTGCAGGCGCAGCCCTTGTTCCGGTCCGTTCCTTCTTCGGAATCCGGAATTGACTTTCAAAATACCATCATCGAAACCTCCACCCAGAACGTGCTCGCCTATGAGTATTTTTACAATGGCGGCGGCGTTGCAGTGGGGGACCTGAACAACGATGGCCTCCCGGATATTGTTTTTACAGCCAATATTGAACAACCGCAGATCTATTTCAACAAAGGTGATTTTAAGTTCCTGGACGTTACTGCAAAGTCAAAGATCAAGGCCAGCGGATGGAAAACCGGCGTTGCCCTGGCGGATGTCAATGCCGATGGGTGGCTGGACATTTACATCTCCCGTTCGGGCAAGGGTGACGATGAATCCAGAAAAAACCTCCTGTTCATCAACCAGAAAAACGGAGCCTTCAAAGAAATGGCCGCTAAGTATGGAATTGATGACGTGGGTTATTCTACCCATGCTGCTTTCTTCGATTACGACAAGGATGGCGACCTGGATCTATATGTGCTGAATCATCCCGTGAAAAGACTGACGCGTTTTGACGTGGCCTATGTTAAAGCGGCGCGTGACCCACTGGCTGGAGACCATCTCTACCGCAATGACGGTGGCAGGTTCGCCGACGTCAGCGCCGACGCGGGCATCAGCGGCAATCCGATCAGTTTTGGACTGGGCGTCGCTGTGGCCGATTTCAATGAAGATGGCTGGCCGGATCTTTATATATCCAACGACTACGATGAAGACGACTACCTCTACATCAACCAGCACAACGGAACTTTCAAAGAGTCTGCCTCCGCATTCATGGGTCATACCTCAAAATTTTCCATGGGCTCTGATGTGGGCGACATCAATAACGATGGCATACACGACCTGCTGACCCTTGACATGCTGCCTGAGGACAATGAAAGACAGAAACTGCTCAAGGGCCCTGATGGCTATGATCATTTTGACATGTTGCTCAGGAACGGCTACTCGCGTCAGTACATGCGTAACATGCTGCAACTTGGTATGAGAAACAAGTCGGGTATATCATTCAGCGAGATAGGACAACTCGCGGGCATCTCGAATACCGACTGGAGCTGGTCAGCCCTCTTTGGCGACTATGACCTTGACGGCTGGCAGGACCTCTTCATAACGAACGGGTATATGCGCGATTATACGAACATGGATTTCCTGAAATACAGCGCACCGGAAGCGATCAGAAAAGCCAGGGAGGCTGGTCATGAACCCGACCTTTTGGACATTGTAAGCCAGATACCGGCCTCGCAACTTAGAAATTATTTTTTTCGTAACAAGGGCGACCTAAGTTTCGAAAAAGTAAGCACAGGATGGGGAGTGGACAGCACGTCCCTTTCTAACGGTGCCGCATACGCGGACTTCGACAATGACGGCGACCTGGATCTCGTGGTAAACAACACCAATCAACCCGCCTTCCTTTACCAGAATCACGCTGAAGACCGGAAAAATAATTTTCTGAAACTGAAATTCACCGGCCCGGCGGGAAATCCATTTGGAATCGGTGTCAAGGTACTTGTGTCGGCCAATGATGGATTTCAGCAAATACAGGAATTGCAGCTCTCCCATGGTTTTCAGTCTTCCGTGGAGCCGGCATTGTTCTTCGGATTGGGAAAAAGACAGCAGGCCGGGATCAGGATCGTCTGGCCCGACGACAAAGTGGAAATCATCAGCAAGCAAACAGTCAATAAGACCCTGGTGATTAATCATAAAAATGCCTCGGCTCTCCCAAAACGCGATAGCGTTGTAACCACAAGTGCCATATTTAAAGAATTAAGCGATAACCCCAACCTGTTTGTTCATCACGAGGATGACTACAACGATTTCAAAAGAGAACCCCTGCTCCCCCATCAGTTTTCACGCTACGGGCCTGCAATAGCGGCGGGCGATGCCGATGGCGATGGCAAGGTCGATTTTTTCGCCGGTGGAGGAAAAGGACAGGCCAGCCAACTCTATATCAACAAAGGTGATGGCAAGTTCACCGTAAAGCCGGAACCAGTTCTGGAGGCCTTGTCTGAATTTGAGATCACCGGCGCCGTGTTTGCAGACCTGGATGGCGACAAGGATCTTGATCTTTACCTGATGAGCGGTGGCAATCAATCAAATTTCACAGACCACCTGTTTTGGAATGATGGAAGGGGAAATTATTTTGAGATCAAAAACCAACTGCCGGAAACAAAATCTTCCGGAGGCGCAGTGACTGTCATCGACATCGACCACGACGGAGACCTCGACATATTTAGGGGCGGACAGGTGCTGACGGGTTCTTATCCACTTGCTCCGGAGAGTTATCTATTTTTGAACACCAAGGGCGCATTCACCGATGTGACGCCGGCATTTCTAAAACATGTCGGCATGGTCAAGACCGCGGACACAGCCGACCTCAATGGTGATGGCCGCACCGACCTGGTGCTGGCCGGCGAATATCTTCCCATAACCATATTGTATGGATTGGAGACTACGCCGTATTTTTCCGAAAAGCAGGAAAAACAAATCGCCGGTTCCAGCGGATGGTGGAACAGGGTTGTGATCAGGGACGTCAACAAGGACGGCAAGGCCGACATCATCGCGGGCAATGATGGATTGAACAGCCAGATGAAACCAACAGTAAAGGAACCGCTCACAATCGATGCCGCTGACCTCGATAACAATGGATCCGAAGACTGCGTCATCAGTTATTATATTGATGGGAAAAGCTATCCCATGGCCACCAGAGACGAATTGCTAGATCAGGTTCCTTCATTCAAAACCAAATTCGCCACCTACCAGGTCTATTCCCATGCTACCGCAGCGGATATATTCACCCCCGATCAGCTTAAGTCCGCCGTTCATTTGAAGGCCGAGGAGTTCAGGTCAGGCGTATTTATCAATGAAGGGAAAGAATTCAGGTTTCAGCCCTTCATGAATCAGGCGCAGGCCTTTCCTGTTCGCGGAATTATTACAGGTGACTTCAACAAGGATGGTCGCGAGGACCTGCTGCTAACAGGCAACAATTACAGCGTAAGAGCTCAATCCGGGAGATATGATGCGGGCAAAGGCATGCTGCTCGTTCAGCAAGTGGATGGCAGTTTCATACCAATGGAAAATTCAGGATTCCTCACCGACAAGGATGCCCGCAATATGATTCAGATCGGCGATTTGATAATTGTAGCAAACAACAATGACAAGATTCAGGTATTCAGTATTCATTAGTTTTCTATTCTTTTTTTCTGCTGTGATCCATGGTCAAAGCAGTGAGGTGGAATTCGCGCACAGGAGCATCAACTCGCTTACGCAGGTGATGATCAGGGATATCACTTCCCCACCAGTGGCGAGCAGGAGTTACCTGTACACGACCATTGCTTTTTATGAATCAGTAAGGCCAGGCAATAGCTCCTTAAAGTCACTTGCGGGCAGTCTCAACGGCCTGGATAAATTGCCGGCCCCATCATCCGACAGCAGCTACGACTGGCTAACCTGTGGCCTGGCTGCATTTTATCAGACCTCACGCTGGCTTGTTTTTTCAAAGGACCTCTTTCAACAATCCTGGGATTCCATTCAAAGGGATGCAGACAGAAGAAATCTGCCTGCAGATGTAGTCGAACGGTCTGTCAGGTTTGGAAACGCAGTGGCTTCGCAGGTCATTGCCTGGGCTAAGACCGACAATTACGCCAAAACGAGGGGTATGCAACGCTTCACAGAAAGTAAGACCGATGGGGAGTGGAAACAAACACCGCCTGACTACATGGAAGCCGTAGAGCCATACTGGAGAATGATCAGGACCACGGTGCTGGACAAACCCGATATTTTCAAAGTAGACCGTCCGCCGGCATATCAGTCCGAGGAATTTATGAAGGAATGCCGGGAAGTGTATCAGGTCGGTAATAAGCTCACCAGGTCTGAACGCAATATTGCCAACTTCTGGGACTGCAATCCATTCGCCACGCAAACGGTAGGGCATCTCGTTTACAGCATCAAAAAGCTTTCACCAGCCGGGCACTGGATCGGCATCACCAGGATAGCGATCGATAAAACCAAACAGGATCTGGCTCACGCTCTTCTGAGTTACAGCCTCGTATCAGTTTCCATGTTTGATGCCATCATCGCGGTATGGGACGAAAAATACCGAAGTAATTATATCAGGCCCGTTACTGCCATCCAGAAATTCATCTCTCCCACCTGGCAACCACTTTTACAAACACCTCCCTTTCCCGAATACCTCAGTGGTCACAGTGTAATCTCCATGTCGGCTGCCACCATGCTCACAAAGATCTACGGAGATAAGTTTTCTTTTGCAGACAATTCGGAACAACCCTATGGTCTTCCCGTCAGGAAATTCAAGTCATTTTATATCGCGGCAAATGAAGCAGGAATGAGTCGACTATATGGGGGCATACATTTCAGAAAAGCCGTGATCCAGGGTCTTGACCTTGGAAGGAAGGTTGGAGAGGCGGTGGTGGAGAGGATGAATTCAAAGTCGGTCCTGGAACAAATTAAAAATGAAAAATGAAAAATTAAAAATGCTATACGGTAAGTGGTTGAAGAAGAGCGAGCGGGGTTCCAAGTCAAAAATCAAAAATGCGTGCGCGAATTGAAGTTCCTTCCTCCTATACCAGACGATAGATAATCACTTGCCTCTTCGTAACCTTTAACAGTATAAGATTTTTCATTTTTAATTTTTAATTTTTGATTTAGTTCGTTACTTCTTCAGCAGGAAGAAAGTCAACTCGTGCGTCGCCTGTCCATTGACCGACTTACTGTACAATTCGAGGTTCGAGGCTGAAAAACTTTTGATCTCCAGGCCCTGAGCGGGCAAGGCAATACTTCCGGCGTTGTTGATCAGCAATCGCTTGTTTTCATCCATAAGTCTCCAGGTGGTCTGCGAAATCTCCTCCTCTACATTTACAGTTAGAATATCCGGGGACTTGAACTCAAAATAATCCTCAGGGCCAAAGTCCTGTTTGTCTGAATTCACCGAAGTGCCTTCAGTGTCTTTTGATACGATTGATGTCAGCTGCCAGCGACCAAGAAGCATGGCCTCCGAAAAACCCTCTGATTTCTTGCGGCAGGAAAATAAGAAAGAAATAACCAGCAGATAAATGACAAGCCTGGACCATTTCATTATTCGGAGTTTAATGCAAGCTAAGTTAATACGCGCAAAAGAGAAGTAGCCTTTAGTGCTTTCAGCCTTTATTCATAATCATCTTGCGGTGTTTGATACCCCATTTCCGAAGTTCTCCAATCACATTGTGCAGCGAATCTCCATAATTTGTCAGGGAATATTCCACTACAACAGGTATGGCGTCGTACACGGTACGGGTGACCAATTTGTTCATCTCCAGTTCGCGCAACTCCTTTGACAGCATACGGTCGGTAATTCCCGGAATTTCCCTTGCCATCTCACTGAAACGTTTGTTTCCAAGTGTGAGGGCGATAATGATGGGCAGCTTCCATTTGCCGTTCAACACATCCAGCGCATCGCGGACGGGTTGGATAACCGCCTGACATTCCTCTTTGTTACGATGTTTATTTTTCATTTCCATAGCTTACTATACCGAAGTATAGTACTATACTTCAATATAGTACTTACTAAGGTATAGCAAATATAGCTAATTTTGAGTTTCAAAAAAAGAAGAAAATGAAATACGTACTCGTAGCAGCCAGAATCCTTTTTTCAGTAGTCTTTCTGATATCCGCCTCCGGGCACTTCGACCCCAACACCATTGCCTTCGCCGCCTCCAAGGGCGTGCCTCTTGCTTCCATTTTCGTTCCACTTTCCGGAATTCTTGAGGCAGCAGGCGCCTTGAGTATAATGATTGGCTATAAGGCCAGGTATGGTGCCCTGCTCATCATTATTTTCCTCATACCGGTAACGCTGCTCTTCCATGATTTCTGGAATGTGACAGATCCCATGGCCAGAAATATGGATATGAGTTCCTTCCTGAAGAATATCTCCATGTTAGGAGGTGCCCTGTTCATCACTTATTTTGGTTCAGGACCGGCAAGTGCAGACATCAGTCTTACACCAAAATCTCATGCTGCAAAGCTTGCGCAACAGCAGTGATAAGCAGGGAAAGTTTGGAATAATTTGGGAACATGGGAGTATATTTGACGGAAAGGTTGCGATATGTTTTATGGATTAAGTTCCCTGATCAGTCTGCTTTTCAGTACAGGTATACTCCTTTCCTCCAACCATGCACAGCGCACGGGACAGAACGACCGGGACACCACAGTGAATGAAACCGCACTCAGCATTCCAAAAACCCGTGACTTCGAGTTGAAAGGAGACACCAACTCAGCAGCCTGGCAAATGGCAAAGTGGACTAACATCAGTCCCTACCCCTCCTCTCCCAACAAATACAAGACCAGGAGCAAACTGCTCTACTCCGAAAATGGTATCTATGTGCTCTTCGTCTGTGAAGACCAGCGACTCACTAATACAATGCAAAGCGACATGCTCGACCTCTGGAATGAGGACGTAGTGGAGATCTTCATACAACCCGAGCCACAAAAGCCGGATTATTTTGAATACGAGATCTCGCCCCTGGACTATGAATTGCCACTGCTGATCTATAACAACGAAAAACTGCAACTGAACAGCTGGCTGCCTTTTCATTACGAGGGCAAACGCAAAACCCGGCATAAAACACAGATTATCGGTGGCAAAAAACAAGGCTCCGCCGCAGTCAAAGGTTGGATAGCTGAAGTTTTCATTCCCTATGAGATTCTGAAACCAATCATGGCGAAGCCGCCGGAATCAGGAACACAATGGAAAGGAAACATCTTCAGGTTAGACTACGATAAACCAAATTCATCCTGGTCCTGGCAGCCGACCACCGGCAATTTTCACCAGTACGACCGATTCGGCACCTTTAATTTCGAATAACAGAATATGAAATTTTTCTGCACCCTGGTAATTGCTTTTTATGTACTGATCCTTACGTCCTGCAAATCCAACGATCCTGCCAATGATCCAAAGATCATCGAGGGAAAAAAATCCTTCACCACCAATTGTGGGGGGTGCCATGAACTGAATAAGGATGCGATTGGGCCGGCCCTCGCAGGCATCACAACCATCGTTCCGGAAACCTGGGTGAGAAAATTTATCCATGATCCGCAGCAGCTGATCTCTTCATCGGATCGACGGGCAGATTCATTATTCAACACCTATAAATCCATCATGCCCTCCTTTGCTTCACTGAAAGAAGAGGACCTGACCAACATCCTGAATTACCTGCACAGTGAAAAAAGAGCAGTTCAACACAAGGCGGAAGACCGGGACATGATAAAAGATCCCATCCCCGAAAAGATCAGCTTTGGCGGCCTTACCATCAACCTGGAACCCGTGCTCAGGTTTCCCGCCACAAATGGCAAAGAAAAATTACCGAAGACCAGGATAACAAAACTTACTTCTCAGCCAGGCACCGGAAGAATATTTGTAAACGACCTCAGGGGTAAACTTTACCTGGTTGAACATCACCGGGCACACGTATTTGCAGACTTCGCAAAGCTTCGACCAAAATTCATCGCCGAACCGGGCCTGGGAACCGGCCTGGGAAGTTTTGACTTCCATCCTGATTTTGTTCACAATGGACTGCTCTATACTACGCATACAGAACCCGGACATACCCCCCGCGGAGACTTCACGTACCCGGATTCCATCCGGGTGGAACTCCAATGGGTGCTCACCGAATGGAAATTGGATGACCCGAAATCCGACACCTTGATTGGTACGGGCAGGGAACTCCTGCGGATCAACATGGTGTCGGGTGCGCATGGTGTGCAGGAAATTGCCTTCAACCGCATGTCCGCAAAAGGTGACCCCGACCATGGCATGCTGTATATTGGAATTGGAGACGGCGCCAGTGTTCAGGAAGGGTTTTCATTTATTCCTGGTGGCAAAAACAAGATCTGGGGATCCGTGATCCGGATCGATCCTGCCGGCAGGAACAGCAACAATCACAAATACGGCATTCCTGACGACAATCCTTATGCGAAAGACCGGTCACCCGGCACGGTCCGCGAAATATATGCCTATGGTTTCCGGAATCCTCACCGCTTCACGTGGACAAAATCAGGATCCATGCTCGTCAGCAATATTGGTCAGACCAATATAGAATCGATCTACTTAATAAAGCCGGGGATGAATGCCGGATGGCCAACCCGTGAAGGGAGCTTTCTTTTTGTTCCAGCCCGCAATCTCAATACTGTTTATCCCCTGCCAGCGGACGACAGCACAAATCACATAACCTATCCGTTAGCAGAATATGATCACGATGAAGGAAATGCCATAACTGGTGGTTATGAATACCAGGGAACAAAGCTGGCTGCATTGAAACACCTCTTCCTGTTTGGAGATATTCCCAAGGCAAGAATCTTTTATTTCGACACCCACGATATTGGAGTGAAAAAACCATTACAGATCAAAGAATCAAGGATCACGGTAAACCATCATCCCACGACATTGAAAAAAGAATCCGGCACAAACCGCGTTGAACTTCGTTTAGGAAGAGACGGCAAGGGTGAAATCTACCTGATGACAAAAGCAGACGGGCAATTGTACCGGATCACCGACGCTCAACTGTCGAAGGGGAACTGAGAAAAAAAATTACTGCGATCAATATTCACCAAGACCGAATACAGGTTTTCTCTGAGCCCACTTACCCCTGGTAAAATCAGGAATCTCTTGCAGGCTACCTCCTTCTTCAATGGATTTACCACTCAGGGGCATGATCGCATACCAGGTTGCAAGGTCATACACATCAAGTGGAAATTCCGCCTTTCTCTTTATGCATTCGATAAATGCATTGTCAACAAAGAAGTCCATGCCGCCATGTCCTGAGTTAGTTGCGTCCTTTTCGAATTTCTTCCACAAGGGATGATCGTATTTCTTAAGGTATTCGGTACTCTTCTCCCAGGTGTGTTTCGGGCTCTTGTCTTCAATATATATCAGCCCTGTATCGAATTCACCGGAACCCTGCTCCTGCCATAATCCATCGGTACCCTGCACGCGAAACCCAAGGTTGTAAGGCCTTGGAGACGAGGTGTCCAGCGTGATCACGATGGTCTCTCCATTTTCGGTGCGTATTTGGGTGGTAACGATGTCACCCTGTTTGTATTTCAGCTTTGCATTGGGATGATTGGCACCCTCCTTAGCAGTCCGTGTAACATACCTGTTGAGGCCCCTCGATTTGGTGGCAATAGAGGAAAGACTCAACAAGCGGTTGCCCCTGTTGATATCGATCATTGGTGAAACGGGTCCCAGTCCATGTGTTGGGTAATTGTCGCAATTCCTGTCGACATAATAATTCGTTCTCCATCTCGCCTCGCTGAATCCCTTCTCCCCAAATTCTACTCCTTCATTGTCACGACCGGGTTGGCCATTGTTAAACAATACTTCTCTCAGGTCGTGCTGGTAGCCGCCCTGAAGGTGGAGAATCTCGCCGAACATGCCTTTCTTCACCATATTATGCACCGCCATGATGTCCCTGCGGTAACAGACATTTTCCAGCACCATCAGCGGCACCTTAGTCTTCTCATGGACGTCAACGATGTCCCAGCAGTCCTGCAGTTTCAGTGCCCCGCAAACTTCCATACCCACAATCTTTCCCGCATTCATGGCATCAATGCCTTGTGGAATATGCCAGTCCCAGGGTGAGGCGATGAAAACAGCATCAACATCTTTTCTTTCAAGGAGTTTCTTGTAATCATGAGGCCCATTGCCGAATTCAACAGCAGCCTTCTTCCCGGCCTTCTTGATCAGTCCCCGGGCCCTCTCCATCATGTATTTGTCCGGATCGGCCATTGCCACCACTTCCACATCGTCACGCTTAAGCATTTCCGATAGGTGGGTTTGTCCCCGCAGGCCGACTGCGATCAAACCGATGCGAATCTTCGCCCCCTGTTCTGCTTTCACTAATCCGGGAAAACTGAGCATGCCGAGACCTGCCAGGGCACTGTCCTTTACAAATTGTCTACGCGGTAAATTATTCATGAGTCATTATTATTTGATCAGATCTTAATAAAGAGTTTTTTGCGATACATCCAGTAGAGAAGCAGCCATTCCAGCGTGAGCACCACAGCACCCTTGATGAGTGTCGAATATGCGTCGCCGAAAATCATGTCGTAATGTCCAAAATGAGTGTACAGCGATTTGACGATAAAGGGCGAAAATCCGTCAGCAAGACAGTAGGCGGCGATGGAGTTCATTCCTATCACGATAAGAAAAAACGCCCACCGTTGATGTTGTTTCATGTCGATGATATAATAGAAGGCCGATAAAAACAGGAAACAAAGACCTCCGCTAAATAGCGTCCAGGCTGGCGTCCAGATGCGCTTCACAATTGGATTTAGTCCAACCAGGTGAATGATCAGAGCCAGCACAATAATCG
Source organism: uncultured Chitinophagaceae bacterium (assembly GCA_963808065.1). GTDB lineage: Bacteria > Bacteroidota > Bacteroidia > Chitinophagales > Chitinophagaceae > Flavitalea. The sequence goes on from CAWEEK010000006.1 coordinate 556,684, forward strand.
CAACACCGACTGTAAGGAAATAACGGATCTTCTTCGACGCCGCTGAGCCAGACTTTAATTCCGATCCTGCAAGCAAGCCCAGGATCATCGTGCCAAGCGTGGGTATAAAACTAAGCGTGGAGTAGCCACCTCCATTAAACAGAAAAGGCGATTCCCTTGGAAACAGGTTCAGAAACCACCGGTCGAAGTTCCAGGCAAAATTGGTGTTGATATTCCAGTGGGCCGCAAAGCCGTGGAGGTTGTGTGGCCAGTTTGGATCTGCTCCGGCAGCCGCGTAGTTGAAATCTGGTCCCGGCAGGGGATATAGTGCAAAAGCTGCCCAGTACGCCACGAGAAGGACGACAAGACTCGCTATCCTTCCTTTTGTTCCCTGGTAACCCAGGAGAAACAGGAAGGTGTATCCAAGGCCGATCTGTGTGAGCGTGTCTTCAAACGTGAAATTTGTCTGGTCGCTGTGCAGGGATCTGAGGAAGATCCCCAGCAGGATGAGAATCAGTGATCTGCGCATGGCAGCGAGCAGCATCGATTTGAATGTGCCCCCTTTATTGATACGGCTCGCCATTGAATAAGGCAGGGCTACTCCCACCAGGAAGGAGAAGGAAGGCTGGATCATGTCGTGAAGCGAACAGCCAACCCAGGCAACATGATCCTGGTGATGAAAAAGAAATCGCCAAAAACCACTGTTGGGCAGGGATTCCGATACGCGCCTGAAATTAAGCACTTCTGCCATCATCAATAACATCACAAACCCCCGGTATGCATCCACAGAAGCGATGCGCGGCACGGCTACTGCTGTTTTTACATTGGAAGAGGCAGGTGTTTGCGTGGTAACTGTACTATCCATGTGTTTATGGGCGATTTGGGTTCAGAAATACATTTCGGAATGCTAAGATGCCGAAAAGCTGATAATTCTTTTTGCTTAACTGGTAATTTTTTTTACTTATTTTTAAGTTCCTTCAGCTTTCGTTCTCTTTCTCCCGTTTTTTCCATCCTATTCCGGCCTTCGCCAAGGCTTCCGCCTTCGCTGTCAAAGCAGCTACTGCGGACTGTGTCGGCGGGCGAGGCCTGTTCCTGTTTCTTCCCTGTTTCCCTTTCTCTTTCTCTTTCTCTCTTCCGCTTCCTGTCTCTGTTTCTGCCTGTTCGGCTGTCCTGTTCCTGTTTCTTCCCTCTTTCTCTTTCTCTTTCTCTTTCCTGTTCCTGTTCCTGTCTCTTTCCTTTCTCTTTCTGTTTCTGTTCCTGTTCCTGTTCCTGTTCCTGTTCCTGTTCCTGTTTCTTCCCTCTTTCTCTTTCTCTTTCTCTTTCTGTTCCTGTTCCTGTTTCTGTTTCTGTTTCCTGTTCCTGTCCCTGTCCCTGTTCCTGTTTCTTCCCTGTTTCCTCTCATTGAGCAAGAATCGGGTTTCCGGTTGAAGATAGGTGTGGTAGTTTTACAGTAGAAATCATTTATGATGGAAACACAGGAAAAAGTGGATTTTGAAAGGATCGCCAGTGCGATCGAATTTCTAAAGATGAATTACACGCTTCAGCCAAGGCTTGAAGAAGTGGCAGAACACGTGCACCTGAGTCCTTTTCATTTTCAGCGTTTATTTACCGACTGGGCAGGCGTGAGTCCAAAGCAATTTGTGCAATACCTCAGCGTAGAGCACGCCAAAAACCTGATCCGTTTGAAGCAGACCACCTTGTTCGACACCGCACTCGAAACCGGTCTGTCGGGTACAGGAAGGCTGCACGACCTGTTCATGAAAATTGAGGGAATGACCCCGGGCGAATACAAAAATGGCGGTGGATCCTTACAAATCAACTATAGCTTTGCCTCCAGTCCATTTGGCAACCTGATCATCGCCTCAACCGCAAAAGGGATCTGTTATCTGGCATTTGCGGATGCCGGTGAAGAGGCAGCCCTGTTGGAACTGAGGCATCAGTTTCCAAACGCGAAATTGATCAACACAACGGATCAGTATCAGGAAAACGCGTTGAAGATATTTGCACAGGATTGGACCCAGGCCGACAAGATCAGGCTTCATTTGCGCGGTACGGAATTTCAGCTCAAAGTATGGCAGGCCTTGCTTCAGGTGCCCATGGGCAGCCTGGTGACCTACTCAGGTCTCGCCGGGCGCCTCGGCAAGCCGAGTGCTTCAAGGGCTGTTGGGTCGGCCGTGGGCGACAATCCGATTGCTTTCCTGATTCCCTGTCACAGAGTGATCACCGCCACAGGCGCAACCGGACAATACCATTGGGGAGCCACAAGGAAACTCGCCATTATCGGGTGGGAATCGGCAAGGAGGGAAAACGAACTTGTAAATGTGGCCTAGACAAAATTCTTAAGGTGGCTTTAATTTTGCGTTGTATTCCGGATGAAATTCTTTCAATACAATGTTGACATCCCGCAAAAGAGAAGGGGTTTTCATTTGATCACTAATGAGGTCCTCCGGGTGGCAACCGGGATCGGACAAATAAATACGGGCCTTTGCCAGGTCTTCATCAGGCATACTTCCGCTTCGCTGACCATCAATGAAAACGCGGACCCTACCGTGCGTAAGGATTTCGAAATGTTTTTCAACAAAACGGTTAAGGAAAATGACAAGGATTACCAGCACGATACAGAAGGGCCAGACGACATGCCCGCTCACCTGAAAGCATCCCTGCTGGATAGTTCTGTGCTGATCCCCGTGAGCAGCGGCCAGTTAAACCTGGGCACCTGGCAGGGAATCTATTTGTGCGAACACCGCAATAGTGGCGGCACCAGGGAACTTGTTGTGACGGTTTGGGGAGAGGAGGCGGTTAAAAGTTAAGATTATTCCCATGCCAAATCCAATAATCAGCCACCTCTATACCGCCGACCCCGCAGCAATTGTACATCAGGGTGTGGTATACCTGTATACCGGTCATGATGAACCGCCAGAAGGGATCGACGATTATGTAATGAAGGATTGGCGTTGTTTTTCTTCCACAAACCTGGTTGACTGGCAGGAACATCCGGTTCCTCTGAAAGCGACTGACTTCAACTGGGCAAGTGGCGATGCCTACGCCTCGCAGGTAATAGAACGAAATGGAAGATTTTACTGGTATGTTGCGGTGTCACATGAGTCGGTGAAGGGTAAGGCAATTGGTGTGGCTGTTTCTGACTCTCCCGTGGGACCTTTTACAGACGAAAGGGGAACTGCACTTGTCACAAATGATCTTACGACGGCAATAGACAGTGAGATGGATGACCTGGATCCGACGGTCATCATTGATGAGGACGGGCAGGCCTTTCTCTTCTGGGGAAATCAACAGTGCTATTATGCTGCCCTTCATGAAAATATGATGGAGCTGACCGGTCCGATCAAAACCATCGACCTGCCCGGTTTCGCTGAGGGTGCCTGGATACACAAAAGAAATAATTGGTATTATTTGTCCTATGGCTATGGTCACCCTGAGCGAGTGGCTTATGCGATGAGCCGAAGCATACATGGGCCCTGGGTGTTCAAAGGAATACTGAATGATCTGGTTCAGGACTGTGCAACCAACTCCCCCGCCATTCTTGAGTTCAAAGGAAAATCTTATTTCATTTACCATAACGCTGGCTTACCCGGCGGTGGCAGTCATCGCAGATCAGTGTGTATTGATTATCTCTATTATAATCAGGATGAAACGATGAAGCGGGTGCAGATGACGCGTGAAGGAATTCAGCTCGCATAAATCAGGACGACTGCACTTGTTTGAATTCATATTTGCCTTTGATTTCTTTGTTCAGGAAGGTGCCCTTGGACTTTACTTTTTTCATCGCCGCATACACGCTCTCGGGAACATCCAAATAGTCATAGACCATCCCCGACTGATACACGATGGTCAGGATCTGCCTGGCGGGATCATAATGATATCTGGCAATGACGGAGGAAGGCATGAAACAGGAAGATCAAAAAATAATGCCAGAGTGGATTTCGGGTTTCACGCAAAGCAAAGAAAGACGCAAACGCTATCAGAAAGGTCTTGATTTTCTTGGCGTCTGCCGAAGGCAGATTTGCGGCTTTGCGTGAGGTCTATAATTTAACTTTTGCGAAAAATCTATCCACCAGCCCCTCGACCTGGCGCAATGTCTCCGCATCGGTTATCGTATCGCTGGTAACATCAACCTTTGTCTTTACAAAAGGAATAACCAGTTGCAATTCATCCGGCACCACTGCTTCGATCACCCGCAGGGTCTCCAGCAACGACAAATGGGCCTTCTGCCCACTCAGGGAAGCAGTTATGGCCATAACCGGTTTGCCCGAAAAACTGGAGGAAGAAACCACCCAGTCAAGCGCGTTTTTCAATGAGCCGGGCACTCCCATCGCATATTCCGGTGTACAGATAATAATGCCGTCGGCAGCCGCCAACTGATCCCTGAATGACTGCACTTCAGGCAGGGCCGTCTCCGTATCCGTATCAGGATTGAATTGTGGAAATTCGGCAAGGCCATCGAAAAGTTGAAGGCTGAACCGGTCCGCGGCTATGGCACCAATGGCATTCAGCAGGCTTAAGTTGGAAGACTGCTTCCTTGTGCTGCCACAGATGCCGAGTATTGAAGGCTTCCTACTCACCATTATTCATTTTCGACAAATTTCTTTCCGAATCTATCGACCATGGAGTTATATGATTCGGCCGCGGCCCCATTTCCCCAGTCGTAGATCGTAAACTCCCCTATTCCCACACCTGCTTCACCAGTTTCACCCCCGTGACCATAATTTTCCATCATAAAACCATAGTCTTCTTTCCCAAAAAAAGGCCATTTCCTCTCCCACTGGATTTTTGTTTTTGGATTTTCGGGACTATACATCATAACAAAGGAAGCCCTTAGCGCAGCCAGGCCACGCTGGATATATTCGTCTTTCTTCAATTCTTTTCCGTAATCAACGATCAATCCCGAGAACAGGCATTGGCGCGAGTCCATCCACTCACCATCCCCGTTCATGACGCCAAATCCTCCGAGCGCATTGATATAGATATACGGCGGTTGCCAGGATGCCTGTGTCATCAACAATTCATCGAGGGTACGCTGGCCGTTCTCCAGGTAGGTTTTTTTCCCGGTCACTCGGTATGCGGCCAGAAGGGCCTCCGCTGTCCAGAACATCGAAAAATTACACTGCTTGAACATGTCATTGCGCTCGAATTTCCTACCCACGTGGTCCTTTGATCCATACCTGCTGCACGACCAATATGTTTCAAAATCCTCCCATTGTCCTGCGGGAATGATGGTATTTACTACTGCGTCAAGGGCCCTGAGTGCCGCCGATTTATATTTTTCATTTTTTGTGATCCGGTACAATTGCAGGAGGAAGGTCACAGACATGGAACTCTCCGGCGACTGATTGAGCTGGTCCATTGGCTGGAGGTCTTCAAGTCTGAGCCAGGCCGGGAAAAAACCATCCGCCCGTTGAATGCCAATCAATGCGTCTGCATAGCTGATGCTGTAATCGAGCAGGCGCTTGTCCTTTTCGAGGTCGGCATACCAGGTAAGCATCAACGAAGCGGTAAAGCTCATGTCCAGGATATGAAACGGTGATTTTGCGGCATCCCGTGAGTAGGGATTGCGGTTTGAGTTGCCAAAATAATAAGTGTCCCAACCCTTCGACCTGTTTAATTTTTTGCCATCTTTTTCGACCTGTTCCATTTCCGTACCAATGACGGAATAAAAAAAACCATTTTTCCGTGGATATGAGAGGGCAAGTTCCTTGGTCTTCAGCGCATAACCCATCAGTGTGCTGTCTTTGATTCTACGAGCATAACGGTAAAGACCAACCGCCGAGCGGAGCGAACTGAACCAGGCCTGGTTCCATACCGACCTGAACTCCCTTTCATTTACATCTCCCGGGTAGTTTGGGCTCTGGGTCACGTTTACGATGAATACAGGCGCGCCAACTTCCTTTCCATTGACAGGGAATTCCTGCCATACCGATTTTCTCCAGCTGTTGAACGCCCAATTATAAGCATGACCAACATAACTTTCCATGTCCTTTCTTTCCAATGGCGCTCCACCCCGGTACAGTTCTTCACCATAGTTCTTCCAGAAAAACGAAAGAGCGCCCCGCCAGGGGTCCTTTAATGCCGCAGCACCGGTTGCAGTAAGTATGTAAAAACCACTTTCAATCTTCCCGGGCGGAAAAATGGCTCCTTTCTTCCTGCTGAACAACACGTGCTCCGTAACCACTGAATTACTAAACCCAATAGTATAACGACTTTCAGGCGCATTCATATCCATATACCAATCAACCGGCGATCCTTTTTTAAGCAGACCGATATCAGGTATAATCGTGATTTGCTTTTCTTTTGATGCAGCAATCATGGCGGGAGAACGGAACAGGTGCTGGGCTATAATATGATGATCCGTGGGTGTAAGATGAGGGGCCCAGTTGAATACTGGCTTAAACGCAGGGGTAATATTTATCTGCAGGTCGTCCTGGTGTATGGTATCAGCAATGGTCCAGCTGACCGAGGCCCTGATAAGTCCGGGTGCAACCTTAGTATACCTGAGTTCCGGAACAGCATTGCCCAGCTTACCAATCTCCACTGTTCCTACAAAACCTTGTAGTTCCGCTGGCAGGGCTGTCTGCTGGGCGTGTACAGGAAGCGACACAAAGAGAGCAACAATCAAAACGGCTTGCGCCGGACCTCGCCCCCGCTTCAGATTTCTCCATACATAATTGCAAAAGGAATCAGAGCTGTTCCCTATCGGAGCAGCGGAGTATTTTCGAATGAGAGACCGTCGCATAGGTGAAGTTGTAGGGGGAAAATTGAAGGCCGACCTGGAATGTTATTTCCAGGTGAATTCAGGCAACCTGATGATTTCTCCTCCCTTCATCGCCGATTCATGCGCCAGGATGCCTACGCAAGTAATGTTGGCCGATTGCTTTGCATCAGGGAAAGGAGGTCTTTCACTTACCAGGGCAGATAAAAATTCATTGACCAGGTGCGGATGTGATCCACCATGGCCAGAACCTTGTATAAACGATAAATGCTGGTGGTCATCCGAGTCGTAAACACCGGCCGTAGTAAATTGTTGGATTTCCTTTGGCAGCAGGTGGGCGAAATCCGGTATACTCACCCTTTCAGGTTTTTCACCCGTATGGATCACGCTTTGTTCGTGTTCGATCTGCGTCCACTCAAACGATTTCTTTGATCCGTACACGTCAAAACTCTCCCGATACTGACGCGCCGTATTAAACAACGACCGCGTTACCTCTGCGGCCAGGTCGGTATTTCTCATTTTAATATGACAGGTTTCAATCGCAAAGGGTGACCCGTATTTGTCAATCAGGGGCTTGTCGATCGTTCCCGACCCAAAGCAGGATACATATTCGGCCTGTGCTTTGGGTAATGCCAGCACTGGTCCCACGCAATGTGTTGCATAATGCATGGGTGGTAATCCTTCCCAATATCCCGGCCAACCTGCCATCTCCTGCTGATGCGAAGCCCGCAGGAACTGGAGTTTACCCAATTCACCTTTTTCGTAGAGTTCCTTCACAAACAAAAATTCCCGGGAATAGATGACGGTTTCCATCATCATGTAGGTTCGTCCGGTGGAAGCTACCGCCTCCACGATCTTGCGGCAATCCTCAACCGAAGTGGCCATCGGCACTGTACAGGCCACGTGCTTGCCCGCCTTCAGGGCCTTTAGAGACTGTTCCGCATGATTCTGTATCGGAGTGTTGATATGTACGGCATCGATTGCTGTATCACTCAGCATGTCATCAAAATCAGTATACGTCTTGTCTACCCCAAAGGCCTTACTGATCTCTGCCAGTTTTTTTGGATCACGCTGGCAGATCGCATACATATTGGCGTTAGGGTGTTTCTTATAGATGGGAATGAATTCCGCCCCGAACCCAAGGCCAACGATGGCTATGTTGATTTTCTTTTGACTCATAGTTTTGATTGTGCAAGGGCTTCCGGATGGCCGATTTTAACGGCTTTGTATCCACCTTTAGACCTGAAATAAAATATCAATATTAAATAGCACACGAGCATGAAAACCGGGAAGAAGGCCACATTCCTGAGTGCACTTTTCTTGGCGCTTTCCGAAACAGTTGTGACTGCCTGCTGCTCGTTTTCGGGCGCAGTGGCCAGTTTCGCATTATCAAGACCCAGGTAATCGCCGAAGATGCTGGTTTTCTTTTCCGTTACATAATTGCTGTGAAGTTTTGTGTTATTGGCGCTGTCATAGGCCTGCAGGTTCTTGTCGATAGCTGTATCCTGGAAAAATCCAAGGATGACCGCCCCAACTACTCCCGCGCCTATCATTCCCACGCCACCGGTAATATTCAGCGTGAGGGCTCCGCCTTTTGGAAACTGTTCGGCAACCACTCCCAACATCGTTGGCCAGAAGAAAGCCTTGCCCAAACCGAAAATAGTTGCAGCAACGAGCACCATGATGCCGTCGGCGGATGAAAGCAGGAAGAGCCCAATGGCTGCTATTGTTGATCCCGTGGCCAGCAGCGCCAGGGGTGAGATCCTGTGAATGATGCTGCCTGCCGACAATCGAAGGATGACCATGATAGCAGAAGTATAGATCAGTATCCACCCTGCCTGTAAGCCAATCTTTTTCATTTCAGGTGCCATCAGGTCGGAGATCCAACTGTCGGTGCCCAACTCCGCAACAGCGAGTGGGATCATAATTATCAATAAGAATATGAAGAGCGGCTGCCCAAGACTTTTAACGTAAAATCCGAATAAGGCCGCCACACCAACTGTCACAATGATATTGGTTGAAGTTGACCAGCCTGCAACTGCTCCGATCTGAAATGTGATCAGGGCAATGATGATCAGGGCGCCTATCACACCAACCTCCTTCAGCATACTTAAATACGACACGCCCGCCTTTACACGTTCGTTTATCGGAAACCTATGGGGTAACATCATCACACCATAAACGACTGCTGGCAAAAGAACCAGCAACACCTTTAGGCGCCAGCTTACTTCAGGACCCATAAAAAGCGCGATAACGCCACCGAGTATCAATCCAGTGGGCCAACCGGCATGCAGGTAGTTCAGCCATCTCGTTTTTTCATTGGGGAACATGGAAGCCACCGCCGGGTTGGTTACTGCTTCAACTGTGCCATTGCCCAGGGCCATGATAAATGTCGCGATGAACAGCGAGGTGTATCCGTCAGCGAAGTAGGTGAGTACCGCTGAGAGAATATGACAGACCAGGGCGAAGATCATCGAATTCTTGTACCCCACCTTGTCGATGATCAGGCTGAACAAAACAATGCTGATGGCGAACGGCCATAATCCTACGCCGGCAATTTCTCCGATCTGGGTTTTGGTAAGATTAAGTTCCGCACCCCATTGCGGCAGTGTAAGGGCTCTGAGAATAAAAGCAAAAGAAGTAGTTACAATGGCCATGAAACAGGCAATAAACAGCATCCTGTTTGGCTTTTCGGCGGAAACCGGAACGGAGGTCGTAGCATTCATAATAGCAAGCTTGGTTTAATAATTACGTTAGATTATTATGATTTGATCCTGTTCAGAAAAATAAAAACACCTTTTTTGTTCGACACAATGATATCTGTTTTTCCGTCCTTGTCCATATCGTCCACTACTACATGAAGCCCCGATCCCGAATCATTATCAATGACATGCTGGGTCCAGTAGGGTTCTTTATCGGGATTGGATTCAAACCAGATCAGCAACGACGGTGCGTCGGTGCCGGGATCTTTGGCAGCATGATGAGCAAGATATCTTTTTCCTGTAATAAAATCGGGTTTTCCATCGGAATTCAGGTCGGTAAGAGAAGAGGAATGCGTTTGCGAAACCACATCGCTGATCAGATGTCTTTTAAAAACAGGGGTTCCGGATGAGTCACTTTGTTCATACCACCATATGCCGAGGCGATGTGCCGATGCGCTGACCACGTCAGTTTTTCCATCCTTATTTACATCATAGGCCTGCATCTGCGAACAGTCTTCTCCAAAGTCAGCAGGATGAAAAACCCATCCACTTTTTTTGGGGTCACGTGGCGATTCATACCAGCCTTCTTTAATTATCACATCCTTCACTCCGTCGCCATTCATGTCGCCAAAACCCAAACCGTGTGAGAATTTATCTGTCGCCGGAGCATTTTCTTCACTGATCGAATATCTGGTCCAGGTTGTGTCGCCTTTTTTTGTAGGTGACTTAAGCCATATGAGCTGTTTTTTGTCCACGTCGCTACAAAGCAGGTCAGGCCTCTTGTCCCCGTCTACATCAATGAATGCAGGAGATTCATTGCCAATGCCCAGCGTGTCGTGGATGAAATGCTTTTTCCATGCTGCGGTTTTTTTTCCGGGATTCTCGAACCAATAGCCGGGATCTCCAGGGAAGTCTACAATAAGCTGGTCGGGCCATCCGTCACTGTTGACGTCAAAAGAGCCATTGACAAAACTATTGCTGTATTCTTTTGTGGGATCAAAAACCCTGGCCGGCACTATTTCATGCCTGGTCCAGTTGGGCGCCTCAAACCAGTAGTATCCGGCAAGCACATCTTTCTTTCCATCCTTATTTACATCGGCCACACTTACTCCTTCGGAAACGAAATCTGGACTCAGTCTGATCTTTTCGAACCCACTCCCTGTTTGCCCAAGGCAGGTCGAAACGGAAATCAGGGAAAAACAAAACAATCCGGCAACTTTCATATATGGCAATTTTATTATTACAAACTAATTTCTAATTCTTCACCGTCAGAAGATACGCAATAAGTGAATTGAAATCCTGCTGATTGAGCATAGTACTAAACTGATCGGGCATCAACGTGAACTTTGACGCCGTTTTTTCAGCAATCTCTTTCCTGGGCACCGAAAATTCTTTGCCCGAAACATCAGCGAATACTGATATCTCGCCTTCATCTCTTCTGAACAGACCGGACATGACCTTGCCATCTTTGAGCTTTACTGTATAGTTCCGGAAAGTTTCTGAAATATTCCTGTTGGGATCAAGGATCTTTTCACAAAGTGAAGTGACTCCCCATTTTCCCACTCCGTCCAGATTGGGTCCAATGGCTCCGCCTTCTCCTCCGACACTATGACAGGGAGTGCAGGTCTTCACAAATATCCCCCTGCCAACGGTCGGGTCGGGTTTTGGATTCAGCGCATTGAAATCGGTGATCCTTGTCAGGATCAATGCCTGCTTTTCTTTGTTGATGCTTTCAAGATTGGCTGTGAGTTTTTCAAACTCCTGCTTTTGTTTTGAACTGATTCCGATCATCAGTCTTTCCTCGATCTTCGGCTGAATCAATATTCTGGGGAGTATTTCCCCTTTTCGCACCTTGTTAAATATAAGTTGTCTGCCTTCGGAGGATCCGGCCAGCGCCATAACTATTGTCTGCTGAATATCCGGCGACGCATTTTTGATCTCTGCCATCATTTTGAAAACCGGAGGAGTAGGAAATCCACCAATCACACCAAGCAGATATCTTTTTGTCATTTCCGGAGTAGCGGGTGAATTGAAGGCTTGTCCTGCATACTTCAGGTTGTTTGTTAAATTGATCTTGAGCAGAGCCGAGAGGGCCTCGCCGCGCAACTCAATATTTGAACCAGTGTCCTGGAACACCTTGAGTATGGCTGGTTGCAGGCTGGCAACCTTGTAATTGCCCGCCAGGGTAAGACCATATTTTGCCTCATCGATGAACTTCGCCAATGTATCAGGATCATTGAATTTAGGAACAGTGAGTGTAAGATTCTTATTTACCAGCGTCACCGCCAGTTTCCTGCCCCAGTCGACAAGTTGTGCATTTTCCTTTCCGCCCTTACGCGCAATGCCGTCCTGCAGCGCACGGAAAGTTTCATATTCAGTTTTTATATTCCCTGCTGACTTACTCATGGCCGTGGTTACCACTTCTGTCATCTTGTTCGAAGGAATGAAGCGGGTGATGTGCATGAAATCTTTTGCAAAATCGCCCGCCGGTATCGGATTCGCCTTTACATAATCAAAAAGGAATTGCCCCGATTCGGGCACCATCACTCCAGCCATCACTGTGGCCAGTACGCCTCCGTCTTCAGGAGACCATTTTCGCGCAGCCACCTCCTTCATCAGCGGATTGTAACGGAGCAGATTTCTCAAAGTGAGCCTGACGGTATAGATCAGGTGCGTATCCTCTTCTGGTGTCTTCTTCCTCTCAGCGATGAGCTCATTGATTGTTTCGATCGTTCTGTACTTCGACATCAGTTCAACCCCTGCCCTGCGAACATGGGGGTCGGGATCGGAAAGTGCTTTTATGGCTATAGTATGCATTGCTTCTGAACTGTCTCCTTTTTTCAGCCAGCGCCCTCATCGTATGCACCCTGATCAATGCATCGGGGTTGCTGGCAGATGCCGCGATCAGTTCAGGACTCAGTGCGTTTAGTCGTTCGAGTGCCCAGAGTGCATGTATGTATTCCCGTGAGGATAGTCCGGATTTGGCAATTAACGCTTTCAGGGGCCCAACTGCGGGCTGCCCGATCCTTTCAACAATCTGATCGGCAACCGTAAGACGAACAGCCAGATTTTCAACGTTCAATCCTTCCAGTAATTTCTGAATGTTGGCCGTTGTCCAATCGGTCTTGTCATTCACCTTACCCTTATAACTGATCCGCCATATCCTTCCGCGAATGCGGTCTCTTTTTGGATGATCCAGCGGTACTTCATAATGCCCGATGATGCTGTTGTAGAAATCGGCAATGTATAATGCGCCATCAGGGCCAAGTTTTACATCCACTGGTCGGAACCAGGGGTCGGCACTCAGCACGAAATCTTCCTCTTTTTTCCCCACCGGGCTGGAACCCTTGAATACAAATGAATTCCGATAGACTCTGCATGATACTGCATCACCGATATAAAAGTTCTTACGGTAATTTTCAGGATAAAGATTATCCGCATAATATGCTATACCTGCCAGCGCTGTTGCTTCATTTTCCAGGGGCTTCATATCGGGGGCAAAGCCCATTTCTTCTTCCTTTCCCCACTGGCTGTAATCCCCGCCGCGGATCAGCTGATAAAGAGGTGAAGTGTGGCAATCGGTTGAATACAGGTAGCCGAGTTCATCCCAAGCGAGACCGAAAGGGTTAATGCGACCATCGGTTGTGTGTTCTACCCTGCTGCCATCACGCTTGAACCGGAATGTATTTCCCGAACGCATATGAATTGAATCACCGTCTGCCCCCGCAATGTGTGAGAAGTTCGTGTAACCATGACAGGAATGAATCCAGCCATCATAACCAATGCTGAAATTGTTTACCATACCATGAGTATCCTTATGCTCAAACGGTCCTAGCAATTTCTTCTGGCTCTCCGGCTTGCCATCGCCATTCGCATCCGTGTATTTGTACACATTTGGAATGCTGTAAGTCAGTGCACCATCATTGAGCGGCATCACTCCTATGGGAATATTGAGGGTATCATCAAAGTGAGTGAACTTGTCGGCCTTCCCATCATTATCACTGTCCTCCAGAATTGTCAGTCGATCCTTACCCTTCCCCGGAGTCGCGGGAAATGGGTATTCGAATGATTGGGTCACCCACATCCTGCCCTTTGCATCAAAGGCGAGATTGATGGGTTTGCCGATATCAGGCTCAGAGGCAAACAGTGTTACTTCAAATCCATCAGGAAGTTTGAACCCCTTTCTTTCTTCCTCTGGTGTACGTGCTGTGGTAGACCTGATATGATCATTGAATTTTGGACCACCATACACCGTATCCTTTGTCGAGTCGGCATTTTCCTTTTTTGGACTCTCCTGGCAGCCCTGGTAGCTCAGGACAGAGAAACAAACGGCAGAGGCAAAGAGTGGCTTTAAGACTTTCATCCTAACTTATTTTTTTTGAACATTCTAAGTCAGCTATATCACCCCGTATGGGTTCTTTCTGTGGCATCCAATATAGCAATACCTGCAAAGAAATGAAGTATCACAATTGAAAATCAGCATTTAATAAGCAGATTCTGATACAATTTTGGCAAACCTGAGGATAGATCTGATACGAAAGTTTCAATTTGGTGCGAGGAATGTTTGTGCTAAATGATACTTTATCCAAACTTAAAATTGCGATATGACAAAACAGAACAGGAGGAAATTTCTGGCCACGATCACGGGTGCCACGGGACTTAGTATGCTTGGCGTCCAGGCGGCATTGGCTCAAACTGCCCCAAAACCCTTTTTCGAAATCTCGCTCGCGGAATGGAGTTTTCACAAGTCTCTATTCGACAAGAAAATGACCAACCTGGAATTTCCAGCCCTTGCCAAAAATAAATTCGGCATCAAGCTATCATCTTGACCGCGCAAGAAAACTTACCAGGTCCCTGATCTCTTTTTTCGAGAGCAGTAATTTCATATCCGGCATTGCCGATGGTGCATTGGTTCTTTTCGCAATATCTTTCTTTGGAATAGAACGGATTGGATCAGCACCTGATTTCACCCGGACCACAGTGTCATCTTCATCTTCCAGGATCGCGGAAAGAGTCTGGCCATTTCTTAACTCCAGGGTCACCATTCCGAATCCAGGTGCAAGACGTTCGCTGGGTGATATGAGTGCTTCAAGCAATTGCGGCCTGGTAAGCGTTCTTCCTATGCTGTCGAGATGAGGCCCCACATTTCCGCCCTGGTCATTGTATGAATGACAACGGATACACTGCGCCGTCTGATTGGTGAAAAATATGTTCCTGCCTTTTTCAGAATCACCACCTTTCAGGCTGCCCGCATAGGAAGCAGTCAGATCACTGTTTGACTGTTTTCCAATCGCGGATTTATACTTTGACTTCAGTGCTGCTGAACCACTGCTGTCAATGGCTTCACCCAATTCCATATAGAGGTCCGGACTAAGTTTTCCATTTTCCATGGTCGTTAGTAGCTGATTCAACGAGGGTTCTGAAACGGCTACTGGCAACCGGCCCAATGTCAGCACAGCGGCTTGTTTTTCTTCCGCCGTTTGTTTCGCAATCACCCCTGATAATAATTTTATCATCAGGTCCGGGGTGATGTTTGACTTTTCAAGAAGATCAAGTCCGGCAACTCGCACCGTTTTATCTCTATCAGCAATCGCAGCAGTAATTGCCTGGGGCACATGGTCACTTTTCAAGGCCACCAGGGCCTTGAGCGCTTCGATCCGCAACTCTGGTTCATTTGCAGTTCTGTACGCCGTACGAATAGCTGGTTCGGCAGTTTGAATATTCAGCCTTGTTATGGCACTGATGGCACTTTGGCGTACCGGGACACTTTTTGTTGTCAATGCATTTATCAATACCTCACCGGCTTTACCAGCGATGATGGATCCATCCCTGTGGATCTCGCCACGATAACGCCCGTCGACCCTGTCCAGGACGGAAGGTTTGGACCAGACACCAATTGCGTCGATTGCTTCTGCCCTCATGCTGTCGGGTGCCTCAGCACGTTGCGCATAGGCTATCAGGTTAGTCATGGCTTCGGGCGAACCAAGCCGGAGGTTGGCATTAATTACTCTTCTCAGCAAGGCTTCATTGCGGAAACTAGTTGTATTCAGCAGCCTGCCGAGGGCCGGCAGGGCCGGGAATATCGAAAGGTCATCATTGATGGCCCTGGCGGCTTCCGTAACGATGTATTCATCCTTGTCCTCCAGGAACTTTACAATGCCCGCATCACCCATTCTCCTTAATGCAACGACTGCGGCAATCCGAACCGCGCGTGACGGGTGGCTTGACAAAGCAATAATTGGGGCAGATTTGCCAATGCGTGCGAGTGCCAGGCTTCCCGCATGACGTATATAGGCATCATGATCATTGTCCGCTTCCAATAGGGATATGATCGGACCGATCGCGGCCTCGGATTTAATCCTGCCAAGGGCTTCCGCTGCAAAAAAACGGACACGACTGTTCGTGTCGCTGAGCAATGGAATCAGAGAAGCGCCGGCTTTCTGATATTTCATATCTCCGAGCCACTTGGCTGCCTGCGCCCGGATCTCGGCATCCCGGTCGTTTAACACCGGTGTCAACTGTGCTGCATATTTCTCTTCCTTGCGCGCCAGTTGACTGAGCCCCCATATTGCATTCACCCTGGCCAGTTGATTGGCTGTTTGTTTTAGCATGGTTTCAAGAACCTTCGCTCCGTCCTCCCCTCTTTTTACCAGTTCAAACTGCGCTTTCAGCCGGACCCGCATATCCGGATTCAAAAGCAGTTGCCCCAGGTCGGATTCATTTCGCGAGCCGAAGTCCGCGGCTAGCAAGGCTTTTACCTCACCTCGAATGGATGATGAATCCCGATTGTTTAGATCAAGCCTCCATATCCTTCCATAATTCTTCGTTTCCCAGCCTTCGATCCAGTCGGCAAGATAAAGGCATCCATCCGGGCCGAAATCAAGACCTGTGGTGAGCAAACCTCCCACGACTTTTTTATTTTCACCGAGAGAGAACCCCGCGCCCTGCTGATTGAGTTTGAAACTATAGACTCCTGATCCCGCAGGATTGCCAACGAACGCTGCCACAAAAAAACTGTTTTTGTATTCAGGGCCAAGCGCGGTACCGGGATTGTAAACCAGTCCCGCAGGACCGCTAACGAAATTGCTGATGCAGGGAGTGAAATAAGCGGCCTGCCCTGGAAAACGGGGCAGGTGCATTTTCTCGTTCATCCACACCTTGTATTTATTATTGTCGGGATCGATGTATTTACCATACTGCCAGTTGCTCCTCCATCCAATATCTGCGCCATCGACAATATACACGAGCCGCTCCTTTTCTCCGGCATGATCGCCGTCATTGTCTTCGCTGATGAGGTTAGCATATTCATCAAAAGCAAATTCATGAGTATTCCGAATTCCCGAAGCAAAGATTTCAAAGTCACTCCCATCCGGATTGGCCCTCGCAATCACACCGCTGTTCGGGTATTCCCATTTCTGGCCCTCAGCGCCCTTACCGTTGAACCCAATATCACCGATCTGCCAATAGATCCGGCCATCGGGCCCCATTTCTATACCCGACATACCGTGGCCCCCAAATCCGATGTGAACCCCGTAGCCATTTGACAGGGATGTTTTTTCATCCGCTATGCCGTCGCCATTCTTATCCGTCAGCTTCCATAGATCCGGCGCCACCGCAACATATAGATTGTTGCCATCACTCAGCAGTCCCCCGGCAACATCGGTCACTTCATCGTGAAAATCATCCACCACCTTTTCTGACTCGTCCGCAACTCCATCGCCCGACAGGTCCTGCAACCGATAAACTTTTTCGGTTTCGATGGTCATGTCGCGCCAGTCATGCGAGCTGTCACCATTGAGGTCCTTCAACCAGGTATTTGCGGCAGAATTTTCAGGCGACAGGGTCCTGTGGAGGAAGGCCCTTTTGTCTTCTACGGTCTGCAGTTTTATTGATTCAGTTTCCCAGTCCTTATGGCCGCGGATATCAAACTCGGAATTCTTCTGGCGGCCAGTGGTAACATAATATACTCTCCCGAGGTCATCGATATCGATCGCAATCGGAGAAACCACGAGGGAATCAATACCCCATACTTTGAGGTTAAGTCCCGGGGCAAGCTCTGGCTTTATGATTGAGTCGGTCCTGGATGCAAGGGCCGCTGTATTTGCAGGATCCATTCGTTTGATCGACTTTGATGTCTGTTCCGCCTGCCTGCACGCCGGAACCACAAGTGTAATAAGGCCAATCAATAAGAGAGAAAAGGCAAGCTGGTCTTGTCTGGATCTGTTCATGCAAGTCGTTTATATTATCCTAATGATTTCCCCATCAGGAAAAGAAGTTGCCAATTTAAGCACCAATTCTGGTTAGTGGGCCGCGAATTTTGCAGCAGAAAAAGCCCGGAAGGTTTTCATAATTCAAAAAACTTCCTACCTTCGCGACCTTCAAGCTAAAGTCGATGAATATCTTCTAAGGTTCTTTTTCCATTGTAAGGAATCACATCTCAGCAATTTTTCTCAGCCCTCAGGCTGCGTTTTCCCTATTTTTTAAGTCTATCAGCTTTTTATCATGTCTACAACAACAACCGACAGCCTTCCTGTGACCTCTTTCTTCGACCTTATTAAACAGGCGATCAAGGGCGGGGAGATGGATTATACCAAGGGTAGTATTCGCAAGGCAGTATTTATGCTGGCCATCCCTATGATGCTGGAAATGATCATGGAATCCGTTTTTGCGGTGGTGGATCTATATTTTGTCGGTCATCTCCACAACAGCAGTCAGGCCGTACAGGTGGTTGGCCTCACCGAGTCCGTGTTAACCATCATCTATTCGATAGCCATCGGCATGAGTATGGCCGCTACCGCCCTGGTAGCGAGGCGGGTAGGCGAAAAAAATCCCGATGCCGCGGCACACGCGGGAATGCAGACAATGATTGTTGCAATAACAGTCACCCTTGCCTTCAGCATTGCGGGTTTCTTTTTTGCCCCGGACATCCTGCGTTTGATGGGTGCCTCCCATGAGGTTGCCGTATTGGGAACCCCATTTGTGCGCATAATGATGGGTGGTAGCATGGCCATCATGCTGCTCTTTCTCATCAACGGTATATTCCGTGGTGCGGGGAATGCGGCCATCGCGATGAAGAGTCTTTGGATTGCCAACATTGTCAATATCATTCTCTGCCCGATATTGATCAATGGTCTGGGACCGATCCCTGCTTTTGGTTTAACCGGTGCAGCAATAGCCACCCTTATTGGAAGGAGCAGCGGCGTTGTTTATCAGGTCTGGAACCTGGTCAGAGGCGCCGGCATCGTGAGGATCAAGGCGGCACACTGGATAATTGATCTGCCATTAATCGGAAGTGTGGTAAAAATAGCCACACCGGCCATCCTTCAATTCGTGATCGCGTCCTGTAGCTGGATCTTCCTAGCAAACCTGGTCGCAACAACCGGTGGCGATGAGGGATCCGCCGGTTATCAGACCGCATTGAGGCTGATGATGTTTTTCATGCTTCCGGCCTGGGGTATGAGTAATGCCGCAGCCACGCTTGTAGGGCAAAATCTCGGCGCCAAAGAACTTCAACGCGCCGAAGACTCGGTATTGAAAACCATGAAATACAATATTATTTTCATGCTGGTAATAACCGCTATCACCTTCATTTTCGGGGAATGGATCGTCGGATTTTTTACCAATGATCCTGGAGTTAAGCGAGTGGCTGTAACAGCTTTAAGGATTGTGAGTTCAGGATATGTTTTCTATGGCATTGGAATGGTGATGATGAATGCTTTCAATGGCGCGGGGGATACGGTTACCCCAACCTGGATCAATTTTTTTGGTTTTTGGTTGTTTCAGATCCCGCTTGGCTTTGTGCTGGCAAAACATTTGGAGATGGGTCCAACGGGGGTTTTCATTGCGGTACCCGTAGCGGAGACAACCATAAGTTTAGTGACCTTTTACCTTTTTAAGAAGGGTAAGTGGAAGACCAAGAATATTTAGGCCTGTCGGACCTAAATCAAAAATCAAAAATGAAAAATTAAAAATTAAGGCACTCGTGAGCCTCAGGAGTTTGCTTTCAATTTATTCCGTGAACTCTTCTGTGCCATTTGCGGTAGTGGCGATGTAGGCAGTGAGTTGCTTGTTCATCGCCCTGCCGTAACCCTCGGTCAATTTTGCCACCAGCTTTTCCGCTTCGGCCTCTTTCACCAGGTTGATCGTGCAGCCCCCGAAACCTCCACCCATCATCCTGGCGCCAGCGACGGCGGGGTTTGTGCGAACGGCATCAACCAACCAGTCCAATTCAGGACAACTGACCTCGTATTTCCTGCTGAGCCCATCATGGCTGCCATACATCAGTTTGCCCAGACCCACAATGTCCCCTGCCCTTAACAGCTCTGCTGATTTTTGAACCCGCTCATTTTCCTCGATCACAAAACTGCAACGCTGAAAGATGAGTGGAACCTTTACATACTTCTCAAGGAGTGGCAGAGTTACATCTCTCAGGTTTTTCACTTCTGTCATATGCGCCCTTATCATACCGATGCCTTCAGCACACTCCGCTCTTCTTGTATTGTATTCTGTTGCAGCCAGCGAATGCTTCACATTGGTATTTAGTAAGAGGATCACATATCCGCCAAGGATCAGCGGCAATTCTTCATATTCAAGAGACCGGCAATCGAGTTTAAGTGCATGGTCCTTGCTCCCGAAAGTGCTGGCAAACTGATCCATGATACCACACATCACTTTTGGAAAACTATGTTCTGCCTTCTGGCTGAGGAGGGCTATATCCCATTTTTTTAGGTCATGACCGAAGAGTTTGCTGATCGCGAAACAAACTGCGCATTCAATGGCCGCAGAAGAAGAGAGTCCTGCTCCTTCAGGCACATCCCCTTCGATCACCATGTTGAACCCCGTAGCCTTCAGTCCCTTCTTTTGCAACTGGTCTACCACACCCAATACATAGTTCGTCCAACTGTATTCAACGGGCTTGATTTCGGAGGGCGGGATCTCGATATACTCATCGAACTGCACCGCAAACACGGCGATCAGGTCATCATTCCTCTTGCCGATGGCAACATTCACATAACGGTTTATAGCAGCCGGCATCACAAAACCCTCGTTGTAATCGGTGTGTTCGCCAATCAGGTTGATCCGACCAGGAGACCTAACCAGGAAGACAGGGGAATTCTGGAACCTCGACTTAAAAACATCACTTAACATGGGCTAAAATTTGATTGAACGCCTGCAAAGTACGGAAGATGTTAACATTCGCTTCACACCCGCTTAATGATGTGGTCATATCCCGCAATTATCTTTAGGGAGAGCCTTTATTCAACGCCATGAAAAAAACCAGACGAAAATTAGAAGTCGTTGTTCTGAGTGATATTCATCTCGGCACGTATGGATGTCATGCAAAGGAATTACTTCACTATCTCAAAAGCATTGATCCAAAAAAGATCGTGCTAAACGGCGACATTATCGACATCTGGCAATTCAGCAAACACTACTGGCCAAGGTCGCACATGAAAGTTGTCAAGCAGATCATGAACTGGGTGAGCAAGGGGAAGAAGACATACTATATCCCGGGCAATCATGATGAAATGCTGAGACGATTTGCCGGTTTCAAAATGGGATCCTTTCAAATCGTTAATAAACTGGTGTTGGACCTGCCGGATGAAAAGAAAGCGTGGATCTTTCATGGTGACGTATTTGACATCACCATGCAACATTCAAAATGGCTGGCAAAACTGGGAGCGATAGGCTACGACACCCTGATCATCATCAACCGGATGGTCAACTTCATCTCGGAACGAATTTTCAGAAAATCCAGGGTATCCCTGTCGAAAAAAATAAAGAACAGCGTCAAGTCTGCCCTCAGTTTCATCAACAACTTTGAACAGACCAGCGCGGACATCGGCATTAACAATGGCTATGACTACGTAGTTTGCGGTCACATCCACCAACCGGAAATAAAAACGATCAGCAACAAGGAAGGAAATATTGTGTACCTGAATTCCGGTGACTGGATTGAAAATCTTACCTCTCTTGAATACAACAAGGGAGAGTGGCGCATATATCGTTTCGCCGATGAGAGCCTGGTAGACATGATCCTGAAAGAACCTGATGAAGAAAATCATCCTTCAAACAATGAACTGTTTGCTGAATTGCTCAATGAATTCAGAATGATGAAACCAGTCAGGGAACAATTTCATGAAACTGAGGATCTCAAACAGCAAGGCGAATGAAAATACTCTATGCGGTTCAGGGAACCGGCAATGGACATGTGTGCAGAGCGCTTGACATCATCCCGGAGTTGAGGAAAAAAGCGGAATTGGACATCCTGATCAGTGGTACCCAGTCTGACATAAGGCTACCTTTCACTGTTACCTATCAGTTTGAGGGTCTGAGTTTCATCTTCGGCAAAAAAGGCGGAGTCGATCTGCTGGAGACTTACAAAAAAAGCCATCTCAAGAAACTGCTCAAAGAAATCAGGTCCCTGCCGGTGGACAAATACGACCTGATCATCTCCGACTTTGAGCCCGTCTCCTCCTGGGCCTGCTATTTCCATAACAAAACCTGCATAGCCCTGAGTCACCAGGCTGCAGTCCTGGACAAACACTGTCCTCAGCCGCGGAAAGCCGACCCGATGGGCAGAACCATTTTAAAGGTCTACGCTCCTTCCTCCGTCCAGTATGGGTTTCATTTCTCGCCATATACCGAAAATATTTTCACCCCGGTGATCCGAAAGCAGGTACGTGAAGTTGCGGTTGGAAACAAGGGTCACTATACTGTTTACCTTCCCGCATACAGTGATCAGCGGATCATCAGCATACTAAGTCTGATCAAGGACGTGCGCTGGGAGGTGTTTTCGAAGCATTACCGTGAAAAAAAATCCATCGACAACATCGACGTCTTTCCCATCGACAATGAAGCCTTCATCCAGAGCATGGCTTCAGCCGCCGGAGTACTCTGCGGAGCCGGTTTTGAAACACCTGCAGAAGCCTTGTTTCTCCACAAAAAACTGATGGTGATCCCGATGAAGAACCAGTTTGAACAGCATTGCAACGCGGCGGCACTAAAAACACTTGGCGTGCCGGTTTTGAAAAGTCTCAAAGGCAAACACCTGCCGAAGATCATCGAGTGGCTCGAATCTGACCAGCATGTAAAAGTGGATTACCCCGACAATACCTCAAAAATTATCGACCTGCTTTTTGACAATCATGCAAAACCAACAATAAGTTCGCCGGTTGCTGAACCGGAAACCCTTTCGGTGTCGCGACTTCGCACGATGACACTTAAGAAGATCATCTCCAAATTGTCCGGATAGTATGGATCTGCGCAGAGAACAATTCGGAAATAACTTCTCCTGGGGCGTATCCGCGGCGGCCTTTCAAACAGAGGGGGCGCATCTTGCCTATGGCAAGGGCCCTTCCATCTGGGATGAATTCACCAGCCGGAAAGGAAGGATTCGCAATAATGAGCATGCAGCCGTATCGTGTGACTTCTACCATCATTATCATCACGACCTCGCACTGATGCGGTCAATGAAAATTCCCAATTTCCGGTTTTCTTTGGCCTGGAGCAGAATATTTCCACAAGGCACCGGACAGGTGAACAAAGCCGGAGTGGATTTTTATAAGCGGGTAATCGATTTCTGTCTTGAACTCGAGATAGAACCCTGGATCACGCTTTATCATTGGGATCTCCCGCTGGCGTTGGAGAGAAAAGGTGGCTGGACCAACCGGGACATCGTCAACTGGTTTGGCGAATATGTTGATTTCTGTATTCGTCAGTTTGGCGACCGAGTAAACAAATGGATGGTGCTGAATGAACCCATGGTTTTCACCGGGGCCGGATACTTCCTGGGATTACATGCTCCCGGTCGCAAAGGACTGAAGAATTTTCTTGCTGCCGCCCACCACACCGCCCTGTGCCAGGCTGAAGGGGGAAGGATCATTCGGTCGGTCAGCAGCAGCGCAAAAATCGGTACAACCTTTTCCGCATCGCAGGTCACTCCGCAAACCAGCAGCGAACTGGATCTGCAGGCAGCTGAGAAAATAGATCTGCTTCTTAACCGCAGTTTCATAGAACCACTGCTGGGCTTGGGCTATCCCTACCCCGAATTGAAGGTTCTGCAGCGTATGGAAGCATTTATCAGGGATGGCGATGAACAGAAACTTGCTTTCCCGATGGATTTCATCGGAGTACAGAACTATACCCGCGAAGTAGCTTGTTACTCCTATTTCACACCGCTGGTGCAGGCAAGGATCGTGAGAGCCGATCTGAGAAATGCCACACACACGTTAATGAACTGGGAAATTTACCCCGAAAGCATCCATCACGTTCTGAAACGATTCGGGGCTTACAAAAATATGCCAGAACTGATCGTAACCGAGAATGGCGCTGCCTTCCACGACGAAGTAATAAATGGCAAAGTCAGGGACGATGGCAGAAAACAATACCTGCAACAATACCTGGCCGAGGTGCTGAGGGCAAAAACAGAAGGGGTAAATGTAAAAGGATATTTTGTCTGGAGTTTTACCGACAATTTCGAATGGGCCGAAGGATACTCACCCCGTTTCGGTCTGGTGTATATCGATTATGCCACCCAAAAAAGGATCATCAAGGCATCAGGACAATGGTACAGTAATTTTCTTGGAACGAAATCGGAGACAGCAATCATCAGAAATATTTCTCCATCATTAAACCGTAATTGAAGAAAAGATTCTCACTTGAGGTAATGTTGAGACGATTATAAGTAACGCCCGTCGTCAGGCTAAGCCATTTATATAACTTAACCGAGGCAGTGGTTGTGGATTTGATAATGTAGTCGTTCTTGTCGGACAAAGAATTCTGCAGGAAATTCACGCCATCGATTACTACAATGTTTTTGATGGTGACCCTGAATTTCAAGCGCAAGGAGTTTCTTATTGTCTGGTAGTGGTCTCCCTTCACCTCATCGGGTTCTGCCAGTCTGGTAGTTTCATAAAGCAAGCCGTCACTTACAACCAGAGAGGATGTTTTGGTTCTCAAAACATGGTAACCAACCCCACCCCCAACCTGCAATCGGTCTGTGATCCCGAGGGAATAACTTTTTTCATACCCCGCAAGTCCCCAGTAATAGAGTTTGCGCTGCAACTTGAACAGGTCCACATCGATGAGGGAGGAAAAATCGTTATTGGTGAGGTTGGCTGCATCAGCGCCATAGATCCAGCCGGCTGATGTATTCACCGAAACGTTCCTGTGGGAATAATTTGCCTTGAGAATATTATTGAACAGGTAGGTAGTACCGTCTTTGGTATGATTAATATTGCCTGTCCCCGCGAAATTCAGGTAATAATTGAGCGAGTCGGGAACCTGCGACCAGGATTGAAAAGACAACAAACAGAAAATAATAAGTTTTAAGCATCGATAACACATGATCAAACTTAATGCTCAAAAGTAAAATAGAAAAACGTATTGCCCGGAGAGTGTCAAAGGCGATGATGATTACAAGGAAAGAAAGTTTCACGCGAAGGCGCAAAGCCCTGCCTGCGGCAGGGTACGCCAAGACCAAGAGATTATTATTTATTGCGCCTTTGCGATTTCTTTGCGCCTTTGCGATTTCTTTGCGCCTTTGCGTGAAACTGAATTTTGCGCCTTCGCGTGAAACATTCTTGATTTCTTCATACTATTCCCAACTCTTTCTGAATTTGTTCCAGCGACCTGCCCTTGGTTTCGGGCATTACCTTCCAGATAAAAATAAAGGCCACCGCCATCATCAGGGAATAAAAAACAAAAGCATATACGCCTCCGTTCGGGATGTTTTCAACCACCGACGGGAATGTCCAGGAGATGATGAAGGCCATGATCCAATGCGTGAAACTTCCCAGGGACATGCCCTTCGAGCGGATCGAATTGGGAAAGATTTCCGATATGAACACCCATATCACCGCACCCTGTGAAAAACCAAAGAAGCCAATGAAGCCGATGAGGTAAACCAGCACCATTTGATTTCCTCCTGTGCTCGAAGAAAATGCATAAGCAGTGAGCCCCAGGAAAACAATCATCCCCGCACTGCCTATCAGGAGCAGTTTCTTCCGGCCGAATTTATCGATCATTGTCATAGCCAGGATAGTGAACAACAAATTAAAGAACCCGATAAACACCGGTTGCAGATAGCTGTCGGCCTTGTCAAAGCCCGCCATCTCAAATATTCTCGGAGCATAATATAATATAGCGTTGATTCCCGACAGCTGATTGAACATGGCGAGTAGCACCGCATAGAGAATGGGTTTGTTGAATTTCCCGCTAAACAGGCCTTCCTTTGTGCCTTTTAAAGAAAGCAGGTGTTCTTCACGGATCAATTCACCAGCGGCGGTTTCGCCCGTCTTCTCAAAGATCGCAGCTGCTTCAGCGTCACGATAGTTGAGCACCAGCCAGCGAGGGCTTTCCGGGATGAACCTTAGCAGGATCAGGAACAACAATGCAGGAACAACCATGATACCCAGCATCCACCGCCATCCGGAGTCGCCAAAGTCGGCGAAAAGGAAATTGGTCAGGTAGGCAACAAAGATGCCCGTAACGATCATCAGCTGAAAGGAACCCGCCAATCGTCCGCGGATCTTTGGTGGCGCAACCTCTGAAATATAGGTCGGCCCCACTACAGAGGATGCTCCTACCGCTATCCCGCCAATAAACCGAAAAACTACGAACAAGATCCAGGTATAGGTCAGGGCACAACCGATCGCTGAAATCAGATAAAGGATGGCAATAACTATTAGAATTTTTTTCCTACCATATTTCTGCGCCGGCACGCTGGCAATTATAGAACCGATCACGGTGCCGGCCAGACTGGAGGCGACAGTGAAACCCTGCATGGCGGATTCGAGTGCCCAGAGTTTCTGAATGATCAGCTCAGCCCCGGAAATCACCGCTGTTTCAAAACCGAACAGGAAACCGCCCAGGGCAGCAATTAGCGATACCCTTGTAGCATAGGCAGAGGATGTCTTCGATGTCAGGTTAGTTGCTGCTGCGGGGTTGACGGATTCCGGAATTTGCATATGCGGGTTATTTATGGGTGTCTATTAATGGAACAGGGTCGGGTGCCTCAGGATGTATGGGGTCGAAGACCGCTACACCAACCCTGGAATCGGCGCAGCCATAATAGAGAAACCATTTCTCCTTAAAAAAGACAAGACCTTCCATGAATACGGTTCCTCCGGCATACTGGCCGCTCATTTCAAAGGGTTCGCGGGGATAAAGAAAAGGATGATCAAGCCTACTAAGCATTTTTGTAGGGTCCTTGGTTGAAAACAACACCTGACCGCCCGAATAGGCATTGGCGTTATACCTTCGGTCACTGCCTGCTCCGGATTTATTCTTTCCATTGTACAACAACAGTATTCCCCTCTTTGTGATCACTGCCGGTGGTCCGCATTCGGTGAGATCACTGTCAAAAAAACCCTTCCGGGGCGAAATGAGCGCTTTGGGTTTGCCCTTCGAGTCAACTAACGGCGTCCAATCAACGAGATTCACCGAGGTGGCGAGATAAACACCCAGTTCACCCCAATACATGTAGTACTTGCCATTGATCTTTGCAATCACCTGTTTACCCCCGGCAACCTTGGTAACTATCGAAGCTGACTTGTGCGGTATATGCTGAAACTTGCCACCCAGGACTTTTCTGAATATGGGACCGTGTTTTTTCCAGTGCAGCAGATCCTTTGAAGTAGCCACACCCAGCCTGGGGGTTTTCCGGTTCCATTGGGTATAGAACATCACGTACAACCCATCCTCCGTTACCGCGACCCGCGGATCTTCACATCCTCCCGGCCACTCATAATACTTCTGGTCATCTTTATCTGGATAGAGAACCGGTGTTTTATTTCTTGTGAAATGAGTGCCGTTTGAGCTAATCGCATAACCTATTCTGGAGGTCCTGAATCCGATGCCTTTCCCTAAGCGGTCTTCCGCGCGATACAACACCACTACCTTGCCATCCTTTATTGTAGCTGCCGGATTGAAGGTGTCATTGGATTCCCAGGCAACTTGTTTGCCGGACATGGGATCAGTAAAAAAACTTGTGGTATCTGGCGAGATGATTGGGTTAACTGTCGGCACGCGCAGGAAGCCGCCAAAGGCCCATTGGGGAAGAGGTGTGGGTTGGTTTTGAGCATGGCAATCGCAAACTGACAAAAACAACCCCGGCATCATCGCAATCAAAAACCGGCTAAGCATATGGCAAGTTAACTTAAGAATAAATGGATTTTGACGTCAGCACCTGTTCGCTTTTCCCATCCCGCACTGAGTAAGTAAATTCTTTTTGAAGGGCATAGGCTCCATATTGTCCTTTTTTATTGAGTGCAATGAAACAGCACTGCATGTCTTTTGCCTTCGCGGGATTGCACTTGATGATTCTCTGAATTGCCTGTTTGCATGCCTCCTCCGGAGAAACGCCGTGACGCATTAGCTCCACGATGGTGTGCGAGCCAACGATCCTGATCATCTCTTCGCCCACTCCTGTTGCGGTTGCCGCCCCGACCTCGTTATCCACATACAGCCCTGCGCCTATAACCGGTGAATCCCCCACCCTGCCGTGCATTTTGAACTGAA
This sequence comes from uncultured Chitinophagaceae bacterium, assembly GCA_963808065.1. Lineage (GTDB taxonomy): Bacteria > Bacteroidota > Bacteroidia > Chitinophagales > Chitinophagaceae > Flavitalea. The sequence continues at coordinate 584,611 of CAWEEK010000006.1, forward strand.
GCCCGCTGGTTGTGCAGGCGCCACTAAGATTGGCTTTGCCGTCCAGGGCAAGCATTCCGATGGTGTCATGGTTTTGGGCTCCACCAGGCAGACTGTCCTTTGTTGCCGAGGTTGAGTTTTCCTGGTTGATCATTGGCTGGTATTTTGCCTTGATCATCCATTCCTTCCAGGCTTTTTCACTTGAAGGCGTAAGGAGGTTTTCTTTCGTAAATCCATTTGCCAGTGCAAATTGCAGGGCGCCGTCTCCCACCAGGATGACGTGCGGGGTTTTCTCCATCACCATCCTTGCCACCGAAATTGGGTGCTTTATATATTCGAGGCACATTACGGAACCGCAATTGTATTTATCGTCCATGATACAGGCATCGAGTGTTACCCTGCCATCGCGGTCGGGGTAACCTCCATATCCAACCCAGGGGTTGTTTGGATCTCCTTCAGGCACACGTACTCCGGCTTCAACCGCGTCGAGTGCTGTTCCACTTTTTTGGAGGATCTCCCAGGCCGCCGCATTGGCGGCCTTGCCGAAATCCCACGTCGAAATAACGATGGGGCCGCTGGCAGCAGGAAACTGCGGTGCAGCAGCAGCGATGTTGACCTTGCTCAAAGCAGCAGCCGAACCCAGTACAGAGTTGAGGATGAATTTCCTTCTTGAAGACATGACAAATTTTTTCGTTCATCCGAAGATAATCGCAAAACCCTTCCTGCTGAAATTTAAACGGCCTAGCCCAGGGGAAGCACCTTCCTGCCATACACCTCATTGAGCACATTGGCGATGGCCGCATAGATGGCGGAACCTCCGCAGATGATACCCTCATAGCCCGCGAAGACGGTGATGGCTGCATTACCGGTGTAGTCGCCGATGGCGAGCAGGAAAAACAGGATGGTAAGTGATCCAAAAATAAATTGCAGAGCTCTGTTGAGCTTTAAAGTGCCGATGAACAAAAGACCAGTGAAGATGCCCCAGAGCAGCAGATAAGTGGCGAGTGCGTCCTTGGATGTGGGCGTTGCCAGTCCGAGTTTTGGAAGCGTTAAGATCGCAACCAGAGACAACCAGAAGAAACCATAAGAGATGAAGGCGGTCATGCCGAATGTATTGTTCTTTTTGGATTCCAGGATGCCCGCGATGATCTGTGCGAGCCCTCCGTAACAAAGCCCCATCGCCAGGATCATTGAATTCAACTCGTAGAAACCCGCGTTATGAATATTTAGCAGTACCGTGGTCATTCCGAATCCGAATAATCCAAGAGGAGCAGGGTTTGCGCTGGTATCCCTTATTGTCTGAATCTCTGTGTTTGTTATCATGGCTGATTATTTGATGAGCAATCGATCTTTCACCCAAAATAAAGGTTTTACCGGGATATGCCGACAACGTTGATGGGTAGTCGCGAAATAATTCACGCAAACCAGTCTGCCGGCAGGCAGCATCCGCCGCATTTGCATGTAATATCGATTTGCAAAACACAAATCAGATATTTCCCTTCTTCAATTCACTGATGGCATGATCAGCGGCCCTTGCCGTGAACGCCATATAAGTGAGAGAAGGATTTTGCGTTGAAGTGGAGGTCATGCAGGCCCCATCGGTGACGAATACATTCGCACAGGCATGCAACTGATTGAATTTATTTAGCAACGATGTTTTTGGATCCTTGCCCATGCGAACACCACCCATCTCATGTATATCCAGGCCGGGCGCCTGTTTTGAATCGGAAGTTTTGATATTCGTGAACCCTGCCTTGTCCAGCATTTCGGTGATCTGTTCCTGAAAATCCATGATCATTTTTTCATCGTTGTCGTCATAGGCAACGTTGAACGAAAGCAGGGGCATGCCCCATTCATCTTTTTTAGACGGGTCCAGTTTTACACTGTTTGTTTCTTTTGGAATCGTTTCACCCATCATCTGCGCGCCAACATGCCAGGGTCCGAGTTCCTTGGAAGCCAATGACGACTTCAGGCCCGCTCCAAAACCCGAATTGTCCTTCACAAGCGACCTGCCACCGCTAAAACTGACGGCATACCCGCGCAGAAAATCGGTGTCCTGTTTAAGCAGGTTTCTGAAACGGGGTATATAACTTCCCGTCGGTGACCTTCCATCCTCCTTGAATTCCTCCAGTCCCCCATATTCTGCGGAAGCCCGCGCGCGGTAATTGTGAAAAGCGAAATATTTGCCAAGCAGACCGTTGTCATTGCCCAGTCCATGCGGGAAACGTTTGGATGTCGAATTCAGCAAAATAAGATTCGTGTTCACTGCGCCGGCGTTGAGGAAAATTACCTTCGCATAATATTCAGTCACGTCCTTGGTCTTAGAATCGATCACCCTCACCCCCGTCACTTTCTGTTTGGCATCATCATAGATGATGGAGTGTACGATGGCATCGGTTTGAAGGGTCATGTTACCCGTTTTCAAAGCCCAGGGTATAGTAGTAGAGTTGCTCGCAAAGTATCCACCAAACGGACAACCACGCTGGCAGAGATTTCTCTTCTGACACTGGCCCCTGCCCTGTTCTATGTGCACTGGCTTTGGTTCAGTAAGATGCGCACAACGGGCATAGATGACATTTCTGTCCTTGTAATTTTTTGCGACTGCCTTCTGAAAATGTTTTTCAATACAACTCATCTCAAGCGCGGGGAGAAACTCACCATCGGGAAGACTGTCCAAGCCGTCCTTGTTCCCTGATATTCCCACAAATTTTTCTACATAGCTGTACCAGGGAGCGATGTCTTTATAATGTATTGGCCATTCCACCGCAAATCCATCCCTGGCTGGTCCGCTGAAATCAAACTCGCTCCACCGTTGTGTCTGTCTGGCCCAAAGCAGCGACTTGCCACCTACCTGGTAGCCACGAATCCAGTCGAAGGGTTTTTCCTGCAGATAGGGATGTTCAGTGTCTTTGCAGAAAAAATGCATGGCGTCCTCCCTGAATGCATAACAACGACTGACTACCGGATTTTCTTTCTGAATCTCGTAGGGAATCTGTCCCCTGTGCTCAAATTCCCAGGGGTATTTATTTGTGGTTGGATAATCTTTGATGTGTTTTACATCCCTGCCTCTTTCAAGAACCAGGGTTTTCAGGCCCTTCTCACTCATTTCTTTTGCCGCCCATCCCCCGCTCATGCCCGATCCAATGACAATCGCATCGAAAGTATTATTGATGCTGTTACCCATAGACAAAAAATATTAAGATGCTTTTTTCTGATTGGCCGCTACGAGAGGCACACAGCCATGATAACGCCCAGGTACGAGCTCGTAAACCTGAACTTTGGTGAGATAATATTTCGAAGTGGTATATGCCTCCATGGTAAGCCTTTTGGCGGTGCCGTAGAAGAAACTCAGTTCGGTATCAGCGTCTTTTTCTTTTTCCAGGTCGGTAAGCAGTTTTGTTCGCTGGTCGGCATTCAGGTCGGCAAAGGATTTGCCTGTACCCCTGCCCGCCCTCGCCTCAAATGACTTAAGCCCGCTGACAAATTTTCTCTGTTGTTGGGGACTAAAACAATCGTCGATCATCTTCAGCATAAACTGGTCCGCGCTCACTTCCCTCGCACCAGGCCCGTCCGTTGTTGGTATGATGGTGGCCGTTAGTTCGCCAAGAACGATCAGTTCTCCCGCATCAATCGCGAAATTTTGAAATCTCAGTCCTTCCTTTGGAGTGTCTTCACTGCAGGCTGGAATTATTGCGGCACCTGCCGATAGGATCAGCATCTGCTTTAATAATATTCTTCTTGTCAGGGTGGCAGAATTAAATTGTTGGCGTTTCATCTTCAATGATTCGCCAACTAAAGTACCAAATAAACTATTGATCAGTTTAGTATTTTTTCGATCCCGTTCAATTCATCAGTAGAAAAAGAAAGCTTGTCAAGCACCCGGATATTGTTGTTGAGTTGTTCTTCACTGCTCACACCAATCAGTACTGAAGTGATCACTTCTTTTTTCAAAAGCCAGGCGATAGCCATCTGGGAAAGCGATTGTTGTCGGCCTTCAGCAATGGAATTCAATTTCCTGATCTTTGATAATTTTTCTTCAGTGACTTCGCTTGACTTCAGAAATCCTGTTGGCTTGCCAGCCCTGGAATCCGCAGGTATACCCTTAAGGTATCTGTCTGTAAGTAAACCCTGTGCAAGTGGAGAAAATGGGATGCAACCAATTCCTTCTGTTTTCAGAACATCCAGCAATCCATCCTCCACCCATCTTTCGAACATGGAATATTTGGGTTGATGGATGAGACATGGCGTGCCCAGTTTTTTTAGTACCGCCACCGCTGCTTTCGTTTCTTGCGCATTGTAGTTTGAAATTCCAGCATAAAGTGCCTTGCCCTGTCGCACCGCCTGATCGAGAGCGCCCATAGTTTCTTCAATGGGCGTTGAGGGATCGGGTCGATGTGAATAGAATATGTCCACATAATCCAGTTGCATTCGTTTAAGGCTCTGGTCGAGGCTGCTGAGCAGGTATTTTCGCGAGCCCCAGTCGCCATATGGCCCGTCCCACATCGTATAACCCGCTTTTGTGCTGATAACCAGCTGATCCCTAAGGAATCCGCCAAAATCCTTTTTCAGTATCTGACCGAAGTTTTCTTCCGCTGATCCCGCTGGAGGTCCATAATTATTGGCCAGGTCGAAATGGGTGATTCCGGCTTCAAAAGCCTTCCTGATGATCCCGCGCCCCTGCTCAAGAACGTCCACACCACCGAAATTATGCCAGAGGCCCAGCGATACAGCAGGCAATAACAAGCCCGACTTTCCACATCTGTTGTATTTCATCTGGCCAAATTATGTAAAAATAAATTTGCTGATAAAAAATTCAGTACTACATTTGTCTACCTATAAGGTAGACTATGCGGATATTCAACTTCTCCATCACTTGTTTTGCAGCGTTTAACCGCTGCTGTTGTTAGTCCTGCTGATCTGATCAGCAACCTTCGGGCAAAATGTAACCACCACATTTTCAAAATTCATCAAATCAATTCATGCTTATTTCATTAAAAAAACTTACGCTCTTTTTGCTTCTATCAGTAACCATAACGGTCATCAAAGCACAGGAAACCAGTATCATCGAGATCAGGGGAACCGTGGCCAACCGGGATACGAAGGAGCCGATTCCCAATGTCAGCGTGAACATAAAAGGAACCGTGGCCGGCACTATTACCAATGGGGCCGGAAAGTTTGCGTTGCGCACCAAGCTGAGGTTTCCTTTTAAGCTTGTGTTTTCTTCTGTTGGTTTTGAAGAACAGGAATACACGATTACCGGAACCGATTCAAAACTTAACGTTGAATTATCAACCCAGACCGTGCTGGGCAAGGAAGTGGTGGTTACTGCCTCCAGGGTGGCGGAAAATATCCTCAAATCGCCGGTAGCGATTGAAAAACTGGACATCAGGGCCATCAGGGAAACGGCAGCCCCCAGTTTTTACGATGCGCTGGAGAATGTGAAGGGCGTGCAGATGACCACCTCGAGCCTCACCTTCAAGGTGCCAAATACCAGGGGTTTCAATATACCCAATAACTTCCGTTTCATGCAGTTAGTGGACGGCGTGGACATGCAGGCAGCTACGCTGGGTGTTCCCCTGGGTAATGCCATTGGCCCCACAGAACTGGACATTGCCAGTGTGGAGATTACCCCTGGCGCTGCCTCGGCGCTTTATGGAATGAATGCCATCAACGGCATGGCCAACCTGCTAACAAAAAGCCCGTTCCTCTACCAGGGATTGAGCATCTATCATAAAACCGGTGTAAATCATGTCGACGGCAAGGACCATGACCCTGCCATTCTCACCGAGTCGGCCCTTCGTTATGCAAAGGCTTTTAACAACAGGTTTGCCTTCAAAGTGAATTTCAGCTACATGCAGGGCATCGACTGGAGGTCCAATACGAGGCTCGACCAGAACACGAATGACCTCAAAAGTGCCAACCCCAATTTCCCGGCACTTAATGGCGACAACAATGTTGCATACGATGGTTGGAACAGGTATGGTGATGATGCCCTCGCCGGCTCTAACCTGGTCTCGATCAGCGGGCTGACTATTGATGGCAAGCCCAGCCAGACACTGCGCGTAGGAAGGACCGGTTATTATGAAGTAGACCTTGTAAGCCCCAAAGTGGCCAACCTGAAAGCGGATGCGGCCATCCATTACCGCATCAGCAATAATGCGGAACTATCCTATTCCTATCGTTTTGGCGAAATGGACGGCGTCTTCCAGAGAGGTAACAAAGTGCGGCTGGAGAATGTGCATGTACAGAATCATCATCTCGAACTTAAGGGAACCAACTATGTGATCCGCAGTTATGTGTCGGTAGAAAATACGGGAGATTCCTACAATGTTAAACCGCTGGCCGACAACCTCGACCTTTACAGCGGCGGTGCCACTGACACTAAGAAACCCGAAAGCTGGGGCAGTAAATTCAAATCCGCCCTCAACTCATATGGTGAAGCTCACGGCGGTGGGCTGAACGCTGATAATTTAGCGGAAGCTACAAAATACGCAAGGCAACAGGCAGATGCCAGCCGTGTGCTTCCCGGCACTCCCGAATTCAACCAGCTGAAAAATACCATTACCAGCATTAATAACTGGGATATCAAATCCGGATCGATTCCCGACGCTCCCGAAACCGGTGGCGCTGCCCTCATCCAAAAAAGTCGTCTCTATCACACAGAGGCACAATGGGACCTGTCGAGCAAGATCAAGATTTTCGACCTTTTGATTGGTGGCGACGCGCGCGTGTATGAGATCATACCCGATGGCAACAACTTTGTTGATTTCAGTCGTCCCATCGCCGATCGCAACAAAGAAATCAATGGCAGTTTTGGGAACAGTGTGTACTATGAAAAATATGGTGCCTTCGCACAGGTGACGAAAACAGTTTTGGATGAAAAACTAAAACTCTTTGGCTCATTGCGGTATGACTACAATCCTGAATTCAAACCGAAGCTCACACCAAGACTTGCGGCAGTTTATACAGTCGCCAAAAATCATAACCTGCGTTTCACCTTCCAGGAAGGATATCGCTTTCCCGCGCTGTTCGAAGCCCTTTCCTATGTTAACAATGGAAGGGTGAAAAGAGTCGGATCTCTATCTTACATCAATGAAGGCCTGGGATATCTCGAAAACAGTTACACGCAGGCTTCGGTGGTAAATTTCAATGCCGCCGTGGCCGGACAGGGAAACACAGATGCGGCCGCATTGGCCAACAGGGACCTGCTGGTACCCGCCAACCTTCCCGATGCCAAACCTGAGAAGATCACATCCTTTGAGATCGGATACAAAAGCGTTCTGGCCAACAATAAACTGGTGATCGACGTGGATGCTTACAGCAATCAGTATGTTGGTTTCCTTGGACAGGTGCAGGTATTCGTGCCGAAGGATGAGACCATTGGCACCGATGCAGCTGTAGTCTCGATGCTCGACAGGAACAGGGATGCGACCACTGCGTCTGCAGGCAATGCTGCCAGCAAGGGCCAGGACCGATACAGGGTGTACACCAATGCAAAAAACAAGTACAACAACTACGGTGCAGCCCTCGGACTAACCTATAATTTTTATAAGAAATACACAATAGCGGGAAACGTCAATTTCAATAAGATGAAATCCAATGACGACAACGACATTTTTGTTACTGGTTTCAATACACCGCAATGGTCAGGCAATCTGTCGTTTGGTAACAGGGAGGTAGTAAAGAATATTGGATTCAACATTGCCTGGAGATGGCAGGATGGTTTCCTTTGGGAGAGTCCATTGGTAACCGGCAATATCTCGGCATTCAGCACCCTTGACGCGCAAGTCACTTTTAAGATACCAAAGGCAAGGACAACTATTAAGGCTGGCGGCGCCAACCTGCTCAATCACCGCTACCTGCAATACGCCGGTGGTCCAACGCTCGGCGGGTTATATTATGTGGCGCTGACCCTGGATGGACTGCTGGCCAAATAGCACATTTTTTTTCATGCAAGCAATCGCGTAGACCGGGCCGTGTTTCAACACGGCCTTTTTTTGGCAATATCCCAGCCCGGGCTATAACGGACAACCATAACTGCATAACGCGATATTGATGCTAGTCATTAAAAGGGCATGAAAAACTCAATAATGCACAAAGGGCCTGGTGCCTTGCGGCTTACCATTAACGATAACCTGGAGGAAATAGGTGCCGGAGGAAAAAGCGCTCACATCGAGGCGGGTGCTGAGCAGATAATTATTCTTCTGAACGAGGATTTTCCTGATCAGCCTGCCTGTTGCAGAGTACACATGGATGGTAGTGACGCCGTACATGTCGGAAGAATAGGTTACCCAGAGGCTGTGAGTGGCAGCGACAGGAAAAAGAATGAAGCCGGGCCTCTCGGGTCTGCCGGGACTCCCTCCCGGTCCGGGAAAACCAGTATTCAGGGAAGCATTCAAAACAGTAACGTCAACATCGTCCACATCCGTTGAGCCTTTGTCATCGGTTACCCGCAGCCGGAAGGTATAGGATCCGCGTTGCAGTCCGGTAACCCGGGTCTCGCAGTTCGTCGGCCGTTCGATCAAATAGTTGCCGGGCCCGGCAATCTTGGTCCATTCGCAGGACGATATCCATCCATCGGAGTCTGTTGAAGAAATGCCACTGAGGTATACTGACCTTTCAGATGAAGCAAGCTGAATATCGGCCCCTGCTCTGGAAACAGGTAGCGCATTGACCGGTGGCGGGGGTTGCGGCGGATCATCGGGATGGTCCACTGCCACATCCACGGCTATGGTGTCATAGGTCCATCCTACCCTGTCATCAACAACCCGCAACACATAATTATATTTCCCTGGGGACGTGAACCCCGAAATGATCGGTTGTTGACTATTTGGGTCAGAAAGATTTCCACCCGCGGGGCCCGAAAGCTTTTTCCAGGTGTAGCGGACGATATTTCCATCAGGATCCGAGGACTGTGCCGCACTTAGTGTGACCTTATCCGTTAGTTTATCAGTATTGATGTCTGCCCCTGCGACGGCTATCGGCAGTCGATTGGCAGGCAGGGACTTATTTTGGGCGAGGAACCATTCAAATATGTTCGGATCCTGGTAATTGTGTTCGTAGCTGTAGGCCCAATCCCAGATATAATGTCTTCCATATGGATAGAGAGTGATGAGCGCTTTATTTTTTGGCGAATGGAGGTTGATGTTGTTTACCGGATTGATGCTGCATTCAGGGAGGGCGGTGGCGCTGGTATCATTCAACGCGTGAAAGGCCCAGACGGGCAGATCACTATTACTGATCGTGGTTCCGTCGTTTGGAATGCAGGGTCCGCAGACAGGCGACGCTGCCGCCAGCATGCGGGCATTAGAAACGGAAGAACTGATAAATTTCCATACGCCTCCTCCACCCATGCTGAACCCGGTCAGGATGATCCGGTTGGTATCAACCCGCAGATTCTTTTTCGCGTAGTTGATCATTTCACGCACGTAGTCAATTTCCCCTTCCCAATACCATTTCGTATTTGAAGCGCATTGTGGCGTAAGAACGATAAATGATTCTGTTTTTCCATTCCAGGTGAAGGTCATGTTATTACCCCGATCAATATATTTCGGGATCCCTTCCCTTTTCGCCTTCCACAATTCCGTGGTTCCATTGCCGCGCTCACCGATGCCATGCAGAAAGATGATCAGGGGGTATTTTACTGTAGTATTTTGGCCGTAGCCCGGGGGGGTGAACTCATGAAAGCCGATGAACTTACCGGCAGATGTGGTAAGGTTTTTGCCAACTTGCTGGGCAGAGATGGTGCAGGGCAAAAAAATGCCAACCACCATTAACATTCGAATCATCACAAACAGGGGGTTGAGGGGGTATTTAAAGTTAAGATTTCAACTGTATATTACCGAAGAGATTTAACAAAAATCCCCGGCGAAAGACGGGGATGGGGGTTGTTGCTGTATGTATGTAACCTGTTAGTGGTTTGAGATCAAGGGGTTAGGGGAAGCAGTTAGTTTTGACTCTGCGAAGATGCTCCAAATAAATATGTTCGAATCAACCCTCTGGCCGTATCAGCAAAGTTTATTTACATCTACCTATTCCCCATAGGGATAAACACTTAAAAAATGCCCTGACAGTGGGTTTTATTATAAATTTAATAGCTTAAAAACCTTCTGATGCCTAATAAAAAAATATCCGCCCGCCCGGCTAACGACCGCACCGAAAAATCTTCCGACAACGAATATTCCAGATACAACCAACCAGCCTCCGCTGGTGCGGCGGTAGGACACACGCAGCGCGGCCCGACTGCCTTCGCTAATGATCATCTGGATGAGCAGGAATTGTTACGCGTACTTACAGAAGTGAAGAATGGAAATTTCGATGTCCGAATGCCCATCGACCAGGTAGGTCTTAGCGGAAAGATCTGTGATACGCTCAATGACATCATCTCGCTCAATGAAAAGATGATGCAGGAGTTTACCCGGGCCGGTAATACCATCGGCAAACAGGGAAAACTTACCCAACGCATAGAAGTGCCGCTGGCAAAGGGCTCATGGAGTACCGGTGTGGATTCACTCAATACGCTGATCTCCGACCTTGTTCATCCGACCATTGAAATAGCGCACGTAATCAGTTCGGTGGCAAAGGGAAACCTGCTTGAGAAAATGCCCGAAGAGATTGGCGGACACGTCCTGCAGGGCGAGTTTGGCAGGATCGCCAAAGAAGTGAACGACATGGTGAAGCAGCTGAACCTCTTCTCCATGGAGGTAACCCGTGTGGCCCGGGAAGTGGGTTCCGAAGGAAAACTGGGTGGACAGGCAAAAGTAAAAGGTGTTGCCGGTGTATGGAAAGATCTTACCGACTCGGTAAACCAGATGGGTAGCTAACCTTACGGCCCAGGTACGAAATATTGCGGAAGTAACAACGGCGGTGGCAAAAGGTGACCTTTCCAAAAAAATTACGGTGGACGTAAAAGGAGAGATCCTTGAGTTGAAGAATACGATCAACACGATGGTGGATCAGCTGAACTCCTTTTCATCGGAGGTAACCCGTGTGGCGCGTGAAGTGGGTACGGAAGGAAAACTGGGTGGACAGGCGCAGGTAAAAGGTGTGGCAGGTACATGGAAAGATCTTAACTGATTCGGTAAACCAGATGGCCAGTAACCTTACCGGCCAGGTGCGAAATATTGCGGAGGTAACAACAGCGGTGGCGAAAGGTGACTTGTCGCGAAAAGATCACGGTGGATGTAAAAGGAGAAATCCTTGAGTTGAAAAATACGATCAACACGATGGTGGATCAGCTGAACTCATTCTCTTCTGAGGTAACCCGTGTGGCGCGGGAAGTGGGTTCGGAAGGAAAACTGGGTGGACAGGCGAAGGTAAAAGGTGTGGGTGGTGTATGGAAAGATCTTACCGATTCGGTAAACCAGATGGCATCTAACCTTACCGGCCAGGTGCGAAATATTGCCGAGGTAACAACGGCGGTGGCGAAGGGTGACTTATCAAGAAAGATCACGGTGGATGTAAAAGGAGAAATCCTTGAATTGAAAAATACCATCAATACGATGGTGGATCAGTTGAACTCATTTGCTTCCGAGGTAACCCGTGTGGCGCGTGAAGTAGGTACAGAAGGAAAACTCGGCGGACAGGCAACGGTAAAAGGTGTTGGTGGTGTATGGAAAGATCTTACCGATTCTGTGAACCAGATGGCATCTAACCTTACAGGCCAGGTGCGAAATATCGCAGAGGTAACAACAGCGGTGGCGAAGGGTGACTTGTCAAGAAAGATTACGGTGGATGTAAAAGGAGAGATCCTGGAGTTGAAGAATACGATCAATACGATGGTGGATCAGCTGAACTCATTCGCATCGGAGGTAACCCGTGTGGCACTTGAAGTAGGTACGGAAGGAAAACTCGGTGGACAGGCAAAAGTACAGGGTGTGGGTGGAACATGGAAAGATCTTAACCGATTCGGTAAACCAGATGGCATCTAACCTTACCGCCCAGGTGCGAAATATCGCCGAGGTAACAACAGCGGTGGCAAACGGTGACCTTTCAAGAAAAATCACAGTGGATGTAAAAGGAGAAATCCTTGAATTGAAGAATACCATCAACACGATGGTGGATCAGCTGAACTCATTCGCATCTGAAGTAACCCGTGTGGCACGTGAAGTAGGTATCAGAAGGAAAACTTGGCGGACAGGCAACGGTGCAAGGTGTGGGTGGTGCATGGAAAGATCTTACCGATTCGGTGAACCAGATGGCGATCTAACCTTACCGGCACAGGTGCGAAATATCGCCGAAGTAACAACGGCGGTGGCGAAAGGTGACTTGTCAAGAAAGATCACGGTGGATGTAAAAGGAGAAATCCTCGAGTTGAAGAATACCATCAATACGATGGTGGATCAGCTGAACTCATTTGGTTCAGAAGTAACCCGTGTGGCGCGTGAAGTAGGTTCGGAAGGAAAACTGGGCGGACAGGCAGATGTACCAGGTGTGGAAGGAACCTGGAAAGATCTTAACCGACTCAGTAAATAAAATGGCATCGTAACCTTACCTCACAGGTACGAAATATTGCCGAGGTAACAACGGCGGTGGCAAATGGTGACCTTTCACGAAAGATCGAGGTGGATGTAAAAGGTGAGATCCTTGAGTTGAAGAATACGATCAACACGATGGTGGACCAGCTTCGTGGCTTTGCATCGGAGGTAACCCGTGTGGCGCGTGAGGTAGGTACAGAAGGAAAACTTGGCGGACAGGCAAATGTACCGGGTGTTGGCGGTACATGGAAAGATCTTAACCGACTCAGTGAACCAGATGGCCGGTAACCTTACGCCCAGGTGCGTAATATTGCCGAGGTGGCGATCGCGGTGGCGAATGGTGACATGTCAAGAAAGATTACGGTGGACGTACGCGGAGAGATCCTGCAGTTGAAAGAAACCCTGAATACGATGGTGGATCAGCTGCGTGCCTTCGCATCGGAAGTAACGCGTGTGGCGCGTGAGGTAGGTACAGATGGTAAACTCGGTGGACAGGCATTCGTACCAGGTGTTGCAGGAACATGGAAAGATCTTACCGACTCGGTAAACCAGATGACGGTAACCTTACAGCACAGGTGCGTAACATCGCCGAGGTAACGAAAGCGGTGGCATCCGGTGACCTTATCAAAAACAGTAACGATCGACGTAAAAGGAGAAATCCTCGATCTGAAAAATACCATCAACACGATGGTGGATCAGTTGAACTCCTTTGCCTTTGAGGTAACCCGTGTGGCGCGTGAAGTGGGTACAGAAGGAAAACTGGGCGGACAGGCCGAAGTACAAGGTGTGGCCGGTACATGGAAAGATCTTACCGACTCCGTGAACATGATGGCATCCAACCTAACCAACCAGGTGCGTGGTATTGCAAAAGTGGTAACATCGGTGGCAACCGGTAACCTGAAACAAAAACTTTCCATCAATGCCAAGGGTGAAGTGGCGCAGCTGACCGATACGATCAATGAAATGATCGAAACACTTGCGGTATTTGCCGACCAGGTAACAACGTGGCCCGTGAGGTAGGTGTGGAAGGAAGACTGGGTGGACAGGCAAGCGTACCGGGTGCATCAGGTATCTGGAAAAACCTTACCGAGAACGTAAACCAGCTGGCACAAAATCTTACCACGCAGGTGCGTGCGATTTCTGAAGTGGCATCGGCGGTAACCAAAGGTGACCTTACCCGAATGATCCGTGTGGAAGCAAAAGGTGAGGTGGAAGCGTTGAAAGATACCATCAACCAGATGATCGCCAACCTGAAGCGAAACAACCTTGCGTAACCAGGAACAGGACTGGCTGAAATCGAACCTTGCGAAGTTCACACAGATGCTGCAGGGACAGAAAGATCTGAATACGGTAACCAAGCGTATCCTTTCGGAACTGGCACAGGTGGTAACTGCACAGTAAGGTGCATGTTCTACATTCTTGAACAGGATGAAGAAACTCAAGAATGCAAAACTGAAACTGTTTGCAGCCTATGCTTATAAATCGAGATAAAAATATTCCAAGAGAATTTGCAATTGGCGAAGGACTGGTTGGACAGTGCGCCTTTGAAAAAGAAAGGATCACTGCTTACCAATGTTCCGAACAATTATATCAAGATCAGTTCAGGTCTTGGGAAAGCAAAGCCAGCCAACCTGATCGTACTGCCGGTGTTGTTTGAAAACGATATAAAAGCGGTAATCGAACTGGCTTCACTTGATGCATTCAGTGAAACCCACCTTGACTTCCTAAGCCAGCTGACAGAAAGTATCGGTATCGTATTGAACACGATCGAAACCAACTCAAGAACAGAAGAACTGCTGGCGCAATCGCAGTCACTGGCAGGTGAGCTGAAGATCCAGCAGGAAGAATTGAGAAGAACGAATGAAGAGCTGCAGGATAAAGCGCACCTGCTGGTAAAACAGAAAGAATGAAGTGGAAGCCAAGAACAAAGAGGTGGAAGAAGCACGACGATCACTGGAAGAAAAAGCAGAACAGCTTACACTTACTTCCAAATACAAATCAGAGTTCCTTGCAAACATGTCGCATGAGTTGCGAACGCCGCTGAACAGCTTGCTGATCCTTGCACAGCAATTGTATGAAAATGCAGAAGGCAACCTGAATGAAAAACAGATCAGTTATGCAAAAACAATCCACTATTGCGGAGATGACCTTATCCAATTGATCAATGATATCCTCGATCTTTCGAAGATCGAATCAGGATATATTTCAGCAAACTTTATCAACTGTTCGCTTTGCACGAGATCACCACATTTGTTGAAACAACCTTCAAACCGATCTCAGAAGCAAGACATCTGCGGTTTAATATTGAAACCGATCCCAATCTTCCGGAAGTCATGGAAACAGATGCGCAGCGTCTCAACCAGATCCTGAAGAATCTGCTTTCCAACGCATTCAAGTTTACGGAAAAAGGTGAGGTGAAATTGAGGATCTACGAAGCGAAAAATAACTGGAAACACGGCAATCCAAACCTCGACAATGCCAACAAGGTAGTTGCATTTGCGATCAGCGATACCGGTATCGGTATTCCACAGGAAAAACAGAATATCATCTTCGAAGCATTCCAGCAGGCAGAAGGTTCCACCAGCCGTAAATATGGCGGAACAGGTCTTGGACTATCCATCAGCCGTGGTCTGGCCGAATTGCTTAGGTGGAACCATTGAACTGGAAAGTGAATCCGGCACGGGAAGTACCTTCACACTTTATCTGCCGATGGAAAATATGGCAGTAGTTACCTCCAGGGAAACGGTGAATACAATCAACTCTTACCAGCAGCTCCAGGTTGGCGGCGACAACGGAGACATTGACACTCTGCTGAATTCCATCCGTCTTTCCAACGAGAACATCGAAGCAGGAATCTGGAGCATCGTCAATGAAATGATCAATGAAACAGGTGATGACCGGAGCATATATTCAGCAATCCGACAAAGTAATACTGATTGTGGAAGATGATCTGCGTTTTGGAAAGATCCTGATCGAGAAGGCACACGAAGAAGGACTGAAAGCGGTTGTGGCCACAGTTATATCGAAGTATTTGATTTTATCAACCGGTTCACTCCGATCGCGATCACACTGGATGTGAAACTTGCCTGATACCAGTGGATGGAAAGTGCTTGACCTGTTAAGAAATGATCTCAACTACCGGCATATTCCGATTCACCTGATCTCAGGTGAGGAAAACGAAGCACTTGCCCTTAAAACGCGGAGCAAGAAGTTTTCATCTGAAGCCACTGATCAATGAATCCATGAATGATCTGTTCAAAGACATCATTGAATTCCATAACAAGGAAAAGAAAAGTGTGCTGATCGTTGAAGACAATGAAATTGAATCTTCACAGATTGTTAAAATGCTCGACAGGAGAAGGCATCGAAGTGATCGATTGCCGACACCGGGGAGAAGGCATTCCATCTGCTCAACATCCAAGGATTTCGATTGCATCATCCTGGACTATACGTTGCCGGATATTTCCGGCACAGACCTTGTGAGAAAAGTAAGCCAGCAAAAGAGAAAACTTACACCTGTCATTGTTTATTCCGCGAAGGATTTCAACAAAGACAGAATTGAACCAATTAAACAGTAATTCCAATACCATACTTCTGAAAGGGGTAAATTCACTGGAACACCTACTTGAAGAAATCGTTTTACACCTGCACATCAACCACAAGAATCTGGCACCCGAGAAAAGAAAGATCATTGAAAATATCCGGAGAAAAGAAGATATCCTCACCGGAAAGAATATACTGGTAGTGGATGATGATGTCCGGAATCTGTTTGCACTGACCACAGTATTTGAACGATATAATATCAATGTGATCACTGCAGAAAGTGGAAAGGAAGCGATAAACATACTGATGAATGAAAATCCGGATCGACATGGTACTGATGGATATCATGATGCCTGAAATGGATGGATATGAAACCACACAGAAAATCAGGAGAGAACATAAAAACAGTTCCTTGCCGATTATTGCGGTAACAGCAAAAGCAATGAAGGGCGACAGGCAAAAATGTATTGAAGCCGGAGCTTCAGACTATATAACCAAGCCATTGAAAATTGACCAGTTACTTTCGCTGATGAGAATGTGGTTTTACAAATAAAATCTGCCAATGCAGCAAAAGATCCTTTTGGTTGATGACCGGGAAGACAACCTGCTTTCCATTGAAACTATTCTGGAACCGGATGGCTATAAATTTGTAAAGGCGAATTCAGGAAGTGAGGCACTGAAGATCCTGCTGAACGAATACGACTTCGCGCTGATCCTGATGGATGTGAAGATGCCGAACCTGAATGGTTTTGAAACCGCTTCCCTCATCTATCAGCGCGAAAAACTCAGACACATTCCCATCATATTCATCACCGCCAATAGTTATGGTGATGAAAAGATGTTCAAAGGATATATGACTGGGGCTGTTGATTACATTTACAAACCCATCAATCCAGACCTGCTGAGGGCAAAGGTGAGTGTGTTTATGGAACTTTATAAGAAAAACCATATTCTGCTGGCACAAGAGCAGAAACTGGTGTTAATAAACAAGAGCCTGGAAGAAGAGATCCATGAACGGAAGGTCTCTGAGGAGAAGGTCAAGGAACTCAATTACCAGCTGCTCGACAATATCGAAAGACTCGAATCGGCCAACCGCGACCTCGATCGCTTTGCCTTCATGGCATCACACGACCTGCAGGAACCACTCAGAAAAATCCTCATGTTCAGTGACCGGTTGGGTTTCAAATTTAAAGATCAGTTGGACGATGAAGCGAGACTCTTCATTACCAGAATCCAGCAATCCGGGGAGAGGATGCAGGCGCTGATAAAGGATATCCTACTTTTCTCAAAAACATCACTCGAGAAACAAACTTTTGTGGAAAGCGACCTAAACGCCATACTCGCAGATGTGCTCGAAGACCTGGAGCTGGTGATACAGTCGAAGAAGGCCAGGATAAATGCACAAAGTCTGCCCTTACTGTCTGTGAATCCCGTGCTGATGCGTCCACTATTTCACAACCTCATCAGCAATGCATTGAAGTATTCCAAGAAGAATGAAATTCCGGAAGTTAAAATATATTCCGAATCATCCCAGGGGAAACCATTGAATGGTACGGAGATAAAAAACAAATATTGCAGGATCTTCATCGAAGACAATGGTATCGGCTTCGACCAGAAATATTCAGAGCAGATTTTTGGCATGTTCAAGCGCCTCCATCTTCACACAGAATTCGAGGGCACGGGCATTGGCCTGGCACTGTGCAAGAAGATCGTTGAGGAGCACCATGGCTTTATTACGGCGAGGAGCCAGCCAGGAAAAGGGTCGACATTTATTATTTCCCTGCCGATGAATCATGAGGCAGCAAAGGTGCCTGAACCTACTACCTGATCACTTTCTTTTAATCACCCAGCAGTCGTTGTGAAGGTTGCCATTGGTCAGAACAAGCTGGTCATTATACACGGCCAGAGCGGTTGCATGCCGTGGTTCAAATTCAGCGGGAGGATCTACATATTCCCAGGACCCATCACGACGCATGAGCCAGATTTCCCTTAAGTTTTCGCCTATTGCACCTCCCACCATCCACAGACAATTGTTCCACACACAAACATCTGCATATTGTCTGCCGGCCCATGGTGCATCAGGATGTCTTTGCCAGTGGATGCCATCCGGGCTGCTGTAGATCTCATTGGACCATTGCACATTTGAATTTGGATCCTTGTAATAACCCCCGCCCACAACCCATATCTCTTTATTAAAAGACGCTACACTCCCGGTAATATTTTTTCCCAGAAATGTATTCCCCGAACTCAGTTTTTTCCAGCTACTCCCATCCGGGCTGCTCCAGACATCGTCCAGTCCTTCGTTCAAGACGAGTGATTTCTGACCACCAAGCACCATGAGTTCGTTGTTATGGACCACAGAGCCATACAGCATTCTCCTGCCGGGATTCTCTCCATCGATTTGCGGAATAATTTCAAAATTTTCACCGTCCCGGGTTCTCCAGACATCGAAGCTGTCATTGAGGGCATCGCCTCCAAATATGTACAGCGTGCTGTCGATTTTCCCAAGTCCGAATGTGTGACGGGGAAACCATGGCGCGTTTCCAACCTTGTCCCAACGCGAAAGGTCACCAGTACTCCGGTAAAAGTCATTTAAACTTTCATCGGGTACAGGGATCCATCCGCCATAACTGTAGAGGTAATCCCCCATCTGAACGGTTTTCGTTCCATCCCGGCGAAACGCAGCTACTGTAGTGGCATTCCTTCCTATCGAATATTCTGTTTGACCACGCGTCGTAAAATTGGCTGCAAAACGGAGACGTTTTTTAGGAATTTTTTTGTTCCTGGGATTTTTGCGATAATCAATGTCGAAAAAAACTGAATATGCCGTGTTGGGTATCAGGTCATAGTTTGGGAGAAAATCGACCGAGCTATCAGTCAGTGTAATTGTTCCACCCACTATAACTGAGTCCCTGCCCGCTTTGATAAGTTGAAAAACTCCGGTAGATAGTTCAATTCCATACTCTTTCTTCATATCTGCCGGAAAAGTGAGTTTTATCCGGCTCTCGATATACACGGCGGTATTCGTGACCGAAGGGTCAAAATCAAGCAGTGAATCTGTGTTAACGACAAAATCAACGGGTTCAATGGCCTCACTTAATCGTAAAAAATTTACCGTGCTGCCTTCCTCTGGCGATTTCCTGCAGGAGGATGCCAAAAACAGAAGAAAAACAATAAACCAGAGCGTCAGCTTATTAACAAAATCAAAAACCATCAATACATCGGATCATACTAAAACCGCACCATTTTTCAAAGACGAACTTTGTTATGACTGCCTGCGGCCAAGTGTTGTTAAACGTAATCGAGCCTTTCCAAACTCATCTGGAAATAAATATACCAAAATAATAAGCATGACGATAACGAGGATGGACAGTTGCAGCGCGACATTTAGATAAATAGTAACATTTAAACGAAAATTGACGAAGAGCAAGGAGAGGATAAAAAAGAAGAAAAATATCAGGCTGTCTTTCAGATATTTAAAAGGAATCGGGTAATATTTCCTGGATAGCGCATAACCTGTAGAGATGATGACGAGATGCCCGATGAGAGAAGCGGTGGTGGCGCCATACTGAAGATATCGGCTAGTGAGTAAGACATTGAATATCAACACAGCAATCAGACCGATAAAAAGAGTTAGGGTGCTGAGAAATGATTTTTTGGCATAAACGGTGCCCAGGTTGCTGAAATTGATAAGGCTGAGTGGTATAGCAGCGAAAAGCAACAGCGGCAGCACCTTTTCGGCTCCGTGATATTTGGTTCCTCCCAAAAACTCTATCACCAGCGGCGCAACTATACTAATAGCACAGGCAGCTGCCGAAATTAAGAAAACATACATACTCTGAAGACGGGCAAAGAAGATCGCCGCTCCTTCTTTATTCCAGATAGAGAACGCCAGCGGACCGAAGGACATGTCGAAAGCAGTTATAATCACGGACAAAAGAGTTGATATCCTTACGGAGAAATTATAGAGTCCATAGTTGTCATCGTCAAGAGAGGAAGTCAGGAAAAAACGGTCTAGATAATTCCTGGATGAACCGAAGATGAACACCAGAAGCCAGGGAAAACCGTAGATCAGAAGGGTTCTGGTGAGTTTCCAGCTAAAGACCGGCCGTATATAACCTGATGCCAGAATAATTGAGATGACTAAGGTTGCAAGCTGACTGAATAACAACACCTGAAAAATATAGAGGAAGCTAACATGCCCCACCAGCAGCAGTGGAATCATCAACAAAACTATCACCAGGCCTGAACAAACCAGGAAATAGATCTTCTGCCGCTTCCACTTAAACCAACTGAGAAAAAAATTATTCAAGGTCACTGCGGGAATAGTGAACAGCGCATATTTCAGGGAAGAAGCATAAGCCTCTGGAATATCCAAAAGGCTGAGGATCTTTACCGGAAAAAGAAGGAGAGCAGACAGACAAATAATGCAAAGAAGAATAATGAACAGAAAAGCTGACGAAAAGAGTTTCTGATGGTATTTTTTATCGTCGGAATCGTAAAAATATCTGGCAACAGCACTGTCAAGTCCGAACATCAGGAACCCACCCAGCAAACTATAAAAGATCACATAATTACTGTAATAACCAAACTCACTAAGGCTTAGCGCTTTTGCGATAATAGGCAGGATGATCACCTGCAGGAACCGGGTAACACCGTATCCGATTCCGTACACCATTGAATCTTTCCATAGACTTTGGATCCATCCAGCCATCAAATAAGGTTAAAAATATCGCTGAGATCATTTTTCAGATTACGAATGTAAATCTTTGTTCCTCTTTCGATAGAATGAAATTCCTCCACCCAGCTTCTGGATTTTACACCCAGTGCCCTGCTTGCCTCCGGATCATGATAGTATTTCCAAATCATATCAGCGATTTTTTCAGGGTCGTTTGATGAGAGAACAGGATGCCAGGGATAGAGTTGCTTCATCACCACTTCGTCCACATAACAAAGTGTTGGCTTGGAGCAAGCCATACCTTCAACTACGATTGAACCAAACCATCCGATCCCGAATTCATCCGCTACCATGTCCGCTATTGAATAGAAATTCATCAGCTGATTCCTCGGAAATCCATCTGGTACCGGGGGCTTGAGCCAGACGATATTTTTTTCTATGCCAAGTTCATTAATAATGGCCTTAGCCTTCCCGATGTCGGGGGAATGAATACGTTCCGGCATCGCAATACAGGCATCACTTACTTCATACTTCCTAAGGAAGATCTGAAAGGCCCTGAAGAGTATATCATTTCCTTTCCACTGACCGGCATGTACCGACGCCTCGCTTGAATCAAGATTGATCCGCGAGGGATGAAGAATGATATACCTGAAGCCAGCAAGCTGAGTTTTGTTATGCGCGTCTATCTGATTCATCGCGTCTGGATGAATCTTAATCACGTTCAGATCCATCAGTATGGGAAAATATCCTTTACTGATTCGACCTGGGTCAACCCCTAACTTTTTCAACGCTTCAGCAAAGGGGAAAAAAGGTTGACTCAATATTTTATCCGTATGCCGAATGCCCCTTCTCTGCAGCATGCCAACATATTCCCAAGTCAGACGCTCCTTCAGTGAGGTGAACTTATTTTTGAATCTTGACGGAAATGGTGTTTGCGTAAGGTCGCCCCCTGTTACATAAAAAACAGTCGTTCCTTTGATGTGAGGGGCCAGGATCACACCCATCTGTGAAAGAAAAACTACATCATACTTGTTAAGCTCATTGATAAACCTTCTGCTGAAGCGGGTGATAAACGACCGGATATTCCAGGAATCGGACAAATGGATCCAGTTCGGATAATTGTCTTTCAAATGCGGGTCATCACTTTCAGGCCGGTTTTGAAAATCAGCGGTACTGTTTATATAGAGATGAGCGTCTACGCCCAACTCATGCCTCATTGCCTTGGCAAGCGTATAAAAATTGTTACAGGTATTTCCGTAAAATGCAACCGTCATAATAATATGGCCTCCAACTGTTTCTTGTCCGGAAAATTGACAAGGACACCCATTCCTTTCTGTTGATATACCACCATGCTGCCAAGACAGACCGCTGAGGCATGGCCTTTTTTTACCGCATCTTCAACATGTTTTAGATTTCCCGCTCCTCCATTTGCAATAACCGGAATTCCCACAGCCTGAGAAACTTTTTGAATAAGTTCTGTGTCATAGCCGGTCCAGGTGCCGTCCCTGTCCATGGCTGTCAATAGAATTTCTCCCGCCCCGGCAGCCTGCAAGGTTTTTGCATATTCACTCACCTCCAGGTCAAGCTTATCTGTTCCGTCGCGGACATAGACAATATATTTTCCCCAGAGATTTTTTTTAACGTCTATTGAAGCGACCACCGCCTGTGAACCAAAATGACGGGATAGACTGGTCAATAATACGGGATCGTGATATGCCCGGGTGTTGATCACGATCTTTTCAAAGCCAATAGCCATGATCTCCCTGGCCATTTCAAAATTCACTATTCCGCCACCATAGGACAGCGGCATGAAACATTCATTGGCGATCTGCCGGAGTATGTCAAGGTTTGGAGTTCGGTTTTCAACAGTTGCACGAATATCCAGGAAGCAAAGTTCATCAACTTCCAGTTCATTGAAGATACGAACGGTATTTACCGGGTCGCCAATGTAGGCCGGATCTTTGAATTTTACGGTTTTGACTAAACTATCTCCAATTAATTGCAAACAGGGAATGACGCGGGTTTTAAGCATACTCAGACACTTGCAAAATTTTCAAGCAATTTCATTCCGAACTTATGGCTTTTTTCCGGATGGAACTGGGCACCATAGATGTTCTCGTGCTGCACAACGGAATGAAAGTCTATCCCATAGTGTGTGGTGGCCAACACATTCGACTGGTCAACGGCTTTTACGTGATATGAATGCACGAAATAAAATCTTGGCTCCTGCGGAAGGTCCGCGGTCAATCTGCTTTCCTTTGCGGGATAGATCCGATTCCAGCCCATGTGTGGGATCTTCAGTTTTGAATCATCTTCAAAATTAAATTTTATGGTCGTGGCATCGATCCATCCCAGCCCGGGTAATATCCCTTCCTCACTGCTTTTTGATAAAAGCTGCATACCCAGGCAGATGCCCAGCACCGGCACTTTTTCGTCCTGCACTTTGCTGTTCAGCAAATCAAGCAGCCCCGAGCCATTGATTCTTTCCATGGCGGCATCAAAGGCGCCCACGCCTGGAAGGAGAATCTTTTCTGCGGCGGCAATCCTGGTTCGGTCGCCCGTAACTTCAGAGGGCACACCAATCCTTTTGAACATATTTTGAATCGATCCCAGGTTTCCCATCCCATAGTCAATAATCGTAATCATATTATTTAATTGGGAAACAATATTTCATATAGAAACTCCTGGGAACAAGATCGGCTTTCATCAATGTAAAAAACAAGGGACGCAGTTTTTCAAATCTCTTTTTATAGGTTGGAAAATCCGTCCAGTATTTTGGAGGTTGGTCCATGATATGCTGGAACTCCGCTTCTGTCAGGGCAAGCCTTTTCTTGAAATAATCCAGCAACTCATTTTCCAGGAAAGGCGGATGATTGTAATATTCATCAAGGGCATCTTCGCGCCTCATCTTCCCCGCACGAACAGAAGCGCTCAGACTATTGTTGCGATAATCGATGTGAAATTTCCGGGGGAAATAATAGCTGTGGTTGAAAGCCGTCATCCTGTTTTCAAGATGATGCCCTCCGTAATACTGCCATCCGTACTCCGATTCAAGAAATGTTCTCGCGTCTTCCTTCGAATATTGAATGTACCAGAAGGGACGAACTTTCTTGATCCGCTTGAGTGCGATCCATTTCATAAAGGTCCAGAATGGCATGTTGGGGAAGGTCTTCATTTTCATCTTCCCGAATTTCCGGTGAATCGCCGAGATGTATTTTCCATCAAAGTAATTCTTCCCAAGCGGCGTGATGCCTTCAGCGATAAACGAATGACCTTCGAGTATGTACTTCACACCATATTTGTTCGCCGCGCGGTATAAGGTCTCAGCAAGGGCAAGATCGGTTGGCGCATCAATCTCGGGTACCCCGGCCAGGAAAAAGGCGCGGTAGATGTCATCCATCTCTTTGTTGTTGGTAACATGAGTATAGAGATCGATATCCAGTTTTGTAAGCACCTTCCTGATATTTTCCGTAGCAATTGCTGTGTTCCAGGTATTATCGTAATGGACCGCCATGGGCCTGAGTCCATTTTTTTTGGCCCAGTATAACATGTATGACGAATCTGTTCCTCCGCTAACTCCCACCACACAATCGTACTTCTTCCCGATACCCGCTTTTTTTATGGCGGCAACAATTTCCTGAAACTTTGCCTCCCCTTCTACTGATCCCGTTTTGTATTCATCCACCAGTTTGTCCACCATATGGCAGTAGTTACAAACGCCATTTTCATCGAACCGGATAGAAGGCACCGATTCGTCATAGATGCAACGAGAGCAGATGCGCTTTCCATCGATTCTCTCAACTCCGTCAATTGTTTCTATCTGGGATGTCGGATTTAGTGTCATGAACTATATTTTTGAAATCTCCCTGAATAGCAGGCTTCCTCCTCGTGAAAAAACTTTACCTCAAGGTGATTCTCAGTAACCATGTGTAAAAATTCATCCCTGGAGAACCTTTTGGCATTGCTTGGTGCATACCAGTCATAGTTTGTGCTTTTGCAAAGATCGAATCCCCAGTCTTCACGCCAGAAACATTTCAGGAAGTTCCAGTAAATGAATCGTTGAATATCGTAAGTGCCACCTTTGATGCCAAGAAGAGGAATGTCCGGTGATTCGAAAGAAACGTTCAGTTCCGACAAACGCTTCCCGAGTTCGGTAAGCTGCTCCGAGAATTTCCACATTTCTTCATTGGGAATATTATGTGTTGCTTTGCGGAAGTGATCATCGACCAATTCCCGGGGAAGCGCTTTCTTGGAATATACATAGCATGCGAATTGACCGCCAGGTGCAGTAGTCTCTGCCAGATGCGCAAATGTTTTTTCCGGATTTTCCGTGTGCATGATCACCTGGTCACATACTACAAAGTCAATGGAACCCGAGCTTCAGACTTGTCCGGGCGATATCCCCTTTTAGAAAATAAAGATTTGGCAGCTCAGAAAAATTTTTTGCAGCAAGATGAATAGAATCGGAAATGTCGATACCTATAACCGTGCTTTCAGGGGCCAGCCTGGCAAAAAGGGCCGCCTTATATCCCAGTCCGCATCCGGTATCTAAAATGACTTTCTTATCCCGCAGAAATTCCGCGAGGGCCGATTCAGATTCAAAACCATAAAGTTGCAGGAACCAGTCGTACTGGAACTGGTATAGTTTTTCAATATTTTCATATCCCTCTGCTTCGGCCCACTTATCAGAAAATATCTTTTCAGTCTGAGACTGATTTTCTTCACTAATCTCCTGCTGACCGCTATGGATAAAATTTCCCTTGACGGCAACGTCAACAGTGAACAGAGCTTCAACGGATGATCCCATGTTATTGAATTAATCGTGCCGGAGAACCAGCAATCCTGCTATTCTCCGGAAATGACTGGTTAACAAAACTGTTTGCCCCTATCACTGTACCTGACCCAATGCTGACTCCTTTAGCAATGATCGTATTGGGTCCGACATAACACTTGCTGCCGATCTCCGTGGGCGCATATTCATAGGGTGCGGTACCTCCACTTGTCGCCCATTGAACACTGTCGTGACTGTAAATCTGAACGCCGGCAGAAATACTGCAGTTGTCACCGATGATCAACCCTCCTGAACCGTCAAGTACTGTATAAGGCCCGATCCAGGTATTCTTTCCCACTTTGATGGTTCCAAAAATACAGCAGCTGTCATACACCGAACTTCCTGCTCCAAATCCAAGGCGGACTGCCCGCTCCCACCTGTCGAACAGCAGGTCCGGAAAGGGAAGGGAGCGATTGTGTTCCGCCACCATACCCTGCTCCAATGTATTCCTGAGCTTTTCCATCAGACTGAAAAATTGCTCCAGTTCAACCTGATTTGTTCCGGATATGTATTTTTCTCTGTTCAATTATTCAATTCTTTCTCCATTTAAGAATATGCGGCACCACCATTCAAAATTCATAAGACTCCAGAGCAGCAGCCGGTGGTTGATCTTCTTGTCGATGTGTTCGGTGATCATGTCCGAAATAAACTGCTGGTTGATGAATTCCGAACTTATCGTTTTCTTGTTCAGCAACAGTTTCTTCATATAGGCCGCATTCTCGCCCCTGTACCAGCTTTCATCGGGCGCCGAGAATCCCTGTTTCTTCCTGTTTATGATCTTTTCCGGAAGAATGTCCTCCATTGCCCTTCTCAGCACATTTTTCCCGTCGTCGAACTCTGTGTACAAAGTACGTTTATCCCGGAACTCATTTTCATCAATCCTTTTCATTTTCTCGAGGTTGCCGAGTTTATGTTTGATCGGGATCTTCTGGGCAAAATTCACGAGGTCGTTGTCAAGAAAAGGAAAACGTTCCTCCAGTCCATGCGCCATCGAGAGTTTATCTCCCACCAGAAGTAGTCCCGGCAGGAAAGTCTTGATCTCAAAATAGAGCGAATTCGCAATATGATTTTCCGGGGAGGAATAAGAGAGTTTGGTGTTGAATAAAAAAACTTTTTCAAATATTTCCCTGGGCTCATTGAAATTCATCTGAGCGGAAACCTCAGGAGTGAACACGTCCTGCATCCTCCCGTTTGGCACCATGCGTTGCCAGAAATCGTAGTACTGATCGAAAAAATCTTTCTGGCTCAGGGACTTGAATATCCTGTAATAACGCCATGGATAGCCGCCAAACAATTCGTCACCACCCGTGCCCTGCAGGCAAACTTTTACAAATTTTGAAGCGAGTCTTGAGATATAATAATTTGGATAGGACATGCCCACGCGCAGGTCCTCAAGGTGCCATACCAGCCTCGGTAATGACCAGCTAAGATCACCCGCATTCATCACCTGCTCATAGTGCTCCGACTTGATAAAGTTTGCCGTCAGTTCTGCGTCCCGCCTTTCATCATAATTGGCTTCAACTCCCGTCACTTCACTCATGTCGAATCCACAAGTAAAAGTGAAGAGCCGCTCGGTTTGCCTGGAAGCCATCACCGCTATCGACCCTGAATCCATGCCGCCCGACAAATAACTTCCCACAGGAACGTCTGCCACCATTTGCCTGACCACAGCATTTGAAAACAGGCGCTGCGTTTCGGACCTGGCATCCTCGAAGTTCATGGTCTCATCCGGCGACGAAAAATCATAATCCCACCAGGAATGGTGCATCACCTCAGTGGTGGCAGAATTGATACAAATCGTGTTGGCCTGGGGCAGCATGTACACCCCTTTGAACAGCGTTTGATAACTGAACTGATTCTGAAATGTAAAATATTCATTGAGGGCTCCAAGGTTGAGCTCCATTGAAAAAGAAGGGTGAGAAAAAAAGGCCTTTATTTCAGATGCAAAAAGAAAACAGCCGTTCCTCAGATAATAATACAGGGGCTTCACACCGAAACGATCACGGCTCAGCCACAGTTCCCGGGTTTCTGTATTCCAGGCACCAATGGCGAACATGCCATTTAACCGTTCAAAATAAGTTGGTCCATACTCAGCCAGCCCCTCTGCTATGACTTCAGTGTCACCGGTGGAAACAAAACTGTGCCCCTTCCCTTGCAGGTCGAGTTTGAGTTCCCTGAAATTATAGATACATCCATTGAAAACAACTATCCATTTGCCATCTTTGGAAGGCATTGGCTGACAGCCCCTGGGTGAGATATCCAGTATCGCCAGCCGGCGATGGCCGAGCGCGATATTCTCCTGAACGTATACATCTTCACCATCGGGACCGCGGTGGGCAAGCGCCCTGGTCATCTGCTTTATCAGTTTATCTGATACCGCCTGGCCTCCAAGCTGAAATATGCCGGCTATCCCGCACACCGCCTAGAGTGATTTGATTGCATGAATAATATAATCAAAATCTTCCTTAACCATTTTATTGTGCAGGGGAATCGCCATTGAATACTGGTCGGCAGCAAAGGCTCCGGGGAAGTCTTCGGGTTTGAGATGATATTTGTCTCTGTATGCGCCGAGCATGTGCACAGCATGAGTTCCCGGCCGTGTGGCTATTCCCTGCTGCTGAAATTCTTCCATCATCTCATTGCGGCTCATGGGAGCCTTCGCTTCATCCACGAAGGTGACATAACTCTGCCAACCATGCTTATACCCTTCTGGCACAAGCGGTGTCTGCATCCAGGGTACTTCTTTCAATTGTTCCGAATAATACCGTGCCCAGCCGTCCCTTTCTTTTATAAAGCCTTCAAGTTTTTTCAACTGAACGTGTGCAACAGCTCCCTGCAGATCAGTCATCCGGTAATTGTAGCCGACGATATCATAGGCGGCAAGAAGATATGGTTTTGCTCCATGATGACGTTGTTCTTCAGAAATTGATCCGCCATGGTTGCGCAGCATGTCGAGATGGGCAGCGATCTTACTGTCGTTGGTCGTAAGCATCCCTCCTTCTCCACAGGTCACCGACTTGCGGGGGTGAAAGGAAAAACAACCAATATCACCAAGGCTTCCCGCTGGACGACCATTCAAGGCTGCACCAGCCGCGCAGGCACCGTCTTCCACAATTTTCAATTGAGGAAAGTTGGATTTGATATAATCGATGTCGGCGCAAAGTCCAAAGAGATGTACGGGTATGATCGCTTTTGTCCGTTCTGTTATTTTTGAAGCGATTTGCTTCACATCCAGGTTGAAGGTCCTGGTATCGATGTCGATAAACACCGGTTTTGCATTGCAGTAAAGCACGGCGTTGGCTGTTGCCACCCACGTGAAAGCAGGCACGATCACTTCATCACCCTCTCCTACGCCAGCAGCCAGCAGGGCCAGGTGCAGGGCTGTGGTACAGTTGGAAACCGCAATAGCGTGTTTCACCTCGTGCATTTGAGCGAAGAGATCTTCGAACCTTTTTACCTGTGGCCCTTGCGTAAGCCATCCTTTTTCAATTGGTTCCCTCACCGCCAGCCATTCTTCCTCTCCCATTGATGGTATCGCGATCGGAATATTTCTTTTTTCTATTGTTTTCATAGTGTCTAAAATTTTCCTGTTTTTCTCCAACTGATCAGCCTGAGGAGACCTGTTTCCAAATCATAGGTATGCGAAAAACCGATTTCTTTTTTTGCCTTTACCGCGGAACCGATCCTGTTCTTCACCAGCGCACGGGCATCATCGGCGCTATATGGCTGGTATGTAACTTTTAGGTCAGAGCCTGTAAGCCTCAGAATCGTATCACAAAGTTCACGGATGGTGGTTTGGACGCCGGTGCCCACATTGTAAAAACCAAAATTCTGATCACTCAGCAGGGCATCAACGTTGCTTCTGGCCACGTCTTCAACGTAAATAAAGTCATAGGCCTGACTCCCGTCTCCATTTATTACCGGTGATTCATTCGCATCTATCTTATTAAGCATGATGGGAACTACGCCCGTGTACACCGCGGTCTGGTCCTGTCCGGGGCCATATACGTTCATGTATCGAAGCCCGATTACGGGCAATCCATAACGGTCGTTGAAGGCGGTAGACATCGCCTCGCCCGAGATCTTGGTGGCCCCGTAGAAATTCTTGTTGTTATATGGATGGCTTTCTGTCATGGGCACTTCAACTGCATCTCCATAAACCGAGGCCGAAGAAGAATAGATGAGTTTTTTGATCTTATTGTTGACACAGGCTTCCAGCACGTTAAAGGTGCCTTCGATGTTCACTTTAAAGGCGGTCCGGGGAAAATCCTTGCAATGCAATAACCACATGGCGGAAAGGTGAAATACATAGTCCACGCCTTTCATGGCGCTGTCGAGCAGATCAATATCCCTGATGTCTCCCCCGTTCTCGAAAATATGGCAGCGTTTGTCCAGCAGGGAGTCCTTGATATTTTCCATCTTGCCACGGGCGAAATTGTCGTAGATGACGATCTCCTTAACCGGGTGCTTCAATAATTCACGGACAACGAAACTGCCGATGAAGCCTGCACCACCAATCACAAGCACTTTTGAATTTTCTAATTGCATATACAGATTTATAAGGCGAATGGATGTGAACTGATGGGTCCCGCAGCGAAGGGATGATAGTCATTCTTGAGTCCGACGGGCACTTTGGTGCGGATAGCGTGAACCAGCTCAATGGAAGGCAGGGCCGTTTCCAGTTTGAAACCCTTCCCTTCAAGAATATGCTGGTAACTCTTCGTATGCAGGTCCTTGAACCCATCGCTAAACTCTATCTCCTGGCCTTCCATGGTCAGTGATCTGAAAGTCTGCTGTCCTTTTTTGCGTATTTCCCCGGGCAGGGTGTCCGCGCTGATACTAAGAAACCATCTGACCCGTGCTTTCTGCAGTTCCAGAAATCCCGCAGCACGGTCATGGGTGTGCACGTGGATGATATTCTCCTTTGCGGGACCAAAGATCCAGAGCAGCATGTCGAAGAAATGAATGCCGATGTTGGTGGCAATGCCGCCCGATTTTGCCAAATCGCCCTTCCAGCTGGTATAGTACCAGTTGCCCCGGGAGGTGATATAACTCAGATCGACATCAAAGACCTTGGAAGGGTCTGCTTTATCAACCATCTCCTTTAGCTTGATAATGTCCGGATGCAGTCGAAGCTGGAGGATGTTAAACACCTCTTTGCCAGACTCCTGCTGTACCTGGCTCAGGGCCTCCACGTTCCAGGGATTCAGCACCAGGGGTTTTTCGCAGATGACAGTGGCCCCATTCCTGAGGCCAAAACGTATATGGGAATCGTGCAGGTAATTGGGTGAGCAGATGGACACATAGTCGATGTGATGGCCCTTTCTTTTTAATTTCTCAATATGCCGGTCAAACCTTTCGAATTCAACAAAGAAACTGGCCTGGGGGAAATAACTGTCGAGAACTCCTACAGAATCAAATTGATCGAGGGCCGCGACCAGCTGGTTTCCGGTCTCCTTTATAGCTTTGAGATGCCTTGGGGCAATAAAGCCCGCAGCGCCGATAAGAACGAAGTCTTTCATCAGGAATTCTTTATCGATAAGTGGTGTTTTGGATCATCACTTCAAACGGTGGTTAAACCTCAGCAATTTCGGACGCAAAGATATAAAACTTACAGATATATAATTAGTTATGTAAAGGTTTTGAACCCTGGGACCCTGGTTATTCTGGTCAATAATCAAGGGTCCGCCTTTTCGAAATATCATTTCAATATTATTAATCCATACATTTGCTCTCACTAATAAAGGCTTGAGGATTAACGATATCAGAAGAAAATCTTTAAACTATGGATCCCATTAATAAGCCCTCAGGCGCTGAGAATGATTCTGATGCATACGTCGGACTCCTCCTGTATAAGACCGGCGCCTCCATCAAGCGGCTTTTTGTCGGCATTGGCAGAATGTTTTATGTTCTCGGCAAGGCCATCGCCGACTTTGTTTTGTTTCTGTTCCGGAACCTGCTTTGGCTGGTACTGGGCACACTTATCGGATTGGGATATGGGGCCTACCGGATCAGCAAGGAAGGCAACAAGTTTGCGTCTGAACTGACCATCAAAACTAATTTCAACAGCTCAAGGACCCTTTATAGTACTATTGAATACCTGAACGCCCTGATTGGGGCTCAAAAACTCGAGGATCTTTCGGGACTTTTCAAGATCACGAAGGAAGAAGCAAGACAGTTGGTCAGCTTCAATACCAAGCCAGTCAAATCAGAAATGATCACAGCCGGTATGTACCGCGACCAGTTTATCCAGTACGACAGGACCTTCCGTTCGAAGCAGGATACTTTCTGGCTGCGAACTGTGAAATATGAGGACTTCAAGGAAACCCTGACCAATTACGATTATCCCTTCCATCAGGTAACTGCCATCAGCACCAACCCCATGGTATTCCCAAAACTACAAACGGGTCTCATCGCTTATATATCCAACAACAAATTGCTTCAGGAAACAAAGCAGAGGCAGGTGCTCAGTAATAGAGAAGAGGAATTATTGCTTTCTTCCGCTATCAAAACCATCGACACGCTTCGTAAGGCATACAGTACCCGTATCGCTTCCGGAGAGCTGCCGACAACCCTCCCGGGCAATCAGATCACGATGATGGACAATGCACCCGAGACCAAGGTGCCCGAACTCGAAGTGTATGATAAAATGCTTGAACTGCAGGACGAGCTCAAAAAATCAAGGAGACGTTCCCTGACTGAAAACGAAATTGTGGAAGTGATTTCTTCATTTACGCCCGTGGGACGGCAACTTTCGATCCTTGAGCAAAACACAACCCGCTACGCTGTCATTGCATTTATTTTCACCTTCCTGATCTTAGTGGGAATTTCCTCTGTGAAATATTACAGACAACCGAAGACGGGCTCTAAAGTAAAAATTTAGCCTACGAAAAATCTATTACTAATTGTCAACCAGCTTCATGGAGGAGGAGCCCAGAAGGTTATTGCCAACCTGAGTAAAAAACTTTCCCCTTTCTACCGGGTCACCCTGGTCATCTACAATGATATCGACAAAATTGTTTTTCCATATGACGGCGAACTCATTACACTCAAACTACCATTCGCCGAGGATACACACAACAGCAAATTTTATCAGCGACTAATAAGGTCCCTGTCTCTGTTCCGCCAGCTCAGGGCTCTGAAGAAGAAAAAAAACATCGACGTTGCCATCAGTTTCATGGAAGCATCAAATTTTGCGAACATCATTTCGCGAAGAAAAGAAAAAACGATCATCAGCATCAGGGCTTTTCTAAGTCACGAATTCAAGGATGACGCAAGATTGCGGATATTCAGGACATTTATTCGTATGCTGTACAAGAAGGCGGATGAAGTAGTCGTTCCCGCCACAATGACCAAATTTGACCTGATCAATAACTTTCATGTACCCGAACAAAAGATTTCTGTAGTCTATAATTTCACCGATAAAACCGAGATCGGAAAACTATCGATGGAGGATATTCCCGCTCACCATAAAAAGATCTTCAGCCAATATCCTGTTATTATAAATGTAGGCAGAATTACTAACGCCAAATCCCAATGGGCTTTGATGCCGGTGATGGAAAAAGTGAAACTGGAAATCCCACAAACAAAATTAGTGATCCTGGGAGATGGACCTCTGAAAGCCAAAGTACTGGAAGCGGCAGAAGCTGCGAAGTTGAGGGTGTACGTGGAAGGAACGGGGAATTCAGAAAACATGGATGATTACGATATCTATCTCCTTGGGTTCATCATGAATCCCTACCCCTATTTCCGCCGGGCGCATTTATTCATCAAGTCCAGCGTATATGAGGGTTTCCCAAATGTCATGATCGAAGCGATGTCATGCAGCCTTCCTGTGATTTCTTCCGACTGTCATTCGGGTCCAAGGGAAATTCTGAGTCCCGCATCCGATCAGCTCATCACAGCCACAAAAAATGAAACCGCGGAATATGGAATTCTGACGCCTGTTTATTCAGATGAAGAAACCCAGAGAGTAAACTATATTTCGGAAACAAGCTCAGCAGTAATATCAATGCTCACAGAACAGACGAAAAGGGAATATTTTCAATCGCAGTCACTGAAGAGGACAGCAGACTTTGACCAGGAGTTAATTCTCAGACAGTGGATTTCATTGATCGAGGGGGGTACACATCAAAATAACAATTGAGGATTCTTTTTATCCATACAAGGTATAAGCAGAGCGCAGGCGGTGAAGACACTACGGTGGATGCGGAAACAAAGCTATTAATTGAGAAGGGACATGAGGTAAAGGTTGTCATTTTTGATAATGGAGAAATGGGCAAGGGCATCCTTGGGAAGGTTGAAGCAGGAATAAATGCGATATACAATAGGGAATCTGCGAAGCAGATCAGGGATGAGATACGCGGATTCAAGCCTGACCTCGTACATGTACATAATTTCTTTTTTACCGCTTCGCCCTCAGTACTTATCGCCGCACATTCCCTTGGGGTTCCGCTGGTGGTTACCATTCAGAATTTCCGGCTGATCTGCGCGAACTGCCTCTTACTCCGGGACAACAAAGTTTGTGAGCTTTGCGTAACGCATCGATTTCCCTGGTTCGGTGTATGGTACAAATGTTATCACGACTCAGCAGTGCAGAGTGCGGTCGTTGGAGCAACAGCGGCTATTCATAAATTGCTGAATACCTGGACCAGAAAGGTAGATCAATACATCACCCCCGCGAATTTCATCAGAACCCGGCTTATAGACTCGTCACTGAAGCTTCCCGGGGGAATGGTCAGTGTCAAAAGAAACTTTATCAAGGATCCTGGCTATTCCGATGGGCAGTCGAGGGAATCATACTATCTTTTTATTGGCAGACTTTCTGTCGAAAAAGGCGTAGACGTGCTAGTGAAAACCTGGTCTTCGGGGATCAGGGAGAAGCTGCTCATAGCAGGCAGCGGACCCGAAGAAATCCGTCTTAAAAATACATATGGGCATCTCACTAATGTAGAATTCCTGGGTCATCGCAACAGGGAAGAAATACTTTCCTTGCTGAAAAAGTGCAGAGCGCTGGTTTTTCCATCCATCTGGTATGAAGGCCTACCGCTAACAATCGTTGAAGCAATGGCAACCGGAACGCCCGTAATCGCCTCCGCTCTTGGTGCTATGAAAGAAATGATTAAAGACGAATACAATGGTTTACTGTTTGAGCCGGGAAATCTGACCGAACTTTCCGCGGCTGTCGAAAGGATGAATACATTTACAACTGAAGGAAACCGATCGATGTACGATAACGCACGCAGGGAGTATATCGAAAATTATCACCCCGAAAAATGTTATTTGGACGTAATGGACATCTATATGAAGGCCATCCAAAAAACTAAAACCTGATCAAATGATAAAATCAGGTGTCCTCTCTTCCGCAACTATCCCGCATGGAAAGATCATTTTCCTCGTTCTCGGATTGCTTGGCATTGCCATTCTTATCGGCACAGGACTCAGGGTGTCTTTGCTTATCATTTATCCCTTTGTAGCGCTGGCACTGGTGCTCTTTTATGGACTGAGACCATCGGGTAAATCGATTATCCTTCTCGGACTCGCGTTTGTGAGTTTCATTTTTTCCTTTCTGAATGGAACCTTCCTCGGTTATAAAATGCTTTCCCTGTATTACATGGTTCCTTTTCTCGTGCTGGTTTTTGCCCACCCTCCGCCAGTTTCCCGATTTGGTGATCTGTTTAGATATTTCATCATCTGTACTGCATCGGTTGCCCTGCTCAATGACGTCATCGGATTTTTTCAGGTTGTCAGTAATCCCAACTCCGATGACAGTTTCCTGGGATTATACTCCCAGTACTCCATTTCCCTGAATGGCCTGGTGTTGATCAACAGCTTGCTTTTCTTCTATTTTTTTGTAAAAGGGCTCTACCGGAAATCCATCACATCGCTAATCATGGCTTTGTTTTTCCTCCTTTGTTTTGTATTTGGATTTTATGGCGCCGGACTTGTGGTTTGCGCGGTCGCCTTCATTTTTTCGTTTCTGCGGTTCAGACTTCTTTCAGTTCTGAAAACTCTTGGGGTGGGCGTTTTGCTCATTGTTGCCCTCTATTTTACCATGCTTCTGATCAAACCCTATGCCCTTGAATACAATATTGCGAATCTAACCAAACTTGCCAGCCTGGACCTGGAATACGGGCCCCGCAAGATCATTTCGTTCTATAATTATTGTATTTCATATCCAAAGGATGTAAAAGACTTTTTGCTTGGTTCCGGGCCGGGGACCTTCAACAGCCGATCTGCTTTTATGATTGGCAGTCCTTCCTATTTTCAAACTATTTCTTTCATAAAATCAGACCAGCAACCTTATTACTTCAAAAATTACGCATACAGTTTGTGGAACGAAAGGAATACCGTGAAGGAACTTTACCTCGATGGCTTCAGAAACCAGCCATTTTCCTCGCTGCTTGCCTTCCTTGGCGAGTATGGATTGATATTCACATTTGCCTTGATCCTCTTATACTATTCGTATTACAAAAAAGTTGCCCTGATCTATCGTGCTTTGAAACGTGATGCTGAGGCGGAGATCGCATTCCGGTTCTTTAAATACCTTATTGTCCTTCTTCCCTTATTATTGGTCATCGATAATTTCTTTGAATATCCTGAAATTATCCTGCTCATTTCCATGGGAATTAAATTTTCGCATGCGCAACTCCTTCACCTGTACAAATTGAAAGTTGCTTTATGAGTCTGAAATCAAATCTTATCGATTATATCCGCCGCCAGAGTTTTCAGCCTGGTTTTGCCGGACTTTTTATGAATCCATTCTATTTTCTCAGACGACAACTGGCCATCCATGTAAAAAACCTCGCCCCCTCCCTAAAAGGGAAACTGATGGATTTCGGATGCGGCAGAAAACCGTATGAACATTTTTTCCAAGTCGACGAATACATCGGCATCGACATGGAAAATACGGGTCACGAACACACGATTTCAAAAATCGATGTGTTCTATGACGGTAAAACAATTCCTTTTCCTGACAACAGTTTTGATAGTGTCTTTTGCTCTGAAGTGTTCGAACACGTATTTAACCTGGACGAGGTTATTGTAGAGATCCGAAGAGTAATGCGACCCGGAGCACAGATCCTGATTACAGTACCATTTTGCTGGCATGAACACGAAGTCCCTTATGATTTTGGGAGATATACTTCTTTTGGAATAAGGCACCTGATGGAAAAAACAGGGTTCCGGGTTATCACGCAAAAAAAGAGCGGAAACTTTGCGACCGTCAATTTTCAGATGCTCGCGCTGTATTTTTACAGTATCGTGAACACGAAAAACAAAATGCTTGATTATCTCCTGAGGATGGCGTTGATTGCTCCCGTTAACATAATTGGCAGTATCCTGCTCTTCATCATGCCGAAAAATGACAGCATGTATTTCAACAATGTAGTGCTGGCTGAAAAAGTGAACTAAAGCACCGGCTCGGTCATTCTGTCTTTCATGCTGTGGTACATCTCTGCAAGTGTTTCCTCAATGCCATACTTGAAAGTCCAGCCCGGATAGTGCTTCTGAAACTTCGACACGTCGCTGATATACCAGATATGATCGCCCACCCGATTGGCCTCGCTGTAAGAGAAGGAAAGTTTCTTTCCCGTAATCTCTTCACAGAGGGCAATGGCTTCGAGCATTGAACAATTGGAGAAGCGGCTGCCACCTGCGTTATAGACCTCCCCAAAGCCGGGTTTCTGATAAAAGTGCCAAAACATATTCACCAGGTCGTAACTGTGAATATTGTCTCTTACCTGTTTCCCTTTATAACCGAAGATGGTGTAGTGATTACCCGTGATGGCGCATTTCATCAGGTAGGCCAGGAATCCATGGAGTTGGGCCCCGGAATGATTCGGGCCTGTTAAACAACCGCCACGGAATATCCCCGTGGGCATTTCAAAGTATTTGCCATATTCCTGCACCATAATGTCGGCCGCTACCTTCGAAGCACCAAAAATGGAGTGTTTGGAATTGTCGATGCTCATTTTTTCATCGATACCATGAGCATAGTAATGATGAGAGTAGTCCAACTCCCAACGCGTTTCTTTTTCCACTAATGGCAGGAGGTTGGGATTGTCGCCATACACTTTATTTGTGGAAGTGAATATAAACACGGCACCTGGAGAATACTTCCTGGTAAGTTCCAGCATGTTCAATGTTCCGGTCGCGTTGACGCTGAAGTCGGTAAGGGGTTCCTTTGCTGCCCAGTCGTGACTGGGCTGGGCAGCGGTATGTACGATCAGGGATATGTCGGTGCCGTACAACGCAAAGATCTTCTCCAGTTCAGGATAGTCACGTATGTCTGTTGAATGATCACGATAATTAGAAAATTGAGACTGAAGACGGTTCCTGTTCCAATCTGTTGAGGCTTCCTTACCAAAAAAATACTGGCGAAGGTTATTGTCAATACCAATGACGAGGTCGAATTTATCAGAGAAGAAAGACACGGATTCACTGCCGATCAATCCTCCCGATCCGGTGATCAGGGCGATTTTCATCCTATATTGTTTTAACATCAGGGTTGGATCCGGATCATATCCTGGAATATCCTGATTGTCAGCAGTAAATTTAGGCAAATGCTACTTTCCGTAGACGAAGCTTGCAAAGAATAAACAAAAGTATGAAGTGGGGATTCGTAGTAAGGTATCTTTTCCAGAGCTTGCCGGGTTCCTGGATCAGCCTGTAGGACCATTCCATTCCTGCCTGTTGCATCCATAATGGCGCCTGGCTGATGTTGCCGGCGTGAAAATCAAAGGCAGCACCCACGGCCATCATAACCGCATTTATTTTTCCAAGATGGCTGGCGACCCATTTTTCCTGCCTGGGGCATCCTCTTCCAACAAGTACGATGTGCGCGCCACTTGCATTGATCTTGGCAATATCCTGTTGATCTTCCTGAGCTGTTGCCTCGCGGAAACGGTCGGCATGCGTGCCTGCGATCACCACTCCCGGATAATTGATCTGTATAAAAGAACTAAATTTCTCAAGGGTTTCACGCGTACTTCCGTATAAATAAACACCAAGTTTTTCTTCACTTGCACGCGCCAGTACATATTTGGTAAGTATCGGACCAGTTACCCGGTCCTGTAGACCCGCGCGGTAGAAACTATTTAATGCCCAACGGATCGGCTGGCCATCAGGCACAATCATGTCGAGTTTGTTGACCGTTCTCCTGAAATCTGCATTCTTCACACTTTCAATCAGTCCATGTACAGCCAGGGCTGATACACCATAACTCTTACGCTGGATAGCCTTATAGATAATCGTCTCTGAGGCCCGGAGATAGTCAGTGATGGTATAGTTGGCTGTGAATAGTTGCATCTTTACATCCGTTTCTGAGTTTCTTAATGCAGGGGAAGGGATAGGAAGACGCTTGCGAAGCAGTGCATAAGCAACCTGGCCTGAAGTCTGGCGGATAATTCTCAGGTCAAGACTAAAACCGGCATTTCTTACATAGAAGGCATCATATTCGAACCTTCTGAAAATCGTAGCAAAATCATTGGCTGGGCCACGATAACCCTTTACCTGTGACAACCCGGTAATGCCCGGTTTGATCATATTGCGAAACTTGTACCCCGATACAACCTTTGCAAATTGGTTGCAATCGTTGAGCATATGAGGACGTGGGCCTACCACACTCATATTTCCAGCTAAAACGTTAAAAAATTGTGGAAATTCATCCAGGTTGGTAAATCGTAAAAATCTGCCCACTTTGGTGATCCGGTTGTCTTCAGTGCCTGCCTGTTGCTGGTGAGCCTCGGAATTCACCGTCATTGTCCGGAATTTAAGGCAGCGGAAAATTTTCCCCCCTTTCCCAACCCTGCGCTGGACAAAGAATACAGGTCCGCGTGAATCAAGCATGATGAAGAGAGAAACAACGGGAATCAGCCAGCTTAGAATGCCGAAAATGATTATAGTTGAAAAAACTATATCAAATAACCTTTTGAAAAAGAAGTATTTAGGCTTGTCGTCAACATAGTGCCTCAAAGAAACTTTTTCCTTCATGGCCCTCGTTCCGGCCAGATGGGTTAAGGTTATTGCTGTCTTCATACTTTTCTAAATGGGGCAGCCCCGATTGGATTTAATAATTAGTTTTTCAAGTGTTGTCTATGCCCGGTGACAGTGAATAAACATTTCGGAAAGGTTGGATAGCCTTTATCGTTTGTTTTGACTCTCACAGGAACTGAAACGTTGCACCATTAACAAAATTGCAACGCTGAAAATTTTTAATCCGCTAATTACCAGTCATTCACATCGACTAACTGCAAAGGACCTCCTGGTCTAAGCATTTGCACTTAGATGCGGATTCCTTAAAATCCCAATAGCAAGTAAGAATTGGTCAAAGATTAATGAGGGAGGGTATTCTAGCTAGACAATATTGATACCAAACCTTTAGTTTTGCAAACCCTTTAACTAACCTCTTAAATTTGATTCAGATATGTATGAAAAAGTGTACCACAGCGGAGATATCAGTGCCTCAGCTTTCCTGGTAACTGGCGGAGGGGGGTTCATTGGGTCGCATGTTGTTGAATATCTGTTAGTTAAGGGAGCAGGCAAGGTTAGGGTCCTTGATAATTTCAGCACAGGGTTCAAAAAAAACCTTGAGGCCTTCAAAAAATATCCCGCCCTGGAGATCATTGAAGGCGACATCTGTGACCTGGCAACCTGCCACAGCGCCCTGGAAGGCATAGATTATGTGGCGCACCAGGCGGCCCTGG
Organism: uncultured Chitinophagaceae bacterium; assembly: GCA_963808065.1. Taxonomy (GTDB): domain Bacteria; phylum Bacteroidota; class Bacteroidia; order Chitinophagales; family Chitinophagaceae; genus Flavitalea. The sequence goes on from CAWEEK010000006.1 coordinate 624,823, forward strand.
GTTCCGTTCCCCGATCCATCAATGATCCGATAAGGACCAACGAAGTGAATGTGAGTGGCTTTCTCAATATGCTGGTCGCGGCAAGAGATGCAAATGTGAAGAGAATGATTTATGCTGCAAGTTCCAGCACTTATGGGGACCATCCGGGTCTGCCAAAGGAAGAAGACAAGATCGGCAACCCCCTATCGCCCTACGCTGTTTCAAAATACATTAATGAACTATACGCGAGTGTGTTTTCCAGGACGTATGGCTTTCATACGTTCGGGCTCCGTTATTTTAATGTATTCGGCCCGAGGCAAAACCCAAAAGGTCCCTACGCAGCAGTGATCCCTTTGTTCATCAAAGCCGCCCTGGAAAATAAACCTGCCATGATCAACGGTGATGGTGAAACCGGTCGCGACTTTACTTTTGTTGAAAATACCGTGCAGGCCAATATCCGCGCACTTTTTGCACCTATCTCAAAACACGAGGTGATCAATGTAGCCTGCGGTTCGATCACCACACTTAATGAGTTGTGGAAATCAATCTCAAATAACCTTGGGGTAAAACTCGATTCGGTACACGGACCGGACCGGACCGGGGACATCAAACACAGCCTGGCTTCAATCAAAAGAGCCGAGAGCATGCTCGGTTATTCACCGACCATTAGCATGAAGGAAGGACTGGAAGAAACAATCAACTGGGGAAAGGAAAACCAGGAAATTCAATAAGCAATCCGGACATCAAACTTCCCACCGGCATTACCGAGGATGCTGGCTGCGGCATCGCTGATACGCAAACTCAGGCCGGCGCTCTCTTTCATGTCGGGTAGTTCACCAAGCACCTTGGCATACACCGATTTTGTTCCATCAGGAACGGACACCTTAACAATGGTTCCTACCGCCACATCGTTCATCAGTGCATAATATTTTCCATCAACCCACCCACTGGTGCTTTTGAATACACCCGAGAATCCAGAGACTGCCCTTCCGTTTTCGAGGAACAGTGTTTTAAAATATCCTTCACCACCGGTAGCTTTTTTCACCGGTGCCGGTGTAGCATTGGTTGGACGTGTATTTGTTGCGGGGGCTTTGGTACCAGTGACTGGTGGCTTCGGAGTGGAGTTTGCCGAGGGTGGTAAAGTCTCGGGGCGGGAAACGACCTCTGAAGCAGAACTATTGTCCGCCACCTGGGCAACCTGATCCTGCCTGACCTTCAGGTAACCAACGATCAGTTTCATCCCGGCCTTTGCCCCATCGCGGCTGATCGCATTCCATTTTTCGATCTTTTCTACCGGAACCTTGTTGTGGTTGACGCTGATACGATACAACCACTCTTTTTCCTGTACAACATGATACACCGGAACCAGCACCTCTCCTTTTCCTTTAAGATCATCCTGTACAAAATTATTCTTTGTCAGCGGTATCCTTATCTGTTGCCCGATCTCCAGCGGCCTGGTCATGTCTGCTTTGTTGTAAGTCACGATGGTCTTTGGCTCCAGGTTGTAAATCCTGGCAACACTGTACCAGGTTTCTTTCGCACTCACCGTGTGAGACAAATAAAGATTGGGGGTGGAACCCTGTATAATATGTTCCTGGGCCGACAGGCAACCAAAGCCTATAACAAGAGCAACTGACAAGAACAATCTGTGTAAATGCATAGGAATATCTTCGGTGCAAATATGGTTAATTAATCATTTAGTTGCTGATTTCAATATTCTCCATTCTTTGGGATAATAGTTGTTTACCCGGTTCTTCAGTTGTTTGATCCATCCCAGGTTCTGTCCCTGGAATCTCACCAGTGCCCAGCCCTCGGGTCCTTCAGTTCTAACTTCCTCTTTCCGTAAATATTGCAGGGCCTCATCCTTTTTTAACGTTACTACTGGAATTTGATCGCCAAGCAGGCCGCTGACAGCAAATTCATGATCAGGCACGAGTTCATTTTTGATCAGTTTGCCCAGTCGCACGCCGGCATGCCGGATGTAGAGGTTTTGTGACAAGGTCGCCAGCTCCTGTTCCAGTGAAGCGGGGAAGGCAAATACGATTTCGTCCTGAAAATAAAGATCAAATGCGTCCGGTTCGGCCAGCCAGGGCCGCACCAATTCCGATTCGGTTGGTGATAACCGTGGAATCTTGAGTTTTCTGGCCGCTTTTATCCTGGCTTCCCCTGAATTTTTCTTCCTGAAACAGGAAATGAAGAACCCCTCCCCCTTGAGCCGGTCAGGGAAAAAGCGATATCCATAGGCCCCACTGTCCGGGGACCTTTGCTCCACGATATTCCATCGGGCTTGAATCGGAATCCTTACCGGTTCCAGATCAAAATCCCTGACCAGCCAATCGGCAATGCATTCATCTTCCTCTATGGAATAAGAACAGGTAGAATAGACCAGCAAGCCATTGCTGGCCAGGGACGGTAATGCCGCGCTTAAAATTCTTTTCTGCCGCAAACTGCATTGCTCTACGGCATCCTCTGTCCATTCGGCTATTGCAGAGGGGTCTTTCCGGAAAAGGCCCGAACCCGAACAGGGTGCATCCACCACCATCAGGTCAAAGTAAGCAGGCAGACGAGAAAAATCTTCCGGATCATTGTTGGTGATGACCGCGTTTGGACTACCCCATTTCACGAGATTTTCGGTCAGCACGGGCACCCTGGAACGGATCACTTCATTACTCACCAGCAGGCTGTCCCTTGTAATCATCGCCTGGATCAGGGTAGACTTTCCGCCCGGCGCGGCGCAGAGATCAAGCGCTTTCAATGTTTGATCGGCATTCAGGGAAACTTTAATAGCCTGTTCTAGGAACATGCTGCTGGCTTCCTGCACATAATATGCGCCGGCGTGCAGGAGCGGATCAAAGGTGAACAATGGCCGCTCTTCGAGATAATATCCTGTGCTGCTCCAGGGAACTTTCATTGCCGGGTTAACGAGGTCCGGTAAACCCTGCACGCTTTTTTTTGGATTGATTCTGAGGGAAACTACCTGTTCACCCGATCCATGTATCGATTTGAATGAAGATTCATCATAGCCCTGAACATTTTTGAGTGAGGCAAGCAATTTTTCCGGCAGTGGAAGTAAATTCTGTTCAGTGTTCATTTAAGTGAAAATGATGGACCGGGGCTAGAGATTTTTTATTTCCGACACCACCTGCTGGAGTACGGTCTTGGCATCTCCGAACAGCATGGAAGTCCCTGGCTGAAAAAACAATTCATTTTCGATACCGGCATAGCCGGGCTTCATACTTCTTTTATTAACGATGACCATCTTCGCTTTTTCTACATCGAGTATGGGCATGCCGTAAATGGGTGATGAACTATCTGTTTTTGCAGCCGGGTTAACAACATCATTGGCGCCGAGGATCAGCACCACATCTGTGGTTGGAAATTCTTCATTGGCCTGTTCCATTTCCAGGAGCTTGTCGTAGTTCACATCAGCCTCCGCCAGGAGCACGTTCATGTGTCCGGGCATCCTGCCTGCGACGGGATGGATGGCATAACTGACCTGCGCTCCCCGGTCTGTGAGTAATTTCTCCAGTTCGTGACAGACGTGCTGGGCCTGAGCCACAGCCAGTCCATAACCTGGAACGATCATGATTTTCGAGGCATAGGCCATCACAACCGCTGTATCCTGAACCGAGATCTCCTTGAAATTTCCCTGTTCTTTTTGAAGTCCCGGAGTGGTATGGCCCCCACCGAACGAACCGATGAGTACGTTCTTCAGCGACCTGTTCATAGCCTTACACATCAGTATGGTCAGCAGCGTACCGGCAGCGCCCACCAGGATGCCGCCAGTCAGCATCACCTTGTTGTCATAAAGAAAACCTCCACATGCCGCGGCCACGCCGGTAAATGAATTTAACAGCGAGATCACCACGGGCATGTCTGCACCGCCGATGGGCATTACAAACTGGATCCCGTAAAGTATGGATAAGCAAAGTATGCTGTAGAATACCACCACATTAACCCGCTCGCCACTCGTCACTACCATATACCCAATACCCACGATGATCAGGAAAAGAAAAGCGAGGTTAAGCACATGCTGTCCGCGGAAGGTAAAATCGCTGACCTTGCCATTCAGCTTTCCCCATGCGATCACACTGCCCGTAAATGAAACGGTGCCGATCACCAGCCCTAGCAGGATGATCAACAGGTGACCCGCCGTGGCGGTGCCGGTATCGTTGAGCACGCGGTCGAATTCAGTGAGTGAGATCAGGGCGGCGCAGGCGCCTCCCATGCCATTGAACAGACTGACCATTTCCGGCATTGCTGTCATTTTCACTTTTTTCGCGGCTCCATATCCGATAAATGATCCAATGGCAAGTCCGGCAAATATCCAGGGATAATTATGCAGGGTTGCACCATCAGACTCGTACAAAAAGATGGTGCCTGCGATCGCAACAAACATTCCTGCTCCAGCAATGAGATTGCCTTTCCGCGCCCTTAGGGGGTCGGACAACATTTTCAGTCCAAGAATAAAACTGATCGATCCTGCCAGGTAACAAAGGGTTAGTACGCTTGCTTGCATGCCAGGAATTTTACTTCTTCTTCTTTTTAAACATTTCCAGCATTCTGTCTGTCACCACAAATCCGCCCACCACATTTATGGTACCGAGTATCATGGCCAGAAACCCGGGAATGATTGCCAGGTAATCATCGGGCTCGGCCTTGCCCATTACGATGATTGCTCCTATGATCACCACTCCGTGTATGGCGTTGGCTCCGCTCATCAACGGCGTGTGCAATACACTTGGAACACGTCCGATGACTTCAATGCCAAGAAAAATCATCAGGATTACGATGTAAAACATCTCCTGGTAAGTATGTATCCAATTTAAAACCTCTTGCATAGGCAGATCAGATTATTTCTTTGACTCTTGTGTGCAGAATCTCTCCTTTATGCGTGATACAGGATCCCTTCACAAGATCATCCTCAAAATTCAAATTCAGCACACCGGTTTTATCTACAATAAGCTGCAGAAAATTCAACACATTTTTTCCATAGAGTTTACTGGCGTCCGCAGGCACGGAAGCTGCGAGCGAAGAATTTCCAACGATGGTCACTCCACTCTTCACCACTGTTTCATTGTTTCTTGTCAGTTCGGTATTTCCTCCTGTTGCGGCCGCGAGGTCGATGATCATTGAACCCTTTCTCATCCTGTCGATCATCGCCGCAGTAACAAGTATGGGCGCCTGCTTACCCGGGATCTGCGCAGTGGTGATCACGATGTCTGCCTTGGCAATACTGTCACTTATCTTTTGCTGCTGCCTGCCCATGAATTCCTCTGTCTGCTCTACCGCATATCCCCCAGCGCTGGATGGGTCTGCCGCGCCTTCGACTTCTATAAATTTTCCACCGAGGCTGGTCACTTCCTCCTTCACCGCGGGGCGCGTGTCGAACACCTCCACAACTGCTCCCAACCTTCGGGCAGTGGCAATCGCCTGCAGCCCGGCCACACCAGCTCCCAAAATCAACACCTTTGCTGGTGCAATACTTCCGGCAGCGGTCATAAACATTGGAAAGTATCTTGAATAGCTGGCGGCGGCGAGCACTACGGCTTTGTAACCTGCAATATTGGCCTGGGAACTCAGCACGTCCATGGTTTGCGCACGGGTTGTCCGTGGCAGCATGTCGAGGCTGAATGAAGAGATCCCGACTCCGGACCAATCCTGCATGAGCTTTTTATTGAACAAGGGTTGATAAATGCCAATCAGTATTTTCTCGCGGAAAATTTCATCGGCCGCAGGGGGATGAATGGTAAGTATAATCTCAGCGGATCCAATAACCGTGTTGCGGTCGGATACGGTGGCACCTGCCACTGTGTATGCATTGTCGTCGGCAAAGGCTTTTGATCCCGCGTCCTGTTCTACAAAAATCCTGTTTCCATTTTTGACAAGCGCAGTGACCGCTTCAGGAAGTAAAGACACCCTAAATTCAAAAGCCGGTTCTTTCAGCACACCTAATACCATAGTGAGAATATCAAATATACCTGTTTGATGTAAGTTAGACCAATTTTATGTTTTTCAAAACCTGATCGTGAAATGCTGTTTCACTTTGAATCCGGGCCGGAAGAAAATCAGACCCATAAAAAAAAGATCAATGCTCAGCATCACGTCATCATCATTTTTTATTTCCGCCCAGGCCATTTCCATCTCGCGACTCCAGTGAATATCATCGAAGATCACCACGGAAGCCTCAGCCAGCACGGATTTGATCAACTCAAAATATTTTATCGTGGGCTCCCTGCGGTGATTGCCATCTACAAATACCAGATCGGACGCTCGAGTCTTTTCCAGGATCAAAGAAAGCGTGTTGTCGAAATTTCCTATGAGGACGTCGACATTGCGGATGCCAAGTTCCAGAAAATTTCGCTCAGCATAGCGAGCTGTGAATTCATTGCCCTCTCCGGTAATCACCGTGCCGTCGCCAACACCCGTGGCCAGGTACGATGTTGAAATGCCAAAAGAAGTGCCGAGTTCCACTACAGAACGGCACTGGTAGTGTGACGCAATAGAGTAAAGCAACCTGCCCCACTTTCTGGATTTTGCCGCCCTGCGCACTACCGAGGAAACGGTTGGCGCGGGATTATTTTTCCCGGCACCAGCGCCATAGTCCTCTGCGGGTATCACGGATTTGTCGCGCAGCAATTTTCTCCTCAGCAATTCTATTTGTTCCAATTTTGGCGAGTAGTCGGATACATTCAAAACGTTGTTGACAAAATCAAAAACAAAAGGAGAATGAATGCCGTGACCCTTGCCATTCGAAGCAAACAGCAGGTATTGAAGGTATTTACCGGCCAGCTGATAGAATGGATAGCTGGATGGCATTTCAGGATTTTCTTATCCAGGTCTGAAAATCATAAGCGAAAGCATGTCTGTCGTCGGCGGCAAAAGGGAGTGATTTTTCAAGCATCCAGACCCCGGGGTCAATTTCAGGAAAACTGGTGTCACCTTCCACAATGGTGTGCACCCGCGTGAGGTAGATCTTATCGGTGATCTTTATCGCCTGCTTGTATACTTCTCCTCCACCGATCACGAAACATTCGTTCACGTCTTCCTTTTCGGCTTCCTTTATACCCTCTTCCAGTGATGACACGATCACTGCTCCTTCGGCCTTCCAGCCTGCATTGCGCGTGATGACAATATTCGTTCTGCCCGCCAGGAACTTGCTCATCGACTCATAGGTTTTTCTTCCCATCACCATCGGCATACCCCAGGTGGTGTTCTTAAAGAATGCGAGATCGTTGGGCAGTTTCCACAACAGTTTATTGTCCTTCCCGATGATATTGTTATCGGAAGCGGCGACAATGATTGATATGGTCATGATGTCGGAAATTGATTAGACGGCGACGGGCGCTTTGATTGGGGGGTGTGATTGATAATTTTCCAGGGTAAAGTCGGAATAACTGAAACCGGTTATTTCATTAACCTCCGGATTGAGTTTCATCTGCGGAAGGGGGAAGGGCTCGCGTGTCAGCTGCAGCCTGGCCTGGTCAATATGGTTGTTATAAAGGTGTACGTCCCCAAAACTATGAATAAACTCTCCTGGTTTCAGTCCACAGACCTGGGCAACCATCAGTGTCAGCAAGGCATAAGAGGCTATGTTGAAAGGTACACCCAGGAATACATCGGCGCTGCGCTGGTAGAGCTGGCAACTGAGCCGGCCATTGGCTACATAAAACTGGAAAAGAACATGACAGGGCATCAGGGCCATATCCCCGAGTTCGCCCACATTCCAGGCACTGACGATCAGTCTCCTGCTGTCAGGATTCTTTTTGATCTGGGCAATGACATCCATGAGCTGGTCGTGGACCTTGCCGTTCGCTCCTTCCCAACTCCTCCATTGCTTGCCATATACCGGCCCAAGGTCCCCATTTGCGTCGGCCCATTCGTTCCAGATGCTGACGCCATTGTCGTTCAGGTAACGCACATTGGTGTCGCCATTGATGAACCAAAGCAGTTCATAAATGATGCTTTTCAGGTGCAGTTTTTTCGTCGTCACCATCGGAAATCCCTCCTCAAGGTTAAATCGCAGCTGGTAACCGAAACAACTGGTTGTTCCAGTGCCCGTTCTGTCGGTTTTGACAGCGCCTTCATTGATGATATGCTGAACCAGGTCGAGGTATTGTTGCATGAAATGCAAGGTAAATAATGTATTGTTATAGTAATCAGGTTAAAAGCGGTGGTTAACAAAGTGTTTGTTATTTTTGGAGGTACGGGAAATGCCCTTCCGGAGCGATTTCCCGGTTAAAAGTGCAGTCCCTCACTATTATAAATATATATTTTGAATTTTAGCGACCATTTCGAGGCCGGATTACTGGAAGGCCTCCGTTCCATGGGTTTTGAAAAGCCAACACCAATCCAAGAAAAAGCCATTCCCGTTATTCTTAACAATAAGGATCTTATCGCATGCGCCCAGACAGGGACAGGCAAAACAGCTGCCTTCCTGCTCCCCATAATGAACAAGATGATCAAGGAGCCAACCGATGCTGTGGATACCCTGATCATCGTTCCCACCCGGGAACTGGCTATCCAGATCGACGAGGCCCTGCAGGGTTTTGCCTATTTCACACCCATCAGCGCCATCGCCATTTATGGCGGCAACAATGGGAGTTCCTACGAACAGGAGAAAAAAGCCCTTACCCAGGGAGCAAATATTATCATCGCCACCCCAGGCCGCCTCATCGCCCACCTCAACCAGGGTTATGTGAAGTTCCAGACAGTTAAACACCTGATCCTGGACGAAGCAGACCGCATGCTGGATATGGGTTTCAGCGACGACCTCAACCGGATCATCAGTTTTCTGCCCACCGACCGGCAGACCCTCCTTTTTTCGGCTACCATGCCACCCAAGATCAGGACGCTGGCCAGCCGGATCCTCAAACATCCCGAAGAGATCAATATCGCCATGTCCAAACCAGCAGACAAGGTGGTGCAGGGTGCCTACCTGGTCTACAACACCCAGAAGGTACAGTTGATCAAAAGTCTGCTCCACGGCAAGAACCTCAAAACGGTAATCATCTTTTCATCAACCAAGAGCAAGGTGAAGGAACTGGAACAGGAACTTGTCAAGCTCCGGTTTAACACGGCAGCCATTCATTCCGACCTGCTTCAGGAACAGAGAAATGAAGTCCTCCGGAATTTCAAAAACCGCAAACTGCAGATCCTGGTGGCAACAGATATTCTTTCAAGGGGCATTGACATCGATTCCATCGACCTGGTGATCAATTTTGATGTTCCTGGTGATGCCGAAGATTATATCCATCGCGTGGGAAGAACCGCCCGCGCCGAAGCCACAGGGGTAGCCCTGACTTTCATCAATCCGGCGGACCAGCGAAAATTCAAGAACATCGAACAACTGATAGGCTACGCAGTGCAAAAGCTGCCTTTGCCCGACCACCTTGGCATAGCTCCGGAGTACAATCCGTCAGCCTCCAATCCCAGGCCTCCATTCAAGAAGTACAAGAAGAACAATAAAAGATAGGATGTGGACTGCACTGGGTTCGAACCAGTGACCCCTACTCTGTCAAAGTAGTGCTCTGAACCAACTGAGCTAGCAGTCCGTGGTTTGCAAACTTCCGTAATTCAGATCAATCAGGCAATGATTTTTTCCGTTTTCTGCGGATCAGTTCCTTTCGTATCAGCCCCAGCTCGCGACCCATGTGACCGGCCACTGAACTATTTTCCTGAGCCCTGCGCATCAGGTAGGGCACCACATCGCCAACGGGCCCAAATGGAAGATATTTGCTCACATGATAACCGCCCCTGGCGAGGTTGAAACTGACGTTGTCACTCATGCCATATAACTGCGAGAAATGGACATGTCCATGCCCGTTAGGAATACCCTTTTCCTGCATCCGTTGCAGGGCAAGTTCATTGCTCTGCTCATTATGTGTGGCTATCACTATCGCCAAAGTTTTGAGCCGGTCGAGAGAAAAATTGACGGACTCGTCATAATCGCGGTCGGTAGCCGCCTTGTCGGGTTGAATGGGTGAAGGATAGCCAAGCTCAGCCGCTCTTTTTCTTTCCTTCTCCATGTAAGCGCCCCTGACCAGTTTCACCCCGGCAACAAAGTTTTCAGCTTCAGCAACGGCCGCGGTCTTCCTCAGGAAGTCCATCCTGTCGTGCCGGTACAACTGGATGGTGTTGTAGACTACGGCGCGCTGGCCGTTATACCGCCGCATCATCTTCATCGTTATCGCATCCACCGGATCCTGGATCCAGGTTTCTTCGGCATCAACAAGGACACCAACCTTGCCTTCGGCGGCCACCCTGATGATCTTCTCCATTCTTGTTTCAACCCTTGCCCATTCTTCAAGTTCAGACGGACTCAGTATTTCGGTGTGAATCATACCACTGTACCCTTCCCTATCGCCAGCGGCGGCATCCAGTTTCTCCAGCAGACCGAATCGCGCAAAGCCGGTTACCTTGATACTGATGAATGGCATGTTCGGCTGGCTATCTGCATACCTGATCACGCGGATGAATTCCTCGCAGGAATGATCAAAACTCGCCTCACCTTCCTTGCCTTCGACACCATAGTCAAGGATCACCTGTACGCCAAATTTTTCCAATTTTTCTTCTACGACAGCTGTTTCCTCCAGTGTTTCTCCGCCGACGAACTGGGAGAACAGGGTCTTCTTCAGTATCCCACTTATAGGAAGGCCGATCCTAATGGCCCAGGGTGTGATTCTTGTTCCCAGTTTCACCAGCGCCTTATAACTCATGGAAGAAAAAAGAAAATCAGCCTTGCGGAGTTCGCTGTCGCTTTTGTAAGCAAAAGCATGTTCGGTATTTTCAAAAGAAACCGGGGAACCTGTCATTTACTCCAGATAGAATGAATCGCAAAAATAGGAAAGGGCATCGTATATTCATTTTCATAATCACTACCATCAAATGTCGAAAAAACCTGATGATTCTTTTGTTGTGATGACTGAACTGGTACTTCCAAACGACACCAATACTTTTGGAAACCTGATGGGCGGCCGACTGATGTACTGGATGGACATCGCCGCCGCTCTTGCCGCGATGAAACACTGCGGATCACCTGTCGTCACCGCTTCGGTTGATAATATTTCTTTTGAAAATCCCATCAAACTGGGCAATGTGGTGCACCTCGAAGCGAAGGTTTCCCGGGCGTTCACCACTTCGATGGAAATTCATTTAAACGTTTGGGGTGAGGATGCCATCAGGCAGGCGAGGTACAAAAGCAATGAGGCGTATTTCACCTTTGTCGCCCTCAATCAAAATGGAAAGCCCTGCCCTGTTCCAGCCATCACGCCATCGAATGAAGAAGAACAAAAACTCTATGATGGCGCTTTGAGAAGAAGACAGGTCAGACTCATACTTGGTGGAAAAATGCAACCCGGTGAGGCCACCGAGTTGAAGGCCCTATTTTCTTAACAACTATATTTTTTTCTGCCCAATTGCATACATCACCTGCGACAGGATCTCTTCCACGGGTGCATCATAATCCAGTGTAAGTGATTCCTTGAAATTCACCGTGAGCACAGTGCCCCTTTTTTTGAACTTCAGCCCCTTCTTGTCGAATGCCGTGCTGAATCCATCGATCACTACGGGGATAACAATTGGCCTGTTCAGTTTGATCATGTGTGCTGTCCCTTTGCGGCCGGGGGCGAATGGTGTGGTGGTGCCCTGGGGAAACGTGATGACCCAGCTATTTGACAGCGCCCGCGTGATCTTGCGTGTGTCTGAAGGGTCCAGTCCTTTTCTTACTTCAGTGGCTTTGGGATTCCAGGTCCTTCTAACGGTGATGGCGCCGCCCATGGTGAAGAATTTGCTCAGCCAGCTTTGTTTCATGGTTTCTTCCGCTGCTACATAATACACCTGTGTGAATGGGTTGAGCAGATAATAGGGTATGCCCAGTTTGTTGCGCTTTCTCCATTTCACCGCGCCGAAGATGTGCAGGAAGGTGATCACCTCCGCAAAATACGTCTGATGGTTACTGACAAACAGCACATTCTTAAGAGGAAGGTTCTCTATGTTCTCTGTTCCTGAAATTTTCAACTTGTTCACTATCGCCAGACCGGGATAGGTAATGATGCCGACTACAAAATAGATCAGCTTTCTGACCAGTTTGATGTCCTTTAACCGTTCAATCCAATTCATATAAATATTTGCCAGCGGCAACGAAAATAGGTAAATGGTAATGAAAGAAAAAGGCGCCCAGCGGGCGCCTTGTAATGTAATATGCGAACATGTTTGTTTTGAATCCTTCTTCGGTTCAAACTACTCTTTGGCTTCAGAATTGTTGCCACCCTGCTGTTCTTCCTGTTGCAGTTTCTGCTTCAGTTCAGCGAGCGCCCCAAGATCACCAAGCGTGGCTTTTTCCACTTTGTTCTGGATGGTCTTTACTGTTTTTCTTGTCTTGTCAGCTTCAACACGTGCTTCTTTCTTGCTGGCTTCTTTTTCTTCAACCTTGGCCTGTTCCCAGATCCTTGCGTGAGAAACAACAATGCGTTTTTCATTGCGGTCGAATTCGATCACCATGAACTGCGTGGTTTCATCGGCACCAACTGTTTTACCATCTTCTTTTCCAAGATGACGGTTAGGAGCGAATCCTTCAAGTCCGTATGGCAATTGAACGATGGCGCCCTTATCATCTTTGCGGATAACGGTTCCTTCATGAATGGTTCCGGGAGCAAAAGTATCCTGGAGTGTATTCCAGGGATCTTCTTCCAGTTGTTTGTGTCCAAGCTGCAGTTTGCGGTTATCCTTATCGATACCCAGGATGATCACATCGATATTGCTGCCCACCTTCGTGTATTCGGAAGGGTGATTGAAGCGTTTCAGCCAGCTCAGGTCGCTGATATGGATCATACCACCGATGCCAGGAGCCAGTTCAACAAACACACCATAAGGAGTGATGTTTTTCACCAGGCCGGTATGACGGCTTCCTTCAGGGAATTTGGTTTCGATAGTGCTCCATGGATCTTCGCTCATTTGTTTGATGGAAAGACTCATCTTGCGGTTGTCCTTATCGAGGGTAACGATCTTAGCTTCATGCTCATCATCGAGCTTGAAGAATTCCTTGGCATTGATCGGCGTGTTCGCCCAGGTGATTTCACTCACGTGAACCAGACCTTCAACACCAGGAAGAATTTCGAGGAATGCACCGTAATCTTCGATATTCACAACTTTGCCTTTCACCACTGAACCTTCATTGATGTTTTCAGGAAGGATATCCCATGGATGCGGAGTAAGTTGTTTCAGACCGAGGCTGATCCTTTTCTTCTCATCATCGAAATCAAGTACCACCACTTTCAGTTTCTGATCGAGTTTCAGCACTTCGCTCGGATGGCTGATACGTCCCCAGCTGATATCGGTGATATACAGCAATCCGTCGAGTCCGCCAAGATCCATGAACGCACCGAAGTCGGTGATGTTCTTGATAGTTCCTTCCAGTACCTGGCCTCTTTCGAGTTTGCTCATGATCTCTGCACGCTGTGCTTCGATATCGCTTTCGATAAGTGCCTTATGAGAAACTACGGCATTCTTGATGGCTTCGTTGATCTTCACCACTTTGAATTCCATGGTCTTTCCAACAAACTGATCGTAATCGGTAACAGGCTTCACGTCGATCTGTGATCCGGGAAGGAAGGTTTCCATCCCAAATACATCCACGATCAAGTCCACCTTTGGTTTTTGATGTAACAGTACCGGTGATCACTTCGCCGGTTTTGTGCACTTCAACAATTCTTTCCCATGCGCGTGTGATGCGGGCCTGTTTCCGGCTCAGATTCAGATGGCCTTCCCGGTCTTCTTTTTCCACAACCATCACTTCCACTTCATCACCTGTTTTCAGCGTCGGGATGTCGCGGAATTCATTCAGGGAAACAAGACCATCACTTTTAAAACCGATATTGATGACAACATCGGTTTTGGTAAGACCCACCACAATTCCTTTTACTAGTTCGCCATCGGTTACTGCTTTGAAAGTGCCTTCGTAAACCGAATCGTACTTCTTCTTTTCTTCGTTGGTGTAAGTAGCAACATTTCGTTTGTCAATGCTCCAGTCAAAATCATCATGAGCAGTCTCCACCTTTCGGAGCCTGGCTGCTGTACAGGTTCATTTGGTGTCGCTGTAGCCTCCTCAATAACCGGAAACTCCTGCACTTCAGCGTTTGGGTTAACAATATTGTTATCAGACATAATTAAACCCGATGGTTTTAATTCGGGGGTGCAAAGATAACCAAAATCTCCAGAAGCTTCCTGCTTTTGAGGCGGTTTTTTGGTCTCAGAACAGGGAATCCGACTTGCCTATCCCGCATTTTTTGGGGATTTGATGCCGGCAAGATGGGTGGCCGCGATCCAGGCACTTGTCCAGGCATGCTGAAAATTGAACCCGCCCGTTATTCCATCCACGTCCATGATCTCTCCGGCGAAATACAGACCCTCAACCAGCCTGCTTTCCATGGATTGGGGATCGATCTCGGACAGTTTGACACCACCTGCTGTCACGAATTCTTCCTTGAAAGTGGTTTTACCACGGACCGGTATTTCATATGCATTGAGACTACGTATCAACTTGTTCATGCTCACCGCTGTCAGTTCCGCCCAACGCACCTGGTCTGGAATTTCGGCAACCGTGCACAAGAATTCCCATAGCCGGTGTGGGAGGCCAAATGGATTCTTAGAACTGACCTGCTGAGACCCGGCATGATTTCTCTTCTGTTCCATTTCGGCGCGGAGAGCTTGTTCCCGAAAGTCGGGAACCCAGTTTACAATCACGCCAAATTCATAGGCCAATGTGGCCAGAGTTCTCGCTCCCCGGGCGCTCAACTTCAGTACGGCCGGACCGCTAAGTCCCCAATGGGTGATGAGCACTGGCCCGGTTTCCTCCAGCTTCTCCCCCCTGATCTTTACCCTCGCGGGAACCGATATGCCCATCAAGGCCGTTATTGGATGATCGGGAATATTGAAGGTGAAGAGTGAGGGCACCGGATCCTCGATGCTGTGCCCCGTTGCTTTTATCCAGTTGAAAAGCGCCGACCTCGGGTATCCTCCACAGGCAATACAAACCAGGTCACAGGGTTCATCCTCGTCCTGCGATGTGGTGATAATAAATTTCTTTTCCGTCCTCCGGATTTCTTTCACCTCTGTTCTCTGCCTGATTTCGACTTTGTATTTTACGGCTTCACGCATGAGGCAGTTGACAATAGTCAGCGAGTCGTCGGTTACCGGGAACATCCGACCATCGGGTTCGGTCTTTAGCAGAACGCCCCTTGCCTTGAACCAGTCAATAGTGTCCGTGGTGAAAAACTGATGGAGGGTTTTTTTCAAAAAATTTTGCCCGCGTGGATATTTTGCAGCCATCTCGGGAATGGAAAAACAGGCGTGTGTAACATTACACCTGCCGCCGCCCGACACAGTTACCTTTGTCAGCAGTTTATTTGTTTTTTCCAAGAGGAGCACCCGGAGCGAAGGATTCAGCCTGGCCGCATTCACCGCACAGAATATTCCTGCCGCACCTCCACCGATTACAATTAAGCGCATTCATAAAATTAGCCGAAATTAATCCGGCTACTTATGAAAGTGAAGAGGATTTCACGCATTTCACGCAAAGAGGCGAAGCCTGCCCTTCGGGCAGGACGCAAAGTCGCAATTGTATTGCTTTGCGCCTCCGCGCCAGCCGTAGGCTGCTTGGCGCCTTTGCGTGAAATCTTTTAAGCGACTTTGCGTGAAATACTTTTTCGCGGTCAGCTGATTTCACGCGGAGGTGCAAAGGAATACAACGAGGTCCTAATCCGGCCACTCATCATTCCATGAAAATCCCGGAAAGGTAAAATAGTAGATCGTCCACCAGCCATCCTGGTTCGACAGATAAAATTCAAACTCACCCTCATAAATGATCCTGTCCTGGCTGTGCAAATGGGCTGCATACCTGACAGATCCCCGCACATTAGCCTTCCCATGTTCGCGCTGCTCATCCCACTCCCAGGTCAACTCGTCAACCTGGTAATTCCCTTCCCGGAATCCATTGAAGGCCTGGAAAAAAACCTGCAGCTTTCGGAGCATCCTTTCTTTTGAAAAAAGACGACTGTCGGGATGCACCATCATATCCGCCATCTCCCAACTATATTCATTGATCTCGCCCGCGAACCATTGGGACATGAATTCGGCACAGCGCTGACTGATGTCCAGTTCATGATTAGGATGAAAATCCTCATAACAAAAACGATGTCGGAATCCCGGAAGACCCGGATCTTCCATCTGCACCTGGAAAAACTGTTCAGTGATAAATGCGTAGATCGTGCGGGGATCATAATCGCCAAGCACTTCCAGTTCAATCCCATGCTGATCCAGAAGCCCGACCACATCCCGCAGTTTCTCAATGGCCATCTCCCCCGAAAGGCCAGTAGCCTCCACAAAGGCGGGTCTGCCTATCTGTTCATAGATGGTCACCGGCACTCTGGGCTCGCGCAATTTTTTCTCAAAAGAATACACCGATTGCAAAAAATCATTGACCACCTCAGGTGGCAGCTCGTGTCCACCGGCAACACAAAAGGCTCCAAATTCAGCCTGCAGCTTCAGCATCAACAACTCGTTTTCAGTGGCCAGCGAAAACCTTGTCTCATCCCCATTGGCATCGAAACCGACCTCATTCATTGTATAAATTTGAGGTCCAATCTAAATAAAGAACCCCGCGAAAGCGGGGTGGAAAACCGGGTAATGCTATAGTATTTTCAATAGTAAGAACTGATTAAATACTCATTGTTCTTCTCTACTTTTTCTATTGCCTCAAATGAAGACAACAGATCGGCTTTCCCTTTCCGGATGCAAACATTATGTTCATAGTGGGCAGAGACCTTTCCATCCTTGGTTCTCACGGTCCACCCGTCTTTATCATACCATACTTCCTTCACGCCCAGGTTAACCATGGGCTCAATCGCGATCACCATGCCCTCATTCAGCTTTGCACCGCTGCCTCTTTTACCAAAATTCGGCACCTGCGGATCTTCATGCAGTTTTTTCCCGAGTCCATGGCCAACAAGTTCCCTCACCACACCATAACGATTGGGCTTCTCACAGTGATCCTGAACCGCAAATGCCACATCGCCGATCCTGTTTCCCGCGACAGCCTTCTCGATGCCTTTATAAAGTGATTCCTTGGTCACTTTCATCAGCTGCAATTTTTCGTCTGTAGTGCCTCAAGCGCAAAACTGTATGCACTGTCGCCATGATATCCGTTCTTATATACACCGATGTCCACCGAGATCAGATCACCTTCGACCAGCTCTCTCCCATTCGGAAATCCGTGCACCACCGCGTCATTAACCGAAATGCAGGACGCGTAAGGATAACCATTGTAGTTTTTGAATGAGGGGCTGCCACCATGATCCTGGATAAATTCATCAGCAATTTTGTCGAGCGCAGCCGTGGTTACCCCTGGCCGTATGGCCCTGGCCACCTCGGCAATGGTTTCACCCACCAGCGTGGCACTATGCCGCATCAGTTCAATCTCCTCCGGTGTTTTGTAATGTATCATTCTGTGAAGCCCTATTTGTAAAAATAAAACCTGACGAGCAAGGCAGGTCAGGTTTGAAATAATTTTGTCGCCGCTAATTAGATGGACGCAGGAGAAACAGTTTGTCTGCCCTGGATCCTGCCGCTCTTCATCAGACCATCATACTGCCTCATCAGCAATTGTGTTTCGATCTGCTGCAGCGTGTCGAGAACAACACCAACCATGATGAGCAATGAAGTGCCGCCAAAGAAGGAAGAAAATCCTGGCTGTACACCAAGCCGTTGGGCAAAGCCGGGCAGAATACCTACCACGGCCAGAAGCACCGCGCCGGGCAGGGTGATCTTGTCCATCACCGCTCCGATGTAATCCGCAGTCGGCTGACCTGGTTTAACGCCGGGGATGAAACCGTTGTTTCTTTTCAGGTCATCGGCGATCTGTTTGGGATTAAAGATCAGGGCTGTATATAGGAAGGTGAAACCAATAACCATCACGGCATAGATTATCATGTACCAGATGATTGCTGTGGTCGCCAAATATTTTCGCGAGTCCCTTTGTGGAATCAAAGTTGGAAAGCAAGGTGGGAAGGAACATGATCGCCTGTGCGAAGATGATCGGCATAACACCGGAACTGTTCACCTTCATTGGAAGGAACTGTCTTGCGCCGCCAAATTGCCGGTTACCCACAATCTGTTTCGCATACTGCACCGGGATCTTTCTCACCCCCTGAATGAGCACGATCAAACCCATGATGATGGCAATAAGTACAGCGATCTCGATTACGAAGATCAACAAACCACCACCACCTGTTGGAATTTTCGCCTGCCATTCCTGCCAGAAAGACTGAGGAAGACGTGCAAGGATACCCACCATGATGATCACCGAGGCACCATTGCCGAGGCCCTTGTCGGTGATCTTTTCTCCAAGCCACATTACAAACAGGGTGCCTGCCGTAAGTACCACGGTGGTAGACAACCAGAAGAATCCTGAATAGGATCCGATGATTGCCTGACGATAGCCGGGGCTGTTGAGGTATTGCACATATGCGCTGGCCTGCAGCAATGCTACGGCTACGGTAAGATATCGGGTGTATTGATTAATTTTTTTTCTGCCGCTGTCTCCTTCTTTCTGCAATTTCTGGAAGGGCGGATAGAGGATGGTCATCAGCTGCATGAAGATCGATGCAGAGATATAAGGCATGATACCCAATGCAAGTATCGAAGCCTGTGAGAACGCTCCGCCTGCAAATGCATCTATCAGACCAAGGATTCCACCAGTTGCAGCGTTGGGGTCGATCTTGGTCGGATCAATGCCCGGCAGAACAATATGTGTTCCCAACCGATAGATCGCTATCAGGAGTATAGTAACCAGAATTTTACTTCTGAGTTCCTCTATACTCCAAATATTCTTAAGTGTATTGATGAATTTTTTCACTGCCAGGGAGAGATTTTATAGCCTGTCGAAGTTACAGAAAATTATTTCACTATCAGTTCCACTGTGCCGCCTGCGGTTTCGATGGCAGTTTTGGCTTTTTCACTCACGGCATTCACTTTGAAAACAAGTTTGGCTTTCAGTTCGCCATTGCCCAGGATTTTTACCTTGTCGGTTTTCGCAACCAGTCCGTTGGCATAGAGTGTTTCGAAGTTGAAATCACTGATGCCGTATTTTTCCACCAATGATTCAATCTGTCCGAGGTTGAACACTTTGTAATCGATGCGGTTGATATTCTTAAACCCTCTTTTTGGAAGACGGCGCTGAATCGGCATCTGGCCACCTTCGTGCGCATTCTTACGCTGGTAGCCCGCGCGGCTTTGTCCACCTTTATTACCCTTTGTAGAAGTACCTCCTTTGCCGGAAGCCTCACCACGCCCAAGGCGTGGTTTTGGTTTATGAGTCGCGCCTTTACCCGGGCTGCAGTTCGTGTAAGTTCATTGCTTTGATTTTAACTCAACGGGAAATCGTCCCTCGCTTAATAATAATTACTTTACTTCTTCTACCAGCACAGATGGTTCACCTTATTCAGCATTCCCAAAATCTGCGGGGTAGCTTCCACCTCGCGTGAAGCATTCATCTTGTTCAGACCCAGGGCCACAAGGGTGCGTTTCTGCCTTTCGGGGCTGTCGATACCACTTTTAACCTGGGTAATTTTGATCTTTTTCATGCCTGGATTATTTCAGTATGCCGGAATTACCCGTTGAAAACTTTTTTCAGATTCACGATTTCTCTGCTTGGCCACACTGATGGGCTCGCGGAGTGTGGCCAAAGCCTTGACGGTTGCCTTCACCACGTTATGCGGGTTGGCTGAACCGAGGGATTTTGCCAGAACGTCGGTCACACCTGCACTTTCCAGCACAGCACGCATACTTCCTCCCGCGATCACACCGGTACCATGTGCGGCCGGCTTGATCAGCACCTTGGCTGCACCTTCTTTTGCAAGCTGGTCGTGTGGGATAGTGCCATGCATAATGGGCACCTTGATGAGGTTTTTCTTGGCGTCCTCAATACCCTTGGTGATGGCTTCCTGAACTTCCTTTGCCTTGCCCAATCCATGACCAACAACGCCATTCTCATTGCCCACCACTACCAGGGCTGAAAAGCTGAAAGCGCGGCCTCCCTTGGTGGTTTTGACAACACGGTTGATGGCAACCACTTTTTCTTTCAGTTCCAGTTCTCCGGGTTTAACCCTGTTTACATTGAATTTTGACATTTCTTCAGTTTATAATTATACCCGGTAAAACCAGGAAAATTTTTTGGTTGATTAGAAAACCAGGCCGCCTTCACGGGCGCCATCGGCAACATTCTTCACGCGGCCGTGATAGAGATTACCTCCACGGTCGAATACCACCTGCTCAATGCCGAGTTCCTTCGCTTTTCTTGCCATCGCTGCACCAACCAGCTTTGCTTTTTCGGTCCTGGTTACTTTCTGAGCGGCAATATCCTTTTCCTTGAAGATCCTGCTACCAGGGTCACTCCATTGACATCATCGATCAGCTGAACATAAACTTCGGTGTTGCTTCTGAAAACAGAAAACCTGGGCTTCTGTGCCGTGCCTGCAATCCGTTTGCGGATGCGGTGACGGATCTTTTGTCTTCTTAGCAGTTTAGTACCCATTTCTATTTGTATTAATTATTATTAATATCAGTCTTTGCAGACTCGTCAAATTACTTACCTGCAGCCTTACCTGCTTTCCTTCTCACCGCTTCACCGATGTAACGCACACCCTTTCCTTTGTAAGGTTCTGGCTTCCGCAGTCCACGCAATTTGGCTGCAACCTGTCCGATAAGTTGTTTGTCGATTCCTTCAAGATATATCTTCGGGTTATCACCTTTTTCCTGTCCGGTTTTTACCGACAGCTCCTTGGGTATCTCGAAAACGATATTGTGCGAAAAGCCGAGTGAAAGATCAAGCAAGTTGCCCTGGTTGGAGGCCTTGAACCCCACACCTACCAGCTCCAGATTCTTCTTGAAACCCTGCTGTAACACCCTGTACCATGTTGTCCACCAGCGAACGGTAAAGTCCATGCATGGCACGATGACGGATCTGATCGGTAGGCCTGGAAAAAAGCACCTGGCCATCCTTCACTTCAAGGGTAATATCCCTGTCCACCACCTGCTTCAATTCACCTTTAGGACCCTTGACAATAAGCAGGTTTTCCTTGCTTACGGTTACTGTAACTCCTGACGGAACTACTACGGGTTGTTTTCCTATACGAGACATATCTGGTTAATTTAAATGATCATTTATCAATAGATATAGCACAGCACTTCTCCGCCCACATTCTGAGTCTTGGCCTGTTTGTCGGTCATCACACCTTTTGAGGTACTGAGGATGGCAACGCCGAGGCCGTTCTTCACGCTTTTGAATTCAGCAGGACTTGCATACTGACGAAGACCAGGACGGCTAACTCTTTCGAGTGAGCGGATGGCGGGTTCCTTCGACTGCAGGTCGTACTTCAGGGCGATCTTGATCACACCCTGTTTGCTATCTTCCTCAAATTTGTATTTAAGGATATAACCCTGGTCGTACAAGTATCTCAGTGATACGTTTCTTCAGATTGGAAGCAGGGATTTCCACAATTCTGTGTCCGGCCATCTGTGCATTCCGCACTCTTGTCAGGAAATCTGCTATAGGATCTGTTACCATAATCTATTATGCTTGATAGATTTTGAATTAAGTGTTTTGCTGTTGCAGCCGTTACCAGCTGGCTTTCCTGATTCCCGGGATCTTGCCGTCCAGCGCCATGTCACGGAACATGACCCTCGACAATCCGAAATAACGGATGTATCCTCTTGGTCTTCCCGTAAGCTGACAGCGGTTTTTCAGACGCACCTTGGAAGAATTTCTTGGAAGCTCATCAAGCGCCTTCAAATCACCCGCGGCTTTTAGCTCCGCACGCTTTTCGGCATATTGCGCAACCATTTTCTCTCTTTTCCGTTGTCTGGCTTTAACTGATTCTTTTGCCATTTTTTTAAATTAAAAATTAAAAATTAAAAATTAAAAATCGACGAGGCCGCTTTCCTTTTTTTAATTTTTGATCTAGTGATTTTATTTTGCTTTTGAAGAATTAAAAATTAAAAATGGCCGCAGTTCTTTTTACTTTAGAACCTTAGATTTTAATTTTTAATTTTTGATTTTTACTTATTAAGAACTCGCACTTTCTTTCTTCCTGAACGGCATCCCCATTTCCTTCAGCAACTCAAAAGCTTCCTCATTGGTTCCCGCTGTGGTCACAAAAGTGATGTCAAGACCGGTGATCTTATTCACCTTATCGATGTCGATTTCCGGAAAGATGATCTGCTCGGTGACACCCAGGGTATAATTACCACGGCCATCGAAAGCCTTTTCATTGATTCCTTTGAAGTCACGTACACGTGGCAAAGCGGTAGCGATAAGCCTGTCAAGAAACTCATACATTTTCACTCCCCTCAGTGTAACTCTCGCTCCGATCGGCATTGCCTTACGGAGCTTGAAATTGGATATATCTTTCTTTGACAGGGTTGGAACAGCTTTCTGACCGGTGATCTGCGACAGTTCATCCACAGCCACATCAACCAGTTTTTTGTCGGTCACCGCACCATTCACGCCTCGGTTAAGGCAAATCTTTTCCAGGCGCGGCACCTGCATGACGCTGTCGTAATTGAATCTTTTCATCAGCGCAGGTACAACATCTTTCTTGTACTTGTCCGCCAGTCGGGGCTTATATTTGATAGTGCTCATGGCTTATATTTATTTAATTATCTCACCTGATTTTTTTGAAACGCGAACGAGCTTTCCGTTTTCCCTGGTTCTTTTCACTTTTGTGCCGGCTGCCGTTTTTTGCATCCCACAGCATCACGTTTGAAATGTTCATAGAGGCTTCCTTTTCGAACGATGCCACCTTTTGTGTCCCGTGCAGAAGGCTTGGTATGTTTCGTAATGATGTTCACACCTTCAACCAGCACACTTCCTTTATCAGGAAAAACCTCCAGTACCTTGCGGGGTTTTTTCACGTCCTTATCATCACCGGCGATCACCACAACGGTGTCGCCTTTCCTGATATTGAACTTGGGTTTGAATCTGTTGCTCATTTTATTTTCGTTTGCTCCTAAAGGAGTGTTCAATTATTATTCTGTCGCCAGGTCTGAATCTTAAAGTACTTCGGGGGCCAGCGAAATGATCTTCATATAACCCTTATCGCGCAGTTCCCTGGCAACCGGTCCGAATATGCGGGTGCCACGTGGCTCGTCGGACTGGTTCAGCAGCACAACTGCATTGTCATCAAACCGGATGTAAGAACCATCTTTTCTGCGCAGCTTATTTTTTGTACGAACGATAACCGCCTTGGTTACGGTTCCTTTCTTGATACCGCCTGCAGGGATCGCATCTTTAACGGATACCACGATCTTGTCGCCGATCCTGGCATAATCCTGTCCGCTGTTCCCAAGAACACGGATGCACAACACTTCTTTGGCGCCACTGTTATCAGCTACATTTAATCTGCTTTCTTGCTGAATCATTTTATTTAGCTTTGAGCTGTCAGCTATCTAGGCTGTCCAGTAATTAAAAACATACATTTATACTAACCACGACTATTTGGCTTTCTCAACCACTTCAACCAGTCTCCAGCGTTTTGTTTTGCTCAGCGGGCGGGTTTCCATGATCCTTACAGTATCGCCTACAGTGCATTCATTCTTTTCATCATGAGCATGAAACTTGGTCGTCTTCTTAACGAACTTTCCATAGATCGGGTGTTTAACTTTTCTTTCAATGGCAACAGTGATGGTCTTATCCATCTTGTTGCTGGTTACCAGCCCGGTTCTTGTTTTGCGCAAATTTCTTTCAACCATTTTTATTATATTTATATCAGGTTATACACCTAATGTTCTTTTTTTCAATTCAGTTTTCAGACGTGCAACATCCTTGCGAAGGCTGCGGATGCTCATCGGGTTCTCCAGAGGAGAGATGGCGTGGGCAAATTCAAGTTTCTTCAAACGCAGTTCATCTTCCTGGATCCTCGCTTTAAGATCCGTTTCATTCATATCCTTCAGCCCCTTTACAAAATCAATTCTCTTTGACATCTTTCTGAATTTGTAAGTTGAATATTACTACCTGCCATATCATGGCCTGGTAATCCCTGCGAATAATGAATTTTGTTTTGATCGGCAGTTTCTGCGCTGCCAGTCCAAGTGCTTCTTTCGCAACACTTACAGGTACACCATCGCATTCAAACAGAATACGTCCTGGTTCAACCACTGCCGCCCAGAATTCAGGGTTACCTTTACCCTTACCCATTCTCACTTCCTGTGGCTTGCGGGTAATCGGTTTATCGGGGAAAATCCTGATCCACACATTTCCTTCTCTTTTCATGCTGCGTGTCAGTGCCTGCCTTGCTGCTTCGATCTGGCGATTGGTCATCCAGATCGGCTCCAGTGCTTTCAGTGCAAACGAACCAAAAGAAATGGTAGCTCCTCTCTTCGCCACCTGACGAATCCGTCCCTTCTGTGCTTTCCTGTGTTTGGTTCTTTTAGGCTGTAACATCTATTTAAAACTTAAAAGTTAATAGTTTGAATTATCTTGCTTATCTCCTTCATCGGCGCTAGGTCTCTTCTGTGTCCACCCCGTGTGCCACCTCTTCTGTCTCCACCTCTGCCACCACCACCTCTTCTGTCGCCGCTCTCTGTCACTCTCTTTCAGGTCTCTCATCCCTTCTTGGTCCCCTCTCTGTCACTACCTTCTGCTTTACCACCAACAAAATTTGGATTCAGATCTCTCTTGCCAAGTATCTCACCCTTACAGATCCACACTTTGATACCGATCTTTCCATAAACAGTCAGCGCAAATACATTGGCATAATCGATATCCATACGAAGTGTATGAAAGGCGTACGTCCTTGTTTGATTTCTTCGGTACGGGCGATTTCAGCACCACCCAAACGACCGGCTACTTTTATCTTGATACCTTCAGCACCCATTCTCAGTGAAGAAGCAATGGCCATCTTAATGGCTCGTTTGTAATTGATACGGTTTTCGATCTGGCGGGCAATGGTGTCGCCAACGATCATCGCATCCAGTTCCGGGCGGCGGATTTCAAGGATATTGATCTGAACATCGTCTTTGCCGGTCAGTTTCTTCAACTCTTCCTTGATACGGTCAACTTCGCCACCGCCTTTACCAATGATGATACCGGGTTTGGAAGTATGGATGGTAACGATCAGCTTATTCAGCGTGCGCTCAATAACGATCTTGGAAATACCACCCTTATTGATACGGGCATTGAGGTAAGTCCTGATCTTGTTATCTTCGATCAGCTTGGTTGAAAAATCTCTTTTATTACCATACCAGTTGGATTCCCAACCGCGGATGATCCCTAACCTGGCACCAATAGGATTTGTTTTCTGACCCATATTATGGTTTAAATATTTTTCAGTTCAATTATTGTTTAACATCTACTGCTAACAGTAACATGGTTGCTGCGTTTGCGAAGACGGTAAGCCCTTCCCTGTGGAGCCGGAAGCATTCTCTTCAGCGTTCTTGCACCATCTACAAAAATTGTTTTCACAACAAGACCTGCATCGGCTGCACTCGTTCCTTCATTCTTCTGTTCCCAGTTATTGATCGCACTTTTCAATAATTTGAAAAGTGGTGTAGCTGAATGCTGAGGATGATGCTCAAGCAAGGCCAACGCTTTTTCAACTTCCATACCACGGATCTCATCAGCCAGCAAACGCATTCTGCGCGGTGATGTGGGATAATTTCTGAGTTTGCTATTGCTTCCATTTTGATTAAGTTAAAATTGAAAATTAAAAACTTAAAACTGGCAACCGGTTTTTGTCTTCAACTTTAGTTTTGACTTTTAAGTTTATTATGCAACTTTTTTACTCGAGTGACCCTTGAAGTTCCTTGTCGGCGCAAACTCACCGAGCTTATGCCCTACCATAAATTCAGTCACATACACCGGGATAAACTTGTTGCCATTGTGCACAGCAAAAGTGTGTCCAACAAAATCAGGAGTGATCGTTGAACGGCGGCTCCAGGTTTTGATCACTCCTTTCTTTGCTTTTCCTTCATTCATTGCCAAAACTTTTGTCTCAAGTTTGGCGCTACTAAGGACCTTTTTTAATTGAACGAGCCATATTCTGTTAATTTAAAAATTTTCTGTTTTATTTAAATTAATTACTGAGCTAGCTTCTTTACCTTTTTTGGTCTGGATGATCAGCTTATCACTTCCCTTTCCTCTCTGACGTGTCTTCAGACCCTTTTGCATACTTACCTGTTCTTGAACGTGGATGACCACCTGAAGCTTTACCTTCACCACCACCCATCGGGTGATCTACAGGGTTCATCGCAACACCACTTGTTACGTGGCCGAATACCTTTCCACCTGTTACGACCAGCCTTACCTGTCATTTCCAGACTATGATCGCTATTGCTGACCACACCAACTGTAGCATAACAATTGATCAGCACTTTTCTCAATTCACCGGAAGGCATTTTCAAAACCGCATATCTTTCTTCCTTATTGGTAAGCTGGGCTGATGTACCGGCGCTGCGCACCAGCTTGCCACCCTGTCCGGGCTGCATTTCAATATTATGAACATTGGTACCCAGCGGCATATTCTTCATCTGCAATGCATTTCCGACTTCGGGAGCAACTGCGTCGCCGGACAATAACCGTAGCGCCAACCTGTAAACCCTGTGGGGCGATGATATATCTTTTTTCACCATCAGCATAATTCAGCAAGGCGATAAAAGCCGTACGGTTCGGATCATATTCAATGGAAGCAACTGTTGCAGGAATATCTTTCTTATTTCTTTTGAAATCAATGACGCGGTACATGTTTTTATTGCCGCCGCCCCTGTAACGCATAGCTCTTCTTCCCTGGACATTTCTTCCGCCTGTAGATGACTTCTTTTCAAGAAGTGATTTCTCAGGAGTATCGCATGTGATCTCCGCATACGCATTTCCGATTCTCCAACGTGTTCCTGCAGTGATCGGTTTGAATTTTCTTAGTGCCATTGTATTAACTTAATAGTTCAAATGAGTTTTACTTCACTTAAATATTTGAATACAGATCGATTGTTTCGCCTTCGGCAACTTTCACATATGCTTTCTTATATGCGGTTTTCTTCCTGAAATAAATCCTGCCTTCGTGAATTTTGATTTTGCTTTTGCCGGAACAACCACAGTATTTACTTCGATAACAGTTACACCATAAAAATCCTCGCATCGCTTTTTTCACTTCCAGCTTGTTGGCCTTACGGTCAACCCGGAAAGCATAAGTCCTGCTCTGTGTCAGTAAGCTTGTTGCTTTTTTCGGTGACGATCGGTTTTACTAGAACTTCAGAGAGTTTCATCTCTTAATAATTTATTCGATGATTAATTTGAACTCAGACTTCTTTTACATCTTCAACGATCGTTTCGCTGCACTTTCTGTGACCAGCACAACATTCGAATTCACGATGTCATAAGTATTCATATCGTTGAACTGGTAACCCTTTACATTCGGAAGATTACGGAAAGAAAGACGGAAATTGTCTTCCTCGTCACCAGTAAGCACCAGCACTTTCTTGTTGTCGGCCTTCAGCGTTTTCAGAATGCCTGCTACTTCTTTTGTTTTTGGACTTTCCAGCTTCACATCTTCAACAACCATCAGGCTGTTTTCTTTCACTTTGTGTAGAAAGCGCAGAACACTTTTGCCAAGTCCTTTACTTTATAGTTCAGCTTGAAATCGTAATCGCGGGGTTTAGGTCCGAAGATCGTACCACCACCTTTGTACAAAGGGTTACGATATTTCCTTTACGTGAGCCACCGGTACCTTTCTGACGATGCAGCTTTTTGCTTGAACCTTTTACTTCAAGACGGGTTTTCACTTTTGCTGTTCCCTGTCGCTGTGCAGCCAGATATTGTTTAACTGCCAGGTAGATCACATGATCATTCGGCTCAACACCAAATATTTCATCTGGCAGATCAACCGAGCGGCCGGTTTTTTCACCTTTTATATTTAAAATATCTACTTGCATCTTGCTTCAGGTTAATAATGATTACTTCTGAATGAGTACGATTGATCCGTTATGACCGGGAACCGAACCGTTAACCAGGATATAGTTTTTATCAGGAAAATCTTAACCACTTTAAGTCCTTTGATCTTCACGCTCTCGGTGCCCATGCGGCCTGCCATGCGCATGCCTTTGAATACACTTGATGCATCAGATGAGTTACCGATTGAACCGGGAGCTCTCTGGCGGTCATGCTGACCATGTGATTGTTCACCCACACCATGAAAGCCATGACGTTTAACAACACCCTGGAAACCTTTACCCTTTGGTGATGCCAACAACGTCAACTTTTTCGCCTTCGCTGAAAATGTCAACAGTGATAGTTTCACCGAGATTCTTTTCGAGAGAATAATCGCGGAATTCTTTTACAAATTTTTTTGCGCCTGTATTTGCTTTTGCAAAATGCTTGTTAAGCGCTGAGTTGGAGTGTTTTTCTTTTTTTTCGCCAAAAGCGATCTGAGTGGCGTTGTACCCGTCAGTTGACTGGGTTTTTACCTGGGTCACTGTGCAGGGACCCGCTTCAATGATGGTGCAGGGAGTCTGCTTTCCATCGGAGGTGAAGACACTGGTCATCCCGATTTTCTTACCAATAATACCTTTCATCTTATTTCGGTTTGTGCCTTCCTGGGTTGAAGAGACAGTCTGATGGGCATACCACCATTACTTCAATCCCCGTTTGCCGCCGACCTTTTCCTTTGTCGTCGAACTCTGCGAAGTGCCGATCACCTTCAGCTAGGTCACAGACCTTCGCCTTCGGTAGGCGACGAGAAGTACCGGCAGTAAACTAACCCAGAACGGCTAGTTCATATTTTTATATATATCAATCCAGCGCTGCTTATTTCCCTACGGCTTTCGCAGATGGAATAAAGAACTCTATGCTTTGATTTCAACATCCACACCACTGGGCAGATCGAGCTTACTCAGTGCATCAACAGTGCGTGAAGAAGAAGTGTAAATATCCAGCAAACGCTTGTGCGTTGCCAGCTGAAACTGCTCACGGCTTTTCTTGTTCACGTGAGGTGAACGCAGAACGGTAAAAATCTTTTTCCGGGTTGGCAAGGGAATTGGACCCGTAACCACCGCACCCGTACTGCGTACTGTTTTCACGATCTTCTCTGCAGATTTATCTACCAGATTATGATCGTATGACTGTAATTTGATCCTGATTCTCTGAGACATATGCCATTTCCCATTTTTTCGAATGGGGATGCGAAGGTAAGGGTGTTTAAGTAACTGACAAAAGAAATCAGCGAAATTTTTTTCATAATGCCTCAAAAAAAAAGCCCCTCCACGGACTTGCCCAGGATAGGCTATTTATGATTTGACGAACTTAATCCGCTTTTACTTTTCCCTTTACCTTCGCAATCACTTCTTCGGCAATATTGTTTGGAGCAGGTGAATAATGAGAAAATTCCATGGTGGAAGTCGCACGGCCTGATGACAAGCGAACGAAACTGGGTTACATAACCAAACATTTCGCTCAGAGGCACTTTAGCCTTGATCACCTGCGCTCCTGCCCTGCTGTCCATGCCTTCCAGCATACCACGACGCCTGTTAAGGTCACCTGTAACATCACCCATGTACTGATCAGGCGTGATCACTTCAACCTTCATGATCGGTTCAAGCAAAACTGGCTTTGCTTTACGGCCGCTTCACGGAAGCCTGCTTTTGCACAAAGTTCAAACGACATGCGCGTCGGAGTCAACCTGGTGGAAGCTTCCGTCGAAGATGCGCACCTTCATATTTTCCACAGGATAGCTGGCCAGCACACCGGTAGTCATGCGCATTTGAAATCCTTTCTGGATCGGCAGGAATGAATTCACGTGGAATGGATCCACCGAAAATATCATTCACAAACTGGAAGTGCTCTGTTGGATTTTCCTTCAGCCATTCCTGCATCAGCAGGCCCGAATCTCAAACACGATATCGGCGAACTTACCACGGCCACCAGTTTGTTTCTTCAGCATTTCCCTATGTTCAATGGTTTCTTGAAAGCTTCTTTATAAGCCACCAGCGGCGCACCCTGGTTCACTTCTACTTTAAATTCGCGACGCATACGGTCGATGATGATTTCCAGGTGCAGCTCACCCATTCCACGAAGGATGGTCTGGCCGGTTTCTTCATCTGTATTTACCCTCAGAGTCGGATCTTCTTCCACAAGCTTGGCAATGGCCATACCCATCTTGTCAACGTCGGCCTGAGTTTTCGGCTCAACCGCGATGGCGATAACCGGCTCAGGGATAAACATATTTTCCAGAACGATCGGATGATCTTCATCGCAAAGTGTGTCACCGGTTTTGATTTCCTTGAAACCTACAGCTGCACCAATATCACCGGCTTCGATGAAATCGATCGGGTTTTGTTTGTTGGCAAACATCTTCATGATACGGCTGATACGTTCATTCTTTCCGCTGCGCATATTCTTTACATAGGAACCCGCATCGAGATGACCGCTATAACACCGGAAGAACGCCAGACGGCCTACAAAAGGATCGGTCATGATCTTGAAAGCAAGCGCAGCAAATGGTTCTTTTGGATCGGGCTTTACGGGTGATCTGGTTCGCCGGTATCAGGATCTATACCCACTGGTATCTTCAAGATCCACAGGTGAGGGCAGGTAACGGCAAACCGCATCGAGCGCAGTCTGCACGCCTTTATTTTTGAAAGAGGAACCGCACATCATCGGCACAATGCTGAGATCGATGCGTTGCCTTGCGGATCGCTTCATGCACTTCATCTTCGGTGATGGTGTTTGGATCATCAAAGAATTTCTCCATCAGCTTGTCGTCATATTCGGCAACGGCTTCTATCAGCTGGGCTCTCCAGTACTCCGCATCTTCCATCATATCTGCCGGAACGGGAATCTCATCGAAGGTCATTCCCTCGGTCGCCATGTCCCAGATCACACCTTTCATGGTGATCAGATCAACAACGCCCTTGAAATCGTCTTCAGCGCCGATCGGCAACTGCAAGCGGAACGGCTTTGGCGCCGAGCATTTCCCTAACCTGTTTAACCACCATCAGGAAGTCGGCTCCGGAACGGTCCATCTTGTTCACAAATCCGATACGGGGAACCTTGTACCTGTTGGCCTGGCGCCAAACGGTTTCAGATCTGTGGTTCAACGCCGTCAACAGCGCTGAAACAGGGCGATCAGCCCATCGAGTACACGCATGGAACGTTCCACCTCAACGGTAAAGTCCACGTGACCTGGAGTATCAATGATATTGAAATAATATTTTTTTGTGTTGGCGTCAGCCTTTCCCTTGTACGGTCGGGAAATTCCACTGGCAGCTTACTGCAGCCGAGGTGATCGTGATACCTCTTTCCTTTTCCTGCTCCATCCAGTCGGTAGTGGCAGCGCCATCGTGCACTTCACCGATCTTATGGATCATACCCGGTGTAGCGCAGAATACGCTCTGTAGTGGTTGTTTTACCAGCATCGATGTGAGCGGCAATACCAAAATTTCTTTGTAATCTTAAGTCTGCCATGACCTGTGTTGTTTGCTTTTAAATGGGTTCAGTGATACTGCCCGAATTTGGGTGCGCAAAGGTAAGTAAAATCCGGATAAAACTGATCTGAATCACCTTTCCGGACTAGATTTTAATACGAACACCCCTCTTCATCAACATAATAAAAAACCCTGCAGTGGCTGCAGGCTGAATATATGTTGAGCACGGATTAAACCCTGAAGTGGGCAAAAGCTTTGTTGGCTTCCGCCATCTGTGGGTATCTTCTTTTTTCTTGAATGCTCCGCCTTCACCTTTGCTGGCTGCGACGATTTCACCTGCAAGCTTTTCGGCCATGCTTCTTCCGTTTCTTTCGCGGCTGTAGCGGATCAGCCATTTCATGCTGAGGGAGATCTTACGGTCGGCACGAACTTCTGAAGGGATCTGGAAGGTGGCACCACCGATACGGCGGCTTCTTACTTCCACAGCGGGTGTAATGTTCTGCAACGCTCTTTTCCAGATTTCGTAGCCATTTTCACCGGTTTGCTTGCCAATGCGGTCCATCGCATCATAAAAAATATTGAAAGCAGTGTTCTTTTTTCCCTGCCACATCAGGTTGTTGACAAACCTGGTTACCAGCGCATCATTGAATTTTGCATCCGGAGCTGGCGGGATTTTTTTGGCTTTGGTCTTCCTCATCTATAAATGATTTGTAAATCTTTTGTTGTTAAATTATTTTTTAGCCTTTTCGCGTTTTGTTCCGTATTTGGAACGGCTCTGTTTACGGTCCTTCACACCTGCGGTATCCAGACTTCCGCGAACAATATGATAACGCACACCTGGAAGATCCTTCACACGACCACCTCTCACCAGCACGATCGAGTGCTCCTGGAGGTTATGACCTTCTCCCGGAATGTAGGCGATCACTTCGATCTTATTGGTCAACCTCACTTTGGCTACTTTACGAAGCGCAGAGTTGGGTTTTTTAGGCGTGGTGGTATAAACACGGGTACAAACACCTCTGCGGAATGGGCAGGAATCCAGAGCTCTGGACTTGCTTTTCGCTTTGATAATCTCTCTTCCTTTTCTAACCAATTGCTGAATTGTAGGCATTCTTGACCTTTTAAATTTTCGGACGGCAAAGGTATAAGTCACTCTGCACAAATCAAAATAAATATTGAGCGAAACCCATCAGTTTCACTCCTTTCAGACCCTGAACAGCCACCCGTGCCGGTCTTCAGCTTTGAAACTCCGGATGTCCAGCAAACGCTGCTTTAGCTCCGAGGAGAGGGGCAAGCTTACTTTCATCAAAATTAAACACCTCATCCTTGTACTTCAGTTCCCTGATCACTGAAATGGTCGCCGCCGTGCCGGTTCCAAAAATTTCGGTCAGTTTGCCAGCCTTATACTGCCGCGGACAATTCCTCCATACCGATCCTCCTTTCCTCTGTATGAACTCCCATATCCTTGAGGATGGTAATGACACTGTTGCGGGTCACGCCATCCAATATGGTCCCTGCGTCCAGGTCGGGGGTAACCGCCCTGCCATCGATGACGAAAAACACATTCATGGTACCAATCTCCTCCGCAAACTTGTGTTCTTTGCCATCCAGCCAGAGTACCTGGTCGTATCCCTTTCTTTTTGCTTCAGTCATGTGGCATCATACTGGAGGCATAATTCCCTGCAGTTTTCGCATATCCCACGCCACCGGCGGCCGCACGGGTGTATTTTTCTTCGGCATAGATCTGCATCGGCGCGCTGTAATATGGCCCGGTTGGACTGAGAATGATGAGGAATTTATAGGTGTCGCTGGGTTTAACGCCGATCAACTCATCCGAAGCGAACATAAAGGGCCTGATATACAGCGAATGATCGGGTTTTGAAGGAATCCAGTTCCTGTCAAGTGCAATCAGCTGTCGCATGCCTTCGATGAAAAGCTCTTCGGAAACCGCGGGCATCTGCATTCTTTCGGCCGAAATATTGAACCTCCTGAAGTTGTCATACGGTCGGAAAATGAAGGCTTCTCCCTTTGAGTTTTTATAGGCCTTGATGCCCTCGAAGATCGACTGCCCATAATGCAGGGCAGCCACAGAAGGACTAAGTAATAGTGGCTGATAGGGCTTGATCTCAATATTCTTCCACTGGCCATCCTCATAGTCAGCCTCCAGCATATGGTCAGTGAAATACCTTCCAAATGGGATGTTGTCGAATTCAACTTCGTTCAATTTACTGCGTTCCACCCTCGTTACCGGGATGCCCTGCGAAGCGATCATGTTTATCCAATTTTGTTATTACAAAGAAACAAACAAACTTCGGGGCTGCAAAAAAACACCTCTGCTGAATGGAGAATTCGCTGAATGATATGCGGTTAAACGACTTATTACTGGTAAATCTTTATCCGCATTCACTATACCGGATAACCGAGGAGGGGGCCGCGCCAGAACCCGCACCAGTAGACCATTTTATCAAATTCCTTGGTGGTAATGCCTCGGGGATCCTGGTGCTGGTGAACGACGCCAGGCATAAATTTCTTGGAGAAGAAGAGATGAACCTGCTCGTAAAAATGCTGGACGCCTGTAAACTGAACACGGGTGATGTCGCGATACTGAACACTTTTAATCAGACTCATACCCTGGCAGGTATTGTTGACCAACTCAGGCCGGTAAAGATCCTGGCCTTCGGAGCGCAACCGGGTATTCAACTGTCGGAATTTGATATTCAGGAGGTCGATGGCATCCCGGTGCTGCAGGGCCCTTCCCTGGATACCATGGTGCTGGCTACGGATGAAGCGAAAATTGCCAAAACCAAATTATGGAACACCCTGAAGGCGATGTTCGGGATAAAATAAATTCATCAGAATAATTGTCCGGCACTAACCAGCACAGATGAACGAAATTCTTTTTGCAACCAATAACAGGCACAAGGTGGAGGAAATGCGGCATGCCCTGAACGGCGTTGTAAGGATCCTTGGTCTGTCCGAAGCGGGCATCGTTGCCGACCTGCCCGAACCATGGTTTACCCTGGAAGATAATGCCCTCGCCAAGTCCACTGCGCTTCACGATCTGACCGGGAAAGACTGTTTCAGTGAAGACACGGGGCTGGAAGTGGAAGCACTCAATGGAGAACCGGGAGTGTTTTCTGCCCGCTATGCCGGCCCCGGCGCCAGTGACGCGGACAATCTTGCCCTCCTGCTGCAGAAGATGAAGGGAATTAGCCAGAGAAAAGCCCGTTTCAGGACCGTAATCAGCCTGATATCTTCCGGCGGAAATTTTTATTTTGAGGGAATCTGCGAGGGCACGATAAAAGAGACGCCAGCGGGCACCCAGGGCTTTGGCTATGACCCTGTATTTCAGCCGGATGGCAGCAATCTGACATTCGCTGACATGAGCCTGGCGGAAAAGAATACCTTCAGCCACCGGCGCAAGGCGGCCGATAAGCTGGTTTTGTTTTTGCAGCAATACAGGCAAATTCATATAACCGACTAAAAATCAGCATTATCAAAAAATTTGTTTAGCACAGGCAACCATAGTATTTCCGAATCCGACTTGATTAATGGTTGTATCCGGGGCGACAGGGACATGCAGGAGGAACTCTATAACAGGTTTTCCGGTAAAATGTATGCTGTTTGCCTTCGCTACTCCAATAATGCTGATGATGCGCAGGATCTTTTACAGGAGGGTTTTATCAAAGTGTACAGGAACCTTCACCGGTTCAGGGCCGAAGGATCATTCGAAGGCTGGGTAAGAAGAGTATTTGTAAATTCTTCCATCGAACATTTCAGGAAGAAGTCGGTTCAGCTTGCCTCGGTAAGTGAGCGCGAGGAAGAAACGATCGGGGACAAAGACATCAACGCTCTCGACACCCTGGCAGAAAAAGATATCATCAACCTGATACGTGAACTTTCACCTGGCTACCGAACGGTCTTCAATCTCTACGTGGTGGAAGGATACTCACACAGCGAGATTGCCGGCATGCTCGGCATCTCCGAAGGCACGAGTAAATCCCAACTCGCCCGCGCCAGGGGCGTTCTGCAAAAAAAGGTCACGCAGTATCTCAGCGATACCAAAAAATCGTTTAGTCGCTAGTCCATGGATGATGTGCTCCGCAAGAAATTATCAGATCTGAATATTCCTCCACCTCTTAACCTCTGGACGGATATTGCGACCAGGCTCGACACCGAATTCGACCCTGCGGATGCGCTACTGGCTTCAAGGCTGGACGAGACTGCCATCGCACCTCCGCCATCATCGTGGAAATTGATCTCGGCTTCCCTGGTTTCATCGACCGAACATCGTCAGACAATAGAAGTCGATACCACCACAAATATTCCCGCCGCTTCGGTACCGGTCCCCCTTCGCAAAATTCCCTGGCAAAGATGGGCCGCCGCAGCCATGATAGCCGGACTGGTATTTATCGGAGGTCTCGTATATTTCAACTCCACACAGACTTCGGATAATATTGTCGACAATACCCCGGCAACCAAAGCTGGTTCGGGCATCGTTACTCAATCATCGCCAGGGCTGTCCGACAGTCAGTACCACTCCGACCAGTTTGCTATTTTACCATCGGCCTCTGCCCTGTCACGAATGGGCAAAAGGTCAGTAAGGTCAAATAAAGACGGTGTTGATTTCGCAGCCATTCCCCTGCCTGAGCCTGCCAACATAGGCAACAGACCCGAGATACAGGCTCCTCCTATCCGGGACCATTCCGGCAGGATCATCCTGGACCTCTCCCTGGTGGCTGACCCGCTTCTTGCTTATATTCCGGTGACCGCCCCCAATGGCAGCCTGACGAAGATTTCCACCAAATTCGTTGATTGCATCACCTACCTCAACAACCACCCGACACCGGATGATTCGGAACAAGCCCGCGGTTGCCTGGACCGCTTCAGGAAATGGCGCGCCACCCTCCTTACTGAGGCCGCCTTTGTTCCGGCGGCAAGTAATTTCTTTGATATTTTCGAGCTTCAGCAACTGATACAGGAAAGATAAATCAATGCCATTATGCCCAGACTGACCATCGATCTCCCGGAGAAATTTTCATTTTCAACCACCATCCCTGTGCGGATCACCGACCTGAACTACGGTGGACATGTTGGCAATGACACCCTGTTGTCCATCATCCATGAATCCCGGATTCAGTTCCTCAAACATTACGGATACAGTGAGATCAACCTCGGGGGCATCGGTCTGATCATGGGCGATGTAGCAATCAGCTTCAAACAGGAATTGTTTTACGGCGACCAGGTTCAGGTGCAGGTTGCCGTTAGCGACCTATCCAGGGTATCCTTTGACATCCTTTATAAACTTCAAAAGGAAAAGGAAGGTGCAACTACCGATGTAGCCTATGCGAAAACAGGCATGGTGTGTTTTGATTATGAAAAAAAGCGGGTTGGTCAGTTACCCGATGCTGTCAGGCTGGCCTGGACAAATTAATCGCGCTGGTTCCAGATCTTCCAGCTTTCTTCGGCCTGGATGGAAAGCATCTCTCCCCCATTCTGGATGATCGCTCCCTTTCCTTCTCCTTTCTTCAGGAACACAGTTTTAATCGGATTGTACACCAGGTCGAAAAGATAATGACCAGAGCTGATCCCGTCGTATGGTATTTCCGGAAAAGAAAGTACTTCGGGGTACATGCCCGCGGGCGTGGTGTTGATGATCAGGGGGTGTTCAGCAACATCATCAACGGTCAGTTCTTCATACCTCACGGTATCGGGGTCGTTGTGTGGCTTGCGCACCACAAATTTGTAGGGGATGCCCATGGTGGTCAGGGCATAGGCCACAGCCTTGGCCGCGCCTCCTTTTCCCAGGATCAATGCCCTGTCATGGGATTTTTTGATCCGGCCTTCGAGTGAGATCCTGAATCCGGCGACATCGGTGTTGAATCCAACGAGATTACTATTGTGTATCCTGATACAATTACACGCGCCGGTACCCTTTACAATGTCGTCGACCAGGTTAAGATAGGGCAGCACTTGTTCTTTATATGGAATGGTCACATTCAAACCTACCAGCTCGGGAAGTTCATCAAGTAATTCGGGTAGTTCGCTGATCTCCAAAAGTGGAAAATTCTCATAAATACAGTCATGAATATCCGCGGCAATAAATTTCTCGGTGAAATACTTACGCGAAAATGAATGCGTCAGCGGAAAGCCGATTAATCCAAACCGCCTCAATGTGTGGAAACTTTATCAAGGAAAAGATGAAAAGTATCTCCCCTCAGTCCAATACGCATGGTCTCCAATGAAATGACTTCGGAAGGGGCAATATTGCCCAGGTTCACGTTACAACCGACAAGCTCGATGAAATACAACTGCTGTCCTTTTTGGGGTGCTTCCCAGATGATTCTTCCTTCAGGAATCTGTGTTAGGATCTCCTGGACCAGCCCTTCACGCACTTCGCCGCTACCCCTGTATATGCCCACATTACCCGATTCCCTGGCTTCTGCGATAACATAACTGGAACCAGCGTTCAACTCCGCCTTCATCAATTCGATCCACTTGTATGGTGGAATGATGTGCGCGGCATCTTTGCTTCCCACCTCACTGAGGATGGTGCCGTATTTGGTGAGTTTCTCAATGTATTTGCACTTTTCGGTATGCGGGATGTCAATGGATCCATCGCTGACTTCCATATACCTGATGCCATAGTCCTGGCAGGTACTGATATAGTCTTCAAACTGGTTTCGGATGATAAACGCTTCAAAGAGTGTACCCCCGAAATACACCGGTATGTCGTATGAAGTGTACGCTTCTATCTTTTCGCGTAGGTTCGGTGTTACGAACGAAGTTCCAAAACCAAGCTTCACAATGTCCACGTGCGGACTGGCAACACTCATAAACTGATGCACTTCTGTAATGCTTAATCCCTTATCCATCACCATTGTAAGTCCATGTGTCCTGGGCTTGAGAAAACGGTCGGGGATCTGCAAGAGCTTAAAATTCATTCACTTTTTTTTTCTGATTGAAATCGGCCGCCGCAAAAATAGTGAACTATATCGATCTGTTCTTTTTATACCTCGCAATGAGGTCAACTACCTGCTGATGCTGCAGGATGGCCGGATTTAGATCGACCATTTTTTTCAGGAGCCGGGGCGCCCTGCTCATAGCGGCATCCAATTGAAGTAAGCCTTCCTTTGATTTTCCCATCGCGAAATAGATGAGGCTGAGGTAGAAGGTGAATATGGGTTTGCTATCAGTGTGTGCTCTTGCTGCCGCCACCTGGTCGATGGCTTCCGCATAATAGCCGCCAGTGTAAAGACACCTGATGAGCGCTTCCCAGCTGGAGATGTTTCTCGGACGCTGTGCGACTACATTCGAAAAAAACTGTATCGCTTCCCGGTACTCACCCAACTGCATCTTGCACTCTCCCATGGCAA
The DNA here is from genome assembly GCA_963808065.1 of uncultured Chitinophagaceae bacterium. Classification (GTDB taxonomy): domain Bacteria; phylum Bacteroidota; class Bacteroidia; order Chitinophagales; family Chitinophagaceae; genus Flavitalea. Next base: position 663,639 of record CAWEEK010000006.1, read on the forward strand.
GATTGTATTCAGGTTGCATACGGTGGATCTGGAGTGCGGTCTGTAATTGTTTGGCGCCGGTGGCCCAGTGCCCTTCGTTGATATAGGTGCAGGCGATCTTGTAATAAAGTTTACTGTCTTCCGGGATTCAGATGTGATGCCTTGCGATAATAGAACCTGGCCTGGGCGTAGTTTTTAATCTTGTCGTAGCAATGCCCGATGGCCTCATAGATCACATCTTCGGGCCGTGATAATTCCAGCACCCTTTCCAGGCACTCCACCGCTTCTTTGTATTTACGCAGGCGGATATAGGCATCCCCCATGTTGCGATAGGCATAGTCGAATTTTTCATCAATGGCTACGGCATACTTGTAGGCATCAATGGATTTCTCGTATAATTTCAACCCCTGGTACCCTGCGCCGAGGTTGAACCAGGCCAGCTCGCTGTATGGATCCTGCTCGATGATCTGCTGGTGCAGTTTGATGCTTTCTTCATTGCGACCGGTGAAATCGGTCCAGAAACAGATCTTGTAAAGTGCCTCTTCATTGCCGGAATCTTGTTCGAGTATCAGCTTAAGGCAGTCAAAGATCTTGTCAAACTCTTCATAATCGTCGTAAACATCGGCCAGTTCGAACAACATCTCAATTCTTTCCCTGCCTTCAAAAAGTGAGAGGGCATTCTCCAGCAGTTCAACGGCCTTCTCCGGCTGATCGAGCGCGAGATAGACGTCGGTTTTCAGTATGTAAAGGTTGATGTCGTTGCTGTCGAGGAGTTCTGCATGGCCAAGTATTTCCAGCGCCTCGTGATAACGGCGGGAAGCGATCAGGAGGTCTGCTTTTTTGATATGGAGCATGGCGGAATAGGGATACTGGTCTATTCCTGCCTCCGCGGCTTCAAGTGCCTGCACCAGGTCTTCCGTGTCATCAAAATAATCAATTATTTTTTCAAAGGCATCCTCTTCAAGGAAAGAATTACCCCGGCCGGCTTTCAGGTTTTGGAATTGTCTGATCAGCTCTTTTATCTCATCCCTGTCTTCACCGAATGAATTGTCAGCCATGTATTAATGAAGGTTTTCGTAAAGTAAAACATCCGCCCGATTTAACCAATTTTTTCTCCCAGGCAATTTATTTATCCCCTTTTGTAACTATTTGCAACGTTTTATCGTATAAATAAGTCAAAGGTTGACAAGATTTCCTTAAAGTTTTAGGGGAAACGGTTAAAAAAGTCACAAAAAAAAGACGTATATTTGAATGTGTATGCAAGGAAAACTTTACGCTAAACTTAACCACATGCTGAAAAAATCCCTCCTGTTCGGGCTGATGCTGGGTGTAGTTGCCTTTGCCATTGCGAGCAGCGGCGGCGGAAGAAAACGTTCTGCATTACACAGCCCCGTATTTTCCACGCTGCGCCCATCCGCTGCAATTACCCTGAAGTCAAGACCGGCTACTGCAAACAGCAGCCTGATGTTTTGTAATTCAGGACGAGGGAATATAGTCACTTACAAATCGGTGGTTACCTATCAGAAAGGCAATACCATTTATATGGTTCCTTCGCAGTATAGGATGATCAATTCTCCGAGGTTGTCTGTGAGGAATAACCTCAATGCAGTTGACTCAAGATCAGGCTGCCCCGTTAAACTTTTCGTTGATTTTTATTTGATCTTCTTACTCTCGTCGTAAGTCATCTCTCTGTATCCGCTGGTGGGGATATCAAATTTTGAAGCCGGTACAGGATTCATGTTTATTTTCGACACGGTGTATCTAATGGTCAGGTTCCGCTGCGTAAGTTCATATTCAAGAGGCAGACCATTCAGGTTCCTGAAATGATAATCATACTCTTTATTTTCCGGGATAATATCCGGCGTATAAAATACGGTGAATGATGAACCATCGCTCATCTTCGCAACCGCCTTGGTACACTTGTATCCGGCAATTTCCCTGGTCTCGGACGTATTTGTAAAACTGATACCCTGGTATCTGGCGTTCTTTTCTTTCCAATTAGCAGCGGTCATCCTGATCAGCAATTTCTGGCCGCTCACTTCCCGCAAAACGACGGCGATGCCGGTCTGCGCATCGTGGATGGTGGTGGATGAAAACAGCGCGCTGCTCATCTCTGAGCGGCTCATATTTCCTTTCAGGAAGATGGTGGTAGTAGCGCCGTCAAAGGCGTCGGCCATCTTCGGTTCGGCATTACCGGTTGTTACCTTCGCTTCGTAGATCAGCGTCAGGTCGGAGAGCTTTTTCTGCCCACGGCAGAGCATAACCGAAGAGCTGAAAATGACCAGGAAAAGTATCAGTTTTTTCATGAGTTAGGCTATTAATACGGGCATCAAAAAGACGCCAAAAAGGTACTTATGGTTGCCTTTCCCAAGGGTGCTAACGCTTTTGGGAAGGTTTGTTTTTCGTATCCTGAAGCTTTTTCTGCGTTTCCTGCATCTGCTCAAATCTTTCCTGCCATTTGGGTTTGATCTTTGGTTTCTTCCGGTTAGCATCAATCTTCGCAAGGATCTTATCGTGATCGATGATGTAATTATTGATCACCCATTGCAACACCAATGTGATCACGTTCGACACGGTATAATACCAGGTAAGGGCCGACGGCAGCCGGTTAAAGATAAAAAGCAGGATGAAGGGAAAGATATAGGGCATGTATTTCAGCGCCGGGTTATTCTGATCGGGTGTGATGTTCAGATTGTAAATGGAGATCAGAAAACTGGTGCCCACTGCCAGCAGGGTGAACAGACTGATGTGACTGCCCAGTCCCCATACATGAACGGGAAAAGTGATGACCGCATCATAAAGTGACAGGTCCTTCGCCCATAGAAAACTTTCACCCCTGAGCGCAATATTGGAATTAAAGAAACTGTAGAGTGCAAAGAAGATGGGGATCTGAAGCAGGGCCGGGATACAGCCTCCCAGAGGGTTCACACCAGCTTCCCTGAACAATTTCATTTGCTCAACACCCAGTTGTTGCTGGTCATCGCCAAGACGTAGCTTTATCTTGTCTATCTCGGGTCGAAGTGCTTTCATTTTAGCGCCGCTCAGGTAACTGGTGTACACCAGCGGCGAGGTCAGCAGCCGGATAAACAGTGTCAGCAGAAGTATGACGATACCCAAACTTCCCACAAAACCGCGGAAGAAGTCGAATACCGGCATCACGATGTATTTGTTGATGGGCCGTACAAAGGCATAAAAATCCCTTCCCAGGTTCACGATCTTGTCCATATCCGGAGCCTGCTTCTTGAGTATCCTTGTATTCATTGGGTCCGTAGTACAGTTGAAATGGTATGCTGGCAACGGCCCCCAGCGGCAGTTTCGCCTGCAGGTTGGCGGTGGTCTTGGCGATCGACCTTGCCGTGTCATTGGTTTCTTTTACCCAGCTTACTTCTCCGGTATTGAAAGTATTCTTCGCGATCAGGGTAGTGTTGAAAAATTGCTGCGCCACGCTTACCCACTGAACCGGCTTTTCAAATTTTCTCGAAGTTTTGGAAAGCATGTAGTCAAAGTCCTCGTCCTCGTAATAACAGATATTGGTCTGCTGGCGTTCGTAAGTGATGTCCTTCTCGTGCTGAAGAGGTTCGGACTGCCAGATGAGGTTGAAAGCGCCCTGCGTAAGCAGCCTGTCGGCGCCCTGCATCTGAACATTCCAGTCGACCATATAATCATTGCGCCTGATCACAAACTGATGCGTAACGATTCCACCACCAACTCGGCATTGAATGTTATTGTTTGTGAACTGTTATCGGCATGTTGGTCTTCACCTTGCCAGGGTGGAAAAACAATTCACCAGCTTCAGCAGCCTGACCCTGGCCGGTATTGAGGGTGTAAGAGATTTTATCGAAAGCAGTGCCGGCAAGCGTCACCGGCTTGTCGTCAGACGATTTGTATTTCTTCAGTTCGACCTTAGCAGGTTGTCCACCTTTATTCGTGAAATTGATTCTCAGCACTTCATTTTCCACAACGAGCAACTCTTCCTTCAGTGGTGCCTTTACAATTCCCGCCGTATCAGTGAGCGCGGCACTTGCCTGTTTGGAAGCTGCAATTGAATCCTGAATCCTCTGAATGAACGCAATGGAATCGAGCTCATGCTGTTTTTGGGACTGCAGTTCCTGGCTGCTTTTTGTAGAAAGAAACAAATAAAAAAACAGTAATACAGCCAGTAAAATAAACCCTATGACCGTATTGCGATCCATGCTACCCATTAGTCGAGATTTTTAAGGAGTGCAAAGATAGGGGGTTTACTCCGGCGCGGGTCATGTGCATAAGGGTGATCAGATCATCTCCCCCTGCATAGCCGGGTTCTTGACGGCATTCTTTCTGTCAGAATAGCTTTTTGCCGCACCAATGAAACTTACAAAGATGGGCTGCGGGCTTTCGACCGTACTTTTCAGTTCCGGGTGGTACTGAACGCCTATAAAAAATGGATGTCGAGGGTAATTCAATGATCTCTACCAGGTTGCTTTCGGGATTTTTTCCGCTTGCCACCATCCCCGCCTTTTCAAATTGTTCAGGTACTTGTTGTTGAATTCCCAACGGTGCCTGTGGCGCTCATTGATCATTCGTTCGCCATATATTTTTGCCGCCAGTGATTCGCTCTCGCAGTTCGCAGGGATAGGAACCCAGGCGCATCGTACCTCCTTTGGCAGTCACTTTCTTCTGGTCTTCCATCAGGTCGATCACGGGATCGGCGGTGTGATGGATTCATTTCGGTCGAATGTGCATTCTTAAGTCCCAGCACATTTTGCGCAAATTCGATTACCGCCATCTGCATCCCAAGGCAGATGCCAAAAAATGGAAGTTTATGTTCCCGTGAATATTTCACCGCGATGATCTTTCCTTCTACTCCGCGGTGCCCAAATCCCGGTGCAACCAGCAAACCATCGAGATGACCCAGTTTTTCCGAACATTTTCATCGGTGATGAATTCACTGTGAACATTCACAACCTGAACCTTGCATTCATTCATTGCGCCCGCGTGAACAAATGCTTCAAGAATAGATTTATAAGCATCCTGCAGTTCAATATATTTCCCAATCAGGCCAATGGTAACTTTGCTTTTTGGATATTTCAGCTTGTCGAGAAATTCTTTCCATTTTGTCAGTTCCGGTTCCCTGAACTGGGTGATGTTCAGTTTCTTCAGACAGATCACATCCAGCTTTTCGCGCATCATCGCCAAGGGGACTTCATAAATGGATGCAGCATCAGCAGCCTCAATAACGGCTTCCTGCTTCACATTACAGAACAGAGCGATCTTCCTTCGGATCTCGGCTGACAACGATTCTTCGGTTCTGCAAACAATAATATCGGGGTGAACGCCTTCCTGACTCAGCATTTTCACACTGTGCTGGGTGGGTTTTGTTTTAAGTTCTTTTGCTGCTTTCAGATAAGGAATAAGAGTAAGATGCACCACAACGGTGTCTTCTTCGGGCAGTTCCCATTGCAGTTGGCGGAGCGCTTCGATGAAAGGAAGGCTTTCGATGTCACCGACAGTGCCGCCAAGTTCGGTGATGATGATGTCGTACTCGTTATTTTGACCGAGCAGCAGCATTCTCCTCTTGATTTCATCGGTAATGTGTGGAACCACCTGCACCGTTTTCCCCAGATAGGCGCCATCGCGTTCCTTGTTGATAACGGTCTGGTATATGCGCCCGGTGGTCACATTATTTGCCTGCGTAGTAAATATATTCAGGTATCGTTCGTAGTGGCCCAGGTCAAGATCGGTTTCCGCGCCGTCTTCCGTAACAAAACATTCTCCATGCTCGTATGGATTGAGCGTACCCGGATCAACATTGATATATGGATCGAATTTCTGGATGGTGACTTTTAAACCGCTGGCCTGTAATAGTTTTGCCAGTGACGCCGCAATGATTCCTTTTCCCAATGAAGAAGTAACTCCTCCTGTAACAAAAATATACTTGGCCATATGTATTGTTTAAGATTGACCACACACCAGGAGGTCATACAAAACTACGCCAATTTTTGTTAATAGGAAAACAGCGTTGCTGGGATCTGGAAAACTCTTTGTTTTCCGATGGTAATCTGATTGTTAAAAAAAATAATATCAGTCTGATATTGTCGAATTGGGAGATGACACCCGAGAAAACGGTTCTTAAGGTTTCACGATCCTGTCATAGCTGGCAACAACACCTTTTATCAAAGAAGAACTGAATCCTCTGTGCTCCATTTCATTAAGGCCGGCAATGGTGCAACCTTTTGGTGTAGTCACCTTGTCGATTTCGAATTCCGGATGTGATTTCTTGATCAGCAGTAAATCGGCAGCGCCTTTAACCGTCTGGGCAGCAATCAGGCTTGCGGTTGCGGCATCAAAGCCGATCTCGATACCACCCTGAATATTTGCCCTAATGTATCGCATGGCATAGGCCGTGCCGCAGGCACCCAGCACGGTAGCGGCGTCCATCAGTTTCTCATCAATGGCCACAACCTTTCCGACTGTGGAAAATAATTTGTTGATCAGTTGCACCTGCGACTCAGAAGCGTTGTGTTGACTAAGACAGGTCATACTTTCCTTGATGGCTATGGCTGTATTGGGCATGGCCCTGAACACGGGAATGCTGATCTTAATTACTTCTTCCAGATCGCTGATCATCACTCCCGTGACCACTGAAACAAGAATATGGTCGGATGTGATACTCGCAGATATAGAAGACAGCACTTCCTTAACCTGGAAAGGTTTGACGGCAAGGATGATGATCCCCGCCGATGCAACTGCAGCTTTGTTGTCGTCGGTAATGTTAACGCCTTTTTCTTTCAGCGGAGCCAGGGTGACCGTATTCCTCTTGGTGACTGTGATGTCTTCAGCCGCGGCAAATTCGCTCGAGATCAGGCCTTCCGCGATGGCTGTTCCGAGGTTGCCCCCGCCGATAATTGCTATTTTGGATTTCATTGTTAGTAATATGCTTGATTGGAAGCGAGGTATCGTTGTACATAGTCCCTGACCCCGTTTTCCAGTGAATAAAATGCCTCATTATATCCGGCACGGCGAAGCTTGTCCATTTTTGCTTCGGTAAAATACTGGTATTTTTCCCGGATGTCTTCGGGCATGTCGATAAAACGGATATTAGGTTCAAGACCCTGAGCGCTGAAGGTAGCCGCAGCCAGGTCGTAGAAGGTTCTGGCCCTGCCTGTACCAAGGTTATAGATGCCCGGCTCCGGTTGAATCTTCATCAGCCAGTAACAAACCGCCAGTATGTCCTTTACATAGATGAAATCGCGAAGCTGCTGGCCATCTCCGTAGTCAGGCCGGTGTGAACGGAACAATTTCACCTCGCCGGTCTTTTTTATCTGATTGAACGCATGCCATATCACGCTCGCCATCCTTCCTTTGTGATATTCATTCGGACCATACACGTTAAAAAATTTCAGACCTGCCCAGAAAGGAGGTTTGCTGACGGTCTGCAGGGCCCATTTGTCAAAATCGTTTTTTGAAATGCCATATGGATTAAGCGGCAGGAGTTTGTCAATTACTTCATGGTCATCATCATAACCCTGTTCGCCGGCACCATAGGTTGCAGCGGATGAAGCATAGACCATCGGTATGGCGTGTGTGACACAATACTTCCACACCTCCTTTGAATATTCCAGGTTCAGTTTGCGATGCACCTCATAGTCGAATTCCGTGGTATCGGTTCTGGCGCCGATGTGAAAAACAAAAGACACCTGGGGCTGCCTGTCGGCAAGCCAGCGAAAGAAAGTGTCACGGTCAACAGTATGCGAATAAATTTTATTTTCGAGATTGGGCGTTTTTTCCAGCGTAGAAAACTCATCTACCAGGATGAGATTTCGGAAACCTTTTTCATTCAGAAATCCAGTGAGACAACTGCCAATGAATCCCGCAGCGCCCGTAATGACTATGGCGGGATCAGTTGTTTGCATTAACGCCGATTAATTTTTCTATGGCCGTATTGTATTTTTCCTTCCACGCCGAAAGCGTTCCCCAGTCCTGGCCATCCACTTCAATGGCGCCACTGGTGACCACACCCAGTTCTTCAAAAGTCTGATCACCCATGTATTTTCTGAACCTTCCGAGATCAGCGGGCTTTACGGTCACCACTACGCGGCTTTGGGCCTCTCCAAACCAGAATCCGTCTTTTCGGATACGGTAATCTTCAGCCACCACATCGAAACCCAGGTTTTGAGGAAAGGCGGATTCAATAAGCGTAATAAACAGACCTCCTTCACTTACGTCGTGGGCTGAAGCGATCAGGTTCTCACTGATCAGGCCCGAGATCTTCTGCTGCATTTTATATTCGGTGTCGAGGTCAAATTCAGGAGCAGGACTAAACTCCACTCCATGCATCTTCTTGAGGTATTCCGAAGAACTGATATTCTCACTGCTTCTCCCCACAAGGAAGATCAGGTCACCTTCCTCGCGGAATCCCAGGGTCATCCGGCCGGCAAGGTCGTCGATCAGGCCAACCATTCCGATCGTAGGTGTGGGATAAACAGCGCCCTCGGGATGTTGATTGTAAAAACTGACATTGCCACCAGTTACGGGTGTTTCAAATTTCAGGCAGGCTTCACCCATACCCTTGATCGCGTGCACAAACTGGTAGTACACTTCGGGATCATAGGGATTGCCAAAATTCAGGCAATTGGTGACGCCGAGGGGAAGGCCCCCACTGCACACGATATTGCGGGCGGCCTCACTCACCGCGATCATAGCGCCGACATAAGGATCCGCGAACACATACCTGCTATTGCAGTCGGTGGTCAGGGCCAGCGCTTTTCGTGTCGGCTTGGCCAGAACCACGGCCGCGTCGCTGGGATCATTGGTAGACGTGTTGCCGGTCCCCACCATACTGTCATACTGGGTGTATATCCATCTCTTGGAAGCAATGTTTGGTGAGCAGATCAATTGTTCCGCTACCTTCTTAAGATTGTCGGGAACGATGATGTCAGTGGGATTAAATGCCCGCACTTTTTTGAAATACTCTGGTTCCTGGTAAGGCCGGTCATATTGCGGAGCACCTCCACCCAAAACAAGTTCATAGGCGGGTATCTCGGCTTCCAGTTCGCCGTTCATGAAGAAACGAAGCAGGCCATCGCCAGTTACTTCGCCAATCTGTGAGCATGGCAGGTCCCATTTTTCAAAGATGCGCTGAACCTCGGCTTCTTTTCCTTTCTGCACCACCATCAGCATTCTTTCCTGGCTTTCACTGAGCAAAAGCTCCCAGGTCTTCATGTTCTTTTGCCTGGCTGGAACCTTGTCGAGGTCGATGCGCATGCCTACCTCACCTTTGGCACTCATCTCGGCGGTTGAACAAATGATCCCCGCAGCACCCATGTCCTGCATACCGACGACGGCACCGGTGGTCAGTACCTCGAGGCAGGCCTCGAGTAATTTCTTTTCCTGGAATGGATCGCCCACCTGTACGGCTGGGAGTTCTTCGTTACTTTCTGCGGTGATCTCCGCTGAGGCGAACGAGGCCCCTCCGATTCCGTCCTTCCCTGTTGCCGAGCCAACAAAAAACACGGGGTTGCCGATGCCTTTGGCGGTCGCAGAGATGGTGGTGCCTTCTTTTAATATCCCCACACTCATCGCATTGACAAGGGGGTTGGTATGATAGCAATCTTCAAAGTAGATTTCTCCTCCTACTGTGGGCACGCCAAAACAATTGCCATAGTGGCCAATGCCCTTTACCACTCCCGCAAGCAGGTGCCGGGTTTTTGTTTCGGCGAGGCTGCCGAACCGCAATGAGTTCAGCGAAGCCACCGGCCGCGCGCCCATGGTAAAGATGTCGCGGTGAATCCCACCCACCCCGGTTGCCGCTCCCTGGAAGGGTTCAATGGCGGAAGGATGATTATGCGACTCGATCTTGAATACCACCCCATAACCATCACCGATGTCCATCAACCCGGCATTTTCGTCGCCGGCCTTGACAAGCATTCTTTTGCCATCCCGAGGGAGAGTTTTGAGCCATTTGATTGAATTCTTGTAGCTGCAATGCTCACTCCACATGCCGCTAAAGGCACAGAGTTCATTAAAATTGGGCACCCTGCCCAGTTTTTCCCTGATTAGTTCAAATTCTGACGCTGTGATCCTGAGTTGCTCGGCGGTGTGAACGGTTACTTCCATGATAGCTTCTAAAAGAACATAAAGTTGAGGTGCAAATATACAATCAGATCCTTTGCAGGTATTTTACATTTAGGTTATTTGCGAGTACATTTAGAGAATGAAAGACCGGAATAAGATCCTTTTTGTCTGTAACTCGACGTGGGGAATTTATAAATTCCGGATCAATTTGATTCGCCAACTCATCGCTGCAGGAATGGAAGTCTATGTGCTGGCTCCCCGCGATCGGTACAGTGAATCACTGCACAATGAAGAAGGTCTGAATTATCTTCCGCTGGATACACTTCAGCCTACCAGTTTTTCTCTGCTCGGCGACTGGAAACTATACCGGGAACTACTTGGTCATTACCGCCGGCTTCAGCCCGACCTCATCTTTCATTATACCATCAAACCAAATATTTATGGCAGCCTCGCAGCCCGAAGGGCAGGCTGCCTTTCTGTTGCCGTAATAACCGGTCTGGGTTATACTTTCCTGAATAATGGCTGGATGCGGAAACTCGTCACCCGTATGTATCGTTTTGCACTAACCAGGGTCAAAGAAGTTTGGTTCCTCAACCACGACGACCTGCAAACTTTTGTTCAGGAGCAAATCATCAAGCCCTCGCAGTCTTTTCTGTTGCCGGGAGAGGGTGTGGATGAAAGATTCTTCAAACCTTCGGGGCACTACGAAATACGACCGGTGATCCGTTTCCTGCTAATCGGCCGGATCATTCGCGAAAAAGGGATCGCTGAATATGTTGAAGCGGCCACATGGCTGAAACAGCAGGGCTACCAGGTGGAATGCCTGGTCGCCGGTTTCTACGATCACGACAATCCCGCTTCGATACCCCACAGGCAATTCTTCGACTGGATCCGAAGCGGGGTGATCACCTATCTCGGCGCAAGTGACGACGTTCGCCCCTTTCTGAACCAGGCCGATTGTGTGGTACTCCCTTCCTACAGCGAGGGCCTGCCATTAACCCTGCTGGAAGCGGGTTGTTTGTCGCTGCCGCTTATCGCCACCGATGTCCCCGGTTGCAAGGAAATCATTTCTCATGGTGTCAACGGGTATTTATGTCTTCCGCGGAATGCTCCGGCGCTGGCTGAAGCGATGTCGGATTTTTATAACCTGTCCCCGGCGGAGCGCATGACCATGGGCCGGGCCGCAAGAAATACGATACTAAAGCGATTCACCCAACGGAAAATCCACGCGATCTACTTCAACAGGATCTCAGGCATGCTCGACAGAAAACTTGAATACCCGGCACGCCTTCCTCAATTCAAACAAGGCAACTGATGCAATGGCTGCTCTTTCTGGTCTGGGCAGCGGGTATCAGTTTGCTGATCCACCGATGGCGCTTTTTCCGTTCAGCAGGGTTAAGAAATGGCTTATTCATTTTCATTTTTCTGCTTTACGCCACTGTGGGTTGCCTCCACGTGTGGATTGCCTGGCACTTTTATCCCGGGCATGGTGACATCTGGAATTTTTTTAACTGGAGCCTGGAAATAAAGAAAACCATTTTGCATGATCCCGGAGCGCTCGGGAAATATTACAGTACTCAAGGTCTGGACATGGGCCTAACCAGTAACCATTCGGGCTGGACCCGGTGGCAGTACCAACTGATCGTGATGGTATATGCCTGCTTTAACTTTCTTAGTTTGGATAACGTCTACACAAACACAATGCTATTTTCATTCTTCACACTGATTGGAAAAACCTTGTTCTTTAAAGTGCTGAACCGTCGTTACCCACAGGCACTGGTGGCAACTGTATTGCTGAGTTTTTTCATTCCTTCATTTGTCTTCTGGACCTCACCCATCCACAAAGAAGGCATACTTATCATCTGCTTCGGACTGCTGTTGTCGGGAATGGATGGATTGATGCTTCGACGGATATCCTTTCGGAACATTGTCTTTGTGGTGCTGTCCCTGGTGATCATATTCCTGATCAGGAAGCTGGTGTTGCTGAGCCTGCTGCCGGCCCTCGTCCTTTGGGTGTCGATAGAGAAATGGCCGCTGAGACAGAGGGCAATACTGCTGGTGGCTGCTGCCTCTGTCATACTGTTTTTGCTCGTGAGCCTGTTCAGTCCCATGTCACCAAAAATTCTGGCGCTTATTGCTTCCCGTCAGTCGGAATTCATGTCGCTTGCGGGGGGCTCAAAGCTTGCCCTGCCCCTGTTGGCCAACTCCGCCGGTTCCTTCTTTCAGGTACTGCCCTACGCCCTCCTCAATGGTTTTCTTATGCCACTGCCGGGTACCGGCGGGCAACTCATTTACAGCGTTTTTGGCCTGGAGACAATATTTTTATGCCTGTTTGCCGGCTGGGGACTGTATTTGATGCTGAAGTCTGAAAGCCCACAGGCCCCTCCTGACGGATTTAGAGTCTTTTCTGCCTTCTTCGCTGTAACTGCCTGCCTTCTCATCGGTTACATCATTCCCCTCGCCGGAGCCATCATTCGTTACCGGAGTATCTTTCTGCCCTTTTTATTCCTCCCCTTCTTCCCTGTTGTTTGTGTGCAGACTCCGTTTGTGCGATTGCATCAGCGAATTCTTCGGTTGTTGTTGCCTAAAACCAATTATAGGAATTCATAATATCTATTTTTGCACTTCTATTGCCATTTTTTCAGAGCATTTTGAAATAAAAGCCCATTTTTTTCATCAAAATTGAAAACGGAGTTTATTTAGGATGGAAAAAAGCATCTCGTTTTAAAAATTTCGTTTATTTGTGTTACTCAAAAAAATAATAAAATAAATGGAATCATTACGATTTAAGGCAATTAATGACCTCACGTCTTCGCAGAACGGGAAGGAACTGGGTACGTTCAACCAAAATCACTGCCATTTTCAACGAGAACGTATTTACGCTGAAGGTGGCCAGGGAATTTTTAAGTGATGAGGCTTATAAAAGTCTCAGCAGCTTCTGTAAAAGGTGGCAAAAAAATTGACCGCGCCGTGGCCAACCAGATCGCTACCGGTATGCGTCAATGGGCAGAGCTGAAAGGTGTAACTCATTTTACCACTGGTTTCAGCCGCTGACAGGATCCTCGGCCGAAAAGCATGATTCCTTTTTTACACTTAAAAGCGATGGCACACCCATCGAACAATTTGACGGCGACGCACTGATCCAGCAGGAACCCGATGCTTCTTCTTTTCCCAGCGGCGGTTTGAGGGCAACTTTCGAAGCCCGCGGCTATACTGCCTGGGATCCTTCTTCTCCTGCTTTCATCATGGAGATCGGCGATGGTAAAACACTTTGTATCCCTACCATCTTCGTTTCTTATACAGGCGAATCGCTCGATTATAAAGCACCTTTGCTGAAAGCACTGGAAGCGCTTGAATAAAGCTGCTGTAGATGTTTGTAATTATTTCGATAAAAATGTAACCAAAGTTACTGCTACCCTCGGATGGGAACAGGAATATTTTGTGGTTGATGAGGCCATGTTCAATGCCCGCCCTGACCTGGTAATGAGCGGAAGAACAGTATTCGGACATGCTCCTGCAAAAGGCCAGCAGCTGGAAGACCATTATTTCGGTTCTATTCCGGAAAGAGTATATGCTTTCATGCGGGATTTTGAAACTGAATCTTACAGACTGGGCATTCCTTTACGAACACGTCACAATGAAGTGGCACCTGCCCAGTTTGAGTGTGCACCTATATTTGAAGAAGTGAGCGTTGCCGTTGACCACAACACATTGTTGATGGATATTATGGACCGCGTTGCCACGCCGTCATAAACTGAGAGTATTGCTGCATGAAAAACCATTTGCCGGCATCAACGGAAGTGGTAAACACAACAACTGGAGCATGGCTACCGATACAGGTGTTAACCTGCTGGCTCCCGGTAAAACGCCAAAGACCAACCTGATGTTCCTCACCTTCTTTGTGAATACCATCAAGGCGGTACATGATTATGCGGATATTCTGAGAGCATCTATCGCATCTGCGGGTAATGATCACCGTCTTGGGTGCAAACGAAGCTCCTCCTGCTATCATTTCTGTGTTCATCGGCCAATACCTTACCAAAGTACTGGAAGATGTTAAAGCAAAGAGTAGGCGACAAATTCGACGAGCAGGATGAAGCCATCCTGAAACTCGATCTGCACAGAAGCATTCCTGAACTGTTGATGGATAATACCGACCGTAACCGTACTTCTCCATTTGCCTTTACCGGAAATAAATTTGAGTTCCGCGCAGTAGGTTCTGCTGCCAACTGCGCCAATGCAATGACCGTGCTGAATACCATCATGGCTGAAACACTGAAGCAATTCAAAAAAGATGTGGATGCGCTGATCGAAAAAGGCGAGAAGAAAGAGATCGCCATCATGCACGTGATCCGCGAATACATTGTAAGCAGCGAAAAAGTATTGTTTGAAGGAGATGGTTACAGCGAAGAATGGCACAAGGAAGCTGAAAAACGAGGTCTTGCCGAATGTAAGAACCACTCCGCTATGCCCTGGATGCAATGGTTACTGAAAAAGCAAAACAACTTTTTGAAAGCAACAATGTTTACACCCATGCAGAACTGGAAGCCCGCCATGAAATTGAACTGGAAAAATATATCAAGAAAGTGCAGATCGAAGCCCGCATCATGGGTGAACTGGCTACCAGTCATATTCTTCCCGCTGCTATCCGTTACCAGAATGTACTGATCGAATAATATCCAGGGATTTAAAAGACATCGGGCTTGCGCTGAATCCGCCTACGCAAACCAGAAACAGATCCTTGAAAAGATCTCCGAGCACATCAGCAAGGTGAGCGACCTGGTTGAAAAAATGATCGAAGCACGGAAGAAGGTAAATGCGATCACTGATACCCGTGAAAAGCGATCGCTTATTGCGAGCAGGTCAAGGAAGCCTTCTTCGACAAGATCCGTTACAATGTAGACAAACTTGAATTACTTGTTGGTGACCAATATTGGCCGCTGCCAAAGTATAGAGAGATGTTGTTCATCCGCTAAATGCATACTTAATGAAAAGCCCCGGAAATATTCCGGGGCTTTTTTATTTACTCCCTAATTACTGACCTATCCTTTCCCTGACCCATTTCAGGGCGATTTCCAGCTGCTGTTTCATGGTGAGATCGGGAATTGTCCAGAACGAGTGCATCTCTGCCTGTCGCAGCGGACTTACTTCCCTGTGTGAATCTATATAGTCCCGCATTTCCAGGTTGGTCTTTACTTCTTCGAGGGTAACGTTGGGATTCTTTTCATACAGTTCCTTAAATCTTCTTTCCACCCTGATCGCATTATCGGCAGTCATGAATATCTTCAATTCTGCATTTGGAAACACAACAGTTCCAATATCCCTTCCATCCATAACAATTCCCTTTTTTTCGCCCAGTACTTCTGTTGCTATGCCACAGCAAAATCGCGCACCGCTTTTATCGCTGCTACCTCGCTCACTTTTTCTGCCACCACCAGATCGCGGATCACATATTCCACATTCTCACCATTCAGATGCATTTCGCTCTGCTTCGCTTTTTGGATTGTAAACAAATTCAATGTTGATGTTCTTCAAGCTTCTTGCACCGACTTTGTGTTTGTCCAGTCAATATGATTACGGAGAAAATAAAGCGTGATGGCGCGGTACATGGCGCCGCTGTCGATATAGATGTAGTCCCAGTTCCTTGGCAACTGGCTTGCGCAAGCGTACTCTTCCCGCAGGAAGACCATCCATCGATGGTAATAATTATTGATTCTTTCCTAGAAGACATCCAGCAAAAATGCAACAAAAAAACAGGTTCGGTGGCGGGGATTAAGATATGTAAACCTGGATTCATTTGGTTGAAACAAAAAACCGGAAGCGTTTGCTTCCGGTCTGTTTATTAGGCTTCTGATTTTTCTTTTGTCGGCTCTTTCAGCGTGAATTGAATTTTGCTCTTTTCCTCATTCAGGTCTGCAATCATAATATCGCCCTGTTTAATATTCATATTCAGTATTTCTTCTGCCAGCGGATCTTCCAGGTATTTCTGAATGGCCCTGTGCAGCGGACGTGCACCAAACTGCATGATCGTATCCTTTTTCTGCAATGAAGTTCTTTGCATCTTCTGTCAGTTCAAGGCTGAAATCCAAGGTTAGTCAAGCGTCTTCATCACACCTTTCATCAGGATATCAATGATCTTGAAGATATTTTCCTTGGTAAGTGAATTGAAGATGATCACATCATCGATACGGTTCAGGAACTCAGGAGAGAAGGTACGCTTCAATGCTTTTTCAATCACCGCTTTATTAGCTTCATCTTCATGTTCTGCGTCTTGACTGTAGTAGCAAAACCAACACCTTCACCAAAATCTTTCAACTGGCGAACACCAATATTGGAGGTCATGATGATCAGTCGTATTCTTGAAATCAACCTTTCTGCCCAGACCATCAGTCAACTGACCATCATCCAGTACCTGCAGCAGGATATTATAAATATCCGGGTGTGCTTTTTCAATTTCATCCAGCAGAATACACTGAATAAGGTTTGCGGCGAACTTTTTCAGTAAGCTGTCCACCTTCTTCATAACCCACATATCCCGGAGGTGCACCGATCAAACGGCTCACAGTGAATTTCTCCATGTATTCACTCATATCGATCCGGATCAGCGCATCTTCGGAGTCGAACATATAACGTGCAAGTGCACTTGCCAATTCTGTTTTACCAACACCGGTCGGTCCAAGGAAGATAAATGTACCAATTGGCTTCTTCGGATCTTTCAAACCTACCCGGTTACGCTGGATGGCTTTCACCACTTTCTGAATGGCTTCATCCTGTCCAACCACCATGCCTCTCATATCATCAGCCATCTTGCGAAGCTTTTCGCGTTTCGGCCTGCACCATCCGTTTCACAGGAATGCCTGTCATCATGCTCACTACTTCAGCAATAGCTTCTTCATCTATCGGGTAACGTTTATGTTTGCTTTCTTCTTCCCAATGATTCTTTGCTTTTTCCAGATCTTCCTGCAAGCGTTTTTCAGTATCGCGCAGAGAAGCAGCTTCTTCAAACTTCTGGCTTTTTACCACTTTATTCTTTTCAACCTTCACATCTTCAATCTTCTTTTCAAGCTCAAGAATTTCTTTAGGAACATTAATGTTCTTCAAGTGCACCCTTGCTCCTACTTCATCCATCACATCGATGGCTTTGTCGGGCAACAGACGATCGGTAATATACCGGTCGCTCAGTTTCACACAGGCATCAATCGCTTCGTCGCTATAAGTTACATTATGATAGTCTTCGTATTTCGATTTGATGTTGTTAAGGATCTGAATCGTTTCTTCCACACTTGGCGGTTCAACCATTACTTTCTGGAAACGGCGGTCAAGTGCGCCATCTTTTTCAATATACATTCTGTACTCATCAAGTGTAGATGCACCGATGCATTGGAGTTCGCCACGGGCAAGGGCTGGTTTGAAGATATTGGAAGCATCCAGCGAACCACTGGCGCCACCTGCACCAACGATGGTATGAATCTCATCGATGAACAGGATCACATCCCGGTTCTTTTCCAGTTCATTCATGATCGCTTTCATTCTTTCTTCAAACTGTCCGCGGTATTTTGTACCTGCAACCAGTGCAGCAAGGTCAAGAGAGATCACTCTTTTATCGAACAGCACCCGTGATACTTTTCGTTGAACAATGCGTAAGGCCAAGACCTTCCACGATGGCAGTTTTACCCACACCGGGTTCACCGATCAGAATCGGGTTATTCTTTTTACGGCGGGAAAGGATCTGTGATACTCTTTCAATTTCTTCTTCACGGCCAACGATCGGATCAAGTGAACCGCTTTCTGCCAAGCTTGGTAATATCCCGTCCGAAATTATCGAGCACAGGTGTTTTACTTTTTGCAGTGCCTGCAGCACGGGATTTTTGTTGTGAATACTTTTTTTCTTCATCAAAATCATCATCATTTTCTTCAGCGTATTCACTGCGGACGTCGTTGCTTTTTACCATGCCTAGTTCGTTTCTGAAAAAATCGTAATCCACGTCAAATTGATTTAAGATTTGAGTAGCAATGTTTTCTTTATTCTTTAAGAATCGAAAGCATCAGATGTTCAGTTTCTACAGTAGGGCTTTTTAGGGCTTTTGCTTCCAGAACGGTTACCCTGATCACTTTTTCTGCCTGCTTGGTCAGTGGCAGACTATTGATATTGGCAATGTTCTTACCGGTTTTATCTTTTACTGCCAGTTCAACTTCTTTTCGCAATTCATAAAGATCAACGTTAAAGCTTTTTAAAATCCGGACCGCAGTATTGTCGCCTTCCCGGATCAACCCCAGCAACAAATGTTCCGTTCCAATAAAATCATTCCCCAGCCGTAAAGCTTCCTCCCTGCTGAACGAAATGATTTCTTTTACCTGGGCTGAAAAATTATTATCCATTTTACTAATTTGTTGTGTTTGATACAATAATAACAAATATTTTTGACTTCTGTTGTCCTGATAATATAAACGGACTGTTAACAAATTAAGTTGTTATGAAGGTCAAAATTGATACCAGAGAAAAATTCCATGTCATTACGATTCACGAACCTCTCTTGCTGCTAATATGACAGAAAAGATGGACGATTGTTTAATGCCGTTGCTTATGCATAACGTTAAAAACGTCGTCATTAATATGAAAGACATTAAAATCGTGGATAATGCTGCTGCCAGGCACCTGTTCGACCTTCAGCAACGCTTCACCGATATGGGCGCGTCTTTTCTCTGTTGCAATCTGGACAAGCCTCTCCGGGATTCACTCAATGAACTTGGCATTCTGGAAAATCTCAATACCACTCCAACGATCAGCGAGGCAAGCGACATCGTTATGATGGAAGAACTGGCAAGGGAATTTGGAGAAAACTGATATTATGTCTTTAAAAACCTATGCCGTCATTGTGGCCGGTGGATCCGGAAGCAGGATGGGCAACGAAATTCCTAAACAATACCTCAGCCTGCTTGGGAAGCCCGTTCTTCAGCATACGCTTGAAGCTTTCGTTCATTCGCTTGACCGGGCATGGTTCATCCTGGTTGTAGATCCCTTGCATGCGGAGCAGGCCAGGTCGGCATCTGCCTTTGTTCAGCCACCACATCGTGTCGAGATCGTTCCCGGAGGAAGCACCAGGTTCTTGTCGGTAAAGGCTGGGCTCGACCGGATTGATGACGCTGATGCGATCGTATTCATCCATGATGCGGTCCGCTGCCTGGTTTCTCCCGCCCTTATCCAATCCTGTCTCAAGGCAACCCTGAAAAATGGCAACGCCGTGCCGGCGGTGACTCCGGTGGAAAGCATCAGGATTGAATCAAAAGAGGGCAGTCACTCCCTTGACCGGCAAACGGTGAAACTGGTGCAAACTCCCCAGACCTTCCGCGCGGGCCTTATCAAGTCCGCATATGCCTTGGCTCCTCATGATCGGTTCACCGACGATGCTACCGTATTGGAAAGCACAGGTGCCGCTGTGCATCTTGTTGAGGGTGAAAGAGCGAATATCAAACTCACCTGGCCGGTGGATCTCCAGGTTGCAGAAGCTGTTATCCGCCAGCGCAGATGACATCAGCAGCTATTTTTTGAACAGCTTTGCCAAGAAATTAAGTTGGTTATAGTGAACGGAAAAATAGGGTTGTTCAACAGCGCCGAACTTGCTGTAGAACACCCGCACACCCGGCAGATCTGACCCCTCAAAGTCGAAAAGCAATGGCCGGCCAGCAAATTCCAGAAACACCTCATTTATCAGGAACCGCAGCGCCTCAACCGTTCTTCCCACCGGCGTGACAGCGGACATCACATTGTAGACCCGCTTATTATCGATCAAGAAAAGCGCAGCAGATAATAACTCTCCCTTTGAATTCACGACCTTTCTGGTAAAGACGCCCCCTTTTTTCTGGTAATAGCTGCACAGATCCTTGAAATTCGCATAGTCTGACAAGGAAGGCGTTCGACTTCTGGATCCAACTTGCTCCTTATAAAAGTCAATGACGGCACCGACATCCTCCAACTGCTGATATTGCAGTCCGGCTTCCGACACAGTAACCAGGGTGCGCCGCACATTTGGATGAAACCCCGCAGCAATAGATTGATAACTCGAAGAAAGATCGATTACGAAATTCGTTCGCTTTTTTGACGGCAAGATAGCGGCCGCATGTCCATTGTCATAATTGAATAACAGATCCCCGTAATGGACAGTTCTAAAAGCCAGGTCAATAATTTTTGGGTACAACGAGTTGTCTATATCGCCAATCAGCCCCAATTGCTGTACAAAAGCGGGATGGAAATAATAGGGAATACCCCACTTCCGTCTTGTGGGCAGGGGAAGAATAGCAGCATAATCATTGACAACTATTGCGTTCCAATTTTCCGCCATGGTATCCAGAAAGATTGATTGCGCATATATGAGACCGTTATCATTTTTAAGAACGGTCTCATCCCATTTGCCGGTGTCAATCTCTTCGCGCCGGAGGTATCTGATCTCTGATGGCATAATTTGGTTGGCCTTTGCTATCTGCCCCTGCCTTTGAATATGATCCGGAAGGTTTCTCCTATGATCTTCATATCCAGCGCAAGAGACATATTTTCGACATAATGCAGTTCTATCGTTGTTCGTGTAACCATCTCAGGTACGTTCTCGGCATAGCCGAAACGCACCATACCCAGCGAGGTGATCCCGGGCCGCACCGCAAGCATTCGTTCAAATGACGGCACTTCTTTTTCTATCTGCGCAATGTAATGCGGGCGCTCGGGTCTTGGCCCCACAATACTCATGTCGCCTAATATTACATTCCACAACTGCGGAACTTCGTCGAGTTTCCAACGACGCATCGTTCTTCCCCAGGGAGTGATCCTCGGATCGTTGTGGGCCGACAACTGAGGCCCCTCTTCTTCCGAGTGCAGAAACATCGACCTGAACTTGCGTATGAAAAATGTCTTCCTGTTCTTTCCCACTCTTTCCTGCACAAATATTACCGGTCCTTTCGATGATAGCCACACCCTCAGCACTACATAGATGATCAGTGGAAATAGCAGGATCAGGGCAAGTATCGAAACGAGCACATCTGCAAGCCTTTTGACAAGAAACATCCAGGGTTTCATCACTCGGATTATTGACTGAACACGGTTCTATTGCTGGTTTTTATCTTCTGAAGGATCTGGTGAGCCACGTCCATGGCGCGATATCCATCAAATTCAGAAACTGGGGTGGGTGTGTTATTGACTATCGCATCCCTGAATCTCTCAAGTTCATATCGGATGGCATTAATTTCCGGGATCGCCGGGTTGGATACGGCGATGGTCCTTGTTCCGCCAGAAGGCGTGTCCAGGTCGAAGGTGAAAGCATCAAGGTCCTCTGCCGTCTTCAGTCTGATGATCTCCGTTTTCTTTTCCAGGAAATCAACTCCGATGTAGGCATCCTTCTGAAATATCCTCATCTTTCGCATCTTCTTCATCGATATCCTGCTGGAAGTAAGATTAGCAACACAACCATTGTTGAATTCAATGCGGACGTTTGCGATGTCCGGAGTTTCGGTCATCACGGTAACCCCATTTGCGGCGATGGACTTCACTTCACTTTTCACTAGACTGAGAATGATATCTATGTCGTGTATCATCAAGTCGAGGATCACACTAACCTCGGTTCCACGAGGGTTAAACTGTGAGAGTCTGTGCACTTCGATGAACATCGGATTCAGGGAAAGATGTTCGATCGCGAGGAAGGCAGGATTAAAACGTTCCACATGACCCACCTGCATTTTTATTTTTGATTCCTGTGTGAGTTTCAATAATTCCCTGGCCTCATCCATGGAATTTGCTAACGGTTTTTCCACAAATACGTGCTTGCCCTTCCTGATGGCTTTACGGCACAAATCGAAATGATGATTGGTGGGTGCAACAATGTCAACCGCGTCGACAGCATCCATAAGTCTGTCGGCATCCAGAAACCTTGCCAGCTGGTATTTCTGGCTCACTTCCTGCGCAGCGACATCTCCGGGATCATAAAACCCGACCAGTTCCACACCTTCAATTTGATTCCAGTTTCCCAGATGAAATTTACCCAGGTGCCCAACCCCGAAGACGCCGACCTTTAACATAGAATTGCTCATTCCTCCAAAGATAACCACATTGAAATCACTTTGTATTTCGTAATTTGTATATCAGACTCTAACCACTTATTTCGTACTTAAAAAGACCTACTTGACAGAAACTATAATTAATCTGGAAACTGTTAACCCCATCGAATTTTTTGGCGTCAACAATGGTAAACTCGACCTGCTTAAGAAAAAATTTCCCCTGCTCAAAATCCTTTCCCGCGGCACTCAGCTCAAGCTCAGTGGTTCCCCCGAACAGGTAGATTCGGCAAAAGAAAAGATCGGCCTGCTGGTACAGTATCTCCAGCGCAACGGGCATATGAGCGAGAATTATTTCGAACAGATCCTTGGTGGTGACGACGCAGAAAGCGTTGACAATTTTATCGACCGCAACCCCAACGAAGTGCTGGTATTCGGACCAAACGGAAGAACGGTTCGAGCCAGAACCGCCAATCAGAAACGTATGGTTTCCGAAGCGGACAAAAACGACATTGTTTTTGCCATCGGTCCCGCAGGTACGGGTAAAACCTACACCGCGGTGGCTCTTGCGGTCCGCGCATTAAAAAATAAACAGGTAAAAAAGATCATCCTCACCCGTCCTGCGGTTGAAGCAGGCGAAAGCCTTGGATTCCTACCGGGTGACCTGAAAGAAAAAATCGACCCCTACCTCCGTCCATTGTACGATGCACTCGATGATATGATTCCCGCTGACAAACTTGGGTATTACATGAGTACCAGGGTGATCGAAATCGCGCCACTGGCTTACATGCGCGGAAGAACGCTCGACTATGCTTTTATTATCCTCGATGAAGCGCAGAATGCCACTGACCTGCAAATAAAAATGTTCCTTACCCGTATTGGCGCGAACGCGAAGGCCATCATCACCGGCGACATTACGCAGATCGACCTGCCAAAGAATCAACGCAGCGGTTTGGAGAAAGCGGTGCGTATACTAAAGGACATCGACGGCATCGCGCATATCGCCCTGGATGAAGAAGACGTGGTCAGGCACCGCCTGGTTAAGGCCATCATCAAGGCATATACTAAAGAATCTGAACAATGAGAATGATCCTCGCGGGAATTGCTTTGTTCCTGATCCAGGCATGTTCGGGTGGCGGGTACGAAAAAGCAGAAAATGCGCAGGACGCGGGCCGCGAATTTATTCGGGCCTCACTTGACGGTGACTACAAGAAAGCGCGCTTCTACATGCTGAAGGACACAACTAACCTGCTGCTTATCGACCAGCAGCAACGCAATTATCAACAGCTCAGCAATACAGAAAAGTCACAGCGAAGAGAGTCCACTATCAGACCGCTTTCGATCAGCAACCTCAATGACAGCACGGTCATCTACACTTATTTCAACACCTACAATACAGCCGACACCACGGTTATGACTGTTGTGAATACCAGGAACAACTGGCAGGTTGATCTTAAAACCATACTTAAACATTAAGTCTGTCCTGTGCTCCGCAATGCACCAGGGTGATCGCATATCGATATAAATTCACTTATTTTGCAGGTATGATGACTGTTTCACACCCCTGGCACGGCGTTCATTACGGAAAAAATGCACCCCGAGTTGTTAATGCGATTATTGAAATTCCACAGGGATCCCGGGCAAAATATGAAGTTGATAAAGACAGCGGATTGCTGAAGCTCGACAGGATCATTTATTCTTCTTTTTATTATCCCTGTAATTACGGTTTCATACCGCAGACCTATGGTGAAGACAAGGATCCGCTCGACATCCTGGTGATCACCTCTCTGCCCGTACAGGCGATGTGCCTGATGGAAGCCAAAGTGCTCGGCGTGATGCACATGGTTGACAGTGGTGACGCCGATGACAAGATCATCGCGATCGCGGCCAATGACCCCAGTGTGAATCATTACAATAATCTCGAAGAATTACCGAAGCATTTCTTTGATGAGCTCAGGCATTTCTTCGAAGAATACAAGAAACTGGAGAACAAGACGGTGAAGGTTGATGAACTCGGCGACAAGCACACTGCCCTGCATGTTATAGAAGATGCGATCAAACTCTACGCCGATACTTTCCAGAAGAAACCATGAAGACCAATCCTATGGACATCCAGGTATACATCATACTGATCATCGTTGGCCTGGCTGCAGGAATGTTGAGTGGTATGGTTGGCGTTGGCGGAGGGATCATCCTGGTACCCGCTTTGGTTTTTTTCTTTCAGTACACCCAACACCAGGCCCAGGGCACTTCCCTTGGTGTACTCACTTTCCCGGTTACCATTCTTGCATTCCTGTCTTATTACAATGATTGCCGCAGTTCCGGCACCCCCATCGAATTCAAAGTGATCGGCCTGATAGCGGGCGGCTTCCTGGTGGGAAGTTTTTTTGGTTCCAAAATAGCCGTGAGGATTGACCAGGAAACACTGAAGAAAATCTTCGCCGTCATTCTTTTTTACACGGCCTTCAAAATGCTCAACTGGGACCAGACCCTCCTCAGATGGTTCAAAAATATATTCTCCTGAGTTGGCAGATCCCCACGCTCATATGACCGATCAGCAGCTGATGGACAATTTCAATGCTGATCATGAAAATCACTGGCTCGGAACATTATTCCAGCGTTACACCCTTTTGTTGTTCGGTGTATGTATGAAATACCTCAAAAATGAAGAAGAGGCCAGGGACGCAGTACAACAGGTATTCCTGAAAGCCATCACCGAACTGCAGAGATATTCGGTACAGTATTTCAAATCATGGGTATACATGGTGGCAAAGAATTATTGCCTGATGAAACTCAGGGACAAACAAGCAAAGCCCCTTGCCGAAATTGATGAGCATCAGATCCCCGACCCGACCGATCCTTCAGCAAAATATCTGCATATTGAAAAAGAACGGCAGCTCGAACTGATGAACGAAAGCCTTGCGGATCTGAATCCCGACCAGAAACAATGTGTAACTTTATTCTATCTGGAAAAGAAATCATACCAGGAGATCTCGGCCGCTACCGGCCACTCCGTGATGAAAGTCAAAAGTCATATCCAGAATGGAAAACGCAATCTGAAAATCCTCATGGACAAAAAAGCCAGCCCTGATCACGGATGAATATTATGCAGGACGACCTGTTGAACATATTAAAAAACAATAACCGGAACATCGACAATCAGAAACTGATGGACTATGTCAACGGCCGTCTTTCCCCCGAAGAAAAACACGAGGTAGAGAAATGGATGATTGATGAACCATTCTTCAGTGAAGCCGCTGAAGGCCTTCAGGCAGTGGGGAGTGAAAAAGCCGTTACCAAATCGGTGGAACAGATCAACAGCCAGCTCCGCCTGTATCTGAGAGAAAGAAAAAACAAAAAAAGAATCCGGAAACTACTTCCCATTACTTTCTGGACCTATGTTGCGATTGTTGTAATCCTGCTGATTGCGGTGATTACCTGGGTGGTCGTGAACCGGATAAACGGAAACTAAAGCTTTTTACTGGTACTGAATATAAACTGGTCTGGGTTTCAGCGCCAGCAGATCCTCGGGACCCATCAGCCTGCTGTTTGCCATCTTCACATCATTCTTATAGAAGATTTTGAAACCGGTAAACTGGACCGGCTCCTTGTATATGAAATTTTGATAGGTGCCCACCTTTCTTGCAGGTTCTCCCCATCCATCCATGTGCATCACGATCTGTACTTCAGGCGCCAGCTTGATCTGTTTGTAGTTGGTCACCATCCTCTGTGTAAACCGGTGCACCACCAGTATCTTGGGAGGAATATTATTTTCTTTGACAAGTTTGGCCAGGTAATCGACTGTATAGTTTATTTCAGATGCATCCAGCACACCCACGGCCTTGCCCGGAGGATTGCCATTTTTCATTGCGAATTCCGGATCGATACCCAGGTGCACGTTTGGCATTTTGAGGTATTTTTCAAACTCCGGCACTTCAGCCTGCAGCGTGCTCAATCCAATCTGCACATCAAGGAAAACCAGGGCATCGATCTCCTTCGCCATACTGAGTACCGAATCTATCTGGTGAAAGGGCATCCTCAGTCGGTACTTCCCGCCCTTACCCGGATCGATCTGGGCCGTAACCGCGATGTAGTGAAGAGCCGGCTGAATTTGAATACTTGAATCTGCCTGCTGCCAGCGCCTCATTTCCAATTTCAGTTTGTTGAGCATCTGCGGACGCGGCAGTTCACCCAATATCCCCATTCGCCTGGAGTAAAGATTGCCATAGAAGGCCAGTATCGTTTTGTATGGAAGTATAGATCCGGGTAGCGGGAAGGGTGACTGGACGGGCCATTTGCCCGAAGCATCGCCATTTACCATTCGCTTGAGACTGCTTTGATACAAGGCTGAATCAGGGGATATTGTTGAAGCAGCAGGAGTTGCAGACGCGATGGAGGTCTCTGGCTCAACAGGTTCCACAACATCTGCGGTATCTTCCTCAGGGTCGTTTTTCTCCTCTGTGTTGTCCTGGGGCACAACGGGTCTGGTTGCCGAGTCCAGCACACCAATTTCTTCAGCGGTCAGCACAGTGGCCCGTGACTTACAGGATTCCACCATCATCAGGATGGCAAATACGGAGATGGCGACAAGGATATAGGTTTTCATAATTCTCAATTTCGGCAAAACGCTCATAAAAAAGAAACGAAGCAGGAGCCTGATTATTTTAATCCTGGCGGAAACAATCAGTTAACCGTTATAAAATCCGGCCTGCGGATGAACTGGTTGTTGTATTTGAACCTGATATTGGTATTGAAATCTATCCTGAAGCTGTCGCCGTTGAAATTCTTCCCAGGAAAGTAATAGGCCCTCAGCTCAAGGGTCCCAAATACAAGACTTTCATTCCTGGAGCGGATTCCCGCGCCAAGCGTACCATAGAGCTTTGTATTCTTCAGTGATTCTCCCACTGGCGTAATCAGTGAACCATTGCCAAAAACAAAAGGTGCAAACCGGAAATTAATGAGGGAAAAATCATTGAAGAAAACGGTTTCGCCCTTGACAGTCAGGCGGTGATCGCCGCCGAGGTTGATGTTCTGGTATTCGGATAAACCAAATACGCTCTCAAGCAACAGCGGCTCATTCAGTTGTTTGTTCAACTGGGTGGTCAGCCCGGCGGATAAAAAGGTCCTTAGTCTCCACGACTTGCTCAACTGTCGCAAGCGGCTAAAGAATTCCAGGTTGAAAAGCAGGCTGACGTCCTCATATTTCCTTTTATACGAGTACCCGCCCGCCCGGAAGGTGTAGTTCCAGTAGTTTTTGTGCCGGCTGAAATAATTCAGACCGAGATCGAGTCCGAAATACGGCCGTTCCCGCTGTTGTTTGTTGGTATACCCAGTGGTTATGCCCACATTTAGTCCTTCCGGAACGTCTTCGTTTCGGCCAAAGCCATATACGTACTGTGTTTTGTAAAAGTCCTGCCGGAATAACGACATCGAGGCCAGCACCCCTGTGATATTCGCATACTGATAAAAATATTGCTCCAGATATTTTTCTGGCACCTGTGAAAATTCCTGATGAAGGAAACGCAGCCCAACCAGCGTACGGAGACGCTCATCGCGGATGTCCTTATTTAATTGATGGGCGCTGAGGTTGAGTCCTCCCCAGGCATCGATATTATAATACTCGTACTGGTAATCCGACTTGTAGAGTGAATCCTCGAAATACCGGTTTTTATTTTTATGCCACCCTCCTTCCAGCGCATAGGTCCATTTCATATAGGGATTCACGAGCGGCTTGATTACCCTGGCGTAGATGTTTGTCTCCTGTTTGTTGAAGGTGTTAAAGCTGTTGGCGAAATCCAGGAAGCCAAAAGAAGCGTCAGCAAACGAGCCACCCATGTTCCGGGCAACATATTCCGCTCCCGAGCCCCAGCGCCTGTTTCTGATCTGGTCATAGAATGCGGTGACCGCCAGCCGGTCGCCCCAGCCCAAAAAATTATCCTCCCGCACGGCTGTTTCCACCTTGGTCAGTGAACCCATTTTGAACCGACCGCCAATGGAAAGTACGTCCTTGGTCAGCACGATCACGTCAACGGAATCACGGGATCCGATTACCCTCCTCACAATGATCTTGGCATCGCCGATATAGGTTTGATCACGAAGATGTCTTTCATTGTCCGCAAGCAGGATTGGCAGCAGGGTGTCGCCTTCCTTAAAAAAAAGGTTGTTCCTTATCACGTATTCCCTCGTCTCGTGGTGTACAAAGTCGGCAACACGGGTGAGGGTATTTTTGAAGCTTTTCGAGGTGTCATCGAGTGGTACACCAAAGTCAAGCCGGTTGACATCGATGCGGCGGATGATCCTTCCCCTGAATCTCTCGTAAATCTTGTCTATTCGCTGCAGGTTGGGATCGGGGGCCGCAGTGTCGCGGATGATGCTCCGCCCAAGTTTCCCCAGGATGCCCTTGTAGCGCAGCAAAAAAAAAGTATCCTTCGCCTTCTGCTCCAGGGTGTCTTTTTGTGCCTGCAACTCCGAAGAACCAAGCAGGAAAATGAGGAGTAATCCCGACAATGCAGGTATTGAACAGGTATGAAGGCGGTTTGAACCTATGGTCACCAGGTATTAAATGCAAATGAAGTACCGCAAAATAAACAGGGCAT
This sequence comes from uncultured Chitinophagaceae bacterium, assembly GCA_963808065.1. Classification (GTDB taxonomy): domain Bacteria; phylum Bacteroidota; class Bacteroidia; order Chitinophagales; family Chitinophagaceae; genus Flavitalea. Next base: position 692,303 of record CAWEEK010000006.1, read on the forward strand.
AACCTTGCGGCATTGCCCTGTACAGTCAATTTAAACTTATTTGTTGATAAGGCCTAAGCCCTCTTCCTTGCGGGGGCTTTCTGAATCCTGATTGTCTCGGCAATCGCTTTCTTCAGACTTTCAAAGGTGGGTTTACCCGCGAACATCTCTCCATTGATGAAGAATGTTGGCACATCCCGTACTCCCTTATCCAGGCCTTCCAGCAGGTCATTTCTGACAGACCAGCCATAAACTGAATCCACGAGTTCCGACAACAGTCTCTTGTTGGTGACACCAACTTCCTTGGCGTAGATCTTAAGACTGATGGTTCCTAGCTGGCGACGGTGGGCAAAAAGATGGTTGTGCATGTCCCAGAATTTGCCTTCCTGGCCAGCAGCGATAGAAGCTTCAGCCGCTTTCATGGATCGCTGGTGTATTTTTGTCAGCGGAAAATGTCTGAAATTGAACTTGATCTTGCCTTCAAATTCCGCCAGCAACTTTTTAACTACTTCATGTGCTTTCGCACACGCTTCACTTTCATAGTCTCCGAATTCAACTAAAGAAATGCCTGCACTTTTTTCTCCGACCCAAAATTCTTTGGGCGAAATGATCTCAATCGGTGTTTTAATAGCCATAAAATCTTCTTTGGTATCATGCTGCAGAATTTAGGTGCAACGATGAGTTTTTACTGTTTGCAAATTCCCGGCTTGTGGGTTAGATCCTGCCTGAGAATGCAAGATTACTTAATTTTTCGTCCATTTGTTGGCTCAATTTCAGGTATTTCATTGCGAAACACCACTGTTCCGTCAAAGGCGTCCACCAGCAACGGACGTGATTTGTCTACTTCACCAGACAGCAACTTTTTGCTGAGCCTGTTCACTATTTCCTTCTGAATCAACCGCTTAAGTGGTCTCGCGCCAAACTGCGGATCAAAACCGTTCTCTGCGAGGAATTCGATCAGGTAGTCGCTGAAATCCAGTTGAATACCCGCTGCCAGCACTAGTTTCCTAAGATCCTCGAGCTGGATACGGATGATTCCTTTGATCTCTTTCTTCATCAGCGGTTGGAACATGATGACCTCATCGATCCGGTTCAGAAATTCCGGCCGGATCGTTTGTTTTAACAGACTGATAACTGCTGATTTCGTGTTTTCAACCACGGTTTCGAGGTTTTCCTCTGTAATGTCTTCGAAATTCTCCTGGATGATCTCACTGCCCATATTACTGGTCATGATGATGATGGTATTCTTGAAATTCACCACCCGGCCCTTATTGTCCGTCAACCGGCCATCATCAAGCACCTGGAGCAGGATGTTGAAGACATCGGGATGCGCCTTTTCGATCTCGTCCAGCAGAATCACACTATAGGGTTTCCTCCGTACGGCCTCGGTAAGCTGTCCGCCTTCATCATATCCCACATATCCCGGAGGCGCGCCGACAAGTCTGCTGACGGAATGTTTTTCCTGGTATTCGCTCATGTCGATCCTGTCATCATGCTCTCATCCGCAAAAAGGTATGCGGCCAGTGCTTTGGCCAGTTCGGTCTTACCTACGCCGGTGGTTCCGAGGAAGATGAACGAACCGATGGGTTTTTTGGGATCCTGGAGACCTGCCCTGCTTCTGCGTATTGCGTCAGCAACTGCGGTAATGGCTTCATCCTGCCCAACAACCCGGGCATGCAGCTCTTCTTCCAGGTTGAGTAATTTATCTTTTTCACTCTGGATCATTTTTGACACCGGTATTCCGGTAGCCTTGGCCACTGCATAGGCTGATGTCCTCCGCATCCACCTCTTCCTTCAACAATCTTTTTTCGCTGATGGAATCAAGCTGTGCGGTCAATTCACTGATGATGACTTCCTGCTGTTGAACCTTTCCATATCGGATCTCCGCAACCTTGCCATATTCGCCATTTCTCTCAGCCTGTTCGGCCTGAAACTTCAGGTTCTCAATTTCGGCCTTGGCATTCTGTAGCTTTTCAACAATGTCCTTTTCCTGCTGCCATTTCGATTTCAGCGTGTCTCTTTCGACAGCCAGGTTGGAAACCTCAGTATTCAACTCCCGCAGTTTCACCTCATCATTCTCTCTTTTAATGGCCTCTCTCTCAATTTCCAGCTGTCTTATCCTTCTTTCCAACTCGTCGAGTTCTTCGGGCATCGAATTCATTTCCAGTCTTAAGCTTGGCTGCACTCTCATCGATCAGGTCGATCGCTTTGTCGGGAAGGAAGCGATCAGTGATGTATCTGTGCGAGAGTTCCACGGCGGCGATGATCGCCTCATCCTTGATTCGCACATGATGGTGGGTTTCATATCTGTCTTTCAATCCCCTGAGTATGGAGATTGCATCTTCGATCGAAGGTTCTCCAATATGAACCTTCTGGAACCGACGTTCCAGCGCTTTATCTTTCTCAAAGAATTTCTGGTATTCATTTAGAGTAGTGGCCCCGATGGCTCTTAATTCGCCCCTGGCGAGCGCTGGCTTCAGTATGTTGGCGGCATCCATTGCGCCTTCGCCGCCACCTGCGCCGATCAGCGTATGTATCTCGTCGATGAACAGAATGATGTCGCCGTCACTGGATCCTACTTCCTTCACCACTGCTTTCAGGCGTTCCTCAAATTCACCCTTGTATTTTGCTCCTGCGATCAGCTGACCCATATCAAGCGCATAGATCACTTTGGATTTAAGATTCTCCGGAACATCTCCATTTACGATCCTGTGGGCCAGACCTTCCGCAATGGCTGTTTTACCGACACCAGGTTCGCCGACCAGGATCGGGTTGTTCTTGGTTCTCCGCGAAAGAATATGAAGGGTGCGGCGAATTTCTTCGTCGCGTCCAATCACGGGATCGAGTTTGCCCTCGCGAGCCATCTCGTTCAGATTTCTCGCATACTTATTCAGGGCGTTGACGGTGTTGGTTGAAGTTTGAGTAGGCGATGGTGAACCTTTTCTCAGTTCGCGAATGGCCGCGGTAAAATCTTTTTCGGTCAATCCCATGTCCTTCAGCATTTTGGCTGCATTGTCCTTGCCCTGGAGTATGGCCATAAGCAGGTGTTCGACGCTGATAAATTCATCCCCTATACTCTTGATCACGGCACCGGCGCGCAGTATGACATTATTTGCATCTCTTCCAATTGCCTGGGCGGGTTCGGTTCCCTGCACTTTCGGCAATTTCGAGATGGCTTCATCCACCTTCGACTCGAGGAAGGCGAGGTTCAGGTTGTTTTTTTTCAGCAGATACTGAACAGGAGAATCTTCGTCGCTAAGCAACGCTTTAAGCAAGTGCTCCGTTTCAATGGTTGGGTTGCTGTTGTTAAAAGCCAATTGCTGCGCCTGCGCAATGGTTTCCTGAGCCTTTATCGTGAAATTATTCAGATTCATATTCTAATGGTTAAAGTATGTATGACGCTCATCCGGTTACCCGGATTATCAATAAATTGCCTTAATACTGCTTTAGTTATCAAATCGCAATCCAAAGGAAAATATTAAGTAACGATGTCAGTTTCAATGGGAAAAACCTGCCTATGCAGCATGTTGTTGGTCGCCGGCCTGTTAATCTTACAGTCTGCAAAATCGCAGCCAGGGTTTGAAAGCCTGGCCCAGGTCGTCGAGCAGCGGGGGGTCAAATGGGGGGATGTCGCGATCATGGTCTGGAAAGACACTACGGTATTTCAAAAGGTGACGGGTGAGATGCAGTTCACTACACAGGAAGCCATCGACTACTCCAGCGCCTGGTTCACTGCCGCACTGGTAATGAATTTTGTTGACCAGGGTAAATTGAACCTGGATGATCCGGTAGCAAAATACCTACCCATATTCGCAAAATTTTCCAAGGGATATCTAACCCTCAGACATTGCCTGGCTAACACCACCGGAATACAAGGCGATAAAGGCGGGGTTCAGAAATTCTTTCAGAGAAATAAATTTGAGTCGCTTGAGGAAGAAGTAAATGCCTATGCGGCCAGGGAGATCGTAAACAATCCAGGTGACGCATTCTCCTACAACCAAATCGGATCGAGTATAGCAGCGCGGGTGCTTGAAGTGGTGGGCAAGAAATCCTTCGACAGACTGGCGATGGAAAAACTGTTTCGCCCATTGGGAATGAAAAGAACCTCCTTTGCTTCCGACCGGGCGATCAACCCTGCTGCGGGAGCCATGTCAACAGCCACCGACTACCTGAAATTCCTGGCGATGATCCTGAATAAGGGCACGCTCGCGGGCAAGAAAATACTCTCTGACACATCAGTCGCCGAAATGCAGAAGATACAGAATGCGAACGCCAAATTGGTTTCGGCGCCCGAAGTAACGACGGGAATGAGCTATGGACTGGGCAGCTGGATCAGTGCCAATGGTACAATGCTGACCAGCCCCGCATTATCCGGGGGCTGGCCATACATCGATCTTCAAAAAAAATATGCCTGCGTGATCTTCACAAAGAACAATTCAAAAGGATCTCCGCCGGACATTTACAAGGAGATCATCGACCTCGTTGAAGCGGGCATCAGATAAAATGATTGATCAGATTTTCCAGCCATTCCTGTTTTCCACTGATCTGTTTTGGCTCACTATTCGCAAGGGCATAAGCTCTCAGGTCTTCGAGCGAAAGTTTGCCTTCTTCAAATTCCTTACCCTTGCCGCTGTCGAAAGAACTGTAGCGGTCTGTCCTGAATTTTTTGTAGTTGGATTTTTCCAGTATTTTGTCGGCAGTGATCGCCGCACGGGCAAATGCGTCCATACCTCCGATATGTGCCAGGAAGATGTCTTCGAGGTCCGTCGAATTTCTTCTTGTCTTCGCGTCGAAATTCACACCTCCCCCGCCAAAACCACCGGCTTCGAATATGACGAGCATGGCCTCCGTCAGTTCAAATATATTGATCGGGAACTGGTCGGTGTCCCATCAGTTCTGGTAATCGCCACGGTTGGCATCTATGCTTCCCAGCATGTTCGCGTCAGCAGCCACCTGCAACTCGTGCTGGAACGTGTGTCCCGCCAGCGTGGCATGATTTACTTCAACATTTATTTTGAAGTCCTTGTCGAGCCCATATTGTCTCAGGAAACCTACAACGGTTGCACAGTCATAGTCGTACTGATGTTTGGTTGGTTCGCAGGGTTTTGGTTCGATAAAGAACACGCCTTTGAATCCCTGCTTGCGCGCATAGTCGCGGGCGGTAGCAAGGAATCTTCCCAGGTGATCAACCTCTCTTTTCATATTCGTGTTCAGCAAACTCATGTAACCTTCTCTGCCTCCCCAGAACACATAATTCTCACCACCCAGGGCGATGGTGGCGTCCAGTGCATTCTTCACCTGGGTGGCCGCGCAGGTGAGCACGTGGAAATCGGGATTGGTAGAAGCGCCATTCATATAGCGCGGGTTCGAAAAAACATTGGCAGTGCCCCAGAGTAATTTCACGCCGGTGTCGGCCTGTTTTTGTTTTGCATACTCCACAATGGTCTGTAACCTGCTCTCATATTCTTTCAGGTTGTCGGCATCATCCACCAGGTCAATGTCGTGAAAGCAGTAATAAGGCGCACCCAGTTTGGTGATGAATTCGAAGTTGGCATCCATCTTATCCTTGGCGCGCTGCAACACCTCGCGTGATGCATCCCAGGGGAAGATCTTCGTACCGGGACCAAATGGATCTGAACCGGTGTTACAGAAGGTATGCCAGTAACAGACCGCGAAACGCAGGTATTCTTTCATCGGCTTCCCTGCGATCTTACGGTTTTCGTCGTACCATTTGAATGCAAGGGGGTTATCGGAGTCGTGACCCTCGTATGGGATCTTGCCGATAGCCGGAAAGAATTCTTTGTGGTTGCCAGTAGTGTAACTCATAGTTGATAATTGATGAATGTTTGTTTAATCTTTAAAGTCTGCTCATATTTTCCAGCCATTGGGCATAGGCCTGTGCATATCTGGGTTGAAGCGCAGGATCGGGATCAATGGTTTTGATTTTTTTCATTCCACTGAAGCTGGATTCAAAGCCTGAATATACACCAGCCCCAACTCCCGCGGCTCTTGCTGCACCCACCGCCCCATCGGTGTCATAGAGTTCGAGTGAAGCAGCGCAGGTGTTGGCAAAGGCTTCCGCGAAGGTATCGCTGAGAAACATGTTTGCGTAACCTGCTCTTACTTTGTTTACCTGCAGACCCATTTGTTTCATGATGCTCACACCATAGTATAATGAGAAGACGATGCCTTCCTGTGCAGCACGCGCCACGTGGGCCTGGTGATGCCTGTTAAATTGTAACCCCCGCATCATCGCCCCGGGGTCGCGGTTTTCCAATACTCTCTCCGCTCCATTTCCAAAGGGATAGAACTGAAGTCCATCTGAACCTATAGGCGCGGAGGCGGCTATTTTATTGATCTCGTCGTATGAGAGATTGTTGAAGAAGTTTTTTCTGAGCCAGCTGTTGAGTATTCCCGTTCCATTGATGCAGAGGAGAATTCCATAACGCGGGTCCTTGTCGGTGTGGTTGACGTGCACGAAGGTGTTCACCCTCGACGCCGGATCATATTCCACTTTGTCTGTTACGCCATAGACAACCCCTGAAGTGCCCGCCGTGGCCGCGATCTCGCCCGGCTGGAGCACATTCAGCGAAAATGCATTGTTTGGCTGGTCGCCCGCGCGGTAACTAACGGGAATGCCTGTCCGCAGGTTCAGTTTGTTGGCTACGGTTTCACTAAGTGTGCCCTGAACGCCGAAGGTCTCAACCGTGTCGCTGATCAGTGAGGGATCTATGCCATAATCTTTCAGCAGGTCGGTGGCGACTGTTTTTCTGGGAAAATTCCAGAGTATGCCTTCCGACAGTCCCGACACGGTGGTTGCGGGTTTGCCGGTGAGCTTCATAGCGATATAATCACCAGGCAGCATCACCTTGTAAATCTTCTCAAAGAGGGCCGGTTCATTGTCCTTCACCCATTTGAGTTTGGATGCAGTAAAATTTCCCGGTGAATTCAGGTAGTTGCTGAGGCAGAATTCCTCACCCAGCGACTTGAAGGCCTTGTTGCCGATGTCCACTGCCCTGCTGTCGCACCAGATGATGGAATTTCTTAAAGGTTTAAGCTCCTTGTCCACGCAAACCAGCCCATGCATTTGGTAGGAGATGCCAATGGCAGCAACCTGATCGCCTGAGAATGAAATCTTTTTTCTCAGCAGGTCCATACAGTTTAGGAATTCCTGCCACCACATTTCGGGATCCTGTTCTGCGAACCCAGGCTGCAGGGAGATCATCTCCATTTCAGAAGCGGGCGAGTGAGCCATCGCCGCTATATTACCGCCGTCTATATCAAGAAGGGCCGTTTTCACGGAAGAAGAACCGATGTCGATGCCAAGCAAATACCTCCGATGCATAATGTGATTTTGGGTCGTCAAATTATGCAAATTATTTTTATTCACGATCTGTAATACCTTTAGTCACTGAACAATCTGAAACATAATACCGATCTCATACGCGGGTATGCAAAACAGTTGGGCTTTGATCATTGCGGAATTGCGAAGGCAAGAAAACTCGACGACGACGCACGCCGCCTCGAATCATGGCTGCACAAGGGAATGCATGCTTCCATGACCTATATGGAAAATCATTTTGATCTGCGTGTCGATCCCACCAAGTTGGTGCCTGGGGCAAAATCTGTGATCACATTGCTGCTAAACTATGCTCCGGCTCTTCCTTTTCCTGATAAAGAGGTGAAGGTTGCCCGCTATGCCCTGGGCAAAGATTATCATGAAGTGATCAGAGGAAAATTGAATACCCTGCTTCACCTGATGGAAGAGAACATAGGAAAGGTTCACGGGCGCGGCTTTGTAGATTCAGCGCCTGTACTCGAAAGAAGCTGGGCGCAACTGAGTGGGGCGGGATGGATTGGCAAGAATGGCAACCTGCTCACCCGGTCTGGTGGTAGCTTTTTCTTTATCGCCACGCTCATTACCGACCTTGAACTGGAATATGATGACCCTTTTGTAAAAGACTATTGCGGAACCTGTACCAGGTGTATAGATGCCTGTCCAACCGAAGCCATCTCTCCCGGCAAAGTAGTGGATGGTAGTAAATGCATATCGTATTTTACGATCGAGCTGAAAGAAATGATGATACCAGCGGAGATGGAAGGTAAGTTCAGCAACTGGATGTTTGGCTGCGACACCTGTCAGGACGTATGCCCGTGGAACAGGTTTTCATCTCCCACCACCGTACCCGAATTTCAACCGCTGCCTGAGGTGCTCAATTTTTCCACTCGCGACTGGGAATCGCTTACTGAAACATCCTTCAACAAAATATTCCGTGACTCGCCATTGAAACGATCAAAATACAAAGGCATTAAGAGAAATCTTGCCTTCCTCAAACGCTCACCCGGGAATGAAATTATTTCTTCAGGAACCATCTGAGGTCCATGCCCAGGTACATCAGGTGTTTGTTGCCGCTTACGTCTTTCTTCAGGATGGTAGTCAGGTGATATTTGAGCGATGGGCCGATCAGCAACGGATGCTTGCTGCGGTTGAATACCGCCACGCTGAAACCGGTTGACAGGGCGGCCTGCGTTTCGTTCAATAAATTCTTGTCGCGATAATACACCCCGCTGTTACCATCGAAGAGCAGGCTGTTGGATGTCAGCAGCCTCGAGAGGGAGAAACCGGCGTTCCAATACAGCGGCAGTTTCCGCGAATTGATGATCGTAGTATGCAATGTCACGGGAAGCTCGAGAAAATGATATTTGTTGACGTATTCTTTTGGCACATTATCCTGGAAACGGAAGAAACTAGTAACGACTATTGGGCCCGAAACAGAATTGGTCAAAGGGATCGGTTCGTTGACGCGCTCACCGACCTTTGAGAAAGTAGTAAGCCTGGTATAATTCAACCCTGCGGACACCGAGAACCTGTTTGACAACCTGCGTTGAACTACCCCACCAACCGAATATCCCAATCCGGGGCGAATGCTCGAGGGTTTGTATGGTCCGGGGGTCGGGCCGCTAGGGGCATAGTTAGGTTGGAGCGCCTGCTGGGACACATCCTGAATACTGGAGTTTTTGAAATCCAGCGATCCCTCACCGATCATGGTAGAACCCGCGGAAGCGGTAAGGGCATAGGACCATTTTGATTTTTTGACAAAGCTGCCTTTCGTTGGCGCAATAGGAGCAGGACCGAAGAGACCTGGGTATGCAGAGGCCGATAGCGGATCTATCTCATCTCCTATATTAGAAAGTTGATAATTATTCAGGGCCGCCATGTTGAATCGGGGGCTCATGTTTCGTTCAATTGCGGGGCGACCCTTGGCAATGCCGGAATTCAGGTTTTCGGAACTGCTGAGCATGTCTTCAACGACGGCATCTGTCAGCCGGTCTTCTCCTTTGTTGCGGTTGACTGTGGCTAAGGCTTTAGGGCTGTTCTTTTCAGCTCGTTGATGTCCACTTTTCAATAAAGCAATTTGCCGGTCAGAAGGTTTGGAAAGTTGAATTGTTCTGTCTTTTGAAGAAACTCCAGTTCTTGAGTTAAGGTTGGTTTTCGTTTGATTGTTCTGGCCAGTCAAGGGTTGACTGCCCCTGGTGATAGCATCACCGGCGGAACCGCCTGGATCATTCGTCTCAGGATGAGCAGCCTCTGGAAGAGAGTTTGAACCATCTGTCTGGTCCTTAATATTTTTTTCATTGCCATTGGCCTTCTCACCGTCGATTAATCCGGTTTCTGCAGGCCTGGCAGCAGTTTTAGTCTTGGAGCTGGTTGAAGCAGTTGAATTGACGGGGTTGACCTGCTGACCGGAAGGTTTATCGAAGATGAAGTATCCTGCGCCTGCCAGTCCAAGGACAACAAGGGGCACCCAGAGCAGAGGACGTTTTCGCGGCCGCTGGCTGAGTTCCTCTTCGATCCTGACCCACGAGGAACCCGAAGGGGTTATTTTTAGGTCATTCAGTTCCTGCCTGACCTTACGCTCAAATTCATGGTCGGACATATGTTCCTGTTTTGTGTTCCTGTGATTGTTTTTCGAGCCAGGTGATTAGCAGTCCCCTTGCTCGAGCATATTGCGACCTCGACGTTCCCTCATTGATGCCCAGCATCTTACCAATCTCCACGTGTGAGAAACCCTCAACGGCGTGAAGGTTAAAGATCGTCTGGTAACCGGTTGGCAACTGGCGAATCAAGTCTGCAAGATCCCTGGCAATCATCTTTATTTCGGGGTTGTCATCGGATACCGGGTGCATTCCTGAGTCAAAAAAAGAGAGGTCTGACGAGTAGTGTTTGCTTTGTTTCAGGTAATTAAGTGCCGTGTTGACCATTATTCTTCTGATCCACCCACCCAGTTCACCCTGAAATTTGAATTGTTGTAAATTCCTGAAAACCTTGATAAATCCTTCCTGCATCACATCTTCGGCGTCCATCACCGACTTGGTGTAACGATAACAGACTCCAAGCATCACTTCCGCATATTCATCGTAAAGTTGACGCTGGGCCTCCGGCCGTCCTTTGATACAGTCTTTTACCAACCTTTCAGAATCCATGCGGTAGTGTGCATTAATGTGACAAATTTCGACGCGGCTTCGTTGCATGCAAATGAATAGAAACCACAACCATCGTTACCTTTGGCAGCTATGGAATTGTCGTTAACACAAAGGGACAGGAATGTAATCTGGCACCCCTATACTCCCCAAAAATACAGACCTGACCCCATACCCATTGTAAAAGGGGAAGGTATTTTCCTTATTGGCGAGGATGGGAGGCGGTATATCGATGCTATAAGCAGCTGGTGGGTTACCATCCATGGGCATGGCCACCCCTATATCGCAGAACGGATCTACGCCCAGGCTTTGCAGCTTGAACAGGTGATCTTTGCCGGATTCACCCATGAGCCGGCGGTCTCCCTCGCCGAACAACTGCTGGAACTCCTTCCGGGCAATTTCTCCCGGGTGTTTTACTCCGATAACGGCTCTACGGCCACCGAAGTGGCGATCAAAATGGCCCTTCAATACTGGTGGAACCGCGAAGAAACTCAAAGAACCAGGATCATCGCCCTCACCCACAGTTATCATGGCGACACCTTTGGTGCTATGAGCGTGAGCGAACGCGGCATCTTTACCCTCGCCTACCAGAAGCGGCTGTTTGAAGTGCTGTTTCTTGAAACCCCGGTAAAGGGACAGCCCCTGGTTTTCCAGGGTTATGATGCCTCAGAAACTCCAAAGCTGCTGGCCGAAGCAGCCTGCCTGATATACGAGCCCCTGTTGCAGGGGTCGGGGGGTATGAAAATGTATCCTGCGGAAGCACTAGAGCAATTACTTGTCGAATGCCATGGGGCGGGCGTGATTTGCATTGCAGACGAAGTGTTGACGGGATTCGGGAGAACGGGTGCCTGGTTTGCTTCTTCCGAGGTGCAGGAAAAACCGGATATCATTTGTCTGAGCAAGGGACTAACCGGCGGTACGATGGCGCTGGGCGTGACGGCCTGTACTTCCGCGATCTACGATGCCTTTGTAAACGAAGACAAAATGAAATCCTTCTTCCACGGGCATTCATTTACCGCCAACCCGATTGCCTGCACGGCGGCACTGGCCAGTCTTGAACTATTGCTGGAACCTGCAACCTTGCGGCAAATACAGTTGATCGTTGAACTGCACAGGAAATTCATTGAGGAAGTAAAGGAAAGATATCCGGATCTCACAACCAATCATCGCCAGACGGGGACTATAGTCGCTTTTGAAGTAACTGACACGGTCAGCGGGTACACGAGCGGCATCAGGGAAATATTTACGGAAAAAGCGCTAAAAAAAGGGGTATACCTGCGACCCCTGGGCAACACGGTGTACGTCATGCCACCTTATTGTATCAGCCCGGTTGAACTTCAGCAGGTATACTCCGCAATTTTGGATATCCTTGAAGAGATCAGATCTTGATCGGCACTTCAACGTGCGTCTGATCCCACTCTATGACCAGGGAATTTTTCTCATCGAATTTCAGGGTCAGCTTTTCAACCACCGCCGGTGTTTTTGTGGCCGGGACCGTGACTTTCAGAGCGTCCTTGTCCTTGATCTTATCATACCCGTAAGCGCCCCATTGTTTCAGCTCAGGATTGAGGATAACAGTCCACTCTTTTTCTGTAGGAATGGTGAAGAGTGAATAAGTGCCCGCTTTGATGGGCTTGCCGCCGAAGGTGGCGTCTTTTGAAAAGCTGATTTCAGTGGCTTCATTGGCGCCTGTCCGCCAAACTTTATTATAGGGTTCAAGCCCGCCGAATATCACCCTGCCCTTTTTGGAAGGCTGGCCATAGGCTACTTTCACATCCTTGCCTTCAGCAGATACACGTGGACTTTTTGGTGGCTGACTGCTGCACTCCATAAAGGACGCAGAGACCATGATCATTGATAAAAAGAGGAGCTGCCTCATAATTGTAATGTTTAATTGTAAATGGTGGGGTCTAAGTTACGGAGTCTTCTCGATCAGGTTTTTAAGTTTATTGAGAGATCTCTCCATGCCCGGCCCAAATTGTTTATCGTAGGTAATACTGCCAATCTTCTGCCACGGCGTCCACCCATTCCGGAAATCAAAATACCACTGTATCACGGTAACCCCCGACGATTCTTCAATATAGTAACCACTGCGGATCACCTTAGTTCCAAACTTCCATTCTGAACGCAGTTCACTGTTTGTGGTATCTGTAAGCTTTACACTTATCTTGTCATTGAGCAATTCATTCCAGCTTTTCCATTTCTCAGGATTATCAATTCGGTCCAGCACCTTCTCCCTTCCTGCCTGGATGTTGACAGCCCGCGAAACCCTCACAGTGGAAGGGATGAGCAGCGAAAAAAGAAACAGCAGGATGGAAAAAACGAGCAGGCTTATCAGCCCAAGTTTGAGAAAATTCATAATCGGTTGTTCATCACTGTGAAATTATTCCCATTTAAAAACCCTGATGGCAATGGCATATACTACTACTCCCCAGATGGCCAAAACGCCCAGCTGCTTGCCGCAATCCGAAAGCCTGGCTCCTTCAAAGGCCACGTTCCTCATCGCATCATTGAGATAAGTAAGCGGCAGGATCTTACAAATGGGCTGTAGCCAGTAGGGAAACCGATCAATGGGGAAGAAAGTGCCTGACAGAAGGAACTGGGGAAGCGTAAAAAGATTTGCCAGTGGGGGGATGGTACTGTCGTTCCGGGCAATCCCGCTGACTACAAATCCATAACCCATGAATACAGTAAGGCCGATAAAACTCAGGACCAACAGTTCAAGAAAGGTGATCCACCCGTGATACAGGGTAAATTGAAAAGCATAATGGCCCACAAGCAAGATGATCACCGCTGTCATCATCTGGAATATGATTCGGCTCAAGGCCTCACCCAGCACGATGTAGGTTCTGGTGATCGGAGTGGCATAAAACCGCTTCAGTACCAGCGTTTGCCTGAGACTGTAAAAGATAAAGGCAACACCGAACACGCCTGCACTCAGCAGGGAAAAGCCAAGTTGGCCCGGTAAAATAAAATCAATGGTACGGTATATCCTGCCCGGGATCGTGTTCACCTGGCTATTGATCACCGCATATGTTGGTCTTTGAGGATAATATTGCTTGTCTTTTGCTTCAATCACGGCTTCGAGAATCGACCGGATCACCCGGATATTTTGCGGGTTGACCGCCTCGGAACTGACCAGGTCAATTTTAAAGGCCGGTGAACGCGTGGGCAATTCCTTGATATCAAGAATGGCAGAGATCCTCCCTTTCGACAGGTCCTGGTAGAGACTTGCAGAATCCTGATTCATTAGCAGAAGGCCATCAATATTGCTGATTGTTTTATAGATTTCGGTGGTCGTGTCCGTACCCGGATGAATGCCCACTCTCAGGCTTACTCCTCCCCCGCTGCCGATGAAACCAAATACCAGGATGAAGATGAGTGGGAAGGCAAGGCTGAATACGACTGCGCTCGGGCTTCTGAATATGGCTTTCAGGCTACCTCGCGTGATTGCCAACATGGCCCTGAGCTGACTATATGGTTTCGGCATGAAGAATGAAGTAAGTGCTTTGAGGATTATCTGAAGCTGATGTCAAATGGCATCCTGGCCTGTGCTTTTCCAATAAATTGTTTGGCATACCGGAGCAGGGAATAAGTTTGTACCCCTTCCTCTCCCAATTCTTTTTTTATGGCAGCGACCCGGGCGGTTTCAGATTTGTCGCTGAAGAACATTTCTACCAGTGTCTGCTTCGCTGGATATTCATTGAGCCGGTAACTTCTGATGCGGGCTTTGGCCGCGGCCGCAGCGATGGCTTCATCCAGCCCTCCGATCCTGTCAACAAGGCCCAGGTTGACGGCCCTGGAACCGCTCCACACACGACCTTGCGCAATGCTGTCGACATACTCCAATGATTTCTTACGGCCATCGGCCACCCTGGTTTTGAAAGTATTGTAAATGGTGTCTATCTGGTTTTGTATGAATTGTCGTTGAACGGGACTCAGCGGTCTGGTAACTGTGTACATGTTCGAATGCGGTGAGGTGGACACTTCGTCGAAAGAAACACCGAGTTTGTTGTTAAAGAAGGGCTGCATATTTGGTATCACAGAAAAAACACCGATGGATCCGGTGATGGTATTTGGCTGGGCAAAGATGCTGTCGGCGCCGCACGAAATATAGTAACCACCTGAAGCCGCGACGTCACCAAAGCTGACGATTACGGGTTTGACCTTTCTTGTTATTGCGATTTCACGCCAGATGACCTCAGAGGCAAGAGAACTTCCACCTCCGGAATTCACCCTCAGCACAACTGCTTTTACCCTGTTGTCGAGTCTGGCCTTGCGAATATAGTTGCGATAGGTTTCCGATCCTATCTGGCCAGTTTCACCACTGCCATCAATGATCGTTCCCTCTGCATAAATCACCGTGATCCGATCTGTTCCTGACTGTTTGAAATCCACTGCCGCTCCGTACTTACCGGGGCCTATGAAATTGATCTTTTCACCTGCGCTGTTGCCCAGCTTTTTCCTGATTTCTTCTTTCACCTCATCGTCGTACTTCAAACCATCTACGAGTCCATGTTTCAATGCATCCACCGGAAAAGCGATGGCATTGGAATCAGCATAACGGTGAAGAGTAGCCGTATCGATCTTCCTCGAAGCCGAAGTGGTAGTCAGAAAATTGCCATAAAGGTCACCAAGCAGCTCTTTGCTCTGGAGACGGTTGGCATCGGTCATCCTGGTTTCCCGCAGCGGCTCTGTGGCACTTTTGAACTTGCCGGCATAAAATATTTGGGGCTGGATCTCCAGTTTTTCTAAAGCGGTTTTTATAAATGGCATTTGCATGGCTATGCCATCCCATTCCAGGCCGCCCATCGGATTACAATATATTTTATCTGCGGCCAGCGCCACCAGGTAGGCCTGTTCTCCAATTACATCACCATATGCATAAACAAATTTTCCATCGCTTCTAAAATTGATAATGGCCTTACGGAGCTCCTCGCTGGACGCGAAATCATTACTGTTGGAACCGGCCTTCAGATATATCCCCTGGATGGCAGGATCATAGCGTGCATGTTTTATTATCCTGATCAACTCGTATAGGCCTGGTGTGCTCTCCTTACCCACGTTGGAGATCTCCGACCAGGGATCTGACGGAGGAACGTCTGAGAAATGGTCGCCCAGGTCTACAACCAGGACGGATTTTGCCGGAACTTCCGTCGTTTCCCTTGTGGCGATGGAAGAAACGGCGACAATTGTCATAAACATGACAATGAACACGAAGGCCAGAATCGCGAGTAGCGCGGCAAAGAAAGTTTTCAGGAACCCGTTCATTGGAAATCTTTTTATTAGGTAGAATTCAGCAGGGAATGCAAATTTACCGATACCCGGGCTAACCCTTAATTTTTTATTGCAATCGGAATTACCTTGCAAGCCATGAATTATGCTTACCTGTGTACCGGCGGCAACATCGGCAACAGAGTCCAGGAACTAACCAGGGCCGCTGCCAAACTGCAGGAAGCCTGCGGCACCATTGTCGACAAGTCGTCTTTTTATGAAACCGCCGCCTGGGGGAAAACCGACCAGGATCCCTTTTTAAATCAGGTGCTGGTGATGGAAACTATGATCGCTCCACGAGAATTTCTTTCCCGTATCCTGGAAATCGAAAAAAGCATGGGAAGAAAAAGAGCTGAACGTTTCGGGTCCAGGACCATCGACATTGATATTCTGTTTTATGATCACCTTGTCGTCAATGAGCCAGGTCTGACCATCCCGCATCCCCAGCTGCAATTACGTCGTTTCGTTCTCCAGCCACTCGCAGAAATTGCTCCTGCTTACATACATCCTATCTTGCACCAAACCGTACTTCAATTGCTGGAGGACTGCCCTGATCCTCTGGAGGTGAAAAAATTCCATTCATGAACTATCATTTTATCGCTGTCGAAGGAAATATTGGCGCCGGAAAAACAACACTGGCCCATCTGCTTGCCAAAAAATACAACTCGCGACTGGTGCTGGAAGAATTTGCTGACAATCCCTTCCTTCCAAAATTCTACGACAACCCGGGGCAATACGCCTTTCCACTGGAACTCTTCTTCATGGCCGAACGGTACAAACAGCTCAAGGAACTGATCCACACCAAGGACATGTTCCGGCACCTCACGATCGCGGACTATCTCTTTTCCAAATGCATTCTTTTCGCAAAGGTGAACCTGTCCGACGAAGAGTTCAGGCTCTATCATAAACTCTTCGACATCATCCGTCCACAACTTATCGTTCCCGACCTGCTCATCTACCTTCACGTGCCGGTGCAGAAACTCCAGCAAAACATCCGTCGACGCAACAGGTCCTACGAACTATCTATCTCCGATGAATACCTCTTCAATATCCAGGAGGCCTACATACATTTCATCAAGCAGCACAATATCAAGACCCTCTTCATTGATGCGGCAGAAGCCGATTTTCTTGGCAATCAGAAACATTTTGACGTTGTTCTCAACGCGATTGAAAATGAAGTGGGAGAAGGCCAGCACTATTTTACACTGCCCTGAAGCGCCGGCAAAGAACTAACTTGCTTCCTATGGCCCAGGATCTGTTGCAAAATTGGGAGAAGAAGTCGCGGGAACGCCAGAAAATGTATAAACAATACCTGCACCGCGCCAATAAGAATGAGGTGCTGCGTCAGCTCCCGGATCTTCATGAACAGGCATTTGAAAAGATCGACTGCCTTACCTGTGGAAATTGCTGCAAAAAATTTTCACCACGGTTCAAAACTCCTGATATTAAACGCATATCCCGCCATCTTAAGATGAAGGAAAGCGACTTCATTGAAACCTATCTCCGTATTGACGGCGACGGCGACTATGTGGTAAAATCCTCCCCCTGTCCCTTCCTTGGCCAGGACAACCGCTGCGGTATTTATGAAGTCCGGCCCTCGGACTGCGAACGTTTCCCCTATACCGATGAGGATGTGATCATCAAAAGACAGGAATTGACACTGAAAAATTCTTCCTTCTGCCCCATCGTTTATTATGTACTGGAAAAGCTGATGGCACCCCAGTCTTAGGTTGGTCACCCCTTATACACATTGCCTTCACGGCAATAATCTGATTCCACTTTCGCTTAACTTTGCGGTTCTTTTCAAAACGGTTAATATTTTTTGATGAATCTCTTCGAACACCAGCAAAAAGAATTTCAGGCGAGACACATTGGCCCGGACCCCGCAGAAACGGTGGAAATGCTGAAATCTATTGGCAAAAAAGATCTCAACTCATTAATAGACAGTACCATCCCGGCAGGGATCCGTTCAACCGAACCCCTCAAAAATCCTGAGCCACAAAGCGAATATGAATACCTCAGGGAACTTCGCCGGATCGCAAATCGCAACAAGGTCTTCAGAACCTACATAGGGCAGGGTTATTATGGTACCATCACGCCCTCCGTGATCCTCAGAAATATTTTTGAAAACCCGGGATGGTACACCCAGTACACTCCCTACCAGGCTGAAATTTCGCAGGGCCGTTTGGAAAGCCTGCTGAATTTTCAAACTGTAGTGACCGACCTTACCGGTTTGCCGCTGGCAAATGCTTCCCTGCTGGATGAGGCTACGGCTGCAGCAGAAGCGATGGCGATGTTGTTCCATCACGTGAACAAAACTGAGAACATCACTCAGCCTAAATTTTTTGTCGACAACAACATATTTCCACAGACCCGTGATGTATTGATCACCAGGGCCGAACCCATCGGCATCGAGTTGGTGTTCGGGGATGCCGCCACATTCACAGTAGACCAGTCCTTCTTTGGCGCCTTTGTTCAATACCCTGACAATCATGGATCGGTCACCGATCTCCGCAATTTCATCAATGCAGTACATGGCGTAAATGGGTATGTGGCGATGGCTACCGACCTGCTGGCGCTGACGCTGCTCACGCCACCTGGTGAACTTGGCGCTGACGTAGCGGTTGGTTCGGCACAAAGATTTGGCGTTCCCGTTGGCTACGGAGGTCCTCATGCAGGATTTTTTGCCACAAAAGAAGAATTCAAACGTGGCATACCAGGCAGGATCATCGGCATCTCCGTTGATGCCACCGGCCAACGTGCACTTCGAATGGCGCTGCAGACCAGGGAACAACACATAAAGCGCGAGAAGGCGACATCGAACATCTGCACAGCCCAGGCATTGCTCGCCAACATGGCAGCCATGTACGCGGTTTATCATGGCCCCGCCGGATTGAAAAATATTGCCCAACGCGTTTCTTCACTTACCGGGGCACTTGCAGAAGAACTTACCAATCTTGGATTTGAACAACTGAACAAAAATTATTTCGATACCATCCTGCTCAGGGTCAGTGACGCAACGATCGTTAGGGAAATCGCCGAAAGAAAAGAGATCAATTTCAGGTATTTCGACAACCATCACATTGGCGTGTCCCTGGATGAAACGGTACTACCTGGCGATGTGCTTGACATCGTTTCGGTGTTTGAGGAATCAAGAGGAAATTTGAATGCCTCCATCGTATTTGATGCGGAAAAAACAATTGATCATATACCCGCCTCACTCCGACGCAATTCCGCTTTCCTTACCCATTCTGTATTCAATACCCACCACAGTGAGTCGGAAATGATGCGCTACATCAAACACCTCGAAAGCCGTGATCTTTCCCTGAATATATCCATGATTCCACTCGGCAGCTGTACGATGAAATTAAATGCGGCTACCGAGCTGATCCCCGTGAGCTGGCCTGAATTCGGCCAGATCCATCCCTTCGTTCCACTTAATCAGGCCGAAGGTTACCTGCAAATCACGGATGAACTCAGTCAGTTGCTTTGCGAGATCACCGGGTTCACCGCCTGTTCCCTGCAACCAAACAGCGGCGCGCAGGGCGAATATGCAGGACTCCTGACCATCCGTGCCTATCACGCCGACCGCGGCGAAGCCCACCGCAATGTGGTGCTGATCCCGATCTCCGCACATGGCACCAATCCTGCCAGCGCCGTGCTGGCGGGCATGAAGGTAGTGGTGGTGAAGAGTGATGAAGAAGGTCATATCGACGTGGCCGATCTCGAAGCGAAGGCCCTTCAATACAAGGACAGTTTATCTGCATTGATGGTCACCTATCCTTCCACCCATGGTGTATTTGAAGAAAGCATAAAGGACATCTGCAGGATTGTTCATGAAAATGGAGGTATGGTGTATATGGATGGGGCAAACATGAATGCTCAGGTGGGTCTGACTTCACCAGGCATAATCGGCGCCGATGTCTGTCATCTTAACCTGCACAAAACATTCGCCATTCCCCATGGTGGTGGTGGCCCCGGGATGGGACCGATCTGCGTCAACGACCAGCTCGCCGCCTTTCTTCCCGGACATGTTTCCATCAATAAGAAAGCAGCCCATGCAAACGCGGTCAGCGCTGCGCCGTATGGATCGGCAAGTATTCTGCTGATCAGTTATGCGTACATAAAACTACTCGGCGCCCAAGGGCTTCGCAGCGCAACGGAGTATGCCATACTGAACGCGAATTACATGAAGTCAAGGCTGGAAAAATATTACAAGATCCTTTATCTGGGAAAGAACGGCACCTGTGCACACGAATTCATCGTTGATCTCAGGCCTTTCAAATCCGCCACGGGTATTGAAGCCGAAGACGTAGCAAAGCGTCTGATGGATTATGGATTCCATGCTCCGACCATGAGTTTCCCTGTGCCGGGAACAATTATGATCGAACCAACAGAAAGTGAGGGCAAGGCCGAACTCGACAGATTTTGTGATGCCATGATCAGTATTTATGAAGAGATCAAAAATATCGAAAGTGGAAAATCCGACCGGTCCGACAATGCCCTGAAGAATGCTCCGCATACCATGAAAAATATCTGCAGCGACACCTGGGAACACAAATATTCAAGACAGGAAGCCGCCTTTCCCCTGGCCTATGTTTCGATGAATAAATTCTGGCCGGCGGTGGGAAGGATCAATAACACCTACGGTGACAGGAACCTGATCTGTACCTGCGAACCAACCGAGGCATATGCGTGATTAAGTATCTAAAACGGCACATATTGTGTCAATGAATTATGACTATACCGGACCTAAGCAACCCCAGGCTTTTTCTGGTTACATTTCTTGTATTGCTTGCGATCATCAATATGAGGTATTTCCTTGTGTCTGGTCTCTTCTACTTTGTTTTTTATTTTCTGAAACCTGAGAAATGGAATTCCAGGAAAATCGGTCAGAAGCAATACAGCCGCCTGCAACTGCGGCGTGAGATGATCTGGAGTGTGATCAATTCAGTTTCCTTTTCTATCACGGGCATGGCCATCGCCTGGCTATGGCAAAACGGTTACACAAGAATTTACCTGGATCCTACCAGGTATACGATACTGTGGTTGCCCATCAGCCTCCTGATCTCGATGATGATCGATGAGAGTTATTATTACTGGATCCATCGGTGGATGCACAGGCCGGCTATATTTAAAAAAATACACAGGATCCATCATCAGAGCAATATCACCTCACCCTGGACTGCCTTTGCTTTTCATCCCATAGAGGGTTTGCTGCTTGCCATTGTTCTTCCCGTAACCCTGATGATCATCCCCATGCACCCGGTTGTGATCCTGGTGCAGTTGTCCATAATGACCATCACCAGTGTGATCAATCATCTTGACGTGGAAATTTATCCTGCCAATTTTCACAGGCATAAAATAGGAAGGTGGCTCATCGGAGCCACCCACCATTCCTTGCATCACAAACAATTCAGGTATAATTTCGGATTGTACTTTACTTTTTGGGACAAATGGAAGAAAACGGAAAGTCCGCGTTTCGATGCCGAATTTGAATCTGCCACAAGACCTGTTAAAGTTTGAGCATGCCTTCCACACCTTCGGAAAGTCTTTTGCCGGTTACCGCGGATGCGAGGATTTTTACGAACTGTACCATTTTTCCTGATTCGCTGTCCCAGTAGTGCGCACTCGAAGGATCAACTTTTAAGAGACAAAGATTGGGGTCATCAACACCATCAGGAAACCACGCCTTCACGATAGGGTTCCAGAGTTCCTTGATTTTATTTCTATCATAGACCAGATTTGCTGTTCCCCAGACATCGATATAGCTGCTTTTACCCGGGTGCGCATACAGAAGGTGAACAGTATGATCCTGTTTGATCTCGTGAACCTTTAATGAAGCCTTGCTGGTGAAAAACCAGGTAGTTCCGTCATCCTCCACCTTGGTTGTTGCCATTGGTCTGGCAGTCTGGTTCGCATCTGTGGAAGAAAGAAACATACAGGTGCCGATATCTTCAACAAGTGATTTATATTTTTTAAGCGCATTATCAGTATTTAAATTCTCCATAACTAAATATTTATGGGGATGACAGGGAAAATTGGACCAGGCAGGAGGGATTTCACGCATTTCAGGTTAAAGGGGATTTCACGCAAAGCCGCGAAGAAGGCGCAAAGCCGCAAAAGAATCATGTATTTTTTGCGCCTTCGCGTCAGCCGCAGGCTGCTTGGCGCCTTTGCGTGAAATCTGTGAAATCTCCATTACTTTGGATAGATTTTTCCCCATACTGTACCAGAGAAGGGTCTCTCAAATCAGCCCGATCACCCTCGAATGTTCCAGTGCATCACGGCTATGAGTGAAATGACAGACGGAGATGCCGGCAGCGATTATTTTCTCAATGGCCGCCTTCACGGGCACTTCATTCTTGGCAAATACATTTCGAAGGTATACTGCCCTGATCTGCTTTCCGAAGTTCTGCACCACTGAAGCATAGATAAATGGATCCTGTTGTGAATCATCCCCAAGCAGTATGAAGCGGTGTTCGGGGAAGGCCTGGAGCACTCTGCTGATCCGCACAAATTTTGTTGCATGATTGTTCTGGCCGGTCTTCCAGGACTCAGACAGTCTTTTGATCTGGCTGAGCAGGTATATGCCTTTTGGCAGTTCATTTTTTCTTGAGAATTCCGATATGTAATCATACAGGTTCCATTCACTGCTTGACACATAAAAAAATGGATTGGGTTCTTCTACCGCCGTGCCTGCAAGGCCCAGGGCCTGGTAGTGCTTTACAACGCCATCAAAGGGTTTCCTGCTCCAGGCGTTTTCGGTGAGCAGTACATAAAGCCTTTTCCTCAGGTTGGAAGAGTAGGAAATAAGAAAGGTGTCGTCAATATCCGATATTATCGCATATTGGTTGGTGTGAGGAATATATATCGACCCCTCAGATGAAACAGTACCATAGAATCGTTTCACCATTCCTTCCGCGAGGATGGCTTTCACCACATGCCAGCCGGCAGGGGGCATCTTTCCGGGTTTCCATTGTACCCTGAAGAACCCATCTGCTGCGGATACGGTTTCAATGGTTTCCCCCTGGAAGGTCAGTCGTACACGTGCACCTCGGACCGGTTTCACCATAAACAGCCTGATGAGAGCTAAGGTGTTTGTCCACACGTTGCGACGATACTTTTTACGAGGTAACGGACTCAGATGAAGTACATGTCCTATGACAACAATTTCATCCTTATTTCCGTAACCATGGTATAGCTTTACCACGGGTCTGTTGGTCAATCTTATCCATCGAAACAGGTTTTCCTTTAGTCTGTTCAGGAAAGGAACAGTTGTGGTGTTCACTTTGATCACGGGTTGTTCCATAGATTCTATTTAAAAAAAATCATGCTCATGAATGGTGATCGGGCTTTAAAGATATTGTTTGTAATCAATCCAAACTCAGGACGCAATTCCCGAGAGAACAAAGAAGACCTGATCAGAAATCATGTTGAATCCAGCGGAATCAGTGCCGATTTTCTCTTGCTGACAGGCGACAACGATGAAACCGCTATCCGGGATCAGATAACCGCCAGTAATCCCGGACGCGTGATCGCGGTAGGGGGCGACGGAACGGTTACCCTGGTTGCTAAACAACTGCTTGGCAAGAATATCGCGCTGGGCATCATCCCAGCCGGGTCCGCCAACGGGATGGCCAAAGAACTGGGCATACCGGAAATTACTGAATCGGCTTTGGAGATAGCCGTCAATGGCCAGATCAGGGATTCGGATGTAATCCGGATCAACAACGAACATGTTTGTCTTCACCTCAGCGATATCGGGCTCAATGCCCAGTTGGTAAAACATTTCGAGGAAGGGAAGGTCAGGGGAAAACTCGGTTATGCCATGGTGGTCATAAAAACGCTGTGGAGAAGGACAAGGATGGAAGTGACCATCAAATCGGGCAAGGAAGAACAAAAACATGATGCGGTGATGGTGGTAATTGCCAATGCAACGAAATATGGCACTGGCGCAATCATAAATCCGGAAGGCAGTCTGTACGATGGTCTCTTCGAAGTAGTGATTGTAAAAAAACTTGATGCCCTTTTCAAAATGCTGTTGATACAGCGCCCATTCAACCCGGAGAAGATCGAGGTTTTCCATGCGACCTCTCTATTAATTACAACAAGAAAGAAGGTGCATTTCCAGGTGGATGGAGAATACATTGGCCGCTTAAAACGGATCGAAGGCGAGATCATGCCCGGACAGTTGAAACTGATCGTACCTTAGAATAAATAAGACCCATATGCGATTCATCATTTTTACATTTCTGATTATGGCAGCCCAATCGCTTTCTGCTCAAACTTATTATCTTTTTACTGGCACGTACACCAACGGAGCCAGTAAGGGAATTTATGTTTTCAGATTCAATTCCTCAACTGGAGCGCTCAGTCCCGCCGGTACCATTGCAACAGAAAACCCCTCCTTTCTGGCCGTCTCAAAAGACAACCAGACAGTTTATGCAGTCAATGAGAACGGAGGAGACAAAAAACCAACTGTCAGTGCTTTTTCTTTCAATCATGAAACAGCGACCTTAAAACTCCTCAATACCCAACCTGCGAATGGTGATGCCCCTTGTTATGTATCCGTTGATGCCCTCAATAAGTGGGTAGTAGCCGGCAATTATTCGGGCGGCAATTTTTCTGTCTATCCCATCCAGTCCGACGGTAGTATCGGGGAAGCGGCGCAGGTGATCACCCACACGGGTTCTAGTGTAAACAAGGACAGACAAGAGAAACCCCATGTGCATTCTGTAGTTTTCACTCCGGATAAGCGATTCCTGGCCGTCACTGACCTGGGGACCGACAAGATTTATCTTTATCCTTTTAATGCCGATAGCAAAAAACCAATTGATGAAACTCCAATGGAGTTTCCAACCACCCCCGGTGCAGGGCCCCGGCATATCGTATTTCACAAGACCATGCCCTATGCCTACGTTTTGGAAGAAATCTCCGGCAACGTCACCGCGTACAAGTATTTTGGAGGCAAACTGACCACAATCCAGTCGATAAGTTCACATCCGGCGGGTTTTAAGGGTGAGATTGGGAGTGCCGCCATCCGGATCTCCGGCGATGGACGTTTTCTTTATGCTTCCAACAGGGGCAGTTCCAACACCATCAGCATCTTTTCTCTTAATAAAAAAACGGGGAAACTCAGTTCCAAAGGCTTTCAGGACTGCCTCGGAGAAAACCCCCGCGACTTCAATATAGATCCTACGGACAGGTACCTGGTCTGCGTGAATGGCAAGTCTAACCAGCTGGTGGTTTTCGCCAGGAACAAGGCTACGGGGCTCCTGACCCCGTCCGGCGCACCGGTTGAAATTCCAACCCCAGTCAGCGTTGAGTTTATGTATATGAAATAAGTTATTATGAACCATATAGTTAGGGCCAGTAAATCTTAAGGCATTAAACTGGATTCTTCAGTAATTCTGTGTATCTTTGCCCTCAATTTTTTAATACTAATACAATTAATGATGGACAACAAAATCCAGGGAACCGTAAAATTTTTCAATGGTGAAAAAGGATTCGGTTTTATCAAGCATGACGATTCAAGCAAAGAAACTTTCGTTCACGTAAGTGGGCTGATCGACGAGATCAAGGAAAATGATCGCGTTGAATTTGACGTTCAGAATGGCAAAAAAGGCTTGAATGCAGTAAATGTAAAATTGATCTGAGTTCAATAACGATCTTTTTGCAACATTATAAGGGCCGCTGGTGCGGCCCTTTATAATTACACCCGAAAATCCACCAGCATCCTGCACCCTTTGCCAGGAGCCGATTCCAATTTCATCACACCATTGAATAGTTCAAGCCTGTGCCGGATATTTTGGAATCCGAGGCCGGGGCTGACTTTGTTCATATCAAAACCCACCCCGTCGTCCTGAATGGTCATGCTGGCCCGGGGACCTTCATTCCTGAGAATGATGTTTACAGTTGCCGCATTGGCGTGTTTCATCACATTGTTGAGTTGCTCCTGCATAATTCTGAAAAGCATCAGTTTGCCTATGTCGTTCAATGAATCTTCGCGAAATTCCTCATGATTCACATTAATTTTGATATGCTGGATCTTCATTATACTCTGTATCATTTCATTCACGGATCTGATCAATCTGAATTCAGTAAGCTCCGAAGAAATTAGTGATTTGGAAAGACTCCGTATTTCCGAGATCACCTGTATGAGGTACTGGGAACTGCGTTTGAGCATGTCGTCCTTTGCGGAGGGATTCACCATCGCGTGTTCGATATACAATTTCACCACCCCCAGCAATTGGTTGATGTTGTCGTGCAATTCCTCTCCCAGTTTCATTCTTTCGGTTTCCTGAGCCTTAAATACTTCCCTGGCAAGCTGATCCTTGTAAAATATTTTTTGTTCGCTCAGCTGCCGAAGGATGACCTCCTGTCTCACAAAAAATTTACGGCTGACATAATAAATAACAAGTGAAGCGCCCAACATAAAAAAAGCTCCCTTGAATGTCTGGAGTCTGATCATTTCATCAGGATCGTAATGCGCAAACCCAGCCAAAACGGGATCGGTGAAAATGATCCAGGAAGTGCCAAATACCAGGAACCAGAAAGCCAGCTGGATGGACGGAGAGAGTTTTCGGTTAGTCATGTACTTAAGTTAAAGGATAATTGGAACATCAAGTAACGCTGATATAACGATTTTCCTGCTAATGTCATGCCATGGCTACCATCATGAATCAGTTATCTTTGCAAAATGCACTATGTTTCAGTTGACGGGATATCCAAATCGTACGGAATCAAACCACTTTTCACCAATATATCCTTCCATATAGAGGAAGGGGACAAGATCGCTCTGGTTGCGAGGAATGGAACGGGCAAATCGACCCTGCTGAAAATCCTGGCGGGGAAGGAAACCGCGGAAGATGGAACGGTTTGGGTGAACAAAGAAGTCACTGTCGCGCTGTTTGAACAGGAGCCGGTATTTATTGAAAATAAATCAATCCTTGATAATGTTTTCCACCATGAACATCCGGTCATCAATGCCATCAAATCCTATGAATCGGCGGTAGATTCAGGTGACGAAAAGAAGCTCACCGACGCCATCATACAACTAGATGAAATGAATGCCTGGGAGTTTGATCATAAAGTGAATCAGATCTTCGGCAAACTCAACATCCATCACCTCGACCAGATCGTTGGCACCCTGTCCGGTGGACAAAGGAAAAGAGTGGCACTTGCCAAAACCCTTATCGACATTGGTTTCGAACACAAACACGTGTTTCTGATCATGGATGAACCGACCAACCATCTCGATGTGGACATGGTGGAATGGCTCGAACAATATCTTTCACAGGAAAAAGTAACCCTGCTGCTGGTCACCCACGACCGTTATTTTCTCGACAACGTCAGCGATGAGATCTGGGAACTCGACCAAAATAATCTGTATGTGTACAAGGGCGACTATGAAAACTTTCTCGAAAAAAAGGCGGCCCGTAATGAGAGCGAGATCGCCAGTATCGACAAGGCCAAAAACCAGTACCGTAAGGAGCTGGAATGGATACGTAAACAACCCAAAGCACGAACAACCAAATCCAAAAGCAGGATCGACGCATTCGGAGAACTGGAGACCAGGGCAAAAAAAACAATTGAAGACCAGCGCGTGCAGCTGGACATGAAGATGAACCGGCTGGGAGGCAAGGTGATTGAGATGAAAAAAGTATATAAGTCCTATGGTGATAAACTTATCCTCAAAGGTTTTGATTATACTTTTAAGAAAGGCGAGCGGATCGGTGTTGTGGGAAAAAACGGCGCGGGAAAGTCAACCTTTCTGAATATCGCACTGGGACTCGAAACTCCTGATTCGGGAAAGGTGAATATTGGCGACACGGTAGTATTTGGTAATTATTCGCAGCAGGGTCTTATCATCAAGGAAGACATGCGCGTGATCGAATTCGTAAAGAATATAGCCGAACATTTTCCGTTGAGTGGCGGTGGAACGATGAGCGCCTCTCAATTTTTAAACCTCTTCCTTTTTCCACCCGAACAACAATACACATATATTTCCAAACTCAGTGGCGGCGAAAAAAGAAGGCTCCATCTGCTTTCGATATTGTTCCGTAATCCCAACTTCCTGATCCTTGATGAACCGACCAATGATCTCGACCTGCCGACGCTGGGTGTGCTTGAGAATTTCCTTAGCGAATTCCCCGGCTGCCTCCTTATCGTTTCTCACGACCGGTATTTCATGGACAGGCTCGTGGATCATCTCTTTGTTTTTGAAGGCGATGGTACGGTGCAGGATTTCCCCGGCAACTATTCTCTTTACCGCCTTTCCCTGAAAGACAAGGAACCCACGCAAAGAACCAGCCTGACCACTGAACCGCCTCCGGTAATTACATCGGCACCCGCGGCTGCGAGTTCAACACCTACTGCAAGAAAAAAACTTACCTACAACGAGAAAAGGGAAAGGGATGACCTCCAAAAGCAATTAACCGACCTGGAACAGGAAAAACAGGCAAGCACCATAAAGATCAATTCCGGGAATCTTCCATATGAGGAGCTGTTAAAATTATCTGGGAGGATAGCGGAAATAAATAAATTGCAGGATGAGAAAGAAATGAGATGGCTGGAACTGAGTGAATTGACCGATTAATAAAAAGAACTGAGAACTTCGCATTCCGGAAACTGGCTAAGCTCTCGCTCTACTGCTTCTTCAACCAAAACTAACGCAATGAAGTACCTGAACTTCTGGCTGTTGCTCTGTGCATCATTGTCAGCGAGGGCCCAGCCCGGCGGTGATTCTTCCGACTATGCATTGCTTATCGACACCGCAGATCTTAAAACGAACCTCCACATCGTCGCTGGTACGGAAATGCAGGGCAGGATGACGGCGACAGCAGGCCAACGTAAGGCGGCTGAATACATCGAATCAAAATTTAAGACCCTTGGCCTGCTTCCCGGGTGGAATAATACCTATCAGCAACCATTTCCTGTCTATCAGGATTCAATCATCAAAGTATCACTGAGTATCGGTGACGCGGCGCTTCGCCGGGATACCGACTTTGTGGTGAGCGATAATTCAAGTTTCAATGTGGCCTTCACCGCAAGCGAGGTTTTATACGTAGGCTATGGCCTCAGCGATTCGGTGCGAGATGACTATGCCTCCGTGAATGCAAGAGGAAAAATTGTCCTGGTCACTCCAGGCGCCCCGACTAAGCTGATAAAAGGAAAGAAAGTAAAGGGCACTGTCCCCAGTTTCCGGACCCTGCAGTTTGCGGCCCAGAAAAATGGCGCCATCGCACTGTTCATCGTCGACAGAAGCTTTCCCTGGGCCACCCGCCCTTCGAAGGGACCAATCTATTTTAACGACAACCGCAACAACCCGATACCGAATACTTTCTTCATTTCAGATTCGGTGGCAAGGCTTATCATGGGAGGTGATTATGCCATAGCCAGAAAGATGATGAAGAAAGGGGTGCCATTGCCAAATAGTTATTTCAAAACAGTATCCCTCGAATTGCAAAAGAACACCGACCGGATGGAGAGCAGCAACGTAATCGCCATGCTGGAAGGATCCGACAAAAAAGAAGAAGCCGTCATCATCACCGCTCACTATGACCACCTGGGCATCAGGGAGGACAGTATTCTCTATCCCGGGGCGGACGACGATGGTTCCGGAACCGTCAGCCTCATCGAAATAGCAGAGGCATTTTCAAAGGCAGTGAAAGAAGGACACAGACCCGCACGCAACATTATTTTCATGGCCGTTTCTGGTGAAGAAGAAGGCCTATGGGGCTCCTCGTGGTATTCCGACAACCCGGCCTTTCCTCTGGACAAGACCTCGGTGGACCTGAATATCGACATGATTGGAAGGATCGACAGCGGTCGCATCCAGGCCGACACCACAAATTATGTATTTGTAATCGGTGACGACAAGCTCAGCTCGGACCTCAAGCCAATCAGCGAAGGTGTCAATGACCAGCACGACAAACTAACCCTGGATTATAAATACAACGATCCGAAGGATCCTGCCAGAATTTATTACCGCAGCGACCACTACAATTTTGCAAAGAAGGGTATTCCTGTGCTTTTCTATTTTGGGGGCCTACACGCGGACTACCACAGGCCGAGTGATACACCGGACAAAATCAATTATCCGCTGCTCGCCAAAAGAGCAAGATTTATTTTTTATACTGCCTGGGCGATAGCCAATAGACAGGAAATGCTTAAAAGGGATATTCCGCTGAACTAGTTTCCGAATACTTTTTTAAGTATGTCGTTCACCCTTGCTGCCGGATCTTTCCTGATCTTCTGTTCTTCAATGGCCACCTGGAGGAATAAACCAGTCAGTGCCTTTGTTGTAACATAGGAAGAAAGGTCGGTATCGATTTTCTTAAAAGTCGTTGGTAATTTATTGTAGGTCTCAAACAGGTCTTTCCAGTATTTTGTGGCATTGGTGGTGGCCAGGGCCTTGTCGATCACAGGTTTGAAAGTTGTGGTCAGCTGGGGTGTAGTCTTACCCTTAAGATATGAGGTAGCTGCCGTATCCTTGCCACGCAGAATGCCTACAGCATCCTGGATGCTCATGGTTTTGATTGCGTCGACAAATATCGGGGCCGCCGATTTTGAAGCTTCTTCCGCTGCCCTGTTCATGGAAAGGATGGCGTTGTCAACCATGCTGCCCATACCCAGGTTTCGTAATGTAGACTCGACTTTTTTTGCTTCCTCAGGCATCAGCACCTTGATGGCGGCATTTTTGAAGAAGCCGTCAGTGGCCGACAATTGATCGGCACTATTCCTGGCGCCAACACTCAGCGCTTCCTTCAATCCCTGGACGATGTCGTCGTTGGACAATCCACCGCCTCCGCCTTTATTGAGAATGCTGCCAGCTTTCTTAAGAAATCCTCCGTTTCCAGAGGAGCTGCTCTGTTGCGCGCAACTGGTTATAGAGATGAGGAGAATCAGGGGTAAGATCAGATTTTTCATGGG
Organism: uncultured Chitinophagaceae bacterium; assembly: GCA_963808065.1. Lineage (GTDB taxonomy): Bacteria > Bacteroidota > Bacteroidia > Chitinophagales > Chitinophagaceae > Flavitalea. Next base: position 722,975 of record CAWEEK010000006.1, read on the forward strand.
GGAATATTTGCTCTAATATAACGCGGGAATGGTCAAATTATTTGTTAAGCTTTTCCGCTATTGGAGTATTGCAGACAGGGCCTTACTTTTGTTGCTCACACAGCTTTCAACTATGAAAAACATTCTCTGCCCTTTCCTTTTCCTGGTAATTTCCCTGCCCGTTCTTGCCCAGACAAAAACTCCGGTGAAAAAGACCCCCGCCAAGGCTTCTGCGCCGGCAAAAAAGGCAGTTCCTACTGCCTCAAAAGCACCTGTGATGAAGACGGCCCTTGATTCCTTTAGTTATGCGGTTGGCCTCAGCATGGCGGGATTTTACAAGGAACAGGGGGTGAAAAACATCAACACCCAACTGGTCATCAAGGCGCTCAACGATGCAAAGAACAATAAAGCGCTGCTCGATGAGGGTCAGATCAATAATTGTATCATGGGATTCATGCAGGCCGCCAAGAGTGAAAAAGCTTCCGGCGCAAAAAAGGAAGGTCTTGAATTTCTGGCTCAGAACGGAAAGAAACCCGGCGTGGTCACCCTGCCCAGCGGGTTACAATACCAGGTAGTAAAAGAAGGCACGGGCCCCAAGCCACAGGCCACTGACAAGGTAAAAGTCCATTACCAGGGTTCCCTGCTCGATGGAAAAATATTCGACAGCTCAATAGAACGCGGTCAACCCGCCGAATTCACTGTAAATGCCGTCATCCCGGGATGGATCGAGGCGCTTCAACTAATGCCGGTCGGAAGTAAATGGAAACTGTTTATTCCTTCGGACCTTGGCTATGGAGACAACGGAGCCGGTGCAGACATCAAGCCCGGAGCTACCCTGCTTTTCGATGTTGAGCTGCTCGACATCGTGAAAGAGCAGCCCGCTCCCCCTCCGGCGCCCGCTCCTTAGTTAAGTTCAATTATTTATAAAGCTTTTCGTAGTACTCGTTGGCCATCCTCCCCGATTCAAACGTGAGACGCACATCGCTCATTCCATTCTTTGCGATCTGGCGCCAGGTATCATAATCGTCGTAATAAAGAGGCAGTATCTCTGATTCGAGTATCTCGTAAAGTTTCTCCAGATCGTATTGGTCCTGCTGCTGAACAGTCATGTGCGCATAATCTGCCTTCGGCACAACAAAGCCATTGTTTCCATGATGGATGAATTCAGGTATCCAGCCATCGTCGGTTGAGAAGTTGACCGCCCCATTCATTGCTGCAGTCATACCGCTGGTACCCGAAGCTTCCCTCGGTACTCTTGGGTTGTTCAGCCATACATCGGCAGCCTGCTTCAGTCTTTTGGACAGCCCAAGTTCATAACCAATAAGAACCGCGATATTCTTATGATTCTTACTAAGGTGAACAAGGTCATTAAATTCATTGATTGCGGGATAGTCCATCGGATATGGCTTGCCCGCCCAGATGATCTGGACGGGATATTTCTTACTAGAGATCAGTTTCATGAATCGCTCATGTTCACTGGCGATCAGATCCGCGCGTTTATAACCGGCAAACCTTCTTGCCCAGACGATGGTCAGTACATTGGGGTCGAATATTTTCCCTGTCTGGTCAGCAACGATTTCAAAGGCCCTGCGTTTCAAAAACTTTTTGCGGTCGTCCCAGAGATGGTCATTTGCATCCTCCACATTTTTGTACAATTGTTTGTCGGCCCAATAGCGCCAGTTTTGCGAATTGGTGATGGACATGATCTGACATATGCCCTCGTGTTTTCCCCACATTTCCCGGGAAACATTTCCATGAAGCTGGGACACCCCATTAGCAATATGGGCAAAGCGCAAGGCTACAAGCGAATGATTGAACTGATCATCGTGCATGCCGGTGATCTTCCGCACTTCCTCCAGACCGATGCCGCAGAAATAACTCATTTTCTGGCAGAGGTAGATGTCATGTTTTTCATTTCCCGCTTCTTCCGGAGTATGTGTGGTGAATACAAGCCGTTTTTTTACTTCCTCCACACTGCCAAATTTCTTATAGAGATAAAAGACTGAGGACACCCCATGGGCTTCGTTAAGGTGATACCTTTCGGGGTTAAAATTAATCTCGTCGATCAGTTTGGCCCCGCCAACCCCAAGCAGAATAAACTGCGCGACCTTGGTAGCCATATTCGCGTCATAAAGCCGATGTGTTATGGTTTGCGAAACATGATCGTTTTCCGGAAGGTCGGTGCTGAGAAGAAAAAGTGGTGCCGTCTTGAAGGTTTCCGGATTAAGATATAGTACTTTAACCCAAACTGGGTGGTCATGGATGTTGATTTGAAACTTCAGGCCGGTCTCTTCAAGAAAACTGTAGGTCTTCTCCATCCAGGTTGGATTGAGTGTCTGATCGTGGTGGCGGGTCTGATCGTAATAGCCGAATTTCCAGAGAATGCCAACGCCAATGAGATTCTGTTTTAATTCATAGGCGCTTCTCAGGTGCGACCCCGACAAAAAACCGAGTCCGCCACTGTAAATCTTCAGTGGCTGGTGAATGGCAAACTCCATGGAAAAGTAAGCGACTTTTTTAGCATATTTTTCTTCAACGGCATAGGGAACCTTGTAATGTTTAAACCTCATATTTCTTTGTTTGATTCTAAAATTGGTCTTGGGGATTGTTGACAGGCAGGCGTTATTGTTACGTTTTTTTTCTTTTTTTCTTGTAATAGGTGCCGTTGAAAAAACATTTGATATTCCGGTACGAACCACATCCCTCCACTTCTTTCATGACCACGGAGGAAGGATTAAAGGTGAACTCGATCGTGCACGGATTTCCGACCTCTTTGTACACCGCCTTTTTTGTTCCGGTGAAACGGGCAGTGCCCTTCAATTCGCCGATGCATTCCCCCTCGCTTTTTTCAAAATGGGTAAAAAACAGGATCTCGGATGTGGTTTTTCCATCTCTGAAAGAAATAAAGTTCTTCTTATTGTAGGGGTAATCGCCGGTATACTTGTTTTTTTGAGACAAAGTGTCGATCGGATTGATGATGTCGGCCATGATATCATCATTCGGCTCGGTAAGAATCAATGTAAATTCATTTGATACATTATTATATATGTAAATATTCCTTTTGAAACTAACTTCCCCTGTTTTCTTCAGGGTTTCACGGTAAGTGGTGATCTGGAATTTTTTGTCCAGAGAACCGTAGGTAGACTTGTACTGCTGGAAACCCGTTCGCACCAGCGGCAGGGCATTCAGGTAATTGTTCTTTTTATCGAAACAGATAAGGTAACCGACCCGCTTCGACCCCGCCTGGGCCCTTACAAACAGGTAGGTCTCCATTTTTTTCTCCCTTGTTCTACCCAGCGCATAGATCCTGGGGATGGTTTTGCCAAAGTCATTCCTGATGACGGAATCAGGAACAAACAGAGTGAATACTTTGTTCGGGATGAGTGCAGAATCGGACTTCTTTTTTGCCAGGGTGGTGTCGGCAATGATAACGGGCAGTTCCGCCTCGGGGAACGAGTTGATGAAATCCTCCACCTCAACAGGCTCTTCCCCGGTAAGTGGTTTGGCTTCTTTGCTCCCGCATTCTGTTAATAATAAACCCAATGCACAAAGAACCGGGAAAAGTCGCTTCATAGAAAATACCTTCTTGATCGCTTAAAAATAGTCATATCCCTCAGCAAAATGAAAATAAAATCTTGTTTTTCCCGTTAGAATTTTTAGATTTGTCTAAAATTTAATTTAGACTGATTAAAAAACCTTTAGTGGGTTACTCATGAAAGTTTCAGCCAGCAAAGAGAATTATATTAAAGCAATCTATCACCTCCAGGACGAAGAGGGCATCGTGAGCACCAATGCGCTTGCAAAGGAACTGGATACCCGCGCGGCCTCCGTAACGGACATGCTCAAAAAACTCAAGTCTCAAAAATTATTGCTTTACGAAAAATATCAGGGGTTCAGACTCAGCCCCGAGGGCAGGAAGGTAGCCCTGCAGATTGTCAGGAAACACCGGCTTTGGGAATTGTTCCTCGTGGAAAAACTTCAGTTCGGCTGGGAAGAGGTACATGAAGTGGCGGAAGAACTGGAGCACATCAGCAGTAAGAAACTTATCGATCGCCTCGATGAGTTCCTGGGTTTCCCCAAGTCGGATCCCCATGGCGATCCCATTCCCGATGCCAATGGCAGGTTGCCGGTGAAAAAGCAGATCAACCTTCTTGAATGGAAACTGAATTTCCCGGGAGTGGTCAGTAATATCAGCGACCAGAGTTCGGAGATGCTCGAGCTGCTCAGTCATAAAGGCATCTCCCTGGGCACCAGGCTGGAGGTTAAGAAAAGATTTTCTTTTGACAATTCCCTTGAGTTGAAGTTGAAGAGCCAACCCGCGATTACGATCAGCGAGAATGTGGCTAAAAACATTTTTGTAACACATGAGGAATAATATGACAGGCGACCATTCGCTAAGTGAAGTGCATGGTTCAGTGGATACGGGGAAGCCAGCGAAGAACTGGAAAAAAATACTTTCTTTCTTTGGACCTGCTTATCTCGTGAGTGTGGGTTATATGGACCCCGGCAACTGGGCTACCGACCTGGCAGGTGGCAGTAAATTCGGCTATACGCTGATCTGGGTGCTGCTGATGAGCAACCTCATGGCGTTGCTGTTGCAGAGCCTTTCAGCAAGACTGGGTATCGTACGTCAGCGCGACCTGGCCCAGGCAAACAGGGAAACCTATCCCAGGGTGGTCAATTCTTTTTGTACATACTGGCAGAAATTGCCATCGCGGCCACCGACCTGGCCGAAGTGCTGGGCATGGCCATCGGCATTCACCTGCTCACGGGAATGCCATTGATCTGGGGGGTGGCCATAACTGTTCTGGATACTTTCCTTCTTTTATTTCTGCAGCGCCTGGGGATGCGAACAATGGAGGCATTCATCATTGCACTGGTGGCCATTATCGGGTTTTCCTTCCTTTTCGAGATCATTCTCGCCGGCCCCGACCTGGGGAAGGTGGCCAGTGGCTTTATTCCCACCCTTCCCAATGACGAGGCACTGTACATAGCCATCGGCATTATCGGAGCTACCGTCATGCCCCATAATCTTTACCTGCATTCTGCCCTCGTGCAAACGCGAAAGATAAAACCCGACCACGTTTCGATCAGCAGGCCCTGAAATGGAACTTCATCGACTCTGCCGTGGCACTGAACATCGCCTTCCTGGTGAACACTGCCATCCTGGTGCTGGCAGCAACGGTGTTTTTCACCACAGGTCGTACAGACGTGGCAGAGATCAAGGACGCCCATCAACTGCTCGCCCCATTGCTTGGCTCGAGTCTGGCCCCTATCATGTTCGCAGTTGCGCTGATCGCCGCAGGGCAAAGTTCTACGGTAACCGGAACACTCGCAGGCCAGATCGTGATGGAAGGATATCTGCGTCTTAAGATGAATCCGCTCCTTCGGAGACTCCTTACTCGCTTGCTGGCCATCATTCCCGCCGTGATCGTGATCGGAATTTATGGAGAGAATGAACTTGACGCGCTTCTGATCTTTAGCCAGGTGGTATTAAGTATGCAGCTTGGATTTGCGGTTATCCCGCTGATTCATTTTGTAAGCGACAAGGCAGCCATGGGGAGGTATACGATCGGAACAACTACAAAAATTCTGTCGTGGATCGTTGCGGCGATACTTGTTGCGCTGAATATGAAACTGCTGATGAATACGGTGGGGGACCTGTTTAAATCCTCCCCTTCGCTCATCGTGAAGATTTCCGTAATCACCGGAGCACTGTTAGTGCTGGCATTGCTGCTTTATGTTATCATTTTTCCCTTCTTACGGAAGAAGAAGCGGGCGGTGAAAAAATCAGTGCCTGAGGAGGTGTTTTAGCCGGCTGAAAGTTTCGGGTTTGATTTCCAGGTAGGAGGCCAGGATTTTTTGCGGAACCCTCTGAAGCATATGCGGATGATGGGTTAGATAGCTAAGAAAACGCTCCCTCGTTGTGAGATTAAGTTGCGCGAAATAGCGGGCGTCCTTTTTGATGAACATGTAGGTCACCATTTTCCTTCCGATCTCCTCAGCTCCCGGTATATTTTCCAATACGTACTGTACATCGCTGTACTTCATCGAGACCAATATCAGCGGTTCAATAGCATCGATGATCACCGGTGAAGGCCCCCGCTGATGAAAGGAGACTTCAGACTGAATCAGGTGACCCTCTGTGGCCAGTTGCAGCGTTTTTTCGTTCTTACCAGCCACAACGTATTTTCGGGCCAGACCCTTAACCACAAGGTTCACGTAGTCATCAGTTTCTCCCAGTTGCACAATGGTTTGTTTCTTGGCAAATGACCGTACCTCCAGATAAGGCAGAAAAAGGTTCAGGTCCTTTTCTGCCAGGCGGGTGTATCGCTGGAGAAATTTATGTATGTAACCGGCGTATTGGTGAATTTGAGAGGAATCTTGATCCATTGTGTTTAGGGAATGGCTGGATTGGGAAGATTTTTGGTGCGCAATAAATGTTTCAGGCGGCTGAATGTTTCTGGTTGGATATTGAGATAGGATGCCAGGTATTTCTGGGGTACCCGCTGAAAGAGATTTGAATGTGTGCTCACGAAACGTACAAATCTTTCCTGCGTGCTGTAAAGCATTCTTTCAAGATCCCAGTTCTCTTTTTGCAGGAACAGGTCGGTGATGATCAGCCGGCCCAGGCGCTGCCACTTTTTGTCTTTCTCGTATAGGTTCTCAATATTTACTTTGCTGAAAGAAAGAAAGGTGGTGGGTTCGATTGTCTCAACAATATAAAGTGAATCCTCGCCTGAAAGAAAGGATACAGAAGATGAAATGAGCTCCCCTTCGACAGCCAGCTGTGTGATGATCTCTTCTTCCCCACGACAGAAAAATTTCCTGGCAAGGCCTTTAACAATGAAGTTAAAGTACTGTTCCTGCTCGCCGACATTGACAAGTCTCACTTTCTTGTCGTAGGTTCGCAGCTCCGCAATATTGCCGATTTCCTCAAGGTCCTCCTCAGTGAGTTCGACGAACCTGCTGAGATATTCTCTGAGCAATTTTACCATTCCCACAAGTTATTAATAATATACGAAAGATAGGGTACCTGTGAACCCTTACAGATTAAAATCTTCTTAGTCCAATTCCCTTAATTTTGCCAACCTCATTTAATAATCAGTCATGAAACAAAAAATCAAAGTAGCAAATCCTGTAGTAGAACTGGATGGCGATGAAATGACACGCATCATCTGGAAATTCATCAAAGACAAGCTGATCTTGCCTTATATGGAGTAGATATAAAATATTATGATCTGGGCATGGAATACCGCGATCAGACCGATGACCAGGTAACCATAGATGCGGCCAATGCCATCAGGCAATATGGCGTAGGTATCAAATGCGCAACCATCACTCCCGACGAGGCGCGTGTAAAGGAATTCAACCTGAAGCAAATGTGGAAGAGCCCCAACGGCACTATCCGCAATATCCTCGACGGAACCGTGTTCCGCGAGCCGATCGTGATGAAGAATGTTCCCCGCCTGGTGACCAACTGGACCGCACCCATCATTGTAGGCCGTCACGCTTTCGGCGACCAGTACCGCGCTACCGATTCCGTGATAAAAGGCAAAGGGAAAGCTCACCATGACCTTCACGCCGGAAGGCGGCGGCGACGCCACAGGTGTTTGAAGTGTACAATTTCAAAGGCGATGGCGTGGCGCTGAGCATGTACAATACCGATGAGAGCATCATTGGTTTTGCAAGAAGCTGTTTCAATATGGCCCTGAGCAAAAAATGGCCGCTTTACCTTTCTACCAAGAACACCATCCTTAAAAAATACGATGGCCGGTTCAAGGATATTTTTGCAGAAATCTTCGAGAAGGAATTCAAGAACAAGTTTGCCGATGCAGGAATCGTTTATGAGCACCGCCTGATTGATGACATGGTAGCCAGCGCGCTTAAATGGAACGGCAACTTCGTATGGGCTTGTAAGAACTATGATGGTGATGTGCAAAGTGATACGGTTGCGCAGGGCTTTGGTTCACTGGGACTGATGACTTCCGTACTGGTAACACCCGATGGAAAGACAATGGAAGCCGAAGCGGCCCATGGAACGGTAACCCGCCACTTCCGGGATCACCAGGCAGGCAAGCCGACTTCTACCAACCCGATCGCCTCCATCTTTGCCTGGACAAGGGGACTGGCGTTCCGGGGAAAACTGGACAGCAACCAGGAACTGATACGATTTCTGCGAAGCCCTTGAAGCAGTTTGTATTGAAACGGTAGAAAGCGGGAAAATGACCAAGGACCTCGCCGTGGTGATTCATGGCAACAAGGTGAAACATGGAGAACATTACCTCTATACCGAAGAATTCCTCGATGCGATCGACGAGAACCTTCAGAAGAAATTTTAGAAAAACAGGCCTCCGCAAGGAGGCTTTCTTTTGCAATGCAAAAAGCCATCCTGGGAACAGGACGGCCTCTAACGATTGCTTGCCATATGAAAATCTTGCCGGAATTTAACTTCCGGTTACAGTATTATTTTGCGGAATCAGCACTTGTAGAATCAGATGGAACAGAACTTGTATCTACCGGGGACATTGTGGTAGAAGTATCAACTGTAGAGGTAGAATCACCGGTTGGAGCTCCACCTTCAGTGTGTCATTACATGCAACGAACGCGCCTATCGCGAGAACAAATAAGAATTTTTTCATCTGTACTAGTTTTGAGTGTATTAATGAATTATTTGAGATTTATACCCATTCGCTAAAAAGGTAACCCTCCGATCAGAAAAATTCTGAAATTATCTTTTCCAGGGGTTACTTATTCCTAATTTCGGTATAAATAGCTGTCGCGTGAAATCAGATCCAAATGAACCGGATTATTGGAGGGACTTGCCAGGAACGACAGGCAAACGATTGAGAAGATATACAGCGGACATTTTGGAATGATCCAGTCGTTGATAATCAACAACAACGGTTCCGCCGACGATGCCCGGGATATCTTTCAGGAGGCCATGATTGTGTTGTATGAAAAGTCGAGATCAGAGGATTTTGAGCTGCATTGCCAGGTTAAAACCTACCTGTATTCTGTATGCAGGCGTTTATGGCTCAAGAAGTTAAGTCAAACTCACCGGTTTATGCCCGAAATTAATGGGATCGCCGAACTGGTGCCAGTTGAAGAAGAGATCGACGCCAATGACCAACGGAATCAGGAGTTTAATCTGATGGAAAAGGCCCTGTCCCGACTTGGGGAGCCTTGCAAGAGTCTTCTCGAAGCATATTATCTTCAAAAAAAGAACATGAGCGAGATAGCATCAGGATTTGGATACACCAATCCCGATAATGCGAAAAATCAGAAATACAAATGCCTGATGAGGCTTACGTAAACTGTTCTTTACCGAATATAAAACCAACAATGGAGATGGATAACATACAATTGCTCGACGCCGTTGAACGGTATCTCAATAATGAGATGACCGAAGCTGAGCGGATCGGCTTCGAGCAACTCCGCAAGTCTAACATCGAGGTGGACCAGATGGTAGTGGAGCACAGCGCCTTTCTAAACCAGCTCAACAAATATGGCGAGAATAAAGAATTCCGTACCGTCCTGCACGAAGTCCATCACGACCTATCCTCCAGGGGACTGATCAGGGAGGTTCCACCCAAGGCAGTGCTTGCGCAGCTTTGGAAGAAGCACAAAAGAGTAATGGCCGTCGCGGCCTCTATCGCGGGGATCACCACCATGCTGATCGCGGGATTCGCCGCCTACTATTCACGCAGGGCAAGCAATGCAGAGCTGGAACAACTGAGCAAGAAATTCGAGAACACCGAAAGAAAGGTCAATGCCCTCAGGGAGCAGGTTGAAAGTGACAAGGCGGTGGTGATCGATAAGGCTCCTGCAAATACACCAATCAAATCGGGAGGCACCGGGTTCCTGATCGACGGAATCGGGTTACCTGGTCACAAATGCCCACGTGGTTGAAGGATCTTCGTCAGTGGTCCTTGAAAATAACAAGGGTTTGGAATTCCGCGCCCGTATCGTGCACATCAATGCAAAAAATGACATTGCCATCCTGAAAATAGAGGATGCAGACTTCACACCCGCAGCCCTCTGCCCTATGCGATCAAAATGACCGGAGCCGAACTTGGCGAACAACTGTTCACCCTGGGGTATCCGCGTGAAGAGATCGTGTACAATGAAGGGTACATGAGCGCCAAAACGGGTTTCAATGGGGATACACTTACCTGCCAGATCGGGGTGTCCGCAAATCCCGGAAACTCAGGCGGCCCGGTCTTTAACAAAAACGGTGAAGTGATTGGCATCATCAACACCAGGCAGGCGCAGGCAGAAGGTGTGGTGTTCGCCATCAACGCCAAGAACATCTTCAACTCCATGACAGGCCATCATCGGCTGATTCATCCAACGCCAACATTGTAAAGCTTCCGTTCAGCTCCTCGTTAAAAGGAATGGACCGTGTTCAGCAGATCAGGAAGATCCAGGACTGTGTATTTATGGTGAAAGTCTTACTCGTAGCCAAAGACTTCGTGGATAGTCTCCTTTCTCGATGAGTTTGTGAAGACTTTTCTTTACCTCGGGAGCATCCTCCTTGTAGGTTACGCCAAACCATTCCGCTGAAGTCGGGATCACTTTGATCATGCCCTCCTTGCTGTTGATAAATTTGTCGGCAACAATAGGAATGAAGAATTCCGATTTGGGTTTGTCAATATTTTCATCAAGAAATTCACCAAAGAATTTCTCAGAATAAGCAAAGATGGAAGTATCGAAACACCAGAAGTTCATCGAAACTTTTGAATCAAGTGGCAATTCCTTCGGCTGCTGGTCATCATCACAAATTATCTTCCGTCCACCATCGCAATATTTAGTCTCTCAGCTATAGCGGTGAGGTTGCCCTTACTTATCCACCTGGCAAACTCCCCGGTTGACGGTGCCATTGTTCGACAGCGTTTTCAGCAGGTCATAGCCAATGATCGAATAACTTTTTCATTGCACTCGGTGGTCAGAAAAACATAGGCCTTTTCAAATGCATCTCTGCCGTAAAAATCATCGGCATTGATCACGGCAAAAGGTTCATTCACCGCTTCTTTCGCGCAAATCACCGCATGCGCGGTTCCCCAGGGTTTTTTGCGGTCCGCAGGAACTTTTCTGTCGCCAACATATGCGTCCAACTCCTGGAATACATAGTCAGTCTCGATCCTTCCTTTCAACTTTGGTTCATAAATGTCCTTGAAGTCCTGGAGAATTCTTCCCGGATGATGAACACTACTTTACTGAACCCTGCACGGATGGCATCATAGATCGAATATTCCATGATAGTTTCCCCTGAAGGGCCAAAAGCCTCGATCTGTTTCATACTTCCATACCTGGAAGCCATGCCGGCGGCGAGGATTAAGAGAGTTGGCTGCATTAATGCTAATTTTAAAAATTCAGGCACGAATGTATAAAAATATAGCGATACAATCCTTGCGCTCAGGCCTGATCAATAATGATGAGGCACATGCTGATGTAATGCGGCTCGACCTTATTCATCCGCAGGTCTCCGGCAATAAGTGGTTTAAGCTTAAATATTACCTGGAAGCTGCGATAGATCAGCGTGCTGAAGGATTGATCAGTTTTGGCGGCGCATACTCCAACCATCTCGTTGCGCTTGCATATGCCTGTCAGGAGAAAGGATTGAGATCTGCCGGCATCATCCGCGGTGAGGCCCCTGCTGAGCTCAATCATTCACTAAAGGAGATGATCGCCTACGGCATGTCCTTAAACTTTGTCAGCAGGGAAGCATATAGTAACAAAAGCGGTCTTCGACTAAAATTCACACAGCAGTATCCCGGATATTATCCCGTTGATGAAGGAGGAAGGGGTAAACCGGGTGTTAAGGGTGCCGGCGAAATATTGTTACAGGTCCCCACAGCTCAATACACACACATAATCTGCGCTGTGGGCACCGCAACCACCATGGCCGGACTGGTCAATACTTCAGCCATCAATCAGCAGGTGATCGGTATCAGTTCTCTCAAGGCAGCCGACCCTGTCAACAATGAATTGCTGGATTTCCTCAAAGAGAACTGCAACAAGCATAACTACCTGCTCAACTTCGACTATCATTTCGGAGGATATGCGAAAAAAAATACCATCCTGCTTGACTTCATGCGGGCCTTTCAAGAAGAAGAAAACATCCTCCTTGATTTTGTGTACACGGGAAAATTATTTTTTGCATTCACAGACCTTGCGAAGCAGGGGTATTTTCCCAGGGGATCACGGATATTGTTGATTCACAGCGGTGGACTGCAGGGTAACCGTTCTTTGTGATCATCTGTTCTCAACACTGATTTCTAAGTCATGGGTAGTTATCTTTGCGCCCATAAAACAGGACAGGATTAACAACGTTAATATTCAGATGATCAGAACTCTGTTGCTTGGCATTTTTGGGATGGCCCTGGCACTGACTGCGAATTCGCAGGAAGCGCTGCCCGCATTCGATGTGGTGGGCAAGCCCAATAAGCGCAACCTGATCAGTTGGAACAATTCCTATCGTCGTACTTCACAAATCAGCATCCAGCGGTCAGTGGACAGCACCAGGAATTTCAAAACCATACTTACAGTACCTGATCCTGCCGTTCCCCAAAATGGATTTGTTGACAGCAAGGCCCCGCAGGAGGCTGTCTTCTATCGCCTTTTCATAGTACTCGACAGCGGAAAATATGTGTTTACGAAGTCGAAACGCCCGGGTCCGGATACGGTAAGGGTCGCATTGCCCGAAGCCGGGGAACCGTTGCTGGCCAATGATAACAAACGGGTGGTGGTTTCAGACAGCATGAGTAAAAAAGAAGTAACTGCGCTGACAGAAAAATTGAAGCCGCCCAGCCCAAGCCCGACTCCGAGTCCGGTTCTGGTTAAGCCAATGAAATATTTTGTGATCAAACGAAGGGACAGCGTCGTCAACCGGATACCCGAAAAAGCACTGAAAAAATTTCGCGATTCGATCGTGTATAGCACCCGCGATACCCTGGTCTTTCAATCTCTTGACACAATACAACTCAAGCCATTCGTGCCCAGGGAGGTTTACAAACCGTCGAAGTTTGTGTACACCGAAAAATTCGGCAACGTGATGATTAACCTGCCTGAACCCGGCTCAAAAAAATACCGCATCAGTTTCTTTGATGACAAACATCAACCAGTTTTTGAATTAAAAGAAGTCAAACGATCACCGTTGATACTGGATAAGGCCAGCTTTGTTCACTCCGGATGGTTCTGGTTTGAATTGTATGAAGAAGATAAACTGAAGGAGAAGCACCGTTTCTTTATCCCAAAGGATTTTTGAATTTGTCTTTAATTCGGCAAGTCAATCCACAAGCGCCACTTCAAACACCTCTTCGAAATATTTCTTCACTTTCAGCTTCACTTCCTCCATGTCAACCGGGCGTCCAAGTTCTTTCTGCAGGGAGGTTACCTGTTTGTTCTGAATGCCGCAGGGAATGATGTTGTCAAAATATTGGAGGTTGGTGTTTACGTTGAATGCAAATCCATGCATGGTTACCCACCGGGAGCAGCGGATACCGATGGCACATATCTTCCTCTCTCTTCCTTTGATGCCGGCATCGAGCCAGACTCCTGTTTCGCCTGAAGACCGGCCGGCGCTTATCTGGTAATCAGCCAGTGTACGAATGATCACTTCTTCGACATTACGAAGGTATTTGCCAAGATCGCGATAGAATTTCTCGAGGTCAAGGATAGGATATCCAACCAGTTGACCGGGTCCATGAAAAGTGATGTCCCCTCCCCTGTTGATCCTGTATAGCGTAAGGCCTTCCTCGTTGACCAACATGTTTTCGATCCTGCCGCTCTTGCCAATCGTGTACACAGGAGTGTGTTCGAGGAAGATGAGGTGATGTGTAGTAGCAGGATGGCCATTCAGATAAGAACGGTCTTCGTCCGGCGTTGCGGTAAGTGCGGATTTAACCCTGACATTTGACTGAAGCAGCGCTTCCTGGAAATCCCAGGCTGGCTGGAATTCCATCACACCCTTGTCGGTAAATTTTACCTCCTGTCTGTTCATAACCGGTGGCAAATTTACGCAATTCACCCACCGTTTCCACAAAGCCGCAATATGCTAACTTTGCAGAATTCAGATCAGGAGTATCCCAGGACCGGTAGTTTATATAGCAACCAGATCACTCATCCTCCACAATCCAGGAAATTTCATGAACCCAGATGCAGCTGTTGAGGAATTACCGGAAGACTCCGGCGAAACTTCTGAGACCACCGAAGAATTATTTGAGAGACTCAGTCTGACTGTAGACAGGGGCCAGGAACCCATGCGCCTGGATAAGTTCCTCACTGCCAGGATCGAAGGCGCCTCCCGCAACAAAGTGCAACAATCAATTGAAAGCGGAAGAGTGCTGGTCAACGACAAAAAGGTCCAGGCGAATCACCGGATCAAGCCCGGCGAGGAGATCGTGGTATTTTCCGACCGGGAAGTCCACAGCGAGGTCATCGTTCCCGAACCGATGCCGCTGAATATCGTATTTGAAGATACCCAGGTGCTGATCCTCAATAAACCCGTTGGTCTTGTAGTACACCCGGCCAGTGGCAATTACCGGGGAACCCTCATCAATGGCGTTGCCCACTACCTTTTGCAACAGAATGCACACCTGAGCCAGGAAGACCTTCCCAGGTTCGGTCTCGTTCACCGTATCGATAAAAATACCAGCGGCCTGATGGTCATCGCCAAAACAAACAAGGCGCAGACCAGCCTCGCCAAACAGTTTTTCGACCACAGCATCTCGCGTCAATACCTGGCACTTGTCTGGGGAGATTTCGATGAAGAGGAAGGTACAGTCAACGCGCATGTGGGCAGACACAAGCGGTTCAGGAAAATGTTCGATGCCTACCCTGAAGGCGACTACGGCAAACTGGCCATCACTCATTACCAGGTTGTCGAGCGATTTGGCTATGTGACCTTAATTCAATGTGAACTCGAAACTGGCAGAACGCACCAGATCCGGGTGCACATGCAGCACATCGGGCACCCGCTGTTCAATGATGAATTATATGGCGGCGACAGGATCGTAAAAGGAACCGTATTCACCAAATACAAGCAGTTTGTCGATAATGCCTTCGCGCTATGTCCCCGCCATGCCCTGCATGCGCGAACATTGGGATTTATTCATCCTGAAACAAAAGAAAGGGTGGTTTTCAATAGCGAGTTGCCGCAGGATATGGCCTCGGTGATTGAAAAATGGCGTAATTACTCGAGAAGCCGGCAGCCCGAGGTTTAATTTGGGTTGGCATTGAAATCAAACAAGGTCGCGGTGAAGACGCCCTTTTCCCTTTTCTTGAAAACCAGGTCCCAGTTCCCATTATAACGCATGACTTTAGGCACCAGCAGGTCGCCGAATTTTGTCATCTCCACTTCGATGTGCACGTCGAAATCATACACACCTGCATTGTAGCTCAGGTCATAGCTCCTGCCCGTGATTTCCCAGTTTTTTGAATTGAACCAGGTGGTCATTTCATTGATCACGATATCACCCTTGCTGGCTGTGGCTAATGGAACGATCCGGAATACATAGCAGTTCTCGCCTTTGAACTCTTCCATGTCCACGATAAAATCATATCGTTCGGCAACGTCCTTGTCGAAGAGCGCAATCTTGTTGCTGATGAATGGCAGGCCGGGAATTTTATTGCCTGGGTTGAAGAAAAGCATTTTGAGTTGTTCCTTGTGTTTGGCCAGGCCCGATTTATTTTTCGTGCTGAAACTCGAACCGGCAACAATATTCGTTTCACCGCAAACCGTGTCGGGGGCAAAGAATATGCTGGCGTACATCTGGGGGGTGTAGTAATTGTACTGACCATCGCGATCGTAGATGTCGCCCTTAACATTGGATTGAAGAATTTTCATCCAGCGGCAGCCTTTACCGGTTTCCTGTTTAGTTCGGCTCGACAGAGAGGCCTTGGTCTGGCCTTTCTTATCCAGCATCCGGATATCATTGATTGAAGTGTATCCGATGGTTTTGAGATTGAGAAAAGCTTTGTAGAAGGTGGTGTCGTTTTTTACCCGCTGGATGAAATCAGGAACGTTCAGATGATTTCTTACCACCACTTCTTTCAGCGTTACGGCCTTCTCATCTATAAAAACGGAGGTGTCCTGGGCAAAGCTCCGCGACTGACCAAAAATCAGGATAAAAAACACCAGGGCGACTACCCTCATTTAGCGAACATCATTTTGTAATCTACTTTCACTTTGCCTTTGGATATGTCGTCAAGTTTTCCTCTCATCAACCTGCGCTTGAGGGGCTTTAGGTAGTCGATAAAGAGTTTTCCTTCGATATGATCGTATTCGTGCAGGATGATCCGGGCTGTGATGCCGTTGAAGGTATCGGTATGGGGATCGAAATTTTCGTCGAGGTATTCGATGGTCAGCTCTTCGTTCCTGGAAATATCTTCGCGAATTTTCGGAATACTGAGACAACCTTCATTATAAACCCATTCTTCTCCATTCAGGGCCTTAATGGTTGCATTGATGAATACCTGCTTTATACCGGGTTCATCGGGGAACTTTCCCTTGTCTTCTTCTTCCTGATTGGTGAAAACCTGGCTGCTGTCAACTACAAAGAGCCGGATATTTCTATTGATCTGCGGGGCCGCCAGTCCAACGCCATTGCTCGCATACATGGTTTCCCACATGTTGGCGATAAGTTCCTGAATGCCAGGATGATCGGAGCTGATGTCCTTGCTGACAGTTCTTAGCACGGGCGATCCATAGGCGACGATAGGCAGTATCATGATTCTAGATTTACTACCCGCAAATTTACGAGAACAGGCTCATAATCGGGGATTTCACGCAAAGGCCAAGAAAGTTTCCCGCAGAGGCGCGAAGAAAGCGCAAAGGCGCAAAAAATACTGATCCTTTTGCTTGGCGTCAGCCGCAGGCTGCTTTGCGCCTCTGCGTGAATTTTTTTAAGCGTCCTTGCGTGAAATCAGTACTCTCCTGACTTTTGTTTCATGTATTCCTGCAGCATCATCGTGGCTGCGATTTCATCGACCAGTCCCTTTTGCCGGCGTTGCATTTTCTTCATCCCCATTTCGATCATGGCGCGGGATGCCAGTTTGGAAGTATATCGTTCATCCACCGTAGTCAGGGGCATCGTCGGAAATTCTTTTTTTAGTCTTTTGATGATGGCACGCACTGGTTCAGAGGCATGTGTGTCGGAATTATCGAGGTTGCGTGGTTCGCCGATGATGATCTCGTCCACTGTTTCCTTAGCGAAATAAGTCTTCAGAAAGCTAATCAGCTCCGAAGAGGCAATGGTGGGCAGTCCAGTGGCGATGATCTGAAAGGGATCAGTTACCGCCAGGCCGGTTCGTTTAAGTCCGTAGTCTATGGAGATGATCCTGCCCATTACCAGTTGGTGAAAAGGATTAGGTCGCCGATTACAAAAATGGCAAAGGCCACGCTGGCTATGCCATTGGCTGTCATGAATGCAAGGTTGACACGAGACAGGTCATCGGCCTTTACAATGGAGTGCTGGTATACCAGCATGCCCGCAAAAATCAGGTTCCCAACCCAGTAGAGCCAGTGAAAATTACCATAGAGTCCCGCCGAAATTACCAACAGGGTGGCGATAAGGTGCAGGATTTCTGAAACACGCAAAGCGTTTTTCTTTCCCAGCCAGACGGGCATTGAATGCAGCGACTGCGACCGGTCGAATTCCAAATCCTGTAGTGCATAAATGATGTCGAACCCGCTCACCCAGCAGATCACTACCAGCGAAAAGATAAGTGGAAGAACAGTGAATACGCCGGTTACAGCAAGGTAGGCGCCAATCGGCGCAAGGGCGAGTCCCACTCCCAGGATCAAATGACAGAGCGGAGTAAATCTTTTTGTATAGCTGTAAAAGAGGACCACGAACAACGCGACAAAGGAGAGCAGGAAACAAAGCGGGTTGATGAACCAGGTGGTTATCACAAAGGCCAGCGAGTTGAGGATGACAAAGCGCAGGGCGTTGTCGGCGGAAATTATCCCGGCAGGAATTTCGCGAACTGCTGTCCTTGGGTTCCTGGCATCAAAATGTTTGTCGAGCCATCTGTTAAAGCCCATGGCCGCGCTGCGCGCGAAGATCATGCAGAGCAGCACCAGGATAAACTTGAAAAAAATAAATTCCCAACCCAGATTGAGTGCATTGTCGGGAAGGTAGGCAACCTGGTTGTCGGAAGAAAGCCGTGAACTGGCGGCTGGCATGTTGACAATGCCGAGAATGAAACCGATCATCGCAAAGGGCATGGCAAAGATCGTGTGCGAGAATTTTACGAGACTAAGATATTTTCGAATCATGATCAGATGTTCTTTCCTGCGAGTTCCCAAAGTACGATACCTGCGGCAACAGATATATTTAGTGAGTGTTTCATTCCAAACTGTGGTATTTCAATTGATCCATCACAAACACTGAGCACTGCCGGATCGACACCTGTCACTTCGTTCCCAAAAACGATGGCCAGTTTTTCATTTTTATCGAAAGAAAATTCCTGCAGCGGAATGCTTTTTTCCACTTGTTCAATGGCAAATATCCGATATCCTTCGCTTCTGAGCTCTTCAATTGCCTGCAGTGTGTCATCATAATGTTTCCAGCTTACGGTTTCCGTGGCGCCCAAAGCTGTCTTCTGGATGTCGCGGTGCGGAGGCTGCGGAGTGTAGCCGCAGAGCGCGATTCCGGAGATCAGGAAGGCATCCGCCGTTCTGAATACGCTGCCCACATTGTGCATACTCCGCACCTTGTCGATTACGATAACCAGGGGAAATTTGTCGGCTTCACGGAACTCAGCCACCGATTTTCTGCCGAGGTCGGAAATATTCTTAATTTTCAAGTTTTGCCTGCTTAGTTCTTATTTTGTTGCACTTTGCAGGCAAAGGTCAAGTAAATTTTCATTTTAGATTTTAGTTTTTGTCATTGACAGTAAAACCCACAACAGATACACCCCTGATGCAACAGCACAGGGCGATCAAACAAAAATATCCCGATGCCATCCTGCTTTTCCGGGTAGGGGATTTTTATGAGACATTCGAAGGCGATGCCATCATTGCAGCGCAGGTTCTGGGCATCACGCTTACCCGCAGGAACAATGGCGCAAATGCCTCCGGGGAGCTTGCCGGATTTCCGCATCATGCCCTGGATACCTACCTGCATAAACTGGTGAAGGCGGGATACCGGGTGGCGATCTGTGACCAGCTGGAGGACCCAAAGTTGGCAAAGGGCATTGTAAAAAGAGGTGTCACCGAATTGATCACACCGGGTATTGCCACCAACGACAAGCTCCTTGATCATGCCAGCAATAATTTTCTTGCCTCTATTCATTTTTCCGAAGGCCTCCTGGGGATGGCGCTGCTCGACATCAGCACCGGAGAATTCTTTGTAGCAGAAGGTCCGGAAGAATATATTGATAAATTATTGCAGACACTGCGTCCGGCGGAGATCATCTTCCAGCGCAGTTTTCAGAAACACTTTAAAGAAGTATTCGGCACCCGCTTTTTCACTTATTCACTTGAGGGTTGGGTCTTCGATCAGCGCTATGCCGAAGAAAGTTTGCTGAAACATTTTCAGACTCATTCGCTCAAAGGCTTTGGCATCGAGAAGATGAATGCGGCTATAATTGCCGCGGGCGCCATCATCCACTACCTGAAAGACACGGAACATCCCAATCTGCAACACCTGGGAACCATTCAGCGCATTGACCAGGACAATCACCTGTGGATGGACAAATTTACCATCCGCAATCTTGAACTGCTCGACTTCAGCGGTGAAAACAAACCCTGCCTGCTGCAGGTGCTGGACAATACGGTCTCACCGATGGGCGCGAGATTATTGAAGAGATGGATGGTGATGCCACTCAAAGACGTGGGCAGGATCAATGAGCGGCTCGACCTGGTGGAATTGCTGATCAGGGAAGTCGACCTAAGGAACCAATTGACTCAATACATCAAGCCATGTGGCGACCTGGAACGACTCTCGGGGAAGATCCCGATGAAAAGAATCAATCCCCGTGAGATCCTGCAGCTTTCGCGAGCACTCGGTTTTATCGAGCAGATAAAAAAGATTACCCAGCAAGCGGGAAATAACTACCTGCAGAAGTTAGCTGGCCTACTGGATCCATGCCGGGACATAGCCGACAAGATCCGGACAACCATCATCGACAATCCACCAGCACTTATCCAAAAAGGCGGCTTCATCATGCCGGGAATTTCAAAAGATCTTGATGAACTAAGACTAATCGCTTCGGGTGGAAAAGAATACCTGGTTTCGCTTCAGCAGAGAGAAGTTTTAAACACGGGCATATCCAGCCTGAAGATCGGGTTCAACAATGTTTATGGGTATTACCTGGAAGTGACCCATATGCACAAAGACAAGGTGCCGGTTAACTGGATGCGCAAACAGACGCTGACAAACGCTGAAAGATACATTACCCCTGAACTCAAGGAATATGAGGAAAAAATCGTCGGCGCTGAAGAGAAAATTCATGCTATCGAACTCCAGCTCTATGAAGAACTCGTGCTGGAGCTGCAGCGTTACCTCGGACCAATGCAGGTAAACGGCAATACCCTGGCCATTCTTGACTGTCTCATCTGCTTCGCGGGCAATGCCATTCAGAATACTTACCGCAAGCCCGAAATGCATACAGGCACAGAATTAATGCTCAAGGCCTCGCGCCACCCGGTGATCGAAAAGAACCTGGCCCAGGGTGACAGTTATATTGCGAACGACGTTGAACTCGATCCCGAGACGGAGCAGATCATCATACTAACGGGCCCGAACATGAGTGGGAAAAGCGCTATTCTCCGCCAGACTGCGTTGATCACCCTGATGGCGCATATGGGCAGTTTCGTGCCTGCCGAACACGCGCGCATTCCCCTTACCGACAAAATTTTTACGCGTGTTGGCGCCAGTGACAACCTGAGCGGAGGAGAATCGACCTTTATGGTAGAGATGAATGAAACGGCCAGCATCATCAATAACATTTCACCATCCAGCCTTGTGCTGCTTGATGAAATTGGCCGTGGCACCTCAACATACGATGGTATATCCATTGCCTGGAGCATCGCAGAATTTCTGCACCAGTCGCCCCATCGTCCAAAGACATTGTTCGCTACACATTATCATGAACTGAATGAGCTGGAAAACAAACTGCCCAGAGTAAAAAATTATCACATCACGAACAAGGAAGCTGGCAACAAGGTGATCTTCCTGCGGAAGCTGGCACCGGGTGGAAGCACCCACAGTTTTGGTATTCATGTGGCACGAATGGCCGGCATGCCCACCTCACTCATCAAACGGGCCAATGAAATCCTGACGCAGCTGGAAGAAAAACAGTCCAATGATCATATCGGCGAACAGGTGAAAAAAATATCCACGCCAAAGGTCCAGCTTTCCATTTTTGACGCACACAGCGAGACCTTTGCCGAGATCAGGAACCTGCTGGAAAATACCGACATCAACAGGCTGACACCGGTAGAAGCGCTGATGAAACTCAATGAAGTCAAGAATCTTTTAAAATAATTTATTTCTTCTCGACGGCATGGCCACCAAATTCATTGCGAAGTGCGGCCACAACCTTGCCGGAAAAAGTATCGGGTTTAAGTGAGCGGTAACGCATCAGGAGTGACAGGGCGATGACGGGCGTGGCCAATTCCTTTTCCAGTGCGGTTTCCAGCATCCATTTTCCCTCGCCGGAAGAATGCATGATGCCCTTGATACTGTCGAGTTCCGCATCTTTTGAAAAAGCATTTTCCATCAGCTCCATCAGCCATCCGCGGATCACCGAACCATGGTTCCACATTTTCGCCACCGCAGCGAAGTTGAAGGAATAACCACTTTCCTGCATCAGTTCAAATCCTTCAGCAATCGATTGCATCATCCCGTATTCAATGCCGTTGTGCACCATCTTGGTGTAGTGGCCGCTCCCGGGTTCACCGCAATAGAGATAACCATCGGGCACCGCAATGGACTTAAATACAGGCTCACAATAGTCAAATACATCTTTCTTACCACCTATCATGGCACAAACTCCTTCGAGAGCTCCGCTCACCCCACCACTGGTTCCACAGTCGAGGAATCCAATGCCACTAGCCTCAAGAGACTGCTGTCGGCGAATGGAATCCTTGTAATGTGAATTGCCTCCGTCGATGATGATGTCTCCCGAAGAAAGGAGAGGTTTTAATTGCTCAATCGTGTCGTCCACAATTTTGCCGGAAGGCACCATCAACCAGACCAGTTTTTTCCCCGTGAAAGTTTTTGTCAGTTCAGGAAGCGAATCGACGGTCCGGACACCTTCAGCGGCGAGCTTCTTTCTTGTTTCGCTCGCGATGTCATAAGCGACTACTTCAAATTTATTTCCTTTCAAATTAAGAGCGAGATTATATCCCATCTTGCCCAGGCCCACTATGGCTAATTGCATATTTAGTATTTTTTATGTCTTTTAGACTCTCGTATATTTTTGAATAAACAGCGAAGTTCTCCAGGTGCACCGCATGTTTCTGCAGATCGGGGGTAAATGTTTCGTTTACGGTGAAAAATTTTCCTGCCTCGGCAAGTTCCCGGATCAGCCCCACTGCCCTCATTCCAATAATGGCGGCGCCAGCCGCAGAAGCATCAGTAGACTGCGACACCAGTAGCTTTTTCCCCAGCACATCGGCCATCAGCTGAACCCATTTCGCGGACTTGATAAAACCTCCGCTTACATAAATATTATGCACTGGCCCGAGCACATCCTCAATTGTTTTCAGAATACCAAACAGGCCCATTGAAATTCCTTCCATCACCGCCCGCATAAAATGATTACGGGTGTGCGCACCGCTAATGCCAAAGAAAACACCCCGGGCATCGGCATCCCAGACGGGTGCACGTTCACCAAAGATGTAGGGAAGAAAGATCAATCCATCGGCGCCGGCCTCAACGCTTAGTGCTTCATCGATGAACCAGTCGTAGTTCATGTCAGCCGTGGAATTATTTTGTAAAATACTGCCTGCAAACCACTGGATCACGTTACCCCCGTTGTTCACTGGCCCCCCCGCGATGTAGATATCGTCGGTGAGTAAATAATTGAAGATGCCGTGTTTGGGATCCTTGATCGGTTTGCTCATCATCACACGCACCGCTCCACTTGTTCCAACCGTAAGCGAAACGTCCGCAGTCTCTACGGCATTGCTGCCAAGGTGTGCAAGACAGCCATCACTGGCACCGACGATGAAAGGTGTGGCGGCATCTATTCCCAGCTTATTTAAGTATTCGGGTAAAACTCCCCGCATGCAGGTTATCGAACTAACCGGGTGGGATAACTGGTCTTTGGTAATCGATGCTGCCTCCAGTGCCTCCGCATTCCAATTGAGGTCATAGATATCAAAAAGGCCGGTCGCTGAAGCAATGGAATGATCAACCACATACTCTCCGAACAGCCTGTAGAACACGTATTCCTTGATCGAGATAAATTTCGCTGTCCTCCTAAAGATTTCAGGATGCTCACCCTTCAGCCACATGATCTTGCAGAGAGGCGACATGGGGTGAACCGGTGTTCCGGTGCGTTCATAAAGCCTGGCGCCCAGTGCAGAATTTTTCAGCTGCACTGCATAGTCATTGCTTCTTAAGTCAGCCCAGGTGAACATATTGGTTAGCAGCCCACCATCAAAGTCCACGGCGATAAGGCCGTGCATGGCTGAACTGAAAGAGATGCCGGAAAGGTTCGCCTTGCCTGCTATTTTAACTGCGGAGGAGATGACCTCAACAACGGCCTTGAATAGTTCCTCCGGATCCAGTTCGTGATAGCCTTCCTTTTCCGAGGAGAATGTGTAAGTAACATTTGCGTCCGCCACCACCTCTCCTGTAGCTGTATATCCAACAGCTTTGGTATTTGAAGTGCCGATGTCGATGCCAAGAATATAATTCATGTGTTTCGGTACCGGGTAAGACAAAAGTTCAGATGAGGGTTTTCAATTTGTCTACGGTGTAATCGATTTCTTCCCGGGTGTTAAACTTACTGAAAGAAAACCGAACAGTGACCAGGTCGGGGTTATTGTTGATGGCCCTGATGACGTGAGAGCCCTGGTCGGCCCCGCTGGTGCAGGCGCTTCCTCCGCTTGCACAGATGTTGTTGATATCAAGATTCATCAATATCATTTCCGATTTTGCGGTTTTTGGAAAAGAGGCGCTGAGCACCGCGTATAATGACCGGCCCAGCGGGTCCCCGTTAAAGATCACCTGCCCGAGTTTGGCGCTGAGCTGGTCCATCATGTATTTTTTTAGGTCTCCAATATATTCCCTGTCCTGCTCATGGTTATTTGTGGCCATTTCAAGTGCCTTTGCAAAACCCACAATGCCATACAGGTTTTCGGTTCCTGCCCTCATGTTTCTTTCCTGCGATCCCCCATGTATGAACGGCTCTATCCGCACGTTTTCGTTTATATAGAGCATACCCACCCCTTTTGGCCCATGAAACTTATGACCGGCCCCGGTGATGAAGTGAACAGGTGTGTTGCGGAGATCAAAAGGAAAATGACCGACGGTTTGTACGGTGTCGGAATGAAAAATGGCATTATATGCTTTGCAGAGCTCTCCTACCGCATGCAGGTCGAGCATGTTGCCGATCTCGTTGTTGGCATGCATCAGTGTCACCAGGCATTTTTCGCTGCTTTCTGAAAGCAGGGTGCGAAGATGATCCATGTCGATATGTCCGTCCGGCAAAACATTTACGAATCTGAGCTGTGCCTCTCCGCGATGATGCAAGTATTCTACGGTGTGGAGCGTGGCGTGGTGTTCAATTGGTGAACTGATGATTTGCCGGCAACCGAGGTCACGCACTGCGGAATTGATAGCCGTGTTGGAGCTTTCCGTTCCACCGGAGGTGAAGAAAATCTCCGCAGGATGGGCTTTTAGTATGGAGGCCACCGATTTTCGGGCGAGTTCTATAGCCATGCGGCTTTCCCTTCCATAGGAATAGATGGAAGAAGGATTGCCAAACTTCTCGGTAAGGAAGGGAGTCATAGCGTCCAACACTTCCTTATCCAACGAAGTGGTGGCTGCATTGTCGAAATAAACGCGTTTCATATTGAGAACCTCATAATATTAGAAGGCGCAAGATACGAATTGAAAAAATTACAGGCATCCCCAAGAGAGGGGATGGATGACAGCAGGCAGTACTTTTTTGTTCAGGTTAACTAAATTCCCTGATATCCTGCATCAACCTTACTGCAATATTGTTTGCGGTGGTTTCAAAACTACTCTCCGCGTAGATGCGGATAATCGGTTCCGTATTGGATGTCCTGAGATGAACCCAGTCGCTGTCAAATTCGATCTTGAGTCCGTCTTCGGTGTTCACGGGATGTTTCTTATACTTTTGCCGGATCTGTTCGAAGATGCCCTTTACGTTCACTCCTTTACTCAATTCAATCTTGTTCTTGGATATAAAGTAATCCGGGTATTTGGCCCTGAAGGACTTCATGCCGTTGCGGTGTTTAGACAAAGAGCTCAGAAACAGGGCGATTCCGATCAGGGCGTCACGTCCATAATGGAGATCGGGCACAATAATGCCCCCGTTGCCCTCGCCACCGATCACCGCATTGCTCTCCTTCATCTTAGATACCACATTCACCTCACCCACCGGTGAAGGAAAATACTCACCACCATGTCTAAGCGTAATCTCCTTGAGCGCCTTGGTGCTGCTCATGTTGCTCACCGTATTTCCTGGTTTTTTACTCAGCATATAGTCGGCAACGGCTACCAAAGTGTATTCTTCTCCAAACATGCTTCCATCTTCACAAACAAAACAGAGCCTGTCCACATCGGGATCAACGGCAATACCCAGGTCGGCCTTGTGCTTTCTTACCGCGACGCTGAGCCCCGAGAGATTTTCCGGCAGCGGTTCGGGGTTGTGTGCAAATTTGCCGTTAAGTTCTCCATTGAGGAGAATGACCTCTCCAACGCCCAGGGCCTTCAAGAGGGGTGGTATGAATAGCGCTCCCGTGGAATTCACCACGTCAACAACTACTTTGTATTCTTTCTTCCTGATGTTTTCAATCTCCACGAGGGGATAATTCACAACAGCATCTATGTGCTTCTGCAACCAGCTGTTGTCTGCGGTGACGGTGCCGAGTTTGTCAACCGGTGAGAAATTGAAGGATTCGGCGTCGGCTCTTTTCAGGATGTCAGCACCATCCGAAGCGGAAACAAATTCGCCCCTCTCATTCAGGAGTTTGAGTGCATTCCATTCTCTTGGGTTGTGGCTGGCCGTGATGATGATCCCGCCTGCGGCGTTCTCACCAGCGACCGCCATTTCAACGGTAGGTGTTGTGGAAAGGCCGAGATCGATTACGTCGAAACCAAGGCCGGTCAATGTGTTAACCACCAGGTTCTGTATCATCAAACCACTGATCCTGCCATCCCTCCCAACAATAATTTTTTTCTTCGATGACCTGTCAAGCAGCCAACTGCCATAGGCTGCAGAAAATTTCACTACATCCAGTGGAGTTAAATTATCACCAGCCTCTCCGCCAATTGTTCCCCTAATGCCAGAAATGCTTTTGATCAGTGCCACGCTTGCCAGTTTAAGTACCTACAAAAATAATGGTTTGACACCATCGGAGTACAATTTGATGGTGTACTTTTGTAAATATGCCGCCTTGATACTGAATGAAATCGGTCAAAAGGCCTGGAATTAATTCTTGTGAATTCACGTAGCTTTAGCACTATTCAGAGGAGAAGGATTCAGTGATGGTATGCTAAAAAATAAATATGGTAGAAATCTTTCTCATTCTTGGGCTGATCCTCCTCAATGGTTTATTCTCGATGGCAGAAATCGCACTTGTTTCTGCCCGGAAAGCTCGCCTCGAGGCCCAGGCCCATAAAGGAGATGCCAGGGCCAGGGAGGCACTCAACCTGGCAAATAATCCCGACAAATTCTTATCCACCGTCCAGATAGGCATCACACTCATCGGAATCCTTACGGGTATCATGTCCGGCGAGAAACTCAAGTCAGACTTTGTGGCCTTTCTCAACCGGTTTGAGTGGCTCCAGGACTACAGCAGTGGCGTGGCCACGGCGATCATCGTGATCATCATCACCTACTTTTCCATGGTGCTGGGTGAGCTGGTTCCCAAGAGACTGGGCCTGGCCAAACCGGAAGCCATCGCAAAGACCCTGGCAAAACCCATGAGAATCCTCAGTATCGTCACCCACCCCTTCATCTGGCTGCTCTCTAAAAGCACTTTTGTTATAGTCAGACTGCTGAATATCAAGACAAAAGACAATCAGGTAACCGAAGAAGAGATCAAGGCAATCATTAGCGAGGGGACTGAGCAGGGCACGATTGCGGAGGCTGAACAGGAGATCATCGAAAGGGTCTTTCATCTTGGCGACAGAACCATTACATCGCTGATGACCCACAGAAGCGACCTCATTTGGTTCGACCTCAATGACAACGAAGTTGCCATCAAGGGCAAGATACTTCAGGAGCCGCACTCTGTTTACCCGATCTGCGAGGGTCAGATCGACAATATCAAGGGTGTAGTGTCCATAAAGGACCTGTATGTGGCCGATGACCTGGCTCTGTTTAAGGACATTATGCAGCCCCCGCTTTATGTTCCGGAAAATAATACCGCCTACCAGGTCCTGGAAAAATACAAGCAATCAAAGATCCATTCTTGTTTTATTATCGATGAATATGGCAGCCTGCTGGGCATGATCACGCTCAACGACATCCTCGAAGCGATCATTGGAGACTTGCCAGAGCAGCATTTTGACGACTATGAGATCACGGAAAGAGAGGACGGGACCTTCCTCGTTGACGCCCAGATCCCTTTCTATGACTTTTTAAGCAAGTTTGAGAAAACGGAATGGATGAATGAGGGCGAACAGGAGTTCGACACCCTGGCGGGCTTCATCCTTCATCAGCTCAAACGAATTCCCCATACAGGCGACAAACTGGAATGGGGTGGCTTTGCCATCGAGATCATCGACATGGACGCTCAAAGGATAGACAAGGTAATGGTAACGATATCCAAGGAAATTAAGGCGAATATGGAAGCGGCTGACTGATCCTGGCTAAATCAAAAATTAAAAATTAAAAATTAAAAATCCTAAGCTGCTTACATTTTGGAGATTATCGCGCCAGGGCATGCTTCATTTTCTGCTAATATTTGATTTTATAAAATTGTCATTACTTTAATTTCTTCATTTTTAATTTTTGATTTTTGATTTTTAATTTAATCTTTCTGGCTCTCACTGTCATCCCTCACCCATTATACGTGAGCATTACAGAAATCAATTATAATGATCAGTCACACAACATTGAGATCAGCTGCAAGATCTTCACCGACGATCTTGAGCAGGCGCTGGGAAAAAAATCCGGGCATTCAGCTCATATTAGTTCAACACGTGATGAGACAATTGCTGCGCAAATTGCAGCCTATCTTGCGGCGCATCTCGGGGTGAGCTTTGACGGCAAAAAAGTTCCGGTGAAATTTCTTGGCTATGAGCTGGAGAAGGAAGCCGTTTGGTCCTACCTCGAAGGGCCAGTTGCCAAGGCGCCGGCCTCGGCGGAGATCAACAATTCCATCTTGTTCGATTCTTTTGACCAGCAGATCAACCTGGTACATATTACGGTTAAGGGTGAGCGGAAAAGCACGAAACTGGTCAATCCAGAGTCCCGAGCCAGTTTGAAATTCTAATTGAAAATCAAAAATGAAAAAGTAAAAAGTAAAAATGCTAAACCGCAATGCCTACGTAAGATTGAAAACCAGCATAAAAACCGATAGGCACAATGCGCAGCGTTTTCGATCAATAGGATTTTTCATTTTTCATTTTTAATTTTTGATTTTGCTCTATGTCTGATTTCTGGCTGTTCTTCGTCCTGGGTAAGGATCATATTGCTGACCTGCGGGGATATGATCACATTCTTTTTATCATCGCGCTTTGTGCGAGGTATGTTCCCGCAGACTGGAAAAAGGTGCTGGTGCTGGTCACTGCTTTTACCGTGGGGCATTCCCTGACACTTGCTGCAAGTGCCCTGGACCTTATCAATGCACCCACGAAGTGGATAGAATTTCTGATACCCGTGACGATCATTCTGACTGCTATTGCCAATCTCTTTGAAAAAAAATTTGAATTCCGGACCAGGTTTCCCGCCATATATTTTATGGCCTTGTTCTTTGGACTGATCCACGGACTTGGATTTTCCACTTATCTCAAAAGCCTGATGGGAAAGGATTCGAACATCGTCACAGAATTACTGGCTTTCAACCTGGGGTTAGAAGCGGGACAGCTGTTGATCGTGGTGGCTGTCATGATAGTTTCGTTAACTTGCACACGTTTTTTTAACATAAACCGGAGAGCATATCTCCTTTTCGTATCGGGCATTGTTGCCGGCATGGCGTTGATCATGGCGATACAAAGAGTTCCCTTCTAAAGCGATAAATATGTTTAAACAGTTCTTTTGCCTGACTATCAGCTCGGTATTTATATTCGGCGTGGTAAGTGCGCAGGATATCAGGAACAATCCGAGCTCCAACCACGGAAACAAGTTCGAACAGCTGGGCACAATTCTGCCCACACCGAATGCTTATCGTACCGCCAGCGGAGCCCCCGGCCCGAATTACTGGCAGCAAAGAGCCGACTACGACATCAAGTGTGCGCTTGATGAAAAAAACCTGAAGCTGACCGGTACCGAGACCATTACCTACACAAATAATTCTCCCGATGTGCTCAGTTATCTGTGGTTTCAACTGGACGAAAATGAACACAGCAACAGGAAAAACTCCGGTTACCAGGATATTGGCAGCCTGTCGAACCAGGTCAATGCCGCAGAACTCAGGGGTTTGACTACATCAAAGGAAGATAATGGCTACGGGATAAACATTGTAAAACTGACCAATGCTGAAGGCAAACCGCTTTCCCATACAGTCAATAAGACCATGATGCGGGTTGACCTGCCAACTCCACTTAAACCCGGTCAGAAATACAAACTGAACATCCAGTGGAACTATAAGGTTTCCGACAGATACATCCAGGGTGGCCGCGGAGGATATGAATATTTTCCGAAAGATGGCAACCATCTGTTTACGATGGCCCAATGGTATCCCCGGCTTTGTGTGTACAGTGATTTTCAAGGCTGGCAGAATCACCAGTTCACTGGGCGCGGAGAATTTGCTCTCACCTTCGGCAACTTCAACGTAGAGATCAAAGTGCCTGCTGATCATGTAGTCGGCAGCACGGGCGAGTGCGAGAACTATGCTCAGAATCTTAGCCCGGCCAGGCTGGCCAGGTGGCAAAAGGCCCAGACGGCAAAACAGCCCGTACAGATAGTAACCCTGGATGAGGCACGTGAGGCGGAAAAGAAAAAGAGCAGTTCCACGAAGACATGGATCTTCAGGGCGGAAAATGTGCGTGATTTTGCCTGGACCTCTTCAAGAAAATTTATCTGGGATGCTATGCCCGCCTATGTTGAAGGAAAGAAGGTGATGTGTATGAGCTTTTATGGCAAGGAAGCCTATGGTTTGTACAGCAGGTATTCCACAAAAGTTGTGGCGCATACCATTAAGTCCTATTCCAAATTCTCCATCCCTTACCCCTACCCCGTGGCTCAGAGTGTTGAAGCATCTAACGGCATGGAGTATCCTATGATCTG
Source organism: uncultured Chitinophagaceae bacterium (assembly GCA_963808065.1). Taxonomy (GTDB): domain Bacteria; phylum Bacteroidota; class Bacteroidia; order Chitinophagales; family Chitinophagaceae; genus Flavitalea. The sequence goes on from CAWEEK010000006.1 coordinate 753,563, forward strand.
TTTTAATTATGGACGTACTGATGACGATGGCAGTTACAGCGAAGCGACCAAGAACGGGATGATCGGCGTGATCATTCATGAAGTGGGACATAATTTCTTTCCTATGATCGTCAACAGTGATGAGCGCCAGTGGACCTGGATGGACGAAGGCCTTAACACCTTCGTGGAATACCTCACCGAAGAATTATGGGATAATAAATTTCCGACAAAGCGGGGGCCGGCATTCCAGATCGCGCAGTACATGAAACTGCCAAAGGACCAGTTGGAGCCGATCATGACCAACTCTGAAAACATTATTATGTTCGGACCGAATGCCTATGCCAAACCAGCCACCGGTCTCAACATACTCCGCGAAACCATCATGGGGCGGGAACTTTTCGACTTTGCCTTCAAAGAATATGCTACCCGCTGGGCTTTCAAACACCCTACCCCCGCTGATTTGTTCAGAACACTGGAAGACGCTTCGGGTGAGGACCTTGACTGGTTCTGGAGGGGTTGGTTCTATGGAATTGATCCGGTAGACATCTCGCTCGACTCAGTGAAACATTTCACTGTTGATGTAAATGCCAGGCCGGATTTTGGTTTGAAGGATTCTACTGTGAACGACAAGGTTGGCGGACCATTGCTCAACCGTTTTGAGGACATATCCAAGATCCGCAACCGTGAAGATGAGAAGTTGAGTTTTGCCACAGAGAAGGACACGACACTGCAGGATTTTTATTACAAGTATGCCCGTGGTGAAGTGGCAGCGGACACAAACAAAAAATATCAATTCACCGTTGCTGCCAGCACCGAGCCTATTGATGATTCACTGAAGACGGCACTTGCCGACAAGCATTTTTATGAGCTGGTCTTTTCCAATAAAGGTGGCATGTTGATGCCGCTGATCATACAATGGATATTCACTGATGGCAGTACGGAAACGGATCATATTCCCGTGCAGGTTTGGCGACATGATGAAAAACAGATCGCCAAGGTGTTCATGAAAGACAAAGAAGTGAAATCGATACTACTGGATCCAATGAAAGAAACCGCAGACATCGATGAATCCAATAACAGCTGGGGAACAATTGCAAAACCTTCGCGGTTCACCGTGTTCAAAGAGAAACAGACCACAAGTCGTGGACAGTCGAAAGGCATGACGCCGATGAAGATGCTGAAAAAATGAACAAATAACTAAAATCTTAACAGGCAAATCCAGGCCGAAATTTCAATTTCCGATCATGATGAAATCCATCCTAATCATAGTGCTGATTTGCGTTCATTTGCCGGCAAAATCACAAACGACAGATGGCACGCGACGCTACCTCTATGTTGCCGTTCCCGGCATCCGGGACTACCTGGGTTATGGTGGGCATGGTCTCCTGGTTTTTGACATCAGCAATGGCCATCGATTTGTAAAAAGAATCCCCTTAAAAGGCTTACATCCCGATGGAAGTCCATCCAATGTGAAGGGCATTGCCGTAAGCCAGCCGCTGAACAGTATTTACATCAGCACGCTCGAATCACTCCAGCGTGTAGACATAAGCACAGAGAAAATCGTCTGGGAAAAACAATTTGATGGCGGCTGCGACCGGATGTCGATTTCCCCTGATGGGAAAACCATGTATCTCCCCTCACTCGAAAAAGGCTGGTGGAACGTGGTGGATTGCGAAACAGGCCAGCTGATCAAAAAGATCGCAGTAAATAAACGAGCCCACAACACCATCTACAGCAAATCCGGCAAACAGGTTTATCTCGACGACATCGCCAGTCCATGGTTGTACATCGCAGATGCAACGAAGCATGAGCTCTCTGGTAAGGTTGGCCCTTTCAGCAATTATATTCGCCCTTTCACTGTTAATGGTAAAGAAACCCTGGCCTATGTTACCGTTGACAGCCTGCTCGGGTTCGAAGTGGGTGATCTGAAGACCGGTAAAAAGCTCGCGCAGATCGAAGTGGAAGGATGGGTGCGGGGTCCCGTTAGAAGGCATGGCAATCCAAGCCATGGCATTGCCCTCACACCGGATGAAAAGGAGATCTGGCTTTGTGATGGTCACAACATGAGAATGCATGTGTTTAGTGGAGCGCCTCCCTATCAGCAGCTTACTACCATAGTTGTCCAGGACATGCCCGGATGGATCAATTTTAGCAAGGATGGACGCTATGCCTACCCATCAAGCGGTGAAGTGATCGACGTAAAAACCCGGAAGGTCCTGATGACGCTGACAGACGAATTCAACAATAGTGTAGCCAGTGAGAAAATGCTTGAAATTGATTTCAAAGAAAACAAGGTAATTGGAGCCACCGATCAGTTTGCGATCGGGCAGATGCGGTAGGAACTATAGATCCAGCTGATTTACATTTGAAAAACTCCTGATCAACGTAATCAGATGAGTGTTCCCGGAAGCGTGTATGCTTTTAAAGTTCTCCTTCTCTAAATTGAGATGCCCCTGTAGCTGAGACCAATCTTTATTGGACACCTCTTTGAATGCCATCGACCATTCACGAAAACTTCTTGTTTCGATTGGCTCGTCATGGATTTTTATGATGCCCTTGTGTCGTTTATCCCTGGAGATTTTATCAAACAGGGATTGGACCAATTTTCCTTCTCCCTCCAAAATCTGCATGATGGATCCGTCATGATAAATCAATAAGCCGGTAATCCCGAGGGAGCTATTATTTGTTCGGCTGGTCTTCAGGATATCCAGGATGTCGTCTGTAGAAAACAACCAGGAAGCAGCACTCAGGTAAACTATTGTATGCATGTTGCGGACTGTTCAGAAGTTAATAAAACCACCGCGGGGGAAATTAAAGGTCATCAATACTTATCATTTTGCAAGATTCATTGCAGGACCAGGTCGAAAGACAAATTCAGCAGGATCAGAACCGGTATCGCAATAAACGCATCAGGTTGCGGTATGAAGAGAAGACCGAGAAAATACTGATCATGAATCGAAGGCCACGGGGAAGCTGCCTGGTGTATGGTGAGTCAAAAACAGGAATGGCATCCATCCTCTTTAACTCAGGATTCAGCTGATCAACTTCCTTAATGTCATCAACGGCCCATTTATGAACCGCACCGGTAGATTCCCGGAGTTTTTTCTTTCCGGCGTTGATGGCAAATGAATTCATGACATCGAAGATGATCTGCCCGTGACGGAAATGACCTGTTAGACTGTGCAGCAAGGTCCTGACTTCATCAGCGGTGAGGTATTCAACAAGTCCTTCTGCAACAATCAGTACTGGCCGGTCGGTTGGAATTCCCAATAGCCATCCTTCGCCAGTCACGGAGGAGGCAAGCATTCGATAATTGTCGCTTTCCCTGTAAAAAGTTTTCCGTAGCCTGATGACCTCAGGATAGTCTATATCAAACCAACTGACGGAGGAAGAGGGGTTGATCCTTGTAACCCTGGTATCCAGGCCACAACCGAGGTTCAGGACCACGGCGTTCCTGAGCTTGCCAATAAATTCCCTGATCCATTCATCAAACTGCCGGGCTCGTAATTACGGTTACACTGTTTCCGAAACCCTTGTACTTCGAAAGGTCAGGGTCGACAGTTCTTAATATCTCATCCGCTTTTTTGTCGTGCAATATCGATCTCTTCGACTGGTAGTCGAGGGCCTTGGCATATAAAGTAATAAAGAGGGTTTCTTTCTCTTCCGTCAGATTGGTATTGTCAGTCGCTTCCATATCAACATCTCTTTTTTCATCCAGCTACGGTCTGACCGCTTGCTGGCATTAGTAATACTACGTTGTGGATTGAGAAAAAGGTGGTAATTCGAAAAAATTAAAAGTTAAAATTCTACTCCTTTTCAGCTTTATCATCAAATAGGAAAGCTGCGTAGAAAATCATTTTTAACTTTTAATTGTTGAGAATGGCCGTCTGACCGTTCAATAATTTCCAGCCGTCCTTCCGCCTGATCAGGATTCCGGTTTCAATTAGGGAAGATTTGAAGACTGCGCCGGTGGTATCCGTAATTGTAGAACTCACCCTGGCCGTATAGGATGCAAGGTGCCTGGCTAGTGGGATGATTCGCAATGAATCATACAGGTTGTCAACTGATTTGAATTTCAGGGCATTCTGTTTCAAAACGGTGGCAACCGAGTCGTATGATATGGCGGATTGGTATCCCGGTGGAACCCAAAAGAAATCAACAGAGGTGTCGAGGTATTTGAATTCCGCGGTCAGCCCTCCGGATTTTACATCCTTCACATAATCATCCAAAGTCTGACGGATTTCCTTAATGATACTCTGCTGCTCTTTTCCAGTTACGATTTGGCATATGCCGTTCGTGTCAATGACCAACATGACAGACAGTACTAAAATAAATCTTGACATTGGACAAGCTTGAATATCGAAATATTATAAAGTAGCATATAATTGAAACCGAAGTGCAGGCCAAAGTTTTAAAGACTTGATAAGGATAAGGGAAGACTGTTCACTATCCGGCAATAAATTTTCGCAGGGCGAAAAGGTGGCTTCCTAAATTTAACCAATAAATAGAGAATAAAGTGAGGCGGTGCCTGTTTTGTGCCCTTCAGATGCTTTAAGTTGATGGAAAACTATTCAGCGACACGGCAATATTCCTGGTACTTCTCCAGGATATAATCCCAACCTTCTGTCAGAATCCATGGCTTTTTGGTATTCCTCATAACCCTTGCCGTGCCTGGAGAAATTGGCATGGCTAAAGACTACCGTTGTTGAGGAATCGAGGTTATTCCTGAACTCAATGTGGATATCACTCGATTTACCAGGATCGGGTTCTGGCACGCGACTGGGACTGATTTGCCATTTAAGATCAATACTGGTATTCTCATCAATAGCCGTCACCCTGCCCCAATCGCAGCGAAAATCAAAAGGGCCCAGTTCAGTACAAAGGCCATCCTTCTCTCGCATCAATGCTGATCTGTTTCAGGTTGTCCTGTGACCAGGTGTACTCTTTTGGCCACCATTTGTTCAGCTCGTTTACAAAGCGATTAAAAGCTTTGACGCTGGATAAAGCCACCTGGAAAGTTCTTGTGAGTTTGTCCACCTCATTTGTTTTTCTTATCTGAAACTGATTTCGTGCAAATCATTTTGGTTGATAGTTCAAATAAACGACCCCGGTATCATAGGTTCTTGAATCAACAAGTTTAAGTTGGTTATATTGATCACTGTCCGGAAACAAAAGCCGGCCTCCGCCTACCCGCGTAGGGCAAAACTGAATATGGTATTCGTCAATCAGTCCTTCTTTCATAAAAGATTGGGCAAGGGACAGACTTCCCCACAAAACCATATTCTTTCCTTCCAGTTTCTTCAGTTTTCTGATGGCTTCGGCCGCATTACCCTTGATCACCTTTGCCTCAGGCCAGGTGCCCCAGGGCGCAGTCTTAATCGTATCCGAGAAAACAATTTTAGGGATACTGTTTAATTTATCCGCAATGATTTCGGTATCAGTTTTGGCCGTTGGCCAAAACTCTTCAAATAACTGATAGGTTTTACGCCCCAACACAATAAGATCAACAGTAGACAAAAATTCGAGTTGATGCTGATCGGCGTACTTGTTCTGCTCTGTGGAAGGAAAGAAGTCCAGCTTGCCATTCCTGTCTTCGGCATAGCCGTCAATAGATACCCATTCTTCGAGGATCAGTTTTCTCATAAATTGCAAGTTTTATCAATCGTTGTAGTACCGGGCTATATCCAGTCTGGTTCCCTGACAGTCATTTCGTTTTCAACGTTGCCTGTATTCAGGGTGGCCTTGGGTTCGAAAAGGAGATTGAACACCAACTCCCCATTTGTATGTGGCCTGTGCTCTACGCCTTTAGGAACGATCAGGATTTCGCCTTCCTTGACTTCAACAGTTCGGCCATCCCTGAAATCCATTAACAGTGTGCCCCTGAACACCATAAATAGTTCATCTTCATTTTCATGACTGTGCCAGACAAAGGCATTTTTCATTTTGGAAAGCTTGACATACTGACCATTGAGTTCACCGATGATATGGGGCGTGAATAGTTTCTCGAACAAGGAAAACTTCTCCAGAATATTAATCGATTCTATTTGCTGCATAATACAATTGACTTAGCAGGTTAAATGATTAGAAGAAGTT
>CAWEEK010000007.1:0-867225 GCA_963808065.1 uncultured Chitinophagaceae bacterium
TTCAGGCTCCCGCTGGTGCTGCCTTGTATTTGACAGTGAATATGACGATGAGGACATTCACCAGGAAAGAGAAACAATTGGTAACAAGTATCGGGTAATCTTCTTTCATAAACCCATATGCGATCCAGCCGGCAAGGCCAGACAACAAAATGATCAACATCAGGTAGGATATCTCCCCTGCCTTCCTGTCGCGGATAATCTTGATTAATTGTGGAAGCATGGATGCGGCAGTGCAGACTCCCGCAAAGATACCCACATAGCCTACGTATTGATCGTCCATATGCCCAGTCATTGCAATTCATGGACCCTTCCGTGGGAAAGCTAACAATTCGTGAATGAATGGAGAATGGCTGATTGGCTCATTAATTGTATCTATTGATAAAACACCCAAAATGGATAAGAAAAAAGGACTGGTCGACAATCAGGATGGTGAATTCATTTTAAATGAAAGCGGAAGTTCTGTGTCTACAGATAAAGTAACAGAAGACGGGGAAGGCCGTGCCGACACCCCGGCACCGCGTGACGCGGCGGAAGATTCCGAATTAGCCGGAACCGCGGCACAACCTAAAGACAATACTGATTAGTTATTTCGCCAGCATACTCAGGGCATAGCCCACGGCAGCACCGGTACAGGTATTAAGAAAGTTTACAGTGTCGTTGCCGATGATACCCTTACGTTCAAGCAAGGCTCCCAGTATGGAGTCGGCATAATTTCCTGCGACTCCTGCTACAACCACCATCCAGAAGGGGAAATCTCTGTAAAACAAAAATTGATACGGAAGGGCGATCAGCAGGCTGGCCCCAATGCCAATCAGCGTCCCTTCTGCACTGATCACACCATCTGCTCCGCGGGCATCTTTCGTAAAGGTCAGACAATGATAATGCCTGCTGCCATATATCACACCTAATTCCGAAGACAGTGTGTCAGCAATGGCGGATGACAGAGAACAGGCAATTAGAAACACAAGTAAATCCTTTGCCTCAGGAAAGAAGATTGCGCATAGGGATAACAGTGAGGCGAGACCACCATTTGCAAGCACCTGGGATGTTGTTCTGGGCTGGTCAGGTTCGCCGGAGCTGATCCTGATTTTTGAGCGGCTATAAATTGTGGCAAGAACGCCAGCCACAAAGAAAATTCCGATGTAGGTTAAACCCTCCAAACCGGTACCCAGGAAGATTATTGCACCCAGTGTGACCGCGGTGAGGCCCCCGGCCCACGTGAGTTTGCCCAGCCATACGCTGAGGAGGGCCACCATAATGATCACCAGATATGTCATGGCGGTGAAGATGTGACAAAAAAAGGACCGGATAAAAATCCAGTCCGGAGTGTCTTAAAATTCATTATCCTATTAAAAACCATATACGTTGTTTCCAAACCTGTGCCATAAGCGGCGGCCCTGAGATTCAGCACTATAGCGGTGATCATTTGAAATTTCAGTCCGTCCCTGGGAAAGCGGGTTTCAGAATTGGAAGGCCCGATCCCTGAGGGGACCTCCTGATATGGCCGGAGGTGAATTTCCGAAAATCAGGTAACCGACAACCCGCTCAGGTACTGCGGTTGGTGGCATGCTCAAAAAAAGATTTTCCGCAAAACCTTTATCCACAAGGTCTTTGCGCTTATCTTCGCCACTCACCTAAATATATTCACCAATGAATAAAGCAGAACTCATTGAAAAAATTGCAGAAGATGCAGGCATTTCCAAGAAAGAAGCTGGTCTTGCCCTGGATTCATTTACTGACACTATTGCCAAGACATTGAAGAAAGGAAACAAAGTAACCCTTGTGGGCTTTGGAACATTCTCAGTAACGAAACGCGCTGCCCGTAACGGTCGGAATCCTCAGACTGGAGCGACTATTAAGATCAAAGCCAAGAAAGTTGCAAAGTTCAAAGCTGGTAAAGAACTTTCGGAGAAGATCTGAGTTAGAAGGAAAAGATTTTAAATAGCCAGTTTAAAAGACTGGCTTTTTTTTATTCAGGGATCCTCCAATGAAATCATATCGATACTACGCAGCCGGCATTTCGGCTTTCTTTATCTGGGGTTTCTTTAGTTTCGCGCTGAAACCGCTCGACCACTACGCTTCAATAGATATTCTCTTTTACCGCGTTTTCGCCTCTGTGGCGATACTGATCCTTTCCGTGCTTGCATTTAGGAGAAAACAATTTCTCGCCAGTGTTCATTTTGTTGTTGCGCTCGACCCTCGAAGAAAAAGAAAACTAATCTGGCAGATTGTCGCCGGGGGAATACTGCTTACTGCAAACTGGTATCTTTTCATTTTTGTGATGAATCATATTTCGGTGAATGCCGCTTCCTTCGCCTATCTGGTATGCCCGATCCTCACGGCCCTTCTCGCAGCCCTGATCCTAAAAGAAAGCCTTTCCTTCCTACAAAAGATGGCCATATCCATCAGCATAATCAGCTGCGCCATTCTGGCCGCGGGCAGCCTGTCAGACCTGTTTTTCAGTGTGCTTGTGGCCCTCAGTTATGCATTTTACCAGGTGGCCCAGCCAAAATATCCTGAGGTAGACAAGGTGTCCGTATTGATGGTGCAAATCATCTGCTCCGCACTGATCCTTGTGTGGTTTTACCCCACCGCACACGGACCCGTGCCCTCGCAGCCAATTTTTTACCTGCTCATTATCACAATCGCCGTGTTGTTCACGATCATCCCCCTGCTCCTCAATCTTTATGCATTGCAGGGATTAAAGTCATCAACAACTGGAATTCTCATCTACATAAACCCATTGGTTGGATTCCTGATAGCAGTGATTTATTTCCACGAAAGGATCACCTGGATCCAGGTAGCCGGTTATGGCCTCATGCTCGTGTCTATCATTACTTTCAACTGGGAAGTCATCACGCGCCGGCCGCCCTTACAAGAGCTGAGTCCAGACCGGAATCTATAGAATCAGAACAATGTGAGCTGGCGGTTTCTGCGGGGCTTTGGAGAAATAAATGGAAATGAACTGGCGGAGTCGATTTTCAGAAGGGCCGTTTCTTCGTGCCGTGATGCGACGATGATCTCGGCGCAACCTGCATGCTGCATGAACAGTTGTTGAACCAGCTCCGGATGGTTGTTTTCTTTGGAGAGATGTGAAAGCACCAGGTGACTCATAAAGGCGGGCCTGTGGGCCAGGAAGAGATCCAGGGCCTGCAGATTGGAAAGATGACCCTTTCCTCCCCTGATGCGGTTCTTCAGATAATGAGGATACCTGCCATTAGTCAGCATTGCTTCATCATAATTCGCTTCCAGAAAGGCAGCGTTACAGAGTTTGAAATGATCGATCAATGTCTGGCAAACCCGGCCAATATCGGTAAACACGCCAATGGTCACCGATGCCGACCTTACCAAAAAACTATGTGGATCGCAGGCATCATGAAATTTTGGAAAGGCCAGCACCGAAATATTGCCAAACTGAATTTCCTGGTAAGGACTAAATTCCCTGATGAGATGTGATGGAATTTGTAACCCCCCGCCGGCACAGGTCGGGGCAGTAATGTAAACCGGAAGCTGATACTTTTTTGAGAGGGTCTGAAGTCCGAAAATATGATCTGTATGTTCGTGCGATATTAGGATAGCCCGGATCCTGCCAACATCCAAACCGAGTCTCAACATTCGTTTCTCAAACTCCCTGCAGGAGAGCCCCGCATCAACAAGAACCGCGTGCTCATCGTTGCCGATATAATAGCAATTTCCGTTGCTTCCCGAATTGAGTGATGCGATATTCAATGACATGCCTGCTAATTACTTTAGCAAATGTATTGTATAATCGCGGATGCATTCAAACTAAACCAGAAACCGGGAAAAAAATTAAGAAATAAAAAAGGCAGCATGAATTCATGCTGCCCGAAAAATTTAATAGTGGCCCGACGCGAGGTCGTCGATCAGGTACATCGCATCGTCCCAGGTAAGCCAGGTGTCTACAATCCTGTCATCTGAAAAATAATCTCCATTGTAATTGTAAATGGTCTGTACACCTCTGCTGCCAAAGAATGCGTACACGGCGTCTTCTTCATGAGGAGTGATGCCGCCGCGGGAGGTGATCACGGCAAATCCATTATAAGTGTCCACAACGTAGTTGCCGGTGAAATGGTCAACATATGCCACAATACCTTCATCCCTGGAACGCATCCACTCGTGGATGTTTATTTCATCGGGGATTACATAGTCCCTTTTAGTACATCCCGCGAGAAAAAGTACTGCTACGGCGAGGAGAATATAGAGCTTGTTCATATAGCTGGTTTTTATTGTTTATTTGACCGGCTAGAAGCTCCAGGGTTTGTTAAAGGGTAGTTATAAGATTCAGGGAGTGAAAAACATCCGCAAAGGCTGAAGGTTTCACGCAAAGGCCAGGGTTTCACGCAAAGGCGCCAAGAAAGCGCAAAGCCGCAAAGATATCCGAATTCATTTTATTGCGCCTTTGCGGCCGCCAGGCTTTGCGCCTTTGCGTGAAACCTTCTTCGTGTCTACTTTGCTTTGCGTGTTTCTTGGCCTGCCGTAAAATATTTATTTAGTTGAGCTGAAGAAGTTGGTCACGGATCTGGTCAAATTTCGTCCATGGGATAAAATGATCTCCGTCAGGGAACCACAGTTCATGCGTGACACTGGCCCCGGGCAGCATTTTTTTGGTATAATCCACATTTTCCGGAGGAACCCAGGTGTCCTTGCGGCCATGTATGAAGTATACAGGACAGGTCACTTTTTTCAGGTCGCTTTTCAAGTCAAGCAGGTCGTTTTTAAGGTACCATAACTCTTCATTTGAAGGACGAAAAGCGCCGGGGATAAAGTAATTCAATGGCGTTTTGAAAAGGTAAGGCCGCCATTTTTCCGCCTTCTCTGCATATGGATCATTCGACCCGGATATGATCACCAGGCCTTTGCAGATGCCAGGATTATCGGCTGCAAGTTGTAATATCATCGGCCCTCCAAGTGAATGCCCAACCAGCCAAACAGGATGACGATTGTCCAATAGGGTAAACAATGGTTTTATCAATTGCGATTGTTGGCGCAAATGCAGCGCCTTGCCAAAATTGCTGTAACCAAAACCCGGCCGGTCGATAGATATCATCCGGAAATGCTTAAGCAGCGCGCTGTCTGAAAGATAATCCTGGAATGCATTCCAGCTGCCCGGCGTGCCATGTACAAACACAAGCGTTGGAAATGAATCATTGCCCGATTGCACATAATGCAATGGAAATTTATTCACCGTGATCGTATGCGCAGCGAGGGTGACTCCTTTTTTGGCAAAGCTGGATCTCGCTTCGGCATCACTCACCCTGAAGGTCATGCAGCTCTGTGCCATGATCAGCCACAGGACCAGCAGTATTAACAGTATCGCAAGTAATTTCATCAACATATAAGTTAATCAAATATAAGTACGCGATTGAAACGCGGTGGCACAATAATTTCAGCATTTTTTCTAAATTATTTTTATGCAAAACCTGCTTAAACTTCAGACAAACTGGGAAGAGGTGAAGGAAAGACTCAAAGAGAATGATGTCACCATTAGCGATGAAGACCTTCAATACGAACCAGGCGGGGAGGAAGAATTGATCAAGCGGTTGAGCGCAAAAATGAATAAGAGCCCCGAAGACGTAAAAAGGTACATCGAAAGCCTGTCGGCAAACAAGCCCAAAGCCGGTTAAGGGAACGTCCTGTTATTCCCTGTTTTTGCTGTCGATTAGTATGGTCACCGGTCCGTCATTGATCAGTTCCACTTTCATGTCGGCTCCGAATTCTCCTCGTTGGATCCTGAGGTTGGTGCCTTTTTCAAGCTCAGTACAAAATTTTTCATACAATGGAATAGCCGTTTCTCTTTTTGCCGCACGGATATAGGATGGCCGGTTTCCCTTTTTCGTGCTGGCATGGAGGGTGAACTGGCTCACAACCAGCAGTTCTCCGTTCACATCTGAAAGATTTAGATTCATCACTCCGGCAGCGTCATTGAAAATCCGAATGCCGGCGACTTTGTGCACTGTCCATCTGATGTCATCTTCCGAGTCGGCGTCCTCGATGCCAACAAAAACCAGCAATCCACGATTGATACTGCCGATGACCCTCGAATTCACTGTTACTGCCGCGGATGCTACCCTTTGAATAACGACTCTCATTTCAAAAAATGTTGGATCACTGCATGTCAATAACCCGAAAATTATCCAATGTATCAGTAAATGCAGTGAATACTGCGGGATAACCAACCTTGATCATCCCCACCTTACTTTCCATACCGATAGCCGTGGCTGGACGGATGGTAACCATTTCCACTGCTTCTTTGAGTGGCACTTTTAGCAACTCCACCACATTACGAACGCAGTCGCAAAGAGAAACGGAGGCACCCGCAAGGTTGCCTTCAGAATTCACATATTTTCCGTTCTCAAGATGCGCATCAAAGGCACCCCATTTAAATTCTTTTACTTTTCTACCGAGAAAGAGTGCATCGGATATCAGCAGGAATTTTTCACCCTTGACCTTGCGGGCAATAGAAACAGCGCCAAAGTCGCAATGGACGCCGTCAGCAATAACGGGCGTGAATATGCGATCATCTTCCAGTGCTGCACCTGTAAGCCCTGGCTGGCGATGGCCAAATGCCGACATCGCATTATAAAGATGGGTCACCGTTCTGATGCCCTGATCAAATCCTGCCTTAGCCTGTTGATAGTCGGCATTTGAATGACCGGCTGAAACAGTAATGGCTGAATTCAGGAGGATGTCTAATTGTGGCGGGGTAAACAGTTCTGGGGCAATAGTGATCATTTTGATGATTCCTTCTCCTTGTTGCACCAGCATATTCAATAGATCTCCAGTAGGATGCTGAATATATTTGAGCAGATGTGCCCCCCGTTTTACCGGGTTGAGGAAGGGGCCTTCGAGGTGCATTCCGAGCATGCCTGCCTGTGGATGGCGTTTCATGAACTGGGCGGTAACGGCGATTCCTTTCAGAATATTCTCTACCGGGGAAGTAATGAGGGTTGGCAAACACCAGGCCGTGCCGTAATTGCGGCTGCTTGTAGTAATATCTACCAGGGTCTCCTCGTCTACCTTGCCCGTAAAATAAAATTGCTCTCCACCATTGATGTGTATGTCGATGAAACCCGGCGCCAGCTGGTCGAATACCTCTCCCCTGAATGCATCAGCCGAAGCAAAACCGGAGTCCAACGCAATAATTTTTCCATCCCTGATCCTTACCTGACAGTTAGATAGTTCTTCTCTGCCTGTATACAGCTTCTTCGCGAATATGAGTTTCTCCATAACCAATAAATCACCAAATGTAGGAATATGAAGGCGATGAAGGGAATGGAAAAAACCTGCTACCTTCAAAAAAAAGAAAATGGAAAGGCCGGTAACGGGTGAATTCAACCCTTATTTCAGCAGATACATCAATCTTGTTCCGGAAGGAAATTTTTATGAACTACTTGGCCGAAACACTGAAGAGGTACAGTCGCGGTTTGAGGCTATCCCTAAAGAAAAAGAGAACTTTTCCTATGCGCCTTCCAAATGGACCATTAATCAAATGCTTCTGCACATGACCGACACCGAGAGGGTGATGTCTTTCCGGGCCTTATTGGCTTCAAGAGGCGACAGGGAAGCGGAGTGTCCGAATATGGACCAGGATCTATTTGCACTCAATGCGGAAATAAATGGAAGGGACCTGGCACAACTACTGGATGAATTTCTCACAGTAAGAAAGTCGACTGTTTGTCTTCTTGAAAACATCAGTGCCGAAAAAAGCAAATGGAGAGTGAATGTTGCCGGACATTCAGTCTCTCCACGTGCTTTAGGTTATGTTATTATCGGTCATGCCATACATCATCTCAGGATACTTCAAACCAAATATCTCTGACCAGACTTACCGCGAGGGTCTTCCACCCCGGGGTGAAGGCACATTCTGCTGCCGGCTTTCGCTGCGCTGAACCCTGCTGTTGGATCTTACCTCCGACTGTCTTTGTATCGGCCTGTTGAAATTGCCATCGTTACGGGGTGCCACGCGAGTGGGGCGTTCTCTGTAAGTACGGTTATTTTCATTGTTGTTCAAAGGACGCTGTTGTCTCTCTGCCCTGCGCTCAAACCTTTCGTTGCTGTTCTGATTTTCCGGCCTGTATACCCTGTTGCGGGTTGCGCCGCTGTTGTTCTGATCAGCTCCCCTGTATTCGCGGCTGCCACGATTGTTATTATCAATTCTTTCCGGATTCACTCTCGCATCACCACGGTTGTTGTTGTAAGACCTGTCCCCGTTCACGCGATTGTTGTTACCGCTATTGTTGTACCTGCGGTTATCATAGCCACGTACATCATTTCTGTTGCCACGGCCATTGTTCGACCGGTTGTAGGAATTTGATTGCCTCGAATTCCGGTACCTGTTGATCACCACGGTGTTTCTTGTTCTCACATAAACCGAAGTTCTGCGGACCGGACGATAAATCTGGCGGCAACGGATGGTGCGATGCATATTTACATAAGCGTAATTGTGGTAGTAGTACCTCGGACCACCCCAGAAGATACTCCATGAGTACGGTCTCCAGGGCCGGTACCATACCGGTCTGTCATACCAACCCCAGGGCGATTCCCAGATGATGTAGTCGGGTGCGTAAACATATTGCACGAAGGGCCATCCCCAGACATTGATGGTTATGAAAGATGAATTGCTGTAATTGTCAGTCGCACTCGGACCAGAAGCAACGGTTTCATCCGACATGAAATTCGACGCCGCTTCAGGTTCCTGAGGTTCAACTATCTTTTTTTCACCGTATAGGTCCTCGTCGCCAACAATCTGAACAATCGCTTCCTTATCTCCCGTCTTTTCGAGTTCGATAACCGCTACGTCCTGATTTTCTTCAGGAGAAACAGGCACCTGCAGGATGATGGCATGTGCGTCCTTATCTTTTTTATCAATCACTCTTATATAATCCACTGTACCATCATTGTTGAGATCCAGGTTATTGACCTTGTTGGTGGCATCATTGAGTTTCTTCTCCAGTTCCTCTGGTGTCTTTGACTGCTTGAAGAGCTCGAGCGCACCCTGGAGACTGAAATTATCTCCGGGCAAACCGGTCGAATCTGTCTCGGTCTGCGCAGAAACACCTGAAAAAGCCAACACGGACCCAAGTAATAGCGCGGCGGATATGTGTTTGTATGTCATAATTTTAAATTTGAGACTTGCTTTAATGAATACGAATTCCCTGGTTCTGTTTTTAGACCTGGATTTAAAGCAAAGGTTTAATTGATTCCAGCCTATTTTTCAAGGATTGTTCAAAAGCCCTTAAACTTCCCCGCAGTTAGGCAGTCTGCCCTATATTAGCTACAAATTAAGCGCATGGCTGAAGACATCGACGATGTCAGTTTAGTGAAACAATTCAAATTACCGGAATCCCGGGACACTGCCTTTACCAGCATTGTTAAAAAATATCAGCAGAAACTGTACTGGCATGTTCGTCGGATGGTGGTAGATCATGATGATGCCAATGATGTGATACAGAATGTGTTTATTAAGGTATGGAAAGGTTTGGACGGTTTCCGGGAAGATTCTACCCTGTATACCTGGCTTTACCGGATAGCCACAAACGAAAGCCTGACCTTCCTGGAACAGAAAAAGAGAAAAGGCACCGTTTCGCTTTCCGATAATGAAGCCGACCTTTCCGAAACAGTTCGGGCCGATAAAGACTTTGATGCCAGCAAATTAGAATGGAAACTTCAGCTTGCGATCCAGCAACTGCCTGAAAAACAACGCGCTGTCTTTCACCTTAGGTATTATGACGAAATGCCCTATGCCGAAATGAGCACCGTCCTTGACACCTCCGAAGGCGCGTTGAAGGCTTCTTACCACATCGCGGTCAAAAAAATTGAAGAATTTATCCTCAATCATTAAACTTTTAACATTTTCAACAGTCTCAATAAGGATGGAAAGCAGAAAAACCATAGAGGAAGAAATCAGAAGTATCAGCCCGGTGGTTGCGGACTTGAGTTTGGCAAACCCCTACTCTGTTCCGGCCGGCTATTTCGACCAGCTGCCAGCCCAACTGCTTTTTGCTGCCAAAGCCGCAGATGTTAATGTTGATGACACGGCCGAAACCGAAATCTCCCCGCTATTAGCCAGTCTGAGAGCCCTTCCTTCCTATCGGGTTCCCGATGGTTATTTTGATGAACTGGCAAAGAACCTGGTTATTCCACAACCTACTCCAGCGAAAGTAATCCAGATGAAGCGCTTTGGCTACCGGCAGATGCTGGCGGCCGCGGTAATTGCCGGTTTGGTTTTCCTGGGAAGCTGGTTTTTCTTTCTGCAGGGCAAAAATGATGGCAAAGACTCAATGGCGATGAATTCACAAGCTATTTCCGACAAGGCGATACATGATCAGACCATAAAAATTCCTGATGCGGAACTGATAACTTATCTCGACAGTACCGAGGACTTTGGAATACCCGATGAAGTGATTATCGATCCTGAAAACGGGTCTGATCTTGCTTCGCTGATGCTTACCGATATTTCCGACGAGGAACTTGAAGACTATATTGACCAAACCTATGCGTTCTGACCATTAATCCTGTATTATGAAACATTTTTTAATAATATGTGTATTGGCCCTTTGTTCTATTTCACAGGCTTTCACACAACAACTCAGGAACAGTAACAATTTTAATAATTCAGGAAAACAGCGCAGCTCCAGGGTTGAAGCACTGAAAATAGCCTATATCACTAAAGAAATGAATCTTACAGAATCCGAAGCGCAGCGCTTCTGGCCGATCTATAACGATTATTCCGACGAACTCCGTGCCGCCCGCCGCGAACGGAGGAACAATGGCGACCTCGACGCGGAAGAAAAGATTCTGAACATCAGGAGAAAATATGAATCCGCCTTTACCAGGGCCCTCGACAGCGAAAAAACAGCCCGGTTCTTCCAGGCGGAAAAGGATTTCAGGAAATACGCCATTGAAGAACTAAAGGAACGCCGCAGCCGTCGCTAACGGTGATCTGTAACCGATTTCCCCGGCTGATAACTCAGGCCAGATCCATGGAGAAATGGATATTACAGTTGATCCATTCCCTGTCATATACCGGTTGATATTGATCGTAGAATTTTATCGCGGGTTCATTCCACTCCAACACCTGCCAGGTGATTCCATTGACATCAATTTGTTTTGCTTCCTCGATGATCCTTTCAAACAGCAAACGCCCGACGTTTTTTCTTCTCCAGGTTTCCGTCACCAGCAGGTCCTCCAGGTAAAGGTATCTCCCTTTCCAGGTTGAAAATCGGATGTAATAAAGTGCGAAACCAACTACGCCCTGTTCAGACTCTGCTACAATAGCCGTGAAGACCGGATTGGGACCGAAACCGCTTGCTTCGAAATGTTCCTGCGTAATGGTCACCTGGTCCGGCGCCCTTTCAAAGGTGGCGAGTTCACGGACCAGTTCAAGCAGGCGCGGGGTATCCTCAACCACCGCTCTTCTGATATGTAGATTCATAAACGGAATATAAGAAGATTGTTAACTTTATTTTCATGAAAGCAATTCTCTTAAAAGATTTTGGTGGAACAGAACAATTAGAACTTACTGAAGTACCCAAACCCGTGATAAAAGACCATGAAGTGCTGATCAGAACAAAATACATCAGCATCAATCCTATTGATGTGAAAACCCGTTCGGGCAAGGGCCAGGCACAAAGGATCAAAGACCAAATGCCCGCAATTCTTGGCTGGGACGTCGCGGGGGTTGTAGTAGAGAAAGGAAGCCAGGCGAATGGCATCAGCGAGGGTGATGAGGTATTTGGCCAGGTGAACTTCCCCGGACCTGGAAAATGTTATGCGGAATTTGTTGCTGCATCTGCTGAACACCTGGCTATCAAACCCGGAAACACTGGATTCGATGAGGCTGCGGCAGCGTCGCTGGCAGCACTTACTGCCTGGCAGGCTATACACCGCTATGGAAAGGTGAAAGCGGGAAACAGGGTGCTGATCCATGCGGCCTCCGGCGGTGTGGGTCATTTTGCCGTGCAATTGTGCAAATACCTCGGCGCAAATGTTACGGGCACCTCTTCGGCAGCTAACAAGGAATTTGTGCTGAACCTTGGTGCCGACGCCCACATCGACTACACCAGTGGTCCTTTTGAAGAAAAGATCTCAGACTTGGATTTTGTTCTTGACACCATCGGTGGAGACAATATTGATCGATCACTCAAAGTGATGAAACCCGGAGCCATTATTGTTAGCCTGCCTTCGGGTCTTTCTGAATCGGTGGCAGAAAAAGCAAAGATGGCTGGCATGCAGGGTTACAAAATGCTGGTCGAACCCAGCAAAGAGGACATCCAGTTTATTGCAGACCTGCTGGCAAAAAAAATCCTGAAACCGCATGTGTCGCGAGTCTTTTCGTTTGGGGAGATGGCAGCGGCGCACAAACAACTGGAATCTGGCAAGACGGTCGGCAAGGTTGTGGTAAAGGTATCTGGCTGACGTAGTATTTCTCATTTACTTCAATTTTTCAGGTGAGGTGTAACTTTTTTTCCTCGCTGGTCGTCAAAATGCCGACGCCATAGCCGAGGTGTGCAAATAATGAGAAATATTTACGCGATTATCCTTTTAATGATTCTAAGTTCGCTGAAGTTGTCGGCACAGAATACAGCCGCTACAGACAGCATAGGCAAAGACACGGCAAATCCGGCCTTCCACCAGGACCTGAAAGAAGTGAAGATTACCGCCAGGAAAAGAATGGTGGAACAGAAGATCGACCGGATGGTCATCAATGTCGATGCTTCCATCTCCAACGCGGGCACATCCGCGCTCGAGGTATTGCAGAAAACCCCCGGAGTCACTGTTGATAAAGACGGAAACATAAGTCTTAAAGGAAAACAGGGGGTGACCGTGATGCTTGATGGCAGACCCACCTATTTGTCCGGCGAACAACTCGCCACCATGCTCCGAAGCATGGAGTCTTCCCAGCTTGATCAGATCGAGATCATGACTAATCCATCAGCAAAATATGACGCCGCGGGAAATTCCGGGATAATCAACATCAAAACCAAAAAGAATAAATTAAAAGGGTTCAATGGCAATCTGAGCATTGGAGGAAGTCAGGGAAAGTATTTCAAAACCAATGAGAGTCTTTCACTGAACTACCGGAACAACAAAGTCAATCTTTTCAGCACCTACAGCTATGGTCAAAGGAACGACTATGAAACCCTTGAGCTCAACAGGGTTTACACTTCTGATGAGCAAAAGATTCGGGCTGTTTTTGACCAAAACTCATTGTTTAGAAAGAAGAATACTTCTCACAATCTGAAGATCGGAATGGACTATAATCTCGATTCCAAAACCATCGTTGGCATCGTAGCAACGGGTTCGGCAAGTCCACAACGGTATGTAGGAACAAACAGAAGTTTTCTGAAAAATCCTTCTATGGTTACGGATACGATCGTAGACTCATACACTGACTTCAAAGAGAACTGGAGAAACGCTACGGTGAACCTCAACATGCGTCACACCTATGATACCGCCGGCAGAGAGTTGACTGCCGACGTGGACTTCCTGGGATATAAGAATTCGAATTTGCAGAACTTCCGTAATCTGTCTTACAATACCGGGGGCGTAAAGAATTATGACACGCGGCTGGAAGGCGACCTGCCTATGAACATCACCATTCTTTCCGGTAAGGTGGATTATGTTCATCCTATTAAAGAAGGGAAATTTGAACTGGGGGTTAAATCCAGCCGGGCTACCAACGACAGCAAGGCCCAGTATTACAATATTATATCTGAGAAAAGAGAACCCGACTACTCCAAAACAAATTTTTATCGGTACAACGAGAATATAAATGCGGCCTACCTCAATTTCAACAAAAAGCTTTCGAAGAAGTTGTCTGTTCAGGCAGGCCTGAGATTCGAAAACACGAATTATTCAGGGCTGCAATATGGAAATCCCACACGAATCGATTCCAGTTTTAAAAGATCCTACAATGGTTTGTTCCCGACAATTTTTACCAGCTATTCAATCAATGAAAAAAATCAGCTGACACTTTCAGCCGGTCGAAGGATCGACAGGCCCAACTATGAGGACATGAATCCATTTATGTTTTTTATCGACCAGTACACCTATTTTCAGGGCAACCCATATCTAAAACCACAATACACTAATAATGTAGAATTATCTCATCTTTTCAAGGGTATGCTCACTACTACGGTGAACTACAGCCAGACCAAAAATTTCTTCTCCGGCATATTCAGCCAATCGGGTGATTTTACCACGATTCAAACCAGGGGAAATATCGGAAAAAAAGACAATGCCGGCATCAGTATGAGTTTGCAGCTTCCCGTAGGAAAGTGGCTGAACTCCAGCATATCCGGGAACTATAATTATACCATCCTGCAAGGGGTGGCAGCAGGTGAAGCATTCAGAGTTGAGGCCGGAAATTTTAATGGAAACATCAACAACCAGTTCACCATCGGAAAGGGTTGGACTGCCGAGCTAAGCGGCTGGTATATGTCGAAGGGCATCGAAGGCCAGATCATACTAAAGCCGATGGGCATGATCACCGCGGGCGTTGGTAAGCAGATCATGAAAGAAAAAGGCACCCTGAAACTAAGCATGCGCGACATCTTTTTCACTGGATATGCCCGGGGAAATATCAACTTCAACAATACGCTGGCAACTTTCACCGACAAGTGGGATTCAAGGGTCGTAAATCTGACCTTTACATACAGATTTGGAAAAATACTGGCCAGTGCTCCTTCGAGACATGAACGGGCACCGGAAGAAAAAAACAGGGTAAAATCACCAGACTAGCATTTAAACAAAATAGCCATACCGGGCAACGGCCTCGGCATGGCTACTAAAGTGCGGTTGTATTTTCTTTCTGTAAATGTCTCTATAGGAAACAGCAATCCGCTTGCCAGTTTTTAAGGAGCTAACAGATCTTAACAACTTCAAGATTCAACAAGGCGCCAAGACGGGCAATCTTTGTTCCGATATGTCCAACTCCAATCGCGGAGTGGTGGGCAGGTCCCTGGGCCGACCAGTCATTCACGAACCGCCTTGCCCCGATTGGAAAGCGGTAGCGGCTGTTGGTGTTGCCGATCTGAAGTATCGGCCCGGGCACGGATTCTCCTTCCGCATACAATAAAAACAATTTTCCGTCCCTGGTCTCTACAACCGAGAGGCAGGTGATTGGTCCATGTTTTACGGACATCTCAACAGAGAGTCCTTTTCCCACCTTACCGTGATAGACGCGGAGGGGTCGGACAATTGTTTTTCCGTTGCTAATCGTTGTATGGCCAGGACCGTCATGCCCAAGCAACACCACATCGTCGGTAAAATCGATGGCATAGTATTCTGAAAAGGATCCTCCCGCACCAAAGCTGTCCATGATTTTCATGGCCTGTGCGTTTTTTATCTCAAATTCTCCTGCAACCGGGATATGACGGGCAGTCAGCAGGCTGGTACCGAGGATCACGGAGCTCATAGTGTCTTCATTCTCCGGGTTCCCCGAGCCTTTGTAGTAGTAGGCCATGGAGCCGAGTCGGTAGCGGGCAACCAGTTTATCCAGGGCCACAGCTGTTTTTGCGGCCCGGTTGATCTCGCCTTCCTCACAGTCGGGTGTGATGTCAAAAACATTCCGGAATTCCGTCACTCTCGATTTTATCTCCTGGGCGCTGACACTATTTTTGATCTCAGAAAGTTCATCCACTTCCAGAATTTCTATATGGCCCCCGAAAGTGCTGAGCTGAAGGGTAAAGTCCGTGTAGATGTCCAGCATCCCTGAATAATAATGACCAAGAGCGCCGAGGCGGTTGTGCGCCATGATATTTGCCACTGATGCCGCTTCGACCCATTCGCCGATCTCCTTCCAGCATTCGTCATTTTCTTCCAGGATGCCGGTAACCTGGTAAAAACGGATGCCGGCTCTCTTAAACACATTCGCAATTTCCGGTACGGGGCAGGCCGAACAAAAGGTCAGCCACTCCCCTGTCATGTCGGTGATATTTTTTAAGCTGGTAAAATGCGCGTAGTCAATAGCTGCGGCGGGTGTTAGATTGAGGATGATGACGGGCACCTTCGCGCGTTGCACCACTGGCAGTACGGTCGCCGACAAGGCATAGGTAGTCACATAAAGAAAAATAATATCTACGTCTGCTCTGCGGAAAGTATGTCCCGCCTCCATTGCTTTTTCAGGAGTATCCACCAGACCAATGTTGACCAATTCAGTATGATAATGACCAAGTCTTTTTGAAACTGTGTCGAGGTAGGCAGTCAGTTTGGTCTCCAGTCCTGAAAATTGCGGCCAGTATGCCGCAAGTCCGATTCCGAAAACGCCGATCCTAAGCGGGTGAGAATTGGTCATAGCTAAATGTATCTTGTTTAATTTTTCCTCTTAAATTGAATTTGTCATTTTGAATGTAATATTTGCATCGGCAGATGCTCCCGGCTCGGAGATCGAATCGATTAAGATTTATCAGATTTTGCGCGAGAAAAATGCTTTGTGGATTTAATCGATTAAGCTATATTCGTGATTCATTGACGTTCAGCGAAAGTATTGGGAGGAATTTTAATATCAATCTTTAGTATTGCATCAATCCACACTAACGGTGATGCACAGTAAAAATACAATTTGATTGATTCATCCGTGCCATAACTTTTATTCTTCCTGTTCCTATGACCAGCCACCCCGCCATTTTGGGCCGATAATAACAGCACCCCTAAGAACTAAATTAAAAACTACGATTTGAAAAAGAAGGTTTCATTAAAGGATGTGGCCCAGCACCTGGGCGTTTCCACGGCACTGGTTTCCTATGTTGTAAACAATAAGGAAAAACAGGTAAGGGTAAGCGAAGAAATGGCCAAAAAAATACGAAAAGCCATCATCGAACTGAACTATCAGCCAAACCTTATCGCCAAAAGTCTGAAGAATGGAGTTACGAATACGATCGGACTGATCATCGCGGACATCTCGAATCCCTTTTTCTCAAATATTGCCAGGATAATAGAAGATGAGGCGAAAAAACTGGGCTACATAGTGATCATCGGCAGTTGTGATGAAAATGCAGAAAAATCCCAGGCCCTGATTGATGTGATGATGACCCGACAGGTAGATGCATTCATAGTCAGCCCTGCTGCCGACACCGAAAAACAGATCGAGGCCCTGAAGAACATGCAGGTGCCGGTAGTGCTGATCGACCGCCATTTTCCTGATGTGGAAACAGATACCGTTTATACCGACAACTACACGGCCTCATATCAAGCCGTTGAACACCTTATTGCCAACGGCCGAAAAAAGATTGCCATGATGGCCTACGATACGACTCTCCCCCATATGAAGGAAAGGATCCGGGGTTACCAGGAAGCCCTGAGAGACAATGGCATTGAATTTCAGCCTTCGTGGCTGAAACTGGCTTCCTATCAGCAGATCAGTGATGATGTTGAAAAGGGGATCCAAAACCTGCTAAAACCTATTCCAAAAGTAGACGCCTTCTTCTTTGCCACAAACTCACTGGCAGTGGAGGGATTGAAAACAATTACCAGGCTGAAAGTAATCGTACCCAAACAACTTGCCTTCATCTCTTTCGATGAAAGTGATGCATTCAGCTTCTTCTATTCGCCGGTTACTTATGTGAAACAGTCCGTCACCGACATTGGTATCGAAGCAGTGCGCGCCGCGGTGAACCGGATCAGGGACCGTATGGCAAAACCCGCAAGGATACTCGTTCCCGCCAAACTTATTGTACATGAGAGTTGTGGGAGCAAGAAGATTTCCAGAGAACTCAGATCTTCATTATAAACGATAATACGATCCCATATGTCAGACCAGAACAAAAGACGCGCCTTCCTTAAAACGATTGCAGTTGGCGGCGTGGGTGCTGCTGTAGCACCCTCCACTCTCCTGCAGGCCGCGGAGCCAGCCACAAAAGCGACAGAAGCAATACCACCACTACCAGTAACTACTTCGAACTACATCGCCCAAAAAAGGGATAAATACAATAGTCCTTACACCGGTGAAAACCTTAACCGGCTCGCCTTCCCCATCGGCGGCATTGGAGCTGGCATGTTCTGCCTTGAAGGTACCGGCGCCGTCTCTCACATGAGTATCAGGAATCATCCTGATGTATTCAACGAGCCCAGCATGTTTGCGGCGATTTCCGTGAAAGGGAGGGCTAACGGAGTAAAAATTCTTGAAGGCCCTGTTCCGTCCTGGAAATTATTTGGTCAAAAAGGAACGGGTAACGGAGCGGCGGGAACAACATTTGGCCTGCCACGTTTCAGGGAAGTGACCTTCAATACTGCTTTTCCGTTTGCAGAAATTGAGCTCAAGGACGATGACATTCCCCTGTCGGTAAAGTTAACCGGCTGGAGCCCCTTCATCCCAACTGACGAGGACAATTCCAGTCTTCCTGTCGGCGCCTTCGAATATGAATTTGTAAACAATGGAAATACCGCAGCCGAATCTGTTTTTTCTTACTCTACCAAGAACTTCCTTTCGGGACCGGTGGAAGAAAATGGAGTAAACAGTATAGGAAAAACAAAGAATGGATTTGTATTACAGGCTGAAGGATCAAAAGCAAAACCATGGATGAAGGGAAGCTTCGCCATCTTTACCGATCAACCCGGAACCATAGTTGATCATTGCTGGTTTAGGGGTGGATGGTGGGACCCCATCACGATGGCCTGGAACAATATCAGGGATGCCAATATTAAACCGGTTGAACCTGTTGAAAAGGATGCGCCCGGTGCCACACTTTATGTAAAATTCACATTACAACCGGGAGAAAAGAAAAAGATAAAATTACTCAGTGCCTGGTACGTTCCCGAATCCAATCTGAAGGTCGGGAAGAAGGGAACCAATGATAAGGAAAATTGCGATCCTGCATCGGGCTGCTGCTCTGCCCCAGAGGATATAGGCATCAAAACAGGCAAGAAAACAAACGCCGAAAATTACAAACCCTGGTACAGCAGCAAGTTCGATTCCATTCAGGATCTTATCGAATACTGGACTACGGGTTATGATGGTCTTTTTGATAAATCCACCTTATTCAGAAAAGCATTTTATTCCTCCACACTTCCCGCAGAGGTGATCGAAGCCGTTGCTGCCAACCTCACGATCATTAAATCACCGACTGTCCTTCGGCAGTATGATGGTAAACTGTGGGCCTGGGAGGGTTGCGCCGATGATACAGGATGTTGTCACGGCAGCTGTACTCACGTGTGGAATTATGCCCAGGCCATCCCCCATCTTTTTCCCAATCTCGAACGGAGCCTCAGGCATACAGAATTTTGTGAGAACCAGAATAAATCCGGCCACCAGGTATTCAGGGCCAATATGCCCATCGGTATTCCCGATCATGATTTCCACTCGGCTTCCGACGGACAACTTGGAGGCATCATGAAAGTGCACCGCGACTGGCGGATCAGCGGCGACAACCAATGGCTTGCCAAATTATATCCCATGGTCAAAGTCAGCATGGATTATTGTATCAAGACCTGGGATCCGCGCGGCAAGGGAATTGTTGAAGAGCCGCACCACAATACTTATGATATTGAGTTCTGGGGCCCCGACGCGATGATCACCAGTTTTTACCTTGGGGCGCTGCAGGCAATGATCGAAATGGGAACGCAGTTAAAAAAAGATTCAAAAAAATACAAGGGCCTGCTCGCCAAAGGAAAGGCCGCTCTCGAATCCAGGTTGTATAATGGAGAATACTTTCACCAGGATATTCAGTACGAAGGCCTTTCCGCACCTGATCCTACGAAGGTTAAGTCTTTCGGCGGCGACTATTCCGAAGAAGCGAAGGAAATACTTAAGAAGGAAGGTCCGAAGTATCAGTATGGCCTGGGTTGCCTGAGTGATGGAGTGCTTGGTGTGTGGATTGCCAGTGTCTGTGGACTCCCCGATTTCGTGGACGCTAAGAAAGTGGAAAGCCATCTATTGTCGGTACATAAATACAACCTGCGGACCAACCTCAGTGAGCATGCGAATCCACAGCGGCCTTCCTATGCCCTGGGAAACGAAGGAGGTCTTTTGTTGTGCACCTGGCCCAAAGGAGGA
Organism: uncultured Chitinophagaceae bacterium; assembly: GCA_963808065.1. Classification (GTDB taxonomy): domain Bacteria; phylum Bacteroidota; class Bacteroidia; order Chitinophagales; family Chitinophagaceae; genus Flavitalea. The sequence continues at coordinate 20,015 of CAWEEK010000007.1, forward strand.
AAGCTGTCGCTGCCCTTTGTTTATAGTGATGAAGTTTGGACGGGTATAGAATACCAGGTGGCGGCCCACCTGATGCTCATCGGCAAGGTGAAAGAAGGATTGGACATCGTAAGGCTCTGCCGCGACAGGTATGACGGACGATTCAGGAATCCCTTCAATGAGTATGAATGCGGTCACTGGTATGCAAGAGCCATGTCCAGCTTCGGCATGTTGCAGGGACTCACCGGCCAGCGCTATGATGCGGTGGACAAGACCCTTTACATCAATTCGAAAGTGGGTGATTTCACAAGCTTCATTTCCACCGCGAGTGGATTCGGAACAGTTTCATTGAAAAATGAACAGCCTTCTATTGAGGTCGCTTATGGTACAATTGATGTTAAGAAAATGGTCGTCAACGGCAAAACAGTCAAAGCCTGATGGTGATCGGGAAAGATATTGTTGTGAGCCTGCGGTATGTAATGAGAAATCAAGATGGCGTAATCCTGGAGAATACCATGGAGGGTATGCCTGCAACATATATCCAGGGAAGTTCGGGAATATTGCCAATGCTGCAACAGCCGCTTGAAGGGCTTAAAGCGGGTGACCGAAAAAAATTATCCCTTCCAAACTCGGTCACCGGATCTGGTGACCTGTATTTTGAGGTGATCATTGATCACCTGCGCGAATCGCTTCCCGAGGAGCTTATGCTTGGTTACCCGGTTTTACTCAATGAGAAAAAGTGCGAGGAAGATTGCGATTGTTATACTCAGGATTCAAAAAAAATAACGTTGTCATGACCATTCACCTACTCACCGGTTTTCTTGGAAGTGGAAAAACAACTGCCATCCACCAGGCCTGCAAATTATTGATGGCAGATGGTATCTCTGTGGCCGTCATCACCAATGACCAGGGCATCAAACTCGTCGACAATGGTTTTTTTTCCAGTGAACAGATACCGGGCAGACAGGTAACTAATGGGTGTTTCTGTTGCAATTACAATGAACTTGATAAAAATATCGATGCACTGATCAATGAAGTCAAACCCGGGGTGATCTTTGCTGAATCAGTCGGGTCATGTACGGACATCATTGCTACCATTATGAAACCACTCCTTAAATTCAGACCGGCTCTGAAAGTCACTGTTTCCACATTTGCCGACATTCGCTTACTACATCTGATGCTTAAACCCGGTGGTTCGATTTTCGACGAAACAGTGGACTATATTTATCGCAAACAACTTGAAGAAGGTGAGATCATTGTTATTAATAAAACGGATCTATCGGATAGCCATCAGGTCGCAGACGTGGATGCATGGGTGAAGGAAAAATACCCCGAAAAACAATTGATCTTCCAGGATTCCAGGAATGAGGTTCACGTACGCAACTGGTTGCATGCCCTTGCTGATTATTCTAATCAACAAATACCACGATCACTTTCGATTGACTATGATATTTATGGTGCGGGTGAGGCCAAGCTTGCGTGGTTCGACCAGGAACTCGAAATTTTCAGCTCAAACAATGAGGCTGGAACCAACACCCTGATTTTTATCAAGGAGTTACAGGATGCCATCCGGCACAGGGGTTTTCCGATTGGCCACCTGAAATTTCTCATCGATGGAAAATATAAGATCAGTCACACAGCCTTGTTTGACGCGGATGTGAATGACCGTATATCCCTTCCCTCTTCTGGTAAGGTAAACCTGCTGGTCAATGCAAGGATTGAAACTGCGCCTGAAACATTGCATCAATTGGTCAACAGTGTGATTGCATCAGTGGAGTCATTAAGAGACTGCAAAATTCTTGAATCCAGTCTATCGGCGTTTCAGCCCGGGTATCCGACACCCACCCACCGGATTACTGAAGCCTCGATATGAAACATAGTTCAACTGCCATTTACATCGCGGAATTCCTGGGAACTTTCGCCATTGTCTTCTGTGGCACAGGTGCCATAATTATCAACCAGGAAACGCATGGCACGATTTCGCATGCAGGTATAGCCATTACTTTCGGCCTGGTAGTGATGAGTATGATCTATGCTTTTGGCGAGGTTTCCGGAGCCCACCTCAACCCTGCCGTAAGTATTGCCTTTACCATAGCCGGTGTGTTCCCATTAAAGAAACTGCTGCCTTATTTTGTTTTCCAGTTATTGGGTGGGATCAGCGCCAGCCTCCTGCTCAAATACCTGTTTCCCGGAAACGAAATGCTCGGCGCTACAATTCCCGCGGGGCCAGCAATGCAATCCTTTATTCTCGAATTTGTGCTTACCTTCTTCCTCGTGGTTGTGATCATGAGCGTGGCCCGGGGCAGCAAGGAACAGGGGCTGTTCGCCGGGGTGGCCATCGGCTCGGTCGTTGCACTTGAAGCGATGTTCGCCGGTCCCATTTGTGGCGCATCCATGAACCCGGCCAGGTCAATTGCTCCTGCGGTGGCTTCGGGTCATTATGAATTCCTTTGGATCTATATTCTGGCAACCATCGCCGGAGCATGCGCCGGCACTGGGGTCTGGAAGCTCATGTCGATAAAATAAGTTCAGGCTGATTTCCATCCAATCTGCTACATTTACGACATAATCTGAACGGTATGCAGTCCCCACTTCCCTTTTACCATAAACTGGCTGCCAACCTGCTGATAGTAGTTATTGTTTGCACGATCCTTTTTCTCGGCCGCGACATTCTGATGCCCATGTGTTTCGCTGCTGTGCTGGCCGTCCTTTTACTTCCGATCAATAACTGGATGATAAAAAAGGGAGTTCCTCAGGTTGCATCCATGCTGATTTCGATTTTTCTGGCACTGGCCTTTATTACCGCTGTTTTGTATTTTTTATCAAAACAGATCGGTGGATTCCTGGAAGACCTGCCGGCGATTAAGAAGAATCTGAACGCACATCTTCAAACAGCTCAGCAGTGGATCCGGGAAAATCTGAATATCACCAAAAAACAGCAGAACGAAGCGATGACCAACGCTACGAATGACATGAAACACTCCGGCCCGGGCATGGTGGGATCCACTTTCGTGTCTGCAGCGCAGGCCCTCGTAATGCTGGTCCTGCTTCCTATCTATACTTTTTTGATGCTTTACTACCGGGTGTTGATCAAACAGTTCCTCCTGGAAGTATTTACCGAAAAACACCGTTCGAAAGTAGAAGACGTTCTGCAAGAATCACGAACCATCATTCAAAGTTACATGCTCGGCCTTTTGGTGGAAATGGGTATAGTTACCATCTTGAATGCGATTGGTTTTTTTATTGCCGGCATAGAATATGCCATCTTTCTTGCTGTATTGGCAGCGATCCTCAATTTGATTCCCTATGTGGGAATGCTCATCGCCGCCATCATCTGTATGGTCATCACACTAACCACATCAAACAATATCAGTTCTGTGCTTTCAGTGGCTGTTGTGCTCACGGTTGTTCAGTTTATCGACAACAACGTCCTGATGCCCTATGTCGTCAGCTCCAAAGTGCGTATCAATGCGCTGGTCAGCATACTGGGAGTATTGATAGGCGGAGCCCTGGCGGGTGTGTCGGGCATGTTTCTTTCCATCCCTGGTCTTGCCATCCTCAAAGCCGTATTTGACCGCGTCGACGGCCTTCAACCATGGGGTATGCTTCTTGGCGATGACCAGTCTCTTGACCGGATCAAGAAAAAAAGACTGGCGAGAGCAAGAAAGGCAAAAGCCACCTGACCGCTCACACCAAATAATCAGGTTACCGTTTATCACATTGATCTGAGGAAGATATGACCGCGCGATCGAATTAAGAATGAGCTGGCGACCAGGATCGTAAGTTTACGATGATGGAATTCCGATCACCTTTTATTGCAAACTCATTTGCGAATCCTTCATAAAATTTACGATCTTTAAAACCATGTTGATTACCCATAATAAGGAAGTACCGCCCCCACTGAGGAGGATCCCTTTATGAATTCAGTTAGCGAAACAAAGAAAATAATTGCTTCAACTCTGAAAGTCCTCCCCGCGGTTACATTTTCCCTTCTTGATGCATACGGATTTTCACTTGCCGAGGATTTACTTGCCCCTGGGGATTATCCCACTACGAACCAGTCAAAAAGGGAAGGGTATGCGATAAGATTTGCCGACATTTCCGCCCCTCTTTCCATTATTGACAACAATAACTCAAATAACAGTAATGACTATGCGATCACGGCCGGCCAGGCAATGGTTGTACAGTCGGGATATCCCCTGCCACATGGCGCGGACACGGTGATTTCAGGTGAGGCCGTTCATGTAGAGGCCAACCTGCTGACCGTTGAGGCCGACCTGGCCCAACCGGGAATGAATGTGGTGCTTCAGGGATCGGAATCCTCCAAAGGACAATTGCTTATGAGCAGGGGTGAGGAACTAAGCCCATCCGCTATTGGATTCCTGGCATCAAAAGGCCTTGGCGAAGTGTCTGTTTTCAGACCTCCTGTAATGTCGATCGTAAGTGTTGGCAATGAATGGATCGAACCCGGTGGATCACTCAACACAGGTCAGCACTTTGAATCCTGTACCTATAGCCTGAGGGCCGCGATAAAACAATGCAACCTCAATGTTCACCGGATCTTCCACACCGACGCCGACCGGGAATCCATTGCTACGGTGTTCAATGCAGCGCTGAATGTTAGTGACATCATACTGGTAACGGGCTGCATAGACAAAGATGCAGGTCGCCTGGTAGAATCGGCCATTGAAGGTTGCGGGGTGGACGGACTGGTTAACGGGGTGAGACAGTCCCCTGGCAGCGATTTGTATTTTGGATCGATGGATTCAAAAGCCGTATTCATCCTGCCCGGAGGCCCAATTTCAGTACTCACCTGTTTTTATGAATATGTTGTCCAGGCAATCGAGATCATGACCCGGAAAAAAAATACAGTTCCTGTTATCAAAGCTTCAATGGCCGGCCCCTTCCAGAAACCAGGCGACCTCACTTATTTCCTTAGCGGAAAATATGCCAAAGGAAGGGTGACCCCTGTTCTTTCCGCTACGCTGACAGGTATCAAATCATTCATCAGTTTCAACTGCCTGATCATTCTTCCGCAAGAAGAGATCAATTTCCAGATCGGTGAAGAAGTGGAAGTTCACCTTTTACCCTAACACAAATCACTTCAGAAACTGGTCATATTCCGAATCTATCTGGTATAGCTCCACTCCCCATCTCCGCAGGTTGGCGATGTCTCTTTTTCCACCTTCCATATAGCCAATGTCGGTATAGTGAAATTTGTTGATCGAGGGCACCACGAGTATTTTGTTCTGTTGTGCCCATTTTACATCTGCCTCCGTGAGCACATTGCCATGTTCAAACAGGTAATATAGATCAGGATTGAGTTGTTTCTTGTTCTGAAGTTCTTTTAGTTCTGACATAGGGCAGCCGACCTTTGCCTTGCCGGTAAAATAGTTTCTTGTTTCCCTTGTTCCAATAAACAAGGCGTACTTAAGCAAATGATATTTTGAAAGGAGCTCTTCAATTTTCCTGAAAGACGCGGTGTCGTTCCCCGTGATCTTATTGTCGATCATTACCTGCAGTCTTCCACTACAATACTTCAACGCATCCTCCAGCAGCACCGGCTTCACTCCGTCCCTGTCACTTTCCAGCTCTTTGATATCCTTCCAGTCAAGCTCCTGCGTTCTCTTGTTAAGGTGGTAGTATTTAACAAAATCCGGATTGTGGTGCATGATTAGTTGGCTGTCTTTTGACAACCTCACATCAACTTCTATCATGTAATATCCCCGGCGGTAAGCGGCCTTCATTGCGGTGGTACTGTTCTCTGTATATGTGCTGTCCACAACACCGCCCCGGTGGCCGATCAATCGGATCGGGTTCGTCCGTTTCGACTGGTAGGGACCAGAAACAAGCTTCACCGGCATTTCCGGTTTTGAATCATCGAGTACGATCACATAATACTCTTTGCCCCCCGGAAGCACCCGCACGACTACATGGCCGCGCTGGCTTTTATAAGATTTGTCGATCAGCGGGCCGATCACAATCCTGTTGGCTTCGAGCATGTTGGTGCTGAATATATCGCGTGGTCCATCATATAAAAAAGGAGTGGTCATTCGGATCAGCACTTCATGGCCAGGGTGGTCCGATGACCAGGTCTGCCCGATCCAAACCCTTGGACGAAGTGCCTGTACCAGATTTTCATTAACTGCATCGCGGTTGCCATGATGATCGAGCGTGGCAACATCTACGGGGCCTATTGCCGCAGCCATCGTGGATTCCACATCGCGGTTGGGGTCATCACCATAAAAAACATTGCCAGGATTGTCGCCGCCGGTATAATAAATAAATGGCCCATAATTGATGGTGATGGCATTGCTGAGGGCATTTTCATCTGGCCATGTCTTTTTCTCAGTTGACTTATAATTCGGGAAATGCTCTTCAGTGGAAGTATCCCGTCCTGTCCATATCCTGCCATTTGACTTGATATTACGGACGTAAAATTCAGGGTAGACTTCAGGATGATGCAGGAGCCTGATCTGTGCCCTGCTTCCGGGTATAAGTCTTTCATTTTTGAGGCCCTTTGCTTCGCGTTGCCTGATAAATGACCGGTAGTTTTTTATCGAACGAAGATATCCCGAGTCGCCTGTCGTTCTTGTTTTATAAAATTCATCGATGTCCACAGGATAATCATATGAGGGATAGCCACGGTCAATGAGGGTGGCAATAGGAATAAGATCCCCCACACCGGTGATCCCCGATCGAATAAATTTTTTATCCGATGATGGCGGGGCGCCAGGATACCAGCTACCAAAATGATCGTCGTGAAAATGAGAGATCACCGCATAGTCGAGGGCACGTGCGGAACCCACAGGTCGATTTTTCTCTACATAACGCACGATCCATTCGAATGGTTTTTTGGAGTGATTGGGAACAATGGTGGAATTCCTGGGAGTATTTGCCCTTGATCCTGTGGGATTGAGCTCACCCGCATCAAAGACCATGGACGTGCCATCTGGGAACACGTAATATGCCGCATTGCCAGCCCCGGTATTGATATGATGCAGATCCATCATTCCCGCCTTCCATGGTGGCAGGGGTTTTCCCGTCTCAGCTACCTGCGCACGGGAAATCGAAAACTGAACAAAACAGAAAAAACACAGAAAGGTAGTCTTTGACATCTTCTTATTTAATGATTAGAAAATGGTAAAGCTAATAGCCTCCAACAAAGAAATGGTGATTGAGAGATTACCGTAATATTAAATAAGCTGAGCCAGATTTTACTTATATATTTGTCAATACCCCTGCAATAGGGCGTGCCTGACCTCATGCATTTTTATTATTGATTGCAAAAAACCATGATTCAACAGGTTCCATATGAATAGTCTTCAATTTGCTGATTACGCCGTTTTCGTTTTATATTTTATCATTGTCGCCTCCTACGGATACTGGATTTACCAGAGAAAGAAAAAAACCACAACAGACACTAAGGACTTTTTCCTCGCAGAAGGATCGCTGACCTGGTGGGCCATCGGTGCTTCACTGATCGCCTCAAACATCTCAGCCGAACAGTTTATCGGGATGAGCGGTGAAGGGTTTTTTGTAGGCATGGCCGTAGCCGCATATGAATGGCTGGCTGCCGTTGCCCTGGTGATCATCGCCGTCTGGTTCATCCCCGTATATCTGAAGAACAAGATATACACGATGCCTCAATTCCTTACCACGCGGTACAACGACACGGTGGCGTTGATCATGGCCATCTTCTGGCTTTTTCTTTATGTCTTTGTCAATCTTACGTCCATTCTTTACCTGGGTGCTGTTGCCATCAACGGTCTGGTTGGCGGCGCAGTCCCTCCATATTATATGATCGGCCTGGCGGTGTTTGCCCTGATCATTACCCTCGGCGGTATGAAAGTGATTGGATACACGGATGTGATACAGGTGGCCGTACTGATCATTGGGGGCCTGGCGACTACTTACCTGGCTCTGTCGATAGTGTCGGACCGTTTTGGAATTGGCGCAGGAGCATTATCAGGATTCAAAATACTCATGGAAAAAGCGCCGGAACATTTCCATATGATCCTGCCAAAACCCAATGCGCAATCTTCCCAGCTGGAGATCGACAAATACCTGGTGCTGCCGGGTATCGCGATGTATTTCGCCGGCCAGTGGATTGTGAACCTGAACTACTGGGGCTGTAACCAGTATATCACACAACGCGCGCTGGGCGCCAACCTGGAGACAGCGAGAAAAGGATTGTTGTTCGCAGCCTTCCTGAAACTCTTTATGCCAATCGTAGTGATGCTGCCGGGTATCGCAGCTTTTGTACTTTATAAAAATGGTCATCTTCCTCAGCTCGGGGGAGGCAGCAAGGATGGTGCATATTCGGCGATCCTAAGCTTTTTGCCCGTTGGATTGAAAGGACTTTCTATTGCGGCGCTGACGGCGGCGATCGTCGCCTCACTGGCGGGCAAGGTGAACTCCATCTCTACCATTTATGTGCTTGACATCCACAAAAAATATTTTAATAAGGAAGCGGACGAAAAGAAGATGGTTGTCCTGGGAAGGGCCACCGTTGTTTTCGCGATGCTGATCGCCATCATCTTCACCTGGTCGGACGTACTCGGAATCGGTGGTGAGGGTGGATTTACCTTCATCCAGAAATACACCGGCTTCATCAGTCCGGGGGTCTTTGCCATGTTTATTCTGGGCATGTTCTGGAAAAGGACAACAGGAGCCGCTGCCATTGCCGGGGTGATTTCCGGTTTCGTATTATCAGTTGTATTCAATATCTATGCTCCCGAATGGTTTGGTCATGAAACCTGGTTGTATACCTCTTATCCAACTACAGAAACCATTGGCGGCGTGGCTCACAAGGTCTGGAGGATTCCCTTCCTGCTTTGCATGGGTTTCTCATTCTTTTTCACGGTGGCATTGATGGTTGCCATGAGTCTTGCTGGGCCGAAGATCAATCCGAAGGCCTTTGAACTCGATAAATCGATGTTCAAGCTTTCTCCTGCCGTGCTTACGCTGATCATCACGATACTGTTGATACTGTCGCTGATTTACGTCAGGTTCTGGTAAGTGTTTTAGTTACTTTTTTTCTTGATAAAAAAAGTAACCAAAAAAATCAAGGCTCTCAGGCAAAAAACTAAAAACCTGATCTTCATGCTGAAGAAAAACAAGTCACAGCTACAGAATATAACCCAGCTGTCGTAGGACTTACCGGCATAGAATATGTCCGGACATTAATATCATCTGTTTTTCTTCGGACGCACTCAGATCAGGTTTTCTTGACGTTTTTTGCCTGAATGCCTGCCTCTTCCTGCTTTTGTTTCTTTTCCTGTTCCTCTTTCTGTTCTGTTTCTGTTCCTCTTTCTCTTTCTCTTTCTCTTTCTGTCAGCTTCGCTTCATAAACAATCGAACTGGCAAGCCGCGTGTTTTTCATCGCCTTTAGATTGGATTCAAACCCTTTGATAAATCCCGCGAGAAGATTGGATCGGCCCGTTTTGTATTTTTCACTTAGCAAACTGACATAGAAACTATCGAACCACATGGGATGTAACCGACATATCTCAAATCCATGGGCCTGCAACAACACCTTCATTGCCGCAGGAGAAAAATGATAGAGATGCCGCGGCACATCATAAGCCGCCCAGAATTCGCCATAGTATCCGGCGTCAAATGAAGTATAATTCGGTACAGCGATCAGCAGAACACCATCCTTCTTCAACAGTTTTCTCAACTGCTCGATATATTCCCGCAACTGGTGCACGTGTTCCAGTACATGCCACATCGTGATGGCATCGAAGCGTTCATCGGGATAACCGAAGAGTTCGGCGGGTGAATTCAATTTTAGTTTATACCTGCGTTCTGCTACCTCAATCGCCTTAGGGTCGGGCTCCACTCCTTCCACCGTCCACCCTGAGGACCGCATATGATTCAGAAAAGCGCCCGTGCCAGCGCCGATATCGAGGAGGCTGCCCTCCGACCGCCCTGTAGCCCGTTTTACCCAGCTGCGTTTGGTATTCAGCGTTATTTTCCTCACCTGGTGGTAAAGCGAATTGACCAGTCCCTTTTGGGTATCACTGTGAGATATGTAATCCTCGGAACAGTAATATTTTCCGATGTCTTCCTGTGGTGGCACATCCTGTGTAAACCGCAGTGAGCAATTGCCGCACTGCCAGATAGTGAATTTGTCCTTCGACACAGTATGATCCTGAGCTGAAAGTACTAGCTGAAAATTGGTGGAATGGCAAACAGGGCATTGCGTATAATGGATCATCGTCCTTCCCTCAACGGATATCATCCGTAACTTATTAAACAGGTCTGTTATAAAAAAAATACACCAGCGCTGCTACAACAACCAGGGCAATGATGACCAGTACATATATCCACCAGACCCTCTTTCGTTCAGTATGATCATCATGGAGCAGGTCGTTCATCACGACCGTCGTCGTCTCCCTGTCTCCAACCAGCATGTGGTGACTGGCGTTTGACCTGATCAGCCTTTCCGCATGCACCTTAATATCAAATGATCTTGGATGATTGGTGGCTTCGAACCTTAACTCACCACCGGCTTCTTTCTTCAGAACCCCAATGCCCTCGAGCCTGGAGGTTTTACGGCTGCTAAGATTTTCCCTGAGTTCTTCAGCCCATTCATTGTATTGCCTGATGGCCTCCTGTTCTTCAAGTCCTTTTCTGGCACCGAGGAAAATAAAGAATTCAAGGTCTGGTGAGTCAAAGTGCCTGTCAAAACGGTAATGATAGAATGGTGGAAGAAGTTGTCTGTTGACAAAGTCGGACTGTGCCGGCACCCTTTCGATGTAAATAGTTCCTATTCCAGGTAAACTGAAACTTTTTTTCTGAGTAAGATATTCGGCAACTAGCTGTATCATGGCATGAACGGGAAAGATACAAATTACCTGTTGAATGAATAGGTCACCCCGCCAAGGATGTTGAATCCAAATACATCATATTGATTCCAGCGCTGGTACTTGTTGTTCAGGATGTTGTTCATCTGGAACCAGAGATTGAAATTTTTCGTTATCCTGAATTCTGCCCCGGCATTCAGGTCGAAGCCACCCTGGTTTTTGAATGCTTCGCCGGATTTAGTGCGGTATTGGGGTCCGTCCCAGGTAAGCAGATCCACCCGAAGAAAAAGATCCTTAAGCAATTGCCACTTGGCAGTGGTTGTTAGTTCAATAGGAATGAGTCCCCAGGCCTCAGGCTGATCTTGGATCTTAAAAATATTCCAGTTGGCAACAGCCTTTGCGCTGAACTTTTCACCAACGCGATATTCCGCTTCCACATGCGACTGGAAAATATTCAGTTTTGATTCGTACAAAATATCGAAGTCCTTTCCGTCGACCGGATTGTTTACAAAAAGCGGCATCTCCCTGTGCCATTGATAACCCAGTTTGGCGGAATATGAGAAATGATCTCCTGCCGAGCCCTTGAATCCAAAATAACCTTCCTGCACTCTTGTATTCAGCAGGGAATCCGGCTGAGCCAGCCAGGGATTTATTGAAGCAAAACGCTGGTAGGATCCTTTATTATAATAACCGATCCAACCAAGTTGCACCGTGAACCGCTGGTCCGACGTGGTGATGTCGGCCATGACATTTGGTAGCATATGGAATTCGGAGCGATCCCATGAAGGAATGACACCCGCCTGGAGGTACAAATTCGTAGTCTTCAGCACAAGGGTGGGTGAAACCATAAATACATAATTGTTCTCGGGAGTTTTTATTGCTGCGTCATTCTGATAATTGGTGAGGTCAGCATTCAGACCGAGTCTGAAGGAAGTAGTGGTTCCTATTTCCTTTTCGAGGGGCAGATTCACAACGGTATTGAACTCAGATGCCCTCGGGTCGTGGTTGTCGGTGAAAAGAGAGGCCCTTATTGTCGGATTGAAATTAAGACCGAACTCGGTTGGTTTGATATTTTTCAGGCCAAGCCTGCCTTCGATTGTCTGGAAACGCTGCCGAAGGTCGTCTTTTGAAAAATTAAGTGTTTCCGGTTCGAAGCCATAAAGAAAATAGTTGTCGCTGCTGAACCCAAGGCCCGCATTCCACTCGAGATTGTTCTCTGTTTTGTAAGTGAGTGTTGCCCCAACTTTTGTCATACTGTTTTCCTGGAAAGGTTCATCGCCTTTTGAACTGTAGTGTTCTCCAAAAACATTTACGAAACTGTTCTCGCCATCGCCGAGGCTGAAACCGGCTTTAATATATGGCAGATGTACATTGCCCACCCCTACTTTGATATAATTGTTCGAGATCCAGTCGCTTGTTGAATCCACATTCAGGGCAAGCGGTTTGAGTGCAGCGGGCTGATAGGTAAAGAGCAGGTTTTCTGCAGGAATGTCGTACTTGAGCCTTTGCGGAGTGGTATCCCCTATCACGGGAGCAGCATTGAAATTTACTTTAGCAGGTTCCCGCAATACAGGCTTGAAGGTTGATATAATATCGATCGATTTCCTCTTGCTCGTATCCTCCTGCGCAGAAACTGCACCGGAGATCAGCAAAACAAGCCCTACAAACAGGATATGTTTGGTCAACTGCATTATTGGATCAATTTAGATTTACCTATTTCTTCTTCGGTTACTTTATTAAGCTTGGTCTCTGCTTCTTCCCGTACTTCTGGTGACCTTGCATTCTGAACAACACTCCGGTAAGTGGCCTTGGCGTTGAAATAGTCTTTCTCCGCATAATACACATCACCCAACAGCAAGTAGGCTTTGGTTACCCAAATTTCATAGGAGCCTGTTTTCTTTATGACCTCAAATGCTGCTTTCTCAGCATCATCATAACGATTCTGTAAAAAATAGCAACGGGCTATCTCATAGCGTGCTTCAGCGCCATAAGCCGACTTACTCAGAGAGGCCACGGTTCTATAAGCTGTTATCGCCGATTCATACTTCTGATTTTCCTGAGCCGACCTGGCGATCGCGATGTTGGCAAGTATTTTATCGTCAGTGCCCGCGCTTTTCTGGGCAAGCAGGTCTTCGGCATTTTCTACAGCATCCGACCATTTTTCGAGCTGGAACTGACTTCTCAACAAACCGCGCATGGCCTCCAGCCTGGATTCCTGTGTGCTGGCAAAGTCTTTCAGTTTCAGATAGTATTTTTCGGCGCTGTCGTATTTCTTCAGATCAAAAAAATTGATCCTTGCGGCAAGCAGCAGCGATTTTTCACCATATTTATGTGGCACTCTTTCTGAGAGTATCTCATATCCTTGTTCTGCCTTTTCCCATTCTTTCCTGTTGTAATAAATGTCGCTTTTCAGATACAATGCTTCAAGGGAATTTTTTCCGATTGGATATTTGGCGAGATAATCTTCGAATTTTTTAGCCGCGGCAGGAAGATTGCCATTGTTGAACTGCACCTCCGCTTCCTGGTACGCAAGTTCTTCCTCCTGGGTGGTGGTCACTTCCTTGCCCATCGAACGGGCAAAATTTACGTATTCGGCCGTGCGGCCCTCATCAACATAGATTGTTTTTGCATTTTCCAGTGCCGACTCTGCTTCCGGAGAATTGGGAAATTGTTTCAGCAACGAGGTATACTGATTAAGTGCCTCCTTGTTATTATTGAGGTTGTAATATGCAATGCCGAGACGAAGTTGCGACTTGGGCTTTAATGAGGCGTTCGGGTCGGCAATTACGTTTTTCAGGTAGGGAATGGCTTCCTTATACAGTTCATCAGCAAGCAGGGCATTCGCGATTTCCATATTGGCATCCGCAAGCAGCGGAGATGAAGTATATTTTCTCGTAAGGGTAGTAAGCAGGTTAATCTTATTGGTACTGCTCTTTACGCCCGCGATCATCGCCTTCTGGAAAGTAGCGTAATCAGAGGAAGGCCACGAAAAGTCAAGGACTTTGGTGTACATCTCGTCGGCTTTCGTATAATCCTTGTTCATGTAGGCGCAGTCTGCACTGCGCAGGTAGGCATCCTGTTCAAGTGGTGGCGAATTGACCTGCGGAGTGGTCACCAGCTGATCAAAGAAACCCGCAGCCTGCGTATAGTTCTCCTTTTTTATGAAGCTATAGCCAAGATTGTATTTTGCAGCGGCCGGGTTTACCTCCCCGTTGGACACACCTGCCTTAAGGTAATCAAAGTAGTATTTGATCGCTTCATCAGTATTGTTGAGGCGATAGGCGATCTCTCCTTTCCAGAATTGCACATAGGGGAGAACAGATGCATTTGCCGGATCGCGTTCTGCCTTGTTCAGCAATTCCCGCGCAGGCAATAATAAGCCATCATTGATCAGTTCGGTGGCGCGTCCATAAAGGATCTTGGGATATAATTGCTTTGCTGCAGGTGAAGGATTTTTCATTCCTTCTATCAGCACGAGAGCATCCTGGTAATTGCTGGTGTTGGCGAGAACCGCGATGAGCAAGTCCCGCGCTTCGGTTCCATATTTTGAATTTGGATATCGCTGGATGAATTTTTGAAATTCAGATAACGCAACGTCCTGGTACCCCAGCTCGTAAGAAAGCTTGGCATAATTGAACATGGAAATTTCTCTTTGCTGATCATTGCTGCTGTTAATGGAACAGAAAAGAAAGGCATTGCGGGCATTGACCCGCTGGTCGGTCTTCAGGTAGGCGTCTCCCAGGAGATACATCGAATTCTGCGAAAGGGAATCCTGTTTACCGCCGAGTTGTTTGAATCCGTCAATGGCTTTTTGGTAGTTGCCAAGCTGATAAAAGCTATAAGACAGTTCATAAAGATCCTGCCTTCCAACCCTTGGTGAATTGATTACATAAGCCTCAAGAAAAGGAACGGCTTTGCCATAATCCTTTTTCTGGAAATAACTGTGACCAACCAGCTGCCTCATCTCCAGGTCATAGGTTTGTTTGCCAGTGTTCAACTTGGATTCGGCGTAGTCGACTGCCTTGTCTTGCTGATTCAATGCGTATTGAATAGTCGAGATATAATAGGGAACGACCTTTCCATAGTTTTCATGATTTTCCACCACCCTGAATGCATCCAGGGCATTCCGATAATCCTTGTCATAAAATGCAATAAAGCCAAAGTAATAGTTGGCATCCTGATAATTGGGATCCCTTGGCATCTTGCGGATGGCATCGAGCAGGGATTTTGCCTGTTCAAAACGCTTGACGGTAAAATAGGAATACCCAAGATGAAATTTCATCTGCGCGATCTCAGGATTGCTGAGGTTGTCGATATTGGTGTTTTCGTAGGAATTGATCGCCTGGGAAAAATCATGCTTGCGGTAATAATATTCACCCAGGTGAAAACTCATCATCTGCACCCTGGTAGCATTGTCCTCCAGTTCAATAAATTTGCGGGCATCAGCCGCTGCCTTTTCTTCATTCTGATCCAGGGCGCATACTATTGTATAATACCTGACCTCCTGGTAGTTAAGAGCATCGCTGCTACGGTCGGGAACCCTTTGGTTGAGTTCCAGTTCTTTCAGTATTGGATAAGCGAGACTGTATTGTTCTTTTTGGAAAAATTCTTTTGCCTGGTTGAATGCAATCTGGGGATCATTGATAAACCGGGTTTGCTGAGCAAATGAAGGGTAACAGCAAACGGATAGGATCAGCAGGACAGACACATACTTCATCTGGTAAAGTTAATCGGTTAATGCGCCTCCACAGGCGGTTGTAAAGATTCTAAATATTTAACCCTCAGCCAAACATGATTGCAAACAGGTGTGGATAAGTGTCCAGACTTAACATATCATTTTGATAAAATATGCAGTTTCAAATTCTTTACTTTTGAAAAAAATATCTGCATGGGAAAACTTTTTAGTACCAGTTACAGTGCTTCCACTTTTAACCTCGCCCTGCTCATCCTCAGAATTACCGGCGGAATTTTCATCGTTCCTCATGGATACGACAAGTTTCTTCACTATCAGGAATACAAAAAAGGTTCCATCAATTTCCTCTACCTCGGCTCGGGACCCTCGCTTGCCCTTACGATATTTGCGGAACTGGTCTGTGGTACGTTGGTCATTCTTGGCCTGTTTACACGGTTGGCAACCATACCTCTTCTCATTAATATGGCTGTGGTAGTATTAATTGCGGAGGAAGCCGACTTTTTCGGAAAGGCCGAACACGGAGCCATGTTTTTTGGCATCTTCCTCACGATACTTCTCACAGGACCCGGCAAAATCAGTGTGGATGGAATGATTAAATAAATTGGAATGAGTGAAATAGTTCCGGTGTCGATCATTACGATAGGTGACGAACTGATGATCGGACAGGTAGTAGATACAAACAGCGCCTGGATCGCGAAGGAGTGCAATGCCTCAGGATTCTGGGTCAGAAAACGGGTTTCTGTTGGAGATGACCGCGATGAGATCTGGCAGGCGCTGGACGACGAAAGCCGTAAATCGAAGATCGTGCTGATCACCGGTGGCCTGGGTCCTACCGCAGACGATATCACCAAACCTTTGCTTTGCGAATATTTTGGCACCAAGCTGGTCATCAACCAGGAGGTAATTATCTACCTCGAAAAACTCTTTACAGAAACCTTCAGGCGGCCATTCACCGAAAGAAACAGAAAACAGGCCGAGGTGCCGGAATCCTGCACGGTTATCCATAATGCAAAAGGCACCGCTCCCGGAATGTGGTTCGAAAGAGACGGAGTGATCTTTGTTTCAATGCCGGGCGTACCTCATGAAATGAAGGCCATGGTTAGCACCAGCGTCATCCCAAAGCTTCTTGAGAAAATTACCACAGGCACTATCCTTCACCGGACACTGCTGACATGGGGTATCGGAGAATCATTTCTTGCTGACACTATACAGGATTGGGAAACAGCCCTGCCATCCCGGCTGAAACTGGCCTACCTGCCAAGTTTTGGTATGGTCAGGCTCAGAATCACTGGCACGGGCACCGACAGGACCAGCCTGGAAAAAGAACTGGATGAAGAATTTGAAAAACTGAAGGTCATTGTTACTCAGTGGCTGGTGACCGACAGAGACGAGAATCTGCCTGAAGTGGTGAGTAGGCTATTAAAAACGGCCGGGGAAACGTTAGGCCTCGCTGAAAGCTGCACCGGAGGTTATGTTTCTCACTTACTAACCCGCGAGGCAGGTTCTTCCGAAATATTTAAGGGATCAGTGATCAGCTATTCCAATGAGGTCAAAAATCACCTCTTGAACGTGGATGAGGCTATACTCGACAAGGAAGGGGCCGTCAGTGAAGCAACCGTTAAGGCCATGGCAGAGGGAGCCCTGGCTGCATTAAACACGGATTATGCGATCGCGATATCGGGCATAATGGGACCAGGAGGAGGCAGTCCGGACAAACCCGTTGGATTGGTTTGGCTGGCAGTTGGAAATAAAGAGGAACTGATCACCGAGCGTATCCAGTTTCGCTACGACAGGCAACGCAATATCGAAATGACCTCTAATGCTGCCCTGAACTTACTCAGAAGATTCCTTGGTAAAACAACCAGTATGGCAAGTTAAATTGACTATTGTATGCCAGGGTTTTTCACCATTCATGTTCTCCGAAAGGGCGGAAATTCAACTACCACAGGGTGCGGCAACCTGATTGTCCACCCACCCCAATTCCGTACTTTTGCAGCATTGCGCAAGGTAGAAACCGAGCAACATTTTCATAACCAACTGAATTATTCTTATGGCGATAGTTGATCTGGTAATGCCTAAACTGGGGGAAAGCATAACGGAAGCTACCATACTCAAGTGGCACAAGAACCCGGGTGATCATGTCGCCAACGACGAGAACATTCTGGATATCGCGACCGACAAGGTGGACACTGAACTTCCCTCCTCTGTAGACGGCATCATGGAAGAACAATTGTTTGCTGTGAATGCCGTGGTGCCGGTGGGAGCAGTAATTGCGCGTATTCGTACCGAGGCAGCTGAACCCACTCAACCGGCACAGCCACAAGCACCTGTTTACAGCGAAAACAGGGGTAACGGATCCAACAACTTCACATATACGCCAAAACCAGCTGCGGAACCTGTATCAAATGGCAACCGGTTTTATTCTCCATTGGTCATGAACATCGCCTCCAGTGAAGGCATTTCCATGCAGGAGCTGGAAACTATCCCGGGCACAGGAAATGAGGGCAGGGTCAGCAAAAGAGACATCCTTCAGTACATCAGTGAACGCAAATCGGGAAACAAAAATTACCAGCCTCAGCGGAGTCGTACCGAATCAAAAGGCTACAATGAAGTGGAGGTGATCAGCCAACCCAGACAGGAAGAAAGCGAACAGGGCAGTTTCAGTCCAAAATTATATTCCGGCAATTCAGAAGTGATAGAGCTGGACCGCATGCGCAGGCTGATATCCAAACACATGATCGAGAGCACGCAAACCAGTGCTCATGTTACCAGTTTCTCTGAAGCAGATGTAACCAATTTGGTACTGTGGCGCGAAAGAGTGAAAAAGGAATTTGAAAAAAGGGAGAATGAGAAGATAACTTTTACGCCTCTGTTTATCGAGGCCATCATCAAGTGCATAAAGAAGTACCCCTGGCTCAACAGTTCCATCGACGGTGACCGGCTGATTGTTAAGAAAGACATCAACATAGGAATGGCGACCGCCCTTCCATCCGGCAACCTGATAGTTCCGGTAATCAGGAACGCAGATCAGCTGAACCTTGTTGGGCTTACCCGGCAGGTGAATGCAATGGCGAACAATGCCAGGTCAAACAAACTAAGACCCGATGATACCGCAAACGGCACTTTCACCCTCACCAATATCGGATCCTTCGGCTCTATCATGGGCACCCCCATCATCAATCAACCGCAGGTGGCCATACTTGCAGTTGGTGCTATCAAGAAGAGGCCAGTGGTTATCGAAACCGCCCAGGGCGATTCAATTGCCATCAGGCACATGACGTATTTGTCGCTATCCTATGACCACCGGATCATTGATGGGGCCCTTGGTTCTACCTTCCTCAATGCAGTGGCCAAGGAACTGGAAAACTTCAATCCGGACAGGGAATTCTAGGTTCTTGACATTATCGTCAGAGTTTCGTAAATTGATAGAAGAGCGATCACTTCAAATCAACGTTATGAAAACACTGTCGGAAACCTGGTTCGCGGATGGGTACATCGATTTTGAACTAAAAAAGTACACCCTCCTCGCCTATCTCCAGGAAGTCAATAAACATTTCGGGCAAAATAAACTCTACCCCCTGCTGGCTGATGTGATCTTCCATTACAACAACATTGTGGCATTCAGGGAAAACAAAAAATACCTGCAGGAACAATTTCCAAAGAAACTCACCCTCATCCAGATGGAAAAGCTGCAAATGCTGTATGAGCAGATGATTGAGGATGATGAACTAATGCAGGAACTGGAAGAGATTATTAATTATTCTGCTCTTGAAATCAAGTCAACGATCTCCAACGGAACCGAAATCTACGAATTTGTGGAAAACAAGCTCAGCATATTCCCCATTGGCATCGTGCCGCTGGAGATCAACGAAGGATATTTTTTCCTTCCCGAAGGAGGATCTACCCGCACCCGGGTTTACCAGTACAGGCTGAGTATATTCCAAAAACAAGATGAAAAGTACAGGTCGATGAAAACTGAATTCATTGATTTCTGGGACAGGACCATTTCCAACACTTACGAAAATATAAAGTCGGACCTCATCAGGAGAAAAAAGGAATTTGCCAATCCCGCCGTCTATTGTATCGAAACTACCATGAGTTTTCCCATTGATGAAACACTCTTGCCCGTGGCCAAAAGGTCGCTGGTCAGGTATATCTCAACAAACGCTGCCTGAAAATTGGTCAGACTACCTGTTTCTGCTCGTGCAGCTTCCTCAGCCGCGACCTGTAGTCCTTAAAGAGACTGGACCATTTTAGCTTCAACACCCCAAGAACCCCTTCTTTGATGATGTCCTTGTGCATTTTTGAGATGCCATATTTGCGGTCACGAAAGATGATCGGCACCTCGATGATTTTGAATCCGAGCTTCCAGGCGGCAAATTTCATCTCTATCTGGAAGGCATAACCGAGAAAATGCAACTCGTCGAGGTTGATCGATTCAAGCACTTCCCTCCGGTAGCACACAAAACCCGCCGTAGTGTCTTTGACAGGTATCCAGGTGATCAGTCTGGTGTACAAGGATCCTCCTTTTGACAGCAGTATCCTGTTTCTTGGCCAGTTAACCGTTCCCCCACCTTTCACATAACGAGAACCGATGGCCACGTCGGCGCCATGTTTTGAGCAGGCGAGGTATAGTTTCTGCAGGTCGCAGGGATCGTGGGAAAAGTCTGCGTCCATTTCGATAATGAAATCATATCGACGGGCTATCGCCCACTTAAAGCCATGAATATAGGCAGTACCCAAGCCCGACTTACCAATTCTCTGCTCAAGGAAAAGCACTGAAGAATGTTGTTCCTGCAGGGTTGACACCAATGCTGCCGTGCCGTCGGGAGAATTGTCGTCGATCACCAGCACGTGAAAATCCTGACCGAGATTCAGAATAGCAGTAATGATAGCTACAATATTCTCCTTCTCATTGTATGTTGGTATGATTACTAATTTGTGCACCCGTTATTTCTTTAGCATCATCCTGTTGAAAACTTCTGTAAGCTTAAGCTTGGTGTGGAGCGGGAAGTCACCCTTCATCATCCAGTCATAGTACTGGGGTTCGGCCTTTAGCACTTCGGTAACCGAACGTCCCTTGTGCTTGCCAAAATTGAAAACCTCAACTCCCTTTTCCAAGACCATCCTGCGGGCAAAATCAACGGTATTTTCTTCACCGATACATTTGAGGATGCTGTCAACGGTAAGTCCCAGCTGAGGATAACGTTCAACCTGCGACTGAAGTACGTTCCAGGTTGCCTGCGCATCGGCCTCAGCGCTATGGGCGTCAACGAGGGTTTCGTTGCAATAAAATTTATAGGCGGCCGCAAGGGTGCGCTGTTCCATGGTATGAAAGATCTTCTGAACATCCAGCAGTTTCCTGTTCTTGAAATCAAAGTCCAGGGCAACCCTCAGGAATTCTTCTGCAAGCATGGGAATGTCAAAACGGTTCGAATTGTATCCCGCCAGATCGGCATTGTCGATGAATTGCCTGATTTCATTGGCGGCCTGGCGGAAGGTAGGTGCGTCCTTCACCATTTCATCAGTAATTCCATGGATTTCGGTGGAAGTTGGCGGAATGGGTATTTCCGGGTTTATTAGCTTCCTTTTAACAAGCTTTTTGCCGTCCGGAAATATTTTTACGATGGCTATCTCAATAATGCGGTCCGTGCTAAGGTTTATGCCTGTCGTCTCGAGGTCGATGATAGCAAGCGGTTTAACTAATTGTAAGGTCACGTATTAAGAATTGGTTCCGGTAAGTTGTTTTGCAAAGGTAAGCATATCGAAAAGTCAGGGCGAAGAAACAGAGCGGAGTGCGCTACTCCCGCCGTAACTGCAGATAGTGCCCGCCGTAGCTGCCGACTGAGCCCGCAAGCAGTCATAAAATGTACCCTCATCCGATCGGTTTTAAGGTGGATTTTCAACCCAAAGTAATTAATGCACAATATATTGTGAATTTCTTTGCCAAACCCGCCGCCGGACTTGCATTAATAAGATTTTATTATTTACTTTGGTCTGAATTACTCCAACCCTACACAATCCCCCCAAGCCTGTCCGCCTCCTTTGAATTTCCTGATGATCGTGAATTCCCTTTTCATCGGGTTTTATTTTTGTAACTCTAAATACCAACAAATGAAAAGGATGCTTATCATTGCGGCGCTTGTGTGTTTCACTGCGGTCGGGATTAGTTCTTGTGTAGCACAACAGGGCTGTAAGTCCACTCAGGGATATGTAGGTTACGGCGGAAGGTAACCGGTAACTGGCTGGTCTGTAATTGTTAACCAATGGGAAATGGTCGTAAATTTGCCGTTGGAACTATTGGTTAACAATAACGCAGGCAGAATGGACTGGAAAATATTAACAGAAGAATCTCAGCTTAAAGAAATCATAGAGACTTCGGGTATCCGTCCCCAGGTGATCTTCAAGCACAGCACTCGCTGCTCAATCAGCTCATTGGCAAAAAACCGGCTGGATAGAGCCTCCAATCCGGAGGACATGGATTTCTATTTCCTCGACCTTATCAGCTTCAGGAGTTTATCCGACAAGACCGCCGACCTGTTCATGGTCAATCATGAATCACCGCAGGTGCTTGTGATTAAGAATGGGGAATGTATTTATGATGAGAGTCATATCAGTATTTCCATGGATGGCATTGTGGACGTGCTCAATTCTGATAGTTAATTTCTTTGATAAAAACTGAGCGCGGGATGAACACCCAGGGCTTGTTCGGGCAGCGTGTAAAAGCCACTGTTGTCCGCCGCAAAGCTCAGTGCCTCTCCCTGCGCTTCAAGAGCATAGTCCAGTTCTTTAGCTTCGCCATTCAATGCGTCGGGTATGCTCATTCCCTCTCCCCTTTTATAATAATACAATTTCGTGTAGGTCTTGATGATGATCTCCTTGTTGTCGGGTGACTGCGCGGCGCTGACTACCCCATTGTAAGGCAGGTCGGCAATAAACTCTGCCATATTATTACCCGAGGTCGCCTGCGGGTAAGCGAGGCGGTAGATCTTTGAGTTGTCATCCTGCTTGGTGATGATAAATATATCCAGCGAGGCAGGATCAACCAGGAAGGCCTCGGCATCGTGAGAAACGTCCGGATACAAAAAGCTGAGTTTATCGAAAGAGACAACGGTTGAAGCGGCCTGCTGTGGCTCCTCCATACGGTAGATGTCATAGCTGGTGTATTCCGAATTATTATCCCCGATGTCGCCAATATAGAGATAGGACTTGCCAGATTCTGGTCCTGTGCTAAGCACGAGGTCTTCCCAATCGCGGTTCTGTGCACCGCTAACAGGTATGGTTTTGCCGACGGTTCCGTCATGTCCAAGCAGGATAAGATCGGCGGGATTGCCGCTGTCTTCTTCCACCCATAAAAACCCAGGGTTCGCCTTACTGTCGGCAATACCCGAAGCCTCAGTGATCTCGGTGCCTGAAAGGTCCTTTTTTGCGGGCACATTTGTAAAACCACGCGCCGAATCCGGTACAGATCCCGGTGGCTGGTCGGAATCCACTTCCTTCTGACATCCGCTGCCGAGAAACAGGACGGACAAAAGGGATATTATTGACAACAATTTGAAAGATAAAACCATAACCTGTTTTTAAGTTTTTTGAAACTTGTTAATCCATTCACTCACTTTGCAAAGAAATCAAAAAAGCTCCCGGGGGAGCTTCTTCTTCAGGTAATTTATTATTGAACTGCGTCAGAATGCATTTTTATTTCCCCTGAAAGTGTTGTACACTGTCAGGAACATGATGCGAACATCAAGCCAAATGCTCCAGTTTTCCATATACCAGATATCGTGTTCCACCCGCTGCTGCATCTGCATGACTGTTTTTGTTTCACCCCTGAACCCATTGACCTGAGCCCATCCCGTAATGCCTGGTGTCAGGAACTGGCGGATCATGTACTGTCCGATAACTTTTGAATAATCTTCGGTATGCTTAAGCATGTGCGGACGGGGCCCCACGATGCTCATCTCTCCTTTCAGTACGTTGAAGAATTGCGGAAACTCATCAATATTTGTGCGTCTCATAATCCTGCCGATCCTTGTAAGCCTCGTGTCGTTCTTGGTAGCTTGTTTGGTGTTTGAATCCTTGTTCACTCTCATACTGCGGAATTTGTAGCACCGGAAAGGCTGATTGTCCTTGCCGCTCCTTTCCTGCACAAAGAATATAGGTCCCCTCGATTCGATCAAAATAAGAAGTGCCATAATGGGCACCAGCCAGGAAAGAATAAATACTATGACGAGCAGACTGACAACTATGTCGAACAATCTTTTCTTGATCCTGTTGCTGACATCATTTAGCGGTTCAGTTCGCATGGACAGGACGGGCATGTCCTTCAGATAATCGATATACACCGGCCGCTTGATGAAGAAGGAAAGGTCGGGAATGATCCTGAAGCGGATACATTCCTGGTCGGCCTGCATCATCAGTTCATAGATATCTGCGTCCTGTTCGGGACCGATCGTGGAATAGATTTCATTTACCTGGTATTGTTTCGATATGCTCATCGCCCCGCCAATGCCACTGACTATTGGATAATTTGAGAGTTCATGAACATTTTTTTGCTCCTCGCAAAATCCAATGATCTCTGTATTCATCCCCTCCTCTTCCAGGTAATGCACCAGTTTTTTTGCTACATCATTATAGCCGATGATAACTACCTTCCTTACCAGGTATTCCTGATGACGGAAATAGTGCCGGATCATCAGATAGATAAACCTGTTGATCAGCAACATGACTCCCATACTGGCAAGAGTTACTGAAATGAACAGTCTTGAAAGCTGAAACTGCTGGAAAAAATAAAGGTAAAGCATTACAATTCCCAGCCAGCCGAAATAGATCCGCGTGGTGCGTCTGGAGAACAACTCAAAGGAATTGATGTACTTTTCGTTGTAGGCGTTGCCTACCCAGCATACGAGTAGCCAGGCCAGGTTCAGGAATAACCAGAAACGTGCATAACTCACAAAATGGGCGACGGGAATGTATTCGCTCAGCCATAACTGTGAGATCAGCACGATCAGATTAAGGGTGATGAGGTCGAGACCCGCGAGAACCAGTTGCAGGAATCTGATAAATCTATAGTTCATAATGTATTACTATTATATTCATACACTGACCGCGGCCTCAGAATAGAGCGCGATGAGTTTCGATACAATCCTTGGCGACGTCTTGCCATCCCACAACGGCGGCACGGCTCCTGTCTTCCATTTACCTGCCTGCAGTTTTTCAAGATAAGGGGCAAGGTTCGAAGGATCTGTTCCCACCAGTTCGTTAGAACCCGTTGTAATAGTTTCGGGGCGTTCAGTAGAGTTACGCAGGGTCATACAAGGCACCTTCAGTACCGTTGTTTCTTCTGTAATTCCTCCAGAATCCGTAATAACCGCCTTTGCATTCTTCACCACGTAAATAAATTCCAGGTAGCCCATAGGTTCAACCTGGAATAGTCTCGGGTGTTGATATTTGATCTGTTCAAGTTTCTGCCTGGTCCTTGGATGCACTGGAAACAACACCGGAGAGTCACCTGTGCCTTCAAGGATTGCATCAAGCATCGCCTTTAGTTTCACTGGATCATCCACGTTCGCGGGCCTGTGCAGGGTCACCAGGAAATAGGATCCGGATTTTAGTTTATAATCGCCCCACATTGCGGGCTGTTTCAGCTTCTCCAGATTGTTGAATAACGTATCAATCATGGTATTACCCACAAAATGAATACGGCTGTCATCAACTCCGGATTTCCTCAGATGATTATTGGCCACTTCGCTCGTGGTAAAGAAATGGTCGCATATCGCGTCGGTTACGATCCTGTTGATTTCTTCGGGCATGGTCATGTCACCGGAGCGGATCCCTGCTTCGACATGAACAACCGGAACGCATAACTTTTTAGCTACAATTGTGCAGGCCATGGTGGACGTTACATCGCCCACAACCAGTACAACGTCTGCCGGGTTGGCCGAAAGCCATTTCTCAAAACGAATCATGATGGCCGCCGTCTGTTCGGCCTGCGTGCCTCCACCTGCTTCGAGGTTTACATGAGGTTCCGGTATGCCCAGCTGCTCAAAAAAGTCGCCGCTCATTTTCTTGTCGTAGTGCTGACCGGTATGAATAAGCCGGTAATCAATGTCTTCGCCGTTGTTACTGGCATCCCCGATGGCCTTTATGATGGGCCCCACCTTCATAAAATTAGGACGCGCGCCGGCGATGATCGCTACTATCATGAGTTTGGATTTAGGATTAATTTATTCTCATCAAACTTCTGGATGAGGCTGGCGGTCTCATGGATATTCCCTCTTGATGAGGCCCCAAAAAGTATGGATTCAATATTGGGCAGACTGCATACATATTCAAGCGCTTCCTTTGGTGGAACCGCCCCTGCTGCCAGCACCTGCATGGCGATGGCTCTGAATTTCTTTGTCCTCAGTGTCTCTTCATAGACCTCCTTGCCACCCGACATCCTGAATCCCACTTTGTTTATTGAAGAACAGATGATGGGATTTTCTATCCCCGCTTCTTCAAGAACCTGGAGCAGCCGGGGCATGTTCATGGTGATGAAACCGGCTTCAGCATTGTATTTTTTCCGGACATACTTGTGAAAAGCAATAAGGATCTCTTTCATTCTCAGTCCCAACAGCAAGTCGGTAATGACGTTCTGCAGAAAGATGACCGGCGTGTTGATGCCCTTGAACATTTTCATTTCCGCGTCGATCATCAGCTCCATGATCGACAGGTAGTCTTTTGAAAGATAGGCCACACCTCCCTTGAACAGTGATCCGATGAAATTGCCCGGCACATATTCCTTTAATGTTCCCATTATTCCCAGTTCAGTAACGGCATTGGCATATTTATGCGCATAGGGCATACAGGGGAAAATTTTGAAATCCCCGTATTTCTGCGGATTGGCCCGGATAAAATCACAGATGTTGGATATCCGGTCATGCGTGGTGCACATGAAAGTATTGATCCCAGCATCCCTGGCATAGTCGAGAGTTCTGATGATGGCAGAGTCTTCCTTGAATCTGATCGACTGTGATCTTGACTTCTCGTCTGATATATGGTTGACAGCAAAAAACTGGTTATCTCCAAAAAGAATTCTTTCCATCAATTATGATTTAGCGTTTTTAATGATGTCAATAGCTTTATCGGTGAGCCAGGCCGTTTCAAAAGTGTTGATGGTGTTTGGCACTTTTCCTTCTATTGATTTTACAAAATAGTCAAGCTGAGCGGAGTATTCTTCACCCCTAAGGTAGAAGTCAACTTGTTCGGTCAGATCGGTGATGTATTTAGTACTCCAACCTTTGGAATAACCACTGGTGTTTTCTTCGTTAATATAGATCCTGATCTCGCTGGCGTCACAGATGATCTTGCCTTTCGTGCCAACAATGGTAATGGAAGTGGACATTTTCCGGTAGGTCTCATCACTCCAGTTGACCGATAGTACACCGGTCATTTTGTTTGCCAGTTCGAGGAGGGAATAAACTGCATCTTCCACTCCACCAGAGTACACCGATTTCAGGATGGCTCCATGTACTTTTGTTACCGGTGCCAGCAGGTAATTGATCAGATCAATCACATGAGAAGCATAGTCCATCAGGCAACCACCGCCTTCGGCGGGATCAGATCGCCAGGTGTCTGCTTTCTTTTTCGTAACCACAGGGCCATAAGCTTCGCCCGTAAAGTGATAGATCTCACCCAGCCAGCCGCCATCGACCAGCCTTCTCGCTTCCGTGAAGGTGCCAATGAATTTATTGTGATAGCCCACCTGGTTGATCAATCCTCTTGACTTGGCAAGCAATACCAGTTCCTCGCCCTGGTCGGCATTCAAACAAAAAGGCTTCTCAGCAAAAACGTGAATCCCTTTTTCGAGGAGGTCCTTTACAATGACTGCGTGAAATTTTGTAGGCACTGCAACTACAACTGCATCAGGATTGGTTTCCTTCAGCATTTTTTTGTAATCGGCATAGCCAGCAAATGACCCGTATTTTTCCAATACATCCGTTACCATCTTCGAAGTGTCACAAATGCCTACCACGTCCACCGCGGGATGTGCTCCCAGGATAGCCAGGTGCGAAATGCCCATCTTTCCCGCTCCAATTAATCCAACTTTAACCATTATTTTTTGAATTTATAAATGTTCGTTTTTAAAAGCTGATATGCCTGCTTTCCCTTGACCATAAGATCGAGATCAGGTTCTTTTTCCTGCAGTGAACTGAGGAATTGCAGTACTTTTTCTGCCGTAATATTCGGCTCGTGGAGCATGGCTCCTTTCTCAAGCAGAAACTTGTCTACTTCCAACAGATCATCCTGATACACAGAAATCGTTGGAATGCCCAAAATTGCCAGCTCCCGGGTCATCGAACCGCCAGCACCAATGAACAAGGTGCAATCCTCCGCGATCTGATCGAATTCCAGCGGCTTGTCGGGGACAATAACCCTGGAAAATTTTGGCTGCCTGAAATGCGCGGCCTGTGTTTTATCCCGGGGAAGAACGATCACGGTAACCTTGTCCTGTAACTGTTCCAGCGTATCATCCAGGAAATTCAGACCTCCCTTGTAATACTGTGCTGTCAACGGTTCTGGCCGCACATATATCTTCACCTTCGAAAGGTCACGATGCTCTCTTGATTTATGTATCTGCTCCCCTTTTTTCCAGAGATAGATGCCTTCCTTCACTCCTGGGTAGTGAGACACCCTTTTTCTGGATGCACCCTTTCTCACTACATTTTCTATTGGCAGGTTCTCAGGGATCATTACGCTGGTGGCGAAATAAAATCCGGCCTTATTCCCCATCGCGTGTTCATTGTCGTTGGTGTAGATCGATGGGATGCCCAACAGCCTGGCCACCAGCGGTGAATGGAACGAACTCTGGGAAACAGCTATATCCGGTTTAAGCCGGCGCAGGAACTTCCTGAGCTGCATCACGCGGATGGGATAACCAAACATCTTTTTATAGAGGTTTTTTCCATAATGCTCCCCAACCACTGTATATTTTAGTTTCTTCTGATTCAGCAGGTCAATGGTATTGGCAAGAGGCCTGCAGGTAATAATCACCTCATTGCCCTCGCTTTCAAGTTCCCTGATCAGATCATAGAACATATTTATATGCGGTGAGTTAGAAAGGTCGAACCAGATTTTCATAAGCGGGTATTAAATAAAACGTGATGCACAATTATCAGAGTTCTAACTTTTCAGATTTTAGTTTTAAGTATTGACTTTTTTCAGCCATCAAATAATGCGTCAGCCCATAAAATATCCAGGCCTGCGACCAGCGCATGTAGGAAATCTTATTGGTCAGGTATTTTCTCTTCTGATAATAAAAATATCCCGAAGGTGCCTGCATGTGCTTCACCGTCCAGCTCAATACCTTATCAGCGAGTTCACGGTGTTCATTAAATATTCCGGCCTTGTTGAGTGTAACGAACAATTGCGAAGGGGCGTGAATATCGATCGGGTATACCGAATTATTATAGTAGGCTGATCTTCCATCCTTGTCAAAAAAGACCTCCAGGTAATATTTCATACCTTTTTCAATATTCTCTTCGAAGGAATGATCACCCGAAAATTTCTGGTAGTCAATGATGCATTCCAGGTTGAACCCGGTATGAAAATTATCCACCCACTGGTGAAATGGGAGGGTGCTGTAGGTCCATGAACCATCGGGTCTCTGGTAGTCGCAGCAATAGGCTATCGCCTTCTTTGCGGTTTCGATCAGTTCTTCTTCCCTGGTGTAAGAGTAAATGCGGCTCAACAGCCTTGCCCCAAGCAATGAAGCATTGAACACCGAGGTTTCGTCAAAAGGCGAATAGGAAAAAACAAAATTTCCATTAGGCAGCGTCGTCCTGTTCAGATCCTTTAACAGAAAATCTTTTGTGGAGATCCCTTCTGCAAGAAAACGCTTATTCCCGGTCACCTCGTAAGCATCGATCAGGGCATTGGCGGCAAAAGTTGAAGCAACTATCGTGGGTGTAAATTTTGGTTGATAAAACGCCTTCGACTCCCACGGGAAATTATAACCCCAGCAACTGCCAGAGAAGCCCGGTGATTTGGATTCAAGCAATTTGGTGGTAAAGAAATTAATCTTTTCCAGGTGCCTGTCCAATCCTTCAACCTTCGCCAGGTTGGTGTACCCTGATATGAAGAGCGCAATTCCTTTAGGATTGTATTCCTTTCTGATTCCTGCCAGTGGCCTCAGGTTGATGGGCAGCCTTTTGAACAGCTGGATCCATGCAAGTCTCGGCAACCGCGATTTGGGAAGAAATGGCAGACGCTGAAAAAGGCGGCTGTTCAGCCCGTCATAGGGATCGTACCCTTTGAACTCTTCCTTCTCGCAGTATGCGATCAGTTTGTCAAGACTCTCTTTTGCAAGCTTCATTCAGAAATAGTTTGCGGAAATCCGGTACTGAGACTGTCTACTATTTTCAAGGTTACCAGCGTAGTGAGGTAAAGAGAATCAAAATCAATGGGTGAAGGCCTGCCCTCTTTTACCGCAGAAAGAAATGCTTCCACTTCCTGTTTGTGTCCCTTGCCCTGGTTGGCGATCTTGGTTTCCTTGTTCCCGCGATACAGCGTACCCGACTTGAAGTCGTTGATGGTAAAACTTACATTGCCTCCAAAGATTTCGAGGTATTCCTTTGGCATCGCCTTGTCGCCATTGGCCACATAAACCAGCGAACCAACAGAGCCGTTTTCAAACTTAAGCGTGATGGCTATATTGTCGTCATTCTTCAGCATGTCGTTCTGCGAATCGATGCATTCTGCATACACCTTTGTGGGTCTGGAATCCGCGAAATAAGTCATCAGATCAATGAAGTGACAGATCTCACCGAGTATTCTTCCGCCACCTGCTTCTCTTTGTGTCCAGTGATCCTTTGGAATGAATCCGGCATTGACCCTGAAATTCATCACCAGTGGTTCCCTGACCGTGGCAAATTCTTTTTTCGCGCGCACAGCAACTTCCGAAAATCGCCTGTTGAATCCAACCATCAGGTGGTTGGGGTGCGATTCGAAAGTGGCCTTCACCTCTTCGAGGTCTTCGTAGGTAAGAGCCAGGGGTTTTTCCACAAACACAGCCTTGTTATTTTTCAGGGCTTCGATCGTATACCTGGCATGCGTATCATGCTGCGTGGCGATAAACACCGTGTTGATCGCCGCATTTTTTAGAATGTCGTCGGAACTGGTCGAACCGTTCGCAAAGCCAAATTTGGAAGCCACATTCTTGGCATTGACGCCGGTACGGGTAACCACCGTGTCGAGGTTACCGATTGCCTTGGCATTCGGAAGCAGATACGACTGTGCAAAAGAACCCGCGCCAATGAATCCGATATTCAGTTTATCATTGACTGTTGATTTAACCTTTACCGGAGGTTTATGATTTGCATATTCCTCAGAATACCTGAGCAGCATGCCTATGTATGGTTCCTTTTTCTTACCGAGAATGATCTCATATGCATCTGTGCCCTGCTCGATGTCAAAAGTGTGGGTGATCAGGGATTTCACATTGATCAGCCCCAGGGACATAAGCTCGAGAAATGCTTCCATGTTCCTTTGCTCGGTCCATCTTACATAGCCAACCGGGTAGTCGATGCCTTCCTCTTCATATTTAACATCGTAACGGCCAGGGCCATACGAACAGGATATCTTCAGGTCCAGTTCTTTCCGGTAGAAATAGGGATCGCGGGGGATCTCTATTGGCACTGCCCCAACAAGTATTAAAGAACCTTTGCGGCGCAGCAACTCGGTGCTGAGAACGATCGGGTCATTGTCTGGTGCACCCGCCGTGATGATTACCTTATCAAACCCATAACCATTAGAAAAATCGAGGGCGGCATTTTTCAGGTTGCCATCATTGCGGTGATAGGCAACAGCATAACCCTGTTTATTTGTAAAGTCAATCGCAGCCGAGGAGATATCGATCCCAAAAACCTTGCACCCGTTGGCCCTGAGCAACTGGCAGGTGATCTGGCCAAGCAGTCCGAGTCCGATCACCCCTACATTTTCTCCCAGTGTAGGATTTGCCTGTCGCACACCCTGCAGTGCAATGGCACCGAGGGTGGTGAATGCTGCTTCTTCCAGACTCACATTGTCGGGTACCCTTGCGACGAGGTTCTGGGGTACAGATACGAAGGAGGCATGCGACGCGTAATCAAGTCCGCCGCAGGCAACTCTTGTCCCGACTGGGAATTTATTGTTGGTATCCAGCGTCGAAACCACGGTGCCGGCAGTGCTGTAGCCAAGCGCTTTGAGCGAAGCGAGCTTGGTGCGCACCTTTTCAATCGTGGCCATCAATCCTTCTTTCTTATAATTGGCAATGACCTGTTTCACCAGGTCGGGCCTTTTTTTAGCCTTATTGATCAGCGATGCTTTTGCCACGTCAACTGTAGACTTCTCGGTACCGGCACTGATCAGCGAATATTTGTTCTCAACGAGAACCATTCCCTTGCTGATACCAGGAATGTCCACATCATCTACGTACAAATCGCCTGTCTTGAAGTCCTGAATTAATTGCTTCATTAATTTAAATTTGAATATATCTCCTGGTAAAATTTTCCATAATCGGTCTGGCCGTGGCCATTGAGCCCGGTTTGCTTTGTTGTTATTGCGGCCTGGTCCTTTATCGCTTCGGCCAGCGACGCGGCATCACGGGTTTTGAACAGCGCAGTCCCGACGGGGCGTTGCACTACGTCTGATGCAATCACGCACTTGCCGAGATACAATGCTTCCCGCACCGTCAATGCATCGCCATCGGTATTCGTGGGCCTGAGAACGATGTCGCTCATTTGCACAAGGTTCACAAAGGAAATCTGTGATTTCTGTAAATAGAATACGTCGGTCAGATCCAGTTCTTCGATTTGTTTCTGATAAGTTTCAATGTCGAGTTGACCCCCAAGGTCAGAAACAACATACACGAGACAGATACGCCTGCCTTCTTTTTTGAAACGCTGAGCGGCATTTATGCAAAGGTCCAAACCATAAAGATCCTCGCCCTTAAAAGTGTCCAGTCTCCAGGCATTTGCAACCGCAACCTGATATCCCAGTTTCTTTTTGTCGTTTAACCAGGCGGTCATGGCTTCAGGCAATGCTGGTTCTCCCTCAAATACTGGCGGAAGAAAGGCTTCCTTCACCAGCGTTTTGTTTGTAAGGCTGATCCTGTTCTTAAAATCATCGTTCACCACTATGGTCAGCTGCGGAAAACTGTAGATCCACCCGTCGAGCCTGGCCTTGAAAGCAGAACTTCCTTTTTTCAGTGAGTGGATGGTAAGAATCGTTTTCTTGCCCAACAACCTGGAGACAATGATGTGTAGGTATTTCAGGCTGCGGGTGCCGCTGTGGATATGCACAATATGGCTCGAACCTATCGCCCTGAGATAACCAAAGACGTTGAACTTGCGGATATTCAATATTCCCGGTTTGGGAATGCGCGACTCGTCGATCAGACGGGTCTCAAAGTAGGGTTTAAGAATATGCGCAAGCCGGTTGATGTGAATGCTCACACCGCCGGCAGGGGGCGGAATAGGACCTATTATTAAGACTTTCTTCTTCAATTGGGTTGACGGTTGATAGCTGAATTACAAAGGATATTAGAAGCTAACATAGGACAGTTGATATTAACGGAATGTTGAATATGATATTATAGAAATCAGGAATTTACCATTTGATTGATCTCCTCAGCGCTGAGCTCTTCGACCTCTTCCTTCTCTCCTTCTAACAAACGTTTATAGGACGGTGAAGTGGAATAATAAGCCAGGAAAAAATAAATCGACACAAATGCATGAAACCTCATAGCGTCGTTATAAAACAGGATGAGGAGAAACAACGCGAAAAGAAACATCTGGAACTTATTGGTATTCCTGAAAAAGTTATTAACATGAAACACAAGGAGCAAAATTCCTGACACCAGGAATAGCCCGCCCTGGATCATCAGGAAGAACAGGTAGGGCCTGGTGCCAAACAGCATCCATTGATTTTCGATAGCAAAATGCGACATCTCCACCGAGTTACCACCCCTGAAGATGCCATATTCGTAACCAAAGAATAAAGTATTGGTGTGTTCCGTAAGCAGGTGCCAGGCGAGTATAATCTTCGTGAACCGGGGTATGTCGTCGTATTCTGAGATGTCACCTGCCAGGTAGCCAGAAAGGAAG
Organism: uncultured Chitinophagaceae bacterium; assembly: GCA_963808065.1. Taxonomy (GTDB): domain Bacteria; phylum Bacteroidota; class Bacteroidia; order Chitinophagales; family Chitinophagaceae; genus Flavitalea. The sequence continues at coordinate 53,620 of CAWEEK010000007.1, forward strand.
TCGCTGGAAAAAATGCCTGCGGCACTGTTGTCGAAATCCAGGAAGGTGGCCTCGAAGAAATTGTTAAAGATCAGGAAGAATACCACGGCGCCCGCAATGGCCATAAGGAAGTTGCTCAGCTTCGGCTTCACCTTCAGCACGAATACCATTGCAGGTATAAGGATGAACGACACCTTGGTTTCATTGAGCAGCAGGGGGATCATGGTCAGGAACAGTATCACACTCACGATAAATCTCTTACCATAAAACTGCTGCATGAAATATACCAGACAAATAATACTGAGTGTCAGTACGCCGCTGCCTCCATATCCGTAGGATCCTCCCACCGCATCCGTGGGTCCGCTCTCAAGGTATTGCCTTACTGCTATTGGCACATTGGCAAGAAGGAAAACGAACCCGAAGGTTTTCATGATGCCAACGTATTCTTCCACCAGTTCCTCATTGCCCGGGGCAAATATCTTGTTCAGGAAAATGAGAACACCCAGGATCATCACAATTTCACGAATGCCATTCATTGAAGAAAACGTACTGGCCTCAGTATAAGTCATGTTAAAGACCACGCCTGCTAAAATGAATAAAATGATAGTCAGGAGGCGGCCCCGAAGGTGAGAAAAGCTAAGGACGGCAAGCGCGAAGATCAGGATGTCAAAGGTGACATAAAGTGTAGTACGGCTCGTCTTGCCCATCACATCCCATAGATATGCAGAAAATGCTGATGAATAAATCATCAGGATAAACAGATATTTCTGAAAATTGTTGAGCGAATGATTCATCAGGCTAAAAGTTTCTCCATTGCCGCATTTAAGAATTCCCCCGACCTTACTTTTCTTGTAAATCCGCTTACCTGTTTTACATAGGTCTGGTACTGTTCATCGGTAAGTTCCGGAATCAATTTATCCAGGTCTGTAAGTTTTTCGATGAGAATACCCAGGTTGTTGTCCGAAACAAAACGTGCGATCGCAGCTTCTTTCCAAACGATAACCGGTAAACCCAACGCAAGGTAAAGAGAAAATTTATGGGGGTTATTGTATCGGATGTAATCACCAATAGGGCCTGTGCAGCTTTCCACACTGTCTCCTTCCCATATCAGCCCGAAATGATAATTCGTTGTAAAGGACGGTGAACTTCCTTCAAAACTTCCCATGTATTTAACGGCAGTATGTGAGATTCTTGAGGCGTCAAAATTCACCCCATAGAGCTGCAACTCAACATGATGAAAATTATTCAAGCTGGAATCATATATATACCTGGCCTTTTTATAATCGAGGTTTCCCGCATAAAATACTTTCGCAGGTGAGGTCAGTGCTTCACTGACATAGGTCGGGGTGTCGTTCAGAAGGTAGTCAAACGCATTCAGCGGCACGAGCTTTCCTGTATAACCCTTGTCTCGGAGCCACTGTGACATCATGTAATTATGAGTGATAAGACCATTAAAAAGTTTCAGCACGGCCAGGTCTTTTCCGTAAGGAATGTTTTCGCGGAGTGATCCGATATCGTGTATGACCCCATAAAGTCTGATGCGCTTCAGACGGCAGATAAGCGACACCAGATACATTCTTTTCTTCATCCAACAGGGATACTCGATTACGATATGACTGTTTGGTGTGGCAATAGCTGAGAGTTGTTTCCAGAATTTAAGGATGTTCCGGATACTCATCACCAGCGGCAGGTATACTGTCTGGTAGCCATCCTCCGTCAGGATTTTCAATACGTCGACACGAGCTTTAGATGCCGCCGTTTGCGCCTGGGGAATTTCAGTGGTGAGAAAAATGTTTGTCATTGGTGAATGGGTCGGATCATTTAACGGTCTGGCCGATGAATTTTTTTGATGCGGTAAGCGCTTCTGCAATCACATGATGCATGTCCATGTAACGGTAAGTGGCGAGCCTTCCGAGGAAAGTATATCCCTTCAGATTTTCCACTTCCTGCTGGTACAGTGTAAGCACTTCCATATCCTTAGCCAGTCTTTTTGGATAGTAAGGAATATCATTAGCTTCCGTTTCCTTGCTGTATTCTTTAAAATACACGGTTTTGTCGTGTGATTCCCATGGTGCAAAATGTTTGTGTTCGTGCACCCGGGTGTAAGGCACCGATTCCTCTGAATAGTTGATCACGGGATTACCCTGGTAATCGCCATCTGCCTCATGCTTTTCAAAAAATACAGTGCGATAGGAAAGTCTGCCATGTTTGTAATTAAAGAAGGCGTCGATGGGACCTGTGTAGATCACATGGTCGTACCCGGTAACATCGAGTCCGGTGTCGAACTTAGTGCTCAGCCTAACTTCAATATTGGGATGATCCAGCATCTTCTCAAACAAGGATGTATACCCATTTACAGGAATTCCCTGTATCGGGTTGTTGTAGTAGTTGTCGTTGTAGTTGAATCGTACAGGCAGTCTCTTGAGTATGGAAGCAGGCAGTTCAGTCGGCTCACAGCCCCATTGTTTTTTTGTGTAACCATAGAAGAAAGCGTTGTAAAGGTCTTTCCCGATAAACTTCATTGCCTGTTCTTCAAAATTCTTTGGTTCACCGATCGTGGCATCGCTAAGGCTTTCGACAAACTTCCTGGCCTCCGCCGGGTTGAGGGTCTTGCCAAAGAATTGGTTGATCGTATGCAGGTTTATCGGCATGGAATACACCTGGCCCTTGTAAACAATCTTTACCCGGTTGATGAAGGGTTCAAAAGCGCCGAATCGTTGTATATATTCCCAGACCTCCAGGTTGTCAGTATTGAAAATATGGGGCCCATATGTGTGGACCATTACTCCGGTCGCCTCATCTCTTTTTGTATGACAGTTTCCACCAATGTGATCTCTTTCATCGAGAATGGTCACCTTACAATCCAACTGATTTACCAGTCTTTCGGCCAGAACGGCACCTGAAAACCCCGCGCCGACGATTAAGAATTCCATGCTTCAGTTTTAATTTTTATCCCTGATATAGGGCTGTTTATCATCTTCATTAACGATTATTTGATCATTTTCTTTCTAATTCCCACAACAATCGGCTGAATAATCCTCAGGAAATTGGAGGGATGGAAATATTTGCCCTTCAGGACGATGATCCCATCGCGATAGAGCACTAAAAACATCATAAGCATAATCAGCATTTCAGTGATCAGCCAGCTCCATGCCGAACCAATAAAGCCTAAATGGGTGACTAACAATACGTTAAGTCCAACGCTAAGGAGGGCCCCGCAGGCCGCGATCAAAAAGAACATCTTATCCTTTTTCAGGTTGATCATGGTCTGGACGCCCAAAAGGTTACTCCAGCCAATGATGATCGGGATAAATACCAGAATCCGGAAGACGGCAATGGCGGGAGCAAATTTTTCGCCATAGAACAGCAGGATCGCCATTGGTCCAAAAAGCCACATAACCAGAGCCGCGCTGAACGTAATCAGGGTGACAATGGGAAACAACTGCCTGACTACCTCAAGCCCCCTTTCCCTACCTCCTGCGAAAGCCGTTCCAATAAATGGGAACAAAGCCTGCGAAAGTGGAAGCGATATGAGCGCCTGCACCACGGTGATGAGTCGCCAGCCTGCCGTATAATACCCCACCTGGGTGTCGGATTGCATGAAACCCAGGATAACCACATTGGTGGTTGTGTACAAGTTCACCACAACAGTGGAAAAAAACAGCAATTTTTCGGACCAGAGCAACCTAAGCACGGGCTTCAGTGGAGCCCAGTACAGTGTGATCCGGTAGCGCCGGATAGCAAAGAAAAACGCGTAGATCCCAACAACTATCTGCGCCAGGCTCAGCGCGAGAGGTTGCCAGACATAATCACTTTTCACCCTGATCACCAGAACGATCACCAGGGTTGACAAAACTTTTGTCGCTAGATTGAAGATCGCCACCCTCGACAGTTCCTGCATGCCCTGGTACAACCAGGTTGGGGTGATGACCCAGGAAAAACAAAGAATGAAACTAAAGATTGCGACAGCTTTTTCCTGCCTGAGCTGGGGAATCAGAAAAAGAGAGGAGACAAACAATACGATAGACAGCCCAAGCAGTAGCAGCTTCGCAAGAATCACCTGGTTGAAGATCCGGTTACGCTCTTCCAGGTTATCCCTGTTGGCAGCGATAACCCTCGTTGCCGAGAGATCAAAACCAAAATTGATCAGGAGGGTGAAATAGGTAACGAAGGCGCCCGCGAAGTTGATCACTCCGAACTTGTCGGGACCAATGATCCGGGAAACTACAAGAACAGTAATTACCGGGAAAGCAAAATTGGCGATCTGAACGATACCAAGGGAAAAGATATTTTTTATCAGTCCCTTTTTCATTCCAGGCCGAATGCCTGCGGCAGCTGTCAATATGATATGAATTTAAATCCCGCCCGAACGGGCTGGCGGGCGATCCCTGTTAGTTGGAGATCTTTATATTTTCGTTGGGTAAAAGATCGAACTGTCTTACCAGTGTCACTTTTTCAATATGGGTCTTGTCCACTTCTGCCACAAGGGTGAATCCCAGTGATGGAAGTAATACTTTCACTGTTTTGTGTTTAACTTCCACAACATTGCCTTCCATGAATAGCAACGGGCCATGTGTGACTCTTACAGTATCATTGAGGTTGACTTCAGCTTTTTCCAGTTGAACGTTTTCGTAGTCGTGCAGGAAGCGTTTGATCACATCGATTTCATTCTCGCGGATCACTGCGGGTTTTCCCAGCCAGTATACAAAATTGACGACGCCATCGGTCTGCCTGATTTCAAGTTGTCTGCTTTCGGGGATTTGCACGAACACATAGGAGCGGAATAATGGTTCCAGCACGATCTTCTTACGATCGCTCCATTGCTTCTGAACCCTGTTGAGCGGGCAATAGTTTACGATCTTCTTGCGGGTAAGAATCTCAGCCACCTTTTTTTCCCAGCGTGGCTTGGTGTACAATGCATACCATGTAGTTTTTTCAATGTTCATAGCAGATAACGATTAAACTTACGATCTTTCTTTCAATTCTTTACAAAAAGGCTTCGCCAACTCACTCACAGCAGGGTAAATGACCGAATCCTTTCAAACCTCTATAAACGGAGTCACCCCTATTTATAGACCTTATTCGAAGATAGATTTTGATTTCTTAGCACCTGTTTCAACATCCTCATCATCATAACCTACTCCATATCCATAACCATACCCATTTCCGTACCCACCTTTGCCTATTCCTCTGGCTTTGACACCATTGAATATCAATGCCAGATTCTTCAAGCCCCGGATCTTATTATTTTCATCCAGAAGCTGGAGATAAATTCGTGGAGTGTAACCATGCCTTACTACATACAGCGTAGCATCACAGAACTGCGACAGCAGATAGGCATCTGTGACCGGGCTAACCGGTGCCGTATCAATGACCACATAATCAAACGCATTTTCCAGATAGGCCAGCAATTCCTGGATCTTTCCGTTAAGGATCAGTTCCGAAGGATTTGGCGGTATCGGGCCGGCGGAGATGATAAACAGGTTCGGGTTGACCTCGGTCCTCTTGATGATCTCATCCGCTTCTTTTTCCCCGATCAGGTAATTACTGATACCCGCGGCGGTCGATTTCAGGCCAAAAATTTCACTCAGCTTTGGTTTGCGAAGGTCAATTTCAAGCAAAACCACTTTCTTGTCCGTAAGGGCAAGACTGATGGCCAGATTGGCTGAAATAAAGCTCTTACCCTCTCCTGAGATGCTTGAGGTTACCAGGATCTTCTTCTTCCTGGAACTTACACCCAGGTAGCTAAGCGAGGTTCGGATCTGGCGGAATTGTTCCGCTATAAAGTTCTTCTTGTCATGAGCGATCACCACACCCTGACCTGCTGTATCCTGGATTACTTCGCCAAGGATGGGCACGTTTGTGTAATTCTCGATCTCACTGCGGAAGAGTATGTTCTTGTTCAATCCTTCCTTGAGAGCCACCACAATAACGGCAACCGTGATACCGCCGAGAATGGCAATCAGGTAAACCAGTAACTTGTTCGGACTAACTGGTTCGCTGCCCGCTTCGGCTTCATCAACAAGGCGACTGTCGGCTACTGCGGCGTTGAAACTCAGTTCGGCCTCGTCTTTCCTCTGCAACAGCATTTCATAATTGCTTTTCTTCACTGCCCAGTCGCGGCTGATCTCTACGAGACGCCTGTCCTTTTCGGGCATCGCCCGGAGCATGGAAGAATATTTATTGGTGGCGGAAGTAAGGTTATTTTTCTGAGCCATGAGATTACTGCGCTGGCTGCCGATGTTTTCAAGTAGCTGCGGACGGAGGGTGTTGATCTCATCTGCCAGTGACTTCATAGTGGGACTGTTCTCACCGGTGGTCGCCTTCAGCTTTTCATATTTAGCCTGACTCTCATAAAGCTTGTTGAGCAATAAGGTAAGTGAAGCATCATCCAGCCCGGCAGTAGAAGGAACGATACCTGCATTCTGACCCCGTGAGCGTACATAGGCTTCAACTTCTTTCAGTACTACCAACCGAAGGTCAATGGTGCCGACTTCCTTGTCGCTGGTTCCCACACTACCCAAATATTGCTGGCCCTGTGCATTGAGGTCAATCACATTATTTGTCGTCTTGAAACGCTGGATGCCTCTTTCTACAGAATCCACATCAGTTTTCACCGACTGCAGTTTCTTTTCAAGAAAATCCAGTGTATTACGGGCAAGAGCATTTTTATCATTCACCGCGGCGCGGTCGTATTGTTTGATCAGTTCGTTCAGGATCAGTTCACCTCTTCTCGGAACAGGATCCTTGACGGTCATGTTAATAACCGTGGACATTTTGTTGGACGGGTTGATGGTCAGTTTCTGGTCGAGATAGCTGACTACTTTTCTCGGATCGGCCAATGCAAAATAAAGTGGCTTGGGATCGATTGATTCCTTGAAGTATTTGTTCGGAACAAAACGGATCGTGCCCCAGGGAGATCCAACCCATTGGTTGATGGGATATTCCTTTGAATTTATGAGCACAAGTTGCCTGTTCTTATCAAAACTATAATAGACTTTTTCCGCTTCAACCATTGAGTCGGGATTTTTGATCTCGATGTCAACAGGGCTTTTCAGGAAAGCCGGCGTGGTGTTCACCTTACCTTCCTCGAAGGTTGGGGAATAAAGACGCAGGTTAATAACTACTTCTTTAAGCAGCTTCCTGGACTTGATAATCTGTATTTCATTCTCAACGGTCTTTTTTGAACCAAACACATTCAGTGCTTCCAGTACCTTCGAGTCATCGGAGCCCTTGCGTTCATCTTTGATCATGATGGCGGCCCTGGCCTCGAACACCGGAATCGAGTAACGTATATAGGTATATGCGGCGGCTACTCCGAGTAACAGTAAGACAATAAATAAGGGCCAATAAGGCAGATACCTGAAGAGCAACTGGTTGATGATGTTGCCTTCGTGTTGTATTCCATTCTTTTTTGTTACCTGCATAGCACTCATAGTATAAGTTTAACGGTTTATCACACGGTCAAGTATGATCGCTGTAAATGACAAACCACTGATGAGGATCGGCAAGATCTGCGTTAAGCGGCTTGTTGACGCGACCCTCTGTTTGTTAGGTTCCACATATACGATATCGTTGGATTTTAGATAGTAATAAGGGGAAGAAAAAATTTCGTTGTTATTAAAATTGATGCGTTTGATCAGCTTGCTACCTTTTTCCTCCCGGATCAGCAGCACGTTATTTCTCTTTGCATAAATGGTCATGTCACCGGCCAGGCCGAGCGCTTCGAGAATAGTAATTTTTTCATTGGGCACCGCTACCACCGTAGGACGGGCAACCTCACCCAGGACCGTAACTCTGAAATTCAGGTACCTGATGGTCACGATGGGGTCAACCAGGAGTTTATTGTCGACCAGCATCTTGGTGATCTGGTCCTTTAATTTTTGTTTAGAAAGACCGGCGGCCATAATGTTGCCGAGGGCCGGAAACTGAATATAGCCATCCTGGTTTACCAGATAGCCCGAAGATGGGGATATATTCCCTGCTGCGGCTGTAGACATGCCGGAAACAGAAAGATTAGGCGCATTAAACATTTCAGTCGCTTCCGGGTTCGGACTGGTCACGGTGATGCTCAGGATATCCCCCTTGGTGACGATCGGTTCGAGATTGATCGTGGAAGAAGGTATTGAACCATCAGTAAGATCGTTGAAATTCGTTACTTCCCTGGGATTTACGCAAGCACCCAAAGTAAGCAGGCAACTTAGGATCAGCAGTAAGAACGTAGAATTTTGGGCAGTAGTAAGTCCTGTTTTCATAGTAGCGTTTACTGATATTTTATCTTTGTTTTGTTTTATTGAAAAAACGAGTTTGGGTAGTTTTTCAGAACAAATGAGGACAGAATATCGTAAGTCTACGTCACCTGCAGGATATTGTTACAAAAAGGATGTGCGAAAATAACTCTTAATACCCGCAAATCAAAATTTGCTACGCACAATTCTATCCCCTATATAAGTTATTTTTAATCTGTTCAATTAACATTAAAAAGAGTCGGTCCAAAACTTGCTTTTAACAAAAAATATATTATATAACTCTTTAGCCTTCTTAATCTTGCAATACAGATTTCTTCACAATTCTTTAATCATTTAATAGTGATTATTTAATCAGTAAGTCGTGAAATGAAGGCCTCAGGGCAACCATACTAGTACACAAATCCGTGCCATTAAATTTGCCACTTATAATATACGGAAAAATACGTTCGAAACCGCCGATTACAGCCCTACCCGGCCAACTATCCGGCATACCGCCTTGCTGGTAACCATGATGTGAAAACCATAAATTGCCTGAATTTACAAAAGTGCCCTGTCAAGATGGGTATATCCCCCATCGACATAGATGATTTGGCCAGTAGTATGGCTCGAACGTTCGGACAAAAGAAAACTCACCGCGTTGGCGATCTCTTCTGCCGTGGTCATCCTCTTTTCCAGGGGGATCTTGGAAACGATCTCTTCCAGCCTTGCCTTGGGTTCAGGCAGGGTATTGACCCACTTTTCATAAAGGGGGGTCCAGCATTCTGCCACCACAATGGCGTTGACGCGAATGCGGTATTTCAATAATTCAACAGCCCATTCCCGGGTTAATGCATTCCTTCCCCCATTCGAGGCCGCGTAAGCCGATGTGCCCCCCTGCCCGGTTGTGGCGGTCTTGGAACTGATATTGACAATGCTCCCCTTGGTTTTGATCAGCTCTGGCAGCGCATAATGGGCCATAAGGTAGTAGTGAACCAGGTTGCGGTGCAACGAAGCCATAAATTCATCATAGGAACCATGTTCCAGGCCAATTCCATCGTTCATCCCCGCATTATTGACCAGCCCGTCGATTTTTCCCGCGACTTTGATCACCGTTTCAACCGCCTGCCGGCATTGTGCAGGATCGGTGAGTTCTGCCACTGCCTGGAATGCCTTACCTCCAGCTTTTTCGACGGTTTCGACTGCCGCAATATTGTCATTTTTACTCCTGCCGATGATGAATGGGATCGCTCCCTCTTCTGCAAGCACCTGTGTAATTCCGTAACCAATTCCCTTTGCCCCTCCTGTAACGATGATCACCTTGTTTTCAAACCCCAGTTCCATATTGAAGATTGCATTTTGAGTTATCGACTGTAGAAATTATCAATAAAAGTATTGAAAGATGTTATATTAAACGATTAAACTCCGGATAATGCCTTCTTCCAGACCCCGGATTTCAGCCAGTCCCCTCAGTCTGCCAATGGCAGAATATCCCGGGTTGGTTTGCTTCTTCAGGTCGTCAAGCATCTGGTGTCCATGGTCGGGGCGCATGGGGAGGTTCGTCTTCCTGTGGTTCATAAGAACCACTAATTCACGAACCACCTGGTACATATCTGCGTCGCCCTCAAGATGATTATCCTCATAAAAGTCGCCCCAGCTGTTCCGCCGGGTATTCCTGAGATGGACAAATTGAACCCTGTCTCCAAACTGTCGGACCATCCCCGGCAGGTCATTATCGGGACTTACGCCAAAGGAGCCGGTGCAGAAACAAAGTCCGTTGGCCGGGGAAGGCTGCTGTATAAATAACTGCTCAAGATCGGAAGCCTTGCTTACCACCCTGTTCAACCCCAGCAAATTGAATGGAGGATCGTCGGGATGGATAGCCATCCTTACTCCTGCTTCTTCAGCAACGGGAACGATGTCCTGGAGAAATGACAGGAGATTATTTCGCAGATCCTGGGCGCTGATACCCTCATATGAAGCAAGTATGTCGCGGAATGCATCGAGTGTGAAACTCTCCTCGCTGCCGGGGAGACCAGCAATTATGTTTCGCTGCAGGCGCGTCTTGTCGGCAGTACTGAGTTGTTCGAATTTGCTCCTGGCTCTTTTGATTTCTTCCTCGGAATAATCCTGTTCAGCATTTTTTCTTTTGAGTATAAAAAGATCAAAGGCCACAAAGGCCGCCTTTTCAAAACGGAGGGCCAGGGAATTATCAGGCATCAGGTAAGAAAGATCCGTCCGTGTCCAGTCCAGCACCGGCATAAAATTATACGTAATGACCTTAATCCCGCATGTGCCCAGGTTTCTGATTGATTCCTGGTAGTTCGATATGAGCTGGTGAAAATTTTCCGTTCGTTTTTTTATGTTCTCATGAACGGGTACACTTTCCACAACCGACCATTCCAGTCCGGCGGATTCAATCAATTGTTTTCTTTTGTTTATTGCCTCCACAGGCCAGATGGCTCCATTCGGAATTTCATGAAGCGCGGTCACCACCCCACTGCATCCGGCCTGACGGATATCACTCAGACTCACGGGGTCCTTTTCTCCAAACCAGCGCATGGTCTGGCTCATTCTGTACAAGTTGTTTTTTCTGGGAATCATAAATGCAAAAAGTTATAACCGGTTAAGGAGGCCGGCGATCTCGCTGGCGTTCAGGATTTGATCAACCTCCGTTTCATTGATGGCATGACCTGGCATCAACGCCACAGTCGCTGAACCGGGATCCTGCACTATACAAAACCCTCCTTCTCTTTTGATTTTCTTCATTCCTTCAGCCCCGTCTGTATTTCCTCCAGAAAGCAAGATACCGATCAACCGCCTTCCATAGACATCCGCTGCAGAGTCAAAACTCACGTCAATACTTGGTCTGCTGAAATTAACCTTTTCGGAATAGTCAAGCGAAATAGTGCCGTCCTTTTCAAAAAGCAAATGATAATCTGCCGGCGCGATATAAACAACACCGGCCTGCAGTCTTTCCTTTTCTTCTGCTTCCTGAACGGGATATGCCGATCGCCCGCTAAGCACTTTGGCCAGCGTCGTATCATTAGACGCTTTCCGGTGAAGGATCAAAACGATAGCAAAACGAGATGGCTTCAAGCCTTCCAGTATCGTAAGTAAAGGCTCGAGGCTGCCGGCCGAACCGCCGATAACAATGATTTCGAATTCGATTTTCAAATCATTTTGCGCCATATCTTTTCTCTTGGATCCAGTTGTGTGTATTTGTTTCCAATTTTTGAAAATTTTATCTGCTCCTTGGAGCCAAGGCCAATGAAACCAAGTTTTTCCAGGCTCGCATCAAAAAGAGTAAAGACCCGCTCCTGTAACGACTTGTTGAAATAGATCAGCACATTTCTGCAAATGATCAATTGGAACTCATTAAAAGACCCATCGGAAACGAGGTTGTGGGTTGATACGATCATCTTTTCCCTGAATTCGTCATTAAATTTCGCGAGGTCATATTTGGCAGTATAATAATTTGAAAAATCTTCTGTTCCTCCGCTTCGAAGATAATTTTCCGAGTATTGCCTGATCATGCTGAGCGGAAAAATCCCCTTGTCAAGAGCAGTCAGTACGTCGGGGCTGATGTCGGTTGCGTAGAGCAGCGATTTATGCAGCAGGTTTGATTCTTTCAGGCAGATTGCCATTGAATACACTTCCTCACCAGTAGAACAACCGGCGTGCCATATTCTGATGAAGGGATGGGTAGATAATACCGGTATTACCTTCTGTCTGATTGTTGCATAGAATTCGGGGTCGCGGAACATTTCGGTAACGTTCACAGTGATCTCCTGTATAAAGCGGCTGATATAACGGTCGTCGTCAATAACCCGGTTTCTGAATTCAGCAAATGAAGTAAACCGATCCAGGGCATAGAGCCGGTTGACCCTTCTTTTTACGGAAGCAGGGGAATAGTTAGTAAAGTCATATCCAAAAATTTCTAGCAGGTCGGTCAGGAGGATCTCCACCTGGAGGTCACTGACCTGGTCCCAAATCACCTTTTCCATTTATATGGGCCTTTAATACATCAAGAAGTTTATCTACATCTATGGGTTTGGATAGATAACCGTCGGCACCGGCAGCAAGACACTTGTCGCGGTCTCCCGCCATTGCCTGAGCTGTGACAGCGATCACGGGAATACGGAAACCTTTGGCCCTGAGCATGGGTATGCCCTCATACCCGTCCATGTCGGGCATCATCATGTCCATCAGAACGATCCCTATTTCATCATTTTTTTCCAACCTGTCCACTGCTTCCTGTACGCCTCCGGCTGCGAGACAGGAATATCCCTTTGATTGCAGAACAGCTTTCAAAGCGAAAATGTTCTTTGAATCATCATCAACGATCAATACTTTTTCTTTCAAAGGTGAATTCAATTTATTTATGTGGATCGAATTTAGGGCTGTTCATACAACCAGACACGCAACAGGGAAAGCAGCTGATCCGTATCCACGGGTTTGGTAATATAGTCGGAGGCTCCTGAACGGATACATTTTTCCCGGTCGCCAGCCATGGCCTTCGCAGTTACGGCAATAATGGGAATTTTTTGGAACCTGGGAATTTTCCGGATCTCCTTCATCGATTCATAGCCATCCATTTCGGGCATCATCATGTCCATCAGCACTATGTTAATCTCCGGGTTCTCTGAAAGTTGCTGTAGCGCTTCTCTGCCATCGGTGGCTGAATATACCTTCATTTCGAAATTCTCCAGGGCCCTCGACAGCGAGAAGATATTGCGTACATCATCATCAGCGATCAGTACTTTTTTCCCTGCCAGCACTTCTGCCAGCCTGCCGAGTTTTTTGAAGGAACCACCTACTGTATCAAGCTGTTCTTCCATCAGGTGGAGGAAGAGCGAAACCTCATCCAGTATCCTCTGATAGGAATGTGCTGTCTTGATTACGATGGAATCGGCATATTGCCTTATGCGTACCTCTTCGGCCTTTGAAAGATGCTTGCCAGTGAAAATAATTATGGGCAGCTTTTCCAGCCCGGGTGTTTTCTTCACCTCTTCAAGTATATCGTACGACTTCTGGTAGGCTATCCCCATGTCGATGATAACGCAATGGACTTCTTTTTCCAGCAACGATGCAATTCCCTGCCTGACATCATTCCTGATGACGGATTTCACCTGGAAGTTTTCAAGAAAAAAAGAAAGCGCCTCCGCATGTTTAGCGTTCTCTTCCACTATCAGCACCTTCCTGGGTTCGCGTTTGAGGATCATTTCAATATTCTGAAACACCTCTCCCATTTTTTCAAAGGCAACGGGCTTGTTGATGAAATCCATCGCACCACTCCTCAGACTTTGTTTGCCGAGTTCGGTGGAGGACATCACATGAACAGGGATATGTTTGGTACGGGAGTTCTCTTTCAGTTCCTTCATCACCTCCCATCCATTTTTTACGGGAAGGTTAACATCCAGCAGGATACCGGTGGGCCGGTATTTTCTCGCGAGTTCAAGACCCTCATCACCCCGCAAGGCAACAATACCTTTGTATCCCTTCCTTCGCGAAAATTCAAGCAATGTTATTGCGAACGGAACGTCGTCTTCGATGATCAGGATGGTTTTGTCTGAAGTTCTCACCTGTTCCCGATCATCAGGAATCTGGTGCCCTGGCGCAAGAACTTCGGCCCCGTTGTTCTGAGTTGCCGTGTCTTCCTTTTCCTGTTCAATAACCGACAGCTCCTCACCGGTCTGTCCGGGATTTTTCCGCATCGGTATTGTCAGGCTGAATGTGCTCCCCTCCCCCTGCTTGCTTTTCAATCCAATCGACCCTCCGAGCAGACGTGCAAGTTCCCGGCTGATAGACAGACCCAGACCAGTACCACCATACTGCCTCCTGGTTGATCCATCGGCTTGCTGGAAAGCCTCAAATATCAGCAGGTGTTTGTCTTCCGGTATGCCAATACCCGTGTCCGCTACTTCGAAAACAAGGAATTCATTTTTAACCGGATCCTTTCTAACCCTCATTTTCACTTCACCATGGGATGTAAATTTGGTGGCATTGGACACAAGGTTTTTTATAATCTGCTCCAGACGTTCTTTGTCTGTTTCGACAACCGCGGGCACGTCCGGATCGATCTCAATATTGAACCCGATGTTTTTTTCCTTGGCGATAGGATAGAACAGGGCATTGATATCATTGCAAATCTCGCGCACTGAAGCCTCACCAACTTCGATTTGCATTTTTCCTGATTCAATTTTCGACAGATCCAGGATCTCGTCGATCAGTGAAAGCAGGGCCTGGCCCGAAGTCTGGATAACTTTTGCAAATTCAACCTGGTCGGCGGTCAGATTCTCTTCATTGTTTTCATACATCAACCGGGATAACAGCAGGATGGAATTCAGAGGGGTTCTTAATTCATGTGACATGTTGGCCAGAAACTCCGACTTGTACCTCGTGCTTATGGCAAGTTCACGGGCTTTTTCCTGTATTTCTTTATTTCTCTCTTCAATCAGGCTATTTCTTTCCTCCAGCATGTTGGTCCTTTCCTCCAACTCCGTGTTCGTTTGCATGAGTTCTTCCTGCTGCACCTTAAGTTCCTCTTCAGACACCTGCAGTTTCTGTGATTGCAGCCGCAATTCCTCATTCACATTCTCCATCTCGGAGTGCTGGGTTTGCAATTCTTCCGATTGCGTTTGGGTCACCTCCAGGAGTTCCTGCAACCGCTGACGATTCCCGGAGCTGTGAATTACGATACCTATCTGTTGTTCGATGCTCTGGATGAAATGTAGATGATTCCGATTATAACCATCCAGGCAACCCAATTCAATAACTCCCATCACCTTGTTTTCGTGTGTGATGGGAAAGACAACGATGCTCTTCGGTCTGATTACGCCGGATGCCAAACTGATAATAAAATTCTCATCGTTCAGACCTTCAAAATGAATTAGTTTTTTATCTGCGGCAACCTGGCCAACAATACCCTGGCCCAGCTCTATGTTTTTTTGCACACCGTCTTCAAGGCCATAAGTGATTAGTAGTTCCAGCTGATAATCATTAACCAGGTAGAAAGCACCTACCTGGCTGCCGGTAGTAGCTACCACGAAATTCAGGATATCACCACACAGAATTTTCAAACTCTTTTCACCCTGCATCCTGATAGTCAGCCCCGCTATCCCTGCCTGCAGCCACTCTTTGTCGGACAACACACCAAAAGAATAATCCAGCGACTCCGCCATCTTGTTCAGAGAACCGGCGAGATTGCCAAGCAGGTCCTTGCCTTCGTCGCCCAATCTTATTTGATAATTCCCACCGGAGATCTTGTCGGCAATTTCCTTGATGATTCTGATCCTTTCGCTGACTTCACGGTCCTTTTTGATGAGTTCTTCCTGTAATCTGACCCGCTTCCTAAAATCACTCATCACCCTTAGATAAAATACGATGGTGAGGAGGATGGAAATTATCGATGCAAATACGATCAGCATGGGAGTGAACTGTGAGAACCTTCCTGCCATTGTACTTCTTCGAAGCAATAAGCTCTGTTCGATTTCCTCCATCACCCCGATCAGGTCGGTGGTCTTAGTCATCAAATCTCGTCCCCGCAGCCACTGTTCTTTGGTGATCTGTTGATCACCGGACAGGATCGATATACCACCAGACAGATAGATTAACCGTCTGTCAACTAACTTAGTGAGTGAATCAAAATTCCTGATCTGAGAATAGTTGTCAGTGGTCAGGGTCGCGAGGTACCTCACCTGAGCCTTCACTTCAACACTGTCCTCTTTAAATGAAGTCAGAAAGGAAGCGTCTTCGGTGAGCGCGAAGCCTCTCAAAGTGGTTTCAGCCTCAACAAGTTTTCGGTTGAGTCTTTCCAGCACATTGAGTACTTCATGGGTATGAGTGACCCTCCCGAAATTGGAGAGCAGCAGACGGATACTGACGAATGAAGCTGCGGAACTAATGAGCAGCAGCAGTAAGGACACACCGAAGCCGATGATAATATTCCGTCTGAATGAGGTTTTCATGGATTCAAATTAGATGTTTGCTGATGCGTTCGCTTTGATCGGTATGGTGCTGCTTTGAAAAATGGGCAAAATAAGCGTGAATGAGGTTCCGTGGTCTTCCCTGCTTTGAACAGCGATCACGCCGTTGTGTTTGTCGATGATTTTTTTAACTATGGCCAGGCCGATGCCGGTGCCCTCGAAGGCTTCCTTGGAATGAAGACGCTGAAACATGTTAAAGATCTTGTCCTTATAAATCTCATTGAACCCGATCCCGTTGTCGCTGATGGTGATACGACAATATCCGCCTGAACCCGTTGGGTTCAAATCAGGATTCCTGCTATCGGTAACCTCCGCGGTGATGTCGATGACTGGAGGCAGATCTTTCTTGGAAAATTTGATAGAATTGCTGATGATGTTTTGGAACAATTGTCTTATCTGTCCGGGTATCACTTCCATTTCAGGAAATACAGAAATATTGATCGAGGCATTTTTCTCCGCGATCAGCAACTCCAGGTCAAATATCAGTTCTTCGAGGATAGTGTTGATATTGGTTATTTCAAAGAGACCATCTCCTGACAAACGGGAATAATTGAGCAGGTCGTTGATCAGTATGGTCATCCTCTGGGAAGAGGTCATGATCTTATTCATGTACACGTCAACATCGGAATCGCTCTTGAGATATTGATTCCTGATCCGATCACTGTAAATCTGGATCTTTCTTAGTGGTTCTTTCAGGTCGTGTGATGCCACGGAGGCATACTGCTGAAGGTCGTGATTGCTTGCTTCCAGTTCAATATTGATCTTGTGCAACTCTTCTGTTCGTTCCGCAACGCGTTGTTCGAGCAACTGGTTGGCCATCTTCTGATCATGAATGTCGGTGAAGATGTTCACCCATCTGATAATCCTTTCGTCCTTTTTGACTGGAGTGACGCTGAGACGATGAAACCTGAACTGCCCCGTTTTCAGGTGCTTGATGGATACATCGATCACCTGCTGCTCCCCCGACCTCATAGTGGCCTGCAAGCATTCGGCAATGGTTTCACCATCGGGGGCAGTTTGAGGGAACACCAGTTTGTCATTTGAATAATAGAACCAGTGTTGGTTCACGAATTCAACGGCCCCTTTAGCGTCGGTTAAAAATGCGATCTGCGGGATAGATTCTAGAATTGACCTCAGCTCTTCGATAGAATGCGACAGTTCCTTCTCCGCTTTTTTTCGGAATTCGATCTCTTCCTGCAGGATCAGCTGGATGTCTTTGAGTTCCCTTCGCTGTTCAGATAGACGGTGAAAAGTTTTGACTTTCAACAACAGTACATCAGGATCAAAAGGCTTTGTAACATAATCGATGCCACCGGAATCGTAGCCTTTTGTAATAAAGGTCTTGTTGATTTTTACGGCCGACAAAAAAATAATGGGTGTTTCTTTGGATTTTCCATAGCCCGAGATGGCCTCTGCCACTTCAAAACCATCCATTCCCGGCATTTGCACGTCCAATATGATCAGTGCATAAAAATTCTTAAGTATTTTTTTGAGTGCTTCCTCACCTGAGTTTGCGGTGTCGACTTTGAATTTGTGGATCTGCAGCAGTCTCTGGAGAGAAAAGAGGTTTTCCCTTTTGTCGTCTACGATCAAAATCATTACCGAAAATAATGAAAACCCGCGTATATTAATGGTAATGAAAAAGTTACTACTGGTTTATGGTATTTTCCGAAAGCAACGTATTCAGGTTATCTGACCAACAGCAGGCTCGAATTTTTCTCCATACCGTCGGTATAAACGACCTGGTAAGAACCTGATTTCAGTGAAGAGATATTTATCATGGTCTTGCTGCTGCCTCTTGTTACCTGATTCCTCAGCATCAGCACACCCTGCATGTTGTAGATCATCATGGTTTCATTGTTCCTGGCAACATCATGTGAGAAAGTAAATGAATTCGTGGCAGGGTTCGGGAAGATATTCATGGTCCTGGCAACCGCACCGTCAGTGGTATTCCTGCTTAGCCTGGCTGACGGATCCGTCACGCTTAATGTAGAATTTAGAGTGATTGTCTTTGTGTTATAAGCCACAAAAGCGATGTCGCTGGTGCCTTTGAGAATGATCCGGAAATAAGCCACACTCGCAACATTGGAAACATTGATGCCGAAGGCACTGAAATCAGCCGCCCATAACCTGAGATCCCTTGGTGTGTTTGCCATGCCGGGAGTAAGAATGGTGGCACCTGTAGCTTCAAAAAAATTAACCGTCCATTTGCCAACAGGAGGAATATTATTCAATACAATATCCACTGAATTTCCGACCCTGACACCGTTTATATCGGTGAATTCATACCTGTCGTACTGTCCGGATGGATCTGCAACCTGAGTGATCAGCATATCCGGTACATTGTCTCCGATATTTGCGGTGAGGATTGTACCCACAGACAGAAACATACTTCCTGCGGGAAGGTTGGCGACTGCGGTTCCGATGTTCAGTCCATTGATTCCGTCATTGAGATACTGGCCTAATGATCTCGATGGACCAACTCCTGAATTGGAATGCAGCCCCTCAACCATCGCCCCTATGCCGATCTTCGTTTCGGAGTTTGGCGCGGCGGTAAGATTCTGCATTGTCAGGGCACGAAAATCAGCGGCCACAAAGGTCTGTCCATTTGTAGTTAGCAAGGCGTCATTCACCCCTGTGGAATAGGTAGTTCCGCTATACGTAAATGCCAGCAGGTTGTGATTATTGTCGGGCTTTATTGTATTCTGAGCGGTGGTTCCCGACTTCCAATAGCCATTGTAGTCCGTGATGACTTCATTCACCACCTGGGCGGTGACAGAAGATGAAGCAAGGGTGAAAAGGCAGGCGGCAACAATGGAACCTGCAAACCTGTTTCTGGCTGAAGGGTTGTTGATGATTTTGTTGTAACTGCTTTTCATGGCTCAATGGATTTGATACCTGAAATGCATAGTTGGTGCCAGATGCCAATAAGCTTCTGGTCAACCAGTTACAATGGGTTCAATATATATGTCATTCCCGCGTTGGGAATTGCAATTGCATTCTAAGACTTCCTCCCCGTGAAAGGAAGAGATGATCATTGTTAGCTGATCATCTGACAACCAGTAGTTGAGCGCTGCGATCAGTGCCGTTCGTGTACACCACCTGGAAATAGCCCGGACGAAGACCAGAAATGTTGATCCTGGACTGGGTTGATCCTTTGACCACGGGAGATCCTGAAACCAGCACACCTTGCATGTTGTAAATACTGATCTGTTCATTCTGCCTGGCCACATCGTGAGAAATGGTGACCGATGCAGTGGCCGGATTTGGAAACAGTTTTACAGACTTTGTGGAAACTTCAGGGGTTGTTGCCCTGGCCACCCTGGGTGCCGCAGCAGGCAGACTCAGCGTGGAGTTTAGTGTGATCGTTTTTGTATTATAAGCCACGAATGCGATGTCGCTGTTTCCGTTGAGTGTGATCCTGAAGTATGCGACCTGACCAACGTTTGAAGGGTTTATGCCAAACGCACTGAAGTCGGCGGTCCACAATCGAAGAAAGCGCTCCGTCTGTGTATAACCTGCTGTAAGTACCGTTGAACCGGTGGCTTCGTAAAAATCAGCTACCCATCTGCCAACAGACGCTATCCCATTGAGATTGACGTCTACATAATTTCCAATCCTAACGCCATTAATATCAGTAAATTCATAACGATCATATACACCCGATGGATCGGCAATCTGGGTGATCAGCATATCAGGGATGTTGTCCCCGAGGAGTGAATCATTGATCGCTCCGATCGAAAAGTTCAGCGTGCCAACGGGCAGGTTTGCGATCCCTGTACCAAGGTTAAGCCCCTGGATGCCATCATCTAAATATTGTGCTATGCTTCTTGAAGGAGGAGTGACACTCCGACCGTTGAAGACGCCGTCTTTCATTGCGCCGAGGCCGATTTTAGTGTTGCCGTTGAGTGCTCCGGAGAAGTTGCTCAATTGCAGTGCGCGAAAGTCACCTGCAGCAAAACTCTCTCCGTTGGCTGTGAGTAAGGCGTCATTGACCCCGGTAGAAAATCGCATCCCACCATAACTGAATGCAAGGAGGTTGTGGTCGTTGTCGGGCCTTATCGCGCTCATGGCCGTGGTCGCCGACTTCCAGTACCCGTTATAGTCGGTGATGATCTCGGTCACTGCCTGTGCATTGCCTGAAAATGTTGAAAATATGTACTGCGTCATCAACACAGCAGTGAAGGCCGCTTTTTTGAGCGATGTTTTCTTTTCCTTTATCGTGTTAATTGAGGACATGGTAGATGCTGTTTAACCAACCACATGCCATCCTCCATGTATTTGTTTCACAACCTGTTATCTGATGAGGCTGCACTTCAGTTTTCCTAAAATGGGAATCAAATGTCAAAAAAGGAGCGCTAATGAACCGGCTGGCGGTGAAAGCTGTACAACAGGTAGAACAATGCGGGCAGTATGAAAACGCTGCCTGAAAGCAGGGCTATTGCCAGATAGTAGATCGCCTGTTCCTCTCCTGCGTGTTCGAGTAGTGAAAGATAACTGCCGCCTTTAAGAATTACAATATTCGGATAATGCCTGATTGTTGTGGTCAGCAATATCATTGTCACCTGGAAACCGGCAAAGATCCTGATCACCCGGCGTTTTTTCCTGCGCAAGAGCAACCACCACATCACCAGCAGTGATACTAATGCTGAGAATATCGCCATCAGGCCGGAAGTATTGCCGAAGACCCAGTCGAACAAGGGTATCTGTTCAAAATACGCCGTCGCAAAAACAAGAAAACCAGAGATGGCCGCAGCCAGGTTGAAGTGCATTGCCTTTCTTATGAACCGGGCCTGGTCTTCCTTACCGGATGTTTCACCGATGATGAATATCGCAGCCAGGTAACCACAAATGGAAATAGTAAACAGTCCTATTGAGATCGAAAACAAATTGAGCCAGCTGAAAATATATGCATCCATGAAAGTGTTCGCATTGGTATCAATCCTTCCGGATACCGCGCTTCCGGCAATAATGCCCAGGAATAACGGAGTTACGAAACTGGAGAGTACAAATATTCTCGTGTACCATTTCTGCATGTCGTCGATTACTGCATCGTAGTTCCTGAAAGCAAATGCGGTACCCCTTGCAATAATTCCAAGCAGCATGATCGCAAGCGGAATATGCAAATGAATTGACATAGTGGTATAAATGACGGGGAACCCGACGAAGAGGATGACGATCACAATGATCAGCCACATGTGGTTGGCTTCCCAGATCGGACCGATTGCCTGGTACATCGTCCTTCTTGTTTTACTCCTGTTCTTCCTGGAGGTGAAGAGTTCAAGAATGCCCGCGCCAAAGTCAGCGCCACCCAGTAACAGGTAAAGAAGAATGGCAGCCCACAAATATCCCATCACTACGTAAAGCATATTAATGTGTATTTGGATTTTGTGTTGAACCGGGAACGTCATAGAGCACGCTCACCATCCTGATCTGCCGGTAGAGCAGCCAGGTGACCATCAGTGCCAGTGAAAGGTAAACAGCTGTGAACAGGTAAAAGGAATAATGAATGCCCGGCATCGGCGTTACTGCATCTATCGTACGCATATAACCGTAAATGATCCAGGGCTGCCGGCCAACCTCGGTTACCGTCCATCCTGCTTCAATGGCGATGTACCCCAGTGGAATGGCAAATACGAACAATCTCAGCAACCACCGACTATTGAGCCAGTGTTTCTGTTTCCAAAGTGCAACGAAATAAAGCAAGGAGATCAGCACCAGGATCATACCCATGCCCACCATGATCTGAAATGCATAATGCGTGATGGCAACCGGTGGTTGGTTTTCGGGTGGGATCCTGTCGAGTCCGGGCACTTCGGAATGGAAATCTCCATTGGCCAGAAAGCTGAGCATCCCCGGAATCTCTATGGCATAATCCACTCTTTTATTTTTGACATCAGGGATTCCACCAATGATAAGCGGTGCGGATTTTCTCGTATGAAAATGGGCCTCCATCGCAGCCAGTTTTGCCGGCTGCCTTACAGCGATGTCTTTGGCCGATCGGTCTCCGCTGATTGGCTGCAGCAGGGCTCCTACGGTGGCGAATATGGCCGCAATCCGAAAGGCTGTGGTATGAAAGAGCAGATTTTTTTTCTTTATGATCATAAGCGCATGCACTCCTGCCACAGCAAACCCTGTAGCGACAAATGCGGCAATACACATATGAAGCGCCTGGGTAAACCATGCCTTGTTGAACATTGCGGCAATGGGGTCAATGTTAATGTACCTGCCGTCAACATAATCAAAACCGGCAGGACTGTTCATCCAGGCATTGGCGGCTACCACCAGGATACCTGACAACAAGCCACTGACACCAACTACTACACCGGTGAACCAGTGAAACCACTTATTAAACCGGTCCCAACCATATAAATAAAATCCCAGCGCGATAGCTTCGATAAAAAACGCGGTGCCTTCAAGTGAAAAGGGCATGCCAAATATTGGTCCCGCATGCTTCATGAACTCGGGCCATAATAAACCCAATTCAAAAGAAAGAACTGTTCCCGAAACCGCTCCCGTCGCAAAAAATATTGCCACGCCCCTGCTCCATGCTCTTGTTACATTCCGGTAAACCGGT
This sequence comes from uncultured Chitinophagaceae bacterium, assembly GCA_963808065.1. Taxonomy (GTDB): domain Bacteria; phylum Bacteroidota; class Bacteroidia; order Chitinophagales; family Chitinophagaceae; genus Flavitalea. The sequence continues at coordinate 76,389 of CAWEEK010000007.1, forward strand.
TTTCCGGTGCGCAGCCAATAATAATGGGAAACGGCCATGAAAAACGGCATCACCATGCCAATGCATGAAAAAATGATGTGAAAACCCAGGGACAGCGCCATCTGCGAACGTGCGGCGAGAAAATCATCCATCGGTGTAGAATTTGCTGAATCGCCTTGTTACCGGCGCAAAGGTACAGAGGAAGGATCAGAGTGGAATAAGCAACAATTGCTATTTTCAACAGATGAAAAACAAGATCCAGCCTGTTCTGCTATTAATACTTGTACTTAGCCAGCTTCCTGGCCTTAACCAGCCGGTCCGAAATGTCCAGCCATTTCGGTTAACCGTGATGAGCTTCAATATTGTGCATGGCAATCCGCCTTCAAAACCAGGATCCATCGAACCGCAGGCTGCCGCAAAAACCATCAATGATCTGAAACCCGACCTCGTGGCATTGCAAGAGGTCGATGTAAACACCAAGCGCTCGGGGACCGGCCTGAATGAAGCGGAATTCATAGCAGCTAAAACGGGGATGCATTTTTATTTTGCCAAAGCGATCGACTTCCAGGGAGGAGAATATGGTGTGGCGATATTGTCGAAACTTCCGTTCAGTCGCCAGCAGGTTTATAAACTCCCCACCGTGGAAGGAACAGGTGGTGAACCGCGCATACTCGCGGTCACAGAAATTTCAATTGCCGGTCATGGGAGTATTTCTTTTGCCTGCACTCATCTTGATGCACAGGAGAAGGACACCAACCGCCTGGAGCAGATAAAATCAATTGTAAATATTCTGAAATCTAACCCTCACCCGGTAATCCTTGCCGGCGACCTGAATGCCACACCCGGGAGCGAGGAGATTGACATTCTCGATGATTTATTTACCAGGAGTTGCCATGATTGCGCATACACCTTCCCGGCAGATCAGCCGTCCAAAACCATTGATCACATTGCCTGGACCCCCGCTAAAAAGTTTGTGGTCGAAAGTCATAAGGTGATAAACGATCCTTATTCTTCCGACCACAGACCAGTGATGGCTACTTTAATATTGAAATAATTCTTTAATTTCTGAGCCTGACGATTTTCTGTGATTTAGCAATCTTGCCATCCAGCTTCAGTACCATAATATATACACCCACACGCATATTTACCGAGATGCTGGTGACCGGCAGAATTACATTGCCTTCAGGCAGGTTGCCAAAGTCTCTTCTGAATTTAAGTTTACCCAGTTCATCATAGATTTCGAGGTTGATCCTGGCGTTTGGAGTACTGTTATAAAACCTCAGGTTCAGCTGATTGTAGAACGGATTCGGATATACCGTAACCTTATCAAACCTGGATGAATCAGGAGGCAAAGTATCGACTGTCGGTGGCGGATAAATCGTTGTATCAGGGTTATTCGGATTGCCTGGATTGTCCGTAGTGTCGCCGGGATCTTCGGGTATTACCGGCGGCGGTATATACTTGGGTATGCTGTCGGCAATAGCCTTAAGCGTATCAGTGTATTGGTCAATGATCACACCGGAATTGAATCCATATCCCCCGGCAGGTGTGGTGGAGAAGTTCAACATCAGTGTGCCGTCCTCATCGGGAACCAGGTTCTCAACATAAACCACCTTAGTGCTGTTCATCCATGAATTGAGGTAAACCGTTTTTCCGTTGACCATGTAAGATGCAGTGTAATTACTCTTATACCATTGGGCGGGGCCGGAGCTTCCGATGAAACCGATGCGATACTTCCTGTTGTGGTTCAAGCCATTTACTTTGAACTGGGCAAGCTGTCCTCTATCCAGCCAGAAATTTGATTTAAGCACCAGGTCGGGTACTACACCAGAGTTATTGCCTGTTACCGCTCCTGACGTAAATTCTCCGTTGAAGGTTTTTACAAGCGACATAGTCATCGCAGTGGCCGCGCCCGACTGGTTGAACAGTGGAGGTGTAGTGAACTCTACCAGCACCGGTGAGGCAATATTATTCCATGGGAATGGAGCGTTTGCTACTGTGGAGTTGAAGTTCACATAGGCAAGCGCTTCGGGTGTGATGACTCTGGCCTTATTGCTGAATCCCGAAGTCTGCGATCCGCTTTTAGCACGTACACGATAATAATAATTTGTATTTGGCTTGAGTGAAGTGTCTGTATAACTGGTGGCATTGGCAGGCAGTGGAATGGACACCGCACCACCTACAAAGGATGAGTCCGTGGCTCGCATCAGTTCGAAACCACCTGCTGCGTCTTCATTGGAGGAATTATCCACCCAGGTGAGATTTGCAGTATTGCGATCTTTTGCTTCCACATACAAATTCTGCGGGGAAAGCACTTCCACCGTCTTTACATATTCATGTATCACTATTGCATTCAGATAAGACGCCGGACTCTTTGGACCTCTTTGGATGGTCACTTCGATGATCCCATCAGCGGTCGGTTTTAAACCATTTAGTGAAGCGGCACTGTGCATGTTGTTCCTCGCGTCACTGACCGCTTTCAACGTGTCTGGCGACATCACTGTTGATATTTCAGAAGTGGCGACATATCCTTCATTCTGGCTCCCCGCAAATACAAGGTTGTAAAGTTTACTGGTATCCAGGCCGGTGATTTGGAAGGTCTTGGCACTTGATGAGCTATCCACAAGCCCGCTTTCCAGCACGAGGTCCGGGAAGATGCCACTGTTGTCACCCGTGACATGACCCATGGTATTTAGTCCCCAATTGCTCATTGAACGAATACCGTAACTGGTGGTATCGCTATTCTCGTCGATGAGGTTTGACAGGGTACTGCTGTCCGTTATTACGCCTGTGAAATTATTCCACGGCGCGGCTGCAACGCGGTTGGAATTACCAAAGCGGACATAGGTGGACCGGAAATTTTTGTTAGATACGATGACTTGAAATTGTAATTCCGATGACTTGCCCTTGTTATCCATTGCTTTCACGGTCACGAAATGAGATCCGATGTCTTCAACCTGCGGAAGAGCCACCAGTCTGTATTTTCCAGGTGAGAGGTAGTAGAACGTGACGAATAATGGCCGTTCGGGAACTGTCGCATTCACGCTGTCTCCCACATCGTCCACTATGGTAAAGTCTACAGCGAAAGTATCCAGCGACTTCATGGTGACATTGCCGAGTCCCGCAATTACAGGTGCACGGTTGTTTGAATAAACGACGATGGTGTTACTTGGATCTCCCGCTCCGGATTCATTTACGCCTACTACGTAATAATAGTATACCTGCTGTCCCGAGATGGTGTTATCCGTGTAAGCATTGGTGTTTGCGGGAACGCTGTCGAGCAGCGTAAAGCTTACGCTGTCGGTTGAACGGTAGATGTGGTAACCGGTTTCATTCGAAGCGTTGTCGGTCCAGGTTATAGAGATCGATGTGCTGTCTCCACTGTCCCCTGCCAGTTCTGTCGGTGCCACCGGAGTTAACGGTGGTGCGAAGGTGGTAGCAGACGAAGTGTCGGAATATTCCGATTCACCTCCAGTGCCGATAGCCCTAACTTTATAATAATAGATTGTGGCTGGAACGAGGCTCGAATCACTGAAGCTGGTTACATCCGGTCCCACTACGCCAACATTTCTATAAGGCGACGCAGGTGATCCCGATCTGACAATTTCAAAGCCGCTTTCGTTTGAAGAGGAATCCTCCCAGGTGACATCGATGATGCTGTAGCTTTTTGCAGTGGCGAGGATCGTGCTTGGTATCCCCGGAACTGGCGGTGCATTGGGGTCGCGGCTGTATGTAACCTGATTACTTGGGGGTGACACATTACCATCCTTGTCATATGCTTTTACCACGAAATTGTACACGGAACCGCTGTCAAGACCTGTGACCTTGTATGAAACCGCCGTAGTACTGAAAGCCTTCTCTCCATTAATGTAGATGTCGTAACGGTCTATGCCACCAACGTCGGAGGATGCGGTCCAGCCAAGTGTCACAACAGCAGGATCTGGTGTGGGGGCATAGATCAGATTGCCTGGTGCATTTGGAGGCGTGTTGTCTCCCAATGATTTGACGGGTGCCTTGTTCGACAATGCCGCAGCACCGGAATCACCAACAGCCCGGATCATATAAAAATAAGGTGTGTTGGCACTAAGGCCAGTATCTGTATAAGTGGTGATGTTGGGACCAGTGATGTCTACAAAACTATAGGGACCTGAGGTTGCCGTTGCGCGATACACTTCGAAACCGGTTTCTTCGACCGCAGGAGAAGCATTTTGCGCCCAGTTCAGTTTAACCGAAGCTGCCGAAACCGGGGCTGCCGTCAACTGTGTGGCGGGGTCTGGTTTTGGTGAGCCTTCCGCATCGATCACATGAAAGAGTGGAGAGAACTCGGTACCGCAACCAAATTCTTCGGAATAGCGCGCCTTGTAGTGACCTACTTCGGCATTATAAACCCTGAGTGTGTCTACAGGAGCCGTGCTGGTATCCGTATACCATTGGTAATTCACAAATCCTTCGGGCAGACCAAGGGGAACGGTAGCACTACCATCGGGGGCAGGAAGCACCTTACTGTGTTTACCTTCGATTTCGATCGGTGGGGTTTGGGTTGTCGATTTTGTCTTGATTTCGACTGGGTTGGGCGACCAATCCGACCAGGAGCCACCGGAGTATCTGCGGAAGCGGGCTCGGTAAAAGCCGTATTGCTTCACATTAATCTCGTTGCCAGTGTAGGAAATTACCGCGTTAGGAACGAGTATTGTGTTGATGCCATTGTCGGAAGAAGCGATAAGCACACCATCCTTCTCCCACTCGTAAGCAGCAAACCCTGGCGACAGCCCGAGTTTGGCGTTGATCTCGTCCGGTCGGCAAAAGGCATTCCTTCCAAAGTACACCAGTGGATTCGCCTTGTGTGCTGAAAGCATCTCGGGCACAAAATCGGGCTCCCGCCAGTGGTTGAACCACATGTTGTGACCGAGTTCGGGATATTGTGTGTACCGGATGTTCGCCCCGATCGCCTTAAATGCATTATACTGGGTCTCGGCCATTTCGGGTGAGGGATCGACATCTTTGCCGCCGGTTGCAAACCAAACCGGAACATGAATCATGTTAATCCGGTCTTGGGTGTTGATTGCTCCTGCAGCTGCGGATGGAAGAATTTTTGCTATACGTTTTGGATAGTACTTCGCCATTCTCCAGGCACCAAAACCCCCACCGGATAAGCCATCCACGGAAACTCTGTCCACATCGGCCCTGATATATTTGGCCATTGAATCGATCATCGAAATGATGACATCGAGTGTTTTATTTGAAGCCGTGAGCCAACCGGCAAAACAGCCCACATCATTGATTACAAGTTGGGGATAAAGAAGGAAGCCGTCAAAGGAACCATTATTCACCCTGTCCCTGAACAACTGACCGCCAAGCCAGATCGACCTTTCATTATTATAGACACCGCCGTTCGTGGGACATCCTACTTCACCACCGCCGTGAAGAAAAAGCATCACGGGGAATTTTTTTGATGGGTTTGAGTTATACGACGTGGGAAATTTCACCCTGAAGGCAACCTTGGTGCCTCCTATATTCAGGAAATACTGTTTGAATGACGATGCGTCCCATGCCGCCGGATCCAGACTTACGCCCTTTACGGGTATCGATACCCACTTCTGTAATCCGGGAACATCCGGGTCGGGATGCTGGGGAGAGCCAAGAGGTTGGCCAGCACTATATCTCACGATCGGGTCAGACGGATTAAAAACGTTCTGAGCTACCGCAGAGACACTAAAAAAAATTACAACGAAATAAATTGATAAACTCCTTTTCATCTTAAGGTCGAATTGTTGGCCCATATCAGAATACGTAAATTCTGCCGGAGCGTACGGACTAGTTACCTTGAATAGATCGGTGAATAATAAAAACCAGTGGTTTTCAAAAATAAAGGAGTCGAAAAGCTTGTCTTTCCGAGGATAAGAGAAGTCAGAAGCTTTAAAATTAGCACATATTCGGCCAAGATCATAGCAAATGGCAAAAAAACTTGGTAAGTTCCGTAAAAACCCTTTAGTCAGCTAGTTATCGACGTTAGTGTTGGATCTAAAAACGACCTGTATGAAACCCTTTCAATTGATACCATGAGTATAACTTTGAATCTTAATAATTAAAAAATGCTGAGGGAAGAATTGATGATCAGGGAGTTGAAAGAATGGCAGCTAAAAATGCTGCGCAAACCCACCATCTTCAGCCGCGTTTCCAAAAGGATCCAGGACAGGATCAACAGTTGGATCCCCGAAAAAATCCACGCCGCTGTCACAGCCACCATCAAACAAATGGTGCGCGGAGTTTTATTTGGAGCAGAACAGGTTTCGAGGAAAAAAATACCCCATAATGATCTCTATGTGGCTGATGAGGAAGCAAAGGCTTCAATCAAGTTTTACCGGAACACCGCCTCGGCTGAAGGGGCGCTTACAGGTGCGGGCGGATTCTGGCTTGGGCTGGCCGATTTTCCCATCCTGATTGCCATCAAACTCAAAATGCTTTTTGACCTGGCGGGTATCTTTGGCTACGACACCAACGATTACAAGGAGCGTTTATACCTGCTCCATATTTTTCAGCTTGCTTTCTCCAGCGACAGGAACCGGAAAGAAGTCTATCTCAACATGGTCAACTGGACAGAGAAAACCCGGTACCTGCCCAACGATATTCATCAGTTCGACTGGAGAGTGTTTCAACAGGAATACAGGGACTATATAGATCTTGCTAAAATGGCGCAGCTTATCCCGGTGATAGGCGCACCAGTTGGTGCCATAGCTAATTATCACCTGCTCCGGAAACTTGGCAACACAGCGAGGTTTGCATACCGCATGCGCTGGCTTGAAAAAAATAAGCAGTTGCAGATCAAATAAGCCTGGCCGATGGTTAAGTCTTTCTCATGGTCATAAAAAAACCGGACAACTAAGTCCGGCTTTCTGATGTACGCAGCTAACACATGTTCTTCATTTCAAATCATGCTGCAGTACTTGCTCATCACCTCAGCGGGAAGTAAACACCCGCATGCACACCCCAACTATTCAGGTTTTCCAATTCGTTGTATTTAAATGGTTGGTAATTGAAATTCGCTCCGAGGTTGATCCCCGCCGAACGCGTAAGTTTATTGAAGGGAATGTTCACACCGGCATCTGCAGCAAAGGCTGGTTTGAATGCCGATTTGCCATCGTTGAATTCACCAAAATACTGGTTGTAATTGATCAAATTAAAACCTGCGCCTAATCCTACATAAGGCCGGATAGTCTGGGCCTTCGTGAACTCATAGTTGGCTTTAATCAGTATCGGAGTGGTTTGTATCGAATTGGTCACAACAGCGGACACCAGGCCATCCTTGGTATCATACAATTGTCTTGGATGCTTCTCGTAATAATCATTGAAGCTTACACCAAGTCCAATTCGAAAATTGTCACCCAATGGATAACTGATCTCACCCTGATAACCACGGAAGGAATTTTTTCCCATGAAATCTTTAAAGGTTCCTACGGGCATGGCCGGATTGTAACCCAGGCGCATCTGCAGGCCGCTCTGGGCATTCACTGCACCCACAGCTCCGAGACCCGCAATCAGCATCACGATATATATTATTGACTTTTTCATGTTCATGTTTGATTGTGATTTAAAGTTTAACGGGTAGCCTTCAGGTAAGGCGACTGATCAAAGAAAGCATTCACCTGGTTGGTTACATTGGCCTCATTGAAAACACCGGTTCCCCTGGCCATGCCACTCCACAATGGTTTGATGGTGTTGGTTTCCTTTGCGTCCTTCAGGTTGAGAATGTCCACTTCAAGTGCTCCCTGGGTAACCTGGTAGACATCATAGTAGCCCGCACCATAATAGGTGGGATCATAGTAGTCGTACCCACCGTACCCCCAATAAAAAGGATCATAGAATCCACCATAACCGCCCCAATAGTCGGGATAACTCACTACGCCCGTGTAGTTGTTGTAAATCCTGGATACTGTTATGCCCAGATCAGGGTTGTCAGCCCTGTTTACCAACTGGAATCCACGGTCCTGCATCGATTTGGTCACCGCGGCTATCACTGCGGCGTCATAACTACTTAGTTCTTTGCCTGAACCGTGATTGTCTTCAATAATTCCTGCCGAGTCGGCGATGCTAAAAGTTGCGAAGCCGGAAAAATCAGCGGTCGAATCATGATTAGTGATATAAATCCTGGATTCTGCGGGGGTTAGGTTCTTCAAGGGGTCTTTCTGGCAACCGGCACTGGTCATTGCCACCAGCCCAAACAAGCCGGAAATCATCAACATATTCTTCATATACTTCTGTTTAATTTTTTAGGTCAGTTATAGGACGCCGACAGTGGCAATAATCCACACCCAGGTTTCTTAAAAAGAACTTAAAATAAATGCCAAGAGCCACCCCGGGAGGTGGCTCTTGCTCAATAAAGATATTTTCGAACTAGTTGGTGTATCCGGGATTTTGCTGGTAAAGCCCTGAAGTAAAGTTGATCTGTTTCTGTGGAATCGGGAAGTATTCATCCCGTCCCGCAGTAAATTTCGCTTCTGAAAGATGTGCGCGGCGGGGTTTTTCTTCTGCAAAGTATTTGTTCAGGTACGGCTCAGCGATGCCCCAGCGCACGAGATCATAAAACCTTTGACCTTCCATGGCTAGTTCCAGCCTTCTCTCCCACCTCAAAGCGTTACGGGCAAATTCCTGTGTCCAGGTGCAATTGGTTCCGGGCTTATAGGTGTCGATGTTGTAATTAGATATGGGATCACCGCCTTCTGTAACCAGTTTGGATACACTGGTTTTAGCCCTTTCCCTGACCTGGTTGATGATCGGGAGGGCTTCATCCTGTCTGCCCCAGTTCGATCAGCGCTTCGGCCTTCCATAACAGCACATCGGCGAACCTAATGACGGTTGTGTTTTTCGAAGAGGCATAAAATGAATAGGAAAGTGCTTTTTTATAACAGGGGCAGGTATTCAGCTGAGCTTCCTTCATGGAAGAAAATAGTCCGTATACATCGGGAACACGGGTCCAGCTGATATCATAAACAAACGTGGGCACGTATTTCCAGGGGTGGGTCGGAATGCCCACCGTGTGATCCAGACGCGGATCAACCGTATTGCTCAGGAAATCTGCTGGCGCCGCCAAACTCACCTGGTTGAAGGTTTCAAATTCAGGCAGACCGTTATCAGTCTTAAAAGCATTCACCAGGTTTTGTGTTGGAACGTGAAACCAGCAGCAGCCGTATTCCTTATTCATCGGGTAGTTCAGCGCTTCTGCCATGGCGATGTTGCCGTTTGGCGTTCCGTCATTGATGGATCGCTCTACAGCAAAAACAATTTCGGTGTTATCATGATCAAAATCCCACAAAAAGTTTTTGGAGTAGTCGTCTGCAAGGGCATAATGTGGAGTCACTTCGTCAACAAGCGACACCACCTCGTTCAACAGGTCCATGTCGATGCTGGTGACGGCGTGTTGATCGTTTTCAACATAAGCCTGGCTAAGGAGGGTCTTTGCGAGATAAGATTTTGCAGCCCATTTGTTCACCCGTCCAAGTTCGGTTTGAGATTCGGGAAGGTTATCGGCAGCAAAACGAAAATCGTCGGCAATCTTCGTCCAAAGTTCCTGGTCAGTATAGGCCCTGTTCGACAAATTGTTCACACTATCCTTTGGAAAATCTTCATCGAACCAAACCATGTACTTGAAGTTTCTCTTCAATGTGAAATAAAAATGCGCTCTGAGGAAACGCATTTCAGCAGCGCGTTGTGCCTTGACAGTATATCCGGCCTCATCTAGCAAATTGATCCTTTTCAGCGCGTCATTTGCGCGACCGATACCCACATAACATCTCCACCAGAGGTTGTCTGTTGTGCCAATATCGGGTCGGTTAAAAGTGAAGGTTTCATATTGATGATACTCCCCTACGTCGGACACACCACCACCACCTTTATACGCGTCGCCCGCGCGAACATCGCCATAAGGCCAAAGACTTTCGTATGGCACCGTCCAATGGTCGGCAGCTAAAGAGGCGTATGCCGATATGACCATCTGGTCCACTTTGTCCGGTGTATTCAACGAGTCACCATCCACTGCACCCTTCGGCTCATAATCAAGAAAACGTTTGCATCCCGGTGCCGAGAAAACGACACAAGCCGCTATGATTGAAAAAAATATTACTCTCATGAGATTAGAATTAATTGGTTAGGATTAAAATTGAAGATTGATACCACCCGTAAGAATAAATGGAACAGGATAGTTTGAGTTCGGGGTCTCAGGATCAGGGACAGTCGACTGATCAAGGCCTTTTCTGTCCTTGATGATGAACATGTTTTCTGCCTGGACGTAAAGTCGAATTCTGTCAATTTTATTTCCAAAGATTCTGGTTGGAATCGTATATCCTAAATTGGCGTTTCTCCCTTTGATGTAACGTCCGTTTTCAACGAAGTAAGTAGAACCCCTGCTTTCATTGTTGTTGTTAACCAGGGTCACCGCGGGTATTGGCGAATCAGGATTCTCGGGTGTCCATGCAGACGAAAGTACGCTTTGCCGAAGTTGGAGCCATTCCAAACGTTGGTCATGTCGGTGTACACCTTGTAATAGTTGTTATAGTGTACATCAGATACGCCCTGAACAAATATGCTGAAGTCGAAATTCAAGAAGGTGGCATTGATACTTACCCCAAATGAATGACGCGGTGTGCTTACACCAATAAATGCCTGATCACGGTCGGTAATCTCGCCATTTCCGTCGATGTCGCGATAGCGAATCCGACCAACTCCTGCGCCGAGCTGCGTGGCGTGCTTTTCAACCTCATCCTGTGATTTGAAGATGCCATCTGCGATATAACCAGTAAATGAGTATTGGGAATGTCCGATAACGTTTTCGTAATAGGTGAATGGGTAAGTTGGGATAGCGACATCCGGCACATAGGTCACCTTGTCTTTATAAAATCCATAGTTGGCGGCAATATTAAATTGAACTGGTCCTGCCGTGCCCCGGTAATTGACTACGGCTTCGAAACCTCTGTTCTTGAGTTCGCCGGCGTTGACCCACTGACGTCCACCATCACCTATTACAGCATTATAATCCGCACTAATCAATATGTCTTTCGTGTTCTTTTCAAACACATCGAAGGATCCGGAAATTTTTTGATCAAATAGTCCGAAGTCGATGCCAACATTCGTACCTGTGGTCGACTCCCATTTCAGGTTTGGATTTGCTCTTTGCTGTGCCTGGAACCCGGAAGGGAGGTTTCCACCGTCTGTACCAGTTATATCATATGAGGTGCCATTGTTAGGGCCCCAGGTATTGTCTTCGCCGTAATTTGGTTTATAAATGTTGAAGGTGGCGTCGTTGGTGATTTGATTCTGATTACCAGTAACACCGTATCCAGCTCTGATCTTGAAGTCAGAGAAAAATGGAAAGGCGTTTGCAAAAAACTTCTCATTGTTCAATCTCCATCCTGCAGATATAGAAGGAAACAAACCATATTTATTTTCCTTGCCAAAACGGGATGAACCGTCATAACGAACGGTTCCGGAAACCAGGGAATCTTTCGTCCCAGGTGTAATTGACTTTTCCGAAATACGACAGTAATTGAAATCCACCCGCGCCAAAATTGCGACCGTTTTGCCAACTTCCCACCGTCTGAGTTCCCGTGCCAGCGTCGATGGTCATGAAATCAAGCGTCTCGAGGGCGAAACCTTCCCGACGGGTGAAGAAATTTGTGAACTGTTCTTTCACAGTCTCCGTACCAACAAAGGCGCTCAGGTTGCTCTTGCCTTTTTCAAGTGTGTAAGTGAGGGTGTTGTTCCAGGTCCAGGTTACATTATGTCCCTGCGAAAGTTGCAAACTGTTAATGTTGCTGCCAAGAAATCCCGCAATGAATTTCTTTTCAATATCACGATTCAGCACGTCGGTATATTCGACACCAAAATTCGTTCTAAAGGTTAAATTTTTTAGTATGCTTACTTCCGCAAAGGCATTTCCGGCTACTGTTAAAAATTGATTCTGGTCCAGCCCATTGTCAACGATCGCGTGATAAGGATTATCCCTGTCGTCAAAACCAGCTCCCGGAGGGCCGGCCCATCCGCCATTTACCGTATATATCGGAAGAATGGGCTGCGAGATCAGAGCGAGGTCAATTACGTTGCCACCAACGCTGCCAGGAGTTGGCGACTCATTGCCCTTGGCAACTGAAAGGTTCTCACCAACTCTCACTTTTCCATTTAGTATAGTATAGCTGGAATTCAATCTTGCTGTGATCCTTTCGAAGTCGGTACCCTTGAGGATACCTTTGTTCTTATAATAGTTTACCGAAAAGCGGCTCGATCCTGTCTTACCGGCCTTTGAAAATGCCAGGTCGTAGTTTTGTGTGAAGCCGGGTCTTGAAATAACATCCCACCAATCGGTGTCTGCAGACCGGATGCCCTTGCTTTCATCTACCCATTCTGGAATGATCACCCTGTCCAAAACCGGATTACCGTTGGCGTCGGTATGCCATTCGTAGTCATAAATAGGATTTGCATTCGGGTCGGTATTCGTTCCCGTGGACTTGTTGTCGTTCATCGTCGCCTGCCACAATACACGGCCTCGTTCCTCCGCATTCAACACGGAGTAAGGAGTGGTAAATCGCTGTGAAGACATGAAGGCGTTGAACTCAACCTTTCCATCTTTTTTCTCTGCGCCTTTAGTGGTGACAATGATCACCCCATTAGCGGCACGGGATCCATAGATACTTGCAGAAGACGGATCCTTTAGTACCTGGATAGACTCAATGTCGTTGGCACTAAGGTTGTAGAAACCGGAGTTCATTGGCACACCGTCAACAATATACAAGGGAGCAACAGCGGGGTCTGTAGGATTGCCCGGGTCACGGCTGATCGTGGTTGCTCCGCGCACCATAACGCTAGCCCTGCCCGCAGGACTGCCATCAGAAGTCACATAAATGCCGGCGGTACGTCCCTGCATACCTTTCAAAGGGTTTCCAGAGGAATTTAGTTTTACGTCTTTGACGTCAACCACTGATACCGCACCCAGCAGATCCTTTTTCTTGATTGCCTGGTACCCGGTTACAACTATCGATTCTAAAGAGTTCGTTTCGGCCTTGGGTTGAACGTCTACAGTGGTGAGACCCGTGATGTCCACTTCCTGTGTGCCAAATCCGACATAGCTAAAAACCAGAATCTTTGTACCAGCCGGTGCATTGATTGAGAAAGCGCCATTTTCATTGGTTGTGGTTCCGGCGGCGCTCTTATCTTTTGGCGCAACGCTCACTCCTGCGAGTGCTTCACCTGTCTCGGAAGTTACTTTTCCGGTGATGGGAGGAAATGGTTCGCCGGCAAAAATGTTTTGTAGAGACAATAATAGAAAGACGAAAAAAACGAAATGGTTTTTTGTTCGTTTCATAAGCAGTCTGTTTGCAATCTGACAAATTTTGTTTCGGTTTGACCGGCGGCGACAATCAGCACTCAAATCACTTCGGGCAGGCATGGATTCGGCAGATCGTCTAAAGCAGGTCAGTTTCACAGGAACGGAAGTTGGATTTAAACGATTAAGCAATTTTCAGCAAAAAGAAATTTAACTTAATTTTAATAAGCCGGCAATCTAGAATAATTTTTTTATTCCGGGCAAAAAAAACTCAGATTTTAGCGGGTTAGACAAAAAAATTACAATTCAGGATAAGCCGGTTCCTTTAGCGCCACTCAGCCAATGCTGCGGAGAAATTTCAGCCCGTCCCTTGCTATCGCTTCCTGCGAAGAATCGATCTGCCGCCATATAGACGCCGCCTTGGCAATAACTTTTACATCCGGCGTAAAGGATTCTATTACCAGACTTCCATCGTACCCTACCTTTTCAAGCGCAGCCAAAACCTCCCCCCAATCAGTGTGATCCTTTCCCGGCGCTCCGCGGTCACTACCGCAGGCGTGAACGTGACCCAGCATGCTGCCACAAAGTTCTATCGCAGCACCCAGATACTTTTCCTCAATATTCATGTGAAAGGTGTCCAGGTGAATTTTCAGCGCAGGATGATTTACAGCTTTAACCATGGCAACGGCCTGTTCGGCTGTATTGATAAAATCGGTTTCGTACCGGTTGAGGGCCTCAATAGAAATCAGCACTTGCCTGGACTGTGCAAACTCCGCGAGCTTTCTCAGGTTGTCCGCTACAAGTTTCTGCTGTATGGTCTTGTCCGCCTCGGTTTCAGCCGCTGTGCGACCCACCACCGAATAAAGTGGACCTACCAGTATGGGGCAACCGAGAACGGGCATTAATTCGATAATGCCCTCCAGGTAACGCAGCGCAGTTGCCTGTTCGTCATCTGTGCCCCTTAGGTCCCTGCCTGGCCCCATCGCCGCACATACCGAAGTACAACTGAGCCCATGAACGTCCAGCTGCTTTCTTACTAATTCCGGATCAATATGAGCCGGATCCTCAATGGCCAGTTCTACCCCATCAAATCCCCAGGATTTGAATTTGGAAAAGAGAGACACTTCCTTGTTGGTGAATGGCGAAGCAAACAGGAAGGTGTTGATACCGATCTTGTGTTTCATCTGCATAAGAATTGATTTTCAAAGCTAAGGATGTATCAGTCACAATCAGTGAAATAACTGATAACAGATAATCTGGTAATATTGCCGGTACAAATCAAAACAATGAAGAAAATTCTCAAGACGGCAATAATCGGATACGGCGCGGCCGGGAAAGTGTTTCATGCACCCTTCATCACCTCCTTCGATGGCTTTGTGCTGAGTAAAATGAGCACTTCAAAAAAAGAATCGGCAGAAGACGCAAAGAAATCGTATCCCGCTACCGAGATCGTGGGCACAGCAGATGAGATCATCAATGACCCTGCCATCGACCTGGTTGTCATTGCTACCCCTAATACTTCGCATGCCTCACTCGCGAAGGCTTCGCTTGAAGCCGGCAAACATGTGATCGTGGACAAACCTTTCACGATCACTTCCGCGGAGGCTGATGAAATAATCAGCGCAGCCCGTAAAGCAAACAGGGTGCTGTCGGTCCATCATAACCGGCGCTGGGACGGTCATTATAAAACAATAGAGAAGGTGATAAAATCCGGAGTGCTCGGAAAACTGGTCGACTACCAGGCCCGGTATGACCGCTACCGTCCCGCCCTCAGGGAGAATGCCTGGAGAGAAAAGGAAATTCCGGGTTCAGGCATACTTTACGACCTTGGCTCGCACCTTATCGACCAGAGTCTCGATCTCTTCGGCCTTCCGAAAGAAATTTTTGCCGACATCCAGATACAGAGAGAGGGTGCCCAGGCCACCGATCGTTTCGACCTGATCCTGCACTACCCGGAATTGAATGTGCATCTCTCGGCAGGAATGCTGGTCAGGCAAAAAGGTCCGAGTTATACTCTACATGGCGACAAGGGTTCATTCCTAAAATATGGTATGGATGTTCAGGAAGATGCATTGAAAGCGGGAGCCACCCCACTCAACCACCCGAATTGGGGAGTTGAACCAGAATTCATGTGGGGCAGCCTGGAGACGAGTATCAGCGGGCTCAACATTAAAGCCAAAGTAGAAACCGAAGCAGGAAACTACCTCGACTATTTTATCAACGTGTACGATGCCATCACCGGTCGCGCACCACTCAGAGTAATGCCCGAACACGCCAGGAATACCATCAGGATCGTTGAACTCGCCACCATCAGCAATGAACAGAAGAAAATGGTTCCTTATAGCTGATCTTTCATTGCTCCATCTTATATTCACCGGAGCAATGCCACACTGCATTGTTCCGGTTAACAAACAACCATTGCTTCCAAAAACATTTTTATGTCCAAGCGATTTGCGTTCATCTTCACTATCATCTTCTTCACCCTTACCACTGGCAGCACCAACGCCCAGGGCTATTCGCTGTTCAATGGCAGGGACCTTAAAGGTTGGCATACGGACGTCCCCGAAATGGACTCAAATTCCACTGCTATCAATCCTTTCATCGTGCGTAATGGGCTCCTGGTAAGCCTGGGCACGCCAAACGGTCATCTCATTACCGACACCGTGTATGAAAACTATGAGCTGAATGTAGAATACCGATTTGCCGGTAAGCCTGGCAACTGCGGCGTACTGGTGCATGCCTCCACGCCAAGGGCCTTATATAAAATGTTTCCAAAATCAATCGAAGTGCAAATGATGCACGAAAATGCCGGTGATTTCTGGTGCATAGTTGAAGACATAAAAGTGCCTAAAATGGAAACAAGAAGAGGCCCTAAAGAGAAATGGGGCATCACCGAAGGAAAGGAAAGACGAATAAAGAATCTGACTGACAATTCAGAGAAGCCTTTGGGCGAATGGAATAAAATGAAGATCTCCTGTCTTGGGAATACCATTAAGGTCTGGGTCAACGGAGACCTGGTCAACGATGGCTACGGTAGTACAGCCAGCAAGGGCCATATCGCTGTCCAGGCCGAAGGGTCGGAAGTGGAATTCCGTAAACTGGAGATCTTCAGAAAATAGGAAAAAGGTTATTTCCTTTTGTCGCTGATCACCATGATAACGCCCACAATGGCTACAATACCGCCTGCATAGGTTGGCCAACCCACCCATTTGTTTTCTTTTTTATTTACTTCCAGCGGACCAACATCCACAACTTTTTTCTCTGTCTGCACAGAGAACCCTCGGATGATGATCATGGCGATACCGGCGACAATAAGGATAATCCCAAATGTTTTCATACGTTAATATATTATGGGAAAGAATATGCAAAGCCCATACCGCCGGATTCTCATTCTTTCTTAACTTAGTCATTCATCAAAAAAAAGGAGGTATTCATGCAATCGACAGTCAATTCATGGAAACATCCCGTTAGTATCGCCTAACCAGGATTTTCTGTTAAAATAACTGGGATGCCCTAAGGCATCGGAGCCGTCAGCTGGTCTGGCGGCTTTTTTATGGAAAAAAACGTCCGGAAAATCAGTCTGTTAACCAGTCATTTATGAAATAAACAGCCAAACCCAGCGTTTTCATTGAATCTAGCACAAGGTTTGTAATCCTACGATTACAAATCAACGTATATCACCTTATGAAATCAATTGTTTCTGTTCTACTGTTTGGAGCTTTAGTAGCGGGCACCGGCGTCGGATGCACGAAAAAAGTTTCATCCGTCAATCAGGGCACCACGAATCTTAGCCTGCTTGCGCTGGGCGATTCTTATACAATTGGAGAATTAGTGGGCGAGTCTGAACGGTTTGCGTCGCAAACCGGAGTGTTGCTGAAACAGGATAAGATCAACATGGACCCGATTACTTATGTGGCCAAAACGGGCTGGCGCACCGATGAGATACTTGCCGCGATCGATGTCGCTTCTTTGGAATCCAAATATGACCTGGTTACCCTGCTTGCGGGGGTCAATGATCAGTTTCAAGACGTGGACACCGCCACGTACAGAACCCATTTTACTTCACTCGTTGAAAGAGCCATACATTATGCGGGCGATGATGCGGCCCATGTTTTCGTGCTCAGCATGCCCGACTATGGAGTTACTCCTTCCGTACCTACCTCTGAAAAGGCTACTGTTGCCCAGGAAATCGATAATTTTAACGCCATCAACAGGGATATTGCTTCGGCTCATGGTTGTGTTTATGTCGACATCACCCCAACCACCCGTCTGATGATGGACGATTCCTCCTTGATCGCGTCAGATGGCCTTCATCCTTCCGGCAAGGAGTATGCGCAATGGGCTGCCCTGCTAGCACCGCTTATCCATGAAAGAGTGAAGTAGTTCAGGGGAAAAGATTTTCTCCGTTGTAATACTGCAGGACCATATTCTTTAATACCCGATCATATTGTGCATTGATCAGATTGGTTTTCGACCGGTCGTAATTATTTTTCGCAGTAAGATAGTCCACAGAATTCCCCACTCCCGCATTGAAACGGATCTCCGCCGACTGAAAAGATGCACCAAAGGCAGCCACCTGCCGCAATAATACCTGCTGTCTTTCCCTTGCCGTAACCAGGTTGACATAGGCCTGTTCGACGGCCTGCTGAATAGTATTCTTCATGGTCGCGGAGATCAGTTCCTGATTTTTCTGTTCGATTTTCGCCAGCCGGATGTTGTTTCTCGCCTGTAATCCATTGAACAGAGGTACCGTTAGATTAAGGCTGAAAGATGTGAACAGGTTATTATTAAGTTGTTTTCCATAGTCTATCTTTCGCGAGTCAAAGTTTTCCACCTTCCGGTACACAGGCACAGAATTAGACCCGACCATCACATAATCTTCAGATTGTTGATTCTGATAGTTCAGAAACACCTGGCTGCGGGCGTTGCTCGAATAATTCGTGGAGGCGTCCCCGTTAACTGTCAGCCGGGGAAAGAGTGCGCCCCTGAAAACCCCCACCGATTTGCCCGCACTGCGATAACGAAGGTCTGCAGCCCTGATGCCTGGCAGCGAGTTTAATGCATTTGTCACCACCGACTCCGCCTGCGGTATTTCCCGGGGTGTGAATTTGCTGCTGTCCAGTCTTTCCACCTTCAACTGGTCTGAATACCGCACATTCATCAGTTTGCAAAGCGAAAGTTTTGCGGTCTCAAGGTCGTTTTTGGCGCTAAGGATGGCTAACTCATCATTGGCCAACTGTCCTCTCAGGTCTTCGAGTTCGGAAGGCGAAATCGCCCCACTGCTGTCAAGCACCGCCAGCCTTCTCACCTGCTCTGTTGACAATGAAGCCTGTGCCCGGGCCTGTACCAGCAGGTCCTCAGTACTCAATACCTGGAGGTAGGCAAGCAGAACCGAAATGGTAAGATTTTCTTTTGCCTGCTGTAATTCCTGCACAGTCGCCTGGTAAGTGAGTGACTTTTCGCCAACACTGTTTCGGAGCGTTCCGCCGTTGAAGAGCACCAGTTGTGCACCGAGTGAATAATTTGAGAAATCTATGGGTTCAGTGATAATGGTATTAGTGTAAGGATCAATACTCCTGCCCTGGTTGATGCCACTACCCGCATTTCCATTCACGGTAGGCAACAGGTTGAGTTTTGCCTGGTTCCAGTTGATCTTCCCTGACATGCTCTGGAGTTTACCCTGTTGCACTTCAAGATTATTCTTCAGCGCGGTCTGCACACATTGCTCCAGGCTTAACCTGCCGGTAATAGCAGTGCTATCCTGTGCCCTCGCAGCCACACATGCCATGGCCGGCAGAATAATTAGTATCCTGAGTAATAATTTCATTTTATTCATTTTAATTTTCTGCTATCATACCATCCAGCAATTGAATGATCCGCGACCCATAGCCTGCGTTCTTTTCAGAGTGGGTTACCTGGATGATAGTGACACCTTGTTCCTGGTTTAATTGACTGAAAAGTTCCATGATCTCCTCCCCCTGTTTTGAATTGAGGTTGCCCGTTGGCTCATCCGCCAGGATGATCTTTGGCTTAATGATCAGAGCCCTGGCAATGCCCACCAGCTGTTGCTGGCCCCCGGACAATTGCGAAGGAAAGAGGTCTTTCTTACCAACGATTTGAAAACGATCCAGCATGTCCGCTACAAGTGATTTTCGTTCTGCGGATGGAACATCGTGATACAACAATGGAGTCTCTATGTTTTCGTAAACGGTTAACTCATCGATCAGGTGATAGGCCTGAAAAACAAAGCCAATATTTTTCTTGTATAGTTTAGCGCGTTGCTTTTCCTTGAGTTGGTGAACCGCCTCATCAAAGAAAAAATAATTCCCCTCATCTGCCTGGTCAAGCATGCCGATCACATTCAGCAGTGTGGACTTGCCCGATCCCGATGGACCCATAATAGAAACAAATTCACCTTCGTTGATGTTCAGGCTTACATCTTTCAGCAAAAAAACTCTCGCTGCACCATTGTTTATCCACTTGTATATGTGTTCTAGTCTTATCATACTATTCTGTTCTTAACGATTTGACGGGATTTGCGTTTGCTGCTTTAAAAGTTTGAATGAATATAAGGGCCCCCGGTGATCAATCCATATATGATGTAGGCCGTCGCAAAAGGAAGGGCACCCGGAGAAATATAACAGGCATAATCATAGCAACGTATTAGATCATGATATTTTCCAGAACGGTTTGTCCATCCAGCATACGTATGATGCGATGGCTGTATCGCGCGTCGTGCTCACTGTGCGTCACCATCACAATGGTGGTGCCCTGCTCATTGAGATCGGTGAGCAACTGCATCACCTCATTACCATTTGATGAATCGAGGTTACCGGTTGGTTCATCCGCCAGGATCAGTTTGGGATTGTTCACCACGGCCCTGGCGACCGCCACCCTTTGCTGCTGACCACCCGACAACTGCTGGGGATAGTGGTTGCGGCGATGCATGATCTGTACTTTTTCAAGTACCTGGTCGACGCGTATTTTTCGTTCCGCCGATTTCACGCCGGTGTAAATCAATGGTAGTTCAACATTCTCGAAAACTGTCAGTTCATCGATCAGGTTGAAACTCTGGAATACAAAGCCAATGTTGCGCTTCCGCAGTTCGGCTCTTTTTCTTTCATTGAAACCGGCGACCTCGATGCCGTTGAACATAAAACTGCCGTTGTCCGGATCGTCAAGCAATCCGAGAATATTCAACAGTGTTGATTTACCACAGCCCGAAGGCCCCATGATGGCGACAAATTCGCCCTGTTTGACTTCCATGGTGAGCTTGTTCAGCGCAATGGTTTCGACCTCTTCGGTCCGGTATACTTTTTCCAATTCGGTTATCCTGATCATGATTTAAGGATTGATCGCTTTTTTATTTAGATAGTTTTAATAACTCAACGTTGCCAAAATTCTCATAACTGCTGGTGATTACCTTGTCACCGGGCTCCAGTCCATTCAGCACTTCATAATAATCCCGGTTCTGGTTGCCGAGCTGGATATTGACCTTGTAGGCCTCACCGCCATCGGCCTTTACTTTGAAGATCCAGTTGCCCCCTGTTTGCTGGTAGAATCCACCTTTGGCCAGTAAAAGTGCTTTTCTTTCGTCACTTAGTGCCAGTACAATTTGAAGGGTCTGTCCCCTGATGATGTTGGTCGGGGCCGCCCCAACGAATTCCATGTCTACCTGGAACCTGCCCGCTGTCACCTGGGTGTACACTTTTCGGATCTTAAGTTTATAATCCTTGCCCGCAAACGAGAAGGTTGCAGGAAGGTCCTTATAAATCCTGGAGAAATAATGTTCATCCACATCGACCCTCACCTTGTAGGCACCGGTTACGTCAATTTGTCCAAGCCGGTCTCCTTTGTTTCTGTTCTGGCCGATTTCCACATCAAGCGATGTAAGCTGTCCGTCGACCGGCGCACGTACGATCAGGTCGCCAACCTTTTTCTCCATCAGTCCAAGGGCATTCTGGGAGGCTCCATAGGATTGACGGTCTTGCTTCAACTGTTGTTCGGTGGAAATTGAATCCTGTTCAAGGATCCGTCGGGCCAGTTTTTTCTTTGTCAGGTAATAGTTGTAATCGTTTTCTGATTTTTTGAATTCCTGCGACCCGATGGCCTTTTTCGCATACAGCTCCTTGTTGAGCAGATAGATCCGCTCTGCTTCCTTCAGCAAGCTCTCGGCATCAGCAACCTCGTTGAGCTTGCCCACCGTATTCTGAATGGCAGCGTTCCTGTTGATCTGCATCTGCGTAAGGGTGTTGTACACTACCGATTGCTGGCTCACCATGGTCATCAACAGATCAGTATTTGACAACCTGAGGATGGGATCGCCTTTCTTAACCATGGCACCGTCTTCAATATACTTCTGTTCCACCCGGCCGCCTTCGGTGGCATCCAGGTAAATGGAGGTGAGGGGAAGCACAATGCCATTGACCGGGATGTTCTCCTGGAAAACGCCCGACTTCACTTCGCTGACCGTTATTCTTTCGGTGTCTACGTTGAGCCGGCTTTTCCCCGAACTCATCCAATAGGTTCCTGCGATAAGGATGACCAAAAGCGTAATCCCCGCAATGGTGATTATTCGCTTTGTTGTCCATGTCTTTTTTTCAATCGCTCTGTCCACTTTACAATTATTATTTTGACTATGATAATTGAACAATGTGCCAAACTATGTATGACTTAACAATCAGCATCTTAGCATTGGGCCCGGTCTACCCCACCCATCAATGCGATACAGAAACCGTCCGGTATCGATACAGTTCTACAGACAGGGTCCGGCATAAAAAATTAGTTGTCACCACCTTGTAATTATGGTATAATTGCAGCAGGTGACTGGCATCATTGGGATTTTATGCAATTAAAAAATGCCTCCATACTGATTGTTGATGATGATACTGATGTGCTCACTGCCGTGCGCCTGCTTCTAAAAACGGTTGTTCACGAAGTCGTCGTTGAGAAAAACCCTGAGAACATCAGGTCACTGATTTCCAAAAAACAATTCGACCTGATCCTGTTGGACATGAACTTCAACAGCGCAATCAATACTGGCAATGAAGGCTTTTTCTGGCTTCGGGAGATCAGGAAGATGAAATCTTCCAGCTCGGTGATCATGATCACTGCCTATGGTGATATTGACCTGGCCGTTCGCTCACTTAAAGAAGGAGCGGCAGACTTTGTCGTGAAGCCCTGGCATAACGAGAAGCTGATGGTAACCATTACCGAAACACTGAAAAGAAAAACTGCCACAGGCAGTGCCGGAGCGCCTGCGCAACAACCCTTCATCAACGACCTGCTTGGCGAGTCGGCCCCAATGAAAGACATTTCCTACAAGATCGACAAGATCGCGCCTACTGACGCCAACATTCTCATTCTTGGAGAAAATGGAACGGGAAAGGATATCATCGCCCGGGCCATACATGAAAGGTCTCTGCGCAAGAATGGGCCTTTTGTAAAGGTAGATGTGGGAGCGCTCACCGAGTCACTATTTGAAAGTGAGCTGTTCGGTCACAAAAAAGGGGCATTCACCGATGCGCGGGAAGACAGGCCTGGTAGATTCGAAATGGCGAATAAAGGGACGCTCTTTCTCGATGAGATCGGCAACCTCCCCCTGCACCTGCAGGTGAAACTGCTGAGCGTGCTCCAAAACAGGCAGGTCAGCAGACTCGGAAGCAACGACCTGATCCCGATCGACATCCGGCTGATCTGCGCCACCAATGTTCCGCTTTCCGAATTGGCCAACGAGCACCGCTTCCGCAAAGACCTTATATACAGGATCAACACTGTTGAGATCATCGTGCCTCCATTAAGAAACAGGGGACGGGATATCATACTACTTGCGCAGCACTTCAGTGAACAATACAGCACCAAGTACCTAAGAAGCCCGGCAGTATTTGAGCCCAGGGCACTTGACAAATTAATGAAGCATCATTTCCCCGGCAACGTCCGTGAATTACAATATATCATCGAAAGGGCCGTGATCATGGCCGAAGAAAGCACGCTAAAGGCGGAAGATCTTATCTTCTCTCCAATCGAAAAAAGTTATGAGGGTCCGGCTCAGCCAGAAGAAACCACGCTGAATGCCGTGGAAAAAAATACAATTCTAAGGGTGATTGAAAAACATCAGGGCAATATTACCAAAGCTGCAAAAGAACTCGGGTTAACGAGAACTGCCCTGTACAGAAGGTTGAGTAAGCATGATATTTAAAACCTTTGAATCCCGTCAGCTGGTCAGGATGGCGCTGTTACTGATAGTACTCTGTCTGGCTGCCTGGGTGATAGTAACGGAAAGGTTTATATTCCTGATATTGATCCTTCCTGCGATTGCCTTCCTCTGTTATCGCCTGTATACTTTTCAGCAGTCCGCATTTGAAGAGATCTATCAATTTATCGACGCCGTTCATTACCGTGATTTTTCCCGGAATTTTAATGAATCCACAAAAGTGCCGGAGCTGAGGCAGCTTCACAAAGGATTCAACAGGATCAACAATACGCTGAAACTAATCAGTAAGGAGAAAGAAACCCAGTATCAATATCTGCAGAAGATCCTGGAAATGATCGGCACGGGGATACTCTCTTATAATCACAACAGTGGTGAAATAGTATGGATGAATGAGTCATTGAAGAAAATGCTTCAGCTGCCTTATCTAAAAACCATTCACTCACTGGAAAAAAGAGACGCTTTACTGTATACCGACATCATTGAACTTCGATCAGGTGCGGAAAAAATCGCCGCACTGCATCAGAAAAATACCTCGCTCAAAGTATTGCTTTCGGCAACTACTTTTCAGACCTCCGGCGAATCATTCAGGT
Organism: uncultured Chitinophagaceae bacterium; assembly: GCA_963808065.1. Taxonomy (GTDB): domain Bacteria; phylum Bacteroidota; class Bacteroidia; order Chitinophagales; family Chitinophagaceae; genus Flavitalea. The sequence continues at coordinate 100,480 of CAWEEK010000007.1, forward strand.
TGATTGCCTTTCAGAACATCAGTGAGGCGTTGGATGAAACCGAATCCAAAGCCTGGCAGAAATTGCTGAGCGTGCTGACCCACGAGATCATGAATTCCGTAGCGCCGATCTCCTCATTGGCAGAAACACTTAAAACCAGACTGGAAGATAGTCCCTTCAATGATGACAACGCCACTGATGACCTGCGATTGGGAATTGAAACCATTCGCAAGAGAAGTGAAGGATTGTTGAAGTTCGCGCAGACCTACCGCAATCTAAATAAGATCACCACCCTCACCCTCCAGACGGTATTGGTCAGGGACGTATTTGAAAACCTGCTGTCGTTGATGCAGCCAACACTTGAACAAAAAAATATTGAGGTAGATACTATCTTAAAAGATCCGGAACTGCATTTTCAAACCGATGTTAACCTGATCGAGCAGGTACTCATCAACCTGCTGGTAAATGCTATCGAAGCGGTGAAGGATAGGGATCAACCCCAGATCATGTTAACCGGTTCATTAAATGCAGAGCACAGAACCGTCATCAGGATTGCCGACAATGGAACCGGGATGACACCCGAGGTCGCCGAAAATATTTTCATCCCTTTTTTCAGTACGAAGAAAAATGGTACCGGCATCGGCCTCAGCCTTTGCAAACAGATCATGCAACTGCACAAAGGAACCATACAGGTTCAGACCAGCCCCGGCGCTGGCACCGAGTTCCTCCTTACCTTTTAATCAAAATAAGGTAATTTGAATTATGCAAATTCTTTCCACCGAACAGATCAAGGCCTGGGACGCGTTCACCATAGCAAATGAGCCAATTGAGTCGATCGATCTGATGGAAAGAGCTGCCTCGAAATGCGCGGAATGGACATTGAAAAATTATAAGGGCAGAAACTTCAGCATTTTTTGTGGCAAGGGAAACAATGGCGGTGACGGGCTCGTAATCGCGAGGCTGTTGTCAGCAGCAGAGGCAGAAGTGGCTGTTTATATTCTTGAATTCGGCTTTTTAGGAACGGCAGACTTTCAGACCAATCTTGCTCGTCTGCATCAGACCGGAGTTTCCATTCGTTTCATCTCATCCAATGAACTATTCCCGGTTATCTCCCCCGGCACTGTCATCATTGATGCATTATTAGGCACTGGTTTGAATAGACCACTTGAGGGCCTGACCTCTCTTTTGGTCGGTCATCTTAACCAATCCGGAAATCCTATTGTAGCAATAGACATGCCCACTGGCATGTATGCCGACCGTTCTTCTGCAGGCAATGTGCGGATCATGGCGACAAATACTTTGAGCTTCCAGTGTTACAGGGTAGCATTTCTAATCGGTGAAAATGAAGGCAACCTTGGAAAACTGGATATCCTTGATATCGGTCTGCATCCCGATTTCCCGGGACTTGCCGATCCTCCATATCAGCTGATCGGCATTGACATGGTAGCCAGTATCATCCGGCCGAGAAAACAACACTCGCATAAGGGAACATATGGTCATGCCGCGTTGGTGGCGGGAAGCAGGGGAATGATGGGCGCGGCTTTGTTGTGCGCCAAGGCCGTCCTTCGAAGTGGGGCCGGCAAGCTGACCACCCATGTTACTGAGTCCGGGAGTGCATTTATTCAGACCGGTTGTCCGGAATCGATCTGCATGATCGAAAAAGGCGACACACATATCCTGGAGATGCATGATGCTGGCAAATACAATGTCGTCGCCATCGGCCCCGGGCTGGGATCCTACCCTACTCATCTTGAATTGATCAGGAAGATATTCAAGACAGGTACAAATGGCATGGTAATCGACGCCGATGGGCTGAATATAATTTCCGAATCGAAGGAACTACAGACAATGATTCCGAAGAACTCCGTGCTTACTCCGCATCCAAAAGAATTTACATCGCTGTTCGGCGAAACCAATAATGATTTCGAGAAAATTGCGCTGGCCATCCGTAAAGCGCGTGAATCAGGGGCGACGATAGTGCTGAAGGGTCATCACAGTTTTATTGCCACACCCGGAGGAAAAGGTTATTTTAATTCGACGGGGAATGCGGGCATGGCCACTGCTGGGGCAGGTGACGTGCTTACGGGTATCATTACCGGAATTATCGCCCAGGGCTACAGTGCAGAACAGGCAGCGATCGCGGGCGTATTTCTCCACGGGCTGGCTGGCGATATCGCGGTACAGTCTCTGTCCGAACCCTCACTAATTGCAGGCGACCTGATCAAATATCTTGGTAAGGCATTTCTTAAACTTCAGTCCTTCCACCAGTGAGACGAGGGATATTTTTTATCGAGGATAACGGGCTCACCAATCATCGGCGTGGTAATTTTCATTCCCTTTTCTGCTGCACTGACCACCAGTTTTTCCACGGGTTCAGTCCATGGGTGGTTGGCGAGGGCGAACTTTCCCCAGTGGACGGGTAGAAGGCATTTTGCGTTGAGATCAATGGCAGCCTGCACGGTTTCTTCTGGCATCATGTGGATGAAGGGCCAATACCTGCTATACTGGCCACATTCAAGTATTGCGAGATCGAAGAAACCAAATCGTTTGCCCGTCTCGGCAAAATGACTGTCATATCCCGAATCTCCGCCGACAAAAATCTTATAACCTGCAACAGTAACCGCGAACGAACACCATAAAGAACCACCGCGTTTCAATCCCCTTCCTGAAAAATGCCGGGCCGGTGTGGCAACAATACCGATATCTTCAAATTCCTGTTCCTGCCACCAATCCATTTCCAGGATCCGTTCCTTCCGAATGCCGCAATTTGCAAGCGTTTTGGAGACTCCAAGTGGTGCGATGCATTTTTTTATGCGTGGAGCAAGCAGGGACACGGTGCGGGCATCCAGATGATCATAGTGATTATGTGTAATGATCAGCAGGTCGATGGGTGGCATGTCCTCTGGATGGTACACGTCGGAGCCGGGGAAGGCCGTCACCAGGAAGGGTAATGGGGAGGCGTGACCGCTGAATACCGGATCGACGAGAATATTAATTTCATCTGTACTGATGAGATAGGAAGAATGTCCGAACCATACGATCGCCGGTTCGGGACTATGAAGCGTCAGTAGATTAGTTTTGAGGGAGGCAATTGGAGCTGATGGCTTTGCATTGCGTGGCCGGCGCAGGGAATCGATGATGACGGTGAAGTAAGATGCGTCCGCGGCAAGCATGGGTGTAACGGAGAAATTACGAAAACTCCCTTCCCTGAACTGTGGTGAATTGCTCATGATTTCTTTTGCGGACATGTTTCAAACTGCTGCGCAAAAATAGGCAAGTTTGTTTGGCCGCTGCCAATTGGTATTTTTGACCGCATGAAATCGGAAAGCTCAGAAGAAATTAAAAAAGAAATCAGGGACCTGCCACCCAAAAAACTCGCAGAACTGATCATGCGGCTCGCCCGGTTTAAAAAGGAAAACAAGGAACTTCTTTCCTACCTGCTATTCTTTTCCGAGAACCCACAGGGATACACTGATTCGTTAAAACTTGAAATGGAAGAAGAATTCATCGAACTGCCAAAACCCTCGGTGTACTTCACAAAGAAGGCCCTGCGGAAGGTGCTGAGGAATATATCCAGGCAAAACCGGTATATGGCCACCAAGATCGCCAATGCCGAATTGCTGGTGCATTTCTGCAAATTGTGTATGAGCAAAAATCTGGTTTCCCGTAAGCAACCCGTGTTGTTGAAGATCTATGAACAGCAGCTGGAAAAAATTGAAAAACTCATTCCGGAACTCGAAGAGGATCTGCAGTTTGATTTCAGGAGAGAGGTGGAGACGTTGAAAGTTGTATAAGTTTCACGCAAAGTCAGATTTCACGCAAAGGCGCAAATCTGCCTTCGGCAGACGCAAAGGCGCAAGAAAATCAATACGTATCTCTTTGCGCCTTTTGTATTAATCTTTGCGCCTTTGCGTGAAATATTTTTTTAAGCCTTCGCTGCTACCTTTTAAGTTTGGAAAGAAACTCCAGCAGATCCGCAAGATCCTGATCAGTCATGTTCTCGTAAAGACCTTCCGTCATCATTGATTCTTTCAATTTTTTTCGGGAAACGACATCGGTATTCGGAATTTTCTTCGCGCTTCCTCCGGGAAATTTCAACTCTGTTTCTTTAGCCGTCCGACTTGATATGATGCCCGGCAGAACAGAACCGTCCCTTAGTTTCAATTCCCATCCCTCATATCCAAAACTGATCCCGGCTGAAGGTTGCACGATCGACTTCAGCAACTCTTCCTTTGGTAACTTGTTTCCGATCTCGGTCAGTTGGGGACCGTAATTTTTTCCCTCCGCACCCACCTGGTGACAGAGACCACAGGTGGTCATGAACACTTGTTTTCCGTGAGCAGGATCTGGTTTCAAGGCCAGCAGTTTTGCCAGCACAGGTTCCTTCTTTCTTTCTGGATTTCCTTCCGGAAGGTATTCCTGGGCTTTTTTCCTGATATTTCCCTCCCAGGCATCCTTGATACCCAGTGCCAGAATAGGTTTCAAACTGGCGGGAGTGGCTTTTGAATCCAGCATCCGCACCACTTCTTCCTTGCCTTCGCCGCTTCGTCCGATGAGCACCGCGGCCTGGTTGCGAAGGGACGAATCAAGTTTTGAGGAAAGTGCGGCCTTTTTGAGCAGCGCTATGGCCTGCATGCTTCCTGCACCTCCGAGGGAATTCATCATACGTGAAGCCTTCGTGGTGTCTTTACCAAAGACCAGCTTATTGGCGATATCGAGCCCGCCAAACCTGATCAGGGCCAGGGCTGCCTCCTCCCCGATCGATGAACCCGAACTGTCGAGTGCGAGTGCTTCCAGCTTTTTCGATTCAGTACTCAATTGGTACCTGTTGATCAGGTCAATAAATTCCTGCCCGCTTGCCTGGGTTACTGTGGTCTTTAAAGCGGCCATGGCGAGTGGAGATGAAATTACTGAATTCCGGTCGAGCAGGTTGAGGACCAGTTTCGCATACTCCGGATCGTTATTAGCTGTGTCGGCGAGGATCCTCAACAGGTATTTTGTTTTTGCAGTTCCTTTATGAAAATCAAAGGCCCTGAAATACCGAAGGCGGGTGTAGAGTTCGGAAGGTTCAATCGCAAGTCGTGAAAGATAAGGAAGTGCTTCATCGGTTCTCGCCCGCCAGACTATGTCTCTGTATCCAGCCTTGCTCATAGGATCATGCACTTTGTTAACAAAGGCTTTGAAAAACCTGTCCCATTGGTGATCTGCTCCGATGCCCAGCGCCTCAAGATTCCACCTGTCTCTTCCATCATGCCTTGCAGCCAGTTCCGCCCAAAGCTCTGCGGCCTGTGTATCATTCAGGTGGCGCAGCGCGAGAGCGCATTCCCTGCGCACCTGCGCATCAGGATCATTCACCAGCCTTGCAATTACCTTCGTAATATTCTTCTTCTTGTCAACCGTTGCCCTGATGGCCATGACCCGGATGTCGGCAACCGGATCCTGCACCGCCTGAGAAATCGTGGAGTCGGCAACGGCAGGCAGGCGACTGAGCAACCAGAAGGCCCTTGCTCTCATCGTCGGATCCCCATTACTTTTCCATAGTTTATTCAGTTCACCAATGGCACTGTCGCCCATGTTTTTGAGCGACTCGTAGGCATGATGCCTTATGCAGAGATTTGGATTCTGCAAAGCCTTGATCGCATCTAACGAAGAGGTGTAGTCGTATTTTGGAATTTCGTATGCTGTGCCAGGCGGAGCAATCCGGTAGATCCTGCCCTTCAGCTGGTCGCCCGCGGCATGTCCGCCAACGCCCGGATCGTACCAGTCTGCTACAATCAATGAACCATCAGGCGCCACAGCAACATCAGCCGGTCTGAACCATTTGTCGGTTTCATTTTTAAGGATGTCCGCAATGGTTGCCGAATAACCGGCGTCCTGTTTGGTAATGGGATAGGCCCTTACCACATTTACGCCCGCATCACAATGGATCATCTGGTGCCTGAATTTTTCTGGTAGAAGTGAACCTTCATAAAACACCATTCCCGTTGGAGATCCCGCGCCTGTCTGCAGTAAATTGGGAACCACTCCCGGATCATTCAGGTGCCAGTGCCGGTAGGGAATCGAATCCTCCATATTTATACGCCCGGATGGCCAGCTTGCTCCGGTCATCTCATCCACGTAACCATAGTTGCCGTGCTGCATAACATAATTTATCCTGACACCCCTGTTACCATCATCGTCATTGTCGCTCTGCCACATCGTGCCATAACTGTCAACGGCCACTTCATAGTTGTTCCTGAAATTCTGAGCCATACATTCCAGGTTACTACCGTCAGGATTGCAGCGAAAAACCATCCCCATCTTGTATTTTGGTGGCGCGATGGCATCCCCTTCATCATCCATCAGTGATTTGCCATTCTTGTCTTTTATTGTTGTTCCCTCATTACCAATATTGAAATAAAGTTTTCCATCCGGGCCGGGAATAAATGCGTGCGCGCCGTGATCATGCTGCTCGCCGCCGATTCCCTGGAAAAGTATTTCTTTCCTGTCGGCCTTGTCATCATGGTTATCGTCATAAAATACCCAGATGTTTGGGCTCTGAGATACAATTACCCTGTCGCCCAGGACGCAGATACCTAGTGGGGCATTTAATTCGGGACCCTGGTAAAATACTTTGGAAGTGTCCGCCCTGCCATCACGATTAGTGTCTTCGAGGATAACGATCCTGTCGCCGTCAGGGTTAACAGGATTGCCATTGATTTGGGGACGATAGTTATAAGCTTCGGTAACCCAAACTCTACCCCGGTCATCCACATCGATGTTGGTAGGATTGCGGAGCATCGGCTCTGCTGCGAAAAGTTTTACCTCGAGGCCATCCGCAACCCGGAGACCTTTAAGCGCATTCGCGGCGAGATGTGTCTCCGCTGGTGTCAGGGAATCAGTTGAAATAACCTGGTCCCTGGTTTTTGTGGCATCCTGGCAGGAAATTATTGAAACCGCAATGAGCACATGCAGCAAACAGGCAATCATTTTCATGGCGGGAAGCTATTAAAAAAAATTGAAGGAATGATTTCCCGCAGTTCCGATAAGGCATAATTTTAGTGTGCCGATTGACCTCATCATTCCATACCATGATCGATTTGAAATTTCCGGACGCGCTAATTGAAAACATAAGACAGGCCCTTATTGCGAACAATGAAACAATTGCGGTCGCTGAAAGTGTAAGCTCGGGTCTTTTACAAACGGCGGTCTCCACGGCCACCGAAGCTTCGAAATTCTTCGAAGGCGGCATTACTGCCTACAGCATCGAACAAAAATCCAGGCATTTGAATGTTGACAAAGGACATGCAACCGCCACAAATGCGGTTTCGGACCGCGTTGCATCCGAAATGGCCCTGGGTGTTTCCAAACTGTTCCTGACAAACTGGGGAATAGGTGTTACCGGTTATGCCACACCGGTGCCCGAATCCGAATTCAAGCTGTTTGCTTTTATCGCCATTTCCCACAATAATCATGTAGTTTTCAGCAAAAAGCTGGAAGCGGGGTACCAGGAACCGCTGAGCATACAGCTTTTTTATGTTGATGAGGTGCTTGCCATATTCAGCAAAATTTTATCTGATCATCCTTAAAGAACCTGAAATATTATGATTGAGGAAATTGCTCATCCAAACTATGGACTTTCCAGAAGTCTTGAAGAACCAGAACAGGACCAGCTCTTACCGCGGGCAGTGTCCAGAACCACCGACTTCCAGTTGCTCGATGGCAACTGGAATTTCGAAATTGACACGAGGGAAAACGGCATACATGAAAACTGGCATCTTGGCCACCATTATGTAAACACTGCATTGTGGCCGGGATCCATCGAAGACCATATGACTGAGGCCGTGACTGATGATGGGGTGAAGAAATGGCACGACAAGGTGGTTGCCTGGTACGAACGCGAATTTACTCTTGACGAAAATCCCAATGATACGCCAACTTCCATGTGGCAGTTGACCTTTGGTGCCTGCGGTTATAAAACCGAAGTCTGGCTCAATGGAATACAGATCAGTACTATTGAAGGTGAGTACACGCATGTTGGTGAATACACTTCCTTTTCTTACGAACTCAACAATGAACTGCTTAAACCAGTTAACCGGATCACCGTTAGAATAACCGATACGATGGATGCTGACATTCCAAGAGGAAAGCAGGAATCTCATGTGTACAAAAGAGGCGGCATCTGGTACCAGACACATACGGGCGCAGTCCGCAGCATCTGGCTGGAAAGAGTTGAAAGGAACAGGCTTCGATCACGTGTCGGCGTGGTAAGTATAGTCGAAGACCAGCTGGTACGGTTCAACCTGACCACGAGAATCCACGATCCGGGAAAATACACGATCTCGCTGTTGGTCTATGAAAGAAAGGAAAAAGATCCAAAACTGCTGGCGACAGCGGATTTTATATTGTTGCTGGATGCCGGGCAGAAACAGCAAAGGGTAGTAATGGAATTGCCCGGTTCCAAACTTTGGTCTCCTGACGATCCTGTTCTTTACAGGCTGGTTGCCAGGTTAAAAGATGAATTCGGACGCGAGTCTGAAATCGAAACCCGCTTCGGCCTCAGAAAGATAGAAGCCCGTGGCTCAACAATATACCTCAATAACCAACCTACCTATCTCGACGGCATTCTCTACCAGCCAGGCATATCCACCTACGAGGAAATCAGTAAACACATGCACGCCATGAAGGACCTGGGATGCAATCTCGTAAGGATTCATATTGCCGGTGTAGATCCAAGAATTTACAACCTGGCAGATAAAATAGGCATGCTCCTCTGGGTGGAAGTTCCAAGTCCTCACCATTCCAGTCATGCCAGCCGCGTAAACCACAAGGAAGAGTTAATCAGGATGCTTGCGCTGATCGAAACACATCCTTCAGTAGTGATCTGGAGCCTTTATAATGAAGACTGGGGCATCCAGGACGTTGCCACTAACGCGGAAACGAGGAATTATATCATTGATATGTACCATTATATGCATATCAATCATCCCCAGTTTCTGGTCGTGGACAATGATGGCTGGCAGCATGTGTCACTTGAAGGGCGTTTGAAGTCAGATCTGCTCACTGCCCATCTGTACACCCCCGACATTGAACACTGGAAACAATTGCTGAAACAGCTTGTAGACGGTCAATTGAACGGTGTGGCGGCATTTCCACTAGTTGTGGGAGATCCTTTCTTCTATAGAAAGCAGGTGCCGCTCCTAGTTAGCGAATGGGGTGGATTTGGTTTTGCCAATTACGGAGGCCCGCAGGACGCCAGAGAACAGGCAGAACAGATCAAAATTTACAAGGACGAATTGAGAAAATTGCCCATTGCAGGCGACGTTTACACCCAGGCGACAAATATAGAAGATGAAAGAAATGGGTTAATTGATGAAAATACTGCTCAACTAAGAGTACCTTCGCGGCTGTTAAGGTCTATTCCCCCTAAACCGCCTAAATAAGTCGCTCCCGGGTCCAATAATTGCGGTTATAGCCTAGAATACTCTATTAATTCAATTTAACAACATGGATATTGTTTGTTTCTCTCATCTGAGATGGGATTTTGTGTACCAGAGACCACAGCACCTGCTGACGAGGCTAACCCCTTACTTCAGAGTGTTTTATATTGAAGAGACCATCTTTAATTCGGAGACGGACAGGCTGGATATTAAGGCTAGTGATGGATTGCATATCCTCAGGATTCATGTTAGGGGTGAGGATCCCGCATTGGTTAAGCAAAGGTCGATTCTGAAGAAATTCTTTATTGCCAATGAAATGAAGGAATATCTGTTCTGGTTTTACACGCCTATGGCTCTTCCGCTTACCAAGGGGCTAAAGCCGATCATGACCATCTTCGACTGTATGGATGAATTGTCTGCATTCAAATTCGCTCCTCCTGAATTAAGAAGACTGGAAAAAGAATTACTTAACACCGCCGACCTCGTATTTACAGGAGGCCACAGCCTGTATGCTATAAAGAAACACGAAAGCAAAAATGTTCACTCGTTTCCTTCCAGTATTGACAAGTCTCATTTTGGTAAGGCAAGAAGGATCAAAAAACAACCTAAGGATCAGGCTTCGATTGCCGGCCCCAGGTTGGGTTTCTATGGTGTGCTCGACGAACGTTTTGATATTGACCTGATCAGCGAGGTAGCGCAGAAAAAACCAAACTGGCAGATCGTTCTCATCGGACCGGTTGTAAAAATAGATCCGGCCAGTTTACCGAGATTTAGTAATATTCATTATCTCGGTTCCAAAACCTATCAGCAACTGCCAAATTATCTCGCAGGCTGGGATATAGCCATGGTGAGTTTCGCGATGAACGATTCAACCCGTTTTATCAGCCCGACAAAAACACCAGAATACCTCTCCGGAGGCAAGCCCGTGATTTCTACACCGATCAGGGATGTGGTGGAAACATATGGCAAGACTGGATTGGTTCACATCATAAACAACTCCGATGAATTCATCAGCGTAGCCACGCGCGAGTTGGCCACGAAAGACAAAAGTAGCTGGCGCCGGAAAGTGGACAATTTCCTCAAATATGAATCCTGGGATATTACCGTGGAGAAGATGAGGGTGGAAATCTATTCGGTTCTTGCGGGAAAACAGAGAAACAAAGCCAGAAAGCAATTGAGTATCTATCCTGCGAAATATCTGACGGCTAATGGATCACTCCCTGCGGCTTCCTGATCAAGGCATTCATCTATCCGAAAATCCCTTCCGGTCGTTCTGGATGGCGGGCTTTGAATGCACGGATAAACTAAATGCTTTTGGCAACCGGGTCGACTTTCTCCTGGTAACCGATCACTTGCGGCAGGCTAAGAACGATTACCAATTGATCCAAAACCTGGACATGACCACCGTTCGCGAAGGGATCCGGTGGAGTGTGGTGGAAAAATCTCCCTACCAGTATGATTGGGCGGGGGTGCAGGTATTGTTGGAGGCGGCTGCGGAATCAAAGATCCAGATCGTTTGGGACCTGTCACATTTTGGTTATCCTGATGATCTCACTCCTTTGCATCCCATGTTTGCCCGCCGGTTTGCTGCACTCTGCACTGCCTTTGTAAGGTTTTACCGGTCAATCGATCCTGCCAGTACTTTAATTGTTACCCCTTTTAATGAAGTCAGTTTTATTTCATGGCTCGGAGGAGAGGTCTGTGGCACCGTGCCCTATTGCAGAGGCTACGGTTGGGAAGTGAAATATGCGTTGATGAAGGCCTACATTGAAGGCATTGAAGCATTGCTAAAGGAAGACCCCGGTGTTAGGATACTCGCCACTGAGCCACTGGTCAACATCGTAGCCCCCGCAAATGCCAGTCCCGAAGAATATGTCGCAGCTACAAAGGCCAACCTGGATCAATTCCAGGTGTTTGACATTCTCAGCGGAAGGGAATGCCCGGAATTAGGCGGCAAACCTGAATATCTTGACATCATTGGCTGCAACTTCTACTTCAACAACCAATGGGCTATTGAACCTTATGAGTCTATTTCGTGGAAGAATGAAAACAACGATCCAAGGTGGCTTCCATTGTCCCAACTCATACTCCATGTGCATAAGCGTTATGGACGTCCCATCATCCTTGCTGAAACCAGTCACCCGGGTTCAGAAAAACCAGAATGGATAAAGTTTATCACCGATCAGTGCCGGATCATACTTGAATCGCACGCATCGTTCTGGGGCATCTGCTGGTATCCCATAATCGACCGGCCCGACTGGGATCATCTCGAACCATGGACCAGAGCGGGTGTCTGGGATGTGGACAGCACTGTTGGTATGGATTTTAAAAGAGTAACTGATGAAGCTGCTTTTGCTGCGCTCAGGTTTGCCCAGGCTGAACTGTCCGGGCGATCATTGGACCTTCAGAAGTAATTTCCGGATAGTATGCTATTTTATTCATACGTAACATTTGCATTATGTTTAACCGCGACACCGCCTCGAAAAGCCTATGGCAGGGAACAGCCGAAACATATAATACCGTCAATACCGCAGACCCGCAAACCGTTTATGACGTCGTTATCGTTGGAGGCGGCATTGCAGGGGTGAGCATTGGTCTTGCCCTGCAAAAAAAAGGAAAAAATTGCCTCATCCTGGAAGCAGAATCCCTTTGCTACGGCACCACCGGAGGCACCACCGCGCACATCAATACACTGCTCGACACCCCCTACTCGACCATTGAGTCGAAATTCAGTCAAAAGGCCGCACATACTGTGGCAGATGCCGCAAAAGATGCACTGGCACTCATCAAAAATAACATAGAGGAATACCAAATTGATTGTGCCTTCTCGGATACCGAAGCTTACCTGTTCGCCCAGGACGAAAAACAGGAAAAAGAACTGGATGAGATTTTCCTGGCGTCAGAATCTGCCGGGCTGACCCTCAGATACACGGACAGCATTGACGTGCCCATCGGGTTTAGAAAGGCGATCCTCGTTGAAGGCCAGGGAAAATTTCATCCGGTGAAATACGTGTACGGACTCGCCGCGGCCTTTGAATCCCTGGGCGGTGTCATAGTTGAGCATTCCAGGGTTGTTAATGTCGAAGATGGCGAACCGGTAGTTGTGGAGACCGACAGGTACAAGTATAAAGGCAGCTCGCTGATCTATGCAACGCATATCCCTCCCGGTATCAACCTGCTGCATATGAGGTGCAGCGCCAACCGCAGTTATGCAATGGCCGTGACCCTTAGTGACGACAAATATCCCACCCGGCTGAGCTATGACATGTACGACCCATATCACTACTACCGCACCCAGGAATGGAGCGGGAATAAATATCTGATCGTTGGCGGTGAGGATCACAAAACCGGTGATCATCCCAATACCGATGAGAATTTCCTGGCGCTGGAAAGTCATGTGAAGACTTATTTCAAAATAAACTCCATTGACTACAAATGGTCTTCGCAGTATTTTGAACCAGCCGACGGTCTGCCTTATATCGGGCAGCTTCCAGGTCATTCTGATCATATCTTTGTGGCCACTGGATTCGGTGGGAATGGGATGACCTTCGGTACGGTGGCTTCCATCATATTCAGCAAATGGCTTGGCGACAATTTGATCCCTTACGACAATTTATTCAATCCCAACAGAATTAAGCCCATTGCAGGATTCGTGAGTTTCCTGTCGAACAACGCGACCGTAATACAAAACTTTTTTGGAAAACTAATCCCGTCGGAAAAGCTCGGTGTGCTTTCGGGGATTGCACAAGGGGAAGGTGAGATTGTAAAATTTGAAGGCCAGAAGATCGCCCTTTACCGAAATGACATCGGAAAATTATTTGCTCTGAACCCTACCTGTACTCATATGAAATGTGATGTAAAATGGAATCAGACGGAAAGATCCTGGGACTGTCCCTGTCATGGAGCAAGATACAGCCCGGAAGGCAAGGTTCTCACGGGTCCCGCCGACCATGGCCTCACGGTGATTGACCTGGAGACCATAATTGAGCAGTCGAAATAGGACATAATGGTCCTGTTCGGCGCATGGTGGGCACCGTTGCCTTCGTCTAACTGTGTAAATCAGCGGTTAGAGAACTGCCTGGGTTTGCTGCGCTGAGCGGAAGGCTGAGCCTCGCTGACGCGAACTTCTCTGCCATCAGCAATGCCGCCATCGAGAGCAGCGATGGCCTGTTCGGCCTCCGCCCTGTTTGGCATTTCAACAAAACCAAACCCGCGACTGCGGCTGGTGAATTTATCGGTGATCACCCTTGCGGAAGTGACGGTACCGAACTCAGTAAAAAATCCTTCCAGATCATCATCCTGGATGTTGAAGCTTAAATTAGAAACAAAAATCGTCATGAAATAATTAGATAAATCAAAAGTTGAGAGTCGGCGGCTGTGAATAATGATCAGATGTAAGATCGATCTTTAATGATAGCGTAGCTCGAATGATGACAAAGATACAAATATTAAGCCGGGTATGATATTTTCTAAAGATATTTCCAATTACAAATAACGAAATGATAACAAAGAAGGATAGGAAAACCTTGATGATCGCCGGAGCCCTTCTTGCCGCAGGGTGTGTGATTTACGGCCGTCTTAATACAAATGAACGGAACCGGTTCAAAAGATCGTTGAAAAGAAATACGGGCTTATTTTTGCTAAACCTGATACCTTATGGCATCCGGATGATGAGGTCACCCAAACCGGTAGACGAAGTTCCCGGTCCGACACCATATTCAACTGTAGAATTATGAGAATACTTTATGCGTTATTGGGAGGTCTTGCAGGTGCGGCAGCCGTTACGATCGCTCATGAACTTATACGGAAAAATTACTCCGGTGCTCCGCGACTGGATAAACTTGGTGAGGAGGCAGCAGCCAAATTAATCAATGCCACAGGACACCAAGCGCCAGATGAGAAAGACCTCTACGTGCCTACCCTCACGGCCGACATCATCAGCAATGCTTTTTATTATGGAATGGCAACTGTACGCGCCAAAAACCCGCTGATGGCAGGTCTCACAGCTGGTGCCGCCGCAGGGATCGGGGCCATAAAGCTGCCTTCCAAACTTGGGTTACACCCGGAATACACGGCGGGCACTAATGAAAAGAAAGGTATCACTATCGGTCTTTATACACTTGGGGGCATACTCGCCGGGGTGATCGTTCGTGCACTGAAAGGAAAGGAAAAGGCCTGAGCGACCTCCATGCTATCACCCTCCCTCCCGTGGCTTCAGGGCCTTCCAGAGGCTGTCTGTTCTTTCGGCAAAAAATTGCCCGGCCATCTCCCATTGATCAAGCGCAAGCCTTGCACCCAGTTTGAAATACGCGCTCTCATCAATCAGCGCTGATATATCCGTGTTCTCATCCGGCATTTGATAATTTTGCGCATCAAACTGGTGCTGCCAGGGATCCTGATTCACTCCTACATACCAGTCGTTATTTGTTTTTGAAAGTATTCCTTCTGCTACCCGTCTTGCATAAAGATCCTTGTGTTTGCCGGCCAGCACGAGGTGGATACTGAATTCATTCCCCCACCAGAAAAGATACCTGATTGCAAAGCAGTGTTCCCGGCTAAACAGTCTGGGATAATCCAGCATCACATAAGGCAACAACAGATAGCGTTCGCCCTTGTAAATTTTGGGAGATGGAATAATTACTTCCTGATCAAGCCAGCCCGCCGACCCTTCGATGAGGGGTCGGAGTTGTTCCGATAAATTTCCGAAGAGCCGATAAACTTTCTCAATAATCCTGTGTTTTGCAAGAATCCATTCCTTGTCACGCACGAGTGCTTCTTCCAAGTCGGTAAGGCGGTAGTTGTTTTCCGGCATCCTCAAATTTAGCTGATCAGCAAATACTGCTATTGAAATTAAGAAGCTATGGAATAAGCAGGGCGCTCAAAGCCTGTGCATACCATCGCGCCATATAGTCATTGGGGTGAAGAGGATTGGCCAGGCAGTCACGGGGACTCTTTCTCAGGTAGATATACTTGCTGATGGAGTTCATATTCAGGCAGACTATACCTGGCGCCTGGAGTTCTTCAAGTACCCGGGCATAGCCATCAAAATTTGACAGATAACGAACCCGGTTTGTATCGGATTTTAAAATGAATGCGGGGTCAAACCCGAGATTGGCAATGAGGATGAATTCAGTACGGGCATTTCCTTTTCTTATCGTGGAAATCATTTGCCTGACATTGGTTCGGAATTCTTCAGGGCTGAGGCGCCAGAAATCATTCATGCCAAAATCGAGTAAAACAAGATCCGGACGGAGCGGATTCACATAGTTAGCGACATTCATGGCTCCCCACTCGGCTGTGGATCCGGGCAGAGCAGCATTTGAAAACTCAATTACGGGATGCTGATATTTTTTGGCCAATTGACCGGCAAAAAGATCCGTGTAGGCCGGCATAAATGGAGCCACCGAATCGTAGCCGCTGACATTCATTCCACGGGTGATACTCATCCCATAGGCGACCATCTTCAGCGGCTTCCTGCTTTGCAGCTTATCTATTGTTAAAGGCAGGCTCCTTCCTCTGAATACCGGTGCGGGGCCCTTCCACTTTTCCTTTGTTGTATAAGTGATCACCACCCATTTCGATTGAATGTCGTACCACGCCAAGTTATATTTCTGAAAAAAAGTATCCGCCACCACCACCATGTCGCTCTCGGCACTGGACTTAATCTTCCGTCCGGTAAATGAATAATCTTTATTCAGGTGATATCGAATTTTTTCATCAAAACTCTTCACAGAGATGATCTTTTCGGGCATGTAAATCAATCTGCCCGCTGCCTGCTTACCGCTGTCGGCATACATCAACACGGTTTCATTGTACACCGTATCTGCTTTCCAGAACGGACGCATGTATTGTTCGGTGTTCACTTTGGAAAGCTGCGGATGGTATTTTTCGAGCCTGGTAGTGATGACGAGGGTGTCGAGGTAAACTGGACCTTCGCCAGCTCCCCGGTTTATAGCAATCCTGAGATAAGATGTTTCCGGAGGGGAGATGGTATACTCACCAAAATGCTTGTACGTCGTGTCTAACACCGGTGCTGAGGTTAGCCTGAGCACCTGCCGATATGCGCTGTCCAGGAAGATGAGGGATAAACCTATCGAATCTTTTTCGCGAATGGCCCTGGCGAAGGCGACTACCGAAACAAGTTGTAACCCGGAGAATTTCAGGGTTTGGGTGATGCCGGTATTCTTACCGAGCTCGAGGCAGCCAGTCCCCCGGTAAGGTTTGATTTTGCTGATATTCACCAGGGTTTTGTTTCCCGTTATCGTCCAGGCGCCGGCGTCAGCTTCAAAACCATCGGCAACCTGCCCCCTGACCTTGCCAAAACTCAGCATAACCAGGATCAGGAATACTACAGGTTTGCAAGAGCTAAGCTTCATCAGTCAAACTTAAGTAATAAAATAATCCCGTCAGGTCAGCGCAGTCTGCTCATTCATAATTCAAATTTCGTTAAGCAGAAGTTAGAGCTAAGTAATGTGTTTGGTTAATAATAAATGGACCTGCCCATTATACCAAACCAAACCTGAATAATAGTAAAAAATACGTTTATCTTTTTATTTCATCCCATAACTGACCTCATTCCATCTTAACTGGTTCTTCAGATCCCGGATGTTGGTTTCCTTTCCGATAAGAATCATCTCGATACCGGTCATATCGGAGAAATCATCCATATTTTCTGCGCTGAGATTCTGGCTATAACAAGTGTGGTGAGCGCCGCCGGCAAGGATCCAGGCGGCACATCCCTGTTTCATGTCGGGCAAGGGTTTCCAGAGTACCCTGGCTACAGGCAAGCGCGGCAGCTCGTGCGGAGCGGACACCGCTTCTACCTCATTCACTACCAGTCTGAACCTGTTGCCCATGTCGATCATGCAAACATTCATCGCCGGGCCGGCTCCGGAGTTGAACACCAGTCGGACGGGATCTGCTTTTCCACCAATGCCGAGAGGGTGGATCTCGCAGCGTGGCCGTCCATCAGCAATCGAGGAGCAGATCTCCAGCATGTGTGAACCAAGTACCATTTCATTTGAGGAATCAAAATGATAAGTATAATCTTCCATAAAGGAATTTCCTCCGGGAAGACCGGTAGCCATGAATTTCATTGCGCGAACGAGCGCTGCGGTTTTCCAGTCTCCTTCCCCAGCGAATCCGTAGCCCTTGGCCATCAATCGTTGCGCGGCAATGCCGGGCAATTGTTTTAATCCATGGAGGTCTTCGAAAGTATCAGTGAAGCCTTTAAATTTTCCATCAATTAAAAATGCCTCCAGTCCCGCTTCAATACGGGCAGCATCACGAAGCGACTGATGTCGTTCTGCACCACTGAGCAATTCTGGACTCACCTGGTAACTATCCGCGTATTCCTCGCACAACTGATCAACAGCCTTGTCGCTCACCTGTTCGATAAACTTTACAAGTTCGCTGATACCATATGTGTTGACCGAATACCCAAACTTCATTTCGGCTTCCACTTTGTCGCCCTCAGTAACAGCAACCTGTCGCATGTTGTCGCCAAACCTTACAAATCGTGCCCCCTGCCAGTCGTTCCATCCCGCGGCCACCCTTGCCCATCCAATTAAACTCTGCACCAGGTATTCCTGTTTCCAATGACCGACGATCACTTTCCTGTTGATACGCATCCTGCTCATCATGAATCCAAACTCGCGATCCCCATGCGCGCTTTGATTGAGGTTCATGAATTCCATGTCGATCTCCGACCAGGGAATGTCGCTGTTGAACTGTGTGTGCAGGTGGCAGAGCGGTTTTTGCAAAACCGACAAACCACGGATCCACATTTTCGCGGGGGAGAAAGTATGCATCCAGGTGATCACCCCGATGCAGTCGGTAGAATAGTTGGCAGCCTGGCAAACTGCATAGATCTCTTCGGGGGTTGTTACCACATCCTTATGCACAATGGTAACTGGCATATCTTGATGAGCATCGAGACTGAGGGCTATTTCCCTCGAATGGTCATGTACCTTGTTAATGGTCTCTTCTCCATAAAGGTGCTGGCTACCGGTAATAAACCACAGTTCCGAATTCCTGAAATGCTTCATAGAGAGTATTTATTTCTGCCCGTAATATGCATCCGGGCCATGTTTCCTGTCAAAATGTTTGTTGATGATGGATTGTTTCAGCCGCGCTGCATCGGGGTTGATGGTTTCGGTCAAAAAAGCTGACTTCGCGAGGTATTCCAGAATGGCACTGTTGTATACAGCCTTGGTTGCAGAACTGCCCCAGGTAAAGGGGGCGTGACTGCCGACCAGGATCATCTCCGTTTCCTGCGGGTTCAGTCCTCTTTCCCTGAAACAACTGAGTATCTGTTGGCCGGTTTCCAGTTCATAGTTTCCCCGGATCAGTTCATCGCTCATGGGTTGGGCGCAGGGGATGTCTACCGTACTGTGATCCGCATGTGTGGTGCCATAAATAGGAATGTCGCGTTGAGCCTGCGCCCAGGCAGTGGCATAACAGGAGTGGGTATGCGAGACCCCCCCGATTTCCGGCCATGCTTTGTACAATACGGCATGGGTGAGGGTGTCGGAAGATGGACGTAGTTTTCCTGCTACTGATTTTCCTTCGAGATCAACGACCACCATTTGTTCAGGAGTCAGTTCTTCATAGCTGACCCCGCTTGGCTTGATGGCGAAGACGCCGAGGGCGCGGTCGATAGCGCTCACGTTGCCGAAGGTAAAAATCACCAGCCCAAGCCGCGGGAGTTGCAGGTTGGCTTCGAATGCTTCCTGTTGAATATGGAGGTATTTGCTCATTTGAACTATTGTATAGACAGGGCAGGCCTTTTCGGGGCAGCCTGCAATATTTCGGTCTCCTGCTGAATGAAGTGACCAAGGGACAGGTATCTCTTATATCGTTTGGCGTATATAGCCGACCGTGAGCCAACGGGTACATATTCTGATGAAAATCCCTGCCCCATCTCTTTCATGGCAGCTTCCACATTTGGGTAGATACCCGCCGCAGTGGCGGCGAACATGGCTGCTCCCAGCGCGCAGGTCTGTTCAGAACGGTGGATGCGGATGGGCATGCCAATCACATCTGCCAGCATCTGCATGATAAAGGGCGATTTGTTGGCTATACCCCCCAGGCCAATCAGGCCCCTGACAGGAATGCCTTGCGACAAAAACCTGTCTACAATCGCCTTGGCGCCAAAGCAGGTGGCCTCCACCAGTGCACGGAACAATTTTACCGAATCCGTTCCCAGGTTGATGCCCGTTATGGCACCGGTGAGTGACTGGTTCGCGTCGGGTGTTCTTCTGCCGTTGATCCAGTCGATGGCGAGTTCATCGTCTTCGTCAAGAGGCAGTTGGGAAGCCCGTTCACTTAACGCAGGGAGGATCTGTTGGTATGCTTCTTCAAGCAGCAGGGCAGCTTGCTGTTTGTCTATGTGTTTTGAGGCGTTTAATAAATTCCTGAACGGCCAAAGGAGAATCTCATTGAACCAGGCATAATAATCTCCAAAAGCGGATTGTCCGGCTTCCATGCCGATCATCCCCGGGATCACGGAACCATTAACCTGCCCACAAATTCCTTTTACCAGTATGTCGCTGGCTTCCTGTTGTGGAACCACAAGAATGTCGCAAGTGGAAGTACCAATCACCTTGCTGAGAAAGTAGGGCTCAATCTGTCCGCCTACGGCCCCCATGTGCGCATCAAATGCGCCGATGCCGACAACCACATCGGTGGAAAGGCCGAGTTTGTCCGCCCACTCTGCACTTAGAGTGCCGGCTGCCTGGTCTGAAGTATATGGATCAGTAAATCGATCCCTGAATCCTTCGAGCGATGGATCGAGACCGGTAAAAAAAGAATCCGGGGGGAGGCCGCCAAATTCTTCTGACCAGAGGGCTTTATGCCCGGCGGCACAGACGCTTCTTTTCAATGCTGAAGCATGCCGGCCACCCGTAAGGAGAAAAGGGATCCAGTCGCAGTGTTCAACAAAGGAATAAGTCATTTTGCGGACTTCTTCATCGGTCCTGAGAAGGTGGAGGAGCTTGGCCCAATACCATTCGGAAGAATAGATGCCACCAACAAACCTCAGGTAGTCCGTATTGTTTTTGTTCGCGAATTCATTGATTTCGGCGGCCTCTTCCACCGCACTATGGTCCTTCCACAACACGAACATCGCGTTGGGGTTGGTGGCAAATTGCGGTAAAAGCGCCAGTGGGGTTCCGGATTTATCTACAGCTACCGGCGAGGATCCGGTCGTGTCCACCGATATCGCGCGAACTTTTGACGCAATTGCCGGACCCGCCGCAGAAAGGCATTCCCTGATGGTGCTGGTTATACCGTTAATGTAATCTTCAGGGTGTTGGCGAAATATGTTCCGGGAAGCGTCGCAAAATTTTTTGGCTGCCCAAAGGGGATAATAAAACACTGAGGAGGCCTGGGTTTCACCGGTGGCAGAATCCACAATAACGGTTCTGACTGAATCGGTACCGAAATCCACACCGATTACATAGAAATTTTCGTTTATCATGGCATTTGCATTTAAATTTCCATAATTATTATGGTCGATCCGACAGTCAAAATAAACGTTTTTTTGACGTTTTAAATAGATTTTTTTTGTGAACCCGGCGGGCGCAGACCTTGAATTTCAGTAATATTTATATAATTGGAAGATGATTTTATATAGCGGACAAAAGCGAAATCTCGTTGCCCTGGATTGCATCATATTTGGATTCGACGGAAAAGACATCAAGCTCTTGCTGATCAGGAGAGGGTTTGAACCTGAGAAGGACAAATGGAGCCTGATGGGCGGTTTTCTTCAGCCTAACGAGACCCTCGACGAAGCCGCAAACCGGGTGCTGCTGCAACTGACGGGGCTTGAGGGTGTTTATATGGAGCAACTGCAGGTATTCAGCGCGATCGGCCGTGATCCCATTGAACGCACAATTTCGGTGGCATATTTTGCCCTTATCGATATTCATAAATATGAAAAGCAGATCAGTGATCATTATCACGCGGAATGGTTCCTACTTTCGAAAAAGCCAAAGCTGATCTTTGATCACGACGAGATGGTAAAACTGGCACAGAAGCAACTCCGGTATAAGGCGGCCCTCCACCCTATTATCTTCAAGCTCCTCCCCGAAAAATTCACTATTCCCCAGATCCAGAACCTTTATGAGTGTGTGTATGAGACCAAATTTGACAACAGGAATTTCACCCGCAAGATCATGTCTACCGGGTTGCTTATCAAAATGAACGGGAAGGACAAGTCGGGATCGAGGAAGGGCGCGTTTTTTTACAAGCTCGACAAAAGGGCATACAGGATCAAGGAGGATGCCTTCCTGAACTTTGTGGCCAAACCCGACAAGTTCATCTAGGGCGGTCAGCTTTCTTCTTCACCCTGAAACTGGTGCCGTTAGGCCTTGTAAACAACAAAGCGATCACGCGATTTTCTTTGTCCATTTCAAAATTAATCTGAAAGCCCGGCAAGGTTTTTATGTCGAACGCGTGATTGCCCACTGGAACTAGTTCATATTCCGGCTGACCCGGCACCAAAAGATAAATTGAACTGTCTCTCACGGATAGTTTTGATTCAACTCCCTCTAACTCATAAATTCCAGCATATCGTTCGAGTTCCGCCTTGGTGAGCTTCTCAGGTCGTGTGGTGAATTTGAATTCCACTTTCGAATCGGCTCCCTGTTCAATCGGCAATACCGCAGATTCCAGCTTTCCGTTTTCACCAAACCGGAAGTTAAAGCTGAGTTGACTGGATGCTGTGTCGATGCCTTTTTTTGGATGGATTCGCTTCGCTTCGAACACATCATAATGATAATGCATCAGCCATACCTTTTGATCTCCGACGTTTCCAAACAACGAATCATTTCTTAACACGGTTGAAACCTGTCCATATGCAGGGTTGGTGAAGTTCCCCTGATAAGCAGACAGTTCGTGTGAAGGTCTGGTGCCCCGAACCCGGCCGGAGATGGGGTCTGCTTTTTGCGTACTGTCTTTCCTTTTCTCTTTATCTTTTTTCTTATTCCAGTCGATAGACTTCAATCCCAGGAGCCTGTCAGCAAACATATTGGTAACCATCATAGGCAAGCCGGAATTATCCTGGTTGGTCAGCACGATAATTCCAATACTATCGGCAGGATAAAAAGAAATCATTGAAGAGAATCCATCAATATTCCCACCGTGTTCAACCTGGTAATGGCCGCGATATGATCTCAGGAACCAGCCCAGGCCGTAGTTCAGAAAAGTAACGTCCTTCTGCTCCCCGGGCAGACCAGCGTCTACCACAATTTGTGAGCTGATTGCTTTCGTCCGATAAGCCGGTGGGATGATTTGCTTTCCCTGGAACTTGCCGTCCATTACCCAGGCGCTCACCCAGGGAGCTAGCTCATTCACACTGCTGTTAATGCTTCCTGCTGGTCCAATACCCCTGATTTCAAAGTAGTCACGTGCTATGATGGCGCTGTCATCTTCCACAGTATAACCAGTTGCCACATTGGTGTCCTTCAACATCTCAGCAATACTGGTGGTGGTCCGGTTCATGTTTAGCGGTTGCAATATCCTGTCTTTGAGATTCTCCTCCCAGGATTTACCTGTGATTTTTTCTGCGATCATACCCTGCACCATGAACATGAAATTATTGTACTGCCATCTCTCTCTTATACCAGCATTTGGCTTCATATATGCGATCCGCTGAAGGAGACTGTCGCGTGAATCAGTTTTGAACACATACCAGGACACGTCAAACCGGGAGAGACCCGTACGGTGACACATGAGGTCACGGACGGTTATCCTGTCATTCATTTCATCGTTATAAAATTTCAGGTTTGGTAGATACTCCTTGGCCGGATGATCGATCGACAGCTTATTCTCCGATTCCAGCATCCCCAGGATGGACGAGGTAATGGCCTTTGTGCACGATCCGATAGGGAAAATGGTATTTGGATTCACTTCCTTTTTTGTCGCCACATTTCGATAGCCAAAGCCCTGGCTGTATATTAGTTTATCCTTCTCTACTACTGCAACGGCCAAACCTGCCCCATGATAGTCACTAAGAATTTTCTTCATGAGCGGTTCAATACCGTGGAGTTTTTTCGTGATGGGTTGTCCAAAAATATTTCCGGTGAAAGCAAAAAGACCGAACAGGAAACAAATAACGGGCAGTCGCATGGGAGTAATATTTTGTTATTCCTGCAGATGGAAATGATGAAAGAACCGGTGGGCCGCCGGAGCGAGAAGGAACCCGATATTTGTTATGAAGGCTACCCCGCTGAAGATGGCATAGGCAGATGAAAACAATTTTCCACCGGTTGTTTTGATGGTGATGACCGGCCCCATTCCACTCAGGATCATGGATGCATTGTGCAGTGCATCGATCCAGGGCACCTTTTCTGTGAAACGGTAGCCGAGGATGCCGATAAGTAGACATAGAGTTAAAATCCCCGCAACGTAAAGACAGTTCCGGGCGAGGCGCCCGTAAAAAACATGCAGGGGTGCAAGTGGATCAGTTTTCTTTTCGTACATTATTTGGCCAGATGCGCCCTGAGCATCCAGGCCATTTTTTCATGGGTTTCCATCAGGCCGGTAATATAATCACTGCTACCGGCATCATGCAAGGCGGTTACATAGTTGTCTACATTTTCCCTGAGATGAATCAGAATACTTTCATGATCGCTTAGCAATTCACTGATAAAACCAACACTATCATTTTTATGCCTGCTTTTTTCTGTAAGGTGGGTCAGTTCGAGAAATTCCTGTAATGAGCCTGGCGCGTAATGACCGAGTGTCCTGATTCTCTCAGCAACCCCGTCAACTATGTCGGCCAGCTCATTATACTGATCTTCAAAAAACTTGTGCTTGTTGTAAAAGTCGGGACCCTCGACATTCCAATGGGCCTTGCGTGTTTTGGTGTATAGAATGAATTCATCGGCGAGAATGCCGCTGAGTGATTTTGCCACTGCGGACAGGTTTGCTTCTTTGATGCCTATATTCGCTTTCATAAATAATATGTTTCAGACAACAAAGTAAACGACATGTGGCATGATTTCCAATAATCATTTTTTTTGAAAACTCTTTGAGAAAGAGGAAACTTATTCTACTTTTTTTGAAGACTCTTTGAGAAAGGTGAAACTTCACTTACTTTTTTTTATAAAAAAAGTAAGACAAAAAAATTTGGCGCTGTCAGAATAAGGCCTAAAATTTTCTGCGTGCCGCTACGGCGAAGGAATGCTCCGGTCGGCTGTGGTAATCCTCTTCTGCCCTTGCAACTATCGTCTGTATATTTTCAATCCACATCTTCGCCGTTATTCGCGGCACTTGAAAATTTTGCTTGCCCGCCATAGCTGCGAAGCAGCGACGGCGGGCTTCGCCCGGCCTTATTCTGAAGGCGCAATACAAGAATCAGAAAGAGAAAGAGGAAGAGGAAGAGAGCGAAGCGCTCTCCGCTCTCTTTCTTCCCGTCTACGCTAAAGCTCGGCGGGCGAGCCGCACTGATTCCTCTTCCTCTTTCTCTTTCTCCCATGGGCATACATTGGAAAGACGTTAAGAAAATCGAATCGAAGGGCGTAGAAGAAAAACAGATGTTCCTGAAGTTGGGCAATATTCTTTGTCCGTAAGTCCTACTGTCGCCCGGATTTATTCTACTGCTGTGACTTGTTTTTCTTCAGCCCGGAGATGCGATTTTTAGTCTTTCCAATGTCAGCCTTGATTTTTTTTGCCCCGCTTTTTTTATCAAGAAAAAAAGCGGGAATCTTGGGGACAGCCGCAGTTTTTTTCGCTTCCTTTTTTTCCAAAAAAAAGGAAGAAGGGGTCACTCTACTTCAGAGACAAAACTTTTTTGGCTTCTTTTTTTTCAAAAAAAGGAAGAAAACCTAATTGTTTCATTACTTCCAGTTCATCCGTCACGCGCCAGTGATCAACCAATTTTCCATCCCGTATTTCTTCTATGTTGATCTGGTTCACAACCACCATCCTGTTTGTTGGCGGCAGATCAAAAAGTGAATCCCTTTGCGTACCCGACATCTTCACTCTTGCGACCACTTTTGTTTTCGTGACAACGAGGTCTTCAATACTAAAATGCAGATCGGGAAAGGCTGTTCGGAATGCCGCTATAATAGGCTTCAGTTCAGCAACCCCGTTCTTTCCGCTCGACACAGAGGGGGTGTGGTTTATATATTCGGGCCCCATCAATGAGTCAAGCAGGTCGAGATTGCCCTTGTTCCAGACCTCCTCAAAATAGGCCCTTACAATTTGCTCATTCTTTGCCAGCAGAGCCTGGTCGGCATCCGGCAGGGGAGTACAGGATAAGATCAAACAAAAAAGGAAAATAGAATAAGCCGTTTTTCTCATACTATGAAACCTTATGGATGTTAAAAACCACCCGCTTCAGGTAGACAAAATTAAACCGATAAACACCCGGGAACCTTACCCTATGGTAACTAATCGGGATTTGGCTGCAGTCTAATGGTTTACCCCTATGAATTCCGCTCAATTGTCTATACCGGCACAAATGAACTCACAGTCATTCCCTAAGTGCCTGAATAATGACGTTCTTATCATACTTCCTCTTCATATTTCAAACCATCATACGTGAAAAGTCGACTACTCAAGATTGTGACGACCCTGATTTTAATGATAATTGCAGTTTACAGTTATTCACAGCAAAAAAACATTCGTTTCAACCACCTTGGTACCACCGACGGTCTTTCTCACAGTAATGTGATCTGCATGCTTCAGGACAGTCGGGGATTCATGTGGTTTGGCACCCGGGATGGCCTGAACAGGTACGACGGATACACGTTCACCATCTACAAAAACGATCCGACGAAACCTTACAGCATCAGTAACAACATCATCAACGATCTTATCGAGGACACTGATGGAAATATCTGGATCGGTACCTGGGGCGGAGGGCTCAACAAATTTGACAGAAATACAGAAAGTTTCATTAGTTATAAACATGATGGAACCAGGCCAGCCAGCCTATCGAACGATCTGATCAATTCCATCTGCATGGACAGTCACCAGATTCTCTGGGTGGGAACTGAAGGTGGAGGCGCTGATGCATTTGATACTAAGACGAATTCCTTCACTCACCACATGAATGATGCGAGCGATCCCAATAGTCTCAGTCAGAACCTGGTTAAGGACATCCTGGTAGACAGTTACCATCAATTGTGGATGGCCACCAATGAAGGAGGTCTTAATCGCTACGATCGTCGGACAAATAAATTCAAAAGGTTCCGACACAACGAGAAAGATCCGGGATCCCTTAGTTCCGACGCACTCAAAGTGCTTTTCGAAGACAGCCGGCAACGTCTTTGGGTAGGTTCACGCGGCCAGGGTCTGAATCTCTATGATCGCAGGACCGGTAAATTCAGCTCCTTTAGAAAAAAAGACAATGAAAACAGCATCACGCATGACTGTGTCCTTACCATTAACGAAGACCTTACAGGCAAACTCTGGATTGGAACTGAGAACGGAGGCATGAGTATTTTCAACACCGACACCAAACAATTTTTCAACTATACTCAAGACGACATTGATCCAGGCAGTCTTAGCAACAATTCGGTTTGGACCATCTATCGCGACCGTAAAGGTGACATGTGGATAGGCACTTTTTCGGGCGAGATCAATTTGTGGAGCGAAGACGGAAATAAATTTACGCATTACCGCCATACCAGCTCAAGGGAAAGCCTGAGCCATAACAAAGTGCTAACATTGGGAGAAGATTCCAAAAACAACCTATGGATTGGCACCGATGGTGGCGGACTTAACCTTTTTGACCGCTCGAGTGGTCGCTTCACTACATTTCGTCATGACGAACATAATAAAAACAGTATCGCGGGAAATTATGTGCTCACCACAATGGAAGACCATTTGGGTAGCCTATGGATAGGAACCTGGGGAGATGGCATCACAGTCATAGATCCAACCCGAAAGAAATTCACCCAGTTCCGGAACAATCCCGATGATCCGGGTAGTCTATCTACAAATAACATCTATTCAATATTCAGGGACCGCGAGCAAGACATTTGGATCGGGACATTTTATGGTGGGCTCGATCTTTATCAACCTTCTACTAAATCATTTATCCATTACCGGAATATTGAAAAGGACAGCAATTCTATCAGCAGCAATTCTGTCAATTGTATTTTTCAGGATCGAAGCGGGAATATCTGGATCGGCACGGACGGCAGCGGTCTCAATCGTCTTAACAAAAAAACCGGCAAATTTACCCGTTTCCAGCATCGGGAAGGCATCAACAGTCTCAGCAACGACAATGTAACCAAGATACATGAGGACGACGCAGGCAACCTGTGGATTGGGACGATGTCGGGGCTGAACTACCTGGAAGTAACAAAGACAAAGTTTACTGTCTTTACCACGGCCCAGGGCCTTCCTAACAATGCAATCGGAGGAATAGAATCTGATAATCTCGGGAATCTCTGGATTGGTACGAATAAGGGCCTGTCGAGAATGCATCTGCAAACTAAGCGTTTTCGTAATTTTGGTGTATCCGACGGCTTGCAATCCGGGGAATTCAAGATGCACGCCTCCTGCAAAAGTCGTAGCGGTCAACTGTACTTCGGAGGCAACAATGGCTTTAATGAATTTTTTCCCGATAGTATCCATGAAATACAATTTGATCCGCCCATTGTAATGACAGGTTTCGAGTTGCTAAATAAACCGGTGCCCATCGCAGCCGGACCTGAGGACTCTTCTCCACTAAAGAAACAAATTGGGGAAACAGACAGCGTCAGCATAGGATACAAAGACGCTGTGATTACTTTTGAATTCACCTCACTGAATTTTGTTCCGGCTTCGTACAAGCATTATCGTTATCAATTAGTTGGCTTCGACCTGCATTGGAACAACATCGGAACCAAACGGTCTGCTACCTACACCAATCTTGATCCAGGCGAATATATCCTCAGGATCAACGGACAAAACAACCAGGGGGAATGGTCAGGCAAAGTAAAATCGTTGTACGTTAGAATCATTCCGCCTTTCTGGCTCACCTGGTGGTTCAAATTGCTGGTTGGTCTTAGTGTTGTGACAGCCATAGTCTCCGCCTATTGGATGCGCGTTAAAGTCATAGAGGCGCAAAAGAAAAAATTACAGGAACAAGTCTATCTTCAAACCGCACAGCTAATAGAGACCGCACAGCAGGCCGAACGCGCAAAAATTGATTCAGATAAGGCAAGAGTGGAGGCCGATGAAGCTAACCGGGCAAAGAGTATATTTCTGGCTACGATGAGCCATGAAATCCGCACTCCAATGAATGGTGTGATCGGGATGGCCTCATTGCTGGAACAAACGCACCTTAACGATGAGCAAAGGGTGTATGCACAAACCATCAGCACGTGTGGAGAGAACCTGCTTACGGTAATTAACGATATCCTGGATTTCTCGAAAATAGAGTCTGGCAAAATGGAGCTTGAGCACAAGGAATTCGAACTGCGCACCTGCGTGGAAGAGGTGCTTGATGTCTTTGCCACCAAGGCTTCTAATATCGGGTTGGACCTGGTATATGAGATCGACCCATTGGTTCCGGCCCATCTCATCGGCGATGGCGTGCGCCTGAGACAAATACTGATCAACCTGGTTGGGAACGCTGTGAAGTTTACTCATCAAGGAGAAGTGTTTATCGGTATACGATTATTGGGCGACCCCCGGTCTCCCGTATGTAAGATCGGTTTTGAAGTAAAGGATACGGGAATAGGGATACCAGCTGATAAGATGGAAAGATTGTTCAAGTCCTTTTCCCAGGTGGATTCTTCGACGACCCGCAAATATGGAGGCACGGGACTTGGACTTGTAATCAGCGAAAAGCTCGTAGTGCTCATGAAGGGTGAGATTTATGCTTCCAGTATAGAAGGCAAGGGAACCTGTATTCATTTTTCAATTAATATTGACGCGGGCAATCCCTTGCGAAAAACCCCGATGCCACTCGATGCTTCGAGTATGGAAGGGAAACGCATACTGGTTGTAGATGATAACGAAACCAACCGGAGAATCCTGCACACTCAGCTGCGACAATGGAAACTGGAACCCGTACTTGCTTCATCCGGAGCGGAAGCATTACGTCTGTTAGATTCATCAGGCAAATTTGATTTGGTATTAATGGATATGCAGATGCCGGAAATGAATGGCGTACAGTTGGCAACAGCCGTAAAAGATAATCATCCTGAGCTGCCACTGATCGTATTGAGTTCAATGAGCGAAAACCTGAGTCGTCAGCAGTCGGAACTTTTTCGTTCAGCGCTCACCAAGCCAATTAAAGAGCAGATCCTCTTCAAACATATCCTCGCTCAATTTCAGGAAACAACAAAGACTGTTACGGCTGACAAAACTCCAGAAAACATACTCAGTGTTGGTTTTGCACTTGAACATCCTCTGCGGATCCTGATTGCAGAAGACAATCCCATCAACCAACTACTGGCTACCACCATCCTCGAGAAAATGGGCTATTCCGCTTCTGTTGCCAATCATGGAAAGGAAGTAATTGAGGCACTTGCTACTAATATTTTTGACGTTATTTTAATGGATGTGCAGATGCCTGAAATGGATGGGCTCGAAACAACCAGGTGGATCCGTTGCAACATGAAGGACCAGCCCGTGATTTTGGCAATGACAGCCAATGCTATGCAGGGGGACCGGGAGGAATGTCTGGATGCCGGCATGAACGACTACCTGAGTAAGCCCATCAAGCTCGAGGAAATAGAAGACCTGCTGCGGAAATGGTCCGAAGAATTGCAGTACCGCAAAGTCTCCTAAGCTTATGGATGAATTGGAGACATCAATTACCCATTTTCACGGTATATTTCGAGATGAAACAATCTTGCCTTTCACTGGTTGTATCCATTCTGCTTTATCTGCAAACTTTTTCCCAGGCCCTGGGCACAAACCCGGAATTCGGACAGGGCACTTACAAGAACAGGACATTTTTCAACCTCGAAAGATACTGGGACAGTACCAGGGTTTGTAACAACCCCCACAAAGGCTGGTGTATCCATTATTACGACAATGGAATAACCAACTATGGGAACCGGATGACGGCCAATGATTCGCTTCCCGACTTTCCGGGTTTGAATGATATTTATTTAAGACTAGCCTGGAGTTATCTTGAACCGGAAGAAGGAAGATTCAACTGGCAGGTGATTGATTCAATAATCGACAGGTGGGTAAGCTGGGGGCATACAATTTCATTCCGCATCACGGCTAAGGAAACAGAAATTGTGTATGCCACCCCTGAATGGGTAAGAAAAGCTGGTGCAAAAGGAAAATTTATTGATCATCCCGATTTGGACATCAAGGCCTGGGCACCGGACTATGACGATCCTGTCTTCCTTCAGAAACTTAGGAATTTTCACAAGGCATTTGCTGCTCGGTATGACGCCAAACCCTGGGTGGAATATATTGACTTGGGAAGCATTGGAGACTGGGGCGAAGGGCATACCGCCTATTCAGGTTGGGAAGATGTGCCTCTGGCTACGATAAAAAAACACATCGACCTCTACACAAATCTTTATAAGCATTCGGTGTTGATCGTAAGTGATGACATGATCGGCCAGCGCAACAAGGATGACGGGGCAGATTATGAAATCTATCAATACTGTCTGAAAAAAGGGATTGGTTTCCGTGACGACAGCGGAAATGTCGAATGGTATAAAAAATTAGGATTCGGGCCTTCATGTATCCGAAGTCCTGAACTATACAGCAGGGTGTACAAAACCATCCCCGTGATCCTGGAATCTGATCATTATGGTGACGCCTATAAAAACGGCATGTGGGGAGATGGATCCGGTTTCGAAAAGGCGCTCCGTGAAACACATGCGAGCATAATTGGGTTTCATTATTATCCACGCGAGTGGTTGAAGGATAATATTGAATACGCCGGAAGACTGGCTAATCTTTCGGGGTACTGGTATTTCCCAAAGTTTGCCATGATGCCCGATACACTTCGAAAAAATTCAACCAGAAATTATATCCGCCTGACCTGGGAAAATCATGGAGTAGCACCTGCCTATCACCAATACAAGGTTTTTATCAAGCTGGTCAATAAAGCAAGTGGCAGCAACTTTGTCCAGGAGTTGAAGGAATCCGATAACAGGAACTGGCTGCCCGGTGATATTATTGCCGAGCATTGTTCGGTAAAATTAAGCGACTCGATTGCTTCTGGTCGGTATGAAGTATTGCTGGGCATGCGAGACCAGTCGGATTTTCGAAGTAAAAACAGAAATATTGAACTCGCAATTAAGAAGGAGCGTGAAACGGAACCGGGATGGTACAAATTGGGTGAGATTTCCGTCAGATAAGGTTTGAAGGATTCAAATTATTCTTTCCATCATCATTTTTACGCTGCGGCTATTTCTTTCCAGTTTCAATTCCAAAATGTCCGACCAGGGCGTTGTACTCATCCTTTGAAATTGTGACCATACACCCGTGCCGAACCGAGTCCGGTAAGCTGTATTTATCCCAGTCACTAAAAAAAGTATAGCCGGAAGCCTGGTACCAGGGCCCGCTTAGGTTATCGGCAATTGACAATCCATATGAAATTCCAGGATATTGCTCATAATACAAGTACCATATTTTATCATCGGGAGACGGAACCAGCATTGGAGCTTCCCTGAAATTCGGGCTGATTGGCGAAGAAGGCTCAGAATAAGGGCCGACCAACGAAGGGGCTCGTGAAATACGAATGGTTTTACCCGTTGGCCAGTAGAGCGTCGGATAGGTTTCATCTTTCAACACCGCAAAGTACTGTCCGCCAATTTTCCGGATAAATACGTCGATAGTGCCCATATCCCATTCAAACAAACGGTTAGGATGGTCCGAAAAAGTTTTCAGGTCTTTTGATAACACATACAAAGTCCTTTGGCTTGCCCAGTATCGTTCCGGGTCTTCCTTCGTTCCTGCTTTGTGCGGCGTGTGCCAGGTGAGTATGTATTGTTTCAAACTTTCATCATAAAATATTTTCGGAGCACCGATCCGCTGGAGAGCATCTGAATAACCGGGTGTGGACTTAAGGTCGGGAGTGTAAGTATTGTACTTTTCCCATCGGATTAAATCTGAAGAAACCCAAAAGTCAATCCCGGGTGCACCATCACTTTGATTGCCGACAATATAATACCTGCCGTCGTGTCCTTTACAAATATCAGGATGGCCTTTATATTCTGGAAAAACTCTTTTTTTCCCGTTCAGTGCATACCAGTGCAGCCCGTCAAGACTCACGGAATAATATAATCGGCCATAGTCCTGATGTGTCATATGTGCAAAAAGATAGGCTTGATTTTTTGCCTCATTGACATTTTTGACCTGGCCCGGGGGATCGGGTTGTTGAGAAAAGGTTCTGCCTGCGAATATTCCTGCGACGAGTAAGACAAGTTTTAATAACGAATTCGAATTCATAGGTTATGCATATCCTTTAGTGATTCAATATCTGCCTCTGAGGAGAGTAAGTAATTACTTCTTCATTTAATCCTGCGGGCAAAAGTATTTAAAATAACGACACTTTAGCCGCAGTTCCAGATACCTAAATACGAACCACTGTCCTGCACCTGGCATTAGATATGTTATCACTTTTTTCCGGGTACCAGTTCAACCCTGTTGAGGGTATAACAAAAATCTTCATTACCAACTCTGAATTTTTTGTTTTCATCCAGGATAAAAAGAACGTTTTCGTCGCCTTTCATAATGTAGAAGTAGTCTCCGGGTTTGCTCAGTGATAATTGATAGATTATGGCATTGGGATTCGATTTTGCGCCCTGAACAATTTTCCATTTTCCTTCAAGCACTTTATGCCGGTATGAGCTGCCCTCCATTTGAACTACGTCGCCGCCTCCAACAATAGATAAGGTATAGGTGGTTGGTTGGGATGTTGCCTGATCACGGTAGAGGGTGAGGCGGCATTTTAACTTTATGCAATCAGGTGTCGTTGCCAGTTTCAGCTGTCTTGCTATTCCCTGACAGGGCGCCCTCCCTTCAAAAACGCCAAAAACAGTGGGTTCCTTTGGTAACGGATGGAAAGTGATGGTTTTTGAAAGTTTATTGTCAACCGCTGCTGTCTGTGCTTCCGAAAGGATTGCAAACAAGGAAAAACATGTCGATGCAATTGCCGTAATAATATATTTCATAGTAATTCTCTTTATAAACTTATTCGATACACAATTTATTTATGATCAATACTGCTCAACGTATAACTCCAGGCAGCACTTCCAATCATCAAGTGGCCATCGCTGTCTAATAAATGCAGTAGATGGTCATTTAGTTTCAAAAAAGAGATGGTTTTGTTTGTTTTATCATCGTTTAACCGGTAGATTATTGAATTGGAGTTTGGTGCACTATTTTTAATAATCGTCCATTTTCCTTCCATGTCAACTTTTTTTCCTCCGCCGATTAATCCAGTGGTTCCCTGCTTAGGCAACCCATATACATAATGAAGTTTATAGGTGGTGGGTGTTTTCTTTGATTCATCCTGAAAAAGAGTAAGATTCCATTTAATTAATTCACAATCGGTGTTGACAGAAATACCAGGTGCTGGTCTTGTGCCCTGGCTGCAGGGAGTGCTGCCCAGAAAAACCCCGACCACTGAAGAACTCCTCCGAACATTTTCTTGTGAACAGCAATTTGTTACTATAAAAAATAGCAAAGAGGGTAAAAGAACAAATTTGATCGGTTTCATGTATGTCAATTTTATGCAAGCTACCACCTGCCAAACCTTCCGAATAAAGTTTTACATGTAATAATACATAACCTTGACAAATGGTTAGACTGACGTTATAAAACGCCGGGTCAGTTTATTTCCTGTTCAAAACTAAGTCGGAAGAAGCCTGACTGGTAAAATCGTTATTTTTATCTCAAATGGCGGGTAATTTTATCTCGAAGCATAAGAACGTTCTCCTTTATGGTACTTCCCTCGCGCTCTTGCTTTTTTTCCTGAAGTGGCTGGAGTTGCGCCTGATGATAGTGCGCAATTCTTTTGAAATTTATATAGCCGTGGTTGCCTTGCTGTTTACCGCATTGGGAATCTGGCTTGCGCTGAAACTGGCAAAACCGAAGATCCGGACAGTTGTAGTCGAGAAAGAAGTATTTATCGAAAAAACTGAAGATTTTACGGTGAACCAGCGCGTACTCGACAAGCTCGGCCTAAGCAAACGTGAGCTTGAAGTACTCCAATTGATGGCCCAGGGTTTGAGCAACCAGGAAATCGCGTCCCGGCTATTCCTCTCTCTTCACACAATCAAAACGCATTCGTCCAGGATTTTTGAGAAAATGGAAGTCGAAAGACGGACACAGGCCATAGATATGGCAAAAAAACTAGGCATTATTCCATGAAAATATCACTCAAAAGGGTGAAAAATTCCGGCCGGTAAGCAGAATCATACTTTAGTATGAAGCCTAAATGATTTCGCTATAGCATATTTACAGCGACAAAATTAATCTGCAATGAAAAAAAATGTCTGGGTTTTCGGAATAATTTCCGGGTTAGTGGTTACCGCGATGATGCTTTATTCAGCGGCCAAAATCTCCCGAGGCGATGATTTTGAGGGCAACGAGATACTCGGCTATACCACAATGATAGTGGCGTTTTCGTTTATTTTTGTCGGCATTAAGAACTATCGCGATAAGTATAACCAGGGCACCCTCACCTTTGGTAAGGCTTTCAAAATAGGCTTGTTAATAACGCTGGTTGCTTCAACCATGTATGTGGCCGTATGGTTAATTGACTATTATCTGTTCATACCCGACTTTATTGATAAGTACACTGCTTGTGTAATGAAGGATGCCAGAGCGGATGGTGCCACCCAGGCCCAGTTAGACATTAAAGCCAGTGAAATGGCTAGGTTCGGAGAAATGTATAAAAACCCACTTTTTGTGGTGCTGACGACATATCTCGAAATATTTCCGGTCGGCCTGATTGTTTCCCTTGTCGCAGCACTGATACTAAAACGAAAAATCAGCAAACAGGCGCAGGCAATAAGCTGAGGCGGAAGATTAAACCGGTTGATGTTCGAACCATGGCCCCTATTTTAATGAATTGTATATGCCACTGGCTTGTTTATACGTCGATTCGGCGGCAGAAAGCTCTTCCTTCCTTATTTGTCCCTGTTTGTTCTTCCAGCATTGGTCAACTGCGCCGATACACCAATTAATACTTTCCGCAACACGAACCGGAGCTTTGTTGACGACAACGAAAACCGGATTGGTATGGGCGCTTGGAAAGATCCGAAGGGCAAACCATCCTGATTCCTTCACTGTGTAATTGAATTCCAATGCATTCCATTTTCCATTGGCACTGATTATTGTACTGTCTACCGGCCTGCCATTGAATATTAATTCAACAGAAACATTTCTGGACCTACCCATCCGGGCGCGTTCGATGTGCCAGTAAGGTGACTTGTCCAGGGATCGACTTGCAATTTCGACCCCTTCTTCTGACTGCGTTTCAGGTAGCATTGCAACTGCTTTTGCCTTAACTGTTACTACTGAGGGTGCCGACAGATCAAGCTGACTTTTCCCCTCGCCCATCTCCTTTCCATTAACCGAAAAGTCGATGAGATGTGACCTTCCATCGGAAACATAGCTTTTGCCATTTTTAATCGCATCGATGTATTTTTCATAATTCAAGGGAGCGGTAGCTTTGAAGTAACTCCTTGCAATACCAACACGTTCATCGAAGATGCAGGGAAAATCGGTTTCACCACTCAATTTGGTTCGAAATCCACAGTTTAGCGTGTGGTACCACATATTCAGTTCCCATGGTGCGGGCGTATCCCCTGCGCTATAAAAGTCAATCAGATTTTGTGTAACGGTGACGATGTATTCGTTTGCACCGATGCCGTCCATTTTAGGCAACACATTAGTCATCATTTCGGTGTTGCCGTTGATTGGCTCCAGGCCCCATCCCGAATGTGCGTAGCCAGTCAGGGCCTGTTGTTTCCTGGCCCATTGCAATACCGGAGCAGTCCAACTAGGCCAGTCTTCAATTGTGGTTGTTGACGGATAGTCGTCCTCCTTTAGGTTTAGTAAAACCAGGTGACCCGCGTGAGAAGATGGAAATCCAGATACTTCCACGTCATAGTGCATTTGATTTCCTGGTTTTGATAAAGGACTTGTTTGTCCGGTGAAATTTTGTTTTTGATGATACCACCCTGGTCCCCAGGTGAGCACTGCCGCCATATTCAGATCTTCTCCCTGTACCTGTCTGAGCATGGCCGGGGGATCCACGCCTTCTTCGGGGCTCTCGTAATGGCTGCATCCGGCGGCATGCACATGATGATCACCACTAAACCATCCGAGGGCAGACATGTTTATCCATCGTTTCAATTTAAATGAAACCTCTATGGAGTCGAGCCCTTCGGGGATAACAAGTTCTTTTTTCTGAGCGATATATTCCGGCCCCCTGGTAAATTCAACCTGATAATGACCGGATGCAAGGTCAACGGTCTCACCGTCATTTCGATAGATCTGTGGTTGAAAGAAAAAATCCGGATAGGGATCGGTTGTTGCAAGTCTGCGCGATGGAAGCGGATAGAGACCCGTCAATTGTTTTGACTGGACACCGAATTCACTGGAGGCAGTTGTGAGCCGATAATCTGTTGATTGTCTTGAGTCATCATTTGTGGGCAATCTATTGATATGATCGCTGATCACAAAAGAGGCCATGTTTGGCTTTCCATCCGCATCTGCAATACGAAGTTTTACGCGTACTGCAGGTTTGCTATCAAACAATATGGAGACCGCATTTCGAAAGCCAATATCCTGAGACCCTTCCCCAACATTGAACGACAGTTGCGCTTCTCTCCTGCCCTTATCCCTGCAATACACTTGTAAAATCACATATTCAAGCGGAAAACCGGACAACTGCTCATTCATAGGACGATTCCTGTATAACAATAGCTGGAGGAATCGATTGGAAATATTTCCTGCGGAAATTTTGTTCTCAGGTCTTGCGCGAGCATCATTTGAAGACATGTGCATCAGTGGCTCCGCATTCGGACTCTCTGTTTGCAATTTCGCGGTGATGCCTGCCTGGTTATGCACTTTCACCAGGAAACTTTTCCAGCCCGACTGAACCAGCACTGGCTTTGCAGCACCTTTTATTACTTTCACCCTGGATTCCGGGTTTATTTCTACCGCGGCAATGCAATATGGATCGAGTATTTTTTGAATGGTGGAAGCAGTGTTTGCATCCGGTTTTCGACTGGCCAACAATTTCAGCTGGCGGCTGTCATCGGGCTTGAGCGAACTGCCAAGGAACTGCAAGGCTTCTTCCAGACGCTGGGCTTGTGCAACCAGGGGCTGAAGATCCGCGTGCTCTGGCTTGTGATGCTGGGCAATGCCATTACCCGGTGCTGCCGCCGTTAATATTAGAACGGATAACAGATATGGAAGGTATTTTTTCATAAGCATGAGCAGCCGTATTGAACCCGCCTTTCCGGCTTGCAAATTATACAACTTTGAAATGGGTTTACAAAATTCATGATCGGCCTAAGTGTCCGCCCTTGTGGTTGGAAACTAATTTTATCATGGTCAATTAATACTAGTGCTGCGGAAGTTCCACATTTACCAACCCACCACGGCCAGATGGCATTCCAGCATCCTTCCCAATCAAAAATCTATAATCTGGAGTGATCTATTAGAATATCTTTGTTGTGAACATAACGCATGCCATGAGCACCCGGTCTTTATCTATTACAGTTTCTTCATCCATCGGCAAGGTCTCCGCCGTAACCATCGTTCCGCAAAAAGCAATTGCCATTCTTACCATGGCCCACGGTGCAGGTGCAGGCATGAACCATCCCTTCATGGTTTCTCTTGCGGAGTTGCTGGCAGTAGCGGGTATTGCCTCAATGCGGTTTAATTTTCCTTTTATGGAGAAGCAACAGCGCCGCCCCGACAGTCCAGCTGTGGCCCACAAAACCATAGAGGCAGCGATCAGGAAATCGGAAAAATTGTTTCCCACTCTTCCCTTGTTCGTGTCCGGTAAATCCTTTGGCGGTCGCATGAGTTCGCAATACCTGTCCGAGTATGCTGATACTGCTGTAAAGGGAATAATATTCTTTGGCTTTCCATTGCACCCTCCGGGCAAACCATCCATCGACCGCGCGGAGCATTTAAAGCAAGTAAAACAACCGATGCTTTTTTTACAGGGTACCCGTGATGAGTTGGCCAAATTAGATTTAATCGAAGCAGTATGCAAATCCCTTCGGACGGCAACTTTAGTCAAAATAGAAGGGGCCAATCACGCGTTCAAGGCGGGAAAACAGGAGATCCTGCCCATCCTTGCCAATACCGCGCATGACTGGATGATAAAACAAATCCAAAAAAAGAGCAAAAGTGTTGCCGGGAAGTAAAGGTCGTACGGGCGTACGATAAAATTACAATAACTCGTATATTCAGATTCCATTTTCAATACAGAAAGCCGTGAATAAATTCCTTATTGCTCTCCTTGCAATTTTCATATTTGCCGTGCATCCCGGCCCTCCTCCAAAGGCAAGTATCTCAAATGGCCTGATTACTGCTCAATTGTATTTACCGAATGCGGTCAACGGCTACTACCGCGGTACGCGGTTCGACTGGGCAGGACAAATTCCTGATCTCAGATATAAGGGTCACTCTTACTTTGGCCAATGGTTTGAAAAGTACGATCCACTGTCCCATGATGCCATTATGGGCCCGGTAGAGGCCTTTGACCCTGTCGGATACGATGAAGCACCCACAGGGGGACGATTTATCAAAATCGGCGTAGGTGCGCTTCAAAAACCCCAGGAAGAAGGTTATTTTTTTGCAAACTCCTATTCGCTGGTTAACAGCGGAACCTGGAATATTTCCAAACAAGCAACCTGGGTGACCTTCACGCACACACTCAAGGAAGGGGACTATGGTTATCTGTATTCAAAAAAAGTGCGGCTGGCAAATAACAAACCGGAACTGATCCTGGAACATACCCTAAAAAATACAGGCAGCAAAGCCATTGAAACGAATGTGATGAATCACAATTTCTTCGTTATCGATTCGCGCACCACAGGATCTGACTTTACCGTTCGATTTCCTT
The DNA here is from genome assembly GCA_963808065.1 of uncultured Chitinophagaceae bacterium. Taxonomy (GTDB): domain Bacteria; phylum Bacteroidota; class Bacteroidia; order Chitinophagales; family Chitinophagaceae; genus Flavitalea. The sequence continues at coordinate 139,900 of CAWEEK010000007.1, forward strand.
TCAAACTTCAGACTCAACCAACAAAGGAACAGTCGGCGGCACTGGTAAAAGGCCAGGAGATACACCTCGAAGCAGGCGACCCCCATAAAAAGAATTTTTTTCTGGAAGACATCAAGGGATATAGTTCAGACGCCAAAGATTATCACATCACCCTGAACCATGGACCATCAGGAACCGGGGTCACCATCTTGTCCAACCGACCGTTCGAGAAACTTAACTTCTGGGCTTCAGTGAAAACGATTTGTCCCGAACCTTACATCCACATCAAGATCGATCCGGGCCAAACATTCGAATGGACTAATACCTATCAATTTCGGGCGAGATAATTATGGCCAAAATCAAAAATGAAAAATTAAAAATGCTATAGTGCACATGTTCCGAATTTATGTAGGCTTCAGCTCTTTAGGATAATTTGGCGCAAGCGTGACGAACTGCAGATCGACATTGGCCGGCTATAATTCTTCATTTCGTAGTTCTGACTTTTTTGCGACGATTATTCTCAATCCTTTGATCCGTGCCCCGGGTTTCCTGCAGGGTAAGATTTTTTATTTTTCATTTTTAGTTTTTAATTTAATTATATGCGAATACTCATCATCTTCTTTTGTGTGCTGATGACAGCGAGCTGCGCCACTACCAGAGTCGTCACTGAGTACGACTGCGCCGATGCGGTTTCTATCAACAAGGATACCACCGTCTGGCATTTTCTATGGGGACTGGTACAGGCAAAGGACATCCGACCGGCCTGTGACGCGCGATACAACCATCTCAATAAAGTGGAGGCTAAAACAACGACTGGCCAGGTAATTCTTTCATTCATCACACTCGGTATCGTGATGCCTCAAAAGATCTCATGGTGCTGTGCTCCCTACAATCCCAGCCCGGGAACATTGGGTCAGCCTCGTCAACCTTAAATCATATTACTATGAGTTTACCTGCAGGCATTTTACAGATTCCCATCACCGACTGGCAAAATGGTCATTTGAATTTCAGCGTCAAACTTACAAAGGATGCGAGTTTCAATATGCGGTTGCCATTCGCCTTCAACCAAAACGAAGACAATTACCGCGCTACCACTAAAAATTTTCAATGGTTGATCCAACATGCAATCGACAACGGACTCACGCTTCGCGCTTTGGGGAATGGTTGGTCATTCAGCGAGGTGGCTGTCTGTAAAGGCGGCCTGGTTGATACGCGGGAGCTGCGCACATTTTTTAAAATCGGTGATAGTTTCTTAGCTCCAGCCTACCTGGCCACTGGAAAAACCGCAAATGATCTGGTGTTTACTCAATGCGGCATGAGCATTCTACAAATGCACAAGGAACTGGAATCCGAAAACGGGTGGCTTCGTTCCATGAAGGCATCGGGTGCAAGCAACGGACAGACCATTGTCGGCGCTACCGCAACAGGCACACATGGTTCAGCCATGGGAGTGGGCGCGGTTCATGATGCGATTCGCGGACTGCACATTATCACCGGGCCCGACAAACACGTGTGGATCGAACGTGCCTCGCAGCCCGTGGCTTCCGACGAGTTTATCGCATGGCTGGGGGCCACTCCTATTCGCGACGATGCTGCCTTCAATGCGGCAGTGGTGAGTTTTGGGAGTTTTGGATTTATACACAGCGTGCTGATAGAAACGGATCCGATTTACCTCTTAAAGAAATTTGTTAGAGGTCCAATCGCCTACACAGAAGCCGTTAGACACGCGATCAATACCTGGGATTTTACCGGAATAGAAGATTTGTTCCCTTTTCCGTTGAACAGCCCCGACAAAGAACTCTATCACTTCGAAGTGGTCGTAAACCCGCACAAATTTGCCAAAGAAGATCCAGTCAACGGGGTGTTTATCAAAACCATTTACAGACTACCATACTCTACCGGATATCCACCACCGAACGCTGAAAGCGGCAAATTTCAGTATGGTGATGAACTGCTTGGAGTCATGCAATCTGTGCTGGATGCGGTCGGCAAACCGCTCCGGCAGAAATTAATCCCGCCCATTGTTAACCAGTTATTTCCATTGGCTTATGCGGCAGCGGAAGAAGTCACCGGCACCATTGGCGAAATGTTCAACAACACCAAATTTCGCGGACAGGCGGCCAGTGCGGCGATGGCAATAGACAGCAAAGACGCCAGCCGGGCCATAGAAGAAATTGTAGCCATCAACAGCAAGACTGTTTTTGCGGGCGCCATTGCCTTGCGGTTTATCAAGGGCACACCTGCGACTTTAGGTTTCACGCATTTTAATAAGACCTGTGTGCTCGAAATGGACGGCGTGGAATCAAAGTCCAGCCGAAACTTTTTTGAAAAGGTCTGGAATCGATTTGAAGCACTTGGCATTCCGTATACCCTACATTGGGGTAAAATCAATTTTATCCTTAATGAGGAGCGTGTACTTCGGATGTATGGCGAGAGCGCCGTGAACCAATGGAAAACCTGGCGTGAAACACTATTAGATGAACCTACGCGAAAAGTTTTTACGAATGATTTTATGGTCCGGTGCGGGTTGTCTGGGTGAATTTCATTTTTTTCAAACGGCGTATTATAGAGGCAGAAGCTTATCTAGCCGCTCAGTACAATTTGTAATGCAGGCTCCATTTAGGTAGAGCACAGTTCCTTCGACGCGAAAACCAACAATTTTAGTACTAAGATCAGGAGCAATGAAAGTGAGCGTTGAGTCATTATCAATTCTAAAACGGTTATACTGATAAGTCAGCAATGTGTCCCATTGTTTATAAATTAATTCGCCATTCGCTGCAAAACTTATCGACTGTCCATCCGGAGTCTGTTCCGGATGCCAGCCACCCATAAGCTGGGGATATTCTATTCCGGCCTTATTCGTATTCTCCTGGTCGATAGGGTTCTCCTGGTCGTTACTTTTACTGCACGCGACAGCCAGCACAAAAAAACATAGAATTGGTGTAATTCGCATCGACTTAGAGCTTGCAATTGAAATTCGTATTACCTACAAGAGATCACGTACAGGGCTTCTTCTGTAGCCTCAATATCGGATAAAGAAGTGTATAAATCAAGCCTTATTTCCAGCTGCTTTCAGGGCATGATCCGTTCTTTTAGAACCACCCGCAACCCATACGGATTTGCTAGGAATGCAGCATAACCAGGCCCAAAGTGGATTTAAATGAAAAAACCCGTTGGTTACAGGTCTTGTTGAATTCTTAAGTGTGGAGGTGAGATTGAAATAAAAAATCTTCATTCCATCCTTAGGCTCTTCACAGGGTTTACAAGTGCAATCTTTATGGATTGATAACTGATCGGAATGGCCGCAATCACCAGGGCGATCCCACCCGAAATAAAAAACACACTCCACCCGATATCAATTCGATAAGAAAAATTCTCGAGCCAGCGACTCATCACGTACCACGCCAGCGGAATGGCCAAAACAATTGCCAAAGCCACAAGCCTTAGGTAGTCGGCACTCATCATTTGCACAATCCCAGAAACACTGGCACCAATCACCTTGCGGATACCAATCTCCTTTTGCCTTCGCTGTGCACTGAAGGCTGCGAGGCCGAACAGACCCAGGGCAGCAATGAGTATCGCGAGGCCGGCAAAATACCGAGCCAATACACCAATTCTTTTTTCAGAGGCATATAGGGCATTGTAATCTTCGTCGAGGAATTGGTAATCGAATGCCATTCCCGGAACGAAAGCGTTAAAAGAGCGGGCGATAGAAGCAATAGTAGCATCCTCTGCTGCTGCGTTGACTCGGACCATCACATTCGGCATAACCGGGTACACCTGGAAAAAACATGGCTTCACGGGTTGATACAACGATTCAAAATTAAAATCTGCTGCCACACCGATTATCTCACGCTCCATGCCCCAGAATTTAACACGCTTACCAACTGGATTACGAAGACCCATTTGCCTAATCGCTGTTTCATTAAAAATTATTTCATTCGACGCATTCGGTGTTTGCGAAAAGTTGCGTCCTTCTTTCATGCGGATACCAGCGGTTTCCAAAAAATTATACCCTACTTCGAGGTTGGAAAATTCAATGTCCATCCCAGGTGTTTTCCCCGGCCATTCAAACCCGGCGATCGCACCGTGATCACCTGTCAGATTATGGTAATAACTCGAAGCACTGACTACCCCGGGAATACTATTCAGTGACTGCACAAACGTGGAGGCAGCAACGAACTGCGCAGAATCATTTTCCAGGGGTATGTCGAAGTGAATAATGTGGTCACGACTATAACCAAGGTTTTTAGATTGAATGAAATTCAGTTGGCGGTAGACGATCAATACAGCGGCGATAAAAATAACAGTGAGCGTAAATTGGAACACGACAAGACCTTTGCGGACCATTAGCTCACCAAAAGAAGTGGTGAGTTTACCTTTCAATACAAACACCGGATTAAACCGGGAGAGATAGAAAGCGGGATAACTACCTGCCACGAGCGCAGTCAGCAATGTAATGCCAAACACCGAAGCTGCCAATCCGAATGTAAAGGTTATGTTCAATGCCTTCCCGGTGATCTCATTAAACACAGGGAGGAGCAACACGATGAAAACAATTGCTACGAGCAGCGATAGAAAAGTCATCAGTATCGATTCGCCGATGAATTGCCTGATCAGTGTGGCCCGCGTGGCGCCAACAACTTTTTTAATGCCGATCTCTTTTAACCGGCGAGAGGCTTTTGCGGTGGACAGGTTCATGAAATTAATGCAGGCGATCACCAGGATGATCAACGCGATAATCGCAAACAAATGCACATATACAATGCGCCCACCTACTTGTGCCCCATTCTCATAATTACCATTCAAGTAGCGGTCAGAAAATTTTGTCAGGAATATGGTTTGCTTCGCCTGAGGATTTTTTCGCGCCGGAAAATCTTTGATTTGGATATTTAAAGCAGTCAGGTTCACTCCTTTTTTTAGCAGCACGAACGTACTCGGATCACTATTTGTATAGTTTAAAAGGTTGGGCCTCCTCTCGAGGACGAGGGCGTAATTAAAAATGAGATCAAATTTTTCGGTTGCAGTTGAAGGAGGTTTTTTGAAAACACCGGAAATTTGAAACACACCACCGAACTCCGACTGATCCCATTTCACCATTTTGCCAACCGCATTTTCGTTTGAGTGAAACAACTTCTGCGCAAACTCATCTGAGATCATCACGGAAGTGGTGCCCTCGAAGAATTTGGCCTTGCTACCCTTCGTAATGTCGACTGAAAAAATATCAAAATAGTGTGCGCTGACATACTGTGCGTCGGCTTTCAAATGCGTTTCGCCCTCAGTGATGACTCCTTTGAACGGAAACCATGACGATGGAAGCACTGACGCGCTGTACTCGATTCCAGGCATTTCTTCGGCTAGTGCTTTACCGAGCAGTCCTGCTGTTCCAGTAATGGTACGGATGCCGTTTTCGGTGTTTATGTTTTCCAATACCTGGTAGAGCTGCGCATCTTTTGCATTGTATTTGTCGACTTTCATTTCATCGACGATCCAGAGGTAGATTAAAAACGAACAGGCCAGTCCGGTCGACAACCCGAGTAGATTCAGTAAAGTAAACTGGCGGTCTTTCACGAGGTTCCGCCAGGTGATTTTGAATTGGTCTAACAAGGTGTGAGGTTTTGTTCAGCAGCAGCGAACAAAATGCCAGAGCAGTATCTACTTCTACGTCATTCCATTATAATATGCTGATTAGAAGAATTGTACGATTATGATACACGTTAGGTGTTCACAAATGAAAGGTGAATTAGAGGAAATAAAAAAACGGTATCAATCTGATACCGTTTCTCGTGGAGGTGAGGGGAATCGAACCCCTGTCCAAACATATTCGTCGAAAGCTTTCTACATGCTTATTTCCATTATTATTTGTCGGCGATACACAGGAAACGAACAAACCAATGTATCACTTAGCTGGATAGTCTTAAGCAACCGTCACAGCCTTCGGTTGCAGCATTCTGTATTTGTTTTGAGTCGGCGGCGGAGCGTGGTAACAGACAAACCTGCTCCGCGGCCCTAATGACTACTTAATCACTGATTAGGCAGCCATGGCATACTGTGTATTGCCATTTGAAGTTTTGAATATTCAGATTTACGTGCTAATTATCCAACGCACGACATGCTTACACTTTCAAAGATCTATGCTGTCAAAACCGGGCACCCCCAAGGTCGAATTTCGACTGTCTGCAAAGATAGACAAAGTCCTGCACTATCCCCAAAACCGGCCCCAAAAACACAATGTTAAACCCGGCATCAGGGGGCGATCACCTCCCGTCGCTACCCCGGATTTCTGCAATGAAATATCCTAAGTCTGACTGAATTACGCTAACGTTCCCACCCAACCCTTAGTTTTATAAAATGGAACAGGAACCCCCGCTGCATATTTATCAGAAACTACTGTTTGAACATGAACATGCGCTGCGCAAACTGAAAGCAAGGCGAAGGCTCCTGGGATGGCTGCGGCTGATCGTACTGCTGTTGATTGTCGCGGCCCTCTATATACTGTGGTCCTCCGGCCTGTTACTGCTAACTGTCATTTTGATGATTGGAGTCGCTGTGTTCCTGGTAGTCCTGTCAGCCGACCAGAAAAACAAAGCGCTCATATCAAACACTGAAACGCTTATCCAGATCAACCGCGAGGAAATGGCTATTGGCCGTCATGAATTTCTCCAACGGCCTTCGGGCCTGGAATTTCTACCAGCGACCCATGAGTATGCGGCCGACCTGGACATATTCGGAAGGGCTTCCATTTTTCAGTACATCAACCGCACGAATTCAGAACAGGGCAATGCCCTGATGGCCCGTTGGCTCCTGGACATCTCTTCTCCCGAGGAGATCTTTGAGCGACAACTGGCGGCGAAAGAATTAAGTGATAAAATAAAATGGCGGCAACAATTTCAGGCGCATACAAAAACTAACCCACTGACAATTGCAACCGCGACCAACGTTGAAAAATGGGTAACAGAAGCCAACAATTTTAATGCACCCAGGTGGAAGCTGCTGAGTTACCTCCTCCCTGGTATCGCTATTCTCAGTATCGTCTTGAGCCTGGCCGGTCGCCTCCCCTCCCCCGTACTGGTTCCCATCCTCTTTGTCTTTTTTGTCTACAGCCTTTACATCAGCAGCAAGGTGATGCCTGCCTACAATCAGCTGGGAAAGATTGCGGCGCAGTTGAATTCTCTTTCGGCCACCCTGGTTTGGATTGAAGATGAAGCTATGAATGCGCCCTACCTGCAAAAACTGAAGAGCCAACTAGGTGGGCACTCGGTTCCCGCCTCGGCTGTCATCAAACAATTAAGCGGCATACTCAACAGGATGGACTACCGCCTCAATCCCGTCGTCTTTATTCCATTGAACACAATACTGCAATGGGACCTGCAGCATGCATTACAATTGGAGCGATGGAAATCAAAATATGGAAACGCAGTGCAGTCCTGGTTTACCGTACTCTCTGAATGGGAAGCGATCAACACGCTGGCAACATTTGATTTCAACCATCCTGATTATTGTGTGCCCGGGATCACTGATACGCCCGGCGTTTTTATTGCCCAGGAGTTGGGACATCCTTTATTAACGGAGGAGCAAAGAGTCACCAGTTCCTACTCGACTTCGGGTTTAACACAGATCACCATCATCACCGGGTCGAACATGGCGGGTAAGTCGACCTTCCTGCGAAGCGTCGGCGTGAACATCGTTTTGAGCATGATGGGAGCGAAAGCCTGCGCGAAAAGCCTCACCCTTTCTCACCAGAAAGTGATAAGCAGCATGCGCATAACCGACAATCTCGAAGAGAACACCTCAACATTTTATGCCGAACTAAAAAAATTAAAAGATGTGATTGAAAGGGTAAAACGACATGAGCATGTTTTTCTGCTCCTCGATGAAATGCTCAGGGGTACTAATTCTCTCGACCGTCATACCGGTTCGAAAGCCCTGATCAAACAATTAGTCACTGAACATGCTGTGGGTATCATTGCAACACATGACCTTGAACTGGCCAGGTTGGCAGAGGATCACCCTGGCCATATCTCCAACTACCATTTTGATGTGCAGGTAGAGAACGATGAATTGTTCTTTGATTATAAGTTGAAAACAGGTGTCTGTACCAGCATGAATGCATCCATTCTGATGAAGAAGATCGGCATCGATCTCTAAGCTCGTAGTGAATTCTTATTTAAAGAGGAAACGCCAGAAGTCGAGCCCGATGGCATAGGCCATCAACAGCAGTAACAGGATCATGCCGACCATCTGCGCATACTCGAGGAACTTGTCTCCCGGTTTCCTGCCCGTGATCATTTCGTAGAGCGTGAACATGACGTGACCTCCGTCCAGGGCAGGGATAGGAAGGATATTCATAAACGCGAGAATGATGCTAAGCAGGGCGGTCATACTCCAGAATCGTTCCCAGTCCCATTGCGCGCCGAACATATTGCCGATGCTGAGAAAGCTGCCCAACGATTCGCTGGTTTTGACTTCCTTTGAAGTAAAGAGGAGTTTGAAATTTTTGACATTCATCACCAGGGTGTTCCATCCTTTGGCAACACCGGCGGGGAGGGATTCCCAAAACGAGTACCTGAGCTTTTCGAATTCAAGAAATTTATCAGGAGCCGCCGGGAAGAAAAATACGCTTGCATTGTAATTGGTCATCGCTCCAACCTCAACCGTATCGCCACCAGGCCTTACAACAGTAATGCGGATGCCCTTGTTGCGAAGGGGCGTTTTCATTTCCTGGAATTCGTAGAAAGATTTCACCGGCGCTCCATTGAGCGCAACGATGGTGTCGCCTTTGATCAATTTATCCTTAGTAAATCTTGCACTGTCATACATCACAGAGTCGACTACGGCAGGAAAAGCAGGTTTTGCGAGGGGGTCGCCCTTTCTTCCGATCAGCGACCTTATGGTGCCTTCGGGAACCGGCAGATCGATCATCCTGCCATCTCTGTTAATCCTGATTGTTTTGGCCTCATCGAGGATAAAATTGCTGGAGAGCTGATTATAGTTCACAACAGGCCTGCCATTTACGCTCACAATTTTATCACCATTGCGAATGCCTATTTTCTGTCCGAGCGAATCGACATAAACGCCATACTTAAGATTTTGCATGGGCAGGGTCTCTTCTCCCCAGGTAAAAAGTATCATGGCGAAGATGAAAAATCCGAGGAGAAGGTTAACGGTAACACCGCCAACCATAATGATCAGCCGTTGCCAGGCCGGCTTGCTCCTGAATTCCCAGGGTTGAGCGGGTTGCTTCAGCTGTTCCTTATCCATGCTCTCATCAATCATACCCGAGATCTTCACATAACCACCAAGCGGCAGCCAGCCGATACCATAAACGGTTTCGCCGATCTTGCTTTTTGAAAAGGGAAAACCAGGGATCAAAGAAGAGATAGAATTTCTCAACGCGGCATTTGAACCATTTTGCTGGGAGAAAATGGCCCATCTCGTGAAGTACCACCAGTATGGAAAGTGACAAAACCAATTGGCCGGCTTTCACACCTACAGTGGCCCAATCGATTGCTAATTAAGATCATAGTCCGGCCCGCGTTGCGGAATTTTAAATTAGGGTTCCAAAGGTTGCAAATATCAGGTAATTGAGGCAGAAACTCAGAGGATTATGAAAATCATAACTTAATAAGCGTGGCCGCAAAATTACGGGCTTCGCCATCACTGTCAAAATATTCTTCCAGTGTGGGTTTTGCGATAAAACTGATCTGCTCCATGGTTCTTTCAATCACATCGGTCATATCGAGAAATCCAATCCGGTTGCGAAGAAAGGCATAACCGCAATTTCATTGGCAGCATTCATAATACAGGGAAGATTTCCGCCTTTGAACAATGCTTCAATCGCAAGGGCCAGATTTCTGAATGTCTTGATATCGGGTTCTTCAAAGTTGAGCGTATTCGGCTTTTTGAAATCGTAGCGTGGAAACTTGCTGGGTAAACGGTGTGGAAATGCAATGGCATACTGAATGGGCAATTTCATATCGGGCAGGCCCATCTGCGCTTTGATACTGCCATCTTCAAACTGCACCATGCTGTGAATAATACTTTGCGGATGAACCAACACCTGCACCTGGGCAGGTTCAAGATTAAACAACCATTTGGCTTCGATCATTTCCAGTCCTTTATTCATCAGTGTTGCAGAGTCGATGGTGATCTTCGCGCCCATAGTCCAGTTAGGATGCTGCAGCGCATGATCACGTTTTACATTTACCAGGAAGTTGGGCTTCTTACCAAGAAATGGCCCACCCGATGCCGTAAGAATCACTTTTTCAATCCGGTTTCTTGTTTCACCAACCAGGCATTGAAAGATCGCGGAATGTTCGGAATCGACAGGTATAACAGGTGCCTGTTTTTCCACTGCTTTCTGCATTACAATATCACCTGCAACCACCAGGGTTTCTTTATTGGCAAGGCCACTGCCTTTCCTGCTTCGATGGCCTTCAGCGTTGGTTTCAAACCCGCAAAACCAACAATGGCAGCAATCATCATATCATAACAATCCATAGCAGCAGCTTCTTCAACGCTTCTTCGCCGCCAAATACTTTTATATCGGTGGATGCAAAGCGCTTCTTTTACTTTCAGGTATTTTTTTTCGTCACCAATCACAACAATATTGGGTTGAAGCTGTAGGCCTGTTCGATCAGCAATTCTTCATTACTGTGAGCAGTGAGAATTTCAACGGAAAAATGATCGGGATGAGCTGCGATCACTTCCAGTGCCTGCGTGCCGATAGAGCCGGTAGATCCAAATATTGCAATTCGCTTTTTTTCATGTCCTTTCAGGATTATAATTTGTAAAACTCAAAGCACTAAGGATTCAAGGTAAGAGATTGTGTCATTCCGCAAATGGTTCCAGCTCTTCAGCAACCTTCCTGTCATTGCTCAGCCTGGGAACCTTATTCTGACCGCCAAGTTTTCCAATGGATTTCATGTAATCAATGAAGCCATTTTTGCGAACGGACCTGATGTTCAGCGGGGCAAGAATATTTCCTGAAATCAGGTCATCGTAATAAATATTCTTTTTTCGCAGATTGTTGTCAACCTTTTTTGCAAAGTTGGCCATATCGTCGGGTCTGTTCTTCAAATTCAATAAACCATTCGTGATATGATCTTCCGTCTGCCGATCACAGGAGCTACGGTAAATTCAGTGATATGTACATTTTCTTCTTCAGCTGCTTTCATCAGGCTGTATTCCACTTCTTCACCGATCACATGTTCGCCAAATGCGGAAATAAAATGTTTGATCCTGCCCGTAACAACAATCCGGTAAGGATTGATAGAAACAAATTTGACGGTATCTCCGATATTATAACCCCAGAGACCCGCATTGTTGTTAATGATCAGTGCATAGTTCTCTCCCAACTTTCACATCTTTCAGCATCAGACGTTGCGGATTCTCATTGAAGATTTCCGCATGCCGGAACGAATTCGAAGAAGATGCCGCTGTTGGTATTCAGCAGTAATCCTTCTGCCTCCTGTGAATCCTGGAAAGCCAAAAAACCTTCAGAAGCCGGAAATGTTTCAATGGTAGCCATCAGGATCGCCGATGCTTTCAAACAGCTTGGCCTTATAGGGTTCAAAATTTACCCCGCCATGAACCATCACAGAAAGATTTGGAAACAGTTCTTTAATCTTTTTTCCTGTTTTTAGATTAAGCCTGTCAAAATACATCTGCATCCAGGGTGGTATACCGCTGATCAGGCGTCATATCCTGGTTAATCGTTTCTTCTACTATCTTATCAAGTTTGGTTTCCCAGTCTTCGATGCAATTGGTTTCGTAAGAAGGCAACTGGTTGTTCCGCAGGTAATTAGGAACATGATGGTTTACGATACCACTCAGCCTGCCGGTCGGAATGTCGCCAATCCGTTCCAGTTCAGGAGAACCGGAAAGAAAGATCATTTTCCCGTCTGTAAACTAGAATTGCCCGTTTCGGCGATATAACACAGCAGGGCATTTCGGGCCGTATTGATATGATTGGAGATGGAATCCTTGGTGATGGGAATATATTTGACCCCACTGGTGGTGCCGGAAGTCTTGGCAAGATAGATGGGCTTGCCTTTCCAGAGCACATTGTGCTTTCCCTTCTTTAATTTTGTCGATATAGGGCTTGAACTGCTCATAATCCCGGATCGGGACCGCATTTCGGTACTGCGTCGTAGCCTGTGAACGTCATCAAGATGATGTTCTTTACCAAATTCCGTGTCTTTGCCCGTTTTCAGCAGCTCTTTCAGTATATTTTCCTGGTCCTCCACCGCCGTGGCCATGCCCTTCCTGATACCTTTATATATATAGCTGGCAAATGGCTTTGCCAGGAATGATCTTAATCTTCATACTCATTTTCAAGCGTTAAGCAACAAACCTACATCAATTAGGAACAAGAAAAAAACATTCTTAAAAGTGCAAAATATCACCTAAACGGGCTTACCTTTGCAATCCTAATTTTTGGAATCATGTTCGCAATAGTAAAGATAGCAGGTCAGCAATTCAGGGTTCAGAAGGACCAGACTTTATATGTTCCTCATGTAGCCGGTAATAAGCAGGTGATGCTCTAGAGTTTGCTGAAGTGTTGCTTACAGATACTGATGGCAAAGTAGCCATAGGCGGTGATGTAAAAGCAACCGTGAAGGCCGAGATCGTTGACCATGTACAAGGTGACAAAGTGATTGCGTTTAAGATGAAAAGAAGAAAAGGGTTTCGTAAAAAACATGGTCATCGTACCCGTTACACGCAAATCCGCATCAGCGACATCGCTTACATAAACAGACTTATAATCATTATTACCATCAACTTCTAATACAATTTCTCATGGCACATAAAAAAGGTGAAGGCAGTGTAAAGAATGGTCGCGACTCACAAAGCAAACGACTCGGTGTAAAAATATATGGTGGCCAACCTGCAATATCAGGCAACATCATCGTTCGTCAACGTGGAACAGTTTACCATCCTGGTAAAAATGTTGGTGTTGGAAAAGATTTTACATTGTTTGCATTGACAGATGGTGTTGTTGAATTCAAAAAGACCAGAAACGAAAAAACAATCGTTAACATCTGTAGCAGTCGCTTAAGTAATTTTAATGCATTTCCAAATATTTGTGAAAAAATTTTTGGCGGTTTGAAATTAGTTTTTATTTTTACTATAGATAATTTTCTATTTACTAACCGTTAAATTCACAAAAAATGGCAACAAAGAAAAAAGCAGCTAAGAAAGCTGCAAAAAAAGCTGCTCCTAAGAAGAAAGCTGCTAAGAAAGCTGCAAAGAAGAAATATACTTTCTTTACTTACAGCAGAAAATATCAAAGTCCCGGATTACTCCGGGACTTTTTTTGTGCCTTTAATCAAGGCCAAACCTAAAACTACCCCATTCCCTCGCTCAGCTTTGCCTTTTAACTTCTAACTTTTCACTTTTAAGTTAGCCTATGCTTCCCGACAACTACTTCATCGCCTCCCAGTTCGCCATGCTCTCCAAACTGATGGACATCCATGGTGACAACAGTTTCAAGTCCAAATCCTACTCCATTGCGGCCTTCAATATAGAAAAACTGCCCGTGCAATTATCAGATTTGGATGCCTCGAGAAGTATACACTCAAAGGGAATCGGAGACTCACTTGGCAAAAAAATTCTTGAGATCATCAGTAAAGGCTATCTGCCTGCTCTAAAAGAATACATCGATAAAACCCCTCCGGGAATTCTGGAGATGCTTTCTATCAAGGGCCTTGGTCCAAAAAAAATCGCCACCATCTGGAAAGAAATGGAAATAGAATCGCCGGGTGAACTGCTCTATGCCTGCAATGAAAATAGGCTTGCGCGATTCAAAGGTTTTGGAGAGAAGACCCAACAAAGCATCCAGGAATCGATCGCCTTCTATCAGAAAAGTCTGGGCAGTCATCTCTACGCAGAAGTGCATAGCTACGCCAGCCAGATGAATTCCATCTTTAACAACGCATTTAAAGAAGAAAAATTTGAACAGACCGGCGCTTTTAAAAGACAATTGCCGGTCATCGACTCCCTGGATTGGGTGACCACGGTGAAACTAACCCGGCTCCAGGAGTTTTTCAAAGAACATCAGTACACAGAAGAAGACATCAACAGCGGCAGCGCTACCTTCCGCAGTCCCGAAAAAATACTGCTTAGATTCTATTCCAGGCCCGAAGCGATCTTTTACAATACGCTCGTGGAGACTTCCTGCAGCGAAGAATTTCTGGAAGCTCTCAACCTGCGCTCAACACCCGAAACTCCAATCGCGAGTTCTGAAGAAAATTTGTTCGAGCTAATTGGTCTCCCCTTCATACCGGCCTTCCTCAGAGAAAAGGCTGAGACCATCAAAGTCGCACCTGCACTTTCAAAACGGAGGATCATCGAGCCCTCCGACATCAGTGGCATCATCCACAGTCACAGCACCTGGAGTGATGGATCGAACACTCTTGAAGAAATGGCCAAATCCTGTATAGAGAAGGGTTATGAATATCTGGTGATCAGCGACCACAGTAAGGCGGCGGCTTATGCCAACGGACTCACAGAAGACCGGATCAGGCAACAACACCTTGAGATAGATGAGCTAAATAAAAAATACGCACCATTCCGGATCTTCAAAAGTATCGAAGCCGATATTCTCGGCGACGGCTCACTGGATTATTCCAGCGACCTGTTGTCCATATTCGACCTCGTGATTGCTTCAGTCCATTCCAATCTGAAAATGCAGCAGGAAAAAGCAATGAGCAGGTTGCACGCAGCAATAGCCAATCCTCACACCACTATCCTGGGGCACATGACTGGCAGGTTGTTGCTCAGCAGACCCGGATATCCCATCGATCATAAGGAGATCATTGACGCCTGTGCAGAGCACCAGGTCGTCATCGAGATCAATGCCAATCCCAGACGACTGGACATGGACTGGAGATGGATTAATTATGCACTTGAAAAAAAAGTATTACTGTCCATCGACCCCGACGCACATGAGATATCCGAATTTGACAACTGTCGCTACGGTGTGCTGGCCGCTCAAAAGGGTGGACTGACAAAGACCAGCAACCTCAGCAGCTTCTCTCGCGATGAACTGATCGCATTCCTGGCGAACAATAAGGCTGCTAAAAAATTAACCTGAGATATCGACTGTTCGTACCAGTGGAAGACGCACATAGAAAGTGGTTCCGATGCCATCAATTGTTTCAAACCAGATAGATCCCTTCGCCTGCTCCGCTATACTCTTACTCATTGCCAGCCCCAGACCAGTTCCCGATGACTTTGTGGTAAAATTGGGCATGAAGATCTTGTCCTTGGTCAGAGCGGGAATTCCTCCCCCATTATCCCGGATGTTGATTGTGATGTACTCTCCATTTAAGGATTCATTGACGTCGATAGTGCGGTCGAGCTGATTGTCCGGCGCTTCAATGGCATTTTGCATGAGGTTGGTAAAAAGCCGATTGAGCTGGGTTTTATCCGCAAAGAGCAACACTCTCTGTGAAACGGGTTGCCAGGTAAATTCTACGTTTTCCATAGCATCATAGAGCGAGGCCAGCGAATAAAGCAAATCATGGAGGTCGAAAATTTCATTCCGTGGATTCCCAATATTCGCAAACTGTGAGAAGTCGGAAGCGATCTTCGACAAGTGATCGATCTGTTCAATCAGTGTTCTGGCCACGTTCGCGGTCATCTCCTTGACATTGGCTGAATTGTTATCAATCGCTTTCTGCAGATACTGTATACTCAACTTCATTGGAGTGAGTGGATTCTTGATCTCGTGCGCTACCTGTCTTGCCATTTGCCTCCAGGCCCCTTCCCTTTCACTCTTGGCCAGCGCCTCCGCACTCTCATCCAATTTGTGCACCATCTTGTTGTACTCCTTCACCAGTTCGCCGATTTCATCCCTTCTTTGCCATTCAATCTCCTGGTTTATCTTCTGAAGGTTGATATCGCGCATCTTCTGCCCGATCAACGTAAAGGAATGGGTGATTCTGTTGGTGATGAACAGCGCGATCGCGCCGGCGACAAGAAATATGAATGCATTGAGATTGATGATCGTTACCAGGAAGTTGGATATCTCCTGCTTCAGCTCGCCCTGCGTACTGTAGGATGGAATATTGAGGTAGGCATAGGCATTGCCCTGGTCATCTCGCACCGGGCAATAGACGCTGATATAGCTTTCCTTGCCAATCTGCTCGTCGGCCACAAACTGGATGGCCTTACGGATATTCAGGTTATAAAAGGCAATGGGATTCATTCGTTCACTCAACACTCCTTTATTATAGATGATCGGGTTTGACGACACCCTGAGGAGTCCCGTTGTGTCATAGAGATTGACATCGGTTCCATGGATTTCGGATATCTGCTGCATCAGCTGCTCAACTTCCAGCCCCGCCCCCGTCTCAAACAACAATACATCCTGGTCGAGGGTGGTATGATCGGCAAGCTGATTCTGCACTTCATTGACCATGATCTGGATGGCCCTGCTGAGTTTGTCCTCATTGTTGCTGTCATAGCGTTTGATAAAGAACAATATGGTTGCCACACCAATGACCATGAAGGACAGCAGGCTCACCATCAGTATCGTGCTATGAATCTGTGAACGGATGCTGAACTGGAAATACTGCGCGATCACATCTAGTTTAAGCCGGGAACTGATCAGCAGCGAAGTGACGCGATAAACAAAAAGCAAAAAGATGAAGGTGCTGAACAGGTAGGCAAACAGGGTTATGCCTTCAATAAAGGAGTTGTCCTTCTTAGCGATCACCACCACCTTGTCGCCGGAATGCCTGTACCAAAGTTCCTCGTAATCCTTGTTCATCTTCCGCTCGAATTCAAATTTGGGCAACTCGTCGTTTGATAACCTGGTGGGGAAGGGATAGTCGTTGTAATAATTGATGAGACTGAGCTTGGAATATACCCCGTACGCATAACCCGGAGAATAAGTAGGCACCAACTCCTGGCTATGACGAAACAATTCCGGCGTAAGAGTTTCTGTTTTGTATCGCTTCGGTTCGGAAAGCACAAAGAAATAACCCATGTTTACCCCGAAACTGTCAACAACATCTTTGCGGTAGATGTAGGCGAATTTGTCGAATGACTTTTCAAAATATCTCAGATTATCGATGTTGGTCAACTTTCCCTGGATGCTGAAGATCGTATTCAGTGTGTCATAAGAAGTGGGCACCTTGTTGAACAACGGCTTCTCTGCTTCATCAAAGGTGAAAATGCGGGTGTCATATTTATCGTTGTACGCAGTAAAATTCCTGTTGATAATACTGTCCTTGAGCTTTTCATTCTGTTCCTTGTTTTTGAACTTCACGAAATTCTTCTGAAGGAAGTCATCATCAAAATAAGTGAGCACGATGCTCAGCAGTCTCTCACTGGCCGGGTCGGCGCGAAGGGCCAGTTTTTCCGCAAATTGTTTACGCTGTTCAAATTCAATCTTTTTGTTCTCGAAAATGATCACTCCCGCTATGGAAAAGGAGAATACAAAGAGCCAGTAAAGCACTTCAGATATATTCAGGCGCGTGTTGATGCCCGAAAAGATCTTCTGTTGCATCATCAGGATATAGAGCACCAGCCAGATCAGAACATAAAGATTTAATTCCATCACCGAAGTGTTCCTCGTAAAACTCAGAATCACAAGGCCGGTGACAAGCGTGATGAGAATGATCACATAGGCAGACAGGTCCGAAAGGTATTTGATCAGGTTCAGGACCATTTGAGACATGAAGAAATAACTTAGTGCGAGTGTGCCGAGGATGAAAAAACCGATGAAGCTGTATTCCGTCAGGCTGAAAAAATTGGTAACGTTGAAGGAAATCTTGGCGTCTCCTACCAGGCTTTGCAAGATGTCGGCGAAAATAAAGGTGCTGCCAACAAGCAGCATCAGAGCGAAGGTCACTACGCCAAACGTCACCCATTGGTTGGAAATCTTTTTTATTCTGGACTGCGGCAACCGCCGGCTAATATAAAGCATGACCCAGCAGAAAAGAATACCGTTAATCATCAGGTCGCCAAGGGAACTGAAAACAAAACTGGAACTATAGATGGCCGGGTCGAAAAGTTCAAACTGTCTTAGTGCCAGCAGGTCCGGATTGCGATAAGTAAGCCATCGCAGGAAAAGGATAATTCCTGCAAGGAAGAGCGTTCCGGCGATGATGCCATAGCGCAGGAAGATTGCCTGAGCCGACTGATGCACATAAACGATCAACAGGAAGATGCCGCTCAGCACCATCAGGATAGACCACCAATTGGTTTCATTCTGATGCGCCAAAGTTTTTTCCAGGTAGAAAAGAATGTTTCCGTAAGAACTGTAAATCGGATATTCCGTAGGTATTTGCGTAATGTCGACCCACTTGCCTGCCTCCGGATAGGAGGCAAATTCTTTCTGAAGACTTTCTACCTCCACGAAGTATTTCCACATTACCGGCAACAACCCTTCCACAGAAACGCTTCTGTTTCCGCGGAGCATCAGGGATTTGCTGGTATGTACATATTGTCCATTCTCCAACCTCACCAGCCTGCTGGCGTCCGATTCGTTCATGATGTTCAATGGTGGAAGGGCCTGCTGCGTATTCCAGAACAGCAGCTTGTGTTCATCCCCCGTATCCTTGTCATAAATGAAAAAGAAAAAACCTTCGTACCTGTCGGTCAGTCTTTGAAGTGTGCCTTCGGCATAGTTGCGGTTGACGAGGGAACTGAGCAGGGCAGTGTCGGCGCAAAGTTTCTTGAATTGTGCTTCCTTGTCAAGAACGTCATTCTGGATCAGCCTGGCATAAAAAGGAGACGAGGTAGATCCAACTATATATCGGTTAACAACCAGTGCGAGGAGGAACAGGCCCATAGCAGCCAGCAAAAGGAATAATCTTCTCCCTCCCAATCTTCTGAAGATTTCTTTCAACTGCCAGTTTTTATTTTCTTAACTGAATTCCAGATCTCGTCCTTCTGGGCCAGGGTCATGTCAGCAAGATTTTTTCCCAGCCCTGTTGCGGTTTCTTCCATTTGGGTAAACCGGCTGATGAATTTTTTATTGGTGAGTTCAAGCGCGTTTTCAGCATCAATCCCCAGGAATCTTGCATAGTTGATCATTGAAAAAAGTACGTCGCCGAATTCTTCTTCGATCTCCCTTTTATCCCTGGATGAAATCGCCTGATGTAGTTCTCCGATCTCCTCTTCCACCTTCTCCCAAACCTGTTCGGGAGTATCCCATTCAAACCCAACCTGTTTTGATTTTTCCTGCAGGCGAGTTGCCTTTACCACCGCCGGCAGGGACAAGGGCACTCCGCTCAGGACTGACTTCTTGCCTTCCTTCAGCTTCAATTGCTCCCAGTTTTGCTTTACTTCTGCCTCATCTTTTACCTTTACGTCGCCATAAATATGTGGATGGCGATAGATGAGTTTTTTAGAAACCGCTTCAATCACCTCCTCGATGTTAAATTCCTGCTGCTCAGCCGCGATCCTTGAATAAAAGAGTATGTGCAGCATCAGGTCACCAAGCTCTTCTTTAATGCCCTTCCAGTCGGAGGACGTGATGGCATCGGTCAGCTCGTAGAGCTCCTCAATGGTTTGGGAACGAAGGGTATGAATCGTTTGTTTTTGATCCCATGGGCATTTCTCCCTCAGCTCATCCATAATCTGTTTAAATCTGACAAACGTCCTGGCGAGAGATTGATCATCCATATGATTGATTTTCAGGCTGAACCGCGCCCGTCCGGATTTGCTGCATCAAAAGAAAGTTTGTCTAAAATTACAGAAAGAGCCGGTAGATATCTTAAAAACAAAGGATATTCGCCGATATCTCTCATGCAAAACCATCCGGCGTTAAGATGAAATCCCTAATTATCCTTGTTCTTTCCCTTTACCTTTTTCACAACTCCTATTCCCAATACTACTATAAGGACATCGTCGCCACTCGTGAAGCGGAATCCCGGGCGGGTTTACTTAAAAAACACCGGATCAGGAATGTACAACTGAATAGTTTCGAAGGCGATGGCACAGTTACCGAAGGGTTCACGGGGATGCAAACGGTTTCCCCGGATTTTCTGCTGATAACCACCCGCCTGTCTTCCCAAAATGCCGTTGAGTCTCAACTTGTGAGTCAGTTTAATGCCTCCGGGAAGCTGATCAAGACTATGGATACTACCGACGGAGCGAGCAGCCACAGCGACTACATATATAATGCAGCGGGCGCATTAGCCCGAATGAACAATTTATCGATATCCGGCGGGCCGCACCTGGAAAGAGAAGCACATCTATGGATCTATAATGATTCAGGAAAGCCAACAAAACTCTTCCGGATCAAGAATGGATCAGACACGATAGTTGTGGATTTTATCCTTGACGAACAGGGATTGGTGACCGAAGAACACAGCCACCATTCGGGAAGGGAATTGCCTGTGATATACTATTATTATGATGACCAGAAACGGCTGACCGATATCGCCGGGTATAATCCAAAGGCGCGCAGGATTTTACCTACTCATGTTTTTGAATATGACGAACAGGGACGCATCGCGTCCATGCTGGTTGTTCCCGAAGGGTCGGACCAGTATCAGAAATGGATCTATGATTACAATCAATCAGGGTTGAAAATCCGGGAAACTTGTTACGACAAGAAAAAATCCGTTCAGGGCAGAATCGAGTACAAGTACAATTAGGTAATCTTACTCAATACCTTCAAAAGGTCAATACCCTTTGACAGCACCGGCTTAAATATGTCACCATTAGACTTGATGCGTTGCATCGCGTTTTTTATGGTGAAGTCCTGGATAGACAGTCCTTTTTTCACTTCATCCCAGTCAAGCGGCATGGATACAGTTGCACCAGGTTTTGGGCGAATTGAATATGCTGCCGCAAGCGTAGCCTGGGCGCGATTTTGCAAAAAGTCGACATAGAGTTTACCCCTCCTTTTCTTCACTATCCTTTCAACACTGGTAATATCTGGCAGTCTTTCATGCACCTGGGTGGCAATCCATCTCGCGAATAACTGGGACTGATCGTAAGTATAATCGGGTTTCAGCGGGATATAAATGTGCAAACCCGTAGAGCCCGAAGTTTTGCAATATCCTTCCACTCCTATCTCCTTCAACACATCACGGGTAACCTGTGCGGTCTTCACCGCATGCTCAAATATGGTTTTGCTTCCCGGGTCAAGATCGATGAGACACCAGTCGGGGTTTTCAGGGCTCTGTGCGCGGCTACTCCAGGGGTGCATCTCGATACAACCGAGGTTCGCCATATAAAGCAACCCGGCTTCATTTGTGCAAACCATGTAGTTCTTGCCTTTCTCCGTCTCTGTTTCATATGGAAAAAGTTCCACCCATTCAGGAGCCTTGCCGGTAACATCTTTCTGATAAAAGCTCTGGCCATTTATTCCGTTCGGATAGCGGTTCAGGGATTGTGGGCGATCTTTCAGATAGGGAAGAATATAAGGAGCGACCTGGTAGTAATAATTCAAAGCATCCCTTTTGGTATATTTTTCCTTCGGCCAGTAGATCTTCCCAAGATTTGAAAATTTTAACTCATATCCATTCAATTTCTTTACCTGTGTTTCTTCCGTAGGATTCAATAAGGATTTTCTCTCGCCGGTTGCTGGCGGCTTTAGCAGGGAGGTGCTGCTTTTTCCGGTATCGCCGGCTTTGGACTTCTTCACAGGTGCAGCAGCTTTCTTTTTGCTTGTGGCGGACGAGGTTGTTGTTTTTTTCTTTTTAGTTGCCTTGGTGCCCACAACCTTTTCTGTTTTGATTGCTTTTTCTCTCATAACATCTTTTGCTTTTTTGTCAACTCTCATTCCTTCAAATGATGGGTGCCTCATCACCCCATCCGAAGTAACCTCTGCATAACTGACTTCACATACAAGTTGCGGTTTCAACCAAACTGCAGTCGCATGAGGAGGGTCGGGACGGAACCGGGACGGTTTGTTAATGTCAGGAATCTCTTCAAATGGAATTTTGCTGGTTTGCAGCGGCTTGAATTGTTGCAACATTTCGCGCTGGGTCTTATCAGAAAATCCGGTTCCGATCTTCCCGGTGTACCTAAGCACCCCATCTTCATGTACACCTACCAGTAATGAACTGAATGCCTTCGAAGACCCGTCATTGATCGTGTATCCTCCAATAACCACCTCATGCCTTTTGTTCACTTTTATTTTGAGCCAGTCACGGGTACGATCCCCTGGCCGATATTCGCTGTTGGCTTTTTTTGCTATTACTCCTTCCATTCCCATTTTCCCTGCTGCTTCCAGGAATTCAGAGGCGGAGGTCTCAAAATTCTCACTCATCCTGATGATACCTTCATTAGGGATCAGTGGCCGGAGCAACTCCCTTCTTTTAGTTAAAGGAAGTCCCATCAGGTCGTGACCATCGAGCCAAAGCAGGTCAAAAACATAATAAATCAGTTCACCGTCAGCTTCGCTTCTCCAGTTCTGCAGGGAACCAAAATTTGAGATTCCTGTTTCCTTTAGAACAGCCACTTCACCATCAAGCACTGCCTTAAGTGCCATTTGCTTCAAAGAAGTATGTACGGGGTAAAATTTATCGTTGAAGGATTTATTATTTCTTGAGATTATTTCAACCTGATCGTTGTTGCAAATAGCTATCGCGCGATAACCATCCCATTTGATCTCGTACAACCAGCCGGGTTCGTCAAAGGGCTTATCGACAAGCGTTGCCAGCATAGGAGAAATGGTTTTCGGGAGCCGGGATTCAGGAGCTTCTTTCAGATCAGGAAGTTCTTTTTTTTTTGCCGTGACCTTTTTTTGTGAAGAAGCCTTATCGACTGCCTCAACAATATTCGCCGATGATTTTAAAGCCCTGGTTCCGGTTGCTGAAGAACGTTTGGCTGCGACAGTTTTCGAAGGTGCGGATTTTTTTTTGATGCTGCCTCTTTTCGCGCCTGCAGATTTTTTTGTCGCGGCAATGGGTTTGGATTTGCCGCCTGATCCTGCCTTGCGGTTGCTTTCCCAGACCCTGTCCGGATGTTTTTCTACGGACTCCAGGGTCTTTCTTGAGATGACAGACCTGTCTTTTTCCGTGATGTCGTCTTCGCTGGCATATTTATCGCGGTGCTTGATGAGCAGCCAGGAATTTTCGCCCATGCCATTTGTCCTGACCAGCGCAAATTCACCTTTGAGTTTTTTACCCTTCATTATGATCTTGACCGAACCCTCTTTGAGTTGTTTCAGCAAGGCCTTTTCCTGTTCCTTCTTCCCCGATATTTTTTCCAGTGGAATATAAGTGCCTTCATCCCAGACGATGACAGTTCCCGCGCCATAATTCCCCTTGGGAATGACGCCTTCAAAACTCCTGTAGTCATAGGGATGGTCTTCTACCATCATTGCGAGCCGCCTGACCGAAGGATCAAGAGAAGGGCCCTTGGGTACCGCCCAGCTCTTTAGCACCCCTTCCATTTCGAGCCTGAAGTCGTAATGAAGCCTTGTAGCATCATGTTTCTGAACCACAAAACGGAGTTCGCCTGCCCTCGATTTGCCCCCTTTCGGTTCGGGAGTCGTATTGAAAGTCCGTTTTTTGTTGTAGGAACTAAGTGACATTCAAAATATGGCTAAATTCTCATGCCAAGGTTTGGCTAAGAGGCCAAATTAGTTATTCAGACGAGTAAAACCACCGTCGATCGGGTAATCACTTCCGGTGATAAAGGATGCTTCGTCCGAACAGAGGTAAAGGGCCAGGTAGGCGATTTCCTCGGGCCGGGCCATGCGCCCTATAGGCTGGCTGGCCGACAGTTTTTGCAGCATTTCTTCTTCCTTGCCCGGATAATTTTTTGATACAAACCCATCTACAAACGGCGTATGCACCCGAGCCGGAGAGATGCAATTACAACGGATACCATATTTAATATAATCCTTGGCTACGGACAGGGTCATGCCCGTCATTGCCGCCTTGGTCATGGAATAAGCAAAACGATCGGTGATCCCCACCCATGCCGCTACTGAAGCCATGTTCAGGATGACCCCTCCATTGATCTTCAGATGAGGAAGGGTCGCCTGAAGGATATGAAAAACTCCTTTTATGTTCACCGCTATTAACTTGTCGAAGTCAGCCGCGGAGGTCTGTTCAGCGTTGCCAACATGGGCAATGCCCGCGTTGTTGACTATTATATTAACGGAGGATTCAGCAACGATCTCAGCAATGATCCTGTTTACCTCATCCGGGTTGGTGATGTCGCAGAGTTTAAAGAAGGCCTTATGGCCATTTTTCAGGATCTCGCTGACTGCGTTTGCCGACCCTTTTTCATCGCGGTCGATGATATAGACTTTGGCACCCTGGGCAGCAAAGAGGGTTGAGATGGCTTTTCCTATTCCGCTTCCACCCCCTGTGACTATGGCTGTTTTTCCCGTTAAACTGAACATGGCATTTGCATTTAATCTTGAGCTCTGTAACGCTATTATGTTGTGTCGATCTTTAGCGAGTGCGTCAAACTTAATCGATAATACATTAAGACAGGTATTGAATTTTACCGGATCACTATATTATTTTCTACCGATCACGTGTTGCTTTCAATAATCTTTCTGTCTACAGTTTGTTCCTCATGTCTTTCTATTTCTATCCGTTTCAATTTCCTGCCATATGAGAGTTTGGTGATGAGAACAAAGAATACCGGCACCACAAAAATCGCCAGAGTCGTTGCAGCGAGCATACCTCCAAAAACGGTCCAGCCAATGGTTTTCCGGCTTTCCGCAGCAGCTCCTGTAGCGAAGGCCAGGGGAAGTACACCGAGAATAAAGGCCAGCGAGGTCATCACGATTGGCCTCAACCTCAATTGTACCGCCTGCAGTGTGGCGTGTACAACGTCAATACCCGTGTCTACTCTTTCCTTGGCAAATTCCACGATCAGAATGGCATTTTTCGCCGCCAGGCCGATCAATGTAATCAATCCAATCTGGGCATAGATATTATTTGATAATGAGGGTATCAGGGTCAGCGTGAGGATGGATCCAAATGCCCCGATAGGAACAGCAAACAATACCGAAAAAGGAACCGACCAGCTCTCATATAGCGCTGCAAGGAATAAAAATACAAACACGATAGATACCGCAAATATGATTGTCTGCTGATTACCAGCAGCCAATTCTTCGCGGCTCATACCAGAGAATTCATAGCCATAGCCAGCGGGCAGGGTTTCGGCGACTTCCTTAAGTGCGGTCAGAGCTTCGCCACTACTTACGCCTGGTTTTGGACTTCCATTGATTTCAATGGAACGATAGATATTATAATGGGAGATCACCGCGGGCGCTTCGATCACCTTCGAGGTGATCAGGGAACCCAATGGCACCATCTGTTGCTGACTGTTGCGAACATAAAACTTCTCCATTCCGGCCAGCGAACTACGGTAAGAACTGTCGGCCTGCAGCATCACGCGGAAGTTTCTTCCGTAGAGGTTGAAATCGTTGACATAACTACTCGCCAGATAAGAAGATAAGGTAGAATACACGTCCGACACTAATACACCCTGCTTTTTCGCCTGTTCTTTGTCCACGTCCACCTGGTAGGCGGGAGTACGCGCATTGAAGAAGGTATACGCAGCACCGATTTCAGGCCTTTTATTGACCTTCGCCAGGAATTCATTGGCAACCTGTTCGAACCTGTGGGCATCGTCGGTACTGCTTGTCTGCTGTAGTTCGAAAGTGAAGCCAGCGGTGGCTCCCAGCCCCGGGATAGCCGGGGGTGCAATAACCAGTATCCTCGCTTCCTTTATATCGGCTGTGGCCTGACGTATCTTATTCATTACGTCCTGTGCGTGTTGCCCTGCGCCTTTACGGTCGTCCCAGGGTTTCAGCATAATAAACATCGTTCCCACATTTGATTTGGTGGAGAAACTGATGATATTCAAACCCGCGAGACCACCCGCAACTCTGATTTCGGGTATCTTCGTCATTCTTTCCCGGATCTCTTTCAGCATGGCCACACTCCTGGTTGTGGAAGTGGCTTCCGGCATTTCATAGGTAACAAGCACCCTTCCTTCGTCCTCTGTGGGTATAAAGCCCGATGGTTTGTTCTTGAAAAGGAAGACCAGCCCGACGATCAGCACCACCATCATGACAAGCACATAAGGTGTGCCTTTCAGCCATTTACCAACTCCCCTGGTATAACTCTTGGTGACCTTTCCGAACCCCTTGTTGAACCTTGCAAAACCTTTTTCAAGAAGGTTCTTACGTGCAGTTTCATCTTTGGAAGGCTTCAGCAAAAGCACACAAAGGGCCGGCGTGAGCGAAAGGGCCACAAAGGCAGAGATGACAACGGACACCGCGATGGTGATGGCAAACTGCTGGTACAATCGGCCAACGATTCCCGGTATGAAACCCACTGGAACAAACACGGCCGCAAGAATAAGCGCAATGGCGATCACCGGCCCCGAGATATCTTTCATCGCCTTTTGCGTCGCCTCTTTCGGCGACATTTTCTCATGATCGATATTGTGTTGCACGGCCTCCACCACAACGATGGCGTCATCCACAACTATACCTATGGCGAGTACGAAGGCGAAAAGCGTTAGGGTGTTCAGGGTAAAGCCCAAGCGGTCCGAAAAATATGAATGTACCTATCAGTGAAACCGGTATGGCGAGTACGGGTATCAGTGTTGCCCTCCAGTTTTGAAGGAAGAGGAATACCACGAGCACAACCAGAATCAGTGCCTCAACCAGGGTATGCAATACTTCGTTGATGGAGGACTTTACCACCGACACTGTTTCCAGTGGGATCAGGTAATCAATGTCTTTGGGAAAACTCTTTTTCATCGTCTCGAGGGCCTTCATAAGGCCATCATAAGTCTGCAAAGCATTTGCACCGGGTGCCTGGTAGATCAACAGGAACGAGGCGGGCTTGCCGTTTACAAATGAATTGATACCATAATCAAACCTTCCCAGCTCAATCCTGGCAACATCCCTGAGATAAACTATACTTCCCTCCTGTGGCCTCGATCTTACTACTATACTTTCAAACTGCTCTCGCTTATTGATGCGGCTGTTGGTAAGTACACTGTATTCAAAGGCTTGTATACCCGGCTGGGGATTGCCTCCCACCGTTCCACCTGCCACCTGGAGATTTTGTTCCTGCAGTGCAGCCGTAACTTCCGCCGGTGACATATTGAGTGCCGCGAGTTTTTCAGGATTGAGCCAGATGCGCATGCCAAAATCATCGGCCCTTGAGAGCACGTCGCCAACTCCTTTCACCCTGAGGACCGCGTCCTTCACATAGAGGTTTACATAATTACCTATAAACTTGGAATCATGGGTGCCGTTGGGCGAATAGAAAGCCAGCGCGACCATGATACTGGGATTTCTCTTACGAACGGTGAGGCCCAACCGCTTAACCGCATCGGGCAGAGTGGGTTCGGCAACGCTCACCCTGTTTTGAACATCAAGGGTGGCAATATTGATGTCGGTACCCACCTCGAAGTTCACTGTAATGCCACTTTGCCCACTGCTGGTGCTGTTGCTGTTCATGTAGGTCATGCCCGGAGTGCCATTCACCTGGGTTTCAATCGCAGTGGTGGTGGTCTGTTCCACCGTCTCGGCGTCAGCTCCTGTGAAATTACCCTGGATGGAAACTGTGGGTGGAGATATGTCGGGATATTGTGCAACAGGAAGATTGATCAGAGAAATAATTCCTACCAGCACCAGCACTATCGAAATCACAATGGCTGTTACCGGCCTTTTTATAAAAGTATCTGCTATCATTATCTTTTTTTCTTTATCGCCTTATTTGTTCTTTGTCTGTTCAGCAGCAGCGGACGGAGTGGCTGGCACCGACTGAATCACCATGCCTTCGCGAAGATTCTGGACTCCTTCTACTACAATGGAGTCACCAGCCGTGAGGCCCTGAGAAACGATGATGTCATTGCCTATCTGTATGCCTAATGAAACTTTACGTTGGGAAACTTTACTACTGTCGCCGGGCACATACACAAAAAATTCGCCGAGCTGTTCAGTGACCGCCTTGTATGGAACCAGTATGGTTGAATCCGGAGCGCTGGTCTTCACCCGCACTGTTGTGTTCATTCCCGCCCTGAGGATATTTTTCTCATTAGGAAATATTAGTCTCGCCTTGATAGATCCTGTCTGCACATTCACCGACCGGTCCAGAAAAGCAATCCTGCCGGGATGCGGGTACACATCGCTACCAAAACTGAGTGTGAAAGTGGAATCCTTCAATCTGGGTTTTTCATTTATGAGTTTGTTAAACCGATAGATCTCACGCTGGTCGATATTGAAATCAACAGCGAGCTCCTTGTCGGTAGATACGGTATTCAACAATGTGGCACCCGCGCTGACAGCAGCACCAGGTTTTACCAGCGAAATGCCGATAACACCGTTAAAAGGGGCATAAACCTTGGTATAACGCACGCTGGTTTGGGTACCGGAGATGTTTGCCTTTGCCGCTTCGGCCTGTTTTTTTGCTACTTCCAGTGCTGCGTCAGCATTGTCGACGAGTTGTTTGGCAACGGCATCATTTTTTTCCAGATCGTGGTAACGGTCCGCATCTTTCTGAGCTTTGACCAGGTTGGCTTCCTGAACACTCAGGTTGGCCACGGCCTGCTCGTAATTGGCGGTATACAGTTGCGGATCGATAGAATACAACAACTCCCCTTTCCGTACCCTGTCTCCATCCTTGAAATGAATACCCGTGATATAACCGCTCACTTGTGGGCGGAGTTCAATTTCATTCAGCGGGGTAATAGTTGCAGGATAGGTTTCATAGTATACAGCCGAGGAAACCTGAACTGCCTGTGTTAATACCTTTGCGGGAGGCAAAGCAGGAGGACCCGCTGGCGCGTCCGAACTGCCGCAGGAACTGATCAGGAGCGTAAGTGCTGCACTTGCAAATATTATTGACTTCGGGAACATATATTCAGAATTGTATTTGTATTTCATTGAAGAATTAATAATTGATCTGACCCAGTACACGCTGCACATCAACCTTGGATGAAAGCAGTTCGTAAAGGGAATTGAAATAATTGATCTGTGCCGTCCTCAGGTCAGTTTCAGAATTGATCACTTCCAGGTAAGTCTTGATACCGGATTTGTACTGGAGCTGAATGATGTCATAGACTTCTTTTGCCAGTTGAAGATTTTCTTTCAGAGATAAAAAATCGGCAAGATTACTTTTGTAAGTAGCAAGCGCCGTAGCGTACTCGGTGTTGATGTTGTTTCGCAGCCCTGCTATGTCAAGTTCGTTACGTTGTACCTGGAACCTGGCCTCATCAATTTCAGCCCGGCGCTTTCCACCCTGGAAAATGGGTACACCCAGCGTAAGCAAGGCAAAAGAGTTTGGGTAATTGGTATTGTATAGTTTCGAGAACTGATCATTCTGGTAATTGAAATTATATGCGCCGTTCGCAGTAAGGGAAGGCAGGAAACTCCATTTGGCGTATTTCAGGTTTGATTGCAGCAAATTGTGTTGGGTCTGCAGGATCTTGTATTCGATCCTCGCGGTATAGTCGATCTCCTGCAATGTATCCAGAACAACCTGCTTTTCCATTTCAAGACTGTCGTACACAATATTTAGTTTTCCTTCAATGGGATAACCCATCAGGTTCTTGAGGTATTCAAGCCGGGCCTTTAGCGCTTCTTCATTTGATTTCTTCAGCGCCTTTGAATTATTGAGCGCGATAGTCGCTCGCTTGTAGTCCGTCTTATCGGTTATGCCTGCCTGATACTGATGATAGGCATCTCTCAGGCTTCTTTCGATTCTGACGATGTTTTCATTCGATACTTTCACCTGTTGGGTTGAGGCCAGCACATCAAAAAAAGCCTTTGACACTGCCGAGGCGGTTTCAATCTTATTGCTGCTCGTGTTCTGGGCCGACTGAAGTCGCACTTCTCTTTTCGTCCTCGCAGCGAGCAGTACATCCCTGTCGAATATCGTCTGGCTCACGGTAAATTGCGCCCCCGAAGTATTATCTACACCCAGTTTAACCGGGTTTCCACCTATCACCGCAGTCTGCACTTTGAAATTGTGCTGTAATGTGTAACCAAAATGTACCTGGGGATACCAGTCGGCAAGCCTGTTCCTGATATTGGCTTCGGTGATTTCCTGGTCCAGTTCCGCCTGGCGAACCGCAGGCTGATGATCAATCGCATAATTTACCGCCGCTTGGAGGGTCACTTCATTGAGGAGACTGTCGGTTTTCTGGCATTGGGAGGCAAAGGGAAATAAAAAAAGAATGGGAATGGCAAACCTAAGTTGGTGGATAGTCATTTTCGAAAGCTGTTATGTTTATGCTGGCAAGCATATCGTTGTGGGTAGCGTTATTTTGATTATGCAGAAAGCAAGTTGCTTCAGAAAATCAATCAAAAACTCCATTGTCCAGGACGCAGGAGCTATTTCTTCCGGATTCTTCAGGAGCGATAACGCCGCTTCTGAAAGATTTTTAAGGTGATGGCTGATAGTGGGTTAGGCAAGCCACTCGCATTTATAGAAATATGCAAATGTATGGATTAATGATATTTGATCAGGTTAGGAAATGTAAAAATTTGCCACAAGTTGAATTCTTCGCTGACAATCGGTCAATTCTAGTGATGAATGGCGCAAAGGCGAGAGTTTCACGCAAAGGCGCCGGGATTTCACGCAAAGCCGCCAAGCAGCCTGCGGCTGACGCAAAGGCGCAATAAAATGTCTTAGGACTCTAAAGGCCTTTGCGTGAAATCCTGAAATTACTCGAAGCGGAGTCGGGCAGCCTTGATCCCGTCGAGTCCGGGCCTCAGTGAAAAGATATAATAACCACCGTCCGCCCAGACGATCTCGGGAGCTGCAACTGGGAGCTGACCGACCATATACCTGTCATGCCCATCTCCAAAATCTAATGGGTTGTCCGAAACATACTGGGTGTTCAGATAATCTTTTCCATACCGCTGGTTCCGGAACAAAATGTATTTATCGCCCAGGTGAACCACGAACGGACATTCGATGTCTCCCGCATACCATTGCGTTTGATCAAGGGCGGTCCCGCCTCTTGATACAACCTTCGCTTCAGACCATTCCTTCAGGTCTTTGGAGGTTCTGCAGAAAACCGCACCCTGGGGTTCTTTCTTATGTGTGTCCACCTCATTGTGTGCACAATAATAACAGTAATAAGTATCCTTCACCTTAACCACCATTGGATCCCTGGTATTATGGAGGGGTCCCGAGAACAGTGACGGATCGGCTTTTTCATTTAACTCTCTTTTGAAATTTTTTCCGTCACTGCTCGTGGCAAGGCAGATCCTGTTCCAGTCTCCATAGAACATATAGTAAATACCTTTTTCTTTAAATACATATGGAGCCTGCAAGCCTCCTGCGGTTTCTCCAACCGTAGTATCGGCCATCATTGCGATGCCCATTGGTGTCCAGGAAGAATCGGTCAGGTTTTTTCCTTCCCACCGGTAGAAGAGGCGTGATTTTCCCCCAATTTTGGTACCCCTAATGCATGACCACAATTGCCAGGTGCCATCTCCGGCCTGCCATACGGCAAAATCAACGGGCTGCTGTTTACTGCCTGTAAAATTTCCCAGGTCGGGCTGGCCGGTAATCGTCCACCACTCGCCCTCAATGGCCGGTTTGAGTTTTTTCGGCTGTGATTGTCCCTGAATCTGACCGAGAATCAAAACGAAGAGCACAAAGCCGGTAATTTTCTTGTTGATGAGCATTTTCAAAACTACGGCAGTTGACGGCTTTAATGAGTGCCAGACCCGAGAAAAATATAATTTATGAGGATTTCCATCAGGTTCATTCTCTTGCATTTGTCGGGTAATTGGGTGATATTTGCGCATAATTTTTCATGGTAGAAACTGCACATATCAATCTTTCTTTTGTGATCATAGGTCGCAATGAGGAGAAGAACCTGAAAAGATGTATCGACAGTATCCTAACTGCCGTCAGGGCTGCCGGCATAGCTGCCTGGGAGATTATTTACGTGGATTCTCTTTCAACCGATAAGAGCATCGAAATAGCGGCCTCTTACCCGGGAGTCAGGATCTTCCAGGTGACTGGTGGTCGTAATGCGGCTGTGGGTAGAAATATCGGCGCAAAACAGGCGACGGGCGACGTAATTTTCTTTGTAGACGGTGACATGGAAATTTACAGCGATTTCCTGGTCAAATACTGGAATCCCGAAACAAAAAATATTGATGAGGCCATGATCTATGGCCAATGGAATGATATGATTGATGGGGTGGGTCAGAAAAGGAGGATGAATCCAAAATTCCCCGGCGGAACTTTTCTTATAAGAAGGTCGGTCTGGGAATCGGTCGGAGGCATGAGATCCCGGTTCAAAACCGGAGAAGAAGCCGATTTGGGTCTCCGCCTCTACGGTGAGTTGGGTTTGAAGTTTAACAGGAAGCCCGAATTCATTGTTAACCACTACACCGTTCCATATCTTCATACTTCGCGCATATGGAAACAGCTGACCGACAAGTCTATTTTCTATGCCAGGGCGGTGACCTATCGTCACCACTTTTTCAACAGCTACCTGTATAAGAACCTGCTTTGGAAAAACGACAAGACATTTTTGTTGATGCTCGTGACAATTATTTTGACTATCATCTTCCCACTCGCGGGGTTGGTCTCGGCCGGACTCTACCTCCTGATGGTGATGCTTAGAGTGAGATCCAACAAGACCTACCTGGGATTTCTTCCGATGACCGGTTTTTATATTCTTTCGGACATCCTTAACCTATATTATTTCTTCGCTTTTTATCCCAAAGACATCAAAGAAGAGTTTGTTGAAGTTCAAAAAGAAAGGGCACATCCTGATGAACGTGCCCTGTTGGGTTAAGGTCTAACGTTGTTTTAGAAATTACTTACAGTAATATTCAATTGTATCGGGTGTTCCGAGATGATTGAACCCATATTCAGGTGATTCGGAGTCAAGAAATTCGAAGCCTGATGGCAGCTCCGCCGCATTGTATCCCAATGCTGGTTTGATATTATTCCGACTATAATCCCTCTGGGTGAACATCAGCACCTTGTCGGTTCTTAAGTAACTGACCTTGTCATCATAATTTGCACCGGGCACTCCCTCCAGGTTGCCATTGCCATCATAAGTATAAGTTTTCGGAGTTAAGGGACTGGTACTACCTTCAGCCGTAGCGGTTCCGGTTTCTCCGGCCACCCTGCCCTGGCTGTCATAGCTCAGGTTTCTTACTTCAGAATACTGGCCGGCAACCTGGACCTGAACAGAGTCTGTTGTGATCTTGTTGCCGGTATACACATACTTATGCAACTCATAGTACCACTCAGGCGAACGTTCATAGTAAGTGTTGTACTCGATCAGCCTGTTTTTGTGATCATACTTGAAATAAAAATAGGCCGGGCCAACACTGCCCAGCTCAACATCGGTGATAATGCTGTCAAGATTACCTTTTGAGCTGTAGTAAAACAATGCCGTGATAGGGGGATTACCCGCGTCAACTTTTTTGATCATTTTTTTGATCTTGCATCCCACTTCGCCGGGATGATCGTGCCACCACTTGTCAATAAGTTTTTGGCAACTACTGAAGGATATCAGCATAGCAAGAATAGGTAGCCATGCGAATTGTCTGAAATTCTTCATCATCTGTTTAAAGTTTAAAGGTGATTTGCCATCCGATCAGAAAACCTGTACCAGTCAGTTTTCAGGAGGCCGGAAGAAGTGTT
This sequence comes from uncultured Chitinophagaceae bacterium, assembly GCA_963808065.1. Classification (GTDB taxonomy): domain Bacteria; phylum Bacteroidota; class Bacteroidia; order Chitinophagales; family Chitinophagaceae; genus Flavitalea. The sequence goes on from CAWEEK010000007.1 coordinate 173,469, forward strand.
GTTCATGCAGATATTTCGAAATTAAGTTCATTCCCGATATCTCATCTACCCTGATTGTGGTATTTTAGTCTGGATTGTTCTGCTTTCGGAGCTATATTTATTGATTTTTTTGAAATCAGGCTGATGAAAACTATTTTTTTGGGTTCCTTCCTTTTGCTTTTGACGACGAGTTCCTGCGCCCAATCGGGCAGGAGAATGGATTTTGAATCCTACAATCCGGTGTCGACACTCAAAGTAGAGGAGCATCTCGTGAAAAAGGCAAAGTTTCCCTTTATCGATATTCATAACCATCAATGGAATATGAGTGGCAACGACCTTCAGGGCCTTATCACGGATATGGATAAGCTGAATATGGGTGTGATGAACAATCTTAGTGGAAGTAGTGGCAACAATCTGAAAAACTCTGTAAACAACATCAGGTCACGTTATCCCAAACGTTTTACGGTTTTTGCCAACATTGATTTTGATGGAATCGGTACGGCAGGCTGGACAGAAAATGAGGTAAAACAACTGGCCATCGACGTTAGTAACGGTGCCAGTGGGCTGAAGATCTTCAAGAATCTTGGGTTCTCGGTCAGGGATAATAAAGGACAGCGCGTACCTGTTGATGATCCCAGACTGGACGCGATCTGGGATAAATGCGGGGAATTAAAAATACCGGTGCTGATCCATACCGCCGATCCGAAATCCTTTTGGGATCCTATGGACGCGAACAATGAAAGATGGTTAGAACTGGAATCTCATCCCGGCAGAAAAAGAAGCGACACCGATCCCGAGCCCTTTGAACAATTGATAGAGGAGCAACACCACATGTTCCGCAAACACCCGAAAACCACTTTTATCGCAGCGCATTTTGGCTGGTTGCCAAACGACCTGCAACGGCTCGGAAAACTTTTGGATGAGCTTCCCAACGTTTTGGTGGAATTCGGGGCAGTGATTGCTGAACTGGGCCGACAGCCAAGAGCAGCAGCGGCGTTTTTCAACAAATACCAGGACCGTATTCTTTTCGGTAAAGACTCATGGGTGCCTGAAGAATACGCAACCTATTTCAGGGTGCTGGAAACTAAGGATGAATATTTCCCTTACCACAAAAAATATCACGCATTCTGGCGCATGTATGGCCTCGGCCTTTCGGACGAGATTCTCAAAAAAGTCTATTACAAGAATGCCCTTCGCATTCTTCCGAATCTTGACAGGTCGCAGTTTCCCGACTAGATTGACGAGAATAATTATTTTTTTCCGATACGATAGAGTTTCCCCTGATCGGTGATGGCATAAAAAGCATGGTCTTTTCCCTGTATCAGATCCCGGAAGCGTTGGTGCTCATCAGTGAGAAGCCGTTCTTCGCCAATTATCTTGTTGTCTTTGATCACCAGCCTTGCGATGTGCATGCCGCTTAGGGAGCTAACAAAAAGATTATTCTCCCATTCGGGAATCTCGTTTCCTTTATAAAAGCTGATACCACTTGGAGAGATCACCGGATCCCAGTAATAGACGGGTTGCTCAAGGCCAGGTTTTTGGGTGATACCATCGCCAACTTTTTCGCCGCTGTATTCGATCCCATAAGTAATAGTAGCCCAGCCATAATTCTTCCCCGGCACAATGCGATTGATTTCATCGCCGCCCCTGGGGCCAAACTCAGCCTCCCAGAGGTCACCGGTTTTTGGATTCAGCGCCAGGCCCTGGACATTTCGGTGGCCATATGAATAAATTTCCGGTCTCGTCCCCGCCTGCCCCGCGAAAGGATTGCCGGCCGCGGGCTTACCGTCTTTGGTGATTCTGACTACTTTGCCAAGCCCGGAATTAAGTTGCTGTGCCTGCGGTCTGGATTCCTTGTCTGACCTTTCGCCTGTGCTTACGAAGAGATTGCCGGTTTTGTCAAACAGGATCCTGCCGCCATAATGCAAATTGCTGTTGAACGCAGGCGTTGCCCGGTAGATAACAGTCACATTTTCAAGTCTCTTTTCGTCAGCCGACAACTTTCCTTTGGCTACAGCCGTGAGATTGCCATCAGAAGTCCTTTCTGAAAAAACCCAGTAGACCGTTTTGTTTGAACTGAACTGAGGGTCCAGCGTGAGTCCAAGGAGACCTCCCTGTCCAGATGGGTTGACTTCGGGGATCCCTGTTATTTCATCACTTACTGCACCGGAAGTGGAGACGATCCGCATGGTGCCTCTTTTCTGTGTAATCAGAAAGCGTCCGTCGGGTAGCTGGGCAATGCCCCAGGGATTATTAAGTTTGTCGGTAATCACCGTCGACTTATAAGGAGTAGTTGTCTTTATTCCAGCGATTCGGGTCTGTCCCGAAAAGGCTGGCTGGTAACTGCTGTTGGCGTCCTTGTTTTCCACGGGTGGAAGGCTGTCACGCAGCGGCAAGATGTGAATATCCGCCGCATAACTTAATTGAGTAAACAGAATAGCGAATAACAGAGCCGGGAAGCCGAAATTGAGTTTATACACTGTCGTAAATTTTGGGCAAATGTATGACAAGCACGACAAGCCAGGGGTGTGTATCTGTGGGAAATCAGACCATGAAATGTTAAGTTTCCCGCCTGATCAACAGACGAATATGGTAAAGTATTGGGGATAATCGAGAAAAACAGTGAGTTCTGGGTTATTTGGGTTACCTTGTGCCGGTCAATTAGAGTTTGCATTAGTATCGTTTTAGTCAGCTTCTCAGTCTGCATTTTTTCGTAATACTTGTTGCCTTTCTCGAATTTTTTAAATTCAAATTTTAAGTTATGAACATTTACGTTTCAAACTTGGGCTTCAATGTACAAGATGAAGACCTGAGAGCATTTTTCACTCCATTTGGAGAAGTTAGTTCCGCCAAAGTAATCAGCGACAGGATCACTGGCCAGTCCAGGGGTTTTGCATTCGTTGAAATGCCCGATGACGAAGCAGCAAAGAAAGCAATTGCTGAGTTGAACAACGGAACAGTTGAAGGCAGAACCATCAGCGTAGCTGAGGCCAGGCCAAAAGGCGACGCTCCATCACGTAGCAACAGTCCTTTCCGCGATAACAACGGCGGCGGAGGCGGAGGTTACAAGCCAAAACGCTGGTAACTGATCCTCTCGTAAAGCTGAGTATCAAAAAATTCAAAGGCTGCCTGTAAAGGCGGCCTTTGTCATTTTTCCCGCATACGGTGGCGCCACCCTGCATTAGTTTCTCCCATTTTTTACCTTCAGCCCTGAAATTATTAATTGACATCCGATAGCTTTATGTAAGTATTGGCTTCTTCACATAAAAAAAGCAACAGGAAAATTATGCTCACACGCCGAAATATGCTTACCAGGACTGCTATACTTGCAGCCGTTTCGCCGGTTCTTCCGCTAAATAGAATATTTGCAGCCGGAACTTCAAAAAAGTTTCATATCAGCGCCTGCGACTGGTCGATCGGGATGAACAGCAATATCAAGGCCTTCGAAGTGGCAAAACAAATTGGTCTGGAAGGAATACAGGTCAACATGGGTTCTGAGAAAAATAATATGCACCTGCGTGACAAGACTTTACAGCAGTCCTATCTTGAAACTTCCAAAAACACAGGAATCAGCATTTCCAGTCTCGCAATCGGAGAGCTGAACAGCGTTCCTTATAAATCTGATCCGCGAACCGAAGAATGGGTTTGGGATAGTGTGGAGGTGGCAAAGAATTTGGGCGTAAGCGTTATTTTGCTCGCCTTCTTTGATAAAAATGATCTGCGTAATGACGAACCTGGAAAAAAAGAAGTTATCCGGAGGTTGAAAAAGGTAGCTCCCAGGGCAGAGAAGATGGGCATTATCCTGGGCATTGAATCCTACCTGAACGCAGCAGAGCATTTGGAAATCATTGAAAGCGTAGGCTCCCCTTCTGTCAAGGCTTATATTGACTTCCGTAATACGGCCGACGCAGGATATGACGTGGTGAAAGAGGTGAAGCAATTGGGGCGGGATAATATTTGCGAACTGCACATGAAGGAAAATGGATTTTTACTTGGAAAAGGAACCCTGCCCTGGGAACGGATCCGCGACCTTATATATGAAACCGGTTATTATGGCGACGGTTGGATGCAGATCGAAGGGGCAATGCCAGCAAAAGCAGATATCATACACAGCTATAAACAGAATCTCCAATTCCTGAAGAGTTTGTTTAGCCGCGAAATAACGACGCGCATATGATTGAATCTTTATCTGACCATAGCTGACGACTCATGCCATGTGTCATATTATTCGAAGTACGTTTTTTATAGCGCTGTAATTTATTCGTTTGCCCAAACACCCAACCGGGTGATACACTTTACTGAAACCATTTGTTGCTCTCAGCGCAGTTGAATTAAAAAATGCCCTTCCGCAGTGTGAAAGGGCATTTTTCAATAAAAAAACTACTAGTACCCCAGACGGGAATTGAACCCGTACGACCGTTTCGGGTCACTGGATTTTAAGTCCAGCGCGTCTACCAGTTCCGCCACCAGGGTATACGGTGACTTAATTTAGCGCTTCTTTCCTCAAAACATGATATTTGATACCTGGCTTTTGATATCCGCGGCAGAAGGCGCTTTCAGTTACCATGTTCTACCGTTTTTCGGTAGTCCGATAATTGGCAAAAAAAATCCAAACACTGGGTTTGGATTGATTTCTGAGCGGAAGACCGGGCTCGAACCGGCCACCCCGACCTTGGCAAGGTCGTGCTCTACCAAATGAGCTACTTCCGCATGCTTGCCTGCCGAACCTCGTAAGATCGAAGGCGAAAAAAGAACTATTATTCAGGACGGCAAATATAAAGAACCTTGCCTTTCCGGAAAAAAATTTAAATGCTTATTTATACTTGGGAGTATACAGGGTATTATCAGGAACCGCAACCTCGGGCTTTCCCTTGTAATGATGTTGTACAAACTGTAACAGCCTCCCAAAAGGAAAGCGACTATGCAAAAAACCTGCAGGTAAAATAAGAACACAGAGGAATTTACCCAGTTATGAGCAAAATCTTTTTCGCGGTAGTCTTTTTCCTGAATTTGATCCATGCTGAATAAGTTGCCCCGCAAAAGTAATGTATGATTTGAGAAAATCATTCATTCTTATCAACAATTTCACTGAAGAAGCGCCTTCCTTTTACAAAATGAGCCCAGACAATACTGCGACGGGCATATCCCTTTAGATCGGCCGTAGATCTGTCGGCCTTCAACCGGTCTGGATTATGCCAGATTATCCAGTATACAAATGCGCAATGGGCTTTGAAGATCGCAGGCAGTAATGAAACTCACCTGAAAACAGAGTTTTCAATGCGGAAACAATATCAAGTCCCATCCGTAAGGGCACCTTCCACCACGCTTCCCCAAAGGGCAGATTCTTCGCCATCATGATCAGGTTGTTCCGGAAATTGAGAAAGACCTTTCTCGAATTACCCTTGGGCAGGGTTCCTCCCCCAACATGATAAACCACCGACCTGTGACAACTGTATACCCGGTAGCCAAGTCTCTGCAGCCTCCAGCAGAGGTCGATCTCTTCCTGGTGGGCAAAGAACCAGGGATCCAATCCACCCGATTCACTATAGGCCGTAGCCCTGACGAACATTGCAGCTCCACAGGCCCAGAATACCGGTTCCGTGCTGTCGTACTGGCCTTCATCGCGTTCACAAATATCAAAGATCCTTCCTCTCGCAAAGGGATAACCGAAAAGATCGAGCCACCCCCCACCAGCTCCCGCATATTCGAAACTTGACCTGTTGTCGTACTGGAGCATTTTCGACTGGCAGGCAGCAATGCGCTTGTTGGCTTCCATCAGTTCGATCACTGGTTCGATCCATCCCGGACTCACCTCCACATCCGAATTCAACAACACAAAATAATCCGCATGCAGGATCTTCAGTGCCTCATGGTACCCTCTGGCAAAACCCCAGTTGGCCGGATGGCTGATGATCTCAATCGAAGGATAAAATTCCCTGAGAAAGGCTAGGGAATCATCACCGGATGCATTGTCAGCAACTACAACCCTGAAGTTCGGAAAGGTGGATGCAAGTACCGACGGAAGAAATTTCTTCAGAAAATCACGGCCATTCCAATTTAATATGACTATTGTTACCAGCGGATCCAAGCGTTAAAAAATAAACTAGCCAAAGGAACGCTTTTTATAAATTAGTCCGATGATTCAACCGCTATTTAACTGGAAAACCGGTCTGGCTCTCATCGCCATCGCGATCGTAAGCGGAACGATCTTCTATTCCAGGTTTCTCGCAAAAAAAATCGGTGATGAAGAGCGGACGAGGGTCGAACAGTGGGTGGAGGCAGGCAAGTTGTTGGTAAACGACACGACAGGGATGAGTGACCGGCTGGTCAGTATCATCCTCACCGAAAACAGAACCATACCCATCATCGTAACCGATGAAAAGGATCAGATCATTGATCATGTGAATCTCGACTCGGCCAGTGTTGCTGCCGACAACATGTATGTAGTTTCAAAGCTCAGGGAATTTAGAAACCAAAATTCACCAATTGAATGGATCAATTCGATTGATCCAACTGAAAGGAATCTCTACTATTACGGCAATACTTCCCTGTTGAACCAGGTGCGTTATTATCCACTGGTGCAGCTTTTTATTATCGGGCTATTTGTTGCCATTACTTTGATCACGCTCACCACCAGTTTCCGGTCAACCCAGAACCAGGTGTGGGCGGGCATGGCCAAGGAAACCGCGCATCAGTTGGGTACGCCAATCAGTTCCCTGCAGGGCTGGCTTGAAATGCTGCGGGATGCACCTGCTGATCCAATGATAGTGGACGAAATGAACAAGGATGTGAATCGGCTCATACTTGTATCTGATAGATTTGGCAAGATTGGCAGCACACCCAGGCTGGAACCTTCCGACGTGCTGACCGAATTGAAAAGCATGGTAGACTACATCAAAAGAAGGGCACCGGGCAAAGTTGTATTTCAACTTGAACATCCCGCTGCCAGTGAGATCATAGTCAAAATGTCTCCTACCCTTTTCAACTGGGTCATAGAGAATCTGCTAAAAAATTCCCTCGACGCCATGGAAGGACAGGGAACTATCACGGTATCCCTGCAGGAAAACGACCACCATATTACCATTGATGTGACCGACACGGGTAAGGGTATCGCCAAACAATTTATGCACGATGTTTTCGAACCGGGATTTACCACAAAGAAAAGAGGCTGGGGGCTTGGCCTGAGTCTTTCCAAAAGAATTATTGAGCAATACCACAAAGGTCAGCTCTCTGTCAAATCATCGGAACTGGGTAAGGGAACAACGTTCCGGATTGTTCTCAATAAATAATTCTTCCCTGCCTGAAGATCTTGTTCAGGCATTTACCACATTTCGCGGGTTTCCTGAGAGAAAGGATTTGATATTGCCGGCAGTGGTTTCCAGTATCCGCCTCCTGGCTTCGATACTTACCCAGGCGGTGTGGGGGGTGATAATACAATTGGATAATCCGATCAATGAAGTGGCCTCAGGCGGTTCAACAGTCAGCACATCGAGGGCTGCACCCGCGATCAATTTTTGCTGAAGTACAGACACGAGGTCTGGCTCATTGATCAGTCCACCGCGTGAAGTATTGACCAGGAAGGCAGAGGGTTTCATCAATGTAAGTAGACGCCGGTCAACAAATCCGGTATTCTCCGGAGTCAACGGACAGTGAAGGGAGATGACATCACTCGAGGTAAACAATTCATCCATGGTCACCGCTTTGCCAAGTTCGGTTTGAACAGGGGAACGGTTTACATATTGAACCTTCATTCCAAATGCCTTTCCGAGCAATGCTGTTTGTTGACCAATGCGGCCAAATCCAACAATACCCAGAACCTTATCTTTCAATTCCATCAATGGTTTTTTGGTATAACTCCACTCCTGGCCCGACCATTCGCCCTGGGCAACCGACGCGGCGTTAAGTCCTACATGATTGGCTAGTTCGAGCACGAGCGCGAAAGCATGCTGGGAAACGGACCAGGTGCCGTATTCGGGAACATTGCAAACAACCACTCCCTTACTTTTCGCCATCTCCAGGTCGATGTTATTATACCCGGTGGCTGTAATCGTAATCAGTTTCAATGCCGAAGCTCTTTCAATGACCTCGGCAGTAATAGGAGTTTTATTGGCCACTATGATCTCCGCGGGTTCGCAGCGGGCAGCAACATCGTTGCTGTTCGATCTTTCATAGTAGATGGTCTCACCCAGCGCCTGAATACCTTTCCAATCGAGATCACCGGGATTCACCGTAAAGCCATCTGTTATTACGATCTTCATTATCTTCATTTTTCAGGATATTTTATTTCGAAGATTTTATTGCAATTACCACTGAATGCACAAAACTAACTTACAGGAACAGCACCTCAGAACATTTTTTTTTGCTGCACTGAAAGCTGTTGCTCCGCAATACCTGATCCCTGCATTTATCAAAATGAAAAACGAGAAACTGATCGCGGGAGATGAGATTATTGACCTATCTGTTGTCAGAAATATTTATCTGGCAGGTGCAGGCAAGGCGGCCCTGCAAATGGGAGCCGCGGTTGAGACGATATTGAACAGCAACATCACGGAAGGTTTGCTTGTCGTGAGGGATGAAGTTTCAACCAATCAGGTTCATTCGCGGATTATTAAAGGCGGCCATCCTCTTCCCGACAACAATAGTTTGCTTGCGGTAACAGAGATGACAAAACTCCTCCAAAGGGCGGGAAAAGAAGACCTGGTGATCTTTCTGCTTAGTGGTGGTGCTTCGGCGCTGCTCACTGACCTTCCCGGTGAATTTATTCTGGAGGACCTGGTGGCCGTTTTTCAACTGCTTTCCAATTCGGGTGCATCCATCACTGAACTGAATACGGTAAGAAAACATCTCTCGGCAATCAAAGGTGGGCAGTTGATAAAACATGCACCGGAAGCAAGATGGCTGACCCTGACGATCAGTGATGTGATTAATGATGATTTGCAGGTGATTGGGTCGGGACCGACTGTTGGCGACCCTACCACCTTTTCGGATGCCCTTGAAGTACTACACCGTTATCAACTGATTGATAAAATTCCAGTCGCCATTCGTGAGTATTTGAACCAGGGCATAAGTAGAAAGATTGCTGATACCCCGAAACCTGGCGATGCGCTTTTCAAACGCAGTTCAATCCATCTCATCGGAACAAATGGTTTGGCTTGCGCGGCCGCCGCCGCTGCTGCCACCCAATATGGATATACTGTTGATTATATTGCCGAGCATTTTAACGGACATGCTGAATCCATAGCTCACGAAATGGTTGACAGAATCAGAGCCGTGCCCGCTGGCGAAAAGACCTGCATGATCGCCGGTGGGGAGACCAGTGTTGTGATCAGGGGTAAGGGGAAGGGCGGCCGTAATCAGCAATTAGCTCTGGCTGCCGCCATCGAAATGGAAGATTGTTCCGGCATCAGCCTGCTGGCAGCGGGAACTGACGGATCGGACGGACCAACAGATGCTACCGGAGCCATCGTTTCCGCTCAGACTATTGCGGTCACAAAAGAGCGGGGTATGGATGCAAAGGCCTACCTGGATAGCAATGATGCCTACACGCTTTTCAAAGAAACCGGAGGCCTGGTTTTCACCGGCCCAACTGGAACTAATGTCATGGATATAATTATCGCGTTGAAGGAATAATTCCTTCTGTCAAGGCAATACCTTTTCAAAACTTTTCAATATTTCAACATTTCCATCGCGCACAACGACATGAAGTATTCTCTTAAATCCATCCAGGTTGATGAAATAAGAAACAGTACGTTCATACCGAAGTTCAGTCACGTGGGTGATGTTGAAATCGCTTAGGTACTCTTTCAGCGAACTTTTGACACCGGCTGGCAAGCGATTCTCTTTGTAAAAACGGATGGTATTTCTCCAATTGCCCTTCCGGTCATAGTCAACGCGGTAGAGGATCGAATCTATCTCAAATTTTACTCTGCAACCTTGTTTACTCAGATCCCAACTCTGGGTGGCTGGGTTGTCAAAATGCTTCATGAGGTGTCTTACTATCTTAACATTCAGGTCGTTTAAGTACCCGGTTGAATGCGCCGATTTGAATTCTTTACGGATCAGGCGGCCATCGAGCAGCGTGATGTCGGATGATTGTGCAGAATCAGCCAGGGGCGAGAGCAGAAGCAGAAGGATAATCACTGTTTTTGAATGAACTAACATGGTTGAGGTTTAAGAGGTAATCATTTAATTTCTGAATGTTTAGAATTGTCTCCACAGGTTTACGACCCAGGCACCAGGTTGATTACGGAAAGAAAACTTTGGATCTCCTACCTGTCTTTAAAACGCATCGTTGAATGTAGATTGAGGGTACCAGAATGTTCTGGTCAGGTGTCAGCAGGTCGGATATTCTGATCGGTTCTGAAAAATTGCCCGGGTCATATTCTAATGGCAGCCAGGCGTTGAAGAGTCAGTCCCCCTATAGCTGTCGTATGAAAGGCCTCTTATGGGAACAGCCAGTCGAGACTAATTCGTGTCACTACCAAATTCGGTGATTGTTGCCCTCCTGCACCAAAGTTGCCTAACTTAGTAACACCTTAAATCCCCGTTGTGGTTAACATACAGGACTTTATCGGAAAGAATAACCTGTTCAAGAAATTTGAAATAGACCAACTACTATTTGTTGAAATCGTATGCCCGGTGGAACAGGATACAACCGCAAACAAGTTATGGTGGCATAACAATTTTTTTTCGTACGCCATTGCGGGAGAAATGGTATTGAAAACGCTTCAGGCAGAATATGTATTTAAAGCCGGGGACTGCATTTTTTCCAAGAAAGGGAGCATTGTATCAGCCCACCATGTTAAACAGGAGGATTTTTGTGAGTTGCGGATTTTTGTGCCGGATGATTTTATCAAGTCCGTTTTTCAAAAATATAAGATACCCCTGATAGCTTCAGGAACAACTGAAAAAACCGACACACTTATTCCCCTCATTACCGACGATGTACTGGAAGTGTATTTTCATTCTTTGCTCACTTATTTCCGCCAATCAGTTCCACCACCCGAGACATTGCTCAAATTAAAGTTTGAAGAACTGCTAGTTAATATTATTTCGAACAACGCACATCGGCCATTGAAATCTTTTTTTAGTACCCTTTGCACGTCGGTGAAGCCATCCATAAAAGAAATAATGGAAGCAAACTTTTTTACCAACCTGTCCCTTGAAGAATATGCCCGTCTATGCACCAGAAGCCTGTCTGCATTTAAAGAGGAATTCAGGCATATTTTTCAAACTACACCCGGCAAATGGTTGCAGGATAAACGTCTCGAATACAGCCGGTATCTGTTGGAGAACACGGATTCCAGTATCAATGAAATTTGTGAAGTGAGTGGTTTCGAAAACAGGTCACATTTTATCCGTGTATTCAAAGGTAAATATGGCATTACTCCCGGTAAGGTCAACATGCAGAAATAACTTCGCAAACAAAAACCTCACAGTTACTTTTTTTGACGTTTCAGCAACACCGTTCTATCCCCATCATTCTAATTTTAATTTTTCATCTATTGCTTACTATCTCATGGTTGAGTTAGGGGACAGATGTTTTGAAAATAAAATAATTCGGTATGAAAAAGAACGTCACAATGATTTTGTCACGCGCTGTCTTGTTACTGGCAGTCGGTACCACTCTATTTATTCTTACGAGTTGCAAGAGACATGATCTTCCTACGGGAACACCCGTCAAAAAGCATCCTCCCGACATAGCCATTGCCTGGATTAAAATGCAACAAAAGTTATTTGTAGGCACTCCCGATTTACTCCCACATGTTGTCGGCCGTGTTTATGCTTATACCGGACTTACAATGTATGAATCAATCGTTCCCGGAATGCGGGATTACCAATCAATCGCTCCACAGCTCAATGGAAAACTGGAATTACCGTCGATCCAGCAGGGAAAAAAATACTATTGGCCAGCCAGTGCCAATGCGGCACTAGCCTCATTGCTTAGAAACCTCCTACCGCATACTACACCCGAATTGTTAGGGGCGATTGATTCACTCGAAGCTGCTTTTCAAGCTAAATTTCAAACCGATGCCGAGGCGGAAACTCTGCAACGGTCTGCCGATTTCGGTAAACAGATAGCGGCCGCTATTTTTGAGTGGTCCAAAACGGATGGTGGACATGAGGCTTACAAGAGTCCATTTTCAGATACTTATATTCCTCCAACCGGCCCAGGTAAATGGGTGTCTACCGGGGAATTTCCCTTTTCCCAACCCGTATATCCTTATTGGGGTAATAACCGTGAATTTGTTCCGGGCCTTGCTGTAGCAACACAACCACCGCCACCACCTCCTTATTCAGAACAACCGGGGTCCGTTTTTTATGAAGCCGTGAATGAGATTTATACGATGTCACAAAATCTGAGTCGTGAAGATTCATTAACCGCAAAATTCTGGGCCTACGAACTATTGGATCCGAAAGCAGTTCGGGAGTTTGATGATGTTTCACATGCAGCTAACATTGCTACGCAAATGATCGTATTGAAAAAGTTTTCTTTGGAGGATGCGGCAGTTCTATATTGCAAACATGGTATTGGAGGAAATGAGGCCGGCATCTCCTGTGTACGAACAAAGTTTTATTATAACCTGGTGCGGCCAATTACATATATCCGCACGGTGCTTGGGCATAAGGGTTGGAATCCGGTGGTGCACACTCCCCCATTTCCTGAATACACCTCTGCCCATGCTGCGATATCTATGACCAATGCAATGGTGTTGGAAGCTACATTTGGAAACGATTTCTCATTTACGGACCACAGTTTTGACGGCAGTTATGGTCCACGCAGTTTTGAGTCTTTCGAGGCCTATGCTAAAGAAGCCGGTCTTTCCCGTTTGCTGGCGGGTATACATTACCGTTTTTCTATGAATGAAGGCCTGAAGCAGGGTAAGAAAGTAGCAGAGCATGTGAATCGACTAAAGTTCAAAAAATAGGTTTTACATCAATGTGAACCGCTCAGAGGATCCAGGAATGCGATGATGCCCTGATGCATGATGAATACCATGAGGAAATATTCTGAAGTAGAAGACAGCGAATCCGTTGTTCCGGGATTTTCATACAAACTGAATAACTCAAAGACTAAGTTTTCTGTAGAGTTAAATGAGTCTGCTAAAATGAATATCCCAACCATTAACAGGACAATTTTCCTCAATTGGGGAACAAATAAATAAGAAGGGTCTATTAGGATCCCGTATTTTCCCATGATCGTTTCGTAGATAACCCTATTATTACATCATAACATGTTGATAATTAATAATTTAATTAGTGGCACCCCAATTGCCTATTAGGGTTGAACCGCAACCCTACCCCAGGTTAACAGTTCAAGGAACAAAACTATTACCTGACCTAAACCCTTTATTATGTTTGGAAAAACTTTTGACTTTGCCGCTTTATTAGACATTAGAATGTTGGTGAATGATGTCGCCCAATTGAATATTTGGAGCAAGTATCTTGGAAGGTCGTCAAATGAAATACGACTGGCTGTCGCTAGAGTCGGCCCCATGGCAAACGACGTCAAATTATGGCTGGATAACAACAAAGGACATCTTCCACAGAAATGAAGAATACTGACAAATTAAGCAATCCCCGTTTTAATAAATCCAATCCTCAAACCTGCTCTATGTGGGGAAGGAACAGAAAATATTTAATTCCTTCCTCACAGTCTGCAATTTCCACACGGGCGGATACTCCAACAATCGTCAAAATAAATAAACGAAAATTGAGTAGATCACCCACCCCTAATTCCTGAATAACTCATTTTTTATTTACTTCATCTCTCCCAGGAAGGTTAGCAAAACCAAGACCCTGGCCATTTATCCCGTCCCAACTGGATTCATCGCATATTTACTTTTTCCAGGCATATTTCTTTCAATGAGAAAGAACGTCAGGTTTGCCTCACTTTATAGAGACTCCCTGGAACCCACCAGCGCGGAATTTTCACAGAAATGTATCACAAAGGGGTATTTTTTCAATCGCCGTTCGTCTGAACAAAGGAAATGACACTCGAATGGTAACAGTATATTTATGTCATTGACCAATGTCCAGTAAACTCAAACAACATGTGTAACGCGAACCCGCCCTTTGAAGACGTCCTCGATGGGTGTTCAATGCAGGGAACAGTATTAAACAAAATCAGCGTTAAATCTATGGTTCCAGGATGATGATGCCATGGTTACATATATTTCTTCAGATCCTTTGGGTATATGTTGTGGATCCGAAGGTCCAGTCAATAGACAATTCTAGGCCGAGAGTAATAATCCTGACAGATATATCCAGCTTAACACAGGACAAGGGTGAACCAGACGATGGTCAATCTATGATCAGGTTGTTGTTGTATGCCAATGAGCTTGACATAGAGGGGTTAATTGCGACGTCAAACCTGGAACACGACCAGGTCGTTCGACCCGACCTGATTAAAAATGTCGTTGAGGCCTATGGCAAAGTCAGACAACAACTTGTATTGCACGATGGAAGATATCCATCTGAGGCCGACCTTGCAAAAACCATTTTTGGAGGTCAGCCCATTGCAGGGCGAGAAATAGCATATCAAAAAAGTTTTGGAGCGGGCAAGGACACGGACGCATCGCAATGGATAATTAAAACAGTTGACAAAAAAGATTCCAGACCTCTGTGGGTATTGATATGGGGTGGGTCTGCCGACCTGGCGCAGGCTTTATGGAAAGTGCAGAAGACCCGCAGTCTGGAAGCACTAAAAACATTCATAAGCAAAATAAGAGTGCATTCGATTGGTCACCAGGACGCCACAGGTCCCTGGATTGTGGCGAACTTTCCTGCTTTATCTTATGTCCTTCAGGGAAATTCTATCAGAGGTATGTATCGTGGTGGGGACACCTCTCTTACCCGTTCTGACTGGGTAAGGAAAAATATTTGGAACCATGGGCCGCTTGGTGATCTCTATGTCGATTATAATGGAGGCGATATCTGGAGTTACAAAACCGGGCCAGTGCGGGGAATAAAAGAAGGTGACTCCCCGTCCTTTCTCCGATTCATCCCGAATGGGTTGAACAATATCAATGAACCCTCCTGGGGCGGTTGGGGCGGACGATTTAGAAAAGCCGACGATGGTAAAACCTGGGTAGACGCGGTCGATAAGTTTGCAGATTATCGAACGGATTACGATGAAGCTATGGCAACTGTCTATCGTTGGCGCGAAGCGTGGCAGTCAGATTTTGCCGCGCGGATCAACTGGTGCACTTCAAATTACCAAAATGCTAATCATGCGCCGACAATTCCCGGAACGACAGTTTTTGTAAAAAGACGGGCTGGTGAACTTGTAAACCTTGATCAACCCGGAGTTGCTGATCCGGATGGGAATGCCGTCTCATACAAATGGTTTTTCTATCCTGAAGCATCTGGGTTTACCAGGAAATTACCTGTACTCCACGCCAATCAATCATCATGCTCCTTTATCGCACCCAATGTTGCACGACCCGAGCAACTACATTTGATTCTTGAAGTCCGGGACAATGGCACTCCGTCACTGGTCAGATACAAAAGATTTGTGATGACAATCAACCCAGGAAATAATTAATTATACAGTCAATTTTTAAAATGAAAACAGGAAACGGCAGTGTCCGTGTCTGGGGATTGGGAAAATGTCGTATTGAAAAAACGTTTGGAAAATCGGACAGTACACGTGTGAAAAATACTAATGGCTCCCCTTATACCATACAATTAAAGATGCTGAAGTGGGCACTCAACTTCCTCACTGTGATGTCCATATTTGCTATATCGTGCGAAGATTACAGTTCGCGGCCTCTTCGAATACTGATATTTTCAAAGACTACTGCATCGAGAGATACCTCTATTCAAAATAACAAAAAAGCGTTGATACGGCTTAGCTCTTTATGTGGATTTATATCAGATACGACGGAAAACGCACACTATTTCAATGAAGACTCTCTTAAGAAGTATTCTGCCGTTATTTTCCTAAATACCACCGACAAAAGAGATTCACTTCTCGACGCCTATCAGGAAAATGCTTTTGAGCGATACATTCAGGCGGGTGGAGGCTATGTTGGAATTCAATCTGCCGAGGCAGAATATCAATGGGGCTGGTATCAGCGGCTACTGAGAAGAGATGGAACCAATGATATGTCTTTGTTTTGGCATAAGGAGTATGAGGGTGGAAGGGTATTCTATATTGCTCCCGCATCCGCATCTCATTCAATACACGACGAAGGAACCCTCGAAAGGATTTGTCAGGGACTCAAATATGCAGTGGGTAAAAACGAAAAACTGGATTATAGTAAAGTCCATACTGCCAAAACTCCCCGGGAAGAAGCATTTACAAAAGAAATTCTCAAAGAGGGCGCCTTCTTCGAACCAGTGGAGATGACCATTCTTCCAAGTCTGGATATTCTGATTGCCCAACGGCGGGGAGAAATATTACTCTATAAGAAAAAAGATAATTCACTAACCAAGGCGGGTTTTTTGAATGTCTATCATACCACTCACACTCCTGATGCAATGGCTGAAGAAGGCCTAATGGGAATTCAGCAAGATCCCGGGTTCATAGAAAATCATTTCATTTATGTTTTTTATTCTCCTGTGGATACTTCGGTAAATCGTCTGTCCCGATTCACTTACATTGATGATAAAGTTGACCCCAAATCAGAAAAGGTGATTCTTCAATTTTATTCACAAAGAGAGATTTGTTGTCACACAGGGGGTTCCATCGCATTTGGCACAGACAACATGTTATACCTTTCTACAGGTGACAATACCACACCCTTCAATGAACATGGTCAAAAGTATGTTCACAATGGTTTTGGCCCCCTGGACGACAGACCTGGGCATCTGCATTATGATGCGGCCCGAACGGCGGGAAATTCTAACGACCTCAGAGGGAAGATTCTCCGAATAAAAATCAAGGAAGATGGAACCTATGAAATTCCTGATGGCAATCTATTTCCAAAGGGGCAGATTAAAACCAAACCTGAGATCTTTGTGATGGGCAACAGAAATCCCTATCGCATCTCGGTAGACAAAAGAACGAATACATTGTATTGGGGTGAGGTTGGGCCCGATGCCTTCCATGACTCAGCAAAGAGAGGTCCCAAAGGGTATGATGAAATAAATAAGGCACACAAAGCAGGATATTATGGTTGGCCATTTTTCACTGGTAACAATTATCCCTATCGGCGTTATGACTATAATAGTGGAAATTCTGGTGAAGCTTTCGACCCGATCAGGCCCATAAACGCTTCCAGGAATAATACCGGCCTAAGGGAGCTGCCAACAGCCATTGCACCCTTCATTTATTATTCCTATGACATTTCGGACAGCTTTCCGCAATTGGGTTCGAGTGGCAAAAATGCTATGGCAGGGCCCCTTTATTATTCACCGGGCAATGAAATAATGCCGGATTATTACAACGGTAAATTGTTTATTTATGATTGGGTTAGAGGATGGATAAAGGCGGTAACCTTTCAACAAAATGGCGCGTTGGATAAGATCGAACCATTTATGGGCAGCACGCATTTTAATAGTCCGATTGACATGGAAGTTGGGCCCGATGGGAAATTATACATACTGGAATACGGAAACGGATGGTTTGTAAGAAATGCAGATGCCTGTCTGTCACGCATCGATTACCACCCGGAGAAAATCAGGTCACAGAAAATAATAATATCTGCCAATGCCCATCCAAAGGCTTCTGTTGACTCGGCAAGTATCCCCAAGACAGGGCACCAGCAAATTTTAAATGATAATGCAACTGAAGGTAAAATGCTGATTGCCTCTCAGGATTGCAAAGTGTGCCATAAAGTAAATGACCTATCAGTAGGGCCGTCATTTACGAAAATCGCTGAAAAATATAGAAATGACACCGTCTTTGCCAGGGGACGCCTCATCATAAAAATCATAAGTGGTGGAAGTGGTGTCTGGGGGCCAATGCCCATGCCGGCCCATCCTTCCCTAACTGAGGACAATGTTAGCAAGATGATCAGTTATATCTTTTCCCTAGGTGAGATCACTCAGAAAAAGTGACAGCGAAAAGGTCAAACAGTCTTAATCAAACCCAATTTCTGATTGTCACCTTTCAACCGATTCTGATTTACCGCTTCGGTTAAACGTATTTATTCCTATGCATGGTATAATTTCTTCTTAGGCGCAGGGCGGCGTCACTCATGCGCCAGGAAAAAAAATCTGCATGGTCAATGGGTCTTTTCAACTTTCCATTCGTCTTTCCATATTCGGTTGTAGAAATACATGAACGACGCGGCAGGTAAGACGGCGAAACAGGAATTGATGATATCTAAATTGGTTATCATTGGTGAGCTGGGTGAAGTCGTATTCAGTTTTGTTTAATGCATTGATTATATTTATATTGGGTATTCTATTCGTTTTAAGCCAAAATTTCTCAGACGAATGACTGACTGCTTGCATGAACGGCTATTATTAGATCGTGTCTCAAAGAACGACCGTGATGCATTTAAAATTATTTACACGCAGTATCTGAACGACACTTACCGTTATCTTTTCCTTTTCACCAAATCCAGGGAAGCCTGCGAAGAGATCGTACAGAGCGTTTTTATGAAAATATGGGAACGCCGGGCCCACCTTGCGGACATCACTAATTTCAGATCTTACATTTACCGAAGCGCGAAAAATATGCTGATTGATGAGATCAGGAGAAAGAAAGTGGGAGACCGGGCTTTTGCGGCCTTAAGATCAGAAAGCCAGGAGTCTGCAGAAATGACTGACGGAAGGCTTATTTGCCATGAGTATGAGAAACTTACACAGAAAGCGATAAATTTTCTTCCAGCGAAAAGGAAACAAATCTTCGAACTCCACACCCGAGACGAATATTCTTTTGATGAGATCGCCAATATCTTGTCTATCTCGAAATCTGTCGTAAAAAAACAACTATATGCAGGAATGCTTTTTGTAAAAACATATATCAGAAAGCATGGTGAGCTCGATATCTGAGATTTTATCCATACCGATCATTCCCTGCCGCTTCGTGAAAAATATGAGCTGTAGTGGGGCTTTTTGGATGCTTCGTTCGTCTACAATCATATGGATGAAAAAATAAAAAGTTTTTTGATAAAGTACGCGCAGGATCAGCATACTAACAAAGAACATGAGGAATTTATTGAATGGTTACACAATGCCTCCGAACCAGAAATTCATCAGGTTTTAGCCAAGTTCCCGCATCTTCAGGAAATATACCCGCTCTCTTCCGCTCCAAACGACCAACTGATTGGTCAACTTGAGAAAGCACTGGACCGTTCATCCACTGGCAAAATCAAAACCATTTCCATAAAGTCACGAATTTACCGTGTGGTCGCTGTTGCAGCCGCTTTACTTTTAATCCTCGGCGGTTGGGCTTATTTATTGCAACGAAACGAACCATCTAAAAAGGTAGTTGCAAAACATCACTCCCCTGTTTCATCAGAGCCGGTGAAATCTCCTGGTAATAAAGCATCGCTTACACTTGCCGATGGTTCTACTATTGTGCTCGATGATGTTGTCAATGGGTTGATCACGGTTCAGGGGGGCATCCGAATCAGTAAAACAGCCAACGGACAGCTGAAATACGATGCCTCGCATGCATCCAAAAATTTTATCACTGGATTCAATACCATTTCCACACCCCGTGGGGGACAGTATCAGCTTTTGATGCCCGATGGAACGCAGGTGTGGCTCAATGCAGCGTCTTCCATAAAATTTCCTGCCTCATTTTCTAAGGAGGAGCGCAGGGTGGAACTCATTGGTGAAGGTTACTTCGAAGTTGCAAAAGATAAAAGGCGGCCATTTAGAGTGGTTTCGGGAAATCAGGCCATCGAAGTGCTGGGCACACACTTCAACGTAAACGCCTATCCCGATGATAAAGATATCCGTACTACTCTGCTCGAGGGTAGCGTGAAAGTAACTCAGACAAGTACAAATCGTTCTCAAAAGTTGACTCCGGGCCAACAGTCTGTAATGGACGAAAATATAGTTGTTGCAAAAGTCAATGCCATGCAGTCCATAGGCTGGAAGAACGGGTACTTTGTGTTCGCTCATGAGAATATACAAACCATCATGCAAAAGATCAGGCGATGGTACGACGTCGATGTGTATTACGAAGGCGCCATTACAAAAGAGGCTTTTACCGGTTCAATCTCAAGATTCGAGAAGGTAACTGACGTGCTGGATATGCTTCAGTTGACTCATTCGGTACATTTCCGGATTGAGGGCAGGAAGATCACCGTAGTGCCCTAGACCCTGCCCCGACTTCTTTATTCAACGTTGAAATCATGACAGACATCAAAAGACGACTCTTCCTGAAAAACGCTGTGTCAGCGGGAATGGGAAGCGTTTTAACTAATTCGTTACATGATGAAACCGCCGTAAACTTCCCACTGTCTCCGGCATTTGCGATTCCACACAACCCCCGCCCTAAGAAGGTTATCGTAGCCGGGGCCGGACTGGCCGGATTATGCTGTGCTTACGAATTGATGAAAAAAGGTCATGAAGTTGTTGTTTTAGAAGCGTCCGGAAGACATGGCGGACATGTACTCACTGTGCGCGACGGGCTTTCTGACGGGCTGTATGCAGATGGTGGGGCCGAACAGATTACCAGGCCGGGATATGAGCGCTATTGGGAGTATACCAAAGAGTTTGACCTTACGGTTCTGCCCTACCCAGAAGAGTGAACATGATGCAGCAGATAAACGGAAATTTTTATAGCGATGAGATGCTTTCGGACCATGCCCAAATAAAAAAATTTGGCTTTAACAAGCGCGAAACCGAATATGTGCGAAAGCATTCCCTATGGGAATTTTCTTCGTTGTTCCTGGATCCTTATCTGGATAAATTTACCGATGAATATCAGCCGTTCGGTATCGGCTATGACGACCTCGATCAGGTCAATTTGTCTGAAATTTTTAAAAAGGAAGGTGCCTCTCCTGCTGCTCTCGGATATTTGGGAGGGAATGGCACCTCAGCCCTGTTTGCATTATGGAGATCTGCTATACTTCGTATCCGAGGTGTGCCTCAGGTTCCCAGAGATCTTTTCAGGCTCGCGGGCGGCAATCAGCAGCTTCCAGATGCCTTTGCCAAACGTCTGGGCGAAAGGGTAAAATTGAAATGTCCGATTGTTTCGATCAAACATAGTGAAACAGGCGTGACCGTATCTTATAAAGAGTTTGACGAGATCAGGGAAATGTCCGCCGATTTTCTCGCCAATTGTATCCCGTTGCCAGCATTTCGGAATATCCTGGTAAGTCCTGCCTTTTCTGCCCCGAAGCAATACATAATTGATAAGGTGGCGTATGAATCTTATTCGCACTTTATCTTCCAGGCGAGTTAAGAATTCTGGTTGAACGATGGCTTCAAAAGTATAAATATGTTCTTTGATCATCCTGACATCTCCTCTGTTTGGCGGATGGCGGATGAAGTGGATACGCACCGCGTTGTCTTACTTGGAGTGGGGCCAGGCGGAGTTTCGGCGCAGCGCGCCCTGGCTGCTTTTAGGAAGGCATATCCCGGCAAAAAGGATACAATCGAACAAGCATTGGTAAAGGACTGGACCAAAGATGGGTTCTCGCCTACATGCGAACGGCTCAGCTTCCCGATGGGGGAACTGAAAAAATTCTGGCCGGGGATAATGGCGCTTCATGGTCGGATTCATTTTGCAGGTGCCTACGCCGACAATCTCAACTGGGGCCAGGAAGCAGCCACACGGTCTGCAAACAGGGTAGCCAATGAGATAAAGCTTGCGTAATTACGAGCACATAAAAATAATATCATGAAAGGCATTCCGCGTTCCTTCAAATTCAGAAAATTATCTGCGCTAGTTTGCCTTATTGGTTTAGTCACATGTGGTACGCCAAAAAAAGACAATATTTTATTTCAGGATGATTTTAATGATTTTGCCAGCGGCGACCTGTTCCCAAGCGTGGGTGCGCATACCGAGTACCATTTTATAAAAGAAGCGGCTCCTCGCGGAAATTGGGCACTTTCGGTATTCCGGCATCAGAACTCCTGGAACGTTCAGAATGATGGCGCGGACAGGGTAATCTGCAGAAAAAAACATATAGCCCCGGTAACGAATCGCATCCGATGATTATCACTGGCGATGAGCTATGGGGTAATTATTCGGTGGAAGTAAAATTTGCCCCACTGGCAAAGCCATTACTTAGCGGGATCGTTTTCCGTTACCGGAACGACCGCTGCAATTACTTCTTTGGTGTGCAAAATAACAAGGCCGTTCTAAAGTTGCTCAACCATGGAACCGGATTTTACAAACCGAATGAAAAAATACTTGCCGAAGCCGCATTCGATTATCACGAAGGCGCGTATCTCGCGGCATTTATTTCCGTAAAAGATCACCTCATTATCGCCCGCATAGAAAATGGGCCAACATTGAAAGCCGAAGACTCAACTTTTACCAACGGAAGGATTGGCCTTACGGCCGATGTCCCAACAAAATACAGTTATGTAAAAGTTTTTATGGACGAACCCGACCGGAACATTTTCGAAAAAGCCAGGGCGGAGAAACTCGCTGCAGAAAAAAAATTACAGTATGCAAATCCGAAACTAAAGTTGTGGAAGAAAATGAACTTCGAAGATTTCGGTGTTGGAAGAAACCTCCGTTTTGGGGATCTCAATGGCGACAGTTCGCTGGATGTTCTAATCGGACAGGTAGTTCACCACGGCAGCGAAGATTCGCACAGTGAGCTGAGTTGTCTCACTGCAATGACCTTCGATGGAAAACGGCTTTGGCAGATTGGAAAGGCGGACGCCTGGAAGAATCACCTGACCAATGATGTTGCGTTCCAGATTCATGATATTGACAACGATGGCAAGAATGAGGTGATATACACGATAAACATGGAGATCATTGTAGCCGATGCAGCCACTGGGAAAACAAAATACAAAACCCGCACCCCCCTTGTTCCTCCTTCAAAAGAAGGGACCAGTCCCGAGCCATTTCCCCGTATACTTGGTGACTGCCTGTATTATTGCGATCTTGAAGGAAAAGGCTATGACGGCAATATCATTATTAAGGATCGGTATGAGCACCTCTGGGCGCTGAATGCTAAACTGAAACCGATGTGGCAGTATGAATGTAATACAGGCCATTATCCTTTCGCCTATGATGTTGATAAAGACGGTAAGGATGAACTCATGATGGGATATACATTGTTCAACCCGGACGGCAGACCAAGATGGACACTTCAGAATAAGGTAAAGGATCATGCAGATGGAGTAGCGATAGTTGATATGATGAATAACGGTGAGTAACGGATGTTGTGCGCTGCTAGCGATGAAGGAATGTTTTTTACCGACATGAATGGCCGAATGCTCAAGCATCACTATATCGGTCATGTGCAGAACCCGGCGATTTTGAACCTGCGGGACGATTTGCCAGGCCTGGAAAGTATATCGGTGAATTTTTGGGGCAGCCAGGGCATCCTTCATTTTTATGATTCCGGGGGAGATATTTATTATGATGCTGAACCTAACCAGTATGGTAGTATGCTTCAGCCTTTAAACTGGACTGGAAAATCAGAAGAATTTTTTGTGCTCAATCCAAATGTTGAAGAAGGTGGTATTTACGATGGCTGGGGCCGAAAAGTAGTGGTATTTCCAGATGACGGACATCCGGATATGTGTAACGCGGTAATGGATTTGACCGGAGACGCGCGGGATGAAATTGTCGTTTGGAACCCGGACGAGCTTTGGATATATACCCAGGACAGCGATTCTATTAAAGGCAGGATCTATAAACCACAAAGAAATTCTTTATACAATTATTCCAATTACCAGGCGAATATTTCCCTTCCCGGATGGTCCGAGTAGCGGCTATTCTGCAAATAGAAAACTATTAATCTGAATACAATGAAAAAGTGGTTGGTGTTGACCGTTGCTTCAGTTATTGTCGGGCTATCACTTTAAGCTCAGAGAATTCCATATCCCCTCAGTTCCCTGATAAAAGAAATAAAGATCGACTGGTCAACCCATCAACGTCATGCTGGCGGCAGCGATAATTTCGCACTGACCTGGGCAGAGGACAATAATCTGTACGGGCCCTGGGGCGATGGCGGTGGATTCGGAGGAACTGATGAATTACACCGCGTTTCAATGGGCATCGCAAGAATTGAAGGCCCTTCAGACAATTACAAGGGCTATGACCGGAACGGTGACCCACGGTCCACAGAATCGGCCTCTGCAATGAAAGGCAAGAGTTGGGGAATTCTATGCGTGGAGGGTGTGCTTTATATGTGGGTTCATCCCGACAATGCCGAGGCGGGATGGGGTACATGGAAAGATCATCTGATTGAGGCGAGGTTATATCGTTCCAATGACAAAGGATCTACATGGCAACCCGCGTCATGGAATTTTACAACGAATGAAAATATTACGGGTGGCAACATTCTACAGTTTGGCAAAAATTACAGTGGTTCTTTAGACGCATACACCTATCATTATTTTGCACATCCCAGCGCAAAACTGAATGCATCCGGCATAGTCACTGAATTTCAGGTGCCCGGAAAAATCTACTTGGCACGTGTTAATAAGACGAAGCTGATGGAGAAAACTGCTTATGAATTCTTTGTTGGTATTGAAGAGGGCAACCCTGTATGGACAAAGGACATTACTCAAAAAATACAGGTATTTACAGACAGTAACGGTATCGGCTCTCCGATGGCCATCTGTTACAACAAAGGTTTAAAGCGTTATTTGTTGACCACGGAACATAGTCAGGGCGAGCAGGGCAATTTTGGACTTTTTGAAAGCAGCACGCCATGGGGCCCTTGGGCAACGATCGCGTACATGTAAGCCAGTGAGCATACGGAATTAGGATCGGACTTCGCTGCGACGGTTCCGCCTAATACATTTTACTGGGCCTTTCCTACTAAATGGATGTCAAACGACGGACATGATATTATGATGACTTTTACGGGTACCGGCCAGGGGAAGAAAATGATTCTTTCAATACCGTTCGAGTGCGGCTGGTCCCCAAAGACAAGTAGACCTTGATCATATTAAACCGTCAGCATGGTTCTTTGTGTGTCTTGCATGTCCTTCCGCAAAAACTTTCCTGACTATTCTTTCAGTCTGGTGAGTGAAACAAAAAAAGAAAAAGATTACCTGCATTGGGGGCTTTTTACAAATGCTGTTCGTCTCCATATAATGAACCAGGGACGTGAACGTCCCCGGTAACTTCTGATTTGTGATTAATGTATTTGACTGTCCAGACCAATCAACTCAAACCAAAACGCTCAAATGTATGAAATTTTTCAAGCCCAAAGGCCAGGACTCTGACTGCCTGAATCCCTTACCCGGATGTGCAGGGTACGGTCCGGGGACATCAGGGTTTTCGGCACCCGAAAAAAGAAAAATATTTATGCGAATCAACTGCTTATTTGCATTATTATTTGTGTTTTTCCTGCAGACTAATCGCTTCTAAGGCGATTATTGATGCTGGTAAATTCTCTCTCTTCAACAGGTATCCGGATGATAAGGCCAAAAACTATCAAAGGCTTTTTCTTGAAGAAGACAATGAAGAGACTATTCTTGCTAAAAAATTCGTAAGCACTATCAAGGGGCACAATTTCGATTACTACACGGAGCTGCAAAGTTTTGCCGCAGGCTGGGCAAACGGTATTGCGGTAACCGTTGAAATGGTCAATTATCTACGAAATGACCGATGGTTCAAACCCGGTGATCGATTGGGCTAATATGACAGGCTTTCAATCTGAAATACTCAAAAACAAATCCAAGATTTCATGCCTACTGTGTTTTACAACGGCAGCCCGTGGAAAACGGATTTAGAGCGGTATTATATTGGGGTATAGATGTAGACACTGATGGCGACGGGGTGAAAGAACGCTTATCATCAACCACAGGGGAATACAATGGGATGCCCATATTGGAAAGGATGCGAATGGCGGAGAAACGACTAAAACGGGGTTCTCCATAAAAAAATTCAGAGATGATAGCAAAAGGCATCAGGAAAACGAATCTGGTCAGGACTGGATCGTATACCGGTATGGCGAGGTTTTGTTGAATTATGCCGAAGCAGCTTTTGAATTAGGAATGATCGGCGAAGCGCTTGACGCGCTAAATCAGATCAGAACCAGGGCGGGGTTGCCGGCAGCGGGCAGCGTTACCATAGAACAGATAAGACAGGAGCGCAAAGTGGAACTCGCCTTCGAAACATTAAGATGGTGGGATCTCAAGCGCTGGAGACAATCTGAGGCTGCGCTAAACATGACCTTTAAGAGCGTCCGTGGGTACTTTGACTGGGCACAACAGAATTATCATTTTGAAGTGGGTACTGCCGACAGTTACCAAAGAGTATTCAAGCCTAATCACTATTATCAGCCCATAAGCGAAACAGTTACGAGCAATAATCCCAGCCTGCTGGAAAATCCTGGTTATTGATTCCATTGAATTGCCGGCCGCGCAATTAATCGTTTGACCCCAATAAAGAAAGCCTGGCCCGATCGCCGGCTTTCTCTTTTCAGACATACACCACTGATTTCACGATGAAAACCAAAAATTCTTTTTACCCCGAAATGGTGTTTGCGGTTCTATTTATTATTTTTTGCTTTGGCTGCGGAACCGATCATTCAAATAATGGTTTCAAATCGTCCAATCTCGACACCGTGTTCTCTCCAAATGGAGTTATTACCGGAAAGAAAACAGGTATGGAAGCGATACGTGTATTTAAAGGAATACACTATGCAAAGGCACCGGCTGATAATCTGCGCTGGATGCCACCTGTACCGGCTGAGCCCTTTGAAAACGTGTTCAATGCCACCAATTTCGGCGATAATTGTGATCAGGGTGGCGGTGGTCCTGCTCCTCCGGTTAAAGCAGGGGAGCCCGCAAATCCCTATACTGCGGAATATGAAATAAACAAAAGTGATCCCCAAAGTGAAAACTGTCTTTGTCTGAATATATGGACCCCGGCTAAAACAAAAGACGACAACCTTCCCGTGCTCGTATTTATTAACGGTGGTGGTCTGGGTGGAGGCTCGGGTTCGATTCCGTTGTATTATGGGGAAGGCCTTGCGAGGAAGGGAATTATTGTTATTACAATTAATTACCGGCTTGCCATTTTTGGTTTCTTCTTCCACCCTGCTTTAAGAATCAATGGAAAACCTGCGGGAAATTTTGGATTGCTCGATCAGATTGAAGCATTGAAATGGGTGCAGAAAAATATCAGCAGTTTTGGCGGTGATCCGCACCGCGTAACAATAGCCGGTCAGTCCGCAGGTGCCTGGTGCGTCAGTGCATTGGTGTCGTCACCGATGACAAAAGGATTGTTTCACCGGGCTATTGCTCAGAGTGGTGGAATATTTACTCCAGCAGATTCCTCGTTGGTCATGAACCCGTTCCTGACTACA
The DNA here is from genome assembly GCA_963808065.1 of uncultured Chitinophagaceae bacterium. Lineage (GTDB taxonomy): Bacteria > Bacteroidota > Bacteroidia > Chitinophagales > Chitinophagaceae > Flavitalea. The sequence continues at coordinate 200,816 of CAWEEK010000007.1, forward strand.
GCTCATGCGGAGCGGGAGGGTGCAAGGTTTGTCAGGAATTATCCATGTCAGGATATTTCTGAACTCAGGAAGGAATCCCCGAAAAATATTTTAAAGAAGTCTATTTCTTATGAACTTATGGCAGACGGCATTTTGTTGCCAAAGGATATTTATACTGCCTTTGCGGAAAATAAACAAAACGACATTCCCCTGTTGATCGGGTGGAATGCGGATGACGCAAGGGGTTTTGGATGGCAGGCCAGAACCTTTGCGACAATGGCCGCCAAAAATCAAAAGTCAAAAGTGTTTGTTTACTTCTTTACCAAAGTAGCTCCTGGAACTCCTGAAGAAATTAATCTGGGTGCTTATCATTCCGCGGAAATCGCCTATGTTTTTAACAACCTTCAAAGGTGGAACAGGCCCTGGACCAACGGTGACTACAAATTATCAGATATAGCATCTTCTTACTGGGCAAACTTTGTGATTACGGGGGATCCAAATGGTCCAATCTTGACCGTATGGCCCGTATTTAAAATCAATGACCAACGCTGCCAGGAGCTCGGTGAAAAAGTTGTCAGTATCCCAATTCCGGGGAAGGAGGAGTACGATTTTTTCAACAAATTATTTCACAAGTAGAGAAAGCAGTGAAACATATCCCTCTGCGGCCTTAATGGTCATCACGGAAGTCGTTAGGATAAATGAAAAGAAATCGATTAGATTTTCTTTGCGCCAGGTACTATACTGGTCAGACTGTCGATACGAATGGGCATACCAGTATCGCAACTCTTGACCGCTGCTATGCCAATCAGCGCAGATAAAGCACCGTCCCGGGTTCCTGCAGACTGTCTTAATGGGTCAGGAATGTTTTTCAGAAAAATCTGATCGAGCAGCAGCGAATCACCGCCACCATGGCCTTCCGCGTAAGGCAACTGAAAATACTCCCGCGCACCAAAGTTTTTCGACAAAACAATTTCGTCATAGTTCTTGTCGTCTGTCTTATTACTTTCCTGTATCCATGCCTCCAGCCGCCCCTCAGTACCATTGAAAGCTATGCGATAACCTTCATAAGGGGAATAGGCTGTTAATGAGTAGCTGACCTGCACATTGTTCTTATACTTGATTGTAGCGGCCATGGTGTCGAAGATATCAATGTCCTCTTTCCAGACGCAGCCATCGCGCAGATAGCCATCAAACTTTTCGTTGTGGACGTACAGGTCAGTGAGGAATTCGCTTTTCGTGATATCCCAATAGAACGGACATTTGGACTTGTGTGTACACGGCCTGCAGTTTATGCCCCGGAAAGAATGGTTTTTGCCATAGTGCTGCAGCGAAGCCTTAGCAAAAACTTCGTCAGGATCGCTGTCTATCCACCAATTCAGCAGGTCAAAATGATGTGTCGCCTTGTGAACCCAGAGGGACCCGCTCTTCTCACGCAGCCTGTGCCAACGTCGAAAATAATCAGCTCCGTGACTTGTATCAAGGTACCAGTGAAAATCAACAGAGGTTATCGTTCCAATGCTACCCTTTCTTAATAGTTCATATATCTTCGATCGGTGTGGTGAATAACGGTAATTGAATGTCACCTTCACTTTTTTCCCTGTCTTCTTTTCTGCGTCTAATATTTCCTGACATTTATACTCATCTGTGGTCATGGGTTTTTCCGTGATAATATTAGCTCCCAACTCCATACCCCGCACGATAAACTGGTGGTGGGTGGCGTCAACGGTGGTCACGATCAGCGTGTCAGGCTTTGTTTCCTTCATCATTTTATCAAAGTCTGTGAAGGTTCCACAACTTAGGCCAAGGTATTTTTTGGCATAGGCAACTCTCCCGGGATTAATATCACAGAGTCCTACATATTCCACCTGTTTTCCGTATTGCTTCAACACACTTTCACCCCACATGGTCAATCCGCGCACTCCAGTACCAACAAGCGCAATACGCATCTTGCCCGCCATGTTGGTGGTCGTTAACGGGGTGAACCGACGGAAAACCAACAAACAGACTGCCTGTGGCTACGGTTCCTGCGGAGGATAAAAAATTCCTGCGACTTAAGTTTTTTTTGTTCATGGTGGACAATAAAATACTAAGAATTGGCTGAGCAACAGATTATGTTAGTTTGTATCAGACGAACTGCATTACCAAAAAGCCCCTTCCTTGTCTATTTAAGGCAGCTTCGACGAAGGCGGATCTAACCGCCGACCACCTCCAAAGGCAAAGGATTAGCAATCTTCCTAATGATCAATTCGCCGCGCTGCCGACCCCTCCCAAAACGAAGGATTGGAATTACTGAACGAAATTACCAGAACCTGCCTTATTAATGAAGGTAAAAAGCGGCAAACTTTGTTTGCATAAGATTGTCGAAGTTTGCAAAGAAAATGGATTATTCAAGTAAAGGTCTTATTGTTCTGAATTAAACAAAAATGGAAAAAGCAGGTGCAGCGAGCTCGCCCGGATTTCGTTTCAGGGAGGCTATGAAAAAGGAAAAACCGCTCCAGATTGTTGGAGCTATCAATGCAAATCACGCCTTGCTGGCTACACAATCAGGATTTAACGCTATCTATCTTTCAGGTGGTGGAGTGGCTGCCGGTTCATTAGGTATTCCGGACTTAGGAATAACCACCCTAGAAGATGTGCTAATTGATATCAACCGGATTACGAATGTTACAGATACGCCTTTACTGGTGGATGTTGACACTGGCTTTGGCGCATCAGCCTTCAGCATAGCTCGAACCGTAAAATCGTTAATAAAAGCGAGGGCTGCTGCTTTGCATATAGAAGACCAGGTGGGTGCAAAACGTTGCGGACACCGGCCGGGAAAAGAAGTTGTACATAGCGAGGAAATGGTTGATAGAATAAAAGCAGCTGTCGATGCAAGAACGGATGAGCATTTCCTGATCGGTGCAAGAACAGATGCTTTTGCCAATGAAGGGTTGGAAAAAACATTGGAACGTGCCGTCGCCTACAAAGAAGCCGGCGCCGATTTTATTTTTGCTGAAGCGGTACCGGACTTGACTTTTTATCAAAAATTTGTCGATGCCACCGGAATACCCGTATTGGCAAACATTACAGAGTTTGGAATGATTCCAATGTACACCCTGGATGAATTGCGTGATGCCGGAGTAGGATTGGTCCTTTACCCACTTTCGGCCTTCCGTGCAGCCAATAAGGCGGCCGAAAATGTATATCAACATATCCGCAAGGAGGGCACACAAAAAAATGTTTTGAATACAATGCAAACAAGGGAAGAATTATACAAGAGCATTAACTATCACGACTACGAACAAAAATTAGATACTCTTTTTAAAAAGAATAAAGATGCCAGATAGTAAAGAAATGCCAGCTTTCAAGCCCAAGAAAAGCGTAGCCCTTTCGGGTGTGGCCGCAGGTAACACCGCTTTATGCACCGTAGGAAAAAGCGGAAACGATCTACATTACCGTGGATACGACATCAACGATTTAGCCGAAAAAGCGGAATTTGAAGAAGTAGCCCACCTGTTGATACACGAAAAGCTCCCGACTAAAGCAGAACTGAAGGATTATAAAACAAAACTTAAGTCATTGAGAGGCCTGCCCGAAGTTGTTAAAAACATACTTGGTCAAATTCCGGCATCAGCACATCCGATGGATGTGTTGAGAACCTATACATCGGTAATAGGAAGCATTCTTCCTGAAAAAGAAGACCATAATTTAGCGGAAGCCAAGAATATTGCCGATAAATTACTGGCATCCTATAGTTCTGCATTATTGTATTGGTATCACTATTCCCACAGCGGAAAAGAAATTGAAGTGGAAACCGATGATGATACCATAGGCGGACATTTTTTGCATTTATTGCACGGAAAAAAAGCGATCGAATCCTGGATAAATGCAATGCAGATCTCCTTAAACCTTTATGCCGAACACGAATTCAATGCCTCTACTTTTACAAGCAGGGTCATCGCCGGCACAGGTTCTGACATGTATTCGGCAATTGCCGGGGCTATCGGCGCTCTGCGTGGTCCCAAACACGGTGGGGCGAATGAAGTGGCATTCGAAATACAAAGCCGCTACTCCAATCCTGAAGAAGCTGAAGCGGACATCCGGCAAAGAATTGAAAAGAAAGAAATTATCATTGGATTCGGGCATCCTGTGTATACGGTTTCTGATCCAAGAAATGTAATCATTAAAAAAGTCGCAAAAAAACTCTCAGAAGAAGCCGGAGAATATGCAGCTGTTCGATATTGCCGAACGATTGGAAACCTTAATGTGGAACGAGAAGAAAATGTTCCCAAACCTTGACTGGTTCTCAGCAGTTTCTTATCATTTGATGGGAGTTCCTCCCGCAATGTTTACGCCATTGTTTGTGGTAGCCAGGGTAACAGGCTGGGCCGCACATGTTATTGAACAACGTCAGGATGGGAAGATCATCCGCCCCAGTGCCAACTATACCGGGCCGGATGATTTAGAATTTGTGCCAATAGAAAAAAGGAAATAGCCATTCATAGCAAATCCGAAGTAACAATAGAAAATATAAAACAAAAAATGTCATCACAGATTTCAAACGAAAGACCCCAACCAGATAAAGTTTTAACAGATATAGCAGATTACGTTCTGAATTATAAAATCAAAAATGACATAGCCTGGCAAACAGCACACTATTGCCTGTTGGACACACTTGGCTGTGGATTGGAAGCCTTAACCTATCCGGCATGTACCAAGTTATTAGGTCCCATTGTGCATGGCACCATTGTGCCCAACGGAGCAAAAGTTCCCGGAACAGAGTTCCAATTAGACCCTGTACAAGCCGCGTTTAATATAGGTACGATTATTCGTTGGCTGGATTTTAACGACACCTGGCTGGCTGCGGAGTGGGGCCACCCATCTGATAATCTAGGCGGCATTCTTGCCACCGCCGACTGGCTGTCCAGAACATCCATTGCAAATGGAAAACCCCCTTTGACCATAAAGGATGTATTGGATGCAATGATAAGAGCACATGAAATTCAGGGCGTATTGGCCCTTGAAAACTCGTTTAACAAGGTCGGCCTGGACCATGTATTATTAGTGAAAGTGGCTTCTACGGCCGTAGTAGGAAAATTAATCGGCCTCACCCGTGACGAACTGATTAATGCCATATCTCTTGCCTTCGTTGACGGACAGGCGCTTCGCACCTACCGCCATTCGCCAAATACGGGCAGCCGAAAATCCTGGGCGGCAGGGGATGCCACTTCAAGAGCAGTAAAGCTGGCCTTGATTGCAAAAACAGGAGAAATGGGATACCCATCAGTACTCACAGCTAAAACCTGGGGCTTTTATGATGTTTCGTTCAAAGGACGTGAATTTACATTCCAGCGGGATTACGGCTCCTACGTTATGGAAAATGTGTTGTTCAAAATTTCATTCCCTGCCGAGTTCCACTCACAAACTGCGGTAGAAGCTGCCATGACAATACATACTAAATTGAAACAATCGGGCAAGTCGACCGCTGACATCAAGAAAATAACGATCCGTACCCATGAAGCTGCCATACGCATCATTGATAAAAAAGGTCCTTTAAACAATCCTGCCGACAGAGACCATTGCATTCAATATATGATTGCTGTGCCGTTGATCTACGGGCGATTTACGGCCGCCGATTATGAGGGTGACATTGCCTCCGATCCAGGAATTGATGTGCTACGCGAAAAAATGAAATGCATCGAAGATCTACAATTCACAAAAGATTACTTCGACCCCGAAAAGCGATCCATAGCAAATGCGCTAACAGTAGAATTTAATGACGGTTCGGTATTTGATGAAGTAGTAGTTGAGTACCCGATAGGCCACAAACGCAGACGTGAAGAAGGCATACCGGAGTTAGTGAATAAGTTTAAAATCAACCTGGCCAGAAAATTCCCTGAAAAGCAGCAGCAAAAAATATTAAATATTGCATTGGATTACGAGAGGCTTGTGAATACACCGGTGGATGAGTTTGTGGATTTAATGGTGATTTAGATTCTTACTTTTTTTAGAAAAAAAGTAAGACAAAAAAATCGTGCGCTGCCAGAATAATGCCTAAAATTTTCTGTGTGCCGCGACGGCGAAGAAATGCTCCGGTCGGCTGAAGTAATTCTCTTCTGCTGTTGTAACTATCGTCTGTATTTTTTCAATCCACATCTTCGCCGTTTTCTGCGTCACTTGAAAATTTTGCCTTTGCCACGCCGTCGCTGCTTCGCAGCTATGGCGGGCAAGGCCGGCCTTATTCTGAAGGCGGAAATACAAAAATCAGAAACAGAAAGAGGTGGGAAGGACGCATCACATTCTGCACTCCCTACCTTTGCTGCGTTCCGCAGCTATGGCGGGCGAAGCGATCTCTTTCTTCGCTCTAATTCCTCTTCTCCCTCTTTCTCTTTCTCTTTCTTCCTCTTCCTGTTTCTGTTTCTCTTTCTGCCTCTTCCTGTTTCTGTTTCTCTTTCTGCCTCTTCCTGTTTCTGTTTCTCTTTCTGTTTCTGTTCCTGTTTCTTCTTTCACTTCTTGAGCAATTCCTTCTGAAGAGGTAAACGACGTATCCGTTTTCCTGTAGCCGCAAAAACCGCATTCGCTATTGCTGGTGCAATCGGGGGAACCCCAGGCTCACCTGCTCCGCCCATTTTTTCTGAGCTGGGCACAATATGCACTTCTATTATCGGCATCTCATTCATACGCAACATACGATAGTCATTGAAATTGCTTTGCTGAACTTGCCCTTTCTCTAACGTAATCTCACCGTACAATGCAGCTGTGAGCCCGAATACAATACCGCCCTCCATCTGCGCACGTACCCCGTCAGGATTTACGGCTAATCCGCAATCGATTGCGCAGACTACACGGTGAACAATGATCTTTTTATCAAGGATAGAAAGTTCAACTATCTGGCAAACAAAGCTGCCCATTGCTTCATGCACCGCTACACCCCGGAATCTCCCGGTTTGAAGTTGAGCTTCCCATCCGGCTTTTTCAGAAGCAAGATTGAGCGCGGCAAGATGCCTCCGATGATCTTTCAATAGTATCCGCCTGTACGCAACAGGATCTTGGCCTGCAATTATTGCCAATTCATCGGCCAGCGTTTCCATTACAAAGGCCGTGTGTGTGTTTCCAACCGAACGCCACGCGGAAACGGGAACACCATAAGTGGTTGTGATTAATTCAACCGCATGATGTGGAACTGCGGTTATATACGGAGACCCGTTTACACCATCAACTGAACTATAATCCAGTCCATTCGGAGCGATCTCTTCCTGCAGCGCGGTGTTCACGAATAGAGACTGCCCCACTATCCGGTGTTGCCATGCGACAGGCATCCTGTTCTTGTCAATCCCAATTTGAACCCTGTGTAAATACACTGGTCGGTAGTATCCACCCCTGATATCATCCTCACGTGACCATACCAGCTTGATAAACCGGCCACTGACCTTAGCGATATTAACGGCTTCCATAACCCAGTCTGCACCAAAGGTGCCCCTCCTTCCAAAGCTTCCGCCCATGTGGGGGGTATTAAATATAACCTGCTCAGGATTCAAATCTAAAAAAGCAGCCACTTCAGTCTGACGAAGCAAGGGCCATTGAGTTCCGGTCCAAATCTCGCAACTGTCCTTACCTATTCTTACAGTACAATTCAACGGCTCCATCGGTGCATGTGCGAGATAAGGGAATAGAAACTCACGATCAATCTTTATCGCAGATTTTTGTAATGCCGTGGCTACATCTCCTTTTTTCTGTACTGACAGGCCATTTGTTTGGGACAATTTTCTATAGTGGGCTAGCTGTTGCTCGCTGTCCATATCGTGGTTCAATCCGGCATCCCATTCTATCTGCAATGCATCCCGACCAAGTTTGGCGGCCCAATAGTTCTTCGCCAATACCGCAATGCCGGTCGAAATTTGTACTACATCCACTACCCCTTCGATGGATTTTGCTTTGCCTGCGTCAAACGATTTTATTTTTCCTCCGAATACAGGAGAATGGGCCACTATTGCGATCAACAAATCAGGAAACCGGATATCCAAACCATACACGGCCTGGCCATTTACCTTTTCAGGGCCATCCAAACGTTTTTGAGATTTGCCGATATACTTCCACTCCGCCGGTTCGCGTAATTTAATTTTTGGCACCGCAAGTTTGGATGCATCAGTTGCCACCTCACCGTAACTCACGCGATTATCACCAACTATCACAAAACCATTTTCTGTTCTACAGTCATTAGGTTGCACTCCGAATTTCTTTGCGGCGGCTTCAACCAGCATTGACCGTGCTGTTGCACCAGCCAACCGATAGCGATCAAACTGAGAAAGAGTTGAAGACGATCCTCCGGTACCCTGTTCAAATTTCGGCGCTTTAAAGTCGTCTCCTCTACCGGATGGATGATGTTCAACCTTGATCTTGTTCCATTCGCAATCGAGCTCTTCGGCGATCAGCATGGGTAACGTTGTCCAGATACCCTGACCCATTTCAATCTTTGAAAGGATAATATGGACCTGGTTATCCTCACCGATTCGTAAAAAGGAATTGATGGGAATCATTGCTCCGGAAGATTTACCAGATGCGAGTCGTTTGCCTATCGTAGGCAAGCTGATAGCGATTAGTAATCCGCCGCCTGCGACAGCACCGGCCTTCAAAAAGTTTCTGCGGTTAATAACAGGGGACTTGCTCATTTCAGTTTCACATTTCGGGTTGCGGCGAGATGAATGGCCTTACGAATGCGCTGATAGGTGCCGCACCGGCAAATGTTGCCCGACATAGCCTTATCAATATCTGAATCAGTAGGAGAAGTATTTTTACGAAGCAATGCAGTTGCGGACATGATCTGTCCGGACTGGCAATAGCCGCATTGAGGTACAGTTTCTTCCAGCCAGGCTTGTTGCACATGTTGGCTGATATCATCTGAAAGTCCTTCGATGGTGGTGATCTGCCTCCCGGCAGCGCTGGAAGCCGGTGTAACACAGGCACGTACCGCTTCTCCATCTAAATGGATCGTGCACGCACCGCATAACGACATTCCACATCCAAATTTTGTTCCCGTTAAACCAATAATATCACGGATTACCCATAATAAAGGCATTGATGGAGGGGCATCAACCTCGTATTCTTTTCGGTTCACGGTTAGTGTTAGCATAATGTCCGGCAGTGCAGTAATGAAATATAGCTAAAATCTATAAAAGGATTGGCCGGTTATGAAAGATGATCCTTAATTAACAAATATTTTTCTTAGTGAGTGATCTTTACTGCGCCGGACCACATACGTTAAGATATGCTGCAAACTAAACACGAAATTTGAAAATTGATGACGATTCATGAGTTTACCATCTGCAACTACTACTTCGTATGACTCCAGATTTCGCTGTATGTCACCGGCCTGAACTCCGTGGCTAAGGAGGCGGCTTTTTTCATGTGCTCCTGCGCTCCTTCATCTTTCATCATATTCTGAAAGTCGGCAAGAGTTGCCCACTGCGCGTAATTCGTCAACGTTTTCTTATCATCACTAATATGGAGGTTCGCTGAAATATATCCAGGCAGTTTACTCATTACCTCTTCAGTTGCTTCCTTTAATAAATTAAAGAGTTCCTGGGTTTTATCGGGCATCACGCTAAAAACATTGATCAGCGTGCAGATCTTTTTATCCTGATTTATCGTTGTCATAACATCTATTTTATGGGTACCTGGTAGTATACTTTCTAAAAATCACACCAACTGCGTCTTTGGGGGCATCGTAGGGTTGGGGTTAATGATATACAATCATACCTACTTAAACCTGGACAATAATGCATCCGCTGCCACTTGATACGCTCCATTTGCATTGTTTTTACTGATAATTTTTAGGGCTTCTTCGTTCATTCCGCCAGGGGTTGTTGCTTCTTTTTTTAATTCCGAAAACTTTGGAATGTTTTCGCCTTTCGTTGAAGAGGTTAAGGATGAAAACATATCCATAACATACGTATCAGCGGTAGCAGATAGGACACCCTTTGCCTGTGCCCAAATACTCAAAGTTTCACAGAGGTCATAAAAGGGAGCTATTAAACCGGTAAGGGTCCATAATGCATGCAGGTCGGTTTCATTTTCTACCGTTATTGGAGAACCGATATGCTCAAGTATCGTTGCAACTCTTTTCGTTGAGTTAAAAAGCAGTATTGGGCAATTGTGCCTTTCAACTGTTGGAAACGGAACGGCACGGCATATTTTTTTAGCCGGCATAACAGTTTTCGCAAGTTCAGCATACTCTAAGAAAGGGACAAAAGATATGACAGTATGCTTCTTGTTGAATGTTAATTCGCTAAGAGCCTGTTTTGCGTCCTTGGGTGGCAATGCAATAAAAATAAATTCTGAGTTATCTAAAACCGATTGGTTGTCATTCATCCTAATGATGTTCGAGTATGTGTTCTCCAAAAAGGTGGAGTGAGTCTCACTTCTTGGAGATATATTAATCGCAACGTTTTTAATTTTTGAGGTGCAAAATCCTTTGATTACCGCCGTTGCAATTCTTCCAATACCTAAAAATCCAAAATTCATCATTCTAGTTTTTGAGTTAAACATTAGGAATTTCCGACTTTTCCATTGACTTTTAATCTGAAAAAATAAGATCACTGATGGTACCGATACCTGCAGACATTGAAAGGATCGCGCAGATCAGCGATCCGGTGGCTCGCAACCTGCAGATTACGGCGTGCTACCAGGATCTGTCTTTGACACTCGCCACCCGTACCGGTAAAACCGCCAATTGGTGCACCTTCGCCACCTGGGCTTCCCGTCAGGCCGGACAATCTATCCGTGGTGAAGACCTGCGACGCAAGCTGCAGGCGGTCCTGCACATCGATGCCCGGATGCAATCCATTGTCATTTTGTTGGGAGCCCTGGCCAGGGAAAGAGGTACAACTATTTCCTTGGACCAGGTCAAAGCCTCCACCATAGCGCACCTGATAGAACAAACGACCGCGCGGTCCGGTGGCGCGGTAGCCCGTGGTAACAAAAAAGTATTTGAAGAGATCGCCTGGCAGTTTGCCCGTTTTATTCAAACTTGTTTCCAGGATCAGGTCTACCAGGAACAATCTATTGCTTCGTTTTGTGTCGCGCTGCGAGCAGGTGATCCACCTGATGGCCAATCCTATTTGCAACAGGCTTTTCGCAGGTATTATCAGTCTCTTTTTGAGGGTGACGAAAAAAAAGCATCAGAGCTTCGCTTCCTGGCAAATATTGAAATTGGTTTTCATGAACAGACTCGCCTGCAACCGGAAATTGCTGAAGCCTTGAATGCGGCTGCCGTGGATCCGGAAAAATTGATGCAAATGCTCAATGCCCTGTTATTTCCGGGTAATAAAGTTAAAACGATGTTCGGTTTTTTTGTGCAGTGGGTCACGGGGAAAACGAATTTGCTCAAACGACACGCCGATGCATTGGCATCATTAACGGGAGCGCTCATGCGAAAGATCATTACGGAACATTTGATGACGCTGACTTTTCCACCCGGCAACATCCTGTTGCTTGGAAAAGACGTAATAGGAACCTATCCGGAAAATTTAATGCGTTTGGAAGATCCTGACCTCGCTCACTTTATTGCTCAAATAGATCCCACAGAAAGTAGCCTCCTGCAATCGGGAGCTGCCGATTGGTCGGATCTGACAGAACGCCTTCATTTCATATGCGACCTGTTTCGTTGCTATCACCAGACAGCGCAATTGTTTGAACCGCCATTTACTCCTGAACAATTGCAATGGATACAGGCTGGAAGAGTACCGCGATTAGACTGGTAGACTGATTAGTGGCTGCAGACCTGTCTGGAAACACAGCTATTAAGGAGCTTCCCCGAGCCCATGAATACGAAAAAATCAAATTAAACTTAAAGGTCCTTCTATATACAAAAACTGAAGTTATCATCGGCGCCTACTTTGTCGCCGGTGATCATCCAGAAATTGCCAGCGGCGATCTCTGAACGATATAAATGCTATTGTTTACAATACTCATTGGGAAGAAAAAGGCCGGGAAAACCCGCTTAGCATACCCTCGTGTGCGCACCCTGGACTGGATAAATATGGGAGTTATTCATCCATACAGGAGTGCTGATAAAACGCAGTAGGAGTAGCGCTTTTCTTGTTTTTGTTTTATCGCGGGCAACTACATTCACACCATGTTTCAGCTAAGAAAAAAGTATTTTGTCACACTTAAATATTAAAAAAATGAAACCGGGAATTCTGATGTGGCTCGCGGTTGTACTGGTAGTCACAGGTATTGTATTCTATTCGTGTAAAAAAGAAAACGCTAAAGATGAAGCCACTACAGTTTCTGTAGCAAGTGCGGCTTCAGTAATTTATCCGGGTTACACAGCCTCTCAAACTGCGGTTATTAAAAGCTATGAGGCTCAACCAGTGGTTAAACAGGTTGCTGCGAAGCTTAATTTTGCAATCTTTGACACCAAATGGAAGGCTACAGAAGCTGAATGTAGGTCTTATGCTCAGACCTATGTTATGCCAGCAGTAGCGGCACTGAAGGCCAAGTATGGTCTGGCTATTACTGAAGAGACTAAGAAGCTAATAACTGAAGCCATCAGACAAGAGTACATAAGAAACAGGCCGAAATCACCCTTTGCACCATCACCATCATCAAACTACGCGTGTTCAGACGCCTTTAATAATGATGTTAATGATTGCGATTGGGATGCAGCCGTAAGCGGAGGGGGATGTATAGTCGCTTCTTTCTTTGGCACACCGGCAGCAGGAGCGGTATGTGGAGGTGTTGTTATTGTTCAACATAAGATGTGCTATGACAGGGCTGTTCGAGATGCTAATATTTGCTGGAAAAACAGAGGAAACATAGTCTACGTGTGGGTAGATGGAGAGAAAATACCAATCTGGGATGGTGACGTATTTCCAGTAATGCGAGTGAGCTACGAATATGAACAGAGTGTAAAGCAAGCATATGCTGAGGTAGTAAAAAGAGCCAGAATTAAGAAGTACAGCACTCCCACCAGGCCAAATCCCGGTGGACCGGTGATTCCTTCACCCTTTTAAATCATGAGTTATGACAATCATTTGGTCTGATAGGGTTTTAAAAATATTCTTATGGTTAAGCGTCTTTGCAACTATATTCTTTGCGCCTTCGCAGCAGAAGATATGGTGGTTTGCTGGCATATTTAGCGTGGCTGCTATCGCTAGATTTGTGATCTGGAAGAGGGCTAGTCCTGAAGAAAAGAAAGTTATAGGTGTCAGGCTGAACTCTCGAAACATTTTCTTCTATGTTCTTATGTTCTTGCTCGCAATTGCCTATATAATAGTAGTAGTGTGGCAGAGAAGATGAACAGACACAATTCTATAAATGCAGAGGACTTGAAGAAGGAGATTGCCTGCGGCGATCTCTGATGGGAAGGGCTTCAATTCTATAAATGCAGAGGTGCGAAAAAGAGATTGCCTGCGGCGATCTCTGATGGGAAGGTCTTCAATTTTATAAATGCCGAGGTGCGAAAAAGAGATTGCCTGCGGCGATCTCTGATGGGAAGGGCTTCAATTCTATAAATGCCGAGGATTGAAGAAGAGATTGCCTGCGGCGATCTCTGATGGGGAGGGCTTCAATTCTATAAATGCCGAGGCTTGAAGAAGAGATTGCCTGTGGCGATCTCTGATGGGGAGGGCTTCAATTCTATAAATGCCGAGGCTTGAAGAAGAGATTGCCTGTGGCGATCTCTGATGGGAAGGGCTTCAATTCTATAAATGCAGAGGCTTGAAGAAGAGATTGCCTGCGGCGATCTCTGATGGGAAGGGCTTCAATTCTATAAATGCAGAGGACTGAAGAAGGAGATTGCCTGTGGCGATCTCTGATGGGAGGGCCAATCAAACAATGCCGTTCGCTTCGCTCACTTTCATTGGTATCTTCTTCGCTTTTTGCAAGCAAGCTTGAAAAAGCTCCAAAATACCAATGCCCGCAACAGCGGGCATTGTTTGATCGTGCGGAAGAGGAGATTCGAACTCCCACGCCAGTTACGGCGCTACCACCTCAAAGTAGTGCGTCTACCAATTTCGCCACCTCCGCTTTTTTGGGAATGCAAAACTAAGGAATTTTACGCGATCTATCCAACAAACCACAGCCTGGCGATCGAATGGGTCAGCGCCACCAGCTCAGTATATGAAGGGGGTTTGCTCAGGAAGCAATTAGCGCCCAATGAATAGGAAGCACTCCGGTCGGAAGACAGGGTCGAAGTGGTCAGCACAATAGTGGGAATATGGTTATACCTGGTGCTTTCCTTGATCTCCCTGAGCACCTGCATGCCCAGCATACCCGGCATGTTCAGATCCAGCAGGATCAGCGAAGGGTACTCAGTCTCAGGGCAATCGGCCAGTATTTTCATCAGTTCGTCCCCATTCTCGATAAACACATAGTCCATTTTCGTATTGTTCTCCAGGAAAGCATCCAGAATGATCTGCCTGTCGTCGGGGTCGTCGTCTACAATGAAAACGAGGTTCTTAGGTATTGGCTTCATAAATCCAGAGGGTTACTTTAATAGGCTGATGTTGTGCGGGTCAAAGCTGCATAAAAAAAAGTAATAATACTGAAAAATTAACCAAAAAACCATGCGGCCGGTTTAATCTTTTTGCCCCGGCAGGCGCAGGTTTTGTAACCTTGCAGAAAATACTATGGATGGCAACTGATATAAAATGTCCGAAATGCGGATCGGCATTTCCGATGGAGGAAGCGATGGCTGAAGAATACAAGAAAGATCTTCATGAACAGATGGTCACCTATAAAAAACAAAAGGACGAAGAGCTGAGAAAACAAAGGGATGAGCTGACCAGGAAGGAAAGAGAAATGATGGAATCGCTAAACCGTCAGGAATCGGCCTTCAATAAAACACTGCAGGAAGAAAAAGCCAAACTGCGGGAAGCCATGGAAAAAGACCTCAGGCAATCCATCTCTGGAGATTTTGAAAACAGGCTCAGGATGCTTACCGAAGCCAATATGGAAAACGATGAAAAACTCCGCGCCGCCCGCAAAAATGAACTCGAATACCTGAAAAAAGAACAGGACCTCCTTAGGAAAGAAGAAGAACTGCAGATCACCATGCAAAAAGAACTCCTCAGGGAAAGAGCCGTGCTCTCCGAACAGATAAGGAAGGATGAGCAGTCAAAGACCGAGATCCGTGAAACTTCCTACCAGCTAAAGCTGCGCGAACTCGAAAAACAACTCGACGACCAGAAAAAACTCGCCGAAGAAATGAAACGACGCGCCGAACAGGGGTCCATGCAGCTACAGGGTGAGGCCCAGGAATTGTTGCTTGAAGAGATCCTTCGCCAGAGTTTTCCCCACGATGAAATCACCGAAGTGGGCAAGGGAGTTGAAGGAGCCGACTGCATCCTGATAGTTCGCAATAAACAGGGCCGGGAATATGGCCGCATCATTTTCGAAAGCAAAAGAGCCAAAGGATGGAACAACGTCTGGGTGGAAAAACTACGAAACGACATGCGCCGTAAACAGGCCGACCTCGCGGTTCTCGTAACACAGGTCTTCCCTAAAAACATGGACTGCTTTGGAGAAAAAGATGGCGTGTGGGTCTGTTCATTCCGTGAAGTGATCGGACTGACTTCAGCGCTCAGAACGGCCGTCATCCGTATCGCCGAATCGCGAAAAACCGAGGAGAACAAGGGCGAGAAGATGCAGATGCTGTACGACTTTCTCACCGGTATAGAATTCCGTCAACAGATGGAAGCCATCGTGGAAGGCTTTGTGTTCATGCAGCAGTCCATCATCAAAGAAAAAATGCAGATGGAGAAGATGTGGAAGGAAAGAGCCAAACAACTTGAAAAAGTGCTGCTAAGCACTTCGGGCATGTATGGCTCCATCAAAGGTATCGCAGGAGCTTCAATCGGTGCCATACCACTGCTTGAAGCCGACCCCGATACCACCGTTGAAGAAGGAGATGAAGAATGACATTCAGGAAATTACGTAGGCCAGCACAAGCGGGTGAAAACGCCTGGCGTGCACAGTGAGCGGGATCGGTTTGTCCTTGCAGAAAAGAAACGGGATCTCGACCCATTCGTCCGGCCGGAAAACAATGGAGCCATTGAGTACCATGTGTTTCCTGAAGTCGAGCCCGCCGTTACCATACCATTTGAACAGGGCTTCCTTCGCGCTCCAGATGATCGTCGTCATTTCAAGATGCACCTTATCGAGGTGTTGCCATTGCCGGAGATAGTCCGATTCAGCATCCGAAAGAAATTTCGGGGAGATCAGCCTCAGCCTGGGACTCACCAGTTCTACGTCGACCCCTACCCTATTTACCGGGCTGGCGATAGCAGCCGCAAAATTTCCGCAATGTGAAATTGAGAAATGATACTTCTCGTCATGAAGAAATGGCTTGCGCGTGTCGGCAATTAAAATCTCTTCAAGTGGAAAGTCGGAATACAACGCGGGAAGCAGGTATCTGCCCGCCAGGTGTTGTAATCTTTTGTAAGGGTGGCTGACCTGTTGTTTTAAAGGTACCTTTGCAAGAAAAAAACTTTCAGGTTCCTCAATCTTCCAGATTCCCAGGTTTGTGTTATTGTGGTTGATACTATGTTGAAAAAATATACTCAATCCTCCGAATTACATTGCAGATTTACCATTTATTTACAGTCATTCAAAATTAACATCAGGAGCATCAATGATTTTATCGGACAAAAGAATACTTGAAGAGATAGGCAAAGGAACCATAAAAATAGCCCCCTACACCAGAGAATGCCTGGGTTCTAATTCATACGACGTTCATTTGGGAGCCTGGCTGGCCAATTATCAGGATGAAGAGCTGGATGCGAAAAAACACAACCTCATCACCACTTTTGAAATTCCCGAAGAGGGTTTCCTGCTTTATCCTCATAAATTTTACCTTGGAGTAACCCAGGAATACACCGAGACACATGCCCACGTGCCCTTCCTGGAAGGGAAATCATCCACCGGCCGCCTGGGGATCGACATCCACGCCACCGCGGGAAAGGGTGACGTCGGCTTCTGCGGTCACTGGACCCTCGAAATCTCCGTGAAACAACCTGTCCGGATCTACAAAGGAATGCCCATCGGTCAGCTCATCTATTTCCCCGTGGAAGGAGAGATTGAAATCAGCTATGGCAAAAAGAAAGATGCCAAGTACAGCGGCCAACCCGACAAACCCGTGGAAAGCATGATGTGGAAGAACAAGTTTTAGAGTCTGCCATATTTGCGGTAGTAAGCTATCAGCAGAGCGACTACTTCATTATAACTCATCCTGCCAGAAGGTTGCTGGTTCGCTTTGAGGTATTGAGAATAAACACGGTCGATCGCCGTCTCTAACGGTGTCGAATACCTGATGGCGAATTCCCGTAGTTCCCTGATATCACTTCGTACTCCCGGCGACAATCCCTCCCGTATACTTTTAAGCGTAACCGAATCTTCCATGTAGAGATATCTCGAAGAGTAGGCAAACATGTCGAAATAAACTGAATAAAGAAAAGACGGGTCTTCAGACGAAGACGCCGAAAGGTAGCCTGCGAAATTAGCCTCACTTTCTTTCGCATAGCCCAGCTGGTGACCGATTTCATGACAGGAAGTAAAGGGCCTGATGAAGAGCGGCACCGTAGTGTTCACCTGCGCCTCTCCACTGAAGGGATTATAATAACCGGTAAATCCGAGGTAATTTCCAAGATAACTGTAGATCGAAGGTTTCACTGAAGGATATTCGTATACAAACAGTTCATTCTTCGCGGAAAGATGTTTGTAAGCAGACACCGTTCCCTGAAACAGCCATTTTTTTCTTTGCAAATTACCCCTGTTAAGTAGAGAATATGCCTGCAGCGAATCCAGCTTTTCAGCGAGTCGCGAGGTGACCTCGATAAGGTCATCCCTCGTATAATCCGAAATGTTCAGCTTGAGTACGTTCTGGATTCCTCTGCGGTTGTAGTTTAACCCCCACAAGAGGTTGAATGAAATATAAATCAGCAATGTTCCTGAAAGAAACCGTCGGCCCACACTGAGCAAATAATCCCGTCCCGCATCCCGCCTGGCCAGCCGGCGTATGAACTTCACCGTCTGGATGATGAGCCAGATCACCGCCCAGCCGTAGAATAGGTCACCGACACTGAAAGGAACCCAGCCGAGCAACATCCGTTGAAACCTGACAATATGCGGATATACGCCGTTTGAATAATACTGTTCAACCCAGTCGGCGTCCATCGAAATTACCCTGATGATGACCGCGATGATCACAAGCAATAACAACCTGATTTTCCCGCTCTTCATTTCATTGGTAAGCTCGCTTTTTTCATTGGCTTCGCGACCTGCAAGATACTGGCAAGTGTCGGTTCTATAATTTACATTTGTCAGATGAACGCAGAATTCATTAGGAACGATGATGCCATGAGGTCATCTCTTACCCGTCTTCGTCAGGAACTCAACCAGGCCTCGCTTGGGGGTGGAAAAAAATCCGTAGAAAAACAACGTGAGAAGAATAAGATGACTGCAAGGGAAAGGATTGATTATCTCCGGGACAAAGAAAGTCCGTTTACCGAGATCGGCGCATTTGCCGGCTGGGAAATGTATGAAGAACAGGGTGGCTGCGCCTCCGGGCGGAACGGTTGCGGGAGTGGGTTATGTCAGCGGCAGGCAATGTGTGATCGTTGCCAACGACCAGACCGTAAAAGCCGGGGCCTGGTTCCCGATTACCGGTAAGAAAAATCTCCGCATGCAGGAGATCGCCATGGAGAACATGCTGCCGATTATTTACCTGGTCGACAGTGCCGGTGTCTACCTTCCTATGCAGGATGAGATATTTCCCGACAAGGAACATTTTGGAAGGATATTCCGCAACAATGCACAGATGAGCGCGATGGGCATCACGCAGATTGCGGCGGTGATGGGACCCTGCGTTGCCGGTGGTGCTTACCTGCCCATCATGAGTGATGAGACCCTGATGGTGGAAGGCAACGGCTCCATCTTCCTTGCAGGACCTTACCTGGTGAAGGCAGCTATTGGGGAAGACGTGGACACAGGAAACACTCGGCGGCGCAGTAACCCATACCGAGATATCCGGTATCGCGGATTATAAATTCAAGACGGAAGAGGAATGCCTGGACCAGGTAAAAAAAATCATGTCCAGGCTCGGTCACCAAAATCAATTGCCCGGCTTTGACCGTATTGCCTCGTAGCCCCGCCGGAAAAAAATCCTGAAGAGCTTTATGGGATCATTCCACCCGATGGCACCAAACCTTATGACATGCTGGAGATGATCGAACCGGATTGTTGATGCACCGGGTATCGAGCAATTCAAAGAAGATTATGGCAAAACGATCATCTGCGGGTATGCGCGGATTGATGGCTGGGCAGTGGGCATTGTAGCCAACCAGCGAAAATCGTGAAAAGCAAAAAAGGTGAGATGCAGATGGGTGGCGTGATCTATAACGACAGCGCCGACAAGGCCGCACGTTTTATCATGAACTGCAATCAGAAAAAAATTCCCCTGGTATTCCTGCAGGATGTTACAGGATTTATGGTTGGCTCGCGGAGCGAACACGCAGGTATCATAAAAGACGGAGCAAAAATGGTGAATGCCGTGGCCAATTCCGTGGTTCCCAAGATCACCATCATCATTGGCAATTCTTATGGCGCGGGCAATTATGCGATGTGCGGCAAAGCCTACGATCCGCGATTCATCTTTGCCTGGCCAACAGCAAGGATCGCGGTAATGGGTGGTGAGCAGGCCGCCAAAACACTTTTGCAGATCCAGGTGGCGGCGATGAAATCCAAGGGGGAGCTGGTGAGCCCGGAAGATGAGAAAAAACTACTCGACAACATCAGGTCGAGATATGAAATACAAACCTCTCCCTATTATGCCGCTGCAAGGCTTTGGATCGATGGCCTGATCGACCCCACCGAAACCAGGAGCATCATCTCCCAATCTATATTTGCAGCCAGTCACAACCCTGTGTTACCCGAATTCAAAACCGGGGTATTCCAGGTATGAGCACAACCACACAACAAGAACTGATCATCTACACCGACGGCGCCTCACGAGGCAATCCTGGTCCTGGTGGATATGGGGCCATACTTAAATGGGGGACTCATTCAAAGGAAATCTCAGGTGGATTCAGGAAAACGACCAACAACAGGATGGAACTGATGGCCGTGATTGAAGCCCTGAGATCCGTTAAAAAAACTGGAATGAACGTCATCATCTACTCTGATAGTCAGTATGTGGTTAAGGCCGTGGAGCAGGGATGGTTGAAGAAATGGATAAACACTGACTTCCGTGGCGGAAAGAAAAATAAAGACCTTTGGATGACCTTTGCCGACCTGGCGCTGCTGCATAATATCCGTTTCAAATGGGTCCGGGGTCATGCCGACAATCCTTTTAATAACCGATGTGATGAACTGGCTACCATGGCTGCCGACGCAAAAGGGCTGCCTGCCGACACGGGGTATGAGCTGGTAGAACAATAAAGGTTGATTTCACTCAAGCAGGTTTCACGCAAAGGCGCAAAGCAGCCTGCGGCTGACGCAAAGCCGCAAAGAAATACAAAGAAAATTCCACGGTAATCAAATCAATACCAGTATCCTTTGCGCGGCCCCTTTGCGTTTCCTTTGCGCCTTTGCGTGAAATCTCCTTTGCGTGAAATCTTCTTAGGTGAAACTAAACGGCCAGTGTTGCATGCGCGCTCTTCCTGTACAGGGCCCAACCACCAAACAACAGGGCGCTGAAGGCGAGTGTCGAAATCAGGCTGTTGCCCAAAAAAGGAAGGCCGTCAATATAACATTGCATGAGACCGCTGAAAGTCTTTGGCCTGGCAAATCCTGCCCCACTCTGCCACACAAAGAAATTGGAGAGTAAAAAATATACAACTGCAACGATGAATGAATAACCCGCAACGGTGCCCACGGAAATCTTTTTCATGAAAAAACCAATCACCGTCATTGCAGCAAACAAAAGATAATTGGTGATCTGGCCTTCATAAAATCCGGCATAAGGAACCAGGCCATTGAGAAACAAAAGATGGAAGAACAGGTCCGAAATAAATAATGAAAATATCGGGAAGGCAAAGGCCCATTTTTTGTCCTTGATCACAGCACCCGCGAAAAGCGCCATCGACAGTTGTGGGAAAAATCCCAAAGGCCGCCCGGGTATGATCCGGTACAAGGCAGAAACAAGGATCAATGCAATCAAAATGAATATCAGGGACCTGGTTGTTTTCATAACTAACGATTCACTACAAAAATAAGGTTTTCCAAGCCACCTTTTCACCCATCCGGGTTTTGCGTCTCTACCCGAAATAATCGTTAATCCCCAGGAACGCTGGCCCGAAATATAATGCTGGGTACCAATGATGACAGGCTGGCCTTGGCACCCGGTGCAACAAATACCGCCTGTCCCGAATTAGCATTCAGGGATTCAGCCTCCTGTGCAACAGCCGTGCTTCCATGGTAAATAAAAAGGATTTCAGGTCCTGTACTGGTCCATTGAATCCTTCCGCCCGGGTCAAGCGCGATTTTGCTTAACTCAAAATCCTTAGCAGGGGTTTTGAAAACTTCTGCGGAATTGATAACGGGCCTGGCAGGAATGACGGCTGGAACTGTGGGGTGGAAGATGACGTGTTCAAGGAGCTCATCCACATCAATGTGTTTGGGCGTAAGTCCGCCCCTGAGTACATTGTCGGAATTGGCCATGATCTCCATCGTATGTCCTTCCAGGTAAGCATGTGGTAGACCCGCATCCTGGAACAGGGCCTGGCCCGGGTTCATCTTGACCACATTAAAAAGATAGATCGAAAATATGCCCCTGTCCCTGTTGTCCTCCGATCCAAATGTGCCAGCGGCTCTCGCGGCCCAGAAATCTTCAGCATCTTTTGAAAGTTTGCCTGCCTCATACAATGGCGCAATTCTTTGCAGCAGCGGTTCCAATCTCAGATTCACCTCTGCCTGTGGCATCCTCATCAGGTGGGTGTAGATCTTTTGATAATTATCTCTCCCAAAATATTCAACCAGGAAATTCAGTTCAGGTGTGTTTTCTAGAATGGCTCTCAGTTTATCGGGCGACTTGAACCCATGAAGCAGGTAGAAATCACTGAGCGGGGAGAGCAGTTCAGGTTTGTGATTCTTGTCTTTATAATTGCGATTGCCGGCATCAAGAGAAATGCCCCTTTCATTTTCTTCCAAAAATTTTTTCTCAGCCTCCTGCTTCGAGGGATGTACCTGGATGGAAAGCATGTGTTTGACATCCTGGGCCTTTAGCAGATAGGGCAGTGATCCGAAATTAGTTGAAACAGCCTTGCCCAGCCAGTACTGCGGATCTGCCGAAATCAACTCATGCAGTGGTTGTTTCCGGCCATCACGGAAAATGATCTGCGATGGAGATTTCAGGTGAGCGCCCATCCAGAATTCCGCATACGGTTTGCCTGCTGAATTTTCAAGATGTAATAACTCCGGTAAAAAAGTTTTTCCACCCCAGTCATAATGTTGAACCGACCCTTCCAGTCTGAAAATTTTTTCTGATTTTTCCATGGGCGCAATTTCGAACTAATAAAGATACAAACAGCGGGATGGCAATTCATAATACGCGTGGAAATACGGGAGAATGGCTCGCAGCAAGGTACCTCGAGGAAAATGGTTATCAGATACTTTGCGCCAATTGGAGATACAAGCATTGGGAAATCGACCTGATCGCCTCGAAAGATAATATTCTGCACATCGTAGAGGTGAAGACCCGTCACACCCAGGTCTTCGGTTTCCCCGAAGAGGCCGTATCAAAAAAGAAATTCAACAACCTCAAGCTGGCCGCAGAACATTTTACACATCGATTTCCTTACTGGAAAAGGATACAGTTCAATATTCTCGCCATCAGCAGGTCTGTCGTAAGGGGCGACCAGTACCTGCTCATCGAAGACGTTTACCTATAAGTTTCTATCCGATTTTCGCTTTCATCAATTCAATCACGCGGTAGGTGGCGGGGCAATATTCGATATTCTGTTTGAAGACGTGCATGTAGTCGACCATTCTTTTCCGGGTATGATGCGGAAAACCTGAACAGTCCTTTGGCCTGACCGAGTAGATGCTGCATTTGTTGTCGCTGAGGTTCAGAAACTGGCAGGGTTGACTTTTGTTGATCCAGTCTCCCTGTTTGTCTTTGTAGAGGTATTTCAATTTAAATTCTTCTACGGTCATGCCGATATGTGCCGAGATACGAATCAGATCCTGGCGCGTAAAGGTTGGTGACATGGTCTTGCAACAATTGGCACAGGAGAGGCAATCCGTTTCCGTCCACATTTGCATGTCGGATTCCACAGCCAGTTTATCCAACCCACGTGGCGGATTTTTTTCAAGTCGGCTGAGAAATCTTTTAAAGGTTGATTTATTTACCTCTACCTTCTTTCTGAACTGGCGTAGATTTATTTTCTCCATACTGCTTCCGGTGATAGTTTTTCAAGAAATTGCAATCTAATCAATTCAGGGCTTCAGGAGTACTCATCTTATTCACTTATGTGGGAAGTCTATAAAAAGGGATTCAGGGCCTGGCTGCAACTTGAAAAATCTTTATCCGATCATTCGGTTCTGGCCTATCTCAGTGATCTCGATAAGCTTACCCAATATCTGCAGGCACAGGCGATGGAAGTAACACCGGCAGACCTCTCTATTGATGACCTAAGATCCTTCCTCGGATGGATCCATGAACTCGGTATGACGGCCACCTCACAGGCCAGGATCATATCCGGCATACGTTCGTTTTATAATTATTGCCTGGCCGAAAACCTGGCGAACCATGATCCTACCGTACTCCTCGAAGGACCAAAAACAAGCCGGAAACTCCCTGATGTACTGGCTGTGGATGAAATCGAAAGCATATTACAGGCAATTGATCTGAGCACACCGGAGGGGGTTCGCAACCGGGCCATACTGGAAACAATGTACAGTTGTGGATTGCGCGTGTCGGAACTCACTTCACTGAAACTATCTGAATTATACCCTGAACTGGGCTTTGTCAGGGTTACCGGCAAGGGCGACAAAGAGCGGCTGGTACCAATAGGCGCATCTGCGCTGAAGCAGATCGACATATACAGGAAAACGATTCGAGTTCACATTCCAGTGAAAAAAGGCATGGAGGATATACTCTTTCTAAATCGCCGGGGTTCGGGCCTCAGCAGGGTGATGATCTTTCTCGTACTGAAGGACCTTGCTGCCAAAGCGGGGATAAGAAAAAATATATCTCCTCATACCCTGCGTCATTCATTTGCCACCCACCTGGTAGAAGGTGGGGCCGATCTTCGGGCGGTACAGGTAATGCTGGGTCATGAAAGTATCACCACCACCGAGATTTATACCCACCTCGACCGCGACTTTCTTCGGACCACGCTCCAGCTCTATCATCCCGCCTTCAGGAAATAAAGCTGGAAATGGTTCGAAACCATATCTTCGCAAAAATTGTATGCATGAAAAAAATATTCTTATCTCTAGCGATCGCTTTATGCGTTAGTGGCGCATTTGCCCAACAACAAAAAACGCCACCTCCTTCCACCCACGTGACAATCAAGCAGGAATTTGGATTGTCCAATATTGAACTTTCTTACTCAAGACCAAATGTGAAAGGAAGGAAGATCTTTGGCGAACTTGTACCCTATGGTAAGCTTTGGAGAACTGGCGCAAATGCCGCCACGACCATAAGCTTTGGTGCCGATGTGACCATTGGTGGCAAGAAAGTTCCTGCGGGCAAGTATGGACTGCTGACCATTCCCCAGGAAAACGAATGGACGGTGATCATCTCCAAACAAACCGACGTAAGCGGAGCAGACGCTTACAAAGAATCTGAAGACCTGGTAAGAGTGAAGGTAAAATCGATGCCGATGGATTATCCAATTGAAACGTTTACCATCAGCCCTTCCAATGTCAAGGCCTCTTCGCTCGACCTGGTTTTCCTCTGGGACAAGACAATGGTGAGCTTGCCGATAACAGGAAAGTAAAAGATTTAACATTAAATGTTTCACGCAAAGGCGCAGAGAAAACGCAAAGACGCAAGTCTACTTGTATTTTCTTTGCGCCTTAGCGCTTTCTTAGCGGCTTTGCGTGAAACAAAATTTTGCAGCGCCTTTGCGTGAAACAAAATTTTGCAGCGCCTTTGCGTGAAATTTTTAATTTTTACTTTTAAATTTTTGGAACACCCAGGCCAGTCCCATCACCGACAGCGCCCCTATCGCATTGAACCAGAGAAATCCAAGGTGAATGATTTCCCTGTCATCGAGAATAAATAAACTGATGATGATCACTTCGCTGATCACCGCACTCCAAAAGACAGCCTTCCCCCCCACTCCTTTCATGAAAAAAGCTACGAGGAAGATTCCTAATATCACTCCGTAAAATAAGGATCCGAGAATATTTACCGCTTCAATCAGGCTGCCCATACGCGTGGCAAACATCGCGGTGACAATACAGAATACTCCCCAGACGATGGTGTACCTCTTTGATAGCACAACATCCCGATCATCGCTGCATTCCTTTTGTATGAATTTTTTGTGAATGTCCACAACCGTAGAGGAGGATAAGGCATTCAATGCCGCAGCTATACTTCCCCAGGCAGCCAGGAATATGACAGCTATAAGCAGTCCGATCAACCCGGTTGGCAGGTGGTCGATTACAAATTGAAGAAAGATATAATTGGTGTCATCTGTTTCAGCAAGGGGGTCGAGCCGCATGACCAGCGATTTCACTGAATCCTGGATCTGACTTTCTTCTTTGATCTTCCCATTAATCTTTGAAACCAGCTCGTTATTATTTCGGTCACTCAGCCATTGTTGCACCAGCAACTGTTTACTTTCCTGCACCGTATGCAACTGTTTTTCCAGTTCCGTGGATTGCGCACTCAGGGAAGAGTTCGCCAACAGGGTCATCTGCTTGCCATTGAATGAGGCAGGATGGTCATGAAAAAGGTAGAATGTAAAAACGAGTATGCCGATCATCAGGATCATGAACTGCATCGGAATTTTCACGATACCGTTAAGAATCAGCCCCAGTCTGCTTTCCGACACGGACTTTGCAGTCAGGTAGCGCCCCACCTGCGACTGATCGGTGCCGAAATAGGAAAGCTGCAAAAAGAATCCACCAATGATGCCACTAATGAGATTGTAACGGTCGCTCCAGTCGAATTGTCCATCGGTAACGCCTGTGGTGATTACATTGAGCTTGCCCAGCTTGCCGCTCAGGTCCACTACCTCAGTCAGCCCCACTCCTTCTGGTAACAAACGCAGCACCATTAACCCGGCCATCACCATGCCCCCGAGTACAACTACCAGTTGGAATTTTTGGGTGTGCCCCACCGCCCTCGCGCCACCTGTGACTGTGTAAAGGATCAGGAGCCCACCCATGAACAGGTTGGTCCAATAAATATTCCAGCTAAGCAGCGAAGAAAGAATGATGGAAGGCGCGTAAATGCTGATACCGGTCGAAAGCGCGCGCTGTAGTAAAAAAAGCAGTGAAGTAAAAGTTCTTGTCCTTGAATCGAACCGGTTCTGAAGATATTCATACGCGGTATAAACTTTCAGCCGATGGAAGATGGGCACAAAGGTGAGGCAGAGTACGATAGTGGCAAGTGGCAATCCAAAATAGAATTGTATGAACCGCATGCCATCGGTATAAGCCTGGCCGGGGACCGAAAGAAAAGTAACCGCGCTGGCCTGTGTCCCCATTACCCCAAGCAGCACTATATACCATGGCATGGTTCGGTTGCTGAGAAAGTATCCATCCAGATCCCTGGTAGTACGGCTTTTGTAAAGACCGTACAAAACCACTACAAGCAGGGTCAGGACAAGCACTATCCAGTCTGGAACGCTCATGAAATCAATTTGGTAAGGAAAGATTTATTTTTTTCCGGAAAGTAATCCACCGACCAGCACCCCCAGCACAATTCCAATCAGCAAACCAATGGAGACTCTTTTTATGAATATTCCAATGGCCAGTCCCAAAAGGATACTTACTACCAGGGCAACGTTTCTTCTTCCTTCAGGGATCTTACTCATTAGTTCGGCTTTGTTGATTCAGGGCAATGATATTTGCCAGTAGCCGGTAAGCACCAGGAACCCCCGCGGGCAGTTCCCTGAAAAAGACCAGACCTGTATAAACAAATTTCCCTTTTCCATAGTCTGCGATGATCAGGCTGCCCGTCTGCTCATCTTCTCCCGGATCTTTCATTGATAATGGGGCTACAAAAGCCTTGTCTGGTTGCTCCGCAAAATAGATTGCTCTTTCCTGTATCCAGTGGTCAAAATCGTGATTTGTGATTTTATTGGGAAAATTGAGGACGGGGTGATCGGGTAAAAGAAACTTCACCGGCGCGTTTTCGTCAGTTACCCGGCTGCGGGATACTTCAAAGGGATAGGGCCCGATGGCGGCCCGTAAGGGACCTGCATTGTTGTTTGTGTTGTATTGAACGATCAGGTTGCCTCCATTTTTCACGTAGTCATTCAGCACCTCTTTTTTTTCAGTCAGCGTCTGATCGACATTGTAAGCCCGGATGCCCGTGATGATCGCATCGAAGGGCTTGAGAAATTCGGAATTCAAATTATCGTCGCTGATCATCGTCACCTGGTAACCCATCAGTTCAAGCGCCGCCGGCACCTTGTCACCCGCACCAGCGATATAGCCAATTTTTTTTCCTGCCGTTCGTATTTCCGCATCAATCAGTTTTACTCCATCCTCCCTGAAATAACAAATTTGCGGAATATGATCATAGCGGATGATTCTTTTGTTTAGCCCAAGACTGACCAGGCCCCTGGCCTCCTCCAGTTCGACACTTGTATGAAGTTCCTGGCGCTGGATACTATCCGATTTTTTTATCCCAAGGGGAAAAACAAAATTCCGCACCGCTCCCTTTTCAAGATCAATTCCATCATAGCTTTGCCTGATCAATTGATTTCCCGTTTGCCTCACCAGTGTAAACTGCTTACTGCTGATCTTCCGGTTCGCGCTAACGGCCACGTGCACCCTGGCCGAATCACGATATGCGGTGCTCATCAGAACGATATCGGGTTCCAGGGAAATATTGACGGGAGGCAGCACCACCAGGGGCAGATAGATCTCCCCATTTACGGGATCAGTATGTTTGTACAACACCGGTCGGGAAAAGCTGAACAATTCATCATCCAGGTAAATGGAAAACTTCGCTTCAAAGGCCGGAGCTGTTTCTGGTTTGCCAATCAATTGTTGGTCGCTCACATTGTATGAGCCGCCACTCATTTTTTCCTTCAGCCAGTATGGTTGTGAGATCGGTCGGTCTTCGGCTACACGCAATATGGTTTTGAAATTTGCATTGAGATTCTTTGCGGAAGTAATTCCTTTCGCAATTTCTTTGCCCTCGATAGTGATATTTTTTAACCGGGCATTGATGCCAAGTCGGTTGTTGAAACTGAAGTTGACTTCGATCGAATCGCCCTGTACGGCAGATGCCTGACTGGCGTAAGCATCCATCCAGATGCCGCTGCAAATAGCGATGATCTCTTTCAATTCCTCTGCCTTTAACTTTTTCCATTCAGATGATGGCAGGGACCTGATTTGTTTGTACAAATTCACTAATTGCGGTAAGGATCGGGAGGGGTTCTCAAAAGAAAACGATTTGATGATCCTGTCAATTGACGACGCCACCTGTGGAGCATGAATTCTGTCCCAGCCAGTACTCACACCTTCGAGCAGTCCCTTCCTGGCCTCACTGCCGGCAATATGCGTAAAACTCTCAATCTGTGGTCCCCGGGAAGCCGCCACTCCAAATCCCTGGCTTTTATGCTGACTCCTGCTCTCCGCAGCAATTTCTCCATAGCTTTTTCCAATTATGGGATTATACCCTCCGGCATCCACGATCAGACTGCCTTCGGGGATGGCGTCACCCGAGAAGTTGTAATTGTTCCACACGATCCTCCTCGCCTGCCAGGGTTTTACCCCCAACCGGATTTGCTCGGGATATGCTTTTGGATCGGCCGCGAGCCTGTAGGCTTCTTCTCCAAGAACGGCAGATGCCGAATGCTGGCCGTGTCCTGCCCGTTTGTCGCGGGGAAACCGCGTAATAACCACGTCGGGCTGGAACTTCCTGATCACCCAAACAATGTCCGACAGTACTTTCTCTCTGTCCCAAATACGGATCGCCTCCTCCGTACTCTTACTGAATCCAAAGTCAAAAGCCCTCGTAAAAAACTGCTCGGCTCCATCAATGTTACGTGCAGCCAGCAATTCCTGAGTGCGAATCAGACCCAGTTCAATACCCTGTTCATTGCCTATCAGGTTCTGGCCCCCGTCTCCCCTGGTCAGCGAAAGATAACCTGTCCGGTACAGCTGATCCTTTGACAGCCATGCCAGTAGCCTGTTGTTTTCGTCATCGGGATGGGCTGCCAGGTAAAGAACTGAGCCCAGGACCTTTAATTTGAGAATCCGCTGGAATGCTTCCGAAGATGAGTAGAAAGCAGGGGTTTGAGCAGTTAATGGCAACCGTAGAAGTGTCAGCAGAAGCACCGTAAGAAACCCTCGCATTTTCATGCGCGCTAAGATATTGCAAATGTTTATCATTACTTTATAACTCTATGGTATTGAATTTGCTCAGCAGCAGTTAATAGTTAATTTTACAGTCGAATTCAACAGCCTGAGCAAATTTTGGAAAATATCCCGTACGGTACTTCTGGTATTGATAGCCCTTATCATATCAGTATGGTTGCTCATACAAACCACCCCCGTTCAAAATTTCCTCGTTCGCCAGGCCACCAACCGGATCTCCCATGACCTTAATACCCGGGTAAGAATCAAGCATGTCAATTTTGCGTTGTTCAATAGCATGCTCCTCGAAGGCATGCTGGTGGAAGACCAGAAAAAAGACACCCTCCTATACGCCGGATCCGTCAAGGTCAATATCACAGACTGGTTTTTCTTCAAAGACAAGATTGAACTGGAAT
This sequence comes from uncultured Chitinophagaceae bacterium, assembly GCA_963808065.1. Classification (GTDB taxonomy): domain Bacteria; phylum Bacteroidota; class Bacteroidia; order Chitinophagales; family Chitinophagaceae; genus Flavitalea. The sequence continues at coordinate 230,680 of CAWEEK010000007.1, forward strand.
ACATCGGTTTGCAGGACGCGGTTTTTCATCTTGACCGGAAAGACTCCTTATGGAATTACACATTTCTGTTTGACTACTTCAGTGGTCCATCCAGCGGCACGAAAAAAAAGAACATCGACCTGAACCTTAAAGTAATCGAGTTCGACAGGATCCGCATAGTTCAAAGGGATGAATGGCGGGGCGAGGATATGGGCGCCTTTATCCGCTCTATGAAAGTGGATGCCGAGCAAATGGACATCGGAAACAGGATCCTTAGTATCCGCAGCATTAACCTGGTGCAACCTGAGTTTAGCGTCAGCAACTACACGGGGCGCCGGATCAGGCCACCGGACGCCGACACCGCAGAATCTGTGATCGTCAATGATTCGCTGAACCTGCGCTGGAACCCAGGGAATTGGAATGTGAAGATCAGCAGCCTGAACATCAGCGAAGGAATGTTCAGGTCAGACGTGGCAACAGATCGCCAGCCCTACCCACATTTTGACGGCCAGCATATAAGGTTTGCAAATATCAATGCCCGATTTGTCGATTGCAGGCTGGTGAAGGACTCCATACTGGCAAAGTTTTCACTGGCGACGAAGGAACGAAGCGGTTTCGAAGTGAAAGAACTTTCCGCCCAATTGCGTATGCACCCCGAGGCCATGGAATTTTCTAATTTCAATCTGAAGACAAACCGCAGTCAACTCAGCGATTATTTCGCGATGAGGTACAGTTCATTTGAAGACATGAATTCCTTCATTTCGAAAGTGCGCATGCAGGCACATTTCAAAAACTCGGTCATTAGTACCGACGACATCGCCTTTTTTGCTCCCGAACTAAGTACCTGGAAAAAAGCCATTCAGGCAAGCGGAACGGTCAGCGGCAGTGTCGACAACCTGAATGGAAAAAATCTCGTCATACAAGCCGGAAATGACACCTACCTGAAAGGAAACCTGAGCATGGCCGGCCTGCCTGATTTATCCCGGACCTACATAGATTTTGAAGCTGAGAATTTTCGCACCACATATAAAGACGCTCTCTCATTTGTTCCTCCCCTCAGGGACATCAAACAGCCACGGCTTGACCTCCTGAGCTACCTTCGGTTCCGCGGTAACTTTACGGGATTTTTCCAGGATTTTGTTACATATGGTTCATTGGAGACCAACCTGGGTACAATGGTCACGGATCTTAACATGAAGCTGCCCGACAACAAGCCCGCAACCTATTCTGGCAGTCTGAGTACTTCCGGTTTTGAGATCGGACAGCTGATCGACAATAGTTCAATCGGCAAAATTATTTTCAAGGGAAAAGTGAATGGCACCGGGTTGAGGCCGGCGACACTGAATGCCAAACTTGACGGCGACATACAACTTTTTGAATTCAACAACTACCCATACCAGGGTATCACAGTAAAAGGGCAGGTAGCCAAGAAACTTTTCGATGGTGAAATGATCGCCAATGACCCGAACCTCCAGGCGAGACTAAATGGTCTCATCGACTTCAGTAAGGAAATTCCAGAATTCAACTTCGAAGCAAATATTACGAAGGCCGACCTTATGAAATTAAACCTGTTAAAAGACCAGGTTGAGTTCGACGGAAAATTCAAGTTCGATTTCAAGGGAAGCAATATTGATAACTTCCTCGGTAACGCCCGTATCTATGATGCTTCGTTATTCAAATCCGGCAAAAGGATCTCTTTCGATTCGCTGTATATCGAATCGAATATTGTCGACAACAATAAAGTGATCACGGCGGTAAGCAATGAGTTTGACGCAGCCCTTGCCGGTGAGTTTTCCCTCAAGGACCTTCCGGCGGCCTTTCAGACCTTCCTGAATAAATATTACCCTGCCTACATCAAACCTTCGAAAAAAATTCTCCGCAATGAGAATTTCAGTTTTGTGATCACGACAAAAAATGTTGAAGAATACATCAACCTCATCGATCCCGATCTGAAGGGGTTCAACTTCTCCACACTCACGGGCAGAATTAACACCAGGGAGAATTTACTTGACCTTAACGCGGAGGTTCCGCAATTCAATTATAAAAATGTCGCGGTCTATGACCTCCGACTAAAAGCGACCGGAGCCGCCGACAGCCTCCTGCTCGAAAGCAATATCTCAAACGTCTTCATCAATGACAGTCTGAATTTTCCGAACACCGATATCAAATTGCAGTCTGCAAACGACATTTCCGAGATTAGGATCACCACCAGCGCCAACCAGACTCTTAATGCTGCCAGTATTGCCGCCCAGGTGAAGACGTTACCCAAAGGTGCAAGCGTAAAATTCAGGGAATCCAGCTTCGACCTGAATGGCAAGACCTGGACCATCCAAAAAGATGGCGAACTCACCGTCACCGAAGATCTTCTTGCCGCGACAGGCATCCGGCTTTCCAATGGGCTGCAGGAGATCAGGCTGAGCTCGGTGGATTCTGACACGAGCTCGAAAAAAGACCTGCAGGTGGAACTACAGAAAGTCAACATCGGCGACTTTTCACCCTACCTGGTGAAGTCAAACAAATTGGAAGGATTGATCACGGGCAAAGTAAAAGTGGTAGACCCCTTTGGAAAATTCAAACTGAATGTTGATGCCGAAACGGAGCAATTCCGGCTCGACGACGATTCCATCGGCACCCTGGCTCTACTGGGGGATTACGATCATAAGTTGAAGGAAGTGAACTTCAGTGCAAGATCAGATAACCACAACTATAACTTCGATCTCAAGGGGTTATACGAGATCGGAGATAGCACCAAAAGCGAAAACCTGGACATTACCACCAACCTGAAAGGCACCAAGATCGATCTGTTGGAACGCTATCTCTCCGGTGTATTCAGCGACATTACCGGAGACGCCACGGGCTCACTCAGGGTCTCTGGCCCCGCCGACAAACTGAATTACCTGGGCTCGATTCAATTAAAAAACGGAGCACTTCGGGTGAAATTCACCAATGTGCTTTATACCATACCCACAGCAAACATTGAACTGAAGGAAGACAGGATCGACTTTGGATCCTTTCAGTTTGTCGACAACCGGAAGAACACCGGAACCATCACTAAGGGAATACTGTACCACGAAGGGTTTGACAACCTCTCCTTCGACTTCGAAATGAACACACCCAAACTGCTCGTGCTGTCAACAACTAACACCGGCGATGATCCATTTTATGGTAATGTAATCGCAAGAGCGGAAATGAGTTTCAAGGGTCCGCTGGCCGACATGCAGATGAACATCACCGGCCAGCCGGCAGACAGCTCCAATCTTTATATCAATACCAACAGCGGCAAGCAAAGCGGACAGGCAGACTTTATCGTTTGGAAAGTATATGGAAAGGAAATGAAGTCGATCAGGTCCTTCAAAGAATCTAACCTCACTGTCAACCTCGACATAACTGCTAACAACTACGCAAACATGTATGTCATCCTCGACCAGTTGACGGGTGATATTATCAAAGCCACGGGCAGGGGCAACCTGAAGATGCGGGCCACCACCGACGGCGAGTTTTCCATAACTGGCCGTTATGATATCGACCGCGGTAATTATAATTTCAATTTTGAGTCCCTGCTGAAAAAACCTTTCCGCCTGCGGGAAGGAGTAGGCAATTATATTCAGTGGTCAGGAGATCCGGCCAATGCGCAGATAAAAATAGACGCTGAATACGAAGCAGAGAATGTTCGCTTTAGTGATCTCGGTTCTGCGATAAGGCAGAGTTTTGAAGTCGACAACAACCTGCTGCGCTATCGCGGAAAAGCCATCGTTGTGGCTAACCTGACCGACCAGCTGATGTCACCTCAAATCAGATTCTCCATTGAGTTGCCACCCAACAGTCCCATTAAGAATGATGTGGGCATTCAGCAGATGCTCGAAAGGATACAGAAAGACGAGAATGAACTGAACAAGCAGGTGGCCTTCCTGGTAGTGTTTAATAGCTTTGGACCGCTGTCCAATTCAGCCGATCAGGCGGGGATTGCCAACACGGCTTTCGAGGGCCTGGTGGTGGGAAATATTTCCGGTGTGATATCGACCGCGCTAAGCAAACAATTTTCAAGCGTCTTCCAAAAGGTCTTTAATGACAAGAGTATCCAGGTTAATCTGAACGCGCAATTCTACAGCGCCGCAAATATTGCGCAGAATCTGTCCAGGACTTCAATCGGCATCGACAGAACTAATGTGAACCTTTCAGTTGGAAAAAGTATATTCAACGACAGGCTCACCTTTACACTAGGCAGCGCAGTTGATTTTGGCATCACCGCATCCAGCCAGTTCGGGCAGAGTAAGAATCTTCCCTTCCTTCCCGATGTAAATGCAGAATGGAAGATTACTCCCGATGGCAAACTGCTGCTTACCTTTTTCTACAGGGATTCTTACACCTATCTTGTCAATGCGGCGATGCGCCAGAACAGAACCGGAGCAAGTATCAGTTACCGCAAAGACTTTGAACGATTCGGAGAATTGGTAGAACCGAAAAAGAAGAAGAAACCAGTGCCAAAGAAAACGGACACTTCCCAGAAATAATCTCTCTTTAAATAATTACTGGCCGAGGATGGTATGACCCAGCTTATCTCTTTTGGTCATCAGGTATTTTTCATTGTGTGGGTTAGGTACGATCTCCACAGGAACGGTGTCGACAATCTCAATTCCATATCCAAGCAGCCCTGCTCTTTTCTTCGGGTTGTTGCTGATCAGACGAAGTTTGGTAATGCCGAGATGCCTGAGGATCTGAGCACCTACTCCATAATCTCGTTGGTCCATGGGGAATCCGAGATGAAGATTTGCTTCAACCGTGTCCATTCCATTTTCCTGGAGTTTGTAGGCCTTCAATTTGTTCACCAGGCCTATGCCCCTTCCTTCCTGGTTCATGTAAAGTATGGCACCCTTTCCTTCGCGTTCCACCATTTCCATTGCCGCTTCCAGCTGCTCGCCACAGTCGCACCGAAGTGATCCAAGGATGTCGCCGGTAAAGCAGGAAGAATGCACCCTGACCAGGACAGGTTCATCTTTTTCCCATTCTCCTTTAATTAAAGCTAAATGTTCATTGTCAGTGTTCTTCTCCCTGAAAGCCACCAGTTTAAACTGCCCGAATTTGGTTGGCATATCGACCCTGACTATTTCTTCGATCAGCGAATCAGTCTTCAGTCTGTATTCGATAAGTTCTTTGATTGAGATGAGTTTCAGGTCAAATCTTTTGGCAATCTCCCTGAGCTCCGGAAGGCGGGCCATGGAACCATCTTCGTTCATGATTTCGACAAGCACACCTGCTGGCGCGAGACCGGCAAGTTTTGCCAGGTCGATGGCAGCTTCGGTGTGTCCAGCCCTTCTAAGCACTCCCCCTTTCTTCGCGCGTAGTGGAAATATATGTCCGGGGCGGCCGAGGTCCTCGGGGCGTGTTTCGTTATTTACAAGAGCCTGAATGGTTTTGGCCCGATCGTGTGCCGAGATACCCGTGGTACAGCCATGACCGAGCAGGTCTACAGAAACAGTAAAAGCGGTTTCATGAAGGGCAGTGTTGTTGTTGACCATCAGGTCAAGTTTGAGTTCGTCACATCTTTCTTCGACCAGCGGAGTACAGATCAGGCCCCGCCCATATTTGCTCATGAAATTGACCAGTTCGGGGGTTATGCTCTGTGCCGCGGTAAGAAAATCACCTTCATTTTCGCGGTCTTCATCGTCAACTACTACCACCAATTTTCCGGCCTTTATATCAGCTATCGCGGATTCTATCGGATCAAGCATCTTCAGTGTTTTCGCAAAGGTAGTATTTCCCCACGCGATTCGGAACTGATGCTCATCGCTCCAGTTGAATCACAATTTGTTAACTTTATGCAAAAGCCCGCTTGCCATAATTGTCATTTATTTGCTATAGCAAAAAACCAATTATGAGAAAACTTGTCTTGAACGCCCTGATAGCGTGTGTGTTGCTGCCCTTAACCGTGATTTCACAGGTTACCACCAGTAGTTTGAATGGAATCGTAAAAAATGCAAAAGGAGAAACCCTGAGCGGCGCTACGATTACTGTTAAAAATGAATCCACCGGCGCCGGGTTTTCACTTCTCACTGGAGCCGATGGCATGTTCGACCTGAATAACATCCCGCCGGGCGGTCCTTATTCCATCAAAATATCCAATGTGGGTTATGAAGAGTTTGTCAAAACAGATATCAATATTCCGCTGGGCGAAAGGTTCACGATCCAAACTGTTTTATCGCCCTCGAATGCCGAACTGCAACTGGTGACGATCAGTGCCGGACGAAGAGGCACCACAGAAAAGACTGGTGCTTCCACAAATATCAGCAACCGGCAATTACAGAATCTTCCGAATATCACCAGGAGTATCACCAACCTTACGAGGCTTACACCTCAGAGCAATGGGAATAGTTTCGCTGGTATGAACAACAGGTACAATAACCTCACCATCGATGGTTCATTGTTCAATAATAATTTTGGCAGGTCGGGTGATGGGATGATTCCCGGTGGCGCTACTTCGGCCATTTCTATTGATGCAATCGACCAGATCCAGGTGAATATATCTCCCTTCGACGTAAGGCAGGCTGGCTTTACCGGAGGCGGGATAAATGCCGTAACTCGAAGAGGTACAAATAATTGGTATGGAACAGCTTATGGTTATTACCGTAATAATAAGTTTAATGGTGATAAGGTCGACGGAATAGAAGTGTCCAATGCCGACCGGAACTTTCAAACCTTTGGGGCCAGCTTGGGCGGACCGATCATCAAGGATAAATTATTTTTCTTTGTCAATTTTGAATCAGAGAAGAGAAATCAACCGGGCCAGACCCTGGTGGCGAAGACCAGTCCCACCGATGATAATCCCCAGGCCACAGGCGTTCTGGCCAGCGACCTGGATAATTTGAAATCCTATCTGATCAATACCTATCAGTATGATCCGGGCGACTACCAGGGTTATGATTTTAAAACGGACAACACCAAATTTCTGGGACGGTTGGACTGGAATATTACCAGTAAACACCGGCTCACCCTCAGGTACACCCAATCGGAAACCAATGACGACGACCAGATTAATTCTTCCAGTGTCACGGGTGTGAGTGCATCCCGTATCAACAACACCCGCAGAGGCGCTTTCTCCACAGGAGGTATGAGTTATTCAGGATCTAATTTCAAGAACAACACGCTTGTGAAATCCATCGTCGGCGAAATCAATTCAAACCTGACCTCCGGCATTGCTAACCAGCTGATCGCTTCCTACACGGACAACCAACTCAAACGGGTTCCAAATAGCACCATGCCTTTTGCCGACATCATGAAAGATGCGAACAACGTGTATATTTCAATTGGCACCGACCTTTTCTCGTATCAGAATTCCATTAGCGATAAGGCGTTCAATGTCGCTGACAATATCACTATCAAACTCGGCAAACATTCATTAACAGGCGGGGCAAGTTTTGAAGCCCTTTCTTTCGCGAATTCGTTTACAAGCGCCGGCGGTCCCGGGTATTACAGGTACAATTCGCTGGAATCTTTCCTGAATAACGAAGCACCATCTGTTTTTGCTGTGGCCTATGATCCAAATAATCCGAAGGGAATAAAAATTCCCGAAGCCAAATTTTCTCAATTGGGGCTATATGTGCAGGATCTTTGGACTGTGAGTGATAAGATTAAAGTTACCTATGGCCTGAGGCTCGACAAACCCTTTTATCCATACACCCCTCCATCCAACCCTGCGGTTGAAGCGGTCACGTTCAGGGATGAGGATGGCAATCCCGAAAGTTTTGATCTCAGCAAATGGCCTGAAGCCAACCTGCTGATTTCACCCAGGTTAGGATTCACTTACGACGTGGAAGGAAACAAGTCAATGATCATCCGCGGAGGAACAGGTGTGTTTACAGGAAGAATACCGTTCATCTGGCTGGTTAATCAGGTTGGGGATGATGGGGTGGTTCGTGCGATCTATCAACCAACCGGCGACGAGCTTACTGGCATCCGGTATAATGCTGACCGTACAACCTATATTCCTTCTAATCCTCCTCCTGTGGGCACAAGTATACCACCGAATTCCTCATTCTCCGCCGTGGCAAAGGGTTTCAAAATGCCGCAGGTATGGCGATCTACCCTTGCCATGGATAAAAGGTTTGCAACAGATTTCCTCTTCACCATTGAGGCGATCTACACTAAGCAGATCAATAATGTGTATTTCAGAAATGCTAACCTTGGCGATGCAACGGGCAATCTCGGCGGTATAGCAGACAAGCGGCCCGTTTATGCAACAAGATTGAACAACGAGGTGAACCAGATGATCGTACTCGACAACACAAACAAGGGTTCGAGCTTTTCGCTCACCGGCCAGTTGCAGAAATCATTTTCAAAAAACTGGGAAGGAGGTATCGCTTACACCTATACGCTTGCACAGGAAGTGGCCATTGGAAGCTCTGACCAGTCGGGCAGTGGCTTCAATACAAATAACATCATCAACAATCCTAACCGGCCTGAACTTGGCCCATCCAATTATTCCATCCCACATCGCGTGATCGCGAATGCTTCCTATCGATTCAGTTACGCGAACCAGAAACTTGCCACCACAATTGGCTTTTTCTATGCCGGCCAGTCACAGGAACGTTACACTTTCCGTTATGGAGCCGACATCAATGGAGATGGACAGAGCAACGACATGATCTACATTCCGGCAAGTCCATCCGAGATACAATTTGTGGAAGGCTTCAAGGTTGGTTCGGGAGCCAATGCCGTTACATACACTGCGCAGGAACAGAGTGATGCTTTTTTCAACTTTATCAAAAATGACAAGTACCTCAACAAGCACAAGGGACAGTACATTGAAAAATATGGCGCAACGCTACCCTGGATTCATTCACTGGACCTGCGTGTGATGGAAGACTTCACCATCATGGCGGGCGATAAAAAACATACGATCCAGCTTAGTCTGGATGCGATCAATTTCCTTAATCTGCTAAATTCATCATGGGGCTACAAGTATTCATATACTTTTGGTACCTTTCAGGATATGGGAATCCTGGGTACGCCCAGTTCCTCAAACAACACCGGTTCTGAAGCCTTCGACAGGCAAAACCCCAAGTATACTTTTGACCCCTCTGGCCCTGAGAAGGCCTATCAACCCAATTACTCGACTACGAGTACCTGGGGTTTACAATTGGGTCTGAGGTATATCTTCAATTAGTTTAACCGCTAGACATTCATATGGGGAGGCGCAAGCCTCCCTTTTTTATTTTACCCATCCCCATTTAAGAAATGCGGGAAAGGCTTTCTCCCATGAAGGCACATCGTGACGGCCATGCGGCAATTGGAGATATTTGAAATCTTTTCCTTCCAGGTATCCTTTTTTCAGGAGTTCGCGCATCAGGTCTATCGTATCATCAATGGAATCGATCACACCATTTTTATCCCGGTCTTCGGTTTCGTCCAGCTCGCCACACTCGAAGAAGAAACGGAAATGGGATTGATATTTTCCTGCCCTGATATTGGAATGCATCAGGCGGTGAGCCCACTTGTCGTAATTTTTGGCGTGATTGTCCACGCTCCGCCACCAGAAAGAACCAGAGAACATGCCCACTATTGAGAAGATATCCGGGTGGTTCCACGCAATATTCAATGCACTGAGAGCACCCATCGAGAAGCCCGCAAAATTGGTCTCATAGAAATCCATTGCCGCGTATCTTATCCGGATGCAGGGCAACAATTCGGTGATTACAAACTGTTCATATAATGCCGCTTTGGCTCCCCTGCCTTTGTAATCTGGTGAAGAAGAAATACCATACTCATTCATGCGGTCCACACCACAATGAATGGCCGCGACCAGGCATTCTCTGGCTCCTTTTCTTGCGGCATGTTCTTCCAATATACTGGCGAATTTCATCTTCAACAGGTCCTGTCCGTCATTGACAAGCAATAAAGACATGGGTCCCCGAGTCGCCCGGCTGGAGGGAAGATAAACATCTATCCTCACGGATCTATTGAGCAGGTCCGACTCAAAGTCTATTATTTCCATTTTAACCGGTTGCCTGGTTTCGCTCATAATGGCAGTTTCAAATTCCTGCAAAGCAGCAGGCAATAATCTGAACTGCAATATTCAATTTTTTTTTTCAGGGGCGTTCCGATAAATTTAAAGATGAAAAAGATCGGTATTCTCTTTGGTCAGGAACGTAGTTTTCCCATGGCTTTTATCGAAAGAGTGAACAGCAAGAATGTTTCGGGAATTGTTGCGGAACCGGTGAGGATAGATAAGGTGATGCAGGGCCTGGGCGGGGAATACGCGGTTATCATCGACAGGATTTCCCAGGATGTGCCATTTTACCGGGCATACCTGAAAAACGCCGCGGTCTCCGGCACAGCGGTCATCAACAATCCCTTCTGGTGGAGCGCCGATGAAAAATTTTTCAATAACTGTCTGGCCACGCAGATCGGGGTGCCGGTACCCAAAACTGTTATCATTCCTTCAAGGGAACTCCCGACTGAAACTTCCGACAAATCGTTCAGCAACCTGGCCTACCCATTGAACTGGTCCGAAATCTTTAACTATGTTGGGTTTCCTGCCTATATGAAACCTTTCGCGGGTGGAGGATGGAAAAATGTTTACCGTGTTGAAAATGTGGAAGATTTTTATCAGAAGCATGCGGAAACCGGTCAGCTGGTGATGTTGCTGCAGGAAGAGATTGTATTTGATGAATATTACCGATGTTATTGCATCGGAGGAAAATACGTGCGCATTATGCCATATGAACCGCGCAACCCGCATCATCTTCGCTACAGTGCTGGCTTCAGTCCATCTTCCGAAAGAAAGAAACAAATGGAAGACATTGTAATACGGATCAATCAGTACCTGGGATATGATTTCAATACCGTTGAGCTGGCCTACCGCGATGGCGTTCCCTATGCAATTGATTTCTGCAATCCTGCTCCTGATGCCGAAAGGACCAGCGTGGGAGAAGAGAATTTTGAATGGGTGGTGGAAACGGCCGCGAACTATGCCATTGAAAGGGCCGCAGATCAGAGTGGAACGGACAACCTCACCTGGGGAGAATTTATAAAAACCGGGGTTGCCGGAAAAAAGATACATTAGGCAGGCAAATAAAAGTTCAAGCAAATTTGATGAGCAACATCTTCAGCAAACATTTCACATTAGGCATTGAGGAAGAATACATGGTGGTAGACCCGGAAACCAGGGAGCTGAAAAGCCATGAACAGAAAATTGTGTACGAAGGCCAGAAAGTGATCAAGGACAAAGTAAAGGCTGAAATGCACCAGGCCGTGGTGGAAGTGGGTACAGATATCTGTCAGGATGTGGATGAAGCATACAAAGATGTGGCCGCCCTCCGGAAAACCATTTCAGGAATCGCAGACGGACTTGGGCTTTGGGTGGGTGCTTCGGGCACACATCCTTTCAGTCACTGGGAAAGCCAACTGATCACAGATCATGTCCGTTACAACGAGATCGTCAATGAACTGCAGGAAGCCGCACGAAGCAATCTCATTTTTGGATTACACGTGCATGTGGGCATGGAGAACCGTGAAATGGCCAACCACATCGCCAATTCTACACGGTATTTCCTCCCCCATATTTATGCATTAAGCACCAACTCTCCTTTCTGGGAAGGGAGGCAAACGGGATACAAATCTTTCCGCACAAAAGTCTTCGATAAATTTCCCCGCACAGGCATACCCGAAACCTTTGAAAGCATTGAAGCGTACGATAATTATGTCAAGCTGCTGGTAAAGACCAACTGCATCGACAATGCAAAAAAGATCTGGTGGGACCTGAGGGTTCATCCTTTCTTCAATACAGTAGAGTTCCGTATTTGTGATGTTCCGATGACCGTATCGGAAACCATAGCCATTGCTGCTCTGTTCCAGGCCATCTGCGCGAAGATCTACAAACTACATGGCCAGAATCTGAATTTCATACAATATACGCGGGCACTGATCAATGAAAACAAGTGGCGCGCAAGCCGGTATGGTATCGATGGCAGGCTGATTGATTTTGGCAAAGAGGAAGAGGTGAACACAAGGGTGTTGATCAACGAACTGCTGGATTTTGTGGATGATGTCGTTGATCAGCTCGGTTCCCGTCACGCGATCAATTACATCACAAAAATGATGGAGAATGGTACCGGTGCAGACAGGCAGCTGAAGGTGTACGAAGAGACAGGGAGTATGATCAAGGTGATGGATTACATCCATGAGCAATTCCTTGCTGACACGTAAATTTGCACCATGGCAGAAGAACTCCATGTTATCGGGGGCACCAGGTCGGAACAGTATCAGTCCCTCATCCCACAGATCAGGGCCGTCGTCGAAGGCGAATCAGACCTTATCGCGAATCTGGCCAATATCAGCGCCATGCTCAAGCAACAATTCGGATGGTTATGGATTGGTTTTTATTTGGTGAAGGAAGAACAGCTTGTTCTGGCACCCTTCCAGGGGCCGCTGGCCTGTACCAGGATACTTAAGGGGAAGGGCGTCTGCGGCACAAGCTGGGACAAGGAAGAAACCATCATCGTCCCCGATGTGAACCTGTTCCCCGGCCATATTGCCTGCAGCAGTCTTTCCCTTTCAGAGATCGTCGTGCCCATCAAACGGGATGGATCAGTAATTGGGGTGCTTGACGCTGACAGTGAACATTACAATCACTTTGATCAAACAGACAAGAAGTACCTGGAGGAAATAGTCAGCTACATTTGAAACATGTCCCATATGAAATATGTAATCGTCGTAATATTCGCAATTGTATTAACCGCATTTATGCCGTGGCAAAAAAAACAGAAGGTTATTTTTTTTGGAGATTCTATCACACAGGCTGGTGTGGATTCGGGTGGCTATATTGTTAAACTCGGTGAATTACTGAAATCGAAAAAGCAGGACAACCGCTTCGAACTGATCGGCGCGGGCATCGGTGGCAACAAGATCTATGATCTGTATCTGCGGATGGACAGTGATGTGGTGGCGAAAAAACCCGACATTGTTGTGATCTGGGTTGGTGTGAATGACGTCTGGCATAAGTCGATGTATGGTACCGGCACCGACCCCGACAAATTTGAAAAATTTTACCAACGACTGATACAGAAACTCCAGGCTGATAAAATCAAGGTTATCCTGACCACACCTGCAGCCATTGGCGAAAAAATCGACTTCAGCAATTCGCAGGATGGTGACCTCAACCAATATGCGAAAATCATCAGGGGGTTGGCTTCGCGGAATAAATGCGGACTGGTAGACCTTCGGAAAAAATTTCTTGAATACGACCTGGCCAACAATCCTGAAAATAAGGAGTCGGGGATATTGACTGCTGACAGGGTACACCTGAATGAGAAAGGCAATGCGCTGGTGGCGGACGAAATGCTGAAAATACTGGCACCCTGATTTTTCTTCACTTATCATGCGGGATGCAACGCAAAGGCATGGCCGATTTTTCTGTTGACGCCACCTTCCGCTTCCTGGAATATCTGTAAATTTGCAGCTATGTCCGACAAGCTAGCAAAGACCGTCAGAGTGGCCATTCTTGATCTTTATGAGGGCGTGCCGAATCAGGGCATGCGCTGTATCAAAGACCTTATTGTTGCTTATGGCAAGTCAAATGACATCGATTTGACCTATGACCAATTTGACGTGCGTCTGAAAAACGAAATTCCCGATCTCACCTATGATCTCTACATCTCAACGGGGGGACCCGGATCCCCACTCGACAGCGTGGGGAGCGAATGGGAAACTAAATATTTCAGGTGGTTGCAAAAAATGGTTGACTTCAACAACTCCCCAGACAACCATGACAAGAAACATGTGCTTTTTATCTGCCATTCCTTTCAACTCGCCTGCAGATTTTTTGACGTGGGCCTTGTGACCCCAAGGAGATCAACAGCGTTCGGAGTATTCCCGGTGCACCTTATCGAACAAGGTCCCGAGGACCCCGTGTTCAGCGGTCTGAATGATCCCTTCTATGCAGTGGACAGCCGCGACTACCAAGTGATCGAACCAGACCGGGAAAGACTTGGCCAGCTTGGGGGTTCCATCCTTGCCATTGAAAAAGAACGGCCCCATGTTCCACTGGAAAGAGCCGTGATGGCCATCCGTTTTAACCAGTACATGCTGGGCACACAATTTCATCCGGAAGCAGATGCTGAAGGCATGAGCATGTATCTGCAGAGAAATGATAAGAAAGTAATCGTGGTCGAAGATCATGGAATTGAAAAATGGCAGTCCATGATCGACCAGCTAAATGACCCCGAAAAGATTGGCTGGACCTATGCGCATGTTATTCCCAACTTTCTTGAACAGGCGCTGGTCAGATCCTGACGTGCCAGATTAGTTTAAAAAATGGATAAACACACTTATCAATCCGGTCTTATCGGAAACTGTGCCTACCTGGCGCATGTTGACATTAACACGAATATCTCATGGTTATGCTGGCCAAGGTTCGATAGCTCTTTTGTATTCGGAGGACTGATGGATAAAGAAAAAGGAGGCGAGTTTTCCATCCTCCCACCGGGCGAGTACAAGTCGAAACAGTACTATCTCGAAAACACCAATGTATTGCGGACCGAGATCACTACCCAGGATGGCAAATACAGGGTCACCGATTTTGCTCCACGGTTCAACCAGTATGAAAGATTCTTCAAACCCCTGATGCTGGTCCGCAAGATTGAGTTGCTCGATGGTATGCCACGGATCAAAATCAAGTGCCGGCCTGTGTATGAGTACGGAACCAAACAGCTGGAGCCCTCCCGTGGAAGCAATCACGTTGAATACCATGGCTCCGGCGACAATCTCAGACTGACGACTAATATCCCCATCAATTATATTCTTGAAGGCCACAATTTTATACTCAATGAAACTAGGTATCTCCTGCTTACCTATGGAGCTCCGCTGGAAGCGCCATTAGAAACAACAGCAGAGACTTTCCTGCGGGATACTATATCGTACTGGAGAACATGGATCAAACATTCATCGATTGTAAGATTCTATCAACCCTTTGTCATCCGGTCGGCTTTGGTCCTAAAGATTCACCAATATGAAGACACAGGGGCGATTATCGCGGCAAGCACCACAAGTCTGCCGGAATTCGATGGGAGTGGGAGAAACTGGGACTACAGATTCTGTTGGCTGCGGGATACTTATTATATCATCACTTCACTGAACCATATCGCGCACTTTGAAGAAATGGAAAAATATTTTCATTTTGTTACAGACATCTGTTTTTCGGAGGAACACCGATACCAACCGCTTTATGGAATCACAGGTCAAAAGCAACTTACAGAAACACTCCTTCCCCATCTGAGCGGTTATCTTGGCAACCAACCAGTTCGGATAGGCAACCAGGCCTACGAGCATATCCAGAATGATATTTATGGCCAGGTGCTGATCTCCCTGCTGCCGCTCTATATCGATCATCGTTTCGTTTTCATCGAAAGAAAAGATTCTGCTAAATGGATTGACACAGTTCTTTCGAAAATAGAGGTGACGATAGATGAAACTGATGCAGGGATCTGGGAATTCAGGAATACAGCCAACGTACATTGTTACAGCAACCTCTTCCAGTGGGCCGGCTGCCTGGCGGCTGAAAAGATGGCCAATATCATAGGTGATGAAAAACTGCTGGCAAAGGCGCTAATGCTGAAGGACAAGGCAACCGCGCATATTGAAGCCTGTTATGATTCGCAGCGAAAGGTTTACACCCATGCAGCGGGTAGTCCACATCTCGACGCGAGTACCCTGCAGCTGATCATGATGAATTATATCGATCCTTCTTCCCAAAAGGCACGAGACCATCTTTCGGCACTGGAAAAAGAATTAAAAACACCGACAGGTCTTTTCTACAGGTACGTGCATGCAGACGACTTCGGAAAACCGGAATCAACCTTCCTGATCTGTGCCTTCTGGTATGTTGAAGCCCTGGCCTGCGTGGGAAGAATTGAGGACGCCATAAGAGAGTTTGAAAAACTGCTTCAATATTCCAATCACCTGCTGTTGTTCAGTGAAGATGTGGATGAGAACAATGGAAGTCAGTGGGGAAATTTCCCACAGGCATACAGCCATGTTGGTTTGATGAACGCGGCTTACCGCATATCCATGAAACTGGACTCCCCTATCTTCCTTTGAATACCCCCTCGATGTCGGTTGACCTTTGCAGTGACAGTTCCTTGAGGAAAACCCTGACATCTACAAAGTCGCCGATAAAATACCTGGCAGCGGTGATATGACTTCCCACTTTAATGGTAATGGCCGTTGGCGGCAGGGCCTTGAATATGTCTTCGTCAGTATGGTCATCACCGATGGCCATCACGAAGTCGTATTCATATTCCTGCATGAAATTCATCACCGCTTTTCCTTTGTTGATCTCGATACTCTTGATCTCCACCACTTTATTTCCGGGAAGCAATTGCAGACCCTTATCCTGAACCAGATAGTGGAGGGTATTGACCAGTTCGTTTGTTCGCAGTTCACCCAGGCTGTCTTCTACCTTGCGGTAGTGCCAGACCAGAGAAAAATCCTTTTCTTCGATGAAAGCACCGGCTGTTTTATCGGTAAAGCTTTCGAGAACGGGGAAAATCTCGTTTTTCCATTGTGCACTGAGGTTGGAAGCACTGACCCATTTGCTGCCTCTGAGTTTGGTCCACGCCCCATGCTCCGATATAATGTCGATATCCAGTCCACCAAACCATTTTTCAAGAAACTTTGGATCCCTGCCACTGACAATGACAATCCTGTTTGTCGGATCGGCGGCTAATCTTTTCAGGAGACTGAACAATTCTTCATCCGGAGCCGCGAGTTCGATATTGGTATTGAAACCTACCAGGGTGCCGTCATAATCCAGGAATATGATGCGCTTGCTGGTATTGACATAATATTTTTTTATGTTCTCCCTCGTTGAAAATCCTATTCTTTTGGCATACATCGACTGTTGCATTTGTTTTACTTCTCTGAGCCTGCTCATGAATAATTTTACCCAATGATTGATATTAAATTTCATAACCAGGGCTTTCATCATTTTCATCCTGCGCTTCTGTTCGTGTTCGGGCATCACCAGTGCTTCACGGATGGCATTGGCAATAGCCTGAATATTGTTCGGGTTTACGATAATCGCGTCGATCAGCTCCTTTGAAGCACCTGCCATTTCGCTAAGAATGAGCACTCCATCGTTGTTGAGTCTGCTGGCAATATACTCCTTGCATACCAGGTTCATACCATCACGCATGGGTGTAACCAGGCAGATCTGCGCTTTCGCATACAGTGCGGACAATTCTTCAATTGGAAAGGCCCTGTAAAAATAGAAGACCGGTTGCCAGTCAATAGTTCTGTACCTGGCATTGATACTTCCAACGACTTTGTCAATTTCATCACGCAGGTCGCGGTATTGTTGAACGTTGTCCCTGGATGGAACTACGATCATATAGAGCACCACGTTACCCGTATATCCTTCATCATTCTGCAGAAGGGATTCAAAAGCTTCCAGGCGTTGAAGGATTCCCTTGCTATAATCGAGCCGGTCGATGGAAAGTATGATCTTGATGTTGGCAAAGTTCTTTTCGAGGGGAACGATTTGTTCCTGCACCGCCGGAGTGGTGACCATCGACTGAAATTTCAGGCTGTCGATTCCCATGGGGAAACTGTCCACCACTACGGTCCTGTTGTGATAGGTGATCTCGTTTGATGCCGAAATGACAGAAGGGATCAGTCTGCGGGTCGATTGAACAAGATGGCGCGCATCATCAAAGGTGTGAAAGCCGATCAGGTCAGCGCCCAGCATTCCCTCCAAGAGTTCCAACCTCCAGGGAATCAGACGAAACAGCTCATAGGACGGAAAAGGTATATGCTGGAAAAATCCGATGGTGATGTCGGGCAAAACCGCCCGGATCAAGCCCGGAAGTAACAATAACTGGTAGTCATGGATCCAGATAACGTCACCAGGCTCCGCAATATCGAGTACCGTGTCCCGGAATTTCTTATTTACAGCCAGATAGGAATCCCAGTAGGCCTGGTGATACCGGGCATAGGTTGTCATGTAATGAAAAACCGGCCAGAGTACTTCGTTGGAAAAGCCTTCGTAATAGTTGTTGATCTCATCCTGGCTCAGGAATACCGGTTTCAGATTCAGCTGATCCATCTGACGGGTGATATCCTGCTGCTGAATTTCATCAGGTATGTCCATGCCGGGCCAGCCGACCCAGACATTTCCCGATTGCATGTATATTGATCCTAACCCAGTTGCAAGGCCCCCTTCACTGGGAATTAAACTATATTGACCACTGTTTTCATTGAGTTTAACCGGCAACCTGTTTGAGACTATAATTGTTTTATTCATACGCACTTATCAGGTTTGTAAGCATATAATACGAATAAACGTACCAATTTGCCCAAGGTGGACAAAAAGACCGAATTATCATAAACTATTCTTAACCATTCATTAATGTAATTGTAGGCTGGGAGTGTAGAAATAAATCCCCATAACTTGACCGGATCTTCATTTATCCATGCAATTGACTGAATATCTGTTTGGCAAGTTATTTTAAAGAATAGGACGGTAACACCATCTCTAAAGTAAACATTTCATCATGGGAAACATTCTGTATTTAATCGCCATTGTACTCGTTATCATCTGGGCAGTTGGATTCATTGGCTATAGCGCCGGTGGCCTGATCCATATTCTGCTGGTGATTGCAGTTATTGCCATCCTGCTCAGATTGATCAGAGGATCTGGAGTGTAGGTAGTCGGATGAAATAGATATATTTGACCCCTGCCAGCAGGGGTCTTTTTAATGCGGCTAAGAAAACAATGAAGTTGCTTTTTCTCGCAATCGGTAAAACCAATGAAGGCTATCTGGATCCCGGCATAGAAGATTACACAAAAAGAGTTTCCAATTATTTTCCCGTTGCATGGAAGATCATTCCACCCGTTAAAGGAGGTTCACCGTCTGAATCAGCACTAAAGAAAAAAGAAGGTGTCCAGATTTTGAAACTGATTGGCCCGCAGGATTATCTTGTTGCCCTGGATGAGGCAGGTAAAATGATGAACAGCAAATCACTCTCGGCATTGATACAATCGAGAGCGAATGAAAGCACACGTCAGATTGTTTTTCTTATAGGTGGTGCATTTGGCCTGGATAGTACGGTACTCGACAGGGCAGACTTGAAATGGTCGCTTTCCGCGCTCACCTTCCCCCATCAGATCGTGAGGTTGATTCTTGCTGAACAGATATACCGGGCGTGTACCATTCTCAGAAACGAATCTTATCATCATTCCTGAACCAGTCATTCAACTTATCTTTGCCCAAAATTTACCTTGCTCTCTATCACGGTCATCATCGTAATCATCACAGCCATTGTTTCCATCAGCGCGTTCAGTAGTGAAAAGATCATGGGCGACCTTATCTTTTATCCTCCCGCAATAAGTTCGAGAAATCAGTATTACCGGTTCATCACTTCCGGCTTCATCCATGCCGACTATGCGCATCTGATATTCAATATGCTCTCGTTTTATCTTTTCGGCCAGTTTGTTGAAGAAAAATTTATTGACATATTTGGGGAATCAGGTAAATTAATTTACCTCCTGCTCTATTTTCTCGCCCTGGTGGTATCCATCCTCCCCACCTATTCAAAACACCGGAATGATCCGCAGTACCGGAGCCTTGGAGCATCAGGAGCCGTGTCGGCTGTTGTTTTCGCGGGTTTGATGATTTACCCTCAGATGAAAGTAGGCCTGTTCATTCTGCCACCTGTAATCCCCGGGTTCGTATTCGGTCCTCTCTACCTTATCATCTCGGCTTACCTCGACAAAAAAGGAGGCGACAATATCAACCACTCTGCCCATATCTGGGGTGCGCTCTTCGGTGTGGCATTCCTCATTATTGCGGGAGCGGTTTCGGAAAAATATGAGGCCATCCCTCAATTCATCAGTGGCGTGAAATCATATTTCGGCTATTAAATTACCTTCAAACTTATCACGGTAATAGTTTTGTCCGTGACCCTGAATCTCTCGTCAATCCTTAAACCTACTACCCAGCAGATCCGGCTTCCGGACTGCAACACATGAATATTTTGTTTTGCTGTGGGTGATAGTTTAAGGTCGATCAGGAAACGTCCGACCTTTTTTTTCTTTGCCATACCCAGGGGATAAAAATAATCTCCCTGTTTCCATCTCCTGAATATCAAGGGAAATTCCAGCTTGTTGGAATCCATATCGGCTACATCCTGCTGACCAGTGATGACCACATCCTGTTTTGGGTTCATTGAGATAGTCAAGCTCCGATAAGGATTGGGTAGTGCATGGGTAGCTTCATTGCTCCCGATCAGGACAAGGCCGCTTTCTTTGTTTTCCTTTGGCGTAACGATCAGTATGTTCCTGTTGCGAATGATTCGATATGAATCTGCATCCACAAAGCTTCCCTGCTCGCTTCGGGTGAGTTTCATTAACTCAGGCACCTGGTGAGCAGAAAACCCGAAGGGTTTAGCCAACTCATATAAAATGGAATGCACAGGACTCCTGGACAGTAGCGCATTAATGGGAATTTGAAACTCATTGCCGGATTGTTTAAGCAGTTTTTTCCTGTGCATCTCAATTGCCTGCCGGTACAGCTCTTCGGTCTCCATCATTCTTTGAATGTTGTGGCCGATATTCCTGTCGATTTCGGGAATGATTTCGGTGATTAGTGGCAGAATACGGTTGCGGATAAAATTGCGGGAATACTTTGAACTCTGGTTTGATTCATCTTCCCTCCATTCCAGGGAATTTTGCTCTGCATATTTTTGCAATCTTGCTTTTGAAACCGAAAGAAGTGGTCTTATGATTCGGTTTTGTTTTGGCAAAATGCCACGCAAACCCGAAATACCCGTACCCCTGAAAAAATTAAAAAGAACCGTTTCGATATTGTCGTCGCGGTGATGAGCCGTAACAATATATTTGGGCTGGGTGCTTCCGGACTCGGCATCATCTGCGGAAGTGAGGAAGGTTGCAAACCATTCGTACCGTAATTCCCGGGCAGCCTGCTGAACGGCTATTTTCTTTTCACTTGCATAGGTAAACGTGTCAAATTTCCGGGAATGACACGGTACTCCATATTTTTCCGATATAACTGATACCAGTTCTTCATCAAGGTCACTGGCTTCGCCGCGTAACTGAAAATTGGCATGGGCTATTTCAAAATTCAACCCTGCCTCGGCGCAAAGCGCGGTAAGAACCATTGAATCCATACCACCACTCACACCCAGCAACAGTTTGTCGCCTGACGCAAAAAGTTGTAGCCGGGCAATCATGTTGGTAAATTCAGTACATAATTCTGTCATGATTCATCGTCATTCATCTCTTCAAAGGCTCCGCGGAGTTCATTGAGCGCATGCCGGTCATCCGCAGCAGCTGCCTTTTCCATTCCCTGCTGATACCATTTGGCTGCCAGCTTACTCTCGCCAGAACGCTCGAGAAGTTTTCCAAGGTGATAATACGAGCCGATGTATCCCGGATCCCGCTGAAGAATTTCTTCAAACAGGTGTCGAGCGGTATGGTCATCGTCCATTTTAATGTATTCGAGCGCCAGGGCGTGTTGCAAAAAAGAGTCGGTGGGACTGGCTTTTAAATAGTCTTTGAGAGTCGAGATCCTGTCCATACTGCATTAAACTTATTTCCCTTATCCGCTTGTTTATATGTGGAATTTTCTTTTGGTTTGCAGGGTCTATTAGTTGCATAAACAACTTTTAAATCGAGTCATCATGAAGATCCTGGTCTGCATCAGTAAAACCCCCGACACCACTGCAAAAATAGCCTTCACGGATAACAATACGAAATTCGCGGAAGCAGGCGTTCAATGGATTATCAATCCATATGATGAATGGTATGCCCTCGTGCGTGCGGTGGAGCTCAAGGAAAAAGATCCTTCCACCATCATTCACCTCATCAACGTGGGAGGAGCAGACACTGAACCAATTCTTCGCAAGGCATTGGCCCTGGGGGGTGAAGAGGCAATTCGTGTAAACACTGCGGGCCAGGACAGCTACTTTGTGGCCGCCCAGATCGCAGAGATCGCCAGGCCGGGCAACTATGACCTGGTGTTGACAGGTAAAGAAACCATCGACTACAACAGTTCCTCCGTTGGAGGCATGGTTGCTGCCATACTGGATGTCCCGTTCATCAGCCTGGCCACAAAATTTGAATCCGAGGGAAGCCTGGTTCGTGTTACAAGGGAAATTGAAGGAGGAGATGAAGTGGTTGAGGCCACATTGCCCGTAGTAGTGAGTTGTCAGAAGGGAATGGCAGAACAGCGGATCCCGAATATGAAGGGCATCATGGGAGCAAGAACAAAGCCGCTAAAGGTGGTGGAACCAAAGGCTTTGGAACCATTTACCAAAGTGCTCAATTTTGAAACGCCTCCGCCAAAAGCAGGTGTGAAACTGATACCTGCCGACAATCCTGCGGAGCTCGTAAGACTGTTGCGTGAAGAAGCTAAAGTAATCTGATTGCTGAGACACTAAAATTGCATTATGCCAGTATTGATATTTATTGACCAGTCGGAAGGTGTTATCAAGAAAAGCACTCCGGAGGCCATTTCGTTTGGGGCAAGTATTGCGGAATTGCTCGGCACTACAGCCGAAGGCATTTTGCTGGGCTCTTTTAATGACGATCCGGCAACGCTGGGGAAATTTGGACTGAAGAAAATCTACCATTTGGCCGACCCTGCTCTGGACCATCCTGACGGCCAGGTATACACTAAGATTATTGCCGAAGTTGCCAAAACCTCCGGGGCTGATGTAATCATCTTTTCAAACAATCTTCATGGGAAGGCAATTGCCCCTCAATTGTCCGTTGCCATGCAGGCCGGACTGGTCACAGGGGCAATAGGTCTACCTGATATTTCCTCCGGGTTTACGGTCAGGAAGTCGGTGTTCTCAGGCAAGGCATTCGCGACTATTTCGATAAATACAAAAGTGAAGATCATTACCCTTAATCCCAATGCCTTTCCTGTGAAGGAACCTGGTGGAGTCGCAGAACTGGTGAAACTGGATATCGTTCCCGGCTCCGCGAAAACAAAAGTTGTTTCGGTGAATAAGATTAAGGGTGAGATACCATTGAGCGAAGCGGAAAAAGTGGTGAGTGGTGGTCGCGGATTGAAGGGGCCGGAAAACTGGAAGATGATTGAAGACCTGGCACATCTGCTTGGAGCTGCCACTGCCTGCAGCAGGCCTGTCGCAGATGCGGGTTGGAGGCCTCACCATGAACACGTAGGACAGACCGGCCTGGCCATTGCCCCAAATTTATATTTTGCTATTGGGATATCCGGTTCTATCCAGCACCTCGCGGGTGTGAACAGGAGCAAAGTAATTGTCGTCATCAATAAAGATCCCGAAGCCCCATTCTTCAAAGCTGCTGACTATGGTATTGTGGGCGACGCCTTCGAAGTAGTACCCAAAATGATCGATGCCGTTAAGCAATTGAGATGAAAGCTGTTGTGCATTCCCCAACTATATTATTCAATAAAAAACCTGTAGGTTTGTGATTCTTAAATCATATCATTCAAATATCCCGTAGCCGGAGGCAAAGTCGGGTTTAGTGAACTTATGAAGAAAATAGAGTTGGAAATAGTGGCCTTGTCGCACAGCATTACCCAAACCCATTCCTATGCAGTGGTTCTGGGAGAAGTTAATGGACTCCGCCGTCTTCCCATCGTAATCGGAGGCTTTGAAGCTCAGGCAATAGCCGTAGCCCTGGAAAAAATGCATCCCAGCCGTCCCCTCACCCATGATCTCATGAAGAATTTCATGAATGCCTTTAATATTGATCTACAGGAAATCATTATCTGCGACCTGCAGGAAGGTATTTTCTATTCCAAATTACTTTGCATCAGCGAGCATGATACCGTGGAAATTGATTCCCGTACTTCAGACGCCCTGGCCCTTGCGGTGCGATTTGGCTGTCCGATCTATACTTACGACAATATCCTGGAAAGTGCGGGCATTTTGATGGAGGACTCATCGGGCAAAAAGAAGATTGCCAGGGAAGCGGTACACCACCGAAACTTACAAAGGCAGCGATGATCTCAACACCCTCAGTATTGAAGAGCTGAACAATCTGCTCAATGAAGTGCTTGAACAGGAAGACTATCTCAGGGCTATCGCCATAAGGGATGAGATCAACCGAAGAAAGAAATTGTGATCCTCCACCCATTTCAATCCACCCGGTTTGGTAAGTTTTCCCAACTCTAAGATCAACCTCGGCCTGCGGATAACTGCCAAAAGGAATGATGGTTTTCATGACATTGAAAGCCTGTTTTATCCCCTCCCACTCGCCGATGCCGCTGAGATCATCATTTCATCTGATCCCACCGCAGGAGAATCGAATCTTTTTGAATGCATTCAAAGCGGACTACCGGTTCCCGGCGACCCGCAGGACAATCTTTGTATAAAGGCCTGGCAACTGTTGCATGTCGACTATCCCCGTATGCCTCCAATGAAGATGTACCTCGTCAAAGCCATCCCTGTGGGAGCTGGACTCGGAGGCGGCTCATCAGATGCCGTTGCCACCCTTCAATTGCTAAACGACCTTCTGTCTTTGAATATCGATGATAAGCAAATGGCGGCTTATGCGTTGGAGCTGGGCAGCGATTGCCCTTTTTTTCTGCAGAACAGGCCTGCCCTGGCAAGTGGGCGAGGTGAAATTCTTGAATCCTTTTCGCCGGTACTTGCAGGCAAATTGCTGGTGCTTGTTACTCCTGGCATTCATGTCAGTACATCCTGGGCATTTTCGAAAATTCGGCCTTCCCTCCCTTCTGTAAAGGTCAGAGAGGTTGTCAAAGCTCCGCTCGATCAATGGAAGGATCAACTGATCAACGACTTTGAAGCACCTGTTTTTGAAAAATTTCCGGAGCTCAGGGAAATAAAGGAACAGCTCTATCGCAGTGGGGCTTTGTATGCTGCCATGAGCGGCACGGGTTCCACGATATATGGTATTTATCCGGAAGGATCAGCTCCCGATTTCAGCCAGTCAGGCCTGCCTCACCAGGTTTTTATAATGAAATAAAAAAATGTATCTTCGTGAAAACACGGGACTATTTCTATCAATACTTCCATATCGAATTTTCTCTCAGCCAACCTTGATTTCCTCGATCATCCCTTGGGGTAAGCCATTATTTCCCCCTTTTTTTTCCTGTTTTTTTCAAATTATAATTCTGGTATATGCATACAGTCGATAACCTGTTTTCCAGGTCTTCGCATTATTTTTCTCTTGAGGACAAACATGGTGCGCACAATTATCATCCCCTCCCCGTTGTTCTGCAAAGAGGGGAAGGTGTCTATGTGTGGGATGTTGATGGCAAGAAGTATTTTGATTTCCTGAGCGGCTATTCGGCGGTCAACCAAGGTCATTGCCACCCTGAAATCGTGGCTGCATTCATTGATCAGGCCCAAAAACTTACCCTTACTTCCAGGGCATTCTACAATGATCAATTAGGCGAATTCGAAAAATACATCACTGCCTTTTTCGGCTTCGACAAAGTGTTACCGATGAACACCGGTGTGGAAGCGGTGGAAACCGCCATCAAACTCTGCCGCCGCTGGGGTTATCAGATTAAGGGAATCCCGGTGAACCAGGCGAAGATCATCGTATGTAGCGGTAATTTCCATGGCAGAACAGGGATGATCATCTCCTTCAGTTCCGACCCTTCCTCTACCAATGGCTTTGGCCCCTTCATGCCCGGGTTCGAAATCATTCCCTACAATGATATAGAGGCCCTGGCGAGGGCTTTGCAGGATCCAATGGTAGCAGGATTGCTGGTTGAACCCATCCAGGGTGAAGCCGGTGTGATCGTGCCGGACGAAGGCTACCTGTCGAGGGCAAAACAGTATTGCGCCGATGCCAATGTTTTGCTCATCGCGGATGAAATTCAGACCGGACTGGGCAGAACGGGGAAGATGCTCTGTTGCGACCACGAACAAGTAACACCCGACATCCTGATCCTGGGAAAGGCCCTTAGCGGAGGCATGATGCCTGTATCTGCGGTGCTCGCCAATGATGAGATTATGCTCACCATACAACCGGGTGAACACGGTTCTACCTATGGGGGAAATCCGCTGGCCGCAAGGGTGGCCATCGCCTCGCTGGAAGTTCTGAAGAATGAATCAATGGCAGAGAATGCCGAAGCCATGGGTACGCTGATGAGAGCAGAGTTGACTAAACTGAATAATCCGATGATTTCGCAGATAAGGGGTAAGGGTCTGCTCAATGCTATAGAGATCAGCGATGAGGATCCTGAAGCGGCATGGAAGATTTGCCTGAGAATGAAGGATTATGGCCTGCTCGCTAAGCCCACGCATGGCGATAAGATCCGGTTTGCACCCCCGCTTCTGATCAACGAAGCCCAGGTAAGGGAGGCGGTCTCGATCATAGGAGCCGCAATCGTGGCCTGATTTTTTTCCTGAGGATATCCTGATACCCGATATTTGAATTAATGAACCGCGATTTTGTCCTGAACACCATGATTGGCCTGAGCGACGGCCTCATGGTTCCCTTTGCGATTGCGGCGGGAATGTCGGCTTTCGGCATTTCAACCGGATACATCCTGCTCACTTGTCTGCTGATCTCATTGGCAGGAAGCATTACTATGAGTACAGGAGCCTTTCTTACGGCAAAAAAGTATGAACCGCTTCAACGACCCTATGTAGCGGCCTGGGTAATCGGACTCAGTTATTTACTCGGAGGTATGATTTGTATCAGCCCATTTATTTTTTTTGGTTCTCCCACCGAATCGCTGAAATGGTCGGGCGTGATTACGCTGCCCCTCCTCTTTGTTTGTGGTTATATTGAAGGCAACTCCCATGGCGACAGGGGATGGATCAGTGGTATTCGGGCAGCTCTTACCGGTAGTATTGCCGCGGCCTGTGCTTATGGCATATCGCAGTTGTTCAAATGAATCTCAGGCATCCTCTTCCTTATTAATTTTTATATCCGGCAGCACGGCGCCCAGCATTAATCCGATTGCCGAAATGAGCATGATCCACAAGCCGTACTGGATCACGGGGCAGGTTCCTGCATAACAACCTGAAAAGATGATAAAGGTCTTAATCGCGTAAGCAAGTATGATGGCGCCAAAAAACAGGTTGAACCTCTTGGCCCATAAACGCGGGATCAGAAAGAACACGATCGCCAGTGTGCACAAAACAATAAATACTTTACCGGGTTTCCCATAAGCATTATTCTCTGAGAAGAATCCGGTAAAGTATTTCTGAATATCAGGATGCCATGTCCACGGAAGAAATCCTGAAATGATTAAAACCAACGCTGCTGCAACTCCAAAAAACTGGGAATACCTGAGCATTTAGTTAAACATCCCTTTGACTTTATCCATGATTCCACCGCCACCGCCAAACAATGATTTAAGATCATCAAGGTCAACGTCTCCATCGGCATCCTTGTCAAGCCCGCCTTTGAATTTGGAAAGTATTGAACCCATATTGACGCCGGAAGTCTTTCCTCCGCTGAGTTGATTGAAGATATCCTGGAGGTCAAAACTTTTGTCATTCGGATCATTGGTCTTGTTAACCAGTTTCCCAAGTATAGCTGGAATCAGCGCACTGGCAATGCCGCCGGCCTGACCAGTACTGAGACCAAGCTTCGAAGCGAGATTATTTGTCACTGATTCATTGACGTGCTGGGTAACCGGGCTTGAACTCACCGCTGCATCGCCACCCGCGAACAATTTCATTACATCTTTTACTCCGCCTTTTGCAAGCATGTCCTGCAATCCGGATGCGATAGAAGTGCCGGTGACTTCAGCAGCCTGTTCTTTTTTGTCTGCGGGAATTTCGGGATTGTTATTGATAACATCTCCGGCATTCTCTTTTACGAGATTGATGAGTTGGTCTACCATAATGTATAATTTGAGGTGAATGTAAGGTTTTTGACAAAACCAGCCTTACCTGATCCGATACTTATTCCCTTCGGTTTTTCCCGGCCAGGCATCAGTTCGGAAGGGTGCCGCCGGAAAATCCCGATAATTATAAAGGTTAGCTTCTGAATCATCATCGGCCCACCCATATCTCACAGCTACTGGTGAGGCTACACTGTCATTGAAAACAATCACCTTGTTGCCCTGGATCTGCGCCTTTGCCAGGTGAAACATCTGGTCCTGCCCCGCCACTTCAAACCCCTTGAGGTAGTTGTACTTGTCTTTGGTGATCAAACCACTGTCCACATTCGTGAAACTGATGATAACCCTGCTGCCTTCTATCACATGGGACTTGTATACAGGTCCTGAATATGTATTTCTCTTTCCATAAACCTTATTGAGGGCAATCGCGGCCAGTCGTCTTCCTACTTCTGCCTTTTTACGGGGATGAATATCATTTGGATCCCCAAGGTCTATTGAAACCGCCATTCCCGTGTTGGGCAGGCGGAGTGCAGTCGCCTGAGCTTCCCTTAACTCCGCCCAGCTACTAACTTTATTGATCTTGTCTTCTTTGTTGACAAAACTGGAAAGCTGAACAAAGTAAAAAGGGAAGTCGCCCTGTTTCCATTTTTCTCTCCAGTTACTGATGAGCAAGGGAAAAGCGGTACGATATTGAAAGGCACGGGACGCATTGCTTTCGCCCTGGTACCAAAGCACGCCGGTTATTTTATATGGAAGGATCGGGTTGATCATCGCATTGAAAAGTAGAGAAGGATATTCATTGGGGCTGATGTTTGAACTATCGGGAACGGTCTTTTTGTATTCGGAAAATGTTTTGGTGAACAGGCCCTTGTATTCGGGTGAAGATTCAACGGCATCTCTGCTGATCCAGGTTTCGATATTGGTCCCGCCCCAGGAAGCGTTAATCAGTCCGATAGGAATTTGTTCTATCTCCTGAATAATCCTGGCAAAATAATAACCAACGGCGGTGAAATTTCCAGACTTAGTGCTGTCATTCACATCCCATTGTCCGCCAGGAAAATCTGCTGCCGGCCGGTCGGCGATCATATCCTGCACTTTGAACTGCCTGATCATCGGAAAACGCTGGGATTCTGAGATCTGTTTTGGGGCGTCGATTGTCAACCGCATCGGCCATTCCATATTCGACTGGCCCGAGCAGACCCATACATCGCCCACCAGCACATTATCCAGCGTGATTTCATTGGCACCATAAAATTTCATGAGATAGGGGCCGCCAGCCTTTTCTGGCTTGAGTTCTATCTTCCATTTTCCTGAGCGCGGCGTCACCACCCTGGCAGTCTGGTTAATGAAGCGTATCGTCACTGGTTCGCCCGGCAAGGCCCAACCCCAAACTGGGATCGGCGAATTTCTTTGCAGCACCATGTTTGAACCAAATATCCTGGGAAGAGAAATTTCCGCGATGGAAGAAAAGGAAAACGCAAAGCAGACTATCAAAAACAAACACCGTTTTGAAACACAACATACCTTCATGGCAAACTTCTTCATAGTGCTAATTTAAAGCAGCTCCGGCAGGCCGGAACACACACTCCACGCTCACGTACATGCACAAACTGTACCTAAAACTTAAAAAGATTGATCAGTTGCCACCGATCAACCGTTTGTTTCCCTTGTTGTTGATAACGGTAATAGAAAGAACAGATTTTCCGAGACCCACAAAATTTCCCGACTGAGATAAGAAACTGCTGCCGGTATAAAACTCTTCCTTTCTTTTTCTTCCATCCTTCATCTCGTAGACGGCCGAAATTTCGTTGGGAGCAGCATGATAGTATTTTACATCCGTGATGCCAGACCGGAACAACTTTAGTGAATCCCTGTTCTGTGAGGCAGCAACCAGGTATTGATTTTTATAATCCAGCATTTTAACCAGTGCCTTCGCATTTCCCGGCACATAAAAACCACTTTCCTTTAAGGAAGGCGCGGTGAACCCGCCCCCTCCGTCTCCGACTAGCACCAATCCATGCATCGCATCATATTTGCCTGTCGCAACTTCGGTTCCATAATCATTGCCCAGCATTACCAAGTCCAGATTTCCATCATCGTTGAGGTCGTCGGCGATAATACCATTGATGGGTGCGAGTTGCGCAAGCGGAGGCAATGCCCTGAATTCAAAACGGCCTCCTCCTTTATTTTCAATATATGCACTATTGAAATCGTTCGCCGTTGCCTTGTAGACGGTGTCCAGTTCATTGCCGGGAAAAAGCGAACGCATTGAAGCCTCAGCAAAACTTTTATAGGTTAGAAATTTCTTCTTCATGGCTGGCAACTGGGCCACAACGTCGTTACGGGTATGAGCAGGATATTCCTGTCTTTTACCATTCTGGTCCGGAAGATAAAGGGACGGTATCACAATATATGTTCCGTTCTTATTGAAATCGCCGGCATAGATAGTAGCAGGGTGGGCACTGTCGGCTCTGTAAAAACTGTTTGTTCCCAGGTTGCCCGCGATATAATCGATGTCGCCATCATTGTCGAAATCGCCGCCAGCCAGGCTGTTCCACCATCCTTTTCGGTTAGACAATCCAGTTATATCTGTTACATTTGTGAACCTTCCGTTCTGGTTCCGGAAAAAACTCAGGGGCATCCATTCACCCGCTATAACCAGGTCCAACCATCCGTCGTTGTCGAAGTCCGACCAGAGCGCATCACAGGTAAGGCCAAAATTCTCCAGACCCGGGGCAATTTCGTGAGTAACATCTGTAAATCTTACCCCACCCTTTCCGGAATCGTTGCGCAGGATCATACTGGTCACCGGTTTGGGATACTGCATCGGGAAAACTCTGCCACCAATAAACAGATCAAGGTCTCCATCACGGTCAAAGTCTGCAGCCTTTACACAACTCTTACTGATCCTGTTGTCAGGAATAGCCATACTGTCATAGCTAAAATTTCCCCTGCCGTCATTGATAAACATCCTGTCTCGATAGTATACACTTCCCGCCGGCAGTTCATTGCTGCCACTTGAAGCATAAAGATCAAGGTCGCCGTCGCTGTCGGCGTCAAAAAGAACTGCACCCATCACTTCAGGCTTCGGTGCATTGGTGCCGATCAGTGGTGGTAGCTTACTTCGTTCGTAACTGCCATCGGGACGGGCAAGAAAAAAATAGCTTTCCTTGTATCCCGCACCGCCGACAAACAAGTCTTCCAATCCATTTCCATCCACATCGCCGACAGCCAGTGAGGGTCCGTATTCCGAAAGCTTATGAGGCAGCAATTGCTGCTGGTCAAAATCAACGTTGTCAAACTCGGTATGCTCGTAGGCTAATGAAGGACTAATAAAGGGCTTGAAAATGGACTTTGTGGGGATTGATTTCTTCCCAAAGGAGTCGACCGCATCTTTATAATTCGCCAGGATGGTAGTGTTGGCCGCAACACCGGTAAGGACCTGTCGCCTGTTCGTGGATGGCCAACGGATTACAATGCTGTCGATATTGCCGGTTTTGCCCAGACCAAAATGAACAGTTGGTTCCACGCTCGACAAATAACCCCGATATGGATAGTTCTCTACTACCTGAAGTCCCTTGCCCACATGGAGTTCCACAACCGCGCCCAGACCCTCCTTGTTTAATGAATCGCCTTCGAAAACGATGTTTACAAAATTGTTTTTTCTCAATTCATCGGCCCTGTTCCGGTACACCAGTGCATCGCCGTTGATGTCGTTGACCACATAGTCAAGGTCACCATCCCTGTCCAGGTCAACATATGCTGCCCCGTTAGAAAATGAAGGCTTTTTCATTCCCCACTCCTCAGTAACATTCTCAAATTTCAGATTACCGGTATTGCGATATGCATAATTAGATATCCTGATCTGGGGAATCTGGCTGATCAGGTCTGCTTTAGATGCAAGATTCCTGTAGTTATTATTGTACACGGAAAAGTCGAGGTCGGTGACATCCTTGGGATAGCCGTTGGTGACGGCAAGGTCCTTGAATCCGTCATTGTCGAAATCGGCAAAAAGCGGGCTCCAGCTCCAGTCTGTTTCGGCAACGCCGGCATAAAAGGATATGTCGCCGAAAACCGGGAGGGCAGCTTTCGACGTGTCTGTATGAATAGTACCGCTGTTAAGCTGGAGAGTATTCCGTGCGTACTGAAAAATCACATTCCCCAGGAGCATGTTCTGATAAATATTGTAATTGTTACCGGGAAGGTTCTTTTTCTTCCGGTAATTGTCTTCGGGATTCATGTCTACGGCAATCATTTCGGGCCAACCATCGTTGTTGATATCAGCCACATCATTTCCCATTGCACTGAGTGAAGTATGTTTCAGACATTTGAAGCCTTCGTCGATGAATTTTCCATTTCCCTGGTTAATGTAGAGCAGGTCAGAGCCAAAGAAATCATTGGTAACATAGATATCCTTCCATCCATCATCATTGAGATCCGCTACCGCGATACCCAGGCCGTAGCCCTTGTCCTTTATTCCTGCTTCCTGGGAAACATTCCTGAAAACGGGATGCGTTGAACCAGACGGAATGCCCTCATTCCTGAAGAGCTTGTCGGAATGGGGGTTATCTGGCAATTCTTTGCCATCGAAGCGGGGACTATTGCGTTGGGCGAGTTTTGTGGTGACCAGGTATACGTCCAGGTCGCCGTCATTGTCATAATCGAAAAAAGCGGCGTGCACGGAAAATGAAGTGTCGTCAAGGTGATATTCTGCAGCCATGTCCCTGAAAACCGGAATTCCATTTTTGTCCACACCCTGGTTGATATAAAGCAGGTTTCTTCTTTGTTCCGGATCTTTTTTGATGCTGGTGCACACATAAATATCCTGGAGACCGTCATTATTGATGTCTACAACAGAGGCCGCGTTTGACCATCTTCCATTTCCGCTTACACCAGCCTGCTTCGTGATATTCCGAAAATGGAAATCTCCCAGATTCAGGTAAAGCTCGTTGGCAACCTGGCTGGCCGTGAAGTAAAGATCGGGCAGGGAATCATTGTTGAAATCACCAACTGCCACTCCGCCCCCGTTGTAAAGAAATTCCATGTCGAGCGGATTGATGGAATCATTTTCTATTACCCGGTTATTGAATTCAATACCCGTTTTACTCGCGGTGAGGCGCTCAAACAAAGTGGTGGTTCTGGGATGGCAGGACGCAAAAATCAGCAGCAGCGGAACAAGTTTTTTCACCAGAAAGCAGTTTTGGGTTGAAAAATATCAGATTTTTCCCGATTCCCTTTCAATTAATCAAAAATGGCCTTAATAGATATGGCAAAATCCATGGGGTTATGCAGCATAGTCCAGTATGGACCAGCCAACCTTCCTTGCTATATTAATTGGAGAAAATAACTGCTAACCAGACATTCTAACCAAAACTAAATCGATTGCTATGAGTCAGAAAACGCTCCAGCCATCCCTTCTTTTTGCCTTATTCTTCCTCTCTTTTATTGTCGGTTATTCTCAGACTCAACCTGTTACCGGAAAAGTGATTGACGGAAAAACGAATACTCCACTGGCCTCGGCAAGTGTAGTTGTGAAAGGCAACACCAATATCGGCACTTCCACCGATGCGGACGGAAACTTCAGCATCCAGGCTCCAGGCAATGGAACGCTTGTAATCACATCCACCGGTTTTGAATCCAGGGAGATTCCGATCAACAACCAGCGGACTTTGAGTGTGACGTTAACCAGCACCGCATCTACATTAACCGATGTAGTTGTGATTGGTTATGGTTCGCGGCAGAAAAGGGATCTGATAGGTTCGGTCTCCGAAATCAGGCCAAGGGACATTGAAAGAAGTACCAACCTTTCTCCCGAACAGGCACTACAAGGACAGATGCCTGGTGTACAGATCACCCAGCAATCGGGTGATCCGAATGCGAGATTAACCGTAAGGGTAAGAGGTACCAGCACTTTCACCGGCAACGGCGCCGCCGATCCGCTGTATGTGGTTGATGGAATTCCGATTATTGAAGGTGGCCAGGGCATTACCCCTGATCCTATCAATGACCCTACCCGCAGGGGAGACCTGAACATCTATTCCATCATCAACCCGAATGATATAGAATCTATTTCTGTATTGAAAGATGCCTCCGCAACAGCTGTGTATGGAATACGCGGCGCAAACGGTGTCATCCTCATCACTACCAAATCGGGTAAGGGCGGAAAGGTAAGAGTTGAATTCAACGGCAGCTATGGCATATCAAATGTGCCAAAACAATATGATGTATTGAACACGCAGCAGTATGTGGACTTTTATACCAACGCGTACAATGCCAATCCAAAAAAGAATAATGACATTCCCATTCCCATTGGAGAAGAAACAGAATTTTTTGGCTCCAGGTGGGATCCTGCCAGTACGGATTTTATTGGCAACGAAGGAACATATGACTGGCAGCGCGCAGTAAGAAAAAAGAATGCGATCATCCAGGACTATGCAGTACGTGCGGCCGGTGGTTCCGGACCTACCACCTATAATTTTTCACTCGGATATTCCAACCAGGAAAGCCCTTTTGTGGGAACCAATACACAACGCTTTACTGTCTCTACCAACATCAATTCAAAAATCGGCAAGTACATAGAAGTTGGATTGAATGTGAGGGGAATACAGCAGAACAGGAAAGACCAGGGTGCCGATGGCGACCTTGAAGTGTATAAGGCTGCGCCTTTCCAGAAGATATATGATGAGAATGGAATTAATGGATATGCTCCCCTGTGGCGGCTGAACGAACCGCTTACACCCACAGCGTTTGACTTTTCACCCCTCTATATCAGGCAGGGAGTTCCATTCAGCAATACGATCGCGGGCGCGAGTACCGGGTACACAAAATCTCTCAACCAAACGGGATTAGGTACCGCTTATCTGCAGATCAATCCCATCGCCGGCCTGAAAATCAGGGGAAGCATCAGTCTCCAACAGATCACGCTGCGCAACGACAACTATACCAATTTCGACGTATGGTATTTCCAGGAAACGCCCGGTAATCCATTTTCAAATGTTCCGAATCCTGCGGCAGGAACAAGGCCGATACAATTGAGTGTCTTCAACAGCATTACGACAAGCAAGACCACCGCCTTGAATGCGGATTACACCAAGAGCTTCGGGAAACATAACATCAACCTGACTGCCGACATTTCGCAACAGGATTATGTATGGACTGTAAACGGATCCAACGGCACAAATCTGGTCGATGATCCATCCCTGCATTTTTTCTCTCCATCAGGAATGGACAGAGCCTACAATGAAACCCGGGACCGTTACACCCTGATCGGTTACCTCGGAAGAGTGAGTTATAATTACGACAACAAATATTATATCGATGGAGTAATCAGGCGGGATGGCACTTCCAAATTCGCGCCTGGCCACCAGTTCGGTTCATTCCCATCGGGTGCGGTAGGCTGGAGAATTTCACAGGAAGACTTTTTCAGCGATGTGCGCATCATAAATGAGCTGAAACTAAGGGGTAGCTATGGTTTGCTCGGAAACCAGACCACAAAGGGCTGGCAGTTTATTTCCGTATCCGGCGCAAACTTTCCCAACTACAATCTCGGCATACCGAATACCAACCAGGCAGGTATCGCGTACACCAACTTCCCTAACGAATTCCTTTCATGGGAAAAACTCTATTCACTGAATGTTGGTTTTGATGCTCAGTTACTCGACAACAGTCTTTCAGTAACCTTTGACTACTACAATAAGGTTACCAAGGGCATCATTCAGTCGATACTGCTGGCACCCAGTTCGGGTATTCAGCAGGAAGCGGATCTGAATATTGCGGATGTGCTCAACAGGGGTATTGAACTGACACTGGGATACACCAGGAAATTCGGACAAGTCGGATTCAATATCTCCGGCAACATAACCACCCAACACAATGAAGTGCTGAAACTGGCCAATGAAAATGCTGCATTGAGAGGAGAGCAGAATTCACTGGAAGTCGGTTTCCCGATCAATTATTTCAATGGCTACGAGGTGGCTGGGATATTTCCTGATCAGAAATCCATTGACGATTACAATGCCGTGTATGATGACGTGTCTTCTGCAGGCGCGGCGCCAGGTGACCTGTATTTCAGAGACGTTTACGGATCACCAAAAGCAGGTTCCACTGAAAGGAATAATAATCCAGACAGCATAATAAACTCCGACGACCAGACCTATATCGGAAAGTCCATTCCCGGATATTACGGCGGGGTTCAGTTGGGTTTCGACTTCAGGGGATTTGATCTTTCTGCGCTGTTCACCTTCAGAGGGGATGTTCAACGCTACAATACAGTCAGGGCACAGGGCGGAGAAACCATGAACGGTTACGGAAGAAATATGCTAACCGACGTACTCGATGCCTGGACTCCCGACAATACCAATACATCGATTCCGCGGGCTGTCTATGGGGATCCCAACGACAACGTGAGGTTTTCCGACAGATGGATAGAGGACGCGGGGTATTTCCGGTTGCAAAATGTTCAGCTGGGATATAATTTCTCTCCCCAGTTCCTGGCCAGAACAAAAGTGATCTCTAATTTCCGCATATTCCTTACCGGTATTAATTTATTCACCATAACTCCATACAGTGGTCTTGATCCTGAAGCCAGTGATTTCTTTCCTGCTTCCAGACAATTCCTTGTTGGCGTAAAGGCGACCTTTTAATTAAACGATTTAAACAAGAATTCATGAAAACAGTTAGTTTCAAAATAGTCATGGCCCTTTTGTTAGTCGTTTCTTTTGTTTACCTGGCCTGCAACAAGAAGGAACTCAATGTTCCACCCGTAACAGTTACCGAACTTTCTTACTTCAAAACCGAGAGCGAATTCAGAAGAGCAGCGATAGGCGCCTATGCATCAATAATCGATTATTATTCAGCCGCCAACCATGGCGGAGGCAGTGGCGGAACGGGAGGATCAGCCATGTTCGAGATCTGGTTTAAACCAGCTGATGATATATCCACCACAAATACGAAAGGCGACATCTGGGAATATTTTGGCGGCCTCGATCCCAGTGCCAGCAAACTGGACCAGGCCTATCGCAGTAGCTATATAATGATTGGCCGCGCGAATAAGGTTCTCGTGAAATTGCACGAGGCGGACCCCGCAATATTCGTAACGCCGGGACTTAGAGAAGCATTCGAAGGAGAAATGTTGTTCTTGCGTTCTTTTGCACATTATATGTTATGGAACCTCTTTGGCACAGCCCCGGTTGATACCATCGTAGTTACCAGCCAGGAACAGATCGGTTTGCCAAGCTCAACAGGTAACGAACTGCTTGAGCAGGCCATTACCGACCTTACAAAAGCCACAGCGCAATTGCCCGAGTCCTGGCCTGAAACGGAAACCGGCCGCATAACAAAAAATGCGGCGCTTGGGCTGCTTGGAAAAATACTGGTGTTTAAGGCTTCTTCAGAAAAAAATCCTGCGGCCTACCAGAGTGCAGTTGACGCATTTAATCAAATCACCGGACTCAGTCTTACGGAAGATTTCTATGATAATTTCAAGGAAGAAACCGAGAATAATTCCGAATCCCTGTTTGAATTCCAGGCAGGCAAAAATATCAGTGGCAATGGAGGAAACACCTGGTTAGCCAACGACGCCTGCGATTGTGGCACGGCCGGCACCTCCTTTCAAATGTTCTACGAGGGAAATAATGGTGGCTCGAGCAATGGAATCTGGCGCCCTACGCCAAAATTGATCAGCGCTTTTGAAGCCGGTGACCCCAGAATGGAGGTGACCATTGATCCTGATCCTGCCACACCCAGAAAATTTATAAAATATGTAGTTGGGGGCGACAAGAACGATGGCAGCCCTGAAATATCCATCAACAATTTCCGGATCCTTCGTTATGCCGATGTGTTGCTCTTGAAAGCGGAAGCCATCCTTAAATCCGGAGGGAGCAAGTCCGACGCGATTGCTGCGATAAATGACATTCGTACCAGGGCCAGAAACGGCGGGACAGTCCCGGCAGATTTCTCAACCGTCGAAACTGACGAGACCACAATCATGCAATGGATCATGGACGAAAGACTCAGAGAACTGGCAGGTGAAGGCCAACGTTGGTTTGATCTCAGGAGATGGCATATGGCTGGATACATTACGCTCGACAATTCATTTTTCGGATCAC
The DNA here is from genome assembly GCA_963808065.1 of uncultured Chitinophagaceae bacterium. Lineage (GTDB taxonomy): Bacteria > Bacteroidota > Bacteroidia > Chitinophagales > Chitinophagaceae > Flavitalea. The sequence continues at coordinate 268,601 of CAWEEK010000007.1, forward strand.
TGAACCCTGGTGACATGGAATTCGACACCAAATATCTGTACTTCCCCATTCCCCTTACCGAAACTTCAAGGAACGTAAATATCGTCCAGAATCCCGGCTACTGATCTTCGGGGAATCATTAACCTTGGTCTTTAAAAAGACCTGACAGCCTTGGTAGCGTCTCAGTTTGAAAAATTTTAAACGAGACGCGACCAAATTTGTGCATAACCACCAAGTTTTCTACTTTTATCTCGCCTCAGCTTTTCAGGAGAAGGTTAAAATCATTGATTTTAGTCAATTATTTAAGCTTCCCAATCCAACTATTCAGGTTCCCCGTACCTGACTTCATTCTTTTCTTTGATCTGTGAGATGGGCAATGTTTAACCCCTAACCAATGCGCCTCGGTTCACTCCGATATGTCTTCATTCTTTTTATTATCGTTGCATGTACATCCTGCAAGAAGAGCAATATTGTTCCAGTTCCTGCCGAAACACCAGCAAATATCCCAGACACGACACCAGCAAATACTCCAGACAGCATTCCAGTCGATATACCAGACAGTACAATTGAAGAATCACTTCCACCGACGCTCTCTGCGGTCACCGTTAACATCAACGACGCTGTAAAGGGCTACTACAAAGCCTTGCCTTCAAAATATGACACAAGTAAAAAAAACTATCCGCTGCTGATATTTTTGCATGGCGGTGGCGGTTTTGGAAATGGCCAAATCGACTTGCCTCTATTATTAAATGAAGGGATACCTCTTTTACTGGATGAAAAAATATTTCCACCCGAGTTCGTGGTCAATGATAAGCACTTTTCTTTTATACATCTGGCTCCGCAATTTAGACGGGAGCCCACACCCGAAGAGGTAATGTCATTTATCCGATACGCCGTTGAAAATTTCCGGATCGACTCCAGCAGGATATACTTAACCGGAATGAGCAACGGCGGAAAGATCACCTGCAATGTTGCCGAACGGCATCCGGAGGCATTTGCAGCAATCGTTGCAATGGCTGGCGTTTCCGACACGACAGACTTACAAAATAAATGTGCGAGCATCGTGAATTCCGAACTTCCTGTGTGGGTCTTTCATAACGACCAGGATCAGGTGGCAAGCCTCGACGCCAGTATCAATTTTATTGATGCGATCAATGATTTAGATCCCGCGATCGCTCCCCGGTTTACGATATTTCCATCAGAAGGGTTGCTGGGACACGATGCATGGACAAGGGCAACAGACCCCGGATTCAAAGAAGATAATCGAAATATTTATGAATGGATGCTTCAATACAGGAGAGTTCGGCAATGACAGAAACTTGTTCTTTTATTTGAACGAAAATTAACATCAACAAATCTTTCCAAATCTTTTTCACGTACCTATCAGCGACCAACCTAAACTCCAACTCCCATCAGAACCAAATCTCTTCGTGTCCTCCCTTTTAGTACTGATTGACATTACTGATTATTAAAATTTATCACAATGACAACAAAGTCTACACTGAACTGGTGGTTTAAAGTGTTTCCCGCCATTAGCAGTGTCTTCATCCTATCAGCTATTCTAATGTCTTCGAGCCATCGAGAAGCACCGATGATCGCGGATGATCCTCTCGCCGACAATACCGACCTGTACGCTTTCCGAAGTCCGCAAAATGATGGCAAGATCATCATCATTGCGAATTACATTCCTGCTGAACTTCCGCAGGGAGGCCCCAATTTTTATTCTTTTGGAGAGAATATACGGTATGAAATTCACGTCGATAATAATACCGCCACCCCCGGAGATGACATTACTTATCGTTTTACATTCACACATTTCAATCAGGATCCTACAACTTTTTTCAACATCCGTGTAGGGAAACAAAACCTGATGACCACCTACAACTGCGAACGCAGCACTGATGGCGGAAATACCTGGACCACAATCGTCAGCCAGGGAGTGGTTCCTCCGAATAATATCGGTTTAAGATCTATCGGAGGTGCTGCAGGTCTTGGAGTAGCTGATTACAACAACCTGGTAACCTCTTCTATTAAAACCGCCAGCAGCGGAGAAAAAATATTCTGCGGTCCCGCAGATGATCCATTCTTTGTCGACCTCGGTGGCGCATTCGACCTTGGCGACCTTCCAAGACAGGGAGATAAATCACGGGACGGCCTCGCGAAATACAATGTTCACTCTATTTGCATTGAAGCAGATATCCAAACGCTTCAAAAAGATCATAAAGCCGTTGATAAGGCAATAAACATTCTCGATCCTAATTATGTGATCGGTGTGTGGGCATCTTCCAGCAGACTGGCGATTAAAACACTGAATTCCTCGCGCGGTGGCTCACCATTCAATCCAACAGGCGGCGGAACGTTTACTGAGTCCGGCAATTGGGTGCAGGTGTCCCGATTAGGAATGCCACTAACCAATGAGGTTCTTGTAGCTCTCGGAAGGAAGAATTTCTGGAACGCGCTTACTCCTTACCAGGATCTTCCGAACATTAGCCAATTCGGAGATTACTTTTATAATCCCGAGCTGGCGCTGTATATGGACGAAACTAAATTCGGTCCCGCGATACCTGCATTCAAGGCATTGCGCATCCAGGCAAACTCTCTTGGTCAATTTGATTTCCGAAATGGAAGAATGGGCCTTCAGGGTTTGAAAGGATCCTCTGCGCTCACCGGCACAGCACTCGATGACGCCATATTCGGCACACTCCTCCTGCCTGGCCCCGGAAAGCCCCGCGCAGTGGACATCTGGCCGATATTCCATACGGGCGTCCCAAATTTAAGACCCTATCAACTGGCAACCGGTAAAGAAAGCAATCCATTGGCAGAAGGAAAACCTTTTATCAACAATTTCCTTCCCAACGGAGGCGACATGCTGAGATTAAACATGGCGGTTCCACCAACTCCAAGGGACGATCCAAAGTTCAGTTCCCTCGGACTGGTTCAGGCCGCAGTACTGGGATTAACGGATGCTGCGTACAACGGCAATAAAATGCTGCAGTTCATTCCTAACATGGATGGTTTTCCAAATGGAAGAAGACTGGAAGACGATGTTACAAGAATCGAACTACAGGCAGTAGGCGGTGTAGTCCTTGCAGCCATCGGACTTTGGTACGATGATTTTACACCAGGTGGTTCGCCGGTAACGAACGGGTTGATAAATACTTTGCAATATTCAACCGGTGTTGAAAAGAATGACACCACTTTCAAAACAAGTTTTCCATTCGTACAGACTCCGTGGAGGGGAACATCCATTACTCAGCAATAATAAGTCGCCTACAATTTCAACCGTTAAATACTACAATCATGAAACGAAAAATATATGCAGCTTTCTGCCTCCTGCTGATGACAGTGAATACTTTTCCGGTATTCGCATCCAGTCATCGCGAAGCGCCGCTGCTACTGGCCGACCCGGCCGCCGACAACACGGATCTTTATGTATTTAAAAGTCCGGACAATCCAGAAAAAATTACCATCATCGCAAATTATTATCCTTTTCAATTACCACAGGGTGGTCCCAATTTCTACTCCTTCGGCGAAAATATCCGGTATGAGATACATATAGATAACAATTCAGCCAACAATACATACTTTAATGGAGACGACATTGTTTACCGTTTTACTTTTCATAAGGAAAATGAGGACCCGACTACATTTTTTAATATACGTCTTGGAAAACAGAATCTTAAAACCACATACATGCTGGAACGCAGCATCGATGGTGGCGTGAATTTTCAAGCGATCGTTAATAACGGAATCGTTCCTCCTCCCAACATAGGACCAAGATCCATTACAACCGGAACCGGACTCGGCGCTCCTGATTACAATACGCTCATCACCAATGCCATCACCGACGCAAGCACAGGCGAAAAAGTGTTCTGCGGCACCTCGGACGATCCGTTCTTTGTTGACCTCGGCGGAATATTCGACCTGGGGGATGCACCCCGCACATCAAGCGACTCGCAATCCGTTGACGGATTAAAATGTAAAAATGTTTCCACCATAGTAATGCAGGTGGATGTTTCAACGCTGCAGAAAGATAAAAAATCTGTAAGCGAGGCTGCAAACATCCTCGATTCGGATTTTGCGATCGGTGTATGGGCTTCTGCCAGCAGGCAGAAAATAAGAACGCTTAACACAGACGGCACATCTTCCTTCACAGGATCATGGGTGCAGGTTTCACGGTTGGGAATGCCCTTAACAAACGAAGCCATCAACCCCATCGCAAACAAAGACCTCTACAATGCCATTACCCCCTACCAGGAAGCAGGGATGCGGGGATTTCCACAGGATGTATTCACTGAAAGTTATTACAATCCGGAATTAGGACTATACATGGACGATGCATTGCTAGGCGGTGCCGTTCCTGCACTTGCCCCATTACGCATCCAGAAAAATTCCCTCGGCTCCTTTGGTTTTGGAAATACACAGGATGGATTATTTTCACTCAAAGGAACAGCGGCGGTAACCGGCACCGCACTAGACGACGCCATCGCGGGCAAACTATTATTGCCAGGTCCGGGAAAACCACGTTCTGTAGATCTCTGGCCCATCTTCCACACTGGCGTTCCAAACCTGATTCCCTATCAACTGGCAACTGGAAAATCTGGAAATCCGCTGGCAGCAGGAAAACCATTTGTAAATAATTTTCTTCCCAACGGAGGCGACATGCTAAGATTGAATATGGCGGTTCCTGCAACTCCACGTGATGACGAAAAATTTAGCTCGCTTGGTCTTGTTCAGGCAGCTGTTCTGGGTTTAACCGATCCCGCGTATAATACCGATGCTTCGCTTCAATTTATTCCAAACATGGACGGCTTTCCAAATGGACGAAGGTTGGAAGATGACGTCACCCGCATTGAATTGCAGGCGGTTGGCGGAATAGTGCTGGCCGCAATAGGCTTGCCCTATGATGATTTTGATGGGGTGAACCTTGCCAGCCAGGATCTACTGGACGTGCTGACGTACACCACGAAAGTTGAGAAGAATGACACCAGTTTCAGAGCATCATTTCCATATGTTCAAACGCCATGGCCGGGAAACTGCAACTGCGCGGGACTTCAAACCGACTTCGCTCAGGCCCCAGTCCTGAATATTGCAAGGGTCGGCGTCAACGTCTCGAACCAGCAGACGTTTATCAGTACGGCACCCAATCCCTTTTCAACCAGTACGATGTTAAGATATAGGGTTGAAACTCCTTCGCAAGTGAACATCGAAGTGTACAATCTCAGGGGGAACCAGATCCAAGTACTGGTGAATAAACGGCAGGAACCAGGATTTTACAATGTGAATCTGTCGCTCGCCAGTTTGCCCAGCGGTGTGTACCTTGTGAAAGCGGTGAAGAACGGAACCATCATACAGACATTACGAGTAATCAAAAATTGATGAATGCCAAAATAAGCCTGCAGATTCTGCGGGCTTATTTGCTTGGCAATTTACCACCAACTATAAATTTCCCATACAATGAAAAAGGCGCCTGCATTCAGCCCGAAAAGGATCCACGCAATGACAATCGGTTTCTTCGTTGTGGCGGTTTGCTTTATCATATACAAATACAGCGAAGACAGGAAAAAGGAAGCATTTGTTATCTATAAAATAAAAGAAAGAAAGGGTCCGCTGTCGAACACCGTCGAATGGAAAAATGTACGTAACAACGCAAATTTCCTGACGGAATCCATTAAGAAGAATCCTACCGACGTAAAATTGAAGGTTTCCATCTCTTCATTATTTATCCAGGAGGGAAGGATAACAGGTGATTATGCTTACTACGACATGGCAGCCATGAAATATGTGGACGACGCCCTCGCAATCGACTCCAATAATTTTGATGCGCTTGCACTGAAATCACTTCTCTTTCTGTCTCAACATCATTTTGCGGAGGGGATCATTTTTGCAGACAAAGCAAAGACCATAAATCCATATAGCGCTTTCGTATATGGCGTACTGGTTGATGGAAATGTAGAAATGGGAAATTATGAGAAAGCTGTGGAAACATCAGACAAGATGGTATCCATCCGCCCTGACCTGCGCTCCTATTCGCGAATTGCGTATCTCAGGGAAATTCACGGCGATTACGCAGGGGCCATAGAAGCCATGAAGCTCGCAGTTGAGGCCGGTGCACCTGGTGATGAAACCACAGAATGGTGCAGGGTGCAACTCGGGCAATTGTATGAAAATACCGGCGACCTGGGCGACGCGGAGATGCAGTATATCTTATCTATTGAAGAGAGACATGGATACCCTCCCGCTCTTGCAGGTCTGTCAAGGATGGCCATTGTGAAAAAAGACTATGCAAAAGCCCTGAATTACTTGCAGCAAGGCGATTCTTCGTCAGTATCCGAACAGTTCAAAGATCAGATGATCGACCTCTACACATTGATGGGAAATAAAAAAGAAGCAGATCGTTTGAGCAAAATAATGATTGCCGAAATGACAACCCTTGCAAAAATGGGCGACACCGACGAGTCTATCGGCCACTATGCCGACCGTGAACTGGCCATGGCTTATCTGAAAGTCAATGACTACGACAATGCTATTAAACACGCGCTGATCGAATACAACAGAAGACCTTTGAACATCGACGTCAATGAAACAGTTGCCTGGGTATATTACAATATGGGAGAATTTCAAAAGGCATTACCATATTTGAAAACCGCTTTAAGAACCAACAGCAAAAACCCAGGATTGCTCTGCAAGGCGGCCTTGATCTATTCCAAAACAGGAAGCAGTGATTCTGCAAGGAATATTTTTAATTCGGTATTATCGAAAAACCCTGTAATACAAAGCCAGCTCGAAAAAGCCAGCAGGGCTGCATTAAGCAAATTATAGACTCTGGTGAAATGAAAACTCTACTCATTTTCTTTTTGTTGACAATGATAATGTTCCTGCGGGCCTTTTCGCAACAGGGTAAATTGATTAATGAGGACACAAAGCTTCCCATTGATGGCGCGACAGTGCTCGTTAGGCCTTCCGGACAAACAGTGGTCACCAATAAATCTGGAAACTTCTCGTTCAGCTCATCTACAAAAGTAATTGACAGCATATATATTTCTGCTATCGGATATCAATCACGCTGGATACAGGCGTTTGAGTTCAAACAGAATAGAGGATTGATCAGTGTTCCTCGTGGCGCTGTGGATCTTGCCACTGTTTCAATAATTACCAACCCCGGCGAGCAATTCAAACCTATCAGTCAGTTGGACATCCGCATGAGGCCTATCAATAACTCACAAATGGTTTTGCCAATGGTGCCGGGGCTATTTATCGGGCAACATGCAGGTGGTGGAAAGGCAGAACAGATCTTTCTCAGGGGATTCGATCTCGACCATGGTACAGACATCAACATTTCGGTAGACGGTACACCCGTAAACATGGTGTCACACGCCCACGGGCAGGGATATGCGGACCTGCATTTCGTAATTCCAGAATTAATCGGAGATGTGGATTTTCAGAAAGGCAGTTATTTTGCTGACAAAGGCGATTTGACCACAGCAGGCTTCGTAGACTTTCATACAACAAATGTGCTCAAAAACAATATGGTCAAACTGGAAGCCGGTCAGTTTAATACTTTCAGGTCGGTAGCAATGATGAACCTGTTGAACGATGACCTGATCAAAAAAGGACAATCCGCATTTATTGCCAGTGAATTGATGTACACCGACGGATATTTCGACCATCCTCAGGATTTTAACCGGTTCAACCTCTTTGGAAAATATTTTGGCAAGATCGATGCAAACAACCAGCTGATGGTTTCACTTTCAACCTTCAGCAGCAAATGGAACGCTTCAGGCCAGGTTCCTGAACGTGCGCTACGCGAAGGACTGATCACTTTCTTTGGAGCCATTGATCCAAACGAAGGGGGAAAAACCAGCCGGGAGAATTTGAATATCATCCTTTCTACGGATCTGAAAAATGGAGGGCAGCTAAAGAACCAGGTTTATCTCACATCGTATGATTTTGAACTTTATTCAAATTTTACTTTTTTCAGTAAAGACAGCATAAATGGCGATCAGATCAGGCAAAAAGAACGAAGGATCCTGTCAGGATACAACGGAAGCCTCACGCTACCGGGTTTTATCGGAGCAAATAAAATAATTACAGAAGTTGGGGTCAACACTCGTTTCGATAAAACCAACGGCTCTGAATTATCACGTACAAAACAACGAAACGAATTGACAGCTGCAATAAAGCTCGGCAATGTCGATCAGTTGAATGTCGCAGCCTATATAAAAGAAACCATTCGTCTCACCGACCGGTTGGATCTCATCGCCGGCCTGAGGGCGGATCATTTTTATTTCAAATATCAGGATGCGCTGGCAGGCGATAAAATATCGCAAAAAACTTCTGCTGTGTTAAGTCCTAAAATAAATTTTTACTATAGGGTCAACAAGTCAACGCAGTTCTATTTCAGCGCAGGCAAAGGCTTTCATTCGAACGACGCAAGAGTTAGCGTGCAATCGGAGGGTAAAGATATTCTTCCCGCTACCTACGGATCAGATATTGGGGTGATCTGGAAACCCTCTCCTTCGCTGTTATTGAATAGTAGTTTATGGTACCTGCATCTTGACCAGGAATTTGTGTACGTGGGCGATGAAGGTGTTGTTGAGCCCAGCGGCAGGTCCAGGAGGCTCGGAATCGATGTTTCGGCAAGATACCAGCCGATAAAAAATATTTTTATCGACATCGACGGAAATTATTCACATGGCAGATCCGTTGATGATCCTAAGGGTGAGAATTATCTTCCGCTTGCACCACGGCTAACCAGCGCCGGTGGAGTGAGATATAGGTTAAGAAATGGCTTTGAGGCAGGAATTCGCTACAGGCTTATGGGAAATCGGCCTGCAAATGAGAATAATTCGGTAGTGGCACAGGGATATTTTATCAATGACATGGTCGTTAAATACGGGAGGCCAAAATTCGAAATTGACCTTTCCGTCGTGAATATTTTAAATAAACGCTGGAAGGAGACGCAGTTCGATACGGAAAGCAGGTTACGGAACGAACCGTTTCCCATTTCCGAAATTCACTTCACTCCTGGTACACCGTTCTTCCTCAAAGTCGGCTTTACTTACTTTTTTAAATATTAGCTCCTTGAGAGTTTTTCAAAAAGGAATATTTCTGACCACCGGATGGCTATTGACATCGCTTATTTCATCTGCACACAATATCAACTATGCACTGAAAGATGCTCCGACGCATGATGTGGTATGGTTCTACACGAAACTTGGTATTTCACATATTATTCCGGAAGGCGTTGATCATATTCTTTTTATCGTTGCGCTTTGTTTGCTAAGCACTAAAATTAAACCGATACTCTGGCAGGCAACGGCTTTTACCGTCGCCCATTCCATCACCCTTGCGCTCAGTATGAAAAATATCATCGTCGCGCCAACCGAAGTGATGGAGCCGATCATTTCATTATCCATTCTTTTTGTTGCAGTTGAAAACATCATCACCAGCGACCTGAAGGCCTGGCGTGTGCTGATCGTTTTTTTATTCGGATTGATCCATGGAATGGGTTTCGCCACAGCATTGAATGAAATTGGCCTGCCTCCGGAAAAATTTTTAACCTCGGTGCTTTCATTTAACCTGGGAGTTGAATTGGGGCAGATCGCCGTGATCCTTGGAGTTTTTGCCCTGGCAATCATTCCATTTGGAAAAAAAGAAGGGTACAAAAAATACTTCGTAGTTCCTGTTTCCGTCGCTATCGCTCTGATCGCGGCATACTGGACAGTGCAAAGAGTTTTCTTTTCATAATAATATCGTCCGGCCCACAATTTCCACTACCTCCTTTCCCATAAAACGATCGCCAGTCCTGAGTTTACGCAGCCGGATGCAGACTCTGGATGTCCGTTTCCCGTTTCCCGTCGGCCGTCACCTATCCCCCACCGCATATTTTACCAGGATCAACAGATCTTCTATTTCTTCTTTCTTCAGATCTGTTGCTTCAATTTTTAACGGCGCTATGATCCTGAAATCCGCAGGAACTTCCAGTCCTACTTTCTTCATTTCAAATTCATCCGCAGGCCATTTTAGCCAGTCCTTGTTGGCATCCTTTTCGGCAGTGATAATATCAGTAAGCGTCCGCTCATAATGAATTGCAAATTTGGAACTGGTGCTTACAGAAATATTATCCTTTGCAGTATCCACTTTTTTATCTTTCACCGGACGTAAGAAAACCTGCATTTCCATAGCAGAAATTTCTTTGTTAACCAGCAACCAGGGAAAATGTTTCTGTTCGATTTTAATTGAAGCATTCTGATCCGTTAGTGGTGCCTTCATAAGTTCTGAGAAAACTTGCGGAAATTCGTGTTTAAGACTGAATAGCCTTGCGAGCGGCATATTTCCGATATCAGCAATCGCAGAGTTCAAGGCGTCTTTCGCTGGCTGCTTCAGCAGGTTGCCTCCTTCGCGGGCGGTGTAATTAAGTCGCAGGATAACATCTGAAATGGTATTGAAGTCAAAAGCATTGCAATCTTTCGGAAGATATATGCGCCAGGTTGAAATAACACCTGACCCTTCGAACGGAAGATATCTTTCATCGCGGAAATTCAGTTCGAACATGCCGTTGTCGTTCTGTGCATGGCTGGTCGCAATGGATTGTATCGCACTGAAATTGCTGACTACATGCCCCTCCTGCTGCGCGGCATATGTTTCCAGCGTATTTGCTTTTGTATTGACCCTGGTTTTGCTGTTCAACAGTGTGAGTGTGCAGTTAATGCTGGTGTAAGGACCGGTGATGCATGGAATAGTAAGACTCGCACTTTTTATTCGGCGGCCAAAATGTCCCGGATAGTCCATGTCGAATAATGCCTCTGGCAACTGAACTTCGCATTGGCCGGATTCTTTAAGGGCGATCAATGCCAATGGATCGTGCCGTAACAGTGAAATATGTTTGGAAATCTCATACAGCCGTTTGTTCTGATCAATGTAGGCTACATCCAAACGGCGCAGGTCATATTGTAACTTATCACCAGCAAGCAATCCCTTTTTCAGGCTATCCCAATAACCAAACTGGATGAAGTTGGAATCGGTCAATCCCAATTCATGGCGGAACGTTCTCTCCGCACGTTTTGCAAAATCATATGCAAGTTGGTACGCCTGAAAATAAATGGAAGAAAGCTGACCGGTCATCCAGGTATATAATTCCTGGTTGGTAAATTTATTACGCATGAATTCATTTTCACCTTTGGAATTCTCAATTTGTAGATCATGGTTTTGCAATTCATATTCAGATATTGCCAAACGGATCTCTGCACCAATGATCTGTTTGTTCACCTGTTCAAGCTCTTTGGTTGCCAAGTCCGCCTGATGCGTCCAATCGTCCTGGCGCCGCTGATACCCCCCTTGCGTTGCACTTAGCGAAGCAGTTGTATTCAGCATGGAAGACATGGTACCCATCACCGAACCGAATGCCTGGATCGCCGTGGCGATGTTACTGCCACCATATGTGACTCCCATCGTAGTAGGTGCGCCGGTTTTCGTTTCCGGGATCAGGTGCAGGACAGCCGCTGATATTTCAGCGCCCATCTGTGCTCCCATTGGAATCAGCGCAAGGGTGGAAAGATCCAAATGAAATTTTTCATATTGGTTCATGAATGGCCGGGACTGATAAAATTGCTGGCGGATCGTAATCATTTCTTCATTCTTACGCAATCCTTCCAGGGCGGAATTTGCTTCCTCCACCTGCTGATTTTTTATCTGCCGAATTGCAGTCAATAACTGTACTTCATGAGCGGATCGCAACAAGGCCAATTTTTCCGCATCTTTCTTTTCAAGAGCAGAAAGCAATTCACCACCAAGCGCTTTAACATCGTTGCATAACTCAGCCGCTTTTTGGATCATTGTTCCAAACCGGTAATAGGGAATCGTAGCATTCAGATCGTTTAGTACACTACTAAGGTCAATGCCGGCTGCAGCAGCTCTTACAAGCAATGCAGGATCTATCGCCGGTTCGAAAATTGGCAGTTGACGAGTAATGCCTTCTATATTCATGCAGTGCCTGATCTTCATCAGCCGGTCGGCCACTGTATCCCAATATCCCAGCAGTTTATCATTTTGCGGAATACAGAAAAAAGGCATGAGGAGTTTTCCGCCCTGCATTGATCCGTTCGAAGCAGGTGCTGCTGAAGGGGATAAAAAATTTTCGATCTCCACAATCGAATTGGATAAGCTATCGAGTGCTTTAACATCATCCAGTGTTCGGTATGTCTGGCTTTTTGCATTTGTTCGTGCAGGAATATTTTCAGGACGTCTGCCCAGGATTTGCGCAGCCAATATATATAGCTGTGTCGCTTCATTAATAGATTCAATGGTATCCCGACGAAATAATTGATCACCCCATGCTATCAGATTATCAATGTATCCCATCACCACCGCCTTCATATATGCCACAACGCGCAAGCGTGCAATGGCATGCGGTTTAAAAGGATCGGCTTTCCACACGCTAACCTGTTCACTCATTTTATCTGCATCTGCGATCAATATTTCGAGTGTTTGAACGCCCATCAATGCTTCATCATAAAAAGGTTTAACGCGCCAGAATCGTTCCGGGCCGGGATCGGTTGAACGATACGGCGAATCAGTTGCAGTTGGATTGAAAATGAAATGGAACCAGTCTTGCGCCTCTTCAAATCTTTGATTACTACTAAGCTTCTCAGCGATCATGAAAGGAGCATGGAAAAACAACTCCCAATTATATAAAGAATAGCTACCGTAGCGATTGAAATCAATATTCTCCAGGGGACGGGGTTCGCCAACAAGTGTACCCGGGTTATATTTCTGCATAAATACCGTACCTCCGTTTATCAGTCTGTACAATGGTACTGTGCCTGTAAATGGCGTATCAAAAACCCAAAAGGCAATTCCCTCATTCCGGTATCCAAAGCCGGATGCAGCGCGATCCCGCTCGTCGCTGTTGATGGTATAAAAATGGTCGCCGGTCTGCTGATGCACCATGCGATGCATGGGAATGGCATTCATCGTTTGCGAAGCGTAAACATAGCACGCTATTCCTTCATCCAGGTAACCGAGTTGGTTAATGGCAATATTGCGTTCACTGATATCCGTTGTATAAAAATGATCTCCATTTTGCGAATTCGCCATCCGGTATAGAGGTGTGGCATCCTGGACCTGCGAATCCGATACATAACAGGCAATTTCTTCGCTCTGATAATAAAACTGAGTAATGGCGCTATTACGTTCAGTTATATCCGTGGTATAAAAATGATCTCCAACTCTCAATAGTTGGTTATCGAGCGTTAATAAACCCTCTATCCCACTGCGTTTAAGTGATCGCATGAAATCATGAACCATTGGATGGTAAAAGGTTTCGAAACGAACCTTTTGTGATTGATTGCTGGTTGCCGGTATATAGGCGACCAGGTACGTACGCAATTCATCGTGATAAAAAAATGGGAATGAAAAATTTGACGATGTCTGGTTGGATGAAACATACGATTCGGATGTATGCTGTTGTTGCAGGTTAAATGTGCCGGGCGTTTTGGTGAGCATGGCGGAGAGCCCCAACGTATCAATTGCATTCTGATTCTCCACCATAGCCATGCCCTGTAGCCGGGTATTATGAACCGACAATAATCTAATAGGCGACATCGCAGGCACGACCTGTGCAACTTCTACGGCCGAAAGACTTCCATTGCCATCATCCAGTGCAAATTCTCCGATCGCCTGCATAGGCCGGTATACCGGCACTAATTTATACTCCGCCACGGGTGTTGCCGGAGCAGGCAAAGCCACCAGCTTAATATCAACTCTTTTTCCAAACGGATGGGCTACCGCGTTAATGGCAGCCTGGGCGACATATCCAGAATCACCACCGATTACAAGAAAAGGAGCTGCGGCGGTAGAGATACCCAGAGGGCCACCTGCTCCACCAGCAATTATTACTGTAACTACAGTAGATATAGCAACAGCATCAGCGCCAGCAGCGACAACGTCAGCGCCGGCCTCTGTAATCGCGTCATTAATATGACCAAGGTGTTCGTGGGGAAGAGCAGACCACGAAGAGGAATCCTTGAAACTCTCCACTGCAAAACCGGCTGAGAACAGGTTCCAGGTTATTTCCTTTAGAAATCCAATTGTTGAATAAGCGCTACCGCTTGCATTCAGCATTAATGTTTCATTGAGTGCACCTGTTGTCGGTTTATCTGTTCTTCCATCCACATTCACATAACGAAGTTGTATGCCGATCTGGGAACGTTCCGCCGCAGTTGGTTTTCTATTCCCTATAGTAACATTAAACTTAATGTACGTATCTACCGGCGCAAAGACTACATAATGCGATATAACAGTATTGCGGGGCTCCGTAGAAATGGGAATTACTTCAACAGGCGCTGCAGGCTGCAGTTGACTTTCTATCACAACGGATGGACCATAACACTCAATTCTCAGCTGCTCTCCTACTTCGTTTTGAAGTATGCGTGTCATGAATGAATAATCCTCCAACTCCTGTGCTACAATCATTGGCGGGTTTTCCGGCAGGTATGGATATTTATAATGGCGCAATGATTTTTTTGAAAGTTTCTTAGGCGACCAGCCTTTATTTCTATACTCACTCCACACAAATTTTATCTCCCAATATTTCCTGGGATCTTCGTTATTCTTCCTTTGTTCTTTTGTAGGTTGCTCCGTTTTCTCTGTAAAAATGGCCCAAAACAGGTACAGGCGCCTGTTCCATATCACCGGTATCAGGTGATCGCCTTCGATATCCAGGTCAACTTTTTCCCATGCCGACCATATTTTATCTTTCTGCTGCCGGTAGAAATAATTATGAGGAAAAGATTGCGTGCGCCCAAATACATGCAGGATCTCATCAGGATACGGTTCACGGTAGATGCCAACAACCTGAAGACGGGCAACCTGGTCAAGGCTTTCGATATAATGTAAAAAAGCATCTTCGGCAGTGTCCGCAGTTACCTCATTCTGTAGCAATTCATTTTCAAGTTCTTTGAAAAAAGGAGATTTATCATCCCGCAATTCCGGTTCTATCCAGTTCTCAGGATACAGCAATACCTTGCGGTTCGCCTCCCAAACGCGATACTGTTTTCGCCATTGCCTCCATTCCCGCGCATCTTTGGGAGAAAGGGAAACATCGGACTCCAGATTCATGAAACAACGCTGAATAAATAGTTGTACGGAACTGATCGCCTGTTTGATCCTTGTGGTCATCATGCAGGCACCCATTTCAACATCCATCAGGAAATCGTCATACAATTCATCTGTGTTTCTTACACCCCGTTTCTTTACGAGATAAGCGGCCAATGCATTGCGCTGTTTATCCCTCAAAGGATCACGAAGAGATTTCGCCCTTTCGAGCCAGTCTTTAGTGTCATACTTGGCCCTTACCAGGCTCATTACTTCACGTGATTCCTTTTCTGTAAGCGAAGGCTTTACCCAGATGAGGCATTGGTCTGCAGAGGCCCCCAACTTTTTTAATATGGAAAAAGAAGCGTAAAGGCGAAGAATGCTTTTTTCATTTGTAAAATCACTTACCGAAAAATTAAGTCCATTTGTGCCACTTAGCCATTCCAGGTTTTTTGCATCCCACAGTGTGCCCTCGCCGAGTATTGTTAATATCTCATTCGTTTGAGCGCCTGATCCAGCAGCTTCAAAAACATCTGATAATAAAACAGCACCATCGGGTAGTGTATCACGTAACTGAAACAAATCAATTAACCGCTCCAATCCCTGAAATAGTGTAACAGCCTGGTCTGTTGCTGAGAGCGGCAATCCATTTAGATCGAGCCAACCCACAGCCGGACCTTGTTCAAACACCCATCGCAACTGGGCCTGCGTGATCTTTAGTTTTTGAATGAAGACCGTGATCTTATTAAGCAATACTATTGCATCGTACTGGGCAGGAAATACATCTTTACTCACCTTAATATTTGGGTTGCTTTCCGCAAATGAAGGATCAAGAAATTCTGCGATCACCTTTTGTGCAGGATGCGCGGGGGAGTTTACCCGCTTTTTCAATAACTCACCAGACATACCATTGTCAAGGTCAAGATATTCACTTATCCGTTGAATGATGGCCTGCTCGCTGAGATTCAGCTTTAAATAAGGCAATAGCTCTTGCAATACCAATAAAAATCTTTGTTCAGGAGTGATGGGAGGATTACCGAATAATTTGTCAAGATGATTATCGGCCCCAGAACTCGTTAAAAATATATCAGTCGCCTGTGGCACGGTGGTATCGGGCAAATTGAACAGGTCACTTATTGCATCCCGGTAGTTTGTTGCCGTGGATAACGTCATTAATTCAGAAAGCTCGATTCCCGTCATTATTCCAACGAAGTTCAATTTTTCGTCATCGTAATAGATCTTTCCCTTAAGTGAAGTGGGAAACTTGAAATTTTTAAAGAAACCAAGATCAGCTGTATTAATTGGTACGAAAAATACAGGTGTCGAAAACCTGCGCATATAGCGTTCAATGAATTTACCGGGAGCCTTAAATAATTCATCCACTGCCTTCAAATAACTGGCATCTGTGCTTAGCGTGTTCAAACCGGACTTCTCGGCCGAAGTCATGGTTCCTGTAAATCTGAGTTTTTTTGATGCCTTATGATATGAAATTTTTCCAATAAGGGGTTCTGGAAAAAGAAGGCTAATTGGCAAAACAGATAATTCGGCTTCGTAAGTAAAAGTGTTATTAAGCACTGCGATCAGTTGTTCAATAATGGAAGTATCCCAATTGAGCAAGGCAAGTTTTCTTGCGGTGAGCTCTCCGGCCGGATCGGTCGTGGTTTTGTTGGCATCGTCAGCAATATTGATGAAAGTATTCTCTGACGATATTTTTTGCAGATCATCCCGGATACCATCCAGTAAAATCGATATAATATCGTTGGTGTTGCTGGTACCTGAACCAGGCCGGTATCTGTGGCGTAACAGGTAATCCAGTTCCTCTATGGTAAACCCTGAAGTAACGACCTTGCGAAGTTGTTTAATAAATGTGAATGTCGTCTCGGTAGTCGCGAAGGGATCGCTGTTCACAAGATTCAGTGTTGACAGATATTCTCGTACCGGGAGTTTGACTGCCCTGCTTAACATGGCATGTCTGCTAAAATTGGAAAGACTGCCAATAGTAAGTCTATCATCAATTATTGTATTTGCTACATTGCCAGGATCAGGGATACGAGCTATAACTTTCGCATTTGCATGCAACAATGTGAAATCTGTCGCACTGATCTGCAGCGCAGCAGTGATGACTGCAACATTTTCTGAAAGCTTTCCATTAAGGGCATTCGGGTCTTTGGGAAGTGCCTGCCCCGATAATGTTCTATTAACAAACAGGGTTTCATAAAAAGAAGGTACCGCTGTTTCTTCATCTGGTTGATGATTTGTATAGTGCGCGGTATCCATATTTATCGACCAGAAACAGAATAGATTGGCCAAAGGGATCTTAAAAACTGTATTTAAACGCTGGATATATGATAGCTGTAATAGAAAGTTTTCATTAATAACAAGTTTGCCATTTGCATCTAATGGTTGCAACGAAGTAATTGCTGTGTCCAGCTCACGCATTTTCCAACCCGTCTTTTTCCATAGCCTTACAAAACGATGCATCCTATTAAAAGCATCGATAAGCGCCGGTCTTTTATTTGCCAGCGAAATAGTAGCGTCAATAATTTCTATCTCAAGTTTGCTGAGATGGCAGGTAGCGGGATCATTAGCATCAAGAGAAACAATACCCAGCATCTGGCCTTCTGTCGCAACCGGATTGATGAACCGGGTATCCAGAAGGTCGAGAAGATCTTTATAGCTAATGCCGGACTGATGGATAAAGAAAGATACGCGTTTGATGACCATATCCCAGTCTCCCATCACATTTGGAGCTGTGCCGTCAAACGGATCAGGGAAGTCATTAGCGGTTTGTTGCAAACCCCAAAATGCCCAGGCATCCTTATTGGCCATTGTTCCGGAGCTGGTAATAATATCTGCCTCTTCATCAGACAAACGCAAATATTCTTTAGCTATAGATAATTGGCTGGAAGGGTCGTCCTTTAAAAATGTTTCCATCATCCAATACCGCGGCACTCCCAGGTGTTCCAGGTAAACACGCATTTCTTCCAATGGTAAATTCAGTGGAAGGTTCCAGGGATATACTTCGCTGCCTAGAAAATCATAGGTCGAATGGTTAATATGTTCAGGATTTGCTCGAAGCTCCTCACTTGTCCAGCTGGTTTGTGGCCAGGGAACCGCATTAAATCCTTCATTCGGTCCATAGTAAGTAAGCGTGAACACCCATCCGGTATCTACAATTATCCAGTCATTGCTGTTTACTGTTCTTCCCGGTCTGTCAGCCCTGACAGATGCTTTATCAGTTAATAGATAACTGTTATCAGAGAAAGCTGTACGTAGGTATGGTGGAATTCTTTCAGCTCTCAATTCAAACAATACGGTATTGATATCTGGTCCGTCAGTAAAATCAAAGGTCCACGGAACAATTGCTGTTTCAAGGATCTCATTGACCAGATCAACATAAGGCAATGGTGTGTTGATATTCTCACATGTCAATGCAATATGTTCGATATCCGCCCGTCGCGACAGCAAGATCTGTAGCGGACTGAGATCATTTTTAGACGGACCATCATTCAGAAATTTAAGAATATCAACAAGGTATGCGGCGGGACTATAGAGCGACCTGCAATGCTGACATCCGCAAAGATCAAGGGAACCGAAAAGTGTGGTTAAGCTGGCAATGCCCGGAGTATGGGGCTTTCCATTGCCATTTCCCGAGATCACATAAGGTGTTGGTGAATTGAATGGTAGCGCATATTTCATATAAAAGATCAGCGCTGTGGTGTGCGTTTGCTCTGCCTTTCTGTAAAGGTCAGATGCATTGTCGGCTCCTCCCAAAGGCCCTGCGTATCTTTCATTGAACCTTCGCTCGCCAAGATGTACAATTGAGAACGCCGAATGCAGGTCATCGGCCAGCAGTATGCTCATTTCTTCATAACGAGGAGTAATATTAAATACGCGCTGCATATTTTTAAGTTGCATTTTAAGCGCATTTGGATCGGCAATATCCCGAAGCTTCACTTCACCGTCCTTGTTAAGAAACAGATCAACTGGTGTTTCCCTGAATTCAAACGATTCGTTATTTTTAAAAAAGGTCAGGAGATCTTTCCGGTTTGAATGGAAAGGACTATCGTCCTGCGTATCTTTTGCCAGCCGGTTAACAATTACCGGCGTTGGTAGAAGGTCCACTATGTATCGGTATAATGTAGATGCATAGTTATTTATTTTTTCTTCTGCATCAGCGCCTGGTGTAACTTCTGGTGCACCAACGGGTGTGCCATTGGCTTGTGGTTTTCTCAGAATGGCTTTCCAGTCATCCACGTCCAGCGCCGCCAGTGGGCGCAGTTCGGTTTCCTTCTTTTCCTTTGACAGCAGTCCTTGCAGCTCCGTTATTAACGGCAGGTGATTATCGGTGGCAGCGCCTAATTGCATGGTTAATCTTACCTGCCGGATCTCTCCCTTGCTTAAGTCATTATTTTTGTCAATGGTATCCCAAAATTCATCCGACAATATCCCGTTACTACGCACATACACCTCAGAGAACGCCATTTTCTTTTCAGGCGCCATCGGCAGTGTATTCAACAAATCCCCAAAGAAGGGATTTACGCTGCTTTCCTTGACGAGTTCCAACTTCGCTTTAATCATCCATAGCCTGTCGATGATCTCATCCACCTGCTCCGTTAGAAGAAAAGGGATGATATTGTTTTGTATCGACCTTTCGAGTGCTGCGCGTAAAAACGGCATTTCCTGCTGAAGTAATCCCGCGAGCGTTTCAGGAAGGTCCTGACGAAACCATCCGTAAAACAGGGCTGCAGGAATACTACCTGCACTTTCAATCAAAGAAGTTTCCCCTTCAAGTTTTGCAGCCATCACCATCCATGCGATATGCTGTCGACGAATACCTGTGTCGCCGGATACAAAATCAATATCATTCTGATCCGGCGCGCCTTTATCATTTAGTTCGCTCAGGCCGATACCCCTAATGGTGTTTGCCAACTGCTGAAGATGTTCCTCATATTCTGACATGGGAAGCGGGTCACTCAATTTCACATGAATAGTTTCATCCCGACCCGCATTAAAAACAATCGGTGAAGAGATTAGTTCGAGTCCATCAGAATTGCAAACACTTACCCTGAGATCAGCTGTAGCTTTTTCTGCCCGCCTGAATTTTTCAGGACCATATTGTATCGAATAATTTCCATCGGCATCTATTTCCACCTCGCCCAGCAATTCTTCACTTCGTAGATCCCTATCGTACGCTCTTACCAGTTTAGGTCTGGAGGCGTCACCCGGACTATACTGCACTCGTCCGCTAACAGTATATATCGGCTTGTTTTCAGGGGGGTCTCTTTTTATCAGTAATTTATTTATAAGATCTGCAGTTAATTCGTCGACGTTGCCGTTCTCCGTCAACTGAAACATTTTTTGCAAATTGCTGACAGCTGCAAAACTTCCCTTTCCGAAATGATGTCTTTCTTTTTCCGTAAGATCTAAGGTGTATCCCAACGCTTCCAGAGCAGTATGCAGGTTGGCAACAGTATCTCCACGGTCACCTAAATTAATGGGGGCAATTACGGGATTCATGATAATAGGTGGTTAACAGGGTTCAAAACAATTATTTATCATTTGTTTGGCTTCATCCACAATCCGATAGCCATTGTCTGATAAACATAGCTAAGTGGGTTTTCGCCGATAGTAAAGTCCAATGAATCATCAGCAGTAAACGATTGTACCTCATCATTATATCCAGTGCCGGTGACATAGTGTCCCGGACGGCCAAGCAAAAGAACATTTCCTTCATCCAATTGTTCTTTTACCTTATCCAGGTCAATTGACGAAGGGGCTTTTTTGTTTATCGTTGTAAATGATCCGGATTCGAATTTTTTATCTGACATATCAGTAAACCGCGCCCACTCACTGTTGGCTGCTATTTGTGTTGCAACGTCCTTTACTGTTTTGGCGGCCTCTGCCGCTTCGGAAGGATTGAACCATTTACCGGGAAAACGTTGTTCTTTGCCTTCTTTTAATATGGGCGCAACGGCGGGCTTACCCTGAGAATTCGAATAGGCTTTTTCGAATTCCTGCGAACTCATATCCGGAGGCACCAGTCCTAAGGATTTCAATTGGTGAAGGCTTGAGGCCCAGTAGCATTCAAGACGGATTCTTGTCTCCGCTTTTGAATATAATTCAGGTTCGGAAAGGTGTTGGTCAGAAAGTTTATACCGAAAATTGCCCTGTCCCAATTCGTTCTTGGCTTTTGGGTTTCCCCCCTCGAAACCTTTGTAATATTCTGTTACCAATGTTTGGCGAAGCTGCGTACTGCTGTCGAATTCTGCGGAGGCTTTGTCAAAGTTTCTCCCGGTCTTTTTAAGGATCTTCTTAAATGTTTCAGTAGACAATCTGAGAAATTCCTTCGAGTCCTTGTCTGAAAATATTACGTCCTTATCCGTTACTTTTACCTGGCTGCCGTCAGTGAAGAAACTACTTCCAGGCTCCAATTTCACCTTGCTTTTTTTAGCCTTTTCTTTTGGTTTTTTATCGGCCTTTCTTCCCTTTTTATCGCTTTTAAAAATAGGAGAATTTTTTCCATACTGGTATAAGTTGGGGCCGTCAATCAGGCCTGAAGGATCTGCACTCGCCCACCTTCCCAGCCACGGCAGATAATATCTTGCACTATGATAAGCCATTCCCGTTTCCTCATCACGTTCCATCCCCGTGTAGCGGTATCGTTTGGCAACACATTGTATATTCCTGTTCTTTGCCTGGTAAGCTGTAGTACCATAAGGATGATATTCTTCATAGGTAATAACATCAGCATTTTCATCCAGTTCCAATACTGAGGAACCTAGCAGATTATCGAGCCTATAACGATATAGTATGCCCCTTCCAAGATCAGTCCGGTCTGTTTCCACTACCTGATCGATCATCAATATGGATTGCTTTTCATCATCAAATAAATGGAGTGATTCTATTTCCTCCACAAGGGCGCCATTGCGCCAGCGGCGGTACCATTCAAGCCCATCCAGGTAAAATCTTTCTTCCACAATGCCACCCTGTTTCACTACACGCTTGCGTGTACGTTGTTTGGAAGCATCGTAACAATACCAGGCTTCCATAGTACTGTCAACACATCCATCCGGATCAGTGGTCCGGCTATTGGTCGACCGGGAAATGTATTTTACGTGTTCGGTAAAATTCCAATCCATTACCGGGAGGTGAGGCAAACCGGTGATGCTGCCATGTAGATTGTACGAATATTGATACTGAAGAGAAGCGTTATCGGTATAACGCTCAAGGGGTGCCGCCCCCATGCCGGTAGCGAGCAGCCTGTTACTTTTCTTTTCATATTGGTACTGGCGTGTCCAGCGATTGGCAGTATTTTGCACTAAATGTTTCATGACCAGCATATTGCCAACGCTGTCATATTCATATTGTTGGGTATAATTTCTCCAGGCCATTTGATCGTTGGCACCATACGGTTTTTTATATGGACAGTCATTCCAGTTATCAACAACATTATAATTGAGTTGTCCCGCATGCTCACGACCCTCCGCTTCCACCAGGCGGTACAAGGCATCATAAGCATAGCGATTCCGTGGCTGAATCACAAACTGGTTGAAAAAAATAGTGGGTATAGCTTCATCATCCATTTCAATGATGTTACCAACCGGATCGTATGTGTATCTTAAATTCTGAAGAATTGTATTGTTACGCTGTCTGGTCGAAATTAACGTCGACAACCGGAAGTTGTCTGGATCGTAAGTGTATTTTGTCATTACATTATTTCCATACGTAATGCTTATACGCTGGCCTTTGGCGTTGTACCGGATGCTGCGGATGGGAGTTGATAAATTTCCCCCTGTATAACTAATGGCATTCTTACTAGCATTCACCCTCAATTTTTCATTTAAAAGTAACCCGCGTTCATTGTACAGAGGTTCATACACCGCTACCCGTGTGTTCGCCCGGTGCCAGTTGTATAAAAGCGATACGCGGTTGAGCGCATCATATTCCGTGATCCTGAAAAAGTCTTCGTTCATCAGGAGCATCGCTGGCAATTGACCAGAAGTTATTGCAGGAATACTGCTCCAATCCGTTTCCGTGTCATATGCTTTGGCAAGTCTGCGAACAACTTCCAGTACATTACCTTTAAAATCAATTTTATTATTAATTAATACTCCGCTTTGATCAAAACTCCGTTGAACCCGACCGCGAAGATTATTTGCCTGGTCATTTGAAACACCCTCGCCATATTGAGTTAAAGCAATCGTTATCCAATCAGGATGCGCGGGATTCTTAAGTTGCATCTGGGTGGGACGGTGAAGTTGATCATAGACAGACATTATGCAGTTACCCAAATTGTCCCATGCAAACATCGGTTTACCTGCAGCATCAATGAGGGTCAGGTTATTGCCGGAGTCCATACTATGTTGGAAAAGAAGATTGCCCGATATGTCATAACAGGGAACACTGTTAGCAGGCATGGATTCTATATTCAGCCGATCAGGTTCATCAATAGCACTTATTGGTTTAATCGGAGCAATGTATTGCATTACTAGATTTTCACGGGCATCCCTTATCCATAGTGGTTTGCCTTCCGCATCAAGTTGGGTGAAGGTGAAATATTTTTCATCCTTATAATTTTTACCACCATAACTAAATACACCATTCGCATCTTCTACCCGGTTGTGAACAATCTTAACAACATCTCTGCCGAGACTGTCCAACAGGGTTTGTGAAGGGGTATTGGCATGCCTTGCCGTGAGCCATGCTGCCAGAACTTCAGGATCCGAAGGTTTGGTAATATCAGGAGCGGGAGAACCGCGATCAGCATACCATTCACTTTGCTCAACTGTATCATTTGCGTCAAAACTTGTAGAATGCCACGGTGAAAATTCAACGCGATTGAAAGTTCCGTCGGGCATTTCAGTACGGACCAACCGACCCATGGCGTCATAATATAAAACAGGTGTAACGCCTACCTCCTGTTGTTCCCGTTCACATGCAGGAAATGTAGTGAAGTAAGGCTCGTATTGCTTAACGGGTTTGCCTTTATTGTTGAGTATTGTTTTTCCGCTAACGATCCAACGAAGTGAACCACCAGTGGTTTCGGGTTCGGCCTGGCTTTTTTTCATTAACACAGCGCCCATTCCGTCGGAACATTCAAAGGAGATCTGCAGCGGGCTTGATTCGCCCGCTCCCAATGCGGCTGCGTGCTTTTCCCTTAAAATGATGCATGCCCCAGCGGGGCGATCGCACCATCCAATAATATTTCCGTTTCCATCTAATTGTTCACCAAAATGATATAAATAACGGATTGATGCACTACCCAGTAATCTGCGTACGGTAATATCATTAATTTGATTAATATTAAAAATAGATGAATGATCTGCTGCTGTAGGATTAGCCAGCACGTCATCATAACCGCCAAGATGATCTGCTTCAGTTCCCTTTCCTTTTACTGCAACCGCAACCACCATTCCTAATATATCGAAGTAAGCTTCTGTGCGATTAGCATTGATATCTTCCATTTCTGTTGGCGCAAGCAACCGGTAATCGAAATTGATCAGTTGCGTTATGTTGTTGAGTGGGTCTTTGGATGATTGAATGAACAGGTCATATTTATTATCATAAGCTAACATTGTAACATTGTCAAATGGATCGGTGTATTTTTCAGGGAGATAAAAATGATTAGCGGCACCGCTGGCAAATCCCGCAATACCTGAACGTATCCAGTACTGGCCGGTGGTAGAATTTCCAAATTTCTGTATGAGATCTGCACCGCTGAGATAACCGCTGATCTTCCAGTTGTCCAATGCCTCCTGAACTGAAATTCCGGAAGGAAGGGTATCAACTAACTGACCGGCAGTAAAAACTTTTTTCAAAAGCGCATCATCGAGAGCCAGGTTGTATTGCTCATATGTAAGCCCCAGTTTACCAAGAATACCCAAATCAAGGGAGCTGCTCAGATCGTCTTTAAAAAATAATGTGCGTGCATGCTCCGTCAACCGCATATATTTTTTTCCATCAGGAGGTTGTTGATGATAGCTGAGGGGATGAACTGCATAGTCAGGAGGAGGATTAGCAGGAGGCGGTATCCTGGACGGATAGAATAAACTAAATTCTAAGTAACGCAGCTCTTCAGGTCCAAAATAAAATCCCAGAGCCGGTGTGATCCCCATCAACTCAAAAGTCTGCATTTCGTACGGTTGCCGAAGCCTGTAATACGGGTAAGAATTTGATTGCGGAGGAACTATGGCTTCAATAGCATCATTTGTAAATCGGGTTTCTGTATAAGCAAGGTGATTTTCATTCTGTACTTTTTTAATCAGATCAAGTTGGGCTTGATTAAATGAACTGTCTTGATGTGCTCGGGTTCGGCGGTAGGCAATAGTTACAGACTGTTGTATATTTCCAAGATCATCAAACGAAAGATTAATAGAATGTGTAATACGCGGGTCGGGAGTTAGCGGGAACGACTGGCCGGCAAGTTGCAACTCGTAGTGGTAGGTGATCGCCTCACTTTCCTTTACAAGGAAAACGGCATGCCGCTGATCACCTTTAGGTTGTATCCTAATGATATTGCAGTTGTGAGTAGCAGCGGAAAATATCTTTACCGGTAAATGTATGTCCTGTTCCAGTTTGTCAACATCCAGTTCATACATTTCCTGACGCAGGGTCATTCCTTTACAAGCCCTTAATGCTTCATGCCATTCCAATGAATTAAGATCCAAAGTCTCCAGTTCCGGTTCTGGCAAAGGCTTTTCATAAAAAATATTATCTATAGCAATATTGCCCGGCAAGGACGAGAGTGAATATGGAAAATATTCTTCTTCAAATTGTTTAAGAACGCGATGGCGAAGGTGTGATGCACCCAAATGATTCCAGGTAATCGTTTTAACAGGTGGCTGATAAAGATTCTTATCCTGTGTGATGTATGGACCGGCAACATTATCCGCCTGGAATAATCCAAACGATTCCACATCAACCTGCTCTACCCTTCCAAAGCCCCTGAATTCCTTCTCCCTGTAATCGAAATAGCCATGGTGATAGCTATATGTTGTGGCAAATCTTGTTTTGCGCCATGTATCTTCAACGATCATTTTTTCCACACATTGCACAGGAAAAGGCAATTTGGTTATCCAGGGCTTACCGTCCTTTTTATCTTTCAAATAAAAATGCGAAGAGGATCTGTATTGCAGCGTCACCTTTTTACCCAGGTTATTTTCATAACTGGTCATGACAAAAGGTTTCTTTCCATGCATCAGGTCAATGTAACGCAACTGATTTCCGGAATCTGCAGGTAATGGAGATGAGCATACAATGCAGGAAACACCATTAGCCAGCAAGTCTATAGTAGTAATATGAGCGAAATTATTTACATCCGGAAAACAGGGTATGTCTTTAACATTACTCCATCCATTTCCATTTTGATTGAACCATACCTGGAAATAATTTTGCCCGAGGTAAACAAGGTCGGGGGTTCCTGTTCCATTAATATCTGCAAGCCTTATGTAATCAGGGTTCCATCCGTCCTGCGTATCCAGCAGCGGAGCATTATCCATGATTACTTTCGCACCGAATTTTCCATACCCCATATTGGGCCAGTATACGGTCTCTCCATTACGGATACGTACAATGTCTGTAAGCCCGTCACCATTCATGTCGGTGAGCATTATACTTTGAGCGGAATCTGAGTACGCAACAACCGGCCCTTTATCTTCACTCATTTCCTTTGCGAGAATATGGTAATCATCAAAACCGGTTATGCCCCCGCCGGTGTACCAGCAATAGGCATGATCTTCGTTTACAAACAGATCCGCCTTTCCATCACCGTTCAGGTCAATGAACTTGATTTCGGGATCCCTGAGATCCAGATTCGGTATGTTACTGAAAGGCTTGAATGGAAGCCAGGCACTATCTTCCGTCATTTCAAAATATCCTGGGAGCTCGGCATTATGGGCAACAAAAAATTTCCTTCCATCGCCTTCCAGTTCCTGTATTTGAACAACATTGTTCAATCCTGATAACGAAGGTTTCGAAATAACCAATGATGCATTTGCAAATTGACCTTCTCCAAGATTCTGTTTATACCACCACGCATTTGCCTGTTCTGTCAAGATTCCTGAAACACCCTCACTATAAAGATCGACCCATGCATAGATACCATCGTCAATTCCCACAGGAGCATGTGTGAGATTTTCCGTGCTAATATTTTTCACTTCAGTATCCCACCCCATTCTTTCATAAGTAAATTGCATGGGAGGAAGGATCTTTACCCGATATTGACCATTTATTTTTTTATAGGCTTTTGAAGTAAGAGAAGTTAGTAAGTTAATACCCGCTTCAGCATCATATTGATAAGTTATATCCAGGCTTTTCACCAGGTAAGGAGCTGTGCCCAGTTCATCAAAATGATGGAACAATAAAACCCTGTGGCAAAGCCTGAAAGTACGCAACTCAAAACAGGGATGGTAATCCGAAAATGGATCTTTCCTTTTACTCCAGCCGGCATTGTTGATTACATCAGGTGCCGCATTTGCCACCTGAAGGGTATAATCAAAAACGGTTTCAAACATGAACTCCGGCAACAGTCCGGCTGATGGATCGTAAGGTGATTTGGCACCGTATTTTATCCTTTCCGGAAAGGTATTGGCGAATTTTGCATAGTTGTTATGCCGGTGCTCTTCGCTGGATATCCGTGGTACATTAACGAGGTCTTCCGGCTTGTATTCATAGAGAATGCAATTGCCTTTGTCGTCAAAACTGAATTCCAGCAGCCATTTAAAAATATTTTCAGGATTATCGGGGTCTGTTATCCGGGCCAGGGGATTTTTTCCGTAAATACTTACAGTATTAGTGCTGTCGGTGATTCTCCAGTGAATAGCCCTGACATTCTTATTGGTCCACCGTTCAATTTTAGCAAAGCCGCCTTCTATGCGCGGCCGGTATCTTTTTATAGAATAGTCTTCCGTTCCTTCTGTAACCGAATGTTCCTTTGTATTCCATTTTCTATTCGCATCTTCTTCCAGATAAGGAACCAGGTCGTCCATACCGCTGAACAGGTAAATATCCGATTCGCTATTATCTTGATATTGTGGTAATTTTTTATCAGTTTGCCTGGAAATTGCAGGTATGTCCAGGTTCCATCCAAGTCCGAAGATACCATTGCCGGATCCGGAATTATAGGACAAACTTAATGATGGTGCAAAACCCTGCCTCACCGGAGAAACAGGTAAGGGAATGGAAAATGTTGAAGTACCATTCGCGGCATTCACCATAAATTTTTCATCAATACTTTTAATGGCTCCTCCTCCTTTGGGGAGAATAATGGATGGAGGCTTGAAGATACTTGACGTTGCGCTTTCAGAGTCCTTTCCAGGATCGGCTAGTTCGTGGGAGAATGTGTTGTCGGGTTTAAAGTTGGATTTATTATCCATAGCTATTGCAATTACAATATCCTGGAATGAATTTTTGGAATGATATACGTTAAAAACTGATGGGGATGTGGATCTGAATGATTAAATGTAGATCATTCTAAAGACATGCAAATCACCCGAAAGAGGTATTTTGGGGTGAATGTGTTTTAATTAATTGATTAGACTAAGCTTATTTAAGTGAGTTGAAGTTGAAAAGCGCATAGCCCCGCCCATCCGGAAGACAAAAAAAAACCCGCCCTAGAAAAGGCAGGTGTAAAATCTACGATTGCGATATAAACAGAGGTAATAATAAATTTTAGAGCAAAAATTCAGCAAACAAAATTACAGATATTACAGAATTTTGTATACTGGACTGTGCTGTTTTCAATTCTTTAACAATTACGTTCAAATGCGGGCTGGCACTGGTAAATATAAAGCTCCTCTTTCATTAATATATCCAGGTTGAATGAATAGTATTAATGATTGATAAGCTTGTGAAACTACTTCATCTTTTAAGCCGAAAACTAACCGAATCCGGTGACTCAATTGTATCGGTGTTGCATCATTGAGCAGATTCCGCCCTCATTAGCCAAAAAAGAAACTTCCCGATCCGCGAGATAGTTCAGCTCATGGTTTCTCCGAAAAACTGTTTTTGACGACCAGCAAGTCGTATGCCTCCGGTATAATCCTTTACATACTGAAGTGGGGTTTTGCCCAGAAAAGACTTGAACTGACGGTTAAAATTTGAGAGGTTGTTGAAACCGCATTCAAAAGCAATGTTGGCAACACCCATTTTATTATCAATTAATAGCTTGCATGCATAACCGATTCTCACTTCCAGTACAAATCTTCCGTATGTTTTGAAGGTTCGTGATTTAAAATACCTGCAAAAGGAATGTGGACTCATGGCCGCCGCAGCCGCTGCATCCGCAATGCTGATGTGCTTCTGGAAATTACTAAAGGTGTAATTATAGATGAGGTTGACTTTTTCCGTATTTGAAAGATCATAGGTAGTTGCGAATCCGACACTGGCAAGCAGTTCGTATTCCCTGGTACCCGCTATATAGTCGAGCATTTCGAGTAAAAGGATAATACGGGATGCGTCATTTGCATTCAATATTAGTTCCATCTTTTCGCTGACCACACGCCGGGTGTTGCCGGTGATCAGCAGACCGTGCCTGGCCAGGTCAAGCAGGTCGCGGATGTTGTGGAGTTCGGGCAGGGACAGGAAGTCGCCACTCCAGAAATTCTCCCTGAAATGGATGGCCACCGCCTCCGAATGCTGTTCAGGGCAGGGTTGAAAATAGATTTCATCACTCCTCCACAAATGCGGAAGATTAGCTCCCAGCAACACCAGGTCGCCGTCTACGAACTGACCAATGTGATCGCCAACAAGCCTGACGCCTTTCCCTTTCCTGATTAACGTTAACTCAACTTCGGGATGATAATGCCAGTGATTGTACAGGTAGGGATGAATGTCTTCCCTGATGCTGAAGGAGTGGTTTTTATAGCCCGTGTCTATCTTCCGCAGAATTGGTTTCATAATCAAGCAATGGACGATGAAGTTAAGATTTTAATCGATTAAATGCCAATATAGTACCATAATAAGACAAGAATCGAATATCCCGCCTGCGCTTAACTTTGTTTATTTGTAGCCCATTGCCGGACCGAGATTTCTTTTAAGTATGTCCAATTTTTTCAGTACGAACGAACAACTTCACAACAATGTCAATCACAGGATATCAACTCATAGGCTATTCAAAATCAGGAAAAAGTAAAGAAACATTTTCAGGCACCGGCCCGGGAGAAACCAGGGCAGAGCTCTTTCACGAAGCCTCCACAGAAGAAATAAATGAGGCGGTGATGAAGGCCACGGCTGCCTTTTCGGTGTACAGAAAATATCCCGCGGAAAAAAAGGCCGTCTTCCTGGATAAACTGGCTGCCGGCATCGACAATTCGAGAACCCTGCTGATCAGCGTGGCCACCAGGGAATCGGGACTACCAAACCCACGCCTGGATGGAGAGGTAAGTCGAACCGTGAACCAGGCTAAATTATTTGCCACACTGCTCCGTGAGGGATCCTGGGTGAGAGCCATCATTGACCTGGCCATACCCGACCGCACACCGTTGCCCAAACCAGACCTCAGACAAATACAGCAGGCGATCGGCCCGGTGGCCGTATTCGGTGCCAGCAATTTTCCCTTTGCCTTCTCCGTCGCCGGTGGCGATACAGTGTCAGCACTTGCTGCGGGTTGCCCGGTGCTATACAAGGCACATCCCGGTCATCCAGCTACCTCTGAACTCGTTGCAGAAATTTTGGTAAATGCAGCTAAAGAATCCGGCTTGCCCGATGGCGTCTTTTCCCTAATCCAGGGAGTGACGCACCAAACGGGGATGCGTTTGGTGGAGCATCCCGACATCAAGGCGGTATCCTTTACTGGATCATTTGCGGGCGGTAGGGCTTTGTTCGACGCGGCAGCAAGAAGAAAGGAACCCATCCCTGTTTATTCGGAAATGGGCAGTGTGAACCCGGTTTTTGTGCTGCCGGAAATATTAAAAACAAAAGGAACTGAAGTAGCAAAGGCACTCGCAGCCTCCAACACACTTAGCGCAGGGCAGTTCTGTACGAACCCAGGGATCATCGTCTCCAACCAATCTGCCGAATCCAAAAGCTTTATGAATGAATTTGCCGAAACTATTAGATCAACACCGGGAGCGGTGATGCTTACCGAGGCGATATATTCGGGATATGCAAAGGGTATCCGCAAAGTGACCGGCAAAAACACCGTTTCACTGATGGCAGTGGCTGGTGAAGAGAAAAAAGGATATGCCCAGCCACATATGTTTTCATCAACCGGAGAAAATTTTCTGGACGACGAATCCCTTTGGGAAGAAATATTCGGCCCTGAATCAATACACGTGGAAGCCAGGGACAACGATCAACTGCTGCGCATTGCGGCGGCAATACCCGGACAGCTGACGGTTTCGGTCTGGGGTACTGACAATGATCTGATCAGCCACCGTGACCTGCTTGAAATCCTGGAACTCAAAGCCGGCAGGATCATCGTCAACAATGTTCCAACCGGTGTAGAAGTGACCGCCGCAATGGTTCATGGTGGCCCCTATCCGGCTACCACCGACAGCAAATACACTTCTGTTGGCACCCAGGCCGTCTATAGGTTTACCAGGCCGGTGTGTTACCAGAACTTTCCCAAGTCCCTGCTACCGGAGGAATTAAAAAATGAAAATCCGCGGGGGATCTGGAGAATGGTCAACAGTCAATATAACAATGGCGATATTTAATAAATAGACCCAAACGAAAATCTGCCTAAACTCAATACTTTTTCATGCAACTGAAAACTTTGAAAATTCACCCGGGTGATAACCTCGAAGTGGCACTAACCACACTGGAAAAAGGCACGGTGGTAAGATCCGGAAATACAGAACTCATCATCCAGGACAGGATACCTGCCAAACACAAATTCGCATTGCGGTCTTTCAAACCCGGCGACGAATTGATCATGTATGGTGTATTGGTGGGAAAGGCGGTAACCGACATACCTCAGGGAGGTCTGATTACCACAGCCAATATTATGCATGCATCAGGAACCTATTCCCTCAAAGAAAGAAAAACAAACTGGCATCAGCCAGATGTGTCGAAATGGACAAACAAAACCTTCAATGGTTATCATCGTGCCGACGGATCAGTAGGTACCGCAAATTTCTGGCTGATCATACCACTGGTGTTCTGCGAAAACAAAAATGTTGATGTGCTGCAGGAAGCACTTACAAAGGCCCTGGGTTATCAACCGCGGACTTCTCCATACGAATCATATGTACAAAAGTTATTGAAGGATCATAGCAATGGTTCACTGGAAGAAAATGATTCCGATCTGCTCATTGATGAATTCGAAGAGAAGCCCGAAAGGATATTTCCAAATATCGACGGCATAAAATTCCTTACCCATACTTTGGGTTGTGGTGGAACCAGGCAGGATGCCCAGGCGCTTTGCGGTTTGCTGGCAGGATACATCACCAACGCCAATGTGGCCGGTGCAACGGTGCTCAGCCTTGGTTGTCAGAATGCCCAGGTATCGATACTGCAGGAGGAATTGAAAAAAAGAGATCCTGATCTGAAAAAACCAATATACATTCTCGAACAGCAGGAAATCGGCAATGAGAAAAAGCTGTTGCAGAAAGCCGTGAAGAAAACCTTCCAGGGGCTCGTGGAGGCTAACAAGATTTCCAGATCTCCTGCCCCGCTGTCGAAACTCTGCATCGGACTGGAATGTGGCGGTTCGGATGGATTTTCAGGAATTTCAGCCAACCCTGCGATCGGCTATACATCGGACATCCTGGTGGCACTGGGTGGCACCGTTATACTTTCCGAATTTCCCGAGCTATGTGGCGTTGAACAGGAACTCAGCGACCGTTGTGTTTCGGCGGAAACTGCTTCAAGGTTTATTGAATTGATGAATACCTACAATGAAAGAGCCACTGCCGCCGGATCGGGCTTCTATGCCAACCCATCACCCGGGAACATCCGGGATGGATTAATCACCGATGCAATCAAGTCCGCAGGCGCCGCGAAAAAAGGCGGCACCTCTCCGGTCACCGATGTGATGGATTATCCCGGCAAGGTCACCAAACCCGGACTGAATTTACTATGTACACCTGGCGGGGATGTTGAATCCACTACGGCGGAAGTAGGGGCCGGGGCAAACATCGTTCTTTTCACCACGGGCCTTGGAACTCCGACAGGGAATGTAGTTGCGCCTGTTCTCAAGCTCTCATCCAACACCCAGCTTTTTCAGAAGATGCAGGACATTATTGACATCGATACAGGTACCATTATTTCGGGCCTCGAAACAGTAGAACAGGCCGGTGAGCGTATATTCGACTACGTTATAGAAGTGGCCAGCGGTGAGGTGATGGCAAAAGCAGACGCTCTGAAACACGATGACTTCATCCCCTGGAAAAGAGGTATATCTTTATAATCAAATTTGTCATATGAACATAAGGCTTTCTGTATTGTTTGCAGGTATTAATGCGATCACCTTTCTCTCGTGCGGAGAAAATCAATCAAAGGAATCAGAGTTAGCTATTGGAGATACCTCAAAAATAAAAGGAACTTATGCCTACGACGCGGACTTCCTTAAGCAGCATACCGGCAAAGTAGTGGAACTAATCAGTCCCGACAGCAGTGGCAAGGTCCTCTTGTCAGCAGACTACCAGGGCAGGGTAATGACCAGTACCGCCATGGGGGATACGGGAACCAGTTTTGGCTGGCTCAACTATAACCTGATCAGTTCGGGAGAAAAGAAAAAATCATTCAACCCGGTGGGCGGCGAAGAAAGATTCTGGCTTGGGCCTGAAGGTGGACAGTATTCACTCTATTTCAAAAAAGGCGACTCCTTCAATATTTCAAAATGGCAGGTCCCCGGCTTCATCGACACCGTCAGTTATGACGTAGTGAATTCATCAGCGAGTTCAGCGAGCTTCTCAAAATCCGCGACACTTGTTAATTACTCGGGCACCCAATTCGATCTTAATGTAAACCGCACAATCTCATTGCTCGATAAAGCGGCACTCGAAAACAAACTCGGCACCTCATTACCTGGAAGCGTAAAATTTGTTGGGTATGAAACAGCAAACAAACTTCAGAATACCGGTAAGAAGGAGTGGAATAAAAAAACTGGTCTTGTGTCGGTGTGGCTTCTGGCCATGCTGACACCCTCCGAAAAAACGACAATCATTGTTCCCTTCCGTCCCAGGAAAAACATAAAATCATTTATAACGGATAATTATTTCGGAGAGATTCCTGAGGGCCGGCTCGAAGTGAAGGACAGTGTGCTTTTCTTCAGGGCTGATGGAAAATACCGGAGTAAGATCGGCCTTGCTCCACAGGTGGCTAAATCAGTAGCGGGTAGTTATGATTTTGAAAAAAATGTACTCTCCCTGATTTTCTTTCCGGTTGAACCCGATAAGGAATATGTAAATTCCAAGTGGGAGCTTCAGAAGCAGCCCTACAAGGGCGATGTCGCCAATGCCTACAATGATGGCCCACTTGGCGATGGTACCCAGATGGGGCCGTTCTACGAGATCGAATCTTCCTCACCAGGCATTGCCCTCGAACCCTCTGCGACTTATGAATACAAGCAGACCAGTTGTCACCTGCAGGGTTCATACGAAGATCTCCGTGCCATTGCCCAAAAAGTATTGGGTATTGATCTGAACAATTTAAAAAAGTAAATATTCACACCAATCATATGCATGTATACAAAACCGGCAGGGGAATCCTGGCAGTAAAAGAAAATAAGGCCTATCCCATAAATGGCGATTGGGATGAACTGATTAACAGAGACGGGCTGCATGAGCAATTGCAGCAACAGATCAAAGCAAGCAAGTCAATTAACGACGATGAATGGAAGACCATCCTCAGCAGGGACCTGCAGGCGCCAATAGGCAACCAGGAAATCTGGGCGGCCGGAGTGACCTACCTGCGCAGCCGCGATGCACGCATGGAAGAATCAAAGGACAAGGGCGGTGCAGATTGCTATCAGAGAGTGTATGACGCCGATCGTCCCGAACTTTTTTTTAAAGCCGCTGCACACCGAGTGGCTGCTCCGAATACCGATGTGTACATCAGGAAGGATTCGACCTGGAATGTTCCCGAGCCGGAGTTAACTCTTTTCATTAGTAGCTCCGGAAAAATACAGGGCTACACGGTCGGCAACGACATGAGCTCGCGGAGTATCGAAGGAGACAATCCTTTGTATCTGCCCCAGGCAAAGATGTATGAAAGATCGGCAGCCATCGGCCCCTGCATTTATGTGCCCTCCGCTCCCATCGACCCCTCAACAAAAATAACTCTTGTTATAGCCCGGAGCGATAAAGAAGTCTTCAAAGGATCGGTGGCCATCGACAGGATGAAAAGACAATTGCCCGAACTTGCGGGCTGGTTGTATAAAGAGTGTACATTCAGGTATGGAGCCTTCCTGATGACGGGAACAGGATTGGTACCCCCGGATGATTTCACCCTTCAGCCGGGCGACCTGGTTTCCATAACAATTGAAAACATAGGCACACTTGTAAATACTGTTGCGGTCCAATAAACAATTCGCTACAGGCTTGTAAATTCATCTAACGACATGCAACAACAACAAAAGAAAAATTATGCAGTCGCTTTTGCGATGGTTACCACGCTCTTCTTTCTCTGGGCCTTCCTGCATAACATCAACCCAATCCTGATCCCGCACCTGAAAAAAGCCTGTCAGCTGACCGACACGGAGTCATCGTTTATCGATATCGCTGTGTACCTGGGTTATTTTGCCTTCGCCCTTCCAGCGGGCTGGCTGATGCACAAATACGGTTATAAGAAGAGCATACTAACGGGTCTTTTTCTTTTTAGCGTTGGCGCCCTGCTTTTCCTTCCTGCAGCTTCAGCAAGGAGCTATACTTTTTTTCTTATTGCCCTGTTCATACAGGCTGCTGGCGCCACATTCCTGGAAACAGTTGCCAACCCATACGTGACCAAACTCGGCGACAAATCGACTTCAGAACGAAGACTGAATTTGGCGCAGTCATTCAACGGGGTTGGGGCTTTTGTTGCCCCGCTGATCGGTAGAAACTATATACTGTCGGGCATCGAGCACACCGACCAGGAACTGAGTCAGATGTCGCCGCAACAATTGAGTAGCTACCTGAATTTTGAAGCCTCAACCATAAAAATAGTATACCTGGTAATTGCCGCGATCGTTGCCTTGGTATTAATTTTCTTTGCTTTAAGCAAACTTCCCGAAGTGAAAGAAGATGACAGCGATGAAAAACATTCGTTTTCGATGAGGGTGTTCCGTCATAGTCACGTGACCTGGGCTGTTATAGCCGAGTTTTGCTATGTAGGAACCCAGGTTGGTATTGGAAGTTTCTTTATAAGATTTTCAAAATTTGTTGGCAACATGGGAGAAAAAGAAGCTGCCTTTGTTTGGGGAGCGATTGGAATGGTGGGATTCATGGTGGGAAGGTATGTCGGCACATTCCTGATGAAATATATATCGCCTGCTAAACTTCTGTCAACCTATGCAATGATCACCGTGCTTCTGCTTACGATTTCGATAACGACTACCGGCAATATCGCCATTTACTCATTGTTAGCGGTGCCATTTTTCTTGTCGATCATGTTTCCCACGATTTTCGCGTTAGGAATCAAAGGACTCGGCGAAGAAAGCAAGATCGCATCTTCGTTTCTCGTAATGTCAATTGTTGGTGGTGCGGTGGTGCCCGTTATCATGGCAGCCATTTCTGATGCAACGGGTAGTATTCAGATAGCTTACGTCGTACCCATCCTGTCTATTCTGGTAATTCTTTTCTTTGGATTGAGAGGCTACAAGGTCAGGAACCCTCAGGTACCAAGTGTCATTTAAAATGCATTGTTTCAAGCTGCATTTTATTCAATAACCAATTCAGAGAGATTTTCTCCGGATCATTACGAAAGGATTTTTGATTTTTTCTTTGCTGTTATTGAGGATGAAATTGGCTGCAGTTTCTCCCATCCTGGTGTGATCGGTAGAAAGCACCGTGATACCGTCAAGCAAAATTTCCTTGAGGGGACTGTCATTGTATGAAATAATGCCAAGGTTTTTCCCGATTTTCAATCCCTTCTCTCTAGATTTTTTGATCAGTTGGCAAAGGTCATTCTCTTCAATAACTATATAGGCTGCTTTCTCCTGCACTTCTGTCTTCTCGTCTATCTCGGGCAGGATTTCGAATTTGAAGTTGTTGCTGATGCAAAATTTCCGGAAACCCATGGCGATCTCGGGAGAATAACTGATGATCTTCGGAAAAATGAGGTAGAGTTTCCTGTACTTCAACAACAGGTCAATACCCTGCTCAAGGGCCTCAACAATGTCGTTCTGAAAATCCTGGTAAACTGCAGGAGATTTCAGGTCGCTGTAAGGAATATTCTTGTCCAGTATCACCAACTGGTCATCAGGAATCATTTTAATTATGCTCAGGGCTCCATCGGGATCATCATAAAAATGCGGCATGATCACGAAATAATCATAGTCGGTCAGATGATCAGTGATCAGGTCGCGGAGGATCTTGGTATTAAAATGGTGGATCTTAATGTCAATTACCGCATTATCGCCAAGTGTCTGCACAAAGGCGTTGTAGATCTGCTTTTTATAATTGCTGATCTTGCTGAACAGGAGCAGCACCTTAAACGTGGATCCAAGATTTGTGTCCTTGATATAATAGCCCTTGCCCTTGACAGAAGTTATTACGCCTTTATGGTGCAGGATATTATAGGCTTTCTGTACCGTGTCTCTCGCGAGAAAATACTCATTGCTGAGTTCATTGATAGAGAATATTCTTTCTCCTTTCTTGTAATTCCCTCGTCTGATCGCATCGGTAATCGAATCAACGATCTGCAGGTAGATCGGGATCCGTTTCTCTGTGTTAATGTTCAGTAACTTATTCATGGCAATCGAATAGATTCAACAAGCAATTTTGTGGTGGTTATTCATTGTCCCACCGGACCTTCGAAGTTATTTTATCGCCTCCGTTGATAGAGCTAACAGCCGTACTAAATTGTCAGGATTCACGGGCTACATCAATTGGGCAGTTGAACCTGCGCGGGATGTTGCCATTTTGCCCCGGTTTCCAGGCAGTCACAAAATGTGACTAACCAATACTGCTCACTGATCTGCCTGAGGACATCCGCAGCTAACCAGGGATTTGCTGCCAGATAACCCTCAGCATCAGCTTCTGCAATTCCCGCACCGGCCTGCTTGAGCTGGAGAACGGATTGCACCACTCCAGCTGCATAATAATCTGCTGCCGACCAACCAAACCGGGTCAGCCAGATGGCAGAAAGATACTCATTATTGAACACGTACTTGTTACCATACCAGACTAACGATGTGGAAGAAAGCTGTCGCATAATGGTGGATGCATAAATTTTTAGGGATCAGAACTTTACGATTAGTTTAAAACCCGGATTTCTTACTGAAGGGGTACCTGACAATTCAATTCCTTGCGCATTGATATTATTGTAAAATCATTCGGGATCTATATTGGGTAGATATGTTTTCATAGTCCCTTCCCCTATATCATTATCACCTGTTATGTTATGGTAAAATTAATCCTGTGGCCTGAGAGCAGTGGCATTTTCCTTATCATCTTCTGTAACTCCTTTGCCAATAAATCCTGCCCCTGCCGTCAAGCGTGTGGATATGCTGTCCGTTGCTGTACAGCAAAAGGTTGGTGCCTGAGTAGATTTTATGACAGAGAATATCGTGAAGTCATCGGAATGGAAGATGGCCGCAGCCGCAGTGGAAAAGAAAGTGAACTTGCATTGATCAAGGCATACCGCGATTCCGACAGCTTCAGGTAAATTTCAATTTTACCTAAGCGGGTAGGTAAACAAATAAGTTCCCGAACCGATAGTCATCCTGGTATTGTTTCCTTCCTCTTTGATGTTTGCAAACTGTTTGTCGCCCTGAACAGGCTTG
The DNA here is from genome assembly GCA_963808065.1 of uncultured Chitinophagaceae bacterium. Lineage (GTDB taxonomy): Bacteria > Bacteroidota > Bacteroidia > Chitinophagales > Chitinophagaceae > Flavitalea. Next base: position 307,545 of record CAWEEK010000007.1, read on the forward strand.
CCATTTTCCTTCAACGCAACCGGGGCCGCACCGGGAAATACCAGTTCGGCGCTTGTGTTTGCAGGAATCGTAAGATTCAGAGTCATGACTCCGGCCTTTCTTTCCCATCCCGAAACCACCGTACCATAAGGACTTTCGAATCTTGCCTTTGCAAAATTCAGACTCGTATCGGGATGGGGATGGATAAGCATTTTAGAATATCCGGGGGCAGCATTGTCAAGTCCCGCCACCACCCTGTACATCCAGTCGCCAATTGCTCCATATGCATAGTGATTGAAGGAGTTCATGCCAACGGTTTGAAAGCTGCTGTCGGGCTTCTGACCGTCCCATCTTTCCCAGATTGTTGTAGCTCCCATGGTCACCGGGTAGAGCCACGAAGGATAGGTTTTCTGCAATAATAATTTATAAGCGACGTCATCGTGGCCAAAACGCGACAGCACCTGGCAGAGATATGGTGTGCCGAGAAAGCCGGTGGTGAGGTGATAGTCGTACCGTTTCACATTTTCAACCAGCCGCAGTGCCGCGCCCGGACGCAGGGAATCGGGTAGCATGTCGAAATTCAGGGCAAGAACATAGGCAGTCTGCGTGCCCGAGATCAGTCTGCCTGAGGGCGTAACATATTCCTTCATGAAGGCGGCCTTTATCCTTTTCAGCCAGCCCGCGTACCGAACACTGTCTTCCTTCAAACCAAGTACAGAAGCTGTGTTGATCATCAGCTGGGTTGAATTTGCCCAGAAGGTCTGGGCGATCATGCTTTTGTCAGTTACCGCCGAACTGCCATCCAGGTCGTCATTGGGTTTATAGAACAACCAGTCGCCAAAATGCCAACCCGTATTCCAAAGGTCATTCCGGCTGTTCTCTTCCATGTAGTGAACCCAGGCTTTCATGCTGGCATATTGCTGTCGCAATACCTGGGTGTCGCCATAAACCGTGTACAGGGTCCATGGAATAATCGTCGCCGCATCCGCCCAACCTGTAGATCCACCACCTGCTCCGAGAACATTAGGAATGACGTGCGGCACGGCTCCGGTTGGAAGCTGGTCAGCAGCAAGGTCCTTCAGCCATTTTGAAAAAAAGTTTAGCGAGTTACGGTTGAAGGTGGCCGTTCTGGCAAATGCCTGCGCGTCGCCTGTCCAGCCGAGACGCTCATCGCGCTGCGGGCAATCCGTTGGCACGTCAACAAAATTGCCAAGTTGTCCCCACTTAATATTGTGCTGGAGCTGGTTCAGCATGGAATCCGAACAGGAAAAGCTGCCCGCCGGTCGCATCGAGGAATAGAGTGCCAACGCTCGAAAATCATTCGGTTGCAGCTCACCGTTATACCCTTCCACCCTGATATATCGGAAACCCTGGAAAGTAAAATGAGGATGATAGGTTTGCACTTCTCCGTTGAGAACGAATATATTTTCCTGTTTCGCTGTCCTTAGGTTGGCAGTATAAAAGTTTCCATCCTTATCCAGCACTTCCGCATGGGTGATTTTAATGGTGTCTCCTTTTTTGCCTTTAATGGTTAACTCCGCCCACCCTACCAGGTTCTGTCCAAAGTCGATGACCTTTTCACCTTTTGGCGTGGTGATCAGTTTTTTTACTTCAAAGGTGTCGTGACTGCTCACATTCTCGCTGGTCGTAGCAACTATATTGCGCAGGTCTTTAGAACCGGGGGTTACATTCTTCCACTTGCTGTCATCGAAGGGCTGGCTGTTCCAGTTTTTCTGTTCAAAGTTGGCGTCATAGGTCTCGCCGTTATACAATTCCGAAGACCTCACAGGTCCCTGATCAGTAGCCTTCCAGCTGCCGTCCGTAAGAATGTCTTCCTCACTTCCATCTTCATACCGCAAGTGCACCTGCATCAGCAGACCAAGTGTCTTGCCGTAAATATTGTCATTGTCCTGCCAACCGAGTACCGTCCGATACCACCCACTGGCCAGGGCAACTCCTATCGCATTCTGTCCCTGCTTCAGTATGTCCGTAACATCATATGCCTGGTATTGCAGCCGTTTGTTATAGCTGGTCCATCCAGGAGTAAATATTCCCTTGCCGAGTCTTTTTCCATTGATATATGCCTCATACATTCCATGCGAGGTGATGAAGGCCACGGCGGACCTCAGCTTGCGGGAAACCGGGAATTGCTTTCTGAAAAGTTGTCCGGGGCGCCGCACAGTGTCTTCTTGAAGTTCGGCAGTGATCCAGCCTGCCTTCCAATTTTCCGGACCACCAATTCCGGTCTGCCATCTTGCAGCATCACTCCATCCTGATGACTGCCCATGATTATCCCAAACACGAACCTGCCAGCTGTAAGTGGAAGCAGGTGAAAAGGCAGGACCCTGGTATTCAACGAGGATAGAATTCGCTGATTTTACTTTTCCCGATGTCCAGGTGATCCTGGAAGGACTATTACTTCTAACACGTATTTCGTAGGCCTGCTGAACAGTATTTCTTTTCGGGCTGACTAGTTGCCACGAAAAACGGGGATGCGGATTGTCAATCCCCGAAGGTTCAACAAGATTGTCGGTGAGAAGCTCCGCGACTTTCAGTTGGGCACCTGCGCTGACGTAAAAGGAAATGGAAATAATCCCTATCAAAAAATATCTGCTCATGTTGGAATCCGATTCGGTTTACAATTATCGGAGGAAGGCCATCGCTACGCCACCATCAACATTTAGTACGTTACCAGTGGACTTATTCAGCAACCCGCTTACCAGGACAAATGAAGCATTCGCGATGTCTTCCGGCAGGATGATTTCGTTCAGTAGTGTTCGCTTCGCATAATATGCGGGGAGTTCTTCAATTTTGACTCCATAGGCCTTGGCCCTGCCAGCTGCCCATCCTCCTGCCCAGATTTTGCTGTCGGAGATCACCGCGTCGGGATTGATCACGTTAACCCGGATCTTGTCCTTTCCGAGTTCAGCGGCGTTGAGTCGGCTCAGGTGAAGCTGAGCGGCTTTTGCAGATCCATACCCAGCGTTGTTTGGACCGGACACGAGGGCATTCTTGCTCACAATATTGACCACGTCGCCACCAAGGTCCTGCTTCCTGAGTATGTTCACGGCGGATTGCGTCATCAGGAACTGTCCTTTGACAAGTACATTATAAAGAGTGTCCCAATCCTGAACGGTATGATCCTCGAGTGGTTTTGAGATAGAGAGCCCTGCGCAATTAACCAGGATGTCTACTCCACCGAATGAGAGCACGGCCTGCTCGAACGCATTGGCGATCGCTTCGGCGTCCGTGACATCCAGCACCACATCAGCATAGACGTCCTTTCCATATTGAGTCTGAAATTCTTTGGTCGCGGCTGCAAGTCTTTCCTTGTCGTGATCATTGATTACGACGCAGGCGCCCTCATCGGCAAATTTTCTCGCAATGGCCTTGCCGATACCGCCCGCGCTGCCCGTAACCAGAGCGATACGGCCCGACAACGGTTTAGGTTTCGGCATGCGCTGGAGCTTGGCCTCTTCGAGCAGCCAGTATTCGATGTTAAAGGCCTCCTGGCGAGGAAGAGAAGTGTAGCTGGAGATCGCCTCGGCTCCCTTCATCACATTGATCGCATTGATGTAGAATTCAGCCGCAACCCTCGCGGTTTGTTTGTCTTTAGCAAAGGTGAACATACCTACGCCTGGATAAAGAATTACCACTGGATTCGGATCCCGCATCCCCGGGCTGTCGGGATGTTTGCAGGATTCATAATAGTCCGCATACATTTTCCGGTATTCTTCAAACTGCGGAAGTATTTTTTCCTTGATTTCTTCTACGGGTTCGTTACCGTCGAGGCGAAGGATAAGTGGGCTGATTTTCGTACGCAGGAAATGGTCAGGACAACTGGTGCCCAATGGCCCCAGCCTGTCAAGGTCTTTCGAGTCTATGAATTCGAGAACCCTGTCGTCATCGGTAAAATGTCCAATCATCCTGGTTGATGAGGAGCAGAAACCACGAAGCACCGGAGCCAGTGCCACGGCTTTTTTCTTCCTGTCTTTTTTTGGGAGGGCGGCAAGCTTCTGTCCGCCAAATACGATTCCTTTTTTGGTGATGTTGTCTTCAATATAGGTCGCACACCTTTCTATAACTTCCAATGTGTTGATATAACTTTCATACGCGGTGTCGCCCCAGGTGAACAAACCATGCGAGCCCAACATAATGCCCCGTATTCCGGGATTTTGTTCAAGGCATTGCTGCAACTTGAGTCCAAGGTCGAACCCCGGTCTCTGCCATTCCACCCATCCGATAGTGCCATTGAAAAGCTCTTGTGTAATCTTCTTACCATCCTTTGATGCGGCGATCGCAATAGCGGCATCCGGATGCAGATGATCTATATGTTTGAAAGGAAGAAATGCGTGTAGCGGAGTGTCGATCGAAGGCGCGCGTGAGGACAGGTCGAAGATGCAATGATTGAAGAGATCGACCATCCTGTCTTCCGTGCTGACGCCTTTGTAAATTTTCTTGAGATCCTGAAGCCTGTTCATATAAAGCGCTGCGAGGCCATTTCTTTTCAGCGTTCCCAGGTCACCGCCGGAACCCTTTACCCACATCACTTCAGTTGTATCGCCGGTGAGCGGGTCTGGCATCTCGATCTTGCAGGATGTATTTCCACCCCCATAATTTGTCAGCCTGAGATCGGCTCCTAAAAGGTTGGATCTGTAGATGAGAAGTGCGATCTGATCGTCACCATAGGATGCCGCTTTTTCATTGTCCCACAGATAACTCACGTGCTTAAAATGATCTCTTTCGATAGTAATGGCCATAGTCGTTTATTTTTGTTTATCGGCGGATAGAAGGTTTACATACTAAAAATATCGTTTATGGATCAAGCAGCTGTGATGCTGTGTGATGCTTTAGGACTATCTTCGCGAGGTTCAAGAAGTTTTCCATTTTCAACAAAATGAATGGCTCTGTTAGAAAATCAATTGGTGGTTAAACGTTCGACCATCCCAGGATCAGGACAAGGTTTATTTACAAAAAAAGAAATCCCAAAAGGTTCCAAAATAGTTGAATATAAAGGAAGAGTCTCCAGCTGGAAAGATGCGGACCACCGCAACGGCCAAAACGGTTATGTTTATTACATAAAACGTGATCACGTGGTTGATGCGCTGCCTTTCAAAAATGCTCTGGCAAGATATGCAAATGATGCCAAAGGATTATCCAGGGTTAAAGGGATAAACAATAATTCTGATTATGTGGAAGAAGGACTGAAGGTATTCATCGTATCAAGGAAAAAAATTCCAAAAAACGGGGAGATCCTGGTGGCATATGGTAAGGAGTACTGGGAAGTAATAAAGCAAAACAGGCAATTGCAAAATCAAAAATAACACCTTGAAAAAGCTACATCTTTTCTTCCCGGTAACTGCCCTGATGCTGTTACTGGTCTGCTGCAAGTCGCCGCAAAACACAACCTCCGAACAGGAATCCACGATCACCGTCACGGATGGAGGCGCCTCTGAGCCGGATTCCGCCAGGAACCTGAGAGATTCAGCGAGTCAGAACGCAGACACTACTGTTTCCGGATCCGACAGCTCCGTGACAGATCTTCAGGAAACTTACTGGAAACTCACTGAACTGATGGGCAAACCTGTGGGACCAACGCCCGCGGACAGTAAAGAAATTCACATCAAATTCAGGGCAAATCAGAAACAGTTTGAGGGTTTTGGTGGCTGCAACGGAATGGGTGGCACTTATGAACTGAAAACCGGCAACCGTATAAAAATCAACAGGATCATCAGCACCCAGATCGCCTGTCCGCAACTTGATACTGAAAACAAACTGCGCGAGATCCTGGAGATGGTCGATAATTATTCGTTATCGGCCAAAACACTTTCGCTTAACAAGGCTAAAATGGCGCCGCTCGCCAGGTTTGAAGCAGTTTATTTCTAAACCCTGTTGGCGTCTTCGCCACCTTTTTGAAATGCTATTTCACTTCCACTGGAAAAATGGCTTCAGCGTCTGTGGTTGACTTTGGACTGTTAACAGCATCTTCTTCCGCCTTACCACCATCGGGATAGTGCCGTAATGTAATTGATATATGTCCAGTCGCGGGTTGGGTAGTGTTGAGTTTATTGACCAGGCCGAGGGTCAATCCATTAATGTCCTTGTCGGGATCTGAAACCGTGATACCGGTACCGCCATCCGGTTGAAAATAAAAACGGTGAACATTTGATTCTTCTTCAATTTCTGTAGTGGTGTTCTCAAAAGGAATTTTGGTTTTGTCAAAAAGTGAAAGGGAAATATCATAATTTTTCCCCTGCTCAAACACAATCGTATCAATTTCCGGATCGGCGCCACCGGGCCCATCAACATCTTCCCAAACGTAATCCAAAGTGTCAGTGCTGCCTGTTTCGGTTGTTGAAAGAATAATTGTAGTAATTAATTCGTTTTCATTGTCCTCCTCTCGATTGTATTCTTTACGGCACCCTGACAGAATCAATACCGTTAAAATAATCACCACAGTCCCTTTCATGAGTTATTTCTGTTATGATTGAATAAATGATCCAGCGGCAGTTTGAGTCTGAAGCTGATGTTTCTGCCCATCTCATCGGTATAATATCTGAATGAATTCATGTAATCCCGGTATGATTTATTAAGAAGATTACGCACCCCTACCCCAATGTTAGTGGGCATTCCGAATATGCTCAGGGACGCAGAAGCATCAAGATTCACAAGGGAATAGGGGCCAGGAGGATCTTTATAGTCCTGAATGCCATTCGCGGCTGAGGGTACTCTTGGTTTAAACACAGAAACCAGTTCGGCCGACAAGTAGGCTCCTGATATTCCTTTCGTATCCTTTAGCGTGTAGATCACCCCGTTAGTCCACCTGTCGGCGGGCATCAGGATCAGCCAGTCGTCGATCGCAAGGTTGCGGGCCCTTAGTATGGACAAACGTGAACTCAGTTGTAATTGCTTCGAAAGATTCGCGGTGGCGGCAAGGTCAGCGCCCTGAAGACGGGCGTCGGTTTGCTTGTACCTCCATAGAGGGAAGGCACCAACAATAGTAGCCACCGGACTGTCCGCTATTGGTTGCTGGAAAATAAAATTGTTGATCCTGTTTGAGTAGAGATTAAGTTCCAGTGAAAACCGCGAATCATGATAGGCCATTCCTGCTGAAAGATTGACCGCATGCTCGGGCTTGAGCCCAATGTCTCCCTGTTCAAAGATCCCGGCTCCTTCATGGATGCCATCGATAAGTAATTCATTCACATGCGGAGCTCTGTTGGAAACCGAAAGGGAGAGATTTGCTTTCAATTTCGGTGTAAACCTGTACCCGGCATTGAAGGAAGTGGCCAGGGTACCAAATTGAAAGTCATGATCAGTTTCCTCGCCCCCATACCTCAGCCGTTTCGTGGAAATGCCCTTTTGATCATAGCGAACACCGGCCTCCAGGTCCAGTTTATTCTTCGACCACCTTTCAATGAAATAACCTCCATAGGAAGAAGACAGGTAATTCGGGATCAGATACCTTCCTGAATATGAGTTATCCTGCTGCATCAGTGAGATTCCCGCCGTTCCCCTGAAATTCGAAATCACGGGATGCTCATATACGAGTTCTTCCGAAAACGTTATGATGGCCAGGCTCACCTGGGGCTTTGTATTAGCGGGATTGCGTACAATGTCAAATTCATCCCGGTGATTGTACTGACCGGCGAAAGTGAGTCCAAGTTTATGACCCTTGTGATCTGCTGTGGCTTTTAACTTGAAAAGCCGGTGCAACACTTCCTGCCTTGGTCTTCTGAGATCGTAGGTATTGTCTCCAAGAAATACGTCATCCGGTTTGGGAAGATTTATTTTGGTCAGCAGGTCGCTCTGGTTGCCGATATGGGCGCCGGTAAAGATGCCAATCTTTGTTTCGAACTGACTGTAGAAAGCCTGCAGTTGATAATGTTCTTTTTTCCAATCTACGCCGGCCGAATAATTCAGCTCACTCAGGCCCGTGTTGTTCAACCTGTAATCGGGGGTCTGTACATTCGCAGCCCGCTTCAGCGTACCCTGGACACGATAACTGAGCGCGCCAATTTTTCTAAGCTGCTGTTCAAACACACCGGATACTACGTATTGCCTGTTGTTGGTGAACCAGGCGGTGTTCAATTCCGCAGCAGTGCCGGGAAGAGAACGTATGGGTTTGGGATCAATCAGGATCACTCCTCCGATTGCATCTGATCCGTACCGGAGTTCATCCACTCCTTTAATTACGGTAACCCTGTCGGCGATATATGGGTCAATTTCCGGAGCATGCTCATTACCCCATTGTTGTCCTTCCTGCCGCACTCCATTGTTTATGGTTAGAATTCTTGTGCTGTGCAATCCATGTATGACCGGTTTGGACACCGTTGAGCCCGTTTGCAACATGTTTACTCCATTGAGATGGCTGAGGGCGTCGGCGATGTTGTAACCTCTGGATGCATCCAGGACCCTCTTGTCCAACTGCTCGCGGAAACCGGTATTGGGAACCGATTTTTCACCATGAATGATCACCTCGGACAAATTGTTGCGCAGGTGGGGCATAGAAAAATCCAGGTGCTGGCTCTTCTGAAGTAGAAGAGGTTTGTCTACAGTAACACAACCAGCATGACTTACGCGTACGGTGTAATTCCCGGGGCAGAGCCCCTCATACCTGAAATCGCCATTGTTGTCGGTAGTAAATGATTTCTTCAGTTCCAGCAATAAAATCGTCGCCCCCGCAAGTTCTTCTTTGGTGTCCGCGTCCTGGATATGACCGGTCAGTATCAGTCGGCAGCTTTGACCGAAACCCGCAGCCTGAAGAAAAAAAGCCAGAAAAACTATGATTGAAATTTGCCTCAACGTTGCAAAGATGGGGAAAAAATTGAAACATCGTTGCACAAATTTTGTCTGCATTTTTTTTAGCGGTTCCAACTGAAACCAACGGTGAAAGTCGGCATTTCCGCCGGGAGCGACTTGTTAAGGAAATATGAAATCGGGGTAAACGGCCACTAAAGCCGGTGAACTGCATGCACACTTTCTTCGTACATTTCATCAAATAGTGCCGGTCATAATTGTATTGTATGAAATATTTTCCTCTCGCCCTTATACTCATTGCCAGCTCGCTGATGAGCTATGGCCAGAACAAGTATCCTGAACCCAGGTCAGTAAAAAAGAATCATGATTTCCCCATGAAGCTTTCCGACGCAGAGTGGCAGAAACGACTGAGTGCTGATGAATTTGCCATCCTCAGGAAAGCGGCCACCGAACACCCGTTTACGGGAACCTTTGACCATTTTTATGAAAAAGGAACTTATTATTCTGCGGCTTCCCTGCAGCCGGTGTTCAGCTCTGAAACAAAATTTGATTCAAAAACCGGATGGCCAAGTTTCTATGCCCCGATATCTGCTGATGCTGTGATGTTGGTCCGCGATGAATCCGCCGGTATTGTCAGATGGGAAGTGGTGGACAGCAAAAGCGGTTCACACCTCGGACACGTTTTCGATGATGGCCCCGCCCCAACAGGCAAACGATACTGCATGAATTCCGGAGCGCTGATCTTCGTTCCTGAAGGCGGTCAGCCACCAAAGGAAGTGAGCAAATAAACTTATTTTTTTGTGATCAGATTGAGGAGCTTCCTGTCGAGTTTTTCACCATACCAGTCTTCATAGTCCACATCTTCGCGGTTGGAATTAAGGAGACCAAAATCACCTGAGAATTCCCAAAGCGCAAAACCGATATTATTGGATCTCAGGATGTCAATGACATCACCGAACCAGGCCAGAAAAACAGCGTGTGGCGTTTTAGTGTAAGAACCGCATTCTCCACAGTGCACTCCTACTCCTTTATTTACCAGTTCGATCCAGGGTTGATAGAATTTTTCGAGCATTTCCCTGCTTAGGTATTTGTCGCCCACCTGTCCGGGCCATTTGGGTTCGGGCGCGTGTTCAGGATCCTTCATCGCCCAGGGAGCCTTGTAATGCGAGATCGTTCCGGGATAATAGCCACGGCAACTTTGGGCAATGTTAAGGTCGGCGAGTTCGGGGATGACTTTAGACCCGCCGTCGTTGCCATCGGCAATCACAAGGTGATTAGGATTTTCCCTGCGGATGGCTTCCATCGCCCCGATGGCGACCTTGCGATAGACATCTCCCGGCACGGGCCCTCGTGCTGAATGCTGGTCGTTCATGTCCTCCCGCATGCTGGGTTCGTTCACCAGGTCGAAGCTGATCTTGTCAGATGCCATGTTTTTGTATTTCTTTGCCCACATGTTCCAATGGAAATAAAAGGCGTCCTGAGCCGCCTTGTCCCTCCACAAATTATATGGTTCGTTAAAACCCGAGTTGATGCAATAACCGGGCGCGCGATGAAGATTCAGACTGACGTGCATGCCATGTTTATGGGCCAGCGACACCAGCCTATCTATTTTTTCCACCTCTGCTTCGTTGATCTGGTAAACCTCTTCTGGTGTGATGTTCCTGGTACGGTCGAATTTCAGGTATCTCGGATATGGAATTGGGAAACGCACAAAATTGAATCCCCAATCGCGCATGTATTTGAATCTCGCCTCCGTTGTAGGTGATCTCCCTTTCGCCGGATCAGGAGAATAAAAATCGAGGAGGTTGAACCCTCTCCACATCGGGAGTTTATTCCCTCCGGGTTTTCCTGGTCCTGCCAGCGCCGCAGGGGAAGCAGTGATCGCAGCAGCCGCTATCCCGCTGTTGATTAAAAATGATCTTCTTTTCATTTGCGCAATTGTTATTGAGTGAAATTGAAAAATCTTATTCAGCTTCAGCCAGCAGGGCTTGCAGGTCCAGTGGTTCCGTAACCATCATGAGGTTGCCCCCTTCGTCAAGAGGCCAACGGTCTCGCGGTCTGTCCCAGTATAGTTCTATGCCGTTGCCATCGGGATCATTGAGGTAGAGGGCTTCGGAAACACCATGGTCGGATGCGCCAGTCAGCGGGTAATTTGCTTCCAGCAATCTTTTAAGGGCGGTAGCAAGTTCAGTTCTTTTCGCAAAAAGGATAGCCACATGAAACAAACCGCAACCCCTGTCAGGCGCCAATGGTGCGCCCTTACTATACCAGGTATTCAGCCCGATATGATGGTGATAGCCACCAGCGGAAAGAAATACTGCGCTTTCGCTATATCGCTGCGTGATTTCGAATCCAAGAATGTCGCGGTAGAAGGTCAATGACTTCTCGATATCTGACACCCTCAGATGCGTATGGCCAATTGTGGTGGTTGCGGGAATAGTGTATGGCATGTTTGTGATTTAAACAGGCAGAGGATTCAATTTCGGATTCTGTCTCTGATGCCAGTAAGGGTAGATGGCTGGGACCTCACTTACCTTATCAAGCCTGTTGATCTGGTCGGGAGTTAAAGCCCAGTCCACCGCGCCGAGATTTTGATTCAATTGTTCTTCATTTCTTGCCCCGATGATGAGATTACAAACTGTTGGCCGTTGCAACAACCAGTTCAGTGAGATCTGTGCTACTGACTTGCCGGTTTCCAGCGCAATTTCATCAAGCACATCCACGATGTTGAAAAGAAAATCTTCAGGCACATCCGGTCCCTGGCCGCCCCCCTGAGCGAGCCTGCTTTCTGGTGCGGGTTGGCCTCTTCTGAACTTGCCGGCGAGCCTGCCGCCAGACAGGGGGCTCCAGACCAGTGTGCCCACCTGTTGATCAATGCCCAGGGGCATTAGTTCCCATTCAAATTCGCGGTTGATCAGGGAATAATAAGCCTGGTGGGCCACATATCTGGCCCATCCATATCTTTCGGAAATTGAAAGGGATTTCATCAGGTGCCAGCCGGAAAAATTCGAACAGGCTATATAGCCGATCTTTCCGCTTGTGATCAGGTCATCGAGCGCACGTAGCGTTTCCTGCACCGGCGTATTTCCGTCGAAACCATGCATATGGTAGATCTCGATGTGATCGGTCCGGAGCCTTTTAAGGCTGGCCTCGCACTGCGCCACCAGGTGGTGCCTGGAAGATCCGAAGTCGTTTACTCCATCGCCCATTCTGAAGGTGGCCTTGGTTGAGAGGATCAGCCGGTTTCGCAACCCACTAATGGCTTCACCCAGTATCTCTTCGGAGAGGCCGCGAGAATATGTGTTTGCCGTATCGAAAAGATTTACACCAGCGTCAAGGCAGAGATTTACCATTCTCCTGGCCTCTTCCACCTGGGTGCTGCCCCAGGCCTTGAAAAAATCTCCTTTGCCGCCAAATGTAGCCGTGCCAAAACTGAGTGCCGGTATCCTCAATCCGGAGCCGCCGAGTTGTCTATATTCCATAAAAAAATTATCAGACAAAGATAATGGCAGCGCCGGGATTCATTTCCTTGAACTAACTTTAATTCATGGAACGGCGATGCTGCCAAATACTCGTGATGATGTTGTTCCCTGTACTGCTCCTCGGCCAGAAGCCCTCTTCGCAGCTGAATGATCTATATCATTTCGTGGAAGCAGCCGACAGTCTTTCGAACCAGTCAAATTCTGTTTTCTACCTCGACAAATTTTACTCCGACAACACACCATACAAAGAAACATGGCGCTATACCACCAACAATGGCAAAGTGATTTATTTCGAAGTGGAATTCATCCGTGATTCTGTTTCCTATTCAGAAGTGTATTATGTCAACCGCAACAACCTTGTTTGCTCCGAAGAATATGAGACCATCAATGATCAGGATGACGACGACAAACTCAGCTGGGGTGCAATCTTCTACTACAACAGCACCCAAACCAAGCACTACGTAACTGTGGGTAAACGTAGTAACGGGAAATATTATCACAGCCCCGAAATTGTTGCCCGTGACAGGTTCAGGAAGCGATTCGGAGAATTGAAAATGCATATGCCGATGCTGCCATGAACCAATGCTGGCAAGGCTTTCAAGCTTTTTGTATTTTTCCGCTGCTGAAAACCGCGAACAAGAATTTGCGAGAATTTGCTTAAAAATCATCAGTATTTATACGGTGAAAAAAAGGGTATTCGCACCCTTTCATTGGTTGACTTCAGTAGATAACTTTGTGATACCCAAACCCTATCGACCATGTACCTTTCAGAAATACTTTCAGCCTCCTGGGAAATATACAATCAGCGTAAGGCTTCTCAACAACAAAATGAACAGATCTTTTGTCCCGATGATCCCTGGGAATTTAATTTCCTGGTAGAAAAGATTGTTTCGATGGAACCACACCTGGATGAACTTACCGTCATGCTCGCCGTAAGACAGAGTATGAGGCAGACCATGGCTCCGCGTCCGCGCAATCATTTTTTACAAACAGTGATCAGTAGCATCGAGGATCGTGAAGCACAATGGGCGCAGATCATTCAGGACGCCGATTTCCTTGCCACTACAGAAAAGAAAAATTAAGGAAAGACCAGGTACGTTGACCTGATTGCTCGTGGTTTGGTTCATCCCCCTATTCGGCAGATTCAGAAAAGCCACCATAAACTATCAAAAAAAATCCCCGCCTCAAGCGGGGATAATCTTTTTTCCCTGTTAATGACTTCGGAGCAAGTTGGTCATGAGAGAATTTGGACTTTGGTTTTCAAGGCTCGGATTCAAACGGGCGCAAAATATTATACAGCAGTTTTTTCAAGGGGTGATGGATTCTCAAAACGGGGACACCGTTGAATTTCTTACATCACAAATATCCATCATCTCCCTGTAGGAGACAAAAAATGTGAATTACTTTTTAAGGTTCTTAATGATAATTGTCTTATGGTCTAAACGGATTCACTTACCTGTGGTATTCTTACCAAAGCCCGTCTAGTAGATATCCGGAAGAAGGGTGGAAATACTGTACATAACTGCTAATCAGAACTTTTTCGCAGACTCTTTTCAGCCTTTTTTGTGAATAACAATTACCCCATCTATTTCTCTGAGATACAATAATCTATCCTGTTTGCACGTCTATAGAATGGTTTTTCATAGGATATTGGATTTTAAAACGGGGCTGGATTTTTATCCTGGCCCCTTTTTCTTTTTAGGCAGTAAATGGACGCCAGCAGTGCAGAACGGTCGCCAGGTGAAGCCATACAAGAACAACCCATCCAGTTCTTTCTGGAGACATCATAGGTTAATCTTTTCAAAAAACAATCCCCGTCTATCAATGGCGGGGATTGTTGTGATAACTGATATGGTTGGTCGAAAAAAGGGGGATTTCTAACATCAAAGGCCTTCGTTGAAAAGTCGTCAGAAAAACGTATCGGAGGGCGCAAAAGAAAAACAGTTGAACGAATCAGAGTGGAGTAACAGTGCGAAGTGCGAGTTGCTGGTCATCCCCCTGACTTTCGGTTGTTAACTTGTTGTCCCGTTCATCTCTATTTTCGCTCTCCGCTCTCTTTCTCGCTCTGATTTCGATTACAGCCTTGATTTTTTGGACACTTTTTGATCAGCAAAAAGTGGCAAAGAACTTTCGTATGTTTGAAAACACAAACAATATCATACATGCTGAATGAAATTGCAGCCAGATATGGATTGCATCCTGAAATAGGAGCCATACATCTTTTCGGAACCGGCCTCATCAACAACACCTGGCTCGTCAGGGACCAGGGCAGAACATTTATACTTCAGAAGATCAACACCTCAGTTTTCAAAGACCCCCACGCCATCGCGGCGAATCTCAAAGCGCTTGACGATTATCTGAAAAAAGAGGCACCGGATTACCTATTCGTTAAACCGCTCACCACTATCGACCAAAAGGAAATGGTGGAGCAGTCCGGAGGACATTTCAGGCTCTTTACTTTTGTAGACGGCTCGCGAACATACGATACCATCCAGTCTCCCTCGCTCGCATTCGAAGCAGCCAGGCAGTTTGGTTTGTTCACCAGACTACTGTGTGAGTTCGACAGCAGCTTGCTCAAAGACACCATCCCCGACTTTCATAACCTCCCCCTGCGCTATGAGCAATTCAACGACTCACTCAGCAATGGAGATCCCGCCAGAATTGCGAAAAGTGCCAGGTCGATCGAAAAATTACAGACCTACAAGAACATTGCTGAAGAATTCCGGGTGCTCAGTAATAACGGCGGATTGAAAAAAAGAGTAACCCACCATGATACCAAGATCAGCAATGTGTTGTTCAACGACGCAGACCAGGGGCTATGTGTGATCGACCTGGATACCGTGATGAGCGGTTATTTTATCAGTGATGTCGGCGACATGATGCGGACTTATCTTTCTCCTGTTAGCGAAGAAGAAAAAGACTTCACAAAAATTGAGGTCAGGGATGATTATTTTGAAGCCATCCTGAGAGGGTACCTCGGAGAAATGAAAGATGAGCTGACAGATCTTGAGAAACAACTTTTCGTGTATGCCGGCAAGTACATGATTTATATGCAGGCCCTTCGTTTTTTAACAGATCATCTGAACAACGACCGGTATTACGGTTCAAAATATCCGGGACATAATCTGATTCGCGCCAATAACCAGATCGACCTTCTTAATAAGCTGATTAAGAAAGAAAAACCGCTGCTGGAAAAAGTAGATCAGTTTCTTAATACCGGATCGCTGGCATGATGTTTCCATTACTATCTTCATTTCGGGAAGTTCAACAAACAGGTGTTCAGAAAGAGAAATCCTGTAACTTTCCTTATCAAATTTCAGGAAATGGAAAAGGCAGATAAAGACAAACCAAAAGAAGCGCCAAGCACTACCAACGGCGATCCATCACAAAGAAAGACAGATCCCCAGCTTACCGAGCTGGACGGCCTGAAAAAAGGAGGCGTGGAACCTACCGTGCATCCGGAGGATAAACCCAAAGACAAAGAAGGCCGGACTGAAGATTGATATGTGCCAACGCAGAACTTTTACGGCCAGGGATTTCTGGTCAACTCCCGGGAAGCAAACGATGTCCCAGGCAGCCTTACATTATTTTTTACCAATCCTTCCGAGGTGCGTGTGCTGAAAACTGTCAGCATACTTCAGTCCATAGCCGAACATGCGGTCCATAGAACTATGGCCAAACAGGATGAGGGCTATCATGATCGTGGGTGTGGACTGATATAGGAAACCGGCGAATCCGATTATTATGGCAACGCCCCGGTGGTGCACCAGGTTATATAAAAATGCTCCTGCGCGGGAATTGATCAGGTATCCGATCATACTGAGGTCCGGAAGCAAAAGCAATGCCCAGAACAACCACCAGGGATAACCGAGATATGTCGAAGCAATAAAACATCCCGCGAGTTTTGCAAATTCTTCCAGTCTGATGATGGCTTTCATATAAATAAACTATGGCCCTAAAGTTAGTTATTAGGGACGTGGAATTTGCCGGAGAAGCAGAAGGCAAATCTCGGCTCTTAGTTAGTATCTTTCTGACTGATAAAACACGACATTGATGAAATGCACGCTTTGCTTCCCGGCTATATTTCTTTTGTTTATTCTTTCTGCAGGAGCACAGAATAATTCCAAAAGAACCCTCAAACCTTCAGACATATTCAGAATACAAACAGTGAATACACCCGTCGTTTCACCCGATGGAAAATGGGTTGTCTATACGGTCAACAATATGGATTCGGCAAAGGACCAGTCTTTCACCCATCTGCACATGGTAAGCTGGGACGGCCGTGAGACACTGCAACTGACCAGAGGCGAAGGTTCGGAGACTTCTCCCCAATGGAGTCCGGATGGAAAATTCATTTCCTTTCTCTCTTCACGCGAAGGCGAAAAAAATCAGGTCTGGCTGCTCAATCTGAAGGGCGGCGAACCAGAAAAGGTCACTGATGAGAAAGGCGAGATGAGTAACTATGGATGGAGCCCTGACAGCAAAAAGCTGGTGCTGGAAATGAAGGATTCCCTGGATACAACCGTGTACAACAAGAGAAAACCTTATGTAATAAACAGGTACAAATTCAAGGAAGATATTGATGGCTATGCCTACGATACGCGTAAGACGCATCTCTATATTTTTGACATCGCCTCCAAAACCAGTTTTGCACTTACCAAAGGAAAATTCAACGAAACAGACCCTGCCTGGAGCCCTAATGGAGACAAGATTGTTTTTGTGAGCAACCAAACATCCGACCCGGACCGTAACCGCAACAAGGATGTGTGGGTGATTGATCCCGGGGAAGGTGCCGTTCCATCAAGGGTGACCACATGGAAGGGAGGAGATGAAAGCCCCAGATGGAGCCCGGATGGAAAATGGATTGCCTACATGCGCACCAACAACGAAGACAATTCTGATTACTATGACCAGGAAGTGCTCTGCATTACCAGCGTAAACGGGGGTGAACCGAAACTCCTGTCAAAAAACCTGGACCGTCCGGTATATGTTCACAGGTGGTCCAAAGACGGTAAAACCATCACCGGGTTGGTTGAGGATGACATTGAAACCTACCTGGCTTCATTCAATTTATCCACCGGGGAAGTCAGTAAAATTGCCGGCGGTAAAAGGACATTTATGGTAGCAGAACCCCGCAAAGATGGAGGCTGGGCTGCCCTGATGGCTGAACCGCAGGTACCTGGTGAGATCTATGCGGTGCAGCCGGGCGAAATCAGAAAACTGTCACACGTGAACGATGAGTTCCTGGATTCCCTGTCCCTGGCGCGGGTGGTGAAGTATCAGTCAAAGAGTAAGGACGGCACACTTGTTTCCGGCTTGTTGTATTACCCGCCATCAGGGGACACAACGAATCTTCCTCTGGTATTTTTTCTTCATGGTGGACCCGTTGCCCAGGATGAATATGGTTTTGATCAGACCTGCCAGATGATTGCAGCAAATGGCTTCGCAGTGGCGACTGTAAACTATCGGGGAAGCAGTGGCCGGGGTCTGAAATATTCGAAGGTGATCTCAGGCAACTGGGGCGGCCTTGAAGTGATGGATATTCTCGGTGCCGCGGACCACCTGGTGGGAAAGGGTGTCGCAAATCCCAAAAAACTGGGTATCGGTGGCTGGAGCTATGGCGGCATGCTGACCGACTACACCATCGCTTCGGACAAGCGATTCGCAGCTGCATGTAGCGGTGCCGGAACCGCGGCCCCTTTGTCATTATATGGGGTGGACATGTACATCAACCAGTACGAATATGAGATCGGGCAACCATGGATCAAGGGCAACCTGGGTAAATACCTGAAGATTTCTTACCCTTTTCTCCACGCAGACAGGATCAAGACCCCCACCTTATTCATGGGAGGAGACAAGGACTTCAATGTGCCCCTGAACGGTGGCGAACAGATGTACCAGGCATTGCGGGCACTTGACGTGCCCACGGAACTCGTTGTTTATACAGGCCAATTTCATTCATTCACCCAGCCCAGCTTCATTATGGACAGGTATGAGCGTTATTGGCAGTGGTTTGATAAATACCTGAAGCAATAGACCGGGCTACATGAAAACCCTGGTTTACTGAAAAAAGGATCACCAACCAACCAATAAATCTGCTCGCCGGGAGTTTTAATCTGTCCTGCCCGGTATCGGGGAGAATTTCCTATGTCAGATCCTTTTACCCAGACTATAAACATCTACCTCAAGGTCGATCTGACCACGATCGAGGACTATTTCAATGAACATGACCCCGCCCCGATATACAGGAGACAACTCAGCCATAAACTGGAACAATACCTGGCCATGGCAACCAGTTCCGTAAAACGTTATTCGGTTGTATTCTTCAAATTCAAGTGTGACACAGAAATCGACAGGCAATACACAGAACCGCTGCTCTATGCCTTGAGAAGGCATTTTGCCGCAAAGCAAAAGATCAGGGAACTGGAATTTGCGCGATTTAAAAAAAGGACCTGGCTGCTGCTGGTTGTCAGCCTTGTTGTGGTTATTATTTCCCAGGGCTTTCTTATGGTATTACTGGACGACAATCATAACCTGCAATCAGGTATCAGCAACATCATTGATGTGTTCAGCTGGGTCCTGCTCTGGCAACCAATAGACAAATTACTATTTCACTGGAATCCGCATCTTAAGGACATCTCACTACTGAAAAAACTGGCAACTGCTGAAGCTATCGTGCTGATGAATGAAAAAACTAAGACTTATGAACCTCAGACTTGATTTTGTGTTGCTTTTTATACAATGGGTCAATCTCTGGCCTTCTATTTTCGTTCTGGCATTTGCCATTATCGGGATGTATTTCTACTGGAAATCGAAGATCCGTGTCCTGAAGCATACGCGGGCAGAAACTCAAAGCGAAGTGGTAAAACTGGAAGCCCTCCTGCATTATGAAAAGCAGAATGGACACAATGCCCTTATCCAGCTGAACCACAAGATCCGCACTCCGCTAAATGGTATTACCGGCATGGGCGGTTTGCTGGAAGGCACCGGCCTTGACCAGGAACAGCGGCAATATCTTCAATCCATCCTGAACTGCAGTGGCGCGATTACCGAGGCACTGGACGGCGCCACCGGAACCAAGGTCGTTAAGAGAAATGACCAGCGAGATGGTATCGATTCCATCAAAGACAATGGCACCGAACCAAACGAAAAGCTGATCCACAGTTTTTCAAATGAATTCGCAATACTGTATCCCCTGAATATCCTCGTGGCTGAAGACGATGAAATGAACCAGCAATTGTCTCTTATGTTGTTGAAGAAACTAGGGTATGAGCCCAAGCTGGCTGCAGACGGCAAGGCCGTGCTTGAAATGGTGGGTGAAAATCTCTACGACGTGATCCTGATGGATGTACAGATGCCAGTGATGGACGGACTCCAGGCTACCCGGATGATCAGACTCTGCCTGACCAAACAACCCGTAGTTATTGCCATGACCGCAAACACAATGGATGATGACAGGGAACAATGTTTTGCTTCGGGTATGGACGATTATATCAGCAAACCAGTGAACAAGGATATGTTGATGGAGATATTGGCAAAATGGTCTGGGAAAATGTCAAAATAGGGCTTCCTAAACTGAATTTGGGGTAAATTCGTAGAAAGATTCAATATGCCCCGCGCCTGCTCAACCGGTTTGTTTCTTCTTCCCTCACTCTTATTTTCCTTTGTGGTTTTTGCTCAGGATGACAGTCGTGTCACATGGGAAAAATATATGACTCCGGGCGTGGTGCATCAAATGATCTCCGCCTCAGATGGAGTCTGGGAAACCTACACCAGTTTATGGCTCGAACCAGCCAAGGAACCCGTCAAAAGTTCCGGCACCTGCACAATGAAAATGATCCTCGGCGGACGCTATCAGGAATCAAGGTTCAACGGCAATTTTATGGGTATGCCGATGGAAGGCATCGGAACCCTCGCCTATGATAATGCAAAGCAGACTTTTTACAGCACCTGGATCGACAACATGGGTACAGGTATTATGAATATGGAAGGAAGATGGGATGAACCCGCAAAAACAATCCGGTTTGTTGGGAAATCCTATGACCCCATGCTGGGCAAAGATGTAGTGATGAAAGAAAACCTCCGGTTCGGTAGACAGCAACCATCAATACCTGGAAATGTTTATGGTTGATGATGGCGGCAATGAAATGAAGACCATGGAGATCATATTCACAAGGAAGTGATCAGAACTTTGGTCTGAATTTTCTCTTTCTTTTCAGTTCATAATTATAGATGATCTCACCGGTCTTTTTAAAAAAGGGATATCCCGTTTCTTCGTATTCATACTTGTCGTCGTTAAGTATTCCATCCCTGTTGGTATAAATGGTGCCACTCAGCATGAACTCCACCTTGTTCAGGGTATCCCGGATGTAGGCTACATCGGTGAGAAAACCATAAGACCAACCCGTTTTATTGAAGTCCTGTATATATTCTGGAAGCTTTGTCCGCCCGGCTTTGTACAGGAAGAATTTTGTATAACTATCAAAGAACTCAGCAGTGTCATAATGCGGGTATTGACTTTGCGAAGGAAGTTTGGCCATGTATTCCAGCAGAAAGCCGTGGTCGGCTTCGTTTATCCTGAAACGTTTGGACGCAGGTACGGATTGCGGGAAGAGAGCAGCCTGCAATACCTGCTGCATGTCTTCAAGTGGAAAATTGTTATGGGTAGTGAAATCCATCGGTTCACGTATCAATGAATCCTCACGGTTGTAATGCGCGTTGCCGATCAGCACTTTCGTTCTGAAATCGAAGGGCATGCTGTTGTATAATCCCGGCTGCTGATGAATCGGACGGCCATTTTTTACAAACCGGATCGGATTAGTATGCCTGTTCTGTTCTTCAGTCATGGTTACAAAGCGACGCACTATCCGCGTTTGATGGTAACCCATCTCCCATAGTCTTTTATTTAGCAACTCCTGGCCAACAAATTCATAGAGCCTGTTATAGGCTTCGTTGTCACTTACCAGGAAGACTTTTTTGATGTAGTGTCCGATCGAAGGAAGGCCGTTCTCCGAACTGGCATCCACTGCCACCGCAGTTTGCTTTTCATAGCCTGAGTCAGTGAACATGGGTGTTGACCGGTCCAGACCGTCTATATGGAGGTCATTGAGTTTTTCCAGGGCAATTAGTGCTGTTGGTAACTTGACCATGGAAGCAGGATTGAAGTACAGAGACGGATCCACATGGAAATAATAATTCCTGAAACTGGGTTCATTTTTTTCATTGCGGTCGATCTTCGTGTAGATAAGCTGGTAACGGAAGCTGTCGGGATGGTTGAGTATCATTTTAAGCTGATCGTCTGCGTTCCTGCGAACCAGTTTTTCAAGAAACCGGTCTGTTTTTTCCTGGGATTTGGCGACAAAAGAAAAGCTCAGGAATTGAAGAAGGAGCAATACCGGTAAATAGCATACCGCCCTGGAAAGAACCGTGATCAGTTTGCTCATCATGCTCCTGAAATTAACACAAGTTTAGGCGAATGCGAGGTAAAATTAACCCACTAAACCCATGGGATTAAGATAATGTGAACTAACTGAAAAAATCTTTGAAAACTGCTCAATAATACAAGTATATCTGCGTTGAATCTTAAACCGTATACCCCCTAATTTGTGATGTGTGAAAGCAAGGGACGGATAACCCCAAACTTGCGAGGCACAGTGCAGCAACCCTGACAGATGACCAACCCTTATATTTCCCTGCTGAAAACCTCCTGGCATTACGCCCGGAGAGAGCGGAAAAAAATGGCTATGATCTATGCCATGTTTATCGTGGCCAACGTGATCATCTCCCTGAATCCCCTGCTTCTTGGCTGGTTTATTGGCAAAGCCCAGGCGGACGTTTCACAGATTTGGACCTATTCTCTATATTATGTTGGCGCCTATATTTCCCTGAAGTTGATCGAATGGTGCTTTCATGGTCCGGCAAGGATAATGGAACGAAACCTCGCCTTCAACATCAGTCGCAATTTCATGCAGGAAAAATTTCACCAGACCCTGCACCTCACTGCCAAATGGCACCAGGACCACCATAGTGGTGCCACTATCAACCGCATCCGAAAAGCCTATGAAGCGCTTCGCGGATTCTTTGACGCTGGTTTTGGTTATGTATACACGCTCACAAAATTTGTATTCTCGGTTTCGGCTATACTCTATTTCTCGCCATTCTTTGGAGCGATAGCCGTCGGTATGGGCCTGGTAACTATATTCATGATCTCAAAATTTGACAAGCCATTTATCAGGACCCTGAGGGAGGTGAATGAGAAGGAACATGAAGTGAGCTCAAATCTTTTCG
This sequence comes from uncultured Chitinophagaceae bacterium, assembly GCA_963808065.1. GTDB lineage: Bacteria > Bacteroidota > Bacteroidia > Chitinophagales > Chitinophagaceae > Flavitalea. The sequence goes on from CAWEEK010000007.1 coordinate 330,053, forward strand.
ACACCCTGTCCAATATCAGAACGGTGATCACCCTTCGCCTGGAGCGAAGCATGGAAAGGGGACTATTATCAAAAGTGAAACTGGTTTCTGCGCCCTTCCGGAAAAATGCCATTACCAATGAATGGAAATGGTTTGTCGCGGAAATGATGATCACGCTGATCTATGGTGTGATTTTCGTCGGCTTTGTGTACCAGAATTGGGAACCCGGGAAGGTCTTTCAAATTGCAGGTCTGGTGACACTGCTCGGCTTTGTTAATCAGTTTACAAGCGTCTTTCAGAATGTCGCATCGCAATACACGAACCTGGTACAGTTCAATACAAATCTCCAGGGTGCCGCAGAGATTACTTCTGCCTATCAGACCAAACATCGGTCCGACGAGCCCGAAGATCTTCCGGAAGGCTGGACAACCATGGAAATCAAAAAACTAAATTTTTCTCACCGGTCGTCTTACGACGCACAATATTCGCCACAGAGTCTGCACGACTTGAACCTGCGTATTAACAGAGGACAAAAGATCGCATTGATCGGCGAAAGCGGCAGCGGAAAAAGCACCTTGCTGTCTTTGCTGAGGGGTCTTTATCTACCTTCTCCGGGATCCGAACTTAACATTGACGCCGAGCCTTATACTATTGAAAGTATTCATGACACGGCTACCCTGTTTCCCCAGGATCCCGAGATCTTTGAGAACACGATGGAATACAATATCACGCTGGGCCTTCCCTGTACCCCTGAGGAGATCGCCGAAGTTTGTGAAATTGCCCATCTGACCGAGGTGATAAAAACAATGCCGGAAGGCCTGAAGACCGATATCAGGGAAAAAGGGGTGAACCTTTCCGGTGGACAAAAACAACGACTGGCCCTGGCCAGGGGAATCCTCGCAGCCCGGGACAGTCAAATGATCCTGCTTGATGAACCGACCAGCAGTGTGGATCCCAGCAGTGAAGTGTTGATCTATAAGAAATTATTTGCCAGGTTCCGGGACAGGTCCGTTATCTCATCGTTGCACCGGCTGCACCTGCTTGAACAGTTCGATCATATCTATATCCTGGAAAAGGGAAGGATTATTGACCAGGGAAGTTTTGAATACCTGCTGGCCAACAGCGAACCATTTCTGCGGATGTGGGCCCATCAGAAAGCCAGGTCGCTGGCTGTAGCCTAAAAATCAGAAAGAGAAAGAGAGGGACGTTCCTCTTTCTCTTTCTCTTTCTCTTTCTGCCTCCTCCTCTTTCTCTTTCTCTTTCTGCCTTCTGCAACGTTCGTTTAGGCTTCCTTGTCAGGTTGAAAACCCTTGTTATGAATTGGCTCCCCCGACCCTCCGGCCTGATCCTCTTTCTGCTGGTGATGATATTATTTCAAGGTTGCGCAAAGAAAGAGAACAATCTTCAAAAGGTTACTTACACAATTACCCAACCCGTTTATGCCAACCGTGCGGATGTGCTTGCCAACATAGTAAGCAGTGAGCCGCGTCTGCTTGAAAATCCCGGGAAAATCTACGTCAAGGGTACATATCTCCTCATCAATGAGATGAACAAGGGAGTCCACATCATCGACAACTCCGACCCCAGGAATCCTGTTAACACTGCGTTCATAAGCATTCCCGGCAATATGGATATCGCCATGCATGGGAGTTACCTGTATGCAGACCTTTCCTCAGATCTCGTTGCCATCAATATCAATGACCCGCTGAACGCAAAACTGGAGTCAGTAAAGAGGGATATGTTTACCGACAAAGGATATTCAACAGATTCCACCCTTATACTCATAGCGCTGATCACCAAAGACACCACTGTTTATACAGAGCCAGGGATGTGGTACTCTAACGACGTTAGAAATATGCCCAATGCATCAAGCAGTGAAAAAACCGGGGGTGTCAATGGCAAGGCAGGATCCACCAGCCGATTTGCCATCTCGCATAATTATCTTTACACGGTCAGTCAGTCCACCCTGAGTGCGCTGACGCTTACTAATCCGGCCAGGCCGGAACTTACCAGTACCATACCCATAGGTTGGCAGATAGAAACCATTTTCCCGTTCGGCGAGCATTTGTTCATCGGATCAACCACCGGTATCTTCATTTATGATGTATCCATCGCCTCAGCCCCGGCTGCCAAAGGAGCATTCTCCCACGTCACCGCCTGTGATCCGGTAGTCACTGATGGTAAATATGCGTATTCCACTTTGCGCACTGGTACAACCTGCACCCGTGGCGTAAACCAGCTGGATGTTCTTGACGTTGAAGATGTCAATAATCCCAAACTCCTCAAAACTTATCCCATGAACAATCCCCATGGACTGGGTATTGACAATGATCTGCTGTTTATCTGTGAAGCAGAGCATGGGTTGAAGATCTATGACGCTTCTGATCCAAACAATCTTAAGTTCTTGAGACAGGAGAAATCAGTTGAAGCCATGGACGTAATCCCTTACAACGATATTCTTATCGTTACAAGTCCGGAAGGCATCTATCAGTACGACTATTCAGATGTAAGTCATTTCAAATTGCTAAGTAAAATCAAGGTGCCGCGTAAGGTTTCAAAATAATCGCAAACAGGACCGGAGTTAATTTTCGATCCGAGAAACATTTGTCTCCTCACCTTTCTCACTACCCGCTGGTTTGTCGAACAGATAGATCAGTACTCCTATACCCAGCAGACCGAGACCCATAAGACTTTCTTTTGGTCTTTGCACATAGGTAAATATGAGTACAGCGGTATTGAAAAGCAGGAAGACGATCTGAAGCCAGGGCCTTAGCGGGCTGCGGAATTCGTTGCCTGAACCTGGCTTAAGAAAAAGGCTGGTTGCTACGGTCAGATTCGCCATGAATTGAAGTACAAAGCCGCAGTACAATAGTACCTGTTCAAAGGAGCCCGTGAGCGTCAGTACAATACTGATCGCCGCCTGTGTCCAGAGCGCTGCAACAGGAATCCCGTTAACATTTTTCCATGCGAGCTTTTTCCAAAGGCGGTGTTCCGTGGCCATCGCCCAGGTAACCCTGGGCCCGACCCATTGGTAAGAGGAAATGGTAGCAAGCAATTGAAAAGCGATAAACAGGCTGATCCATTGCGCGGCCTTACCACCAAGTAAATTGGAAAATGAAATATAAGCCACATCTTCCCTGCCCTGTAATTCCGAAACTCCCGCATGTTTCAACAACACAAACTGAAAAAGGACATAGAGGAGAGAAACAAAGAGCGTGCTCATGATCAGGGAGCGGGGAAGGTTTTTCCTGGGTTGTTCAATTTCGCCTGTGATATACGCCGCGGCATTCCAGCCTGTATAGGCATAGCTCACATAGATCATCGACACAGCAAAGCCGGTGCTGACTATTTCTTTTTTCCAGGAGTCATCGAAGAGGAGTGCGTCCGCTGATCTCTGGGGCAACAGGAGCCCCACTATGATCAGCACAATCAGAAACAATACTTTGATGAAGGTTGTGCTGTTGTGAAATCTGCTGCTCTGTTTTATGCTGATGCTGTGCATGACCGATATCAGTAGGATCACAGCAATGGCCAGGGCAGGTGTATCCCCAAGACCAAATGGGCTGAGGTAACGGGTGAATGCCATCGCGGCCAATGCAACAGGTGCCGAGAATCCGACGGTCAAACCTGTCCATCCTGACAAATATCCCGCAAGCGGATGAAAAACCCTGGAAAGATAAACGTAGTCGCCCCCGGAGGCCGGGAAATGGGTACCTAATTCAGAATAAGCAAAGGCACCAAAAAGTGAGAGCAGGCCCCCCGAAATCCAAAGGAGCATTATGGTCCAGGTATTCTGCAGTTCGGAAAGCTGATAGCCGACGCTTGTGAATACACCTGTGCCAATCATGTTGGCCACCACAACGGCTGATGCCGTAACAATGCCAATCTTTTTTGTCAAAGCATGAATTAGGACTACTAAACTACCACTTCCTCACCGATGGCTTCTCCGATCTGCGCTTCCGCATTGGAAATCCATAAGGGAAGCAGGGAACCGGTGGCGTGCCACTTACCGTGGGCGTCCAGATACATTGAAAATTGTATCCTGTTGCCTTTAAGGTCGGTTGTGTCAGTGTGAAAATTCTGATGATCCCCAGGTAATTTGCGAAAATTAAATTCAAAAACATGTCCGGCGACACGAAGATTCTTAGTGAAAGCGATATTTGGCATCAGCGAACTTCTGTTTGTGTAAAGAAAATAAGAGTTTCAGGCATGGCTTCAAGGCGAAGATTTGGGACGGTTTTCAGGGATGAGATAAAGATATGGAATGTTTGTATTCAAAAACCCCTTTAAATGTCAAAGTATTTGCAAAAAAAGGGCCACGGCAGGTGACCCTTTTAAATGGCAAGTAATCGGTATTTGTAGAAGGTAAGGATCTTATAAATTACTTCTTTTTCATGAGGTTTTCAAAAAAGAATACGCCATGTTTATTGGCCACTACTATATCGGGCATGCCGTCATCATTCATGTCTTCAGCCACAGTGTTGATCCCTACCCCTGATTCCGCGTCAATTTCATGTTCTTTCCAGAACGGTCCCTTTCCGGGAAGATATTCGAACCAGTAGATAGCTGGCTTTCCATAAGTGCCGGGGTCAATCGTGGAACTGTTGCTTGGATTTTTATGCTCAAGGTGGGCAAAATATCTTTTTCCCGTGATCATATCCGCATGTCCATCGCCATTGAGATCCGCGAGACTCAGGGAATGGGTTTGTGAGGTCACGAAGGAGATCAGGTTATGACCCCAGGTTTCATGTCCATATTCATCTTTGCCCTGTTCGTTCCACCAGATGCCGTACCGGTGGGCTGAGGAACTGAGCACATCCGCCTTTCCATCTTCGTTTACGTCTAGAGTATACATTTGGGCGCAGTCTTCACCAATGTCAGCAGGATGATATTTCCAATTGGGCTGTTTGGGATCAACAGGGGATTCCCACCATCCGCTACGGATGATCAGGTCTTTCCGTCCATCGCCATTGATGTCGCCAAAACCGAGTCCATGTGAAAAGATATCCGTACCCGGAGGATTTGGTTCACTGATCGGATAGCGCGTCCAGGTAGTGTCGCCCTTGGTTGAAGGGGATTTTATCCAGGCCATTTGTTTGGATTCAGCGTCCGCGCAGATCAGGTCTCCCCTGCCATCACCATCCACGTCTACGAATGCCGGCGATTCATTGGCTACTGTTGCAAATGCGACATGCTTTTCCCAGGATCCCGCTTTCTTGCCCGGGTTTTTATACCAGTAGGCCGCCAGACCCGGAAAATCCTGAACCAGCACATCCACCCAACCATCCTGGTCTACATCAAGGGTGAAATTGAGAAAGGATGTCGAATAAGCTGTTTTTACCTGATGCGGTTTGTCGGGATAGATTTCGTGTTTCTTCCATGCCGGGGCTTCAAACCACAATGGTCCAGCGACAATATCCTTTTTACCGTCGTTGTTCAGGTCAGCTACAGCCACCCCTTCTGAATAAAAATCAGGGGTAAGGATGTGTTTTTTAAAATCCTTAGCCGAAGAGGCACCCGGGATCTGTGAAAAAGCTGTTCCAACAGCAAGGCAGAAAACAATCGTGTTACAAATGTGCGCGCGGTAATTCATACCTTTTAATTTAATCATTACTTTTTGAGGTTTGTTCCAAGGATGTTCTCAAACAGGAATACACCATTGAAGTTAGCAATCACAATATCGGGCTTTCCGTCATTAGTTAAGTCCTGCGTATTGATATTCAGTCCTGCTCCGGACTTGTCATCGATCTGATGTGCGATCCAGTACGGTTCTTTCCCGGGTCTGCATTCAAACCAGTACAACAGCGGAGGGCCGTGCGTTCCCGGGTTCCTGCGCCATGAATTTCGTTTCAGGTTTCTCTTGCCAGTGGTCATATCCGTATGTCCATCACCGTTAAAATCAGCAATTGCCAGGGCATGAGATTCGGCGAAGGCATAGCTGATCACCGAATGCATCCATTGGCTCTCGCTACCGGTATCACTCTTCAGCTGTTGATGCCACCAGATCCCGGAAAGATGAGCCGAAGCGCTTACCAGGTCGGGAAGACTGTCGCCACTGATTTCCATTATATACATCTGTGAACAGTCCACGCCAAGATCCGCCGGATGGAATTTCCACTCGGGATTCATCGGTTTTGATGATCCTTCCCACCAGCCCTGTGGAACGATCACGTCCTTGTAGCCATCGGCATTGATGTCGCCATAACCAAGACCATGTGAAAAGGTGTCGGTGGCCGGAGCATTGACGCTGCTAATCGTATATTTTTTCCAGGTAGTGTCGGTGGGATAATCGGGCGACCGGAACCAGACCATCTGGCGTTTCGCGGGGTCGGCGCATAAGAGATCCAGTCTCCCATTGCCGTCAATGTCCACGAATGCGGGAGATTCATTGGTGACGGACGGACTGATCAGGTGCTGATTCCAGTATCTCTTTGCCTTGCCAGGATTTTCAAACCAGGTGGCTGCCTCGCCCGGGAAATCGACAACCATCAGGTCGATCCACCCGTCCTTGTTCACGTCCATCGCTTCATTGATAAAAGAATGACTGTAGGCCGTGTCTTTATTGTAAGTCTTTGCGGGCAGGATCTCATGTCTTTTCCATGATGGCGCTTCAAACCAGAATCCCCCGGCCATAATATCTTTGTTGCCGTCACGGTTCACATCACCCACAGCCACTCCTTCCGAAATAAAATCTGTTGTGATCACGTGTTTCCTGAATCCATGATCTGATTTTCCTGATTGCTGTGCCTGCCCCTGGAATGATGAGGTGATGAATAAAAAAAATGGCAACAGGAAAGCGCTGGACTTCATTTTAGTAATTTGGATTCTGAGTGAGTGTCGGCGCACCGTTGTCATCCTTCGACAGTTCTATCTCCGCGCCAGGAATGGGAAGATAATCCGCTTTATATGCAGCGGAAGCATTCATCAACGCGCGCTTTGTGCCTTCTTTGGCAAAGTATGTGGTTATTGTGGATTCCGCAATTCCCCATCGCACAAGGTCATACCACCTGTCGCCTTCAGTTGCCATCTCCAACCTGGTTTCAAAGCGGACGGCCTTGCGCGCATAATCCTGGCTGGAGAAAGAAGGGTATGGTTCAATCTTGTAGTTCGCGGCGGGAGTGCCATCATCGTTTTTTACTAATTCGCCATCACGCGCGCGAATGCGCACCTGATTCACCAGGTCGAGGGCTGTGGCGAGGTCGTTTTCCTCAACGGCACATTCAGCGCGCATCAGCAGTATATGAGCAAAGCGATAAATATTATAATTCACAGTAGTTCTCGAGTTAACCGAAGTAATGTCCTGCTGCGCACTGGTCGACATACCTTTTTTCAATCTGTAAGGACCGTAGGTGGCCTGGTCGACCACCCATTCCTTCCCCGGAAAAATACCGAAGTCAAGATAAGGAATGCCCCTTCTGCCAACAGTATGATCGAGTCTCGGATCAAGAAGATCGGTTGCAGGGGTGAATGAGTCAGAACTCAGCAGACCGTCGTCACTTTTGAGATCGGTTTCATTAAAATCATCCAGCATGGGTAATCCCTCCGGAGTTGTTTTATAGGCATTCACCAGGTCCTGCGATGGCTGATAGAATCCACAGCAGCCCTGAATCTGGGCAATACCGGCGAGATAAAGCGTCTTACCATTCTCCCTTCCACTGGCGTCGTTGAGGCTGTTCTGTATCTGGAATATGGCCTCTGTGCCGCTTGTCTTTCCTTCATAAGCCGTATTCCAGTTGTCATAAAAATTTGGCCAGAGTATATACCGTCCGCTGTTAATAATGTCATCGAGCACAGGTTTTGCATCCGAAAACTTGCTCTGGAACATGTAACATTTCGCAAGACCGGCCCTGGCCGCATTCAGATGTGCACTTCCCGGCTGAGCAGGTTCTTCCGGAAGCAGTTCAATCGCCCTTATGAAATCATTCTCGATATTCGGCCATATGTCGGTGGTATTGGGCACCCTGAAATCTTCGGTGTTCTCGTCGATCCAGGGGATCATATTGAAATAGCGTTTGCCAAGGAAATAAAAATATCCCCGGAGATACAGAGCTTCTCCTTCGATTCGATTGGCATCTGCTTCAGAAAGGTCAGTCGCAAGCTTTAATGTTTTCAACACATCATTCGCCCTGGACACCCCTTCATACACGGCTCTCCACAGAGTAGTCATATAAGTATTATCCGGCGTCAGGTCACGCCAGTATTGAATAGGGATCATTTCGGGCTGGTCGGTGATCTCTGAACCTTTGTGTGCGTTATCTGATGCTACCTCTCCATACAGCCAGTTAGCGAAAGAGCTTCGCCAGGCTACCGTAGTTTCCCCGATAGTACAGCCATCCATCGCATTATAACCTGCCACCAGCAAACCATCGAGTCCTTTTTTGTCTGCAAGTAATTCTGTAGTGAGTGAGGCCTGGGGCTTGATCTCTAAAAAATTCTTGCTGCAGGATTCGCCTAGTGTCAACAGCGCAAAACTTAATAATATTTGTGCAGATGTCTTTTTCATGATGTTCATACTAAAGTTTAGTAATCAGAATCCAAGGTTAACGCCAACAAGAAAAGTACGACTGATCGGGTAATGGTCACCGTTATCTACCCCAAATCCCAGGTTGTCGGCTGGTCTGCCGATCTCGGGATCCACTCCGGTATATTTAGTGATAACGAAAAGATTCTGTGACTGTAAATAGACCCGAAGGTTGGTGATCACACCAATCGTGTGGAAATTGTAACCGAGCTGAAGGTTTTGACAGCGCAGGTAGGACCCATCCTCGATGAAATAAGTGGAAGGTCTGCTGTTAAGACCTGCCGTAGCTGCGTTGTACTGGGCAAGGCTGTTACTGTGATTTTCCGGCGTCCAGGCATTTAATATGCTCACACTCCTGTTCCAGTTACCCCTGTTGTCAAAATCCTGGTAGTACTTGTTGAAATTAAATATTTCGTTGCCCTGTGATCCAACCAGGAAAACTGAAAGATCAAAGTTTTTATACTTCAGATACACATTCAGAGAATACTGGAAATCAGGGTGTGGACTTCCGATATAGGTGCGATCGTCGTCCGTGACCTCACCATTCTTATCCAGGTCGCGGAAATTAAAATTCCCTGCCTCGGGACCGTCCTGGATCACTCCATCAGCAATAAATCCATAGAACGAAGAAACCGGATGGCCGGCCTGATTCCTAGTAGCGAATCCCTGTTGTTCGCCGGGACCGCCAATGAGGAAGGTATTCGGATTTCCGTCGATATCGACGAGCTTGTTCTTGTAAGTAAATATTGTTGCAAGCGCATCAAGTGTGAATTCACCAAATACATCACGGTATCCGATTGAAGCGTCTACACCCGTGTTTCTAACTTTCCCGATGTTCACTAGTGGTGGAGGGACGAGTCCCGCTGATCCAGGTAATACACCTGCAACCAACATCCTCCTGGTATTCTTCTGATACCATTCCAAAGAAACGCTAACCTTGTCATGCAGCAGGCCGATATCAGCCCCGATATTGAGGGTTGAATTTCTTTCCCAGCGCAAGTCGGGATTCCCTCTAACGGTTCTTGCAAATCCTTCCACTATGCTGTTCTGCGTAGCGCCAATGTCATAACCAGTGAAAGCGGGATTGGATCCAAACTGTTCAGCAAAACTGAAGTCGCCTGCGGAACCCTGGTTACCCGTCTGGCCAAGACCAGCCCGGAGCTTGAGACTGTTGATCACGGTACTTTTAAAGAAGCCTTCATCAGACACCACCCAGGCTGCTCCAAATGCGGGGAAGACCTCGTATTTGTTGCCGGTGGCAAACCGGGAGCTGCCATCCCTGCGAAGCGTGGCATTCAGAAAATACCTGTCTTTAAATGAATAATCGACTTTGCCGAATAGTGAGAATAAATTGCTGTAAACGGGAAGATCGGCAGTATTTGTTTGCAGGCCAGATGATGTGATGAGGTACCTGAAGGCGAGGTCAGTACTGAACAGCGCGCGTCTCGAAGCCCCGTAGCCCTGTCCTCTCAAACTGATTGCTTCCGAGCCAATCAATGCAGTAAGGTGATGATTGCTCGCGATTTCAACATTATAATTTAATGTATTGCCCCAGATCAGCTCGCTGTTATATGCCGTGGTCTCAGTGAGGTCATTCGTCTGACCGTTGGATTGCACTTCCGGAGAAAATGCATAGAAGGCGGTGCTGTGCCTGGTTCCAAGCTGCGCGCCAATACTTGATTTGAAGGTGAGATTTGGCAGAATGTCGTATGAAGCATAAATATTTCCAAGCACGTTCAGGAACCTGTCCCTGTCGTCCTGATGTCGTGTCTGATCAGCAATACCGTTAGGATAGTTAGTACCCAGTGCCAATGCGCCACCGCGCGTCCCGGAAAAATTACCCATGATGTCATATACAGGCATGATCGGCGGTGTATAATATACCTGGTAGATATTGTAGGCTGGATCCCTGCCGGTATTATTCGCATAAGCGAAATTGATGTTCTCTCCTATTTTGAGTTTATTATTTAATAATGAGAACTCAGTATTGATACGGGTGTTATATCTCTTGAACCCCGTAAATATGATTGGCCCCTGTCTGTCGAGATAGCCGAAGCTAAAGGCATACCTGCTTCCAATACCGCCGCCCCTCACACCGATATTGTAATTCTGCGTTATCCCTGACCTGGTCAGTGCATCAAACCAGTTGGTGCCATCTTTGTCAGCCCTGATAATCTGATTGTCCAGGACATCGTAGGTGGAGGGGTCGGTGTTGGGGTCTCCCTCAAAACTGCCCACCGGGTTGATATAGTCCGGCATCACCGGCTCGGCACCGGTGCCGAACTGGGGATGAGTAGGATTCGTAATGCCCGAATTGCGCTGGCTTTGCCAGAGCGAATTGGCATACTGCTGGGTATTCAACAATTCAGGATTCGCCCTGTTTGGAAAAGCAGACGCCCCAACATAACCGTCGAATGTCAGGCTTGGTTTCTGCCCGACTTTTCCTTTTTTCGTTTCAATGAGCACCACGCCGTTTGCTGCCCTCGCCCCATAAACGGAAGCAGCCGATGCATCCTTGAGCACAGAAGCTGATTCAATGTCGGCCGGATTGATTTGGTTGAGGTTACTGGTAGTGGGCACGCCATCAATGACGTATAGTGGATCACTGCCGTTGATCGTTCCCACACCACGGATCCTGACAGACACATTGCCCTGTGGGGATCCATCGGAAATGACGGTCAGACCCGCGACCCTACCCTGCAAAGCCTGGTTTACATTGGTAACCGGGAGTGCCTTGATCAGTTCACTTTTTACAGTCACTACCGACCCGGTGATACTTTTCTTAGATTGGGCGGAATAACCCGTAACAATCACTTCGCTCAGTTCTTCATTTGTTGTAGACAAACTGATGTTCATTATTCCTCCGGTGACTTCCATTTGCCTTTCCAGGTAACCAACTGAACTAAAAATAAGCCTTGTCCCTTTTGTCGTCTGGATAGAAAATCTGCCGTCGACATCAGTGGTTGTTCCTGAGTTCTTTCCGCTTACTTTCACAGTTACATCCTGTAAAGGACCGGAAGGTCCTAATACCACGCCCTTTACCTGGATAGTTTGAGCCATGACGGTATTGAAAAATAGAAAACTGATTGCAAGCAAAGCAATCAATTTACCACGACGGAGAAATAAAATAGAGGTCCGTACAACAGCAGGGTAATAATTTCTCATATCAACTTTTGATTTAAAAGTTTCGAGTTAGTTATGCACACAATATTATTTTATCAACTAATGCTTCGATTGCTGTCTTATGTCAGATTCTGATACTTTCATATCAGGAATAGGTCATTCCTGGATAATTATGCAGAAATTGGAAAAAGGTTCCTGAAACTCTCTATAAATATTTTTTTAATGATAAAGTCGATTAGCCTCTTCCTTCCCCTTGTCCTTTGCATCAACACCGTAGTATTCGCCCAGAAGCCCACAATAGACACAAGAGTAAATCGCCATGCCGATCAGATCGAGCAAAAGGTCATTGCCTGGAGAAGGGATTTCCATGAGCACCCGGAACTCAGCAACCGCGAAGTCCGAACCTCCGCCCTGATCGCAAAATTTCTCGACTCCCTGGGGCTTGAAGTAAAAACAGGAATTGCAAAAACGGGTGTTGTGGGGATTCTAAAAGGCGGGAAACCCGGACCGGTGATCGCACTTCGGGCCGACATGGACGGGCTCCCTGTGAAGGAAAGGACACCACTCGCCTTCAGTTCCAAAGCAAAAGCAGAATACAATGGACAGGAAGTAAGTGTTATGCATGCCTGTGGACACGACTCTCATATGGCCATGCTCATGGGTGCAGCAGAAATACTCACAGCTATGAAAAAAGATCTGCATGGCACGGTCAAATTTATTTTTCAACCTGCTGAAGAGGGAGCACCTGCCGGAGAAGAAGGTGGAGCCCCTGTGATGATAAAGGAAGGAGTACTGAAAAACCCCGATGCAGAAGTAATCTTTGGCATACACATCAATTCTCAAACCGAGGTGGGACATATAGGGTACAGACCAGGAGGGACAATGGCCAGTGTACATGACATGAAAATTGTCATCAAGGGGAAACAAGCTCACGGGGCTTATCCCTGGTCATCTGTTGATCCTATTGTTACCGCAGCCCAGATCGTTAATAACCTTCAAACGATAGTAAGCAGGAACCTTAACGTCACCGAAAATCCCGGGGTGGTCAGCATTGGGTCCATTCACGGCGGCAACAGGTCCAATATCATTCCTGAAGAAGTACAGATGATGGGCACAATCAGATCATTGAGTGACGCTGACGAAAAGATGATGATTGCCAGGATAAGAAAGATAGTTGCCAGCACGGCCGAAAGCAACGGAGCTACAGCAGTGGTCACAATACCCTTTTCCATGCACGATCCGGTAACATACAATGAACCATCGCTGATGGAACAAATGCTGCCCACCCTGAGAAGAACGGCGGGGGCAGCGAATGCAAACCTGCGGGAACCCGTAACGGGGGCAGAAGATTTCTCCTTTTTTCAACAAGAAATTCCTGGTCTCTTTCTTTTCGTTGGTGCCATGGAGAAAGGGAAAAAACCAACAGATGTTGCCTCACACCACACACCAGATTTTTATCTCGACGAGAGCGGGTTCAAGCTAGGGGTCAGGCTTTTTTGCAATCTGGTCTTTGACTATGGCATGCTGAAGAAATGATTCAGCAATAGCCAAGACTCTCTACACAGGACCGGAAGAATTCTTTCCTGTATAGCAGGGGTGGCATTCCAAGCATCATCTTGAATTGCCTGTTGAAATTGGACAGTGTTTCAAACCCACAATCGTAAGCAATGCTACTGATGGGAATAGTTTCCTTCCTCAGTAGTTTACAGGCTGCTTCAATCCGTACTTCCTTTACAAAATCAGTAAACGTCTTGTTCATCCTCATTTTGAAAAATCTGCTGAACGAACTGGGTGTCATATGCGACAACTTCGCCACGTGTTCAATCATAATCTTGGTGTCATAATACTTACGCACAAAATTATAAACGTCATTGAGTCTGTCCTGTTCCGCCGGTGTGGAAACGTAGCCCACAGGTGTATGATTCAGGGGCCTGCATTCCTTCGACTGTGCAAGAATATCGAGGATCTCCAGCAGTCTGATGATCTTTCTGGGTCCCGACACACCAACCATTTCTTCCATGATGCTACGAACTTCCAGATTGGTTCTGCCTCCTATCTCGATCCCGCGCATTGATTTCTGAAGAAGGAAACGAATATTTTCAAATTCTTCTTTTTCCTGCAAAGGCTTGCCAAGAAAATGGTCATGAAAATAGACGGCGATTCCACCGACCGGCTTATCGCGGGGTTCATCAAGGAAACTGGCTTTATTTCGCCAGACATGAGGGAGGTTGGGACCGGTGAGTACAAGGTCACCATCAGAAAACAGACTAATACTGTCTCCGATAAACCTCGTCCCCTGCCCTTCCGTTACAAGCATCAGCTGATACTCCGGATGGGCGTGAAATGTGGGATCAAAAAAAGGAACCTGAAATTTCTCCACAACCAGGACCTTTGATTCCGGGACCGATGGTTTGATGATTTCCCTCGATAAATTAATTTTGTGGTGCATACACTGAGACATTTAATTGAACTAATGTTGGCTCAATATGGCAATGCTTCTAGGGGAATGTCAAGGACTGGATATTTTCTCCACTCTCCAAAGTCAAAATGCCACCATTCATCAGGGTAGATATCAAATCCATTCTCTGTCATAACTTTCTTGAACAGTTCCCTGTTCTTTATCACTTTCGACGGCAGTTTTGCATAATTCGTCTGAGCCTTCGGACTAAACGCATCATAAGGTGTGGGCATGGCCAGCTCCTTACCGGTTTTGAGGTTAATGATGGTCAGGTCTACTGCACATCCCCTGTTGTGCCTGGAACCTGTGTAAGGCGAAGCCACAAAAACAGTGTCGTGGAATGTCTCATAAAAGCGGACAGTTATTTGGTAAGGACGATAGCCGTCAAAAATTTTCAAACCATAACCCATTTTGTTTAGCTCACTCTGAACTTTTTTCAAAGCCTCTGCGGCAGGTCGGAGCAGGAAGGCCGCGGCGGTGTCGTAAACCGGCTGTTTCATCAGATTGTCCGAAGTGGCATATCGCACGTCCAGTTTTATCCCCGGAATAAAACGGTCAAGTGGTACAAGCTGATTTGAACTGTCTTGGGCAACCCGCTTGCTGTATTCACCCGGATCAGAGATCGTACGAAGTCCATATTTTTTAAATGTGGTTTCGGTTTTCGAAATTTCCCTGATAAAATATGCCTGGATCAGTGCAGGATTTTCGGGAGATAGCGTGAATCCAATCAGGATATTTATGTTTCTTCCTTCGAGCAGAAATGTACCGCGGAGTTGATTTTCGGGTATGATCTCTCCCACTTTCAGGATCCTTCCAGCTTTTGTATAAAGTTGATGCGCTTCTTTTTTCAACGAATCGACGAAATAATCGAGGAAGAAGTTTTCTGCGAATATCCCCGATTGTTGGGCATTCTCCCAATCAGGCAAAACTTTCAACAATTGAAGCTTACGCTCTTGCAGAATGTCGGAAACAGGGAGTTTTCTGGGTTCCAGCTTCGCGATGTGGATCAGCGTGTCCATGATCCTCTCGTTGAGAAAGGAGGTGGCTTCATAGGTCAGGTTACAGAAGGAAACCAGACCGATGCCATAATCCGGTAAAATGGTCCAGTTCGAACCAAAACCCGGAAGCCCTCCGCTATGGCCCACCCTGGTTTTGCCGGTACAATCCTTTGACCATCCCAGGCCGAAATTATAAGAGTCGATCGCTGGACAGTTCTTTCCAGCACCGTTCCTGGCGCCGGCGTCGAGGCTGCTGACTAACCCCGGTAACTGCATTTCGCGCAGACTGCTTCTTTTGACGGTCATCGTATCCCCACCAGAGCGCGGAGGCCAGGCAGACAAATGAAAACTGATGTACTTGCTGAAGTCTTCTATAGAAGTGAGCATGCCACCCATCGCGCCGTAGGCGCCGCTATGAAGCATTTCTTCCTGGCGCCAGCCGCCGTTGACAAACCGGTAACCCTGCGCCAGCAGACTGTCGGGCACATCAGAATACTCCCAGTAGGTGTGCTTCATGCCCAACGGGTCGAAAATATTCTTCTTGATATACTCTTCATAATGTTCACCAGAGATTCTCGTGATCAGCGCTCCGATCGTTGCAAACCCGAGATTGGCATATTCAAACTCAAGACCGGGGGTCGAAGACATGGACACTCCCTTTTTAAGAAATTCAATGAACTCTTTGTCTGTCCGCTGTAACTGGCGGTCACCCCAGGGATTGTCTTCGGGAAAACCAGCAGTATGGGTTAAGAGATTCCGGATGGTGATTGAAGGGACATCGCTCGTAAGCGCGGCAATGCTGTCAAACTCGGGAATGTATTTCGACACAGGGTCATCGAGATGAAGTTTACCCGCATCCCGGAGTTTAATTATAGCAAGAGCGGCAAAGCTCTTGGTCATCGATGCGATACGGTAAACTGAACGGGGCGTAGCGGCAATTTTTTTGTCCACGTCGCTTGTTCCTATCCCATCGGCGTACACCAGTTTGCCTTCATTCACCAACCCAAAGGTCAAACCGGGGATATGGTGCTTCTCCGCATATTTACGGTACATTTCTTTTATAATGGGAAAGGCAGCTTCCATCCGCTCTGCCCGATTGCTGTCGGCAAATTCAGCGGGCAGGTAATTCTTTACAAGTTTTGCGGGTCGGTGTCCCTCCACTGCTACCTGAAGGTGTTCAAAGAAATCACGAAGCGCAATATTAGAGATTGAATCTGTGCCACGGGTATTCAATAATACCGCATACCCATAACCGTTTGCTTTGTGAAACAAATTTGTCCTTGTCCCGGGAAGTGAACCGTTGTGTGAAAAATTTCCCTTTGCGTCCACAATCCACCCACAGGCATAAGTCGGTGAAACAGCCGGTGGCGTAAGCATCTGATTCCGGGAATCGGGACTAAGAATGTCCGGAACGGTGCTGTCTCCATCTACACGCGCCAGGATTTGAAGCAAGTCCTCGGCAGAGGCAATCCAGCCGCCATGGGAATCCATCCTCCGGATATTACAACAGTATGGATCTTCATCTCCCTGTCCATAATATTTAACTTCGTTTTCCCTGCGATCAGCCAGGCCATTGCCGCCAACCTGCATATCCGTGATGCCGGCCGGTTGAAGGATGGTCCTTTTTATATAGCCTTCGTAGTTTTCACCCGTGAGTTTTTCTATCACACGGCCAAGTACACAATAGCCAAAATTCGAATAGGAATATTTGGTGCCGGGTGCATTTTCAAGAGGGAGACTGTCGACTGTCACCGATATCAATTTATCCATAGGCATGGACGAATCGCTGAACATCGGGTCATTCCGTCTATTTCCCCAACCACCACTAATGTGCTGAAGGAGTTGGTGGATTGTAATCTGTTTCACCTCCGCCTTGTACGGCTGGTGGCCATATGTTGTTCCTAATATTCCCGACGGGCCAAACACGGTCGCGTTCAGTTTTAACTTTCCCGATTCTACGAGCTGCATAATGGCAATGGAAGTAACCGGTTTGGAAATACTCGCTATTCTGAAAAGACTGCGCGTGTTTAACTTTTGCCCGGATTCGCGGTCTGCGAAGCCATAGGCTCTGCTATACAATTTCTTTCCGTGGTAACTCACACCCAGGGAGAGACCCGGAACATTATTTTCCGCCATAAATTCGTGTACCAGCTGATCAACTCCTGGTAAGGAATCATTTCCCTGAAAGAAAAGGGTGATGGGGACAAAAATGCTAAGTAGGTTCATGACGGTTCAACTACAATTATTGATAATAAACGTTTTCTTCCTCCAGTAATTTATTATAGGCAGCGGACCTTCTTATCGATTGAGGCTTCATCAACTCAACAACGCAGTGCAGCAGCGCGTTACAGAGACTGAAGGCACCGATCAGCGGACTCAGGAAATAATTGGGTGCGGTATAGGTAAACAATTCAATTTTGCTGTACGCGCACAAAGGCGAATATTCACTATCCGTAAGTACGATCGTTGTACAACCTTTGTCGCGCGCTTTTTTGAATGCCTTTATGGTCTGGTTCTGGCACTTGTCGAATCCGATGGCAATAACAACATCGTCTTTTCTGAATAAACCCATGTAGTCAAAAAGCATCCCGTTGTATTCTGTTATGGAATGCAATTGAGGTATGTGGGAACGGAGGAGGCTCTGCAGGTAGTTGGAAACTGCGCCGATGTAACCAAGGCCAATAATATAAGTGTTCCTTGATGCAATGATCGCTTGAGATGCCTTTATGATTTTTTCGAAAGATACTTTTTCAATTGTTTTGGTGAGCATTTCCACATCACGGGTCAGGGCGTTCCTGATGGCCTGTTCCGTGCCGGTGTTCACTTCAAACTCACTGAGAAATTTATCAAAGGGAGCGCGATTGGTCTGGCTGGCAACACGGGATTTGAGTTGCTTTTTGATATCATGAAATCCTTTGAGGCCAATCTCCTGGCAGGCCTTTATAATGGTCACGGGATCCACTTTCAGTTTACTGGCCAGGTCGGCGGTATTCATCAGGATGACCTCCCCCGGATGATCAAGGATGTACTTAATCACCAGGTATTTTTTCTTTGGCAGTGCGTTCAGATCGAGATTCTTGAGAAATTCCATTTTCTTACAAGGTTTGCGCTCTTTTTATCTTTTACCGGGTCCATTCACCACTCTTCCAGGTGTGGCCCCGGTGTGCTCGCCATTTTTCAGTACCTGTACTCCGTTGACAAATACCTGCTGCATGCCTGTACTGTATTGATGGGGTTTGGCAAAGGTGGCGTGATCTGAAATGGTGGCCGGATCAAATACCACCACATCGGCATAAAATCCAGTTTTCAAAGCTCCCCTTCGCTGAATTTTCATGTTGGATGCGGGAAGCGAGGTCAGCCCACGTATCGCCTGCTCCAGCGGAATCAGTTTCTCTTCCCGGACATATTTTCCCAACAGCCTTGCAAATGTTCCATAAGCCCGGGGATGAGGGTTGGACTCGAGAAATTTTCCTTCAGGAGCCATGGAACCGGCGTCCGAGCAGTAACTCATATAAGGCAGCCGGATCTGTTTCTTTACATTTTCGTCCGTCATCATGAAATAAACCACTTCCACTCTTGAACTGTCTTCGCGGATCAGATCAATGGCGGTAGCCTCAGGTGACTGGTTTCTCAACCTGGCCACTTCTTCAAGCGTTTTACCCGTGTATTTTCTAAGGGAATCATTGTGGAATTCACTGAAAAGTATACCTGCCGGGCTCTTGACGGCCAGGAACATATTTTCCCATTTGTCGGTCGGCGTTACCATTTCCTTTTTGATCTTTTCCCTTGTCACCGGGTCGTTTAGTCGCTCCAGAAACTTATCAAATCCGCCTTCTTGCGCCCATGGAGGCATGGTGGCACTCAGGCCAGTGGCAGCGGCATCGTAATTGTACATGTCGGCCGTGATCTGCAGACCCGTTTTTCTTGCGGAGTCAATTTTCCTGACCACAGCGTCATACTTGTTCCAGTTGTTCACGCCGGCCATCTTCAGGTGATACACTTCAGCGGGTACATGCGCCTTGTTTGCGATTTCGATCAGTTCATCCAGGGATTCCAGCAATTTGTTTCCTTCACTACGGATATGCGAAATATACATGCCATTATAATCACCTACCACTTTTGATAATTCGACGAGCTCGTCCGTTTTTGCAAAGAAGGCTGGCGGATATATCAGCGAGGAACCAAGTCCGATTGCGCCTTCCTCCATCGCCTGTTTAACAAGAAACCGCATGCTGTCAAGTTCGACTGGTGTGGGCGCGCGGTCTTCATTGTCAAGTACATATTCCCGGATCGTCGTTGCGCCAACAAAAGAAGCAATATTCGGCGTCACCTTATTCTCCATCATTTTGAGATAACCGGCAAGTGTCGTCCATGTGGTATCAAATTTATCTTTAGGAAAATCTTCGAGGGCCTCGGCCTTCATTTTAGGATTCAATGGACCGGCTGAACCGCCTTCACCAAAGACTTCCAGGGTAATTCCCTGACGCGTGTCACTCTGTCCCCTGCCATCATCCAGCAGGGTACCTCCTGCCCAACTCAGCATGTTGATGAATCCAGGCGCCACAGCCTTCCCTCGCGCGTCGATCTCATTTTTTGCATAATAGTCTGCAAGATCACCTATTGCCATAATGGTATCGCCCGAAATAGCCAGGTCGCCTCTTACGGGTGCATTGCCGCTGCCGTCATAGATCAATCCATTTCGGATGAGGGTGTCAGCACGGGGACCAGTATGACAGGCAGGAAGAAAAAAAGAGACAGAAAGAGAAAGGAAAATGAGTCGACATTTGGTTCTCATAAACAGGAATTTTGACCAGTGACCACCAAGTTAAGAGAAATTTAATTAAGCAATATTAATATTGAATATTTATTTTTTTTAAATATTATTATGTAGTTCCTTTGTTCGATAAATCTCATTTTTAATGAAAGAAAATGCAATTCTTCTGACTGGGGGAATTTTAAACCGTGGGCACGCAAAAACGGCCCACGGTCTGATCCGGACGAGTTCTAAATTTAATATCATAGGAGTGATCGATGAAGTTTCTGCAGGTGCGGATGCGGGTTATGTGGTTGACGGGGTCAAAAGAAATATTCCTGTCTTTCCCTCAGTGGAGAGCTTCCTGAAATCTAGTCCAGTCAAAGCTGCTTATGCCATTATCGGGGTTGCATTTCCCGGAGGCAAATTACCCGCGGAGATTAAGGAAGACCTAAAACTGGTACTCAGGTCAGGGATCTCAGTTGTGTCTGGATTGCATGATTTTTTATCGGACATGCCGGAGATAAAAGGTTTGGCTGATGAATTTGGAGCCAGGTTGATTGACATCCGCAAACCCCGTCCCAAAGACGAACTGAAATTCTGGAGCGGCGCAATCCTGAAGGTAACCTCCCCCATCATTGGTGTGATGGGCACGGACTGCGCACTGGGAAAGAGAACGACTGCTGTTATGCTAAGTGATGCCATGAATGCCCGCGGTCAGAAATCGTTTATGATATATACAGGTCAAACCGGATGGCTGCAGGGTCATAAGTATGGATTCATCCTAGATTCGACCTACAACGATTTTATTTCAGGAGAACTTGAAAATGCGGTCGTCACCTGTTTCCAGAATGAAGCCCCGGATTTCATATTCATTGAAGGTCAGTCTGCCCTCTGCAATCCCAGTGGTCCATGCGGCTCCGAATACCTGCTTTCCGCGCAATGCAAGGGGGTAATACTTCAGCATTCTCCCACCAGGACTTTTTATAACGGTCAGGATCATACGGGGATCAGGATCTCCCTTCAGCGCGAAATGGACTTAATCAGGCTGTATGGCTCGAGAGTAATTGCCATCTCACTGAACACGAAAGGAATAACGCTTGCAGAGGCCCGTACCTACCAGCAGGAATATGAAAAAAAATATGGAATCCCTGTTGCTCTTCCGTTGGAAGAAGGAGTAGATAAACTTGCGGATGCGGTAGTTAAGTATGCGGAAGAATTCAAAGTGGCGAAAAACAATTAACCCCCAATATGAAGATCAGGAACATCAGCGTCAAAAAAGAAAACCTGGAGCTCATTCGTCCTTACACCATTGCGTTTAAAACGGTGGATGCTGTTGAGAACGGCATTATCACCATCACCTGTGATAATGGCCTTAGCGGTATGGGCGCGTTTAATCCCAGCTATGAAGTGGTGGGAGAAGAATTGGAGGATGCACTTAGTTTACTGAACAGGGAATCAATTGACTGGCTGATTGGAAGGGACATCGACGAATTTGATTCGTTGATCAGTTGGGTGCAGAAGAATTTTTCAAAGAGCCCTTCAGCCAGGATCGGCCTGGAAATAGCATTGTACGACCTGGTGGCACAATCCAAAAAAATCCCACTGGTACAATTCCTTGGTCAGAAGATTCGGTCCATGCCCACTTCGATAACCATTGGCATCAAAAATGTCGAGGCGACTCTGACCGAAGCAGAAGAATACATTGGAAGAAAATTCAGAATACTAAAGGTCAAACTGGGAATTTCCCTGGACGAAGACATTGAAAGGCTGATCAGGCTGCGCGAGAAATACGGCAACAAGATCGACCTGATCATTGACGCCAACCAGGGATATGACAAGGCGAGCCTGGCAATTTTTTGTGAGAAGACCGCCCATCTTGATATCAAATTAATCGAGCAACCGCTGCCAACCGGACAGGAAAATGAAATGCGGGCATTGCCTGCCGACATAAAAAAATTGGTTGCGGCAGACGAATCGCTGAAGGGTCCCAAAGATGCGGTGGACCTGGCAATGGAGCCGGCAGCGTGCGGATTTTTTAATATCAAGCTAATGAAATGCGGAGGCATCAGCGAAGCCCTTAAAATCGCAAGGACAGCAGAAGACCACAATATCAACCTGATGTGGGGATGCAACGACGAGAGTATCATTAGTATTACAGCGGCTCTCCACACCGCCTTCTCATGCGCTCACACCAAATTCATTGATCTTGATGGCAGTCTGGACCTGGCCAAAGACGTGGTGAAAGGTGGATTCATTCTGAAAGACGGCATCATGTCTATCTCCGACAGACCTGGTCTTGGGCTTGTTTCCCTTGAATAAATATTGCTGGTTATTCCCTATGTTTGGGTTATAACGCCCCTCTCTTGAAAAAAATCATGATCTTATGGCTGGCCTGCCTTTGCCTTTTATCTGCCGGTGCCCAAAAGAAGAGCAAGGAAACTTTCTATGCATTCGATAAAGAATGGAACGAGCTTTCCAGCATGAACACTGCCTCCTATTTTGCAAGAATGAAACGTTTGAACGACACCTTGTGGCAATGGGATGTGTACAATAACCTGGGGCCCATGATCGCCTCTCAGCAGATGAACAATCCTGAAACCAAAACCCTTTCGGGGTGGCAAATGTATTATGATTCAAAGGGCCTGCTGGATTCCATGGGAGCGATCAGGAATGGGAGGATGAACGGTGAATGGTCCTATTTAGATGACAGTGTGAATTTCGTTACGACAAAAATATTTTCAAGTGGAATTTTGCTATCCGTAAAGGACATCCGCAATAAAGACAGTGTTGATCAGAAGCCTACGTATCCCGATGAAAGGGAATCTGCTTTTCCCGGCGGCTTACCGAAATGGCATGGCTATATCAATAAAAATATGAAATATCCTGAAAGAGCTTATAGAGAAAAAATAACAGGAACCGTTGTCGTAGCATTCGAGGTCGATTCAACAGGTTCGGTGCAGAACACCAAATTATTCCGGTCCGTGGAATATTCCATCGACCAGGAAACTTTAAGGCTAATGAAAGCGTCACCAAAATGGAATCCAGGTTTCCAGAATGGAAAATACATCAGCACCTTCAAAAAACAGCCTCTCGACTTCCGGTTACAATAACATTATCATCGACATCACCCCCCTAAGCTATCCGGCCGAAAAATCAGTAGATTTGTACTAAACTATTGCCATGCCATTTACTACACTTTCAGACGCGCAGGTAAAGTCTTTTCATACTGATGGATATGTGCTGGTGCCCTCATTTTGTGAAAAGCGGGAAATAGATAAACTATACCAGACTGCTATTGAAGACGACGCCATGCGGAAAAACGCACTTCTTCTCAATGACCAGACCGGCAAGCAAACCAAACTATCACTTTGGTTCACACCTGGAAATGATGTATTCGGTTACCTGACGAGGAGCGAGAAGATGATCAGTGCAGTTAGTAAACTGCTCGATAGCGACAGCCCTGTTTGCCATTTTCATTCCAAGCTCATGCAGAAAGAACCCCGGGTTGGTGGTGCCTGGGAATGGCACCAGGATTATGGATACTGGTACAAAAATCAATTTATGTTTCCCAATCAGCTCGTATCAGTGATGGTTGCGCTCACCGACGCGAATAAAGAGAATGGATGCCTTCAGGTGATCAAGGGATCGCATCGCCTGGGAAGGGTGAATCATGGTTTTTCAGGGGAACAGGTGGGTGCCGACATGACGATGGTTGAAAATGCATTGAAGACAATGGAACTCGTGTACTGCAACCTGAATCCCGGCGACGCTCTTTTCTTTCACAGTAACCTCCTTCATCGCTCGGAAGCAAATCTTTCCGATAGACCTCGTTGGTCGATCATTTCGTGTTACAATTCGCAATCCAACCTTGCCTACAATGAAACTTCAACTTCCTGGAAGGTACCCGTCAAAGCCGTACCAGATGAAGCCGTTCTCACCTGGGAAGCAGCCTCTTTGTCCGAAGCTGATTTTTTGAAAAAGGAAGACGATCCTGCATTAAAAGACAATCCGGTGAAGGCTCAGTGATATTGACCATCAACCTCGTCTGTCTTCCGGAAATTTGAAAGTTCAAGCCGTACTTTAGACAAGAAAGTATCACAGATTGCGCATCCCAGATAATTCCCCTTAGGGAACATGACGTAGTTTTCAAAAAAATACCGTATGAACATTCAGATTCTATCCGTTGAAGCCCATGACATCCGATTTCCCACGAGCCGTTCACTCGATGGTTCTGATGCCATGAACCCTGACCCCGACTACTCCGCCACTTATGTTATATTGAAAACAAATCAGCCTGGTCTTGAAGGACATGGGATCACATTTACTATCGGGCGGGGAAATGAGATCTGCATCGCAGCAGTGAATGCACTTGCCTATCTTGTCAAAGGCAAAACGCTCGGTTCATTTACCGAGAACATGGGCAAATTCTGGACTACCATTACGGGCGACAGTCAATTGAGATGGTTGGGTCCTGAAAAAGGAGTAATCCACCTGGCCACCGCGGCGATTGTGAATGCGGTCTGGGATCTCTACGCCAAGGCAGAGAAAAAACCTTTATGGAAACTGCTGGCTGATATGTCGCCGGAAGAACTTGTAAGATGTATTGATTTCAGGTATATCACCGACCTCATGACACCGGAGAAGGCGTTGGCCATTCTTCATCTCTTAGACAAAAGCAAGCAGCAAAGGATCGACATCCTGATGGAGAAAGGCTATCCGGCGTACACGACTTCCGCGGGATGGCTGGGCTATCCTGAAGAAAAGATCAGAAGGCTGTGCAGGGAAGCCATCAGTGAGGGCTGGAACCATATTAAAATGAAAGTGGGGGCCGACATTCACGAAGACGTTCGCAGAGCGGGAATCATACGCGAAGAGATCGGGTACGACAGGGTGTTGATGGTCGATGCCAATCAAACCTGGGATGTGAATGAGGCGATAGAAAATATGCAATGGCTGATGCCATTCAACCCTTACTGGATCGAAGAGCCCACCAGCCCCGATGACGTGCTTGGCCACCTGGCCATCGCGCAGGCTGTGGCTCCAGTGAAGGTCGCCACAGGCGAGCATTGCCAGAACAGAGTAATGTTCAAACAGTTTATGACTTCAGGAGCATTATCCATATGCCAGCTGGATGCCTGCAGGCTGGGTGGTGTTAATGAAGTGCTTAGTGTGCTGCTGATGGCCGCTGAATTGGGTATTCCGGTTTGTCCACACGGTGGCGGAGTGGGACTTTGTGAATACACCCAACACATTTCCATGTTCGACTTCATCGCCGTTTCAGGTACCATGGATCACAGGATCATTGAATATGTAGACCATCTTCATGAGCACTTTGTTGATCCTGTAATAATCAAACATGCACATTACATGCCTCCCTCTGCGCCAGGATATAGTATTACCATCAAGCCTCAGTCGCTGAAGGATTATGCTTTTCCAAATGGCAAGGAGTGGAAGAAATAATTATTGTCCACCACCCTTACTCCTCCGTTTACTCCGAACAGCAATTGTGACAATAGAAATGACCACGGTGCTGGCGATGATCCACCAGAAGCTGCTGACGGTTGGTGGACGGAGACCGATGGGATCGATCTTGCCGATGATGATCATATTGGCCCAATAATAAGGAAGCGAGCTTTCCTTATCGGCGTTTTCAAGAAACTTGAGTTTAGCTTTTTGCAAGGCAAGGTCCTTGGGCATACCCGTGGTAAGGTATTTATGAAAGAATTCAGAAATGAAATAGATAGTTTCTTCATCCGCCTTCCACAGCGTGGCTGCAACAGAAGGAATACCGGCCGAGGCAAAGCCTCTTGCCAAACTGTAAATTCCTTCACCCGTAGCATTTTTACCAGCCGTAGTCTGACAGGCGCTGAGCACCACAAGTTTTGTGGCCGGTCGCCTGAGGTATTGCAATTCGGATAACCTTATCAGTGAGTCCTGCATGAACAGGGTCGGTTCCTCAATACTTGTCTCTGCATTGGCGTGGGAAAACACATTCACCACTTCAAACTGACCAATTGCGTTCAAAAACTGGTTGCGTGTCGAGGCACCGTTTTCAAATACCAGCGGATGGGAATAGTTTTCAGCAATCACTTTCAGCGAAACACCGGAATTGAGCAGATCGGCCACTCTGAGCCGGGGGTTGAAAGAAATGGGGGCAAAGCCGGCAAAAAGCCCCTTTTCAGGATAGTTCGGAAAATCCTTAAACAGATACGAAGCGGAAAATACATAACTGAAGGCATAGTCTTCGATCAGGAAATGATTGCCTCTCCCGTCTTTACATAAGGCGTCAAATGGGATCAGGAAGTTATCTGAACAAATGATCACCCTTCCTGCGGGCAGGTTTAGCGGCTGAAATATTTGTTGGTACAATTCATGTGAGGATGCCGCAAAATCCTGGAACCTGTTATTGAGGGCCTGCTTGTCGGCAAACAACCCCAACATGCTTTTCATGTCCTCCCTGCGGAATTGCTCATTTCCCAGCCTCAGCATGGAAATGCTTTTTCCCGAAATTCCAAGAGCATACATCACTGAATCGCCAGAAAAATAATGAACAAAGCACTGCTTGTTTCTTGCCAGGTAGTCCTGCAGCGTATCCAACGGAATAATACTGGCTGAATACCTGTACTGAAAATATGCAGGGTATTTTTTCTCCAACGACTTTACAAAACGATCAAAGTCCTGGCTCGCTTCCATCAGTTTCACTTCGGCTTTCGCATATGCCGTCGTACTGGTCTTTAGTGCAGCTAGCTCCTGTTGAAACTGGACTACCTTCTCACTGAGTTGATTTTCAGTCAGGGCATCTTCCATTGGCAGTGTTGAGGAAGCGCCCAATTCATTGAGTTTGTCTGCCAGCAATACCGACCTTGAGCTTTCCATAAAATAAAAGGCAAGACGATAATTCTTTTGCAGATAGCAGGCTTCCAGCGCAGCGGCAAAAAATCTCGGTGTCTGTTTTCTCCAGAACAGTTTGCTTTGTTCACTTGACTGGGCCTGGCGCATAGACGTAATGAGGGAATCCGTCAGCAATGCATTTTGGATACAGGAAGCCAGGAAGCTTGAATCCCCGGATTGATAAAAGCGGGCAAGAAGGAACTCTGTTTTGTTGGTAAACAAGGAGTAGAGCAGGTTTTTTTCACCAATACTGCTTAGCTGTGTAAATTTTGTCTTGTCCACAATGCTTTGGGCCGGAAGCTTTAGATCCTTCAGAGCGTGGAGGTATTGTTTTTCTGCCTCGAGATAGTCATTTTCAGCCATGCTGGTATTGCCAAGATTCATGTGCGCATATGCGTACCTGACAGGCGATCCCGCAGTATATTCATAAGAATTCAAAAAACTCTGCCTGGCTTTCTTGTAACTCCGGGTCGTAGTTAAATAAAAACTGCCATAATCCAGCAGGTCATCACCTATTGCTCCCATGTCGCCACTTTTTCTCCGGTAATACATCGCGCTATCCAGCAGACTGTCAAACCATTCACCGCTCTTGTGATCCTTCATAGACAAGGCGCGAAGTTTATAAGCACTGGCCAATTCATAATACAGCACACCGGTTCCGGAGATGTCCACCTCTTCCTTTTTTTTACTGCGTAGGAGTGGTAATCCCAGGTGGATGGTGCGGAGTGCATCCTGATAGGCTTCTTCGAAATGATCCTGGAAATTGTAGGCCTGGGCTCTTTGATTAATAAAGGAAATAAGTTGCAAGGTATCTTTCCGTCTTTCAGCATCGCGTTCGCCGAGGGTCGATTCTTCAATACATTTATCATAATCTCCTGAAGTAAAGAAGATGTTGGAACGTTCATGCCTGGCGTTGAGAATAAACTGCTCATAAGCAGGATACTTGCCTGCAGTGACGATGGCGCTGTCGTAGTAATCAGCAGCTTTTTTATCAAGTCCCGCAATTTTGAGAAATAGTCCCAGGTTGTTGTAATTCCTGGTCGCCAGTTCGGGGCTGGTGCCTGGCCGCCCGCTTGTATTAATCGCTGCGGCTTCCATAGTGAACCTGATGGTTCTTTCCGTTGGAACATTCCCGTTTACTAGATAGTCCATGACCGCGGTTCGGTGCAAGATTTTCGCATACACCGAATCTTTTTCCGCGAAACAATGCTCAAAATCCGATTTCAGTTGAAGAAGGCGATCTAGTTTTTCCTTTGCAGGGTATTTTTCATCACGGTCAACTGATTCATATCGTTGGTTGAACTGAACTCGGGATGGACATTGAGCAAGGGATCTTGTGAACACCCCGGTCGCCGTGATTAATAAGAGGCCAAGAATTCTAAAGCACAACATTCGTTATTGAGGGCTCCTTGTCACAGGATCGTCTGTATCTATCACCCCATTCCTGATCTGGTGGGCCACATTTTGATTATTCCGCAATTTTCCAATTTTAATTAAAAAATCAATGACATTTTTCTTTTCGGGGGAACTCCTGAATTCTTCATAATGGGCTGCGATTAATCCCGTCATTTTTGGTGTTGCGAATGAGGATCCTTCCAGCGGCGGAAAGGTATATCGGGGGTTTAGAAATTTAATCTTATCCACCTCAGCCCTTATGCCAACGTCGACCACGTTTTTGGAATAATTCTGGTGCTCGCTAACCGAATCGCCTGTGTCCTGGAGAACGGTGGTTACGGCAATCACAAATTCAGAAACATCAACCAGTTTCAAATCCGGATTCAGGGGCGGTTGCCTGGCAAAAGAGGCCGGATAAAAGCTGATCTGGTCGAGATCTCTCACGTCTGTAGGCAAAGGGTACAGATTTCTGAAATCCGATTGCACCTCTTCCATCGCCGCCTCATTTCCCGCTGCTGCAACAAGGATGATCTTGTTGGCAACCAGCTGGTCGTTGATAAATTGCCTGAACAGGTTGACTCCATAGTTTTCGGCAGCCTGCGCATCCTTTTCAGTTTCTATTGGTGCAAAATATCCAAAACTTGCATTGATAATATTCACCTTTCGGTTTGCGGCATATGCGAGTCCGCATAGGATGCTGTACAGGTCACTCTTGCCATTACTGTTGTGAATCTTCACGGGTATGACCCTGATCTCGGCCTTGTTTTCTTTAAAAACCTTGTTAATCACATATTGGGTAACATTACTTCCATGCTCACCAGGATTGTCGTCCCTGAACTGACTGTTCGGAACCGTAAAGTTCCAGCCCTGTATGGCCAGCGGAATACAAGGATTCGGTTCATCAATTAGATAGTCCGGGATTTCTTCGGGCATCACACCGGTATCAAACACGGCGACCTTTATGGCTCGCTTTGGGTCAGATTTTTTCCCTTCATGTGTATTCCGTTCTTTTGTCTCATCTCTCTTGAGTTTCGCATTGGGCAACCAGATCTTGACATTTGAGGAGAAAAAGAATCCCTTTTCCTCATCCTGCCAGCCTGCGACTGTTCCCCCGTTGCGTTTGTTGCCAGGCCCACCACCTGAAACATGGCTGTGTATAAATTCTTCAATTGCAGATCCTGAAAAAACCAGCAAGGACTGGTTGCATTCACCGCATACGCTCACCAAATGGATATCCCTGTTCTTCGTCTCCCTGATCACTTCCTCAATCCATTTTTCGATGTTTTCAATGACCAGCGGCCCCTTCTGATACAACACCAGTTGGTTTGCGCCGTCGCAATCCAGCGTAGAATACCTTTTGGGTAACCTGCGCAACAAGTCATCCCATTTGGGAACATTATTTTCTTCTGGATCGGTTGGAATTTTGCTCCTAGACATAAACAGGGTTATAATGATGATGATTAATAAGAGGATCAGGAAAATAATAAGCAGGATCGACAAGGCTAAAGAATTTAGAAATCAGTGTTAATTAGAGGTGAACCGCACATCATCAAAGCGCCGGGCATTGTGTTTACATGGGGGTAGGTCGCCCCGACTAATCCTGTAGGAACTTTAGCGGGTTTCTGTAAGCAATTATTGGTCAGTTCAAACTTCAATCACTTTCATCAGGGTAGTGCCGGCTATGGGAAATTCTTTGCAAAAATATTCATACCCCTTGTTCCTGTTCTCTGCGTTTGCATTCAATAACCCCAGGACGGGCTTCGAATTAAAAGCGCTCCAAAATACAATAAAAGATTCTATTCCTGACAAAGTTTTTAGCCAGGTTTCTCCGCATGCTACTACTGACAAGGCATCCAGCCCCGGCCTGTACAGCAAGGATGTCTTTGTTAAGGTTCAGCTCAGCAAAACAAATTGTTTTGTGGGCGAGCCGGTGATGGTCACATACAAACTTTATTCGTGCCTGAATACCAGTTCGAAACTGATCAGGGAACTAAGTGCTCCTGGCATCAGCATGATGACCTTACCGGGATCTACAGACCTTAGCCCTTCAACCGAACTTTACAAGGGACGTTCCTTCCAGGTACACACCATCCGAAAAAGTACGGCCATTCCGCTTGTAGCCGGCCGGCTTGCCATCACTCAACTGGAAATGGCCCACAAACTACAATTGACGAGAAAAGAATCAAATCAGAAACATTCGCCCAGGGAATTGGATGATCTGCTCAGGGAAATCAACAAGGAAGAGGCCTCCGTCCGCTCCCTCAGTATTAAATCCCTGAGTTTACCTGTTTCTCTCGATGTTCAGCCACTCCCAGTGGCGAATGTACCGCCAGGCTTCGAGGGCGCTATAGGGAAATTCAGCATAAGAACAGAGCTCTTAACGAAGCTCATCAAAGCAGGAGACCCCGTGAAACTTAGAGCCAGGATCACCGGCTTTGGAAACCTGGGAAGTACAGATGCTCCTGTCATCTCAGTTCCATCCACCGCTGAACTGATTAATACCCGACAGACCAACATGGAAGAAAAAGCGAACCCACAGTTTGAGACCGAACGGATTTACGAATACACCATCATTCCCCATGAACCGGGAAAGCTAAAGATCCCGGCAATTTCCATTTCATATTTCGATCCCGAACAAAAGAACTACCAGACCGTTCAATCCGCAGTCCCGGTGATCCCGGTTTCCAGCAATGTCATCAAATCAAAACCAGTTGCCGGGATCAAAACAAAAAAGCGCAATCCCCAGCTGTGGATACCGATGGCCATTTTAATGTTATCGCTTGGGGCAGTTCTTATTTTCATCAGAAAAAGAATAGTGGCGAAAAAACTCGTTGCACCGCCCATGGATTCTCCCGCTCCCGCCTATGTTGAAAAATTGCTCGCGATTCAACCATTGATTGAGCAAGGAGATATAAGTGCCTGTCAACGGCTGAATGACTTATTATGGAATAGTTTTTCAGAAGCGCTCAACCTGAAACCAACAGTCTTAACCCGAAACAGCATACTCGAAGGCCTCGAACTAAAAGGCTGGACGGGTGAAGAAAGGTTCACTGTTGTAAAATTGATGGATGCATGCGAGGACTTTCTTTATATCCCTGGTGATAAATCAGGAAATGACCTGGATTCCATCTATCGCGAAACAGAGGCTGTTGTCACGAGGCTGCACAATAGTTAAAATCCCTTTGTTTATTTTCTTTTCCCGGCCGCCAGCTCTCCTCTGCGTATGAGCGAAGTCCGGTATAGCTGTTTGCTAAATTTATTTGCCTTGATCAGTTTACTTACCAGCCAGCCTGAGTGAACGCTGTTCCTGTTGTAACGCTCTACGGTAAAAACCCATCCATCAATCTGCAGGAAATGATACCTGATTTGCTTCACATACATGTATTCGAGCTGATCATTTAATAATGCCCGGATGAAGGCTTTGGAGGATGGGACGCGTAAAAATCCGGGTGCCAGGTAGTCGGCAAGGTTTGTTTTATCGCGGAAGGCTCTGGAAAGGGAAATGAAATTTGTCGCATGACTCATCGGATTAAGAAATTTGCAGCAGGATTCCTTGAGGGGGAAGACAACAGGTCTGGTCGAAACACCGAGGCGTCTGGAATATGCACTCACGATCACCCATTTCGCGCCACCATTTGCTTCCTGTTGAATCTTCAGCAACACGGGAACATCGGTAACCACCCCGTTGAGTTTGAATTTACACAAGGCTTCGGCATACCATTCGCCTCCGTAGAAATCAAGGAATTCGGGATGGGCGGAGTCCGCCACCTGAGTACAGAAGTCCCGGACGGAATCAGGATCCGACCTGCCTGCGTCATTGAATAAACTTTTCAACAAAGACAAACGCGTTATGGCGATTTCAGGGTATTTCAACTTCACATAAGAGGCAAGGAGAGAATTCTGGTCATTGTTGAATCGTTCAAAGAATTCATCGATCTGTTTGACCTCGAAAGCAAAGTTGAGTTCCCGTTTTGAATTCGATTCAAAATCCTGACTGTATATGTGACTGGTGAACAGCACAGCCGACAGGACCATCCAAAGTTTAACTACTCTCATACAAACCTACGCATGCTTGGTAACCGTTACGCCTATATCACCCAGAAAAACATCCCACTCGATGGTCGTACCACCACCTGTATTTCTCTCATATGGTCTTAATACCACTTCCACTGTCTTCCGTGTAATGTCTTCATATGTCTGGTTGTCACCTGAAATTCCAAGGAACCTTTGTTCAAACTCCACGGTTCCGTAATAGAGCCCATCAGGCCCTTTCCTGAGCATGCTGGTATACTGAATCTTCGACCATTGAATGATCACCTTGTCGTACTTCAACATACCAAGGCGGATCAGATAGTCTTTTATTTTATATTGAATAACGTCGGTTCGGTTTAGTGATGATACTTCGATTTTGGCATCGGCAACAAAAAGCGCCAGCGCCTGATCAATTGTTTTAGACACTTCATCCGGATCTGAATCTTTCTGACAGATCAACTGTATATAATCGCCCAGTTGCCTGATATTGGTTTTGGCCTTATCCTGAAGCCTGGAAAGCGTAGCAGGTGGTAGTTCCTGACTGGTTGAAGCGGATGCCCCGGACTTTCCCGGCGGACCGACAAGTGGTGGCGTATTTGTTGAATCCGCAGCCGGATCTGTACTCGCCACCGCAGAGTCGCTTACCGCGGATTTCTCGTCATAATTTGTTAATGCAAGCTCGCTGTATTTATCCTGTATCACGTTCAGCACCTTGTGTGCTTTTTCAACTGAGGTAATGATCTTGTGTTCACCGGACTTAAAAACAATCAATGCCACATCGCTTTTGGAAATAGAATAGTTTTTCTTGTTAACAGTGTAGTTGACGTGTTTAGCATCATCCGACAAATAATTACAGATGATGATCTCATTCTGATCCGTGATGATCTTGTCGTAGTCGTTGAATACCGATTTTCCTTTTTTGAAAAAGTTCTTGATATTCCGATCGACGTTTTTCGTCTTGTCGTACATATCGGGAATGACCAGAAAATCCCCGGCCTTACTGAACACAAACAGCACATTGGAAGGAGTGGTTGAGTACGCAACTTCGGGATCGGCCGCATCAACCGCCTTGATGTACTGCGGATTGATCTCGGTGACCTTCCAGTTGTCAGTTTTATTTTTCTTATAATAAACCTTATCCTGCGCGGACAAGATACCGGACCCCCACATCAGGGTCCAGATGAGCAGATGGGGTTTTAGCATTGTTTGATATTTGCACAGCTTAATAATATTTTTTGATTAACTTTTTGTATCTCTTGTCCGCCTTGAGCGAACTTATCCGGTTGTCACCTGCAAACTGTGACCTGGGTATTTTCTTTGTGGCCATCGCTCTTTCCAGGTAATTGAATGCCTGGTCCCACCGAATTTTCTGGCTGTACACAATGGCAGTTCCGTACATACTCATGGCGTCTGAAGAATTCCTGTTGTCCTTAGAGAAATACGCCAACGCACTGTCAGGCTGATTGAATGCGAGGTAAACAAATCCCAGATCGGTATTCAGGGAAGGGAAATTCTCCTGCAATCCGGAATTGGCCACGACGCTGAAATCTTTGAAGGCATCCGCATAATTCTTCACCTGCACAAGGCAATTGGCCCTGAGGTACAATGGTTGCATCCACGCCGAATCCGGGGCTTTCTTTGGAATGGCTTCGTTTAACAGTTTAAGTGCGGCGTCAAATTTTTTCTGCTGGAAATACACTTCGGCCAGTTTAGCCTTGTATCGGGCATTCCCAGGCCGGAGTTTCAGGGATTTAAGCAAATCTTCTTCAGCGCCTTCAGTCTTATTGAGCTGAAGCCTGGTCATACCCCTGTGATAATATGTATCCGGAATGTTTTTCTTGATATCCAGCGCCTTGTCGAAGTTCTCGTGGGCGACGTCATATTTGCCGAGTGCATAAAATGCTTCCCCCCTGCCATTGTATAACGAGGCCCGAAGGCTGTCTTTGAGCTCATGTTTCCTGGATTTGCCAGCCTTTAAAGCAGCGTCATAGTTTGCGATTGCGCTGGCGTGGTCACCGATCCTAAGGAAAGCATCTCCAAGATATTTGTAAGTTTCGGACAGGTGGACATTGATACTGATCACCCGTTTGAAATCCGCGATAGACTGCTGATATCCGCCTTTCTGGTACCAGGCAAGGCCCCTTGACTGAACGATAGCTTCATTCGCGGGATCAAGTTCCATTGCAGCGGTAAAGTTCTCTATGGCTTTGTCATTATCCCTGATCGCAAGGAAACATTCGCCCTGACGGAACCGGTAGGTGGGATTGGCAGGATCGAGTAAAACCGCATAACCGATATAAGTAACCGCGGAATCATTGTATCCCTTTTCCATGTTGCTGTTGCCGGCATTGAAATAATCGGCCGCAATCGTCTTGGTTTGTTTATTCACTGATTCAGAGAGACCCAGGGCGCTTGCCTTATCAAAGTCGGCAGCTGCCAGCGCTACCTGTTTCAGCTGGATGTAACAAAGGGCTCTGTCCATGAAGGTCTGAGCCCGGGACGAATCGAGCTCAACTGCGGTAGTGTAAGCACTGATGGCCTGCGCCTGTTGTTTGAGATCGAGATGCAGTTCGGCCTTCTTTGCGTACAAGGGGGCACTGGTGCCGTTTTCCTGCAAACCCTTATCGATAGCCGTCAACGCAGAGGGAATGTTTCCCATTTTTGCGT
This sequence comes from uncultured Chitinophagaceae bacterium, assembly GCA_963808065.1. Classification (GTDB taxonomy): domain Bacteria; phylum Bacteroidota; class Bacteroidia; order Chitinophagales; family Chitinophagaceae; genus Flavitalea. Next base: position 364,873 of record CAWEEK010000007.1, read on the forward strand.
TGAGCTCAGCCACCCTGATGATGCTCCTGATATCTTTCTTGTCGAGTGAAGTACAGATCTTGTAGGCAGCCAGCGCATTTGCCATGTCGTCTTGTTTGGCATGAAGGTCCCCTTTCGCCAGATAGGCCCTTAGATAGTTCCCATCAAGTGAAATGGCCTTATTGTAATCATTCATCGCCTTTTTAGGTTCCTTGATCTTTTCGTAACACTGACCCCTGCCAATATAGTAGTCCGAATTCGCGGGATCACCCTTGATAGCCTTATTGTATTCGCTGATTGCTTCCTTATATTTTCCAGCTGTATAACGCGCTTCCATAATCGCCAGGTTACTGACGATCAAAGACAGTGATCGTTTGGATTTCAGGGCCGCAGAATCACCCGGTTTTTGCTCCAGGGCATGATTGTAATCCTCAATTGCCTTATCATAACTACGCTGACTTCTATGCCTCACCGCCTCCTGCATGTAATCCGAAAAAACCTGCTCGGGGGTCCTGTGCGCGGTGGAAATATTTTTACGGGTTTCCTGTATCATTGTCTGAAGAAAGTCAATATCCCCCTGACGGATCAGACCCGAAGACCCATTGGTAACGGTCTCAGCTTCATTGAAAAATTGATAGGCAAGGATATACTGACCTGTATTCAGCGAATGTTTGCCGGAGTCAATAAGATGCCGGAAGGCCATATAAGTCCGGATGCTGTCATTCCTGCGGCGGAGGGCATCCCTCTGTTCGGGATCAAGGTCTGTTCTGGCGGCTGGTATTGTAAATTCGTTTTGTTCCGTATCAGCATTAGCCGTGTCGGCTACGGTTTCGGGGGTGTCTGCTATTACGATATCATTCTTTCCAGCGTCGGCGATATCGGTCGAATCGAGGAAATGTACATCAATGATCCACGCCTTCCACTTGTTATTGATTTTTTCGAGCCGCAATTCCGCTACCCGCTTCTGGGGGGCGAAAGGTTCATCCGAGATCTTTGACTTGTTGCCAAAGAGACAATCATAACTTACTTTGATATACAGGTAATTTGCTTTTTTTACATTCGACAACTCGAAATTGCTGAAGTTGACAGAAGCCGTTTCACTCTTGTTGTAAAAGATTTCAAAATCCCTGAGATAACTGTATGCAGCCTTTTCTTTTGCCAGGGAGAGTTTCTCTACTTTTCTAAGATCATCAACCACCACCACTGCGCTGTCGTAAAATATTCTGGAGTCATCCGGCAGATAGCTTTTCCGAATAATAAGTTCTGTTTCCGGAACTTCCAGGTCAAGACCAGTAGCTATGGTGTTGAGTAGGTTCATGAATCGCTCAACCACTTTTCGCGCCTTCGCTTTGATATTCTGTTCGTCACCCGAACTCAGGCGGTCGACTACCGGCTTATCACCGGAACCTTCAGTACGATTGCGATAGGCCATCGGAGCACCCTCATGCGGAATGCCCCTTCCCAGGCTGGTGAATGCGGGAAGAAGCAGTGTTGCAAGCAATAATGCTGTAAAAAGAAAAGATTTCATACCTGTGCAGCTTTCGGAGACTTTTTAAATTATTGTTCAATCAGGGGTTGGGGCCGGCTTCTCCAGTTATCCAGTGTTGCCTCGCACTCATTCAGCCTGGCTTCCATGTCCCGCGCCTTCAGGGCCAGTTCACGCATCTTGTCCATCTCTTTCTTCAGACGTTGCAATTCCAGGAACGAGTCCAGGATCACCGCATTGAACTTTCCATTAAGGCTGCTGTCTCTTTGTCGGAGATTTTCCATATTTGTTAACTTTCCCACGAGGGAAAGATCAATCTGGGTCTGGTTCTTGCCGCCTTTATCAAGGGAATCCAGCAGGTTCCTGGCAGCTTCCATCTGGGCGACGAACTGTTGCTGGGCCTGTCCTTCGGAGCGCTGGACCGCCAGTTTCTGTTCCAGCAGGCTGAGCCTGGTTTCGGGGAGGGCCTCAAAATTTACGTAGGCAGCGCTCAGAATGAGCACGACAGTAAGGATGAAGAAAAACATGAACTTCAGGAAAGCATGATTTCTTTCGTTGGAATTAATTACATGTGACATATAAAAAGATTTTGCATTGAAAAAGAAGGTGATCAGTCGGCAAGAAAACTCTTACGTTTTACTGGTTGTTCGTCGGTATCATAGGTGAGGGCTTTCTCTTTTACAAAGATTCCGGCGTCCTTCTTCTTGCCGATATAATCCAGGCGCGAAAGATTGCCAAAGAGAGTGGATATTGTTCTTGTGAATTGCAGGACCTTGTCCACGCTGGCATTAACGTCGAGATGATTGTACTGGTGGTTGGAGAGATTGGTAACCGCAGATTCCAGTTCAACCTGGCTTACACTACACCATTCATTACAATAGTTGATCAGTTCTTCTTTACCACTACCGATAAAATAATCAAGTGTGTTTTTGAATAGTCTGGCAAGCGATGAGACTTTGTTCACCATGTACACCGGTGGCTGACTAAGCGACAGGGTTTTTATCTCAGCCAACTGCGAAGACATCAGAATGAGGATGGTTTCGCAAAGCTGCTGTACGATTGCCGCCAATTCATTGACCTGTTTTTTCTGGTGGATCTTTTGAATGATTTGAAGCGCATAGCTTTCCATGCGGGTATAAAACTGTTCAATGCCCGCGTGAATAGCAATGAGGTCGGTATGACTGTTCACGGCTGTGCAGGGTGGGATATAGTTTTCATCGAGATTCACATTCTGGTCTTCGACCTTCAACTTGCCGATCGCAAGATGATACAGGCCTACCATATTGTTGTAGCCAGCATCTACAGGCACCAGGCTAAGCTGAAAGCTCGGTATGGAATATGGCAAACGGGCAGGAAGTTCCTGAGGGTCTAGCAATCCGTAGGGAATACGCTGATAGGGATTCATCGACAGAACAACAAAGAACTGGTCGGCTTTGCCTTTGAGTTGCTGGAATGGGACGGCCAGGTCGGGAATAATAACGCCCAGCGGGTTTTCGGGAAAGCCATGACTGTACCTGACCTGGAATGCGTAGCCGCCGCGGGTAATCGCCATGCATTGCTGGAGGCGCAGTGTGACCTGCTGTTGATTATCCACGCTCAGATGAAGCCGGAATCCGCCACTACCCGGGTCAGCAAAGGGCATCAGCCCATAATTACAGTCGTTTAGAAGTCCTGAAGCAGTGAGCACCTGTTGTGAACCAACTGCATTGTCCTGTTGAAGGAAATGAGACTTGTTGATCTTCATTCCATCAGTCCAGTTTACCGGCATAAATTGTTCTTCGGACATAACCCAGATTTAATTGAGTGATCGGCGGCAGATGATGACATCATTCTCCCTGATATTGTTTATATAAATCGTCTTTTCTGTGTCGATATATTGAGTGGCGAAGGAATACCATCGCATCTTTTTGAAGAAGGTCCAGCCATGTACGTCACCCGTGTTGCTTATGTATTCGATCTTGCTGTTGGGATGGCGTTCGTTGTAGTCGTTGATGAAATAATAGAACAGCCTTCCAAACTCCATGTCGGTTGGTGCCTTGGCGCGGAAATTTGTCATATGTAGTTCTCCGGTCTGTTTGGGAAATTCGAAACTGATGACCAGGAGGTTTTTCATCTTGCTTTCATCGGGGTCTTCAACCTCTTCATTGAATGGATAGCGCCATTGCTTGATTATCTTGGGAGGCAGATCAATTGCCTTCCTGAAGGTGTGAAAGATGAACAGTGGGATAATGAAGCAGATACTACTGGCAGACATAAGATAAAATAGACCATCAGTATTCACCCAGCGGTAAACGAGCATAAAACAAATGCTGCCCAGCAAACCCAGGACCGTAGTGAAAAGAGCTTCTGCCCAGAATACCGATTGATCACCGCTCCATTGAAGTAGCTGGTGCATGAAATAGTAATGCACCAGACCCAGGAAAAGAAAGAAGAGCTGGTAAAAGATCAGAAAAGGTATCGGTTCGGTGAAAATAGCCGGATGGGCTGTGAGGGCGATCAGGCTGAAAAGAAGTAGGCAGACCAACGCATAGCCGATGGTGGCCTTAGTATAAGGTTTGAAGCTGCCTTTTATCTTCTGGATTACTTTCGATAACACGGCCAACAGGCTAACGGCTACGATGCCAAGAATGACCAGCATCTTGTTTACATCAGTGGTGATGGCTTCCATAATTACTGTTTGGAATGTTGTACAATTGGTCGGAGACCATGAAAAAAAGGGAACAGGAAGAGAAGTTAAAAGTTAGAACACGATCCCGGACCTGCTCCACAGAGCTGGCCTTCGTTTCAGACACGGATTGTCTGCCGGTAAGTAGGTCTTTCTGCCGTTATGCAGAGTTTCTTCGACCCTGTCAAAAGCAGGAGCTGCTACTCCTCACATGAAATTCGATCTAACTTAACAGCTTTACCTGTTAATGTTTAAGCTTTGAAACAAAAAGGCGAGGAGCCAGACCCGAATGAGTCAGCCCCCCGCTAGCTGTGCAGGACAAAGAGAGTGGAAGATTTGTGATCAGCGATAAGTCAGTGCCGTGAGCTAATGATTTTTCTGCTACAGCTTCTGTCTGCACCTTTCTCCTCGCCGAGTTTCCATCTTCTTCTAACTGTCAGCACTGCTATTTCTTTGCCGCTGCCTCTTTCAATTCTGATTTCCATTCTTCCCCATCATCTCCTTTGTAGCCATCCAGTTTCACCAGGAAACTCTTGGCTGGAAAGAAAGGAGTGATATGTATGTCGAGGAATATATGGTCTTTCTGCTCTTCGTCTCTCTCGAAACGAAGGATCTGAAATTTTTCAATGAGCTTGTCGGGACCCTGGATACCATCCAGGAACTTCACGATCTGGGTACGCAGGTTTTTTTCCATTTTCACGTTCCAGAGTTCAAATGCCCTGCGATTCAGGAAGTCGGAGATTACTTTTGCGATAAAATCAAACACCCTAACTACAGAGTAGGTCTGCATGCCCAGGTTGTCGCCGGTGAACAGTGTCTTGGCCGAGAAAGGCATTACCCTGCCCCATTCGCCCACAAAGGGAACCAGACCCACATTTTCAAGTTCAGATATCTCGGCTTTTTTCTGATCAAATCTGACGGCGTCGATCTCGTCAATGGATCCATATGTTTTTCCTGCAACTGGCTGAGACATCTTGGTGCAATACATTTTTCCTGCAAGCGCTGCCGAGCCGGGTACATAAAGATCTTCTTCCTCATTCACTTCTGCCTTCTTACCGCGGCCTACAATGTAATTGCAGGTCATCAGTACATTTGCCTTGTGGGGGTCACCGCTGGTGAGGTTGGCATCAGTAAACATGTCCAGTACATCATCGGGTGATTCCACATTCTCAAAGTCGGTGACTAGCATCACCTTGTTGTTATAGGCCATCTTCGCCCATTTGTCCAGCACCGTATTCGACTTCAGGTAACCGGGGATCACCATTAGAGAATAGTTCTGGCGCATGTCGAGGCGGTCAAAATTGTCTTTCAACTGAGCAGCGACATATTCAATAAACTTGGGCTCATCAAGATTGGTCAGCTCTTTCATAGGAGCATTCATAATCTCCACATTCTTGAGCTTGGGCGATTCGGTATTTTTGTAGAAGAGGTGAACAGAACGGTAAGACTCTTCCAGTTCACGGGTTTCGCCGAGGATCTTCTTCAGGTTGTTCTTGAGAAGTTTATCGGATATTTCCGCACGTTCAACGGCTTTATCTACCATTTCTGTTACGGACGACTGCTGGGAGAGCAGGTCGATCCACAATTGCATTCTCTTTTTAAGCTCTTGCCGTTGATCTTTTTTACTGGTGTCAGTAAGAAAAATATTCCGTTTTGCTTTCCTGACAGGATTCATACTGTCGGCTCCGTCTACAATGGCCTCGAGGAAGTCAAAGCCCCCTGCTTTGGCCAGCGATTTGAGAGAGGATTCCAGCGACGGCTCCCGGGAGTCTTTGACCTTTTCCTCCGCGCCTGCCTGTTCTGCTGAAACGTCTTTTAATGCGGTTGACATGTTTTTTGTTTTTACAGTTGATTAACTAGTGTGATTATTCGGCTGCATTTTCATCCAGCTCTTTCACCAGCGTATTGAGAGCGCTGATAAATGCGGCACGGGTTTCAGGATTCTCGATCACATTTTTCAGTGATTTATTTGTCCTGAGCTGCTTTATCGTTTTGAGAAAGGCTTCATTTTCGACATTGAGATTTTTCAGGTATTCGCTCCTTGTAGTGACGTTCTTAATGTCAAAATCCCCGAGGCCGGAAAATCTGAAATTTTCCTTCACCGTGGAACCATCTTCCTTGTCCAGTTCCACATCGCAGTTTGGCTTGAAATGATCAAATACCTGTTCCACGGTCTGCAAACCCTGAACGATTTCGGGGCTGATGGGATCTTCCTTGGTCAGTTTCTGGATGAACAATGTCTTATTCGGAGATATCTCAACAAATCCTTCACCTACGGGATCAGGTGCAAGGATGGTCGTGGCAATTCCGGGTTTTACCTGTGGCATAATTGTATGGTTTTAACTGAGTGTATCAATGATGGTTTATATTGTTACTGGTTCCTGCTGTTCTGTGATCGACCAGGCAAGCTTGCCGTTCTCGAGATCTACATTGATCCGTGTGCCCTTCTTCGCCTCGCCGCTGACGATAAACTTCGAAATGGTCCGTCTGAGTTCGCTTCGGATCACACCCGATATCTGCCTGGCTCCATACTTCGGAGTAAAGCCGTTCATGGCCAGATGTGTTTTTGCCTCCTCCGACACCTGGAGTTCGATACCCTGGTTACTTAATGCCTCCAACAGACCTTTAAGTTGTATATCAAAAATTCTAACGATGCTGTTTTCGCTGATGGGCAGGAAGGGTACGATTTCGGTGAGCCTGGCGAGAAATTCTGGTCTGAAATACCGGGCCATGATCTCAATTAACTTATTTGATCCGGGTAGTTCTCCTTTTTCAACCTGTTCCGCGATCCATTCACTACCAATATTGGAGGTGAATATGATCACCGCATTTGAAAAATCTCCTTCCTTTCCCAGCCTGTCGTGCATATGGCCTTCGTCAAGTATCTGAAGGAAGGTGTCAAAAACTGAAGGATGTGCCTTTTCGATTTCATCAAAAAGCAGAACAGAATAGGGTTGCTTACGGATCTTGTTCACCAACATCCCTCCTTCTTCATAACCCACATATCCCGGAGGCGCACCATAAAGCAGTGCTGCTGAATGTTCCTCCTTGAATTCAGACATATCAAAACGAATCATCGCCTTCTCGTCATTGAACAGAAATTCGGCTAGTGACTTGGCCAGTTCTGTTTTTCCGGTGCCTGTAGGTCCCAGGAAAAAGAAAGATCCTATTGGCTGCCCTTTTTTGTTAAGTCCACTCCTGGATTCCAGTATCGAGGCACAGATGGATCTCACTGCTTCGTCCTGACCAACGACTCTTTTCTTGAGATATGTATCCATGTTAAGCAGCTTGTCTTTTTCTCTGGCCTGAATCTTTCCAAGTGGAATGCCTGTCTTATACGAGATGACGGATGCGATATCCTCCCTGGTTACTTCTTCCTTTACTTCTTCGGTCAGCGTGCTGAGCGTATTGAGGGTCTTGTCCAGGAACTTTTCGTATTCGGAGAAGATTTCAAACTTCTCAGTTTGTTCCGTGTTCTCAAGCTTTCCCAGCAACACCGGGCTGATCTTATTCCTGATCACAGTATAAAGCCACTTGTAGTCGGCAAACAATTGTTCACCGGAAACATCCGATTGGTCTTTTATTCGATGGAATTCAGTTTGTAACTCCGTAATGTCCTGTTTGTTGGTATCCACCATCAGTTTAATCGCTGCCATCGTCCTGTCCAGCAGATCGATCGCAACGTCCGGGAGGCGTCTGTCTTTCAAATAGCGCTTCGAGAGCCTGACGGCCTCGGCTATCGCCCCCTCTTCTATCTTCAGGTTATGGTGTTCACCGAATGCGGGTGCAATATGGGCGAGCATTTTTTCCGCGGTCGATTCATCGGGTTCCGGAACGAATAACACTTCGAAGCGGCGGCTGAATGCCTGGTCCGGTTCAATGAACTTCCGGTATTCATCGGTGGTTGTTGCGCCGATGACGGTGATCTCTCCTCTTGCGAGTTCGGGTTTCAAGAGGTTGGCGGCCCCACCTCCGATGCTTCCACCTTTCTGGTCGAGCAACACATGTATCTCATCGATAAATAGTATCGCCTTCGGAAATTGCTTAACCTCCTTAATAATATTTTTCAGTCTATCCTCAATCTCTCCTTTGTACGAAGCCCCGGCAATCAGGGCGCCGAGGTCCAATTCGAACAACATAGCGTCGGCAAGCTGCGCAGGCACCCTGTTGTTGACGATATCCAGCGCAAAGCCATCGATCAGTGCGGTCTTACCCACACCGGCATCCCCCGTGATAATTACATTGGGTTTCGTACGACGGCAGAGTGTCTCCATCATCATGCGTGTTTCCTTGTCCCGGCCAATGATCGGATCCGTTTTGCCATCACGGGCGAGTGCGGTTCTTTCAATGCAATATTTGAACAAGGCGCCATTGCTGTTGGAAACCGTGCCCGGTTCCTTGCCATTGACGGCCTGTTGAATATGATCTTCTTTCAGGTAGAGGTCCAGGATCTCCCTTTCCTTTACCGGGAACGATTTCAGTTGTTCTCCCGAGAAGGCAACACCGGGTTTAGAAATAGTGGCCAGCACACAGATGGGTGTGATATAATCCAGTCCCAGCTTCATTCTCACATTGTCCGCTTCCTCGAACACGGCCTTGAATCTTTCATCACCTTTTATGTTGTCTTTTGCTTTCGCCACTTTGGGGTATTCGTCGATCCGCACATCTGCCCATTCCCTGATGTAGGCCGAATCCTTTCCGATCGAATCGATAAAGTCTTTGAGTCCCACTTCCTTATGCAGGAGCGCCCTGAGCAGGTGTGCCGGGTAGATACAATCATTGTAGTATTCACGGGCCAGGGACTGGGAGATTTCCACTGCCGATTTCATTGATTCATTTAATGCAAGCGTCTGCATATGATTTTATTAAATGCTGAAACTGATGTTATGATTTGGGGCTGGTTTCCGACTAAAATCCCTGAAGCTGTGTTCCTGTCCTCATGCTCAGACCTGCCCCGCTGATTCTTTGGTCGTGAACAAAACAAAAAAGGTAATGATGAACAGATATTTAAAATTGCCGTTAAACCTCACAACGGTCATGGAAGGCAACGAATTCCCGAGTTGCGACCTGGTTGAATCGATAACAAGAAACCTCGAGCTCATCATCGTTTCGCGATTTGGCGAACACCGGCCGGATCAGAGTTTTGGCTGCGAGATCTGGGACCTCGACTTTGAACTGATCGTTAGCGCCAAATTATGGGAAGAAAAACTTCGCCATTCGCTGTTGAATTCTGTCACTACTCACGAACACCGGCTCACAGAAGTGGAAGTGAATGTCGAGATCTCTGACATTGAAAAAATGAATTTTCTGAAAAAATATACTGAGGTCAAAAAGAGGGTGGACATACTGGTGACCGGCACGATCAGAAAAACCGGGGAGCCCTTCCTGTTCAGAACAAATATGTTCCTAAGCCCTTTGTCACTCGATTAATATTTAGCTATGCAAACAATCTATTACAACAGCAAGGAAGTGATCAAAAACAGGATGCTGAAACATGCCCTCACTTACTGGGGTATAAAAAATCCCGAGGATCTGGATCCCACTGTCAAGCTGATCATGGAGTCTCTGTCACTGGAACTCTACAACCTCGGCAATGAGGTCAAGGACACACAGGTTCGGATCCTGGAGAAGGTTTCGAACCTACTCGCTCCCGATTCACTGACCTCCCCTCATCCCGCACACGCCATCCTGCATGCATCACCTTCAGAACACACTGAAGTGATCAACAGAATGAGCAGTTTTTACACCCAGCGCAAGTTTGCTTCGAAGCAGCACGAAGAACCCGATACCAGCCTTGAATTATACTTCAGTCCCGTAGACGCGGTACAGTTGATGGACGTCCGGGTCTCTCATATGATCAGCGGAGGAAATTTGTATGCCTGCAACACCCATTTTACAAAACAATTCATCGGTAGATGCCAGGGAGCCATCACGGATCATCATGTGTTATGGCTTGGGTTGAAAATAAACCGCGAGATAGAAAGTCTTCAGGATCTGATGTTCTGCTTTGACTGGAAAAGTCTTGAAGCAGGGCTTGCCAGCGAACACTATCAATTACTTCCACTCACCAGGTGGTTCATTGGCAACCAACAGATCAATATGCAGCCTGGTATTAAATACATGAGATCCGAAATACATCGTGACGAACCCGAGAATATTTTTATGGACTATGACCTGATCACTTTGAAGGAAAATGACATCAAGCATTATTATCAGCCGAGGTTCCTTTCAATTGACGAGCCATGCACAGAAGCTTTAAAGCAGGCACAAACGAATTATCCGGCCTGCCTGGAGAAAAACTTTTCACAAGCCGACCTGCAGCAGCTTAGCGAAGCGCTGCTCTGGATCAGGATTGAATTTCCGGCAGCCATGCCACAACAATACCTGGAAGACCTGTATGTGTATCCAAATGCCTTCCCGGTGATGAACAGAAAACTTACTGATCTCAAATACAGACTGAAGGGTAGTAGTAACATCATACCGCTCCGGACCGAATCGCTCGATCAGTTTCTGGCCGTAAAATCTCTCGCAGACGAGGTAAGGGAATACCGGTCGGTGCCATTCAGGGTAAAGGAAGAGGAACAGCACGGTACCTACACTTTACGAAATGGTGGAGTCGAACGTTTCGACAGCCGGAATGCCCGGGAAATGATCAGCTATCTGCTGGAATTATTACGTAGTGAGAGCGCCGCTTTTTCGGCCTATGGCTATGACTTCATCGCAACAACGCTGAAGGAACTTAATCAGAAGATCTCGCTGATGGAACAAAAGACGCAGGGAAACGGCGGTGGCAGCCTGGAGATTCCAAACTACTTGATCGTAAAACCATTCGATGGAAATGACATGATGTATGTACAGTTCTGGACTACCCTGGCTGAAGTCGGCAACAACCTGAGGGCGGGCACGAAGATGCAACAGGCCCGTGGCACCAGGCTCATCCAGGATTCGATTTGTCTGCTGACGACTTCTGTAGGAGGAAAGAACAGGTTGAAGCCGGAGGAAAAACTTAACGCCTTCCGTTATGGTTTGATCACCAGGAACCGTATTATCACGAAAGAAGACATCAGGAGTTTTTGCTATTATGAACTGGGCGACAAAATAAAAAGCGCTGAAGTTGAACGGGGATTCGAATTGTCAATTAATGCCAGGGAAGGATTCAAAAGAACAATAGATGTGATCCTGACTCCCTCGACCAACACGGGGCTGGAAGCGCAGGGCTGGGAAGTTTTACTTACACAGTTCCGCTCGAGACTGCAGCTCAGATCAGGGGTAACAAATAATTACCGGATCCTCTTAAAAAATGAAACCAAATGATACAGGGCGACGGCACACATACCATACTCTGCAATTACCAGGAGGATTTCAAAGCGGAAACCATTGCCGCCGGGATCGCCGAGCAAGGCACCGATCCCGAACAGATCATCATCCTGATGCTCGGTGCTTTGAAACGTACTTTCAGCAATGATGTCAGCGATGTGTCCCAGGAAATGCCGGGCGACTACAAAGAATACACCATATTGCGAACCTATCGCGAAGGCATCTACGACATGCTGCCCGAAAGTTTGTTTCATCATCCCACCGGTCACAAATCAGCCAAGTCTGAACGGGAGATCATCGAGCACATGAAGCGCCGGCGCCTTGAAGAACTCAATGCGCGGAAATTCTTTGTGCCGATGGAAGCATCTATAAATTACCTGCGGGTGATGATGTCCATGCAGGAAAACCGGCTTGACAAGCGAACCGACTACGATGACCTGGTAAAATTATTTGCCGCGCAGTGGGAAATATTTCAATACCTCGACAGCCACCAGGCTAATATTTTTCTTCATTTGTTACCAATTATTCACGAGATCAGGGACGATCATGAAAAGATCAGGGAAATTATGGAGATGGTGTTTTCAATACCTGTGTATATAGAAACAGGAAGACAGTATCCTTTGAGTCCGGCTGATGGCATGTTCAGTCTGCTTGATGATAGTATGGTTGGTGTAAACCTGACAACGGGCAACCTGCAATATGATGATGGTGCCGACGAGATCAGGATCTCACTCGGACCTATGGAAGCGGCCATGTATCGCGACTTTATGCCTGGTCGAAGGAACCGGCTCATTTATGATCATTTGTGCGATTATCTTCTGCCTGTGCAGGTCGATATAGCCAGCCGGTTTAATATGAAACCAGCAGACCAGATGGCACGTTTGGGCGATGAATCAGGATTTCACAATGCCGTACTCGGGGAGGACATGGTGTTGGTGTAGAAAGCTATCTTAAATTGTCAATGTTACCGTCGGCCTTTTGTTTCTCTATAGCGATTTTCTTCAGCCAGTTTTGTTGATTGGCAGTATCCCGACTGTGCTTTGTTTCCGTGTCGTAAACTTCGTCGATTGTTTTTACCCTTCTTGCCATTCGATTCCCCAGGCTGGTGACCTGCCGCTGTAGTTCATGACTGGATTTGGCGGTAAGTGTCCGGACGGTTTTGTAAAACTCCCGGGCACTCAGCGCCAGGATATCATAGTGGCCCTGTTCATGTTTGAGCAGGTCATCGGACTGTGCCTTTTCCACACTCCAGCAATCCGACCTGACTAAAGTGATGTCGATGTCAACATCCGCAACGGTAACTCCTCTTCCTTTCGATACAAGTTTGAAATTACTAAAACCCATCTCCGGATGGATCTGGGCATCTTCCTCGACTCCAGCGGGCCTGCGGGGCAGGGCGCTGAAATCGGACCAGGAGAGTTGATAATCGAAGTTGTTGAGAGGCATCTGGATTAAATAAACACATTCATAAATGAATCGTAAAATGGAACTCTGTCTTTTGAATAGATTGTCACCTGCTTTTTATTTTTAGTTTTGTGCTTATTAAAACCACAGGTGATAATTCCCAGGTCCCTGAAATTTACGTACTCCCGGTATTCATGAAAGTCTTTAGAATGTGTTTTAAGCAGATCATTGATTGCTGTATGCTTGAACAGATCCGTATCAAAAACCATTGTTTCCACACTCGGGGAGATCTCTATGTCGGAAAGGCGCTTCTCAACGTAGGTAAGCACCATTCCCGACGAAGTCTCCCTGATTTCTTCCATGATATCATCAATTTCAATCAGGACCGGTTTACCCAGAATTTTTTTTACTTCTTTTGAAGTCATACCAAATGTGATTTCGCTCAATCCCTGGAAAGGCAGAATTACATAGCTCATATTATATTATTTACATTTCTTTTTCAATCGGGCAGCTTCTTTCTCATCAATCAAACCAGCAGAATGTGCCCTGTCTATCAATTGCTTTAGTCCAGCGTTATATTTTTTACCAAATTGACCCTGAATGTCCTTAATGTCCATTTCTATTGCCTTACCCCACTGGCCTTGTTTGATATGCATGTTTTGCTTTGCCCTATGTTTCTGCGCCTCGGTCGACGACCCACAGGACATTGTCTTGCGGTGATCTGCGGTCTCCATCCAAACTGCTGGCCCTGCACCATGACCAGGAGCACCCGGTTCATTTTTATAAGAAGCATAGGCAGGAATATGATTCACCTCTCCGCCGTCATTGGTACTCCTTGTGCCATAATAAGACCCACCCTCCTGCAGTCCAAATATATCGACGAGAATGTTCGGGTTACTAACATAAGCATACATTTTTAATCGGTCTGTCAAGCCGACAGGATCCGAACTGACATATATACCTTCTTCCGGAGCATAGTACCTGAACCGGTTGTAATATAATCCTGTTTCAACATCCTCATACTGACCCTGGTACCTGAAGGGACAGCTTCCCTGATCCCCTTTGCCAATTCGGATCTTACCATAACTGTCCAACTCTCCCTCCCAGACAAGACTACCATCATCATGAAACATCTGAATAGGTGTATCCAAATGATCCTTTATAATACTGTAATGCTTCTCACCTTTCACTTTTCCTATAGGAGTATAGGAGTCCTGTTCATAGATCCAGCCCACGAGGCTATTTTCCAGCATAGGAGACGTTTCGAATTCCATCACATTCGCCCTCTCCTTCCATTCATGTACCGGCTTGTCCATGTTCCACAACCACCGGGTGACAGTATTCTTAAAATTTTTCGATATTCGCCTCCCAAAGGCATCGTACTGGAAATAAACAACCTGCTTATCAGGTCGGGTAACGGATTCCAGATAACCGGAAGCCGTCCAGGAATATTTCCAGGATTCACCATTGCTTTTGATCTTTTCGATCAGGTTACCTTCACAATCATAACGGTAACGCAGACCCTGAGCCTTGACGAGTTTTCCCGCCTTATCATAAACGCGGTCAGTTCTTTCTTTTGTAGCGTAAAGATTTCCGACAGCATCAGGGTTTCTGAGTTGCAGACTTTCATTGCCGTAGCTCGTTTCTGTTATCTGCCCTTTATTATCATACCTGAATCGGGAAACACCATACAGACTGTCTGTAATTGACGTGAGCTGAGAATTGAAACCCCAGGTAAACTTCCTTTTCCTGAATTCATTCGATCCGTTTGAAATTATCTGCTGAGAAGGTTTACCCAATTGGTTCCGGCTCCAGATATTTTCAACTCCTCCGGGAAACACAATATGCGTTGGAAACCCAAGGAGGTCATAATCGATATTAGCGCTCCAGGAATTGATGCTGATATCTTTCAGGTTACCCTGAAGATCAAAACCATTGGCAACGTCCAACCCAAAAGAAGAGGTGGATCTTGTCAGGTTCGCAAACAAATCATACTCATTGGTGATAAACCGGTCTCCGGTCGACTCCTGAATGGTTCTTCCATAAACATCTTTTTCAATTAGCACTCTGGAATGGAGGTTCTCAGCATACTTCAGTTCACCGTCATGCCGGTAGGTAAATTTTTCAAATGTGTCGTCATGATATCGGACTTCGGTTATTTTTCCAATATCATTGTATTTGAATTTACTAAACCTGCCTTCTGGCCTGGTTATTTGGCTGATCCTCCCTAATCCGTCCCTTTCATATTTTCTGATGACACCATCAAAACTTCTTTCCTGAACCACGTCTCCGTTGCTATCCAAATCAAAAAGATATTCGTCACCATGTTCGTTAATGATTGTCCGGAGGTTACCTTCTGTATCATATTTATACCTCACCATTTTCCCTCCCTGTACCCTTAGCACCTTGTTGCTGAGGAAATCGTAGGCAAAACTCACCTCTGAGGTTTTATCCTTTAGAAAAATCAGATTATTATGTGCATCGAATTTTAGTAAAGAAACATTACCATCCGGGAGATTTATTCGGGTTGGATTACCAATCAGATCATATTCTACTGTTTCTGCATTACCAAGCGAATCAGTAGTCTTTGTACAATTGCCAGTCCGGTCATAAGTCCTGTAAATGGCATATCCACCTTCGTAAGTAGACTCAGTAACGTTAAACATCTGATCATAGTCGATCTTAGAAGTGACAACGTCATTGTATCGAATACTTTTTAAGAAGCCATCCTTGAACTCATAGACCGTTTTACTTCCAAGAGGATCGATAGTTTTTTTGAGGTTACCAGCGTCATCATATTCAAATTTCCACTTGCCTCCCAACTTATCAGTGCTGGAGGTGGGTAAATAGGGAAATGCCGAAAGTCCGTAATCAACCTGTGTAAAAGCTCCATTTGGTTCAATAGATTGAATTATGTTACCATACTGATCCCGCAAGTAGACATGTTGGTGGCCTAAAGGATCAATCATCAATTCTTTCTCATTGAATTGATTGTATCGGAATTCATAGGCATTCTGCAATGGATCTACAAATTTGACAACCAGTCCATTTTTGTGATAGAACAATTTCTCATTGCCAAGACTATCGGTAACAACGGTTAATTCAGATCTGGAATAATTGAAAGCATAATGAAGAAGATTATTATTTCCCCAAACTTCAACACATTTTGCTTCAATACCTTTCTCCATATTGTACCTGAAGTTCCAGACGCAACCATTCCTCCACACCTCTCTGATCATCAGGTGATGCCGGTACTCGAACTGCATGGGTTGATCCAGCGCATCCAGTTGGGTACTCAGGTCACCTTCCGGTGAATATGCATACCGGGCGATCGGAAAACTCTGGCCCTTGATATCCGCGTGCGGTGCATCAATACGTATAATATGTCCTTCTGAATCATTGAATACTTCGAGCTTTCTGTCCGCGCTGTCGGTGATCCCCGTCAGCAAGCCTTCATCATTGTAAGTAAACCGGATCGCGAAACCGTTACGGTTGGCAATGCTCTGCAGCAAATGCACTTCGGTTTTATTATAGGGATTCCTGTAAATTTTTTGTGTGAACCGGTAGATCAATCCCTTGTTGTCGGTCACATAGTAATATCCATCTTCGTGTTCAATCAGGGTCAGTTTTTCTCCCCTGTTGAAGGTTCCCTTAGAGTTCAGCGGCAGTTTAAATCCGGCTACGCGGCCATCACTCATGCGCAAGGCCGCCATACCATCAGGCGCATCAACGGCCAGTGCCATGTCGTAACTGTGGTGCCATCCATAACCCAAGGGGCCCTTGTAATTGCTGTAGCTATACCAGGTACGCTCAAACGCCAATGGAATGGGACCTGGCAGACTGAAATCCACATTGTCTGTATAAAAATGTCCTTCTGCTACATCAACGGGATGGCTTTGCCCAGTACCGATAAGTTTGGATACCTTGGTCAACGCTCCACAGCCTACCTTGCCCGTAAGTTTATCCAACCCTTTTTGTGCCGCCTTCCGCCCTGCTGCTTTCAACTTACCCAACCCCGCCTTGAAGAGTTTATCCAGTATCGCCATGGGATTAATGGGCGTTGGAATGGAGTTTACCAACACCGGCCTTCCCAAAGGAATGGGCATGACAACTCCCGATGGCACATACAATTCAGCGAGTGGTGCCCCGGGCTCGGGTTTCTTCTTGGCACCACTACGTTGACTCTTGAAAAGATCTATAATTCCCACATCCCAGCAATCATAATTGAGGTGGAATGAACCAACCATCGGATCGCCATCGGCGGCAACAAACAAGCTGCCGAGAAATGCTTTTCCATGATTTTTTGCAACGGTGGCCACAAATGCCGGATGAAATCCAGCACCCATGGGTATATGCGGAATGTTTTTAGTCTTGGTGCCGGCAACCGCCCTGGGTATAAACCCACCGAACTTGACTGACGCACTCAAGCCGGCAAGTCCCATAGCGATACCGGCAATGGCTTCCTTGTTTTTTGCCAGTGATGCTCCCACTCCAGTCGCTCCTTCTTTCGGAGCGGGAATGGCATCAAGGGCCTGTTTTTTAAATGTGTTAACCAGACAGCTGATCCAGTCCTTGGGATCGAACAACAAACCGATATAGGGATGCGGCATTGGCACCGGAGCTGGTGAAGGGGGAATGGTTACCATGTGCACATCAATGCCCAGGACAGGGTCCATTTGTTTGCCAGCAGGCAAAATGGCCTTGCCCTTGAACGCCGCCAGTTTTTTCATCACGGGCATCATGGCCGATGCGGATAGTTTGCCCGACAACCCTTTTACCGCGTCTACGGCACCCTTCACGGCAAGCGCCGTGTCAACAATATTGGCCTTTCCGGATGCAAGGTCCTTCAGCGATTGTGATGCCTTACTGAGAGACTCACTTGTTTCCTTGGCGTTTGCTTTCGCACCCGCTTTAGCTTCATCAGTGCCAGAAGGCTTGTTTTCGTCCGCAGGGGGAAGTGGAGGTAACTTGCTCATATAAAAGGAATCAAAAATCAGCTCTTGCCTTCGGGCAAGAGTCTGCCCACCCAATGCGTTTATGCATTGACGTGATGTGATGATCATTAATTGTTAATGCTACTTCTTAACCAGAGCCATATAAGACCAGACCGCGCCAGCGAATATGAGTATCAATCCGCCAATAAAGCCAAGGACCCTGGCAGGACCCCTGCCCAAATACCTGCTGATCTGTCCAATGGTCCATTTATTATGATAAGCCACATCGGGCTTGTATAGCCAATCCCAATTCAAAATTGAACCTACTACAGCAAGTATACCCAGTATTAAAAACGAAAATGAGACGATCACACTAAAAGCATTTGTATTACTGCTGATCCAATTGCTGATCTGTTTGATAATATTATCTCCATTCATTTCAAATTAATTAAGAGGTTTACAAACCCGACATTTCGGTTTCAGGCACAGCTTCAGTTTTTCCTTTCGGAACCTTTCTCCAATTGTATACCAACTTTTTCCATTCATCTCCATAAATACTTTCGGCAGTTTCCTCAATTTCTTCGTAAGTAATATAAGGTTCATGAGGAGTGGGTAATAGCAACTCAAGCAGTCCGGCGAAACTTGAACCCCTGGCCATGTCGGGATCCATCAGTCGTCCCACCCTTGCACCTTCCGCTAATATCCTGATTGCGTTCACGCGATACCCTGATTTAAAAGCACTCCTTGCTGCCATCCTTGAAGCCTCTACTGCAAGTGGCCCATTTGCCTGCTCCCTGAAAATGACAAAGGCCAGGTTGTAATCACTATATGCTTCATTGAACTGCTTCTGTACAAAATAAACCGTAGCCCTGAACATCAGCGCCTGGCCAAGTAAGCCCGCGGCCACTTTATTATCAAAATACTCCTGTGCGGCAATGGCGGTGTCCACAGCCTTGTTGGCATAGGCAAGGGTTTCTTTCTTCTTCCTGTATCGGATTTTGTCATTACCAATAGCAATATAAACGAGAATGATTTGCGTAATCCAGTACGGATCTTTTGAAAGGTTGGCTGTGGCGATGTCAACACATTCCGTGGCGTGTTGCTCCGCCTCCGTTTCTTTTTTTGCGTTCATCGCATTCATCATCTTCATCAATGCAGGCCGATAAATAGTTGCCGGATCTTTTGGATCACCCATCGCCGCGATCTGTTCCATGGCTTTTGGCATGTCCAGATCAATCGGTATGGTCAGCAATAATTCACCGAATTTCTTCGCGGCCGCCAGGTACACCGGTTCGGTAACCGTGTCGCTTATCAGAAACCTTACACGTTGGTCAATTTCCGAACGAAGGGCCTGGTCAAGCCAGGAGATAAAATTCTTATTGGGCTGACCTCTGAATACAGCAACTGCGTACAGCTCTTGCTGAAGATCGAGTTCAACAGAAAGGCGGTTAAAGTTCTGAACAAATAAAGCGGCTGGATTTTTTGACGATTCAATAGAAAAATCCGGCTTCCAGTTAATTGGTACATATTCAATGTTTTTATCTTTTTGACTGTTGTTCCATATATAAATGATTTCCTCCAACTCCCTCAGGAGCATATGGCTGAATTCCTTTTCATCCGAACAGGTGGCATCGAAATGAAAGGCGATGTCAAGCACTGGCGTGTCAGCTGCGATCAGGTAGGTGTAAAAAGCATCGATCATGTCTGCTTCGTCTGCCTGGCACCTCATTCTCACTATCCGGGCTTCTCTCCGGATTCTGCTTTCCTCCCATTTTTCACAAATAATTTCAATGCGCTGATGTATCGGATTGCTTTGCATGTAATTGTTGTTAATTGAGTTTTACAATGGCGCCCTGGATGGAGGTAGAACCCGAAGAATTCACTGTTGCCTCTGCGTCGCCATTCAATGTGCTTTTGCCGCCCGTCAAAGTGGCCTCGGCACTCCCCGTAACAGTGGCCTTGGTTCCCTGCATGTCGGCGTCTCCTCCGGAAGTTGCGCTGAAACCTGTGGCGCCGCTGCCAATCGCGGCATCAGCGCTACCGTCTATGGATACATTTTCAGCAGTAAGTGAAGTCATGGCCCCATCCATGGTAAGGGTGGAACCCCCACTGGTTAAAGTGATCTTGCCGGCATCCATGGTCAAAGAGGAAGTGCCATTGGTCAGCGTGATCTTCAGTATCGAAGTGATGGTAATCGCATTTGTGCCGTCGATCTCGATTTTGTTGCCCGTAGTTTTATCAATGATGGAAATACCCTTGCCGTCATCCAGTGATATAATATGACCACTCTTACTATTCAGGCTCTTTGTGTTGTTGCCCTGGCCCCCACCTCCACCGGTCTTGCCGTGGAACATGCTGCCCATGACAAATGGCCGATCCGGGTCATTGTACCGGAAACAAACCAATACCTGGTCGCCGGATTCAGGTACGCAAACAAGACCGCGGTTCTTACCGCCGCCCTTTCCACCCCCTGCATCAGGTGTCATCACCCTTAGCCAGTCAGTCATCTCATTACCCTGCTGCCAGAGCATCTGTACACGAATCCTTCCGAGGTTGTCAGGATCCTTATTGTCTTTTACAATAGCGATCTGTGACTCCGCTATCGGCGGAATAATATTTTTCACGGGAATGATCTCCAGTCCCGATGGAATAGCTTCAAAGTTGTTGTAGTATTTACCATTCGTAGTAACGAAGTGTTCAATACTGGTGATGAGGAATTTTCCATAATCCTCCTTGGTGAAATTGTTTCCGTCCAGCTTGGAAAACCGCACATTGGCTACTGCGCCAATACAAAGCTTCGGATTGTCGCTGCTTCCGGACAGAACCTCGAGATCAGCAGCCATCGCGGCCTTATGTTTTTTTACAAAGCCATCAAGGTCAGCTTTGTTTTCAACCCGCTGCCTGATGGGAAAATTGACCGGGGTCGAATAAATTTTGTTTGATTCCTTTAGGGCGAGACTCGCGTATTGGTCAAGACCATCCACGGTCGCGGGCGCATCGGCAGTAATCACCTTATCGTCTTTGGACTGATAAGAATAATTGCTGAATGCCATGGGAACGATTCGCAGGGTCAGCTGAATATTGTTTACATCTTCTCCGTAAGTAATATCCAGAGAGGGAGGGGCAGATGGTTTGCCAAAAAAAAGCTCCTTACCGTCATAATAAAACCATTCTCCAAAATCTGCAGACAAGCGGTTTAAAAAATGAAAGGTGCTTTCCTTGTATTGGGTTACATAGTTGACGGGAGTTTTGAATTGGGGTGCTATACTGACTTTATAGCTACTGTCTGCAATAGGCTTTGTGAGTTGTTGAGTGATCTCATCCAGTTTCTTCTTATAAAAAGAGAGATAGTGGTTGCCGTTTTCCAATAAGATCGTTGGACTGAAGCCTTTAAGCACAACATCACTGGTAAAATTGTCCGACTGCTCCAGCGAGATCTCCGCGATAAGGCCGCGGAATTCATAGGCTGCTTCCTGGGTGCTGGCCTGAATGAGTTTGATGCAAATTGATTTGCCGATTAATTTCTGTGCATTCGCAAGACTCAACGTACCCACCTTACCGAGCACATCATACCTGATCCTGACGGCAAATTCATGATGAGCATTGAATTGCTGCCTGATAACCACGGAAGTGTAGTAGTCAATTTTCTGGTCTTCGATTTCAATGACTGCGATTACCTGGTTGTGCATAGTGGAAGGTTAAAATCATTAACCCCGGCTGGAATAGCGGAATACTGCCGGATCCCGGACACATTTGACCGGGGTTAATGATTGTAGTAATGAAAAAATCCCTGGTGAGTTGGAATGCGGTCGATGAATCGCCTAAGCCGGCCATTCATTCTTGTGTTCAGCATTTCCGATTTTGATCTTCTGGGCCGAGATGGTGAAATCCATTTGCATGGGTTTTGCACCCTTCACATCGATACTTTCCTGGAAGGAAATAACGTAGGCCTTTTCGAAGGTCAGCTCTTTCATTTTTGCGTCTTCGTCGCTCTTCTTGAAAGTAACTGTGCCGTCAACCGGTTTGTACTGATTGACCATCGACTCAATGATGCTGGTGTCGTCAGTGGACTCCACAGTAAGGTTGATTGTTCCACCGTACACACCAGAAGAAGGTCTGCCTTTGGCATCAACGTCCCGGTGTAATTTGTAATCACAGGAGAGCACGTCAATTCCATCCTTCCCACCGAATTTTAATTTTGCATTAAATGACATTTTGTTGCTTTTAATTGTTAATAATAATTATCAGTCGAAGTTTGATTGAAAAGGGTAAACACCTGGTTCCTTTATCTTTCAAGGGATTTGCAATCCAAGGAAGGTGCGGCTCTTATCAACTTTCACGGTCATTGATTTGATGCAGTTGGTAGCTGATTTTTTGATGATCTGCACTTCGGGCTTTTCGATCTTCTTCCTTTTTTTGATCGCTTTCAGAGTATTGAACATCTGGTTGAAGTTCATTGGGGTGCCATTGTAAATCACGGGGATATTTTCTTCACAGAAGTATGGAAGGAAGTCAGCCATCTTCTTTTCACCGGTCACAATACCTTCAATCATCAATATCATCTCATCAGCCTGAATGTCCGCCACCTTTCCAGGCTTCGGAGCTTCAGCCACAGCAGGTGGGACTGTGCCGGAGTCATGTTTGTCATCCGGATCCTTGGAATCCGAACCTGTGGACTCTGGCCTATCCGGAATTTTTGGTGTGTTTCGTGGGATTACATAGGTTGCTTGCTTCCGCCTGGCAGGTGGTTTGTAAGGTGCCAGTGCGGGCTCAATATCTCTAATGTAAATAGTTGTGGTGGATACCCGATCCTGCCTTCCATTCACCTTCAGGTAAATGGTCTTCACGCCAGGTGTCCGGTAAACCCATGAGGCTTTCTTTGTTCTTGCATCTACAATTTCACTTTCGCCGAACCTCCATTCCCAGGATGTGGCATCACTGGTGGTGTCCTCGAATGTCACCGGTTTATTCACAATACTCGTCACGGGCGCAATGAATTCTGGTCGCAGGGAAGTCCGGGCAATAACCGGAGCCGGTTTGATAACAACAGTTTCGTATCCTTCGCAGTGGTCGTTTACCATTACCGAAACCACATAGGTACCGGGATTGCGAAAGGAATGTTGTATCGACGGGAATCCAAATGAAGAGCCCGTGCCATCGTTGAAATCCCATCGGTATGACTTTCCACCTTTGGTTTCGGCATGAAAGGATATCAGGGATCCTTCGAAATAATCTGATGCCTTCACGGCTATCCGCACAGCTGTGCAGGGTTCGGCTTTTTTAAAACGGAAGGCAAGTATGGTGCTTGAAAGGATCATCAGGATCACCATGAGGTAAATGACACGCTCATCGATCCTGTATCCGGAAGTCGGATTCGTAGTCATGCTTTTCTAATTATCACTGAACGTATAGCCCTTGCTGTCCATTAGCTCCAGCCTTGGCAGCAACTGACGAATATGCTGAGAACAACTGATCACTTTGTCTCCCATCCTCAGCAAAAAGCTGTTTCTGTTGGATTCTCTGACCAGGCAGATCGCTTCCTGGGATTTTTCGGCAACGAGATAGAATAACATACAATAAGTTTATAGTGAAGGAACTCTGATATAGTCGAGGTAATGAAAGGATAGGAAACAGCAAAAAACGATTTTCAAAAATTCCTTGCAGTGACTTAACATTTCAGACACGGGTTACGACAATAGGTTATGTCAGGATCAAATAAATGGATGGCGATGACCCTCTGTGTCGCCGCGATTGCCTGTGGGTCAGCAAAACAAGTGGTCACCCTCTCAGGTGAATCACTGCCCGAAAAGCCCCATCCCGTTACCGTTTCGGGAGAATCACTCAGGGCCGCGGCAGGAGGATCCGTCACTAGCCCGCCTTCGGGCAAATCGCCGATCCCTCCGGCGAACGGGAAAGGACTGACAGATAATGAAAGGCAAGCCACTGGAACTGGGGTCTTCAATAAGTACGACCGGGTTCGGTTGAAGTTTGCTACCTACCTTCATGTGGATCCGGCAGAACTAAGTGATCCCACCCTGTATCGATTTATCGACCGCTGGCTGAATACACCTTATAAATGGGGAGGAACTGATGAGCGCGGCATCGACTGCTCCGCTTTTCTTCAGAAGCTTTT
This sequence comes from uncultured Chitinophagaceae bacterium, assembly GCA_963808065.1. Lineage (GTDB taxonomy): Bacteria > Bacteroidota > Bacteroidia > Chitinophagales > Chitinophagaceae > Flavitalea. Next base: position 388,791 of record CAWEEK010000007.1, read on the forward strand.
CGGGGAAGTTTATGCGATGAATATTCCGCGTACCTCTCTTCAGCAATTCCTGAATGAGAAAGTGGAACGCTTTAAATCACCTGCCTTTCTTACCGAGGGAGACCTGGTCTTCTTTCAGACCGTGGGAGATAAATTCATCTCACATGTGGGACTCTATCTTCATAATGGGATCTTCGTGAATTCTTCAAGCTCAAAAGGAGTCAGCCTGGCAAATCTTAATGACGCCTATTGGAAGAAAAGATATGTTGCCTCAGGCAGGTTGAAAATGAGAATGCAATAAACAATTAGTGTTAGTCTGACCAATCTTCCAGCCATTTAGCTGCTTCCCTGCTGCCATAGAGATTTTCCTTCACTACCTGCTCAAGCAGTTTTCGGGCTTCCGCCGGGTCGCCGGCCTGACCCCTTCTTAATAAGGTCACAGCCTTAAGGAAGACGCCAGGATTGCTGTAGGTCTGTTTTTTGGAAAGTTCATCGAAGGACACGATGGCCGCATCATATTTTTTCTGCACCAGCTGGGTCTGACCAAGAAAACGTAGTGCGTCGCTATTGTCGGGATGTGCTGAGTACACTCCCTGGAACAGCCCTATAGCTTTATCATATTGGCTGCCGTTATAATACTGTATGCCCAGCTGTAAGGAGTCGCGCGATCCATCCATCGTCTGACTGATGGAACTCAGACTTGTGCTCACATACTCGCCAGCTTTCTTTTGCGGTGAATCAGAAAGGAACCATGGAGCGACAATCAGCCCGATGCCCACGCAGGCCGCAGCCGCGTAGAGAAACCATTTCCGTTCATTTATCTTTCTTACCGGAGTCCGGGACGATGAAGTTTCACTATCCTGCCCAATGACCGGCATTGGTTCTTCGCCAATGTCGAACCTGGACCATTCCTGCTTTTTTTGTTCGAGAAGCAGGTCATTCAGCGCGCTCCTTGAACTAATGTAGAATGCCACTTCGCCGGCAAACTTTTCATCAGTAACGCAACGCTGTTCGAATTCTTCTTTTTCCGGGCCGGTTAGCTTCCGCTGAAAATAAGATTCAATATATTCTAACTGTTCACTCATAATCATTTTATAAATACTCAGACCTGGCTCATGAAGGGTTGCATCCGCTCCCTGATCTTTTCCAGGCATCTTAATCTTGTTACTTTGGCAACCGAGGGGCTGTTATACGACAGCTGCTCCGCAATTTCCTTATCACTATATCCATCCTGAAACAACAGAAGGATCTGCCTGCACTTCTCGCCAATCTCACCCAAAAATTGTTTCACCGCAATCATTTTCTGCTTGTCAATCAGCTTTTCAATTATGATCTTGGCATTGTCAGGCAACTGCCCCAACATGTCCGTTTCGACCGCTGAAACATTCACTCTCTCCTTTATAGTCGTTTTTTTCCGAATAAAATCAATGCATTTATTGTTAAATATTTTATACAGGTAGGTTTTCAGCGAAGAACGGCTGGCGAAGCTGTTATCCAACACGTTATGAATGACTGATAAGACCGCATCACTGTAGGCGCTGAAACTGTCATCCGAACTGATGTTGTACTTCCGGCAGCCTTCGTTGATAAAATAGTTATACTTGGAATACAATTCATTCTCAAAAACCGGTCTTTGCGGGCCTCCGCTGACTAATCCTTCGATAATTTCCTCATCATGCATTAATAGTGGAGTTTAGCTGGTGTAACGATCCCAAAAATAGAGAATATAACGAAAAGGCTATTTACACTTTATCAGCTTATACATGTACTGTTTGTCTCCCCATAGAACCTGTGCAAAGTAGGTGCTGCCGGGGTAACCAGAGCCAAATCTAATCTCCTTATTGAAATCAAGGGCATTTCTTGCCTCTACTAATCTACCAAGAATATCATAAACTTTTAATGATAATTTACCATCTGGGCTGCAGGATTCAGCCAGGATGCGGAACTCGTCGCGTGTGGGATTGGGATAGACTTTCAGTGATACCGACCGTTCACTCACGGTGACCATCTGAACCTGTGTCAATGATGCACTGCCATCCTTGTAAATCCAATGGATCAAATTGATTCCGGGTGTGGAGAAAACCTTTGGCGAGTTGGTGGTGGCTGTGATCACCTTGCCGGTGCAATTGTTCACAGCCGTAGGAATCCTGGTCACTCTCACTTCACAGTTTCCCTCGAGGTTTGGCAATGCCGCGACCTCAGGGATCAACGAATCCCTGGTTTTCACCCTGATATTTTGTTGCTGCACAACAGTGTCGTAAGCATCCGCATAAACCCAATGAATGGTATAGTCTCCCGCAGTATTATAATTGAGTGGATCCCTGCTTTCGCCCTTAATCCTGGCCCCGGTACAGCGATTTCGGGCAAAGGGAATGTCGTTTATGGCAAGAGAACAGGTCCCTTCAACATCTGCGAGTTTAACAGAATCGGGTATGATCCTGTTCTCAGAACCAACGATGACGGTCTGCGTCTGTGAAAATCTATGGTTGTTTTTGTCGCGGTAATTCCAGTGGATAGTATGGGTTCCGGGAGTGTAGTAGGTCAGGGAATCCGCAGTGGTCGCCTGGATAATCTCAAGTCCGCAATTGCCACGAGCCGTTGGGGTAATCCTTGCCGTTGCCGAACAATCTCCGCTCAAGGTGTCGAGCGTCCGACGGTCCGGGACGATCTCTTCCCCCCTCTTTACTACCACCTCCTGTATTTGCGTGAATGATGGTATGGGCCGTACTATTGAGAGTGACGAGCCGCCCCCAAATACCCAGGTTATCTTGTAGTTCCCTGGTTTGTCATATTTAAGCGGATCAGTTGTTCTTCCGTAAAATATCCTCCCCGTGCAGGAATTGTGCGCAGTCGGTGTATCAGCCACAATGACTGAACAAAATTCGGTGAGTGGCGGGAGTGTATCCTTGTCTGGAACCATCCGGCCTCGCGTATTTACGATAACGCGCTGTGTCTGCCTGTATACTGGTTTGTCTTTATAGTAGTAGATCCAAAGTATAGTAGTATCAAGCGAATAGTCGAAAACCGCCGGGCCATTATTTTTCGCAAATATCTTATCAGATTGACATTCGTAAGTTCCCGCAGGCGCAGTGAGTTCTCCCTTACAGTCGATGACCACTTCGGGTAGGGTATCATTGTCAGGAAGGAATCCTCCACTTCTCACTATTATTCGTTGCTCCTGTTTGTAAACCGCCTCATCACCGTCATAGTATACCCAGGCGATCGTGGTATCAAGCGGTCCTTCGAAACTCGTAGGTCCTTCGGTTGTGCCAACAATCTTGGCGCATTTGTATAATCCTGAAGGGGGGCTGACTTCTCCCTTACAATTAAAAGTGACCGTGGGCAACTCTTTCAGATCAGGGATGAATCCATCGCTGGCATTAACAAGCACCTGTTGTTCCTGTTGATATACCTCAACACCAGCAAACACATACTTCCAATGAATGGTGTATTCGCCAGGTTGGGAATATTCCAGAGCATCATCGGTAATAGCCTGGAATGCCTGCCCGGTGCAGTGTTCAAAGGCTTCCGGAAAAACCCCAACAATCACTTTACAATCGCCTACGATTACGGGCAATTCCTGTTGGGAGAGATCAATCAAAGACTTATTTATTACCGTTACCGAAAAACTGCAAAGCACAGTTCCATCAGAAGAATGATAGGTGACGATAGTTTTTCCGATATTGAAGAAATTGTCGGTGGCCGAGCCTTCGCCCTTCCCCTCGGTAGCCCCTTCCAATGTGAACGTATAGCCGTCGGGAGCGTTCGAAAGTCCGATATCGCCGATGTCTTCACCGCATCCGCTTTCAATAAAACGGACTACGTCCGGTACACAGGTCGGCTGCGCCAGGAGAATAAGATTCTGCAAGAGAAAGACGACAACAAAGTAAATTTTGCGCATAAGCCGGCTGATTTTCCTTCATTAAGTCGGAACAACAGGCGGGCAGGTAAACAGTAGATTGAGCGTGCGGGAACATAAAAAGAACTACCTCAGTATGCGCTGATCCGTGTCCGGATCCTGATCCTGGCCAAGCAGGAAAGTCATCAGGTCGGCTATCTCCTGTTTGGTAAGCATCTTATCTAGGTTTTGCGGCATCATGGAATTATCGAGCAATTCGGTGGAGACGATGTCCTCTCTCGGAATTCTTAGAGTAGACTGTGGAGAATTGGCAAGTAAGATCGCCTGTGTAGTTTTTTCCCGGATCACACCAGTATAACTAGCAGACTTCGTTTTGATCCGGTAGGTCTCGTAAGCCCGAACAAAACTCGCACTGGGATACACGATGGCTTCCAGCAGATCATGGGCAGAACGATCCTTTTGAATTGAAGTGAGGTCGGGGCCGAGGTTGCCTCCCTGCTGACTGATGGCATGACAGGTAGAACAAAGTGCCTTCCCATAAAAAAGTGTCCGGCCCCTGTCGAGATTGCCTGAATAAATATCGGCTTCAAACTCCCTGAGCCTTTGCAGCCTTCCAGCCTGCGCCTGTCGCACTTTATTTTTCAGTTGCGTGATAGAGGAGTCGAGCTCCTTTGGATAACGGGCGAACAAGGTATCAACAGTCTGTTCCGAATAGTTGTCCAGCCCAGGTGAGGCAAGGATCTTTGAAATAAGCGCCTGTCCGGTGCCGGTAGTATGTTTTCCCTGGAATATGGGCAACAGCCTTGGAAGAAGAAAAGCATCGGCAATTGGTAATATGTCGGTCGATATTGTTTGGACCTGCGGCTCGGTTAGTTTTCCCTGGACAAGGATGTCTGCCACCTCCTGCCGGGTCCCGGGTTCCTTACTCGTTTTCAAAATAGAAATAAGAAAGTTGAAAGCGATGCTGGAAAAGACCGGCCGGAGTTTTACCAGTGCGGCAATCGCATCCATTCTTAATTCGGGCAACTGATGGCTGTCTTCAGCAAATTGCTTAAGGTCAGCGGCGAATGATCCAATTCCTCTTTGTCGAATGAGGGACAAGGCTTTTGACTTGATGCCAGGATCTGTACCGGTCAACAATTCTTTTCCAAGTCTCTTGCTCCAGCCGGCCGGAAATTCTTTCAGTTCATTACTCGCAGCCATCGCACTGAGTATGAAAAGTTTCTTTGCTTTGGAAGGCTGATCATACTGAGCCGCAATAAAAGCCTGCATTTGCGGATCTTTTGAGAAAGCAACCATGATGTTCCGGTATAAGTTAAGATCACCCTCCGTTATGGTAGGATTGTTGAGTTTGCCGGCCAGGTAGCTGACAATTTCGGGCGCCCAGTCCGGGTGGTGGCCCGCAACCCATAGCGCGCTATTACGCAGTTCAATATTCGGACTGTTGAGAAAAGGGGTAAGGTCCGACGCCTTTATCGAATTATTTTTTTGCTGGTCCAATGCAATCAGTGCCACCTTCTGAATCGTAGGGGATGGATTGTTGATTCCCTGCTTCAGAATTTCAGGATGCCCCAGTTCAACGAGTGAGTAGATGATACTGTGCTCAACAAAGCGGTCCGCAATGGTATCTGCAGCATTCAGTAATGCGGTTATCGCTTTTGGGTTTCCTATCTGCCCAAGTGCGGTTGCTGCCTGACGTTGCACCGCCGCTGAATCTCTAAGAATCAGTTCTGTGAGTTTCGCTATGGAAAGACCATCCCTTGCCAGTCCTGCTACCCTTGCAGCAGCCACCCGCACCTGGATGTCCTGGTCACTCAATCCCGAACGTACTATCGTCAATGATTCAGCGCTGTTGATCCGGTAAAGCGCAAATATTGCCTTCGTCCGGGCGTCTGTTGACGTTGAATAGTTGATCTGTTGGGCGAGCGCATCAACAGATGCATTTTTCTTTTCGACAAGCAGGTCCATCGCCCGGTCGGCAACAAAGGGTCTTTCCGATTCAAGTAATCTTGAAAGCTCTTCGACAGTTGCGGTCTTCCAGGAGATTTCATTTCCATAAGGATCTTTAATATTGTCGGCCTTAGATCTGCGGACCCGGTAAATGGAACCCTTTAATTCGGGTTTCGAAACCTGGGACAAAGGACATCCTTTGATGAACCATCCCCCGGTTTCAACAATGAGCAAGCTCCCGTCTGCGTCTTCAAGCACATCGGTGGGATGAAAGTCTTCATTGTCAGAAGAAAAAAATACTTCGTCTTCAGTGCGAAAGGATCCACCACTCCTGAATAATTTATGCCTGATGACGCGGTGTGTATTGAATTGGGCGCTGAAGAGATTATTCCGAAAGTCCTCTCCAAAACCATTGTTCCTGTAGCGGGCAATGCCCGATGGAGCCACCCTGGAATATTTGGATACCACCGGCATCAGCTCGCCTGTGCGCACCAGACTGTCTCTGTCAATATTTGTATTAGGTTTTGGATACACACCGCCCTCGGTCCAATACACCAGTGCGTCACGTTCTCCTCCCTTCGGGTCAGTGAAGTAGGTTTCGGTTCCAATCGGCTCTCCCGCTTCAGTGAAGGTGAGTTCCACGGGGTTATTCATACCACCGGCGGAGATCCATTCCAGTTTGGAGCCATCGGTTCGCAGCCTCCAGGTACGGGCGGTTTCACCTTTCATCCTCTTGCCTTCCTTGGATGTAACATCGAACCCTTCTATTGCGCTGGTCATATACAGCCAACCATCCGGGCCTCGAACGGGACCAACGAGGCTGTTTGCATTTACGTTCAGGGTCCAACCCGATAAAATCACTTCCCGTTTGTCAGCCTTTCCATCCTTATCAGTGTCGGTAAGTTTTAACAGGTCCGGGGCAGAAGTTGCGTAAAGACTTCCGTCGATGAAAACTCCACCCTGTGGAAACCCAACCTTGTCGGCAAAGATGATGCTACTGTCATACTTTCCATCAGCATTGACATCCAACAGAAGCTTGATCCGGAACTTCGGATTTTTTAATGCGTCAGCAGTCTTATCATACACATTACCTATGGATTCGAAAACAAAGAGGCGCCCGGTTTCATCAAGAGTAGCAAACATTGGGAAGTCAAGAAGCTCCGGACCGGCAGCCACTTCAACTGTGTATCCTTCCGGAACCTTCGGCCCACCCGGAATCGGCTCTACTTCCTTTTGCTGTTTGCAGGCCGTTATGAAAATGATTGCGATGGTAAGAAGATATGTGGCGCGGAAGGAATTCAAAAGCATGTGAAAAAGTTTCAATAAGAAATAAAATTGACCCGTTCATTACTGATTCCAATAGATTTTCAGGTTTTTGGTATTTCTGCCGGAGGCCACAACATCTGGTTTGCCATCATTGTTCAGGTCCGCAACCTGCAAATCTTCACAAGCCATACCATTTTGATCAACCCAATCAGCCTTCCATTCATCTTTACTTGTCTGTGTATATATTTTTACACCCACCTGGTTGTTCTTATCGGGATTTCGCCATCCCGCAACAACCTGCGTACTGCCCGTTCCCGAAAAATCCCCGACCCCCAACGCATGTCCTTCATTAAATGCAGAATCGAGCGTGAAAGCCCTGGCACCTTTGTAAACAACCAATTTGTTTCCATGCATTGGCTGGATCGTGGCAAAAACTTCCTTCTGTATTTTTATTTCTCCGGCAGCCGTCGTTTTTCCCGCGACCACAGCGCTGGAAGTTGTGGTTTTGCGATCGAAGGGCTCCGTGATTTTTCGGATGCCTTCCTTACCGCTAATAAAGATTTCTGTAGGCGCACTACTCTTCTCCACTATGGCCAAATTATGTGTGAGATGAAGGTCATCAGACAGCAGGTGCCTTGTCCAGGGAGTTTCGGCACTGCCCGGATATTCATAAGCAAACACCTTTACGCCGACGCCCTCACCGCCCTTATTACCACGACCATGAAGTGGCAGCACGATCAGGTAATATTTCCCGGAAGCGCTTTTGGCCCAACGCATACGATGCACCGTGGGTTCGTGTGGCAGTTCAATCGCTTTCCACAAAGTTTTGGGGTCGGCCGGACGAACCAGGTAATGAACCGACCCGGACAATGAATCATTACTCGTTTCTCCCGGATTCCATTGGGCACCCACCGCTACTTCTACTTTTCCATCTCCATCAATATCCCTGGCAGCAACACAAACGTTGTCAAATGTTGTAAGACTGCTGACCATCACGAATTTTTTCCAATCGCCATTCCTGTACCAAACGATATCTTTTTTGTCTGCCAGCACGATGTCGGGTTTTTGATCCCCGTCCACATCTCCAATGGCAATGCCGTAGCCAATACTGACGGTACTGTCAATAAGTTGTTCTCTGAATTGAGGTTTTGGATCCCATCCGTAAGATGAGAAAAAAAGGGACAAAACAATGGCAGGCAACATGGTTCTGTAGTTTAGACTGAAAGTTAACACAAGAAACAGAAACAGGAACAGAAACAGGCAGAGGGGAGAAACAGGCAGAGGGGAGAAACAGAAACAGAAAGAGGAAGAGGGAGGAGCAGAAAGAGAAAGAGAAAGAGGAACAGGAAGAAGAAGAAAGCGAGGGACGATTGCTTTGCCTTGGCGTGGAATCTTCGTATTTCCGCGCCTTCGTGGGAATCTAAACTTTGCGGCTTAGCGCTTTCTTTTAGCGTGAAATCTTGTCGTCATTGCCTTGGCGTGAAACCAGCAGAAGGTTCATAGCGTCACTCATTTATATACGAACTCCAGGGTGCCGCCGACTTCTTTCTGTTCCTGTTTCTGTTTCTCCCCTCTGCCTGTTTCTGTTCCTGTTTCTGTTTCTGCCTTTACGGTTTTAATTTTTTCATTTCCGCAACCGTACCCGAGGCGGACATGCTGATATTGGCATCGTCTATGAGAGCCTGTTCGGCATCGAGCTTGCCTGTAAACCTGAAGTTGAATTTGGTGGTGTTTTTTTCGAAGAGCATCTTCCAGCCTAGTTTGGGCAGTTTCATCGAGCTCACGTCAATTTCCATCGAGATATTCTCAGAGCCGCGTGCGGGAACCGCAATATGCTTTTCCATCTCGCCATGCATCTTGAAGTCGTCTTCGATCTTTACGTCGTACTTCCCATCAGAGATTTTTATGGGGAAAGCATTCTTATTGGTCATGATCACATCTACACCAATCGACGACTTTTTAAGGCCGAGATGATGAATCCTGATCTTGTCGACGTTCACCGCAATCCCCCTGATTGCGGGTAGTCGCTTCTCCGAGCGGATGGTGATCTCTCTTTTGCCAACAATTGGAAACCTGGGACGAAAACTTGTGCGGAAACTGTAATCGGCGCTGTCTGCCTTTGTGCGATCGAATCTTTGTACCACCTTCTTCAATGCTTCCTGCCTGATGGTAACGGGAAGTTTGATCTTAATACTGTCATTTTTCTTAATGGTAAACTTCTTTGCGTAGGTGTCCTTCATCACCCGTACCGAGTCGATCCATAATTCATAATCGAGGCTATCGGCTTCAATCTGGATGGGTATGGGGTTGTCGATGACGATCCCGCATTCCAAGTCTAAGCTCTCTGAATTGATGTCTTTTATGGACATTGTCGCCAGGGCCAGCACCGGACCTGCCGAGTTACTATCGTCCCCCGACTTCCGGGAAATGTAGAACCACCAGATGGCAATTCCCACGATTATCACAACAATGAAAAGCAGGATTAGTTTAAAAAAATTTTTCATAGTCACTTATTGAATTCTGACCCCAGATCGGGACGAGGGACAGCCCTCATCCTGATCTAATAAAATCCTATGCCCCGGATTCAGGTGCCCGGGCAATTGCTGAGGATGGCTATGAAACAAATAATCAATCTAATCATGGCAACGAAAAGGCCACATAACTGTCGCCCGATTTCGCACCAAGCTTGGTGCCACCGCAGGCGATGACAACAAATTGCTTACCATTCACCTCATAGCAACTCGGAGTGGCAAAACCGGGAGCGGGTAATTGAATTTCCTTTAGGAGCTTGCCAGTCTTCATATTATACACGCGGAATTTGGCATCTTTCGTACCCGCGATGAACAAGAGACCGCTGGCTGTGAGTACCGGGCCTCCATAGCTTTCGGACCCGGTTTGAGGAATGCCGGTTTTTTCCAGTTCGGGACTGGTTCCAAACGGGATCTTCCACACATATTCGCCCGTGTTCAGATTGATCGCATTCAAACTTCCCCAGGGTGGTCGTATACCCGGGTAGCCTTCGCTGTCGAGAAATTTACTGTAACCGGATATCTGGTAGTTGACTTTTTTTGTGGTGTCGGCGGACTTTTTCTCTTCGGGTTTTTTCACGGGAGGTTTTTTCACCAGTCCCGGTTCTTCCTTTTCATCCCCAAAAAGAAATCCCACCAGCGCGGCCTTCTCCTTTTCGTTCAGTTTCGGAAAAGCCGGCATCATGCCTTTGCCATTGTTGATTATGCCCATCACAAACTCCCTGGTCCTGCGGCCACCAATCCCTAACAATGAGGGATACCCGCTGGCTGGATTTCCTTTCCGGCCTGCACCGTGGCAAGACGTACAGCTTGTTGCATAGATGCCTTGTCCCGAACCCTTATTCAACAGCTGCGCCTTTGGATCCACCGCATTAATGGATATATGCCAGGCCATTTCGTTACTGTTGACGTACATGATGCCATCGGGGTCCACAGCAGCTCCTCCCCACTCCGCGCCACCATCAAGGCCGGGATAGATCAGGGTGCCCCTGCCGCTGAGCGGTGTGAACGGGCCCTCCGACCGGCTTTTCCTGAGCACGTCAAGAAGCGAGTCGCGGTCTGCTGAATATGGATTGATGTCTTTCTCCGTAATTGTTTGCCTTGCGTAGGGTTCGGGTTTCGAGGGAAATGGTTGGGTGGGCCAGGCATGCTCGCCTGGAACATCAGATGCGGGTACTGCTTTCTCTGTAATAGGAAACAGGGGTTCACCGGTTACGCGGTCGAAAACAAATATGAAACCCTGTTTGGTTACCTGAGCCACCGCGTCTATTTTTTTTCCGTTTCTGGTGATCGTCAGAAGATTCGGAGGAGCTGGTGGATCCCGGTCAAGAATGTCGTGGTGCACCAGTTGAAAGTGCCAGATCAGTTTGCCCGTTTTTGCATCCAGTGCGAGCAGACAGTTGGCGAAGAGGTTGGTTCCTTTGCGCGGACCACCATAAAAGTCAAAGGCTGCGGATCCCGTGGGTACATAGATTATTCCTCTTTTCCGATCTACCGACATACCCGACCAATTATTGGCGGCGCCAACTTCAGACAGGTTCTTATAGACTTCTTTTGGCCAGGTTTCATAACCGGTTTCACCGGGCTGTGGTATGGTATGAAAGGTCCAGGCGAGTTTGCCGGTTTTGATATTGAACGCCTGGACATGTCCAAGCGAGGCATCGCTTCCTTCCGAAAGCCTAAGAGGCATCACGATGATGTCCTCGAAAACAGTACCGGGTGTGTTTGAAATAACCATTTTGTCGGAAGCGGTAGGCCCGAGTCCAAGTTTCAGGCTGGTTTTCCCGTTTTCGCCAAAACCTGCCACGGGCTTGCCTGTCCGGGCATCCAGAGCATACATCCATGGACCGCTGGTGTACAGTATTCTTTTATCATCACCACTTTCCCAATAGGTCACTCCCCGGCTCGTATTGAATTTATCTGCGCCCACGCTTTTCGCTTTCCATAATTGTTTTCCCGTGGCAGCATCCAAAGCAAATGGATGAGAGGCGGCCGTGATGGCATATACAATTCCATCCACGATTATCGGGTTGCACTGCAACTGACCCGAGTCGCCAGTATGGTATTCCCATGCAGGGCGAAGCTGGTCGACATTTGAAGAATCGATCTGCCTCAGTGGAGAGTAATGGTTTCGCTCAGGCCCGCCCAGATATTCTTTCCATTCAGAGGAACCATAGGCATCATTTGTATCTGTTGAACAGGTCCAGTTTAGCGCGCTGGTCAAAACAATCAGCAACAGAATCAAAAAGTTATTTTTCATAAAGCAATTCTCAGTAATAGTGTTTACCAATAACCTTCATTCTGTGTAATCGCAGGGTTGGCATTGATCGCATTAGAAGGAATGGGGGATAAACTTCAGGCTTTTTATTTTCTTTTCAAGTTTTTTCTGTCTCACTTAATTTTTTGTCCACTACGTCGGCAGGATATTTTAGCGCGAGTTGCCGGATCTCATAACTGAATTCAGTAAAGGTTTCTTCCCACAACCGGGCTTCCTCTGGTGTGTACGAATAGAATCCTTTGCCATTTGAAACCCCTCGCCCGCCCGCCTTTACAATTTCATCTATCAGGCGGGGCATTTCCGTCTTGTTGTTGAGGGTTGGAAAGAGTTCTTTGATCACATGATGGTAAGCGGCGACGCCGGTGAGGTCCATCCAGCGAAATACTCCTACCAGGGTCATCCAGTAACCCGCATTGTTTCTGCACGCCCTGTCCACATCTTCGATGCTCGCATAGCCGTTCTCGACGAGATAAAATGCCTCGCGATACATGGCATACATCAGTCGGTTGGAAATAAAACCCCTTATGTCTTTTCTTGCCAGTGTGGGTTCCTTGGACCAACTGTGCGCGAGGCCGTAAAGATATTCTCCCTTGTGCTGATCACTCAGTTCACCACAGATCACTTCAAGAAAACGCGTGGTGTGTGCGGGCTCGGCCCAGTGAAGGCCAAAAAATCTTTCCGGCTTGCTGGTAAATTTTTGGAGTATACTGATCGGTATTGCTGAGGTGTTGCTGGCCATCAGGGCGTCATCAGCAATCACGGATTCAATTTTTCCATAGACCAACCTTTTAATCGACTCTTCTTCGATGGTACACTCGATGACCAGTTTTGCGGACCCAAGCATCGAGTAGTCCTCGGTAATTGTGAGTTGACTAAAAAAATGTTCCGGCGGATACTGGACCAGACATTCTTCAAAAGATTTGATTAAGTGCTGCCTGATTCTTGAAGCAGCGTGTTCAAGGTCGGCAGGTATGGGTGCAATGGCGATCACGGGGTGACCGGCGATCAGCAGGCAGGTGGTAATACTGCATCCCATGAGTCCGAGGCCGACGATCCCAATGGGCATTTCACTTGTTTTGATTGACATAGATTTTGGCCGCAGGAGTTCTATTTCGTCCCTGTTTCAGCAAATCTAGTCAGATCCGGTAGAAAGTTTTTAAAAACCATACAATGCGGATTCAATCAATATTTATTGTAATTCAATAAATAATTTTTGTTTATAAGCAAATTGATTTTATTTTAGCTGCTCAAACCTAAAGTTATGAGCGCCAAGAGAATCTTAAATGCTTTAAGGATCATCACCAATATTGGCTTCTATGCACTGATTCTAATCACCGTCTACTTTGTCGTCATATTCGTACTGAATATTTTCAGTGAAGGAAAAACAACTAATGATAAAAAGGAAGGTGGGTTGAAATTTGAGATGATGGCATTTGACTCCGGCAAGCCGCCTTCCATTTACACTCAGACTTTGGATGGTAACATCAGTTATCAGCAAAAAAATCAATTTACCATGGAAGCCAACCCGCGGTCGTCCATCGGATATTCGACATTTTTCTTTCATCTTATGCAAATGCTGCTCGGGCTTACTATTTTATACATTCTCCGAAAACTATTCAGGCAACTGCGAGCAGGAGAAATTTTCAAAGAGGAGGCCATCAGGCTGCTAAAGATTCTCGCCGCCGTTTTCATTGTTTCCGACCTGGTGAAGATTGTGGAATACATTGTTGTCAATGCCCTGGTGCGCAGATCAATAAGCTCACCTCATTTTCAATTGTTCACTATTATAGGCAATGGCATTTTCACTGGGATGATTATCCTGGTAATTGCCTTTGTTTACCAACGCGGAGTTGCACTTCAGGAAGAAAGTGCGTTAACTGTTTGATTATGGCGATTATTACTAATCTCGACGTCATGATGGCTAAAAGCTTTTTTTTTATTTTTCGGGCACCAGCAGGATGGCGTCTGCAACCGCGCGCCCCCCGTTGGTACCGGCACAAATGGTCAAGTTTGCTTTGCGACCGGCAGGGAATTGATACTTCCCGAGAGGCACCCATTCGCCGGATGTCTGTCCCTGGACTTTCACATCCGTCAGTTGTATCGGCATTTCCTTTGTTTTAGTTCCATCAAAGATTTTTATTTTGGTTGACCCCGCTTGCCCCTGAAGAGAAGGAAGAAAATAGGAATACACTGTGTAGACACCTGCTGTCGGAATTTCAGGAGTAAAACGAACCTGTCCTTCCTCGGCACTAGCGCTGTCCGCAATCAATATGGAAGGGCCAAAACCAACGTGCTCTTTTACCAGCCATTTTCCTGTTATTGAAATATTACCCGAATCCACGTTGTCAATGATGATTTCCGGTTTGCTACCATCGGCAAGTGGATTATTCTTTAATGATTGTTGCAGTTTTTTTATGTCGAGAGCCTGAACGGAAACCCCGGCATCGATCGCTTCCACCGCAGCCGCGGCCGCGGCCTGTCCCAATACCATGAACACCGGCTCCATCCTGATCGATCCATAAGCAATATGCGTTGCCGATAAACAGACCGGAACCAGTAGGTTCCTGCATTCTGAATCCTTCGGTATAATGGATCTGTAAGAAACGGGGTATGGACCAAAGCCACCGACCTGCACGTCCCCTTCATTCTTCACCATACCGTCGACCACTATACGCTGACAATTGTGCGAGTCCATGGTGTAGGCGGCCATTCCAATGCCGTCGTCCACCCTGGCCCTTCCTTCACAATTAGCCTGGGTCATCACATATGCTCCAATCATCCTGCGGGCCTCGCGCACATAGATCTGTGGAGTCCAGTGGTCATTGTCTTTGTATTCATCCTTTGGATATCCCCATTTCTGCATCTCCTTCCTAAGGTGTGCGGGCATCCGCGCATCGTGACCGATGAAATACAGGAGTCCTTTTATGTAAGATTCGTGGGCAGAGGTAATTTTTTTTCTTTGAGGCCAGTCGGCCTTGGGATAATCATAACTCTGGCCGATCATGTCGGTGGAAAATGCGCCGTTGTTGTTAATGTCGGTTTTATGATTCGGCATCAGGTCCAACTTCAGAAATGCATTCAGATTTTGAGCAGGTTTTTTTTCGAGCAGGCGCAGCAACAATTCATACCTGGAAGAGTCATATTCCTTTGGCCTGCTAATGGTGATACGGTTTGCCGGGTCGTCCGACAAACAAATGCGGTAATTGTAAGACTGAACTTTTTTATCACCGCTACCCATTTCTGCCAGACTCTCGGCACTGATCCCCCACAATAAACCGCTTTCCGGTTTTCCTTTTATTTTATATGGATCGACCCCATCCGGAAACTGGTGCTTGTCGCGAAGCTGCACGCCATTGTAGGTTTCATTGAAAAGCGAGTTGGCTTCGCGTCCCACCATGTAGGACACACCAGCTTTCGCCATCAGGTCGCCTTCATAGGAACAGTCGATGAAGACCTTTGCTTTCACCATGAGCACGGCTTTTCCTTCCGCATTCTTTAATACAATCTCCCTGATATATCCCTTGTCTTTCGCTAGAGTTGCGAGCTGGTGATTTAATTTAATTGGAATGTCCGCAGCGCGTATGTATTCCATGAAGACGTCAGTGGCCACATGGGGTTCGAAGATCCAGGATTCAAATTTGCCATACCTCTTTCCTATTCTCCGGTAGAAGTCCAGACCAAGACCCCGCACGGCATATTTATTTCCGATGTCGGTATATCCGAGTCCACCCGTCGTCAAACCGCCGATGTGTTTGCCCGGGTCGACAACAATCACTGATTTGCCGGCCTTCTTTGCCGTGTAGGCCGCGATGATTCCCGCGGAACTGGCGCCATACACGCAAACATCAACATTGGCTGTTTCTTGCGCGCAAACCGATGTTGTCCAACATAAAAATAAGATGGAAATTGCCGCAACCCTGAGTGGAGGCATCCTGGAGATATTTAAATATTAATCCAGCCTAAGATCCGGCATATATTGCTGAATAGCCCACCTCACCGAGATGCACACCTTTGCCGTTCTCAAAAGCAGGGGCTTATGAGCAGTAGGGATAAAAGCTATTGGGTAGCGCTTTAGTGAGAATGCTTTTCAGCAGTGGTAACCGCTTTCTCTGTTTTTTCCTTGGTAACCTTTTCGATGTCGATGGCGTCGCCGGTCATGTTGCCTTCGATGGTTACTTTATCGCCGATGAAATTTGCTACCTTATCGGGGTTGTTCAGGGTGTACATTTTATCACCCACCACCAGCACAGGTTTGTGTCCCGCTTTAACGCATTTTTTGGCGCAGGCGGCATGACCTTCATTACCACTTTTTACGCCGCAATGATCATCACTGATGAATCCGGTCCAGGTTCCTTTGTCGGCAGCATATACTACCAGTGACACTGAGATGGCCAGGAATAAAAAAAGCTTTTTCATACTTGCAATTTTAATATTAACGCGAGGAATAGCAACAAGTTACGGAATATTTTGAATTTGGAGAGAAACCCGTAAAACGGTAAAAGACCATCAGTTACGGTGAAATTGCGACCTATCGGCTCTGACCAGAACGTTCGATTCTAATTCCGAAAATTGAACATAATTGCATTTATGGTAAACCGGGTAATGAAAAAGGGTCACCGTTGCTGATGACCCCTCCAGAGGTCCTGAGCGGATTATTAATCTTCTTCATGGATAGCGCCCTAACAGTAAGATTCAATCTTGATTCTTCCATGCATGGTGATATACTATTCACGAAAAATTTGATGCATCTTTTTACAGTATGTGTGAATCCACACTAGATATAAGCAATACAATCCATTTCCACCAGTGAATCACCTGGCACCCCACCCCTTGCAACCGCAACGGTAGTGCGCACCGGAGGCTTCTTGCCAAAACGTCCCTTGTATACTGAATTCATTCCTTCGAAGTCTGCCAGGTCGTTCAGGAACACGCTTACCTTCAGCACCTTCTCCATGGAAGACCCCGCTTTTTTCAGTTCTTCTTCCATATCCTTGAGCACGGTCTCGGTATGTGCCTTGATGTCGCCCTTGTAATGAGCACCTTTGCCCGAAAGAAAAATCATGTTGCCCAATTTTGTAACGCTGGAATACATCGGTGTTTCCTGGTCGTATACGATCCCACTTACTTCCTTTTCTTCAGAAACTGCTGAAGCCGTTGTTGCGCCCGCAATCGAGCGGATTCCGATAAGCGATAAAACGGATAAAGACAATTTTTTCAAAGCAGATCTTCTTTCTGATTTCATATGATAAATTTAAAATTGATGGAAAAGAAAAACGGACATTGTTAATTAGCTGGTTTTGCATCCCAGTCGGGCATGCTTAACCCGTTGAGGTCCCATACTATCTTACCGGCCCGTATCGTAAGTTCGGCTTCGAGTTTTTGTGTTCCCTTTTGTCTGGTTCGCTTGGTATCCACAAACCCGAAATTCCCTTTCCTGATGCTGAACACCGCCACGTCGGCATCAGATCCCACACCGAGGGTACCGAGTTCCGGATGATGAATCACCTGCGCAGGGTTCCAGGTTGACCTTAGGATTACATCTTGTAAAGACATGCCTATATTCAAAAACTTAGACATGAGATTCGCCATATCTTTCATCCCTGAGTTCATTGACTTCGTGTGAAGATCGCTGCTGATAACATTTGGCAGAAGCCCTTGTTTTATGGCAGGGACTGCCTGTCTCCAGGCAAATGCTCCGCCCCCATGACCCACATCGAATACAACACCCTTTTTCTGTGCCTCAAATACAAATGGCTTTACCTTACCGGTATTGTCGTCAACAAGTGTTTCGCGCGATTTCGGTCCATCTGCATAGGCATGTGTGAAGATGTCGCCCGGACGAAAGTGCTTCATAAACAATTCTTCTATTGAATTCGGCGGATCGTGTTCGCCAAAATCAACGATCACCGGCACATTGGCCATCTTTCCTGCTTCAAGCGCCTTATCTACCGAAGTAAAATCTCCCCAGTAGTGGGCCGACTTGATCCCTACAATAAGATCCGGAAAAAGCTTTTTGATCATGTTGGCAGTCATCAGTGTATTCATGTCTGCTACATCCTGCTCCTCGTAGCGGCCATACATTCCTCCGCCGATGATATTAATAAATGCAAGAACACGAGTTTCCGATCTGTCGATCGTTTGCGATTTGAATTGTCTGAAATTTCTCCATCCCGAAGAGCCGCAGTCCACCATGGTTGTAACGCCCGCTCTGAAAGAAAATGCATCCGGAGGAAGCGCGTCCTGAGCGTTTGCGAGATAGGACCCGGAATCTGTGCCCCAGAATAGATGCGTGTGCATGTCGATAATGCCAGGGGTCACATACAGACCCACAACATCTACTACTTTTTTCGCGTTGCCTGCAGGAATTGATGCCGCCACCTGGGAAATCTTTCCACCGGTGATAGCCACATCCATCTTGCCATCAATTTTATTTTTAGGATCTATCACGTGGCCGCCTTTAAGAAGGATGTCAATGGACTGGGCGGATATTTGACTTACTGTTCCCAGGAACATCGCGCATGCAAGCGCCAGATGAATACCAACTGAAGAGGGACGGATCATATTAAAATATCTAAACATTGTCAATATATGGTTGTTGATTGAATTTGAATTATCAGGTTGCAAGTGGGGGTCCGCCTGGCACACTGATCGGCGCGCGGTTTTCCTGGTACTTGTATCGTGTGGCCGTGAATTTCGCAGTACCGTATTCGACCAGGTAAATTGATCCGGAAATCGTGTCGTTAATAATGTTTCCAGTAAATGTAAAAGTCAGGTGATCACCGGGAGGATTGTTGTTATTACGCACGCGCATCACGTCGCCTTCAATAGTTCCTACCAGATTTTGAGTAGAGAAAGTGCCGGTATGAACACCTTGCAGCCAGTTGCCATCCTGCTCCAGTGTCCAGGTGTACTGGCTTTTGCTACTGTAAAATTCCACATTCACGTCCCAGCGACCAGTAAGCGTTGCAGCTGGTGGCTTCATTGAAGCAGGCTTTGGATCGCGTTTTGCACTGAGCACCTCATATATCCGTTGCGCAACAATTTTATCTTCACCAGGCTGCATCTGGCCGGCCGTGATATTGATTGAGGTAAGGCCGGGCTCGCTGGGAGCATTGCGCTTGGTTCCGAAAGCAAGTGCCACACGGGGTTTATTGCGGCCCAGTTCTTCGGCAACTTCTTCCCCGGTGATATTGAGTTTTAACGGATCCCATGATATGATGAGTCCTGGACTCTTATTACCCAGACCTGGGGGTTCGCGTACCGTTGTTTTTACTGATTCGATATTGGACAATTTTTTGGCGACAGTATCGAGATAAGAAAGCCATTTTGTCCACTGCGCTTTGTGATCAAACGTCACCCATGCTTCAACTGCAGCAAGGGCACCGATCATTTCTTCGCGGCCAACCTTATTGTCCCTGCCGGGCCCGTGATGGGGTGAACTTGCCTGCCAGGCGGACTGAAGAATATCTTTTTGCCCAAGCAAAATTCCTGAACATTGGGGCCCGCAGAGTGCTTTTCCTCCACTATACGCCACTATATTGGCGCCTTTCTCAAGGTGCACGCAAGGAACAGTGAGATCTTCCGCAGCAGCGTCAACGAGCAATGGAATATTTTTCGCCCTCGTTAGCTTGGCGATAGCTTCCACTGTGAATGGCTCTTTTCCTCCCGACATAGCATACACCATCGCTGTTTTCGGCCCAAGTGCCCTATCCATTTCTTCGAGCGTTTCTACGGTGATCATCTTTACTCCGATATTCCTGACGGCGTGATCATATACATTCCTCGCGCTCCGGGCTGCGACTACTTCCGTTTTTTCGAAACCGGTAAGATCTGGAATACGAATGAGTTTTTCCGGGTCACCGCCCGTTACACAAGCGGCGGTCACGTGTTTCAGGCCAGCGGCGCAACCGGCAGATACCATTCCCCATTCCGCCTTGGTGATTTCAGCCAGTCGCTGTCCAATACCATAGGCCAGCTCATCATACTGCACAAAGTTTTTCGATGCGGCATCCATTGCCGCACGCACCGTTTGCCTTTCGAGTGATCCGCCGATAATGGTAAATGTACCCATGCAATTAATGATAGGCTCGACACCTATAGATTGAAATATCTTAGGGCCCACAACCAATGGCCCTTCTCCGGAAGGCAATCCCGGCGCGGCCTGAACGGATTCCAAAGGAAATACACTGGCACCGCCGAGTGGTATTAGGGTTATTCCTTTCAGCACATCTCTGCGTTTCATGTTATTGATTATTTAATGTGAATTGTCTCTCTTTCCTGTTATTTTTTTGCAGCAATCCCGTTCAGGTCATACACCACTTTGCCATCGCGAATGGTGAGCTCTGTTTCCAGCTTCTGGCTTCCTTCCATTCGTTTACCTTCTGCATCGATGAATCCAAATTTTCCCTGCAGTACATTAAACACGGTGAGGTCCGCAACAGCACCCTCCGACAACTGACCAAGGTCTTCGCGCTTGATCGACTTTGCCGGAAACCAGGTGGCGCGCGCGATAACATCCTGCAGGCTCATCCCCATATTCAAAAACTTTGACATCACGTTTGAAATATTTTTCATTCCCGCGTTCATGCTAAACCGGTGCAAATCTGTACCAAACGAGTTTGGCAGCAACCCCTGTTTAATAGCGGGCTGCGCAACACTGAACCAAAAACCCGCGCCACCATGTCCTACATCGAAAAGAACACCTCTTTTCTGGGCCTCGAGCACAAAGGGCCATACTTTCCCGGATACAGTATCGGTGATAGGCAACCGCTCATGAACTTTTTCGAATGAGTGCGTAATGATGTCACCGGGACGCATGCGGTTTAACTGGTCCTGCAAAGAATATTTTGGAAGATGACACTCAACAAAAATAGGCGTCTGCGATAATTTACCGGCTTCCAGTGCCCTGTCGAACGGTGTCCAGGCGCTTCCACTATAGTGTCCGATCTTAACTCCCACGATAATGTCATGATATTTATTAATCATCATCGAGGTCATGTCAGCACTCATGTCGTTTACGTCCTGCTCGGTAGGATCGCCACTCATTCCCGATCCGGAAATATTAAGGAATGCAAGGACACGCGTTTTTGACTGATCGATCACGTGCTCCTTAAATAATGGGAAGTTGCGCCATCCGGAAGTGCCTGCGTCTACTACTGTCGTAACGCCTGACCTGAATGTGAAATCATCAGGAGAAAGGCTTGAAAATCCATCTGCAAATGTAGAAGGTTTGGTTCCCACGAACACGTGAGTATGCATATCAATGAAGCCGGGTGTAACATACATCCCGGAGGCATCAACAAGTTTTTTTGCCTGCGTAGCAGGAATTTCTTTTGCAACTTTTGCGATCTTTCCCTCCGCGATTGCGACATCCATCTTGCCATCGATCTTATTCTTTGGATCGATAACATGGCCGTTGCGGATAACGATATCGTATTGCTGCGCGAGTACGACGCTGTATAAAAACAACATGCAGATGAAAGAAAGCGTTTTCTTCATTTTTGATAATTAAAGAGTACTGTCACCATTGGATAAGGCAGGCAACGCCCGGGATCTGTTCTTCTTTTACATATTCCATTTTCCCTGTTTTGCCATCCCTTTTGAAAAGAGCGATATTGTTCGACCTCATGTTCTCCACAAAAACATATTCACCTTTTCTGTCTACACAAAAATTTCTTGGATGATCGCCGTGTCCGTCCTCGCGACCTACAAATGAAAGCTTGCCTGTCTTACTGTTTACGGAATAAATAGCAATATTATTTAGTCCTCGAACAGATACATACAGAAATTTTGAGTCGGGGGATAAATGAATGTCGGCGCCGGAAGTTCTTGTCGTAAAGGTGTCGGGAACCATTTCAAACCGTTCCTGCGGGGTGAGCGCGCCAGTTTTTTTATCGCGGCTGTATGATGCAACAGATGAGGTCAATTCTTCAACCGAAAAAGCAAAACGACCATTGGGATGAATGGTGAAATGCCGTGGACCAGTACCGGGCTTGCTGCTTGCAAACGGCATTGAACCGGGTATGAAGTCTCCTTCATCCTTTACCTGGTAAATCATGATCTTATCAAGGCCCAGCGAAGAAACGTAGATAAACTTGCCATCGGCAGAAGGGATCACCGAATGAACGAAGGGATGTTTTTGGAGTGCCGTATCAAACCCGCTTCCATCGTATTGCAGCACCTGCCTGGCTTTTCCAAGGCTGCCGTCCGCCTCAATAGGATAGATCGCGAAATTCCCTTCACCGTAATTGGCCACGTAGGCAAACCTGCCTTTGGGATCCACACTCACATGGGCAGGCCCTCTGCCTTCGGTTGATTGCTCGTTGAGACGGGTAAGAAATCCGGTTGCAGAATTGATCGTGAACGACATTACTGTTCCTCTTTTGTCTTCATTGTCCATGCCTTCGCTGTAAATAGCGTACAAATATTTTCCGTTGGGATGCACAGCAAGAAAACTAGGATTGCGTTTTACTGCAACAGTCTGGAGCTCTACAAGCTTTTGAGATTTTCGGTCAAAACGCAATACATATATTCCTTTACTGTCATTTCCCGGCGAAGTGCCTGCAAACATGATGTCTGTGACATGTTTCGTGGTTTGTGAATAGCCGGAATTGTTCGTCAAAGAAAAAACAACGATAAGAATAAATGGAACCAATTTCATACACTAATGTTTTTTTGACGGCGAGCTCCTCACTTTTTGTACTTCGAGGGGCGTGACGATGTCGTACTGATTGTCCCATCGCCTGTTTTTTCGAATATAGCTGGCGATGGAAGCGACCGCATTGTCATCGAGAAATCCTTCGTGGGCAGGCATCAACCCATTGTATGTCTTTCCCTTAACAACAATCTCTCCCTGCAGTCCATGTAATATTGTCTCGATTAATTTTCCCTTGTCGCCAGCCACCCACTCAGAACCGGCCAGGGGAGGATACCTGTTGTTATCCCCCATACCATCGCGTTGGTGACAGGTAGCACAATAAGAATTGAAAAGGATGCCGCCTTCAAGCATGCTGCCTTTATGAAGATCGTCTTTTATTGAATCCGGAGTTTTGATATAGGTTCTTGTAGTCTGACGTATTTTGAGTTCTGCAAGTTGCTCATCACCGAATTTTTTCTTGTCTCCTTTATACATTACCCGCCATATCTTGCCCTTGTTTGATTCTGAGATATACAGCGATCCATCGGGACCAACGGACAAACCCATCGGCCGGTATCGGGCATCACTGGTGTTGGCAACCGTGTCGACCATAGTAAAACCGTCGGCAAATACTTCATAACCTCCTTTGGGCTTGCCATTTTCAAAGGGGACAAAACAAACGATGTAGCCCGCCTGAGGATAGGGAGAGCGGTCTGTAGATCCATGAAATGCAATGAAGGCTCCATGTTTATATCTTTCGGGAAACTGGTCTGCGTTGTAAAACAGAACATCCATTGGTGCCCAGTGACCTGGAAAACCGATTACCGGAACGGCGAATGTGTCGGCCCTTTCGGTTTTAATACCATCGCCGCCATATCCGGGTTGAAGGACATTTTTTCCCTTCATCTGGTCGAAATAAGCATAAGGCCATCCGAAATTGGCACCATCGGATACCTTTAACAAAGTTTCGGCGGGAAGCACCGCCGCCTGCCAGGATGTGAATGTCTTTGGATACATCGTATGAAAATTATCGATCCCATTCATTACAGCATAAAGCCCATTGTCGTCTTCGTTCCACGTCATGCCCACTACACTCCTTATTCCGGTAGCATACCTGTATCCGTCTTTAAGTGTTTGCCCGGTTCGGGATGCGTCGAAGCGGTAGATTGCAGCATGGTCGACTAACACGGGCTCGGGATCGAGTCCTTTTCCATTTGGAATACCTGCAGGTCCATATAAATTAATGTCCTGGCCCGCATCAGTGGGCGAACCGAACGGAACATACATATTACCATCATTGTCAAATGCAACGGGCTTGGTGGTGTGCCAGTTTTTGGTAACGTTATTACTGCTATCTGTGAGCAGGATCTCCGTCTTGCTTTCCGGAATCAGGGAGCCATCGAGTTTGTTACGCAATACGGTGGTAACGGTGCTGGTATACAAATAGCCATCGTGTATGGTCATTCCAACCGCAGAACCGCCAACATCGGTGTAATCGCCGAAATAAACGACTGAATCAGCCTTCCCATCGCCATTGAGATCCCTAAGGCCAACGGTGCCACCGCGACCCTTCATTTTGTCGTTAAAAGTAAGCTTGACATAAATATCTCCATTATCATTTACAGCGAGATGCCGCGCCCTTCCGATGCTGTCAACAACAACCAAAGCTTCAAATCCTCCAGGCAAGATCAATCCGCCATTATTTTTGTCGGACGTCGGCAAATGAGAGTCTTTACATTGTATCAGTAATACCGCCAGCAGCAATGGAAAAATTGATTGCATGGAAACCAGTGAACCACGGGAAGCTTTCTCCCCATCTTTTACGACAAATTCGCGATAATGCATGTTGCTATTATGACCCATAAACAAAAAAAAGCCCCATTGTAAGCCAAAATGTTTTATGGCCCCTACCAACCCTCCTGTTGTACCAGATTGGGATTAACATCGAGTTCCAGCTGAGGAAGTGGGAAGTACCTGTTCCTTGATGTGTAACCTAAAGGTGCAAGCACCGAATCGGCCAGCCCCCATCTTTTCAAATCATCAAAGCGATGTTGCTCGAATGCAAGTTCCACTCTTCTTTCATGAACAATAGCCTGGAATATCAGCTCTTTTGTACCTGCCTGCGCGGCCGTTACCTCGGGCATATTAACAGAGGGGCGTTGCCTTACCTTATTGATCGCATTGCGGGCATCATCATACAATCCCAGTTCATTGGCGGCTTCGGCATACATCAGCAAGACATCCGCATACCGGATAAGCGGATAGTTCGTACCTCTTGCATTGATGTAAAGTATTGGCACCTGGCCCTTTCTGATATTATACCCCGTAGGCGACCAGCTTTTTTTATATACGTCCAGGTTAAGCGATGCAGTACTCAGTTCTGGAGCAAAGGGCTGACCGTCGTAATGAAACACTTCCAAATCAAGTCGGGGGTCCTCGGGCTCAAATTCGTCGAGGATACTTTGAGTGGGCGATACTTCGCTCGACCCTCCATTAACCTGCGGCCAGTAATGATATTCCCTGTCATCTTCTACGGGCGCTGATGCGCCTGCAGCAGCGGATGCAAACTGTATTTCAAATACAGATTCTTTATTGTTTTCGAAATTACGATTGATGATCTGGTCGAAATTGTCCATTAATCCGTAGGTTCCCGAATCTATCACTTCTTTGAACCACTTTTCAGCACTGACATAGTCTTTCATGTATAGATAAACTTTGCCAAGCAATGCCTTCGCCGCTCCCTGTGTTGCTCTCCCAAGATCATTTGATTCATAAGACACAGGCAGTGCGGCAATAGCATCGGTAAGATCCGCGATCATTACCTTCTGAATGTCGGCGATTGATGATTTTGCCACCAGCGCATCCTCAGGGTCTTTAAATGGCTCGGTAAATAAAGGCACTTCGCCCCATTCGGTGGTGAGGTAGAAATAATACATTGCCCGCAAAAATTTTGCCTCGCCCACATAGCGGTTCCGCAATGTTTCATCCATATCTACTGAAGGCACCTGCTCGATGACAAGGTTGGATCGGAAAACTCCCTCATACAAACCAGAGTAAAACGCTAATAAATGAGGATCATCGGCAGAGAATGCGAACCTGTTAAAAACTACTCCGGAAATGGCCGCACTGAGAATTACATCGCCGGCCGGCGGATCAAACAGGCGCAGTGAGATATTGTCGCCACCAAACAGGTTCTCTGATGCGAGTGGTATGTAAGCTGCGTTCACACCGGCCAGTGCTCGTTCTTCAGAATCGAAAAATCCTTCCAGTGGAAGCTTGTCCGGCGGGGTTTTTTCAAGGAAATCCTTTTTGCAGCTCGTCAAAACAAATAACCCTGTCAGCACTATGAATATGGAAATATTATTTTTCATGATTAAATACTTTGATGGAATTGAATTCTGTTTATGCGCAGTTGGTATCATTTTCAAAAAGTCACCTGCGCTCCTATCTGCAGTATTGTGGGAATTGGAACGCTTCCGTTGTCCACGCCAATTTCAAGTGGATTAAGTGAATCATCGTTATATCCGGAGCCGCCCAGCGTATCAGGATTATAATTTGAATATTTGGTGATTGTGAAAAGATTCTGAGCGTTCGCATAAATTCTTAACCGCTGTATCCGCAGTCTTTCTGTTACCTGTGCAGACAATGTATATCCTATCTGTAAATTTTGTAGTCTTCCATAACTCGCATTGTCGACAAACCTCGTCGAGGGAACCGTATTTAGCCTTGATCCGCGTATTGCGCGAGGCATTGTATTAGAAGTCCCTTCACCATGCCACCTGTTCAATGTCGTGGCCATCTGGCCGTCCGCGGCGTTCATAGCCTCCAGGTAGGCGCGCTGTGAGTTGTATAATTGTTTTCCCTGGACTCCCTGGAAACTCACATTCAGATCAAATGATTTAAAGCTCGCATTTCCCGATAAATAGTAGGTAAAATCTGGAAAAGGATCACCGATAGTGGTGCGGTCGTTTGCATCCACCACTCCATCTCCATTGATATCTCTGAAGCGGATATCGCCTGGTTGAACTCCTGGCTGAGTAGCATGTTTGTCGATCTCAGCCTGGTTCTGAAAAATACCCTCGGCGATGTATCCAAAAAAGCTAGACATCGGCAAATCCGGCATCGTACGGGTGAAAGTCCCGTATTGATAAACATTTTCAACATAGCTAATCACGCTGGGTACGCCTCCCAGTGAAGTAACTTTGTTTCGAACGGTGGAAAGATTGGCAGTGACCTCGTAGTTGAAATCCCGATTTCCGTTGCGGTAAGTCAGAAGAAATTCGAATCCGGAGTTCCTCACGCTTGCGGCATTTCGGAAAGCCCCCATGTCGCGGGCAATGCCTGTAGCGCCGGAAATCGGTGTGCGTAATAATATGCCTGACGTATTTTTTATCCAGTAGTCGGCCGAAAAAGTGATATGATTATCCAATAAAACGATATCGGTTCCAACATTTGTCTGAGTGGTGCTTTCCCATTTTAAAGCAGAATTACCAAGCGCTAAAACAGCAGCTGCCGGCGCAATTCCTTGTGTGGGACCAAAAATATATTGTGGTGTTGTAGAGATTGTTGTCTGGCTCTCATAGTTTCCGATCTCCTGATTGCCAAGCTGTCCCCAGCTCGCGCGAAGTTTAAGATTGTTGATCAGCGGAATGTTCTTCATGAAATTTTCACGATCGATATTCCAACCTACGGCAAAGGAGGGAAAATCGCCATACCTGTTTTCCTTGCCGAATCTGGATGATCCATCGCGGCGGATCGTGGCAGTAATCAAGTATTTATCATATAGGGTTATGTTGGCGCGGCCAAGATAAGAACGCAATGCCCAGGCTGCTTCATTGCCACCCAAAACAGACGGTCCTGTTCCTGCATCGAACACCTGTATGTCGTTGCTCGGAAAGTCCTGCCTGCTGCCCGTCATCGTTCGGCTGAGCGAACTTTGCTGCGTGTAGCCGGCAAGTAAATTCAGGGCAATATTGTCTTTTATTCGTTTCTCATAGGTCAGTGTATTCTCTACAAGGTATTCGTTGCCAATGTTGCGGTTTTCATTCAGGCTCTGACGCAGATTCGACCGATTATCCATCTCGAATATTCCCAGGTAGGTTTTACCTGAATTCAGATAGTTGGTCAATCCCAGGTTGAGCCGGTATTTAAGTCCGGGAATAATAGTGTATTCGGCATATAGATTTCCCAGTAGGTTGTCGTTAGCAGTGTAGTGTCGCTGGTTGTCGCGTCGGCCTATGATGTTGTCGCGATTGTTGATGCCGGTTTCTGCCTGGTTGGGCCCGGCATATCCACCCAGGTTTTCCGGACGGTAAATACGCATGGTCGGAGAAGCGC
Organism: uncultured Chitinophagaceae bacterium; assembly: GCA_963808065.1. GTDB lineage: Bacteria > Bacteroidota > Bacteroidia > Chitinophagales > Chitinophagaceae > Flavitalea. The sequence goes on from CAWEEK010000007.1 coordinate 416,624, forward strand.
CAAGCAGATACGCCAGGTCGAGGTTGTTGCCGTATCCAAGATTCAATCCGAGCGAACGAACAACACTGATGTTCTCCCCTATTACCAATTTCTTTCCGACATTGAACTGGCTGTTTACGCGGATAGAATATCTTTTCAGATAACTGAACACCATGCTTCCCTGTTGGTCGAGGTATCCGCCTGAAAGAGAATAACGGGCGTTTTCATTGCCGCCTGATACCGTCAGCGCATGATCCTGCATTCCCGAATTCGGGAAAGCGGCTTTTTGCCAGTCTGTATTCGTTTGTAAATTTTCGGGATCGTTAAATGCGGATTGCGGGGAAAAACCACCATTCTTATCTGTTTCATTGACGAGATCGGCCAACTGTGATGAATTCAGCATCGGAATGAGCCGCCGAACTGATTGTACGCCATAATATCCCGAATAGGTCAATTTGGGTTTTCCAACTGTTCCTTTTTTTGTGGTGATGATGATAACACCATTCGCTGCACGCGAGCCGTATATGGCTGCGGCAGAGGCATCTTTGAGCACACTGATACTGGCGATGTCGTTGGGATTAATAATATTGATGTCTCCGCTGCTTAACTGAACGCCATCCACAATATAAAGCGGTCCGCTGCTACCGAAGGTGCCCATCCCCCTGATCCTTACCTGCACTTTTGCGCCGGGTTCACCCGACGTCGACGTAAATTCTACACCCGGCACCTTACCCTGGAGGGCGATATTCACATTGGAATAAGCCTGCCCTGCAAAGTCTTTTGCTCCTACAGTGGCAATCGCCCCGGTGAGATCCGTTTTTCTCTGGGTACCATACCCAACCACTACCACAGGATCGATGGTAGATGCTGAATCCTTTAATTTTATGACCAGCGAAACGGGGACACCTTCTTTCAGGGTGTAATCGGATACAGATTGCTCCACGAAACCGACGGCGGAAAATGTAATTGTATATGGCCCTCCCGAGGGTAGTCTGTTGAACATGAATTGACCCGAGCCATCTGTGCTGGCACCTGAAGAAAAATTATTTTTGACATTACGAACCACAACGGATGCGCCATTAACAGGTTCGCCTTCTGTGGTAGTCACCACTCCTTTTAGAATTCCCGCCGGCATCTGTTGTGCGTGCATCGGCAATCCGACCATTGCCTGCAGTAACATCAAAAGAAAAAATTGTAGCCCCGATTTATAGATATTGGACCTCATACGTTTTGTTTTAGTCAATAAAGGAATCTCCGATCAAAATATTATTGAACATCCCACCACAAGTGGGTTGCCGCATTATCAGGCCCGCCAAGCAGTCCCACCGCTGCATCGACTGCCGGACCATTCGTGGCCTTGTCGAAATCAAGAAACGGAATGCGCCTGATCATTTTGTCGGCCGGAACGTCGGGATTTTCTGAATGTATGAGCGGATAAAATTTCGGATAGCCCGTTCGTCTCATTTCTGCCCATGCTTCAAAGCCATCCGGAAAAACTGCAAGCCATTTTTGAGTGAGTATCTGTTCCCGTTGCAGCTCCGGATTGCTGCCAAACTTTACCGGAATATTTGTTAATGCCGGTGTATTAAAATATCCACCCGGCGCCATGGGCACATTTTCGCTGTTGATATAGTTGTCAATAGTAGTGGGATCCGAAACACCCCAGGCCCTCAACGACATTTCTATACCTTTTGCATACAACTCTGCAGCACCAGCTCCCATCGTCCATCCATTCAGCGCGCCTTCGGCGCGGAGGAAATAGGATTCTGCTGAGTACATTACGGACATAGGCGTTGCGAACATGCTGTCGGGTGTAAGGCTTTGGTTGAGATTAGAAGCCTGGTCGTAATCGTTCTGCGGATTTGTTTGTTCTGCAGGTATCATTCCATTTCTAACCCCTGTATACAAACCCGTGGTGACCGCAGGCTGAAAGAATTTGCTCAGTCGGGGATCCTCATAACCTTTTAGCAAACTTTCCATCGACGTACTCATACGGAATTCGTTCCATGCAGAAATCCTCGCCAGTCCATTGTAATTGTCCGGAGGACTTACTTTTAATTTCGCGTCCTGACTCACGTCGGTCATCACTCCATCTGCCAGTGCCTCTTCTGCTTCCTGCCGCGCTTTTTCGGGTTCCACCTGGGAAATACGCAGCGCAAGGCGCAGCCTGAGGCTGTTTGCAAACGCGATCCACTTTTGGTTATCCCCGGCATAGATCATGTCCTGGCTTCCGTAAGATGGCTTGTCGGCATTGTTTTTCAGATCGGCAACGGCTTCCCTGAGCTCTTTGAAAAAATCATAGTATATATCTTTTTGCGCATCATAGGGGACCACGGTGCTGTCGAGGCCGATTTGAAAATAGGGAATGGGGCCGAAATAATCAGTAGTGCGGTGCATCACAAAAACCTTCCATATCCTCGCGACCGATTTTAAGGCGATGGTAGCATCGCTATTGGATTCCCTGATGATGGTGACAAGGGCAGGCAATGCGGAAACGTAAGTAGAATACCATTGATATTGCACCCATTGTTGATTGATAACATAACGGTGTGAAGCAAATGCTGTTTGCGTACCTGCGAAATACTGACAAAACATGTCCGCAAAAAGATTTTGTGCCTGTTGGTAATCTATCGTACCCGGGCCTGTATTCATGCCTGCATAGACTGCGCTGGGAAAAAGTCCCTTAACATCAGTTGGTGTGAGGGAAATAAGTTTTGTTGGATCGGTATTCCGCTCGTTAAATTCCTTTTTAGTGCATCCCATCCACACCGTTGCCGATAACACCAGCATTGTGGCGGTAATGAGTTGGAACGATGTCAACCTATGATATCTCATGATGTACTTTTTATTGAACTACATTGTTCGTTTCAGGATACTTAAAATGCCACTTTAATATTAAAACCATAGCTCCGGGTAGAAGGCAGTGCACCATATTCAAGGCCGCCACCGGTAAGACCCATGATAATCTCAGGGTCGATGGGAGCATCGCGTTTGAAAAAGAAAAGATTTCTTCCTACAAGTGACAGCTTTACATCGCGCAAAAATCCAGAACTTTTAATCAGGCCGGAGGGGAGTCTGAAACCAAATGCCAGCTCACGCAACCTCAGGTTTGTAGCAGAATAGGCATACAACATTCCCGTAGGATACCTGTCGCCAATCGCACTGAAGTATGCCTGTGAGGTGATGGTACTTGCGTTTTTCGCGCCGTCCTTTGTGATTGCATCCAGTATCAAACCATTTTCCCGTCCTTCCAGCGAAGCGGCGGAATGACCATCGGCATCAAGCAACGCCTGTGTTCCCGCGATGACGTAGCCGCCATTGCGATAGTCGATTAGAAAGCTTAAGGACCATCTCTTGTAAGTGAGCATATTGGAAAGGCCCATCATGTATTTAGGGTTGTAGTTTCCAAGGAATACGCTATTGCCGGAAGTAAGAACAGGCATGCCCTTGTCGTCAACAAGATGTCTTCCCGACGTGGAATCCCTCACCCAGTCTTTCACATACATATCACCATAGCTGCCACCTACTACCGCCCTTATCTGCGCCTCGCGGTCGTCCTCAAGAATTACGGAATTAATTCCGTTGGTAAGGGACTCGACCTTGTTTTTGTTGGTGGAATAATTGAGGCTCGCATTCCAGGCAAAGTCCAGTGTCTTAACGATCGTTCCATGCAAGGTCAGTTCAATTCCGCTGTTGCGGATAAGACCTGCGTTGATATATTTCTGGTTGAATAAAGATGCGGGCGCCGCACCAATCAGCAATAACTGGTTTTTACTTTTTGTATCATAATAAGTCAGGTCAAAGCCAAACCTGTCATCGAAGAACTGCCATTCAAGCCCGGCTTCAACCGAACTGGTCAATTCGGGTTTGTAGGTACCAAGCGATTGAATAGTTGGTGTTATGATTGCACCTCCCACCCCTACTGTATAATAGTTCTGATCCAGGTATTGTCGTCCACCATAGCCTGAATTAGCAAAAGTAAGCCTGGCTTTTCCATAGGACATCCAGGATGGCAACGCGACCATGTCCGATATTATTCCTGACAGTCCGATTGACGGATAGAAATAAGACCGGCTGTCTTTTGGAAGTGCTGTGGACCAATCGTTCCTTCCTGTTATGTCCAGATACAGATAGTTGTTATACTTCAACGTGGCCGTCGCATAAACAGACATTACCTGTGGATTTTTTCCAACTATGTCGGTGACGAAAGGGTTTTTGGCATTGCTCATGAAGAAAAAATTCGTTTTGCTGAGCCCGTTAGCCTCAAGAGTTTCCGTTGCAAAATTTCCCTGCTGTGACGCAGCACCAATATTTCCTGAGATGTCAAATCTTTTAGAAAGAGTGCGTTTAAAAGAAAGCAAAAGGTCTATATTGGTAGACTGATTTTTTGAAGTGGCGTAATAAAAGTCGGAACCAACAAGACTGAAATAATTGTCTCCATAGATTTTATGATCGGATTGTTGAAGGGTTTTATCCACATTACCGCGAAGCTGCAGATCTAACCAATCGGTGAACTGATATTTTGCCACAAACAAGCCCAGTATCCGATCTTTCTGCTGGTAGTAGACGACCCTATTCAATGCCCAATAAGGATTTTCCAAAATCGAGGATCCGGGCTTCCAGTAGCTCTGCTTTTCCTCCCCGATCTCGTCAACATAAGAATACTTCATCATTTCGCTTGCGGGAATTGAAGTTGGCGAACGGTATATAGAAGGAAGAGCGTATGTTCCCCCTTCCCCAGGGGTTACGCGGTTGTTGACGTCTTCATAGATGTAAGTGAGCTTGGCATTCAGTGAAAGCTTTGGTGTTGGATTGAACCCGACCTTAAGATTTATATTGTGCCTGTCGAGATCATTGTTACGCATAATCCCCTGGGCATGCGTGTTGGCGTAAGAAAAGTATGCCTGTATTTTTTCCGTGCCCCCGCTGAGGCTTATGGAATTAGTTACTGTTGAAGCCGTTCTGAAAAAATTCTCTAGCCGGTCAGGCTGGCCACGCAATGGCACTTCCTCTCCATTCCACAATTCCACTTCCTGACCATCTGCCTTTGGGCCCCAGCTATGCTCTGAATTAGCAACATAATTGCCGCCGTCTCCCTGGCCGTATTGGTATTGCAATTTTGGAAGTACCGACGCCTGCTCCAACGATAGGCCGCCATTGTAATCTACATTGATCGTACCTGTACGTGCTCTGCGGGTGGTGATCACGATCGCTCCGTTTTGTCCCTGGCTTCCGTATAAGGCAGCAGCCGATGCTCCTTTAAGCACCGTCATGCTTTCAACATCATCGAGATTCAGCATCTCAATTCCTCCGCTCAACGGAACACCATCAATAACATATAAGGGGTCGTTGTTTCCGGAAAGAGAACGGTTGCCACGCAACAATACTTTCGATTCACCACCTGGTCCTACCGCATTTTTTGTAATGGTGAGGCCCGGTACCCTGCCCTGAAGTGTATTAATGAGGTTGGTTTCCTTCGCTTCATTCAGGTCGCTTCCTTTTACATTTTGTGCAGCATAGGTAAGCGATTTTACCGATCGGGTTATGCCGAGGGCGGTTACGATTACGGCGTTCAGCACCTTGCCGCCGGCACTAAGTGTTACATTAATAATGTTGCGATTGTTAACCTCAATTTCTTCTGTGGTGAATTCCACGTAGCTGAATACCAGTACTCCGTTTTCACTGACATTAATAGAATAATTTCCTTCGGCATCCGTAAATGCCCCCGTTGAGCTGCCTTTCAGAGAAACGCTTACTCCTGTCATCGGCTCTCCTTCTTCATTGGTTACTTTACCTTTTACAAGCGTTGGAGGATTAATTTGGGCAACCGCTCTTATTTGGGTCTTTTCCGCCGCTCGCTTCAAATCGCGGGGCGAGATAAGTATCTGGTTACCGATCTGCCGGAAACCGAGGGATGTGTTAGACAACACGAGATTCAAAATGGATTCGAGCGTCTGTTCTGCGAACGTCATGTTAAGATCGCGGATGTCCTTCACATCTTTATCTCTGTACATAAACCGAAAGATGCACTGCGATTCAATTTTCTCAAAGGCCTGCACCAGTGATTCGTGTTTCAGTTCCATCCTGATTTTAACCTTGCCAATAGGCTGGTCATTCACGGGAGAAGCGTTTAGCGGATGCATCGAAGTAATAAATATTACCAGCATTGCTGCACCGGTGCGCATAAACAATTTAAAAAAGGTTTTTTCAAAAAACGGCTGGCCACGCAGGTACCCTGACGCTGCAGGCGTCGATGTGCAAATCATAAGCTGAGAGATTTTTTAAGTGATGAATTTCCATAGCATTGGAAAGAATAAGATGCTCTGAATCCCTGGCAGGAGATGCAGTCATCAGGAGTTGTTTATTAAGTCAAAAGATTTTTTTTATGGTTAATGGGCATGAGACGAATTTATTTTTCTTTTGTCCATTTTTCCATCGTCAGGCCATTTAGGTCCCATACGATTGTTCCTTCGCGAATGGTAAGCTCGGCTTCCAGCTTCTGCGTACCCATGATTTTTGTTTTCTTCACGTCTTCAAATCCAAAATTTCCCTTTCTAAGATTGAACACTGCAACGTCTGCACAGGACCCTACAGTAAGATTTCCCAATTCCTCGCGTTTGATCTGTTTGGCCGGGTTCATAGTTGTTAGCCGGATTACTGTCTGCAGATCCACGCCCATTGCCAGGAATTTCGACATTACATTAAGTAGATCTTTCATCGCTCCATTTGTACTGTTCTTGTTCCAATCAGTGCTGATGGAATTAGGCAGAAATTTCTGCTCGATTGCGGGAATAGCCTGAGAAAACGAAAATGCACCACCACCGTGACCTACATCGAAGATGATACCCTTCTTCCTGGCCTCGAACACAAAAGGCTTTACCTTTCCATTTTCATCGACAATTGTTTCCCGCGATTTCGGCCCGTTGGCAAAGCAGTGCGTGAAAATATCTCCGGGACGAAAATGTTTCATGAACAATTCTTCAATTGACAAGGGGGGAGAATGTTCACCGAAGTCCACCATTACCGGAACGTCGGCCTGTTTACCGGCTTCCACAGCACGGTCAACGGGAATAAAATCATTTCCGGTATAGTGCGCTACTTTGATTCCTATAATATAAGGTTTGTACTCTTTTACCGCCAATGCAGTGAGTCGCGGATCCATGTCGCCAGTGTTCTGTTCGTATGGTTCTCTTCCGAGAAAACCTTCTCCAACAATATTCAGCCAGGCCAGCACCCTGGTCTTTGATACGTCGATGGTTTGTTTTTTGAATTCCGGAAATGATTTCCAACCCGAGCTTCCTGCATCAACCGTTGTGGTAATTCCACACCGTAGCGTGAAACCGTCCGGAAAAGGATCGCCTACTCTGTAGCTCGAAATGTTTGGAAAATGGTGCGCATGCATGTCAATCAAGCCGGGCGTTACATACAGGCCCGTAACGTCGATTACCTTTTTTGCAGCAGCCGAAGGAATATCATTTTCCACTTTTGCGATTTTCTTATCGGCAATGGCCACATCCATTACTCTATCGATATTATTTTTCGGATCGATCACGTGCCCACCTTTCAATAAAAGATCAAAATCCTGCGCGTGCAGCCCAAGTGGACCTCCAATAAGTATGAAAAATAACAGCGTTGCATGAAGGGCTTTCCCTGATAAAGAATGGAGCATGATCACGTATGTTTTTGCGTGTTCTCTTTACGAACAACAGGTTTGGCAATACTTTTTTTCACTGGCAGTATTCTTATCAGCAGGCCGGTGTCTTCTGTGAGTAGATACAGGAACTCGTCGGGTGCAAATGCTACATCCCTTACTCTTCCAATTCCCTCTATGAGCTTTTCATCTCCAATGGCTTTTTCTCCTTCCATTATCGTTCGGTTCAGCCTTTTTTGCACCAGCGAACCGATAATCAGGTTTCCGTTCCATCCCGGGTACCTGTCCCCGTAAACAAAATCCATCCCAGACGGCGCCAATGCCGGCCTCCAATAGCGGGCCGGTAACTCCATACCCGGCAACACCGTGTCGGGAGAGAGTACCGTTCCGTCATAATTAATGCTGAACGTTGTTTTCGGCCATCCATAATTTTTGCCCGGTTTCAGCAGGTTGAGTTCACAGCCTCCGTTCTCTCCGTGTTCATTTTCCCACAATCTTCCCGTATGCTTATCGTACACCAGCCCTTCGGGCTGACGATGTCCAAGCGTATATATCTCCGGCAAAACTCCTGCGGAATCAACAAATGGGTTATCTTTTGGAATACTGCCGTCATCATTCAAACGAATAATTTTTCCGGAAATCACCGACATATCCTGTGCCGTATTCCATTTATGCATATTACCGATGGTGCGTTGACCAATGGTGACGTACAGGTAGCCGCTCTTATCGAACGCTAGCTTGTTGCCATACCAAAAGCCATTTTCCTTGAATGGACCGGTCTTATAAATTATTTTATTGTTGGTCAATGAATCGCCTTCCAGTTTGCCACGCATGATGACGGCATAACCTCCTTTGCGCTTTGTGGTATCCTTGACTTTAAGAGGTTCAATATAATAAGACAGGTAAATGAAGTGGTTATTAGCAAAATCGGGATGAAGTTTTACTTCACGCAAACTCGGTGGAATGTTTCCTTTAACGGACACAGTTTGTTTCCTGCCTTTTTTGACGATTACCAGTTTGCCTGACCGTTCCGCGATCAGTACCGTTTGCTGATCGGGAAGAAAGGCCATGCTCCAGGGGAGGGTGAGGCCCTTAGCGACAGTATCTACCATGAATTGCAGCGTTTCAGAACCGATCACATTCCTCACGCGGTGAGGAACGGGAAAATAATTGCTCGTCATCGATGGATCAATAGTATACCCTTTTATGGAAAGTTCATTTTCAAAAGACGGTGGGGCATTGCCATTCTTATCTTTGGCAAATTCCCTGAGATAGGCCACTACTTTCCAGCGCTGATCGTCGGTAAGTGATTTTCCGAATGCCGGCATGCCACCATGACCTTTCGTGATCTTCCAGAATAACGTGCCGTCTTTCTGATGCATCACTTCTCTGTCCTGGAAACTGGCTGGCCGCACTTCAAAGGTCAGGCCCGGCGCACCTTCGCCATTGCCATTTTTTCCATGACACGCAACACAATAGGTTGAATACATTTTTTTTCCCTCCGTAATAACTGCATTAGTTAGAGCAAACGGCCTGACTGCGGTGTCTGCCCAGGACGGCACCTTCCAGCGTGGCTCCTGTGCAACTGCCTGCATGGCAGAAAAAATGCACAGTACTATCATGATTATCGGGCTAACAGCGAGCTTCCTGTTCATATCCTTCTCTTATATTTTTATGTTCCTCATAATTGTATTCAGGCAGCTGAAGTATTTACTGGAACTCCAGGGTTCCAAAAAACTGTGGCATGTGAAAATTCGGATTAGGAGCATTGATAGGGCTCCATGTCATATGATGAGGATTAGAATTGTTTTCAGCAATTTTGCAAAAATTCGCTTTCCACCGCACACCTTTTGCAGGACGTGTGATCCTGGAATATTTTTCCAATGTGCTTAATGGAATTTTATACTCCAGTGTCCAGACCACCGGTTCGGTAATTTCAGGATCAACGATTGTGGGCAGAGAGTGAGCAATAACAATCGTCTTCAGGTCTTCTACCGTAGGCTTTTGCGATCGGTATCCCAGTAAAGCAGTACCTCCGCAATTGATCTCCAGGTTAAAATACTGGGTAGGCATGGTGGTATCGGGACAAAAAAAGAATTCAACCGCGGCATCCTTCCAGACAGGGCCGTTTGGCTTATTTGTAATGCATCGGACATAACGATCCTTGACTCGGAATATCACGTAGATATTCTCTTCATCGTATTGAAGTTTTACTTGTGTAACCGGATGAAATGCAGGAACGGCCCGGATGAAATGAGTGATCTCGGCAGACTTCACTCCTTTCCATGCCTTTTTATTCCATTTGCCATCAATACGTAGCTGGGCACTTACCTTTTTAGCTTCGTATACAGGAGCCTCGTCTTTGTTTAATTCCTGTGACCTGACAGGTTTTGCAAAGGCAACACAACAAATGACCATGAATAAACCACCAATACTTCTCATCATCGTCTTACCAACAATCCTTTAAAATTACTTATTCTTATCCCACCACAATGGCGTACTTCCTTTATCCGGACCGTTGAGTAAAGGCACCGCTGCTTCCACAGCTCCTTTATTCCTGTCTTTGTCATAATCCAGAAAAACGATCCTTCGTACAAACTGACCTGAGGGAACGTCGGGATTGTCTGAATGAAGGACCGGGTATCGTTTTGGAAATCCGGAACGCCTTACTTCTGCCCAGGCTTCCTGCCCGTCGGGAAACAATGCCAACCATTTTTGAGTACCAATCTGTTCACGTTGTTTAGCCGGATCCGAAGAAAATTTTACCTGAATATCAGTAAGCGCCGGTGTATTAAAGTATCCGCCTGGGGCAGAAGGGGCATCTGTGCTGTTGACATAATTATTGATCACACCTTCGTCGGTGATGCCGTTTGTTCTCATGGACATTTCAATACCTTTTGCATATAGATCACCGGCAGTGCCACTCATATCCCATCCATTTACCGCGCCTTCTGCCCGAAGTAAATATGCTTCAGCGGAACGCATTACGGGCATAGGTTCCGTATTCATTCCCACCGGCGTGTAGCGGTCGTTGAGGTTTGAGGCGTTGTCATAACCATTTTCGGGTAATACCTGTTCGGCGGGGATCATTCCATTACGCACACCTCTGAACTGCCCGTCTGTTATTGCAGGTTGAAAATACGACGGCATTCTCGGGTCCTGGTAACCCTTCAGAACACTTTCCATTGTTGCGCTCATTCGCATTTCATTCCATGCAGAAATGTAACCGAGTGCATTGGGACGTGTGGGATCAACGTGCAAATAACCATCATCGGCAATATCGGTCATCACGCCGCCGGCAACAGCCGCTTCTGCTTCGGCCTTGGCTTTCTCGGGGTCTACCTGGGAAATGCGTAGAGCCATGCGCAATCTTAAAGTATTGCCGAATTTCAGCCACTTTGAATTGTCGCCGGCAAAAATCTGGTCCTGATCAGAGAAGGATATCGAATTGAGATGACTCGCAAGATCTGCAGTGGCCTCCGTTACTTCCTTAAACAGGTCGTAATAAATATCCTTCTGCGCATCGTAGGAAATTGTTTTATCTGATGAACCAATGTTAAAATATGGAATGGGGCCATAATAATCCGTTACCCTCAGCAAAATAAAAGCCTTCCATATCCTCGCTATCGCGTTCATTGCTTTCGTATCATCCGAAGTCGTTGTTTTGATAATGGTAAGTAGGGAAGGCATTGTGAAAACATATGCCCTTATCCAATGATTTTGAAGTCGTGATTGGGTAAGATCAAACCTGTCAGATGCAAAAGCTGTTTGTGTTACTGCAAAATATTGGGCATACATGTCTGCAAATGCGTTTACTCCTCTCTGGTACTGCGTTCCTCCACCTAACGCAAATCCCTGCCATTCAGCATTGGAAAAAAGTCCCCGCAAGTCTTGTTGCGTCAACGCGGTTAGTTTCGTTGGGTCAGTATTTCTATCAGGAAAATTTTTGGTGCATCCGCTTAGTACAAAGGCCGAAGAAATTAAGAAAATGAATGTTATTCTGAATGAAGGCCATTTAATATTTTTCATCTTCATTTTTTTAAAAGGACAGTTTCAGATTAATACCATACGAACTTGTAAAGGGAAGTGACGTCACTTCTTCTCCTCCCCGTCCCCTGGCTATATCCGGATCAAACGGCGAAGACCTCTTGAAGAAGAACAGATTTCTTCCCACAAAGGCAAGTTTCGCATTCTCGATAAACGATGTTTTTCCGAGCAGCTTTTTCGGAAAATTGTAGGCAAGTGTCACTTCTCTCAAGCGCATGTTCGTTGCTGAATAAGCATATTCTTCAGCCGCAGGTTTGCGGTCGCCGATTGCTCCAAAGTAAGCCTGCGACGTGATCGACTGCCCGTTTTTGACCCCCCCAGCCTGGTTGGCATCCACTACAATACCGCCTTCCCTTCCCTCCAGTGATCGTGTGGAATGGCCGTCGGCATCAAGCAGTGCCTGCGTGCCGCCTATTATTGTGCCTCCGTTTTTGTAGTCGATTAAAAAGCTGAGTGAAAGGCGCTGGTAAGAAAATGTGTTCGACAATCCAGCAGTGTAATTGGGATTAAAATTTCCTGCATACACGGTTTTGCCTGATGTGAGCAGTGGCCGGCCCATTTCATCCACCAGTTTTTGGCCCGAATCATCGCGTTGCCACCCTTTCACATACAGGGTACCAAAACTTTTTCCTGCTTCCACTTTTGCAGTAACTACATCGTCATCCTGTATAATAACCGAGGCCATGTCTGGCGTGATCTCCACCACCTTGTTGTTATTTATTGCATAGTTCAGGAAGCCTGTCCACGAAAAATCACCAATTTTCAATGCGGTGTAATTGATGATCATTTCCACACCACTATTCCTGATCAAACCTGCATTTATATAGCGCTGATCAAATGTTGATGCAGCAGGCGCACCGATCAATAGCAGTTGATTTTTTGTGCGCGTGTTGTAGTAGGTCACATCAAAACCCAGCCTGTTGTTGAAAAATCGCCAGTCAATTCCCGCCTCGAAAGAGCTTGTCAGCTCGGGTTTGTACGATCCGAATGACTGTATTGTAGGTGTGACGATGAGTCCTCCGGAAGCCACCGAATAATATTCCTGCCCGAGATAGGCATTTCCCCCATAGCCCGAATTAGCCAGCGAAACACGTGCTTTGCCAAAGGTGATCCAACTTGGGAGCTGAACGATATCAGAAACCACCGCCGTAAGTCCTGCAGAAGGATAAAAAATAGACTGACTTCCTTTTGGCAGTGCAGAAGACCAGTCATTTCGCGCCGTGACGTCCAGAAACAAATAGTTTTTATAACCTAGCGTTGCTTCCGCGTACACTGCCTGCACCTGCGGTGTGCTGCTTCTGGTGTTCGTGACTACCGGCGCTTTGGCATTGTTCATGAAAAAGAAATTATTCTTGATCAATCCATTTGCTTCCGTGGAAGTGGAATCGCTCTTACTGCCTTGTACAGAAGAACCTACAGTGCCGGTAAGGCTGAAGTTAGTAGAAAGCTTATGATGAAAATTGGCAAGGACGTCGAAGTATGATTGTAAATTATTGCCGGTTGCCATTAAATAATCTGAACCCACGAGGCTGAAGTAGGCGTCGTTATAAATACTATTGTCTCCGCTTCCCCATGATTTGATAATGCTCCCCCTGCCTGTTATATCCAACCAGTCGGTTACGTCGTACTTGATCGAAAACAAACCTGCAAGCTGATTATTCTGGTTGTACGAAAGATCCCTGTACATGTAATAATAAGGATTTCCGATAATGGATGAACCAGGTTTCCAATAATTCTGCCTCGGTGTTCCTTCAACATCGGTGTACTCAAAATCTTGCATTGAGCTCAGGGGGATGGAACTCGGTGAACGAAAAATAGAGGTCACTGCATAGTCATTGGGTGCATTGTTCACTGCCTGATTAATGTATGTGACTTTAGCATCGAAAAATAATTTGGAGTTGATATTGCTGCTAAGCTTCAGATTGAAAATATGCCTGGTCAGGTCGTTATTGCGCATAATTCCCTGCGCCTGGATGTTTCCGTATGAGAAATAAACCTGCGATTTTTCATTACCCGAGTTTAGGCTGATAGAATTATTCAATGTGCGGCCTGTTCTGAAAAAATCTTCGATTCTTCCGGGCTGGCCTTGCAATGCCACTGCATTGCCGTTCCACAATGTAACTTCCTGCCCAGTAATTTTAGGGCCGAAGCTGTGTTCTGAATTGGCTACGAACATGCCCGCATCGCCCTGGCCGTAATCAGTTTGGAACTCCTGGTACACCGCTGCCTTGTCAAAAGCCAGACCTCCATTATAGGTAATGCTAACTTTTCCCGCTATGCCTTTTTTCGTAGTAATGATAATTGCGCCGTTCTGACCGGCGCTTCCATACAGTGCCGCCGCAGAAGCGCCTTTGAGTATGGTGACGCTTTCAATATTATCGCCATCCTGCATTCCGATCGCACCGGGCACACCATCCGTTACATATAAGGGAGCGTTATTGCCAGTGATGGATCTGTTTCCGCGCAGAAGCACATTGGATGAGCTCCCCGGACCGTTCGCAGAGCGGGTAATGACCATTCCTGCAATCTTACCCTGCAGCGCATTAACCATGTTCACATCCTTCGTTTCACTGAGCTTTTCACCTTGTAAAGATTGAGTTGCGTAAGTGAGAGATTTTGATTGCCTTTTAATACCAAGCGCTGTAACCACCACTTCATTCAACGCTCTGGAAGTTTCCTGTAATACAATATTCACCGAAGTCTGGCTATTTACCGGTACTTCTTGCGTTTCAAAACCTATGGAAGAAATTATCAGCGTGCCCCCTTCTGCGGCGATCACAAAATTTCCTCTTTCATCAGTGGATGTGCCCACATCCGTTCCTTTTACTGCAATGCTTACGCCGACAACAGGATCGCCTTTTGAATTCACGACTGTTCCCTTTATCGGTGCGAGCTCAGCGCCGTTGCCTTCCACTGGTGCTGCGGGCATCTCTAAAACCGGGTTCCTGTCGGCCATGATAAGTATCTGATCTTTGATCTGGCGATAGGTGAGTGAAGTGCCGGTTAACATTAACCTTAATAACGAATCAATCGATTGCTGGCTGTCTTTGAGGGTGAGATTGTTGATGCTTTTTACGTCATTGTTACGGTACATAAACCGGAAAGGACTCTGAGCTTCGATCTTGCGAAATCCCTGCACCAGGGTTTCATGATTCAACTCGAGCCGCACATTCACCTGACTCACCGTCTGGCTTTTAACCGGAGCAGCGTTTAAGAGATGAGCAGTTGTGACAATTAATGTGATCGTGCCGATTCCAATTCGCATAAAGAAAGAAACATTAAATTTCTTAATAAGACGATTGAACCAAAATATCCGATTGAAAAGGCACAGCAATTCGGTGTGAATTACTGAAAAAATCATAGTTTTGGCTGTTTTAAGTGATGAAGCCTGCTTCGCAGGTTTACTAAAACATCTCAGCCTGATATCGATGGCAGTCGCTATCAAGCAAGACCCTCTTAATCCTGATTGCATGCATTCAGATCTTGGAGGGTTTTTTTATTTTAACCTCAATTATATTTTAAAATGCTCCTTTCGTTGGGTTAGATGCCGTTTCTCTATTTCTTCCGGACTATTACAATATTTTTTTCTTTATCAAATGTATATTTGGCTCCATTGAATTCACATATACTGGTCAATGCCTGCTCCAGCGTTTGATCCTGCGGGAAAGTTGCTGTGAAGCGTTCCGATTTGGCCACGTCCCCATCCACTCTGATCTCCACTTTAAAACGGTCTTCGAGGAGCCCCGTTACCTCCGTTATAGTGAGGTTGTCGAAAAGACAATCCCGTTTTTTCCAGTCTAAATAATTTTCAGAATCGACAACATGCTGCACGACATGCTGGTTTTGTTTATTATAAATAATCTGCTGACGTGGAGTAATGGTTCCCAGCGGTTTCACCGGATCGCTCACGCGCACCTTACCTCTATTAACGGTAACCGTAATATCACCTTCCGTTGAAATTGCCTTCACATTAAATGCTGTTCCTAATACCGTAACATTTACTTTGCCGGCATGCACAACGAAAGGTCTTGAAGTGTCGTGCCGCACATCAAAAAAAGCCTGGCCCTCAAGATACACTTCACGCTTGTCGGAAACACTAAAGGCAGGGCCGTAATTAAGTTGGCTTCCCGAGCTGAGGACGACGGTACTTCCATCTGGAAGAGAAATCACATGATTGCTGTTCCTGATAAAAGAAAGATTAGCAAGGGATTTGGGCTTCACCGGATGATCGTTCCACAACGTCAGGCGGAATGCAAAAAAGAGAACTGCCGCCGCCGCGGCTACTCCCGCACCGATCTTCCACATGCTGATCCTTGCGGTTTTCACCGGAATTTTCTCAGCATCCATGATATTTCGCCAGATACCCTGCCGGATACTTTCCTTCAGCTCCTTTTTCTGATGAACCGACATCAAGGCCATCACTTCGGGCTCCGCTTGAAATAAATTGTAATAGCTCAAAATAAATTGAAGCTCCGCCCTTGTTGCTTTTCCTTCGACATATTTATTCAGCAACTCAATGAAATGATGCTTGTCCATTTAAATTGTGCTATTGGCTATAAATGATATGACCCGAAAAGAATAAAAAGTCCCTTCCGGTACAAAGATTTTTTTTGAGGCTAGCGGAAATGGTTCAAAAGTATCAGGGCAAAAATCGTCCACAGGTGCATGAGAGACACCCGAAGCTTTTGGATTGCTTTACCCAATTGGTTCTGCACAGTTTTCCTTGAGAGACCCAGCAGGTAGGCGATATCTTTTGTAGGAAGATCGTCGTGAAACCTGAGGCGGAATATGGCCTGCCGTTGGGGTGGCAGCGTGCTCAGGAGGTTTTCGTAGTCTTTGATAAATTCCTTCCATAGCAGAAGGTTGTCCGCGCAGAAGGCTTTTTCTGAATGATTTTCAAGAACATCAAAGAAAGGATGCGTGGCCTTTTGTTTTGCAAGGGCTTTGATCACCTTATTTCTTACCGCCCTGTTAAGATAAGCCGGAAGATTATTGAAATGCAGAGTGCTCCTGTTGATCCAGATATGTGTGAAAATATCCTGGACAATATCCTTTGCCAGGTCGGCATCTTTCAACCGCTTATACGCAGAAGAATATGCCACTTCCCAGTATTTTTCAAAAAGAAGATTGAAAGCATGTCCATTGCCTTGCTCGAGCTGCGTCAATAGAATTGCGTCATTATTCAGCTCAGATGGAGCAGTGGAATTCATTTCGGTCAATAATATTTATTAGCGACGGTATCTTCAAATGTAAATTATTTTATTATTAAAATAAAAATCCTCTGCAGCAACGATGAGTTGCATTGCAGAATTGAAGGACTTAAAATGCAGATCACTGGAGTTTATCGCGAACTAAATAATATATTAGTTTTTCTACTACGATTTAAGCTGTACCTGATCAGTGATGAAAATTCAATTCATTGATTTGGCTTGTTGACAAGCTATTTAAAAAATAAATTTCTTAAGCGCGAAAATAAAAAACCCGCCATCGCTTAAAAGCTACGGCGGGCGTTGGAGGCCCCGAGCGGGTTACCTGCGGTTATCCGCATTGAAAACCGTAAAGTCAAAATGTAACCTAAGGCAACTCAGGTTGCCTGGTTTTATTTCACCCGTTCCCGCATTCAAGCAAGCTTGAGTCGGTTCCGGGCAAAATAAAACCCCGCGCAGCGGGGCTTACATTCATTGAGGTCCCGAGCGGGTTCGAACCGCTGTACGAGCTTTTGCAGAGCTCTGCCTAACCACTCGGCCACAGGACCTTATAAAAATTTCAGGGACGCCAAATTCTTGGAACCGCTGCAAAAGTAGGGTATTTTTGAAAACCCAATAAAACAGGCAACTTAAACAGAAAAATGAATATCATCCCCGAATCTGAACTGATCATCAACGCGCGCGGAGCCATCTATCACCTCGATCTAAGGCCCGAGGAAATTGCCCAGACCGTATTCACCGTGGGCGACCCGGGCAGGGTAGCCGAAGTAAGCAAACAGTTCGACTCAATTGAATTCCGCGCCAGCCACCGGGAATTTATCACCCATACCGGTTATGTCGGAAAGAAAAGAGTATCGGTGGTCTCCACCGGGATTGGCACCGACAATATCGACATTGTTTTAAATGAACTTGACGCCCTGGCCAATATCGACTTCATCACCCGAACCATAAAACCTCAGCTGACCCAGTTGCGGATCATGCGCATCGGCACCTGCGGCTCTCTTCAGGCCGACATTCCCGTCGATGCCTTTGTAGCTTCAACCCACGGACTGGGAATCGACAACCTGCTCAATTTCTATCGCCACGAACCGCAGGAAGAAGACACACAACTCCTGCAGGCATTCACTACACAGACACAATTACACCACAACATTACCTATCCATATATCAGCCGCGGATCGGCCTCGCTTTCCAAATATTTCGTAAATGATTTCCACCATGGCATAACCGTCTCCTGCCCGGGATTCTATGGGCCCCAGGGACGGATCCTCCGCATGGGCCTCGCCCAGCCCAACCTCCTGTCCAAACTCACAGAATTCAGACTTGGTAACCACAGGATCTGTAATTTTGAGATGGAAACCTCGGCCATCTATGGCCTGGGCAAGCTGCTGGGCCACCAGTGTCTGTCCCTGAATGCGGTAGTGGCCAATCGGGTTAATCATACCTTCTCCACCAAAGTCCATCAAACCATTGAGAAACTGATTACTACTGTGCTGGAAAAAGCAGGAGATTGGTAAATCCTTAACATCTCCCTTCTTCAATCTGGCGTTTGTATTAATTTGCACCTGGATTATGCAGATACACTTTTATAAATACCAGGGAACTGGTAATGATTTTATCATCATTGACAATCGTTCGGATCAATATTCGAACCTTCCCATAGACCAAATCAACTTCCTTTGTAACAGGCGGTTCGGCATCGGGGCAGATGGGCTAATGCTACTCAACCTTAAAGAAGGCTATGACTTTGAGATGAAATACTACAATGCCGATGGCAAAGAAAGTTCCATGTGCGGCAACGGCGGCCGTTGCCTGGTAAAATTCGCTTACCATCAGGGTATTCACAAAAACACCTACCTGTTCACAGCCATCGACGGGGACCACGAAGCGGAGATAGACCTCGACGGCACGGTCAGTCTGAAAATGAAAGACGTGCCTGTGATCAAAAGCTTAAACGGCGATTTTATCCTGAACACCGGGTCGCCACACTATGTGAAGATGGTGCAGGACATAGCAACAATGGACGTGGTGAAGAATGGCAGGGCCATACGCAACAGTGAGGCATTCAAAAAAGATGGGATCAACGTAAATTTTGTGGAGCATACCGGCGACGACACCATATTTGTGCGGACCTATGAAAGAGGTGTCGAAGACGAAACCCTTTCCTGCGGCACCGGTGTCACAGCCGCTGCTCTGGCCTGCTATCATAATGAAAACGGATTCAATGATGTGATGGTGGAAACCCGCGGAGGTAAGTTAAATGTCGAATATGACAGGTATGACGACAAGTCCTTTAATAACATCTGGCTTTCCGGTCCTGCTGAAAAAGTATTTGAGGGAGATTTTGGGCTGGCCGCCCTTTAAGTAATATTGAACTTAGGGTGCGGGACACAGGAAATCCCTCCTATCTTTGCGCGCCCATGATTCAGTATTTTAAAAATATCAATCATCAGATCGTTTCCATCACGTCTCCGGAAAACGGTTCATGGGTGAATATTATTCCGCCCCTCAAGCAGGAAGAATTCTCCGAACTCTCTACCTCCCTTGACATCCCGCTCGACTTCCTGACCGACTCACTGGATATCGATGAGCGCAGCCGCTTTGAAGAAGAGAACAACGTGAAACTGGTTGTGATAAAAACCCCAACCGAGAACAATTCGTTTAACGAGAGTGATGCCTACTATATTACCATTCCTATCTGTATCATCCTAACCCACAACCAGATACTGACGGTCAATTCGTTCGACAACGGGGCGATAAAAAAATTCCTTGGTACCTTCCAGAACCGGCATCCCGACAAGAAGAATATGATGGTTTTGAAGATCTTCGAGAAGATCATCAACGCATACATGGATTCTCTCAAGGAGATCAATGTGAGAAGGAATGTAATTGAACAGAAACTCTATGCAGCAAACAGAAACGAGCAGTTACTGCAGCTGATGCGAATACAGAAGAGCCTGGTGTATTTCGTAACGGCGCTGCGTTCCAATGAAATGCTGCTGTTGAAAATCGAAAGGACCAATTTCCTGGGGTTGAACGAAGAAGAGAAAGAGATCCTGCATGACCTTATCGTTGACAATTCACAGGGCCTGGAAATGGCGAATATCTATACAAATATCCTTAGCAGCACCCTTGATGCATTTGCCAGCATTATCGCCAACAACCAGAATGAAGTGCTGAAAAGACTCTCTGTGATCACCATCGTGCTCACCTTTCCGGTGTTGGTGGCCAGTATCTATGGCATGAATGTACCTATCCCCTATTCAAAATCTCCCTACGCCTTTTACATCCCCGTTTCGCTGTCCCTGGTTATCTCACTGATCATTGGATGGTCATTTCTAAGGAAAAAAATCTTCTGATGCTGTTTAATGTTAGGGTGTACGGGATATTGATCGACGAACAAAACAGAGTATTGGTTAGCGATGAACACATACGTGGCAACCTGTACACCAAGTTTCCCGGTGGTGGTCTTGAATTCGGTGAAGGGACCAGGGATTGCCTGAAAAGAGAATTTAAAGAGGAAATGGATCTTGAAGTGGAAGTGGGCGAACATCTCTATACCACTGATTTTTTTCAGATCAGCTATTTCAATCCCGAACATCAGATCATCTCCATCTATTATTATGCAAAGGCCCTGGAGCCCATCCGTTGCGCCATTCGCACCGTGCCCTTTGACTTCGATGCACAGCAAAAAAATACTTATGAGAGCACCGGGGAATGTGAAACCTTCCGATTTGTAGACCTGGCGCAGTTTTCTGAAGACACCGTAAGCCTTCCCATCGACAAAGTTGCAGCTGGATTGGTTCGGAAACGCTATGTATAATCCCCTTGCCTGTTAGCGACCGGAATATTACCTTTGCACACATATCGCATACACCTAAAATAATAGCAATGTCTACACTCGAAAAAACGAACATCGACTTTAAAATACCTTATAAAGTAGCGGACCTTAAGCTCGCCGAATGGGGAAGAAAAGAGATCCGCCTGGCTGAAGCCGAAATGCCCGGACTGATGTCTCTACGGGCCGAATATGGACCTTCCCAACCCCTTAAAGGGGCGAGGGTCGCCGGCTGCCTGCACATGACTATTCAAACTGCCGTGCTGATTGAGACCCTGGTAGCACTCGGCGCCGAAGTAAAATGGAGCTCCTGCAACATATTCTCTACCCAGGACCATGCAGCGGCGGCCATCGCAGCAGCAGGAATCGGCGTTTTTGCCTGGAAAGGCCAGACCCAGCAGGAAGCCGACTGGTGTATCGAACAGACCCTCTTCTTTGGCGCTGCCGACCGGCCCCTGAACATGATTCTCGACGACGGTGGCGACCTGACCAACATGGTTTTCGACCAATATTCAGAACTGGTTCAACATATCCGCGGGCTGAGTGAAGAAACCACTACTGGTGTGCACCGTCTTTACGAAAGAATGGCCAAAGGCACCTTACCCGTTGCGGCCATCAACGTCAACGATTCGGTCACTAAGTCCAAGTTTGACAACAAATATGGCTGCAAGGAAAGTCTTGTGGACGCAATCCGCCGGGCGACCGATGTGATGCTGGCCGGTAAGATTGCTGTTGTTGGCGGTTATGGCGATGTGGGCAAAGGTTCTGCGGCCTCGCTTCAGGGTGCTGGCTGCCGGGTGATCGTTACAGAGATCGATCCTATCTGCGCTCTCCAGGCCGCCATGGACGGATTCGAAGTGAAGAAAATGATCGACGCGGCGAAAGAAGCCGACATCATCGTTACCGCTTCGGGCTGTCGCGACCTGATCACAGAAAAGCACTTCAGAGTGATGAAAGACAAGGCCATTGTTTGCAATATTGGGCATTTCGACATCGAAATAGATATGGCCTGGCTAAATACGACCTATGGACAAACCAAGGATACCATCAAACCACAGGTTGACCTCTACAATATTGATGGAAAGGATGTAATCGTCCTCGCCGAAGGTCGCCTGGTAAACCTTGGTTGTGGAACCGGTCATCCCAGTTTTGTGATGAGCAACTCCTTCACGAACCAGACCCTGGCCCAAATCGAATTATGGACCAACAGCAAGAGCTACGAAAACAAAGTGTACGTGCTACCCAAACACCT
Source organism: uncultured Chitinophagaceae bacterium (assembly GCA_963808065.1). Classification (GTDB taxonomy): domain Bacteria; phylum Bacteroidota; class Bacteroidia; order Chitinophagales; family Chitinophagaceae; genus Flavitalea. Next base: position 438,598 of record CAWEEK010000007.1, read on the forward strand.
GGATGAAAAGGTGGCCAGGCTGCACCTCGCAAAAATCGGTGTGACCCTCGAAGAACTGACCACAGAACAGGCCGATTACCTGGGCATTCCTAAGGAAGGGCCCTTCAAGTCTGACCTCTACAGATATTAAGTTTTCCACAACACAATAATTTTCCTAAAGCCGCAGGACCCAATGTTCTTGCGGCTTTTTTAAAAAAAAACGTCCTCGTGGAAACGGGTTGATTTTTTTTCATAAATCTTTTTTAAATTACATTCATAGCAGTTTTATTGCACCAATATTCTTAATAACAACCTATGCAAATCCAATTTATCAAAAACGTCCAGTTTACCCGTGTGCTCAAAGCCGACGGCCGCATGCGGGAATTTAATTTCCGCAAACCAAATGGAAGGGACCAGGCTCCCTGCACTGTAGACGTAAGCGATGATCGTGGTCACCGCATCGTTTTCAGCATGCACAAAGGAGAGAATCACTGGAAAATCGTTTCCCAGGCACTTCCAACCTGGATTACTCAACTGGAAAACAAGTTTGACGAACTGATTGAAGAAGAAATCAGCCAGATCTGAGTCTGTTCACTGACTCTTGTTTGGATACTTCTTTCTCCTGAACAGTTTCGGGAAAACCAAGTTTTGCCCTTAACATGCCCGCTGCACTGAAACACCTTAAGTGATTCAGGCACTTCGCGCGGCCATGCCTCGGAATCTTCTGATCTGCCCGCTGAACCTTGTTTTCAAATCTCTGTTGGATATTTTGGTAATTTGTCCTGCCTTCCATTTATAAGGAGCGGGTATAAATTCATGAATCCAAATATTGTCAACATGAACAGGTTTTCAGGGAAAAGAAGAGACTTTTTATCCTTTACGGCCAGGAGCTCAGCCCTGGCCATCGCCGCGGGTCTCCCGTTTGGCGCAATTGGTTCGGGTCAGCCAGCTACCTACACGGTCGGCCAGGTAATGGACCTGGTCATTAAAGAGGTGCCGAATGCTCCATTTTCCGACACTGTTGACACCCTGAAGAGCGGCACTAGGGAGATGAATGTGACGGGTATCGCAACTACGATGTTTCCAACAGTGGAAGTGATCCGCAAGGCCATCAAGGCAGGCGCCAATCTTATCATTGGTCATGAACCGGTATTCTACAATCACCGCGATCAGCAAGACTTCGCCGGAAGCAACGAAATGATCAGGGCCAAAGCTGCCCTGCTTAATGATAATCATATCGCCCTCTGGCGACTCCACGATTACTGGCATGCGGTAAACCCCGATGGGATCATGAAAGGGCTGCTCGACAGGCTGGAATGGACGGCCATGGCGAAGGACCAGGAAACAATAGTGCTTCCCCGGCAATCGCTTCAAATTCTGATCACGGACATAAAATTGAAACTGAAACTAAAGGGACTCAGGTTCATTGGCGACCCCGGGGACACCGTGTCAAAGGTCTGCCTCATGCCGGGCGCCTATGGTGGCAGGACCCAGATAGAGAAGATCCAGCAACAAAAGCCGGATCTGGTGATCTGCGGCGAGATATCCGAATGGGAAACCGGTGAATATATCCGGGACCTGCGTGCGATGGGCACAAAGATCGCCCTGGTGATCCTTGGCCATACACCAAGTGAAGAGCCCGGCATGAAATGGCTGCAAACCTGGCTGAAGCCCAAGCTGCCCGGCCTTCCAATCGAATTTATTCCGGCTGGGGATCCTTACTCCTTTGCCTAAGGTGGTTTTGCCAGCAGACGTAAATCTAGCTTCGACTGGCGCACGCGCCGTCCTCCCTGCCCCTGGGAAAGTCACTGCGTCTGGTTGCGCAATTTCCCTGAAGTAAAATACTAATATTTTTAGTATTTTAGCGGTGGATGCTGTCCATCAACGACCATAGAACCATTGCCCATTTCGACCTGGATTCGTTTTTTGTAAGCGTAGAGATACAGAAGAACAGTGCACTGAAGGGCAAACCCATTGCCGTAGGGGGACAGAGCGACCGCGGGGTGATCACATCAGCCAGCTATGAAGCGCGTAAATTCGGCGTTCGCAGCGCCATGCCCGTGAGACTGGCAAAAAGACTTTGTCCCGAGCTGCTGATCATCAGGGGAGACATGGATTCCTACTCCAGTTGCTCGCGCCAGGTAACAGAGATCATCTCCTCACAGGTACCCCTATTCGAAAAAGCCAGCATCGACGAATTCTATATCGACATGACCGGGATGGACAAATTCTTCGGATGCTCGTTATACACCATCGAATTGCGCAAGAAGATAATCAAGGAAAGTGGCCTTTCGATTTCATTCGGACTCGCTTCCAATAAACTTATCAGCAAGGTGGCGACCAATGAATCAAAACCCAACGGTCAGCTGGAGATCGCTTTCGGCGGAGAGAAGACTTTTCTCGCCCCGCTGGCTGTTGAGAAACTGCCCATGGTCGGCAAACAAACGAGTGAACTGCTGCGTAGCATGGGCGTGGAAACCATCGCCATTCTCAGTCAGATACCCGTAGAAATGATGATGAACCTGCTGGGCCGGAACGGCATCGAACTATGGAGAAGGTCGAACGGCATTGATGAAACCCCCATCGTCCCATATCACGAACAAAAAAGTATCGGCACCGAAAATACTTTTGAAAGCGACACCATCGACATGGCGTTCCTCGACAGGGAACTAGCTCGGATGACCGAAAGGATCGCTTTTGAATTGCGCGAAAACAACAAACTCACGGGTTGCATCACGGTGAAGATCAGATACAGCGACTTTCAGACCATGACCCGGCAGTGCGTCATCCCCTACTCCTGCTGCGACCACCAGCTGTTGAAAAAAGTGAAAGAGATTTTCCATAAACTCTTTGACCGAAGATTGCTGGTCCGGCTGATCGGAGTCAGGTTCAGCCATCTCATCCCCGGGAACTATCAGATCAATCTTTTTGAAGACTCCCAACACACCATCAACCTCTACCAGGCAATCGATCAGATCAAGGTCAGGTTTGGCGAAGACAAGCTGATCCGCGCTGCAGGCGAATTATTCACATCACCGAAAATAATGTCATGTACCTCAACTGCAAAACAAACTTCAGTCTTCGATACGGCACGTTCAAGACGGAAGAACTGGTAGCCGAGGGCGTGGTACATGGAGCAAAGACCCTCGCGCTCACCAACATAAATACTACTGCGGACCTCTGGGACTTCGTAGAAGCCTGTGTGACTGCGGGTATCAGGCCGATAGCCGGAGCCGAGGTCAGGAATCAACAGCAGTTGCTGTACATCCTGCTGGCGAAAAACAATTCCGGCCTCGGCCTCATCAACGATTTCCTGTCGGAACATCTCCAGCAAAAAAAGGATTTTCCCGAAAGACCCGAATTCCCAGCCGAGGTATTCATCATCTATCCCATGGACACCATTCAACTATCCATCCTGCGTGAAAACGAATTCATGGGTGTGCAGATCACCGAAACAAACAAACTATTTGGTGTTAACGTCAATGAGTATCCGAATAAATTTGTCATCCGTCATCCCGTTACCTTTCAGGACCGCTCCCGCTTCAACCTGCATAGGCTGTTAAGGGCCATCGATCTTAATATCATCCTGTCTAAACAAAACAAGGCAGAATTGGCCGGCGAACATGAACAATTTCTACCTCCTGCTACCCTGCTGGACCATTTTCGACTTCATCCGCTGATCGTTACCAACACCCTGAGGCTGATGGACAGTTGCGGAATTGAGATGGATTTCGGAGTGGACAAGACAAAAAAAACATATTCGTCGTCCCTGGAAGAAGACCGAATGGTGCTTGAAGAAATCGCGCTGGAAGGCATGCGCATGAGGTATGGTACCGGCCACAAAAAAGCCGAAGCCAGGGTACGCAGGGAACTCGACATCATCGATAAACTGGGGTTCAATTCCTACTTTCTGATCACCTGTGATATTGTTCGCTATGCCCGCAGCCGTGGTTTCTATTATGTTGGCAGGGGCAGCGGTGCCAACTCAATCATTGCCTATTGCCTTCACATCACGAATGTTGACCCCCTTGAACTGGACCTCTATTTTGAACGATTTCTCAACCCGAAAAGAACCATACCTCCTGACTTCGACCTCGATTTCAGCTGGCGCGACCGCGATGAGATCATCGAATATATTTTTAAACGCTATGGTCATGATCATGTTTGCCTCCTTGGTTCCTACACCACCTTCCAGGATCGTGCGATTCTTCGCGAGCTTGGAAAAGTGTTTGGCCTGCCGAAAGACGAGATCGATCAGCTGGAACGCGGCACTCTCAAAGATGACCACATCCAGCGAATGATCCGTAATTACTCATTGAAGTTGAAAGACTTTCCTAATCATCTCAGCATTCATGCCGGTGGCATGCTGATTAGCGAAAAGCCCATCCATCATTACACCGCCACGGAGCTCCCACCCAAGGGTTTCCGTACAACGCAGATCGACATGCACGTGGCAGAGAAGATCGGCCTCTTTAAAATCGACATCCTCAGCCAGCGCGGCCTGGGACACATCCGTGAAACCATTGAGCTTGTCAGGAAAAATCAGCAGCTTACGCTGGACATCAGCAGGGTCGAAGATTTTAAAAAGGACAAACGGATTGCGGCAGAACTCCTCAATGCCAACACCATCGGTTGTTTCTACATTGAAAGTCCGGGCATGCGGCAGTTGCTAAAAAAACTTAAATGCGACAACTACATCACCCTGGTGGCAGCCAGCTCAATCATCCGTCCTGGTGTGGCGCAAAGCGGCATGATGAAACAGTACATTCACCGTTTCCATCACCCCGAAGATTTCAACTACCTGCATCCAATTATGAAGGAGTTGTTGGAGGAGACCTATGGCGTGATGGTTTACCAGGAAGATGTGATCAGGGTGGCACATCATTTTGCCGGTCTCGACCTGGCTGAGGCCGACGTCCTGCGACGTGCCATGAGTGGCAAGTACCGTGGAAGAAAGGAATTCGAAAAGATCCGTGAGCAATACTTTCTGAATTGCCGGGAGAAGGGATACAGCGACAGCCTGAGCAAGGAAGTATGGCGGCAGATTGAAAGTTTTGGCGGTTATTCTTTCAGCAAGGCGCACTCGGCGAGTTTCGCAGTTGAAAGTTATCAGAGCCTTTTCTTAAAAACCTATTATCCTATTGAATTCATGGTGGCCGTCATCAATAATTTTGGCGGCTTCTACAGTCGTGAATTGTATTTTCACGAATTAAAAAAGACCGGCGCACGGATCCATTCGCCCTGTGTCAATCACAGTGAGTTCAATACGAACCTAAGAGGTGTGCAGGTTTATATCGGCCTCATCCATCTGCAGGGGTTGGAGGAAGAACTCGCCCGGAGGCTGATTGCAGATCGCGAACAACAAGGGAATTTCCTGCATCTTCAGGATTTTATCGAGCGCCTGCAGCCTGCCATCGCCCAACTGAATATCCTGATCCGGATCGGGGCTTTCCGGTTCACGGGCAAGACGAAGAAAGAATTACTCTGGGAGGCCAACTTCCTGCAAAAGAGACAAACCACGCCGACGTCTTCCAGGCAACTCTTTCCTGTCAAGCCTGTAGAATTCTCTCTCCCCGCACTTACCACACACCCGCTCGACGACGCGATTGATGAAATAGAATTACTTGGTTTTCCCATTTCAAATCCTTTCAGGCTGGTCGATGCCGACCCATACGCATACCTCCGCGCTATTGACCTGCCCGCCCATTTGAACAAACAGGTCACCGTCCTTGCCTACCTCATCACCACAAAAACTGCTCGCACCGCTCGGAATGAACTGATGTATTTCGGAACCTTTATCGACGTGAGCGGTGACTGGATCGACACTGTACATTTCCCAGACACCCAGAACCAGTATCCACTTGAAGGAAAGGGATTCTACCTTTTAAAAGGAAAAGTGGTGGAAGATTTTGGTGTGTTCTCTATCGAGGTAAGCCATTGCCGGAAAGTCGGGATCAAAGACCGGACCGCTCCTGCAAATTTGCTCGTTTCTGACGTTCCTTCGTCACCTTCCGCTGTCCCAACTTTGCCACAAACCATATCCATCCAATAAGGAATAACCAGATTCCTACCTGCATCAACAAATAATCCATCAAGGCATTACGCATAAATTTTTTAGTAAAAGAACTGTAGAAAGCTTCATTCACCAAGGGGAATAGACGCCGGCCCTGCCGTTTTTTAACGGCAGGCTATTGGGGTTGTGCGGTTGAGTTGCCTGAGTAGTATTTGAGTTCAATCAGGTCTGAAGGCAGGTCCTGCCGGTTCCAATGCCTGTGCACTGCCAGTCCTGCCCCCATCGCCGTAGCCTGGGCAACTGTAGCGGCAAAGACTTCAACCCCCGGGAAACCATCCGCCAGCAAATTCATGTACACGGAATTCTTCCCGAAGCCACCGTCTACAAAAATTCTTTTGACGGGTTGTCCTTCCATCACAAGCCGTGTGCTCAATACCTGCTGGTGCATTATATCCATGATCAGCCTGTGATATGCTTCTTCGTAATTGTTGAATCCACCAAGGTCGCGCAGCCTGAACACCGAAGGGCCAGGGAATCTCCCAAGGCGTTCCTTCTCGTCGTTACGACGCTGCAGTACTTCAACAAATCTGCGATTAAACTGGACGGTTTCGAAATACGACGGGTGCTTCTGAAACTTCGCGGCCAGCCTTTTGATCTGCTCTTCGTGCTCGTAGCCCGCAAACAATCTTGACGCTTTTACCGGCCTGCCCAGATAACTCAAAAAGGCCAGGCAGTCCTGCCTTAATTGCTCGGGTGTCAGAGGAGTTTCATTAAAAGGATTAAGGCTGATACACCAGGTTCCGGTTGAGATAAGAATAAATGGCTGGTGAAAACCGGAGAGATAAGGAATCAGCGCCGCGGAACTATCGTGAAGACCCACGCCCGCGGTGAAATCCTTCGAATGCACACGGGTATGCATAACGCCGTCCGAAGGAAAAACGGGAGAAAGCCTTTCGGCAATCTTCTCTTCGTTTACCCATGAATGATAGCTGTTCTGCCTGAAATGCCACAACATGGTATGACAGCCAATACTGGTGATATCAGAATACATTTTTCCAGTGATCAGGAAGCTCATGTATTGCGGAAGATGAAGTGAAAAACTTTTCCTATCCCCGAATTTCCCCTCCTTCTGCAAGCGATAGAGTTGCAAGCCGGAGTTCAGACTGTCAAGCACAGGTGAGGCCGTTTCCTTGGCCATCGTCTCTTCTCCTCCATATTTTTCAAAGAATGCCGTCTTCAAATCCTCAGGATATGGTTTGAGATAATTGTAAAGTGGAAGTGTTGGAATACCTTCCTCATCAATATGCACAAAACTGGCGCCATAGGCGGAAAAATTGATTGCCCGGATATCGAAGTCTTTTATCTGATTCAGTTCGGTGAAAGAATGGCGACCCCATAAGGTAAGCTTCTCCAGGTTTTCGCAGGGATCCCCATCCTCATCGCGGGTCTCCTCAAACTGATGAGTCTGCTCATAAACAATGGAATACTGTTCATCGAAGAGGAATACCTTTTTGTTGGTCTTGCCAACATCGAAAACTGCTATAACAGGTAGGCTGCTCATCTTATAATCCCGTAGCTATCGTTTTCAAACCTCTTTCTTTAATGAGTTGCTGTCGAACTTTCTGACTCCGGTAAACATCAATCGGATTCAGCGCCCCTCCTGCCCTGAGCCTGGCCTCCGCCACCAACGGGCGAAGGTCGGTGCGGAAAGCATTCTGCAGGATCTCTTGCGCCTTCACTACATCATTCGACATCCTTGCGGACTCCAGTCCCTTTCTGTCGATGATCAATGCCTGGGCATAACTGATCATGATGGCCTCAACCGACTGTAATAGGTCTTCAAGCGGATCCTTCACATTATGTGAAGCATCGATCATCCAGCCGAGATCGGTGTTATGGTTCATTCCTCTGTCATCCATCCCCGCCACCAGCTCATTGAAGATGAGAAACAACTGGTAAGGTTTGATACTGCCTACCGTCAGGTCATCATCGCCATACTTGGAATCATTGAAATGAAAACCTCCGAGTTTTCCCTCCATCAGCAGAAGGGCAACGATCTGTTCTATGTTTGCATTGGGAAGATGATGGCCAAGGTCCACCAGGGTATAGGCCTGCGGACCAAGTTTGCTGGTGTATAATAAGGATTGTCCCCAGTCTCCAACCGTAGTTGAATAGAAATTGGGTTCAAAGGCTTTGTATTCCACAAAAAGTTTCCAGTTCGCAGGCAGGCCAACATACACTTCCTGCAGGCATTCCAGGGTGTTCTCGAAGGCACGGCGAAAATTGAGCTGCCCCGGAAAACAGGACCCATCGGACAGCCAAACGGTAAGTGATTCCGAACCGAGTTCCACTCCATGCCGGATCACTTCCAAATTATGTGCGATCGCCTGCTTCCGCACTTTCTTGTCCACGTGTTGAAAGGATCCATACTTATAACTCAATTCCTGGCCGGGCTGGTCCTGGAAGGTATTCGAATTCATTGCGTCGAAACGAAGCCCAAGCTGAGAAGCAAGGACACGAATATCATTGTAGCTGGCGGGCACATCCCATGGGATATGCAGCGAGATCGCGCCACTGGACTGGTTCAGCCTGTGCAGCAATCCGATGTCCTCCATTTTTTCTTCGAGGCTGCGGGGTTCGCCTCCGACTGAAAAACGTCCGAACCGCGTTCCACCGCTTCCCAGGGCCCAGCTGGGTATGGCCACCTGGAAATTGATCAATTTGCCCAACACAGATTCCACATCAGGAACAGACCCTGCAGCATACCGGAATTTCTGCTGATGATCACCGATACCCGCGCTGTTGTGATCATCAATGATGTATTGTTCGATCTTCATACGTTGAATGTTTTAGCCGACCGGATTGCTAAGGTAATTACCCAATCCGACCAGTAATACAGAAACAAGAATGATGACAATTCCTGCACCTATAGTGCCATAAGTTTTTCTGCTGACGCCCTTCCATTCATTGAGCGTGATTCCCCACATATTTGATATCAGGATAATGAAGGCCATGTGTAGTATCCACGAACTGGCGCCATTCCCCAACTTACTTTCTCCCATACCATAGAAAAAGAATTGCAGGAACCAGGTAGTGCCTGCAAGTGCCGCGAATATATAATTCTTCGCAAGCGGGGTACGTTTATCAGTGTAATCCCTGAAGGTTTTATTCCTCGTGTTCAGGATCATGCACCAGATCAGGTTGGTGGTCAGACCTCCCCAGAGCAGCACAACAAATATTACGTTGTTCTGAAAAAGAGGATTGCTGCCACTCTCTATCGCAACGGCCGCCATTGGCTTGCCGGCCTCTATACCGAAATTGAAACAGGCACTCAGGGTACCCGAAATAACCGCTACAATGATGCCCTTCGACAAATTGAATTCGAGAATGCTGGCTGTCTTCTGTTCCTGTGACAGTTCCTTTTCCTTCATCGTTCCCGCCTTGCCGCAGATAAAAATCCCGAATAAACAAACCGCCACTCCAAGCAGCACAACCTGTCCTCCTGTCGAATGCAACATGCCGGAAAAACTGTCTTTTGTTTCAGTGGTGAAAAGGTCTCTGTAGATAGGCGGTATCAGTGATCCGAACGCGGAAGTCAGACCCAGCGCGATCGACATGCCCAGCGAAAGGCCAAGATACCGCATGGCCAGGCCAAAGGTAAGCCCGCCAATCCCCCACAACACCCCCATGAAATACGTCCAGAAGATCACATTCCCGTCAGTGCCCCTGATAATTTCCATGAAGTTGGGTACGGTAAGTGAAGCCGCGACCAATGGAATGATCAGCCATGAGAAAACACCTCCGATGATCCAGTAACTTTCCCATGCCCAGCCCCGGACTTTTTTGTAAGGGAGGTAAAAACTTCCGGAAGCAAACCCTCCGATAAAATGAAAAATGACACCAATAAGGGTATGCATGAACTATTTTTTTATACGGCAATGCGATGACAGTTAAAAATAACCAGTGCGATTAGCTGCACTGTGATGTACTGTCATGGCTAATTAAAACCCTGCCGACCCGTGAATATCCGGATTATTTGTTGAGCTCAACCTTCGTCATCTGGTAGTAATGATTCTGCAGTTCATGCACATTGATGGGGTGATGCAGGGTGCGGCGGTCTTCGCGCCACCAGAATTCCAGGTTGGAAAAATCATCTTTGCGGGGAATATGCAAACGGAATGAATCCTTCATGTACTTTGTGCCATCACCATCGTCAGCCTTTTTGAATCCAAGACTGTACAGCTGTTGTTCATTCAACGGGATAGGATAAAGGTGTTCGGGAGTGAACCAAAAATCCTGCACCTCTGTTGCCACACAGATCTCCTTTTCATCGTGGTTAAGCCCCTTAACCACGCCTTCCCATTTCTTTCCTTCGTATTCGGCCATTACCAGGTCTCCTGGTTTTAATTCATTGAACTTGATCATCGGCTTGCAATTTTTGTTTTGAAATATACAAAAAAGCAGTCCTCCGGAAAAATAATACGCAGAACCTTTATCGGCCGCTTCCAATAAAAATGCCAATCATGCCAGGCAGCCTGGAAAGAAAAACAGAAAATGATATGGACAGGAAATACCTGAACAAGATCAACGAATGCCTGGAAAAATCGGCCGGGCAATGCCCTCACGGAATGGCCACGGTACTGAGGCAATGATCAACAGGAAGGCAACGAAATACAACCAGAACAGCCTGGTCTGTTTGGTATGGTCGGGATAAGGTTTTTTGGAAAAGTTTCTGGCCATGGTAACGAGTATGGTGGCTATCAGCATCCCCGTAATGTGCTCCACCACCCAAAAACGCATTGCCGCGTTTTTCATCACTTCGCCCATGCCGCCTGCGGCCTTGATCAGCCTGAACCCAAAATTTCCGAAGATCCACTGGTAGAGGCCAATCAGGAACTGAACGTGCACTGTCGTGGTCAGGATCAACGACAGTCGCTTATCCTTTGGGAGGAACGGTTTACGCCCCAGCATGCCTGTCAGGTGACGTATGATGACAATCAGCAACAGGATAATAATAACCCAGCGCAACAAATTATGCAGATGAACAAATCCATTATACATGCAACAAAGAAAGTCCAAATCAGCCTTTTCCCCAAATCAAGTAATTTCGGTATATGACCCGATCGATTATCTGCCTAATTGCGATTGCAGCATTTGCCCTAGTCTCCTGTGGGTTCGAGGAAGATAAGGCCGGAGAAAAGGAAAGAAGTGACATACTTCGGTCGCCCGCGGTGAAGGGTCTAACGGACAGCATCAGGTTATTTCCTGACAACCCCGATCTCTATTTCAGAAGGGCAAGGTTGCTTTCCCATAATAATTACCAGGAGATGGCTACCCCCGACTACAAAAAAACGTGGGAGCTCACCAGGGATGAAGCGGTGGCCCAGGAATACATTTCCAACCTTCTAGTGGTTAACCAGGTTAATGAAGCAGAAAAACTATTGCACACCGTCCGAACACTCTTCCCCGGGAATACCGAATTTGGCCGCCGGCTGGCTGAAATATATGTCCAGCAAAATCAAAGCAAAAGGGCTACTGCGGAATACGACAGCATCCTGACCAGGGATCCGGAAAATTTTGAAGCCTGGTACGAAAAAGGGAGTCTGCTTGCCCAATTGAAAGATACCACCGGCGCCATCGGTGCGCTGGAGAAATCCTTTGCCATCATGCCAATCAACTACTCCGGTCTTGCCCTTGTCAGTCTCTATACTTCAAAAAAAAATCCACGTGCCCTGGTGATCTGCGACCAACTGATCGCGCGCGACTCAGCACAATCGCAAACAGAACCCATTTTCATGAAAGGGGTATACTATTCAGAAACCGGGCAATATGCCGAGGCCATAAAACAATTTGACCTCTGCATCAAACGGGACTGGAAACTCTCCGACGCCTACATTGAAAAAGGGATCATTTACTATGAACAAAAAAACTACCCGGAGGCAGTCAAGACCTTCGAACTGGCGATCACCGTCAGCAACACGGATCCCGACGCATATTACTGGCTGGGAAAATCCAATGAAGCTACGGGCGATGATGTACAAGCCAGGCTGAACTACGAAAGGGCCCTTAGCCTGGACAATTCTTTTTCGGAGGCGCGTCAGGCACTCAGACGTTTAAATCGCTAGTCGTATCTTGCGACCGCACATCAACAACTATCTTATCTATGGCCATTATTGCTCCATCCCTGCTCGCAGCCGACTTCCTGCACCTGGAAAGGGAATGCACCATGGTGAATGAAAGCGAAGCAGAATGGCTCCACCTGGATGTAATGGATGGCCGTTTCGTACCCAATATCAGTTTTGGTCTGCCCGTGATAGAAATGGTCACCAGGATTAATAAAAAGATTTCCGATGTACATCTGATGATCGTTGAACCCGAAAAATACATCAATGCATTTAAGGCCGCGGGAGCACAGGTGCTCAGCATTCATCTCGAAGCCTGCCCGCATCTACATAGAAATATTGAACAGATCCGTTCTTTGGGAATGGACGCGGGTGTAGCCGTCAACCCTCATTCACCCATAGACCTGCTGAAAGATATTCTGCACGATATCCAGGTTGTCAATCTGATGAGTGTGAATCCAGGATTCGGCGGACAGAAATTTATACCGCATACACTTGTCAAGATTAAATTACTCCGGCGGATGATCGATGAGAAAGGGATGAATGTAAAAATCCAGATCGATGGTGGGGTTACGGTCGAAAACGCAGCAGAGATCATTGCAGCTGGAGCCGACGTCCTCGTGGTGGGAAATACAGTATTCAAATCTTCCGACCCGATAGCCACCATCCATAGACTGAAACAACTCTGAGGCATCGGGAATTCACACGGTAAAGTCCTAAACTTAAATAAGTTTAAATTGTCCTGTTAAACTAGCCCATTGACAATCGCCCGCTACCTGCTGTTGATCTTCTTCCAGACCATCGTTTTGATTTGCCATGGGCAAACTGGATTGCCGGTGCTTTCAGGTACAGTAACGGACGAACAGAACAAACCGCTTTCAGGGGTATCAGTGACCATCCTCGGCCGGCAAACCGGCACTTCAACCACCGACTCAGGAACCTTTCAACTCAGAGTTCCCGCGGGTAGAACCTTCGCTCTTATCTTCAGTTCCACTGGCTATCGATCAGTACAAAGAAATTTTTTGCTGAAGGAAAGACAGAACCAGTATATCGAAATCCGTCTTGAACATGAGGAGGGCAACCTGGATTCGGTAGTGATCACCGACCAGCAACAAAGAAGAGAAGCAGGTCTGATTTCCATCAATCCGAAAGCTTCTGCAAATCTCCCTTCGCCTGTTGGCGGGATAGAAAGCCTGATCAAGATATTCGTCGGCTCTAACAATGAACTGACTTCTCAATACACGGTCAGGGGAGGAAATTATGACGAGAACCTGATCTACGTAAATGATTTCGAAGTATTCCGTCCTTACCTGGTCAGAAGCGGCCAACAGGAAGGACTGAGTTTCATCAATCCGGAACTAGCGAGAAATGTAAATTTCTACAACGGTGGGTTCCAGGCCAGGTACGGAGATAAGATGTCCTCCGTGCTTGACATTCAGTACCGGCGCCCCATATCCTTTCACGGATCGGTCTACCTGAGCTTTCTCGAACAGGGTCTGCATTTGGAAGGAAGTTCAAAAAATAAAAAATTCACTTATCTGGCGGGAATTCGCAACCGTACAAACAGAAACCTGTTCAGAAGCCAGGAAACCAAGGGCAATTATGTTCCCTCCTCTTCCGACATCCAGGCATTATTCACTTACCAGGTCTCCGAAAAAGCAAGCCTTGAATTACTGGCCAATATTTCGGTCACGGGCTTTACCCTGAGACCTGAATTCAGCCAACTGACCTCTTCGGTATTCTCGCCTTATTACAGCGCAAATCTTGGACTGGACATTTATTTCGACGGAAAGGAAAAGGACTATTATCATACAAATATGTTCGGCCTTTCATTCATTCATCAACCGAATAAAAAATTACGACTGAAATGGATGCTGAGCCGGTTCGTCAATGATGAAAGCGAATCGATCGATATCACCGGCGCTTATCTTTTTGGGGAAAGAGAGTTTGACAAGTCAAAGGCGGACTTTGGGCTGATCAATAATCCACTCGGCGCAGGTCTGTACCAAACCTTCGCGAGGAATAGCCTTAACATCACGGTATGGAATCTTTCGCACAAAGGAAGTCTTAACTACGGCAACCATTTTTTTCAATGGGGACAAACCGCGGAGATACAGCAGATCCATGATAAACTACATGAGTGGAAATACCTCGACTCGGCCGGATACAATCTCCCCTATCGTCCCGAAACTTTTGAATTAAGCGAGTATGCGCATTCAAGTGCGAACCTCACAATATTCCGTCTTTCAGGATACATCCAGGACAACCTGGTAATACCCCGTTTGGAAGGATGGGCAGCACAACTCGGGTTGCGATATAATTACAATGACCTGAATGACCAGGTGCTGGTGTCACCAAGAGCCGGCATCTCGTGGAAACCGGCGCGATGGAAATCCGACGTCATCTTCCGCGCGGCCGCCGGAGCCTATCATCAGCCACCCTTCTACCGCGAACTGAGAAGAATGGACGGAAGCGTCAACACGGATCTCAAGGCCCAGCGCAGCTACCAGGTCAGTGCAGGTCTGGACTTTAATTTCCATTCGCGCAACCGGCCATTTCGGCTAACCACCGAGGCATGGTACAAGGCAATGAATGATGTAGTTGTTTACGACATTGAAAATGTCCGGCTGCGGTACAGCGGAGAAAACAACGCCCGAGCCTATGCGACCGGTCTCGAATTCCGCCTATTCTCCGAACTGTCGAAAGGTGCGGAAAGCTGGATCAGTCTGGGCTTCATGCGAACCAGGGAAAATATTGATGGCGATTCGTATTATGACTATCAGCTGGACTCACTGAATAACCCCATCGACAGCGTCCACAGAGAAGGAGGATGGTTCCGCCGTCCGACGGACAGACTATTTAATTTCGGTCTCTACCTGCAGGATTATCTTGCGACAAATAAAAACTTCAAGGTTTACCTGAATTTTATTTATGGCAGTAACATGCCATTCAATATTCCCGGTAGTGTGAAATATCGAAACGCCCTGATCATTGACCCCTATATCAGGATCGACATCGGGTTCAGCGCATTGCTGATCGATGGCGAAAAAGCGCGGAAAAAAATCAGTAGCAGGCTAAAGAACTTTGAAAGCCTGTGGGCGACACTTGAAGTGTTTAATCTTATCGACAGGGACAACACCATTTCCTTTCTTCTCATCAAGGATTTCTCCAACACCAGTTATGCCATTCCCAACCGGCTTACCCCCAGATTGCTCAATCTGAAACTGATCGCGAGGTTCTAACTAAGCAACATCACTCCCAGTCTGAATTTTTCCATCCCTATTTGGGAAGAGGTAATTGAAGTAGCATCTGCAATACTGTGATAATCAAGTGGTCAGGAACTGGCATTTTATTCGTTACAGGGTAGCAACCGAAGTCAAATCAAACATAGTAAAGATCACAATTACAACTCAGAATCATGAAATCCAGAGACGCCATTATGAGATCAGAAATGTTTACCCGAATACTGAAATCGTATGACGATTCTGACGGCAAAGCTTACCTACCCGTTAAAACAAATATCATGATCACAAAAGTAACTGTGCGCCCAAATCCCTTCTACACCGTGCTAACGATGGATGTGACCTGTGACCAGAACAGGAACATTATTGTGCGCATGTTTAATGAAGAAGACAGAATTGTAAAAATGTTCAGCTGGTACCTTGTAAAAGGAACCAATGTGACTGCCATCAACGATCTGGGAAATCTGACTTCAGGAGCCTTTCTTATCGACATCATCGACATTGAAGGATCAGTCCTGTTTTCAACCCACCTTTCGAAAGGATAGTTAAACGCATTATACAACAACCTTAACCTTTGAATAAGGAAGCTATTGGCCGGCTTCCTTATTTTTTTTGTTTATGGGTCGCCGCCGGGTTTAAATTTGTGCATGGTTAAACTCTCGGTGAACATCAACAAGTTCGCGACCCTACGCAACAGCAGGGGTGGAAATACACCCGATGTACTTAAGGCAGCCATGGACGCCGAGCGATTCGGAGCGGATGGAGTAACGGTGCATCCCAGGCCCGACGAGCGCCACATCAGGTACGGCGATGTGAGGAATATCCGTCCTCTCATTAAAACAGAATTCAACATCGAAGGCAACTGCCGCGAACGGAAGTTTGTAGAACTCGTGCTTGAGGTCAGGCCCCACCAGGTAACCCTGGTGCCCGATGACCTGAACCAGTTGACATCCAACCATGGATGGAATACGATTGAACACAGGGACTATCTTGTCTCGATCATTAAAGTCTTTCGGAATGCAGGAATACGTACTTCGATATTCGTAGATCCTGTAATTGAAATGGTAGTGGGTGCCGCGGCAACAGGAACCGACAGGATCGAACTCTATACCCAGGACTATGCAGACAACTTCAGGAATGATAAACACAAGGCGATCGCACCCTATGTTGCGGCGGCAGAATCAGCGATAAAAAACGGGTTGGGCATCAATGCCGGTCATGACCTTGACCTGCAGAACCTAAAATTCTTTGCACAAAATATCAAAGGCCTGATGGAAGTCTCCATTGGTCATGCGCTGGTGGCAGATAGCCTGTATCTCGGCTACGAGAATACGGTTCAACTCTACAAGAGACAACTAAAAAATTAATTATTTACAACCCAGCAATTCGCAGAGTCGACTATTGAGATCCTCTCCACGCAGATTGGTGGCTATGATCTTGCCGGAAGGATCGACCAAAAAGTTTTGGGGAATAGACTGGATCTTGTATTTGGTGGCGACTTCATTGTTCCAGAATTTAAGGTCACTGACATGGGTCCAGATCAGGTTGTCGTCCTTGATCGCTTTTAACCAGGGTTCACGGTCACGGTCAAGGGAAACTCCGAGAACGGTGAAATTCTTCTCCTTGAATTTATTATACACTTTGACCACATTTGGATTTTCCATGCGACATGGCCGGCACCAGCTGGCCCAAAAATCGATCAGAACATATTTACCTTTGAATGAACTCAGGGAAACCGGTTTGCCCGCAGGATCGGTCTGGGTAAAATCCATAGCCTGCGAACCGATCGCACCAGTTTTTCTTTCCTGGAGTTGCTGCTGTATGATCTTGCCATAAAAACCATCCTTTACCTCAGGATTCAGCAGATTGAAACGTTTTTCAAGTGTGGGCATGTCCTGTTCCATCTGGCTGGTGACGAGCATAACAAAAGGTGTCACCGGTGAAGACTTATGACCGTTTACATACTGGTCCACATTACCCTTGATCTTTTCCAGGTGTTTCTTGTATGCGATCATCAGGCTGTCGGTCTGTTTGATGCCCGGGGTGGCATTAATCTTCTGACCCATAACGCCAAGGTCCTGGAAAAGTGGGTTGAAAGTTTTCTTGAATGCCTCGAAATCATTATTGATTGCGGAACCGCTGATGGCCAGGTCCTGGATCTTGTCTACATCACCGGTAATGGATAAGTTATCATTGCCGATAAAAACTACCGTCTTTTTCTGAAGGCCATCAAAATTAATCTGGTAAAGATTTGGTTCAGGAACTGCACCGGTGAGCTGAAATGCACCTGCCTTTACCACTCCTTTTGCCACCGTGTCTTCAGGAACATTTGCATTGGACACACTGACGGCAGAGCCCTCTGTCAAACCTTTCAGTTTGCCTGAAATCGTGAATTTCTGTTGAGCCGTAATGGCAATTGGTAAAATTAAAAGGCTGATGAGCAATGCTTTCATGGAGACACTATTTAGAATGGCGCTGTTCAAGAACTTGTACAACCGACTGCAAATTAAACCCTTTGGCGTTAAGCAAAAGCAAATAATGAAAGAGCAGATCGGCGGATTCGTTGAGGAACAAATTATCATCATTGTCCTTTGCCTCGATCACCAGTTCAACTGCCTCTTCTCCAACCTTCTGCGCAATTTTATTGAGGCCCTTGCCGAACAGATTTTTTACATATGACCCTTCA
This sequence comes from uncultured Chitinophagaceae bacterium, assembly GCA_963808065.1. Taxonomy (GTDB): domain Bacteria; phylum Bacteroidota; class Bacteroidia; order Chitinophagales; family Chitinophagaceae; genus Flavitalea. The sequence continues at coordinate 456,640 of CAWEEK010000007.1, forward strand.
TCAGCACCATTTTTCCGCTGTTCAATAATGCCCTCAAGTTTGGTCAGAAAATCTCCCTTCAAATTGGTCTCATTCCAGCAGGTGTCGGCACCGGTATGACACACGGGACCAAGCGGATGAGCCTTGATCAGCAGGGTATCATTGTCACAATCCAGGCTCACGGAACGCAGCAACAGGAAGTTCCCACTCTCCTCCCCCTTGGTCCATAAGCGCTGTCTTGAACGGCTGAAGAAAGTTAGTTTCTTATCGGCGATGGTCTTATCCAGCGCCTCCTGGTTCATGAAGCCGAGCATCAGCACTTTTGAAGTTTCATCGTCCTGAACGATGGCCGGCACGAGCCCGTCTGAATATTTTTCAAATGCAGGTTTCAATATTCTTGTTTTAAATTCTGATTTCGATTTGATTGGCCTTTAAATATCGTTTCAGTTCGGGTATGGCTATTTCTTTGAAATGAAAGATACTGGCGGCAAGGGCGGCATCCGCCTTTCCTTCATTGAACACGTCAGCAAAATGTACCATCTCGCCGCCACCGCCGGATGCGATAATTGGCACAGGCAGGGTGGTGGACAGTTGCCTGGTAATGTCCAGGGCAAAACCCTTCTTCGTGCCATCATGATTCATACTCGTAAGAAGGATTTCCCCTGCCCCGAGTTGCACCGCCTTTTCTGCCCAGTCGGTACAGAGTGTTTCTGTTTTCAATCTTCCACCGTTGAGGTAGACATACCATTTGCCATCGTCCTCTTTTTTGGTGTCGATGGCCAGCACTACACACTGGCTGCCAAACTGAAGTGCCAGGTCGCTGATCAGCGAAGGATTGCGAAAGGCCGCGGTGTTCACAGAGATTTTATCCGCACCATTGTCGAGGAGCACCTGAACGTCGGCTACGGATGATATGCCTCCGCCAACCGTAAATGGAATATTTATGCGATGCGCAATCCTGTTGGCGAGTTCACTAAGAGTTTTTCTTTTTTCATTCGTTGCAGTGATGTCGAGAAACACCAGTTCGTCAGCACCCTGTTCCCCATAGAATGCCCCCAGGTCGACCGGGTCACCGGCGTCCCTGATGTTTTCGAAATTGATGCCCTTAACGGTTCTTCCATCACGGATATCCAGGCAGGGAATGATTCTACGCGTCAGCAATGTTGAAGTTTTTGAGGTCTGATAACTTGATCCGGTTTTCATAGATCGCCTTGCCGATGATGGCACCACTGCAACCGATCATGGCAAGGGCTTCCACATCCTTCATCGAACTGACGCCGCCGCTGGCAATGAAATACAGTGATGGAAATTCCTGTATGATGGTTTCATACAGTGATGTTGCAGGCCCCTGAAGAAGTCCGTCCTTGCTTACATCCGTGCAAAATACCTGGGTGATCCCCTGTTCCAAATATTTTCTGATGAAATCGTAGATCCAGATGTCCGTTTGTTCAAGCCAGCCGCTGACGGCTATCTTTTCTTTTTTAACATCGGCACCAAGCAAAAAACGGTCCGCACCATAGTGGTTTATCCAGGACACAAATGTCTTTTCATCCTTCACGGCGATGCTTCCCAATGTTGCCCATCTGGCACCTGAATTCAGGACGATGTCCAGGTCGGAGACCGATTTGATGCCTCCTCCAAAGTCGATCCTGCAATTGGTTTTTGTGGCCAGGGTTTCCAGCACTTTCCAGTTTTTGACTGCCCCGGTTTTGGCACCGTCGAGGTCAACCAGGTGAATCCGGTCGAGTCCGGCGTCTTCAAATGCCTTGGCCACCTCAAGGGGATGCTGATTGTAAACGGTAACCGATGCATAATCGCCCTGTGTAAGCCTCACACATTTTCCGTCAATGATATCTATTGCTGGTATGATTTCCATTCAAAGTAAAAATTAGTTAATCGGTCCATTCAAAAAATTTCTCAGGATCTGCTCCCCTGCCCCCGCGCTTTTTTCCGGGTGAAACTGAACTCCGTAAAAATTATCCTTTCTCAACGCCACACTGTAGGGCTGAATATAATTTGCTTTCGCGATGGTCTGGGAGCCGGTTTCGGCATAATAACTATGCACAGAATAGATATAGGTTTGCTCCGCCACACCATTGAATAACCCGGTCTGCAGGTCGTAGATATTGTTCCACCCGATCTGGGGCACCTTTTCTCTGCCAGCAAGGGGTTGAAACAATCGTACCGATTCATCAAATATGCCGATGCATTGTGTGTCATTTTCTTCACTGTACCTGCACATCAGTTGCATGCCAAGACAGATCCCAAGAACTGGTTGCGTTAGCGACCCGATGACAAGGTCCAGTTTCTTTTCTCTCAGGTAGGCCATTGTTGTACTCGCTTCACCGACTCCCGGGAAGATCACCTTCGAAGCGTCTTTTATCCTGCCGGCATCATCCGTCACGATTGCCTTCGCACCTATGCGCTCGAGGGCATACTGCACCGATAATATGTTTCCGGCGTTATACCTGATGATTACGATCTCATCACTGTTGCCTGTTTTATCCGATGATACCATTGATAAATTCCTTTGTTGTTTCACTGATGTTTGCAGACTGTTCAATTGCGCGGATATAGGCCGTTCCAATGATACCCCCGGCGCTCAACCTGGTCGCTGCCTGAAATGTTTCCTTGTCCCTGATTCCGAAGCCCACCAGCACCGGGTTACTCAGGTTCAATGCCTGCAGGCGTTTGAAATAGTCAAGCTGACCCCCGATATTTTTTTCTTTTCCCGTCGTGGATGAGGAAGAAACTGCGTATAAGAACCCTGTGCTTAGCCGGTCGATTTTTTTTATCCGTTCATCGGATGTTTCCGGAGTCACCAGGAAGATGCATTTCAACCCATGTTTTTTTATCACCTCACCGTATTCATGTTCAAATTCATACAATGGAAGGTCGGGAAGAATTAATCCATCAATTCCACAGGTCTCAGCTGCCGCGCAAAAATTTTCAAATCCGTACTGGAGTACCGGATTCATGTATCCCATGAGCAGAACAGGCAATGTAACCCTCTTCCGAAAATCCTTCAACGTGCCAAACAATTTCGTCATAGTCATTCCATTCGCCAATGCCCGGGAGCTGCTGGCCTGGATCACGGGTCCGTCGGCAAGTGGGTCACTGTATGGCATGCCCAGCTCAATAATATCTACTCCGCTGTCCTGGAGGGCAATCATCACCTCGCCGGTACTATCGGCCTCTGGAAAACCTGCTGTGCAATAGACATTCAGGATGCCGGACTTCTTTTTTTGAAATAATACGTCTAGTCTGTTCATGAAAAGCTTATTGCAGGTTCATTTTTTTCATATAAGCCGCCAGATCCTTGTCTCCTCTGCCACTCAGGCAGATGACCACATTGTCTGAGGAAGAACAACCTATCCTGTCAATCACAGCAAAGGCATGGGCAGTTTCGAGGGCAGGAATGATGCCTTCCATTCGCGCCACCTGGAAAGACGCGTCCAGGGCCTGTTCATCGGTGGCACTAAAAAATATTCCCCGCCCGCTTTCAAACAGGTTCGCATGCATGGGTCCAATCCCCGGATAATCGAGTCCGGCGGAAATGCTGTGTGGCTCGGTTACCTGTCCGTCTTCGGTCTGCATCACAATACTCCTGCTACCATGAAGAACGCCGTCCCTTCCCAACGTAGTAGTGGCTGCGCTGTATCCGCTCTCAAGACCACGACCAGCGGCTTCCACTGCCACCACTTTTACTGATGGCTCATCAAGAAAATAGTAATAGGCGCCCGCAGCATTACTTCCACCTCCCACGCAGGCAACCACGTATTGCGGCAGTTCGCTTCCTGTTTTCTCCTTCAGCTGCCAGCGGATCTCCTCGCTGATGATACTCTGAAACCGGGCTACCATATCCGGATATGGATGAGGTCCAACCACGCTTCCTATAATGTAATGGGTGTCAACTGGGTTATTGATCCAGTCGCGGATGGCTTCATTGGTGGCATCCTTCAAAGTCTTGCTCCCGCTCAATGCGGGAATAACAGTAGCGCCCAGCATCTTCATCCTGGCTACATTCGGTGCCTGCCGTTCAATATCTCTTTCACCCATGTACACAATACACTCGATATTCTTCAGTGCGCAAACAGTTGCGGTTGCCACTCCGTGCTGACCCGCGCCCGTTTCTGCGATGATCCTTTTCTTCCCGAGTCGTTCCGCAAGCAGGATCTGACCGATGGTATTGTTAATCTTGTGCGCACCCGTATGACACAGATCTTCGCGCTTGAGATAGATGTTTGTCTTGTAGTGTTCACTCAGTCGTTCCGCGTGGTATAGTGGTGTCGGCCTCCCAACATAATCCTTCAACAGGTCGCGGAAGGTTTTCTGAAAACCCGGTTCATTGATGATCTGAAGGTAATTTTCCCGAAGTTCCTCGACATTGCGATAAAGCATTTCGGGAATATAAGCGCCTCCGAATTTCCCATAATATCCTCTCAGGTCCGGATTTCTATAACTGACTTCCATTGATATTGCTTTAGCTAACATTTGTATTAAGTGACCTTGCGAAATTTTCTATTTTATCCAGGTCCTTCACGCCAGGCGAAGTTTCAAATTTACTGTTGATGTCGATGGCGAACAGGGACTTCCCAACGGGTTTGTGCGAAAATTCGGTGAGCGCAGAAATGTCCTCTGGCTGTATGCCGCCGCTAAGAAAGAAGGGCTTGCTGATATTGCCACTGTCAAGTATGTTCCAGTCCAGTTTTTTTCCCGTGCCTCCATAACCCGCTCCCATGGTATCAAACATGAACATGTCGGACACGTCCATAAAGGGATTGATCATCCATTCAATGGAATCGTTGTCGCTGATCCGAAATGCCTTTACAACAGAAACATAGTCCGCGATCTTTTCGCAATACTTCGGTGACTCATCGCCATGAAGCTGCACCATGTGCAAACGACATTCATCCACCATATGCAGAACGTCTTCGATCGGAGCATTCACAAACACACCCACTTTATTGATGTTATTTATCTTCTTGATCTGTGAGGTGGTAAGATGACGAAAAACATACCGGGGTGATTTAGAATAAAAAATAAAGCCGGCAAAGGTGATACCCAAATCAGGAAGCCTTTCCACCTGTTCCAGCTGGGTCATGCCGCAGACCTTGATTCTCATAGGCTCTTCCCTCCTTTTACGGGCAATGCCGGTCTTGTTGTTAATGTGTTTACAAAATCAATAAAGGCCAGTTCAGGATTGGGTTCACGCATGAATTTCTCGCCGATAAGAAAACCGCTGTAACCTGCCTCGCGCAACAGGTCTATGTCGGATGCCGTATTCAGGCCGCTCTCGGAGATCCGGATCTTTTCCGCCGGGATTGATTGGGACAGCTCTATTGATCGCATGATGTCAACAATAAATGTTTTCAGGTCCCTGTTGTTCACACCAACGATGTCTACTTCGGGACAGATATGCGCGAGTTCCGTTTCATCATGAATTTCCAGCAACACTTCCAGGCCAACACTTTTCGCCAGGACCGCGAGTTGCCTGACCATCTTCGTACTCAGACAGGCGGCGATGAGCAGGATAACATCTGCTCCGAGCGATCTGGATTCAATGATCTGGTATTCGTCGATCATAAAATCCTTCCGCAGAATGGGAATAGCACTGATCCTTGCCTGTTCAAGGTCGGCATCACTGCCGCCAAAAAAACCGGTGTCGGTCAGCACCGACAAAGCCGCAGCGCCTCCTTTGGCATAGCCAACTGTTACCTGTTGCACATCTGCCCGTCCGTTGATGACTCCTTTTGATGGTGACTTTCTCTTGAATTCCGCAATGATGCCCGAAGAATTTTCTTTCTCCAAAGATCCACGGAGCGATATGGTATTTCTTTTGAATCCCTTTCCCTTCTCTATCAGGGCGAGGGGATGAAGTCGTTTGCGCTCTTCAACTTCAATCCGTTTCTGTGCCACTATGGTTTCCAGAATATTCATTACTGAAGAGATATTAATTTTTTTAAACAATTCAGGGCAGTCTTGCTCTCGAGGCTGAGTACAGCCGCCTGGTAAGCATCATCATACTGTGCATACCTTCCTGTGCAATGCAGGGCCATCGCCGCATTGGCCAGCACCACGGCATTCTGCGCCCAGGTTCCATTGCCTTCCAGTATATTTTTGAAGATCAAGGCCGCTTCCTCCGCAGTATCGCCGCCGGAAATATCAGCCGCGCTTACCATTCTTTTTCCCAGTTGTTCCGGTGTCATCACTTTCTCGCCTTCGGCCGTGATCACCTTGGTGTCGTTGGTAAGCGAGATCTCATCATAACCATCGAGGCCATGTATGATGGTGAATGCCCTGCCCGACTGCTGCAGCAGGTAATTGTATATCCTTGCCATTTCCAGGTTGTAAACACCTACCAGTTGAAAGGCAGGAGATGCAGGGTTGGCCATGGGTCCAAGCATATTGAAAAAGGTACGAACGGCCAGATTCTTACGGATAGGACCAACCGTCTTTAATGCTGGATGGAAAACAGGGGCATGCAGAAAACAAATATTTGCTGTGTCCACTTCCCTGTTTAAGGCATCGTTATCCGACTTGAACCTGTACCCCAGTTTTTCCATAACATTCGATGCCCCGCTGATGGAGGTGGCGCCGTAATTGCCATGTTTTGCAACCTTTTGTCCGGTTCCTGCCACTATGAATCAGGCAAGTGTGGAAATATTGAAAGTATTTTTTCCATCTCCCCCGGTTCCCACTATGTCCATGGTCTGGCAGCCTTTCAGATCGACCTTCAGGCAAAGCTCAAGCAGGGCGTCCCTGAAACCCTGAAGCTCGGGAATGGTAATACTACGCATAAGGAACACCGTTATAAAGGAGGCAATCTCCGATTCATTGTATGCTCCTCTTGCGATATTCACCAGGACTTCTTTGGCCTCGGTGGAACCAAGCGTATTGTACTCAAACAGATATTGAAGAATTTTTTTCATTTGGGATTGATTACTCAGTTCTTCAACCAGTTGCTCATTATACTCTGCCCCAGCGGTGTCAGTACACTTTCGGGATGAAACTGTACACCCTGGAGGTCATAGGACCTATGTTGCATCGCCATGATATACCCTTTCTCATCCTCGGCGGTAACCTGGAATTCGACGGGAAGGGTATTCCGGTCAACGATCCAGCTATGGTACCTGCCTACTTCAAAACTGGAAGGCAGGCCCTCAAAAAGCCGGGCTCCTTTTTCCTGAACGGTACAATTTGTCGAAACCCCATGAAAGACCTCACTCAGGTTGATAAGTGAACCCCCGAATGCTTCCGAAAGCGCCTGATGTCCCAGGCATACTCCAAGAATTGACTTGGTGGCGGCGTATTCTTTTATCAGCGGAAGCAGCAAACCGGCTTCCTCTGGTATTCCAGGGCCGGGCGACAGGATGATTTTATCATAATCCCTGATCTTCTCCAAAGGGATCTGGTCATTTCTGAAAACATCGACCTTGAATGGAACGATCTTCCCTACCAGGTGAACCAGGTTGTAGGTGAAAGAATCATAGTTGTCAAAAACAAGGATCTTCATGATTGCTTATGCGTTTATCTCTACAGCATCTTTTGATGAAATATTATTTCCCTGCTGAACCGAATGAATAAGATCACCCGCTGCAAAGTTGATTGCTGAACGCAGGGCATTGAGCTTATTGTTCACTTCCTGCAATTCACTCTCAGGTTTGGAGGCAGCAACAATGCCCGCACCGGCCTGGTAAATCAGTTCATTGTTCCGGCTGAGCAGGCTCCTGATCATAATGGCGTGATTACAACTGCCATTGAATCCAATAAAACCAATTCCGCCACCGTAAAAAGACCTGGAGGTGGGTTCATACTTATCGATCAGTTGCATGGCATTGAATTTCGGAGCGCCGCTCAGGGTGCCTGCCGGGAAGGTCTTCGCCAATAGTTCAAAAGGATTGCAGCCGGGTCTTACCTTGCCCGTAACCTCGCTTACGAGATGAATCACATGAGAATAGTATTGGATCTGTTTGTATTTCGACACCTTCACCTCATCACAGAGCCGGCTGAGGTCGTTGCGGGCAAGATCCACCAGCATGACGTGTTCCGCATTTTCCTTCTCGTCTTTCAACAGTCTTTCAGCCTCAAGCAGGTCTTGTTCGTCATTGCCGGTTCTTTTAAAAGTTCCGGCGATTGGGTGAACGATGGCCTTGCCGTTGCGTATGATCAGCTGGGCTTCGGGAGATGAGCCCATTAGCCTGTATTCGCCGTAGTCGAAATAAAATAAATATGGGGATGGATTGATGGATCTCAATGCGCGGTAAACATTGAATTCATCACCGGTAAATCCCCGGTTGAACCGTCTGCTGAGCACGATTTGAAAAACGTCACCTCTCAGACAACTTTTAATACCATTGCTCACCATTTCCCGAAAAGCTTCATCAGTGCAATTGGACTCTTCCTGCTGAACCGGCCTGAAAGGATATACCGGAATGTCCCTGCTCCTGATGAGCGATTCAATCCTTCCCGGAGTTCTTTCTATTCCCTGGATAATATTCTCACACACATAGAGTTCATCCTTGAAATGATTGATGGCTATAACGTACTGGTACAACCGATAACGCATCAATGGCACCTGCGGTTTTTCATTTCTTTTCTGCAAACTGATGGTATCAAAGAACTGGACCGCATCGAAGGTGGTGTAACCATAAAGACCCTGTGCGAATGCTAATTCCTTCGATTGCTCACCCGCAATCTCAAAGCCATCCATGAACTTCCAAAGCTCACCAGGAATGGTCGAGCGGTCCTTGATCGTTTGTTTTTCGATTGGCCGTCCGGGATATTTTACTTCCATGCTCTCGACTGTACTGATCTCAATTCCTCCGATGGCATTGATGCCGATAAAAGAATAGCTATCCTCAGCGGTGTGGTGGTCTGTACTCTCCAGCAATACGGTGTCCCTGAAGCGGTCGCGCAACCGGAGATAGATACCCACCGGGGTAAAGACGTCCGCCAGCATGCGGGTACAAATAGTTTCGAGTCTGATCTTTTTCATAAAATAAAAAACCCCGGTGTATCCGGGGCCCAATATTGTATTACAAAACAGTAATAGCATTACCTGCTCCCATAGGAACCTGTATGCCACCACCACTGTTGATTTGTTATCTGAATTTTCATTGAAATGCAAATATGGATTGTTTTTGCTTTCTTTCCAATTTTTTCCTGCTTTTTTTACAGTACGCCTTTCGTGCTGGGTAGGTAATTACTCCAGGGATCCCGGGTTACAGCCATGCGGATCGCTTTGGCGAATGCCTTAAAAATCGCTTCAATCTTATGATGCTCATTGTCTCCACTGCACGCGATATTCAGGTTACACCTGGCAGAATCGCTAAATGATTTAAAGAAATGATGGAACATTTCCGTTGGCATCTCCCCGATCCTTTCCCTGCGGAATTCAGCATTCCAGACCAGCCAGGCACGTCCACCGAAATCAATCAGCACCTTGGCTTCCGCCTCATCCATGGGCAGGGCAAAGCCATAACGAGCCATACCTCGTTTGTCGGCCAGTGCTTTGGCGAAGGCCTCGCCCAATGCAATACCCGTATCCTCAATAGAATGGTGTTCGTCGATATGGAGGTCACCCTGGGTGCGGATGCTGAGGTCCATTTTTCCATGACGCGCAATCTGATCGAGCATATGGTCGAAGAAACCGAGACCGGTTGAAATCTCGGATTTTCCGTTGCCGTCGATATTGAGTTCGATATGGATCTTTGTTTCATGTGTATTGCGGTCATGTACCACCTGCCTCAAACCTGATTTCAGAAACTGGTAAACCAATTTCCATTCGGCCGTTTCCAGGGCGATGGTTTCCGCAAGCAATTTTATGTCGCCGGCAATTTCCCCGGCGCCGAGACTGGGATCATTGTTTAGCCATATGGCCTTACAGCCAAGGTTTTTTGCCAGTTGCACATCCGTGATACGGTCGCCAATGACGTAGGAATTAGCCAAATCATAATCTCCGTTGTTCAAATAACGGGTAAGCATACCCGTAGAGGGTTTGCGTGTCGGCGCATTGTCCGCGGCAAAGGTCCGGTCAACAAAGACGGCATCGAAATGTATCCCCTCTCCTTTCAGCGTCTTCATCACAAAATCGTGAATGAGATTAAAATCCGCTTCCGGAAAAGAACTTGTTCCCAGCCCGTCCTGGTTGGTGACCATCACCAGCTCATAGTCGAGCTCCCGCGCGATACGACCCATGAACTCAAACATGTGCGGGTAAAAATTCAGTTTGCTGAAGGCGTCAAGCTGATAAGTTGGAGGCGCTTCGTCAATCAGTGTGCCGTCGCGGTCAATAAATAATACTCTTTTCATGCGCTTGCGGTTATTTCACCGTGGCCCTCCATTTTTTTACTTCGGCAACTGAAACTCCGGAAGCCTTGTTTCCAAAACTGTTTCTTATATAGGTCATCACATCTGCCAGTTCCTGGTCCTTCAGGTATGCCTGGGAAGGCATTACATTATCATAGTAGTCACCGTTCACTTCGATCTCACCCGTAAGGCCTTTAAGCAGCAAATTCGTAAGGTCCTTTTTCGGACCCTCTACCCACTTTGTTTTTTTAAGTGGCGGATTCATCCCCGGAACACCGGAACCATCTTGCATATGACAGGACAGACAATAGGTTTCATACACCTTTGAACCCCGTTCTATGGAGGCTTTGAGGTCACCCTGGTCCAGGCGCTGACTGTTGAATGAGGAAGTGACCAGGCTAGTCATCACTGCACCGATCATTATGATTTTGCTCGTCATCGTTATTGTTTATAGGTGATTTTCCAGATTGTGCCCTTTTCGTCGTCGGAAACATAAAGTGAACCATCTGGTCCCTGGGCAAGTCCGCAGGGACGACGTTTCGCATCTCCGGGAGATTTAATTTCCGTTGCACCCATAAAGCCGTCGGCAAACACTTCGTATTTGCCACTTGGCTTGCCATCCTTGAACGGGAGAAATACCACGTTGTATCCTTTTTGGGGCAATGGCGCCCGGTTCCAGGAGCCATGAAAGGCTATGAAGGCACCATTCTTATATTTTTCAGGGAACTGGTCTCCAGTATAAAAAAGCAGGGCATTCGGACCCCAGTGACCCGGGAACGCATACACAGGTGTGTCCACGCCTTCGCAACGGCCCTGTTGTTTGGCGTCACCGCCATATTCCGGTGCCAGGATCTTTTTGCTCTGACCAGGATCGTAATAGCAATAGGGCCAGCCAAAGTCCCCGCCCTTTTTCACCTGAAGTAATTCTTCCGCTGGCAATTCCGCGCCTTGTTCTGCATTGTACAATTTGGGAAACATCTGGAATAATCCATCACGTCCATGCTGCATGGCATAAAGTTGATTGGTGGTGTTATTCCAGTCGAGCCCAACCACATTGCGGATGCCGGTAGCATAGCGTGTGCCGTCTTTATAGGTCTGATCAAGTTTGTCTGCCTTGAACTGCCAGATACCGCCTGCCGAATCCAATATGGGACAGGGTGTACGGCCCAGAGACCCGGGTTGCCGGTCATCGACCTGGCAGGAATTGGAAGGAGCGCCGATGTTCACATAAATATTTCCGTCATTATCGAGCGTCAAAGATTTGGATTCGTGCTGGCCCTTGTTGATCAGGCCTGTGATGATCTTCTCTGGTTTTTGTGAAGGGTCAACAGCATTGTTTGCATTGAGTTTGAAACGGTAAACGTCGCTGTTTGAGGAGGCATAGAGGTAACCATTCTTGATGGCAATGCCCGTTCCTCCAAAATCTCCAAAACGATTTACCACTTCGGCCTTTCCGGATTTTTCTTTCAGTACCAGGATGCCTTTACCTTTCTGGGGACGTTCGAGCTTAACATAGATGTCGCCGTTAGCATTGACGGCAATATGCCTGTTCTTCCCAACTCCTTCATTTATTACTGCAGCGCTGAATCCTGGCTGAAGCACCAGCGTTACGTCATCGGCAGGTGCTGGCCTTACCTTGGTTGTGTCTGTAGCATGAATGTTTTTGGTAATAAGGAAGCTGGTCATAAACAGCAACCCTGTAAGTATCTGTTTCATATTTGTCAATTGTAGATTTTCATTAAAATTACCACATTATTGCTCCTTGAAATTCTTGAGAGCCTCAATAAGCCTGCCGTTCTCTTCGGGGGTGCCCACTGTAATCCTCAGGCAATCACCAAAAATCAGGATGTTCTTACGCAACCTGACCACTATGCCCGCCTCCAGCAGGTATTGATAAACGGCTGGGGCATTGCTTACCTCAGCCAGGATAAAATTGGCTTCCGAAGGAAAAAGTTTCTTGATTACGGGTACTGCAGGTAGTTCTTCTTCCATGAGCTTACGCTGGGCTACCAGCTCACGGATCATTTCGTTCACCGATTCAACATTTTCCAAAGCGGTCATGGCCAACTCCTGTGATGCCTGATTAATATTATACGGGGGCTTGATCCTGTTCATGACGCCGATAATTTCCCTGGATGCAAAAGACATTCCCACCCTCAGGGCTGCAAGACCCCAGGCCTTGGAAAGCGTTTGCATAATCACTAACTGGGGATAGTCCTTCAGTTCCTGAGAAAAGCTCCTGAACCTTGAAAAGTTTATATAGGCCTCATCAATAACTACTATGCCGAAATAATTGTTCAGCACTGCCTCAACATCTTCGCGATGAATGGCATTGCCCGTAGGATTATTGGGAGAACAGAGAAAGATCATTTTGGTATGATCGTCGACCGCATTTTCGATGGCCGGCAGGTCAAGCTGAAAGCTATCGGTCAGCGGCACCTTCTTTACCGCAACATTATTAATGGCAGCACTGACCTCATACATTCCATAGGTTGGCGGACAGATCAGCATGTTATCAACGCCAGGTTCACAAAATGCCCTGATTAGTATGTCAATGCATTCATCACTTCCATTCCCCAAAAATATTCCGTCTGGGTCAATACCCTTAATACCTCCAATCTTTTCCTTCAATCGTCGTTGCAGCGGATCCGGATAGCGGTTGTACCATTTTTTGAGTGGAGAGCCCAGGCTATTCTCATTGGCATCGAGGTAAATGCTGGCGTCCCCTGTAAACTCATCCCGTGCCGATGAATAAGGAACCAATGTTTTGATGTTCTCCCTGAGTAAATTATTAAGATCGAAACCCATAAATCATATTTTATCAAGTCTGACCGAAACCGCCCGGGCATGTGCCACCAGACCTTCGGCTTCGGCCATTATTTTCACCGTCGGCCCAAGACGCTCCAGTCCCTTCCTGGATATACTCTGAAAGGTTACCTTTTTTACGAAACTGTCTACACTCACTCCACTGTATGCATGGGCATAACCGTTAGTAGGCAGGGTGTGATTAGTTCCGCTGGCATAGTCTCCCGCACTTTCAGGTGTGTAGTGCCCGAGAAAAACCGATCCGGCATTTACTACACGCTGCGATATTTTCATAGCATCATCGGAAGCGATGATCAGGTGTTCCGGGGCATATTGATTTAACAACTCCATCCCTTCTTCCTGACCCCTGACCACGATGATCCGGCTTTTTGCAAGTGCTGCACCGGCAAATTCTTTTCTTGGTAATGCCTCAAGCTGGACGTCGAGGGCTTTTGTAACAAGATCCGGAAAGGATTCATCGTCAGTGACCAGCAAGACCTGGCTGTCGGACCCATGTTCGGCCTGCGACAGGAGGTCTGCAGCTACAAAACCGGGATTTGCACTGAGATCGGCAAAGATCGCCACCTCGCTTGGGCCGGCGGGCATGTCGATCGCAACACCTTCTTTCTGTATCAGTTGTTTAGCAGTGGTAACGTACTGGTTGCCTGGCCCAAAAATCTTGAACACTTTGGCAATAGTTTTGGTGCCGATGGCCATGGCCGCGATTGCCTGAACACCACCCACTTTAAATACCTGACCAACACCAGTAAGCGCTGCCGCAGCGAGCACCGCGGGATGTATTTTGCCATTCTTAGCCGGCGGACTGCAAAGAATCACTTCCCTGCAACCAGCAATCCTCGCTGGAATCGCAAGCATCAGCACCGTGGAGAAAAGAGGTGCAGTTCCCCCGGGAATATAAAGTCCCACTCTTTCGATGCCAATGGATTTCCTCCAGCACTCCACTCCTGGCATCGTTTCCACCCTTGCTTCCACAGTCAGTTGCTGCTCGTGAAACTTCGTGATATTGTCGATGGCAACTTGTATTGCCTTCTTCAGATCGGGGTCAAGGGAGGTAAGTGCTTTTGAAATTTCTTCTTCGCTGACCCTGAGGTCAGTGATCACCGTTTTGTCAAATTCCAATGTGAGCTGCCGCAATGCGTCGTCACCTCCGGCCCGCACTTTTTCTATGATGGCGCTCACCTGGCTTTCGAGTACACGGCTGTCCCGGACAGGCCGTTTCAACAATTCAGGCCAACTGGCAGGAGGAGGATGGCGAAAGACTTCCATTTTAGGAATATTAAAAAATCAGATGATCATTTTTTCGATGGGCACAACCAAGATTCCTTGTGCGCCGGCGGCTTTCAGTTTTTCGATGATTTCCCAGAATTCATTTTCATTTAGCACGCTGTGCACACTGCTCCAGCCTTTGTCGGCCAGCGGGAGCACAGTGGGACTTTTCATCCCCGGCAGCAGGCTTATGATCTGCTGCAGATTTTCATTCGGAGCATTCAGCAGGATGTATTTATTGTTCCGCGCTTTTTTCACCGATCTTATCCTGAACAACAGTTTTTGCAGCAGAACTTCCTGTTGCTCATTAAGCTGATGATTCTTAATAAGAACAGCCTCCGACTTCAATATCGTTTCCACTTCTTTCAGCCCGTTCATAAACAATGTAGACCCACTCTGTACCAGGTCGGCAATGGCTTCAGCCAGTCCTATCCCCGGTGCGATCTCAACGGAACCGCTGATCTCATGAAGTTCGGCATTGACACCATTCTCTTTCAGAAATTTGCCTACTATCTGAGGGTAACTCGTAGCAATCCTTTTCCCTTCGAGGTAAGAGAGGTCCGTGTATCGTTCGGTCCTGCCAACGGCAATGGACAACCGGCATTTTCCAAATCCCAGTTTTTCTACGATCTCCGTGCGTTTGTTTTTTTCATACAACACGTTCTCACCTACAATCCCGATGTCCGCGACCTGGTCTTCCACATATTGAGGAATGTCATCATCCCTGAGAAAGAAAATCTCCAGCGGGAAATTATCCGCCTCGGTCTTCAGCTTGTTCAGGCCGTTTTTCAGGTCGATACCACAGTCCTGGAAAAGACCGACGGAATCCTGATGCAGTCTGCCTGACTTCTGTATGGCAATTTTTAATATGTTGCGCTCCATGAACTAGTTTTTTAGTAACCACAAAAAAATAAGGGCTCACCTGAAGTAAGCCCTTATAGTATTTGTTTAGTACACAACAACACACCGGACTACCTCGGGAGGTAAGAATGATGAATGTGTATGTGACTTCTGAATATCATACCGGAGCGCAAAAATACTTGCTATTCAAATTCTATAAAAATTTTTTTACAAAAGGATGTTAAATACGATAATTGGTGGCAAAGGAGGGGCTTTGATACAACCAATCCGGCTGATCTTCAGTCTTTCCTGTACAATCAAAGCCGTGAGACCATACTTCTTTGTCTTCTTTCTGATCCTGTCTGCATCCAGACTTTCAGCACAAAAGCTGGATACCATTTTTTTCAACCTGTACACCGACAGTCTCAAGAAGGGAACCTATAATTACATCAATGTTGATGGCCGGTTCAGCGACGGGAGCTTTCGTCCGCTTGGAACCAAGGAATTGAAGTTCAGCGCTTCCTCGGGGACATTCACAGGAAATAGCCTGTTCATAGACACTTCTTTCAGAGAAGCAAAATTAACTGTCCGGATTCAGTCAAGGACCAACCCGAAAATGCAGAGTGAAAAGGTTATTTACATTAAAACTGTTAATGATCCCGGTACACTGCCAACGATGGAGGAAGTATTGGGTACAAAGTCTTCCGACTCAGGTTCGGAGCGAAGGAAGAAGAGACGCTAAGCAAACAGAAAATACTCACTAATTAGTCATCGCAGCCTTCATCGACTTGGCGTCCGCAAGGAATTTAGCCAGTCCAAGGTCAGTCAGCGGATGTTTCAGCAAGCCGAGGATCGGTTCCAGCGGGCAGGTGCAGACATCAGCGCCGGCTTCAGCGCACTTGACAATATGAAGCGCATTGCGGATAGAAGCGGCGAGGATTTCAGTTTTGAAACCCTGTAACTGGTAGATATGCGCGATCTGGGCGATCAGCTCAACACCGTCCCAGCTGCTGTCATCGATCCTTCCGATAAAAGGGGATCACATAGGTTGCGCCCGCTTTTGCAGCGAGGATAGCCTGCCCAGCGGAAAAAACAAGTGTACAATTCGTTTTGATACCGTTGTCGGAAAACCATTTCAGGGCTTTGACGCCATCCTTGATCATCGGAACTTTCACTACGATGTTGGGATGAATGGCCGCCAGTTTTTTGCCTTCGTCAATAATTTCATTGAAAGTTGTGGAGATTACTTCGGCGCTGACGTCGCCATCAACCATTTCGCAGATCTTTTTGTAGTGTTCTACTACGGCGGCTTCACTCTTGATGCCTTCCTTCGCCATCAGTGAAGGATTGGTTGTAACGCCATCCAAGAATGCCAAGGTCGTGTGCTTCTTTGATTTGCGCGAGATTGGCGGTATCTATAAAAAATTTCATGAGTGAATTGATTAAAAAAAAATCGGCAGATTACTTACATCGCACCGCTACAACCGCCTACCCTTGCTATCTTCCGATCCTGGGGGAGTTCAGCAGGAGCTGGTCGTGTAAGACCTGCCGGCTGCAAATGTAAAAGCAATTGCGGAATCTACCAATAACAAGTAATGGACTTATGGATTTGCGGTGACTCTCACCCAGTCCACGAGCATCTGGCACTTGCCAGCTTTGATGAGCTCAACTGATGCCTCTGGTAATCCCGGGTATGGACTGGTCACTTTATTAACTCCGGCGGGATAACTGCCTCCGAGCGCAAAATTCAGGATGAGGTGTTTGGGAGTATCATAGGCCCATTTGCCATATTTTTCGATCTCGGGTTTGCTCACCTTGTAAAATGATTTTCCATCGACGCTGAAATCAATCTCTTGGGCAGTCCACTCAACGGCGTAAACATGCCAGTTGTTGACCGAACTGTCTGCACCAAGAGGTACTCTCTTAACAAAGGGAGTGTTTCCCGAATACCCTTCACCATGCAGGGCGGCATTTGTCCAGTTTTCACCAATGTACTCCATAATGTCAATTTCGCCGGTGGCAGGCCACTTACTTCCACCAAGCAACCACCAGGCGGGCCAGAAACCTTTACCGTCCGTGATCCTAATCCTGGCCTCAGCCCTGCCATACAAGAACTCTACCTTCCCCTTTGTGTTGATCCGGCCCGAGATAAAATCGAAACTGGCATCCTTAGTTGACCTGAACCCCTGCGTATACTTCGGCTTGATGAGTAAGGCACCGTTTTCAGCCCCCTGCGCGGCTTCGCCTTTTACAAGCGTCAGCACCAATGATGAATCGACATAAGCCTGTTGCTCATTATTAACCACATTACCCGTTATAACAACATTCCAGTTCTTCCTGCCGAGCTGATCCCCTTTAAAATCATCAAAAAATAAGGTTTTTCCAGCCCCGGCATTACCTGCAACCTTCTTCTGTGTTGAACATTGCGTATGACAGACCAGCAAGCCAACAAGGAGAAGAAGAACCGGAAACCCGCGTGAAATATTCATAACTCATTTTTTTGTTGCCTCAATCGCGTTTGCCGGTTGCAATACCAGCATCGTTGCATTATTTCTTGAAATAACTATATATGAAGATCTCCTGCCCTTTATCTCCACCATGTCGCGGACATCGCCCTCTACATCAAGTCCTGTGTGGTTATACCCCACCGCCATAAATTCGTTTTTGTGATTTCCCCTGAAAAGTGAGCCCTTGGAAGCATCACACCTGCCAAGTTGAACCCGGAAAGGGAAAAAATTTCCTGCACCAAAGATGTCGTTTTTGCCATCTCCATCGAAATCCCGGTAAAGAATACCATTCATCATGCTAAACTGTGCTTCCAGTGGTAAGGGTTTGATAATGAATTTTCCAGCCTCGTTTATGAAAACGGAAGACCTTGTTTCCCGGATGTTAATTTTTAAGGCCGATTTTGCCTGGTCCTCACCGATTACTTTGGTGATTGATGCGTTTGCGTAATCCTCATATCTGAGAAATAATTTGTTCAGCTGTGGCATCTGTTCGATCAACTCATCCCTGGAATTATATGGATAAGATTCTCCTTGCACCCACCAGGTCATTACAGGATCAATCCTTCCATCCTGGTTGAAATCTCCAACATAGGTTACCATGGGTTGGGTGGCACTGACCCTGAACTGCGTGTTGGAACCGAGATTGCCTGCAATCAGGTCGGTATCACCATCCTGGTCAATATCCGCAGCAATCAATTTGCACCACCATCCCGAACTGGAATCCAGCCCAAAGGAACTCGTTTGATTTACCAGTTTTTTTCCCTGCTGATTTTTAAATATACTCAGTGGCATCCAGTCGCCAGCCAGAACCAGGTCTAACCAGCCATCTTTGTCGATGTCGGTCCAAACGGCATCTGACACCATGCCCACAGCAAACAATTCCTTGCCTCCTATTACAGGAGTCACATCTATAAATTTTAGTTTTCCATCCTTCTGTCCTTCATTTCTGAGTATAATATTCCCGCCATTCAAAGGATATTTAGAGGGCAGGCCCCGGTTGCCAATGAAAAGGTCAAGATCTCCATCCTTATCAAAATCCGCCGGAACAACACAACTACCTGAAAATTTCTCATCCGGAAGTATGCCTTCTGCTTTTGTGAAATTTCCCTTTCTATCGTTCATGTACAACCGATCCTGAAAATCGGAAGGGCGCATCTTTTCGTTTCCACCACTTGCAACATAAAGGTCATCGTCGCCATCTCCATCCGCATCGAAGAATACGGCACCAACGTCTTCAGAGGCGGCATCGATTGTCCATGGCTGTGAAGTGGATGCCCTGAACCTGCCATCGCTGACCTGAAGGATCAGCTGACCTGGTTGCCCCGCGGCTCCTCCCACATAAAAATCTTCCAGTCCATCCGCGTTTACATCGGCAACGGCCAATTTTGGGCCCTGTCTCGACAACTGGTACGGAATCAGGAACTCCTGTTTGAAATCAACATAATTATCTTCTTTATGTTTAAATGTCAGCCCTGAATTAGCCGTAACATCGGTAAATAATTTTTCTTCTTTTTCGGGACTTGTTGCCGAAATGGGTACAGCATCTTTTTTGTCGATGACCAATTTTGAATTGATGGTGGGAGCGGTAATGATTTCCGTCAATGCATTGTCCCAGATCACCCTCACCTCTTTTACAGAATTGGCTTTCCCAAGACCGAAGTTGAGCACATAGTCTACTGAAGACTGGTAGCCACGCACGGGGTACATCTCCTGTAACTGAGTGCTGCTATCGGTAGTGACGATCACTTTGGCGCCGATGGCAAAAGGATTTTTGCGGTCGCCTTTGAGTTGGATCCTGATGAAATTATTTTTTAGTTTCGATTCAGAACGGTTCTGAAAAATCGAAACCGGTGAATTATTATTACACACGATGAGCTCAAGGTCGCCGTCATTGTCGAGGTCGGCATAAGCGGCTCCGCAACTCACGGATTCCTCGTCCAACCCCCAGGCTGCGGAATAATTGCTGAATGTAAGGTCCCTATTGTTATGGAATGTGTAGTTACTGAGTTTGGTGGATTTCATCTTCTTAACCAGGCTGTACATGGGAAAACTGCTTTCAAAACCTTTGCGCGTTGAAAGATCTTTTCCTTCGGTCCGGGCCTTCTCAATGGCCATATTTACATCATATTTGATGAAATCCATATTGGTGTAATCTTTCAGAAATCCGTTGGTGACAAATAGATCCTTCCATCCGTCATTGTCAAGGTCCGTGAATAACGAGGCCCAACTCCAGTCCGTGTTGGATACACCCGCCAGTTGTCCGATCTCACTGAAAACCGGCAGGCTGTCGGCGCCAAAACCCCTGTTCACCTGCAACATATTCCTGCTGTACTGATTGCCATAGCCACTGTCTGCCATCAGGGTTTGTTGGTCATAGTCATCGCCCGCGCGTAATACCTTCTGCCGGTAATTAGTTTCTGGCAGCATATCCATGGTCACAACATCCGGAAGCAGGTCGTTATTATAATCGGCGATGTCCAGACCCATGGTGCTCCTGCTCATGTGGTTGAAGATCTTTTGACAGACTTCCCTGAAACTGCCGTTCCGGTTGTTTATATAAACAAAATCCTGTTCGTTGTAGTCGTTGCTTACCATAATGTCGGGCCATCCATCATTGTTGAGGTCGCTGATGGCGATTCCCAGGCCAAAATTGATACCGCTGCCGTAGATGCCAGCCTGTTCGCTGACGTCCGTAAAATGATTGTTATCGTTTCGGTACAAGCGGTTACCGAATTGAGGATGCCTGATATGCCGTAAACGCGTGGTATTGTAAAACGGTGAATAGAATCCATTGGCATGGTTCAGCATGAACATGTCCAGGTCGCCGTCGAGGTCATAATCGAAAAAGGCTGTCTGGCTGGTATAGGTGCCTGGCGCATCGAGACCATAGGCGGCGGCGCTTTCTGCAAAGCGGGGAATGCTGTCCGCATTAAGGCCCTGGTTAATAAAAAGTTGTTTCGCCTTGGTGGCGGGATCTCCAAAGGCCGAGTAACAGACAAAGATGTCAAGCAGCCCATCGCCGTTTACGTCTGCCATATTAGCGCCGCTTTTCCAGCCGATTTTGCCCGCCACTCCAGAAATTTCGGTAACATCCTTAAACCGGAGGCCGCCAAGGTTGAGATATAGCTTTGAGGCTGTCTGGTTGCCGGTAAAAAACAGGTCGGCCAGCCCATCGCCGTTCAGATCCCCCACGGCTACCCCGGAGCCATTGTAGAAATACTCGTATTTCATGATGTTATGCTCGGGATCCTCTTCCAGCCGGTTGGTGAATTCGATGCCGGTTTGTTCAGCATTCAGTTTGACAAACAGTTTGTCTGATGGTTTTTGCCTGCAACCGGCAAAAAACAAGACTCCGGTAAACAGGATAAATGTAAAATGGCGCATCAGTCCATTTGCCTTTTAGACGGCAATTTGTACAATATACTCCCAGAATGAGGAAAGGCCAGAAAAAAGTTTAACATGTCGTACCCAAGGATAAGGGATTCAACATCAGTTAAATATGTAAGATAGCGGTGAAAGAAACCTGGAGAGGGAATGAAATTTATTCAGCTTATGCGAAATAAGTTTTGGTCGTATTAATATATTATTAACTTTACGGCCACAAAAAAAGCCCTCCTAAGAATAGGACGGCCTCTAACGATTGCTTGCCATATGAAAATCTTCAGTAGTAGGTATTGTGCTGAGTATCACAGCTTACTATAGTTCTCGGTCTCTTCGATTCTTGCTTCACGATTGCCAGCTTTTTTCTTTCGATTGCCTGCCGTATGTTTTTCTCTTTCGCTGATACAAATATAGTTTGACTTTAGTTGCCTTTTTTTACAACATCTGAGGCATATCATTACGTCAAAATAGGGACTTCGGCAATAGAATCCTTTGCTGTGCTACCTTTGCAGAGAATTATTCCATTATGTCCAATCGATTTTCAGATATTCTATTTCAACTAATCCATTCACTTGAAAAATCGGAAAAACGCCATTTTAAGCTCTATATCAGGCGCAGTTCGGCCAAGGACGACCTGAAAATCGTTCAATTATTCGATGCGCTAGACAAAATGCACGAATACGACGAGAAGATCCTGCTGAAAAAACTTCCCGGAACAGAAAAACCTCAACTTTCAAATCTCAAAACACATCTATACCGCCAGGTTCTTGCCAGCCTAAGGCTGCTGAAAAGGGCCGACAACCTCGACCTTGAGCTAAATGAACAGCTTGACTATGCCCGGATCCTTTATTACAAGGGCCTCTACCTGCAGAGCCTGAAGATCCTCGACAAAGTCAAAGAGATGGCTGTCACCTATCACCAGGATACCATACTCATCCAGGTCATTTCGCTTGAGAAAAAGATAGAAACTCTCCATATCACCCGGAGCATGCAACACAAAGTAGATCACCTGGCAATTGAGGCGCTTGAAGTTCATGAACGCAGAAAGATGATCACCCAATTGTCAAATCTTGCACTGCAACTCTATTCCTGGTACATCAAGCATGGACATGCCCGCAATGAAAAAGACGAATCCGGAGTGCGGCAATTTTTCCAGGAGCACCTTCCCCCAAATGCACACGACCAGACGGGTTTTTATGAACTCCTTTATCTCTTTCAAAGCTCCAACTGGTATTCTTTCATCAGACAGGATTTTTTACAGTACTACCGGTATGCGCAGAAATGGGTTGATCTGTTCAAGCTACATCCCGAAATGATAAATGTTGAAACAGGTCATTACATAAAAGGCATGCATAATCTGATGAATGCACATTTTGATCTTCGCAATCATCAGCAACTCGAAATTGTACTGGAACAATTTGAAAGATTTGCCGAATCCCATATCGTACAGGATCATGATAATTTCAGGGTACAGGCCTTTATCTATATACAACAGGCCAGGATCAACAGGCATTTCATGAGGGGTACATTTAAAGAAGGACTTTCACTCGTGCCTCATGTAGAGGAAAAGCTGGAAGAATTTGCTTTGTTTCTCGACAAGCACCGGATCATGGTTTTCAATTACAAGATCGCTTCACTTTATTTTGGCAGCGGTGACTACAATACCGCTATAGATTATGTTCAGCGTATTATCAATGACCCGGTTGATCTTCGCGGTGACCTGCAGTGTTATGCCCGACTGCTGCACCTGCTCGCTCATTACGAGCTGGGAAATTTTGAATTGATGGAACCACTGACCAAGTCGGTATTTCGCTTCATGGCCAAAATGGAAAATCTGACTGTTGTAGAAGAGGAGATGTTCAAATTTCTCCGGAACTCCCTTAAGTTCACCAGGCATAAGGTGCGCCAGGAACTCGCCACTTTTCTGCAAACCATCAAACATTTGGAAAAGAACAGATTCGAAACCAGGGCCTTCGCCTACATGGATATTATTTCCTGGGTAGAAAGCAAAGTGCACAACAAGCCCATGGCAGATGTGATCTACGAAAAATTCCTTCTCAGCAAACAAAGAAGATACCCGGAAATCAGAGCGAAGAAAACAGAGCGGAGAGCGTGAAGAAGAAAGAGAAAGTGGATCAAACAGAGTGCGAAGAGCGCAAGATGCCTTGGCAGCGAAAGCGGGGGAAACAGACCAGGAAAAACACCACTAACCGATTCATAAAAAAGGGGAAGGATTAACGAGATGAATGCGGGTATCCATCCTGATAATCCTTCGAGTCCTTTATTCCCGGCGGAAAGTGGTTTTCATAGTTAGTCTATTAACTTCAAATGCGTTCTGTCTGTTGATTAAGAAAACTGTATGTTAAAATTAGGCCGATATCAAAGAATGGCAAATAGAAAATATACTCAGCGAAATGTGGTATTTACGGTATAATCGAAAATAACCCTTCCATGATTTACTTATATTTAATGCTGAACCAACTGCTGCATGAAATTTCTACCATCTCCGTGCTTTCTGCTCATCATGTTGATTGCCTTAAGTCAGAGACTACAAGCCCAGCCTTCGGGTTATCAATTCTCTGGCATTGACATCTTCAGTGGGCTTTCAAACAACCAGGTCAACTGCATCTACAAAGATGTCAAAGGATTCATGTGGTTTGGTACTATGTCGGGTCTCAACAGGTATGATGGATACAGTTTCAAGATTTTTCGCCATCAACCCAGGGACTCGACCTCTCTCATCGATGATTATATCTCAGGAATATCCGAAGCGCCGGGTCGAAAATTATTCATCCAGACCCGTAACGGCGATTGCATTTATGACCAGCGGACAGAAACATTTCAACCAGCTGAACGCTATCTCCAGGGTATGGGCCTGCCAGCAAAAGGTTTACAGCGTGTGGTACTTGCCGGAACCAATTATCTTTTCGTTTACTCACACCTCATTTTCAGCTATGATGTAAATGCTGGCATCCGCCTGATATTTTCGGGAGCAGGCAAAGAAGGATCGGGTTCCATTGCAGATGTAAAACCGGATTCAAAAAACAACCTGGTAATCATTTATACCGACGGCCTGATCACCAGGACAGAACGTGGTACGGGTCGCATTATTTCAACCCACACCACCCTCATCCCCGAGCTGAAAGACAAACCAAGAAACTTTTCACTCTTCGTTGACAAAACCGATAATTTCTGGATCTATGTCGCCATCAACCCCCTGGTTCCAAATGAGCCATTTGGTCTCGTTCATTTCGACATTCAAAAAAACGTTCTGAGAAAATTATCAAAGGACAATGGCATTCTGAACAATGATCTGATTTTCGGTCTTACCCAGGACGACCAGGGATGGGTTTGGGTAGGCACCGATCACGGCGGTGTGAACCTGGTCAACCCAGTTGATTTTTCTTCAATGTTCATCGTCAACAATGCCGACATCAAAACGAGCATCGCGCAGAACAGCATCTACTCGTTGTATAAGGATGACAGGGGAATAATTTGGGTGGGTACTTATAAAAGAGGCATCAGTTATTATCATGAACGGATATTCAAATTCCCGCTCTTCCGTCATCAGCTTTCCAATCCCCAAAGTCTGCCTTATGACGATGTAAACAGGTTTATTGAAGACGGGGAGGGCAATATCTGGATAGGCACGAACGGCGGCGGACTGATCCGGTTCAATCCAAAAACGCAGCAATTCCACCAGTATCTGCATGACCCAGCAAACGAAAACTCCCTGGGCAATGATGTTATCGTTAGTCTCTTCATTGACCAGGAGAAAAAAATGTGGATTGGGACTTACTTTGGGGGACTGGATTGTTTCGATGGCACCAAATTCACGCATTACAGGCACGGCAACGAGGCCGGTACTTTGTCTGACGACAGGGTCTGGGAAATTTATGAAGATCGGAACCGGCAGTTATGGGTAGGGACCGTGAATGGCGGTTTAAACAAGCTCGACCGAAGGACAAATAAATTCACTGCCATTACCGCGGAAATGCCCAATTCGGTGAGCACGAATTATATCTCCGCGATTCAGGAGGATGGAAAGGGGAATCTTTGGGTTGGAACTTCGAAGGGCCTCGACATCCTCGAAAAAAACACCGGGAAATTTCTTCACTTCAAATCCGAGACAGGCCAGTTGAGTGACAATTATATCATCAGCATATATAAAGACAGCCAAAACAACATGTGGGTTGGGACCAGGGATGGACTGAATGTTATCGATCCTGATTTTAAACGGTTTCAGTCATTCAATATGAATGATGGCCTTCCCGACAAACATATCCTCAATATTCTTGAAGATGATCAACATCATTTGTGGATCAGTACTCCATCCGGCATTTCCAAAATAGAAATCAGGAATAGCGCTGACAAAATTGAGCTAAAATGCCAGAATTACGACGAACTCGATGGGCTGCAGGGAAGACAGTTTAATGAGAATGCAGCGCTCAAGGTCAGGTCGGGCGAAATCCTTTTTGGTGGAGCGAACGGATTCAATTTTTTCAAACCCCAGAACATCAGGTCTAACAAACAGATTGCACCTGTTGTATTGACCGACCTTCAGATTTTCAACAAATCCATCCTCGCAAACGTCCCTTACAACGGTCATAATATTCTCACACGTTCACTCGCGGAAACGGAGGAGATTACCCTGAACTACAATGAGAATGACCTCTCCGTAGATTTTTCGGCGTTGAATTTCACCAACAGTGAAAAGAACAGGTATGCTTACATTCTTGAGGGATTCAACAATTTATGGATCAACACTTCCGCGAAAAACAGGCGGGCTACTTACACCAACCTCGATCCCGGCAGTTATGTTTTACGCGTTGTCGGATCAAATGAGGACGGGGTTTGGAATGAAACTGGCACCAGTCTTCGTATCACCATCCTTCCGCCGTTCTGGAGATCAAACTGGGCTTATTTCCTGTATGCTGCGCTGACACTGGGAATATTGTTCCTTTCACGCCAGATGATCATTCACAAGGCGAGACAACGGTTTGCATTGGAACAGGAAAGAAAAGAAGCGCATCGTTTACACGAACTCGACAACCTGAAGATCAAATTTTTTACAAATGTGAGCCACGAATTCCGAACTCCGCTTGCTCTCATCATCTCACCTCTGTCGCGTATACTGAAGGAAGCAAAAACATCCGAACAGCATCGGCAGTTAGAGATGGTCAGCAGGAACGCGAAACGTTTACTGAATATGGTGAATCATCTTCTGGACTTCAGGAACCTCGAAAACCAGGAATTCAGGCTGAACATCACCCAGGGAGACATCATTCGTTTTATACGGGAAGCTTCCTATTCGTTCACCGACCTGGCGGAAAAGAAAAATATCAGCTTCAGTTGTGTATGCAGTCATGAACAATTGCAGGCGGATTTTGACGCGGATAAACTGGAAAGGATATTGTTTAATCTGCTGTCCAATGCATTCAAGTTTACCCCGCAATCAGGAAGGGTACAGGTTTCCGTAAAAGTGATGGAAGGTTTAACCGAAAACCTGGTCGAGATCTTAGTTGAGGATTCCGGCATAGGTATAGATCCGGCGATAAAGGACAAAATTTTTGAAAGATTTTATCAGAGCGACCTTCCTGCAGGCATACTCAACCAGGGAAGCGGCATCGGCCTGGCGATTGCGAGGGAATTTGTTAAAATGCAGGAGGGCACCATCACCGTAGACAGCGCACCTGGCAATGGTAGCAGGTTTATGGTGAAGTTGCCCTTTGCCAAAAAAGAAGAAGAACCATTCGTTCACCAGGTTAGTCCCGGATCCGAGGCCTCCATCTCAAAATTGATTACCGCGGGTCAAAACCACCAGCAAATAATCCGCCAGCACACACTTTTGCTGGTAGAGGATAATGAAGACTTCAGGATGTACCTCAGGGAAACCCTGCAAGAATACTATTACATTATCGAAGCCGCGGATGGCAAAGCTGGATGGCAGAAAACGCTGTCGGGTCATCCTGATCTGGTGGTCAGTGACATCACAATGCCCGAGATGAATGGCATTGAATTATGCAAAAAGATTAAAAGCGATCCGCGGACCCGGCAGATTCCGGTTGTGTTGCTCACGGCATTAACGGGGGAAGAGGAATTGCTGAATGGTCTACGAACAGGCGTTACTGATTATATGACCAAACCTTTCAGCGTGGAAGTGCTCCTGCACCGAATCAAGAACATCCTCGAACATCACGATTCGTTGAAGAAGATCTATTCCAGGGTGATCAATGCAAAAACAACAGAAATCCAGGCCGACTCACCCTCGGAAAATTTCATTCACCGGGCGCTTGAAATTGTTGAAAAAAATATGGGGAACCCTGACTTCAGCGTTGAGGAATTAGGAAAGGAATTATTCATGAGCAGGGCAGCCACTTACAAAAGAATCTTCGCCATCACCGGCAAGTCACCCATTGAATTCATACGTTCATTAAGATTGCAGAAAGCGGCGCAACTGCTCACCAAAACGCAGATGAGTGTTTCAGAGATCGCCTATGAGGTCGGATTCAACAACCCAAAATATTTTAGCCGGTATTTCAAGGCAGAATTCACTATGGTGCCATCTGCTTACGTTGCAGAAATGAAGAAAAACACCCGCGAAAAGGAAAGCTGATCAGCGGATTTATTTACCGGGTTTCAGGAAAACCGCCGAGTCATTATTTCGGCTGATGCCAATGATATAATCTTCAGGGCCTGTCCGGATCTTATGGATATCCCGGGCTTCTCCTTGTATCATTATTCCCGAAAGCGAGGCCGACACTGTCTCAAAATCCGAATTGCCCTTACCATTCAGAAGCAGGCCATAGCCTGCATCGTACCTGCCCTCAAATGGTAGTACGCCGAATAAATTGCTGATACAAAAAATGTCCATCCGGCCATCATGGTTAAAATCATCGGCAAGAAACTGGTTGATAGTTGACCATTGTGCTGGACCTGGAAGTTTCTTTGGAGTAAAATGTAATTCGCCACTATTGATGAGCATATATGATGCCATCGTCGTTACCGTTAACAGGTCCATTGACCGGAGGCCGGGAAAAAGTTCATCCATTGTTTTACCCGCTGCCGACAAGTAATCCGGATATCGCTTTCGAAATAACTGGGGCAATTGTTTTTCCATTTCCTCCTTGCCAAGAAAAGGAAAGTATGAACCGGAATCGGCCACAGCCAATAACTGATCTATCCTTCCATTCCCATCTGCGTCGCCCACATAAAGTTTCAGCGGTTCCTTGTTGGATGCGATTAGTTTGGAGTTCTCTCCCCTGTTGCCAAGCAGAATATCCTGTTTGCCGTCTCCGTTTAGATCCGTAACGTACACACAATTCCA
Source organism: uncultured Chitinophagaceae bacterium (assembly GCA_963808065.1). GTDB lineage: Bacteria > Bacteroidota > Bacteroidia > Chitinophagales > Chitinophagaceae > Flavitalea. The sequence continues at coordinate 485,077 of CAWEEK010000007.1, forward strand.
CAATCCCCGTAAATCCGGGAAGCCGGGCCTATTCAGTTTATCAAGCCGGCCATCCTCGTTAAGCAACACAACAGGAGACATAAATTCTCCGACAATAACCAGCTCCATCCAGCTATCGTTATTCAGGTCGGTCCAGACGGCGTCAGTAACCATTCCGATCGCTGAAAGGGCGGCAACAGATCCATCAATTGAAAAGTTACCCCTTCCGTTATTTATCAGCAGATGCGATGCTGGTTTCAGGCCATACTTGCCAGTAATCACTCTCGTTCCGATGAAAAGGTCGATGTCGCCATCCTGGTCAAAGTCGCATGGCGAGACCACAGAGTGATTGCCCTTCAATATCGGCATGTCTGCGGAAACTGAAAATTCACCTCTCCCGTTATTGAGGTAAAGCCGGTCGATAAAGGCTGAATCGTTTACAAGACTTTCATTTCCTCCACTCAGCACATAGAGGTCAGCATCCTTGTCCCCGTCTGCATCAAAAAACACAGCTCCTGTCTGCTCGCAAATAGAATCACCCGGAAAATAATTCCTGGCTTCAACAAAATGTTGCGCTGTCTGTTGATAGAATAATTTGCCTCTTTGACCTCTTGCACCGCAAATGAAAACATCATCGAGGGAATCGCCATTGACATCGGCCACGGCCATCCCGGGGCCTTCTCTCGACACCTGTTTTGGAATAAAAGGCTGGTCGTTAAAATCGACAAAACTGCTTTCGCGATGAATAAATGAGATCCCTGTCGTTTCAGTAATATCAGTAAAATCAGTTTGGAAGTGCTCCTGTGATGAAGGCCAGGTCTTACCTGTTGAATCTGCAACTGATTTTGTGATCTCAATTTGCCGGTTTACCCGCAGGCTTGTCAGTAATTGGTAACTGCTATCGGGCCAGAAAACTTCGATGCTATCGGCAATCTCTGCATCAGCCAGACCAAAATGCAGAATGATGGAAGACGCGCTTTCAAAACCACGGGTAGCCGTAACGAAGGCGGTTTGCCGGCGTCCACCGGAACTGCAGACGACCCTGGTGCCCAATCCTGCTGTATTCATCCCGTCACCCTTCAATAACAATTTAAGGTAATGGCTACCGGCCTGATCCATACAATTGTTTTGATACAGCGATGCAGGAGCATTGATATTGTTGACTATGAGATCGAGGTCGCCATCATTGTCGAGGTCGGCGTGCGCTGCGCCATTGGAATATCCAGAAGTCTCAAAACCCCAGTTCACAGACTCATCTACAAACCGCAAACTGTCCGTACCACGGTAAAGATAATTTCTCAAACTGCCTCTGGGCATTTTTTGAATCCTGGTTGCCGCTGAAGTATTTCCTGATACTGAGCTGGTGAATTTCAGGAAATCGAGGTCGTTCGGCCGCCTCAAAATTCCGTTGGTTATGAACAAATCACAAATGCCATCGTTATTGTAATCAGCGAGCAGTGGCGACCAGCTCCAGTCCGTGGCCGCGATGCCGGCATAGAGTCCGATGTCACTGAAAGCACGGCCTTCATTTACATTCACCTGCAGGCAATTCTTCACATATTGATTGTGATAGCCGTAGTTGAGTTTGAACTGATAAATATCCCAGGGATCATCACCGATAGAAGTTTTCAATGTTTTTTGATCAGGAGGCAACATGTCAAGGGTGATGAGGTCTGTCCACCCGTCATTGTTAATATCCGCTGCGTCGCTTCCCATTGAAAATCTGCTCTCATGCCCGAATGCGGACTTGTTTAGCTCGGAAAAACTGCCATTCCGATTATTCAGGTAATAATAATCGTTTTCATGAAAGTCATTGCTCACGTACACGTCTTCCCAGCCATCGTTATTAAAATCGTTCACCAGCACATTTAGTCCATATCCGATGGCACTACTGTAGATTCCCGCTTCAGCGGTCACATCTGTGAACCTTCGCTTTCCATTGATGACGTCGTTACGAAACAATTTGTCACCGGCTACAGAGTCGTGCCTGGTCCTCGCCGACGCATTCACATAGGTGGAGGTGGAATGTACAGAATGATTCACCAGGAACATGTCGAGGTCGTCATCGTGATCATAATCGAAGAATGCGGCCTGGGTGTTGAATCCTTCGCAATCCAGGCCATAATCCTCGGCAGATTCTGTGAAGCTTAGGTTGCCGTTGTTGATGTAGAGTTCATTTTGGCCTTGTAGTGATTTATACCGGCCCACTTCCGAAACATAAAAATCAGGAAGTCCGTCGCCATTTATATCTGCAACTGTGACTCCGGTTTTCCAATTGCCCTTACCGAGAACTCCTGCTTTTTCACTAATGTCCTCGAACTGCATACCTCCTTTGTTGAGATAAAGCGCATTGTTGAATCGGTTGGATGTGAAGAACAGGTCCTGCAGTCCATCATTGTTGATGTCGGCCACTGCCACTCCCCCACCATTATAGTAATAGAGATAATCGAAGATGCCAAAGCTGTCGGATTCAGAAATCCGGTTTTCGAAAAACACCCTGGTTGAAGCAGGACTAAGAAGTGAAAAAAATTTTTTTTCTCTGGCACATTGACCAAATAGCAGCGCAATGATCAATAACCAGAAACCAGGGACTTTGCACTGACGCATTTATAAATTTCGATTTTTTAACTCAGACACAGCGAAATCTGCCGCGCGTGCTGTCAGGGCCATATAGGTAAGTGATGGATTCTGACAGGCGCTCGATGTCATACAGGAACCGTCGGTGACAAAGACATTCTTTGCATCCCAAACCTGGTTGTGGCTGTTGAGAACCGAAGTCTTTGGATCTCTGCCCATCCGGGCGCTGCCCATTTCGTGAATTCCCTGACCGATTGCATAATCCTTATCCCAGGTTCTGATATTCTTAACGCCAGCCGCTTCAAACATGGCCACTAGCTCGGTGACGATGTCCTTACGCATTTCCAATTCATTTTCCTTTAACCCTGCGTCCATGGATAGAACAGGCAGGTCCCATTTATCTTTCACAGTCGTGCTAAGGCTGATCTGGTTGTTGTGGTAAGGCAGGATTTCGCCAAAGCCGGTAGCACCAATTGTCCAGCCTCCCGGTTCGGTAAGTGCATCCTTGTATTCGGCTCCGATGTTCATCTCTGCCACCTCTCTGGCCCAACCCTGCCGACTGGCGCTGCCCTGGTAGCCATAACCCCTTAGGAAATTTCGCTTGTCACCAAAAAGGTTGGCGAACCGGGGTATATAAAACCCATTTGCTCTTCTGCCATAGTAATACTTTTCTTCAAATCCATCCACATCTCCGGAGGCACCAAGCAAGTAGTGGTGATCCATGATGTTGTGCCCGAGTTCGCCACTGGAACTTCCAAGCCCACCCGGCCAAAGATCCGTGGCTGAATTCATCAGGAGCCAGGCCGAATTTAATGTTGATGCACAAACGAAAATAATGGAAGAATGGAATTGATAGGTCTTATTGGTCTCTGCATCGAGCACCTCGACACCGGTCGCCTTTCTTTTATCCTTATCATAAAGTATGCGGGTAGCGATGGAAAAAGGCCTTACTGTTAACCGGCCGGTTTGCACTGCTGCGGGCAGTGTTGAGGATTGTGTGCTGAAATAACCTCCATAGGGGCAACCTTCCCAGCAGCGGTTACGAAACTGGCATTGTGTTCTTCCGGGAATGGGGGCCGTAAGATTGGCCACTCGGCCGATGAACATATGCCGCTTGCCAGCGTATTGTTTTTTGATTCTTGCAGCCACATCTTTTTCCACTGCATTTAGGTCCATCGGTGGAAGAAACTGCCCGTCGGGTAATTGCGGAAGACCCTCCAGGGATCCGCTGATCCCCGCGAACCTTTCTACTTTGTCGTACCATGGGGCCAGATCGCTGTATCTGATCGGCCAGTCAACTGCGATGCCTTCTTTGGCATTTGCCTTAAGGTCGATGTCACTCAGCCGGTAACTCTGTCTGCCCCATAACAGCGAGCGGCCACCCAACTGATAACTGCGCCACCAGGTGAAGGGTTGTATTTCAACATAGGGGTTTTCCTTTTCATTCGTCCATGAGCCCATGATCGCTTCCTGGGCAGCTGTACCATACATAGCCCAGTCACGGGAGATGACGGGATTGTCCGTTTTCTGCTTCACGGTTGCCTTGCCACGATGAGGAAACTCCCAGGGATTTTTTGTCGCGGTTTTATAATCCTTTATGTGTTCAACATTTCTGCCCCTTTCAAGCATCAGTACCCTGAGTCCTTTTTCGGTCAGTTCCTTTGCCGCCCAACCGCCACTGATTCCTGAGCCTATAACAATCGCGTCATAACGCTGCTGATCATTCGTCCCGTTATTGATATGTAAGGTGTCCCCTGGCATTAGAATTTGTTTATTTTTTTGTAATCTGATCACGTGCAGGAACAGGAGCCAAAGCGTCCATAACCCTGATTTTTTCATTTTTCAAAGCCCACAGGATCATCTCCTGGTTTCCCATTTTGACTGATACGATATCCCTGACTTCACCCCTGATATAAAGACCAGACTGCTTTTCCTTCACAGCGGTGAATTGTCCTTTGCCATCGCCGCACAACAACAAGCCATGACCCGCGTCATAGATGCCGGCCTCGGGCCGGGAAGTGAATGAATTCCCGCCCACCAAGAGGTCCGGATGTCCGTCGGAATTGTAGTCGTTCACGCACATAGCATAAACAGGAAAGAGCTGCGCCTCCTGCGGCAGGGCTTGCTTAGAGAATCCCTCTTTTCTGTCGTTGATAAAAACAGAAGATCGCAGATCAAGCGCGTTCAGCTTCAAAGTATTTGACAAGACGGCGGGACTGAAAATATCCTCCATGGTCTTTTCGCTATAATCGGAGTATTTGAGGAATTTCTTTTTCAGCGAGGGGATGACGGCAAGCAAATCGTGCCGCAAAGCCACGGGGTATTGTTTGTCGCCGTTATAACAACAGACTATCTGTTCAACGGTGCCGTTCTCATCGAAATCATTCACATACATTGTTACGGGCCTCTTTTCGCTTGCTCTGAATCTTGAATTCATACCGTGATTGCCCGCGATGATGTCGTCAAAGCCGTCTTGATTTATGTCGTATATGGCCAGCCTGGTCCACCATCCTTCAGAACCGCTGAGTCCGGCTGTTGACTGCCTTTCAACTAACTGGCCTTTTTGATTAAAGAATACGCGCACCGGCATGTACTCTCCGCAAATGACCAGGTCCTGATATCCATCGTGGTTGGCATCAAACCATTCAGCATCCGTGATCATTCCGGCTGAGGCCAGTTCCGGCGCCACTGTATTAGTAGCATCAGTGAATTGGCCCCTGCCGTCATTCTGAAGTATATATCCTTTTGCAGGATATCCATACTTCAGGGCTTTGTATCGGATGCCTACAAAAAGATCCTGGTCTCCATCCCTGTCATAATCCGCTGCCGAAACTGCACTGGAATTCTCAAACATCCCGCCTGGCAATCCGGTACTACTTAATCGGAAATTCCCCTCGCCGTCATTTAGGAAGAGGTAGTTAACCAGATCGGGAGAATTCGGAAGCAGGCCATTGCCACCGCGGCATACAAAAAGATCACTGTCCCGATCGTTGTCGGCGTCAAAAAATATCGCGTCGGTTTCTTCCCCATTAACTGCCGCATTCCATCTTGCACCGCCCGCGACAGCAAAACGTTGATTGGGTTGTTGAATATAAAGAATACCTGTCCGGTTGTTGCTCCCGCACACATAGAGGTCGGTCCTGCCATCCCGGTTCACATCCGCCTTCGCGATCCTTGGACCCTCACCTGAATGGTTTTGAAAACACAAACGGTCATAATCAAAGTCGGGCACTTCATTGCCATGAGGTTTATTGTCCAGCCCTGATGTTTGGATACCCTCGGCAAAAAGAGTGTGCTCAGGAGTTAATTTCTTCGAAGGAGGAATTTTTGCGCCGGCATGCCCGACAATAGTTTCTCTGTCTGCTTCATGCCCGGTCAGGATGCTGACTGCGCCATCGGGCCATTCCACAACTATTGAGTCGACCATTTTGTGCGGACCCACACCAAACAGCAATCTGTTGTCCACAGTCGATTCGAACCCGCGGGTAGGAAATTGTTCCTGGAAATAAGTATCCTTACCGCAGCGCAGTGTGACCTTCGCACCAACGCCCAAAGAATTTCCTTTACTACCGCTCAGCCGTATGCGAAGAAAATGATTGTCGGGAAACAGATTCCTGCCCCGGTTGCGGTAAATAAAGGGGGGCATGTTCACATTATTAACGACCAGGTCCATGGCTCCGTCATTATCAAGATCCCCATAGGCAGATCCATTTGAAAACGAAGGCTGATCCAGACCCAACTCGTGACCGGCTTCCCTAAAATGTAAATTACCCTTATTCAGAAATGCATAGTTGGGTATCGGGATGGAAGGAATCAGGTCGATCAGTTTTTTGTAATCCACCTTTCCCTGGCGAGTCATGCTCTTGGAGAATTCCTCATTTGAAATGTACTGGATGTAGTCCTGGTTCGTGAGGTCCTGGAAAATGCCATTGGCCACAAAAATATCCTTGTTTCCATCATTGTCGAAATCTGTAAGCAGGGCACCCCAGCTCCAGTCGGTCGCCTCCAGTTCAGAGAACCTGCCAATTTCACTGAAACTGTTGTTGCCCGTGTTCAACTGGAGGGCATTCCTGGTAAACTGGTGGTAGTATCCGTTATTTAGAGCGTAACGGTATTTATCCCAGCTTTCAAAGGAAGTATTATTTTTCAGCCGAGCCTCATTTCGTGGAAGCATTTCCGTGGTAAAAATATCAGTGAAGCCATCGTTATTAATGTCGGCAACGTCAGATCCCATCGAAGCGCTGCTGATGCTCATCATCTGCTTCTCCAGTTCCTCCGCGAACGTTCCATCGTGTTTGTTGATGTAGAGATAATCTTTTTCGAAGAAGTCATTTGAAACATAGAGGTCGGGCCATCCATCCCTGTTGATGTCACTAACGGAAACGCCCAAACCAAATCCGATTATGCTGCCATAAATACCTGCCTGGGCACTTACATCAACAAAGTGTCCATTGTCATTTCTGAATAATTTATGTCCTCCCAATGAGTCACGGACGTTCCTTTGATTTTTACGCAGGTCAAAACTTCCTATGGCACGGAAAGAATTATTGAGCAGGTACACGTCCAGGTCATCGTCGCGGTCAAAATCAAAAAACACGGCCTGGGTTGAATAGCCCCTGTCGGCCAGGCCATACTTTATGGCCTCCTCCAGAAATTTGCCTTCGCCCTGGTTGATATACAACTCATTTCCCTTACTGTCGCCTTTTATCCCACCACTATTGCAGACGTAAATATCTAATAGCCCGTCGCCATTTACATCCGCCATACTGACTCCTGTTGACCATTTGCCCTTTTTGCTGATGCCGGAAGAAGCAGTAATGTCTTCAAAATGAAAATTCCCCTTGTTCAGATACAGCCTGTTGGGCAAAAGATTGGCAGTGAAGAATATGTCGGGCAGGTTGTCGTTGTTGATGTCGCCGATCGCCACTCCCCCGCCATTGTAAAAATTTCTGTAAGTGTAGATATTGAAATCCCCGTCATAGCTGAGCCTGTTCTCGAAGGCGATGCCACTGGAATCCTGGCTAACCATTACAAACAAGGGATCGGTAACACGCTCGTTTTTTGAACCCTGATTTCCGCATGATATGCAGAAGATGGACAGAGTTAAACCCATAAAATATGCACGAAGATTTTTAATCATGATTTTCATTTCGCCTCATATCTGTGTACAATATCTGAGCATACACTTCATCATAAACGCTTGCCTGGATCCTCCTGTTGCCATCATGCTTGAACCAACTTCTCCTGCCATCGATGATGTATTCCCTGAAATCATTGCCTCCATGCCATTTCTTCAACAGCTGCAACACGTCGGGCAAAAGCTGGTCGGCATACAGATGCTTATTCCACGGTGCCCATGACTTGTATTTTATCCGTACATCCATGGAGGTTATTTTTCCATCTGTGAAAGTGGGATAGAAACTCATCAGGGCCGGGTAAATCAATTCATCCAATTGATAGTCTACCGCGATCTGACCACCCATCGCACCCTGCGCGAAAAGTCCCTGTTTATTAAGCTGGCGGCAATGATCAAAAAACTGTTTTTGTGTCTGCCCGAATCTGGTGCCCAGGAAAAGTTCATCATGGGCCTCATGCCTGGAAAGTTCCTGGCGGGTCACGTCGTCCAATCCCTGATTGTCGTTACAACCTGCGAGCAATACCAGCAGCACAAGCACGAATTCCATTTGGTTCAGCATCCTGAAAAAATAAGACAGCAATACCTGATACTATCAGTAACCTGGATTTTGTTGCAGATTTGGGTTGGCATTTAACTGGTCGTTGGGTACGGGGAAGATTTTATAATGGGGATCCGAAGCTTCCTTGAACTCCCACGCGTCGTTAAACTTGCCAAACCTGATCAGATCGGTGCGGCGATGCCCTTCAGCAAAGAATTCCCTGCCTCTTTCTGCAAGCAGATTGTCTTCTGTCAGCGTTGCAAAGGGATCTACTCCGGCCCGCTCACGCACTTCATTAACCAGGCTCAGAGCAGTGGCATCAGCTGGATTCAGTCGCCAGAGCGCTTCCGCCTTCATCAACAATACATCCGCATACCGGAATATTGCGAAATCATTATCCATGTTCATCTGAACACCTCTCACATATGGCCATTTTGCAATCCTGACCCCTGCCTGTTTGAGAGCGGAGGTAAACGAATTGATCTTTGGTGTAAAAACTATCGGAGGACCATCCGGATCCTCGGGTTCAGGACTGGAATTGATCAACGGGGTTACTCCATCGGCTTCATACTGGGGACCGGCAAGAAAACCATTCAGCCTGATGTCGGTTGTGCCCGTGACCGTGTTGCCGTCTTCTCCAATCACGGGTCCCTGTGGACCAGGGTTGTTTACAGGGTCGGAATATGACATATAAAATTCCTGCATGGCAGAGAAGCCGTTCCACGGACTGATGCTCGATGCGAATGTCTTGCCACTCTGTTCGTTTAGCGAAGTCTGCGCCATCCAAAAACCCTGGGCATTCACCTGATCGTATGGTATTACAAACATATTTTCCTTCGAACCTTCATTCTGAGCGATGAAGTTGGCGAAGAAATCCGTTTCAAGATTGTATTTGCCTCCGTTTATAATATTTTCACAGGCAGCCGCGGCCTTTTCCCATTGGGTTGTGCCGGTATAGACTCCGGCATTTAGGTAGAGCTTTGCCAGCACCATCTGACCAATGTAGTAATTCACGCGGCCATAGGTAGTGATGTCAGTATTCTTACTGAGGTTGTCAACATTGTCAAGCAATTCTTTTTCGATAAAGGCATAGACTTCCGCGCTTGGTTTGGTTGGAGGATTTGGATCGGCGTCTGCAAAACGTGTTTCAATCGGCACATTGCCGAACATATCGAGCAACCACCAATAATACAGCGCCCTCAGCACGATGAGTTCTGAGATGTAAGTTTTTGCAGTCGCAGAAGGAGATTGTTCAAATGTAGAGATGAGCCTGTTACAGGTACTCACGCCCGCAAACAACAGGCTCCAGCTGGACGCTATTTTGTCGTCTGTTTTTTCAAACTTGTGTTGTTTTAGCCTGGCCCAGATGCCACCATCATCCCAACCGCCGTCACTCCTTTTTGGAACAACAATCTCATCGGTCGGCACTTCCATGGCGGGGAACATATTGTTGTTTGTCATCCATGGATACAGGTTGGTGTAGGCAGGGCCGATGGCCGCAAGGAATTCCTCGTCGGTCCGAAAAAAACGTTCCGCATTGATCTGGTCATAAACTGTTTCATCAAGTTTCGTACAGGAATCTGATGCTGCGCTTACGAGTAAAATCGTGAAGATTATTTTGAATGAATTTTTCATGTTTTTCAGTTGTTGGTTAGAGCCCAAGGTTTATCCCGAATGTGACAGTTCTTGTTCTAACCCAGCTGTCCCTTCTTTCGAAGCCGGGAGAAACAATGGAACCAAAACCCGTCTGGTCCGTGTCGGTGAACCGGGGTTCAGGGTCGATACCTGTGTAATCAGTAATTGTGAGAAGGTTCTGGCCACTGAGATAGACCCTGATCGAACGAAATCCTTTTTCACTTTTGGGGAGCCGGAAATTGTATCCGAGGGTCGCATTGTCAAGTTTTACGAATGAAGCTTTTTCAATGTCCAGGCTGCTGTAAGCGCCAGTCTGATCAACACTGAGATTAGGATTGTAATATTTTGTGTTGACAACGTTGAACCTTCTTGCCGTTTCCGGATACTCATAAAAAGTACGCATACTATTGAGTAGGTCGTGACCAAAGACGCCGCGGAAAAAGAAATTGAGGTCAAAACCTTTAAACGTAAATGTGTTGCTCCAGCCGATGGTGAAGTCTGGCAGTCCATTTCCGATCACGGCATAGTCTTCATCCTTCTGTTCAAACACCCCATTTTTACTCAGGTCAGAGAAAATATATTTTCCATCCTGGCCAACTCCCTCATACACGGGGCCCGTGATATTACCGAGCTTCTCCCCTTCCTTCAACCTGACTCCATAGAATCCGTTCAACCCGGGGGCGCCGATGTTGGCGAGCTGCTGCGTTGTTGCTGTGTACTGATCGTTTGACAGCGACACCAGTTTTACACTGGAGGATGCATAATTAATTCCAGTGGTCCAGTTCAGAGTACTTTCTCTTAATACATTGTAGGAAACTGCAACTTCAATACCGTTGCTTCTAAGGTCACCCACATTTATCCAGGTATTCCCTGCGAAGTTTGGCGGTTGCGGTACGGGTGCATAAAATAAAAGATCGGTGGTCTTCCTTCTGAAATAATCTACCGAACCATAAAGTCGGGAATCAAATGCCGCAAAATCAAGACCGATGTTTACTTCTCTTTTTGTTTCCCACTTTAGGTCGGGGTTGCTGTTTCTTCCGGGACCGTAAGCAGGAACAAACTCACCGTTGACAAGAAACACACCGGAGGGTGTTACGGTTGAAAGGGAAAGATAGGGATCAACCGGCTCCGCACCCGTTACACCATAGCTGGCTCTCAGTTTCAGGTTATTCACTCGGGGGATCTGCACCAGTCGGTTGACGTCAAACCCAGCGCTGACGGCAGGGAAATAACCCCACTTGTTGTTTACACCGAACTTTGATGACCCTTCTCTTCTCAGAGAAGCGGACAGGAAATAACTGTCGTCGTAATTAAGGTTCACCCTGCCGAAGAATGCTATTAGGCGGCTTTGATTTTTATAACTGGCCACATGACCCAGACCCCTGTTGAAGTCCAGGCCCGCTCCCAGGTTGTCGGAACTAAGGTCATTCGAAATAAAGTTCCCACCCGCCACGCTCAGCCCATTCGATGTAAAGTCCTGGTAAGAATAACCTGCAAGGATGTTTGCGTTGAATTTACCAAGTCCCCTGAGATCATAGTTGAGCGTTCCCTCGAAAAGATTGTTGTTGCTCCTGGCATTCCTTTGAGCGGCAATGCCATTGGAACTGTTTCCCGAATAATTAATCGGAAAAATATTGATCATCCGATTGTCGATGAAGGAGAATTTATTTATAAATATCGCGTTGAGTGCGTCTTCTTTTTGATAACCATATCTCGCCAGGATTTTAAGGTCCTTGATCAGTTCATATTCCGCCTGTACGTTCAGGTTGAGGCGCTGGAGTTTGATGTTGTTGCTATTCTGCCGGAGCATCGCAACGGGGTTATAATGTTCATTAACTGAAGTGTTTTGAAAATACCCGTCGTATTGCAGATAAGCTGAGTCATCAGACTTAACTGGAGCAGTAGGGTTGTAATTCGCCGCTTCGCGGAAGGCCCGGTTCCACCCAATGTCACTGTTTCTTGTGGTCTGACCCGCCATGAGTGAGAGCTTCAGTTTATCGTTAAGCGCTTTTTGTTCCACATTCAAGCGGGCATTCAGTTGTTTGAAACCCGTGGTGATAGCTATACCTTCCACATCACGATAGTTGACCGATGCCCTGTAGGTTGTTTGCCCAGATCCGCCCGACAGAGAAAGATTGTGAACGTGAGACAGTGCATTGTTTCGGGTGATCTCATCCATCCAATCTGTACTTCCGCCAAAATCATTGTTGCTGTTCAGCTTCTGAATCGTTTCCCTGAACTCAGTGGCATTCATCAAAGGAATGGTTCGATCTACAGATTCAGAACTTACGTAACCATTGTAGTCGATTTGCGCCCTGCCGGCCTTTCCTCTTTTTGTAGTGATCAGGATAACCCCGGCTGAACCCCTGGTGCCGTAGATGGCGGCTGCCGATCCATCCTTCAGGATATCCATTGACGCAATGTCGTTCGGATCCACACTATTAATATCCGACCCGGGCACCCCGTCCACTACGATTAATGGAGCCGAGTTCTGGCCTACCGTTGATAACCCCCGGAGCCTGATGGCAAAGTTGCCGTTAGGATCCCCGCCAGATCGTGAGATCGTGAGACCGGCTACCTTACCCTGAAGCAGCTGAGCTACATCATTTACGTTTCCTTTATTAAAATCCTCCTGTTTGATAGAGGTTACGGCACTTGTTACTTCGCGTTTTCTCTGGGTCCCATAACCAACCACAACAATGTCGGTGAGTTTCGCTACCCCTTCCGCAAGCTGAACGTCGATAACATTCCCGTCGCCGACGGTCACTTCCTGTTCTTCAAATCCCACATAGGAAAACACCAGCACCGGGGAATTACCCCTGACGCCGATCGAATAATTCCCGGCCCGGTCAGTAGCGGTACCCGTCTGGCTGCCTTTGAGCCGGACAGAAACACCTTCAAGCGGAACGTTGGTACCCGTAACCACTCTGCCGGTTACAGGCCTGGATTGTGCGAAGGATGATGAATGAAAAATGAGAAAGAGTAAACTCAATAAGCAGAACCTGCTGATGAGAACTTGTGCGTTCTTCATATTGCAACCGTTTTAGTTTTAGCAATCTTAGTCTGCGCTAAAATAAACGGAAGCCAAACATGACAGGGGTATCAATTGTCTCTGATTAGGGTATCAAATGTCAACCTGCGACCACCGAATTGTGATTTAAGCGGTCAATATCCTTTCATTGCGCTCGTTTTCATTTCCGAAGCCAATTCTTTGCCGAGGTATTTTTCCACCAGCCAGTGGATGAAATATACCACAGGTGTGAACAGAATAGCGATGATGAATTTATAGGTGTAGGAGGTCATCGCCCAGGCGGTACACTGGCCGAAGTCGACACCACGAAAAATATAGAAGGCGATATAGGTGACCACAAAACTATCGATGAGCTGGGAGATCAGCGTGCTCAGCGTTGCCCGCATCCAGATCCCCTTCTCACCAGTAAAAACCTTGATCCTTCTGAATACGAAAGCATCGGCAATCTGACCAATGATGAAGGCCGACAATGACCCGACAATGATATTCATCCCCTGGCCAAATATTCCGGCAAATGCTGCCTGCATGTTCGGAATTCCTGCGTCCTTGTATGAAGTAATCCACCAGGCAGTGTCGGGTGAGGTTTTGATGGCAAAATAAAAGATAATGAAGGCAAAGGAGATCAGAGCGGCCGTCAGTATCGAGAGAAATCGTACACCCTTTACTCCATAATATTCATTGATGATATCCGTAAGTACAAAAACCACTGGCCAGGGTAAGACCCCAACGGACAGGCTGAATGACAAATGCTCCGTGCCCAGCAAGGAAAAATCAGCCCTGGGTATTGCCAGCGTGTCCTCCAGCGAGAAGATCTTCACGCCGATCACCTCCGCGATCAGTGCATTGGCTACGAAAAATCCGCCCAGGATCAGGAAAAGTCTTGTGGGCTTATCTGCAATGATGTTATGTATCATTTCAATACAAGGATTATCTCAAAAATAAAGAAGGCGGCGTTGGCAATCGTTAACCACAACGGAACCAGAAGCGGTTTTCTTTGTATGATGCGTATAAGGTACGCAGCCAACGTGATAATATTGACCAAAAAAGACAGAAGATTGCCCGTGATGATAACCGTAGAAGCGAGGGGGCCGTTTTTGAAGGCAGGAAAATAATGCATGGCCAGACTCAGTAAAAAACAGAGGTTGCAGATAAAGGCAAGCTTTGACAAAAATCGAATGGTAATCATGCGCGTGGGAACGAAGGTGAGTAATTAATATAAAATCACTTATTTTGTCGAACTAATAATTTGATAATGAATAAGTCATTGTGGGAAAAGGTGCAGCCACACGCCATTGCGCTGGGTGTGTTTTTTGTTGTCTCATGCATATATTGTCTTCCCGCATTTAAGGGACTGGTGGTGAATCAGCCTGATGCCGAAGGTTGGAAAGGAATGGCCCAACAGTCTATCGAATTCCGTGAAAAATGGGGTCACTATCCGCTATGGACCAATGCCATATTTAGTGGCATGCCTGCCTTTCAGATCATTGCCGGGCCTACTATCAATATTACCATCGCCTATCTTCATCACCTTTTCATTGTTTTCCTCCCCGAACCGGCCGGTTTATTTTTCCTTTCCTGTTTGGGTTTCTATATTCTTTGCATGTCGCTGGGAATAAAAAGTCGTATTGCGATCATGGCCTCGCTGGCCTATGCCTTTTCTACATATAATGCCGTGATCGTTTCCGTAGGACACACTACCAAATTCTCTTCTATGGGTTATGCGCCTGCTGTCCTGGCCGGACTGGTGCTTTTGAGCCAGCGAAGGTATTTGCTCGGTTTTATCACTACGCTTGTCTTCAGTACCCAATTATTTTACCAGAATCATATTCAGATCGTTTATTATACATTTCTGATCGCGATCTGTTTTGCGGTTGTCTTCGCTATTCAGGAGATCCGAACCGGCCAATGGCAACACCTGCTGAAATCCGGCGGATTGGCGGCACTGGCAGCCGGTATGGGATTCCTGTCCTTTGCCGTGATCCTCTTACCAACCTACGATTATTCAAAAGAAACTATGCGAGGTGGGCGGTCGGAACTAAGCGCTCCGGAGACAAAGGCCGACAAATCAAAGGGCGGCCTGGATAAGAATTATGCATTTCAGTACAGCTATGGGCTTACCGAAGTGCTGACCATCGCTGTGCCCAGGTTGTATGGCGGCAGTTCGGGTGAACTACCTCCTGGTTCGAAGACATCGAAAATCTTTGCTGAAAAAACCGGGATGTCCGAAGAACAGGCAGATCAGTTTGCCCAGACCAGGCTCCCAGCCTACTGGGGGCCACAGGGCGGTACCGCGGGGGCGGTGTATTTCGGGGCACTGATTTGCATATTGTTCATTTTTGGAATGGTCTATTACACTGAGTGGAATAGCCAGTGGATACTGGCCGCCACACTTGTGGGCATATTCCTCGCGTGGGGCAAACATTTTTCTACCCTAAACTATTTCCTGTTTGATCATCTTCCTTTTTACAATAAGTTTCGGGCGCCCTCAATGGCCATGGTTATTCCCCAATTGACTTTCCCCCTGATGGCGGCGCTGGGGCTCAATACCTTTCTTGAACGAAAAATGGAAGTCGCTGAATTTTTGAAAAAATTCCGGGTGGCCCTGATCGCGAGCGGCGTTTTTCTTGCACTGGTCGCGATGCTCTACTTTATCCTGGATTTTAAGGGTGAGAACGACAATCTCTTCCGCGATCAGCTGAGTGCTAGCATGCTCCAACAGGCTTCACAACAAGGCAAACCAACCCCGGAGCTGCAACAACAGGCAGAGGATTTTGGAAGGTCAGTTTTCGGTGCGCTTAAAGAAGATCGCCGGTCAATGTTCGCCGACGACCTGCTTCGTTCCCTAATTTTCATCGCGTTGGGGCTGGGGATGATGTATTTATTTGTAAAGAATAAGGTCAAATCCAGCGCAGTAATTCTGGTATTGATCGGGCTGGTATTTATTGACCTTATTGGGGTGGATCTGCGTTACCTGAGCAGTTCCAATTATGTAGAGCCCGAATCATTTGAAGAAACACTGACGCCTACGGCCGCCGATCTTGAAATATCCAAGGATCAGGGATACTACAGGGTGTTTAACAGCACCGGGGGAGATCCCTTTCAGGGTTCAGCCGTTACCAACAGAACCTCCTATCTCCATAATTCCATAGGCGGGTATCACCCGGCCAAGCTGGCACTTTACGAGGACCTCAAAAAAGAGCAGCTCGAAAAGGGGAACATGAAGGTGTTCAACATGCTGAACACAAAATATGTTATTGTTGCTGATCCTTCCAACAACCAGCAAGTAGTGCAGACTAACCCCGGCGCGCTCGGCCCTGCATGGTTCGTCAGCAATATCAAGTTTGTAAATAACGCAACCGAAGAAATACGCGCCCTGGATCATATGGATCCTAAAGATTCTGCCGTCGTCGAGAAGAAAGAACAGCCAAAAATTTCTCTTCCCATACAGGCAGATACTACTGCCACCATCAAGCTGGTGGAAAACCGCAACGACCAAATCAGCTATACCTCGCAATCCCGCACTAACCAACTCGGTGTCTTCAGCGAAGTGTACTATCCCAATGGTTGGTCTGCTTTTATTGATGGAAAAGAATCGCCCATCATCAAGGTGAACTATCTTCTCAGGGGACTGGTTATTCCGGCCGGCAGTCATAAAATTGAATTCCGTTTTGAACCTGCATCCTACAAAATTGGTAACGCCATCACGCTTGTTGTGGGCATCATTTCCATCCTGGTTCTGCTCTATGGCGCATTCGTGTTATGGAAAGGATATCGTGCTTCCACTATTCAGCCACCAAATAAATAGGACTACCGGGTTAAAATGGACAAGTTTCTTCAACAGGAAGATCAGCTGGGAATACGGATCAATTCCGCAGCCACAGAGTTGTTTGAAAAACTCCGCTCCATTGACCCCGATGGGTTGGGAATGCCTGCCCATTGCCTGCATTATTATAAGGCAAGTCATTCCAGGCGCCTGTTTTTTTCCATTGAAACGAGCGCCAGTTTGTTGTACCGCGCCATCCGCATGATCAATGGTCAACCAGAGGACCTTGTGGTGATGGACTATGGCGGTGGTGTTGGCTCTTTGTACCTGCTGGCCAAAATGGTGGGTTTCAAACAGGTGATATACAACGATCACCTGGAAGACTGGAAACTGAGCGCAGAACTTATTGCCCAGGCAATCGGCATTCATATCGATCATTACATAGTAGGCGATATAGATGCCTGTTTCGACAGGCTCGATAAATTCAATATTCGCTGCAACCTGATCACTTCCCGGAATGTGATCGAGCACATTTACCAACTCGACGTTTTTTACAAAGCCATACATGAACGTCAACCTGGCGCTGTGGTCGTATCATCAACCACGGCCAATATGAAAAACCCCCTGTCGGTGATCAAGCACAGACGCTGGCACCGTAAATGGGAAAAAGTATACCGGGGCAAGAGAAGCGTGGTGATTGAAAGGCAGTGCCCGGGTTTAACCCCTGCAAAAATTAACAGTCTCGCCTATAAAACCAGGGGGTTGGCAAGTATAGATTTGGTAGAGGCAATTGAGAACTATCGAAAAACTGGAAAGTTACCAGCTCCGGAAATATATAAGACAAACACCTGCGATCCCTCAACCGGTGTTTGGGCAGAACACCTCCTCTCAATGGATGAATACAAAGCGCTGATCGGCGATGAAAATTTTGAGATCAGTTTTGAACCCGGTTTCTGGGACACTCACTATCCATCCGCTTTAAAAAACAGGGCCGCGCATTTTGTAAACCGGCTGATCCGGAAGAATCCTGCGTCAGGAATGAAGCTGGCCCCATTTATTTATGTGATCGCCAGACCCCGTTAACTTCGCGCCTATGTCCAATACTGATCGGGTCGACAAAAATTTATTCAGCGATGATCATTACCTGGGCAAGCCAGCGGACGACCTTGACAAAATCATCACCAGAAGAATCGCGATCCTGGAATCGTTTCCGGATTTTTTCGGCAAAGACCTCAACTGCGTTGAGATCGGTTGTGGTACAGGAGCAACCATCAACAGACTTGCCGGAAAATTCAGAGCTGTGCTGGGCGTCGACATTTATGACTATGCTGAGGCATTCAATGAACAGAAGAAAAAAATGCAGGCATCAAACAGCGATTTTTTGCAAGCCGACCTTGAAAAAGAAGAATTGCAGGAAACATTTGACCGCCTGATCAGTTTTGAAGTGATCGAACACCTGCAAAGCGAGGATAGTGTTTCCAGATATGCCTCGGTGCTGAGCAATGGCGGGATGGCGGCGATAACTGTTCCTAACAAATGGTGGATCTTTGAAACCCATGGAGCGCGCTTACCTTTGTTCCCCTGGAACAGGGTGCCATTTTTCTCCTGGCTGCCACGACCGATACATGAACGTTTTGCTAACGCCAGGATATATACGCGGGAAAGAATTATCAAACTACTGCAGAAGCATGGCTTTACGATTATGAGCCATTGCTACGTCACTGCACCGATGGACGTATTAAAAGATGGCTGGCTGAAGAGAAAACTTGTCAAATACGTATTCAGGGGTGACAGTACCCGGGTACCCTTTCTTTCCACTTCCATTTTCATTATGGCCAAAAAGAACGGTTCTTCAAACTATGGATAGTCTCTTGCGCATAGTGAGCCTCATTCCTTACCAGATCTTCCCAGCTCGGCTCGGTGGTGAAAAAGGCATTGCCGTATTCTCGGATTATCTTGGCAGGGTCACAAAACTGACTGCCGTAACCACAAAGAATAATCTTCCTTCATACGCGAAGGGCTACCAGCTACTCAATATCATCGGCAACTCGAAATTGCGTTACTTCAATCTATTTTTATATTTCAGACTAAAAAAAATCCTGAGACGAAAAAAAGCAACACATCTCATTATTGAACATCCGTATTATGGATGGCTTGCCTGGTTGCTGCGAAAGAATCTTCCGATCATCTGGGTGGTACACTCGCATAACATCGAATACATGCGATCAAAGTCGATTGGCCGCTGGTGGTGGAAGGCGTTGATGGTGTATGAGAGTTGGGTGTATCGGAATGCGGACAAGGTCTTTTTTATCTCAGAAGATGATCGGGCCCATGCCATCAGTCATCTAAAAGTTGAAGCCGGAAAATCGCTGGAGATCACCTATGGCATTGAACACAGTCACCTGCCGGGTGACCTGCCTTTTTCCAGAAAGCAGATTGAAAATATGTACGCTATTCGACCGAATGAAAAGATACTGTTGTTCAATGGAGCACTTTATCATTCCACCAATTTTGAGGCATTAGAAATCATCCTGGACAGAATAAATCCCCGTCTGCTTAGCCAGCAGGGGTTTCGCTACAAGATCATCATCTGCGGTAAGGGTCTTCCCGAACGCTTCAATGAATTGAAAGCCTATGCCGACCAGAATATCATCTACGCTGGCTTCGTCGATGATGTTTCCGTTTATTTCAAGGCCGCGGATGTTTTTCTGAATCCCATCCTTTCAGGTGGAGGGGTGAAGACCAAGGCCATTGAAGCATTGGCGATGAATTGTTCGGTGGTGTCTACGGAACTTGGTGCCATGGGAATAGAGCGGAGTGTATGCGGGAATAAATTGACCGTAGTTTATGAAGAGAACTGGGATCAGTTTGCAATGGAGGTGATCAGGTCATCAATGACAGATGAAGAAATTCCGTCCTCATTTTTTACTTATTACTACTGGGGAAATATAATCGACAAGGCGGTAAAGGCAATCAGTTCATAGAAACTTGTAAAAGTGAGGCTTGTTGTCCAGAATGGTGGTCACATATTTCCATATGGTGATTACATTGCTGGTAAATCCGCGCGCAAGGATCAATGCTTCCCGAAGTTTGTTCCACCGGAAAACATATTGAATTATGGACCCAATGAACACTATCGGGATGGTGAGGGTGTAAATCAATAATTGAAACAGGAACCAGACACTACCCCACTGCTTCCTCAGTCGCACAAAATTGGATATCATGATTTGCAGGCCTTTTTTATCATAGAGGTTGTAGTAACCCTGTCCTGATGAAGCGAATGTGGTATTCGAGGTTGCTCCCTGGAGGTGAACTACCTGCAGGTGCCCATAGATTACCAGTTTGCCGAATTTCCTAAGTCTTGCGCACCATTCGGCTTCTTCAGCATAGAGAAAGAAGTCTTCATCCATCATGCCCGCATTCCGAATGATTTCTGTTTTTACCATCAGGAATGCACCATTGATCCAGTCTACCTCCTGGGCATGATCTGATTGACCTGCGTGAGGTTTTCTTACACTGAGCAGGTGGCCGGTTTTTTTAATTGCCGCGCCAACATAGGGAAGCGGCAAGAGGTTGTTGAGATTCCCGCGAACAAAAAAATTGCCGGAGATCTGGGAACTGCCATCCTTATTGAGCAGCTGGACCCCACAACCGATATAATTACTGTCTATCAATAAACGAAATGCGTCCGAGATCGCATTTGAAATAACCAGGGTGTCGGAGTTGAGTAATAAGACCGCCTGTCCGCTCGCATGGCGCATGCCTTCATTGTTGGCCCGGGCAAATCCTGAGTTGTAGTCCATCTGTATCCACGTGAGTTTGGGAAACGCAGAGAGAAGAATAGTCCTGCTATCGTCGCCTGAGTGATTGTCCACAACGATCACCTCAAAATTGTCAGAGCCGGTATCGCTGTATACCGTGGCAAGACAGTCTGAGAGCAGCCCCGGAGTTTTATAGTTTACGATGACAATGGAAAGGGTCTCCGGCATGTGGCAGGTAGCTAATTAAGAATCGAATACGTTAATTTGCACCCAATTTAAACCAGGAAGTTCAATGAAAGTTGCATTAATTACGGGTATCACAGGACAGGATGGATCTTATCTTGCTGAATTACTCCTGAAGAAAGGATACAACGTGCATGGGATCAAGAGAAGGAGTTCCCTGATGAATACGGACCGTATTGATCATATATTCTTTGACAAGACATGTGAAGACCGGTTCCACCTTCATTATGGCGACTTGACGGATTCCTCCAACCTGCTACGCATCATACAACAAACACAACCTGACGAAATTTACAATCTGGCAGCACAGAGCCATGTGCAGGTTAGTTTTGAAACTCCAGAATACACCGCAAACTCAGACGGCATCGGGGTGCTTAGAATACTGGAGGCCATC
Organism: uncultured Chitinophagaceae bacterium; assembly: GCA_963808065.1. Lineage (GTDB taxonomy): Bacteria > Bacteroidota > Bacteroidia > Chitinophagales > Chitinophagaceae > Flavitalea. The sequence goes on from CAWEEK010000007.1 coordinate 506,135, forward strand.
CGCATCCTGGGACTGGAACGTAAAACGAAATTCTACCAGGCCTCCACCTCCGAGCTTTATGGCAAAGTGCAGGAGATACCACAAACGGAGAATACTCCTTTTTATCCGCGCTCGCCATATGGCGTCGCCAAATTATATGGGTACTGGATTACGGTGAACTACCGCGAAGCCTATGGAATTTACGCGGTCAATGGCATTCTCTTTAATCATGAAAGTCCTGTTCGCGGCGAAAGTTTTGTTACGCGGAAGATTACGATCAGTGTGGCACAGATCCTCAACGGTAGTGAAGACCTGCTGCTGCTGGGCAATATGGATGCACGGCGCGACTGGGGACATGCGAAGGATTATGTGGATGGGATGTGGCGGATGATGCAGCAGGAAGTACCTGAAGACTATGTTCTGGCAACTGGAATTACCACTTCCGTCAGGGATTTCGTCCGGCTAGCCTTTGGCTATGCAGGAATCACTCTCTATTTCGAAGGAGAAGGAGAAAATGAAAAAGGATTCGTCGCTGCCTGTTCTAATCCACAATATCAACTCCCTGTCGGTCGGCAGGTAACGGCCATACATCCGCGCTATTTTCGTCCCGCGGAAGTGGATATCCTGATTGGTGATGCTACCAAGGCCCGGCAACAACTTGGATGGGAACCAAAATATTCTCTTGAACAGCTCGTAACAGAAATGATGCACGAAGAGATCATATTCCAAACAAAAAAAAAGCGGGAGCACCGTTTATGACGACCTGAGGATCCTTTTCCTGAACAGGTTACTGATCAGCCGCGGTATAAAAACCAGGAATCCATTCAACACATTGAGGTAGAGGTCGGGGCGGATGCCGTGTACCTGCCGGTTGATCCGGACATGTTTTACGATGGCCCCGAACCGGAAATAGCATAGCAGGTTGTATACGATCTCCTTGCTTGTACGGAAATTCATGGGAATATCCCGGTGATATTTTTTTCTTGCAGCGTCAAAGTCGATCAGTGCCAGCTGAATGCATTCCATCTTTTTCGCCGCCGCATTTTCGTGGAGCTCGATGACCCCGCTCGCGTTCAGTCCAAATCTTTTAAAGTCACGGGCTACGGAATTCAGCCAGGGTGTGTCGGGATTGAGTAATTGCACCATTGGCAGCAGATTGGCGCAATCCGCGGTGCTCAGCCAGGTGAGTCCGCTGGAGCAACCAAGAAGTAAACTACAATGATGGGTTAGACCTGCTGTTTCGCGCATGGTTAGTGGACTTCCATCGATAATAGCGGGGTTCGCGTGTACGATGCGTTGCGCAGAGGAAAGGATCACCGCCACATTTCCACTTGCCGCCAGTTGCTGAGCCATATCAATGGCCTGGTCCCTGGTAATGAGGGATTGACCACTAAGCGGAGCAAATTCGAAAAGGATCACGTGCCGGTATTCCATGAGGCGATGCTCGGTGACGAAAGAGCGGATCGACCGGAATTCATCTTCCCGCAGCCGGAGAATGGGCTGGATGGCAACGGTGAGGGGAAAACGATATCCCCTCAATACCGCCGACCGGATGCAACCGTCATAGTTGGCCTGGTTGGCACCCATGATGTGCGTGATGATTATTTTATCCCACTCACCCTTTTTTTTCCTGGTCTTCAGGTCTTTTATGAAGCGGTTGAAAGCGGCTTCGCTATTCTTTGGAACGGTTGTTACTTCCATCACTTCATCCACATATGGATTATTGTCTATCATCGACCTGCAGGATGGGGAGATGGCCCAGGTAAGATGACAATTTTCAAAATCCTGTTTGATCTGCCTTGCTACGGCCGTCGCATATAGGCAGTCGCCATTGGAGAAAAGTTGGACGAATAAAATGCGCAGAGCAGTCATACCTGGTTATTCGGTGAGCATTTTTTCGACCAGCTGGCCGAGATCGGTCTCAGGTTTCCAGCCAAGTGAGGTGATGGTTGATGGTTGGCTGATCAGGCTGCGGTATTCCGATCGGAATCCCTGCTTTTCTTTTACGTATGGCCGCCAGTCTTTGCCGATGAAGGCGAAGCATTTCTCGATGTATTCCTGGATAGAATAGCCTCTGCCTGTACCCAGCACCGATTCGGTTATTTCGTCCTGGTTAACGAGGGTCCATATCGCTTTCACGATGTCGCCAGCATACCCCCATTCCTTGACCACCGAAAGATCGCCGACGGTAAGGGTAATGTCTACTTCCCTGCTTATGGCTTTGACCTTGTCGGCGATCATCCTGCTGATGTGTTGTTCCGTTCGCCTTGGGCTTTCGTGATTGAATAGATACCCGACATATGTTTTGAGGCCGATATTTCTGAAATACCTGGCGGCATACACACTTTGAATACGAGAGATGGAATAAGCATCCCTGGCCTGAAAGGAATCTGATTCATGAATCGGATTGCCCTCATTCCGAAATTGCAGACCGCTGCCCGAGATAAAAATTTTGGAATCCAGTGAAAGGATTTTGACAGATTCGAAGATATTAAGTGCGCCGGTGGATATGGTTGCATGATTGGCAAATAGGGCTTCGTGTCGCGTGGTGGAACTCGCGGCGAGATGAAAGATGAAGGCCGGCTTATGGTCTTTGATCAGGGTATGTACTGACGTGAAGTCGGCCACGTCGGCCCGGATCATATCACCGTTGCGGGATACGGGTATAACTTCAATATTATTTGCCGCAAGCACTTCCGAGAGATAATAACCATCTTGCCCGTTCGCTCCGAATATGATTGCTTTCATGCGACAGCTAGATTGATTTAATACTGATTCCGAATGAATATAGTATTTATATGAGTATCTGCGTAAATAGAGTAGCCCTTCTGCTGCAAAAATTCTGAAATTTCTGTTCTTTTGAATTCCTTTTGCTGATCATCATATCCAAGGGTTTCAACACAAAATACTAGAGGGCGATAGCGTTCGTAATCCAGGCTTCTTAGTATTTCCAAATCTAAACCTTCAACATCAATGGAAACAATGTCTGGGGACTTTCCGTCAAAATTTTTCAGAACGGAGTTAATCGTTTGAAGTTCTACCTCGATAATTTTCTCAAAATGGATTTTTCCTACTCCCTCCATTCCTATATTCTGCCAATAAAACGCTTCTTCTTTTGAAAATGTACTCAATCCGTGGGCGCTGAATGGAAACAGGTAAAAATCCGCTTTGACATTGTCGGCATGCCCAATCCCAATGTTAAGAACAATATCCCGAGGCCTGGTCACTTTGAATTTTTGGAATAAGACCGGATTCGGCTCAACGCAAACGCCTTTGCTGCCCCTGATATAAAAAAAATAGGTATTGCTTATATAAGTTGGGTGGTTTGCACCAATATCAAGATAGGTGGGTTGGCTAACCCCCAGTTTGTACAAATAATTCGATATGATCAGGTCTTCACCTGCCTGGGAATAAATAACCTGTGAATCGGGTAGTAATATTTTACTTACAAACTTCCTATAGAAATTCTTCATTTTTTTGGTTGAATTTGCCGGTAAGAATTTGCTTTAGCTTCCTGTGTAGTTTGTGGAATTTGTTTTCAAGCTTCGTACGAAAATTTGAAGTTTTTAAAGGTAAAATGATATTTGACGACCCTTCAGTTGCATTCTGGTTCCAGATAAATTGTTCCAGTGCAGTTTCGAATTTCCGTTTGAAATTTTCAGGTGACCAATCCGATTTCATCTTTTTGACGAGAGGTGCTGATTGCTCAATGGATTGCCTGAGGGACCACTGGGGATAAGAAGGCAAGTAAGAAAGTATATGCCGGAAGGTATCATTTTTCGATACCGTCAGCGGTTGCTCGGAAACAATTGCCTGATCCGTGGTTGCTGCGAGACCCGGCATGTTCCGGTCATAGAGGAAACAATTAAGGGTATTTTGTCGACACCAGTCGATCAACTCCTCTTTGGTAAAATAATGATGGGTTACGATAACTTCAATTCCCGGTTTGGCTCTGTTCCGGCATATTTCCGACAGCTTGATGGAATACTCTTCAGAGTCCGGTACAAAACTTCCAAACGGAATATTTATTTTGACAATCGCTTGCTCAAACTCCTTATTAACACTATCTACAACATGCTGGAATCCTTTTCCGCGAGTTGCAAATCCAAATGTGCCAATGACTGGAATGTCATTTTTGATATGAGGTTTTATCGCAGCCTGCTCAAGAGGCCGGGGAAAGGCAATCACATTAGATTGTCGAATTTTTAATGAGGGGTCAAGAACGCAATAAAGATCGAAATGAGTTCTTGGACAAAGCACAAATGGGTCACCTGGAAGAACCTCAAGGACCATGGTGATAACAAGACCCTTTAATAACTTTTTCAGATTCCGGGTTTCCAACCACGGCATTGTAAAGGGATGATAATTAAAAAAATAAAAATCAAACCCTGAGGGAATTGCCCTTTGTTCCGAATTGACCTCTAAATAATCTAGTGAATATGAATCCGACTGTTTAAGGCATTGATAAACCATCACGCCGGATTCATATATACTATCCTGTGCTTTTGGATTATTGATGAATAATCCTCTAATTTCCGGAAGCAAATGCAATTATTTTCACCACAATTGGGCGAAAATAACCTATTTCTTAATTTCTACCGGGGTATATCTGGCAGCAACAAGAATGTGAGGTCCAAATGCGGTGGTATTGCTCAGTGATGAGTCGCTGATCTCTACAAGATTCCATACAAAGGTTGCGGGAGCTGGAGGACTAATGGTAAGCTCCATATTCCTTTCATCCGCAGTTGTGAATTTCCAGACTGCAGAATGGCTGACACCTTCCTCGTCTATATAGACGCCGGTTCCATCAGCACGAAAAGATAGCCTGATACTGCTGTAATCTGTAGTTGTTGTATTCAGACTGTCTTTGATATAATGGGAATTATCTCCTTCTATGTTCCGAAGTACTTCAAATACTTCCCAATTTTTGCCTACCAACATCTCTGTTTTGGTACGGACATGATGATCCGGAAGACGGTCAATGTACTTCTGACATGAACTGAATAAAGTGGCAATTAAAAGCGCGGCGAAGCCGAGGGTCGGAATTTTTTTCATGGTAGGTTTAGGGTGTTTAGGTTTGGGGGCCAATGTACTACTCTATTACTTCAAAGTCAAGTTTTTGCGTATTATTTCGAGCTTTGGCAATGGAAAAATCAAGCCAGTGCCTTTTTCCAGGACATTTTGCTCTCTTTCGAGAAATTCAGCCTTAAAATGCCAGGGCAGAACCAGGTAATAATCCGGTCTCATTGCCCGGCTTTCAGCCTCGCTGATGATCGGAATGTTTGTTCCCAGGGTGCTTGCACCATACTTGTCGGGGTTTCTTTCGGCGGCATAATCAATCAGGCTATTGTCAATCCCGCACCATTGCAGAATTGTATTTCCTTTGGTGGAAGCCCCATAGATATGGATGGTGTTCCCCATTTTCCTGAGCGAGACCAGCATTTCATACAATTCCTTTTTCAATTTTTCCACCCTTTTCTGAAAGTCAGCATATGGCTTCTGTGTGTCGAGCAACAAATCAAACTCCTTCTGACGAATGGAATTGAGTAAATCCCTGTCTTCGCCCCGATCAAATTTTTTATTGACGACATGCGTAGCGTAGCAACGAATGCTGCCGCCATTAATTTCGTTAAATGAAACCTTATATATTTTCATCCCGGCCATGGAACATATTTTCTCAAGTACTGCCAGGCTGTAGTATTCAAGATGTTCATGACAAATAGTATCATACGAGTCCAATTCCAGCATCCTGGGCATGTAACTCATTTCAAATACCCAGGTTCCTTCGGATGAAAGTATTGATTTGATGCCCTTGACAAAACTAACCGGATCCTCAAGATCATAAAACATGGCAATCGAAGTGACCGCATCCAATTGTTTGCCGGCAAGGATCTGTGTCAGTTTCTCTGATGGGAAAATGTCCTGTACAACGGTAGCATTCTTTACTTCCTGGGCAACATCGCTGGGATCACACCCGTATTGGGTAAACGACCGCGGATAAAAACCCAGCAGGGTGCCGTCGTTGCAACCGATGTCGAGAACCGACATTTTTTCACCGGGAAGAAAGGGAAGCAAGTCGTCTACTATCCCTTTGAGATGATTTCTCATTGTGTCATTGGTGCCTGACCGGTACCAGTAAGCATCGTAAAGGATCTCCGGGGGTACGGTGTGTTCCATCTGCAGAAGCCCACAGGCATTTTCATCCAGTTCGGGATTGCAACGGACCAGCGTGCATGGAATTTTACGGGTCGATGGCATTTCCTTGCCTGGCTTTACGAATGACCCCTGCAGATATTGCTCTCCAAGGTCGATCGCGTCTGGTCAGTGAAGGTGACCCACAGACCCGGCAGGTTTTTCTGGTCCTGATATGCATATATTATGAATTATTCCTTTGAGCAATCATGCTGCTGAACTGCTGGTTGATGGAATCGATACAATTGTTTCTTTCCAGGTTGAGGAGTGCCAGTTCCTTAATCACCTTGTCTTTCTCCCCCACCGGCACTTTTTCAAACTCATATACTTTTTCCTGCTGGTGCCAAAGCCGGCAGTTACAATCCGCTAATTGATACATTAGTTCGCCAAAATTTCCTTTCGCCTCGGCCACTGTGTGCCCCTCACCCTTCACCACCTTATTTGCCGCAAAGGTTAGCCTGTTGGCAGGGATCTGCCCATTCACCGCCATAAGGACGTATTCGTCAATTTCCGCTCTCAGGGATGCAGCCTGAGTCGCGAGACTTTCCAGTCTCAGGGCATCTTCGGTATGGTATTGCTTGAGTTTAATGACGGAAAGCTTATCACAAAGCATCCCAAGTGTCTCAGCCATGATTATCTAATTGCCCGCGAAAATATTACTTAAATCGGACATTGTCTTCCGTGAATGTCCTGGCTTCCAGCAAGGCAAGGAACTGCTCCATACCCATCATTTTAGCCCTGTTCAGCGAAAAATCTATGTACCTGGTGTAATAGGTCATAAGATCGATATTGGGGGAGGAAAGTTCCGCAACCACCGCCTCCAGATGTTGTAAGCCCCAGGCATTTGCCTCATTGAACTCCTCAACAAAACCCTGAGGAAGTTTTTTGTTGCTGATCCATGCCGCGAACACAAAAGGCAGGCCGGTAAAATCTTTCCAGGCTCTCCCAAGGTCATATATATATGGCGAAATTTTTCGTTGTTCCAGCGCTCTGTCACCAATGATCACACCTGCTGTTTTGCCAAGGATCCGCTGTTCAAAACTGGTATGACCATCTTCAATCACGGGTTGAATATTCCAAAACTTATCCATCAGAATCCTGCTGAGTGCAACCGATGTACGGCTCTGATAATCGAGGAGTACTTTTTCTATTTTGTTGATCGGAGTTGCACTAAACAATGCAACAGAAGCAACCTCTCCATCACAACCGATGCAATAGTCTGTAATAATGTGGTGTTCTTTTAACAACGGGATAATCGTCACAGGCACTAATCCCAGATCAATCTCATCGTTAATCAAAGCCTGGGCAATGTTCGATGGATAGTCGGTTACAAGCTCAATTCTTGACGCAATGGGTGATGCTTTGATACCATAAAGCAACGGCCTTGTGTTGAGATAACTTACAATTCCTACCTTAGTCTTATTCAATTGGTTTACTTTTGCGGCGTAAAGGTACTGGTGCCACAGTTAAATAATTCCTTAAGTATGGAACTCTCTGAGTTGACTGCCATTTCGGCGATAGATGGCCGGTACAGAAGGCAGGTTAATCAGCTTTCTGAGTATTTTTCAGAATATGCACTGATCAAATACCGCGTAAATATCGAGGTTCAGTACTTGAAATTCCTGGGCGAAAAAAAATTCTTCCAATTGCCCGACACCGTTAGGCAAATGCTTGACAAGATACTAACTGATTTTTCTGAAAAAGATGCACAGGCGATCAAAAAGATCGAATCCCGAACCAATCACGATGTCAAGGCAGTTGAATACTATCTAAAAGAAAAACTGGAAGCGGCAAATGCCCAGGCTCTACAGGAATGGGTTCATTTTGGACTCACCTCACAGGATATCAACAATACCGCCATCCCCCTTGCCTGGAAAGAATCGGTTGAAATCGAATACCTGCCTGCCCTGCTTAATTTCAAGAAACAACTCGAGATCCTTGCCGGCAATTGGAGGGATATCGCCTTGCTCTCCCGCACCCATGGACAACCAGCAAGCCCCACCCGGCTGGGGAAAGAAATTATGGTATTTGTCGAACGCATAACCTCGCAGGTCGAGCTTTTCATCCAAATCCCTTTCTCGGCAAAATTCGGTGGAGCAACCGGAAACTTCAATGCGCACCAGGTTGCCTTTCCAAACAAGAACTGGCTTGCTCTCGCTGACGAATTTGTGGAAAAATCACTTGAACTGAAAAGGCAAAAATTCACTACCCAAATCGAACATTATGATGGATTAGCCGCCCATTTCGATTGTATCAAGAGAATCAATACCATCCTGATCGACTTTAGCAGGGACATGTGGACATATATCTCACTGGATTATTTCAAACAAAAAACCATCAAGGGAGAAGTTGGGTCCTCTACTATGCCCCATAAAGTCAATCCTATTGATTTTGAAAATGCGGAAGGCAACCTTGGCTTCGCCAATGCCATATTTGAGCACCTTTCTGCCAAACTACCCGTCAGCCGGATGCAGAGGGATCTTACCGACAGTACCGTACTCAGAAATATGGGTTTACCCATCGCGCATACCATGCTTGCGGTCAAATCTCTTGAAAAAGGCATAAGCAAGCTGGTACTGAACGAGCAGGCGATTTATGAGGATCTTGACAACAACTGGGCCGTTGTCACCGAAGCAATCCAGACCATATTGAGAAAGGAAAACTATCCTTCACCATATGAAGCCCTGAAAGAATTATCGAGAGGCAAGGATGGAATCACAAAGAAAAGCATCCACAGCTTTATTGACGGACTTGAAATATCTGCCGAAGTAAAGAACACCCTGAAAGATATCACTCCCCACAATTATACCGGCGTCAACCCACCGTTTTGAACTCCTTCAGTTAAAATAATTACACATCCTACCATCAGACTGCTTCCTTGTGAATCTCACTCGTGAAATGGAAACTGATGGCAGGATTATTTGTGCGTTCCGTGTTCAGGAACCACTCGCTTTGTGCGAGATATACCAGGTGCCCATCTTTGTCTTCCGCAATATTCGAAGACTTAAACCTGATAAACTCCTCTAACTTCCCCTGCTCCTCGCTGGTAATCCAGCAGGCCTTGTAGAATGGCACCGAGTTGAATTGTACAGAGGCGCCATACTCATGGAGCAACCGATACTGGATCACTTCAAATTGCAGCTCACCCACGCAGCCAATTATCTTTTTATTTCCACCATACTGAGTAAACAACTGTGCTACACCCTCATCGGTTAATTGCAATAATCCCTTTTCCAATTGCTTGGTTTTCATAGGATCTTTATTCACCACCTCTTTAAAAATTTCAGGTGAAAACGAAGGGATCCCCGTAAAATAGAAGGATTCACCCTCCGTGAGGGTATCACCAATTTTGAAGGTGCCGGTATCAAAAAGTCCGACCACATCGCCCGGAAATGCCTGGTCGATGACATCCTTATCACGGGCAAGAAAGGTATATGGATTACTGAACCTGACTTCCTTGTCGAGCCGAACATGATGGAAGTACTTGTTCCTTTCAAACTTCCCGGAACAGACCCTAAGAAAGGCGATACGGTCGCGATGTTTGGGATCGAGGTTAGCATGTATCTTGAAGATAAATCCACTGAATTTATCCTCAGTCACTTCAACCGTCCGGACCGAAGTTTCCCGGCTTCTTGGGGTTGGCGCTATCCTGATAAAGGTGTCGAGCATCTCCCGCACACCGAAGTTATTAATAGCAGACCCGAAAAACACGGGAGCGATCCTGCCAGCAAGATATTCTTCAACGTCCAGACTGCCATAAACACCTTCAACCAGTTCAGCGTCTTCCCTAAGCATTGCGGCATCTTTTTCACCCAGCGTGGTATCGAGCACTGGATCACTCAGATTGTCGATCCTGATGGAATCCTCATCCACTGCCTTGGTGTTGGCAGTAAAGAGTACCAGGTTTTTTTCGTCCAGGTTATACACTCCCTTAAAATCTTTACCACTGTTGATCGGCAGGGTCATGGGATGCAGGGAGATCTTCAGTTCTTTTTCTATTTCCTCCAGCAGGTCGAACCGATTTCTTCCATCACGGTCCAGCTTGTTGATGAAGACGATTACCGGGGTGTCCCGCATCCGGCATACCTCCATCAGTCGGCGTGTTTGCGCCTCGACACCGTTTACACTGTCAATTACCAGGATCACACTGTCAACCGCCGTCAGTGTCCTGTAGGTATCCTCGGCAAAGTCTTTGTGACCAGGTGTGTCCAGCAGGTTAATGAGGATGCCCCTGTATTCAAAGCTCATCACACTGGTGGCGACAGAAATTCCTCTCTGGCGCTCAATTTCCATAAAGTCGCTGGTCGCGTGCTTTTTGATCTTGTTGCTCTTCACCGCGCCCGCGGTCTGTATCGCGCCTCCAAACAGGAGTAGCTTTTCAGTTAACGTGGTCTTGCCCGCATCCGGGTGAGAAATGATGGCGAAGGTTCGTCGCTTACTGATCTCGTTAATATACTTCATAGTTGAAGTCGCAAAGTTAACACATCAACACCATGCTCGCAGGGGCACCTTTTAATGAGTTTTATATCGCAGCGGCCGATTTTTAATCCATTGGAAAATCGTACTTTAAAGGCAATTGTACAGGGAAGAATGTTCCCCATCAGCCCAAAAAATTTTACTCCAGATCTAATAACCGTGAAAGGCATGACCGACTTCCGCACAGCAAAGGAAAAATACCGCAGCAGGATTGGATTTATTCAGGCCGTCAAGAATGGCGTACTTATAGTGATTGGCATTTTCTCGGCCGCCTTTGGACTAAAGAGCTTTTTATTACCCAACCAGTTTATTGACGGGGGCGCCACGGGAATATCCCTGTTGCTCAGTGGAGTGCTTGGACTGCCCCTTCCCATCTTCATTTTATTAGTAAATATCCCTTTTATCTTTCTGGGATACAAGCAGATAGGTGGGGCATTTGCCATCCGAACTATTCTTGCTATCAGTGGACTTGCCCTCGTACTCGTGCTGTTTGATTTCCCTCTTATTACCAAAGACAGCGTGCTTGTAGCGGTTTTCGGAGGTTTTTTCCTTGGTGCGGGGATCGGGTTCGCCATCCGGGGTGGCGGGGTGCTTGATGGCACCGAAGTACTGGCCATTTATGTAAGCAGAAAAACAGGCTCTACTATTGGTGACGTCATCATGATCATCAACATCATCATCTTTCTTTCGGCTGTTTACCTGCTGGGGGTCGAAAAGGCACTTTACTCTATGCTCACCTACCTGGCCGCTTCAAAGACAGTAGATTTTCTTATAGAAGGTATTGAGGAATATACCGGTGTGACGATTATCTCAAGAAAAAGTACAGACATTAGGGAGATGATCAGCACCAAGCTTGGAAGGGGTGTAACGATTTACAAGGGCACAGGCGGTTATGGCAAGGCCGGGAATGTAAACAACGATACAGAGATTGTTTTCGCTGTTGTTACGCGATTGGAAATTTCGAGACTACGAAGTGAGATAGACCTCATCGACAATGATGCCTTTGTGATCATGCACAGTATCAAGGACACGAAGGGAGGCATGATCAAAAAAAGGCCAATGACTCACTAAACCGCGAAGGAGGTACCGCAACCGCAGGTTTTGCTGGCGTTCGGATTTGTGAAGGTGAAGCCCCTGGAGTTCAGGCCGCCATGCCAGTCGATCTCCATTCCCATCAGATAGATGCCATGGGATTTATTCATAACAAAATTGAGTCCGTCTGCTTCATAGGCTTCGTCGCTGGCGTCTTTTTCATCAAAGCCGAGCACATAACTCAAGCCGGAGCATCCGCCACCCTTGACTCCAATTCTCAGGAATTTGCTATTGTCAAAGCCTTCTTCCGCCATCAGCCTGTTCAGTTCCTGAACAGCATTGGCGGTAAAATTCACCGGTGCTGATATCATTATTTCCATACTGCAAAGATACAAATTTACGAATTGTGTTTTCCATACTTTTGTCCCAAATCAGTAGTCTATGGACACCTCGCAAATGTTAATCGCGATTGCTATTGCCTTCGTTCTGGGAGGAGCCCTGGCCTATATATTCTGGCGGGAGCGACAAAAAGTTAAGCGTTATGTCCGGGAGACCCCACCCCCGGGTCAGGGCATTGACCCAATCCAGGTTCGTCTGCAGGCTTATGAGAGATTGATCCTGCTCACCGAAAGGATGTCCCTGCCCAATCTCATCAGCAGGACCAACCAGCCCGGGCTTTCCGGCGTTGAGACCCAATTCCTTCTTACCCAGACCATCAAACAGGAGTTCGACCACAACATCACCCAACAGATCTATGTGTCCACAGAGGCCTGGGACGCCATCAGGAACTTGAGAGAACAAAACATCCACATCATAAATCAGGTGGCTTCCTTTCTCCCTCCTGACTTCACAGGAAGCGATTTGAACCGCCACCTTCTTGAAATGATGGTGCAGAATCCGAAAGCCTCGTTACACAATATCGTTGCCGAGGTGCTCAGCTTCGAAGCCAAAAAGCTGATGTAAACAGGCAACTCATGCTATGCAGGAAAAGAAAACTGTAATCAATGATTCGGGAATAGAGATCAGCGAGTATTACACCGCTGACCATCCGGGCTACTCGGCTCCAACTGAGCTTCCCGGTGGATTTCCTTTCACCCGGGGTGTGCAACCCGACATGTATCGGGGCAGGCTCTGGACCATGAGGCAAGACGCCGGGTTCAATACCGCTGAGGAAAGCAACAAAAGATACCATTACCTGCTTTCCCAGGGTGTGACGGACCTCAGCGTGGGATTCGACCTTCCGACACAGATTGGCTACGACAGCGACCACCCACTGGCCGAAGGCGAAGTGGGCAAGGTCGGGGTAGCGGTCGACAGCCTCGCTGATATGGAATTGCTGTTCAGGGAAATCCGGCTCGACCAGGTCTCCACTTCCATGACCATCAACTCCACAGCATTTATTCTGCTGGCCTTATACGTAGCCCTGGCTCGCAAACAGGGGGCCGACCTCAGCCGCCTCTCTGGCACGGTACAGAATGACATCTTAATGGAATATGCCGCCAGGGGCACATACATTTATCCACCCAAGTCTTCCATGCGCATCATCACAGACATGTTTGAATGGTGTGGGAAGGAATTGCCGGGATGGAATTCAATTTCTATTTCGGGGTATCATATCAGGGAGGCAGGAAGCACAGCGGTTCAGGAAATTGCCTTTACCCTGAGTAACGGAAAGGCCTATGTGCAGGCTGCTGTGGAAAAAGGCATCAACATTGACGTCTTCGGGAGAGGGCTTTCATTCTTCTTCAATGCGCACAACAACCTTTTCGAGGAGGTAGCCAAATTCCGGGCAGCACGCCGGATCTGGGCCAGGATCATGGAAAAGCTGGGTGCCAGGGATCCCTGCGCCCAGATGCTTCGTTTCCACGCCCAGACAGGTGGCAGTACACTCTCTGCTCAACAGCCACTGAACAATATTTCACGTGTTACCATTCAGGCAATGGCGGCAATTCTCGGAGGCACCCAGTCGCTGCACACCAATGGATATGATGAGGCGCTGAGCTTTCCCACGGAAGAAGCCGCTCGCGTCGCTCTTCGAACCCAGCAGATACTCGCTTTCGAAAGCGGGGTGTCCGACACAACCGATCCGCTGGCTGGTAGTTTTTATGTGGAGACGCTGACCAACGAAATGGAGGAAGCCGCCGAATTCCTGATCAAGAAAATCGATAATATGGGTGGCAGTGTCAGCGCCATTGAACAGGGCTTTATGCAGGAAGAGATCGCCATCAGCGCATATGACTTTCAGAAAAAAGTGGAATCCCAGGATAAGATCATCGTGGGGCTGAATAAATTCAGGTCGGAAGAAATTCCCAACCCCTCTCCTTCCCGGGTTGATGACACCATCCGGAAAATCCAGATAGAAAAACTCGACGAGCTGAAACGCAACAGGGACCCGGCAAGAGTCGACACGTTATTGCAGATGCTGAATGACGCCGCTTCCGGGGATCAGAACCTCATGCCTGTTGTGCTTGAAGCCGTGGAAAACCAGGTTACCCTGGGAGAGATCGCAGACACCCTCCGTGAAGTATTTGGCGAATACCGCTAACATCTATCCTTTCGCCGATTCCCTGGACCAGTTGTCCCTGAGGGTGGTGGTTCTGTTGAAAACGAGTTTTCCTTTCGTGGAGTCCCTGTCAAGAGCAAAATAGCCCTTGCGCATGAATTGGTAACGGCCATCAGCAACCGATTTTGCAACTTCGGGTTCCGCAAATGCATTTGGTATCACCTTCAGTGAATCCGGGTTGATATAGTCCTTGAAATCACCCTCTTCTTCAGCTGCATTTTCCACCTTGAACAAACGGTCGTACAGTCTCAGCTCAACGGGGACGGCATGCGCGATACTCACCCAGTGCAGGGTTCCCTTTACATTTTTTCCTGAACTGTCGCTACCGCTATGGCTTTCGGGGAGATAACTACAACGAAGCTCGGTTATGTTTCCATCAGCATCCTTCACCACGTCATCGCAACGAATGATATATGCGCTCTTCAGCCTAACCAGTTGGCCCGGTGCGAGCCGGAAATATTTTTTGGATGGGTTCTCCATAAAATCCTCTCTTTCGATATACAGTTCCCTGCTGAATGGCACATCCCTGCTGCCACTATTTGGATCCTCTGGATTTTCCTCACCTTTCATCATCTCGGTCTGTCCTTCCGGGTAATTGGTGATCACCAGTTTTACCGGATCAAAGACTACCATCCTGCGCAACGCAATCTTGTTGAGGTGTTCCCGGATACAGAATTCCAGCAAACCAACATCAATCAGGTTGTCCCTGCGTGCAACACCAACGCGATCACAGAAGGTGCGGATGCTTTCGGGAGTATAGCCCCTGCGACGATAGGCACTGAGGGTGGGCATGCGTGGGTCGTCCCAGCCGGTCACGATCTTTTCATTGACGAGCTGCAGTAATTTTCTTTTGCTCATCACCGTGTAATTCAGATTCAGCCTCGCCATCTCGTACTGCCTGGAAGGATAAATTTCCAGTTGGTCAATGTACCAGTCGTAGAGCGGGCGGTGCGGAACAAATTCAAGTGTACAGATCGAATGCGTGACTTTTTCGATACTGTCACTTTGGCCATGTGCGAAGTCATACATGGGATAGATCACCCAATTATTACCCGTTCTGTGGTGGTGCGCGCGTTTGATCCGGTACATCACGGGGTCGCGCATGTGCATATTGGGCGAAGACATGTCGATATTGGCCCTGAGTGTCTTTGAGCCATCGGCAAACTCGCCGTTCTTCATCCGGGTGAACAGGTCAGCATTTTCTTCGGGAGTCCTGTTCCGGAAGGGACTTTCTTTTCCTGCTTCGGTGGGCGTACCCTTCATCGCGGCTATTTCCGTGGAGGAGGAATCGTCAACATAAGCCAACCCTTTTGCGATCAGTTTATGTGCATAATTATATAATTCATCGAAATAATCAGAAGCATAGAGTTCATTCTTCCATTCAAAACCAAGCCAGTGCACGTCTTCCTTTATGCTGTCAACATATTCTGTTTCTTCAGTAGATGGGTTGGTGTCGTCAAAACGCAGGTTTGTGTAACCACCGTATCTAAGGGTAAGCCCGAAATTCAGGCATATACTTTTTGCATGACCAATATGCAGGTAACCATTCGGTTCGGGTGGAAACCGTGTGATGATCTGCTGATACTTAGCTTCCTCAAGATCCTTTTCAATTATTTCCTCCAGAAAATTCAGACTTTTTTCTTCCGTCATCCTGTTCATTTTTTGCCTGCCAAAGATACTGAATATGGTTCCGTCCCTGGCTTGAGGCTGTTTACTATCTGCGAATTAATGGTATATTTGGAAGGTAAAAATTTAATTATATGGGATTGCTGACACCAAAGAATTCAAAAGCCGATAAAAAAGCCGCGACTAAAAATCAAAATAATACGAAGGGTTCCCAGTTCATCAAACCCGGAGGTTCCAAACCTGTGGGACTTTCGAAAAAACCCGTGAAAACCGGCGGATCAAGGGGAAGTTGATTTTCCACTCAAACCTGTCATGCTGATTTTTAATGTTCGCTGGGTTGTGCACGTCACCCTTCATTCGCTGCTTTGCAGCTTCCTCCTTCGCTGCCTGGGGCAGCTACGGCGGACAAAGCCGGCGGGCGCAGCCTTCTTCGCTGCATGTAGATACGACAGGCGAAGCGCTCTTCGCTCTCTTTCTCCCGCCTACGCTAAAGCTTCGGCGGGCGAGCCGCACTGATTCATTGGCCAGGGCTTCGGCAAGATGAATTGAACCGGAACTTCTACTCGAATATTTTCTCTATGCGCGTGAGTTTTCCATAGACGTCGCAGCCCTCCACCACTATCCGGAAACGCCGGGAAATATCATTGTTGTAAAAGGTGAAAACAACTCTTCGCGTGTCCTTATCCGTTAGCACGAACGGGTTCCAGTACAGTGTGCTCCTGAAATCGCCCTGGGTCTGTGCCTCATCGTATTGGGAATAATCCGGGGAATAAAATTCTTTAGCAACGGAATAACCGGGAATCCTGACGAAATCCAGGCCTTTAACATCCTTGTTCAGGGAAGCGCCCTTCTTTGTATATACGGCGATTGCTCCGCCCGCACCTCCGCCGGTGCCCCCAATAAAAGGAGGCCGGAAAACCTTTATCATCGCGACATCGCTCATCGGTATCGACTGGACCTGGCTGATATCAGTTTGCATTTCATCCATGAAAACGGTTGGTGAGCCACCTCTCCACGTCATGCTCATCTGCGCACCTGCTCCCGTGATCTGCAAGCCGGCGACCTTACCCTGCAGGTAGGTCAATACACTGAATGCACTGCCGGCCAATGGATCGTCTTCTGTGATAAAAGTGTACCCATCCCCACCCCGGAACAGACCCGAAGTGTACTGATCGTCCATGAGCTCTTTTTTGGATTTCACCTTTGCCGTAATGGTGACCTTTTCAAGTGTCTCCACCTTTCTTCTCGCTGCAATGGCTTCGAGGAATCTCGTGGTCAGTTCTTTGTTCTGAAGCAGTGATTTTTCTCCAGGAAGGCTCAACCGGAAAAACACGGTTGAGTCCCGGTCAAAGGGCACTGCCGTTTTCAGCAAATTATTTTTGATGTCGAAACTTGCCCTTGATGTGAGCACCTTGTCCTTGTCTTTGTTCAATTGATAGTAAAGCTTGGCAGTGTCATAGAAAAGTAGATCCGCAACTTTGAAATTTCCCTGCTGGTCTACTGGTATGCTGATAAACTGTTGCTTCTTGTCAATCTCAAGTATCCCCGAAATATCCTGCTGTACAAGCTGAGCCCTGGTTAGCCCGTTGATCTTGCCATTGACACTCAGGTATTGTTCCGGCATGCGCTTGATCTTCGGCCAGTTTCCGGCCAGCACATCCTCCCATTTGAACCTTCTCCAACCATTGGTCATCATCACCAGGTCCAGATGCCGGGCCACTGAATCGGCCTCACTGGAAAAATAATAGCCTGGGTTATGAACATATCCCTTGATGTCACTGGTGAGCAACACATTTGAAAATATATCTTCTCCTCCCTCTTGCCGGGGGTTGACATCTGCATCCGTGATGGACACGGAAAGATTAGTCTTGATCGTATCGGGAACATCGATCTGGACAACATTTCGTTTTCTTTTATCCAGTCCTTTTAATGGCAGGTTGAGGTCGGTGATAAAATAATAATCCTGCTTGTTGACGTAGATGAGTCGCTCGGCGATCGGTTTATTATCACTGCTGATGACGGTAATCTGCACAATGCCAGCAGGAAGGCCGGAAAGAGGAATGCTGCTACTGATACTTTTCTTTTCCGAAAGGTTGGCTCTTGCCATGTAAACCATTTGTTGCTGCATCTGGGCAACAATGGTTACTGTAGTTCCGGGCAGTTGATCAGGTCCCGAACGGGTTATGGCGTATCGGATATTCCCTGTGTCCTGTTGAACCTGGAGAACGATCCCATTAGTCGCAACCTTCGGGAGTTCTGTGTTTTGTGTTTTGCCTGAAGCATCTTTCCACACTGCCTTGTAGGTTTCACCGGCTCCGGGCACCAGCAGAAAGAATCCCATGCCATCATGCATGGTAGAAAAATCCGCGACGGTCTTGCCATTCTCACCTACAATGTTTCCTTTCACTTTGTAGGGCAGCCCATGCATGTCAGTGGCTTTGAAGGCCACCCTGCTGGGAATGCCGGAAACCAATTCACCACTTTCGGGAAAAAATTGTAGGAATGAACGAGGAGCCGTGGCAGTTTTTGCTGATTTTCTTGGCTGAACGATTGGAATCGCCTTTTGATAAAGAAAAGAGGTGTCGAAATTCAGCATCCAGTCCGTATATGCTCTGATGTATAATGTCGATGAGGTTAGCTTTTCAGAAAGGTCGAAGGCGGCAGAAGCGCTGGACATCACCACAGGCGCCGTTTTGCGCTCGATTACCTTGCCGTTCTCATCGATCAGTTCGGCATAAATAGTTGTGCTGATCTGGGAAGGAACATTGCCCGCAAACAAGTAAGCTTTGAACCAGATGGTTTCACCGGGATTGTAATAATCCTTGTCGAAATGGAGGTAAAGTTTTTCCTGGGGATAACGCGCATCCAGCACTTGAAGCAGCGAGTCGATCTTCTGCGCCCGGCTGAAAAATGGCAGCGTAAGTAAACAGAGGCAGAAAATGAAATTCTTTACTATTTCAAAATTGACCTTGACCACCATACAAGCTTAAGATATTTTTCTCATCTGCTCGTTGAGATAAACAGTGTTTTTTTCCAGCTCGATCAACTTGCGATCTGCCTTATTCAGACGGATGACGCCCAATTTATTGAAGAGGAGAATCACAAAATAAATAGGATCGATCTCATTGCGTTTGACGCCGAAATTGATGCTTGAAGGAAATTTGTGGTGATTGTTATGATAGGCCTCACCGAGCATCAGCACATCAATGTAAAAAAGATTCCTTGATGTGTTGTTCAGTGAGAAATTCACTGATCCGTATTTATGCGCGAACCAATTGATGATTGCACCGTGTACAGGTCCGATCATAATGGTGATCGGGAGAAGCAGGTAGAGCCAGGGTGATGTTGCGAAAAAATAATAGAAGGCGCAGTACACGATGATCCAGGCAACACGGGTCATCCATGGATGAGCGAACCTTTCAAAGGCCGGCCAGTCGGGAAGATTTTTCAGAAATTTTTCTTCTATCTGCATTTTGCCATTGTAGATGTCGGCATACTTTAGCCTGGTTTGATTCATCAGGTCAAAAGCATTCTTTGAAAACCTGGGAGAATGTGGGTCGTCTTCGGTGTCTGTGTAGGCATGATGAAGCCTGTGCAACAAGGCATAAGTCCTTGCGCTCATGTACGAGGATCCCTGCGTAACAAAGGTGAGGATATAAAAAAACCTTTCCCATCCCTTACTCATTACGAAGGCTCCATGGGCAGCATAACGGTGCAGGAAAAAGGTCTGACAAAACAGGGAGATGTACCAGTGAATCACGAAAAAAATCAATACGATCATTTGCTATTCTTTATTCCCTGTTAATTACAGGGCAAGGGTGCAATTTAAGGATTTGAGGCGAAGAATGAGCTTATATTTCAACCTCTTGACCCGAAAATCAGGCTGCCGATGCGAACCATGTTACCGCCTTCTTCGATTGCCATCTTATAATCCGCGCTCATTCCCATTGAAAGTGTGGTGAATTCGATGTGGGGCGTATGCAAAACCGCATATTTATCATAGAGAGAGGCAAGCATTCTCATTTCGGCCCTGAGTTTTGTCATATCATCAGAATATGAGGCTAGCCCCATTAAGCCACAAATACGCACATTGTTAAATTCGTGGATCACCTCTGCATTGGCCAGTCCGTTGATCAACTCATCGAGTTCTGCGGGGTTGAGTCCAAATTTTGTTTCTTCCCCGGAAATATGGATCTGGAGCAGGCAATTGACCACTCTGTCTATTTTCTGCGCCTGCCTGTTGATCTCGGCCAGCAACTTGAAACTGTCTACGCTCTGAATCATATGAATAAATGGGACGATGTACCTGATTTTGTTCGACTGGAGGTGGCCGATAAAATGCCATCGTATATCATTGGGCAGTAAGAGTTGTTTTTCTATAAGTTCCTGTACATAGTTCTCACCGAAATCTCTATGACCATGCCTATAGAGGTGTTTGATCTCATCTGCATTTTTCATTTTTGAAACAGCTACGAGCGTAGTGTTTTTGCCCAATGAGTCCCTCAGCTGCTGATATTGGGTTTTATTCATGCACTAAAGATACAGAATAAGGGAAAAATTATTCCAGTACGAACCGGCTGATCACGATCCGCTGCACCTCGCTGGTGCCTTCATAGATCTGCGTGATCTTGGCATCACGCATTAGTCTTTCCACATGATATTCTTTCACATATCCATAGCCGCCATGGATCTGAACCGCTTCAGTTGTAACCCACATGGCGGTTTCGGCAGCAAATACTTTGGCCATGGATGAACTAAGATGGTAGGGCAGATTGTTATCTTTTTCCCACGCTGCCTTGTAACACAGAAGCTTCGCCGCTTCAATACGGGTGGCCATATCAGCCAGTTTAAACTGTATGGCCTGGTGGGCGGAAATCGCCTGACCGAATGATTGTCGTTCTTTGGAGTAATTGGTTGCGAGTTGAAAGGCGCCTCCCGCAATTCCGAGCGCCTGCGCGGCGATGCCGATCCTTCCACCTTGCAATGTTTTCATCGCAAAGGCAAAACCACTTCCTTCCGCTCCTACCAGGTTTTCTTTGGGCACTGCCACATCCTGGAACATCACCGAATGTGTGTCGCTGCCCCTGATGCCCATCTTGTTTTCTTTTTTTCCTATCGTTACCCCGGGCCATTTTTTCTCTACAATAAAGGTGCTGATGCCTTTTCTTCCCTTAATTGGATCAGTCTGCGCCATCACCAGGTACACTGATGCAGAATTGCCATTGGTTATCCAGTTCTTGGTACCATTCAGCAAATAATGATCTCCCATGTCCACGGCCGTGGTTTTCTGTGCACCCGCATCACTGCCGGCTTCGGGTTCTGATAGCAGGAAGGCGCCGATGAAAAGCTTGTCGTTCGCAATTCCTTTTGCAAGGGGTACCAGGTATTGTTTTTTTTGTTCTTCGGTTCCGAAATTTTCGAGACCCCAGCATACGAGGGAATTGTTAACGCTCATGCATACACTCACACTGGAATCGATCTTGCTAATCTCTTCAAGGGCCAGCACATAACTAATCATGTCCATGCCTGAACCGCCATAGTCGGGACTAACGGTCATACCCATAAATCCCAGGGAGGAAAGTTTCAGGATCTGTTCGAGTGGAAAAGCCTGGTGCTCGTCTCTGTCAATGACACCAGGAAGACATTCGCTTATTGCAAAATCGCGTGCAGCCTGCCGGATGAGAAAATGTTCTTCAGTCAGTTTAAATTCCATGGATTCAGATTTGCCAAAGATCAACTATTTTCGCATGGCTTTTAAAGAAAAACCCAATACATGAATCTGCACGAATATCAGTCCAAGGAATTATTGAAAAGATACAATGTACCCGTTCAGGAGGGATATCCTGTGGATTCAGCCGCTGCGGCCGAAGAAGCCTACCGGAATCTCAAAGTACAGTACAGCACCAACTTCGCTGTGGTCAAGGCCCAGATCCATGCAGGAGGTAGAGGTAAGGGCAAGATCCGTGGAACAGAACAACGTGGCGTTGCAGTTGCGAAAAATGCGGATCAGGTTAAGGACATCGTGCAGAACCTGCTTGGCGGCACACTTGTGACCATCCAGACTGGTGAAACGGGCAAAATAGTAAATAAGGTGCTTGTTGCGCAGGATGTCTATTATGAGGGTCCAAATCCCGTAAAGGAATTCTATCTCTCCATCCTGCTTGACCGCGCCAAGGGAACCAATGTGATAATGTATAGTACCGAAGGTGGAATGAATATCGAAGATGTGGCACACAACACTCCTGAAAAGATATTTAGAGAATGGATCCATCCTTCCGGTAGCATCCAACCCTTCCAGGCAAGAAAAATCGCGTTCAATCTCGGACTCAGGGGTGTGGCTTTCAAAAGCTGCGTAAAATTTGTCACCAATCTTTACGATGCCTATGTGGCACTTGACTGCAGCATGGTAGAGATCAATCCGCTATTCAAAACCTCTGATGAGAAGATAATCGCCGTGGATTGTAAAATGAATCTCGACGACAATGCATTGATGCGTCATCCAGATCTGGAAACTCTCCGCGACATCACTGAAGAAGATCCTACCGAGGTCGAAGCCGGAAAATTCAACCTGAATTTTGTAAAGCTGGATGGAAATGTTGGTTGTATGGTCAATGGGGCGGGCCTGGCGATGGCCACGATGGATATGATCAAACTCAATGGCGGCGAACCAGCGAACTTTCTTGATGTGGGCGGAACTGCCAATGCACAAACCGTTGAAGCCGGATTCAGGATCATTCTCAAGGACCCAAAAGTAAAGGCCATTCTGATCAATATCTTTGGTGGTATAGTCCGCTGTGATCGTGTTGCTCAGGGCGTCATCGATGCCTATCAGAAAATTGGCAATATCTCGGTTCCGATCATCGTGAGGCTGCAGGGCACAAATGCAGAAGAAGCCAAAAAACTGATCGAAGACAGTGGTCTGAAAGTCCAGTCGGCGATTCTGCTGAGCGAAGCGGCGGCCCTGGTGAACAAAGCGGTAACAAGCTAATTGCGCCGCTTGTCCTATTTCGCAGTCATTGAATACCCTTGTGATGGAATTCGAAAGGATTGCAGATAAAAAAAGACTTGATTTCATTGTTCATGCCATTCATTCGGCTGTAGCCCCCGGTTCCAGTATCCTGGATTTCGGCTGTGGCAATGGTATTATCTCCAAAGCCATTGCCAGCAAGGGTTTTCCTGTAAAAGCCATTGATGTAAGTCTTAAAACAATCAGCGAAGCCAGGGCAACAAACGCCCATCCAAATATTAATTACCAGGTTGTGCCTGCTGGTAAATTTGTTGCAGAACCACGCCGGTACCAGGCGATTATTTGCAGCGAAGTGCTGGAACATCTGGATGATCCGGCCTCACTATTGAAGACGCTCAGGACTTCGCTTTCGGAAGCTGGCGTACTGATAGTGACGGTGCCTAATGGCTATGGACCCCGGGAAGTGTTTGTGACCAAACCGGTGCAATATCTGCAACAACAAAATGGACAGGGGTCTTCTGTTTTGGACAAGATCAAAACATGGCTGGGCTATTCAGGCACCACCGTCCAGTCGAGTGCCGATGACCTCCGGCATAAGCAGTATTTCAGCATCAATTCCCTTAAAATTCTGGCCCTCAAGACCGGTTTCTCCATAGCCAGCATTCATTCTTCGAATTTTATTGAGCAGGTATTTCCTTTTTCCCTACTGGCGCGGCGGAGCCATATCCTGCAAAAGATTGATTCTCAGGTGGCTGACTTACTCCCTCTTTCATTTACGAGTGGGTTTATGATGGTGTGGAAAAAAAATTAATTATTGTGTATTGCAAGTAATAATCGGTCGCTGGGAAGCGTTATAGGGGTGTTAAATTTCCGTTCTCATGAAGAATGCTCATAAGGCCTTTTTACTTGCCACTTTTGTTTCCTACGTCGTTTTGTATAGCCTTATTGCTCTCCTTAGCTGACCTGAGGGCCTGATTCGATCCGTTTTACCTCATACACAGGACTGAACAAAAATGTTCTTCCAGTGCTTACTTCCGTACATTCAAAACGCTTGCGGAGCCGCTTCCCTTTTCGAAATAATTGACGCTTCCCCGATTCAAACAATGAACCTTCGGCGATCTCTTCCACTAATACCAACCCTTTGCTGTTCGTATCATATAGTCTCAGTGCGCGCATAAGGTGGTCATCGGAACAACTACTCGCGGGTAGATTGCGCATCGACTTTTGTAATTCAAGCTGGAGTTCGGCGGGAAATATATCCGTGATGAGAAAATCGCTGAGGAGGCGGGCATACACCTCCTTCCATTCGCGTCCGTGAGGGTCTACCCTGTTGCGGTATTGCAGGAAGGTAACAAGATGAGCAAGCTCATGGATCAGGGTGATCAGAAAACTGTATTTATTGAGGTTGCCGTTGACGCTGATACGATGGGTCTGAGCATGTGTGGCGTGGCGATAGTCGCCCAGAACGGACTTGCGTTCACGGGTGATTGTCAGATGTACATTATACTGATTTAGTAATCCAATGACCTTCGCAGCGGCCGCAGCTGGAATATAACGGCTGATCGCATCGAGAGGGGCCTCAGTTTTTGACATATTTGTTCTTCCTGCTCAGTTTCATGATGATCGCTATCTCAACGAAAGTGTACACAAAATAAAGAAACATGCAGCCAAATATCGCTCCCTTGCTTACTCCTTTTTTCGCGATGCCTATGTAAAGCAGGGCGGCGAAAAGGCAGATCATTAGCCTGATAAACATCCCGCCATAGATCAGGCGCAGTGAAGCCTGCGCGTTGTTGTTTTTCAATGACTGTACAAAGAGGTAAAATGATATGGCGGTTGCGACAAAGAGTATGCAGTTGCCAGCGATCATTACCCTGGAACTCATATTCCACAAGGCATCCAGGGGCACACTAAAAAAAATGATAGTGGTAATGACGAATATGATCGCCAGTGGTAGGAAAGCTCTGAACATAGTTTGCCGCCGCGGATTACTTCAATGTAAATGCGGGCTCAATCACCACCGGCTTGTCTGATTTCACTTCGGAACTTCCGTTGGATGCTGCTTTTGACGGGCTGGAAGTGGAATTATTATTCATGTGACATTGACCGTTGAAATTGGCCGTGGGTTCAATCTGAAGCTTGGAAGCATAAATATTTCCGGAAAGTGTGCTGCCACCTTTTAGCTGGAGCAATTCTTTCACTTTGATAGTACCATTTACTTTGCCCATGATGTCGGCCTGCTGACCGGTAATGTCTCCTTCCACAATTCCATTGGCGCCGATTACGACCTTTGCGGTGCAATTGATATTGCCGTTAAGGGTTCCATCGATCCTGATATCACCCGTACTCGTGATGTCTCCTTTCAGGCTGGTGCCTGAGGCAATGATGCTGGCACCGCTTACGGGTATTGCGGAATCCAGGGAGAGGTCTGATTTAGATTTTTGATTGAACATGGCAACGGTTTTTATTCATCATCATTATCGGGTTTAGGAACATCGATTTTTACGGTATCCAATTTCAAAGTTACATCTCCCTGCAACACTGTTCTGATATTGTCCAGGTATTGTTCTTTGTACCTGACAGCTTGTTCAAGTGAATCGGTCTGAACTTTTAATGCCCTCAGCTCCTTTGTGGCGTTAAAATCTCCGTAACCGGGAATATACAACCTTAACGGGGTAAATACAATCAGGGCGACCGTGAGGCTGGTTAAAAACACAAAAAGTGTGCTAAGTGTTATATAAACACTCATCCTCGACAATTTAAAAGTAACCACTTCCTCATAGGTATCATCATTCATCACTACCAGCCTGTACCTGTTCTGTAGTCGTTTGAGAGTGGAATTCGCATTGAATTTGGCCATCGCGGGAAATTAGGATTTTAAAGGTAGCGACAAAATAAATTTCTTGAAAATCAGTTATTAAGGTTTTAGCTTGTGGCTGTCATGTTCAAGGTGTTGTCCAAGATATTCTTTGTAAGCTTTCTCCTGATATCCTGGTTTCCCGAAATCAACGGCCAACCTGTGCTCCCTACTGATCTTAAGAAACCCAAAAAATACGAGAATAAGCTACTTGGCGCTGAGAAATCGGCCGACAAGAAATTTGGTCTTTCGCGCAAATTCATTCAGAACACGGTTACGCACTACAACTGGTTTTTCAATGCCAACAACAAACTCAATGAAGTAATTGACCGGGCGAAACTTGCCAACCGCGATGATTATGGCGATCTGCTCCCATTTTACAACTACAGCCTGGAAAAGACTTCTGCGGAAAAGACGGAACTCGATTCGGTGATATTCAAGGCCAATACCGGCATCCTCATCCATGACCTCCGTAACAGCTGGATGGACAATCTCTTTATGCTGATTGGCAAGGCCTATTACCTGCGAAATGACCTCGATTCGGCCTACATCACTTTTCAATACATCAATTACGCATTCTCACCCAAGGACGACGGGTATGACCTTCCCATCGGCAGCAATGCCAATGAGGGTGGAAACAACCTCTCAGTGGCCACGAAGGAGAACGACAAGCTCGTCCACCGTTTCTTCACCACGCCTCCCGACAGGAATGAATCCTTTATCTGGCAGATCCGTACCTGGATCCAGAAAGATTACATGCCAGAGGCTGCAAGTCTCATACAAACCCTCAGGAACGATCTTGCTTTTCCCCAAAGACTGCAGAACGACCTTGACGAAGTCCATGCCTTCTGGTTTTATCACGAAAACAAATATGACAGCGCAGCCTTTTACCTCGAAAAAGCGCTCGGCAACGCTCAAAACAAAAAAGAAACTTCCCGTTGGGAATACCTCATAGCCCAGTTGTATGAACTTTCAAAAAGACCCGAGGATGCCATCGTCTTCTATAACCGCGCCATTAAGCATACCCTTGATCCTGTTCTGGAAGTGTACGCCCGACTAAATGCTATCAGGCAGAATAGATCAGATTCCAATGCGATAAAGAAAAATATTGCTCAGCTCGTGAAAATGGGCCGCAGGGACCGCTACACCCGGTATCGAGACATCGTTTACTTCACCGCCGCCCAGATTGAACTGGAAAGAGAGAATGTTCCCGGAGCAAAAGCCATGTTACTCAAATCAACGGCTGCCTCCGCCGACAATCAGAATCCTGGACAAAGAACCCGGTCATTTCTCTTACTCGCGGACCTGTATTTTCAGGACAAACAGTTTGGTGAAGCCAAGCGATACTATGATTCGGTGAACAGTAATGATCTGGGTGTGAGGGATCCTGTTGCCCTCGATCAGCGAAAAGAAATACTTCAGCAGATCGTAGTGCAAACCGACATCATACACCGGCAGGACAGTCTTCAGCAACTTGCCGCAATGCCTCCGGCACAACGGGATGCACTGCTTAAAAAAATCGTCCGTCAATTAAGAAAGAAACAGGGTTTAAAAGAAGATGAGCAACAGGGAGGCAATGCTGCGGTGGGTCTCAACAACCGTAACGCGCCGCCGGCTGATCTTTTTGAATCCAATGCCAAAGGCGGGGACTGGTATTTTAGCAATCCGTCCTTGAAATCAAAAGGATTCACAGCTTTTAAGTCCACCTGGGGCAACCGGCCAAATGTTGACAACTGGAGAAGACAGTCGGCGATAAGTCAGAATGCGAACGCTCCGAGAGGTAACCGCGCCAATCAGGAAGACACCAAAGCGCCCGATTCCGCAGAAAATCAGTTATCGGTTGCCGCATTGCTAAAGGGTATTCCACTTACCCCGGACAAAATGCAGGTGTCCGAAGATTCCATTGGCAATGCCACGCTGGAACTGGGCATATTGCACATCAACAAACTCGAAGAATATCCGGCCGCAATCGTTTATCTCGAGAAATTCATCGACTCCTTTGAATACAGCAGCAGGGTGCCTGAAGCCATGTACTACTTGTATTTTGCCTACCTCAAAATAGGCAAGAGTCAAATGGCAAGTGATATGCGCACCCTGATGACGCGCAAGTACGCTGGTAGTCCCTTTGAAGTAAAACTAAACGAGGCCATCAGTGGCAAGGGCAGCAAAAACAAAGAAGAAGCCACAAAAGAATACGAAAAAATTTATAATCTGTTCATAGAAGGGGATTTCGAACAGGCACTCGCACGTAAGGCGGTTAGCGACAGCACCTATGGAACTGAATACTGGACACCACAGTTACTATACATCCAGGGAATCTATCACATCCATCAGAAAGAAGACCAGAAAGCCCGCTCGGTGTTGCAAAAGATAGTCGAACTCTATCCGAATGAGCCCCTGGCCAAAAAAGTGCAAACGCTGCTGGATGTGCTTGGCCGTAGAAAAGAAATTGAAGACTATCTCACAAAACTGGAAATTAAGAGAGTTGAAGACACCGTATTCGTTGCGAAGGAGCCACCTCCTGTTGCAAAGAATCCACCGGGCAAACTGGTTCAGGACAGTACCACGCTAAGACCAGTGAACCCAAATCCCTACCTGCTCAAACCCAAGGCTGACACGGCAGTGGCTAAGGGTGTGGACAGTTCCAAAATCCGGCGGCCTATTCCTTCTGACTACAGCTACAATCCCGAAACTCCTCACGACGTGGTACTGATACTGAACAAAGTAGATCCGGTTTACGTGACAGAGTCCAGGAATGCGTTCAATCGTTATAATAAGGAAAAATATTTCAATCAGCCCATAGAAATAACCCATGAAAGCATTGATGATACCACTAAACTGGTCATTATGTCGGGTTTTGCCAATGCCGCTGCCGCCCTGGACTACCTCGTTAATACAAAACCTGTGGCTGCCACCCAGATCGTCCCCTGGCTGCCCGCGAACAAATATTCGCTCTATGTCATCAGTCCGGAAAATGTTGAAGTGTTAAAAAGCAAAAAAGACCTGGATGAATATCGTAATTTTCACGAACGTTATACGAATGGGGCAAGGCCTGAACCACACTAGGCTGCTGGATATTTTTCACGGAATAACAGGTTGTCAGTCTCCAGTGCCAAAGCTGGTTTGAGTATGGTTTTTGCACAGAACTGATCACGTATTCCATCAAAAACTCACTATGACCCGATCCGTCAAAATTTACTGGACTGTTTTTCTTTGGGGATTTGCCGCTCTTGTGCTGATACTCGTGCTGATTAATTTTGGCGTCTTTGGCAAAATGCCTTCGCTGGCGCAGCTCGAAAACCCGACCATCACCCTGGCATCGGAAGTCTATGGCGACGATGGCACCAGCATGGGAAAATACTTTAAAGAAAGAGGTAACCGGAGCAATGTGCCCTATAAAGAGATATCGAAACATGTGATCAATGCACTAATCGCCACTGAGGACGAACGATTCTATGATCACTCCGGCATCGATGGCAAGGGTTTTATGCGGGCCCTGCTCTTCCTGGGGACCAAGGGAGGTGGATCTACCATCACACAGCAGTTGGCGCTGAACATGTTTGCAGAACGCGCCTCCAACCCGGTAGTCAGGGTGATTCAGAAACTCAAGGAATGGATTATCGCAGTCAAACTGGAAAGAAATTTCACCAAGCAGGAGATTATCGCTCTTTACCTCAACACCGTTCCCTATAGTGATAACGTTTATGGTATCCGGAATGCCTCCAGAACTTTTTTCTCAAAAGAACCCGACCGGCTCAACGTGGAAGAATCAGCCGTGCTGATCGGCATGCTCAAGGCGACAAATACATTCAACCCCCGCACCAATTACAAGTCTTCTTTTAATATCCGCAATTCCATCATCTCCCAGATGGCAAACATCGGCTACCTCACTCCCGTTGAATCCGCGACAATTCAGAAACACCCCATCCGGCTGAATTATAAAAAAATGGATCAGAATAATGGCATAGCTCCTTATTTTCTGGACGTACTCAGGGAAGATTTGAGAAAATGGTGTGCCGAACATGAGAAGCCCAACGGCGACAATTATGATATCTATGAAGACGGGTTGAGGATTTACACCACAATCAACCCGAGGATGCAGCTCTATGCAGAAGAGGCCGTGGCAAGAAATGTACCCAACCTGCAAAAAGTATTGAGCTCGCAAAAGAGCGTCCGTACAGATGCTGTCTGGAAAGGACACGACAATGTGCTGGATCTGGCAATGAAAGCGACCGAACGCTGGAAAACATTAAAAGAAAACGGCCTGACCGAAAAGGAAATAAGGAAATCCTTTACACAGAAAGTTCCGATGAAGGTTTTTGCCTGGAATTCGAAGAGAGAAAAGGACACGGTGATGACGCCGCTTGATTCGATCAAATACACCCGTGAAATGCTGCAGACCGCATTTATGGTTATGGACCCACTGACCGGCCAGGTCAAGGCCTGGGTAGGCGGCATCGATTTCAAAAATTACAAATATGATCACGTCAACCTGCGCACCAAAAGACAGGTGGGGTCGGCGATCAAACCCTTTCTTTATGCCCTGGCCATTGAAGAATTCGGATTTACACCCGAAACACAATGTGAAGCCACTGCCCAATATTTTCCCGGGTCGGGTTGGGTGCCCGCAAAAAATACAGGGACGAACGGGCACAAGAAGTCTGGCCACCGGCCTTACATGGTCGATCAATGAAGTGGCCGCTTACCTGATCAAACAAACCACGCCACAACGTTTTGCTGACTTCATCGGCCAGATCAACATACCTACGAAGGTGGCCCCCTACCCTTCGATCAGCCTGGGTGCCTGCGATCTTTCACTCTTTGAAATGATGTGGGGTTATACCATGTTCCCTGGAAATGGATTCAGCACAAAACCATTTTATATTACCCGTATAGAAGACAAGAATGGCAATGTGCTCGCAACCTTCGACACCCAGCGAAAAGAAGTGATCAGCCAGACCACGGCATACACTATGGCCAGGATGTTGCAGGGACCTGTTGACATTGGAACCGCAGCCGGTCTTCGCTCACGGCTTGGGGTAGCCGAAATGGGCGGTAAAACAGGAACCACAAACGACAATTCCGATGCCTGGTTTATGGGATTCACACCGCAGCTTTCAGCGGGTGTATGGATCGGTTGCGACAATCGCTTTATTCGTCTGGAAGGAGGCTTGGGTATGGGTGGACAGGCAGCAAGGCCGATCTGGGAATACTTCTTTAAAAAAGCATTTCAGGATAAAACACTTGGTCTCGACAGGCAGGCCAAATTTGTTCAGCCCGAAAACATGCGCAACGAAATGCTCTATGATTACATGCACATCACCGAACAGGCTCCTCCTGGCGCCGAAGGCAGCGACGAAGTGAACGGTGGGGCGGATGCCTATTTTGACAACCCGGAAGCCAACAGCGATGTGCCAGTTGAATCCAAACTGTCGATGGATGAACAGAATAGTCTTGAAAGAAGCGAAGGGCAGGAAAATTGATTCCCTCGCTCGTAAAAATGCTCCTCCAAAAGAAGAACAAAAAAAGAAGAAAGGATTTTTTAAAAGGCTGTTTGGAAAGAAGAACGACTAACCGAGTCGTCTGAATCTACTTACCAATATTTCCTACCAGGCCAATGCTGTGGACGAAGTGATACTTTGCCGATTCGGTCACTGCGATCCTGTATTGCGTGTCGATGCGCAGGTAAGCTTCACCAAAAAATCCGATCTGAAGCCCGAGTCCTGCCGGGATGAAAGCATTCCAATACCCCTGGTACTTTGAAAATCCAACTCCCGCCTGCACATAAGGGACAAACCAGGATTTATCTGAAAACATTTTCCCCCTGATGCAGGCATCCATCTCAAGCAACGGAAATTCACCGTCGGAACTATTGCCATCATCTCCCGGATAAGCAAGTATGGAACCCAGCAAGGTAGAAGTGAAATCATAATGAGCGGAAAGCCCCTTCCCATAACTGATTGCCAATCCCTGCGACATGTCTTTGAGTTTCCCGAATTCATGATTGGCAAGTACGGTCGACAGCGAGGTTGCCCTGATCGCAGCAGCAGTTTTAAAATCGACAAAAACAAAATGAATGCCGAATGTGGCAGGCTGGACCGGACCTCCATCCTGGGAGTTCCCTTTAAAACCGATAATGAAAATTGAAAGAAAGGCCACTAAGGCTTTTGCCATGTCTGATCCGTTGATCTGACAATTTAATCAATCCTTTAATACCTCCACCTTAACTTTTGTTAATCCTCTTCGCAGATATCCGAGTTTTGCCGCGGCCGCGCGGCTAAGGTCGACAAGTCGTTTATTCCGGTGGTGAAGCCGGTCGTTGACCTTCACGATGACGGATCTCTTATTCCTAAGGTTGGTTACCCTGATCCTCGTATGCATGGGTAATCGGTTGTGCGCTGCCGTCATAAGGCGTTCATCATATTTTTCTCCGCTTGAGGTGATCCTGCCCTGGAATTTGGAATTGTAATAACTGGCTGTTCCAGTCTGCACGCGGGGTACCTTAGGGTTATTGGCCTTGCGTATTTGGTTGGCTCCCGATTGCGCAATGAGCAACGTGGCGCCCGGCAGCAGCAGCATGGAAAGCAACAAGGTTCTCAAATCGAATCAATTGAGTTTCCCGGAGAAATATTTCTCAGCTAAGTATTTATCCTCGGCATATATGTCCTCATAGAATCGTAATCTTCCCTCCCTGATCTCACAGGTGTAATACCTGATGAAGATCGGTACTTTTTTGAAACCCGTGATGACATGCTTTTCCTGCCTGACAATCCAGCTGGTCAACGTGTCTGGCGAATACTTGACACTGTCATTCCTAACCAGGAAATTGGCGAGGTATTGCCAGTCCTGCACGCGCACGCAACCATGGCTCAGGGCCCGGTCTGATTTTGAAAAAAGCCAACGGGCATTTGTGTCGTGCAGGTAAACCGCATATTTATTCCTGAAATTGAATTTCAGCACACCCAGGGAATTGTCATCCCCTTCTCTCTGCCTGATGAGATAAGGAAACTTGGTCTTGCTCAGCTTCGCCCAGTTGATTGTTGAAGGATAGAGCACGCTGTCATTTTTATCCACCACCATCAGGTTCTGGGACCTCAGATAGTTGGTATCCTTCTGAATCTTGGGCAGCATTTCCTTAAATATGATGCTGTATGGAACCGTCCATTGGGGATAGGTGATAAAATTCGAGATTTCCGAATTCAATTCGGGGGTCCTGGTTGCGGCAGCACCTACGATTATTTTTGATTCCAATGCAGTACTGTCGTAATTGTCGATCACCCTCATCCGGAAGGTGGGAATATTCACCCACACAAAAGTAGCTGGCATAGAGTCGGGCAATTGCTTGTATTTGTCGAGCGTTATGGCAAGGCGTTTAAAACGCTCCCACTGCGTATCATTTAGTCTCCTGACGGTTCGCTCATTTATGTGTCCGGTTGGTTTAAGGTCTCTTTTTTTCTGGTACCTGGTTATTGCTTTTTTAAAGGCAATCGTATCCATAGATTGATCCACACTGTCGATGATCTTCTCTTCCACCAAACGCTGCTGCAGCAATCCGAAGAATTGAACACTGTCTGCGTACGGATATACGAGGTAGGTGTAATCCCGAAATTTTACCGAATCAAGAAAAGGCCCGATACTGCCTTTAAGGTCGTGGTATGCCGGAATAGATGGTTCCAGGGTCGCGAGTGTTTGGGTCAGCTGACTGGAATCCAGAATATGTTTAAATACTCCAACGTAAAAGTCATCCGGAATCACGGTGTCCTTCCTCATCGTAAGACTGTCGTAAGGCAGGCGGCCTTGTTTCAGGTGCCTGCTGATTTTCAGCAGTGCATCAGTGAGAAACACGTCCGCCCGGGACCAGAGCGCGGCATCCTTTCTTGAAATGGAATCCTTCTCAACCTGGTTTCTGATCCCTTTGAGTTCCGCCTCGTGATAATCGGAGGGGAACAACCCATATAATTTTGTTTTGCTGATGAAATGAAATACAGAATCACTCAAAGGTGCCCAGCGCCCATCGGCTGACCAGATGGCTGTGTACTTGTTATTAAGATAAATCTTGTTTATAGCATTGCGCTCTCCCAGCGAAGAAGTATCGCTGACCCTCCCATTATTCTGCATGGCAAAATTGATGACGGCTTGAAGGTTTTTGCTGATTCGTACACCCAGTTTTTCGGGTTCTTTGACGATGTCTTTTTCTTTAGGTTCTTTCTTTTCTTCCCGGCAGGAAAAAAGAAAAAATATAGAGCAAAGGAGTAAAATGGAAAAAGATAGGGTTTTCCGGCAAAAAGCGGACTTAAGATCTGGATTCATTGACTCAATAATAATAAAATGAATCGAATAAACCGATAATACCTTCAACTTTCGGGGTGTTTAGCCCTTTAATATCCTGGGAATCCACTGTTCTGTCATCAGAAGGTCTGCCAGAACAATTGCTGTCACCGATTCCAGTACTACAGGCACCCGAAGAGCGATGCAAAGGTCATGTCGGCCCTTAACCGAAAATGGTTCCTGATGACCAGTTTCGAGATTAAGTGTTTGTTGTTCTTTTGGTGTGGAGGAAGTAGGTTTAATGGCGATCCGGAAAACCAGGTCGTTGCCATTGGTAATACCGCCCACAATGCCACCGGCATGGTTGGTGGAAGTTTTCCCTGTAGCATCAACTATGGGATCATTGTGCTCGGTGCCAAACATGGATGCTGCTTTAAAGCCAGTGCCGAATTCAATGCCCCTCACGGCCGGTATGGAAAAAACGGCATGACTGATCAGCGATTCCGCTGAATCAAAGAATGGCTCTCCGAGACCGGTTGGCAGTCCGGTAACCCGGCATTCAACAATTCCACCAACTGAGTCCTTGGCGTCGATAGCCTTCTGAAGACCTTTTTCCGGATCTGTTTCTCCGCCGATCGCTGTGATGTTTGCCTTTACTGCTATGCTACCATGATCCCTGGTATGGGTAATCAGTTTTTTTGCAATGACACCTGCCGCCACCAGGGCAACGGTCAGCCGTCCACTGAAATGGCCCCCTCCCCTGTAGTCTTCAAATCCCCCGAACTTCTGACTGGCTACGAGATCAGCATGTCCGGGGCGTGGCACAGCCCTTTGTTTTGCATAGTCTGTTGACCGCGTATTTTTGTTTTCAAACAGGATCGTTATCGGAGCGCCCGTGGTTTTATCATTGAAAATGCCACTCTTGAAAAATGGCAGGTCTTCTTCCTTTCTTGGTGTGGTTCCTTTCTGCGTGCCACCTTTTCTTCTTTCGAGATCTGGCAAAAAATCGTCCAGCTCTATATCAAGGCCCGCAGGGCATCCATCGATCGTCAAGCCTACACTTTCTCCATGAGATTCTCCAAAAATGTGAACGCGGAATAAACGGCCGGTGGAATTCAAAAGAAAATTATTTAGTTGAACGAAATTGAAGCGCCCAGTTGTTTGATTTGATGATAAAATTCAGGAAAGGATTTATCTATAGCTTCCGCAGCATGAATGATGGTTTCACCCTTCGCTGCAAGTGCCGCCACGGCACAGGCCATAGCAATGCGATGGTCGTGCCTGTGAATGCACGCGCGTTTCCATGCAAGTCCTTACTACCATGCACTTTCATCAGGTCTCCATCGAGGTCGATGCCTAATCCCAGCTTTGCGAATTCTTCTTTTAACGTAATGCCCCTGTTGCTTTCCTTGTGCGCCAACCTGGAGACTCCGGTGATCTCTGAAACACCGGCAGCATGGGCGGCCAGCGCAACCAACGGAGGAAATAAATCGGGACAATCTGTGGCGTCAAAATGAAAAGATTTCAGCGGCGCCGGTCCGCATTCAATATTGGTTCCCTCGATTGTCAGTGCTGCTCCCGCCGACCTGAGTGCCTGCAGAATGGCTTTATCGGCTTGTGTGGAAGCCGGATCCAGGCCTTCTATCCTCACCCTGCCCGCCATTGCACCGGCGATCAGTAAAAATGCGCCACCGCTCCAGTCGCCTTCCACCTGGTAGATACAGGGCGTGAACGCCTCGCCCTTCACCGGGAAACGGAAAACGCGGTAGTCATCGTGTTCAACAGTGATGCCAAATTCTCGCATAACCGATATCGTTAGATCGATGTATGGTTTGCTTTTCAAGTTGTTGACGGTGATCTGTGCATCACCGGCACCCGCGGCTCCAAAGGCCATCAGTAATCCGGTCAGGAATTGGGAACTAAGCGAGCCATCGATGGTTATCGATGCGGGTTTCAGACGGACCCCTGATATCAAATGGCAGGAAACCATTGTTTGACCTGATACTTATTCCGAGCACCGGAAAGATCTCATCAAAAAAATGCATGGGACGGGTCAGAAGGCTGCCTGTTCCGGTAACCCTGAGTGAGTTTCCGCTAATTGCAGCTATTGGCGTAAACATCCTGATGCCCAGACCGCTTTCACCACAATTCAATTCCTCACCAACAGGCTGAACACCCTCACTTGTAATGACGACCTCCGCGGGACCGATCGATAATATCGAAGCGCCCAGTTTAGTGATCACATCCAGTGCGGCTTTATCATCGTTTGATCTGCCGGGATTAATAATGGTCGTAATGCCCTTACTCAGCAGTGCGGCGGCACAGGCACGCTGCATGGAGCTCTTAGAGGCAGGAGCTAAAGTTGTTCCCGATATAGTTGAAGGTTGTATGGTAACTAACATGAATAACCGTTTATCATTTAACCATGGCCGTCAGTTCGCTTAGTTGCTCTAATGGGACGGACCTGATCGCTCCTTTGCCCAACCTATCGAGCAGCACATAGTTCATGGAAGAGTGTTCTCTTTTCTTATCCATGGTAAGCACCTCGAAGATCTCCCGGTGATCAACATCGGCTTTAACAGGAAGGCCGTATTTTTTCAACAGCGCGATCACCCGGCCGGTTTCCCCGAACCCTGTAAGTGTTTCCGAAATACGACAGGCCATTACCATGCCAATCGCAACAGCAAAGCCATGAGGTATCCCCAGCCTGGTTTCTACAGCATGTCCCCAGGTATGACCAAAATTCAACAGCTTGCGATCGCCTTTCTCAAATTCATCGGCCAGCACGATGTCTGATTTGATAACAGCGTTTCTTTCGACCAGGCTGGTCATGGCCTTTTCATTTTGGCGATAAAAAGCCAGGTCATTTTTTTCCAATTTTTCAAACATCTCCAGGTCGCGGATACATGCATGTTTAATGATCTCGGCAAATCCATTTATCCATTCCTGTTCAGGAAGGGATTGCAGGAATGTAGGATCAAAAAGCAGGAAATCGGGTTGTCGGATGGTGCCCACCAGGTTTTTATAAGGACCCACATCCACACCATTCTTGCCTCCAATCGCAGCATCTACCATGGAAAGGATGGAAACAGGAAGAAACCCGAATGATATTCCCCGCATATAAGTTGAAGCCGCATAACCGGTTAGATCAGTGATGACTCCACCTCCTATCCCGATCAGTGTCGATTTTCTTTCGGCCTTGAGTTCAATGAGCTTTGCAATCAGCAGATCCACTGTGCCCTGCACCTTATGAGCTTCACCGGCCTTGAGTATCATGGTTTGCCAGCCCTGGAATTTATCCTTGTGATGATGAAAAATATTCTCATCGGTGACAATGATCGCCCTGTCTTTTTTGACAATGCTTTCCAGGTCGCTGAAACGCGCGTTGAAAAAATAGCTCGTCGTTTTTTCTGTGAACCTGTATTGCTTCTGCTCCATACCAGCTTAGGAATTCATGATCCTGTTCTGGTGATTGATGCTTTCCATGTGCACTGCATCAAAATATTTGGTGATAAATTCATTGGTTAGGCCGAGCGCTTCTCCCTTTTTCGAAAGCTCTTTCGAGGATTTCGTTCCAGCGGTTGGTCTGCAGGATCGTGATATCATTATTTTTCTTGAACTCGCCGATTTTGTCGGCGATCTTCATACGCTGTCCGAGCAATTGCAACAGTTCATCATCAAGGTGATTGATCTGCTGCCGTAGTTTTTCCAGAGCTGCATGAAATTCTTCTGAATTGATATCTTCCTTTCTCCAAACTATATGGTATCGAGCATTTCGGCCAGTTGTTCGGGCGTCACCTGTTGCTTGGCATCGCTCCAGGCATTGTCAGGATCAATATGACTTTCGATCATCAGTCCGTCGAAATCAAGGTCGATGGCCTTCTGTGCAACATCTAGAAAGGATATCTCTGCGTCCGCAGATATGTGAAGGGTCATTGATCATCATACATTCCGGATTGCGCCTTTTCATTTCGATGGCCAGGTGCCACATCGGGGCATTGCGGTATTCGGTATTTCCATAAGAAGAGAATCCGCGGTGGATAAGCCCAATATTTGTGATACCTGCTTTGGCTACACGTTCAACCGCGCCGGTCCATAGTTCCAGGTCAGGGTTGATGGGATTTTTTATAAGTACGGGAACGTTTGACTCCGCGGAGCGCATCGGCAACTTCCTGTACGCTGAATGGATTTACTGTTGTTCTCGCACCGATCCATAACACATCAACATCCGAAATGCAATGCATCTTCCACCTGTTTGCCGGTAGCTACTTCAACGGTGGTCGGAAGACCGGTTAGTTTCTTTGCCTGTTGCAGCCAGGGCAATCCTTTGGTGCCGATACCTTCAAAACTTCCGGGCCGTGTTCGGGGTTTCCAGATGCCTGCGCGTAAGCATGTCTACTTTGCCGGTTTTGGCGAGGCGCGTAGCGGTTTCCAATACCTGTTCTTCTGTTTCGGCAGCTGCAGGGCCGGAAATGATCAGCGGCCTTTTTTCGAGTACCTCTTCGATTTTCACACCAGAGGTTAATGTTTGTTCCATAATCGTAATTAATAAATTAATGTTTCATATAGCATAAATCAGGCAGAATTATCTGCTGTTCGCTTCATTCATTCTTATCCTTCTTCCCTTGTAATTTTTTCCATCAATCGCCCTGATCATCTTTTGGGCAGCGGATCTTTCTACTTCAATCCAGCTATTCATTTCCTTCATATCGATTCTGCCAAGCACATCTTTTTTCAGATCGCTCATATCCAGAATGAACTGCAGGAAGCTGGCCTTGTAAAACCCGTCTTTGGTTCCAAGGTTGACAAACAATTTTGTGGAATCGCCGTTGGTACCATAGTCTCTCGATACGCTCTCCCTTCTTCTTTCTGTAGTTTCCCTTCTGTCACCTGAAACTTCCGGCTTTCTCATATGGTTGCCTGACGCGTTCACGCACATTAAGGTCTTCAGCATTTTCATAATATTTCAGGAACCGGTCGAATTCCATTGCTGCTACGCGCTTCAATACTTCTTTTTTTGATACGTCCGCAAATTTTTCTTCCAGCATGGGCACATAAGTTTCGTAGTCTCCATGACTGATATCGGCGCTCAGGAGTTTATCCATGAACTTGAAAAATTGTTTGCGGCAAACATCTTTCCCACTTGGTATTTCGAGTTTATGAAAGGTCACCTGCACCATTCTTTCGATCTGCCGCAGCTTGCCTATTTCACGGCTGTGCACGATGGACATGCAGATTCCCGTATTGCCCGCCCTGCCGGTTCTTCCGCTGCGGTGCGTATACACTTCAATGTCATCGGGCAGTTCAAAGTTGATCACATGAGTGATATCCTTCACGTCGATTCCTCTTGCTGCCACATCTGTTGCGATCAGCAACTGTAATGTTTTCTTTCCCTGAAATCACCCATCACCTTATCGCGCTGTTGCTGCGTCAGATCGCCGTGCAGTGCATCGATATCATATCCTTCCCTGGTCAGCTTTTCGGCGATGGTCTGCGCATCTGCCTTGGTGCGTGTAAAGATGATCCCATAAATACCCGGGTTGAAATCGATCAGTCTTTTGAGGGCCTCATACCGGTGTTGTGCGTTGGTGACAAAATACTGATGGTCGATATTTTTGTTGCCTGTGTTCATTTTACCCACGGTGATCTCCACCGGGGTTTTCATGTATTTTTTGCTTACCCTTTTGATTTCCGGTGGCATGGTAGCGCTGAAAAGCCAGGTAGCTTCCCGCTGGGGGGTATTCTGCAGGATAAACTCGATGTCGTCCTGGAAACCCATGTTCAGCATCTCGTCGGCTTCGTCAAGCACCACATATTGGATCTGTCCAAGGTCGATTGCTTTTCTTTCGATCAGATCGATCAGCCTGCCTGGAGTGGCCACCACAATATGTACACCTTTCTTCAATTCCCGGATCTGGCGCCCCGATGGGCGTACCTCCATATACTGCAAGCACCTGGGTGCGCGGAAGGAATTTCTTGAACAGCTCTATTTCACTAACGATCTGTATACAAAGCTCACGGGTAGGGCAGACAACCAGGGCCTGCGGATACCTGTTCTCCGAATCGATCAGCTGGAGAAGCGGTAGCCCGAATGCGGCAGTTTTTCCTGTGCCCGTCTGGGCTAAGCCAACCAGATCTTTTGTGCCACTAAGTAACACAGGTATAGCCTGTTCCTGAATTGGAGTGGGTGTTGTAAAACCCAGGGAATCGGTTGCCTGAACCAGCCTTGCATCTAAACCTAACCCTTCAAATGTCATCATATCAATCTAAAATTTTTGCAAAGGTACCTTATTTCAATATTTTCCTTATTTTATTGGCATTACTGATCAGTTCCATCAGGTAGGGTGTATTTTCCTTCTCCAGGCAGCTTTTGAATTTTCTGAGCTGACTGATGTGCTCATTCAGCACATCGAGTATGTTTTCCCTGTTCTGCATGAAGATCTGGACCCACATTTCGGGGTTGCTTTTGGCCAGTCGAACCGTACTTTCAAAACCCGCGCTGGCCATCGCGAAAATGGCATCCTCTTCCCTTTCTTTTTCCAGGACGGTGTTGGCGAGTGCGAAGGAGGTAATATGCGAGATATGACTCACATAGGCCGCGTGCAGGTCATGGGAGCCTGCGTCCATGTATAGGATGGGCATCCCCAGTTGCCGGTACACCTCCTCTACCAGTTGCACTGCATCGGCATCCGAGTCCGCCTTTCCCGATATCACGGCCACCTTGCCGGAAAAAGCGCCTGCAATGGCCGCAGAGGGGCCGCTGTTCTCGGTTCCCCACATCGGATGGGTTGCTACAAAGCGCCCTCTTTTCGGATGATCCTTCACCGAATTGATAATGTTCTCCTTCGTTGAGCTCACGTCCATGACCACCTGATTATTTAACCGGTCAAGTATCGAGGGTAGCATTTCACTCACCGTATGCACGGGCACGGCCACGATCACGAGGTCGGCCTTGTCTACCACTTCTTCCAGGGTGCCTGCCTCGTCGATCAAACCGATCTCGAAGCGCTTTTTCCAGGTGGGTCTCGCTGGCGTCATATCCATAGACGCGGGTAGCCAGACCCGTTTCCCTGAGTGAGATCGCCATGGATCCGCCAATCAAACCTGTACCGATGATGGAGATCTTCATGACAGTGCTGTTTTTATTCTGATGATTGCTTCCTGTATTTTTTCCTCTGGGCTGCAAAGGCTGACCCGGAATATTGTTCGCCGGCCGTTCCAAAAATCCCTCCAGGGGTTATAAAAACTCCTGCCTCATAGAGGATCTTGTCGCTCAGCGCATATGCATTGGCGTAATCTGAAGGTATAGCTGCCCAGATGAACATGCCCGCCTGTCCTTCTGATGGCTGACAACCGATCTGCCTGAGCAGGTCGATCACAAATTTGCGTCGTGTTGCATAGACTTCGTTGATCCGGGTAAACCAGTCTTCTCCAAGTTCCAGCGCCCTGGCCGCAGCCAGTTGCAGGGGAAGGAACATGCCGCTGTCCATATTTGATTTGAATCTCAACACTTCATCAATCTGCGCACCTTCTCCGCAGAGCACGCCAATTCTCCAACCGGCCATGTTGTGCGACTTACTCAGCGAATTCAGTTCGAGCACGGTTCCTTTTGCTCCATCAACGCTGAGCATACTCATGGGCGATTTATTCAGGATAAAACTATACGGATTATCGTGACAAATCAATATCCCGTGACGGCGCCCAAAGGCAACAAGCTTTTCGAACAAGTCCATGGAAGGCAATTGTCCAGTGGGCATGTGTGGATAATTGACAAAGAAGATTTTGATCCGGGGGTTTCCGGCAACCAGTTCGTCCAACACGGAAAAATCGGGCAACCAGTTGTTCTTGCTGGTGAGCAGGTATTGAAGAGGTTCGCCACCGGCCAGCCTCACGGCGCTACTGTAAGTTGGATAGCCCGGATTTGGCATCAGGGCCTGGTCACCCGGGTTTAAGTAGGTCATGCAGACATGCATCAATGCCTTCTTTTGACCCGATCAGTGGCAGGATCTCTTTCTCGGGGTCCAGGGTTACATCTATACCATTTCTGATACCAGGCTGCGAAGGCATTCCTAAGAGCCGGCACTCCTCTGTATCCCTGGTATGCATGTGAGCCGGGCCTGGAGGATTCGCGCTGCAGTGTGGCAATAACATCTGGATGTGGGGGCAGATCGGGACTGCCGATGCCCAGGTTTATGATGTTCTTTCCCTCGCTGTTCAGCGTGGATATCTCCCGCAACTTTTGCGAAAAATAGTATTCTCCAATACCCGTCAATCTTGTGGCCGTTGCTGTCATTTATCTTAACTGAATGAATAATTAATAGGTCTCACCCTTTTTATACACGCCATATATCCTGAATGCTTCGGTGATCCTTTCAATGCGGACACCACATCCTCAAATTGACCGATACGTTCAAATTCCATATCGGCATGAAAAGAATACTGCCAGTTGCTGCCTGGAATGGGAAAACTTTGCAGTTTACTAAGGTTGATATCTTCCTCTGCAATTCTTACGAGCACTTTGGCCAGACTTCCTTTGGAATGATCGGTATGAAAATTGACCGAGGCCTTGTTGGCACCTTCGGCTGTTCCCGTATTCATCAATGGACTCAGCACAAGGAAACGCGTGTAATTGTTGCGAAGTGTATGGATATTCGGGGCAATCACTTCAAGATCATAAAGATCCGCAGCGAGTCTGCTGGCAATGGCCGCGATATGTTTGCTCTTATGCTGGTGAATGTGCTTTGCACTCAGGGCGGTGTCTTCAGTCTCAACCAGTTTCCAGTTGTATTTATCGAGGTATTCCAGGCATTGTTGTAAGGCCATGGGATGGGAGTGCACTTCGCGGATGTCCTCCAGCTTTACACCAGGATTCACCATCAGATTCTGTTTAATCTGCAGGTATACTTCACCGATTATTGTCAAGTCACTCTTTTGCAGCAGGTTATAGTTGGCCAGGATACTGCCCGCGATGGAATTTTCTATTGCCATCACTCCACCCGTGCTCAAAGCCGGGTTGGAAGCGACCTTGATCAATTCGCTGAAGGTAGAGCAGGGCATCACCTGCACGTCCTTTCCGAAATAATGTCTTGCGGCAGCCTGGTGGAAGCTGCCTTCATATCCCTGGATGGAAACGTTCGGTTGAATGAAACCGTTAGATTGGGCAGAGATGTGGGCATCCTTTTTCATTTCTGAATGTTCAATCATTGTATTAATGCAGAAATCCCGGCCTTTTTGCCGGGATTTCCTATTGTTAGTTCGTAATCTGATTGTTAACAAAAGCTTTCCCGGCTACCTTTAAAGTAGAAGTAAAAATAGAAAAAAGAGAAAGCTTTGTTTGTGCTCATTACCTGCCAAAAATAATCCGTTCCGTTCTAATTGTAAAATTTAATTTTTGGAATCTGGTGAAGATGTTTTGCGAAATGGCCTCCCGGGCTCATTCCAGCCTACCTGAAATTTCATCATCGATTTTTCTGAAGAGGTGGAAGGGCCGGTATATCCGCCAGTTGTCGATCTGCATCAGTTCGATATACCGGTTCAACTTGGCCCGCCTGAAGTCATACTGGGTTTGTTCGGGCATATTCAGACATACGATCCAGCCATTTTCGTCGGTGACGTCGTCAAACCATTCTGAATAATATTCTTTGTCACTACTGTGGAAATTAAGGACGTTTTCGCCTATCAGGATGAATTTAAATATTCCCTCCCCCATCAGCTTGTCGGCCACTTCCCGTTTCAGATTCATGATATCGTTCTCAATGGCGTCGTTCCACTCACCGATCAGTTCAATGATCACATAACGTTCATCATAATCAGCAATCAACACCTTGAGGTATAGTGTGCGGGAATCAAAATCGTCCCACTGCGGATGGATATAATAATTGTAAATGGTTTGTGAAAATTCAAATTCAGAATACACCCTGCCATAGAATGGAGACCGCTCGTCTTCTTCACTAACATATATATGCCGCCAGTTGTAAAATGGTTCTATATCATGCATCGGGACTCACTTAAAAAATAAATAAAGGCTGTAGCAATTTACAGCCTTGGTGGAGGGTATTCCAAATATTTTTTATTGCCTATTCGAGTATAATCTTTTTCAAAAAGACCGCCTTGTGCTCATTGTCCAATACCTTTACCAGGTACATACCTTTGGACAACGAAGGATCAATTTTAACTTCGCTGGTTTGCCCGGCAGAGGAAACGGTCATGGAATTATCCGACACCATTTTGCCTCCTATGTCGATCAGCTGAACGTTGTATTTTCCTGCTTCTTTATTGGTAAAGTTTACCCTGAACAAGTTGGCCCTGACAGGGTTTGGATAAATGCTTATTTTTTCCGTTTCCAGCAAGCCGGGAAGGACTGACTGCGCGAGTTGTGTTCTGAAAAGGAAATTTTCGTTTGCCAGGTCAGAAGTATTGAACACCTGGTCTTTGGATGGGATCAGCGATGCCGCCCAGGTGTTGGGATCAACAGAATAGTAGCCGATGATAAAGTTTGCGCTGCTGAGTATCAGTTTGCCTTCTTCACTCACTACAGCTCCATTAGTGGTAAAGCCTTCTGCCAGGTTCTTAACTTTTTCCACGAAGGTTGCGATCCTTGTACTCACGTCAATTTTGAAGACGTGATTATGGGCAGTGATCAGGTATAGGTTGCCGTTGGCATCACTCACCAGGTCGCCTCCCCAGCTGGTGTTTGGATCCGAAATGGACACCTCGCCATTCCCGGCCGCATTTTCCAGTTTGCCAAGTTCGGTGATAGACGGGTGGTCGCCGGTAGTGAAACGAACCAGATGCGAACCATCATTACTCAGCGCATATCCATTGCCGTCAGCAGCTATCACCATCCTGGTAACCTGGTTGGCTTCAGCATCAAGATCAACTGCACTGCTCAGTGCTTCATTCTGAAAAAGATAAACTGCGGGAACCTGTGCACTCAGATCTATATAACGCAGCTGGTTGATGTACATCGGTGTGTAATACAGCCGGTTGG
Organism: uncultured Chitinophagaceae bacterium; assembly: GCA_963808065.1. Classification (GTDB taxonomy): domain Bacteria; phylum Bacteroidota; class Bacteroidia; order Chitinophagales; family Chitinophagaceae; genus Flavitalea. The sequence continues at coordinate 551,085 of CAWEEK010000007.1, forward strand.
ATTTTTTGTCGTATGCGCATGCCGCTGAAAGTCCGGAAAATGGTTTCTTCTGGTAATTTTCCTTTGCCTGACTTGTGTCGGCGGTAACTGTTATGGGCTTGAGAGACCGGCCATCGAAGACATTGTATCGGCCTTTACTGTTCTCAAAAATGTTCTTTGAAACACTGCCTGTGGCAAGGTCGATCATTTTAACTTCGGTCCATTCGAAGGAGCCGATCTTTTCACTGGTAATGGCGTATGCGCTATTTGATGAGGTTTGCGCGTGAAGGGTCGTCGACGCGAAAACGCATAGCAGAGCTATAAACCTGAGCTTCATGATCCTGGTTTAGGGGGTGGTTAGAAAAGGATATTTGGGTCTCTTAACGAGTTGAAATTTTCAACAGTATGCCTTAATGCTTATTTAATTCAGTGATAAGTGGATTCTACTGCTTTTTTAACACTGCCATGTTTTAGTAACAAAACTCTGGCCTCCTCATGATCAGTGATGCCTGTCCTTTCCATCACCATGAGTGTTCCCCTCTCCACCAGTTTTGAATTTGTGAGCTGCATGTTGACCATCCTGTTTCCTTCTACTCTTCCTATCAGGATCATCACCGAAGTGGAGATCATATTCAGCACCAATTTCTGCGCTGTACCACTTTTCATCCGGGTACTTCCTGTCACAAATTCCGGGCCGACTATGACTTCTATTGGAAAATCTGAAAAATTTGAGATAATACTCTTAGGGTTGCATACAATACTTCCTGTAGTGATGCCTTCCGAACGGCAATGTCTAAGCGCCCCGAGCACATATGGGGTCCTGCCGCTGGAGGCGATCCCCAGGACAACGTCGTTCTTGCTGATACCCTCTGCCAGCAGGTCTTGCCAGCCCTGCTCCTCGTCGTCTTCCGCGCTTTCCACAGCATTGGTGAGGGCCGTTTCTCCGCCGGCAATAATTCCGATCACCCGGCCTTTTGGTACGCCATAGGTGGGCGGAACTTCACTGGCATCCAAAACTCCCAGCCGTCCACTGGTCCCCGCGCCAATGTAAAACAACCTGCCGCCGGCCATCATCTTGTCGGCGGTAACACTTGCCAGACGGGCAATTACCGGAATCGCCTTTTCCACGGCCGCGGGCACAGTTTTGTCTTCGCGGTTCATCAATTCCATCAACTCCTGAGCGGATTTCTTTTCCAGGTCATCATATCGCGATGCCTGCTCGGTAATATTCGTCTGTTCGATCATGTTTGCTTAATATTCGTTGCTTACTTGTGATACTTAACGAGGCCATCCATCGGCTTCTGCAGGATCCGACCCAAACTCAGCCCGTAACTTGTGCAAAGTGCTTCGACCACGTCCCGGAAATGCCAGGCAATGCCGCCGACAAAATGCACCGGGTTTTTAAAACTCTGCGGGTAGCGGATCACATGTCTGAGGAAAAAATCATTGAGACCATCTTCGATGATGTTCTCGATCATGTAATGCCCACGATGGGCCGAAAGGAAGCGTGTGAATGAGGCCAGGTAACGGTTCGCCAGGGGCTTGCGGTAAATATTCTCGAGGATGTCGTCAGCGCTCAGACGATAGGTTTTTTTAAACGCGGCCATTAGTTCCTTCTCAAAGATCCCATAGAGAAAATACTGGATCACCATTCTGCCGAGGTAAGCGCCACTGCCCTCATCCCCCAGAACATAGCCCAGGCCGGGACTGCTTGTGCTGATCCGGGAGCCGTTGTAATAACAATAACTGCTACCTGTTCCCAGTATACAGGCGATACCCTTCTCCTGCTGACAAACCGATCGCGCAGCCCCTGCAAGATCATGTTTCACCTCAACTGCCGAACCGGGAAAAACTTTTAACAGCATATTCTTCACTTTGCGGGCATTGGCCGGGGCCTTGCAGCCAGTACCATAAAAATAAACGGCGGCAGGGAGTCTTCTGCCCAGGGCCGGCAGGAGTTCTGCCCTGATCACTTGCTCCATCTGAAGGGCATCAAGAAAATAGGGGCTCAGGCCCTGCGTCTGGACGGTTAGCTTCTTTCCGGGAGTAACCAGGCACCATTCAGTTTTGGTTGCTCCGCTGTCGGCTATCAGGATAGTCATCTTGGGATTCGCGTTTTCGGGTTTGGTCCTGCCGGGTGATCCGGTGGGTCTTTGCCGCCTGTCAAATAAGCCGCGAAGGTAAAATTCACATTTGAGAATTTATTAAGAACTTCGCAGTCCTGAAAACGATTCTATAGACGTATTTGTTGATAATGAAAAAATTACAAGCCTGGTTACCGTTGTTGTTTGCACTCGTGTTGGTGATAGGTATGATCACCGGTTACAGGCTCAGGGAACGCATGCCAGCCTCCCAGGGCTTCTTCCAAAGCTCAAGTACAACAGCACTCCAGGAGACGATCGACCTGATCCGGACCCACTATGTTGACCAGGTTTCTACCGATAGTCTTACCGATGATGCTGTGGAGGCGATGCTGAGCCATCTTGATCCTCATTCTGTCTTCATCCCCGCCAGATACCTGCAGGAAGTGAACGAAGACCTCCAGGGAAATTTCCAGGGCATCGGTGTGGAGTTTCAGATCATTGACGATACCGTCAATGTGATCAATGTACTTCCAGGTGGACCAAGTGAGAAAGCAGGCGTCAAGGTGGGCGATAAATTTATCAAAGTTGCGGACTCCCTCGTTGCCGGCAACAAGATCACCAGTGAACGGATCAAAAAACTGCTGAGGGGACCAGGAGAGAGCAGGGTGCCCATCACCGTATTCAGCGATGGGAAACTGAAAACCCTCGCCATTATAAGAGGAACCATCCCCCTCTATTCGGTAGACGCAGCCTACATGATCGATACCACGACCGGGTTTATCCACCTGAACAAATTCTCCGGCACCAGCTATGAAGAATGCATGGCTGCGCTTGAGAAATTGAAAAAACTGGGAATGAAGAAACTGATCTTCGACCTGCGCGACAATGGCGGTGGTATACTTGGTGAGGCGGTGGACATTGCCGACGAATTCCTGGACAAAGACAAGCTGATTGTATACACACAGGGCGACAAACAGCCAAAATTTGAATATCACTGTAAACGCCCCGGACAGTTTGAATCCGGAAACCTGGTGGTACTTGTCAATGAAGGATCTGCCTCAGCCAGCGAAGTACTTGCTGGGGCCTTGCAGGACTGGGACAGAGCTACGATAATAGGCAGGCGTACTTTTGGTAAAGGACTCGTTCAGGAGCAATACGACCTGACAGGTGGCGCGGCGCTGCGTCTGACCGTTGCACGGTATTACACACCCACAGGCCGTAGCATTCAAAAGTCTTATGCCAGCGGCCGTGCAGCTTATAACGATGAGGTGATGAAACGTTTTGAGAATGGAGAGATGAATACCGACACCATCCGGATCGTGAAAGGAAGTTCTTATCATACCCGGAATGGAAAAACGGTATATGGAGGCGGAGGGATCACACCTGATGTTTTCGTTGCCTTTGACACCGCCGCCTTTTCCGGCGACCTCACCCCCCTGTTCACCAACCAGTTCTTCGGCAAATTCATATATAATGATTATGTCCGCAATAAAAAGGCTTTTGAACAATACAAGGATCCTGCTGATTTTGCCGACCGGTTTTCCCCGGACGAGGCTACATTTTCAAGGTTGAAAGCCTTTGCCTCCGAAAACCAGATCCGCATGCCCGATCTTTCGCCAAAGGACAGGGCAGAACTCAACAAAAAGATCCGCTCCTGGCTGGCAAGGCAGATCTGGGGGATGTCGGGTTACTACCAGGTAACCAACACCTACGACATTACAGTTCAGCGGGCACTGAAGAACTGACCGCATATTCCTGCCTCTTGGTCGACCTCAATTCTCTCATCTCCATTTTATAGGAGATGATCAGACCGATTCCCCCTCCAATTGCAATCAGACCAAAATAAACAGCCTCTGGATCGGTGTCCTTGATCAGCAGGTCCAGCATGTATGCGATAAAAAGTCCGATTCCGGAACCAACCATCAGAAGTCCCCATTTCAAGGTCTTAAATGGTTCAGGACCAGCCTGCTGTCTGTTTTTAGGGTTCATTCCTTTTTCGATCATTGCCAGATTTTCGCGTTTCTGGAGATAGACAATACCGAAGACCAGGACAAAAAATCCGAGGGGTACGAGGATGGGGATTAATAAAGCTGCGTCCATAATTCTGTTTTTTAAAAATTTATGTTTGTGTTCTGAAATATCAGACTACCACTGTTCCCGACAGGTTACAGGCAGTGGGCATTATTTTTTGGAATTGCTTACATTGGGTTGTAACCTAACCTGATTTAAGATAGTCTTATCATAAGATGACTGCGAGTTTGACCGACAATGAAATCATTAGCAGGGTTCTGGCCGGCGAGCGGGAGCTCTATTCTGAGTTGGTAAAACGTTATCAGAACTTTGTATTTACGGTTTCATTAAAGTATACGCCGGTAAGAGAGGATGCTGAAGAGATTGCGCAGGACGTTTTTGTGAAGGCATTCCGGTACCTGGGAGATTTCAGGGGAGATTCGAAGTTCAGTACCTGGTTGTACTCGATCGTGAATTCAACCAGTATTACTTTCCTGAGAAAAAAGAAACTGGAAACCAGGTCCCTGGATGATGAACGAGTGTTTGAAGTTGCAGACAACCGGCCAGCCGAAGGATTCGTCTCACCAACGGAACAAAAATCAAAGCTGGCCATGGTGAACAAGGCGATCCAGTTGCTTAGTCACGACGACGCCAACCTGATCACCCTGTTTTATAAAGCCGAGCAGTCATTGGAAGAGATCGGAATGATACTGGCTATTGACCCGAATACAGTCAAAGTCAAACTCTACCGCGCCAGGCAAAGACTGAAGGAAAAAATGGAAAAATTTTTTGCGCAGGATGTGCACGATATGAGTTTATGAGCCGCTAAATCATGATATATGACCAACGAAAATAACATAGACGAAACGATATGGAATTATATCGATGGGAGCCTTAAGGCAGAGGAAAAGTCATTCGTGGAAAACATGATTGAAACCAACAACGAATGGCGGAACAAGCATAGGGAATTGCTGGAAGTGCATCAGCTCATGATCGAAGGCATTGAGCTGGAACAGCCATCCATGCGTTTTACCCAGAATGTGATGGAAGAGATTTCCAGGCAGTTTATCGTACCTGCTGCGAAGAAATATCTCAATAAAAACATCATCAGGGGCATCGGCCTTTTTTTCCTGATCTCGATTGTCGGCATGCTGATTTACACCTTTGGTCAGGTCGACTGGTCACAGCCATCAGGTGTTGACATGTCACAACTGTCGATCAAAAAATCAGAATACAATTTCTTCCTTAATAATAGTTATCTCAATGTATTCATCATGGTGAACATACTGCTTGGCCTGATGATGCTGGATATGTACCTGACAAGGAAAAAGAATGCGGTCAGGCACAGCAGATTCTGACTTTATTTAAACTTCTTTCTGAGCTCATCCAGTTTCGATTGGAAAGTATCAGGTGTTTCCTTCTGGGCAGGCCTCGGCGCCTGCACTTCTTTTTTCTGATTTTTCTGTGCTGGTATTTTGTTAGCCCGGCCTTCCACACCCGTCATCGACAATGAGATCCTTTTACGTTGGACATCTACTTCTATAACGGTAACCATCACCTGTTGCTGAAGTTTAACCGCCTGGTTCGGGTCTGTGATAAAATTGTCGCTCATACGCGAGATGTGCAACAGCCCGTCCTGCTTCACGCCGATATCAACAAAGGCCCCGAAATTGGTGATGTTGGTGATGATGCCCGGCACCACCATCCCCGGTTTTACATCAGCCATGGTTTTTATATTGTCGTCGAACCGGAATTCGACGGCTGGAGGCCTGGGATCCCTGCCTGGCTTTTCCAGTTCCCTGAGAATGTCCTCAATGGTGTATTTCCCAACTTCGCCGCCAACATATTTTGCGGGTTCGATTTTCTTTCGCAACCCTGGATCATTCACCAGGTCATGGAGGGTGCAACCGAGGTCCCTGGCCATCGACTCCACTATAGGATAGCGTTCGGGATGGACAGCGCTGTTATCAAGCGGGTTGACAGCGTTGGATATCCGCATGAATCCTGCAGACTGTTCAAAACTTTTCGGCCCCATCAGTGGTACCTTGCGAATCTCTTCGCGACTGCGGAAAGGTCCATGTGCGATTCTGTAATCGATGATGTTCCTTGCCAACGAAGCACTTAGTCCCGAAACATAGCCCAGCAGGTGACGGCTGGCGGTATTCAAATCCACACCCACGTGGTTGACACAACTTTCCACTGTCTTGTCCAGTTCGGTTTTCAGTTTCGTTTGCTGTACATCATGCTGATACTGGCCAACCCCGATAGATTTAGCGTCGATCTTCACCAGTTCACTCAGCGGATCCAGCAGTCGCCTGCCAATGCTTATGGCTCCCCTCACTGTGACATCCTGATCAGGAAATTCTTCCCTGGCCACTTCGGAAGCAGAATAGATGGATGCTCCGCTTTCGTTAACCATGAACACGCTGAGGTGTTGTCCAAAGTCGATCGCCCTGATAAATTGTTCTGTTTCCCTTCCGGCAGTGCCATTGCCAATGCCAATGGCCTCGATGCCATATTTTGACACCAGGCTGGTGATTTCAGTTGTCGCCGCGGCCTTCTGCAATTGCGGCTCATGAGGAAATATTGTTGAATAATGAAGGAATCCACCTTGGGCATCGAGGCAAACCACTTTACACCCAGTGCGGAAACCGGGATCGATGGCCATGACTTTCCGGGAGCCTAGTGGGGAGGCAAGCAGGAGCTGGCGGAGATTTTCGGCAAATACCCGGATGGCTTCTTCATCGGCGTGGTTTTTTGTGCTGAGCCTGAATTCGTTTTCAATTGAAGGCTTGAGCAGACGCTCATAGCAATCGTCAATTAATTTCCCTATTTGCTCCGAAGAAGGATGTTGTGTTTTGACAAATATCTTCCTGAGTTTTTCACTGATGGCGACAGGATCGATGCTGATGTCCATTGTCAGCCATCCTTCCTTTTCGCCCCTGCGAATGGCCAGCATGCGATGCGAAGGACAGTTTTTCAGCGGTTCGCTGAATTCAAAATAATCCCGGTATTTCTGGGCTTCTTCTACTTCCTTTTTTGACTTGAGCACTTTCGAACTGATCAATGCGGAATTTTCGAAAGCTATGCCTCACTGCATTCCTCGCCTGTTCGTTTTCCGATATCCTTTCCGCAATGATGTCCCTTGCGCCCTGGAGAGCTTCATTTACATCCGGCACCTGTTCATTTACAAATTGACGGGCCTGCGTTTCCGGATCCCCTGTCTCCTGTTTTTCGAGCCAGTCGGCGAGTGGGCCAAGACCTTTCTCCAGGGCCGTTGTGGCCCTCGTTTTCCTTTTTGGTTTGAAGGGCAGATAGATGTCCTCGAGTATGGTGGCGTCAAACGTGTCTTCAATCCTTTTGCGCAGTTCTTCTGTGAGTTTGCCGGCTGCTTCAATCGTTTTGAGGACGGTTTCCTTCCTTTTATCCAGATCGATGAAGTAAGCGATCTTTTCAACAACATCATTGATCTGTACCTCGTCGAGATTGCCGGTGGCCTCTTTACGGTAACGGGCCATAAAAGGAACCGTAGCTCCTGTTTCATGCAGTTGAAACACATTTTCCACCTGCGGTAACCTGATACCCACGAATGAGGCGATCTGCTGAATGTATTTTTTTTCCATGGAGGACGAATTTACAACATCAACCACTTGCCTTTCAACAATCCCGGAAGGATGGATGTTAAAAACAACATACTGGAGACAATTGGAAACACCCCGATGATCAGGCTGAATCGAATCACCAGCGATCTTCCGTGTGAAGTGTTTGCAAAAGTTGAATATTTCAACCCAGGCCATTCGGCAAAGGACCGAATGGCTATAAAAATGGTGGAGGTGGCGGAGAAGGAAGGTAAATTGCTGCCTGGTGGCACCATCATCGAATGTACTTCGGGAAATACTGGCATGGGCCTGGCACTCGCCGCCATTGTCAAGGGTTATAAATGCATATTCGCAACCACCGATAAACAGTCGAAGGAAAAACTCGACATTCTCAGGGCGCTGGGTGCTGAAGTAATAGTTTGTCCAACTGATGTTGATCCCGAAGATCCCAGGTCTTACTATTCGGTAGCAAAGCAAAAAGCCGCCGAAATTCCGGGGTCTTTTCATGCGAATCAGTACGACAATCCTGCCAACCGGCTTGCGCACTATGAAACCACCGGACCGGAGATCTGGTCGCAGACAGATGGAAGGATCACCCACCTGGTTGTAGCCACGGGCACTGGCGGCACGATTACCGGTGTGGCCAAATATCCTGAAAGAAAAAAATCCGCAGATAAAAATCTGGGCGATAGATCCCTAAGGATCCCTGCTCACAAAATATTTTAAAACCGGCGTGATTGACCCGAGAAGTTGTACATCCTTACCTCACCGAAGGTATTGGTGAAGATTTTGTTCCTGAAAATTATGAGATGAATTACATTGATGCATTTGAACAGGTGAGCGATAAGGATGCTGCCCTCGATGACCAGGAGGCTGGCAAAGGAAGAGGGAATATTCTGCGGATACAGCGCCGGCACCGCGATCCAGGGATTACTCCAAAAGAAAGATGAACTGAAGGCAGATGATCTTGTGGTGGTGGTCCTTCACGACCATGGTAGTCGTTATGTTGGAAAAATTTATAACGACGAATGGCTTGTGGATAAAGGGTTTTTGGAGTAAGTTTATGACCCGGAAACGTCCTGTTTTCGTATATTTTCCTGCAATCATCGCGCTAATACCAAGAGCTTCCCGGACAATTACGATTTACACAGTAAATACCGAACAAAAATAATAGAGCAATACTGCTCTTGTTAACATTGCATTGTGGATATACATTTGTCGCAGAAGTTGATTGATAGCTTATCAATCATGTCCAATATCCAAAAAAACCGATCGATCCAATGTCCAGTTAAGAAACCAATTCCGGTCCAATATCCAAGAAATTCCAAAAGTCCAGTATCAGTCAACTTCTTTTTTTTTGATCGTTTCCTGACCGTCCTTTATCCTGAGAAGACCTTTAAATCCGTTATCCGAATTCATTTTAAAATCCAAATTCAAAGAAACCAACCCGTTCCAGTTATCGCTTTGAAAAACCGCTAACTCCAGTACCCTCCTGCTAAATCCAGTTTGGATATTAGCAGGAGGTAATAACGGGTAAAGATCTCACGCAGTTAGCGTAATTTCAGTCGCATGGACGCTAACTTCAAGCCCTCCAGGAAGAAAGAGATCTATCCCATCAGCGAAGAACTCAGGAACTATCTTAAAACACATGGACGTGAAGTCCGCCTGCCGGTTACCTACCGTGACCTCCTCCAGATCACATACAGCACCCCCATCCTCGACAAAGAAGGCAAGGATACCCTTTGGGAGAAGGTAACTTATGACATGAAACACTGGGCCTTCATCCGCGAGGGCCTCATTAATACCTATGCCATTCTGAAAACCGAAGGCGACCTCACCTATTCCAAACACCTGGAAGTTGCCAGGATCGACTATTGCACCTTTGGTAATTCAAATCCATTCCGGATCAGAATCGTAAACAAATTCAACGACAACTACGATTACTATTACATCAAGCAGGCCGATGCATCAAGGATTTATGGCCTGGAACTGGAGCATATTCTTTCACCCAACCGCATCACCTTTCTCACCTTTAAGGCCACATTGGTTGAGGAACATATTCCCGGTGTTCCGGGCGACGTATTCATCCGGAAATATCTAAATGAACCAACTACTAACCAGATCAGGTTCGCCAAGGAATTTGTGAAATTCAACGAAAGATGTTTTGTGCGTTTGCTCGGAGACATGAGGTCCTATAATTTCGTGGTCGATATCACCCCCGACATCGAAGATGTACAATACCGGATCAGGGCCATCGACTTTGACCAGCAGTCATATGAGGGCCGAAGAAACCTCTACCTGCCACAGTTCTTCAAGGAGAATCAGGCCCTGGTTGAACTCTCTTCGAGAGTGCTCAACAATGACTCGATCAAACAATACCAGGCAGAAGAACGAACCATGATCGCTTTCCGCATGGCTTCTACAAGAAGAAGGATCCTCGATCTGTTATCCATCATGTCCAGGGACCTCATCTCAAAACCTGAGAAGCTGTCGCAGTTGAAAACGGAGCTTGCTGAATTTTTTCACAACCCATCTTTCACCAGGTGCCAGTCGATGGGCCAGATCGTGAAAACCAACCTCAAAGAAACGTTGAGAAAGCACTTTGCGCTGATACAGAAATCGTTAGGAAGGTCTGAGGACTAATGGGATTTTCCAGTTATCTTTGCCCCGCCAAAAAAAGCGCACATTCATCAAACCTCAAACATGGCTTCGAAAAAAATTCAGGAACTTCTGGGCGACAAGGCCGACTATCTTTTAAACTATAGCACAAAAGCAATTGATAAATCAACGCTTACATTACCCTCACCAAATCATGTTGAAGATATCTGGATCAATTCCAATAGAAGCAACCAGGTATTAAGAAGCCTTCAAACCCTCATCGGTCATGGGCGACTGGCAGACACAGGGTATATTTCCATATTTCCGGTTGATCAGGGAATCGAACACAGCGGGGGGTCTGCCTTCTCTCCCAATCCCATATATTTTGATCCTTCAAACATTGTTAAACTCGCAGTAGAAGGCGGGTGTAATGCGGTGGCCTCAACTTTCGGGGTCCTCGGCATCATGAGCCGTAAATTTGCACACCGGATACCCTTCATAGTGAAAATAAATCACAATGAATTCCTGAGCATGCCCAACCGATATGACCAAACGATGTTCGGCACCATTAAGAGTGCCTGGAACATGGGCGCGGTAGCCGTAGGGGCAACTATCTACTGGGGTTCAGCAGAGAGTGCGCGCCAGCTGAAAGAGGTTGCCGAAGCATTCGAATATGCACATGAACTGGGTATGGCTACCATACTCTGGTGCTACACGCGGAATAATGGATTCAAAGTAGACGGAGTGGATTACCACACTTCCGCCGACCTTACCGGGCAGGCCAATCATCTCGGGGTAACCATCCAGGCCGATATTATCAAACAAAAAATCGCGACCAACAACGGAGGCTACCTCGCCACGAAACACGGAAAAACCTCCAAACTTGTTTACGAAAAGCTGACTACAGAACATCCGATAGATCTTTGCCGTTACCAGGTGCTCAATTGTTACAGCGGAAGAGTGGGACTCATCAATAGCGGAGGCGAAAGCCTTGGCGCTTCCGACCTTGCTGATTCGGTAATAACCGCGGTTATCAACAAAAGAGCAGGGGGCATGGGCCTGATCCTCGGAAGAAAAGCATTCCAACGCCCATTCAAAGAGGGCGTGGATTTACTCCAGTCGACACAGGATGTGTACCTGGACAAGACTATTACCATCGCCTGATCCATCCTGACGAAAGATCACAGCCCTGCCCGCATCTGCCGGCAGGGTTTCTTTATGGCATTGTTTTTTTAGGGATTCTGGCATGACAAACAAATCATCCAGGTCCCCTTCCGGCGAAGACAGGGAAAACAGCTCTGAATTTCGCAAGGAACAGGGGGTCGAAAAAAAAGATATTGCAAAAAACAGTTCTCCCGCCAAAACCGGTGAAACCCGGCAGGGCAAACAGGAGAACCTCAAGAACAGGGGGGTTGAAGAGGATCAACCGCAGAATCCAGTGAGAAACAGTGGTTCCACGGCACCAGAAGATGGGTCAGAAACTACGGGTGAGCCGGATAAAAATGATCATTACCTCAAAAACAACCAAACGGGTCCCGGACTGGGTTAGTCATACCCACTCTTCCTCCTGAGTCTTACTGCCTGGAAGTAATCGCCTCGATGGGTTTTCCAATGCAGCCACTGGGCATTTGTATGCGAAGCAGGGCAGCTATCGTTGGTGCAATATCCGTCATATACTGTTCATGGTTCGACTTCCCCGGTTTGATGTTCCATCCATACCATACAAGGGGAATGTGTACGTCATATGGATTCCAGGCGCCATGGGTTGTTCCCTTACCACCTCCACTCATGTACCCTGGGTAATATAGAAACTGAACGTCTCCCGATCTTCCGGGAAAATATCCATTGACAGCTTTCTCCCGAATGGGCTCGACCAAAGAGGCACCCCGAATTGTCGCTGTTTCAAAAACCTGGTAGATCCCTTCCTGTTTGCTGAGGAAATTCTTTGTTGTCTTTATGATCGCCTGCTCATCGGTCTTCACTGAATCGATCAGTTCGTGATCGAAGGATATCTGGTTGTTCTCGCTACTCAGAATAAACTTATGCTCGCCAAAGTTTTTTCGCAAAACGCTGTCCAGGGACCTGATTATTGTCGCTTCACTAATCGTTCCTCCCGGCAATTTATTTTCTTCGCTGAAGCCCGCCGCATGAGCTACTCCATGATCAGCGGAGATAAAAACAAGGTACTGGCCCTCTCCTACTTTTTGATCCAGGGTCTTGAAGAGATCACCCAGGTCACGGTCGAGCCGAAGATAGGTGTCTTCTGCTTCGATGGAGTTGGGTCCAAAAGAATGACCAACATAGTCGGTGGAAGAAAAACTAATAGCAAGAAAATCGGTAATACTGTCTTTGCCCAGCCCTTCACCATCCAGGGCCGCCAGCGCCATTTCTTTGGTGAATGTATTACCATAAGGCGTTGAACTCAGGCTACCATATTTTTTCCCTATGAATCCGTCAAGTTTGTATGGAAAGCCACTGGCTTCTGTTCCAAGCGGTCTGGCTTCATAAGATTTTTGGTCTGCGGTACTCTGACGATATGAATTAATCGGATATAGAGTGTTCCATCCTTTTTTGAAATAACTATCCGGTAATTTTTTTGCATTGAATTCGGTTACCCATTGGGGTAAGTTCTGCATGTAGTAGGTTGAACTGATCCAGTTACCGGTGGCTGGTTCATACCAATATGCCGCATTAGCAGCATGTCCGGCTGGAAGGATTCCTCCCCTGTCTTTGATCGCCACACCGATGACCTTGCTTTTGAAATTTGTCGCGAGCTTCAGTTCATCACAGATCGTCGTTGTCTTCATATTGCGGGGGCTCATCTTACCCGCAGGACTATTTCCTCCGACTTCCTGCACGGTTGAATCATCGGTGCAATACATATCCATTCCCCGGGGATAATCCCACCAGTTGTTCCCTGTGATGCCATGTACCGCGGGAACAGATCCGGTATATATGGTTGTGTGCCCGCAGGCGGTAACACTGGGTAAATAGTTGATCATGGTGTTCTCGCAGCTAAAGCCCCTATTGATCAGCCGGCGAAAGCCCCCGTCGGGTGCATAGCGGTCATAATAACGATAGAGGTAGTCCCATCTCATCTGGTCAACGACGATACCAACGACCAGCTTTGGCCGTTGAATCCGCGTGGAAGCTTGTGATCTGGTCTGTTGCGCACATAGTGAAGTACAAATGAAAAATAACGCTGCTAAAAATGATACGGATCTGAATTTCATAATCTGAAAATGGATATCGCCAAAATTAGTGAATAAAGCGGGAAGGAGGCCGGGTGAGAAGCTGTTTACAATTTTTTAATAAGTACATTTGCGCCTTTAAACTTCCAGATTAGTATGGCAGATATCTTCGAAAGATTGACCAAAAATTATGGGGCGATCGGGCAGCATCGTGAACGAGCGCATGGCTATTTCGCATTTCCCAAACTTGAAGGTGAGATTGGCAGCCGGATGAAATTCCGTGGCAAGGAAAAGATTGTATGGAGCCTGAACAATTATCTGGGCCTTGCGAACCATCCTGAAGTAAGAAAAGCGGATGCAGATGGCGCGGCACAGTTCGGCCTGGCAACACCGATGGGTGCGCGGATGATGAGCGGAAATACCAACAATCATGAGAAACTGGAAGCAGAACTTTCTGCATTCGTCGCCAAAGAAGATTCCATCCTGCTCAACTATGGATACCAGGGAATGTCCTCAATCATCGATGTGGTCTGCGGCCGGCATGATATAATCGTATACGACGCCGAGAGTCATGCCTGCATCATCGATGGTGTAAGGCTCCATCCCGGACACAGGTATGTATACAAACACAATGACATTGAGGACCTGGAGAAACAACTGCAGAGGTCTGCTGCGCTGATCTCAAAACAGAATAACGGGGGCATCCTCGTCATCACTGAAGGGGTCTTTGGTATGGCGGGTGATCAGGGCAAGCTGAAGGAGATCGTTTCATTGAAGCAGAAATATGAATTCCGTTTGCTCGTTGACGATGCTCATGGATTCGGGACCCTCGGCAAAACGGGCGCGGGTGCGGGCGAGGAACAGGGTATACAGGACGGGATTGATCTGTATTTTTCCACCTTCGCCAAATCAATGGCTTCCATCGGGGCCTTTCTTTCCGGTCCTAAAAACATCATCGATTACATCCGTTATAATATCCGCTCGCAGATCTTCGCCAAGAGTCTGCCTATGCCACTGGTGGTAGGCAACCTCAAACGCCTCGAACTTCTCCGTGGCAAACCAGAACTCCGGGAAAAACTCTGGACCAATGTGCGTGCGTTGCAAAAGGGATTGAAAGAAAAAGGATTTGATATTGGCAAAACTGATTCTCCGGTTACTCCCGTGTACATGACAGGTGGAGTGGAAGAAGCCACTGCTATGGTGATGGACCTGAGAGAACACTACCACATCTTCTGCTCCATTGTGGTCTACCCTGTCATTCCGAGGGGACATATTATTTACCGGCTGATTCCAACTGCAGCGCACTCACTGGAAGACATAGAACTTACCCTTACTGCTTTTGAAGAAACAAAGAAGAAACTGGATGCCGGGGAATATAAGGTTACGGCCATTCCGGACATGGCCCAGGCATAAAATAGCCTCCCGTAAGGGAGGCTGCACTAATCAAATACCATTAACCATTAAACCTTATCCTATGAAAGCATAAAGATAGCCGCCTGGTGTTGAAACATTGGTTTTTTCAAGTCTTTTTTGTTCACCTTTCGATTTAATTGACCTTCATCAATTCACCCTTAATCGGTTATCCGTCATTGGATAATACATGTATAAAAACTGTTAATTTCTGTTAAAAGAGGTCGCATAAATGCAAAAGGTCGTGGTCGCTATTACGGGTGCAAGCGGATCATTATATGCCCGCTTACTGATCGAAAAGCTGCTGGCCATAAAGGAGCAGTGGACGGATTTGTCGGTGGTAATGACTGACAATGCCCGGCTGGTATGGCAGACTGAACTCGGTAATACGGCCTATGACGGATATCCACTCAAGTACTACACCACCAATGATTTTATGGCCCCGTTTGCTTCGGGTTCCGGCAGGTACAACACGATGATCATTGTACCATGCTCAATGGGAACCCTTGGGAGGATAGCGACAGGTGTTTCTTCGGACCTGATCAGCAGGGCGGCAGATGTCATATTGAAAGAAAGAAGAAAACTGATCTGTGTGATCAGGGACACCCCTTATAATCTGATCCACATCCGCAACATGGCAACCGTTACCGAAGCGGGAGGAATTATTTGCCCGGCAACGCCCTCCTTTTACAGTAAGCCTACTACAATTGAAGCCGTGGCCCTGACAGTCGTAGACAGGATCCTTGACCTGGCTGGATTTGAGATCAAGGCCTTCCGTTGGGGCGGGGACCAATAAGGTCCCGCGGGGTGTGGCTTACCGAAGATCTACTTCTTCCACACCCGGATGTTTACCCTTGTTGAAGACGAAAAGGTCTTCTGCCACAGGAGATTTGCCATCAAGACTGTTTACGCTATAGGTGTATTTATTACCGTTCTTCTCGAGTACCCGAGTAGAAACGACGTTGTGCGTTTTCTTATTTACCATGAGGTACACTTTATGAAACGCCTTTGTTTTGTCAACCGGGGTCATTTCTATTTCCTGTAAAACAGCACCTCCCTGTTTTTTTTCACCATTGAATTTGTATAGGAAATCCTTGTCGTAAAAACTCGTGAATAATTTTTGAGGAGTAATCCCCGATCCTGAGGGGTCGACGGAATTAATAGTTACCTCGTTGGCAGCCTTGTCGAAGGTCCAGACCGTGGCGCCATCGCTGTATATCTCCTGTCCGGTGATGTCCACCCGGTATTTCTTGTCTTTCATGTACACCTTTCCCTTCTTCTCTCCCTGAATTTTTCCATTGGCGTCTTCTATCTTAAGGGTGAAGTCTGAGGTCACCGCCTTGTACGACTTGAATTTTGCACTGATCGCGTCGAGTATTTTCTTCGCCTCAGGATCATTCGTCTGGGCATAGCCCCGGGACAGTTCTAACATCACTAAAGCAAGCATCAATAATTTTTTCATCCGTTTTTTTTAAAGGCCGCAAGATATGAATTTGATATTGTGGCAGGTATAAGACAGCAAATGCAAAGAGTTGGTTTGCAGGAAGCAAAAATTAACGAAAGATCTTGTGTGGCGTATCTTAATGAGAATCAATGAAATGTCTATCCAAGAGACGAAAGATGCTGATCCAGGTCTGCCTCGGTCTTGATTAACACGTCCCGGGCCTTGCTGCCCTGGTTATTCCCGACCACATTGGCGGCTTCCAGCTGATCCATCAGCCTACCCGCCCTGTTGTAGCCAAGTTTCATCCGCCTTTGTATCAGGGAGGTGGACCCAACCTGATTCTGGACGATCAGTCGGGCAGCCTCTTCAAAAAGCGGATCTCTTTCCAACAGGCTGAAGTCCTTGTTTTCCAAATCTTTTTCATCAATGTACTCAGGCAGCATAAAGGCCTGGGGATACCCTCTCTGGTCGCCGATGAAATTGCACACACTTTCAACTTCAGGCGTGTCCACAAAGGCACATTGTAATCTGGTTATCTCGCCGTTGTAGGAAACCAGCATGTCGCCCTTACCAATGAGTTGCTCGGCACCACCGGTGTCGAGGATCGTTCTCGAATCGATCTTCGATGAGACCTTGAAGGCGATGCGCGCGGGGAAGTTGGCTTTGATGGTTCCCGTGATGATGTTTACCGAAGGACGCTGGGTGGCGATGATGAGATGTATGCCTACGGCCCGTGCCAGTTGTGCCAGCCTGGCGATCGGCATTTCAACTTCCTTGCCCGCAGTCATGATGAGGTCGGCAAACTCATCTATGACCAGTACGATAAAGGGAAGAAACTGGTGCCCCTTGTTTGGATTGAGCCTTCGCCTGATGAATTTCTCATTATACTCTTTGATGTTCCTGGCGCCCGCTTCTTTGAGCAAGTCGTAACGGTTGTCCATCTCGATACAAAGCGCATTCAGGGTGTTGATCACCTTCTTGGTATCGGTGATGATCGCCTCTTCTTCCCCGGGAAGTTTGGCAAGAAAATGCTTCTCGATGGTCTTGTACAGGCTGAGCTCCACTTTTTTCGGGTCAACCAGCACAAGCTTTAGCTGTGAAGGATGCTTTTTATACAGAAGTGAAACCAGTATGGCATTTAGTCCTACTGATTTCCCCTGGCCGGTTGCCCCCGCCATCAACAGGTGAGGCATGGTCGTCAGATCAACAATGAAGTTGTCGTTGTCAATTTTTTTACCAATGGCAATGGGCAGACTGTAATTATTGAGCTGAAACTTTTCCGAAGCAAGCAGAGTGCGCATACTCACGACCGTTTTCTTCACATTGGGCACTTCAATACCTATGGTTCCCTTACCCGGGATAGGAGCAATGATCCTTATACCCAGGGCGGCAAGACTGAGCGCAATGTCGTCTTCAAGATTTTTTATCCTTGAGATCCTTACACCGGCAACTGGAACAATCTCATACAAAGTAACCGTAGGACCAACAGTGGCGCTGATCTTAAGTATGTTGATGTCGTAGTTCTTGAGCGTGTTGATGATCTGATTCTTGTTCGCTTCAAGTTCAGCCGGATCCTGGATGATTTTCTCGCTCCCATGCATTTCCAGCAGGTCCATGGATGGATATTTATAATCCCTGAGGTCTAAGGTGGGCTCATAGGGCGCCATCTCTGGAATAAGCATTGCTTCGGGTTCCGTGCCATCAGGTTCTGCAGGAGTAAATGTTTTTATTACCAGTTCTGGTTCCGGAACTATGACCCTTGATTTCTTTTCGGGCTGCGTATCAGGATTGAATACCTGCTCAAACCTGAGAGGCGCATTATCAGGTTCAACAGCACCGGGCTTTAGCGGAACCTCGTTTTTTGCAGCGATTTCGGTTAGCGTCATGGGCGCCAGTTGCTCCTCGGGCAACAATGGTGAAAGCGTGAGTGATTCTCCTGGTTTCAGTCGGTTTTTCGCCTTCTCCGTTTTGCTGATTACCGTGTTGGTTTCTTCATCCAGAATATCGGGAACCGCAACGGGCTTGGTTTTGCGCGCAGGCATACGGAATGCAGGATTGAATCTCCATATGAAATACGCAAATCCGCCCGCAATCAATACCGCGGCCGTTCCAAAATTGCCAATAGTACTCACCAGCCAGGCGGACATCATCTTACCGATGTCACCACCCCAGTTAAATACAGAATCTCTGCCGATAAAGGCGAGAGCGACGCAGAAAAACAACACTCCTGCAGCCACATACCTGAAATGTCTCCAGAATTTAAAGACTCTCCTTCCGGTGATTGCATTGACACCAGCAACAAAAAAAAGTATGCAGATCAGAAAGCTGGCCAGACCAAACCCATTATTCATCACCTGGTAAGAAACCCATGCCCCAAGTGTACCCAGTATATTGGCGATTTCAATTTCCTTGTCCGGAAAAAACAGTGAAGTGCGATTGATCTCACTCTGGTCCTCGGCCCAGGTAAAAAGATAAGAAGAGAAACAGGTAAATAAAAAGAGGCAGATCAGCAAAAACAGGGTGCCGATGATCTTATGAGTTCGTTCATCTTTCACCAAATCCCTCACGGTAACCTGCTCAATTTTTTCAGGTTTTAAAGTGTCCGGATTGGTAGACTGGCTCCTTGATTTCAAACGATTCGCCATGGCGACAAAGATAAGCAGTACTATTTCAATAAAAAGATACAAAAATTGTATTTTACAGGGCGCAGACAATGCCTCAATGCGCCTCAGAATCACTGTTATATATTGCTTATTATTTTCTGTATCCTCAGCGCAATCCACAGATACCTCCATAATCGTCCTTTCCAAAGTCCGTTATTTTGATTCGGTTGAAAAGAAATGTCTGCGCCTCTCAACACGATTGGGCGCAGTCAAGGAACAGGACATTCCTCTGTTGAATTTTACTAATCCTGCCGTGACCAGGAAATCAGTTCCGGACAGCCTGATGGAACAGGACTGCTATCTCAGATTCAGCGTGTATAATGACACCGACAGTTCGGGGCAATACTTCTTCAACCCCGGTTATTATGTCCGTGATGCCACCATGTATATGGCTTCAGGCACCAACACAAAGCAAAGTTTCCACAGGGTGAGCGGTGAAAAGGTGCCATTTAACATCTTATCGGGCTCAATGCTCATTCGTCCACCACAGGGCGACACGACCATTTATTACATGAAATTCAGATTCGTTCGTTCCGGAACCAACACCTATCAGCCAAAACTGATCGAAAGGAATTTCTATTCGTCGTGGCTGCGAATGGTCAACAGTAAAGATGCATCACTGGACATCATTAGCCTGCTCTGCTCCGGTGTGATGGTGATGATGATGGTGTATTCACTTGCTGTGTACATACAAAACCGGCATACAGAGTTTCTTTATTATGCCGCTTATGTGTTCCACACCGCCCTGGTGTTATTTTTGAAAGTGGTTTTACCCTACGAGAGAAATGTCTTTCATATTTTTTTCGAAGAATACCTCGACTTGATGATCCTTTGTGGCGGGGTATTTTTTTATCTCGGATTTATCAGGCAATTTCTAAGTACCGGCACCAAGGATCCCTTCCTCGAAAAGATTCTGCAATATGCCGCCATCACCATGGCTGTGCTGATCATCGGTTTCTCTGTCGTGTATTTCGGCACAGACCGATTTATCATCCTTAATATCCTCGAAAACTATGTTATTAAAGTACTGATCTTTTTCATCAGCATCATCGTGATCATATACAGTTTCAGGAAAAAAGACGTCCTCCTCAACTACCTGGCCGCGGGGAATATAGCGCTCGTAATCTTCATGATGGTTTCGCAGGGCATCATCATTTTCAAATGGACCTTCGACAGCAGCAGTCCTTTGTCCATATTTAACCGGTCGCTGCTCTATTACGCACTGGGTCTTGTGTTTGAAATGTTTTTTTTCCAGGCAGGGCTGGCCTATAAAAATAAAAAAGACATCATCGGGCAGGTCAGGGAAAGAGAACGATTCAAACTCGAAAATGAAAGGAAGGAATTTGAAAAACAAATGGCCATGCTTGCCGTGCGCCAGGAAGAAAGGGACAGGATCTCCGCCGATATGCACGATGACCTTGGTTCCGGTGTCACCGCCATCCGCCTGATGAGTGAGATCGCAAAAAGCAAAATGAATACTGATGATTTTCCTGAGATAGAAAAGATTTCCAGTTCAGCAAATGAACTGCTGGGTAAAATGAATGCCATTATTTGGACGATGAAGAGTTCCAACGACACCCTGGAGAACCTGGTGGCTTACCTGAGGGCTTTTGCCACCGAATATTTCGATGGCTCTTCCGTCAACTGCATTGTACAGGTTGGCGAGTTGACGGAAATGGAAATGAGTGGCGAGAAAAGACGAAATATCTTTTTGAGTTTTAAGGAAACATTGAATAACATACTCAAACATGCGCAGGCAACGGAGGTGCTGATCACGATGCGGCTCGAAGGAAAGCGGCTCATCATTACCATAAAGGATAACGGAACGGGCATCGACACAGGCAACCTGAGAAGGTTCGGAAACGGACTCAGCAACATAAAAAAGAGAATGCAGGACGTCAACGGTGCATTCAGCATTGTCAATGATCTTGGCACACTCGTGTCATTTGACGTGGAAGTCAACTCAGATTGATTTGAGCGCGCTCGATCTGCGGATCATCAGCCCGCTAAGAAGAAATATCCAACCCGCGATTAAGCAGAGACCTCCTATTGGAGTAATAATGCCAACACCCGAAAGCCCGGTGCTGGAAGTGGCTTTCAGCCAGGTAAGCAGGTAGAGAGAACCAGAAAAGAGCACGACGCCTGCCACAAATGCATAACCTGCGAACCGGATCCAGATGTTGCGGTAGTTTTCATAAATGATACCGGTGACCATCAGCGCGAAGCAGTGATAAAACTGGTACCTCACTCCTGTTTCAAAAGCGCCGAGACTTTCTGTGGAAAGAGTTTGTTTCAGCGCATGGGCACCAAAAGCCCCGAGTACAACCGCCAGTGCAGCGAGTATAAAAGAAATGAGAAGAAATGGTCTATGCATGGATAATTGTTTGGATAAATGCATTAGTTGAAATATCGCTTTCGTTGTCCAGGACAACATTGGCCAATTCATAATACATCCTTCGCTTGTTGAGCTTGCGAATAATATAGGTTTTCAATTCTTCGTCGGGGATATCCCTGATCAACGGTCTTTTTTCTTTTTCTTTCATCAGGCGTTGCAAAATAATTTCCACATCGGTATTAAGCCATACCACGATGCCATACTTTTTCATTTTTTCGATGTTGTTGAAAAAGCAGGGCGTTCCTCCGCCTGTAGACAATACCACAGAAGGATATTCCTCTATGATCGAACTCAATGTTTCCCTTTCCCGCATCCTGAAATATTCTTCACCTGACTCACTAAAGATTTCCGCAATGGATTTGTTCTCTCCCTGCGAGATCAGCTCGTCGAGATCAAAAAAAGGGATCTGCAGTTTTGAAGCAAGTTGCCTTCCCCAATGTGTTTTTCCTGAGCCCATAAATCCAATAAGGAAGACTCTCATGACAGATAGATTTTATTTAAACGCGTTTAATCCGGTAATGTCCATACCGGTAATCAGCAGGTGCACATCGTGTGTGCCTTCGTAGGTGATCACGCTTTCCAGATTCATGATGTGTCTCATCACGGGAAATTCTCCGGATATTCCTATTGCCCCAAGTATCTGGCGGGCTTCCTTCGCGATTTCTACAGCAATAACACAGGAATTTCTCTTGCCCATGGATACCTGCTGAGGAGTGGCTCTTCCTTCATCCATCAACACGGCCAGCCGCCAGTTCAGCAGCTGCGCCTTGGTAATTTCGGTGATCATCTCGGCCAGCTTTTTTTGTTGCAGCTGAAAGGCACCAATGGGTTTGTTGAACTGCAGCCTTTCCTTGCTGTAGCGGAGTGCGGTATCATAGCAATCCATTGCCGCACCTAATGCGCCCCAGGCAATTCCAAACCTCGCCTTCGTAAGGCAACTTAATGGGCCCTTCATTCCTTTGACTCCGGGAAGCAGATTTTCTTTGGGAACTTTGACGTTGTCGAAAACCAGTTCACCGGTTGCGCTCGCCCTTAGGCTCCATTTACCATGAATCTCGGGTGTCTGAAAACCAGGACTCCCTTTTTCAACAATCAATCCTCTCACTTCATCATCGGGCCCTTTCGCCCATACGACGGCTACCTGTGAATAGGGCGCATTGCTGATCCAGGTTTTGGCTCCATTAAGTATGAGGTGATCACCTTCATCAGTAAACCTGGATGTCATCGACGCCGGATCTGACCCGTGGTCGGGTTCGGTTAATCCGAAGCAACCGAGCCATTCGCCAGAGGCAAGCTTTGGAAGATATTTCTGCTTTTGATTTTCTGAGCCGAAGGCATTAATGGGATACATTACCAATGAGCCCTGTACCGAGGCAGTCGACCTTATCCCGCTGTCGCCACGCTCCAGTTCCTGCATCATCAGTCCATAGCTAATGTGGTCGAGGCCGCCACCGCCATATTCAACTGGAATGGTAGGACCGAAACAGCCGAGGTCACCCATCTTCTTCACCAGGTATTCGGGGAATGCCGCGCGCTGGGCATAATCTTCGATCACAGGGGAAACTTCCTTCCTGACAAAATCACGAACAGATTGCCTGATCAGCTTATGTTCTTCTGTCAGAAGATCATCGGTACAAAAATAATCGGGTGCTGTGAATTGGTCTGTGCGTGCAGCCATGTTCACAAAAATAGGGATTCCTTAGTAGGTTGTGCCCCGGCGATACATACTGATGATATTCCAGGTCACCCCGTCACTTTTCACGGTCATGGCACCCCTTCCCTGCAGCAGCGCTTCATCGCTTGCAGACACCCCTACCACCTGTACAGTTTTGCCAGCCACCATGTTTTTGATGGTTATCTCACGGTCCGGCCATGCAGCTGCGGCAGGAAGTGTAGTTACGGCATTGCCCCAGGGCCAGTTGACATACTGGACCTTGGTGCCCGGCTGCACGGTATATGTGCCGCCGCCCTGCACTGCCGACAGGTATTCTTCACCGATCTTGGAGATCTTATACTGTCCGTCGTTCCAAAGGCAACGATAGGTTCCGCCGCCGGGAAAAGCGGTCGACGGGATCAGCACCGCTGAATTGTCGGACCTGATAAAGCTTATGGGATATTGAGGAGTTAGATATTCAACAAGGAATTCTTCACCATAAAGGGCGAGGTCTCCTGCGTCGACCTTAAAAACCTTGGCCTGGTTGGCTTCTACCCTCACCAAACCGATACTCGCCGGAAGTGTCAACGGGCTCCCCGCAGTAGAAGTTTTTACGTGGAAGAATGTCTTCTTGAAAGGAACTGACCGGATTATGCCATTAAGCCGATACATCATCGCCTGAACGGTTGGATATTGTCCCGTCTGGCTGATCAGGTCATGCACTTTGTTGACCAGAAAATTTGTATGATTATACGCATTTGTGGTCACCAACAATTTATTTGGTGTCACTGAGTTGACTGCATTGTAACCCATGTAGGCTTTGCTGCCGGTCGCGCCGCTCCAGAGTCCAACACCCTGTATTACGGTACCATTACCCAGCCTGCCAGTGACAAATTGTTTTTCATCGAGAGCAGTGATGCCGATAAAACGGTTGCCCATGGCCGTGACTGGATCCAGGTCGATACCATAACGGCTGCCTTCAACCTCAAATCCACCACCAAAGAAGTTATTGTATTCGGCATTGTTCATCACCAGCGCTCTCTCCAGACCTTCGAAGCCAACATTATAAAAATTATGACCGTTCATTGGATCTGACGCATTGCTGCCTGGTTCCTTGTTGAATACAATGCCATACCAGCCGCCAGCTCCATAGGTTATGCCCGGGCTCCCACGGCCGATCTGGCCACCATACCAATTGGACTCATTGTTCCAGTTTCCCTCGGAAGTCACGCCCTTAGTGCTTATCCGGATCTGTGTATGATTGTGATGGATGACATTAAACCAGACCTGGTTGTACTGACAGCCAATCGAAATACCTCCGTTTCTGTCGCCCGACATGTGAATCCCGGTTTTGAAATCCTTGACTTCATTCACTTCAATATGACTCTGTACCACATTTTTCAGGTATAATCCGTCGCCAGTGTAGGCATTATATGCGGCTTCGGTAGTAGCCCCTGTGTTCAACCCGCATATCATGCCATAGGCTCGGAATTCCTGATCCTGACCTTCGATAACAAACCCTGTGACTCTGTTAAAGAATACATGTCCCCTGATTTCCAGCCGGACTTTCTTAACAGTAGTTAGGGGCATCACGATAGTGCTCCTGAAAAGATATTGCCCGGCAGGGATCAATACGGTCTCATTGGCTTTGGCAGCCTCCAGTGCAGCTCTGAGAGCAGCCGAATTGTCCGTGCCCACGGGTCCGTTGTAATCACCAACCATACCGAACCATCTGCCGTCGATCGGACCGGTGTACACTCTTCTGAATCTCTTGGAGCCGCTGACAATGATCGTTCCTCCGTTGTCGGGACTCACTATATCCCTGGTGTCCAGCATGAATACTCCCTGTCTGCCTACATCCGTTACGAACCAGGCAGTAGCGGTCAGCGAAGCTCCGGACGACCGCAGCGCCGCCATGGTAGTTACAGTCTGTGCCTTAGCGGCAGAGTTGAGTATTCCTGCACAAAGAAATACATAGATCAAAAATTTCATGCTAAAATGGTTATTCGGGGTGGCAAATAGGGTTAAAAAATGTTGTGGAACACTTCTCAGGGGATAACATACAGGCGAAACCAGAACCGGACACGGTTTTATGAACGGCAGTCAGAACTGAACAAAAATCGAACCAAACAAGTACCTATAAATTAAAATCTCGACTGCTGACGGTCCCAATAACGCTGCATTTCCCGATGATATTGTTTGGCTCGGTCACGGGCGGCGCGCGCAAAATCCGGACCATCGGAAGCAAAGATGATTGCCCTGCTGGCATTTACAAGCAGGCCGCCATCCTCGGTAAGTCCTGCTTCGGATAATTTTTCCAGGTCACCTCCCTGAGCGCCCACACCCGGCACAAGGAAGAAATGTGATGGATAATTTTTCCTGATCTCTGCGAGCATGGCGGGTTGGGTAGCGCCCACAACGAACATCAGGTTTTCAATTGTTCCCCAGCCGG
The DNA here is from genome assembly GCA_963808065.1 of uncultured Chitinophagaceae bacterium. Taxonomy (GTDB): domain Bacteria; phylum Bacteroidota; class Bacteroidia; order Chitinophagales; family Chitinophagaceae; genus Flavitalea. The sequence goes on from CAWEEK010000007.1 coordinate 576,564, forward strand.
CAGCTTTGTCCAGCACCCTCCCATACAAGGGACCTGATAAGGTGTGAAGAAGTTCAAAATCCTCAGCTCCCCTGTTTGAAGTCAGGGCCAGCACGATCGCCCACTTTCCAGGGTAAGCAAGAAAAGGACGAACGCTATCCGCGCCCATGTAGGGTGCCACGGTTATAGAATCGAAATTCATCGTTTCAAAGAAGGCCCTTGCATATTGGGTGGCGGTGTTTCCAATGTCACCGCGTTTGGCATCGGCAATGGTAAAATGGGTAGAAGGGATGTAGTTGACTGTCTTCTCCAGGGCTTCCCAACCCTTACTCCCCTGGGATTCGTAAAATGCTGTATTGATCTTGTAGGCAACACAATGGTCTAGGGTACTGTCGATGATCTGTTTGTTAAATTCAAACTGCGCATCGTACTGCATTCTCATGTGACCGGGAATCTTTTCAATATCCGAATCAAGTCCAACGCAGAGATAGGATTCCTTCTTTGTGATTTCCTGAATTAATTCCTGTCTGGTCATTTTTTCCCGGGTAAAAGATTTATAACTCCACTACTTCGGCTGTTCTCTCGCTGGTCATGTTTGCATTTCTCATGGCGATACTACGGGCAGTGGTGCCCGCGAAACTCAGAAATGCATTTTTTGGTCCTTCATCTTCGCCAGCCATCGCAGGCACGCCCGCGTCCCCGCCTTCGCGGATAGCCTGGATAAGCGGAATAAATCCGAGATAAGGAATGTCATATTCTTCGGCCAGTTTCCTTCCACCTTCCCTGCCGAAAATATACTGACGATTGGCCGGCTCATCAGCCATACCAGGCAGCACGAAATAGCTCATGTTTTCAACAAGACCAATGATGGGAACCTTGAGCTGGGCCTGTCCAAACATGGCAATGGCTTTCTTGGCATCGGCCAGCGCCACATCTTGTGGTGTGGTAACCACTACAATGCCAGTAACCGGCACGGTTTGCATCAAAGTGAGATGTATGTCGCCGGTGCCGGGAGGCATGTCGATGATCAGGTAATCGAGGTCGCCCCAGTCCACCTCGGTCACAAATTGTTTTATGGCGCTGCTGGCCATCGGCCCTCGCCACACCACTGCGCTTTTATCGTCAACAAGCAGACCAATGCTCATAAGCTTGATTCCAAATTTTTCCAGCGGAACGATGATGCCTTTCGCTCCATTGTCGCGCATCATCGGCCGCTGTCCACGTACACCAAACATGATTGGCAGGCTGGGTCCGTAAATGTCGGCATCCATCAAACCTACCCGTGCTCCATCCTGGGCAAAACTCAATGCGAGGTTGGCCGCTACAGTACTTTTGCCCACGCCTCCCTTGCCACTGACAACAGCAATAATATTCTTCACATTTGGTAACACGGTGTGCGGATCCTTCCGGTTCGAACTGGTCTGCGATCCGAAGTTGACAAAGACAACTGCATCGGGATTGACCAGCAGTTTTACCGCATTTATGCAGGCATTCCTGATCAGGTCCTTCAGTGGACAAGCGGGTGTGGTAAGCATCACCGTGAAGGCCACGTTGTTACCATCGATCCTGATGTCCCTCACCATGTTCAGTGTCACCAGATCCTTACCCAGGTCGGGCTCCTGCACATTGCTTAATGCTTCCAGTACTTTCTCCTCTGTCATATTTCAGCTTTAATTCCCAAATGGATAGGCCACAAAATTAAAGATTGAATCGGGTTATTCCCTTCTAATTTCAGGTCACCGCGCCGAGTGTTAAAATTTTGTTTGGCCTCCAAACTCATTAAACAAAAAAACGTAGGTTTGAAGGCAATGAAAAGAGTTATACCCGGCCTGGTTCTGCTGATTGTTCTGCCTTTTTCCGTTTCAGCCCAATTTGAAAAACTAAAAGATTCGGTTGTGCAGCTATTCGGCGTGGTAATGACAGCCGACAGTCTCCAGGGAGTGCCTTCAGTGTCCGTGATGGTAAGGGGGCAGAATAGAGGTACTCTTAGTAATGAACAGGGTGTTTTCTCTATAGTTGTCATGAAAGGTGACCAGATTCAGTTCACCTCCGTCGGGTATAAACCCAAACTCGTTGATATTCCCCGCAATATTGAAGGCAATCAGTACAGCATGATCCAGTTGCTGATAACCGACACGGTTTATCTTCCTATGACCATAATACACGCCAGGCCCACTAAGGAGCAGTTCGAGCGCGACTTCGTTAATGCCGATATTCCGGCGGATCTGTATGAGATCGCCCGGCAGAATACCGATGCCTCTAAAAGACGCATCCTTGAACAAAGTCTGCCGCGCGATGGCCGGGAGGCAGCCAACCTGAATCTGAAGAATGTAGCCACCAGGCAATATTATGCGGGGCAGGCCCCACCACAGAATATATTCAACCCCTTTGCCTGGAATGAATTCATCAAGGCTTGGAAAAGAGGGGATTACAAACGGAAAAAAGATTGATCTTCACTCATGATCAGCAAAGTGGCCGTTATCGGGGCAGGTACCATGGGCAATGGCATCGCCCATCTTTTCGCACTCCATGGATTCACCGTCAATCTTATAGATCTTGACTCCTCGAAAACAAGGCAGGCGCTGGATACCATTGCCGCCAACCTTGACCGGCAGTTAGCCAAAGGCGCGATTACAACGGAACAAAAAAGGAACACACTAAATCTGATTTCTCCAACCACTGAGCTTGCTACCGGTATTTCAGGAGTGGATTTAATAATAGAAGCCGCAACTGAAAATGAGGATATCAAGAAAAGCATATTCCGTCAGCTTGATCAGCAGGCACCAACTTCCTGCATCCTCGCTACCAACACCTCTTCCATCTCCATTGCTTCTTTGGCTGCTGTCACGGGCAGACCCGCCCGCGTAATCGGCATGCATTTCATGAATCCGGTGCCCGTGATGAAACTGGTTGAAGTGATCCGTGGCAAGCATACGGACCCAGATGTAACCGATGAAATTGTATCGCTGAGCAGAAAAATGGATAAGATCCCCTGTGTGGTGAACGACTACCCCGGCTTTATCGCCAACCGGATTCTAATGCCCATGCTGAATGAATCCATCACTGCACTTCAGGACGGCGTGGCCGGTGTTAGGGAAATTGACACGATCATGAAACTGGGGATGGCACACCCGATGGGGCCTCTGCAACTGGCCGATTTTATCGGTCTGGATGTGTGCGTGGCAATCCTCAATGTGTTGCACGAGGGCCTGGGCAAGCCACATTATATTGCTGCTCCTTTACTCGTGACCATGGTGCAGACGGGCGAACTCGGAAAAAAGAGCGGCAAAGGTTTTTATCTGTATGGTGCCGGCTCAAATGAATTGACTGTCAACCCACGTTTTGAAGGTGGCGATAATACCTGATCTTCTCTTGTCCAGAACTTTGTTCTTTCACAAACACGTGATCTTTTAATTGAGGGGCGGCTACTCCCGCCTCCACGATCATGGATTCATTTGTGATTATTCTCGCCTCGTCCCAGGACCCGCTTTCTACAAAGGACTGAGTCAGTCGGGCCCCGCCCTCAACCATCAGGCTGGAAATATTTCTGGATGCCAGGTTTTCGAGTATTTCCCGGATGCCATTTTGAGTAAGGTCGGTTTGCTGATAACTGTTCAGACCATCCTCCGCGTTCCGAAGCGAATTGTAAATAATCGTCTTGAACTTCTGATCAAATAAATGCAGGTCCGACGGAAGGCTAAGTTCTTTGTCAATTACGACTCTTACAGGTGAAGGTCCATACCAATGCCTGTTTGTAAGGCGGGGGTTGTCGTACCTCGCGGTTGTTGTACCTACCATGATAGCGCCTTCTTCACTTCTCCATTTATGCACAGCCATATCGGTGACACTGCCGGTGATGCGCAAACGATTTGTTCCGGAGTAGCCGATTTTCCCGTTGCCCGTTTCCGCCCACTTCAGTACAACATAGGGTCTTTTTTTTCCATGTAGCGTGAAAAATCTTTTATTGAGATCCCGGCATTCTGCGTCAAGCACACCGGTGTGAACGTCCACACCTGCCGCAATAAGTTTTTCAATACCCCGTCCGTTTACTTTGGCGAAAATATCGCGGCAGCCAATAACTACCCTGGGTATCCGAAACCGTATGATCAGGTCTGCGCAGGGCGGTGTTTTACCAAAATGCGAACAGGGCTCGAGCGAGACATATAAAGTGGATAAAGAGATCAGGTGCTGCAATGATGCGGGAACGGAGTTGATGCAGTTTGGTTCAGCATGCGGCCCTCCATAGAATTTATGATAGCCCTCGCCGATGATCCGGTTGTCATGTACCAGCACTGCCCCCACCATCGGATTGGGCAACACCGCTCCTCCTCCCAGTCGGGCCAGTTGCAGACAGCGGTTCATGTATAGTTCTTCTGGTGACATGGGGTGATAAAAGTAAGGAAACGAAAATCATTTAAGTTTGCCGGCATGACCATGCAGGAGGCCAGCCAGCAATTATTGTTTCAGCTATACCATGTATACGATCCCAGGGAAGCGCGTAATATCGCCGACCTGGTTCTTGAACACCTCACGGGCTGGAAAAAAATTGACCGGGTGATTAACAAACAAGTCCCATTGTCGGCAGAGGCCAGGGCCGACTTCCCGCGTATCATAGCAGCGCTTGCCGAACATCAACCGGTTCAATACATACTTGGAGAAGCCTGGTTTTGCGGTTTTCAGTTTTATGTCAACAACCAGGTGCTGATACCCCGTCCCGAAACCGAGGAGCTCACTCAATGGATCATTTCGGATCTTAAGGATCTTAATTCACCCGAACCTGTTGTAGTGGACATGGGCACAGGAAGCGGCTGTATCCCAATAAGCATCAAAAAAAATATTCCCACTGCCCGGGTTTCGGGGTTTGACATTAGTGAAGGCGCCCTGGCTGTGGCGAAGGAGAACGCGCGAAGACTTGGTGTGGTGGCTAGCTTTGCCATTATGGATCTGATGGATGAAGACCAGTTTGAAAGCATTCCGATTGCTAACATCATCGTCAGCAATCCACCCTACATTCCCGCCAGCCAGGAAAATGAAATGCCGGGTCATGTCACCAAATTTGAACCGGGAGTTGCACTTTTTGTTAAGGATGCGGACCCGTTGATTTTCTACCGCAGGTTGTCGGCACTAGGAAGATCGAGACTGATGGAAAATGGTTTGCTCTACCTTGAGATCCATGAAGAATTTGGGAGCCATACAGCAGACCTGCTACATAAATCCGGATGGTCAGGAATAGAATTAAGAAAGGATATGCAGGGAAAAGAAAGAATGATAAGGGCAGCACGTTAATTATTGTACACCGGACTTGTCTACCATGAGTACAGTACGGGCGCCCAGTTCGCGGGCAACGCGCATAACAGCCACTACTTCATCCACAGGAACCAGTTTGTCCGCATTAATAGCAATAGTGGCATTTGTTGAATCCTTGGCGATCAGGGGCTGCAAATAGGCTTTGAGATTTACAAGCTCAACAGGCTTTCCATTTACTATATAATGTTTTTTAACGTCGATGTTGACGACAACATTTTGTTTGGTCTTTGTATCGCCCTTGGCCTTGGGGTTTGATAGTTTGATCACATTGGGGTTGGCCAGAGTAGAAGCAATCAGAAAGAACATGAGCAGGATGAACAGGATGTCATTCAGCGGTCCCGTGTGCACTTCAGTGTGTCCTCTTAATCTCCTTCTGATGTTCATATAGTAGTTTTACTAAGTAGTTTACTCAACGTGTGGGTTCCTGCAGGATGTCCACAAATTCTGCTGATGACGCTTCCATCCGGTTGGCTGTTTTATCGATCTGGGTGTTGAGATAATTATGAGCAATATAGGCAAGCAGACCGATGATCAAACCAACCGCAGATGAGATGAGTTTTGTATAAATACCATCCGCCATTGACTGAATTGTAAATTCACCGGTGGATGCCAGGCGAAAGAACAACTGGAACATTCCGAAGATAGTACCCAGAAATCCGAACATCGGGGCGATGCCAGCGATCAGGGAGAGTATGTTCAGGTTTCTTTCCATCTTGTACATTTCCAGCTTGCCCACATTTTCCATGCTTTTCTCAATAGCGTCAATGGGCTTGCCTATGCGCTGGATGCCCTTGTCGATGATCCTGGCAACGGGGTTGTTGGTGTTCCTTGCCATGGCCCTTGCTGCATTGACATTGCCGGTCACAATATTGTCACGTATGATGTTCATGAAATTTTCCTCAATCCTCGAAGCCTTCCGGATGTAGATCAGCCTTTCGAAAAAAACAAAAATCGCAATCACAAACAGGATACCAAGCGGGATCATCAGCACACCACCCTTCGACAACAGGTCCATGAAGTTGATCTGTGGATCAGGCTGAGCGATCGCCGATGCAGCCTGCGCTGCAGCCGCCGAAGTATCAATTTGTAAAAAAAACAAATTCATCTATGGAATTTTTTTTATAGGTGTAAATGTAAACAAATGTGTGCCTAAAACGGAGGGGGCCGGTTAATATTTCTTAAAAGTTTGACAATGTGTGCATGATACATGATATACCCGAAAATATTTCCTGAATTTTTTCAGAGTATATGCCTATATTTAAACAAGTCTTAAAAGCCATCTCACATGAAAAAAGCCGCCATAACAGGATTTTTTACAGGGGTTGTTATCTCTGCTATCCTGATCGGCGCCACATATGTAAGACGTTTTTTGCCCGACACCTTCACTGCAAATCTTGTTTTCCTCACATTGTTTTTCGGCAGCATCGTGACCGTCATCTGGTTGTCGTTGAATTTCTACAGCCGGTCGATCAAAGTAAAATGGATGTCGCTTAGTCTCACCGGGATCGTGTCCAGTCTGATCGCGGCCTCATTCGTTAGTGTCCACAGCTTCATGTACAGCCGTCTGAAAGACCCTTATTATGTAGATGAGATCATGCAGGTGTCAAAAGAGAATTGGAAAACCACACATAAGGTAGCAGGAAACTTTGTTGACAATCTTGCGGTGTTTTCACCCGCTAATTTTGCCCTCAATAATTTTCGGGATCTGATGCTCATCCTTTTCTTTATTACTCTAACGATTGCTGCCATTTATTATCTAAGGCACCGCAACAGGATTCCTGACAATCCTAATACCAAAAACCAGGAACTTATCTTCTAACTGGTTCCGCTTGGTTTGAGCATCATTGCCTGGATTTGTTTCATCGTATGTTCCATGCCATCGGGACTACCATCCAGAAAAATTACATTGCCCTTTCCATATTCCGCAAAGTTCTTAATGGCTTCGGTCCACATACTGAACAGGATTACGTTGGTATCAAGATTTGCCTGTTTCATTTGTGCTGCTGCTTCACTCATACCCTTGGCCACTTCATGGCGGAAGAGCGCTACGCCCTGCCCCCTGAGCCGGGCTGCCTCACGTTCTGCTTCAGCCGCGATTTTGATTGAATTACCGTCTGCTTCCGCGGCCTTGGTTTTGGTGATCAGCAATGCCTGTCCCTCGTTTTCCGCCGCGGCTTTCAGGTTGTTGCTCGCCACCACCCTGCTCATCGATTCAATAATGGCCTTGTCGAAGGTGATATCATTGATCTGCAGATCGAGCAAATGATAGCCCCATTCTTCAAGCAGCGTATCAATCTGCTCCTTCACGTATTCCACTATTTCACGGCGAAGGGCGAGGATCTCGGCCTGTCTCTTGGTAGCCACGAAAGAACGCACGGTTCCTTCAATCGTACGGGTCAGGGCCTGCATCAGTTCGCGTTCACTGATAAACTTGAATGCAACTTTTTTTATCGTTTCCTCACCGGCATTCTGTACCGCAAAGAGCAACATGTTTTTAAAATACACATTGGCCTGGTCGGCAGTCACCGCCTGGAACTCCATTTCAATGGAGCGGTTCTGAATACTTATTTTTTTGTAGATCTGTTCAATGAATGGAATGATGAGCCGAAGACCAGGCAGAAGTACCCGCTGGTATTTGCCGAATACTGTCACCACACCCACCATGCCCTGGTTGATCGTTTTAAGACCAGCAAAAAGGACAATGATGATTACAAAGATCCACCAATAACTGATCAGAAAGTTCATGGTCGTAGTTTTGATGAAAGTACTATATAACTTTGATATCTTTTGACGATATGGACAATCATCATGATCTGATCATTGTGGGCGCCGGGCCAATCGGCATTGCCTGCGGTCTGGAAGCCAGGAAGAAAGGACTCGATTTTCTAATCCTTGAAAAGGGATGTCTTGTCAATTCAATTTATAATTACCCACTCAACATGACCTTCTTCTCCACTTCCGAAAAACTGGAGATTGGCGGAGTGCCTTTTGTTTCAAATAACATCAAACCTACCCGCCCGGAAGCGCTTGAGTATTACCGCAGGGTTGCTGTTTCCAACAACCTGCCCGTCAAACTACAGGAAAAAGTACTGACTATCTCACCACGAAATGGAGTTTATAAAGTGACCACTTCCAGGAGAGAATATTTCTGCACGCATATGGTGATCGCTACGGGCTTCTATGATATCCCCGTACTGATGCATATCCCAGGCGAAGATCTCCCCAAGGTGACGCATTATTACAAGGATCCGCATTTTTATGCCACGCACAACGTAGTGGTGGTCGGCGCCAACAATTCAGCTGTGGATGCTGCTCTGGAAACATTCAGGAAAGGCGCAAGGGTAACGATGGTTACAAGGGGAGAAGGCATAGGCAAAAGAGTGAAATACTGGGTGCGACCCGACATCGAAAACAGGATCGCCGAAGGAAGCATAAAGGCATACTTCAACTCCACACTCACCGATATCCGCAGTGAGGAGGTTGACATCAGCACCCCCGATGGAAAACTGACTATCGCCAATGATTATGTTATTGCCATGACCGGCTATCAGCCCGACTTTGAGTTGCTCAGAAGATCCGGCATCACAATTTCAGACGATGCTATCCTGCAACCTTCGTATAGCCCCGAGAGTATGGAATCCAACATGCCCAATATTTATCTTGCCGGAGTGGTTTGTGGTGGAATGAATACCCATGTCTGGTTTATCGAGAATTCAAGGGAGCACGCCGTGAAAATCATTGAAAGGATTTCCCAGACGACTGCTCTTCCCAGATCATAGCTAGTCGAACGATACATTCGACACTTTTTTGCATATCCTGGACACTCACATATTCGTGCTTTCCATGAAAAGCCATTTCCCCGGTAAATATATTCGGACAGGGCAGTCCCATGAACGAGAGTCGTGACCCATCTGTTCCTCCCCTGGCGCTGGTGTTCCTAACGGGAATACCAGACCGAGTTATTGCCTCGCGGACATTTTCGGAAACTTTTGGATACTGGTCGATCACTTCCTTCATGTTTCGGTATTGCTCCTCAACTTCCAAATTAACCGAGGAACCTGGATAGTTTGCGGCAACATCGTTCATCCTGTCACGAAGGAAATTCTCGTAGTCATTCAATTTACGGGTATGAAAATCACGGACGATAAATTCGATCACCGCCTTTTCCGCGGTGCCGGATAGTCTCACCGGATGAATAAACCCTTCCCGATCACCCGTGGTTTCGGGAGAAAATGAATCCCTGGGAAGTGAAGCAATAAGATCTGCCGCCATCTTCAACGCATTCACCAACTTGTCCTTTCCGTATCCAGGATGAGCGGTGACTCCATTTATGGTAATAATTACGCCGTCGGCGGAAAAGGTTTCGTCTTCGTAGGTACCCAGTTCACCACCGTCGAGTGTGTAACCAAAATCGGCACCCAGCTTTTTCATGTCAACCTTATTCACGCCTCTGCCAATTTCTTCATCAGGAGTGAAGAGGATTCTGATGGCGCCATGAGGCAGCTCAGGATGAGTGGAGAAGAATTGGACCATATCCATGATCACAGCCACGCCGGCCTTGTCATCCGCACCAAGAAGCGTGGTTCCCGAAGCGGTGATTATATCTTCTCCGGTTTTTTCTGCCAGATAGGGATGCTCATCTACCCTGATGACCTGAGCATTGTCGTCTGGCAAAACAATATCGCTACCATCGTAGTCAGGGTGGACCAGGGGTGTGACATTCACACCTGAACAATCCGGAGAAGTGTCGACATGCGCGCAAAAACAGAGTACGGGCACAATGTTTGGACTGTTGGAGGGAATCGAAGCATACACATAGCCCCATTCGTCGAGTTCGGCGTCGCTGATACCTAATGCATGAAGCTCTTCTACCAATACCCGACTGAGATCCAGCTGCGAAGAAGTGGAGGGTTGTGAAACCGACGCTGGGTCACTCTGGGTATTAATCCTGACGTATTTCAAAAACCGCTCTGCTACACTATATTTATACTCTGCAAACATTGATTGTTAATTTTTTCGGCAAGATAAAGATATATGGCGTCAAGAAAGGAAAGGCCCGCGATGATAGAAAAAGGTTGGATCAAGGCGTTGATGCTGGTTTTGATCTATTCGGTGTTGTCCATATCCGTGGGTTCCTTCATTCCCTCCATTCATTTATGGTTCTTTGTTTCGGCCATACTGGCCCTGGGTCTCGTGTATTTGTTCAGGGTGTTCATCGACAGGAGGAGCTTTGCCAGCATGGGTTTCAGACTGTCTATGATATACCCGGATATTCTGATAGGCGCTCTCATAGCGTCTGCTGTGGTATGCGCCGGGGCTGTAATCATCTTCCTGTTCAGGGGCTTTGAGTGGACCAGCGTATACCTGGAAGGCTGGGACCTGGCCACGGCATTTGGTTCCATTTTGCTGGTTTCTTTTTCAGAGGAGCTTGTTTACCGGGGGTATGTACTCAGGAACCTTATGAAATCATTCAATAAATGGCTGGCCCTGGTCCTCAGTTCTGTATTGTTCACAATGATACATCTTACCAACCCCGGAATTCCGCTGATCGGGATAATCAACATTTTCCTTGGCGGCCTGGTCATGGGAATTGCGTTTATATATAGCCGTAATCTCTGGATGCCGGTCGGCTTTCATTTCGGCTGGAATCTTTTCCAGGGTCCTCTGCTTGGTTTCCCTGTAAGTGGTTTTTCGTTCGACAGCCTCCTGACAATGGAAAGAGACCCGGGGCTGCCCGCCATAAGCGGCGGCGAATTCGGATTCGAAGCTTCCCTAATATGTACACTACTGCTTCTTGTACTTTGCGGAGCGGCCTTCAGGAGGGTAAGAAAACTGCAGCCAGCTATGTAGAATTTGGTCACCTTTCCGGAAATATTATTACCTTCTGAAACTAAAACCCTCACAAATGAAACGCTTACTCATCGGAGCTCTGGTTGGTGGTATCATCATATTCATTTGCCAGACCCTGTCATGGATGATTCTTGACCTTCATCGGCCTGCAAACCAGTATACTCCCAATCAGGACAAGATCATGGCTTTTCTTAGTGAACAGATTACTGAGGATGGATCTTATTTCCTTCCTACTCTTCCCGTAGGTGCTAATGAGGATATGATGAAAAAATACATGACGGAAGCTGAAGGCAAACCCTGGGCAATTCTTGCCTATCACAAGAAAATGGATTTCAGCATGGGTATGAATATCGTCAGGGTCATCATCGTTAACATTCTGATGGTGGGTTTACTCTGCTGGATCCTTCTGCGCATACCCACGCTCAAGTTTTCCACTGTGTTCCTGGCCACATTGTTTACGGGATTTATCGTTTTTCTAAATGCTCCTTACACGAATCACATCTGGTATGAGACTTTCGACCTTACCGCCTATTTTATCGATTCGCTTGTCGGATGGGGACTTACCGGCCTGTGGCTTGGATGGTGGCTGGGCAAAAAAACGGCCAAAACAGTAGCATGATGCGCAGTTTATTCTGCGCTTGCCAGCTGGCCCTTATCAAAAATGATCCTCCTCTCAGGCACATTTAATGCAGCGAAAAGTTCGGGCATGATATCACTGAGCTTCTCTGTGGCATTATAAGAAACGTCGAGGAACTTCCAGGAACTGCCATCATCGGTCGACTGCCCGATCAGATAGGATATTATCATGGCTTTCTTTCCGTCTATCACAGACGAACTTGTCTTTCTGATCACACATTGCCATTCACCAGTATTGTTTGCTGAAATCTGCATGAGATCCAATGCAACGTGATCCCTGATGGCAGATGAGTTGCTCACCGACCTTGTCCTTTGGATGTAAGATTGAAAACTTCTTGTTCCTCCGTAGTATGTAATTAAACCCGGGTAAGTGATGGAGAGATACCGGTTCCAGTTTTGATCTCGGAAGGCATTGGAAAGGCTGTCGGCATACATCAATGCATGTCTCGAGCAGTATGCTGAATCGGCCTGGGCCATCGTGTTAATTGCAAAACAAAAAAGAACAGGCAGAATCATTGCTGATCGAAGGGTTTTCATCGGTTGGATATTTCGGTCAAAATAGAAAAAAACCTGTCATGTTGCAAGCGCTGACAGGTTTTTTAAGGTGTTTTCGTAGATTAACTAAGTATTATCCGGGTAATATGATTGAGGATGGGCCTTTTATGTCAACAAGCTCAACATCAAAAACCAGATCCTGTCCTGCAAGTGGTGAATTGGCGTCCAGCGTAACGGTTTCATCTCCAAGCTGGACTATGGTCACCGGTATCACCTGACCCGAGCCAACTGTCATACTCAACTGCATACCCAGTTCCGGGTCTAGATCGTCGGGAAGATTCGCCCTCGGAAATTCAACTACCATGTTTTCATCCTTGGGACCGTATCCTTCGCTAAAGGGAATTTCCAGGGTCTTCTTATCGCCCACAGCCATACCAAGCACCCCCTCATCAAATCCTTTTATCACCGAGCCGGTGCCCACTTCAAACTCAAGGGGTTCACGGCCCGATGAACTGTCGAATGTTGTACCGTTGGTCAATTTACCGTGATAATGTACCTGAACTGTATCTCCTGCTTTTACTTGTCTCATACTGAATAGTTGTATTTACATTTACCTTTTCAAATATCGCTATGACATTTCGGATTCTTTTCATTTCCGTATTCTTTTTGCAGCATTTTATATCATGTGCCCAAAAAAAACCGCTTGGCCATTCAGTTTCAGGACAATCAAAAATCGTTCCGGCAGCAGAACGGGTAGACCTATATCTTCCAATGTTGATAAATAAAAGGGTAGCTATTTTCGCAAACAATACGTCCATGGTAGGCAGCACCCACCTGGTGGACACCTTGCTGAAAAAAGGCGTTCAGATAAAAAAAATATTCGCTCCGGAACATGGTTTCCGGGGTACCGCGGATGCAGGAGAAAAAGTTGGCAATACGAAGGACCCTGGAACGGGAATCGATATCATTTCTCTTTATGGCAAGAAAAGAAAACCTTCGAAGGCCGACCTTGAAGATGTGGACCTGATCGTCTTCGATATTCAGGATGTGGGCGCAAGATTCTTTACTTATATATCCTCACTGGAGGAACTTAGTGAGTCAGCGGTCGAATTTGGGAAGCCGCTGATAGTGCTCGACCGCCCCAATCCAAATGGATTCTATGTGGATGGTCCCGTTCTAAAACCAGCCTACCGTTCATTCATCGGCAGTCAGCAGATCCCCGTTGTTTATGGCATGACCATCGGCGAATACATATCCATGTACTTCGGAGAAAAATGGATGGATTCCACCATACAAAACAAAAAAACTTTGGGGAAAACGGCTTTTAGTCTTAAGATAATTCCATGTGATGGATACACGCACAAGAGCCGTTACTTCTTGCCCTTCAAACCCTCTCCCAACCTGCCCGACATGGCCTCTGTTTATCTTTATCCCTCAACATGTTTTTTTGAAGGAACGGCCATGAGCGAGGGAAGAGGCACCGACAGGCCCTTCCAGGTTTTCGGCCATCCAAGCCTTCCGGACACACTTTACACATTCACCGTTAGGAGTTTGCCTGGCGCAAAGTCACCGAAGTTACTCGACAGTACTTGTCATGGCTGGGACCTTGGAGGCCCTGTAGATTCAGTATTCGCGAAAGTGAACGCACGGATACAGCTGAAATGGTTTATAAAAGCCTATGACCTATTTCCACGGAAAGACAGTTTCTTTTTAAACAAGGGCGCAAATTTTAACAGGCTGGCGGGAACCGAAGAATTAAAAGCCCAAATAATTAGTCAGGCTTCAGAAGAATCCATAAGAAGCAGTTGGCAGCCTGCACTAAATAAATTCAAGGCCATCCGCAAAAAATATCTCCTCTACCCCGATTTTGAATAGGCAAGTTCAATGAAGAATAATAAGGATCTGAGAATCGTGTTCATGGGCACACCCGATTTTGCCGTGGCTTCCCTGGCAGCACTGGTTGATGCCAATTACAATATCGTTGGCGTGATCACCGCTCCGGACAAACCTGCGGGAAGAGGAATGAAACCGACATCAAGCGCGGTGAAAGAATTCGCCCTTCAACATGGCCTTTCTGTACTACAACCGGAGAAATTAAAATCACCTGAATTCCTGGAATCTCTGCGCGCCCTGCAGGCCGACCTGCAGGTGGTTGTCGCTTTCAGAATGCTGCCCGAAGTCGTTTGGAACATGCCGCCACTTGGCACCATCAACGTGCATGGCTCCCTATTGCCAGCATACCGCGGCGCAGCGCCAATCAATTGGGCGATCATCAACGGCGAGAAAGAAACCGGTGTAACCACCTTCAAGCTCACTCATGCGATTGACACCGGCAACATCCTCATGCAGGATAAGGTGTCTATCGGTGAAGAACAAACGGCCGGCGAATTATATGATCTGCTGAAAGTCAAAGGCGCAACATTGCTGATGAGAACTATTGAAAATCTCAACGAAGGAAAGCTCAAAGAAATATCACAGAGTGAAACCGATCCAGACAGTCTTCCCCATGCACCGAAGATCTTCACCGAAACCTGCAGGATCAATTTTGATAAACCGGTTCGACAAGTCAATAACCTCATTCGGGGGCTTTCCCCCGCACCAGGTGCCTTTACCCAATTCCAGGGAAAGATCTTAAAGATCTTCAAGGCCGTGCCAGTTGAAACAGCGCAACCACAGGCAGCGGGATCCTTTTATACCGATGGCAAAACAAACCTTCAGTTTTTTTGCGCCGATGGATGGATTTCAGTGGTGGAACTTCAGCAGGAGGGGAAAAGAAAGATGAAAACCGAAGAATTTCTGAGGGGTTACAGGCCCTAAACGAGCAAAAATATTTGTTTTGCCAGATAAGAAGGTTTTCGTATTTTACTAATAACGACCGTTATCGAAAACCTAAAGACTTGCACATGAAAAAAGTTGCCGACGTAATTGGCCGCAAAGGCAGTGATGTTACCAATGTTCTACCGAATTCTTCCGTATTGCATGCCCTAAGGATCATGGCTGATCAGAATATCGGATCTGTTGTGGTTATAGAGAATGGAAATTATTGTGGGATCATGACCGAAAGAGATTATTCCCGTAAAGTGATATTGAAAGGAAAATCATCCACAGATACCCAGGTTTCAGAAATCATGTCTTCGGACTTTCCACGCATAACTCCTCAGGACTCCATCGAATACTGTATGCAGTTGATGTCAGATAAAAATATCCGGTATCTGCCTGTGTTCGACGATGACAAGCTATGCGGAATCATATCTATCAACGACGTGGTTCGGGAAACAATTTCATCACACGAAGAAACCATAACACAGCTAAAGGACTACCTGCATTCCAGCCTCTAGTTGCTAGGGCGCGGATTTTTCTGATACTACAGTAAGGTCGCCGAGGTCTACGGTAATGGGTATCATACCGAGTTGTATGATGGCCTTTCTGCCTTTTATTTCCCTGACCTCACCCACCTGATGATTTTTTCGCATCAGCACCTTCTGCCCTATCTGGATTTCACCGCCAACTTCTTCATACTTCGAATTGATTTTCTTTCTGGCTTTCTCTTCGCGCTGCTTCACTTGTTGAGTAAACAACAATCCATGCAGCTGCCTTATCAATTCATTCTTGTCTTCTGAACTTTCCGCCTTTCTCCAGTCGAGCACTACCTGACGAAGTTTTCTTTCCATGTCTTTGAGATAGGCCAGGCGTTCTTCGGTGATCTTATTCTGATGCCTCAGCAATTCAACCTGCTGATGGTGGGTTTCCTTGTTGATCAAATTTTCCATTTCCTTTTTCATCCGCTCATTTTCCTTCACCAGTTGCTGTAGTTGCTTTTTTTCTTTCTCGATGAGCTGAAGATCCTGTTCTGTTCGGTTCAATAGTTTGTCAAGATGAAAATGACCTTCGTCCACCAGTTGCCTTGCGCGGTTGATCAGCCTGGTTTCGAGGCCGATGCGTTCAGCAATGGAAAACGTATAGGAACTTCCTGGCTTGCCGACGATCAGTTTGTACATTGGCAGCAGATGCTGTTCGTCGAAGGCCATGGCTCCATTAAGGATACCCGGTGTTTTATTGGCCATGATCTTCAGATTCAGGTAGTGAGTAGTTACTATTCCGAGTGAATGTCTTCTCACGAGTTCTTCCAGGATTACTTCGGCAAACGCACCACCAAGATTTGGATCACTACCGCTTCCAAGTTCATCGATGAAGAACAGCGTCTTGCCGTTGGCGTTCTCCATGAAGTATTTCATATTCTTCAGGTGCGAACTATAAGTGCTGAGTTCAAACTCCAGGCTCTGCGTGTCGCCGATGTGTATCATCAGCTGTTTGAATATGCCCATTTCAGAATCCGGATGCACAGGAACCAGCAGACCACTCTGGATCATCAATTGTAACAAACCGACAGTTTTGAGTGTTACCGTTTTTCCACCGGCATTGGGACCCGAGACGAGCAGGATCCTGGTTTTTTCATTTAGACTTACGTCAATAGGATACACTGGCTTCTGGGCCTTTTTGTTATACAGCCAGAGTAAAGGGTGATAGGCCCTGATGAGATGCACGTGGGCCTTGTCTATTATCAATGGCAACTGACCATCGATGGTTCTGGCAAATTTTGCCTTGCCCGAAATAAAATCAAACTCACCGAGAATGTTGTGATAGGTTTCCAACAGGGGGGCGTGCAAAGAGAGTGCTGCCGTCAGTTCCCTTAGTATGCGGTATACTTCGCGGCTTTCTTCATGTTCGAGAGAGAAGACATCATTATTGAGTTCGATAGTTTCTTCCGGCTCAACGAAGCTGGTTTTCCTGGTGTCACTTTCACCATGAAGTATCCCTTTGATCTGTCGCTTATGTTCGGCGAAGAGAGACACCACCCTCCTGCCATTGAGGAATGCTTCAGCTGTGTCCGTGACATAACCTGCCTTGGAGAGTTTTTGCAGTATCCGGTCAAAGGTTCTACGCAACTCTGTGCGTTTGCGACTGAGTTGCTGGCGGATCCTCAGCAGTTCATCCGAGGCATTATCCCTGACCACACCCTGTTCATCAAGTTTCTGGTCGATAAGTGCAATGATCTCCTTCTCATAAGTTGTTGTGGCGATTACCTTGTAAAGGGCGGGATAGATGGTTTTACGGTCTTTATCAAACCACCTGAAGATGCGCTGTATGCTTTCGGCCAGCTTTCTGATATCAAGGAATTGGTCGCCAGTGAGCACAGCACCCGGAATACCAAGAAGCTTGAGTTCCTTAGCGAGGTTCAATACATAATCATTGGGGAAATATTGTCCCGCATCAAGGAGTTGTTTAAACTCGCTGGATTGCGTCAGTTCGTGAACAATGAAGTCTTTCCGGGTGTGAATGCGCAGTTCTGTCGCTTTCTCCCGGGCCCATTCGGTCTGGCACTGTTCCTTTAACAAATCTTTTATCTTATTGAATTCCAGCTGGACTAAGGCTGATTCAGGGAAAAATTTCATATTAACACCAAAGATATGACGGATTTGAATCCTGTTTTGGCAGTTGTTCGAATATCGGCGTTAACGGAACGGAATTTGTTTTTTCTGTTTGCCCGATTGAATCAAATGAAAAATGAACTTATGGCAATGACAGATGAAATTACAAATAAAGGGGGGCCGGTACCAATAAGGGTAGCCACGGCCACTTTTGGCACGGGCTGTTTTTGGTGCACGGAAGCGATATTTCAGAATCTAAATGGAGTGATCAGTGTTGCGCCGGGCTACAGTGGCGGTTCTGTTAAAGATCCGACTTACAAGGAAGTGTGTGAAGGAAATACAGGTCATGCCGAAGTGATCCAGATTATATATGACCCAGCTATACTCAGTTTTGATGAATTGCTTGAAGTTTTCTGGAAAAGTCATGACCCGACCACACTCAACAGGCAGGGTAATGACGTGGGACCACAATACCGAAGCGTGGTTTTCTACCACGATCAGGAACAAAGGCAGAAGGCGGAAAAATACAAAGCAGAACTGGAAAGCAGCAAGATCTTCGAACAGCCCGTTGTGACCGAGATCAGTCCATTCGCTGAATTTTATGTGGCCGAGGATTACCACCATAATTATTACAACAACAATGGATCACAGCCGTACTGTTATTATGTGATAAGACCCAAGCTTGAAAAATTTAAGAAGATTTTTAAAGAAAAACTTGTTTAAATTATTTCACTCAAAGGTCTCCTGCCTGGAACATCCACCTACGAACAGGCGAAGTTGTGAAATCATTCATGGCACGCGAACTGTCCGCAGCTCCAGCAGGTTCAGTCCATTAGGCGTAAATCCGGTTACTCCTGGCTGTACGAGATGCAGCAGCTGATCATACCACAACGGAACCACTGGTGCGTCTTCCATCACCATTTGATCCATTTCCTGGTAACGGCGACTTCTGATCGAATCGTCCGTGATCAGGAGGGCCTGTTCATACAGTAGGTCAAATTTTTTATTCGCATAATGGGTGTAGTTAGGCGGTGCAGGATTCTTCGAATAAAATACGCTGAGATAGTTTTCGGCATCCGGATAGTCGGCAATCCAGCTGGCGCGGAAAAATAGCGCGGTGGAATTCGCCGTCTGTTCAAGCAACAAACTTTTTTGTACCACGTCCACCTCAACGACCAAACCGATATTCATCAGTTCCCGTGCAATAAAACCTGCCAGTTCCGCATAGGTAGGCACCGTTAGCAATTTTATTCGTGGCAGTCCTTTACCGCCAGGGTAGCCCGCCTCGGCCAACAGTTGCCTTGCCTTGCGTGGATTGTACGAATATCCCCTGACCCGTAACGGGTCATACGCAGGAAGACCCGCGGGGATAAACCCGCTCTCCGCAGCGATACCCACGGAATTACGGAGATACATCATTAATTTTTTTCTGTCGAATCCATAATTGATTGCCTGCCGGATCAACTTATGTTTGAGTGGCGAGGCCTTCACTGCCGGTAACGTGGAGTCATAAAGTATACCCAGGTATTCGGTGTTGAGATAAGGATACTTCTGTAGCTGGATTTTCCCCTGCCACTCTTTTTTCAATACACCTTTTTTGGTTAGTATTTCATCCTTAAAAGACGCGTCG
The DNA here is from genome assembly GCA_963808065.1 of uncultured Chitinophagaceae bacterium. Taxonomy (GTDB): domain Bacteria; phylum Bacteroidota; class Bacteroidia; order Chitinophagales; family Chitinophagaceae; genus Flavitalea. The sequence continues at coordinate 595,890 of CAWEEK010000007.1, forward strand.
ATATCATTAATAAAATCCAGCTTGCCCTGCCGGAACAAAAGAAATTCTGTTGCCTTGTTGTTGTAAAAACTCACCTTAACCGCGTCCACATAGGGTAACCGTTGCCCGCTGCTGTCTCGCTGGAAATAATTTTCATTTTTCAGAAAAACCAGTGCCTGACCTTCTTCCCAAAATCTGAATTTGAATGGCCCGGTACCAGACGGATGGCGGCCAAAGTCTTTACCATGCCTGCTCACCACTTCCTTCGGCACAACAGAACAATAAGTCATGCTCAGCAGTCCGAGCACCGGGGCAAAGGGCCTGGCAAGCCGTAGTTCAAAAACGCTGTCGTTTACAGCAACAAATGGATGCAGCGGATCGATACGGTTGTTAAATATCCAGGCACCACTGCTGGCGGTCGCAGGATCAATGATCCTTTGGAAACTGTATACAACGTCCCTGGCTGTCATTTTTCTGCCTTTCCCACCCGCAAATGCAACATCATCATGAAAAACTACATCTGTTCTTAGTTGAAACCGGTACACCAGCCTGTCTGCGGAAACCGTCCAGCTCCTGGCAAGAGATGGCACGATCTGCAGTGCCGAGTCAGTTTCGACGAGGGTATTGTAGAGCTGGTGGACAGCCCAGATGATCGACTGATTCTTGGCAAATGCAGGGTCGAGGGTAGCAATATTGGTGGCTTCGTTGTAACGAAACACTTTCTTTGTGGAAGAACGGTTATTATTACACGACAAAAGGACGCACGGGTAAAATAAAATCCAGCAGAAAGGTTTTATTTTCATGTCGTGGGATTGACTACAAGTTTAGCGCTAAATTTTAACATTGAACCATGAGCAAAATCAGACTTCTGACCCTTTCAATTGTTTCGATCATACTGTTCTCTGCGTCTCCTTTCGCTCAGCTTGGGGCTCAAAAGACAACATTTACGCACCAGGATACTTTAAGAGGTACAGTTGGGCCGGAACGGGCATGGTGGGATGTGACCAAATATGAGATCACGGTAGAACCCGATTATGTGACCCGCACCATCACCGGCAAAAACATTCTCTCCTGTGTAACCACTGGTGAAGGGCAAAAAATGCAGATCGACATGCAGGTGCCCATGAAGATCACAAAAGTCGTTTATGAACAAACAGATATCCCTTTTCAACGCGACAGCAATGTCTATCACCTGGATTTTGGTCATTCCATACCCTCACAAACCAAAATGAAACTGGAGATCTCATTTGAAGGACATCCCAGAGAAGCGATCAAGCCACCCTGGGACGGGGGATGGATCTGGCAAAAAGATAAAGCAGGGAATCCCTGGATGACTGTGGCCTGCCAGGGGCTGGGAGCCAGTGTCTGGTATCCCTGCAAAGACTACCAGGGCGATGAACCGGACAGCGCTTCTCTAACTATCATCGTTCCTGATACACTTGTAGCCGTAGCCAACGGCAGGTTGAGAAATACGATTAAGAATACAAATGGCACCACTGCTTACACCTGGGCGGTAGTCAACCCGATAAATAACTACACGATCATTCCATATATCGGCAAATACGTAAACTGGACCGAGGAATATGACGGAGAAAAAGGAAAACTTGATCTCAGTTTCTGGGCGTTGGCGGAAGACGAAACAAAAGCCCGAGCACAATTCAAGCAGGTCATTCCCATGCTTAAATGCTTTGAACACTGGTTCGGGCCCTATCCATTCTATGAAGATGGCTACAAACTTGTACAGTCTTCACACCTCGGAATGGAGCACCAGAGCGCCGTCGCTTATGGCAATCAGTTTATGAACGGATACCTCGGCAAGGATCTCTCGGGTACTGGATGGGGTAATAAATGGGATTATATTATTGTACATGAAAGTGGTCACGAATGGTTCGCAAACAATATCACCACAAAAGACATTGCCGACATGTGGGTACACGAAGGGTTTACCGATTATAGTGAAACATTGTACACCGAATGCCAGTCGGGAAAAAAAGCCGGTCAAGAATACAATATCGGCCTGCGCCCGAAAATACTAAACCAGTCACCGGTGATCGGACCATATGGTGTTAATGAAGAAGGAGCAAAGGACATGTATTTCAAGGGAAGTAATATCCTGCAGATGGTTCGGGCGATCATGGACGACGATGAGAAATTCAGAATGATGCTGCGCGGTCTGAACTCCGAATTTTACCACAAGGTGGTGACCTCGAAAGATATTGAAGCCTACATCAGCAAATTTTCCGGCAAAGACCTAAGTTCATTCTTTGATCAATACCTCAGGGATAACCGTCTTCCTGAATTCCAATATCGTTATTCCGGCGGCAAACTGGAATACCGCTTTACCAATTGTATAGAAGGATTCACCATGCCACTGAAGATCAAGTCGGCAAAGCCGGAATGGATCAATCCTGATACGAATTGGCAGAAATCTTCCATCAAGGGACGCATATCTGTTGACCCCAACTTTTATGTAGGCAGCAGGAAGATGTGATATATTTGCTTATGAGCGACATCAGGCGGCAAAGCATCATTTCCTCCTTCGTGGTGTATTTTGGTTTTGCCCTTGGTTTCTTCAATACTGTTCTGTACACGAAAGAGGGCAGCTTCACGGCCGCAGAATACGGGCTGGTCAACCTTTTCATCGCCATCGCCAATATCATGTTCTCAGTCGCAAACCTGGGAATGCCGGCGGTGATATATAAGTTCTTTCCTTATTACAAGGACAATCTTAAGACCAGGAACAATGACCTGCTCACCTGGACCCTGTTTACAACTATCGCCGGTTTTGTTCTGGTTTCTATAGCCGGATACTTTTTAAAAGATTTCGTTACCCGCAAATACATCACCAATTCTCCCGAGCTCGTTTCATATTATTACTGGTTGTTTCCTTTTGGCTTCGGTTTAACGTTGTACTCGGTACTCGAAGCCTATGCCTGGCAGGAGCGCAAATCGGTACTCACCAATCTGCTTCGCGAGGTTGTGTTCAGGCTGTTAACCACCATCCTGATTGTGTTATTTTTTGCGGGCATCATTTCCGAATTCAGGGGCTTTATAAAGTTGTATTCGCTTACTTACCTCGCACTGACCCTGATATTGATGTTCTATTTGCTCATCAGCAGGAAAATATCATTTACTTTTTCCGTGAGCCAGGTCACCAGGAAATTCCGTAAGAAAATGCTTGCGCTCGCGGCCTTCATGTGGAGCGGTGGCAGTGTAGTAAATATTTCCCGGGTGTTCGACAGTCTCGTTATCGCAGCAGTACTTCCCAATGGTCAGATCTATGTTGGGGTAAATGCGCTGGCAGAGAACATCGCCAGCCTGATACAGGCACCGCAACGAGGAATTATCGCTGCATCGATTGCACCGTTGTCTAGAGCCTGGAAAGACAAGGACTATGAAAAGATCCGCAACATATACAAGCGTTCTTCCATCAACCAACTTATTTTTTCAGTGGCCATGTTCAGCCTCATCTATCTCAATTTCCTTGATGGTATCGAAACAGTACCACTAAAGGATGCTTACATACAGGCGTTGCCAATCTTCCTGGTAGTAGGTAGCTTACGGATCCTGGATATGGGCACGGGTCTCAATGCCCAGATCATTGCCACCTCCACTTACTGGCGTTTTGAATTCTTTACCGGTGTCTTCCTGCTTGTACTCTCTCTGCCACTAACCTATGTGCTCACAAAAACTCTTGGGGTGATCGGACCTGCACTATCAAATTTCATCGCTTTCTTCATCTACAATACGATCAGGGGAATATTTCTATGGCGTAAAATGAGAATGCAGCCATTCAGTGTTAAATCGTTTTACACAATACTACTTGGTTTAGCCTGTTATCTGCTCAGCTATTACCTGTTCAGGGAACAGCGTGGATGGACCTGGATCTTCATCAGGAGTCTTGTTTTTACTGTGCCGTTTGTTGCAGGTGTTGTTTTGTTCAGGTTGACGCCCGACTTCTTTCATGTAGTGGATTCGATGAGAAAAAGATTCCGGAGAGCTACCTGAATCTTTTGGCCCCGGCATATCTTTTCTCAAAATAATTTTCATCAAGGTCACTTATCATAACCCCGCTTGAAGTGGAGGCGTGGGCGAACTTATTGCGGCCCAGGTAAACGCCCACATGGCTGATCCTCCCGGTGGTATTAAAAAACACGAGGTCTCCCTGTTCCAACTCATCCTGACCGACCCGCCTTCCCTTATCATACTGCGCGCGAGCAGTACGTGGAAGCTGTACGTTATAAACTTCTTTGAGGAAAAGAGAAGTAAATGCGGAACAGTCGATGCCCATTTTTGAACCACCGCCATATCGGTAAGGGATGCCATACCATTCGTCGAGAAAATTGAGGAGCTTTGTGTCGGTAACCGATTCAACTGGTTTATCCATCAGTATACCATACTTGAACTGGAGTGCATTGATTCGTTCAATGTCCGAGGAGTACCCCGCACCAGGAACATCTTTCTTTCCATTTACCCTTGATGGTTTTTTTATCGCGATGTTTTCATCAGGTGAAGAATTGATTTCAATATTTTCCAGATATACAGGCTTGTGAGCCTCAGGCGCGGGTTTTGGCGCTTTCGCGGTCTTCTTACTTCCGGAACAGGAGGCCAGAAGTAAAATGGAGCAAAGTAAGTAGAAAAAGTTTTTCACAATATGTGCAAATTTAGCTATTCAGCAGCAATGGACAATACAGGCCGTTTGCTATAATTGTGGTAAAACGATGGTCGAATTATAGGTAATTTGCATTGATGTCCAGTTTCTCCCATTTACATGTTCATACCCAATTTTCACTTCTCGACGGGGCAGCTTCCATCAAAAGTCTGTATAAAAAGGCGATTGACGACTCAATGCCCGCCATTGCCATCACCGATCATGGAAATATGTTCGGTGCTTTTGAATTTGTTGCAGAAGCCTATAAACACAAGAACGACGATGGCAGCCTTAAGGTAAAACCGATTGTTGGCTGTGAATTTTATGTTGTGGCCGACAGGCACCAGGAAAGACGTTTACAAAGGAACAGAAAGATAACCGTTATCACCAGGTATTGCTTGCAAAAAATGGAATAGGCTATCAAAATCTGGTCAAGCTTACTTCGCTCGGATATATTGAAGGCATGTATAGCAAATATCCGCGGATCGATAAAGAGCTGATTGAAAAATACCATGAAGGATTGATTGCCACCACCTGTTGCATCGGTGCACATGTGCCGCAGGCCATTCTCAAAGAAGGTGAGGAAGAAGCTGAAAAGGAATTCAAATGGTGGCTGGATATGTTTGGGAAGATTATTATATCGAGTTGCAGCGACACGATATGACAGAACAGGAAAATATAAACAATACGCTGATAAAGTTTGCGAAGAAATACAATGTTCCGGTCATTGCAACCAACGACAGTCATTATACCGACCAGGAAGATTTCAATGCGCATGATATCTTACTTTGCATCAATACAGGCGAGAAAAAAAGTACGCCTGGTTATGATGATTTTGTAAATGATGATGTGAACATGAAGAGACCGGCGATTTGAATTTCCAAACGACCAGTTTTATTTTAAGACGCACGGAGAAATGACAGGAGCTGTTTCATGATATTCCTGAAGCGATTGACAATACCAATAAGATCGTTGACAAAGTTGAACTGCTGAATCTGAAAAAAGATATTCTACTTCCTGCATTTCCCCGTTCCCAAAGAATTTCAGATACATAGCGATAGCAAATCTGAACCAATGGGAATACCTGAAACATCTTACCTATGAGGGCGCAAAGAAACGGTATAACGAAATTACACCGGAAATAGAGGAACGGATCGATTTTGAATTGTTCACCATCAAAACAATGGGCTTTGCCGGTTACTTTCTAATTGTAAGTGATTTTATCAAAGCGGGTCGCGAGCTGGGTGTATTTGTTGGTCCGGGCCGAGGTTCGGCTGCGGGTAGTGTGGTGGCTTATTGCATCGGCATCACCAATATTGATCCTATCAAATACAATTTGCTGTTTGAAAGATTTCTCAATCCGGATCGAAAATCAATGCCGGATATCGATACGGATTTTGATGATGAAGGCAGGCAGAAAGTGATTGATTATGTGGTGGAAAAATATGGCAAGAACCAGGTGGCGCAGATCATTACCTATGGTACGATGGCCGCCAAGATGAGTATCAAGGATGTGGCCCGTGTACTGGATCTTCCCTTGCCCGAATCAAATGCGTTGGCCAAACTGGTTCCGGAACGACCGGGCATCGAATTGAAACGCGTATTGCATGCACCGCTTACCGCGAAAGACGGTGAAAAATCCCTGGAAGAAAAAGAAGGCCTTGGACGCTGAAGATATGGAAAACGTTAAAAAACTGCGTGAGATCTATAACGGTACCAGCTCTCGAAGCGAGAGTGTTGCATGAAGCGGAAAGACTGGAAGGCTCGGTTCGCAATACAGGCATCCATGCTGCAGGTATCATCATTGCCCCAACGGATCTTACTCGACTTATTCCTGTTTGCACCGCAAAAGATTCTGATCTGTGGGTAACACAGATCGAAGGAAGTATTAATTGAAGATGCCGGTGTTATCAAGATGGACTTTCTCGGATTGAAAACACTGACCATCATTAAAAATGCCTTGAAACTGATCAAGCAAAATCACGGTGTCGAAATCGATATCGACACTATTCCGCTGGATGATCAGAAAACATTTGAGCTTTACCAGCGCGGCGAAACCAACGGTACATTCCAGTTTGAAAGTCCCGGCATGCAGAAATATCTGCGGGAACTGAAACCCGATAAATTTGATGACCTGATTGCCATGAATGCCTTGTATCGTCCCGGTCCAATGGCTTATATCCCTAATTATGTCGACCGCAAACATGGCGGAGGCAATCAGTTATGACCTGCCCGAAATGGAAGAATACCTGAAGGAAACCTATGGCATCACGGTGTACCAGGAACAGGTGATGCTGCTGGCGCAGAAACTGGCCGGCTTCAGCAAAGGTGATGCAGATGTACTGCGAAAGGCAATGGGTAAGAAAGCAGAAGTCTGTGCTTGATAAAATGAAAGCCCAGTTTATTGCAGGCGCGCTGCAAAAAACAATCACTCACCCGACAAGCTGGAAAAGATCTGGACCGACTGGGAAGCATTTGCACAATATGCTTTCAACAAATCGCACTCTACCTGTTATGCCTATGTGGCCTACCAGACAGCTTATCTGAAAGCCCATTATCCCTGCTGAATATATGGCTGCAGTACTAAACAATGCAGGCAGTATTGAAAAGATCACCTTTTTTATGGAAGAATGTAAGCGAATGGGACAAAGGTGCTGGGCCCCGATATCAATGAATCGCAGAAAGGTTTTGCAGTAAACAACAAAGGCGAGATCCGGTTTGGATTGGGTGGATTAAAAGGTGTGGGAGAAGCGGCAGTTGAAAGCATTATCGCAGGAAAGAGAGGCAAACGGCCCGTATAAACAATATTTTCGACCTGATCAAACGAGTCAACCAACGGACGGTAAATAAAAAAACATTGGAAAGCCTGGCATATGCAGGTGCCTTTGATTGTTTCCACGACTTCACCGGGCGCAATATTTCTCACATTCCCACAGGAGAAACATATGACCGGGCTGGAAAAAATTATTCGGTTTGGAAACGTCTACCAAACCAATGCGACGGGTTCCACCAACACACTGTTTGGCGACCTGCAGATGCCCGACGTCGTCCGTCCAAAGATCCCTACTTGTGAACCCTGGACACTGACCGAATTGCTGGATCATGAAAAAGAGGTGACCGGCATGTTCATGAGCGGCCATCCGCTGGATCATTTCAGGTTCGAAATAGAACATTATGGCATTACGGGTGTGGCAGAATTCAATGAAATAAAAGAGGCTGTGTCTTTACAAACGAATCCTGGAAGACCCGTACAGACTGGCTGGCCTGGTAGTAGATGCACAACACCGGTACTCAAAGACAGGCAGGCAATTTGGGTCTTTTCACATTGAAGATTATACTGGCAAGACTGAATTAATGCTTTGTAGTGATGACTATATGAAATATTCCAATTATCTTGAAAAAGGCAAAAACCTGTTACATCACGGTGCTTTCAAACAACGTTATAATAAAGGAGAGTTCGAATTTACGATAGAACGAATTACCCTTCTTGAAAATATAAAACAACACCTCACAAGGCAACTGATCATCGATGTACAGGCCAGGCAATTAAACGACGGTATTCTGAGATTTATCGAAGAAAATGTTAAAAAATTCCCCGGAAAACGTCATTGAAGTTCAATATCACCGCGCCAAGACTCAATGCCAGTATATCTCTGTTTACGATGGAGAAAGGATTTGAAATGAATGACGAAATGGCTGCCTTTTTGAATCAAAATGAAGACATTAATGTACAGGTGCTGACAGGTTAGAATGCAATTCTTTCACATGAGTGAATTGGTTGTAAATTTGCATACTTAGTGGTAATCTCATAAAAATTAAAATATACAAAATTATGGCTTCAGAATTTACGGATGCCAACTTTCAGGAGAAGGTGCTGTCATCAGATAAATTAACGGTAATTGATTTCTGGGCTGAATGGTGTGGTCCTTGCCGCGCAATAGGACCGGTTATCGAAGAATTGTCGAAGGAATACACAGGAAAGATCAACGTTGGCAAAGTGAATGTCGACCACAACCCACAGCTTTCTATGAATTATGGAATCACCTCTATTCCCGCGATATTGTTCATCAAGGGTGGTAAGGTAGTCGACAAACTGGTAGGCGCACAGCCAAAATCCAACTTTGTAAAGAAGATCGAAGCACATATCGCATAACATATATCAGATAAATTGTTATTTGACAAAAGCAGGCTTTCCGGCCTGCTTTTCATTTATATTGCTGGCTTAAGCCTGAGCTATGACGCCATCGCAATGGGAAAATCTGGGTAGAGGGGTACTGGGGATGTTTTTCTTATTGCTGATCTGCTGGCTGTTCAGCAACAACCGCAAAGCGATTAACTGGAAACTGGTCGGCTTAGGTATCCTCGCCCAAATCTGTTTCGCACTCGGTGTCCTCAAGGTCAATTTCATCAAGATCATTTTTTCCTGGGTTTCAGAAAAGTTTGTGGAAGTGATCAATATCGGCCACAAGGGAATTGAATTTATGTTTGGCAAGCTGTCCGATCCGGAAGGCTCCTGGGGCTTTCTTTTTGCGGTGCAGGTATTACCGAACATCGTCTTCTTTGCCGCACTTTCGGCAATCCTTTATTACCTCGGGTTTCTTCAAAAGGTTGTTCACGTATTTGCCTGGATGCTCAAAAAGCTTGGGGTTTCGGGTCCTGAAAGCGTTTCGACTGCTGCAAATATATTCCTGGGGCAAACAGAAGCTCCGTTGATGATCAGGCCCTTCCTGGAAAAACTGACACGTTCTGAGATTCTCTGCATCATGGTGGGTGGATTCGCCAACACCGCTGGCAGCGTGCTGGCAGCCTACGTTGGTTTCCTTGGTGGCAATGACCCGGTTCAGCAACAATACTTTGCCCTTCACATGCTCAGCCAGTCGATCATGAGCGCACCTGCCGCCATCGTCATTTCAAAGATCCTGTTTCCGCAAACTGAACCGGTAATGAAAGAACTGAACGTGCCCAGGGAAAAGATCGGCGATAATTTTCTCGATGCAATAGCCCTTGGCACTACCGACGGACTCAAACTGGCAGTGAACGTGGGCGCGATGTTGCTGGTGTTCACCGCCCTGATGTACCTGTGCAACTGGATTCTCGGATCGGTCGGATACTGGTTCCAAATTAATGACTGGGTAAATTCGGTTACTAATGGACGTTATACATCCCTTTCGCTTCAACTCATCCTGGGTTATATCTTCTCACCCGTAGCCTGGCTTATTGGCGTGAGCTCTGCCGAGATGGTCCAGGTTGGACAACTTCTTGGGGAAAAGACCATACTCAATGAATTTGTCGCTTATTTTTCGTTTGGTGATATGAAAAGGGCGGGTGCGATCGCCGACCCAAAGTCGATCCTGATCACGACCTATGCGCTCTGTGGCTTCGCAAATTTTGCTTCAATCGGTATCCAGATCGGTGGGATCAGTCAGCTGGCCCCCAACCAGCGGAAAAACCTCACAGAGCTTGGCCTGAAGGCATTGCTCGGTGGAACCATCGCCTGCCTGATGTGCGGATGTATAGCGGGTGCATTAATGTAAATACTACTCAACTGTCGTAAATTTGCGGAATGTTAGCGCTGGAAGAATTAATCAGGAATGAGACAGACAGTGAACTGAAGAGGATAGCCGGAAAGATCATCGCAGAAGAAAGGATAAGTGCAGAAGAAGGTTTGGCGTTGTATGAGCGGGCAGGTCTCCCCTTCCTTGGCATGCTGGCCAATCATGTCCGCGAAAGAATGCACGGCGACACCACCTACTTCAACAGAAATTTTCATATCGAGCCCACCAATGTTTGCGTGTATGCTTGTAAGTTCTGTTCCTATTCACGACTGTACGCTCACCGTGACGAAGGATGGGAACTCTCGATGGAGAATATGCTGGACATCGTTAAACAATACGATGGCAAGCCGGTGACAGAAGTACATATTGTAGGTGGCGTTCATCCCAAAATGAATCTTGAATTTTTTGCTGAACTCTTGCGCAAGATCAAAGCTCACCGTCCCGACCTGCACATCAAGGGATTTACTGCCGTCGAGCTGGATTACATGTTTCGCAAGGCGAAACTGTCCATGGAGGAAGGCCTGAGGTACCTGAATGAAGCCGGGCTGGATTCACTACCGGGTGGAGGCGCCGAAATTTTTCATCCCGAGATCAGGGAACAAATTGCAGCGGACAAGATCGATGGGGAAGGATGGCTGATGATGCATGAAACCGCCCACCGGATTGGGATGCAAACCAATGCCACCATGCTTTATGGTCATATTGAATCCTACTATCACCGTATCGATCATATGGAAAAACTGCGGCAGTTGCAAGACAGGACCAATGGGTTCAACACATTTATTCCGCTCAAGTTCCGTAACAAGGATAATGAGATGAGCTATGTGCCCGAATCTTCAGTTGCAGAAGACATGAAAACCTATGCGATTGCCAGGTTGTACCTCGACAACTTCCCCCATATGAAGGCATACTGGCCGATGCTTGGTCGACAGAATGCCCAACTGACCCTTGCCTTCGGTGTGAATGACATCGACGGAACCATCGATGACTCTACAAAGATCTATTCGATGGCCGGTTCCGAAGAACAGAGCCCCAGCATGAGTACCGAACAACTGGTCACGCTGATCAAACAGGTTAAGAGAAGGCCGGTTGAAAGAGATACGCTGTACAAGGAGCTTGCCGAGTTCTAACTGATAATTGCGAAGGTCAGCATTCTTTTAATCCAAGTGGAACGTTGATGGCCAGGCCTCCCTCCGAAGTTTCCTTGTATTTGAAATTCATGTCCCGCGCGGTTTCCCACATTGTCCTGATGACGCCGTCCAGGGAAACCTTCGCGAAATCGGGAGTACTCTGCAAAGCTAATTGGGAAGCAGTGATCGCTTTGATCGCCCCCATCGTATTTCTTTCGATACAGGGGATCTGGACCAGCCCACCGATTGGGTCACAGGTCATTCCAAGGTGATGCTCCATCGCAATTTCGGCGGCCATCAGCGCCTGGCGCTGACTTCCGCCTGAGGCTTCCGTAAGTCCGGCAGCTGCCATCGCAGATGAAACTCCTATCTCGGCCTGACAACCTCCCATAGCCGCTGAAATTGTAGCCCCTTTCTTGAATATGGATCCTACTTCCGCCGCTGTAAGCAGGAACTGGATTACTTTCTCATCAGTATCACCACCTCCAAAAACAGTGAAATAGTGAAGTACAGCAGGGATCACACCGGCTGCTCCATTCGTGGGAGCAGTCACCACCCTGCCGAAGGACGCATTTTCTTCGTTCACGGACAGAGCGAAACAGCTAACCCAGTCAAGGATGTATTTGAAATCCCTGCCTCCTTTCCTGATCACTTCTATCCATGAAGGATAATCCTGGTATGATTCAGTGACTAACTTACGATTAAGTGCAAACGCTCTCCTTTTCACATTCAGACCGCCGGGAAGAATGCCTTCGATGTGACATCCTTTATACACGCATTCCTGCATGACTCTCCATATGTTCAGCAAACCCTTCCTGGTTTCTCCTTCAGGTCGCCATGCATTTTCATTTTCCAGCACCACCTCATGAATATTCATACCGGTGCGCCGACACCAGTGCAGGATCTCATCGGCATTGTTTATTGGAAACGGCAACTGTATGACTGCTTCAGAAACAGCATCTTTTGTTTCCCGCTCAACGAATCCACCGCCAACGGAATAGTAAGTTTCTGATACTTGTTGCCCATCGGATAATTCCACGAGGAAGCTAAGTCCATTGGGATGGAAGGGCAACGATTCACTGATCAGGAAGTCTATGTCTTCGCGCGGATCGAAGATCACTTCATGGCGACCGCTAAGCATTATCCTGTTCATGTTGGCGATGTCAGCCAGTTTCGCATGTATATCGGCGGTAATGCAGGTAACGGGATCTTCACCGGCCAGCCCAAGTTGAATGGCTATATCGGTGCCGTGACCAATCCCGGTTTTGGCCAGAGAACCGTAGAGGAGTACACGGATAGCAACAACAGATTCAAGCGGAAATCGTTCGGAGATGGAAACAAGAAATAATTGCGCTGCCCGCCATGGACCCAGAGTGTGAGAACTCGAGGGACCAACGCCTATTTTAAAAATATCGAATACCGAAATCGGCTCGTGCGGCAAAATTGTTTTTGACCAAGTTAATTAATTTCCTGCGGTGTAGTCTTCAAGCGTGACGTCGAAGAAAAGAATTGAATTCTTTGGGATCACGATATTGCCATTGTTGTCTTTCACGTCCTGGTTTCTGTATCCAAGGCTGGGAGGAATGTAGAGCTTGATATGACCGCCCTTCTTCACCAGGGGAATTCCGAGTTTCCATCCATCGATCACCATGCCCAACTGGAACTGAACACTGGTGTTTTTATCGAACTGTGTGCCATTTCGCAATGCCCCGGCATAACTAACTGTTATGTAAGAACAGAGTACAGGTGGGGCGTCTCCTGTGCCCGGACTCAGTATCTCATAATAAAAACCGCTGGGATCCTTTGTGGCGGTGATGCCGCTACTGTCCAGTATGGCTTTCAGTGAATCCTGTTCGGCCTGGGGGGCGGTGATCGCTGAAGTCTGAAAAGAACAACCCTGGTTTTTCTTCAAGCAGGATGAGGAAAGGATCACAATAGCCATCAGGCACAGAAAGAGTCTATACATCTTTTTTGATTTATTCAGCATTTACTCACAAAGACAAGATCCGGTAAGATTACGTTGCTTGTGTTTTAGTTAAGAATCAGGTCCGGGAGGAGTTTTCTCCTTATGGACCAATTCATTGTACTGCTGGTCTTTCATATCCCATTGATGTCTTTTATAGAATACTGCCACAAAAGTAGCTATGAACAATACAGCCAGGACCAGCACGATGGGATTCAGAGAACTGTTGGCCTCCATGTCGGCACGTTTATACCAGAATCTGCCGCTGAAAAGGAGCAGCATAACGGGTAATGCAAACAGCAGGCCGATGGGCAGACCGGTGATTAACTGGTAACCCAAGCGTTTTTCTTTATCCCTGTGCGTCTTCCAATAGTCCACGAACAATCGCTCTTTCTCATTCAGCATGTGCATTCCCTTAACGCCCAAAATTACACCGAAACATTCACTATACTTTGATTGACAGCGATTAATGTTTAACTTGTGTCAAATCACATGTCTTGAAACTCTCTTCTTTGTTCGCCAGGTACCTGTATCAGCATAAAGAACTGAACTTACCGGGTATTGGCAGTTTTCAGCTCGATGCTTCGGCGACTATCCCGGAGCCGCATGAAAAACACTTTCAGGACTTCCTCCAACAAATCACTTACATCCAGAAACCCGTCTCCGCCGCAGACGATTCTTTTATCAACTTTATCCGTACAGAAACAGGAAAGATCAGGCCCCTGGCCGAGTCCGACCTCGACTCCTTCCTTTCTGATGGAAAAATACTCCTGAATATTGGTAAGCCATTCCACATTGAGGGGATTGGCTCTCTTACCAAAAGCCGGGACGGCATCTACCACTTCACGCCTGGTGAACCCCTGCTTGACAAACTTCAATCTGGCACCCTGGACAGTGGCAGAGAGCATGAAAAGAAATCTTTCGGTTTTGAAAATGAACCCGCTCCTTCTCATGCCATGACAAAGTTTCTGATCTTCGCGGCGATCGTCGGCGGCATCATTTTCATCATTTGGGCTGGATACAATGTTTTCAAAAGATACACCGACACTTCGCCAGCGCCTGCCGGTACTGAACGCACAGACAGCGCCCAGGGTAACCCCGCTGCCGAGAGCTCAAGGGCCGGCGCCATACTTTCCGAAACTACCAGGATCATTGACTCGATCAGCAAACGGCCTTCGAATGTGCCTGCAGGTTATTACCGCTTTGTTATCGAAAAAACCACTAATAGTAACAGGGCCAATAGCAGATTCGCACAACTGAAGAAACACGTGACGGATATAAAGATGGACCTTAAGGATTCAACTCTCTATTCGCTGTATTTTCTGTTACCCGCTACTAATGCGGACACCGCAAGGATCCGGGATTCTCTGAGGGCATGGTATGCCTCCAGGATGGTATATGTGGAAAAACCCTGATCTAGTTAAGGGCAATCTCAAGCACCTGCTGCATGGTTTTCACATAATGAAACTTCATTCCTTTGATGAAAGTTGGATCAATCTCCTCTATATCTTTTTCATTCTGCCAGCAAAGAATGATCTCTTTTAGTCCCGCCCTTTTGGCGGCCAGGATTTTTTCCTTTATCCCGCCAACTGGCAATACTTGTCCGCGTAGGGTGATCTCCCCCGTCATACCAAGATAGGGCCTAACCTTTCTGCCAGTGACTGCAGAAGCGATGGAAGTCATCATGGTAATCCCTGCACTGGGGCCATCTTTGGGCACGGCTCCTTCCGGTACATGCACATGGATCGTTTTTTTGTTTAGGGTTCCGGCCTCGATATTTACTTTCTTTCCGTTGGATTGCAGATAGGATAAGGCAGTGGAAGCGCTTTCCTTCATGACATTGCCAAGATTGCCGGTAAGCTTCAATTCGCCTTTTCCCTCACTTAAACTGGTTTCCACAAAGAGGATATCTCCACCCACATAGGTCCATGCAAGACCCACGGCTACTCCCGGCATATTGGCCACTTTATACAATTCATTGCTAAATCTGGCCCTGCCGAGTATTTTCTCCACATCAGGAATTGACATTTGAACTTTCAGCCTTTCTTCATGGCATATTCCTTCGCCTCATAACGCATCACAGAGGCGAGATACCTGTCGAGCTCACGCACTCCACTTTCACGTGTATAGTCCTGGATCAGTTTCTCAACGATCTTATCAGCGATCTTGAATTTCATTTTCTTCAGACCATGAGCTTCTTTTTGTTTGGGGATCAGGTGTCTTTTGGCTATTTCAATTTTTTCTTCAACAGCATATCCGCTCAGGTGAATGATCTCCAGGCGGTCGCGCAAGGCGGGCTGAATGTTATTCACATCATTGGCAGTGGCAATGAACAATACCTTACTCAGGTCATACTCCAGTTCGAGATAATTATCGTAAAAAGAATTATTCTGTTCAGGATCCAGCACTTCGAGTAATGCGGAAGAAGGGTCGCCGCGCATGTCGTGCCCCACTTTATCGATCTCATCGAGTATCATCACGGGGTTGGAGGATTTTATCTTTCGGATCGACTGGATGATCCTTCCCGGCATCGCGCCGATATAAGTTTTGCGGTGACCCCGTATTTCGCTTTCATCATGCAATCCACCGAGACTAAGCCGCACATATTTTCTGCCGATGGCACTTGGCAATACTTCTTCCCAAAGATGTTTTACCAATTCCCGGAGGACCAACAAAACAGAGGATCGGACTTTTCATGTCCCCTTTCAGTTTCAACACAGCGAGATATTCAAGGATCCTTTCTTTTACTTTGGCCATGCCATAATGATCATTGTCGAGGATCTTCTTTGCTTTTTTAAGATCATATGAATCCTGCGGTGTAGTCTTCCCAGGGAAGATCAAGCATCAGGTCGAGGTGATTGTACACAACTGAATAGTCAGGTGTACTGGGATGCATCCTTTCCAGTTTTTCAATTCCTTTGCTGAACATCTCGTTTGCTGCTTCCGGCCATTTCTTGGCCTCGGCTTTTTTCTGCATCTCTCTTACTTCCCGTTCGTTGTTGTCGCCACCCAGTTCATCCTTGATGCTTTTCAATTGCTGCTGAAGAAAATATTCACGTTGCTGTTTGTCGAGTTCGGTCTTTGTTTTAACCGTCACTTTGTTCTTCAGTTCGGCAAACTGAAGTTCTCGTCTGCAACAACTGCATCAGCAGGTCGGCCCTTGCCTGAATATGATTCAGTTCAAGCAGTTTTTGTTTTTCAACAAGATCGGTATTGAGGTTGCTGGAAATAAAATGAATGAGGAAGGAAGGATTTTCAATATTCTTGAGAATGATTCCCGCTTCGGATGGAATATTGGGAGAAAGCTGGATGATCTGGGTGGCGAGGTCCTTGATGTTTGAGACATAGGCCTCGAAATTCTGGTTCTTTGGCGCTTCTTCTTCATCAAGGGTTTCAATCCTGGCCTTGAAATAAGGATCGTCGGAAAGAATTTCACCTATTTTAAACCGGGTCTTTCCCTGGATGATGACCGTGGTGCCGCCATCCGGCATTTTTATCAGCTTCACAATGCTGGCAACGGTTCCAATATCTTCCAGATCGCTGACAGTCGGATCTTCCACCTCACTGTCTTTTTGTGCTACAACGCCTACCAGTTTGTCAGCCTTATATGCGTCGTTCACAGCCTTGATGCTTTTGTCCCTTCCAACGGTTATTGGCAGAACGACACCGGGAAACAGTACGGTATTTCTTAAAGGCAGGAGCGGTAATTCAGCGGGAATTGACAATCTCCTGACCGTTTTCATTTTCGTTTTCATTGAGAGGAATGATAGGGATAAAATCCATTTCTTCTTCCGGACTGAGCAGGTAATTCAGTTCTTTCATTAATTCTTATTAGCTATGACAAAATAACACTTCCAACCCGGATTATGGGCGCTTTTTAGTGGAATGCTATATAGGTCAAGTATGGTGCCAAGGACAGATCGAACAGACTAAGCGTCAGTGTGTTTTCAGAAGATGAAATTAGATAATCCGGAATCCGACATAGAGATGAAATCCCTGGTTTCTCCACTTGTCGCTGTCGCTTAGGTCATTGATATTGGAAAGACCGACCACATAACGTCCGCCGACTTTCGCGCTGCCAATGTTCAGCTGAACACCGCCGAGTACGGAAAAGTCTCCGGATTTGAAAGCGTTTCTTCCATTGTCAACCAGGTCATCTCTTTTGCTGATCAAAATGCCATACTGCGGGCCCACCTGGAAACTAAGGAGTTTTGAGGGTCGAAGATTGAGTATTAGCGGGATGCTCAGGTAGTCAAGTTTCACATTCTTCAAGTTTGATACGCCGCCATTATAAATGTCATCAAACTCTTCTGTCGTTCTTGTTTGTGACTGGTTCCAGATGATTTCGGGTTGAATGCCGACAACTTCGTTGAAGTCGATTTCTGCGAATACTCCGGCATTGTAACCTGTTTTGAATTCTTCCTTGAAGGACTTTGAGTCGATCTTGTAAAGGTTAGCACCGCCCTTGATGCCTAAATGGAATCCCTGGGCAAATCCCGATACGCCAACAATGGTGAGTGCAACGGTGAGCAAAAAGAATTTGACTTTCATACAAGTGATTTAGGAAATATCAGAATTCAATATACATGCCGGGGAAAATCAAAACTCAAACTGTAAAAGTTAAAAATGACCGTGTTAGCGGAAACAGCCTTATTCCTTTTTAAGATTTAACTTTTCACTTTAACTATGTAAGCGTGATGACTGTAATCTCTGGTAAGATTCCTACCCTTCCCGGGTAACCGATAAACCCAAAACCTCTGTTAACATAGAGTTTCTGGCTGCCTTCCTCATAAAGATCCGCCCATTGTTTGTACATGTACTGCACCGGGCTCCATTTAAAACCAGGGATATCTACGCCAAACTGCATTCCGTGCGTATGACCAGCAAGCATCAGGTCAATGTCGGGGAATTTCGTTCTTACTTCTGCATCCCAATGACTGGGATCATGGCTCATCAAAATTTTGAAAGGAATCTGTTCAGTGCCTGAATAGGCATCTTTCAATTTTCCATATTTTGGAAATCTTGCTTTGGCGCTCCAGTTTTCAATACCAAGCAAAGCGATCTGCTCTTCCCCTCTTTTCAATAATACGTGTTCGTTCATGAGCAATCGCCATCCCATTGCTGCGTGATAGTCTTTTAATTGATTAAGATTTGCTCTTTTTTCCGCCTGCGAGGGCCAGGCGGCATAGTCTCCGTAGTCGTGATTTCCCAAAATGGAATAAACACCCATCGGCGCATTTAACTTATTGAAGACATCCAGGTATTCGTTCATCTCAACAGCGCGGTCATTAACCAGGTCACCCGTGAAAAGAATGAGGTCGGGCTTCTCTTTCAGCACAGTTTCCACTCCTCGAGTTACGGCTTGTTTGTCCATAAAACTCCCCGAATGAATGTCCGAAAGCTGCACAATTCTCATTCCACGAAACGCCTTCGGCAAGTCTGGATAATTGAGACTGACGCGGTGTATGTGATAATTATATTTGTTTTTGAACCCATATACCAATGTAGAGAATAAACTGCCGCCCATCAATAAGCCTATCCAGCTCAGGAACACGGAGCGACTAATGCCCTGACTGCCTTCGTTGATGGTGAAGGAAGGGTTGCTGAACATCCTGGTCAGCAACCAGGTTCCTCCCCTGCGGATGTCATCTATCAGGAAAAAAATGGAAGCCACCAGTTTGGAAAAGAAGAGGCCGACCAGGATGGAAAAGACATAGGTGCGCAATTGTTTTGGCCAGGTCTGAATATCCACAAATGGAAAAGTCAACATGGTAGCCAGGGCAACTCCTGCAATGGCCCAGTATATAACGTAGATGGTTGTCCGAAGCCTGTGTGAACTCCCCGGAATAATGATTTTGACTGCCTGGAAAATATAGATATCCATTAATAGCATCAGGCCTATAATGACCCAGAGAAAAGAAGAATTTCGCATTTAGCTCTAGAATTTGATGAATTCGTCCAGTTGAGTGTTAATGGCATCAATCGTCTCAGAATCGCTGATCGTAGAACCACCATTCAGCAGGCGGTGAACAGAAGAAATAGCTAGTTTGTTGGGATGTACAACAACTTTCAGGTAATTGAAAATGCTGGTCAGGTGTTCCATCCCGCGGACATTTCCCGAACGGCCCGTGGAGATTCCGATCAGCAGCGCTTTTTTACCCCACCATACTTTTTTGTAGTCGGAAAGGTCGAGCAAGCGTTTTGAGTACCCCGGGAATGCTGCCATTGTATTCGGGTGAGATGAAGATGATTTTGTCGGAAGGGATCAGTGAATCCTTTTCCATTTTTTTGTAGCCTTCGCTGTCGCGAATTGAGATCTAACTCTTCCAAAGTCAGAGAGCATCGGAGTCAATGTTACGGTCGGCCAGTGCCTTCTGATATTGACGGGCAACCTTGAAACTGTTGCTGTCTTTCCGGTTTGTTCCGGAAATGATAACATATTGATTGTCCATAGCATTGTCACGGGGCCCCCGGGTTATAACCAATCGGGGGATAAACTACCTGGTCATATATTATACCTGAAATCTTAATTTTGCCAACCTGGCAGCAAGTTAGAACTTATCAACCTATCTTGCAAAGGGCTAACGAATATGGCAAGAGTTATCGGAGTGGCAAATCAAAAAGGTGGCGTTGGGAAAACCACTTCTGCCATTAACCTGGCGGCAAGCCTCGCGGTGCTGGAATTCAGAACCCTGCTTGCTGGATGCCGACCCGCAGGCAAACAGCACTACCGGCGTGGGTTTCGACCTGCAGAATATTCAGCAGAGCCTGTACGACTGCATGGTCAACGGAACGCCGGCAAAAGACGTGATCCTGAAGTCGGAGATTCCCAATCTCGATGTCATCCCTTCGCATATCGACCTGGTGGGCGCCGAGATCGAAATGATCAACTATCCCAACCGCGAAAGCGTGCTGAAGAATATTCTCGAGCCTATCCGGGATGAGTATGAATTTATCATCATCGACTGTTCGCCGTCGCTGGGCCTGATCACTGTTAACGCGCTTACCGCTGCCGATTCGGTGATCGTACCTGTTCAAACTGAATTTTTTGCACTGGAAGGGCTGGGTAAACTGCTCAATACCATCAAGATTGTTCAAACCCGGCTCAACCCTTCACTGGCCATCGAAGGCATCCTGATGACGATGTACGACGGACGGCTGCGCCTATGCAACCAGGTAGTCAGCGAAGTACGCAAGCATTTCGATGAAATGGTTTTCAATACCATCATCCACCGCAATACCCGGATCAGTGAGGCTCCCAGCGTGGGCAAACCAGTTATCCTCTACGATGCCCAGAGCAAGGGCTCAATGAACTATCTGAACCTTGCCAAGGAGGTCCTGCAGAAGAATAACAAAACCAGGATCAGCCAGGAAGAAAGGATAATGGAATAGTTCAGAGTAAATCAGCCAACAATGACCACTCCCAAACAAAATAAAGAAGCGTTAGGAAAGGGTATCCGTTCGCTGTTGCAGAATATCGACACGGAGATGAAAACCACATCCGGCGAGCTGACGTCCCGCAGTTGCCGAGGCGGTAACCTCGGTGCAGCGCATTGCGGTGACTGACATTGAACCCAATCCCAAACAACCACGAAAAGATTTTGATGAACAGGCACTGCAGGAGCTGGCCCACTCGATTGTGCTTCACGACCTGGTGCAGCCCGTTACCGTGTCTCAGCTTCCCTCTGGAAAATACCGGCTGATATCTGGAGAAAGGCGTTGGCGGGCGGCAAAACTGGCCGGCCTCAAAGATATTCCCGCATATATCCGCAAGGCCGACGATCAGCAGTTGCTGGAGCTGGCCTTGCTGGAAAATCTGCAACGTGAGGACCTGAATGCTATGGAAATGGCACTGAGCTACAAAAGGATGATGGAGGAACTGAACCACACCCAGGAGGAGGTGGCAGAGCGAATGGGCAAGGAAAGAAGTACCGTAGCCAATTATATCCGGCTTCTTCAGACTTCCTCCCGACATCCAGGTAGCAGTAAGAAAGAACCTGATCAGTATGGGACATGCCCGGGCGCTGATTAATGTAGATACGGTTGACAAACAACTGTATATTTTTAACGAGATCACGAAAAATGGTTTGTCGGTCCGGCAAACTGAAGAACTCGTGAGAAAACTGTACAAACCCGCGGCGTTAAAGAAGCGGTAAAGAATGGCCTTCCACCAGCGTACAAAAAAATTGAAGATAACTTAGCGTCTCATTTCAGCTCAAAGGTGAAACTGAGTCACAGTCAAAAAAGGAAATGGCAGCATTCTGATCGAGTATTATTCCATCCAGGAGCTAAATAAAATATTGGAGCTGATCGGCGTCGACGCCAACTGATTGATCAATGATCAAACGCATAATATATTTATTCATACTTTTTTTTGCCACCCAAAGTCTTTACAGTCAGATTCAGGATACCCTTGAAATCCGGGATTCAGCAGGCAGGGCGACTGTTGTGCGTGACAGTGCCTATGAGAGATCGGCAGACAAAGTACCCATCGTAGATACGGTTAAGGACAAGAGAGGCCACACCCCACGCGGTGCCACCCTTCGCTCCCTCATCGTGCCTGGTTGGGGCCAGGTGTACAATAACAGAATCTGGAAGGTGCCCATTGTTTATGCGGCCATCGGCGTTCCCGTCTATCTTTTTGTCTACAACAAGCAATGGTATGACAGAACAAGGTATGCGATAAGGATGCTTGCCGACGAGGTGACCGATTCGGTTGCGCTGGCCAGGGTTCATCCGGAGTTGAAACGATTTGTCGATGAAAAACAGGTAGGCTCGCTCATTGGATACCGGAGCGATTTCAGAAAAAATATGGACTATTCCATCCTCTTCGGTTTGGTGATGTGGGGGTTGAACATTGTGGATGCTACTGTAGACGCGCACCTTCGCGACTTCGACGTGAGTGATGAGTTGAGTCTTCGCGTGCGACCGGTGCTCTTGCCTGGCACACTTACCCCTGGACTTTCGATAATCGTAAAAATAAAATGAGATAAAAGAATTTATGAAAATTGCTTTACTTGGATATGGAAAAATGGGCAGAGCGATAGAACAGGTGGCCATTGAAAGGGGCCATAGTATCGTCGCCAGGATCTCAATTGATAACCTGGAGGACAAAACGGCGAAGAACTTAAAAAATGCCGACGTGGTAATTGAATTTACCGGTCCGGACAGTGCCTTTGAAAATATTCAGCTTTGCATCGACGCCGGAGTGCCTGTGGTCTCTGGTTCTACGGGCTGGCTGGATAAATATGGCCAGGCGGCAAAATACTGCCTTGAAAAAAACGGAGGATTTCTTTATGCCAGCAATTTCAGCGTGGGCGTGAACATTTTCTTCGCGCTGAACAAAAAGCTCGGTGAGTTGATGAAGGGTCATGATCAATATAATATCGAACTGAAGGAAATTCATCATACCGAAAAAAAAGACGCACCCAGCGGTACGGCCATTACCCTTGCCGAGCAGGTGATCGAAGAAACGGGTCATAAAAAGCGCTGGGTAAATCGTCCTTCCACCAATCCGGATGAGCTGGTGATCATTAGTGAACGCATCGATCCCTCCCCGGGCACCCATACCGTCAGCTATATTTCGGAGATTGATGACATCTCCATCACGCATACCGCGCACAACAGGCAGGGATTCGCCACTGGGGCGGTTCTTGCTGCGGAATTTCTGCATAGCAGTCCCCAGGGAGTGTACAACATGAAAGATGTGCTGGGGATTGACTGATCAATTAATTAAATTGTCGAAATTTTTTAACTGAATGCTTTCCAAAAAAGCTCAATACGCCCTGCAAGCCCTGATGTACATGGCCGAGAAGCCGGCCAATGAGCCCACGCTTATTGCAGAAATCGCCAAAAAAAGGCGGATACCGCTGAAATTCCTTGAAAACATACTCCTGCAATTAAAAAATGAAGGCGTACTGGAAAGCAAGAAGGGCAAGGGTGGCGGTTATTTTTTTAAATTGCCCCCACGCGATGTTCCGTTGGCGAGGATCATTCGTATCATCGATGGGCCCATTGCGATGTTGCCCTGCGTGAGTCTCTATTTTTATGAGCGATGTAAAAACTGCGATGAAAAGAGTTGTGGACTTCACGACACGATGGTGCAGGTGCGCGATGCGACGCTGAAGTTGCTGGAACGGAAGACCGTGGCTGATATTTCCAATTTAAATTAAGATTATTATACTTTTTTTCTCTTTGGGAAACCTAACTGACTTTTTTTATAAAATTCTTTGCGAAAATCCCGATTCTTCTTCTTGATAAAAAAGCGGGCAAAAAAACATGGCTGACAGTGGAAAAGACGAAAAATCGCATCTCTCGGGCTGAAGAAAAACAAGTCACAACTGGAGAATAAATCCGAGCAATAGTGGGACTTACGGGCTAAGAATAAAATTCGAGCTACAGTAACATCTGTTTTTCTTTTACGCCCTTCGATTCGATTTTCTTACGTCTTTTCAATGCGCGGAAACCAGAGCGAAGAAGAGAGCGTAGACCTTCCCCTTCTCTTCCTTTCTGATTCTTGTATTGCGCCTTCAGAATAAGGCCGGCCTTGCCCGCCGTCGCCCCTGCGAAATGGCAGGGACAGGCGGAGCGAAGGCAAAATTTTCAAGTGCCGCGAAAAACGGCGAAGATGTGGATTGAAAATCCAAAGACGATATTTACAAATGCAGAAGAGAATTACCACAGCCGACCGGAGCATTCCTTCGCCGTAGCGGCAGGCAGAAAATTTTAGGCCTTATTCTGACAGCGCCAAAGTTTTTTTGCCGACTTTTTTTCTAAAAAAAAGTCGGTTGGGTTGCTCTTTCCCAAAGAGAAAAAAAGTAAGTCAGGTTTCCTAAGAGACAATAATTTTTCGATTACTTTTTAAAAAAACGAAGAAACTCCCCCGATATTTTAATTTCTCAGATTTTAACCCTTTAAATTCTTCATCATGTCGCTACAGAGCCCCGCCAAATCAAATTCGGGTTTCCAGTTCCAGTCCCTCCTCGCTGTGCTGTCGTCAATGCTCTGAGGCCAACTTTCGGCTATAGCCTGACGGTAGTCGGGTTTATAAGTAATCTTGAATTCCGGAATGTATTTCCTGATCTCGGCGGCAACTTCGGCCGGTGAGAAGCTCATCGCCGAAATATTGTACGAGGTTCGGACGCTTATTTTTTCCCTGGGAGATTCCATCAATTCAATAGTGGCCCTGATGGCATCAGGCATGTACATCATCGGCAGATAGGTGTCTTCTTTCAGAAAACATTCATATGACCCTTCTGTCAGCGCTTCCTGAAAGATCTCAATAGCATAATCAGTGGTGCCCCCACCCGGCGCCGACTTGTAACTGATAAGACCCGGATAGCGCAGACTGCGCACGTCGACACCATAACGTTGAAAATAATAATTGCACCAGAACTCGCCGGCATACTTGCTGATGCCGTAAACAGTAATTGGTTCAATGATCGTTTGCTGGGGGCAATTCTTCCGCGGTGAGGTCGGACCGAATACCGCAATACTGCTGGGCCAGTAGACCCTGGTCAGATTTTCGTCCTTGGCAATGTCCAGCACGTTGAGCAGACCCTGCATATTCAGGTTCCAGGCCAGGCCGGGATTTTTTTCTCCTGTTGCTGAAAGTATCGCCGCCAGCAGGTAGATCTGGGTGATGTTCTGTCGTATCACCTGCACATGAAGCATTTCCTTATTCATGATGTCCAGCGACACATACGGTCCCGTACCCTTGAGCAGGTCGTTTTCTTCCCGAAGGTCAGAAGCCACCACGCTGGAGTTGCCATATATTTTACGCAGGGCAAGGGTGAGTTCCACACCGATCTGACCAGAGGCACCGATTACAAGGATTTTTTCTTTGACCATTTGATTGTATTGTGTTGAATGAGAGAGCCGGACGGGCAAAAATAGTCATCTCATTCATCTAAATTTGTGTGATGGAAACCTTTCTGGAGCAACTGTTCGGTAATCAGTCATACGACAAAAAAAATTTCTTTCTTATTGCCGGTCCCTGCGTTGTTGAGTCAGAAGAAATAGTGATGGAGGTGGGAGAAAAGGTATCCACCATCTGCCGCAACCTGGGCATCCCATACATTTTCAAGGCCTCCTATCGTAAGGCCAACCGCACCTCTGCCAACTCTTTTACGGGGATTGGAGACGAGACCGCCCTTGCTTTGGTTCAAAAGGCCGGCGCAAAATTTAAGGTCCCGGTGACCTCCGACATACACGCACACGATGAAGCAGCTATTGCCGCAAAATATATCGACATCCTGCAGATCCCTGCCTTCCTATGCAGGCAGACAGATCTATTACTCGCCGCTGCAGCCACCGGGAAGATCGTGAATGTAAAAAAGGGCCAGTTCCTCAGCGGACCTTCGATGAAATTTGCCGTGGAAAAGATCAGGAATGCAGGCAACAACAGGGTGTTGCTTACTGAAAGAGGCAATAGTTTCGGCTACCAGGACCTGGTAGTGGATTATCGCAACATATCCTGGATGAAAGAACTGGGAGCGCCGGTGATCATGGACTGTACACACAGCCTGCAACAACCCAACCAGACCTCGGGCATTACGGGTGGAAACCCATCCCTGATCGGGGTGATCTCAAAAGCCGCCATTGCCACAGGAGCAGACGGCCTTTTTATTGAAACACATCCGAACCCCGCTGTGGCGAAAAGTGATGGCGCTAACATGCTAAAACTCGAACACCTCGAAGGCCTACTCAATGAATTGGTGAAAATAAGGAAGGCAGTAGTTTGAATTGGAAGGGAATATCAATGATACCAGAGGGGATTCCTTCTCAGGGCAGTGATGTATCTCTTCATATTCATCCAGAAAGCGACAACAAAATATACAATCAGCGGAGAGCCCATCGTAAGGAAGGAAATATAAATGAACCAGGTTCTGATACGAACCACTGGAATTCCAATCCTTTCTCCAAGAGCGGTACACACCCCATACAGCTGCCATT
Organism: uncultured Chitinophagaceae bacterium; assembly: GCA_963808065.1. Lineage (GTDB taxonomy): Bacteria > Bacteroidota > Bacteroidia > Chitinophagales > Chitinophagaceae > Flavitalea. Next base: position 622,122 of record CAWEEK010000007.1, read on the forward strand.
CTATAAAATATCTCAGGCGGTTCATGCTACTAATTTAAACATTATTTACTGGTACCGTTAAGATTGGATTAGTCTGGAAGGCCATTTTTTTTTAATTTTGCATTGTTTTTACGACTTCTTAAAACTGTATTAGATGGTCTTTGATCTGGATTTAATAAAGAAGATATATGATAGAATGCCAGGAAAAATTGAGGAGGCGAGGGTCTTAACTGGTAGACCCCTGACGCTGGCCGAGAAGATTTTATATACCCATCTATACAAACCCGCCAATTCGGCGTTCGAAAGAGGTAAGGACTATGTGGATTTCGCCCCTGATCGCGTGGCGATGCAGGACGCGACGGCCCAGATGGCCCTCCTGCAATTCATGACCTGTGGCCGCTCAAAGGTGGCCGTTCCTTCCACCGTACACTGCGACCACCTTATCCAGGCAAAAAATGGCGCCGATGAGGACCTTTCCAGTGCGCTGGACATCAATCGCGAAGTATTCAGTTTTTTATCCTCAATTTCCAATAAATACGGCATCGGTTTCTGGAAGCCAGGAGCCGGTATCATTCACCAGGTGGTACTGGAAAATTATGCTTTCCCTGGCGGGATGATGATCGGGACCGACAGCCATACTCCCAATGCGGGTGGTCTGGGCATGATCGCGATCGGAGTTGGAGGCGCCGACGCCGTGGACGTGATGGCCGGACTGCCCTGGGAACTGAAGATGCCGAAGCTCATCGGGGTCAAACTCACGGGCAAAATGAGCGGCTGGACCGCAGCCAAAGATGTAATACTCAAAGTAGCCGGAATTCTTACCGTGAAGGGAGGAACCGGCGCCATCGTTGAATATTTTGGTGACGGGGCCGACAGCCTCAGCGCCACCGGCAAGGCCACCATTTGCAATATGGGAGCCGAAATCGGGGCAACCTGCTCCGTTTTTGCTTACGACCAAAAGATGGGTGATTATCTCCGCGCAACCGGTCGTGAGGAAGTTGCCGCGCTGGCTGACGATATAAAAGAACACCTGCGCCCCGACGAAGAAGTGTATCAGAACCCGGGACGTCACTACGATCAGCTGATAGAGATCAACCTCAATGAACTGGAGCCACATGTCAATGGTCCCTTTACCCCCGATCTCGCCTGGCCGATCAGCAAATTCGCAGACGCGGTGCGCGTCAACAAATGGCCCGAGAAACTCGAAGTGGCCCTTATCGGATCCTGTACGAATTCTTCATACGAAGACATCAGCAGGTCGGCATCGATAGCCCGGCAAGCGGTGACAAAAAAACTCAAGACCCGTTCTGAATTCACGGTAACACCGGGGAGTGAACTGGTTCGGTTCACCATCGAAAAAGACGGCTTCCTCAAAACATTTGATGAAATTGGCGGCGTTGTGCTTGCCAATGCCTGTGGTCCCTGCATCGGCCAGTGGGCGCGTCATATTGATGACCCCAACCGAAAGAATTCCATCATCACCTCATTCAACAGGAACTTCGCGAAACGCAATGATGGCCTAGCATCCACACACGCCTTTGTCGCTTCCCCTGAAATAGTCACAGCTTTCGCCATCGCGGGCGACCTCACCTTCAATCCACTGAAGGATAAACTGAAAAATGAAAAAGGAGAAGACGTAATGCTCGATGAACCTTCAGGCATGGAACTTCCACCCACAGGTTTTGCCGTTGAAGACGCGGGCTACCAGGCCCCCGCCCTCGATGGCAGTACCATTACCATCGATGTCGCTTCTGATTCCAACAGGCTGCAACTCCTCTATCCTTTCAAGCCCTGGGAAGGCAAAGACCTTACCGGCCTGCGCCTCCTGATCAAGGCAAAGGGAAAGTGCACCACGGATCATATCTCGATGGCCGGGCCCTGGCTTAAATTCAGGGGCCATCTCGACAATATTTCCAACAACATGCTGATCGGTGCCGTGAACTTCTTCAACGAAAAAACGGACAATGTGAAGAACCAGCTGAATGGAGAATATGGCCCGGTGCCAGCGACCCAGCGGGCTTATAAGGCCGGCGGCATCGGCACAGTGGTTGTCGGCGATGAAAACTATGGTGAAGGATCTTCAAGAGAACATGCGGCAATGGAACCACGTCACCTGGGTGTTCGCGCGATCCTGGTGAGAAGCTTCGCACGCATTCATGAAACCAACCTCAAAAAGCAGGGTATGCTTGCCCTCACTTTTGCCAATAAGGAAGACTATGACAAGGTGCTGGAAGATGATCTTATCGACATCGTAGGACTCGCGGCGTTTGCGCCTGGCAAACAGATTACCGTTGTACTTCATCATAAGGATGGCACCGAACACCAGATTAAGATGAATCACACTTACAACAAACAGCAGATCGAATGGTTCAGGGCCGGGGGTGCGTTGAACGTCATCCGCCAGCAGTTCGCCCACGATAATTAAGCCGGCGCCCAAACGCGTCCAATGCTAATGCGCATCAAACCACAGGGGCTTTCTGTTTTTGGATGTGCCGTTGTAATTAATGAAAAGTTCTTCGCCCCTTGCAATATGCCTGATGGCTTTTATGCGAATCAGGGCATCGCCATATTCCATTTCATATTCGCAGTTTGCATCGTAAGAATGGTTGTAAATTGAAACATAGCCAAGAGCCAGGCAGCACTGGCTTTCCGTGTCGCCCCATTCAAAGATGTAATCATGCATGAGCGTTTGATCGAGGTATTCCCTTTCCCTCCCATTCATCACCACTACCGGTGACACTTCAATGATGGTTTTTGCTCTTATGGCTTCTGATGTGAATACGCCATTGCCCATCCTTTTCGTAGCGCGAACCTGCAGGCAGGGAAGTAACATGAACATAACGCAAATTTACAGTGGCTTTCACCATAAACCATATCCGTAAGATAATCGGTTGCCAGTATACATTACATTTGAAGGATGATCACCGACAAGGCACAGGAAGAGGACCTCAGGGAACAGTTTCTCGATGTAATTCGGCAGGAAGAAGTGCTGAAGATCCGCGAATTCCTGAACAGCAGGAATATCAGCGACGTGGCAGAACTCATCGATGAATTCCCCGAACACGAGGCCAAGATCATCAGCAACATGAGTATTCACAGGGCTTCCAGCGTGTTCAAAATCCTTGACAGCTCAACCCAGCGAACCATAATCCAGGAACTTCATCCAACAAAAACAGCGGAGCTCCTCAACCAGTTACCTGCGGATGACCGTACGGCCTTCCTCGAAGAATTACCGAGCAATGTTGTAAAAGAACTGATCCGCCTGCTCGATCCGGAAGAAAGAAAAATCACCCTTGCTCTGCTGGGATATCCCGAAGGCAGCGTCGGCAGGTTGATGACCCCGGATTATATCGCTGTGCAGGTCGACTGGACCATGACCGAAGTATTGGAACACATTCGTGAAGAAGGCAAGCATAGTGAAACCATCGATGTGATCTATGTGGTGAACGACAGGGGCGAATTTGTGGATGACATCCGTATCCGCGAGATCCTGCTTGCTGATCCGGATAATATCATTGGCGAGATCATCGACAACAGGTCGATCACCCTCAACGTTCACGATGATCAGGAAGAGGCCAATCAGATCTTCAAAATGAACAATCGTGTGGCCCTCCCCGTTATAGATGACAACAATATCCTGCTGGGTATCGTAACAATTGATGACGTATTGTGGGTGGCAAATGAAGAATTCAGCGAAGACATGCAGAAGTTCGGAGGTACCGAGGCGCTGGATGAACCCTACCTGGAAATGCCCATACTGAAACTCGTAAAAAAAAGGGTGGTTTGGCTGATCGTACTCTTTTTGGGTGAAATGCTGACGGCATCGGCCATGGGGTATTTTGAGGATGAAATCGCCAAAGCCGTGGTCCTGGCCCTCTTCGTTCCACTGATCATTTCCAGCGGGGGAAACAGCGGATCACAGGCTTCAACCCTGATCATCCAGGCCATGGCCATAGGTGAAATTGCCCTGACCGACTGGTGGCGAGTATTGCGCCGGGAATTGACTTCAGGACTGTTATTGGGGCTGGTGCTCGGCCTGATCGGATTTTTCAGGATAATGATATGGAATTCGATCTTTCACACCTATGGCACCCATACCCTTATCATCGGGGCGACCGTGGGCATCTCCCTCATCGGGGTAGTGCTCTGGGGTACGATCGCCGGCTCCATGCTGCCCATCCTGCTGAAGAAACTGGGTGCAGACCCAGCTACCTCTTCAGCCCCTTTCGTTGCCACCCTTGTGGATGTCACGGGACTCCTGATCTATTTTTCACTCGCCTTCACTTTTATGGAAGGAATACTACTTTGAAACACGGCCCCGCTTGCATAGATCAGTAATTTTGGGTTCCTTAGCGTTGATTTTAACCAGCCAGCCCCAACTGGCGGAGATATGTTATTTTTAGAAATATTACAACCCATTAATTTATGTGTGGAATAGTAGGCTACATCGGACACAGGGAAGCCTATCCGGTCATACTCAAAGGCCTCAAGCGACTTGAATACCGTGGATACGACAGTTCAGGAGTGGCATTGCTCAACAAGGGCCTCAAGGTGTACAAGAAAAAGGGCAAGGTTGCCGAACTGGAGGACAGTCTCATCGGCATAAACATCCATTCGAATATCGGTATCGGCCACACCCGCTGGGCCACGCATGGCGAACCCAGCGACCGCAACGCCCATCCTCATGTATCCTGCCAACGGCAAACTGGCGATGATCCACAACGGCATCATTGAAAACTACAACCTGCTCAAACAGGAACTACTGAATAAAGGATATACATTCACCAGCGACACCGACACCGAAGTGCTGTTGAAATTTATTGAAGACATCCAGGTAAACAATAGCGTGAGCCTTGAAGAAGCCGTACGGATCGCCCTGAAAAGAGTGGTTGGCGCTTACGTGATCGTGCTGGTGGACCAGGACAATCCCGACACCCTGATCGCCGCAAGAAAAGGAAGCCCGCTGGTGATCGGCATTGGCAAGGGTGAACATTTTCTGGCTTCGGATGCCTCACCCATCATTGAATACACCAAAGAAGTCGTGTATGTAAACGACTATGAACTGGCCATCATCAAACCCGACGAACTGATACTGAAGAATCTCGGCAATGAAAAGATCACTCCGTTCATTCAGAAACTTGACCTTGAACTCGCAGCGATTGAAAAAGGTGGTTTTGATCATTTCATGCTGAAAGAAATTTTTGAACAGCCGGAAACGATCTTCGATTGTCTTCAGCGGAAGAATGGATGCAAAGGAAGGATATATCCGGATGGCGGGTGTCGACAAAAATATCGAACAGCTTAAAAATGCCAGCCGTTATATCATCATCGCCTGCGGCACCAGCTGGCATGCGGCACTGATTGCCGAATATATTATTGAAGAGCTTTGCCGCATACCGGTTGAAGTGGAATATGCATCGGAGTTCCGGTACCGCAATCCCATCATCAACAAAGGCGATGTGATCATTGCTGTATCGCAAAGCGGTGAAACTGCCGATACACTGGTGGCCATTGAAAGAGCAAAGGAGAACGGCGCCTTTATTTTCGGCATCGTGAACGTTGTTGGTCTTCCATTGCAAGGGTATCGCATGCAGGCGCTTATACCCATGCCGGTCCGGAAATCGGCGTGGCCAGTACAAAGGCATTTACCGCCCAGCTGGCCGTACTGACCATGATCGCACTGAAGATCGCCAAAGAAAAAGGCACTATCGACCAGCAACGATTTATGCACCTGCTGAATGAACTGAACGAGATTCCCGACAAAGTGAAGATCTTGCTGGAATCCAACGAAGCGATAAAAAAACTGAGTATAAAATACAAGGATGCCAACAACGCACTTTACCTGGGCCGGGGTTATAATTTCCCTGTGGCACTCGAAGGCGCATTGAAACTAAAAGAGATTTCATACATCCATGCCGAAGGTTATCCCGCTGCAGAAATGAAACATGGCCCAATTGCACTGGTCGATGATCAGCTGCCCGTAGTCATTGTGGCAACCAAAGATTCTTATCACGAAAAGATCGTCAGCAACATTCAGGAAATCAAGGCCCGCAAAGGCAAAGTTATCGCCGTGATCACAGCGGGCGACGTCATAATCAAGGGGCTTGCCGATGACATCATCGAAGTTCCGGAAGCCGATGAATTAGTGGCGCCGATGCTGAGCACGATACCACTGCAATTGCTCGCCTATCATATGGGCGTAGCCAAAGGCTCCGATGTAGACAAACCCAGGAACCTTGCGAAAAGTGTTACCGTAGAATAAATCACCGTCCATGTATTTCCATAAAGGAAACCGTTCATGAACCAGATCAAAAAAAATCCAGTTACTTCCTTAGGATACAATTTTATCCCGGAAGCCCACCTGCCAAAAGACAAAAATGAATACTACCTACGCAACACGCAGAACACAAATGGAATCGCATACCGTGGGCTTACGGCCTTTGAGATCGAGGTGCTGGTAAGAAACCGGAACACCTCCGACAACTGGAACAATATTCTGGTGTCCGATGCATTCAACCCCGAACGGGTACACAACTGTAAATTTTACGGGCTGGTGCGAATCGGCAAGCTGGAACCGTTTTATCTTGAATTCAAGAATCTACGCAGGCCGGTTGGCCTTTACAACAGCACCATAATCAGCTGCGATTTTGGCGACAATGTAGTAGTGGACAATGTCAACTACATCTCCCATTATATTATCGGCAATGAAGTGATCATTGTAAATGTGAATGAGCTGGCCACGACCGACTATGCCAAATTCGGCAACGGCACGCTCAAGGAAGGTGAGGAGGAAAATCTGCGCATCTGGCTGGAAGTATGTAATGAAAACGGCGGGCGGAAGATCATTCCTTTTGATGGCATGCTGCCCGGCGACGCCTACTGTGGACCCAGGGCAGGGATGATGAAACGCTGCAGTCCAGGTTCAAAGAATTCACCCTCAAAAAATTCGACACGCGCAGGGGTTATTATGGCACCATCGGCGACAGAACCGTGATCAAGAATTGCAAGATCATCAAGGATGTGAATATCGGCACCGATGCCTATCTGAAAGGCGCGAACAAGTTGAAAAACCTGTACCATCAATTCCTCTGCGGAAGCGACGACACAGATCGGTGAAGGCTGCGAAATGGTGAATGGCATCATCGACTATGGTTGCAGGATATTTTATGGCGTGAAGGCCGTCAGGTTTTTTATGGCCTCTCATTCGCAGTTGAAATATGGAGCGAGGCTGATCAATTCCTATCTGGGCAATAATTCAACCATCTCCTGTTGCGAGGTGTTGAATTCGCTGATCTTTCCCTTTCACGAACAGCACCACAACAATTCATTTCTGTGTGCTGCCTTATTACAGGGGCAAACAAATATTGCCGCCGGCGCTACAATCGGCTCCAATCATAATTCGCGGAGTCCTGATGGCGAACTCCTTGCCGGGCGCGGGTTCTGGCCGGGCCTCTGCGTGAGCCTGAAACACAATTCCAAGTTTGCCTCTTTCACGATCATTGCAAAAGGCGACTATCCCGCCGAGCTCAATATCCCCATTCCTTTTTCTCTTGTCAGTAATGATGTCGCAAGAGACCAGCTGGTAGTAATGCCGGGATACTGGTTCATGTACAACATGTATGCGCTGGCCAGAAATTCCTGGAAGTATGCCGACCGGGACAAACGCATTGAAAGGAAACAACTGATCGAGCATGACTTCCTCGCTCCTGATACCATCATGGAAATCCTGCATGCACTCACATTATTTGAGGACTTCACGGGCACTGCCTGGCTGAAGCAGGAAGGTTCGGCCAAAACCGATGCGACTACAATCGGCAGGAAACTGCTGCTGGAAAATAACCCTGCACTCAATTCGCTGGACATCGTCGCAAATGGTTTTGAGCATTCAGGCAGGATTGTCAGGCTGATAAAAGCTCCGGCCTGTTACCTGTTGTTCAGGGACCTAGTCAATTACTATGCAATGACCCTGCTGATCGCGTACATCAAAGAGGAAAGGCTGGGATCATATGCAGAATTAACGAAGTCATTGTCCGGTTCAACCGCGGTCTCTGAGTGGAAGAATATCGGTGGACAGTTGATCAGGGTTTCGGAACTGACGAAGATTCAACAAAAGATCAGGTCGGGAAAGATAAAATCCTGGGAAGCGATTCATCAATTTTACGCTGAGCAGGCGGTCAATTACCCCAGGGAAAAACTACTTCACGCTCTTGCCGCACTAAAACAAACAAGCGGCTTTTCCCTGAACAGATCTCCGTCAAATGAACTGAAGGATGCTATAACAAAAGCTGTGGCCACCAAAAAATGGATGGTAGATAACATCTTTCAATCTCGTGAAAAGGACTACCAGAATAGTTTTCGCCAGATGCTTTACAACAGTACCGAAGAAATGGAAGCTGTGGTCGGTAGCCTGGATGACAATCCTTTCATCCGCCAGGAAAGAGAGGCATTCAAAAAATATCAGCTTCACGCAGGACAGGCAGTCAGGGCGATGAAATAGGAAGAAGCAGAGCGGAGAAACAGAGCGAAGAGCGCCTCGCCCGACGACTTTGTCCTCCGAAGCTGCCCCAGGCAGCGAAGGAGGAAGCTTTAGCGAAGGCGGGAAGAGCGGACAGCAGAATTTTTCTTCATCGTTTTACAAATCTGTCACTCTGCCTGCTGCCATTTTCAAAAATCAGTTCTACTAAATAGAGGCCGCCTGGAAGCCGTGGCAGAGTAAGTTCAATGTTCTTATTCATATTTGTTCCAGTGAGTTTTTTCTTTAGCAAAATTCTTCCATCTATTGAAATGACCCTCACCTCAGTGGCCTGCATTTTCTCGTTCTCCAGATGTAGGACCAGGAGATCATTGGTGATGACGGTTGACGACAAACGGAAGAGGCCGGGTTGCATGTTTGTTGCGGAAACAATATTGCTGAAATAACGCGTACCATCAATATCAACGGCCTCAATACGGTAATATATTTTCTGTATATCGATCTCCGGGTTTATCCAATCGTATTGCAATTGATTTTTTATGGTGGGGTATACATAGAGGTTAGAAAAAACACGACCATCGGTACTGCACTGGACCATGCATTTCCCGATACTATGACCCGGTTCCAGCCGCCAGCTGATGTTTCTGCGGTTGCCGGCGGTTTTCACCTTCAGGTCTACTTTTGTGATGGGCAGACTGTTGTTGATTGCATTGACACTGGCCAGTGTAAGTTCGTGAAGACCAGTTCCAGATAAAGCGGAATTGTTTGACTTTACCCAACCCGAAAAGCCCGCCGATCCTGCCGTCCCCGAGTTGCCACCATCTAGCCACAACGTTCCCGCAAGGGTGGCCACCCTTAGGTCCGCAAGGTTCGATACCTCGCCGCTGTATAGCTGGTCAAAGGAACATTTGACAACAAATGGAGCCGATGATGATTTATTCAGTGTCCAGTATTCCTGGGCTGAGATATGATCGATGCCACTCTCATAATTTTGAGAAATAAGTCGCGGGTCGTCGGGAAAGTATTCCACCGTCAAATCACCAATGGCCCCTTCAACCGCCAGCCAGCGCATGCGTGCCGACTTTCCTACCGGGAATAAAAAACTACCGCCCGGCAAACCCTGTTTTCTTATGGGCCCATCGACAAAACTGCCACCAGCAACGGTGTCGGCCACTATTGTCGCCTCTGGTGAAAGCGTGAGCAATGCTGTTGAACCCGAGTACACTATGCCCCTGCGCAGGTTCAGGTGATATGGGATGTTTAGCGGAGCCATCAACCTGGCGCCTTCGGGTGCATCCATGGTTATGGCTATAGAGTTATTGAGGATTCCCCTGAATTCCAATTCCTGTTCCTGCTTACCCTGCAGGATAATCTCCTGTACACCGGTGCCGGATTCGGTGATTGTTGCACCGGCATGCTGATTTATCCTTCCGGCCACCACTAGCCTGGCCGTTCGAGCTGTGGTGCCAAGGTCGAGCAGGCCGCCGAGCTGAATCAGATCGCGATGAATGAAAATGGAGTCATCGAAATTCAGTTTTAGGTTGACACCCGCGTGGATGACCAGGTCGGATCGAATCTTTAGTGGATTTGTGCCCGCTGCGGTGTAGTTCTTTGGCACTGTGCCTGAAGTGGCGTTCAACTCCAGGAGACCAAAGGTTCTTCCACTAAATGAGATGGTGGAGGACGCATCCGGAATGTCGAACTCCATGATGCCTTCCTCGGTGCCGGGGGCCGCAGATAACATGGCCACATTGACCGCATGTGCCCCACCGGAATTGTGAACGTATCTTCCGCCGTTGTTTATGCGTATGGAATCCTGTGCGTCGAAACTGATGCCGGAAGCCGCCGTCGACGCATTCCGGAATATGGCCCCCTTATTCAGCACCATGGCATTGCCCGGGCCCGTTGCCGTCAAAGCGGGCACCAGTGTACTGGATTCCGGGATGATGAGTTCAATGTTGTTGTCCGCTGTTGGAATGATGGTAATATTTCTCACAGTAACCGCAAGAGCTTCAGGAAGCAGTACGGTATAACTGTTACCAACAACCGAATTATCCAGCACCACATTGTCGGTCACCGCCGGCAGGGAATTACCCGACCAGTTGAGTGCATCTGACCATTGATTGGTACCTGCTCCCCCATCCCAGCTTATCTGGGCGAAGAACGTATGGGGGAAAATCAGCAGGACTACTGTAAAAAAGAAGTGCGACATGATCAGCAAGATCAGTCGCACTTCATTATTTGAAAAGGAGTAAACCCCCTGTCGTTAACGTTTTATAAACCTGAATGTACTTGTCTTTTCGCCATTGATGTACCCGGTTACCTGGAACATACCTGCGGCCAGATGACTTGCATTCAGCCAGACTTCCTGGTTACCCGGATTGATGCTGACCTGTTGCTGCTGGATGATCCTGCCGCTAATGTCGGTGACAACCAGCTGCATGGTACCCGCCAGTGAGGAGCTGACCATCAGTTTGGCACGATCCTGCACCAGTGTCGGCATCAGTGAACTGATGATGACGCCTCTGGATCCATTCATCACCACAACTATTGTGCTGTGAGTTATGCTGCCATCCCTGTCGTGCATCTGTAATTTGTAATAATTGTTGCCATTCAGGAGCTTGTTGTCTGTAAAGGCATAAGAGAATTTGCCTTTTATACCTGGCGTCGAGCCGATGGTAGTGAAGTTGAGGCCATCTGACGAACGCATCACATCAAACATTTCAGGTGTGCTGTTCTCGGTGATCTTCCAGGTGATGTCCGCAGCAGTGGCTGAGACTTTCTTGGCATTGAAGGCAGTGAGTATCACCGGCAGCGCAGCGTGAGATCCATAACCAATAGTGTAATAACCATAGCTGGTCTGGGGTTCTGTTCTCACCGTGCCTGTTGTGACGGAGCCATCAAAGATGGAGGTTCCCGTGCTGCCCCTTGCATTCACCCAATTGTTGGCTGCGAGTTTGGCCGCTACGAGGGCATCACCCGAGGTGGCACCCGGTACCTGACCATTGAGGGTGAGTTCTACATTTCCATCCGCCCCGCTATTCTTGGTCAGGCTCCAGTAATATGGTGCAACACCCGAAAGTGGAGGAAGTACTCCGATGGCGGTCGGGTGAGGACCGTTGACCTGCGATGCCTGGTAAATGCTCGAGGCTGAAGATGAAGGATTAAATATCAAAGGACGATAAGTGGTACCCGTGCCCAGGGGGAAAATTACCGGAGCAGTAGTGGCGAAACTCCGTTGGAGATTCCCCTCCACGAACCCAGTGCCACCATAGCCAAGCGCAATCGAAGGATTCGCAGTGGCCGCTGTTCTGATACTGAGTAAATGTACACCGGTATTTATATTGGCATTGTTTCCGGAAGCAAATGTGAGGCGACCCACGGCGATTGGTGTCGCCAAAGCAACGCTGCCCGTAGGTTTGTTTATCCTAAGGTTGACCTGCAAGTTGTCGTTATCCAAAATCCCATTTACAGAACTCAGTGTTTGATTGCCGGTGCCGTTCAGTTCAATGTTGAAATAATTTGCTGTCGAACTGGTTGATACGGACCTAGCAGTGAAGATCCCGGCTGTGTGCTGGATATTACCTCTCACAAATAAATTGGTGGAGGTATTTGGTCGATTTTGCATGTCAAATTCCTCTCCACTCATGATAAGGTTGCCATTGATCTGCAGATTGTAAGAAATGCCCGAGACAACTGCTCTTGAAATTAAGAATTTGGAGGGGCCGGAAACCTGCAGGCTTCCGTTGATCGTATTAGTAAATGGCCCGGGGCCGGAAACTCCGTCCCAGAATATTCTCAATTTATAGCTGTTGGTATTGGTAATAAAAAGATTCCCGCCAATCGTCATCCCGGACATTCCCAGCGAAAGGGAATCCGCCTGGTTTGGACAAGCGTAGGTCAGGTTTCCTACAAAATTGGGTTCTTCGTTACTGACAGGATTATTCACTACACCACTGATGTAAATTAAAGAGTTCGGATCGTAGTCGGCTGCCGGGATAAGCGGTTGGTTGGTGGTAAGCTGCAGTGTGGAACCGGAGTTAAAATGAAGAGCGCTATTTCCTAAGGCTGGCGTTATTCCGTAGTTTCCAAATTGTATGGTCCCAAATACTTCGCATATTGCTCCGGGCGAAGGAAACTCGACGTACGAAAAATGGTCATCATCAACGCCGCCGAAAGTCCAGGTTCCCCGCACCAATCCATTTGAACCAGACGCAAAGTCAACTTCGAAAGTAGAGTTGGAAGATGAACTGTCACGGAGTGTCGCACCCGAAGCAATAAAAAGTGCTGTGTCGGTCCCTGTTAAGGTCAAGAGGCGGTCTGTCCCTGAAGCAGAGATCCTTGCCCATCCTGAAAAAACTTTGATATTATGAACGCTTGTAGAAACATCCAGCGTGATGTCAGCATTTGCGGGAAGCGTAATTCTTGAAGCGGAATTGGGCACACCAGCAGGAGTCCAGTTGGCTGCATTATTCCAGTTTCCTCCGGCAGGACCTGTCCAGGTAACGTACTGCGAATTTCCATTCAGGGTCAGACCAAAACACACTACGATGAGCACGTAGAAAGATTTCATTTTCTAGCAATTTAGGGGGCAATAAATACACAGGAAGAATGGACCTTTTGGTTTTACCAGCAGGAAGAAGGAGGAGATCAGGAGGCCAAATTAATCCATTTATCCTTCACCTGCAAGCCTGAACTCAAATCTTTGCGGGATAAACACCAAAAGCCCTTCCCAATCCGGGAAGAGCCTTTGAAAACCTTGGCACCTGGCAAAATTGTCAGGATTATTTCACTGCAGGACTGTCTACCGTAACAGCGGTAGTATCCGAATTACTCACCGAAGTGTCGGTGGTCAGCGTGTCCATGGGGGCAGCGGTTGAGTCGGAAGTAGATGATTCAGTGGTCTGGGGGGTGTCGTTGCAGGCGGTCAGTGAAGCAGCAATAATAAATGCTGCGAAGAATTTTTTCATTTTTTAAATTTAACGGTTAGTAATAACCGCTAAGGTAGCTGCCAACCACCATTAAAATCTTCCTCACCTATTTTTTTCTGAAGTAAATTCTTACGGGCACACCTGTAAGTTTGAAATTCGCCCTGAGCTGGTTTTCCAGGTAGTTTTTGTATGGCCCCTTTATGTCATCGGGATGGTTGCTGAAAAAGGCGAAGGAAGGCACTTGGGTGGGCAGCTGGGTCACGTATTTCACCTTTACGGAATTTCCCCTGACGGCAGGCGGGTTATAATTGTCGATTGCCTTCAACAAAATATCATTGAGTTTGGATGTTGGAATGCTCTGCTGGCGGTTCTCATAAACTTCCAGCGCCGTTTCAATGACCTTGAAGATCCTGGTTTTTTCGATTACAGAAATAAACAAGATCGGCACATCCGTAAATGGTGCCAGTTTTTCCTTCAACTTGGTCTCGTAGTCCCTGGCAGTGTTGGTCTCCTTGTCGATCAGGTCCCACTTATTCACCAGGATCACTACACCCTTGCCTTTTTTCACGGCCATCGCGAAAATATTCAGGTCCTGTGCGCTGATGCCCATTTTTGCATCCAGCATGATCAGGCAGATGTCCGCCTCATCCATCGCCTTTATGGCCCGAATGACGGAGTAAAATTCAAGGTCCTCGTGCACCTTTGCCTTTCTCCTGATTCCGGCCGTGTCTATCAGTATGAATTCTTTTTTGAAAAGATTGTAGTGCGTATGAATGGTATCCCTGGTGGTACCCGCGATAGCACTCACAATGGTGCGTTCCTCACCCACCATGGCATTCAGCAGGGATGACTTGCCCACATTGGGCTGACCCATGATCGCAATTTTGGGTAGTCCATCAAGTTCTTTGGTGCCTTCAGAATCTTCTTCAGTGATCAGCGCGGCGATTCCATCCAGCAATTCTCCATTGCCGCTGCCGGTCATGGCCGATATGAAGTAAATATTTTCAAAGCCCAACCCGTAGAATTCTGTGGCTTCGAGCAACCTGTCGTGGTTGTCTACCTTATTTACAGCGAGAAATACGGGTTTGGAAGATCGCCGGAGCACATCGGCCATGGCCTCGTCGAGGTCGGTGATACCCGTTGCGGCGTCAACAATAAATACCAGTGCATGTGCTTCTTCAACGGCAATCAGCACCTGCTTCCTGATCTCTTTTTCAAACACGTCTTCGCTCTGCGGAACAAAACCTCCCGTGTCGATCAGATTGAAATTTTTGCCATTCCAGTCGGTCACTCCGTACTGGCGGTCGCGGGTCACCCCGCTTACGTCGTCGACGATCGCCTTGCGATGGCCGAGCAGCCGATTAAAAAAAGTGCTCTTACCAACATTTGGTCTGCCCACAATAGCAACAGTAAATCCAGCCATAATTATGTATATGCCCTGCAAAGGAAATTAATTTCCTTCGCGTTTGCGGGCGCTTCTGATTAATTAATGATATCCGTATTCCTTCAGCATCGTTTCATTGTCGCGCCATTTGGGACGAACTTTAACGAAGAGTTCAAGGAAAATTTTCTGGGCGAGAAATGTCTCAATATCTTTGCGTGCATCTGTTCCCAGTTGTTTGATCATCTTTCCGCCTTCGCCAAGGAGGATGCCCTTCTGGGTTTCGCGCTGCACCACGATGTCGGCTCTGATTTTTATCAGGGTCGACTTTTGCTTGAATTCATTTACGACAACGGTGGTATGATAAGGAATCTCATCCTTGAATAAGTGAAAGATCTTCTCCCGAATCATTTCTCCGACAAAGAATTTGGTGGGCAGGTCCGAGATCTCGTCTCCCTCAAAAAAAGGTTCTCCTTCCGGCAATCTTTCGATGATGCCACGGATTAATTCGTCGGTTCCCTGCTTGTTGAGGGCAGAGATGCCGGTGACCCAGCTGGCATATGGCTTCGACTCAAAGAAAGCAAGGGCTTCGGCCAGTTCACCCGTCCTGGCCTTGTCGACTTTATTTAGCAAAACGATGGCGGGTACTTTTAACCGTAGTGAAGCAAATACTTCATCAGCAGCCTTCAGGTCCTCGTGAATGTCGACCAGCAAAACAGCCAGGTCGGCATCTTCTACTGCGGTTTTCACCGCATCCATCATTTTCTCGTGCAACTTATACTTCGGTTCAATGATGCCTGGAGTATCGGAAAAAATGATCTGGTAGTCCTTGCCGGTGATGATGCCCTTGATGCGGTGACGGGTGGTTTGCACTTTGGACGACACAATAGCCAGCTTCTCCCCCATCAACGCATTCAACAGGGTGCTTTTCCCGGCATTGGGCTTTCCAAATATGCTTACAAATCCCGCTTTCATAATATTATTTCATCCCAGGAACCCTGACAAAATAAAACAGGATTTTCATCATCTGAAAATCCTGTTAGTACTTTAGACCGCTGGTTTGTTGCGAAGGGAGGGATCGAACCTCCGACCTTCGGGTTATGAGCCCGACGAGCTACCGCTGCTCTACTTCGCGATGTGGGGTGCAAAGTTAGGGCAATAGAGGTTCACGACAAAATCATTCTCCCATTACACTTATTTTTTTGCCACGTGGCTCGCACCGCTGGTACGGATATCGCCGATCTGTCCATCCCCTTTGAAATAAATATTGGCTGCGCCTGAGGCGTTGGCATTTAACAACTTCGTTATTGTCAATTCAACATCTGAAGCACCACTGGCTTCGATCTTGCAGTTTGCGGTGGAGAATTCATAGCCTCTTAACATGTGATGCCCCGCTGGCGTCGATGCTCATGTCTGTGCTACTGCCCTTGAGGGCCACATCTGATGCCCCGCTAAGATCCAGTTTGAGCGTGGTAGCAACAATCCGACCCCTAAGGTCACTGGCTCCCGAAAGTTTGACTAGCAGGTCACCCGCTTTGAATTCGCCATTGATGGAGATATCACAGGCACCTGAGGCACTGATCTTGTTCAGCTCGCGGGCTGAGACATAGACCCTGGACTTGCCCTTGTTGTTCCGGATGCCATAACGACCCTGGACGTTTATCCGCAGTACACCGTTACTGACCTCGGTTTTGACGGAATTGCGGGTTTCGGCGTCTTTACCGCTGACGGCCACGGCATCCTCGCCCTGGGAGATTTGCAGGTCGATGGCGCTGGAAACTTCGATGGCCTTGAATCCTTTCAGGTTTCTCATTTCCGCATCGGCGTCGTGTATCACCTCATTCTGTGCGTGGACCATTCTGGCGACACCTACCATCATGATTATCAATAGTATTCTTTTCATTATTGTGTTTTTAACGATTTACTGTTTTGTGTAATACGGATAGCAGTACTGAAATGTTACAGTGTTTTTAAATTCTTCAGTCATATCTTTGCATCGCTTTCTTTTTCCAGAAAGCAGTTTTTTATTCCCGGGGTGCTGGCTTAAAGGCTGGCTGAGATGATACCCGTTGAACCTGCCAGGATAATGCCTGCGGAGGGAGACAGAATACCTTCATTTCAATTCCTTTCCCGCTCACGGTGAATAAGACGCTGCCCAAATCGTCGAACCATGAGATCATTTATCGTCCTTTTTTTATTAATCTGGTCAGCGAGCCTGTTGGCCCAGGATCGTGAACAGGAAGATTCGCTGAAAAAAGCAGCCCTCTTCCTGGAACCGGTAGAAATTAAGGCCATCAGGGCAACGGACAATGCTCCTTTTGCCAAGACCACGATCACCAGCAAGGACATCAAGGCCCTGAACCTGGGTCAGGATCTTCCCTTTCTCATCAATCAGACCCCTTCGGTGGTCATCAATTCAGATGCGGGTAATGGGATCGGCTATACCGGCATCCGGATCCGCGGCTCTGATGCTACACGGATAAACATGACGATCAATGGCATCCCTTACAATGACGCCGAGTCACAGGGGCTATTCTTTGTCAACCTTCCCGATCTTGCTTCTTCAGTGAAGGACATCCAGATCCAGCGGGGTATTGGTACCTCATCAAATGGCGCCGGCGCCTTCGGAGCCACCATCAATTTCAGCACCAATGAAATGAACAGCCAGCCCTATGCAGAGCTCAACAACAGTGCGGGCTCGTTCAACACCTGGAAAAATACCATCAAAGCGGGCTCCGGCCTGATCAGCGATCATTTTACCATCGACGCCCGCCTGTCGCGGATCTCCAGCGATGGATTCATCGACCGTGCAGCAACCGCGCTCCACTCTTATTATCTTTCCGGCGCTTATATCACCAGGAACAGTTCACTGCGTTTGAATGTGTTTTCGGGAAACGAAAAAACTTACCAGGCCTGGAATGGCATACCAGAATCTGACCTCAAAAACAACCGCCGCGCCAATTATTCGGGCACAGAAAAACCCGGTGAACCTTATGACAACGAAACCGACAACTACCAGCAGGACCATTACCAGCTCTTCTTTAATCACCGCTTCTCCGATGCCCTGAGTTTCAACACCGCCCTCTTCCTCACAAGAGGCAGGGGGTATTACGAAAATTACAAGGCGGGCGAGTCTTACTCCGACTATGGTCTTCCTGATTTTTCCATCGGCAACGACACGCTGACCAAAACTGACCTGGTGCGACAACTCTGGCTCGACAATTATTTCTATGGACAGATCATTTCCATCCAACATAAGGATAAACTTGGCACCCTGTCCTTGGGCGGGGGCTGGAACCACTATAAAGGCCATCATTTTGGCGAGATACCCTGGGCAAGCGCGGGCATCCCTATTAAGTACAGATGGTATAACCTGAATTCCGGAAAGACTGACGTCAATGCATATGCGAAATATCAATTCCGGATTGCCACTGGGCTGGAAGGCTTCGCCGACCTGCAGTACCGTAACATTAATTATGATCTGAATGGTTTCAGGGATAACCCTACCCTGCTCATCAGCAACAATTATCACTTCTTCAACCCCAAGTTCGGACTCACCTATTCCTTCCCCAGGTTCAGGATATTTGCTTCGTACAGTCATGCCGCCAAAGAACCAAACAGGGATGACTATGAGGCCGGCCATACGCAACAGCCGAGGCCGGAAAAAATGCACGACATCGAAGCAGGACTCGAAGGAAAATTCAATAAGCTCGGCTGGGGAGCCACGGCCTATTACATGAAATACAGGGATCAGCTGATACTGACCGGGATGATCAACGATGTAGGTTCATACACCCGTGTGAATATTCCCGACAGTTATCGGGCGGGCATCGAGTTGCAGGGCTCGGTCAACATCGCATCGTGGATAAATATCGGCGCCAACTTCAGCCTCAGCAAAAACCGACTGTCGGACTTTACCGAGTTCTATGATGACTACGACAACGGTGGCCAGAAATCCAATTATTTCAAAACGGCTGATCTGGCATTTTCACCTTCTGTTGTGGGAGGGTATTCGTTGAATTTGATTCCTTTCCGGAATGGCCTGATCAACCTGAGCGGGAAATATGTGAGCAGGCAGTACCTGGATAACACGTCAAATAAAACACGAAGCCTTAATCCCTATTTTGTGCAGGACCTGCGGTTGTCCTGGCAGTTGCCGATCACCCTGTTCAAATCAACAGAACTCATCGCCCAGGTAAACAACCTGCTCAACAATCGTTACGAAGCCAATGGCTATAGTTTTAGTTACCAGCTTGAAGGAAGACAGGTGGCCGAAAATTATTATTTTCCAATGGCGGGCACCAATATTATGGTGGGATTGAATATTTCATTATAGGAGAGGGCGGCGGACTGTCCCTGATGCCTGAAGGTTCAGGACAGGTTTTTCCATTCAACCAAACCCCCGGCGAGATTCTTGACATTCTTAAAGCCGGTCATTTCAAGGAACATGCAAGCTTGCAGGCTCCTGTTTCCGCTTCTGCAGTAGATCACTATTTCCTCATTCGCGAGGTCTTCGATCTCGTCGAACTGCATGCTATGGATCTTGCCCAGGGGTATTAGTATGCCCCCAATGTTGAATTCGGCGTTTTCATCAGGTTCGCGTACGTCAAGGAGATGTAGGTTTTCACCGGCCTCAAGCCTTTCCTTCAGTTCCTGAACAGATATATTCTCCATGACTATCTGGTATTATTTGGATTGAGTATAATGGAGTCAACAGGTGGTTGGGGAGGTCTGGCCACGCTCAGCCAAAGGTCAACGGTCTGCCCGGGCCTGATCCTGTTCACCCGGTTGTCGTAAGTCAGCCTTTCGGGACTTTGCCGGTATACAAAGGCTCTGATGCTGTCGGTTACATCGGGATCCGACAACACGGATCCGATGCCGAGGCCCATGGATTCGACAAGGGTCCTGGCCTGGGGATAGGTCATCCCGAAAAGATTGGGCACATCAAATTCATACTGTCCGAGGCCACTGCCCAGTACCAGTACGATGCCGGTGCCCATGGCCAGTTTGGTGCCTGGCTTTATCCTGGCCTTGTTATACTGCTGTTCAAGTACCGAGCCCTTGGCAAAATCCGGCCTGTACAAAGTGTCTTTGAGTTTGAGGCCATATTGTTTCAATACAAGGAGGGCCGTTCGAAAGCTCATGCCCTCAAGATTGGGCATATCCACCGAGGGCGCGATCGCCCGGTTAATCGTGAGGTAAACGGTTCGGTTTTCCTTTACCACGGATTCCGCTTCCGGAAACTGGCGAAGTACCGACAACGGAGCGGCGGTGTCTGAATAAATGGAATCCTGGATTTCTATGTCAAAGGCCTGGTCTGCCAAAACCTTTTCCGCCTCCGCAAGTGGCAGGTTGGTTACCTGGGGGATCATCAGGGTTTTTTCGTGCCTGGTGAAGTAATCCAAAGAGAGCAGAAGCAAGAAAAGAAGAATGAATACCAGGATAAGGCTGAAAAGCACATTGACCCAAAGTGGTTTTCCGGTTATGAATTTGAACAAGATGCTTTTGTTTTCGTTTACAATGCTGCCAACTCGCTGCTAATGTAGTAAAGAATCAGTTGAGTTTCCGGGAGAGGGCTTCGTCTATGAGAGAGGAATAGAATTCCTTCAGAGTAATACCCATTACAGCAACCTGCTGAGGCACCAGGCTTGCCTCGCTCTGCCCCGGGATCGTGTTGATCTCCAGCAAATAAGGCTCACCCTTGTCTTCATTATATATAAAATCGATCCGGACTACTCCCCGGCAGTTAAAAACTTCAAAAACTTTGATCGCCGTGCTGCGGATCTTCTCGGCCAGCTGGGCAGGTATCTCCGCGGGCGTGATCTCCTCGCTTTCACCATGATATTTGGCCTTGTAGTCGAAGAAGGTATTTGTTGTGCGTATTTCCGTGATTGGAAGAACCACGATACCACGGGTGGTCTTGTACACGCCGACAGTGAACTCTCGTCCAGAAACAAATTCTTCAACAAGCACCTGGTTGTCTTCGGCAAACGCCTTCTGCAGGGCTCCACCCAGATTCTCCGGTTTGTCAACCTTACTTATGCCGATGCTGGAACCACCATTGTTGGGTTTTACAAAGAGAGGAAAGGAAAGTTCCGCTGCTATACTTTCGTCAGAATATGGCAGGTCACTAAACAGGTGCAGGGACTTTGCGGTGGCAATGCCCGCGAATGCGGCAACTGCCACGGTGTATCTTTTGTTGAATGTGATGGCGGATGCGGCAGCATCGCAGGAAGTGTAAGGAATATTCAGCAAATCGAAATATCCCTGGAGCTTGCCGTCTTCGCCGGGGGTTCCATGAATCCCGATGAAGACAGCGTCGAACCATATCTTTCTTCCTCCAACGAGGAGAGAAAAATCATTACGGTCCACGATTACTTTCCCATTTTCATGCTCATAAATCCAGCCATCGGTCCGGATGTCGATCTTGTATACCTCGTACTTTTCGGTGTCGAGGTTTTTTTCAATGTTGATTGCGCTTTGATAGGAAACGACAGCTTCGGACGAATATCCGCCGGTAACAAATGCTACAATAGGTTTTCCCCCCATCAGAATGATTTAGAGGTGGAGTTTTTCTTTCTTCGCCAGCAGTTCATCCACTGTTTCCCGGTACATTTCATCGGGTATACAGCAATCGACCGGGCAAACCGCGGCGCATTGGGGTTCTTCATGAAAGCCCTGGCACTCCGTGCATTTGTTGGGAACGATATAATATGTGTCCACCGCGACTGGCTCATTGCGTTGGTCGGATTCCACAATGGTGCCGTCCATCAGCACATAACTCCCCTTTACGGAAGTTCCATCGGCAATCGCCCATTCAACACCGCCTTCATAGATCGCATTGTTGGGACATTCGGGCTCACAGGCTCCGCAATTGATGCATTCGTCTGTAATTTTTATAGCCATTTGTCTACGGATTTATTTGAGTTTGATTCCGTTTACTTTTGCAAGACAAATATAAGATGGAATGACTTTACAACAACGTGTTGTTTTGCTTGAAAGACTTGGAAATTATCTTGCTGTGAAGAATGTTGGCTGGGAAAAAATAAAGTCAAAAGCGGCTTATGAAAATCCATGGTTCATCCCGGAATTCATCGATTACCAGTTGTCGCAAATCACAACTTCCTATCTCGCTCCTGATGCGCTCCGCAATTGGGTAGCTCAATACAACATACCCGAAGTAAATTCGTCTCCCAAACTCGTGGGCCTCGTGATGGCGGGTAATATTCCGCTCGCCGGATTTCATGACCTGCTGAGTACCTTTGTCGCAGGACATCGTATGCTGATCAAAACATCATCGAAGGATGCTGTACTCATTCCCGCCCTGATCGACGTACTCAAAGCCCTGGATCCTGCATCAGGTCCCTATTTTTCCATTGCGCCGCGGTTGACTGGTTGCGATGCCTACATCGCCACGGGCAGCAACAATTCGTCGCGCTATTTTGATTATTATTTCAGCAAGTTCCCCCATATCATACGCAGGAACCGGACCTCGGTGGCCGTACTCACCGGCAACGAAACCCTGGAGGATTTGACAAGCCTTGCCGACGACGTGTACCTGTATTTCGGACTGGGTTGTCGTAACGTCACCAAACTACTGGTGCCACCGGGCTATGAATTTTTTTCCCTGCTCGAATCCTTCAAAAAATACGACTACCTAAGCGACCACAACAAATACCGGAACAATTACGACTACCAGCTTGCCGTTTTACAGATCAACAGAGTGTATTACATGACAAATGGTTCAATCATCCTCCAGGAGAACAAATCAGTCTTCTCACCCGTAACTCAACTATATTTTGAATATTGCCCCGATCCGGCCTCCGAAGTCAGTCAACTGTCTACCAGCTCCGACATCCAATGCGTTGTGGGTAAAGGATTTGTTCCCTTTGGAAAGGCACAGCAACCAGCCCTCAATGAATATGCAGATCAGGCAGACACACTGAAATTTTTACTTGCTCTCTGACACCCGAAAGGCAAAAATGTCATGAAGTACGAAGACTTTAGTAAATTTAATGTTAAACTGAAAGCATTGTATTTCAGTTCTAGGCCGAACGTCGTTTATTTGTTTAGCAGGCATGCAATTTGACAATCACTATTACTTAATATCTTTCCAATATGAAGTTATCTAACACTCTTGCAGTGATAGTTCTCAGTGCCTCCACTACGCTGGCAACTATCTGGGGTTATAACGAGGTCCAAAAGCGCGAGGGAACTTACGAGTATCCCTCTTCAAAGTCCGGAGACTCCGGAAAAGTGCCCTCGAATTATGTGGGATTTTCGGGTTTTAATGGAACCAATGCCCTGGTTGATTTCACCCCGGCTGCCTCGGCGGCCATCCCCGCCACAGTACACATCAAAACAAAAGCTACGCGAACCGTAAGTAACGACCAGCTGAAAAGGAGTCCCTTTGGAGACCTTTTCGACCTGGACATGGACGACCTATTTGGCGACAAGGCGAGGAGCCTGCCGCAGATGGCTTCAGGTTCCGGCGCCATCATTAGTGACGATGGATACATCGTTACAAATAATCACGTAATTGACGGTGCCGATGAAATTACCGTGACGCTCAGCAACAGGCGTTCATTCAAGGCAAAACTGATCGGCGCTGATCCAAGCAGTGACCTGGCCGTACTGAAGATCGATGCCAAGAACCTGCCATTTATGGTTTATGGAAATTCAGATGAAGCCAAGATCGGTCAGTGGGTGCTCGCGATTGGTTATCCTCTTAACCTGGAGGCTACCGTAACTGCGGGTATCATCAGCGCGAAAGGCCGGACACTGGACATCAACAGGAGACAAAGCAATACTCCAGTCGAATCTTTTCTTCAGACCGACGCAGCAGTAAATCCCGGCAACAGTGGTGGACCACTTGTAAACACAGACGGGAAATTACTGGGCGTTAACAGTGCGATCGCCTCTCCTACCGGTGCCTATGCGGGTTATTCATTTACTATTCCCGTTAACATCGTCAAGAAGATCATCGCCGACATCATGAAATTTGGAACTGTGCAGCGGGCATACCTTGGTATTCAATACCCGGGCGGTGCACTAACCGAAGAACAGAAAAAGGAACTTGGCTATAACGACGACGAAGGCGTATTGGTTCAGGACGTCACTCCAGATGGCGCAGCCATAGCAGCGGGCATCAAAAAAGGTGACATTGTAACCGGCATCAACGACGTGCCCATCTCTAATGCCGCTGAAATGGTTGGCCAGATCGCTACCTATCGCCCCGGCGACAAGATCACCGTCAATTACAAACGCGGAGAAAAATATTACAAGGCCAGTGTGACGCTTCGCAACCTAACGGGAAACATGGATGTGGTCAAGGCCTCTGTGCTTGACAACCTCGGCGCAACCCTGAAAACTGTGACTCCCGCAAAATCAAAGGAACTGGGAATTGCTGGTGGTGTGCTGATAGAAAGCATCGGTGAACGCGGACTCCTGAGCAAGGTGCGGGTTCAGCCTGGTTTTATCATCCTGAAAGCAAACAATGAAAAAGTAAATACAGTAGATCAGTTCCGCAAAGTGCTGGACGCTTCGGATGGAACAGTGAAAGTGGAAGGTATCTATCCTGACTATGAAGGTGTTTACAATTTCATTCTAAACTTAAATGCACAGAAATAATTAGCGATTAACAAGGATCAAATAGGTCCAGGGCTCCATCAGAAGATTATTCAATGATGGAGCCTCTTTTTTTGTGCCCGTCATCAGATCCGTATATGACCCCTTCAGCAATCCTTCGTCTAACTGCAAGTGCTTTGCAGAACCCGAAAGGTTGATCACCACCAGCAATTCCTTTTCCGGCGATGTTCTCCTGAACGCCATGACCTGCCTTTCGCCTCCGGTTTGAAGCATATCAATCAGCGGAATGGAAGTTCCAAATGAAGTTCGCGTTTGTAACAAGGCCTTGTAGAAACCATGAAGTTCATATCGGTCCTTCCATTCTATAACATCTTTGTCGAAGAATTTCAGCCTCCTGTTATTCGGCAACTCCTGGCCACTATAAACAAGGGCGTCGCCATTCCACATACAGGAAAGTACTGCCATGGCCAGCGCCGCATCCCCATACTTTTCATACTCTGTGCCGTTCCAGCTGTTTTCATCGTGGTTGGTGGTAAAGAACAGATAAGAAGCGGAGGCTTGTATGTTCTGTTGGTAACTACTAAGCAGGGCCTTCAATTCTTCGATGCCCGCTCGTCCCCTCACATAATTTACACTCGTGTGCATCCAGGACCAGGCGTAGCTGCAATCAAACACAACCTGGTAGTTGTACTCTTCTGTTTCGCCAAGCCAGAAAAGTGGTTTGATTTTATCCAACGTGTCGCGGGCATCTCTCCAGAAATCCAGTGGCACCAGGTGGGCCATGTCACAACGAAAACCGTCGATTCCGCATTCATTTATCCAGAATGCCATTGACGACACCATTTCTTTTCGCATCAGCTGATCATAATAATTCAGGTCGATGACATCGGCCCAATTATGATTGTCATAAAATGATCCCTGGTCGTTCCTTTTGTAATATGAAGGATGAGTGTGTGTCCATTCATGATCCCAGCCCGTATGATTGGCAACCCAGTCGATGATCACTTTCATTCCAAGATCATGGATACTTCGCACCAGTTGTTTGAAATCCTGGATGGTTCCATATTCGGGATTGGTTTGGAGATAACTTGAACAAGCATAATAACTGCCCAGTGAGCCCAGCCTTTTTTCCATACTGATCGGGGTGATGGGCATAAACCAGAGGATGGTTATTCCCATGTCCTTCAGCCTTGGCAGTTCCCGTATAAAAGAAATGAAGGTCCCTTCCTGTGAATACTGTCTGAGGTTTACTTCATAGATATTTGCATTCACCGACCAGTCTACCCTTTCAAAAAGACGATTCATGGCTACAAAATAAGCAATTAGAACCTTACGCCGATTCCTTGATCAGATTCTAAGTTAGTACCTTTACAATTCGTGAAATCGTTCAACGTTCCCATAACGTACAGGAGTCCGCTGATCAGTTCCATCAAGGCAGGCAGGAAGCAGCAGGATAAGATGAAGAAGGACCTCAGCCCGACCCTCCTCAACTTTGGAGCCGTTCAGATCTACCTTGCCCGCCATTTTGGTTTCTGCTATGGGGTTGAAAATGCCATTGAAATTTCATTCAGGACCATCGACGAAAACCCCGGGAAACGGATTTTCCTGCTCAGTGAAATGATCCACAACCCTCAGGTGAATGCCGATCTTCAGGCAAAGGGAGTACGATTTCTGCAGGATACCGGCGGACGCCAACTCATTTCCTTCGCTGAAATCGGCGAAGAGGACATCGTCCTGATCCCCGCATTCGGCACCACACTACAGATTGAGAGGGAACTGCGGAACAGGGGGGTCCATATAGAGAAGTATAATACTACCTGTCCCTTCGTTGAAAAAGTCTGGAACAGGAGCGAACAGATTGCCGCCAAGGGTTATAGTGTTGTGATCCATGGCAAGCCGAAACACGAAGAAACGAGGGCAACTTTCTCGCACGCCTCGTCGGGCGCTCCTTCCATCGTGATCAACGACATCAGCGAAGCAGTTATCCTTGGCCGTTATATTACCGGCCACGAGAGTCCGGAGAGTTTTGCAGAAAAATTCATGGGTCGCTTCTCACCGGGATTTGATCCGGTCAGGGACCTCCAGAGAATCGGAGTGGTGAACCAAACTACGCAACTGGCAACCGACACTCAGGCTATTGCGGATTACCTGAAGAAAACAATCTGTGACCATTACGGCTTGACTGAAGAACAGGCAGGGGAAAGATTCGCCGACAACAGAGACACCCTTTGCTATGCTACCAACGACAACCAGAGTGCTATGCTGGCCCTGCTGGAAACCCCTGCAGATCTCGCGATAGTTGCGGGGGGATACAATTCATCAAACACAACTCACCTCGTGGAACTCTGCGAGCCCGTTCTTCCAGCTTACTTTATTGATTCGGCGGAGAAGCTGCTTTCTGCGGATTCCATACTACATTTCGACTACCACAATAAACAGGAGAGAGTAAGTTCTGCCTACCTGCATTTCGATAAACCCGTCAGGATCCTGATGACCAGCGGGGCCTCGTGTCCGGACGCTGTGGTTGAATCCATCATCCGCAGGCTTGCGGGTTTCTTTGGTGTGGAAGAAAAAGTGGATGAATGGCCGGAACTCAGGCCATTTTAAATGACTCGAGGAACTTGGTGTTGAAATTCCCGCTCTGAAATGCCTCATTGCGCATGAGCTGCTGATGGAAAGGAATGGTTGTCTTGACTCCCTCGATCACGTATTCGCTCAGAGCGCGACTCATCGTATTTATAGCTTCCTCACGGGTACGGGCAACCGCAATGATCTTTCCGATCATGGAATCGTAATATGGAGGGATCGTGTAACCTGCATATACATGTGAATCCACGCGAATGCCATGGCCTCCTGGCTGATGCAGGATTGTGATTCTTCCCGGTGAGGGCCGGAAATCGGTATATGGATCTTCTGCATTGATGCGGCATTCAATAGCATGCCCCTGTGGTTCATAATCCTGACCGCTGATGGCTTCTCCCGCTGCGATCTTGATCTGTTCCTTGATCAGGTCGAAGTTGGTCACTTCCTCGGTAACGCAGTGTTCTACCTGGATACGCGTATTCATCTCCATGAAATAGAAATTGCGATGTTTGTCGACCAGGAATTCAACAGTGCCCACGCTTTCATAGCCGATCGCGGAGGCGGCCTTCCTGGCAGCCTCTCCCATTTTCTGACGTAATTCGGCGGTCATAAATGGTGATGGAGATTCTTCAACGAGTTTCTGATGCCGTCGCTGGATTGAGCAGTCTCTTTCACTGAGATGACAAACGTTGCCATATCGGTCGCCGGCCACCTGAATTTCAATATGCCGTGGCTCTTCAACGAATTTCTCCATGTAGATGCCGTCGTTCTTGAACGAGGCGCCGGCTTCTGTTTTCGCGGTGTCGTAAGCCTTATCCATTTCACTTTCTTCCCACACTACCCGCATGCCCTTTCCACCTCCGCCGGCTGTCGCTTTCAGGATGATGGGATAGCCCACGTCCTTGGCCAGTGATTTGGCTTCCCCGATGCTGGACAGCAGGCATTCTCCACCCGGCACTACGGGCACACCCGCCTTTATCATCGTTTCTTTGGCGGTCATTTTATCGCCCATGGAACGGATCTGTCCGGGTGTGGGGCCGATAAATTTGATATTGTGTTCGCCACAGATCTCGGCGAATTTGGCATTCTCAGCAAGAAAACCATATCCCGGGTGAATCGAGTCCGCGTTTGTGATCTCGGCGGCTGCCATGATATGGGGAATATTCAGGTAGGAATCGGAACTGGCGGGTTTTCCGATGCAAACAGCTTCATCAGCAAACTTCACATGCAGGCTGTCTTTGTCAGCCGTTGAATAAACAGCAACAGTTTTAATGCCCATCTCCCTACAGGTTCGGATCACGCGCAGCGCAATCTCTCCCCTGTTGGCAATCATTAATTTCTTAAACATCTTCTAATAAGGTTTGGTTCACTGTTAGGGGCTTCCTAAGAAGGATCCACCAGGAAGAGCGGCTGATCGTATTCCACGGTGATGCGTCTTCCGCGAGTATTTTTACTATCCGTCCCTTGATCTCACTTTCGATCTCGTTGAAGAGTTTCTGGCCTCTATGATACAAACCACTTTGCCTTCGGTGATCTCATCGCCGACTTCTATAAAGGAAGGTTTGCCGGGCGTAGGACTCCGGTAGAAAGTTCCGATCATCGGACTTTTGATGGTGACCATATTGTCGGTGGCAACGTCCTGGGCCGATTTGGCTTTTTCATTTGCAGACCCTAAGGCAGAACCCGCTGGTGCGGGTGCAGGGGGCAGTTGTACCGGGTATTGTGGTGGCGGAGCACTGAACACATGTTGTACCGCTTCTTCTTTCTGTTTGATGGTGAGTTTAAATCCCTTCTCTTCTATGGACACTTCTCCGATATTCGATTTATTGATCATTTTGATCAACTCCTGAATTTGCTTAAAATCCATTTGAAACGGGTTTTTGATAAATTAATATCCTGGAAAACAGGGACTAAGATAAGGATTTACATATTTCGGATGAGCTATGCTTATTTTACTCGTTCAACATATTCACCAGACTTCGTGTTCACACGGATCAGTTCACCCTCATTAACAAACAAGGGAACATTAACAGTAGCTCCGGTTTCCACCGTAGCTGGTTTCAGTGTCCTTGTTGCGGTATCCCCTCTCAAACCTGGTTCGGAATAAGTTACTTTCAGTACGATCTTATCAGGAAGCTCTACACTCATCGGCAACTCGGTTTCGGTATTCATCAGCACAGAAACTTCCTGGCCATCCTTCAGGAATTGAGGGGCATCCACCATGCTCTCTGCGAGGGTCACCTGCTCAAAGGTTTCCGTATCCATAAAAGTATAACCTGAATCGTCTTTATAGAGATATTGATATGCTTTTCTTTCCACTCTGACCGGGTATACAGTATCTCCGGAATTCCAGGTGTGCTCGATAGAACGCCCATTATCCACCCCCTTCAATTTTGCCCAAACTTTGGCGGCTGCCCGCGCGGTTTTGTTCTGGCCAAATTCTACTACAGAATAAAGGCTTCCATCCAGTTTAAGGATCATTC
The DNA here is from genome assembly GCA_963808065.1 of uncultured Chitinophagaceae bacterium. Classification (GTDB taxonomy): domain Bacteria; phylum Bacteroidota; class Bacteroidia; order Chitinophagales; family Chitinophagaceae; genus Flavitalea. The sequence continues at coordinate 651,540 of CAWEEK010000007.1, forward strand.
CACGACTGATGTCGGCAGTAGTTGCCATAAAATCATTTTTTGTTAATTGAAATCCGATTTTGACAGCGGAGGGCAAAGGTAAGGGTAACTATTAATACATTTGTACCTCAAAACAACCTTGAATGAAAATCTGGATCCTCGTGTTTTCTACATTCTTTTTCATCGGCAATGGAAAGGCCCAATTTGCCTCCACGGAAGAGCCCGTAGCCGTCCAACAAAAAACAATTCCCCCATTTGAGCTGCAGACGGTAAGCAAGACTATTTTCACCAAGGACAAACTAAAGAAAAATGTTCCCCTGATCATCATCTTTTTCAGCCCTACCTGTGAACACTGTCTTCACCAGATGGATGACATGATGAAAAGGTCGAAGGATTTCAGCAAATTTCAGATTGTGATGGCTACTTTTCAGCCCGTTGAAGAACTGGTTGAATTCAATAAGAAATACCAGCTCAGCAAACACCCGAATTTCACAACCGGGCGGGATGAAAAATACATTCTGCCACCATTTTTTCGGCTTCAAACCTTCCCTTATTTCGCATTTTACGACAAAGGAGGAAAACTATTAAGTACTCATGAAGGAAATATTTCTGTCGATAAAATCCTCAAAAGGATGAAAGGCGGGAAATAGTTTACTTTTGAGTACATCCCCTAAACTCCTTTTATGAAGTCAGCCCTTCTATGCGCATTGTTATTGCCCATCCTGTCTTTTGCTCAGGACTGCCGGGCTTATTATTTTCTTCAGAATAATAAAACCATTGAGATGACGCTTACCGATAACAAGGGCAAACCGTCGGGCAAAGTGGTTTACACGGTTACAGACGTCACTAATTCAGGAGGAGTGGTCAATGCGAAAGTAAAAACGGAAACCCTTGATAAGAATGGGAAGAGCATAGCCGTCGGCAACAGCAATATGGCCTGTGAGAAGGGCATGATGAAGATTGACATGAAAATGAATATCCCTGTTCAGAGCGGGGGAAAACAAGACGACGACGGCGTCAACGCATCGGCGAAAACGGAAGACATGTTTATTGAATATCCCTATTCTATGAAAGAGGGAGATCTGCTAAAAGACGCGCGCTGCGTAATGAATATTGAAACCCAGACCGGCATGGCCCAAAAACTGACGATGGACATTACCAACCGAAAGGTAGAGGGGAAAGAAAAGGTCACTACACCAGCGGGCAGTTGGGATTGTTTCAAGATCACCAGTCACAGTAAAATCAAGATGGAGGTCATGGGCATTGGTGTTCCTGTTCAAACCGATCAGAGCGAATGGTTTGCGCCCGACTTTGGCGTCGTTAAATCTACTAGCAAGTACGGGGGGACGGAAATAACATCGATAAAATAAATTTCTTCAGTTACTGTTTTTTACAAAAAAGTAACCAAAAAAATCTGGCGCTGTCAGAATAAGCCCTAAAATTTTCTGCCTGCCGCTACGGCGAAGGAATGCCTTATTACTTTTTTTACAAAACTCTTTGCGAAAAGAGGATACCTCACGCACTTTTTTTTTTAGAAAAAAAGTGCGCAAAAAAATCTAGCGCTGTCAGAATAAGCCCTAAAATTTTCTGCCTGCCGCTACGGCGAAGGAATGCTCCGGTCGGCCGTGGTAATTCTATTCTGCTATTGTAACTATCGTTTGTATGTTTTCAATCCACATCTTCGCCGTTATTCGCGGCACTTGAAAATTTTGCCTTGCTAAAGCTTCGGCCGGCCTTATTCTGAAGGCGCGAAAACAGTATCAGGAACACTTTCTCTTTCTCTTTCTTCACCCTGATTTTTGGCATACATTGGAAAGACGTTAAGAAAATCGAATCGAAGGGCGTTGCCCGCCTTCGCCAAGGCTTCGGCACGCAAGGAAGAAAAACAGGTGTTACTATGGCTGGGTAATATTCTTAGCTGGTAAGTCCTACTGTTGCCCGGATTTATTCTTCAGTTGTGACTTGTTTTTCTTCAGCCCGGAGATGCGATTTTTAGTCTTTCCAATGTGAGCCTTGATTTTTTTGCCCCGCTTTTTTTATCAAGAAAAAAAGCGGGGATCAAAGTTTTTTTTTGCTTCCTTTTTTTCCAAAAAAGTAGGAAGAACTCACTTTACTTCAGAGACAAAATTTTTTAACTTTCTTTTTTCCAAAAAAAAGGAAGAACCTACCCTATGATGGTCCAGAACTGTTCGGCCCTCCGTTCCCAGCTATTCTCCATAGAAGCCTTTACCCTCGCAGCCCTTAACAGTTCATTGTCCTCTTTTATTGCCCGGTTGATCATCTGAATAAAGTCTTCATTCGAGCCGGCGATATAGGCATTCTCACTGAAGGAATCAATGTCAACAGAAAAATTTGTAGACACCACAGGCTTGCCAGCCGACAGGTATTCATTGATCTTTAAAGGATAGATGCTTCGCGTGAGTTTATTTTTTTTATAGGGAATGATACAGCAGTCGAAACACTGAAGGTAGGCGGGCAGGTCTTCCATTTTCCGCGGACCCGCAATAAAAATATTGGGAATAAACCTTATGCCAGCGTCCTCCGCATAATCGCCGGTCACAGGACCTATCATATAAATCAGCTTGTCGGCATGATATTTCGCTACCTGCCTGAGCAGGTCGAAATCCATCCGGTATTCGATGTTCCCGATGAATCCAATGATCGGTCTGCCTTCGGGAAGATCCGGTGGCCTTGAGAACTGATTGCCCATCGCCCGTTGAAACAACCTTGTGTCTGCTGCATTTGGGTGAAGGAAAACATTCGAGGCATACTGCGAAGCATGTCTCACCAGTTCAGTGGAAGTACAAAGCACCTTGTCGGCCTTACTGAAAATTTCTTTTTCTAGTTCTATCCCATGCCTTGCGGTATAAGCCTCTTCGGCTATGTCGTCCATACACTGATAGATGTATTGAAGGGGAGCAAGGTCACCAGGAAATGACCGAAGAAAAAAGGGATCATAAAAGTTGATGAACAGAAAGTCGCGGATGTCGTAGTCGACTAATAACTTCCTGACGGTGTTCAGGAGGATTCTGTCGTTTTGTTTGGAGAGTCCATCATATAATTTACCTGCAGGAAGAAAATTAACAGGATAAACGAGGGGTGGCGTGACTACAACAAAGTTGTCGGGGTAAGCCGGCGGATGGCTGTAAGCCTCACGTTGATGGGTAAATGCTTTTTTCCTGGAGCGAATGCGTGGATGTCTGTTTTCCTTGATATAGTCTTTCCAGGAAAAGGGGTGTTCAATATAAAAAATACGGTTCGTCCTGGCCAGTTCCCGGCAAAGCGAAATAGCTGGCGAAGACACCGGGGCGTCCCACCTCGACAGCGATAAGCAGATGAGGTCGGTCTTGCCTTTATGAGATGAAGAGGAATTCTCCTGCATAATCTTTGAACAACGGTAGAATTTTATCCTTGTCCGAAACTACTGCTTTCTCCAGAGGTATTTTCCAGTCGATACCAAGTTCCGGGTCATTGTAAACAATCCCCCGCTCACTGTCTTTGTAGTAGTAGGCATCACACTTATAAAGGACGTCGGCCGTTTCTGTCAGCACCGAGAATCCATGGGCAAAACCCTTTGGAATCAGCAATTGCTTTTTGTTGGCTGCCGACAATTCTATCGAAAAGGATTCACCGAAGGTCGGCGATCCTGCCCTGAGGTCTACCGCAACATCGAGGATGGTGCCATGAAGTGCTCTGACCAGTTTGGTCTGTGCGTGTGGTGGAGCCTGAAAGTGCAGCCCCCTGATCACCCCATAGTTTGAATGAGATTGATTGTCCTGGACAAATTCTATATCGATTCCGTTGTCACGAAACTGGCGCTGATTGTAGGATTCGAAGAAGAATCCCCGATTGTCTTCAAAGACTGGCGGCTCGATAACGATGAGGCCGGGGATTGTGGTTGGAGTGAAAGGCATGATGTTGACTTAAAAGTTAGAAATATGAAAGTAAGGACGGGGATCACCCTGGCTTTTCACTTTTCACTTTTACTCCTATGATACTGCTGTTCATAATATTGCTGGTAGTCTCCAGAAGTAACTTTCTTCACCCAGTCTTCATTATTGAGGTACCAGTCGATGGTTTTATCAAGACCGGTTTCGAAAATCACAGATGGCTTCCATCCTAGCTCTGTGGTGAGTTTGGTGGCATCGATGGCATAGCGCAGATCATGCCCTGGCCGGTCGGTGACAAAATGGATCAGCTTTTCTGAAGTTCCTTCAGCCCTGTGCAGTTTTTTATCCATGATCCTGCACATCAGACGCACCAGGTCAATATTGGTCCACTCGTTGAGGCCGCCGATATTGTATTTCTCGCCTTTTCTGCCTTTGTGGAAAATGATGTCGATTGCCCTGGCGTGGTCTTCCACCCAGAGCCAGTCGCGGATGTTTTCGCCCTTGCCATAGACAGGCAGGGGTTTATTATTCCTGATGTTGTGGATCATCAGTGGAATCAGTTTCTCGGGAAAATGATGAGAACCATAATTGTTGGAACAGTTCGACAACAGTACAGGTATCCCGTAGGTGTGGTAATATGCCATCACAAAATGATCCGAAGCGGCCTTGGAAGCCGAATAGGGCGAACGTGGATCGTAGGCCGTGGTTTCCGTAAAAAGGCCGTCCTCGCCGAGTGACCCATACACTTCATCAGTTGAAACATGATAGAAGAATTTATCCGCCAGGTCGTTGTTCCAGAATTTTCTGCTGGCATTGAGCAGGGTAGCTGTACCCAGCACATTGGTCTTCACAAAGGCGAGAGGGTCGATGATCGAACGGTCTACATGACTCTCGGCCGCCAGGTGTATCACTGCGTCGAAACCATAGTCACCAAAAACCTCATCGAGTTTTTTTTCGTCGGTGATGTCACCCTTTTCAAAAATGTAATTCGGAGTATGATTCGATATCCTTGAGATTCTCCAGGTTGCCTGCATAAGTGAGGGCGTCGAAATTGACAATCTGATACTGCGGATAGTTGGTGACAAATCTTCTGATCACATGCGATCCGATAAATCCGGCCCCGCCGGTCACCAGTATGGTTCGTTTACTATTTTTCGGTCATAAGCTCCAGTACTCCCTGCTTTTAATTTTAGATTTGAAGATTCCTTTAAGATCGGCCACAAGGGCCTTTGGCTTAGTTATTCCGGCAAAGTAATCGTCATCTAATTCCAGGTAGGGTTTATGCGGCACGGTGATGATCACCGCATCGTAATCGTTTTCTTCCTTCTCGCAAATTTTGAGCCCATATTCTTCATGTACTTCATCTCCCTGGGCATAAGGATCTTCCACATCCACCTGGATGTTGAAAAGCAATAATTCCTTAACCGTATCCACGATTTTCGAATTGCGGATGTCGCTCACATTTTCCTTGAAAGTCACTCCCTTGACAAGCACCCGTGGTTCATTTGAATTTTTGAGCACATGGGTAATGATCTTGCGGGCTACGTATTTCGCCATGTCATCATTGATAAAACGACTGGAGGAAATTACTTTAGACTCATATCCGAGCGATGCCGCCTTGTATGTCAGGTAATAGGGATCCACACCAATACAATGACCTCCAACAAGACCGGGCTGGAATTTCAGAAAATTCCATTTGGTGCCTGCGGCCTCGATCACGTCAAAAGTGTTGATACCCATCCTGTCAAAGATCATCGACAGCTCATTCATCAAAGAGATATTGAGGTCACGCTGGGTATTTTCCACGATTTTGCTGGCTTCGGCCACTTTTATCGAGGTGGCCCGATGCACCCCCGCGTCTACTACCAGTTCATAAATTTTGGCTATTTCATCAAGAGATTCTTCATCACAACCCGAAACTACTTTGACCACGGTTTTAAGTGTGTTTTTCTTGTCTCCTGGGTTGATCCTTTCGGGTGAATATCCCAGTTTAAAATCAGTGCTCATTTTAAGTCCGGAAAGTTTTTCGAGTATCGGCAGGCAGTCTTCCTCTGTACAACCGGGATAAGTAGTTGATTCATATACCACATAGTCTCCTTTTTTCAATACTTTCCCAACAGTGGTGGACGCTCCGATCAAAGGCTTGAGATCGGGTACATTGTGTTAATCAACAGGAGTTGGCACTGCCACTATGAAAAACTTGGCTTCTTTCAATACTTCCAGGTCGTCGGTGAAAACGATGTCCCTTCCCTTGAATTCTTCTGCATCAACTTCCTTGCTGGGATCCTGGCTGTTGCGCATCATCGCGATCCGTTTTGGAATTGATATCGAACCCGATCACCGGGATTTTTTTCGCAAATTCGAGCGCGATGGGCAAGCCTACATATCCTAATCCAATGACAGCCAGTTTAGTTTTTTTATCCACTAGTTCCTGATACATTTTGTTTTTTTAATGTTTTCCAGACTTGGGGCGTAAAATTAATCATTAACCCATGAAGCGACGGGAATTTTACATCCTGCTGATAAATTCTTTGGGCAGTTTATACAGATCTGCTTCGGGCAGGGATTTGAAATATTCATAGGTTTTGGCAAGACCTTCCTTCCTGTCAATCTTCGGTTCCCAGCCCAGTATCTTCCTTGCCCTGGTAATGTCCGGCTGACGTTGTTTGGGATCGTCCATGGGCAATGGCTTGTAAATGATTTTTTGGGCCGTGCCGGTAAGGGCGATGATCTCATAGTGCAAAGTCCTTAAGACTGATTTCATCGGGGTTACCGATGTTTACCGGCAGGTGATAATCACTCATCAGCAGCCGGTATATGCCTTCAACAAGGTCATCGACATAACAGAAAGACCGGGTCTGGCTGCCATCTCCAAAAACGGTGAGGTCCTCTCCTCTCAGTGCCTGACCGATAAAGGCCGGCAATGCCCGTCCATCGTTGAGCCGCATCCGCGGACCGTAGGTATTGAAGATGCGAACAATCCTAGTTTCCAGGCCATGAAAATTGTGATAGGCCATGGTGATGGCTTCCTGAAAACGTTTGGCTTCATCATATACTCCCCGTGGGCCGACAGGATTTACATTACCCCAGTATTCTTCCGGTTGGGGATGCACCAGCGGATCGCCATATACTTCGGAAGTTGAGGCAACAAGCATCCGCGCATTTTTGCTTTTGGCAAGGCCCAGGCAGTTGTGCGTGCCCAGCGAGCCCACTTTGAGGGTCTGGATGGGTATTTTAAGATAATCGATCGGACTTGCGGGGGAGGCGAAATGCAGAATATAATCGAGCTCACCCGGACACGTGGATGAATTTTGAAACATCATGATGATAAAATTCAAACTGCTGCAGTTTGAACAGATGCTCAATGTTTTTGAGATCGCCGGTGATCAGGTTGTCCATCCCGATCACACGCATAACCGTCTTTTATAAACCGGTCGCATAGATGAGATCCCAAGAAATCCGGCGGCGCCGGTGATCAGTACTCGTTTTGCTGGCATACTCAGGTTATTTTTTGTTGTTGGCCTTTTTGCTCTCCCTTCATTGGAACGGCTGGTGCTCTTCCGATGCTTTCATAATGAAATCCAAGTTCGCGTACGGCAGCGGTTTCAAAAAGATTCCTGCCATCAAAAATCACTTTGTGCTTCAGCGCTGTGACGATCTTCAAGAAAATTGGGCGTCCTGAATTCATTCCATTCTGTGGCAATGATCAGGGCATCGGCACCTTCCAGGCATTCATACTGGTTTTCGGCATACTGGATCTTGTCGCCAAGCAGTTGTTTTGCATTGTTCATTGCCTCCGGGTCAAATGCATGCACGGTATGCGCCTTCGGCCAGCAGGGCATCGATCATATATAAGGCCGGCGCTTCGCGGATATCATCGGTATTGGGCTTGAAGGCAAGTCCCCACAAGGCAAATTTTTTGCCTTTGAGTCGTTGTTGAAGTATTTTTTGATTTTGGGAAGCAGGTGCAGTTTCTGCATATCGTTCACTGCCATAACGGCCTCGAGTATGCGAAAATGCATAGCCAATTTCTTTCGGATGACTGGACAGTGCCTTAACGTCTTTAGGAAAGCAGCTTCCTCCATAACCGATGCCCGGAAATAGAAATCTCCTGCCGATCCGTTCATCTCCTCCAATGCCCCTTCTCACCATGTCCACATCGGCGCCCATCCTTTCGCAAAGCTGCGCGATCTCATTCATGAAAGAAATCTTGGTAGCCAGGAAAGAGTTTGCTGCATATTTTGTGAGCTCGGCAGACCGTTCATCCATAAAGATGATAGGGTTACCCTGGCGTACAAAAGGGGAATAGAGATCGTTGAGCAATCTTGCGCGCCCTTTCTGAAGCGGTTCCGATCACTACCCTGTCGGGTTTCATGAAATCGTCAACGGCCACGCCTTCACGCAGGAATTCGGGGTTGGATACCACATCGAATTCACCGTGAATAATTTTTTAGCTATTTCGGCGTGCACTTTTTCGGCAGTGCCACTGGTACGGTGCTTTTATCAATGATGATCTTATAGTCATTCAGAATCTTGCCAAGATCGTTGGCCACACCAAGCACATATTTAAGATCAGCCGAGCCATCTTCGCCCTGCGGTGTGGGAAGGGCAAGAAATACAATGGCGGCATCTCTGATGCCATCTTCGAGTGAAGTGGTGAAACTGAAGCCGTTCTTCCCGGAGGTTACGAAGAAATAATTTTTCAAGACCCGGTTCATAGATGGTGATCTGCCCGTTCAGTAATTTATCAACTTTTGCTTTGTCGATATCAACACAGATCAACATCATTGCCCGTTTCCGCGAAACAGGTGCCGGTCACCAGCCCCACATATCCGGTTCCCACAACAGCAATTTTCATGATCGCTTAGTTTATTTATTATTTAGGCAGGTCGGTGGCCATCAACATATTCCAGTACTTTAGGTGGTGATAAAATGTAATTGTTCATCGTCCATCTCGGTATGAATTGGTAGTGAAATCACTCGTTCGGTAAGCCAATCGGTAGTTTTCAGTTCTGATTGCGGCTCCGCCAAAAGCAGCGAACATCTGCTGGCGGTGTGCAGGAACGGGGTAATATATCATGGAAGGAATATTCCTTGGCAGCCAGGAATTCGTTGCAGCCCATCGCGGTCAACATCATTCAACATCAGCGTATACTGATGGAACACATGGGTGGAGTAGGGAGCCCTGAAGGGTACGGTGATATTTGAGTGTTTGGCAAAGGCCTGATCATAATAATCCGCCACCGTGTATTCTTGCCTTGATATAGTTGTCGAGATATTTGAGCTTAACATTCAATACGGCCGCCTGGATCGAATCCAGTCGGCTGTTGCAGCCCACAACGTCGTGGTAGTATTTTTGCTTTGGCCGTGATTGGCAATCATCCGAAGTTTGAATCGCGAGCTCATCATCGTCGGTGAAGATCGCTCCGCCATCGCCATAACAGCCGAGGTTTTTTGATCGGGAAGAATGAGGTGGTTCCGATGGTACCGATCGTGCCTGTTTTTTTGCCTTTCCCGTCGGGAAAGGAATAGTCGCCGCCAATCGCCTGGGCATTGTCTTCGATCACAGAAAGTTGGTGCTCGGCGCGCAATATCCATGATCGACTGCATGTCCGCTGACTGCCCATATAGATGCACCGGAACGATAGCTTTTGTTTTTGGGGTGATTGCTTTTTCTATGGAGGAGGGATCGATATTAAAAGTTTTTGGATCCACTTCAACAAAAATGGGCTTGAGTCTTAACAACGCAATTACCTCTGTGGTGGCGATATAGGTGAATGAAGGGGTGATCACTTCATCGCCTGGCTGCAGCCCGAGTGCCATCAGCGCAATCTGGAGGGCGTCGGTGCCATTGGCGCAGGGGATCACATGTTTTATTCCGAGGTAGCGGGAAAGATGGGAAGAGAATTCACTAACTATCTTACCATTGATGAAGGTGGCAGTGTCGAGAACTTCATGGATGCTGGCATCCACTTCCTCTTTGATCTTCGAATACTGCTGTTTAAGATCGACCATTTCTATCTGCCGCATACACTGGATATCTTTTTAATAAAGCGCACAAACCTACTTTAAAAAACTGATTCTGACAAGGTTGTCGAAAGCTAAAGGCCTGTTGCCGTCTGCATCTAATCATTACATTTGCCTGTGTTTCTGCTGATTTACAACATAGCCATTCGATTATACGGTGTTGCAGTTAGAATAGCTTCCTGGTGGAATCCCAAGGCTAAGTTGCTGATTGACGGGAGAGCAGATCTTGACGAAAAACTGTATTCCGAAATGAAAGGGAACACACGTCCCGTGATCTGGATGCACTGTGCGTCCCTGGGAGAATTTGAACAGGGCCGTTATTTATTGGAGAATCTGCGAATCACCTACCCCCATTGTTGTATCGTTATCAGTTTCTTTTCGCCCTCCGGATACGAGATAATGAAAAATTACAATGGAGCCGATCATATCTTCTATTTACCCCTGCCCACAAAAGAGAATTCACGGAAGTTCCTTGAGCTCGTCAATCCGAAACTCGTACTCTGGATCAAATATGAATATTGGTATCATTTCCTCAGCGAGCTCAACAAAAGAAATGTACCCGTACTGCTTATCTCGGCTATCTTTCTTCGTGACTATGTTTTCTTCAGATGGTATGGCCCCCTGTATAAAAAGATGCTCATGTTTTTCAGATGGATCTTTGTACAGAACCCCGAATCGGAAAAAAGGCTGAAGTCTATCGGTTTCGGCAAAAATGTGTCGGTGAATGGAGATACCAGGTTTGACCGCGTGGTAGACATCGCCGGCAATTTTACGGAACTACCCGGGATAGCGGGATTTTGCGGCGATCATAAAACAATTGTGGCGGGCAGCACCTGGGAGGCGGACGAGGAAGAACTGGATCATTTCGCGAACCTGCATACCGAAATCCGTTTCATCATCGCACCACACGAGGTGGATGAGGAACACCTCAAAGACATCGAAAAGCTATTCAGGAACTCCATTCGTTATTCGGCCTATATCCGCAATCCGGATCAGCATAGCGGCAAGCACATCCTGCTGATTGATAATATTGGTATGCTCTCCCGCCTGTACAAATATGCAACCGTGGCTTATGTTGGCGGAGGCTTTGGCGACGATGGCATTCACAATGTACTTGAAGCAGCGGTCTATGGAAAGCCCATCATCTTCGGTCCGGTGTTCAACAGGTTCAGCGAGGCGATCGGGTTGCTGGAAGAAGGTGGGGCCTTCACCGTGGACAATGCGCTGGACCTGGAAAGCAAGCTGAATGAATTGCTTGAAAATCCCAAATTGTATCAGGAAAGTGGAGCCGCTGCGAAAAAATATGTGAACGACAACACGGGGGCGACAGGCAACATTATGCGTTTCATTCAGGAAAACCGTCTCCTGACCAACTGATAAAAATGGCGGGTGGTTTCTTTGTGTTCTTCCCAGCCCAGTTTCACTTTTAATTCCCTTTCTATCCAGTATTCGGCTTCGGCGAAGATCCGGAAGCTGTTGATGGTCTTGAGACTGCGGTCATACATCACCTCATCTCCGCGAAAAAGTTCATTGATGAATACATACCTGTCATTTACACCAATCGCTTTTTTCAGGTCGCGGATGGGATGATCCTTCAGGATCTCGCCAATCTCTGTTTTGTTATCCTTGAGTTTGTCATTCAGGGAAGCATCCCGTATGCCGATCATTTCATTGATCTCCTGGATCGACTGCTGTTGCGCAAGGGTGGGTATTTCAATCAATGGATTGAATGAGAATTCCGGAATCGTATGTTTTTTTTCAGGTGGCGCTTCCCTCACAACTGGTTTGTCCTTTATCAACGATTTGTAGGGAATCTCATCCTGATCATCCTGCGCGATCACCTCTTTGCGTGGAGCTGGTGCAGTATGCTCCGTTTGAGGTGATTCCTTACGAGGAGCTGGTGGCGTATGCTCTGTTTGAGGTGCTTCCTTACGCGGCGCTGGTGCCGTATGCTCTGTTTGAGGCGTCTCCTTACGGGCAACCGGTGCTGCCTGCTCAGGTTTTGCTATAGGCTTTTGCTCGGCGACGGGTTGTTTTGCCACAGGTGGTTCAACAGGTTCAACGGGCCTGGCAGGTCTGGGGCGGGAAGCAACCGGTTCCGAAACAGGAATCTCATCCTCGTCGGGTTCATCAACGGGAAGCGACCTTAATTCACGCGGAGGAGTTTCCTTCGCAGATTTAATTGGGATATTATTATGATATCTGACAGGTGGCAGATCGGTGTTTTCGTCATCAGTAGTGGTTTGCTGAGGTTCTTGCGACTCGATCACTACCGGACCTTCGTCTTCGGTTTTAACTACTGGGTTGAACAACTGTTCATCATCCGAATCATCAGATTCAGTGTACCCATTACGGGCAGCAGGCATGGACACCGACACCTTTGAACTGCCAGCGGCAGCCGCAGCCCTGATGGGCTGGGGTTTCGTCAGTTCACGCTCGATGAGCATGGTTATTCCTAATAGTTTTGAACTATCGGCTTTTTGTTCGTATTGTTCTTTTAATTTGCTGATCAGTTCGGCTAAACGCTCCATAATTAATGGATGGTATGGTGGTGAAAGTATTTCAGGATAAAGTTAACAATTTTTGTTCCTATTATTGATTGGTAAATAGCTTCACACATATAATCGCACTACTCAGGAAAGACTTGTTACTCGAAGTAAGACAACAATATGCTTTTTATGGCATCCTCCTTTATGTGGCATCCACCATTTTTGTACTTTATCTCTCGATGGGACAACCAGAGTCCGCGGTCTGGAATGGTTTATTCTGGATGACCCAGTTGTTCATTTGCGTGAACGCCGTTGCAAAAAGTTTTCTGCAGGAGAGTACGGGCAGAATGATCTATTACTACAGTATTTCCGGAGCCAGGAATTTTATTCTTGCAAAACTGATCTACAATGTAGGTTTGATGATCGTGATGAGCCTGGTTAGTCTTCTGCTTTTCAGGATCCTCCTGGGCGATCCGGTACTGTTTCCCTGGAGATTTGTTGCAGTCGTCTGTCTTGGCGGGTGCAGCCTCAGCCTGGTATTCAGTTTCCTCGCCGCTATCGCCGCCCGTGCCCAGCAAAACGCAGCGCTGATTGCCATTCTGGGATTTCCGCTGATCATACCGCAGATACTTTTGCTGATGAGACTGGCCAACACCGCATTCAGCGATGCGATACAGGCTGGGTTTGGGCAGATGTACACCGTACTGGCGGGTCTGGATCTGCTTGTGATGGCACTCGCCCTGATACTTTTTCCCTTCCTCTGGAAAGACTGAGAACTCCACTTTCTCCGCGCCTTAATGATTAAAAATTTGAACAGTATTGCACCTGTTTACCCTAATTTTGCGAACCCGGACGGCGGTCATCGTGCATTATCCTGATCCCTTGCCGGTAAAATCTGATCGATGCGCTGGTGGAAAATTTTATCTGTCGTTTTATTGTTATACACATTCATCGGGGGATTCATGGTCATTGTCCCCGACATTGGCAATCTTCAGCACACGATCCGAAACGCCTTCTTTCATATCCCCATGTGGCTCACCCAATTTGTGCTGGTCACGGTGTCGCTGGTTTATTCCATAAAATATCTTGTTAAACCTGATGTAAAATCAGACATCTATGCCTTTGAGTTTGCCCGTTCGGGAATCCTGTTCGGCATCCTCGGCTTATTGACAGGAATGATCTGGGCTACTTACACCTGGGGTGCTTCCTGGAGCAACGACCCAAAACAAATGGGTGTGGCCATCGCCCTGCTCATCTACCTGGCCTATTTTGTCTTGAGAAACTCAATGACCGATCTCGATAAAAGGGCGAGGGTTGCTGCTGTCTACAACATCTTTGCGTATTTCATTTATATACCCATGATCATGATCCTCCCCAGGATGGTTGAATCCCTTCACCCGGGAGGAAAAGGTGTGGAAGGAAATCCCGGCTTGAGCGGGGATGACATGAACACCGCCATGAAGATGGTCATCCGGCCGGCATATGTGGGCTGGATCCTGCTCGGCGTATGGATCACTACACTTCGCCTGCGGCTTCAGATGCTGGCGGAAAAAAAATCAAACAGCAGCTTGTCAACATGAAAAAATTCTTACTTACCCTGTTCACTATCGGTCTTTGTTTATTTGTTTTCGCCCAGGATAGTGTTGCTGTTTCCGGCGACAGGCAGGCGACTGGTTTGAGGGCAGAAGGAAAGATTTACGTGGTAATGGCCGTAGTGACAACAATCCTTGTCGGTCTCTTTGTCTATCTGATCAGGCTGGACAGAAAAATATCCAAACTCGAAAAAAAATCCTAATACCATGGCATCAGACCAGGAGTATAGTTTCTTTGGAGCGGTAGAGAAAAGTTTTGACAAAGCGGCAGCATTCACCACCTGGGATCCGGGTGTGCTGGAGCAGATCAAACAATGCAATGCGGTTTATCGTATGCACTTTCCCGTTAAGGTCGGCGACAAGATCGAAGTAATTAAAGCCTACCGCGTACAACATTCTCATCACAAAACGCCCTGTAAAGGAGGGATCCGCTTTGCCCCCAACGTAAACCTTGATGAGGTGATGGCACTTGGCGGCACTGATGACTTACAAATGTGCCATAGTAAACGTGCCTTTTGGTGGCGCAAAGGGTGGCATAACCATCGACCCAAGAAAATACAGCGCTTACGATCTTGAAAAGATCACGCGCCGTTATACTGCCGAACTCATCAAGAAGAATTTTATCGGCCCCGGTATCGATGTTCCCGCTCCTGACTATGGAACGGGGGAAAGAGAAATGGCCTGGATTGCCGATACCTATGCCAGCATGCGTCCCGGTGAGATTGATGCGCAGGGTTGTGTAACCGGTAAACCAGTAACACAGGGCGGTGTCAGGGGAAGGCGTGAAGCAACAGGTCTTGGAGTTTTTTATGGGCTGCGCGAAGTTTGCAACATGCCCATTGTGATGAAGAAACTCGGACTGACCGTTGGCGTCAAGGGGAAAAAAGTTGTGGTGCAGGGTCTTGGAAATGTGGGTTATCATACTGCAAAATTCTTCCAGGAAGCCGGTGCCATGATAGTTGGCCTGGCTGAATTCGAGGGCGCGATCTGGAGTAATAATGGATTGGATGTAGACCAGGTATTTGCGCATCGCAAGGCTACGGGAACAATACTGAATTTTGCCGGAGCGAATAATTTTGCTTCAAATGAGGAGGCCCTGATCATGGAATGCGACATACTGATACCGGCGGCACTGGAAAATGTGATCAATGCCGAAAATGCGCCCATGGTGAAAGCAAAGATCATTGGTGAAGCGGCCAACGGACCGTTGACTCCTGAAGCGGATGAAGAATTTATCAAAAGGGACATCCTTGTTGTTCCCGACATGTACCTCAATGCAGGTGGCGTTACCGTTTCCTATTTCGAATGGCTGAAAAACCTCAGTCACGTGAGATATGGAAGAATGGAAAAGAGATTTACCGAAAACCTGAATGGACTTATCCTCAATCAGATCGAAGGGCTCACCGGAAAACAGGTGATCGGCAAGGAACGCGAAGTGATACTCAAAGGGGCCGATGAAGTAGACCTGGTTAGAAGCGGCCTCGAAGAAACCATGATCGCCGCCACCAGGGAGATCATGGAACTCTGGCTGAAGTCGCCCGACATACCCGACATGCGCACGGCTGCCTACGTAGTGGCCATCAACAAGGTGGCGACCAGCTATGCCGAACTGGGGATCTTCCCATAAGCTCTTCTAATTTTCAAATGAAGGTATTTCGGTTATTGTCGAAAGCTGACCTTGCTCTTTCCGGAAGGCCATGCAGTTGGTGCCGTTCGTGATCACCAGGTAATGCACGGGTACTCCGATATTATATCTAAGCACCTGGCTGAACACTTCTTCGCTCAGCGGGATTTCCATCGACTTACATTCTACCATCAGCCAGGGATGATGCGCCCTGTCGTAAACCAGTATGTCGAATCTTTTCGGCAGTTCCCCCACCATGATCTTCTTCTCCAGTGCGATCATGGAGGAAGGATAGTTTTTGATCGCGATAAGATAGCGAACAAAATTCTGACGCACCCATTCTTCGGGTGAGAGTCTTAACCAGACCTTGCGAATCTCGTCGAAGATAAATTCCTTACCCTGGTTTTTTTTTATCCTGAATTCGTGCGGTGGATAATCAATTCTGATCATGTGTGTGATCAAAGATAGTTCGATAATTGTTGTATATTATCCACATGAAAACCAAAGAGGATATCGTTAAAAACTGGTTGCCGAGGTACACCGGTGAGCGACTGGAAAATTTTGGCAAGTACATCCTCCTGACCAACTTCAGTCAATACGTAGAGTTGTTTGCGACCTGGAATAATGTAAAAGTCGCCGACCACTTTAAGCCGATGCAGTGTGTGACCGCGGGCGATATCACACTGATCAATTTCGGAATGGGAAGTCCCACAGCCGCTACCGTAATGGACCTGCTTACTGCCATAGAGCCGAAGGCCGTGCTCTTCCTGGGCAAATGCGGCGGCCTGAAAAAAAGAAACAAACTCGGCGATCTCATATTGCCCATTGCTGCAATACGTGGCGAAGGAACCTCGGCGGATTATTTTCCCGCCGAAGTGCCGGCACTACCTGCGTTCGCATTGCAGAAGGCGGTGTCGACAACCATCCGTGACTATGGCGTGGATTACTGGACGGGCACGGTATACACCACAAACCGCAGAGTCTGGGAACACGACGAGGTCTTCAAGGAATACCTTCAGAAGATCAGGGCCTATGCGATCGACATGGAAACGGCTACAATTTTTATCGTTGGTTTTTTCAACAAGATCCCAACCGGTGCCTTACTGCTCGTCAGCGACCAACCCATGGTACCCGAGGGAGTAAAAACAGAAGAGAGCGACAAAATCGTTAGTACCGATTATGTGGAAAGGCACCTGCGTATCGGCATCGACTCGTTGAAACAATTGATCAATGATGGTATGACGGTAAGGCATTTGAGGTTTTAACGATTAAAATCATCCCCGTGCAAATACGAATTTTTGATTTTTCATTTTTTCCATGTCTCCTTTAGTAGAAATAAAAAACCTCAGTATAAGTTTCACCAGTGGAGAAGAGGTTTTTGAGGCTGTGAAAGATATAACGTTCACGGTTAACCGAGGTGAAATTGTCGGCATCGCCGGTGAGTCCGGATCTGGCAAATCAGTCACCTGTCTGTCTATACCCCGACTGTTACCCAGCCCGCCTGCCCGATACGACTCGGGCCAGATTCTTTTCTCAATCAACGACAAACCACCTGTGGATATGTTGCAGGTCGACAGGCGAACACTGAGTGAAATCAGGGGTGGCGAGGTCGGCGTCATCTTTCAGGAACCCATGTCTTCCCTCAATCCTGTATTCACTTGCGGTCATCAGGTGATTGAATCGGTGCTATTGCACCACAAAATTGACAGGAAGCTGGCATTTGAAAAAACCATTGAACTGTTCAGAAGCGTCAAACTGCCCGATCCTAATGCGATTTTCAACAGGTACCCGCATCAGCTCAGCGGTGGCCAGAAACAAAGGGTTATGATCGCTATGGCCATGAGTGGTAATCCTTCCCTGCTGATCTGTGATGAACCAACCACGGCGCTGGATGTCACCGTTCAGAAAAGCATCATTGAACTGATCAGGGAGATCCAGGCTTCAACAGGCATGGGCGTGATCTTCATCACGCACGACCTTGGTGTAATCTCCGAAATTGCCCACCGGGTGATCATAATGCACAAAGGATCGATTGTGGAACAGGGCAATGTTAGGCAGGTGTTTGATTCTCCCGGTCATCCTTATACGAAAGCCCTCCTCGCCTGCCGTCCGGGACTTTATCCCAAAGGCACAAGGCTTCCGGTTGTCGGTGATTTCATGTCAAATATCGGCGATGCCTTCAATGTCCCTATCATTTCCGCATCAACCGTTGATGAGGCACCCAAGTCGGCTCATCAGCCGCCTCCAACCGGTGAACTGATCAAAGTTGAGGACCTGAAAGTCTGGTTTCCCTCAAGGAAAACCTTCGGTGGCAGGGTGCTGGACTATAGCCGTGCGGTAGATGGGGTCAGTTTTTCGATTTTTAAAGGCGAAACCCTGGGGCTGGTCGGGGAGTCGGGCTGTGGCAAGACTACCATCGGACGCGCCATCCTTGGCCTGGTAAAACCGCAGTCGGGCAAGATCGTATTCAATGATCAGGACATTACGGCGATCGACGGACGGGCGCTGAAATCATTGCGGACAAGAATGCAGATCATTTTCCAGGATCCGTTTTCATCACTCAACCCCTCCCTGACCATTGGTTCTGCCATCGCCGAACCCCTCCTGGTGCATTACGGAGAGCGGGGAAAAAAGCTCATCAGGGAAGAAGTGACACAACTCCTAGAAAAGGTGAATCTCCGGGCCGATCACTATCATCGTTATCCACATGAATTTTCCGGCGGCCAGCGCCAAAGGATCGTGATAGCCAGGGCACTGGCGCTTAGACCGGAATTCATCGTTTGTGATGAGTCGGTCTCAGCGCTGGACGTCAGTATTCAGGCCCAGGTACTCAACCTGCTGAATGACCTCAAGGCTGAATTTGGCTTCACCAGTCTGTTTATCTCACACGACCTGTCGGTAATCCGCTATATCAGCGACCGGATTCTCGTTATGCGCAAAGGCCTGATTGAGGAATCCGGGACACCCGATGCCATCTACAGGAACCCAAAATCTGCCTATACCCGGAAATTGCTGGAATCTGTGCCAAAACTGATGGCATAATGCAAAAAAGTCGTACTTTTGCCAACTTATAAATAATTCCTTAGATGATATCAACCTGATGCCGTAAGATCAGGTTAGTATCGGCGCTCCCGATCTTCCCTCCTCTCTCTTCAGTGATATCATAGGCAAAATAAACAATAGATTAAATGAAGTTATCTCAGTTCAAGTTCGATCTGCCCCTAAACCTTATTGCCCAACACCCCACAAAAAAGAGAGAAGACGCCCGGATGATGGTTGTTCATCGCAGAACAGGTCAAATTGAAAACAAACACTTCCGCGATGTTATGGATTACTTTGATGACAAGGATGTATTTGCTGTAAATAATACCAAGGTATTTCCGGCAAGGATGTATGGAAGAAAGGAAAAGACAGGCGCCAAGATCGAAGTTTTCCTGCTTCGTGAACTGAATAAACCCAACCGGCTCTGGGATGTGATCGTTGATCCCGCAAGAAAGATTCGCGTGGGCAATAAATTATATTTTGGCGAAAACGACGAACTCGTTGCGGAAGTGATCGACAATACTACCTCACGCGGCCGCACCATTCGTTTTCTCTGGGAAGGCACAGATGACGAATTCAGACAGGTACTTGAAATCCTGGGTGAAACCCCGTTGCCAAAATACATAAAACGCAAGCCCGACGAGGAAGACAAGGAAAGGTACCAGACTGTATATGCCAAACATGAAGGTGCCGTTGCCGCTCCAACCGCTGGCTTGCATTTCAGCAAAGAACTGATCAAAAGACTTGAGATAAAAGGTATCCGTTTTGCCGAAGTCACCCTCCATACGGGGCTGGGCACATTCAGACCCATAGAGGTCGAAGACCTGAGCAAGCATAAAATGGACGCCGAATATTATCGTATAGAAGACGTGGCCTGCAAGATCGTCAACAAGGCCATCGAGGGAAATCACAGGATCTGTTCAGTGGGCACCACCACCATGCGTGCCATTGAATCGTCCTACACCGCCGAAAAATTGCTGAAGCCATCCGAAGGCTGGACAAATATTTTCATTCATCCTCCTTATAATTTCAACGTTGCAGATGCGCTGATCACAAATCTTCATCTGCCAAAAACCAGTTTGCTAATTATGGTCTGCGCTTTCGCAGGGTACGACCTGGCAATGGAAGCCTACAAAAAAGCCATCAAAGACAAATACCGTTTCTTCAGTTATGGAGATGCAATGATTGTGATTTAGAATCCCCTACTTTTTTTTGAAAAAAAGTAGGCAAAAAAATCTGCGGCTGTCGTAGTAAAGGCTAAAAACCAGTGCCTGCGCCTGGTTTTTTTAACGTCTTTCCTACGAAGGCCGGAATACAAGACTCAGAAAGAGAAAGAGAGAAGAGAAAGAGGGCGAGGTATAACTCTTGTATTGCGCCTTCAGAATAAGGCCGGAAGGAAGTGAGAGCGAGAAACAGAGCGGAGTGCGGATATTGATGCATCCCTCTCATTTCTTTCTCTTTCTTCTCTTTCTTTCTGTTCCTGTTCCTGTTCCTGTTCCTGTTTCTCTTTCTGTTTCTCTTTAGGCATACATTGGAAAGGCGTTAAGAAAATCGAATCGAAGGGCGTTGCCCGCCTTCGCAAAGGCTTCGGCAGGCAAGGAAGAAAAACTGATGTTACTGTGGCTGGGAAATATTCTTAGCTGGTAAGTCCTACTGAAGCCTGGACTTATTCCAGAGTTGTGACTTGTTTTTCTTCAGCCCGGAGATGCGATTTTTAGTCTTTCCAATGTGAGCCTTGATTTTTGCCCGCTTTTTTATCAAGAAAAAAGCGGGAATCTTGAAGTGTTATTCTGACAGCGCCAGGTTTTTTTGCGCTACTTTTTTTCTAAAAAAAAGTGCGTCATCTTCCATGCATGTGGTACAACTTCATCACCTGAAGGGCGGTCGTTTTCCAGCTGAATGCCTTTGCTCTTTCCAGCCCCTGGCCGATGAGCCAGTTACGCTCTTCGGAGTCGCTGTGAAGGCCAATTATGGCAGCAGCAATTTCCTGAGGATCTGCCGGATTCACCAGTGATGCCGCCCCTCCCGCAATTTCCGCCATGGCCGACCGGTCGGAACTGATCACCGGTACCCCCGACGCCATGGCTTCGAGAATGGGTAGTCCAAAACTTTCACGCAATGATGGATAAAGAAACAAAGATGCGCAACTGTACAACAGGGGCATGTCGTCCGATGAAACGTATCCGGGGAAGAAGAAGGATGAAGCAAAGTGCGTATCGCCCGTTTCACGCAACACCCGCATCACCTGGTCGGCTGGATAATCGGTGATCACGATAGGCAGCGTGTCTCTGAATTCATAACAGTAGCGAACATACGCTTTTATCACATTTACAGTATTCTTCTTTGGAGCGGTGTTTCCATGAAACAGAATGAACTGGGCAGGCAGTTTTAATTTCTTTCTCAGATTTTCCCTGGCTACGGCCTCATGCCGGTTGTGAAATTGTTCACTCACCCCATTATAAATTACGCTGATTTTGTCAGGGTCAACACGACAGGTGTCCGTGATGATCTGTTTTTCCGAATGAGAAACCGTGATCAGGTGGGCGGCATTCCGGATCGCGGCAGGAACGATCCTCCTGCGGTACATGTTGCCGTATTTCTGGTAGGCAGATCCACCGAGGCTGCTCTTCTCCAGGAAGATGACGTCGTGCAGCGTAAGCAGCAGTGGAGCCGGACAAACGATGGGAGCCGTGTTTGCGGTGCAGTGGATGATGGATAATTTTTCCTTGCGGATGGCCAGCGGCAGTGAAACCTGTTCCCAGTCTGCATACGTGTAACCCGGCAGGGTCCGGGTTTTAAAATTGCGGGTCGTTTTCACGCATTCGTTGTCGGAGCCGTTTCGCGCAAAAAGAATGTATTCATCTGATGAATCCATACGCTGGATTTCCCTGATCAGTTCAAGGGCCACCATCTCCATACCATGCTTGCCTTTTCTGTATATTCTTTGACTCTCTATGCCTATCTTCATAAACCTTATTGGCTTGCTGAATATAATACTAATCTCATGAAAGCTCTGCTCCCGCTTGTTCTTATGTTTACCTCTATCGTCACTTCTGCGCAGCAGAAATTCCCTTTGTATCCAAAGACAATACCGAATTCGAAAATCGTTCCCGATTCTGAATCGGTCACATATAATGACGACTCTGTGATGATCGTGGGCAAGATCACCAGGCCAACGCTCACTGTTTACCGGCCCCCTGCAGGCAAGGCCAATGGCGAGGCAATTGTGGTGTGCCCCGGTGGCGGCTATGGCATTGTTGCCCTTGACCATGAAGGCACTGACGTGGCGAAGAGATTAACTGAATTAGGAATCACCGCTTTTGTTCTAAAATACCGGATTCCCGATGACCAGTCGATGATCAACAAGGAGATTGGCCCGCTACAGGATGCACAACGTGCCATTCAGTTTGCCCGTGAAAACGCGCGCAGGTATCGAATCAAATCCAACAGGATCGGTATCATGGGTTTCTCTGCAGGGGGCCATCTTGCTTCCACAACAGGTACGCATTTTACCAAATCGTACATACCTAATAAAAAGAAAACGAGTCTTCGCCCCGATTTCATGGTCCTTGTCTATCCAGTGATCACCTTCACCGACAGCATTGGTCATAAGGGTTCAATGAACAATCTTTTGGGTAAAGACGCTCCGGGTGAAAAGCGAATGTTTTTTTCCAACGAATTACAGGTTACCCCTGAAACTCCACCGAGTTTTCTGGTGCATGCCAAGGACGATCCGGTTAACTATCGGAACAGCGTTCTATTCTCAGACTCCCTGGAGAAAAATCATGTGAAGCATGAATTGTATCTCTATGAGAAAGGTGGTCATGGTTTCGGTTTGAACAATAAAACGAGCGAGGTGAAATGGATCGACCTCGTTGCCAAATGGATCCATGACCTCCCCTGAGTTATTTCAAGAGTTCATTCGGTTCAATCCAGGTCAAACAAACCTTTGTTGAGCAGTTGAAGAGTTCTGGTCTTGTCTGCCGAAGGCACAAGCAGTGATACATTGTGTTTACTGCCACCATAGCTGACCATTCTCACCGGCACCGTAGCCAGCGCTTCGAATAATTTTTTCAGCACCTCCGGTGTTTTTGAAATCTCGTTACCCACTACAGAGATAATAGAGTAGTCGGCTTCAACACTGATGGTTCCAAATGGTTCCAGTTCACGTTGTATTTCTTTCAGGTGGACCTGGCTGTCGATGGTTACGGACACTGCCACTTCGGAAGTGGTAATCATGTCGATCGAGGTGCGGTATTTCTCAAACACTTCAAAGATCTTTCTAAGAAACCCGTAGGCCAGCAACATGCGGCTGCTCTTGATGTTGATGGTGATGATGCCGTCTTTCGCGGCAACAGCTTTGACACCCACCGAACCGGCTTCAGAAGTGATCAGGGTCCCGGGGGCAGCAGGATCCATGGTATTCAATAGCTTTACGGGAACCCGGTAAAATTGGGCGGGCCAGATGGAGGCGGGGTGCAGGATCTTGGCTCCGAAATAGGCGAGCTCCGCGGCTTCTTCGAAACTCATCTGCTCAATCGGTCTTGTTCTTTTCACAACCCGCGGATCATTGTTGTGCATACCATCAATGTCGGTCCAGATCTCGCAGACCGAGGCCTGTACCGCAGCAGCTACCAAAGAAGCAGTGTAGTCACTGCCCCCTCTTTTAAGATTGTCAACCTCACCGCGCGCATTTCTGCAGATGTATCCCTGGCTGATGAAGAGTTTTTTGTCTTTGTGCTGTTCGAGCAATTTTGTCAGCCGTGTCTGGATCACGGGAACCTGTGGCTCATCGTTGATGTCGATACTCATGAATTCCAGTGCGGGCAGTAGACAGTGGTCTATCTTTTTTTCTTCCAGGTAGGTGGAGAAAAGTTTTGTTGAAAGCAGTTCCCCTTGCGCCAGTATATCCTTGTTGAGCGCTTCGCTAAAGGAAATTCGCAGGATGATATTGAGGAATTCAAAATGTTCGGAGAGGATGTTGCCCGCTTTTTTCAACGCAGGTTCAGATTTCAGCAACTCTTTTATAAAAGAACGGTAATGCGTCTCAAGCTTGTCGATATTTTCTTTCGCCTGTGTCCTGTTGCCCGCCGCCATCGCGTCGCCGATGGACACCAGTGCATTGGTGGTGCCGCTGAGGGCGCTAAGTATTACGAATGTGGGCTCGTTGGTTTTGGTGATCAGTTCGGCAACCTGGCGCATTCTGTCCGGATGACCAACAGATGTGCCTCCGAATTTCATGATCTTCATGTAAGGGAAATTTTAAGTGCGCAAAGATAAGCGTATTACGCACCCGCATCGTGACAGGAGATCATGATTAAAAATTCAGTTCGGATTCTTGAAAAAGCTGAACCATCAGGCGGGTTGGTTCTCTGGAGAATTTAGTTGGATTCTCGAAGCCGCTGAGGTATCTGGGCGGTTGATTCTTTGAAGAATTCAGTTCGAACTCTTGATGCCGATGAGGCGTTAAGCCGGTTGGTTCTCTGGAAAATTCAGTTGGAATTCGTCGGCCACTTTGCGCAGGTCGGCCACCACCGACTCATGAAGCGGAATGCCATTGGTAATTCTTTCTTCTTCGGATTCCCGTTCGGGATCTCCCGGAATCAACACCCTGTCCTGACCCGGCACTGTTGCGGCAGCCCGGAAGGTCCGGATCCACTTGTCCATATGGTATTTAAAATCGAGCGGTTGCCGGAATGCGTCGATGCGCATGGCCCCAAAGAAATGGCCGATGCCCTTGCCCGGCATGTCCTGGGGCATGGGTAGAAATGCCGGAAATGGGGGAACCCAGGGTCCGTAATTTGCGCCGCTCAACAAGGCGGAGAAGATATCCACCACCGCGCCCAGGGCATAACCTTTGTGGCTGCCATGTTCGCGGTCGCCCCCGAGGGGCAGCAGTGCGCCTCCCTTTTTCAATCCATGCGCATCGACACTTACATTCCCTGTACTGTCCTGAATCCAACCTTCAGGAGCATCTTCTTTTCTTCGTTGTAAAATCTCCAGTTTGCCATTCGCCGCTGTCGTAGTGGCCAGATCTGCAACAAATGCCGGCTCTTCCCCTGCGGGTATGGCTACACAAATGGGGTTGGTGCCCAACATACGGTCGATGGAAAAGGTCGGTGACACCAGGGGACTGGCATTGGTCATGGCAATGCCGATCATGTCCTCTTCCACGGCCATCAGCGCATGATAACCGGCAATACCAAAATGATTTGAGTTCTGCACACTCACCCATCCCGTGCCGACGGCTCTTGCCTTGGAGATTGCCACGGTCATGGCATAGGGTGCCACCACCAGGCCCAGCCCACTGTCTCCATCCACCACTGCGGTGGATGGGCTTTCATGGATGATCCTGATATGCGGGGTTGTATTGGCCCGTCCCGCTTCCCATAGCCTGACGTAACCAGGCAACCGGGCAATGCCGTGCGAGTCCACACCCCTGAGGTCGGCACTCAACAAACACCTGGTAGCAATGAGCGTATCTTCCTCACTGCAGCCTATGCTTCTGAATACCGCCTGAGCAAAGTCCGACAATTGCCCGTAACTGAAAGTCTGATCTGCCATCAGGAACCCGGCATTTCAGCGATCTGTGAATTCGTTATCAATCTCATCAGAATGGAAGATCGTCTATATCCTCCTGACCACCAACCGAAGACACGGGCTGCGCAGTTGTCCTTTCGGAATTGTAGTTATTCCCCTGCTCCTGGTTAGATCCGCCCTCTCCCCTGCTTCCCAGTAACTGAACGGAAGACACCCTTAACGTCAGTGATACACCGGGTGTACCATCATTCTTGGAATAGGTCCTCACTTCCGGGCTCCCTTCCACATATACCTGGGTTCCCCTCCTAAGATAGGGAGCAATGGCAGTCCTGTCGGTCCAGTAAGCACATTCTACCCAGATGGTCTTGTCCTTCTGGTTGCCGGTGCTGTCTTTGAATTTCTCAGTATGTGCCACACTGAAATTTATCACAGTCTTCCCATTGACCGTATTGGTTATACAGTCCTTCCCTAAATTTCCGATCACCTGTAGCTTTATCATGTTTGGTCCTTTTATTGGTGTGAACCTGCAAATTAACTGAAATGCAAAGGGTTCCATTGAGGTTTTAACGGAATTCATACCCAATTTTTCCCCAATCCCCCGTGACGAATGCCAATATCCGGCGCTGATTTCCGTTAGGGTGGAAATCCGGGACCAGGTATCCCCTTGCTAACCATCTAATTCAATCAGTTTCAATGAGAAAAATTCAATTGACAATAGTATTTGCCCTCGCCCTTTCGACCTCCATGGCACAGTCGCTTCCAGGATTCAGAACAAGTAACTACAGTGGCGTAAACGGTGTCTTTTACAACCCGGCAAACGCCTCGGACAGCAAATACAAATACGACGTTAATTTATTGGCCGTTGACATGCTGGTGGCAAACAACAAGGCCTCATTCGACCTGGCCAACATCACCGACAATTTCAAAGACGACGCCCTAAGAGATAATTTTCTCACCAACGGCGCCGGAGCAAGCTCCGGGCTGATTACCCTCGACATCCACGGACCTTCATTCCTGCTCAACATAGATCATGAAAATGCATTTGCACTGACCACCAGGGTCAGGGCCTTCGCCAACGTGCTCAATATTGATGGCAAACTGCTTAACCAATTGTCTGATGACGTAAATCCCGACAGCGACCTGCCCTACCGGATATCATCAACCGAAAATATGCGCCTCGCCGTTAATGCCTGGTCTGAGATCGGCCTGACCTATGGCCGGGTTCTCGTTAATTCCGGTGAACATTTTCTTAAAGGTGGGTTGACCCTTAAATATCTTGCAGGCGTGGGTAATGGATTTGTCAACGTCAATAATTTTAATGCAACACTCGACGCAGACCTCATCGCCGAAAGTGGTTTTGTGACCGATGCTACCGGCAAGGTGGCTACGGGTTTCGGCGGAATAAATATCTCGTCGCTCGAAGCCGATGACCTGACTAACTTCAACGGTTCCGGATTTGGAGCCGACCTTGGCCTGATCTATGAATACCGTCCCGATGCTGCGGGAAAATCGAAGAATTCCGGCGACAATTACAAATTCAAATTTGGTTTCTCGCTTCTCGACCTGGGAAAAATAAAATACGACAAGGATCCTGCAAGAAGCGGGTCTTATACTATGAATATCCCCGACAATCAAAAACTTTATCTCAACGACCTCAACGAACTTGACGACTACAATAGTTTCTTTAAAACCCATCCGCAATTCTTCACACCCGCAGCTTCAAATACAGAAACCACCTATTCAGTTTCCCTGCCTGCCAGTATGCAGCTGGAAGCCGATTACTTAATCAACAATGGATTTTTTCTGAACCTGGCCAGCCAGATCTCGCTGAGCAACAGCAACGACAAGGTGTATAATAATGTGAATTACTCCACCCTGACCCTTACACCCCGGTTCGAGACCAGGGCGTTCGGTGCCTACCTCCCCCTGAACTATAACTCCCTGTCAAAATTTAATGCAGGCCTGTGTCTGCGGGCAGGACCCATATTTGTAGGTTCGGGCAGCCTTTTTACCGCCCTGGTTGGTGAATCCAAACAGGCGGACATCTTCCTGGGTATCAGGTTTGGAGGCCTGAGGTAGTCCTCATTCAAAACCCTGATCGCGAGGTTTATCCAGGCTCGCCCTACCATGGCGGCCGGCAGTTTGCTTTTAGTATTATCTTTGCGCCCATGAGCCGGAAAGGAAAAGTGCTGGTAGCCATGAGCGGCGGTATAGATAGTACCGTCACCGCCCTGATGCTCCACGACGAAGGATATGAAGTGATTGGCATCACAATGAAAACCTGGGACTATGCTTCCAGCGGCCCCGGCAAAAAAGAAACGGGTTGCTGCAACCTCGACTCCTTCAACGATGCCCGCACCGCCGCTGTCAACCACGGCTTTCCACACTTTATACTCGATATCCGCGAAGAATTCGGGGATTTTGTGATCGATAATTTTGTAGATGAATACCTGGCCGGCCGCACACCAAATCCATGTGTAATGTGCAACACGCACATCAAGTGGCGGGCACTCCTCAAAAGGGCAGACGCTCTTGACTGCGAATTCATTGCCACCGGGCACTACGCAAAGATCAGGCAACACCACAATGGAAGATACTTCCTCAGTCGCGGTGCCGATGATCTCAAGGATCAGAGTTATGTACTCTGGGGCCTCGAACAGGACCTGCTCAAACGCACTATGTTGCCCCTGGGCGATTATCACAAACCCGCGATCAGGCAGATGGCGCTGGACTACGGCTACCCCCAGCTGGCGAAAAAAAGCGAAAGCTATGAGATCTGCTTTGTGCCCGACAACGACTACCGGGGCTTTTTGAAGAGAAGAAACCCTGACCTCGAAGCGGCTGTTGCAGGAGGGAATTTTGTTGACAAATCCGGAAAAGTCCTTGGCAAACACAAAGGTTATCCGTTTTATACCATCGGTCAGAGAAAGGGTCTGGACATCACATTTGGCAAACCGGTTTATGTCACTTCCATCCAGCCCGATTCGAATACTGTTGTCCTTGGCGATGAAACCGACCTGAACAGGTCAGAAATGAAGGTGGGAAAGCTAAACTGGCAGAAATATGAAGGCATTACCGACGGCATGGAAGCGGTTACCAAGGTGAGGTACAAAGACAAAGGGACCCTCTCAAATCTATATGCTGCCGATCACGGAGTCAATGTCAGTTTTTATGAAGAAGCCAAAAGTATCGCGCCCGGTCAGAGTGCGGTGTTCTATGAAGGAGACGATGTGATTGGTGGAGGCATTATCAGGCTCTAAAAACGCAATATTCAGGGTCGTTTATCGTTTGAAATGAATCCTTTAGCGGACATCTTATGAAACGAACCCTGAGCTTTCTGTTTACCGGCATCGCGATCTCCTTTGTCGCGCTCTCATGCCGGAAACAAACCGGGACGGTAGAAACTGCTCCGCTCGACAGTTATCTTCCCCTGCAGGTCGGTAAATACATCAGGTACCGGCTCGACTCCACCCTTTATGTAAATTTCGGTCAGTCGGATACGGTTCGATCATATGATGCGAAAGACGTCGTGGACGGTCAGATTACCGACAATGAAGGAAGGCCGGTTTACCGTGTCGTTAGATACCTGCGCAGCCTGAACAGCATCATTGAAAAGGATTATTCAGAGAACCTTACCTACTGGATCACACCTACCAAAACAAGTATTGAGCTCTCCGAAAACAACCTCAGGTTCATGAAACTGAAACTGCCGGTAACGGAAGGATTCAACTGGCACGGCAACAGTTTTCTGCCTGTGACACCCTACTACGAATATTTTCAGTTCAGTAATGATGAGGACATTGCCTTGTGGAACTACACATATCAGGACGTGAACACATCCGCCCTGATCAATGACAACGTATATGATAGTACGGTGTCTGTGATACAGGTTGCG
Organism: uncultured Chitinophagaceae bacterium; assembly: GCA_963808065.1. Classification (GTDB taxonomy): domain Bacteria; phylum Bacteroidota; class Bacteroidia; order Chitinophagales; family Chitinophagaceae; genus Flavitalea. The sequence goes on from CAWEEK010000007.1 coordinate 680,618, forward strand.
GACTCATCCAATGTGCCTATCGTTTTCCCGGACGGCCTGGCCTACAAAAATTACTGGCTGGAACAATATGCGAAGAACGTGGGGCTCGTGTACAAAGAAGTTTGGATGTGGGAATATCAGCCACCAAATTCCGGCAACCCGGGTTATACCACTGGATTTGGCCTGCGCATGACAATCCTCGACCACAATTGATAAACCATTCATGAAAAATATACTGATTTCTTTTTTTATTATTTTCTCTGTACTGGCGGTGAAGGCTCAATCCGTAAAATATGTGGTGAAGCTGAAGGACAAGTCCGGAACTCCATATTCGCTGTCTAATCCATCTGTCTATCTTTCAAGCAAAGCAATAGCGAGGAGAAACAGGCAGCACATATCCATCGATTCCACAGATCTTCCCGTGAATCCAGCATATGTAGCCGCATTGCAGTCTATTGCCGGCGTTACTATACTGAATACATCAAGGTGGTTCAACGAAGTATTTGTAAGGGTCTCCGGTGCCAGTGTGATCACCGACATAGAACTTCTTCCTTTTGTGATCAGCTCCCAGCCCATGAGCGGCCCTGGTAAACCAAAAGTTGTCAATAAAAAACAGTTAGGTGAGGAATTGAGTTCCGACGCCGCAGTTTTCACCATGGTGAACGAACTAGACACAACTAATACGGTTGCCACCGACGCGGAATTTTATGGTATGAATTTTCCACAGGTACACATACACGAAGGTGAATTCCTTCATAATAATGGATACCGGGGAGAAGGGATGACAATTGCAATGCTTGACGGAGGCTTTTACCAATACAATACTAACCCTGCCCTTGACAGCATGCGTCTCGCGGGTCAGGTGATTGCTGAACATGATTTTGTAAATGGAGAGACCAGCGTGTCGGAAGATGATCCTCATGGCGCAAACTGCCTTACGATCCTGGCGGCCAACCGACCGGGTTTTATCGTGGGAACAGCTCCCAAGGCCGGGTACCTCCTGTTCCGGACGGAAGAAGTAGCAACAGAAACCCCAGCCGAAGAACAGAACTGGATCGTTGGCGCAGAAATGGCCGACAGTGCGGGTGCCGACATGATCTCCTCCTCGCTTGGCTATGTCAATTTTGACAACCCAGCTTACAACCATACTTATGCCGGCAGAAATGGCAATACCTACGAGATTACAATTGCTGCCGACATGGCCGCCAAAAAAGGCATAATCGTGATGAACAGCGCCGGAAATTCCGGACTAGCCGTCGACGACACAAAGTTTATTTCCTGTCCCGCAGACGGCGACAGCGTGATGACTGTAGGTTCTGTTGACAAAGACGGCCTGATTGCCGCCTCCAGCTCATGGGGACCATCATCAGGCGGTAGAATGAAACCAAACATTGTGTCAGTCGGAAGAAATGCGGTCTTTGCATTGCCATCAGGAGATCCCGCGGTGGGCAGTGGCACCTCCTATTCCAATCCCAATGTTGCGGGACTCATCCTCTGTCTTTGGCAGGCATTTCCGGAATTTTCGAATATGGAGATTATCAAAGCCGTTGAACAGAGTTCCAACAAGTATGAACAACCTGACAACCGGTATGGCTATGGCATCCCGAACTTCAGAAGGGCGTTCGGAATGCTGGTACAAAAAAGAATCCTTGCCAGTGGCAACCGTCTGAGTCATGAGTGGCTGGGCGCCTACCCCGTTCCATTTAAATCGCAGTTTAATTTATTACTGAAAGCACCAAAAACCGGACCCGCGGGCCTGAGGCTGGTGGACATGTCAGGACAAGTAGTAAGCGTAAAAAACTTACAGGTTGTCAAGGACAACTTCTATTATATCCCCATGTCCCCCCCGAAACTGAAAAGCGGCGTCTATGCCGTTGTCTATTGGGACGGAGCCAACAAGAAAACACTGAAAATAGTCAGGGAGTAAACAGGGCGGCAAACATCGTGTCTGCCTTGACGTTATACCCCTTTATCAATTCCATCGCCTGGAGCTTCAGTTTTGAATTCGCCTTTATGAATTCGGTCATCTCTTCATTTTCCGCTGCAAATACCGAACAGGTGATGTAAAGGATCGGAGTGCGTGATCCGCTAAAGTTTAGCAGATTCGAAATTATTTTTCTTTGCAGGCCAACATAGTGTTGCAGCCGTACCGGATCGAAGTAAAACAACTGTTCCGGAGTTCTTGACCAGGTACCTGAACCAGTGCAGGGCAGGTCCGCAATGATGAGAGATAATTGTCTGTCCGGCAGATTATCATTGTCTTTAGTCAGGTCGCTAATGAAAGAACGATAAGCCGATATCCCAGCAGCGCTAAATCGTTTCTTAAGATTAATCAGTATGGAAGGTCTCAGGTCGGAAACCAATAGCATTGGCTGATTAAGCAGATCGTAGGCCATGATTGACTTGCCGCCACTTCCGGCACAACAATCCCAGACAGCGCCGGGAGCGGTATTGGACAGATACTTACCCGTTTCCTGTGAACTTCTGTCCTGAACAACCGCTTCCTTATCCAGCTCAAGCATTTGATCTACCCGGGTCCTCGCGATGACAGCTATACAATCGGGTCCTGTTTCTTCATATGCCACGCCTGCATTTCTCAATTTGTCGAGAACGAGATCACGTTTACCAGGTCTGATTCTCAGAAAAACATTTGGTTGAACAACAAAAGAAGCAGTAAAAGCTTTCGCGTCCACTTCATTACTAAGCAAGTCCTGCCAGGGAAATACCTGGCTGAAATCTATGTCACCGACGTGAGTCGCAAAATATTCGGTGAACTCCGGCTCTGTATTCATGATAGCCGCGGCAGCCAGGATCTTTTGTTCCGTGGATGGAAACTGACTTTGTCCAAGTCGGTAATATCCATAAACCAGTGAGGATACGGTTCTCCGGTCCTTTGAACCCATTTGTGGGTGTTCCCTGAAGAACTGGTTCAACCATCCTGATAGCGGAACGTTTCCATCATATGCCGAAACGATGTTTCCTGCATACCTCAACTGGTTGTCGTATTTCATGACAGGGAGAATGAATAGATGAGCCTGGAAATTATAACTCCAGCAAAGCTTTCATCGGGTCCTTGCCGAAGAGGAGTTGTTCGGGGTTCTCCAGCAACTCTTTGACCCTTACCAGAAAACTTACCGATTCACGGCCATCGATAACCCGGTGATCATAGCTGACCGCCAGGTACATCATCGGTTTGATAACCACCTGACCATTGACGGCCACAGGTCTTTCCTGGATCTTGTGCATGCCCAGTATAGCAGACTGGGGAATATTTATTATCGGTGTGCTCATCAGTGAACCAAACACACCACCGTTAGTAATAGTGAAGGTCCCACCCTGCATTTCTTCAATCGTCAGTTTATTATCCCTCGCCTTTGTAGCCAGTTCAATCACCTTTTTTTCTATGCCGGCCATGTCCAGACTTTCGGCATTCCGGATCACAGGTACAACGAGGCCTTTGGGAGCGGACACGGCAATAGATATGTCGCAAAAATCATGGTAAACAAGTTCATCCCCATCAATGTATGCGTTCACTGCGGGCCATTCCTGCAGAGCAAAGCAACAGGCTTTTGTAAAGAAGCTCATGAAGCCCAGTCCTACTCCGTGTTTCTCCTTGAATTTATCCTTGTATTTTGTCCGGAGCTCCATTATTCTGGACATGTCCACTTCATTGAATGTAGTGAGCATGGCAGTGGAATTTTTCGCTTCCACAAGCCTGCGGGAAATAGTACGCCGCAGGTTGCTCATTTTTTCTTTTCGTTCTCCGCGTTGGAACAGTTCCTTACCTGGTACGCGACCGGGATTACGGAGTGCATCAAGCACATCGTGTTTGAGGATCTTGCCTTGCACACCTGATGGTGTGACGGTTTTTGGATCTAATTTTTTATCTGCGATCATAGCAGACGCAACCGGGGTGGCTTTTACTTCTGGTGAAGCCGTTTTTGCTTCTGCAGGTGCAGTGCGTGCTTCCGTTTTTGTGGCGTCTGCGGGAGAGGGTTCAGGTTTTGGCTTTTCAGGAACCGCATTACCAGTTGCCGCTGGTTTTGATTCGGGTTTGGCTTCAGATTTTGCTTCGGGTTTTGCCTCGGGACGGGCAGCAGATTCATCAATCGAAGCCAGCAAGTCTCCAATCTTCAGGGTATCGCCTTCGCCGGCAGAAAGTTTCAGTATACCGGCTTTTTCAGCGTTCACTTCAAATGTTGCTTTTTCGCTTTCCAACTCCGCGATCACTTCGTCTCTTTCCACATAGTCGCCTTCTTTCTTTGTCCATTTGAGAAGGGTTACTTCACTAATCGATTCGCCTACTGTCGGAACTTTAATCTCAATCATAAACTTATTTGTTCTGTTTGAATTTTCTTCTAAATGCTGAAAGCCGTTTCAATGATCTCCTGTTGCTCCTGTGCATGCACCTTGGCATAACCGGTGGCGGGCGAAGCACTGGGTTGTCTGCTGATCACACCATAATTGATCGATTTGAGATTCATTTGCAGGTAGGATGCGGCGCCCATATTCAGCGGCTCTTCCTGAACCCAGAACCAGGTGGCCTTGCTGTACTTGTTGTACAAATTCTCAAGTTGTTTCACCGGCAGGGGATACAGTTGTTCCAGGCGTACAATGGCCGTTCCTTTCTCATTATTTTTATTTCTGTATTCCGCAAGGTCAAAATACACTTTACCGCTGCAGAACAACACTTTTTTTATTTTTGAGGGATCTTCGGTGGTGGTATCATCAATCACTTCCTGGAAATTCTTCTCGGTAAAATCTTTCACAACCGAGTATGAACCCGGGTGCCGCAAATTCGCCTTCGGTGCAAAATTGATCAGCGGTTTACGGAAGGGCCAGTACAACTGGCGACGGAGGGAATGAAAGAAATTTGCTGAAGTAGTGATGTTGGTGATCACCAGGTTCAGTTCGGCGCACATGATCAGGAATCTTTCAAGTCTTGCACTCGAGTGTTCGGGGCCCTGTCCTTCGTAACCGTGGGGAAGTAACATCACCATGCCGTTCATACGGTTCCATTTTTGTTCGGCGCTGCTGATGAATTGGTCGATGATGATCTGCGCTCCATTGGCAAAATCGCCAAATTGAGCCTCCCACAAAACCAATGTATTGGGAGTGGCCATCGCATATCCATATTCGAAGCCTACGACAGCGTATTCACTTAGCAGGGAATTATATATTCTGAATTTGCCGGTGGCTCCCGGAATGTCTCTCAATCGGCTATGAGTATTGCCATTGTTCTCATCCCTGAGGATAGAATGCCTGTGAGAAAAGGTACCCCTGCGCACATCCTGGCCGCTCATGCGAACGTTCTTTCCATCGAGGAGCAAACTTCCATAAGCCAGCAATTCTCCAGTGGCCCAGTCGACCTTGCCTTCAGTTTCGAATAATTTTTTCTTGTCCTGTATGATCTTCTCCACTTTTTTCAGTGGTTTGAAATCTGCAGGCCATTTCATGAGGCTATCGAAAACGGATTGAAAATCCTCAGCTTTTATAGCGGTTTCCGGTGATTCGTTGAAGTCGTCGGGTGTGGCGTTTCTCAAACTCTTCCACCACATCTCTGGCTGCTGATAGTGATACGGTAAGGGGTGCTGTTTGATCTCATCCAGTCTTTCCTGGAGGTCGTTCCAGAATTTCTTTTCCATCTCCTTGGCCATGTTCTGCGCATCGGCTTCTCCGTTCTCGAGGAGATAGGTGGTGTACACTTCGCGGGGGTTCGGATGTTTTTCGATGAGCGCGTAGAGTTCGGGCTGGGTAAATTTCGGATCATCACCTTCATTATGCCCGTGTCTTCGGTAACAGACCATGTCGATGAAAATATCCGAGTTGAATTCCTGCCGATAGCGCGTTGCGATCTCCACGCATTTCACCACCGCTTCCGCGTCATCGCCATTTACATGGAGAACGGGCGACTGGATCATCGCAGCCACAGATGTGCAGTAGTCGGCGCTTCGTGCATCGTCAAAGTCGGTGGTGAACCCGATCTGGTTGTTGATCACGAAGTGAATGGTGCCCCCGGTAAAATAACCGGAAAGATTGCTCATCTGCACGACTTCGTAGACAACGCCCTGTCCTGCCACTGAAGCATCTCCATGGATGAGGATGGGAAGTATCTTATCGTATTCGCTGTTGTATAAAACATCTGCCTTGGCCCTTGCGAACCCAATTACAAGAGGGTCAACTGCTTCAAGATGTGAAGGATTTGGTGTGAGTTTAAGGTGAACGGTTTTGCCATTGGGCGTCTGCACTTCACTGCCGTAGCCCATGTGGTATTTCACGTCGCCGCTACCCATGGTCTGGTCGAGCTTTGCTGTTCCTTCAAACTCGCTGAATATCTGCTCGTATGTTTTACCGATTATGTTGGCGAGAATGTTCAGCCGGCCTCTGTGGGCCATGCCGATCACCACTTCCTGCACATCGTGGTCAGCGGCGGTATTGATGATGGCGTCGAGAGCGGGAATCGTGGTTTCACCTCCTTCGAGAGAAAATCTTTTTTGGCCAACATACTTGGTGTGGAGGAATTTTTCAAACATCACACCCTCGTTCAGTTTTTCTAAAATCCTTTTCTTCTTTTCAAGAGAAACGGGCTGAAGCCAGTTTTTCTCCATTTCGTTTGTCAGCCAATTGACCTTATTCTGGTCACTGATGTATTTGAATTCAATACCTACATGTGATGCATAGCATTGTTGCAGGTGATTGAGAATGTTACTCAGGGTGGTTGTACCCAGGCCGATCAGGTTGCCCGCGAAGAAATTCTTGTTCAGGTCTTCTTCGGTAAAGCCGAAAAAACCAAGGTCGAGGTTGGGATTCCGGTCCTTCCTGGGGCGGATAGGGTTGGTCTTAGCGATCAGGTGGCCCTTGTTCCGGTAGCCGAGGATCAACCGGTATGCCCCAAGTTCCTTTTTCCACTCAACACCGTCGGTGGTGGTTTTAACCTCCGTAGAGGGTGCACCCTGGGCCTGACCATTTTGGGGGGCGAGTTTTGAGGACGTACCGGTCGTCGCCTGCCCATTTGGGCCGCCATTTGCCGCTGCCTTCCCGGAGGCCATGGCAAAATCAAAACCTTCAAAAAATTTTCTTAGTTCCGGGTCCACAGCCTCGGGATTGCCGAGAAATTCCTGATAAAGGCCTTCAATAAAGGAGGGGTGGGAATTGGTTATATAACTGAAATCCTTCATATAATGTTAACTTTCAATCCATATCTGGTAGTAAACCAGCCTTCAAATTATGGCGTACAAATATCGGTAAAAACTCAGGATCAAGCTAGGGTAATTTGGTTGAGTATCAGGGTTATTAGGATTTATTTTCAAGATATACACCCCGGTTTTTCCCTTTTCCAACGGAATACAGTACTTTTGCCGTCTTAAATTTTTGACTGAACAATGGCAAACCATCAGGCTACCAAGAAAGATGTACGGCAGGCAACAAAGCGCAGGGACAGAAATCGCTATTATGGCAAAACAACGCGTAACGCCATCCGCGATCTGAAAGAGATCAAGGAAGGTAAGGCCGCCTCTACCGAGCTGGTGAAGATTATTTCCATGATCGACAAACTTGCCAAAAAGGGCGTCATCCACAAAAACAAAGCTTCGAATATGAAGAGCAAGCTGACCCGTAAGGTTAACGCGCTCGCCTAACCGAAAATATTTTGATACGATGGGCTGAAGAGTATTTCTCCTCAGCCCATTTTCTATTGAAGACTGTCAAGATAAAGATCCTCATGAATATTGAAGCGGCTCACCAGGTAATACTTGAACACGTGAGTCGTTATGTGCGTCTGACTGAAAAAGACACTGATCTCTTTCTTTCACTACTTGGCTACAGGAAGCTGCCCGCAAGGGCTTACCTGGTACACGAGCAATCTCTTTGTCAATTTGAAAACTTTGTGGTAAGTGGTTGCCTCCGCTCGTTTCATACAGACAGATCGGGTGTTGAACACACTCTTCATTTTGCGATCGAAAACTGGTGGATAACCGACTTTGCCAGTTTTCTCGGCAACACTCCTGCCACACGTAATATCGTGGCTGTAGAACCTTCGGAACTTTTGCAGATCTCCTTGCCCTCACTCAATAAACTGTATGAAGGGGCTCCGATTTTTGACCGTTTTTTCCGCATCCTCCACCAAAATGCGGCCATGGCCCAGGACCAGCGGATTCTGAATACCATCACGCTGGATGGCAGGGAAAGATTCGAGACATTCGCCAGGAAATATCCCACGCTTCTTAACCGGCTGGCACAAAAACATATAGCTTCTTATCTTGGCATTACTCCGGTATTTCTGAGTCGTATCAGAGGCCAGTCCGCTAAGGGTAAATAGTTTTCGGTGAAGTTTTCTTCCTTTTTTTGGGAAAATGTAAGCCAAAAACTTTTCTCTGAAGTAGAGTGAACTCTTCTTCCTTTTTTTGAAAAAAAACGAAAAAATCTGGCGCTGTCAGAATAAGGACTAAAATTTTCTGCGTGCCGCTACGGCGAAGGAATGCCTTATTACTTTTTTTAAAAGTCTTTGTGCAAGAGGAAACCTCACGTACTTTCTTTAGAAAAAAAGTACGCAAAAAAATATGGCGCTGTCAGAATAAGACCTAAAATTTTCTGCGTGCCGCTACGGCGAAGGAATGCTCCGATCGGCTGTGGTAATTCTCTTCTGCAGTTGCAACTATCATCTTTATATTTTCAATCCTCTCCTTCGCCGTTTTCCGCAGCACTTGAAAATTTTGCCTTCGCCCGCCTTCGCTGCTTCGCAGCTATGGCGGGCAAGGCCGGTCTTATTCTGAAGGCGCAAATACAGATGTCACGCACAATTCGTCTTTCGCTCTTCGCTCTCTTTCTCCCCCCTACGCTAAAGTTTCAGCGGGCGAGCCGTACTGATTTTCGGCATACATTGGAAAGACGTAAAAGAAAATCGGATCGGAGGGCGTAGCCCGCCTTCGCCAAGGCTTCGGCAGGCAAGGAAGAAAAACAGATGATACTGTGGCTGGGATATATTCATAGCTGGTAAGTCCTCCTCAGGCCCGGATTTATTCTAAAGTTGTGACTTGTTTTTCTTCAGCCCGGAGATTCGATTTTTAGTCTTCCCAATGTGAGCCTTGATTTTTTTGCCCCGCTTTTTTTATCAAGAAAAAAAGCGGGAGGGTTGTTACGTCACCCTTTCAAAATATGCCCTTGTATTCGACAATGTAAGCGAGGGTTTGATCATTGCTTTGTTGAACAATACCGGTGCATCGCCACTTTGAATCTTCAATGGCCATTGCGGATCTGCGATTGCCGCCCGGCCTATGGAAAGCAAGTCTCCATGCCCGTTTTCCAGTATCCACCTTCCGAGTTCGACATCATGCATGCCTCCGTTTACGATAACCGGAATGCCACATAATTCCCTGGCGAGGCTGCCATATGAACTTCCGTCGGGATACCGGCATTCTCTTTCCCATATGCCGCCTTCCGCGGCAATATGTATATAGGACAGTGGAAGTTTTCCGGCCTCACGTAAAACTTTTCTTGCATCGTCGGCCCCGCCTGGCATGCGATAGGTTAGATCATTCACCTTGCTTTCAGAAAGGCGCAGACCGATCAGAAAATTTTCCTTTGTTGCTGCTTTAATTTCCATGACAATGGAATTGAGCAGGCGGAACCTATTTTCCATGCTGCCTCCATATTCATCGTCGCGGAGGTTGGTATAATCTGTGATCATCTGGTCGAGCAGGTAACCATTGGCGCTATGAAGTTCAACTCCATCGAACCCGCATCTTTCCGCAGCTATCGCGGCGTTTACAAAGCCCCGGCGGGCAATTTCAAAGTCCGACAGCGTCATCTTTCCTGGCAAGGAATAGCCACCCAATGGTTGCACAGCAGAAGGAGCCTGCGGATGATCAACGAATTCCGAAAGCGCGCCCGCATGCATCAACTGGCAAATGAATTTGACCGGAAACGCCTTGATCCCCGACACAAGCTCTGCCCAGGCCTCCTGCTGCTCAATTGATACGATGCCTGGTTGATGGATGTTGGCGCGAGAGGCTATCTCGTCAGTATAGACTCCTTCTGTGATTATCATTCCAAAGCCTCCCTTCGCGAAATTCAGGTAATATGCTTCCATTTGTTGGGTGGGGATTCCTTTGGCGCTGGCGCTGTTACGGGTCATCGGCGCCACCACCGCCCTGTTGATGAGTTGATGTGTTCCTATTTCATAGGGAGCAAAAAGGGGATGAGTTGTTGCCTGTTTCATGTTAATCATTTACAGGCAAAGTTCTTTTGCGTGTCGCAGCGACGGGTTATACCAGGTTAAGAAAACGCATAAAACCAGTTTAACTTTTTTGCTTTTTTAAAAAATGGAAGAACCCTGCTTATTGTATTCTGGCCTTCGCGGAAAAGGCGAAATAAAAACCGGGTCGCAGGGCGTCACCCGCCTTCGCCAAGGCTTCAGCCTTCTCTAAAGCTACGGCTGACAAAGTCGGCGTGCGAGGAAGAGAATGTAATCGATATTTATATTTGCGCCTTCAGAATAAGACCGGAAGGGAAATCAGGGTGAAGAAAGAGAAAGAGAAAGAGGAAGAAGAAAGAAACAGAAACAGAAAGAGAAAGGGGAAGAGGAAAGAACCAGAGGGTCTCCTCCCATCTCTTTCTCTTTCTCTTTCTGATTGTCCTATGGGCATACATTGGAAAGACGTTAAGAAAATCGAATCGAAGGGCGACGCTCGCCTTCGCCAAGGCTTCGGCAGGCAAGGAAGAAAAACAGATGTTACTGTGGCTGGGAAATATTCTTAGTTGGTAAGTCCTACAAAAGCTGGGATTTATTCTAATGTTGTGACTTGTTTTTCTTCAGCCCGGAGATACGATTTTTAGTCTTTCCAATGTGAGCCTTGATTTTTTGCCCGCTTTTTTATCAGGAAAAAAGCGGGAATCTTGTTAACAGCCAAAGTTTTTTTGGCTTCCTTTTTTTTCAAAAAAAGGAAGAACCGTCATTTCAACGACTCCCTGACGGCAAGCGTCCTCCCAAGAAACAAACAACTAAAGACGATAGCCATACTCAGATACCCCACCCAGTCGAAATGAAGTATCTTTCCACCTACCCCCTCTGTTACGATCAGACCTGAAATGACGGAAGCCAGACCCGTAAACAATTGCTGAAAGGAAGAATTGAAGCTCATGAACTGACCACGCTGTGCGGGCACCACTACTGTGGTGATCATCGCCTGCGCGGGAATATTTCTGCCGGTTGAAAACGTAAACCAAAGCCCGTATATGGCCAGCACGATCCACAAGGGAATCCGGCCCATGGTCGTGATGAAATAAATAGGAATCAGCGAAAGGATCAAACAGATACTAAATATCCTGAACTTGCCATATTTGTCGGACATCCTCCCAAGAATTGATGAGGAGATAAAAGCGCAGACACCACCTACCATATACAGCATCGGGGTTTCGGTTTTGCTGAATCCCAGGTTGAATTCCATGTATGGGTTGATGAATGGGATGATCAAAAAGTGACCCAGCATCAGCATGCCTGAGAAAAGCAGGGCGATCATCTGACTGCGGTTCGCTATAATGTCCCCAAGCACTTTCCCGATATCGGGCCTGAACCTGCCGGCAGTTTCAGGAGCCACAAGATGGGTCTGCATTGGGGGAAGAAACCTTACGATCAAAAACATTACAGGCAGGCCAAGCAAGGCGATGAAAATGAAAGGCCCATGCCAGCTGATCTGGTTGGCGATATAAAGACTGATAGGAACTCCAAAAACCGATGCGATAGAAAAGGCCATGAATATAGCCCCCATTGCTCTTCCCCGTTTTTCATATACAAATATGTCGGCCACGATCGAGAACACCTGGGCCGCAATCATCCCGCCAAAAAATCCGGTGAGTATCCTCGCGGCGAAAAGAAAGATCTCGTCCGGAGCGATGCCGCAACAAAAAGTTCCAATGAGGAACCCCGAATAAGCAAACAGTAACACTTTTTTTCTGTCGTACTGGTCTACATAAAAAGCGGATATCAGCCCGGAGATACAGGCGGTAACAGGGTAAGCCGCCACGATCCAGCTGAAAAAACGAGCGGTGATGTGGAAATGAGGCATTAGAAAATTACCCAGTGGCATCATGATCATGAAATCCAGTACGTGGGTAAAATTCAGTGCTGCCAGGATGAACAGTATCATTGTTTCTTTCCAGGTCATAGGTTCAAGGCTTACTCGTGTGAATTGCCAAAGCTATTTGTAAATTCTGATTGTCTGTGCCCCATGATAAGAGTGGTACTCGCCATTGTACATCGCATCGGCTGCAACAGGACCCTGCCTGAATATTCCCGGTGAAACAGCCCTGACAGCATAATAAAACACCTTTCCTTTTGAACCGAGACTGGTAAATAAATTAATCCGGTCATCACGTATATCCATTGCCTCAGGACTGGCTGCATCCTTGATCCAGTCCATGCCTGGTATTTCCTTTGTTCTGGGATTCTCAATTTCGAATCCAGCGGGCAGCAGGTCGGTTACAACAATATTGTCCACTTCGCCACCATACTTCTTTTCCAGACTCAACTGCACGATTACGAGTTCGTTTTGCCGAAAAGTGGTTCCTGCTTTCTTTTGCCCATAGCGGTCGAAGAATGTTCTTCTTATCCTCAGGTAATTGTCTTCCTCGTTATAAGCGCCTGACATACTTGTTCCTTCCATCTCCCAGAAGTAATAAAGATTTCCCTTTCCTCCTGCCTCAACGTCCACCGTACTTCCTCTCAACTGCTCTGTGCCCAGGCGAAGGTCCTTTCCGGTAAATTTTGCAATCGATCTGCCCTTCACTTTCAGGTCAGCCGTTGCGTTTGATGGTCCCGATCTTGCCGCTATCTTTCCCAATGCAAGTACACTGAATGCGCACTCCTGTGTATTGAGCGAACCGGCGCTACGAAGTCGCTGGGCAACATGGGCTGCCATTAAATTTACCTGTTGATTCGACGGATCGACATCCAGCAGGGCATTCAGGGCAATGGCCTCGTCCCTTGTCGCTGAATAAAAACTTCCACCGGTTTGTTTTACAGATTCTTCCCCGGAAAATGAGGGGGGCAATACTTCGGCAAATTTCTTTCTGTCACCTGATAACCCATAGGCAATGCTCAACAGGTATTTGCTGTCCAGGCTCAACAGCTCAGGGTTCGCCTTGTAATAGTTCATTACCGGCAAATTAGGCGTGCCTGCTAATGCCAGTACATACAGGCTATAGGCTAGTTCCTTGGGGGCGATCTTCTTCTTCTGATCCCTGTTATAATAATAGTTGATTACTTCCTTTTTAGTTAACCTGCTGCTGATATAGCCCAGCAATCCATTCAGCAATTGCTGGTCAGGATCGAACCCTGCTTTTCCGGCCTCAAGAAGAAAATGTGCGGCATATGCCGAAGCCCACCAATTCTCTGTGCCCTCTCCCTCCCAGAGCGTTACCGCTCCATTGAACAATTGAGCCAACTTAATCTTTCGTATCGCTTCCATCACATTTACCCCATACTCGGACTGCCTGTTTTCCTCCGGATTCATATGGTCGGCCAGCTCTCCAAAATACAACATTGGGAATGCCGCGGAAATGACCTGTTCTGTGCACCCGTACGGATAACTCAACAGGTAACGCAATGAGGAACCTGCGGCGAGTAAGGGGCTCCGGCTAAGCACAAGTGAATATCTTTCCGTGCCCGGAATAAAATCTTTGTTGGGAAATATTATTTTTTGTGCAGATCCGGCCTTCACCAGTCCGTCGCCTGAAATTTTTTGCAATGAGGCCGGAGGTCTGACACCGATGGCGGTCTCATCCCTGAATGTTTCAGCGGTGGTTCTCGTTTCAATCACGATCCGGCCGGTATCAATGGCGTTGCCTGCTACTACAGTGTATTCAACTCTTTCCTCACTACCAGGAGCAACCGAAATTTTCCGGTTATTAGTACCGGCTACTTTCAGGGGGCCGGACGTGGTAATGACAGAGGCCGCGTCCATCGGTTCTTTGGTTGTGTTTGTAACGGTTACCGGCACAGTGAGCGTATCACCCGGGCTCAGGAATCTTGGAACTGCTACGCTGGTTACCACAGGGTCCGCAATAGTCATCGCCGCTTCTGCGGAACCGAAAACCCCGTCCCTGTATGCAACTGCCATCAGCCGCACCTGTCCGCTAAATTTTGGAATCTTAATGGAAAATTTTGCCCTCCCTGCATTGTCTGTGCGCGTAATGCCACTCCAGTAAGAAAGCAGTCTGATACGCTTCGAAGGCATCGGGTTAACTCTTTTTGACATTTCTGATTCCCCATCTCCTCCCGAACTGCTGAGCCTTGCCCTCAGCTCTGGAAAAAGCAGCGGATAAAGATCATAACCGTCGACTGCAAGCGCCCTGTCGCCATAGAAATAGTGATATGGGTCGGGTGTTTTAAAATCCGTCACTTGTAAAACACCATTATCTACCGCCGCCAGGGTAACCAGGCTTCCCGGGCTGGCCACAACGGTCACCTCCTGGTCCTTGAGCGACCTCGAATTCAGTGCCGCCTTCAGTTCAACCTTATTGATCCTGCCCCTGTCTTCAACTTTCAGATTCTGATAACCGTGCGCCACCGTCAGCGGAATCTCACTGATGCCGTGGGGCTTGAATAATGTTGCGGTGATGAATACATTGGGCAGATGATTTGCAGTCACTGGAATATCGAGGGAAGCATTTCTTTTCTCCACATTCACATACTGGTGCCAGAGTACTTTGTCGGATTCCAGCGTTACCAGCATCTTTCCATTGAAGGGACACTTGAAGAGTATTTTGGCCGTATTGCCGGCATTGTACACCGTCTTATCGGTTTCGATATCAATACTTCCTTCGGTATCCACTTCAAATGAATTATTGTCGCCACCCCATGAACCGTAGCTATAAAACTTCCTGACCACATAGGCGCTGGCACCACGAGCGGTGACCCTTATCTCATAATTACCTGGCGCCCTCGGAGTAAAAGAATACTTAGTGGATTCATTATTAATCGTCAGATCCTGTTCGACAATGACTTTTTCCTCCTCCTGGGATTGATAACGGAAATAACTACCCGATTTTGCGAGCACCGTCCGGTATTCGTGCCTGATGACTTTCACCCTTGCTACCGTGCCGGAGACAGGCATTTCCTTTTTATCCAGTGCGATAAGCGGAAAGGAAATCGGCTGATTCAACGGATAATACCAATTGCCATCGTCACCGATCCCATAAAATACAGGCTGGGTGTACACATCCGCGGATAATCCTTTGCTCACCGGCCGTCCCGTTTCATCAAAAACGGTAGTGTAAAATGTAGCGCGAAGAATACCCGTGTTTTTAAATAAAGCGGGTACTTCGTAATTCACGGTAGCCTTTCCTTCGCCATCTGTTCTTCCTTCTTTCACCACCTTGTCAAGCGAGAGCCCCTGGTTCTGAATGGAAAAATTGTAGCGCGGGTATTTTTTGGGCTGGAAGAATTTCGGGCTCAACTGTATCTCCGATTCATATTTACGGTCAGCTGCCGGAGGACCAAAAAAGTTCACGGCGTCGAGTGAAAGTTTTACCGGCTGACCCGGTTCCAGATCTTTTTTATCGATCGCAACTCCGACCCTTATCCTGTCGGGCACAAATTCTTCCACCCTGAACTGATAAGAACCCATGAGCACGTCCGTTGAAGTATAGAGTTCCAGATTATAACTACCCGTGATAGCAGATCCCGGCAGATCGATCACGCCCTCAGCCGAACCCTGATCATTAAGGGTTTTTCTGAATATTTTCATCTCCTTGCCGTTAGGATACACCATTCTGAACCGGACCGGCAATTGTCCCGGACTCTTCCACTGGCCGTTCCTGACAATCGCAGAGAAATGAATCTGTTCACCTGGTCGGTAAATATCCCGCTCTCCATAAATAAACGCATCCAGGCCCGTACTATTTATCCGCTTACCGCCTACTTCAAATCTTGATGTATTGACACCAGTTGTCTTTAAAGGAAGAAAATTGAAATCGGATTCTGATTTCGCAACGATCATCGAAGGTCGGAAGCCAGCAAATTCCTTTCTTGTGTACACGATTTCCGCAACACCTGCTTCATTCGTGGAGGCCATACCAAGCACCTGGTTGTTTGCCCCATAAGCGATGACATTCACCCCGCTTACTTCCTTTGCCGTTTTTACAGAATTGACAAACACATATAATTTGTCACGGCCTTCCCTGGCTATCAGTCCCAGGTCAGAGACGGAGATAAAGCGACTGTCTTCCGTCCAATATTCGCTGGCGGAGCGAACCTTGATATGATAGATGCCCTTGAGATCGGGCAACCTGTCTTCAACATTGAAAGCAAACAAGCGGTTCTTGCCGAGTTGGGGCAGCGTGCGGGTTTCAATTTCTTTTTCGTACACAACTTCACCAACCGTATAACTCTGATCGGCGCTCGCATAATCAATCTCTCCATAATATTCTTCATCTGAACCGTTCCTGTCGTCCCGTGGGTAATACCCATATGCTTGTGATGCCAACAGGTTGGTTTCATAAACCTTTGAGATAATCACTTTGATCTTTGGGACGTTGACGATCCGCATTTCGATCATCCTATTGGAAGCGGACGATAGATAAACACTTTTTGCGGCGGCAAATTTCAGCTGGGGCTGCAGTTCACCAAAGCTGACATTGTTGTCGTACTGCTCCTGGAGCTTGCCTCCAACCCGGCCTCTTATGCCGCTGGTCAAACTTACCAGATAGGACTTGTCGGGATTGAAGTCTGCGCTCTTTACCGAAAATCCTTCATCATTTGATGCGATACTAAATTTAACAGCAGGTGTGACCTTAACAAGGGCAGCAATGCCGTCCGGGTCAATGGGCTGACTGGTACGAACGACAACCGTGCCATTGATGCCGTCATGTGTGCCGGTCATGTCACTAATAACCAGGTTGAATGGAGAGGGAAGCCTGGCGGGAATTTCTATGTCTTCAGTGCTGCCCTCGCTGCCACCCACCGGCAGAAGACCCTTGGCTATATGGAACCTCCCTTCGAGGTCTTTGTCGACCGGATTCAAACCCTGCAGCAACAGGGAAATCGTATTGGACCCGGATCTGGTTTGAATCGTATAGGGAATCTGTTTTTCATCCAGAGTAAGGATCAGTTTTTCCCTCAAACTGTTGACAGGAACAGGATAATTGAAATATAAAATAGATTCGGCAATCGCTTTGCCGCTTCCTTCCTCCAGAGTCCAATGGATCTGTGCATCCTCGAGTTGAACAGCGGGGGTGTTAAATTTAACGTCATCAGCCCCGGTAATCTTTCCAAAACTGCTGTTTTGAAGAAGCGCTTGCTTCAGACGGGCAGAATAAGTAGTTGCCGGAGCCAGAGGCCTGGAAGGCGAAAATATCAGCAGGTCGGGTTGCTCCCAGCGGAAGCGTCCAGGAATGGTGGGAGTAAAAGAAATAAATTCTGTCGAATCCCATTCGTTAAGCATTGAATCAGCCACCAGTGCATTGCTGAACCGGAAACTAAGGTTGCCAAGAACGGGTACTTCTCCTTTTGCATTTGTTTTCTCAAGAGTAACGCTGTTTTGATTGCAGGATATTAGGCTGAGGAAGGATAAGGTAAACAGGAGAAGGCGCATTATAAATCTTGTTGTATTACAAATGTAAGGTTGAATCACAGATTCTATCTTTACGGAGAATGATAAAAATACTGTCCATACTGACAGCCTGCCTGTTGGGGATTCTCATGGTTTCCATCTTTGCTATTCCTCTGCCGGATGATATTTCCTATTCCACTATCATCAAGTCAAACAAGGGAACAATAGTGAATGCTTCCCTGTCGCGCGACGACAAATGGCGGATGAAAACGAATATCAGTGAGATTACTCCTTTAATGCGAAGGATCATTCTTGAAAAAGAAGACAAATACTTTTACTACCATCCAGGCATCAACGCATTTGCCATATTGAGGGCCGGCGTTAACAATGTTTTCCATCTCAAAAGAACTTCCGGCGCTTCTACCATAACTATGCAGGTGGCCAGGGCACTGGAACACAGGCCGCGTACTTATATCAACAAGTTTGTAGAATTGTTTCGCAGCATCCAGCTGGAATGCAGGTACAGCAAGGAGGAGATCCTTCAACTGTATTGCAACCTCCTCCCCTATGGTGGAAATATTGAGGGTGTGAAGGCCGCAGCGCTCATCTACTTCCGTAAAAATCCCGATCACCTTTCACTGGCCGAGATCACAGCGCTTTGCGTAATTCCCAACAGACCGTCCTCGCTTGTTCCCGGTAAACACAACGAGCGGATTGTGCAAGCCCGAAACCGATGGCTCAATCGATTTGCCGATGCTTCGCTGTTTACCCGCCGGGAGATCGTCGATGCCCTGGAGGAACCATTCACTGCAACAAGAACCTCCCTTCCTGCACTGATCCCTCACGTTGCCAGGATCCTGAAAATAAATGGAGAGCCAGAGGTTCTCTCATCAATTGATATGGCTATCCAGCAGAAAACCGAAACCCTCACCGCGGCCTATGCGCAATCGCTCAGACTCAAAAACATCGGGAACCTGGCAGTGGTAATCATCAACAACGAAACACACAGGATCATCGCCTACCTTGGTTCTGCAGACTTCCATGATTCCTTGAATAGCGGCCAGGTGGATGGGGCCTTCGCTGTTCGGCAACCGGGCAGCACCCTCAAACCATTGTTGTATGGCATCTGTATGGATGAAGGGCTGATCACTCCGAAATCGGTGATCACTGATGTGCAAGTAAATTATCAGGGTTTCGCGCCAGAGAATTACAACAAGGAATTTAGAGGTTACGTCACCACTGGTTATGCCCTCGGGCATTCATTGAACATCCCTGCCGTCAAATGCCTGAAGACCCTTGGTACAGCCAAATTTGTCGGAGCATTGTCTGCCTGCAATTTCAGGCAAGTAAGAAAGGACCGTCACAAACTGGGATTATCGATGATACTGGGAGGTTGCGGGGCCAGGCTTTCAGAACTTACAGGACTTTATTCAGCCATCGCCAGCGAGGGAAAATACTTCGCCCCTTCGCTCATCGAAGAAGAAAATACCAGCCCCCCCTTTGAGGTATTGAGTCCCTCATCCGCCTACATGATTACCGAAATATTATCCTCAGTCGATCGGCCCGATTTTCCGTTGAACTGGCAAAGCACTGCACATCTCCCACGCATCGCATGGAAAACGGGAACTTCCTATGGAAGAAGAGATGCCTGGAGTATAGGATACAACCGGAAGTATACCGTCGGTATCTGGGCTGGAAACTTTTCAGGCAAAGGTGTGGAAGAACTGAGTGGAGCTGAAATAGCGACTCCCCTGTTGTTTACTATTTTTAATACCATCGACTACGACAGTGATGAACAATGGTTTGTTCAGCCACAGGAATTACAGACAAGACTGGTTTGTCCCGAAACTGGTTTGCCGCCGTCAGACCGTTGCCAGGGCAGGGTTTCGGATTATTTCATTCCCATGGTTTCGCCAAATGGCACCTGCAGGCACCAGACCGAAATAATGGTGTCGGTGGATGAAAAAGTTTCTTACTGTAACCTCTGCTTCCCAAAAACCGGGTACAAAAAGAAATGGATCAGGAATGTCGCTCCCGAGATGCAGGAATTTTTCGCCGGACAGAAGATCTCCTTTGAGAAGATTCCTCCGCATAACCCTGCCTGTGAGAAGGTTGTCCATGAAGGACTTCCCCAGATCCTACTGCCGGCTGATGGTACCGAAGTATTGATAAGCAGATCAGACCCCGAACCCCTCCAACTCAAATGCCGAACGCCGACAGATGTGAGCCGTGTCTTTTGGTACATCAATAACCAATATTATAAATCCTGCGAAGCCGGCAGTTTACAATATTTTATTCCTGAAGAAGGACCGGTTAAAATCTCGTGCACCGATGACAGGGGCCGGAATAAGGATGTGTGGATTAATGTGCGTTATACAGACCTGTGAATTTCTTTACCTTCGCAGCAACATGAAGGAAAAGATCGTAATTCTCGATTTCGGAAGTCAGTATACTCAATTGATAGCCAGGGCCGTACGAGAAGCAAATGTGTTTTGTGAAATCATTCCCTTTCAGCAGAAAATAGTGCCCGACCCCACCGTCAGGGGCTTCATCCTTTCGGGATCTCCATTCTCTGTCAATGAACCTAATGCCCCTGTTGTTGATATTGCCCAGCTGCAGAAACAGAGTCCTGTTTTAGGCATTTGTTATGGCGCACAGCTCACCGCGAAACAATTTGGTGGTCAGGTTGCCAAAAGCAATAAGAGGGAATATGGAAGGGCGCTGCTCAGCAAGAGGTCGAACGACGTGCTGCTGGACGAAGTGATAGACAACTCGCAGGTGTGGATGAGTCATAGCGATTCGGTGCTTGAAATGCCCACCGGATTCGAAGTGCTGGCCACAACCGAAGACATACCCTTCGCCGCATTTCGGTCTAACGGAAATGCTCACCCGATTTATGGCGTTCAGTTTCACCCGGAAGTTTATCATTCTATCGAAGGCAAAAAAGTACTAAAGAATTTCCTGGTAAACATATGCGGGTGTACGCAGGACTGGACCCCGGCACACTTCATCACAGACACCGTGGAAGGTCTCAAAAAGAAAATCGGCGACAGGAAGGTGATCATGGCCCTATCGGGTGGCGTCGACTCCACGGTGGCGGCAACCCTCATCCACAAGGCTATCGGAGACAGGCTTTCGGGCATATTTGTCGACAATGGCGTGCTACGGAAAAATGAATACCAGCAGGTCCTTGACACCTATGGCTCTATTGGCCTCAATGTAAAAGGTGTTGATGCCAAAGAAGTATTTTATCGTGAACTGAGTGGAAAAACTGATCCTGAAGCCAAAAGAAAGGTGATCGGCAAATTGTTTATCGACATATTTCAGGCCGAAGCCAAAAAGATTGAAGGTATTGAGCTTCTGGGTCAGGGCACCATCTATCCGGATGTGATAGAAAGCGTGTCGGTGCATGGGCCTTCCGTAACGATCAAGTCGCATCATAATGTGGGAGGACTGCCCGATATCATGCACCTTGGACTGATAGAGCCATTGCGGTTCCTTTTCAAAGATGAGGTTCGCAAGGTGGGTCATGAACTTGGCATTCCTGAAGACCTGTTGCAAAGGCACCCTTTTCCTGGCCCCGGCCTGGCCATAAGGATCCTGGGCGAAGTGAACGCAGAAAAGGTTGCCCTCTTACAGGAAGCGGACTACCGCTACACCAATGGCACTGAAATCCTATAATTTGTACAGCCAGGTCTGGCAGGCAGGAGCCATACTCCTCCCCGTTAAGAGTGTTGGAGTGATGGGCGATGAAAGAACCTATGAATTCACCGTAGCCCTCAGGGCAGTAACCTCGGTAGACGGCATGACTGCGGACTGGGCGCATCTGCCTTATGAATTCCTGGCCTTTATTTCAAATGATATCATCAATAATGTTAAGGGAATTAACAGGGTTGTTTACGATATCAGCAGCAAACCTCCTGCAACGATAGAATGGGAGTAAACGTCTTGCCACAAAACTCATCTCCACTAATGCAAAGAAGCTCTGTATTGATTTTCATAATCTGCCTGCTGTATTTCTGCCAGGTTGCTTCGGGCCAGGACAGCCCTCAGGTAAAATCAAGGTACCATGTGGCACTGTTTGTTCCCTTGTATCTCGATTCCGCTTTTGACCAGGATGGGAATTATCGTTATGGGAAATCGTTTCCGCGTTATCTCAATGGAGGAGTTGAATTTTATGAAGGCGCGCGGATGGCCCTTGATTCGCTGGAAGAGGAAGGTGTACAGCTCGACCTCCAGGTTTTGGATACCCGTTCGGTTTCGCAGGGAATTGCGGCGAGCGAAAAAAACCATAAACTGGACAGTGTTGATCTGATAATCGGAGAAGTGAGTGGCGCTGAAGCAAGGACACTTGCTGGTATCGCCGCCCGCAGAAACATCCCCTTCATCAACGTCAATTATCCCAATGACGCGGGAGTGAGGAACAACCCAAACTATGTTGTGTTGAATTCCACTCTCTACACCCATTGTGCCGCCATCTATAAATTCATTCAGAAAACCTATCCTTTGTCGGATGTGATTTTTTTCCGAAAAAAGGGCGCGCAGGAAGACCGGTTGAAAAATTATTTTGAAGAGATCGCGAAGTCGACTGCCTCGGTTCCCCTAAAGATTAAATACGTGGTACTCGAAAATACTTTCACTCCTGTTGATCTGAGAAAGCACCTGGACAACGGAGCAAATACGGTTTGCATTGCCGGTAGTCTTGACCTTGCCTTCGGCCAGGTGCTCACACAACAGCTGGCGGGACTTCTCGATAACTATCCAAGCGTTGTATTTGGCATGCCCAACTGGTGGGATGCCACCAATTTCGCATCTCCTGAATACAAGGATATTGAGGTAATATATACCACCCCTTTTTACACGGCACCTCAACACCCGCTACTGACTTCAGTCCAGAATGCTTACAAAGCGATCTATTATGTAAAGCCAACCGAAACGGCGGTCAAGGGTTTTGAAACCGTTTATCACTTCTGCCGACTCTTGTCGGCCACTGGTCCTAATCTTGGATCCAGCCTCAGCGATGACCGCTTTAGGATCTTTACCGACTTTGACATTCAGCCGGTGCTGGATGCGAAAACTATGACCCTCAATTACTTCGAAAACAAGAAGATCTATCTGATCAAGAAGGTTAATGGTGAGGTGACAGCCGTATTCTGAATCTGGCACAGGTTTTCATGATAAGTAGTTATGTCATTGATCGAATTTACGGATCGCGGTTTATTTTGTCCCGCCGGCAATTTTTACATTGACCCCTGGAAACCCGTAGACAAGGCAGTCATCACTCACGGCCACAGCGACCACGCGCGGCCGGGCAGCAAACACATCCTCTGTCATCCATACACGAAACCAGTGCTCCAGTTGCGATTGGGTGACAACAATTACCAGACGGCCGAATGGAAAGACCCCGTATACATGGATGGAGTTGCGGTAACGCTATATCCCGCAGGGCATATCCTAGGATCCTCACAGGTGAAAGTGGAACACCAGGGTCAGGTTTGGGTGGTAAGCGGTGACTACAAAGTAGAGGATGACGGATTGAGCGGCGCTTTTGAACCAATCCCCTGCAACACCTTCGTTACGGAATCTACATTCGGCCTCCCCATCTATAATTGGAAACCTCAGGAAAGTATTTATGAGGATATCAGAACCTGGATCCGTGGCAACCGCATGAAGGCAAGGCCTCGGTACTGATAGCCTACTCTTTGGGAAAAGCCCAGCGGGTGTTACATGCCCTGGTTGGAGAGGTCGACCAGGTGTATGCTCACGGCGCCATCTGGAACATGCAGGAAACTTTATTGAATTCGGGAGTGCTAAAAAGGGGAATCCTGCCCGAATTGATTCGGGTAACTCCTGAGATTCCAAAAGAAAATTTTAAGAATGCAGTAATCATTGCTCCGCCTTCAGCAGATGGAACTCCCTGGATGAAAAAGTTCTCACCGGCTGCCGTGGGCATATGCAGCGGATGGATGCAGGTCAGGGGCAACCAGCGCAGACGAAATGCCGATGCAGGTTTTGCGCTTAGCGACCACTGCGACTGGAAAGGTTTGTTGTCGGCGGTGGAAGCGACAGGGGCCAGCAGGGTCTTTGTCACACACGGCTTTCAATCCGCATTCAGCAGATATCTCAACGAGGCCGGCATAGAAGCAGGAGAAGTGAAAACGGAATATGGAACCGACGAAGAAGAGGTTACGCAGGATCTCACCAATGACACTGCAGAACAAGTAGCAACGGATGAATAATAATTCAGATCATATTGAAGTTGAACCCTCGCTTAGGGAAGGCGGCATGACACTCTTTGCCGATCTGGTTTATGAACTGGGTACGCATACAAAAACAAACGACAAATTTAAAGCCCTGATAGCTTATTTCCGCAATGCTGAGGCCGGAGACAGGGTTTGGATGATCGCATTGTTTAGCGGACGAAGGCCGCGCAGAACCATCAGTGGCGGGAAATTACAGGAATGGTGCTCCGAACTCATAGGTCTGCCCGAATGGCTTTTTGCGGAATGCTATCACACCGTGGGCGACCTGTCTGAGACCATAGCATTGCTGATACCGGAATTGCCACGCGCCAATGATCATCCAGTGTCGAAATCACTCAGCTGGTACATTGAAAGATTTCTTGAACTCGAAAAGTCAGATGAAGAAAAAAAGAAAGCATTTATTCTCGACTCATGGCGTGAGCTCAGCAGCAGGGAGAGATTTGTTTTTAATAAATTATTATCGAGTACGTTCAGAGTTGGTGTATCCCAGAGCATGATGGTAAACGCACTCGCCAAACTCGTAAATCTCGAGCCAAGCGTAATCGCCCACCGCATCAGTGGCAACTGGGATCCTTCCACAACACCGTTTGAAGAATTATTGTCCGAAGAATCGTCTATTGTAGATCATTCCAAGCCATATCCTTTTTATCT
Organism: uncultured Chitinophagaceae bacterium; assembly: GCA_963808065.1. Taxonomy (GTDB): domain Bacteria; phylum Bacteroidota; class Bacteroidia; order Chitinophagales; family Chitinophagaceae; genus Flavitalea. The sequence goes on from CAWEEK010000007.1 coordinate 705,057, forward strand.
CGCCTACGCGCTGGAACAGGAACCGGAGGCCCTTGGTTTGCCGGAAGAATGGCAGGCCGAATGGAAATGGGACGGAATTCGCGGACAGATCATCAAAAGGAACGGCGCGCTCTTCGTGTGGAGTCGTGGCGAGGACCTGATCACCGAGAAATTTCCGGAATACAAACTACTCACAGACCTGCTTCCCGATGGCACCGTAATCGATGGCGAGATCCTTCCGCTCAAAAATGGGGAAGTACTCAACTTCAATGTGCTCCAGACAAGGATCGGAAGAAAGAACATCACAAAAAAACAACTCGACGAAGCCCCCGCCGGCATTTTCGCCTATGACCTCCTCGAACAAAATGGTGAGGACATCAGGCATTTGCCCATGGAGGAACGCAGGCACCGGCTGGCCGCTATCGTGGCAACGGTCAATCTGCCTTTACTCGTTTTGTCGCCCATTATTGAGTTTGACAATCTGGGAGCAGCTGACCAGCACCCGCCTGGATGCCCGGCTCAGGAATAGCGAAGGGCTCATGCTTAAAAGAAAATCATCACCCTACCAGGTGGGCAGAAAGAGAGGCGACTGGTGGAAATGGAAGATCGATCCGCTTACGATCGATGCCGTAATGATCTATGCGCAGAAGGGCAGCGGCAGGCGGAGTAATCTTTATACAGACTATACCTTTGCCGTCAGGGATGGAGAAAAGCTCGTAGCTTTTACCAAGGCATATTCCGGTCTTACCGACAAAGAATTTGCCCAGGTAGATAACTTTGTTAAAAGAAATTCCCTGGAAAAATTTGGTCCCGTACGAACCGTCAAACCAGAACTGGTTTTTGAAATTGCATTCGAAGGTATTGCGGCATCAAACAGGCATAAGTCTGGTGTGGCGCTCAGATTTCCCAGGATGTTAAGATGGAGAAAAGATAAAACAGTGGATGAGATCAACACAATAGAGGACCTGAAAAAGATGCTGGAGATTTATGGAAAGTAAATCTGCAGACCTCACCCTGCTCTATGCATCAGAAGGCTACAGGGTGGTGAAGAAGTGGCTGGCGTCCCGGCATTTCCAACCTTTCATATTCCAGGAAGAGGCCTGGTCACACATTATTCACCGCAGGTCCGGACTCGTTAATGCGCCGACGGGCTGTGGAAAAACTTATTCAGTATTTCTGGGGGCCATCATCGATTTTATCAATAGTAACGGTGATGACTATGCGAAAAAACAACGCAATGGCCTGCAGCTTATCTGGGTCACGCCCTTACGCGCCCTGGCCAAGGACATAGGCAGGGCCATGGAAGAGGTGATCGAAGGCCTCGGCATGCAATGGAAGGTAGGCTTGAGGAATGGGGATACGCCGGTCAGCGAGAGACAGAAACAAAAACGACAGATGCCGGAGGTGTTGATCATTACACCAGAAAGCATGCACCTCTTGCTTGCGCAGAGAGGATACAAAGAATACTTCAGCAAGCTCAAAATAATTGCCGTGGATGAGTGGCATGAATTGCTCGGTTCGAAAAGAGGTGTTCAGGTGGAACTCGCGATATCAAGGATCCTGGGCGTCAGATGCGGGAATCGCTGCCCCGTCTGTCTGGGGAATCAGCGCCACTATCGGTAACCTCGACCAGGCCAGGGAGGTGTTGCTGGCTCCGCTGATTAATAGCAATCAAATATTGACGGGCGAACTGGTCAGGGCAGAAGTTTACAAACCAATCGACATACAATCGGTTTTTCCCGATGAGATTGAAAAATATCCGTGGGCGGGCCATCTCGGTATCCGGCTGATCGACAAAGTTATTCCGATCATCAACAACAGCCGAACCACGCTGATATTCATCAACACGAGGGGTATGAGCGAGCGCTGGTACCAGATGCTACTTGATGCGGCTCCTGACCTCGCGGGCGCTATTGCACTTCATCACGGATCGATCGACATGGAAATGCGCACCTGGGTGGAGGAGTCCTTACACAGCGGCATACTGAAGGTTGTAGTTTGCACCTCCAGCCTTGACCTGGGCGTTGATTTCAGACCTGTTGAAACCGTCATCCAGGTAGGATCCCCAAAAGGCGTGGCGAGATTTCTGCAGCGTGCCGGCCGTAGCGGGCACCAGCCCGGCGAAGTGAGCAAAATTTATTTTCTTCCTACTCATTCACTTGAACTCGTTGAAGCCGCTGCCCTGAAAGCAGCTAAGGATATCAATTTCATCGAAAGCAGGGAACCCAGGGTATTGTGTTTTGACGTACTCATCCAGTATCTCTGCACACTGGCGGTCTCTGAGGGTTTCAGGCCGGAAGAAATATTGCCAGAAGTTCGATCTACCTATTGTTATAACGACATCACCGACAGTGAATGGGAACAGATGCTGTACTTTATTACATCAGGCGGTTCCGCATTGCAACAATACGATGAGTTTAAAAAAGTGGAGATCATCGACGATGTGTACAGGATCAACAACCGCAGGATCGCCATGCGCCACCGGATGCATATCGGCACTATCGTGAGCGATCCCATGCTCAAAGTAAAGTTTTTCACAGGAGGCTATATCGGTATGATTGAAGAGTATTTCATCTCCAGGCTTAGCCAGGGTGATGTATTTACACTCGCGGGGAGAACGCTCGAATTTATCATGATCAAGGAAATGACGGTACTGGTGAAAAAATCCCAGTCAAAGAAATCCATCGTGCCCAGTTGGAACGGTGGACGTATGCCGCTCTCCGCCAACCTGGGTATCATGCTGAGGAAAAAATTTAATGAGGCCTACGCCATTATTGAACACAGTAACCCTCCCGAAACGGACATCGAGTTAAAAGTTCTTGAACCCTTGTTTGCGTTGCAACAAAGGCTTTCACATATTCCGCGTGAAAATGAACTGTTGATCGAACAGATCGAAACCAAGGACGGCTATCATCTCTTTGTTTATCCTTTTGAAGGCCGTTTGGTACACGAAGCACTGGGAGCCATACTCTCCTATCGGATCAGCAGGATCACTCCTATCACCTTCTCTTTTGCCATGAACGATTACGGGTTTGAATTACTGAGTGATCAGCCCATACCCGTCGATGACACGAACGCCCACGAATTATTTTCGACAGAGAACCTCCTCGCCGACATTCAGAGAAGCGTCAATTCCACAGAAATGGCGAAAAGGAAATTCAGAGACATCGCCGTAATTGGCGGGCTGATCTTCCAAGGCTACCCCGGCGAGTACAAAAAAGCACGGCACCTACAGTCTTCTGCCTCGCTGCTTTTCCAGGTGTTCAACGACTACGACAAAGGAAATCTGCTGCTCAGGCAGGCTTACAATGAAGTATTGGAGCAACAGATGGAGGAAGCCCGGCTCCGCGCAACAATGGAAAGAATAGGGAAATCGGATATCGTCATTACTTTTCCGGAAAGGCTTACCCCCTTTTGTTTTCCGCTCAAGGTCGACAGCATGCGCGAGAATGTTTCATCGGAAAAACTGGAAGACCGCGTGAAAAGAATGCAGGAACAACTTAACCGGTGACATTGAAGTTGCTCCTTTGTATATTTGTTCTCCCGTATATGCATTCCTTTCAACCTTTTTTAATCAGGGATCAGTCCCTCTGCCTCACTGCCGACAGAAGTATCTATTGGGAGGATCAGAAGGCACTGATCGTTTCCGACTTGCACTTTGGTAAGACCGGCCATTTCCGAAAGGCTGGGATCGCGGTGCCACAATCGCTTTACAAAGACGACATCCAGCGGCTGGTGGCACAGATCCAGTATTTCAAACCGAAAACACTGATCGTAGTAGGTGACATGTTTCACAGCCATGCAAATAAAGAACTGGAATTATTTGCCAGGTGGCGGGCAGACTTCCCTGATCTGTTGATACAACTTGTTCTTGGAAATCACGACATCCTCAGCAGGAAATGGTACTCGGCAACTTCCATCGATGTTTATGAAGGAAGCCTTAAGGTGGGGTGTTTTTGCTTTCAACACGACCGCGGCGATTGCAGTATTGATGAGCATGCCGGCACTGAATACATTTTCTCCGGGCATATTCATCCCGGGATAACCATCTATGGGCTTGGCAAACAAAGTCTGCGCTTCCCCTGTTTTTATTTTACCGATACCTATTGTGTTCTTCCCGCCTTCAGCCATTTTACGGGTACGGTGGGCATCCGCCCTGCGAGGCATGAACACGCTTTTGCAATCGTCAACAATACACTGATGCGGATCACAGGGTGATCTTACCTTCTGCTTACGAGTTGTTGATAGTCCAGAAAGTAAATAAAGCGGATGGTGAATTCGTTGCCATGTGGTGTCCCGAACATTCGTGAGGCATTGTTGAGATAACGGTTGTATAGTGATCCGTTGATATAATCTTCATAGTCTGCGCCGAGTGCATTTTTCCAGGCGAATACTATCCTGCTTCCCAATCTGAAATCCCAGGTATAAAAAACATCGAGGTTGAAAGCGTTGTAATTAACATTCTGCTGCGGAGCATTTGAATTCAAACGCTCATCCCACCTTCCATCGGGGCGCACATCGTAGAAATTGGTATTGAGGATACGGTTCCAGAAATGACGGGCGCGAAATGTAAGATTCATCCTGGGAGTAAAGTTATAAATGCCGCTCAGGATGGTAGTAACATCCGTATACTGCCTTCTGGCCAGAATCGGTTCATCTGTTATAGGGTCGCGCAGGAAAGAATAACCAAACTGGCCTTTGTCGTACTGGCGGTTGTAGCTTGCCGTTAGTGTCAGTCGGTCGCTGAACCTGTACCTGGTTTCAATCATGACTTTGTAAAAAGGATCGTCACGCAGCGGGCCCTCCGCCATCCCTGCGGACCAATTGACAAAAAAGGGCTTGCGGGAATCCGTTGATCCGGAAGGGAAGAAATAGAAATATGGCGCACGCTTCAGCTGTTTTCTCGGTGTTTCAAAATTACTTTTTGGTGTCTGGAGTTCGAAGAAGTCGTTAAACCAAAAAGGCGAGGAGCCGGCCTCTATCTGTAAGTTCCAGAGGTTTCTGAAAACCCAGTTGGCTGTGCCGATAAATTCGGTTTTCTGGTATTCGAAAGGTTTGTAGAGATATGACTGAACCGTGCTGAAGCTGTATTGCTGGTTAAGGAACCATCCATTGGGCTGGTAAATATTATAGCTCACCAGCAATTTGTTCTCAACGCCGTTCGGCGAGAGTTGAAATCCGAGGTCATTTGGATCGTATTGTGCTGTTTTAAGGTCGTTGCTGATAAAAAACTGGAATTTCCCACTCACTTTTCCGAACTCCAAATAGTTTTTAAATCCGTCATAGGCATTTACATTCGAGAATATCCTGCTGTATCTTGGTTTGAGCAGGAGTCCATAGCGGTTGTTTTTGTCGTACAATGCCAGGTCAAGACCGGTTACATTGGCATCCCGCTCGTGACCGTTACGCAATACATTGGTATTGGTAAAGGTAATATAGGACCTGTTCTTCAGTGCCTGATCGATCACAATTACGTTATAATTCGACAGGGCTTCTGTATTCACAATCGAGTCTTCGCCGGAGATCCTGTTTCGGAGTATTGCTTTTTCGGGGCGACCTATTGAATTGAATATCCCAATCCCAAGGTTGTCTTTTGTTCTGCCGGAAAACTTGATGGCATTATACAAACGCGTGAGACCGGGATTTCTCAGTACATCATAATTAACAAACTGGCCTTTGCCAATCGAATCCTGCACTCTCCGGTATCCTCCCGGCTCACGGCCAATTCTTCGCGAATAGAAGATCTCCGCTTTATTGAATAATTCTGTGCCTTCCGTAAAGAATTGCCTGTTTTCCCTGAACTCGACTTCAAAGGGCGATATGTTATTAATGACGTTGTCGGAGATAACCTGGCCGAAATCAGGTATCAGTGAGGCATCGAGTGTAAATCCTTCGGTAACTCCGTACTTCACATCCATGCCCCCGCTCCTCAACGTTTCGTTGTTAGTGGGTTCACCGGGAGCGGGAGTCTGCCTGTATCCGCCGCTGATGTAGGGGGAGAAACTCAGTCGCAAATTAGTCCGGAGGTCATCAACGCCGTCGAGGGTGCCAAACTGATTTACAAATCCACTTGTATTGGGGTTTACAGGATTCCAGAATGATGTTTCATTGTGTGCTCCGCTGAATCGAAGAAACTGAATACCCCAGAATTGTTTTGACTGATTTGAAAACCGGATAGAGAACAGCGGAATCCGGATCTCCACAGACCATCCATCGGGTTGCATCATCACCTTGCTTTCCCAAACGGCGTCCCAGCTGATATCTCCATAAATACCATCGGAGGGAATGATGTTCGCAGATACACGTGAATCCGATTGCACGTTCCTTGAAGTGACGAGAAACTGGTAAGCATTTTGTTTGTCGTTATAAGAATCGATGAAGACTGCAAAATGATCGGAGTTGGACTGACGTTCCTGATCGCGCGGTGTGAACTGTCTGCGAATCTCGGAAGGATTTGCGTAGAGATAGGCGCTGATATAAATATCTGAATTGTTGTAGAGCACTTTGACAACCGTGCTGTCAGAGGCATGTTTCCCATAACTGGGTGTATTGGTGATGAAGCCGGTTGCAGGGGAAGCGTTTTTCCATACTTCATCATCAAGGGAACCGTCCATCCTTACCGTGGACTCAATTTTGGAAGCAATAGTTTTTTTTGGCTGCCCAAAACACACGAGACAACTGCACAGGGCCGCAGATATTAGAGATATTGCTTTCAGCATGTTAATGTCGGCAGACAAATGTAACCGAAATTAACTTCGGTAGTGTGCCGCCTTCAATAAAATCATAAGGGGAAATTATTATCCAAATATTAAAAAATACCAGATTTGAGAGGACTAATTGATCCGATTTTTGAGACTTGCCACCTGGTCTTGAAGATTGCTTACTACATTGGCCAGCTGATTTACATCCCATCTTGGTTGTGTATTTGCCCTTGCAATGATGAGACTGGCTTTCCAAATTTCGAGTATGTCTGCAGCATTTACTGAATAAGGCTGATAGGCAGTGTTGTCACTTACCAGTGTGATCTTCCCTTTCGATTTAGGATTTTTCATCACCCTTTTATAAACTATTCCTTCATTGCGTGACACCAGGATGTAGGTCTGGTTGCTTTTCACGTCTTCAAGCGAGTTAGTTACTTCGCCAATGATCACGGAACCGCTCGGAGTTGGCAACATGGAATCACCCACGATCTCAAACGCCCTGTACGTTCCGGCAGCGAGCATGGGCAAAGTGAATGTGTTGAGTTCATCGATGTATTCCGGATCGGAATAACCTGCGAGGTAGCCGGCAGCGGCCTTGACCGGAACAAAACTGATCTCGCTGGATCCGGTGGCGAGTTTCTGCGCTCTGCGTTTGGCCAGGTAATTGGTTTTTGTATCACCCAGTTCGGTCAACAGCAACTCATCGAGGGTCAGCCTGAAAATCTCTCCCACTGTTTCCAGCACCTCGATCCGGGGCTCTGCCCTTTCTTCCTCATAGGCCCCAAGCAAGGATCTTTTTATTTGTATTTTCTGGGAAAATTCTTCCTGGGTCCACCCCCTGAGTTTTCTCAGGTACTTGAGATTTTTACCGGCGACTGACATGGGCTAATAAATTTAGTTGTAAAAATACTAATATTTTTATCATTTTAAAAAATCTGCCTCAATTTTACCGCCTTTTTAGCCTTTTGATCACGGGTTTTCCATGATGGCATTCCTTACCTTTGCCTCCCTGTCATAATGACCCGCTTCGCCGGTTAGCATCATATTTGACCGGAATTAGGTTCGGGGTGGGGACTGGTTGTCCCTTTCTTAAAAATCAATATCAAAATATGTTAGGTTTTATATCAAAAATGTTCGGTGGAAGCAAGTCTGAGAAAGACATCAAATCGATCGAACCGCAGGTTGTTGCCATCAATGGGCATTTTGCAAATCTGGAATCACTGTCCAACGATGAGCTTCGTGGAAAAACCATAGAATTCCGTAACAAGATCAGTGAGCACTTAAAGGAAATCGACCAGCAGATCAGCGAACTTGCCAAAAAGGCGGAAGACTTACCTCCTGCGGAAATTCTTGACAAGGATGGCCTTTACCAGGAAGTGGACAAACTAAAAAAAGACCGCGACGGCAAGATAGAAGAGATCCTGAATGAATTATTACCCGAATCCTTTGCAGTCGTTAAGGAAACCGCCCGCAGGTTCATGGAGAACACCAGCCTCACTTCTACCGCAACCGAACTCGACCGAGAGCTCAGTCTCCAAAAACCATATATCACCATCAATGGCGACCAGTCTGTTTTTCAGAATTCCTGGACGGCGGGTGGTAACATGGTCACCTGGAACATGCTTCATTATGATGTGCAGCTGATGGGTGGTGCGGTACTCCACCAGGGAAAGATTGCGGAGATGGCTACAGGGGAAGGAAAGACACTGGTATCAACGCTGGCAGCCTACCTCAATGCCCTCGCGGGCGAAGGGGTGCATATTGTTACAGTCAATGATTACCTGGCCCGGCGTGACTCGGAATGGAACGGCACCATCTACGAATGGCTTGGGATTACCGTCGATTGCATAGACAAACATCAGCCCAACAGCAATGAAAGAAGAAAGGCCTATGCAGCCGACATCACCTATGGCACCAATAATGAATTTGGCTTTGATTATCTCCGCGACAACATGGTTCACAGCCCGGAAGAAATGGTGCAAAGAAAACACCATTATGCGATGGTGGATGAAGTGGACAGTGTGCTGATCGACGATGCCCGAACGCCGCTGATCATCTCCGGACCGGTACCAAAGGGTGATGAACAACAATATCACCTGCTGAAGCCACGCGTCGAAAAGCTGGTTGATGTACAGAAACAGGTGACTAACAAATACCTCAACGAAGCGAAGAAAAAATTCGCGGAAGGCGATGACGAGCCAAAAAGCGGAGGGCTTGCACTGATGCGGGCATTCCGCGGTCTGCCCAAAAACAGCGCGCTGATCAAATTCCTGAGCGAGCCAGGGGTTCGCGTGAAACTGCAGAAAGCCGAAAATTATTACCTTGCCGACCAGCAAAAGGAAATGCCCAAAGTAGACGAAGAACTCTATTTCCATATTGATGAAAAAAACAACTCCGTTGAATTAACCGACAAGGGGCTTCAGACGATCACCAAATCAGGAGAAGACCCTGAATTCTTTGTCTTGCCCGACATTGGTGTGCAGCTGGCAGAGATCGACAAGGCGGATGTAACCGCGGAAGAAAAACTTCAGCAAAAGGAATTGTTGCTGAACGATTATTCTATCAAGGCCGATCGCATCCATACGGTTCAGCAATTACTAAAAGCCTACACGCTTTTCGACAAAGACATTGAATATGTGGTGATGGACGGCGCAGTAAAAATCGTCGACGAACAGACAGGCCGTATCCTTGATGGCAGACGGTACAGTGACGGGCTGCACCAGGCGATTGAAGCAAAAGAAAATGTGAAGATCGAAGCGGCCACTCAAACCTATGCCACCATTACGCTCCAGAATTATTTCCGGATGTACCACAAACTATCCGGAATGACTGGTACCGCCGAAACTGAAGCGGGTGAATTCTGGGACATCTACAAGCTGGATGTGGTGAAAGTTCCAACAAATGTGCCGGCGATAAGAATCGATCACCAGGATCTGGTGTACAAAACCAAGAGAGAAAAGTACAAGGCTGTCGATCGAGGAAATTGAAAAACTACGCAATGAAGGAAGACCGGTACTTGTTGGTACCACTTCGGTGGAGGTGAGTGAATTGCTGAGTAAGATGCTGCAGGGAAAGAAGATACCTCACAACGTATTGAACGCAAAGCAACACGCAAAGGAGGCCCAGGTGGTGGCTGAAGCAGGTTTCGCAGGCGCCGTTACCATCGCTACCAATATGGCGGGACGTGGTACAGACATCAAGCTCGGTCCTGGCGTAAAGGAAGCGGGCGGTCTTGCGATCATCGGTACCGAAAGGCACGAGAGCAGGCGCGTTGACAGACAGCTGCGCGGACGCGCAGGACGTCAGGGCGACCCGGGAACCACACAGTTTTATGTGTCTCTTGAAGACGAACTGATGCGCCTTTTCGGCAGTGAGCGTATAGCTTCTATCATGGACAGGTTTGGTTACAAAGAGGGCGAAGTGATCCAGCACAGCATGGTGACCAAGAGCATCGAAAGAGCACAGAAAAAAGTAGAAGAAAATAATTTTGGTATACGCAAGCGATTGCTCGAGTACGACGATGTGATGAATAAGCAACGCAACGTCGTGTATAAAAAAAGAAACCACGCGCTCTTCGGCGAACGCCTGGCGCTTGACCTCGACAATTCATTTTACGGTGTTGCGGAAGGTCTAGTTACTTCATTCCAGGAGCAGCAGGACTTTGAAGGTTTCAAACTCGCAGCCATTGTAAATTTCGGCATCGACAGCTCCATCACCGAATCCGAATTCCTGAAAGGCAATATCAATGAGCTGGCGGGTAAACTGTATGAAGAATCCATCTCCCGCTATCAGCACAAGAAAATCGAAGTGCAAAAACAGGCAGTTCCTGTTTTCTCCAACATCAGGCAGCAGCAGGGTGCACATATCGAGAACGTTGTCGTTCCTTTCAGCGACGGCAAAAAAGGCATCCAGGTGCTTACCAATCTCGACAGGACCATCCAAACCAACGGCGAAGAACTGGGTAACGCGCTTGAAAGACAGATCACTCTTTCTATAATTGATGACACCTGGAAAGAACACCTGCGCGCTATGGATGACCTCAAGCAAAGTGTGCAGACTGCATACCTCGAACAGAAGGATCCCCTTGTCATTTACAAGATCACGGCCTTCGACCTGTTCAAAAGAATGGATGGTGAAGTGAACAGGGAGATCGTCAGTTTCCTCTGCCACAGTACCATACCCGGCGAGCAGCGAAGTACTGCTATCAGGGAAGGCAGGGAAAAGAAAACAGACATGAGCCGAATGCAGGCAAACAAGGAAGATATCGATACCAGGGGTGATGACTATGCAGCAAATGAAAATGACTACGATGATCCTTCAGGTACCCGGGTGAAACAGCAGCCGGTGAAAGTAGGACCCAAGGTTGGCCGGAATGACCCATGTCCATGCGGAAGCGGAAAGAAATACAAGAACTGTCATGGTAAGGGCGCAGAAGAATAGTCAGCTGATGCAGATTGCCAGCTATATTGATCACACCATTCTAAAGCCGGTGACCACACCTGCCGATGTGAAAAAAATATGCGTGGAGGCCGACAGCTATCAGTTCGCTGCCGTTTGTATTCCTCCACCCTATGTACGAAGTGCAAAAGCCCTCCTTGCAAATTCCCCGGTGAAAGTCGCTACAGTGATTGGCTTTCCCTTTGGTTATTCAAATGCCCGCGCGAAACTTGCCGAAGTGCAGCAGGCGGTCAGGGATGGGGCCGACGAGCTCGACATCGTGATCAACCTGGCCGCATTGAAAAGCGGGTCCTGGGAATATCTTCAGTCCGAAATGGAACTGCTTTCAGAGGAAATCGTTAACAATAAGAGAGTGAGTAAGGTGATCATCGAATCGGGGATACTGGGCGATGAAGAGATCAAACGCGCCTGCGGGATTTATGCCACCCTTCCGGTTGACTTCCTCAAAACCTCCACGGGTTACGCTGAATCCGGCGCCAGTTTGCATGCCGTGCAACTGATGAGGGCGAATCTTCCATCTGGTATGCGAATAAAGGCGTCGGGAGGCATTAAGACCTATTCCTTCGCGAAGGAACTGATCGACGCCGGGGCCACCAGGCTGGGGTGCAGCGCCAGCATCAGCATTGTAGAACAACAACTAAGGGAAAATGACTAAGAATTGGGTTTTGCTTACTTCATTCATAATGCTCGCGGCAGGTCTTTGTGCTCAGACCGAGTCAAACAATATTATAGTAAGGCAGGACCCCAGGCTCGACCAGCTGGTAAATAAACAAATAGAGATCAACGAGGTCAACACCAGGGAATCCAGGCGGTTTGTTCCGGGGTTCCGTATCCTTGCCGTAAGTTCCAACGACAGGAACAAGGTGATTGAAGCCAAGTCGGCCATCTACAGGAAGTTTCCCGAACTCGCCTCATATATGATGTATCAGTCACCCTTCTTCCGACTCAAGGTGGGAAATTTCCGTGACCGTCTGGATGCTGAAGAATATCTTTCGGGTATACAGGAATTGTTTCCTGGAAATAAGGCATATGTGGTGCCGGACCGTATAGAGGTAAGACCGGAAATAAATCAAAAATGAAAAATAAAAAATTAAAAATCATATAGGCGGGAAGTCCGTTTAGAACTGTCACCTTAGCATTTTTAATTTTTAATTTTTGATTTTTAATTTTTTATCCTGTAGCCTTTTCAAACTCCACCTTCGCTCCCAGCCAGGCCATCATTTCAATTCCATATTTTATTGCAGATTCATCGATGTCGAACTTCGGCGTGTGTACACCGGCGGTAATTCCTTTTCCGACATTGCCAATCCCCAGCCGGTAGAAACAACCCGGGATCACCTGTGAATAATACCCAAAGTCTTCGGCGCCCATGCGCACTTCTGTCGTTTCTACATTTTCGGTGCCTTCCAATTCCTCGGCGAGCGTGCGCGCGGTGAGGTAGAGCCCGTCGTTATTGACAACACTCGGATAACCCACGTCTATTCTCAGATCCAGTTCGGCGCCCATGGCCGCAGCGGTATGCGTGGCCACCCTCCTTATCAGTTCATGTGCCTTGAATCTCCAGGTTTCATCCAGTGCGCGGAAGGTACCCATCATTTTCACCTCGTTGGGAATGACATTCGTGGTGTGTCCACCCTGGATGGCACAAATCGAAAGTACGGATGGAGACAAAGGGTCACTGTTTCTGCTGACGACCTGTTGCAAAGCCACCACGATCTGCGAGGCAACCAGTACTGTGTCTACAGTGAGGTGCGGTGCGGCCGCGTGCCCGCCGTTACTTTTTATCGTAAGGTAAATTTCATCAGCGCTGGCCATTACCTGCCCGGGCCGGAAACTAAATTGTCCTGCCTGAAGACCCGAATGCACGTGCAGCCCCAGAATTGCTGATGGCGCGGGATCTTTGAGCACTCCTTCCCTGATCAGAATACTTGCGCCGCCAGGATTCTTTTCTTCCCCTGGCTGAAAAATCAGTTTAACGGTGCCTTCCCACTGGTCTCTTAATTCGTGGAGGATCTTCGCCGCCCCGAGCAGGCAGGTGGTGTGTACATCATGTCCACAGGCATGCATCACTCCCTTGTTCACTGACCTGTATTCGACGTTATTCTCTTCCTCGATTGGCAGCGCATCCATGTCCGCGCGAAGAGCAATGGTTCTTTTTTGCGGTTCCCGGCCTTTGAGTATGGCGATGACACCGGTTCCTCCCATCACTTTCTGATCCGTGATGCCGAAAGAGGCCAGTTGCTGTTGCACATAAGCCGAGGTTTGATATTCCTGGTAACTGAGTTCGGGATGAGCATGAAGATGATGACGGACATCGGTGAAATATGGGCTGTATTCTTTTGCGAGCTCCCTGATCTTATTTTTAAGGCCGGACATGGTTTATTATTATAAAAAAATTTACAATCAGGCCTGTGCGTTTGGACCACCGAAATTCAAAGGGAGCTGAACATCTTCAAGATCCTGGATCTTTCCATGAAGGGATTCGAAGCGACCGACATATTCAGTGAGGGTTTTCATAAAACGTTTGGCATGTTGCGGGGTTAGGATCACCCGGGATTTTACTTTGCTTTTTGGAGTGCCGGGCATGACGTTGACGAAATCAATTACAAATTCCGCATGGGAATGGGTAATGATGGCAAGATTAGAATAATTGCCTTCGGCAACCTCTTCCGAGATCTCAATATTCAACTGATTGGGCTGTTGATTCTGGTCGCTCATAGACCGCGAATTTAAGGAATCTCAAATCAACCCTTCGTCTGCGAAACTAAAATAGCCCTCTTCGCTCACTATCAGATGATCAAGGACGCGAATGTCGAAGAGCCTGGCCGCTTCCGCGATCTTGACGGTGATCTGCTCATCCGCCCTGCTTGGTTTCAGGCTGCCCGAGGGATGATTGTGAAAAAGGATCAGGGCGACGGCGTCTTCGGAGAGGGCTTTCTTCATGATGATCCTTGGATCGGCAACGGTGCCGGTAATTCCTCCCTCACTAATCACCTCGAAATGCTTTACACAGTTCGCCCGGTTCAGGAAAACCACTCCGAATACCTCGTGGCGATGATCAGAGAGCAATGGCTGAATATAGGAGGCCATGTCATTGCTGGTCTTTACCAGTTGTTTAACCGGATTGCCCGGCGATTGCCTCCGCCGGCCCAGTTCGAGGGCGGCGCAAATAGTCACAGCTTTCGCTACACCAACCCCTTTTATTGTCATAAAGTCGTTGAGGGTCAGTTTTCCGAGCTGGCGAAGGTCATTTTTCCCAAGATTCATTAGTTCCCTTGCCAGATCCAGCGCAGATTTTTTTGGGATCCCGTTTCCTATGAGAATCGCAAGCAACTCAGTGTCAGATAGATGCGAGGCTCCCCTTGCCTTCATCTTTTCCCTTGGCCGGTCTTCGGGTGCCCATTCTTTGATTGAGTAGTTTTGCGCTTGCATATACAAATATTGGTCACTATTTTTATCTCTAGTTAGTACTAAACAACGCGTAGTAGGCGTTATTAGACTCAATCCTGAACCCTTAGAAAAACATTAAATCCAGACCATGAAACGTAAATCTACCTATTCCGCAATTGGTGGCTATCAGCCCTTCCTTTTTTGCATCGGAATGTATTTTGTAGCCCTTTTCTTCTCAATTTTTATTTGCTCAGCGATTTTTTACGCGGTAAATCCTAAAGGAAATATGGCCAAAAATGCCAGTTCTCCTGTTGGAAAAACAGCTATGATCCAGACCTCTAACCAGGTGCTGCTCACTGTAGCCAAGTAATTCGCTACATATTCTTTCGGTAAGGCACTGTGGTGGTGAATCCTTCCTGAATTCGCTTGTCAGCTACGATCAGCGCGAACCCTCTTGGGGTGAGTGCCTGGTTGTGATTGCAAGCTTTTTTTGTTTCTGCCTGTCGAGCCGCAGCCTAAATAATTCCCGCGCTTATTAGTATTTTTCAGGCATAGCTTTATCTTCGCGCCTCATTCTACACACATGGAAAGCGCTCCCAAAATCTTTTCCGGCACAGGTTCCCAGTATCTTGCTGAAAAAATCGCCCATAAATTTGGCGTTCCACTCGGCAAGATCACCATTTCCCGTTTCAGCGATGGTGAGATCCAGCCTGTTTTCCAGGAAAGCATCCGCGGCGACATGGTTTTCCTGATACAAAGCACCTTTTCCCCGGCGGAAAATATCATGGAACTCCTGCTGATGATCGATGCGGCCAGGAGGGCAAGCGCCTACAAAGTGATCGCCGTAATCCCTTATTACGGATATGCCCGCCAGGACAGAAAGGACAAGCCCAGGGTGGCCATCGGCTCTAAACTGGTGGCCAACATGTTGGTAGCTGCCGGTGCCGACAGGGTGATCACCATGGACCTCCATGCACCGCAGATCCAGGGCTATTTCGATATCCCTGTTGACCACCTCGACAGTTCGGCCATTTTTATCCCTTACATAGAGCAACTTCAACTGGAAAACCTTACCTTTGCCGCCCCCGACGTGGGAAGTGCCAACCGGATACGGGAAATTGCCAGTTATTTCAATGCTGAAATGGTGATCTGCGATAAACATCGCAAGAGGGCAAATGAAATTGCGAGTATGGTGGTGATCGGAGATGTGACAGACAAGGATGTAGTGCTGATTGATGATATCTGCGACACCGGGGGAACACTGGCAAAAGCTGCAGGTCTGTTGAAAGACAAAGGCGCAAGAAGTGTAAGGGCATTTTGTACACACCCGGTTTTAAGTGGCAACGCTTATGCAAATATCGAGAACAGTGTCTTGGAAGAACTGGTGGTTTGTGATACGATTCCGTTGAAACAGAAGATTTCAAAGATCAAAGTGCTTACTGTTGCGGAACTTTTTGCAGTAGCAATCAGAAATGCATATGAAAACAAAAGTATCACCGAGTCTGTTTATTCACAGTCAGACTGAGAAACACAGTAAATAGTTCAAACAAACAATAATAAACAATGAAAACAATTACAATCGAAGGACAACTGAGGACCGAAATCGGCAAAAAGGCCACCCGCCAACTTCGCTCTCAGGAACTGGTGCCTGGTGTAATTTATGGGGGTGCACAGGAAGTCAATTTTGCTGCTCCTGTGCTTGGCATTCAAAAATCTAGTTTACACACCAGATTTCCAGTTGGCAGAAGTCAAAGTAGATGGCAAAACCTACCGTTGTATTCTGAAAGATCTTCAGTTTGACAAAGTGACTGATGAACTTGCTCATCTTGATTTTCTGGAACTGGTAGAAGACAAGAAGGTGATTGCTACCATTCCGATCAAATTTACAGGAACTGCTGAAGGTGTAAAAGGTGGTGGAAAGCTGGTTACAAAAATGAAATCGCTTAAAGATCAAAACTTTCCAAAATACCTGAAAGAAAAAATCGAAGTGGATCTTACCAACCTTGAATTGAATGGGAACATCAGGGTGGAAGATGTGAAGGATGAAAACTATCGAGATACTGAATTCTCCACGTATTCCGATTGCTTCAGTGGTGATGACACGTCAGTTGAAACAGGAAGAAGCTGCAGCTGCTCCCGGTGCTGCAGCTGCTGCACCCGCGAAAGCCGCTGCTGCAAAGGCTGCTGCCGCCGCCGCGCCGGCAAAAGCCGCACCAGGCAAGAAATAAGTAAATTGTACACTTTCAGTATCGCCCGGCAATTGCCGGGCTTTTTTATGATCAGATCTTCAGTATCTGCTTATACCTATAGTCATATGGACCGTTATCTGATTGTCGGACTTAGGCAATATTGGTACTGAGTATGCCGGTACCAGGCATAATATCGGTTTCGACATTATGCGATGCATTTGTGCTCAAACACAGATCAAGCTTCAACAGCGGACAGACTGGCCGACATGGCCCTAGTCATGCTCAAAGGCAAGGAACATCACCGTTATTAAGCCCACCACCTATCATGAACCTGAGCGGCAGGGCGGTGAAGTACTGGATGGATCAGAAAAAAATACCCCTGGAACAGAATCCTGGTTGTGCTAGATGAACTGGCCCTGCCCTTTCAAAATTGAGGCTTCGGCCTTCGGGAAGCGATGCAGGTCATAATGGCTTAAAGAGTATCCAGGAATCCCTTGAAACGGTAAATTACCCAAGATTGCGATTTGGCATCGGCAATGATTACCCAAAGGGATGCAGGTGGATTTTGTGCTTGGAAAATGGACAGCTGAAGAAATGCCCTGGTGAACCTAAAGATAGAAAAAAGCGTGGAGGTCATTGAAAGCTTTATCTCTACTGGGCATTGAACGAACTATGACAAGGTCAATAAAAAGGAGTTTATACTATGATTTATTGAATTGAATCTTTATTTTCGCAATAATTAATGTTTCAAGCATAATATTTTGATATTCAGTATCCTATGCCTCCAACCCTGGTCTTTCCAGACCAATGAAACCTTAAAACCAATTATCTCAGATAAACTTCTTATTGAATATGAAAATATTCTGTGTTGGCCGGAACTATGTAGCTCATGCAAAAGAGCTAGGTAATGCCGTTCCAGATGAACCGGTCATATTTATGAAGCCCAAAAGTGCTTTACTTCAGGCCCATACTCCGTTTTATTACCCGGAATTCACCAATGAACTTCATTACGAATGTGAACTGGTCCTGCGCATTTCCAAGAATGGGAAATACATCCAGGAGCGATTTGCCAGCAAGTATTATGATGCCGATTACTGCAGGGATCGATTTCACCGCCAGAGACATTCAGAATGAACTCAAAGAAAAAGGACTGCCCTGGGAAAAAGCAAAGGCCTGGGATAATTCTGCGGTAATCGGCAAGTGGATTCCTTTCCAAAATATAAAGAACAAGAAAGACATCAATTTCTGCCTGTACAAAAACAAAGAACTTGTTCAGCAGGGCAATTCCGGCATGATGATCAACAGCTTCGACAAGATCGTTGCTTATATCTCCAATTATTTTTCGGTTAACATCGGCGACCTCATCTTCACGGGTACTCCGGCTGGTGTTGGCGAATGTGTTGTGGGTGATGAACTCGAACTCTTCATCGAGGACGACAGTATGGGCGCGCTTGAGATAAAATGACAAGATCCCGATAATAAAAACCCCCGAACTTTCGGGGGTTTTTTACTTCAATACATTTCAGCTTATTCTGGCAGTATAAGTAAATCAACAACTTCTTTTTCCGGAGTATTTTTCCGACTGATCGTGAGCACGGTTCCATCTTCAAGTGTTGCCGTTTTCAAAGTGATGACTGCCATTGCCGTGTCAGGCGGTGTAGCGGCTCCCTCAGGGATCACAAACACGCCGGTACCAGACTTGGCGTTTTTTGCTATGGTTGCAGTTTGACCACTTAGGTTTACCGCACCCGAAACATCATAAGTGATGTTCACCACTTTCTGAAAGGCCGTTCTGATGTCAAAATTCACAGTTATTTCTTCTCCTTCTGTGGCCTCAATCGGTGTTTTATCACTGATCTGTACATAGGCCGGTAGGTTGTTGGAGAAATCGTAATTGGTGCCTTCACTGTCCTTGTCGCAGGCGGCAAGTAAAAGCAGGTTAAAAACTGAAATCGCAATTAATATATTTTTCATTTTCCTGGTTGTGAAGTTTATGAATGATGCTCCTACTGATCAAACCACATTTTCTCAGTGTAGGGAATAAGTTCAGGTGCATTTGGATTTACATTCAGCTCGGGGGCTGCGGGGTATTCAAACCTGCGGAAAAGGCCGCTACCAGCTGCCTGGATGGGAACTGTTAAAGTCGGCGTTTCGGAACCTGCAGGTCCGGACCTTCGCCATTGCGTGAAGGCATCGATTCCCCTGTCCATCTTGTCAACCCAATGCTGATAGGCAATAGCTTTCAAACCAGGAGCACCGCTTTCAAGGTCTGGCAGTACATCTGCCACATAAGTGGCTGCTTCTGCCGGGGCTACTCCCCAGAATTCGCAGGAAGCTTCAACAGCGTCCTTGTAATATTTATTTGCCTGGGTCAGATCAACTGCAACACCCAGGCCCCTTGCATAAATTTCAGCCAGGTAAAATAATTGTTCCTGATACGTAAATACATATTCCGGTGCGTCCGCTGTATGCACGGTAGAAGCGATCTTCACGTTCACAGCATCATCAGCATCTTCACCGGCTGCTATACCTACATAATCAGTTTGACCCTCGGGGCGATCGAAGAAATGAGGAAGACGGGGATCATCGTTTGCTACCATGAAATCCACCACTTCCGGTGTGCCATAAAAGAAATCAACGCCGGCGTTATAATCCAGATTGATCGCATACTTGGGATTGCGTTTACCCGAGCCTGTTTCATAAGCAACCTTCATATTTTCGTCCGCGGATTCTATCATGCCACCCGCGGTCACCAATTCGCCAATTTTTGCGGCAACAGATTCATCCGCATCCACCATGGTCATCAGTATGCGAAGTTTGAGAGACTTCGCCGCTTTAATCCACTTTATAATGTCTCCTCCATAAAACGGATCATATGAATCGGCAAACTTGACTTCTCCATCGGGATCCAACTCGGCAATGGCTTCATCAAGCAACCCGATACACCCATACATCACAGTCTGCTGGTTGTCGAATTTGGGAGCAGCAATGGAATCCTTGATCGCATCGATAAAGGGAATATCACCATAGGTGACGGTGAGTTCATAAAATACCTGCGCGAGAACGACCTTTGCCTGGGCTGCTCCATTTGGATTCAGGGGAAGATAAACTCCCGACTGCTCAATCGCCTTGTACAGATTTGCAGCCACGCTGGTGTAGTATTGCGACCAGATATTGGAATAAGAAAAGGAGCTGAATACATATTGATCTTCTGAACCAGGGCCCCAGCTAATGCCTTCCGTTGAAGCGCCACCGCCAGCCATGGACTGTCCGCCCAAAGCCATCGGTATAAAAAGGTCGCCGCCGGAACGGTTGTTTATGTAGCTTGTTACTCCAAATGAAAAAAGCAATTTGGGATCAACTCCCAGCGTAGCATTCGGATTCACATTGATGTCGAGATATTTTTTGCAGGATGCCAATGAAAGGCTCATCATCAATATAACACCTGCTTTTATAAATATTTTTTTCATAGTTGTCTGCTTAAAATTTAAATCTTACGTTAAAGCCCAATGTCCTCGTTGATGGCACTGAATTGAATTCAACACCCTCGCCGACCGCGCTGTTCGCAAAAAAGTTTACTTCGGGATCGATGTGCGGAACATTGTCATGAATGATCCAGAGGTTTCTGCCTTCCAGACCCAGTTCAACGCCTTTAACAAATTTCAATCCCCTGTTGAAGATCTTTGGCGGGAGGGAATACGACAATCGCAATTCTCTGAGTTTTACATAAGAAGCATCGAAAATATTCGCTTCTGTATTTTGAGTTTGGAAGTTCTGCGCCCAGAAATCCTGCATGCTCTGAACGGGAACCGTATTGGGAGTTGACTTCCCATCATCATCAACGCTTACTCCTTTATCAATGAAGATCTGTTCGCGGTTACCCAATGTTTCAATACCCAGTCCAGTACTACGCACTGTAGCAGCCGTGTTAGAATAAATTGATCCGCCCTGGCGAATGTCGACCAGGAAACTCAGGTTGAACCCTTTGAAGCTAAAGCTGTTGTTGATGCCTAACATCCAGTCGGGATAAAGATTTCCCAGTCTTACATCTGCCTTGGTCGCACGAAGGCCAGTGTTCTGATCGATAACGATCTCACCCGCATCATCACGATCCCAGCCTGTTCCATATAAACCAAATTGTTTCCCCGGTTCGGCCTTCACCTGCAGTGAACTCCAACCGCTGGCAAGCGTATAGGTGAGCACATCGGGAGGCAGATCTGAAACGCTCTGTTTGTTTGCGGAGAAATTCCCGTCAATGTTCCAGGTGAAATTCCGGGTTTTGACAGGCACTAGCCCAAGTTGCACCTCATAACCCTTGTTGGTAACTGTACCGGCATTGAGACGCGACGTTCTGAAACCGGTTGAATTGGGCACCGCTAGTGCTATGATCTGATCCTTGGTGACAGAATTATAATATGTGAAATCGACAGTGATCCTGTTGTTCAGAAAACGCAACTCAGTACCAATCTCGAAACTGGCCTGATTCTGCGGTTTCAGATTATATGCCGGCTTTGTGATTGGAATACTTACCGCAAGCGCACCATTGAATGGAAAGGACACACCAAAACCATATTGTGCAAATGCGGCACTCTGTGGTGTATAATAGAAATCCGTAAGGTATGGATCTTCATCGCTACCCACATTGGCATAGCTTGCACGGAGCTTGCCATAAGAAAACCAGCTGGAGTTGAGAAACTCGCTGAATATAAAACTCGCACTTACTGCAGGATAGAAGTAGGAGCGATTCTCAAGCGGCAAAGTAGAACTCCAGTCATTTCTTCCGGTGACACTTAAGTAAAGAAACTCTTTATAATTGAATTCTGCCTCGCCATAAACGCCCACGATCCTCTTCCGGTTGGAAGTATTCGTGGTTATTACGGAGGCAGCATTGCTGAACGAATACAATTTATCAATGGTCAGGTCTGTCGCCTGGCTCTGGGTTCGCCGGTAAAATGTTTCGTAAATGTTACCACCAACCAGCACCTTTAGCCCAAGATCCTGACTCAATGAAGCGTTACCGGTCAGGATCAAATCATTATTGATGGTCCGATTGAAGATATTAGCTTCCAGGAAGTTGCCCGTTAGTGCGCCAACCGTGCCATTGCGCGTCACCCCTTTGCGGAATTCATTGTAGAAATCCAGGCCCAGGTTATTCGAAATGTTGAGCCAGCTAAACGGTTTGTAATTCAAAACTGTGTTGCCGTAAGCCCTGTCTACATTTCCGGAAAAACCATTGTTGTTGATGATCCAGTATGGATTATTACCATTCCTTGCCGGAGTCAATGTATTCTGTTGACCGGTTTCGGGATCCAGATAATTGTCTTTCAGTTTATGGATGTCAACCGTCCTCGGAAGTTGGTAGATCGCGTTGCCCAGGATATTGGGGTCATTCGAACTTTGAGTGGGACGACCCTGGGCATTTGTGCCGGTGTAGCTGATCGCGGCCCTGGCGCTCATTTTCTCAGAGATCTTACGACCCGCATTTAGCGTAATCGCATTCTTCACCAGCGACTGGTTTGGGGTCACGCCATCCTGTATGCTGCTGGTGTAACTCAAACGATAATCGGAATTGTCGTTTCCGCCATCAAAGGACACGGAATTAATATATGTATTGCCGGTCTCGTAAAAATCCTTCACGTTATCAGGATGGGCTTTCAACGTTTCCTGTTCTCCGAGGAAGTTGACAAAGGTCTGATCAGTAACTTCACTGATCTTCGGACCCCAGCCATTGGTGCTCCCAATCTGGAACACGCCATATGAACCCTGCGCATATTCATTCTGAAAACTCGGCAGCTTCAATACGTTGTCAAAACGGGTTGAAGAATTCAGAGTAACCGAAGTCTGTCCTCTTTTTCCTCTCTTGGTTGTGATGATAATCGCCCCGTTTTTAGCTCTTGCACCATACAAGGCTGTGGCTGATGCCCCCTTCAACACCGATATGGATTCTATGTCGTCGGGATTGATGTCCGAGGCACGGTTGCCAAAGTCAACCGAGGCAGAACCTGTGGGTGCGGCACCAGTGGATGTTGCTATGGAAGGCGATCCATTGTCGACCGGAAGACCATCGATTACAAAGATGGGCTGACTGCTACTGCCCAGTGAACTTGCTCCCCTGATCAGTATTCTTGAGGAACCACCGAGCGTGCCGGATTGCGAGGTCACGCGCACACCGGCAATTTTGCCCGCCAGCGAATTCACTATGTTGGTTTCGCGGGCCTTGGTTAGTTCAGCGCCACTAACCTGTTGGGTGGCATAACCAAGAGACTTCGCCTGCCGGGTAATTCCAAGGGCGGTCACGACCACCTCCTGTAGGGGATTGGTTGTTACCAGTGAAACGATCAGGTTAGATTGGTTGCCCACTTTCACCTGCACTGGCTGCAACCCGGTAGACGAGACCAGGAGAGTGGCAGATGGTGGAGCAGTGATTTCAAATTTACCATTCGCGTCAGCGGACACCGAGGTTTTGGATCCTTCCACTGTGATGGTGGCGAAAGGAATCCCTTCTCCCTGAGCGTTTATGACCTGTCCGGTGACTCGCGAGGTTTGAGACCAGGCATTTGCATAGAATGCACACAGGAAGATCAGGAAATAGATTTTTTTCATACTTCTCTTAATTTTTAATTGGATTTAAGTTGTATCAATGTTTGGCTGGCATTCCCACAACCAAAAGAGTGGGTTGAGGCAGTGGCAATAAAAAAAGTTGTGGTCGCAGCCATTTGAACTCAATAATTTATTGTTTCGGCTACCTGATGATAACCGGCAAAGGGAAATTCAATAAATGAGAAAAGGCTAAAGCACCTGGAGTTGAAAGATATTTCCGGGATTTTTCGGAAAAGAGATGTGGGTGGTTGATCACAGGTAGATTCGGTTTTCTCATGAACAGCGTCTATACGAACGAGTCACGAAATTATGCAAAATCGGCATCTACAAAAAATATGTTAAAATATTCAGGCGGAATGCCGATTAAAGAGATTTTATTCAAGCGGATCGAGAGCCTAAAATACTATAGGTCTTATTTGCCTGTCAGATAGACCTGAAACCTGATCTCAGACTTATATGTACCGCTTATTTCATCGAGGCCGCTTCCAATTACTTCGCGATCCGAATAATGGTAAACCCCTAATTTCAAGCCGAGGTTGCAGTCAATATGTTTTACAAAATAAATCCGGGGTTTCCAGGCAAGGTTCAGGTAAACCCGGCTTCCCTTTCCATAAAACATGGGAATGCCAGCAGCAAACAGCACGTCATTTTCATAAGCATACAACCGTGCATTATAACTGTCACAATCAAAAAAATGCATCCTGAAACTGGCTGACCAGGACTTGCCAAAGGGTTTATAATGAATGTCCTGGTAAATGAGAAATCCCTGTTCAGGATTTGTTTTTCCCTGAAAATCATACCTGCTGTATTCAACCCGACCCCTGACTGTAAGTCTGGGATATGGCTGTATGCGGTAATGGATCCTCCAATTGGTTAACTGGTGGTCCGGAGTCCATTTTACATGTGAGCCTTCCTGGTCTTCGTCCATTGGTTTGATCCGATAACGGAAACGGGTATAAACCTGGGTTGTGCGTCCCGGCTTCCATTCGGCTTGCAAAAGAAATTCATTGCCCGACCCCGGTGCGCCTGCCCGATACCTGATCCAGGGAAATACAAAATGATCCATGTACATGTCGACGGTAAACCGGTTAAATGGCCGGAAAGAAAAACCCAGATAAATACCTCTTTCATTTGTGGGCATCGTGCTCTCGGTAAATGCATTGCCATAGACTGACTGATATTCTTTATGAATGGTCCTGATCAAACAACTGAAATCCATGAGTGGTGAGAGTGTGGACAGTACACCGGCCAGCAGCGCTGGTTTTTGGTGCCGGTCGGCGGCTATCTCTCCGAAGAAATGGAAATTATGGAGGCTGTGCGAAAAATTCAGACTTCCGTTTGACCAGGTTCGGCCTTTCATCGAGTAGAGATTATAGGGCTCATCTCTTTTGAGCAATGGGATGGAGTACTGCGAGCCCACCCAGTTCAGGCCGAGCATCGATGCACCACTTAGCCACCTCGCTGAAATTCCGTATGACTTCAGTGAAGCATTATTCCGGTCGGCCCTCTCAGACTCTGTTCGGAACAATCCTGAACTGATCACCGAACTGATCACTGTGCCCATTACTGAATCATGAGAGAGATTCGCACTGATCGTCTTTGAAGATCCAAAAACGGTCAGGTCCCAGTGCTTCTTTCCTATCGTAATACCAATCCCCCTGTTAAAATTGAACTCCCCCGCGGAATGATAGGGCCGCAATATTTCTGCCTGGCGTTTTATGCTGATAGCAGCACTGCTTTTGTTGAACGCCTGACTCTGCCACTGGATCAATCCCTGTCCGAGGTTCACGCTATAATCGCCGATGGCCAGTGATTTAACAATACCGATCCTGCTTAAAAAAATATGATAAGAATAAAAGTCAAATCCGAAACGCCCTGAACCAAAACCAAAATTCTCACCCGCATCCTTGTCGCCTGTAATTCCGTATTGCAGGAGATCCTTGTATTGGTAGCGATAACGAAAAAAATACCGCGGCCTGCTGCCCTGGAAGATCTTTGATGAACTATCAGTTGACTGGAATCCCTTTTGTTTTTCCGGGATAAGCGTTGGACGAAAGGCCATGGTTTGCTGTCCGCCCTTCCATCGTTTCCCGAGCGCCTTCCACTGATCGCCGGCATCCGTAACGGTTACATAGGGGAAGATCTCCCTGATGAGCCGGACAGTGAAACCAGGAACAGCCTGCAATTCGTAGACGCTGACCAGGTCGCCCAATAATTTGCGGTAGGCAATAAGTTGATTCACCTGCGTAATGTTTAATAAGGAAAAATTGTTCAGCGACTCAAGGTCTCCGTTGAGGTTAAAGGGGTGGCTTCGGTAATATTGTAATTGCTGAGTGTTGTATTCGTCCTCCGGCTCTTCTTCGTGCGACTCAGCAAAGGTTTCCAGCTGCTGGTCAAGGACATCATCCTGTGCCGACACGGGTGAACCTGTACAAATACAGAATTGAATCAACAATATCGTTATTCCCCATTTCACTTCTCCTGTGATTGAGGTGTTGAGGCATAAATCAGCTGTAAACCTGGACTGGCACCCAATGAAGGATGATAATTAATGGCAACCTGCAAGCTCATGCCCCACCAATTCCATCCCAAACCGAGAAAGGGTCGGAAATAAAAGGGCCAGCAGCCCATATAAAAACTGAATTTTTCCTGAACCCGGTAATGCAACCCGATACTGGGCTGAAGGTTGCGTCCTTCTTCTTTTATTATCCTGGTCTCGACAAACACCTGCTCAGAAATTCCGAATCCAAAAGACAATGCATACAGTGGTGCGATCGTCGTCTCAGGTTTTGTGCCGGGCAAAAAGGGGTTGGTAAGACTGATGGCACTGGAAATGTTTTCGGTGAATTTGCAGCTGCTGCTGATGGTGTAAGCCAGCGCGCCATTTGTTTGGAGGCCCGGGGAAGAGAACCGATGATAACGGAAGCCCAGCCCGATGTTGATCTTACCCAGGGACCTTCCATAATGCAGGCCCATTGACAATTCGTGATAACCGGTATTCCCGAGGTAGGTCAAAAGCATTCCTCCCCCCTGGTGTTTGCGGGCTATGGTAAGTCCGGCCTGCAGGGCATTGAGACCGGTAATTCCATATTGATTCTCAGCATATACGCCGGCCATAAAGGAAGCTGTCCCTGGGATCAGTGAAGGGGATGTGGAAGCGGATAACGGGCTGGCAGCCTGCGGAAAACCAGTGACGGAAAGGAGGTAAGCCGACTGTCCCGGCGATCGAAAGGATTGAGCGGCAAGGTTGAGTGAAGAAAATGACAATAGAATCAACAGAAATTGGCGACAAAACACTTCTCCGGTTTTCTTCAAAAATGCGAGGTCTGGATGAAGAACAATTGGGATTAATACCCTTATCTGCCAGTGTTAAATGGGAGGCCTTCATTTGGGAAGCTGTTCTCGCCGTGCTACCTTTGAACCATGACAATAATGGATGGCCAGTTGGTTTCCAGGGCAACTATTGAAGATCTTAAATCAAAGGTTAGCAGATTAAAAGAAGAGGAAAAGAAAATCCCGCACCTGGCCGCGGTGCTGGTGGGTAACAACGGGGCCAGCGAGACTTATGTGGGATCCAAGGTGCGGACCTGTGCCGAAATCGGGTATAAATCCTCGCTGATCCGTCTGGAGGAGTCCATCACGGAGAAGGAACTCCTGGACACCATCGCATCGCTGAACGAGGATGACGATGTCGACGGGATACTTGTTCAGCTCCCGTTGCCTAAGGGCATATCCGAAGAGAAGGTGATTGAAGCTGTTCATCCCGACAAGGATGTAGATGGGTTTCACCCGGTTAACGTGGGAAGAATGGTCCAGGGCATACCTTCCTATATTCCTGCTACACCCTATGGCATCATGCTTTTGCTGGAATATTATAAAATCGACACTAAGGGAATGAATGCCGTGGTGATTGGGAGAAGCAATATCGTTGGCCGGCCGATCAGCATACTGCTCAGTAGCGCTACGAATCCGGGAAATTGTACGGTCACTGTTTGTCATTCCCAAACCCGCAATCTCAAGGCAATCTGCCAGGAAGCGGATCTGATCGTAGCGGCATTGGGCAGAGCGGAATTTTTGACAGGAGAAATGGTAAAAGAAGGAGCCGTGGTGGTCGATGTCGGCATAACCCGTGTAAAGGACACGAGTAAAAAGAAAGGTTATGCCCTCAAGGGTGACGTGAATTTTGCGGAGGTAGCGCCAAAATGCAGTTATATCACACCGGTGCCCGGGGGGGTTGGGCCGATGACGATTGCGGCGTTGATGAAGAATACGTTCAATGCTTGTGCATTGAAAAATCAAAAATTAAAAATTAAAAATTAAAAATGCTACCTGCACACAAAGTCCTTAATAAGAAGTCTGCATTAAAACTGAAAATATGGATCGAGCGAACAATCGTAATAACATAAGTCAGCAGGGGCTCTATCTCGTTGTTTCCATTTTTGACTTTTAGTATTTTAAATCGAACTATTGAATCGCTCTAGACATAATAACATTTTTAATTTTTAATTTTTGATTTTTAATTTGATCGAGGTTCAACCCAATACCACCACAATCACAACTCTCCCCGTCATGGAGGCCTTCTACACCATTCAGGGCGAAGGGTATCACCAGGGACGTGCCGCCTACTTCATCCGGCTTGGTGGCTGTGACGTGGGCTGTGTATGGTGCGACGTTAAGGATAGTTGGGATGCTTCCAGGCACCCTCAGCTGACCATCAATTCAATTGTGGCTTCAGCAGCGGCATCGCCGGGACGGATTGCCGTCATCACGGGCGGTGAACCGCTTATGCATGACTGTGAGGAACTGACAACTTCACTGCAGCAGGCTGGCTTTGCGACCCATATCGAAACCTCGGGCAGTCACCCCCTTTCCGGTCATTGGAACTGGATCTGCCTGTCGCCAAAGAAATTCAAGGTCCCTCTCCCAGACAGCATTAGCCGCGCCAATGAATTGAAAGTAGTGGTCTTCAATAAATCGGATTTTGCCTGGGCCGAACATTATGCAGCCATGGTTTCACCCGACTGCAAACTCTATCTTCAGCCTGAGTGGGGAAGGTCCTCGGAGATGACCCCCCTGATCATCGATTATATTCTCAAACATCCGGAATGGGAATTTTCTTTGCAGATCCATAAGTACATCAACGTTCCATAAATCCCGAAATCCTCTGCCTGTGAAAAAAATTCAATTCCTCCTCGTCACTTTTGCCCTTGCCTCTGTGTCTTTTGCACAGTATAACCCTGCGCGGGTTGGTAAGAAAGCCGAAAGCCTGTATACGAAGGGCCTGCAAAAAGCTTCGGAAGGAGAAATCCCCGCGGGCATCGCGCTGTTAAAGGAAGCCATCAAGGTTGAACCAAAATTCGAGGAAGCCTATCTCTCGATCGCAGGAATGTATGCCGAACAAAAAGACTATCCGACCTCGGTGGCGAATTACGAGACCGCAAAATCCATCGACAGCATTTATTTTAAAGACTATGCCCTTCCCTATTCTATCAGCCTCGCTGGCACGGGTAATTTTGAAAAAGCACTAGGGGCCGTCAACCAGTTTCTCTCCATAACTGGCCTGAATCCATCGAGTGAAAATGCGGCCAAATACCGCAGGCAATGTTATCAGTTCGCCATCGATTATGCAAACAAAAAAAATCCCGCGGCCTACAAATTCGAACCGCATAATCTCGGCGACAGTGTCAACTCCGCCGTTTCCGAATACTTTCCCACCATCACTATCGATGGCCAGCAGCTGGTTTACACCCGCCGGGTTAACAGCATCAACGAAGATTTTTACACTTCGAACAAGGAAGGCGGTCAGTGGAAACAGAGTAAAACACTGGAAGGTAACATCAACTCCGGCATGAATGAAGGCGCGCAGAATATCTCACAGGACGGCGAATGGCTGATATTTACAGGCTGCAGCTTTCCCGACGGATATGGCAGCTGCGATATTTACATCTCTTATCATACCTCAGACGGTTGGAGTGAACCGGAGAACCTGGGTACCAATGTCAACAGTGAATCATGGGATTCAGCGCCAAGCCTTTCGCCCGATAAGAGAGACCTTTATTTCAGCAGCACAAGACCGGGCGGCTTTGGCCAGGCAGACATCTACATCTGTCATCGCCGGCCCGATGGCAGCTGGACACCTGCCCAAAATGTGGGTCCCAAAATAAATACTGTCGGCAATGAAAGCTCGCCATTTATACACGCCGACAATGAGACGCTGTACTTCACTTCCAACGGTCATACGGGCTATGGCGGTGACGATCTGTTTCTCGCACGCAAAAAAACAGGCACCGACTGGTCCGTTCCTGAAAACCTGGGTTTTCCGATCAACACCATCGAAGATGAAGGCAGCCTTGTGGTGGCCGCCGATGGTGAGACCGCCTATTTCGCCAGTGACCGCAGCGATAGCCGCGGTGGATTGGACATCTATAGTTTCGAATTGCGAACTGACATTCGTCCCGCAAAAACCCTGTGGGTAAAAGGCAAGGTGATGGATGCAACAACCCGTAAAGGTTTGCCATCAGCAGTTGAGCTGACCGAACTGTCTACCAGTGAGATAAAAAGCAGAATCCAGACCGATGAAACAGGAAATTACCTGATTACGCTTCCTGTGGGAAAAAACTATGCCTTTAACGTAAAAAGAAAAGGGTACCTGTTCTTCTCCGATAATTTCATGCTCAGCGATCAGGCCCCCGACTCCACTTATAATATTGACATACCTCTTCAACCCATTCGCAGGGATGCGAGCGTTGTGCTAAAGAATATTTTCTTCGACGTCAACAAAGCCACACTCAAACCAGAATCATTCCCTGAGCTCGACAACGTGGTTGCCCTGATGACAGAGAATCCGACCATCCGCATCAGGATCAGCGGCCACACCGATAATACTGGCACTGCAGAAGACAATCTAAAACTATCGAATGCCCGCGCGAAGGCAGTGGTCACCTACCTCGGTTCCAAGGGTATCAATGCGCAGCGTTTGACTTCGGCCGGATTTGGCGCCACCCAACCAATCGCCACCAACGATACAGAAGCCGGAAAAGCCGACAACCGAAGAACAGAATTGAGAGTGATCAACTAGGTAACCAGCAACAGTACGGAACGCAGATTGAACCAGGAACTCATATACCAGCTCGCCTTGTGCGATGTTCCCAGTATCGGTAACTATCATGCGAAGATCCTTGCCCAACATTTCGGCACAGCGACCAGGATCTTCCAGGCAGATTTGTCAGAACTCGAAAATCTGGAAGGCATAGGGCCGGCAAGGGCCAAAGCAATTCGATCCTTCAAAAATTTTCAACTGGCTGAAAAAGAATTGTCTTTTATTTCCAGGTACGGCATCGAAACTTTATTCCTGAATGATTTGCGATATCCTGCGCGCCTGCTGCACTGTTATGACCCTCCTGCCCTCTTATTTTACAAAGGCTCAGCCTCCGTGAATCCGGCAAGAGCCATTGCGATTGTAGGTACAAGAAATAATTCGTCATACGGCAAGCAGGTGACTGAAAAAATTGTTCAGCAACTGGCCTCCTATGATGCCACCATCGTAAGCGGGCTCGCTTTTGGAATCGATGCCATCGCGCACCATGCCGCGCTGAAAAACAATCTCCCAACAATTGGTGTCATGGCTCATGGACTGGATACCATATATCCGCCCGAAAATGCATCGCTGGCCAGGTCAATGATGCAAACTGGTGGGATACTCACAGAATTCAGGAGCCATACTTTACCCGAGAAATATAATTTTCCAAGCAGGAACCGGATAGTAGCCGGGATGACGAATGCAACCATCGTCATCGAGAGCGGCATCAAGGGAGGCAGCATGATCACCGCCGAGATGGCATCCGGCTATGACAAGGACGTTTTTGCCGTGCCCGGCAGATTGACCGACAGGAAAAGCAGCGGGTGCAACCACCTCATCAGCAAGCATAAGGCCATAATATTCGAGGATGTGGCGGAGCTCGCCCTGACACTGGGTTGGGATGCACCGGCAGTTCGGCATCATACTATTCAGAAGGAAATCTTCACCGACCTCAGTCACACAGAGAAAAATCTGGTTACGCTGCTGCAGTCAAATGGCCCTATGGCCATTGATGAACTTAACATGCACAGCGGAGTAAGTTTATCACTCCTCGCGGCGGCCTTGTTAAAGCTCGAACTCAATTTTATCACTGAACGCCTGCCCGGAAAAATGTACAGGATCAGGTATTAGCATTTTTCTAACAACTGCAGTATAAATATTACTCAAACCCCTCGGCAGGGGCTTTCAGCCTCAGTTTCAAGGCTTTCAGAAATTCATTTGGAGTGCATCCAGATGCTGCATTATCTTTGCACATGGCAACAAGAATCAGCGCTCGCAAAACAAATTCCCCTCTCTAAATAAATTTTTTGGCGAAGGAGTAACATTCGATGATGTGCTCCTGGTTCCGGCATATTCGGCAGGTACTTCCCCGCGAGGTCAGTATCCGGACAAAACTTACCACGCAAATAACACTCAATGTTCCTATGCTGTCTGCAGCAATGGATACGGTAACAGAAGCCAACCTTGCCATTGCACTGGCGCGTGAAGGCGGCATCGGTATGCTCCACAAGAACATGAGCATTGAAAAACAGGTTGAACAGGTGCGAAAAGTGAAAAGAAGTGAAAGCGGCCTGATCATCGATCCCATCACGCTGACATATAGATGCAACGATCGGCGATGCACTGAGACTGATGAAAGAAAATAAGATCGGCGGCATCCCGATCGTTGATAAAAACAAAAAGCTGGTTGGCATCCTCACCAACCGGGACCTGCGTTTTGAAACGGATATACACCAGAAAGGTCAGTGAAGTGATGACAAAGGAAAACCTGATCACCGCCCCCGAAGGAACAGATCTTAAAAAAGCAAAAAAGATTTTAAGCCAGTACAAAATTGAAAAACTGCCCGTCGTAAATAAGGCGGGAGAACTGATCGGCCTTATTACTTACCGCGATATTCTCCAACTCACGAGTTATCCAAACGCCGTTAAGGATGCCTTCGGCCGTTTGCTTGTCGGCGCCGCCCTGGGTATCACACGAGATCTGCTCGACAGAGCAGGCGCTTTGCAGCAGATTGGAGTTGATGTGGTTTGCCTCGACAGCGCACATGGCCATAGCAAAGGTGTGATCGAAGCGCTGAAAGCCGTGAAGAAGAACTTTAAGAAACTCGCAGGTTATTGCGGGTAATGTTGGAACAGCAGCGGGTGCAAAAGCACTGGCAGAAGCGGGTGCCGATGCGGTGAAAGTAGGTATCGGCCCTGGTTCGATCTGTACCACCCGGATCGTGGCCGGTGCAGGTATTCCGCAGATCACAGCGATCATGGAAGCCGCCTCAGTACTCAATGGATTGAATATTCCGCTGATTGCGGATGGTGGTATCCGTTATACCGGTGATATGGTAAAGGCACTGGCAGCAGGTGCCAGTGTGGTGATGATGGGAGGAATATTTGCCGGCACGGAAGAGAGCCCGGGAGACACAATTATCTACGAAGGAAGGAAATTCAAACAATACCGGGGTATGGGATCAATCGGAGCCATGAGCCAGGGAAGCGGCGACCGTTATTTCCAGGATGTGGAAGATGATGTGAAAAAATTTGTTCCCGAAGGCATCGAAGGCCGTGTTGCCTACAAAGGAAATCTTTCAGAGATCGTTTACCAATATGTAGGCGGGCTTCGTGCGGGAATGGGCTATTGTGGCGCATCCGACATCGCCTCACTGCAACGCGCCCAATTCATCAAGATCTCAAACGCAGGTATCAGGGAAAGCCATGCACACGATATTGAGATAACCAGGGAGGCACCAAATTACAGCAGGTAAGCCTGTGCGCGATTCAAACAAGCAAATGGCAACCCGCTTATGAGTTTCAGAAAATTATTTTTCTTTTTTCTAGTTACCATCAGTACTCAGAGCCTGAGCGCGCAGCAGGACACCTGCAATCTGCGTATCAGCCTCCTGACCTGCAGCCCGGGGGATGACCTGTATTCTGTATTCGGACACAGCGCAATCCGAATTGTTGACCAGCGCAATCATCATGACCTGATTTACAACTACGGCACCTTTGATTTCGAGGATCCCGACTTCTACATCAATTTTGTAAGAGGCAAGCCGATCTACGCACTCTCGGTTCAGCGGTATCCTGATTTTGTTTACGAATACCAGCTTTTTAACAGGCAGGTAGTCGAGCAAAGATTGAACCTCAGCTGCGAAAAAACACTGGAACTGGCCAGGGCGCTCGACAGCAACGCACAGGAGAACAACAGGTATTACAAGTATGAATGGCTTTTTGACAACTGTTCCACCCGCCCGCGCGACATGATCATCAAAGCGGAGATAGGCCATATTAATTTCGATCCCATATTGCCACAACCCGCACCAACTTTCAGAAACCTGATCCATGAATACCTCGATAAGGGCGGCCTGCCCTGGAGCAAACTGGGCATTGATCTGCTACTCGGCAGCAGGATAGACAGACCCTCCAGGAACAGGGAGGCCATGTTTCTTCCCGATTACCTGATGAAGGGAATCGACCGTGGACATATTGATGGCCAACGCCTGTCGGGACCGATGCACGTGATTGTTCCATTTACTGCTGCCCGCTCCATTGAAAAATCTTGGTTCACTCCGCTGCCGGTCACGATTTTAATTATGATTCTGGGTCTCGTACTTCCGTTCTTAAAAATGAAACCGGCAAGGTTAATGACGGAT
This sequence comes from uncultured Chitinophagaceae bacterium, assembly GCA_963808065.1. Classification (GTDB taxonomy): domain Bacteria; phylum Bacteroidota; class Bacteroidia; order Chitinophagales; family Chitinophagaceae; genus Flavitalea. Next base: position 739,096 of record CAWEEK010000007.1, read on the forward strand.
ATTTTTGACGTCGCCTTGTTTCTTGGCCTTGGCCTGCTGGGATGCCTGATTCTGTTTATGTGGTTTGGAACCGAACACCAATGGTGCGTGGAAAATTACAACCTGGTTTGGGCCCTGCCGACTCATGTATTTGTTGCCTTCTTTATGCTGCGCAGGAAAAAATGGGTCAGCAAGTATTTTCTTTACACCGCGATATTGTATGGAATAGTGGTCTTCAGCTGGCAGCTGATCCCACAAGGCATGAACCCGGCATTTATTCCGGTGGCCATCATCGCGGGTGTAAGAAGTCTTTACCGCTCGGGGAAAATTACCAGCCATGGAAAATAAATCGATTAAAAACAACCGCAGCACCTTGTTTTACCGTATTTACGGATCAGGGGATCCGGTGGTGCTGTTGCACGGCTTTGGCGAAGACGGAGAGATCTTCAACAATCTGCTCAACGCACTTGAAACCAGGTTCAGGATCTTCGTGCCCGACCTTGTTGGAACCGGCAAATCGGAAGGAAGCACCGAAGGCTGTTCGATGGAAAGCATGGCCGAACAGATTATTTGGTTGATGGAGGAAGAAAAGCTTACTACCATCAACCTGATAGGACACAGTATGGGCGGCTATATTTCAATGGCGTTCGCCGAAAAGTACCCTGAAAAACTGTCGACGCTGGGTTTGTTTCATTCATCAGCCCTGGCGGACACTGAAGAGAAAAAAGCAGCCAGGCAAAAGAATATAGAATTCATCACAAAGCATGGGGCGGCAAAGTTTATCGAACAATCAGTGCCTACACTTTTTTCCGAAAAAACAAAAGCCGGGCAGCCTGCACTGGTGGATAGCATGGTCCGGCAATATGCCACGCTAACCGCGACCAGCCTCGCTGATTATACAAGGGCGATGATGAACAGACCCGAGCGACTGGATGTGCTGAAAGAGTTCTCGCGGCCGGTGATGTTTTTACTCGGAGAATGGGACAATGCGGTACCCCTGGAAGCGGGATTAAAACAAAGCCATATTCCCGGAATATCCTATATTTATATCTGTACCAATTCTGGGCATCTCGGGATGTTGGAAGAGCCTGAATTCTGTGTAAAATCAATCCTGGATTTTCTCTCCAGACCTTAATTTGTTGATCAATGCCGCGCTAAGAACCCGTTGTTCATGAAGAGATTATGCATTGTAATCCTGTTGATTTCAGGATTTATCCTCCCCCTGTCCGCAGCCCATATCAGGGGAGGTGAACTATACTACCAATACCTTGGCGCGGGTGTAGGTACAAACACCAGCCAATACCGCGTTACATTAAAATTATACATCGACTGTGGCCAGAACAATGAAGGCCAGCTTGATGAGAATGCGGTGTTAACCATATTCACCAGGCCATCAAATGCATACTATGGAGACATAGTGAATGCTCCGATGGTGAGTGAAGAGTTCATTCGTTATGATCCCGCTTCCAATCCTTGTATCACCAATCCTCCGAGGGATGTATGTTACCGGCTGCGTTATTACGAAACGGTCATCGAACTTCCTAATACCCCCGATGGTTACACGATCTCGTTTCAGCGCTGCTGCAGGATCGAAGGAATACGAAACATCAATCCTCCCAGTAACGATTTCGGTGCCACCTACCAGTGCATGATCCCCGGAACCAGCAGCCTGACCAGCGCACCAAAGAATTCAAGTCCGCGATTCACTGCTGGCGACGCGGTTGCAGTTTGCCGTAGTTCCAACCTGAGTTTTGATTTTTCCGCTACTGATGAAGATGGGGATTCACTTGTCTACCAATTGTGTAACGCTTTTGCGGGTGGCGGACCAAACAACGGGCAGAATTGCGCAAACTGTCCAACGCCCATTCCCTCTGCTCCTCCGCCATTTTCTTCACTGAGTTATAAAAGCACATTTTCCGGAGCATCACCAATGGGTGCTGAAGTAAAGATCAATGAAACAACGGGGATGATGACGGGCACTGCGCCTTCAAATATCGGTCAGTACGTGGTAACGGTTTGTGTAACCGAATACCGGAACAATGTGGCGATCAACACCCACAGAAAAGACATTCACATAAAGGTGTCGGATTGTATTCCATTAAAGGCCAACCTGAAACCCGATTACGCATATTGTGATGACTTCAATGTGGTGTTCCGCAATGAACAGGTGAATCCAACAGGTTCTGTATACACCTGGGATTTTGGTGACGGCACCGAACCACAGACCTCAACCGTGGCTGACGGCACCATCCAGCATAAGTATGACGCACCCAATAATTACAAGGTAAAATTAAAAGTGGTTTTGGCAGGCCAATGTCTCGATTCAACCACAACCATCGCGAAGGTCTGGCCGGGCTCCTTTCCAAAATTCAGTTTCAATGGGGCCTGTATCTTCACTCCTTTCCGTTTTCAGGATGAAAGCAGATACACTTATGGTTCGGTGAATTTCAGGAGATGGGAATTTGGGGATGAAACGACCAGCGCCGACACCGTCCTGCAAAACAGAAGCCCAACCTACAAATACAATTCACTCGGCACAAAAACGGTTCAACTAATAGTGGGTTCAGACAAGGGCTGCATAGACACCCTGTCGCAGGCTGTGGAGGTCAAGGACAAACCTGATCTGACCATACCGTTCAAAGACACACTGATGTGCAATGTCGACAGCCTGCAGTTGATGGCAATTGGAGATGGCGTCTTTGAATGGACACCGAATGATCAAATGATCAACGCGACTTCCGGTAATCCCATAGTCAATCCGCAAAGGACGACTACATATACTGTAACGATGACGGAGAACCGATGCGTGGCCACGGAAGACATACTGGTCAGGGTGGTTGATCATGTTACCCTCGATGCAGGGGCCGACACAACTATCTGCACCACGGACACTGTTGAGCTTAGTCCCGTAAGTGACGGGCTACGTTACACCTGGACCAGCGAGCCCCAGACCAGGCTATTTGAAACAACAGACAAGTCTCCGAAATCAGTGCCCATTGAAAGAACAAAATACATGGTGGAGGCCAGGATCGGCTCCTGCTTTGCCAATGATTCGTTATTTGTACGTACGGTTCCCTACCCCGTCGCCATCGCTGGTCCCGATACTACCATCTGCTTTGAGGATACAGCTACGCTGATGGGATCGATGAACGGCTCAAGCTTCCGGTGGGAACCACTAAATGCGATGTCTGGTACTGACCGGCTCGACCCAAAGGTGTACCCGCTGAGGTCAAGAACATACCGGCTGCTTGTCTATGACACACTGGGTTGTCCCAAGCCCGGAATTGATGAGGTGTTCGTGAAAGTAAAGGATGAAATCATTGCCTTCGCGGGAAATGACACTGCGGTGGTAAAACAACAGCCATTGCTGTTACATGGTAGTGGCGCACCCCTGTTCGAATGGTCGCCCGAGTCGGGATTGAATCAAACATCAACCAACAGCCCGGTTGCGGTACTCGACGCAAATGCGAGTTATATCATGCGAACCTTCACCGAAGAGGGATGCTTCGGCCTCGACACGATCAATGTAAAAGTATTTAATACACTTCCTGATATCTTTGTACCCAATGCCTTTGTACCAAACAGCCTTAACAGCCAGCTCGAACCAAAACCTGTTGGTATTTCAAGCCTTGATTATTTCAGGGTCTTCAACAGATGGGGACAGATGGTTTATCAGACTTCCGAGATAGGGAAAGGCTGGAACGGCATGATCAATGGATTAATACAACCTACAGGCACCTATGTGTGGATTATTAAAGGAACGGATTACACAGGCAAAACAGTTCAAAGAAAGGGAACGGCCACACTTGTGCGTTAACAAATTTATTTATTATGAGTAGAATTGCCCTGGTTACAGGCGCCACTTCAGGTTTTGGAAAAGCAATCGCAGAAAAGTTCGCTGCAGAAAAATATCGGGTGATCATCACCGGTAGAAGAAAAGAGAAACTTGAGACTACGGCGGAGTTCCTCCGCAAAAAATACAAAGCGGAAGTACTGACCTTGTGCTTTGACGTCAGAGAAAGGAAAGCCGTGGAGGAACAAATTGGAAATTTGCCCGCAGAATGGACACCGGTTTCTCTGCTGGTGAACAATGCGGGACTTGCTCTTGGACGTGATTTTTTTGATGATGCGCAGATGGACGACTGGGAAACCATGATCGACACGAATCTCAAAGGCTTGATTTACGTTACCAGGGCCCTGCTGCCACAACTAAAAAAGTCAGAAAATCCGCAGATCATAAACATTGGATCCACGGCCGCAAAGGAAGTGTACGAAAAGGGTAATGTGTATTGTGCTTCAAAACACGCGGTCGACGCATTGTCGCAATCTATGCGGATCGACTTGCTAAGGCACGGAATTAAGGTCACCGCCGTTCATCCCGGAGCGGCCGAAACAGAATTCTCGCTTGTGCGATTCAAGGGCGATGAGGAGATGGCCAGGTCTGTTTACCAGGGATTTACGCCCCTGAGTGCCGCGGACGTTGCAAACGTTGTGTTTTTTTGTTCTTCCCTACCCCCCCATGTCTGCATAAACGACCTGGTTATGTCCGGAACGGCTCAGGCTAACTCCTATTATTTCCATAAAAGCCAATAAATACCCAAATACCCCTATTCTTTGCAGTTAGAGCCGAATGAATTAATTTTATCGGTTTCCAGGCGTTATTGTACTAATCCGGCAAATAATGAAGAATTTACTCCTATGTAAGCTTGTTGTTGCGTTCATGTTCATGTTCCTGATTTCGACCCTAAGCCTAGAAGCGCAAAACGAAGTTACCAGGCAGCAAAACTGCGACGTTAACCCTTATCAGGTTACTGCCGACAGTGTGAAAGCGTTTTATTCCCAGGAAGGATACATCGTGTTGCGTGAGGCCTCCCTGACAATGGAAAGTGAATACGAGATGCCGATAGTTCTGCCGATGAACGCAGATACAGCTTACCAGTTTATTTTTATCGGTGATCCCACTTCAAGACTTTATGAAGTGCGTATGTTCGACTACAGCGAAAAGCAGGTTGTTTACAAAAACGATCTGGGGTGATCCCGATGGCAACATCATCAGTTTTAATTACATCCCCCACAACAGCGAATACTACATGATCAAACCCGTTCAGATCAACAAGAATAAAAAGAAGATGTGCGGGTACGTGTTGTTGATGAGAAAGACAGTTTAAAATTTATTTTAAGCCAAACGCCTTATTGTGTCAATGCAATTTTATCTCAATCCCCGCCCGGGTATTGGTGATTGGCGGGGCGGTAGATATTTTCGGCTAAACCCTTCTCTGTTCAAAATAGAACTTAAATTGATCCTGTTACTGATCACATAATCAATAGTCGGATTGATCGTAATGACTTTCTGACCCGCGGTTGGCAGGGCCTGCAGCTGATCGAGCCGCGAGTTGGCCGTGGCATCATCCTGGAACTTAAGGTCAAGCCGGAATGCAGCGTCATTCTGCAGTGGCTTTCCTTTCCATTTAATGAAAGAAAATGCCCCCCTCTTTCTGAAACCGGCACCGATGGTGAATTCAGTAGACCTTGCTTCACTCAACTGAAAATCGACAAGGCTAAGACTCAGCTGTCTCGATTTCTTAAATTCAAACCTCGCATTCACCTGATTGGTGAACTGCATATCGAGATCGATCAGTGGTGCAAATTGTTCGCTGATGGTAATATTCGGAACAAGAAAATAAGGAATGAAGTTTCCTGTGAGCGTGTCGATAAAACTTGGATAGTTAAGCCTGTTACGGATCCTGGAACAAAAGCGCCGATTCAAAACGATTCATACTCAACCGACTGTTGTATCCGTGAGTAATCGTGAAGCTGGTAAATATTTTTTCCATTCCCGGTATCTTGGTCAACCCATTGTAAGTGATCCTCCAGTTAGGTTTGGCAGTATTCCCGAGAAAGGATTGGACCTGATATTCGGGATTGCTGTTCTTTACCAGGGAAATGGAGTTGGGATCTTTGTCTGTGTATGCAGCAATAAATGCTGGCAATAACACATCCTGCGAATATTTGCCATATCCCAGGTAATATCCATCGGGATACTGTTGTCCCCCGGATTTTGGATTCTCGTGTACTGAGCCGTGCCGCGATGATTTGACGGTATTCCTGGAATTTCAGAAAGGTTTCGGAAACTTCATTCGGTTCTATTTTGTGAAAACATGGTTTGGAAGGAAATATAGCTGACACTGAAACTACCTTCCGTATACGGATTGAGCCTTGCAAACTGTCCGCTGTATCCTGCGCCGTCGTGTCTTTATATAATTCACTATACGTTTTACCAAAAGTCTTATCGAGTTTAAGATCAATGGTGAGATCGCGGACCGGCATCAATTGTGCATTGATCGTAAGTTTTTGATTGATAATCCTGCCGGTTTTGGAAGTTGAAATTCGGATCACCCGTGATAAGTCCTTTACGCGCAAGCGAGTTAATGAAACTGGTATCGGGTTGGCGACCGAATATATAATCCCAGCCCCGGTGCATTGGATCTGAAATTCATGCCCAGGACCCTGGTGCTGTCGGTATATCCATAAATAGTGGCCGTTGCATTTTCGGTGTAGTTGATGCTGATTCGCTTAGAGCGGTGAGAATGCGTCCCGCAAACTTTCATCCTGCACCAGAGTTCAAGTGGTTCAGTATTGATCTTTCGGCTTCTTCCCTTTCTGTGCTGTCGTGTCGGTCTTTTTGTTCGACTGCATGCCGCCGGCGCCGGACCTTCGTCAATGGCCCTGAGGAATCTTGATTTGCTGTACAGTTTGGTAAAGTCAAATTCAGCAGTGGCATTTTTCTGTTGCTCGTTCGATAGTGTATTCCAAGGTTTCTTGCAATCAGAGAAGCGGCAAGCCAGTTGTAAGTGGCAACATAGTTAACACGCACTGATGTCCAGTCGAGCGCGGGCAATTTCGTCGTCGGCAGAACATATGATAGCATTCGCGTTCTGTTGATAAGAGATCGTTCTTCCTCCTTTCAGAAAATTATCCCACACTTTTCTCTTCTCATCACTGTTCAGTCGTCCCGAATCTTCATCAATCCAGGATTTATTGGTCGCGGTAAAATCAAGATTCAGTGAACGTGTAAGGTCCCATCGCAGATTATAAAATCGGTCGAACGTAAAATACTTATCATAGGTTTCGGGCAGGCCAAATTTCGGACCGCCAACATTCCTCGGACGGAAAGCACCAAACTGCCGGTTCACATCGGCCCTGAATCCAAGCAAGGCTCGGCATCGGGTTAAAATTAAGATCCTTGATCAATGTCGTACCAGGGCGATTTTGATTTGATTGTTCTCTTAAGCGGTTCGATGATATTTCGGGGTCGACATATAATTATATCCCAGTCCGCCCGATGCCGGACGATCTCATTATTTTCAATCAGAGGATTATGCTGCTCTTCTTTATAATAGGAATAACTGACATCGATATTTTCAATACTCCATAGCTTTGCTTTTTTTCCATTGGTATTGTTCTTTTTTACATTGGTGAAGTTGACCGTTTTGATGGTTCTCACATCAATCGCATTGTTCCGTGATCGAATCGCGCATGACTTGCCGGAGCGGCATTCAGTTTATCCTTCAATTTCACATCAAGATCATAAGGATCATATTCGGGTGTTGAAACTGTTTGTGAAATGCTCGCATAAACAGGAATCGAGATGCCTGCTTTCTCAGGAAGCAATTTACCAAGTTCGAGATTGGTAGCGACATCAAACTGTGTGAAATCTTCCCTCGACCTTTCATTAACTCTTTGTTCAATTGTTCCGAAACCCTGCGCTCCTGGCACTTGCCGGAAACATAGAGTGTTCCAAGATCGGCAAGTTTAAAATCAACCCTGCCCAATGCGGCCCATCCGCCATTTTCATTCAGATCACCCAGTCGGAGTTCATTGAACCAGACTTCTGTACAGGCATTGTCGCGCGTCCGGTTTTCAACACCCAGGAAAAAAATCCTTACTTCTCCAAGATTAGGATTACCGAGTATCGCATATTCTTTTCCATCAGCGTCCATGTTGTTTGATAATATTGTCGACAGCGACGGCATTATTTCGCTGACACTTTCAATCGTATCAAGCTGCTGAAGATCCAAGTTCAAGATCATTTGCGTCGGCCAGATATCACTTTCAGCTGTGGCGCCCCAGGCCGTTTTCTTCAAGCGGAATCCTGATCTCGTAATAGTTATTGATCAGGTCGTTGCCCAACCGGATCACAGTGTACATTTCATTGTCCTGGATGTCATCGAATAGCTCCGCCAGATTCAATGTGAGTGTACATGAACAATTTTCCATACTGACGCAGATCGAGGTTCAGTGTTTTGAAAACACCTCGCACATCACCTCTGCGCCAGGTTACAAATCTGCATACTCAACGATTGTTCATTCAGCAACAGGTTCACATTGTTATTGCTAAGCTGTTGCTGACGAACAACATCCGGTGGTGTTTTATAAGGAACGGTGACTTGAATTATTTTCTTCGATGTTAACCGCAAGCTGGTTGAACGTAGTCGGCGTATTGGCAGGAATCAGTTTGTACTGTCCTGTTGTATCCAGTTCATAATTGAATCTTCTCCATTGGTTTCTTACCAGTTCAAGTTTTGCAAAACGAAGTACTACTGAATCCTCGAAGCCGGTCATGAACATCCTGATAAAACGAATGGATTTAAAATCAGGAATATTACCCACTTTTTTTTCATACTCGGCAATCGGTATACGGAAGAGATACCATTTTTCCGGGGCACCGCCACTTGGTGTGAACGATGCTGTACATCGGTGATAAATTTCTGTCCCACCTGCGAGATCACTGCGGCGTTCAGTTCTACCTTATACTGAAAATATTCTTCCAGTTCATTGAGTGTATTATCCCGGTTAAATTCTTCCTGGTCGGGATACAAGTGTAAACGCACTTACAAACTGATCGCCTGATGACAGCAACCGGTGAGTTACCCTGTGGGCTGTTGATATTTTTATACCGCTGAAGAATACCGTCGCGGTTCGTGTAAACGAAGCATCGCGGTAATTTTTGAAATCATCACTGGAAGGATCCGCAAGTGCCTGTTGGTAAATCTGCTGAATTGACTCCGAACGTGGTTGCCAGATCATTCAGGTATTGCTGAAATTTTCTTCTTTCGCCTTCATCATCAAGACCATCAAAACCTGCATCCTGTAATGGCCTGTCAGCAGGATCATTACTGAATGCCTGTGTTACCTGGATCGGATTGGCAGGCACCTTACCCCAAACTGTTGCAGAATCTTCCATGCGCTTTTGTTACTGCACCGCTGATACCATTTTCAAAAAAGCGTTTACCATCTTTCAACACATCTTCCGAAATATTTCCAAGGTTGAAATATAATTGCACCGCCGGTGCTGGTAGGATTATTGAGAAAAGGATCCTGCATCCAGAATTCGATGAACTCAACATTGCCGGTTTCAAAATCCACCTGGTCGAGTCCGCGCATGATACCACCCCATCTTGTTTTGCGGATTCAGCAGTTTTCCATCCGCAGTTACACTTCCGGTCTTGCATCGAAATTATAAGGACCAATATCGGTTGGATAATAGGCCATATCGAATGTGACCAGCTGTGCCTGTCCGAAATCGGGTGTACGTTGCGGATATATTTCGCGTAACCTTCACCTGCCGAACACTGGGATCGTTTAACAGGTCATCGTCGATCGGGTTATTTGAATTTCTTCTGTCCTGCAATACCGGTTCAATATTATACCAGGCAAGTTTTGCCCGGTTAAATCCATATGCAAGTGAATCCGTCATGTCTGCTTCAGGAAACAAGCCATTGCCTGCGGGTGTTGAGGCAAGTCCCCAGCTTACCAAGCGGAAACCGCAGGTCGATCGCATTACGTGGTTCCTTCAAAGTCATCGATGAATATCAACCCGCTGCTTCCCTTTCCAATCTGTTTCGGGTGACCGGGTTTTAGAACCGCAGCCTTCACCATAAGCGGTGATGCGTACTCATTTCGGTGGTATTATAAAAAGGCAGTTTATCGAGCCATCTGGTAAGCCGTGGAACTTCGGTCCGGTAACTGAAATCAAGCCCGTACATGGTATTCTTGATCGGATCTTCATTATAACCTGTTTTTGTAAAGAAAGGCCGTTCACCCAGCCGCACCATCGATGCACCGAGTGATAAGCGATTCCCTCGCCGTGTGTCTTGGCCATATAATCGAGTCGCAAGCCCAAGAAAGTTTCGTTGCTGAATTCCAAAGCCGGCATTGTTTTCGAACTGAACGTTACCGGAACACCCGAATTGATGATTGCCTGGTTGATGATCTTCACCGTTCCAAGGTTATAATCGATCGTATAATCGACATTTTCCACCAGCACCTGTCCACCCGCCGAAACCGTCACCGAACCCGGTGGCACATTGAATGCACCCAACTGAAATTTCGGAAGTCGATTGTCCCTTTGCAGTAACCACTGATGATATACCGGTCGAGATTGGCAAAGGTTTTCGCGATCTCCTTGATCGTATCGTAAAGTGGATAATAAACATATTTATCTTTCAGATCCTGGGTGGCTCCCGGGAAATGCCGCTGTATCAAGGTCGCGCCCGAAGGGTTCAAGCAACGGAAAGATGATCCTTGCCTGGACGAGATCACTGTAAATCCTTCGATATAATCAAACACCCCATCCGGCAAAGGATCATTTCGCGCGTTCAGCCGGTCGAGGTTCAGCAACGATAATCAGCGGAACGCCGCTTCTGGGTCCTTCCGGCAGAAATCTTTTCTGACCCAGGCTGGGTTCTTCATACAAAACATTCAGTTTGAAATCACCCGGTTGAATAGCTTGACAAGATAACTGCCGTCTTTGGTTTTAAGGGAATACACGTTTTTCATCATCAGGTCCCACAACGGAAGATTGGTACGTTGTGAAGTTGCTTTCAATAATTTCAGGAACAGAACTTTCTGGTTCCACCCTGTGTGGCAGTAGTATCAGGCGGAACATCCTGCGAGAATTCACCCACCTGGTAAATCTTTCCATTGTAACTGTACTGAAAGGCACGCCAGCACTTCATCGGGCTGCAGGGGCTGATTTAAGAGAAAGAAACCCGACCTGTGGATTGAAATAATAATCGGCTGGTCTGAGTTTCCGCGCAAAGGTTTTTTCAAAATCCTGTACGGCGCGCAGTCCAAGCTGACTCAAGCTTTGAGGTGATCGATGAAGAATTCCGGCTGCTTGGATCATTGATGATATTGCGGTAAAGATCGTTCACATCATTGATCGGGAATGCCGTTCGGCAATGGCTTGTACGGGATTTGGCAGTTAATGGCCGGGTTGAAGGGCTGTGCTTCACCAAGATCCATCAAGCCCACGATATCCCGGGTTTCAGTGGTAGACCGTTCCGGTTGGTTACCCAGACTTCAATCCTTAGTATCTGCACCTGTGAGTTCACTACCGGCAGGTTCTTCATCGCGTTATTATAATTCTTTCTGAAATATTGGGCCAGCAGGAAGTGCCGGTTCTCTTCGTAATCGTTGGCCTTAAATTCAAAGTAAGTGTTGGTGGATCCACCCTGGACACCCAGTGATTGTCTTCTGGGCACGCTGGTTGGCGAGTACGCCGGTGACAAAGAGTTTTCCGAACTGAAGCTGGGTTTTAAACCAAACAGCGACTGGGCGCCGGGGATCAGTGAGCCTTTTGAGGTAAATGAAACGTTGCCGGCTTCGATCCGTTTGATGATCTCATCGTCGGTGCCCGTATAATCGAGCTTCAACTGGTTCTCAAAATCAAAATTCGCCAGGGTGTTGTAACTGATCGGCAGTTTCAGTTTGTTGCCGATATTTCCAATCACGCTGAGGTTGGCGTTCATATCGAAATCAAAGCCGCCATTTTTGCGGGCTCTTTCCGGCAGTGCAGGGTTTTTGATATTCTGTCCCTGGTAGCCCGCGATCAGGTTGATATCACCCTGTGGCCTGATATCGATTTTGCCATTTCCGAAAATGCGGTTGAACAGGTTGTCGGTAATAGAGAGTTTGGGTCGAAGCAGTTTGCGGTTCAGTCCGGAAAGAATGTTTGACCTCTTCTTGAAATATTCCCGTTCCTGCATCCTCGAACGGACCCGAAGGAATTCATCAAAAGTGAGATAGGTAGGTTTTCTGTAATAGAAGCTGCCAACTTTCTCAATGATATAATATTGTTTTGTCTTCGGATCGTAAACAACCGAATCGGATATGTTGGAAGGATCAGAAAGGTCGAAGGTGTTTTTTGCTTCTCCGTTATACTTGTCTCCTCTTCTGTCGGAGAGTGGGAATTTAAGTGTGTCCGGTATCTTGCTGACCGAGGTATCGACTGGAGGGCGCGGGGGGACAATGGTGTCGGTCGGCCGCGGTGGGGCATTACGGTCCGGAGGGCTTAGAACGGTTGTGTCGTCACTCCGGACGCCGTTTAGAGAGTCTCTTTCCTGGGCATAGAGATCCACTGACGACGCGGATAGCAGGAACGCGACAGTTAGTTTCAGGATGGTCTTCCCGACAGTAGCTAGTTTTCGGATCAATTGGTTTACGCAGGAATTTAGGTATAGATCCTCTGATAGGCTTAGATGTTTTTTAAGGCTTGTTTAATCAGGTCTTCTATCTTATACAAGGTGGGGTCGGATTTCCTAACCCTGGAAATTGCCTGCTCGGCGGTTGGTCTGGCTATTCCCAGGGAGATGAGTGCATTTAACGCATCCTCATCCAACCTATTGCCTGTCAACTCACCAATATTTAAATCCGATACAGTTTTACCAACTTTATCCCGCAGTTCAAGAATGATTCGCTCTGCGGATTTTTTACCAATGCCTTTGATGCTCTCAAGCTGCCTGGCATTGCCCTGGATGATGGCTCTTGTAATTTCATCGGGCTTCATGGCCGACAGCATCATCCTGGCAGTGGATGAGCCCACACCCGATACTCCGATCAGCAGGATAAACATCTCCTTCTCCGACTCTTCAAAAAAACCATATAACAGGTGTGCATCTTCCCGGATCTGCAGATAGGTGTGCAGGATTCCCTGATCGAGACCCGCAATACTTGTATAAGTATTCAGACTGATATGCACTTCGTAACCCACTCCATTCACGTCAACAAGTACCAGGGCAGGAGTTTTTCGCACGAAGCTGCCTCTCAGAAAAGCGATCATGCCTTCAAAATTAGGGTTTTCCGTATTTTGCGGCCTCTAATAATGATCCATGATTCAAAAATTGACCGCCGCCATCACCGCCGTTGGTGGTTTTGTACCCGATGATATATTGACAAATGCTGATCTGGAAAAGATGGTCGACACCAATGACGAATGGATCCGCACCCGTACCGGGGTGTCGGAAAGAAGGATCCTGAGGGGAGAGGGAAAAGGAAGTTCCGACCTGGGCGCACCCGCAGTAATCGAACTCTGCAAAAAAAGGGGAATCGACCCTTCGGAAATAGACTGCCTCATCTGTTGCACGGTTACGCCGGATATGACTTTCCCGGCAACCGCAAATATTATTTGTGAAAAGGTCGGCGCCATCAACGCCTGGAGTTATGATCTGGGAGCAGCCTGCTCAGGTTTTCTTTTCGGAGTGACCAATGGCGCTGCATACATCGAAAGCGGCAGATACAAAAAGGTGGTTGTCGTGGGTGCCGATAAAATGAGCGCGATAGTGGACTACAGCGATCGCACGACCTGTGTGCTTTTCGGTGACGGCGGTGCAGCCATTTTACTCGAACCGAATTACGAAGGTTTCGGCGTGTTGGACAGTTTACTCAAATCCGATGGTACCGGCGCTTCTTACCTGCACATGAAGGCTGGTGGCTCCGCCCGACCGGCAACTATGGCTACGGTGCTCGCCAAGGAGCATTATATCTACCAGGAAGGTCCCCAGGTCTTCAAATTTGCAGTGACAGGCATGGCCGATGTGAGTGAAGAATTGCTCAAGAGAAATAATCTTACCGGCGATGACATCGCCTTCCTCGTCCCTCATCAGGCAAACAAGCGTATCATCGATGCCACGGCCTCGCGGATTCGTCTTTCGCCGGAAAAGGTGATGCTGAATATTGATCATTTTGGAAATACCACCGCGGCCACAATCCCACTCTGTCTCTGGGAATACGAACCTCAACTAAAAAAAGGTGACCTGTTGGTGCTGGCGGCTTTTGGAGGAGGATTCACCTGGGGTGCGACTATCGTTAAATGGGGACATTGATAATGCGGAGTCCAAATTAAACTCCGTTCACCTCCACATCCTTGTTGATCTTGGTTATTAGCCCCTGCAAAACTTTTCCTGGTCCCACTTCAGTAAATCTCTTTGCCCCATCTGCCACCATCTCCTGGACCGTTTGCGTCCATCTTACCGGACCGGTTAGTTGATCCACCAGGTTCACCTTTATCTGGTCCTGGTTGAACACGGGTTTGGCCACCACATTCTGGTAAATATGGCAGGAGGGTTGATAAAATGTTGTCTTTTCAATTGCGGCCTGCAGTTCTTTCCTGGCAGGCTCCATGAGCGGGGAATGAAATGCACCACCCACGGGTAGGATCATTGCCCTCTTCGCCCCTGCTTCCTTGGCCTGCCGACAAGCCACCTCTACTCCTTTTATCGTTCCGCTGATCACTACCTGACCTGGACAATTATAATTTGCCGGAACAACAATTTCTTTAGTGGACTCCTGAACCGAAGTACAAATATCTTCCACTTTTTCATCAGCCAGTCCAAGAATGGCGGCCATCGTAGAAGGATTGACATCGCAGGCAGACTGCATGGCACTGGCGCGGACGGCCACCAGGGCCAGCCCGTCTTCAAAGCTCAAGGCTCCGTTGGCTACCAGGGCCGAAAACTCGCCAAGTGAATGGCCCGCCACCATATCGGGTTTAATCTGATCAGCACACTTGAAGGCAATCACCGAATGGAGGAACACAGCAGGCTGGGTAACATTGGTTTGTTTCAGATCTGCTTCCGAACCATTGAACATGAGGTCCGAAATATTAAATCCAAGAATTTCATTTGCCTGTTCAAAAAGCTTTTTGGCAAAGGCATTGGATTCAAAAAGTTGCTTGCCCATGCCAGGAAATTGGGAGCCCTGACCAGGAAATATGTAAGCCAGTTTCATCAAGTCTCTGTTTGTGGTTAATGCAGCCGCGAAGATATCAGTTTCACAAACTCACTGCGTGTTTCATTCTTTTCAAATTCTCCCCAGAATGCGGAAGTGGTCGTCACCGAATTTTGTTTTTGCACCCCCCTCATCATCATACACAAATGAGATGCCTCAATCACCACGGCAACGCCGAGCGGGTTCAGAGACTCCTTGATGGAATTTAGGATCTCGGTAGTCAGCCGTTCCTGAACCTGGAATCTTCTTGAATACACGTCAACTACCCTCGCGATCTTGCTCAAACCGGTAATCCATCCGTTTGGAATGTAGGCGACATGTGCTTTGCCGAAAAAGGGCAGCAGGTGGTGTTCGCACATGCTGTACAATTCAATGTCCTTCACGATGATCATCTCGCTGATATCTTCATTGAATTTCGCGGAATCGAGGATGGCCCTGGCATCCATCTTGTATCCCTGGGTGAGATACTGCATCGCCTTGCCAAGTCGTTCCGGAGTTTTCAACAGGCCCTCCCTATCCGGATCTTCACCCAACAGCTTGAGAATATTCGCATAGTGCCCCTTTAAGCCATTGGTAATGTCATCATCGTACTTTTCTATTTTGTGATATGCCATGCCTGAGGTTGTTGATTATTTAATTGACGGGAAACTCGACAAAGTTTCTTTCGGTTTCATAGAGCCTTACCTGCACGTCCAGCCGCCGGTCGATCTTTTCGCGAAGGATATCATAGATAACTATGCAAATATTTTCGGCGGTTGGATTAAGATTTTTGAAATATGTAATGTCCAGATTCAGATTTTTGTGATCAAAACGATTCAGGACATTTTCCTTGATGATATCGCTCAAAATTTTCAGATCCATCAGAAATCCAGTCTCAGGATCCGGTTCCCCAACCAGCTTTACGATCAGGTCGTAATTGTGCCCATGGAAATTCGGGTTATTACATTTTCCAAACACCTCGTCGTTTTTTTCATTGTCCCAGGCAGGATTGAAAAGCCGGTGAGCGGCATTAAAATGTTCTTTTCTGAAAACTGCTATCTTCCTCGCCACTTCGTAAATTTTAATATGAAAGTTTGAAGATCAGGAATCCGGACCAAAATACTCGATATATATCCGCGGCGTTTCATAGAGTTTGATACAATGCAGTTTCACGTTCCCGGGAATATGCGGAGCGAGTTGTTCCCAAACTGCAATGGCCAGGTTTTCTGTGGAACAAAGCTTGCCGCGCATAAAATCAACATCCAGGTTCAAATTCTTATGATCGAGTTTGTCCGAAATATATTTCCGGATCAGGCTGCTCAGTTGCTTCACATCAAACAGAAATCCTGTTTCGGGATCGGGATCACCTTTAACCGTAACAAATAATTCATAGTTATGTCCATGCCAGTTTTCGTTTGCGCATTTGCCATAAACCGTTTCATTTTTTTCCTTGTCCCATAAAGGATTATACAATCTGTGCGCCGCGTTAAAATGTTCCAGCCTTGTGAGGTATACCATCCTGCCTCAGAATTTTCGCAAAGGTACAGGGACTTGGGTAAAGTTCTGTTATGACCCGAAAAACGGAACTTGCAGCCATGAATATACTGATCGCTTCCGCGACGGCTTTCGAACTACCTCAGATACCGGCTTATCTGGAAAAATCGGCCAGGGATGGACGGCATCGGATGACTCAGCTGATAACGGGCATCGGGACGGCGGCCACCACTTACAGCCTGACCGCATCTGTCATAATTAACAAACCCGACCTTGTCATCCAGGCGGGGATCGGCGGAACTTACGATCCCGCCTTTCCACCCGGCGATCTCGTGGCAGTGGAGTCTGAAATTTTTGCCGACCTCGGAGCCACCGAAAACGGAAGCCTGAGGGATCTCTTCGACCTTCAGCTCGTTGATCCTGATGAAGCGCCTTTTAGTTCGGGCCGGTTGGTTAATAATTCGATATTCCCCGGTGAGCTGCCTGCATTGAAAAAAGTGCCGGGTGCAACGGTAAATTCCATCAGCTCCACACCACAGAAGGCTGAAGAGATATACAAGAAATACAAGGTGGTGGTTGAATCGATGGAAGGTGCCGCTCTGCATTATGTCTGCCTCAGGCAATTTATTCCATTTCTGCAAATCAGGGCTATCTCTAACTTTGCCGGCGAACGTGACAAATCAAAATGGAAAATGAAAGAGTCCATTGGGTTGCTCAACGCCAAACTGATGGAAATCCTTTCTTCACTGTAAAGCAATACCATGAAACTTAGCCTGGGTTTTTCTCCCTGTCCGAACGACACATTTATCTTTGATGCGCTGGTCAACAAACAAATAGACACGGAGGGTTTGGAATTTGAGGTACATATGGAAGACGTGCAAACCCTGAATCAAATGGTGATGCATGGCGAGCTGGACATCTCCAAGATCAGCTATGGCAGCCTGCCACTGGTGGTAGAAAAATACATCGTGCTGAACTCAGGCAGTGCACTGGGCAAGGGTGTTGGCCCCTTGCTGGTCGCTCCATTTCCAATACCTGCTCCGGCGGTGAAAGAATGCAGCGTCGCCATACCCGGTGAGCACACTACTGCACATGTTCTCTTTTCCCTCGCTTACCCGGAAGCGACCCATAAAGTATTTCTTAGATACGACCAGATTGAACAATATGTTCTGGACAACACGGGCAGCCTGGAAAATATCCGGGGCGTGCGACTGGGAGTGATCATTCATGAAAATCGCTTCACTTACCAGGACAAAGGTCTGGTAAAGGAAACAGACCTGGGTAATTATTGGGAAACAGAAACCGGTCTGCCCGTGCCTCTCGGTGGTATAGTGATGCGGCGGGATTTCGATAACGCCTTGCTGAAACAGGTCGACAAACTGATCAGGAGAAGTCTCGAGCATGCTTACACCAGAACCGGAGTAATAAATGAGTTCATTAGGAATAATGCGCAGGAGATGAGCGACGAGGTGATGAAGCAACACATCGATCTCTATGTGAATGATTATTCACTCGAATTGGGCAAGAATGGCAAAGCCGCAGTATCAAAGTTTACCGAAGTACACAGCGCCATCAACAAGATCGCTTTTGACAAAATAGAGTTGTTCCTGCAGTGACAATTTGCCTTGACCTTAATTGGATTTATATATCCTGCTTATCCGATAGCGAATTTCCGTGCAGGAGGTCGTCCATTTAGCGCCTCCGCGAAAACTTCCAGGCATCGCTTGCGGGCAAATTCATGGTTCACTATCGGTTCGGGATACCCGAAACTTTCAAATTCAGGCACCCACTTCCTGATATAGTGCATGTCGGGATCAAACTTCATTGTCTGCCGCGTAGGACTGAAGATCCTGAAGTATGGCGCTGCGTCGCATCCGCTCCCTGCAGCCCACTGCCATCCCCCGTTGTTGGAAGCCAGGTCATAATCGAGCAACTTCCCGGCAAAATACGCTTCTCCCCAACGCCAGTCGATCAGCAGGTGTTTGACGAGGAAAGAGGCAGTGATCATACGTACGCGGTTGTGCATGAACCCGGTTGCATTCAGCTGCCGCATTCCTGCGTCAACAATTGGGTATCCGGTGCTTCCTTCGCACCAGCGCGTGAATTCAGTTTCGTCATTTCGCCACCGTATGTCCTCGTATTCTGATTTGAAGGCCCGCCCCTTCCCTACCCTTGGAAAATGCCATAGGATCATCTGGTAGAACTCCCTCCAGATTAGTTCGTTCAGAAACACTTCGTTTTCATGTACAGCCTGACGAACAAGCTGACGTATACTCACTGTTCCGAAACGGAGATGAATGCCCATGCGTGAAGTGCCGCCGATGGCCGGGAAATCGCGCTGGCTGTCATAATTTCTGATGATCTGAGAGTTGGGTACGGCCGACGGAATGTCCTGATCGCCCCGGGTGAATCCCATCTGTGCCAGTGTGGGGATTTCTGATCCACGATGCTTATACAGATTCGGGAGATAGCTTTCTACTGGAAAACTGGTGAGATAAAATTCGTTTACCCTGGCCTTCCATTTTCTGCTGTAGGGTGTGAATACCGTGTATGGCCGACCATCATCCTTTGTTACTTCACTCTTATCAAAGATGACCTGGTCCTTATAAGTATGAAAAGCTATTCCCGAATCGTTGAGCAATTGGCGCACCTCCTCATCCCTCGAAATGGCATATGGTTCATAATCATGATTTGCGTACACTGCGCTGATCCCGTATTTCGTCATCAGATTTTGCATTACCTCCACCGGTTTTCCATAATGAACTTCCATGGCAGAGCCCAAAGACTCAAACTGTTTCTTCATTGCTGTAACGGTATCGTGAATAAAACTCACCCGGTTGTCGTTCTTTTCGCCCAGCTGGTCCAGGATAATGCGATCAAAGATGAATAAGGGGAGCACAGGTGCAGAACCTTTCAATGCATGGTAGAAACCTGCATTGTCAAAAAGACGGAGGTCTCTCCTGAACCAGAATAAACTTATTGGTGTCGGACTTGTCGATACGCTCATATTCTCTACTGATCCTCCCATTCACAAAAGGAATCTGTTGATTAACACAAATCCCTGAAAATGGTTGACCCGGAGATATCCCTGCTGATGCTTTTCGAATATGATTTTTCTTCTAATTGTTTTACCCAGCGCAAACCGAAGATGGCATTGGTAAGAAATAATTCATCGGCCTCCATAATTTCCGAGGGAGAAGCTGTTGTTTCGGTCACTTCCAGGTCGGCGCCTTTCAGACGATCGATAAGATAACGCCTCAGTACACCAG
The DNA here is from genome assembly GCA_963808065.1 of uncultured Chitinophagaceae bacterium. Classification (GTDB taxonomy): domain Bacteria; phylum Bacteroidota; class Bacteroidia; order Chitinophagales; family Chitinophagaceae; genus Flavitalea. The sequence goes on from CAWEEK010000007.1 coordinate 758,886, forward strand.
CCACGCAGCCCTCCGAAAGTGGTGGCGTGAACACCTGCCCGTTGCGTATCCAGAATATATTGGCGATGGCCGACTCACAGACTCTTTCGAATGTGTTCAGTACGAGCGCATCGTTCCACTTTTGATTTTTGGCGAACCGCGCTGCCATAAGGTAGAGCAGATGGCTGTTCGACTTGATGGCCGATAGACCGTCACATGACTTCATGCCCCCCTTATACCACCCAAGCACCAGCCCGTTTTCATTAAAAGCGATCTGAGAAGGTTCGAGAGGCCAGCACTCAATGACGTAGCCTCCTTGCTTGCCGTTGGATTCGAAGAGACCACCATTTCCGCCGAAGACGGTCAGTCTTACCCGGGCAAGACCACTGATCCCGTTCTTCGCAAGCGTTGAAAATACCTGTTTTTTCAGCGAGTCCGCGTCGTTTTGCAGATCCAGTCCCAGAAGGCTGATTCCCCTGAACAAACGGGCCATGTGGAGGTCCCAGAGCGGAATCCGCTCTCCAACAGCCCTGATGGTTTCAAAAACCCCGTCCCCATAGCGAAAACCCCGGTTGTCCGCATTGATCAATGGCGTTCCTTCTTCCTTAAACTTTCCGTTGAAATTAACCCAGGCTCCCATTTGATTGTTCTATGTATTATTTTGTGCAGATTAAAGATACCCCATGTTCATAAAGGCGTTGCCCCTGCTTTGGATTCTACCACTAATCATGTTGTTTGATGCCTGTTCCCCCGAACCGCCCCCTGTTTCGCCGGGCGGTGATGGCGGGCTCAATTTCGCGGTACTCCGGTACGACTCGGCGGCCCTGGAATATCGTCTTGATTCCCTTCAGAACCGCGGATTGGTGCTTCAACCGATGTTCACCGACGCGGCCGACAGCAGGACACCCATTCAATTACTTTCCTATGCCTATGACACGCTTGGAGACTACAACAACAGCTGGCTACCGGATACCCTGAGGGCAATAAAGGACAGCAGCTTCAGGAATTTCCAAAAGAAAATGCTCATCGGCAATACCGAGATTGACAGGGAACAGTTGTATGACGTGCTCAATGACAGTTCGGGGAAGAGAGTAAGCTATGATTACATGTTGTTCACGCCCGTGCATGAACAGGTATTCGGTCACCTGGTTTACATGTTCCAGCCTATTAAGAATGGCAAGCCGGCGCTGAATGGTGGAAAAAAGCAGATCACGGTGCCGATTCCACCGGGACGTGACTGGGGACAATAACCGGTTGAAAAATCAAAAATGAAAAGTTAAAAATTAAAAAAGGACGGTCGGAACTTCGAATTTGCCGTAACCATGATTACGTTGAGAAAATTGAAAATATATAAAAAATACGATGGCGATTCTACACAATATGCTCGCGATCACTATCGAAATGATGATACCGAAATGTCTACCCAAGATTGGTCTGACATCGAAAGTCTGTTAAATGATCTATTCCTCCTGAACACCGGCAAAACCCATGACAGTTATAAAAAAACAATTGAAGAAAAATTAAACGTTGTATGTGACGCCCCCGCCGTGGTGGAGGAAATGAAAAGGATGAGTCTCAAGATCTGATCAAGAAATGTTCAGGATTATTTTTTTTCCTTTTTTGATTTTTGATTTTTAATTTTTAATTTTTAACTTTTCAACGAAATGAAAAAAATCACTCTTCTCTTGGGCTTATCCTTTTCTTGCTCTATACTCTTTGCGCAATCTGCGGAAAAAGCAAAAGAACAATTGAAGGACCCTAACACAATTGAGAACGCAGCCAAGGCAGATGCTTCGCTGATCGACAAGAAAACGGTAAAAGAAGAACCCAGGAGAAAGAAACCGCGTCGCGAGAAGAACAAGAAGGAATGCAGTCGTATGAAATCCTGACCTCTAAAACCTCTGTCCCACTGCTCCCTTGAATTTTTGATTGGAGAGTTTGGCATTCACCGCTCTTAACCTGCTGTCGTCAAGCATGCTGTTCAATCCATTACCCCCATCGGGTGCCATCCTGAATGCACCGGTGTTTACGTATTTCAGCACACTGGCCAGTCGCGCCTCTGATTTATCTCCCCAGTCTTTGTCAATGCCATCCTCAACCTCCTGGTCGACCTGTATGCCATCGAAAAAATCTCCTTCATCAAGACTGTTGACCGTACGAAAAGAAACAGGAAATATGTAATAATTGCCCACACCCAGCGGAAAAAAACCGACAGGCTTACCATAGGTGGCCTCTCCGACCAGTTTCACATTCATGTATGGCCGAAGATTGTTAATTAGCAATTCACTGGCAGAGGCGGTATTGTCACTCACAATAAAGACAAGATTGTCGATATTCATTGTGCCTTCCTTTCTAAACAAACTCGTTTCGTTAAGCATCGTGTAGTTCTGATTGAACTTTTGTTTCATCATGATGCTTCCGTTGGCAATTGGTTTAACGATGTAGTCGGCCAGCTTTTCCTGGAGCGACACATAACCTCCTCCATTGTATCTCAGGTCGATCACCAGTGTGTTGATCGATTCCGCCGCAAAGTTGTTAAATATTCTTTCGAACTCATTGTTCGCCTCGGTGGTGTCGCCAAGAAATGAATTGAATACGATGTAGCCGACTTTCTTGGATCCTTCTGTATAAAGGGTGTCGAGGTAAATGGAGTGCTCCTGGTACTGGGTAGCCGTGAGCGTCAACTCAACAGTGCTTCCATCGGGTTTTTCAAAGGTGATGGTCCCGTTTGCCGCGTTATACAGGTTGTCCCTGATAAAATCCGTGTTCGCAATGGTGATACTGGAATTGTTGTTGATTTTGGTAATCTTCCATCCTCTTCTTACACCAGCCAGTCCAGCGGGAGAGGCCTTTTCCACTGACCTTACCCTAAGGTCTCCATCCGTCCGGAAGAATACATTAAGACCAAAGTCGGAGCTGATTCCCGAACTGGTATTGTCCCATTCTTCTTTGGTCATGGCAAAGCTATAATGGTCTACGGGATCGGCAAACCCATCTTCCTTACTGTATTGTCTGAGAGCGGTCATGATCTCCACTGGGCCTTCATAGGACCTCGCATCAAAGTCTGAGGGGATTTGGGTATTCCAGAGATAAAAGTCCCTTGTGATCTGTAGAACAGAGTCCTTGATCTGATCCGCGCTGGTGTCAGGACCGTTTCCACCGGAGTTTTTCCTGCAGGATCCAAGGATTAAGACTGTGAAAAGAGCCAGGCAGGAAAATATGGACCTCATACGGGAAAATTGAAGAGATGATTTCTTCTCATAAATACGAAGATTATGGTTCATTCGCCATAATGACTTCAAAATTTTATCCAGTTTTAACAGGACAGCATGCCCGATACAATTTGTTTCATCCGAAGAATATTCCTTATATCGTTTATAATCCATTGAGAGGTAAGGGTTTTTCGTAAATTGCACCGTTCCGGTATGCATATAAGAAGCTTCCGGGCATCACGAAAAAGTCAATATGCAAAAAGACCTCAGGCGCGAACAAGCCCTCGAGTACCACTCTAAAGGAAGGCCGGGAAAAATTGAAGTCATCCCTACCAAAGACGCCAAAACCCAACGTGACCTTTCGCTCGCATACTCACCCGGTGTGGCCGAACCCTGTAAAGAGATCCACCTTAATCCAGAAACTGTTTACAAATACACCGCCAAGGGCAACCTGGTGGCCGTCATCAGCAATGGCACGGCAGTACTGGGATTAGGAGATATTGGTCCCGAAGCCTCCAAGCCCGTAATGGAAGGCAAAGGAGTACTTTTCAAAATTTTTGCAGACATCGATGTTTTTGACATCGAGATCAATGAAAAAGACCCTGAGAAGTTCGTCCAGATCGTCAAGTCGCTGGAGCCTACTTTCGGTGGCATCAACCTGGAGGACATCAAGGCGCCGGAATGTTTTTACATCGAACAGAAGTTGCGCGAGTGCATGAAGATTCCCGTGATGCATGATGACCAGCATGGCACCGCCATCATCAGTGCAGCCGCCCTGCTCAATGCACTGGAAATTCAGAAAAAGAAAATAGACAAGGTGCAGATTTGTGGTCAACGGCGCAGGCGCCGCAGCCATGGCTTGTGCAAAATTGTACATCGCCCTTGGCGCCAAGCCCGCAAATTTCACCATGTTCGACCGTACGGGAATTTTACACGCGGGCAGAACAGACCTCCAGGATGACAAAAAGATGTTCATCAACGGCAAGGAAGGCATCACCCTCGTGCAAGCCGTGAAAGATGCAGATGTATTTATCGGGCTGAGTGTAGGCAATACCTTCACCCAGGAGATGGTGAAAACCATGGCCAAAAAACCCATCGTTTTTGCGATGGCCAATCCCGACCCGGAGATCACCTAGGAGGACGCCCTCGCAGTGCGGGAAGATATTATCATGGCTACGGGCCGCAGCGATTATCCCAACCAGGTAAATAATGTGCTCGGGTTTCCCTTTATTTTTCGTGGAGCGCTCGACGTAAGAGCCACCAGATCAATGAAGAAATGAAACTGGCGGCTGTTCATGCACTGGCGAACCTGGCCAGGACCCCTGTTCCGGACATCGTGAACATCGCCTACAATGCTAACAACATTGTTTTCGGGCCCAATTATATTATTCCAAAGCCACTTGATCCGCGGCTCTTATCAACCATTGCCCCGGCCGTGGCCAAGGCTGCCATCGACAGCGGCGTTGCACAGACCACAATTACTAACTGGGATGAGTATGCGATAGAGCTGGACAAGCGGCTTGGTCTCGACAACCAGCTGATCAGGGTACTGGGCAACAAGGCCCGCAGAGATCCGCGCCGACTGGTGTTTGCGGAAGCAGATAATATCAAAATACTGAAAACCGCCCAGATCATTTATGATGAAGGGGTGGCCTATCCCATCTTCCTTGGCAATGAAAAAACGATCAGGGAAATGGCTGAACAGCATGGCATAGACCTCGAAGGTTTGCCGATCATCGACCCGCAATCCGACGCACAGGAAGAAAAGAGAAAAGAATTTGCCGAGCTGTTCTTCAACAAACGCAATCGTCGGGGATTTAATCTCTATGAATCGCAGAAGGCATGCGTGAAAGGAATTATTTTGGTTGCATGATGGTGGAAACAGGTGAAGCCGATGCGATGATCTCTGGTCTTACAAAAAATTATCCGGATACCATCCGGCCGGCCATCCAGATCATCGGCATGGAGGCCGGCGTGAAGAAGATCGCGGGCATGTATCTGCTGCTGACCAAGAATGGTCCCTTGTTCCTTGCAGATACCACCGTTAATTTTAATCCTACCGCAGAAGAACTGGCAGACATCACCCTTCTTGTGGCGCGCGAAGTGCGAAATTTCAATCTCACGCCACGGATTGCGATGCTGAGTTATTCAAATTTTGGCAGCAGCAATTCTCCCGAAGCCCGACTGGTGGCGGAGGCCAGGGAGATTGTGAAGGAAAAGGATCCCACACTGATTGTGGATGGGGAAATGCAGGCCAACATGGCTTTCAACAATAGAGATGCTGAGGGAAAATTATCCATTCAGCGAACTGGTGGACCAGGACGTGAATACACTGATCTTCCCCAACCTGGCGGCGGGCAATATGGCATATAATTTATTGAAGGAAGTGGGAGGTGCCGATGCGATCGGACCCATTCTATTGGGATTGAAAAAACCCGTGCACGTGCTTCAATTGGGCAGTTCAGTCAGGAGTATCGTCAACATGGCGATGGTGGCGGTGATAGACGCACAGATGAAATCATCAAATACGATTGACGAAGTCGAAACATCTTCCTGGTGGAAGCGTTCGATAGAAATATTGTAATTTACGAACATATGAATTTTTTTACCGACTTCGGCCGATACCTGCTGTTGATGAAAGGAATGTTTTCCAGGCCGGAAAACGGTAAAATGTACTGGAAGGAATTCATGCATCAGTGTTCGGAGATCGGATTCGGATCCCTGGGCATCGTGGTGATCATTTCGTTTTTCATGGGCGCGGTTTCGGCATTGCAGACAGCCTACCAGCTCACCAGTCCGATAATTCCAAAATCCACTATCGCGCAGATAGTCAGGGATACCGTGATCCTTGAGTTTGCGCCCACCCTGGTTTGTATTGTGCTGGCGGGTGTGGTTGGAAGTAAAATAGCCAGTGAACTGGGCAACATGCGGGTGAGCGAGCAGATCGATGCCCTGGAGATCATGGGCATCAATACCAAAACCTACCTGGTGCTTCCCAAGATAATGGCCTGCCTGCTGATGATACCGCTGCTGGTGATTCTTTCCGCATGCCCTCGGCATTGTCGGGGGCAGGGTGGCCGCTACCGCATCGGGCATCATCCCGCCAAATGTGTATGACAAGGGTCTGCTCGAAAATTTTCTTCCTTACAATGTATTTTTTGCGCTTGTCAAAGGATATACCTTCTCCTTTCTGATTTCCAGTATTCCTGCTTTTTATCGGCTATCATGTTGAAGGCGGCTCACTTGAGATCGGCAGGGCAAGCACCAAAGCAGTAGTAGTAAGCTGTATGGCGATCCTGTTTGCCGATTATGTACTCGCAGCAATTCTGTTACAATGATTGAAGTAAAAAATTTAAGAAAGTCTTTTAACGGCAATGTCATTCTCAATGAGGTCAGCGCCACGATGCAAGCGGGAAAATGCAATCTGATCATCGGCGCCAGCGGAAGTGGTAAAACAGTGCTGATGAAATGTATTGTTGGGTTGTTCCATCCCGACAGCGGTGACATATTGTACAGTGGTGAGAATTTCATGGGCATGGCCGAACCCGAAAAGAAGGAAATCCGAAAACAGATCGGCATGTTGTTCCAGGGATCGGCACTGTTTGACAGCCTGACAGTGGAGAAAAATGTGATGTTCCCGCTCAATATGTTCACCAAAGACAACCATGCCACAAAAGTGAAAAGGGTCAACGAAGTGCTCGAACGTGTGAACCTGGTGGGATCCAACAAGAAATATCCAGCTGAGCTCAGCGGTGGGATGAAAAAAAGAGTGGGCATTGCAAGGGCCATCGTGCTGAACCCCAAATATCTGTTCTGTGATGAGCCCAATTCAGGCCTGGATCCCCAGACATCGCTGGTGATCGACAAGCTGATACAGGAGATAACCCGGGAATACAAGATCACCACCGTCGTCAACACCCACGATATGAACAGCGTGATGGAAACCGGCGACCACATCATTTATATGCACAAGGGGCTGAAAGAATGGGAAGGAACCAGCAAAGAGATCATCTTCAGCAAGAATGAGAGGCTGAACGAGTTCATCTTCGCCTCCGAATTCCTGAAGGACGCCAAGGACATGAGGATGCTGGAAATGAGCGGTAAGATTGATAACAACCGCGACATGGATGAATTGATGAATGGCGATGCTCCGTCTATTACTTAACATTCCCTATTTTTGCCACACTTAATTTTTTTACATGAGTATTCTTGTTAATAAGAGTTCTAAGATTCTGGTCCAGGGATTTACAGGCACGGAAGGCACCTTCCATGCCTCCCAGATGATCGAATATGGAACCCAGGTAGTAGGTGGCGTAACACCAGGGAAAGGCGGGTCGCAACACCTGGACAGGCCGGTTTTTAACACCGTTGCGGAGGCAGTGTCTCAAACAGGCGCAAATGTGTCCATCATTTTTGTTCCGCCAGCATTTGCGGCCGACGCCATCATGGAAGCGGCCGATGCCGGAGTGAACCTGATCGTTTGCATCACTGAAGGAATTCCAGTCCAGGATATGATCAAGGCAAAAAATTATCTATCGGGAAGGACTACCCGATTAATCGGGCCAAACTGTCCCGGTGTGATTACTGCTGATGAAAGTAAAGTGGGTATCATGCCTGGCTTTGTATTCAAAAAAGGAAGGATCGGCGTTGTGTCAAAATCAGGAACACTGACCTATGAAGCCGCGGACCAGGTGGCCAAGGCAGGACTGGGTGTGTCAACAGCCGTTGGAATTGGCGGAGATCCCATTATTGGTACTCCCACCCGCGAAGCGTTAGAACTGTTCATGAATGATCCGGAAACCGATGGCATCGTTATGATTGGTGAAATCGGAGGAGGCATGGAGGCCGAGGCCGCAAAATGGTACAAGGAACATGGCACTAAACCAGTTGTGGGTTTCATCGCAGGGCAAACGGCACCACCAGGAAGAAGGATGGGGCATGCCGGAGCTATCGTTGGCGGCGCTGATGATACAGCTGAAGCGAAAATGAAGATCATGAAGGAATGCGGGATACATGTGGTGAGCAGTCCCGCGGACATTGGAAAAACAATGGCATCTGTGTTAAACAAAAAATAATCATAAAAAAATACCAATTTGTGAGCCGGACATTGATGATGTCCGGTTTTTTTTATGAAAACCCTGAGGTGATGCATCCTTTTAACAGCCGAACAAGTCAGGTATAAACCAAACAAAAGATCATGCGTGCTATAAAGCTGTGCCTTTCCCTTATCCTTTCTGTTTTTGTTATTTCGGTATTCGCACAAAAGCCTATGAATGGTTATGAAAAATCATGGCAGCGTATTGACTCGCTCATTGGTGCTTCAGGCTTACTGAAAACTGCGCTTAAGGAAGTTGACCTGATTTATGCAAAAGCAAAAAAAGAAAACAACCAGGTTCAGCAGATCCGGGCACTGGTTTACAGGACCTCGCTCAATGACCAGCTGGTAGAGAATTCCGACATAAGCAACATTGGTGACCTTGAGAAGGAAGCAGATTCAACTCCGGAACCGGCAAAATCAATACTCAACAGCATCGCAGCGGGACGCTATTGGAATTATTTGCAGCGCAACCGATGGAAATTCTACAATCGCAGCAACACCAAAGGATACCAGAAAGAAGACATCAGTTCCTGGAACCTTACCGACCTGCATGCCCGGATCAGTGCGCTTTTTCTTGCCTCACTGGAAAGTGCCGACCTGCTGAAGAAAACCTCACTCGACAACTATGATCCCATACTCGAAAAAGGAAACATGCGCCACCTCAGGCCCACCCTTTACGACCTGCTGGCCCATCGCGCGGTGGATTATTTCAGGAATGACGAACGGAATATAACGAGCCCTTCTTTCAGATTCGAGATCAGCGACAGCAGCGCATTTGATGAAGCCGACAGTTTTTCAAAAGCGAAATTCAATACTCTTGACACCACTTCCCTGCATTACCGGGCACTTCGGCTATTTCAGGATTTGTTGCGGTTCCACCAGGGCGACAAGGATCCGGCCGCGCTAATCGATGCCGACCTCGAACGACTCGGTTTTGTCAACTCCAATTCCACGCATCCCGACAAAGAGGAACTGTACAAAAAATCACTTGAAGCCCTCATCAGGAAATACCCAGATCATCCATCCGTCGACCAGGCCTCCTACCTGCTCGCCGAATGGTATGCCAGGGAAGCGGCAGAATATACAGCTTTCGGCGACACCACTAACAGGTATGCTTACGTGAAGGCGTTGGAAATAGTTAAGACGGTAGTTCAACGAAAAGACAGTTCCGAAGGAAAAATAAATTCTCTCAACCTCGCTGCAAGGATCAGCATGGCCGAAGTCAGGACGGAAGCGGAAACGGTGAACCTACCCGGACAGCCTTTCAGGGTATTGGTTAAATACAGGAACCTTGGCAGAGTGTATTTCAAACTGATAAAGCTGAACAGGAAGGTCATCGAAGAAATCGGGCGTGATACTTATTCAGACAAGTATTGGACAGCCATTGAAGCCTTACCCGTCATCAGAACTTTCCAGGTAGACCTTCCCGATACAAGAGACCACCAGCTCCACAGCACCGAAATCAAGGTTGACGCCCTGCCTACTGGTCAGTATGCATTGATTGGGACTTCATCCGAACAGCCCGGCGCCAAAGCCGGCTCCCTGCTACCCTTTCATGTCTCTGGCATTGCGTATATCAACAGAGACAGGGCTTATTATGTCGTTGACAGGAATTCAGGGTCGCCACTGGCCGGATCCCGGATCCAGGAATGGACCTTCAACTATAACAATAACAGGAACAAATATGACCTGCGAAGGGGTGAGACCTATATCAGTGATAAAGATGGTTTTTTTGAATTGTCTGCCGCAAAGAGAACCAACAATTATTACAACGCGGGCCTTGAGATCAATTACAAAGGAGACAGTTTATTTCTCAACGATAATATCAGAACATATTATTACAACCAGGAAACCAGCGATGGAAAACAGGATACCCGGACATTTTTCTTCACCGACCGTTCACTCTATCGCCCAGGCCAGACGGTCTATTTAAAAGGGATCGTGATCAGAACAAAAACAAAGAACCTGGGCGCTTCGGTTGTAGCCAAACGGGCAACCTGGGTACATCTCTATGATGCCAATGATCAGCAGGTCGATTCAATAAAGGTTACCACCAATGAATTCGGGTCTTTCACCGGGAAATTCACCATCCCCACAAATACCCTCAATGGAAATTTCAGAATCCAGGAAAACAGCAATGATGGAAGCACAGGGATAAAAGTAGAAGAATACAAACGGCCAAAATTCCAGGTAGAGATTGCAAAGCCTTCGGGAACCTACAGGGTCAATGATTCCGTCACTGTAAAAGGAACAGCGAAGGCCTTTGCAGGCAACAATATTTCCGGGGCAACTGTGAAGTACCGGGTCGTGCGCCAGGCAATGATGCCCATGTTTCATTCCTATTATCTTCCCCGGATCTGGCCTCCTTATGGACGTGAACAAATGGAAATTACCAACGGGGTCACCACCACTGATGCAAATGGAAGCTTCAGCATAGTCTTCAAAGCCATTCCCGACAAGAAGATTCCGGAGAAGGACCACCCGCTTTTTCATTTTGAAGTGATTGCGGATGTAACCGACATCAATGGCGAAACCCAATCCGCTAACAATGCCGTCACCGTTGGTTTTGAGGCACTCAAGATCGGAGTTAGTCTTCCGGAAGTTGTGGAAGCTGACAGTCTGAATAAGGTGATGGTGAGCTCCACCAACATGAATGATCTTTTCGAGGCCACGGCCGTGAAACTTGCAATATTTAAACTTTCTACTCCATCCAGGATCTTCAGGCAAAGGCTATGGGACCAGCCGGATCAGTTTACGATGGGAAGAGAAGAATATTACAGGCTGTTTCCTTCAGACCAATACAGCGACGAAACGGACATGACTAAATGGACCAGGGAAAAGAAGATAACGGAGACTTCGGGGGTCACTGTAAAAGACTCTGCTTTCACTCTGAAAAATCTTCGTCCTGAAGGTGGTTGGTATGTGGCCGAAGCATCAGCAACTGATAAATACGGAAAGAAAGTTACTTCGTTTAAATACTTCCGCGTTTACGAGAAAACCCTTGTGTCGCCATTTGCGGGGGCTTATGTGCGGGCCGATCGGGCAGAAGCAGAGCCCGGGCAAAATTTAAAATATACACTAAGCAGCAACCTCGACAATCTTCACCTGATCCATGAGTTAACAAGATCCGGAAAAGCGGATTCCAGGGAGTGGTTGCAATCTTCAGGAAATATTTTCAGCAGGGACCTGGCTGTTGCTGACTCTGATGAGAGAGATATAGCAGTCAACTTCCTCTTCATAAAGAACAACAGGTTCTATCAGCAGGCAGTCAATCTGCCCGTGGTACATCCGGAACGTCAGTTGAAAATTGATTATACCAGTTTCCGTGATAAAACCCTTCCGGGAAAGCCGGAAAAATGGTCGGTCCGAATCAGCGGTGGTAAAAAAGACAGGATCGCAGCTGAGTTACTTACTTCCATGTACGATGTTTCACTCGACCAGATCTTTCCGCACAGCTGGCAGCTGCCTTCGGTTTGGGGCGAATATTTCAGCCGCACCAACTGGGAGGCGGGCAACAATTTTACGGCCATCGATTCAAGGGTCAGAAATAATAATCAGGAAGTGCCGGGCATGGTGCACAAGGAATATGATGCATTGAAGATCCCCCTCGACGAAAGGAATGGGAACGTAATGATGCGCAAAATATCGGCCCGGGCGCCAGGAGCTGTTGTCGTAAACGAAATTATGACGGCCCCGCCGGAAAGTGAGAAAGCTGTTGTCGCCGGTTTTCGAGCGGAAGAGAGCGATGCAAAAATGGATTCAGTGCCGGCCCCAGGCCAGGTTTCTATCAGGAAGAACCTGCAGGAGACGGCTTTTTTCTTTCCCCAGCTCCACTCAGATTCCTCGGGTAATATTGAATTTTCATTCACCACGCCTGAGGCCCTGACAGAATGGAAATGGATGTTGCTGGCCCACACAAAAGACCTCGCCTTTGCCTATGATGAAAAAAGAATGGTTACCCAGAAACAACTGATGGTACAGCCCAATCCTCCGCGGTTTTTACGCGAAGGAGACCGCATGGACCTGAGTGCCAGGATCGTGAATCTGTCCGGACAGGAGATCACCGGGAAGGCGGTGCTTGAATTGATCGATCCGACAAATGGAAAGTCCGCGGATGGTTTGTTTCAGAACAGAAGTCCCGGGCAATTCTTCACTGCCCCCGCCGGACAGGGCGTTCCCGTGCATTTCAGCATCACGGTACCTTATAACTACGATCAGCCAGTGACCTGGAGGATCATTGCCAGCACTACAATGAAGGATTCCGCCACGCGTCAGGATATGGCGGTCAGCGACGGTGAAGAATCTATACTACCGGTGATTACTAACCGAATGCTGGTGACCGAGACGCTGCCCTTGTCGGTAAAGGCAAATACCACCAGGAAATTTGTTTTTGACAAGTTGTTGAAAAGTGATTCCAGCGAAAGCCTTGAACAGCACAGACTGACCGTTGAATACACCACAAACCCTGCCTGGTATGCCATCCAGGCCCTTCCGTATCTCGCCGAAGTGCGTGACGAACAGGCTGAACAGGTATTTAACCGTTTTTACGCGAATGCCATTGCCTCTTCTATAGCAGGGTCATCTCCGCGGATCCGCGCCGTCTTTGAGCAGTGGAAAAATTCGGATACGGCTGCCCTTCTCAGCAATCTGCAAAAAAATGAAGAACTCAAATCTATCTTGCTAAATGAAACGCCCTGGGTGCTGGAGGCAAAAACGGAGTCACAACAGAAAAAGAACATTGCAGTGCTTTTCGAGATGACGCGTTTGTCTTCGGAACTGGATGCCTCGTTACAGAAATTGACCGCCCTTCAATTACCAGAAGGCGCGTTTAGCTGGTTCAAGGGAGGCTATCCCGACAGATTCATCACGCAATCCATTGTTACCGGGTTTGGGCACCTCGCACATCTCGGCGTCTTATCCGCTGAACAACAACAAGCGGTGCGTCGCCTCACCACTCCGGCCATAAGCTGGCTTGATCAACAGATAAAGAAAGACTATGAATTACTGAGAAAAGGGAATCCCAAATTTGAACAGGTTGCCATCACGGGCATACCTGTGCAGTATCTGTATATGCGAAGTTTCTTTAAGGATATACCGGTTCAGGCATCGGTATTTCCTGCCTACAATTTCTACAGGAACCAGGCAAAAGCCAATTGGATCAGGGAAAACAGTTATATGCGTGGTATGATCGCCCTTTCTTTATTCCGCACAGGCGAGCCGGTGATCGCGAAGAAGATCCTGGCGGCGCTGAAGGAGTCTGCCATCAACAACCCGGAACTGGGGATGTACTGGAAACAAATGGGTGGCGGATATTTCTGGTACCAGGCACCCGTGGAATCACAGTCGGTGATGATCGAGGCGTTTTCGGAAATCACCAATGACCGGAATTCGGTTGATGACCTTAAGACCTGGCTGCTGAAAAACAAGCAAACCAATTCATGGAAGACCGGCAAGGCCACCGCCGACGCCTGCTACGCCCTGCTGCTAAAGGGTTCCGACTGGCTTCGGGCCGAGCCTGAAATCTCGATTTCCCTGGGAGCGACAAAAATTTCATCGAAGGACCAGGCAAAACAGGCAGGCACGGGTTATTTCAAGACGAGCATCGACAAACCTTTTATTAAACCATCGATGGGAGATATAACTGTGAAAGCCGGCGGGGATTCAAAAGACGGCAGTTCTGGTTGGGGTGCGGTCTACTGGCAATATTTTGAGGACCTGGAAAAGATCACGGCTGCCAAAACACCATTGAAACTGACCAAACAACTATTCGTTGAAAAAAATACGGCCAGCGGTCCGGTGCTTGAAGCGATGGACAATCAGCACCGTCTGCGCGTCGGAGATAAGGTGAAGGTGAGAATTGAACTGAGGTCGGACAGGGAAATGGAATACATACACCTGAAAGACATGCGTGCGGCCGCACTCGAGCCGGTGAATGTATTGAGCGGATACAATTGGAATGGAGGATTGGGATATTACCAGTCGACGAAAGACGCGTCCGTCAACTATTATTTCGACCACCTGCCTAAAGGGACTCACGTTTTAGAGTACACGCTTTTTGTGACTCACGCCGGAGCCTTCAGCAATGGGATTACTACTGTTCAGTGTTTCTATGCCCCTGAATTCAGCAGTCATTCGGAAGGCATCAGTATCAATGTAGTGGCGCAATGAGCCGGGTGGATTATCTCATTGTGGGCCAGGGGATCGCTGGTAGTTTTCTAAGCTGGTACCTGACGAAGGCGGGCAAATCGGCATTGGTGATTGACAACAATGAACCATTTACCGCCTCGCGTGTGGCTGCGGGGATAATCAATCCCGTTACCGGCCGGAGGGTGGTGCAGACCTGGATGATCAATGAGCTCCTTCCCTTCGCCATCGAAGCTTACGCCTCCCTGGGGGTGGACCTCGGAAAGCAGGTGATGACAGAAAAAACCATGATCGATTTTTTCCCAACACCCCAGATGCTGCTCGCCTATCGGGAAAGAATAACCGAATCCACAGACTATGTGTCGATGGGTGAAGACAACACCAGGTTTGAGGATTTCCGATATGATTTCGGTCATGGGAAGATCCATCCCTGTTATCTGATTGACCTGCCTTCCTTGCTTTCCCTATATCGTGCGAAACTTAAGCGGGATGGACTGTTGCTGGAAGAAGATTTCAGGGAAGATGAACTGAAGGATACTGACACGGGCGTGAATTACATGGGCATCGAAGCGGAGAAGCTGATCTTCTGCGATGGTGTCGGCGCGGCCCGCAACAAATGGTTCAGCGCACTGCCATTCGCCTGGAACAAGGGAGAGGCCTTGCTTGTTAAATGCAAGGACCTGGATCCGGGCTACCTGTATAAAAAAGGAATGACCATGGCGCCGATGGATGCCGGTTATTTTTGGGTGGGCTCCAGCTATGAGTGGAATTTTGAGGATCCTCATCCTTCAGCTAGGTTCCGGGACCACACGCTCGCCTACCTCAAACATTGGGTGAAGAAAGATTGTGTACTCGAAGCCCATCTCGCTTCAGTCCGTCCGGCAACCGTCGAAAGGCGTCCCTTTGTTGGATTACATCCGGTCAACAACAGTGTCGGCATGTTAAATGGCATGGGCACGAAGGGCTGTTCGCTGGCTCCTTATTTTGCTTCACAGTTAGCCGGCTATCTTACAAAAAATACTCCTATTTTGCCGGAAGCAAACCTGCAACGGTACAGCCGTTTGCTAATGCGATCCAGGTAAATTATCACAGGTGAAAGAAGAACAATCAGACCTTTATATAGTTCCATCCCGTTTTCGGAGTCTTGAGAACCTCCATATTCTTTTCTGGCTGGTCAAAGACATTTGCTGGTGTACGGGATTCAAGCCACTTGGCGTGATCATGATCTTTCCGACACTTGCGGTGGCGATCTATATAACCATTACCAACAGGAAATTAATGTCCGAACTCACGCACAATATTGCCATCAGTTGTTGGATCCTGGCCAACTCTTTATGGATGATCTTTGAGTTTACGGGCACCGACGACCAGTTCAAACTCTATTGCCTTATCCCCTTTGGTACAGGACTGGCGGTGCTGTTGTATTATTACCTCATCTTTTACCCGATTCAACGGAGGCGGAGGAGTGCCGATGTAAAAATCAGTGGAAATGTATAAATTTTTCTATGCGGCCATTTTTGCGTTGAGAAATACTTCCATTGGATCCTGCTTCAGGAGTCTTGCCATGGCATCGTAGAGTTCCGGCAGTTCATGTTTCAGCCGCACCGGGTTCTCAAAGAACACTTCAACACTCACCGCCCAGAATTCGTGATAATTGGTGCCGGCATAGTCGCCGAGAATCGTTTTTATTCCCTGCTGGATGTTGTTGAAGATGGGGCGCGCAACCTTCGAGAAATTCTTGAACTCTTTTTTAAAGTGCTTGTCTTCCTCGGTCTGCGTGATGAAGTTCACATAAGCCAGGGCGTGTCCCATTTCGTGCAAACCTACATTACAGTTGGGCGTAAGACCGCGAATGCCTTTCATGAAATTGTCCCATGAGAGGTAGATTCCACTGTGATCCACGTGACCCTGAAAGGGTCTTGAATAAAATCCATAGTGATAATCGTCGCGCAATACATAGATGTCGCGGAAATAATCCATTTGGTATTTTTCGAGACCAAGGGTGATCTGCACCGAAACGGCGCTGACCAGTATGGGCATTTCGGCGCTTTCTTCCACCTCAATATAATGGAAGCGCTTCGACCTCCTGAAGAGGTAGGTGCGAAAAAGAAATTTTCTTTGTTCGTCGAGGTTCAGGCGGTTGTAATATTTGAAATGCCGCGAAACAACTGAATGATAAAAAGTTTCCTGAGAGAGAAATTTCTGGTACTGCCGGCTGACATTGATCTTATTGATCCATTTTGTTGCAGGTGACTGAAGAATGATCATCCCTAAGATGATGAAGAAAATGATAACAATTTCCATGAGGGTCCATTTTTCTAGTGAACGGGGTAGGATGCGCAAAGGCATTTCACAATAAAGGATTCGAAAAATGGTCTTTCCTTAAATCTTGAGTTATACTGGAGGTTGGTTGTATTGCCAAAATAATAAGAAAAACTGGAAAATGGAAGGGTAAGGCAAAAATTGCTTAGGGCCTTTTGACGTACATTTGCCGCTCTTCGGCCTAAGGCACTGGATTATAAGAGCCTATGTCATGGCCGACCAAATCAGGACGAGATGTACAGAACCCATACCTGCGGGGAATTACGAGCAAATCAGACCGGCAGCCAGGTTACCCTGGCCGGCTGGATACAGAACATCAGAAAATTCGGCAGCATCACTTTTGTGGACCTCCGCGACCGCTACGGTATTACCCAGCTGGTCTTCGGCGAAGACCTCAATGATCAACTCAATGCCGCCGGCCTTGGCCGTGAGTGCGTGATTCAGGCAATAGGGCTGGTAAGGGAAAGAAGCAACAAAAAGGACAAGCTATCTACGGGTGATATTGAAATTGCGATCAGCAGTTTCAACATCCTTAACCGGTCGGCCACTCCGCCATTCACTATCCAGGACGACACCGATGGTGGTGATGACCTGCGTATGAAGTATCGTTATCTCGACCTGCGGAGAAATGAACTGAAGAACAATATTGAATTGCGGTATGCCGTCAACCGCGCGGCAAGAAATTACCTCCACGAGCAGGGTTTCATGGACATAGAAACGCCCTTCCTGATAAAGTCAACCCCCGAAGGAGCACGCGATTTTGTGGTGCCGAGCAGAATGAATCCCGGAGAATTTTATGCCCTGCCACAGTCTCCGCAGACCTTCAAGCAATTGTTGATGGTGAGTGGTTACGACCGGTATTACCAGGTGGTAAAATGTTTCAGGGATGAGGACCTTCGAGCCGACCGCCAGCCTGAATTCACCCAGATCGACTGTGAGATGAGCTTTGTGGAGCAGGAGGACATTCTGAACACCTTTGAAGGCATGATTAAGTCGATATTCCGCACGGTGAAGGGAATCGAGATCACAGAACCGATACAGCGCATGAGCTGGGAGGATGCCATGTGGAATTATGGTAACGACAAGCCGGATATCCGTTTTGGAATGAAGCTCACCAACATCAAATCTTCCTTACTCAAGGACGGCGAGATCCGGGCCAGGGGTGAATTGATACAGGGCACTGCTTTCGGAGTATTTAATGACGCTGAGACGGTATTGGCCATTGCCGTTCCGGGTGCTGCGGAATACACCAGGAAACAAACCGATGACCTGACCGAATGGGTCAAGCGGCCGCAGATCGGCATGAAGGGACTGGCTTACGTAAAATGCAATACGGATGGTGGTTTTAAAAGCAGTTTCGATAAGTTTTTCAACGAGGCACAGCTGAAGACGCTCGCTGAGGGTTGCGGGGCTAGTGGTGGTGATCTTTTGGTTCTCCTGGCTGGCGCCGAGGAAAGGACGCGCAAGGCCATTAGCGAACTAAGGCTGGAGCTGGGTCAGCGACTTGGTTTACGAAAGAAAGAGGATTACAAACTGTTATGGGTGCTCGATTTTCCATTGTTTGAATATGCTGAGGAAGACAGTATTCCTGCAGGGGATGCTGGAACATCTTCTAAGGAGTTCGGATTACTTAAAGCGGGCCGATGGGTAGCCCGGCACCATCCTTTTACTGCCCCCAAACCCGAGCATATCGAAGTGATGATCAATAATTCACATTTGATCGAAGATTCCGCCCACTATCTGCAGCATCCTTTTGCTACAATAAAGGCCAATGCCTATGACATGGTATTGAATGGCAACGAGATCGGTGGAGGTTCAATCAGGATCTTCCAGCGCGACCTCCAGGAAAAAATGTTCGCAGCCCTCGGGATGACAAAGGAAGAAGCTTCCTCAAAATTCGGCTTCCTGCTGGGGGCATTTGAATATGGGGCTCCCCCACATGGCGGCATTGCCTTTGGATTCGACAGGCTTTGTGCTATCTTGGGGGGAAGTGAAAGCATCAGGGATTTTATCGCCTTTCCAAAAAACAACAGTGGAAGGGATGTGATGCTCGATGCACCCGCCGAAATCGATTCAAAGCAACTCACCGAACTGTCGATCCGCACGGTGGTGAAATGACAATAAGTTAAAATAATATCCTGTCGCGATATTCTATGGTAAAGGCATGTGATTTGAATTAATAGTTTCATCTACCGTAGTTATCATGCGAATAAATATTTTAATCCTGCTTCTGCCCCTATTGATTATTTCTTGCCGGAAAGACGAGTCGGCCGGTCCAGAACCTCCAGGTCCTACATCAATAGAAAACATTGCCTATGGCAGTGATCCCAAACAACAATTTGATCTTTTTCTTCCGCCTTCCCCGAGTGTGGACAGCACCCGCACGATGATCCTGATTCACAGTGGCGGATGGACCAGTGGTGACAAGTCTGATTATAACGACTACATACGCGAGTTTCAGAACAGGTTCCCCAGTTATGCTTTTGTTACCATGAATTACCGGTTGGTAACTAAGACAACAAATTTCTTTCCTGCCCAGGAAGAAGATGTGCTGGCCTGCATGCGATTTCTCAAGTCGCATGCCGCAGAATACAAAGTATCCGGCACATTTATCCTGCTTGGAATCAGCGCTGGTGGCCACCTCGCATTGCTACAGGCATACAAACACAACGATGAGGTTCCCGTAGTTGGCGTGGTCTCTTTTTTCGGCCCCACAGACCTCAAAGAATTGTATCAGCAGTCCGACTCCTCTCTGCTGGCCGGACTGAAAGGCAATACTTCTGTAGGTGAAGACGAACTTGAAAAAACTTTCATTGCCTCCAGCCCATTGAATTTTGTGACGGGCAATTCGCCTCCGACCTTGTTGTTTCATGGCGACAAGGATTCGATCGTGCCTGTGAGACAGGCTGAGCTGTTACATGCAAGGCTCGATAGTCTTGGGGTTTCAAACGACCTGGTGATTTATGCTGGCGAGGGTCACGGCTGGTTCGGCAATAATTTAGTAGATTCATTCAACAGGCTGGATGCTTTTTTACAAAGTCTATGAACCGCCACAAAAATCACATTATCCATGTCAGCAAATGTTCCTCTAGCAGAAAGAATGCGTCCGGCCAGGCTGGAAGATCTACTTGGCCAGGAACATATTGCGGGTGAAGGCAGCATATTGCGAACGGCAATACAGCAGGGGAATGTTCCTTCGATGATACTCTGGGGTCCTCCCGGGACTGGCAAGACCACCATTGCGAATATTATCGCGAATACACTGGACATTCCATTTTTCACATTGAGTGCGATCAGTTCGGGTGTCAAGGAGATCAGGGAAGTGATTGCCACTTCGGAAAAACTCGACAGGTCGATACTTTTTATCGATGAGATCCATCGTTTCAACAAAGGCCAGCAGGATGCGCTGTTGGGTGCGGTTGAAAAGGGCACGGTGACACTGATCGGAGCGACCACCGAAAATCCGTCTTTCGAAGTGAACAGCGCCTTGCTGAGCAGGTGCCAGGTGTACGTACTAAAACCCTTGTCGGACGCGGATCTCAATGGTCTTTTAAGAACGGTGATCGAAAAGGATGTGGAGCTGAAACATTACACCGTTGATTTGAAGGAGACGGAAGCGCTGATCACTATTTCGGGTGGGGATGCCCGTAAGTTGCTGAACTTACTTGAAATAGTTGTGAGTGCGCTTGGCGGCGACAAGAAAAAAAAGATTGTAATAACCGATGAGCAGGTGATGAAGATTGCGCAGCAGCGGATTGCTTTGTATGATAAAAGCGGTGAACAGCATTATGATATTATTTCTGCGTTTATCAAGTCGATCCGCGGCAGTGATCCTAATGGGGCGGTGTACTGGCTGGCGCGGATGATTGAGGGTGGTGAGGATGTAAAGTTTATTGCGAGGCGGCTGGTGATCCTGGCCAGTGAGGATATTGGCAATGCAAATCCGACAGCCATTGTGCTCGCAAATGCCTGTTTCGAGGCGGTTAACAAGATCGGGTATCCGGAGTCGAGGATAATTTTATCGCAGTGTACAACATATCTGGCCAGTTCACCGAAGAGCAATGCCTCGTATATGGCGATTAATGAGGCGCAGGCGGCGGTGCAGTCCGCTGGCGATCTGCCGGTGCCATTGCATTTGCGGAATGCGCCGACCAGGCTGATGAAGAATATGGATTATGGAAAGGGGTATCAGTATGCGCACAGTTTTGAGAAGAATTTTGCGGAGCAGGAGTATTTGCCGGATGAGTTGTCCGGGAAGGTATTTTACGAACCGGGGAAGAACGCGCGTGAGGAGGAGTTAAGGAAGTTTTTGAAAGCGAGGTGGGGCGAGAAGTACAGGTATTAAAGCGCGAGCCGAAAGAATTAAACATCAGAATTTTCTCTCCGGTGGTGTTTGTAAACTGCGACAACAGTGGGGCACACCTGCCACTTACTGTGCACGGGAAATTCGATAGGTCTTTCCCTTTTCTGTTTTGAACGACGTTTCATATACGTCGCCCGTTTTCTTACTCGTGACATTCACTCCCGTCGCCTTCAAGGGCACCGAACTTTGCAAAACACACTCATTGCCCTGGAGGGATTTCATGCTGCCTTCCGCGAGTTCGTTCTTATCCCATTTCATACTCACTTCAAAAGCACCTCTTGCCACCAGACCCTGAACGGATCCTTTTTTCCATTTGGAAGGCAAAGCGGGTAAAAGATGAATGGGTCCGAGATGGCTCTGCATCAGCATTTCGGCCATGCCCGCAGTTCCCGCAAAATTGCCATCGATCTGGAATGGCGGATGTGCATCGAAGAAATTCGGATAGGTGCCGCCGCCTGTCTTTGCTCCATCGGTTCCGCTGACATAATTCAGCAGCTCCCTGATCAGTTTATATGCATGATCGCCATCCAGCAATCTTGCCCACCAGTTGATCTTCCATCCCTTGCTCCAGCCCGTGCCGCCATCACCACGAATGCGCGAGGGTTTCTTTGCCGCCATCAAAAAATTCCGGTGTAGTGCCGGTGTGATCTGCCTGCCAGGATACAAACCAAACAAATGCGAGGCATGCCGGTGCTTGGGATCCGTTTCTTCAAAATCCTTATACCACTCCAGCAATTGACCCTTGCTGCCATTTGCAGTGGAAATAATTTTGACCTTTTAAAGATCAATATGTTTCTGAAATCCTCGTCTGTATCCAATACTAGTGAAGACCTGATTAGATTGGTAAACAGGTCCCAGATGATCGACATGTCCATCGTGGTGGCACCGAAACGCCCAGTTCCTTTCCCGTGCTTGTCTTTGAACTTGTTTTCGGGCGTAGTGGAAGGTGCCGTAACCAAAAATCCATTCTTGTCTTCACAAGCCAATCGAGTGTAAACTGCGCGGCCTCTTTCATAATGGGATAGGCTTCCGCCAGAAATTCTTCGTCGCCTGTAAATGCATAATGTTCCTACAAATGTCTGGCAAAGCCAGTTGCCGCCCATGGACCAGTTTGCCCAAACGGGGTCGCCATCGCCCAATCGCCCACAGGATTGGATGTGGCCCAGATCTCGGAGTTATGATGCGCCACCCATCCCCTCGCGTGATAAAATTCCTGCGCAGTATTTGCTCCGGTCGACGGTCAAGATTATTGATCAGACCGAACAGGGGCTGGTGCATTTCAGAGAGATTGGTCAGCTCTGCGGGCCAGTAATTCATTTGCTGTGTTGATGTTGATCGTATAATTGGAGCTCCAGGGCGCTCGCAATTCTTTGTTCCATATTCCCTGAAGGTTGGCAGCGGGTCCGCCAGGCCGCGAAGAAGAGATCAGCAGGTAACGGCCAAACTGAAAATATAGCGTCTCCAAGCCGGGATCATCGGCACCAGCCGTATATGCCTTCAGTCTCTCATCTGAAGGCAGGCTTGGCTGCGGAGACAGCGCTGTCAGCTTAAAGTAAATTTTACGCGGTTAAAAAATTTCTTATAGTCTGTTACGTGTTCGTTGTTGTAATGCGGGCAAATGATTTTCTTCATTGCACCTGACCAGGTTGTAACCAGCAATCTTTTTTTCATCCTTGCCATCTTTGTCCGGGCATTTATCAAATCCATTGAAGCTCGTGGCGGCCGACACATAGATCAGCACTTCCGTCGCCTTCCGCACATGGATGCCGGAGGTGTCGACAGTAATCTTTCCATCCCCACTAACGGCTTTCATGCGATACTGAAAACGCATGCCATTACAATCGGTACTGTCGCCATAAGCAATGGGTTCGGCCCTTCGGGACTGTGATAATCCGGGTTGACGCGTACAGGGGCCTTGCCATTCACGATCAGTTCGGCATTGCCCCTTGTTGTTTTTTGATATCGAAGCTTGCTCGACGAAGACAGATCAAAATTCAATGCCGACTTCGAAGAAGCGGTGAAGCGGATGACCATGATGCTGTCCGGCGCGGAGGTAAATACTTCACGTGCGTACTTGATACCATTGATACTGAAGCTGGTTCTGGCGATGGCCTTTTCGAGATCGAGCTCGCGTTGATATGTTTTTGGCTTGGTGCCCTTAAAGTTTTGGTGAATCATGATGTCACCAAGCGGCAGGTAAGACTGTGTGAACAATCCCTGCATCTTCCTCGTCAGGCTGTCGGCCTTTGCGTAATCTTCCTTTACCAACAGGGCTTCCCTGATTTCGGCGAGGTGAGTGTAGGCGTCGGGGTTGACGCTTGCCCTCACGGGCCCGCCACTCCACAATGTGCTTTCATTTAGTTGAATCAACTCATTCTCTATACCTCCGAAAACCATGGCACCGATCCGGCCATTGCCCAGAGGCAGGGCTTCTACCCATTCCTTCGCCGGTTGTTTATACCATAATTTCAACGATGCCTGACCCGTGACCGACAGCCCGTTTCCCAAAATGACCAGAATGAAGAGGATTAACTTAATACAATTTTCTGAGGTGGAAATAAGTGGTATGCGATAGTTTGTAGTAATATGGCTTGAGTACATAATACCGAAGTTATAACCTACTGATAGAATGTCGCCCTTAGGTCTGAAAAAATATGTCGGGCCGATGGGGTCGCAATGTTAAGCTTTCTAGTCAAGATCAGGCATCAACTTCATTACTATAGACATACAAATTGCCCACATCACAAACGCATACACTATACCGACTATGACTTTCGCCCAGTTGGGTAATGCTGTATGTGACTTCGCCAGAAAATAGGCTGGAATCGGGCTGAAAAATGCAGCATAGCCAACTATTACTATTATGAAATACATAGGAGCCTTCAAACTACAAATAATCTTCTTTTAACACAACCTTGTACCCCAAACGTTTGGCGGTTCAATTCTTTATTTATCCTCAATGTGATAACGCTGATCAGTCAGTGAGAGGTCTATATTCGTTTTCCAGCTTCTTCCAACTCGTATATAGTTGCCTTAAATTTTTAATTTTTAATTGATTTTTAATTTTCTCACCTCACGCCGATCGGTTGACTAGATGCTCCCCGATACTGAAGGTCTGCGGATGAAAGGTCTTCCAGGAATGCCAGAATTCCTGGTAGGCCTGTATCGTATGGAGCTGCCTTCCGTTGAACGGACCATCCACGCAAAATCCGGAAATATTCCATGCAGAATTTGTATTGGTATCTCTGAAAAAATCGGGTATACTGTCCTGTTGGAAATTCAGGGCCACGCCATCCATCCTGCGGTCGAAGACATAGAAACTCGCGGTGTCAGAACCAAGCAACAATACTAATGGGAAATCAGGCAATGAGTCCTGTATCATTTTGGCCGCAACCAATTCGTTCCAGTCGTAGGCCTTGGAGGTATTACCCGCAACAACACCAACCACCCATGACTTGAGTTTCCAGGAAGCGGAGTCTCTTTTCTCCAGCCCGCTTTCCACCGTGCCCTTGTCAAAACCTTCGAGGTCCGTATATCTTTTATTGAACGTGGTATCGGGCTGCAGCACCAGCGACTGCGGATACTCCCTCTGCCAGGCAGCGAGGGTGAGTTGCCTGGAGGGAATTTCTTTCAGCGACTTACCCTTCAACGGACCCACAATGGCCATTCCGGTCACCTGTCTCCACCAGCTTTTGGTGGTGGCGTCCTCGAACATGGCATTGAAATGGTCCATGCCCACCAGCCGGAATTTTTCCTGCTTGCCATCCACAGCCGGGCTGTATACGCGGCCGGTTCTGCAAACCGTGCAATAGGTAACCATCACCGGAACCTGACCGACGGTATCCACCACCTGGTGGTGATAGCCGATGATCTCGATTGGATAGGCCCTGGCCTCTCCATTCAGCGTTACGGCGATCACCAGTTTATTACTGTCTACCTTATTCTGATCACTGGAATACAGTTCTTTGGTCCCAGGCTGTAAAAACATCTTGTCGGCCAGAAAACGAAAGTTGGTATAATAAAAAACGACGCCATATAAAATGAGAACGGTTGCAGTAACTACTTTTTTCCAGGTTCTCGAGGTGCCGAAAACAGAAATTACCGGGTAGGCAAGCAGGGCAATACACATCATCCTCAGCCACCAAATATTCTGGTCTAACCAGTAGGCAAGGTCGATGGTGTTTTGCTTCTGGCTGCCGGGGAAGGGCATGATCAGGTAGACTTTTCCTATTTCAATGAGGAAAAGAAAGAAAAACCCGGTCATTAAGAATACTCTTTTCATAATTTGCGATAATAAGATACTCACTCTTCGGTTGATGGCAATGGAAATGCGGACCAGACATCAATTGGTACTGGTGTAGTAGGGCAGATTCCGGGAAGTCTTGACTTCGATGAGGGATTCGTCGGAATAGTTGTTTTTGTCAAGTCGGGAGGTAATGGATTGGTCGGACAGTCAGATGAAGAAATCGAACAGGATGGAGCAGCCTGCAATGTTGAACAGGTGTACCGCGATGAGCGTTATGGCCAGCAGTTGTTTCAGCCCGGAAATTTCTTCAATTAGAGAAATTTCAGATAGTTGATGGGAAATTTTTGGGGGTGAGATTTTCATGCAAAGAAGCGAAGAAGATTTCACGCAAAGTCACAAATCTGCCTTCGGCAGAGAAGCAACGAAATGAATACATATCTCTTTGCGTAAATTCTTTGCGCCTTTGCGTAATCTTGCCTTTGCGTGAAATCATGCGGGGCATCAGGTTAAATGCCTAACGATAAAGCCCATCCTTTCCTCAACGGATGACTTCGGCAATTCAATCGTCGTGTACCCCAGGTCGTTGTACACGTGCATCATGACATCGAAAGTCTTCACCGCCTCTTCAAAGGTTTGTTTTCGTTCCTCGTCGTTGCGGAATATTTCCTTCCAGGGCGGGGCGATGAAAACCTTGTCGTTGTACCTGAGATCCCTTGCCTGCTGCATCATGGTTTCGGGCACCGGCCAACCGGAGAGTTGGAGATAACCGATCACGTCGGGAATACCCCTGTCGAGGAAAACGGGCTGATCTATCCGAGACCAGAGCTCATAATCTGTTTGGGTCTGCACAAACATGAGACGCCCATACTCCTGCTGATCGCCCCAGGGCAGTGCGCTGCCGGAGATCTCAACCTGCTGACGGATGATGCTTCTCCCCGCTTCGGGTACTATATGATAACCTTGTTGATGGAGGGCCCCGAGAGTGGCTGTCTTGCCCGATCCCGGTCCGCCCGTGATGACAAATAGTTTCTTCATTGGGTATGAATTAAAGTGGAAGTTCGAAGAGACTGACGCTGGCATTGTGGTAATGCCCGGGAAGTCCATTGGTATTCTTGAGTTGATGCAGGCCGAGAAAGTTAAAACCGCAGGAGCTGTAGTATTTTATCAAACCCTGGTTCTCTCCCACCGTATCCATGCGGATGAACCTGCGATTGTTGGCTGCAGCAAAGGTCTTTGCCCAGCTGACAATTCGGCCCACAAGGTTCAGTCCCCGGAATTCCGGATTGGTGGCAATGCGGTGAATGTAAACGGCTGGATCCGCATCCCTCTCCTCCCAGATCTGCGGATCGTTGAATGTCGTTGCCCAAACGCAGGCAATAGTATTCTCTTCGTGGAGTTTCCACTGGTGGTTTTCGCTGATTTCCTTTTCGACCATTTTGCGGTCGAACTCAGGCCAGACCACGGCTTCCTTTGTTTTCTGGTAGGCCGTGGCTACCCAATAAAGCCGAAATATCTCGTCGATGTCGTCAATAGTGCTGTTGCTAATGGTCATGTCCTTTGCTTTCAATTCATGCAAAGTTGGGGAGAATTCACAAAGTTTTCCAAAAACCAGGATGATTTATCCTAAATGACCGATCGGTCGTTTATATTTGTTCTCGAAATGACAAAGGCAGAGAAAACCAGGCAATGGATCATCGAGCAGTCGGCCCCGATCTTTAACACGAGGGGTGTTGCCGGCACGGCGATGAGCGACATCATGGCGGCCACGAAGTTGGCCAAGGGCAGTCTGTACGTGCATTTTGAAAGCAAGGAAGAATTAGCCTATTCGGCGGTGGATTACATTCTGGATAGCTTTAGTGCGAAAATCACTGACTCGGCCGGCAGGCAGACGAGTGCCAAGGCTAAATTGATCGCCGTGGTGGACAAGTTGACCGATCCCTCTACCCCACCAGTGATTGGCGGATGCCCTTTACTGAATTTTGGGATGGAGTCAGATGACACCAACCCTGTCATCCGGGAGAAGGTGAAGAAGGCCATCAATGGACTAATCAAGGGCATCGAGCGAATCATAGATAAAGGGATCAGCAATGGTGAGTTCAGGGGCAATCTAAACGCAAAGGAATTTGCAACAAAAATATTCGCGATGATCGAGGGCGGGGTCCTGATGAGCAGGGTTTCGGGAAGTCCCGGTCAATTGACGTTGATCGTCCACATTATTAAAAAAGAAATCGAAGCGCTAAAAAAATAAATTTTTTTCTCCAGAAAATGACCGATCGGTCACTAATAAAAATATTCATCAATACAAATTGACAACAAATGAAAACGACAAACAACACCATCCTGATCACCGGTGGATCGGCCGGCATTGGTCTTGAAATCGCCAAACGATTTTCCAAAGGAAACAAGCTAATCATCACCGGCAGAAGTCCACAGCGACTAGAACGAGCACTCTCTGAATTACCCGGGGCCACAGGAATTGTGAGTGACGTAAGCAAGAAATCCGACGTTGAGGCCCTGGTGAGCCGGGTGACCCGTGAATTCCCAGACCTGAATGTGGTTGTCAATAATGCCGGTCGCGCGGTGCTCTATGATATCGGCAATAGTGAAAGCGCGGCAGAAACTGCTCAGGACGAGATGGACACCAATTACATTTCCGTCCTCAGGTTGAATGAAAAATTGCTTCCACTGTTAAAAATACAGGATGAGGCCGCCATTGTCAATGTGTCATCGATAGTCGCGATCGCTCCGGGTAATCTGCCCACCTATTCGGCCAGCAAGGCGGCACTGCATTCCTACACGCTTTCCCTGCGTTCTGCCTTAAGAAAAAACGCGAACCTGAAGGTGTTCGAGCTGATGCCCCCATTGGTGAACACGGAATTTTCGACGGTCATCAATGGTCATCTGGGCATTCCACCCGCAGCAGTGGCGGAAGAACTGTACCGGGGATTTGAAAACGACGTTTTTGAGATCCGCGTCGGCAACACCCAGCTGGTGTATGATCTTTACCTGCGCTCGCCCGAGGAAGCGCTGAAATTGATGCTGCCTCAGAATTGATCCACTGGCTGGCGTTCAACAAAGGAAGAGTCTGGAACAATTATTTTATCAGGTTGACAGAGACCTGATAAAATATGAAAGAGACCTACCTGGCAGAAATCCTACCAAAGCAAGAAAAAGGCATGAAGACCGACACGGAGACCGCGGTCATTTGCAAGGACCCCAACGAGGCGATGGAACATTTCCGGAAAGTCAGGGAGCGCCTGCACGACATCAATCGATGGCATCAGTATGCCGGCAAAGGAACTGCCGCCTTTCAGTTGTACGATACCCAGGGTAACCCGGTGCAACGCCCGGTGAGGAAGGGTGATTATTTCCAGATCGACATACCCGGACCGGGCAGCAAGTCTGGCGAGGGCAAGGACTGGGTGGAAGTGCAGCAGATGGGCGATCGTGATTCGGAGGATGAAGAACTCAGTTTTGTCACGGTTCGTTCGGCATCGCATCCCTTGTCACTCGAGACAAAACCCGCCCATTTCTTTGCTAATAACGCCACCTCGAGTTTTGTGGTCTACCGTGAAGGGGTAAAAGTAATGGCCGCCGTGTATGGACGCAATGAACAACCGAATTCGAACGCCAACAATCTTTTCGACAGGATCCGCAACAGCCTCATTGCCGTCGGCGCGTTTTTGGGGATGTCCAAATTACAATGGAAGGCGTTTACGGATGGGATTGTGAAGAAGATGTAAGCATTTCTGCCCTCCCTGTACGCGGGGATCATCGTTAGCAATGTATTACGTACATTATTTTGATGATGTTTTTGACGCGGATCGCTTTCTGATCAACGTGAGGCTCTTGTTCTTTCCCGGCAATCACCCGTCTTCCTTGAAAGCGCCAGGATCCGGATTCGGGTTCCCAGGTAAATCGTTGGTTTCTAACCAACTCGGATCCATTTGTGAGGACCATCTTCAATTCGTTACCCGTACGTTCGCCATAGGAAAGACCTTCGGGTTCGTAATGGACCATCAGCCGCCATGAACAGTCAATTCGTACACGATATATCGTTTTTTGCGATGGTTATAACCGATAAAGATGGTTCGTTCGAACGGCATTTTTAGCCAGGGAATGACTTCACGGCTCTTCTCGTAAATGCGCAAGTATTGGTGATTCATGACCCATTCCGCCTCGCGGTCCAGCGTAAACTTTTGTCCGTGGACGGTTGCACTGACATCCCATTTGCCAACGAGGTGATTGAGGAGATCATCGTAAAACCGTCCTGAAGTATCCTTGGAAGATTGTGCAAATGACGTCATTGTAATAAGCATTGAACCAATAAGCAATGTTATTGATGCAAATAGTTTTGGAAAGTTCATTTGATATTCAATATGACTGCACTCTCCAACTTCAGTCAATTTGTTTTTTTTCGAATTCATAACTATATTATTTTAATATTCAATTTTAGGACTGGTGGCGATATAGAACTGTGGCTAAGAAAGGATGAACAGCTTCCCATACTTATGTTATATCATGAGCATAAAGTTCAATTGCGTCAAAGAGATTAACAATCCTCTTTTAGGATGAGAAGATATATGTAAGAACAGCAGGAAATCTAAAAACGGAGATGTTCACCCAGCACTTTGGCTATGGCTTCTTTGCCGCAGTTAACATGCAGCTTTGTATATATATTTTTCAGGTGGGAGCGAATGGTATTAAAAGCAATATCCCAGTTTATCGGCAATGGTCTTTCGTGCTGTGGCCTTTGGCAAGTAATTGTAATACCTCCAGCTCTCTTTCCGAAAGATCGTATTGATTAGCCGGATTTAGCGGATTGAAAACTATCGATCACTTTTTTAGCAATAGAGGGGCTCATCGGTGCACCACCTTCCATCACCTCGCTGAATGGCTTCAAATATCTTTTCAGGTTGAGTTTTCTTCAATAAGTACCCACTGGCACCGGCACAAAGGCATTGAAATAATTTTTCATCATCTTCAAATACGGTGTACATGATAACCGCTGCTTGCGGCCGGGCTTCTTTTATCAGAGTAACGCCTTTTATACCACTTTCTCCTGGCATATCAATATCCATCAGCACTACATCTGGCTTGTACACCCTGGCTATATTGGAAGCATCAAGGCAATTATTATAATCGCCTGTTACTTCATAGTCCGCTACAGATTGCAGCAGGTAGGCCAAGAGATTCGCGCAGGCGGTCATTGTCTTCAAATATGATAATCCGAATGGCCATGCAGTTAAAATTACGTTGGTCTTACCAAATAAATATCCTCTTTTAGGACTATACAACCCTGTATCACGTCGCCACCGGTAATCGGATCTGGATGGATACTCCTTCATTGGCACCAGATTCAATTTCAATTTTCCCTTTCCATTTTTTTACACGCTCTTTCATTCCTTTCAGTCCATGTCGATCAGATTCTTTATTTGTCTCAAAACCCTTCCCATCATCCTTGATATGAAGTAGAAGCTGGTGCTGGTCTATACCTACTTTAATTGACACTTGTTTTGCGTCCGCATGCTTAAAAATATTGTTTACAGCTTCTTTATAAATAAGATATAAATCCCGTCGTTGCTCCATGATTAATTTTTTTTCTTCAAATGCAGGGTCGAGATCAAGGTCGTAACTGATATTAGCCGCATCAAATAATTCTGCAGCATATCGGCGCATTCGGGCCACTGTTTCTTCCAGCGTATCATGGCTTGTATTTACACTCCAGATAATATCATCAAGGGCCTGCGATGAAGAAGTTACTTCTTCCGAAATACGTTGCAAAAAATCATTTGCCTTTTGAGGATGGGAAAGATTGTTCTTACTTAACCTGGAAAGGATACTGATACTGCTTAAGGTTAGATCCAATGTCATCGTGCAGGTCGTCAGCAATACTGTTGCGCATATTTTGCAATTGTTTCTGTCTTTTATTTCTTAATACGATACATCACTATCACCAATACTGCAATGAACACGACCAGCAAAAAATACATTATAAACTGGTTCCGTAATTTTAATTTCGAGTCGGCTATTTCTTTTTGTTTCTCCTGTTCTTTATAATGAAGATTTTGAATGGCCATTATTTTTTCCCGGTTAAATAAATTTTCCTTTAAACCGATTGCCATTCTTAAATATTTCAATGTGCTGTCAGGTCTGTTTTTTAATTCATAAACATCTGAAAGAAGATTTGCTGCCTTTAGCGAGCTAATGGGATAAGACTTTGCCATTTTTGCTGCTAATACTTTTTTGGCATACCACACGGCAGAATCCAGCTTGCCCGTTGCTTTGTAGACGGCGGCAACGCCATTATAACTATCAACAAGTGTATTTCCCAATAATTATTTGCAGAAAGAGGTATCGCTCATTCGATAATAAAATAATGCTGAATCATACTCGGCCTTTCCTGCAAAAGCATTTCCCAAACACGTGTATGTTAAAGTTACTTGCCTTGGATGCAATACTTATTCAGGCTCTGATCTTCTTTAATTTTTTCGTATGCTTTTTTAGCATATAACATGGCTGAATCGGGTTGATTCATACCTTCATATATCCTGGATAAATTTCCCCATGAAACATACATTTCCTCAGGAAACCATCGTTCTATTATTTTCATCACTTCACGCCAATAGCTTAAGCTGGTATCATATTCACCCAGGTTATAATAACAATCAGACAGCACACCATTACCAAATCCTGTTATCCTGGGATGATTCAATTTTTTTGAGAGAGAAAATGCCTTGAAAGCATATTCCAGTTCCAATGGATAATTTCCTACTAATATTGAGGCAGCCACAGATAGCAGTCATTGACCAAAATATCCCTACTTCATAATCTAGTATTTCTGCCAATTCCAGCGCCTGTTGTGCGTAGGCTAAACTTGAATCAGGATAATACAATCGATAAGAGCTGCTTAAACGGAAAAGTGTTTTTACCTTTATTGGTATCTTCTTTTTGTTCGCGCAGTACATTTTTTTTAAAGAATCAGTATTATCAGGGGTGTTGCGCGTAAGCCGTAAACGAAAACAGCGAAATAAGGAATAAAACAATATTTCGGGTTAAAGGTTTCATGATATTATACAGGCAATATACCTAAATCCCAAAAATTGACTTTAACACCAGGGTTTAGAACCCAATCTAAATTTTTCGTTTCTACTGTAAGTGGAATATAGCAGGTATAATCATGTGGATGGTCAACAGCTTTGTAGGACAGGATCCGCAACAGCCTCATTGCCGTCGGCGCGTTTTTGGGGATGTCCAAATTACAATGGAAGGCGTTTACGGATGGGATTGTGAAGAAAGACCGCTGCCTGTTTCCTAAAGATGATAAGTAGACATATACAACTGACAAAGACTATGAGCGCCAGGATGAAGAGTGCA
This sequence comes from uncultured Chitinophagaceae bacterium, assembly GCA_963808065.1. Lineage (GTDB taxonomy): Bacteria > Bacteroidota > Bacteroidia > Chitinophagales > Chitinophagaceae > Flavitalea. The sequence goes on from CAWEEK010000007.1 coordinate 791,627, forward strand.
CCGCCATCGTTCTGTACAACGATACCAAGTTTGGTAAAATGAGAAAAGAGAGCTCCACCCATCAATCCCATTCCAAGGAAAGCCCCAAAAAAAGTTGTGCGTGGTATCAACAATAAAACAGCTGCAATTAATTCAAGAATGCCTACAAGTATTCTACCCCAGGGTTCCAGGCCGAGCGTTGAGAAAATATAAATCGATTCTGGAGCAGCGGAAAACTTAAAAAATAAAGTTTGTAAAAGGACAATTGCCGGCACTACCCGCAATACCCATAAAAAAATGATAGAAGTTTTCTTTGTCATGATCTTATTCTTTGGTGAGTTTGACTTCGGGCCATTTCTGGTCGGCAACTTCGATTAGGCGGGCCTGGTCTTTCACCCACGTCTGCTTTACCTGCATGTTGTAGTTCAAATAGAGCTTATCATTTACGATCGTCCACGTTTCTGGCTTTGTTGTAGCCTTATATCCATTGGAGGTTCCATACGCGCAATATCCCCCATACTGGGGCGCATATTTTTCCGGCATTTTCATAAATGCTTCGCGGTCTTCCTTATTGCTGAATAACCATGTTGCGCCCTTGTACTGAAAGGAATACGTGGCTGAGCCTTTGACAGGCTTTGCCTCCTTAAAGAATGCTACAGGGTCGTATCCACCAATTGCAGTGCCCCCAGGCGCAAACACTTCAGACCGCGGCGTATTGCAATGAACGATAAGAAAACATGCAAGGAGAGAAAGCATCAATTGTTTCATTTGATTGGCTTTTATGGTTAATATGTATTGGCAATTCAGTGGCTGATCTTTTGCCAGTTGACATCGGCCCTTTGCTTGAGATTAGTTTCATCTTTATCCCAGCTTTCCTTAGTGTTGTTAAAGAACCGATTGTAAAACAAATAAAGCTTGCCTTGGAGAAGTTTGAACGTTTCAGGATCAACGTCCACCTTTTCTCCTGTGGCCCCCATGGCGTAGGCGCACCAGCCGCCATATTGAGGTTGGTATTTTTCGGGGTCCGATTTGAACGATTGAAGGTGCTGTTGACTGGCGAAGCGATAGGTAACACCTTCAAAGGCATAACTGATGCCTTTCTTACCTTCGATAGCAGAATTCTCCGTAAAATATGCTACAGGGTCATATCCTTCAATAGCCAGCTTACCATCTGTAACATTGTAAGGTTTCCTGTGAGCGTTGTCAGCTGTCTGTGCAGACGCGCTAACCATCATAGACATATAGGTCAGCGCCAAAGCGAACACGCATTTCGCATTTATAGAAAAAATTGGTTTCATAACTGCTTTGTCGCTAAGGCCTGCCATTCCTTACAAAAAAACCCTGATTTTTTACGGGTTATGTCTGGTTAATAAAAAAATACCGGAAACTTTGTAAGGTTGGTAAGGAATCAGCGACTATAAGGAAAACAAATACCTATAACAACATATTCGGTGACAAATTTGAACGTAATTGATCCGCAGCAATGGGTGAGCAACCACGCAGATTATCTCTATGGATTTGCAATTACGAGGATCAATGATGAAGAGCAGGCACGGGATCTTGTTCAGGAGACTTTCCTGGCTGCATTGGAAGGGCTTGAACAGTTTGAAGGAAGAAGCTCTGAGCGCACCTGGTTGATGGCGATTCTAAGGAATAAATTAATAGACGTGTACAGAAAGAAGTCGTCCGGATTACAGTCCATACCGATCCATTTGAACGGGAGTTCGGAATCCACTGATTTTTTTGAAGCGGAGAATGGTCATTGGAAGGAAGAATATCAACCGAAGGCGTTTGGAATCGAACAGGACGACCAGCTAGTCAATAAAGAATTCCATCATATACTGCAACAGTGCATGAAAAAACTCCCGACTTTGTGGTTATCAGTATTTACCATGCGCCATATAGATGAATTAACGACAGACGTGATTTGTGGCCATCTGAAAGTTTCGGCATCAAATTTATGGGTGATCGTTCACCGTACGAAAGTGAACCTGAGAGCATGCCTGCAAAAAAACTGGTAAACAATTTTAATGGATAACCTGAAAAAGATAGCGTACAACTGCAGAAAAGCAACCTTGCTAATTGAGAAACAACAAATGGGCCGGCTAACTGTGGGAGAGCGTGTAGAATTAGGGATACACCTCTCCGGTTGTTCTGTATGTCGCATATTCCAGCAGCAAAGTACTACCATCAATAAGATGATCAAAGATCTCTTCAAAACCAGAGGCGGTCCTGTAGACCTGGATGCTGGTTTTAAACAATCGCTGCAGGATAAGATCAATGAGAAATTATCAAAATAGAAGCCGATGATCACTGGTTCCGGGAAGCACCACAGGTGATATTTTCTCATTCTTGCGACCCGAAACGGACGATGCGATAGTCGCAAGGAATAAGGGAAGGTGGCGGGAAATACTTGCCGGGGTTGATGAATACGAAAAGCCAGAAGTGGCGAATTAAAATTTATGCTTTTGCTTAAACTGGTAAGGCGTCTGTTTTACAATTCTTTTGAATTGCTTGTTGAAATTGGCCATATTATTGAAACCGCTATCGGAACATACATAGCCAATACTAAAATCCTCTTTCATTAGTTTTTTGCAGGCATAACTTATTCTGATCTCGTTTACAAAGTGCGAGAAATTTTTCTTGGTTCTGTTCTTGAAATATCGGCAAAATCCGGAAGGGCTCATAAGTGCGACCTTCGCTAAATCTTCCACACATATTTCTTCCTTAAAATGATCTAACACATAGTTAAATACTTTTTCCAATCGATCATTCCCCTTTTCATTCTGATTGACTGACTCAGGACTTGACAACAGCGTGTACTCAGAGGAATCGCTTAATATCTTCAGCACGGACAACAAACAAATCAACCTGTCTATGCCTTCTAATAAAAGCATTTCTTCCATCTTTTGCGCGACTAAGGTCCTGGTCGTTCCGGTAAAATGCAGACCCATGCTGGACTTTTCAAACAACCATCTTATTTTTTGCGTTTCGGGAATTTGCAAAAAACCTTTCCCTATAAATTCTTCCTTGAAATGTATAACCAGGCTCCCGCCCGTTTCCTCCGCCATGTCTTTCCTGTACCAATGGGGAAGATTGGGTCCCAAAAAATCCAGTTCACCTTCCCAATAATCAGAAACATGGCTGCCAACAAATCTTTTACCTTTTCCTCTTATGATGAGGACCAATTCGTACTCCGGATGGTAGTGCCAGCCCGTTTCGAAATAAGGAGTAATAAACTTGTCGGCTACGAAAGAAGACTGTTCTGATAAAGGCAATTTTTGAATATGCGGTTTCATATATTGGCAGCGATATAATGTTAAAATACCATTTTTTCCTATCCAACTCGTAAATCATGTTTGAATTGTTTCTTTTTTTGTTGAAATTGTTTTAGACTGACAGCCCATTGTGTAGCATTTTTGTTGTCTATCAACGATAACGGTTATGCCAAACATTAGCTTAACACCGCAGCAAAAAGCCCAGTATGAACAAGACGGATACCTCATTATTCGGGAATTTCTTAATTCCGAACAGGTAGCCTTGCTTTATCAACTAGCCACAGAAGACGCAGTCATGCGTTCCAATGCTTTTGACCTCACTGACCAGTCTGGAAAAAGTACAAAGTTGACTCTTTGGTTTACACCCGGTAATGACAGTTACGGCCTGCTGGTGCGTAGTCAAAGCATGGTAAGCGCGGTTCAAACCCTGTTAGGTGAAGGAGAAGTTTGTCATTTTCATTCCAAACTCATGCAAAAAGAGCCAAGGAAAGGCGGGGCCTGGGAGTGGCACCAGGATTATGGCTATTGGTATAAAAACGGCTTTTTGTATCCAGATGCAATGATCAGTGTGATGCTTGCCCTGACTGAAGCCGACGTGAATAACGGATGCCTGCAGGTGTTGAAGGGTTCGCACAAAATGGGGCGTTTAGAGCATCTCTTTGCCGGCGAGCAGCAAGGAGCCGATATGCCTTTTGTTGAAGAAGCATTGAAAATTTGTGAGCGTGTTCATGTAGAGCTGCAGCCTGGCAGTGTATTGTTTTTTCATAGTAACCTGTTGCATATGTCAGACGCCAATCTTTCCGAAAAGCCGAGGTGGTCACTCATCTCTGCTTACAACATGAGTTACAATAAACCTTTCCGGGAAAAAAATACATCCTGTATTACTCCGGTGCAAACGGTGAGCGACGAGGCCATCCTCCAATCAAGCAACCAGAGCCTTTCTCCAGATACCGATTTTCTGAAGAAGGAAAATGAAATTACTTTGAATGTAAAATAAAGCAGCTTAGGACAATACCCGGCGGCGGTACGGGTCACAGTCCCGTACAATACCGCATGAACGATTGTTAAATGGCTTCTGTATGAACAAAAACTTCTCTTATTTATTCTTCCTCGTCCTCATCGCTGGCAGCTGCAATCAACCGGACAAACCAGACACTACTGCCTCTGATACCACAAAAAAAATTTCTAAGAGTCTGGACTTATACCTGCCCGATGACCTGGAAGCCACCTTGTGGGCCGAATCGCCCCTGTTCTACAATCCTACAAATATGGATGTGGATGTAAAAGGAAGGATATGGGTAACAGAAGCAGTGAACTATCGAGACTACAACAACGATCCAGCAAAGCATCTGCATCACCGAAAAGGCGATCGCGTCATGATCCTGGAAGACCTGAACAATGATGGCAAGGCCGACACTTCCAAGGTTTTTGTAGAGGATAAGGATTTGATATCTCCGGTTGGGATTGCAGTTATTGGCAATAAGGTGATCGTCTCCTGTTCCCCTAACCTCATCATTTATACGGATGAAGACGGTGACGACCATCCTGACAAAAAAGAAATTTTCTTAACCGGATTTGGTGGCAAGGATCATGATCATTCCCTGCATGCTGTGTATGCGGGTCCCGATGGTCGCTGGTACTTTAACGTTGGTAATGCAGGGCCCCATAATGTGAAGGACAAAGCTGGATGGACCTTGCGGGCTGGTAGTATTTATACCGGCGGATCCCCTTACAATACAAGAAATGCGGGAAATCAAAAGAGTGATGACGGAAGGGTTTGGGTAGGCGGCCTTGCCTTGCGTATAAATCCAGATGGCACCGGTTTGAAAGTGATGGGACATAACTTTAGAAACTCGTATGAAGTGATCCCAGATTCTTATGGAAACCTGTGGCAAAACGACAACGATGATCAGGTGGTTACCTGTAGAACGACCTGGCTCATGGAAGGTGGGAATGCCGGGTATTTTAGTACTGATGGCACTCGTTTTTGGCAGGCCGATCAACGGCCCGGGCAGGATATTTTCAGGGCGCATTGGCATCAGGATGATCCTGGTGTGATGCCTGCCGGCGATCGCTCCGGGGCTGGCGCACCGACCGGTGTAACCGTTTATGAAAGTGACGCTTTAGGGAAAGGCTACCAGGGTCTCTTATTAAGTGCCGATGCGGGCAGAAACACGATTTTTGGTTATCATCCCTCCCTCCGGCAATCGGGGTATGATTTAGGAAAAAGAGAAAATTTTATCTCTTCTCTTTCAAATGCCGACGCAGAATATGTATGGAATGACACAACCGAAAATCGCAAACGGGAAAAATGGTTTCGACCCAGCGACGTAACGATTGGAACCGATGGCGCTATCTATGTAGCCGATTGGTACGATCCTGTTGTCGGTGGGCATCAAATGCAGGATAGTCTTGGATATGGAAGAATTTATCGTATAACGCCAAAAGGCAAAAAACTCTCTTCCCCGAAGATAGATTTGAATAACATGGACGGCCAACTGGCTGCTCTGAAGAGTCCCGCTATCAACGTTCGCAGTGAAGGCTTCGAGCGAATCAAAAGGAAAGGGGAAGCGGCGGTAGATACAGTAAAAGCTTTACTCAATGATTCCGATCCTTACATAAGGGCCAGGGCCATCTGGTTGCTGGCGCAACTCGGCGAGAAAGGCCGGGCAGAGGTGGAGAAGTTGCTGGCTAACGATAATGAACAGTCCAGGGCCATCGCCTACCGAGCGCTGAGACAAACCGTAAAAGATATCTTACCCTATGCACAAAAAATGGTAAAGGATCCTTCGCCTTTTGTAAGAAGAGAGGTAATGGTTTCACTTAGCGATTTACCTTATGAAAAAACGAAGCCGATTCTCATTGAGTCCGCAAAACAGTTTGATGGTAATGACCGATGGTATCTTGAAACGTTTGGCGCCAGTGTGCGGGGACATGAATCCGACATCTACCCCGAGCTCGTAAAAATATTTGGTGCAGGAAAGAGTGCATCGCAGTGGAATCACCAGATGTCCGCACTTGCATGGCGGCTACATCCGCCCCAAGCCGTGAATGATCTGACAGAAAGGGCAAAAGACGAACAACTTTCACGAGCTGACCGGGAGGCAGCCATAACCGCACTGGCTTTTATCGATAATAAAGCAGCCGCAAATTCGATGGTTTCGCTTTCTAAAAATAAACAGCAGGATGTGTTGGAAATGGCCTCCTACTGGCTGGCTTTTCGACAAAGCAATGACTGGTTTAATTTGCTGGACTGGAGTAAGATCGGTTTGAATACCGGGTATGAAAGGAAGCTGGCCCAAATGAAAGTTAAGAAAAGCATCGTCCTCGACAAACATCAGTCTCTGTATGAACGTAAACAACAAATAAGCGAGATGTCAGTCGATTCTGTGGGAGGACAAATGGTGATCGGTATGGCGGAAGCAAAGACTTTACCAAAAGACCTATTCCATTTTGTTGAAGAGAAAATATTTACCAATCCAGATGCAACGGTTCGCACGCAGGCGGGTAATTACTTTAAGCGTCAGGGTGCTGATCAAACCTATTCAGTTCAAAAAATAGTGCAGATGAAGCCCGATGCCGGGAAGGGTAAGACAGTTTTTATGACGCATTGCGCCACCTGTCATAAGCTTGGTAACGAGGGAAGCACGATTGGGCCCGATCTTTCAGGTATTAGAAAAAAGTTTGACAACCCGGCCCTGGTTGATGCCATTGTAAACCCCAGCGCTGCCATAGTTTTCGGTTACGAGCCCTGGCTGATTAATACAAGCGATGGCGCAACCATATATGGCTTCGTACTTTCGGAAAACAAGCAGTCAATTGTTGTAAAGGACATCGCCGGTCAAAAGCACACCGTCGATGTAAAGAAGATCACGTCGCGGAAAAAACAGGAGAAGAGCCTGATGCCCGATCCCATAAGCAATGGGCTCAGCGAACAGGACATTGCCGACATAGTAGGATTTTTAAGTTCCGGCGCCACCGCAAGAGTGCAATAAAAGAATTTCACGCAAAGGCGATTTCACGCAAAGCCTGTCTGCCGGAGGCAGGGCGCCAAGCCACCTGCGGTGGGCGCGAAGGCGCAAAGAAATACAAGTAGCCTTGGCGTCTTTGCGCTTTCTTTGCGTCTTTGCGTGAAACCTTCTTCGGGCCTTTGCGTGAAACCGTCGGAAGCACAAATTACAACTCCCTTATCCAGATATTGCGAAAGCTAACCTCACTCCCGTGACCCTGTAATTTGATAGCCGCTTTGTCGTGAAGCTCGTAACGCGGGATACCGATATATTGTATCGTTCCCTGAATTTCAAAATGGTTCAGCGTTAATATGCCATTGTGCACTACAGTAACGTAGGCTGGCTTTTCAACGGTACCATTGAAGCGGAACTTGGGAGCCGTGTAATAAATATCAAAGGTATTCCAGTCTCCAGGCTTGCTGGAAGCATTTGCCAGAGGGATAACCTGTTTATAAATGCTTCCAATTTGCCCGTTCGCATAAAGCGGGGTTTCGTTGTTATAAGAATCGAATATTTGTACTTCGTAACGTTCCTGCATGTATACCCCACTATTGCCGGCATTATTATGGTCAGCACTGTTTTTGGCATTCGCCGGAATTCTAAATTCAACATGTAGCTGACAATCACCAAACTTTTGCTTGGTCTGGATATCGCCTGTTCCGAGACTTACAGTCATAGCGCCATCGTTCAATTTCCACAAACAACGCCCACTATCCTTCGACATTATCCAATTATCAAGACTCTTACCATTGAAAAGAACGATTGCATCCGAAGGCGGAGCACCGCCTATCCCTGGAGTGACGATTTTAGGTTTCGGGTCGGTAATTTCCGTGGCCTCCGGTTTGGTAAAATCTTTCTCCAAAATATTTTGAGCTTCCACTTGAGAACAATAAGCTAATACAAACAGGGAAAACAATAATTTCTTCATAAGATCGCAATAACTTGAAAAATTAATTTGTAATGAACGCCTGGCGTTGATTACGGGAGGCCGACGCTCATCAGCCACAAGGCATCACCTTTCTATAACTAAACCAAGATTTTAATAGCCGGGGTTTTGTGTCAATTTCGGGTTCTTCTCCATTGTAGCCAAAGGAATTGGAAGCCTGTAATTTTTATCGTTTGCTGTGATATAAGTTTGAGGCACAACATTAAAATACTCATAACTCATCTCACCAGTTGTGGCATTTTTAGAAGGCTCAACTCCCCTCACAAAGCCTTGTAACTTATCCCCTATTTTCCATCTTGTAATATCTGTATAGCGCTTATCTTCAAATGCAAGCTCAATTCTTCTTTCGGTACGAATAATCTCGCGCATTTGCTCCTGGCTGACAGCGCCGTAGGTATCCTGAATAGTAGGGATAGTTACATCGCTTCTCGTCCTCAATTTGTTAATTGCATCTAACACAGATGCATCGGGGCCAACCGCTTCATTTTGTGCTTCAGCATAGCCCAACAGCACATCAGCATATCGAATCAATGGCCAATCCCCAAGGTTCTTCTTCCCCTTCGGGCGTTCCAATAGCCCATTGATTCTTTCATCATAAGTTTTACGAATATAATAACCCGTAGGGGTAACCCAGTCTGTACGAGACCGGTCAACAGCATTGTGAGGGTCCCCTTTTCTCGTATAGATAAAACCATCTCGAAACGGCGCACCGTCGTAAATGACAGATTCATAAAATCTGGGTTCACGATTTTCATAGGGATGAGCCGGGTCATACAGTGGAGACTCTGTAATGGTTTTTCCGTCTTTCATACGATAGGCATCTATCAAATCCTGGGTAGGCGCTGATTCGACAATAGAATAATTGATAACGCCAAAAGGCTCTATTACTGCATTAGCAGGGCCATAAAGATCTTCTAGAAAACGAACATCCTGGTCTTCATTTGCAAGAGGATATCTTATGACGTAAGGCAGAATCATTTCAGTATTGCGATTATTTTCTTCATAGAACAGGCCATGGTAATAATCCGTTAACTGATATTTTGCCATATCGATAACCTGCTTGTAACTGGCAGCGGCATTTGCCCATAGGTCCTTGTTATCTTCAGGATTACTTAACGGACTTGCACCAAGCAGCTCGGCATATCCCTTCAATGCCAATGCGGCCCCTTTCGTTATCCTACCCCATTCCGCCTGGTCCACTGGAAGTGAATCTGCTGCTTCCTGGCAATCCTTGCTGATAAAGGCAACGGTTTCCTGCGCACTTGCCCTTTCCCGAAATATCGCATCTCCCTGTGTTTCCTGATCTAAAGGTTCGTCAATGATAGGGAGACCTCCGAAGTATTTAAATGTGGTCATATAAAACCATGCCCGCAGAAACTTGGCTTCAGCAACCCGCCCAGTTTTATACTCGCCAGTAAATGCTTCGGATTCTCTTACCTTTTGTATGAACACATTACATTTCCGGATATAAGAAAAGTTCTCATTCCACATCCAATCATTAACTGCATCATATCTTTTAATACTAAATAATGTATTACTTGGAGAGAGGGAACCACTCCGGACAATTTCAGCCTGGCCTTGCCAGGTTTGCACGTTCATGCAATTGTCTGTCCAGCTTTCGCTCCACCAACCAGTAGTTCTATATGGTGGCAAATAGCCATAGATATCGTTTAAAAATAAATCGGCCGTTGAAGCGTTATTCCAAACTGCATCTTCAGTGACACGGTCCTGGGGTTCAATATCCAGATATTTCTTACACGATGAAATGCCGATGGTAAACGTTGTCAAAAGTATAATACAGCTAAGGCTATTTATTCCTTGTATATTTTTCATTTTAATAAAATTAGAATGTTAAACTAACGCCTCCGGAAATAGACTTTTGATTTGCAAATCTATAAGCTCCTCCTGCTGCGGATTCGGGGTCCGAGTTAAGATATTCAGCAGTCCAGGTAAATAAATTCTGACCGGCAACATAAAACCTCAAAGTCCCAACCCTGATCTTTTTCAATAAATTAGCAGGAAGGCTATATCCAAGGTTCAGGCCTTTTAATCGTACATATGTATTATCTCTCATAGTATGAGTTGACGTACGAAAATTATTAGCGCCGCTGAGATAAGACCACCTTGGAAACTTTGCATTGGGTGTTTCGGGAGTCCAATGATCTAACGCTTCAATCTGAGTATTACCATTGGAATTACCAGGCGCTCCGCCACCTGCTGCGCCCGGTCTGTTAACACTCATTAGAGTAGCTCCCTGAACCAATGCACTTAAATCAAAACCCTTCCATGAAACCACTACGTTTAACCCGAATATGCTCTCGGGGAAATTAGGATACCCTATCTTTTTCTCGTCAGTTGCGTCCACTACACCATCTCCGTTAAGATCCGCGTACTTTACATCACCGACTGTGTAGGAGCCGAATTTTTGTTCTGGGGACTTGTCGATTTCTTCCTGAGTCTGAAAGTATCCCAGGGCTACTTGCCCGTATTGGGCGTTCAATTGATTACCCGTACGCCGCCGATTAGGATCGTCATAAGTTGCCGGATTTTCGAAAATTCTTACCAGCTTATTTCTGGCAAAAGAATAATTAGCATTGATATCAAGAGTAATTCCATTTTGAAGAGTTCGCCTTGTACCCAGAGCAAGTTCAAACCCCCGATTCGACATTTTCCCCGCATTTTGCTGAGGTAAGGTAATCCCGTATTCATCAGGAATAGTAACATCAGGATTAACCAGCATATTATCCCGGATTTGATAAAAATAGTCTCCACTAAATGATAATAAACCATTCCATAAAACAAGGTCAATTCCAATATTTGTTTGTTTTTGTTTTTCCCAGGTAATAAAAGGATTGGCAGGTGATCTTTCATACAATCCTGTTCCTAACTGGCCACCAAGTCTGTAAATTTCATTAACTATACCGTATGAAGTCAGATATTGAAAAGGCTCACCAGCAAGGTTTCCGGATTGGCCCCAGGAACCGCGTATCTTTAACTCATCGATCCAGGGATATCTATCCTGGATAAACTTCTCCTGTCCAATTCTCCATCCCGCAGAAACAGACGGGAAGTAGCCAGTCCTGTATCCGGGAGCAAAGTAATAATGTTCATCACGTCGCCCGGAAAAACCAATCATATATTTATTCTGAAATCTGTAGTCCAATTTAAGAACCAGGCCTATCTGACGGGCTCTTGTTGCACTTCCGCCATTCCCTAAGTCAGTTTGAACTGAACTACCCATGTCAAGGGTGGGAATTAGTATACTATAATTCTTTTTGGTGGCATAAAAATTCTTACTATTCAGATCACGTAGTTCGGTCACAAATAATGCGGTGACCGCATGTCGGCCGAAAGTACGATCATAGTTGAGGTAACCCTGAGCAGTAATATTATTCCCCCTGAAATAGGTTTGCGCAAAGCTGGGTTTTGATGTGGGTATTCTTTTTGTGTACACAGCCGGCGTTACAGTATTGTCAACATCCCAGTAAATGGGATCCGTATTCCAGGCTTCGACGAATGTATCAGTTTTTTGATAGTTAAAAACCCCCTTAATACTTAGCCCTTCTATAGGTAGTTTTTGTTCCAGAGCTATGGTGTAAACGGTGTTGTCGGCGTTATTAGTACTTGTCCCTGAAGTATTTATACGGCCAACAGGATTGAAATCGAATCTACCCCTTCCCCAATATCCGTCGGTGTTAGGGTACCATATTGCGTCATCAGGAGCGATTTCATACATCCTTCCATAGATACCAAACTGCTCGGTAATTTGATTGCCGAATGAAGGCCAATCCCTGCGGCCCCGGTCCATCCTTAAAGACAAAGAAACTTTTAGCGTCTTGTTCAGATCAGCATCCAAATTCAGCACCCCGAAATATTTTTTAAACTTTTCATTCGGTATCATGGATGCCTGATTAAAGTATCCTAAACTGGCATAATAGGAAATGTTTTCCGAACCTCCTCTAACCGAAAAATTGTGATTACTGATTGGATAATCATGCCTGATGACGTCATGGAGGTTATTACTATTAAAATATTTATCATAATTACCCGTAGGGTCACCTACGGACACCTTCCGGTATTCTTCCAAGTCAGTAGCCGACCAGGGAACATTTTGATCGCCCGGATGGTCATTCAAATAGATTTCATTTTGCATCAGTGCCTGTTGGTACGAATTAAGGGTTTTCGTTAGCCAAACAGGGTTTTGAACGCCATAATTGCCATTATAAGAAAATTTCGCACCTCCCTTAATCCCTTTCTTTGTTTGGATTAAGATCACGCCATTGCCGGCGGCTAATCCATATGGAGCCCCGGCAGCAGCATCCTTTAAGACAGATATGTCTTCGATATCTTCAGAATTTACATCACTCATTTTACCTGGAATACCATCGATAATTACCAGTGGGTTTGCATTTCCAGTTGTATTCTGACCTCTGATTCGAATAGTTGGTTCATCAAGACCCGATTCCCCACTGGTTTGGTATGATAAAATTCCCGGAACTCTACCAGCCAATTTATTGGCGATGTTAGGTACGGGTTCAATTAATTTAGCTCCTTTTATCGCACTAATAGAAGATGTCAGGGTAGCCTTACTGGTTTTAACACCATAACCTACCACCACTACTTCTGATAAGCCAGCAGCGCTGTCGCCCATGATCACATCAAAAGACGTTTGATTTCCTACGACAACAGACTTCTCAATAAATCCGACATGGGTAAATACTAAAACAGATCGACTGCCGGGAACACTCAAAGAAAATCTTCCATTTACGTCCGTCACGGTTCCAATTCCTGAGTTTTTCACTTTTACACTTACATCTGCAAGCGGTCCTTGTGCAGGAGTTTTTACAATTCCGGAGATTTTTACTGACTGAGCGGTCAAAGTGCTGATTGAAAACAAAGAAAGGAGCACAGTGAACAAAAAGAAATACCTCCCTGGTTTGCCGGCATCGCAGAATAGGTTGGACAATTTGGGTTTTTTAGACATCATCGTTAGTTTAGTTAGCCGAAGGTGAGACCTGCGGCGCGAGCTATAAATATAACCGGCCGAATGTGCTGGATTTGATACTTTTTCATCAATTCATGCAAATATTCTGACATGGCCGGTATGAATCAGAGCGAGAAAGAGAAAGAGAAAGAGGAAGAAGGGTTGCTGGGAGAATTTCGGGCAAAGAATACGCAAAGACGCAAAATAAAAAGAGTACTGGGAAAGGCAGTATAGCCCGTCATTTTCTTTAACTAATAATAAAACCCGCCACCAGGGCGGGTTTTATTGAATTGTTTCAGCATATCCGACGGACTCGAACCTGAGACTGAAATCGCTTTACGAAATCAGCTCTTCTTAAGTGTTATCTCCATACTCTTATACTGTTTGCCGGTCTTCATGTCCGGGCCATAGAATTCCATAATCTGGGTCTTATCGTCCACCATTTTCATCACCTGCTTCATTTCGGTCATCTGGCCATTGCCAGGACAAAGCATCTTACCTGTGTAGGTGGCAGTCTTGGATGCCTCGTCCCACGTGCCATCCATATTCATTATACCAGTGCTCATGTTGTCAATCCAACTGCTTGTCCACACTTTTCTGGCCTTGTCGTAACCGGTTGTGCCCGTTCCTTCAAACGGAGCCCCCATCATATTTGATTTGAATGTCGACACCTGGTAGCGACCACCCATGATCATTTTGTTAGTCATTGTGCCAGTAGCTTTCATTGGTTCTGCATCGGGTGCCATCCACATCGTAGTCTCGGCTTTCCACGTGCCGTTGGCTTTGGCCAGCATTGCCTGCTCGGACCCTGGAGTACCCACCTCCATCATGGTCTTCATAGCAGTGGCTGAATCAACGGGAACCCATTCTTCGGATTTGGCTTCCGTAGTCGTGGTTGTAGATGCGCTGGAATCTGGTGAGCTGCTGATTTCTTTCGTCTCAGGATTATTACAGGCGAATAAAAGAGAGGCGGCAAAGATAGTAATGGTTATGCGTTTCATATTGAGAAGTTTAGACTCCTAAAGTACGAAATTGCGGGTTTCAAATTCAGCATAATATTTCTCCCGCCTTCGCTGAAGCTTCCGCCTTCGATAAGTCTACGGCGGATGATATCGGCGGTCGATGCGTTCTCTTTCTCCACGCCTTAGCTGCCTTCCACCTTCGCTGCTACGCAGCTACGACGGACGAAGTCGGCGGACGAAGCGCTCTGATTCGGAACACATGGGAAGCTACAAGAAGTAAACCTGAATTTTCAACATCCTCCATTTCTGGGTATGGCATAAATCACGTTGCCTGAAACAAATAAATTGAAGACCTTATCTTCTATAGAAGGAAGTAACAGTTTCCATGTTTTTCCCTTGTCTGATGATCTGAAAATGCCGGTAGGATGACCACAAAAGAAGTATTCACCAACCTGAATAATTGAGGCAATGAATAGACTTGCCGGAAGGCCGGCATCAATGGGCTGCCAGGTTTTACCGCCGTCGTAGGATGTTCGCACTCTTCTGGTCTTCGACTCTGTATTGTAAGTGATAGCAGCGAATCCGCCTTTGATGCGTTCTACAGCGATGCCCACACCGCCCTCACTAATCACACAATCCCAGTTTTCACCATCATCGGTCGATCTTATTATCCCACTCTGGCTGGTCGCCATCAGTACACCGTTTGACTCTACCAATTTCATTACCCAGCCTCCGGTATGGACTTGTTTCCAGGTTTTTCCACTGTTAGTGGATTTAAAAAGGCCATTGTCGGAGCCGATGAAAACTGTGCCTCCGGCAGTTTCAAAAACGGTGCGTACCTCTTTCTCCTGAAAATTCGTGTACATAGGCGACCATACACTCGTTCCGTTTATTTTTTGTAAAAATTGGCCATCGTGTAATTGTATGCAAATATCCCGGTCTTACCAGGGGCAATGCTGCTCTGTTTGTCAGGGAAAATCTCTTTTTTCCAAAAAGGAGCTGTGGAATTTGGTTTACTGTGATATATCCCATTTCCAGCACGTAAATAGAGCCCACTATCATTTGCAAAGAAACCATCTCTCTGGAAACCATCTGCCTGCAAATTTTCGGGCAGCCCTTCGCTAATGTCCTGCCATGTTTGTCCGCCATCAGTAGATTTAAAAACGATGTTTACAGCCCCCGCCTTATTTCTATTTAGTTTTTGCAGACTATCCGTGATTGCGAGATGCTAAAGGGGAATTGAAAAAGAAGCAAAAAAGCAAGGTTATAGATTTTCATGACTAAAATTGATTTGGTGAAACAATAAAGTAAAGATATCGGGCGTCAACTATCCTGAAGCTTTTTAATAGTAAAAAGTTTGTAAACGGATATGTAAAACGTTTGTAAAACCACCGAAAACTTTGTCAATTGTCTTTTTTAGTTTATAGAACACTATAAATAGCGTTGAGAAAATTTCCCTTTTCTCTCATAAAACCTTCTTGAACTTAACCCTTCCAAAAAGTACCATAGTTATTGCATTCTTGTCTTTGGTATCGAAAACCAATGAAGCTCCATCATCCGGATTGACAAACTCACCTTCCCCCCCAACCGGAAGTACTTTATATCTGTAGCCTCTGTCATTGCCATACAATATGCCTTCCGTCACTTCAAATTTGATCTTCCATTCTTTATTATCAACATTCAGGTATTCACCTTCCAAAAGTTTCAAATATTCAACTGGAACTTTTTTGATCAGGTCGTCTGTCTTTACGCCATTGTCTTTTAAGATTTTGATACCGATTTCGTTACCCGGGTTTAATTTTACAGATTGCTTATAATTTTCGATGGCCTCTGTTTTGTTTCCAAGTGCCATGAGTGCTTCACCATAGCTATCAAAAACATTTGATGATTTAGGAAATGCTTTTGTATTGAGTTTAAAAATTGCGGCTGCTTCTTTCACTTTGCCCGATTGCAGGAATTCGTACCCTGTTCTGTTCATTTCGTTTTCATCGAGGTAGTACCCGGTGGAATCCTTGATTCCATTATAATATTCAAGTGCAGCCGGAATCCCCTCTTTCTCTATCCTGTCTGCCAATGAATAAGCAACAGATCTTTTAGGAAGGTTGTAGGATTTATCATAAATAATTGCAGCAATGGCATTCGTCATTTCATTGAGAGGAGCTCCTCCTGTGTTATTCAATAACACAATGAATGATTTATCCGATGGGATTCGAGTGAGCTGTGTATTAAAACCGTCTATCCCGCCTCCATGGCCGATTGTTTCTATTTGCTCTGCCGTGTTACCTAAGGGAATTTCACCAATGCCCCAACCATAACCATAATAATAACCCCCGCCTGACGGAATATGTTTGGCAAATAACAGATCCATATTTTCCTTCCGCAGCAGTTGATTGCCATACAATGCCTGATCCCAGAGATACAGATCTTCTACTGTTGAATACAATGCTCCCGCAGCGTATGGCACTGACATGTCAATAAAATTTGCATTGACATAACGCCTTCCATTTTTTTCATAGCCACTAGCCCTGTTCTTCAACAAAGGTCCATGATGATCATATCCGGTATTATTCATCTTGAGCGGAGTAAAAATGTTCTCTTGTAATACCTGCTCGTAAGATTTACCCGTTACTTTCTCAATGATGTAACCCAATAGTATATAGCCTGAATTGCTGTAAGCAAATCTTTCTCCGGGCTTGAATTGCAGCGTTGAGTCAGCGAACAGATTCACAAGCTGCACCGGACTGTAAGAATTACGGCTGATGTTCTTAAAGAACCCCGGAAACGAAGTCATATTCGGAATTCCGGAACTGTGTGTGAGCAGGTGATGAATCGTAATTACATCTCCGTTTTTTTTAGGATAGTCAGGAAGATAGGTGGATATGGGTACATCTAATTTCAATTTACCTTGTTCAACCAATTGCATGATCAACATGGCAGTAAATTGCTTAGTGATGGAACCTAGCCTATGTTTAGTGTCAGGCTGATTGGGAATATTCCATTCCATATCAGCCAATCCAAATCCCTTTTTGTAAATAACTTTGCCTTTTTCAGCGACCAGAACAGATCCATTAAATTTTCCATATTCAGCATAGGCACTTATTAGCTTATCAAGTTTATCGACTTTGGCTTGTCCATAAGAGACATTAAAGATGCCTGCTACGATAAAGACTCCAAGGAAAACAGTCTGAATAATTGTTCTGTTAGATTTACTCATCATTATTTCGATTTTGTTATTGATAACGAATTTCTTAAAAAGTTTCATGAGCAAAAATTGTTTTAACTTCACATATCCAAACGTAGGCACCCGCGTTGCCGCTCCTTGTAAATCAATTGTAAAAAGAAATGTAAATGCGTGTAAATTCTGCTTTTACCGGCTTTTTCACTAACCGGTTGGTGGTGGGTTCTGGCATTGCCATCGTGATGCTTGCTATTTTTTTTATCGCCTCGTCTTTCACAGAACATTCCGACCGCGACTTACGGGCGAAGCAAGTGAACCTCATCATCCGTCAGATTGGTCATCGGTTACTGCTGCAGGCAGGTGACTCAACCTCACGTGTATTGCCCGTTACCGAGATTAAAGAAGGCACGTTTCTGCTCAAGTTCGAAAATGAATTCGTTTTTAACCACGACTCGCTCATGGTGCTGTCACAGGGCTTGCTTCCCAAAACACAGTTCCCTTCCGGTTACACCGTTACAGTACATGATTGCAAGAAAGGCGGCATCGTCTATGGTTTCCAGGTAAATAATACCTCGCCAGACATCCTGGCTTGCAGGGGCAGAAGTCAGCCCCCAGGCTGTTACACAATCGAATTTGCCTTTCCGGATTTTTATGAGAACGTAAAACAGAAGAAAGCTGACATCGACCAGCTCGACTGAATCAGTTAAAGTTGATCCTCAGGAAGTCAATCCAAAACCTGAAGAATTAAAAACGACAACCTTCGACAATGACATCGACCAGCGGACTGAAGAACTCAAATCAATTAAAGTTGATCCTCAGGAAGTCAATCCAAAACTTGAAGAATTAAAAACGACAACCTTCGACTATCCATTAATCAATGTGGTTTATAGCGGCATGCTGGTGTTGTTGGGTGTTACCTTGTTGATTGGGCGTTTTGGGAAAATTTTAAAACCGGTGCCCGTGCAGAATCAAAACCACGCTATAATAAAAGAGTCCGTTCCGGAATTGGCTGCGCTCGGAAAATTTTTATTTAATGTGAAGGGTCAGCGCTTGCTTTTGGGGAGTGAGGTGATTAGTCTCACAGACAAAGAATGCAAGGTTCTGGAATTGCTCCACAAAAATTTCGGTGAACTGATCCCCCGCGAAACGCTGATGCAGGAAGTCTGGATCAACGAAGGGGTCATCACCGGTCGCAGCCTGGACATGTTTGTGTCGAAACTTCGAAAGAAATTAAGCAGTGATCCTGAGCTGAGAATAACGAATGTTCATGGGAAGGGGTATAAGCTGGAAATACCTGAAAGACAGATTATTTAAAATCCAAAGCACAAGATATTCCAACTATAAACTACTTTTTTTGTTGTTCGGTAAATATTAACCGCTATACGAGAAAATTTATTACGCTTCGCTAATTAGTCATTTCAACCATTGCTTTAATTACGCCACTGGTCGGATTGAGCCAACTTTCAAACTCTTGTTTGACATCATCAAACAATACGCGATGGGTAATATATGCAGCAGGCTTTACTTTTCCATACTTCATATGGTCAATGACGTATTCAAAATCCTCTCTTGTAGCATTCCGGCTGCTCATTAAAGTGCCTTCTCTTTTGTGGAATTCAGGATGGCTGAAGGAAATGTCACCTTTTTGCAAACCGATCAACACATATCTTGCCCCATGGGCCATATATTGAAAGGCGTTATTAATTGCATTTAAATTTCCTGTTGCATCAATCACAACAGAAGGCATGTTGCGATCGGTTATGATGTTTAGTTGTTCGGTGACTTCAGCTGTCGAACCACCCACGACATAAGGAATATTTAGTTTGTCCTTGCAAAACATCAGCCGTTCTTCATTTATGTCTAAGGCAATTACACGAGCCCCGGCTATTTTTGCAAACTCCATGGCTCCCAGGCCGATCGGCCCTGCACCAATTACCAACACAAATTCATTCGCTTCAACAGCAGCTCTTCGAACACCATGGGCGCCAATGGCCAGTGGCTCCACAAGAGCCAGTTCATCAAAGCTCAAACCTTCTCCGTGCACCAGAGAAGAAGATGGAACAGAGAGATATTCAACCATGCCGCCATCGATGTGTACGCCGCAGACCCGTATTTTTACACAGCAATTGGGCTTTCCGATTTTACAAGCTATACATTGCCCACAAGCGAAATAAGGAACAAATGTAACAGCTTCCGCCAAGTCAAACCCAGGAGCATTATCAAATTCTACCAATTCACCCGACAGTTCATGGCCAAGAATGCGGGGATAGCTGAAAAAAGGTTGTGTGCCTTCAAATGCATGTAAATCTGTCCCGCAAATACCGATTCGCTTAATTTTAATGATAGCCTGCCCTTTTGTTATCTCGGGCCTGCGTCCTGTCGAATAGGCAAACTTACCAGGTTGAGAGCACACCAATGTTTTCATTTCAATCAAATCATTATCAATTTTAATAACACATGAATTTAGGCAATAAATCAACGATGTCGACGCTTCAAAGCTGACGACACTGCCTTATATTCCCGCAGGTTGAAAGTTAAGATATTACTCGAAAGTCTCTGGTATCGCCTATTGCGAAGTACTGGTTGCGCGGAAAAAATATTGTATCGCTTTTGTCAGTGAAGCCTTATACTCCGTTTCATCATTAATATACATATCCAGGCAGGAGCCATTGTGATATTTATCAACCTGCGTTGTTGCCGGCGTATAATTCGTGTATAAAATATGAGACTGCCGGTACGGTGTGTTATTGCAGTCAATATTGCACATCGTTCCGTATTCAGCCATCCCCAATTTATCCGACCCGATTTGCACCCGGTTAAAAGGAATCTGTTCATCCTTAGGGTGAGCCAACATATAATAATTTGCATGATTTGTGGTATTGTTCACCCAGTCTGGAATAGAGTCATTATCCAGAAAATCTATCGCCGAAAACATTACCACACGTTTAGCAGGAAATTCTTTTCCCATAATTCCAACGAGACAGCCTCCCTGCGAGTGGCCCGTAAGAATTATTTTATTCCATTGCAGTTGACCACCCACATAAAACTGATCCCAACCTTGACCCGGTCTATTAGCGACCAGATAAGCCAATAATTTATTCACCCGGTTCATGACCGAATTGGCGGGAGACACAAACACTCCCGGATGCCTGTCAACCCCATCAATCGTTTCCATTCTTGCACGATAATGGCAGGTAACATCACCCGTACCACGGCACAGCGGATTAACCGGCGAATCATATTTATAAGACAAACCAACAACATGATAACCCAGTTTTGCAATCTGCTCCATTACAAATTTGTAATTTCCCGGATACCTGAATGTGCCCGGAAGAAATATCACCAGCGATTGCATTGTATCCTGGTTCGGTTTCAACATATAATGTTTTAATGTGCCAAATTCAGTAATGGCAGCATCCGTTGCAACGGGCGTTATGGAATCCCAGGTGATCGTTTGCGCGCTAAGTTGCAATCCGGCGCAAAGTGTAATCAATAAGACAATTGATCTCATTAGTTGTTTCTTTTAATGAATTTCGATACGAGTTTCTTGTTTCCGTACTCGTCATAAATAACGATATAATATAAACCCGGCGCTATCTCTGAAATGTCAATCTTATTTGCCGTACGCTTTTGTTTTATTAGCAAGCCATTGGCACTGATAATATTAACGGTATGATTTGATGATATTCCTTCAACATACAGAGCTTCGCTGGCAGGATTGGGAAATACGCTTATTGTCGGCACTACAGTCATATTTCTTTGTCCCAGTTTAATAATTTTTGAAAGTTTATTATTTTCATCCCTGTCAACCATTTCAAGGCGATACCATACATCTGCATCCGGAGGCGCAGCATCATAATCGATGTAAATATTTTTTCCAGCATTAATTTTTTTGATAGTCTCAAACTGAACACCGTTTAAGCTTCTCTGAAGACCAAAATGCGAAAAACTTTCTTCAGTAGCAGTTTTCCAGCTAAGCTCAATCGTGCCTTTGGTCCGCCTGGCCGTAAACGACTCAAGATTTACAGGTAATGCCGCATTTAAGATTTCAACAGCGCTAAGCGCACGATTATAAAAACGCATATTGTCGAGAGTACCTCGAAACCCGTTTGTTAATGCAGTTTGGCTGACAGGTCCTATCAATGCAATAACATCTGTAAAATTTTGCGCGCTCTTATTTTGTTCGTTCTCACTGAACAGAAAACCATTAATATAAACTGAGGCTTTGGATTTGGTGGAAGAATAATCCTTTACAAATGTAACGGTTACTTTTTGCCACTGATTTTGGAGATTTACCACCTGGTATTGCGTATTGCCGAATTTAAGGCTCAGTTTTGGAATAGAAGATTGTTCGAGATAACCGATGACTATCGCATTTCCATAACTAAATATGGCGCCCGTACGGGCGGCGCCGGTAATGGCAGGCTTTATCAGGAAAGAAAACGATTTATCGCCGGCAAGCTTCAGCTTGTCTACCACGCCAAGATTGATATAGGAGGTATTTGCATTGAACGCCAGGGCGGCATTGGCAGAATTGCCGCGGTCGGGTGCTGGCGAAATATCGTTCAATACGCCATATGCAGGCGAGTCTGTAATTTCGTCTACCAGCTCGCAGGAATTATCCATTTTATATTTTACGATCAGACCTGGAAGGTCCTGCCCATCAGCGGTCTGTAATACAGCCAACAGTAAGGGCAATAAAAAATATCGCATACCTAATGTGAAACAGATTAAATAAGTGTTAGAGGACCACCAAGTGGTAAGAAAGAGGATAAGAGAAATCAGTGGTGATAAAAAGGATAAGAGGTGTTGGTGGTAATAACAGGGATAAGAGAAGTAAAACGATTGGAGAACTAAAGATAATATTCCAGTCTGATATCTGCAAATCGCCGAATTCCGTTGGCGGCCGGCTAGATGGTCTTTCCTTCCCTGTCACCTATTCTTGAAAAACTCGCGAATCATGTTTTTCGGTTTCGCTTTACTGTCATATTAAAGTTTATGATATTTCGTATCCAGACTTTCACATTTCATTAGATAACTTTCACGCAAAGGCGAAGCCCTGCCTGCGGCAGGGGCGCGAAGGCCGCAAAGCCTGCCTGCCGGCAGGAAATACAAACGTCCTTTGCTTTGAGTGAAATCCCGTAAATCTCATTTCTCCTCGGTTACCTGTCGAATAACGCGGAGCCAGTTTAAGCCAAGGATCTTTTTGATTCGCTGATCGTTGTAACCCAGCTTTTGCATCGCTATGGTCATATGTGGATAATCGCTAATGTCTTTAATTTCATGCGGCAGTTCAGGGCCGCCATCGAAGTCGGAACCCAGCGCCATGTGGTCCTCCCCTACTAACTGTACGCCATAGTCGATTACTTTAGCCAGTTGATCTACATGCATCCAATACTCGTCGGGGATGGTTCCTCTGAAATTGAGTGGAACTTCCCGCGCCAGTTCCCTGTCTACTTCTTCAATGGTCTGCATCGTTGATCGCGGTACAAGAGATTGCGGTATGGTCCCTTTTGGCACTGTCGGTTTAGGAGTAGCAGGTGGTTTCTTCCATGCCCAGTATTTTGGATTGTTGAAGAGGCTTCCGAAGTGTATGCCGATCACGCCACCTTTTGATGCGACAGCTTTTGCCGCTTCGTCCGAAATACAACGGGGATGATCTACGATGCTGTAAAATCCTCCGTGACTGTAGATCACAGGATGTCTGCTTGCCTCCACGGTTTGCAGGATGGCATCATTAGACGCATGGGCAATGTTAATCACCATTCCAAGACTATTCATCTCGGCGATGATCTTTTTTCCGAGGTCGTTAATGCCACCCCAATAGCTAATATCATTGCAGGCATCAATAAAAGCATTAGTAGTATTATGTGCGGTAAGCTGCATCGATCTTAGTCCCAGGCGGTAAAGCGCCCGGAGCAGGTTTATGTCGCCGTTAAGGTCATAACCGCCTTCCAAATCCAGGAAAGCCGCGATTTTTCCTTTCTTATTGATGCGTTCTATGTCAGAAGCGGTGAGCGCCAGCTCGATCATCGAATTATTCTTTTTGATTTGGTCCAATGCAAGGTTCACCACACGAAATGTGTTTGTTGTCTCAAACCTTCCGGGATAATAGTTTTCAGGAGTATAGACCGAGAAGAACATCGCATCCACGCCGCCTTCTTTAGCCCTTGGGAGATCGACGTTTCCATCCGGATAACGCTGTCCGATATCGGTTTTCATCAACAGCTCGCGGGTCATTACATGCGTATGTCCGTCCATCACAAATGCATTGCGATGCAGATCTGGCATCGAGCTTCAACTGAGGAGAATACTTGTACCCCGCGACAGGAGCGGATAATAAGGATTGTGGCAGAACAGTTCCGGCTATCGGCAGGATTGTTAAGCTCTTAATAAGATCTCGGCGTTTCATCTGTTTTGTAGTTCATTGATTTAGTTCGCCTATTTATCAAACCCCCGTATGTAGGGGACGTTCGGCGGCCGGTCCCCGGTGCTGAATTGCGGTCCGCGTGTGGAGTGGTAGGTCATGTTCATGAATGGCGTCTCGATCCGGCGGCCGATGTCAGCGTAACGGCCGTTCTCCCAGTTTGATTCCATATTGTACGCCACAATCCCGGTGGAGAGCAGCAACCGCTCTGCATTGAATGGTTCCTTTTTGGTCACCATCATTTCAGTAATCCAGTGCGGTTGCGAGTTGGAGGCGTGGTATTGCGAGAATGGGCCTGGCCAGCCAAGCATCGAAATGATCGTCGGGTCTTTGCGCCCTTCGATTTCGCCGGCGTAGGTCCAGCCGACACCCTCGCCGTTATATATCGCTGCCTTTGTCCCATCATTATATTCCACGATGCAAACGTTTGGCCGGTCGATCTCCTGAAAGTATCCCGGCTTCAAATCAAAACTTTTCCGCACTGACTCCAGCAGCTTGCCGGCCCAGGGATTTCGTTCAGTCCACTTCCATGTTTCAGGCCCCCGAATGCACTGCACCGACTTGACGCCTGTCTCTCCACCCTTGCGGCGTTCGACAAAGGCCTGGAGCACATCAACACAATGGAAAAGTGCTCCCTCGTCCGGTGCGCCTCCAACCACAATCGAAGTCTTTAAGGGCGTATCGATATCGAGTTCGATCTCGGGCTTGCGGAAGTAAGTCGGTATGGAGGAACCCCCGGTCAAGGGAAATTTAAGCTCACGGGATTTGTCGAACATCCATTTGGCTTCATCCCAACTGTAGGAAAAGTGCTTGTCATTGAAGACTGGCACCGAGCGTTTGCTCTGCTCGAAAACTTTCATAACCTGCTGGTAGATCCACCAGCGCGGCAAAAGCCACTGCCCTTTGAGATTTGTTGGATAGTTCCCGTGTTCTGCGATTATGACAACACCATCCACTGCAAGTTCCTTCCCTCCCAGCGTGAGCGCTTCACCTACTGTTTTAAAGATTGGAATGTTCTTCGATTTGCATATTTTCTGACCCAGTCCACTTTCCGGAAGCTGATGAATGTAAACGGATACAATCTCTATTCTCGAAGGAGTGTGGGCGCCCTGCCACCAATAGCCGTCCAGCAACTTGGTCATGATCCAGTCCGCATGTGAATTCGGAGCAGCCCAATAGGATGCGAGACAGGCGACACGAGGCCGCTTTTGGGCAGTCTGCACAACAGCGCCGGATGCGATGTCGGATAAAGCCGTCAGACCGGCCAAACCTGTTATTCCCAGCATTTCACGCCGGGTGAAGCGTTGATTTGATTCCATAGTTTGCAGTAATTAGGAGTTTCACGCAAAGGCGCAAAGGAAGACGCAAAGGCGCAAAGTTCATTTGTATTCTTTGCGGCTTTGCGGCCGGCAGGCTTTGCGCCTTGGCGTGAAATCTTCTTGGCGTGAAACCTTCTTTGGCGCCTTCGCGCGAAATCTCTCAATATAAATCTAGTGATTACTTAACAATTGTTCCTGCAGCCTCGATTCATTTTCGGGATACTCCCTAATTTTACGGAATGAAACTCTTCGCTCCCGCGCTCATCTTCTCTTCCATCCTACTTTTCGCAGCATGTACCCATCATCGCAGAGAACGAAGATCTCTAGTGGATCCCGATAAGGTGGTCATCACCGTTCCCGACAGTTTCAACGTTACCGTCTTTGCCAAATCAACCGGCCGCGCGCGTCACATCGCAGTCAGTGCTAACGGCGACGTCTATGTTAAACTCAGAGACGCCGAACCTAAAGGCCTTCTTGCGCTCCGTGACGAAAATGGCGACGGAGTAGCCGACAAACGAGAAGCGTTTGGTGACTACGACGATAAAGGCGAGTACGGCACAGGAATAAGAATCTACAACGGTTACCTCTACTTTGCCACCGCAGGCGAAGTGTACCGGATGAAGCTCACTGGCAAGGATCTCGTTCCAAAGAGTAAGGTAGAGCTGATCGTGAAAGATGATTATGAGAATGACCCTCATGGATATGAGCACATCGCAAAGCCCATCACTTTTGACAATAACGGCCACCTGTATGTGCAGTTCGGTGCCCCTGGCGACATGTGTCAGGCGGAAAACAGGGTACCCGGCTCACCGGGTCAAATGCCCTGTCCACAGCTCGAGGAACATGGCGGAGTGTGGCAGTTTGACGCAAACAAGCTCAACCAGACACAGAAACAAGGAAAGCGATACGCCACAGGAATCAGGAGCATAGTCGGGATGGACTGGAACCAGGCGGATAACACACTTTATGCATTGCAACACGGGCGCGACGACTTACACAGGACCTGGCCGGCACTGTTTACAGCCTGGCAAAGTGCCGTTCTTCCCTCCGAAGAGTTCCTGAAGCTCACGGAAGGATCGGATGCAGGCTGGCCATACTATTATTATGATCAAATGCAGAAGAAGAAAATCCTTAACCCTGAATATGGCGGCGACGGCAAAAAGACAGGAGATGGCGACAAATTAACTCAGCCGATTATCGGTTTCCCCGGCCACTGGGCCCCAAACGATCTTCTTTTCTACACCGGCAATCAGTTTCCGGAACGATACAAGAACGGAGCGTTTATCGCTTTTCACGGATCAACCATCCGGGCACCCTACCCGCAGGCAGGATATTTCATAGGCTTTGTACCGTTTAAGAACGGGGTACCGGCAGGCGACTTCGAGGTGTTCGCAGACGGTTTTGCCGGCCTTGATACCATTGTGAACACCAGGGATGCCGCATTCCGGCCAATGGCGGTCGCCATGGGGCCCGACGGATCGTTGTTTGTCGGAGAATCGGAGCTGGGATGGATCTGGAAGATTACCTATAAAGGCGACAAGAATTCTTTTACCGACAAGCAGCTCGCCAAGATGGAAGAACACAAAAAACTTCCGCATATCAAGAATCCAGACGAGAGAAGAGATAACCTCAGTGCCGGAAGAGGAGGAAAAGGTTCCGAAGTTTACTTCAGCTACTGCAGTACCTGTCACCAGTCGAATGGCGAAGGGGATGGCAACAGGTTTCCGCCACTAGTGGAATCAGAATGGGTAAACGGCGACAAAGACAAACTGATCGGAGTGGTATTAAATGGACTGCAAGGCGAAGTGAAGGTAAAAGGCAAAATGTATAACAACCCGATGCCGCCACATAATTTCCTGAAGGACGAAGAGATTGCGACTGTGCTCACGTATATCAGGAAAACTTTCAATGATAACGACAAAGCGATTACTGCGGCAGAGGTGAAGAAGGTCAGAGATAAGGTCGCGAAATGAGCTAGTCGAATTCGGGAATCTAAGGATAAGTACAAATTTGATTAATTGCGGCGGGTAAAACCAGACATTTCACCATGAATAAAACAATACTGATAGTCTTAAATATTCTAATCTTAACACAGGTTTCTTGCAACAACACAGGAAAACAATCTAAAAAAACGAATATCAAGGATTCAGGAATTAACAGTGATGGCGTGTACATAGATTATACAGATTCTAAAATTGGTGACACTTGTTTACTCTTTGTGCATGGGTGGGACATTGATAAAACATACTGGAAGAATCAAAATAATTATTTCCAAAGAAAATATAGAGTTGTGACTATTGATTTGCCTGGATTTGGCAAATCAGGAAAGAATAGACAAAGCTGGACGGTAGAAAATTACGGTGGAGACATCGCTACACTTATTCAACGCTTAGATTTAAGGAATGTAATTCTCATCGGCCATTCAATGAGTGGTGCAATCGTATTAGAAGTCGCTATAAAAAACCCTACCCGAGTCATTGGAGTCGTCGGCGTTGACAATTTTACAAACTTTGGAGCCACTGTTTCAGATGAAGTAAAAAAAGACATTGAAGATGCTTACAAGTCATTAAAAACTAATTATAAAGAAATTGTGGCGCAATACGCTAACCAATCCTTATTTTCTCCTTCAACAGACAGTACAGTTAGAAAGAGAGTAATAAATGATTTTATTAACGCAGATTCAATACTCGCTCCAAAGATTTTAGAAGCAAATGATAAATATCCAACAGACGAAAAACTGAAAACATTTGGGAAAACAATTTACTTAATAAATAGTAGCCATCATTCAACAGATACTTCAGGGTTTAAAAAATATAATGTGCCCTTTAAATTATTATATGTTGGACCAACGGGGCATTATCCAATGATTGAAAATCCTAATGTATTCAATAAACAATTAGAACAAGTAATTAAAGAAATCGGAAAAGTTCACAATTAACAATACCAAACTGGGTTTCGGGATGGCTGGGTAAGCATCCGCAAACCTGAACGGCTTCTTCCATAAAATATTGTCTGTACAGCAGAAAAGAAACCCTTGTAAATCCTTGTCTCTAAAGACCTAAGCCCTTGCAAGGAATAAATTCTTTTTCTATTTTGTGCGATAAACCTTACCTGCCCTTCAATGCGTTACTTCAGGATATTTAAAATTCTTTTCCTTTTTATCATTGTTTCAGGAACTGCCAAAGCTCAGACGAAAGAACAGCAAAAAGCCATACTGCTCAAAAGAGTCATTGAAATAAATCACTACCAGCCCAGGCCAGTCGATGATAAGTTCTCACAACTGTTTTACGATGCCTTTACCAAATCGCTCAGCGAGGCCGAACTAACCCTCACCGCTGATAATCTGAAGACCTTATCGCTTTTCTCTACCAAGATCGATGATGAGCTCAATGGCAAAGAATGGAAGTTTCTGCCCGTATTAGCTTCGATACTAAAAGAGAATATTCAAAAAAACAATAATGATTCTCTTCAGCTTACCGATGAGGATTTGAGAGACTTTCTTTTTGAGCTGTACTGTGATGTGTTGGCGAATACTTTTGATCCTCATACAGAATTCATGCCTTCAGAAGAAAAAGAAAAATTTGAGACTCGCCTGAGCACTGAAGGATATTTTTTTGGTTTCGCCCTCTCTGACAATAAAATGCAGGAGCCGGAAATTGAAAAGCTTATTCCAGGAAGCGCTGCCTGGAAATCCGGGCAGCTTAATAAAGGAGACGTGCTAACAAAGATCTCTTTTAATGGCGCGAAACCAGTGAGCCTGAAGGGTCTTAATGCCCGGCAGATCTCGGCATTGCTCGAAAGCCCCAACGACGCCCGATTGACAATGACAGTTAAAAAGGCCGACGGAGTAGAGAAGGAAGTTACGATCACCAAAGAAAAAATTCGCAACGACGAGAACATAGTAAAAGGCTTTGTATTAAATGGCACCAGTAAGATTGGTTATATATACCTTCCTGATTTTTACACCACCTACAACGGAAGCACAGGCAGTTGTGCCAACGATGTGGCTAAGGAAATTGTAAAACTCAAGAAAGAAAATATTCAGGGACTCCTTTTTGATGTTCGTTATAATGGAGGAGGATCGCTTCAGGAAGCCCTTGATCTGGCAGGCATCTTCATCGACGCCGGACCACTTTGCATTGTTCGCGATAAAACGGGAAAAACGCTCACGCTGAAAGACCCAAATAAAGGCACCATCTACGACGGGCCCATGGTATTGCTGGTGAATGGCCAAAGCGCATCTGCATCAGAACTCGTTGGTGCAGTGTTGCAGGATTATCACCGCGCTGTGATCGCTGGCTCCGCCACATACGGGAAGGGAACGGCACAGGGGATTATTCCTGTCGACAGCACCGACGGCCCAAAAGACGACTGGAACGGCGACTTTGTAAAAGTAACTTCGGGAAAATTCTATCGGATCACAGGATTGACGACTCAGAATACAGGCGTTCATCCCGATATTCTTCTTCCTGACCTTTTTGAAGGAATGAATTATCATGAACGAGCTGCGCCATCAGCCCTAACGGCAGATTCAATTCCAAAGAACAACTACTATAAGCCTTTATCCGAGTTACCACTATCAGACCTGATCGCCAAAAGTAAAGCCAGGATTCAAAACGATAAGTATTTTATCGGCGTAAAAGAAGAGAGCAAATTATTAAGTGATCCCAAACGTAAACAAGCGATCGAAAAACCTGAATTGACCAAAACAACACTCTATACAGCAGATAATAACTCCTTGGATAAGATCGTCATTCAGGCGGATTCCTATCGCGCCGACCTTAATAACACCTGGCTCAAAAGGCTAAACACAGACATTTATATCGCCGAAGGATATAGCATCCTTCTTGATCTCATTAATCATAAAACCCCCTAACCCAAGCCTTATTGTATGAAACGCTACATTCAATCTATTTTATTTGGAGCACTATGTTTGACTTTTAGTACATCACACGCCCAGGACCTTGACCAAGCCGCGGGCTATCTTTCTTACATCGGTCAGTCGCAGAAAGAACTAAGTACCAAATACCTCAGCTATATCAGCGCGTCTTCACATGGCAAGAATATGAGGAAGATAGAAAAGCGCAGAACTGCGCTGATCGAGTCGATCAACGACACCAGGACGAAGATATTTAACATGCCGAGTTTCAATGGAGACAAGTCGCTTCGCGACTCAGCAGTTACCCATCTTAAACTCTTATACAGTGTGTTCACTGAAGATTACTCCAAGATTGTGAACATGGAAGAGATCGCAGAACAATCTTATGACAATATGGAAGTCTACCTGTTGGCCAAGGAGAAAGTCTCCGAGAAACTGGGAGCATCCTCGGAAGCCTATGACAGGACGGAAAAAGAATTTGCAGCAAAAAATAATGTCAATCTATTACAGAATCAGTCTGAGTTGTCAAGAAAGCTAAAAACAGCGAGTGAGACAAATGATTATTACAACACCGTGTATCTAATTTTCTTCAAGGCCAGCGTACAGGAGAGCTACCTGGTCGAAGCTTTGAGCGCCAAAAATACAAGTAGGATCGAGCAGAATCGCAGCACGCTGATCAAGTACTCTTCTGAGGGTCTTGAAAAACTCAAGAGTATGAAAGGCTACAATAGTGACAAATCTCTTGAAAATGCCTGCAAAAAGGCATTGGAGTTCTACATCGAGGAGGCTGAAAAGAAAATCCCTATTCTTTCTGATTTTATCATCAGCTCGGAAAACTTCGAACTGGTGAAGAAAGCGTATGAAAATGGCGATAAAACCAAGCAGACGGTAGACAACTATAACAAGTCGGTGAACGAACTAAATAAGAGTGTAAACACTTACAACAATGTAAACAGGCAATTGAATGATTCGAGATCATCATTGGTTTCAAACTACAACACTACCGTTGAGAGCTTTTTAGACGCACACATGCCGCACGCTAACTAAAACTTAAATTCTTCACATTACGGCATAAAGGAAGCAGCTATCCCAAGCGGATAGCTGTTTCTATTTGCCTACTATTTTTTAAGTTTCACCACTCCTTTTTTGAATTCTTATTTTTTGGTAATGAGGGTGAGTAAATATTCGTCCCCAATGCGCATCGCCCTGTCACCTGGCGGATTGTTTTTTTGTGGGGGAATCTCTGCCTATTTTACTTCCACTAGATATGCTTTTGCAATTTTACTCCCGCTGTTGATTGCAATATGGGTTTCGGCCTCGCTCCAAAAGGCTGCTCCGGCTTTGACGTCAAAAGTTTGCGTCTTCTGATCTGGGGTTGTCACTGTTATTTTGGCATCTGTAAGCAAGATAGAAAGATGAGGGGCATGTGCGTGTTTTCCCTTCCCACAAACATCTTTTCCAGGGTTACTAACGTACTCTGTCACTTTCAGTTTATCGTTTTCAACAATAACTCTAATAGTATCTGACACAGGAACGTACTGTTGGCTTTTTCCGAAAAGAGGAAATGCGAAAAAGCAAACGGCAAGGACGATTAGACGTTTCATAAAAATAGTTTGAGTGATGAATTGCTTTATATCACTAAACTATCTTGAATAGCGGCGGGACACTTTGTTTAAACGTTCAAAAACTTTTCTTTTTCGTAAAGAGGAGAATTTACTAATTCCATTTCCTTGGAAATGGTGTCGTTTGTCTTTTTCCGATATTGGAGTGGTGATGATCCATACTTTTCCTTGAATATTCGGCTAAAGTGCGTTATGTTTTCAAAGCCGCTTTCATCGGTAATTTCACTCACGTTTTTCCTGCTTGTATCCAAAAGGTCTTTGGCATATTCCAGTCTTTTTTGAGTAAGCCATTTGCCAGGAGTTGTGTGGTAGTATTCGTGAAATTCTCTTTTAAAGGCCCCAACACTTCGTTGTGCGATGCGCGCAAATTCGTCAACTGGTAAATTAAACGTGTAATTCGCTTCCATAACCTGCCACAGCGGGGTTTTGTAGTGGTCGTCAATACTATTAATGTAGGCAAGCAAATCTGCGTTGGCGGGATCGGAGAGAATATGAAAAAGGAGCTCTTTAAATTTCAGTTCAAGCAGGGTTTCAGAAGGTGGAGGTTGTTGTGAAAAGTAGGGAACCATACTATAAAAGAATGCACGCATCGTTTCGTTCACCTTGATTTCAATCAGCATATCCGAAGGCGGAGGAGGTAAGTTTTTTAACGGTAAATACTGCCTGTACTCCCTAAATACTTGCCGCAAAAAATCATCCTGGAAACAGAAGGCAAGAATCTCCCAACCTTCAAAATCATATTTTTCCGCCTTATAGGCAGTTCTGCGAACAAACACAGATGTGTTATCAGTAAGTGTCCATGATTTTTCTCTGTGATGCAACGTTTTTTTGCCACTCAATGTAAACACTATTTCATTGTAGTGAGCAAACACATGCAATACCTTTTCAACCTGTGGGCATTTGTAATAGGCAAAAAGCATGTCTTTTACGGCAAGTTGCTTAATAATGTCTGGGCGCGAAATTTTAAAGTCGTATGTATTGTACATAACAAACTATTGAGGGGTCTACATAAAGTTAAAAATTCACTTTCATTGTGAGGGATTTAAATTACTGCCAATGTTAGACGGCTTTGTGCAGATGGGGGAGCGGCATTCCGTCTCCCCGGAATCACTGTTCAATTACCGAACGCATACCTTAAGATTTGAATATTTTGGGGCTATTTGAGGTAGGTATAAAAACGAAAAAGCCAACAAAATCTATACTAACAGGCTTTTAAATGAATTGGATAATGAACTCGCCGACGTCGCCCACCCGCCCATCAATCACCCCCTCCGCTAAAGCTTCCGCCTTTGCTGCTCATCGACAGCAGCCGCCTTCGTTGCTTGTCCATTCGAAAAAAGGCTTAAAAAGCATTAATTTATGCTGGTTATCACATTGGAATTAAATTATTTGTGCGAGGGAGTAAAAAACTTCCCCAGCAGTGTAACGTTTTGTGCCGCCTCGCTACTAACCAGGAGAGACTATGACAAAATGAAAGACCTACTCCCCTATTTCACCTCAGCGTTTTTGCTGTCTATCAGTGGAACCGCCAATCGCCGGGAAAATCTTTATTATGGCAGGAAGGACACACTTTAACTCCGGTATTGAACTAAATCGACTGTCTTGAACACCGAAGAACAGTTTCTTGATCATATCGAAACGAACAAGAACATCCTTCATAAAATTTCCCGGATGTACATGGATAGTGCCGAAGACAGAGAAGACCTCATCCAGGAAATCATTGCACAACTGTGGAAGTCTTATGGAAACTTCAGAAACGAAAGCCAGTTCTCAACTTGGATGTACAAGGTGTCGATCAATACAGCGATAACCTTTTTTAAAAAGCGCAAACGCAAACCCGACTATCTGCTAATTGATGAGAAAACAGAAGCGGTCATGGACAGCGACAAATCAGACGATAACGATAAACTGGCTGCATTTTACAAGGCAGTTCAGTCTTTGAACAGCATAGAAAAGGCACTCATCTTCCTGTATCTTGAAAATCAGTCACACAAACAAATAGCAGAACGGCTTGGAATTTCCGAAGTGAACGCAAGAGTCAAATTGAACCGGACTAAAGAAAAATTACAACAAATAATCAAACAACAACAAACATGAACCTCGACGACATAAAACCAACGTGGGATAGCGATCAGACTTCTGATATGAAGATGCCAGATAGAATTTCGCAATTAAATCGTGCGCATGGACCATTGGACCGGATCAGGAGGAACATGAGATATGAATTCTATGCGCTGGTCGCTGCAGTGGCACTAATGGGCTTTCTGTTTCCTTTCCTTTTTAATTTCAGATATGAGTTGATCGCGCCTTTTTTCGCTTTGTATGCCGTTATGGCTTCGATAACAGTATATTTTCTCGGAAAGTATTATTTGTTCTATAAAGCACTTTCAAATCCCACTCTCACTTCGAGGGAACATCTGTACCACCTGTACTTCGAAATCAGGTTACATATGGAGATTTACAAGGCGTTCAACTATTCACTAATGCCGTTTTTTTTGATTTTTATTGGAATGGTTACTTTGGACTCCAAAAAAGATATGCTGCCTATTTCAACAAAGGAAATTTATTTAATGGTATCAGTGTTTGTTGCCACGATGGCATTGGTTGCAATTGGAACATCAGCCTGGGTAAATGTATTTTACGGGAAGTACGCAAAACGGATAAAAGCATTACTTGACGAAT
Organism: uncultured Chitinophagaceae bacterium; assembly: GCA_963808065.1. Lineage (GTDB taxonomy): Bacteria > Bacteroidota > Bacteroidia > Chitinophagales > Chitinophagaceae > Flavitalea. The sequence goes on from CAWEEK010000007.1 coordinate 825,893, forward strand.
TAACCGAGGATGATCAGGTGTCACCACAGGGCTGATATTTTAGTTGCTTCGACGGCACCCCTGCTGTTCGATGTTTTCTATTAGTCAAATTCGGAATATGAAGGGCCTGCTATAAATTTATCCTTGGATAGCACTCAATTAAACCAGTAAACAAAACCTTAAAAAATGCCAGACTTCTCCATCCGCCCTACGTCTGTTACAGGAAACTTTGAACTTGTGCAGGCAGATTCGACATTGCTTTACATTGTAAAATATAAAAGTCTGTTTTCCGGCGAAGCAACAAGCAACTTTGATGGAAATAGCTATGCGGTCAGGTCAGCCAACTTCTGGCAATCAAAATTCGAAGTGTTCCGGAACGACCTCTTTATCGGAAAATTTAGTTTTAACTGGAAAGGCGAGATAATCATCACTTATTCGAACACGACCGGAATAGAAAATGAGATGCTCTTTCAATATAAGGGAGTCTGGAAATTTAGGTTCATTCTTTCAGACCGTTCAGGCAATGAATTACTTGCCATGGCCTCTTCAGGGTCAATTCTGAAATACCATTACGATGTAAGTGTCGCTGATGGTTTTTTTCGCGAAAATGAATCAAAAGAAATATTGATGATATGCGGGTACTGCGCCAATCTTTACATCAATACAATGATGGCTGATGGTTGATTCAAAGACTAGCAATGCCTGGTGCTATTTAGGCTGGAAGCCACGGTTCGCTACTGACTTAGTATGAATAATAAATTATTTCTTCCTTTGACTGTTATGGAGGTGTTGAAAAGGACATGAGTTCTCTAATCGCCGTAAATCAAATATTTCTTCCGCATCTTTTTGTAGTTGCTCAGACCCGGTTCCCAACTTTTGCGTATCTCTTCTTCGGACACACCTGCAATGATCTGCTGCCGGAATTCAGAAGTGCCGATCTGCACCTCGATCGTATTCATTTCCTTACTGAGCTTTGAGTCGAAGAATTTTTCTTTTTGTGGAGAAGCTTTATACAGCTCCATGATCCAATTTAGGTTGATCTTTTTTCTTTTCAGCAACAGGTTGACATCGTAATTCCTCAAATCCAGTCCATAGCAAACCTGGTCCATGAACAACGGTGTTTCCGCCATACCTTTTATACTGGTTGGGGTAAACGAAAATTCATATATACCCTTCAGGTAAGGCGCACCCAATACCGTAAATGGAAAATAAGTGCCGCGACCATGATTGAGATAAGTTGCTTCAAACATACAGGTAGAAGGATACAGCATGATGGCCTGTTGCGTATTCAGGTTGGGCGATGGCTTAACCGGCAATGTATAATACATGCTGTGTTTATAATTTGCCACCGGTATAATTTTCAGCGGGCATTTTATTTTGTTGGTAAGAAAGCCTTCGCCATTCGCCATTTTGGCAAACTCGGCAACGGTCAATCCATGCGACATCGGAATGGGAAACATGCCGATGCCCGATTTATGTTTCATATCCAATATAGGTCCGTCCACCAAATAGGCATTGGGATTGGGCCTGTCGAGGATCATCAGTTCCTTTTTATTTTCCGCACATGCTTCCATCAATCTCGACAGCGCATTGATATTGGTATAAAACCGAACGCCCACATCCTGCACATCATAGATCACAATATCCACATCGGCCAGGTCTTCTTTTGAAGGCTTATTCTTTTTGCCATATAAAGAAATGAGGGGTATGCCCGTGGACGGATCTTTTTCATCAGCCACTGCAGTACCCGCGCTGGCATTGCCACGAAATCCATGCTCGGGTCCAAATACTTTTACAATGTTTACACCAAGCGATTGCAAACTGTCCACCATATGGCGACGACCAATGATGGAAGTTTGATTGGCCAAAATAGCGACTCGCTTTCCTTTGAGATAAGGAACATATTTTTCCGTTTGATCGGCGCCGGTCTTGATAGTGTCTTTTGGGGCGACAGCTATCGCCATGCGGTCAGTATTATTCCGATCGTTGGATACAAGGGGTTGTTCACGCACAGGATTTTTATACGCTGTGATCACTGCAACGATCAACAGGGCGGAGAAAAGCAAATAATGAAATTTTTTTCATGATGCTCCAAATATAATTAATCAATGATTAATGCGCTATCAGATGCACTTGTTGATAGCTAAAAGCGGGAAAACATCATGGTGCAAAATTTCAAAGCACTTATTATTATTTCTTTACCTGGAAATCCGGGTGCCCGCATTGCCACAATGCAAAAGCAAACTGATCAGCAAAATTGGAATAGGTTACTACTTTGTCTTCTGTAAAATGGCCATTGTCGTAATTCACTTTCATCAATACAGGCTTGCCGGATACAGAAGCATTTTGTACAGCGGCGGCAAACTTGCCGGGCTCCCAGGCTATAACTCTTGGGTCATTCCATCCTGCGACACACATTACAGCAGGATACTTTGTATTAGGTACCACATGCTGTACGCCGTCCATCTCATACAGCGCCCTACACTCCACACTATCTTTCACCGTCCCAAATTCCGGAATCCCCGGTGGACCATTGGGCGTGATTTCCATCCTCATAGCATTGGCGCATCCTACATTGCAAACCGCAGAAGCATATAAATCAGGCCGCTCGGTGATTGCCCTGCTTATCAAAACGCCGCCGGCGCTAGTACCCCTGCCACTCATTTTGTCTGCAGAGGTATAACCTTTGGCAATCAAATATTCGGTGCAACTGTTAAAATCTTTCCATGTATTGGGTTTGTGCACTTTTACACCTGCCTTATACCATGAATTGCCTTTTTCACCGCCACCTCTAACATGCGCTGTTGCTATTACAACATTTTTTGTAGCGAGCGTATTTTGCATGATGTCGAAATATGGAGTGAGGCTATACCCATACGCGCCGTATCCTTCCATGATGCATGTGTTGGTGCCATCCAGTTTTATTCCTTTTTTATAAATAATGGATAGTGGTATCATAGCACCATCATGACCTTTTACTTCCACTTCTTCTACTACTAAATCTTTGTATACTGCCGGGAAGTTTGGGGTCTTATTAAAGACAGTTTCGATAAATTGGTTTTTATCCGCGTTATAGATAAATTCTGTATAAGGTTTATTCCAGGAACTAATGCCGACAATACAATCATTTGTTGTGACATCTAAACAGCTAAGATTTACCATGCCGGCAAAGGGCAGATTGATTTCATCCTTTTTTTCGGTCTTCAAATGGTGTCTGAATACCCGACTTGTAATACCGTTACTATACAGTGCATACAGATAGTCCTTACTATGTTCAATATTCTCCAGTACTTCTTTTTTTTCTTCAAAAATTGTTTTGGCATTTTTCCAATCAGGATTTACAAGGCTGGTAGACACCAGTTTGTAATTTTTTGCCCCCTTATAAGTCATGCCATATACATTATCACCAATTACCTGCATAGAAATATCCCAGGATGCCCGGCTTAAAATAATCCCGTCTTCAGGCTTGCATAATATTTTCCAATCAAGCTTATCGGTAAAAGTTTTTGGAACAGGAGCATAATAACAATGATACTCAGCCTTGTCGGTATATAGGTAGCCAATAATGTAGTTGCTGCCTTTAGGAAGATCTGCCAATGGTATATCCACAGGCATTATACCTAGTGCGGGATAGCTTTCGCTGCTATAAAAATCAATATCGTTTTTGACATCGCTGCCAATTACATGAAGTTTGGTTTTATTATTCTGCTGAATTTCAAAATTTGTAATGTCGTCTGTTGGTAGCCAGTTGTAGGTGAATGCTTTATTGTCTCCGGTCCAGCTTATAGGCCCGTTCCAACTTGGATAAATGGTTTCCGGTAAAAATGTTTTGGTATCCACTTCCAATACTTTAATCGTTGAGATTTCACCACCACCTTCGGCATAAGAAAGCAGTATCTTTTTACCGTCATAACTCGGAATTATTTTTTGAACAGACAAGGTTTTGTCTATTATATAACCTAAAGGGTCGAACAGCAGTTGTTCTTTTCCATTCAGCCCCTGCCGATAATATACTTTCCCTACCGTTTCCCCGGGCATTGTTTTTATGTAGAAAACCCGCCCTTTTTCTGTAACGATGTCTCTATATCTCGCGGGCTTTATTTTGTCTAATTTTTGCCATTCTGCTATCAGTTCATCTCTGCCCGAAATTTTGCTGAGCGTAGCATTGCTAAAATCAGCTTGCTGTTTAAACCAGCTTTCCGTTTCGGGGCTTTTTATATTCTCGAGCCAGCGGTAGGGGTCTTTGTACTTAACGCCAAAATAAGTATCACTGCTGTCAACGGTTTTAGTCGCAGGGTATTCCCACTGCGCATTGCCTGCCAGTGTTACGGAAAGCAAATAGCCAAAAACGAGGATCTTATTCATGTGCAGTATTTTTCTATTTTCTGAGCGAATTGGAGCAATTTGACAAGTCTGAAAATAAAAAAGCCCCCGAAACGATGTTCGTGGCTTTTGATCTTCTTCCGATATTAATCTCTTGTGTACCTGAGGGGAATCGAACCCTATCCTATCGCTCCGTTAAAATCCATACGTTAAGAAAATCTGATATTATCAACTCATGAATTACGCATTACTTTTTGAATATTCCAAATAACGTCAATCGGGATACGAAAATAAAGAAAATGCCCTCGAACCCGTCTCGGGGCAGGCCATACAATGACAGGGCATCCTTGATGACGGTCAATAAGAGCCTGTCAAAACGAGTTTCACTCGGTGTTACTAAAAAAAAATAACTTTAGTAAAATACTGCAGATGAAAAAGTTACCCCTGTTCATGCTTTTTATCTCGTTTTATAGTTCAGTTGTACATTCTCAAAGTAGAGGAGTCGTTGAACGAGCAGAGCCCATTATTTATGCAATAACTTCTGATGGCAAGCTAAACTGGTATAAACATATAGGGTACACCGCAGATCTAGAAACAAGAGATGAAGAAAGCGTTAACAGCGAGGGTACTTATGGCTTCGAAGTTGAATTAATGAAAATGCTTGGAGCGAAAACGGTTGGTACTGGGGGATGGCAATATTACAAATTTGCTTTTTCTAATCGAACTACCATTTACGGGGTTACGGCGGATGGCAATCTTAATTGGTATAAACATACCGGCGGTGAGGCGGGCACAACGGAAATGGATGGAGCTATTGCCATTGGAATCGGCGGTTGGCAAAACTATAAACTTGTTTTTGCAGGTGGAAACGGAATTATTTATGCCATTACAACTGATGGCAATTTGAATTGGTACAAGCATACGGGCGCGAGCACGGGAAGCACCGAAATGCAGGGGGTGATCACTGTTGGATCGGGCGGCTGGCAAAATTATAAATCCGTTTTTACAAGTGGAAACGGAATTATTTATGCTATTACGTCCGACGGCAATTTAAACTGGTATAAACATTCAGGTTACTTATCCGGAACAGATGAAATGGAAGGCGCTATCACAATTGATCGTTCAGGTAATTGGGGCAATTATAAATTTGTATTTGCAAATGAGGATATTATTTATGCGGTTTCTAACGCAGGGAATTTGTACTTCTACAGATATCCGGGCTATCAAACCGGAAGAGGTAAAATGAGCCGTTATTTAATTGGGAAAGGTGGATGGAATAATTATTTGAAGGTATTTTCTTGTAGGTAGATGATTGAACATGTGATATCTGACTTTTATTATTACATTGTTATTGATTATATTCCTTTTGTTCTGAAAGGTTTCTCTTTGCACCTACGGGCTTCATCCTTACTGGAAAACTTTCTTGCGATCCTTGATGCCAAAGATGAAATATTATGCGACTAAAAACTATTATTTTCATGTCCCAATCTAGCAAGCCATGAATGCCGAAGATGTAAGTCAAAACAAAGAAAAAAAGTCGTTTTGGAATACTACAATAGGTATAATCACAAAAATTACGGCATTCCTAAGTGCTATAACTGCTTTGATCATTGCTTATAATAATTTTAGTAACACTGTCTCTCCTGGTGTTAGGAGTCCATCATCCGTTACTGCTCCGCCTGTCGATAATACCTCACCCAATCCAAACGATCCAAATCCAGACGACAAACCAGCGGTACCCGTGGATTCAGGGACAACTACACCTGTTGAAAAAAAGCCAGACATTAGGATTTCCGCTTTTAGTGTCGATCCTTCCGAAATAACCCTTGACGAAGATGCAAAGCCAAAAACATTCACCGCAACCCTTGAAGCAGTAAATACTGGAAATGGTTTAGCTGAGAATTGTTTTTTTACTTTGCTGACGGATAAAGGCACCATTGGGGATGCCAGTTCTGCGTCATTTAGTTTAGATCCAGAAACCAAAAAAGAAGTTGTCATTACAGCCACTATTAGCAACTCAGGTAAGATAACTGCAAAACTATCCTGTAGTAATGATGCAGAAAAATTAAGTGATCCCAAGGACATCACAGTTTATGCTTATGGGACTATTCATCACATAATCCCGAAAAACTGAAAAGTAGATTTGAAAGCCAAAGTTTACCTGGTCCTTGGATGCTGGCCTAAAAATTAACGCCACCCTAATCCCGGTGCCACATGCTTTAAAATAGAAGAGAGCACATGTACATTGTAGTCAACTCCTAATGTATTGGGTACTGTCAAAAGGAGCGTATCTGCTTCCTGAATCGCTTCGTCCTGCGCCAATTCTTTTATGAGTTGATCTGGTTCTGCAGCATAGCTTCTTCCGAAAATGGCGCGTTTGCCCTGTTCAATCATTCCGATTTGATCGACCCGATTGCTTTCCTGCCCAAAGAAATAGTGGTCTTGATCGGTTACCAATGCGAAAATAGATCGGCTCACCGAAACCCTCGGTTCGCGCTTGTGTCCCGCCTTTTTCCACGCTTCTTTGTACAACCTGATCTGCTCGGCTTGCTGTACATGGAAAGGCTTACCGCTTTCATCGAATTTCAAGGTGGAGCTTTGAAGGTGCATTCCGTTTTCAGCTGCCCAAACAGCTGTAGCATTTGAAGCGGCTCCCCACCAGATACGTTCCCGCAATCCTTCCGAGTGTGGTTCCAGCCGTAGCAAACCGGGTGGATTTGGAAACATCGGGTACGGATTAGGCTTGGCAAATCCCACACCTTTTAGCTGATCCAAAAATTCCATCCCTTTACGACGTCCCATATCTGCGTCGGTTTCTCCTTTAGCCGGCTCATATCCAAAATACCGCCATCCATCGATTACTTGTTCCGGCGAGCCTCTACTGATTCCCAATTGCAATCGACCCTTCGAAATCAAATCAGCAGCTCCGGCATCTTCTACCATATACAGCGGATTTTCATAACGCATATCAATTACGGCCGTTCCAATCTCTATCTTGCTTGTTTTGGCACCGACAGCCGAGAGCAAAGGAAATGGGGATGCCAACTGAGCTGCAAAATGGTGCACCCGAAAATATGCCCCGTCTAAACCAATTTCTTCGGCAGCAACAGCCAAATCAATGGACTGAAGCAATGTGTCACCTGCTGTACGCGTCTTATAGGCAGGATGCTTAGACCAATGCCCAAACGATAAAAATCCAATTTTCTTCATTAATCCTCTTTTGGTCAAAAAATAGGCAATAATTATTTATTACAGCAATTCGTTCGCTCGATTCTTTCCTATGCCTCGATCACAATATTAAGGATTAGTAATCGCCATCTGCAGTTGCTGCTTCCCAAATCAATTTCCTTCTCGACAATTGATCATCGTCTTCCATAAAAAGCTATTTACTATTGCTGTATTCCTCATCCGTTACTTTCTGTAGCCAGGTCACAATACCCTTTTCTGTTCTGGTTAAGACGTATAACTGTTGCATACCAGTGTCAGGGCTGGCACCATGCCAATGTAGCACATTAGGTGGGCACTTTATTACATCCCCCTTTCTGATTGTTTGTCTCGGTTGACCTTTTATTTGGTGATAACCCATCCCATCTGTTATAATTAAAATCTGACCTGCAGGATGGGTATGCCAATTGCTTCTGGCTCCTGGTTCAAAGTAGACGTTTCCTATAACCGTGTTATACGTGCTGTCATTCGCGACCAGTGAAGTATTCCATGCATTTCCAGTAAAGTTAGCAGATGGTCCTGGACTGCCTTTAGGGAAAATAGCATTTAGCTCTTTTTCTTCTAGTTTTGATGTCTGTTCCATACAACTTGTTGTAAGCAGTGCCACAGAAGCGATTACGGTGATTATTATTGCTTTCATTTATTTTGATTGTTGAGTTAACAAAGTTGACTTAGTTCGATCAGCTCCGTCAACCATTACTGTTTTACTTCTATTGCCGCCTTTTAAATGTGCGGTAAAGAATGCTTCTAATTTATCAAAAGGAATGAGATCTAATTTGTCGTACAAATCAACATGAACTGCATTTGGAATAATCAGCAACTCTTTTGGCTCGGCTGCTGCCTTGTAAGCATCTTCACTGAAATAACGTGAGTGTGCATTTTCTCCTGCAATCACCAAAATAGGACGAGGTGAAATTTCTTTGATGTAAGTCAATAAAGGCATATTCATAAAGGATAGTGGATTGGTAGCAAGTCCATGAACCATTTGAGTTAACTGAATTGGGATGAAAACCACGTGGAGTACGATAATAATTGAAGTAATTCACTATAAATTGAGGTTCGTTACCTTGTAATTTTACAGGTAGATTACGTGGCCCATCAGCAGGTGTTCCCTGTTCTGCATCTTTCCAACGTTGCTGGCTCAGTTCTTCCAGTATTTTTGTGCGTTGTTCAAGTGTAGTTGCATCATTATATCCTTTCGACATAACCCTTGTCATATCATACATACTAGTGGTAGCAACGGCTTTAATTCGTTTGTCGACCGCTGTGGCATTTAATGCCATACCACCGAACCCACAAATGCCAATGATACCAATACGGTTTCGGTCAACATAAGGTCGAAGACCAAGATAATCCACAGCTGCACTAAAGTCTTCGGTGTTAATGTCCGGAGAAGCAACATTTCTTGGTTCGCCACTGCTTTCACCTGTATAGGAAGGATCAAATGCAAGTGCTGCAAAGCCACGTTCTGCCATTGTGTTAGCATACAATCCCGAAGATTGTTCTTTTACTGCACCAAAGGGACCACTGATAGCAAGAGCAGCTAAAGGTTTGCTACCACTATTTTTAGGAAGGTACAAGTCACCAGCTAACGTAATTCCATAACGGTTTTTAAACGTTACTTTCTGTCTTGTTACCTTATCACTTAGCTTAAAGGTGTAATGTTCTGTTTTTTCCATTGTCTGTTCTTTTTGTGTTTGTAAATTCTGGCTATTAGCCTGCCCCATCAGCATTAAAAAGGAGGCAATAATTGATATTATTTTCATATTCATTTATTTAGAATTTTATTGTAATTCAAACGTAACTGTTACATTTCCTGAACCCAATGCAGCAGCTAATCCTGAAGGATTTCAATGCGCCCAAGGGCGTATAGTTATAAGAAGTTGAAAATGATTTATAGAAAAGTACTAAGGTGTTAGAGCCGTACAACATCAAATCTCCTGCTTGATGGTACCAGGATTTGAAGCATTTGATGGCAGATTATTGGGTAAATCGAAATACTTTTCATTACCATTTAACTCTTTCATGTTAATCGTTAATGGCAACCTTGTCTTAAATGCAGTTACAGTCTGCATTGTTGTAGAGTGTGGCAGTGAAAGTATTTGTGCCAATGGTTATTTTAGTTTCATACTATCTGTATTTAAAACATTACTGTGCCTGGTTGTCATGTCACTATTTTTATTGCAGCAGGCAAAAAGCTGGATGCAGATTAAACAGGATAAGACTGTTATGAAAGATTTCATATTATTTCGTTTTGGAATTAAAAGTTTTTAATATGCTTGGCTGGAATGCCACCAACAACAGTGTTTGCAGGAACATCTTTAGAAACAACTGCACCTGCTGCCACCACGGCATTTTCACCAATGGTTACTCCAGGAAGTATGGTAGCGGCTGCACCAATCCAGGCATTACGTTTGATAACTATTGGCTTACAAATAAGTGCTCTTCTATCTGCAGGGTCTAAAGGATGATTTTCTGTAATCAGATTGACTTTAGGACCAATCAACACATCGTCTTCGATTGTAATTCCACCCATGTCAAGGAAGGAACAGGCATGGTTGATAAATACTCTTTTACCTATTGTGATGAACTTTCCAAAATTGGTGTAAAATGGAGTAAACACGACAGTGGTCTCATCCATTTCAGAACCTGTAATTTGACTTAAGCGCTTCCTTATCTGACCAATGTCTGTAGAATTGTTTAGCTGAGCGGAAAGTTATATAGTACGGTCAACAACTCCTTGCACTTTCGAATATTCAGGATCATCTAACTTTATCGGTTCCCCGGCTTTTAATCTGTCAAAAATGTCTTTCTTCATCGAATTTGAAATTGATAATCTACCACAAAGGTCTTTTACCACGTACCTCTACTGGTAACGATATTCAAACCAATAATTAAGAATTTCAAACTTCTTGAAGTCGTAACGCTTTTGGATTGGTGCCAGTGAGCTTCTTGAAGAAGTTGTTGAAGTAGGTAGTGTATTCAAAACCAAGTGCATAGGCAATATCGGCAATATTCCAGCCGGTATGGAGCAAGAGGGCTTTTGCTTCGCTGACAATTCTTTCTGTGATATGAGCAGTAGTAGGCTTGCCGGTTACTTCCTTTACAGCACGGTTGAGATAGTTGACATGCACATTAAGGTGACTTGCATAATCCTGTGCTGTTTTTAGTCTCAAGGGGTTATCAGAACTTTCGACAGGAAATTGCCTTTCAAGAAGTTCAAAGAAAACAGAAGTTAATCGGGATGCAGCATTTTTATGTTGGTTATAGTGTTCGGAAGGCTGTAGTTTCAGGCTTCATGAATAATCAGGTTGATGTAGTTGCGTATAAGGTCGTCTTTGTAGGCATAGTCACTCTTTTGCTCCTCAATCATCTTTTGAAAGATGAGTGTTTAAAAACGTCCTCTGTTGTTCATCTATCTTCAAAACTGGCGTTCCGCCAATCTTAAAAAGAGGTGAATTTTGCAGGCTTTCAGACCGGTCTGATGCTTTAAAAAATTCTTCGGAAAAAAGAAGGTATAACCTACATAAGTGGTTGAAAGAGTTTCCCAGGAATAAGGAATGTGCGGATTGCCAAAAAACAAAATAGTTCCTTCCTCTTCAAAACTTCTATCGGCATAATGAATGTTGCTTTTGCCTGTAGTAAGACAAATTTTATAGAAATCCTTTCTGCTGTAAATTCGTGTAGCCGCACCATCACTTTCAATTTGAAACACATTGAAACCTTTCAACTTTAGTTCATTATTGAACTCGGAAACTTGTCGAGCACTTTTTTGTTGCATCAGACAAAGTTAAGAAAATCAAATATATGCCATGTTGATTTTCGCCACAACGACAAAGGAATTTCCAAGCTGGTAGGCTTCTTCAAGAACTCACCACACCTGACGGTTTCCCCCCCTTACGGAAATTTGTCTACGGGTTAGGCCCGTGACCTTAAAATCTATGGTTAAAATTCATTTTTGTACATAACCTTTCCATCCAGGCCGTACAATTCTACCCTATCCACTTCACATAACCCGTTTGAAATATACCCAAGCCCAGTCAGGTACTTGGTATCTAGAGTATATCGTGTTGAATAAGCTTCCTTACCATTTATTTTCACAATGGCTACTTTATTTTTCACTGTTATTTCTATATCTGTCCACTGGCTTAAATCAAATGCTATGGGCGATAAATCAGTATCACTTCCTTTCTTTAATTGTTCCCCGAATGTTATAAACGCCTCATGCGCGCATCCTTTTGTTGTACTTCTCATAGTCATAAAAGACCGTTGGCAATAGAGCTCTATTTCAATGTACGGACAGAGGCTATTTCTCACTTCCTGCATTCGTACCCTGGTTTTATATTGAAAGTTATCGCCGGGTATATTCATCTGGCTGGGGAAGTACACGTAATGGTAGCGTTTGTCTTTCCCGACTTCAACATTATTTTTCTCTAATTGCGATATGCTCAGGCCAAGTCTACCATTATTATTGAAAGTATCCACTTTAATATACTGAGAGGTGTAGTTGGCTATATTATCAATTGCATAAAAAAACCAGCGGTCTGTGGGAATACTTACGTCTGCTGTCCTGATGACAGAATCATTGGCTATGAGTTTTGCAATATGATAACCAGGTTCGTAGTATATATCTGTTAGGGTGTGTTTGTTTTTGTAAATTCTTACCCTACGATTTTTATCCCAGGATTGCTGGATAAAAAAACTATCGGCCTGCACTTCATCAATATTGTAGCTAAAAACCACGGAATTCGGAATATCGTTCGAGGTGTTCTTCCGGAATGAAAAAGATGCCTTTTCTGCATTGCTCACTGTTCCTTTTGTTGAACGGGAAAAATAAAGGCTTCCAAGAATGATGATGACGACCGGTATAGACAAATATTTTACCCTAAACTTTCTCCTGCTCTCTAGTTTTTTTACTGGTTCCTTTTCTGGCCCTTCTTCGATTTTGCTGGCTTTAAAATCCTGCCAGGTCTTATAATTATAGTAATTGGCAATCGCATTTAAGGTGGCTATTTGCGGCAACCGGGCGAATTCACCATGAGCAAGCCGTTTTACGGTAGTTCCACTGATCAGAATGCCAGATTTTTGTTCCAGCTGCTCCCCAATATGATCAAAGTCACGTTGGGTCATCCTGGTGAGATCACTATATCCATTTTTATAAAAAATCTCTATTATGGCGGTCTTTACCAGTACCTGTTCGTTCATAAAACAATCTCAATAGCCTCAAAATTAATTAATATAAATGGTCCGGATAATATCAAGCTCCTTTTCAAAGAGGAACCTGACCGACTTTTTTTGAAGCTCCTTTGCAAAGAAGAAGCCTGACCGACGTTTTTTGAAGCTCTTTTGCAAAGAGGAACCTGACCGACTTTTTTTTAAAAAAAAGTCGGCAAAAAAACGGAGCCCGCCTTTGCTGCTTCCGCAGCTACGGCGGACGAAGCGCTGTCAGACATAAGGCCAGAAAATCAGAAAGAGAAAGAGAAAGAGAGGAGAGGGACGCATCGCACTCCGCTCTCTTTCTTGGCTCCGATTCCTCCTCTTCCTCTTTCTCTTTCTCCGCTCTGTTTCTTCCCGGCCTTATTCTGAAGGCGCAATACAAGAGTGATTCCCCATCCTTATCCTCTTCCTTCGCCCGCCTTGGCGAAGGCATGGCTCTTTCATCGGCCGCCATAGCCTTGGCGAAGGCGGCCTGTTTCTGTTCCTGTTCCTGTTTCTGTTCCTGTTCCTGTTCCTGTTTCTGTTTCCTTGTTTCCATCTTTATTCAGTTTTGGGGGCTTTTGCTGAGGTTTTGATCAGGAATTATTACGCTCCGTAGTGTTCTTGCATAACATCTTTCATTGAGAACCAGAGAATGGTTAGCGTCTAGATTTAATTATCACCTCAAAACATTGTAAAAAGTATTATATGAATATATGGATGAGCCTGGGCCGCATTTTTTTTGGAATTGGAATAGTAGGCATAGGCGTGCTGCATTTTTTCCACCCGGGAATCAGGCCGATTATCATACCTGATTTAAAAGATATTCGTTCCGACTTATCTTTTATCGCCTATTTTATAGCTGTAGTGCTAATTGGTACAGGGCTTTTGATTGCCATTGGTAAAAAGTACCATAACCTCTCATTGTTGATGGGAATCCTATTTTTTTTACTGTTTCTATTTGGTCATTTTCCCAGGTTTTTATCAGCAGGGTCTTTTAATAATTATTGGGTGAATCTTAATAAGGTTTTAGCATTGTCCGGAGGGTTTCTGGCAGTCGCAACAATTAATCCACCAAAGCCGGGAAATAGGATAATGGAGTTGGTTGCCAGAATAGGCCCTTTGGGTAAGTACTTATTTGCGATCATGTTATATGATTTCGGCGTTGGCCATTTCAATAATCTGGAAGGGGTCAGCAACTTAGTGCCAAAGTATATTCCATTTCCACAATTCTGGACTTTCCTGGGCGGTGTTGCACTCATGGGGTCAGCGATAAGTATTTTTAGTAACTATAAAGTAAAACCGATTTTGCTGCTGTTTGGGTTGAATTTATTTATCTGGTTACTATTGTTACACCTTTATTACGCCGTTCTCTATCCGGAGTGGCAGGAAGGTGAAAATTTTATCGGCGTCTTATCCTGTTTATGTTTTTGCGGTACTGCATTGATCATATCGCAACGGCACGGTTCGACCAATGCAACATCATTTGAAAAAATCAGATCTGGCAATCTGCCAATTGCAAACATTTAAAACACAATAATGGCTTTATATACAACCATGGGCCGAATTTTCTTCGGGACCTGTATTATAGGTATAGGCGTCTTGCATTTCTTCTTTCCGGGTATAAGACCAATCATATTGCCCAACGCAACTCACATACCTCCTCAGCTGTCTTGGATAGTATACTTTACTGCACTCGTACTAATTGGCGCAGGACTATGGATTGTATCAGGGAAAAAACTTAATACTATCTCCCTGATAATGGGAGTATCGTTTTTGCTTCTGTTTCTATTTGGCCATTTACCTGCATTTTTATCGGTGCAAGGTCTGGACAAACTAAAATATTGGACAAATCTGAATAAGGTACTGGCTTTATCCGGAGGTAGCTTATTGTTAGCCTCGGGGAATTTGTCCAAATCTGGAAACACAAGATTCGACCGTTTTGCGAATAGAGTATCCCCTCTAGGGAGGTATTTCTTTGCATTTATGCTATTAATGTTTGGAATAGGCCACTTGCTGAGTACCGGTGCAATCAGCAACTTGGTACCAGACTATATTCCACTCAAAAAATTATGGACCTTTCTTGGCGGTATTGTATTGGTTGGATCAGCCATCAGTTTTTTTATAAAATTCCAGGTAAAAAAAATAGCACTCTTACTGGCTATAATCTTATTCATCTGGTTGGTAACGCTGCATCTTTACTATACGGTACATTTTCCAAACTGGCAGGAAGGCGAAAACTTTATTGGCTCATTGACCTGTTTGGCTTTTTGCGGTACGGCCTTAATCATATCCCAAACAGCATCAAAAAAATAGGGGATACAATCGGCGTCTCACCCACCTACCATCACTTCCGCACCGGGCAATCGGCTTGCAAGTCGCCCGATCCGGAAAGAATATTATCTTCGGCTTTTAAACAAAACCAAGCTGCTGTTCCGGGGCTTGACGTTCAACGAATATCCCACCTGCAGCAATACCTGGACGTTGTGTGCTACCTTGACAAAGCCACCAACCATGTTTGAAAAATTACGATCATTTTTCGAGCACCTCTTCCCTCTAACGGATGCACAGGCTGCATTTGCTAAAACACTGTTCATTCCAAAAAAAGTTCAAAAAGGACAAATTCTCCTTCGTGAAGGCGACATCTGCAAGTATTCAATGTTCGTTGCTACCGGTTGTTTGCGAACCTATACTATAGACAATAAGGGAAAAGAACATATTCTTCAATTTTCACCGGAAGATTGGTGGACAGGAGACATGAATAGCTTTGTGAATGGCGTGCCTTCGCAATCTTTTATTGACGCCATTGAAGATTCTGAAATTTTGCTTTTTGAAAGTGCCTCACTTCAAAAATTTATCGAATTTATTCCGGGATCAGCGACTATGTTTCAAACTGCGCTGCAAAAAAGTCTCGCAGCTGGCAATCAACGTATTTTTTCCTCTATGAGTGCTACCGCAGAGGAACGGTATAATGAGTTTCTTAAAAAACACCCTTCTCTTTTACAACGGGTCCCGCAACACATGATCGCTTCTTATTTAGGTATTTCTCCCGAGACACTGAGTCGCATTCGCAAACGACAATCGCGTAAACAATAATATTTACATTCTGTTCGGGCGGGAGTTCATCGAAGACTCCACGGGCTGAAGTTCAATGAAGCGTCTTGCTTTCTACTTCTTCTCTGGAGCTTCCTGTGCCATTTCGCGCAGCGATAACCACCCGGTGGGACTATCCTTGTCGCGTATATATATTACCATGGATCGCCCCCTTGAAATTTCCGGTCTGCCACCGTTTTTTGGTGTATTCTTTATTGAAAAGATGCTGGTTTGAATTGCTGTTTCCCCGTTAAACACGGTACTTTCCACTATGTTTTCGACAAATTCAACAGTTGCGTTTTTAAACCAGGATTCCGCCCCTTTCTGCACGCCATCGCGACCGGTGACTACACTATTGCCCCCAAAGTATTTTATGATGTTCGGGTGATGCAACCGGGCAACCGCTACAGCATCACCTGTAGCGAACGCTTTATTCAACGCTGCGATGTGCTTACCCAATGATTTCATCTCTTCTTCTGTACCATTAGATATCTGCGCGTGTAAATCCGTCGTTAAAAGGACAGCGCAAATCAGCCCTACTATAAATTTCATAATTGACCTGTTTATTGATGATCAAAACTATTCGTTTCTATTCTTTCTGCAATCGTAATTGGCCACTAACCAATAATTATTGACAAGCAGCAGCTGAAGAAATATGAAACATTAAACCAAAAGATGAATACGTTGGAAGACGTTCAAGCAAACAAAACAGTGTTAAATACTATTGTTGCATCTTATCTGCGACAAGCTTCAATTGATACCGGGCTCCAGGATTTAGCCTATTACCCCTATTTTAAACAAAAGGCAATATAGGCGTCGCCTGACTTCGATCCCACTTTCCCTCCACCACCTGCGGCAATTACTATGTATTGTTTTGATTCAACTGAATAAGTGCTTGGCATCGCGTAACCACCTGCTGGCAGTTTATACTCCCAAAGCAATTTGCCGTTGTCCTTATCAAAAATCCGGAATTTCTCATCCTTAGTCGCTCCGATCATAATCAGTCCCCCAGCTGTAACCACACATCCGCCCATGTTGGCCGTGCCGGTTGCAGGGATTCCTTTGCTTAGCAATTCCGGATATTCTCCGAGTGGAACCTGCCACAAGATATTTCCGGAATTCAGATCAATGGCATTCAGGGTGCCCCAGGGAGGTTTTATTCCGGGATATCCATTTTGATCTCTCAACGGCTTCCACCCATCATGAACATAGCGGATGGGAGTATTTTTAGATCTGGCATCTTCATTTTTTGTTCTACTGGTATTATTCTTTTTATTGAACAGAAAATTGATTAGTTCCGCCTTGTCCTGATTATTGATGGAGGGAAACGGCGGCATCTGTCCTTTCCCGAATCTGATTATCCTGTCAACCTGATCTTCCGTCATCCGCCCTGAAAGGTTTGTTAATGAAGGAAACACTTTGTCGCCCTCACGATCGGCCCCATGGCACATGGTACAGTTGTTCAGCGCGTATATTTTCTCGCCTTTCGAAACGTTTTTCTCATTGTTTGAATTTAAGGCGGACATCGTAATCAGCATAGCATCTTCAGTGGCATTTACATAGAGAATGCCTGTTTCCGGATCAACAGAAGCGCCTCCCCATTCCGCTCCTCCCCGCGTTCCCGGTAGTTGAACCATTCCTTTCGCGCTTGGTGCCGTGTATATGTCGCCGGTGTTTACATTTTTTACCAGGTTCCTGATATATGTGTTTGATTCAGCGGAAATATCGGTGATCGTCTCTTCGGTAAATCGTTGACGTACAAATGGCGCTGGTTTAGCAGGAAAAGGTTGCGTTGGAAAAGCAGCTTCTCCAATTAGTTCTGATTTACCTACCGGTTTTTCTTCGATTGGGAATACCGGTTTTCCTGTATAACGGTCAAATAAGAATACCATTCCCATTTTTGTGACCTGGGCCACCGCATCAACGATACTATCGCCTCGTTTAATGGTCACTAAAGTCGGAGGCGCGGGAAGATCATAATCCCACAGATCGTGATGCACGAGTTGATAATGCCATTTGCGTTTTCCTGTTTGAGCATCCAGGGCTAACAGACAGTTCCCGAAGAGGTTTTCTCCCTTGCGGTTGCCTCCATAAAAATCATAGGCAGGCGATCCGGTTGGAACATACACAATCCCTTTTTCCTCGTCGAGACTCATTCCTGCCCACGAGTTTACACCTCCAACATCAGAATTTGGTTTCGGCTCCCAGGTATCAAAGCCAACCTCTCCGGGTTCAGGGATTGTATTGAAAGTCCATACCAGCTTTCCTGTCTTCACATCGAAAGCCCTTACATAACCTGGCGGAGTTCCATATCCTTCATTCAGCCCCGTTCCCTGAATAATAATATCCTTATAAATTATTCCGGGAGAAGAGGCCCAAACATCTACCAATGCCGGGTCTCTATTCAATCCTTTTCGCAAATCTATTCTGCCGGAATCTCCAAAAGACGTGACCAATGAGCCGTTATCGGCATTTAAAGAATATAGCCATGGCCCCGCAGAGAATAGAATTCTCTTATCTTCTTTATTCGCCCAGTACGTAACCCCTCTGTTTACGCCACTGGATTCCTTTCCGGCAAATGGATCGAATATCCACTTTTCTTTTCCCGATCGTGGGTCGAGGGCGATCAATTTGAGCTGGGGAGAAGTCACGTACATCAGTCCGTTTACGATAATGGGATTACATTCAATTGTAGACCTGTTGTCTTCGCTGGCGTCTCCTGTGTGATAGATCCAGGCTATCTCCAATTTATTCAGCGTGTTCTTATTAATCTGATCCAAACGGGAATAGCCGCTGCTTGATTTATCTCCCCGGTAAGTGTCCCAGGTTACATTTTCTTCATCTGTAAGGTTACAGGAGAAGATAATTACAAGTACAGCAACTGCGAAACACTTACGGTCGGGTATCAAAATAGTGAGCATTTACAATTTTTCAGTGTACAGTTCGTAAGCATTCCAACTTCATCAAAGTGGTCAGTCATTGGTCGTTTGCTTTAGGCAGGAAGCGTTTGTATTGTCATAAATATAATCATTCTAATAAAAAAGTCCTCTTCGCTAAAACTTCCGCCTTCGCTGCTTCCTCGTCCGCCGAAGCTGCCGTAGGCAGCGAAGGAGGACGCAGTTGTGGCGGACAAAGACAGTGGTAATTCCGTCCCATTGTCTTTCATTTTTTTTGAGTTTATAAATTTAAAAACCATACATACCCCCCGAAACGGAAATTTGCTCTCCCGTGATCCAGGCTGCATCATCGGAAGCAAGAAATACGACAGCTTTCGCAATATCTTCGGGCTGACCTCTACGACCAAGCGGTGTATTGGCAACAAACATTTTTTCATACTCACTGCCGGGGGTGACACCCGCACGAGCTGCACCTTCTGTTTCCGTAGCCCCCGGTAAAATAGAATTGATACGAACGTTTTTTGCACCCAGTTCTTTTGACAAAGAGATCGTTATGGCATCTAATGCCGCTTTAGATGCAGAGTACAACGAAGCTGCCGGAAGAGGCATTTTGCTTGCACCCGAACTGATATTGATGATATTGCCGCCATTATCGCCAAACATTTTCAAAGCTGCCTGGATGGTAAGTATAGGACCCAAAACGTTGACATTGAAACTTTGATGAAAAGTTTCTACCGATACCTGTTCAATAGGTGCGTATTCCTGATAGACCGCGTTGTTTACCATAATATCCAACGTGCCGAAAGCCTTCCTGGTTTCTTCAAACAGCCTGGTTACTTCGGCTTCTTTCGATACATCGGCCTGTACCGAAATGGCTATACCACCGTTGTCGGTTATCTCATTAACCACGCTATCTGCGCTTTCTTTACTTGAAGCATAATTAACAACTACCTTTGCGCCTTCTGCCGCAAAGTGTTTGGCGATAGAAGCCCCTATTCCTTTTGAAGCACCGGTAACTACCGCTACTTTGTTTTTTAATTTGCACATATTTCTATTAATTACTAGTTCCCTGATATAATAATTGCGCGCAAATTCTATTGCCGGTTTTATGCAATTGTTGATAAGCTTATTTCACTGAGAAGGCATTAACCATACCTCCATCCGCTAAAATATCGGCGCCCCCAATCAATTAAACTGTGGTTCCCTTTGTCCACGAGACAGGATCGCATCGAAATTTGCGATCAAAACTCATCAGTCGAACTTGACCAAGTCCTTAAAGATCAGTTGACCCCAGCTATTTCCGCGCGCATGCACAAGCAGTCCGCCTTCCGAAAGCCTGCCAAGTTTAATTGGTGAAAAACCGAGATTTTTCGCAAGCTCACCTAATCTCCGTTGCTGCGCCGTCATCGTCGCTCGCCAGGAATACGACTCTCCTGCCACCATGTACGGCCGGATCTTGATTAAGGACGGCAGCAACCAAATGGTTGAAGCCCTTAACCAGTCTACCGCCAGTGAAGGCCTGAGCGACGACCCTGGTAGATGGCTGCCCTCCCAACTTCTCAGGGGGCACGCCGTAGGCATTGGTCACATCGACGATAGTCTTCCCCTGCCAGGAGGGGAGCGCCTTCGCGACATCCGGGTGCAACTCGAAACGCACCGCTAAAAAAATAACGTCCGCCTTGACAGCTTCCGCCAGTGTTGCGGGAATGATCGTGGGTCCGATCGCGGCTGCGGCGGATGAAAAGCTTGCTGGTTTGCGCGTGGTTGCAACGGATACTTCAATGCCGTTTCGGGCGAACGCCTTGGCCAGGGCCTGGCCGATATTGCCGAAGCCGATAATCGCGTAGCTCGCTACTTTGTTTTTTAATGTACTCATCTTGACAATTATTTTAATTATTAATGGCACGAGTTACAAACTCGCGCCAGTGTGGGGACAATTATTTAGCTGGCGACAAATAGGTTAGACCACCATCAACAAGGAGTTCAGCACCAAGCATAAACGATGAATCATCAGAAGCCAGGAAAACCGCTGTTTTACCAATGTCAGATGGTTGCCCAATTCTGCCTATCGGCATTACACCTGCCAAGTATTTTTTTACAGCTTCAATTTGTTCTGCAGGAACAAACTTGTCAAATGCTGGTGTATCTGTTGTACCTGGTGTTATTACATTTGCTCTGATTTTTCTATCTAAAAGGTCGTTTGAAAATCCTTTTGCAAAATAGATTACAGCCGCCTTGGTTGCACCATAAAGTGAATATGATGGATATGCCCGATGTGCCTGCATTTGACCCGATAAGAATAATAGAACCACCATCATTCATATAGGGCAGTGCTTTATGAACAGTGAAGTAGACACTTTTCAGGTTTAAATCCATTGTCTTGTCATAGTCGGCTTCGCCAATATCTGCCACAGAACCAAATGCTGCTCCTGTAACCGCACCACCTGCATTGGCTACAATCACGTCTATTTTACCAAATTTTTCAGATGTTTCTTTAAACACTCTTTCCAGGTCGGCAAGGTTGGTTACATCGGCATTTATGGCTATAAAATTATCGCCAAGTTGAGCCACAGAACTATCTAACGTTTCCTGATTTCTGCCGACAATTACTCCTTTAGCACCTTCATTTTTAAATTCCTGGGCAATGCCAAATCCAATGCCACTATTACCACCTGTAATAACTGCTACTTTGTTTTTTAATCTGCTCATTTTTATATCCATTTTTTAATTTGTTTCGCAAAGTTACTATTAATAGTTTACTTTTGTAACCATTATAGTATATTCTGGTTACCATCGGGTAACCACTAATTTTTAAAAATATGAGAGACGACAGATTTTGCAATTCGAATTGCCCATTTACGAGAGCTATTGGCACTATTGGTAATAAATGGAAGCCGATAATTATAAATGTAATTGGCACCCGTACCATTCGTTTTGGTCAGTTAGATGCCATAGTACCACACATTTCAAGGAAAGTACTCACCGAACAGTTAAAAGAGTTGGAAGAAGATGGACTATTGGAAAGATTGGCCTATAAGGAATTACCACCAAGGGTAGAATATAAGTTGTCTGAAAAAGGCCTGGCATTTTTGCCGATTTTAGAAAACATAAAAGAATGGAATTTAAAATATGAAATAGCTCCAATACTCAAAGAGACCGATTACAAGAGAGTAAATTATGCCAGATAGTGTAAAATCGAAACTTGAAAATGAACGGTAAATGGAAAACATCAATCGTATCTTCTATTTGCTGTTACAACAAAAAGAGGTTTTCCAATATTTTGAATGATAGAATTAAAGGAATTGGAAATAAACCAGTTGGCAAAACGAACCGTTTTAGATACACTACCCATAACAGTTCAATATGTACTTACAAGCATTTGAACCTCGTGAGTATCTTACATACGAACAATCCATCTTCCTTGAAGGATTATTTTTTTGACCTCGATTTTACTCGATCAATCCACGATTTTTCAAACATAATTCTTAAACGGCTCTTGTAAGGCGCCCCATAGCCTATCTAAAAGAAGTCATAAAGAATTTCGTCGTCAATACTGGCAAAGAAACCTGCGAAGACCCGGAAGGCTTCCAACCAGCCAGTGAATAGGCGCAGTTTGTTTCAATAAAGACCTCATAATAACACCCACATAGCCCTTGTCCTTTTTCACCAATTTATTGTCCATTTCACCAATAGGCCTATCGTCAGATGCTTGCTACTTTTGATCTCTCAACAAAAGACCATGATCAAAATTTTTATCATAAGCCTGGTATTGTTAGCAGGCACGCATCTTTTAGCACAAAACAAAACAAACATGACAAACAAAGAAAAAGCAGCAGCCGTCAATGAGGCTGTTCAAAAAGGTAATCCGGATATCATCGGTGAAATTGTTCGCGAAGATTATATCCAACACACTCCGCCGATACCCGATGGAAGAAAAGGTTTACTGGGATTGATTCAACAAATTTCTAACAGAGAAATTCCCGCCCCTGTTATAAAAAATGTTCGCATTTTTCAGGACGACGATTTCGTGGTATTACATCACGACGTACAATGGCCAAACCGTAAAATAATGATTGAAGTTTTCCGGTTTGAAGACGGACTCGCCGCAGAACATTGGAGCGGTGTTCAGGATCACCCAGAAAAAACAATCAGCGGTCATAGCATGGTGGATGGTGCTACGACTGTCAATGATAAAGAACAGACACAAAAGAACAAAGCGCTTGTTAAGTCATTCGTTGAAACGGTCTTGATAAAAGGGCAGTTTGATAAAATCGGAGATTTTTATCACCCTGATATTATCCAACATAATCCTTATATCGACAACACTATCGAAGGTTTAAAAAGTGGAATTGCCGGGCTACAGAAACAAGGGATTACCCTGCAGATTGAAAATATCCATTATGTACTTGGTGAAGGCAACTTTGTGCTCACCATTTCCGAAGGTAAATTTGCAGGCAAGCCAACCGCCTTCTTCGATCTGTTCCGTGTGGAGAATGAAAAAGTGGCAGAGCATTGGGACGTATTGCAGGAAGTGCCGGAGAAAATGGCGCATAACAATGGAATGTTCTGATACTTCTTTAATAATTATCTTTCAACACCTTTTTAAGTAAAGGTGTTTTTTGCATTAAACCATATTAAACATGCGAATAGCTATCCTTGCTTATCCTCATTGCACCTCTTCCATGATATGGGGAGTTTTGGATATCCTTTCCTTTGCCACCTTACAGAAAAAATCATTGGGAAGAAAAAAGGGGAATATCTCATTTGAAGTCGAAATAGTCACTACAAACGGAAAGCCCGTTCACAGTTTCAATAATCACCCAATCATTGCAACAAAAAGTATAACTGCGAAAACAATCTACGATCTCATTTATATTCCGGGCTTCGTGGCCGATGTACAACAAGTAATCGACCAGGAAAAGAAAGATATTGCCTGGCTAAAGAAACAATTTGGCAGGGGTGCAAAACTCGCCGCCGCTTGTAATGGAAATTTTATTCTCGCAGAAACCGGGTTATTGAAAAAAAAGCGCGCTACCACGCACTGGAGCCTGGTCAATGAATTTCGGAATCGTTTTCCCGATACACAATTGCAGCCGGAAAAGATTTTGATAGATGAAGGCGATATCATTTCGGCCGCTGGAACCACGGCCTGTTTGAATCTTTCACTTTACCTCGTGCATCGCTTTGGTTCCGCCGAACTTGCTATGATCAGCTCAAAAGTTTTCCTTGTCGATTCAGGCAGACGTATTCAAAAACCATATGAAACATACAGCGTGCCCAGGAAACACGGCGATGATATCGTTGTAAAAACGCAGGAATGGATCGAGGTCAATTTAAAAGACTCTATTACCCTCGACACCATGACCGGGTTCAGTCATCTCGGGAAACGCACCCTTATCCGGCGTTTTAAGAAAGCAACCGGCGATACACCATTGGTCTATCTGCAAAAATTACGGGTAGAAAATGCCAAGCGTTTGCTCGAAGCCACCGGCAATACGTTCAATGAGATTACCTGGAAGGTGGGGTACGAGGACGTGAGTTCTTTCCATCGACTTTTTAAGTCTGAAACGGGGCTTTCTCCTAAAGAATACCGGGCAAAATTCAGTCTGATCTAAGCTATTTTGCAACTATGATTGAAATAAGGTACACCGGATCTTTATCATAGCTGACTATTGACTGGTTCCCTTTGCTATTGCTTTGTGATACTGCGTCAGGCACTCGCGTAAGCGGTTTGCCCTGCTTATAAATGCAATCACAAAATTCTTCGCAGGCCTTTGGATTGCTATTGCCGGGACAACCATTGGCGCATTCCTCTGGGGAATTGCCGGGTCGAATGTCATATAGATATATGTTTATAACTATTACTGCAGCGATCATCGCAATAACAGACCCGAAAAAAAGGAACGGGAATTTGTTGCTCAACGGTTTTTTCCTTACCCGGTTATCATCTTCATTCACTTGTTTAAATGGGTAAAATATATTTTAAACGGTCGTAATACCAACACAATAAAAATAAACTGGCCAGCAGCATGAATGTCGTGGCACGGGTGCCTTCGAACCGGACAGCATAGGTCAGGACACAAATATTGAGGATAACCGGAAAATACATCAATGCACCCAATGGCGCCGTCCTGGGAATGAGCAATAAAATCGCAATTAATAACTGCCCAATGCCGATAAATGTATAGTAGTATTCTGTATGGTATAGTGCTTCGAAATAGTGACCCATCGGATTGTTAACGGATAAGCCGGCGGCGAACCGCTCTCCCCTGATTTTCACAATGGCTGATATAATAAATGCCACCGCCAACGCAATGCGACAGAAAATAGCAAAATAATGATACCATTTGTTTCCCTTTGCTTCATGATAGATGTGATTAAGCCTGCTTGATACACTCATAAAATAAAAGTTGAATTGATGGTCACGAATAGTCTTGTGTTTTACCCCGTCTATTGCCTTTCCCATAGCTGCAATGCCGGAGTATGACTATCTATATAAAAGTACTTTGAATACAAAGTAAATGGAAATAAATTACATTTCAAAGCAGATTGGAAGTATTTGCCAGATTACCCCTCTGGGGCTCCAAATTCGATTTCTATCGTCTGTAGGATTTTAAAATAAACCTTCCATTTTGCCTTCCATATTCCCGCATTATTGATCCTACCGTCCAGGTCATTTTGAATAATCATCTCCGGAATGTCATGACAAATGCCCGGTTCGTTACGACAAAACAACTGTTGGTGCATCATATTTTATTCTCAGAATTCTGCAGGCTAACATTGCCCCGTAAATAAAAAATGGCTGCGTTTTTCAATAGAAAAGGTAGCCGCCAATTAAGTATCAAACAAACAAAACAAATGAAAACACAATTAAAAAGTCTGATGATGGTACTCCTGACAAGTACCGTATTTATCGCTAACGAAGCAAAATCACAAAGTAAGATCCCGGTACATATCGGCATTAAGGGAGGTGGAAATTTTACCAATCTTTCATTGAATAAAACTACTCTCGACTCTAAGTATTCAATGGGTTATCATGCAGGGGTCTTCACCAGGGTGGACATTTCACGATTGTACCTGCAGGGCGAGTTATTATACTCCCAAAAAAAATCAAAGGTTGAAAATGGCGGCAATGATCCTGAAAAAGCCAGGTGGAACAGCATTGAAGTTCCGGCATTGGTTGGAATCAGGCTATTAAAGTCCGAAAATGCAAACCTTAGAATTTTTGGTGGTGGAGTGTATTCTTATGTATTGAACAACAAAGCTTCCATTTTGAAACAGGTGTCTGAATCCTTTCAGAACTTCGACAAATCTAACATTGGCTATCAGGCAGGAGTGGGTGTAGATGTAGGCCCGTTAACCCTGGATTTAAAATATGAAGGATCTTTGACCAGGATCAGTAAGGAATTTAACGCAAGGCCGAATTCCTTCCAGGCTAGTCTCGGCCTCATGATCTTCTAAAATTCTTTCTACTTTTAAGTCTAATTCACACTGTCCGAAAAGAACGGTTATATGCAAACCGGTGCCTTTCGGACAGTTACTAACCGCGACCACACTCCCACTGTTCACATTTTATGCAGTTTATTTTTTTGGAGTACCAGTGCCAGGCATAGCATGGAAAGAACCAGGGTCACGGGAGTGAAAACATTCTTTTCAAATTGGTTGTCGGAATTAAAGTTTCCGAGTGCATTCAGAAGAAAGAAGCCAACCATGGCCCAAAGGGCAAACCTGATTATTATAGGGTGAAGTTTCGATTTTATAAGTCCTCCCTATATCGCCACGACTGCCATCATGAGTACAGTTATTACGACCGAAATGGTTTCTAACAGCAACATTTGGGAAATGTCTGGCAATTTCCCACCCCATACATAATCAAATGGAATCACTCTTAGTAATACCAGGAAGTGAAATATCACCAGCATGGAGAGCACTACAAGGATTACAAGAGATGTTATAACACGAGGTCTGGTCATGATGGTCCCTTAAGATAAGCCTTAAATGAAGTAACCAGGGACGACGTCCCTGACAGCTGATGTGATGGCTTGAAAATATGATTTGAAAAAAGGATTCAATTGCGAAAGTCAAATTGATCATAAATCCCTCATTTTCAAATCTTCTACGCGTCGACCTGAATAACTAATTCAGACCCTTTAGTTCCATTTGGAGGTCTGTTCTATTCAAAATGCACCTTGCTGGTAAACCAAATGCGCCAAACCCATTGAGGAAGCGGGACAGTCTGGGTATTGCTTAGCCCCTGCACCCCCTGTCACACGGGGCGCATCTCAACTAGAATGGAAAATTAAAGTAGCGGCGGTAATCTTGTGATTATCAAACTATTATTAAACATGCATTTTTGCGTCTTGCGCCCACCGAAGGTGGGCTTTGCGCCCTGCCTCCCGGCAGACAGGCTTTGCGTGAAATTTCCATGGCGTGAAATTTCCAAGTCAAGGCTTCAAAGTCCTTTTGTCTAATTTATCAATTCGAAAGCATTTCTTTACAGATGCAGAGTTAATAAATTACTTATGAGCACTAATCTGTTGGAACTAATTGTCGATTGTGTACAGATCGCTGGAACAATCGCCGCCATAATCTCTCTCATTTATGCTGGTAAGCAATTTAAATTGAGTATCCGATCATCGCAAGGTGCTACTTATCAAAGCAATGTTGTTTTGATGGCGGAAATTGAGGCTAGAATTAGTCAGGATGAGAACCTGGCAATTCTATATAAGAAAGGTTATGAAAACCAAATTGAATTAAGTGAAATAGAGCGTCTAAGATTCAATGAAATGATTTCAAGTTTAATAAATCTTCACGAAAACCTGTTTTATCAAAACCAGAAGGGGTTGCTCGAAGATGAGATGTGGGAAGGATGGTCTAAGCACCTAATTGACTTTTTGAAGAAGCCAGGAATTAGACTGTGGTGGAATAATAATAATTTTTACTACAGCAAAAGCTTCCAAAAATACATATCAACTCGGCTGTGAATAAGGCCAAGCCGTAGGGGCTTCTATAGCCTGCAAGTGCAAGCTTACCAACCTAAATTGCCAGTCACTCAAAAAAAGTTTTGTTCATAAATTTTTTGCTCTGAGGGCATATCTCAATTGGAATGGAAAATTAAAGTAGAGGCAGCAAGTATATGACTATCAAAACATTACTTAACATGTATTTTTGCGACTTGCCCCCACCGAAGGTGGGCTTTGCGCCCTGCCTCCCGGCAGACAGGCTTTGCGTGAAATTTTTCATTTGGAAAGCATTTCCTTCGCCTCTTTGTATTGGTTGTCCTGTGCGCTAATGTAGTCCTTGTATTTAATCAGATTTGCCAGGTATTGTTTACTCAACCCGGGATTGGAACTTGCAAAATACTTTGCCAACTTCATCATCGCATCAAACTTATACCCCTGTTCATTATAGGCATCGCCTTCGGCCAGCTTTTTAAAAAGCTGAATGGCCTGTTGTTTGTTTCCCAGCTTTTCCTGTATGACGCCGGCGAAAAATAGTTTAGCGGGATGCAGATTTTGTGCCCGGTAAAAATGCTTAGTGATTCCTGATGCAAACTGTAAAATAGAAACATCATCCAGGGAGGCTATTAACTCAAAGGCTGTAGAGCTCTGCCAAATGGCATTATTTGGAAAGTCTTTAATAAGAAGCTTTAGCAGCTGAATGCTTTTGGCTTTATCAGCTGTATTTGTTGTTGGACTGAATAATGAAACCGTTGCCTTTGCAAAGGCTTCTTCAATGTAAATGTTCTGATTTACTTTCCCGTACATTTTTTTGAATTTCACTATCAATACGTCTGTATATCGCCGTTAAACTGGACTGGGTGCGGATTGGTTCAAAACGAAATTTCTGATGAAAGAACAAACAATGGGTGAGTTCAGGGGATTGCCATACCCCAGCCGGGTAGTCGCGGAGGGCATGCTGCAGCTTGATAATAAAACTAAAGTCAACTCCTTTGATGGCACTTTGAGCAATATTGCTGCATCACTGTTTCCATACCCATATGCCCAACAGATATCGATTCCTTCAAAATTGCGGGTAAACCAGCCTTCACCATATACACTATTCGGGTAAAAGGGGCTTGTAATTTTCTTAAATCGCTGTTTTGAAATGAGTGTTCCATTGTCCAGTGCCCGGGAGTATTTAAGGAGGTCATTTACACTACTCATCATCCCGTAGCCAGGGCCGCATTCCATTTTGGGTAGATCAACCGGTTGGGCCAGATATTTCCCGGCAGAATCATTATAATCGTAAGGAGTTACTACAAACTTTTTCAAGGGTGAATGTTCCGCTTCGGTGTATCTCACCAGTGTGTGCGTCATTTTCAGGGGAGCCAGGATCCTTCGCTCTACTTCTTTGGTAAATGGCCTGGTCATACTTTCGGTATCCGCCGGAGGATTTATGCTTGCAAAAGCATTAAAAGCGACGTTATATTTTCCTCCATTGTACACAAAATTGGTTCCCGGCGGCCTGCTTTCCGAAGTCTGACTAACGATGTGCGCCAGTGTGGTGTTACTTGTCCAGCGATCCTTGGTAAAATATTTATTCGGATACTTATCAATCCGGTCGGTAAGTGAAATTTTGCCTTCTGCTTCTAATTGCTGCAGCACAACAGAAGTAAAAGATTTTGTTACGGATGCTATGGCGAAAATGTGGTCAGGTGTAATGGGCTTTTGTGTTTCCGGTGACGCAGCGCCCATCGCATGGAAAAAAATCAAACTATCTCCCTTTGCCACACCGATGGCAAGCGTGGGTAATTTCAACGATCGGGCATAATCTTCAATATCGGTTTTAAAACCAGCATGGGTTTGCGCTTTTGCCGTTTGTACAATCAAAAGCAACACAAAGGTTTTGATGAAATTAATGTTTGCCATATATAAATTTGAAAGCCTAATATACGAAATTGTTCGTATGAAGAAAATATTAGAGAGTTAAAAATAATTGCGAACTTTCTTCTACTTCAATGACTGCTTCAAATGAGGGACGAAATGCAAATTCACTATTGGATCGAGCGGGTTGCGCTGTTTGATGATGAGTCGGCCTTTAAGGAATTATTTCTTCATTATAATGGCAAGCTTTTCAACCTGGCTCACTCCTTTGTCGGTTCGGAGCAAGTCGCGGAAGAAATAATATCGGACAGTTTTATGAATCTCTGGCGCAATAGGAGCCGGCTGATCGAAATTGAAAATCTCACGGTATACCTGTACGTTTCCGTTAAAAATTTAAGCATCCGGTATCTGACACGCAATAAGGCAAAGGGCCACCTGGTAATGGACGAATTATTGCTTGCGAATATCCCCACTTCGACCCAGACTCCGGACCAGTTAATGGTATCAAAAGAAGTTGTCAGAACTATCGAAAACGCGATCGAAGACCTTCCGCCAAAATGCAAGTTGATCTTTAAGTTGGTTAGAGAAGACGGACTTAAATACAAGGAAATCGCCCAAATCCTCAACATATCGGTAAAAACGATAGATGCCCAAATGGCGATAGCTGGAAAAAGAATTATGCAGGCCATCCGCTTCCAGATTCCAGGAAAAAAATAAATTTCTTTAGGGGATTGCTTCGGCTTCTGGCTCCTTAGTCATGAAACTATGACTAATAATCAAATCTGGAATCTCATCGCCCGGAAATTGTCAGGGGAAGCAAGCCTCGACGAAATACGTCAACTCGACAAAATGATGTCCGAGGACCCAGAACTGGCTTACCGGATAGAATTATATACAAGTTTTTTCGAACATCCCACTAATGCTGATCGGCCGCAAGAGGCAAAACAAAATTCCTGGCAGCGGCTTGATTCCCGGCTGCAGCAGGAAATCACATCCGAACTTTTGATTCCCAAAACAAAACAACGCTCATTACCAGGGCAACTGCAGAAGTATTGGATGCCGGTGGCTGCTTCTTTTATTGCCCTTGTTCTGCTTTCTGCTTATTTCCTGACGTCCTGGTCTTCAAATACCACCCCTATTGCAGCCAACGACAGCAAGCTGCTCGAGATGAACACAATGCCGGGGTCGAGATCAAAGACTGTACTTCCTGACGGCACACAAGTATGGCTCAATAGCGACAGCCGAATTACTTATAACGCCGAGTTCGGAAAATTCAAACGGGAAATAACCCTTACAGGCGAAGCTTTTTTCGACGTCACACACAACGAAAGAATTCCAATGGTTGTCCATGCACGATCAGTAAATATTCTTGTAAAAGGAACGGCTTTCAATGTCAGGAGTTATCCGGATGCAAAAGATGTCGAAACATCTCTGATTCGCGGCAGTGTCGAATTAAGTACGGACGCCGAGCCTGAGAAGAAGATCTTATTGAAGCCCAATGAGAAGATCAGTATAGAAGCAGAACCCATTGCCCCGGCAGATCGCCAGACTCCAAAAACCGTTGATCCGGTTGTGCCGGTTGAAAAACGATACCATATAGACAAACTTAAAGAGAGTCACATCTCCAATACCATTCCCGAAGTGTCATGGATAGAAAATAAACTTGTGTTCGACAATGAGTCATTTTCTGCCATCATCGCCAAAATGGAGAAATGGTACAATGCTGAAATTACACTCACTAACGATTCGCTGGCTTCGAAAAAATTCTCAGGTGAATTTGAAAAAGAAAATCTAACGGAAGCATTAAATGCACTTCAATTTATTAACCATTTCGAGTTCGAGATAAAAGGAAAGCAGGTGTTCATTAAATAAAGCACGCTTATGTAAAAAAAGGGAAATAAAAAAAGAGAGATGCTGTTACATCTCCCTCCGAATACTTAGCAATGGTGAAGTGTTTTTTTGCGGAAACGGCTTCACCTATTTTCTAAACATAACAAGTAAAATTATGAAAAATACGATTGTATCCCAATTGTGGCGGGATACGCGTCCAAAACTGCACAAACTGCTCATTGTTATGAAATTAACTGCCATTTTTATGGTTGTGGTATGTCTGCAAGCCTCCGCTACGGGCTATTCTCAGGATGAGGTAAGCCTTTCCTACAAAAACATTGAACTAAAAAAACTCTTCACCCTCATTCAAAAGCAAACGAACTATCGTTTTTTGTATGAAGATGTACAGTTACCCCGAAACAAAAAAGTGAGCGTTGAAGTTACCAACGCGACAATTGAATCTGTACTTGACCAGGTGTTGCAGAACACCCGGCTACGCTACCGAATAATGAATAAAAATCTCGTAGTGCTTTCCAATTCTGGCGGAAGACAGGTTCTCGCAACCATTCGTGGACGGGTGCTTGATGATAAAGAACTACCCCTGTCGGGAGTAAGTGTCAAACTCAAGAATAAGGAAACGGGCATATTCACCGATGCAGACGGAAAATTTTCTATAAGTGTTCCGGATGGCAGTACGTTGGAAATATCTTACGTGGGCTATCTGACACAAGAATTTGAAGTTAAAGACGGGTCAACCCTGGAAGTAAGACTCGTGCTGGCAGATAAGAATATGCAGGAAGTGGTTGTGGTGGGATATGGCACGCAGAAGAAAGCCAACCTTACCGGCGCTGTTGATGCGATCACTTCAAAACAACTGGAAAACAGACCGATCACCAACCTGGGAACTGGTTTGCAGGGTCTCATTCCAAATCTTAACATCACTGTGCCCAACGGCCGCGCAAATACTGCCCCATCGTTTAACATCAGGGGCGTCACTTCAATCAATGGCGGATCACCTCTTATTCTTGTAGACAATATTCCATTCACAATGGAGGAAGTGTCGAGGCTGAATGCAAATGACGTGGAAGGAGTGACCGTTCTTAAAGACGCTTCTTCCGCGGCGATCTTTGGAGCTCGTGCTGCATTCGGCGTGGTGTTGATCACCACCAAATCTGCAAGAGGAAATAAACTGAATGTTAGCCTCAATACTAATGTTGCCTTGAGGACGATCGGTAAAACACCCGAACTTGTAACAGATCCGCTGACGATTATGGAGTACAAACACAACGCCGCTACTCCGTTATACGATCTGTACCCTGAAGCTTCGCGCGAATACGCACGCGAACGGTCCGCTGATCCCTCATTACCTGCAGTGATCATTGACCCCACCAATCCTGGCTATTGGGCTTACTACGGCTCGACCAACTGGATCAAAGAGTCGTACCGAAATAACGCTCCGACCTACATCACCAACCTTAGTGTTTCAAGAAAGATGGATAAACTCAGCTATTATGTTTCGGGTGAATATTTCCGACAGGATGGATTACTGCGCTATGGCAATGATGTTTATAATCGTTACAATCTACGGTCGAAAACAGAGCTCGAACTCACCAGCTGGTTGACATTTGCAAACAATACCATGCTCACCAGTACCACCTATGAGGCGCCGGTTTTCATGGATGAACTGTTCTTTTGGAATGTGAACCGTACGAATCCTTTAGACGTCCCCAAAAATCCCGATGGTTCATGGACGTCGGAAGGTGCGAGTTTGTTAGGAAGAATGCAGGATGGCGGTCGATCAAAGCAAACACTCAACGATTTTCAGACGACATTCTCTTTTAAAGCGGACCTCGTAAAAAATTTCTGGGAGATCAAAGGAGATGCAACTTTCCGTAGAGGCTCATGGCTAACGAGATCTTATGATTTTCAGATTCCGTATAAAACCGGTCCCGATAATCCTGTGCAATATGCCGGTCCCGAAACACCTTACGCGCAAAATGTTACGAACGATACCAGATACACCGTCTACAACGTGTATACGGATCTTCATAAACAATTCGGCAATCATCGTTTGCAGGCGATCGTTGGATACAATCAGGAGCTTAGGAGAATAGACAGCACATCGTTGAGGGCGAATGGCATCATTTCAAGCTCGCTACCGACGCTCGGGCTTACGACGGGCTCTCTTTCAAAATTTGACCGGATAACTGAGTGGGCCGTGCAGGGTGTGTTTTACCGGCTCAACTATGGATTCAAAGACAAATACTTATTTGAGCTCAACGGCCGATACGACGGTACTTCAAGATTTCCCAGGGACGATCGTTGGGGATTCTTTCCTTCCGCTTCTGCAGGCTGGGTAGTGTCGGAAGAAAAATTTATGGATGCGTTTAAAGAGTCGGTAAGTCTAAACATGTTCAAGCTGCGCGCATCATACGGAGCTCTGGGCAATCAATCTTCTGTGGGCGCTTACGATTATTTACCGATCATGAGCAACGGGCAGGTGCCCCAATTGCTTACCGGGTCCAGGCCGATCGCAGTGTACACGCCGGGAGCGGTCTCGCCCTCGCTCACCTGGGAAAAGGTGTCAACGGTCAACTTTGGCACCGACATCGCCTTTTTGAATAACAGGCTCGAATTCAATTTTGATAAGTATACGCGTTACACCAAGGACATGCTGGTGCCCGGCAAGACACTTCCCTCTGTATTCGGAACCAATGCGCCGCTGCAAAATGCTGCTGACCTGAAAACAAAGGGTTGGGAATTGCGCGTGAACTGGCGTGACAATGGTGAACTCGGCGGCTCTCCATTCAACTATAGCATCGCCCTCGCGCTTTCCGATAGCAAAACGTTCATCACCCGTTTCGACAATCCCACAAAGCGGATTGACAATTATTACGTTGGGCAGGAGTTGGGTGAGATCTGGGGGCTGGAGTTTGAAGGATTTTTTCAAAATGAAGAGGACCTCACCAATCATGCCGATCAAACTGACGTAGCAACAGACGACCAATCATTCACTTACTATGTAGGTGATATCAAATTCGCAGACAGGAATAAGGACGGGGCTGTCAATTTCGGAAACTCGACGGTAGACGAACCTGGCGATCTTATAAGAGTAGGCAACAATTCTCCACGATATGCTTACAGCGCCGACCTGTCTGCAGCATGGAAAGGCTTCGATGCAAGGATATTTCTCCAGGGTATTGGAAAGCGAGACTGGTATGCGGGAGCAAGCAACATATACTTCTGGGGTATCTACGCTCAACCCTGGACGAATGTTACCAAACAAAATCTCGATCACTGGTCGCCCGAAAATCCTGATGGATATTTCCCCGCCACCAGAGCCTATGTAGCCGAGGACAGAATGTCTGAGTTAACGATACCGAACAAACGCTATTTGCAGAACGCGAGTTACATGCGTGTCAAAAATGTGACGCTCGGATATTCTCTTCCAAGAGGCCTGCTCAGTCGCTGGAAAGTCGAGCGACTCAGATTCTTTTTCAGTGCTGAGAATATTTTTGAGATCTCGCATATGAAAGTTAAGCTCGACCCGGAAGTTGGCCTGGCAGATGAGCCGGCTCAACGGGCAGGAACCATCTATCCATTTCAACGGACTTACTCTTTCGGACTGAATTTTAATTTTTAACCGGGAGAACCGACACTCAATTTTTAATCATTTTGTATGAAACATACTTATCTGATTTGCTTTTTTTCGGCCATCGCTTTGGTGTCCTGCAAAAAAGACTTTCTTGAAAAGAAGCCTCAAACGGAAATAACGCAGGAAGAATTTTTCAAATCTCCGGCAGATCTTGAAACCTATACGAATGGCTTCTACTCATATCTGCAGCCAATGTATAACTATGATAACATACTATCCCGGCAGAATGATATCTTTTCAGACGACATTTCGATCTATACCGGTGGTAATGAGAAAGATGTTTTGATCAGGGGTGGTCTGACACCGGCAACGGTTGATGGCTGGGATAATTGGAGCCAGCTCAGAAGCATTAATTTCTTACTTCAAAACGTTTCTCAAACAACTGGTGATCCTGCTGCAATTAATAACTACATCGGCGTCGCGAAATTTTTTCGCGCCAATTTTTATTACAAAATGGTAAAACGCTACGGCGACATCCCCTGGTATAGCGCAGTTATTGATGCGGATGATGAAGAGTTGCTCACTAAACCAAAGGATCCAAGAACTTTGGTTGTAGACTCTATAATGACCGACCTGGAATTCGCTGTCGCTAACATCACCAATGAATCGGACAATACGAGAATAACGAAATGGGCTGCTCTCCAGTTGCTTGCCAGGATCGCTTTACATGAAGGGACTTTCAGAAAATATCATGAAGAATTAAACCTGCAATCTACGGCCGATGCATTTCTTCAGAAGGCGGC
Organism: uncultured Chitinophagaceae bacterium; assembly: GCA_963808065.1. Taxonomy (GTDB): domain Bacteria; phylum Bacteroidota; class Bacteroidia; order Chitinophagales; family Chitinophagaceae; genus Flavitalea. The sequence goes on from CAWEEK010000007.1 coordinate 861,660, forward strand.
ATCTGCTACCGACGAGATCATGACGGAGGGAGGATTTTCTATCTATAGTACAGGTGGAGGCGCACTCGACTTCAGAACATTATTTTCAAGCTTAGACCTCTCCGCTAACCCTGAGGTCATTTTTCTTTCAAAAAGCAGTCAATCCGAAGGAGTTTTCAACGGCGCACACTATGTGCTGGACTGGCAATGGGCTTTCAGCAATAGTTTGGAGCAGGATTTTCTTATGGATGACGGCACTCCATTTACATCCCAACCCGGTCATGATGAAAAAACCTTTCTCGAAGTGTTTCAAAATCGCGACCCCAGATTGGCGGAGACAATCATGCCGCCAGGGTTTACGCCGAATCCTCCCGACGGCAATCCTTACTTTATCAGACCGGCTTTTGGAGGCTACTTGCAGGTGAAGTTCTATCCACGTGACCCCGCACAAAGAGGCGGCAACGATCAGGATTATTCCGACCAGGCCATATTTCGCTATGGTGAAACCTTATTGATCAATGCGGAAGCGAAAGCTGAACTGGGCACCATCGCCCAGGCAGACATTGACAATACTATCAATCTTCTTAGGGCAAGGGTTAACATGCCTTCGCTGGCTATGGCGGCAGCCAATGCTGCTCCCGACTTGTTGCAGGCTTCAAAGTACCCCCTGGTGAGTGGGGCTAATAAAGGACTGATACTTGAGATCAGAAGAGAAAGAAGAGTTGAAACCGCTGGCGAAGGTTTGCGTTATGACGACCTGATACGATGGAAAGCCGGCTCTTTGTTAACAGAAGATCCTAAGGGGATTTACATTCCCGCACTGGGTGGCTATGATGTTACAGGCGATGGCGTAGAAGACATCGCTATTCTCGAAGCCGAAGGAGAAGAGGATCCGATTGCAGGATTGCCCGATGACGTTCGTGAAAATATTACGAAGTATTATTTAAGTGAGAACTCATTTTATCTTTCCAACGGTGATTCGGGAAATATCATGTTCGTGAAAGACAGGGAGCAGACCCGCAGTTTCATCGATCCGAAATACTACTATTTTCCAATTCCACTAGAACAGACTTTACTTAATAGCAATCTGAGTCAACCAGATGGTTGGTGATGGAAACCCTATTCTTCTTTGCGCTTCTCTTATCGCCTTCGCATGAAATGAGGACAACCTGCTGGGAATCGTCGGCTATGCAAAAGATGAACTTGCATATGCCAACATTAATATCGAAGACAAGACGAAACAGCAAGTGGAAATTCATATCACCGAAAGAACGGCGACCAATGTTAAGGTACATTTTCAGGAAAGCTGTATTCGGAAGATGAAGCCGACACAAAGGCCTACTTGCTGACGGAAGGCAAATTCAACGCGTTGCTTATTCACGAATAGCGCTGTATCAACATCCCGATACTTTAAACTCCACGGCGAACCCGTGGATTTTTTTTTTGCTTAGCGGGGAAAGTGTTCACTGAAGGCGGCTTTGCTTTTGCGCCTTAGCGTCCGCCAAGGCGGCTTGGTCGCGTGAAATCCTTGCCTGCGGCTTTGCGTCCGCCGAAGGCGGATTGGCGCCTTTGCGTGAAACCTACTTCGCTGACCCCAGGGATTCCTGCACGGCCTGTAGTGAAGAATACACGGGCTGATATTCGATCAGGCGCCTGGCCTTGTCGATGCTGCAGTTCGGGCTGTGTGCGATATGGTCCCAGGTGAGGCTCGCATCCGTTTCCGAATGCCTTTGTCTCCACTCCTCCCATGGCAGAAATTTCAGGTTGGCGGGTTGTCCAAACCATTCGGCCATGGATTCGGCATAGCCGCGAAGGGTGAGCGCCTGTGGGGACACCACATGAAAATTTTCGCCAATGGATTTGTTGCTGAATGTGATTGCTTTGACGAATGCCTGTGCCACATCGGCTGCATGCACATGATGCAGGGTTTCCATGCCGAGGTTGGGAAGAAGGACTTCCCTCCCATTCTTCAAGGCCTCGAAGACCGCCGGATTCTTGTTGCCGGCAGGATTCACCGGTAGCCATCCCGGACCCACGATGTGTCCGGGGTGCAGGATGGTGGCGGGGAAGCCGTTGGTGCGGAACTCGTTTAGCAGGTATTTTTCGATCTCGGCCTTGGCGATGCCATAATCGCCGAAGGGATTCCGGGGCTGGTCTTCGGTGGTGGGCACCTGCACGGAGTGGCCGTGCACCCAGATCGTGCCGCAGTGCAGGAACTGTTTGATTTTACCGCGCAGGGCTTCCACCAGTTGACGCGCGCTGGGGAGCGTGAAGCAGATCAGGTCGATCACAATGTCGGGCTGAAGATCCGCGATGGCCTGTCCAAAGGATCCCGCGGCTTCCATGGCGTCCCGGTCGAGGCTGATCATCCGCACCTGGGCCCAGCCGGGATCCTGTTGATAGGGTTGTCTTTGCTGCCGGGTGACGCAGACGATTTCATGGCCGGATTTCACCAGTTCAGGAACCAGGTAGGTGCCGATATGGCCCGTGCCGCCGATGATGACAATTCGCATTGGGAAATCTTTGGATAAAGGTGAGGATGTTGCCTGAAAAGGAGGGAATTCAGGTTCAACATTTTATTGGGAGGAAAACGATCAGACCCTTATCTTTGCCGTCCGTTTTAAGGGGGAGTTCCCCGGCGAATGGATCGGTAGTTCAGTTGGTTAGAATGCCGCCCTGTCACGGCGGAGGTCGCGGGTTCGAGTCCCGTCCGGTCCGCAGAAGGCTGGAGATATTCAGGGCTTTCGTGTGTACGGGCAATTTTGAGTATGTGTTGAAAAGTGAGATAGATGGAACTTATTACAAGGGAAGTTACGACTGCCAGCAACGAATGTTGCTCGGTACTTCACACTAAATTCTCTGGAAACTGCTTCATGTCGAGTAACAACAAATAAAATCCCTACACTGATTGAGAGAAACAATTGAAGAGGTCAAGCCTGAGAGATAATTACTGTAATCACCGTTCGAGAATCATAAAGATAAAAAGTATGCAATAAACCGATTAATCATCAAAAGGCGATAAGCTTGTCAAGGTTCAAAAATGGGGAAAAATAAAAGTTGATTATCTGAGACCAATAGAATTATTTCACCGATAGGATATGGAACACGATAGAGTTAAAATGCTACCGCTCTTAATTCGTTTTTGAATGGCTAGAAAGAAATCTGATATTGAAGAGACTATCTTCAAACTCCATCACAAGGATGCCCGAAAACTCAACGGAATCGTTGCCAAACCTGTTGTCTCGGTAACAATAACTTCTCCGCCATATTTTAATCTAAAAGATTATGGTTATAAAGAGCAGATAGGATTTGGTCAAAAATATGAGGAATACCTTCGATGACCTTAAAAAAGTTTTCAAAAATGTCCATGACTGCACGAAAGAAAATGGCTCACTTTGGGTAGTTATAGATGCATTTAAAGAAAGATGGTGAGTTGTACCATTACCGTTCGACTTTTCAAATAAAATAAAGGCAATTGGATGGAAATTGCAGGAAGTAATAATTTGGACAAAGGACAGAACAGTTCCTTGGGCACACAAAGGGCAAATGAGAAACTTGTTTGAATATATCCTGGTGTTTGCAAAAGGCGATAAATATAATTTTTACATTGATGAATGAGAGATTCCGAAGTCCTAAAAAAATGGTGGGTAAGGTATCCGGAAAGCTATAACCCAAAAGGCAAAACACCAGAGTGGATTTGGGAATTTGCTATACCAACTCAAGGATCTGGGGAAATGGATATATACGACACTTTTGTCCATTACCTGAAGCAATGATTGCCCGAATATTGAAACTAACCACAAAAGAAAAAGACATTGTAATGAGTCCATTTGCAGGATCGGGGGCCGTCTTGGCCAAGGCTGACAACATGAAGAGGAAATACGTCGGTTTTGAATTAAATGTTGAAGAACATTACTATGTTTCATCAATTCTTAAATGAAACAGGTATTAAAAAAAAGGAAACGTACGTCAAATCAAAAAAGTCGTCATTACAGCAGTCCAAATTCGAAAATCTGATTTTAAGCTTACGGATATTGAAATTTGCACGCGTGCTATATTCTAGAATTGAAAGCTTTTATCAAAAAGATATAATGCGTGTTTACGTAGAACGATTAAAAGATATCCCAAGAAAGAAAAATGCCAGGTGCGTAGCAAAATATGCTTTCCATGTTGCATCAACTCTAGATCAAGAGAAGGTTTTAACAATAATAGATGCTAATGTCCACCTCTCCTCTATCTAAATTTGGAATTGAAGCACAGTTTCGTTTCACAACATCACCTGCTGCATTTCTCAAGGAAATCGGATCCACTAACGTTTATACATACACTAGCAAGGATACTCATAAGTATAAGAACCATCGGTCAAGTGCAAGCCTTGTTGAATCTACTCCCAACGAAATTATTGTCAGTAAGATTAAGGTAAACTTAAACGAAAGCGACTATGAGTAAACTCAAACGGAAATCTAAAAAAAACAAAAGAAAACCTCTCACGAGGAACAAAAGATCCAGAGGAAACAAAAAATCGACCTCATAAGGGGCGTATTAACTAATGTCGGTTTTAAATTGCTCAAAGACCTTGCGTTAGTGGAGTTCGAATTTAAAAGGGCGAAAAAGTGACTTTGATGATGTATTTATTCATGATAATATCATTCTTTTCATGGAATACACGGTCGACAAAAATATTTCGTCTCATTTATTGAAAAAGAAAGTTATTTATGATCACATACTAGATAGTCAGGAAGAATTTCTTGATTTCTTTGGCGAGGCTTTTCCACCTTTTAAAGTTTCAAAAGGACCATATTACACCAATAATGAATTCAAGGTATTTATCGTTTACTGTTCTAAAACAGAAAAGCGAACGACGATCTCAAAAACCAAGCTCCAAGAATAAAATTCTTCGATCCATTCGCGGTCCAATATTTTAAGAATCTTACGGGCATTATAAAGTCATCCGCGAGATTTGAATTGTTTAAATTTTTAGGATTAAATTATCAAGATATTGGGAGCAATATTTTGCCAACGTCAGGATCGGCAGCTTTTTATAAGGGCTCCCTCCTTCCTGAGTCATATAGCAATTTTTCAAAAGGGTACAAAGTAATTTCATTTTATATCGACCCTAAATCGCTAATCGAAAAATCCTATGTTTTAAGAAAGTATGGATGGGAAGATAATCAGAACTTATACCAAAGAATGATTAAGTCTGCCAAAATAAAGAAAATAAGGGAATATTTGAACAAGGAAGGACGTGTCTTTATTAACAATATTATTATAACTCTTCCTTCTACAACAAAGCTGCTGGACCAAAATATGATGACGATAGAATTTAATACGGTCGCGCGTACCCAACCTGTTGAAATCCAACTGCCAAACGAGTTCAATATAATAGGATTAATAGATGGGCAACACAGAGTCTTTGCTTACCATGAGGGGGGGAAGTACGAGGACAAGATTAAGCAATTACGTGAAAAACAAAATTTACTTGTCACCGGGATAGTATATCCTGGTACAATATCTGAGAAAGACCGGACAAAATTCGAAGCGGCCATCCCTTAGCAATACGATGGTTGAGACGAGACATAACAATAAA
>CAWEEK010000008.1:0-29491 GCA_963808065.1 uncultured Chitinophagaceae bacterium
AGCTTTGCACGTTTAACTTAAAATTATACAAACCCGTAGTGAGTCACCACGGGTTTGTATTTTCGGCGGTTATATTTAATTACTCTTGAAAAGTTTCGTGCTCCTGATCCTGTTTTTGGTGATTAAGTTTACCATGTAGATGCCCTTAGCATATTTGCCAAGATGGATTTGCACGGTGTTTACACCGGCATTTGTCACTCCTTTTTTAGCGACGAGTACCTGACCATATATATCAACGACCCTCAGTTCATATCGCATATCCTTCACCGTTGCATCAAATACGACCGTGGCCAAATCCTGAACCGGATTTGGATAAGCGCGGAAGGAGAACCCTGACAGATCAACCTCACTGTTTGCTGAATTAACTTTGAGCGCAGCCGACTGCACGGTAAAAAACTTACGTGCCACAGGTGCGGTTCCGCAGGCATTCCTGACCGTGGCTCTAACATAGCCACTGATAGCCCCGGCCCTAATGCTGGCATTATTCGTACCCCATCCGCCCACAACTGAACCGCCATCAGCCACCCATGAAAAATAATTTAACCCAAGATTTGATGGCAGGCTGTAAACGTTTGTTGAGCCCGTGATTACCTGCGAAGGTCCTGTGATCTGCTCACTTAGGTCACCCGGAGCTCCCGTTAAAGTGAGAGTCGTCGGGAAACTTGTTCCACATGCACCAGTACTCACCTGGATCTTTAATTCCGCAGTGGTAAATAAAGCGGGTGAAATGAGCGTCACCGTCGGCATATCCACGCATCCGACTACTGTGAATTCTGGAGGAACGGTCCAGAGGTAAAAAAATGCTCCTGGAACATCGCTGACCGTATAGGTCACGGTTTTGCGACCACAGAGATTAGTCGCCTGACCCGTGATTGTTACCGGTGTCTGAGATCCGCTGCCCGGAGGGATAACGATCGTTTTGGACATCCGGCAGCCAATTGCATCCATCACGTTATACGTGCGCGTGCCCGCCCCCTGGTTTGTGTAATCCCCGACTCCCGTGTAAGGAGCCACCCCACCTGTAGCCGCGACTGCTACATTGGTCGTTCCCCCGGCACAACTGATTGTACCCGGTGTTACCGTGATCGCCAGCGCTGTTGTCGGCTGGGTGATGGAATATGTTGCGGTTTTCTTACAACCGCCCGTTGCCGTTACCGTGACCGTATAAGTTCCTGCACCAAGTACCGACAGGTCTTCCGCGGTGGAGACAAAACCATTTGGACCGGTCCAACTGTAGGTATAGGGGCTGCTTCCACTGGCGGCAGTGAGATTTATGGCTCCTGTTTTCGCGGCAAAACAATTCACATTTGTGACTGCTGCTGATAGCGTTGGCAGTGTGCAGGTGCCACCGGACTGTATGGTAAAATATTTTTGTGCAACCGGTCCGGTGCCGCAACTATTCTTCAACGTGGCTCTTACATAGCCACTGATGCCGCCGGCTTTGATACTGGCATTGTTGCTACCCCATCCTCCCACAACTGAACCGCCATCGGCCACCCATGTATACGACAACCCTGCGATTGATGGCAGACTGTATACATTTATAGAACCAGTAGTAACCTGTGAAGGCCCTTGCATCTCCGCGCTCAGGTCGCCTGGAGCCCCATTCAATGTCAGACTGGTCGGAGCACTTATACCACACGAGGATATCGCGTTAACCTTTAGTTCAGCTGTATTGAAATTGACAGGAGTTTTGATCGTCACAGTTGTCGTTCCCTGGCCTGAGAGCAGTGTGAACCCCGAAGGCATGGTCCAATTGTAAGAGTTAGCGGTCTCAACTATGCCGCACCTAAAGCTAATGGTTTTACCGTTGCAAAGGTTTGACGTCTGACCTATTATGGGTGGACCCGCCAATCCACTGCAGCCCTGGCTTCTAAAAGTTGCAGTGATCGTATGCGGGGCAGTGACATTGCTGAAAGTATAGGACGTGATTGTTCCCTTAGGTACACCATCGACAACAACATCGTTTAACTCACAAGTTTCGCAGGGTGTAATAATAAAAGTTTTGCTGGAACCACCAACCACGGGAACCACTCCATCCGGAGTGATAGTGCCCCACCCGATCGGTGCGGCGCTGGCAGTGATATTATATATTCCTGTGTTCGAAATATAAAAGTTGACATTGGATATGTCATAGAATAAGTTTCCGATAGCCTCCACTTTGATACGGGCTGAAGCGCTCGGACTGTTAGGAACCGATATTGCCTGGCTTCCGTCATTAGGCGTACTGGCAATTAACACTGTAGGGAAGGTGAGGCCACCGTCAATAGATAAAGAGATCTTGACGTTTGCGCAGCCCACCGGTGCTGCCGTTGTGCCTGCAACATTCCAGGTAATAGTTTGAGTGGAACCTATAGGCCAGGTAACCGCGGTATTCGGAACAGTAATTACAAACGGACCTGCAGTCGCACTTGTAGTCACCACCATATCATCGCTATTATTTGCCGGGCCACCAACATGGTTATCCCGAACGGTAAACCGGAATTTCATGGACCGTGCCACGGAAGGAACAACTTCCCAGGTCGAGGCGACGGCACCGGTTAAAACCGTAGACAAAGTAGGGAAAGACCTGTTGGGAGAAGGGCCTGGAGAGAGACTGCTAAACGCGGGGCCGGTGGTGGCAGTACTGGTTGGAACAGGTGTGCCTGCTGTTATCCCATCCTGTTGCTCCCAGTTGTAGGTTAAAGGATCGCCGTTGGCATCAGTCGACGTCCCTCTTAACATGAAAGGTGTTGATTTTGGAATCGTATAATCCGGCCCTGCATTGGCAGTAGGAATGGCATTTCCCGTTAGAGTTGTTACTCCGCAGCTAAAAGTCCTTATATAATCCATTACCTCTCCAATACTTACTGCGTTAAAATAGGTTCCGTAGCGAGGTTGACCTTCGACCTGAGGCGTTCCAAAATTATAACTCATGACCGAAGTTCCATGCCCTGGTTCCACCTGGGCGGTAAGGGACTCAGCGCTAAACGAGAAAACATGATTAGCTCCGAACTGATGACCCATTTCATGGGAAACTAAACGGACGTCAAACTCATGTCCCTCCGGAATTTCGAGGCCAGTGAATGCGGAACTGTTTGCAAATAAGGGGTCCGATGGCAGACCGTGGCACACAGTTCCTAAACCGGCAGCACCACCGTTGCCGGAGCCAGTAAACAAATGGGCTATATCATATGCCCCGGGCTCAAGTACCTGCGCCAGAGCCTGCACTACTTCAGGTATCCAGCGAAAATCACTGTAGGCAAGTGCGACATCAGAAGTGTAGGGATCAGTGGCAGGATTGAGAAATACAGCTTTGTCGTTATTGGCGATTAGGTTCATATGTACGCCAAAGTCTGTTTCAAAAATTCCATTTACCCTCGTGAGGCTCGCGTTCATGGCAGCCAGCGCGAAGGCAACCGTGCCTCCAAAATATTGGGCATATTCACCAGTACAGGAAAGTGCCAGACGGTAAGTTCTGAATATCCCGTCATCGGCGTTTGGACGGTTGGCAGTTATTGCATTTAACCTGAGGTTCTTTTTGCCTGTTTCCAATACGTGGCATTCGAAGGGAGCGAGAGACCTTTCGTTATCAGACGCGGTATATACGACATAAGATTCGTGATCCTTTGTATACGGTTCGATGAACACCGTGGGTTTGTCCGGTCGAATTAACATCGATTGTAGCCCCAGTGGTGACACACTGAAATAAACGGTTTGCGCAGGATCTTTTACACCCCTCCCGACATAGGACTTGATGTCCGGATATTTCGCAGCCAGAACCGGGTCCATATTGGAACTTTCGACGACTAAAAAGTTTTCCAGCATGCCCTCTTCATCAGGGAAAGAGACCTGACGACCGGAGACAATTCTTCCAGTGCGTTTTGGTGTGCCGATGAGTGAGGACCGGAGACTGGTGACATTCAGCTCGAATAATTTGGGCTGAACCAGTGTGCGTTTATTTTTGAGAATGGAAGAGTTGCTTCTCACACCGGAAAGCCGTTGCCAGGGGTTCTGCTGGGCAAGGGCAGTTGACGCGAGCAACAATAAAGTCGCGACAACCAGGCACAATCGTTTCATTGCAGTAGTTTAAGGTTTGGCAGTCAAGGGGGCGCTTGGTTTAGCGTTGGAAGATGGACCAGCGAATCATCAATAAGTACGTGGAGTATTAAAACGGGCTTGACCAGAGGAAAAGTGGAGACGAACCACAAAATAGGAAATCCTGGGACTCGGCAATGAAAACGAAGGTTTAAATAAGAATTTAATCCAACCCGGCCAATGGATTCCCTTTCCCTGTTCAGACTAGTGGTTATTTGGTCTTGCTTAAGGGAAAAGAAACCGTTGCCTGAAAGGCCCGAACCCGTGTTCAGCATCGCAGCTAAGGAATGCCGAAGAATTGGATTACGTGACCTGGGGTGGGTTATAGTCTGAGTCCGACACTTTTTCTAACCATTCCACTACGTTTCCGTCAAGATTTTCCTGGATAGCAATATGTGTCATTGCGGTTGTCGGCGAGGCACCATGCCAATGTTTCTCATTTGGTTCAAACCATACAACGTCCCCAGGCTGAACATGCTCAATTGGGCCGCCTTCTTTTTGCACACGACCGCTTCCTGCTGTAACAATTAATGTCTGGCCCAATGGATGTGTGTGCCATGCAGTTCGCGCCCCAGGCTCGAACGTTACAGAAGATGCCGCAGCTCGTCTCGCAGTATTTGCGGCAAATAATGGGTCGATTCGTACTTGTCCCGTAAACCAGTCAGCGGGACCTTTCTTTGACTCTTGTGAGCCTATCCGTGTGATATCCATAATATATTTCAGTTTCGCAAAACAAATAGTTTCACAATCCTTCCCTGGCTGGGATAGATAACCTTAGTCTATCAACCTTTCCAAATCCTTGCCCTCGAACACGACCTGCTATGCTCAGCTGGTTTTAGAGCAGAAATAAAATCCCAATGTCATAGATAAGCGTTTTTAGGGAATATAGTTTGATTCAGATTTGTCTGTCAACTCAAACTTCAAGTAACTTTTTTGTTTCAGAAAGGGTAACCGTCTTTCCCAGAGCACCAAATTCATGAAATTCGCCAAAAGCTTCCAGACGAATGGATTGACTGATATCACCTAACCTTACTGGTTCAAATCCACTGTCCCTGATCAACTGGTCCACTTCAGAATTTATCTTTATGTCATCAGTTGCGTAAAACAAAACGTTTTTTGGATCCCGGAAAGCGGAACTTGATAAAGTAGCAACGCTAAGTGTCCCCAGTGCCTTCACCAGTCTGGCACCATTAGGAAGTAAATCTGAAATTATCTCTCCCGCAGACTCCAACTCGCCAATTGTTTTCTTAAATCCTCCCTTTTCGGCTGGAGCGATAGGATTAGAGGGGTCGACAATGATTTTCCCGGCAAGTTCGGATTTATACTGCGTCAGGACTTCCTTTATGGCATCAAACCAAATTGCCAGAACAATGATGTCCGCTGCTTTTATCGCAGTGGTAATTTCCATCGGCTCCGCGAGGTTACCGAGTTTTTGAGAAAGATTTTTGGCCTTATCGATGTTGCGGTCCGCAACAATAATGGCCCGTGCTCCTTTAACAAGATTAGTTGCTACTGTTGTTCCGATGTGTCCGAGACCGATAATGGCGATTTTCGATTGCTGTGTCATAACTATTTCTTTTTTAATAATTGCTTTATAACCGCAAATCTCAGCCAATGAGAGGGCTTTCTCCAATGACCTTGTTTAAGAAATAGTATTGATGTAGTTTAAGTTTTTGAGGAATTCCCCTTGGTTTTTTTGTTTCTCAGGCGGCTAAGAAACTCAGGTGTAATGCCTAAAAATGAAGCTATCTGCACTTGTGAGAGTCTATTCAACATATGTGGATATACTTCTAAAAATGAATTATAGCGGTCCTCGGCTGTAGAACTGATATTTTGAAGTAGTCTGTCCTGCAATCTAATAAAGCTATTTTCTAACAAAACACGGAAAATCCGGTCGAATTTCGGGGCTGCGAGATAAAGAGAAACCAGGTCGGGTCGGCTTATTTGCAATACAACCGTATCTTCTAAGGCATCGATGTTCAACATAGAATGCTTCTCGCCGTGAAAACTTCCCAAATCCATAATCCAATAGTTCTCGACTGCAAATTGCAGTACGTGTGTGCTGCCTTTTTCATCAATTTTGTACATCCTTAAACACCCTCGAACTACAAAAGACATTTCAGTACATACCTGGCCTTCTTGATGAACATACTGTTTTTTACGAAATAGCCGCGGCTTGAAACTTTGAACAACTAATTCCTGCTCCTTTTCCGACAGTGGAATGAGTTGTTGGAAATAATTCAGCAGGAATTGAACAGTGCTATGTTTTGAATTGTCACTCATCCAGCGGTTGCTTACATTTAAAATAGGTAAACAAAACCAAAATTACTTAAACCTTATCGCGAAGTTACCGGAGTATATGTTCTCACGGTTAGCACCTCGAATGGCATATCATATCCCATTTTTAGGGAGATCGGGTGAAATCTCGAGATGTAAATAGAGAATCATTAATTTACTTTTAAAAGTGTGAGCCCCGAAGGTAGTTTCATCCCGCTGCCATTGCTGCTCTCCACTTATAAAACTCGTTTCCTCACCCTATTTCGCGATTTCCCCCGGAGTTGAAATTCCCGACATTTGACAAAGACCAGACAACACCAATAACCATTAAACGAATTGTATGAAACGAAACCCCGGCGCCATTACTTCAATCTGCTGCTAATCACCCTCCAATAATTAATAATAAAAACCCTGAACTCCAGATGAAACAATTTAACCTAATTGTCCTGATGATATCTACTCTTCGCGACAGCGGCCATTTCCCAGCAAGGGCCCTGGCAGCGGCTTTCCGGTGTGAAAAGCAATTCTTCCATTCTCAAAAATAAACAGACACTGATCCAGCCCAAATTATTCGAGTTGGATGTCGCCAGTCTCCGGTCTTCACTCATCGGTACGTTAAAGCGAAATGGAAGAATTTCTTCCGGTCGCCTCGTCTCCTTTCCAAATGAAGAGGGCAAGCTGGAAAATTTTTCAGTAGTTGAAAATTCAAATATGGATCCCGTTTTGGCCGCGAAATATCCTGAGATTAGATCCTATGTTGGCAAGGGGGCAGACAATCCTGCACAGACAATTTATTTCAGTGTGTCACCACTGGGGTTGCAATCGATGTTGATCCGGCCGGACAAACCCACGGTATTCATCGAGCCATATACAAAGGATCAAGAGGCCTATGTCGTATACGCCGGCTCTGGTAAAGAGAAGTCCCTCACTCCTGCCGAGTGCCGGGTGCTGGAAACAGGCAAAAAGAACCTCAGGTTAAATGCAATAACAGCCAACCGTCCAAACGCCGATGACGGAATCCTGAGAACTTATCGCCTGGCGCTTTCCTGCTCCGGGGAATACGCTCAATATTTCGGGGGAACTGTGGCTGGAGCGATCGCAGGTATGAATGCCACCATGACCAGAATTAATGGAATTTTTGAAACCGACTTTGGCGTTCATATGAATATGATCGCCAATACCAACAGACTCGTATATCTCAATCCTGATACTGACCCTTACACTTCTGACTACGCACTTGCGTGGAGTGATTATCGCTGGCTCACTGAAGTGGGCAACACCCTGACCAGGGTAGTAGGGAGTGCTGCGTATGATGTTGGTCATTTGTTACTTGGTGCCTGGTCGGGTGGCGTGGCAATTAATTATGGAACAGTATGTAATGATCCCGAAGATTATCCATATGCTGCTAAAGGGGAAGCGGTCTCTTGCAGTTGGAACCCCCAGGGCGATGAATATGACGTCCATGTGGTTGCCCACGAATTTGGTCATCAATTCGGTGCTTATCACGTTTTCTCGCATACACCTGACTATTATCCCCCGGCCCAGGTTGAGCCCTCGCTGGGCACTTCTATCATGAGTTATTCAAATGGAGAACCAATGGTCGAGGGTCAGCCAGCCTATGGCGCCTATTTTAACGCTGTTAGTATTGAACACGTAACGAATGTTATAAAGTCGTCCACCTGCGCGGTGAATACTGCAACTGGTAATGCCATCCCCACCGCCAATGCCGGACCTGACTATACGATTCCAAAATCAACGGCTTTCATATTAAGAGGGTCGTCAACGGATGCCAATGGTGATCCGTTAACCTACAACTGGGAACAGCAGGATCCTGAAGCAGAAGGTACGCCTTATCCCTCCAGTACTGAAACCTCCGGTCCGGCATTTGCCAGTCTTGCTCCAAGCAGCGTTCCATACCGGTCATTTCCCACCCTGTCAACTGTTTTAGCCGGATCCGTTTCCTCAACCTTCGAAGTTGTTCCTTCCGTCGCGCGATCGATGAATTTCCGGTTCACGGTTCGGGATAACCATGTTGGTGGCCCGGCAAACAACAGCGATGACTTGACAGTGTTTACAAGTGCCACATCAGGTCCATTCGTGGTCGCCGCACCTAACTCAGCGGTTACATGGACGCCCGGTTCCACTCAAACAATAGCCTGGAGCGTGGCTGGCACAAGAGCATCGCCGGTGAGCTGCGCCAATGTCAAGATCTCTTTATCTACTGATGGCGGCCTGACCTTCCCTACGGTTTTAATTGCCAGTACGCCTAATGACGGTGGTCAATCGATAACGGTTCCGAACCTTCCAAGTGCCGCGTGTCGTATAAAAATTGAAGCTGTCGGAAACATTTTTTATGACATCTCCAATGTTAACTTTTATATATCGGGCACGGGTGTTTATCATATCACTTCCAGCGTCGCACCGATCCTATGGGGCACGATCAGTCCAAATGGAGTAACGCCTGTGGTCGGAGGATCGAATAAGACCTACACGATAACACCCGCTGACGCGGGTTATAATGTGGAAAATGTTGTGGTTGATGGGGTATCGAAGGGAGCGATTACCACCTATACTTTCACCAATGTAACGGCTCCGCATTCAATTACTGCAAAATTTAAAATCTGCAGTCCCCCCGCTGCGCCGGCTGCCATCACGGGACAGGCTTCCAATCTGTGTGGGGGTAAGACAATTACCTATACTGCAAGCTCGGTTCCTGGTGCTACTTTTTACTACTGGACGGTTCCTGATGGGTTCACCGAACTATCTGCCCAGGGAACGACAACAATGACAATCAAAACACCCGTCACTTTCACAACTGCGGTGTTACAGGTTGAAGCAGGTCGCACGTCATGCGGTTACAGTACGCCTACCAGTCTCACCTTATCCGGGCCTCCAGGCGACCTGAGTGCGCAGATCACAGGACCTTCGCAAGTAGTCGCCGGCTCAACAAATGTTTACAGCCTACCCTCAAACCTGGGCTTAACCTATTATTCATGGGTAGCTGACGGGGGTTCAGTTGTCGGCGGATGGGGTACCAACAGCGCGAGCATCAAGGCGGGCGCCATCAACGGTTATGTAAGAGTCACGGTGAAGAATAGTTGCGGCACGGCACCGGTGGCAAAAAAATATTTTACCGTACAGTCCGGAGGCAACTGTACACCACCAGTTCCTGCACCAGCAGCAATCACCGGGCAGGCATCTAATCTTTGTGGTGTCAAAACCCTATCCTATACCGCCAGCGCAGTGGCAGGAGCCACCTCATACAACTGGGCGGTTCCTCCCGGGTTCACGCTTCTTTCCGGCCAGGGAACGGCCTCAGTATCGATCAAAACTCCTGCAACTTTCACAACTGCGGCACTAAAAGTTAGCGCCACGACTTCATGTGGTACAAGTCCGCAGACTAATCTCAACTTAAGCGGAGCTCCGGGTGACCTGAGCGCGCAGATCACAGGACCTTCGCAGGTGGTTACAGGATCCGTAAACGTTTACAGCCTGCCGTCAAATCTTGGGTTAACCTATTTCTCATGGGTTGCTGATGGCTCCTCAGTGGTAGGCGGATGGGGTACAAATAATGCCAGCATTAAAGCCGGGGCTATAAATGGCTATGTTAGAGCAACAGTCAGGAATGCCTGCGGAACCGCACCTGTGGCACGTAAGTTTTTTACCGTGCAGTCGGCTGCACTCAAAGTTAATTCAGCAAACAGAGAGGTTGATCTGTCCGGGTTCTCCTTCCGCGCTTATCCAAATCCTGTTCAGGATGTCGCCACTGTCGTATTCGATGCGACGGTGAAAGATATGCGGTATGAACTGAGGGTCGTGGATATTTATGGTCAGGTACTCATCGCTAAAAAAGGAGTAACAAATGCCGGAGTAAACACCGTGCAAATCCATCTTGGCAAATACGCCAAGGGCATTTATATGGTTACCTTGGTTACGGGCAACAAGATCAGGAGCCAGAAATTATTCAAGAGCAATTAAGGCACTGTCGCCAAATAAGACAAACCCGTGGTCAATCGCCACGGGTTTTCTTTCTATTTGAGCCTGTGTAATCTACTCGATATATTGCTTTAAAGCGAAAGCGAGCAAGCAACATTTACCGGAAAGCTCACATTAAATCATTTATTTCTAATATGGAAAAAGGATTTTTTGCTGCTTCCCTTTCTGCTAAATGTCGCAATAGATTCACCTGCCTCTATTCCAAGGTCTGCTTCGATAATGTCGGTGCCGTTACGGATCAATTGATCATAACCGTTTTTTAATGCAGCAGTATCTTTATTTACTGACCGGATAAATTCCTTATCTATCGTTCTCGAACTTCCGGTAATACACATCGATCCTTTATCATGAATCATCTTATAAATACCTGCATTTGTCGGTTGAGTGTGTGTTACAAATGCCACAACATTTGACCAGGAAACACCAGTACTGTCGAAACTCTTCAATTTTTCCGGATCAGGAATCATAACCTCCATCATAATATCCTTGCTGATGGCATGTACTTTCACAGCATCCGCAAAAGAATATACGATCAGCATGGCGCTGGCTTCCGCATGATGCTCTATAATTTTACGGGCACGCACTTCAGCAGGCACATCCTTCTCGTCCAATACCATTATTGTTTTCCCTTTTGCCCATTCAAGCACTTCATCAAGTGTAGAAATACCGAATTCTGTAACTGCACCCTCAGTATCCTTCAACTTGAACTTCCTTATTTCCTCCAGGGTATAATCAGAAACTTTTCCTGAACCGTTGGACGTTCTATTTAAGGTTTTATCGTGCATCAGGACGATTGCACTGTCTTTGGTGTAATGAGGATCAATTTCAAGAATCGACCAGGTTCTCGCCAAGGTATTTTCAAAGGTGGGAATACAATTCTCAGGAAATCCTGCTCTCGGACCTCCCCTGTGTGAACTAATAAAGGGAATCCTGTCATCAGTATACTTAAAAAATGTCTTAATTCCCGCAGCATCGCGGACATTTATAAAATGCTGCTTATTTACTCCAGGAACTGATTGATTAAATCCGCTGGCGATACAATAAATCGAAATAAAGAAAACTAACATGCCTACATTATATTTCATAATAATTCATTTAACTGCTTTACTCTTCTTTCCGAGGCTCGGTATAAAAGTTCCATTCGGTAAGTGCCGCGGTTTCCCTGTTCTTAAAGTATTTATCCGCCTTTTGAACTAATTCAGGATGTTTTGCAGATACATCGGTCGTTTCCGAAATATCATTTCCCAGGTCGTACAATTCAATGGGGTTATGGGGATTCACATGGGTCTGCCTGCGGACAGCCTTCCATTTTCCAAATCTGGCCGCCTGTATGCCTTTACCGGGTCTGTGGATTTCCCAATATAAATATTCATGCTGCTGCTGATTCCCACGACCCTGCAACAAAGGCAAAATGGAAATACCATCAATACCCTTTGTTTTATTTACCCCCGCCGCTTCCATAAAAGTGGGAAGCATGTCCCATATAGCAACCGCATGACCAGAACTATCACCGGCCTTAATTTTATCCGGCCAGAAAGCAATAAAGGGTTCCCTTATACCACCTTCATAAAGGGTACCCTTTCGCCCTCTCAAATTCGCACTGCAATTAAAATAATCGGGATTGACAGTATTTGCCCCACCTCCCGCTGCTCCATTGTCGCCGGTAAAAACGATCAGGGTATTTTTATCCAGGCCCGCGTCCTTTAATTGTTTAACTACTCTTCCTACATATTCATCCAGTAATGTGATCATGGCTGCGTAAGTCGAGTAAGGATGCTTTACGGGCAGATATCCTCCGCCGTTGACAGGCTTTTCATCAAACTTTCCAAGGTAAGGAAGCAGGTATTTGTCAGGAACCTGCAGCGCCATATGGGGAATTGTATAGGCCAGATACATAAAAAACGGCGATTGTCTATTTTGCCTGATAAATTTCAGGGCCTCTGAAGTAATAGTATCACACGAATAAATATTGCCTTTAAATCCAGCATATGAAGCATCATCTTCCGGACTTGCGCCCGGAGGTAATTTCTGGTGAGCGCTTACCACATGATTTGGAAGTCTTTCTGAAATATTATTCCTCCATAGATGTGAAGGATAGTAATTATGCGCCTGTTTTTGATCGAGATATCCATAAAATTCATCAATGCCCTGTTTCCAGGGAACGCCTGGTGAATTCGGGCCGCCCATCCCCCATTTCCCAAACACTGCTGTCTTATAACCCTGACCCTTCAGTAATTTTCCAAGAGTCATTGTATTTGGGGGCAATGGCATCTGTCCGAATTCGGTGGAATCTTCATAGCCACCTAATTCATAATTATCCCTGATCACACAATGTGCCGAACTCATCCCTGTAAAAAAAGAGGCGCGTGTAGGGGCGCAAATAGGATTTGCATAAAAATTCGTCAGCTTCATCCCTCCCTTTGCCAGCTTGTCAAGATTGGGTGTTTTGATCATTTGCTGACCAAAAGCGCCTATGCTTCCATAACCCAGGTCATCTGCAAGGATAAAAATGATATTGGGCTTCCGTTGCGCCGATAAAAAGGAAGGGATTAGTAATAATATCAATATCCGTACACAATTCATGAACTAATAGTTTGGATTCTGAATAAGCTTTGGATTCTGATCAAGCGCATATTGCGGTAAAGGTTGCAGATAATTTTTTGTAGGGTCAAATGATATCTTACGCACTTCCACTCTTTCATATTTCAATGCTTCATTGTCGCCGGTAATTTTCATCCCATAGATAGGTGTATCAAATAATTCATCTGCTATTTTCCATCGCATAATGTCATAAAACCTTTTGCCCTCAAATGCCAGCTCGATCCTTCTCTCATGGCGGATACGGTCTCTCATCTGTTCCTTGCTTAATCCGGGGGGCAGTTCGGGTTGTCCGGACCGTCCACGGATCTTATTTATTGCATCATACACGGACTGATCGGGCCCAAGTACCTCATTCTGCGCTTCAGCATAATTCAGCAACACTTCTGCGTATCTCCATACAATTACATTGGCACCGTCGAGTGTGCTGGGTGTTGAAGATATACTTGAGTCCTGCAGCTTTCTTACAAAATACCCGGTTCGGCCCGCATTGCCCGATTTTCCTGTCAGGTTAATTTCATTGGCATTGTTAGCGATCCCAAGCCGTGTGTAGACCACCTTTCCCCTCCAAACCGATCCATCGTATATTACCGATTGATAAAAACGTTTTTCACGGTTATCGTACGGATGTTGCGGATCATAGAATACCGAACCTTCTGCAGCAGTTTTTCCATCCTTAAATTCGTACTCATCTACAAGATTCTGAGTAGGATCCACCGATCCCCACCCTGCTCCTTTCGCCACTTCCACAACACCCCAGTACTGGTTAATATTTTTATTCCTTATGTTCGGGGCAAACTGAATATCAAAAACGACTTCAGCATTGTTTTCGTTCGCAGGATAAAACATGCCCTCGTAGCTATCGAACAATTCATAAACGCCCAATTCGATGATGTCTTTGTGCGTTTGAGCTGCTTCCTCCCACTTACCCGCATATAATTCCTCTTCACCTTTTAATGCCAGGGCCGCACCTTTTGTTGCCCTGCCAATATCCTTTCCTGTTGCTTGTAAAGGCAAGTCAACCGCCGCAGCTGTGCATTCAGTTTGAATAAATGCAACACTTTCCTCATAAGTATTGCGGGCAAAAAAGATGTCTTCGTCGCCCAGATTATTAAGCACTTTTGTAATAAGCGGAACACCACCATGAAGGTCGATTAGCTGTTTATAAAAATATGCCCTGAGGAACCTGCCCTGGGCAATCATACTTCTTTTAGTTGCTTCATCGAATGTAGAGCCCGATACTTTTTCAATCAGTAGGTTACACTTGCGGATATTGGCGTACATATATTTCCACTGGTTAGGAAAGATCGGTGAACCCGGTCCATAGCTTCCATTATTAAATAATTGCGCCGATGGAAGGCCCGCTTCGGGACCGTACGTGGAATTATCAGTAAAATCGTCAAGGGGATCATTGCTGATCTCGCTCGGATTTTCTCTGGACACTGCCGGATAGGGGCCGGCATTTACACTATTGTACACATCATTAAGAAAAAGATTTACGCTCGCAGGATCATTCCATACGGTAAGGTCATTTAGCCTGTCAGTAGGCAATATTTCAAGTCTTTTCTCACTGCACGATACTATGAAAAGAATGATGAATAAATAAGAAAACCGTTTCATAATTTATTTTTTGGCATTTGTAATCAGAAACCAAGACTTAATCCGAATGAATATGTTTTTTGCTGGAAGTAATAACGAGCGCGCGAATCGCCGAGTTCAGGATCAAGAAACTTCATATCACTGAATGTGAATAGATTCTGGCCCGCCGCAAAAATCCTGATCGATCGAAGTCCTGTACGGTGAATTAATGATTCAGGGATAGAATAGCCAACCTGCAATGTTTTTATTCTCAGGAAATCGCCATTACGTATCCAGAAAGATGATGTCTGGGTATTGTTTGTAATTGGTGTGGGGGTTAACCTTGGAAAAGATGCATTGGTATTTTCAGGCGTCCAGGTGTCCGTCTGTTCCTTGTATATTTTTGCGCCGTTAAAGAACGGGTAAGCAGTTTCGCCACTTAGGTACACATTTGCCTTAAGGGCACCTTGCAATAATACATTCGCATCAAAACCCTTCCACGAAAGATTAAGATTAAGACCATAAGTGATTTGCGGAAACAGCGGATCACCAATTGCAGTGTAGTCATTGACATCTATTTTTCCATCTGGTGCGCCGGGTTTGCCGCTGCCATCAGGCGCACCTGCTATATCAGAATATTTAATATCGCCAGGCCGCACGGGACCGAATGAAGGAACCGGTATTCCTGATTTAAGGGTAGTGCCGTCTTCTTCAAAATCTGATAACTGATAAAATCCCAGATCCTGCAATCCAAACTGTGTATTCCATGGACGGCCTGTAATCCTTCTGTTGGGATTATTAAATGTTGATCCGTTTTCGAAAACCTGGATCAGTTTATTTCGTGCATAGGACAAATTAAAAGCTGCGCCTGCTTTCAGTCCGTTCTTAAACTGATGGTCGGTAGTGAGCGTAACTTCAATGCCCTTATTTTCCATTATGCCCGCATTTACCTGCGAAATTCCGATGCCGTATTCCGATGGCACCACTGCATCGGGGGTAATCAGCATATTCGATCTCCTTTCTTTAAATACATCAATGACCACACCCAGTTTCCCCTTGAAAAGGTTGGCATCAAGACCAATATTTGACTTTTTAGCAGTTTCCCAGGTAATGAAAGGATTGGCCTGTGCATTTTCATATATACCCTGAACCTGATTTGGAGCATTACCTCCAAATATGTAACTGCTTCTTAAACTATAGGATGTGAGGTATTGAAACGGGTTACCCGCGAGGTTTCCAGAGGTTCCATAGGAGCCCCGAATCTTCAAATTGTCGAGCCAGTCAAAATTATTCTTTATGAAATTTTCCTCAGATAAATTCCAGGCAACCGCAACGGCAGGAAAGAATGCATAACGCTCACCCGGGGCAAAATAATAGTGCCCATTATATCTACCGGACAAACCTATAAGATATTTGGAAGCATAGGCATAATTCAATTGGTACACTAGTCCTGTCTGCGCATTCCTTCCGGAATATCCATCATTGGTTAAATCATTTTTATTGCTGCTGCCAGCCGACAATTCGTCGAGGTTTACAGCGTAATTGATTCGTCCCGCAGAAAACGCGTTCATGCTTCCGTATTGTCCCTCGAATACACCAAGTGCATTAATTGAATGTCTTCCAAAAATGCGATCATAGGTGACATAAGCTTGTGCAACAATCCGCTGACTGTCTAGTATATCTTCTGTAAGTGTAGGTGACGGCGGGCCGGAGGGCTGAGTAATATATTCATCCTGCGCATTCAGGCTATAGAAAGTAAGTGGTCTGCCCCAGTTTTTACCAAAGTTGTAATTCTTATTAAAAGACAGGGCACCTTTAAGTGCAAGCCCCTTAACAAATGGCAGCTTTTGCTCTACCATTATCTTTCCATTGAATACATTATTGTTCTGATTGTTGTAACCGCTTTCGTATATCTGGGGTAACAACGGATGTGCATACAATCCGTTTGAAAAAGTAAGCGGAAGGATAGGTGGCACTTCAGTTACATCGGTAAATATTGAGGACCCGCTTTTGCCACTTGGTTGTGTATTCTTTGATAGTGCCGCATTAATATCAACTGAAATGACGGTCGTATTGGTAACATTTGCATCGGCATTAATAGTAAAATTATACCGCCTGAAGTTAATTACCGGAACTATGCCTTCCTGATACAAATAACCCAGGTTCCCATATAACCGTAATTTTTCGGTACCGCCAGTAAAGGAAATACCGTGTCTTGTTATCGGGCCTTTTTGCAATATCCGCCCTATGAAATCCGAATTTGGAAAATGATCGGGATCCGATTGGTCCTTAAATTTCTGCAATTGTTCCGGGGTATATGTTGCGGCGTTACCGATATTCTGGTTCGCCAGGCTCAGTGCACTTGCATAACCGTATGCATCCAGAAATTCAGGCATATTTGTAGATTCCTGGATTCCATAAAAACCATCATAATTAAACATGTATTTTCCCTGAGTTCCGCGTTTTGTAGTTACGAGAATTACTCCGTTGGCACCCGCAAGTCCGTAGGGAGCGACCGCTGCAGCGTCTTTAAGAATGGTAATGCTTTCTATTTCATTTGGGTTCAGTTGATTATAATCCATTGGAATGCCATTTACCACCACTAGTGGAGAGGAATTTCCTGTTGTTCCGATTCCCCGAATACGGATCTGGTCGTTATCAGCACCCGGCGCCCCGCTCGACTGACGGGAGATAACACCTGAAACCCTTCCGCCGAGTGTATTGCTGATATTGGCAACAGGCGCTTTCGCCAACTGATCGCCCTTTACAGAGGCAACAGATGCAGTAACAGAGCCTTTCTTCTGTTTGCCGTAACCAGTAACAACAACTTCGTTAAGTCCACCGGGGAGCACTTCAAGAATCACCTTCAGTGCCTGTCCGTCAATCACTCTCAATTCCTGTTGCGCGTAACCAATTGAACTAACAACAATCACCGGGGCAATATTATCCTGAAAGCGCAGATCAAAAAGACCCCCGGCATCAGTGACGGTACCGATAGCAGAGTTTTTTACACTTACAGATACGCCCGAAAGTGGGTTCTCTTTATTATCCTTTATTATACCGGAAATAGAGATGTACGCCTCCTTTTTTTCGCTTCGTGATATAATGACAGATTTATTCTCCATCATTTTGTATTGCAGTCCGGATTTTGATAGTATTTTATTGAGTACCGAAGTAAGTAACTCATTCTGCGCTGAAATGCTTACCAGGGTTTTTTTGTCAAAATCATCCTCGCTATAGATAAAATGGTAGCCACTTTTTTCCTCGACAATTGGCAATGCTTTTTCCAAAGGAAGATTCGAGCAACGGATGGTTATTCGGACGTCATCCTGTGTTTTTGCTAAAGACGGAAAACTAAGTAGCAGGATAAAAAGCAGGCTGAAGCCGCTAAACATGAACCTGATCATATTCGTTACTGGTTAAGGATGAACTAATACTAATTAATGCCGGGCGGCGGGTTATTGAGATACATATACCCGTCGCCCGTCAATACGATAATGGAACTGTATGACTAGCTGCAGGGAAATAAAGGCCTGCTCGAAAGTTTCATTGGAAAAGGTTCCTGTGATCTTTCGGTTTTTCAAAATATCGTTTTCGAATTCTATATCAATATCATAGTAACGTTCCATTCTTAAGGCAAGCTGTTGAAACGTTTCATTTTTAAAGATCAGCACGTCCTTCATCCATGCTGTTTCGGGTAAGAGTTGATGACTGACGGCTTTTTCCGCCTTTGTTTGAATGTTATCGCCCGAATCGAATACGGTTATTTTCTGATTTGGTTCAGTTAATAAGGTTCGTTCCTTATTCTTGTAAATTATTTCCACAGAACCTTCAATTAGTGTTGTTTCAGAAAACCCTTCACCCGGATATGAACGCACATTAAATGACGTTCCGATATCCTTTATATCCACCTGGCTGGTATGAATAATGAAAGGAAGATCCTCACGATGGGCAACTTCGAAATACGCCTCACCGGAAAGAAAGACTTCCCTGATTGAATCACTTCCAGAAATTGGATCATATTTTAACGTGGATCCGCCGTTCAGCCATACTTTTGACCCATCCGGAAGTGTTAAATGGCTTTTAGTTCCGTTGACAGCAATTATCGATTTTGAATTTTTTTTATCATATCCGGGCTTAATAACATAATATACCAGGGCAGCAGAACCTAACAGGATAATGACTGCTGCAGCATACCGGATGTATCTTAGCAACTGACTTCTACTTGTATTTTTTTTTGTTTCAGAGCCAGTAAGCTCATCCTTTTGTATTCGCAGCATTAGTTTCTCATAAGCATGGTGTCTTATCTCAGACTCGGATTTAAGTTCAGTATAACTCCAGAATTCCGCTATGTCTTCAATGTCAATGGCAATTTCAGGATAAGATGACAGGAGCTGCTCCAATTCCTTTTGATCCACTTCAGTTCCTTCGCCTGCATTTATTTTTCCTGCGAGTTCCCAGATTTTCCTTTCATGCATGTAATGACCTCTTGCTATACATGTAGGACAAAAGAATTGGTAAATACCCTTAAAAAGAAAACACGAAGTAATATTAAGGTAACATTGGTTCAGGAAACCACCCTTAATGCCGGCAGATGTCTAATTTGTCTTGATTCCCGGAGCGCGTCTGCAAGCTTTTTCATAGCAAGACCTATTTGCGCTTCAACAGTTTTTTGCGAGATATTCAACAGTGTTGCCACTTCACGGTATTTTAGTCCATCCTCGCGGATAAGCCTGAAAATAATCTGGCACCTTGGCGGAAGCAGATTGATAGCTTTCGCAAGAATTCTATGCGTTTCATCTGAAATAAACACCTGTTCAGGATCCGGATGCGGACTTGCCATTTCCAGTGTTATGTAGTCTGCATAGACTTTAGGTACGGCGTTTTTACTACCTAAATAGTTGAGCGAGTGATTGCGTATGCAGGTGAAAAGATAAACAGTGAGATTATTGATACTCCCCGCCTCTTTCCGGATACGCCAGAGTTGCAATAGAACATCGGAGACTATTTCCTCTGCTATCGCAGGTAAATGCACAAGGGATACGGCAAATTTTAGTAGCGGGGTAAAATAAATATGATACAGCCTTGTGTAAGCTTGTTCATCGTTGCCTGATTGTGAAACCAGGTTCTTCAATTCTTCAATATCCTCCGCGTTAATCATGGCCAGTATTCGGGGTGCAAAGGAAAGCCTGATTATTATAACCGGCGGAAAATGACAATTATCGAATTGTTATGTTTACAATTTTCCCTGCAGTCTTCCTCGATGAATCTTAATATCAACTATTTCCCTGTCCATACCGGCGCCAGCCATGCAATGGGTTTTGCGGGATCAGCACTGGCAGCATCTCCGCCACTTGCATTATAAATTCTTATAAAGAAATATTTATCCGAAGCATTACGAATAGTTGGATTCCACTGAACGGAGTGTGACGAATCAGCTGAAAAACTATTCACTACTCTGCCGCTATCGCCAATTATATCAATTTTCGTTATCCGATCTCCGGGATTGTCCGTATCGGGATCATTAATTTTAATTTTAAATTTATAAACATTCGAAGCAGGTAAGTCGGATCCCATAATTCTATCGTTTACGGTGTATGTACATTGAATATTCTGCTCGAGTGATGCGTACATTCTGCGGTTCTTCATCGCATCCAGTATCGCCACTTTTGTTTTATTCGTAGCTAACACAAATGTTCGGGAGCTGTGTTGCTTAATTCCGGTAAGACCATGATTATCATTACCACATACCGGGGCAACTTTCCATCCCTTATTCAGTGAATTAATAAATGCTTCATAGTGGATTTTATCATTAGAGTTAATCAATTCGAGCATCGTTATAATGTCTGTTATTTCAGGATCCCGATATGCCCAATTGTTGTATTGGCCGGGACCAGGATGATTAAAAACCGCCACTACGGAGCCCTCGCCGTTTGATTTTGCAGTTTTCAGCCAATTGTACAAAAATGGAAGATCGACCCGAGGATCCAACGCATTCAGATAGGCCTCGCTGTTAATGATATTTAGGTGACCCTGACCGTTTGGACCGTTATTTTCCGAGTGTTCGTAGCCCCTGAGAGCAACAAAATCCTCATCGGTAGCTTCTTCCGCCGCGCGCTTCGTATCGGCCCATGCATTGTTTGAAATTGCGGGTGGGTTAAACACGTATTCCTGTGAATGATCGGTGGTAATATAAAAATCAAAATTATTCGCTCTGGCCAAAGCGAAGTGTGCGGACGGCAGTCCCTGGAATTTTTGCCAATCAGGTTTTATAAGCATGGCTGGGCCGGGGTATTGGCTCGATCCGATAAGTATTATCGCCGGGCACCCTGTTCCCTTTTTATATCCATCTTTCCAGGCACCAATAATGTCGCCAGGCTGATCATCAAAAACTGCAATGCCTCCGCCCGGATTTTTAATAAATTGTTCCCCGTGTGACCTGGTATATGCAGTATGTGCGTGCGTACTTCCTCTATAAATATTATAGACTGGAGGCGGGACTTTTTGCGCCCATACGAAAATATTCCAGGTTAATAATCCGGAGACCATAAGTACAACACGCACTAATTTCTTCTGAATTTCTGTTCCTAAACGCTGCCGTTGTCTTTTCAATGGAGTATGCTTTGATACTAAGACAGAATTTTCCTGCTTTACCCTTAAGAGAGTATAAAAAAGTAAAGATTTGACAACATTGGAAATAAGGTAGATGAATGTTTCAGACGGCCGTAGAAAAATTATATATCTATATTTACAGATTCTACTTAAGTAATTGTATGAAAAGAATACGGGTCTGCTTTTTCATAGTTGCCATACTATCACTTGCCCAAGTGCGCGCGCAACATCACAGCTTTGATACAACATCCTACAATTTTCCAGACCCTGCGGGTTGGGGTAAAGAGATGTTTCCCATTCCTATCGAGTTCGCTCCTTCGATCCCCTACAAGGGTCAGGAAGAATTGCGTTTTGCGCCAGGGTGGGGCAAGGCTGACAGTAAAGAATACTGGAGTTATACATTTGTCTGGTTTCTGCAGGGGCATGAGCACGTCACTGCTGAAAATTTGAAAGCGAATCTCGAGGCGTATTACACCGGGCTGATCG
This sequence comes from uncultured Chitinophagaceae bacterium, assembly GCA_963808065.1. Taxonomy (GTDB): domain Bacteria; phylum Bacteroidota; class Bacteroidia; order Chitinophagales; family Chitinophagaceae; genus Flavitalea. The sequence continues at coordinate 21,625 of CAWEEK010000008.1, forward strand.
GCCGAAACATAGAAAAAAGAAAAATTCCTAAAGAAAAGTTGTTTCCGGTTTCAGTATCGATCAAGCCTGCTGTCCGTTCTGCAAATGCTGCAGAAACATTTATTGGCGAAATCTCCATGCTCGACTACATGGCGCAAAAACCAATCAAGTTGTATGTCACGACTCAGGTAAAACCGTGTTCCAGCGACCATACTACGATTCTCTTTCAGGTTTCCCCTGCGTCCAAAGGCGCGCCCATTCGCAAAAAGCTTCAAGATCTGGTCGATGACTTCAACTGCAAATGATTGGAAAGCCAATTCATCCACATACAGCTCCCTGTTTGCGGGAAAGCCGATATCCCAGGTACATACTCCGCAAGAGACTCGTTAAGTTTAGGAAAATTTATCTGAGGTTCTAAAGCCAACGTTTTACAGCTTCATCCGTGTTGGTAGGAAGTGTATTAAAAATAATTATAGACTTAGACGCATTCGCATGGACTATGTTGACGATTTGCTCAAACAAAATAAAATTTGACGTTTGACTTCTTATACCATTCCCAATTACTACTCCGGCATAGTTCTTAGCCTTTAACTGTTTTGCAAGATGGGTAAAGTCCGTAGTGCCCGTATCAATTAAAAATGCTTCGGCTTCATAACCCATAGCCATTAATTTTTCCAAAGTGGCTTTGGTGCCCTGTTCCACCATTTCTATGGTCAGTCCCTTGGGCAATTCCGGATTTGTAAAGTCGATAGTACGAGGATTCATTCCGATGACAAGTATTGTTTTCATTTTATTTATTTTTAATTATTGTGATATTGATCTGTTGGTGCGCCATTTGTTTTCATGGTAGCACAAGATGATATTTAGTTTAGTTTCGCAAAGAAACTAATGTTGGTCTTAAAAAGTAACGTGTTACCTTCTGGTAACTGGCAAAAAGTGGTAACTAAATAGTAACTAATGGCAAGTTTTAACGAAGATGTAGCATGCCCGATGACGGCAACGCTGGAATACATCGGAGGCAGGTGGAAGTGTATAATCTTATTTTATCTCACATCGGGGAAGAGACGCTTTGGTGAAATTGCAGCGCGCATACCCACCATATCAAGAAAGGTATTGACGCAGCAGCTGAAAGAGCTGGAAAGCGACGGGCTTATACTGCGTAAGCAATACAATGAAATTCCCCCGCGTGTAGAATACTCTCTTACGGATTTGGGCAAAAGCTTGTCGCCCGTATTGAAGGCAATGTCGACTTGGGGGAAGACGTATGTTTTGAGTTAGTGATAAGGTTCCCGGCGTCCTCACGGGTTCTAACATCTACAATTAAGAAATTAAACCGAATTTGCCCTGGTTGAAAGACAAACCATGCTTCACAAAGATTATTTCGCGCATTTGTATGAGATAGCCAGCAGCCTGAACAGGGAATTTTCTTTGCCTGCGGCGCTAGGAATTTCCCTGGAAAAAACCGTTCAGTTACTCAATCTTGAAACCGGGTGGATCTGGCTGGTGCAGGCCGATGTGAAGTCAGTTTATCTGGCCGCGTCTTATAATTTGCCCCCTGCTTTGGCGAACCACCCGGAACGCCTGTCGGGATGGTGTTTTTGTATCGAGCAATATTTATCAAACGACATCGCCAAGGCCCGGAACATCAGCGAGATTGCCTGCAGTCGCTTAAAAAATATCAAGTCAGGCACCAGGGACCTGAAGTTTCATGCAACAATTCCCATTACAACAAACGGACAAAAAGTGGGGCTTATTAATCTGGTGAGTAAAGAAACGCAAAAGCTGAATGAGCAGCAATTGTCACTGCTCAATACCATCTCAGAACTAATTGGCATTGCGATTCAGCGCACAAGAGTTCAGGAAGCATACAATTTCAACCCATCCGGCAGAGAGACCGCGCTTAATGAAGTAATAGAGCGGGTACTGCAAAGCAGAATTGATGGCCTGGTTACAGGGCTTCATGATGCCCATTCACTATTGGAACAAAAGAAAATGCCTAAAGGGATCGAGCTGATAAAACAATCATTGGATCAGGCAAAGGAATTACAACAGCAAATTTTGCTATTAACCGAAGAGCGAAAGCAAGATAAAAACAAAGACGTACGATTTCACTATCCCACATCGCCATTGACCAAAAGGGAGCTCGAAGTGCTGACATTGGTCAGGAAGGGCTTATCTAATAAGCAAATCGCTGAGCAGCTATTCCTGGCAGAACGCACCATTAAGTTTCACATCACCGCTATTTTGGCAAAGCTACTGGCTACTAACCGCACCGAGGCAATCAACAACGCCATTCAGCGAGGTATCATGATGAACTGATCTCATTCAGAATTCGCCCAACTCCCTATTTACTGCACTATAGTACAGGTCAAGTTCTGGCCTTAGGTCCGTTTTTGCTTCTATCGCAACTGTTGACCTTTGCAGTACTCAATCAAACAATTAATTATGACAAATAACAAAACAGCCCTTATCACGGGGGCCTCGAAAGGATTTGGTTACGCTTTAGCCGAAAATCTGGGTCTTAAAGGATGGACCCTGCTCATCAATGCAAGAAATGCAAAAAAGTTATTAGAGGCAAGAAATCGTCTGGGACGCATTACAAAAGTAATTGCCGTATCTGGAGACGTAAGAGACGAAATACACTTGCTGCAACTGGTAGAAGTCTTACAAACTAACCAATGGAGACTGGACCTGGTAGTTAACAGCGCGTCTGCCCTTGGGGTTTCCCCAATGCCATCTTTATTGAATCATCCCATAGATGACCTGCATACAATTTTTCACACAAACATGATTGCCCCCATTTCATTACTACAAAAAATAAGGTCCTATCTAAACCCGCGTGCTACAATTGTCAATGTAAGTAGCGACGCCGGAGCTGAAGCCTATGAAAACTGGGGTGCCTATGGCGGCAGCAAAGCCGGTCTTGATCACATGACTACCATACTTGCAAAGGAAAATCCGGAATACAAATTCTACTCTTTTGATCCCGGCGATATGCGCACAGATATGCATCAGGCAGCCTTTGCCGGACAGGATATAAGCGACCGACCTCTCCCCGAGGAACACGCCGTACCGGCGTTAATGGAACTTATTAAAAGTGAACTACCCAGCGGGCGATATACCACATCAATTCTTAAAGAACAATTACAATGAATTTAACAGCGCCTTCAATCATACAATTCGACTTACCCCAACACCTATCCTGCCCAAAACCAACTGAAGAGCGGAAGCATAGCGAGAGATGATGTGCGATTAATGATAACAAAAGATTCCGACAGAATTGATCACACTACTTTCAACCACCTGACAGATTTTTTACAAAAGGGAGACGTGCTGGTCGTAAATACCTCAGCCACTGTCCCGTCGGCCCTTCCAGTTTTGTTACCAAACGGGAAACAAGGAAAATTGCACGTCAGCACCAAACTAAATTACAGAAAATGGCTCGTTGAGATTAGGGAAGTGAAAGGCAACAAAACCGTGCGCTGGAACGGCGGCTCGGCCGAAATGGTTTTTAGATTGCCCTCGGCGGCAAGTGCAAAATTGAGTCATCGGTTTCATGAAAATGAGCAGGCGCTGCACCTATGGATAGCCAACTTCGACATTGATCAGCCGATGCAAAAATACTTGTCGGTCAATGCACAGCCCATTCAGTATGAAAATTTAGATCGTCAATACCCACTCTCCTATTACCAGACCTTTTTCTCCTTTCATCCTGGTAGCGCCGAAATGCCTTCGGCAGGCCGAGGTTTCACAGCTGGTTTAATTGAACGGTTAATTAAAAAAGGCGTGACAATCGCGCCAATTCTTTTGCACACCGGCGTGTCAAGTCTTGAAGAAGGCGAAATGCCTTATCCAGAATATATGGAGGTGGATCCTATCACCGCCTCCGTCATTAATACAGCGAAGGGCCAGGGCAGGCGAATCATAGCGGTAGGCACTACTGTCGTACGGGCAATTGAAACAGCGCTAAACAACGAGGGCCAGGTAATACCCTATCAAGGCAATACAGATTTGTTTATTGACAACAACTATATAATGAAAGGTGTTGACGGCCTGCTCACTGGTTTTCACGAACCAAAAGCGTCTCACCTAAATATGTTGCAGTCAATGGGTGGTTTTGACCATATTGACAGGGCTTACAGGGAAGCGATAAGAACTGGTTACGAATGGCACCAGTTCGGTGATCTGCATTTGATACTGCCGTGAGAAATCTTCAATAATTCCGCATTATTTATTCAGTGAACTGGTATTCGCCCGGGGCCGGTAAATGTCAACTACTAAAAATTTGATGTTTGTTTTACCAATATTTTTTGCGGCATCTTTGACTGGGCCATTGACAAAACCCATCCCTGGCTTCAATTCCCATTCTTGTCTGTCACTTCCAAAGTAAATGGCAGCTTTACCGCCCTGAATAACGTAAAAAGCATGATCCGGATGAGAATGTAGAGGAATTGAATCACCAGGTTTCGAGATCACTTCGTACATCTTAATACCGAGAGTATCGCCCAATATGCGTGTCATTTTCGGAGCAACCATCATTCCATCCGTAGCTGCATCGTAGGCAAACCCGGTATCTGGCGGTGCAGAGTTGGCGCCGGTGCTGCTATCCAATGGTTGCTGGATGGTTTCATTGGCAGTTTGGTTACCACAAGAAATGAGGTAAAAACAAAACACGATCATCATTAGTTTAGAGTAGAGCATATATTCAGGTTTATTAGTGAATAGAAGAACATTATGCAAGAGGGGTATGCAGATCCAATTTTGTCTGACCAAATTTACATTTTTTCAAGGGAACACTTTGTTCCCAGATGGCAGCATTCCCCCATAGCTTTAGTTAGCTGGATTCGATAAAACTTGCTAAATTTGAATACCTCTTTTACTCCCTTCATTTTCATTCCACTATTCTGCCAACACCGTAATCAATAACCTATAATATGAAACAAGCTTCCTTCTTGCTGCGAGTGGTTGCCCTAAGCGCCCTTGCCATTCAAATCACCAGCTGTAAGAAAATTATTGAGCATTGGCCGGGACATGGGCATGGGCATGACGGGGAGGACAGTACAGTTCATTACCGGATAAAGTCTATGGTGTACGGAACCAATAATCCTAATGACACTGCCAAGGTCAGGGCCACATTTCATTATGGCGCTGACAACCTATTAGACAGCGTTACTGGCTCACACCCGGAGTACAAGGTGCTTCTCACTTTCGAGTATGACCAAAATGAAAATTTAAAAAAATATACCGCCCTGAAGGACGACTCAGGTTTTACGGTTGCTGTTTATTCGGATGCTTACAGTCTCGATAACACCGGACGCGCCGCGACAGACTCCTTCGCCTACAGTACTTCTGCCGGATATGCCTTTGATATTATCTCACATTTTGAATACGACAGCAAAGGGCGTATCGCCAAAGATTATTTTGATATCAGTGATTACGAGCCAGGGCCATCATCGGACAGCGTTATTTTTAATTATAACGACCAGGGTAATAGAGGTATGGTCACCGGAAGAGTTAACGGAGATGGCGAAACAAACAATACAGTTTATGATGATAAAGTCGCATATCGTTCCACCAATCCGGTATTTCAACTCATTGATCGCGACTACAGCGTGAATAATTCCAACTTCGCAAGGGGGTATAATTCAGCGGGCTTGCCGCTTGGATTTGCTCAAGGTTCAACCGAGGAGTTCTTACACCTTGGTGAACCACGCGAGATCGAATGGGAAGAAGTTCCCTGACAACCAATGCCGCGTCTTTTGATTATTCAATCGCCCTTCCTTTCGGAAGGGTTTTTTTTCCGCAACTTTGTGACTGTATCGATTTGATGCTGGCTATGGGGCGGAAATTGTTCTCATGAAAAAACGCCGTGATCTGTTGCGGACGATCCGCATTTCCGTAGATGGTGAGAAGGAACCGACGAAGCAAAGTACAATGTTATCTTTTATATGAACATACAAGCACAAATCAAGGAGTATATTACCAGTCAACCTGAACCAAAACGAAGCGACATGCAAGAGTTGCACCGCATCATCCTGGAATTAATGCCAGGATGTAAATTATGGTTCCTGGATGGCAAAAACAGTGAAAATAAAACTGTCTCTAATCCTAATATTGGATATGGATCTCACACAATAAAATATGCTGACGGAAAAACCAGAGAGTTTTATCAAATAGGGATCAGTGCAAACACGACCGGAATTTCTGTATATATCCTTGGAATCAATAACAAGGCATACTTATGGGAAACGTATGGAAAGAAAATAGGCAAGGCGAGCGTGACCGGTTATTGCATTAAGTTTAAAACTCTGAAAGATATAAACATCGACATACTCCAATTGGCAATACAAGATGGGTTTGAGGCAGATGAAAAAGGTGAGTTATTGAAGTGATAAACTTTTCAAGGCAATCGGTTGCCATCATAGTAAAGCACATCGCAGAGATTACAAACGAGCCGCTAAAGCGAGAGAATGCCTGCGGCGATTCCTGGGATGGGTACTCAATCATTGTTTGTCTTCATTCGAGTGAAAACAATTTGATGTCTAATCGTCAGCTGCAATAATTTTTTGTTGCCGGATTTCTAGTTAAGAAAAATCCCTTAATTTTAAACATCCCTTCTACTCTCCCCTATTCCACTCCTCCGTTATCCTGCCAATAGCTGTAAACTATAACCTTCAATATGAAAGACAGTTCGTTGTTGCTGCGAGTGGCTGCCATAGGTACGCTCGCATTTTCATTCACCAGTTGTCAGAAAATTTTAGACCATTGGCCGGGTCATGGTCATGGTGGACATGACAGTACGGTTGAATACAGAATCAAAAGCGTAGAGTATAAGATGACCGACGATCAGGAGCCTTTCATGCTGCGCAAAGCAATATTCAAATATGGCACAGATAATGTCCTCGACAGTGTGGTTACAACTGGTGACCATCCTAATCTTGAGGAAACTCTTTATTTTACCTATAATCAAGACGGGGCATTGGTCGCCTACACTAAGAATCGATTTTCGCCGCCCTATAGCGGCCACAACATCGAGCATAAGTATGGCATTGGAAGTGGCAATCGCGTAGTGGCGGACAGCCTGAATTATACCGGATGGGCCTACGGTTATTCTGATCGTTCACAATTTGAATATGATGCCCAGTCGCGAATCGCCAGAGACTTTCACAAATTCAATGCCGATGGGAGCCAGATTCCGCTTGATACGGTGACTTTCAATTACGATTCGAATGGCAATCGAAAAGTTGTTGATGCGGGTACCTATCACTATGCGAGTACCGGTGGCGGAGTGACTGATAGTACAGTCTATGACAATAAAGTCGCTTATCGCTCTACTAACCCTATATTCCAGTTGATCGATCGCGATTATAGCAAGAACAACTCAAATCTGGCTACTGGCTATAACGCTGCCGGACTGCCCCTTGGATTCGCTGAAGGATCGAGGGAAGAATTTCTCAATCTCGGAGAGCCGAGAGTGATTGAATGGGAAGAAGTACCTTAACACAAGGTGTAAAAATTTATAACAACAGGCTGTCTCCTCAGGGGGCAGCCTTTTTCGCGGGATTATCTAAGGTGATCCCTTAGGGGCGGGGGCTTCAATCAAACAAAGCTCGCTTTTGCTGAAGCTTCGGGAAATAAGAAGGGATTGCCTTCGGCCATCCCTTAGATGGGGCCTTCAATCAAACAAAGCTTGCTTTTGCTGAAGCTTCCGCCGTCGCTGCATGGCAGCTATGGCGGACAAAGGCGGGGAGTGAAAGAGGGATTGCCTTCGGCGATCCCTTAGATGGGGGCTTCAATCAAACAAAGCTTGCTTTTGCTGAAGCTTCCGCCGTCGCTGCATGGCAGCTATGGCGGACAAAGGCGGCGAGTGGAAGAGGGATTGCCTTCG
>CAWEEK010000009.1:0-160093 GCA_963808065.1 uncultured Chitinophagaceae bacterium
TAGAGGCTTTCTCATAATACATTTAGCTTAGTTGATATCGATATTGGTCCAAGGATCAGATTGAATGTTTGGTGATTGAGAAATTTGATGTATTCAGCCCAGTATCTTTCATTTAGCACCACCTTGATTATCTGCCCAAGGTCCAACAATATTGTCATTTCCAGGAGTCTGGTGTGGGCCTGGAAAAGGCCTGGATTAAAATATTAATTCCTTTTTCTAAAATGTATTCAACCCAGTATAAAACGTTATTTCTTTGGAATGATGATAGAACCGTTCCATATGAACATTCGAGACGGTTCGGGGCTTGGAATTGAATCTTACTTTGTCATAAACTTGATGAATCTTTGCTTTTACCAATTTCTCTATTGATGTAGAGAGCAACTCTAAGTTACTTACCTTCAGTGTATCAGAATTTCATTTGTCCTTTTGAAACCCTACTAGCATTACAGCATAGAATTTTGTCAAAAGCTTGCTACTTAAAACTTATCGTAGAAACTCAGGAAGGTATCAGTGATAATTACATCAGTACAGTGTGAGGAAATTTTCCTCACTGCTCGAATAGTCTAAATCGGATCGAGAAGCTTAAGCAAAATGATAGATTTCAGGTGTTTTGATAGTTTCTTAACACGGATGTGATGCACTTCGTACTCATATGAGTTCGAGAACTAAGTCCGGGATATTTTTCTTATGTGGACTACCTGATCGCCTGTTACTGAAAATTTTTCCCTAGCCTGTGCCAAACTTTCTCAACCACTACCCCTTTGAGTGGAGGGTCACGGGATGAGAAACGCAGCTTGTAGAATTGTAATATCCATCTCTGTTCAATTGGTGTATGACCCAGTTACGGTTTACGATTAATGATTGGAACCTTTGTCCCGATTCCGATATTATGAAGATTGTTCTAGTCATTAACATTTTGCGAGTGATTTAGACATAAGTTCTGCCGCTGTTAGAAAGATCCATCGAAGCCTTAATTATAATATTGTTGCCCTCGAGAGAATCATTCGAAAATATACCTGCCTTCTCTTGCTCCTATGTTCCTCCCAAATGTTAACATGCTGATGAGGACTGCCTTCCCCATAGGATAACGCCTTACTATTGAAATGCCAAAGTTTTCTTGATGGCTAGGGAGAATGAACGCATCACAATTCCTAATTGCGTTTACCCATTTTTTTCGCCTTGTAACATTTCTTTGAAAGCTATCTTTTGGGTTTCTCCGTGCTTTTCTTTGAGCTTATTTCCGTAAAGTGTATCACCCCCAGGACCAGCAATAAGTAGCTTTAGGTAGATTCAATTCGTGATTCTGGAAGAGAATATTAAAAGCATCTATCAAGTTGTCTAAGCCCTTTTTTGGATGTATTCGGCTTAAAAAAAGAAGGTATCCTGGTGATTGGTTTTCTGAAAGATCCTTGACGATTGCATTGTCCACTTCATTTCGATCTGGAATTCCATAACCAATATTGATTTCTGCTTTTGGTTGTACGGTTTGAAACTGCATCTCGCGAGAATTAATTCTTGTTCACAAGTGAATAAGACGCCATTTGCAATTGATATGAGTTTTGACTCTAGTAATTTCCAGTACAACCAGTTTCGTAAAGCCTTAAATATCCTTTTTGGACTGGTCTGAAAATAGGGGTCGAGCATTCCATGCGGCATTACATATATTTTTATTTTTATTTCCCCGCTGGACATGTGCTGTATCAATGATTGTCGAACAGCATATCCAGGATAAAGCCATAAGCCGTGTATTATTACAATGTCGAACATTTGCATGTTTTGATCTAACCAGATTCTCAAAGACTTATTAACATTCCACCTGCCTTTCCCCTTACCCAGTGCGATTAGCTTAAAATTTGCCTTTGAGACAAATACTTCGTTTGGATCATCTAATGATACCACTACATTTTTATGCCCTAGTTTATCTAACTCAGGCACCAAATTGCGTATTCCCTGAGATGGACCTCCAAACCTAGGATCCATAGTTGCTATCACTCTTAGAATGTTCATTGGGTGTAATAGTGTAGGACGTTCTTGTAAACTAATTCGATTGCATTGAAATAGTTCTCCTTTTTAAAACGTTGTAGATTATTCTCAGCCTTGTCCTGCACAATTTTTTTTTCAGTGTCTGGTAAATTTAACAGGATTTCAATTGCTGCTGCGCTGGCATTAATCCACTTACTTCGATGTTTTCCATTAGATGGACACCTTTCAATGTATGTAGCCGCTTGCCCGCCAACTTCCGTCATTGGTGGCGATCCCGTCGTTATTACTGGGCAACCGTAATTCATGGCTTCAATAATTGGCCAACCAAAGCCTTCTTCCAATGATGGAAAGAAAAGTAAGCTAGCTCCTCGATAGGCATCACTTACGAGCGAATCATTTTTACCAATTAGGAAATGGATATCATCTTTATTGTCGGTTCTTTTATAGATTTTTGCTAATTCATTATCTGGTGGGGGTCCGATAAGTAGAAGTGGCAGCTTTTTTTTGAGATCAGCCGCCAGCGATCATACGCAATAAGTACGCCTTTTCTATTTTTATACCATTGATTTCCCCGACATGAAGGATATATCCTTGAGACAGATCGGCTTCGACTTCGACCATCATTTTTTTTCTCGCGGATAGAATTGTATTATTTGATCGGGACCGATCAGGCAATTGTATATAACCTCAGAAATTAAGGGTGAAGTTTTCAGAAAGTGGTGTAAATCAACTCTGGTTTTTTTGCTTACAGATATAAAGTATTTCCCTTGCCTAAAACCGTTTTCTATATAGAACTGATAAAGTCTTCCAAATAGAGACAATCGATTTTCTGGAAAAAAGCCTCTAGCGCTTTTCAATGTAAGAAAGTCATGACAGTGAACCACATGCGGCCTTTTTCTTAGAAACCTCAACCAAGGACCTAGGGCTTGATCAGTCAGGACAAATAGCGTATTCCTTGAAATTTTGGAAATTTTTCGTTTTATCGTTATGGGAAAGAGTATGTATTGATCAATGTACCCCATCCATTTGTTGAGCCCGCGAAGGTTAGTTATGCCATATAATTTGGCTTTTGGTCTCCAAACTTCTACGGTATGCCCACGAGACGTTAGTCCCCGCTCAAGATTTTCAGTATACCTTGGCATACTTCTCGATTGCATAAAACTTGGATGCGAAAATAACACGATATTCATAGATGTCTTTTCGTTGAGGGCATCAAAATTCGAGATAGGTGAAACAGAAGCAGGTATAGAATAATTGTTTGAACCCAAGACCTCAGAAGAAAGGTGTATATATTGATCACACTTTCAGATGTAGAAGAAAGCGAGAGGAACATAAAATAGGATGTAATAGGAATTACACCGGCAAAGCTCAAAATTGAGATGTAGGTTTTCCTTTCTTTAATTTGAAGTACTAGTACAAATAAATCAATTAAATAGAATAACGGGATGATACCGACTCCAAGTATTAGGATATACCACCATCCAAATGCCGCCATACCTGTACTCGCGAACTACCAGTGCGAAATCCACCTAAGCCATTATTCCCACTTGCCCTTGTATACAGGTGATCTCCGAAAGAGGCATTGATTGTTGATTCTTTGTCAACTTTGACTTGAAGAACTTTCAATATCGGAGATGGTAGCACCGACCAGAATTTATTTATCGAATATTCTGTCATTTTGGGGTCTACATGTCCAATTCGGTTGTATTGTTTCAATCCCTCATCGTTGTATTTTAAATTACAAAATCGCGAGAGAAAGATATTATCGAAGTATTTTTCATCCCAATCCGATGTGGTGTTTGCAATCGCGATTTTGTAAATTTCTAGCTGCCTTTTGTTCTCAAATGCATCAAATGTCTTAGATATAAGTCTAGTTGCGCTCACTGTTTCTCTTTCGTTCCTTACAATTACCATTGCTGTACCAATATCGGCTAAAGGGCCAGTCAGAAGAAGGAGTCCGGCAATTGCGACTATGAAGTGTCTTAACTGAAATTTCCTGAAGTCAATTCTTCCAAGTAAAAGCGCTAAAAAAAACAGTACGCCCATAGCAGTAAACCCGTTCATGAGAGGACCGTTTAGAATTCCCACCAATTCCAACGAGTATCACCAAGAGCCCATATAGCGCTATTTTAAATTTATGTGGGGTTTTGTGCAGGACGTTTCTGTTATAAATCTTTTGAAAGTAAAGATAAAAAGGGGCGTAAGCAAATGGGATAAATGCTTGAGCAATTTTGCGCGTGCCCCTCTGTCTTCAGTTGCTTATTCCGTATCGATTTCCCGTAAAATATGTGATTAGAAGAGCACCTAATCCTATTAATCCCATTGTCCATACCTGATAATTATTTGGTGCAGTAAATAGTCCAATTCTTTGGAACCGGGTTTGTATTTTATACCGTACAAATCCAAGTGTATTATCGAGATGCCGATATAAAAAATGTGACAAAATCAATACTATTATGGCAATCGTGGAATGAAAAAATACTTGTATAGGGAAGTTTAGATTGTACACAATCGATTTGCCCTCAAACAAGGTAAAAATTAGTGGAAGACAAAATTGTGTGAGAACAAATCCTATTATTACGAGCGATGAAAGGGTGTATTTAAATATTATTTCAAATTTAAAAATAGAGAAAGCGACGAGTTTCCAAGCAAACAAGACACAAGCAACGGCCACAAGACATTCTTGACTGAAAAACACGCATAGTTGAATACATGAGGCCAGGATTAAAGCTCGCCAAATCCACATTTTAAATACTTCCAGAAAGAGATAGTATTTGTCAGTTATTTTAGAACTAAGTTCTTTCAACTCGGATGGGTTTTGCAATATTTCTTTTCGTCATGGATTTTACAGTTCAATGAACTAATCACCTTTGTTTCGGATTACTTCCTCAATAGCCTGTCGGTGAAGTGTTTCAATTTCTGTTTGGCAAATTCAGGAGACTTGCCCCAATATTTTCTAAAATTAACCAAGAAAAGGATGAAGCCTAAAAGCGCGAAATAGTACTCTAAATTCCCAAAGACCGAAATCAAAATACTTATACTTGAGGCAATGGAAATATTCCAAATGACCAGTCTGGATGTTCGAAGCGGCCAAAGTAGATCGTTATTTTTTAACGCACCTTCCCGCTTGTTTACGATATTGAATCGCTGAATAAATTTCTGATGCTAAAAGAGCCAGGCCTCCGCCGGTAATTCCCCATAACGGAACGAAAGTCCCAATCCCAATTATTGTTATAAGTACGGCAAAGACGGAATTTTTGAGCTGATCACGAAGCAGGTTATTGCCCCTGATTATTGCAATTGCAGGTTGAGACCAGCCAAATATAAGAACACTTGTTGAAAGTATCGCAAACAGTAAAGGATTGAAAGGAATCTTGCCATGGGTCCAGGTTTGAAAAATAGGCTTCGCTAAGAGTTGGGTTATTACGATTAGAGGAGCAAACAGAAACGTTATTGCGGTCCATATTAGAGCTATTGAAGAATCAAATCTTTTCTGATCTCGGTGATGGAGGAACCTCATTAATTCAGGCATTAAAGGATTCGTTATAGTGTTTAAGCCTTGCATCGAGAAATTTGCGCCGGTGCGTATGGTTGCAAAAGCGGCGAGTTTTTCGAGGCCAACCATAGGTAGAAGAATTAGACGAACGCCTTGATTCTTTAGATTTTCTAGTAAAATCTTTATGGTCAAAGTTATTGATTTGCGAAAGTATTGGAAGCCAATCTTGAGAGATGGTGACGCATAGTTTATCCTTTCCTTTCTAAATATTCTTATTGCATCTAGATAAAATAGCAGGTTGAAGGCGATTGCAACAACCGAAGCGATAATTCCTGTTTCTAGAAATTGAAAATTTAGAATAACTGCACATGCGGCTCCAATCAAAAAATATTTGAGGTAAAGACATACCACCATGCGATTCTGGGATAGTAGCCGTATGGCGCGAGCATTCGACCAACCAAACCGGCAGCGCTTGAATTTACGAGCCATCCAAAACCCTGCAAAAGCAGCACAATTCCTGCTTCCCGGTACAGTGTGGCATTGTGTGCTACTAAATTTCCCCTCAACAAATAATTCAATAAGTTAGAATTGATGAGAACGAGAATGACAAGAATTTGAGCAAGACTCAGTAGCAGGCCTGTGGCAATTGCCGACCAGAATAGCTTGATCATTGAAGTGTACAGATTCGCCTTTAATTTTAAGAATTCGAATTCAAGTAGCGTTTGAAATCCAAAATCTAGTGTTGTAAGCAGGCTAATGATTGACTGCAAGGCGAGCCAAACGCCAAACACTTCTACAGTCCAATGGCCCAAGAAAAGGGGCACGATGATTATCTGAATTGCTATCGTTAACACAATTCTGGCCCATGCCGCTGCAGTACCAGAAATTAACCTTCTCGTTGTACTCATTGATACTTCCTTAACTATAAGGACCGGCGTTGATTATACTGGCATCTATTTGTCATAATAGCCTCGTTCGCTGCCATAGCCATACCCGTAACCCTGGCGGTACCTTTTCCTTTTTCCAACATCATTTCAGAACTAGATAGAGATTATTTGAAGCTTCATTTTTCATTTTGGTGAGTTCTGAATATACCTCTTTGTTCGTATGGTCTTGACGCAAGACGACGATGGAAATATCAGCATACGTTTGAAGTAAGGTTGCATCAGTTACTAAGCTAAAAGGAGGCGTATCAATAAGTATTTGGTCGAAATCTTTTCGCAGGAGCTCTATTAAATCCACCATTCTAGAGCTAGATATCAATTCAGCTGGATTGGGGGCTAAATAGCCAGCTGGCAACAGATATAAGTTATTTTCAAAATTGGGGATTGGCTTAATAATTTCATGAACAGATGCTTTACCAGCCAAAATACTGCTAATGCCATCCTTTGCAGTAATGCCCAATGCTTCCGAGATTTTTGGCTTTCTGAGATCAAATTCGAGGATAACTGTTTTTTTGCCCAAGAGCGAGAATGCAGCTGCCAGATTCATACTTAAAAAGCTTTTTCCATCTCCTGGCTGAAAGGAGGTTACAAGTATCACTTTTACATCTCGTCCTTTTCCCGTGAAACCAATTGCCGTTCTTATTGCCCTTATTTGCTCAGATACCACTGATCTCGAATCTCGATTTATGACAAAAGGAAACTGCATATTCTTGATGTGGGAAATTGATCCTATTAACGGAGTTTTTGTTCTTTCTTGAATTTGGGCCGCATCACCGATTCTGTTTTGAAAGAAGTCTTTGATTCCTAGGCCAACTAAAGGGATGAGAATACATGAAAAGATTGCGAGACCCCATATCAGAAGTGGACGCGGGGAGATTGCGCCAAGGCTCCTTGCTCGAGTGATAGTTCTGGAGTCTTCAATACTGGATGCACCACTTATTGCTGCTTCTTCCCTTTTTTGAAGGAGATAAGTATACAATTGTTGATATACGTTTTGATTTCGAGTAATTTCAACGAGTTGCTTCTCTAATAGCGGGAGCTTTCGAATTCTTTGATTCAGTTGAATGTCTTTCTCAGCAATATCATTAAGGGAGATAATGAATGCCTTTTTCAAGTTTCTCACGCTAGTCAAGATTTGAATCCTCAATTCGTCTACCTGATCATCACAAACTGTATGTATCGGGAAAGAATAGGGGTATGGTAGTAAGAATGAAAAATGAAACCGCTGCGTTTTGGCAGTCTTATGCAATCGGGAGCCAGTTTGTTGAAGCAAAGAAAAAATTAGAACTAAATTCTACGGAAGGGTGGTCGCTATCCTCCCCTTCATAATGCACATCATTATGCCAACCCGTTCATTTATTCAATTGATTGCGAGAAAGTCTTTCGGTCGCTAACTTTTTCAGTAATTGAATTGAACACACCACAATTCCTCAGTTAGAAATTAGGGAAAAGAGTGCCAATCAATTAAATCCTTTATAGTAATCATGAATAAAACTGACAAAATTTACGTAGCAGGCCATCGGGGCATGGTAGGATCTGCACTCGTTCGCAAACTTACCAGGGAGGGATTCTCTAATATTGTATACGGCCGACCGCAGATCTTGATTTAAGAAGGCAGGAAGATGTTGACCAGTTTATCGAAGACGAAAAGCCAAAATTCGTCTTCATCGCCGCTGCCAAAGTTGGAGGCATAATGGCCAATAATACCTTTCAGCGCTGATTTCATCTACGACAATTTGATGATACAGACCAATGTTATCAATTCTGCTTATCGTTCCGGCGTTCACAAACTACTTTTTCTCGGAAGCTCATGCATCTATCCAAAACTAGCGGAGCAACCCCTACGTGAGGAATACCTTTTGAACGGATTGCTGGAACCGACCAACGAACCTTATGCGATTGCCAAGATTGCAGGAATCAAAATGTGCGAAGCTTACGGGATCAATTTGGTTGCAATTTTATCACAGTAATGCCTACAAATCTGTATGGGCCTGGGGATAATTATGATTTGCAATACTCTCATGTATTACCGGGTTTGATGCACCGTTTCCATCTTGCCAAATTGAATAATGCCGAAAAAGTCTCAGTCTGGGGTTCGGGCAATGCAAAACGTGAATTCATGTATGTAGACGACCTGGCGGAGGCCTGTATTTTCCTCATGCAGAATTATGACGGGAGGGAACATGTAAACATCGGAACGGGCGAAGATCTAAGCATTCGGGAGCTTGCTGAAAGTATCAAAAAAGTCGTTGGATTTGAAGGGTGAACTAGAATTTGATTCCAGTAAACCCGATGGTACGCCCCG
Source organism: uncultured Chitinophagaceae bacterium (assembly GCA_963808065.1). Classification (GTDB taxonomy): domain Bacteria; phylum Bacteroidota; class Bacteroidia; order Chitinophagales; family Chitinophagaceae; genus Flavitalea. Next base: position 8,729 of record CAWEEK010000009.1, read on the forward strand.
CAAACTGCTGGATGTGTCCAAACTTCATGCACTCGGCTGGAAACACACCGTTGATCTCAACGAAGGACTGCAGCTGACTTACAGTAATTTTTTAAACTAGAATTTTCTTGCCGGCAATTTATCATCTTGATTTCTGACTACTGGCTACCCAGGTATTCTTGAAATATATTTTTCGATTTCCTTTACCTGCTGAACAATCTGGGGGTTCGTAGGTTTCAGCGCCTTGGTCTTTTTGAAGAAATCTTTGGCGGCGCGGAATTCTCTTTTGTTCATCATGATATTACACATCTGCAGGTAGGCAGCCGCCTCATTCTCTTTGTCAGGCAGTCCTTTCCGGATCGCCTGGCGGATATAACTTTCTCCCTGTTTGAAATTTCCCTTTTGCATGTTGATCATCCCAATCTGGAGGAGGTTGGCGCCTTCCACTTCCTTTATCGGTGAGCCCAGGTCGATACCCTTCTTCATGTTCAGCTCGGCCCCGTCATAATCTTCCTTCATCATGGCCATTTGTCCTTTCACCGTGTAATAAGCTGACCGTACCGGTTTGTAAAGCAGGTTGGGATATTTTACCGAGTTCACTACCCTTTCGGCGCCTTCCATATCACCTTTTTCCATGTGTTCCTGGATGAGTCGTAAAGGACCGATAAAAAAGTGACCGGCGATGGCGATCAAACCCAGCAGGTAGGCAGGAAATGCCGGCCAGAAACCGCTGAACACATTGGCCACTATGCCAATGATTATCAGTGCTATGCCCAGCTGGAGGCGGTAGCGTATGAGGATGTTGTAAAATTTCATTGTAGACTTATAAGGGAGGGCAAAGATAGGCATAAGCTTTTCTTTTTACTCCGCCTTGGAATCTTTACTTTTGAGCCCCTTTGAAAAAATGGATGGTCCCGTAGTTCAACGGATAGAATAGAAGTTTCCTAAACTTTAGATCCCAGTTCCCTGCCTGCCGGCAGGCAGGGATTCTGGGAGTGATTATATGGTATAGTATATTTGAAATTATTGGTCCCGTAGTTCAACGGATAGAATAGAAGTTTCCTAAACTTTAGATCCCAGTTCGATTCTGGGCGGGACTACACTTATCACACTTAGGATAGTTTTCAAAACTTTAGATACAGTTCCCTGCCTGCCGGCAGGCAGGGATTCTGGGCGGGACTACACTTATCACTCAGGATATTTGTTCTAAACTTTAGATACAGTTCCCTGCCTGCCGGCAGGCAGGGATTCTGGACAGGACTACATAAATCGCCCTGATAGTCAATCCCAGAAGACTTTCAGGGTTTTTCATTTTTAAGAGTTGACCGCTTAGTTGGCCTCTTGTAGCTTATACTGCATCTATCAAATTTGATTTATTTATATTGGACTTATGAATAAGGAGGGCGAAATAATTGTCATTGAAGATGACGTGGATGACCAGGAAATGATTTTCGAGGTCTTTCAGGAGCTGAATATCACGAATCAGATTATTTTTTTTGGCGATGGCACTCTGGCATTACAATACCTCGAGAAACCAGACAATGAGCCATTTCTTATTTTATCAGATATAAATATGCCCAAATTGTCCGGAATGAAATTGAGAGAAAGGATTTTCACGAACAAAGAATTGAGTACAAAATGCATTCCCTATATATTTTTTACAACTTCTGCCAATAAAGACTTGGTTTGTAATGCATATGCTTCATCTGCCCAGGGCTTTTTCAAAAAACCTGTGAACTATGACGCGCTGAAACACTCACTCAAACTCATTTATGACTACTGGCAACTTTGTTTTTCCCCAAAAGATTTTTGAGCGTTTGTCTACTACCTACAGTTGAAATCTATTGCCTCCACACCATAAGGTAATCTGTAAAGAAATCGGATCCAATAGGGCATAAAGGCACTTTTGCGAGCATATGAAACTCGCACTAACCTCGCACTATATCAATTCTTGGATTCAAGTCCCCTGCAGGGATGCGAGGCGGGAACACATCCTATTGTTTGGGTTTTTTCCAGGACATGAGGTTGCAGTTCGCTGACTATTTCAAAACCTGAAGGTGGTAATTGCCCTTTCGACAAAAAGTAATATCTTAAGACTGGAATATTTTCTAGCGGGAGGTAATTGACATTAGAAGGTTTTCTACTCCACTTCTGTAGTTCGCAGCCTTGCCATGTTATTGAGCACCAGTTGCCAGGCAAACGACTAACCAGGCCCCACCAGCATACATGCTCTAACGTTATAGGCAACGCTATGATAACTTTCAAAAATGAGAAATTATAAGACAATATTTTTCCTTTTGACAGTCCTGAGTTTGGCATGTGATGTCAAAAAGGTTCCTGATGAAGGATTTGTCAATGTGAAAGGCGGGAAGGTATGGTACAAAATATTTGGTTCAGAAAAGAATAAAACGCCGGTCCTGCTACTTCATGGTGGTCCCGGTGTCTCTAGCGACTATTTAAACCCGCTACAAAAGTTGGCATCAGACAGACCTGTGATTTTTTATGACCAATTAGGCTGTGGCAGGTCAGACAAGCCTAATGACACAAGTCTCTGGAACATTGAAAGGTTTGCCGAAGAAATCTCGCGATTGCGGACAGAGTTAGGCTTAGACAGCATTCATTTATTTTCACATTCATGGGGAACAATGCTTGCAGCTGAATATATCTCAACCTACCCTAAAGGCATCAAAAGTATTATTTTTGCCGGCCCAATTTTTAGTACAAAGCAACACCTACAGAATGTTAATCAACTAAAACTAAATTTGCCATCAGCAATCAGGGATACTCTACTACTTCATGAAAAAAATGGAACGATTTATTCGACCGCATTTCAAGAGGCGTATCAGGAATTTGGAAACCGTCATTTGTGCAGGATATTTCCTTTCCCGAAAGATGTCGAAAAATCCATGAGCTATCCGCCAAGCGGGGTTTTTAAAGTCATGTGGGGTGACTATGAGTTCTATTGCCCAGGTAATCTAAAAAACTTTGAAAGAACGGCAGTATTACAAGAAATCAAAGTGCCGACACTTTTTACGTGCGGCCGTTATGACCTTGTAACACCCGAAAGTACGGAAGGATATGCAAGACAAATAAAAGGTTCAGAATTTGTGGTTCTGGAAAAAAGTGCACATATGACAATGAATGAGGAACCGAATAATTATGTTAAGATAGTCAGGGATTTTCTCAATCAAAGCGAATAAAAGTGCTGTCTACAGGAATTGATTTTCTGCTATGCGACTGACGAATGTATCCTAATCGACAATTACGCTATCATTTTCGGTTTCCAAAACTTTAGATCCCAGTTCCCTGCCTGCCGGCAGGGATTTTGGGCGGGATTACTCCACCGGAACCAGCTGATTTTTGCCCGGTTTCCGGTTTTTTATTTGACTGCGTATATTTGATGAATTACAAAAGTATAATCGGGGCGACCCTGCCCCGGATACGTGCACATCAAATAAAACGACATGGCACCCAGGAACTGGCAAAAAGATATTCAACCGCTGATTAAGAAATACAAAGGGAAAAAATTTCCACTGGAATACCGCAACACCTATGAGTTGGTGGTGATGGTGATCCTGGCCGCACGCGACTCCGATGCCAATATCAATAAGATCGCACCTGATTTCTTCAGAGCCTTTCCTAACATGAAGGCGCTGGCGAAGGCAACGGAGGCCACCCTCTACCCGCTGCTCCGTTCAGTCCGTGGCTCAAAAAACAAATCGAAATGGCTGATGAGCCTGGCAGCAACGGTAAAACAGGATAAGAATATTCCCCTGTCAATGGAAGAACTGACGGCACTCCCGGGCATTGGGCGCAAGTCTGCCAATGTGATTATGCGGGAGTCTGGCGTGAAGGCTGAGGGTATTTACGTAGATCTTCACGTCGTACGCGTGGCTCCCCGCCTGGGTATCGCTACGGGTACTGATCCAAAGAAGATCGAGAAACAAATGATGGAAGCGATTTCTCCAAAGGATTGGGGCGAAGCCGGAATGGCTATCTCGTTTCTCGGTCGGGAAACCTGCCGTCCTACCAACCCGAAACATGCCGAGTGCGTGATGAAAAACGTCTGTGCTTATTATAAGTCGCTGAGTCGTTAGCCCTCTGGCAGTGATACTCTTTTTATCATCTATCTACATTCAATCCAGCCAAACCAGCCGCTTCTTCCTGTGTTGCCATAGGCATCGGTGTGTAAGGTTGATCCTACATAAATGCTTTGACCGCCTGATCCGTTTGTGAGACAATTAATAACACTTCCCTGGCCGCCTGTGCGACGGGTGGAAATTATCTGAGCATTACCGTCTATTTCAATAAGCGAGCCTTCGAGTGAATTGTTGTCGCTACCAATGGCTCCTGGTACCAGACTTCTCCCCCCGAGAATGCTGCTATAGCCATGACGCGTTCCCGTAATAGCTCGCAGTTCATCGAAAGTCGAGTACTTTATTATCTGCTTTGATAGTAAGTGACCATCATTGTTGTCAAACGTTGCCTTAAAAATATTTTGTGTGCCATCGAAATCGGGGAAGATGTCGCTGCTGGTTGTATTGCCAAATAATACGGTCCCTCCTGCAAAAACGCCTCTGTCGACACCCTCGCCGGCAATGTAACTTTTCCAAAGCACGTCGCCCTCCGATGTCGTTTTAACGAGCCATGTATCTTCCGATGTTGTCGGTTTATCAGCGACATCGCCATCAGCAGTGGTACCGGAGCCGGTGAAAGCAAGAGCAAATTCTAACTCTCTCGCATCGCCTGCACGGTCTAATGTGGAGCTGCCAAAAGTTTTTTCCCAGAGGACATCGCCAACGTCATTGATTCTCATCATCCATTGATCACCGCCTTTGACCCCACTGAGTAAAGGATTTGGAATTGCCCCCTCCAAAATCGGAGGAAGATTAAGGGCGGCAATCGATTGTTTATTGCGACTGACATTTCCATTGGCATCAAGAGACGGCAGAAATGCGGCTTTTGATTGCCGGAAACTCGCGCTTGCCTGGTTGATTCGCTGAATAGCTATCTTAAGGTCCAAATTTTCATGAATCCCTGCGGTGATGAGCCCCACCAAAACCGTATCCGAAAAAAATGCAGTGTAAGGAATGGAAGCAATTGAAAATGTGTCTTTGTCGATCGAATTGTTTGCGGAATCCTGCCCATTTAATTGTATCACGATAAAGTTGACCTTGAACATCCATGGCTGGCTGTTGATATTTTTGCGTAACGCAGGCGCTCAGCGCCAGAACGACCACCAGGAATGAGCAACATCTTTTGAAATGGCGGGACTACCAAACCGGAATTTTTCAAAATGACTTCAGAAATTCCGGTTTTCTTTTTCCTCCAAAACGCCCTTATGCGGGCGATTAGCGCAAATACAAAATTGATTTTTGTGGTTCGAGTGCGGTTTAAGGATACAACGATTTCCAGAAATAGAAAAAGCTTGATCCTGAAGGCCCTGATCAAAAGCTGACTGTATTCATTAAGATGAATTCGCATAGCGGTTGCATCCTGCCTTGTGCGGGTAATAACAATCTTGCAGTTTAAGATGAAAAAACGCAGTATTGTCTTAAAATGTGTACGCCTTTGGATTCAGGACGGCCAATAAGTAGACGGGCACAGATAAAACGAATCAATTTAGCCATCTACATTCCCAATTGCTGCAGCATCGTCATTTGATCCAACAACTCCCACCGCTCTGATACTTTGCCACTTTGTAAGTAGTCAATGATGAAGCCGTTGAGTTTTACCTTTTTACCAGTGGGCGGCATCTCGCTGAGCGGACCAGTATTTGTACCGGTCGCTACCCAGCGGGTGCTGACTTTATTACCTGCAGCGAATTGCTCCTCTATAGTAAATTCCAGGTCGGGGAAGGCATAAAACAATCCCTGTACCATTTGTTTAAACTCCCCCAGAGTAAGATCGTTTTTCGGACCACCATTGATGTGAATAGCGGCGTCCGGGTGAAACACTTCATCCGCCACGGAAACATCACCGAGGTTGAACCCTTCCACTAATTTTAATTCATACGGCATCACTTCTACAGCATTGCTTAAATGAGTCATGATACTTTGGTTTGAAAGTTAAAAATCTTGAATCCTAAGGGCTATGAAATCAAAGGGAGAAGCGAGATTGGGATGACTAGATGAATTTAGCTATTATTTATGAACCTTTACGTGTTTAGCTCCGAAAATCAATCCTCGTGTCCATTTCGTTCATAACAAAATGCTTAAAGAGCGGCTTCAGCAGGTAAATTTCTTTGGCGGGTCTAACAACCGATGTTGATCTTATGCTCGAGATACTCAACGGTTTTGAACGCAACTGGTGAGGGACGACTACCGGCAGGTGAATGTGTAAGGAAAGTCACCTTCCCAGCTATTGGCTTTAGGCATTCCGGAGTTTACGTGTTCATTTCCCCATGGATAAATATTATTCAACAAGCCTCCCCTCGCTGCTGTTCTCAGTAAGGTATCGTCGATAACCGGGCTCGTGCCTGTCTGTAGTCATTTCACCAATGCCCGCCTGTTGATCATACAAACCCGTTAGCAAGGAAGATCTTGAGGGGCAACAACGGGACGTGTTATGAAAACGTGTGAACCGAAGCCCGTTTGCAGCAAGATAATCGAGGTTGGGTGTATGTATCTGCCCGCCATAGCAGCCGATATCAGAGAAGCCTAGGTCATCGGCAAGGATCAGCACAATATTAGGGAGGCTATCCTTTTCCGTTATATTTTTGTTCTGGCGGTTTTCCGCGCAGGAAGTAAAAATAATTAAGAACAACATGTTGAGAATACAAGTGCTGTGAAGTTTTTTCATGTTGTAAAACTTTATTACTATCCCAAATATTTAAAAAAATGTTGGGCTAAATATTATCCCTTACCGGTTCTGCTTTAATTTCTCATCGGGTTCATTTTTATATGGAGCCCAATAACTATATGGGTCTCTTTTAAATCCATAACGTCTTTGCTTTGTTGGATATGGCATTGGTAAAGGGTCCTGCATCCGCAACTCCCAGGCCATAAGATCCTGTAAGAGTTCATCCTGCTTTTTCAAATATTTTTCATCACCGAACAAATTTTTTATCTCTTCAGGATCATCCGCAAGATGGTACATCTGCCCCGTTCCCTGTATTTCATATACCCGCTTCCAAGCGTCTTTTCCAGACAAGATGTAGCATACCAGCTTTGTGTCATGTGTTTAATGATCCACGCGTTTTGCCTTACCATAGTTACCATCACTTATAGCGATCGTACTGCTTTAGGTCAGTATAACCAACAACAAAATATCCGTCTCAACCATGAAATTGAATCATTCTACTTTCTTATAAACTGACAGTTAACAATGGCCATAAACTTCTGCCCTGCACTCCCTCCGGTATGGGAACATTTAACATGGTACAAATAGTGGGCATAATATCAACATTGCTTACGCATGCATCATGTGGTTCCTTGTTTTCAACTATGCCCGGACCATGCCATATCATGGGGATGCGGGTAAGGCATTCCGGAACTTCTACTCCTTTTTTTATTAAATCATACTCACCGGTAAAATCTCCATGATCGGCAACAAAAATGATGACGGTGTTATCATACAGGTCATTGCTTTTAAGATAGTCCACAAAACTTCGCACCTGGTCATCTATCAACCGCAGCATACCATAATAATTGCTCCTGATCCGCGGGATACTTTTTTCATATTCGGGATAGCCCATCTCAAGCATCTTTTTTTGCAGAACCCATTTGTTTCCTTTGGCAGGTAAAACACTTGCTCCGGCTTTAAAGGCCGGCAATGTCTCCGGCGGAAAAAGTGAATAATAAGGTTCCGAAACCTGGTAAGCATTATACGGCTCCGGAATAGACATGTATAAGAAAAATGGTTTAGTATTATTCGCCGCCTTTTGGTCAGCTAACCATTTTTCACCAGCGGTGGCGACAATCGTCCTGGCCGCTGCCACCAAATGAAACGGCCAGGATTTTTATCCATATAAAATTTAGTACCGTTAGGTAATTTTGACCGCTATTTCTGCAGAATCGGAAGTTTCAAATTCATTCAAATGACTATACTCTTTCCAATAGTCAAACATTCCCCGTTTTAAATAGGAATGATTTTTACCAACCAATGCCGTGGAATAATTTTTAGACTTCAGCACACCAACCAAATTTCATTAACCAAAAGGCATCCTTTCCACTTCTGTTTGAACGCCATGCGTTGCATTTGGAAATCGCCTGGTAAGCATAGAACTTGTACTGGTAACACAAGCCGCGATGCCGCAATAGGCTTATTAAACCATGTTCCGGTTTCTGCAAGGCTATCTAAAAAAGGAGTTGTGTTTAATTGAAAACCTTCCCTTTTACATGCATCAGCTCTAAACTGGTCAGCAATAATCAAAACAATATTTAAAGGTTTGGGAGCTTGTACTTTTTCTTTTTTTGTAATTGCGCCATGGGGTGGTTGCGCTATCGTTAAACTCATTAATGCCACTGCAATAAAAAGTGAACAATAGAGTACAATTGATCTTTTAGTTTTTTCCTGGTTCATGTTATTGAATTTTCTTTATTACTATCATCAGAATGAAAGTATTTACATTCCTTCTCCTGCGATTGCGGATGATCATTTAAAATGGGAACAATAAGTGAACAATTACATTACTTGTAACCTCTATTAAAAAATGCTATTTAAACTACCCTGATTCCAATTACTATGTGCAGTACACCGTTGTAGCCGAATCGAAAATTCTTAGAGTCATCTTGTTCAACAGTATTATTAAGAATTGATATCGAAAGCGCATCGTAAAATTATTAACCCTCCCGGAATAAATTAGTTATATAAATTCCTGAGACCCATCCGATCCAATTTTATTCATAGTTTTTTCAGTTGTTCAATATTTTACCCGGCTGTGTGTTATTCTTGGTAACGGCAGATTCCGCACCCTATTAATGCTCGATTATATACTAATAGTATGCGGGTATTGTCGGCAAGGGGATAATTGAAATAAAAGCGGGTTAATTTGAGATCGATTATTCAGCAAAACGTCTCGAACTTCAAACCACAAAATTGACAACTATATTAGTGCCGGACACTTTTTCCTATAGTCATAATTTGATAAAACTTTATTCAAATATGACAGATCAATATCCCATTATAATATTCCAGCCGGCCTCCTGGCTTCCCGGTCTGTCGGTAATTTGATCAGCTGCAGGATATTATGAGCTTTCTCTGCAATTGCGGCACCATTGTACGACTCTGGATTGTTCATCCACCTTCCATAGGGTTCTCCGGGGTCTCTGCGCAGGCAAATAACTAACATCGGTAAAACCCATGATTACCCGGGGCGTCAACGGTAATAGTGGTTCGTTTGTATGGAAAATAATGTGCGGTAATACCAATTCCAGGCACATTCTCTACAGTCTTGCATACTTGATTAAATGATAATAATAAAATAAGTGATCGCGGGGATTTGCATTTACATCTCCTTTTAATAATGACAAAATATTTAACCCATCTATTTTATTAGGAGGTAAGGGAGCGCCGGTAATGGCTGCAATAGTAGGCAAAATGTCTATATTACAGGCGAGTTTATTACAAACCGTGCCCGCAGGTATCACGCCAGGCCAGCGCATAATTGACGGTTCTCTTTGGCCGCCTTCAAAACTAGTCATCTTACCTTCCCGGAATCCTGCTGGCTTGGCTGAGCCTGGCTGGTCACGAATGAAAGCAGGGGACATTCTCGCTGGTGAAAACAATTAATGTGTGCTTGTCTATACCATTATCATGAAGCGCTTTCATTACCTGCCCTACCGACCAATCTACCTCCATCATAACATCTCCGAATAAGCCTTGCTTGCTTTTTCCTTTATACTTATCAGATACAGAAATCGGCAGATGAACCATTGAGTGAACGAGATAGAGAAAGAAGGGATGATTCTTATGCCTGATGATAAAGCTAACTGCATGCTCAGTATATAGCGTGGTGAGCGTACCTGGGTCAGCTAATGTTTGTATATACCGAATCGGTTTATTTCCTTCGATTAATGGTAGTGGTGGCCATTTTGCCCGAAGGTTGGAAGTATCTTTAAAAGGCAGGCCATTATAATCAGCGGCCACATATCATTGGAGTAGCAGAAATACATAGGTTTTCAACGAAACCATGTTGCAAAGGCAAAAACTTTTTCGCATCGCCCAAATGCCATTTACCGATTATAGCAGTTGCATAGTCTTTCTTCCTGAGCATCTCGGCAATTGTTACTTCCTTATCGCTGATGCCTGTGGGAGCATTAGGGCCAAGCGCTCCATGAAAGCCTATACGATTGGGATAACACCCGGTTAATAAAGCCACCCGGGATGCGGTGCAAATTGGCTGTGCAGCATAAAAATTGGTAAATCGCATACCGGTAGCTGCCAATTTATCTATGTTGGGGGTGCTATAACCGATACCACCATAAGCATCCACATCCCCATAACCCATATCATCCATATAAATAATTACAATATTAGGGAGAGCAGGTGGTTGTTTTCCCTTTTGGGCAAAAGTGCAATTATACGATCCAAACAAAAATAAAAGGAATAGAAAGTTTACAGTGTGACTTGGATGAGTTTTTTTCAACAGAAAAGAATTTATAGCGTTAATTAATCTGCGCTTATTTTTTTGTGTAAATAAAAAACGGGTAACAATTGTAAATTTCGTCTTCATATTCTTTTAGAAACTGCGTAGGGGTTCCTGAAATCAAGATACTAAAACGGATAGGAGAATACAATCATTCCAGCAGTCATGGCTTTCACATGATTAATTTTAATCTTTCAGTGCTATTGCAACTTGCGGGTTTTGTTCGATCACGTCATTGACTTCGTTGTTATCAACCTCCATATTATATAATTGCATATCGCTTCCATCATAGTTCATTATCAGCTTCCACTTTCCCTCCCGAACCGCTATGTTCGGCCTCCGATCGCGTCCTTTTGGAAACCAGGGCTCTGTGGAAGTAAAGGATTGGCAACTAAAGAGAAGGTGGTATTGTTAAACAAGGATCTCTTTGAACCTCAATAATTTATCAAACGGCAGAGCATATTAAAAATCCGGATTCCCAGAGTTAAATATAGTATGATTTTTCATCCGGCTTTTCTTCTTTCCAGGGCACCTTCAGCAAATAACATAGCTAATCTTTTCACATCTCTCTACACCCTCACCATCCACCGCCCAAAGCCCTATACAAATCCACCAGGGCAAGCCATTGCTGCAGCTTATCGGTAACCCCACTCAATTGTGCCGCCAATAACGATTGTTCGGAAGTGAGTACATCCGTATAATTCGTGGCAGAACTGAATTGCAGCAACTGTTTGGTATAATCAACCGCCTTCGTCAGCGCGTCGACCTGGTATTTTCTGCTCGTTTGTTTTTCCAACGCTGTCTGATAAGAATACAACGCATTGGAAACTTCTTCTCCGGCATTTAATAAAGTTTGCTGGTACCGATAATATGCTTCTCGTTGTTGCGCAAGCGCTATCCGCAAACGCGCTTTGTTGAGGCCCTTGTTGAATACCGGTTGCGTAAGACCTGCAACGATATTGTAAAAGACCGACATGCCGAATAGATTCTCAATCTTAAGCGTGGATAATCCGCCCTGCGCCGTTAGCGTGAACTGGGGATAGAAATAGGTGCGGGCAATATTGGTATTTTCAAATGCGGCACGGAAATCAAATTCGGCCTGCTGAACATCAGGTCTGTTTTTTAGCAGTAAAGATGATAATCCGGCTTTTACATCGGGATAAACCAATTGCGACGACAATGCAGTCCGTTTGACAGAACCAGGTGCTCGCGCCAATAAAATACTCAAAGCATTTTCAGTTTCACGGATAGTGCGTCTCAGGTCGGGCAAACTAACTTCCGCCGCGTATCGGTTGGCTTCGCTTTGTACCACGGCAGCGCCGGTTACAATAGCACTCTCCTTGAAAGCTTTCATCGTTTCCACATCCTCAATCCGGTTCTTCAGCGTCTGCTCGGTGATCTGCAGCTGCTGATCTAAAGACAACAACTGATAGTAGTAACCTGTAATGGAAGCGACAAGCTCCGTCTGTATCGCACGCCTGGCCGCATCGGTCGATAGCCATTGGGCAAATGCCGCTCTCTTTGCACTTTTCAGTTTGCCCCAGACATCGGCCTCCCAGCTTGTGCTTAAACTCAACTGATAGTTGTTGGTCGTCAAAGGAAAAGTTCCAACAAAATCCGGAGGAAGATTAAGGGCGGCAATCGATTGTTTATTGCGAGTGACATTTCCATTGGCATCAAGAGAAGGCAGAAATGCAGCTTTTGATTGCCGGAAACTCGCGCTTGCCTGGTTGATGCGCTGAATAGCTATTTTAAGGTCCAAGTTTTCATGAATTCCTGCAGTGATGAGGCCCTGCAAAACCGTATCCGAAAAAAATGTGGTGTAAGGAATGGAAGCAATTGAAAATGTGTCTTTGTCGATCGAATCTTTTGCGAAGTCCTGCCCATTTAAGGTTGTATCACGATAAAGTTGACCTTGAACATCCATGCCAGGCTGTTGATACTTTTGGGTAACGCAGGCGCTTAGCACCAGAACGGCCACCAGAAATGAGCAACATCTTTTGAGATATGTTTCGACCATTTGTTTTTCTTCAACTGATTTTATGACCACCGGATTCTGTAATTATAAGTTTCAATTTGTTTGAGGTTCCATGGGCACCGGCTTTGGTTTGGTACTTACCCGCTCCTGCAGGGACTGGAATATGATGAACAATATCGGAATTACAAAAACGCCGAAAACGGTGCCGATCAACATTCCACCAACAGCTCCCGTACCAATGGAGCGGTTTCCGGCCGCTCCCGCTCCCGTCGATACCATGAGGGGCATGATGCCAAAGATGAAGGCGAGTGATGTCATCAGGATGGGACGCAAACGGGCGATGGACCCGTTGATCGCAGCCTGCACGATCGATTGCCCTTCCATCCGGCGTGCAACGGCAAATTCAACGATAAGAATTGCATTTTTTGCTAGTAGCCCGATCAACATAATCAGCGTTATCTGCAGATAAATATTATTTTGAACACCAAACAGATTGGCAAAGATGAATGCACCTGCCAATCCCACCGGTAACGATAGCAACACCGCAAATGGGAGTATGTAACTTTCGTACTGTGCGCTGAGCAGGAAGTATACAAATACGAGGCAGAGTATGAAGATATACACCGTTTGTCCTCCACTGGAAATTTCCTCCCGACTTAACCCGGAAAACTCATAGCTGTAACCAAATGGAAGCGTGCTGGCCGCAACTTCCTGTATGGCCCGGATCGCGTCACCAGAACTATATCCTGATTTTGGCGCTCCGGAAACAGCAATAGAGGTAAACATATTAAAGCGATTGATGAACTCCGGTCCATACACACGTTTCAAAGTCACGAACTCCGATACCGGCGCCATTACGTTATTATTTGTACGCACGTAAATATTATTGATGCTCTCGGCATTCTTACGATAGGCGGCGTCGGCCTGCACCATGACGCGATATTGCTTTCCAAATTGATTAAAATTCGATGCATAGATGCCGCCGAAGTATCCCTGGAGCGTCGCAAGCACTGCATTGGGCGAAACATTGGCATCCTTGCATTTTGCCACGTTTAGGTCCACCTGGTACTGTGGGAAATTTGTATTGAAAAAACTCGTGGCATACTGGATCTCAGGACGCTTGTTGAGCGCCTCCAGGAATTTTCCATTTGCCTCGGTGAATTTGTTAATGTTTCCTCCTGTCCGGTCCTGCACCTGGAATTCAAATCCACTGGTGTTTCCAAATCCCTCCAACGTGGGTGGCGCAAAAAACAACACATTCGCACCTTTGATCTGTGAGGTCATTCCAAATAATTTATTGATAACCGCCTCAACAGTATGATCGCTTCCTTTACGCTTGTCCCATGATTTAAGATTCATAAACAGCGCAGCATAGGAACCGCCGGTGCCACCACTCAACAAACCCAGCCCGCCTACCTGAGTCACAGATTCAATTTCAGGTAAACTCTTTGCCATCTTCGCCACCTGTTCAGTGATAACGGAAGTACGCTCCAGCGACGAAGCCGGAGGCAAAGAAATATCAGCCATGATAAAACTTTGATCTTCGTTGGGCACAAATCCTCCGGGAGTCGTTCTCATTAACCACCATAACGTGGCCGCAAACAAGAGGATCCCTACTATCGCTATCGCTTGTCGTCTTGCCAGAAAGGTTATGGACCTCTTGTATTTATTGGTCATCGCTTCGAAAGCGGCGTTGAACGCGCCATAAAATCGTTGCATTGATCCTCTTCTGAGTTTATTGTCGTGGTGCGGCTTCAACCACAAGGCACAAAGAGCCGGACTCAAAGTGAGTGCATTAACAGCAGAAATGATAATGGATACTGCGAGTGTTAAACCAAACTGTTTGTAGAAAACACCCGTCGAACCGGAAATAAAAGTGACCGGAAGAAATACAGAAGCCATTACCAGCGTGATTGACACGACAGCGCCACTGATTTCGTTCATTGCCTTTTGAGTGGCGGTCTTTGGAGATGGCTCGCCGTGATCCAGTTTGGCGTGCACCGCCTCCACGACGACGATCGCATCGTCCACAACAATCCCAATCGCCAGCACAAGCGCAAACAAGGTCAACAGATTTATGGTAAACCCAAAAAGCTGAAGAAAGAAAAATGTGCCAATGATGGCGACGGGCACCGCAATAGCGGGGATAAATGTAGAGCGCAGATCCTGCAAAAAGATGAACACTACAATAAATACAAGTATAAATGCTTCAGCCAGCGTGATGACAACCTTCTCTATCGAAACATTGAGAAAATCATTAGCGGAAAAAATAACAGATGACTTTACTCCCGGTGGAAAAGATTTCGAAGCCACTGCCAGTGTGCGTTCGATCTCTTCGATCATACTATGAGCATTGGTTCCAGCTGTTTGAAAAATACCAAGCACGATCGATGGCTTGTCGTCGGTAATTGAAGTGATCGAATAATATAATGAGCCCAATTCAACACGGGCAACATCTCTCAAGTGGAGCAACTGCCCGTTTCCCGCCGATCTTATAACGATATTGTCGTATTCTTCGGGTTTTTCCAGTCGCCCCTTGTATTTAAGGACATATTCGAAAGACTGACTGCTATTCTCACCCACCTTTCCTGGCGCCGCCTCTATATTTTGCTCTCCCAGGGCATTGGTAATATCATCGGGCACCAGGCCATAAGCCGCCATCGCATCGGGTTTAAGCCAGATCCGCATTGAATAGTCACCAGTACCCCAAGCCTGTGCTTCACCCACGCCGTTCACGCGTTTGATCATCGGCACAAGGTTGATGTTCGCATAGTTTTGAAGAAAGTTGGCATCGAAGGATTTGTTGGTGCTGCTCAGTGCCAGCACCATTACCATGCTACTCTGTTGCTTGTTTGTAGTTACGCCCGCTCGTGTTACTTCTGCGGGCAGAAGCGGAGTTGCACGGGAAACCCGGTTCTGAACATTCACCGCTGCCAGGTCGGGATTTGTACCCTGCTTGAAATAAATAGTAATCCCCGCTGCGCCATCGTTACCCGCAGAAGACGTCATGTAGGACATGTTCTCGACGCCGTTGATCTGTTCCTCGAGAGGAACTATCACACTTTTCATCACGACGTCGGCATTGGCCCCCTGGTAGAAAGCGGAAACACGAACGGTTGGAGGAGCAATATCCGGATACAATGTAATAGGAAGCGTAACAATCCCGATGATCCCAACGATCACCAGCATTACCGAGATTACTGTTGAAAGTACCGGTCGCTCTATAAATATCTTTAACATTAACGCAGGTTAAAATGAGATCGGTTATTGTAAATTCTTATATACAGTGGTGTCCGCGACCAATTCTGGTTTTATTACTGTGCTGTCTACTAAAGCTGAGGTGCTCTCATAAACAATCTTTTCGCCTTCCTTCAGACCGTTGGTGACCACGAAGTACTGGCCGGCCGCAAGACGCATAATATCAATCTCAGTGCTGACCACTTTGTTTCCAGGTTTAACAACATAAACAAAACGCTTACCCTGCAATTCATAAGTTGATCTTTGGGGGATCACCACTGCATTATTCACCGAAACCGGAATCTGTATCTTGGC
Organism: uncultured Chitinophagaceae bacterium; assembly: GCA_963808065.1. Classification (GTDB taxonomy): domain Bacteria; phylum Bacteroidota; class Bacteroidia; order Chitinophagales; family Chitinophagaceae; genus Flavitalea. The sequence goes on from CAWEEK010000009.1 coordinate 24,826, forward strand.
ACTACCTCCGCTTCGCAGTAACCCTACCGGGTTAGGAAATGTGGCTCGAAAACTCGCCGAACCCGTCTCTGCATTCAATAGGCCGGCGATCGTCTCAACCCGGCCTTTCTCAGGATATTCGGAACCATCTGCAAGTATCAGGTTGACAGGTGGCAACTGTTTTATCTTTTTCTCAATGGTGTTGCCCGGATATTGTCTTGAAAAATCGAGGAGCTGCTTTTCGTTCAAAGAAAAATAGACATGGACCTTTCCGATGCTCGAGACCGTAGTAAGTGGCTCTTCTGTTGTGCTGGTGATGAGACTCCCTAAACGGTATGGAATGCTGCCGACAACCCCATCAACAGGGCTGTTGATATTCGTGTATCCGAGATTGGTGTTTGCGTTCGACAGCATAGCCCGGGCTTGTGTCAGTGCCGCTTCGCGGACCCTCAGTGTGTATTCCGCCGATTCAAGTTCAAACTTGCTGATAATTTCTTTTTCGACCAGCGGTTTTGTTTTTTTCACCTGGAGCTGAGCAGCGCTTACATCCGCTTCGGCACTATTGATCGCAGCCTCCGCGGTTTTCACGTCTTGCTGATATTGGGGCGCACTGATCCGAAAAAGCAATTGGCCCTTTTTTACCACCGCCCCTTCATCAACATAAATTCGATCTACAAAACCATCAATTTTTGGGCGAATATCGATGTTCTGTTCTCCTCGTACGTTGGCGGGATATTCAGTGATCAAGGTGGCAGTCTTAACAACTACATTGGCTACAGGATAAGCGGGAGCCTGTGCCGGCTGCTGAGCCACTTGATCATTTGCTTTATTATTATTGCAGGAAAGAGTTGATAAAACAATACCGAAAGAAAGCATACTGGAAAAAGTCCGGATTAGACTTCTCTCTTGAGACATATAACGCATAAGTTGTTAGTGTTCTTGGTTTTGGCTTAAAACTATCGGTGGTCTCGGACTCCCATCGCAAAGATATCGGAAACCAGCACGAATTGTTTTATCAAATAAATGTCTCTTTTAGGGATTTATTAATGCCCCGTTCGACTATTGCCGTGCCGGCTGACTGCGCCATATAAGAAATTTTAATATTTTTTTGGAGTTCAAAATACTTTAGCTTACTTTGAAACACAAAGTACTTTTATATTCATGAAATTGAAGACTTAAAATGATAATAATGAAAACCATTAATCGTATTGCCGCCGGAACAGGGATTATGTTCCTCATAGCCGCAGTCTTAACCCTTCTTGCTATTTGGCATTGGAAACCGGGCGTTTTTGTTCTGGCCTTTGTCCTCCTGCTCGGCGGAGCCGGTCTCACCTATGGACTGGTAGCAAAGAAAATGTTGAATAATAAAGTATACCGATTGGCTGTCGGCCTGGCTCTTGCGGCGGTGTTTATCCTCGTCTGGATGAATGCAGCTGTCGGCGGAATTCTTGGGGACGACCCCGCCAACATGATGTATTTCGGGGTGCTCCTCGTGGGACTCATTGGCGCTGCCATCGCAAACTTAAAGCCACAGGGGATGTCACGGGCGTTATTTGCAACGGCCTTCGCCATGGTGCTGGTCCCTGCAATTGCACTGATCATTGGAACGCCCGCTTTAGCCAATCGGGTGGAGGCAGCCTTTGCTCTCCATGCGGCCTTCGCTACACTGTTTGTCGGGTCTGCCTTGCTGTTTCGGAAGGCAGCGCGTGGAGTTCCGTTAAGAAAATGATTGGAAAATTTGTGATTCTAAATCTCCTACTTCGCCAGCCCTGGTGGTGGCGCGGTATTTTTTATAGATGCGTTCAATATAATTTAACAATGGATTATTGACTTTCCTCCAACTCTTCCTGTCTTTCTCTTACGAATTCTGAATTTGCAGTTCCCCATTTGTCAATCTGTGATAAAATCGGAAGGATGCTTTTACCCAAGGTTGTAAGCTTATATTCTGACTTCTTAGGATAAGCATCTTCAGCAAATTTATCCAAAACACCAAAATGTAGTAGCTCTGCCAACTGCATTTCAAGAACCCTTAATGTAGAGCCCGGTATACTTTTATGAATTTCGACAGGGCGGGTGATACCGTTATTTATAGCCTCAAGAATGCACAATTTCCATTTTCCGCCAAAAATCTTCATTGCTACCCGGATACCACAACTTAGATCATCTTCATTCTTTTTTGTGTACATAATGGACCGCATTTAAGGAGCAAAATTAGCGATTTAACAAAATTCCATGCAATCAGATCATACCGAATCATTTTTCGGTTATTGTCTGCCCTGTTTTTTACAGGGAATTTTGTGGCAGAAAAAATGAAAAATATGGCAACTGAAAAAAAAGCAAACAAAGTATCAATCATAGGATTGGGACAAATGGGCAAGAAAATAGCTCAGCTTTATATTGATGCGGGTTTTGAGGTGATCGTATGGAATCGCTCAAAAAGTAAGGCATCCGGTTTGAAAAACGCAAAAATTGCCGATAGTGTTCAAGAAGCTATTACAGGTAGCACACTTAACATTATTTGCGTCTATGATAATAATGCTACAATTGAGATACTCGAAAGTTTAACCGATAAAAAAATACTTGTCGATAAAACTATTCTTAATCTAACTACAGGAAGTCCGGAAGAAGCAAGTAAAATAGAGGAAATAATTACTGAACAGGGTGGCTATTACATTAATGGGGCTATTCAGGTTGCGCCAGACCAAATGGGTCTCAACGATACAACCATACTTATGGCTGGGAACAAAAACGCTTATCAACAAAATAAGTCTTCACTAGACATCCTCGGTGGTAATCTAAAGCATCTAAGCGAAAATGCTTCGGCTTCATCTGCTATGGATTTGGCTACTTTAACCTGGCTCTATGGTTCTTATATCGGTTTGATCTATGCTGTAAAATTATGTCAGCAGTATGGGTTGAAGTTGGAAGACTTTAGTGCAATTATTGGTGAAATAATCCCAGGGTTTACTATTTTTTTCAAACATGAAATTGATGTTATCAATAGTGGCGACTATAGCATAACTCAAAGTCCACTACCAATTAGTGTAGCAGCTACTAAAAGAATAGCGGATAGTTTTAAAGCGCTGAATGTAAATCAGGAATTTCCAGAAATTCTGGCCAGAATTTTAGAGGAGGCTAGCCAAAAAGGGTTAGAGAATGAAGAATTGGCTGCAATCATAAAAGTAATCGAAAAAAAGCAGCGACCCAACAACGGCAAATCCCAACCAGGTAGATAATGAAGAACAATTGCGCAACTTTCTCATTTACGGGGCCGTTTATTGGGATGCATTCACAGTTAAAGTACACTGGGTTGTTTAAGACGCGAGTTTTTCTCCCTTCTGAACAACATCAGGAAATAAATCCCGATGATAACATCTACCACAGAGCAGAACAGCGGCCAGTATGTGGGAATGGAAGTGGGTATCAAGGCCAAACGATGATGCAGGAAATCCCATACCCCATGGCCTATGATCCCATAAGTGATCAGCGCTGGATTCGATTTATAGCCAACAAGCGCGATAAAAGAAAAGAGCAATGCCGCCGCAATTTCAAGGATGATGAGACTTATCGGATTGCCCTTAAGCGAAAAACCTACATAAATAAATGCGATTGCCACAAGTATCGTGGTTGCAAATAACTTTGTCGAAATCGCTTTGGAAATAGTCGTCGTGACAATAATGATAAACAACGAACAGCCGAACGCCGATAATATTTCTATCAATTGATTAATTGTTGATTTCTTTCCTGGTCCGGGTATATCGTCCTGCAATCCTCAGAACAGAAGAAAATTGAAGGTGAATCAGGGTGACATAAACCGGAAATGAAGTTTTGCTTATTGCCAAATAAGATAAAATTATTTATAAAAAATTAACCGGGTAATAAAAATACCATCGCCATCATCCGAGCCCGCCTTACTTTCGACGCCCGTTGATACGAAGGATAATTTCCATCCAATGGCGCTCAGTTCGTTGATCTTTGCTGCGATCATGACATCATTGGAAGCGATGTTCTTAAAGTTGATGCCTACAAGACTATAAAAATTCAGCAGCTTTGTTTCAATAACATCATCTTCCTTCAAATCGCCTCTTCCTACCTTCCCCTCTTTTTTTGTTTCAATAATTCTGGAACGCCCAACGCCACCCGGAACAATGGATTCTACAATAGTGACAACTTTGTAATGAGCAGTGCTATCCTGCGCCTTGATGGAATTGGTGAGGATGATTGCAATAAATAAAAATGATAATCTCGATTTCATGGTCATAGTGTTATTAAGGGTGTTTAATGATCTTTCGCATAATTCGAATTTGTTAATTCGCAGTTAGGTGGTGATTGACTACCCGATAGCGCCGAGGCGAGGTAAAGGCGGCCCTCGGGTGGAGGGCCGCTTCCCATGCTTGTGAAAGTTAACCTATTCGCAGCCTGCACAATCGCAGGAGGAGCCGCAATTACAGTTTGCGCAGGTACAATTTGGTTTACCACATGACTCATTTCTTTCTTTCAGATTTGTTGTTGATGATTGCATATTGATTGTTTATTTGTTTTGTGATACAAAGCTATCCCGCAAGCGTACGGGTCGAAGGACGGGAAGGTGTCAGATCCAGACAAAATGTTTCACTTTTTGTTGTTGATTGTATCGGGAACGAACACTTCTGGAATCCCATTGCTTATCTTTAAGCTTGTGGATCAGAAGATTATGAAACTGCCACTGTTTTTGCTGCCTTTGCGGCGACTAATGAACCGTAATGAATAATAATTCTTTGATCATTTTTCTCCGGCGGCTGAGGAACAATAAAACCTCCTCCTTTTTAAATTTAGCCGGGCTTTCAGTGGGTATAGGAATTAGTCTGGTGATCTTTATGATCATCCGTTATGAATTAAGTATAGATTCCTTTCACCAGAAGCGCGACCGCATCTACAGAGTCGTTTCGCAGGAAACTTATAGAAATGGTGCGGTGGAATATGATGGCGACGTTCCCATTGCACTGGGTGAGGCGCTGCAACAGGAGTTTCCGCAGCCGGAAAAGGTAACTTCGCTATGGAAAGTTGGTTATGAAGAATTTTTGCTGGCCGGCACTCAAAATAAAAAATTTCGCACCAGTGATGTCTATTTCGTTCAACCTTCATTTTTTGACATCTTTGATTTTTCCTGGCTATCTGGTACACCGGATGCTGCACTAAAGGATCCGAACACTGTTGCGCTAACACGCACCATTGCCAACAATTGGTTTGGGAAATGGGAGGATGCGGTGGGTAAGACCATTCTCGTGGGACTCGACCGCGTTCCATATAAAATAACGGGCATCATGGAAGATGCGCCGTCAAACACCGACTTGCAATTGAAAGTGTTGCTTTCTTATGTTACTTTCAGAAATAATAACCAGTCAGCATTTTCCGATCCCAGCAACTATGATAGTTTCAATCGATCGTCACAGTGTTTTTTCCTGCTAGGAAAAAATCAAAATATCGGGTCGATGGAAAAATTACTTCCCGGATTTATCAAGCGGCATTACGAACCGCTGGCTGCGGGTTCCAATACCTCCAACTCGAGTTTATTTCAGCCCCTGAAGGACATGCATTTCGATGCGCGATTCAACACACTTTCGAAGAATGGATTGTCGTACGCTGAATTATTAACCATGGCTTTGATCGGAATATTTATTCTGTTGATGGCCTGCGTAAACTTTATTAATCTTTCCACGGCCCAGTCATTGAACAGGGGAAAAGAAATAGGGATCAAGAAAGTATTGGGCAGCAATGCCTCGAAATTGTTTACCGACTACCTGACCGAAACGGGTATACTCGTTTTTATGGCGCTGTTGATGGGATTATTGATTGCAATAATTGGCTGGCCTACCATCACCCAAATATTGGGAAAGAGTATTCCTCTCTTTTCATTTGCTTCAATAGCGGCAACGGCCTTTTTAATGATCTTAGGACTGAGTCTCACCTTTCTTGCCGGATTTTACCCGGCGATGATTTTGTCGCGGTTTAAACCGATACTGGCGTTAAAAGGTAGTGGACAATCCACAGGTGGTGGAAATATATTCTTACGCAGGGGATTGATCACATTTCAGTTCGTGATCTCCCAAATGCTGATTATCGGAACCCTCGTCGTGACCAGCCAAATGACATTTTTTCGCCAGCGGCCGATGGGATTTGACCGGAACGCCATCGTATTATTGCACCTGCCCTATACTTCTGACGGTCTGATACGCAACGAATTATTCAAACAGCAGGTTGTTCGTACAAAAGGAGTGCTTTCGGCAACGCTTTGTAGCCAACCGCCTTCCGCTACCAACTCGGGATCCACTTATTTTACATTTGATAATCATACGCACCCTGAAAACCTGAAAATCGCTTATCGGTCCGCAGATTCAAATTACCTGTCCACTTTTAATATCAAACTTGCTTCCGGGCGTTACCCGCGAGAAAGCGATACCATAAGTGAGGCGATGCTGAACGAGACCACTGTGAAGCTGCTGGGCTTGAAATCACCAGAGGATGTTTTGGGGAAATTTATGCTGTGGTCGTCAAATCAGTCTATACCCATTGTTGGCGTAGTAAAAGATTTCCAGGCTGGATCACTGAAGGAGAAGATTCAACCGATCGCATTATTTTCAGCAAGACAAAATTACGGGACACTTGCGGTGAAAATGGATCCGTCATCGCTCATGGCAACGATACCAAAATTGGAAGCAATGTTTTCTACTGCATTCCCCGACAAATTTTTCGAGGCCCCATTTTTTGATGAAACGATTGCTGCATATTATAATTCAGAAGCGGTCGCCTTGAAATTATTTAAGATTTTTGCTGTTCTGGGCATTTTTATTTCCTGTCTGGGTCTATATGGACTTGTTTCTTTTATGACCTTTCAAAAAAACAAGGAGGTCGGTATCCGGAAAGTGTTGGGAGCCTCTTCGCGCAGTGTCGTTTTATTGTTTTCAAGCGAGTTCACCGTATTAATCATAGTATCGTTTTTAATTTCTGCGCCCATCAGTTATTATTTTATGGATCGATGGCTCTCAACTTTTTATTATCATACCAATATAAGCTGGACCGTTTTCGCTATCACCCTGATCCTATCCATTCTTATTGCTTGGTTTACGGTGGGGTACAAGGCGGTGAAGGCCGCAATTGCCAACCCGGTAAAGAGTTTGAGAAGCGAATAATTTGGGAATACTATTCCTCCTCGGCAGACCAGTCAAACTTTTTACTTTCCGAAGGAGTTTTTGCCTTTCCAAGCAAAGCCTTTAGCTCTGCTACTTTTGCTTCATTTGATGCTGCGATGTTATCCTTCTCTCCAATGTCTTTGCTTATATTATATAACTCCAGTCGCTCTGGCTTGCCTTTGGATTTAAACCTTATCAGCTTCCATTCTCCCTTTATCAGGGCTTCCTTTAAACCACCTTCGTTAAACTGCCAATAAAGATATTCGTGTTGCTTTTGTGGCTTGCCTTCAAGTGCGGACACAAACGACAAGCCATCAATATTTGAAGTGTACGGCGTGTTTGTAATTTGGGCAATCGTTGGCAATACATCCCAAAATGCCCAGGGAACATTACTTGTTTTACCGGCGGGAATTTTTCCAGGCGCTTTGGCTAACATGGGCACGCGAATGCCGCCTTCGTACAAGTCGCGCTTAATACCACGAAGCGGTCCGTTGCTGTCGAAATATTCAACGTCGGCGCCCCCTTCTTTATGTGGGCCATTGTCGCTGGTAAAGAAAACATAGGTGTTGTCATCGAGCCCTAGCTTTTGTATAAGATCGAGCACCCGACCAACATCAGAATCAAGTCTTGTTACCATTGCTGCAAAAGCAGCATGGGGCTTGGCTTGTGCATCATAGTGATTGCGTCCTCCAAAGGGTGTTTCAGGTTCAAACTTGCTGCTGCCATCAGCATTTAAAAAGGGTTTCATTAAGCTATCGGGAACCCTTAGTTCGGCATGTGTAAGTGTGAGTGGCAGGAATAAAAAGAAAGGTTTGTCTTTATTTCTTTGTACAAAGTTCAAAGCATGATCCATAATTAAATCCTGCGCATATAAGGCACTATCGACAGGTACTTTTTTTATTTGCCTGTTGCTCACTTCATACAAATAGCTTGTAAAATAATCATGAGCATGCGTTTGACTTAGATAGCCAAAAAATTGATCGAAGCCTTTGCGTTCGGGAGAACCGGTTGTACCCTCTTCTCCCAGCCCCCACTTGCCATACATGCCTGTTGCATATCCATTTAATTGCAGACGTTGTGGTAATGTTGTATCCTGTTCTCTTAAAGGCTCCGGGCTATTGCCTCGTACGTAGGCATGACCCATTGTTTTACCTGTCATCAAGGCACATCTTGATGGTGCGCACACGGTACTACCACTGTAGAACTGCGTAAACTTTATTCCCTCTTTTCCTATTCTGTCAATATTAGGCGTAGAAACTTTATGAGATGAATTATAGCTTGTGAGATTGCCATAACCAAGGTCGTCAGCTATTATAAAAATAATGTTTGGTTTTTTAGGACTTGATTTTTTTTGCGCATTTGCATGCATTGAAAAAATGCCGGCAAGAAACAGTGTCGTAAATGTGGTAATCTTCATCTTGTGTGGTTTTGTCAAGTTGGAAGCTGGTTGTTTAAAGCACACCACCACCAAATATCAGTCGCAAAATTCCAAAAATGATTACAACAATACACATCGTTTTTCCACTTCTTGAGTTAACAAAACTGCTGATTATTAAACCAACAACCGCAAGTGGAATAACAATCCAATTTAGCCAACCTAGCAAGGGGATAAAAGCAATTAGCATTGCAATTAAGCAAACAACACCAAAAATAAAACCGATAATTTTCATGTCATTTAAGTTATTCGGGTTATGATTAATTATCGCCACAGGATGAAAGGTAATTTAGCGCTTAATTTCACGCAAAGTGGGCTTCACGCAAAGGCGCAAATGAGCCTGCGGCTGACGCAAAGGCGCAAGGGAGATGTTTTTTTTGCGGCTTTGCGCCCCTGCCGTAGGCAGGGCTTGGCGGCTTTGCGTGAAATCAACAACAACCTTAAAAACAATTTTCAACCTGTCCTTATTCAAAATTATTTCTTCCTATACTTCTCCCAACCCCAAAAAGGAAAAAAGGGAGGAGGGTACCCAGCAATAAACGATATTCGTCAAAAACATTATGTTGCATTTTCTCAGATTACTGGTATTGGTGATGTTCAGTTTCAGCACCATTTCCTGTTCTTCACAGTCAACGGGTCCGAAAGGTAAAACAAAGAAAATTGTTTTTATTCCGGGCAATGACAGTCATGGAGTGGGTGAGCATGAACATCTGGGAGGATGTATCTTATTGTCCCGGTTAATTAATGAGAATGTGAAGGGGGTTCATGCAATTGTAACCGAACAAAACTGGCCAAAGGATACCACCGTACTCGATGACGCCGATGCGATTGTAATGTACAGCGATGGCGGCGACGCACATATGGCAATTCCACATATCAAACACCTGGACCGGTTAATGGACAAGGGTGTGGGACTGGTAAACCTGCACTATGCAGTAGAAGTGCCGAAGGGCGAACCGGGAAATTATTTTCTAAAATGGGTTGGCGGATATTTTGAAACCTATTGGTCTATAAATCCCTTTTTTACAGCCAGCTACGACGTTTTTCCAAAACATCCGATAACGAGCGGCATTAAGCCCTTCTCGATTCGTGACGAGTGGTATTATCACATGCGCTTTAAAGAAAATGATAAAAACCTCGTCTCGATCTTGCAGGTTTTGCCGCCGGATTCTTCATTATCGCGCGCCGACGGTGAACATTCTGGCAACCCGGCGGTCCGTGAAGCCGTTTTGGTTAAGAAAGAACCGCAAACCACTGCCTGGGCCTATACAAGAGCGGGGGGCGGAAGAGGTTTTGGTTTTACAGGTGCCCATGTGCACGACAACTGGATGAACGATGACTTCAGGAAACTGGTTCTAAATGCCATCGTTTGGACTGCCAAAATCAATGTTCCCGCCAATGGAGTTGATTCAGCGACACCCACCAAGACCGAACTTGATTCTCTTCGAAAAAAGAATAAATGATCCACGTTTGTAATTTTAACGGCGGCGTTTGAAGAAATAGGGACACTACTGCACACAAAGTTTAGTGCATGATAATGGGAGGGTGAGTCGATGTTCGAAAACTATAAATGAGATATTATTCTTGTAGGGTGACAGATAGAAACTGTATCGATAAAAAAAGTGTTTCGCATTGGCTAGAACATTTCATCGTGCATGTCTCCAGTATCAATCCAATTATTTCATAATCTGCTACGAGATTCGAACATTGAACAAGAAGGTCTTATGTCATAAGAAATCTCTTGACAGAGATAAAAAGGGTGTAAGACAGCAAGAAGTCACTGTGCAAACCAGTCAGCTCGTAAGCGTATTGGAAAAATTAAGTTGTGCAAAAGAATGCTGTTCAGAAACTCGAGACAGGTGAGTAATATATGCGATGAGTTATGAGGCTAATGCATTAAAACTGCGTGATAAGTATTACAACTTCGGCGGGAGCGACGGATCTGATCTCAATAAATGCTGGTTCGTTTATTCCTTTTCCTTTGACGGCCACCGTCGATCCGATAGGATGGGAGCCCGCATATGTTTGACCGCCGGCTTCTGCCGCTGTTTGCGCGGTATTCGCAATGACGGTAAATGTTGTTCCGACAGACCACAGTTCACCAGAAACTACCACATCGCCATCTTGCAATGCAAGATTTTCATCCGTCGGATTAATCACACAAATGGCTTCCTGGAAATCCAGGATCCGCGACCAGGCGATTAGCTTACCTGCGTCAGGAAACTCAAATTCCCCTCCTGACCTAATTTGACGATTATACTGCCTTCCAACCCGGAGAATCAAATGTTCCGCGCGGGTCTTGCAAAGCGCTGCTATTCTAATGTATGATGGGCTGCCGGTATCAAATACGTGTTTACCGGTAACGCCAAAGGCGCCAAAAGCCGGCAAATCGGTGTCGAAGTTGGTTAGCTGCGTTGTCATATCATGAGTATGCTCCTCCCTCGGATGCTCGGCGCCAAACATCGTTTCGCGCAGATACCTGTCAGTTTTCTTCCACTCAGGAATCCATCGCAGCTGCGTTTGTGCCGGACCCGCAAAGGCCTGTTCCGAACCATAATAGATGCAGGGAATGCCTAATGTGAAGAGCTGAATTGCGGTGGGCACGATGACCTGGTAATCCTTGACAGTAGAATTGTCTGGAATATCTGCGGAGAACCGAATCTTTGAACCGAAAACATGATCATGATCGTTTAGGATAGACACATGGCGGCTTCCGAAACTACGGTGTGATCCGAAACCGGTGCTTTGCTCAGCAAATCCATCGAAGTAATCCTTGGCATGCCTTCGACCGCTCCCAACTTCTTCCAGAACAATTCTTGCGCTACCAATATCGAGTGCGGCGCGCATGTTCCTTTGCTCCAACGACGAAAAATCCATCACAAAATCCTGGTTGCCGTCCCCGCCCGCAATTTCGCCGATCAGAAAGAAATTCCGCTTCCCAATCGATTCAGAAAATTCAAGTATAGAGCCGCAAAAATTTCGCGTCTCTTCAAGGGTAACATGCTTTACCGTGTCGATGCGAAACCCGTCACAATCGCTAAGTGCAATCCAATACTGAAAACAATCACAAAGAAAACTAAGAGTAGTGCCGCCATCCAGGGCGAAATCCTTAAGGTCTTCAAAATCTGTCCTTTTATGCTCAGCATGGTCATTTGTAAGCTCGTTGTCACTTAAACTTCCTTTGCCAGCTCGTGTATAGCTTTCGAAGCTCTGCAATTCCTTCGGCCACACCGCTTCATCGGCCGTGAGGGACTGCGCAGAGACTGTAAACGTTTTCTCATCCGCATCTCGCCACGCTGTTCTCCAGTCTTTCATGGAAGGATCAAAAGGGTTTCCGTAAAAGTTAGGAAACGGTTTGAATACTGGATATTTTGTCTCTTCGTCCAGAGGTGCGCCAGGTGCGATGTACCCCCAATTGTCACCACCATGATTTATAATAACGTCCAGGATCACCCGTAAATCCTTAGTATGAGCTGCGGCTATCAGCTCAATCAGATCCTTTCGGGATCCAAATCTTGGATCGATTTCCAGGAAGTCCTGTATTCCATATCCATGATAGGTGTCTTTCCTGACTCGCTGTTTGTACAGCGGTGCGATCCAAATGGCCGTAATACCCAATCGCTTTAGATATTCCAGTTTGCCTTCAATTCCTTTTATCGTTCCTCCCTGCCACCTTGTGGCTGATTCGCTCCAATCCTGCCAGTTGATATCACTGCGCGTATCGGTATTTCGTAAAAGAACAATTTCCTCTCTTGTCAACAACGACCGTGTATTTTCTTTTCCGTCGCTGAAGCGGTCCGGCAACAAAAAGTACAAAACCTCGTCGCGCCAATCTATTGGAGAGGGAAAGTAGTTTATCGACTGGCGTCGTGCATTGTTGAGAAGTGTGCGAACTTCTGACAACGACTCATGTCTTGATTGGGATAGCAGGTCGATCGGTTGAGGCATGGCGGTGGGCTTTCGAATACAAAGGAATCGATTTATTCAAAAACTCGTCTTTAATTTCCTTAATATATGTGCCGGGACACACTATCTTATTTCATAAAATACTTACTTCTACTTCGGCGCCCTGCCGTTCAGACGACACATATCCGGCGTATATGGTTGCTATTACATCAGCGGCCAGGCTGCTATTGCTTTCGACCGGGTCGCCGTAAGCAGCAGACCTGTAAAACGCGTCCATTTCGTGCTGATAGCCATTAAACCATCCCTCGTCGGGCGATATATTTGACCATCCCTGTTTCGTACCAGTTTTTTCTACCACGTAAATGTCTTTAAAATTTTCCTCGGAGGGATTATACGTTTGCATAGCATTATTGGGACCAATATTGCAGATGGTACGGTGGTTATTGGCATTCACTTCTATATGATTTTTCACGCCGCCATGAACCAGTTCGCTGGCAAAAATATCGGCGATCGTTCCATCCTCGAAAATAACATGAGCCATGGCATAATCTTCAACATCCTTGTAAGTGTCCTTAAGATACCCTTCGTTTCTAAAATTGGACATGCGTGTAATGACATGTGTGCGAGCTGATATTGCTTTTGGCCGGATGGGTTTACCATTCCGAACCCGCCCCTCGACGTGCTTAAAATATATTGCAGCGCTTAAAGGGTGACATCCTTTTCCCATCAATGAACCTCCCCCGGACAATTTCCACTGACCATAATCGAGCGAGTGAGAACCTGAATGCGATTCTTCAGCCTGCATCCAAAGAATCTGTGCGCCTGTCTTCTCAATGATCTCCCGTTCTTTTTGAATAGCGGGTGCATACACCCAGTTCTCCGCATACATGATCGTGCCCTTACTGGATCTTTCGGCATCTAGTATGCGCTGAATGCTGTTAAGCGCATGCTTCAGACCAATTTCCCGCGGGAAACTGTCACCATTGAAATTCTCTGTTCCATCGCCAAAGTAGCCGGTTAAAGGCTTTTCAATTATCACAGTTTTGTTGTTATGCAATACTTCAATCGCAATGGGCTCATGTGTTACGGGAGGAGTGCAAAGGTGAAGCACATCACAATTTTTGATCAGGGCTTCCAAACTGTCGAAAGCATCAATACCTTTTTCATCACTAAACTTCTTTAACTTATCCGGATTTCTGGAATACGCTCCGGTTACTTCGATCTTTACACTGGATACGCGCCTTAAAGCGTCTGCATGAAACCTGGCCGCAAATCCGGATCCGATTATTCCGGCTTTTAGTTCAATTTTTTGCATAATGGTTCGCTTTATCTATTCAGCTAAATCAGCCATTTTCATCAGGTCCTTTTCTGTCAGTGTTCCCGAATGCCTGGTTCGCAGGGTTTTGATTCTTTCGGTTCTTATTCTTTTCGGCGGCTTTGCTACAAAGGAATTATGCAGATATCCAATGACATCGGCAATCTGCTGATCGGTGAAATTATTTCCGAAGTTGGGCATGCTCCCATTGAACTTATAAAGCTTTCCTTTGATTTGGAGCGGACCTGTTAGTCCATTTAACAAGATCATGGCTAACCTCTCTGATGAGCCCTCTAAGTATTCAGAACCTTTTAAGGGAGGAGCAATATTCGCGATGCCTTCACCATCGCCCCCATGACAAGTGGCACAAGTGCTGCGGAAAATAACCAAGCCATTTGTTCTGGCATCCATCGAAACGGAAGTCTTGACGAAGATGGAATTTTTCTTACCACTATGTTTGTTGGCAATAGTTTGGCGCAACAGATTATTCAACAATGCATTGCCAGACTTATTGACGATGGCCTCAAAATCTGTTTCCATGTTCTTCAAGCTGCTAACCACTGCCTCCTGGAAAACTGCATTGTCAGGATATAGCTGAGAGAGTTTTGCCAGCATTGGCAGAAAAGTGTCACGCGATGTGGTAGCCCATGCGCCCAATGAACTGGCCAGGTAAAGATTGACAATAGTATCATTTCTGGCCATCAGGTTGGTAGCGAGCACCTCCATGGATTTAACGTGCTCGCTTGTATTATACTGTTGCAATAACATCAGGGCGTGTGACGACAGCATCGGATCGGAATCAGCGACTACTTTCTCCAGCAACTTGAAAGGGAGCGCATTCAAACCTTCGAGTACGTATAAGGCATGTATTGCAGCAATGGAATTTGTGCCTTTCAGGAGTAACGCCTCAACCTGGGGGACTATTGATTTTTGTTGCTGAAAAATCAGTAGCTGCTGGGCGCGGTCCCGGATCCATCCGTTGGGACTTGCTAATAGCGACACTAATTCATTTTCTGTGGCGTTAACAAGATTGGGCATAACACTCAGCTTTTTGCTTTTATTTTTAACTCTTAAAATCCGACCGGCAGTTATAAGAGTATCCAGATTTTTACGTGCTATTCCGTTGCGGTAATAAGGAGTGGCATAGGCCCTGTGCTGCATGATTCCCCTGTGCATATCCACCACGTAAATAGCGCCATCCGGAGCATTCAGCAAATTCACGGGACGGAACCCTTCATCCGTCGAAGCAATAAATTCCCTGTCATTCCAGGCTTGCACAGCGGTCGTTTTAAGGGCGTTAAAGGTCAGGATATTCCGTTTGATCAGATTAGCTTGCGGTTCGCAGACAAAAGCGTTTAATTTATACTCATCGGGAAATTGATCGCCGCGATAAATCAATGGTCCGCATGCCGCAGTAACCTTCACCAGCAGACTGTCTTTATTCAATATTCCCGTTTCGCCACCGCGATTTACCGTTGTAGGATGTATAGGATAAACCCTCTGATTTTCAGTAAGAAGTTTATCAATGGCCGCCAATGGTTTAAGATATGGATTGCCGATCATGGTATTGGGTAACACATAATCACCTGCTATCTGGATTTCATTGGAATTATAATAGAGCCTTCCCACATTATCCTTGCTGATCCCCCATTGGCCACGGAGGGAGGTAGGCTCTTTTTTCCATTTCCCGTCTTTCAACTGATACCTGAAATTTGAATTTGCATTGTATAGCCAGTTATCAATATTCATCATTAGTCCATTAGGCTGGGTTTCCACATTGCCTCCATCTGAATATAAAGAATCGACAAGCGTTCTTTTGCCGGGCTTATCGTTGTTGATTTCGACGAACCAGAGATTAGGCGGCGCTGCATACAGTAAGCCTCCATAAACATGTGCAATTGCTCTTGGCAACACCAGGCTATCCAGAAAAACTTTCGAATGCTGCGCCACACCATCCTTGTTAAAACTATCAAGAATACTGATCCTCCCGTTGGGTTGATCCTCGCCTGTTCCGGCAAGATTGGGCATGTAACCGCGCATCTCAACAACCCAAATGCGGCCCTGATTATCGAAGTCCATTACTACCGGCGCTTCGATCAGTGGTTCTGAGGCAACCAACTCTATTTCAAACCCGTCGGCAACCTTGTAGGTGTCGAAAGAAATACCGGGCTGCTTCTCAGAAACCGTATGACAACTACCGATCGAAAAAACTATTGAAATCAGCAGCAGGATTGAATATATTATCTTCATAATAAGTAAAGGGGGTCACCCTAATAAGCGAGCAGCCGTCCGAAGGAAATGACAGACATCCACAGGATAATTGAAAATACAGCATTTGTTTTTGCCACCTTCCAATTGAAATATGATTGGCTTTCCACATATGGCAGGTACACGCGAATGTGAAATATCCATGCATTTAAAGCAGCTAGCAGCAGCATAAATAATTTCATTCCGAACACCGGGTCCACCGAAAGAGCAGTTGCATTGGTAATAAATAATAAAGCTCCGGATGGAATGGCAATCAGCAATCCGCGTTTTGACCAGGTTAATAACCCGTATGCGGATTTTTCTATGAATTGATGTTGTTTAGAAAATAACAACTGGAGATCGAAAAGAACTGCTCCACCGGCAACCAATACTATCCCAAAAATATGGATGATTTCAATAAAGGGATACAACCAGATGGACTGACGTATGGACACAGCAACGAACGATGACTCAAGCAAGTCAAAAAATGCAGTGAATGATTCGTTCACAATTAACGCAGTTCGAATTTATTTCCCTCAACATAAATTCTTTCAGCGCGCATTTCATCCTTAACCTCTTTATGAGGATATCCCACGACTCTTATGGAACTGCCCTTAACAATTTTTTCTTTCGGAACACCCCGCGCGTCCATCCGGCTCACTGGCGCGAGTATTACCATCCAGGTCTTCTTTTTATCATCTGTCACTTTCGCCGTTGAATGGGGATTTTCAAATTTGAATTCAACGACCGTTCCTGTATAGTCTAATGTTTTGGTCTGGTCGTAATTTGCCCATCCGTGATGAAGCAACGTGAAGGAAAATGTAAAAACGATGGATATGCCGGCTGCTAAAGTTTTCCACTGTTTCATAAACGAAAATTTTACTTCAAGTTACACCAATTATCTTTTACAATTGAGCATGGTACCGACGCTATATCAAGGCCCTAAATATTCGCGTTTGCACTAAATTGCAGGAAGGGAAAATTCGAATTCCAGATCAAGTGTGAAATACCAGGTTTACGTTATTGAACTCTCTAAGCGGGTGTTTACTGAAAATGCCAGATTTCATGCTGCCAACCCTCAATTCAATGGGGTGCTTGAATGCCTTTATGTAGGCATGACCAGTAAGACACCAGCAGAGCGCTTTAAACAACATAAGATTGGATATAGAAACAAGAAAGGCGTCAAACTCTCAGCTTATCTGGCTCAAAAATATGGCTTGCATCTACGCCCCAGTTTGTATGAACATATCAATTTAAAGGCAATGACAAGACAAGAGGCGCTGAGTATGGAGGAAAAGCTTGCCTGGACTTTGCGAAAACAAGGTTATGCAGTATGGTTTAATTGATATTTGAGACTCAATACTTGTTTGAGATCTTGGTTAATGGAATTTTCGCAGAGGAGATATTAGCGAGTGTTTTAGTATCTGATTTTTATCAATCTGAAGATTCTACACAGTCATAGGTCGCTTGTTCTATCGGAATTCCACTCGGACCGAACTTTTCATCATAATCCGCCAAAAAAAGGTAAGGCTCAGGAAAACTTAGAGGTAGGCCTTCACTATTGTAGGCTAGCGCCGGCTCCCGGTTGTTTTTGCTGTAATCCCTCGAGATGAATTGCCATATTTTGTTCGTGCTTGCAAGACTGGTCTTGTCATCGTAGGTCGAATCAGGTTGACCGGGGGCGCCGGGTTGGGGAAGCAGATTTCCATCCGCATTATAGGCGTAATCGATCTCTTCGACAACCGGCTCCTCATTCGTGCCGGTGGGCATTCGAGATTTTATTTCTTTGCTCATTCTACCCTGGTTGTCGTACTCAAATCTATAGACCCAGGTTTCAAAAAGAACCGAGCGCATAGTGGAATCGAGGCTAATCTGGTTATTGGTATACCCGTACTTGTGCATGGCATAAAAACTGCCCAACTCGAACGGCAGAAAAATAGTCAGCTGCTCCGCCAATCGCCCAGCCTCGTCATATTTGAAAAAGTACTTAAAGCTATATACCGTGTCGGACTGTCCGGTAGGCACTATACTGTCCGGATTGCCCTGGCTGTTGTAATAAAAAGTGTAGGTGATATCTCCAAAAACAGCAGTCTTGATCCTACAGGTCGTATCGTGGTCATCTGGTCCGTGAGGGATATGGTCCCAGATCTTTTGGCACGCGACAAAAGCAAATATCAGAAACGAAAGCAGGAGGGTTCCTGCAAGTATGGATGGCTTTTTCATTTGATAAATGTTTGTATAGTTAAATTTTTTGCGATGGCAAATGTTCCGAATCCCGCTGGCAGACGGGGGATTTAGAAGCTAGAAAATTGAAGATTTGGAAGCTCGGTATAACTTTCCTCTACAACGGAACGCCTTGCTTTTTTTTGCTTGCCGGGTGTAACACCAAATCTGTGTTTGAATACTCGCATAAAATGCGTCCTGTTTTCAAAACCACTTTCCAGACGAATGTCGTCGATGCTTAGGTCCGTTGTTTCCAGCAAGTAACAGCTGTACTCAAGACGCTTTTCCATGAGCCACCTGCCAGGACTGACATTGTAAATCTGGATAAAATCCCTTTTAAATGCTGAGAGGCTTCTGGAGCATAACCGCGCAAATTCATCCAGGGAAAGGTTGCTAAAGAAATTCAATTCCATGATTTCACGTATAGACGGTTTAGCCGTCCTGCAGACTTCGAAAAAATAACGATTGACCTGAGTGTGAATATTGTTGGACAAGATATTCAGCAGTAATTCCTCAAACTTTAGTTTCAACAGGCTGCTGGCGGGGGGCGTCGGCTGGACGAAATGCGTTAGCAGGGATTGAAAATAAGCCGTTAGAATGTTATCGGAAATCAGAGGGATGACTGTATCCACAGGATCATTCACGGGGCGAATAGGAAATGGAATTATGTATTTCTGCGTAACCGTTCTTATAAAATCATCCGGAACAAATATCAGCAATTCACAGAAGTCCTCGTAAGTGTGATTATGCCCGATGAGACTTCCCTTCCTGGCAAATGCGGAATCTCCGGCCTTCAAAACATATTCACCTCTTGGAGTCTTTAACACCGTGGTACCCGTCAGCACATGCGCAAAAAAATTATCATTCCACCAGACGCTGGATTTCTTACCTTCTTGCGGGCAGGTAAATTCAGCAAAAAGCAATTCGTCTACTGCGATTTTCTTCGTGAAGGGGCTTTGCTGGATGAATTCTTGCAAATTTATCATAACACAAAAATTAACACTCAAGGTTGCGCAATCATAGCCAGGTGTGCACTAGTATTATCCGAATGCTGACTAACGGAGTGGATAAGGGGGAAATGAATATCTAGTTGAGAAAATAAAGTTAGTAAAACCTCACATTCCGACAGTCCAGGTGTTAGTGCGGGTCAGGTATTTTCCGAAACCTTGTCGACAATACCCGAAGGCCCACGCGAAAGTAATCACCTGACAATCAGAAAATAATCACGGGCAAGTCTGGACTAAGCCCTAAATAGACCTGCGCCGCCGTTTCGTAACGGCTCTCATTTACAAATCCGTGTTGACGAAGTACCTGAGCATCAGCGAAGTGACGTGATAAATTGTTTTTGGTGTAAATTCCACTGGTACCGGCGGCCGAATACATCAAATCCACTGCCTGCAGACAAGTTTGGTTTGTGTGCGTAGCAGCCAATAAGATCCCTGCCTTTTCTTCAATCGACGAGTTTTCGCCACGAACGGTCTTTTCCCACTCATCGGAAAGGGTTGAGTACAAATAGGCACGGCTCGATTCTACGAATGCCCTGGCCATTCCCACTTTCCTCTGCACGGAGCCTCGTTCACGTATCGACACCGCTGATCCAAAGGGAACTTTTTTTTCCGCTAATAATTTCACTTCATCAATCGCATTTTTGGCAACGGCGAGTGCTATGGGTGCAATGAGGCTTGCGATGTTGGCGGCGATGGCGGGGGATCGATACAATTTCCCCTTGTAATCCTTGTTGGGCTCAAATTCCGGGACCAGAGGAAATGTGAGATGATCGGGGACATACGCGTCCTTTGTTTCAATGTCGTTGCTGTCGGTGGCGCGCATTCCCAATGTGTGCCAGGTATCGATGATACTCAAATCACCCGATTTCATGAACACTCCCATGACTTCTGGAATTCCGTTTTGTATTTTCATTTCACCGTCTTCCATAACAAGAGCGGTGACAAATATCCATTGCGCTTCATGTACATTGCTGGTCAATGGACTCCTGCCGGTTATCCGGTATCCTCCGTCTACTGCGATTGCTCTCATTGGCGGATGAAATGCGGAAGCAATAAAAGTGTCTGGGCCAGTCGCATAGATTTCATCAACTCCCTTTTCAGATAGTCTCGAACACCACCAGGTTGGAATATTTCCAGCCATCAACGACCATCCCGCCGCCATATTATAACCTGCAATTTCCTCCACAACTTTTGCCGCTGTCAACGGATCGGTTTCGAATCCACCGAGTGATTTAGGGAGGAACAGCCGGTAAAGGCCGGCCTCCCGCAGTGCGGTTACTGTGGAGCCGGAGAGCTTACGGTCACTCTCTTCCTGATTGACCTGTTGGCGCAGGGCAGGGCCAATTGCTCTGGCTTTTGTAATAAAAGTTTCATTGCTGATCTGCTCCTTCGGCATTGTCATACTATTGCGCTGCATATACCTGATGATTTAAGATTATCTCTTACCCCTTACAAAACTGAGTCAATAAAAACAATTGGATGTTGCTGTACGGGTCAAAAAGATTGCCATTCGGCCCAATTTCGGAGGTTGACGGGTTTCACGCAAAGGAACAAAGCAGCCTTCGGCTGACGCAAAGACGCGAAGTAATACATGGTCTCTTTGCGCCTTTGCGCATTCTTGGCGGCTTGGCGTGAAACTTCGTTGGCGCCTTTGCGTGAAGACTTCTTGAACGCCCTAGTAAAATTTAGGCAGATTTATTTTCATATACTCAGGAAGGTTAATTGCCGCGGTCAGGTTTTTAAAGTATTTCTTATCATCTATAACAGTCAGCGGATCAAGTTTGATAACCGGAAATTCTTTTGGTATGGTAGCCCTTGATGCCCCTGGCCTGATCTTCATGGTCGGTGCATTGTTCCTGGGTAAATGTGGTCGCATGGGTTCACCTTCTTCTTCATTATGGTCAAGAACCAATACCCAGGTTGGTTCTTTTGTTTTTCCAATAGCAGTTGCGGGCATCAATACCCTATTATGACCAATTCCAACTGATTGTAGTGGTGGTGTTGCCCTGGCAATGTCGTTCAGGTTTTTAAGGGCACCCTTTAATTTCTTTTCTGCCTGCGATAATTTGAGTTTTCCCACGATAGGATTTTGCATTTCCTGTGATAAATTCAATACCCTCGACTGTTTTCCCAATTTCCTGTTCTCACTGCCCTTGCCGAATCTTTTCATCAAAGTGGCCGTACCCATTCTTGGCGTGCCATCGATAACCACCATATTGATGTCCGATTCTGTGGCATGAAGCAATTGGTTGTATGGATTTCCTTCTATTCCCTTTACTAAAAACAGATCGGCAAGTTTTCCATTCTCGAGTGTGCCCAGCCGTTGCTCCCAATGAATGATCTCCGCGGCATTTTTGGTAGCCATGCAAACCAGTTCATAGTCCGAGAAGATTTTTCCGTTGTTGTCGCTGAATATTTTTGCAGCCTTTAGTTCTCCCAATAAGTTTTTGCTTCCCGAAGGTGACCAGTCTGAACCAAGGCCGATCTTTACGCCTTTTAGTTTTGCCGCTTTCACTTTGGCGGTGGCACCATATAATAGCAGGTTGCTTAACGGCGACCATACCATTGAAGCACCCAGTTTTTTCATGACCGTATAATCTTTAGTCAGCAACCCGCCACAATGGATGCCAGTAAGTGCGGATGTGATAGCCCAGTTTTTTTTGTCAATCCTAAGTGATTCAAAATGCGTGCGGGCTGATTTATCGGCGCCTTCTGCGAGGTGTAATAATAAACAGGTTGATTTGTTCAGCTGTGTTAGAAAATGTGCCGCATCTTTCGAGGCGATATCGGGAATATGCGCATCAACATTTGGCAATTGCTCACTCAGGCTGTTTTCAACATTTCGCACAATTCCATGGTAATATTTCCTGATGCCTGCATTGCTGAACAACATAATTCCCTGTGACGTGGTCACCCCCGCCATCAGGCATTTACATTCCACATACCTCACAATTGCCTCAACATAGCCTGGTGTTTTTCCAAGCAGTTTCATTGGACCGCTGATCAGTTCCTGGTACGCGTCCACACGGCCCCATTGGCCGCGGTTACCAAATTTCTTCGGCACATTCCACAATGGAAGACAATTATAACTGAGGTGATTGTGCAGTTCGATCATGCCGGGAAACATAGTACAGCCTGAATTGATCACCGGCAGATCCTTGCAGGTTGCTGGTACCGGGTCTCCAGTTTTGACGATGGCAGTGATATTTGTGTCGATAATGTAAACCGTTCCGTCCTTAATCACTGCATTTTCTGCGGTCATTGTGACGATCCGTCCCCGAATTCCGTAAGAAGAGAGAACCATATTATTCGTTTAAGGGTGCTTTCCAGGTAAGGGTATGCCTGTCATCAGGAGAAGGACGCCTCACACTGTTCATTTTGTTGTGCGCCCTAAACCACGCGTCATCTCCAAACCAATCCGGCAAACCGAACGGCAGATCATATTTGGGTATAGGTGAATAGTCCTGCTCCGAAAATTTTTCGCCATACAATGGAAGATCGACCGGTGCATTTTTATCAGGAGTGATAATTCCGCGAAGCTCCGTTACCACCCTGTTCCAGTCATCGAGCATTTTCTTTTCGGCTCCTTCTGCATCGGTATGATAGCTTGGATGATAAGTACTCATTACGGGAATGTCGCCTTTACCTGGCCACAATTCCACGGCCTTCTGTGCAACGACGCCAAAAGCGATCACAGCCTGCAAGGCTGGTTTTTTGAGTTTGTTAAAAAAGACATTGCGCCACTTGAGCATTTCCGGTCGCTCCAGCGCCTTTATGCCCTGGCTTAGTTTTCCCGGAAAAAGCGCATAGGCAAAACCGTTGACACAGATGTAGGATTCAGTTAGTCCGATTTTATTCAGCATACCCTGCACTCTCTGCCCGGCATTTCCTACCAATGACCTGCCACCGATGCGTTCGGTAGGCCCCGGATCGGAAGCGATACACATGATCTTCGCCGTTCCATCCAGACGGCCACGGTATAACACCGGTCCCCAGTCGAACCAGAAATTTTCCTGGATGGGGGAGTAGTCGGGTAATTTGTTGAAATGCTTCAGGAATGTGGCGGGAGGACCGCTGTCAAATGTCTTCATAACATTAAATTGACAGACAGAAGTTAGGATTTATTTTTTATTATTCAAGGCGAAATAATTGAAAGGAACTGTGGATTAATCTATGTGAGTGGAATCCAAAATTATAGGATGGCACAACTATCCTTTACGTGATACGGTAATGTCGTATGGCGCATTAATAGTTTCATCTGCGCCGGGATTTGGCCGCCAGCCGCCGGAAAAGCTTTCCCCGTCTGGAGCAAATTTGCCAGTGAATTTAGCGTCCATGGGACCGTGTTTGATTGATATGGTTAGGGTATCGCCCTGAATATCCCATTCATAAGGCCAGGGATCCGGAGCCATATTTGAGTATACATACGAGGAGAAAGCCTTTGTTTTTGGATTGTATCCGATTACCTCGTGGCTTTTGATTCTCTGACCGGCATAATCCATATCCATCTCTTGTAGCAGGAAAAAACCAGTACCAGCTGCGCCGTGAAGCCATTTATACGTCGTCGTGCCACTGATATTCTCTTTGTCCGAACCCATCGATTTGCCTTTCATATCCCAGGTGCCTACCAGGCGATCCAGGCGCTTAAGCGCGGGGTCGGGTTTAGGCATGCCTTGATCTTGTGTATCTTTTGCCATAAGTGGTTACTGTTTTTGATTATGTAAATCTATTTCCTAAGCTTTTTGAACTATGTAGTTGGTATAGGCAAGGTTCTTCAATTTGGCCATCTAGTATGACTTGTGCTGTATATCTTTAGTAGTAAACAAACCTAATTCAATTGCGAATGTGAGCAACAGTGAAATCGACACGGCGGGAAAGTCAGTGGACAAAACCGGGAATTCCGTCGACTTTAAATAACATGTACTAACAAAAAGTTACTAAAATTGCTTATGGACAATTCACAATCTATTTGCTCATCCATTTTTTAAACTCACTGCTGTTTTCCGAACTAATAATCAGTTGATCTGGTGATAAGGGAATTACTTCGATCAATAGTTTGCTTTTAGGTAACGACATTATCTTTTTGATAGAATTAATATGAACTAGATACTTACGGTTGATTCTAAAAAACAATTTTGGATCGACATCCTTTTCAATTTCGGCAAGTGAAGTATCTAAAATATATTTTGACCCGTTTGTCTCGACGAGACAAACGACTTTGTGAATCGCATAGAAAAAGGCAATATCTTCTGCCTTAATGCTCGCAAACTCTCTTCCGCGTTTTACCAGGAACCGGTCTTTGAATTTATCCTTCTGATACGCTAATAAATTTTGATACCGAGCGGTAAAATAGTGTTGGATTTCATTGAACTTATTCAAAGAAGACTGGAGGCGCTCTCTCTTCAGAGGCTTCAATAAGTAATCGATGCTGTTGTGCTCGAATGCCTCCTGCCAATAATCATCGAAGGCCGTAATAAAAATAATTGGGCAGCTGATGTTTGCTTTCTGAATCAATTGAAATGAGAGGCCGTCGCTCAGCTCTATATCCATGAAAATGAGATCCGGTAGTTCGTTTTCTTTAAACCATGCTAAAGATTCGTGAATAGAAGTTAATTGCTTTGCAATATCTATTTCAAATGAAAAACTTTGCAGCATTTTCTTCAGCTTGTTTGCCGCCGGAATTTCATCTTCTATAATAACGACTTTCATTTTCTCAATCGATTTTTAAGAGGGGAAGAGTGACAGTAAATGTTTTTTCTGTCTCTGTAATAGTGATCGATTTTTCTGTTGTAAGGCGGTATCTCTCCTGAAGATTGGACAGGCCAACATTGGACGAGTGCCTGCCGGCAACTTTTCTTACTACCTTGTTTTCTACCATAATTCTTTCGTCCCGGTAAACGACCTTGACCTCTAAAGGGGTTTGAATGTTAAATTCATTGTGCTTGAAGGCGTTTTCTGCCAGGATCTGTAAGGATATTGGCGGCATCATGTACTGCGTATACACTTCTTCCGGCACATCAATCCGCAACAAAACCGCCTGTCCATATCTTATTTCCTGCAAGGAAAAATAATCCTGTAAAAAAATAATCTCTTCCTGCACCATTACCAGGTTACGACTCTTGTTTTGAAGTATGTAGCGATACACGTCTGCCAAGTGTTCATTGAACTCCCTGGCTTTGGTAGGATTTTCCTCAATGAGATGGGAAATGGTATTTAAAGAATTAAACATGAAATGCGGGTCAATTTGGTTTTTAAGTGCCTGCAATTCCGCTTCGGCTTTTGCTCTTTCTAATTGTTCAGTTCTTACCATTTCACTTTCCGACTCCTTTACAAGGAAAACAGTTTCGTAGACATGCGTGATAAATAATACGCAAATCATGATGATCAGAGTGGCGGTGGTGAGGACATCCCAGTTTACCTGACCCTTTCTGAAGATTTGATACCAGCCAATCAGCATTAAAGCACTGATGGGAATAGTGAAGAATGTTACTGCAAAAACGAGAGCAACTATTTTCCTGATGGGTCTGTTGAACCAGTCAAAGTAGCTGCGAAGTGAAAAAAGTAAGTAACGGTTGCCTTGCCAAATGACGAATGACAGAAGAATGGTGTATGCATATGAAAGTTTCAATTCCCAATGCGTAAACTTCGCAGCTTCAGTCATGTGAGTAAAGAAAGGAATCGCGATGCCGAAGAACGGGATCAGTATTAGCCTGAAACCAATGTCGTTTAAGTGCATTGATTTTGTGACTTTGTCCTTTGTCGCCATTTTTTCCGGCTTCATCCCGTTTTGTTTTCCGTCACGAAAAATAGGACATAGATTACACACTTAACCTTTAAATTACTGATCATGGATTCTCTTAACTGGCTTGCCGTTCTTACTGCCGGTATTTCGGCGTTCGTCCTCGGAGGAGTCTGGTATTCTCCTGCTTTGTTCGGGAACGCCTGGATGAAGGAAAATAACCTGACTGAAGATGATATCAAAAAGAGTAACAAGGCTAAAGTGTTTGGCTGGTCACTGATTCTTTCACTCATTATGGCAGTGAACCTTGGGATGTATCTGAGCAATACACCGGACCTCGATTTGAAGATGGGACTTATTTATGGCTTATTAGCGGGCGTTTGGATTTTTTGTGGAATTGCCATAGTGGCGCTGTTTGAGCAAAAGACGGCCAGGTATATTTTTCTCAACGGCGGATACTGCCTTGTTGCGCTGGGTATTATGGGAGCGATTTTGGGAGCCTGGAGATAGATATTTGCATGAGTTTTCACGCAAAGTTTTCACGCAAAGGCGCAAAGCAGCCTGCGGCTGACGCAAAGGCGCAAGGGAGATGTTTTTTTCGCGGCCTTGCGCCCCTGCCGAAGGCAGGGCTTGGCGGCTTTGCGAGAAACCCTGCCTTGCGTGAAATCTTGAGCTAAGCATGCTTCTATCATTTTCTCTTCACCAGCATTTTATAATGATTTTTTATAGGACCATAGGGGCCATATTTATGTTGGGCCTGATTGAACAAGCTGTCCCTAAAAGGACCAAACGGATGATCAAACGGTTTGGTGGCGAGGTCCGGCCAATCCATCTTTGTATTTTTATATGGGCGCGGTTGTGAGTTAATGAATGCCGCCACATCCCAGGCCTCTTCATTGCTTAGTTGTTGTCCTTTTAAATGGTTCGTGCCAAAGGGCATGTTGCTCTTCACAAAACCAGCCATCTTCGAAATCCTGAATAGGCTGGCACCAACGTTATAACTCTGCGGCCCCCAGAGCGCGGGATAAGCATATGCCGTACCCTCTGCGTTCAGGATTCCCGCGCCGTCTTGTCTGTGGCAGGTCATACATTTCTTTTCATAGACCACCTTCCCCAGGGACGGATCTGCAGCCCTGTCTAAAAAAGGCAGCTCTTCAATACCCGAACCCTCCGGACGAGTCCCTTTGACTACGGTTTTCCCAACCCACTTCAGGTAGGCGATGAAGGCCTTCATTTCTCTGCTTGCGGGATCGATAATTTTGCCGTTCAGGCTCCTTTCAAAACAATCTTGAACTTTCTTTTCAATAGTCTCTACTGTTCCGCTTCTCTCTTTGAACTTAGGGTAGCTGGTGGCAACCAACGAAAAATTATTGCCAAACAGTCTCGTACCGGCATCAAGATGACAGTTCTGGCAATTCAGGCCGTTACTTTTATGCGCGACAGTTCCTTTAGGTCCAAAATATACAGAAGTGTTTACAATCAAATCGCGCCCATACTTTATCAATTCACCTTCTCTTGTATTCTCCAACTCGGTTGTGTCGGGAACAAGCCATTTTGGTTTGCTGGATACAACAGTGTCCGAAACTTTCCTAGTTGGCCCTTTTGAATCCGTTCCGCCCTTACACGAAAGTAATGAGCACGTCATTGCAAATAAAAAGGTAAAAATAATATCTGATTTCAGCAGCATGGAACTTTCCTTATCAATGATAATTGCAGTTGGTCAACGCGCCACTTTTATATAGCCCCAACCTTCTTGCTGTTTTGAGATGATTTCATATATGCCATCGTCTACTGGTCGAACACCTGTCACCAACTGGCTTTCATCTACCTTGTTGCGTTGCATGGTCATGGCGCATACCTTAAATGATACATTTTCATTTTTTAATAACGCCTGAATTTCTTCCGACTTCGTGGACTTATCCTTTACTACCAGGTCCAGGCCCTGCCCATACACCACTACTTCCAATTTTGCCTGTGGGTTGGCTTTTTTTATCAGCGTGATTTCTCTTATTACCGTCTGGTGGTTGATGGTATCCTTGCTCGACATATCAAATACAACGTTGTAGTTCTTAGTCTGTGCCTGTATCGTGGATGCCGAAACAGTGAGGAGGCATACAAAAACAATAATCTTTCGCATACGACGATTTTTAATCAGCCCGACAGGCCTCTGAATCCTGCCAGGCTGAAACTGAGTTAATGGATAAATAATTCTTAAGATCAGCCCACAAAACAGTAACCACAACCATGCTCCTGCGCGCGACCCACGGCCCAAACGCCGGATGGCATAGGCTGGATGCCGGGCAACAAGCCGGCAACCCACTCCTTCTTCACTGTTGCAGGGTCTTGTTGCAGCTGTCCTGCTGCCGCCGCGCTGTAAACTGTCATGGCCATGTCGCATACGCCAAACAGTACGCCGCTTGCTTGCAGCTCGTTTATGCCGATGGGCACATTGCCGATACCAGGAACGGTGAAATCGCCCTCTTTTGGTTGCCAGAAAGGATTGCGCACAGCCGGTGCCTTTGTTTTGGGGTCTTCTGTTTTAAACATTTCTCCCATTTTATACTTTTCCCAAAGTTGGCTTTGCATGGCGTAATGGATCGCTTCGTGGCGCAGGATAACGACCGCGGTACAATCTTTCAATGTTGAGCCTGTCTTTTCATTTGTCATTAAAAAAACCCTCGGCCAGGCAAAGGGGAAAATGCTGTGCGGCTCCGTTACATCAAAAACAATTCTGTGCTTACCTTTTATCTGATCAAACCATTTGTCTACTTCTGAAATATCAGTGTGATCAAATTCTTCTGCGGCTAATTGCAAGGGCATTGATAAAACACCGGCGCCTAAAGCAGCGGTGCCGGCAGCAACCTGTTTTAAGAAGCCGCGGCGTTCATTTTTTCTCATAAAACGAAATTTTAAATGATGGAATGTTATTTGTAAATGAATGTGTTGCGTATAGAGTTTCCTTCACAAGGATGCAGACGGCGATTGTCATGATAAACCATCCATAAATCATTTTCAATTTTCCAACTTGTATAGTTCTGCCTAAAACACTTCCCGCAAAAATGCCTGCCACAGCGATTGCCGTTATTTTGAAAAGAAATAACCAGTCAATGTCAAAATGACCCGTGTCTCCCAAAAAGCCAGTGAAGGAATTTAAAGTGATGATGAATAAAGATGTGCCTACCGCCTGCGCCATGGGCATTCCTGCTAATAAAACCAGGGCCGGTACGATAATAAAACCACCGCCTATGCCCGATAATCCCGTTATGGAACCAATTATCAATCCGTATAATGGAAGTTTATAGAGGTTTCCTATTCCTGCTGCCGAAGTTTCTGAATTTTGACTATTTCCTGCGATCATAGAAATTGAAGCACACAACATCAGGATGGCAAATGGCACCATAGCGACGAAAGAACTGGTAATACTATAACCGCCAATACTTACGACGGTTTGGGGTAAGAGCGGTATCAGGAAAGTTCGTGAAAGAGTCACCGCAAGTATAGAGAAGCTGCCAAAGAGCAAAGCCGCTCTTATGTTTATCAATCCTCTCTTAAAGTAGTAATATGCGCCCACTGCGCTGGCTGAACCCACAACAAATAGTGAATAGGAAGTTGCAAGCGAAGGTTCAACCGCAAACAAATACACCATAACAGGCACTGTTAAAATCGATCCGCCGCTGCCGATAAGTCCAAGGGATAGGCCAATCAAAACTGCCGCTGTATAGCCAATGATTTCCATGGTATCAAATGGGTTTGGGGTTTATAAACATTACAGTTGTGAAATAAAGTACTTCCTTATCGCTTAATATGTCCGAGCCTTGCTACAGTACGAGAGCCGAAATGTGTATAATGCGGATACCAGGATTTGATAAAGTGCGGGTAGGTTATCTTGATATATTTATGGCAAAAGTATTTGGAAGTAAATTCTCTTTCTATCCCCTAAACAGGGGATAAAATTCGGAAATGATTCGGAGGGGTGTCATTCCGGGCAGGATAGAGAGGAACTGAGGCTTGCCGAGAGATCTTTAATTATAGTATTGTCTTAGAATGAGTTGGGAACCCCGGGCTGGTTAGATCCCCCGGGTTCCGGCGGGTAAATCGCAGAAGCAGCTTTCCAGGACAAAATGTTCCAAAGGAAAAATGTTCTTTTTTATGGGCATTTGGTGGGTTGTTCGTAAACTTGAAAACCCTCAAATTATTCATTTAATAACCATCATAACTTCCAACAAATGGCCAAAACTGATTATAAAACAATAGATCAGTATCATGGTGCATTCCCTGCTGACTTAGTAAAAAGAATGCAAAGGATTCGGGATATAATACATAAAGTCGTCCCCGACGTGGAGGAGGCAATAAGTTATCAAATACCTTGTTTCAAATCCAACGGATATTTGATTTACTACTCCGCATATACAAATCACATTTCGCTTTCGCACCCGTTCAGTCCGGAATTTTTGCAACATTTTAAAAACGATTTGAAAAAGTACAAGGTCAGTAAGTCAGCCATTCAACTCCCAAACAATGAAGACCTGCCTGTTGATCTAATAACGGAAATCGTTAAATTCAGAAAGTCGGAGAATACCAAGGTTTCGAAGAAGAAAAAGTAAATGCATTCACGGTGAGGTTGGCAACTTTCAGCGGTTAATGGGCGTTTTAGCAATGAATGAAAACACTAACTATTATAGAAGCTCCTTCTAACCTCGGCTTAAGTGTACCGTCTGCCGGCATGGAGCCCGGCGTCCGGTATTTTTCAAAAGCTTTGTTGGATGCTGGTTTCGCCAGGAAATTACATGTTAATGATGTTTCGAAGGTTGAGCCCGGACCCTATTCATCAGAAATTGATGAAGAAACCCAGGTGCGAAATGCAAATGCTATTGTCGACTACAGCAATAAGTTGGGTACTGCTATTTATGAAAATCTGGAGAAAAATCTTTTCTCTATTGTTATTGGTGGAGACTGCAGCATATTAATTGGAACAACACTGGCCTTACGAAAAAACGGTAACTATGGATTGTTCTTTATTGATGGACACACGGATTTCATCTTACCTGAACATTCGGAAACTGCAGGTGCTGCAGGAATGGAATTAGCGTTTGTTACAGGACATGGCCATTCCAAACTTTCTAATATTCATAATTTATCTCCGTATATAAAAGAAGAGAATGTTTTTTGTTTTGGGAACAGAGAATATCCAGAATGGTATGTTGGTTTAGTAGAAAATAGCCGGATCAATTATTATGATCTGATCTCCATACGAAAAATTGGCATACCGAAGATTATCAATAATTTTTTGGCGATAGTTAAGGATCGAAAACTGGATGGCTTCTTGATTCACCTTGACGTTGATGTGCTAGATGACGAAATCATGCCCTGCGTGGATTCCAGAGCAAAAGACGGCTTAAGTTATGATGAATTAAAGGATACGCTCATTCCCTTATTGTCGTCTGAATCGGCGAGCGGAATTCAGGCTACCATTCTCGATCCGACACTGGATAAAGACGGAATTTGCATTCAGGGCTTTTGCGATACAATGGTTGAATGCTTTTTGGCGACTGGCTATCCGGTGAAGCAAAGTCCTTGATTTACATCCTGAGCATGAACGAGTGTAGCTTTAGCCAGGAATTGAAAAATGGTATCTTAGACTGATACAATCGATCAATCTCCTTTGCCGATTGATAAATTCTCCTCAATGTTGCCGCCAAAGATCAAACGAAATATTTACAGGATCATTCCCTTCGGTTTGATATGGTTGGCATTTAGTATAGTTTATACTGTTCTGGAAAGAGGACTTCTTGGCCTACTTGATTACTACCCGGCAACAGGTAATCCGTATAGTTTCCGTAGTGTTATTTTCATAACTCCTGTTTCGGCTTTTATAACGGGACTCTGTCTTGGAGCATTTGAAATCCTATATCTCAACAAGTGGTTTCAACAAACGAGCTTTGGCAAGAAGATTCTGTATAAATCTGGCATCTATCTTATCATCATTTCATCCTTTCTTGTATTAGTTACGGCTGTTGCGAATTCCTTTCAATCGGGTGCCGGATTTTTTAGCAGTCAAATTTGGGACCTTGTATGGGCCTTTGTTTTTACTTATGCCTTCTTAAGCATTATATTATATATAGCGGCGATAACCGTTGTGTTGCAGTTTTACACTGAAGTGAGTGAAAGCGTTAGTTTGAGCGTTCTTCAGAATTTTTTTACCGGCAAGTATCATAAGCCTGTTGAAGAGGAAAGGATCTTTATGTTTCTGGACATGAAATCTTCCACCAGGATTGCCGAAAGTATCGGTCATATCAGGTATTTCGCAATGCTTAAGGAATATTATTCCGATTTATCAGACTCGATTATTAATTATTCCGGAGAAATCTACCAATATGTGGGAGACGAGATCGTCGTGTCCTGGACGCTTAGAAACGGACTGCAAAACAACAACTGTCTGCTCTGTTTTTTTGATATGAGAGCGGCGATAAAGGGGCAAGGCGAAAAATACAATCGGAAATTCGGATTATTACCGGAATTCAAAGCGGGTTTTCACCTTGGAAAAGTGACCACGGGAGAAATCGGCGTTATTAAAAAGGAAATAATTTTTACCGGTGATGTGCTCAATACGACTGCGCGGATACAAGGGCTCTGCAATACATATAAGGTTGACATATTAATTTCACGTAGTCTGATGGAGAAGCTTGAGCCCGACTCTCAGGTTCAAATCAAATCATTGGGAGAAAACGAGCTGAGAGGAAGGGATGAAAGGATGGAATTATATACAATTCTCCAGCGGACAGATTAATTGTAGTCCACTTTTTTTGAAAAAAAGAAGCCGAAAAAACTTTGGGTGTCGCGGATTCCCGCTTTTTTCTTGATAAAAAAGCGGGACAAAAAATCAAGGCTCACATTGGAAAGACTAAAAATCGCATCTCCGGGCTGAAGAAAAACAAGTCACAACTCCTGAATAGATCCCAGCTTAGTAGGACTTACCAGCTGAGAATATTTCCCAGCCACAGTAACATCTGTTTTTCTTCCTCGACCACCGAAGCCCTGACGAAGGCGGGAACGCCCTTCGATTCGATTTTCTTAACGTCTTTCCAATGTATGCCTGGCGGCAAACCAGAGCGATGAACGAGAGCGGAGAGCGCTTCGCCCTCTTCCTCTTTCTGCTTCTCGTATTTGCGCCTTCAGAATAAGACGGAAGGAAATCAGCGTGAATAAAGAGAAAGAGGAAGACGGGGTTGGCAAACTCACTTTGCGCCTTTGCGCTTTCTTTGCGCCTTTGCGTGAAATGCTTTTTTCTTCCCCCTCTTTCTCTTTCTGATTGTCAGGTCTTATTCTGACAGCGCCAGATTTTTTTGTCTTACTTTTTTTCTAAGAAAAAGTAAGTGTCGACACAATGTCTCAATTACCCCCTGCGATTGTCCCGATCCAACAGCTATTTTAATAATAGATCCTGTAGCTTCGTAATCAAAATTCAAGTTTATTTCATAGCGTCAAACACAACATGATGGAAACAAAAACTGCAAGCACCAGAACGGAGGGATTAATAGCCCTATTTGACCTGCAAACGCTTTATTTTGAAAGGGCGCTCGATGGGATTCCGGAGGATGCCATGCACAATCGTCTGAACACCAAAGCGAATCACATGGCATGGCTGGCTGGAGCCCTTGTCGCCCAGCGATATAACATGGCCTCCGAGATTCGCCCTGACCTGAAGCAAACCAAATCGGAACTATTCGAAAACTTCCAGGGAATTCAGGATGACGCCAAGTATCCTACGAATGCCGAATACCTGAAAGACTGGAAAACGATAAGCCCGTTTGCGCGAGAAGGTGTGGCCAAAATGGATGATAAGAAGCTGGACAGTGATTTCGACATGGGAGGAATGACTATGAAATGGTTCGAGCTGATATCCTTCACCATTTATCGGGAAGCGAGCATGATCGGCCAGCTGGCGCTATGGCGGAGACTGCTTAATTATCCAGCAATGAAGTACGATTAATTTAGCTTCAAATTCATTTCATAAACCGCAGACTGAACCAGAGTCGGCGGCAATCAAATCTGCAGGAGAAAGGACGCCGGTTGTTTATTAGCTTGTTGCCATTTCCACTTGCTCCTTGTTAAGAAACTGCAGCTGACTCAATGCCTTGTTGATGAAGGCTATTTCATCACCAGTCAATTTCAGGTCGGAGGCCTTTGCATTGGCTATCGCCTGCGTCTCGTTACGGGCGCCGGCAAGTGCAACAGTTATTCCAGGTTGTTCCAGAGTCCAGCGAAGCACCAGCTGCGCGAGGGTTACATTGCGCTCAGACGCCAATGGCGAGATCTTGTCCAGGAAAATATTTGTTCTCCTGATATTTTCTTCCGCGAAAAAGTAAAGCGAAGCGCGATGATCGCCTTCGCTGAAGACATGGCCCGGTTTTATCTTGCCCGTTAACAGGCCGCGTTGCATTGGGCTGTAGGCGATGATGGAAATCTGTTCCTGAATTGAATACGGTACTACATCCGTTTCGATATCCCGTTTGACCATGCTGTAGGGCACCTGGTTCGACAGGAGTCGCACCACTTTCTGCGCTTCCTTCATTTGGGCGACGTCGTAGTTACACACCCCGGCATAACGAACCTTACCCTGCTGAATCAATTTGGCCACAGCTTCCATCGTTTCAGCAATCGGCGTAGTAATGTCCGGCCAATGGATCTGGTAAAGATCAATGTAATCTGTTTTTAAACGGCGCAGACTATCCTCGCATTCTTTGATAATACTTTCAGGCGAGGCATATCTGTACATGTCAATAGGCTTGCCGTTGTTATCCGTGCTGTGGAATGAAAAACTTCCTTTTTTGTCGTCCCACCGCATCCCATATTTGGTAAGGATCTGCACCTTGTCCCGGGGCAACCCTTCGATCGCCTCAGCTACGATTTCTTCGCTCGCACCCTGACCATAAGCCGGTGCCGTATCAATAGTAGTGACCCCCAACTCATAAGACGCCCGGATTGCGCGTATTGCATCATTTCTGTCCGAGCCGCCCCACATCCAGCCGCCAGCGGCCCAGGCTCCAAAACAAATTACTGACAGCTTGAGATCTGAGTCGCCTAAGATTCTGTATTCCATAATTGATTGTCTTAAATAGTTTTTCCTCTAATTGTTTTTGTTGCGTCGATTAATGATGCAAAGGAAAACCGATTCATTGGACTATCCAAGAAATCATCTTAATGAAGGAACTCATTATCTAAATAGTAATGACACTTCAAAGTCAGTCAGGTAGTTACACCAACCAGGCATTCCTGGATGAGTATTGCTCACCAACTTAACTCATTTAATTCCTGAGCAAAGGATGGATGACAGAATTATTTAAAGAGGCAATCGCATTGCGCGATTAGGCTGCTATCGCCGCGGCTTGCTTTATTAATTGTATTTCACCGTTAATCGTTACGTCTTCGCCCAGCATTACACCTCCTGTTTCGAGGGCAGAATTGAAGTTTACTCCCCATTCACTGCGTTTGATCTTACCGGTCACTACAAAACCAGCTCTTTCACCGCCCCAGGGATCCTTTGCAACTCCATTGATTTCAACGTTCAGTTTAACGGCCTTTGTGATGCCTTTCAATGTTAGCTCACCATGCAGGACGAGGGTGTCGCTATCTACTTTGTCTATCCTTGTTGATTTGAATTTCAGTTGAGGGAACTTGTCCACTTCAAAGAAATCTGATGTGCGGAGATGTGCATCTCTTTGTTCGTTATTGGTTGAGAGGGAAGCCATTTCAGCGGCCACATTGATTTGTGCTGTGCTAAAATCTTCTCTTTCGGTTTCCACTTCAGCCTGGAAGTCTTTGAACGATCCTGAAACATTGCTAATCATCAGGTGTTTGATTTTAAATCCCAAATGGCTGTGAGTTGGGTCAAGCGTCCATTTTGTCGTTGTCATAATTTTGTTTGATTTTAATTTTTTTATTTAATGAAATTCAATTTTAATTTTTGCCCACCAGGCTGTAGTCTATCTCGCCATATTTCTTATAGAAGAAATCGTTGTATGCCTGAGATATTTCTTTTTGCGTATTCATCACAAACGGTCCCTGGGTTACAACCGGTTCAGTATAAGGCTCACCTCCAAACAGGATTATCTCCGTCGCTGCATTTGAAGCATTGCTGAATTCAATCCTTCCATCGTTCTTTTCAAACATCAGGAATTCACCTTCCTGGTAATCGATGTCATTGATCGTGACTGCAGTCAGAGGAAGAAATACAGCGTATTCCAATTCAGGTACTGTGGTTATGGAAAATTGTTTTCCTTTTTCCAGATGTAGGTGGTAGAGGAACTGTTTTGAATAACTGGGAATGGAAGAGGTGATGTCTTCAAACTCACCGGCAATGACTTTAATCCATCCGCTGTTATTATTCAAAACCTTTTTTGGAATTTCGCCATCCTGCAGCGGAATGTATTCGGCATTTTCAGCCTTGTTTTTTGCAGGAAGATTAATCCAAAACTGCATGCCATGAGTGACGGTTCCGCCGCTATTGGAATCGACATTAACCACTTCATCGTGAATGATGCCGTTTCCAGCTTTCATCCATTGCGCTCCGCCTGTATGCACTTTAGCATGATGGCCCTTACTGTCGAGGTGCTCGGCTTCGCCATTAAACAGGTAGGTCAGGGTGGCAATTCCTCTGTGTGGGTGGGCACCGGTTCCGTTTACCTTTTCGGGTGAACCATTTGGCGAATGCTCGGTCGGCAACAGGTGATCCAGGAATACAAAGGGACCGACCGCATCAACATACCGGTTCGGAATGATACGGTTTATTTTATAGGGACCAATATCAGCTCTCCGTCCCTGTGATGTAAAAATTATTTCCTTTTTCATTTTGTTGATAATTAGTTGTATTTGAACCTCTTGTCTAAATAATCAAGACCCTTTTGTCTCGACGATTTAACAATACAAAGTTGCAACATTGAATTGGTCAAACACGATGAGATTTGATAAAAAAAACCGTTGACATTTGTCAACGGTTTTCGCGCTTATGAAGCTGCGGGAAAGAAGTAAACCTATTTTTTCAGGGCCTTTTGGCGAAGCCTGCTCAGCGTTTCCTTTGTTATGCCGAGGTAGGAGGCTATAATATGCTGCGGGAAGCGCCTTAGAAATTCAGGATAGGTATTTACCAGGTCGGCGTAGCGTTCTTCTGCGGATAAGCCCAGGGAAGCGTTGATTCTTTTCTGCAGCGCAAAAGCATGGTTGTCGTCTAATCTTCGCATCCATTCATTGATGGTTGGAATCGCTTCTAACCGGTTGAAATCGGCCTTGGTGATGATGAGCATGTCGGTATCTTCCCAGGCATCAATATTATAAATGGACGGGGTGAGCATGGTAAAACTTTCCCGGTCGCCGGTCCACCAGTTTTCGATACAGAGCCGCGAGATATGCTCAATCCCTTTACTATCCACAGTGTACTGTCGGGTGGCACCCGAAACAATAAAACCTACATGTTTACAAACCTGTCCTTCTTGCAGAAAGTATTGTTTCTTTCGCAGTTTTTTTGGAACATACACCTCCTTTATTAATGCAATTTCATTTTCCGTAAGTGGAGTGGTAGAGTAATTCCGGATATAGTTGATCAGTTGCTCGTGCATTGTCTGGCTCAGATAAATAATACAAATGTAGAAATCTGATTCAGGAAAGGGCAAAACTGTTATTAGGAGGCTTTACAGCGTTTTGGAATCCACCCCTGGCCCGGCCCCTGTCCGAAGCGACCCGTTAGAAAGTCTGATCAACACCCCGAAAAATATAAACGCAGACATTAGGTTTGTACCTCGTAAGCTCTACCCGACAGGACTTGTGGGGATGGTGGAGCGGGCACCCAGTATGCGTTTCGGGTAAACAGAGCGGTAAAAGTGAGCGGACACAACCTATGAAAATGAAATCAGTTGAGTTTATAGCCCTCTCGGCCAGCACGATGACCCTGACGGCTTTGGGAATTGACATCATGCTCCCGGTATTCGCTGAGCTTAGGCAGCACTTTGGGCTCAGGCCAGAGTCTACCGCTACTGCGGATATCATCGTGTTCTTTTTCCTGGGTCAGATTGCTCAGATCGTATTCGGCGTACTTTCCGATCGTTTCGGACGACTGGCGATCCTAAGGATCGGGTTCCCACTATATATTGTCGGTGGAATTGCTGCAACCTTTGCCCCTTCACTTGCGCTTATGCTTGCGGCACGCTTTGTGGCCGGTATGGGAGCATCAGCCGTCTTTATGACCACCATCGCCTGTGTTCGTGATCGTTTTGTGGGCGACCAGATGGCCCGTACCATGTCGCTGGTATTCACGATCTTCCTGTTCACTCCTGTGATCGCGCCATTCCTGGGAATAGCCATACTCTCCGTTTCATCGTGGCGCATGGTATTCCTCACGCCACCTCTGTTTGCGGTCCTCGTCTTTCTTTGGTCGCTCAGGCTCGAGGAATCACTTCCTCCTGAAAGACGCAATGCGCTCGACTGGAGTACAATCATGCAATCTATCCGGAGTGTCATAACCAACCGGACCTTTCTTCGGTACACCTGCGTGACTACCATTCTTTTCACCGCATTGAGTTCCTACGTCTCCAGTTCAGAACACATTGTAGGAGAGATCTATGGAAGGCCAGAATTATTTGCCTGGCTTTTCGCTGGCATCGGCCTCGTAATGTGTTTTTGCACGCTGCTAAATTCCCGGTTGTCGATCAGGTATGGGGCAAGGAGAACAATCAGGTCCCTCACCGTCATATACGCCCTGGTAGGAAGCCTGCTGCTGCTGGTCACATTTAGTTTGGGTGATCCGCCACCCATACCCATATTCTTTATCGCCGTTGCTTTGCTGATGGGTATCAATATTGCCGTTGAACCCAACAGCAGTGCCCTCGCGCTGGAACCAATGGGAAACACGGCCGGCCTGGCCGCGTCGGTTTCCGGAACCGCGTTATTCTTCATTGGGGCTTCGCTGGGATCGGTCATCAGTCATTATATGGTTCACGAAGTTTATCCTATTGTCATCAGCTTTTTTGTGATAGGACTTGCTACAGTTATCCTGGTGTACAGCGATCGTCGGCCCTCTGGTCAGAAAAGTAAGATGATTTCACGCAAAGTTTGTTTCACGCAAAGGCGCAAATCTGCCTTCGGCGCAGAGACGCAAAGTTTTGATTCACGCAAAGCCTGTCTGCCGGGAGGCAGGGCGAATCTGCCTTCGGCAGACGCAAAGTTTTGATTCACTCAGATAAATTTCGAAATTTGTTGTAGCACCCGATGCATTCTCCTTGCATACAGACACTATATGGATAAACCTGTTATTGAAAAATCAATTGAGATCAACGCATCGACAGAAAAAGTCTGGAGGGTGTTTACTGATCCAGCTTTAACCAGGCATATGGGCGGTGAGTATGTCTCAGATTGGAAAGTGGGCGGTTCGTTTCATTGGAAAGGGAAAGACGGGAACCTTTACACAAATGGTAAGATTCTTCAAATAGAACCAAAAAGAATATTGAAGCATAATTTATTTGATCTTAATGACAAGGAAAAGCTATTGTCAGTGATAACATACGAGTTCAGCGAAAATGCTGGCAAGACCATTCTAACCTCCAAAGAAGTTCTGAATTACGAATTGACAAAGGAGCAGTTACAGGATATATCTGAAGGATGGGATTTCGCCCTTAATGCGGTTAAGGAAACAGCGGAAAAGTTTTGAGACTAAAAAAATTCATCCCATCACTTCCAACCGCCTCCCAGCTCCTGGTAGATATTCACTACCGCATTCATCTGCTCTTTGCGGGTTTCCACCAACTCCAGTTTTGATTCCAGCGCATCCCTTTGCGTCAGCAAAACTTCGAGATAATCTGCCCTGGCCGACTTGAACAGGTCATTCGAAATGTTGATCGACCGTGTCAGTGCATCTACTTCCTTCGACTTCAGGTCGTAGCGCTTGCCCAGGTTGTCGATCTTCGATAGCTGCGTGACAACCTCCAAATAGGCATTCAAAATACTACGCTCATAATTATAGATCGCCTGAAGCTGCCGCGCATTGGCACTGTTAAACTCTGCCTTGATCGCCCTCCGGTTAATCAGAGGAGCAGCAAGATCTCCGGCAAGCGAATAAAGCACTGACTCGGGGAGCTTCACGAAATAAGAAGGTTTGAATGCCTGCAATCCCAAAGCCGCTGAAATTCCGACTGACGGATAAAATTCTGCCCTTGCCACTTTTACATCCAGCTTCGCGGCTGCCAGATCCAATTCGGCTCTTTTGATATCAGGTCGATTGGCCAGCAGTTGGGAAGGGATGCCCGAATTGACTACAGCCGGCACCAGGTTTATCATGTTGTTCGTGTCCCTGGGTATCTCCTGTGGATACCGTCCCAACAGGAAGTTGATCCTGTTTTCGGTTTCCCTTGTCTGTTGAATGAGGTCATACTCCAGGCTTTGTGACTTCAACACCTCGGCCTGGAATTTCTGAACTGCCAGTTCTGTCACCCGCGCAGCCTCTTTCTGAATTTTTACAATCACGAGCGCATTTTTTTGCAGCCCGATGTTTTGTCTCACAATCTCCAGCTGATTATCCAAAGCAAGCAATTCAAAATAGGAGTTGGCCACCTCGGCAACCAAATTGGTGACCACGAAATTCCTGCCCTCAACGGTTGACAAATACCGGGTGATTGCGGCTTTCTTTGCGTTACGCAACTTTTTCCAGACATCCAGTTCCCAGTTGGCATAGACCGCAGCGGTAAGGTCGGTCAGCGGATCGGGCACTTCCTTGCCTGGCAGGATTTCCGTAGAAGCGTCACCCGCTCCCTGGCTCGTGTATCGTCCTACTTTCTCCACGCCGCCGCCAAGCCTTAGGCCCACTGAAGGTAATAATGGCCCTTGTCGGAACCGGACATCATTCTTTGCTATTTCGATTTCCTGCAGGGTGATATTCAATTCCTGGTTGCGTGTCAGGGCGGTGTCGATCAGGTTCACCAGGTTTTGGTCGGTAAAAAACTTTCGCCACTGGACGGCCGCCATGTTAGTGCTGTCCTGACTTTCGTTGTATGCCTTCGGAACCGATCGGTTCTCCGTCTTCTGTACCATCGCCGGCACGGTACAGCCCGCAATGGAAATACATATGCCCAACAGGATAACACACGAATTCATCCTGGGCCTATGCATACTGATCGATTTTTTCGGTGTGATGATCAAATTCTTCACTTAGTGGGTTTTCGTTTTCATCTTTTACAAGTATGTGTTTTTCTGAAATTTTGCTGAATATGTAATACAGTCCGGGTATGATCAGCACGCCGAACACAGTTCCGAAAAGCATACCTCCCGCTGCAGCAGAACCTATCGTGCGATTACCAATTGCTCCGGGCCCCGATGCAAATACCAATGGAATCAGTCCCGCGATAAAGGCGAAGGAAGTCATCAGGATTGGTCGGAACCTTACCGCGGACCCTTCGATCGCTGCCTTTAGTACCGAATCTCCCGACCGGTGTTTCTGAACGGCAAACTCCACGATCAACACGGCATTCTTACCCAGCAAACCGATCAGCATCACCATGGCCACCTGTGCATAGATGTTGTTTTCCAGCCCCAATAACTTTAGCAGCAGAAAGGCGCCGAAGATGCCTGCGGGAAGTGATAGTACAACCGCGAAGGGCAGCAGGAAACTTTCATACTGAGCGGAGAGCAACAGGTACACGAAACCCAGACATATCAGGAAGATATAAACGGCTTCGTTGCCGCGGGACACCTCATCGGCGGAAATGCCGGCCCAATCGATCCCATATCCTCTTGGCAGGCTTTTTTTGGCTACTTCCGACACTGCATTGATCGCCGAACCGCTACTGTAACCGGGTGCCGCGGCACCACTGATCTCTGAAGCATTGTACATGTTGTGACGGGTGATCTCGGACAGGCCATATACCTTTTCCATCTTCATAAAATCAGAGAAGGGTACCATCTCGTCATGATCGTTCTTCACATAGAGCTTCAGGATATCCTCCGGCAGTGCGCGGTACTCGGGCGAGGCCTGCACCATCACCTTGTATTGTCGTCCAAATTTAATAAAGCTGGTCTCGTAGTTAGTTCCTATCAGCGTAGACAGTGTGTTCATTGCATTTTCAATCGTCACGCCTTTTTGCTGCGCGATGTCGTTGTCGATTCGCAGCATATACTGCGGGAAACTGGCGCTGTAGAAGGTGAATACGGATGAGAGCTCTTTACGTTTGCTCAGTTCTTTTACAAACTCCTTACTCACCGTTTCCATTGATTTGTAATCACCAGTTGCCGGCCTTATCCAGCAAACGCAATTCAAAACCACCTGCTGCTCCATAACCCGGCACAGCGGGTGGCTGGAAGAATTCAATGGTTGCTCCGGTGATGTCTTTGGATTTTTCTTCCAGTTCTTTGATCACTTCCTGCACAGAATGTTTCCGTTCATCCCAGCTTTTCAGGTTGATCAGACAGGTTCCGGAATTCGCGCCGGTTCCTTCGGTCAGTATCTCATAACCCGCCAGGGAGGAAACAGATTGTACATCTTCGATCCCTTCGGCAATTTTCTGCAATCTTTCGGCCACCTGGTTGGTCCTTTCCAGAGAAGAACCGGGTGGCGTTTGAATAATAGCATAGAACATTCCCTGGTCTTCATTCGGAATAAAACCCGAGGGAAGATTGTTACTCAATAACCAGGTGCCGGCACAGAAGGCGATCAGCATGCCGAAAGTGACCACCCTTCTGTTTACAATCATGCGCAACACCTTCTGGTAGTTTCCTGAAAGGCGGTTGAACCAATTGTTAAATCCGTCCGAGGACCTTGTCGAGCCAGTTTTTCTTTTTTGCTTTTCCATGATTATTTTTCAGCATGATCGCGCAAAGCGCCGGTGTAAGCGTGAGGGCAACCACACCCGAGAGAATAATCGAAGTGGCCATGGTAATGGAAAACTGCCGGTAGAAGATGCCCACCGGACCCGACATGAAAGCAACAGGAATAAATACCGCCGCCATAACAAAGGTGATGGCGATGATGGCCCCGCTGATCTCATGCATCGCTTCTTCGGTTGCCTTCAATGGCGATAGTTGCTTCGTTTCCATTTTCGCATGTACAGCTTCAATCACTACGATCGCATTATCCACCACAATACCGATCGCAAGTACCAGTGCAAACAGGGTGATAAGGTTCAGCGTAATGCCGAAGAATTGCATAAACACAAATGTGCCGATCAGAGATACCGGAACCGCGATGGCAGGGATCAGCGTAGAACGCCAGTCGCCAAGGAAAAGGAAGACCACGAGGCCCACGAGGATGAAGGCTTCTACCAGCGTGTGGATTACTTTCTCAATCGAGGCATCGAGGAATTTTGAAACGTCATAGCTGATCTCATAGTCCAAACCTTTCGGAAAAGAAGTGGCCTTGATCTCCTTCAGTTTTGCTTTTACATCCTCGATAACCTGGCTGGCATTACTCCGTATGATTGCTTCAATACGATGGCTGCCGAAGGTCTGCCATTCAGGGTAGAATAAATATCATACATCGAGCTTCCGAATTCAACCTCCGCAACATCTTTCAGGCGGAGTATTTCCCCGTCCGGACTTGCTCTTAAAATGATGTTTTCATATCCTTCCTTGTCGCTAAACCTCCCGGGATATTTCAATACATATTCAAAAGCCTGCGAACGTTTGCCGGAGCTTTCACCCGTTTTACCCGGCGATGCTTCAAGACTTTGTTCGTCCAGTGCCTTCATCACTTCTTCGGCAGATATCTTGTAGGCCAGCATACGGTCGGGTTTCAGCCAGATACGCATCGCATATTCCCGGTTACCCAGGATATCTGCAACGCCGACACCATTCACCCTTTTCAGTTCCGACAAGATATTGATGTCGGCAAAATTGAAAAGGAATTTTTGATCCATGTGGGGATCCTTGCTGTACAGATTGACGTACATGAGCATGTTCGATTCCTCACGGGTGATCTTTACACCTTCGCGTACGACCAGCGGTGGTAATTTATTGACCACCGAAGCCACACGGTTCTGAACATTTACTGCTGCATGATTAGGATCGGTGCCCAGATTGAAAACAACCTGGATGGTGGCCTCACCGTCGTTACCGGCATCAGAGGCCATGTATTTCATTCCAGGTATACCATTGATTGCCCTTTCAAGGGGAATGAATACGGATTTGATCATCAGTTCGCCATTTGCTCCGGGATATTCCGCCGTCACGTTCACTTTTGGCGGCGAGATGGATGGAAACTGCGTGACTGGCAATTTAGTCATGGCCAGCACACCCATGAACACGATGATGAGTGATATGACGATCGA
Organism: uncultured Chitinophagaceae bacterium; assembly: GCA_963808065.1. Lineage (GTDB taxonomy): Bacteria > Bacteroidota > Bacteroidia > Chitinophagales > Chitinophagaceae > Flavitalea. Next base: position 69,145 of record CAWEEK010000009.1, read on the forward strand.
CAGGACTGGCCTGTGTATAAATTTATTAAACATTGGGTAATTTTTTAGATGAACGCTATTCTGCTTTTAATCGCAGTTGGGCGATAACTTCCTTTGGTGCTTTGATATTCGGTTTCGATCTTTATCTCATCTTTTACATTCTGCACCCCATCAAGCAATATCCTGTCATTATCGGTAAGGCCACTTCCAACTACATACAGATCCGGCATTTCGCCGCTGATAGCTGATATTCCTTGATCTTACCACACTATTCTTGTCAACCACAAAAACATATTTCTTATCCTGGATTTCGTAAGTCGATTTCTGCGGAATGACCAGCGCATGTCTGAGCGGAACTGTCAGTCTAACCTTGCCCGTTTCACCATTTTTCAGGAGCTTGTCAGGGTTCGGAAATCTTGCCCTGAATGCGATATTTCCAGTTTCGTTATTGAACTCGCTTTCTATCGTTTCTACCATCGCCTTCATACTTCAGCGGTTGGTTATTGGCCAGAAGCAGGTTTACTTTGCTGCTCCCGCGGTCTTTTGCATTGGTTTCATAATCGAGGTATTCCGGTTCGGATACATTGAAGTAGGCGAACACCTGGCTGTTGTCCGAAAGACTGGTCAGCAATTCACCTTCATCAACAAGGCTCCCCAACTTCAGCGGAATACGGTCGATGGTTCCGTCAAACGGCGCCCTGATCTCGGTAAATGACAGATGGAGTTTTGCCAGCGCCATTTCGGCATTGGCCTGGTCGAGCTTGGCTTCCGCCATCGCCAATTCATTCTTCGAAACCACGTTTTTGTCGGCGAGGATTTTAGTATTCTGCAATTCAATACTCAGCGGCCCTGTATTCAGCCTGCGCTTTTAATAGTTCAGCTTCGTAGATCTTGGGCATGATTCGGAATAACAGCTGACCCGCCTTCACAAACTGCCCCTCATCAACATAAATATTTTGCAGGTAACCCTTTTCCTGCGCCCTGATTTCGATGTTTCGGAGAGACCTGATCTGCGAAACATATTCTTTGGCAAAAGAGGTATCCACCTCCAGGGGAGAGGTCACTGCATACTTGCCGGCTTCCTCCTTTACTTCTGCCTTGGACGTGCAGCTTGTTTGGCACAGGATGGCCCATAAGCCCGTAAGCACTAGAATTCTGTTCATGATGTAATTGAATATTATTTGATTGATGCTTTGGAATCAGGGATTCCGTTTATGTGTGAGGTGTCAGCCGTCGGGTGAGAAGTGATTCGTAATGAATGAGGAATGAACATGTCTATTCACCAGGCATATCGGAACACCACCTTATAACTGGAGAAAATATTGACTAAATCCTTAAGACTCTTTGTTCAATGTATATACAGGAACCGGGGAAGGAAAGTGGATCGTTTGAGGTAAGAGGTGCTGCGTGCGTTTTGCAGAGATGACTTGTAATCAACGCGAAGTGTAGTGCCGAAAAGGAGCTTGCCGGTAATAAATACCTCCGGGTGCTGAATTCCTCTTCGTCCTTGTCTTCGAAAATGATCGGTTCAGTGTTCTCGTCCCTGACCGAGGCTAGTTCAACCCCTAGCTGGCTTGCAGGTTTGACCTGTTTCTTGTTATCGATAGCCCGGAGATGTGAATGGGAGATGCAGAAAGGAGTGCCGGCATGAGCGGCATCAACTCCTCCAAACAGGTGAAAGCACAGAACCAGTAAAAATATAACTCCAGGTTTCATTCGAGGACGTAAAATTAGGAGATGAAATCAAAGAGTCGAAATTCTATGCCAAAAACTTAAGTGAAAATAATATTGCGGACAAACTGGCAGTTAATATCCGGGGTTTCACGCAAAGGCAAAGAAAGCGCAAAGGCGCAATAAATAGGCATCTCTTTGCGTACCCTGCCGCAGGCAGGGCTTAGCGCCTTCGCGTGAAATCCTTGCGTGAAATCCTTGTACCTCTGCTTTGCGTGAAACTGCCCGGGCCTCACATAAAGCCCCCTGAAATTTTATTTGGGGGTATTCTTATCAAAACTAAGTGTGTCGAAAAATATCGTCAGGGAGTCGAGCTTGCCATTTTTCGCTTTCCAGATTTCTGCAACGTCACCATTGATGCGCACCCCGTTAGGAAACAGAAAGTCGTAATTTCCAACAACACAGGCCAAGTCGCCTTCAACAATCATTTCTTTTACACGCATGGTTTCGAAGGCACGCGAAAAACGAGCAATGACGTTGATGTAAGCAGCCTTGCCGGTTATTGGACCTGATTTTGTCATGTCGCCGCCAGTGAATTTGAAGTCGTCGGCGATGACCGATTCCCAACCCTGCTTTTGTGCAAAGCCATTGTAATAGGTATCAAGCAATTGCCTTATTGTTGAATTTTCCATCTTCCGGTTTTGAAAATTTATAATAAATACCTTTGTTATTGCAAATTGCAAGTACTAATATATAAAGTAATTGTAAAATGCAAGTACTTTGAAAATAAATAACATGGAAAAAACCAGGTCAGATTGCCCAATCAGTTGTTCCCTGGATGTTTTTGGGGACAGATGGTCGCTGCTGATTATCAGGGATGTTATGCTCAGGGGGAAATTGTCCTATAGTGAATTTCTGGAGTCGGAGGAAAAGATAGCTACAAATATCCTGGCCAACAGGCTATCCGTACTTGAGGCGGAACAAATCTTATCAAAACGAGTGTCCCCAACCAATCGGTCGAAGTTTATCTACAGTCTTACCAGGAAAGGGATTGACCTGCTTCCAATAATCATTGAAATAATGGATTGGGGCGCCAGGTATAACGCAACCTGCCCACGTAAGGAACTAGGCAAACGAATAAAAACGGACAAGGCCGGGACTGTCAGGGAGTATATGCAAAAATTGAAAACACAACTTAAATGATTTTGCCTGGGTAAATATTTTATTGGCAATGAATGAACACTTTGAGCTGGATAACCCAGCCTGGTATGCCTTGACGGAACGCCATCGGATCCATGCGATTGACTTTGGTGATCTTAAGTGTTATGACCCGGATTATTGTCCCTTTGGAGGATGCGAAAATGCCCCTGAAATTTCAAACGCCCTGGACCAATACGCCAACTTGACGAAAGACTTTTTTATCATTGGTGAAAAACCCTTTCATTCGAAACGCCTTCGTCTCAAACAGGAATTAGTCTGTGTTCAGATGATCTGTACCAATAGCATTGACCACAACATCGATGAAGAAATTACATTTTTGCAGGAAGCTCATGCCGAACCCTTGCAGACACTGGTCAACCTGGTGCAGCCCGGTTATTTTATGAACAAAACACGTTTACTAGGTGACTATTATGGCATCTTCAAGAACGGATCCCTGGTTGCAGTAACCGGCGAACGTATGAAGACCAATAACTATGTTGAGGTAAGCGCGGTGGTTACCCACCCTGAATATACAGGTCTTGGATATGCCAAACAACTTGTAACTCATACGGCCAATACGATACTGAAACAAAACAAGATTCCATTTCTGCATGTTGCGAAAACAAACATAGCGGCGATCCGATTATACAAGGGACTCGGCTTTCGGAAGCGTAGAGAGATCAGCTTCTGGAACCTTGTCAGATAATACTCCATGATCGTTCTCCTGTTCAATTGAGTTTCCCGATCCCGGGATCGCAGTGTGCGAACCTGTGAGCTCAGTTACAGGTAAACACTTAGATCGCCCTAACTTTAATCAGATCCAGGCTCATAAAGATGCAGAAAAATCTTACCTTAAATTAGCTAAGCCCTTTGTTTTCAGTGCCGTGGAGTTTTCAGGGCTTTGTTTTATTACCTTGCAATGCTGATTGCTGCAACAGACTGCCTCGGGTATTTTCCCGGGCAGATCAGGTTTGCAACCCTATATCATCCATGGAAATGACCAATCCTATAGTTACCCGACTGCTTCGATGTCATGCGTGCTGCGTAATCATTACAGTACTCCTGCTGTTTGCTCCAGTTCTCGGATTTTCCCAGGACAAGAATAAATCAACTGCGCCAGAGACGCTTAAGAAGTTGACTTTGGAACAACTGATGGACATAGAAGTGACCTCCGTGTCCAAACGTCCGCAGCACCTTGCAGAAGTGGCCTCAGCCATCCAGGTGATTTCCAGAAAAGATATTATTCAGTCGGGGGCGAAGACCCTTGCGGAAGCCTTGCGCCTTGCACCAAACTTGCAGGTGGCACAGGTCAACTCCAGTCAGTGGGCGATCAGCGCCCGCGGTTTCGACAATGTATTAGCGAATAAATTATTAGTGCTCATCGATGGCCGCACCGTCTACACTCCACTCTATGCCGGCGTTTTCTGGGACGTGCAGAACCTGATACTGGAGGACGTTGATCGTATTGAAGTAATCAGCGGACCCGGTGGAACTCTATGGGGTGCAAACGCCGTCAATGGTGTGATCAATATCATTACGAAAAGTTCCAGGGAAACGAAAGGTCTTTACGCGGAGGCCGCCACAGGCATCAGTCTCCCGGGCTTGGGTAGCGTGCGTTATGGAGGTCAGCTTGCCAAAAATCTCACCTACCGGGTATATGGAACCGGATTCAGAATGGGCCACGCAGTCGACTCCAATGGGGTGGAAGTAAATGACGACTGGTCAATGCTCCAGGGTGGCCTGCGTCTCGATTGGGAGGCTTCAGATAAAGATGTTGTAAGCCTGCAGCAGAATATATATAACGACAGACCAAATCCTGATGCGACAGAAAAATCGCTGATCGCGCGTGGCACCAATGTCGTTACCAATTGGAACCATATCATTTCCGACAGATCGAATTTTCAGTTACAGGCTTATTATGATCATACTTTCCGTGACTTCCGGAACAACTTCACTGAAGATCTAAAGACTTTTGACATAGAATGGCAGCAAAATTATCAGCACGGGCGTGGCAATCAGCTGACCTATGGACTAAATTTCAGAATGATGGATCACAAGGTGACCAACCTCCAGCTTTTCCAATTTCTCCCCGAGCGCAAAAAACTTTATCTCTACAGCCTGTTTTTGCAGGAAGAGCTGTCACTGGTACCCGATCGCTTACATCTTACCCTGGGATCAAAAATTGAACACAATTCTTACACGGGGTTTGAATTCCAGCCAAACGGCCGGCTGAGGTGGACACCAGCAAAGAGTCAGACGCTCTGGATGTCTGTATCACGTGCTGTGAGAACGCCGGCGAGAATTGACCGGGATTTCTTTTTACTCCTCACTCCAGAACTTCCTTTCATAGGTGGTAGTGAAAGTTTCAAGTCCGAAACCGTAATTGCCTATGAACTGGGTTGGCGCTTTCGGCCGCGTGAAGACCTCTCGCTCTCTGTATCTACATTCTATAACTCCTATGATAATATCCGGAGTGCGGAACCCGGCCCTGAGCCGTTCTTCATACCAATCACTTTTGCCAATGGTGTCAAGGGTAAAACTTATGGCTTCGAATTGGCTGCCAACTACCAGATCACCCGTTCCTGGAACCTGCGTGGCGGCTACACGTTTTTGAAAAAGGATCTCGAGGTTAAATCGGAGAGCAAGGACATAAACGCGGGTAGCGCAGAAAGCAATGACCCGCAGAACCAGTTTGTCATTCAATCATCTGTCGAGGTTTTGAAATGGCTGGAACTGGGAACCCTGATCCGTTATGTTGACAGGCTGTCGAAACCCGCAGTGCCTTCCTACACGGGACTGGATCTTCGCGTTGCTTTCAAAATGGGCAAATCTTTTGAATTGAATATCGTCGGGCAAAATTTACTGGACAAGCAGCACTTTGAATTTGTACCCAGCTCGCCTGCTCCCCGCCAGATTGAACGCAGTATATACGGTAAGCTTATATGCAGATTGTAATGTCCATATTATCCCGATTGATCCAACGGTTGGCCCGGACTATTTGGAATGACCGGTATTGGCTAAGTGTTTTATTTGTATTGAGCACGATCTGCGGCAATGCACAGAATCCATCCCTTGAATATCAGTTGAAAGCCGTCTTCCTTTTCAACTTCACCCAGTTTGTCGACTGGCCGGCCGAATCCTTTCCAGATGACAAATCACCACTGGTGATTGGTATCATCGGTGAAAATCCCTTTGGCAAGTATTTGGAACAGGCTGTGTCAGGAGAAAGAAAAAACGGACATCCGGTGATTGTTCAATACTATCGGGATGAGGAAGCGGCCAAATCCTGCCATATGTTGTTCATCAATCTTCCTGAATCGGACAAAAGAAAGCAGGTGATAGAGAAAATTAAGGAGGAACCTGTGCTAACAGTGAGTGACGCTTCGGACTTTTCCACCCAGGGAGGTCTGGTTCGTTTTGTGAAAAAGAACAACAAGATAAAGCTTCAGATCAACCTGGAGGCGTGCAAGGAACTTGGGCTTGTACCCAGTTCCAAGCTATTGCAACTTGCGGACATCATTGAACCGGGTAAAACTAACTGAAGTGCTGTTCAAAAATCTTCCCATACGAAAAAAGTTGTTAAGGATAGTATTCCTTATCAACGGCATCGTACTGCTTGTTGCCGGGATGGCTTTCTTCGGTAATGAATTTTATTCGTTCAGGGAAACAACCGTTGAGAAGTTGTCGACGATCGGAAAAATCATTGCCGCTAACAGTACGGCCGCCCTTGCTTTTGACAGTCCGGATGACGCCAGGGAGATCCTTGCTGCCCTTAAGGCGGAACCGCATATCGTAGCTGCCTGCATCTATGATAAAAATGGAAGAATTTTTTCGGAATACTATGCTGGCAATGAGAAAACCAAATTTCCACCCAGTCCGGGTCCGCAAGGATATAAATTTTCTTATTCCAATCTCGATGGATTTGTTCCTGTGATGCAGGAGACCCTGCCCCTGGGCACACTCTACCTGAGATCGGATATGGGCGCCCTGCATGCATGGCTGGGTTTGTATGCTATTGTTGTGGCGGTGATTCTGCTGCTTTCGTTCCTGCTGGCTTACATCCTGGTAATATTTCTGGGCAAAAGTATATCGAAACCCATCATGGCGCTATCCGAGACGGCGAAGATTATTTCTGAACGTAAGGATTATACTGTTCGTGCTATAAAAATGAGTAATGACGAACTCGGTTCGCTTACAGAAGCGTTTAATCAGATGCTGGATCAGATCAAGAAAAAGGATGACAATCTAAGTGAGTTCAATCAGAATCTTGAGCTTAAGGTAAAGGATCGGACCGCACAACTGGAGACGGTGAATAAGGAACTCGAAGGGTTTTCCTACTCTGTGTCACATGACCTTCGCGCGCCCCTGCGTGCCATTGTTGGCTTTGCATCGATCCTTGAAGAAGAATATGCAAACAGACTCGATGTCGAAGGCAAGCGCATAACGACTATCATTAAGAAGAATACTGTGAAAATGGGTCGTCTCATTGACGACCTGCTCGAATTTTCCCGGATGGGTCGTCTCGATGGGACTAAAACAACTGTCAACATGCAGAAAATGGTCAATGATGTAAAGGATGCAATCGCCTTACAATATGATACCCACAGGGTCAGCTGGTCGGTGGGGGATCTGCCCAGCGTTAACGCGAATGCCAGCATGATCAGGCAGGTCTGGGTCAATCTCATTACCAACGCCATCAAGTATTCCAGCAAAAATGAGGCGCCACAGATTGAAATCGGAGCAATGATAAGAGAAGGTGAATATGTATATTATGTGGATGACAATGGCGTGGGGTTCGAGCAGCAATACAGCGACAAACTGTTTAAGGTGTTTCAGCGTCTTCATAGTCCTGAGGAATTTGAAGGTACCGGTGTGGGGCTTGCCCTGGTAAAAAAAATTGTTACCAGGGAAGGTGGATCTGTCTGGGTGGAATCGGAAGTTGGAAAGGGAGCATGTTTCTATTTCAGTTTACCGGTACGTAATGAGATCAGGGTCAATAATCAAATAAATAACGAATCAATATGAAGCACCACAATGTAGACATACTCCTCGTTGAAGACAATCCGGATGATGCCGAACTGGCAATAAGGCATCTTAAAAAAAATAATATGGCCAACAACCTTATCCATGTTCATGATGGCGAGGAAGCTATCGAGTTTATTTTTTCGACAGGCAGGTATGCGGGCATGAATGATGAACCACAGCGGCCTAAGGTGGTGCTACTCGACATCCAAATGCCAAAAGTCAATGGCATCGAAGTTTTGGAAAAAATTAAGGCCGACCCTCGGACAAAATCGATTCCAGTGGTAATGCTCACCTCTTCCAAGGTGGACCCCGATATAGAAAAATGCTATGCCCTTGGCGCTAACAGTTATCTTGTAAAACCGGTGAACTTTGAAAGTTTTGCCGAGGCGATAAAAAATCTTGGTTTTTACTGGCTCTTATTAAATCAATTGCCTTCGGAATGAGGACGATAGAAGCGTTGAAAATATTATTGCTTGAAGACAGTCCTGAGGATGCAGAAATTGTCGAACGGTTGTTGAGAAAAACGGTACCGGGGAACAAATTCTGCCTGGCCATGAACAAAGAGAGCTATGTGAAGGCTCTGGACGAGTTTCAACCTGATATTATTCTTTCCGACAACAACCTTCCCATGTTCAACGCTCAGGAGGCATTGACGATCATTCAGGAACGTTCGTTGTTTGTTCCTTTTATATTAGTAACAGGCACGGTCTCGGACGAGTTCGCGGCCAATATTATTAAAGCTGGCGCTGATGATTATATACTGAAAGACCGGTTGACCCGGCTACCTGTGGCGATCGAGGCGGCGTTAAGGCAACAACAATTGAAGAAGGAGAGGACCGAGGCCATCGAACAACTCAAATCAAGTGAGGAAAAATACCGGACCCTATTTCTACGAAGCCCGGTTCCCAAATGGATATATGATTTTGAAACACTTCACTTCCTGGAAGTAAATGAAGCAGCGGTGGGTCATTATGGCTATAGCGCTGAAGAATTTCAGAAGATGACATTGAGGGACATCCGGCCACCCGAAGAGCTGCACGCACTGGAGGATGATCTGGACAGAATACCTACTGAACATGAAGCCCGGAAAGGCAACTGGATTCACGTAAAGAAAAACGGGGAGCGCATTATTGTAGAGACTACGGCTCAGTTTATTGAATACCAGGATAAGAAGGCAAGAATTGTTGTGATCAACGACATCACCGAACGGGTGCGTGCTGAGGAAGCTTTACGGGCGATGGAAAAGCAGGTGTTAAATCAAAAGATCCAGGAGCAGAAGAAAGTTACCCGGGCTATCATCAAAGCCCAGGAGAACGAACGAAACTATATCGGCAGGGAACTGCACGACAATGTGAACCAGATACTGGTAAGTACGAAAATCTATCTTGGTGTTGCTGCGGATGACAATGAATCGATGAGAGATATCATTGGTTATCCCCTCAAGCTGATCGACAATGCCATCCAGGAAATCAGGGGCCTGACGCATGGCTATGTGGCGCCCACGAAAAATATTGACCTCTACGATGTGGTGGAGCTGTTAATGGATGGCATGCAGGACAACTACAAGATCAATACGGCCTTTATTTACGACATGAAGAGCGTTAATATCGATGACGAACTGAAACTGAATATATACCGGATCATCCAGGAGCAAACGAACAACATCGTCAAGCACGCTGCCGCGAAAAATGTAAATGTTTCCATTACCTCCACTGCAAATGATTTACTTATCCGGATCACCGATGATGGAAAGGGCTTCGATCCGGAGAAGAAAAGAAAAGGAATAGGCATATCCAACATGCTCAACAGGATCGAGTCGTTTAATGGCGAGATGAAAATTGAAAGCGCACCAGGGAAGGGATCTTCGCTGCAAATCAAGATTCCGCTGGAAACATAAATCAGAAACAGAAACAGGAACAGAAACAGAAACAGGCTCGTCCCGCCGACATTGCCACCGTAGCTGTGTAAGTAACGAAGGCGGGAATAGAAAGACCATGTGGGTGGTTATGCCACTCTCAAGTTCCCCAAAAAAAAGATAAAGAATAATTTGTGAAACTAATTGGTTGCATATATATTGCAACCGATTAGTTGCTTAATACATAAATGACAAGATGAGACGAGATGTATTCCAGGCCATTGCTGACCCTACGAGGAGGGCCATTTTGGGCATGGTCGCCTCGAAGGCAATGACCCCAAATGATATTGCGGAGAATTTTAAGAGCAGCCGGCAGGCGGTGTCGAAGCATATTAAAATACTGACCGAGTGCCACCTGCTGGAGCAGGAGCAACTAGGAAGAGAGATTTTTTATCGCTTCAGCCCAAAAAAAATGAAAGAAGTGGACAGATGGCTTGATCCCTTCCGAAAAATGTGGGAGAGCCGATACAGTAAACTGGATAAAGTTTTAACACAAATCAAAAACAAGTAAGATGGAGAACAAAAACCAGGTGCAGGTCGTAAAGGATCTGCCTAACAAAAAGATCACGGTAACCAGGAATTTCGATGCGCCTGTGGAACAGGTCTGGAAATCGTGGACCGATAGTAAGTTGTTAGACTTGTGGTGGGGACCGGAACCATGGCGGGCAGAAACAAAGAGTTTCGACTTTAAAGAAGGGGGAAATTGGTTATACGCAATGGTTGGACCCGATAATACCAGGCATTGGGCGAAGGTGACCTTTAAAAATATAAATACCCAAAAGTCGTTCCAGAGTGTTGCTGTGTTCTGTGATGAAAATGGGAAGGTAAACGACGACACGCCGAAGTCGGATTGGATCATTCGGTTCGAGGCCATACCCACCGGAACCAGGGTTACTGCGGAACTTTCGTCTGCAAAACCATCGGACCTGGAAAAATTGTTAGAAATGGGCTTTGAAGAGGGCTTCAAAATGGGTCTGGACCAGCTTGATCGCCTCCTGGCGGGACAAGAAAAGAAGTAAGGTAGGAGAAACAGGAACAGGAAGAGAAAGAGGGTGCCGCATAGAGGCTCCGCTCTTTCTCTTTCTCTTTCTCTTTCTCTTCCTCTCCCTCTTTCTCTTTCTCTTTCTCTTCCTGTTCCTGTTCCTGTTCCTGTTTCTGTTTCTGCCTCTTCCTGTTTCTCCCTCATTCTGTCTCCCTGTCGCATTTCCTTACACTCCTGTCGCAACCCATGCCCCGTGCGACAAATTTGAAAGTCTTCGCCACCCTGGTGATTGGGCTTCCCCGGTTTTGCCGACAGATTTGCGTTGTCAATCAATTCACACATCCCAAACATTTTAAACAATGACAACACAAGCACAAATCAACACGGCCACCGACGAAACCCAGATCCGGGACCTTGTAAAGACCATGGAAATGGGCTGGGCCAAAAAAGACGGCAACCTGTTTGCCAAACCATTTAGCGAAAATGCAGACTATGTGATTATTAATGGTTTGCATATTACGGGGCGGCAGGCAATCGCCGAGGGCCATCAAACAATCTTCCAGTCATTTTACAGACACACTTTCATCAGTGCCTCTGTAAAAAGTATCCGCTTTCTCAAGCCCGACATTGCAGTTGTTCATGTGAACAGCCACATGACCGGAACCTCGAATGGCCAAAATGTAGATACGAAAGCCATCATCAGCCTGGTGATCGAAAAATCTACAGCTGGCTGGCAGGTCGCATCCTTCCAAAACACCGGAATTCAACCACTCGAAACTCGTCAATCAAGTAACTGATAAACCCCCAATAAAAACGTCTTAGTCATGAAATCTCTAAAGACTTATGCCCTGATCGCCGCCTCAATTTGCTTCATCATCGTTATCGGTGGCGCCGTGTACGAACATCTTACTATGGTGCCACGCTGGAAGCTGGCACCCCCAAACTCGCTGACCATGTTCCAGGGAGAATATGGAATAAACAGCGGCCGGTTCTGGCAACTGATCCACCCCGTTACCCTGGTACTGCTCATCGCCTCCCTGACCACCAACTGGAAAACAGAAGGGAGAAAATACATCGCCATTCCCCTCACTGGGTACGTGATCATTCTCATTATTACCTTCTCCTATTTTGTTCCAGAGTTGCTGGCCATTATTCAGACACCCTATCGACCCTCAGTGGAATCCGGCCTGGTTGCCAGAGCGGGACTTTGGGAAAAGCTGAGCCTTGTCAGGCTCGGCGTCCTTTTCATCCTGGCTGCCACCTTGCTTTTAGGTCTCACGCGAACCAATACAGCGCGCACAGTGGCCCGATGACCTATATATCACGCGGCGCTCCCCTCCGGCAGGTGTTCGCCGCGTGAATTTTTCTTCCTAACTTTTTATCAGCATGCTGAAAATAACCCTAGCCTACTTCGTGCTGTTTTTTTTAATGGTGGTCACTGTGGCCGCGCAAAACCCGAAGGTCTATGTTGCCCGCGCGGATCAACCGGTTCAGTCCTTAACGGATTACCTGCAGGTAATAGAGGATCATGACAAAGCAATAGGTTTAGAAGAGCTTTTGCAAAATGAAGGGAAAGCAGCATTTCACCCTGTTGCGACCCTTAAATCAATCAATCCACATAGTCAGTGGTGGGCCAAATTGGAATTGCTGCCTTCATTTTCATCTGACAGCTTTTATATTGGTCTTCCCCCACAGGAAATGCGGGGCACCTCACAGGGGAATGATAGGGCAGATGTATGGATTATAAAGAATAAACAGATCATTGCCAGCTATGCAACCGGAACACTCACTCCTGCCTCGAAGCGACCGGTCGCTTTCCCTATCAACCATAACCTATTTCCGGTTTCCTTAAAATTAAATGAACCAATTACAATTTACTGGTGCATTGGACGGACACACAATTTCGAACCATTGCAATTTGATTTTGCTTTACAACATAAATCCGTGATAGCGCGTGGTGCAAGCGCATTTGATAAAATGGCCTGGTTTTACACGGGTCTCATGTTCATACTTTTTATCTTCGGGCTGGTCTTCTTCATCATTACACGTGAAAAGCCTTTTATTTGGTTTGCCAGCATTGCGGCGAATTTATGCCTTCACATGCAGTTGCTCAACCCCGAAAATCTACTTACCCACTGGCTTCTACCCGAACATCCCGCTTTACAGTATCCCCTCTTTCTTATCCTTGTGGTATCGTTTGTCTTGCTGCTTCTTCAATTCGCAAGGTCGTTTGTCAATACCAAACAAACGGTTCCTGTCTGGGATAGGGCCATAAAATGGGCGATCATCGTTTTTGGATTACTGCTGTTAACGAGCCTGCTGTTGTTTGCAATAAGTCCTGCTATCGAAATGAGCCTGCCATTTTTTGCACTGGCCTTCATATTTTCTATAATTGTTGGAGTCCGCCTGATTATTGCAAAAAATCTCTACACCAAATGGGTTGGATTTGCATTCTGCTGGTTGTTCTTTTTCCAGGCACTGGGTGTATTGTGGAACCTTAAGCTCATACCCGGGTGGTTTCCGAATCCCTGGGCCATTGCTCAGGAAGGAATGATGATCCTCCTGTTCTTCGCGCTAGCGTACCGTTTTAAACAATCCGCGAAGGAAAAGGCAGAAGCGGCCAAGGTGCTGGAGATGGATAGTATTAAAAGCCGGTTCTTTGCCAATATCAGTCACGAATTCCGTACGCCGCTTACACTGATGCTCGGTCCGTTGAAGCAAATGGAAGCCAATGGCATGGAAGAGGAGCAAAAGAAGAAATATATCAGCATGATGCGCCGGAATGGTGATCGACTGTTGCAGCTTATCAATCAGCTACTCGACCTGAGTAAATTAGAGAGTGGCAAAATGGAATTATCACTAGCCAAAACAGACATAACGGGTTTGCTCAAAGCCATTGCTTCTTCGTTTGATAGTCTGGCAGAGCAAAACCAGATCAATTACCATATTCATTTTCCTGAAGAAAATATCATCGGGTTTGTTGATCGCGACAAACTGGAAAAGATAGTAGTAAATCTTTTGTCAAATGCCTTCCGGTTCACTGCTCCTAATGGTACGGTGTCCTTTTCTGTTGATCACGATACAAAAAGATTACGGTTTACGGTCCAGGATAATGGTGTTGGCATGCCACGCGAACAATTGGATAAAATATTTGACAGGTTTCACCAGGTTGACGGCACAGAAGGTGGCTCTGGTATCGGGCTTTCACTGGTAAAAGAATTACTGCAATTGCACAAGGGCCAGGTTTCTGTACAAAGTGAAACCGGCAAGGGTAGCAGCTTTCGTGTGAGTATTCCTGTAGTAGCTGAATTCTATTCTCCTGCGGAGATCGTATCCATGCCTGGAATTATTGCCGATCCCGCAATCACTAACTGGGGTACCGCGAGCAGCCAGGCCGAAGACGAATTACTACAGGATGATCCATCACTGCCGCTGGTATTGATCGTTGAGGACAATACCGATCTGCAACAATTCATCAGTGATACATTGAGTCCACATTTCAGGATACAAGTAGCAGCCAATGGAAATATAGGTTGGGAAAAAGGACTGGAGCTCATACCCGATTGTGTCATCAGCGACGTGATGATGCCTGGAATGAATGGTATTGAACTCTGCAAGCAGTTTAAAAAGGAACCGGCCACCAGTCACATTCCTGTTATTCTTCTTACAGCAAGAGCCGGCACCAATAGTAAGATCGAAGGCCTGCAAACGGGTGCCGACGACTACGTTGTCAAGCCATTCGAGGGACCGGAATTGATTGCCCGCATAAAGAATCTGATAGAACAGAGGAAGCAATTGCGGGAGCGTTATACCAAACAGGTGATCAGTGTTCAACCCGAGGAAATGCCGGTTCAATCAATTGAAAGAGAATTCATAAAACAGGTAAGACAGTCAATTGAAGAAAATATAGACAATGAACTTTTTGGGGTACTTGAACTAGCCAACACGATTCACCTGAGTCGGAGCCAGCTTCATCGAAAACTAAAAGCTTTGACCGGGCAATCACCAAATGAACTGATAAGAAACTATCGCCTGGAAAGAGCGTTTCAATTACTACAACAACATAGTGGAACGATAACAGAGATTGCCTTTCAAACCGGCTTTAGCAGCCCGGCATATTTCAGTAAGTGTTTTTCCGACAGATATGGATATGCGCCCGGGAAAATCGCGAGTAATTTGTAGAAAGAGAAAGAGAGGGGACTTCACGCAAAGGCGCAAAGAAAGGCGCAAAGGCGCAATAAATAGGCATCTCTTTGTGTCATTGCGGACCCTGCCGGTAGCAGGCATTTGCATGTCTTTCTTTGCATTTTGGCGTGAAACTATTATTGCATGCGGGCGAGCGGCAAAGACTGTCGTGTAGCTTAACCGAAGGGGTGGCTCATTCTCTTTCTCTTTCTCTTTCTCTTTCTCCTTCTTCACCTCGCCAGGTAGGTGTCAAGTTGTTCATACAAGGAGTTCGCCTCACTTGGTCTCCGGGCGTCAGTAATCACCAGGTTGCCGGATTTATCCAAAACCATGTATCTGGGCATAAAAACCGGGGCTGTGTCGTTGTTGAGTGATTGTCGGTACAAGGCTTCATATTGATCGCCTTTGAGAAACAAATGACTGCCATTCAGCCTGTATCTTTCCAGTTGTTTTGTCCATAGATATTTATTGCCCACGGAGATGTATAGATATGAAAGGTCCTTTCCTTTGTACTTCTCTTTCAGACCAGGGTAAAAGTTTCTGAATTCCTCCAGGCAGGGTCCACAACCCGTTCCCCAAAAATCGACATACACGACTTTGTCCCTGAAGTAGGAATTGTGTATTTCCTTTAGTGTTGAATTGTCAGCATAGGGAAGCAGTTTAATGCTATCACCTGGCGGAAGAGAATTTCCAAGAAGGAGCTTAGACGTGGTAAAGAACGCAATTGACAGGAGGGATAAACCTGCAATCTTCCATACCTGAATCTTTTTTCTTCTCCTTGCCTTTTTGAAAAGCATAATGCCAGCGGCAAGTAAAATAACGGATCCGAAAGCTTTTGAATAGATCTTCATCATTAACGAGTCGTTTTCCGCGAAGACCCGATCCAGGATTTTGGCCTTTTCATTCCTATTGTAATTGAAATCGCCCTGTACTGTGGAAATTAGTTCTTCTCTGACATCGCTTTTCCAGTTCTGCCGGTGTACGCCAATGTCAATCAGTAGAACGGGAATCAATCCCACTGCAATAATGCCGATCCAGAGAAAAGACGATTTAAACATAGATGAGGTTCTGAAGAAAGATAAAAATGCAGAATTTCTTTTCAAAAAAAAATTAAAATACCGGAAAGTAGAAACAGAGCGGAGAAACAGAGACAGAAAGAGAAAGAGAAAGGGGAGAGGGCGAAGCTGAGCGCTTGCCCGGCAGCGGCGCTTCTTGCTTCACTCTGACTTATCGCACTCCGCTCTACGGCCTCCCCTCTGATTCAAGGCGCTCTTCGCACTGTTTCTCCGCTCTGTTTCGTCGCACTGTTTCTTCGCTCTGATTTAAATGCCGAAGGGTTCACCCCCGTGAGTTTTTTAAACAGTTTATTGAAATACGACAGGCTCTCGAAACCTACTTCATAACAGGCTTCCGACACGGTAAGATCTTTCAACAACAATGTCTTCGCCTGCGTAATTCTGTACTGGTTTACAAAATCGGTGAAGGTCATATTTGTCTGCTTTCTAAAATACCGGCAGAAAGCCGCGGTGCTGAGATGCACACTGGCCGCAACCACATTCACATCCGGGCGATCATCATAATTTGCATGAATGTATTTGTAAATGGCTCCCATCCGGATCTTATCGTCCAGGAACAATTTGATGCTCGTGTCCCGATCGTTCAGCTCGGTTACCTCATCGGAGTTAGCCAGTATCTCGAAAACCTGTAGTAAATGCATTAACTGGTCAAAATGCGGTTTTCCCTGCATCTGATTTAGTTTCTCCGCCACCACCTTTTTCGTGTCACCACCAAAGCACAATCCAAGATAGGCCTTGTCGAACAATTGATTGATTCTCGAGAACTCGGGTGTTTCCCTGAATGCATCTCCCAGGAATTTCTCTTTCAGTTGTACCACAATCTGGTGGTATTCTGTTTCGATACCATAGTCAAAATTCAGATGCGGCACATTGCGTCCAATTAAAACCAGGTCGTTGTTCATGAAGCTCGAAATGTGCTGACCCACATGACGAATGCCGTTGGTGGCCTCAACATACACCAGTTCATATTCAGGATGATAATGCCAGAAGAAGTAGTTTCTTAACCGCGGCGCAAATAGTCTGAAAGACTGTCCGGGGTCGGGCAAAACGATCTCTTTTTGAATCTTCAAATCCGGTGATTTATCTGTGAAGGTAGGAAAAGGAGACAAAATACCCGAATTTGGTCAATACAGAGCAAAAGACGGTCATTATTGGAGCAGAAAAGCGTTTCGGGGTTCCGCACCTTTGGTTCATCAATCACAAAAAAATTGACTTATGGAACAAAGGACAATGGTACCAACGATGGGCACTGCCAACGCTCATAAGGACATCCCCGGCAACCCTTCTACTTCGAAAAGCAGCAAAGTAAAACTGAACGACCGTAGCAATGGTGAGCCGCTCCGCGTATTGACCGAAGAAGACTGGAAATTTTGGATACAGGAGGGTTATATAGTAATTAAGAACGCCGTTCCAAAGGAACAGGTCCAGCACCTGGCTAGTTTTCTTTGGGAATTCGAAGAAAAGGATGCCAACGATCCTGAAACCTGGTATGCTCCGCCGCGAGCCGAAATGATGATGAAGGAACTGACCAACACAGGAATGGTTGAGTTGTACAACCACCAATATTTGTGGGACAACAGGCAGATGCCCAAAGTGCACCAGGCATTTGCCGACATTTGGGGCACTGAAAAGCTATGGGTGACGATCGACAGGGCAAATCTGAATTTCCCTATTCGTCCCGGGCATGAGTACAAGGCTTTTATTCACTGGGATTATGATCCAGAGACCAAACCTCAGAATGTTCAGGGCGTGTTGGCACTCGCTGATCAGACAGATGAGCACATGGGAGGCTTTCAATGTATTCCCGAACTCTATCGGACCTATGAAAGCTGGAAACTCACCCAACCTGAAGACAGGGATCATTTCAAACCGGATGTCACGGGGTTCCCGATTGTAAAGGTTCCCATGCAAGCTGGCGACCTGCTGATCTTTAACAGCCTGCAGCCCCATGGAATCAGAGCAAACACCAGTACCAACAAGGTGAGGATGGCACAATACATATCCATGATGCCCGCGGAAGAAAACAATGAAGAGCTCCGCCAATGGCGTGTATCATCATGGCGTGAGAGAAGAGCCCCTGAAGGTTATGCCTTCCCCGGTGATCCAAGAGGTTGGGAACAAAAAAAATACAAAACCGCGGAATTGTCGCCACTGGGCAGAAAGCTCCTGGGTTTGGATAACTGGTGATTGCAGGTTGCCAATACCTGTTTGACTCAAATGGATTAACTTAATACAAGGAATTTCTCCACAGAAGCGTGTAAGCAAAGTATCGTCGATTTGATTCACTTAATCAAACCCCCTGCACATGTCAACCGATTCATCACCCCAATGGCGCCTGGAAACAGAATACATTCAAAGTTGTAATTGTGACTATGGCTGCCCATGCAATTTCAATGCATTGCCAACATATGGTAATTGCGAAGCGCTGGTCGGCTATCATGTCCTCAAAGGAAACTTTGAAGAAACCAAATTGGACGGTGTGGTTTTCGCCTGGGGGCTTTGGTGGCCCAAAGCCATTCATATGGGAGAGGGAATTGGAAAATTATATGTTGACAAGAAAGCTTCCCCTGACCAGATAAAAGCTATCGAAGAAATCACCAGTGGTAAATACGGAGGCGGTGTGTTTACTATTTTCCCAAGCACCTTCAAAAAGACCATGCCCACGGAGATCACCGACATCGAATTCAAGTATGATCCTTATGATTCTTTTTTTATCGTGAAAGCTGCCGGTGAAGTAAGATCCCAGCACATTGTGAACGCCAAAACGGGCGCTAACTGGGAAGGCGAACTCCTTGTTCCTGGTGGGATAGTGTTTAAAAGAGGAACCGTCACCAGTGTCGATTGGAACTGGAAGGCAGGCGATATTTCTTTGAAACACGAAAAGAAAAACGGTCACATGAGCCTGGCGACATATTCCAATGAAGGCTGTATTGCCTAATCCGGCTTCAATGAATCGTCCCAGTACACTTGAACTTATTTTAAGGAAGGACCGCATTTTCCTGATCGGCGGTCTCGTAGGACTAACGGTACTATCATGGTGGTACATTATCTACCTCTACCATCAGATGTATCCGATGAACATGGATGCGCTTTTTTTTGCCATGCCCATGAATCCGCAATGGACGCTGGTGGATTTTGTCTTGCTTTTCCTGATGTGGCTGGTGATGATGATTGCGATGATGACTCCCTCCATAGCGCCGCTGGTGTTGGTTTTCGCGATGGTAAACCGCAGGAAGCAGCAGGATCAAAATCCCTTCACTTCCACTGGTTACCTGGTAGCGGGATATTTTCTTGTCTGGGGATTGTTTAGTTTGCTTGCTACGATACTGCAATGGGGATTTCAGAAAGTCGACTGGCTCAATCCCGAAATGATTGTCACCAATAAAATCGTCGCTGCCATTATTTTAATTGCCGCTGGATTGTTTCAATTCAGTGCGCTCAAAGTTCGTTGTCTGACCCATTGCCGCAACCCCATCGATTTTATACACAAAAAATGGAAGAGTGGACAAAGCGGTGCATTAAGAATGGGTATGGAGAATGGCTTCTATTGCCTGGGTTGTTGTTGGGTGTTGATGGTGCTCTTGTTTGTGACAGGCATCATGAATGTATTATGGATAGCGCTGCTGGCGATTTTTGTACTGGTCGAAAAACTTCTTCCCAGGGTGAGATTGGTTTCATATGCATCTGGAATTCTTCTAATGGCATACGGGGTTGTTGTGCTGTTTAAATGACAGGGCTTGAGAAATCAAAAATTAAAAATTAAAAATCTTAACATCAAAATATATGCTGAATTGATAATGCATCTTTCATCACAAATTTCTTCGTTCGTATGAAAGAGGCCTTGTCTTCGTTTTTAATTTTTAATTTTTAATTTTTTATTTTGCCTGGAACACCATATAACTCTTGATGCGCTTAACCTTACTGTCCTCAAATTCGTACAAATCACAAAAGAAACTGTTCTTCAGCGTGCCGTCTTTTTCTCTGGAAGTAACGGTACCGCAGGCGGCCACTGTATTCCCGTCTTCAATAAATTCCTGGGTAGAGCCCGAAACCAGTTCAGGGATGTCACTAAAAAATTCGCGGACTGCCTGCTTGCCTGGAGCCAGGTCGAAATATCCCGGCCAACCCATTTTCACGTCGTCGGTCATGTAGGTCAGTGCAGTTTCAACATCTGCATTTAGAAAGGCAGTAGCCACTTCTTTAACTACTTGTTTGTTGCTCATTTTAATTTGTTTTAATTGTTCAGGACAAAAATACCTGGTGGATAAACAATCCATGCGGTGCCGATCGGACTTATAAAGGTGGTGATTACGACTTCTGCTTTCCTTACATTAGCAAGAGCAAAACACCTATATGCCCGAAACGCTCTGGGTCAGTATGCCCATCATCCGCAACATTGTAATGGGCACTGCAAAGAATGCCAAAGAATTGGAAACACTTTCCAGGATGGGTGATATTACTATCAGCGAACTTGATAATTCTGAGCTGAGAGTGTCGCTCGACAAGAACTGTAAGATCATGGATGCGGCCATCAATATGTCTGGAGACCCGAATCTCGGTTTGCATATAGGAGAAAAGATTACGCCTGTTGTACTTGGCATCACGGGTCATCTGGTGCAGAGCAGCAAAGACATGCTTTCGGCATTGCAAAACCTGCAGGACTTCACTTCCAACTTCACCCGTCTCTATCATTTCCGAATTGTGGTGATAAAGGATGAAGCCTACTTTTATTGTGAACCATTGCAGGTATGGAACGATATGTCACCCGACACGGCAAGACACAGTGTTGATATTGCTTTTGCCGGGGCCCTCCGCATCATCAACCTGCTCACCGGGCAAAACCTGACCCCAAAAAAAATTCTCTACCGATACACGCGCCTAAGGGACATATCCGAACACGAAAGAATCTTAAAATGCAGGCCGCTTTTCAACCAGGATGGCAACTGCATGGTATTTCATCTCGCGGACCTGCAATTCCCCGTAATTGGTTATAACCAGGAACTGAATTTAGTGTTCAAAAAACTTCTTAATGAAAAATTGCAAAAGGATCAAACTGGTGAAAGCTTTGCTGAAAAACTAAGGCAGGTCATTCTGAAAAATTACCAATCGGCTTTTCCCCAACTGGAAGAATTGTCCTTTTATATGAATATCACTCCTAGAACCCTGCAGCGAAAACTTCAGGATGAGAACAGTAGTTTCAGGCTCTTGTCCGATTCCATCAAACAGGAGCTTGCACTGAATCTTTTACTCAACGAATCGCTATCTATTGCAGACATCGCCTACAAATTAGGCTATTCAGAACCCGGCAGTTTTCGAAAGGCATTCAAACAATGGACGGGTAAAAGTCCCCTGGAATATAAAAAGCACAATTCTTCAACAAAAACGGGCAATGCCCGTTAGGTGAAACTTGGTGACAGTTCTCTCTTTGCCAGTTCGGGTTCAGTTGCCTTCGCCGGCTGCGTTTTCGATTTCTTCATCAACCAGATCCCCATCAACAGGGGCCACACAATGCCCAGCAGCAGATATATATTCAACCCGATCTCTGATACCACCTTTAGATCAAATAGATTCCCGATTCCGTCAAGCAGGGTTGATATTCCGGTAACTATTGCGACGACACCGATCGTTTTGTTTTCCCGGACCAGGCAGGCTCCTACACCTATAAACCAGACCGCGGCAAAAAACATTTCCAGGATGTTCCAGATTCCTTTTGTGACGATCAGTGTGATGGACGAGAAAACTATACTTACAGTTTCGGCATTGGCAGGGGTTTGATGTAAATATTGCTGCATCAGGTCGGGCCATGCCGCGGCGAGCATGGCGGCGCCAGCAGAGCCATTGAGCACATAGGCAAGACCCGAGAAGGTAATCAGGCCGATCCATGGTGAACTATATTTGTATTGCTGGTGCAGATAGAAAATAACAGGCAGCAGCAATAGATAATAGCCAAACATGTCAAGCAACAGGAACCAATAAGCCAGGTCATAATTTTTG
Organism: uncultured Chitinophagaceae bacterium; assembly: GCA_963808065.1. GTDB lineage: Bacteria > Bacteroidota > Bacteroidia > Chitinophagales > Chitinophagaceae > Flavitalea. The sequence continues at coordinate 91,172 of CAWEEK010000009.1, forward strand.
GCATACTGGAGTGCAATGACCGGATTTGAAAATGCTTCAAAATTATTTTCCACGGCCAGCACACCAATAAAAATACATAAGGCGGCCAGGATTGCCGATAAAACGGTAATAGATCCTACGGTAAAGCGATAGTTAAACATCTTGATTATTTTTTTGTAAAGATGGGCTTCGGATGAATCGGAAGGGGAATCAGATTACGTCAAAAAGCAGTCAAATTGCGACAGAGCCCCGCGGACGTGATTTGGTGCAGCGACCCGCAGGGGGAAATTAAAAATTAAAAATTAAAAATCTTAAAACGCTGAACTTTTGTAGATAGGGGGTGACCGTTTTAGAAGTTTATTTCTTCAAATTCGCTACAATATAGCAGGCGTTCAGCCGCATTTTCAAACCTCTGACGCATTCGACTTCCATGTCAACAAAGCTGGGTGCTACACTATAGCATTTTTAACTTTTAATTTTTAACTTTTAATTTTTTGGGGCTATACCCGACTCTTGTCTATCTTTTTTAATGACCAGAAGGAAAGCCCCAGCCAGACCACACAGAGGCACACTCCGGCTATCACATCGCTGGCAAAATGCACATGCAGGTAAACACGACTAAAGGCGATTGCGCAGGCAAACAGAAAAAAGAGCGCAGTAAGTATCCATCGCGGGACCGGATTCATTTGCTGATTCCAGATAATGAAGATGAGCAACCCGAAGAATGTAAAAGATGAAAAGGAATGACCACTGGGGAAACTGAATCCATTTACGTGCTGCACAAGCGGGTCCAGGGGACGATGGCGCTTGAAAATGGCCTTCAAAGAGAAGAGGATCATGGTGCTGGTTATGCCCACAGCCGCCACATCCCAGGAAAGTTTTCGGTCTTTTTTTACGAAGAGGTAAAAAGCGACAAGCAGGGTATATGCCGGTAGCAAAAAATAGGAGGAGCCAAAAAAAGTGATGGCGACCATGACGCTCGTCATGCCGGGATTTGTGATCTGCCGAAGCTGGTCAAACACCACCTGGTCGAGATGATTTTCATTTTCCAGCACCATTTCATCGGCGATAAACCCAAAGAGGATGAGCGCGAGCAGAAATATTGCTGCAATCACCAAAAACCGGAGGGATATTCCCTTTGCCTTCTCTGATAATTGTTCCTGACCGCTCATCAATCAAAGGTATAGGTTAAACCCTGCATGATTTCTACCTGGTGGTGCTGCTGATTATCTAGTTCAGAAGTTTCAGCGCCTCATCATCGTTGTATTCAATGATCAGCTCTTTCAGTTTCTTCTTCAGTTCACCGGTAATTTTTTCACCACCCTTGCTATCGTAGATGTTCTTCATCTCATTAGGGTCTTTGTCGAGATTGTAGAGCTCCCAGAAATTCTTCACCCCGTAAAATCTGATCAGCTTGTAGTGTTCGGTGCGGATACCAAAATGTGGATAAACCTTGTGATCCCTCGGGTATTCATAATAGTGATAGTAGACCTGGTTTCTCCAGGGAATTTTTTTTGCCTTTGACTGGTCAAACAATGGAACCAGTGAAACACCCTGTATCGCCTCGGGGATCTTCACCTGCGCGATGTTCAGGATGGTGGGGGCCCAGTCGATATTCAATGCAAATTGAAAAATGGAAGTACCAGGATTGATCACACCCGGATAACGCATCACGAACGGCGTTTTAAGCGATTCTTCATACATAAAGCGCTTGTCGAACCAACCATGCTCTCCTAGATAAAAGCCCTGGTCCGAAGCATACACCACCACAGTGTTCTCCGCCAGTCCGTGTTTATCCAGGTAGTCCAGAATCCTCCCGATATTCCTGTCCAGCGACTTTGCCACAGACAGGTAATCTTTCATATATCGCTGATACTTCCATTTAACAAGTTCCCTGCCACTCAGTTTTTTCTCATCAAATTCTTTGCTCACTTTGTTTTCGTAGTAGTCGTAAAACAATTTCTTTTGTTCCGGAGTGAAGCGTTTATAATTTCTTGCACTATCATAATTGACGTGCACCTTCAGATCCAGATCCAGTCGCATGGTGCTTTCGATCGTCATGTCCTGGTCCTGGGCGGCAATCCTTCCTTCATATTTGTCGAAAAAGTTTGGAGGCAGAGGAAAGTCAATACTGTCGTAGGCCCCGAGATCCTGAAGGTCGGGCATCCAGTCGCGATGCGTTGCCTTCTCGCCAATTACCATGAAGAAGGGTTTTGAACTGTCTCTCTTATCCAACCACTCGGTTGAGAATTCAGTAATCAGGTTTGTCGCATATCCCTCTGTCGCAACAGTGTCATTGTTCATTTCGATAAAGGTCGGGTTGTAATAAAAACCCTGACCGGGGAGGATCTTCCAGTAATCGAATCCCCGTGGCAGCGAGCCAAGATGCCATTTGCCCACCCAGGCTGTTTGGTAGCCATTGGCCTGCAATAGCTCAGGAAAAACCTGTTGCGACACATCAAACTTTCCTTCGTTTTCTTTGTAACCGTTCACATGACTGTACTTTCCCGTCAGCAATGCGGCCCGGCTTGGCCCGCAAATCGAATTGGTGACAAGCGCGTTTTTAAAGATGGCGCCCTCGCGCGCGATCCGGTCGATATTTGGGGTTGCCATCAGTTTGCTGTTATAAGCGCCGACAGCCTGGTAGGCGTGGTCATCCGAAAAGATGAAAACAATATTGGGTCTTTTGCCTTTTTGCTGCGAATATCCGCTAACGGCAGAAACCAAGCACATGATCAGCAGCAACGCAAACTGGATACTTTTCAATTGACCTGTTTTTTTAAACGTCGACTGCAAAATTGGGGATATTTCCCATAATGAAGTTATATGAGTCAGGAATATCCCTAATCACCTAATAAGGGGATGTACCCTCAGTAATGTTATGCATTGCCCAGGGCGACGGCCATGTTCCGGTAAATTGTTTTTTCCTGCCAAATCTTTTATACATTTATCCTTCGTGCCAAGAGCCACCTTTAAAAAATGACTCCAACATTGCCATTCATGAAATTGATCTGTTTCCTGCTTCCATCCATTTTATTTGTTACACAAGTTTCTGCCCAGAAGAAAAACAACGAAAAATCATTGTTCGATGGTCGAACCTTTGCTGGTTGGACGGGAGACACGCTAAAAACCTGGAGGATTGAAAACGGCTCCCTTGTAGGAGGTTCCCTGACCGAAACGGTCCCACACAATGAATTTATCAGTACCAAGCGGCCATATAAGAATTTCATTCTAAAGGTGAAATTCAAGCTCGTTGGCAGCGAAGGATTTATTAACACCGGCGTGCAGTTCAACAGTAAAAGAATCGCGGATCCGGCTTATGAAATGAGCGGGTACCAGGCCGACCTCGGCGATGGCTGGTGGGCTTCACTCTATGATGAGTCCCGAAGAAACAAGGTCCTGGTCCGGGGTGACACCGTGATCGTTGAGCAGGTGCTGAAGAGACAGGACTGGAACGACTATGAAGTGTGGAGCGAAAACGGCAGGATCCGAATCAAACTTAATGGCAAACAAACCGTGGATTACACCGAAGCCGATCCCGCCATTCCCCAGTCTGGTCTGATCGCCTTCCAGATACACGGCGGCGGCAAGGCCCAGGTCTATTTCAAGGACATTGTTATCAAGGAGCTACCATAACATCATTTTAGAAATTTTGCTTAAACGTTTAATAGTTTCCCTCTTTATGCATATTATCAAAAGAATCCCCATCGCCCTGCTGATCCCCATCTTCCTCTTCGTCCTGACTCCCGGAACACAGGCCAGAAACCAGCAACAGAACCCCGCCAGTAAATCCGGCAAGGTCGACCGTGAATACACCCTGGAAGCCACCATGATCGGCTACATCGCAAAGGACGGCACCAGAAATCCTGTGCTCAAAGCAAAGAAGGGAGAAAGGGTGAGGATCAACATTATAAACGGCGAACTGATGACCCACGACATCACCCTGGAAAAAGGGAAGGTCAAGAGCGCGGTGCTGGTAGAAAAGGGTTCAAGAGCATCAATAACATTCACCGCGGTGCAGAATGACACCTATTTCTGCTCAATCCCGGGCCACCGGGCTGCAGGCATGGAGGGGAAGTTTGTGGTCACCGACAACATCTCCACCACCCAACTGGTGCCGAAAGGAAAATTACCACTCAAGAACGGCAAGCCGCTCAACCTCAATTTTGAAACGGGCACGCTGAAAGACTGGACTGCGACAGGAGAAGCATTTACAGACCCGCTGATCTCGAAAGAACCTTCTCCAAAACACGAAAAGAACATGCAGTTCAGGAAGGAAGGCCGCTATTTTGTAAGCAGCGGCGGTGTAACCGGTCACGATAAAAAAGGTACTTTAACCTCGGTTCCTTTCAAGGTCACCCAACCCTATGCAGCCTTTCGAATCTCCGGCGGAGCGCTGCAGGACACCAGGGCGGAAATCGTTAAGGCAGACAATGACTCTGTATTTTTCCAGATCCCCGGCACGGGTCGTTCGATTTTGCGTCCCGTTGTGGTTGACCTGAGAAAACTCAGAAACAAGGAAATCTACATCCGCCTGGTGGACAATGAGACCGGCGTTTCACCCATTCCTTATATCGGTCCCGACAAATGGTCCCACCTGAATTTTGATGATTTTGAATTTTACGCCAGCAGACCAAAATTCTCGAACGAGCTGAAGGCAAGCGATGTGATCGTACTGCCTCCCCTGGATGTGACAGCTAATGCCGGGCTTTCGGGTCCCAAGGCAGCGCAGGCAATGACCCTGCCAGAAGGCTTCACCATCAAACTGGGAGCATCCGAGCCACAGGTAATCAAACCCATTGCCTTTACACTGGACTGGAAAGGCAGGCTCTGGGTGGTGGAATCCCGCACCTATCCTGTGCCGGCAGCACCAGGCAAGGGCAAGGACATCATTTCAATATTTGAGGACACGGATGGTGACGGCACACTCGACAGCAAGAAACTTTTTGCGGACACCATGAACCTGGTCAGCGGCATAGAAGTAGGCATGGGTGGGGTTTGGATAGGCGCCGCGCCTTACCTGCTTTTTGTTCCGATGGATTCTGCCACGGAAAAGCCCTCCGGTCCCGCAGAGGTGATACTGGACGGCTGGGGTTTCGACGACACCCATGAAACCCTGAACAGCCTGCATTTCGGACCCGATGGCTGGTTATACGGAACCCAGGGCGTGTTCACGCAGTCAAACGTTGGTCGCCCCGGCGCCAGTGATGCGGAACGCCTCCGCCTGAACGGTTGCGTTTGGCGTGTTCATCCTATAACCAAAAAATTTGAAGTGTTTGCGGAAGGCACCAGCAACCCATGGGGTATCGATTTCAATGATTACGGACAGGCATTTATCACAGCTTGTGTGGTTCCCCACCTTTATCATATAATACAGGGCGGAAGATACATCCGTCAGGGTGGTGATCATCCCCCATTTACATATGGCGACCTTCAGAATACGGCGGATCATGTGCATTGGATCGGCGACCGCGGCCCTCATGCGGGCAATTTCAGGTCGGCAAGTATGGGTGGTGGACACGCGCATGCCGGCGCGATGATCTATCTGGGTGGGGACAACTGGCCCAGCCAGTATCGCAACGACATATTCATGAACAGCATTCACGGCAGCCGGGTAAATATTGATGAACTGGTGCGCAAGGGCTCCGGTTATGTTGGTCACCACGGCAAGGACTTCCTGCTGACTAATGATGCCTGGTCGCAATGGTTGAACTTTCGCTATGGACCTGGCGGAGATGTGTATGCGATCGACTGGTACGACAAGAATCAATGTCACAGTTCCAATCCTGATGTACACGACAAGAGCATGGGAAGGATCTTCAATCTTAGTCATGCCAATGACAAGCACGTGAAGGTGGATCTTTCAAAGGCCACCGACATGGAGTTGGTGAATTACCAGCTCAATCGAAACGACTGGTATGTGCGACAGGCAAGATTGCAGCTGATGAAAAGAGGCGGCAATGAACAGGTACATATCGCCCTGAAAAAAATACTGGCCGAGAATCCCGACGTGACCCGGAAACTGCGGGCACTCTGGGCCCTCCATGTAACCAAAGGCACATCGGAAAGTGACCTGATCGCCTTGCTGAATAATGAAAGCGAATACTTGCGCAGCTGGGCCATACAGTTGCTGACGGAAGAAAAGAATCCAACAGACCAGGCACTGCAACAATTCGCGACCATGGCAAAGTCAGATACTTCAGCAATGGTGAGGTTATACCTGGCCGCAGCAATGCAACGGACACCTCTGGAAAAAAGATGGGACGTGGTCAAGGCGTTGTACCAACACGATGAGGACAAGAATGATCAGAACCTGCCACTGATGTTGTGGTATGCCTTTGAACCGCTGGTGCCAACGGACATGGAAAGGGCTGCGGCGATCGCCACTTCAACAGAATTGGTGAACACCCTGGTATTCACTGTTCAGAGACTCAAGGCCATTAAGAGCCCCGAGTCGAAAAAAGTTTTGCAGGGCCTGTCGAAGAAACTGGCCTCGGGCGAGAACATGCATAAGTATCATGACGTGCTGATGCTGATCAGTAAAACCGAAGGGGCCTCCATGCATTGATCGGTCTTCCGGTCGGTTCAGGAACCGAGTTGCGAGAAACGCATGACGGCCACGAAGGTGCTGATCAGTAAAAAGCTGAGATTCAGGGCCACCGCTTTATATTCTTTTCTTTTGTAATGAATCGGTGCTGCCAGTATCATGAGCAATGCAAAACAAAAGGCAGTGATCGGTGTTAATGCCGGCATGATCCCTGTCGCCCAGGGAAGGATAATTCCTAACGTACCCAGCAATTCGGAGACACCGATAGTGCGTATCAATGGGTAAGATAGATTTGCTACACCTGTTTGACCGATGTCCACCAGGTGTTCCCTGTTCTGAGAGGATTTCATCAGGCCGGAATATCCAAAAATGATGGCGAGAAATCCCTGTAGTATCCACAATAAATTGTTCATAGTGATTCTTTTTTGCAAAGTTTCACTATCCCGTATTCCTATCCTTTGACATATGTCAAAAACCAGATTATGAATGTGCCGATTGCGCCCTGATCCTGCTGAGTGTTTCCTGGGTGATGCCCAGATAGGAGGCGATCATACCAAGCGGAACCCGTAGAATTATTGACGGATGCTCCAGGATCATTTTCTGATACCGCTCAGCTGCGGTAGCAAAATGCAGGTCATCGAAACGTTGCTGCACCTGTATCAGCCCCTGGCTGACGAGTAGCCGGCCCAGTCGCTCTACCTGGTGAGAAGATTCGTAAAGTTTTTCGAGGTCGTTATAGTGCATAGACCAAAGGATGGAATCCTCCAGTAACTCGATCCCACGGCGGTCTGGCCGACGGGTAATGAAACTGATAATGGAACAGCAATAGTTATTTTCAGTGCTGATCCAGTCCGTAACATCTTTCCCGTCCTTATTATAGTATGTTCGGGTCAGGCCTTTTTCAATAAACCACAGGTAATTGCAGATGGTGTCTTCTTTCACCAGGATATGGCCCTTCGGCAGCTCCATTGGGTGTAGGATGAGAGATAAGGCCGTTTGCGTTTCTGGCGTCAGCCTGATCAGTTTGCTGGTTGTGTCAAAAAAAGCATTCATCCCTTGAGGTTTTTGCATCAGGTTAAGTCCCAATGAAAGTAGCGAAAACAGATCCATAATCGCCGCCCCAAAAAAAGCAAAAAAAATCTTTGTCCCCCTGTCCAGTTTCGATTCGCCCGATCATTATTAGGGTGTAACAATCAAAAACAGATAGAATATGGAACAGAGAATCAATGTTTTCGAAAAAGGACAGAAGGCCATCGCCGCGCATCGCCCATTAGGGGTCTACCTCGCTAAGTCACCCGTCGAACAATCACTCCAGCATCTGGTGCATTACCGGGTTTCGCAGATCAATGGCTGTGCGTATTGCCTCGACATGCACTCCAAGGACCTGCGCGCAGAAGGAGAAACAGAGCAGCGTATTTATATGATCAGCGCCTGGAGAGAGAGTTCGCTGTACAGCGAGCGGGAACGCGCGGCACTTGCCTGGGCTGAAGCAGTAACCAATGTATCCGATGGACATGTGCCCGATGAAGTCTTCGAGCAGGCATCAGCAGAATTTACCGACGAGGAACTGATCGACCTGACCGTGTCCATCACAACCGTCAACATTTACAACCGCCTCAACATCGCCTTCCGTCAGCCCTCAGGCAACTATCAGCCCGGTCAGTTTGCCGTCGCCAATTAGTTGTTTAGTTTTGCATGAATTGATTATCTGACTTGTCAACTAATTACCATGAAAGAATATGCACTGATATTCAGACAACCGGATTATGATTACAATAATACAGGCCCGGAAAAAAAGAAGGAAATAGGAAAGAAGTGGCACGCCTGGATATCCGGAATTGTAGAGCAGGGAAAATTTGGCGACAACGGTGCCCGGTTGGACAAGGAAGGAAAAGTACTCAAGGCTGGAGGAGTTATCACGGATGGTCCCTTTGTAGAGATCAAAGAAAAGCTGGGAGGTTTCATAATAGTAAAGGCTGAAAGCCTGGACGAGGCCACCACATTGGCCCACGGCTGTCCTGCTATCGATGAGAAAGGAAGTGTGGAGATCAGACCGGTCAGTATTCAAGTAAGTAAATAAGGGACACGTGATGGTAAAACCTGTTTCGTCAGCGGAATAGGTTTTACCTTTTGATGCAATGAACGGAGATCAGGAACTCATCAATCAATTGTTCCGGAAGGAATTTTCCAAAATGGTGGCTGTTATCAGCAAAACCTTTGGACTGGAACATATTGAGATCGCAGAAGACATTGTCAGTGGAACCTTTCTGCAGGCAATGGAAAACTGGAAGGAAAAAGGCATACCCGCCAATCCCACAGCCTGGCTGTATACTGTGGCGAAAAATAATACCCTGCAGGAATTCAGGAGAAACAATATCCTGACGAAGAAGATCATCCCCGAACTCAAATCCACACAACCGCAGAGAAGTGAAGAAGAAGAAATTGATTTCTCCAGCGGCAACATCAACGACAGCCAGTTGCAGATGATGTTTGCCGTGTGCGATGAAGCGATAGCCAGTGAGGCGCAGATGGCCCTGGCCCTGCGCGTACTTTGCGGCTTCGGCATCGATGAGATCGCCAAAGCCTTTCTCACCAACAAGGAAACGATCAACAAGCGATTGCTCAGAGCAAAGGACAGATTGAGAATGGAACAGATCAAACTGGTGATGCCCTCAGCTTCCGAGATCGACCAAAGACTGGGCAATGTGCTTCATATCATTTACCTGCTTTTTAACGAAGGCTATTATTCCACCTCGCATGACCAGATATTAAGAAAGGAATTTTGTCACGAAGCCCTGCGTCTCGGCCTTATGCTTTCGCAATTTCAGCCCACCAATCAGCCCAGAACAAATGCACTACTTGCGCTGATATGTTTTCATGCTTCACGCTTTGACGCGAGACTGCATGATGAAAGCGGCTTCATACTTTATGAAGATCAGGATGAAACACTTTGGGACCGTGAACTAATAAAGCAGGGCGTTGATTTTTTGAATAAGGCAGCCACCGGCGATCAGCTGAGCTCCTATCATCTCGAAGCGGGGATCGCTTACTGGCATTGCCAGAAGGAAGACACCTCGGAAAAATGGAGCAATATATTGTACCATTATGATTTGCTCATGCAGATCAACAGCTCCCCTGGTGTGGCGCTCAACCGCGCCTACGCGGTTTACAAAGTGAGGGGTCGGTCCGCGGCGCTAATGGAGGCGGAAAAGCTCCAGCTCACCGCCGATCATTTCTATTACACGCTGCTTGGCGAACTGTATACCAACCTCGACAACAGGCAGGCAAGAACCAATTACCTTAAGGCGATCTCACTGGCCAGCACCGAGACCGATAAAAGGACATTGCAGAATAAGATCGATGCACTGTACAATTGACCCCCTTGCGATATTTTGAATGAAGCACCGCCTTCACGTACATTTGGCTGGATGCAGGACGAGTTCCTGCGACCGGTAATCATGACCTTAAATGAAGCCATCGCTTTTTTGAGTAAGTCACTTGATGTGCAGGACGGCCCGCAAACCTGGGCGGATCTGGGCTGCGGACGGGGTTTGTTCACCCGGGCGCTGACCACGCGGCTGGACGCAGGCAGCACCGTATTCGCGGTAGACAGGTCGAGCAGTTTCGAAGCAGGCGACATCGATCAGTCAGTGAACGTCAGATTGGTTGCGGCGGATTTCGTGTCTGATGTGCTTCCTTTTGACCGGCTGGATGGGATACTTATGGCTAATGCCCTGCATTACGTGAAGGATAAAAATGATTTTCTTGCAAAAGGGCTGGCTTATCTTGGTGGAAAAGGCAAATGGATAATTGTGGAATACGATACGACCAGAGCTAACCGATGGGTTCCATATCCGGTTAACTTTGAGCAACTGAAGGCTTTGTTTGCGGTAGCCGGAGTTAAAAATATTCAGAAAACTGCGGAGCGGCCCTCGCTATACCAGGGCAGGATGTATAGCGCAGTCATCACATTGTAAATAACTAAATGCACACCGGAACTCATTATCGACTCAAAGAGTTTCTTGTCTGGACAAGAAGAGATATTTATATCGTCACTGTTATCGCGGCTATTCCTACCATCTTGTACCAGCTTCTTGGATTCAAGTGGCTGGCCATACCATGGATTCCCATCACATTGACCGGAACAGCAGCCGCCTTCATCCTGGGATTCAAGAGCACGCAGATTTACAACCGCCTCTGGGAGGCGCGACAGATCTGGGGTTCGATCGCGGCCACCAGCAGAACCTGGGGCGTGATGGTGACGAATTTCGTGCACAGCGAAACCAGGATTCACCAACAACTGATCTACCGGCATTTTGCCTGGCTCACCGCCCTGCGTTTCCAATTGCGCAAACCTCAACCCTGGGAGAATATGAGCAAGCCGCACAACCGGGAATACAGCAAGTTGTTCTCCACACCGGAGTGGGATATGAAAATCGAAGACGAATTAAAAAAATACATCACGGATGAGGAACGGCACTATGCGCTGAGTAAGAAGAACCGTGCGACACAACTGATCGCACTGCAGGCCAGACAGCTGAGCATACTCAGGGACTCCGGAGCCCTTACCGATTCTGCTTACATCGAACTGCAGAAGCGACTGGCGGACCTTGCCGAACAACAGGCCAGGTGCGAGCGGATCAAAGACTTTCCTTATCCAAGGCAGTTTGCCAGCATCACCGTGTTCTTCGTATGGCTCTTTGTCATCCTGCTCCCTTTTGGCATGCTCAATGAATTTCAGAAGGTGGGAGAAAATTTTGTGTGGCTGACGATTCCCTTCAGCCTGATCGTTTCCTGGGTGTTTATTTCCATGGACAGGGTGGGTGAGGCTGCTGAAAATCCGTTCGAAGGCAGCTCAAACGATATTCCCATGGCGGCCCTGAGCCGGGGCATCGAGATCGACCTGAGGGAGATGCTGGATGAAGATAATTTACCTTTGCCCCTCAATCCAATGAATAATATCCTGATGTAAGCGTTACTATTTATGTAATCCTTAATCGAAGTATTTATGAAAAACATCATTAAGCTAATTGGGTTGCTTTTAATTGCCAGCCCATCCTTTGCCCAACACAAAATCGTGCTCACCCCCGATCAGTTTGAAAAGGCGATTTCGTCGGGAGATGTCGTTTTGATTGATTTGCGAAGGCCTGATGAATTCAGCAAGGGTCATATCAAGGGAGCGGTTAATGCCAACTGGCAGGACCTGGCTGAGTTTTCAAAAAAGACAGAATTATTAGAGAAGTCGAGGCCTGTTTATATTTATTGCCAGGCCGGCGTCAGGAGTGAAAAGGCCTCCGAGTGGATGCGAAAAAACGGGTTCAAGCGCGTGAGTGGCTTAGATGGGGGGATCCAGGCCTGGAAAAACCTGGGCAAACCCGTTGAGTAATCCGGCGGCCTGATCATTGATACAATGCTCCGATGAACCTGATTGTTTCTTATTGTTTCAGTTTTATCGGTTCACTGACACCGGGTACCATCAACCTGAGTGTGCTCCATTCGGGTCTCACGAACAAGCAATCGGTGGGCGTGAAGATGGCTGCGGCTGCGGCGATAGTGGAATACGGCTATGCCTGGATCGCCGTTCGTTTCGAGAACCTTATTACTTCAAACCCCCTGGTCCTTTCTAATTTTCAGCTGATCGCCGCAGTGGTGATGACGGCACTCGGATTGCTGACGATATTTTTTGCAAGGGCTCCCGCGGCACTTACTCAGAAATTCCATGAAAGCGGGTTCAGAAGAGGCTTTTTGCTGGGGATACTCAACCCATTATCTATGCCTTACTGGATGGGCATAACGGCATACTGTAAAAGCCAGGGCTGGATCGACCTCAATTCTACGTTCGGATTGCATTCCTACCTTCTCGGCGTTTCGCTGGGGGTGTTCACCCTATTGCTGATTGTGAATCTTGCCGCCCGGAAATTGTCGGCCATATACCTGAAAAGAACCCCGGTTCTGCAGCAGATTCCTGGATGGATCATGCTGGGTCTGGGGATCTATGCTTTCCTAAGGTATTTTATTGGAAGAACGACTTAGGCAGGAACAGGAAGAGGGCAGGAACAGGAACAGGAACAGGAAGAGAAAGAGAAAGAGCAAGAGGACGAGGGCCGAAAGAGCCAGTCCTTTGCCAAACCTTCCCCCTTTCGCTGCCTGCGCCCAATTATAACAAAAAACCCGCGTCGGGGTGGACGCGGGTCAGAATTTTTATCCCAGGGTTAGTGTTGCTGCATTTAGGGTTTTCAGCAATGGGACACGGACTTTTGGTTTTTCAAGGACGGAATAGGTGGTTTCAGAGGTCAAGTACAAATCAGAGCCAGTGTAACAATTTTTCAACTTCGAACAGTTTGGTGATGGGCCGGGTTTAGGGTTTAGGTCTTCGGACGAATCTGGATTTTGGTTTTTCAAGGACGGAATAAGTGGTTTCAGAGGTCAAATACAAATCAGAGCCAGCGTAACAATTTTTTCAAGGATAGGACGGTTTGGTGTTGGTTTGGGTTTAAGGTTTAGGTTTTTCGGACGGATCTGGATTTTGGTTTTTTTCTTAGGATGGATCTGGTTTTCTTCGGACTGGATTTTTTGGGACTTCTTAGGATTGGACTTCGTTGCTTTGACTCTGTAAAGATGCGTCATCTGCACCCCTCAATCCAAACATTCGTGGTGGTTCATTTGCAGTTTGAAGGTTTATACTTTACAGCCTAAACATAAGTACTTAGCGTTCGTAGAACCCCCTGGAAACCTTACGTGTTTCATACGGTTATTCACCCTGCACAAATTGCTGAAACCCGCAGCAGTATTGATGCCGGTCAAGTTTTTGAGGTTTACAAATTTCCCTCTTTCTGTTTCTGTTCCTGTTTCTCCCCCTTCCTGTTTCTGTTCCTGTTCCTGCCCTGTTCCTGTTTCTGTTCCTGTTTCTCCCCCTTCCTGTTTCTGTTCCTTCTCTGTCTGTTCTGTTTTTTCTGTTCCTGCCCTGTTCCTGTTTCTGTTCCTGTTTCTCCCCCTTCCTGTTCCTGTTTCTGTTTCTGCCTCTTTCTGTTTCTGCCCTCTTGGTGAGCATCAACTGATTATATTTGCCAGATATGAAAAGAGTAGTCGTCACCGGGATGGGGGCCTTTACAGCCCTCGGCAGCAATGCCAATGAATTCTGGAAGTCGGTCCTTGCCGGGACAAGCGGCGCCATCCCCATCACCCGTTTCAACGCGGAAAAATTCAGAACGCGATTTGCCTGCCAGATTGCGGATTACCAACCCGATGTATATTTCGAGAAGAGCGAAAGCAAAAGGATGGACTATTTTACCCAGTATGCCATGATCGCAGCTGGTGAAGCCATCAGTGATTCGGGGTTCGACTTCAAGGGCATGTCTCCCTTCGACGTGGGCGTTATCTGGGGATCGGGTCAGGGAGGAATGCAAACCTTCGAAGACCAGGTTGCCGAGTACGTAACCGCAGGCAGGCAACCCCGGTTCAGCCCATTCTTTGTGTCGAAACTGATCGCCAATATGGCCTCGGGCATGATCTCCATAAAATATGGTTTCATGGGTATTAACTACACCACCGTATCAGCCTGTGCCACTTCCAACACAGCGATCATGGACGCATTCAACTATATCCGTCTGGGCAAAGCGAAGATCATGGTCACGGGGGGGTCGGAGGCTCCGATCACCGAAGCGTCCTTTGGTGGATTCACCTCCATGAAGGCCATGTCAACCCGCAACGATGAACCGGCTCTGGCGTCAAGACCCTTCGACAAGGATCGCGATGGCTTCGTGATGGGAGAAGGCGCGGGAGCCCTGGTACTTGAAGAATATGAACATGCGAAAAAAAGAGGCGCACACATCTATGCAGAACTTGCCGGGGCGGGAATGACCGCAGATGCCTATCACATGACCTCCACACATCCTGATGGTCTGGGCGCCCTGCAGGCAATGAAGTTCGCGCTCGAAGACGGCGGGCTGGTTCCAACAGACATCACATATATTAATGCACACGCCACCTCTACAACCGTCGGGGACATCAGCGAAGTGAAGGCCATCATGTCGGTGTTCGGTGACCAGAAAGGGCTATTCATCAGCGCTACAAAATCAATGACGGGTCACCTGCTTGGAGCTGCCGGCGCGGTGGAAGCGGTTGTCTGCATCAAGTCGATCAATGAAAATGTAATTCCTCCAACCATCAATACCGCAACATTAGATCCGGAGATACCTGCCGGATTGAATATTGTGTTGAAGGACGCCATCGAAACGCCAGTTACCGCAGCCATGAGTAATACATTCGGTTTCGGCGGGCACAATGGCATTGTTATTTTCAGAAAGTTTGATAACTGAGTTTCACGCAGAGGCGCAGGAAATGGTTTCACGCAAAAACGCAAAGCAGCCTGCGGCTGACGCTAAGGCGCAAAGCCTGCCTGCCGGCAGGAAATACATAAACTTTTCCTTGCGCCTTTGCGCTTTCTTGGCGCCTTTGCGTGAAATTTTCTTCGCGTGAAACTTTCTTCGCATGAAACCTACTTCGCACACTGGTTCCACAATAGCATTTTTGCTTTTTAATTTTTAATTTTTGATTTTGTCAATGGAAAACCTTCCACCGCCGATTACCACGAGCGTAGTGGCGATGCCGATGGCCAGCATGAAAAACTCCGCGCCCTCCGTTTTATTTGTACCGAACCAGTTCATAAAGAAATATTCATGCATGACACTGATGATGATGCCTGTCATGACCACCGCGATGAAGAAGCTCCAAACACGTGTTGCCCAACCTGCCAGTACGGCGATCGGTCCAAAGAATTCGATGATGATCACAATCAACCCCAAAAACCAGGGCAGGCCAACCGTGACAGTGAAATAGTTCATTGAATTTGTAAAACCCAATCCATTGAACCAGCCAAGTAGTTTTTGGGCTCCATGGGGCCATAATACAGCGGCCAGAAAAATTCGCAATACCAGCGAAGCATAATCAACAGTGGAGTTCATATTATTCGGTTTCATTTTGCGTCCTCCTGCATCTCTACTTCGTCGTGGTAATACTTTTCAAATACTTCGAGCAGCCTGCCACTGGTCACGAGTTGGTTCAAATCAATTAATGCGGTTTCAATTTCTGTGCGGTTCATTTGTCAAGATTTTTTTGTTGAATTGATTATGCAAATGTGCACTGGAACAGACCCCCGATCCAATCACCTTTGGTAAATAAAAACATTACCATTTGGTAATTATGGTCCCCAATGTGAATGCTCTTCACATCAGAAATGACACAATGGACACCCTGAAATCAATCCCTATTCATAAATTATGCGCTTGTTAATAAGTATTATGATCAGGATATACACGTTGCTTGTTCTTCTCGGCTTTGTCATCGGCTGTTCGTCGCCACAGACCTCGGATGTAACCAACACTTTAAAGGCGGGATTCGCGAATCCTCCCGACAGCAGCCGCCCTGGCGTCTACTGGTATTTTATGGATGGCAATATGTCGCGGACTGCGATTACCGGGGATCTGGAAGCAATGAAGAAGGCAGGTATTGGTTATGTCGTTTTCCTGGAAGTAAACATGGGTGTGCCTAGGGGAAAGGTTGATTTCCTGAGCGATGAATGGCAGAACCTGTTCGCCCATGCCATCAGCGAGTCAAAGCGATTGGGCATCTCCGTTACCCTGGGTGTTGGCCCGGGCTGGACGGGCAGCGGGGGTCCCTGGGTGAGGGCGGAAGCCTCCATGCAACACATGGTTGCCACAACCACGGCTGTGAGAGGCGGCCGGCACTTGCGGATAAAATTGAAATTGCCACCACCGGTTAAGCCATATTTCGGCGAATCCTCCTTCACTCCTGAATTACATGAGCAATGGAAAGATTATTCAAAAGATATTGCCGTCCTGGCATTTCCATCGATGATGAAGGCCGCAAGGATAAAAGATATCATGGAAAAAGGGCTCTACTATCGCGCTCCATTTTCGTCGGTGAAGGATGTTGCACCCTATATCGAAGCCGATTCCTCGCAGGACAGCGCCGGTGAATTTATTCAACAAAACCGGATCATCGATCTCACCGACAGTCTCTCAAAAGATGGGATCCTGAGCTGGACGCCGCCACCGGGTAATTGGACCATCATGCGTTTTGTAGCGAGAAATAATGGCGCGGTAACCAGGCCCGCACCCATACCAGGTGTTGGCTTTGAGGCCGACAAATTTGATACGACAGCCCTCAATGATCACATGGACGCATACGTCGGTAAACTCCTTACGAAAATTGGCCCTGCTCTTCCTGGGGATTCCGGTGGGTTGAAGATGTTGCACATGGACAGCTGGGAAATGGGTGCCCAGAACTGGACGGCAGGTTTCCGCGAAACATTTATCAAACACCGCGGTTATGATCCCCTTCCATATTACCCGGTTTATGCCGGTTTTGTCGTGGGCAATAAAGACATCAGTGAAAGATTCCTGTGGGACCTCCGGCTCACTGCACAGGAACTGGTTGTGGAGAACCATGCCAACCAGGTGAAACGCTACGCCCACCGTGCGGGGCTGGGCTTGTCTATCGAACCCTACGATATGAATCCTGCCAGTGACATTGAACTTGGCGATGTTGCAGACGTACCGATGTGTGAATTCTGGAGCCGGGGTATGGGATTCAACACCACCTTCAGCAGTATTGAGGCCAGTTCCATTGCCCATGTCAATGGAATAAACCTGGTGCCCGCAGAGGCTTTTACTACCTGTGAGCGGGAGGGATGGACCCAATATCCCGGGGTGATGAAGAACCAGACCGACTGGGCGTTTGCATCTGGCATCAACAGACTGGTGTTCCATACGTTTCAGCATCAAAACCTCGATGGGAAATTAAAACCAGGCATGACTATGGGTCCCTGTGGCATTCAATGGAACCGCAACCAGACCTTCTGGCCGATGGTTGACGCTTATCATAAGTATGTGAGCCGATGTCAATACCTGTTACAGCAGGGCCACTCAAACGCTGAGATACTCTTCCTGACTCCGGAAGGAGGACCGATGGTTTTCCAGCCCCCGTCGTCCGCATTTACCGGGGATTCGGTTATGCCCAACCGTAAGTCGTACAACTTTGACGGCTGCTCGCCTGGACAGTTGATGCGTGCCGCGGTGAAGGACAATCAAATCATTTTTCCATCAGGAGCAAGATACCAGGTTCTAGTGTTGCCGCAGATCAATAGTATGTCCGCTGCTTTGCTGAACAAGATCAAAGCGCTTGTAAACGAAGGCGCGGTTGTGGTTGGTACACCACCCGTAATCTCAAATGGCCTCGCTGGTTATCCCCGGGCAGACGAGGATATTAAAAATACTTCGCGTGATATGTGGGGAGCGTTGACGCCACCTCAAGGTCAGACCGAACGGACTTATGGAAAAGGTAAGATTCTTTGGGGCGGCGCATTCAATGCAGGCCGTGAACAAATCTATCCCGATTATGATGAGGTGATGAAATATCTTTCGGTTCATCATGTCGTGCCACAATTTGTTGCAGACCCACGCATTCGCTACACGCACCGTACGCTCGGCGAGAAGGAAGTCTATTTTGTGAGTAATATCACAAGCGATCCGATTCAGTTGGCTCCAAAATTCGGCACAACAGGAATGCCGGAATTGTGGGATCCCGTTACGGGTTCAACAAGAGCATTAAATAATTCTCAGACTACGGATACGCAAACCGAAATTGCCTTGACATTTCGTCCTCATGAGAGTTATTTTATTGTATTTGATACAAAGAATGAGAGCAGATCAAAGCAACCTGCCAATAATTTTCCGGCAGATTCAACCATCATGACCTTGACCGGAAGTTGGGACCTTTCATTTGATACCAGTCTCGGAGGCCCGGCACGGGTTCGGTTTGATACCCTGACCGATTGGCGGCAGAATACCGATGCCGGCATAAGGTATTATTCTGGAATTGCGAAATACAGCAAACATTTTGATCTCTCCGTGTCGCAAAACAAGGACGGTCGTATTTGGCTCGACCTCGGCAAATTGAATATTATGGCATCGGTGAAACTAAATGGACAGCCCCTGGGCGTGGTATGGACCGATCCCAGGCGCGTTGACATTACGGGTGCGGTGAAGGCAAAAGATAATCTACTTGAAATTGAGGTGGCCAATCTCTGGATCAACAGGATGATTGGTGACGACGCACTCCCTGATGACGGGATCACAAATGGCAAATGGCCGTCCTGGCTTGAGCAGGGTCAGCCCAGGCCCGGCAAACGAATCAGCTTTCTTACCAATCCAGTTTACCACACGAAGGATACCTTGATGCCTTCTGGTTTACTGGGGCCGGTAACTATTCAAACGGAGCGATGAGATGTAATTCCGTGCGAACAAAGGAATAGGCAAAGTAAGTCTTGGTATGAAGTGGCACTGATCACCGAAGCAAAATAAAGGAGCCCTTCAAAAGATGGGCTTTGCCCTTATCATCCTTATAAAAACATTTCCACAAATACGTTCCGCTGTCTTGCGGTTTTCCATACAGGTTGCCATCCCAACCCCGGGAAGGTGTAGTGGATGAGTAGATTTTTTCCCCCCACCTGTTATAGATTAGGAGCGAATATTCTGTGATATTCCGGGACATGGACGGTTTGAAATAATCATTTATTCCATCACCATTTGGCGTAAATGCATTAGCAAATGTTACCGTTTTAGAGTAGCATGATTTTTCTATCACTGTTGTGTGATCATTATACCAGCAACCGGCAGAATCCTGCACATTTACTGAAAAAATTCCCGGCGACTTGACTTCGATTTTTTGCGTAATCGCGCCGGTGCTCCATACATAATTCTTAAAGCCGGATGGTGCGGTCAACTCAATCTGGTCGCCCGAACACAGACTTGTTTCAAGAGAGAAAGTATTGAGTGGGGCGACTCCCATCAGGGTAATTTTGATCGTATCCCTGGCAATACACCCATTTGCATCTGTTACAGTTAGGTCATAGTATCCTGACTGGCGCACAATCAGAGAATCATCGGTTGCTCCTGTATTCCATAGATATGAATCATATTGATTGTTTGTTTTCAGTGTAATTGAATCTTGGCAGACTGTCAGGCTCCCGACGAAAATATCCGTCGGGAAATTTTTGGGCTCCACGAAAAGCGTATCCACGTTTGCGCATCCATTGTACTCATACGAGAACAGATATTTCGTTTTTTCAAACGGCTTGACAATGAACATGTCTCCGGCATCATGAAACAATCCCGGACTGATCTGCCATTGACCGTTTGACACCGGGTCAATATGATTTAAAAGCTGCAGGGTGTCCCCTGCACAGATTTTTCTGTCCGGCCCAACGGGAAAATTTTCAGGCAGGGAATTCCCATTGCTGTCGACGGACTGACTTACAATAATCAATACGGTACTATCCATTAATACGCTACATCCCGTATTGATTTCAGCATGAATGACCGTGGTACCTGGCCGCAGACTTACGAATTCGATATAATTATTACGATTAGAATAGTTATGCTGTTTGACAATAGAATTATCAAATTGGAACTTAGCAGGCTGCATGCAAGCCGGGTTTTTATAATATTCAAGCTTGATCGGTGCATTATCCATGCATACACGGATCGTGTCCGGAAGCTGGATGCTGTCACATTGATCAATGGCCTCACACATTCTGTGGTATTCGAGACCAGGAATATGGTCCGTCAGCAACAATGGAACACTGGCTTCTATAAGCGTTTTGCTTACTGAGTACCAGGAATTGGTGTCAGATACCTGAATCGATAGCGAGCCGAAACTGGTGGAAAATCCTGAACTCATGTCACAAAGGAGTCCACCGGTCCCCGGGATTTTACCAACCATGGAGAAGGTAAGAAAGCCGTCGTTGGTAGACCAACCCCCGAAATATAGATCCTGGTCAGAGGTCTGAAGCGACATCACCCGGCCGCCTCCTGAAGAAAATCTCATTTTTGTGGACCAGAGAACTCCCTGGTCGGGATCAATTTTACTAAACAAGATTTTAGTAATCATATCTGTGTCCCGGCACGGAACGACAGAAGCGATCATGCCATCGTCCATTAATTCCAGCTTACCGTATCCAAACGCTCCGCCACGGACATAAGTGGTGCGCGCCACCTCACCGGCATAATTGGTTTTGATGAATACCGTGGTGTCTTCCCAAACATCGTTTCTGCCGATCAGGAGTAATGAGTCATCCTTCAACAAGATTCTTTGTATCTGAGTGGTAGTTCGGTTTAGTCCGTACATTTTGCACCAATTCACCGCACCCGATGAATTTTCAATGTTAAGTAAGAATCCCTGGTAATTGTATCCATTGTACATGCCTCCTCCAATATAGGTCTGGCCATTGTGGACCAGAAGGTCATTCGGCTCAATAAAAGCGCCACCATCCGTAAGGACCCTCTTTGAATACACAATGTTCCCATTCGCATCAAATCGATGGAACATCAACCGTTCATACATCCAGAAACCCTGTTCGAGGTATTTCGAATAACCCACAATTGATCCGTCATCAGCTTCGCTGATATTCAATATGAGATTTTCATATCCGAACACATGAATATTCTGGAGGTCGTAGCTTCTCGACCAAAGTTTCTGACCATCGGTGTCGAATTTGATCAGTGATGCGTAAGATATGACTGTTGTGCTGATGTTTACGCTGATCAGCACATTGCCATCTTTGAGCCTGATCATCCTGAGATATCCAAATAGCCAGCCATCGGGCTCGATCGCCTTTTCCCATACCTTGATGCCTCCTGAAGAATACCTGGCGAGAAAATGTTTATAGCCAGTAATTGAATTTCCTATTCCTGTAACGAGAAGATAATCACCACCAGGAAGAACAACCATATCTGAAACCTCTGCGTTGGCAGGTGCGGCACTGATGGTATCGAAGAAATAAGTTTGGGAGCAAGGGATATTCGCCGGCAATGCCTGACCAAAACTAATGTTGGTTATGGCCAATAAGAGGCCAAGTACTAAAGGTTTAATTGTCAATCAGGGTCGGAGTTAGCGCCAAGGTACAATTTTGTTCTTTTTAATGCAAGCCTCGGAGATCCCATCATAGGAAGTGCTGGAGTGACGAAGAGTCGGTTATTCCCCCAGATCTTCCTTTGGAGTCACAAATATCCTATTCAATAAGCAAGCTTCGAATCTACGTTCCATGAAGAGCCTCTTCTGTATAATATATTCTTACATATATATTAAAAACCACAAGCGAAATAATAGAATAGACAACTTGAGGGCAGACGAGAGTATGACTATATAAATTGAGATTACAAGTTTTCATCTGGTTAATACTCCGTACCAATATAGTCTGGGCATACGATAATCAAAAGAGGCCCGAATTGCGGGCCTCTTGATTGTCGTTGATAAAAATTAGCTCTGCTAGTAACCGGGGTTCTGTGTCAGGCTACTGTTGGTAATGATCTCCCTGTTGGGAATCGGGTAGAGAACTTCATTTTCAGTGAAAATATAATCCTGGGCGGAGAAGGCGACACCTTGCCTGACAACAGTTGGATTGGCTTTTTCTTTTGCACCAAATGCGTTCAGTATTACCGCAACTTCTGCGGGCGTGTGCATTCTTTTCAGGTCGAACCATCTCTGGTTTTCAAATGCAAGTTCGATCCTTCTTTCGTGTTCCAGTGTGTCGCGGAAACTGCTTTGACTTAGACCGCTAACTGCTGGCAAACCCGCCCGTGCGCGCACATCGTTGATATATGTGTAGGCTTCACCGGTAGGTCCACCCTGTTCATTGATTGTTTCAGCGAGCATCAGTAAAGCATCCGAATAGCGCAGCACCGGCCAGTTATCATTCGTCCGGTTGTAAATCGTATGTGGGTGGGCATATTTCTTCACGTAAGGGATGGTGTCGCCGGTGGTTGGGCTTGCAAAATCCATTCCTATTGACACATCTTTTCTAAGATCACCTGGTTCATAAGCATTGATAATGTCTCTGGAGGGCGTATTCCAACCCCCCGGGTTTGCCTGCGCCCAGCCAGTCACCGCAGCCCCTGACAGTCGCGGCGCAAACGAGTAAATGAAATCGCTCCATTCGCCCTGATCATTGTCGCCCTGATACTGAATATCAAAAATAGACTCCGGGCCATTTTTCTTAGTAGGGTCAAAAACGTCCGCATAATTGGGAACGAGACTATATCCAAGACCTGTTACCTGGCTTAAAACTTCCTGGGCTTCAGGATACTGCTTACGGGTAAGATAAACTTTCCCAAGAAGTGTGAGGGCGGCTCCCTTGGTGGCCCGACCCAATTCTGCAGGAGGATACGACTCGGGCAAATTCGCGACCGCATCAGTTAGATCCTGAACGATGAGCGCGTATGCCGTATCAACAGGTTTTCTTTGAAAATTATACGCTTCAGCTGGGTCTACCAATGGTTCCGTGATCACTATTATATCGCCATAATACTGGGCAAGCAGAAAGTAAAAGTAGCCACGCAGAAATTTGAGTTGGCCTATATCGACTGCCTTTTCCTCTTCGGTCATGTCAGCCTCAGGTATTTTTGTCAGCGCTACATTGATGTTATAAATGCCATTGTAGGTTCGATTATACATGTCGGCGAGATATCCATTTCCTGAAGTGACAGTCATGAATTCAAACGTTTCTACCGAAGGCGCGTTGCCACGGTTTCCCGGATCCAGATCAACTGCCGTGTTATCAGTTATCTGTTCGGTAAGGAGCCACTGACCTTGACCAATGTTTTGAAGTATGCCGTACACACCGTTGACTGCCTGATCTGCCTCGGTCTTGTTTTTATAGAACGTTTCTGTTCCAATTTTCGTCGGATCCGATTTCTCGAGATATTCCTTTCTGCAGGCGCTCAATAAAATAGTCGCGATGCCCGCTATCAATAATTTATGGTTGATTTTCATTGTTTGCATTTTAGAAGGTTACGTTCAGTCCGAGAATGAATTTCCTTGGCAGTGGATAATATTCGTCATCGGCGCCCGGCTGAAGACCGCCACTGTTGTTTACTTCAGGATTGGCGCCTGGGTAAGATTTGAATACATAGAAATTATCCGCTGTGCCGTATACCCGCAAACCTTTAAATACCTTATTTTCCGGGAAGCTATAACCGAGGGTAATATTTCTTATCCAGAAATGTGTTCCGTCGTAGACGTAAAAACTGCTGGACTCTCGTTCCCATTGCCAGTTGTTTGACGTAGGCCATTTACCTTTTCCGGGTTGAGATGGAGAACGCCAGCGATCTACTCCTTCTTGCAGTATATTAAATACGCCGTCCATGTTCATGGTTGATTCCTCAATTGCCCGGTAAATCTTGTAGTTGCCCGCCCCGGTGCAAAGAACGCTCAGGTCAAAGCCCTTAAAGTCAGCTCCGACGTTGATGCCATACGTATAAGCGGGTGTGGGGTTACCCAATAGCACCATGTCCTTGTTGTCGTAAGAGATTTCGCCGTCACCGTTAGCGTCCAACATTTTAAAAGTCCCGGGAATGGCTCCGTTCTGAGTAGGCGACTTGTCGATTTCATCCTGGTTTTGAAATATCCCTAAGGCTTGAAATCCGTATAGCATGGAAATTGGCGACCCTACCTGTGAGATATTTTGTGGTCCATAAAAATTACTATAGATTATCCTGTCTTCTCCGCCCTTGATTTCGAGGACCTTACTTTTATTTGTCGAAAAGTTTGCGCTCGCATGAAAACCCACTTCCCCAAACTTGTTGTTATATCCAAGAGAAAACTCGTATCCTGAGTTCTCAACACTACCGACGTTGGTTGTGTAGTTTGTAAATCCGGATATGGCAGGTATCTGGACTCCAAGCAGCATGTCATTGGTTTTTTTGTGATAGTAATCCGCGCTGAACGAAATTTTGTTGTCAAGAGCATTCAGGTCGAAGCCCAGGTCGAGCGTCTTGGATTTTTCCCATTTTAGATTGATGTTGGCGGGATTCTGAACGACAAGTCCACTAACAAACTGACCCCCCAAAATGTAATTGTCGAGATTAGTGGAACTTTGCGTCATTGGATCGAAAGGATCCACGAAAGACAACTGGGTGTAGTTACCAATGTTGTTATTACCCGTGATACCATAACTGCCCCGGAATTTCAGGTCAGACAGGAATCCGTTTTTTGGAAAGAATGCTTCATTGTAAATCCTCCATCCGGCAGAGATGGCTGGAAAATCACCATACTTGTTTCCTTCTCCGAATCTTGAGCTTCCTTCTCTACGGAAACTTGCCGTTAAGAGATAGCGATCGTCGAAATTGTAGTTCACGCGGGCGAAGAAAGCCGCTGTTGTCCAACCATTTTCATCCGATGATGAAGATTTTGTGGAACCGGCATCGAGATATGGAGTAAGGTCATTCGGGAATTTGGTGGCCGTTCCTTTTGTTTGTTTAAAGGTTTCCTGCTGCGCAGTGTAACCCGCCAATACTTCAAACCTGCTTGCACCTAGTTGATTGGTGTAGGTAAGTAACTGATCCGCACTATAATTGGTTACGTAGGAAGTAGCTTGTTCGAGCGTTGCGTCTTGTGGTGGAGGTGCATTCGTTCCGCCGATGGTAGATGGCTTGTACCATTTGTCGGTCAGGTAGCTGAGCCGCGTGTTAATAGATGACTTGAATTTGAAGTGCTTTAGAAAATTTATTTCGATAAACACATTTGACAATAGGTCAGCCGTTTCGTCGTTTCTGTGCGCATCTCTTAAGAGCAGGAGTGGGTTGGGCCAGCCAAACACGATGTCGTTGCCAGCAATATAAGGGTTAAGCGATCCGTCATCATTATATGCGGATTTGCGGGGATCCATGATAAGGGCGCTGCCGACCGTATTGTCGCGGCCTTCGGTAGATGGAGCTTTCTGATTCCGAGCATAGGATCCATTTAGCTTTAATCCGATAGTGATGAAATCATTCACTTTTCCGTCGAGGTTGGCCAACACCGAAAACCTGTCATAACCGGTATACTTGAGCGCTCCATCCTCTTTGTTATAACCAACGGACACGAGCGAATGAAATCTTTCGCCGCCGTTACCGTATGTAAGATTGTAGTTTTGAGAGGGAGCATTATTGTGAAGGATCAGGTCGTACCAGTCCGTTGTTGAATACTGCGAAGGATCGCGATACTCTTCCGGAACATCGTCTATCGTAGGTTCCCTGTTTTCATAATATCTAACCTTATCTTCATACACTTCTCTTTTGTACTGCGCGAATTCCGGGCCACTCATCATCTTAACCCTTCTGTCTTTTGGTACATTGGCAATTCCATAGAACGCGCTGAAGGAAGTATAATGCTGGTTGGTCTTTGCTCGTTTTGTAGTGACAAGTATAACACCATTTGAGCCCCGGGCACCATAGATAGCTGAAGAAACTGCATCTTTTAAAACCGATATGCTTTCGATGTCATTTGGGTTAAGGTTCCTTCCGATGTCGTCGCCGAATGGAAATCCGTCTATTACCCAGAGCGGAGCACTTCCCGCTCCCAAAGAACTGATACCCCGGATGTTGATACTCATGCCTCGTCCGGGTTCGCCGGTCGGTTGTTTCACGAGGACGCCCGAAACCTGGCCCGCGAGCAGCTTGCTCGGGTTCGTTGGAGGAATGTCTTTCACATTTGCAATGTCTACCGTAGAAACTGCCCCAGTAACGTCTTTTCTTCTTTGCGTGCCATAACCGACTACCACTACATCGGTGAGGGCGTTCGCTTCTCTTTTTAGTGAAATGTCAACAGGCGTTCCGGGCGATGCAAGTAGTTCCTGACTATCGTAGCCGGTGTAGCTGAATACGAGCGTTGTGGGTTTTTGCAAACCGATGCTGAATTTTCCCTGGCCATCGGTAGTAACTCCTCTTGCAGAGCCCTTTTCTACTATGCTAACGCCAGCAAGGCCCGAACCTTTTTCATCCTTAACCGTCCCCGTAACTGTCTGGGTTTGAGCTGTTGCAACATTTGCATAGAAAAGAACAAAAGAAAAAACTAACAGTGGCGTGAGCTTTTTGTGATTCCATAAGCAAGCCAGTCTTGGATAAATAGGCAGCTTAACCGAAGTGTGTGTCTTCATGTTATATCTATTTCGTTAGTTTTGATTAAACCAAATCTATCCTCTCTATCGCGGTGGCAGTAGTGAAATGTGTTCTTTTACGTACACTTTTTGATACTAATTTTTTTTCGCTTGGGGGCTATGGCGATTTACCGTTTAGCCTCTCCTGGTGGAACAAATAGTAGTCTGGAGAAGAATCCTGGGTATTGATTTTTGTTTCACGCAAAGGCAGTTTCACGCAAAGGCGCAAATCTGCTTTCGGCAGACGCAAAGCCGCGAAAGACGACTCTCTTTCCCGGCGTCTTTGCGCTGAACTGATCGCACTTGAAAAATAATCACAATTGCCACTTTGCGTGAAACATTCGTTGCCTTGCGTGATCCCTTCTCCAGACTTCTCACCATTTAAACTGCACACTCACCCCTTCGGGATCGTTATTGAAACCCAGAAAAATGGTGTTCGAATCGGCATCCCAATTGGAACTGCTATCAGCGACAGGTTGGCCTTTTGAATCGCTGACGATAATTTTTGTCGGCTGACCAGGCAGCCAGACCCGCATCGCGTTGACTGTATTCAGCGGACTCCTCGCAACAAAGGCATAACTGTTGTCTGTAGTCTTTTCTTCATAAACCCTGCTGGCAGCGGCCAGCACATGAGGTTTCGTATTTGCCGCTCTCTTTAAGTTATAAAGGAAGGACTGGGTACCTGGTTTTACTTCTTTCTGTTTTAACACAGGAAGCTTCGGGTCGAAGAGATCGATGACAAGGTCCCTGACAACAAAGGGTTCATTTCCGACGCTCTCATCCATCACCGAAACCAGGTCGAAAGGACCGCGCTGCAGGGAGAGAAAGTTTTTGAACAACAATCTCCCTGCCTTCGCGCGGTTTTCATAGGCGTCTTTCACTAGACCAATATAATCTGCGTCCTCATCGGCTTGCATCACCAGTTCCTTTGGATTTTTTCTCAGTACATAAACAGTACCCTTGCCCACAGTTTTCCCCATCTTCGCTTCATCAGGATTTACTTTTAGTAGTTCAAAAAGATGATCTGAAGGTGCTTTATACTTTTTTCCCTTCGTATTCCACCATTCCATAACGGTCTGATATGGATCATCATCACGTCCGCAGTAGATCAACACACCACCCTTTCTTACCCAGTCAGCCAGCTGCTCGTGCACCTTGGCGTTATTGGGTTTCATGTTGGAATAACTTACAACCAGCACATTGATATTTTTGAGCGTGTTGGCAAATGCCAGGTTTTCCATGTGAACAGTTTGAACCGGCACACCACGCTTGAGTAATGGAAAGGTCTGTCCGTAGAAATTGGAGAAAGCCGAATCCTGAAAACCCTGGTGCGTTGGAAAACGCTGAAACATCAACGAGTTGCTCATCAATACCCCGATGTCGTTGTTTCCCGAAACCTTGTTGTCGGAGAGCGGCATGTCATTAAGCGCATTGATCATGATCTGCATCTGGGTGGAATAGTATTTCGGGATCAGCACCTTCTCGTCGCTGTTGGCAATCTTGTAGGGCCTTGTATAAATCCTTTCTGGCCAGGGCATCACTTCGTAATCCGCAACCATGGGATACAGCAGTTTGGCGGTGAATGTAGCTTCATAGTTCTTTTTGTAGTCACTCCAGTCGCGTGGCCAGTCTTCAATAGGATCGGTCAGGAAGAACATTTTTCTGCCGGTTGGCGCAGTCATCGAAACCATTGATCCATATTCGAGAAAGGCATTCTCAAATACTCTTTCCTTTTCGACTCCATTGAAGAAGGTTGGTTCCCTGGACGTGCCTGTCCATACCTGCGCGATGTATCCGTCAATGCCGGGCAGTGAGGCCAGACTGGCCTCCGGGCTTACAATCTGCCAGGAAGAATAGTTAACAAGCGAATGCGTGGGTATGTACACTTTTACATTTATCCCCTTGCTCTTGCCATAAGACTTGGCGTACTCCGACACCTGCTTTATCGCATTGAAGTACAGTTGGTACTTGAGCTTGTTTGAGAGGTAGGTGTTTTCGGGCGACTCATGCTGTGGCCGCCAGGGAAATCCATAATACTTTTGCCACTCTTCCTTGAAGGGATCGCTGTAACCGGCCCGTGCCCAGAATTCGGGCTCTTCGAGGTAGATGGAGTTGATGCCTGCGTCGATTACTTTCTTCACAACGCCTCTCTTCATGTAGTCGATAAAGCCCTGAACAGGCACTACATAGGGCGTATTTTTTCCATGCCAGATGGAATCGCCATTGCGTGTAACCTGAACGATGCCGAGGTGGTTCTTGCCATCCCAGTCGCCCAAAAAATATTCGTCATATCTACCCCATGCGATTCCGGTCATGAAATGCGTGGTGTAACCGCGTTTCCGCCATGAGTCGACGCGTTCCTGGAAGCTCATGCCCTGGCGGTCGCCGGGCCCATACACTATCGCCACGTCGGATCTTACGTCTATCTCGGGTCGCCAGGGGCTGGAAGTTTGAAAGGCGGTCTTTTCCGTCCCGGCCTTCTGTGCGGTTGCGTTTATTTTGATGATGGCTGCACTGAGCAGCAGGAGAATGTATTTCATGAGATATTGTCTTTAAACATTGTCAAAATCAAAAATTAAAAATGAAAAATTAAAAACCCTAAACTGCGGACATTCTCGTGCGTCCAGAATCGCTCCATGCGCAACGCACATGGTTCCACACAATAGCATTTTTAATTTTTAATTTTTCATTTTTGATTTACCTCAGGGTATCTGAATCGACTTAATGTCACTATAATTGTAGTACTTCAATCCGTAGTCCACTCGCGCACCGATACGCAGGTAATAAGTGCGGCCAGTAGGCAGCTTTTCCCTCGACGTGATAGTGACGGTTTGGTCAACATCATCATTGCCCTCGGTGTCTGAATAGCTGACCTGCGTGGAATAGCGGTTGTCGTAGTTGTTGTTGCCCACATACGGGTTGGTGTTTACGAAGAAAAACACATCGCTTACATTCGACTGAAAATCCGGGTTGGAGGTTCCTCTCGAGAACTTCACCTGCACCGTGATCGTGCCTTCTTCGCTGTTGTACACCGGTTCACTCATCCAGGTTACATTGAGAAAGGGTTCCACAGAAAAGTCGAGGGTTGTTACGCCTGCGATATCAAGCGTCTGACTGTTGTCGACAGTTACATTTCCGGATGAGTCGGTTTGTACCAAAGGAACAAAAGGTCCTTCAACTGATACGCGATATTTGCCTTTAAAGATCTTGGAATTGTTGAAACTGCCATCCTGCAGGCAATAGAAGTAATAGGGCGTGGGATTGTCACTCCAGCTCAGTTCTTCCATTTTGATGCGGGTTCCCCCGCCACCAATTTCAGTTTGTAAGCCCTCCTTTCCGCCATTGGTCACCTTGCCCGAAAAGGTTTCTGCAGGTTCGGCGTAGTTGTCAAATTTTTTAGAACAGGATATCGTGATCATCATCACCGCAAATAATCCTGAAAAATATAATAGCTTTTTCATCGTTGTTTTTTTGAATTAGTAGCCTGGATTTTGAAGCAGGTTCAGACTCTTGGAGATCTGGTCCTTCGGGATTTCCGCATAGTACCACCTGGTATCGAAGGTGTAACGGACATTGCGTTCGTCGAGACGCGAATCGAAAAAGTATTGGCTGGCATCGGCAGAGTAGAAGGGCATCAGCACGCGGTAGGCTGTTCCGTTTTGTTCCTTGTCGATGATTCTCCAGCGCTTGAGGTCCCACCAGGCCTTATTTTCAAAGGCCAGTTCCTTTCTTCTTTCCCTTCTTACTGTATCAACGTTGTTCAGATCAGCGGTTCCGGTAAGCAGTGTGGCGCCGGCTCTTTCACGGATCAGGTTGATATCGGTATAAGCCTGTGTGAGGTAGTCCGCATCTGTTACACCATCATCATACAATTCGTAGGCAGCTTCAGCGCGGTTTAGTAATACCTCTGCATAGCGCATTTCTATCCAGGTCTGATCAGATCGGTTTTCCAATACTTCAGCTGTTGGTCTGTCGGGATCCACATATTTCCTTACCGAGAATCCGGAGATTGCTGCCGTGCCGTCGGCGGTGAACACTCCGCTTTTGCCCGCAGGATTCTTAAGTGAACCATCAGGAAGCGTAAACGGTGTTTGTGAGGCATTGGGAGAAGAGACAATGATGTCGGT
Organism: uncultured Chitinophagaceae bacterium; assembly: GCA_963808065.1. Taxonomy (GTDB): domain Bacteria; phylum Bacteroidota; class Bacteroidia; order Chitinophagales; family Chitinophagaceae; genus Flavitalea. The sequence goes on from CAWEEK010000009.1 coordinate 121,818, forward strand.
GGGATAATTAGATGTTGAATTTTCAGGGAGCAGCCTGCTGATGCCACCCGCGGCACTTGGTGTGTAGATGCCGCGGTAAATCTCGATACTTTCACCTTTGAATTCATCACCGGGAAGGATTACCGTTGCCCTCAGCCTTGGTTCGGCGTTGGCAAACAAGTCCATGGTATTGTCATACAACAGGTACTTCCCATTGGCATCAAAGGTCTGCACTTTGCCATCGGCGGTTTTCGGAATGCCTTCGAACATCTCAACAAAATTCAAAGTAGGATTGACCTCTGCAGAGTAACCATTGCCGCCGGCAAGCTGACGCGGTACATTGTATGAGTCGTAGCCATGCACGGATTCGGGATAATGATATTCCTCAATGAATATATTTTCAGGACTGTCATCATCATAGAACAGGTCCACGAAATTCTGATACTGCGCCTGTTTGTCGTTTGCCGCCCAGCCCTTCATGTACAGGCTGTATTTTCCATCGAGCAGGGTGGCGGCATCATAAGCCGCTTTGTAGTATTCATCGGCTCTTTCTAGCGGAATGCCGCAAAGCTGGTTCTGATTTCCATCGAAGAGGGTCACCTTGTTGTATTTAGCAATCGATCCGGCGTGGAGCATGGCCCTTGATTTGAATGCCGCAGCTACATATTTGTTTGCCCTGCCGGAAACGCTGGTCTCGGACATGTTCTCAATCGCAAAGTCGAAGTCGGCAGCTATAAAATCATACACAGCCGCTTCTGCTGCCCGGGGTACCGCCAGTTCTTCGATCGATTGTTCGGGATAACTCAGTACCGAGTCAACAAGCGGAACACCTCCGTATCGTTTTGCCAGGGCATAATAGGTGACACCCCTCAGGAACCTGGCTTCGCCCATCCAGTTCTTTATTTGGTCCTCAGTAAAATTGCTCGCATACTGGGGAAGAATTTTCATGAAGTAATTCGCTTCACGGATCAGCCTGTAGCCATCTTCCCACCAGTTGAAAGTTTCTGAGCTGGCTCCCCCGATGTCGCGGCTGAGTGCTTCTCCGGTGAGCGCGCTGGGTGGGTTGATGAGCCAGAAGTGATTCAAACCTCTTGAATGTGTGTATCGAAAATCTTCGATAGGCAATTCGCTGTAACAGCGTGCCATGTAAATTTCTATGCCTCCTTCTGAAGTGAATACCTCCTTATCCTGTATGATATTCATCGGCGGGATGTCGAGCTTGGTGCATGCCGGGGAGAAAAAGGTAACAATCAATGTTGCCAGGAATATTTTGAGTTTCATGTTAGTCGCTGTTTAAAAGGTTACGTTTAAACCCAGTGACACTGTCTTGTTCAGCGGGTAGAGGTAACTGTAAAGGGTGTTTGGATGCTCAGGATCAACGAATTTCACCTTCGACCAGGTAACGATGTTGTACCCATTGGCGAAGATCCTCGCGGCCTTGATGCCGACCTTCCTCGCGATCCGTTCTGAAAGGGAGTACCCGATTTCCGCTGTCTTGATCCTCAGATAAGAGTTGTCCTGTACATTGAATTCAGAATTCTCATCTGGATTGCTGCCTGTGTAGCCGTATTTTCCCGATATCCATTGCGTGTTGGGATCATAGGGATCTGCCTTCGGATCAGCTGGATGCCACCTGTCAAGGAAGATGGTAACGCCGCTGCCGCCGCCCCACAAGGCCTCCCGTAACTGTTCCGTATAACCGATATTGGATAGCGTGCTTCCCTGGAAAAGGATGTTGAAATCAAATCCTTTGAATGAACCGCCGATGGTCAGGCCACCGGTCATCAGCGGGATTCCCTGATAGGCTATCGGATGCACGTCATGATCATCAATGATGCCATCCTGGTTCCAGTCCTCGTAGATGTAATCGCCTACTACGGTGGACCGGTTAACAAACTGCTTACTGTTGATGATGTCCTCATAATTGTTGAAGCGGCCTGCCGAACTCCAGCCCCACTTGGCATTGTTATACCTGTTGTTGGAATTGTTTCTCCAGTTCTCGTAAGAGTTGCCGGCGGCGGACCTTTCTACAAACTGGTTCGATGTGCGGGTGAAGGACAGCACAGCCTTCAGATAATAATTGAATTTCCCCAGGTTGTTCCTGTGATTTACTTCGAGATCAAAGCCCTTGGTGCGGTCGCTGTTGAGGTTCTCTTCGGGTAAGGCTGCGCCTACCACTCCGGGCAGACTCTGACTCCTGGTGGCCAATAGGCCAGTTCTGTCACGACTAAAATAATCAACAGTGAATCCAAGTAAACCCTTCCATGCCTCCACGTCGATTCCGATGTCGAAAGTTTTGGCCACATACCAGGTGATGAAAGGATTTGACAATCCTTTGCTTTGCAGTGAACTGATAAACTCCCCATCGAAAATATGACCTGGTGGCAATTCATTGGCATTACCCGTTGCAGGGAAAAGATAGCCAGAGATAAACTGGTAACTGGAAGCGCGGTCATCCCCAAGTTCACCGTAGGAAGCACGTACTTTCAGGCTCTGTATAAAAGAAAGAGCATTTGAATTTTTGAAGAAATTTTCTTCCGAGACGCGGTAACCGAGAGAAGCCGAAGGGAAGAACCCAAACTGCCGGTCCTTGGGAAACTTGGATGAGCCATCTCTCCTGAAGCTAAATTCAGCAAGGTATTTCGAGTCAAAATTATAATTCAATCTTCCTACAAGGCCCCTGTTGGCGTCCTTGAAGAGGTCGCCAGAATTCATGTTGCCCACCTGGTTTACGCTGTTTCCTGCAAGCAGTTGATCAACAGCCAGGGCCAGCTCTCTTTGTGCATAGAGATTATCGCTGTTTCTTACGCTGTTTTCCCAGAGCACGAGGGCGCTGACACTGTGCTTATTGAAAGTTCGGTCATAATTAAGTGAAAGTTGTGAAAGCGTATTTGGCCTCGTGAAATATTCCCGGCGTATCTGATTGGGCGCCTGCTGGGGCTTAGGCGTGTAGACGTCCGAAGCGCCATCATAGGTGAACTGATCATACTGGCGCTGATATATTTTGTTGTCCTCGCTGTTGTAGTCGTAGCTGTACAGTGCCTTCGCTCTCAGCCCTTCAACGAGTGGAATCTTATAGGTCAGAGAGATCGAAGACTGGAACCAGCGGTTGGTGAAGGTCTTGTATCCTGATACGCTTTTGTCGGACATGGCTACCGGGTTGGTGCCGTCCACTGGAGTATGCGCAAAGTATTCTGGATTATTATTTGCATACACGGGTTCGAGTGGATTTTGTCGCCAGAACGAACGGATGATCCACCAGGTATCCTGGTAGGGTTGGTCCTTTGTGTCGAGTATACCCGTGATGTTCAGATCAACCGTCAGGTCTTTTGTAACTCGTGAGCTGATGTTCGAACGGACATTGAAACGTTCGTAGTTGAGGTCACCACTTCTCAGGAATCCATCCTGGGCAGTGTATCCGAGACTCAGGAAATAGTTTGTGTTTTCATTGCCACCCGTTACGCTCATGTTGTGCTGTGTCTGCGGAACAATGTCTTTTATGGTTGGCTTGTACCAGTCGGTACTAATTTTCGATCCGTTGCGATAAGCTTCGAAATCCGCGTCCTGGTAAGAGATAATACCGCCATTCACATTGTGCAGCAGTTTTTCGTTTGTTAGGGTCATGTAACCGATGGCATCCAGGGGCTTGGGTAAACCTGATGGAAACTGCATGGTGAAGTTGCCCGAATAGTTCAGCACGACTCCTCCTTTCTTGCCTTTCTTGGTAGTAACCAGGATCACACCATTTGCCGCGCGAACACCATAAACTGCGGCTGAAGCGTCCTTCAATACGGACACACTTTCAATGTCATTAGGATCCAGGCGCGTGATGTTGTCGCGGGGGATGCCATCGATTACGATCAAAGGTGTGCCGAGTCCACGCACGTCATAAGAGTTGTCGAAATTCCCGGGTTCGCTGCTGTTCTGCACAACTCTCAATCCAGAAACCTTGCCGGTGAGGGAATTCACCACGTTTTCGTTCTTGGTGGTAACGATGTCCTCCGAATTAACTGAAGATACCGCGCTTGTGAGTGAAGCTTTTCGTTGCGTGCCATAGCCCACCACCACCACGTCGCTAAGGGACGCATTCTCTACGGCCAGCTGAACGTTGATCTGCGTTCGCCTGGAGATCGCAACTTCCTGGGTAGTGTAGCCTATAAATGAGAAAACCAAAGTACTGGCACCATCGGGGGCGGTAATCGTGAAGTTGCCATTGGCGTCGGTCTGGGTGGTCACCGAACTGCCTTTGACATTGACATTCACGCTTTGGAGCGGCTCGTTTTTCGGGTCAAGTACCCGCCCCTTGATCATAATGGGAGGGGGGAGGTTGTCGCGTGTGGGCAGCGGTTTCCGCCGGACAATTATTGTCTTCTTTTTGATGGTGAAGTCCAGGGGCTGACCTGCGAAGCAAAGCCGGAGTGCCTCAGCCAGCGGGGCGTTGTTCACGTTCAGTGTCACCGGTTTAGCTTCGGCCAACATGGGAGTGTTGTACAGGAAATTGAAACCGCTCTGTTTTTTCAGATCCAGGAGGATCTTTTCCAACGGTGCATTTTTTTCAGCAAGGGTCACCCGCTGGGCGAGTGTGCCTGCGCTGGCATGCATAAGCGTCAGAGTTAAAAAGGCAGTTGTAAGTTTCACAATCAGCAGGATTTTGAATGGAACAACAGGTCGCTTTCCATCTTTCAGGTTTTGGTGAAATGGCATACATTTGATTGTTTGGGTCATCTTATAATATGGTTAGCTCAAACGTTTTCCAGGGGCGTTGCAGCGCTCCTGGTTTTTTATGTGCCCGCAGTGGGGTCACGGCATAATGGTTATCCTCCTTGCATTAATTTTATAGTGAATTGATCCGGTTTCCTCCAACAAATCGAGTACTTCTGAAATATTCTCAAACCGGGAGACCGTGCCGGAAAATTCTTTTCCTTTCATGTCTCCCTTATAGTCTGTCGTAGTATTGTACCAGCGCGCGAGTTTGCGCATGATGCTTTCAATATTTTCATTTTCAAAGAAGAAGAATCCTTTCTTCCAGGCAACTGCCTCTTCAACATTCACTTTTCGATTTTCAATTGCGCTGGTGCGCCTGTTTACCACCGCCTGCTGACCCGGAATCAGTTTGCTCTGTGAAGAAGCATTTGACAGATTCACACTTCCTTCGAGTAAGGTCACCCGGTTCAGATCCTCATCTTCATAAGCCATCACATTGAAATGCGTTCCAAGTACTGTAATCGTGTTGCCATTAAAATTCACTTTAAAAGGTTTTGACGGATCACGTTTCACTTCGAAATACACTTCACCTGTTACCTCAACACTTCTTTCCTTGTCGCTGAAGGCGGTGGGAAAGCTGATGGACGAAGCGGCGTTGAGCCATACCTCGGTGCTATCTTCGAGGCGTAACTGGTATTGGCCACCAACAGGGGTACTGAGCGTATTGATAGTTGACGCAGATGAGAGCTTTTGATTTTTCTTATACTCAATTTGTCCTTCGGCTGTCTGCACGATCTCAACACCCTCATCCTTTGCGAATACGCCTGAATGTGTGCTGTCCAGTTCGATGGTGGCACCATTGGACAACTTTAGGATGGCTTTGTTGGTACCGGGAACGATAACCTGTTTTACCAATGCACGTGGCGCTTCATTTCCATTCATTTCTCTTTGCTGACGCAAAAGATAGAGACTTGTGGTAAGAGCCAGACCCAGAACTGCGGCCGCAGCAGTTATCCTGAAGACGTACCGTATGGTGGATTTTTTTTTCGACTGCAAATTTCGCTGCAGTTGCTTGTAAATCACTTGCCTAATTTCATCCTTGTCACCCATTTCTTCTCCCCATGGTTTTTCACTCCAGTCAAAATCGTCTTTGTAGGATTCGATTAATTCTCTTTCTTCCGCCGTGCATTTTCCGGCCAATAGTTTTTCATAGAGCTCTATATATTCATCGCGGGTCATTCAAGAATTTTTACGGGTTGAATAACAGAGAGTCACGCCAGCTACACAACGCACATAAAAAATCAAAAATTTTCTTAAGATAAAATTGTTTGTGTTTCGGATAAAGTCTTTAGCTTCATTCTCCAATAATTTATGATTGCTAGCCATCAGACAGATCACGAATTGTGGAAGGCCATATCTGAAAATGATCATGTAGCCTACACCATCCTTTTTGAAAGGTATTGGGCGAAGGTTTATACTACAGCCTTCAGTTATTTAAAGAATAAGGATGACTCGCAGGAGATCACCACCGAGATCTTCCTCAACCTCTGGCTTCATCGCGATCACCTCGACATTACCTCCTTCAATGCTTATCTGCGGACCGCCGCCAGGTATCATGTTTTCAGGCACCTGAAAAAATCCAAAGCGGCTCCTGTGATTTATCTGAATAATTTTGAAACGATTCACCAGCCTTCCTGTGTGAACGAGGCCGACGAAAATATCAGCAGCCAGGAATTAAACAACGATGTAGATCGTTACCTGCTTGATTTGCCAAGCCGCTGCCAGTATATATTTCAGCTGAGTCGTCGCCAGCACCTCACCAATGACCAGATCGCCGCACTACTGGGTATTTCAAGGAGAACGGTGGAGAACCAGCTTTCACACGCCCTGCAACATTTACGCACCTCTCTAAAGCATGTGGCGCTTTCGCTGCTGATTGCCTGTTCGTCTTTAATTCACGCATAATACCAATTACTGTTCTGAAGGAGGAGGATTTGCAACTCCCCATTTTTTGTTCGGAACGGCACCCATCACCAGTACCAGTTTGCCTCCTTTCATCAGGTCGTCCCTGTAAATCCAACAATTGTTCAGCACCTTTCCATTGAATGTCGCGGACTGTATGTAAAAATTTGTTTTGCTGTTGTTTTTGGTTTGAATGATGAGTTGCTTTCCATTCGGCAGATTGATCGCTGCATCTACGAAGAGTGGACTTCCGATCTGAATGATTGGGCGCAGGTCGGTGAAGCCCTTTACATCAAACAGGCCGAGTGCCGCCATTACATACCATGAACCCAGCTGACCCTGGTCTTCATCCTGTCCATATCCATATCCATGGATGCTCTCCGTTCCATAGAATTCATCACAGATGGCGCGGGTCCATTTTTGTGTCAGCCATGGTCTGCCGGAATAATTGAACAACCAACTGATGTGCAGGTTGGGTTGGTTGCCATGGTTGTACATCGATTTTATTCCGGCGAAGGCGTTGATTTCCTTGCCACCACCAAAACCGTTCTTCTGCGCTCCTATGAAGATGCTGTCAAGTCTTGAGTTGAACTGGTCTCTGCCAATGATATTAATGAGGCCTGCGGGATCGTGTGGCACATAGAAGGTGTACTGTATCGCATTGCCTTCCTGGAACCCGCGCCAGGCCTCGGAAGGATCAAAGGGGTCAATAAAATTTCCATCGGCTGTTTTTGGCCGCATTAGTTTTTGGGTAGTATCAAAAACTTGTTTCCAGCCATCGGCAAAGCTGATGAGTTGCTGATAGTCCTCCCCTTTGCCCATGGCGCGAGCCATCTGAGCCGCGGCAAATGCACTAAATGAATATTCCAGAGTGTGCGAGGCAGAAAAATGTGATCCCGTGGAATCGGTCTTGTCTGATTCAAGATAGGGGACATAGCGATGATCAATAAAAGCCTTTACATCCTGTTTGCCCGATCCTTTTTTTCTGTTGATCCAACCGAGTTCATTTTCTTTCACTGCTCTAAAGGCCAGCGCGGTGTCATAGTCCCGGATGCCCGACTGATAGGCCCCTGCTATGGCCAGACCCACAAAATTGGTTCCTACACCCGAAACAAAATTACTGTTGGCGATGCCATCACCGAACCACCCGCGCTCTTTGTAAATTTCAAGCTCCGTATTCACATAATCACTGTATCGCTCTGGGTAGGCCAGGGACCACAACTGTGTAAGGTTCCAGAACGCTCCCCAAATGGCATCGCTGTTCATAAACTCATGAGGTCGCTCTCCGCGCTTTACCGCCGGCATCTTTCCCACAGACCCATCGCGCTTTGGGTAGGATCCATCCACATCGGCGGCGATGCCTCTTCCCAACAGGGCATGATATAGCCCCGTATAAAATTTGATCTTGTTTTTTTTGTTTGTGTCCTCAATTTTGATCCTGCCCAGTTCACTGCGCCAGCTTGATTGGGCGGCTTGTTTCGCCTGGTCAAACGAAAGCCCGGCTGCTTCGGCGAGAAAATTTTTCCTTGCGTTGTCGGTAGACGTGTAGGAGAGGCCTACCTTAATTTCAATGGCCTCCTGGTTTTTTGTTCTGTAAGTCAACGCCAGGCCAGCACCTTTTCCGTTGGCCGAATCCACAGTTGCATTCAAGCCCTTTGCAGAAAATGCATCCACGCCGTCGGGCTTGCGACTCAGCTCTCCATAGAAATACATCGAGATCCTGCCACCCTCATCATAGTTCTGTACATATTTGGGATTGGTTGTTACAAAGCCTTCAAAGTGGGTTGGGTCCGTCATTCGCACAGCAGCACCAGTTACTTCACCGCTCTCTCCCTGCTCATTGCCTATGTCGAGGATGATCCTCGACTGATCACTGGCGGGAAAACGATAGCGATGAAAACCTGTTCTTTTTGTTGCAGTCAGTTCGGCCGTGATATGGTAGTCATCCAGCAACACCTTGTAGTAACCTGGTTCCGCAATTTCATTCTTACGATCGAAGCGTGACCGGTAGCCGGATCCGGGATTCTCAAGACTCCCGGGTTTGGTTTTCAATGGCCCGTTGGCCGGCATGAAGCTGACGCCCCCAATCTGCCATTCATGAAAATGCACAAAGCCTTCGATGGAATGATGACGCACATCATAGCCCACCGCCTCCCAGCCCGAAGGATTTCCATAATGGCCGTTAGTAGAGGGAGCAAGTTTCGCCATGCCATAAGGAACAGCGGCTGGGGTAAAGAAGAACCAGCGACTGTGCGCAGTGCCTATGCCGGGATGCACATATGGCAAAACATCCTGCGAAAAAGATGATTGTGTAAGAAGCATCCAGCTACATACAAAAAAGAACAATGACTTCATCGAAACTGATTGTGTACTGCTCAAACAGCGGTTTCTATTTGTTTCTTTTGTTTGGTGTTCCAGTAGGCCTCGATCTGTTCCAGAGAGCGGCCCTTGGTTTCCGGAATGATCCGGATAGTGAGATAGAGAGCGGGCGCGCAGAGCACGGCAAAGGTCCAGAAGGTCGCGGCCGGGCCCCAGGACTCGCTCTTCAGCATCACGGGAGTGAGCTGACCGACAAAAAAATTAGCTATCCAAAGTGATAGAGTAGCAAGCGAAACGGCCTGTGCGCGAATCGCCGTTGGAAAGATCTCGCTGATGATGATGAAACAAACGGGGCCGAAAGAAAATGCAAAGCTTGCAATGAAGACCAATATGAAAATAAGTATCCAGGGTCCTTCGGTGATGTTTTGATTAAACAGAAATCCAATGATGGCCAGAGAGAGCACGGCCAGACTGATGCCAAGTATCAGCAGGGGACGACGGCCCCATTTGTCGACGGTGAAGATGGCTACAAAAGTAAAGAGCACATTGACCAGTCCGATCGTAACCTGGCCGCCAAGTGCGGCGCCTAGCGAAAATCCGGCCTTGTCAAGGATGGATGGGCCATAATAGATCACCGCATTGATGCCTGACACCTGTGACAAGAAAGGTAGTGCCAGACCAATGATCAGCGCTGTGCGATAAACAGGGGAGAGTAATTCCCTGATGCCGCCGGTCTCCTGCCGCAGGCTTTCTGTGATGGAGCTCATTTCCGTCCTCGCAATTGCGGCACCATTTATCTGCGTAAGCACTGCTTCCGCGCGGACGGGATTTTTTTTGAGCACCAGCCACCTTGGCGATTCGGGGATCCTTAATAAACCAATCCAGAATATGAGGCTGGGTATCAGACCCACACCAATCATACTGCGCCAGGTATCCTCAACCAGCACATAGTTCAGGAAGCCCGAGTATTCATGATCAATTGATGCGTTCAGCAAAAGGGAATTTGACAGGTAGGCGGCAACAATCCCGATGGTGATCGCGAGTTGATAGAGAGCCACCATTTTGCCACGGTAGGCGGGTGGGCAAATCTCCGAAATATACAATGGACAAATCATAGATGCCACGCCAATGCCCAGTCCGCCAATGAGCCTGTAAGTGATCAGCCAGAAACTCTGCGTGGCGAACATACAGCCCACCGCAGAAAGGAAGAACAAGCCGGCGGAAAGCAGCATGACAAACCTGCGGCCCTTCCAGTCGCTTAATTTGCCCGCAGCGATCACGCCAAATATGCAACCCAGTAAAGCAGAGCTCACAAACCAGCCTTCCATCATGGTGCTGAATTGAAAATCTTTCACCACAAAAGCGAGGGCACCGGAGATTACCGCGGTGTCAAAACCAAAAAGAAAGCCGCCTATCGCCGCGATAAAGCAAATGGTGAATACAAATTTCCGGTGCTTTGTTTCCGGGATCACTGGAGTGACTGGCATGGCAGATTATTTTAGAAAGGCTTTGATCAATTTGGTTTCGTTTCTTCCTTCGTTCACTATTTCGAAATCTGGAATGCCGGCTGGAATGATAAAAGTTTCGGCGAACCGGAATCGTACGGGTGAGGCTCCGGGGATTTTGATGATTACGGATTCCCCTTCCACCAGCATCATCACCAGGCATTTGTTATTTCCAGATATTTTTACTTTGGAAGAAAACTCGATCCGGTGGACATCATAAAAATGTTCCTTGTGTGTCGGAAGGTGGACCGTCCTTGCGTCTTCTGTGGTATCGATGACCCTTGGTAATGAGATCAACTCCTTTATCACTTAGTTTCCTTTTCTTGAAAAGTCGAGGTTGTTAAAGGCATGATCAATATTGATCGGGCGGGGATTTCCTTCGAGATCCAGCCTGAGCCAGTCGTACATTTTGAAGGTGAAGATGTAGGGTGTGGCGCTGATTTCCAAAACCAGATTACCCCTGCCCGCGCTGTGAATGGTTTGGTTGGGGATCAGAAACAGGTCGTGTTTTTTTGCCTTGTGTACCTGCACATAGTCGGGTATATTAATGGCGATATTTTTTTCGGCGCTTTCTTCAAGAACGTTTTTAAAAGATTCTGGTTGGATCTCGTCCTGGAAGCCGAGATAAACCGTTGCATCGGGCTTGCAGTCGAGAATGTAATAAGTTTCATCCTGGGTGATCCGTTCGCCGAATTCCTTAGAGATGTATTCAAGGGAAGGGTGACATTGAATGGACAGGTTGCCGCCATCAATGGTGTCAAGAAAATCGAACCGGATGGGAAACTCTGTGCCAAATGATTTTTCGTCTTCACCAAGTATGGCCTCTGACTGCTGTTCCATGAGCCATTCAAAAGGAACCTCGAGGCGCTTGCCTTCGCTTTCCAGCACAACACCATTTTCCGGAACGATCAGCTCAAACGACCAGGCATAGTTCACCTCGTCCTGGTTCAAGGTGGGGATGTGCTGCTTCAGCCATTGTCCACCCCAGGCTCCCGGTTCGAACCAGGGGCGCGCGCGGATGGCATTTCTGCTCAGTTGTGTTAACCCATCATAAATACTCTGAGACTCGGCCCATGACAGGTTTTCCCCCCACTGGGTGTCGGCTACCACATTGATCCTGTTGTCGATCGACTGTCGGTGTTTTTTGTTCACTACCCAGTCAACAAAATATAGTCTCTTGTAAATTGCTGGGTTGTTGAGGCCGGCTGTACTACTCAGGCTAACGTTCATGCCTGCGCGCATACGGTACTGGATTTCATTTTTGGGAACCTCCATGTAGATGAGGCTGTCCCAACCTGCAAGGGCGGCACCCGGTCCAATCAGAATGTTCAGCTGGGCTTTGCTTTCAGGCTGAAAGTGTTGCAGCGAATCATCAAAGAAATCCGCCAAACTCAATTCTGTCTTTTTCCCCCAAACATCCCCTGGCGCACCAATAAAGGGTTTTATCAATGCTTCGATCGCGGACGGAGATTTTTGAAAGAAACGCGTGTCCCGCCATTGTACCCGGATGTTTAGATTTTTCAGCTCGTCATCAAGTTTTTGGCGGGTCAGTTCCCAATCGTTACCGGGTATGCCATCGATCATCACGCGTTTTTGCGAGGAGATCCATTTTGCGAGGGATCCATATCCGGTAAATATCTTATTTCGCCCGATGTTAAAAGATGGATAGATGTTGTAGGTGCCGTCAGGACTATTTACAGGGTCTGTCTCCTGTGGCATCTGTCGCTGGCCTGACTTTCGCCAATGTCTTGCTGGCTGTGTTTTTTTCGCTATTTCCGCGGCACCCCTGATGGCCGATCTTTCCATTGACCGGGAAATTTCAACAGGTACCGTGAGACCCGATTCATGAAGAGCATTGTGATAGGAGGGAAGAAACAAATCCGATGATTTGGCGATGTTCCCACCGATGACCACCAGGTCTGCCTGGAAGTGCCGAAGCCATTCACAAAGGAAGCGCCCGAGGTGCTGACCAAACTCGTGAAAGATCCGGGTGGCCTGGCTTTCAGCTGTTTCTCTTGCTCGCCTCGCAATCTCCTCAACCGACAAGGCGGGTTCTTCCGCTGTTTTGTTGTAATGTTCCAGTATCCACTTTCCCGAAATATGATCTTCGGCTATGCCACCGAGGTAAGGGGCATCCCAGAGTTCACCGAGCGGGGGCACACCCTTGCCTTCGGTCAGGATCTTCCCCGACTTGAGAAAAGTGGCGCCAAAGCCAGTGCCCAGTGTAATGGCAATAATTTTTTTTGACCTCCGGCTTTCATCCTCCCGGCTTTCTCCCAAGCCAAAGCAGGCTGCGTCGTTCATGAAACAAAAAGGAATCTCCGGTTCCGTTTTGAGCAAGGCCCTCAATGCAGTCTTTATGTTGATCCCATAGAGCGCGTCGAATTTGTTGACTCCCTTCATCAGTGAAATCCCTTCCTCATAATTGAAGGGTCCGGGCATGGCTACTCCAATGCCTTTTAGATGATAATCCCCAACGCTGCTCAGGGTCGCATTCATGGTCTCGGCCCAGGTCCCGATGACCTGATCCGCCTCTGCTTCGGAGGACACAGTATTTCTTCGCCAGGAACCATCCAACACCTCGCCGCTTTCCTCATCAATAAGGGCGGCTGTAATATGAGAGCCCCCAACGTCCGCACCAAGGATCAAATTGTTGTACATATGTTCAGACATAATCTTTTCGCGCAAAAAATTTTTAGTGATTGCTTTTTATGTCGATTGAGTAGATGAATTTATCCGAACGGTAATAACCGAGGTTGTATTCGATGGGTCTGTCTCCCGGGTCATAAACGAAGCGCTCGCGCACCAGTACGGGGCTTGCCGCCTGTACCCGGAGCTTCTTTGCCAGCCGGCCGGCGGTTTTGGCGCTGATGTTCTCACTTGAACGCACCACCCGGATCCCATACTTCATCTGTAGCATGGCGTAGAGGGGCACGGAGAAGTCATCATCCTGCCTGATGCCGATCCGCGGGTGAAAATAGCTTTCAAAAAAAACAATGGGTGTGCCGTCACCGGTGCCTTTGAGTTTCGAAAGCTTCAGCACCTGTTTGTCTTCGGGAATGTTGAAGAAGCGGGCGATGGCCTCGGTGGGATTGACCAATTCGGTTTTCAAGGTCAGGTTGACCACTTCTATGCCTCTCTCCTTCATTTCATTGGTAAAGCTGTACCAGTGATCGAGGCCGGTGGATAGTTTCTTTTTTTTGGTCACAACAGTGCCGACCCCCTTTTTTCTTTTGAGAAGGCCCTCATATTCCAGTTTGTTTGTGGCCTGGCGGATGGTGTTACGGGAAACCCCGAGGGTGTTGGCGAGTTCAACTTCTTTGGGAAGAAAGGCGCCGTTGTTGAATTTGGCAGATGAGATCAGATCTCTGAGGAGGGTTTCCACCTGTGCATGAAGCGGAATTTTGCTATTGTGATCGATCTTCATATTGCCAACAAACGTATGTTCAAACATATGAACTTCGGTCAATGTATCAAATTTTTTTCTAACTCCCTAAAAATTCATGCAAAACCACGAAGGCCTCACGCAAAGGCGGAGGTACAAGGATTTCACGTCAAAGTAGACGCAAAGCCGCTAAGGCTCCCTGTTTTCATTGCGTCTTGGCGTACCCTGCCGCAGGCAGGGCTTAGCGACTTTGCGTGAAATGCTGGCGCTAATGATCACTACCCGATCGGAATGTCCTGGGCAGGCTTTTGCGCCGCGGCAGTTTTGGGTAAGTTGATTGTCAACACGCCTTCAAGGTAGCTGGCGGTGATCTTCTCTGCGTCTATTTTACCCTTCAGGTCGAAGGTTCTTTCAATGTTTTCGGTCCGGTATTCTTTCCGCGTGAAATGCTGGTCATCCCGATCCTTGTTTCCCGCATACCTGATGGTCAGCAGGTCGTTCCTCGTGGTCAGGATGATTTTTTCCTTGTCCAGCGAAGGCGCAAACAAACTGATTGTATAAGCGGAGTCGGTTTCCGAAATATTCACTGGTGCCTGGGCATTGAAACCGTATCCCCAACCGCCCGGCCCGCACCCATATCCTCTGTAATACATATAGATTTAATTTTATTCATTAATAAATTGTAGTTGTGTCGGTTGACTTTTCTCTGTCCCGATCATCATTGCGTCTCGCGTCATTTCCATCGTTATACCGATCGCGATGATCGTGGTGCCGGTCGTCATAATAATGGTGTCTCCAACCCCTATGCCATCCATAAGGCCGTGGCATGAAGGCCGATAAAGTGGCATATGTCGCTGCTGCCACGAGCGCCGCAATCAGGAAATTATTTCTTCTTCTCATGATCCTTGTTTGATGGTTATTGAACATTGATTTTTTGTTCTGGTCCCTGGTTTTTGTAGGCAGCATTGTTTCCATACCCGTCAATGGATATCACCTGGTTGTTGTCCCAACCCCTATGCCGCCATCCATAGCCTCTTCTGCCCCAGGGACTGAAGAGAAATCTGCCAAAGAAGAAAATAAGGAAGAGCAGGAAGAAAGGAAAATGGAAGGGGGTAAAGAATATGGCCGCGCCTACCAATAATCCTATTGCGATTGCTTTAAAAGGAAATTTCATGATCGTCTTGTTTTTGATAGTTAAGTATATACAGGCAGACGGTTCACAGCCCGTTTTACTTTATCAAATCCAAAAAAATCATGAGTTTTTTTATGGCTGGTCTTTGTCCTGGGCCGGCGGTCTCACGCGTTGTTCCCATTGTGCTTTGAACTTCTCCCTTTCCTCGGGGGAAAGGTTCATCAGTTTATTTCTCCAGTGCGGCCCACCTTTCCGGAAGCCTCCCGGAGGGCCTCCACGAAAGCCACCAAACAGGATCTTACTGAGCACGAGCAGGCCGATAGCCTGGGGATAGCTGATCCTTTTTGCATTCAGCACTTCTGTAACCACACCGTTCCACAGCAGCATCACGATGCCGCTGAACACAGCAATAGCCCCGATGATGATAAAGGGGATGAAATAGAAGTATTTCCTTTTCTTTTCCATGCCACTGATTTTAATAATTTATAAATTCATCATAAAGTGTCTGTAGTCTCAGCCGGAGCTGTTTCACCGCGTATCCTTTTCTTGAAATGAGCGTCTTTATATTTTGACCGGTTTGTTCTGCTATTTCCGCAAAAGTTCTGCCTTCAAGTTCGTTCAGAATGAACACTTCTGCCTGCTCTTCGGGCAGTTCCTCAAGGCCCTCGTAAAGCTGTTCCCAGAAAAGATTTTTAAGGTAGGCCGTTTCCGGATCATGAGGGTCGGCGAGGAGGATCTCTTTGAAACCCAGTTCGCCTTCATCGTCCTCATAGGTCTGGTCATCAAGTAATTCCGGACGTTTTTTGCGGTACCTGTCGATTATCTTGTTCCTGGCCACCCTGTATAGCCAGGCCCCAAGCTGGTCGATTACCTCTGTGGTATTGTAAAGCTGATACCAGACGTCCTGCAAGATGTCTTCGGCGTCCTCGTTGGTGCGCACCCTTCCCCGAATAAACGAAAAGAGGCGTTTACCATATTCTTTCACCGGTATGTTTCTTGTCTGCGACCGTTCCATGTGCAGGGATTAGCGGTGTAGACGAACAAGTGGAAAAATTACTTTACCGCCTGCGAATCAGTGCGAATTTCCGGGATTGTATCCAGGAGGACTTTCATTTTTTCGAACCCTGGATCTGTATGCCAAGGCCACCGTCTATGCGAATCGCTTCGCCCGTGATGAAGGACGCTTTGTCGCTGGCCAGGTAAACAATGAAGCCGGCGATCTCGGAGGGACTGGCAATGCGCTTTACGAGGTGCATGTCCTCACACTCGCGTATCACCGCAGCAGGATCTGCAGATTGCGCTGCGAGGCCGCGCAGTAGAGGGGTGTCAACAGAACCCGGACAAACCGCAACAGATCGGATCCGGGGTGCGTAATCGATGGCAATGCTGCGGGTAAGACCGATCTGCGCGGCCTTTGAACTCGCATAGGCCGCCACCTGCGACTGGGTAACGAAGGCCTGCACGCTGGAAACATTGATCACTACGCCGCTGTCTTCTTTTTGCATAAAGGGAATGGCATATTTTGCGCAAAGAAATCCTCCCCTCAGGTTCACGGCAAAGGTTTTATCCCATTCTTCTACTGAACATTCCGTAACAGCAGAAAAATATTGAATGGCCGCATTATTGACCAGCACACCGATACCGCCGAATCTTTCTACGGCTTCCTGCATGGCGATCACCACTTCCTCCTCACGCGAAACATCCGTTTTTACAAAAAAAGCTTTCTGTCCAAGTGTATCAGCGAGGTGTGCACCAGCTTCATCTGTATCGAGGATGACCACATTCGCCCCTTCCTCATGAAAAGCCTCAACAGTTGCCCTGCCAATTCCTTTGGCGCCACCTGTGACAATTATCGTTCTGCCTTCGAAACTCATTTGATCTGTATTAATCGCTTAAGGAATTCATCAACTCTATAAAGTTACTTCCATCAGAAGTTTTCCGCGTGCTATAATTAGCCTTTGTAATGTGAGGCCAGTGGGAGGCCCTTCACGCCGAGATCGATCCGGTTCACATGCCATCTTCCCAGGTTGGAGGTGAATAACTGGTCGAAGTTCTTGCCTCCAAATGCGATGTTCGTGGGATTGGAAAGGGTATGTGCTTCCCAATCGTCAATCAGCAGCGTCATTACACGATCGGGGCTCAATTTATAGATGGCGTTCGGTGCATAGCAAGTGATATAAAGATTGTCGGCCTCATCGAATGCTATACCGTCCGGAACGGTTTGCGGCATCAGGCACCAGGTTTGTTTTTCACCTGCACTTCCATCAGCATTGATCCGGATCCTTTCAACTCCCGGCAGCCAGGAGATGACCACATAGAGCCAGGCACCCGTCTTGTCGAGTGACATGCCATTAGCAAAACTGAATGGACCCGGGTGCCAGATTTTTCCAGCACCTTGCTTGTCATACCTGATGATCTTGCCCAATGTGCTTCTAAATGCACCGCTTTCGGAAACATATAGATTTCCTTCGCGGTCGAACACCGGGTAGTTGGGTATACTAAAACGATGACCTTCGACACCTGTGCTCAGTTCGCTGATTTGCCTGGTGGCGAGGTCGAGCTTCCAGAGACAATGATTCGCCGAATCGCAGATACACAGCCACTCACAGCCAGGGCTAAACGCAATACCCAATATGAAACCACCCGTGTTTGCAACTTCAGTGACCACAGAGCCTTCGGGCTCGATCCTGTAGATCTGTCCACCCTCACCCCCTGCCCATACGGATCCATCAATGTGTATGGCTACGCATTCGGGATGGTCCAGGCCCTCGGCAAATGCCGTGGTCTTCTTCAATAATTCATGCATGGGGTTGTATTTATCTTTTTCATAGTTTTTGATATTGGCTTCATGTTGACAGTCAAATTAAACAAAGTCCTCAGCTTCTTAAAAAAATTATCACGCAAAGAAGATTTCACGCAAAGGCGCCAAGATTAATACAAAAGGCGCAAAGAGTTACTTATTCAATTTCTTGCGCCTTTGCGCTTTCTTGGCGCCTTTGCGTGAAACCTTAATTTTACAAATGACCGATGAGAAAATGCTGAAGATTGCGTGGGACCCCGTCTATTCTTACCCGCTGCCCGAAGATCACCGCTTCCCGATGGCAAAGTATGAGCTGATCCCTGGTCAATTGCTACACGAAGGCACCATCACCACGGAGAACATCTTTCACCCATCGCCCTGCCCGGCAGAGGTTGTCCTGCTTACACATACCAGGGAATATCTCGACAAACTAATAACTCAGCAACTTACCCCCAGGGAACAAAGACAGATTGGCTTTCCGCAGTCTCCGGCCCTGACACACCGGGAGCTGGTGATCACGCAGGGTACGATCGACTGTTGTCATTTTGCGATAAAAAATGCAGTGGCGATGAATGTTGCGGGGGGAACGCATCATGCCTTTGCCGACAGGGGAGAAGGCTTCTGCCTTTTGAATGATTTTGCCGTGGCGGCCAATTATCTTTTGCATGAACGTCTTGCCAGTCGGATCCTCATTATAGACCTTGACGTACACCAGGGAAACGGCTCCGCAAGTATATTCAGGAGCAATGAAGCGGTTTTCACTTTCAGCATGCACGGAAAAAACAATTATCCGTTCAAAAAGGAAAACAGTGCATTCGATGTTGAATTGCCTGACGGCATCAATGATGAAGCATATCTTGATCTACTCCGTAATTCATTGGAGGAGATATTTGGAAGAATTACACCCGATTTTGTTTTTTATCTGTCGGGTGTTGACATTCTTGCATCAGACAAATTCGGCAGGCTGGCCATCACGATGAAAGGCTGTGCGCAGCGTGACGAAATGGTCTTCACATGGCTCAAGAATAAGGGCATTCCATGCACAGTGGCCATGGGAGGCGGTTATTCAGCAGATGTGAAGACCATCGTGGAGGCACATTGCAATACTTTCAGACTCGCGAAGAAGCTCTATGAACTTGCATAATTTAAAATGATTGCGGCCCGGCTTTGGGTTCATTGTCCAGAAAATAAGTAACGTCTTCTGCTATCCGTTTCGTGTTCTTTATCAAGGTGACGTGCGTATTACCAGCATATGTAGCGAATTGCGACCTGGGCAGACCTTTCATGTCGGCGAAAACATTTCCACCACCGGCCAGCTCATACATTTCGGTCTTATGACTGGGTAAAACACCGTCGTTGTCGCCCATAATGAAAAGAATCGGCGATTTGATTCCTTTGATTTTCTCAGCACCGAGGTCAAAGTCGTGCCTGTCAAACTCCATGTACTTTGAAACAAAGGCTTTCCAGTGTTTGGGGTCGGGGGCTACCTCTTCGTAGAATTTTTTCAGAGGGGTTTGATCAAATATTTCCGGTTGAAAATGTTGAAAGGCTTCGGCAACTTCCGGCAACCATCCCTTCATCCGGAATGTCGTGGAAATGAGGATTATTTTTCTGACCAGTTTTGGATGGTCGATTGCCAGCTGATAAGCGACTGTGCCACCGAGGCTGTATCCAAGCACATCCGCACTGTCAATTTTCAAATGGCGAAGCAAGCCTGCCACATCAGATGCCAGGGCGGCATATGATACTGGACGATCAATATCTGCGGTGTGCCCGTGCCCCTGTAATTCCAGCGCAATGATTTTCCTGTTTTTGGCCAGTTCGGGGATAAGCTCGGTCCAGTTGAGGCCGATGGTCATATAGGAGCCGTGGATCAACACCAGCGGTTTACCCTCTCCGTGGACCTCATAGTAGAGCTTTAACCCGTTGACGGGAGCATAACCAGAGGTTTTCAGGGTTTTCTGATTTTTATTCTGCGCCGCTGCCGTCAGCGCCAGGAAAAAGGCAAAGGACAAGAACAATAGTTTCGATCTCATGACATTTTGATTTAGTAATACAAAACTACTCCGGTTCCCCGACGATGATGCTGTGTGGTTGCGGCATATATCAGGGCTTCATGCGACAATAATCCTCGCCGGCAATGAAAATTTATTTGGACTGATATCTTAGAAAAATATACATTCAGGAATTCACCGAAATCGGCGTGCTTTCGATGATCCTCCTGGTTGGGATTGCTGGTCGTTCTGTTTGTCAAACCAAAAATAATTTAACATGGCATATATCAATGCCCCTGAGGGAGTACCCGGGATCCGAAGCCTGGCACTATTCAGGCCGGAAACCGGACAATATTTATACGAGATCGCGCAGGTCCTGATGCGGGGCCCCTCTCCACTGACCGAAACGGAACGCGAGGTCATCGCAACCTATGTGTCTGACCGCAATGAATGTAAGTTTTGTGCATCCAGTCATGCCGCAACGGCCAGGCATTTGCTTGGCGAAAAAGAGCAGCTGATGGACGATGTACTGGAGGACATGGAAAACGCGCCAATCAGTGATAAAATGAAGGCACTTCTCAGAATCGCGGAGAAGGTGCAGATCCTGGGCAGGGAGGTGAAGCAGGAAGATATAGACCGGGCCAGGGCAGCGGGCGCCGGCGACCTTGAAATTCATGACACGGTATTGATAGCTGCGACATTCTCGATGTTTAACAGGTATGTAGATGGCCTGGCGAGTTTTACTCCCGAGAAAAGGGAAGATTATCTTGAAATGGGTAAGCGACTTGCAGAAACGGGTTATGCAGTGCCAAAGATTCCACAAAAAATTTAAAAATTCATTATGGCACACATTGAGAGAATGAAGAACCCGGCATACGCGGGCTGATGGCATACAGTCCCGAAACGGCAAAGCCATTGAATGAACTCGCGGAAGTACTGTTGAGAGATGAAGACAATTCGCTCAGCAAGGGCGAGAGAGAATTGATTGGCGCCTATGTCTCTTATCTCAATGATTGCTTTTTCTGCCAGAACGTGCATAGCGCCATGGCCGGTTATTACATGGATTGTGATCTTGCGAAGATCGATGCCATCAAGACAGATTTTGTATCAGCCGATCTCAGTGAGAAGATAAAATCTTTGCTCACCATAGCCGCAGCCGTGCAGAAAGGAGGACAGTTTGTAACTAGGGACTTGATCGGCAGGGCAAAACAGGAAGGCGTAACCGATAAAGAAATCCATGATACCGTACTGATAGCGGCGGCATTCTGCATGTACAACCGTTATGTGGATGGTCTTGCTACCTGGGCGCCAACCGACCGTCAGGTATATGTTGATCGCGCGCCGATGCGTGCGGCCACCGGATACATTAATTCTGTGAAACCGGCTGTGGTGCAGGAATCCTGAAAGGAATGAGAGCGAAGAAAGAGAGCGGAGTGCGGAAAGCGATGCGTCCCTCTGGCGAAGATACTTATGTTGTCCAGTATGAAAAATGTGGCGAATTGGCTATCGGAGTCATTTTGCCACGGGGATCCTGAAAAATCCCTCTGTCAGTTCCATCAGCTCACCACTGTCCCTTTCTTTCAGTGTCGCGGAAAATTTTCCTTCGACCCATTGGTCGTCGACCTTCATAATTTCAATCATGCCCTTCTGCGTGAACCATAAGCCAGATTTATTCTTGAAGTTTACGTCCACCGCATTGTCGGGTCCGAGTTTGTCTTTATTGCCAACAATCATTTGTCTTTCATCATAAGGCAGGCCAACGTATTCCTCATCTTTTTGTCCGATAATTCGCGAAGCCTGTTGGGGCGGTAATATGGTTGAAGATTGCCACATTTTTCCATTCACTTTCACGTGAACACTTACTCCAGTTGAGTTGGCAATTTTTGGTGCTGTAGCATCCACTGCGGATTTTATTTTTTCCATTTTCTCTTTGGCCTTGGCCTGGTCGCTGGTCTGGCTGCTGACCTGGGAACTCAAAAACAGGGCGATGGCGAACTGGATAAGTCGATATTTCATTTGCCTGGTGTTGTTTGGTATTAATCGGGATAAGACCATCTGGAGGAAACAAAAATGCAAAGTAAAGAAGGAGGCGCACCCCCTTCTTTAACAAGGTATTTATCTTATGACGGTTAGCTTACGGGTCTGTTTCACTTTTCCATCAACGACCAGCGAATAATTATAGACGCCTGAAGGCAGAGTGGAAGTGTTCAAGGTAATATTTCCCTTGGAATTGGTGCCGAGTTGGATCCGTTTGATCACCTTCCCACTAGCATCTGAAATAGAGATCAGGGGATAACCGGCTTTTTCAGGCAAGCTGTACTCAATCACTGTTGACTGCCTTACAGGATTAGGATAATTCTGGGCGAGAACTGCACGGGAATCCACCGAGCTGCCGATCCCTGCTTTCATTTGCAATTCCCTGATCTCATTCCTCATGATGTCGATGATCGAATCTTTTTCCTTCACGATTCCTGACAATTCCTGAACCGCCTTTACCAGGGGAACCACAAATTCGGAATAACGCAGTCCATAGAGATCATTTTCATTTTTTGGAGCGTCAACGCCATCGAAGTCATATTTGAGTTCTTTAGCGGCTGCTTCCACTTCCTGTGCCACAAATCCGGTGGCCACACGGTTGTCGTCTTCCACAGACGGCCTTGCTTCCGCTCCGCCGGGTTTGAACTTCGCGTTCATGTATTTGTCGAGCTCCCGTTTTTTCCAGGTATAGGTAATCGGCCGGAGTTTGTTGATGAAGGTCAGCCCGGGTACATTTTCCTGAATGTCTTTTTTGAACCTGCCATCACTGAGGTTGGTCCAGGCCTGGAAACCGCCAATACTTGTTATGCGGTAGTCGCCAATCCTTACCTGGTGACTGGCAGAAATAAGGGCGTAATAGCCCAGTGATGAGGAATTGACAACACTGTCTACAAAACCGGCACCATGATAACCGATAAAAGTGTTCTGGGCTCCCTTCACGTATGCACCGGCATAGGCGCCGACATAGGTGTTGTAACTGCTTTTCGTACTCGAGCCGGCGGTACGTCCAACGATCACATTTTCACTACCGGAAGTACCCGAATACATGGCTCCTGATCCGACAACGACATTACTCCCTCCACTTACATTACTTCTCATTGCCTGGTAGCCCACAACTACGTTGTAACCACCATTGACCAAATTTTCAGCAGCATAGGCCCCGAAGGCGCTGTTGAAATTAATATTCGCGAGGGAATAGAGCGCACGGAAGCCGAATGCTGAATTGTATTGGGAAAAAGGCGTCGAATAACCCGCATAGGCGCCAACAAAGGTGAGGCCCACACCAATGGAAGCGGTATATCCGGATTTAAAACCAATATAGGTGTTGCGGTATCCCGATTGGTTGAACCGGCCGCTCTCGGTTCCAAATGCGGAATTTTCATAACCGGTATTTGTGAAATCGAGCGAGGCGTGTCCCGTTGCCGTGTTGCCAAATCCGGTAGTGACATCCTGCATCGCATTGCTGCCCGCTGCCAGATTTTTGGTTCCTGTGGCGCCCAGGTTTCCGGAATTCGGTCCCATGAAGAAATTGTATTTGACGGTATTTCCACTGAACGTGCGGTAATTGTTGAAATACACTTCTCCATTAAAGTAAACATCGTTCCATGCCCTGGAAGAAGTTCCCACTGAGTACGCACCGTTAACGGAGGGACGTAGGGTCTGATTGATGGAGGTCGGGTTTGCAAGGTTGGACAGTGAGGTATTGGCCTGTCCAAACAGCCTGCCTGCCAGGGACAAAATAAAGAGGCAGGCAAATAGTGGTAAAGCTTTGAGTAACATAACTGGAGATTTAAGATGAATAAATACGCATACAAAAAAAGTTTTGATGCTACTAACCAGTTAAGTCTAACCACTAGATAAAATCAAGGCACTAATTAGTTACCGCAGAAGGTCAATATTCGGGTTTGCCCGACTCCGTCACTGACGATCAGTAGGTAATTATATACTCCGGATCTCCCCGTTGCCGTACTAAAAGCGAGACTTCCGGTGGAATTAATGTATAGGTGATCCGACAGATCTATACTTGCCCAATTGCGACTGCTTTTATCAAGGGGAAAGGTTTTCGAAATTGAATGCATCAAAGTAAGACAGACAAAAAAGATAATGGAGAGAATGGACAAATTTCGATTCATCCGGCGCATACCAATGGGCGCAGGCCATAAGCCTGGCAGAAAGGCGAAAAGGGACAGCCATTTGCGACACATAGGCTTAGTTTAATAATGGCAGATGTGCATACTGAATCAACCGCCCGGTTCCCTCGTCTTGAACAATGGGAACAACGCCAACTTAATTAGTCGAAAAAGCTACCTACAGAGGAAACAAATGGCAACAGATTATGGAGTAAGGATAGATAGGGAAGGGATACCGTGTTTGTCATGCGCAGGATAAGATATCCTGAAGAATCCCCGTGGTGGTGGGAACAATAAATGTAAGATTTGTTTTTTATTGAAAGAAGGAATTTTTTCTTTCCGATAGACTCAAATTGCTGACCGGTTTTGGGGGTATAATATTCAACACTTTAGATTTCAGGAATTAACTCAACGAAAACTGTAACTAACCAGCACCGAAGTTCTGACGACCGGAGAACTTAGGTTTTGCAGTCCCGACATGCCGTTGCTTCTTTCTAAACGCAGTTCAGCAAGATATTGTTTAACCTTGACGCCCAGTCCTGCCACCCAGCCCTGTTCATATTTTCTGGGTTCATGAATCGCCGCTTCCTTTTGAGTGCGCTCTGTAGTATAAAACTTCGATACTGTGAATTGCTCGTTGGTAACATTGAAACCAAATCCGTTTGAGATACCAAGGTTGGCAAAGACAGAGTTATTATTACCCAGCAGGTACCTGTAACGCAGCATGTTGTACAGCTTCACATAGCTAAATCCTATTTCATAGGAACTCTTTGCATAGTAGTCTGCGCTCCGGATGTTCTCATAGTAGGCGGTTGCTTTGTACGAAGTGTATCCCAGTTCGTTATTGATAGAGACTTTCCCAAGCGTTCTTGGAATGATAAAATCATAAAATGCGCCTGCGGTAAAATTGAGTGAGGATTTGAAGGAGGGTTGCGCAATTGCATAATTATCACTTGAACTGAACCTCAGTTTAGTGTTGGAGACGCCTGCAAACACACCAAATGGACTTTTTTCTTTTAATGGTTTGAATACGTAAGCGGGTTTGGCCTGCGTGCATGAAGAATAAGATCCGAATACCTTACGGAGCGCACGCTGTTCGTACTTCGCCTTGGCGATGACGTCGGTAGTCGCGGTGCATCCACCAAGATAATCCCCAAGCTGTGAGATGTAATCAGTTCTTGTGGTGGCAAAGGTGCTGTTGTTCCGGATGACCAGGAATTTCTTAAATCTGAGTAGCGTGAAATTATTGGCTTCTTTGATGTAAAAATGCATTACGCCATCCTCAAACAAGTACAGGGATTTTGTTCCTTCTACCATTGAAAAAAGAAAAACAGTATCCGTTTTCAGGTAGATAATGCTGTCTTCCACCAAAGCAGGAATATGGTCGTCGCGCTGGTCGACACTGACGATTGCGCTGGTGTATTTCTCATTGGCAACAGTAAACCATTTAATGTCGGTGGGCTTATAATTTACCGTATTGCCAGATTCTTTTTGTCTGAATTGTATCCTTAACGGGTTTTTCTTCCAGTTCTGATAATTGATCTCGCCATTGAGGGTGTCACCGGCGCTGTTCACTACTTGTGCTGGTTGAAAATTTTTCTGGGCGGTAAGATCAGAATGGAATACAAGAAATGCTGAAGTCAATAGACCAGCGGAGAGGAGACTTTTCATAGGTCGGGTTAGGATTGTCGCAAAGTTATTCCACAAAACCCAATGATGCAATAGGTTAGGCCAAAAATAAAGTTCTTTAATTTGCTTTTAATCCGGCTCCAACCCTTCATATGATTCATTTAACTATTATGTATAAGAACCTGTTCCTGCTTGTCTCTGCGATCCTGTGCATACTCAACGCCAGTGCCCAAAAATCATCAGCATTAACACTGAATGAGTTTCTGAAAAGTTTTTATGACCTGTCCACATTGCCAGCCTATGAGCAAGGCAGTTTCTCTGCGCAGACCTCATCATATGATCGCACTGGATACAACGACGATGGATTTGGGGGCACCTATTCCTTTGTGAGGCGTAATCCCGACAGTTCCCTTGTCCTCTTCGATGCGAAGGGAGCAGGAGTGATCAACAGGATCTGGACGCCCACTCCCTCTGATGACAGCCTGGATTTTTATATTGATGATAGCACCACCGCCGCCTTCACCATCAGGTACCGCGATCTCTTTACCGGAAAAGTGTACCCCTTTGTTGCGCCTCTCTGCGCCAATCAGCTGGGTGGCTTTTATTGTTACCTGCCAATCCCATTCAGCAAATTTTGCCGGATCGTGCTGCGTGGTAAAAAAGCACTGTTCTACCAGGTTGGATACAGGCTTTATCCAAAAGGCAGCGCGGTGAAGAAGTTTAGTCTGCCTCTCAATGAGAACGAAAAGCAAAGTCTCGAAACCATCAGGACCAAATGGAGCCAGACACCATCTTTGAAAACGCTGTATCCGTCGGAATTGAAGGAGTTCAAACAAATCATAACGATTCGGCCTGGCCAATCAAAAACAATTTATCAGTCCGTTCAACCCGGACGAATAGCCGGATTTGAATTGCTGACAGCCACTGAGCTTTGCAAAACTGCCAGGGACATTGACATCCGCATTACCTGGGACAATGAGACAGGAGCTGCGGTGTACTGCCCGCTGAGTGATTATTTCGGCTATGCATTTGGGAAGGCATCCATGCAGGGATTGCTTGCCGGGTCCGATGGCAAAAGACATTATTCATTTTTCCCTATGCCTTTTGACAGGTCCGCGAAGATTGAATTGATCTATCGTCAGCCGCAGGATAGCTCGGTTTTTGATAAAATCGACCTGCAGGTTAAGGTTTACACCAGCCCAAAGAAAAGAGATGCCGCTTCGGAAGGAAAATTCTACGCTTACTGGAACAGGAGCAACCCTGTGCCGGAAGGAAGGCCCTTTACCATGCTTGACATCAAAGGGCGGGGTCACTTTGCGGGAACGGTTTTACAGGCACAGGGGCTCATCACAGGCATCACTTCATTTTTTGAGGGAGATGATTCAACGGTAGTGGATGGGGAGATGAGGATGCATGGGACGGGATCGGAAGACTTCTTTAACGGAGGCTGGTATGCTCTGCTGGACTGCTGGGATGCGGCCATGAGCCTGCCCCTGTCGGGTGCTCTCGAATATTCCATACCGTTATGTCGTACCGGCGGATACCGGTTCTTCGTTGGCGATAAAGTTTCATTTGAAAAATCTCTTTTCCAGTCGATTGAACACGGTCCGGAACTCAACAGGGTGCCCTCTGATTATTCTTCGGTGAGTTATTATTATTGCAGTCAGCCCAATCCCCAGGCAATGTCCCCATCCACGGCAAACACACTGATTTACATGCCGGATACTCTCGAAGTCTATCCACACCTGCTTCCACTGACACTGGGCAATGGACTGAACTACGCAACGGAATGGGGTGCCTTCAACTCACCCGCCACCACGCAGCATTTTACCGTTAATAACGAAACGGTGATCAGGTATTCGCTGAAAGACATACCTGTGGGCAATTATGACGTAGTACTGGATTATATGAAGTATCCTGAAGCGGGCTCGTTTTCGATCTGGCAGAGGCAAACCCAAATCTCGGAATGGATAGATGGTTATTCGGAAAAAGAAAAGGTACGCTCGCCCCAGAATAAAATCTGCGAACTTTCGCTGACTCCGATGAACAATTCCTTTTCTTTCCGGTTCAAAACAAAGGGAAAGCAAAATCAATTCTCAATAACGCGGATCATTCTTGTGAGGAAGAAATAGTTGCGGAAGCTTTCTGACTGAATTATTTGCTTTCGCCAGGCGTTCCTTCGCTAACTTTCTTCCCGGCCTTGTAGACGGCAAATATTTTCCTGGTGTTTTTGATCTCCGAGGTCGGATCACCATCGATGATCAACAGGTCCGCCAGCTTGCCTTTTTCGATTGTGCCGGTACGATCGCCAATTTTCAACAGGGTCGCCCCATTGCGGGTAGCCACGGTGAGCGCCTGCATTGGAGAAAGACCGGCCTGCACCATCAGTTGAAGTTCGAGGTGTTCGGAAAATCCCTGAGCCCTCAGTGGATTTGCTCCTGAATCAGTGCCCATTGCCACCAGGATGCCAGCATCAAAAATCTTCTTCAGATTTTTCAGGGCGTTTTCAAATCCTTTCATGTTGCGGGCATAGTCGGGCGATTTTTTGAGGTCCTCGCGGTATTTTTCTGAGGTGATCATTTCATAGACACCTGGTTCGAGAGCTGCCTTAAAAAAAGCGTCATTCAGCCATTCGGGCTGACGGGCATAGATGAACGCAAATTCATCCAGTGACAGCGTGGGTATATAGGCAACATTGTGTTCTTTCATTTCTTTAAGGAAGGCATCGTCGACAATGCTGTCTCTTATGCTATGTCCGATGATGTCGATACCAGCCCGCACCAGTTTCCTGGCATCTGATAAATAATAGGCATGAGCCGTTACCCTGATGCCATGGTTGTGTGCTTCGGTGATGATGGCAGAGTAAACCGAAGGATCCATCTTCTTCATCCCCCTGCCAAAATCATCCACCCAGATCTTTACCATGTCGGGTTTTACTGCCGCCAGGCTATCCATTTCAGCTTTCACCTGGCTGGCGGATAATGGACGAAAAACTTTATCCATCGACGCGCCTGCGGGCGGAGCACCGTTCGGAACCCCAAATCCATAACCAGCAGATCGTAGCCTGGCGCCGGCCAGCAGTCCGCTCCTGGAAGAGTCGCGCAGACCGGTTTCAAATATCAGTGGCCTGTCACTGCCCATGACCTGTATATTTTCTACGCCATAGGTTTCATATTTCTTCAGCTGGGCGAGGATATTCTCACGCGTGTAGTGTTCGGGCGCTACGGAATTTCCCTGCAGTGTTCCAACATGAACATGTGTACTGATTAACGCTGGAAGAATTGACTTACCGCTAAGGTCTGTCGCTTCCGCGCCTTCATCTTTTAGTGCGGGTCCGATCTCAGCGATCGTATCACCCTTGATGAGGAGGTCTGCCTTTACCGGCTGACCGCCATTGCCATCAATGATAGTAGCATTTCGCAGGAGTAATCCATTAGTTGATATGGAACCGGGGTTCGATTCCTGGCAGGCAAAAAACAAAAGAGAAATTATCGCAGGCAGCCAATACTGTTTCATGGCAATTATGTTGAGTGAGGGCTCAAAAATATGATTAAAACGATTTCCGGGGCAAGTTCCATTTACGGATCTGTCTTATATCATCCCCCTGAATGACGCGTTCACACCACCTCACTGATCATAAGTTGCATTCCCTTTGTAATGAATTAAATAATTAGTTATGGACAAAGTGCAATTGCTGAAAGATCTGGAAAGGACTACTCGCGAATTGTTGCAGGTGTTGGGTGAATTCACCAATGAACAATTCAACAGGTTGCCGTTTGAGGGCAGTTGGACGGCCGGGCAAGTGGCGGATCACCTGTTCAGGGCGGAGCGAGGTGCGCCTGCATTGATGACAGGAAATACCGAACAAACTACAAGGGATCCTGAACAATTTGTCAAACCACTTGATGATGCCTTCCTGGATTTCTCCACTAAAATGAAGTCTCCAGACTTCATTCTTCCCTCCAACGGACCACATGACCAGGCCGAATACTACAACAAATTCGAAGCGATCCGGAAAAACATCCAGGAACTTGCCGCCAACCTGGATCTTACAAAAACGTGCACGGGATTCGACATGCCAAAAATCGGGCATATGACACGTTTTGAATTATTGCGTTTTACTGTTGCACATTCAACCAGACATATTCGACAGTTAAACAATATTCGCAGCCAAGTTGTGAAAAATTAAAATCAAAAATGCTATTGTGTGGAACCGCGTGCATTGCGAATGGGCGATTCTGGATTTCACGCAAAGGCAATGAAGGTTTCACGCAAAGGCGCAATACGCGAAGAACTTATCATTTCTTTGCGGCTTCGCGGCCGGCAGGCTTTGCGGCTTTGCGTGAAACCAACTATCATCAAAGATGATTTAATTTTTCATTTCGCTTCAACTACTCCAGTGAAGCTGATGGGCTGCCTGTTGGTGGAGGTCACCTGCAGGGTGCCATAGCCGTTTTTTGAAACAGAAAGCAGGAGCAACTGAACGTCGCGTGCATCCTTCGGTTTGATTCGGATCTCATGGAGTCCTTTTTCAGAAACCTGATCATCATATTCAAAATCAGTTGACGTGAACTGAAGTCCGTTTTCGCGCTGTCCGATCTGGGCTGTGTAAGCCCTGCCGAAATAGGGCAGGTACGAAACGATGGTGTCTTTGCCAATATTCAGATCAAAGTCACTTGTCAATTGTCTGGTTCTCCCGCCTGTGGGCACAGCTGTTCTTGCTTTGAATGTGTAATTTCTTGCCTGGATGGCTTCGTCGATGGACGCCGTCGGTTTGTTTTCGGTGGCATTTTTTGGCTCAGAGCATGATGCAGCAACGCAGAATACCAGGACGGCGAAACTGATGAATGATTTCATGTGGATCAAAGTTTAAGCATATGCTAATTTCGGACTATCCCCTAGAGGAAAATCCGGACAGCCTGACTTTAACTTAAATGCAGGAAATCTTGTGCCATGGCATCTATTTCCCCATCGTCGGTCCGGGAGTATTCACTGTTTTTGGTATCCTTTCACCCACAGGTGGTAGGGGCGGAAAAGCGGAATGTGGGCCAGTCTGATACCAGTAAGCGACAGTGTAATAAGAATCCGAACGATGATTCGCATGTCCGGCCTCGATAGTCATCCGAATTGATTTTGTAAATGTTACCGGAGATTCGGTATGAAAGCGGTAGACCGTCCATTCGGCGCCGCGATTGTCGCCCCCATTTTTTGGATTGCCATATTCGGGATAGCTGAAGGTGGTCTGTGGATTTCCAAAAGGGCTGATTCCACACCCGCCATAACACCAGGCACCCAAATAATAATCCTCGGCACCCGTACCATTAATGGTGGGTTTCTTGTCGCCGTCGATAAAGATCATTTCATCGCCTTCTCCCCACCAGTCTCCCTGGTTCTGAATGATGCTTTGTGTTACTCCAAGGAAATGACCCTTGCCTTCTGCCTCAAGTATCACATAATTGTTTTCGCCGGTTTTATTCTGCTTGTTGTTGATCGCAGAATCCCCGTTGCGTTTCCAGTCTGAGGTCCAGCCCTTGGTTGGAACTGCCTGGCGGTATTGCGCGCAGAAATAAGCGGTATTCTGAGGAAGGGATTTATGCTTTTCCCAGTCGATGTTGTAATAGAATGCATTGATGGCATCTTCACCTTCATTGGTGATAGTGAACCTGGCCGATTTCCGGAATGGCATTGGGAAGTAAGCGTTAAGTGATTTCTGTGATCCTACAGAAAGGTATTTGGAATGGTACATGAAATATTTGCCCAGGCCCAACCCGAAAAAATCACCGATGGGTGCTTCCACACTCGGAGTGGTTTCACCATCCCAGTATATTCTGAGGACGATTTTTTTGAGGTGATTATATTCATTGGTAGCGATGGTGAACCAAATATGCTTGATGATGCCCGGGCCCTGTGCTTCAGCGATGGTGCGGGTTTCATTTGGTTTGATCTTGTTTTTCCAGTTGCCATCGTCGTTGGCTCCGCTGGTGTCATAACTGGAGATCTTCTGTGCGGTATAGTCGCGCAACTGCCAGATTTCCGGTTCGGGTGAACCCACCTGGGCATGTACGTTAGTAGTAATGCAGCATGTTAGTACAATCGCGGTGATAAAAAGATTTTTCATATCGTGACCTGATTTTTTGATGAACTAATGTTAATGAACCTGTTCTTTGGTTGAAGGAATTTTTTCCGGCAGGAGCTCATGGGCTGATTTCCTCGAGAGGGCAAAGTAAAACTTTTGACCTTCATAGAATTTCTCACGAAGTTCAAAATTTTCAAAGGCAGTTCCACCGGGAATTGCGACATAATCCTTTTTATTGGGGCTGGCTACGCTCCAGTAATATTTACGGCCGTTCACCCGCAGGTGGAGGGAGGGATCATGGCCCGCTTCTTCTTTTTTCCAGTACTGTGAAAGCTTGAAGAAGGGTCGATAACGCCAACTCCATCGTTTCTCGTATTCTGCAGACTGGGGCCAGTCGGCCAAGGATGGAAATGATTCATTTGTTTCGGCGATGACGATGAAGTCGCCGTTGCGGTCACGCATCAATTTTTCCGCAGGAAATTTTCCCGGCTCGTCAACGAAGGCGATGTCGTCATAATCTTTGTAAATTTTTCGTGAATCGATCAGGGAGTCTTTCAGGTGGATGAGTCTCAGGCGGGAATAATTTCCCATGGTGGCTGTGAGAGCGCAGCGATCCATTTTGGCCGAATTTTTTTCCGCGAAGATCTGCAGGCCGAGTTCTTCGGGGCGGTCGTTCCTGATGCTGAGCCTGAGGTAAGGATGTGCTCCATTCCTGAATTTCTCCATAAAAACGTAGATGCTTAGTTCTTCAGTCGCGGGATGAAGAGAATCTGGATTGGAGATTTTACCCCTGGTTATGGCGGCTGGATAAAAACTGCCGGCCTCGGGGTCACTACCGGCCCAGATCAGTTTGCCCCATTTGTCATCTGTGGTCGAAGGAGACACTTCGCTAAATTCCATCTTGCCATCCACCACGGGTTCGATGGCTATGAAGTTGATCAGGTACACATGCCCCTTATATTCATAGCCTACGCGGATCAGGCCCCTTGGGCCGCCGCCCTGTTTTTCTCCCGAAGTTTCAATGCCGTACGGCCAAAGTCCGATTACGATGCCATTGCGGATACCCCAGACCGAGGGGCTTCGGCTATTTTCGGGCCGGATCCAGTTCGGGTCGGCAGTCGTTTGTTGTGCCAATGCGGTGACAAACAGAAGTATAAATAAGGTTGAAATGCATACGATCTTCATCCAGGTGGTGCGTTTTAGCCGTCGGAAGTCACTTTTAATCGTTTAAGCGCCTCCTTTTGCGAATCTATGCCATCGCTCCCGCTTTTGAACAAACTGGCGGGCTTATTGTACCGGATGTTTCTTCTCTTGGATTTATTCAGTAATTTGGTTAACGAATAAACTGTCTGCCATGTCATTAAAAGAAAATTTTAGTCCCGAAGAAATAAACCCGCTTGCCAGCCTCGACGAATGGGAAGAAGCCGTGCTGGAACGCTATCCTGAACAGGACAAGCCCGCCAAGCAAAAAGAGGAGTTCAGAAACTATGAAGCGCCGGCAAGGGATACCGTTCGTGAATTCTACAGGCTCAATCATACCTACCAAACCTTCGATTTTGTACAGGAGAAAAAGAACGAGTTTCTTCAGTTCAACCGGAAGGAAATGCCCGTCTGGAAAGCCTTCGACTTCCTGAACGAACTGGTGGATGACTCTGATCCCGACACCGATCTGGACCAGTTTCAACACTTGCTGCAGACCGCGGAAACCATTAGGGCCGACGGCCATCCCGACTGGATGGTGCTAACCGGCCTGATGCACGACATGGGTAAGACCCTTTGCCTGTTTGGTGAACCACAATGGGCCGTGGTGGGAGACACATTCCCGGTTGGATGTGCCTATTCCGACAAGATCGTTTATCCCGAGTTCTTCAAAAACAATCCCGACTATAACAGTCCGGAATACAATACTCCAAATGGTGTGTATGAAAAAGGTTGCGGCCTGAGGAATGTGCATCTTTCCTGGGGACATGATGAATATGTTTTCCAGATGATGAAGGATCATCTCCCCGAAGAAGGCTTGTACATGTTGCGTTTCCACTCTTTCTATGCCTGGCATCGGGAAGGGGAATACGAAAATCTCCTTGATGATCACGACCGGAAAATGCTGAAATGGGTGAAGTTGTTCAATCCTTACGATCTGTATTCAAAGAATCCCATTCCTCCGGATTGGAAGGTCCTGAGACCATATTATGAAGATCTTGTGGCAAAGTATCTGCCGACGACTTTGAAATTTTAAGGAAGTCTTCACGCAAAGGCGCAAAGTAAGGCGCAAAGGCGCAAAGAAGGTTTCACGCAATGGCGCATAAAATGGTTTTTGTTTGCCTTGGCGTCCGCCGTATGGCGGCTTGGCGGCTTTGCGTGAAATTTTTACAGCGCAAAGGCCAGATACCATCCGCCTACCTTCTGCTTACGGGCACCACCAGCCGCAATGGCCACGTACTGTTTCCCATCGACCTCATATGTTATTGGTGTTGCAAAGCCGCCAGCGGGTAACTGATATTCCCAAACCTGTTTGCCCGTCTTCTTTTCGAAGGCGCGAATGCGTTCGTCCTGCGTACTCGCGATAAAGAGCAATCCGCCCGCGGTAACCAGGGGTCCGCCATAAGTTTCTGTGCCGGTAATGGGAATTCCTTTTTTCGTCAATTCGGGAAATTCTCCGAGAGGCACGCGCCACAACCATTCGCCAGAACTCAGGTCAAGTGCATTCAATGTGCCCCAGGGTGGTTTGATGGCATTGTACCCATCCTTGTCCCGCCACCTCCTCCAATCCTTGGTCACGTAATCAGGTATATAAGGAAATTCAGTTTTCCTGGCGATGGTGTCGGTCATCCGGCCATGATCATCGGTGCGCCGCACATTCAACAGAAAATCCACAATAGATTGTCTTTCCTTGTCAGAGAGATGCTGAAAGGAAGGCATTCTGCCACTCCCCGTTTTGATCACCTTTGCAATTGACTCCGGAGTTTTTCTTGTTCCGATACCAACAAGATTTGGAAAATCAGTGCCACTGCCTTTTCGGTCGGCGCCGTGACACGCAGCACAGTTAGTGATGTACGAACTATTGCCAACAGAAAGCGCGGCCAGTTGCTTATTACGCTCTTCGATGCTGACCATCTTCAGCACCCAGGCATCTTCGTTTGCATTCAGATAGAGCACACCGTCCGGATCGATCGCATTGCCCCCCCATTCAGCGCCTCCACTGTATCCAAAAAGTAAGGTACCCGATTCGTTTGGCGGACTGAATTTGTTTCCTGGAGTGGTTCCGAATTCTTTAAACGCAGCACGCGCCCAGGCATTTGCTTCCGGGGATATATTGGTGAGGTCGTTTTCTGTCAGTGTTTGACGGATGAAAGGCTTCGGCTTTACAGGAAATTTTTGCACGGGGTAAGGTTTTTCACCGGGAAGACCGTTGACGGGCACCGGTTTTTCTTCGATAGGGAAGATGGAAGTACCGCTATCCCTGTCCAGTACATAAACAATTCCATCTTTTGTCGCCTGCACCACCACATCTCTTTTTTTGCCATCTTTTTCAATCGTGGTGAGGTTGGGTGGACAGGGAATGTCGCGGTCCCAAATGTCGTGATGGATGGTTTGAAAATACCATTTCATTTTTCCGGTTTCGGCTTCCAACGCGAGGACGCAGTTGGCAAAAAGATTCTTGCCTTCTCTTGCTCCACCATAAAAATCAGAGGAAGGTGCACCGGTTCCGAGATAGACCATACCTCGTTTCTCATCAAGTACCATCCCGCTCCAGTTGTTGGCCGCTCCAATTTTTTTATACGCATCTTTTGGCCAGGTCTCGTATCCGAATTCACCGGGTTGGGGTATCGTATGAAATACCCATTTCAATTTTCCGGTCAACACGTCAAATCCGCGGACATGGCCAGGCGCAGCATCTCCTGCCTCGCTGACGGTTGAGCCCAGCACCAGCGTGTTCTTAAAGATCACGCCAGGACTTGTAGCGGTCACAGAGAGGTCTTGTACGTCATGACCAATGTTTTCGACCAGGCCAACATGCAGGTCCACCCTGCCCTGTTCGCCAAAATCCATGTGTTGTTTGCCGGTCATGGCGTCAATCGAATACATAAAAGAACCCGCGGTATAGAATATCCTTTTATCGTCCCCATTTCTCCAATACATCACACCGCGGTTGGAATTGAAGCGCTGAATCTCTCCGGGGATCTTAAACTTCCACAATTGTTTTCCCGTACCTGCCTCAAGGGCAAACAATACAAGCTCTGCGCTGGTGGCATACATGATTCCATCCACTACAATTGGCTGACATTGGGTTTCACGGCCCCTGCGCTCGTTATTAGCTGTGTCGGCAGGATCGCGCGGATCATAGATCCAGGCCACCTTCAGCTGGTTCACATTAGATGCATTGATCTGTGTAAGGGGTGAATACCGGTTGCCCGCAGCATTACCACCATAGGCAGGAAAATCTTTTCCGGTTTCAGACAAGACACTATCGCTGGCCGCATGTTGTTGACAACCCACAATTGAAACGCAGGTTGCAGTTATTAGGCCAAACCAAAATTTCATATTATTTGTTCTTCTGTGAACTTATTTCTTCAGGTACTCTGCACCGGTAGTTCACTGCCGGCAGGCAGTGGATGTTTATCATCCTTAAGCGGTTTTTTGTGCCAGTAGGAAGCAAGTATGGATCCAGTGATATTCATCAGCGGGCCAAATATCGCCGGGGCGAGGCCTACGGTGGCCATCTTTCCCATCTGGTTGGCCAGACCCGAGGCGAGCCCGCCGTTCTGCATACCCACTTCGATAGCCATGGTACGGCAGTCGCGTTCGGGCATCCTGAACAACCGGCCGGACCAGTAACCAAGCGAGTACCCAAGAAGGTTATGAATAAGAACCAGCAGAATAAGAAGTGGCCCAATGGTCAGCAGGCTTTCTCTTCCAGCTGCCGTGATGATCACAATGATAAATGCAATGCCGAACATGGATACCAGTGGCATGGCATTGTCGAGCCACTTTGACTTGCCTTTGAGTAATTTGTTGAAAAGGATGCCCGCACCGATAGGGATGATCACCATTTTAATAATGTCCCACATCATGGCGCCCACATCGATCTTCACAAAGGCACCGGCCAGGAACTTCATCAGCAATGGGGTAACAAAAGGAGCAAGCAGCGTGGACACCGCTGTGATAGTTATTGAAAGAGCCAGGTTGGCCTTGGCCAGGTAGGAAATGACGTTTGAAGCCATGCCATTTGGGGAACAACCTATAAGGATGATGCCTGCGGCGATCTCCGGAGGCAGACCACTGAGGTTCGCCAGCGTGAAACCAAGCAGGGGCATAATGATGAAATGACTGGTTACGCCGATGAACACGCCCTTCGGTGTTTTGATCACCCCAACAAAATCATCAACACCCATCGAAGTGCCCATGCCAAACATGATCAGCTGGATCAGCGGTGTGATGAGTACCGCGAACTTGAAGCCGTTTACCTCCACAAAATACTGCGGGTAATACAGCGCTGTGCTGACGGCAGCAAATATCATAATAGTATAGGCAAAGCCTTTCAGGGAGGGATAGCCCCTGAACCCAATGGCAAGAAATAAAAAGAAGGCGATCAAAATGGGACCCGCCTTGCTAATATTACCCGAGAACAAATAACCAAGAACAACCAGCAATGCCACCAGCGATACGATGAGGCTGATGCTGTGAGCGTTAACCTTTTTCAACTGACAATCGGATTAAATAAATACAATGTGGGTTCAATAATTTCTTTCTTTCAGATACTCATCCAGCTCTTTCTTTGTCATGGGTAGTTTGCCGGGATAATTATTCAGCCAGTTGATAAAGTCTTTCCTGATCTCTTCGGACCACTGACTATCGATCTGACCCGCGAGGTATTTTTTCTCGCGCAGGCGCTGGTGACCGAATTCATCGCGAAGCGCAGTGACTTCTGAAGTCAGGATCACGGTGTCCGCCAGGTAGGCGGGAATAAATATGGTTCCAAATTTATTTGCCAGCACAACATCACCGGGGAGTACTATTGCCCGGCCGACCCGAATAGGTGCGTTGATGCTGGTGAGCATCATCTCTTTGATATAGGAAGGGTCCTGGCCCTTGGTCCAGGCATTGAACCCTTTGATCTCGCTAAGGCCTTCCTCATCTCTTACCGATCCGTAGAAGATAACGCCACGTTGTGATTTGGCATAGATGGAGTTGCCAAGATTGTCCCCAATCAATGTGCCATCGGCGATCTTGCCATAACCATCAGCAACATACACATCTCCGTTTGTAAGCGCGTCTATTGGCCAGGAGTTCGTACCACCCTGCATTGAACGTTTTTCCACTTTTCCCTGTTGCTTAACAACGTCGATAAGATCGGGCCTGGATGGCATGTACTGCGCCGTTACTACCCGGCCGGTCATCGCGCTGTCTGGAAAGATCACCCGCCATTCTCCTTCATACTGATTGTTATAACCCTTGTTGCGAAGAACACCCCAGGCTTCTTCGATGGATATGTTTCTCAGGCGGGCAAGCAGGGCATCGGACACTTTGGGCCGTCCATCGGGCAGTCTTTCACCCTTCCATAGCGAGGTCAGGCTTTTAATGTATGCCGGGGAGGAACCCACATTTTGGGCATTGGCAAAACCGA